>NZ_QUNO01000065.1 GCF_003387475.1 Kutzneria buriramensis | reverse complement strand
ACCTCGTGCATGGTTGGGTGCAGGACGCGTTCGCCTTGGTGATCGGCTGTGTTCACCTGGTGCGGCCTGCTGGCAGGGCCGCGATCGGGCTCGGCGTGGGGCGGTCGGTGTGTTGGTGGTCGGATAGCAGGCCGGCGACGGCGCGGAGGGTGTGGTCAAGGATCTCGCGGCGGCCGAGGTGACGGGTCAGGCTGCGCCAGTTCTTCAAATGTCCGCTGCCGTGCTCGACGCGGACACGCCGTTGGTTGTGTGCTTTTCGTTGTGCTGCGCGGAGTTCAGCGATGCCCTGCATGCGCTCCACCGCCTTCTTGTGGTGTTTCTGTGTCGGGGTGATGACCTGCCCTGCTGTCTGGGCACCGAGTCCCTGGTAACCAGCGTCGGTGAGGATCTCCACGCCCCAGGTGTGTGCCAGCCAGTCGACGACACCGGCCTGGCGGGCTTGGGTGATGTCGGCGGTGCTGCCGCGGCAGGTGGCCCCGCAGAACAACAGTCGGCCTTGGGCGTCGGTGATGACCAGGGCTTTCATGGCGTTGCAGCGAGACTTGCCGGAGATGAACTGGTGCCGGCCCGCACGGCGCTTGGTGGGGCGGCGCACCCGGATCTCGGTGGCGTCCATCAACCCGGTCTGCCGCACGTGATCCAGGTAGGCGATCACATCGGCCACTGTGCGCAGACGGACCCCGGACTCGATGCGGCAGCACCGCTCGGCCAGCAACGGACGGATTTCGTTGACAGCGCGGGTGATCGTGGAGCGGTCGACGCCAAACCATGCGGCCAGGACGTCGTGGGTGGTGGCGTGTCGCAGGTGCACGAGAGTGACCAGTAAGCGGTCGACGAACACCAGCTTGTACTTCGCGCCGGCGCCGGGTGAGCGTCGGCGAGGCCGGTCGGTGAGCTTGGCGTGCTGCCGGGCCTGCCATGCCGGGCCCACCTCAGCGACCAACTCAGCGACCACCCGGGTGGACAAGCCTGTCACTCGACGCTTGGCAAGCACAGCAGCACGATCCACACCAAGATCATCTCACTCGTGATCCACAACCATGCACGAGGTCGT
>NZ_QUNO01000064.1 GCF_003387475.1 Kutzneria buriramensis | reverse complement strand
TGTACTTGGCCGTCACGTTGGTGACTGTGTGCGACTGATGGGTGGGTGGCCATCGAGTGCGGTGTGTGCCCGTTCAGTGTTGTAGTGATCCAGCCATGGCGCCAACGCGGCGGTGCGGGCGGGGTTGTCGGGGAAGACCTGGCGGTAGGCCCACTCGGTCTGCAGGGTGCGGTTGAACCGCTCGACTTTGCCGTTCTGCCAAGGACAGTGGGGTTTGATCGTCTTGTGCCGGGCCCCGATCGCGGTGATCGCGGCGGCGAACTCACGTGAGATCAGGTAGTTCTTGGCGTTGTCGGTCAGGACCCGGGTGATGTGGGGGATGCCGTGGTCGGCGAACCATGCGGCCGCGCGCAGCAGGAAGCCGGCGCAGGTCGTGCCCTTCTCGTCGGGCAGGATTTCGGCGTAGGCCAGGCGGGAGTGGTCGTCGACGGCGGCGTGGACGTAGTCGTAGCCCAGTCCCCGTTTCGATCCGGGCTTGGGTCCGCGGCCGTGGGCGCGCCAGCCGCCGCCGGGTGGGATTTTGCCGATTTTCTTGACGTCCAGGTGGACCAGGTCACCCGGGGCGGGGTGTTCGTAGCGGCAGGTGGTGTGCCGGGTGGCGCGGATGCGGTGCCCGGTCAGCGGATCGCACTCGGCCAGCCGGGGTACGCCGCGGCGGGCCAGCACCCGTGACACGGTGCGGGTCGGAATGCCGGTGGCTGCGCTGATGCGTGCCGGGCCGGACCGCAGCTGGGCGCGTGCGGCCACGATCTGGTCCTCGACCTCGACCGGTGTGCGGGTAGGTGTGTGGTGTGGGCGGCTGGATCGGTCGGCCAGGCCGGCGACGCCTTCCTGCTGGAAGCGTCGTACCCATCGGTGCGCGCATTGCCGTGAGACGCCCAGTTCCTTGGCGACATGGGCGACCGGTCTGCCGGCGGCGACCCGGTGGACCAGGACCAGGCGGGCGTGGACGGTCAGGCGGGCGTTAGCGTGTCCCATTGAGGCCTCCGGCTGTGGTGACTGACGTCGCAATCACCACCGCACCCGGAGGCCTCACCCATGATCAAGCCGACACGCCGTCACCAACCTCATGACCAGGTACA
>NZ_QUNO01000063.1 GCF_003387475.1 Kutzneria buriramensis | reverse complement strand
GCTGGGATGCTGCCCGGATGATCGTCTCGCTGCTGTACCGAGCAACTCGCGCGCTGCTGTCCGTGCCGACGGTACTGCTGCGCCGGGACACCACCGAGGACGCCGAACTGCTGGTGCTGCTGTACGAGAACGCGGTGCTGCGCCGACAGCTCAACGGTCCAATCCGCTACCAGCACGCGGACCGGTTCTGGCTGGCCGCGCTGTCGTCGCTGCTACCGCGCCACCGCTGGCACACTGTCTTCCCGGTCACCCCAGCAACGCTGCTGACCTGGCACCGCAAACTGATCGCCAGGAAGTGGGACTACACCGCTCGACGCTTACGCACAGGGCGCCCACCGACCGTGGCCGGACTCAAGAAGTTGACACTGCGCTTGGCGCGGGAAAACCCGCGGTGGGGCCACCGCAGAATCCAAGGCGAGCTGGCCCGCTTGGGACATCGGATCGCACCGTCGACAGTCTGGACGATCCTGAACGCAGCCGGCATCGACCCGGCCCCGCGCCGCACCGGCCCCAGCTGGCGCGAGTTTCTTACCGCTCAGGCCGAGGGGATCATCGCCGCGGACTTCTTCCACGTGGACACGGTCATCGGCACACGGCTGTACGCGCTGGCGTTCCTCGAACATCGCACCCGCAAGCTTCACTTCGCCGGCGTCACGGCGCACCCGACCGCGCAGTGGGTGACCCAGCAGGCGCGTAACCTGGCCGGCGACCTGGGCAGCCGTGTCGAGTCCTTGCGCTTCGTCCTCCGCGACCGCGACAGCAAGTACACCGCCTCCTTCGACGCCGTCTTCGAAGCCGAGGAGATGAAGGTGCTGCTCAGCGCGCCCCGGGCGCCGCGGATGAATGCCCACTGCGAGCGGGTGATCGGCACCGTCCGCCGGGAGGTCCTCGACCACGTTCTGATCATGAACGAGGCCCACGCCGGGCAGGTCCTCGCCACATACCAAGATCACTACAACCGACATCGGCCACACCGGTCCCAAAACCAACGACCACCCGACGCCCAAGAGCAACCCCTTGCCGAACCCGGTTTGAAGGCCCCCAGGCTCCTACGGACCCGGGTCTTTGGGGGAGTCATCAACGAGTACCGCTACGCATCCTGAGCTG
>NZ_QUNO01000062.1 GCF_003387475.1 Kutzneria buriramensis | reverse complement strand
CGCGACTACGACCTGGACGGGGCGGTGCTGCGGCTGGCCGACCGGACCGCCTACGCGGCGGCCGGCACGAGGTCCAGCTCGCCGCGCGGGGCGCTGGCGTACAAGTTCGCGGCCGAGGAGAAGACGACGCTGCTGCTGGACGTCGTGTGGGACGTGGGCAAGACGGGCAAGATCGCGCCGGTGGCGCACCTGGAGCCGGTGTTCGTGGGCGGCACCACGGTCACCCGGGCGACGCTGGCCAACCAGGAGGTCATCAAGGCGCGCGGCATCCGCATCGGGGACACCGTCCTGGTGCGGCGCGCGGGCGACGTGATCCCGTTCGTGGCGGGCGTGCTCGACGAGTCCAAGCGCACCGGCGCGGAGCGCGAGATCGTGCCGCCGACGACCTGCCCGTCCTGCCAGCAGCCGCTCACCGAGCAGGGCAACAGCCGGGAACTGTTCTGCACCAACGCCTCCTGCCCGGCGCAGACCACGCGGCGGCTGATCCACTGGGCCTCGCGGGCGGCGGCCGACATCGAGGCGGTCGGTCCAGTGTGGATCGAGCGGCTGGCCGAGTCCGGCGACCTGGAGAACCCGTCGGACTTCTACACGCTCACCAAGGAGCGGCTGCTCGAGTTCGACCGGATCGGCGAGACGTCGGCGACCCGCATGATCGAGTCCATCGCGAACAGCCGGAACGTCGGCCTGCGGCGGGCGTTGATCGGCCTGGCGATCCCGATGGCCTCGGAGGGCACCGCGAGCCGGCTGTGCCGGGCCGGGTTCGCGTCGCTGGAAGACGTCGCCGATGCGGGCGAGGAACGGCTGGTCGCCGTGGACGACATCGGTCCGCGGGTGGCTGCATCGCTGATCGAGCACCTGACCCGCCTGCGGCCCGAGCTGGAGCGGCTGCGGAAGCAGGGCGTCTCGCTGGACGTACGGGACGAGGACCTGCCGCCGGTGGTGGCGGCCGGGGCCCCGCTGGCCGGCAAGACCGTCGTCGTCACGGGGGCGATCAACGATCCGCGGTCCGGCGAGAAGGTGCCGCGACCGGCGTTCCAGCGGCTGTGCGAGAAGGCCGGCGCGACCATCGCCTCCTCGGTCTCGGCCAACACCGACCTGCTGATCACCGGGGCGGAGGTGGGGGCGAGCAAGCTGGCCAAGGCGGACAAGCTCGGCGTCGAGACGGCCGACCAGGGCGT
>NZ_QUNO01000061.1 GCF_003387475.1 Kutzneria buriramensis | reverse complement strand
CTTGAAGTCAGGTGGTTGTTGCAACACCCCGTCTGAGTCAGGTGGTGTGTTGTGCAGACCGGACGTCCCCCTCTTGCCCGCTCCGTCCAGGTCCTGTTCTGGGACGGTGTCCGCGCCGGCCTGTCGGTGACCGCGGCCAGCCAGCGGGCCGGGATCAGCCACGAGACCGGGCGACGGTGGTTCGGACAGGCTGGCGGGGTGATCGGCAACGCACCCCGCCTCCTGTCCGGCCGCTACCTGAGCCTGGCCGAACGTGAGGAGATCTCCCGCGGTCTGGCCGCGGGAGATCGCCCCAGCGCGATCGCCCGCGCGCTGGGCCGCCCCACGAGCACGATCACCCGTGAGATCGGCCGCAACGGTGGCCCTCGCGCCTATCGGGCGGTGACCGCGCAGCGGGCCGCCCGGCACCGCGCCCGGCGCCCCAAGACCGCGAAGCTGGCCGCTGACCCGGCGCTGCGCGCGTGGGTGACCGACCGGTTGCTGGATCGCTGGTCTCCCCGGCAGATCACCGCCACGCTGGAGGCGAGTTTTCCCGACCGACCGGAGATGCGGGTGTCCCACGAGACGATCTACCAGTCCCTGTATGTGCAAGGCCGGGGCGCGTTGCGGCGAGAGTTGGCGGCGTGTCTGCGGACCGGGCGGGCTCAGCGCAAGCCCCACGCGCAGGCCCGGCCCGGGCACTCGCGGATCCCGGGCATCGTGGAGATCTCCCAGCGTCCGCCCGAGGCCGATGACCGGCGGGTGCCGGGTCACTGGGAAGGCGATCTGGTGCTGGGGCGGGCCAACAAGTCCGCGATCGGCACGCTGGTCGAGCGCACGACCCGGTTCTGCATGCTGCTGCACCTGCCCGACGGGCACGACGCCGGGCGGGTGCGGGAACGGATGATCGAGGCGATCGAATCGATGCCGGGGCAGTTGCGGCGGTCGTTGACCTGGGACCGGGGCACCGAGATGGCCCAGCATGCCCAGATCACGGTGGCCACCGACATGGCGATCTATTTCTGTGATCCGCACTCGCCGTGGCAGCGGGGCAGCAACGAGAACACGAACGGGTTGTTGCGTCAGTACTTCCCCAAGGGCACGGACCTGTCCGTGCATACAGCCGAGGACCTCGCGGCGGTGGCCGCGCAGCTCAACGGCCGTCCGCGTCAGACCCTGGGCTGGCTGACACCGGCCCAGAGCCTGACGCGGGTACTGTCCGGGCAGTCACCCGTTGCAACGACCACGTGAAACCGCC
>NZ_QUNO01000060.1 GCF_003387475.1 Kutzneria buriramensis | reverse complement strand
TGCATGTGCCGGTCCAACAAGCCAGCAGTTCCTGTAGCGCTCGGAGGACTCCGTAGAGCGTCAGGCCGGCATGAGGGCTTTTGGGTCCAGGCGTTGCAGAGTCAGGAAAGCGTGGGCGACCGAGACGAGGGTGACGTGGTGGTGCCAGCCGTTCCAGGTCCGGCCTTCGTAGTGATCCAGGCCAAGGCCGTCTTTGAGTTCGCGGTAGTCGTGCTCGATGCGCCACCGCAGCTTGGCCACCCGGACCAGTTCGGCCCGAGTGGTGCGGGAGGGCAGGTTGGAGATCCAGTACTTGCTCGGCTCGCTGGCCCCCGTCGGCCATTCGGCGATCAACCAGCGCACCGGCAGGTCCTGGCCGCGATGAGCGCGATGGTGCGCCTGACTGGCCGGTCGCACCCGTAGAAACACGAACCGGGAGCTCATCCTCGCCGGCGCCCCGGCACGCCAACGAGAACCCTCACGCCAGGTGATGCGGCGGGCAGCGCGGGTCCCAGCGGCGCGTGCGAGGTCTTTGACCGAGGACGCGGCGAGCTCGTAACGCGGTGTCGGTCGTGGACCGCGTCCGGAGCAGGGCGGCGTTGTGCGTGCGGCGGTCTCGGGATAGGCGGTCACGCTGGCGGCCACCTGCACGGCGTAGTCCAGGCCGCGGTCCTCCAGGCCTTGTCGGAACTCGCCGATCTCGCCGTAGCCGGCGTCGGCCACGGTCAGCGGGGCTCGCACGCCCCAGCCGTGCAGCTCGTCGAGCATGGCCAACGCCAGCCGCCACTTCTCGGTGTGCCCGACCTCGTCGGGGATGCCGCAGCGGGCCCGGCGTTCAGCCACGTCCGCGCCGGCCCGCGGCGAGCCCGGGTCCCACTGCTCGGGCACGAACAACCGCCAGTTCACCGGGCAGGACGCGGTCTCGGTGGCCAGATGCGCGCTGACCCCGATCTGACAGTTGGTGATCTTCCCGGCGGTGCCGGTGTACTGGCGGGCCACGCACGGCGAGGAGCTACCCGATTTCAGGTACCCGGTGTCGTCGAAGATCACCGCTTCCGGCTTCAGCTCGCTGGCCATACGTCGGGCCAGCCGGGCGCGGACCGGCGCTGGATCCCAGGGTGAGGCGGACACGAACTGTTGCAGGGCTTGCTCGTTGCCGTCGGGCAGGCGGGCGGCCATCGGCTGGATCGACTTGCGTTTGCCGTCCACCATCAATCCTCGTAGGTAGCACGCGCCCCACCGTCGCTGGTCCTTACGCCGCACCGAGGCGAGCATCTGCCCGGCGAACGACTCCAGCTCTTCACGCAGGCGTTCCACCTGATCCAGCTTCACAACGTGATCAACGGCACGAACCGCTGTCAACATAAGCAAGTTCACCCGACTTAACGAAG
>NZ_QUNO01000059.1 GCF_003387475.1 Kutzneria buriramensis | reverse complement strand
GTAGTCCGGTCGACGGTGCCTTTGGCGTTGTACTTGGAGATCGCTCGTTTGACCACGCGTGGTGCGGTTCGTACGCGTCGGTCGGGCATGAGGTTGGCCAGCACGAGCCTGCCGATTGCGCCGACCAGACTGATCGAGGTGTCGGCGATGACGCTCGCGGCCAGCACGAGTTGGTCGCGGGCGGCGTGCAGAGCGACGGTGAAGCTGGCCCTGTCTGGACACATCCGCGACCGGGTGCTGGTGGCGTCGGCCATGAGCGTGCGCAGCAGATGGTAGGTGATCAGCAAGGCGTAGACCTCCTGGACGACACCGGCGGGGGTGCGGGCGCGCAGGACACGGCCGCCCAGGATGGTGGACTTCAGTTCCAGGTAAGTGGTCTCGATCTCCCATCGCTGGTGGTAGAGAGTGACCAGGTCGGCGGCGGGATAGTGGTGGTGGTCGAGCAGGGTGGTGGCCAGCCGGTAGAGGCCGGTGCGGCGGCCGGCGCTGGTGGTGATGGCGACCTCCGCGTCGATGACGCGGACCGTGGTCGCGCCCAGCACGGACAGGTAGGAGCCGTCGGGGTAGCGGGCCAGCACGGGCAGGGCGCGGCCGTTCTTCAGGCGCACCAGGATGTGCGCGCCGGTCGCGGCCAAGGTGGTGATCAGGTCGCGTGCGGCGAAGTTGCGGTCGGCCAGCAGGATCATCCCGGCGCGCAGGCTGCGGGCCAACTGTGGGGCGTAGGTGAGTTCGCCGAGATCGGTGGTGCCGAATACGGCGTCGAGGATGGTGCGGGTGCCGCAGGCGACCAGGGCGGTGAGCCGGATCTGAGGGTAGCCGGAGCCGCCATGGTTGCAGCGGTGTTTGCGGTAGGTGGTCAGGTTGGCGGGGCTGTCGGGCACGGTCATGGTGGTGCCGTCGATCGCGCAGACCAGTAGTCCTCGCCAGCGGATCGCGGGGGCGGCCGGAGCGCGGAGAAGGTCGAACAGCCATCGCAGCGGTGTGGTCCCGACGCGATGGCGGGCCTGGCACAGTGCGCCTGCGGTGGGGGTTGCCGGGCGGATGGTGCTCAGTGCGGCGGTGAGTTTGGTCCACACGCCGGGGTATCCCAGTTCGGGGAACAGGCAGGCGGCCAGCAGCAGGTAGACCACCACGCGGGAGGGCAGATCCCGCAGCCGGGCCTGTGTTTTGCGGGTCTCGGCCAGTGCTTGGTCGACCATGTCGAACGGTATGAGTTGGGTGAGTTCCCCCAGGTGTCCTGGCGCGTACGGGCCCTGGGCAACGACGACGTCATGGGTGCTGACAGACTGTGTGGGCAACGGAGTTCCTGCTGTTCATCGATCTTGGTCGACGCTGTTCTAGCAGGAGCTCCGTTGTCCGTCTCGGCCGGCTTGACA
>NZ_QUNO01000058.1 GCF_003387475.1 Kutzneria buriramensis | reverse complement strand
GGCATGACACACGCCACGCAAACCCCCCACCTCGCCGGACGACGCGAATGGATCGGCCTGGCCGTCCTCGTCCTCCCACTGCTCCTGGTCTCCATGGACATGACCGTCCTCTACTTCGCCATCCCCTCCATCTCTTCCGCGTTGAACCCCAGCGGCACCGAGCAGCTGTGGATCATCGACATGTACGGCTTCGTCCTGGCCGGACTCCTGATCACCATGGGCAACATCGGCGACCGCATCGGCCGCCGCAAGCTCCTGATCATCGGCTCGGTCATCTTCGGGCTGGCCTCCGTCGCCGCCGCGTTCGCCACCGACCCCACGACCCTGATCATCGAACGCGCCATTCAGGGCATCGGCGGCGCCACGTTGATGCCCTCCACATTGGCGCTGGTGCGCAACATGTTCCACGACGAGAAGCAGCGCCGCTCCGCCATCGCCGTCTGGTCCGCCGGCCTGTCCGCCGGCGCCGCCCTGGGCCCCATCGTGTCCGGCCTGCTGCTCAACTGGTTCCCCTGGAACAGCGTGTTCCTGATCAACGCCCCCGTCATCGTCCTGCTCCTGGCCCTCGTCCCGGCGCTGGTGCCCGAGTACCGCCTGCCCCAGGGCCAGGCCGGGAAGTTCGACTTCACCTCCGCGCTGCTGTCGCTGGGTGGCGTGCTGTCGGTGATCTGGGGCCTCAAGGAAACCGCCGTCAACGGCTTCTCCACCCTGCCCGCCGTCGCGATCGCCGCCGGTGCCGTCCTCGGCTACGTGTTCGTCAAGCGCCAGAAGACGCTTGACCACCCGATGATCGACCCGCAGCTGTTCCGCAACCGCGACTTCGGCGCCTCCATGACCGTCTCCATCGCCTGCTCGTTCTGCCTGATCGGGTTCGGCGTGTTCACCACCCAGTACATGATGGAAGTCCTGCGGATGAGCCCGTTCGAGGCCGCCCTGTGGACCATGGCCTCCCCCGTGGTGGTCACCCTGTTCGTGCCGTTCGTGACCATCATCGCCCGCACCGTCCGCCCCGCCTACATCATCGCCGCCGGCTTCCTCATCGCCGCCGCCGGCTTCGTGGTCATGACCCAGCTCGAGGTCGCCCGCAACATGGTCACCCTGATGGGCGGCGCGATCGGCATCGGCCTGGGCATCGCGATCATCCTGACCTGCATCACCGACCTCGTCGTGGCCGCCGCTCCGGCGGAGCGGGCCGGCGCCGCCTCCGCCCTGCTCGAGACCGGCCAGGAGTTGGGCGGCGCACTGGGCATCGCCATCCTCGGCAGTGTGGGCGCCGCCGTGTACGGGACCTATTTCGACGCCCACACCCCGCACAACGTCCCCGCCGCCGCCCTGGAAGGCTCCCGCCAGACCCTCGCGACCGCCTCGACTGTGGCCCACGGCCTGCCGCAGGCCCAGTCCGACTCGCTGCTGTCGGTGGCCCGCGAGGCGTTCACGCACTC
>NZ_QUNO01000057.1 GCF_003387475.1 Kutzneria buriramensis | reverse complement strand
AGGCCGTCGGGGATGAGGTACGGCGTGATGTTGAACCCGTGCACCGCCCCGTGCCGGGCGAAGCGGGTGAACTTGTCGGCCAGGCTGGTCGGCGTCCCGACGTGGCCGCGCTGCGGTCCGAGCGCGATCACCGTTTCCCGCAGGGACCAGCGGTTGGCCTCGGCCTGTTCACGCCACCGTTCGACGACGGCGCGCGGGTCGGCGATCCGGCGGGACCCGAACGCCCCGCTGTTCTCGACGACGACCGGGTCCTCGACCGGCAGCGGCCCGTCGGCGTCGCGGTCGGACAGGTCGAAGCCCCAGGTCAGGCTGGCGATGTTCAGAGCGGTGGCCGGCGTGACCTGCTCCAGCCGAATCCACCGGGCCTTCTCCCTGGCCTCCTCCTCGGTGGCCCCGATGATGATCTCGGTGCCGGGCAGGATGCGCAGGTCGTCCTCCGGACGGCCGGCCGCGCGCAGCCGGCGGCGGATGTCGTCGGCGAAGGCCAGCGCGTCGTCGAAGTCGTTGCCGTGCGCGGAGAAGATGACGTCGGCGTTGCGGGCGGCGAAGTCCCGGCCCTCGGCGGAGTCGCCGGCCTGGAAGATCACCGGGTGGCCCTGGGCGCTGCGGGGCAGCGTCGGCACGAGGTCGATGTCGAACTGGCTGCTGCGCTGCCGAACCCGGGCCACGCCACCGCGCGTCGACCACGACTCGGCGTCGACGGCCGCGGCCACGGCGTCGTCGGACCAGCCGTCCCAGATGGCCCGGGCGGCGGTGAGGAACTCCTCGGCGCGGCGGTAGCGGTCGGCGTGGTCGAGGTAGCCGCCGCGGCGGAAATTCTCGCCCGTCCAGGCGTTGTCCGTGGTCACCACGTTCCAGCCGGCGCGGCCCTGGGACAGCAGATCCAGCCCGGACAGGCGGCGGGCCAGGTCGGCCGGCTCGTTGAAGGTGGTGTTGGAGGTGCTGACCAGCCCGATCCGGTCGGTCACGGCGGCGAGTGCGGCCAGTTGGGTGATCGCGTCCGGCCGGCCGGCCACGTCCAGATCGTGGATCAGGCCGTCCACCTCGCGTAGCCGCAGGCCCTCGCCGAGGAAGAACGCGTCGAACAGGCCGCGCTCCGCGGTCTGGGCCACCCGGCGGAACGAGGCGGGGTCGATCTGGGATCCGCTCTGCGGGGCGGACCAGATCGTCCAGTGGTTGACGCCCTGGAAGAACACGCCGAAGTGCAGCGTCGCGTCGGGGTACGGAACGTCCTCGTCGGTCATGCGGTCTCCTGGAAGCGACTGGCCGGCCTCGGCAGGCCGAGGGTGGTGCGCAGCGACGCGCCGGGAACCGGGCGCGCGGCGACCCGACGGCGCAGCAGCGCCGGCACGACGAGCCGCGACAGCACGCCCAGGTCCTCGTCCAGCACCAAGGGATGCAGCCGCACGCCGTCGACGGCGCCGGCCAGGTCGGTGAGGAGCCGGACGAGGCCGTCCGCCGAGCCGGCGTGGCGGATCCGCCCCCGCTCCGGCCACGGCCCGAGATCGGCGATCCGCTGCACGGCAGTCGCCCGCGGGGTGTCCAGCGCGACCTCGATCTCCGTGAACGTGAGCGGCGTGACGGCCCGAGCTGTGCCGTCGGTCAGGGTGACGTCGACAAGTTCGACGGGCAGGAGACCCTCCGGTGCGAATACCACGAGCTGGCCCTGCGGCGGCCGGGGCACGATCGCCGGCCCCTTCACCGAGAACGTCTCACCGACGAAGTCGATGTAGTGCAGGCGGTCGCGGTCCAGGTAGCGGCTGGTGGCGACGTCGCGGATGACCGCGTCGTCCTCCCACGAGTCCCACAG
>NZ_QUNO01000056.1 GCF_003387475.1 Kutzneria buriramensis | reverse complement strand
CAGGATCGCACACGACCGCCAAGACCAGCCCCTTCGCGACCATCACCCCGATCTTGGCGTCGAGTAGCCGGAGGGAGTCTCACCCTCCGGCTCTCACAGAACCGTGCGTAACGATCTCCCGTTACACGGCTCTTGTCGTTCTGATCACCAGACCGGCGGAACCCAATTGACCCACCGCCAGTGGGCAAAGAACTGCGGCCTCTGGGCCACGGCCCTCTTCCACGCGCCGTGGGCCTTCTTCAAGCCCCGCAACCGCTTGTGCTTCTTGCGCAGCCATCGCATCAGGTAGGCATTGATGCGTGCCAGGAGGGGATAGAGCGCGGAGCGGTAGAACGCCCCGTAGTAGACCATCCAACCCCGCACGATCGGGTTGATCCATCGCGCAAGGTCCACTTCGGAGAACTGTGTGCACTTGTGCAGCCGCCATGACCGCACCCGTGCACTGATAGTGTTCAAGGCGTCCTTGCTGACCGCCGGATTGAAGCCGGTGAACATCTTCCCGTCCTTCCGGCGGACACCACGCGGCCGGAACGTATAGCCCAAGAACGTGAACTCGGTGTACTCGTAGCCACCGGTCCGGTTGCTGTCCTTGCAGTACACGATCCGAGTCTTGTCCGGATGCACCACCAGTCCAACCTGCCGCATCCGCTCCCGAAGGGCTGCCAGCACCTGGTGTGCCTGGGCCTCGCTGACGCAGTGCACCACCACGTCATCCACGTACCGCTCGAAGGCGACGGCGGGGAACTCCCGCTCCATCCACACATCGAACGCGTAGTGCAGGAACAGATTCGCCAAGATCGGTGAGACCGAGGAGCCCTGCGGGGTTCCCCGGTCCCGCTGCCGCACACTGCCATCCGGCAGCACCAGCGGCGCGGCCAGCCACCGCTTCACATACAGCAGGACCCATGGCAGGTCGCAGACCGCCTCGACCGCTTTGACCACCAACTCCCACGGCACGCTGTCGAAAAACTGCTGGAGGTCCACATCGATCACCCAGTCGGTCTTCCAACAACGCTGCCGGCAGGCGGCCACCGCGTCCAACGCGCCCCGCCGCGGCCGGTAGCCGTAGGAGTCAGGATGGAACAACGGTTCCGCCCTGGCCTCCACCACACCAGCCACCACCGTCTGCGCGACCCGATCTCCCACAGCGGGAACACCCAAGACCCGGGTGCCACCACCATGAGGCTTCGGGATCTCGACCGCGCGCACCGGCGGCGGGAAGTAACTGCCCGAGGACATCCGGTTCCAGATCCGATACAGGTTGTTCTTCAGATCGGACTCGAACGCCTCCAGCGACACCCCATCCACCCCGGGCGCACCCCGGTTCGCCTTGACCTTCTCCCATGCCTCCCAGACAGCCCGCTTCGAAATCTCGAACGGCTTGCCCGGCGACTTCAACTCGTTCACGCGACTCCTCCCAGGGGCCAGCCCCTGGTTGATCGAACGAACACAGCCACGAACGACCCGGCCCCTTCGCTCCACCCCCATTACAGGGGCTTCCCCGCTACTACGAACCGGTCCGCCAGCGCACCGCGCCTCGGTACTCAACCCCTCGCGGTGTCACGCGCTTGGGGCACTCCCTCTCACCCGCCAGCCGGCGGGCAGTATCACGGCACGCCTTCTCCTGTTCCACGCGGAGGCAGCAGACCGGGCTCGCGTCGTCTATATGCCGGACACCGCCTGGCCAGAAAGCAGACCACCCGCCAGACTCATCCCGAGACCGATCTCACGTCCCGGTTCTGGTGTCACCTGGTGAAGTTTCGACACGTCCTCAACGATTCGCTCGCGCTCGCCTTCCCGGTCCCCACCTGACGCTTTGACCAGCGCCTTTTCCTCATCGCTCACCACGACGGTCTTCAGCCAACGCAGCATGAGGCGGTTTGGAGCCGCCCTCCGCCGGGCGACCCCGAAGGGCCAAGATCCTTCATCCCCCGCGCAGCACCGCTTCCGAGTGACTACCTACATCAGCACCCCTCCACGTTCAGGACACACGAGATCACGTCAGTG
>NZ_QUNO01000055.1 GCF_003387475.1 Kutzneria buriramensis | reverse complement strand
AGAGTTTGAGATTGATCATGGTGGCGTCACCGTGAGACAACCGAGAACGCCCAGGTCGGACAAGATCGACATGTCACGAGCGACGAGACCCTACAGCTTTGTAGGGTCCCGATTTCGGTGGCCCTTTCCCGAAGATCTTGGCCCCTGGATGGCCCCGGGCCGTCCGACTGGGATTGATCTTTCCGACTTGGTCGATGGGCCGTTTGAGTCAGATCTGGCGACTGACCGCTGACTGGTGAACCGCGGCGTGGCCGAGTGGACTAGCTCTGAAGGTGTCCGGCGGCTCACCGGCGGTTAGGGAGCACCATGGCGGCTGCTTTAAACGACCTTCCGCTGTCGGTACGCGTCCGACTGCCCGGCCAAGCCGAGGAAATCGTATCGCCCTGGTCCGAGATCAGCGCCGGAACCTTGGGTACGGCCGCGCCATGGCGGACCTTTCGCTTCTAACAGGGGCAATCCACTACCCGGGCAGCTTCTGGTCGGTGACCGTGGGCGATCTCGTGCTCTTCGAATCGCGGCCGAAACTTTCTCGGCTGCTACAGTCGGCCGTGTAGGGTCGAAACTGAATTCATTTTTCCGTCGACCGCTTCATCTCCGTTTCATTTATGAGGCGGAGATGAGACGGGTCGCTTGGATCGTTGTTGCTTGCCGACACGGCGAGGTAGATCAGTTCCTATGTGTCAGACCCGTGGCAGGACGCCCTCGCCAATAGCTATCCACGTTCGTCGCAATAGCGGCGGACCGCCGAGCGGGTTGCTGGAGAAATGACTTACCGCGTAGTGGTGGGTTTGCTGCCTGCGGTTCGGGTGAATCGGCGGCGGAGCGCCTGCCAGGGTCGCATGTCCGACAGGGGACGCCGGAGGGTTGCGGTGATCGTGATGGAGACGCCGTCCACGTGCGTGGTCACCTGAGCCGAATTGTAGCCCGAGGTGTGGAGGTTGTGATACACGTCGCTGGGCTCGTAGTGGATCGGGGTTCCTAGGAATTCGGCCCATTGGATGAGCTCGGCCCGTGCCTGACTTCGACGCCTAAAGGTGTCGATTTTTACATCGAGTTGCGGCTCGTGATTTTCGGGAGGGTCAATCCGCCAGCAGACGGGCGGGAGGTCTGCCGACAGCAGGCCGATCATCACGGTCAGCGCTTGGAGCTGGGCGGTGACGGCAGGATCCCGCAAACGAGCCCGACGGGCCTGGCGGGCTTGACGGGACTTCAGCTTCGGCACGGTTGTGTTCTTGGCGGTGCCTTCACGCGCCGCGCCCCAAAGCGACACCTGCACGCCGTGGTAGACCCCTTGGATACGGTAATCTTCGAAGTCGGATTTAAAGCGGGTTGCACCAGGGTCGGCCAATTCGGTGCCTACGCCGACCCAGCGCCATTGCGGGGGGATGACCTTTAGCTGCATCCCCAAGCGCTCGGCGCAATGCGTCATCTTGATGTAGTCCTCGCTGTTGCGGAATTTGTAGCCCAGAGAACCGTAAACGTAGCAGGGTACGTCCGTGGCAATAAGCCACTCCATTGCGGGAATCCTAGTCCTGATGATCTTGATCAGCGCCTCGGCCGCGCGCGACTGCCCGTCCAGGATCCCCGCTCTGTCCATGATGAGGAGTGTCACCGACGTTAACCCACAGAACAAGATGGAACCACTCACCTGGAGCATGGCCGGCGCCGCGATCGGGCCCAGCCCTCGGATTCGTCGACCGCCGCACCGGCGACCACCGCCAGGCGCTCGACGACTACCACAACTCGAGCGGCGGTGGGCTGGACATCCGGTGACCCGACCGGCATCGGGCGAGGAAATGCCACAAATTTGAGACTGATCATGGGTGACAAGCCCGTGAAACAGCCAAGAACGTCGAGGTCACGCAAGAGCGACATGTCGCGCGCGGTGAGACTCTACGTGTGCCACGAACGTGGCAGGGAGTTCTGTTGTAGGTAGAGCTTCTTGACAGGATGCTATGCAGGAGATGAAGGTCTGGCCCTTCGGAGCCGCTCTGCGGTGGAAGGCTTCAAACCACCACATGCTGCGTTGGCTGACGACCGTCGTGGTGAGCGATGTGGAAAAGGCGCACAGGATGCGTCAGGTGGGGACGGGGAAGACGGTGCGCAGTTCCCGGCTGGGGATCGCTGTTGACGTGTCGATACTCACACAGTGGCATCAAAACCGGGTCGCAGTAGGGACGCCCGGGATGAGCCTGGCGGGGGACCGCAGACTGGCCAGGCGGTGTCCGGCAGGTAGGCGACGTGAGCCCGGTCTGCTGCTTCTGCATGGAACGTGGGAATGCACGTCCAGACACGGCTGTCCACTGTGGAGCGGATGGCGAGAGGGAGCCTGCCGAGCGGCTGAACGCAAGGCAGTGAGTACCGTCGCGGGACGTGCCGGCGGACCGGCTCGTAGTAGCGATGAAGCCCTGCTGGGCGCGGTGGGGGTGGAGCGAAGGGTCGGGTCATCCGTGGTGTGTTCGTTCGATCAACCGGGAGCCTGCTTCCGGGAGGAGTCGCGTGGACAAGCTGAAGCCATCAGGAAAGCCGTTTGCTAGCTCGAAGTGGGAGGTATGGGAGGCGTACCGGCAGGTGCGAGCCAACCAGGGCGCGCCGGGTGTGGATGGGGTGGCCCTCGACGAGTTCGAGAAGGATCTGAAGGGCAACCTCTACAAGGTCTGGAATCGAATGTCGTCGGGTAGCTACTTTCCGCCTCCGGTGATGGCGGTGGAGATACCGAAACCGCATGGCGGTGGGACCGGAACCCTTGGTGTGCCTACGATCGCGGACAGGATCGCGCAGACGGTGGTGGCGCGGAGGCTGGAGGCGAAGGTCGAACCGATCTTCCATCCGGACTCCTACGGCTACCGTCCGGGGCGATCGGCCTTGGACACGGTGCGGGCGTGCCGGGACCGGTGCTGGAAGACCGACTGGGTGATCGACTTGGACATCCAGAAGTTCTTCGACAGCGTCGATCACGAGCTCATGGTCAAGGCGGTGGAGGCCCACGCCGATGCCCCGTGGGTGGTGCTGTACGTCAAGCGGTGGCTGACCGCCCCGCTGCAGCTCGCCGACGGGACACTGCAACAGCGAGGCCGAGGCACCCCGCAAGGGTCGGCGGTCTCGCCGGTGCTGGCGAAGCTGTTCATGCACTACGCGTTCGACATGTGGCTGGCTCGGGAGTATCCGATCATCCGGTTCGGGCGCTATGCCGACGACGCGGTCGTGCACTGCGTCACCGAACTCCAAGCCAGACACCTGGTGCAGGCGATCGGGAACAGGATGGAACAGGTCGGGCTGCGGCTGCATCCCGACAAGACGAAGATCGTGTACTGCCAGGACGCGAAGCGACGAAGCATCTTTGAGCGCACCGCGTTCACGTTCCTGGGGTTCACCTTTCGCGCGCGTACCGCGAAGTCGAAGCACGGAGCCTTTTTCATCCTGCGGCGAGCTTCCGGTCCTGGAGGACGTGGATGGCCTTGGCCGGTCGGCCGGCGCGGTGCGGGCTGCACCGCAGCTTCC
>NZ_QUNO01000054.1 GCF_003387475.1 Kutzneria buriramensis | reverse complement strand
TCTCGGCGACGCAGCAGGAGCACACCGGCAAGTTCGACGCGCTGGAAGCGCAGATGCGCAGCCTGACGCAGATGGTCGGCGAGGTGCTCCGCCGGCTGCCGGATCCGGACGTCGACAGCGATGGCCGGCGGCCTGAGTAGACGTCGGGGCAGGGTCCTCCTGCCGCTCGGCATGGCGGTGCTGGCGCTGGCGTCCGGCATCCACTACTACCTGAGCACGGTGTTCGCCCCGCCCGACGACGGCCGGCAAGGCGTCCCGCCCGGCGCCGGTCAGCCCTTGGTCGGTCCGGCCAACCCCGGCTATGCGGTGGCGTCGGTGTACGCCGTGGTCGGCAACGACGATCCGGGCCTGGCGTGCGGGACGATCGTCAGCGCGGACGGCGGCCGCCAACTCGCCCGGGACCTCGGGGCCGGCTCGGACTGCGAAGCCGCGGTGCACTTCGCCCATCGGCAGGTCGTCGACCAGGAGACCTACTCGGCGACGCAGGTGCCGCTGGGCGCGGTCCACATGACCGGCCCGAAGAGGGCGACGGTGAACTCCTGCGCCATGGCAGTCGAGGGCGGGCCAAGCCTCGGCGCGTTCGTGGTGGAGAACCTCGGGAACGGCTGGGTGGTCACCGGGCACAGCCCGGATCCGAGTCCGTGTCCGCCGCCGGCTCAGGGCTGAGGTCGGCTGGCTGGAGCGGAGCAAGATAGTAGATCAGGTGCCCTTACGTCAGCGCCAAAGCTTCAGTGACCACTGAAGTCACTGTGTACAGTGGATCGGGGGAGCAAGATAGGTGAAAGCTAATAGATTCGGTGGCCACTGAAGCTATTGCGCGGCCGGGGCCAGGCGCAGAGCAAGATGTGCCAAAAGGGACCCCTTTTGGCGAGAGCGGACAAACGGGACGTATCTCGGAAGGGATACCTGAGTGCACCCGGCGTTGGCTGGTCGTCGCCCCGAGGCACGAAGGAGCCCCGCTCAGTCGCCACTGAAGAGATTGGGGTAACTGAACGGGGCTCGGATGGCTGGTTAGCTGAGGGGCTCCGACCACTTCAGGAGAGTGGCTCCGGGGCAGACCTTGACGGCGACTTCGACGATCCGGCCGTCAGTCAGCCACACGGTCCGGATGACCTGGGTGACGACGGCAGGGCCAGCGGCCGTGAGGCCGAGTGCGGCCTTCTCCTCGTCGGTGGCCACTCGGGAGGTGACTTCCGAGAGCACGCGCTCCTGTGCGGCACCGAGTCGCTGTGCGGCCAACTCGCGTGATCCGCCGGTAGAGACGGGCTCGGTGAGCTCTGGTGTCGCCTCGATGACCTCGGCCGGGTAGTACGAGCTGGTGAGGTGCGCTGGTGCGCCGTCTCGGCTGACGATCCGGCGACGCACGTAGACAGGGCTGCCCGGCTCAACTTCGAGCCGCGCGGCGACGATCTCGTCTGCGCTGACGGTGCCGACCTCGGTGATGACGGAGGTCTCGTTGGCGGCGAGGGCTCGCCCGCTGGCTGCCCAGCCCCGCACACGGGAGCTGATGCTGCTGTCGTTGTCGGCGACGATGGTTCCGCCGCCGGTGGTGGCGCGGGTCAGCCCTTCGGCCTTGAGCGCCTTGTAGGCCCGGCTCGCTGTCTGCTGTGCCACCCCGAACTCGGTCATGACGTCTCGCAGTGTGGGCAGCCGGTCGCCGGGTGCCAGGGTTCCCGCCGCGATCAGCGCGCGGTAGTGATTGGCGATGTCGGCGTATCCGGTCACGTGTCCTCCTCTCGGTACGAGCGGGCGTTGGCCGCTCTACCTACAACGGTAGACCAAGCTGGCGGCTAGGTAGTGCAAACGGGTGAGAGTCACAGCAGGAGGTGGGTCAAGACTGCGGCGTGTAGTCCTCGCCGGTGATCACCCGGTAGTACATGCCGCCGGTGCCCTGCCTGACGGCGCGAGCCTCGTTCTCCAGGGCTCGGGACGCCTGGCTGAGGGCGACGTTCCATCGGTCCTCGGGTCCGGTGTCGAGCGCCATGTTGGCGACGAGCTGCGCCGCTCGTTCCCAGACTGCTGCCTCGCCAGTCGGGTCGTATCGGTCCGTCACGGTTGCCTCCAGATCGGGTAGGTGAACTGCACCTGCTGGTCGCTGGTAGAGGGCTCCGGAGCCTCGGGTGTAGGGCTCGCCGTTGTCGCAGATGGTCTTGACCAGCGTTGCGACGCGCACGAAGCCGCGGTGCTCGTAGTAGAGCTGGAGCCGGCGGTTGTGCCGGTGGCAGTCGAGACGAAGCCAGGTTCGGCCGGTCGCGAGGGCGCGTGCGCTGGCCCAGTCGAGCACCTTTGCTCCGAGGTCATGACCAGCCCAGCTGCGGCGGACGGCCATGCGGAAGATGTAGAGGGCTGCGTCTGGCCCGTCCGGCCAGCCTTCGGCGTAGTCAGGGTCAGCGGTGTCGGTCAGGCTGAAGGTCGCGATAGGCACTCCGCCGGCGCGAACAAGCCAGGTTTGGCCTGATGAGACGTAGTGCTCGATCCGGGACGTTCGCCAGTCTCCGGCGCCGGTGAAGCGGGCTGGCCACTGGTGGATGTCCTGGTCCCGGAGCCAAGCCGCGGCTTCGTCGAGGATGCCGAGTACGTCGTCCAGCTCGTCTGAGCTGGCCTGATCGATGGTCAGCAGCATGTCGTCATGCCTCCTCGGTGGCGGGATGGTCGACCGGACGGTGCTCGGGGACGTCGAGGTCGTACCGGAGCCGTTGGCGGTCGCCGGGGAACACGCTGATCAGGACTCGCACGCGGCGGCCGGACACGTCAACACCGATGCGAGCGTGCTGGCCGACTGGGGTTCCGACCTGGACATCTAGCAGCTGCGCCTCGTCAGGCGTGGGCATCCGGACCTGGAGCTCGTCGCGGAACTGAACCTGCCGGAAGCCCAAGGCCCGGTAGATGCCGCCTGGGTACACGACGTTCGTGCGTTGGAGCAGCGGCGCGACGCCGTCGATCTCCATCCGCGCGATGTCGACGGGCGTCCACGTGTCGGCGATCATCGCCAACTGCTCAGGGGTTCCGGGCTTGGAGACGTACCGGAGCCGGCGGCGGCGGACGACTCGGCAACCGGTCTCGCAGTCGAGGTAGCGGGCTACCTCAGTGGTGGCGGCCAGCTCGGTGACGTCGGTGACCACTTGCCGGGTGGTCCAACCCTCTGACTGGGCATCGGCCTCCCACTGGTCGACCTGGTTGACCACGTCGTCGGAGTAGGCACCTAGCTCGAACTTGGTCAGGTTCCAGCGGATTGGCTCCCTGCGGCGTACGCGTCGGCCGAGGCTCCCGGCGCCCGTCGTCACGAGGCCATCCTGCTCCAAACGGGTGATTGCTGCCCGGATGGTCTGACGGCTGTAGCCGTACTGCTCGACCAGCTCCATCTCCGATGGGATCCGGGCGTCCGGAGGTAGTTCTCCCTGGTCAATGCTGGTGCGGAGGTCGTCGTAAACGATCTCCCAGCGGGTCCGGGCTCCGGCCACAGCGCGCTCCTTCCCAAACTTTGTACGGACAGACCGTACATGGGTCTTGCGCTGACCGCAGCTTTGTACGTACAGTACGTACAGACCGGCCCAAGAGGTCGGGAAGGCAAAACCCGGTAGTAGACCAAGAAGGACTTGCATCACTGCAAGAAGTAGTGCAAAGTGGCTTACACCACCAAGTTGGTAGTGCAAACGGGCAAGAGTCCCGAGTGAACAGGGCCAGAGAGCCCCCTACGTCAGGAGACGGACATGATCGGGAACCTGAAGATCGACCAGCGCGCCACCTTC
>NZ_QUNO01000053.1 GCF_003387475.1 Kutzneria buriramensis | reverse complement strand
CGCTGCCCGAGAAGCTATGCGCCAGCCGACCACCTGCAGCGATGACTGCACGAGTCCCACAGGATGCACTGCCGAGGAGGCAGTGCATCCGACCCGGAAACTGGCTATGCGGGAGCCACCACCCAGTTCTGGTACGGGTTCGCGAGCGCGCACGGGGTGATGTAGACGTCACCGTTGGCGTTGCTGTCGAGGCAGTAGTCGCCGCCGTTGTTCACCCCGACGAGTGCATCCGGCCGGAGCTGATAAGCGTCAGTGCCACCAGTGATGTGCCACTCGTGATTATCATTGTTGGCGCACTGCTGGGTCCGCGGCGGGGGTCCGCCTCCGTTGAGGCAAAAGGTCGTGGCCTCGTCCGAGATCAGGTACCCACCACCGTGCGGCCAACTGGGGTCCCAGGCGCCGTCCCAGTGCTGGTAGGCGCCACCGTTGCAGGGCAGGGTGTAGAGGTCCTGGTTCTCGTTGCTGTCGAGGCAGCGATTAGTGGCCCAGTTCACGATGACGTACTTCGTGAAGCTCCCGGTTCGGTGACTGTGCGGCTGTATCGAGACCAGTGGATTGGTGGCCGCGGGCGCAGGGGCCGCGGCGGCAACGGCGGGAGCGGCCATCACGAGTGCGATCACCACGGCCACCACCGGCGCGGCCAGCCTTCGGCCAGCGTGGACCAACCGGCGTGCCAGCTTGCTGGAAAACATCCTGATTGTGTTCCTTCCCTCTGTCGCGCGAACGAGAGCCGCCACGCGAACCAGAACCGAGCGATGCTCGGCCGTGTTGATACTGTGGGCAGGGCAGATCCACGGTCCAGCTCCGGCGGCGGATGTGGGACGATGTCGCCCGTCTCATGTCTCTGACCAGCCACACGACCCCGGAACTTGCAATCGCCTGGTGTTCTAGGGCGTGGATTCGGCGCTGTTGGACGATGTGAGCGTGGTGTGGAGTCGGCGGTGGCCGATCACCGCGGCGAGCAGAAATACGACGCCGGCTGCTGTGGCCGCCCACAACGCTACGTGGGCGCCGAGTTGGTCGATGAGAGTGCCGCCCAACGGTGCGCCGAGGACGATGCCGGCGAAGGTTGTCACGCCGCCGGGCCAGCGAGACGAGCAGCGGGTCGCATTGGGTTGCGTAGTCTTTCAACCGTCCTGGCGCCGGCGGGCATACCCGACGTGCGGTCATCGCCACCACCCCCGAGCGGTGAGTGGATCTTCACTCCCACTCTCAGGTCTACTCCCAACCCCGACCAACATCAACAAAGCACCGGTAGGACGCACGCGGTCCCGTCAGTCATCGTTCCCATACTTCGCAACTCAGAAACGCAGACGCAGCACAGCGTGCGCCCTACTCGACCATGAGGCTTCACCACACCTATCGCAGGTGAGGCGGATTTAGTTGGAGAAGACCAGGTCCTCGCTGTAGGCAGTCGGGTAAGGAGGAAGGAACCCTTCAAGCGCGATTTGCGAGGAGTACCGATGGCCGTTTATACCCGGAAATTCCTTCAGACCGTCGGCGTTGGGCGTCTTCGTGTACCAGCCGTAATGCCCGTTCGAGCATCCGTGCAGATATTTATTGAAGGATGTACCCTGAGTGTCATCGTAAACCGTGAGCCAAAGGTCGGCGCAACCATACGGGGCGCCGTTGATGTAGAAATCCGCTACGACATCCGGCCCGTCGGCGCTGACGCACGCCGTGGCGCCGTCCTCGACCCAACCGCAGCCGCCGCCGGTTGAGGCGTTTGCCGGCGCGGAGACAAGTAGAGCAAGAAGAGACGAGGTGATGACCGGCGCGGCGACACGCACGAGCTTTTTTCGAGATCGCATGTTTCCTCACAGTGGTGCAATGAGTAGTGGGCCAAAGGTATCTGGGTATTACGATCGCCACGACCATGTAGAGTCGCTGCGGAACGGCACAATTTCATGTTTCCGCGGCTGGATGCGGACAACCCGACGAGCATCGACGAGTTGCGGCGGAATCAGACGTGCAAGGTGTTCGGTTCTGCGATCAATATCAGCCGTGACCGTCGCACCGATCGAGATCAGGTCGAAACGGTGCAAGAATGAACATCGATATAGGTGACCTTGGTGAACGAAACGTAGACGTTGCCCACGCCGAACTTCCAGAAGTTACCGTCGGCAACCACATTCGCGCAGTATTTCAGCGCAACGACCTGGTTGACGTCGTAGAGCGCGACCGGGCCGCTACCGACGCCGAAGCAATCCAACTGGCTCCCGCCGTCGGTGTAGAACCCGACAACATTGTCAAGGTCGCCACACGAGGTACGGTCGACCGAGGTGGGGTGTGGGGCCGCACTGGCGGGGCCGGCCCCCAGACCGAGCGCGGCGGCCGCGATGCCCACGGTCGCGCCCAGCACACCGACAAATCTACGCATGGATTGGTCCCCTCTATCGCATTGGTGGTGAATTCGACGCCAGTCATCCCAGGCCTACCGCGTGACTTCATCCCCGATCAGTGCGAGCCCGGTGCCCGCGGCGCCCATCGCGGTGGCCGCCAGGTGCGATGACTGCACGAGAAGATTGACCTCCGCTGTGGGCGGTTGGGAGTCTGCCGGTCGTCGGCCAGCCCGGCCAGCCTTTACGTCTCAGCGCAAACGCTGCTCACACCAGTTGCTGGTATCCGAGAAGGGCCGCGCCTAGTGGCGTGAGGGCGTGGACCACGGCCCTGCCGGTGCGGTGGGTGGTGATCAGGCCTGCATCGCGCAGTACAGCGGTATGCCTGCTGACCGACGCCAGCGAGGTGCTCAGCCGATGGGCCAACTGACTCGTGGTGGCGCCGGTCCCCACGGCGCACAGCACCGCCGCACGATTCGCTCCCATCAGTGCCTCCAGGGACTGCCTCCCGGAGGCCGGACCGAGAGGCGCCCAGTGGCCGCCATGATCGATGGGAAAGATCAGGACGGGTGCCAGGGAGGTGTCGGCGAGGGAGTCGATGGTTCCTCGGCTGAAGAACGACGGCACGATGCGCAGACCGCGACCATCGAGGTGCAGGTCCTTGTCGATGCGGAAGTTGACTTCCAACACCGGCGGCCGCCAGTGCACGTCAGGCCCCATACTGCTGAACATGTCCTCGATACCGGGTTCGGCGAGGGTGGGGTAGCGCCGTGCGCGGTCGGCGTCGACGCTGCGCTGGATGACTTCTTGGTGGGGCGCGATGGCGCTGTCGTGATAGGCACGCAGTTCAACGGTCAGGCGCCGCAGGAAGGTCACGTCGCCCTCGGACAGCGGCCGGACCCAGCCAGGCAGCGGGCTGCGCCGGGCAAGGCGTGCCAGTTCACCCCGCAATCGTCGGCGGGGCGTGGACATGATCGCTTCGAGGCCGGCGTCCAAGCCCTCCTTCCCGTCGGGTGGGGTGAGGAAGTCGGGAATGTAGGGGCCCATGGGCGCGAGCACGGACAGCAGCCGCACGCCCGGACCGAGCCGAGCCCGCCGGGTCTGGTCGGTGCGGAGCTGACGGGCCCAGGAGTTCAACTCCGGGTGACTGCTCACCTGACGAAGCCGGAAGCTGCTGAGCAGGACTTCCCACAGCGGGTCGGGCGTACTCGCGACACGCGTTCTGGCCAGGTCATTCGAGGTGAAATGAATCCGCAGCACCGGTGTTCCTCCCCCCACCATGCCCACCCCAGCAGCGCGCTGGCCCGGCGTCGGCGACAGTATGCCTTGCCGATCGGCGTTGCCGCTGCCGATCACCCCGGTCCTGTGGGGCTCGGTAAGTCATCGCTGCAGGTGGCGGCCGGAACCCGGCCCTTCGGTAGTA
>NZ_QUNO01000052.1 GCF_003387475.1 Kutzneria buriramensis | reverse complement strand
CACCGACACCACCACGGACTCCCCGCCACCACCCTCAACTGGGGACTCTGGCACACCGGCATGGCCACCACCCTCACCCACACCGACCTCGGCCGACTGGCCCGCGCCGGGATCCGTCCGATGTCGACCGAAGAGGGACTGCACCTGTTCGACCTGGCGCTGACCAGTGACCGCCCGCTCGTCGTCCCCGCCGCACTCGACCTCGCCGCGATCCGCGCGCTGGACGAGCCTCCGCCGTTGTACCGCAACCTGGTTCGCACCCGGCGCCGCGCACCGTCCACCCGGGTCGGTCGCGATCGCGCCGGTCTGCTCGCACTCGTGGTCGAACACATCGGCGCGGTGCTCGGGCTCGGCCCGTCGGAACCGGTCGACCCGGACCGGGCCTTCACCGAACTGGGCTTCGACTCGTTGACCGGGGTCGAGCTGCGCAACCGGCTGAACGCGGCCACGGGCCTGCGGCTGCCGACCACGGTGGTGTTCGACCATCCCACCGCGAACGGCCTCGCCGACTTCCTCGACGCGGAACTGCGCGGCGCTCAGCCCGAGACGGTTCCCGTCGCCGCGACGACGGCAACGCCGGTCGACGAGCCGATCGCCATCGTCGGCATGGCCTGTCGCTACCCGGGTGGCGTGCGCAGTCCCGAACAGCTGTGGCAGCTGGTGACCGACGGCGTGGACGCGATCGGCGGCTTCCCGGACAACCGCGGCTGGGCCGCCGACCTCTACGACCCGAATCCGGACCACCCGGGCACCAGCTACACCCGCGAGGGCGGTTTCCTCTACGACGCCGACCAGTTCGACCCCGAGTTCTTCGGCATGAGCCCACGCGAGGCGCTCACCACCGACCCGCAACAGCGGCTCCTGCTGGAAACCGCGTGGGAGACCATCGAGCGTGCCGGCATCGACCCGAGCACGTTGCGCGGCAGCAACACCGGTGTGTTCGCCGGGGTCATGTACAACGACTACGGCGCCCGGCTGCACCAGGCCACGGGATCGGTGACCGGCTACGAGGGTTACCTGGTCAGCGGCAGCGCCGGCAGCGTCGCCTCCGGTCGGGTCGCCTACGCACTCGGGCTCTCCGGACCGGCGGTGACCGTGGACACCGCCTGCTCGTCCTCACTCGTCGCCCTGCACCTCGCCGCCCAGGCCCTCCGCAACGACGAATGCGAACTCGCGCTCGCCGGCGGCGTCACCGTGATGGCCAGCCCGGCGACCTTCATCGAGTTCAGCCGGCAACGCGGGCTGTCCCCGGACGGTCGCTGCCGGTCCTTCGCCGCGTCGGCCAACGGCACCGGCTGGGGCGAGGGAGCCGGTTTGGTGTTGCTGGAGCGGCTCTCCGACGCCCGGCGCAACGGCCATCCGGTGCTGGCGGTCGTGCGGGGCTCGGCCATCAACCAGGACGGCGCCAGCAACGGGCTGACCGCGCCGAGCGGTCCGGCTCAACAGCGGGTCATCCGCACCGCACTCGCCGCGGCCGGGCTGCGACCGTCCGATGTGGACGCCGTCGAGGCCCACGGCACCGGCACCACCCTCGGCGACCCCATCGAAGCCCACGCCCTACTCGCCACCTACGGCCAGAACCGCGAACAACCCCTGCTGCTCGGCTCGATCAAGTCCAACATCGGCCACACCCAGGCCGCCGCCGGCGTCGCGGGCGTCATCAAGATGGTCATGGCCCTGCGCAACAACGCCCTGCCGCGCACCTTGCACGTGGACGAGCCGTCCCCGCACGTCGACTGGTCGGCCGGCGCGGTCACACTGCTCACCGAACCGGTCGAATGGCCGGCGAGCGACCGGCCACGACGCGCCGGCATCTCCTCGTTCGGCATCAGCGGCACCAACGCGCACGTCATCGTCGAAGAACCACCCACCGCCGAGCCAATCGAGCGAACCGAGCCGAACGGTGACGTGCTGCTGCCGATCGCGGCCCGTGACGAGATCGCCCTGCGCGCGACGGCGAGGGAGCTGCGCGAACGCCTGGTTGCCAGGCCGGACACGGATCTCGCCGCGACCGGTTGGTCCCTCGCCACGACACGGACCGCGTTCGCCCACCGCGCCGCCGTGCTCGGCGGCGACCTTCCGGACTTGCTCACCGGCCTGGACGCACTGGCCAATGGCGAGCCGGCGGCGAACCTCGTCCGGGGCACGGCGACGTCGCCGACCAGGACCGCGTTCCTGTTCACCGGTCAGGGCAGCCAGCACTCCGGCATGGGCCAACAGCTCTACGAAACCTACCCCGCCTTCGCCACCGCGATCGACGAAGCCTGCGCCGCGCTCGGCCTTTCCTTCACCGACGCCATCCACGACGAGCACATCAACCAGACCCGGTACACCCAACCCGCCCTCTTCGCGTACCAAGTCGCCCTGCACCACCTCGTCCAATCCTTCGGCATCACCCCCGACCACCTCATCGGCCACTCCATCGGCGAAATCGCCGCCGCACACATCGCCGGCATACTGAACCTCACCGACGCCGCCACCCTCGTCACAACACGAGCCCGACTCATGCAAGCCCTCCCGACCGGCGGCGCCATGCTCGCCGTGGAGGCGGCCGAGTCGGAGGTGCGGCCGCTGCTCACGGACCGGGTCGGCATCGCGGCCGTCAACGGACCGCGGGCGGTCGTGCTGTCCGGGGAGTCCACGGCATTGACGGAGATCGAGACCCTACTCACCGCGAACGGCGTGCGCAGTCGGCGGTTGCGGGTCAGCCACGCGTTCCACTCGCCGCTGATGGAACCCATGCTCGCCGAGTTCCGTTCCACACTGGAAACCCTCGAGTACCACGAACCCAACATTCCCATACTGTCCACTGTGGATTCGGATGTTCCGATGACCAAACCCGAGTACTGGGTTCTGCACGCTCGCGGCGAGGTCCGCTTCGCCGACGCGATCCGCGCCGCCGACGAGTTCGGTGTTCGCGCCTACGCCGAGATCGGCCCCGACGCCGTGCTCACCTCGCTGGCCGGCGTCATCCTGGACGGTCGGAACCCGGTGCTCATTCCCGTCCAGCGCAAGAACCGGCCCGAGGTCGCCACCGTGCGCCAGGCCATCGCCACGGCCCAGGTGAACGGCCTGAGCCTGGACTGGGAAACGGTCTTCCCCGCCCGGCGCCGGGTCACTCCGGACCTGCCGACCTATCCGTTCCAGCGGCAGCGCTACTGGCTGGATGCTCCGGCCCCGGCGGCGCCGGCCACCGATCACCCGCTGCTGACCGCGACCATCGAACTGGCCGGCGGGGGGATCCTGGCCACGGCACGGCTCTCCGTCGCCGATCAGCCGTGGCTGGCCGAACACACGATGTTCGGCGAGGCGGTTCTCCCCGCCGCCGCGCTCGTCGATCTCACTGTCCACATCGGACGCCGGCTGGACCGGCCGGAACTGGCGGAACTGGTGCTGACCACGCCTGTCGTCATCGACGGCGACGTGCCCACCCAGCTCCAGATCACCGTGGCCGAGCCGGACGAAGCCGGGCAGAGCGCGTTCGACGTGCACTCCCGCCAGACCGGCGCACAGGCCTGGACGCGCAACGCGACCGGCGTCCTCGCTCCCGCCGCCGAGCTGGCGCCACCGGCCATTGTGGACTGGCCGCCGCAGGCCGCTGTCGAGCTGCCGGTCGACTACCCGGCCCTGGGGAAGCGTGGCCACGGCTACGGCCCGGCCTTCCGCGGTCTCGTCCGGGCCTGGCAGGCCGGCGAGAACGACCTTCGGGCCGAGTTGCGCGTGCCGGAATCCAACGGCGACTCACGGTTCGCGCTGCATCCCGCTGTGTTGGACGCGGCCTTGCACGCGTTGTTGTTGGACGGCGGGCCGGCTCGGGTGCCGTTCTCGTGGGCCGGGGTGCGACTGTTCCCGTCATCCGCGACGACGCTGCACGTCCGGTTGGCCGATGGTGGCCTCGCCATCACCGATCCGGCCGGCGCTGTGGTCGCGGTCGTGGACAAGCTGGTGGTGCGTCCGCTCGATCCCACCCCGCCGCTGTACGGCATCGACTGGGTCCCCGTCACTCCCGAGGCCAACAACCTCGACATCACCTACGCCCACCCGGGCGACGTTCACGACGCTCTCGACATCATCCAGGACTGGCTCAACCACGACCACCCCAGCGATCACCGACTCGCCATCGTCGCCGACGACAGCCTCGACCACGCCCCCATCCACGGACTCGTCCGCACCGCCCAATCCGAACACCCCGACCAGTTCCTGCTCATCACCACCCCGGACGACGCCGATCCGGCCATCCATCCCGACGAACCGGAAATCAGGTTCCTCGACGGTGCCCCGCACGCACCGCGCCTCGTCCGCGTGCCCCGGACCGAGCAACCCTCACCGCTCGATCCGGACAAGACCGTCCTCATCACCGGCGGCACCGGCCAACTCGGCCAACTCATCGCCCACCACCTCATCACCCACCACAACATCCACCA
>NZ_QUNO01000051.1 GCF_003387475.1 Kutzneria buriramensis | reverse complement strand
GGTGTGCGTGTGTTCTTTGAGAACTCAACAGCGTACTGTAATAGCCAGTACTTGAATGAATAACCCCTTAGTGGGTTCCTTTGAGATGGTTGAACTGGATTGAATGCCAGTTTGTACTAGTCTCGATCAAACAAAACCTTATTGGAGAGTTTGATCCTGGCTCAGGACGAACGCTGGCGGCGTGCTTAACACATGCAAGTCGAGCGGTAAGGCCCTTCGGGGTACACGAGCGGCGAACGGGTGAGTAACACGTGGGCAACCTGCCCTGCACTCTGGGATAAGCCCGGGAAACTGGGTCTAATACCGGATATGACCTCGGGTCGCATGATCTGTGGTGGAAAGTTCCGGCGGTGCAGGATGGGCCCGCGGCCTATCAGCTTGTTGGTGGGGTAGTGGCCTACCAAGGCGACGACGGGTAGCCGGCCTGAGAGGGCGACCGGCCACACTGGGACTGAGACACGGCCCAGACTCCTACGGGAGGCAGCAGTGGGGAATATTGCGCAATGGGCGAAAGCCTGACGCAGCGACGCCGCGTGAGGGATGACGGCCTTCGGGTTGTAAACCTCTTTCAGCAGGGACGAAGCGCGAGTGACGGTACCTGCAGAAGAAGCACCGGCTAACTACGTGCCAGCAGCCGCGGTAATACGTAGGGTGCGAGCGTTGTCCGGAATTATTGGGCGTAAAGAGCTCGTAGGCGGTTTGTCGCGTCGACTGTGAAAACCTACAGCTTAACTGTGGGCTTGCAGTCGATACGGGCAGACTTGAGTTCGGTAGGGGAGACTGGAATTCCTGGTGTAGCGGTGAAATGCGCAGATATCAGGAGGAACACCGGTGGCGAAGGCGGGTCTCTGGGCCGATACTGACGCTGAGGAGCGAAAGCGTGGGGAGCGAACAGGATTAGATACCCTGGTAGTCCACGCCGTAAACGGTGGGAACTAGGTGTGGGGGGCTTCCACGTCCTCCGTGCCGTAGCTAACGCATTAAGTTCCCCGCCTGGGGAGTACGGCCGCAAGGCTAAAACTCAAAGGAATTGACGGGGGCCCGCACAAGCGGCGGAGCATGTGGATTAATTCGATGCAACGCGAAGAACCTTACCTGGGCTTGACATGCACTGGAAACCAGTAGAGATATTGGCCCCCTTGTGGCCGGTGTACAGGTGGTGCATGGCTGTCGTCAGCTCGTGTCGTGAGATGTTGGGTTAAGTCCCGCAACGAGCGCAACCCTCGTTCCATGTTGCCAGCGCGTAATGGCGGGGACTCATGGGAGACTGCCGGGGTCAACTCGGAGGAAGGTGGGGATGACGTCAAGTCATCATGCCCCTTATGTCCAGGGCTTCACACATGCTACAATGGCCGGTACAAAGGGCTGCTAAGCCGTGAGGTGGAGCGAATCCCATAAAGCCGGTCTCAGTTCGGATCGGGGTCTGCAACTCGACCCCGTGAAGTCGGAGTCGCTAGTAATCGCAGATCAGCAACGCTGCGGTGAATACGTTCCCGGGCCTTGTACACACCGCCCGTCACGTCACGAAAGTCGGTAACACCCGAAGCCCGTGGCCCAACCCGTAAGGGAGGGAGCGGTCGAAGGTGGGACTGGCGATTGGGACGAAGTCGTAACAAGGTAGCCGTACCGGAAGGTGCGGCTGGATCACCTCCTTTCTAAGGAGCACCCAACGCCGGCTCTAGGGTCGAGCGGAGGATCGCTTATCCGAGGCGAACGTTCTCGGGAGTGATTGCTCATAGATGTGGATACTGGCTAGAAGCAACAGGACCTGCGGTCTGCATCGCCTAGTACTGCTCTTCGGAGCGTGGAACGGACTGTGGACGGTGAGGTTGGGGTTGTCAGTACGCTGTTGGGTCCTGAGGGAACACGCGGTTTGGTGTTACTTCAAACCACAGGGCTTGTCCTCGAGCGCAAACCGGCCATCGGAGCGATGGAACTAGGTGGCTCAGTAGTGGGATGGGTTTCTGGTTGTTCTTTGAGAACTACACAGTGGATGCGAGCATCTTTGTGGTCAAGTTGTGAAGAGCACACGGTGGATGTCTTGGCACCAGGAGCCGATGAAGGACGTAGGAGGCTGCGAAAAGCCTCGGGGAGCTGCCAACCGAGCTGTGATCCGAGGGTGTCCGAATGGGGAAACCCGGCCTCAGTCATGTGGGGTCACCCGCGCCTGAATATATAGGGTGTGTGGAGGGAACGTGGGGAAGTGAAACATCTCAGTACCCACAGGAAGAGAAAACAACCGTGATTCCGTGAGTAGTGGCGAGCGAAAGCGGATGAGGCTAAACCATGGACGTGTGATACCTGGCAGGGGTTGCGTTTGTGGGGTCGTGGGATGTTGTTTGTCTGGGCTGCTGACCAGGCGGGAAGTCAGAAAACAGTGTGTTAGTGGAATCAGTTTGGGAAACTGAACCGTAGAGGGTGATAGTCCCGTACGCGAAAACATGCTGTCTTCCTTGCAACACTCCCAAGTAGCAGCGAGCTCGTGGAATTTGCTGTGAATCTGGCGGGACCACCCGCTAAGCCTAAATACTCCCTGGTGACCGATAGCGGACTAGTACCGTGAGGGAAAGATGAAAAGTACCCCGGGAGGGGAGTGAAAGAGTACCTGAAACCGTGTGCTTACAATCCGTCAGAGCCTCCTTTGCAGGGGTGATGGCGTGCCTTTTGAAGAATGAGCCTGCGAGTTAGTGGTACGTGGCGAGGTTAACCTGTGTGGGGTAGCCGTAGCGAAAGCGAGTCCGAATAGGGCGTTTTAGTCGCGTGCTCTAGACCCGAAGCGGGGTGATCTAGCCATGGCCAGGGTGAAGCGCGGGTAAGACCGTGTGGAGGCCCGAACCCACCAGGGTTGAAAACCTGGGGGATGAGCTGTGGTTAGGGGTGAAAGGCCAATCAAACTCCGTGATAGCTGGTTCTCCCCGAAATGCATTTAGGTGCAGCGTCGCGTGTTTCGTGGTGGGGGTAGAGCACTGGATGGCCTAGGGGGCCTACAAGCTTACTGAAGTCAACCAAACTCCGAATACCATTACGTGAGAGCGCGGCAGTGAGACTGCGGGCGATAAGGTTCGTAGTCGAGAGGGAAACAGCCCAGAACACCAGCTAAGGCCCCAAAGTGTGTGCTAAGTGGGAAAGGATGTGGGGTCGCCCAGACAACCAGGAGGTTGGCTTAGAAGCAGCCACCCTTTAAAGAGTGCGTAATAGCTCACTGGTCAAGTGGTCCTGCGCCGACAATGTAGCGGGGCTTAAGCACACCGCCGAAGCTGTGTCATTCGCACAGTGATCCGCGTCAGCTTGCTGGCGTGCAGTCGTGTGGATGGGTAGGGGAGCGTCGTGTGGGGGATGAAGCGGCAGGGGAACCTAGCCGTGGACACTACACGAGTGAGAATGCAGGCATGAGTAGCGAATGACGAGTGAGAAACTCGTCCGCCGGATGACCAAGGGTTCCTGGGCCAGGCTAATCCGCCCAGGGTAAGTCGGGACCTAAGGCGAGGCCGACAGGCGTAGTCGATGGACAACGGGTTGATATTCCCGTACCCGTGTAAACGCGTCCATGGTGAGGCTAGTGATGCTAACCGCCCGCGAGCCAGGAGGTCTTCGGACTGAGTGGGGAGTGCGCGGGATCCGATCTAGTAGTAGTCAAGCGATGGGGTGACGCAGGAAGGTAGCTCCGCCAGTCAGTGGTAATACTGGTGTAAGCGTGTAGGCTGTCAGGGTAGGCAAATCCGTCCTGACGTTGAGGCTGAGACGTGATGCGTAGCCGATTGAGGCGAAGTAGAGTGATCCTATGCTGTCGAGAAAAGCCTCTAGCGAGTGTTTATGCGGCCCGTACCCCAAACCGACACAGGTGGTCAGGTAGAGAATACCGAGGCGTTCGGGTGAACTGTGGTTAAGGAACTCGGCAAAATGCCCCCGTAACTTCGGGAGAAGGGGGGCCGAGGGACTTGAAGCCCCTTGCGGGCTAGGGTTTTTCGGCCGCAGAGAGCAGCGAGAAGCGACTGTTTACTAAAAACACAGGTCCATGCGAAGTCGTAAGACGATGTATATGGACTGACGCCTGCCCGGTGCTGGAACGTTAAGGGGACCGGTTAGTCCTTCGGGGCGAAGCTGAGAACTTAAGCGCCAGTAAACGGCGGTGGTAACTATAACCATCCTAAGGTAGCGAAATTCCTTGTCGGGTAAGTTCCGACCTGCACGAATGGCGTAACGACTTCTCGACTGTCTCAACCACAGGCCCGGTGAAATTGCATTACGAGTAAAGATGCTCGTTACGCGCGGCAGGACGGAAAGACCCCGGGACCTTTACTATAGCTTGGTATTGGTGCTCGGTTCGGCTTGTGTAGGATAGGTGGGAGACTGTGAAGCTGGCACGCCAGTGCTGGTGGAGTCGTCGTTGAAATACCACTCTGGTCGTTCTGGGTGTCTAACCTCGGACCGTGATCCGGTTCAGGGACAGTGCCTGGTGGGTAGTTTAACTGGGGCGGTTGCCTCCCAAAGGGTAACGGAGGCGCTCAAAGGTTCCCTCAGCCTGGTTGGCAATCAGGTGTTGAGTGCAAGTGCACAAGGGGGCTTGACTGTGAGACTGACGGGTCGAGCAGGGACGAAAGTCGGAACTAGTGATCCGGCCATGGCTTGTGGAAGCGTGGTCGCTCAACGGATAAAAGGTACCCCGGGGATAACAGGCTGATCTTGCCCAAGAGTCCATATCGACGGCATGGTTTGGCACCTCGATGTCGGCTCGTCGCATCCTGGGGCTGGAGTAGGTCCCAAGGGTTGGGCTGTTCGCCCATTAAAGCGGTACGCGAGCTGGGTTTAGAACGTCGTGAGACAGTTCGGTCCCTATCCGCCGTGCGCGTTGGAGATTTGAGGAAGGCTGTCCCTAGTACGAGAGGACCGGGATGGACGGACCTCTGGTGTGCCAGTTGTCCCGCCAGGGGCATGGCTGGTTGGCTACGTTCGGGAGAGATAACCGCTGAAAGCATCTAAGCGGGAAGCTTGTTCCAAGATGAGATCTCCTACCTCCTTGAGAGGGTAAGGCCTCCTATAGACGATGGGGTTGATAGGCCAGAGATGGAAGCACGGTAACGTGTGGAGTTGACTGGTACTAATAGGCCGAGGGCTTGTCTACGAAGGTGTTGCGCATCCACTGTGTGGTTCTGAAAGAACCAACTAGGCCACCCGGGTCTCGGTCTGGGGTTGGCTGTGGGTTTCTTTCATAGTGTTTCGGTGGTGTTGGCGGAGGGGAAACGCCCGGTCCCATTCCGAACCCGGAAGCTAAGCCCTCCTGCGCCGATGGTACTGCACTCGTGAGGGTGTGGGAGAGTAGGACGCCGCCGGACAAAATTTG
>NZ_QUNO01000050.1 GCF_003387475.1 Kutzneria buriramensis | reverse complement strand
TGTAGGGTCTCGTCGCTCGTGACATGTCGATCTTGTCCGACCTGGGCGTTCTCGGTTGTCTCACGGTGACGCCACCATGATCAATCTCAAACTCTTGGCACTTCCTCGACTGGGTGAGCGCTACTGGCCGGCGCCGGGGCGTTCGCCCCCGCCACGTGGGCGACCCGGATGCGCACCGCGACCGCGCTGCGCACCGAATAATGCTGGACGTGGACTTCGTGATGACGATCCAGGACGTCTTCAGCATCACCGGCCGAGGCATGGTCGTGGTGGGCAACCTGCAATCGGGGGTGCTGCGCGCCGGCGAGACCGTCGGCGTCTGGGCCGGCGAGGAGTTGGTGGCCACCGCGCCCGCGTGGATCGAGATGGTCGGCAAGCACGTTCCCGGACGCATCTGCCTCCTGCTCCAGGGCGTCGGCAAGGACGTCCTCGCCGCCGGTCAGACAGTGAGATCACCCGTTCCCACATAAGCTGCGGACAACGGCGACTTGGGGGAGGCTGCGGTGAGTTCCGAGGCGGTGCCGACGGCGGAGCAGTTCGACGGGTGGTACTCGAACATGCGGGGCGACGCCACCCGCGATGACGTCCACCAGCGGCATCTGGGGCTGCCGCCGCGGCTGCTGTCGACGAGCCTGCTCACGTGGGACGGCGTCGCCGACGTCGTCGACGCCCTGCGCCTCGGGCCTGGGGACCGGCTGCTGGATCTGGCGTGCGGGCGTGGCGGGTACGGGCTGGAGATCGCCGCGCGGACCGGGGCGAGGTTGATCGGCGTCGACTTCGCGTCGACGGCGATCGACCAGGCTCGGACGCTGGCTGAGCAGTTCGATTCGGTGGAGGCAGAGTTCCGTGTCGGCGACCTGGCCGACACGGGACTGCCGGCCGGTTCCGTCCACGCGGTCGTCTGCGTCGACGCGATCCAGTTCAAGCCGGTGGCCGAGTCGTACGAGGAGATGCGGCGGGTGCTCCGCCCGGGCGGGCGCGTCGCCATCACGACCTGGGAGGCCCTCCCGAACGCGGACGATCGTGTCCCGGCCCGTATCCAGGCGGTCGACACCGCCGCCGGCCTCGCCGCCGCGGGATTCGCGGACGTCACCGTTCGCGAGCGCCCGCACTGGCGGGAGGCGGAGCGGGCGATGTGGGAGGAGGCTTCGGCGCTCGACCCGGGCGACGATCCCGGCCTGCGGTCCCTGCACGACGAGGGCGTCCGCGTGCTGCTCGGCTTCGATCTGATGCGCCGGGTCCTCGCCACCGCCACCGCCTAGCGGGCCGTACCACCGACCGCTGCAGAAACGCTGCAGCTCGACTTCCGTGAAATTGCAGTGCCCCGGTCCAGGCTGTCGGATGCACTTCAGACACCAACACAGACCCGGTGGGCTGGGCAAGGCGCTGGCTCGCGGGCTCACGGCCGCGACCACCGTCGCCCTGACCCTGTCGGTCGCGGCGCCGCCCTCGTGGGCCCAGCACGCCGACGCCGGCCCCAGCTCCGACACCTACGCGTACCCCGGCCGGCTGGTGGACGACGCCCACCAGATCCGGGAGGACTTCTGCCGCCTCGGCTACGTCCTGCAGGGCGGCGGTCCCGCCCTGAAAACGGTCGCCCAGCAGGGCTTCGCCGCCACGTCCGCCGCCGACCTGCACACGATCGCGAACCCCTCGTACTGGACGAACACGCCGCTGCACACCGCGTTCCAGCAGGACCAGACCGCGGCCACCGCCAAGGACGACTCCCTCGACAACCGGCACTACACCTGGGACAAGTCGATCCCCGGCAACTTCACCCTGCCGACGATGACCGACACCGGTTTCCGCTGGTCCCCCAACTACTACTCGGACTTCGGGCTCACCGGCTTCTACGCCAACCGGGAGATGGCCGACGAGTCCAAGCTGTACGTCGACCTCGCGCCGGTCGCGGGCGCCGCGGCCGTGGCGTCGGGCACCCAGGTGGCCAAGGACCAGCACCTGTACAACGGGCAGGACATCTACAACGCGAACCTGAACGTCAACCCCGACGAGTCCGTCGCGTGGGGAGCGGAGGGCCCGCAGGACGTCTGGGGCGACGGCAAGACGATCACCACCGGCAACCAGCACGCCGACGACCTGCGGATCTTCCTGCAGAACGGCGGCTGGCCGCGGACCACGCTCGACCCGAACTCGCTGGAGTTCCGGCTCGAGGTCGAGGCGCTGAAGCTGCGGTTCGCCTCCTGCGACAGCGACAACCCGCTCGACCCCGACCACGTCCAGGCCGCCATCGTGCGCACCGCCGCCACCGAGTGGCAGGCCGAGCTGGACGCCGCCGCCGGTCAGCGCGCCACCATCGTCGCCGCCGAGAAGCAGTCCTCGGCCGACCTGGCCACCGCGTCCGAGGCCATGATCGAGACGGTCGGCCAGTCCTGGATCGCCGGCCAGCTGGCCGCCTGGCAGTCCTACTGGACCAGCCACCCCGAGCTCAAGGGCCAGCCGAACTACCCGAAGCCGGCCGATTTCACGTACGCCACCACCGAGATCGGCAACGCGCGCCAGCGGGCGGCCGCGCAGCTGCCCATCGCGAACAACGCGGCCGCCGACGCCAAGACCCAGGCCGACAATGCCACCGCCGCCCAGACCGCGGCGGCCAACATCGCCTCGACCAACAAGACGCCGTACGGCCGTAACCTCGCCTACGCCCAGCAGTCCGCGCAGGTGACCAAGGCCTCCGCCGCCGGTGCTCACGCCGCGGCCACGGCGACCGCCACCGCCGTGCAGGCCGCCAACGCCGCCGTCAAGGACAGCGCGGCGCTGCAGTCCCTGGCCAAGACCCAGGCGCTGGCCCTGCAGACCGAGTTCAAGCGGGCCGCCGCTCAGGAGGCCGCCGACCAGGCGCACGCCGCCGCGGCAGCGGCAGCCGCGCAGGCCACCCAGGCCGCGAACGCCGCGGCGACGGCCAAGACCGACCGGGCCACCGCCGAGCAGGCCGCCACCGCCGCCCAGAACGCGGCAAACACGGCGGCCCAGCAGCGGGCGATCGCCCAGCAGCAACAGGGCATCGCCGCGGCCAAGCGCAAGGAGGCGGATGCGCAGCACGCGGCCGCCTCCGCGGCCGAGTCCGACGCGCAGACCAAACAGGACGCCGCCGACAAGGCCGAGACGGCCGCACAGGGCGCGTTAGCCACCTCCCAACAAAAGGAATCCGACGCCAAGGCGGCCGAATCCCAAGCCGCAGACGCCCGTACCGCCGCTGCCCAGGCCGCTGACCTCAAGGATGCGGATGCCGCCCGGGCCGCAGCGGACGATGCGGTCGCCGCGGCGGCAACCGGCACGTCGGCCGCCGATGCCGCGAACGCTGCGGCTGCGGCGGCGCACAAGGACGCGGATGCCGCGGCAAGTGCCGCCGCCGGGGCCAAGTCCGATGCCGACAAGGCGACCAACGCGGCGGTCGCCGCCCGTGCCGCCGCCACACAGGCGACGGCAGCGGCGAGTGCGGCCAGGGACGCCGCCGACAACGCCAAGGCGGCGGCGTCGACGGCGAAATCGCAGGCCGCGGCGGCACATTCGGCCGCCGCCGACGCGATCGCGGCGGCCACCCAGGCCGGCCAGTTCGCGGACAACGCGAACGCCTCGGCCACCTCGGCGAAGAACGACGCCGCGACGGCGGGGGCCAACTCCCTGGCGGCGGGGTCGCTGGCCGCCCAGGCCCTGTCGGAAAGCGTCAAGACGGCGGGATTCGCTTACGCCACAGCACAAACCGCAGCCGCCGCGCGGGACGCGGCCGCCCAGGTCGTGGCCCCGGCCAATGACGCCATCGCGCTGGGCTCCCCGTTCCGCCAGACCGACGACTCGGCCGCGCTGGCCGTACTCGTCGGCCAGGCGGCGAAAACCATTGCCCAGCAACAACAAGCCGCGGCACAGGCCCGCGCGGACGACGCCGCGAAGGCGGCGCTGGCCGCGAAGGCCCTTGCGGACCAGGCGAATGCGGACGCCAAGGCGGCCGCGACAGCCGCCTCCGCTGCCGCTGCGGACGCTTCGGCCGCGGCTGCCTCGGCCGTAGCCGCTCGTGCGTCAGCAGCGGCCGCCGCAGATGATGCTGCCGCCGCGGCACAGGCCGATGCCAACGCCGCCAACGCCAGCGCCACCGCGGCAGCCGATGCCGCTACGGCCAATTCCGCCGCCACCACCGCCGATGCCGACGCCTCGGCCGCGCGGGACGCGGCCACCGCCGCCGAACGGGACGCCGCCGCGGCGAAGGCCGCTGCGGCACAGGCACAACAGGACGCCGACAACGCCAAGGCCGCCGCCACCGCGTCCGACCAGGCGGCAGCGGCAGCCCAGACCGCGGCACAGAACGCCCAGCAAAGCGCCACCGACGCGCAGAACTCGGCGAGCCAGGCCGAGGAGGCGGCCCGACAGGCGGCCGAGCAGGCCAACCAGGTGTCCACGTGGACCAGCGGCGACCGGGTCACCACCGTGACCTACACGCCCAGGTCCATCGGCGACCTGACCGCCGATCCGTCGATGATGTCGGGCACCTGTCCCGGCGCGTGCGACGTCCAGGTCAAGTACCACCTGCACGGCACGCTGCTGGACGGTCTGCAGACCTGCAAGACGACCATCCCGCAGACCCCGGTCTGCACGCTCACCCTCATCGACCAGCGGTCCATCAGCTTCGACCTGACCATCACGTACCACATGAAGGTCTGGGACGAGATCAAGAACTCGCTGGTCGCGCTGGCGAAGGGCATGGTGCAGAGCTTCATCAGCTGCGCCAACGACTTCTCGGCCGCCAACGCCGACTGCTACTGGGCGGCGGGGCAGATCGCCCCGACCGTCATCGGCCAGATCGCCAAGACCGTGTCCGCGTTCCGGACCGCCATGCTGCTGGCCGAGGCGGCGAAGTCGCTGCCCGAGATCCAGCAGATGATCACCGATTTCGAGGCCGCCGACGGAATCACCGCCGACCTGGCGACGTCGGTCGAGTCCGACATCCTCAATTCGCTCGCCGCGCAGGAGGGCGCCGACGTGGCGAGCGCCCTCACCAAGGCCGACATGCTGGACGAACTGGCCGACCTGGCGCGGGCCCGGCAATTGAGCCGCCCGTGCAGCTTCTCGCCGGACACCCCGGTGCTGATGGCCGGCGGTGACCACCGGCCCATCGGTTCGCTGCAGGTCGGCGACGAGGTCGTCGCCACCGATCCGACCACCGGCCGCACCGAGAACCACCAGATCCTGCGTACGCTGGTCAACCGGGACACGGACCTCGCCGACCTGGCCGTGACGATGCCGGACGGCACCAGTTCCGTGCTGCACACCACCGGCAACCATCCCTTCTGGGACGCCACCACCGGTTCGTGGGTGGCGGCGGGCCAACTGCCGGTCGGCGACGCCCTGCGCACCGCCGACGGGCAGCGAGCACGGGTCGCCGGCGTGCGCGAATTCGCCGGCTCCCAGGACATGTACAACCTCACGGTCGACCAGCTGCACACCTACTACGTGCAGGCCGGCCACGGCGATGTGCTGGTCCACAACACCAGCTGCCCGGTGGATCTGGCCCTGGGCCTGGACATCGAAGGCGATACCCACAGGTTCGCGTTGGCCCGGAACTTCATGGACTACTGCGGCACGGATTGGACCAGCAAGTGGGAGGGTCTGGTGCGGGCGGCGATCGAGAACCACACCGGGACCACCATCCACGTCAATCTGAAGGGTTTTGGCTACGAGAGGAACTACCTGAACCAGTTCCCCGAGCTGACCAACGACCCGCTGAAGCTGTTCTTGTCCGCCGTGAGCAACGGGGCCAAACCCGCCACCGCACGGGGAACCGAGACGGAGATGTTCATGATCGCCCGGGAGGTCGCGTCCGGATTACGGAGCTGGTCCTCGGTGAATTTCTATGTGGCCGACGGCGACGGCTGGGCGGAGGTTCCGCGGCCGCCGGAGCCTGACTGGAAGAAGTACGCGCCGGACGCGGTCCGGCGGGGCCCACTCACGCCCGCGGACGACTAGTTCGCCCATAGGAACAGGGGAAGCCCCGCGCTCGCGCGGGGCTTCCCCGCTGTCATGCGCCGGCGGCGGTGATGATGGCGTCGGTGGCGAAGCCGAGCAGCAGGCCGACGAACACGCCCCAGGTGGTGATCTCCTTCAGCGCCGCCTTGCGGGCCACGGCGAGCAGCTCGATCACGACGTAGAGGATCGACCCGGCGGCCAGGCCGAGGAACGCGATGGACAGGGTGTCGTTGACGAACGCCTGCCCGACGAGCGTGCCGACAAAAGTAACCCGCGGGCGGGCGAGGGCCAAACACCGATCGGCTCAGGCTCGCGGACCTCCGCTTGAGTCCTGAGTGCTACGTGGACAGCGCGGCCTGCACGGTTGGCACGATCGTGACCAACCCGTCGAGCCCGGTGATCTGGATCGGCCGCAGCACCACGCGCTCGGTGGCCACCACGACCAGCCGGCTGCCGAACTCCGCGCACTGGTCGTGATGCTCGGCCAGCAGCGACAGGCCCATCGAGGCCAGGAACGTCACGCCGGTCAGGTCCAGCACGACCGGCGGTCGGCCCAGTCTCACTTCCCGTTGCACAAGTGCAGCTCAGGTGCAGTTCGAAATGAGAAAGTGCAGCGGGGTTTGAGACCCTACAACGGC
>NZ_QUNO01000049.1 GCF_003387475.1 Kutzneria buriramensis | reverse complement strand
CGTGTCTGCGGTGTTTGCCCGAGTAGAACGGCCGGTCCACCGCGACGTGGTCGATCGGGATCAACGTGCCGTCGATGATCACGTATGCCATGCCCGCCGTTTCGCCCTGCGTAGCGCCGTCCGACGCTTCGGGGCCCGTTGGGCGAGCAACTCGGCGGTCTCGTTGACATATCGCCAACACGTGGTGGTCGAGACGTCGAACCCGGCGCCGACGTCGGCGAATGGCTCGCCCTTGCGGAGGTACACCAGCACGAGCAGCGCCTGCTGTGCCGGGTTGAGTGTGCGCCAGGCCGAGCTCATCTGCTTACGGTGCGCGCGGATGAGATCGGACACGAAGGTCAGGGTCTGATGTGACAACGGCAGCGCGGCACGGTAGAACAACATCTGAAGCCCTTGCTTAGGATACGGATCTTGGTCGATCACCGTCCTACCAAGGGCTTCGCCTCATTCCGGGGACCGACACGCCGACGGTCAACCGATCTCCGACCTGGAACCCTTACCTGCTAACACGTTCAGAGCAGGATGAAAAGGCTCACTGACAACGACACGCGAGCGATCGCCGTGCCATGGCCATGGCACGGCGATCAGGGTGCCGCGTATTACTGGGCGACGAATCCGGTGTTGCCGCCGCCGAGGGCATTCGACCCGAAGCCGTTCCAACCGGCGCCGTTGTTCTGGTCGACGTAAACACTGCCGTTGGTGCTGAGCGCGAACAGCTCCGGCAGGTTGAGGCCGGCGTTCACGCCCGCGGCCGGAACCCCGGTGAAGCCGCCGTTACCGGTGCCGGCGCCGAGTGAGTCCTTGGTCCATCCCGACCAGGACGAGCCGGTCTTGAGGTTGTGGTACACCGAGCTGTTGGAGCTGACGGCGTACACGTCCACCGAGTTGCCATAGGCCACAGCGCCCGGATCGGTGGTGAATCCACTGTTCCCGGTGCCACCAGCCACTGCGGCGAAGCCGGTCCAGCCGGTGCCGGTCAGCGAATTCTGGTACAAGCTGTTGTTGCCGCTGCGCACGAAGAAGATCGGCAGCCCGCTTCCGGGGTCAACGACGGCGGCCGGCGTTCCGACAAATCCGCTGTTGCCGGTCCCGGTGTACAGCGATGCCTTATCCCAGCCAGACCACGTCGAACCCGTCTTCGTGTTCTGGTACACCGACCCGTTCTTGCTGGCGGCCAGCACCGTCACCTTCTGGGTGCCGTAGGCCACGGCGGCCGGGTCGAAGGTGAACCCGTTGTCGCCGGTGCCACCGGCCACCGCGGCGAAGCCGCTCCAGCCGGTTGGCGTGAGCGCATCCTCGTAGACACCGCTGTTGGCGCTGCGGACGAACAGGATCGGCCGACCGGTCGCCGGGTCCACCACGGCCGCCGGCGTGCCGAGGAATCCGGTGTTGCCGGTGCCGATGTAGAGCGAGGCCCGGTCCCAGCCGGTCCATGCGGAGCCGTTGCGGGTGTTCTGGTACACCGACCCGTTGTTGCTCAGCGCGAAAACCTCTACGACACCGTTGTACGCCACGGCAGCCGGCGCCGACACGAACCCAGTGTTCCCGGTCCCGCCAGGCACCGGACTGAACCCGGTCCATCCTGTCGCGGTCTGCTCGTCCTGGTAGATGCCGCCGTTGTTGCTCAGCACGAAGTAGTCGGGCAAGTGGGTGATCGGGTCGGTCACCACGGCGGACGGACGGTCCACCGGCGCCGCGGTCGAGTCGTCCACGATGTTGACGTAGCGGACGGGGTTGTAACCTCCGGCTCCCCCGAAATACGGGTACGGGATCGAGTGGTGTTCGACGTTGCCGGGACCGTCGAGTTCGTAACCCACGTACGACGAGTGGTCGGCACTGTCCCAATGGTCGAACAGCACAACGTGCCCGTCGTTGAGGGGGGCCGGGTTGAGCAGGGCGTCGCCGGGCTGGAGATCGCCCTCGGAGACCGGCACGGTGACGCCGTACGGGCCGAAGGTGTCGGTGGTGGGCGAGGCGCCCAGACCCCAGGCCATGGAGACGTAGCCCGAGCAATCGGTCCGGTAGCCGTCGTGCGAGCCGCACTGGTCGTAGATGATGCCCTGGTTCAGCCATGATGCGGCTCTGGCGAGAACCTGGCTGCGGGTGATGGTGGGCATGGCGAAGCCGGGCGATGCCGGCGGGAAGCAGTCCGTCTGACTGTGTGCCGTGGTGGCGGAGGCCGTGCCGGCGGCGAATACGGCCGCCGACCCGAGTAGTGCGGCGAGGGCCATAGCTGCCGCGGAGACACGCCGGATGCGTGTGATAGGCATGGTGATCCCTTTGGTTGAATGGCCGATGCGGGCCACAAATGCTTACTGGGCGACGAATCCGGTATTGCCTGCGCCGAGCGCGTTCGACCCGAAACCGTTCCAACCGGCGCCGTTGTTCTGGTCGACGTAGACGCTGCCGTTGGTGCTGAGCACGAACAGTTCGGGCAGCCCGGTTCCCGGGTCGGCCACGGCGGCCGGCACGCCGATGAAGCCGTTGTCACCGGTGCCGGCGCCGAGCGAGTCCTTGTTCCACCCCGACCACGACGAACCGGTCTTGAGGTTGTGGTACACCGAGCTGTTGGAGCTGACGGCGTACACGTCCACCGAGTTGCCATAGGCCACAGCGCCCGGATCGGTGGTGAATCCACTGTTCCCGGTGCCACCGGCCACCGCGGCGAAGCCGGTCCAGCCGGTGCCGGTCAACGAGTCCTGATACAAGCTCTCGTTACCGCTGCGCACAAAGAAGATCGGCAGCCCGGTGACCGGGTCGACGACGGCGGCGGGCGTTCCGACAAATCCGCTGTTGCCGCTACCGGTGTACAGGGATGCCTTGTCCCACCCCGACCACGACGAATCCGTCTTCGTATTCTGGTACACCGAACCGTTGTTGCTGACCGCCAGCACGGTCACCTTCTGGGTGCCGTAAGCCACGACGGCCGGGTCAGATCCGAACCCGGAGTCGCCTGAGCCACCTCCGACGGCGGCGAAGCCACTCCAGCCGGTGCCGGTCAACGTGTCCTGATACAGACTCCCGTTGCCGCTGCGGACGAACAGGATCGGCCGACCGGTGGTCGGGTCCACGACCGCGGCAGGCGTTCCAACGAAACCGCTGTTACCCGTTCCGGTGTAGAGCGATGCTTTGTCCCAGCCGGTCCAGTTGGAGCCGTTGCGCGTGTTCTGATACACTGACCCGTTGCCGCTGACAGCGAACACTTCGACAACACCGTTGTACGCTACGGCAGCCGGCGCCGACACGAACCCAGTGTTCCCGGTCCCGCCAGGCACCGGACTGAACCCGGTCCATCCCGTCGCGGTCTGCTCGTCCTGGTAGATGCCGCCGTTGTTGCTCAGCACGAAGTAGTCGGGCAAGTGGGTGATCGGATCGACGACCGTCGCGGATGGACGGTCCGCGGGCGGGGGCGGAGGCGGCGTAGTCGGGCTGCTGGTCCACAAGTAGGTGACGGTCACCCAGCCGTTGTCGGTGAGTCCGATGTTCGCGAACGTCCCGTCGGCCAGATCGATACCCGCTGGGTTTGACGGCGCGCCGCCGTCGTCGTCGAGACCGCCGTTGTATCCGTTCAGGTACGCGGCCTGAGCTTCCGGTATGCCCTGCGGCAGGTCGGTGAACTCGGCGCGGGACGTATCCCAGTAGTCGTCGTGGAAGTTCCACGGCCCGAAGTCCCATACCGGCGCGGTCTCGCAGCGAACCGGGCCACAGACCCGCACCGAGTATTGGGAACTGTTCTCGGGAGACACCACCGCCATCGACGGCAGGGCGACGAAGTGATCGTTCGGCTGAATCACGTGCATGTTCGAGGTCGTCTTACCGACGTCACCCTCATCGGTGGCGAAGACCCGGTAGGACACCGGGGTCGTGGTCGCGGAGACATGCCGGCTCGTCGCGAGGTGCGGGGTGGCGGCGACGGCCGGTCCGGCCGGGCCCACGAACGCGACCATGGTCCCGGCGACGAGCGCGAGGATCGTGCGGGACGTTCGACGTCTTCGATGACTGTGCATGACTGTCCCCTTAGTGAGCGCGCCCGCCGGAGGCACGTCCGGCGGGCGCGAGGAAACGTGCGGGGCCATGCGGCCTCGCGCGATTGCCTGGCTACATGCCGCTTGTGGCCTGTCGAGGAGCCAGCGGGCGCGCTAACGCGTCGCGCACAAGGGCACAAGGCTGCGGGATTGGTTGGACCCAACTCGAGCCGTCACTCGAGCGTGATCATCGTCGTGCCTCACCGTTGGCGGCGCCAGGTCAGCGACCGGCAAGAACTTGCCGGCCGGCATGTGCGGCATGGCAGGTCGTGGCCGGTCGCCGTAAATTCAGGCCACGTGCTCACTCGTCGCCTGACCGCCGTGCTGGCCGCCACGTGCGCCGTCACGTCGTCGAACATCTACCTGCTCCGGACGGTGCTCGGGCAGGTCGCCGCCGATCTCAGGATCGGCGAGGGCGCCGCCGGCATCGTGCTGCTGGTGCCGCTCGGCGGCATCCGCGACCGGCGCTGCGGCACGCAGGCCGGCACGCCAGTCGAAGTCGGGGTCCTCGGCGAGGAACTGACGCAGCAGCAGGTCGGCCTCGCTGCGCCGACACTGAACGTCCGGAGGAAGCAGCCGGTGGCAGCGACTTTCGACCGCGCTGATGCTCCGGCCCAGCCGGTCGGCGATCTCGTCCAACGCCACCCTGTCGCGCAGCCACTCGACGAGTTGCTCGTGTTCGCCATCGGTCCTGATCTCGCCGGCCCGGCGCGGGGGAAGCTCGCTGACCACATCACCTACCACAGTGACCCGGCGTAGCGACTATCGTCGCGTCGTAGTCAATGATCGCCCCGGGACGACTCGCGAATCAGTGCCTGCATGCGAAACATCGTCTTGGGCAGCTCATGCCGCTTGGCGTTGGCCGGCCCGAGTCCGAGATGGCGGTAGAAGTCGTCGACGGCGGTCAGGTGCGCGTTGACCGTGGACAGAGCGCTTGGCGACGGTGAGCGGGTGGGTGCGGTAGTCGCGGACCGTGCCGTCGCCATCGAGGCCGGCTCGGCGAGCGGGTCGCCGTCGACCGCGCCGGCCTCGACGGCGACGGCCAGCCGCGCCAGGTACTGGCGCACCCGGGAGCAGTAGTCGCGCACGGAGTCGGCATCCAACGGGCTGCCCGGCAGGTGCTTGGCCGCGACGTAGCCGTCGAACACGGCGGTGGACGCCGCCGGCACCCGGCGTCGCGGCAGCGCCCAGTCGACGGGGCCACGGCGTGCCGGTCGCCGTGCATGCGCTCAGCGGGCCCAGAGGGTTGTGCTCTGTGCGGCGGCTCCGAGCAGCCGGGTGCACAACTGCCGCAGGGTCTGGATGGGCACGTGGATGCGGGAGGTCAGGTCGTAACCAGGTCTGACCTGCGGTACGGACACGGGGCCGTGCAGGTAGACCACCCGCTCGGTGCGGTCGATGCCGGGCCGCGACCATCCGCGTTGCTCGCCGTGGGTGGCGATCAGGTCGCGCGCGACGGGGTCGCCAACGTCGCCTGTACGGCTTCGATCAGCGTCTGCAGGCAGGCAACGGGATGTCGATGCCGTCGCCGTGGCTGGCGCGCGGTTGCCATGTGCTGTCCGGCTCGCCGGGTGCTGTGGGCAGCGCCTGGATGTCGACATGGTCCCCGCAGGGTGATGGACCAGTCGGCATTGGCCGTGGTGACCTGCTTGGGCTGGACGGTCATGGCCTCGCTCCTGCAGGGATGACCAGCGGAAATAGAGAATCTGCTGTGCGGTGTGGGTCTGTTGACGGCGGATGATGGGGGATTGACGCCGTTGGGGTAGGTACGTCGCTCTGTTTCGCTCCTGTTCCTGCAGACCTATGAGACCGCTCTGGTGGGGTTTCCGCCGATCGGCCTGCCGGCTGACCTTTATGGATGTGGTTTTCGGCACCCACAGGCCGCGCAGCTCGCGCCACGTCCGGTTGCCGTGGGATGGGCAAGTTATTGCGAATATCCGGTAACGGTTGGACCGGCGGATGGCGGCGGCGGGTGCTTGGTCGGCTGTCTGTCGTGCTCGCGGTGAGGTGACGAAAGTCGGTCGCCAGTTGCGGCCATCGCTGCTTGACTTCAGCGGATGATTGGTCAAGGGAAGCTGCGGTCGTGTCTGGCGGACCACTGGGGTGTCGCTGAGGCGACGGTGGAGGCGCATAACGGTGGCATGAACTCGGTGACGTGGTTGGTCACCGCGGCCGGTGAGCGTTGGGTCGACAAGGCCGTCGCGCGGGGCTCGCGCCGTTCCTTCGTGGGTGGTCTCACTCTCTCCGGTCATGTTGAGGCTGCTGGGATCCCCGCGGGCCCACCTGTGCCAACTCGGCAAGGTGACATCGTCGCTGAGATTGATGGAATTACGCTTGCGTTGCTGAGCTGGGTTGAGGGGCAGGAACTGTCGGGCACGACCACGAGTGATCAGCGGCTGATCGGCCGGACTCTCGGCCGTGTTCATGAGGCGTTGCGAGATGTGCCCACTGAACCGGTCGACCGGTTCCACTGGGTGGATGCCCAGGCCGCGCATCTGTCGGTCCGCTCTTGGGTCCAGCCCTCGGTCGCGGCGGCTGTGGCAGCGTATGAAGCCGTTGTTCCTTCGTTCTTTTCCTGGGGTCTGTTGCATTGCGATCCGGCTCCGGAAGCCTTCCGACTGGACCACGTGACCGGCGTCTGCGGGCTGATCGACTGGAGTGCAGCGATCAGTGGTCCGCTCCTGTACGACCTGGCATCGGCCGTGATGTACGTCGGAGGCGCAGACCAGGCAGAATGTCTGATCGAGACATACTTGGAGAGTCGAACCATCACCAGGGCTGAGGTGGAGCACGGCTTGCTGACCATGCTGCGGTTCCGCTGGGCAGTGCAGGCCGACTACTTCGCCCGCAGGCTGGCCGCCGGTGACCTGACTGGAATCATCAGCGATGCTGACAACGAAAAGGGCTTGGAAGATGCTCGCCAATGGCTGGTTCGGCTGTCCTCGTAGGCATCCTCCGTTGCGAGCCAGCGTGCGCACGGTGCCGCGCGACAGTGGTCGCACTGACACAGCGTGATTCCCGCCGCGGTCGGGACGCTCTGCAGGTGTTGCGGATCGTGCTGGGCGCGGGCACTAGCTGTACTGATCCGTGAGGTTGGGAACGCGGCTGGCGGGTGGGAGACCCGCGAGTGCGGTGTGGCCGCGGTGGTGATTGTAGATGTGAAGCC
>NZ_QUNO01000048.1 GCF_003387475.1 Kutzneria buriramensis | reverse complement strand
AACGCCTGGACCCAAAAGCCCTCATGCCGGCCTGACGCTCTACGGAGTCCTCCGAGCGCTACAGGAACTGCTGGCTTGTTGGACCGGCACATGCATCACCTGCCAGCGACCACTGCCGAACCAAAGATCAACTTAACGAAGTACTACTAGGCGGTGAGCGCGGGCGTTCGCGGCAGCGACGCCCGCCACCCTCTTTGCGAAGGCGTCGACTGACCTGCGGTAATACGCCAGCGGTGCTGTCGGCCAGCGCGAACGCCGTTAGAACAGTTGGATTAGCTGTCGGTGCATGAGGGCCAGTGGTCTGCTGCCCACTCTGGCCAGTCCGGCCATCCTGCCGGAGGGGCGGGGATCTCCCCGCCGTTGAGTTCGGCGGCGTCAGGCACCTGGAATTGCTCCCGCCACGCGTCCACGTCGGCCTCGCTCATCGGGAACGTCTGGTGCGGTGTCGTTTCCTGGCGGTGGGCGATGCGGGCGAGCTGGACGTTCTTGTCCACGGGCAGGTAGACCACGTGGCATGCGGCCCCGGCCGAGCGGGCCAGCCAGCGCAGTGCCGACCGTTCATCGCGACCCCAGAGTCCGTAGTCGAGCACGACGTTGATCCCCAGTCGCAGCGCCTGAAGGGCGACTGAGATGAGCCGCCCTTCGAGCACCCACCGCTCACCACCTGGCCGCTGGAAGTCACCAATGGCATTGCCGAACAGCGGGATCATCCAGTGATCCGGGGTCAACCGCAGCGCGTGGTGCGCTGCCGCGAGCTCTTTGGCCCGGGTGGTCTTCCCGGCGGCGGGGAGCCCGACCATGAGAACCAGGGTGGCGATACGCGGGTCCGGCGTGACGACAGGTCCGGCTGGGGACGGGCATGGAAATGGTTCTTCGCTCTGTGAATCGAAACGCTGCGACTGAGACATGGCTCCCCTGATCAGGCAGGATGACCCGGCAGCACAGGAACACGCGAGTGGCTGCCGGCAGGACACTGATCCGGCGGTACGTGCTGGCACTGCCCCCGGCAGGGGCAGGCGATGAGGCCGCGGTTACGGCAACCTCGGCACCGCCGCTATGCGGCGGTCCGGGTGGTCATGGCAGCGAAGCAACCCATCGCTCCATCGTAGCCGACAGCTGCACCGAGCTCACCCGGTGACAACAAGCCTGCCTATGTGACAACTAACCCGCCGCTTTCATGCCGATTCGGCGTCCGGTAATACCGCTGTGTGACCTCACCTTCTCGTTAGCCACCTGTGGCGCCAACTGGTGGAGTAGCAATATTCAAACCCTGCGGTATTCGCGGTACTCGCCACCATCTCGTCACCGTCGGCCAGCGGTCTTGTTGAGGAACACCTGAAAGGTCTCGATGGCTGGACCGGGCAGCGGGTCACCGTGTTCGAAGCCGACCGCCACGACGTCGGCAGGGATCCGGGTAAGGCTGGTCGCTTGAGCGGTGGGGCCGGCGGCGAACGTGCTGGGCCCTAGCCCGAGCCGCTTGTGGTGGACGACCGCGTCGCCGATCAGTAGGGCGCGGGTGAGTTCGTGGAGCAGGGCGATGTGGCCGTAGCGGAACTCAGTCCTTGAGGACACGTCAGCCGCGGCCGCGACGTCGGCGACGGTTGTCTTGTCTGAGCCGCGCCTGGCGAACGGCAACCCCGCCCCGCCGGACGCGAACGCGTGCTCATCCTCAACGCCACTGCACTACAGGAGCGCTATTGGGTCGCTGATCGATCCTCGGGCGGCATCTGCGAGCATGTTTCCCCGAGGGTCTCCAGCCGCTGTTGGACGCGTTCGGCAGCAACCAAGCGATGTTGGGCCTGGTACACCTCCAGCGCTTCCCGCCACACGGCGCTAGCCTGCTCGTATTGGCCGAGTGCGACGTGCGGATGGCCAAGTTCTTCAAGGGTCTCAGCCAGTTGGTAGAGGTCGCCGACGCCACGGAGCAATGAGACCGCCTGCCGGTAGTGGTCGACCGCGTTGGTGTAGTTGCCGGTGTGGAAGTCGATGTAACCGAGGCTGTCCAGGGTGATCGCTTCGCTGCTGTCGTTGCGTTGCTGGCGCTGTAGCAGGAGTGCGGCCTCGCAGTGTGTGCGGGCGCGGTCGTACTGCCCCAATCGGGCTTCGTGCCACCCGACCGAGTTGAGCGCGTCTCCCTCGAGCTCCGTCAGGTTGAGCTCCTGGTACAGGCTCAGCGTGTGGGTGATGTGCCGCAATGCTTGTTCGTCGTCACCTCGCCAGCCCCAGAGCACGGCCAACGCATAGTGAACTCCGGCCTGCTGGAGGCGGTCATCGCTGCGTTCGGCCAGCGACAGCGCCTGCTCGAGATGCCCTTGGCCCTCGTCATCACGGCCGATGCGGGCAAGCGCGAGGCCGAGGAGGTGGTGGACTGTCGCGCGGGTGCCGGGTTCGTCGAGGTGGGTGGCGGCTGGCAGCGCTGCCTCCGCGACGACGACGTCGTCGTGGAGACAGCCCCGCCGGTAGTGGAACCGGTTGAGGGCCCAGGCCAGTTGCCATACCGCCTGGTGCCAGCCGCGGGCGGCGGCTTCGTGCTGGCAGGCGAGCAGGCAGGAATGCTCGACGTCGAACCAGCGCAGGGCCGCGTGGTCATCGGTCAGCGGGTACGGCACGCAGCCCACCATCGGTGGATCAAGATGAATCGACGGGCGGTATGGGGTCAGGAGGCGGTCGCCGGTGTAGGCGGTGTGCAGGTAGAAATCCACCAGACGGCGCATGGCCGTGTGCTGGTCGCTTTCGGAGGGAGTCCGGTTCGCTTGCCAACGGGCGTACTGGCGGACCAGATCGTGCATTCGGTAGCGACCGGTGGCGTCCTGGCTCAGCAGGGAGGCGCGTTCCAGCCCACGCAGTACCTGGCGTGTGCGGGAGATCGGCAAGCCGATGAGGTTTGCGGCGGCGGGAGAGCCGATATCCGGCCCTGGGGCAATGCCCAGCAGTCTGAATGCTCGGGCCTCGTCGTCGGGCAGTGTGCGGTAGGACCAGGACAGCACGGATGGCAGGCTCGTGGTCGGGTCAGCGTCCTCCAGAGCGCTCAACCCGGTGTCACGGAATTCGGTGGCCAGCACGGTCAGCGCGAGTTGTGGCTGTGTTTGGGCGCGGCCGGCGATGACGCTCAAGGCCAACGGGAGCCCGGCGCAGTATGCGACGAGTTCGTCGACAGCATCGGGTTCGGCGGCGAGCCGGTCGACACCCAGTCGGTCGGCAAGCAGGGCGGTCGCATCGGATTCAGCCAGTACATCAAGCGGTAGTGGGTGCGCGCCATGCGTGGTGAGCAGTCCGGGGAGCCAGTTTCGGCTGGTGATCAGCACCGCGGTCGTGGGGCTGCCCGGCAGCAGCGGTTCGACCTGGGCGGCGTCGGCGGCGTTGTCGGCCAGGATCAGCATCTGTTTGCCGGCAAGCAGGCTGCGGTACAGGCCGACCTGTGCGTCCAGTTCAGTGGGTATCGCGCCGGGAGCGACACCCAAGGCTTGGAGGAAGACGCGCACTGCGGTTTCCGGCGCCATCGGGTCTGCTGACGGGTCGAACCCGCGGAGGTTCACGAACAACTGCCCGTCGGGAAACCAGTCGATGTGGTGGCGGGCCCAGTGCAGCGCCAGCGACGTCTTGCCTACTCCCCCGGGGCCGCTGATGACACAGACCCGCGCAGTGGGGTCGGGTTTCCGCTGGGTGTCCAGCGACCCGGTGAGATCCGTGAGTTCTCGGGCTCGTCCGGTGAACCGTGGTGGCGCTGCCGGAAGTTGTCGTGGCACAGCGGAGACGCTGGCTGCTGCGGGCCGTGCGCTGTCGAGCACGGCCATCACCAGCCTGTCGTGCTCTTGCGGCGACAGAGCCAGCCCATCAGCCAGTCGACGCACCGATGCGAGGTGGTAGCTGCGCTGCGTGCCTGTCTCCATGCTGCGGATCGTGCGGACCGACACTCCGCAGCGCTCGGCCAACGACTCCTGCGTCAGCCCGGCACGTAGCCGCAGCTCCCGAACCAACTCGGCGAGATCCCCCACGCCTACCTCCCCCAGGCTGTCAGTGCGCACGGATGGTAGCGGGTCGACCGGCAAGTTCTTGCCGGTTACGTGCCTGGCGCCGCCCACGGCGTGGCCCGACGATGTTCACGCCGGAGCGGTCGTCCAGCCCGACGGGGCATCTCCGGTCGGAGTGTGACGGCGGCGGCGGGGCGAACGCAGTTCAGGCGGCATTTTCGAAGCCGACGGAGCACCTGCGCTCTTCGGCGGGTCGCAACCTAATTCCAGATCGGGGGATTGTTGGTGCGAGACTGCTTTCAGTCATCGGTTCGTTTGCGGCACTCGCGCTGGCGGTTGGGCTTGCTACGCCTGCGTTAGCGGCGCCCGCGGTCACCCGCTTGTTGTAGCGCCAGGAGTACCGGGCGAGGGCCTGATCAGCCACTATCACCGACGAGGCGACGCGCGCCCACATGATCTCGGAATGCAGCACCCGTAATCAGTGAATTCCGTGAAAGAATTCTCCAAAGAAGGGGCGTCACGATGGTTGGCAAGACCCTGAAGAGAGCCGCCGTCGTCGCCGCGATGGCCGTGGCCCCGCTGTGCGTGACGGGGGTGGCACACGCCAGCGGTGTGGAGTGCGGCGCCCAGCAGATCGGTAACGCATCTTTCAACCTTTGCACCTACGTCAACAATGACGGCGGGGACGGCCTGTATCTCAACTACGTGACCAACTACATCGACACCTCGCAGGACGGCTGGACCTTCCCCAACGGCCAGAACTGCACCGTCCAGACGGCGCTGACGGTCTGGCCAGGCAACGGCTTCTACACCATCTTCGGCGACTCGTACCCGTGCAACACCTACAAGGTGGATCCGTCCTACACCTTCCACCTCGGCAGGGAGTTGACATCCAACTCGGAGGTGTGCTCGACGCTGTTCTTCGCCCCGTACAACCAGCGGGCTGGCTACTCCAGGGGCTGCGTCGGCGTGCACCGCTGACGCCGAAGAACCACTGACGGACCGATGCCGGCCACGGCGACACTTCAACGGGGGACGACATGACACGCCTTATTCGGCACCCGGCGACGCTCGCGGTCGGCTTCGGCCTGGTGGCCGCCGCGGTGGCCACGGTGATGATCACATCGGCGCCGCACGGCACGACGACACCGCCGCCCTCCGGTCAGCCGGTCGACCCGTACGCGATGGCGGTGTCCGAGGCCGCGGGGCCCGGCACGGACGAAGGGTTCTCCTTCGGCGAGGGCGTCAAGACCGCAACACTACGGCTAGAAGCCCCCACGTTCTTCTACACCGCGTGCGCCACAGGCGAGTTCACCATCGACACCCAGCACGTGCCCTGCACCGGAACGGCGCACCGCATCGGACCCTATGGCGCCAAGGGCTCGACCGTGACCATCACCTCGCCGGCCGCGCGCTGGGCTCTCATCGCCCGCGACGCCCGATACGGTCCCGCGTCGACCAGGGGCTGAGCAACGCCGGAACTCTGTTGTCCTCGCCGCCCAACCTGATCACCTCCTCGACCTGTTCGATGCGGGCTTTGACGAGGTCTTCCTCAGGCCGCTGTGCCCGAACGTGGTCGCCTTACCTTCTGGCTCGATTCACCTGCTCTGACCGCATCGATCGGAACGGGAGCGTCCTCCTTGTCAATCACGATCACCTCACGACGCAGTTTTCAGGGGGCGGTGGTCGCCACCGTGCTGAGTGCACTGCTCGCCGCCGTGCCATCAGGCGCGTCCGCCGCGAACGACCCGGCCGGCCCGTCGGGCGGCCTGGCCGCGGATTTCGCCTCGGCCGCGCACGAGTTCGGTGTGCCCGAGCCAATCCTGCTCGCGGTGTCCTACAACCTGACCCGGTGGGAAGCCCACAGCGGTCAGCGCAGCTCCGACGGCGGATTCGGGCCGATGGACCTGATCAGCTCCGATACGATCGCGCCGGCCAAGGGCAGTGGGCGGGGCGCCGCGTCCCCGGTCGCCGTCTCGGCCAAGCACACCCTGGACGACGCGGCGAGCCTGTTGGACGTGCCGGCGGCGGTCCTGAAGAGCGATGTTGGACAGAACATTCGGGGAGCGGCGGCGTTGCTGGGCAAGCGGGCACGTCAGTCCGGCGTGCCGACCGGCGCCATCGGCCAGTGGTACCAGGTTGTCGCGGCGTTCGCGGCTGCACCGACCACCGCGGGGGCGAACGCCTTCGCCGACGACGTGTTCACGACGCTGCGCAGCGGTGCGGCCGCGACCACCAGCGACGGCCAATCGTTGCGGATACCGGCAGATCCGACGCTCACGCCGGACACCGTGAAGACGCCGAGGGCCACGGCCGCCGACGTGCCCGCGCCGGAATGCCCGACAGACCTTGACTGTCGCTTCGTGCCCGCGGCCTACGACTGGTCCAGCGCCGATCACAGCGACCCCAACAATTACGGGAACTACGACCCCGCCGAGCGCCCCTCGGACGGCAACAAGATCACCACCATCGTCATCCACGACACCGAGAGCGTGCAGACCAGTTCGGCCACCCCCTACGACCAGGCCATCGCTGCGTTCCAGGACCCCGCAGACGGCACGAGCAGCCACTACGTGATCCGTTCCTCCGATGGTCAGGTCACGCAGATGGTGCCCACCAAGGACATCGCGTGGCATGCGGCCAACTGGACGACCAACGAGGGCTCGATCGGCATCGAGCACGAGGGCATCGCCGCGCAGGGCGGCACCTGGTACACGGAGCAGATGTACCAGGCGTCCGCGAAGCTGGTCCGCTATCTGGCCGCCAAGTACAACATTCCCCTTGACCGCCAGCACATCCTCGGCCACGAGGACGTGTCCAGGGAGCGCACCACCAACTTCGGCGCCGCACACTGGGATCCGGGCCCCTACTGGGACTGGGCGCACTACATGGACCTGCTGGGCGCGCCGATCAAGGCCACCGCGTCCGCCGCGAGCCAGGTCGTGACCATCGATCCCCGATACGGCGCCAACCAGCCGCCGATGACCACCTGCGACAGCTCGGGCCAGAACTGCGTCGCCCTGCCCGCACATGGTGCGAACTTTGTCTACCTGCACACCGCGCCGAGCGCGGACGCACCGCTGATCACCGACCCCGTGGTGCATCCGGACGGAACGGCCGGCACCACCCGGATCGACGACTGGAGCGACAAGGCTGTCGCTGGACGGTCGTACGCGATGGCTGGTCAACAGGGCGACTGGACAGCGGTCTGGTACGGCGGCCAGAAGGGGTGGTTCTACAATCCGAACTGTTCCGTCACGGTGCCAACCAGAGGACTGCTGCTGAGCCCAGCGCCCGGGCGTGCGTCGATTCCGTTGTACGGGCGGGCTTTCCCCGAACAGTCCGAGTATCCCGCCACCATCCCGTTCGATCCGGTGTGGACGGTCGGACCGATCCCGTGGACCATGGCCGCCGGCCAGAGCTATCTGGCGACCGGGGTCTTCCGGGCGGAGAACTACTACGCGCGCTTCGACCCGGCTGCCGTGCCCAGCAATCACACGCTCGTCACTGGCAATACGGACTACTTCCAGATCTCCTACAACCATCGCGTCGTCTATGTGAAGGCATCGGACGTACAGTTGCTGCCCTACAACAGCTGATCCCCGCGCTGACAGCGTCGTTCCGGCGGCGCTGTCAGGAGTGTGGCCCTCGGACCAGCTATGGTTCGAGGGCCACGTTCGTTCATCCTGAATGTGCCGCCCGCTGGGTGATCGCCTGCTCGCGGCCAGGGCCGTCGCCGACTGCGCCCTTGGTTAGTCGATGCCTTCGATGATGCGGAAGTCGCGCTCGACGCCGTCGGAGAGAGCGACCAGCGCCTCCTGGTAGGCCTCGCTCTCGTGTGCCGCGAGGGCCTGTTTGAAGCTGTCGAACTCGATCAGGACGGTGCGCTCGGCGATTCCGGCGTCGTGTGCGACGACCCGACCGCCACGGGCGAGGAGCCGTCCGCCCCCCGCTTGGACGGCCGGACCGGCCAGCTTGTTGTAGGCAGCCGAGCTTCTCGGGGTCTGAAATGGTGCGGTAGACACTGACTCAGTAGCCCTTGGCCACCGAACCTCCAGTGAGCCTTTTTCATCCTGCGGCGAGCTTCCGGTCCTGGAGGACGTGGATGGCCTTGGCCGGTCGGCCGGCGCGGTGCGGGCTGCACCGCAGCTTCC
>NZ_QUNO01000047.1 GCF_003387475.1 Kutzneria buriramensis | reverse complement strand
CGGCGGCGCGAGTGGTGTTCGGGGCGGAGTTCACTGATCAAGAGATGTCCTCGCCGGACGGGCAGGGCTCCGGGATGGAGGGGGTGTTGGCCTGCCGGCGGTTCCGGGGGCCTGGTCCTTCTCCATCCCGTCACCCAGGCAGGGACGCCTATCACTGCTGGTCAGAGGGCCTGCAAGCTTGGCACCGACGCCGGCGGGACATGATCAGTTGCAGGCCCTCTGACCAGCAGTGATGTACGGCAGCCAGGGTGACGGGATGGAGAAGGGGCCCCCTCGCGTGTACTGAGTTCAGTACATCAGTAGATGGTGAGATCAGTCCCCGGGCGGGCGCCAGAACGGGCCGTGGACGCGACGGAGCCCGCACGGCAGGGGGTCCGCGCGGGGCTCCTGATCAGGGAGGTTGCAGGTCAGCTCAGGGCGTCGGCGATCTCCTCGTCGCTGGCGTCCAGCACCACGGCGTAGGCGGTCCGCGTGGTGGCGTCCATGAGGTCGGCGATCACCGTCAGGTCCTGGTCGTCGAGGCCGCCGTCACGGGCGGAGGCGATGGCCTCGGCGTCGGTCCACGTCCGCTCGGGGGCCTCGGTGCGGGTGTCGTCGGCAACGATCTTGATCGCGGTGGTCAGGTCCATGTGCGCTCTCCTCGCGCTTGGCCGTGCTCTACCGGGGGGGATCGGGGCCCGCGCGGCGGGGGTTCGCGCGGGCCCCGGGTGATCAGATGTCGTAGTCGAGGCTGCCGACCAGCAGGAGGGCGAACTTCATGCCCTGCCGGAAGACGTCGTCGACGCCGTCCAGGGCGAAGTCCTTGCCCAGCTCACGGAGCTTCTCGTCGGTGACCAGCGGCGGCGTTACGGTGCCGTCCTTCTCGGTCGTCGGCTCCTCGGTCAGCATCTGGACGATGCAGTAGTCCGGGCTCTCGCCGTTGTACATGCCCCGGTCCTTGGTGCTGAGCATGTGGGCCTCGACCCCCTTCGCCACCTCGACCCGGGTCTCGTCGACGGCCTTCAGGTAGACGTCGTGCGCCAGGCCCCCGGCGATCTCGGCCAGGTCCTGAGCACCCAGCATGGCGATGATCTGGTCCATCTTCTTGCTGGCCTGCTCCAGCTTGCTGGTCATCTCGGTCTCCCTGGTGTCTCTCTCCCTGATGTACCCAGTCTATCAGTAACTCAGTACATCAGTCAATACTGAGTTACTGAGATCAGTAGATCAACATCCGACCCGAGATCAACATCCGCCCTGGTCCGGGGCCTGCTCAGCCCAGCTGACGGAGGTCCCTGATCACGTTCTGGGCCAGCCCCGGGTCATCCAGCAGCCGCCCGACCAGCGTGCGCATGACGTCCTGAGTGGTCACCCGCGACCGGCCGATCTCCACGGCGACGTTGCCGCACCACGCCTTCAGCTTGGCGTGCTGGTCCGGGCTCAGGTCCACCGTCGACCGGATGGGCTTGGTGTGGACATCCGGCGCGGCCGCCAACGGGCGCTGCTGCTGCTCCTGCCCGGACGCCTGCTCGGCCTGCTGCCGGCGGAGCCGCTCCGCCTTCTCCTTCAGCTTGTCCGCCGCCGTCTTCGCCGCGCTCATGCCGACACCTCCAGCTCCAGCAGCTCGTCCGCTGCGTCTCCGTACGCCGTGTTGGCCGCGCCCACGATCGGGTCGCCGAACGCCTGCGCGAACCTCTCCAGCCTGTTGACCTGCGCCTTCAAGACGGTGAACCCGTCTGCCGTGATCAAGTCACGATATGTCCCGGTCGACGACGCACCCGGCACGCAGCGGGTGAGGAGCACCGCGACGACGGGCTTCCTGCCGTCCGGTCGCAGGTCGGCGGCGTCGTCGATCAGGGAGCGAACCGCGGGCAACTGCTGGTACTCGATGCCGGTGGGCGCCAGGGGCACGACCACGTGCGTGGCCAGCCGGACCGCGCTGAGCACGACGCCCCGGTGCTCCTTCATCGGCGGCGTGTCGATGACCACGACGTCGTACCGGTCGCCCACCACGCCCGGGAGCTGCTTGTGCAGGTTGGGCACGGCCATGCCGACCACCGACCAGGGCCAGTTGCCCGCCGTCTGCCACGCCGCGAGGTGCTGGTTCTCCCCGTCAGCGTCGACACCCAGGACCCGCAGGTCAGCCTCATGCAGCGCGGACCCAAGGTGCGCGGCGGTCGTGGTCTTCGTCGACCCGCCCTTGAGGTTCACCACCGCGATCACTATCTGTGCGCTCATGACACCAGTGTATCAGTATCTACTGACGTACTGAAGTACTGACATCTACTCCATTCGGGTGGCGTAGACTCTACGTCTACGTAGACGTAAGCTACGTAGATCTACGCAGACGTAGACTTGCGTAGAGTTCTACGTAGGCGTAGACTGGAGGTAACAGGGCGGGACCAGGCGAAACACCAGGCAGGAGACCGGAGATGGCGACGTACGGGCCGTGCGCGTGCGGGTGTGGCGAGCAGATCACCCACGAGGGCAGCAGCTACGCGGGCAGCGACGAGCAGGAGCGCAACCGTCACCGGGCCAGGGCCTCCTACAAGCGCAAGCAGGGTCAGCCGCTGGAGCGGACCGCCGGCACCCGGGAGTCGCTGGCCGCGCTCGGTCTCGCCGACGACGTGCCCATGGCCGTGCTGGCCCAGCACCTCGCCGCGGCTACCGCTGAGCTGTCGCGGCGGGTGTCCAACGTCGACTCGGCGGAGATCGAGCGGCAGATCGAGCAGGGCCTCGCGAAGGCCCGTCAGCAGGTCGAGCAGGCCGAGGCCGGGCAGGCGCGGGCGGTCGAGCGGGAGCGCGCCATGGCCGAGGAGCTGGCGGCCGCCGTGGCCCGGGCCGACGAGGCGGACAGCGACGCCGTGAAGGCCGGCGAGCGTGCCGAGCAGCTGACGCAGCGGATCGCCGCCCTCGATGAGGCGCTGCTGGCCAAGGGGCGCGAGATCACCAGCGCGGAGCAGGCGTCAGCCGAGGCCCGCCGGCAGCTGGAGCGGGCGGAGGCCACGCTGGAGGCGGTCCGGGCCGAGCGCGTCCAGGCCGAGCAGGAGATCCGGCAGACGGCCGAGGCGCGCACCGCGACGCAGCTGGCGGAGCAGCGGGTCGAGCTGACCGGGCAGATCGCGCAGTTGCGCGGCGAGCTGGCCACCGTCACCGCCGACCGCGACAACGAGCACCGCCGGGTCGAGCAGCTGGAGAACAGCCTCGGTGCCGCTGAGGAGCTCATCGCGGAGCTCCGCGACCAGGTTCAGGAGCGCAACACCCGGGCTGAAGTGGCGCACGGGCAGCTGGCCACGGCGACGGCCGAGCGGGAGGCCGAGCGGCGCCGGGCTGACCAGCTGGAGACGACGGTCCAGCAGCTCCGGACCGAGCTGGACCAGGCGCGCGGCGAGATCCAGCGTCTCCAGGTCGACCGGAGCCGGGCCGAGCGAGCCGAGGCCGTGGTGGCCGAGCAGCGGACCGACCTCGCGGCCGAGCGGGAGCGGGTTGCCGACCTGCGTCAGCAGCTGGCCGAGGCGAAGGCCGAGAACACGCAGTTGCGCAGCCAGGTACAGCCTGCGGCCGAGCAGCAGGCCACGCGGCGCACGAAGTAGCTCGGATTCCGAAAAATCGCCGAAAAGGGCCCCGGAAGTACACCGGGGCCCTTTCCCGTCTCTGGTCGACTTCACCGGGAATAGTCAGTAATTCAGCAACTACTCATCTACTGATGTACTGAGGTCAGTAGCCTTTCTGGCCATTCACATCACGTAGCCGCTGATCGAGGTAACGGGCCAACTGCGAGGCCATCTCCGGGCCGGAGTTGACGACCACGAACCCTCGGTTGTTCTTCATCCTGCCGGCCTTGGTCCGGGTGTTCCGGTACTTCGGTGCCGGCCGCGACTCGACCAGCAGCGCCCCGGCGAGGCCCTGGACCTCCGGGTACTTGCTGACCACCCGACCGCCCTTCACGCGCGGGCGCGACGCCTGCCGGGTGACCTGCTGGGCAGCTGACCAGCGGCGCAGCGTGCGGCCGGCCAGGGTGCCGGGCAGCTGGTCGACCTCGGTCACGACGACCTTCTTCTTCAGGCCCCAGTAGCCCCAGAACCGCCCTGGACCGGCGCCGGGCTCCTGCCACTCCTCCGGGACGATGTGCTGGTACGCCTTGTCGCGGAACGTGCTGTGCTTCGAGAAGTACACCGCCACCCGGCGCGGGTCGGACGCCTTCAGGCCCTCCGCGTAGTCCACCCCGGTGCCGGCACGCAGGTGCCGCTGGTACTCCTCCAGGTCCGGATGCGCGACGACGTCGGCCCAGGCCCGGCTCACCCACTCGCGGAACCGCAGGCTGTCGGCCTCGCCGTGCGGGGGCACCATCAGCATGTGCACGTGCGGCGCTCCCCTGCGCTGAAACTCCAGCTTCCAGATGCACCGCAGGGGCTCTGACCAGGCACGTTCGTAGCGCTTGCGGAGGGCCTTCATGTGGTCCTTCACCGCGCGGCCGGTCGGTGCGACGGTCAGCCAGTCCCCCGGGTAGGTCAGGGTCAGCATGGCCGGCACCCGGGTCGGGTCGGTGTACATCGGGGTGAAGTCGAGCGCCGAGTAGGTCTCGATCATCTTGGTCTGCGACTTGCGCGACCACTCGCTGATGACCCTGGTCGGCTCCGGGTCCTCCGGGAACTCGCCCCGCTCCTGCAGGAACGAGGTCAGCAGGTCGACGTCGATCTCCCGCCGGGCGATCTCCCGCTCGGCCGTGCGCTGGGCCCGGGCGAAGTCCTTGGTCCGGACCGAGATCACGCCGGGGCCGATGGTGATGTACGTCCGGGGGCCCTCGGTCAGCACGTGATCGGGGCCGGCGGCCCTGCGGACCTGCGGCAGGAGAGCCGCGGCTTGGTCGACCAGTTCCGGCGAGGGGAACGTGGGCTGCCACAGTTGGCTGATCAGGTCAACGGCGTCACCCGTGAGTGCACCGGACGGCGTGTCCCCATGAGGAGGATGCACAGCCGGCGAAAGGCCGGCTACAATTGCGGCAGGCATTATGGTCCCGTTGGTTCGTCTGTGAGGGTCGATCCGGGACCGCCGTTGAGAAGGGTTCGGTGTTACCAGCACCGGGCCCTTCGCCATTTCACGGCGATCTCCGCCACACCCTTGTCGGTCAAGGCCCCTGCGTCACGGCGACACGCCGAACGTGATCACGGCGAGATTCCCGACCTGGCCGTTCAGCGCCACCACCAGAACCACCGGTATTCGGCGACCGACCGCCACGCCCCGAGCATTCGGGAGATCAGCGTCAGCTCCAGCAGCCCGGCGACGATCACCGCCGCCAGCACGACCGGGCCCGGCTGGGTCAGGGCCACCACGCCCAGCGCCACGGCGATCACCGTGGTCCACCGGACCCACGTGCCGAACAGTCCCTTGGTCACTTCCCGCATCACGCGGCCTCCTTCTCTTCTCCGGCCGCCGTCCGGCGGGCCTCGAACCGTGCTGCCTCGCGCAGTCGCTGCACGTGGGCGATGAGGTCGGCGATGTCCTGGTCGCGGACGTAGCCGAGGCGGGCGCGGATCGCGGCCTTCTCGCCATCGGCCAGCGCGAAGCACACGCCGGGCAAGCTCTCGGGGATGTTGTGGCAGCCCGCGCCCCGGTCGACGGCCTTGTCCGTCAGGGCGGCGTCGGTGTGGTCCTCGGTCGGCAGCCGCAGGCCCAGGCGACGCTGGAACAGGTCGCGGACGCGGAAGATGTCCTTCGTCGGCTCCTGCACGAGGCCGATCACGATGTAGCCCAGCGCGCGGCCCTGGGTGAGCAGGATTCCGAGGGAGTCCTCGATCTTGTCGCGGGTCGCGCGGGGCCAGTAGGCCAGCAGCGGGGCCAGCTCGTCGATGCAGATCAGGTTGAGCGGGGTCTCAGGGCTGGGCACGTGGTCGCGTTCGCCGGCCTCGCCGCGCTCCTCCTTCAGCTCCTCGAGGTCGTCGACGAGCCGGGCGAGGAGGTCCTTCACGGCCGGGGCGGTCGAGGCGTAGTCGCGCTCCTGGTCCTGGAGCAGCGCGCGGCCTTGCCGCAGTTCGACGCCCTTCGGGTCGATGAAGGTCAGCCGGACCGAGCCGTCCGCGATGGCCGGGGCCAGCGCCCGGAACACGTTCCACTCCACGCCGGCCTTGCCCGAGCCGGCGGTTCCGGCGCCGGAGAGGTGGCCGCCGACGACGGAGACGGTGAACGGCTCCAGGTACTCGGTCAGGCCAACGGGCAGCGCCGTGTAGTCGATGTCTTCGGTGCAGGCCGGCATCGTCGCGGCCGGCACCGGCACGTGGAGGAACGGGTCGCGGCGCATCAGGGACAGCTCCACGCCCCGCGGCTTGATCTCGCGGACGGCGATCCGCTCGCCGTTGAAGGCGTGGCGCAGCTTCTCGCCGGCCGAGGTCCACTCGCCGATCTCTTGGCCGACCTGCATGTCGATGGCCAGCCGGTCCCAGAACGGCGTCGTGGACACCTTGCGGATCTGCGGGTAGTGGATCTCGTCGTCGACCTCGACCACCAGGCCGCAGCGGCGCATCACGCGCTCCCAGACCCGCCGGTAGGTCCACCAGCGGCGAAGCCAGGTCCGCAGGAACTCGCCGACGAACCGGTCCCACGAGCCCTGGTGAGCGGCCTTCCAGGTCGAGCCGGTGATCACCAGCAGCCCGACCAGGGCCACCACGGTCTCCCAGCCCAGCAGCAGCACCGCGCCGCCGACGAGGCCGAGGGCGGTCGAGGTGCGGGGGTGACGCACGGCGTACACCGCGCCGTACCAAATGGACTTCAGCGCCCACACGATGATCAGGCCGGCAAGGCTGAAAAGCAGGTTTGCGGTCCACTTGAGAATGGTGTTGCCCATGACGTTCACCCCTGTTTTGGGCAAGCGGGGAGCCCCGCTCGAATTCGTTCTAATTGGCTCCCCGCTACTGCCGAGGATTGGAGCTACGCGGCCCGCTGCTGGGCCACCAGGTCACGGATGTGACCGTCGAGGGTCTCGACCGCCGCGCACGCCTGGTCGATCTTCCGTTGGACGTTTCCGGCCTTCTGAGCACTGGCCGCGCCCGCTGCCACGTCCGGGTCATCCCTGCCGGCCGTTTCGATCAGCCGGTGGACCTTCTCGATCTGAACGTCGATCTCGTCGACTCGCCCGGTGAGCATTACGCCGGCACCGCCTTTCCGTTCTTGTAGTAGAAGATCCGGGCCCGGGAGAACGAGTACCAGTCCTCCGCGTACGCGCTGACGGAGGCGCGGGCCTCCTTCGTCTTGCCGAACGCCTCGCCGAGGTACGAGCCGTCGACGCCCTTGATGCGGTCGCCGACCTGGACCACCTCGCGCTCCATTCCGCCGACCAGCGTGGCGACCAGCGCCAATTCATGCGCGATTCGGCGACGCCGCTCCTTCATGAGCCGCACCTTGCGGTAAAACTCGATCTTGGCCTGCCGGTTGAGCTTGGCCTCGTTCACGGCGTTGGCGACGGCCCCCCTGACCAGGCCCTTCCTGCGCCGCTTGCGGGCCGACTTGCTCTCGAAGTTCGCGTCCTTCCGCGCCTTCGGGGCGCTTCCGGCGAGTTCGACAACGGCCATTTCTGCTCACTCCCTTCGGTACTGAGATACTGACTTCAGTAGGTCATTGATTCATTTGGTGTGTCCGCAGTGGACGCAGAACCACAAGCCGAGCACCTTCACGTAGTAGTGGCCGCACGCCATTGGGATCACTACCCGGCGAACATGTCGAGCTGACCGGCGACCGGGGTCGAGAAGTCGACGCCCTCACCCGTCGCCCGGCGACCGCGCGTCTTGTTCGTCTTCACGCCCTGCTGCGCCTTGCGCCACTGCTCCAACGTCATGCCGCACCGAGCGGCCTTCACCTCGTCGCTTACCTTGCCGGTGACACCAACCTTTCCCGCCATTTCCGATCACCCTTTCCTATCCCCACGGATTGCTGCTGAACATGTCAACCGTCTGCGAACCGGGGTTCTTCACCGCGTTGTCGAGCAGCTCCGACTCCCATTTCGGGTGTTCGCCGTTGAGTTCGACGTCCACCGACCAGAACACTTGGGAGTACACGCCGATCAGCCACGTGTCACTCCACGGCTTCATCTTGTCGAGCAGGTATTCGACCACGCTGTCATCGATGTAGAGCCGCATTTCGGCCTCCTACTGAGGCGGCCACGAGGGAGCCGCGCTGACCTTGACCGGCTGCTCCGGGATGTCGACCGGGGTCTCCGCCGGGGCGATCTCCCGGACCGGTTCGGGCGCCGGGTCGACCCGGACCATCCGCGTGGCGACGGCCTGCTCCACCGGGGCCGGCGGCTGCTGGTCGTTGGCGGCGAGCCCGCGCATGGCCAGCTTCGCCGTGACCAGGAAGCCGAGCGCGGGCGTCGCGGCGAGCAGCCAGCCCGGGACGCTGGGCTGGGCCAGCGCGACCTGGCCGGCCATCTGCACGAGGAAGCTGATCACCATGACCGTGATCGGGAACGCCGGTCGCCGGGGGTTGCGGTGAAGCTCCAGCCCGGCGACCAGCGCCATGCACTCGATGACCACGGCGTCCGCCCACGCCAGCCACCCGTCCTGACCGCTCTGCACGGCCCAGTCGTGGGTGTGGGTGAAACCGGCGGCCGCGCCGATCAGGCCCAGACCAGCGGTGATGCTCCAGCGAACCGCGGACTCCGCCTTGCTGTTCATCACTGCCTCCCTCGCACCTGCTCGGCCGCGAACCACCGGACCACCTGACCCGGCTGCGCACCGGGGTACTCCTGGACGCGGAAGCCGATCAGCTCCGCGTGCTCGAACGGCTTGATGTACTGGCCGGGATCCTGATCAGCGACGATCCGGATGTCGAGGACCTCGAAGTGCTCCACGCCGGCCAGGTCGTCGAAGTGGGCGAGCACGCTCACGCGCCAGCTGTGCAGCCGGTGCTGGTGCGTCGCCGTCGCCAGCTCCGACCGCAGGTAGACCACCTCGTGGAACCGGGCCGGTGGCGAGAACCGCGCCGGACGGGGGCCGGTCATGATCACGCCACCCTTCGCAGGATCGCCGGCAGGACCTCGACCCACTCGCCGGGCTGGAGGATGTCGCCGGGGTCGCGGGGCTGGCCGATCTGGACGACGACCAGCTCCACCGGCTGACGCACCTTCGGCCGGATGGCCAGGGTGACCTCCCACAGCGGCTGGCCGGTGGGGTCCGTGGCCTGTACCGGGGAGCCCGGCCCGTCGACGACCTTGGGCCGGGACTCCATCAGCCAGCCCCGCATCACGCGGCCTTGCCCGCCGCGCCGGCCGCCAGCACGATCTCGGTCGCCCGGAACCACACCGTCACGCCGACGATCCGCTCGGTGCCGTCGGGGTTCTTCTTGGTCTTCTCCATGACGCCGACCTCGAAGTCGCCCAGCTCGCAGGGCGTGAACGGGGCGATCCCCTCAGCCGGGTTCTGCCGGGCGACGATGCCGACCTTGATGACCTCGTTCGACAGCTGGCCGAACTGGTTGCGGACGGCCCCGAGCACCTGGACCTCCCACTTCAGCTGGCCGTCCTTCGTGGTGGCCTGCCGGTCGGAGCCCATCTCCCGCTTGGCCTCGCACGACAAGAAGACCAGGCCCGCGAAGGTGGCGCGCTGGTCGATCTTCAGGTTCCCGATCATGTCCGTCTCCTGACGTAGGGGGCTCTCTGGCCCTGTTCACTCGGGACTCTTGCCCG
>NZ_QUNO01000046.1 GCF_003387475.1 Kutzneria buriramensis | reverse complement strand
CGGCTGTGGTGACTGACGTCGCAATCACCACCGCACCCGGAGGCCTCACCCATGATCAAGCCGACACGCCGTCACCAACCTCATGACCAGGTACAACTAGACGAGTAGGTCCTAACTGATCAATGGTCGTAGGCGATCAGGGATCGGGTGACGGGCTGGCCGGTGGCACGGTTGTGCCAGATCGCGGCGGTCAGCCCGAGCAGGCGTTGGGCGACGCGGGCGGTCACGCCGTCGATGGTGCGGCCGCCTTGCAGCTCCAGATCGAGCTGGCCTTTCAGCGTGTCGTTGACCGACTCGATCAGCTGCCATACGGGTTTGAGCAGGTGCTGGGCCGGATGCGGGGCGCGGTTGCGGTAGTTGGGGGCGCAGCAGCCGTATCCCGCGCGTCGAGTTTCGGGTCCGCCAGCGCCCAGGCGATCGGCAGCCCAGCCGGGGTGCAGATCAGGTGTAGGCGCAGGCCCCAGAAGAACCGTGAGTGGCTGGAGCCCTAGCCGTAGCCGGCCCAGCCGGCCAGCTCGGAGTGTTTGGTGGTCTCGCGGGAGCGGGCGCACTCGACCGGGGTGGAGTCGACGATCCAGGTGGCGTCGGTCCACAGGTCGGTGTCCAGGGCGAGCACGCGGATGACCTGTTTGAGCAGGGGGGCGGCGTTGCGCAGTCGCTTGTTGTAGCCCGATTGCTGTGGCGGGTAGGAGAAAGCGCCGGGCAGGTGGCGGGGCGGGAACCGCAGCCAGCGGGCTTCGGAGCGGATGCCGAGCAGGGCTTGAGCCACGGCCAGGGTGAGTAGTTCGGCGTCGGACAGTCGGGGTGGTCGTCCGGTCCGGGTGGGCCTGCCGAGATGGTCATCGACCTTGACATAGAGTGCGGTCAGACCTCCGATCAGGCGTAACCGTCAAGCGGCGGTCGGCTGCGGCTGGTCAGCGAAGTTCGGGAAGGCCCTCTCCTCGTCGAACAGCTGGCCGATCTGGAGGCAGAAGTAGAGCTGGCCGAGCAGCCGGTTGAACAGGTGCCGCAGGGCGGCGGCGTGGCGGTCGCTGCGGTCCCGCCGACGCCGGTAGTGCCCTGCGCCGCCCGGGGTCTTCGTGGACGCGACGAAGGCCCAGATCCAGCCGACGGCGGCCAGGCGGTCGTTCTTCACCCGCCGGAACGTCACGGACTCGCTGTTGCCGGACGCCTTGGTCACCGGCGAGGAGCCGGCGAACGCCTTGAGCGAACGGGCGTCGGCGAAGCGGACCCGGTCGTCGCCGATCTCGGCGAACACCCGCGCGCCGGTCAGGTCGCCGAGGCCCGGGAAGCTGGTGACCACGGCGTAGTCCGGGCGCTGCCGGAACGCCTCGGCGGCCGCCTGACCGAGCTGCTCGACGCTCGCGCACTCGGTGTCCCGGGTGGCCAGCAGGCGCAGCGCCTGCGCGGCCATCGCCTCTTCGACGACCGGTTCGTGCCGCAGGCGCGGCTGCCGGAGGACCTGGTGCAGGTCACTTCTCGCCGCGTGTAAGTACTCCGACAAGTGAGCTAGTCAATTAATTCAACCTTTCGTCAATTGTGACACCTCGAGACATACCACTATGGACGCAATGAGTACTAATCTGGCGATTTAGGACTGCTCCGAGCGGTCTGCCGCATTGGCCTTACATCATTAGGCGGAGCTGTAAAATACCGAATAATGGCTTCCGGTCGCTTATTCGTCAAATCGCCCGAAACGGCCCGAATCGCCATTATTGCTCGGTTATTCGTTGCATAGATGCTGGATGAAGTGGCGCTCGCCTGCGCCCACTATCATGGGCCTGTAATTCCGTCGAGCGGTTCACCAAGTCGCGATCAAAGCTTCAGCCAGCTTGGCGACTGACAGCGTGGAGCCCTCGTTGGAGAGGCTGGCAACTAGCGCCGGCTGGTCGAAGCCGCCGAGGCCTCGGGCGATGTTTCGGCATGCCAGCTAACCCGACGGCCGGGTCCAGTGGTCAGGGACGGCGCGTCGGGGGGACCCGCGTGATACGGCGAAAGCTGAATTGCCTGAAGCCTAATCTCCAGTCGATGCAAGTTCCCATCCACCGGAAAGACCGCTGAAACCGGTGCCACGCTCTGCGTCAGCCTCGAAACGTCGGCCGACGCAACCTCCAGAGCGCGGGGCGACGCCCAGCGAGGGTGTTGAAGGAGATGAATGGGCCGCCTACGTCACGCTGCCACGTACAACAGGGACGAACGCGGGATCGCCTACCGGACGCGAGTCCTATGGCGACGGAGGCCTCGTAGTAGTCGCCGGAGTCACGACCGGCCGGGGAGGACGGGAAAGCCGTCCGCAGGGCGAAAGGGGCCAGGTGACCGGACACCTCAGACTCGGAATGTATGCGAAATGCAAAGCGCCGCAACGATGCTGAGTGTCCTGCGTGAGCGCGGCAGGCGCGGCCTGCCGCTTGACGAGCTGTATCGGCAACTGTTCAACCCACAGCTGTATCTACTGGCCTACGGGCGCATCTACGCCAACCACGGCGCGATGACGCCCGGGGTCACGCGGGAGACCGTGGACGGCATGTCCCAGGCGAAGATCGGCCGCATCATCGATGCGATGCGCCACGAGCGCTACCGATTCGCCCCCGCCCGGCGGGTGCACATCCCGAAGAAAAACGCGAAGACCCGGCCGTTGGGGCTGCCTACCTGGTCGGACAAACTCGTCGGCGAGGTGGTGTGTCTGCTGTTGGAGGCGTACTACGAGCCGACGTTTTCCGATCGGTCCCACGGGTTCCGGCCACGTCGAGGCTGTCACACCGCACTGCGGGAGATCGCCAACACCTGGACCGGAACGGCCTGGTTCATCGAGGCAGACATCGCCGACTGCTTCGGATCGCTCGATCACGACCTGATGATCACGATCCTGTCGGAGAAGATCCACGACAACCGGTTCCTGCGCCTGGTGCGCAACATGCTCACGGCCGGATACCTGGAGGACTGGAAATGGGGCGCGACCCTGTCCGGGGCTCCCCAGGGCGGGGTGGCCTCACCGATCCTGTCCTCGATCTACCTGCACAAGCTGGATCAGTTCGTCGAGACAGTGCTGATTCCGGAGTACACCCGAGGGGAGCGCAGGGCACGCAACCCTGCTTACCTGAGACTGCAAACGCAGCTGGCAACGGCTCGTCGACGTGGTGACCGCCCAGCGGCGCGCGCACTGCGGCGGCGGATGGTCAGCCTGCCCAGCGCCGACCCGGACGACCCGGGATACCGGCGGCTGCGGTATTGCAGGTACGCAGATGACCATCTGCTCTGGTTCACCGGACCGAAGGCCGAAGCCGAGGACATCAAACAGCGCCTGGCGGAGTTCCTGCGCGACGAACTCAAGCTCGAACTCTCCCAGGACAAGACGCTGATCACCCACGCCCGCACAGGCGCGGCCCGGTTCCTCGGCTACGAGATCACCGTCCAGCACAACGATACGAAGAAGACCAGCCGTTACCGACGCGTCAACGGCCAGATCGCCCTTCGTGTCCCCCGGGACGTGATCAAGGCCAAGTCCGCCCCCTATCTGCACCGCGGCAAACCCGCCAAGCAACCGGCCCGGACCAACGGCAGCGACCACACCATCGTCGCCACCTACGGGGCCATCTACCGGGGCATCGTCCAGTACTACCTGCTCGCCGGAGACGTCTACCGGCTTCACCGGCTGCGCTGGGTCATGGAGACCTCCATGCTCAAGACCCTGGCAGGCAAGCACCGCTCGACGGTGTCGAAGATGGCGGCCAAGCACAAAGCCAAGATCCAGACACCGCACGGGTTACGCACCTGCTTCGAGGCACGCATCGAACGCGAGGGCAGGCGACCACTGGTCGCACGATTCGGTGAGACACCACTGCACCGGCAGAAAACGGCGACGGTCACCGACCGCCAACCGGCCCGGGTCGACTACCCGCACAAGGAACTCATCACGCGGCTCCTCGCGGATGTCTGCGAGGTCTGCCAGCAACCGGGCGAGGTGGAAGTCCACCATGTCCGCGCACTGGCTGCCCTCGGCAAACCCGGGCCGCTTCAACCGTTGTGGGCCAAGGCCATGGCCAACAGGCGACGCAAGAACCTCGTGGTCTGCGCCTCCTGCCACGGCCACATCGCTCACGCAGTAGTCACTGGAGAGCCGGACGATCGGGAAACCATCACATCCGGCTCGGCGGGAGGCCGCGCGGAAAAGGACCAGCCCAGGCTGGCACCTCGCTGCGCGGCCGACCCATCCGCGTGGCTGTTCGGGTATCGCCGGCTCGCCGTGCGCTGCGAGCGCAAGCCCACGCTGTAGCGCGCGTTCCCGGCGTTGGCGGCAGCCTTGACCTGCTTCAAGAGGCAATCTGTTGTCTTCCCGGTGGGCCAGGCGAGGGTAGGTCTTATCCATGCGCGGATCGTCGACGAGTCCCGCGATGCGCGGAAGATCTTCCCTCATCGAAAATCGGATAGACCTCTACTAGAGAAAAGCGAATGATCATCCACACGTCGCACGGAGCGGTCACAGCCTGTGCGATGTACTGACGGGGTCGGGCTCCGTCGCCTCGGGGGATGCCGGGACCAGACCAGCCGGCATCCCCCGGTCCCAGTGGTTCAGTTGGCGGAGACAATGGCCGAACTGTCGGCGCGTGGTCGCCAACCCGTTGCCTCCGCCGCGCAGAACACCCGCGAGCGACGCCAGGTGCTCGTGGCGTCGCATGCGGGGCGCGAGAAGAAACCGAGACGGTCAATCCTCGACCGCTCCGATCGGTGTCGCATTCGTCGAACTCTGTCGAAGACCAAGGTGGAACGGGCGGTCGGGCCGTTACCATCTCGTTCAACGTCAGCGCATTTCCGAATCCCACCTCGAATGGCCTCGCCGTGTCGTCATGTTCACTTCGACTGTAGGCGGTGCGTTCTCTCCGGCGGTGACAGGATGCCCGCTTGCCGATCCGGCGGGCGATCTGCCACTTTACAAAGGGGGTCTGGGCTCAAGACGGACGGACTGTCGCTTACGGTGGTGCCATGAACACTGGTGACGTGACGCGGTTGGCCTTGGCCGGGATCCGGATTTTCAACGGTGTGGCGGGGCTTTTCGCAGCCAAGCGCATGGCGGCACAGCTCGGTGGCGAGCTGGGCGATGACAAGAGGTTCGTCTATCCGGCTCGCATGTTCGGCGTTCGGACGATCGTGCTCGGCCTGGATCTCCTGACACTGCGGGCAAATGACGCGTCGGCCCGTCGCGTGCTGTCGCAGGCGGTTTTGATCCACGACCGACACCGTAGCAGCAGCCTATGCCGGTTGGCGGGGTGAACTTCCGGCCAAGGTCGCGACGTTCACCACAGTCATCTCGGCAGTGAACACCACGCTGGCGGTAGTCTCGCTGGCGACTTACCTGCGCCAAGACTCGACCAGTTGAACGCTCTGCCGTTCACTCATCGGCGGACGTCACCCCAGAGCGACGGTGGTCGAGAAGGCGATGGATTTGGCGGCGTTGGTGAGCCCGTTGAACCGAACTGCCGTGCGACGACCTCCGGCACCACTTAGCCAAAGCTGACCGCCGGCAGCTTTGGGCACCATACGAAGGCCGAGGATTGGTTGTGCCGCGGCCCGTGGCTGATGCGCAATGTGCCGAAATACGGACCGCGTTTGGCGGAGGCGGACAACCGACACTCGGGTCGGGCTGGTGATAGCAGATAGATTCGTCTGCGGACCATTCGGCGAGAGACACCAGTGGCACGGTCCGTGGCGGTCCCCCACAGCGACCGTGACATCGGCCTCGCCGTCAGGCAGGCGCTCATCGCACCAGGCGGCAAGGTCGCGATTACGCATCGTGGCTCGGTCGTGTCTGATGGCCTGTTTGGGATGGAGTGTTACGCCATCGACTGGACAGTTGGCCGCTAGTCATTTCTGGAGAGGAAAGCACGTGACCGGACTGCTCGAGGGCAAGCGCCTGGTGATCACCGGGGTGATCACCGACGCCTCGATCGCCTTCCACGTGGCCCGGGTGGCGCAGGAGCAGGCGCCAAGGTGGTGCTGACCGGGTTCGGCCGGCTCAGCCTGGTGGAGCGGATCGCCAAGCGGCTGCCCCAGGAGGCACCGGTGATCGAGCTGGACGTCACCAACCCCGAGCACCTGGAAGCGCTGCCCGGCAAGGTGCGCGAGCACCTCGACGGCGTCGACGGCGTGCTGCACTCGATCGCCTACGGCCCGCCCTCCACCCTCGGCGCCGACTTCCTGGAGGCGCCGTGGGAGGACGCCGCCACCGCCGTGCAGGTGTCCGCGTACTCGCTGAAGTCCCTGGGCAAGGCCCGTGACGCGGTCTTGTACGTGGTCCGCTCGGGCTGGTCCTGGCGGCAACTGCCGATCGACTTACCGCCCTGGGCGACCGCGTACTGCGCCACACCTATTGGGACAGCAACGTCTGACCTCCCGCCTGCCGCTCGAATCCCTCAGGGCGTGTGGGACCACATCGATGCCGGTCGCGATCCCGATCCCAGCGCCGGGCTAATGGATTCCCGGACCGTCAAGGCGCCGATGCAGTGGGCGGGTACACCCACGGCTAGGACGCGGGCAAGAAACTCAACGGCCGCAAGAAGTCCGTCACCCATCCCTCGGGCTGCTGCTGGTCGTGGTGGTGCTGCTGGCGTCTGTGCAGGACCAGGACGGCGCCGAGCGCCTGCTGCTGGAACTGCACCACGCCAGCAGCTGCTCCTGTCGGGAACCCACCGCCGGACCCTGCACCTGGTGCTATCGGTTGCTTCCCCGAGACTTTGGCGGAGTGGGCGCCCACCGCACAGCACACCAGGACAAGGGGCATTCATGTCCACTTGCATCCACCTGATGAACTGCGTTTGCGATCCCCAAAGGGAGTCGAGTCCATCGATAACGCGGGTCGCTGCGAGGTAATTGAGCGCACAATGGCCAGGCCGTTTTGACTGTCACCGGCGACCATCTGGCACGAACACACGATCAGTCACTGCCGTCTATTTCACACTCCGAATACCGTCCTAACCTTTTCTAAACGATCGATCGCCTTGATCGCCCAAGACGCGCCCTCAGTCCATGAATGCGAGAAGGCGGACATCGACCAGGTCGCTCACGGAAGTGTCGGCAACGTGCTGGCCGTCCACGAGCACCTCCGTTCTGCCTTGGTGGCCGAAGTAGTGGTTCGCTGCAACCAGGGCGGCGCCGGCGGCGAAAGCGGCGGCTATTCCGACGGCGACGGTCCTGGCGGCCGCGCAGGCGATCGGGATCATTGGCCTCTGCGCGATAAAGCCGGCGTCCACGCCGAATTCCCGTTGTTGGACAAAGAAGGTAACTGTCCGGTTTTTGGCACGATTCATCTTTAATCCTATTTCTTGAGACGGTAAGCGGACCTACAGAATGACGGTTGCCGGCATCGAGTCTCGCCCTACCTATCCAGTTCTGCACATTTGTGCATGGTTGACAGAATCACGTGTGGGGTAGGTGTTAACTAATGCACGTTGAAGAGGAGCGCTAATTAGAGCCCCACTGACCGTGGGGTAAATTGACGTTCCCTTTGGTTGATAGCCCATCGGGACCGTCCGTTGAATGACGCCCTGCGTGTTGTTCTTAGTTCTCAAGTAGCTTGACATAGAGGTCTCGGCAATGCCAAGCGTGTTCAGAGCTTGTTAACTTGACGTTTCGTGTGGTTTGAGTCACTGCGACTGTGCGCTCCCGTTCGAAGCATCAACCGACTGACGCGATCCGATGACTTTACGAAAAATGCGACTCTTCTGCTGTCATTCTGCGGAGTTCGGCGTCGGCATGGGGTATCCAGCTGGCATCGGTCAGCGTTGTCGCTTCCTGAGCGTGCGTCACGCGCCTGGCGGTCAGTTGCTGACCTCTGCCTTGTAGTTGCGGTGTCATCGGCCGAGGCCCATAACGCAGACCAGGGGCCTTCCTGCACCGCCTTGCGGCGGACGGCATCGTGGAGCGGGGCACGTCGGGACGTTGACGATCTCCACCGCTAGGTCGAAGGCCCCTCTGGGCTCAGGCGACAAGCGTACCGGCGCAACCACCATCGGCACTGAGCAAACCGGACGAGGTTGCCGCCTACGGCGTGTGGAGGTGGCATCAGCGCGCAAGCAATGGCCTGATTCTGGATTGAGACTCGCGTCACCAGTATCGCCAGGATGAACCACGGGCGTCCAACATGGTATGGCGCTTGCGGCCGTTGACCTTATTGGCCTCAATCCACGCGCAGATGGCGCGTTCGATGGTCTCGGCCCCGTCCGAGTGTGAGTCGATCATCGCCGTCGGCAGCTGCGCGACCGGGCTGGTCGCGTGGTCCGTCCAGGATGTGTTGTGTATCAACGGCTTTCTCTTGCGAGGCGAACCGTTTGTAGACCTCCGGCCAGAAACTGGCTTAGTACTACAACGACAGGTCGTGATGTCCGCGTCTGCGGTAGTAGCTGATGCGGGCGCGGGTCTGGCTTGTTCGCCGCCAGTTCGCCCAGTGCACGACATGGTCGATCGTGCGGGTCAAGGGCGCGGCGATGCGGTTCCAGAGGCGACGGACCTCGTTGGAAGACAAGAGAATCAACCCCTTGTCGACGCCGGGTGTCACGCCCCTTTTTCGCGGCGCCTCGAGTGATCACCAGAAACCCGCCGCGGCCATGGACAGTGTGACGTGGCGATACCAGGCCTGGTAGCCACGGACCTGATAGTGGTCCAAGCCGGTCCGTACTTCGCTGTTTGAAAGGACTCCTCGATGGTCAGCCTTACGACGACTGTCCCTGCCCACTACGAAGCTCCGAACAACATCAGATGGGTGAAGAATCCGACAGTTCCTGCGTCGCGACGTGCCGATCTTCGTCAACGGAACTGCTGAGCCGACGCACCGAATCCATGGTGAAACGGTGCGCCAGGCTCCGCCCAAGCCCGGCAAAGTCTCTCACCCGGTCGACGAAATCCGTCGTCTCACGGAAGACTCGGCCGAACTCGCGCAGCACATCGATGGCGGGCAGTAAGACACGAAGTCGATCCGGTGCGAACCTCGATCGCCCACCGGCAAGGGCAGCCACCTGCGCGGCGCGGAGCCCGCCGATCGTGCTGCTGAGGAATCCCACCAGGTACCAGGGGTCCACTACCGCTGAATCGGCACGTATCAGGAACGTGTCCGGTGCCAACCCCGCACCGGCAACGGAAGCATCGGCCACCCGTGCTGGAATCTGTCCCTTGCTGTCGAGCAACGGGGAAACCACGACATCGTCGACCCGCACCGCGGAACCCGCTGGGGATGGCTGTGGCCCGGAGAAGGTGGCTCGCGCCCAGCCGAGGGCGATGTCACGCGGGTGGACCAGCGGAAGATCGTCGTCTGCCTCAGCCCGGCGGCCACGGCCGGGACGCAGGAGGATGATCTGACCGGCCTGGGCCAGTTCGCCCAGCGAGACGTCGACTGCGCCCCGACCGGCATCGAGCACCTCGTTGTCGATGTCGGGACAGGATCGCGCCAGATCCGCCGCCATCGCCGCGAAGCGCGCACGGTCCTCGATGAACTGAGCGACCGACGTCAGCGAACCAACCGACGCCACGTGCCGCCTCGGCGTGAGATCAGCGTCGACTGCGAGAATCTCGTCCGCCCGCACGCTCCTCGCCACGCCGGTGAGCCCGGCGAAGGTGTCCGTCCCGTCGCGGAAGGCCGTCCAAGACCGCATCGCGACGTCCAGCGCGGAGCCGGTCGAGTGGCTCGAAACGTCGACGAACAGGACAGGCCTCGGCACTGGCTCCGCGGACCGCGGCCGCTCCAGGACCCAGGCCTGCAAGGGGACCCCATGCTGGGCAGCGCTGCCCGGCGGTAGCGCCACGACTGCGCGAACCACGCCGCCGCGTACGAGTGACGCTCGAATCGTCGATCCGGACGGGCGACCGGCCACCGTCGGAGGCAACAGCAGAACGGCGCTGCCGCCTGGCCGCGCCCCGCTCAGTACGTGTTGGATCCACGCCAGGCCCGCGTCGGCCTGAGTCGGCACGCCATACGTCCAGCGGATGTCGTGCAGCAGCTCCTGACGATTCCAGCTCCGGTCACTAGAGGGAGGCACACACACCACACTGCTCGCCGCGTCAGGCTCGAATGCGCTGTCATACAAGGCATCCCCACCATGCAGCTCCACTCGCCGCACATCGTGCCCGAACGCCAGTCTGAGCGCTGCGACCCGGACCTGTGCACGGTCGGCATCCTGCCCTTCGATCCGCTGAATGCCGCGGCGGGCAGCCGCGAGGAGCAGTGCGCCGGTGCCGCATGCCGTGAACATGCTTCGGGCGTTCTTCGAACTCCCCTACTGGCGGGCGCGGTGGCAGGTGTTCGAATTGTGGGTGCTGCACGTGGTCATGGACAGCATGGACCACCGGCGATGGAACCACGCACCGACGGCGGCGTGTGGGATCTCCGTTCCGGACTGGTCAACGCCTCACCTATCGCGACGGCGAGCCTCGCGGACGACGACGAACTGCGGTGCTACTACCAGCACCAGGCCGTGCCACCCGCGTCCCTGGTCGAGGGGGCCCGCGACCGGCCGGAAATACTCGTCACCGCTACGACGAGTTCGGCGCGGCCTCGGCCGGGGAGCTTGGCAGAACGCGTGTTGTTGGCCGTCGAGGTGAAGTCTGGACGGACGATGACTCGACAGCTCATGACCGGCGAAGTCCTGTCACTGCTCGCCTGGCGGCCGAACCGGATCCTGGGCGCTTCGTACCATCCGCTGACGGCTTCGGGTGGCCTTCACCCCCCAGACATACGGCGACACGATAGTCGGCATGGCGGATGCGCTTCTACCCGATTCAGATTCCCTCACCCGGACGAGAGCGTGGTTGAAAGGGTGTTGGCATGTGCTCGCACCGTGGCGGGTCACGATCATCGCGGTGGACGTCAGCGCGAGCATGCCCGTCGGCGCCGCCGAGGCCTGCCTGACCTCGATGTCGACGACACCCAACGACGACGACAACCGTTGGGTGTCATCCTTGCACGACGCCGATCTACTGCTCGTCTCCACGTTCGGCGGAGCGCGGGCCGACAATCGACTGTTGCACGAATTCTCTGTCGAGGAGATGAAGCGGGTCGGCACACAGTTGGATCCGACTCACGGCGGCAGGCCCCAGCCAATGTCCAAGGCAGCCGACGTGTGGACCGGACTTATCGACAAACTGATGTCGCTGCACCCGCTGGTGGAGGTCCATCTGGTGACCGACTGCCGCCTCAGCGATCAAGACGTGAACCGGATCGAGCAGTTCGCCGCAGACGGCGTCGCGGTCCACATCCACTCGTTCGTCACCCCTCGACGGATCCGGCCTACACTCGACAACCGCCTGATCTCCCATCCGGCAGGAGCGGCGAGACCCGATGGCCGCCATGCACCCTGGAGGTCATGACCGAACTGCTCAATTCCGTGGAGTTCGAAGACCCGGTCCAAGCAGCCGCCCGCTGGCTGGCTACAACCAACCACTGCGGCATGGCGAATCGCCAGAAGGTCTACGAACTGGGAGAACACCGCGACGAGCGAATACTGTGTGGCTGCACTCGGCCGTTCCAGCGATTGAAGGAGAGGCTACAGAAGGGGCTGGATCCCGCCCGGGTTGGCACCGGACTCCGTCGCCCAGTACCCCGACGGGATGAAGGCTTCCTATTTCAGTGCGCGGAACGAAGCGCATGCGCCTGTCGGCCAGTTGGCGTCTAGCAGTTCACCTCGGACCTGAGGCCTTCCCTGTGAGCTCAGCCCTTGGCGGCGGCCTTCTTGAACGCCGCACCTCGCCCAGCGACTTCGCGTCCACCACGTCCGCCACGCTCCGCCGAGAACCCTCCTCGCCGTACGCTCCGGGCGGCCTCACGCCACCCCGCCGGCTTCACCCCCATCGGCTTCCCCAGCAACGCCAGGAAGATTCGCGCCTTTGATTCCCGAACCCCGGCAACCCGGTCAACCGCGTGAGCACCTCCGCGCCATCCGGCTTGCCCTGCTTCCACAGCGACTCGACCTTGCCGTCGTAGTGTTCCACCAGGGACCGGGCCAACGTCTGCAACCGCTTGGCCATGCCCCCGGGAACCAGTGGATCGCCGACGGCGTCGACACCAGAGCCGCGAACTCCTCCGGATCGGCCTCAGCGACGCGATGCACATCGAACGTGCCCATGCGGTCGAGAATCACCTTCGACCCCTTGAACGCCTTCTCCAAATTGATTTGTTGATTGCAATCCATCGGCGTAAGTACGACAACAGATCCACCCATAGGAGTGCACTATCCGCGGTTTTCCGTGAGCGTGGCACAATCATCCTAACAGATGCGCAGGCCACACCGGATCGAACGTCATTGCGGGGCAGCTTTCGACTTCAACCGCAGGTACCTAAGAAGGTGTTTGAGATCTTCAGGTAGCAAGGCCGAAGCGGCGTCGTCCCGGACGCATGGCCGGTGCGCGACGAGCGATGCGGCGGGTCATCGTGGCAATCGAGGCCCACCGGATGAAGGCCTCGGACGTGGCGGGGTGGCGTTCCTAGTCTCGTGCCAGCCGCCGGTAACCGGTTAGCCACGCCAGCGTCCGTTCGACCGCCCACCTGCGCGGTATCACCACGAATCCGCGCTGGCCTGGGGGTTTGCGGACGATCTCGATGGTGGTGCGCAGCGTGGTGTGGGCCCATTCCACCAGGGCCCCGGCGAAGCCGGCGTCGGCGAACAAGTGGCGGGTTCGGCGGCGGGTGGTCGACAGCAGCGGGTGTTGGCGGTGGTGCAGCTCCAGCAGTAGGCGTTTGGCGCCGTCCCGGTCCTGCACGCACGCCGGCAGCACCACCACGGCCAGCAGCAGCCCGAGGGTGTCGGTGACGATGAACCGCTTGCGGCCGCCTGGTTTCTTGCCGGCGTCGTAGCCGCGGGTGTCCGCGCCGACGGTGTCGGCGCCCTTGACGGTCTGGGAGTCCATGAGCCCGGCACTCGGGTCGGGATCGCGGCCGGCGTCGGTGCGGACCCGCGCCCGCAGGGCGTCGAGCAGGCGGAAGGTCAGGCGTTGCTGTTCCCAGCGGGTGAAGTACCAGTACACGGTCTCCCAGGGTGGGAAGTCGACCGGAAGTTGCCGCCAGGAGCAGCCCGAGCGGACCACGTACAAGATCGCGTCCACGAGGTCGCGACGTGGGTGCTTCTCCCGGCGTCCGCCCTGGGGATGCGCCGTCGGTGGCGGCAACAGCGGCTCGACCACTGCCCACTCGGCGTCGGTCAGGTCCGAGGGGTACCGGTGGTCACGTGCCATCTGATCGACTATGTCGGAGGTCAGTGGTACTCGGGAGCGGCCAGGATCTCAAACACCTTCTAATACTGCAACGACAGGTTGTAACCTGAGGTCTAGCTCTGGTAGTTGATCTTGGCGTGTTGGTGGAGATGGCGGCTGGGTGGTCGGCGAGCTTCGAGGCGTTCGTGGGTCGGTTCGCGGCCCGGTTTCCTCGCGTGGAGTCACGACGTCAGATGCGGTCCTACGTGCGGGGACTGCTCAGCGAGGCCGAGCGGAAGAACGGATGGACGCTGGCGGAGGCCACCGGGGACGCCGGCCCGGAACGCATGCAGCGGTTGCTGAACTTCTACGCCTGGGACACCGACGGCCTGCGTGATGACGTCCGCGCCGCGGTTATCGAGGCGCTCGGCGATGCGCGGCGGGGCGTGTTGGTGGTCGACGAGACAGGCTTCGTGAAGAAGGGCACCAAGTCCGCCGGGGTGGCTCGCCAGTACTCCGGGACCGCGGGCCGGATCGAGAACTCGCAGATCGGTGTGTTCCTGGCCTACGCCTCCCCACATGGACGGGCTCTGATCGATCGGGAACTGTACCTGCCCAAGGAATGGACAACCGACCGCGAACGCTGCCGCGGGGCCGGCATCCCCGATGACGTGACGCTGGCGACCAAACCCGTTCTCGCGCAACGGATGATCGCCCGCGCCATGACGGCCGGGGTGCCGTTCGGGTGGGTCACCGGGGACGAGGCCTACGGCGTGGACACGAAGTTGCGCATGTGGTTGGAATCCGAGGGCATCGCCCATGTATTGGCGGTGGCGAAGAACTCGATGGTGGTCACGATGCAGTTGACCAAGGCGCGTGTCGATCGGGTCGTCGCCGCGGTCGCCGAGGACTGCTGGACACGGATGAGCTGTGGCGATGGCGCCCATGGGCAGAGGAGATACCACTGGGCGGTGGTCGACATCCGCCCGCTGCGGTTGCAGGAGTGGGGGCATTGGCTGTTGGCTCGTCGTAGCCTGACCGACCCCACCGACATCGCCTACTACGTCTGCTTCGGCCCCGCCGGCACCACGGCCGACGAACTCGTGCGGGTGGCGGGATCTCGTTGGGCCATCGAGGAGTCCTTTCAGACAGCGAAGAACGAGACCGGCTTGGACCACTACCAGGTCCGTGGCTACCAGGCCTGGTATCGCCACGTCACACTGTCCATGGCCGCGGCGGCGTTTCTGGTGATCACCCGAGACGCCGCGAAAAAGGGGCGCGACTCCCGGCGTCGACGACTGGTTGATTCCCTTGTCTTCTAACGAGATCCGCCGCCTCTGGAACCGCATAGCCGCGCCCTTGACCCGCACGATCGACCATGTCGTGCACTGGTCGAACTGGCGGCGAACAAGCCAGACCCGTGCCCGCATCAGTCACTACCGGAGACGCGGACATCACGACCTGTCGTTGCAGTACTAAGTGCATGTACAGCACCAGGTGTGCCGGCGGCCACCTCTGCGTCCAACTCCTCCTCCCGTTCGCAGCGGAGCAGCATCGAGATGAAGTGGTCAGCGGCGCGGACGCTGCCGCCGGCCATGAAGGGGCGCAGCACTGCAATGGCCTCGTTGTAGCTGTCCGACCTGGCCAAAACCTCGGCCAATACGCTTGCGCAGCGCTCGCTGCCAGTGTTCGCGCGCGCGTACAGCTCATCGATACGGCCTTGATCTGCCAGCAACTCGGCCAGACACTGATCAGCATGGTCGTCACCGGAATCAGCCCGGCGGATCAACTCCTCGACACTGCCATGCTTCACCAGCAAGTCGGCAAGTCCCGCAGCCGCATAGCTGTCACCTGCCTCGGCGCGCCGGACGAGCTCATCGTATCGGTCAGACGTGACCAGGACGTCAGCCAACGCCGCAGCGGCAAAGTCGTCGCCCGCATTTGCGCGCGCGGTCAGATCATCGATGCGACCAAACTTGATCAGTAGTTCAGCCACCGCACCAGCTGCGAAGAAATCCCCGTTCTCGACATGGGGTCGCAGTACAGCGAGAGCGGCGTCGCAGTAGTCGTGATTGGCTAGCAACTCTGCCAAGGTTACCGCGGCTGACAGATCTCCGCTTGCAGCGTATGGAAGGAGCACGGCAATCGCCTGCTCGCCGTGGCCGTGCCTAACGACCTCGTGCATGGTTGTGGATCACGAGTGAGATGATCTTGGTGTGGATCGTGCTGCTGTGCTTGCCAAGCGTCGAGTGACAGGCTTGTCCAC
>NZ_QUNO01000045.1 GCF_003387475.1 Kutzneria buriramensis | reverse complement strand
AACTCCGCACCCATCAACATCGGACGCAGCACCCGCACCATCCCCAACACCATCCGTAGGGCACTGATCGTCAGGGACAAAGGCTGCGCCTTCCCCGGATGTCATCGCAGACCTAGGCAATGCCACGCCCACCACGTAACCCACTGGGCCGACGGCGGATGGACCAGCCTCGACAACCTCGTACTGCTCTGCAGCATGCACCACCGCATGATCCACCACTCGAAATGGACCGTGGAGATCATCGACCGGCAACCGGTCTTCACGCCACCTGCCGAACTCAGGCCGGGGTGACAGCTAAGGGCTGGTGGCGTCGACGGGGTCCAGCAGGCGCTCGGCGTTGGCGGCTGTGCGGCGGCGTAGGTCGGCGGACAGGTGGGCGGTGGCCTCGGCGGGATCGTCGAGGCCCATGGGGACCGGGTAGTCGCTGCCGAGGAGCAGGTGGTCGTCGCCGAAGGTGGCGCGGGCGAGGTCGACGGCCTCCGGACGGTGGCCGAGGCAGTCGCTCCACAGGCGGCGAGCGACCACAGCGGGGCGAACACGTTCACGAACGGACTCGAGTCCTGGGCCGCGACGGTCCACGGCACGATGGAGACGATCACGATCACCGCGAGCACGTAGAAGAAGCCGATGCGCAGCACCATCTTCCGGGCCGCGCGCGGGATGTCCCGCACCGAGTCCTTCGACTCGGCCGCGGTCACGGACACTACCTCGGTGCCGAAGTAGCTGAACAACGCGAAGATCATCGCTATGCCCAGGCCGCCGAACCCGCCGGGCATGAGGCCGCCGTGCGAGGTGAGATTGCCGAAGCCGGTCGCGTGCTGGCCGGGCAGCCCGAAGAAGATCAGCACGAAGCCGAGCACCACGAACACGGCGATCGCGGTGACCTTCACCATGGAGAACCAGTACTCCAGGGTGCCGAAGAAGTTGACGGTCAGGGCGTTCACGACCAGGATGACGGCCGAGAACAGCACCACCGGCAGCCACAGCGGCAGCTGCGGCCATCAGTACTGGAGGTACATGCCGGCCGCAATCACCTCGCCGCCGACAGCGATCACCTGGCCGGCCCAGTAGAACCCGGCCCAGCCGTCGAGGTACCGGTGCGCGATCGCGCCGAAAGCCCCGGCCTCGTGGTGCACCACCACCATCTCCACCAGCGCCCAGGCGATCACCAGCGCGACGAGTCCACACAGGACGTAGGCAATGATCGTCGCCAGGCCGGCGTTGCTGATGGCCAGCGTCGAGCCGGGGAACAGCCCGGTTCCGATCGCCCCGCCGATGCCGATCATGGCCAGCTGGCGGGAGTTCAGCTGCCCGGCGAGCCCGTGGGGCACCGTTGCGCGCCCGCAGCGTCGGGGACGGCGTTGTCTCCCATGACGGTCAACCTCCGAGACGTCGGTACTCGCGGATCGCGGCGACGACGGTGTCGACGTCCTCGGGCGAGTTGTAGTAGTGCAAGGCGATTCGCAGCAGGTCACCGCGGGGGCTGGTGACGATGCCACGCGAGGAGAGGAAACCGGCCAGCTTGGCGGGATCGGCATCCATGAGCGCCACCTGCGGGCCGCGCAACGCGGGATCCGCCGGCGACCAGAGGCGTTCCCCCAGGGCGATCAGCGAGTCCTGCGCGTGCTGACCGAGCTCCGAGACGTGCGCGCGGACGGCTTTCGGCTCCACGGAGCCAAGAACCGTCATACCGGCCACCGCGCCGTAGGCTGCGGGAATCGCGGGCGTGCCGCTCTCGAAACGCCGCGCGCCCGCCGGGTAGTCGAGGTGCCGCGAGTCGAACGAGAACGGATTCTGGCGGCCGAACCAACCGGTGGCCTGCGGATCGCGCTCGTCCCGCAGACCGCCCCGCACATAGAGGAAAGCGATGCCGGGGATGCCCAGCACGTACTTGAGCGCGCCGGCGGCGAGGAAGTCGCAGCCGATCTCGCGCACGTCGATCGGTTCCACGCCCGCGCCCTGGTAGGCGTCGACGAAGGTCGTCGCGCCGGCCGCGCGGGCCCGCTCCAGCACGGCATCGACCGGCAGACGGACGCCGTTGCGATACGAGATCAGCGGCACGGACACCAGCCCGCAGGTCTCGTCGATGGCCGCGATGTAGTCCTCCGCCGGCACGACTCCGGACCGGTCCGCGACATGGCGCACCGCAGCGCCGTTTGCCCGCTGGGCAAGCCAGACATGCGCCACCGACGGGAATTCCATGTCGGTGGTCACGATCGTCGGGCGCGCCGCGAAGTCCCTTGTGGACGCCACCTGGTAGGCGGCCGCCGAAACCGTCGGCAGCACGGCGACCTCGTCGGCATCGGCGTTGATCATCTCGGCGAACAGCCGACGCGCGGTGTCGACCTGGCCCATCCACCGCTCCCACGGCGCGCCGTACCGCAGCAGGGTGTGCTGGAATTCCAGCAGGGCCGTCGCCAGGGTGTCGGACAACGCGCCCTGGCTGCACGACGCCAAGTAGGTCATGTCGCGCAGCGCGGGGAACCTGAGCCGGAACTCTTCGGACGTCAGCACGGTGTTGCCTCTCTGGACGGGCAGGCCGCGAGCGTGAGGCGGGCCTGCGGCTGGTGCTATCCGAATGACGCTGGGGCTATCCGCGCAGCGTCGTCGACGGCGTCTCGCCGAACTGCTCGCGGTAGAGCACCGAGAACCGGCCGGCGTGCAGGAATCCCCAACGCACAGCCACATCGGTGACGGTGACCGTGCCGGGCTCGGCCGCCGTCAGCTCGGCACGCACCCGTCTCAGCCGGACGTCCCGCAGGTAGCTCATGGGCGTGGTGTCCGCGTGCCGGCGGAAGCCGTCCTGGAGAGCCCGAACCGCGACGCCCACGGCCTCGGCGACATCCTCCACGGTCAGCGGCTCGGCGCCGGTCACTTCGTGCACCAACAGGGCCACCGCGCCGAGCCAGGATCGCACCGCCGTGGAGTTCAGGTCCATGCCGAGCGCGAAGCGCAGCGGCCGGACCGGCCGCCGGCCCAGGGCCCGGCCGAGGTGGCTCTCCATGCGTCCACGATCGAGACCCACGATGAGCTGCGGAGTGCCGCCGGCCCACGTCATGTCGTGGTGCTCGGCCGGATCGATCACCACCGCGGTCGCCGGATCGGAGGTGACGGCGTCGCCGCCGCACCGGACGTCCGCCCGGCCGGCGAGCGGTATGTGCACAAGGAATCCGTTGCTGGCGGTGGTCGTGACGACGTGGTTGAGGGTGATGCCGCCGAGCGCCACGGACCGCGGCACCGCGCGGAAGACGCCGGTCTCGGGCAGCAGGCGGTTGTCGCGGATGACCCGGCTGGTCTGGTCGACGTCCGTGGTGTCGAGAACCTCGTGCCCGGCAAGGGGATATCCGACCGACCCAGCTGCTCGACGACGCCCATGGCCGCTCCTCCTACCGGACCCCGCCCTGCGGGTCGTCCGGCTGAGTGGGGTACGCGCTGGTGCCGTCGGGCAGGTACGCCGCCGCCGGCGAGCCGGCCGGCACGAACACCGCCACTTCGCGCATCGGCTCGTCGCCGGTGTTCTCGACCTGGTGCAGGGTGCGCGCCGGAAGGTGGATGCAGGCGCCCGGGTAGAGCGGGTTGCGCTCGCCGTCGATGTGCAGGATCCCGTTGCCCTGCAAGATATAGATGACCTCGTTGTAGCGGTGGTAGTGCACGGGGGCGGCCTCGCCGGGAGGCACGTCGCCGACGAAGTGGGTGCCCGAGCGGAAGCCGGTCGACGGGTCGGCGAGGATCCGGTACTCGCGCCCGGCGGTGGCCTTGCCGATCTCCTGCGCGTCCAGCGGTGACACCGTGCGCCGGTCGCCGACCGCCACCTCGTCGCCGGCGGGGTTGAGCACTCGGACGCTGACGATCTCGGTGGGTTCGGTGACGTCGAACCGGTAGGTCTCCCCCGGCCCGATGTAGATCCCGCTCTCCGGCCCGAAGTCGTGCTCGCCGCCGTCCAGCAGCAGGCGTCCACGTCCGTGCAGGACGAACAGCAACTCCTCGTGCTGTCCCGACTCGAAAAGCGCTGTTCCACCCGAGATCGTCAGCACGGTCTGCGTCAGGTAGGCGCAGCCGAAGGATTCCGTCAACACCGGACGAGCCTGCGCCTCGGGTGTCACGTCGGCGGTGTAGACGACGTACCGCGAGCCCATCACCGCACCGCCTTCACCTGCGTCAACGTGATCGTCGTGCCGGCCAGCGCCAGCGACACCGGGCAGGTGCGCTTGGCCTGGTCGGCGATGCGCGCGAACTCGTCGTCGCCCAGCCCCGGGGCGCCGCCGCTGATCGACAGCGCGATCTCGGTGATCCGGAAGCCGGCGTCGGTCTCCTCCAGCCGGACCACGGCGTTGGCGTCGACCTCGACGTCGCTGTGCCCGGCCTGCTCCAGCTGGTTGGCCACGGACATCGCGAAGCAGCCGGCGAGCCCGGCCCCGATGAGCTCCTCGGGGTTGGTGTTGAGCGGCGCGCCTTCCCCCTCGCGGGAGCGCAGCGAGTAGTCGCTGTCGACCGCCTTGCTCGCCGTCCGGATGTGCCCGACGCCGGTGGCCACGGGGCCCTGCCAGCGGGCCGCGGCGCGGCGGCGTACCTGAATTCCCATGGTTCCTCCTGACGGAGAATCCGCCCCAGGTTGCCTACCGCTTGCCTCCAGGTCAAGTACTTGCCCATAACTTGCCCAGGAGGCATGCTGTGCCGAAACGTGCAGGTAGGAAGGTTGACCGCGTGCTGGACGAGTCGCTCATCGACGCCCAGCTGCAGGCGATGGCGAACAAGCTGCGCACCGCGCGGTTCGCCCGCGGCCTGCGGCTGATCGACGTCGCCGCCATGACGGGCCTCAGCGAGGTGCACCTCTACCGGCTCGAACAGGGGGAACGCGCGCCGTCGCTGCGCGCGCTGCTCACGCTGGCCGCCGCCCTGGACCTCTCCCCCGGCGACCTGCTCGGCGCCGAGGACGGCGGCGGCGTACCCGACCGCGTCGCACCGCACACCGGCCGGGCCGTGTGGCACGGCACCGAGAAGACCGGCTCCGGCGAGATGATCAAGGGCGGCGTACGGGTGGCGTACGACCTGGCCCGGCGGGCGAACCCGCAGCTGATCGAGGACGCCGACGACACCGTCGGCAGCCCCGAGGCCCTGCTGGGCATGGCCTTCGCCGGCTGTTTCTCGATGGCGCTGGCCTCCGACCTCGACGATGCCGGTTACCAGCCGCTTCGGATCGAGACGTTCGCGGAGGTGCGCACCGAGGCCGGCGCGGGTGGCATCGCGCTGAGCGAGGTCGACCTGCGCTGCGAGGCGACCGTGGCCGGCATCGCCGACCAGCGGTTCCTGGCCATGGCCGAGAACACCAAGCGGAACTGCCTCGTCTCACGGGCGCTCGCGGCCGTGCCCGCGCGGCTCGACGCCCGCCTGGTGTCCACGGTCGAGGACTAGCGCCCGCCGACGATCGTCGCAATCGTGGGCTGCCCCAACGGGCGGGAAAACGGGGCCTGGTTATCGATCTTTCCGGCCTCTCCGGCGCCCCCGCGGGCTGGGTAAACAGGTCGGGTGAGCATCAGACAGTACTGGGGCGAGGGCGACGAGGCGTGGATCATGCCCGTGCTCTCGGAGCTGACGGACGCCGGCACCGTTCAGGCCACCGGGAATTGGCCGGACCTCAAGGCCGACGTCGAGCACCGGCTCGGCCACGGTGGCACCGCCCTGGTCAAGCCCCTGGACGACGCGGTCAGCGCCGGCGCGGACTACCGGACGCTGATCGACGAGCTCACCGCCGAGTTCCGCCAGTCCCTGGTCGCGCAGCTGCCACCGGCCGAGGAGCTGGCCGACCTGCTCGTCTACACCGTCGGCGCGCAGGTCGGCGCGCTGTTCCAGCAGCACCCGGAGCTCGGGCTGATCGGCGACGACGAGCTGGTCGCGTGGGTCACCGAGGACATCCAGAGCGTCCTCGACGGCGTCACCGCATCCGGCTGGGGGCTGAACCAGTGAGCCTGCCGACGGCCGCCGCCGCGCGCTCCCTCGTCCAGCAGGCGGTGTACACCGCCGTGCTGTCCACGCTCCGCCAGCAGCCCGCGCTGGTGACGATCCGCCAACGCTACCCGTTCACCACCGCGTACCAGACCATCTGGCACACGCACCTGCACCAGGTGCGGGCGGCCTCCACCCTGCGCGTCGAGTGGTTCCGGAGCTGGACGCCCGGCTGGCGACAGGCGTCGCAGCTCGCGAGCAGCCAGCAGCCGGCCGACCCGCGGCACCTCACCGGCGCCCAACTGTCGGGCCTGCTCGAGAACAGCCAGGACTACCTCGTGCACGGCACGCGGAACGCGGAGGTCGGCACGTGTCGCGCGCCGCTGCGGGCGGAGACGAACCAGGCCGACATGTCCAACCCGATGCAGCCGGTCGGCGTCTACGCGTTCCGTGGCATCACCGCCGCCCTGAACCTGGGCTACGGCCCGTACTGCGTGGTGATCCGAGCCAATGCCAACTGGCAGCGCCTCGGCGAGGCGTGGATCCTGCGCGGCGAGGGCAGCGTGCCGGACTCGGACATCGTCGGCTGGTTCCACCAGGACGACCTGGCGCGGGCCCGGCAGGGCGCGTGATCCGCACAAGTCCTGTGCTGACGGGATAGCCGGGCCGGTTAGGCCCTTCTAGCGTCAGTCGGCATGACCGACCGCTCGACCGTGACCGCGGCCTGGCTGACCGGCTCGATCGAGCGCGTCTTCCGCGCCCTCGACTTCTCCCCCGTCGCCGAGTCCCTTGTGGACGCCGATCTTCGCGGCGTCCACTCGCACGGCGCACTCCTCGGCGCAGGGCGTCGGCCAGGGCCGGATGCAGTGCGGGTAGAAGTCGGCACGGACGCCGATGACGACGCGGAGACCGGCGCGACCGACGATCCCTCGATCGCCGGCACCAGACCGGCCCGGAGCAGGGAGGACTTGCCCACGCCGGACGCCCCGAACACCGAGACGAAACGCTCGGCGGCCACGAGCCGCGCCAGCTCGTCGACCGCCGACTCACGCCCGAAGAACCGGCCGGCGTCGGCCGTCTGGAAGGCGGCCGGGCCGACGTACGGGCCGTCCCCGTCGCCGGCCCGCGCCTCCGCCTGGAGCCTGGTCCGGCGGGCGGCCAACTCGGCGGCATCGGCACGCCAGCGGCGTTCCCGGGCGACGCGGTCTCCCCGGCACGCCCCGATGTACGCCAGCGTCACGGCCAGCGTCGGCAACTTCTTGCCGCCGGCCGCGTCCGACAGCGTGCCGGCGGAGTAGTGCGCCAGCCGGGCCAGCTCGTGGTAGGTCGGGTTGCCCGCGGACTCCCGCAGCGCACGCAGGTCCTACGCGAACGCGTCGAGCAGGTCGTCGACGGCCGGCAGCGGGCCCTCCGATCGCGCATCGATCCCCCAGGTCTCCGCCCAGAGTGTTCCCGGCCGCACCGCGAACCCGTTGGCCCGCCGGCACAGTCCGCCCGATCGGGCGGTGCTCACCCCAGGCCGTTGACCATCAGGCCGAGGGTGAAGTCGAAGCGGTCGTGGCCGGCGCCGGCGGTGAGCTCGGCGGCGTGGCGGGTGGTGTGCGGGAAGGTCTCGGCGGGCAGGGCGGCGAACCGGCGGCGCAGCTCGGCGGGATCCAGCACCCAGGGGGCGTCGGCGTTGGCGGACCGGGCGACGGACAACTCCAGGCAGTAGGCGGCAACGTAGAGCAGAAGTGCGTCGACGGCCCAGGCGGCGGCCTGCGGCGCGACGCCGCCGGCGAGCAGGATGGCCAGCATGCCCTCGCTGACGCGAACGATCTCGAGATCGGTGGGGGCCATGGCGAGGGCGGCGCGCGAGATGCCGGGGTATCTCAGGTACTGGTCTCGGATCTGCGCGCAGACGCCGCGGATCTGGTCCCGCCAGGCCGTCGGATCGGGCTCGGGCAGCACGAGGTCGGCGCAGAGCCGCCCGATGAGCAGCTCGTCGAGGTCGGCCTTGTTGACGACGTGCGCGTAGAGCGAGGCGGGTCCGGTGTCCAGGGCGGCGGCGACCCGGCGCATGGTCAGGGCCTCGTAGCCCTCGGCGGCGATGACGTCCAGGGCGGTGTCGACGATCTGCGCGGCGGTGAAGACGGTCTTGCGCGGCCGCCTCGGCGCGGCCTCGGCCTCGGGGTTCCGGCGCGCGGCGCGGCGCTCTCGGGGGTTCACCGCACCACCATAGCTTGACACGAACGTCGTTCGTAACTAGAACAGTGTTCGTGAATACAGACGTGACAGTGGTAGGAGCGGGGCCGGTGGGCCTGTTGCTCGCCGCCGAGCTGGCGCTTGCCGGGGCGGACGTGCGGGTGGTCGAGCGGCTGCTGGCCGAGCCGGCCAATTCGATGAAGGCGCAGGGCATCAACGTGCCGACGGCCGAGGCGCTCGACCGGCGCGGCCTGCTGCCGGCGGCCGAGAAGGTGCACCAGGAGGTGCTGGAGCGGATCGGGTCGTACGGCACCGGCGAGGGGCGGTTCACGGGGCACTTCGCGGGCATGGCCCTCGACCCCGACCTCGTGGACTGGGCCGATCCCGATCTCGCCGCGCACACCGCCGCCGAGGGGGCGCGGATGGTGCCGCAGCCGCAGCTGGAGGCGCTGCTGGCCGACCACGTGGCCCGGCTCGGCGTGCCGGTGCATCGCGGCGTGGAGGTCATCGCGCTCGACGACACCGGCGACCGCGTGCTGGTCGGCACCGACACCGGCTCGTTCGAGACGGGCTGGCTGGTCGGGTGCGACGGTGGGCACAGCGCCGTGCGCCGGCTCGCCGGCATCGACTTCCCTGGCACCGACCCGGAACTCACCGGCTACCAGGCGGTCGCGGACATCGCCGACCCCGAGAAGCTCGCCGACGGTTGGACGTGGACGCCGCGCGGGGTCTATCGCTACGGCCCCCAGCCCGGGCGGGTGGCGACCGTGGAGTTCAACAGCCCGCCGGCCGACCGGTCGACGCCGATCACCCTCGACGACGTGCAGGCCGCGCTGCGCCGGATCTCGGGCACCGACGTCACCCTGACCGCGCTGCGGGCCACCCCGACGCGCTGGACCGACAACACCCGGCAGGCCGCGACGTACCGGAAGGGGCGGGTGCTGCTGGCCGGCGACGCCGCCCACGTGCACCCGCCGTTCGGCGGCCAGGGCCTCAACCTCGGCGTCGGCGACGCGATGAACCTCGGCTGGAAGCTCGGGGCGGTGATCGCCGGGCGGGCCCCGGAGGGCCTGCTCGACAGCTACGACGTGGAGCGCCGACCGCTGGGCGCGTGGGTGCTGGACTGGACCCGAGCGCAGATCGGGGTGCTGCGCGGCGACCCGAAGTCGGGGGCACTGCGCGAGATCGTCGCCGATCTACTGTCCACTCGGGACGGCACGACTTATGCCGTCAAGAAGGTCTCCGGCGTCACGCAACGAATCGAGCTGCCCGGCGATCACCCGCTGATCGGCCGCTACGTCCCGGACGTGTATCTCGGCGACGGCTCCCGGCTGGCCGATCACGCCCACGGCGGCGGATTCCTGTTGCTGGACCGCACTTCCGACGGTGCGTTCGCCCGGATCGGCAACGGCCGGGTGAACGTCGTGACCGACGCGCACGAGACCCCGGCCGGGCTGCTGGTGCGCCCGGACGGGGTCGTGGCGTGGGCGTCCGACACCGACGACGCCGCCGGTCTCGAAGACGCCCTACAGCGCTGGGTCGGCTAGTACGGCCAGCCCGGCACGTTCAGGCGAATGCCGTACAGGCCGTAGTTTCCGGTGTCGCCGCCGGAGGACGGGCTGCCGGAGGTGAGGTAGAGGGTGCGCCCGTCGGGGCCGCCGAACGCGGCGTTGGTCATGTTCTGCCCGGCGCTGATCGTGCCGAGCGCCTGGCCGGACGGGGAGAACACGTGGACCTTCCCGTCGCCGAAGGTGACCTGGTAGACGTTGCCGGCGCAGTCGACCGTGCCGCCGTCGGTGCCGCCGAGTGACACGAAGTCGCTGCGCGGGCCGGTGCTGCCGTCGGCGTTGACGGGGTACTTGTAGACCTTGCCGGTGGCGTTGCCGCCGACGTAGAGGGTGCGGCCGTCCGGCGAGAGTTCGATGCCGTTGGGCTCGCGGATGGAGTCGTCGATCAGCGACACGACGCCGTCCTTGACCCTGAACACGTCGGTGTGGCCGGACATCTGGTCCGGGCGGTCGGCGCGCTGGAAGTCGGGGTCGGTGAAGTAGACGGTGCCGTCGGCGCCGACCGTGACGTCGTTGGGCGAGTTGAACAGGCGCCCCTGGTAGTTGGCGGCGAGCGTGTTTCGCTGCTTGGTCGCGAGGTCGTAGGCGGAGACGCTGCGCTGGTCGTGGGTCGCGGCGATGATCGACTTGCCGTCGCGGCTGAGCGCCAGGCCGTTGCTGCCGGAGTCCGTGACGAATGTGGCGAAGGTGTTGGTGGACGGTGTGAAGCGCAGGATGTCCGACGCCTGCACGTTCTGCGGGCCGGAACCGTCGTGCATGTCCGTCAGCAGCAGGGTCTGGCTGCCGGCGTCCCAGACGGGTCCCTCGAGGAAGTTGTAGCCGTCCTTGATCTTCGTCGCCGTGAGGTTCTGCGCCGGCAGCGGGTTGCCGAAAGGCCCGGCGGGGCACGGGGATCCCGGCGGCGGGGTGGTGCCGCCCGTGGGCAGCGTCCACTGCTGGTTGGCGCCGGTGCCACAGGACCAGATCTGCATCGGCGTGCCGTCGGCGCTGCTCACGCCGGTGGCGTCGAGGCATTTGCCGGAGCCGGTGTTGACCAGGCGGCCGGCGGACGCCGTCCACTGCTGCGCGGCGGTGCCGTTGCAGTCGTAGATCTGCGCCTTGGCGCCGTTCTGGACGGACGCGCCGGCGACGTCGAGGCACTTGCCGAGGGCACGAATCGAACCGTCACCGACCGTCCATTGCTGTGCCGCGCCGGCATTGCACGACCACAGTTGCACGCGGGTGCCGTTGGCGCTGGCACCGCCGGTGACGTCCAGGCATTTGCCGCCGATACCGGTGATCGCACCGGTCGCCGCGGCGTGAGCTGCGGGAACGCCGAGCGCGGCGGCCGTCGTGGCCGCCGCGACGGCGAGGAGCCTGCGAATCTTCATGGGCCTTCCACGGGTGGCAGGGGACGTGGTCCGCCTCGCCGTGGCGGCTCGCCGAGACAACAACTGTCTACACGATGACACCGCTGTTTCATCTGTTACATTTCACCATTCGTGCCGACTGGCATTCTCCCCAATGAGTTTCTTGACAGCGAGAACGGTCGGTGCTGCACTTTCGGAACCGCGTTACATCGCTGTTACATTTGTTTCACCGGGAGGGGTGTCCCTGCATGACCTCCATCATGTCCCGCCGGCGGCCGCTCGCAGTCGCGGCCGCCGGCGCCCTGCTCGCGGCCGGCAGCGCGTACGCCGTCATGCAGGCCGCGCCGGCGTTCGCCGCGACCTCCGCCAACGTCTGGCTGACCACGCCCGATCAACAGAACCGTTTGACACCACAGCAACCCGTGCCGTTCGGCTCGGGCGGCAGCGGGCCGGTGATCACCGTCGACGCCGACACCACGTACCAGACGATGGTCGGCTTCGGCGCGTCGCTGACCGACTCGGCCGCCTGGAACATCTACAACTCCCCGAACCGCAACAGCATCATGACCTCGCTGTTCAGCCCCACCAGCGGCATCGGGCTGAGCTGGCTGCGGCAACCGTTGGGGGCCACGGACTTCTCGCGTAGCTTCTACAGTTACGACGACGGCTCCGCCGATCCCAGCCTGTCCCGGTTCTCGATCTCGCACGACCAGAGCTACATCCTGCCGCTGGTCACGCAGGCGAAGTCGCTCAACCCGGCCATGTCGGCGATGGTCGTGCCGTGGAGCGCGCCGGCGTGGATGAAGACGAACAACAACCTGGTCGGCGGGTCGCTGTCCACCAACTACGAGCGCACCTTCGCCGACTACCTGGTCAAGTCCGTGCAGGCCTACCAGGCCGCCGGCGTGCCGGTGCAGTACCTGGCCGTGCAGAACGAGCCGCAGAACCAGCCCGGTGGGTACCCGGGCATGCTGATGGCGGCCGACCAGGAGAGCCGGGTCATCAACACCCTGGCGCCCAAGCTGTCGGCCGCTGGGCTGGGCACGAAGATCCTGGGCTGGGACCACAACTGGGACAACCCCGGCTACGCCGAGTCGGTGCTGGCGCAGACCGGGAACAACACGGTCGGCACGGCCTGGCACTGCTACGGCGGAGACCCGAGCGCGCAGAGCCAGGTGAAGAGCGACTACCCGAACAAGGACATCTTCTTCACCGAGTGCTCCGGCACGTCGTCGGGCAACACCTTCGCGGATTCCCTGCTGTGGCAGGGCCGCAACCTCGCCGTCGGCGCAACCCGCAACTGGGCGCGCAGCGTCAGCCTGTGGAACATGGCCCTGGACAACAATCATGGCCCGGTGATCGGGTCGTGCACCAACTGCATGGGTGTCGTCACGGTCGACGGCGGCGGCGTCACGTACAACGCGGACTACTACGTGCTCGGCCACCTGGCCAAGTTCGTCAAGCCCGGGGCCGTGCGGATCAACTCCACCGCGCAGGGGCAGGGCGGCATCGAGAACGTCGCCTTCCGCAATCCCGACGGCTCCATCGTGCTCGTCGCCGTGAACTCCGGCGGCACGCAGAACTTCCAGGTGTCGTACGGCGGTTCGTCGTTCGGCTACAGCATGCCGGGCGGGTCGATGGCGACGTTCACGTGGCCCGGTTCCGGCGGCACCACTCCCCCGCCGGGCGGGATCGACTCGTCCAAGTGAAACGAGGTGATCAACCAGAACAGCGGGAAGTGCCTGGTTGCCGCCGACCGCGGCACTGCCAACGGGACCGCCCTTCAGCAGTGGGCGTGCGGGGCGAACACCAACCAGGAGTGGCAGTTCCGGTCGACCGGTGACGGCTACTACCAGGTGGTCAACCGGAACGCCCCCGGCCTGGCGTGGGACGTCAGCGGCGGCGCCGGCGCGACCGCTGACGGGACGACCGTGCAGTTGTGGAGTTACGTCGGCGGCAGCAACCAGCAGTGGCAGGCAGTGGATCGAGGCAACGGGTACTACAGCTTCGTGGCCCGCAACAGCGGGAAGTGTTTGGACGTGCGTGATCAGTCCGCAGTGGACGGTGGCCTGCTCCAGCAGTGGAGCTGCACGAGCGGGCCTGCGCAGTCTTTCCAGTTGGCGGCGCAACCGTAGGGTTCTGGGGGGTTGGTGGGGTGCCTCGGCGGTGATACACGTCGAGGCACCCCACCGGTCCGTTCCTCCAGCTCCCCGTCAATGGTTCCGACCACTCCCGCAATCGGAGATCGCCGGATCGGCGCGGTGGGTCCACTCGCCCCCTCATTACCAACCATGTTCGCCACCACCACCCCGGACCGTGGTTACGGGCCTGCGTGATAGCTGCCCAGTTCGCTCATTTCAGGCGGGAAGCACGCCAGGTGGTTTGCGGACTGCTCCGTAGGTGGTTGCTTCTACAGAGGGCTTTGGACGGGTGAGGAAGTCGGGGACGCCGACAGGTTCAGGAAAGCGCTTTCCACTCGGTCACTCGAACAGGTATTCCCAGTCCACGCAACGAAAAACGCCTGATCAGCGCGGTAGAATAGGAGCATGGAAGCGACCCGGGATCCCACCGCCGCATGGCGGATGGACGACACGTCGCTCTGGCACACCTGCGGTGAAGCCCAAGACCTCCGCCGCACCGCCTACACACGCCTGGTCGAGACGGTCTCGGAGCTGTGGAACCGCACCGGACGATCGAAAGAAGACCGAGTCTCACTGGTGGCGCAGGTCCAGACTCAGTTGCGGGTCACCAAGAAAGACGCGTTGCAGATCGTCGCCCACGCACAACTCTTCGGCAGGGACGCAGTCCGGGACGCTGCCCGCGCCGGCGAAATCGACGCCGACCAGCTCACCGTTCTGAACGAAACCCTAGCCCAAGCACCGATCCTGGACCGCGACAAAGTCGAAGCCGAACTGCTCCACAACACCCACCTCCCGCTCCACCACTTCCGCCTAGCCGCCAAACGAATCCTGGTACTACTCGATCAGGACGGACCCGAGCCCAAAGACGACCTCGCACAACCCAAGCGGGAGTTCCACTACAGCAACCGCGTGGACGGGTCCGTCGCCTTCCGAGGCACCACCGACCCCGAAACCGGCGCACTCCTCGCCGCACTGATCAGCCCCCTCGCCAAGCCCAAGGCCAACGACACCCGCACCACCCCGCAGCGACAAGGCGACGCCTTCACCGACATCATCGAGCTCGCTGCCGGTAGCGACAAGCTGCCCGACGAAGGCGGCGAACGCCCCCACCTCGCCATCACCATGAACGCGACCGAATTCCTCCAGCACATCGGCATGGCCGAGATCGAAGGCGGCGACCCCATCGACGCCGAATCGGCCCGCCGCATCGCCTGCGACAGCACCACCTACCGCATGATCATCGACGCCAACTCCGCGCCCATCAACATCGGACGCAGCACCCGCACCATCCCCAACACCATCCGTAGGGCACTGATCGTCAGGGACAAAGGCTGCGCCTTCCCGGGATGTCATCGCAGACCTAGGCAATGCCACGCACACCACGTAACCCACTGGGCCGACGGAGGATGGACCAGCCTCGACAACCTCGTACTGCTCTGCAGCACGCACCACCGCATGATCCACCACTCGAAATGGACCGTGGAGATCATCGACCGACAACCAGTCTTCACACCGCCCACCGAGCTCAGACCAGGGTGATCACGCGTGACGCGGACCGGGGCGTCCGCGGTCCAGGGCTGCCGGGAAATGTCAGGGGTTCGCGGTAGCTTGAGCACCGTGAACGCCGGGGAACGTATCCAGGAACTCGCCGACCAGGTCGTGGCGCTGCGCGACGCCTACTACCGGGGCTCGCCGCTGGTGGCCGACGCCGAGTACGACACGATCGAGGACGAGCTGCGAGCCCTCATCGAGGCCAATCCGGAGCTGGCGCCGGACCCGAACCCGCTGGAGCAGGTGGGCGCGCCGACGGTGCTGCACGCGCCGGTCCGGCACTCGCGGCCGATGCTGTCGCTGGAGAAGGCCACAAAACCCGACCAGGTGGCGGCGTTCTTCGACCGGTTCCCGGGTCAGCCGGTGGCGGTGATGCCGAAGCTGGACGGGCTGTCGCTGGCGGTGATCTACGAGGACGGCAAGCTACAACGGGCGGTCACCCGCGGCGACGGCACGACCGGGGACGATGTGACGTTCCTGGTCCGGGCGCTGGTGGACGGGGTGCCGGAGCGGATCGACGCGGCGGGCACGGTGGAGGTGCGCGGCGAGGCGGTGATGCTGCGCTCGACGTTCGCGGCCTACAACGCCGCCCACCCGGACAAGCCGCTCATCAACCCGCGCGGCGCGGCGGCGGGCACGCTCCGGGCCAAGGACCCGGCGACGGTGGCTGAGCGGCGGCTGCAGCTGTTCGCCTTCGACCTGCACACGTCGGCCGACGGGGCGCCGGCGGACCTGGACCAGGCCCTGACAACGCTCGGACTGGCCGCGGCCGACATGAAGGTATGCGCCGACGCCGAGCAGGCGCAGGCGGCGATCGCGGAGATCGAGGAGAGCCGCAACGAACGCGACTACGACCTGGACGGGGCGGTGCTGCGGCTGGCCGACCGGACCGCCTACGCGGCGGCCGGCACGAGGTCCAGCTCGCCGCGCGGGGCGCT
>NZ_QUNO01000044.1 GCF_003387475.1 Kutzneria buriramensis | reverse complement strand
TCCTGGATCGGGTGGCACCGTCACGTCACCCTGGTCTCGACCGCACACCTGTTCCTGACCGAGTTGCGTCTGAGCGACCCAAAAGCTGTTGGGGCGGCTTGACTTTCTACAAGATCCTGCACGTGCTCCAGGTGTTGCTCGCGACCTGGACAGGTCGATGCCCCACATGTCATCAGCGGCCACCATGACGACCTAACAAAGTCCTACTAGCTGTCCTGCCCCTCTTGGCCATCGTGGCGGCCGTGGACTGATCGTTTCCACCGTGGCCGCGTGCATCGCCCAGTCGTAGAGTCGCTGGCCCTTGCCGCCCTCGCCAGCCGGGCGGCGCTCCCACTGGTGGACGCGATCGCTCAGGATGTCCTTGCAGCACAACGTCTGCCCGTACATCGATCAGCGGCAGATCGAGCGGGACAGCCATCGCGTAGGTGACGGCGTGGTCGTAGCAGAACGTGCGCATGCCCGCGGCACGACCATAGCCGGCATCGGCGGCGAACCACCCGAACACCACGTTCGCCGCGAGCACCCGCGCCAGCATCTGTTGCACCAGTTGGGTTTCCTCGCGAGCCTTCCGCTCCGGACGTCGAGGTCGCCGATTGTCCCCGTCACACCCCGCTTTACGGCCTTGAGGTCCACTCGCAAACGTGGGACGTCGCTCTTCTCCATGCATTGTGAGTGTCTGGATCGCGCTGATGGTCGGATCCCCAGATCACGCGCGACCTGGGCGCCCGGTTTGCCGGTCTCGGCCACGATCCACACCGCACCAGCGCGGAAATCGGTATCGAACCGGCGTCTCTTGTTCCCACGACCTGATCATCTCTCTTGGTTCAGGTCTCCACGATACGAGGGGAAGCACACCAGGAGAACGTCGTCGGCCGTCACCGCGTGGGTGCTCATGGGCCTCGGCAACCACGACTGGGGCCGCTGGGTGCACCCGACCGCGGCGAAACGCGAGGTCGGCTGCCACGTCGGACGGTCCGAGGTAGCCGAAGGCGCCCTCTGAGTAAGGCGGAGCACCGACTCGGCTGATCGAGTCGCCGCCGCGGACAACCTCAAAAGCCGTCTGCAGGCTGCCGAGCGTACCCGGACTCCAACACCGCATGCGTCACGAAGCCACCGGTCAGTTCGCGTACCCACGCCCCGCCTTCCGCACAACGCAACACACTTGACGTTCGAACTGAGCCCGCTGGCCCCGCGAAGCAAGAATTACACATCCAGCGGCGGCCATGCAGGGGAGAAAACCCTCCCCCTCACACCGTGACCGTTCCACGGGGATCCAATGGGATGCTGACGTCCATAGCCCGCGCGGCCTTCCACGCCGATCGCGATTCATCAATTAATAAGGATGCAGCGTGTCCGAATCACCGAACATCACACTCGCCCGCCGGCTGTACGACTCGAACGCCGACCCGGCTGTGACCAAGGAGATCATGGCCCCGGATCTTGAGTGGGACATCACTCCAGGCTTCCCGTTCGGAGGGATCTACCACGGTTACGAAAGTATGCTCAATGACTTCTTCGGTTCACTCCTGCCGCTGTTCGAGTCATTCTCCGCAAAGGCGGAGACGTACTACGCCGACGCCGACGACCACGTGTTCGTATTCGGGCACTACCACGGAGTGACGAAGGCGGAAAAGACCGTGGACGCGCGGTTCGTCCATCTGTGGACAATCCGAGACGGCAAGCTGGCACACCTTCGGCAAGCCGCCGACAGCCACGTCCTGCAGCACGTGCTGAACGGCTGATCGAGGAGAACCCATGACGAAGGTCCTTTACCTGATCACAGCGGCCACTCACTGGACGCTGGCCGACGGGTCCGAGCAGCCGACAGGCTTCTGGGCCGAGGAGGCACTCGGCCCGTACGAAGTGTTCACCAAGGCCGGCTACGAGATCGCCGCGGCCACCCCCGGCGGTGTCCCACCGACGGCCGACGCCGCCAGCCTCACACCGGAATTCAACGACGGCATCGAGGGCGCAGAGCGCATGAAGGCCGCGCTGCGCGACGCGACCGAACTGGCACACCCGATGCGGATCGAGGACGTGCGCATCGACGACTACGACGCCGTGTTCGTTCCCGGTGGATGGGGACCGATGGAAGACCTCCCCGACAATGCCGAATCCGGCCGGCTGCTCACCGACTGGCTCGCCTCAGGCAAGCCCTTGGCGCTGGTCTGCCACGGCCCCGCAGCGCTGCTGGCCACCCTCGACAGTGACGGCCGGTCCCCGTTCGCCGGCTACCGCCTCACCAGCCTGAGCAACGCCGAGGAAAAGCTGAACGGCCTGGCGGACCGGGCGAAATGGCTGCTACAGGACCGGCTGACCACCGACCTGGGCGCGGACTACCGCGAAGGCGAGCCCTTCGCGCCACATGTGGAGGTGGACCGCACCCTCTATACCGGTCAGAACCCGGCCTCGGCCGTCCCGCTGGCCCAGGAACTGATGAAGACACTGAGCTGACCAGCCGATCGCCCTCGGCGGTCCAAGCCGCGCGTTCGGTCCGCCGAGGGCGATCCCCATCTCCAGCCAGAGAATTGCGCAATTACCGTCGATTCATGTCGGTTCGACGGTCGGCACATCTGGGGGCCACACCGAAAGGGGCACATCGTGGTGACACTCGTTTCATTCAGGAACAAGGCAGTAGAAATTTCAGGTCATCTTCACCTGCCGGACAAATTCAGCGAAGACGAGACATATCCGGCTCTCGTCGGGATTCATCCAGCCGGTGGTGTGAAGGAACAGACCATCGGCCTCTACGCCAAAAGGCTCGCCGAGCACGGCTACGTCGTCGTGGTCTACGACTCCTCCTACCAGGGAGAAAGCGGCGGCGAACCCCGCCTCCTGGAGGACCCGTCGACCAGGGTGGAAGACGCCCGCTGCGCGGCGGACTTTCTTACCACCCTTCCGTTCGTAGACCCCGACCGTATGGGGGTCTACGGCATCTGCGCCGGGGGCGGCTACGCCATCAGCGTGGCGCAGACCGAGCATCGCTTCAAGGCGGTGGCGACCGTCAGCGCCGCCCCGATGGGCGAGAGCTCCAGAGCCTTCATGGGGCATCAAGTCCCGGCCTCCGAGCACGTCGCGACGCTGGAAATGGTCGCCAAGCAGCGCACAGCGGAAGCACGAGGAGGGGAGCGTCTCTACGCCCCATTCGTCCCGGAAAAACTTGAGGACATCGACGAGAACACGCCGGACATGCTGCGCGAAGGATACGACTACTATCGGACTCCCCGAGGTGCGCATCCCAACTCGAAGGGCCGGTTCCTGCTGACCAGCATGGACAGAATGCTCGCCTTCTCGGTCTTTGACCGGATTCCGGATTTTCTAACCCAGCCGATGCTCCTCATCGCGGGAAGCAAGGCGGACACAAAGTTGTGGAGCGACCAGGCCTACGAGCTGTCACAAGGACCGAAAGAGTTGTTCGTCGTCGAGGGTGCCACTCATATCGCAATGTACGATACGCCCGAGTACGTGGATCAAGCGATCACCGAGATGGTGAAGTTCTTTGCCATCCTTTAGCTCTTCAGCAGTACTTTGATACCGACCTGGGAAACCCACTGCTGAGGTCCGCTTCCACGGCCGAAGCACTACACCATGTACCCGCGCACAGCGAGCGGTCACGGATGCTGTCAGCGGCGGCCGTCCACGCCGACCGCCATCGGCCGAGATCGTCGGTGATGGGCGGCCGAAGCATCATGGCGCGTCGGACGGCTGCCCAGCGAGCCGGACATACCTTTGGGGTCGTAGGTGAAGAGCGTCATCTGGCGAAGCTCCAGGTCTGTCTCGACCCGGCACACGCCCTCCAGAGCCAGATCTACTCACCAAGCCGATCGTAGAACTCATTCACACTGCGAAGTAGGCGCAGACTAAGATGGTGGCCCGGCCGGTGGCGGCCAACGCACACACGTAACCTGGCTGCGTCGCACATGCCACTTCAACCGCATCGGACTGTTTTCGCGTCGCCGGCGACTTGGTTGGGCAGCGGTCAGCGGGCGGTGTCCTGAGACTCCTGTGAGGTGGCGTTCCAGGCAGCGAGCATCCGCAGGGCGTCGTGGGTCGGCGAGGCCGGCTCGGCGGTCCACACGATGATCTGCTGGTCCGGGTCGTTCGCACAGGTCAAGGCGCTCCAATCCAGGACCAGCTCGCCGACGACCGGGTGACGCAGCCGCTTGGTGCCGGAGCTGCGGACGTTGACCTGGCGGGCGGCCCACCATGTGGGGAACTGAGCGTCCTTGACGGACAGTTCGCCGACTGTCGCCGCGAGCTGCGGATCGTCCGGATAGCGTGCGCTGTGCATGCGGAGTTGGTTGATGGCTAGGCGGGCTACTTCCTCCCAGTCCATGTAGAGGGTTCGCATCGCCGGATCGGTGAACAGCACCTTGATGTAGCTGCGGTCCTTCTCGGGAATCGTGGCGAAGTCGGTGAAGACGGCGGCGGCCAGCTCGTTCCAGGCAAGGATCTCGGTGCGCCGCCCGATGACGAACGCGGGGCTGGTGGGCATGTCGTCGAGCATCCGCCACAGCGGCAACGAGACCTGTTGACGGGCGGGACGGCGCGATCGAGGGCCGGCGTCCTTGGTGGCAAGTTCGTAGAGGTAGGCGCTCTGGTCGTCGTTCAGACGCAGCGCCTTGGCCAACTCGGCCAGGACCGCGCAGGAGGCTTTGATGCGGCCCTGCTCGATGCGCATGTAGTAGTCGGTGCTGATCGCGGCGAGCAGCGCGACCTCCTCACGCCGAAGTCCGCGGACGCGGCGGTGGCCCGGGCCGTCGGGCAGCCCGACCTGTTCTGGGCTGAGCTCGGCGCGGCGGGCCTTGAGAAAGGCGCCGAGCTCGCTCCAGCTCTCGGGACGGCTCATGATCACCAGCTTCGCTGAGGGGTGCCGGAGTCGTACGGGCGACGGCCCCGGGCGAGGTTCGTGGAGTCAGACATGGTGATGTTCTGCCCCGGGCAACGTGAAGTGATACCGCATTCTAGGGCCGTCATGACACCTGGATCCGATTCCATGAGGGGGAGAAATTTCTCCCCGGATAGCCACATCGCGCGATGAGATCGTTCTCTTATACTGAGCGGGAGCGTGTTCCATTCTAGGGACGGGTCATTTGAACGTACGATTTCGACAGGGTGGATCTCAAGCAAGGAGCCGCGAAGGTGGAGGAGATAGCCGAGGCCGTCACGCATCTGGCGTTCCACTCCGTTGGCCCGCCGCGTTCACTGCCGCCGACCAGCTCGAGGCGCTCGTCACCGAACGGGCCACCGCACCCGACCACTTCATGATCCACCTCGCGTTGGGGAAACCGGCGAGGCCACCTGGTTCGAACACGTCACCGACGCGGAGTACGCCGGGCCCGCACACGCGCCGGAGCGTGCGCCTGATGCACGGCACCGCGGAACCCCGGACATCCCTCACCGAGAAAGCTGAGTTCCCATGCGCGGCACCGTAATCCACGCCCCCGGCGACGTCCGCAGCGAGGAGGTCCCTGATCCGCGGATCATCGCGCCGACCGATGCCATCATCCGGACCGTCGCGACCTGCGTATGCGGCTCCGACCTGTGGAGCTATCGCGGCATCAACCCCGTCACCGAACCGACCACGATCGGCCACGAATACGTCGGCGTCGTCGAGGAGGTCGGCGCCGGGGTCACGACCGTCAAGCCCGGCCAGTACGTCGTCGGGTCCTTCTTCGCCTCCGACAACACCTGCCCGAACTGCCGCAACGGGTATCAGACCTCGTGCCTGAACCGCGAGTACTTCGGCGGCTGCCAGGCCGAGTATGTCCGTATCCCGCAGGCTGACGGCACCCTGGTGGCCATCCCAGGTCAGCCGAGCGAAGCGCTCGTCCCCGGCCTGCTGGCCGTGTCCGACGTGATGGGCACCGGCTGGTACGCCGCCGTCGCGGCCGAAGTGAAGCCGGGCGCCACGGTCGCGGTCGTCGGCGACGGTGCGGTCGGGCTGTGCGGCGTGATCGCGGCCAAGGAGCTCGGCGCCGAGCGCATCATCGCGATGAGCCGGCACACCGACCGGCAGCGGCTCGCCCGCGAGTTCGGCGCCACCGACATCGTCACCGAGCGCGGCGACGAAGGTGTCAAGGTCATCAAGGAGATGACCGACGGGATCGGCGCGGACAGCGTGCTCGAGTGCGTCGGCACCAATGAGTCGATGCACCAAGCCCTGCGCGCCACCCGCCCCGGCGGCCACGTCGGATTCGTCGGTGTCCCGCACGACGTCAACATCCCGGTCGACGAGCTGTTCTCCTCCCACGTCGGGCTGCGCGGCGGCCCTGCCCCGGTTCGCGCGTTTCTGCCCGACCTGATCGAGCGGGTGTGGACCGGGCGGATCAACCCGGGCAAGGTTTTCGACCTGACCCTGCCGCTCGCCCAGGTCGCCGAGGCGTACCACGCCATGGACGTGCGCCGTGCCATCAAGGTGCTGTTGCAGCCCTGACAGAGAGCCGGCGCGGGCACGACCCGTCAGCCCGCGCCTACCGCCGCGTCCCGCGCGGAGACACGGACCGTCAGCCCTCGCGCCGGGCCTCAAGGAGACAAGGACCATGACCCGCATAGTCGCCCTCGAAGAGCACTACGCCACGCCGGATCTGCTGGCCGCCACCGGCATGGACCTGTCCTGGCTACCGATGGCCCCGGAGCAGCGGCTGCTGGACGTGGCCGAGGATCGCCTGGCCGACATGGACGCCGCGGGCATCGACGTCCAGGTCCTCTCGGCTGTCGGTCCGGGCGTGCAGGAGTTGCCCGACGAGGTCGCCGTCCCGCTGGCCCGTGACCTCAACACGCGGCTGCACAAGGACATCGCCGCCCGCCCGGACCGCTTCGCGGCCTTCGCCACGCTGCCCACCGGGAATCCGGACGCCGCGGCGGCCGAACTGGAGCACGCCGTGACCGAGCTCGGATTCGTCGGCGCCCTGATCAACGGCACCACCCACGGCCTCTTCCTTGACCACCCCGACCACACGGCCGTACTCGAGACCGCCGCGCGCCTCGGAGTGCCGATCTACCTGCACCCAGGCACGCCGCCCGCGCCGGTTCTCGGCGCCTACTACGGCGGCCTGCCGCCGCTGGTCGGACGCATGCTCGCCACCGCCGGCTACGGCTGGCACTACGAGACCTCACTGCACGCCCTGCGCCTGATCACCGCTGGCGTCTTCGACCGACACCCCGACCTGAAGATCATCCTCGGCCACCTCGGCGAAGGGCTGCCGTTCCACGCCCAGCGCGTCGACGAGATGCTGAACCCGCTCACGGCCAATCTCTCCAAGCCCGTCGCCGCCTACCTCCAGCAGAACTTCTGGATCACCACCAGCGGCTACTACTACGACGGTCCCTTCCAGTTGGCACGGCGGATCTTCGGAGACGACAGGATCCTCTTCTCCGTCGACTACCCCTTCTCCGACAACACCGTCTCCACACGCTGGCTCTCCGGGCTCGCCCTCGATCCCGCCATACGCGAGAAGATCGCGCACGCCAACGCCGACCGTCTTCTCGGCCTGCCAAGTCGTGGGTAGAAAGCACCAGCGCGCACCATGCCGCTCTGGATATCAGAAAGCGAGGACGATCCGGCCGCGTAGGCCACCTGCCTCCAGAAGCCGGTGGGCCTCGGCGGCCTGATCCGCTGGCAACACCCGCGCGACCCGCGGCAGCAGCGTGCCTTGTTCCACTTGCTGACGCAGCTGGTCGAGCTTGGCGTGCTCGCGCGCGTACCGGAAGACCACGATGGATTTCACGACGATCCCTCGGTCCTCGGCGCCGTCCTGGCCGCGCAGGCTCACCACCGTGCCGCCGTCTCGGACGGCGGGAACGGCAAGGTCGCCGAGGCCCGCCGCGTCCACGAGGCCATGGACGCCGTTCGACACGTGCTCGCGCACCTGATACGCCCATTCGGGCCCGCGTGGCACCACGATGTCGGCGCCCAGCTTGCGCACCAGATCCTCGTCCTCAGGAGCGGCCGAGGCGATGACCTGTAGCCCGTCGGTCTTCGCCAGTTGGACCGCGTAGCCGCCGACGGCGCCTGCGGCGCCGGTGATTGCGACGACCTGGCCCGCGGCGAGGCCGAGCGTGTCCAGTGCGAGGCGCGCGGTAAGCCCGTTCATCGGCACGGTCGCGGCCTCTTCGTCACCTGTGTTCGTGGGTGCCTTGACCGCGGACTCGGCGGGCACGGTGACGTACTGCGCGTACGCACCATGTGTTCCGGCGGGAAGGACGATCGCCATCACACGGTCGCCGAGGCTCAGGTCGGTGTCCGTGCCGCCGCCGATCTGGTCGACGACACCGGCCGCGTCCGCCCCCGGAACGAACGGCGGCTGAGTGTCGGAGAACCTCGCCACTCCGCTGCGGATAAGGGAATCGACGGCGTTGACGGCCGCCGCCGCGACCCGGATGCGGATCTCTCCGGGACCGGGTTCGGGGATCGGCAGGTCCAGAGAGTGCAGCGCTTCGGGACCGCCGAACTCTGTGACGCCGAAAGCCTTCATGGTGTTCACTTCCTCGGTCATGGATTGAGACGCCGGACAGCCGTCGATTCGGCCGCCAGCCAACTGGCGCTTGGCTCGGTTCGCTGCGCCGGGTGCTGTCGCCTGCGTGCTCACCTGTGGTTTTCGAGCCAGAGTTGGCACGCCATACTGGCAGAACAGGCACGGTATTTCTGGTGATCACGAAGCCTTGGCAAAGCGAGAGCACCGAGTCCGTGCCTGCTCCACGTTTCAGCGCAAGCGAGCACCCCAATCTGCACTTGGGAGATCCACACCAGGATGGACACTCAGTTCGCGGCCAGCGCCAAGGCACGCAGGTCGGCAAGGTCCCGATTGTGTTACGACGCTCCCGCCGGCGTTCCGGTCTGGCCAACTACATGGTCAACTTTCCGTCCGGCTAACGGTGGCGCCGCTAGCGCAGAGCCTGGCGACCGCACCGCACCGAGACAGAACCGAAGCCCACCTGGCCTCCAACGAAATGGATTACGCTGGACCAGCGCGCCTCAACAAGGTGTGGAACGCGTGCTGAAAATGCCAGAGAAGGTGTGGTCCGAATTCTGGATCGGCACCTTGACGGTGACCCCGGTCGTCCCCTGCCCCGGGTAGTACCAGAAGTAGTGACCATGGTTGCGCTCCCAGTAATTAACTTCCAGCCAGCCCTGGGACACATGGATACGCGGCTGGAAGTACAGAGCGCCGCGGGAGTGCGCCGGAACCGTGATGGCGATGGACGACGCCGTGGACACCATGGTGCCGACCGTCCAGGTCTGCGTCTTGCTCATACTGGCCGAGACACCGCCAGTGAACCCCTCCTCCATTTGTAGCCCGACGTTCGTGGAGAACTCGCTGGTTCTGGAATAACTATACGAGCTGATGGTGGTGTACGTCTGCGTGATGGTCTGGGTCAGCGTCGCGTTCGAACCGCAGTTGGACAGCAGGTTACCGACCTGGTGCACGCCGCCTAACTGGTCATAGGTCTGGACCTCGTGGTAGTGGCAGTAGTGTGGCACCACGCCGCCGTCGTTCTGGTTGCAGTCGCCGACGACATCCGGGGTCGTGCCGTCGTTGGCCCACGCAACACTCTGCCAGGGGCCGTGGTATGCGGCCGACGCGGTTCCCGCCCCGGCCAGCGCCAGCACAGCCGAGACGATCACCACCGCCAAGGAACGCCCAGCCTTCCTCGGAGACAGGATCTTAACTACTCTCATTTGCCCTCCACGGTCAACCAACGTGAGATGGAACACAAGCGCCGTTAGCCAATCTCACGCTTCACAAAAAGACAACGCACCCAACGATTGTTCCGCAAAATCCCGAACCACGAACACGCACACGCGCACCCAACCGTGCCGCTTCCTCAATTTTCGGAAAGACGTCGCCTGACAGGCGAACTTACGTCGCATGTTCAGATCGACTCCCGATCGTGTTCAACGATAAGCAGAGAGTGACCATGTTCCGATGGTGCGCCGCCGCAGTCTGTGACCATGATCAGCCCGTCGCGATCAAATGGATGGGCAGCGGCTAATCAACCTCGACGGGCGTTAAAGCTAGAAGGAGCGTCAATGGCCGTGTAGTGAACAGCAGTCGACGATTGGGGCGACGGTCGGACTCTGCGGCGGAGGGCCGGGCTCGACGATGTGTTCGGCTGGCGCCGGACGGTTCGCACAGGCGGGCTCGCGGTGGCCCAGGTCGCACAACCTGGCCTTGCCCTCGGCCGCGGAGCGGAAGAACTCGTGCATGACTCCAGAGGAGCAACGCCGCAATTCAGCCACGCTCCTCACGGGCGCCAGCGCTCAGCTTGACTCTGTCGGGAATCTTGGGAGCAGCCGGTGTGTCACGGAGGGTGACCGGTCGGTAACAGTGAGGCTTCTGGGGTCGGTGAAGTCACAACACCCCCGGAGGTGGCCAGGTGTCCCTACCGGCTCGTTCCCGATCCGCAGTGGAGGTCCCGGAACTCACCGCGCGGATGGCTCATGCCAGCAATCCGCGCGGTACGACGGCGATGTGGGTGCGCGACCGGCTGGACGGGTGTGGCACGACGACGACTTCACCGAGTGGTACTCACGCGACGGGCGCCCAGGCCTCTCACCCGCCCAACTGGCCACCATCTGCGTGCTGCAGTTCCTGCTCAACCTGTCCGACCGGCAGGCCGCCGAAGCGGTCCGCCGCCGCATCGACTTCAAGTACGCCCTGACTACGGAACTGGACGATCCCGGTTTCCACCACAGTGTGCTGGCCGACTTCCGCCAGCGTCTCACCCACAACGATCGCGCCGACCGCCTGCTCGATCTCGCGCTGGCCCGCCTCAGGCACGCTGGGCTCGTGCGTGAACGCACCACGCAGCGCACCGATTCCACCCATGTCCTTGCCGCAGTACGCGACTTGACCCGGCTGGAGTTAATCACCGAGGCGGTCCGGGCAGCGCTGGAGGAGCTGGCAAGGACCGCCCCAAACCTGCTGTCAGGCTTGGTCGATGGCGAGTGGGGACGCCGCTACGGCCGTCCGACACGGCTAGGCAAGAACCCCACCCGGCCCCAAGACCAGGATCAACACCACCGGCGATGACGCCTGCCAGCTGCTGGAACATCTGCGTCAGCACGGGGCGGGCGGTGCGTTCGGCCCCCGCGTTGAAGCCCTGCGACAGATCGTCGTGCAGAACTACTATCGCGACGCGGCGGGCCGCCTGCGCTGGCGCACCGACACCGACGGCGGGCTGCCGCCCTCGTCGCTGGCGATCGTGTCTCCTTACGACCTCACCGCCCGCTACGCCCGCCGCGGGCAGACCACCCGCTGGAAGGGATTTCTCGCGCATCTGACCGAGACCTGCACCCCGGACGGCGCGAATGTGATCACCGATGTGGCCACCACCCCGGCCACGACCAACGATGCCCAGGCCCTGCCCGGCATCCACACACGCTTTCCCGCCGTGGCCTGCTGCCCACTGAGCACCTGGTCGATGGCGGCTACACCTCCCTGGTCCACCTGGCGCACGCCGCCCGGCAGCACCAGGTGACGGTCACTGGCCCGTTGCCGGGCAACCCCACCCGCCAGCACGGCCGCAACGAAGGCTTCGGCCGGGATGACTTCCACATCGATTTCGACCGCCGGCAGGTGACCTGCCCCCAAGGCCAGACGAGCAAGGGCTGGCACGGCCCTTACCCGACCTCCTCACCCACCGCGGCCCCGCTGATCGTGGCACGGTTCACCAAGAGGCAGTGCCAACCCTGCCCGGTCCGCGCCCAGTGCACCACCTCCCGCGACAGCGCCCGGAACGTGGGCTTTCCCCGCGAGAACTTCGCGACCTGCAAGCCCGCGTCCGCTCCGAGCAGCACACGCCCGACTGGCAAGCCCACTAAGCGGTCCGCTCCGGAGTGGAGAGCACCGTCAACGAGTTCGCACATGGACACGGCATGCGCCGCTGCCGTTATCGGGGACAGCCCAAGGCCCACCTGCAGCACGTGTTCACGGCTATCGCCGTGAACATCGAGCGCCTCAGCGGTCAGTCATCAGCCAACGAAGCACCCCCTGCCCGGCCACCGACGGCGTTTCAGGACTTCCTGGACCAGCATGAGATCCCCCGGCTGACGTCATGGCGGGCCGCCAGCGGCTGACCTTGAGACTTTCAAGATCCCCGACAGAGTCAAGACTAGATTCGGTATCAGCGCGTCGACTTTGTCGGCGACCCGTGAACCGGCGGCAACCCTGGTCCTCGTCCGCGCCGCGATCGCCGGACACCCGGCGTCCAGCCACGTGCGCACGCCGCAGCCGGCTGCTGCTGCCCGTAGGCCCGCCCGGGCCGGGCGCTGCAGGTGAGGCCGTGCCGACGCAACCACAGCCCGATCCTCTGCTCGGTCATTACCGCCCCGACCGCCATCCGGATCAGCTCCATCACCGCCGCACGGTCCACAACGGACCGCCGATTAGTAGGTCTGCTGAGTGTAGTCGGCCATCGCCTGAGACCACGTGCCGCGCTCGGCGGCACTGATCAGTTCGGCCGGGCCGGGGCGCCGCAGCCGCCGCACCGCCAGATCGGCGCGCCCGCCCCGCTGGTAGGCCGCTACCAGCCGTGAGTCAGGTTGAAGATGATCTGAGGGATTATGCTTGCCCATCGCTCAATCGACACTTCATGTGCTCTACCAGTTCCGCGTTTTTCGGATTCACCGTCCTGTGGGTCGTCGATCGCCGGCCAGAGAGGTTACGCTCGACGTAGCTGGTGGGCCTATGTCCACCGCGATTCAGAACCCGGCGCCACGCCCGTCGAGTCGCCCCGATGCGGGCCGGTGGCCCCGCAGTGAAGCAGCACTGAGGAAGGACTTCACGATATGGCGGAGTAACGGGTCGGGATTCGCCGAATGGCGTGGTGGGGAGCGGGCTGAAGTCCTTGATCAGCTGCTTTAGGCAGCCATTGACGGTTACGTCACGAAAACGTCCTGTGACACTTGGTATTGCCGCTTCCCGTGGCGCCAACAGCGGCCGCGAGCACGGCTCCGATTGTAGCGGCCACATGACCTCATCATGGTCAGCAACCAGAGCCTCGATGTCCACAACGGGCGCAGCGGACGCCACCCACACAATCCGCGACGTGGTGACCGATGGGGCCAACGTTCAGCACTCTTTCGTAGTGGAATGAAATGAGCTCAAGGAAGGCGGGGTACATGGACCGCGCAAGGCCGTGGTTTGCTGGCGCTATGGCGGCTGTCAGCCTCTCGGCGGGAACGCTGATTCTGACCGCCGGAACAGCTGCCGCGCAGGGCTGTTCAGCGGGGCCGCAGCAGGCGTGCGTCGCTGTCAGCTACCAGAACACGACGGCCCAAAGTATTCGCGTCAACGGTCGGTGTCTGATTGGTGGTAGCGGCTACCATCCGGACGTCACTGTGGACTGGTTTACCACGCCGGACGTCCAGGCTTACGGCGGACGCCACTGTGAAGGTGGCACTTCCGTCCCCGCCTCGATCGGGTGGGGGAGTCGGGGTGGTGACGGTTACCGTTGGGTGAGTGTCCGTCCTGGTGGTCCTGGATGTGGCGTCAATTCGCAGGTGCAAACGATCCGGCCGGATTGTATTTTGAGTGTACAAAACTAGCCGGGTTTGAGCTCGGCGAGTGCAGGCTTACGACAGAAGCGCAGCGGCTCCCGTCGTGTCGGCTCGAACCAATTTCGAAGTACCCTGCATATTTCCCGTAAGGGAATGAAATGAGCCCGAGACGGCTTCTCGGTCATCGCCCCCAACGGTGATTGGATTAAGACGCCGTCTCGGTGCAGCCGTGGTGGCCCCGGTGTGTGGAGATCCGCGGCGAAGGCGAGGTGATCGACTCGGCCTGGGCGGCCGACCGTGCGCAGACCGGATTTGACGGAGCGGTGATCCGCATACATCCCAAGCGATTCATCAGTTTCGGTATCGACGAGGCCAACAGCGACGTCACCGACTACAAGGTCAAGGCCCGGACCGTGGCCTGATCGGAACGAGTATGACGCACACCCGAATCCTCGGCCAGGGACTGCGGGTCTCCGCTATCGACTTGGGCGCGATGGGCATGTCTCAGACGAAGCGCTAGTAAGGATACGGAACTATCCTCGTATCGTTGAGCTGCAAGTGCGGCTAGAGTCGATCGTTACCGCCGAGTAGCCGAGAAGCCGGTGGTGGCGATTGTAACCGCCCAGCACCTGGGGGAGCGCTGGGCGGTTACAGCTGGTCTCAAAAATCAGGCGTGCGCCGCCTGAAACTCCGCGATCAGCTCAGCGGGGATACGCCCCCGATCTGAGATCTGCTTGCCCTGCGACCGCGCCCACTCCCTGATGGCCTGGTTCTGCGCCTTGTCGCCGCCGGCCTTCACTGGGGTGCGGGTGCCAGCACCACGCTGCTTGCGGCCACCAACCCGTTGGGCGTGGCCAACAAACTGGGCCAGCGCGTCGCGCAGCTTCCCGGCGTTCTTCGCCGACAGGTCGATGGCGTACTCCACGCCGTCCAAGGAGAAAGTCAGGCTCTCGTCAGCCTTACCACCGTCCAGGTCGTCGACTAGTTCGACGATCGTCTTCTGTGCCATGAGTAGTTGCTCCCCGAGGTCGAAGGTATACACCGTCAGCACGATGAAGGTGGGTCGTACCCGCCGGTGCGTTTCAACGGCAGATGCGCTCGCGAGCCACCATACTCCAGCGACCATTACACCTACGGGCGACACTCCAGGATGCTAGCCACGATGGTGGAGCCGGAGGCTACTGACCGGCCACCCCATCTTCATCTGGTGACGTTGGCTTGTCGTTGCGCTCCCGCTCATACGCCCTCCACTCCCGCCCCACCGTCTGACAAAAACAGCTCGCATCAGCCAGTGGCGTACGACCAGCGACATCGACAGTCGGGTAACGAGCAGCCATAAGCCACCGGTGACCACAGCATGAAGGCCGAAGTATGTCCTGACCTGACAACTCTCGGCGTACCACCCCGTCACGCACCAATTGGCTATATGCTCACGGTTGCTGCCAACCAGGCTGTAGCGCTTTGACCGGTGATTGGCAAGCAGCCACTCGACACGCTCGAAAGTTTCTCCGGCGGATCAACAGGTGGCAAGGGTGGTAGGCCCAGCAAAATACGGTTCTCCTGTCCGTGGCGCACTACCTTGGCCGCTACGCCGCACTCAAACTCGCCAAGGGATGTGATGTCGCGTTATTGACCGTTTCGATCAGCGTGTGGATAGAATTCAAATACTCCCCATACGCGCTAATCCTCCGCTCCCGCCAGTCAATGACGTGATCTCAACGACTTTCACGTGAGTCGACCGTGTTCGAAATAGGTGAGTACGAGCTCGGCTTTGGTGATCGCCGATCTTGCGTGGGCTGGCGGTGATGTGGCGTAGCGCTCGCCAACGGCCGGTCAGCAGGGCGAACCCGCGCTCGCCCAGACACCGCAAGCCGCGTAGCAGAGCGTTGTAGCTGCGGTTGTCGCTGTCGTGGACCTGGTCGGCCGCCGGCTGCTTGACTGGAGTAAACACGCCGATTCCGGCGCCGTCGTAGCCGCAGTCGGCCAGTGTGGGCAGGTCGAGTTGGGAGTAGGTCCAGTACAAGCACCGAGCACGTGGGCGCGGGCCGCGGTGATGTCGTGAGTGGAGCCGGGTTCGACCTCGGACAGCCACAGCTGGAAGCCGTCGGGTTCCATCAGGGCTTGGACGTTGCCGCCGGGTTCGCGGTGCTTGCCGGAGTACCAGGCGTCGATCAGTTCGCCTTTGACGCTGATGGCCTGCTCGCCCAGTCGATCGGTGGCGAACAGTTTCCCGTCCAGGATCAGGTGCGTCACGCCGTCGGCTTTGGCCCTGCGGAGTACGTCTTGCAGGTCGGGAGCGTGCGCGGGCGAGCACGTCGATGACCTCGTCGAGGTAGCGGTAGCCGGTCGCGCCGGAGATGCCGTGGTCGCGGGCGAGCGTGGGGTCGTCGAGGTTCTGGCGGAACCAGCGCAACCCGAACACGGCCTGCCAGAAGCAGGTCAACGCCCGGGTGTGCTTGCGGGTGCCGGGCTGGCGGCGCTCGGCGTGCTGCAGCCGGCCGAGGTACCGGGCCAGTTCGCGAAGCACGTCGAGTTCGGCACGATAGGTGATCACGGGGAGCCTTATAGTTCGGACTTGATCTTCGCAAATCCAGTCTTACCAGGGGCTCCCCGGCCATCTTCCCGATGCCCGGCTCGTCGCCGCGTGCCGTCCGTGCAGCTCGTGCTTATTCCTTCGGTGTTCAACACCAGGATCTTGGCGGAGGGTCGAGAGCTGGCGCGGTGGCGTCTCCTGGCGGTAGGTCACGAAGCCATTGATACCCAACGGTTTCCCGCCGGATCGTTCTTCTCCGTATCCCTGACCAGTCCGCTCCGTTTCCAACTCCCGCCCGTCAATCCGTGCATGCGGTTCTCCCGCACACGGCTTACCGACGGCGTTCACCGCCGGCATTCAGCTTCTCCCGCCACGGCTTGCCAGCCCTGGGCGAGACGACGATCCCGTAGAGCCTGATCAGGCCGAACTCGTCGGGCGTGAAGTTGAGCAGCGCCCAAACACCAAAATGTCGGCTGCGGCGGTGGCGCTTGCTGATGAACAACGCGATCCGCATCCGCATGTACTGCCTGATCTTGCTGAAGCGCTCGGCCGAGTGCCCGTACTTGAAGTACCCAGTCCAGCCACGCAGGAACTCGTTGACATCCTGCACGACCGCTTCAACCGAAAGCGACAACCTGCGCCGGGCCGTGAGCTCACGAACCCGGTCACGGGCGTGCTGCATGGCCTTGTCCGCGGGCCAGCGGGCGAGGAAGGTGACCGGCCGTCGCCCATCGCGAGACCGCGATCGCACCAGCCGGTGGTGGAAGCCAAGGAAGTCCACACCCTCCCCACCGACCTCAAGACACACGATCCGCGTCTTGGCATCCTTCGGCTGCAAACCGAGGTCAACCAACAGATCCCGAAGCCGCTGGAGGGCGGCCTCGGCCTGCTCGCGTGACTTGCACATCACCACCGCGTCGTCAGCGAAGCGAACCAACACTCCATGCTCACGCGTCGACCACACCCGATCAACCCGGTGCAGGTAGACGTTGCAGAGCAACGGAGAGATCGGACCACCTTGAGCCGCCCCGGTCACTGGCCGGCGGACCTGGCCCTCCTCCATCACCCCCGCACACAGCATCACGCGCAGAAGCTTCAGGATTGCCTGGTCACAAACGCGTTCCTCAACCGCCTGCATCAACTTGTCGTGCGGAATCGCCGAAAAGCAGCCAGCGATATCCGTCTCCACCACCCACCGCCTGCCCCGCCATGCCTCATCGACGAGGACTTGGAGGGCGTCGTGCGCCGAACGCTTCGGGCGGAACCCGACGGTCTCTGCTCGGCCGTGCCGGGCTTCGGGATGAAGACCCGACGCGACGCCAACGGCCGATAGCTGCCGTCCCTCAACTCGGTGGCCAACTCCTCCAGCAGCCGGGTCACCCCGCACTGCTTGACGTCAGCCAAGGTGGTGTTATCGATACCGGGAGCACCATCGTTGCGGTGCACCGCGACCCACGCGCGCCACAAGACGTCCCTGCGAAAGACTTTGTCTCGCAACGCGTGGAACCTTCGTCCGGGATCGGCCTTGGCCGCCCAGTAGAGCGCATGCTGCAAGGCACGAACCGGGTCCACAATGGACCCGCCAGCGGCGGGACTAGCCGACATCGGCACTCACCGGGCTCCTCCAGACACCACACGCATCGACGAAGCAGCGGCCCTTCCCTCACCGGCGGTTATGTTGTCCGCCCGGCTCAAGCAGTACTACGGCCGCCTCCGACGCCCGCCCGGCCAGCGATCCACTTCCCGAGGTCATCGGTTATAGGACGCCACGCTCCGGCAACACCCATCCGCAGGTTGCCGGGCCAGGGAGGGCCTCCCCAGTTCCCGCCGCCACTATCTGAACGTTCCGCGCCCCATACGCCGAGGAGTCCTTCAGTGCCTGCACTTCCAGGTCTTCAGGCCTTCCATGGCCTTCACCCCGATCTCGAAGGGCTCGGCTCTCCCTGATGCCGCCCTCACGGCGGCTGAGTAACGACGCCGCAGGCTTCGCGTCATGCTACGGACCGCTCAGTCGCTCCCCCTATCACAGGGCTTTCGACACTGAGAAGGTGTTTGAGATCTTCAGGTAGCAAGGTCGAAGCGGCGTCGTCCCGGACGCACGGCCGGTGCACGACGAGCGATGCGGCGGGTCATCGTGGCGATCGAGGCCCAGCGGATGAAGGCCTCGGACGTGGCGGGGTGGCGTTCGTAGTCCCGTGCCAG
>NZ_QUNO01000043.1 GCF_003387475.1 Kutzneria buriramensis | reverse complement strand
ACCCCTTGCCGAACCCGGTTTGAAGGCCCCCAGGCTCCTACGGACCCGGGTCTTTGGGGGAGTCATCAACGAGTACCGCTACGCATCCTGAGCTGCAGCGACGAGTTTTCGAGCCCCACACCTCCAGCAGCGGTGGGAGCAGGACGGCGGCTGGACCTGGCGGGAAAGCCCCGCTGTGGAGCCAAAAGCGGCGTGACCTCTTCGGATCGGGGATTGTGGTCAGCAGGCCGTGCTCCCCATTTGCTCCCCAAAATCAGAAACGGCCCGCCGATGAAGATCATCGACAGGCCGTCTGACCAGCTAAAACACAGTGTGGGCGATACTGGGATCGAACCAGTGACCTCTTCGGTGTGAACCAAGGACGGCACAGTGCGCCGACCTGCGGGAATGCAAATTCCGCAGGTCGGCGCGGGTCCGTTCAGAGTCGTTGTGCGCAGTTGGGGACCGTTCAGCGCACATGTTTGCTCCCCATTTGCTCCCCACCCGTGCTCCCAGGATGGATAAACGGGCATCGGTGATAGGTGGGAACCAGTAGGACTCTGCACGACGGAATCTTTCGGTTCGCGCCGGGGCGTCGACCAGCGTCAGGGGTATAAGGACACCACAGGCACGCCGTTGTAGCCGCTTCGGCGAAATGAGTGGGCATATGTTTCGAGCTGATCATCGCCAGTCGTGCGGCATCGAATGTGTGACGGGGCTGGGCGCGCGGACCAGCAGCAGCCGGCGCGCACTTGCAGACGGGGGCCTTCTGTGTCTTCGGGTGTTTTGGCTCAGTCGAGTTGGTCAACACGATCGAGGAACGCGGGGTCCGCGACGACCTCGCGCTCGTCGCGGGTGTTGAACGCGCCGAGCACCGCGTCGAGCCGGACGGTAGCCGTGAAGACGAAGGCTGGTACACGCTCGGCACATTCACGTCGGACGCGGAACTGCTCGGCCTTGGTCTGCTGGGTCGTCCAGGCCATACCGCGACGCCGCTATGGGAGGGCACCGCGAACTGACCTGGAGGTACCGAACGTGACCCTCGCGCCGCCAGCCTTGTCCAAAGAGGATGGTAGTCCGCAAAGCCCAAGCAACCGCAGGAAACCGCCGTCGGTTCAGTGCCTTGGACAGCAGTTCCGCGAGGTGCGGCCTGACCTGTCACCGAGTGGTTCGCATCAGCTGCGGAAGAGTGCACTCGTCAGGTTGATGAATGACTCCAGCTCTCGCTCGATGTCAGGCCCAGTCGGCTGGTAGGCGATTTCCGTGATGCCCTGCTCGGCGAACGCGGCGAGCCGTTCGCCGAGCTGCGCCGCCGATCCGGTCAGCGTCGTGGTCGGGATCGCCGCCCAGCTCCCGGCGGCCCACGCGGCGTCGTCGGCGGCGTTGAGGGCGACGAGGTGGCGGTCGTGGACGGCGAGATGCCGCTCCCGGGCGGGAGTGCGGTTGACCACGTCCAGCCACACCTTCCCGGCCGGCAGCGCCGTGACATCGCCGCCGAACTCGTACGCGGCGTGGTAGGCCAGCGCATTGCCCGGCCCTGCGGCGGCACGCACCCGCGGCGAGTCGAGTTCCTCGCCCTCGGCCAGGACTGTGCCGTGCACGCCGAGCGCGACCCAGGTGAACTCCTTGGCGAACCCCGTCTCGCCGTTGACAGTGAACAATCCGTCGGCCAGGTCCTTTGCCACGGCCAGGCCCTTCGGACCCAACGCCGAGATCAGGACCGGCACCTCGATCGGCCGGGCGGGGCCGTGGCCGCCGGGATGCAGCATGCGCATCCGACCGCCGTCCCAGTCGACCGTCTCACCGCGCAGCAGAGCGCGGAACGCGCGCACATAGTCCCGCAGGTACGACCACGTGCTCGGCTCGGCACCCATGGCCCGCGCGCCGGCGAACCCGGTGCCGAAGGCGACCGCTACCCGACCGGGCGCAAGCGCCGAGAGCGCCGCCGCGCCTGACGCGTTGACCATTGGATGCCGCAGGGTGGGGACGAGGACCCCTGGCCCCAGTCCGATGCGCTCGGTGTGCGTGGCGGCCAGCGCCAGCATCATCCACACGTCCGGACTCTGCTGTGGCGTGTCAAACAGCCAGGCGTGGTCGTAGCCAAGGCTCTCGGCGACGGCGATGTGCCGGGGCGATTCGAGCGAGGTCGGGAACTGGCAGGAGATTTTCGTCGGTGCTGCTCCGGCCATCAGCGGTCAGCCGCGGTGAGCTGCATGCGGTCGGTGTAGAACGCGATGTGGCCGGCGATTGCGTCAACCGGCGCGTAGGGCTCGGGGTAGGTCCACGCCGCGTCCTCGATGCCTCCATCAGGTCCGGCCACGCTGAAATAGGAGGCGTCGCCCTTGTAGGGGCAGTATGTGGTGGTCGCGCTGGATCGCAGCAGCGTCTGGTCGACGTCGGCGAGCGGCACGTAGTAGACCGGCAGGTGACCGGCCTCCCGGAGAATCAGCGGCCTCCTGGTGTCGGCGACGACGAGTTCGCCGGAACGGACGACGACATGCAGCCCACTCAGCTCGATCGTGATCGGGTGCTCGTTGCCGGGGATCGGCAGTGTGCGGTCCATGATGTGTTCCTTCGTCGTACCTATGTTGATCATGTTGCGTGCAGCCACTGCGAACACTCCGGGGGAGACGCGCGCGCGTCGCCAGTGCCTGCGACGGCTGTGGCGTAGGACTTCTCGAACACGCCAAGCCGACCAGCCACAGCGTGGCCCGGGTCAGCGATTGGCGTAGAACACGTTCACCTGCCGAGTAGCCCTCGGATTCGCGCTGCGCTGTCAGGTGCGCGGTCGACGGATTCTCCTCCGCCCCGGGCGTCAGACGTTGACCACATCGGCCCCGTGAAGTGCCAACGCGCGTCCACGCCGACGTGTCCGGTAGTGCGGTTCGGTCAGCAGTTCTTCGCCGCTCATCCAGCGATCAGATCGAATTCGTTGCCCTCGGGGTCACGCAAGGTGGTCCACCGCGCTCCTCCCCGTTCGACATCGGCCACCCACGTCGCGCCCAGCGACAGCAACCGCTCGGTTTCCGCGGCGAAGTCGCCGCTGATCAGGTCCAGGTGCAACCGGTTCTTGACCGTCTTGGCCTCGGGGACCCGGTGGAACGCCAGCGGCGGCCCCTGGGTCGCCTCGCCTGCGGCGATCGCGGCGAATTCGGCGGTGGGCTCGGGGCTCACCGTCCGACCGAGCGCCTCGGCCCAGAACCGGGCCAGTTTCGCGGCGTCGGCGCAGTCGACGCTCAGGCCGATCACGGAGTTGCTCATGATGCAGTCCTTCTGTGCGGGTGCGGAGTTCGTCAGACCTGGGCCATGCCGCCGTCGACGGCCAGATCGATGCCAGTCACGAAGCGCTTTCGTCGGGGTTCCCGCTCAGTCCGGACACGTCGTGACCCTCTTCGTCGTTGTTCCTGGTCGAATCGACCTGACAACGACACTGCTCCCGCCGCGGTCGCGCGACATCACACGGCCATGCGATACCTAGTCCTGGTCGATATTCGCGGCGACCACGCGGGCGAGTTCGAGGCGGGAGTTGACGCCCAGCTTGGTGAACGCGTGGCGCAGATGGCTGTTGACCGTGTGCGGCGAGACGTACAGCCGCTCAGCCGTCTCACGGTTCGTCAGCCCCTGGGTGATGAGGCGAACCACACCCAGCTCGGAATCGGTGAGCGAGGCCCAGCCGGTGTCCGGGCGCGTGCCGGTCACCAGCCTGCGGCGCACACCGTTGGCCCGCAACCGACCCCGCACACGCCCCGCGTCCCAGGTCGCACCCGCCTCGGAGTACTGGACGAGCGCACGACCGAGCGTGTCCACTCCCGCCGCAGCTGCACCCGTGCGCAGCTGCGCGACCCCCAGGTCCTCCAGCGCCGACGCGTAGGCCATGGGGCGCGGCGCCGTCTCGAAGAGCCGGCAGGCCTCGGCGAGCAGGGTGACGTCAACAGCGAACAGGCCGCGGGCGTGTGCGGCGGCCGCATGCACGGAGCCGATCCCGGGGTTGAGCCGCGCCCGCTCGGCCGCTGCGGCGACTGTGTCGGCGGCAAGGCGCGAATCGCCTGCGGCGACGGCGATCCGGACGAGCTGTGGGTCGTCGGTGACGTCCATCGGATAGAGAGGGATGATGCGCCCGGCCGAACCGGCGGCGTCGAGCACCGCCCGGGCGTCCGCCGGTTTGCCATCCGCCAGCGCCCCCAGCGCGAGCAGCCAACTGCCGTGCGCACGGTTGGCGGGGGTGCCGTCGGCCGCCATCCGCCGCGCCAGCGCCGTTGTCTCACGCCGCCAGCGTTCGTCGCCGGTGTGGATGGCTACCCGCCCGAGGGCGACGACGCCTGCCGCGTACAGCGCGCCGACCACCGGCGTGTCGCTGGCCGTGTCGAAGCGACCCCCGAGCGCGGCCGCCGCGTCGGCCAGGCGACCCAGCTGGAACAGCTGCCGCCCGCGCCAGGTCTCGAAGAAGTCGAGCGCGAACGCCTGCCGTTCCCGGTTCGCGGCGGCGATGCCCGTCGAGATCAGGTCGAGCGACTCCTCGAAGCGGTCGAGCACGGCCAGCAGCTCGCTGCGCCACTGCCGCGCGACCCACTCGCGCGTTTCCTCACCGGGGCCGAATCCGTCGCGCATCGCCTGCTCGTGCGTGGCGAGCGCATCCTCGAAGTGACCGTCGACGTAGCGCAGCGCCCCGTAGGCGAGCCGCAGGATGGAGCGCGTCGCCAGGTCTCCGGCACGTTCGACCGTCTCCCGGGCCTGCTGGTGCTGCTGGGTCGCCTCCGCCGGCCGACCGGCCTGGACCAGGTTGTAGGCCAAGCGCGCCTGGTGCTTGGCGCGGTCCTGGTCGGAAAGGTCACGCAGCGCGAGTGCCCGCCGCCCCCACTCAGCCCGCACGTCCGGCGACAGCGCGAACATGCTCGCCAGGCTGAGGGAGACCGCCGCCTCCTCGGCCGCCGGCACGACGTTGCGCAGGTGCTTGCGCGCGAACGCCAGGGCGTCGTCGGCCCGGCCGGCGGCGTGCAGCAGCACCGTCGTGGTCGCGACCAGCGGACCGGCGGCTTCGTGACCGGCGGGAATCAGGTCGAGGGCGCGGCAGCTCAGCTCGGCCGCCGCCACCGGATCGCGCGGGCCGAGCGCGTCGGCGGCGTCCTTGAGCAAGCCGATCGCCACTTCGTCGCCCGGCTCAGCGCTGGTGGCCAGCTGCACGGCGACCTCGACGGGGATTGCCCCCGCCGCGAGCAGGACGTCCACGGCTTGCCGATCGAGGGCGCGGCGCGCGGACGCGGTCGTGCTGTCCCGCACGGCCTCCCGGATGATGTCGTGGCGAAAGCCGAGCCGCTCGCCGCGTTCGGCGAACACGCCGGCGTCGAGCAGTTGCTCGACCGGGGTGAGCAGGGATGCCGCCGGCGCGCCCAGCATCGAGGCCAGCTCCGCGACAGTGAAGCCGCGACCGAGCGAGGCGGCCGCGACGGCGAGCTGGCGGGCGGACTCCGACAGGCGGGCGAGACGGTGGCGCATGCCGGTGGCGACCCGCTTGGGCAGCCGCGCCTCCAGCAGCCGCGCCGCACCGTCCTCGATCCGCACGAGCCGCTCCTCGCGCAGTCCCCGCAGCAGCTCGACGAGGAAGAACGGATTGCCGGCCGCGTCCGCCGCCAGTTCGAGCAGCGCCTGGTCGGGGTTCGCCTGCATGACGTCCGATGCGAGTTCGGCGACGGCGGCCGACGTGAGCGGCTCTAGGGTGATACGCCGCGCTCCCCATGCCGTGAGATGGTCCACCACGTCGGCGAGCCCGCTGCCGGCCTGGATCGGACGAGCCGCGAGGATCCACGCGACCGGGACCGACGTCAGCCGGGCCGGGAGCGCCCGCAACGCGGCCAGCGTGCCGCTGTCCGCCCATTGCAGGTCGTCCAGGAACACCACCAGCGGCGACTCCGCCGCCGCGCACTCCAACAACGACTCCAGATCCTGCACCATCCAGTAGCGCTGCTCGGGGCCGCCGCGTTCGGCCGGCAGCGCGGACCGGTCGAGCAGCGGTGCCGCACCGTCGAACAGCGCCCGCAGCAACGGCGCCAGCTCGACCACGGTCTCGGACGGGTCGGCCTCGCCAAGGCCGACCCGAGCCGGCAGGCGGTCCGCCAACCGCACGGCCTCGGCGAGCAGCCGGCTCTTGCCGATCCCTGGGCTGCCCTCGATCACGACGACCACGCCCGTTCCCGAACGCAGGGTGCTCAGCGCTGCGCGCAGCACGGTCAGCTCCGGATCCCGGCCGTGCAGCGCTGGGGTTGTGGTCGTGGTCCCTGCCATGCCCAGAGCCTGGCACGTTCGCCGTCGTCCGACACTGCCGGCCGAGGTATCACATGTTCATGCGGTGTGCGAGGGACGGCGCGAAGGGAGGCTCTCGTCAGCTGGAGATCGCCAGCGAACTGGACAGGGAGCACACCATGAACACCACTCAGCGGAGCTTGGACGGCCAGACCGCCCTCGTCACCGGCGCCACCTCCGGCATCGGGCGGGCCGCCGCGATCCAGCTCGCCCGGGAAGGGGCGACAGTCATCGTGCACGGCCGCGACGCGGACCGGGGCCAGCAGATCGTCACCGAGATCGAGCAGGCCGGCGGCAAGGCCCGCTTCATCGCGGCCGACCTGTCCGACCCCGCCGAGATCCGCCGCCTCACCGACGAGGCCGGCCACGTCGACGTGCTCGTCAACAACGCCGGCTTCTCCTGGTTCGGCCCCACCGCCGACCTGGACGTCGCCACCTACGACGCACTGTTCGACAGCAACGTGCGGGCCCCGTACTTCCTGGTCGCGGCGCTCGCCCCCCGAATGGCGGCCAACGGCGGCGGCAGCATCGTCAACGTCTCCAGCATGGCGGCCACCGTCGGACTGGCCGGCGGCGCCGCCTACAGCGGCACCAAGGCGACGCTCACCGCCATGACCCGGGCCTGGGCGGCCGAGTTCAGCCCGCACGGGGTGCGGGTCAACGCCGTCGCCCCCGGCCCCGTGTACACCGCCGCCGATCCGGCGCGCATCGAGGAGCTCGGGGCCACCACGCTGCTCGGTCGCGCGGCCCGGGCCGACGAGATCGCCGAGGTGATCACGTTCCTCGCCACTCCCGCCGCCGCCTACCTCACCGGCGCCACGGTCGCCGCCGACGGCGGCCGGACCGCCATCTGACCTCCGACCACCTCACCGCAGTCCGTCAACGCCCGGAAAGCAGCCATGACCGCCTACACGCACGACACCGTGCCAACCGACTTCGTCGAGGCGAACGGCATCCGCTTCGCCTATCGCCGCTTCGGCGCCACCAGCGCTGTTCCCTTGGTCTTCTTCCAGCACTTCATGGGCAACCTCGACGACCACGACCCGGCGCTGACCGACGCCTTCGCTGTTGATCGCGAGGTCATTCTGTTCAACAACGCCGGCGTCGCCTCGTCCACCGGCGCCACTCCCGACACGATCGAGCAGACCGCGCGAGACGCCGAAGCGTTCCTCGACGCGATCGGCCTCGACACGGTCGACCTGCTCGCCCACTCGATGGGCGGCCTCGTCGCCCAACAGGTGGCGTTCGACCGGCCTGAACTCGTGCGGCGACTCGTCCTGGTCGGCACCGCGCCTCGTGGAGGCGAGGGTGTCGGCGAACTTCCGCCGGATACTCGGGCACTGTTCTTCAAGACCTACGAACATCAGGAAGAAATGTGGCTGCCGATTCTGTTCGCCCCCTCTGAGAGCAGCCAGGCGGCCGGTCACGCGTTCCTGAGGCGCATCATGGCCCGGGGGGACCGTGACGACGCGGTGTCGGCGTCGACTGTCCAGGCGCAGACCGTCGCCATCGCGGCTTATGGCGCGGACAAGGACGAGACCTACGCCCATCTCAAGGGACTGCGTCAACCGACCCTGGTCGTCAACGGCAACAACGACATCATCATCCCCACCATCAACTCCTACCTGCTCCAGCAACATGCCCCCAACGCACAGCTCATCCTCTATCCCGACGCCAACCACGGCGCCCACTTTCAGTACCCCGACCTGTTCGTCAAGCACACCAAGCTGTTCCTGGACGCCGAGCAGCTTCAGTAGGGGCTCGCTCACCGCCCCCATCAGCAACGTCGCCTCTAACCGCCCTCGCCGATCCCGACCGGCGGCAGCGTCCCGGTCTCACCAAGATCGGCCAAGAAAAGTCCATTCCAGACAGTTGGCGCCAGCGGCGGAAAGCCCCGCCAGGACATCGACCCGTGAGCGCAGATCGACCTGGCGCTCGAAGCGTACGAACGCGCCCATGAGCCGAAGTCGCTCGTCCTGATCGAGGGCGGGTACTATTCGCCCTACCTCGACAAGTTCGCCGAATCCTTGCAATCGGCGCTCGCGCGGTTCCAGCGGCGGTTGTGACCCGTCTCAGTGACGGCACAGTCCCCGCCGAGCTGGGTAAACTCGGTGCGTGGCAGTCCAGGACAGCGAGTTCGGCCGGGTGCTGCGGGCCTGGCGGAACCGGGCCGCGCCCGAGGAATACGGCTTGCCGGTCGCCCCGGGGCGTCGTGCGCACGGCCTGCGCCGCCCCGAACTCGCGCGTCTGGCCGGGGTGTCGCCGGACTACATCGCCCAGTTGGAACAGGGCCGGGCGACCGCGCCGTCCGCACACGTGCTGGGCGCACTTGCACGGACCCTGCGGCTTTCCCGCGACGAACGTCGGCACCTGTTCCGGCTGGCCGGCTTGTCCGTCACCGCCGAAAGCCCCGCCGGGGGAACGCTGCCGGACGCGGCGACCCGCGTGATCACACGGCTACCGGCCAGCCCGGCAGCCGTGTACGACGTGCGCTGGAACCCGATCGCCTGGAATCCACTGTGGACGGCGGTCATGGGCGATCCACAGAAGCGGCCTCAGCGCGAGCGCAACATGGCGTGGCGCTACTTCACCGGCCTGCCGACCCGGGTGGTGCGCGGCGAGGAGGACCGACGCCGTTACGAGGAGACGATCGCGGCGGACCTGCGGGCGACCTCCGCCCGCTACCCCCGGGATCCCGGGTTGGCCCGCCTGATCGCGGACCTGCTGGCTGCGAGTCCTCGATTCCGCGAAGTCTGGGAGACGACTACGGTCGCGTCCTACGAGCGGGAGAGCAAGGTCGTCGCGCATCCCGAGCTCGGCGATCTCCACCTGGACTGCGACATCCTGACCACACAGCAACACGATGTGCGGATCGTCATGTACACGGCGGCACCCGGCAGCGATACCGATCGCGCCCTGGGCGAGCTCACCGCTGCCGCTCGGCGAGCACCTTCTGGGCCAGCTGAAGACGCGAGCTGACACCCAGCTTGGTGAAGGCCGCACGCAGGTGAGTGGCGACGGTGTTGGGGGAAACGAAGAGCTCTGCTGCCACCACGCCGGTGCGAGAGCCAGTTCCATCCGTGCCGCAGTCGCGGTGCCGTTGGGTCGGGCGGCAATCCGATCGGCGACCGCGACGGCGTGCTCGTCGCGGCCCACCGCCGTCAGCATCCGCACCGCGTCAACGACGACGACCGTCCACTTCGGATCGTCGTCGATGAAGTCGATTGCCTTCGCCACAAGGTCCGCGGCCTGATCAGGGGTTTCGTCGAAGACCTGCTCGACGTCCGGGCCGCCCAACGACCCGACCGCAAGCAGCGGGATTCGGCCGGTCGCGGCCAACAACTCGCGCAGACGTGGCCCTGGATCGTGGTCCAGGCGGTCGCGGGCCATGTCGATCACGGTATGCCGGACAGCGCAGTCCACCGACGGAGCAAGGTAGCGACACCAGTACCACCCTCGAGGCTGCTCAACGCCCGCAGGCAGCCCTAGCGTGGGACGGGTGGAAGTCACTCTGACCGTCAACGGCGTTCGTCACGCCATCGACGTGGACACCCGGATGAGCCTGCTCGACACGGTCCGGGAGAGGCTCGCCCTGACCGGCTCGAAGAAGGGCTGCGACCAAGGTCAATGCGGCGCATGCACGATGTTGGTCGACGGTCGCCGGGTGGTGTCGTGCTTGCAGTTGGCGATTGCGGCCGACGGACGCGAGGTGACCACGATCGAGGGCATCGCCGACCGTGACCGACTCCACCCGGTGCAGCAGGCGTTCGTGGATCTAGACGGCTACCAGTGTGGATATTGCACCCCGGGCCAGATCTGCTCCGCTGTGGCGGTCCTGCAGGAGTACAGCGACGGCTGGCCGAGCGCGGTCACCGCAGCCGACGAACCCGCGGCCTTGGACGAGGTTGAGATCCGGGAGCGGATGAGCGGGAACCTGTGCCGCTGCGGCGCGTACGCCGGCATCGTAGCCGCCGTTGGACGGGCGGCCGAGGCGTGAAGGAGTTCACCTACGTACGTCCGGCCGCCGTCATCGAGGCCGTGACCCTGCGCGCCGGCCGGCCCGGCAGCCGCTATCTGGCCGGTGGCACCAACCTGGTCGACCTCATGAAGATCGGCGTCGAGCAGCCGGACGAGCTGATCGATGTCACCGGCCTGGGAATGGACCGGATCGAGACAACCCTGGACGCAGGCCTGCGGATCGGCGCCGCCGTGAGCAACAGCGATCTGGCCGTCCACCCGGCGGTCCGGCAGGACTTCGCGGCCTTGTCGCAAGCGATCCTGTCCGGCGCCTCCGGGCAATTGCGCAATATGGCCACGGTCGGAGGAAACCTCCTGCAACGCACCCGCTGCGCCTATTTCGCTGACATCTCGCTGCCCTGCAACAAGCGCAACCCGGGCAGCGGATGCCCCGCATTGGCCGGCGAGCACCACAACCATGCGATCCTCGGCTGGTCGGAGCACTGCGTCGCGACCCACCCTTCGGACATGGTCGTTGCCTTGATGGCCTACGACGCCACCGTGGAGGCCCACACGCCCAGCGGCCCGGTCCGGATCCCGATCTCGGACTTCTATCGTCCGGTGGCAGACACCCCGCACCTGGAGACGACTCTGCCGGAGCATGCCTTGATCACGGGTGTCACGGTGCCGCCGGCGCCGCCGGCGTCGTCGCGGTATCGCAAGGTGCGCGAGCGGGCGTCGTTCGCTTTCGCGACCGGGTCGGTCGCGGCCGCTTTGACCGTACGGGCGGGGGCCGTGCACGCCGTCCGCATCGCCCTCGGCGGCGCCGCCTCGCATCCGTGGCGCGCCTCGACAGCGGAAGCAGCCCTGCTCGGTGAGCCAGCCACGGAGGACTCCTTCGCGAAAGCCGCCGCGGCGGAACTTGCCGAGGCCCGCCCACTGCCCCACAACCAGTACAAGGTTGCTCTGCTGCGCGATCTGATCGTCGCCGTGCTCGGCGACCTGGCCGTCGAGGCCGGCGCGTGACCGCCGTCGGCTCGGGCCGGACCCGCCTGGAAGGGCACGACAAGGTCACCGGGGCCGCCCGCTATGCCGGCGACGTCCCCGCCGACGGGCTGCTGCACGGCTGGCCGGTGCTCGCCACGATTCCACGCGGCCGCATCACCGGGATCGACACCAGCGCGGTGCAGGCCATGCCGGGTGTGGTTGCCGTGCTGCACCACGGCAACAGCCCTCGCCTGGTCGAGGGCGCCGGCTGGACCGACGCGGACCCGAACCTGCAACTACTGCAGGACGATCGGATCCCGTACGCCGGATGGCCGGTCGCACTGGTCGTGGCCGAGACGTTCGAGCAAGCCCGAGCGGCCGCGATGGCGCTGCCCGTCAAATACCACGCCCAGCCCTGGGACGTCACGTTCTCGGCCGCCCACCCTGGCCTCTACACCCCCGACGAGGTGAACCTGCACCAGCCGTCCGAGACCGCGCACGGCGACCTGGACGCCGGGCTTTCCGCCTCGGCGGTGGTGCTCGACCGGACGTACACCACGCCCGAGGAGCACCACAACGCCATGGAGCCGCACGCCGCCATCGCCCAATGGGTCGGCGGCCGGCTCGAAGTGGTCGACTCCAACCAGGGCTCCTACGCGGTGGCCCAGGACCTGGCCAAGTTGTTCGCCCTCGACCTGTCCCAGGTGCGGGTCCGCTCCGAGCATGTCGGCGGAGGTTTCGGTTCCAAAGCCACCACCCGGCCCCCGGCCGTGCTGGCGGCTATGGCCGCGACGGTGCTGTGCCGCCCGGTCCGCGTGGTGCTCACCCGCCGTCACATGTTCTCGCTGGTCGGCTACCGCCCGCCGACCTCGCAGCGAATCCGGCTCGGCGCCGCCCCGGACGGCCGGCTCCTCGCGTACGAGCACCTCACGGCCACCCAGACCGCGACCACCTTCGAGTACGTCGAACCTGCCGGCGTGGTCGGCAAGGTCATGTACGCGGCCGACGCGTTGCGTATCGGCCACCGCGTGGTCCGCCTCGATGTGCCGATCCCCAAATGGATGCGCGGGCCCGGCGAGGCACCTGGCGCGTTCGCCCTCGAGTCGGCCATGGACGAACTGGCCGAGAAATGCGGTATCGACCCGATCGATCTTCGGATCCGCAACGAACCCGCGGTGGCCCCAGGCTCGGGCCGGCCGTTCACCAGCCGCAACGTGGTCGCTTGCTACCTCGAGGGCGCGAAACGGTTCGGCTGGTACGAACGCGACCCGCGGCCGGGAATCCGCCGGGAGGGCCGCTGGTGGCTGGGCACCGGCATGGGCGCCGCGACCTACCCGGGCGAGACCGCCCCAGCCACTGCCGCCGCAACAGCGGAGATCGACGGGACCGTCACGATCCGTATCACCGCGGCGGACATCGGCACCGGCGCCCGCACCGCGCTGGCCCAGATCGCCGCCGACGCACTGAGCCTGCCGGTCGAGTGGATCAGGATGCGGATCGCTGACAGCGACTTTGGCCCAGCCATCCTCGCCGGCCACTCGTTCGGCACCGCCTCCTGGGGACTTGCTGTCGACGAAGCCTGCAAAGCCCTCCGCGCCCGTACCACCGGCACCCCCACCGAGCCGATCACCGTGCAGGTGAACACGGCAGAGCTCATCCAGGCAATGGGTCGCCCCGAACGGCACGCGTTCGGGGCCCAGTTCGCCGAGGTCGCCGTCGACGTCCTCAGCGGTGAGGTGCGGGTGCGGCGACTGCTCGGCGTCTACGCGATCGGCCGCGTCGTCAACCCGTTGACCGCGCGCAGCCAGCTCGTCGGCGGCATGGTGTGGGGTCTGTCGATGGCGTTACACGAGGAGGCCGTCCGCGACCCCGCGTTCGGCGGCCACCTCAACGCCAACCTGGCCGGCTACCACTACGCGGCAAACGCCGACGTGCCCGACATCGAGGTCGGCTGGGTCGACGACCCGGACCTGGCCAACCCGACCGGCATCAAAGGCGCCGGGGAAATCGGCATCGTCGGCGTAGCCGCGGCCATCGCCAACGCCGTCTGGCACGCCACCGGCATACGGCACCGGAATCTGCCGATCACACCCGCCCGGGTGCTGGCCACGCCACCGGAGGGCCCGCGTGCGTGACGTGCTGCGGGCGTTCGATCACCTCGCTCCAGCTCGAGCTGTCCGCCCACGCGCCCGGTGGACGAGAACGATGCCGCCAAGCCCCTTGACCGGTACCAGAATGGCAGACGGGCGCACGGCGTCGTGGAACGCCTCCCGCGTGGTCACGGGCGGCGTGGTGTCGGTAGGCACGGCCTCGTCGCCGCCGCAATTGTGGGCATAGCGGGGAAAGCTCCGGCGCCGACCAGGATGCGGAGCCGGTGCGCGCTTGAACACGTGCGCGGTGGGGGAGAGTTCGACGGTGACACCGCCTGGGCTCCTTGGCCTCGCCACGCCATCGCACGAAGTCGTGCCGGGTGATCAGATATCTGCTCCCGGAAGTCCTAAGTGCTCACCTGAGCCGCGACCGTCACAGACGCCCGTTCAAGGCCGTTGACCTGCGGTTCAGTGCCGTTGAGGTCCGTTGAGCGCAGTTGGAAGAGCTCATAGGTGTGAACCAAGGACGGCATAGTGCGCCGACCTGCGGAAACGCAACTTCCGCAGGTCGGCGCGGATCCGTTCAGAGTCGTTGTGCGCAGTTGGGGACCGTTCAACGCACATGTTTGCTCCCCATCTGCTCCCCGCCGTGCTCCCCAGCTCCCACCGCCTATCGCCGGCGGGCCTCAAACTGGTTGGCTGCGACGCGGGCCCCGCGAATTTTGTCGCAGACGAGCGGTCAAGACGGTAGCCATCGAAACCAGTAGACGGCCTGCCCGCCGACGACGACCAAGCGGTCGTTGTCCAGCCAAGCACAGTCAACCAGGTCGCTGTCCAGTCGGAGCTCGGCGAGGCACCGCGCCTCGGGCAACTGGTGAATCCGCAGCATGCTGTCGTCCGAGACCGTTGCGAGCCAGATGCCGTTGGGTGACCATGAATGCTCGGTCACGGACGCGCCACTGTCCAAAGTTGTCATCGCGCTTCGGTGGATGGTGTAACGGAACTTTGCCGATGGTCGACGTAGTGCGGTATGACGGCGAGGGAGGTCGACCGCGTCGAGCTGTGGCGGCGCGCTGGCGGTAGATGTGCGGTCTGCAGACGCAAGCTGCTACAAGTGCCAGGGCATCCCGACGCCGGTCATGAATACTCGATCCGCCCGCGGCTCGCGAGCGGAGAAGATGGCCTTGTCGTACCACCGGAGTACTTCGAAAGCCACGAGAACCGCATACTGCTGTGCGGAGAAGACCTCAAGACGATCAGCGGGAACAGGAGCAGTTTCACCGCTCAGCTACTGAGTGACCTCAAAGCCAGGCACGAGAAAATGATCGTCCAGACGGGCTCTGGCGGGACGGGTGCCGTTGTCACATTCCTGACTCACATCGCCTTCTTCGATTACGGTGGCCGCGCGTACTACTTCCTCAAGGTCGCGAACGAAGGCGCGGAGCCCGTGCAGCTGAACCGGATCTGGTTCGCCACCGACCCCGAAGTTTCCGTCCGCAACCCGCAACGGCCTCTGCCGACCAGGCTCGATCCTGGCGACCTGTTCGAGACGTGGAAGCTGGTTGAAGAGCTGCCACACGATCCACGCCTACCTTACCTCGCGCGCCTGCTGCTGGACGACCGATCGGTCATCGAGTCGCTCCCGAACCTTGACGTGCTGCCGGCGGGGAGCGTCGGTGGAGCCGGAAATCCATTGCGACCCCTCATTCCCTCGGTGGCGGCGGAGAACCGCCGCGATGGCAATCTCGTGGAGAAGGAATGGGACGTATTTATCTCATACGCTCATGAAGACGGCGACGTGGCCGCGTCACTTGCGGGCGCGTTGCGCGATCTGGGGCTGCGCACATGGTTTGACAAGTTCGTCCTGAGAGTCGGCGATAACTTGGCTTTCAAACTCGCCGAGGCTATAGACCGTAGCGCTTTCAGTATAGTCATCCTGTCTCGTGCCTTCTTTGAATCGGGATGGGGAAAGTATGAGATCACCGGAGCTCTCAACCGCAGTGTCGCCGGCGACCAGGTCGTGTTGCCGATTTGGCATGGAATAACCGAGGAGGAGGCCCGTGCCTACAACCCCTCGCTTGCTGGTGTTGTCGCGCTGGACACAGTGAAGGCGAGTGTCCAGAAAATGGCCAGCGAGATCCATGAGGTGGTTACGGAGGCACGTCGACTAGCCACGTGAGGTGAACAGGACCTGAAAGGCCGAAGCGTCGCGCCGGACCCAGCGCGACGATGGAGTTCGACAGGCGCGGTCACAGCCACTTGTCTGGAGAAGCATGTCCGACGACATACGCAACCTGGTTCGGTCGGACCAGGTCGGCATGGCGATTCAGGCGGGCACCGTGCACGGAGGTCTGCACGTGACCGGTGCACAGCCGCTCAGAACGCCGAGACAGCTGCCAATGGTGCCGCGCTGGCACGTGGCCCGTGAGCGTGAGCTCGGTGAACTGTCGGCTGCGTTGGAGGAGAGACGACCGCCCCTGGTCGTCATCGAGGGCGCAGGAGGAGTCGGCAAGACGACGCTGGTGCTGCACTGGGCGCATCACCACGCCGACCGGTTCCCGGACGGACAACTCTTCGCCAACCTCAGGGGTTTCGACCCGCAAGTCGCTCCAGCCAGGCCTGCCACGGTGTTGCGCGGGTTCCTCACTGCGCTCGGAGTCGAGCCCGCCGCGGTCCCCGCAGATCCGGACGCTGCGGCCGCGCTCTTTCGCAGCGCGGTGGCGGACCGGCAAATGATGATCGTCCTGGACAACGCGAGGGACACCGATCAGGTGGCGCCGCTGTTGCCTGGAACGCCGTCGTGCGCGGTGCTGGTGACGACGAGAATGCGGCTGTCCTCGTTGCGTGTCCAGGGAGCCCACGTCGTGCAGCTTGAGGCGATGGATGAGTCTGACGCCTCGGCGCTGCTCAGCCGGTTGTTGCCGGCCCGTGCCGCCGAAAGGGAGTCCGAAGCTATGTCGGCGATCGTGCATAGGTGCGGTGGGCTACCGCTCGCGCTCGCGATCGCCTCGGCCAGAGTTGCGGCGCACCCCGAATTCCCGATGTCGGTTCTCGCCGACGAACTGGACGACGAGACGACGAGACTGAGCGCGTTCGACGCCGACGATGAATCCGCGAGCCTGCGGGCGGTGCTGTCCTGGTCGTCCGCGTCGCTGAACAACCGGCTGCGACGAGCGTTCGGACTGCTCGGCGTCGCGCCGTTGGGCGAGATCAGCGTCGGTGCGGCGGCGTGCCTGTGGGCGGTGCCTCCTCACGAGGCGGCCGCAACGCTCCGCTCGCTGGAGGCGGCGAATCTGGTTCGCCAACACGTTCCCCACAGGTTCCAGATGCATGACCTGGTGCGCCTGCACGCAGCCGAACTGCAGCCCTGGGCGGAGTCGGTGTCGGCGCTGCAGCGGCTGGTGGCGTTCTACGCACACACCGTCAGGACCGCCGACATCCTGCTGTATCCGCACCGGCACGCCTTCGAAGTGCCTGCTCTCCCGGACGGTTGCCACCCTTTACGCCTGACCGACGAACCTGCGGCGGTCGCGTGGTTCGGTGCGGAGCACGCGTTGATTGCCGTCGTGCACCGGATCGCGGCCAACCACAAGTGGTACGAGGCGGTGTGGCACATAGCCCACGGGCTGGACACCTACCAGTACCGGCTCGGTCTACTAGCGGAGAATGTGGCGTCGTCGCGCCTTGGACTGGAGGCGGCCATGGCGATCGGCTCCGTGCGGTTGCGCGCGTCGTCCTTGCGTCAACTCGGACGCGCCTGCACTCGCGCGGGTGATCTTGAGGAGGCCGAGCGACGCCTCACGCAGGCGTTGAGCCTCGAAGAAGAAACCAGGTTCGTGATGGGGCAGGCGCACACCCACCACGATTTGCAACGGGTCCTGTCACTGCGGGGTGAGCACGAACAAGCGTTGCAGCACGCCATCTCCGCGATGGAGTTGTACAGGGCGGAGAGCAATCCTGTCGGCGAGGCGCACGCCCTCAACGCGCAGGGCTGGCAGCACGCACAGCTTGAGAACTTCGTTCTTGCCCGTGAGTGCTGCGAACGAGCCTTGGCGCTCCACAGCGCGCACGGCAACGTGAGCGGCCAGGTAAGCACCTTGGATGCGTTGGGACACATCGCTCGCCGGGACGGCCGCATGGATCAGGCCGCAGAGCACTTTACGGCAGCCGTGCGACAGGCGAAGCAGCTCGGAAATGTCTTCGCTGAAGCCGAGTACACCGAGCATCTGGCCGACGTCCTCGCACACCAGGGAGACGCGGAGAAAGCACACCAAATGCTGCGCGTGGCGTACGATCTCTTCCTCTCCCAGCACCGAATGGGCGATGCGGATCGTGTGCGGGTACGATTGTCCGGGGAAGGCTCCGCGAAAGGGTTAGATTGACCTCGATGAAAGGCGCGAAAGCCAAGCACGGTCAGCTGCCAGAACCCGCGTTGGGCGTTGTGCGCACGGCGCTCACTAGCCTCGTCACGGGCCACCCGGTCCTTGGCCTCGCCGGGTCGGTGGCCCGGCTGTGTGTCGAACCGGCGGGCGCAGGCACGTCGGTCCGCATCGATGTCGCCGGCGGCAAACCGGGTCCTGGCCGGCTCGACGTGCGCATCCTTCCTGCGGAAGTGGATGACGACGCGATCGCCGAGCTGATGGAATCCGCGCCGCTGGACGTGGCGACCGTGCTGGTCGTGGTGGGCGAGGGGCCTTCGGACGCGCCTAGCTCCATGATCAAAGCACTGCGTTTGTTGGTGCGTACGGCACGTACCACGGAAACGGTCGATGAATTCGTCGGCGCTATATTGCGTGCGGATCGAAGATTGTCAGCGCAGCGAGTTCTCAGTGTTCTCAACGGTAACGCTTCCACTGATCACCAGCGTCGCCTTCTGCATACGAAGTTCCGCCGCATGTGGATTCCGCGGCCGGTAGAATTCGAGGATTACCTCCGGATCCGGCCGGGTCAGCCGGACCAGACCGCCCAGGTCAGCCGGCTGGCCGACGAGATCGTTCGGGAGTGGCCTCGCCCCGCCGACCTCTCCGTCGAGGCCCGCGAGGAGACACGCCAGGTCGAGCGCGTGTTTGTAGTGCCGCAGTTGGGCAGTCCCGCCGAGAACGTGACGCGACGATCCGTGGTGGAAGGCCTGGCAGCGCGCTTCGCCGACACCCGCGGTGCGGTACGCGCGGCGATCGTCGCCACATCGGGCATGGGCAAGTCCGCGCTGGCCGTCCGGCTGTGCCACCTGCTCGAGGAGAACTACCGCGTCGTCGGCTGGCTCACCGCCGACGACGCCACCGCATGGCGGACGTCCGTCGCACTGCTCGCCGAACGGCTCGGCATGACGGAGGACGATCCCGCGCACGTCTTCGACGCGCTGGTTGAGCGCGGCCCAGCCCTGATCGTGGTGGACGACGCCCCTGAGCCCGCGCTGTTCGCCACGTCGCTGCCCTCGAGGCCGGGGCTGCACGTGCTCGTCACCTCTCAGTCGGCGCGCTGGAGGTCGGCCGCCCACGTCGTGGAGCTGGATCCGCTGACCGTTGGTGAGTCCGTCGACTACCTGCTGGCGCGCACCGGTGCAGAGGATGAAGATCTGGCACGCGCCGTTGCAGAGAGAGTGAGCGGCCATCCGTTCGCACTGGAACAGGCCGCTGCCGCCGTCGTGGACGGGATCTCTCTGCGTGGGTGGCTGGAACGTCATCACGCGAGGGTTTCCGCGCTGCATTCGGCTTGGCAGGTGCGTATCGAATTGCTGCGAGAACGCCGTGCCGACGCGCTGGCCGTGTTGCAGATTCTTTCGTGCGCGGGCAAAGGCGCGGTGCCCGCCGAACTTCTCGCCGGGCTCCGCGAAGATCCCGATGACGAGGTCACCCTGTTGTGCAGGGACACGGCGCGACGTGACGCCGCCGTCACCGAACTGCGTGCCCAGGGTCTGATTCGCACAGGTGCCGACGAGGAAACGCTGCTCGTGCACCCGCTGCTCGCCGAACTGGTAAGAGACGATCCCGAGTTCGACGTCGGGCACGCCGCGCTGGAAGTCGGCGCGGCGGCGGGCGACCTGATCAGCGAACTTGACGTCGACGACACGACCCAGTGGTCCCGCGTACTGGGGCTGAGCGGTGCCGCGATCGCGGCGTCCCGGATCGTCCAGCGTGAACGCGAACGTGATCCGCGCCTGCTCTCCGCGGATCGCGCACAGCGGTACGCGAATCACGCGCTGTGGCTTCCCGCCGCCTACCTCCACGAGCGCGGAAACGCACGCGGTGCGTACCGGGCGCGTCTGCTCGGAATCGCCCTGCACGGCGACAAGGCTGCGGCCGCTGCGGTACGTGACTGGTCCGGCGATGTATCAGACACGTTTACCGACCTCGACCCGGCGGAGATCGTACCCGCCACGGAGCTGGGCCAGGTCGTCCGCGGGCTGCGCAGTCAGTCGGTGGCGCGCTGGCTCAACGAGAACTCGATCCTGATCTCCGACGTGGATCTACCCGCCGCCGAGGCGTACGGCCGCCGCGCTCTGGAGATCATGCCGCGACGAGCGCCAGGCCCCGCACCCGCAACTGCGGACGAGGTCCCATGGCGTGAGCGCGTGCGCGTCGAGATCCTCGACAATCTCGGTTTCCTGGTGTCGCTGGGCCCGCGGCGCCAGGAGGCGTTGCGGATCTTCGACGCCGGGCTACGGTTGCAACTGTCCTTTCCAGACGGAGAGAACGACGGCAAGTACACCGAGCTCGTCAGCGACCGGGCACTCGTGCTCATGGAGAACGGACACTACGTCGACGCGAGGACCGAGTTCACTCGTGCCCTGGAGACCTCGCTCGATCACTCCGATCCCAGCGTCGAACACAGTATCGGGAACAACGTTGCCAGAACGGAGCACCTCACCTGGCTTCTTCGCGCCGCGCATGAACGCCTCCGTCGCGGGCTCGACTTCCTCCTGGACCGGCACTCGCCTCAGCACAGCAGCGTCCTGATCCAGCAGTGCAATCTGGGATTGGTCGCCTACGACCTGGGCTTCACCGGTGAAGGGTTCGAGCTGGTGCACGGCAGCTGGAAAACCGCAGCGGACCGGCTCGGCGAGGACGACCGCGAGACGATGATCCGCCGAATGATGCTCACCGATCTGCAGGTCTTCCGCGGCGAGTTCACGGCCGCCAACCACGCGGTGCTCGCCGATCTCCGACTCACCCCGGCGAACGACGACGGGACGGAGTCGGTGTGGATTCCCCTGCGCCGAGTGCAGTCGGCGTGGCTCACGGGTGTGGCCGCTCTTCCGCCTGCCACAGCTCGAAAACTGGCCCAGGAGCTCGCGGCGACCTTCGGAGATCGGGGCGTGCACGCCGCTCTCGCACTGGACTTCCACACAGCGTGGGCACTGGCTGGTAGCGATGAATCGGACGAGAACGACGTTCGCGCGGCGGCGCGCGCCGTGCGCGTGCGCGAAGCCGCCGTCGGCGCCGCACACCCGACCACGTTGCTCGCCCGCGCACGGCAGGCGCTCCTGCGCTCCAACGTTACAGGCCGGCCGTTGCGGGCCAGCGCGATTCGGCCGCTGCTCGACAGCCTCGATTCCTTGAGCGGCGTGGAGGCCGGCGGTTTCGACGCTGATCTGGCGAGGCATGGCCAGCCACCTGTGGATCCGGCACGACCCGGCTGGGAGGCGGGCAGACTCACACACCTGCTCGCAGACGAAGTCGTCGATCTGGACGCGGGCGAACGGCTCTGCTGGCAGGCCAACGCGGGCAGGCTGGCTGCTCTCGCGAAGCTGCCGGACGCGGAGATCTCCCTTCGGGAAGCCGCGTCGGGAAGCGCGGCGCTGTACGGCCGATATCACCCGTGGACCCTGCTGCGGAAGGCGACCGCGGCCGTTGCCGTCGGCGACACCGAGCAGTTGCGAACGGTGCTCACTGATCCACTTTGGACGTAGGAAGCGAGACATGGACCAGCTGCCGGTGTTTATCACGTGGGCGCACGCCGACTACCGGGCGTCCGCCGAACAGACGCAGGCGTGGAAGACGATGGTGTACGACTTCGCGCACCTGCTCGGGAACTACGTCCACGTCGACGCAGACCTGTTCCACTACACAGATGCCGGGATGAACTGGACGGAGTACGGTCCGCGTGCCGTCGAGGCGGCCGGCACCGTCCTGATGATCAGCAGCAAGGCCTTCTGGGAGCGTTGGAGGGGAGAGAACCGGCCGGACGAGGGCGCCGGTGCGGTGCGGGAGATGGACGCGCTGAAAGGCATCTTCGACCGCGATCAGCAGGCGTTTCAGCGCAAGGCCGTGATCGTGCTGCTGCCAGGGGAGTCGGACGCGCTCATCCCGAACGAACTGCACCGTGTCGCGTGGTTCAAAGTCACCAGCATCGATCCGGCCGGTGCCGAGACGTTGCTGCGCCGGTTGCTCGCCGAACCGTTGCATGTGCAGGCTGAGAAGAAGATCCGGCCCGACCTGCCCCGGTACCAACCCGGCGGCGGACCCCGGAAGGATGGTCCGGCTTTCGGCATACCGGCCGACAGGGCTGATTTGTTGAAGGAGCAACGTGCACAGCGCCGATCGGGACAGGAGCCGTACGACGCCGGGCAGGCAGTGAAAGAAGCCCTGCAGGTTCGGCTGCCCAAGGTGCAGCCCGAGACCTTCAGTAAGTTCCAGGAGCTTCAGAACGTCTACGAGTACCTGGCGACCAGTCTTCGAGATGCTGGCGACCAGCTCGCCAAATCGGGTTTTCCGACATCGGTGCGGCGAACGGATGAGCGGATTACGCTGCGCGTCGAACGCTTGGGAAGGACTGTCTACGCGCTCGACATTATGTTTGGAAGGGGGCTGGGCCGTGATGACCAGCTGGCGTTCAGCTTCAACGGCGGCAGCGGTTACAACGCCTGGCTAGAGGCGGTCTACAACCTAGAAGCGCAGTGTTCGGCTGTGAAGGTGTTCAACCTGTCGCTACTCTCGAACGTTGGGGGATCTGATGAGGTCATATCTAAAGAAGAATTTTTTCAGAAGCTGTGGGATCGAATTGTCGAGACCGTCGAGCGTCAAGTTCGATAGTGAGACTGCTGTGTGAGGGCTTGCGATAACGGGTTGACCGCGCATGCATCGCCGAGACGCCGGCGTGGGCTCGGTGTGGTGACAGGTTGCCTGTCCTGATCGAGAATCCGGTCAGTAGCCTTGGCCGGCTGATATGCCGCATTTGACGATCGGTGGGCCGTGGTTGCTCGACTGCTGTACCAGGTCTTGGTCCAGGGATTGTCCTGGCTGGCGCTGCTCGCCCGGTCTTCGGCGTCCAAGGACGCGGAGATACTCGCGCTGCGCCACGAGGTCGCGGTGCTGCTCCGCACCAACCCACGCCCGCAGCTCAATTGGGCCGACCGGGCGGTGCTCGCGGTCCTGTCCCGGCTCCTCCCCGAAACACTGCGTTCGTGCCGCATCATCACGCCCGCCAGGTTGCTGCGGTGGCACCGGCGCCTGGTGGCCGGCAGGTGGCGACAGCCGAAGCCACCGGGTCGGCCGCCGATCACTGAGAAGGTGTTTGAGATCCTGGCCGCTCCCCAGTGCCACTGACCTCCGGCAAAGTCGAGCAGGTGGCACGCGACCACCGGTACCCCTCGGACCTGACCGACGCCGAGTGGGCAGTGGTCGAGCCCCTGCTACCACCGCCGACAGCACATCCCCAAGGCGGACGCCGGGAGAAGCACCCCCGTCGCGACATCGTGGACGCGATCTTGTATGTGGACGCGATCTTGTATGTGGTCCGGTCGGGCTGCTCCTGGCGGCAACTGCCGGTCGACTTCCCACCCTGGGAGACCGTGTACTGGTACTTCACCCGCTGGGAACACCAACGCCTGACCTTCCGTCTGCTCGACGCCCTGCGGACACGGGTCCGTACCGACGCCGGCCGCGATCCCGATCCCAGCGCCGGGCTGATGGACTCCCAGACCGTCAAGGGCGCTGACACCGTCGGCGCGGACACCCGCGGCTACGACGCGGGCAAGAAACTCAACGGCCGCAAGCGATTCATCGTCACCGACACCCTCGGGCTGCTGCTGGCCGTGGTAGTGCTCCCGGCATGCGTGCAGGACCGGGACGGCGCCAAGCGCCTGCTGCTGGAATTGCACCATCGCCAGCACCCGCTGCTGTCGGCCACCCGCCGCCGGACCCGCCACTTGTTCGCCGACGGCGGCTTCGCCGGGGCCCTGGTGGAGTGGGCCCGCACCACACTGCGCACCACCATCGAGATCGTCCGCAAACCCGCCGGTCAGAAGGGGTTCGCGGTGATCCCGCGCAGGTGGGCGGTCGAACGGACGTTGGCGTGGCTGACTGGTTACCGGCGGCTGGCGCGGGACTACGAACGCCATCCCGCCACGTCCGAGGCCTTTATCTGGTGGGCATCGATTGCCACGATGACCCGCCGTATCGCCCGCCGTGCACCGGCCGTGCGTCCGGGACGACGCCGCTTCGGCCTTGCTACCTGAAGATCTCAAACACCTTCTGAAAGAAATCACAGCGCTGATCGCGCGCTTGGCGACGGAGAACCGGACGTGGGGCGTGGTCCGCATCCAAGGCGAGCTGCGGCGGCTCGGACACCGCGTCGCCGCCTCCACCATCCGCCGGATCCTGCGCAGCCACCGGATCCCGCCACCGTCCCGTCGCGGCGACACGTGGCGCACGT
>NZ_QUNO01000042.1 GCF_003387475.1 Kutzneria buriramensis | reverse complement strand
GCCGAGCCCGATCGCGGCCCTGCCAGCAGGCCGCACCAGGTGAACACAGCCGATCACCAAGGCGAACGCGTCCTGCACCCAACCATGCACGAGGTCGTTAGTCTCAGGCAAGCCGAACGCCGTCACGGGCAAGGCTTCGCCCGGACCGCAGTACGCCGCAACGGCACGCGCGCGCGGCGAGACCGTGCTCCGCACGTTCGACGGCTTCCACCTGAACGAAGGTGCGGGGCCGATCGACAACCCGTACCCGATCGACCGCGGCCGCCGCAGCGACTGAGCGCACGCCCACCACCATGACCAGTCCGCCCATCCTGAGCGGGCCGGCCGCTATCGATCGTGAAGGATCGAGGCGTGTCGGTCACTTCGGTCGGGTGTACGGATCGACTGGATGCCCGGGTGGCTTGTGGACGCGCACCCCGCCGCCCGCCGCGCGGCGCCAGGGAACGTTGCGGAGCAACCTCGGTGCCACATCCAGTTCGTGAGGGATTTCCTCCGATTAGTGCAGGTAGCGGGAGGATTTGTTTAGTGTCGTAGTACCAGATGAATGGAGGGATTCAATGCGCAAGAGCCTGATGGCCGCAGCCTTGGCGACTGGTACCGCCGTGATCCTCGCGGCGTCTGCCACTCCGGCCCTGGCCGACGGTGGCTTCCACTACCTGGCGCTGAGGACTCGGGCGGACGTCCACTCGGTGTTCGTATCCGGCATAGGCTGGACGAACTGGGCGACCCAGAACTCGGGCGGAACGGTCGGGTCGCCAACCGAACCCACAGGCATCGATGCCTGCTATCAGTATGTGGCCACCGGGCTCTCGGGTGACTGGGCACGGCCGGGTCAACAGATGCAGGTCTATGTAAACCAGGGCGGTGGCCGGCAGGGCATTGGCTCGGGCTACCAGTACTCGAACCCGAGGTGGCAGGACGCGCACAACCTCACTGTCGTCACCCTGTCGTCGTCGGACTGCACGGCTGGCGCACTGTCCAAGAAGTCCGTTTCCGTACCGACGGATGGTTTAACGTATTTCTGGCTCAGTCTCTAAGCTTGTTCTTTATCGTCCGGGCGGGTTCGCGCTGGTCCGGCTGAGTGAGGTGGTTCGGCTGTCCTCATGGGACGGCGTGATCGTGTCGATGTGTGTTCGGCCGGGGAACCGCAACGATCACGAAGGGGCCGCAGTGGGCAATGTCGCCCTGTTCGAGGCCGGTGTCGATGCCCGGACCGTGTTGTCCGGGTTCCGGCAGGAACTCCACAGCTGTCTCACCGCCCGTGCGGATGCGTTGTTCGAGCTGACTGACGGGCTGCTGTGCGCAGAGGGCAGGGTCGTTTCTCCGGTCGAAGTGACTCTGCTGCCTGAACACCGCCGTGGTCACGATGCTCTGTACGGCGGCCTCAACCACGGCCACATCGAGGTGGACCGGCTCCGGACGCTGTCGGCGGGGCTGCCGATGCCGCGGTTCGCCGACGGCCGCCTGGTGCTGGCCGTGGATGTCAGCGCATGGCTACGATCGGACGCTGCCTGCTCACCCGAGCGATTGTTCTGCCACGTCTACGGTCGCGCGAGGAACGCCTCCCAGTTCATCCCGGGCTGGCCCTACTCGTTCGTCGCCGTGCTGGAGCCTGGCCGCAGTTCGTGGACGGCGATCCTGGACGTCATCCGGCTCGGCCCCAGCGACGACGCGACCGCGGTCACCGCCACCCAGTTGCGCGGTGTCGTGGAACAGCTCATCACCTCCGGACAGCACCGCCCGGGCGACCCGGACATCGTCATCGTCACCGACGCCGGCTACGACGTCACGCGGCTGGCCTGGAAGCTGCGCGATCTTCCCGTCGAACTGGTCGGCCGGGTTCGATCTGACCGAGTGATGCGGCTACCGAAACCACCACGGCTACCGGGCGCCAACGGGCGACCGCCCAAGCACGGACCGGAGTTCCACTTGGCGCGACCGGAGACATGGACCGAGCCCACGGTCACCACGACCACCGACACCACGAACTACGGCAAGGCTTGTGCCCAGGCATGGGACCGGATCCATCCCCGGCTAACCCATCGCGCGGCCTGGCTGGAGCATCCTGGTGCGTTACCGGTGATCGAGGGGACCTTGATCCGATTGGAAGTCGAGCATCTGTCAAAAGACCGGGACGCTCCGCCGGTGTGGTTGTGGTCGTCCAAGCCCGGCGCCACCGCGGCCGACGTCGATCGTTGGTGGCAGGCGTTCCTCCGCAGGTTCGATCTTGAACATACCTTCCGGTTCTGGAAGCAGACGCTGGGCTGGACGCGTCCTCGGCTGCGTAGTCCCGAGGCGGCTGATCGCTGGACCTGGCTGTTGGTCGCCGCGCACACCCAACTTCGATTGGCTCGGCCTTTGGCCGTCGATCTCCGCCGGCCCTGGGAGCCACCCACCGACCACAGCACTCTGACACCTGCGAGGGTCCGGCGCGGGTTCCGGAACATCCGCGCCACCACGGTGATCGCGGGGCGGATGTTCCGGAACCCGCGCCTGACGCGAGAAGGCGTGAGGCGACCAGGGGCGGCGGGTTTCTCCCACGGACGGCGTAGATCCTCGACGAGGCCACGCGCGAGGCGGAGTTGGGTGTGGGCCGCGATCACGATCCAGGTCCAGCGATCGGCCGTCTCGGGGGTACGGATCCTCGGGCGGTTCCAGCCCAGAGTCTGTTCGATCAACCGAAATGTGTGCTCGAGATCGAACCTGCGTAGGTAGGACTGCCACCAGCGGTCCACGTCCTCACGGGTGGCGCCGGTGGCCGAGGACCACAGCCAGACCGGGGCGGGGTTGGTTGCGGTCACCGGGCAGGTGGTCGACCTGAACACGCAGCAGGGTTCCCTCGATGACCGGGAGTTCACCCTCGTGATCAAGCCAGCAGGTGCGGTAGGTGAGCCGAGGATGCAGCCGGTCCCAACTATCGGCTCGCGCGGTGCCGTAGCGAGTGGTGTCCGTGGTCGTGGTGTGTTGGGGTTCGAGCCAGGTGGCGGGCTTGGCCAGGACGAACTCGGGGCCGTGCGTGGGTGGTCGGCCGTTGGTGCCCGGCAGCCGGGGCGGTGTGGGCAGCCGCAGCACCCGGTCCGAGCGGATCCGGCCCACGACCTCGACGGGCAGATCGGCCAGCACGAACGCGAGCCGGGTGACGTCGTAGCCGCTGTCCATCACGATCAGGATGGCCGGGTCGCCGTCGGTCCAGTGCCCGGCCGCGGCCAGCCGGCCGATCACGGCGCGCACCTGGTCGGCGGTCACCGCGGTGGCGTCATCGGCGGGCCCGAGCCGGACCGCGTCCAGCACGCCGGTCCACGAGGTGCGTCCGGACTCCAGCGCGACCACGAAGGAGTAGGGCCAGCCGGGGATGAGCTGCGAGGCGCACTTCGCGCGCCCGTAGACATGGCAGAACAATCGTTCCGCGCTGGTGGCCGCGTCCGACCGCAGCCACGGGCTGACGTCCACCGCGAGCACGATCCGGCCGTCGTGGGTCCGGGGCAGGGGTAGACGGGCCAGATCCACACGCAGCCGGGCGACATCGATCCGGCCGTGGTTGAGTCCGGCGTAGAGGGCGCCGTGGCCGCGTCGGTGCTCCGGTGTCAGCGTCAGATCGACCAGCGAGGTCACCGGCCCATCCGCGCATAACACCGCGTCGGCCAGTTCGAACAACGCGTCCGCCCGCGCCGTCAGGCAGTCGTGGAGTTCCTGCCGGAACCTGGCCAGCTCCCCGACCGCAGCCCTTGCGGTCGGGGTCGTCCACACTGATCACCGCAGCCCTTGGTGTCGATCGTCGTTCTGTCGCAAGACGAATGATCAACCAGGGGCTGCGCTCTTGATCAACCGGGGCGCGTCACCGACACCGACAGGGTCGGGTGGCCCAGGGCATCGCAGCCCTGGGCTCCCACGGAACCGTGCGTAACAGTCGCCCGTTACACGGCTCTTCTCACCCTTCTCAACTGAACTGGCGCTCCCACACCCAGTGCCTGAACAGGCCGGGCTCTCGATCGAGGAGCCCACCCCACCATGCCTTGCGGCGTTTGAAGGAACGCAGCCTCTTGTACTTCTTTCGCGCCCAGCGCATCAGGTAGGTGTTGATGCGTCGCAGGACGGGATACAACTGCGACCGGTAGAACCGGCCGTAGTAGTTCATCCAGCCCGCCACGACCGGGTTGAGCCATCCGGCGAGCTGGTCGAGATCGTCCCTGACACGCATGTGGATCCGCCAAGAACGCAGCCGTTGCCCCATCGCCTTGAGCGCCTCCGCACTGACCGCCGGCAGGAACGACGTAAACGCCTTCCCATCCGGATACTGGGCTCTGCGGGGACGGAACGTGTACCCCAGGAACGTAAACGCCGTGTGCTCGTACGAGCCCCGGCGCCGGGAGTCCTTGCAGTACACGATCTTGGTCTTGTCAGGGTGCAGACGCAGCCCGACCTCGACCATCCTCTCGGTGAGCGCGGCCAGCACCTGATGTGCCTGCCGCAGGGTCACGCAGTGCACCACAGCGTCATCCGCGTACCGCTCGAACTCCACGGCCGGGAACTCTCGTTCCAGCCAGGAGTCGAACGCATAGTGCATGAACAGGTTCGCCAACACCGGCGAGACCGCCGACCCCTGTGGGGTTCCCCGATCCCGCTCGACAAGGGCACCGTCGGGCTGCTGGATCGGAGCGGCAAGCCACCGCTTCACATACAACAGCACCCACTTCTGGTCGGTGGTGATGTTGGCCGCCACCGCCTTAACCATCAGGTCCCACGGCACGCTGTCGAAGAACTTGGCGACATCTAAATCAATCACCCAGTCCCTCTTCCAGCACCGCTGACGGCATGCGGCCACCGCGTCGAGCGCGGAACGGCGAGGCCGATACCCGTAGGAGTCATCGTGGAAGATCGACTCCGTGCGGGCCTCCAACGCCATCGCCGCCACCATCTGGGCGACCCGGTCGGCCACAGTAGGCACCCCGAGAACCCGGGTGCCACCACCGCTGCCGGTCTTGGGTATCTCCACCGCCAGTACCGGAGGCGGGAAGTAGGCCCCCGACGACATCCGGTTCCAGATCTTGTAGAGATTGTTCCTCAGATCGGACTCGAACTCGTCGATGGACTGCCTGTCCACCCCCGCCGCACCCTTGTTGGCCCTGACTCTCTCGTATGCCTCCCACACCAGCCGCTTCGGAATATCAAAAGGCTTGTCCAGCGATCCCGACATGCCCACCCGCTTCCTCCCAGGGCACGCCCCGATTGATCGCGCGAACAGATCGACAGATGAGCCGGCCCCTTCGCTCCACCCCGGTTGCCAGGGCTTCCTCACTACTACGAGCCGGTCCGCCGGCGGAGGCCGCGACGGTACTCAACGCCTCACAGTTCCTGCTGCTTGACGCGCTCCCTCTCGCCACCAGCCCCCAGGGCTGGCAGCCGTGTCGGCATCCGCCTTCCCACGTTCCATGCAGAAGCCGCAGACCGGACTCGCGCCGCCTCCATGCCGGACACCGCCTGACCAATCAGCGGGCTCCCGCCAGGCTCATCCCGGCGCTCTTTAACCGCCCCGGTTTTGATGTCAGCTGCTTGTTTCGACACGTCATCAGCGGTTCGCTTACGCTCGCCTTCCCGGTCCCCACCTGACGCGCTCAGCGGCGCGCCTTCTCCTCAACGCTCACCACGACGGTTTTCAGCCAACGCAGCTTGAGGTGGTTTGAAGCCTCCCCCCGGCAGGGCGGCTCCGAAGGGCCAGACCTTCATCTCCTGCACAGCATCGCTTCCAGCAAGGTCACCTACCTACATCGACCTCACCCTCCGCGCTCGTGGCGCACTTAAAGAACAAGCTGAGAGACCTATCTCGTTCCGCCTGGTGTGACGATCGATACGATCGTCGGGTGAGTGCGCGTGAGGCTGAAGGTGGTGCTGTTGTGCCTCGCCCGAACAAAACATATGACATCCGGTGTCGGGACGTCGTCGATCGGCCACGGACGATCACCGTGGTGCGGCTGCCCGGCGGTCGTGTCGGCTTCCGCTTGCCGCCGGGCGAGTGGGCGGAACTAGACGCGGCCGATGTGGTCGAGTTTGTGACTGCGGTAGGCGACGCCGCGATGCCGATCCCCTGATCGTCACTTCGGGGCGCATCCGCCGGTGACGCTGTCGCCGGTGCGCCCGGGAGTGTCCGTCGAGACCTTGACGCAGTGGTCGTGGTCGAGGGGAGAGGATGGCTGCCGTCCTCGGCATGCAGCCGCATGTCCGGCGGCCAGCGCGCCGGTCGGTTCGGTGAACGATTCGAGTAGAGCCTCGATCGCTGCGACGTAGTGGCAGTGCGGGGTGATAGTCATCGCGCCCGCCTCGACGTGCATGCCGTCGGCGAAGGGATGGCGCAGCGTGTACGCCTGCCCGCCGGGCCTGTCGGCGGCCTCCAGCACGGTGACCTCGCAGCCCCGACGGCTCAGCTCGTACGCGGTGGCCAGTCCGGCGAGCCCGGCGCCGACCACGACGACGCTGCGGGGCGGTATGTAGCCGGGTAGCCCCTCGTCGAGCTCACGGCGCACCGGCGCCTGGGTTGACTCACGCATGACTGGCTCCCCTCCGCTGCGCCATCGACTCACCGCCAACGAACCAGTTGGCGGGCTCGTATTCCACGACGGTCACCCGCACCACCTCCGGTGCGACGGCCAGCGCCGACGCGGTGGCCTCGGTCAGGGCCTTGCCCAGCGCCGTGATCTCCTCCTGCGGGCGGCCCTTGAGCAGGGTCACCTGGATCTGTGGCATGACTACTCCTCCTTCAGCAGGCGTGCGGCTGGGTCAACGTGGCGACCTTCCGCCGCAGTTCACGGTCGCATTCCGGGCAGGACAGCTGGTCCGGCTCGGAGTGGTCGATGTGGTGGCGCAGCAGACGTAGGGCGGCGCACGTGCTGTCGACGTGCTCACGCAACTCGGCGATGCGCTGCACGGTCAGCCGCCGGTCCGCACAAGCGTCAACCTGCGCAGGTCGGCCGGGGTGAAGTGGCGGCGGCCGTTGCGCCGCTGCGTGGTCAGCAGGTCCTCGTCCTCGTAGTACCGCGGCGCCGAGACGCGCATCTGGAACCACTCGGCGACCTGCTCGATCGGCACCAGCTCGTCAGCCATGCCGCCTCCCGGCGGAGTACTCCTCCAGATCCCGGGCCAGGCACCGCGCGGTGTGCGAGTTCTTGGCCCGCAGCAGGTCGCGCGGCGTGCCCTCGAACACGACCCGGCCGCCGTGACGACCGGCCCTCGGAACCCATGCTCGTCCACGGTCGCGTTCGTTGAGCGCGTCCAGGCCCTTCTTGAGGTAGCGCCGGGTGAAGCGCAGCACGACGCCCTCGTACTCGTTCTTGTAGACGCCGTTGCGGCCGCTGCGGTCGACCTTGAACCCGCTGCCGTGTAGCAGCTTCTCACGGTCCTCCATGCCGCACTCGCCGATCGGCAGGTCCGGTCGAACAGCCCGGACTCGGCGTAGAGCTGCCACTGGAAGGTGCTCTTGGCGAAGGACGGGTGCTGGATCGTGCCCTCGTTGAGGCTCTTGGACTCGTCGATCAGCTTGCTCAGGTTCAGCCGCACAGTGCGGCCAAGTCCCTCGCACGCCGGGCACATGCCGTTGGGGTCGTTGAACGAGAACGACGTGTACGGGCCGGCGGTCGGCTTGCCGTGCCGGGAGAACAGCACCCGCAGCACCGAGTAGATGTCGGTCATGGTGCCGACGGTGGAGCGGGAGTTGCCGCCGACCGGCCGCTGGTCGACCACGATCGCCGTGGACAGGTTCTCCTTCACCTCGGCGTCGGGCCGCGCGTAGCGGGGCAGCCGGTTGCGGATGAAAGCCGGGAAGGACTCGTTGAGCTGACGCTGGGACTCGACGGCGATGGTGCCGAACACGACGGAGAACTTGCCGGATCCGGGCATTCCGGCGAACACGGTGAGCTCACCCTTGGACAGGCGCAGGGAGACGTTCTTGAGGTTGTCCTCCCGGGCGTTGCCCACCTCGATGTGCCCGCCGGCGCGGGCCCCGTCCCGACTGCTCATCTCACCCTCCTCGACTCGGATGGTTTTCGTCAGGGATTCATAGGGTGCGCGTGTTGTCCATTCGTACCGGCCTGACCAGGTACGGGGACACCCCGCTCAGGCCGACTTGATTCACCGTGCGATGGCGTACGCCTGCAGGCCACGCGGACTGGCGGCGGCCAGCACCAGGTCGTCTCCGGCACGGCCGGTGACGCACACCTTGCCCAGCGTGTTCGGCTCGACCTCGACCACCTCGTGGCCGCGGCGGCGCAGCTCGGCCAGCACGGCCCCGTCCCGCCCGGCCTCGGTGACCAGCGCGAGCGGCCGGGCCTTGCGCGGGGTGAACGAGGAGGGCACGTGGTCTGTGTGGAAGGCGATCGCCTCCACGGCCTGCTGCGGGCTCATGCCGAACTCGATGTGATTGAGGAAGAAGCCCAGCGTCCACTGGTCCTGCTGGTCGCCGCCGGGTGTGCCGAACGCCAGATACGGCTGGCCGTCGCGCAGCGCGATGGTCGGGCTGAGCGTGGTGCGCGGCCGCTTGTCCGGGGCCAGCGTGTTCGGGTGGCCGTCGACCAGCCAGGCCATCTGACCGCGCGTGCCGAGCGGGAAGCCCAGGCCAGGAACAACCGGCGAGCTCTTGAGCCAGCCGCCGCTGGGCGTGGCGGCGACCATGTTGCCCTCGGCGTCCGTGGCCGTGACGCAGCACGTGTCGCCGTTGGCCGCGGTCCGGCGCACCACGGCCGGCACGCCGTCGTCGAGCTGAGCCAGCCATGACGGCTCGGCCGGCGGCACGGTCACGTCGAGCACGGGCGGGATGAACGGCTCGCGGCCATCCAGGGAGCCGGGGCGCAGCGTGCCGGAGGCCGACTCGCCGATCAGCGCCCGGCGCTCCTCGGCGTAGCCACGGTCCAGCAGCGCCTTGAGCGGCACCTCGGCGTGGTTCGGGTCGCCGTACCAGGCCTCGCGGTCGGCGAACGCGAGTTTGGCGCACTCGACCACGGTGTGCAGCCGCTCGGCCTCGTCCATGGCGGTCAGGTCGTAGCCCTCCAGCAGAGCGAGTTGCTGCAGGAACACCGGGCCCTGCGACCACGGGCCGGGCTTGTGCACGGTCAGCCCGCGGTAGTCCAGCCACACCGAGTCCTCCACGGTCGGCTGCCAGCGGGCCAGATCGGCCCCGGTGAGCAGGCCGCCGTTGCGGCGGCCGGTAGCGTCGGCCATCTCCGAGGTGCCCGCGAACCGGTCGATCGCCTCGGCGACGAAGCCCTCGTAGAACGCGCGGTGTGCGGCGTCGATGCGGTGCTCGCGGGTGCCGCCCGCGGCCTGCGACTCGGCCAGCAACCGGCGGAAGGTGGCGGCCAGCACGGGGTTGCGCAGCCGCTGGCCGGGGGCGGGCACCGTGCCGCTGATCAGGTAGGTGCGCCCGGACTCGGCCCACTCGTCACGGAACAGTTCGGCCAGTGAGCCGATCATCTCGACGGTCTTGGGCAGCACCGGGTAGCCGTGCTCTGCGTAGTGCACGGCCGGCGCGAGCACGTCGGCCAGCGCCAGCCGGCCGTAGTCGCGCAGCAGCCGCAGCCATGCCCCGAACGCGCCGGGCACACACGCCGACAGCAGCCCTGAGCCGGGTATTACGTCCAGCCCGCGGGAGCGGAACTCCTCCGGGGTGGCGCGCAGCGGCATCGGGCCCTGCCCGCACACCACCTCGACACTCGCCGAGCCGGCGCGGTGCACCATGATCGGCACGTCGCCGGCGGGGCCGTTGAGGTGGGGCTCGACGACCTGGATGACGAACGCGGCCGCGGTGGCCGCGTCGAAGGCGTTGCCGCCGAGGTCGAACATGGCCATCCCGGCCGCCGAGGCCAGCCAGTGGGTGGCGGACACCGCGGCCTGGGTGCCGCGGAGCTCGGGTCGTGTCAACACGGTGCTTCCCTTCTGTGCGCTAGACGCGGGCCGGTTCGGGGACGGTCAGGTGGCCGCTGGCAGCCGGCAGCACGGCGCCGGTAACCGTCACGGAGACGACGCGGCCGTCGGCGACCTGCACCTGTCCGTGCAGAGTGGACGGTCGCCGCAGCTCGATGCCTTGGCGCACGTGGTATTCGTGGCAGCCGGTGTCCGCGGGCAGCAGGCCGCTATCCACCAGCCACGGGCCGAGGGCGAGTGCCGCGGAGGCGCAGGCGGGGTCCTCAGGCATGCCGTAGCCAGGGGCGAACATGCGGGCGTGGGCGGTGTGTTCTTCGGGATTCCACGCGAACACGAACAGGTCCTTCTCCCCACGCCACACGGGGTGTTCGGGGCGCAGCGCGGCCAGTGCGAGGGAGTCCGGGTCGGTGGGCATCAGGTGGAACGCCGGGCCGAACCCGGCGGTGGCGGCGAGCCCGTGGGGCGGCACCGAGCACGCCTCGGCCAGCCGCGTGGCGTCGAACTTGGTGATGTTCAACGGGCGCGTGGCGGTGAGGGTGGCGTGGTCGGCGTCGGCGTCGACGGGTAGCACGCGCTCCCCGCACTGTTGCACGAGCCGACCGGGGGCCAGCCGCCCCAGGCGCACGAGCATGCAGGCGGTGCCGACCGCGGAATGCCCGCCGAACGGCGATTCGCCTTGGGGCGTAAAGATCCGCACGCGGTGCGTGGCCTCCGGCTGGGTCGGCGGCAGCACGAACGCCGTCTCCGAGGTGCCGAGTTCCCGAGCGATCGCGGCCATAGTCTCGTCGTCGAGGTGTTCGGCGTCGGGAACGACGGCGAGCGCGCAGCCGGTGAGCGGTCCGTCAGCGAACATGTCGACCAGGTGGTAGGCGATCATGTGTGTGTGCTCCCGTCAGGTCGCAGGCGATGTCGGCCAGCGCGCTTTCGTCGCCCGCGTGGGGGAAGTCCGCGCGCGGCCAGTGGATGTCACGCGCTGGCGCAGCAGCAGGTCCGTCAGCGCGACGAACTCCTCTACGCGGCCGGCGCGTTCCCGGGGCGTGCGCTCGGTGCCGAGCGTCGCACGGTCGGACCCATGCTCATGCGGCGCCGGTGACCAGCGCTGCGAGTCCGGTGACGGTGTCGGTGAAGGCCCGTTCGCGGGCCACCACCGACGGGGTGCGCAGCTCCGTCGGCAGACCCGGCGCGTCGGCGTCCCGGCCTGGGTACAGGCCGTTCTCGGTGACGTCGAGCGCGATGGCCTTGAGGCGGCGCACCAACTGCCGGATCACCGCGACGTTGTCGACCGGGATGCGCAGCGTCAGGAAATAGTTGTCGTAGACGACGGCGCGCGTCCCGAGGTGCGACAGGCGGGTCTGCGCGGCGGTTTCCTGCAGCAGCGACCGTCCGTCGGGCACGAGCCGGGCCGCCACCCCCATGTGCACCTCGTGGTAGGCGCGCACCTGCCGGGCCAGCTCCTCGCCCTGCGGCGTGTCGGACCACGGGAACTTGCGCCCGCGCAGCAACCGCCGCACCGGGCCGAAGTCCGGCGCCCACACACCGCTGAAGCTGCGGTGCTGCAGGTACATGCTGGGCCGGATGACCTCGTGGTACAGGTCGGTGGGACAGGAGCCGGTGTAGAGCAGCATCGCGGTGTACGCGCCGACCAGTTGCGACATCACCTCGACGTGCTGGTGCCGGTCCGGCTCGGCCAGCGCGTCGTTGAGGGTGCGGGCCAGGCACTGCCACACCGCGAACGTCGTCTGGTGTCCGGTGATCCAGCGGAACCAGAACACTTGCCGCGAATGGTCGGCATCGACCAGCGGCGGGGCGTCGCGCCGGCACGGCGGCAGCGCGCCCAGCTCCCGCAGCAGTTCGGCCGAGTCGGCGTCGAAGTCCCGGCCCGGCGGGCCGCCGCGCTGCCCTTGGCGCAGCGGGTCGGGCAGCATCAGCGGCTCCAGCCCGTAAGGGAAGTCGCCGAAGTCCCAGCCGCTGCGCGCCGGCAGGTCGGTCAGCCCGGAGGTGGCGGGGCTCACCGGTCAGCGCCGGGCACGTAGGTCAGCTCGAACTCAAGGCCGTTGACGTCCATGACGTAGCAGCTCTGCACGCCGTCGGCGTCGGTGACGATGTCGGTCGGCTGCTCGTCGGCGGCGAAGTGGTAACGGCCGGACTCGTGGAGCGCTAGCCACCGGTCCCGCCAGGCCTTGAGGTCCTCTGGCGAGGCGACGGCCAGGCACACGTGCTGGAACTGGGTCTTGTTTCCGCCGGGCAGGTCGGGCTGGTCCTCGTCCCGATCGAACAGGTGAAAGCGCAGGTCGCCGACCTTGACCTCGGTCAGCTGGCGGATGCCCGGCAGCCGGCTGTGGGTCAGCTCGGAGAACTCGGCCAGACTCCACTTCTCGGCGCAGCCGAAGAAGTCCCGGTACCACGCGACGCAGTTGGCCAGATCCCTGGTCTGAATGCCGACGTGGTGTAGCAGGGGCGCGGGCGGCGGCGTGGCGGGAAGGGTCTCCGGTGATGTCGTCGATCGGGTCACGGCAATTCCCTTTCGAGGGTCGCAAATAAGTCCAAGCAATGGAATTCAAGCAGGGTTTCGGTATCACGGTCAACGATCTTCGGAAACCTTCGGACGTTTTTCCGCAGCTAGTTATACGGACGTAAATTGGCATGTCGACCCTATCGAGCTGCAAGTCTCACCCGTTTGGTCGGTTGACTTCAATTGTGACTGACGCTTGAATTCGACGATCTTCCCCGTAAAAGTCGGGTAGCTATTCGGCTGGGGTGAGTGCCGGTGGTAGCCATGCCGGCATGATTCAGGTTGGGACGATGAGGGATTCTGCCCCCTCGGGCCAGGCTGTGGCGAACCGGAAACTCGGGGTCCGGGTGCATCCGAGGGAGCCGGGCCAGCCCTGGCCGTGGCCGGCAGGCCGCGCATCGCCGCGACGCCTAGCTTGAGTTTTAACCTGTTCGGCGGGGTCTGGGGTTAGTGGACGGGTTCTTCTTTCCTCGACTGGATTTCGTGTGTTGGGCTGCTCATGGTGTGGACGTCGTGGCGTGGGGCCGGCCGACGGTTGGGCACTCCCGCGGGGCGTCCAGGACCGGGCCTGGTCGGTTTCGGGACACCGGCCGGACACGTGAGAGGCTGTCGCGTATTTGTTGCTCTTACGCCGTCAAGGGCACGTCGTTGCTCTGTTCAGGGGGATCCGCTCGGGAGTCTCGGTGGATGGCGCTCAACTTCATCCCCGGCGGCCCTGGGGCTGCGTTCGTGCTTCCGCGGGACATCCGTGATTGGCTGCCTCGGCGGCATCTGTGCTGGAAGGTGCTGGAGGTGGTCGAAGAGCTGGATCTGTCAGGCGTCCTTGCCGGCTACCGCGTGGATGGACGGGGACGCCCGGCCTACCACCCCTCGGCGATGCTGGCCCTGGTGTTGTACTGCTACAGCAAGGGGATCCGCTCGTCGCGTCGGATCGAGGCGGCCTGCGTGGATGACGTGGGCTGCCGGGTCATCATGGCCAACCGCGAGGTCGACCACGCCACGGTCGCCCGTTTCCTCCGCCGCCACCGCCTGGCCGTCAAGGACTTGTTCGTTCAGGTGCTGACGTTGTGCGCCCAGCAGGACCTAGTGGACCTCGCCGCGGTGGCGGTGGACGGCTCGCCGATGCACGCAAGCGCGGGCCGCGACGCGAACCAGTGCCTTGACCGGCTGGAGGCGGCCATCGCGCGGGCGGAGCAGGACATCGACCGGTTGATGACGGAGATCGCCGAGGACGCCCTGCGGGCCGAGGGCACAGGCGCCGGCGAGGCGCTGGAGCGGGCTGACCGGCGTGGCCGCAGCGCGCCGGCCCGGTTATCGCGCCTGGCCGACCGGCTCCTGCGGGCCCGCGCGGCCGGGGACAGGCTCTACCAGCGGGCTCTGCCGCCGCCCAGCGACCTCAGGGCCAAAATTGAGGCGGCTGAGCGGATGGTCGCGCGGGCCGAGCGGCGACTGGCCGCGGTGACCGCCGCCCACCAGGCCAGGTTGGACGACCACGCCCGGCGAACCCGCCAAGATCGGGCGACGGGCTGGCGGGCCGCCAACGGGCGTCCCCCGGTCCCGTTGGACGCCAAAACCGTCATCGTTCGGCAACGCGCGAGGCTGGCCAGGGCGCGGGCAGGGCTGGAGCGTGCCCGCTGCCCCCTGCCGACACCGTTGCCCACGGCCCAGGCATCGCTCACCGACCCGGACTCGCGGCTGATGCTGAACAAGCGTGGGGGCTACTGCCAGGGCTACAACCTGCAGATCGCCAGCGTCCGCAACCAACTGCTGCTCGCCATCGACGTGCACGACAACCCCGCCGACATGACGGCTTTGGTCCCCATGGTGGGCAAGGCCCAGCGCAACAGCCAGGCGGCTGGGATCGCCGACGAGGCCGAAGCGTGGCTGGCCGACAGTGGCTACACCTCCACCGAGAACTTCCAGGCGCTCGACGGGCTGCCATTGCTGGTCTCGGTTGCCAACGAGAGAACGCAGACCGGCCGGGCGACCCCACGAGTCGACAAGCCAGTCCCCGCCGGCTGGCGGGAGATGGCCGCCCGGCTGGCCACCCCCGCTGGCAGAGACCTCTACAAACGGCGGGGCGCGCTGGTCGAGCCCGGCTCCGCCCAGATGTTCCAGCGATTCGGACGCCGCCTCGACCATCGGGGGATCGACGCTGTCGACACTGAGGTCAAGCTCCTCGGGACTGTCCACAACCTCGGCAAACTCTTCGCCTGCCACAACACGAACGCCGTATTGACGGCGTGAGAGCAACAAATACGCGACAGCCTCCGGTATGTCCGGCCCGGGCACCCAAACCCACCAGACCTGGTCCCGGACGTCCCCGTGGCTCACGCAACCGTCGCCAGGCAACCCGCTACGACGTGGGCAAAACAGTCAAACGCCCAGTCTCCCTCATCGACCCACAACGGACTGGACGATAAAGAACAGGCTGGGGGTTAGCGGTGTGGCGAAACTTTTTCGATTCCGGCCGCACGATCGCCGAGGTCGCCAGGAGTAGGTTTCAACGACGGCTTGCTGAGGACCTGGGTCAAAGGCGAGCGCCGCAGGATCGCCGCCGAGGTCCACCGGGAGCGGCCGAGCGACTGCGCTTGCACAGGCAGGCGGTCGAGCAGGTTTTCCAAGGTTGGCCGGGATCGACATGACGGGGACTCGCCGCACTGCAGCCGCAAGCCTGAACTCACCCAGACTCGGCCCCGGTCAATTTTGAAGACCCGTAACACAGTCGGGCCGGACCGTCTGCGGGCCCCTAAAGCTGCCACATGCGTAATAAGGATTGATAACCACCCAGCGATAACCATCACTACCCCGGTAGTACCACCTGATGTATGCATAGTTGAGAGTGTTGCCTTCACAGTTGCGCCCGCTGTAAGTCTGGACGTACGGCGTGGCACACCTGTCCACAATAACGTCCGAATGGTAGCCGCCACCGCCGATCAGGCACCGACCGTTTACGCGAATGCTGTTGACCAGCGGGTTCCGGTAGACGACACCGACACACGCCCGCTGCGGCCCCGCAGGAACAGCCCTGTGCGGCAGCTGTTCCTGCGGCCATAACCACCGTTCCCACCGACAGGCCGAGGGCCGCCACCACGCCAGTTAGCCAGACCCCCGCTCGGTTCATATTCTGCGCCTTTCTTGGTTCATCTCATTCCGCTATGGACGAATGCTGGACATTGACGGCATCGGTCGCCACGTCGCGGATTGTGATAGTGGCACTCGCCGCGCCCGTTACAGATGTCGAGCCTCAAGTTGCTGACCATCAAAAGGTGACCTGTGGCCGCTGACGCCGAAGCTACGCTCGCGATCCCGGCCAGCTACTCCACGACATGGTGAAGTCCTTCCGTAGAAGTGTTCCGGTCCTTCGGGAGCGCAGCCATGGTCGAGATGCGCCGGCCCGGCCCCGTACCAGGGTGACTCCGCCGGCGTGACGCCGGGCCCTGAACGCCCATGATATAGGTCGGCACGCCACGGTCAGTGTGGCTAGTTTGACCAGCCGGACAACCCGTATGTCCATGAATCCGAAACTTACGAAAACTGAGAGAGGTGTGAAAGTGTCGATCGAGTGATGTACAAGCATCCTCTCTGCTTGTCTTTTGAGGGCTCGGTGGGAGTTCAAGCGCCCTGACTGATCATGGAAGCAGCCCTTGGCGGTGATCATCTTCGCGAGAGATGGATCGTGGCCCAAAGGACTGTGTGATCTGTATGCACGACCTCGACTCGACGCGGGCGTTGGGGTGTTCTGCCGCGTCTACGGTCGCGCGAAGAACGCCTCCCAGTTCATCCCGGGCTGGCCCTACTCGTTCGGCGCCGTGCTGGAAGTTGTCAAGAAATGCGCGCTGGGCCGGGCTCCGACAGGGCGCACGATCCTCAGCTCCCACAACAAGTACGAGACTCACCCATGCATGTCCCCCATACCCATGTCGTCGCGCATCTCAAGGTCCCGCAGCACCGGCGGCATGACGCGGAAGTGGCGCATCATGCCCATGTCCTCGTGTTCGAGCATGTGGCAGTGGTAGACGAACTTCCCGCAGGGCTGGCCGAATCGAGTCGCGACGGTGACCAACTCGGCCGCCTGCACTCGCACCGTGTCCTTCCACCCGGTGTCCCCTGGCAGCTCCGCGCCTGGTCCGGCGACGGTGATCGGCGACGACGTGCCGAACCCCCTCGCACCGATCTGGGTGAAGCCGCGCAGGTCCAACCGCTCCCGACGCAGAACCTGAAAACCGGACGCATGCAGGTGCATCGGGTGCGGCCAGCCTGACGACGCGGCGTGCAGGAATCGCCACCGCTCCCAACCACCGGCTGTCACTGTGAACTGGGCCGGATCCCCGAACGCGACCGAGCGTCGCTCATACGTGGTCATCGAGCCGTCGGCCTCCGCCAGTTGGATGATCCCGTCAGCGGGCAGCGGGCCCGGCGGTGTCGCGATCCTGGCCATCTCCCACAGCAGGGCCTGCGTTGGCCCCATCGGTGTGAGCACGACCAGCCGGTCGGGCGGGCTGTCACCGGGCACCTGGGTCACCCGGGTGAACGAGCGGGACAGGGTGCGTGGCAGCCGAAACGGGTCGGAGACACGCGACGGCCGCACGCGGAACTCCATCACATGCGGCCAGGGACCGGGATCAGGGTTCGTCTCGACGTTGACCAATTCGAGCCGTTGGCCCCGGTACGGGCCGAAGTCGACGAGAATGTCCGCCCGTTCGGCCGACGCCAGCACGATCCCGTCGGACAGCTGCACCGGTTCGCTGAGCAGGCCTCCGTCGGTGCCGATCAGGTGCAGCGGAACAGTTTCGCCATGCTCGTCGACCAACCGGAAGTGGTACTGCCGCGTGTTGGCGGCGTTGGTCAACCGCAGCCGGTGCCACCGTGCCGGCACGTCCTTGTAGGGCCACACCACCCCGTTGACCAAGGTGAACGGGCCAGTGTGCGCACGCATCCAGCCCATGTCGTTGACCAGGGTAACCTTGTGCAGCAGGTCGCCAGTCAACCGGCCGTCGGCGGTGGTGTCGAAGTTGCGGTCGCAGACGAACAAGGGAATCTCGGCGTCTCCGCGGGGCAGGCCGAGGCTGTCCTCCTCGTCGTCCCGGATGACGTAGGAGCCCGCGAGTCCGGCGAACACGTTCCAGCGGGTGACGGCCATCGCGTGGTCGTGGTACAGCAGCATCGAGGCGGGTTGGTCGTTCGGGTACTCCGACAGCTGTGACTCGCCCGGCGCCAGCACGTTCTCCGGCCACCCGTCGCTGTTCGCGCCGGTCAACGCGCCGTGCACATGCGCCGCGGCCCAGGGCGTCAGAGCGGCGACGTCAGGCCGCGGAAGTGCGCCGCTACGCCCCGGCGCGTTCCACGGAGAGTTGGTGTTGGCCGCCTCCACCGCGGTCAACGGAACGGTGCCCCGAAGGTTGTTGGTCCATGTCACGCGGAGCCGCCATCCCCGGCGCACCTCGATGGTAGGGCCGGGAACGGTACCTCCGTAGGTCCACAGCCTGGTCGGCGGCAGCTGGGCATGGAGCCGTGCGGTGGCGTTCATCAGCGGGATGATCAGCTGATGGATCCCGTCGACCTGCACGGGGGTCGCGCGGGACGGCGTCGGCAACGGGTCGAGGAACGGGGTGAGCTCGGCGACTTCCGGCAGGTTCGGTCCTGGGCCAAGTCCAGTCGTCGACATCCAGGTGAGCGGGCCGGAGGCCATCGACATGGAGCCGAACGCCGCGCCCGCACCGAGAACCAGCCGTCGGGACACCTCGCGGCGGCGGCCAGCGGCGCTCACCGGAGGTCGACCGGGACGTAGCGGCCGTGCGAGCGGTCCACGACGAACGAGCCACCCGGCAGGTAGCCGGACGCGTGCTGTCCGATCACACCGTTGACCACTCGATGGGAAGTCCCGCCCTGCCCGTGCGTGCCAAGACATGACGTAGGCACAGCCGTGAAGCTCGCCGAGTCATTCGGACCAACCGAGTCCGGGATCTCGCACAGCGCGACGAAGACGCCCTGTGCCTCGTTGTCCCCGTTGCCGCCGGTGGCCACCGGCGGCCCGCTCGCCGCCAGCACGGTCGGCGCGGCAAGAGTCAGGTTGTCCGCGCGATCCCCGACGCGCACCTGCCGATGGGCGATCGGCTCGGCCGACGCGCCGGTGACGCCGAGGAGCGCCGCCGTCGCGAACACGGCGACGGCGACCAGCGCGCCGCGCAACGAGAGCGCCACCGTTCTCCTAATCGTGTAGTAGGGATTGGTCTTCCAGCTCTCACCGACGCCTGTGTATCTCCAGACGTCCGATGTCTCGAGAAAGAACGGCTGCACCAGGTCTTCCAGGCGCCGCAGATGCGTCAGCCCGCCGTGGTCGAGAACGCTATGGGAATGCAGCTGTCGGCGTTGGTGACCCAGTTCGACGCGGCCTGCCGCGCCGCCGAGGAGTTGGCGGAGGCGGTGCGTTCGCATTTTGAGCGGCACCCGGACGCGGTGATCATCACCAGCTTCCCCGGCCTGGGGTTGCTGGCCGGCGCCCGGGTGCTCGCCGAGATCGGGGACGACCGCGACCGCTTCACCGATTCGCGCGGGCTCAAGGCGTTCGCCGGGTCCGCGCCGGTCACCCGCGCCAGTGGGAAGAAGACCGTGGTCAGCCACCGGCACATCAAGAACCGGCGCCTGGCTGCGGTCGGACCGATGTGGGCGCTGGCCTCGCTGCGCGCCAGCCCCGGCGCGCGCCGGCACTTCGATGTCCGCCGCGCGGTCGGGGACTGGAACCATCAGGCCCAGCGCCACCTGTTCAACAAGTTCCTCGGCCAGTTGCATCACTGTCTCAAGGCCGGGGTGATCTATGACGAACATCGGACGTTTCCACCTCCTTCCGTTGCAGCGGCTTGACTTCTAGAAACCTGAGATGTCTTTCTCCTCAAGCGAGTCCCGCGTGCCAGTCCACCGGCGATCACGGTCGGCCCCTGCTCTATCTGGTACCTGATCGACGCGCACCATCTTTTCCGCGTTCGCGGTGTCGTGCCATGCGCAACCAGAGAAGAAATCCCCGCCGATGCCTGAGGCTGAAAGTGGTGCACCGTTCGATGAGCGCACGGCCGTACAGGCCACAACGACGCCGGATCGACTGATCGTCTACAATGGACTTTGTATCCGCCGTGCCGACCAGCAGCCGCGCATACCTCTCCCGACGATCCCCGGAGCGGCTTCACCCCGATCCGCTATTCGACGATCTTTTCCGCACAACTGGGAACTCTCTGGACATCACCTGAGCACTGCGCGTGAATGGCTGCCGGAAGGTAGGTGTTGCGCAGGTGTCCGTTGCTCTCAAGATCCCATCGGTGCTCACCATGCTGCGACTCACCGCTCAGCGGTATCCGAAAATCGTCGCTGTCAAGGACACGTACAGAAAGTTGACCTACGAGAGCCTTCTCGACGAGGTACGGCGCTTGGCTTCGTACTTGCGAGATCTGGGCGTGCGCCCCGGAACGCTGGTGGCCAGTTGCCTACCGCGTGGGGTGGCCGCGGTGGTTACACAGGCAGCGGTCTTCACCGCGGGGGCGGTCCATGTGCCCATCGACGCCGACCATCCCGACGAACTGGTCAGCCGGCTGCTAGACGGCGTCAATGCTCGGTACCTCGTGGTGGAGCGGGAACGCCGTGTCATCGGCGATGTTCGGCAGATCGCCTTCGGTGCCCCCGGGATCGACGAGTCATCACCGGACGAGGCGTGACCAGTGCCCCGGCCAGAGGCGTTGGCGTACGTGATTCACACCTCGGACAGCACAGGGCAGCCGAAGCCGGTGGCCGTCTCACATGGTGCCCTTGCCAACTCCACCCACGCCCGTCTGCACCGTTACGGCATCCTGACCGGGCAGTTCGTCGCTGTCTACCCGATGGCCTTCGACGCCTGCCTGGCCGGCATCTGGTGGACGCTGGCCTCAGGTGGGACGTTGCGGATGCTGGCGGACGACACGGCATCGCTGCTGACCGAACTTGCGGACGCGCTGTCCACGGGCGGTGCCACGCACGCGGACCTCACACCGTCGTTGTACCGAGTGGTTCTGCCGTCGATCACCAAGCCGGCGCCGGCGCTGCGGCGGATCCTGCTGGGCGGTGAACCCTGTCCCCCGCAGCTGGTCAACGAGCACTACCGACTGATGCCTCATGTCGAGCTGGTCAACGAGTACGGGCCGACCGAGGCGACCGTGTGGTGTGCAGGCGGCCTCCTGCGGCCCGGTGACGACGTGGTCATCGGCACTCCGGTGGTGAACACGGAGATCCTCGTCGTGGATGCCGATCTGAGAGTGGTGCCGCCAGGTGAGTTCGGTGAGCTGTGCGTCGGCGGCGCCAACCTGGCGCAAGGCTATCTCGGCATGCCCGAGCTGACCCAGGTCAAGTTCGTACCGCACCCGTTCGTCCCCCGGCGCAGGATCTACCGTACGGGAGATGTTGGCAGGTGGCGCGCGGACGGTCGGTTGGAACTGCGCGGCCGGCTCGACGACCAGGTCAAGGTACGCGGCCACCGCGTCGAACTGGGCGGTGTGGAAGCCATGTTGCGCGGCACTCCAGGTGTCGGTGAAGCAGTTGTCGTGAAACGAGATCCGGACGCGTTGGTCGCCTATGTGACGTCGGCGACGCGAAATCCGCCGGATGCCGGGACGCTGCGTACCCGGCTGCGGCTTCGCGCGGACAGGTTGCTGCCCGAGTTCGAACGTCCGTCGACCTACGTCGTACTGCCCTCGATGCCGCTCAACCGAAACGGCAAGATCGACCGCACCGCGCTGCCCGAGCCGCCGGCCACGCGGCCGGAAACAAGCACCGCCTACGTGGCCGCCACCCAGCCCGCGGAGCGAAGGCTCGCCGCGATTTTCACCGATCTGCTCGGTGTGGACCAAGTCGGCCTGCACGACGACTTCATCGAGTTGGGCGGCGATTCACTGTTGGCCGCCCAGGCCGCGCACCGCATCGGCGACGGATTCGGTGTCCACGCACCGATCAGGATCGTGTTCGACCTACCGACGGTCGCGGGCCTGACGGGTTGGCTGACCACCGCGCCGACTCGCATTCAGGAAGTCGTCGTCGCACGGCCGCCCGAGCCCGATGGCCGGCTGCCGTTCACCGACCTGCAGCACGCCGCAGTGGCGCATGACCTGGCCACCGGCCGGAACGTCGTCACCGGACCCGACTACGCCCTGTCCATCAGCTATCAGATCAGTGGACCGCTCAACGTCGACGCGCTGGGCGACGCGGTGGACGAACTGGTCAATCGGCACGCGGCGCTGCGGACAGCCCTCCACATGCGGCCTGGCGAGGGTTATCAGGTGATCGGTCCCGCCACGACTGGCCTGCTGCGCACGGCGGGGCCCGGGACGAGGCTTGCGGACCTGATACGGGCCGAGCCGCTCGAGCCGGCGTCCGGCAGGGTCTTCGCGGCTGATCTGATCAGCGACGACGACGTCGAGCACACGCTGTCGTTGCGGGCCCACCACATGATCGCGGACGACTTGTCGACCGGTCTGATCGAGCAGGAGCTGACTCGCCTCTACGAGGGCTTCCGAACCGGGCACGGCTCCGGGCTGGCCCCGGCGCCCGACTACCGCGCCGTGATCGGGCAGCCCGTGCCCGCCCCGAGTGCCGCCGAACTCGCGTACTGGACCAAGAAGTTCGAGGGCGCGACGCCCATCGAACTGGTGCCCGAGGAACTGTTGGGAAAGGACTCGGTCGGCCGCCACACCAGAATCACCAACATCGTCGTGCCAGCAGCGGAGTTCCTGCAGCGGGTACGGCGTAACCGTGTGACGCTGCACGCGGCGCTGTATGCGATGACGCACGCGCTCTTGGCGGCCGACAGCAGCCGCCCGGACATGCTGCTGTACACGGTCAACGCGGCCAGACGCAACGCCGAGATGGCACGGACAGTCGGAATGTTCTCCGACGCGGTGCTGGTGCGCCAACAGAATCCCGATGGCCTGTTCTTCGAGGAAACCCTTCGGCGCGCAGCTGAGGAGCTGAACGTGTCCTACCGGCATGCGAGAGCCTCGACACCCGCTCTCTGCCAGATTGTGCCAGACATGGTCACCGTGCTGGGCAAGTCGCAGTTGGTGGTCTTCGAGACCATCGCCACGACGGCCGGGTTGCGGCTGGCCGGCTGCTCGATCCTGCGTAGCGAGCCAGGTCAGGACGACCACGAGGAGTTGGAGTACCAGGACCCCGCTGGGCTGAACGTGCTGGCCAGGCAGGAGGGCACTTCGCTGAGGCTGATGGTCACGCACGACACCGCCTTCGTGCCGGTGGACTACGCGGACCGACTGCTGCACCGGCTCCAGAAGATCGTCATGACCTACGGCCCGGAGGGCGATCGTCCGATGAGCTCCCTGGTGTCGGCCGACCCGTGGCTGCGTGCTCGATGACGACGACACGCTACGATCCACTACTGGCCGAGGTTCGCTCCGCCGTCGACGCGGTACTGACAGATTTTCTCGCGACCAAGGAACGCCTAGCCGTCACACCACAAACGCCACTGTTCGTCGACTGGCTGCGGACGTATCTCGCGAATGGGAAACGGCTGCGTCCTGTATTGTGCTACAGCGGTTGGTATGCTGCGGGAGGTGACGACAACCCTGCGGATGTCTTCCAGATCGCCGCGTCGTTGGAACTGTTCCACGCTTTCGCGTTGCTGCACGACGATTTCATGGACGCCAGCGACACGCGTCGCGGACGCCCAACCGTTCACCGACAGATCGCTACCGCGTATTCGACACGTGCGGACTCCGAGCGTTTCGGCGGCAACGTCGCGATTCTCCTGGGCGATCTCACCCTATGCTGGTCCTATGAGCTCGCGCGCGCCGCCGGGCTCGAACCGGCCAAGGCGGCGGCAGTGTGGCCACTGCTGGAGGCCATGCACGCCGAGACCGTGAGCGGCCAGTTCCTGGACCTGCTCACGACTGGCGTGCTCGACAGCGACATGGGGAGCGCGCTGGAAGTCGCCAAGTACAAGACATCCAAATACACGATAGAGCGGCCGTTGCAGCTCGGCTCGACCCTGGCGGGAGCCGCGCCCGAGGTGCACGACATCTGGACCGCGTACAGCGCCCCCCTCGGCGAGGCGTTCCAGTTCCGCGATGACTTGCTCGGCGTGTTCGCCAACCCAGCCGACACCGGCAAGCCCGCCATCGATGATCTACGCGAGGGCAAGCACACCGCCCTGCTCGCGGTGGCGTGGCGGCGGGCCGACGACGCCCAGCGAAGGCGACTGCGCGCCCTGGTGGGCAACGCGAGCCTGGATGAGGCCGGAGCAGCAGAGGTCAGGCGGATCCTCACGGTCACCGGAGCCCGTGCCACCATCGAGAAAATGATCGACGAACGCTGCGAGCAGGCGATGACCGTGCTGCGGAGCGCGAATTTCCCTGCCGACAGGGTGACGGTGCTGCACCAACTGGCCCGGTACGCGACAGAACGCGGACACTAGCAACCTGCGAACCCGCCGACAACGGGCTACCCACATCGCCCGGCGATCCGAAAAACAGGCGTGACCAATTCGCACGCTTCTCCATCTCAGCCAAGGTCACACTAAGGAAAATTATGGATCTTCGCATGCCAGAACTGCGCACACCATTTCCTGTAGTCGTCAACGAGCACGTGGACCGTATCGACGGCCCGACCCGCGATTGGGTGCAACGCTGGGGACTGCTCAACACCGCGGAGCAGGCCGGCCGCTACTACGAACGCCTGATGTGCGGCTACGCGTCGGCAGCGACCAACCCCGAACTCGGCTATGCCGAGCTTCGCCTCGCGAACGACTGGAACATGTGGCTTTTCCTCCAGGACGACTTCTGGGGCGGCTACCCAGAAAGCGAGGAACTGGAAGCGACGGCACTCGGGCTGCTGCCGCGCCTGGTGTCAGTGATCAAAAGGACAGGTCTCACCCCCAACTCCGGAGAGCATGGCCTGGTGGCGTCCTTCGCGGACCTGTGGCACCGCACCGCTTCCCTGGCATCCGCCGACCAACTGGGACGACTGCGTGAGGCTGCCTACTCGACGCTCATGGCGATACTCTGGGAGGCACAGGTCGCCAGGGTCAGCCACCCCATCGACCTCTCGCAGTATCGCCCCATGAGGGTGCTCAGCGCCTTTCCGGTCTTCGTGCTGCGCCTGGAGGAAATACTGGGCGGATACGGCATACCCGTGACGCAGATTCGCGATCACAGGGTCGAGCGGCTGGTCTGGCTGTCGGCCGCGACCACCTGCTGGCTCAACGACGTGATCTCCTACCCCAAGGAGATCATGACTGAGCGATCCAACGGGTTCAGTATCCCGGAGATCCTGCGCCGGCAAAGCGGCTCCTCCCCCCAACAAGCGCTCGATGCCGCCGAAGCGGCCTTCTACCAAAGCATCGAGGACTACCAGCGACAGGAAGAGGAGGTCCTGGCCTTCGCCGACCCGGAACTACGGCGATACATCGGGTCGGCCACGCGTCCCTTCATCAGCGGCTGGACCGACTGGGCCTATCGCACCGCGCGGTACGGCGTGGGCATGCCGCTGGACGCGGCGCCGCTGTCCCTGTCGACAACGGCGGTGGACCGTGGTCTGTGAGTCCTGAGAGCGAGATACCCGCCATGTCCTCGAACTCACCGTCTCGCCCTGGCGTGCCACGCGCTCCAGGGGCGTTGCCCCTGCTCGGCCACATCCCGCAGCTGCTCCGGGATCCGCTGCGGTTCCTGACCTCGCTTCCCGCGCACGGCGATCTCGTTCAGATCCACCTCGGCCCCGTCGGTGCGACCGTGGTCTGCGATCCGGAACTGACCCGGCAGGTGCTCATCAACGACCGCGCCTTCGACAAGGGCGGCCCCTTGTTCACCCGGCTTCGGGAAGTGATCGGCGACGGCCTGGCCTCCTGCCCACACAGCCGACACCGACGCCAGCGGAGGCTCACCCAGCCGGGCTTTCACCGGAACCGCCTGTCCACCTACGCGGAGGCCATGTCGGCCGAGGTCGCCGTGGTCGCGGACTCATGGCGTGACGGCCACATTGTCGATGTACCGCGGGCGATGATGCATCTCAGCATGAGAATTCTGATGGACACGGTGTTCTCAGGCACGCTACCGCCCACCGCGTTCCAGGAGACCCTAGACGACATCAACACCGTCATGGCGGGCGCTTACCGTCGGATGATCCTGCCGCCTCTGTGGAGCCGACTGCCGACACCCCACAATCGCCGCTACAGTCGGGCGAACACCCGCCTGCAGCGGACGGTCAGCGACGTCATCCGCGACCGCCGGGCCAGCGGCCGGGACCTCGGTGACCTGCTGTCGATCCTGCTGACCACCCGCGATACAAGCGATGGCCTCGGACTGACCGACACCGAACTCAGGGAGCAGCTCGTCACGTTCTTCATGGCTGGTGCGGAGTCCACCGCGACCACCATGGCATGGGCGCTGCACCTGCTGGCCCACAACCCGGACATCGAGAACCGGGTGCATGCCGAAGTCGAGTCAGTCCTGGGCGGCGCGCCTGCCAGGTGGGAGCATCTGCCCAGACTGGAGCTCACCGGTCGCGTCGTCCTGGAGACCCTGCGCTTGTATCCGCCGGGATGGATGGTCACCCGCACAGTCACCACGGACACCCAGCTCGGTGGCCACCTGCTGCCCGTCGGCGCGAACGTCGTCTACAGCCCTTACGTCATCCACCGTCGGGACGACCTGTACTCCGACCCGACGCAATTCCATCCCGACCGGTGGGACAAGGAGCGCCACCAGCCACCTCCGCGCAGCGCCTTCATCCCGTTCGGAGGCGGCGCCCGCAAATGCATCGGCGATGAGTTCAGCATCACCGAGACCACCCTCGCCCTAGCCTCCATCATCGACCGCTGGCGCTTGACCGAGTTGCCCGGCCAGCGCGTCCGCCCCGTTGCCAGTGTCTCGCTGAGACCCTTGGGCGGTATGCGGATGCGTGTCCACGCTCGCGTGCGGTGAGACAGCTGGCCAGGGCGTGGTCGGTCCGACCGGGACGGGGTCCACTCCGATCGAGCGGTGGCCGCCATGGTCCTCCAGCCGACGCGCTTCCACAGTGTGCCGAGGAAGGTATCGACATATCGACGGGACCAGTTTGGCGAGGGTCTTCCGAACTCTCTCGCTAGTGAGCTTTACTCATGTAATTCGCACCGCCACGGCCCGTACGGTGACACCACAGCCATGTATCGCGTGAAGAGGAGGAGAGCCGGACAAGCCTGAGTCGTGCCGCGACCGTGGCACTCGGCGCGGCAGCGCTGCCGGCGCCCGGAGCCGGAGCGGCCAGCGCCGAACCAGCTGTCCCGGTACTGATGCCGCAGGGGACGCACGCCTCTACTTCTACTAGATGTACTTGGCCGTCACGTTGGTGACTGTGTGCGACTGATGGGTGGGTGGCCATCGAGTGCGGTGTGTGCCCGTTCAGTGTTGTAGTGATCCAGCC
>NZ_QUNO01000041.1 GCF_003387475.1 Kutzneria buriramensis | reverse complement strand
CCGCGAGAACGGCGCGAACACCTCACCGGCGAACTCCTCCAGGCGGTCACGCACAGCGTCCAACTCGGCGGGCATCACTCCAAGATCATCTCACACTCCATCCCGAAGTAACAAAGTCCTACTAGTGGCTCGGCTCGGAACTCTAACCCGGTAATTGATCTTCGCTGGGGGTGGGCCAGCCTGGACCCACAGATCGACTGTGGGAGGTGGTTGTGGCTCGTCGACCCGAGGTGTTCGTCCGGGCGCTGTCGATGGAGGAAGGCCGCAAGCTTCAGCGAGTGACCCGGACCGCGAAGGGACCCGGTCAAGCTGCGGCGGGCGATTGTGGTGCTGATGTCGGGCCAGGGCCAGGCCGTCCGGGACATCACGTCGTTGCTGCAGGTCAGCGCCGACTACGTGCGCGATGTGATCCACGGGTTCAACGAGCGGGGGTTCGACGCGCTGGACCCAAAATGGACACCGTTGGCGAACTCCAGCCCACTGGCATCAACCGGTAGGACGCAACGCAGCGAAGTGTGATGTCCGGGTGGCAGCGAAAGGTGTGTCCTCCCACCACGCGTTGAGACGGTGCAGGTTGATCCCGGCCGCGGTCAGCAGGTGCTGCAAGGCGGTCTTGGCCAAGCCGTGGTAGCGGGAACGCCGGAGGCCGAAGCTGCGGGCGGCTTGAGCGACCGTGCCTTCGACGCCGGCGCGGTGCTGGTAGCGCTGCTGCCACTGCTCGGTCTGCTGCATCGTGCGCGCCTGTTGCAGCACATCATGTTGGGCACGGTGTCGCAGGGTCAGCCGACGGCCGGCGCTGGAGCGGGTGCACCGGTCACGGACCGGGCATGGTCGGCAGGCCAAGACCGGAAACCGCACCCGGACAACGGGAACACCATCCTGGGACTGGTCGGCGTTCCAGGATGTCGCGATCATGCCGGTAGGACAGGTCGCCCGCTGGCTTTCCCAGTCGATGCTGAACTGGTCCAGGGTGAACCCGTTCTCGACGCCGACCTGCCAAGCGCTGTCGGGCTTGGCAGGTCCCAGCAGTTCCATGCCGTACTTCTCCCGCGCATCAACCAGGTGTTCGGCGTCGATGTAGCCGGCGTCGACCAGATGCATCTGCGGCAATAGTTCCCGTTCGGCCAGCCTGGTGTGGATCGTCGCGGTGACGGCCATGTCCGGGACCTGGGCAGGCGTGGTGGTCACGTGTGTGATCAGGTGCGGGGCGTCCGGTTCGCAGGTCTCGGTGAGATGGACCTTGTAGCCGTTCCACGACGCCACGCGTTTGGTGCCGGTCCGGGCCTGCGGGTCATACGGCGAGCAGTAGCGGATTGTCGCCGGTGGCAAGTCTTTCTTGTCCCGCCAGCGCATTTGTCCGTCGACGACGTGGTACTGCTGCACCCAGATCTGGCGCAGTAACTCCACCGCCGCAAGTTCCCGCAACCACGCAGGTGCTGTGGACGTGGCGACCGCAGAGAGCACCACCATGCCGTCGGCGCCGACCTGGTCGGCGTGGGCGGTCCGGGCTGCCCACCGGCTTGGGAACCGGGTGTCTTCCGAGCGGGCACTGTAGCGGTCGAACCACTCCGGCTCGGCCAGGCTGGCCAGCCAGTCCGGTGCGGCCGCGGCGAGCGCGTTCAACGCGGCGCGCAGCGTCTCGGTGACGAATTGCAGCCGGTTGAGGTCCCGCACCACCGCCAGCACATGGGTGGAGTCGGTGCGCTGGCGACCGCCAGCCGTCAGCAGCCCTGCTCGGCTGGCGGCATCGATCACCGCGTCCAGCATCCGCCGCTGCATCCCGCCGTCGATCAAGCGCGTGCGGAACTCGCTGAGCACCGAGTAGTTGAAGCCCTGGTCAGCCAACTCCAGGCCCAGGGCGTACTTCCAGTCGATCCGTGCGCGAACCGCATGGGCGGCCTGGCGATCGGACAGGCCCTCGGCGAACTGCAGCACCGACACCAGCGCCAACAGTGCTGGCGAGAGGCCTGGCTGGCCGCGGCGCGGGAACGCGTCGGTGAAGTCGGTGTCGGTGAAGACCGGTCCCAGCACGTCCCGCGTTCGCATCGCCAGGCACCCCTCGGGGAACACCATCCGGGCAACGCGAGCCGTTTCGTCTGGAACGACGTCCCAGCTGCGCAGACGCAACGACACCCCAACCTCCACTGACCATCATGTCCTCTGTGACGAACATGATCATCTAGGACGCGGTAGCGCCGTCCGCATTCGCCAACGGTGTCCAAAATGGAGCGGGGGACGACCGAAGACGATCGGTGACAAGATCCGTGAGCGGATCTGTTTGATCGCTCGGACGTCCCCCGCCGACTGGGGCATCACCGCGTTCGCGACGTGGTCGCTGGCCAAGTTGCGCGCCCACCTGCTCGACCGGGGCACCGTGGTGGCCATCTCGACGGAGACCCTGCGTCGGATCCTGCGCGCCGGCGGCGTGTCGTGGCAGACCACGACCACGTGGAAGGCGTCGACGGATCCGGATTTCATCGCCAAGATGCACCGGATCCTGGACCTCTACGACCGTCCACCCGACGACGGCCGCGTGGTCTGCGTGGACGAGTTCGGTCCGCTGAACTTGCAGCCTCGCAAGGGAAAGGCCTGGCGCCCGAGCGGGAACCCACAGCGGCAGCGTGCGACCTACAACCGCTACGACGGCGTGATGCATATGCTGGCCGCTCTGGACCTGGCCACCGGGAAGATCTTCTACCGGATACGGGACCGCAAACGCCATCGCGAGTTCCTTGCTCTGCTCATGGCGCTGCGTGCCCGCTGGCCTGGGGAGAAGTTGTACGTCATCGCGGACAACTTCTCCCCGCATCGCCACCCGAAGGTCCGCGCGTGGTGCGCGGTCAACGCGGTCGAGTTGGTGTTCCTGCCGGCCTACGGCTCGTGGTTGAACTGGATCGAGGCCGAGTTCGCCGCGCTGCGCTACTTCGCGCTCAACGGGACCGATCACCGCAGTCACGTCGAGCAGAACGCCGCGATCGCGGCCTACGTCCGCTGGCGCAACGCCCGTGCTCGACCCAAGACCGGGTTTGCGACCGACTCACCGATCCGGTCCTGGACCCATTACCCGACCAAGGTCGCGTGACGAGCCACTAGCTTGCGCTGGAAGGTCGAGGGTGACAACCAGGACCGGTGAGGATCAACTCGGGATGGACACCTGCCCGGTGCGCAAGCGGGTCGAGAGCCATCGGCGCGCCACGATGTGCGTGCTGACGCATGCCGTCCAAGCGGTTACGCGCACCCGGCTGGTGTGTGTGGGATGTTGTCCGCGCAGGGACGCGTTCTGCCGGTTCGGAGCCACCCACTCACGGCCGCCGTCGATCTCTGGCTTGTCGATGCTCGCACCAGCGGTAGGTGGCCTGCGCCCCATCCGAGCTGTCGTACCCCGTGCGCCTCGCAGAGCCTGGTGCGAGCTACCGCTGCTCGGGCCAACCACAAGTCGCGGTCGACGCCGGCATCCGTCTGGTCGTCGCCGGCGGCGCAACCGCGACGTCCAACTACGCCGAGGTGATCACGCCCCATCCAAACGACCCGACTGGACACTTGATGGACTGGCGAGAAGACCACAACGCCACGCACCACACGGTCCACGCCCGCTCAAGCACACGCCGGCGCGGATGAAGGGAAGATCTCGCAGGACCACCGGCGCGCGGCCAGCGCATCGGTTCGAACGTCACATCGGGCCGACCACGGGGGAGTATGCAGCGAGGTCGACGAGAAGTGGAAGAGTTTCGGCTGGTGCGGGCATTGCGGCTACTTCAAGGGACACCTGTTGTGCTTGCCGACGGGCCAGCGCGGCGGTGATCGGGTCGGTGAAAGGCGGCACTTGGTGTGTATAGCGGGACAGTCTGGCGGCGGAGAACAGCCGCAGCCGTTTGGTAGGGTTGATCACCAGAAAGTGCTCCTGAACTGTTCAGACATGATCATCGTCGAGTCATATCCTTACAGTTCAGGAGCGCCTTTCTTTGTATTGGCGCCTATCGAGTTGAAATGCCAGGAAGCGGCTGGCTAGCCCCAGTTACAGTTTTGGCCTGTTGTCTTCAGGGTCATGAGGTACCAACACCGGTTTTGATTGTTGGGGAACGCGTAATCAACCGCACCTCCGCCGCACGGGTAAGTTACCATGTCGTTCTTCATGTCATTGCCAGCGTGCCAATCGAAATTTACGAAGAAGTACTTGTCCTTGTTTGGGTCGAGCCAGAAGTTTGCGCTGTTCTTTCGGGTGACCTTGTAGCTGTTTGCGGTATTCCAGGACGAGCAGGGGTCGTTGAACGTCGTAATTGAGATAGTGTGTGAATGGCCGTCGAGTTTGAAGTGGAACAGGTGGCATTTGCTTGTGTCGGCCGTGCAGGTGCTGGTTCCGGCATCAAAGGGAACGATGGAAACGGCCATTGCCACGCTGGATGTGACCAGCCCGAAGGCCGCGGCTACCGCAGCCACACTGAGAGACCTGAGTATCGATCTGAAGCGCATGTGATCACCATTTTCGTTGGACGGTGGACCGCTAGTGTGCAGGTGCCTGTCAGTCCCGTCGGGTACCTCCGAGGTCGCCCGTGCCGGCAACACAGATCGCGCCGCGGGCTGAGTGGTAGCCGCGGGATTATCGTTCGCGGCCGGCGGAGCCCCGTGTCAGGCGCCGTTACCGCACCGTGCCAATGCCGCGTACTCACTCCGTTTCCGGGCGCGACTGACGCCGACGGTGTGCTGGTGGTGCCAACGGCTAGAGGTCGGGGGCTTCTCGTCGGCCGCGGCCGGCCACGCGACGACCGTGACGCAGAGTCCACCCGGCGCCACGCCGAGCGTTAGGGTGGTCAAGCGACTTTTTTTGGGCACGGTCTACTCTCTGAGGCTTCCGGTTGAGCTTTCTTGCTGTTTATCACATCCATGCGGCTCGGCTGGGGAAGAAAGTTCGCCAACGAGTAAATTTCGAACGTTAACCATGGAATTCCGTGAATGGCGGACCTGTTGCTGGACGCGTGGGCGCTGGTCCGCCGGTAGTGGTCCGACACCCGAATTGCTTCACCGCTGCCCTGGCAATCCAGGCTGAGAGCGTCGTCGACGACGGGGATGGTGACAGCCGGTCTGGCTCGGATGTGCATCCGCAATGTCGGCGCCTTCACGACCATCACGTGCTCGCGATTCGATCGGGAATGGGAGGCGCGGATGGCCGCCGCCAACGCCGATGGCCAACGGCAATGCGGTCGTGTGTTCGAGTTATGCGGGGTCTTCAAACTTGGCCGGGCGCGGTGACTTTGTTGGTGACGCTGTGTGTGCGTAGGCGTTGGTTCTTGGGGGTTGCGGAAGCCCTAGGCGTTGCGGCGGCGAGTTTGATGGCGCGGTTGATGCCCTCGCTCTCGGCGTTGGTGGTGCCGGTGCGCAGGAACGGTTCGATGCCCTCCCACCAGGTCTCGATGGTGGTGGCCAGTTGCGTGATCTCGGTGATGCCGCTGTCGGCGCACCACGTGTAGAAGCTGTACAGGCGCCTGCGCACCACGGCCGGCTCGAACTTCTCGCGGTTGCAGGCCAGGACGCCACGCAGTTCTTCTTTGGCGATCTAGGCGGTGAGGATGCTGGTGCCGATCGGCCTGGCCGCTTCGAGTTTGGTCCACATCGTGGTGACCTGCTCGTCGGTGAGATCTTCCCGGTTGCGGGTCAGGCGGTTTCGGGCGATCCATTCCGGGTCGGTCTTGTGGCCCCGGCGGCCGCGGTTCTGGAAGGTCAGCCGCCGCCGCACCTCGCACGGTGCCTTGTTGGCCAGCTGCACCACATGAAAGTGATCGACCACGATCGTCGCCGCAGGCAGTGCCTGGCGCATAGTGGCCTGGTAGCAGGCCGACATGCAGCGACGCCGCCGACGTCGCCATCGCGCTTGGCGCGGCGCCCTCGGCCGGGGTGAAGGCCGCCATGCTCGCCGTGGCGATTCCGGTTCCGGTGATCGCCGCCGGGGTGGCGTTGCTCCGCCACCTGCGCACGCGCTGAGCCGTTCGGGCCTCGGCAGGCCGCTGGTGTCCACGGCCACCATCAGGCAGTCATGGACACCAGTCTGACCGGAGTGAACTCAGTCCAGGTCAGAACGCGCCTGGCTCAGCGCAGCGACCGACAGGTCAGCGAAGGTCGCCCGTTGGTCAGTGCCGCTCACCGGGGCGCCCTCCTCGGCGTGGCTCGTGCCGAACACGTGCTTGAACAGGCCGAAGGTCTTGTTGACTGCAGCAATCTGGGCAAATCCCACCGCCGCCACCTCGACCGCGCCACACAACAGCGGCGGCACGTCGGTGACGAACTGGAGCGGCTGCTCCGGCGCCTCGGCAACGACCACGGCCACGGCGGCCTCAACACGGTTCATGATCTACCTCCCGTTTTCCTTCACTGACGAGATGAACCCAATCAGTGGGATTCAGCGCACGCATCATCCGATACGTGGAGTGGACGAGTGGCTTCGCGCACAGTGGAGGGGTCGAGAGCTGGCGCGGTAGCCTTTTCTGACGGTAGGTCACGAAGCTGCCGCCTTGTTCGATCTTGGTGAAACTATCAGTCGCCAACTGTCGGATATGTCGTCCGTCACGAAGGATGCAGGCATCACGGGTCTTCAAACTTGGCCGGGCACGGTCACTTTACTGGTGACGCTGCGTGTGCGTAGGCGTTGGTTCTTGGGGTCGCGGAAGCCGTAGGCGTTGCGGGCGGCGAGTTTGACGGCACGGTTGATGCCCTCGCTCTTGGCGTTGGTGGTGCCGGTGCGCAGATCTTCCCAGTTGCGGGTCAGGCGGTTGCAGGCGATCCACTCCGGGTCGGTCTTGTGGCCCCGGCGGCCTCGGTGCTGGAAGGTCAGCCGCCGCCGCACCTCGCACGGCGCCTTGTTGGCGAGCTGCACCACATGAAAGTTTGGCCGTGGCCACCACTGTTCCCGCCGCGTGCAGTAATCGTGTGGTCAGTCGGACCTGAGCCGGCACGAGCGGCACCGTCTGCCGAACGTCCTCTTCGGACATTCGGCAGACCGGCAGCGCCATCGCTGCTTGTGCCAGGTCAGGCGGATGCTCTCGCCACCAGAGGGCAGATCCCGCGGGCGGATGATCACCCACTCCTTGATCACATGCACAACCGGCGTGCCGTCGACATCGAGCTCCACGTGATCGACGGCCGGGCCGTCCAGGCCGAGCAGCAAGGTCGTATCGTTGTGCACGCCCGTGGTTCTTCGGTCAGGTTGCGTAGGAACGACCATGATCACAAAGAGCCACGGGTCCTTCGTGTCCAGCCCCGAAGGCTACGGTCCGCTACCCGCGATCACTCTGCCCGGACAACTTCGAAGACCCGTTATGCGCCGTGGCCGGGACGTAGTGGGGGATGACGTCACCAATACCGTGCGCAGCAGGCTTGCTGCCGATGGCAAGGCCGCCTTGCCCGCTTGTACTCGCCGTGTGAATAGTTGCTTCGGTTTTTCATCGTTTTGAGGATTGTCTGAATATCCTGCGATCTGATGCTCTTTGCGTATGTGGGGACCACGCGCTTTCTGTCTGGTGGCAGCTGTTGTCTCGGTGTGCGCCATGACTGCGCCGGTCAGCGTGGCCGCTGGCACTGCTGCTGCCGAGCAGGCCGTCATCGTGGTGCTGCGCGACCAGCATCCGAATCTCAAGCCGAAGATCCAGGCGCAGCAGCGACAGCAGGCCACCGCTGCCGACCAGACCGGCATCGTCGGCGCGCTGAGGGCGTCCGGGGCGACCGGCATTCAGCAGTTCAGCACGGTCAGCGCGGTCGCCGCCCATGCCGACGCGGCCGAGGTGGCCCGGTTACAGGTTGATCCGCAGGTCGCCGCGGTGGTGCCGGACCGGATGATCCCATTGCCGCATCAGCCGAGCGCGGCAACCGTGAATGCTAGGTCCGGCACCAATCCGGCCGCGTCGCTGTGTCCTTCTGACCCGAGCCGGCCGTTGCTGGAACCGGAGGCGCTGAGCTTGACCGGCACCGCCTCGACCGACCCCAGCCGGCCCACCGCACAGCGGATCGCGACCGGCAAGGGCGTGAAGGCCGCGTTTCTGGCCGGTGGCATGGACGTCGACAATCCGGAGTTCGTCCGTCCCGACGGCAGCCATGTGATTTTCGATTACCAGGACTTCTCCGGCGACGGCACTCAGGACCAGACCGGCGGCGCCGAGCCGTTCGGCGACGCCAGCGCGCTGGCCGCGCAGGGCAGCAGGGTCTACGACTTCGCCACCGCGCTGCCGCATGCTGGGCTGCCCACGGGATGCACGTTCCGGATCCGCGGTTTCGCACCGGACATCTCACTGGCTGCGATCAAGGTGTTCGGCCAGAAGGGCTCGCCGGAGTCCGGGTTCGTGCGCGGCATCGACTATGCCGTGACCCACGACAAGGTCGACGTGCTGTCGGAGTCCCTCAACGCGTACGCCTTCCCGGACGGCGCGAACGACCCGATCTCGCTCGCCAACGCGGCTGCTGCCGCCGCCGGGGTTACCGTCGTGGTGTCTTCCGGGGACGCGGGGCAGTCCGGGACGGTGGGCGATCCGGCCACCTCGCCGGACGTGATCTCGGTCGGTGGGACCAATGCCTACCGGATCAGCGCACTGGCCAAGGGCTACCCGGGCTACGTGAACAACAACATCACCGCGCTGTCCTCCGGCGGCCCGAGCCTGGACAACCGGTACATCGACCTGGTGGCCCCGGCGATGAACGGGATGGCCGCCTGCACGGTTGACAAGGACCACTGGCCCGACTGCTCGGGCCCGACCCAGGTGTTCGGCGGGACCAGCCAGGCGTGCCCGTTCGCGGCCGGGGCGGCGGCGCTGGTCATCCAGGCCTACGCCGATGCCCATCAAGGCGCGAAGCCAATGCCTCAACTGGTCAAACAGCTTCTCACCGGCACCGCGACCGACCTTCACGCGCCCGCTGACGAGCAGGGTTCCGGGCTGCTCGACAGCTACGCCGCCGTGCGCGCCGCGCAGGCGATCGGCACCGGCAGCGACACCAGCTCCGCGCTGATCCCGTCCACGACCCAGGTCGACGTCACCGGTGCGGCCGGCAGCGTGCAGCGCGCCTCAGTGACGCTGACCAACACCGCGAGGCGGCCGCAGGTCGTCACGCTCGGCTCGCGTGCTCTAGGCCGTCAGGTCTTCTCTACGGCCAGGACCGTCCAGGTCACCGACGCCGCGCCCCCGCAGACCAGCGGTCCAGGTGAGGACCCACTTGCCGCACCGACGACCACCTTCACCGTTGCTCCCGGGACACAGTGGCTGCGGGCGGAGATGGCGTGGCCGGGTATCGCGACGTCGGGGCAGCTCAGCTTCGAGCTCTTCGACCCGGCTGGACGGCTGGTGCAGGCGTCCTACGACTACGGATTCGCCAACCACCAGGAGGCCGGGGTGCAGGACCCGACCCCGGGCACCTGGACGGAGAAGGTCCTCTGGGGCCCGAACTGGGCATGGTACGACGGCCCGCCGAACACACCGGGCAGCTACCGCGGCCCGGTCCACCTCCAATTGACCGGCTTCGACCACACCTCGGCCGGGATCGGCCCGCAGACGAAGATCATCCCTGGTGGTAGTTCGGCCACGTTCGACGTGGCCGTGCCGCTGCCCGACCAGGCCGGAGACGCACCCGCCTCGCTGCAGGTCGACTCCGGCCTGGGCACGCGCCTGTCCGTGCCGCTGGCTCGTCGGACGCTTGTTCCGGCCCCGGGCACGTTCACCGCGACGATCACCGGCGGGGTGGGCCGCGGCATCGACCAGTATCTTGGCTATTACCTGGACGTGCCGGCCGGCCAGCCGGACATGACCGTCGACGTGACCGCGCCGGACCCGAACACCATGCTCGCGTTCTACCTGGCAACACCGGACGGGCAGATCCTGGCCAGCGATGTCAACCAGGTGGAGAGCAGTTGGGGCAGCGGCCATGGGCCGGCCACGGGCGCGGCCACCATGGTGGTGAACCGGCCGGCGGCGGGGCGCTGGCTACTGATCGCGCAGGTGGTCGGCAACGTCAGCGGCAACGACATCAGCGAGCAGGTGCACGGCACGGTACGGTTCGGCTCGGTGCGGGTGTCGGCCACCGGGCTGCCAGCCGGGGCACCGCTCAGCGCGTCGCGAACGGCCAGCGTGACGGTGACCAACACTGGAGCGGCCGGGGCGTACTTCTTCCTCGACCCACGGCTGGACCAGCAGGCCGACCTGGCCATGAAGCCGACCTCCGGGAACACAACGCTGAACCTGCCCGAGGACACCGCGACCACGTCGCCGCCGTCCTGGCTGGTTCCGCCGCACACCGGCACAATCACCGAAACGGTGCATGCGAGCCTGCCGGTGGGGGTCTACCTGGGTTACGTCGATGGCAATCCGAGCGTGCACGGCAGCGGCAGCCACGTGGTGCTGGATGTGTCGGCTGGTCAGGTCGCGTTCGGACAGTGGAGCACCGACATAGGCGAACTCGGCCCGTTCCACGGCACCGCGGCACCGGGTACGGCGACCGCGACGCTGACCGCGCGGACCCAAGCGTTCGACCCGGCGGTCATGTCGTCGACCGGCGACTTCTGGCTGTCCTCGGTGGGAGGCCCGGCCGGGGCGCCGGTGTTCATCCCGGCCGGTGGCAAGGCGACGCTGCCGTTGACCATCAAACCCACCGCGGCGCCGGGCAGCACGGTGCATGGCACGGTGTACGTGGACACCTGGAACAATCTGGCCGGCCAGGGGTGCGAGCTGACCGGCCTGCCCTACAGCTACAGGGTTGGCTAGATCAACGATCCCCTGCGGGCCAGGATTTCGGTGCCGGCCAGGCACTGACCGGATCGTGACCGCCGGACTGACAAGGCCCGGCACTCCCGAAGCTGCGGCGAGCCCCAAAGTAGGGCTCTTGTAGCTGATCAGCGAGCCGGACCTGATCCATCCGGGTCGTCGGCGGAGAGTGGACGGTTGACCAAGGGCCTCCAGGCCCACCTGGAGGTCGGACTTGTCCGTCAGCGCCTCGATGATGTTGGCCCGCTGCTGGCGGGCAAGGTCGAGCACGCGCTGGGAGGCCGGGCGCAACTGGCCGATCCGGCCGGCGAGGCCGGCCAAGCCCTCAGCGCCGGGGTGGTTGTGTTGCCAGCGGGCGAGTTGGTTCTCGAGCGTCAAGTGTCCGTCCAGGTCCTCCCGGTACATACGCTCGACGTGCTCGAGGGTGGCGTCATCCAGGCTGTAGGGGCGGGCGCCGGCCAGCAGATGGTGTTGTTCGGCCGTGCCGTCGAGTATGTCGGTGACCATCTGGGCGATCGTGGCAGCATCGTGATCGGCTGCCAGTTCTGCTCCGGAGTACCGGTTATGGCCGCAGAGCCTGGCGCACCTGCTGTTCGGCACGTCTATCGGTCCGTGGCCGCCGCGGTGACGACCGTGGTCGTTGTCCCGCATCAGCGCGAGGAGCGGCGGTCTCGATCGTGTCTGTTGTGACCGGGGGCGCGCGTGGATGACGTCCCAGATGAGGAATGGCCACTGTTCGTGTCGTGGATGTGGGGATACTGTCCGCGGCCGTGAAGCGGGAGTGGGAACCGGACGAGCTGATCGAGTCCTGAATGCTGGTTGACGCCGACTGGCCACTGATCGGCAACAAGTCCGGTGCGACCCGGCTGGGGTTCGCGGTGCTACTGAAGTTTACGAGATCGCCGGCCGGTTCCCCGCTACTCCGAGGAAGTGCCCGGCGGCGCGGTGGAATACCTGGCCGGCCTGGTGAAGGTCGTGCCGCCGCAGTTCGGCGAGACTTTCAGGTCAGTCAGCCGCATGCGATGGAGGTACGTGTGTCCGCGCCGGGCATCGCATCGGAGATCCACAGCGGGAATCCGCCGGGGTCGAGGGCCTTGCCGGAGTACCAGGTGTCGAGTGGTTCTCGCGGAACCAGCGCAGGTGAACACCACACGCTCGAAACAGGTCAGTGCTCCGTTGCGGCGAGGGATGCAGCGTTCCCCCGTTGGACGTGCATCAGTCGGTCGAGGTGCTGGATGAGTGCGCGGGGACGTCGCGGACGGCACGATCGGCAGCGATGGCGTAGCACTCTTCGGCCACGGAGCCGGCGTTCGCCGTGTTCTGGCCGGATCGGCCGCCACGATCTCGGGCAGCCGAACCGCCTACGTATCAAAAATGGGAATCTCTATTGTTTGTTCGGTAAACGCGTTACAGCGCGTCGATGCGAGCCTTACCGAGACTCTCGACAGAGAGTGGAGAAGGAACGTGGGGGTGGGAGGTTTGACTAGCGTATCCAGCGTGAATGAGCCGCGATGAATGGCTTGAGCTGCGCGGTAGAGCGCAATAGCTTCGGCAAGCCTGTTCTTGGTTCTGGCCGCGGCGAATACCGCTTCGATACCGATCGCACATGCGCTCGGCAGGGTAGGGGTGAGGAATTCGAGCGGTGTCACCGAGTTTGTTGTCGTCGACATTTTCTTGCAAAAATTGTTTTTGGACTGCTCACGGTTGTTGAGGTTGCTGTGTGTGCGGTTTCGGTGCATCCATCATCGGATTGCCGAATTTTTCTGAGCGCGAATCGATTTTTTCGGAGTCGAGGGATTGCCTGTGTGTGGCAGTGTTCTCCTGTCAATGTCCGAAGCGGACTGCACGGATGTCCGAACTCTGTGCACGCCAGGTGAGCTGGGTCCAGTCCACCGCATCCCCGCTGCCTGGAAGGGCCCTTCGTCGCCATGACAGCCGTACGCCCTATCAGAAAAGCGCTGGCACCGGCAAGCGGCCTACGCGTCGAGGTAGTGGCCTGTGGCGATCCGATCCAAAGCGTTCGGATGGTCAGGATCGGTACCGTCGGCAACCACCGCCAAAGGAGCACTCCCGAACCGTGGCCGGGCTTCCTCGTAGAACGGGACGTGCAAGCGACGGACCAGATCGATCCTACCTGTTCACGTGGGGCCATGCCGGTCGCCGTGTCTTGTCCTGCCGGTGACGGGTCGATCCAGGACAACACCTCCGCCAGACCAGCCTGGCCCGCGACGGTGTCGATCTCCCGCCAGAGCGTGTGCCCCCGATCGCATTGGTAGGCGTCAAAACCGAGGATGCCTCGTCGAAGCGGATGGCGCACACGGCTTTCCTCGGTGCTGTGGACTGTCAGCGGGGAAGCGCCTGGAGGTAGCGCGCAGCGGGCGATGGGCGGTTGCCCTGGTACACGCCCATTTCGGCGGCCAGCAGGGTGGCCAACGCCGGTGCGGCGTCTTCCACGCCGGGCAGGCAGATCGTCTCGCCGAGGCGGAGTCCGGCCAGGCTTGCGGCGGCGACGTCTTCCGCGCTCATGGCGGTCGGGATGTGCTGCCCGACCCCCTGGTTGAACTCCGTGGCCACCACGCCAGGACACACCACCTGGGTCCGGATGGCGGTTCCGGCCAGTTCGTTGGCCAGGGTGCGGGTGAACGCCACGGTGGCGGCCTTGGCTGCGGCGTAGAGGGTACGGCGCGGCATCTGCGGATTCGTCACGCCGGCGCTGAACGCGAGCAGTGACGCCACGGTGATGACGGTGCCCTCGTTGGCGGTCAGCATGCCGGGCAGGGCGGCGCGGACGAGTTGGACGGGCGCAACGGCGTTGAGGGTGAGCAGTCGGTCCACCTCAACGGGATCGACCTCGGTCAGCGGCGCGTACCCGCCGACGCCGGCGTTGCTGATCAGCAGCCGGACGTCGCCCGCGGCGAGCCGGTTGGTCACTGTGGCGATGCCCTCCGGGGTGCTCAGGTCGGCGGGCAGGACCTCCACCGCGGCGCCGGTCGCCCGCAGGTCGGTGGCCAGGTCGGCGAGCCGGTCGGCGCGTCGGGCAACCAGCACGAGGTCGTGGTCGGCGGCGAGCAGACGGGTGTAGGCGGCGCCGATGCCGGAGGAGGCACCGGTGATCAAGGCGAGGGTTCGTGTCATGTCGCCATCCTGCGTCAACCGTCTACATGCTGTCAAGCGTTTGATATGCGATCGACGTTGTACACTTGCGGTGTGGATCAGAGTAGGGATGTGCCGGAGCCCTCGGCGTTGCGCCAGCGGGTGACATGGGCGTTGCGACGGGCGGAGTTCGCCGTACAGGCCATCAAGGAGCAGGGGCTGCGCCCGTTGGGGTTGGCCGTGCCGCACTACTCGCTGCTGATGGCCATCCACGCAGAACCGGGTCTGGCCGGCGCGGAGCTGGCGCGACGCCTCGGCGTCACGCCGCAGGCCGTGGCGTCATTGGTCGCCCGGCTCGAACAGCGCGGCCACCTGGAGCGCAGGGCGCATCCCCGGCACGGCCACGTGCAGGAGCTGTACCTGACCGAAGACGGACGCGAACTCCTGCGTTTGGCCGACGCGGTGATTTCGCAGATCGAGCAGCAGATCGGGCTGGAGCTCGGTGACGAGACCACGCGGCTGGTCGCCCTGCTCGAGCGCGTGATCGACCTGACCGCGGACAGGTCGGCACTCCCGTTCGGACTGCCAGAGGGCAATGAGGATCGCTCATGACGCGGGTGGCGGTGATCACCGGGGCCAGTCGCGGCATCGGCGCGGCGGCGGCCGTGGAGTTCGGTCGCCTGGGTTACGCGGTGGTGGTGAACTATCACAGTCGCCGGGACGCGGCCGATTCCGTGGTGGAGGCGGTCGACCAGGCCGGCGGCAAGGGCATCGCCGTCGCTGGCGACATGCGGGTGCGGGAGGACGCGGCCGGCCTGATCCGCGCGGCGACAGAGAACTTCGGGCGCGTGGACACCGTGGTGTGCAACGCGTCGACGCCGATCAAACAGGCGGCGTTCGCCGACATGCCGTGGGAGGACTTTGCCACCAAGGTGACCGACGAACTCGCCGCGTCCTACCACGTCACCCAACTCGCCCTGCCGGTCATGCGGGCGCAGCGGTACGGCCGCCTGGTGTACGTGTCCAGCGGTCAGGCGGAACGGCCCGGGGCGCCGGGCATGATCGGCCACGGATCGGCCAAGGCCGCGCTGAACACCTTCGCCCGCTACGTCGCCTACGAGGAGGGGCCGCACGGCATCACCGCGAACGTCGTGGCGCCTGGATACGTGCGCACCGACTCCTCCGCGGCCGCCGGCACCGCGCAGATCGAAGCGCACATCGCGGCGCGCACGCCGCTGCGTCGGGTAGCCGATCCACTGGATGTTGGCCGGGTCATCGCCATGATCGGCAGCGAGAACAGCGGCTTCGCCACCGGCATCACCGTGCCGGTGAACGGCGGCGTCACGCTGGCTCCCTGACGAGCGCGCGGCGCCTTTGATGTTGCCCCGGTTTCACGGACTCGCTGGTGAGGAGACCCGGCTCGACGGGTGGCTGGTTTCGAACTCTATCGGGCTCAACCAGTCCAGGGCGGAGTGCCGTCGACGGCGGTTGTAGAACCCTTAATGGCAACCGCGGGACGCCTATACCAGCAATGGCCTCCGAGCCAGGGCATCGAGAGTGGCGCCTTGCCACTGGTGTCGTCACCGGCGTGGACGCCTGTAGAACCCGACGAGCGGGACTTGGGTCATCGAGAGGGGCGCGACCGCCGGTGACGGCCCAGGCAGCGAGAATGCCCGCGTCCTGACCGGCAGGCGCCAGCCCTCATCGTCAGCGGACCTCGAGTCGTGAACGAGTTCGGGCGCTGCCGGTTGCGGGGTGAGACGGCTGGTGAGATGTCGTGCCCAGAGCACTGTCCATTAGGGCGCCGGTGCCCCGCTACGGATCGAGCGAGGAGGAGACGCGGGTGCCGGCAACGGGATGCGGGATCGACTGGGCGGAGGCCCGGCATGATGTGGCGGTCGTGGATGAACACGGCGCGGTCATCGCGGCTGAACGGATCGGCAATGACGCTGCGGGATTGGCTCGGCTGCTGGAGATCCTCGCCGAACATGCCCCCAGCGTCGGCGAGTTGCCGGTTGCGATCGAGACCAGCAAGGGCCTTCTGGTCGCCGGGCTACGCGCTGCCGGTCGTCGGGTTTTCGCGATCAACCCGTTGGCGGTGTCGCGGTATCGGGATCGTTACCGTTCCTCACGGGGGAAGACGGATGCTTTCGATGCCATGGTGTTGGCCAACATCATGCGCACCGACCGCGATGCTCACTGCCCGTTGCCAGCCGACAGTGTCGAAGTCCAGGCGCTTCAGGTACTGACGCGCGCGCAGCAGGACGTGGTCTGGGACAAGACCACGTTGACCAACCGGATCCGGTCGTTGCTCAAGGCGTTCTTCCCGGCCGCGCTCGTAGCGTTCGAGCGCGGCGGGCAAGCACCGCCTGGAATCGGCCGCGTGCCGGATGATCCTGACCGCGGCCTGCACACCACGAGCCGCTCGCGCCCTATCGGTCAAGCAGTTGGCCGGGTTACTCAAGCGCGCTGGCCGTCAACGCGGTATCGACGCCGAGGCCCTGCTTCTCCAGAGGGTTTTCCATGGTGATCAGATCTGTCAGGCCGAGCGGGTTGAGCAGGCCATGGGCTTGCAACTGCTGGGATTGGTGCGGCAGCTCGACGCGGTCTGTCAGGTCCTGACCGAGCTGGAACAACAGATCGATCTCGAGTACCGCGCCCACCCGGACGCCGAGGTCGTGTCCAGCATTCCTGGTTTGGGAACCGCGCTCGGCGCGCGGCTGCTGGCTGAGATCGGCGATGACCGTACTCGGTTTGCCGATGCGCGGGGGCTGAAGGCCTTCGCGGGAGCGGCGCCGGTAACGCGGGCGTCGGGCAAGTCCAGCTTCGTCCACGCTCGTCGAGCCAAGAACGACCGCATCGCTGCCACCGGATACGTGTGGGCGCTCGCGGCGGTCCGGCATGACTCGGACTGGGCAGTGCGCTACCGAGCCCGTCGCGACGCCGGCGACCGGCACGCTGCCGCCCTGCGCAAGCTGTTCAACATGATGCTCGGCAAGTTGCACCACTGTCTGGCCACCGGCCAGGTCTATGACCCCTCGTTGGCGTTTCCACCGCCGAGTCCAACCGAAGGTCGACCGACCACGCCTTGACAAGTTGGGTTGGTGAGATGTCTCGATGTACTCGAAAATCGCGCTCGCGAGCTCGACCCGGGTCCGCCAGCGTTGACGATCCAGCAACTCGGTCCGCAGCCGTGCCCAGAACGCCTCTGTCACTACGTTGTCATACGGATCCCCGACCGTGCCCAGCGAGGGCAGCAACCCGGCGCGGCGAGCGTTCGGTGAAGGTCCACGAAGTGAACTGCGTGCCGTGATCCGCGTGGATGGCCCCCTCGGGGATCCGACCGGCGGCGCCACGAGCGTCGATGACCATCCCGAGCGCGGCAGTGGCCAGATCGGCTCGTTGCCGTGAATCAATGGCCCAGCCGACCACCCGGCGGGAGAAGGCGTCCAGCACCACACAGCGGTAGAGCTTGCCTTCGCGGGTGGGATGTTCCGTGATGTCGCTGACCCATAGTTGGTTCGGGTCGTCCCGGCGGACGTCACGCTTGACCAGATCGCTCACCGTCACCGCCGCGGGCACCCGCGGAACCCTGTGAGTCTGCCGCGATGCCTCGTGCACTGCCGTGATCTGATCGGTCAACCACACCTGGCGAATACGCGGGCCGAGGGCGGGCGTGTGCGGGCGTCGTAGAAGCCGGAACGCGACATACCCAGTGCCAGACAGGCCTGGTTGAGCGGGACGCCCTCAACGGTCAACTCGGCCACGAGGGCGATTCGGGCTCTTGGGGCTCCACCTGCTCGATCGCCGTGGCGGCCTTACGCAGGATCTCGACCTCGTCTCCAGCTCGGTGATCCGCGCATGTGCCTGGGCCAAGGCCTCCGATGCGGCAGCGTCAGGGATTTTGCGAGGTGATCCCCCGGTTGGGCAGGTCGTGTTGTTTCTCGCGGTACAGGCATGGCTGCGCGATGCCCAACGACGCGGCCATGTCAGGCACTGGCCGGCCTGACTCGAGCAGGTCCAGAGCACGCACGACGAACGATCTCCTTCGGCAAGGTCGTCGAACCGTATCTCTCTCGACGCCCGTGCCCGTCAAACGAGGGCGACATCACCCCTGTCCGTCGAATCGGGCCAATCCTGCGCATCGTTCGGTTTGGCGAGGGATTTCCTCATCGTTCATGAGTTCTCCTCGCTGGCCATCAGGACTGCTAAGACGATTTCATGTTCTCAAGCAAAAAGGACACTCGAATGCGGGCGAGTCGGGCCGCGGCCGTCACGATCGGCGTGGCGGCACTACTGGTGACCGGAGCCGGAGTTGGCGTCGCCGACACCGTGGTCCAGGTGGGCGTGCCGGTCGATGCGCACAGCCTCTACGTCTACCAGGGTTCGGGCCCCGAGGGCGACAGCAACTGGAGCCACTGCTTCCCGATCAGCGGCATGGGGATCAAAACTCCGTCGATCCCCGCCACCCCAGGGCAGTCGCATACAGCTCGTCCGTTCGCCGGGATGGCCGCCCGCGGACCGGCGGCACCTTCTCGATCAACCGCATCAACTGGGTGACATCGTGCCGGTTGCCGCCGGTCAGCGAGACCACCAGGGAATGCCGTGCGCTTCAGTGATCAGATGGTGCTTGGAACCAGTTCGAGCACGGTCGACCGGGCTCGAACCGGTCGTGGGCCGCCCTTCATGGCCCGCAGGTCGGAACCGTCGATCACCGTCTTGGGCCAGTCCAGCTCGCCGGCGGCGTGCAACTCGGCCAGCAGCGACTCGTGCCGCCACTGCCAGACTCCGGCGTCGTTCCAGAACAGCATGCCGCACAGGACTTTGCGGTCATCCAGTCGAGGACGACCGGGGTGGCGGGGATCGTGCTGGACGACCGGCGGCAGCGGCTCGATGCTGCCACAACTGGTCGGGCACGATCCACGGTGGCTGCTGACGCTTTCTCACGTCCTGATCGACAACCCAGGTGATCAGCTATTCTGTGATCAACTTTGTGAGAAGTTCTCAGGGGCATTGGGGGCGGACTGCGCTGAACCAGTCGGTACCCGAGCGCGCCGGGCGCCTTCTCGCCATCGGGCGGAACATTCCCGCCGTCATGCGGGGTTCGTCCGTCCACGCCGGACGCCGATCCTGGGATCAGAGTAGGCGATGGAGCCCCAGGCCGGTCCGCGAACCCCCATCGACCTTACGAACCGGGCCGGCCATCGCGTGTGGAAGACGCCGAATCCAGCACCGCCGCATGCCAGTCCACAACAGACAGACAAGCGACACTGGTGAGTGCCGAGCCGCTCACCAGTGTCGCTGTTCGACTGGGAGACGATCAGCCGAGCCTGATCGTCTCCCAGTAGTTCTGGGTGCTCACGTGCGAAATAGTCAGCGGACTGTCGACACTGGGGCCGAGGTACGTCCCGCCCCCGCCGCAGGGCGGCCCGGCTTTGGGATCGTCGAACCGCAGCGCCTGGAACGAGTACTCCTGTCCCTCGGTCACCAGGAAGTTCGCGCTGACCCACTTCCCTGTGATCACCTGGACGCACCCGTTCGGAGTGTCCGCTCCCGGCGACACGATCTGGACATAGTCGAACCCACCCGTGCCCATGAGCATGAGGTTGTGGCTGGTGCTGGCGGTCGCGGCGCCGGCCGGAATCGCGCTCACCATGGTGCCGGCGACCGCCGCCACGGCCAGTGCGGACGCGAGCACCGCCCGCCGGCCGACCTTCCCGATTACTGCAGACAACACGCCTCCTAAAGTACGCCTCCTGAAGTGCCTCGACGCCATCGAGCGTAATGATCCCAGCCGGTACGGCTTCCAGCGTGAAGTGGGCTTCCCGTAGGTCACGGAAAGGATCCCTCATTCTCCGATGTGCGGACGTTCGCGGGGTGCGCCAACGAGGTCAGCGCGAAACCACCGTTGAGCACGCGATCACGTCACGGGCGGCCAGGTCGACCATGGCGACCCGGGTGGCCTCGGTGGCCGAGCCGACATGCGGCAGCAACACGAGATTGGGCGGCGAACAACAGGTCGGCCGGATCGTCACAGGGTTCGTCCGCCATCACGTCCAGGTCTGCGGAGTGCAGGCGACCGGAGCGCAGCGCCGCCAACAGGGCCATCCGTCCAGGCTGGCGAGCAGGGTGCCTGAATTGCTCCGAACGATCCCACCCCCCGCACAGCCAGCGACATGCTCTGGTCCACATGGATCCCCGGCCCATTGCGCGACCAGCGCTTCCGTCTCCTGATCGGAGAGCGGCGCCAAGCCCGCGCGACGGTCGGCCACCGCGGTGAACGACGTCAGTTCGACGGCCGCTCGTTCCTCGCTGTAGGCAGCGATCACGACACGGCCGCCAGGCGGACCGCCGCCACGGCCACCATCGGGCGCCCGCGCAGGTGCACGTCGTCGATCAACACGTGACCGGCCAGTCGCGGCGCAGACAGGCAAACAGCCGCGTGAACTCGGCTGCCAGCGCGGCGCGTCTTGACGCCGCGTTGCGCCAGGTCCTCGCCACGTCGCTGAGGAATGAGGTCTTCCTGCTGTCGCCGTCACCCTGGACGACGGCCAGGCCGCCAGCGTCCACCATGTCCTCGATGGCGGAGACCACGGCCGCGAGGGCTTCATCCCGAACGACCAACGACCGTCTTCGCACCATCACCGCTCTTCCTCCCCCTCGATCCGTGCTGCGGGGAGACGAACGAACGCCCGGGATCTGACGCCGTTCATCTTGTCACTGGACTGCAAACCGCCTGAGTCCCTTCGAAGGGGCGCCGGCGTCGGATTGAGCGGCACGTGTGCCCTCTCGCACCGGCACGATCTTGGAACACCGACATGCCGACACATGCGAAGAGTGTCGGGACTTCTTCCTCGTTCTGCGGGGCGGGCATGAACGCCGCACCACCAGTGCCTTCGATTCTCGCAGAAATTCGAGCCTGCACCGACGAATCGTTGGCCAAAACCGTCCTTTGCCGAATAATGTCACGCTCAGTCGGTTGGCAGGGTCGCGGGTCAAGCCTTGCTCAAGTGGCTTCGGTCGCCGCGGTCGCCGCTTCTACAGTCCCCGCAAAGTCAAAGACCAGTGAAGGAGCAGCCGGATGAGCACTTCGCTTGATGCCGCCGCGGAAAACGAGGAAACCTCGGACGGGTATCATAAATCGTTGGGTAACCGCCAGGTCAGGATGATCGCCATCGGCGGGGCGATCGGCGTCGGGTTGTTCCTGGGCGCCGGCGGCCGGCTGGCCAGTGCCGGACCTTCGCTCGTGCTGTCCTACGCGGTCTGCGGCATCGCCGGCTTCTTCGTCATGCGGGCATTGGCGGAGCTTGTGCTGTACCGGCCGACCTCGTCGAGCTTCGTTGCCTACGCGCGGGAGTTCATCGGTCCGTGGGCCGGCTTCGTGACCGGGTGGATGTACTGGCTCAACTGGGCGGGCGCCGGCATCGCCGAGATCACGGCGGTCGGCTACTACATGCACAAGTGGTTGCCGCAGTTGCCGACCTGGTGCACCGCGCTTGCCGCGCTGGCGTTACTGACGTCGGTCAACCTGCTGTCGGTGAAGCTGTTCGGTGAGCTGGAGTTCTGGTTCTCCGTTGTCAAGGTGACCGCGATCGTGGCGTTCCTGGTGGTCGGGGTCGCACTGGTGGTCAACGGCGTACACCTGGGCTCCGGAGGCAACCAGGCGAGTGTGGGCAATCTGGTGGACCACGGTGGGTTCTTCCCCACTGGCATCGGCTTGACCCTGATGACCTTCCAGGCCGTCATCTTCGCCTACGCGGGTATCGAACTGGTCGGTGTCGCCGCCGGCGAGGCGAAGAGCGCACGGACGATGATCCCCAAGGCGGTCAACAGCGTGTTGTGGCGGATCGGCGTCTTCTACGTCGGATCCGTGCTGCTGCTGGCGATGCTGCTGCCGTGGTCGGCGTACTCCAAGGGAGAGAGCCCGTTCGTGACCGTGTTCTCCCAGTTGGGCGTGCCCGCCGCCGGTGACGTCATGAACCTCATCGTGCTGACGGCGGCGCTTTCGTCGGCGAACTCCGGCCTGTACTCCACCGGGCGTATGTTGCGGGCGCTGGCGGACAAGGGAGAGGCGCCGGCGTTCGCGGGTCGGATGAGCAAGCGCAAGGTGCCGTTCGGCGCGATCGCCGTCACTGGTGTGGTCTACTTGCTTGGCGTGGTGCTCAACTACGTCGTGCCGCAGGACGCCTTCGACGTGGCCACCGAGATCGCCTCGCTCGGCACGCTCACGACCTGGGCCATGCTCGTGATCTCCCAGATGGGGTTGCGCCGCGCGGCCCTGGCCGGCCTGATCGAGCGGCCTTCGTACCGAATGCCCGGCGCGCCGGTGACCAACTGGCTGACACTCGGCTTCCTGGCTCTCGTGCTGGTGATGATGGCCTTCTCCGGCGGATCCAGCATGATCGCCGTTTGCTCGATCCCGGTGATCTGCCTCGTGCTCTGGCTCGGCTGGCGAACAGTGCGCGCGCGCCGGCCGGCGCCGCGGATCTCCGGCTGATCCTCGGTTGTGCGCCAGGTACCGCGGCCGCGACACCGGGCGGGCGCATTGTCGGCATTCGTCAGGTGCCGAAGGACCTGGGCTAAATTTCGGCTACGGACGGAAACAGGCACCGACTGACTCCGACGTGCAGACGTGGTTCGAGCCACTGGTACGCCGGAGTCGGTCGCGTCCGAGCTCCATGACTGGAACGGCCTGGCCGCCGCTCTGATCACCGACTTTGCCCGGATCCCGGAGCATCAGCGCAACTATGTGCGGATGGTGTTCACCGATCCGGCGATGCGCGTGCTCTATCCGGACTGGGAGGACGTCGCTCGTAAGGCGGTCACTGGCCGGGCTGGTGCGTGAACTGTCCACTCGGGACGCGGACTTCCGGACCTGGTGGCACGGTCAGCACGTCGAGAGCAACTCCTTCAGCCGGGCGTTGTCGCTGCTCATGGCGATAGTGTGCCCGTCGTCACCGCCAACGCCCGGTCAGCCGGAGCCATCCAGCGCGACCAGCGCGGTACGGAGATCGTCATTGAGCCGGCGCTGGGCGGCAGGGGACAAGGCGGACAGCAGCTCGCACTCGGAGTCGGTCTTGACGCCGAACACTTCCAATGCACGCCGCTCCCCGGCCGGGGTCAGCTCGACCAGCACCGATCGCCGGTCGTCCGGGTCGACGTCCCGGCTGACCCATCCGTTGCGCTCCAGCCGGGCCACCCGGTTGGTCACCGCGCCCGAGGTCAGTTGCAGTTGCGTCATCAGCGCTCCCGCCGACAGCCGGTGTTTTGGTTCGGTGCGGATCAGGCAGGCGAGCAGCTCCAGCTCCCACAGCTTGATGCCGTGCGGCGCGAGCTCACGCTTGATCTCGGTCTCCAGCCGGTGGGCCAGCCTGCGTACTCGGTAGGCCAGCGCTTTTGCCTGGGTGACGTGCGGTTCGTGTCGATCGGCGATGACCTCGATCATCTGATCCACATAGTCCTGCCGCACCGTGCGCTTCGCCATCGCCCCATCGTAATCGCGAACGCTCAGAATCTTGACGTTCGTGCACTCGACCGACACCGCTGCGGCCAGGGCCGTTTCGGTGTAACCGAAGCCGGTGGGATCACCGCACGGTCATGCCGGAAGCAGTGCGGTGGTCGGGTTCGGTCCATGCGCGGATCGCCTCGGTGAGCCGGTCGGCCGACGAGGCGGCGTGCGCGATGTAGCCGTCCGGTCGGATCAGCGCGGCTCGCACGTCCTTCCACGCGGTGCGCCGAGGACCAGTGGGCGGGGGAGCGGTCCGCACCTCGACGCGCGCGGACGCGAGTCCGGCGAGTGACGCGTCGGGGGTGAAATCCACGAGCAGGAACCGATCGGGTCGCACCTCGCGCAGCAGAGTGTCCGACGTCAGCGCCAGGTCCGGCGCCCTGGTGCCGACCAGCTCGTGGGCGCCGTCCGGACGGCGATAAGTCACGGCCAAGCCGGACAGCACACCGGCCAGGTACCGCGCAACCTCGCCGCCTTGGGCGATGAACCCGCTGAACAGGTCGCGCAGCGCTGCACCGCCCGGGCTGAACGCGTGCATCAGGACGTCCTGTGCCTGGGTGTTGGCCACCAGTTGCTCCGCGACCGGGAGCCGCTCGGCGTTGTAGCCGGCCTCGCCGGTGATCAAACGAGCCGGTGCCCAGCCGTGCACCTCGGCCGCGAGTTTCCAGGCCAGGTTGGTGGCGTCCTGAAGACCCACGTTGAGGCCCTGGCCACCGGCCGGCAGGTGCACATGCCCGGCATCACCGGCCAGCAGGACGCGACCGGCGCGGTAGGTCACCGCGTGCCGGCCGGTGTTGCTCGACTTGGACATCCACGACGGGCTGTGCACGCCGTAGTCCCGGCCGCAGATGGCGGTCAGCGACTTGCGCAGTTCCTCGAGGGTGAGCGGTACGGTCTGCCGGCGACGCACCTCCTCGGCGGTCAGTCCGACATCGGCGGCCTTGACGCCGAAGACACGGGTGATGGTCTGCGTCAAGGGCACCAGGCTGGCGAATCCGGCGTCCTGGTTCCAGTGGTGCACCGCCTGCTCGACAGGTTCGGCCAGCCGCACGTCGGCGACGAAGCCGACCTTGTCCGGTGCGGTGCCGGTGAAATCGATGCCGGCGGCCTTGCGCACGACGCTGTGCGCCCCGTCCGCGCCGACCAGGTACGGCGCGGAGTGCCAGGTGTCGCCGACGCAGACGCGCACCTCGTCCGCCGCCGGCACGACCTCGGTGACATCGGTGCCGTAGTGCACCGGCACGGCACGGGCCCGCAACAGGTCGGCGAGGATCTGCTCGGTGCGCCACTGCGAGATCATCAGTACGAACGGGAACGGCGTGTCCAATTCGCGGTAGTCGAGCAGGTCCGGCAGCGTCGCGTAGTGCGTGCGCGGGACCTGCTTTCCCTGCGCCAGCAACACATCGCTGACCCTTCGGCCGCCACCGAAGTCGAGCATGGCGAGCACCTCGAGGGTGCGCGGATGCATGGTCGAGCCGCGAGACTGGCGGACGGGTTCGCTGGTGCGCTCGTATACCTCCACCTGAATCCCGGCCGCATCCAGCAGCGCCGCGGTCATCAGTCCGACCGGGCCGCCGCCGACCACGATGACGTCCATCGGGCAGTCCCCCAACCTCTCGAATATCTATGAATGTAGAGATAATTAACGTTAAGAGATCTACGCAAGAGGCACCCTGGTGTCGCGACCTGACGATCGCGCGCACTCAGGGCGCCACCATTGACTACGGCCCGAGTCTCCCTCTGCTATCCGGCGACTTCACGCCGGCTTGATCTCGCGAACCGGGGAGGACCGTGGGGCAAAATCGTTACCTGTAGCGGTCACTCCCGATTGTGATGTAGAACGTCTTCAGTGAAGCGTTCGGCGTGACGAAGTCGAGTAGGCCGATGGGTTGTACCGTGCCCGTGGCGCAGTCGGGACTCTCGAAGCTCAGAACGCTCGCGCTGCTGGAGAGTTGCCCGGTGATATTCCAGACCTGAGTCTGGCCCGCGGCGATGTTGGTGCAGATGAACACCTCCCTGGACTCCTCGCCGGTGAAGCCGATTCGTACGGACCTTGTGAGGTTGTTCGTGTGGAGAACACGAAGGTTTAGCTCCCAGGTACCGGTCACCGGGGCGACCGTAGCCGCCTCCGCGGACGGGACGGGAGCGAGGCCGAACCCGGCCATGCCGACAGCGGCGAGGGCGGTGGCGCACACCATGGTGCGTTTTCTGGTAAGTGAGAAGTGCATGGATGCGGGCCCTTCTTGATTGTGAGTGGCGACAAAGTAAGGACGGGGCGTGTCGGGTCCGACATGAATGACGTGGACCTACCGGTTAGTTGCCGTGGCCGCCGCAGTCCGTGACGGTGGGATGGGTCTTGCAGTACGACGGAGAACCAGGCAGCGGCACGCTGCCGGCGTGGGCCGGGGCCTGGGTGGCGAGAACAGCGGCGCACATCACCACGACGGCCAGGACAGCCGTGCGAATACTGCGAAGGGTCACACTATCCGTGTTGGCTCCGAAAGAACGGCTCGACTTCGACATGGAGACTCCTTGGTTTGGTTGAGGATTGCCAGCTTGTGAGCCGGTTTGGTCAGCGGTCGACGAGGGACATGTGGTGCTCGTTGTAGCGGTCGCCTTGGACGCCGATCCGCGCGGCGAGGTCGTCGAGTTCCGCCAGTTCGTCCGCGGACAGCGGCACCTGGGTGGCGGTCGCGTTCTCCTCGACCCGTTCGAGTCGCCGGGTGCCGGGGATCGGCACGATCCACGGGTGTTGGGCGAGTAGCCAGGCCAGCGCGATCTGGCCGGGTGTGGCGTTTTTGGCGTGGGCCAGGTGCGTGACGTGCTCGACCAGCGCCTGATTGGCGGTGCGGTTCTCGGCGGTGAAGCGAGGGATGCTCGCGCGGACGTCGCCGGCGGCGAACTGGGTGGCGGCGTCCACGGTGCCGGTGAGGAAGCCCTTGCCGAGCGGGCTGAACGGCACGAAGCCGATGCCGAGCTCAGCGCATGTGGGCAGCACCTCCGGCTCGGGATCACGGGTCCACAGCGAGTACTCACTCTGTACGGCGGTCACCGGATGCACCGCGTGCGCGCGGCGGATGGTGCCCGCCGCGGCCTCCGAGAGCCCGAAGTGCCGCACCTTGCCGGCCTGGACGAGCTCGGCGACCGCGCCGGCGACGTCCTCGATCGGGACGTCCGGGTCGACGCGGTGCTGGTAGAACAGATCGATCACGTCGGCCCGCAGGCGGCGCAGCGATGACTCGGCGACCCGCCTGATCTGCTCGGGCCGGCTGTCGAGACCCACCGCCTTCCACTGCTCGATGCGCCATCCGAACTTCGTGGCGATCACGACCTGGTCGCGCAGCGGCGCGAGCGCCTCACCGACGAGTTCCTCGTTGACGTAGGGGCCATAGACCTCGGCGGTGTCGAAGAACGTGACACCCCGATCGACCGCCCCGCGCAGCACCCCGATCATCGCGTCGCGGTCGCCGGGGTTGGGTCCGTAGCTCTGGGACATGCCCATCGCGCCCAGGCCGATGGCCGAGACCTGCAGCCCCTGGCCGAGGATTCGGGTATGCGTCATGCTCGCTCCACTCAGGCCACAGTCCGCCTGCTGGCCTTGTATTCGCCGATGTCGCCAGCGGTCTCGTCGATACCGAAACTGATGATTCGCTTGGGGTGTACGCGGATGATTGCTCCGTCGACCCCGGTTTGCGTAAGGTCGGCCGACCACGCCGAGTCGGTGGGCTCGCCGATCGCCTCGCCTTCGCCGCGGATCTCCACGCATCGGGGCAGCCACGGATCCACCGAGGCCAAGTCGTCGACCACGAACGCGACTCGACCGTTCGCAGCCACATTGCGGAACTTGCGGCTGCGGGCCATCGCCCGCCCGGCGATGTCGATCGTGCCGGTCCTGTCGTTGTAGCGGAACACGACCGGGCTGATCTGAAGCGTTCCGTCCGGTTGCGCGGTTGCGAGCCGCCCCAGCCGTTGTGTGGACAGGTACGCGAGTTCGATGTCGGTGAACGACATGAAGGCCCTTTCTCGGTGGCGGTTCCGGAGTGTGCGACGTCGCGATGTCATTGGACGCGTCCCGGTCATTCCGCGGCTTCACGCTGGGAGAGGCGGACTTCTTCGATGTCCAGCGCGGCCTGCACCTGACGGAGCACGGTGTCGTCGATGTGGCGTTCGTCGCGCAGGCGCACCACGGTGGCGCGCTTGTGCGCGATCAGCGCCTGGTACAGCGCGGTGTAGTGCTCGTCGTGGCGCACGGCCGGATGGTCCACCGCGCCGTCTCCGTGTGCCCGTAGTACCTGGAGCCGCTCGTCTAGCTCTCGGTTCAGGCGGTCCACGACGTCTGGGGCGGTGCCGAGGTCGGCGGCGAGCTGTGGCAGGGCCCGCAGTGCATCCTCGGTGGCACGGGTCTCGGCGAGTTGGCGTTCGACCGCGACGGCGGTGTCCGGTGGCAGCCGGGCCCACCGCACCATGCCGGGCAGCAGGAGCCCCTGGAGCAGGGTGAGCACGATGACCCCGCCGGTCACGAACACGATCATGTCCCGGTTCGGGAACGGCGCGCCGGAGGCGAGCTGTTGGGGCACGGCGAGCGCGGCGGCGAGCGACACCGCCCCGCGGAAGCCGGCGAACGCGCTGACCAGTCGCGGCCGATGGTCGACCGGACGTGGCCGCTGCGGCGGACGACGGTCGAACACACGGACCAGGTACGGCACCGTGAACAGGAACACCAGTCGCGCGACGATCACCACTGCGGTGACGATGACGACCAGGACCAACGCCCGTGGCAGGGCGGCGCCATCCAGGTCACGGACGGCGGATTGGAGTTCCAGGCCGACCAAAACGAACAGGGCGGCGTTGAGTAGGAACGTGGCGACCGTCCAGAACGCCTGCGCCTGCACCCGCATCTCGGCGCGCACCACCCGTGGGGCGGCCTGGCTCATGATCAGTCCCGACACCACCACGGCCAGTACGCCCGAGGCGTTGACCGCCTCGGCGAGCAGGAACGCGGTGAACGGGATCAGCAGCATGGTGACCTGGCCGGTCAGCGGGTCGGTCTGCCGGCGGCGCACCTGGGCCGCTACCCAGCCCGTGACCGCGCCGGCCGCGGCACCTCCGGCGTAGGCGAGCAGGAACAGCCAGCCCACGTGCGGCAGGCTCAGCTGGTCCTGGCCAACGGTTACCCCCACCGCCAACCCGTAGATGACCAGGGCGGTGCCGTCGTTGACCAGGCTCTCCGCACGCAGCACCGTGACCTGCCGGCGCGGCAGCAATCGGGCGACCACCTCGGTGGCGGTGGCATCGGTCGGGGCGACGGCCGCGCCCAGCACCCACGCCGGCCCCCACGGCAGGCCCAGAACGTGCGCCACGACCGCGACGGCCGAGGCCGTCGCGATGACCAGCACGGTGGCCAACAGGACGATGCCACGCAGATTCGCGCGGATCTCCCGCAGCGACGTGGTCAGGCTCTCCCAGTACAGCAGTGCCGGCAGGAACAGCAGCAGCACCAACTCCGGCGGCAGATGCACGGCACGCAACGCGGGCACGAAGCCGAGCGCGGCGCCCGCCGCCAGCAGCACGATCGGCGGCGCGACACCGAGCCGGTCGCCGGCGACCCGGCCCACCAGCACCGCCACGCCGAGCAGCACGACGAGTTCGAGACCGAGCATGAGTCTCCCTCTCGCGCGCCGGAACCGCTGGTGGTACGAACGGAATTCGCCCACGAGAGTTCCATCCGCCGCCGCGCCCATGCAGGGGAGAAAACTCTCCCCCTCATCGAGCGAGCGTCACGCGTGACTCGTTGCGATGCTGACAGCAGTTGACAATCCGTCAGTCCACACAGGAACAAGCATGTCCGAGCCATCAAACATCGCACTCACTCGTCGCCAGTGCGGTTGAACGTCGATCCGGCCCTCGCCGGGGAGATCATGGCGGCGAACATTGCCTCTGACATCACCCGGTGAGAACCCCGTGTCCCCTTCCGCAGGCCCAGGCACGGGACCCTCGCCGGTAACCACGCCCGCCGGAGCCGGCGGACACGGCGGGGGCGTCGCTGGCACTGTGATCAACCTGGCGGACGGGATCGGCTGTCATGTCCTGGACATTCTGCTCCCCCGTGACGGCGGCGGACTGCTTCTCGTGCGGTGAAACGACCACTTCAGCGTCCGTACCGCCATCGCCGTGCTACCAAAGCCCAGGTGACCTGGCCCAGCGGCCGAGGCTGACGGGACCCGCATCGTGCGCCTGTACGTAAAGCATCATACAAGCATCAAGCGCTTGACATGTGCACAGCGCTTGAATACGCTGGCCTTTATGACCGGCGCCATCGTCCTGGTCACCGGCGCCTCTCGACATGCGACGCCGCAACGCCCCTGGGGAAGACGGGGTCGACACCAACTGGATGGATCATGCTCGACCTCAGGAACCTCTACGACTCCATTCCCTTTCACAGCCAGCACAACGTGGAGGCCGACGCTCTCGCCTACCCGCACCTGCACCAGGGGTCGCCGTCGAGGGCATCTGCGAAGGCGAATGATGGCTGCCGCCCGGTTCTGGGACGACACCCGGACCCCGGGACTGGACGGGGCATCACATCGACGCCAGGCGTGGAGCCGCACGGGGGTGCTCGTCGGTCATCGAACGCGTACGACCCGATGACCGACGCCGGGATCTGGGGCGTCTACTGGGCGAGGCGCGACGGTGATCAGCGGGAGACGCGTTCCTCACCCGGCCGTGGGCGGTGGTCGACCACGAAGCCGACACCGTCAAGGTGGCGGGCGCCCAGGGGCGTAGAGGCATCGCCGGGCGACGGTCCCGCACCGCTCTGTCCGATCCCCGTGATCCGATCCACCTTCAGGAGCACAATCACATGCACAGGATTCAATACCACCGTTACGGCGGTCCAGAGACCATGCGGCTCGAGGAGTTCGAGTTGCCGTCGCCCAAGGCCGGCGAGATAGCCATCACGGTCAAGACGGCCTCGGTGAACCCGATCGACTGGAAGCTTCGCCAGGGACAACTGAAGATAGTCACCGGCCGGTCCTTCCCCCGCGCGATGGGCGCGGACGTCACCGGCGTGGTCCACGCGGTCGGCCCCGGCGTCACGCAGTTCAAGCCCGGCGACGAGGTCTTCGGCCTCGCACGCCTGAAGGAGAGCGGCGCCTTCGCCGAAGGGGTCATCACCCGCGAGTCCTACGTCGCGCTCAAGCCGGCCGAGCTGTCGTTCGAGCAGGCGTCCGCTCTGACGACGGGGGCCGTCATGGCCTGGAACGGACTGGTCCAACGGGCCCGGCTCCGTCGCGGCCAGCGCGTCTTTGTCAACGGCTGCACCGGCGGTGTCGGAGAAGCTGTTGTTCAGATCGCTCGCATGCTCGGCGCCGATGTTGCCGGCAGTTGCAGCGCGGCCTCGGCATCCCGGGCCGACGAGCTCGGGGTGACCACGGTCTATGACTACGCCACCACCGACTTTTCGGAGCTGCGGGGCGTCTTCGACGTGGTGTACGACACCTCCGGCGCCCTGCCGGTCAAGACCGCGATGGGCATGCTGAACGCCACCGGCGTCTTCCTGGACATCAACGCCACAGCCGCAAAGTTCCTGCACTCGGTGTTCAACCGCCGACACAAGATCTTCTTCTGCTCCGCGACCACGCAGATCCTCACCGAGGTCGCTCGCGCCGCCGTCGACGGAAGCCTCCGTGTGCAGATCGGTGAGATCGTCACCCTCGACTCCGCTATCGGTCTGATCACCGACCTGGAGAAAGGCCGCAAGATCGGCGGCAAGGCAATCATCCGCTTGGACGGGACCCGGTGAGCCGTCGATCAGGGCAATGGCCCTGATGGACGGCGAGAACAGCGACTTCGCCGCCGGAATCATCATGTCGTGAACGGCGGCCTCACGCTGACCCGCTGAGCGCGGCCGCAGGATGCGCTGGGGTGCTAGCGTAGCGTTATATCAAAGTTGTGTTTCAGCATGTCAGGAGCGGTTCGGCGGGCCGGTTGAAGTCACGGGCGTGATATCGCAGAGCGGCGGCGATGTTGGTGTAGCCGGCCAGCCGGGGTAAACCGACAGCCGTGTTGCGCAGGGTGGCCATGACCTGCGGACCGGAGCCGGTACGGATCTGGCTGCGGTCTTCGTCGCAGTCGACGTCACGGACCCAGTGCAACCGCTTCTCGATCGGGCCGACGGTCAGGCTGGTGATCGCGTACACGGTCTCCGGGTGCGCTTGCGGTGGCGTGGGTCGTGCGGGTCCGGGTGAGCCGCAGCACCTGTGCCGCGCCGGGAAACCCGATCCCGCTGGACAGCGAGTCGGCTTCAGCATGCGGTTGTCCTGACGGCCATGACCCTATTCCCGGGAGGCCGCTAGGACCGGAATATCGGTCCACGGCAACGACTTCGCCGCTTGCGGAGGTTTGGTTGGTTGTCCTTCACCGTGAGGATGTAGTGCCCGACGCGGTCACGGATGGTCTGAGCGGTGTCGCGTTGGCAGTGCATCGCTTCGGCGGTGACGACGGCATCGTTGATGTCCGGCACCTTGAGCAGGCCAGCCAACATTGGGATCTCGTTCGTCGTCGCCTCGACCGCGACCTGACCGACCACGACACCGGTGCGCTGGCACAGGCCGGCCAACAGATGGACCAGGTTCCCGGCGGCATCCTTGGCTCCGCGTAGGGTCTTGCCGTCAAAGGCAATAACCCGTCGTCCGCCAATGGCGCTGGCACGCAACCACATCCACGTGCCGATCACCGTGTCGAGGGTGTCGGCACGCAACCACATCCACGTGCCGATCACCGTGTCGAGGGTGTCGGCGGGCAGCCTGGTCAGCAGCAGGCGAATGGTCGCCCCCGACGGTGGCCGACGCCACACTCCCAACCAGGTCAGCACATCGTCCGGGCGTCGGCGGCCCATTCGGCGAGCGCGGCGAACGAGCGCGTTCTCGCCAGTGTCGCTGCGATCGCAATGGACAGCACCGCCGCCAGTCGGTGCCACACGCCACGGCGCTTGCGTAGATCGACCACCTGTCCCAGCACCGTCAGCAGACCGGCGGGGACCCTGTGTGAGGTAGTCACGAGCATCGCTAGCGCCCGCCGTCAGCAGGGCCGGTTTGTCAGGCGACAACCGGATAGGAGATGACGACGAAGCGAGCACAGCAGCGACCTTCGAGACGATCAGGGTGCGGTAGCCAAGATCGTTACTGGTCGCGCTGTGCCCGTTTTCATGACACGCCGAAACAGCAGGTCAGGTCATCACTTCGCGACTTTGACGCCGCCCTGGTCAGCCCCCCGTTGGTGGAGGTCCAGCCGCCCGTGCCCGGGACATAGTTCGCGCCGTAGGTCGAGCAGTAGACGTACGACCATCCGGTCTTGACCAGTGGGCCATAGTGCTGGCTGCCGTTGCTGCACGTCGCCTTTGCCTCGTACCCGACTCCACTCCAGGTGCAACTGGCGCCGAAGGTGTGCTGATCGTGCCAAAGGCTACAAGTCGGGGGCTTCTCGTCGGCCGCGGCGGGTGACGCAACGGTCGTAGCGCTGAGAAGGTGTTTGAGATCCTGGCCTCCCCCGTGCCACTGACCTCCGGCAAAGTTGATCAGTTGGCACGCGGCCGACGCCGGGAAAAGCACCCGCGTCGGGGCATTGTGGACGCGATCTTGTGCACGGTCCGATGGGGCTGTTCCTGGCGGCAGCTTCTGGTCGACTTCCTGAGATCGCCTCTTGGGACATGCAAGCGATTGTGTCGCAGATCGGTGCTGACGAGTTCACGCGTGTGAACTCCATCGGAAGACTCGGGGCCGTGGGCGTGACGGAGAACACCCTGTTGCCGCTGCCGGGCACGTGCCGATGAGGCAGCCGTCGACCTTTTCACGCTGGCAGTCTTCCGTATTTTGCTCAAAGAATTCCGCACTATATCCGCCACGGATATTCGTTGATTGTGTTAATGTTGTGTCATGCGTAAGTCTCTTTTGTTCTCAGTCATGACGGGCGCCCTGCTGGTCGGATTCGCCACGCAGGCCAACGCGGCTACCCCGGGGGTCCCCAGCTACTACCAAAGTCAGGGCGCGTGTCAGTCGGCACTGAACGCCGTCGTGGCTGCGACTGGCAGGCACGACTACTTCTGCCTGAAGACCATTGGCGGATCCGTGCCAGGGCCGTGGGTGCTGGTCGAGGGCCCGCAGGGCGGCTGAGTCCGAGGTATGCCGCGGCCGGAATGAACCTAGTTCCGACCGCGGCATATCGACCATGTCCGGTCAGCTATCGATACCCTGTGCTCGGCGTCAGCCGGTGGCTACTCCTACGGATTGCGCTCAACAGTATCGCCGGGTCGTCCGCAACATAGGCGCTCCCGATGTTGTAACGGGTTCCGGCCCGAATGAAATATTCCCAGCACCGCTGAGGAATGCATCATGAGCTTCTTTGGGAACCGCTAGGTTTATAGCACGACAAACCCGGCCTCCTTTAACGGTGAGATGCTGCGCAAAGCCGACTTGTCACTGCCGCCCAACTACGTGCGGCGCGCACCGAACCGCCTCTCGAAGCGCCGGGGATGCTCTGTGGCAACGAAAAGTCCGACACGGTGACGGGCTGGTCCACCGCTCGGCCAGGATGCCAACCATCTTCCCGTCGAGAAATTGAACATATTGCGCTCAAGCGAGTGGCGGCGATCCCGGCCGCGATGATCGTCCGCTGCGTGACCTCTGGTGTCGCCAATGTCGCCACCAGCGGCGCACGTCGTGTGTACATCTTCGACACCGGCTCCGACCTTCATATTAGCGCCACCGACAAGATCGCTCAGAAGGTGTTTGAGATCTTCAGGTAGCGATGTCGAAGTGACGACGGCCTGGGCGAGTGGCTGGCGCACGACGAGCGATGCGGCGGGTCATCGTGGCGATCGAGGCCCAGCGGATGAAGGCCTCGGACGTGGCGGGGTGGCGTTCGTAGTCCCGTGCCAG
>NZ_QUNO01000040.1 GCF_003387475.1 Kutzneria buriramensis | reverse complement strand
CGTGTCTGCGGTGTTTGCCCGAGTAGAACGGCCGGTCCACCGCGACGTGGTCGATCGGGATCAACGTGCCGTCGATGATCACGTATGCCATGCCCCGCCGAGGTCGCCCGCGAGCTGGGGATCGACGCGGGCATGCTCAGCGTCTGAGGAGAAGGGCAGACCGGCGCTCGCCGGCGCGCCGGGACCGTACGCGCGTACTACCGCATCATGGATGCGACGATCGGCTGCATCGATGACGAATCGAGAGTGCCGACGATGGGCGTGCCACTCCCCCGACCGGAGACGAGTGCAGCCACCAACGGCCGGGACGGCCCACCATCCACAGTGGACCGCTCCGGCCCGGAAAGGCTAGGCCGCCAAGTACTTCGCGGCGTCGCGTATGACGTCGAGCACGACGTCGGGGTGCGACAGCATCGGCACGTGGCTGCTGTCGATCTCGTAGGTCTTGGCTCCCATGCGCTTGGCGGCGAACCGCTCCAGCTCCGGATTCACGGTGCGGTCCTGGTTGGCGACGACGTACCAGCTCGGCTTGGTGCGCCAGGCGGTGCCCGGCACCTGCTGGTCGAACAGGTCCACGACTGGCACGGCGCCGGTGGCCAGCACCAGCTTCTGCTCCGCCTCCGGCAGGTCGCCGCAGAAGTCGCCGGTGCCGGAGGGCTTCAGCCAGATGCGGCCATCAGCCACCTCGATGTGGTCGAAGACGGGGGTGCGGGCGAACTGGTTCTGCTGCTGCTGTGAGGTCTCGTCCTCGTCCGGGCCGAGCGCGGCGAGGTAGACCAGCGCGCCGACGCGGTCGTGCACGCCGGCCTTAGTGATCAGGGTGCCGCCGTACGAGTGGCCAACCAGCACGACCGGTCCGGGCACGTGGTTGATGGTGAAGTTGACGCACGCGACATCGCTCTCAAGCGAGTTGAGGCCGTGCTGCGAGGCGAACACCTCGTGTCCCTCGGCCTGGAGGGCGGGGATGAGCTTGCCGAAACACGACCCGTCGGCCCAGAGCCCATGTGCGAAGACGATACTGGGCTTGCCCACCATGACGTTTCCTCCTCGGTGGTCGCGAAGCTGGACGTCGCCCATCTTCTCGGCCCGGCACTCCCCCTTCCCTCACATGTTTGGGTGATGGCGGCGTGCCACTCACATGCTGCACCTGTTACCCCGCCTCGGTACCGTCGCGAGGCCGCGCCAGCGCACGAGGAGGTCGGTATGAAGCCGCAGCGGAGGGTGTCATGACCGCCCCGGCGCACGCCGGCCGGACCACGGTCCGGCGGGTGGTGCCGCTGTTCCGCCCCTACCGGGCCCAGGTGGCCGCCGTCGTCGGGCTGATCGTGCTGACCTCGACGATCGGCATCGTCAACCCGCTGCTGATCCAGGCCGTGTTCAACAACGCCCTGTTCGTGCCCGGCGGCCCGGACGTGCCGTTGCTGATCATCCTGGTCGCGGTGATGGCCGTCGTGCCGATCGCCAACGGCGCCATCGGCATCCTCCAGACGTACGAGACCACGCGGGTCGGTCAGCTGGTCATGCGAGACCTGCGCGACCGCCTCTACTCGCACCTCCAGCAGCTGCCGCTGGCCTTCTTCACCGGCACCAGGACCGGCGAGATCCAGTCCAGGCTGGCCAACGACGTGGGCGGTGTCCAGTCGGTGGTCACCACGACCGCGTCGAGCATCCTGGCCAACGTCGTCATCTTCGTGTCCACCGTCGTCGCCATGATCGTGCTCAGCTGGCAGCTGACCGTCGTCGCGCTCGTGACCGTGCCGGTGTTCTTCTGGCTGACCAGGCTGGTCGGCGAGCGGCGGCGCCGGGTGGCCCGCTCGACCCAGGAGTCGCTGGCGGCCATGACCGCCCTGACCGAGGAGACTCTGTCGGTGTCCGGGGTGCTGCTGGCCAAGGTGTTCGGCAATCAGGCCCGCGACGCCGCGCGCTACCACGGCGAGAACCAGCGGCTGGCCGACCTCGAGGTCCGCCAGCAGATGATCGGCCAGGGCTTCTTCGCGATCGTGCAGGCGTTCCTGTCGATCACGCCGGCCGCGGTGTACCTGATCGCCGGCCTGCTGCTGGCGAACGGCACCGACGTCTCGGCCGGCACCGTGGTCGCGTTCACCACGCTGCAGACCCGCCTGTACTTCCCGATCGGCCAGCTTTTGCAGGTGTCGGTGGAGCTGCGGTCGTCGGTGGCCCTGTTCGACCGGATATTCGAGTACCTGGACGTGGTGCCCGACATCGTCGACGCCCCCGACGCCGAGGACCTGCCGCCGGCCGGCGGCGGCCGCCGGGTCGCGGTCACGGACGTGCACTTCCGCTATCCCGGCACGACACAGGACTCGCTGGCCGGCGTCAGCTTCGAGGCCGACCCCGGCCAGCTGGTCGCGCTGGTCGGGCCGAGCGGGGCCGGCAAGACCACCATCAGCTACCTGATCCCCCCGGCTGTACGACGTCACCGGCGGCTCGGTGCGGATCGACGGCGCCGACGTGCGGCAGGTCCGGCAGGCGTCGCTGGCCGCCGCCATCGGCTTCGTGACCCAGGAGAGTTACCTCTTCCACGACAGCATCCTGGCCAACATCCGGTACGGCCGGCCCTCCGCCTCGCTCGTGGAGATCGAGGAGGCGGCCCGCGCGGCGTACATCCACGACCGGATCATGGAATTCCCCGACGGCTACGACACGATCGTCGGCGAGCGGGGCTACCGCCTGTCCGGCGGCGAGAAACAGCGCCTGGCCATCGCGCGGGTGCTGCTGCACGACCCCCGCGTCCTGATCCTGGACGAGGCGACCTCGGCGCTCGACACCGCCAGCGAGCGGGAGGTGCAGAAGGCCCTCGACACCCTCATGGGGTCGCGGACCACCATCGCCATCGCGCACCGCCTGTCCACCGTGGTCAACGCCGACGTCATCAACGTCATCGACGCCGGGCGTGTGGTCGAGTCCGGCACCCACCGCTCCCTGCTGCGCGAAGGCGGCCTGTACGCGTCGCTGTACCAGGAGCAGTTCGAGGGCGGCCGGGTCCAGTGGCAGTGCACCGGCGGCGACGTGATGGCCGACGGCACCGTACGACACCGGGAATCGACGTTGCGCTGACTTTGCGCAAGAACCGGATCAACGCAAATCGCACGTCACACCTTGCGGGCGACATCCTTCCATGTTGGTCCTATACCGAGTCGTACGCGCTTGACTTCGCCGCGCTGCGCGACTCCTCCCCCGCGGACACCGCTTACGTCGTCGAGTCGACCTCGACGAAGTCCGCCTGGTGGTGCCAGATGGACCTGCGCCGCCCGGGCTCGTTCCACCTTCCCGCCGCCGGCGGCCTCGGCTTCGGCCTGCCCGCCGCCGTCGGTCCTCGGCGCCTAGGCCGGGCCGGGCAGGATGCCGTCGAGCGCCATGTCGACGACGTCGCGGACGAACCGGTCGGTCAGCGGCGCGTGGCCGTGCAGCAACCGGTGGTACAGCGGCCCGTACAACAGATCCAACGCGACGTCGATCTTGGTACCGGCCGGGATCTCGCCGCGTTCGGTCGCTCGTTGGAACAGGGCGCGGGCCTGGTCGCGTCGGGGCTCGACGAACCGCTGCCGGTACTCAGTGGCGAACACCGGGTCGGACTGCGCCGTAGTGAGCAGCGCGGCGAGCACCCGGCCGTAGGGTCGGCTGCTGGCGAGCCGAGCCCACGGCCGTAGCAGCGACAGCAGGTCGCCGCGCAGCGAACCGGTGTCGCGTGGGAACGGGCGGACGGTGTTCCACTCCGCGTAGAGCGCGTCGAGGGCCAGCGCCTCCTTGGTGGGCCACCAGCGGTAGATGGTGGCCTTGCTGACCCCGGCCCGCTGCGCGACGGCATCCATGCTCACCTCGGACAGGGCGCGCTCCAGCAGGAGTGCCGCGGCGGCGTCGAGAATCGCCTGGCGCGCCTGCTGACTACGCGGACGTCCGCGGTTGCCTTCGTTTGTCATGCCGCCCTCGGGTCGGATCCGGACTGGTCAGCCAGCACCTGCAGCAGACTAGCCACGTCGCGGCGCCCATAACCCAGCGCCTCGGCCTGGCCGAGCACCTGGTCGACCACCGCGGCAGCGGGCAGCGGACTCCCGGCGTCGGCCGCCAGCGCGAGGCGGATGTCCTTGTGCAGCATCCGCACGTCGAACCAGGCCCGCTCGGGCAGGTCGAGCACCAGCGGGGCGCGTGTCCGCAGCAGCGGTGATCCGATCGACGAAGTGGTCATCCCCTGTGCGGCCAGCTGGGGGTCGACGCCGCCGCGTTCGGCCAGCAGCAGCCCCTCGCTGAAGGCCAGCAGTTGGGCGGCGAGGCTGATGTTGATCGCCAGCTTGAGCAGCAGCCCCTGCCCGTTCCCGCCGACGTGGGTGACGGCGCCGCCGAGCCGGCGCAGCAGCGGCTCGGCCGCCCGGAACGCCGGCTCGGGGCCGCCCACCATGATCGCCAGCGTGCCGCTCTCCGCGGCCGGCACGCTGCCGGAGACCGGGGCGTCGATCATCGTGGCGCCCGCGGCGCGGACCCGCGCGGCCAACTCGCGGCTGACCTGCGGGCTCACAGTGCTCATGTCGACGTACACAGTCCCTGGTCGCAGGCCCGCGAGGATGCCGTCCGGCCCATCGGCGATCGCTGCCAGGGCTTGGTCGTCGGTAACCATGCTGAACACGACCTCCGCGGAGCCGGCGACCTCGCGCGGCGTGTCCCGCCAGACCAGGCCCCGCTCGATGAGCGCGGCGGCCTTGGTCCGGGTGCGGTTGGTCCCTTGCACGCGGTTGCCCGGCAGCAGACGCGCGGCCATCGGCGCGCCCATGCTGCCCAGCCCGACGAATCCGATCGTGGTCATGGCGTCACCTCGGCGATGTCCTGCTCGGTGAGCTCCAGGTCGGCCGCGGCGAGGATCGGGTCGACCTGGTCGGGGCGGCGGAAGCCGGTGATCGCGCCGGACACCGCCGGGTTGCGCAGGGTCCAGGCGACCGCGACCGCGCCGGGGGTGACGCCGTGCCGGTCGGCGACCTGCCGCAGCCGGTCGGCGAGCGCGAGGTGCCGGTCAAGCTGCGGTTCGGTGAACCGCGGGTCGGTCTTGCGCCAGTCGTCGTCGGCCATCGCCGCGATCCACTCGCGGGTGATCGCCCCGGTCAGCAGGCCGGAGCCCATCGGCGAGTAGACGATCACACCCATGCCGTGCTGGTGCGCGTGCGGCAGGACCTCCGTCTCGGCGTCCCGGTCGATCAGCGAGTACGGCGGCTGGAGCGTCTCGACCGGCGCGATCTCCTGGATCCGGCGCAGCTGCTTGACGTCGAAGTTGGACACGCCGATGTGCCGGACCATGCCCCATTCCTTCAGCTCGGCCAGGGCCGCCCAGCCCTGCTCGATGTCCTCGTCCGGGATGGGCCAGTGGATCTGGTACAGGTCGATCGCGTCGACACCGAGCCGCTGAAGGCTGGCCTCGGCCTCCCGCAGGATCGAGTCGCGGCCGAGGCTGTGCCGGACACGGCCGGTGCCGTCGTCGAGCAGCGAGCACTTGGTGAACACGTACGGCCGCCGGTCCAGGCCCCGCAACGCCCGGCCAACCACGCGTTCGGAGTGGCCGAAGCCGTAGGCGGCGGCCGTGTCGATCCAGTTCACGCCGAGTTCGAGCGCCCGGTGAATGGCCGCGACCGACTCGTCGTCGGCCTGCGGTCCCCAGCCGAACTCCCAGCCGCCACCGCCGATGGCCCACGCGCCGAAGCCGACCCGGGTGATCTCCAGGCCCGTACCGCCGAGCTGTGTCGTTCGCATGGCTTCCTCCGTTCTCTGGTGCGTACATCAGAAACTATACGACCAGTTTCGTTAGTCGGCGCTGTCTGCTGGCACACACGTGAGCCCAGTAACAGACACGTAGCCGCACCGGTTGTCATATACGAAACTCAGAGTTCAGTATTCGAGTGAAGGAGTGACACCATGACGACTTTGACGCTGTCCGGGCGCGGCGCGGACAGCTCGTTCCTGCTGCAGCGGGCGCAGCCCGCCATGACCGGCCTCATCGACGGCTCGCTGTCGACGCTGGCGCCCGTGTTCGCCGTCGCACTGGCCACCCACCAGCCGATCTACGCGTTCTTCACTGGCCTGGCCACCGCCATCGGCGCCGGCGTCAGCATGGCCTTCTCCGAGGGCCTCTCCGACACCGGCGACCTCACCGGCCGCGGCAGCCCCTACCGGCGCGGCACCATCACCGGCGCCGGCACGTTCCTCGGCGGCGTGCTGCACACCCTGCCGTTCCTGATCCCCGAGTACGGCCTCGCGCTCGTGGTGGCGCTGGCCACGATCGCCTTCGAGCTGGTGGCCCTGTCCTGGATCCGGTGGCGGTTCTTCGGCACCGGCTTCCTCCGCTCGTTCCTGGCCATCGCCCTCGGCGGCGTCATCATCACCGCCGTCAGCGCCGCCCTCGGCGCCGTCAGCTGACCGGACAGGAGCGATCACCGATGGCCGTCGCATCCCCCCTGAGCCCCCGCCAGACCGTGGCCGCGCTGCTCACCCTGACCGCGGTCACCGGCCTGGTGGACGCCGTGAGCTACCTGCGCCTCGGACACGTCTTCGTCGCCAACATGACCGGCAACGTGGTGTTCCTCGGCTTCAGCGTCGACCCGACCTCCGGCCTGTCCACCCTCGCCTCCGTGATCGCGATCGCCGGATTCCTCGTCGGCGCGCTCGCCGGCGGCCGACTCGCCCATGCGCTGGCCGCCAGCGGTGCCGGCCGATGGCTGGCCATCGCCTTCACCGTCGAGGCAGCCGTTCTCGCGCTGGTCGCCGTGCTCACCGGCACCGGCGTGCTGCCCTTCACCGGCGACGGCAGCTACGCCACCATCGCCACGCTCGCCGCGGCCCTCGGCCTGCAGAACGCGACCGTGCGGCACCTCGGCGCACCCGACCTGACCACCACCGTCCTGACGCTGACCCTCACCGGCCTCGCCGCCGACAGCGCACTCGCCGGTGGCCCCGGCGCCAAGCCGCATCGGCGGATCGGCTCCGTCGTAGCCATGCTCGTCGGCGCGGCGGTCGGCGCCGGCATTCTCCAGTGGTCGGCCACGGCCGCGCTTGCCGTCGCCGCAGGCCTCGTCGCCGTCGTCGCGGCCGCCTTCGTCAGCAAGCGCCGCGCGGACGGACGGATCCTGCTCAGCAAGGTTGACACAGTGGGCGTGCGGTCACCTTGCCGAGCAAGATGGCGACGGCACGGCCGGTCAGCGGCTCGATGAGCTGCGCTTGCAGGCCGCGCACCTGCTCGATTTGCGCCACCGCATCGGCGGGGCGGGCGGCGGCCAGCCCGAGACCGGCGACTGCCTGGCCTTCCCGCGGCATGGTGGCCAACCGAGTGCGGCCGCGGCGGCGAATCCCGTACACCGCCGAACAGCGCGCTGGACGGCCCGTCGGTGCCCGAAAGGCTCTGGCCACCCGCCCCGGCGGCCGTCAAGGCCTAGAGTTGGTCACCTTCGATCGCACGGAGGTGGGCGTGGCGAAGGTCGTGCTGCGCGGGCGGGCGGCGGCCATGGCCGCCGCGCTGCGTGTCGTCCGCGGCGTCCGCGGGCAGGGCCACGGCGCCGTGCTCCTGGTCGAGGGCGAGCCCGGCATCGGCAAGTCCGCGCTGTTCACGGAGATCGTCACACAGGCCGCGCGGATGGGATTCGGTTGCGCGGTCGGCAAAGCCGATCAGATCGGCCGCATCTCCCCCGCCGCGCCGCTGCTGCTGGCGCTACGCTCGGGCGCCCGGCCACTCGTGTCGGCGGCCGACCTGACGGAGCTGACGGCGCGCACCGACCAGCCACTGCTCCTGGTCGAGGACCTGGCGGCCCTGTTGGAGCCGCTGGCCCAGGAGCGGCCGCTGCTGATCGGCGTCGACGACACGCAGTGGGCCGATCCGGTCACCCGATTCCTGCTGCGCGCACTGCCCGGCCGGCTCGGCGGCAGCGCCATCCTGTGGGTGTTCACCAGCCGCAACATGGCCGACGGCCTGGTCGAGGACCTCAAGGACACGATCTTCGTCGACGCGCCGGTCGAGACCATCGAACTCGGCCCGCTCACCGCGCCCGACATCGCCGCGATGGCCGCGGACCGGCTCGGCCACCCGCCCTCGGCAGGCGTCGGCCGGATGCTGGACGGCGTCGGCGGCAACCCGTTCTTCGCCACGCAGATCCTCACCGGGATGGTTCGGGCCGGCTCCGAGGATGACATCCCCGCCGAGTTCGTGCTCGGGGTCCGCCGCCGGGTCGGCGAACTCGGTCCGGTGGCGGCGGAGCTGATCACCGTGGCGGCCGTGTTCGGCCAGGCGGCGGCGCCCGAGGACCTCGTGGCCCTGCTCCCCGACCGCGCCCCCGCCGAGATCACCGCGGCGGTCGACGTCGTGACGCGCGCCAGCCTGGTGGACGGCAACCGCGACGGGCGGCTGGTGTTCCGACACGATCTCATCCGGCAGGCGGTCTACGGCGACCTGCCCGAGCGGACCCGCCGCGCGCTGCACCAGCGCTGCGCGCAGTTCCTCGTCGACACCGACGGCGAGCCGCTCACCGTCGCCACCCACGCCCGCGCCGCGATCAGCCCGGGCGACGAGGCCGGCGCTGCGATGCTGGCCGACGCCGCGAACCGCGTCGCCGGCTCCATGCCCGAGACCGCGACCGACCTCGTCCTGGCCGCGTTTCGCGCGGTGCGGCCGAACCAGACGTCCTGGCTGACACTCGGCGAGCGCTGCGTCGAACTGCTCGGCCTCGTGCAGCGCTGCTCGGCCGCGATCGACATCGCCGACCTGCTGCTGGCCCACATCGACGACGCGGAGCCGGCCGGCCGGATCGAGATCGCCGTCGCCCGTGCGCTCTGGCTCACCGGCCGGTGGCGTGCGTCGGTGGACCGCAGCACGAAGGCGCTGGAGCGCGACCGGCTGACACCGGTGCTGCGGGCCCGGTTGGTGGCGTTGCAGGCGCTCGCCCGGTCCCGGATCGAGCCCGCCTGCGAGGCCTCCCCCACCGCCGTGCGCGCGCTGCGGGCGGCCGACGACGTCGATGACGACGACGCCCGCGTGCTCGCCTGGCACGCCCTCGCCGAGGTCGCCCGCAACCGCGGCGACCACCTCGAGTCGCTGCGGCACTACCGCGCGCTGCGCGCGGTGTCCGGGCCGACCTACATCGGCCAGGAGTTCCAGGAGCTCCAGTACCTCGACCGGTTCCACGACGCCGAGGTCATGCTGCGCAAGGCCCGCCGGGACCTGGGGCTGGACAAGGGCATGGTGTTCCTGTCGCTGATCTACACGCAGATCTGGTGGGACTACAACCTCGCCCGCTTCGACGACGCCGAGGCCGGCGCGCGCACATTGCTCGACCTGGCCCTTGAGCGAGGCAGCTATTCGTGCGGCATTGAGGCCGCGTCGCTGCTGAGCCTGGTGTCGCTGCAACGCGGCGACGTGGCGCAGGCCCGGCGGCGGCTGTCCGCCGGGTTCGGGCCGGCCGGGCCGGACGACGAGTTCCGCGTGCCGTCGCTGCTGCTGGTCCGCGGCTGGGTCACCGCCGCGGAGGGCAACGCCGACGAGGCCGCGGCGATGCTGTCGCCGCTGGTCTTCGCCGGCAGGGAGGACCGCGACCCGTGGCCGTGGAAGCCGGGCTGGCTGCGGCTGCTCGCGCACATCGGGCTCCGCGCCGGCGACCGGAAGTTCACCGACGAGGTCGTCGCGCTGGCCGACCTCGGGGCCGCGCGCAATCCCCACGTGGTCAGCCTCACCGGCACCGCGCTGCACGTGCGCGGCCTGCTGAGCCGGGATGTGGACCTGCTGACCCGCGCCGCCGACGCGCTGGCCGGCAGCCCGCGGCCGATGATGCGGGCGTCGGCGTACGAGGACCTCGGCATCGAGCTGCTGCGCCGCGACCGCAAGCGGGACGGCGCCGAGACGCTGGACCGGGCCTGGGAGATCTTCCACCGGGTCGGCGCCACCGGGCCGCTGGTGGACGTGCAGAACGCCATGCGACAGGCGGGCCTGCGCCGCGCGAAGTGGCTGGCGGCCGAGCCCCGGCCGGCCACCGGCTGGGACGGGCTGACCCCGTCCGAGCTGAAGGTCGCGCGCCTGATCGGCGCCGGCCACACCAACAAAGCCGCCGCCGATGAGCTGGGCGTCTCGGTGAACACGATCAGCACTCACCTGCGTTCGGTGTTCGCCAAGCTCGACGTCCGGTCCCGGGTGCAGCTCACCAACGCCCTGCACGAGCACGAGAGGTCCGCCGCCGTCGAGCGGTGACCTCACATGTTCGGGTGAGAGATGCACTCGCCACGACCTGGGTACATTTTCGGCACGCAGTCGAGCCGCGAGCTCCAACACCGCGGGGAGGAGCCGGCAGTGGCCTTGAGCATCGACGTCCACGTCGCCCCGATGCGGGCGTTCCGCGGCCCGACGGGCCCGGGATTCGGGGACCGGCCGACGTGGTCCCCGATGAGCAGCACGCTCATCGCCGGCGACCGCGACGCGGTCCTCGTCGACACGCTCGTCACCTACGACCAGGTCGACGCCCTCGCCGACTGGGTCGAGGGGTTCGGCAAACGAGTCGTCGCCGTGCTGATCACCCACGGGCACTCCGACCACTGGATCGGCCTGGCCCGGCTGCGGGAGCGGTTTCCGGACGCCCGCGGGCTCGCCACCCGGGAGGTCCTGGCCCAGGCCCGGTTCGAGGTGGCCGACGAGGGGACGCGCGCCTACTGGCAGGGGATATTCCCCGGCGAGGTGCCCGCCGAGCCGGTGCTGCCGGAGCTTCTCGACGCCGACTCGTTCGACCTCGACGGCCAACCGCTGCGCGTTGTCGACATCGGCCAGGGCGACGTCGACCACTCGTCGATCGTGCACGCGCCGTCGATCGACGCCGTCGTCGCCGGCGACGTCGTCTACAACCAGGTGCACATGATGACCGCCGACACCGACGAGGCCGCGCGGGCGGCCTGGCTGGCCAGCCTGGACGCCATCGCCGCGCTGCGGCCGAAAACCGTGGTGTCGGGCCACAAACGCGTCGGCGCGCCCGACAGCCCCGACACGATCGAGCAGAGCAGCCAGTACCTGCGCGACTTCTCCCACATCGTCGCCACGCACGACAGCGTGGACGGCGTCGTCGCCGCGATGCTGGACCGGCACGGCGATCGGGACAACCCGCGGACGCTCTGGCACTCGGCCCGGCAGGTGCTGGCTAGGACGGCGCGTTGACGAAGGTGTACAGCTCGACGATCACGCCGTCCTTGCAGCGTGCGATGTCCATGCCGGTCGACAGGTTCGGCTGATCGGCCGGGCCGAAGGCGAACGCGAGGTGGCCGAGGTCGTCCAGGGCCGACACCGGTCCGGCCGGCCGGAAGGTCCAGTCGGCGGTGGTCGCGCGCAGCTCGGCGGCGCGCGCCGCCAGCTCCTGGCTGCCGTGGATCAGCCGGTCGGCCTCGTGCCACACCACGTCCTCGGCGTAGACCTCCGCGATGGCGGCGGCGCGCCGGTCGGGGTCGGTCTCGTTGAACACGTCGAGGAGGTTGCGCCGCATCAGGTCGGCGACGGTGCTGGTCATGGACGGTCCCCTTCGGTCGCGGCGGTGCCCGGCGTCGGCTAGCTTAGGTGACATGTCACGTAATCGCCAGCCGGCGCCGGAGCCCACGCATGGCTGGCTGGACGGTGCCCAGCAGCGGGCGTGGCTCGCCTACATCCGGGTCCAGCTGCGCATGGCGTACGAGATGAACCGCCAACTGCTCGCGGACAGCGGCATGTCGTTGCCCGACTTCGACGTGCTGACGGCGCTGGGCGTCGCCGACGGGGGCCGCATGTCCATCACCGTGCTCGCGGCGCAGATCGGGTGGGAGCGCAGCCGGGTCTCGCACCACGTGCGCCGGATGAGCACGCGGGGCCTGGTCAGCTGCGGCCCGTCGACCACCGACAAGCGGGTCACCGAGGTCACGCTGACCGCCGGCGGCCGGCACGCGCTCGAACAGGCCGCGCCGGGACACGTCGACCTCGTCCGGAACCTCTTCTTCGACGGACTGCCGCCCGAGCTGACCGGGCCTCTCACCGAGGCGCTGGAAACCGTGTACGCCAACATCATCAGGCGCGGCCTGCTGCCGCCCCCGGTCGACTGGCGGCCGGCGCGGGACTGACCGGTGCCGGACGTGCGGCGTCAGAGCTGGGACAGGTGCAGCCCGAGCACGGCGGCGGACAGCGCCACGAAGCCGCCGGCCGAGGCGAGGACGGTCGCCTTGGTGATCCGGGCCCGCGCGAGGAGACCACCGCGCCGACGAAGTAGCCGACGAGGCCGAGCGCCGCGAGCACGCCGAGGATGCCCGCTCTCGGCGCAGGCCACCAGCCACAGCTTGGCCGGTGGGAAGCCGATCGCCCGCATCTCGCCGACCTGCCGGTCGTCGCGGGTGAACTTGCCCCACGCCGAAGGGACCAGCAGGGCCGCCAACGCGAGCGTGTCGACCCCGGCCAGCCGGTCGACCACCGGCTCGGCCTCGTGCGGCACGTGCGTGGCGTATCCGCCGCCGGGCAGGACGATCACATGGGCGCGGACCATCGCGACTCCCCGTCGACGAGGTCGAACTCGTTGCCCTCGACGTCGGCGAAGGTTGTCCACCGGCGTCCCGCACGCGCGACGTCGGCCAGCCGGACCGCGCCCAGTGACAGCAGCCGCGCGGTCTCGAACTCGAAGTCGTGGGTGAGCAGGTGTAGGCGCACCCGGTTGCGGACGTACTTGCCCTCGGTGGTCCGCCGGAAGGTCAGGTACAGCGTCCCCGACTTCAGCACCGTCGGATCGCCGGTCCCGACCTCGGCGCCGAGAGCCTGCGCCCAGAACCGCGCGACCAGCGGCACGTTGCCGCAGTCGAGGCTGATCCCCAAGACGACGCTCACCGTGGAAGCAGACCATCGGGCCGCTGACGGCGACACAACGCAAACAGGTGAGGCGGCTCGGCGAGGCGCTTATGCCTTCCCGAGCAGCTCGCGGACGTGTTGGACGATCTCCTCGTTGGTGTAGGCGTGCCCGGCGATACCCCAGCCGCCCGGCACCGCCTCGCCCAACGTCACCCAGGTGCGCCCGGTCAGCGTCGGGTCGCCGGCCGCGTCGGCGATCAGGTCGGTGATCTCCCGCACCACGCCGAGCTGCTGGTCGCGGTCCAGCGCGCCGGCATTGGTGGTCACCTGGACCCGCACGCTGGTGCTGGTGCCGGCGGCGGTGGAGAACGCCTCGGTGTCCAGCTCGTGCACGAATGCGGCGGTGTTGTCCAGGAAGAACGGGATCTCCGGGACCTTCTCCCAGCGCATGATCGTCCGGGCGATGTCCTGAGCCAGCTGGTGCCGGTCGGCGATGAGGCCCGTGGGCGCGTAGACGTCGATCATGGGCATGACGGGATCCTTTCGTGGAGCGTTCGCTCGCAGTCTGCGGCGACCGGAGCATCCGTTCACTCACACGTTCATGTGATTGCCGCCTGGACTCACGTGTTCAGGTGATGGAGCCAAGCAACACCAGCAGGCCCGCCAGCCTGAGGAAGATCAGACGCAGCGCCACGGCTGGCGATCATGCCCTGCCCGTCACGCGCCCATTGCCGCAGGTCGGCCGCATGGACCGACTTCTGGAACCCCATAGGGTCCAGCGCACCCGAGCCACCCTTTCCCTCGACGGCCGATTTGGTCATCGTACAATCAAACTCAGGTGCCGAACGCCGTCCGTTGAACGCACCCGTTATCCCCACACCGACCGATCGATCACACGTCCGATCATGCATCATTCAACTGCCTGATCAGCAACGCGGAAGCACGCCTGATTGAGCAGATTGCTCTCGGTGATTGCGCGCCTGCCGAGCTCATGGCCTTTCTGGCCGTGCGTCCACGGTACGGATGATGCAGAGCCGCCCGATCACTGCCGACCGGTGGATGATCTACCGGTCGCAGCCCGTCCCGGTGGAGGATCACAAACGCTTGGGATGCCGTCGTGGAGGTAAGCGGGCAGTTCGCCCCGCTGATAGGAGGGCGTGCCGGTCCGCCGGTGATGCTGGTTGGCATGAACGACACACTGAAACTGGCCGACGATCTGAGCCTGACTCGCATGGGTTACGGGGCGATCCAGCTCGCCGGCCCGATGGCCTGGGGTCCGCCGAAGGACCGCGACAAGGCGGTCGCCGTGCTCCGCGAGATCGTGGAGTTGGGCATCACTCACATCGACACCAGCGACTACTACGGCCCCCACACGGTCAACGAGCTGATCCGCGACACCCTCCACCCCTACCCGGAGGGCCTGCACATCGTCACCAAGGTCGGCGCGCGGCGCGGGCCGGACAAGTCGTGGCCGGCGGCGACCTCGCGGGAGGAGCTGATCTCGGCGGTGCACGACAACCTGGGGCACCTGGGCCTGGACTCGCTGGACCTGGTCAATCTGCGCATCACCGACACGACGGCGGCAGCCGACGTGGTGGAGCCGTTCAGGGTGATGGCCGAGCTCCGAGAGCAGGGCCTGATCAAGCACCTCGGCCTGAGCAACGTCTCCATCGAGCAGGTCGAGGCGGCCCGCGAGATCGCGCCGGTGGTCAGTGTGCAGAACTTCTTCAACCTGGCCGTACGCAAGGACGACGCACTGGTCGACCTGTGCGCGGAGGAGGGCATTGCCTTCGTGCCATTCTGGCCGCTGGGCGGGTTCCGGCCGCTGCAGTCGGATGCCCTCCAGGAGGTCGCCGACGAACTCGGCCACACACCGCTGCAGGTGGCGCAGGCGTGGCTGTTGCGGCGCTCGCCGACGATGCTGCTGATTCCGGGCACCTCCTCGGTCGAGCACCTGCGGGAGAACGTCGCCTCGGCCGACATCACGCTGCCGGCTGAGGCCGTGGAGAAGCTGAACTCGGTCGGCAGCACCGAGGCACGCATGCCGTGGGAGCACTGATGACCGAGATTCTGGTGCTGTCCGGCAGCCTCCGGGCCGAGTCGGTGACGACCCGGGTGGCTTCCGTCGCGCTCGCCGCCGACCTGCCGGGCGTCACGGCGACGCTGGCCGAGGGACTGGACGCGTTGCCGCTGTTCAACGACGACCTCGACACGTGGCACCCGCCGGAGTCGGTGGCCCACCTGCGTCGCGAGGTCGCGGCGGCCGACGCGGTGCTGTTCCTGAGCCCGGCCAACAACGGCAGCATCTCGGCGGCGCTGAAGAACGCCATCGACTGGCTGTCGCGGCCCCGCGCCACAGCCCCGATCCAGGGCAAGGCGGCGGCGCTGCTCGTCACCGGCTACTCGGTCGACGGCGTGGTGGATCACCTTGATCACGTGCTGGCCGCAGCCGGCGCGCGCGTCGTCCGCTCGCCCGGACGAGGGCTGAGCCTGAAGATGTTCGGCGGCCGTGGCCCGTCCGACGTGCCGGCGGTCCGCGAAGCGGTCGCGGAGGCGTTGGCGGCACTGCACGCCGGCACGGCGATCGCCGTCTGAGCCGTGGAGCGCCTCGACCGGCAGATCGTGCACTGCCTGCTCCGGGACGGCCGCCTCGCCTTCCGGCGGATCGCCGAGGTGCTCGACGTGTCCGAGCAGACGGTGGCCCGCCGGTATCGGGGGATGCACGCCGACGGGGCGATCCGCGTGCACGTGGCGGCGAACGAGCAGGCGCTGGGATTGCGGCGCTGGTTCGTGCGGATCCAGTGCCGGCCGGACGCGGCGTGGACGCTGGCCGAGACACTGGCGGCGCGGGCCGACGTGTCCTGGGTCAGCGTCACTTCCGGCGGCTCCGAGGTGATCTGCGTGTCGTTCAGCGACCCGGCCCGCGTCGACCGCTCCGTGCTGCACCGGCTGCCGCGGACCAGCCAGGTGCTGAACTTCACGGCATTCACCGTGCTGCACATGTATGTCGGCAGCGCCACCAAATGGCTCGCCTTCGACGATCCGCTGACATCCGAGCAGGCCTCACTTGTCACGACTCGGCCGGCCAAGGCGAGCCGCACCGAGATCCGTCCGGACGACGAGCGCCTGCTCGCCGAGCTCGCGGCCGACGGCCGGGCCACGGTGACCGCGTTGAGCCGTGCCACCGGCTTGCCGCAGTCCCGGGTGGCGACGCGGGTGGACGAGCTGCTGACCGGCGGGGCCGCGCACGTCGCCGTGGACCTCGCGCCGGCCAAGTTCGGCTTCGACGCCATCGCCTACCTCTGGCTGACCGTGCTGCCCAGCGCGATCGACGAGACCGGCCGGGCGGTGTCGCTGATGCCGGAGACGACGTTCACCGCCACCGTCTCCGGCACCGCGAACCTGCTGGCCACGGTCACCTGCCGCGATCTGGAGGCGCTGTACACCCTGGTCACGTCCAAGATCGGGGCCCTGCCGGCGATCCGGCAGGTCGAGGTCGTCCCGGTGTTGCACCGGCTCAAGCAGGGCGGCACGCTCGTCCGCCACGACCGGCTCGTCACGCCACTCAGTCCGGCCGTCGCCCATGCTGGCAGCGTGACTAGTGTTCGGCGCGGCTGGTGGTGATGGTCATCGCGACCAGGGCGCCGAGCAGCGCGATGAACGCCGCGATGGTGAACGCCACATGATACGGATACACATCTCCGGGCACGCTGTGCTGGCCGCCGGCCAGGGTCAGCGCCGTCGTGATCGCGGCCACGCCGAGCGCGCTGCCGAGCTGGCGCAGGGCGTTGAACAACGTAGAGGCCGCCCCGGTGTCGCGTCCGGTGATGTTGGTGAACGCGGTGGCCTGCGCCGGCACGAAGATGTGCGCGATGGCGATACCCAGCACGAACAAGATGATCCGCATCGGCCACAGCCCGGCCGTGCTGGTGATCAACGTGAGCGACCCGATCGACAACGCGGCGAGGACCAGCGCGCACACGCTCGTCCAGCGTGGCCCGAGCCGTGGGTGCACGAACCGGCCGGCGAAAGTCGAGCCGACCATGATGCCCAGCGCCTCCGGGAACGTGGACAGGCCGCTGACCAGCGGGCTGACGCCGAGGCAGTCCTGGAGGAACAGCGCGGCCAGGTAGATCACGCCGAAGAACGAGGCCATGGTCAGCACCATCACACCGGTCATCGACCGGAACAGGCGGTCGCCGAACAGCCGCAGCGCCAGCAGCGGCTCGCGGGTACGCCGTTGCGTGATCACCAGCGCGACCAGCAGCACCACGCCGATCGCGAGCGTGGCCAGGATCAGCGGATCGCCCCAGCCGACCTCCGGTCCGGCGCTGACGCCGTACATCAGCGCGGCGAAACCCAGGCCGGACAACAGGAAGCCGCGCAGGTCGAAGCGGCTGGCGACCGGCTCGTCGGCGTCACGGAGGAAGAGCAGGCCGTACACCAGGGCGATGATGCCGAACGGGATGTTGACCAGGAACACCCAGCGCCAGTTCAACGCGTCGACCAGCACACCGCCCAGCAGCGGGCCGGTGGCCGGGGCCAGCGTCGTCGGGATGGTGAGGATGGCCGAGGCGCGCATCCGCTCAGCCGGCGGGAAAGCCTGGAACAGCATGGCCATGCCGACCGGCATCAGCATGCCGCCGCTGATGCCCTGCAACACCCGGAAACCGACCAGCTCGGTGAACGAACCGGCCAGTCCGCACAGCGCCGACGCCACCGTGAACAACACGATCGCGCCCAGCATCACGCGTTTGCCGCCGAGCCGGTCGCCGAGCCAGCCGCTGGCCGGGATGACCACGGCCAGGCTGACCAGATAGCCGATGGACACCGCGCCGACCGAGGTCGGCGACACCTGGAACTCGTTGCCGATGCTCGGCAGCGCGACGTTCACGATGGCGGTGTCCATGATGGACATGAACAGCGCCAACACGAAGACCACGCTGACCGCGATCTTCGGTCGCGCGAGCACGTTCGTCAAGACGACTCCTAGCCGCGCGGGACGAGCACGACACCGCCGCGCAGTCCGCCCTTGGCGAGCAAGGCATGCGCATCCGCGGCCTGCTCGAACGGAAAGGTCCTGGCCACACGCAGCGTCAGCCGGCCGCTGTCGACCAGGCCGGACAGCTCGGTGAGCTCGGCGCCGTCGGCCACCGCCTGCACCAGGCCGACCCTGATGCCGCGCTCGGCCGGCGGCATGGCCGGCGGCGTCACGGCGACGAAGGAGCCGCCGTCACGCACGGCCCCGATCACACCGGCCCCGATACCGGCCGTGTCGAGGACACCGTCAACGCCCTCCGGTGCGACCGCGCGCACCGCGTCGGCCGAATTGCCGCCGCGGGCAACAAAAGTCGCGCCGATCCCGGTGATGAACGGCTCGTCCTCCGGCGCTGCGATGGCGATCACGCGCAGCCCCTGGTGCAGGGCCAACTGGACCGCGAACGCGCCGATGGCACCGGCAGCACCGGTGACGACGATCTGGTCGCCTTCCTTGCGCCCCAGGATCTTCAGCGCCTGCGCGGCGGTGTGGCCGTTGAGCGGCAACGTCGACGCTGCCTCGAAGTCCACGCCGGCCGGGGCCGGCGCGAGGAAATCGGCTGGCAGCACCACGTACTCGGCCTGACAGCCGATCTTGGTCTGCGGCCAGTTCGACATGGCCAGCACAGCATTCCCGACGGCGAAGTCGGTCACCCCGGAGCCGACCTCGTCGACCGTGCCGGCGGCGTCGACCCCGAGCACGTAGGTCGGTCCGGCCGGCACCATCGGGCCCAGCCAGCCCGCCCGGGCGACGGTGTCCAGCGGGTGCACGGCAGCGGCGTGCACCTTGACCCGGACGTGGCCGGCCGGGACCTCGGGGATCGGACGCTCGTCGACGGCGAGCACGTCCGGGCCGCCGAAATCGGTGAAAGTTACTGCACGCATGGGTTTTCTCCTAGTTTCAGTGACGGGCCCAGGGCGCGACGGCCTCGGCGCTGCCGACCGCATTCAGCGTGGCGACGGCCTCGGCCGGCAGTTCGATGTCGGCGGCGGCGACGTTCTCCCGCAGGTGCTCGACCGAGGACGTGCCCGGAATCAGCAGCATCGTCGGCGAGCGCTGCAACAGCCACGCCTGCGCCAGCTGCAACGGGGTGTGCCCGAGTCCGTCGGCGACCTGCTGCAACGTGTCCGACTGCAACGGCCGGAACCCGCCGAGCGGGAAGAAGGGCACGAACGCGATGCCCTCCTCGGCGCAGAAGTCGACCAGCGAGTCGTCCTTGCGCATGGCCAGGTTGTAGAAGTTCTGCACGCTGACCACCGGTGCGACCTGCTGGGCCGCGATCACCTGCTCGGTGCTGACATTGCTGACGCCGAGGTGCTTGATCAGGCCCTGCTCCTGGAGCTCGGCCAGCACCGTGAACGGCTCGACGATGCTGGCCGCCGCGGTGGTGTCGGTCATCCGCAGGTTCACCAGATCCAGTGACGACAAACCCAGGTGTTCGAGGTTGTCCTCCACCGCCGCGACCAGCTCGCCTCGTGAGATCGCCGCGGGCCACGACTTGTCCGGGCCCCGACGGGCACCGACCTTCGTGACGATGTGCAGGCCCTCCGGGTAGGGGTGCAGCGTCTCGCGGATCAGCTCGTTGACCGTGTACGGACCGTAGTAGTCGCTGGTGTCGATGTGAGTGATGCCCAACTCCACGACCTCGCGGAGCACGGCGACCGCCTTGTCGCGGTCCTTCGGCGGACCCCAGGCCATCGGGCCGGCGAGCTGGATCGCGCCGTAACCCATGCGAGTCAGGCTCAGATCATCGGCCAACTCGAGCTTGTCGTTCATAGGTCCAGGATCATCCGGCAAGCAGGCAAATCAAGCATCAGGAGCGGTCTTCGCCTCCGAACCTCCATTCGAGGCACTCCTGAGCGAGTAATCTGCCATCATGGAGCTCATTGACCGGCGGATCGTGCAATGCCTGCAACGCGACGGCCGGGCCCCGTTCCGCCGGCTCGCCGAGGCACTCGGCATCTCCGAGCAGACCGTGGCCCGACGGTACCGCGCCCTGCACAACGACGGCGCGCTGCGCGTGCGGGCCTACCTGGGCGACCGGGCCACCGGCACCCAGCGGTGGTTCGTCCGGGTGCAGTGCCGGCCGGACGCCGCCGACGTCCTCGCCGACGCGATCGCCGCCCGCGACGACGTGTCGTGGGTCAGCACCACCTCCGGCGGCTCCGAGATCGTCTGCGTCGCGTTCACCGACCCCGACGCCCCGCGCGGCTCCGTGCTGGCCCGGTTGCCGCGTACCAGTCAGGTGCTGAGCTTCACCGCGTTCGCCGTGCTGCACATGCACGTCAGCAGTGACACCAAATGGCTCGCCTATGACGATCCGCTCAGCCCCGAGCAGCTGGCCGTGCTTCGCCCGCACCGGCCCTCCCCGGGCCCGTCGGCCAGCCCCACCCTTCGGCCCGACGACGCGCCCCTGCTGGCCGAGCTCAACCGTGACGGCCGGCTCGGCGTCGTCGCACTGGCCAAGGCCACCGGCTGGCCCCAGTCACGCGTGTCCACCCGCCTCGACGAGCTCCTGTCCTCCGGCGCCCTGCACATCGCCGTCGACCTCGCCCCGCCGCTGTTCGGCTTCCACGCCAGCGCCTATCTCTGGCTCACCGTGACCCCCGGCGAGCTCGATGCCACCGGCCACGCGCTGTCCCTGCACCCCGAGACCACGTTCTCCGCCGCCGTCACCGGCGCGGCCAACCTCCTGGTCACCGTCACCTGCCGCACCACCGAGGACCTGTACCTCTACGTCACCAGCAAGATCGGCGCGTTGCCGGCCGTGCACCAGGTCGAGATCGTGCCCGTGCTGCACCACCTCAAGCAGTCCGGCACGCTGATGCGCAACGGCCGCCTCGTGCTGGAGCCGGCGTGACGATGCGGCGTGGTAGCAGCCTGGCGAGGACGGACGGGATCGCCCGGTCCGGGCAGTGACATCAGAAGGTGATCGCGATGCCGATCATCGGATCCCGCTTGAGATGCAGTGCCCTGGCGAACCAGTTGCCCACGCGTGACGCGATGTAGCGCTTGGCCAGCAGGGCGCGGGCGTTGCTCGTTTGCGTCTCGTCGAGGAGGTGGGCCGTGCCGGCCACATGCTCGGCCCTCGGCTTGACGTTGCCGCGCACATCACACGCCGCGATGTCGACCCGGGGGTTGTTGCGGATGCGCTTGACCTTCGCCGAGGTGGCCCCGGTGACCACGGTCATCGTGTCGCCGTCCATCACGTACCAGACCGGGGTCGGCACCGGGGTGCCGTCCTTGCGATATGTCGTCAGGCTTATCTGTTTGCTGGCGACGATCTGCGCATTGAGATTCACGATCACGGTCCTCACAGTCGTTGTCAGATCACGGAAGCACCGGTCGGCGCGGTGTTCCGCGCGACACGCCGCCGGGTGCGCGATGTCGTCGACCGACGCGGTCACGAGGTCGTTGCACTGCCTGGGACATCAGACCGATGCTTTCAGCTCGGCCAAGCGGGCGTTCAGGGCGGTGCGAATGCCGTCGATCGCATCCGCGCCGACGGCGAGCCGCAACGGCGGCTCGTCGGCCGCGACGACGGTCATCACGGCGTCGGCGACCGCCTCAGGGTCACCGAACGAGTCGTGCGGCCGCTGGGACATCTCCTGCAGGAACTTGCCGACGGTCGGCCGGTACGGCTCAGCAGGCGGCACGTAGAGCGAGCTGTGGGCGAAATCGGTGCCGAACAGTCCTGGCTGGATGATCGTCACCTTCACCCCGGCCGGCGCCAGCTCGATCGCCAGCGATTCGCTGAGCAGTTCCAGCGCGGCCTTCGACGCCGAGTACACACCGGACGCCGGCCAGGCGACGTGTCCGTTCAGCGAGGACACCTGCACAACTCGGCCACGCGAGGCCCGCAACGCCGGAAGACTGGCCCGCAGCACAGCCAGCGGGGCCAGCACATTGGTGTCGAACACCGCCTTCGCTTCTGCGGCGGCGATCTGCTCGACAGCGCCGAAGGCGCCGTATCCGGCGTTGTTGACCAGCACGTCGAGACCGCCGGCGGCCTCGATCGCCTCGGCGATGGCCAGCTCAGCGTTGGGGTCGGTGATGTCGAGCGCGAGCGGCATGACCTGCCCCGCGGGATCCGAAGCCGCGAGTTGGGCCAGTCGGTCGGCCCGACGCCCCACCGCGATGACCCGCGCACCGGAGGCCAGCGCTCGATCGGTGATGCGACGGCCGAACCCCGAGGTGGCGCCGGTGACGAGCCAGATGTCAGACATGATCGGCTTCCTTACCTGAGTCGGATCGGGCGATCGCCCAGCACCGAGTCAAGCAGCGCCCATGGCCCTGAACAGGGGCTGAGCTGGTCCAGCGCATCCTGGGAACGCGAGGGCCACCCTCGCACTTGCCGGACGCTCCGATCGGCCCATGATGGAGTCATGAGCCGCAACGAAGAGCTCAGCGACTTCCTCCGCGCCCGCCGTGCGGCCATCGATCCGCGATCGCTGGGAATCATCGACGATCAGGCCCGCCGCGTGCCGGGACTGCGCCGCGAGGAGCTCGCCCGGCTCGCCGGCGTCAGCGTCGACTACTACACCCGCCTCGAACAGGGACGGCCGATCACACCGTCCGACTCGGTGCTGGACGCGATCGCCACCGCGCTGCAACTCGACGCCACCGAACGCACCTACCTGCACACCGTCTCCCGGCCGCAGACCAGCTCCCGACGCCGGACCACCCGTGCCGGCCAGGCGGTGCGCCGCGGCCAGCTCGAGCTCCTGGAGGCGCTCGGCGACACCCCCGCGTTCATCCTCGGCAGGCGCACCGACATCCTCGCCGCCAACCGGATGGCCCGGGCCGTGCTCGCCGACTTCACCGCCATGCCGGCCCGCCAGCGCAACGCCGCCCGCTGGATCCTGCTCGACGAAGCCGCCCGCTCGCTGTACGGAGACGGTTGGGCCAAGGTCGGCTCCGAGGTGGTCGGCACCCTGCGCATGGACGCCGCCCGCCACCCCGACGACCCCAGGACCGCCGAACTGGTCGGCGAGCTGTCCATGAGAAGCGAGCACTTCCGCCGGTGGTGGGCCGACCAGAAGGTGGTCGAGTGGACCTACGACGAGAAGATCCTGCATCACCCGATCGCCGGAACGCTGACCCTGGCCACCGAAGCGGTGACGTTTCCCGCCGATCCCGACCAGATCATGTTCACCCTCCTGCCCAAACCCGGTTCACCCACCCAGCAGGCATTGACCATGCTGTCCGCGTGGCTGGAGCAGCACGATCCCGACGACGAGCCATCGGCACAGGCACCTCGATCCTGATCCATCCCGAGCCGGCCAGCAGCGGGCGGGCCGTTCGCGCGAATTCCCAGGGCCATGACAGGTCCTTCCTACCCCGCTTGCGATCACTGTCCAGTTCCTCACGGCGCGCCGGCGCTGTTCCTGCGCCGACACCAGGCTGATCTCGCCAGCCCCAGACCAAGCCGACTGGTCCATCCCGAGCCGGCCACCGCCGGCCCGCCGCTGCTGTGCCAGGCCCCAAGAGAGCCACGACCCGCTCGGCACCCTTCAGGCCCAAGCCGAGCACCTACCGGCCTGAGAAGACACGGGCAGGTCGTCCCGTCAGTCTCGCGGACAGGTGTGACGGGGGAACAGTCGTTCGACGGCGGTGATGATGGCCGCTCGCCGGGCCGCTAAGAACGTGTCGCGGTCCATGCCGGCCGGGATGGGGATGTCGGGCAGGTTGGCCCAGGTCATGGCGATCTGGCTGACGATCACCAGGATGTCCATCGGGTCCCAGGCGGGGTCGAGCAGCCCGTCCTTTTGGGCCTGGCGGACCTGCTCGGTCTTGCGGGCGGCCGACTTGCGCATCGGGTCGTCGGCGTCTCGTTCGGCGTCGCCCAGCTCCAGCCGGCTCCAGGCCGTCAGCCGGTACCGCTCGGGATGGGCGGCGTAGTAGTCGAACAGACGGCCCGCGTAGCCCGGCATGTCGGTGGGGTCCAGGCGGGTCGCCTCGGCGATCGCCGCGAGCTCGCGGGTGGCGACGGACCGGTACAGGTCGTCCTTGCCGCCGCTGAAGTAGGCGTAGACGCGTTCCGTGCTGGTCTTGGCCGCTTTCGCGATGCGGGCGATGCGCGCGCCGGCGATGCCGTGCGCGGCGAACTCGGCCGTGGCCGCGGCGACGATCCGGTCGCGGGTGGAGTCGAGGGCGGCCTGGTGAGTCATGCCACAGAGCCTACCAAAACGTTCGTTTTGACAGTGGCCTCGACGCGTCGTAAGTTCAAAACAAAAGTTTTGGTTCGACGACGGGAGGCAGTCATGCACCAGCGGACACTCGGCAGCCAGGGCCTGAAGGTCTCGGCCATCGGCTACGGCTCGATGGGCCTGACCATGGCCTACGGCCCCTCCGACGTGGAGGCGGGCCTGGCCGCTATTCGGCGCGCCCACGACCTCGGCGTCACCTTCTTCGACACCGCTGAGATCTACGGCTGGGGCGGCGCCTACGGCTGGGAGGACAACAACAACGAGGCCCTGCTCGGCCGGGCGGTCAAGGACTTCCGCGACGAGGTGGTCCTCGCCACCAAGTTCGGCTTCCAGCGCACCGAGCAGGGCCTGGGCCTCAACAGCCGCCCCGACAACATCCGCCGGGTCGCCGACAACAGCCTGCGCTACCTGGACACCGATCACATCGACGTCCTCTACCAGCACCGCGTCGACCCCGACGTGCCGATCGAGGACGTCGCCGGCGCGGTCAAAGAGCTGATCGACGCCGGCAAGGTCCGGCACTTCGGCCTCAGCGAGGCCGGCCCGGAGACGATGCGCCGCGCCCACGCCGTGCAGCCGGTGTCGGTGCTGCAGACCGAGTACTCCCTGTTCGAGCGGGACGTCGAGCAGCTGTTCCCGACGCTGGCCGAGCTCGGCATCGGCCTGGTCGCCTACTCCCCGCTGGGCCGCGGCTTCATCACCGGAGCGGCCAAGCCGGCCGCCGAGTACGACAGCACCGACATGCGCACCTTCGACCCGCGCTGGCAGCCCGGCAACTTCGAGCGCAACGTCGCGGCCGTGGAGCAGCTGGCCGAGCTCGGGAAAGCCAAGGGGGCCACCGTGTCCCAGCTGGCCCTGGCCTGGCTGCTGGCTCAGGGCGAGCACATCGTGCCCATCCCCGGCACCCGCAGCGCCGCCCGGATCGAGGAGAACACTGCCGCCGCCGACATCACGCTCACCGAGGCCGACCTCGCGGCCATCCGCGAGATCCTCCCGCACGGCGGCTTCGGCGCCCGCTACCGCGAGGGCGAAGTGCCCACCTGGACCTGAGCCCCCGCCTCGGCTCCGATGTGGTCAAGAAGGAGAAACCTATGCGGCACAAGACACTTGACGTGCGGGGCGGGAACGGGTCGATGACCGGTCGCGGCTCGTGGGAGGCGGTCGGCGCCGCCAGATACGCCCTGCTCACCACCTACCGCAAGGACGGCACTCCCGTTGGCGTGCCGGTATGGCTGGCCCGCAACGGCCAGAAGATCGTCATCTGGACCTACGCCGGTTCGGGGAAGGTCAACCGCATCAGGCGCAACCCCGATGTCACCTTGCAGATCTGCGACACCTACGGCACGAGGACCACCGGCGAGATCGTCCGCGGCCACGCCACCGTCCAAGATGCCGCTGTCGCCAAGCGCACCCGTGCCGTCGTCGGCCGGAAGTACGGGCTGATCGGCCTGGCCATGATCCACGCCAGTAGGTACCTGCGCGGAGCGGATGCCACCGTCGGCCTGACCATCGAGTCGGTGTGACTCCCTCGTGCCCGACCGGAATCGAGGTTTGCTCCATGTCACGACGTGACCCCGGCATCAACCGGCGTGCCGCGTTCCAGGCCCGCGTGATGCAGGCGTTGAACAGGGTCATGGTGCCCTTGGTGTTCTCCTCGCCACAGCTGCAATTCGCCAGCGAGCCGACAGCGGACCCGACGACCGTGACCATCCCGACCCGGCACGGGCCGGTGCGCGCGCTGGTGTACGCCCCGACCGCGCGGCAGATCGACCGGCACGTGGCGGCCGGCGCGCGCCCGCCGGTGCACCTGGCCTTCCACCCCGGCGCGTTCATCGGCCGGCAGCCGGAGCAGGAGGACAACGTCGCCCGCTACCTCGCCGCCGATGTCGGTTGCTACGTCGTGGTTCCTGACTACGACGTGGCTCCGCAGGTGCGGTTCCCGGTAGCCGAGGAACAGTCCTACGACGCCTACCGCTGGGTGCGCGAGCAGGCCGAACACGCCGGCTGGGATCGCGACCGGATCTCCGTCGGGGGCGGCAGCGTCGGCGGCAAACTCGCCCTCACCGTGGCCCTGATGGCGATCGACGACGACTACCACCGCCCGGTCGCCGTGTCGGCCGAGTACCCGTTCGTCGACACGACCCGCGAGGACGCGGCGCGCACCTCCAGCAAGAAGCGGCCACTCGCGTCCCGCTCGCTCATGTCGCTGGTGCGGCGCACGTACTTCGCCGGCGTCGACCCGCACGCCCCGCTCGTCGCCACCGCGCACCACCCGCGACGCGGCGAGCTGCCCCCGACGCTCATTGTCACCGCCGAATACGACACGCTTCGCCACGAGGGCAACGACTTCGCCCGCGACCTCGCCGCCCGCGGCGTCGAGGTCGCCCACCGCGAGTTCCCCGGCGTCGACCACCAGTTCACCCACACCGCGCCGGTCGAGACCGCCAAGGCCGCGATCCAGATGATCGGCGACCACCTCGCCAAGGCGTACACCGAGACCGCGGTCAAGTGACGCCGACACACAGTGAACGACCACCCCTTGGGAGGTGTGAGATGGGCTGGACCGCAGCCGACATCCCCGACCAGCACGGCCGCACGGCCCTGGTCACCGGGGCCAACGGCGGACTCGGGTTGGTCACCGCCAAAGCCTTGGCGGCCAAGGGCGCGCACGTGGTGATGGCCGTGCGAAACCAGCAGAAGGCCGCTGCCGCAGTCGAACAGATCCGAGCGACCGTCCCCGACGCCTCGCTGGAACTGGTCGCGCTCGACCTGTCCTCGCAGGCGTCCGTGAAACAGGCCACCGACATGGTGCTGGCCGCCCATGACCGCCTCGACCTCCTGGTCAACAACGCCGGTGTGATGGCGATATCCGAGGCGCGGACGGTCGACGGCTTCGAGATGCAGTTCGGCGTCGACCACCTGGGCCACTGGACCTTGACCGCGCTCCTGCTGCCCGCACTGCTGCGCACACCCGGCTCCCGGATCGTGACCGTCACCAGCACCGCCCGCAACACCGGCCGTCCCGTCGACGTGGCCAACCCGCACCTGGAGGGCCGTTACGGGGCCTGGCGCGCCTACGGGCAGGCGAAGCTGGCCAACTACCACTTCGGGCTCGGGCTACAGCGTGAGCTGGAGCGGGCCGGCGCGAGCACGGCCAGCCTGATCGCGCACCCAGGCATGGCCAACACCGACCTGCAAACGGTCAGCGTGCAAGGCTCGGGAGGCGGGGCCTCCCAGCGGTTCGGCGTCTTCATGGCCGAGCGCACCGGCATGTCACCCGACGACGGCGCGCTGCCGCAGCTACGCGCCGCGACCGATCCGGCGGCCAATGGCGGCGAACTCTACGGGCCACGGTTCGTGACCAGTGGCGCCCCGGTCCGCCGGCCGGTGCTGCGCAGGCTCGGCATAGACCGGGCCATCTCCAAGCTCTGGCAGGTCTCCGAACGCGAGACCGGCGTCGCACTCGATGTCCGTATCCCGGCAGGCGGGTGATCGCGCGCGCCCCGACCGACAGGCACTCGGTTGTCCGTGCGGCCGCGCGCTGGGCCCAGATCACAGACCGCCAGCTCCAGATCCCGTTCACCGACCACGGATCCGCCGGCACCGACGTCGTGACGCGACCCTCGACTGGCCGCACCACCGCAACCTCGGCGTTGTCGATCTCGGTGTCAGATATCGACCGCCATGTGTCAGATATCGTCTTCAGTCACATTCGTCCGCAGGACAAGCCCGTTGTCCTCAACAACCGACCTGTCGATCACACGTTCGATTATGCAATCAATAGACTCCCCGACCAGCCGCGATGGTCAGGCACAGGCCACGCTGGTTGGCACAGAGGTTGAGACGGGAGCGAACCCAGCGACGCCCGATCGTTGCCGCTGGTGACATGCACCGGATGGACACCGGGAACTCCACATCGGTCAGCTCCAGCACCACCGGCGCCGGCCTGATCGGGTTTCCTGATGGCGTTGGCATCGGCACGGTCGGCGCCGTCGTCCCGGGCGGCACGGAGATCACCATCGCCGACGACGGCGAGCTGCTCGTACGCGGACCGCTGGTCATGCGCGGATACCGCAACGACCCCGACCGGACCGCCGAAGCGTTCGACTCCGACGGCTGGCTGCACACCGGCGACATCGCGACCATCGACGCCGACGGCTACGTCACCATCGTCGACCGCAAGAAAGAGCTGATCATCAACACGGCCGGCAAGAACATGTCCCCCGCCGCCATCGAGAACGCCGTCAAGCTCGCCTGGCCCCTGATCGGCTTCGTCGCCGCGATCGGCGACAACCGCCCCTACGTCGTCGCGCTGCTCACCCTGGACCCCGACGCCTGCGCCGCGTACGCGGCCAAGGCCGGCCTCGACGACCCGTCGCCGGCCGCGCTGGCCACCGACCCCGGCCTGCGCGCCGTCATCACGGCGGGAATCGCCGAAGCCAACTCGACGCGGTCGCGCGTCGAACAGATCAAGAAGTTCGCCATCCTCCCAACCGTGTGGCAACCGGGCGGCGACGAGATCACCCCCACCATGAAGCTCAGGCGCAGACCGATCGCCGAACGCTACGCCGCCGAGATCTCCGCGCTCTACGGGTAGGAATCGCCGCCGACCCGGACCGGGTCGAACGACGAAAGCCGCGGAACGTCAGCGCACGAGGCCGGTTCGTTTGACCGAACTCAGGATCGGGGTGACCTCCAGCCCGCGGACGTCGTCGAGCGACCCGATCACCGTGGTGAGGAAGGTGTACAGACCGCCGAGATCGCCGGCGGCGACGGCCACGAGCAGGTTGGCCGATCCGGTCGTCGCGGCGGTGAAACGCACCTGCGGATGCCGGCTCAGCACTATCCCGGTCGCTTCCATGCGGCCCGGGCCGGTGGTGATCCACAACAGCGCCTCGCTGATGATGCCGAGCAGTACGAGGTCGACTTCACAGGCCAGGCGCACCATGTGGGCGGACAGCAACGTCGCCAACCGGCGGCGCACGGTCGACGCGGACGTGTCCAGCATGGCCGCCATCTCGTTGTAGCCCGCGCGCGTTGACGGCCAACCGCTCGATGAGTGCCTCGTCGAAGGGCTGGATGTCGGGCGCGTCCACGGGGTCGTGCGCATACGGCGCGATGGCGACGAGCTCCTCGGTGGTCAGCAGGCCTCCGGTCCACGCGAATCCGGCGGGGAACACCCTCATCAGGTCGTAGGCGTCCCACGACTGGACGTCCGCGGTGGCGGGCAGATCCCGCAGCAGCAACGAGTTGCGGGACTCGGGCCCGTCCAGGAACATCACCGTGCTGATCTCGTTGCCGCCGCCGAGGATGTCGACCCACACCGTGTCGGGCCGCCGCGCCAGTCCCGCGGCGATCGCGTTGATGCGGCTCGGACGGCAGCGAATGCGCAGGGCCATCGGCACGATCTGGGCGAACCGAGCGGGATTGCGGACCGCTGTGGGCCGCACTGTGCCGTCCTGCAGGAGCGGCGTGGCCCGGCGCACGATGGTGCGCTCGGACAGGCCGAGGACCTGGGCGACGGTTCGCCATGACGCCCGCGGCGAGGCCATCAGCACCGCGACGATCCGCCGGTCCGTCTCGTCCAGCACCTGCCTCGCCTGTCGCATATCCACCAGTGTTCCACGCTGGACGTCTTGTCTTGAGCAGAACGACCCGGGTATATGTCTGTTTCGGCCGGTCGACGGTAGACAAGAGGTGTCCAGCTCCGGCACGGAAGGTGACACCGATGAACGTGCGGAATCGTCCCGTCGTCGACGTCGAGTCGGCCAGCGTCCAGGGGATCGCGCAGAACGGTGTCGCCGCGTTCCGCGGCATCCCCGACGCGGCCTCCCCGGTGGGCAACCTGCGTTTCGCCCCACCCCAGCGCCACCCGAAGTGGCCTGGCCTGCGGGACGCTTCCCGTCCCGGCACCTGCTGGTCCGCAGCCCGAGTTCGGCCGCCAACTTCATGTCCCCCGTGACGCTGTCCATTGTGGACTCATCTGGGCCGCGCATGCCCAGTGCCATGGTGACCAGGCCGGCGCCGGGCATGGCGGCGCGGACCCGGCGGACCTCGACGTCGATCCGGTCGGTGGAGGTATCCCGCGCCGTAGCAGAAGATCGACCGCCCGCACGCCGCGCAGGCCGTCGAGGGCGGCGTCGGCGTGCTCGGGGCTCTGCATCGATGCCGTGCTCGGCCGGCCGGGTGTTGATCGGCGTGCTGAAGGTGTTCTCCGCCATCGTCAGCACGTCGTGCGCGCAGATCGGTGATCTGCAGCAGTCGTGTACACCCACCACGTCACCGGCAACTACGACTATCTGCTCCAGGTCGACGTCGCCGACCTGCCCGCCTACGAGGACTTCCACGCCAACCGCCTCGCCGGACTGCCCGGTGTGGCCTCGGTGACCAGCTACGTCACCATGAAGACGCTGTCCGCGGAAACGCCCTAACGCACGAGCCGGCCGCCCACGATCGTGTGGATCGGGTTGAGGTCACGGAGGACCTCACCGAAGCACGTGGCCGGGTCCCGCTCCCAGACGGTGAGGTCGGCGAGGCGGCCGGGCGTGAGCGTGCCGCGCAGGTGGTCCTCGCCGACCAGCCGCGCGGCCTGCGTGGTGTGCAGGGCGACGGCCTCGTCGTAGCTGACGGCGTGCTCGATGCCCTGCACGCCGATGACGGTCTGCCGGGTGGTCATGCCCCACACCGACCGCATCGCGCCGAACTGCCCCACCGGGAAATCGGATCCGGCGGCGACCAGGCCGCCGCGGTCGATCCAGCCCCGGGCGGGGAACAGCGCGGCCACCCGCTCCGGCCCCCAGTACTCGCGCTCCACCTCAGCGGTGTCGTGCAGCAGCGGCTGCTGGATGGTCACCGGAATGCCCAGCGCGACGGCGCGGTCCTGCTGCTTCGGGCCGGCCAGGCCACCGTGCTCCATGACCAGGCTGTTCGCCGGCAGCCCGGGATTCTCGGCGAGGACCTGCTCGTAGACGTCCAGCAGAACGCGGACGGCCCGGTCGCCGTAGGCGTGCGTGCCGACCCGCCAGCCGCGACGGACCACCGCCGTCACGGCCTCGACCAGCGCCTCTGGCTCCCACAGTAGCGAGCCGGAGTACGCGTGGTCGCACGCGTACGGATCCTCGGTGGCACCAGCCTCGAGCCCACCGTCGAGGCCGAATTTCAGCCCCCAGACCTGCAACCACGGGTCAGCGTTGTAGCGGAAGTCCTCCATGGCGTCGAGCAGCTCCTCCAGCGCCGGGCCGCTGAGGCCGAACGCCGCGATCAAGGCGCGAACCCGAGTGCTGAGGGCGTTGTCCCGGTGCGCGGCACTCAGCACCGTGTAGTCGTCGAGGGAGACGGCGCAGTCACGAACAGTGCCGATTCCCCTTGCGGCGTACTGACTGCTGGCCAGGCGAAGGCCATCAACGCGCTGGGCCTGGTCCGCCCTGGGCACGAGGCGCTCCACCAACCCGATGGCACTGTCGATCAGGCGGCCGTTGAGCCGGCCCTGGTCGTCACGGCCGATCACGCCGCCGGGCGGAACCGGCGTGTCCTCGGTGATGCCGGCCAGGCGCAGTGCGTAGCTGTTCACGACGTCGTTGTGGCCGCCCCGCTTGACCAGCACCGGGTGGCGGTCGGTGGCCTGGTCGAGCTCGGCGGCGGTGGGCATCCGCCGCTCGGCCAGATTGAGCTCCTGCCAGTTGGTCGTCGTCCGGATCCACTCGCCCGCGGGCGTGACGGCCGCCCGCTGCCGGATCAGCTCCAGAAACTCGGGGATCGTGCGGGTTTTGTGCACGGGCACGTCGTGCGCGCTCAGGCCGGCGAAGATCAGGTGCGTGTGGGTGTCGTCGAACGACGGCAGCACCGTGGCGCCGGGCAGCTCCAGGACCTTCGTGCGCCTGGACACCAGGTCGTCGAGACCCTGGGGATCCGCCGACAGCGCCACGATGCGGTCACCGCGCACCGCCACCGCCCGTTGTGGCGGTTGGCCCGGCACCAACGTGTGCACCGCCGCGGCTCGAACGAGCAGGTCAGCACCATGATCAGTCATCGTCTACTCCCACCTCGACCGGACCTGACCGTTCTACGGCCCCGGCGCAGACAACCGCGCGTTCTTCGGCTGTGAACGGCGGAATCACGCCAAGGAAAACCCTGACTTGCACAACCTGCGACAAATGCCGGTCGCGCGGGACGAGTACGTCGATCCGACGCTGTGCTGCCGGCCAGCGGCGGCCGGCCTCCTTCGCGGCATTTGACATCAAAGTCAAGCAACTGTTTGATTTCCCATATGAAGGCGGGCAGGACGGACCTACGCCGAGAGGCCGGTCAGCGCACGCGCGACGGCCTACTGGCGGCCGCGTTGGAGCTGATCGCCGAACGCGGTCAGGACGGCGTGACGCTGCGCGAGATCACCGAGCGCGCCGGTGCCAACGTCGCCGCGGTGAGCTACCACTTCGGGTCGCTGAAGGCGTTGTGCGACACCGCTATCGAGCACGCGTTGGAGCGCTATCTGGACGCGCAGATCCACGAGCTCGAAGCGCTCGACCCCGCCTCGACGATCGAGGAGTTGGCCGCGGCGTTCGCCCGGCCCATGGTCCGCGCGCTCGCCGCGGGCGGACGCGACCTGGATGTCATGCGGACCGTCGCGCGCGTGGGTATCGATCCGCCCGAGGGCTGGGACCGGCTGACCCCCAAGTTCGACGAGAGCCGCACCGTCGCGCTCCGCGTGCTGACGGCACAGGTGCCCGGGGTCGGCGAGGAGCACCTCGTCTTCCGCACGCGCTGCGCGGCCGGGCTGTTGAACTGGCTCGCGGTCGCGCCGCTGGGGGCCGAGCTCGCCACCACACCGACCGACCAGCTCGAGCGGCAGCTGGTGCCGGTCGTCGCCGGCGCGCTCCGAGGGGCCTGACCAGCCCGAACCCATCAATTCAAACAGTCGCTTGACAAGGCCGTCGTCGCCGGCGCAAGATTTCAATCAAGCGTTTGAGTTACTACTTGGGAGAGGGAGAGCATCATGGCCACCGACGCGGAATCCGTGGTCCGGGCCGCCTACCGCGCCGCCGAGGGCGACGTGCTGGACGTGCAGGGGTTCGCCGACCTGTTCGCCGAGGACGGCGTGTTCAACAACGTCGTCGCCGGCGAGACCTATCGCGGCGGGCACCTGGGCGACATGGTCACTTTCATGGGCCGGCTGGCACCCGACATCCACCGCGAGTTGCACCGCTTCCACGTGATGGGCAACGTCGTCAGCGTCGAACTGAGCATCCAGGGCACCGTCACCGGGCCGTTCGAGACGCCCGCCGGCACCATCCGGTCCAGCGGCGCCAAGCTCGACATCCCCACCGCCGACTTCTGGTACGTCGAGAACGGCAAGATCAAGGAGTTCAACTGCTACGTCGGGATCAGCGTGATGCTGGCCCAACTGGGCGTGCAGCCGGACTTCGCCGCCGCGGTCGGCCGCAAGCCGTGAAGACCACCACCCCGCTCGTCGACATCCGCCGCTCCGACAGCCGGTCCGAGACGACGCTGTCGTGGCTGCGCGGCCGTCACTCGTTCTGGGTCGACGGCCGGCCCTACGATCCGAGCAACACTCACCACGGCCTGCTGCTGGTCAACAACGAGGACATCATCCGCCCAGACGCCGGCTTCGACACCCATCCCCACCGCGACATGGAGATCGTCACCTGGGTGCTCGACGGGGCGCTCGTCCACCAGGACTCGGTCGGCAACGCCGGCATCATCTATCCGGGACTGGCCCAGCGGATGAGCGCCGGCACCGGCATCATGCACTCGGAGCGCAACGACTCCTGGAGCCTGGGCGGCGAGCGCCACACCAACCCGGTGCACCTGATCCAGATGTGGATCGTGCCCGACGAAACGGGCGTCACACCCGGCTACGAACAGTTGGAGATCGACGCGGAGCTGTTGTCCGGCAACCTGGTCACCGTCGCATCCGGCATGCCCGGACACGACTCCGCCATCCGCATCAGGAACCGCCATGCCGCACTGCACGCCGCTCGGCTGACTCCCGGGTCTTCGGTGCGGCTGCCCGAGGCACCCCGCCTGCACCTGTTCGTCACGCGAGGTTCGGTCGACGTCGAAGGCGTCGGCCCGCTGGCCACGGGCGACGCGGCCCGGTTCACCGCGAGCGGCGGACAGCGGATCACCGCCACCGCGCCGGCCGAGATCCTGGTCTGGGAGATGCACGCCGACCTCGCGATGTGAGCACTGCTCGATTTGGATGACGAAGCCGCAACCTCAGGAGTTTCACGATGAAGAAGCTGCATGGCGCCGCCTTGACCCTCGCCATCACCGCCATCGCTGTCACCGGTGGTCTGGGAGTCGCCCACTCGGCGAGCGCCCAACCCGCCGCGGCCAACCAGAATGCCGAGTCCGCGACGGACGCCGGACACGGCGTGGAGTTACGCCCCAACGAGCGCGTGGTGAAGGCGTTCCTGCGCGAGGTGATCGACGGCCACAACGGCAGTGCCACCGCCGGCCTGGTCACCTCGGACGTGGCTTGGCATGGCGGGACGCTCGGGGTGGTCTCGGGTCGAGCCGCCGTCGAGGGCTTGTTCACCGCCGTCGTGACCGCGCTTCCCGACCTGCACTCCACCACCTACGACGTCGTGGCCCAGGGCGACAAGGTCGTCGTGCGCCAGGTGATCACCGGCACCCAGAAGGGCGCCGTCATCGGCACCCGGCGAGCGGGCGCACCGTCACCTGGGACGCCCTCGACCTGTTCGTGCTGCGCGACGGCAAGATCAGCCAGATCTGGGCCGGCGACGACTGGACCGCGATCCTCAACGACACGGGAACGTACAAGGCGCCCTGGATCGGCTAGCTGTACTGCCCGGGGAGGTTGTGAACGGGCGGACACGTGAACCGATGATCTTGGAATGAGGGAGGGCCTTCCGGTTCGGTGTGGATTGCGACATCTGCACCGACGACCGAAAGGCCCTCATGCCCCACCGTAACGCCCCGCTGTCCGAGACCGGCAGACTGCGCCTGGCCCGGTGCGTCGTGCACGAC
>NZ_QUNO01000039.1 GCF_003387475.1 Kutzneria buriramensis | reverse complement strand
ACTCGGGTCGGGATCGCGGCCGGCGTCGGTGCGGACCCGCGCCCGCAGGGCGTCGAGCAGGCGGAAGGTCAGGCGTTGCTGTTCCCAGCGGGTGAGTGAAGTAGGCCGCCGACGAGGTGCCCATGGCTCGGGTCCTTTTCCAACGGCCCCTTCCCGAACGACGCGGGCGGCTTTCACCGCACGTCGCTCTCCAGAGGTCGGTTCCGAGTGGAGAAGGTTGCGCGTCCAGCATGGATGTCCTCGTGGCAGGGGCGACAGACCACCAGGGTCTTACGTCGCCTCATCGCCATCAGTGTCACCCATACGGGCCGCTCGGATCTGCCTGGGCGCTGGACATCGGCGAGCTTCCGGACATGGTGGACCTCCACCCGATCCGTCGACCCGCATATCTCGCACCTGTCGGCCAGGAGCCGCTTCACCAACTCGGCGGTGTTGACACGGTTAGGCGTCATCGGTTCTGAATCCTTCAACACCGCTGCGCGCTGTCGTTTGAGCGGAATGCCACCGAAGCGAGCGACCAGTGGTTTCCTCCCAGCCCCGCGCTCGACGGCGACTTCGAAGCACCTCCGCGGCCCGTCCTCCCTGTCGATGGTCGCCTTGTATTTGCGAGCCACCCGGGTGACGGTCGATTTGTGCTTGCTTGCCAAGGTCTTGAGCATGGACGTCTCCATCACCCACCGCAGCCGCTGTAGGCGGGAAACGTCCTGGGCCAGGATGTAGTACTGGACGAGTCCCCGATACTCCGCTTGGTATGCGGCCACGATCGAGAAGTCGCTGTCGTGGAGGAGCACACCGCGCTGGATCGGTTTCCCGCCGCTCATGTAGGGCGCACAGCGCTGTCGGATCACGTTGCGTGGCACGAAGAGCCCGATGATGCCGCTGGCTGAACGCCTTGGGCCGGTGAGCTTCGTGTCGCATCGCTGTGCCCTCACCTCGTAGCCGAGGAAGCGCGCCGCCTGGGTGGTGGCGTGCGTGATCAAGGTCTTGGGCTCGGACAGTTCCAGCTTGAGCTGATCACGCAAGAACTTCCTCACCCGCGTCTTGATCTCCTCGGCCTCGTGTTTTGGTCCCGCGAACCCGAGGAGCCAGTCGTCGGCGTATCTGACGTACTTCAGGCGGCGGAAGTCTGGGTCGTGTGGGTCAAGGCTTGGCAGATGACGCTTCGCCAGGCGGAGCCGTCGCGCGGTGGCGCGGTCGCCCCGCCGTATCGCCCAATACGACTGACCGTCGAGCCTGTGGTACTCGGGATGATGCCGTCTTTGCGTGCCTCGGTTGTGTTCCGGCAACAGCTTCTGCTCAACGAACTGATCGAGCCGGTCAAGGTAGATGTTGGACAGGATCGGGGAGGCCACCCCGCCCTGCGGCGCACCGCTGAGCGTGGCGTTCCACCGCCAGTCCTCCAAATACCCGGCCTCGAGCATATGGCCGATCAGCCGCAGGAAACGGCCGTCGTGGATCTTCTCCGCGAGGATCGACAGCATGACCTCGTGGTCAAGACTGCCGAAGCAGTCAGAGATGTCTCCCTCGATGAACCACTTGGTTCCCGTCCAGTGCCCCACCACCTCTTGCAGCGCAGTGTGGCAGCCCCGCCTGGGGCGGAAGCCGTGGGACCGATCGGAGAACTGGACGTCGTAGTACGCCTCCAACAGCACGCGCACGACCTCGCTGACCAGCTTGTCCGACCAGGTCGGCAAGCCAAGCGGGCGCTTCTTCTTGGGGGTTCCCTTCTTGTCGATGTAAACCCGCTTGACCGGCGTCCACCGATACGACTCCGCGCGCAACGCGCGGATGATCGCGACGATCTTCGCCAGCGACATGCCATCCACGGTCTCCCCGGTGGCCCCCGGCGTCATCGCACCGGAGTTCCGGTAGACGCGCCCATAAGCCATGAGGAACAACTGCGGGTTGAACAGCTGCCGGTAGAGCCTCTCCAACGGCAGGTCGCGCCTGCCGCGTTCCCGGATGACGTCCAGCACCGTTTCGGCGTTCTGCATTACGCATACCTCCCGTCGTCGGACGTCTCGTCCTCCTGTGCCCCTTCGCCCTGTGGCCGGCTCTCCCGACCTCCCTGGCAGGTCGTTGCTCCTGCGACTACTACGGGCACTCCGTCGCCATAGGGCTCGCGCCCCGTAGGCGATCCCGTGGTACGTCCTCGCTGTACGTGTCGAGCGCGACGTAGGCCACCCACTCATCCCCTTGACCGCCCTCGCTGGGAGGCGCCTCCCGCCTCGGAGGTTGCCCGGCCAGATAATTCATGGCCCAGCAAGGCGAGAGCATCGGTTCCAGGTGCCGTTCCGATGAGTTTCTACTTGTGCCGCTGGGGATTGGGCTTCAAGCAATCCAGCTTTGGCCGTATCGCGCGGGTCTTGCGGCGCGAAGCCTTGGACACCTCCAGACAGCCGCCGCTTCCCTGACATGCTGTTGTCCCCTTCAGCTTTCGCCTCTAGGTAAGCCAGGTGACCCAAGAACCTCCCTCCGAGTTCATCCCAGCTGCGCCGGGGATACAACGAAGCGCCTCACGGCGCGCAGTACCAGTACACGGTCTCCCAGGGTGGGAAGTCGACCGGTAGTTGCCGCCAGGAGCAGCCCGAGCGGACCACGTACAAGATCGCGTCCACGAGGTCGCGACGTGGGTGCTTCTCCCGGCGTCCGCCTTGGGGATGCGCCGTCGGTGGCGGTAGCAGGGGCTCGACCACTGCCCACTCGGCGTCGGTCAGGTCCGAGGGGTACCGGTGGTCGCGTGCCATCTGATCGACTTTGCCGGAGGTCAGTGGTACTCGGGAGCGGCCAGGATCTCAAACACCTTCTGAGTCCCCCCAACGCCACGGCAATGGCCGCAGCGGCCAAGGAACGCCTTCTCATTTCGCGACTCTTTCTTCTTGGTAATGCTTACCTTGTGTTTATTACCGTGTCGCGCGCTATGACGGGCGAGGAACGTCCGCAAAACGAGTGAATTCCGAAGAAAACCGATGAAATTTCGTGAATGGTGGACCGTCACGCATTGGCGGTGCCACTGTCCACGTCGGCAGTCAAGCAGACACTGCGGCAGGAGGGATGCGCTGACCAGGCAGGTCGCTCAAGTGTCGGTGGACGGCGTCGGCGAATGCGGCACGGGCCGCCGAGGTCAGGCCGCTGATGGGGCGGACGCGTACGCCGATCACCGGTGCTTCCGGCAGTTCCGTCAGGTCGGTAGTGGGCTCTTCGGTTTCGACGGGGTTCGTGCCAGCCGGCGCGTGCTGATTCTCCATGTGGGTAGCGGCTGGCTCGGGTGGTGGTGACGATGTCGGCGAGGGTGCCCCGACGTTCGTCATCGATCTGGAGCCGCTCGGGTAGGAGTCCGGTGAGGTGGTTGACGGAACGGTGCTGGGTGATGCGGTGCAGCCGTTCTTCCGCCTGTGTGCGGTCACGTCGGCGGCAGTGTGGCCGTCAGGTCCAGAGACGGCGAGCATGAGGCGTTTGCCCCCTCGCCGCCCGATATCTCGCCGAGATGCCACTATGATCAATGGACTCGCTGTCGAGATCAAGGTGCCCCGCCGTCATGTAACAAGCCCCAGTTCAGACTCGTGAGTAAATCCACTTTCCGAAATGGCGGTAATGATTTTCCTCATGTTGCGTAGTGTGGCGTGACCGGGCTCCGATTACCGTCGGGCTAACGGTTACGTCGAGCGTAAGTGTGTCAACGTACCCGATGTCTGACTACCAGATGGAGTCGAAGTGAACTTCAAAACTGTCGGGAAGCGCGCCGCGTTTTTCGCGGGCTGCTTCATCGCTCTCGGGGGGGCCGTGGTTGCCCCTTCGGCGAGCGCTTCCATTACCAACACCTGCCCTAATGACAGTGGTGGCAATCTGTGGCATTTTCAGAACCACAGTGGGGAGGATGTTACGGTGACTGTCTCCGGCACCTCGCTTAGTTGTAAAATCGACGTGACTGCGGGACATGGAAACCAATTCTATCTCACGGGGGATCATGGGGGAATTACGTTCAAGGTCGATATCACCGGTATAAAAACTTTCGGCACATGGTACAACGACATGAATCGCTGCTTCAGGATCGTGGACCAAGTCTCCACCGGAGATGGTATTGACCTCAATCAGCATTCGACGGGAAGTAACTGCAACACCAGGTAATCGTCACCGGAGCGATGCCGCGCTGCGAAGCGCGGCACCGCGAGGGATTTCCCCGGGTCGGTCGCTGGGCGATTGTGGATTGCCCAGCTGACATCGATGGTGGTCAGCGCGGCCGCGAGGTCGAGGATGGAAGGCCATCGGTGATGGGCGGGTACGCGAGGTTCCGTCAGTCTGAGGTGCAGGAACTTCTGGCCGGCCGCCCTGGTCTGGCAGTCGTGTCCGACCTCGGTCCCGTTTCCGCCCAGGGCGGCCGCGCAGGCCCGCAGGATGACGGACTTGTTGGCGGGTAGTACGAATTGGTTCGTCGGTCCCGCGGATGCACTCGTCGTGACGTCCATTGCCGCCGCTCCGATGGACGTCACGAGGAGCCCGTATCCGATCTTCTCGTGTGCTTACCAGCTGTCTCGTTTAAGGCCCAATGGATTGACAAAGGCGAGCTTTCAGTGAGTTGGCGATTCGCGGACTGCCGCCTCGCCTGTGATGATGATCATGCTCTGGGGTCGTATGGACGTTAGGAGGCCGGTTTGTGTGTCAACTGGGCGACGCGAGGTGTGCCGAGTCGAGCAGAGGTCGCCACGCTAGCGACGTCAACTCGACCGAGGCTTGGGCTGGATTTGATATTCGGGAGGGGAACTGCGCCCTCTGGATGAACGGCGGTCGTCTGTCGGAGGCACCGTCGGGCACGTGTGGGCAGATACACGTTCGCGCTTTCCGGAATCGGGTTATCCACTCTCGTACGCCGGTACATCAGGCCGTTCCAGGTTCAGGTCTCCGGCCTGGCGAGATTTCGTGGCTCGAGGGCGGCGGGCTCAGCTTGTCGAAGTTGCCGTCAACTCGTGAGGGAACTCCTCAATGTGAACCGTGTTCTCGCTCGAATTCGTCGAATGAATCGCGACTCGCTTGTACGCTCCGTTCCGAGTGGAGGGGCATCACGATGACGGTGTTGGAAGATCGACCTGGCCAGCAGCGGCAACTGACCGCCTCGGCCGACGAACTGACCTCGCTCGCCGACCGGCTCAGCCGCAATGTGCTGCCGGCCGATGCTCGGCACGCAGCCCGAGTGCTGTACCGCGAGGTGGCGCGTGTGTACACGCGGATCCTGGACGGAACAGCGGTGACCGCCGCGGATCAACGTGGCCGGTTGCGGGCGGCCGGCCATGCGCTCGCGGCGGCCGGCGGCTCGCCGGACATGGCCGCCGACCACATCGGCCACCTGACCTCGTACCTGGTGGATCACGTCGCCGCGACGCGACCGCAGGTGTTGCCCGCAGTGGTCAGCGCGGGCAACCTCATGCTGCGCGACCTGTTCGCCGGCGCGGGCGAGCAGGTCGGCCAGACCGGTGCGTCGGCGACGCAGGAGCTGGTCCCACGACTGGTCGCCGGTGACGAGATCCCGCCCGACGTCGAGCGCGATCTCGCCGATGGTTATGACATCTTCGTGGTGCGGCCGGCCGAAGTCCTGGCGCACCACCGACTGCTCGAGCTGTTCGACGAGGTTGAGCAGTTGAGGATGCTCGGCGCGATCGTCGACGGAGACGGGATCCTGCTCGTGCCGAGCTCGAGGGGCTACCCCCCGGAGCGTGTCTTCGCCGTCATCGCGGGCAAGCTGGGTAGCGAACCCTGGTGCGCCATGGCACACCGCACCCGGGACCTGATCGCCTCTGGGTACGACGAGGCCGCCGACATCCTGACACTGGCGTTGTCCTCGGGTCGACGGCCTGGTCTGTTCGGTCTGCGCGACTTCCTGATCGAGTACGCCGTGCTGCGGCAGAGCTCGGTGACCGACAGCCTGGTGGCGATTATCAAGCCGCTGCTGGCCAACGAGATCCTGCGCGAGACGCTACTGGCGCTCATCGAGTTCGACTTCAACCGGAACATGGCCGCGCAGGCGCTGTTCATCCACAGGTCCACTTTGGATTACCGGGTCCGTCGCATCGAGGAGGTCACCGGGTACAACCCGACAAGTGGCCGAGGCGCCCAGGTGCTCAGTGCCGCGATGACGTCGAGCACGGCCGTCAAGGCGATCCGCAGACGGCCGCCCAGCTCATAGCCGAGAGCCGGGTGTGTCCGGGGGCTTGGCGCACAGTCAGGGCAGTCGCCAATAACCGCTGCCCCAGCGCACTGGCTCGGACAGCATCCGCGGAGCTGCTCGATCTGCCCCAACGTGCGCCGATCGATCCCGAGGGCGTACGAGACGGCGGTCACGTCACCGCCCGCAGCCGATCCGGGAGCCTCGCATACGCTGCGGCGCAAACCCGAACGCCGTCTGCCTTGCCCCGGGGTGAACAGGAGCAGCCCGTCGGTGGTCTGCTCGGCCGGTTCAAGGTGACGCCGCCCGTTGAGCGGATCAGATCGGTCGCCGTCCGCGGGCATCGGTGCACCACGTCGGCGTACGCGGACGCGGTGCAGATCATCGTTTCGCTGACTGACTCCATGCCCGGCGAGGTAGTTGCAGTGCGTCAGTTTCCTTGCCCACAAAGGGGGTTTCCGTTCGGCGCAGGCGCTGTTTCGGCACGCACGGAAGCCAGCCCGATGCAGGTCGGCTTCAGTGCGCCGTGATCGGCTCGTCGTACGGGGCTGGTCGGTTGCTTCGTGCACCTTGCCCAACGAGGTGATCCGGATGCACCACTCCCGGTCCGCGCCCGGAGCGATTTCCCCGCCGCCCTGGTCGCACACCCAGTAGCAAGTCTTCCACTCCGAACCAGACCTGTTGACCACCAGCAGGTAGGTGGCCGTTGTCGGCCGCGGAAGCGGGGCGCGAGCAGCGCGGCGCCAGGGGGCGCGATCGTGGTCGCGCCGACGGCGAGAAGTCGTTGTCCGATGGTGGCTCATGGGCCTCGCGCTGTTCTGGTGTTACTCGCTGCCGTTGTCTGTGGACAGTGGGGGGAGGGGAGAGACGGTTGCCTCGTGTGCCGCGAGCGCGGTGCTGAGGATCTGTAGCTCCCGCAACGATGTCGGGTCGTACCCAGTCAGCTGTTGAATCTTCCGCAGCCGGTAGTCCAAGGTGCTGCGGTGGATGATCAGGTCGGCTGCCGCCTTGGATCTGTTGCCGTCGGTAGCCACCAGCGCGTGCAGCGTGGTGAGCAGCGTCGGATGGCGTGTGACGGGTTCGATCTTCGCGGCGAGCATGGTGGCGACCGACGGCTGGGCCAGCACCGCGTACTCCACCAACACATCGCCAAGCAGGTAGCAACCAGGGGGACGTCGGGACGCTAGCGCCGAAGCGACCACGTCGACGGCTTCGATCCGGCCCGCTGGCAGCTGACCGGTCTCACGCCATGAAACGCCGGCCCAGCTCGGCTCCGGCAGCAGGGCATGGATCCGCGTGCACTCGGCGTGCCCCGAGCGTTCGTCCTCCGCGGGCACAAGGGCGTATCCGCCCCATGGGCACAGCACGGTGAGCACGCCGGGCCTGAGTTCTCCGGCCAGAACGGATTTGGTCGGCTGTGGTGTGAGCGTGCGGAAGGCCATGACCGTGTACGCCGGAGCGAGGTTCTCTCCATCGGGTGCGGCCTGGCCCCGCAGCAGTGCCCTCGCCACTTGAGGATTGCCCGCGCCGCGCGCCGCGGTCGAGGGCGGAACCTCCTGGTAGCCGCGTAACAGCGTCCGCATGAAACGGTTGCCTGTCTCCGTGAACGCCTTGTACCGCTCGGTGGTGATCTCTGAGACCTGTGCCCACACGACGACGGCCTCCCCACAGACTTTGCCGAGCAGTTCGAGCAGCTGGTCGAGCGGCCATCCCTCGACGGCCCAACCATGGCCCATGGTGTGGACGGCGGCAAGCTCACGCGCGTCCCACTGATCGCGCGTCGGGTCCACCGAGCAGAGCAGCCTGATGGCCAGCCGCACCACGTTGTCGGCTTTTCTGCGCCGGGCTGGGGGTAGTCGATCGAGTTCGCCGAGCACGCCGTACCAAATATCGGCGTGCATGGTGTTCACCGGTACTTCTCCCTGCGCAGACATCAATCGCGTATCCCTCTCGCGCACAATGCGTGCACTCGGCGCTGGCGTTGTCGACAGGCGTGGTTGATCGCAGTGTAACGCCGCGAGCGGGCTTGATATTCGACAGCCGGCGAGCACTTCTCCGACGGCTCGGCGTTTCTCGGAATACTGTCCGAGATATGCCGAGACGGGGCGGTTGACACCTCGTCCACGCCGACCGTGGCGCGGGTGTACCGTAGCCTGCTAATTGTTCCGGCACCTGGGTGGCCTGCCTCTGGTGACGGGCGTGGCACACCTGACTGGTGAAAGTCGGAAGCCTGATCACGGTCGCGACTAGTCCGTAACCCGTCATGACTGCATCCTTTGTTTGCGAAGCTCGGAATTTGTTCCGCAGGAAGGCGTGTGAGATCTTTATCTCGTTCCGGTCGGCGTGTCAATCGATACGATCGTCGGGCGAGTGCGCGTGAAGCTGAAAGGTGGTGCTGTGGTGCCTTATCCGAACAAAACACATGTCATCCGGTGTTGGGACGCCGTCGATCGGCAGCGGACGATCACCGTGGTGCGGCTGCCCGGCGGTCGTGTCGGCTTCCGCTTGCCACCGGGCGAGTGGGCGGAACTGGAGGCGGCCGATGTGGCCAAGTTCGTGGTGGCGGTGGGCGGCGCCGTCGCGACGCCGATCGCCTGAGCGTCACTTCGGGGGGCATCCGCCGTGACGCTGTCGCCGGTGCACCGGGTATGGCCGTCCGTCGAGACATTGATGCAGTGGCCGCGGTCGAGGGACAGAGAGGGGGCTTGACGAGGGTGTTCGGGGCATCGACGAACTGTTAGAGGCGTTGACCTTGACTTCGACCCAGCCCTTGTCGCGTTCCCCGTCCAGCGGCACAGCTCGCACCCACCGCTTCCTCACGAGGCTCTTGTTCCGTGGGTAAACACGCCGAAGTCCCGCTCGATCAGGTTGTCCGATACAACGAACCGCGGGCGGATGTCCAGGTGGCCAGCGATGACCTCGGCCTCCTGTTCTTCGGCGCGAACTAGGCGCCGGCGCCCGGCGCGGCGCACGCCTCGTCCCGCCGGCGCACGCCAATGACGATCATCCGACCGTCGCTACGGCACCTGCGTTCGGGTGCGGATACGCCGTCGCCGCTGTCTTACAGTCCGAATGACAGTCTCCGCGAGTGCGAGGCTTGCTCGTCTATCGTGTGTTCGACCAGTGCGATCAGGGTCCGCCTCGCGGACGCCGGGACACGGGGGTCGCACGCGACGACTGGCACCGAGGCGCCGACGTTGAGCGCGGCACGGACTTCGGCAAGCCGAGCACACCGCTGCCGATTGAATCGGTTGACCGCTACGACGTACGGCAACCCCTGCCCGGTGATGAAGTCGATCGCCCCGTACGCATCGGCCAGCCGGCGGTTGTCCGTGAGTACCACAGCTCCCACCGCGCCGTGCCCGAACCGGTGCCACGTCGACGGGAAAGCAGGGCCGCCCGCCGCGACCAGATGCAGCGTCAGTTCCTCGTCCAGCCATACGCGGACAAAATCCACGGCGTCGAGTCCCATCAAGTCGGCCCTCCCGAGTAGTGCCGACGGCAGGGGCGCCGAGATCGAGCGCAGGAAAGCGGTCTTGCCCGCTCGTCGGCCGCCGAGGATCACGATCTTCACTGACGTCGTCGTCCGGTCGGTAATCGGCGAACGGAGATGCACGAGCGGGCCTTTCGGTGAATCGGGGGGCTGGGCGAGGCCACGTCTGTGATCGAAACGGGGCGGGCCGACCGTAAGTGCGCATGGGCGCGACGATCCATCCGAAGTACGAGGAACTTCGTTCCCAGCTATGAACAATGCGGATTCGATTCCGCGTTCATCGGCTACCCGCGAGCCTGTCGTCAAGCCATGGTAGTGGGGTGTGGTGGAACGATCGGCCCGACAGCGCCGCGATTGGGGTCGACATAGGCTCTGATCATATCGCTGTCGTCTCCGTCACCGAGGACTGCGAGGTGCTGGACACTACGTGCCTGCGCTACTCGTTCGACGCCACCGGCGGTGTCGCCGGGCTGGTGGACCCGGACTCGGTGGTGGACACGGCCTTCACTGCCGTCCGTCAGATCGCGTTGGCATGCGCGGCCCGCGGCCGTCACGTGAGCTGTCTGGCGTTCGGCGCGTCGAACGAAGACGCGATCATCGCCGTCGACGAGGCGACCATGGCGATGACGCCGTCCATCAGCGGCGCTGGCATGTCGGTCGAGTCATGGGCGTGGCTCATCGATGCTGTGGCTGGTGGCGAGATCACGCGTTCCACCGGCTTTCCCGTGCACGGAGGGTCGACGGCGGCGAGAATCGCGTGGTTCATCTCGCACGACAACGCTCTCCGACACGCGTCCTGGTGTGGACTCAAGGACTTCGTGGCGTCCCGGTTCTACGGTCGACTGGTCGCCGATCTTTCCGGCGCGTCCGCTATGGGCCTGCTCGACCGTAAGTCGATGGGCTGGTCGACCGCAGCGTTGTCGCCGCTCGGGCTCCGGCCGGACCAACTGCCGCCGCTGATGCGCTCCGAGCAGAGCTTCCCGATCACCGAGGAGGCCGCCGAACTCGCCGGTCTGGACCGCAGCACGGCGGTCGTCGTCGGCGGCTCCGGAGCCTGCGTGGCGCCGCTCACCATGGGATTGCACCGGCCGGACGCTGCCATGGTGCATCCGAGCCTGCTGGGCGTGCTGTGCGCCCTGGGAGACGGTCCAGCCGAGTCGGTGCCGTCCACCGTGGGGGTCGGCGGCTGCTGGCTTCTCGCCGGCCGGGACGTGGCCGACCTTCGGGCCGCCGGCATCGGTGTCGGAGTGATCAGGGTGGCCGCCGGCATGCGGGACTCGCAGGAGGTGGCCATGGACATCGCTGATTCGCAAGGTGTGCCGGTAGAGATGTCCGCTGTCGATGAACCGGTGGCCGTCGGTGCTGCTGTCCTTGGTTGGTACACGGTGGGAGTACTGCCCTCCCTTGACGCCACCGCGCTGATGTTCCCGCCCGACCAGGTGTTCTATCCGCGCACCGGTGCGTGTCAAGATTCTTGATGCAGGTTGTTTGGTTGGTTGAACCGGACGGTGGTGGGTAGCGCGGGTGGTTCGGGGTGCTTGCGGACGAAGCGCTCGAGGTTGCGGGCGTAGGAGGCGGTCAGGACCTCGTGCGCCCGGCACGGGCCGCACTGGCTCGTCCATAGCGGACACCGATGGATGGCGGCAGCCGATACCGCAGTGGTAGTGCCCGGTGTTGTTCCAGCTGACGATCCGCTGGCAGAACTCCTGGGCGTCGGCGAGGCTGTCGAAACGTTCGGCGTAATCGGGCCCTCGGTGACCATTCGAATCGGTGCTACAACCACCATGCGGGTCCACGGCGGACCACCTATCAGCAGTTCCTCGGGCGTGTATTCGGCCATCGCCGTGAACAAGGTGCCGCGCTCAGCGGAACAGACCGAACCGCCTTAAGCCGCGCTTGAGCTCAGTCCATGCCGTGTCGTCCAGCAGAAGGGCATTGTCGACCTGGTCACAGAGCAGGTCGCGGGCACAGCTAGAGAGGCTCCTCCGTCGTGTTCGGCGGCAACTCGCACCGCCTCGACGCAGGCCCGCGCGACGACAAGATCCGACGAGGTGTCGACCGCGCGGGCACAGGTGCGGATCAGCCCCGCCACCATCTCGGCCCGAACTGCCGGCATCGGGCTCAGCAACACCTCGACCTGCGCGGCGGCGATGTCCGGTACCCGGGATGCCATCGTCAGCCGCTGATCCGGCGGCAGAAGTACGAACAGGGCACCCTAGTTGTTCTGTCGTGGCCGAGCCGCATGCGCCGATCAGCGTCTCACTGACGGATGCGGGATCGGCAACGACGATGGTCGCTCCGACGCGGCGCCGTCATCTGACCAAGTAGGGCAGCGGCGTCCTGGTCGGTCATCTGGCGACGTACGGTGCCATCAGGGCATCTGGCAGCGCCACGCCTGCGACAGCGCCCTCGCCAGGTCGCCACTGATGCGGTGGTTCCGGTCCAGCGTCAGCGTGATCGAGCGGTACGTCACCGGTCTGGACGGCACCCCATCTCCGCCGTCGCACAACTCGGCGTCACCAGCCACGCTGAGGGCGCCGTGCTCGCCCAGCACGTCCAAGGTCTCTGGGCTGTCGAGGTCCTGCACGGATCCGCGACACCCTCTGGCGCGAGGACCACTCCTCCGCCCGCACCCGCTCCAGCCTCGTGTCAGGCCACCCTGCGCAACCTCGCCTACGGCGCGTTCTGTCTGGCCGGGCGTCTCGACATCACCGAAGCCACCCGATGGGCCGGCCGCTACATGACCAGGCCTCTCACGATCCTCGGACGAACCTCATGATCTTGAAGTTGCCGTGCTTCAGAAGCAAGCAGAACTAGCGGGTGTCGAGAGCCCGACCGCGCCCGGGATCGGTGTTGCTTCGCGACCTCGTCGTACTGCACTACGGTGATCAGGGGTCGGTGACCCCAATAGCGAGCATCGCCTGGTGGATCAGGTTGACTTCCGCCTTCTTTGCACAACACGGATCTCCGCACTCAGTTTATGCAGATACCGGTGGCAGAAGCCGAATATCCACCCGGAACAATTGTGGTCACACCATAGGAAATGTTGGTGACACTGGAATAATTCTTGTATAGACATGCGCTGATCAGGTCGGAGTTCAGCCGAGGTTTCAGCGACTCCGAGTTCGATTCCGTGTCAGTCACCGTCACTCTCGGGATAGGCGCTGGCCTGGCATCGGCGATCCCAACACCCAAGGCGCCGGTGGTGAGCAAGGTCAGCCCGAGGAGGGCGGCCGCTGTCGTCTTCTTCATGGCATTATTATGCCAACCGGTCGCCGCCCGCTAGCGTTTTTCAGGCGGAAGCGGAAAATATTTCGCGTCTTACTGAACCTGCTTCCGGTGACCCGTCGCCTGCGACTAGAGTTCGGTGACCGGGCGTTGTTCTACTGGAACACCCGGACCCCGGCGACGTGGGAATACGCGCTAGAATGCCCGGTATGGAACGACGAACGACGTCCCGGGTCAGAAAGTCGTTCGGTCGCGTTGACGAACATCGAGACCCGGACGGCCCCAGACGTCAGTCGAGGTCCAGCTCGTTCCTTCCATAGCCTCCGTTACTGGTACTAACTTCCGCGTTCATGTGTGAGCGGGTCGCCGCGTCGACGACACGACCCAGGACGGTCGCGGCGAGCAGCCCACGGATCGCCGCGGTCGGCAACGACAGCAGAGCCGACCTCAGCAGACCACCTTGCTCGGCTGGCACGTCGCCTCTTGTCCCTGCCCCGCTCGGGTGAACGCGAGGAAGGCCTGCGCCAGCATGCACATCGCCGTGTGCCGCTGCCACCTCACCCACGTCCGAACCTGATACTGGTCCATCCCGAGCTGTTCCTTGCCGGTCTTGGCGTCCTCCTCGATTGTCCACCGCAGCCCGGCCGCTCGGATCGTCGCCGTGACCACCGGCGCGTGCACCAGTAAGTACTCGATGTCACAGGACGCCGGCCGCCCCTTGCGGGTCTTCCCGTCCTAGGATCGACGGATCAACAGGGCGTGGCCGTGTCCCTCGGTCGGCGGCTGCTCTTTCACCGTCACCGCGTGCGTCGCCCAGTCATACAACCAATGGCCCGTACCGCCCCCACCGACCGCGCGACGTTCCCACCTGAGGACGCGGCCGGTCAGAATGTCCTTACAGCACGACGCCTGTCCCCGCGCGTCGAGCAACGGCAGCTCCACCGGCACCGCCAGCACACAGGGGGATGACGTGGTCATGGCAGAACGTGCAGCTCCCGGGCCACGGCCGTGGCCGGCATCGGCGGCGAACCAGGCGAACACCACGTTCGCCGCGAGCACCCGCTCCAGTATCTGTTGCACCAGTTGGGGTTTCGTCGCGAAATCGCGGTCCGCGGGCATCCCGGCGGCCCGGCGGCGGGCCGGATCCGTGGTCCAGACGGCCGGGCAGGTAGAGCTCCGGTCGACGAACGCGTGCCCGGCCTCGGTGGCGTAGATCAGCATCGGCATGACCAGGCAGTCCTCCACCTGTCCGGTCACCCCGCAGTGCTGCGGCGCCACCCCGACCTCTTGTCGCCCTTCTTGATCGCCTGGGTGTCATCGGCGACCACCGCGGCGTCGACCGAGCCCAGGCCCGCCACCACCTAGTCCTGGACCTGGTCCCTCAGCCGCTCGGCGTCCCACACCGCGCCATCCAGCCGGTGCTCGAACGGGCGTGGCGTGGCCAGTCCGGCGTGCTCTGCTAGCCCCAGGAGTTCTTCTTCGGCACATCGGCCAAAGGCGCCCGCATCATCAACCCGAACATCACCCTCGGCTCGGGGTGGTTGACCGTCCACCCCAAGCCGTCGGTGGGGGTGTGGAGGTCGGCGTCCCAACTGGCGACGTCCTGCACCGTCACAGCCTCGGCCATGCCGATCCCCACGCGGCGTCAGTCGATCCGGTCCAAGATCTCGAAATGTAGTACCGGGATCGTCCACCAGCTTAGCGATGTACGTGCGCGGCCCGCCCAGCACCCGGGCACATCCAGGACGAACTCCACGGTCACGAACGCTGTGAGCATCTGCCCGGACTCGAAGGCGTCAAGCACGACCAGGTCGACGGACCCGTCGGACCGGCCGGTCAGCCCGGCGCGGCCGTCGGTGCTCTCGATGGTCAGCCCTGGCACGGCGGCCGTGACGAGCCGTTCGGCCAGGAACACCACGCTCGGGTCGTCCAGTTTGAGGAAACCTGCGACGACCCTGGCCGCATCGCCGCAATGCAACGCGGCGGTGTGCATGCCGCCCCCGTTGAGGTGCACGCCGGCCAGCAGACCGGTCGGTAGCCGGTCCACCCCGTCGTTGATGCGCCGCAACACGTCGAATGCCGACACCGAGGGATCGTCGAGATCGACGTCGTTGGGGTATGCGATGAATCCTCCGACGGCGCTGGCCAGCTCCAAGCAGCTTTCAAACTTTCAAGAAGTTGTCGGGCCATCGCCGGTCTCGTGGCCAGTGCCCTGGCGAGGATCGGACAGGAAAAGCGCGTCGCAGCCTGGATGACCGTCAGCAGAAGGGGTTTCTGTTCGCCGCTGCGAACAGAAACCATGCAGTGGCGCCGACATGCTGGTGCGAGTAGTAGCCGTATCCGAAGCCGGTGTCGATCGGACTCGTTGCGGCCACGAGCCCGCCGCTCAGCGGTCGACCCCCGACGGTCTGACCCGCGCCCAACTGCGACCGTACGGTTGCCAAGCCACCCAACAGAGCCGCCGCTTGCTCGCGGGCGCCGTGTTGTTGGAGAGCGCACACGGCGTGTGCGGTGCCTTCACACCACACACCGTTCGGTGCGGGCAGCGGCAGGTTGGCGCCGATGGGCCGGGCGGGGTCCGCCGCGAGGCTGGCCGAACTGAAAGTGAGCCCGGTGACCGACCGTCCGTCGGTGAGCTCCGAGTTGACGCCGCCGGCCCGGTCGGTGACGGTGAGCTGGCTGGTGGCCCAGCCGATGGCCCTGGCGTAACGGGAATCCCTGAGGGCGAGCCAACTCCAGGTCTGGATGTCCTCGGGGATCACCGATCGGTTGATCGTGGTGCCGTCGGTGGTGCCGGTGTAGAAGTGGCCGGCGCCGGGGTTCCACATGCGCCGCACCATTGTCAGTGCGTGTTCACGCTGTGCCAGCCAGTCGTTGTCGCCGGTCCTTGCGGCAAGTCCGCCGAACAACACAGTCAGGTCGATGTTGTGCTCCGTGGCGCTGTTCTGGAGATGCGTTCCGCCCGCGTCCACGCCGAACAGGAACCCGTTGCCGGAGCGGCAGTTCTGGACCACCCATTGCCCGATCCGCCCGGCGCCGGCGAGGTAGCGGGCGTCGCCGGTCGCACGGTGCAACGCCAACAGGCCGATACCCGCCCAGGCCAGATCGCCGCCGGCCGAACCCGTGAGTCCGAAGTTGCTGGCGATGTTCACCGCGCCGTCCGATCGCACGAAGCCGTCGACGACGTACGCCTGCCGCAGCCGGCCGTCTTGGTACTGGGGATCGTGGTCCTGGGCATACAGCAGGGCATCGCCGATCGTCCTGGCCCGCTGCAACGCGGTGAAACGGCTGTCGCCGAGGTAGGCCAGCAGTGCCAAGGCGGCGTCGTAGGTGAAGGCGACCGCGGGCAGGCCGGACTGGTCGCTGTAGCTCTGAGGCAGTCGAGGGCCGTTGTTGACCGGGTAGGCGTCCAGCATCTGGTCAAGGAACCGGTAAGCGCTGTCGTCCGCCGTCACCGCCCTCGCCGCAACGCCGGGTGCCATGATGGCGGCCATTGCGATTCCCGCCTGAAGGACTTGTCTGCGAGTGGGCACGCCCATTCCTCTCCGGATCCGGTCGGAATGGCAGTCCAGCACGGAAATGTCAGGTCCTGCATCCGAAATTTGGGGAACTTTTCTCGTGTGTCCGTCGAGGGCGGACGATGTCCGAGCATACGTCGTGCTCCTTCGGACACTTGAAATCTGGCACGACCGTACACGGACCGGCTGTAGAGACGACGGAGGAACCGATCGCCGATGCGCCACGGCTGGATCGGGTTGCTCACGTCGCCTGATGGATTCGGTCTTGGTCGCCGGTTGGTGCAATCGGCCGGATTTCGTTGAACTACGAGGATTTTCGGCGGAGTACGCCGCGCTGGGTCGACGGACCGGTGATTGTGGGCATCCCGGGTCAGGGCACACCCACCCACCCTGTCGCTGGCGCGCTCCCGGTTCGGGTCGTGGTCGTTCGCCGGAGCGGGAGCTCGCCTCAGGAGCTAATCCGTGAACGAGCACGTCCAGGTTGCGCGAGATCGCAGTATGGTTCCGAAATTTGACGGGAACTGTGCTTTGTGGTATTCATCAACAATGGCGGGGGTTGGCCTCTGTGTAGCAGTAATAATGACGGTAAGTCTATTGCTGAGCTTGCCCTCGGTGAGAACTATTGCCACGAAGTGTTGGTGGTCGACATAAAAAGTTGTCGATGTCCCTCATGATCTCTTCCGGAGGTGGCTCAACCCGCTTGCCGTGGTGTGAGCAGTCGTCCCCAGGGTGCGAACTTGGGGCCATTCAGGAGCGGGATCCCTCCCAGGGGCAGCGAGGGTGTAGTGCCCGAAGGGAAGTCTCCTGGGGCAGGCCGTCTGCTGCCGCGGCGCCGGCGAGGTGCGCGACGAACCGGCAGGCATCCCGCTGCGTCGAACGGTCAACGGTCCTGTGCCAGTCCTTCGCTGTGGGTGGTACACGTGGTGGGGCGGGAACATCTGGGCAGTGGCGTCACAGGAGGCCGGCACGCCCGCTACGTGCTGGGCACGAGCGGCCGCGCCGGCAGCCAGGGGCCGGCGACGTCGGAGACCTCCGCGGGCACATCGTTCGAGGTTGGCGATGTCCATCGCCACCGCGGGTGACTCGCGCATATCGGCGGCCATTCTGATTGCCTTGACTCGGCGCCGGCTGGGCGGAGATCTCGACGCCGTCGGCTACGAGCAGCCAGCGGTTGTCCACGCCTGCGGTGGACAGTACCGCCTCGGCGGCCCGGTCTCGGAGAGCGCGCAGCCCTCCGAGTCGGCTTGGATACGCCATGGCGGCGCGTGGACGGTAAGGGCCCATTGGCAGGCGATGCCACGCACGGTCGCGAGGCGCCTCCGACGACTGACGTGCCGTGGCTGCCGGGTAGCCGACGAACGCGGAATCGGGTCCACGTTGTGCGGTAATGTCACGATTCCTCGAATTTCGGATGGATCCACACTGTTCGTCGGGACTACCTTGGTCCTGGCCTTGAGACCTACCGTTCGGAGCGGTGACAGTCGGGCTTGTCTTGACCGACTACAGTGCGAAGCTCACAGTCGACATCTGTGTGAAGTAATTCGCATTATTTGTGAATCGCGGAGTGTCTCGTCCGTGCGGCGGCGTTTCTACCGTACTCTCGCGGTGGTCGACGGGCGCAGGTGGGAACTATTGGCATGTGTCATGCCGCACCGAAGCAAACATCCGTTGAACAGGTGGTGTTCCGTGTTCCGTTTCTTGAGCAAGGTGATTGCGGCCGTTGCGGTGACCGCAGCCGCCGGCCTCGCCGCACCCGGACTGGCCAATGCCGACGTTCCGTCGGAGCAGGTGTATGTCTGCAGCGCTGCTGGCACGATCCATTTCCAGATCACAGGGCCGAACCAGTCCGGCAATAACACGCAGTCGCCTACGAACGTCGTGCCGGCCGGAACCTGTTACTATCTTCAGAACTGGTGGTGGCAGAAGGGGGCGACCCTTGTGGTCGCTTTCGGTAGCTCGCCCACGCCCGCGTCGAGCTGGAAATCTTTCCCGTTCAAAATCGACAGCAAGAGCAACGCTGCTTGGCACCAGGTGCAGGTCAACTGTCCGTCATGCGGCGACAACGTTGGTACCAACTACAACTGACGGCTAAGGGCTGTTCAAGCGGCAGCGTCGAAATGTAGAGCGATCGCGGCTGAGATGCTGCCGGGAACGTCGCGAGCGGCCGACAGTAGTCTGTGCGCGCGATGCGCCGTGGCTCGAAATTTGAGTTAATTTCCCGACGCATCCGCCCTGTTTGGGTGAGGGTCGCCGGTTGAGCACCTCGATGGCCGCCGGCTGACACGTGGCGCGTGGTCGCGAAAATATGCACGTCGCGACCACGCGTGGAGAAGTAGCCCGAGCTTTCGGGCCTTGCGAGATCGGCTCGGTGGGATTGTCGGCATGTCCTATTCTGGATATAGGAGCCTGCACTGCCATTTGGAGGAAGTGGATGGTGATCGCCGTAGGTAGGTAGCGTGCGCTCGCTGCGTTTGCTGTCGTTCTACGGCGTCCTCGTCATGCTCCTGATGTCGCAGGAATCAGCCCATGCAGGATTCGTTCCATTCCCTGCTCTGGAGGGGACGTCCATCCGCCGGGCGGCCCGTACAAGTGTGTTTACCCTGGTGGCCAATGAGTCATCATCACGATGTCCTCAGGATGGCGTCAAAGCTCTGACGTGATGGCGTGACCGCGGGTTCGGAGTGTCGTCGCGGGCACGGCCCCAGGGCCGTGCCCGCGCGGCCGTTGCTCCTGGGTTGCCTGATGGTCACTCAAGTTCGCGCGAGCCAGTCGACGCCTGCTGCCAGCTGTCCTCGGTGAACGCCAGACGGTTGAGAATCGGATCCACGTCCTTGAAAGTAGGAGTTCCGCTGTTGTCCGGTGTGGACGATCACCGGCTCCACTAGGTTCGGCACGTGAATGTTGAGGTTCTCCAGGCGCAGCAGTGGGTCAACGCGACCTACGGCGGTGTCGTCGGCTACAACAGTTGCCCCGAGGACGGTGTGGCCGGGGCGACCACCCTGTACTCGTTGACCAGGGCATTGCAACACGAACTCGGCATCACCGCGCTGTCGGACAATTTCGGGCCGATGACGCTGGGGGCGCTCGCTCAGCGAGGCGGTGTGCCGCTCACCGAGTCCAACCAGAACATCGTCAAGATCCTCCAGAGCGCCTGTGCCTGCAAGGGATACCCTGCTGGCGGCCTCAGCGGGACGTTCGGCCAGCGAACCCGGTTCGCGGTCGGCGCAATGATGTCCGACGCCGGCGTCGGCGCGCTGGGCAGCGGCGTGGCGCCCAAGGTGATGAAGGCACTGCTGAGCATGGACTCCTACGTCCTGGTGGCCGGCGGCAACGCCGCGGTCCGCTCGGTGCAGCAGTGGTTCAACGGCAGGTACACCACCCGCCGTGACTTCTTCGTGCTCGCGTGCGACGGTGTCGTGTCGCGGACGGTGGTGCAGGCGACGATCCTGGCAATCCAGTTCGAGTTGGGCTTGACCGATGACCAGGCGACCGGCGTGTTCGGTCCGATGACTCGGGCCGGCCTGACGGCCCACTCGCTCTCGGTCGGCGCGAGTGGAGTCTGGGTGAGCCTGTTCAGCGCCGCCATGGTGCTCGGGGCCTCCGGCTCGTTCGCCGCCACCTACACCGAGGAACTCGTCTGTGCGGTGCGGAGGTTCCAGGAATTCTCCGCGCTTCCGGTTACCGGGCAGGCCGACTTCGCCACCTGGGCTCAGTTGCTGGTCTCCACCGGCGACGCGGACCGCCCCGCCACGGCGTGCGACTGCGTCACCACGATCACACCCGCGCGGGCGCAGGCCCTGCGCACCGCTGGCTATCGGGTGGTCGGGCGCTACCTCGACCAGCGCGGCACCACGCTGGACAAGAAAATCAAACCCGGCGAGCTCCAGACGATCTTCGGCGCCGGCCTGAAGGTGCTGCCCATCTCTCAGTACGACGGCAGCGAGGCCAGCTACTTCACCCATGACCAGGGGGTGCGGGACGCGTCGGACGCCCACACCGCCGCCGCCGGCTACGGCTTCAAGGCCGGCACGGTGATCTACTTCGCGGTCGACTACGACGCCGTCCAGGATGAGATCGACACCGCGATCGAGCCGTACTTCCGCGGTGTGATCGAGGGCCTGGCGGCCAAGGGTGGCCGGTACGTCCACGGCGTCTACGGTTCCCGCGACGTGTGCGCCCAGGTGAGCGAGCGGACCGGTGCGCGCTGGTCGTTCGTGTCCGACATGTCGACGGGTTATGGCGGCAACATGGGCTTCCCGCTGCCGGCCAACTGGGCGTTCAGCCAGATTCAGACCCTGACGGTGGGGTCCGGCGACGGCCAGATCGAGATCGACAAGGACGTCCAGCGGCCGGGCGCCGACCCAGGCGTGTCCTCGGTGCAGACGACGCAGGGAGGTTCGTGGTGAACGAGAAGTCAGCGGTTTCGCGTCGGCGGCTGTTCAAGGGCGGCCTCGTCGTCGTGGGCGCCGGCGCGCTGCTGTCCACCCGCACCGTCACTAAGGCTGTCGCCGCCGATGCCCAGGCGGCCTGGAAGTCGAACACCACCGCCAACGGCTGGCCGGTCGTCGGACCGCCGGCGCCGACCAGGGTGGAGGGCACCGGCTTCGCGCTGTCCGTGCTGCCCGGCGCGGTGGCGACCGTGCTGCTGCACTGCGTGAGACGCTACTACTACGAGGTCGATCACACCCTGGTGCAGACCGACATCCTCGGGTACGTGAGCGACCCTCGGGTCGCGGCCGCGTTCGAGAGCAACCACTTGTCCGGCACGGCGGTCGCCGTGCGTCCAGGCTGGTACCCGATCGGTGTCGCGGGTGGTTTCCTGGCCCGTGAAGTCGTGGTCATCCGCGACATCCTCGCCGACTGCGAGGGCGTTGTACGGTGGGGCGGTGACCTTAACCCACTGAAGGAGTCCCACTTCCAGATCGATGTCGGCCCGAACGACGCGAAGCTGCGCCAGGTGGCGGCCAAGATCGAGCAGTGGCGGTCGCGTCCCGGGCGGGGCGCGGGCTCAGCGGTCGACCCGTTCAGCTCCGAACGGCGCGCGGCCGCCCGCTCACTGGCGGCCATGCAGAGGCACTGATTGGTACGGCAGCCGAAGTCCATGATCACAGCCGGAAACTGGTTCCTGAAGAAGGGCGTCCCGGATATTCGTGTCGGGGCGAAGGTGCCGTCGGTGTCGCCTGGCTGTGGCATGTGCGTTGCCTCCACGTTCGACGACGGCCGTCGTCGAACGTGGAGGTAGATGCCGCGTGAGATACGTGCATGCCCCCTCGGCCGCCATGTGGTTACGGTTCCGGTCGGCAGGTTCGTGACGCCGCCGTCGGGCCACTCGATTCGGGCGGAGGCGCCGGTGGGCCACGGTGGTGCGAATCTCGATCTGCGAAGGATGAAGTTCCCATCGGATCGCTAGTTGCCTATAGGGAGACTCGTGGGCCGCTTCGGCCCAGGCCACTCCGCCGCTAGGCCGGGGGCGGAAGACGAGCTCCCGTAGCTCGGTGCGGCGGCGGTCAGTCCCGCTACGGTGGTGTGCAGCCATTGGGTTATCGCGTCGAGGGTGTGGTGGTTGACGGGGATCATCTCGCCTGGGTTGACCGTGCCGTCGGTCACCATGCTGTCCCAGCGTTCCTCACGCCGTGGTCGCGTTGTGTTTGAGCGCGTACAGCCGGGGCGGGCGCATCTGTTGGAGGAGTGGGGCATAGGACACATCATCGTGGCCCGTGGTTGCTGAGCGCGGGTGTCAGTGGGGAGTGCCGATGAACGCAGTCTGGAACGGCCAACCGGTTGCCGGCGCGTGTTCGCACGTGCGGCCCGGGCAGGAGGTCGAACCGGAGCGCCACGGCGTAGGCGGTCTGAGTGCCACTGGTCATGAGACCGTCGGACTTGATGTACTCGTCGATGAACGCCTGACGAAACGCGCTCGGCCAGAGCGCCGTAGCGGCAGCGGCCTCGCTCCTGTCCGAGGGCTGCGGCCATCTTGGCCACATGCCGTGCGGGCCAGGCGTATTAGGCGGTCGCGATCAGGTAGCGGCAATCGGCCGGGCCGTGCAGGGGCGCCGGAGGGGCCGAGCCAGTCGCCGAGCTGGTATCCACTGTTCCACAAGCAGGAGGGACCGGCAATCTCGGTGACGAGGTCGACCCAGCGAAGCGCGCTGTCGTACTTCGGGGCGAGCAATCCGGCGTCACCGGAGTCGTGGTAGAGCCCACGGTGTCAGCGCTGCGACATCGTCCCAGCCGGCGCCAGGCCTTGCCGGTGTCCACTGTGGTCCGCCCGCGAATTTCGGAACGTACCAGGGCACGGTGCCGTCGTCGTGCTGCTCGGCAGCGGCGTCGCGCAGCCGGGAGGCCCGCATGCCGTCACAGTCGTGGAGAAGGGCCGCGGTGGAGGAGAAGATCTGGATTTCACCGGTCCATACCAGCCTTCGTCGCGCTTTGGCGAGTCAGTGGGCACGTCGACGAAGCTGCCGCGCATTCTCCACACCACGTTCTCGTACTAGGCGATCAGTGCGAGCCGGCCGCCATGGAGGTTGGTGTGGCTGCCGTTGAAGCCCAGGCGGCCGCGATACCAACCGTCAGCCAGCCAAGCGCCGATGGCTTACGCCGCTCGCCTTTCGTCACTGCGACCGCCGCCGGCTTTGGCGCCCGTTCACGTCGACGGACCCACACACGCCGGCTTTCACCTATAGCGGCGGGGTGACGTGGGTTCCGCCGAGCGGGGCGCCGTCCTATGGGTCGTTCCACGCCCACGCGATTAGGCTCGAACACAGCACCGATGTCAACGGCACGCTGCGCGACCAGGGTTCGGATGTTCTCCAACACCGCCTCTGGCTACACCCGCGGCCTGCTGCCCTAGGCCGACGGCAAGTGCCCACGAGTGGGCGGTGTGCTGACCATCGACGGCACCAGCCGGGTGACCTACGGTGCCGACGACGCCGGCGGCGGCGGGATCTCCACCGGCGCGACCGGCAAGGCGCAGAATGTGCTGAGCTCGCAGGTCCTGGGCATATACAACTCTAACTCGGGTGCCCCGGTGGTCCGGGGTGCCGGACAACGGCACCCCGGACCACAACTGGGGCAGAGCTGAGCAGAGCTCTGCCCCAGACCGTCTCAGCCCACAGAGCGGTCGAAGTCGCAGGCCACCTGCCATTCCCAATCTTGCTGACCGGTCCCCACGTGGACCAGCCCCGAGGAGACGATCACCCCGTGCGCGTCGGAGCATTCTGCCTCGACGGTCGGCTTTTCGAAATTCGCGATGTATTCGATCGTCGCCTTGCCGCTGAAGTAATGGATGGCCCCGGTGCTGGCCGATGCCGACGCCGTCGACAGCCCCACGACGGCCGCCGCGAGTACGCCAGCCGCGACTGCGGCGCGCACGATACGCATTTTCAGTTCCATCCGCTTTCCTTGTGTGTTGATTGTCACTCCCCAATCGGATCGGGAGTGGCCCCAGTATCGGACATCACGGCTCGGGCGTGGAGCGAGAACGGCAACTGGTAGCGAGGTTGGAGGAAAACCCTCACCGACTCGCGGAACCTAGGCGCGATACTTGGGCATATGGACATATGTGTATTGTGTGGGCGAGGTGTGGTGAGCATGCCTGCAGTGGAGACCCTGTTCGGTGGAAGTCGCTCGGGCGTCTAAAACCGTTCTCCGGGAGGGCTAGTTGGCTGCAAACCATGCCGGCATCGGGGCTCTCAAGCTTTCCCGGCCGCACGGGCAAGGATCGCCTTTTATGTCGCGACCACGGACGCGAGCTGCAACGCCGGTTGCTCGTGATCGCAACATGACGTCATCGCGCGAAATCGCCGGTGATCACAAGCGGCGAAGTTCCCGTCTCGGGGTGCGCCGCCTCGGTGACCTTTGCCACGTTGACGGCGGGGACGAAGATGTAGCACTAGCGCGACACCGGCCGGGTCTTGGCCACCACTGTCAGCGGCGAGCATATGTTCGCCCCAACCGTGGCGCACTCTATGGCGCTCACTGCAGGCGCCGTCATTCCGATCAACAGCCCGCGATGAGTGGGCACCCCGGTGCTGGACAGTCAACCTTGCAACCGTACAAACCCGAAGAATGGCAACGGAATTCCGCAAAAAACGGAGGTAAATCGAACCGCACCCTCTGGGAGGTGGACACTGCGCTTTTCTTTGTGACCGATTGTGACGCTGGGGCGTAGCGGTAGGCGGCATGTCGAACGTGTTGCCCGACCTGACGCTGTGCGAAAACCGACTATTCCTTTGGGTGCGCAACTCTGTCATGATGGTGGCTGTACGCGGCCTGCGGCTCGTCAATGTGAATGATCAATGACATTGGATTCGCGACGCCGTCGGCTGCCGCGCGTCGTGTGCGTGACACGGCGCTCGTCCTGGTATGTACGGGTCGCGGCACACGGTCTCAATCGAAACGGTTGAAAGAGGCCAGCACTTGGCTGGCCAGCCCGGCGTCCCATCTACTGGTGACCAGCCTGGGCATGTGAGGCTACTGAATGGAGAGGTTTCACCGCTATGCGGATCAGAGCAGCGTTACTCGCTGTGGTAATGACTGGTTCGGTCGGGACAGGAGTGTTAGCCGTCCCGGCCGTGGCGTCGCCCACGGGACCATCGCAGCGAGTGATCGTCGTGCTGCGTGACCAGCACACGGATCTCCCAGTAGGCACCCACACCGCGCAGCGCCAACAGGCGGTGGAGCAAGACCAAGCGCCTGTCGTGTCGCAACTGCGCATTAATGGCGCCCAGTCGGTCGCTGGCCTAAGCCTGATCAACGCCGTGTCCGCCAGCGTCAATCCGGCGTCACTGGCCCAACTGCGTTCGGACGCACAGGTTGCCGCGGTGCTTCCGGATCTGCCGGTGCACCTGCCTCCCCGGAGGCCCGGTAGCAAGCCTCCCCGCGCCAATGCCACCTCGCTCGCAGGATGCGCGACCACGGCTGACCACCCGATGATCGAGCCACAGGCACTGACGCTGACCCACACCGATGCGGCGCAGCAGGTGGCGACCGGCAAGGGCGTGGCGGTCGCCGTGATCTCGGACGGTATCGACGTGGCGAACCCAGAGTTCGTTCGGCCCGACGGCAGCAGCGTGATCACCGACTACAAGGACTTCACCGGCGAGGGCACCAACGACGCGACCGACGCCGAGGAGGCATTCGGGGACGCCAGCTCCATCGCCGCGCAGGGCAGGCAAACATACGACCTGTCCGACCAGCTGCCGGGCTTCACGTTTCCCAAGGGCTGCGACTTCCAAATGCGGGGCTTCGCCCCCGGGGCCGATCTGATGATGCTCAAGGTCTTCGACCACGACGGCGGCGGCTTCACATCGACGGTCGTGCAGGCGATTCAGTACGCGGTCGAACACCACGCGGCCGTCATCAACGAGTCTCTTGGTAGCAACCTCTACCCAGATTCCGCTACTGATCCCTTCCGGCTGGCCGACGCCGCGGCGGTCGCGGCGGGAGTCACGGTCGTGGCCAGCACCGGCGACTCCGGACCGACCGGCACCATCGGCTCCCCGGCGAGCGACCCGAGCGTGATCAGTGTGGGCGCCACCACCGCGTACCGTCTCCCGGCGCTCGGCTACGGCTATCCGGGTGCGATCGACAACAACATTGCCGCCCTCTCTTCGGGCGGCACCACGGCCGGTAACCGGCTCGTCGATCTCGCGGCGCCGGGCATGGTCGGCATGGCAGCGTGTACCGTCGGTCCACTGTGGACCGGATGTCAGCACGCCACTGAGGTGTTCGGCGGAACCAGCCAGTCCGCGCCCTTCGTGTCCGGTGCCGCGGCGCTGGTGATCCAGGCGTACATGCAAACCCACAGCGGCGCCCGCCCGACGCCGGAATTGGTCCGCCGCTTACTGACCGGCACGGCGACCGACCTCGGCGCCCCCACCGACGAGCAGGGCGCCGGACTGCTCGACTCCGCGGGCGCGGTCCAGGCCGCAAGCGCCTGGGCTGTCCCCGGCGGTAGCGCACACAGCACCGGCCTGGTGCTGTCCACGGATCAGCTCTCCGTCAGCGGCCGGGCGGGCGAGGTGGAGCACAGCTCCGTCGCGGTCACCAACACCAGCAACCGTCCGCAGACGGTGACGATGTCCTCCAGCGCAGTCGGCACCCAGACCTTCGACACCGAGCAGACCACGACCGTCGCGGCGCCGCTGCCCGACACCACCGGCGAGGGCCAGCTGGCGGCGGCACCTGTCACCTTCACCGTGCCCGGCAACACCCCACTGCTCGACGCCGACATGACCTGGCCCGGCGCCCAGAACACCGGAGTACTCGCTCTCGCTCTCGTCGACCCGCACGGCCGTCTGGCCCAGATCAGCTATGACTTCGGTGGCGCCCAAAGCGCCGCCAACTACCAGCACGTGGACGTAGTCCAGCCGGAAGCGGGCACTTGGACCGCGAAGGTCCTCTGGAGCAACGGAGTCACCCTCGCCCAGCCGATCCAACCGGGTAGCTACCGCGGCCCGGTGCGATTGCGCTTCAGCGGCCACAGGTACGCCGCCGCAGACGTGGCGCCGCAGACCCGTCCGGTGCCCGCGGGCGGCACCGTCGTCTTCCCGGTGACCGTCGCGCTGCCGGCCCAGGCCGGCGACACGCCGTTCTCGCTGCGGTTCACATCCGGCTCCGACACGGCGTTGCTACCGGTAGCCCGGCGCACGCTGGTCGCCGTGCCCTCGGCATCCGCGCGGAGCACGACGTTCACAGCCACGGTCACCGGCGGCACCGGGCGCTCGGTCAACCAGGTCCTTGCCTACTACCTGGACGTGGCCGCCGGACATCGCAGCCTCACCATCGACCTCGCCGCCCAGAATCCCGGCACCCAACTGGTCTACTACCTCGTCAGTCCCGAGCAGCAGATCCTCGCTCGCGACACCAACCTCGCCGGGCCCAAATCCGACACCCCCAGCCAGTATGCGAGCCTGACCGTCAACGATCCGGCCCCAGGGCGCTGGACGCTCTACGTCACCCTGCCGGGTCTCATCTCCGGCACCGACTTCAACGAGCAGCTTGCCGGCACCGTGCACGTCGACACCGCCACCGCCGCTGCCCCTGGTCTGCCCAACAGCCCGACAATCGTGATCAGCAAGGGCAGCAACAAGGTCGTCTCCGTCGCGGTTCCCAACCTGGGGCCCGCGGACCGGCAGTACTTCCTCGACCCGCGGCTCGACTCGATGAGCACCGTACCCGTCATGACCACGTCCGGCGCCGCCAGCGCCGACGTCACCCTTCCCAGCGCGCCGGGCGCCGGCTGGTGGGTGCCGTCCCACACGAGCGAACTCCGGGCGACCGCCTCTGCCGGCGCGCCAGTCAACCTGGAGCTCTCGCCGTGGACCGCCTCCCCCCTCGTGCTGGGCGTGCCCGGTCCGAGCGGAACTACGGTCGCCACTGCGAAGGCCGGGCAGCTGGCCGGCGGTTTCTGGGGTACCACCATCACTCCGGTCGGCGCGTACGGCACCACGCCGGCGCCGAGCACAACTGCGAAGATCACGATGACGGCCCTGACCCAGACCACGGACCCGGACGCCCACCCGTCCACCGGAAGCTACTGGGACATCACCGCCGACTGGAATCCCGTGTACGTGGCCGCGGGCGGCACGGCGCACATCGACCTGACCATCACTCCCACCGCCGCGCCGGGCACCGTCGTCCGCGGCATCCTCTACGTCGACGAAGCCGGCGCTCAGGAGGACGTTTCCAACGAGTCCGAACTGATCGGCCTTCCCTACACCTACACCGTCGGATGAAATCCGAGGAGGCGTCGACACCGATAGCCAGACCCACGTCGTCTTGATCGGCTCGCCGCGGCGGACAGGTCTGGCAAGCCCCTAGTCGTGCGGGTCGGGTACCACATTGACGCCGAGCAAGAGACGATCGAAATCGGGGCGAGCGTGGCCAGGAAGGCAGTGCGTCCGGCATTTGGGCGGCAAACCGCACGCGGTCTTCGTGATCGATGACGTGCCGGACGAGAGGACGGGGCAACCGCGCGGAATTCTGCTCAAGCAACAGGCCACCGGCAGATCGAGTCCGGCGCGGACGCCCATGATCTCGTCCGGACGGGCCCGTGCGGACATGGTGATCAACTGCCCGGCGTCGGCGACCACGACCCGCTCGTATGGGTCGTGGTCGCCGTCAGCGCCAGACGACCGGGCCGCTGATAGTGGCCGGCAGCCCAGGGGAGATGCCCCGGGGAGAGCGGAGTCGGAACGAGAGGATGCGCATCGCGCGAAGGTCGTTCGTCGGTATTCGGAGGTTCGTTCGGCGAGCGCGTTCACTGCGACCGGCGAGCTTACTGTTGTCGAAGTGCAGAGAATCATGACTCTTGGGGTCATTGTCGCTTGTGTGGCCGCAGTCGGTCTGACCGGTTCGCAGGCGTTGGCCGCCGTGTCCGACGTACATCAACAGTTACTCGTGCAGAGCCAGGAGCTGACCGAAGCCTCGGTCGCCGCTCTCCGCCGTGATCTGGGGCTGTCGGAGTCCGAGGCACGCCGGCGGGTCGACGCGCAGGCGGGGGTGACCGCGCTCGCCGACAACCTCGCGGCCAGGCTGGGCGACCGGCAGGCGGGCTCGTGGCTCGACCCGGCGGACGGCGCCCTTGTGGTCAACGTGGTCGACGACCTGGACGCGCGGACCGTGGAGAATGCCGGCGCGCGGGCCCAGATCGTGCGGTACACCACCGCCGAACTCGAGCGGGTCGCCACCGAGTTGGGTCACGGCACCCTGCCGCGCGGCAGCTCCTGGGGAGTCGATCCCCGGGTCGACGCCGTGGTGGTGGAGCTGCCAGCCGGTGCGGCGTTCACCCCGGTGCGCGACTATGGCGACGCCGTGGTGGTGCACCGGTCCGCTGGTCCGGCGCGGACGCTCGCGACCGACCTCTATGGTGGCCTGACCATCAACCGCGACCGGCCCGGCGGAGGCAGCTGCACCTCGGGGTTCGTGGCGACCGACGCGAACCCCGACGGCTTCGGACTCGACTACCTGCTCACCGCGGGGCACTGCGGGGTGGCGGGTAGCACGTGGTGGCGGGGCGGCCAGAAGATTGGTTACATCAGCCAAAGCGAATTCGGACCGGACGACTATGCCTCTATCGTTCTGACAAACTACACCGCCTGGCAGCCACGGGGCTGGGTCTACACCCGTAATGGTCCGCAGGCGGTGACCGGTTCCGGGACAGTCACCGTCACCGGGACGACCGTGTGCATGCGCGGTTCGAGTACCGCGTACAACTGCGGCCAGGTCCTCGCGTTCAACCAGAGCTACACCGACTCACGGAGCGGTGTGACGGTCACCGGGTTGGACAGGACTAGCCTGTGCTCCGTGGCGGGCGATAGCGGCGCTCCAGTTATGGTCGCGCAGAGTAACGGCGTGATCGGCGTCGGAATGGTCAGCGGCGGCGCTGTGACCAGCACGGGCCAGTGCCAGAGAGTCAACTTCATTGAACCGCTGTGGAAGGTGCTCAACGGCATCAAGCTCGTGACGAGCAACTGAACCAGCCAACGAATTTAAGGATGCAATCCCTGCTGGTGTCGTCGACATGCGGCGAAGGAGTCTGGTCGGCGTCCCTCCCGAAATGGTGTCGGGCACACTCAGCCCGATTGTAGCAACGAGATACCAAGTGGACGGACGTCCATTGGAATGTAGAGGACACGACGACCACGACGGTGAGTCCTCTGCGGGCCGAGACCGGCGGCGTACCTTATGACGACTTCTGGTTTGTTAGTTGCGCACACACCGCGATGAGCTCTGCACCTGCTGGACCACGCTCGGATGTACCCCTGCGTCACATCGGCGCGAAGCGGTTCGACCCCTCGATTGCGGAAGTTGGTCCCAGCTTCAAGGCGACATCGTCTGGACGACTCTGGGCTGACCTCGACCACATCCGGCGCTGAATGCGAGTCATCATCACACGATGGGCTGACGCTCCTGGCCAGTTGGGGAGCCGCCATCGCTCAGACAGGCCAGGGTGGGGAGCGACACTGTGGGCTGCGTGCACACGGCCCACCACGAACGCCGCTGAGAGCATCCACCCGCTCACGTGACGGCACCACTGTGCATCCCAATCGGCAGAGAGGCACACTATCGCCATGAGCAGCGACAACGCCCGGCTGAAGGAGCTGGGGGACTTCCTGCGGGCGCGGCGCGCCGAGCTGACGCCGCAGGCCGTCGGGCTGCCGTCCGCGCCGTCCGCACGTCGGGTGCCGGGCCTGCGCCGTGAGGAGGTGGCCCGGCTCGCGGCGATCAGCACGGACTACTACCGGCGGCTGGAACAGGGCCGGATCCGCGCCTCCGGGCCGGTGCTGGACGAGCTGGCCCGGGCGCTGCGGCTCACCGACGACCAGCGGACCTACCTGTTCGAGTTGGCCGGCAAGCCCTCGGGTCGGCCGCGCGTCAGGTCGGCTCGGGCGATCAGTCCGCAGCTGCGGCGGCTGCTTGATCAGTTGCCGGAGGGTCCGGCCTTGGTGTTGGGCAGCGGCATGGACATCCTGGCGTGGAACGGCCTGGCCGCTGCGCTGATCACCGACTTTGCCCGGATCCCGGAGCACCAGCGCAATTACGTGCGGATGGTGTTCACCGATCCGGCGATGCGCGTGCTCTATCCGGACTGGGAGGACGTCGCTCGCAAGGCGGTCACCAATCTGCACATGGACGCCGCTCGGCACCCGGACGATCCGCGGTTGGCCGGGCTGGTGCGTGAACTGTCCACTCGGGACGCGGACTTCCGGACCTGGTGGCACGGCCAGCACGTCGAGAGCAAGGGACAGGGCACCAAACGGTTCCACCACCCGGTCGTGGGTGATCTCACGCTGGACTGGGACACGCTCATCTGCGACACGGCGCCGGACCAGTTCGTGATCGTGCTGACCGCGGAGCCAGGCACCCCGTCGCACGACGCGCTGCGCATCCTGGCGTCCTGGGCGGCGGTGCACCTGCCCACCACCAGCCCGAGCGCCAATTCGGACGGCGAGGGACCGCTCGCCGCCCCACGACCCCTGTGATAGCCCTGTCGACCAACGCGAATGGCCCATAGTCGAGGTGAGGATCGGCCGAACCCGGCGGGGCAGTGTTGGTGATCTTGGTCTGCTGGTTGGCGCTGTACTTGGAGATCGCACAGTCAACCGCGCGGGGGTGGATCCGGTTCACCCGCCGGGTTGTCCGCGCCAACGAGAACGTACGGCGCCCGGCGATCACCGCAGAGTCACGTGACTGCGGACTGGTCGCTGAATACCAAGCGCTTCAGTAAAACTTGGAAAGTTTTCCGATTTAGGGTCATTTGGTATCGGGTTGCCTTGGAGCTTCGGTAAAGTTGTCACGCTCGAACATGCGACTGCGTGTCGCTGTTGCGTGTATAGAAAGGAGTGCTTCGTGCGGAAAAGTCTCCTATCGGGGGCGGTCGTCGCCAGCCTCATTGGCGGCGTCATGGCCTTCACTATTCCGGCTACTGCGTCGGCGACCCCCCCTTCGCCTGTCGTCGAGTTGGTCGGCTTCTATGCGACCCTACAGCTTTGCGTGACCGCCAGGAACACTGCGGAAGAGTCGACGCAAAAATGGGACTACAGCTGCCTGCGAACTACCGGCAACGCGCCAGAGCCCTGGGTGCTCGTCTATGGAATTTAGGACTGATCTACACTGACGCCGACTGCGGAGTGTGATCTTGGTTGGCATATTGAGATCACCTCAGTGGCCGGTGGCGTGAGCCGCGCGACCGAACTCCGAAACGAGGAAGTCCTTCGGCATCATTCGGAAACGTGGTCCTGCCGGACGAGGGTCGACGGCTAAACTCCTTTGAGTCGAAACGTCCAACTAAGGGTGAAGACATGCCAGGAAAGCGTTCCTTCGTCGCGACGGGTCTCGCCGCGATGGGTCTCGTCGCGATGCTCGGGGGAGTGGGCGTCGCCGCGGCATCGCCGGCTATGGCCGCTGAGCAACCGCTGAAGTGTCAGTACTGGAACGACCAGCACACCTTCGGTGTCAGCTGCGACCCCAACGGCGTTACCCAGTACCAAGCGGTAGCCCGGTGCAGCAACGGCAACTGGTACCTAGGCCCATGGGTCGCGCGTGGATGGTCATACGTCTACTGCTCGACCTACTATGCGACGTACGTCCCGAATACCGGACGTGAGCAGCACACCTTCGAGGGCTGACCGCGTCACAGCGCACTTGGACACGCACTGGGCGCAGGCACGGTCCCTGCGAAGTCGGTGGCGCTGGTCAGGCCCGAATTCCCAGCAGCGTGGGCGGCCGGGTGACGGCTAGCGCGGTGTGCCGAAGCGCGGCGGCGATCAGCAGGATCGTGGTGAGCATGCGCGGTGTCCCGCGGCGGTGGCGTGGATCGGGCACCACGGCGAGATGTTCATGCAGGTCAGTGATCCTGTCCAGGATGGTCTAGGAATGCTGGCGACGGCCAGGGATCAGGGATGAGGCGGCAGGCACGGTACCCTCACGCGATCATCAGGATTCGACACCTGGATGATCACTGGCGGCCGTGTCTGCCTCTCACTTGGCCAGACCAGCCCGACACGTCTTTGCCTAGACTGTGGCCGATCCCAGGCCCGCCACCACGTACTCACGTACCTGACGCGGCGGCTCGTCGGCGTCCCACGCCGAGCTGGCGAGCGGGCGTGGCATGGCTGGCCCGGCGTGCCCGGCAAGTCCCGAAAAGTTCTTCTTCGGCGCGCGGAGCTGCCGGGAGACATCGGGTGGAAGGACACTTGCGTGTGCAGGCGGTCGAGTTGGTCGCCGTCGCGACGCGGTTCGGCCGGTTCTGCGGGAAGTTCGTCTGTCACTGCCACAAGCTCGAGCACGAGAACATGGGCATGACGTGCCATTCCGCATCATACCGTCGGTGCTGCACGACATCGAGATGTGCGACGACGTGGGCACGGGCGACCTGCTCGGGTGAGCCTCGGGGACGGCGACCGTGTACGAACTGTGGATCCCGAAGCGAGAGCTGTCGAGCCGGGCTCTTCACGGTGGCGTCCGCCACCGGCGCGCCAAGCTGAAATTTCGCGACGGCCAGGCGTCGTTCGCCTGGTGCGATCGACAGGATGGTCGAAAATGAACAAAAGGTGTATCATTTCCGAATGAATGGTTAACTATCGTTAGTCCTGTGTGGACCGTACGACAGCGCACTCCTTGAGCGCGGGCCGTTCGACGCCGGCGGGGTCGTCGATGAGTGCCGGTCGGGACGCGGCGGTTCGATGTCGGTCCAGAGTGTCTCCGACATGTGCTCGCTTCGTCGCGGGGCGTGTGGGCTGGCTCACCTATTTCGGTCGCGCCGTGGCTGCGTGGTGTTCGCGCGAACTTCGTGAGGGAAGTCCTCCAGGTGAACCATGTTTCGCTCGGGTGGCCTACTGAGTTCACTCGGCGTGACAGACTGGCCGTGCCTGTTAGAGCGCTCTATAGCTCGTTTGGCGGGTGTTTAAAACTTTTTTTGGTATCTGGACGAGTGGTGCCAGAGGGCGAGGCCGGTATGGTCGAGGAAGTTGAAGCAGAGCAGGTAGTTGCTGCCCGCTCGGCACGAGCCGAGTTTGGCGGCGATGCGAGCTTCGTCGGGGGAGTCCGGGCAGAGGCTGACCAGTTCGCGTGCCTTGACCTTGTCTCACGCCAGTTCCATCGGGTTGAGGTCGCGGGCATAGGCGGCCAGCGGCTCCATGCGCAGCCAGTGCCGCTGGATGGCCGGGCAGGCGATCAGGTCCTTCGACCGGTGTGCGGGCGGGCCGTCCCAGATCGAGGTGACCGGCTGGTCATCGAGATGCTCGCGCGGATCGGTCCGGAACTCGATCAGCGATGTGGTGTTGAGGGTGCCATCGCGCACGCCGAACACGAACACCGACTCGCTGCGATCGGACCGGTAGGCCGGCGCCCTCGGACATCGACATCTGCTTCCAGGAGAATCGGGTGCAAGACCGGTGTCTGCCCCTGGGGTGCCCGGATGGCTCTCACCACGGGGGGCAACGAGAATCTGCTCTCGTCTTGGAAGCAGATCCACGCGTCGCGCCGTTTGGTCACCCTATGATTCGGGGTCACTCATTTTTCATTCAGGCGTTGATGGCTTCGACGTGTAAGAGTTCGGGCAGGGAAAATAGTTCTGCTCGGCGAGGTGCCACGAAGCTGGAACGATCGAGACGTGAAGTCAATTCGCATTCGTTCTTCCGGTGGTGCCCTGGGGTTCGGAAGCCGGTCCGGTTCCGACCCGATTTTTCCCTGACTCGTCATGAGAACGCAAGGAGCGCAGTTCTCCTTCGAATTCCTCGCGTGAGACGTGGCTCGGCTTGTGCGCTGTTTTTCGACTTGGACGGGGCATCCCGATGACGGTGATAGACGACCGACCTGGCCAGCTAGGGCAGCGAACTGCAGCCGAGACCGACGCGCTGACCGCGCTCGCGGACCGGCTCAGCGGCGATGTCATGCCCGCCCGGGCGCGAGAGGCTGCCAGCGCGCTGTACGGCGAGGTGACGCGTGCCTATGCGCGGATCCTGGCCGGTGTTCCTGAGATCGTCGCGGACCAGCGCCGCAGAGTACGGGCGGCCGGACGCGCCCTCGTGGCATCCGGCGGCTCGCTGGACGTGGCAGCCGATCATCTCGGTCAACTGGCCGCGCACCTGGTGAACTACCTTGCCACGAGGCGACCTGATGTGCTGCCCGCGCTGGTCAACGCCGGCAACCTCGTGTTGCGTGACCTACTTGCGGCCACGGGCGACCAGGTTGCCAGCCGAGACCGCGCCTGGCTGGCGTGCGAGGTGGTCCGACAGCTTGTCGCCGGTGGTGAGATCCCGCCTGGTGTCGAGCGCGACCTCGCCGCAAGCTACGACATCCTCGTGCTGCGTCCGACCGACGAGTTGATGCGACACCGGCTGGTTGGGTTGCTCGACACGTTCGAGCACCCAACGATCTTGGGGGCTCCTGTCGACAGAGGTGCCGTCCTGCTCATCCCGGCATCCCCTGGCCATCAAGTGGAGCAGGTGGTGGACCACTTGGCCGCCAAGCTGGGAAGCAAGCCCTGGTGTGCCAAGACGCATCGGACGCGCGACCTGATCGCGTCCGGGTACGACGAGGCGGCCGACATTCTGACGCTGGCGATGTCCTCGGGGCGGCAGCCCGGCTTGTTCTGCCTGGACGATTTCCTGATCGAGTACGCCGTGCTGCGCCAGAGCTCCGTGACCGACAGTCTGGTTGCGATCGTCAAGCCGTTGCTGGCCAACGAAATGCTGCGCTCGACGCTGGCGGCACTGATCGAGTTCGATTTCAACCGGAACCAAGCGGCGCAGGCGCTGTTCATTCACAGATCCACTTTGGACTACAGAACCCGACGGATCGAGGAGATCACTGGATACAGCCCGACCAGCGGCCGAGGCGGGCAGGTGCTCAGCGCGGCGATGACCGCGAGCGCGGTGGCCAGCGCGCTCGACGGATCGGTGCGGTCTTCGTCGGCCATCGACGAACCGGGCAGCTTCGCATATGGCAAGGGCGTTCTCCGGTAGTCGCAGCCCCAACCCGCAGGGCTTGGCACTGGGTGAACTAGTCGTTCCGGTCACCGATGCTCCGCGGCGTGCGCGGGGGCTCCCGAGGGCGAACAATGCCGCCCCGGGTCGCAGTCCGAAGCGATGACAGCCCAGGGCATGGCAAGCAGCAGGGATCGCGAGCCGGCTCGCCGGGCTGCCGTCAGCAGTCGGTCGGCGACGGCGTTCATCCACGCGGCGGCTGAGGTCACTGGGGAGCCGGGCGTCCGGTACAACGACATCGCCCTCCTAAGACGGTCGACAATGCCCCGAGACTGCCAGGCCGACCTCGTCGGGCCTGATCAAGGCGCTCTGTTCGGCGCCGTGTGGGCGCCCTGAGTAGGACAGTCTCGTTGACGCGAGACGGTGACGCCAAGCCACCACAAGCGTGCCCGGGTTTTGTGGAAAGTGGCGCGGCCGCAGCACCGACGTGGAGGTGTCGACTGCTGCTACGTAGTAGGCCGCTGATGTGGGCACGACTGCTGGTGAATCGTGCCCACATCGGTGTGGATGGTTCTTTACCAGCATCTGGCAGTTACGAATACGTACCAGTCGCCCGTTTGTGTACCTTTTAGCTCAATAATTTCGGCGTGCTTGAGTCTGATCTTGCCTGAGACGCACTTTTGTCCCGCATTTAACTCCGCTTTCGTGGTCGCTATTTCCTTGCTTGTATCGACGCCGGCCCCGTTTACGACACACTTGCTTCCGCCTGGCGGCTGTGTACAGGGTTCAGCGGCCGTCGCGGTGTTAGCGCTGACGAGTGCGGCGCCGCTCGCGAGCGTGGCGGCGACGAGGACCTTTGCTATCAGCATTCGCATGACCGGTACTCCTTTTAGCTTGCAATCCGGCGCTGAACTCAATCTGTTCCGCGTCGAGTGTATGTGTGCACTCGGTGTCGCCGACGTCGGCTGGATAGTGTATTTTCTTGGGTAGACAACCAGCCGGTCGAACGCCGGAGGATACGCTGGTGTGACACCTCAACGTTTCAATTTAGTGATGTGGTTGTATGGTAACTCGCTTCCTTCTTGGAGGAGCCTGATTCCATGTATTGCGGACCATCTTCCTTGCGACAAGGAGTCGCTGGATCAAATACTGGTTCGCGTGCCTGTTGGCGGATGTCGCTATAAAACTGACGGAGATGCTTGACGTCGAGGCCTCTTGATCATAAAGAGACCTGGGCGAGTACCCCTCGGCAGGACCGCCAGGTGCGACATCGCCTGGTGGTCCTGCGACACGTCGAGGAAGTCACGGGCAACCTCGCCATGGCCTGCCGCTACTTCGGCGGCACCCGACCGACCTACCGCAACTGGCTACGCCGATACGAGGCCGAGGGCGTCGACGGCCCGCACGACCGCTTGAAGCGACCCCGCGGCAGCCCGAACACCGCCACCCGTCGAGGTCGTCGAGAAGATCGTCCACCTGCGCCAGCACTACCACCTCGGACAAGCGAAGATCCAGATGTACCCGAGGCGGTACCACGACGTCACCCTCAGCAAGTCCGGCGTGTAGCGCATCCTCACACGCCTGCACATGACCCGACTCCCGGCCTCGCCGCGATACGAGCAGCGCGACCTACTGTGGAAGCGCTACGAGACAAGCAACGACCCGAGCCATCGCCTCCAGGTCGACGCGAAGTGTGGAGTTTTGTCCGAAACCTTCCATATTGTGTAAAGGCGTAATTGATCGAGAGTTGTGCATAGGCGTGTTCCGCGGGTGCCTGGGAGCTCTTGGTGTTGATGGGGGGATTGACCAGTGCACTGTCGGTAGGACGGCCAAAGTTTGCCCGTTTGTCCGCCATGAAGTTCACCCGTATGCCCACGATGGGATGATGCGGCGTCAGACCGTGACTGTTCGTTCGTCCCCTGGAGGAAGGATCGGTAGGGAGGAAGCAACGGCGATGGTGCGAGGACAAGTGCTGATCGGTCGGGGCGAGATTCTCGCTGCGCTGGACTCCGCCCTCGACGACATGGCTGACGCGGGCGGGCTGGTGCTCGTCCAGGGGGACGTCGGAAGCGGGAAGACCGCTGTGCTGGCTGAGGTGGAGCGAGTCTGGTCGGACCGCGGCATGGAAGTGGTCACAGTTCCGCTGGGTGACACCCCAGCCTGGGACCTGTTTGGCGCCCAGGCGATGGTGTCGGCCGTCCGCGACCGGTTCGAGCGAGTGGGCGACCGCCGCCTCGCCGATGCGCTGACCGGTGTCACCCGACTGTGTACGGCCGGGACTTATCTGAGCCGCTCGGGACGCTCCGCTCTGACGGCCGCGCTGACGGGGATGTTCGCCTGCCTTCGCCGCGGCAGGCAGGTCGCGGTGCTGATCGACGACGTGCACGCCCTCGCGTCGCCGCTGCTGGGGGTGGCGGCGGCTTGCCGGGCGGGCTGTGTTGTGGTCGCCACCTATGTGGAGGAACACGCGGTGGCCGAACTGACTCCGGTCATCGAGGTGGCCGAGCGCCGGTTGGACCTGGCGCCGCTGGGCGGGCAGGATGTGGAGGTCTTGGTCGCGGCGTGGGCGGGCGTGCCGGTGGACCCTGCAGTGTTGCCCGCTATCCGCGCCTCGTTGGGGCCGCTTGCCGGCAATCCGGCCACTCTGCTCGCGGTCCTGCGTGCACTGCGAGACCAGGACCGATTCACCGAACTCCGCGGCGTGCTGTGTCTTCGGGAGAAAGCGGCCCCCATCGCGCTGCCGACCGGCCACTGGCTCGTCCGGCGAGTGGAGGCGCTGGGCGATGTGAGCCGGGAAGTGGTCGCGATGGTTGGCCAGTCCGAGCGGCTGCGTGTCGATGACTTGTGCGGCTTCGCAGCAGTCATCGACCGTGGGCCGTCCGGCTGCGGTGGTGTGCTGGACCAGCTGGTTCGTCTAGGGGCTTTGGAGGCGGATCCGTCGGGTCGGTTGCACTGCCCGTGTCCCGCGCTCGCGGTCACGGTAGCGGCTGGACTGGGGCGACCGGCGGTGCGCCAGCTCCATCGAGCGTTCGCCGAGTACCTGCTACGCGACGAGCACGTCGACTGCGGCGTCCTCGCCCACCACGTGCTCCAGGCTGGATCTGCGATGCCACGTGTGCCGGCGATCGTAGACCTGCTGGCTGTCGGTGACCGGATCGCCGTGACGAGGCCGGAGCAGTCCGCCCGTCTCTATCACGCGGCACTACTGCACGCGGACCGGGAACACCCCGCTGCCGGGCGGATCACGTCCAGTTTGCTCCGCCTGCTTGTCCGCATCGGACGGTTCGACTGGCTCGGTGAGGTCGTCGAGGATGTGGCCGCCGAGCGCGCCGCAACACACCGGGTCGAACTCGCCTGCGCGGCCACCCTCGCCGCCCTGCACACCGGACGCCCCGTGTCCGGCCACGTGCGGGCCGTCCTGTCGGGAACACCGGGCAGCGACCGCCCGCTGCAATTGGGCGACCGATGGTTTGCGGCCGACCCCGGCATCTCGGCGGAGGACGTGGCCGAGGCCTTCGAGCCGTTCGTCGCAGCGCCGACACGTCGCCGTCACCTGGGGACGGGCAGTTTCCACGACGAACTGCTTGTCGCGTCCACACGCTTCGACTTGGTCACGGTGTTCCAGAATCTGTTCGGTGCGGCCTACCACGCGCCTGTGGACGGCCCACTCGCGGCGTATCACCGGGTACTGGCCGGCTACATCAGCGGGCAATGGGACGCCGCGCTGTCGGCGGCCACCGACCTGGACCTCACGACAACCGCAGACACACCGAGCCTGCAACTGTCCAGGCTGTTCGCGGCCGAGATCTGCGCCTACCGCGGCGAATACAAACAGGCCCGTTCGTGGCTGGCGGAGGTGCCGGACAACGGTGGGTTCATCGCGGCGCGCGGCTGGGTGGAGATCGGCATGCTTGTGATCGAGGGCGACCGTGAGACGGCGTTCCGGCAGGGCGTGAGATTGTATGCGCTTGCTCAGGCCAAGGGGGAGGACTTCGCGATGGCGCTGTTGCTCCTGCGACTTGCGGGCGCCGCCTTTACTTTGGGCCTTATGGACTGGGCACAGCGCGTGCTCGCTGACGCCGAGGAGCTGTACCGGCGCCAAGGTGACCGGGCCTCGCACTGTGCGACACTGATGATGCGTGGGCTCGTAAGCCGGGACGCCGATGCCGCGCAGGCAGCGGTCGCGCTGGCCCGTTTCCAAGGCTATAAGGTGCAGCTCGCTCAGGCGTGCCTGGTCGCGGCGACCGTCGCGGCGGACCCGCAGCCGCTGCTGCACGAGGCCCATTCCATCGCCACGGAGCTCGGCGCGGAGGCGATGCGGACGTTGGTGAGGACCGTGATGCGCCATTTCGGCGTGTTCCCACCGCGGACGCAGGCGTCCGGGAACGGATTCTCTGACATCGAGGTACGCATCATCGAACTAGTCCGGGATGGTAGGACGAACCGTCAGATCGCGGTGCGGTTGCGGGTCAGCGAGCGGACGGTGGAGAACCACCTGAGCCGGCTGTTCCTCAAGACCGGGTGTCGGTCCAGGGTGGACCTCGCGACGGCGAGCGTGGCCGGCAGGCTGAGCGGGACCTGAGCGCGGCTCATGCGTCGAACTGCCCGTTGAGGACGGCCACGGCCAGTTCGACACGTGAACGGTGACCGGTGCGGGCGAACAGACGGGACAGTCGGCCCTCCACGCTTTTTTCACTGGTTCGCAGGGCCATCGCGATCTGTTTGTTGCCCATGCCTTCCGCGACGAGCACGGCCAGCAGCCGTTCGTTTTCCATCACTGTGGACTGACGCCCGGGAACCGGGATGTTGTTTTCCCGCATTAGGTTGCGCATCCAGGAGCGCAGCAGCAGCGCGTCGGCATCGCCGAGCAGCCCGTAGGCCTCGGGCAGCAGCTGTGGGTCGGCGGCGCCGATGCTGACGAGGTGGTCGATGACCAGAGCCAGTTGGATGGGTTGGCGGAGGTGACGGGCCAGGCGCAATGCCTCTCTGCCGGCCTCGCCACGCGGGTCGAGTGCCGCCTGTATCGCCAGGCAGTGCATTCGTGCCCGGTCGGTGCCCAACGTGTGTGCCACCTGCTCGGCCTCCCGCCGGCACCGCTGGACGGCGGTGATGTCGCCGGCCGCGAGCGCCAAGCTGGCCGCTACGTACCAGAGTTCATCCGTGCCGACGACCGCGCCGGTCCGCGATGCCTCGGTGAGCGCGGCGTCGATCGTGGCGCGGGCGCGGTGGGGCTCGCCGAGCACCACGGCGATCCATGCCTCCGGGCCGGCAAGCAGATGGGGGAGCACCGGTTGGGCGGACTGGGCGCCGGAGAGCAGGTCGCGGGCACGAGCGATCCGTCCGCGGGCCAGCAGGATGACGGTGGCGGTCTGGATCATGCTCACTTGGCATGGACCGTAGCCGAAGGAGGGACCGCCGACGATGCAGCGGCGGGTCAGTTCGAGTGCCTGGTCGCACCGACCACGGCGGGCCGCGAGCACCGCGTGTTCGGCCAGACTCAGCTGGGAGGCGGGGCGGTCCTGCTCTGCGAGTAGCCGTTCCGCGGTGTTGAGGTCGCCGATGGTCAGCAGGGCGCCGATGTAGAGGTTGACTTGCTCGCAGTGGTGGCCGCCGTGGTGTCGCCACTGAGGCAGCATGGTCACGAGACGATCGAACTGGTCGTGCTGGCCCAGCCACAGCCCGGCCAGCGAGCCGAACAGGTCGGCGCGGTAGCGGGCGGTGGCACGGTCGCGCCAGTCCACCGTCGTTTCGTTGAGTAGTTTCCGAACTTCCCGCCATTGCCCGAGTGTGTAGAACGCGGCGACTCTGGTGATGGCCTGATCAAAGGGACTATCGGGCCACGGCCACACCTCGCCGCGTGCGATCTGTTCGGTGGTGGCGAAGTCTCCGGTGGCGTGCAGTGCTCGCAGGTGGGCGAGGTGGACTTCCTGCAGCAACTCCGGTGACAGCTGGTCGGGCAGGTCGTACAGGAGCGTGTCGGTGGTTTGCAGGCACTGGGTGGACTTGCCCTGGAGCATGCAGACGATGGCGTGATCGACCAGCGTGTTCGCACGCTGGCTTCGATCCGGTGCCAGCTCGGCAGCCGCCAGTAGCCAGCGTTCGAGGTGATCCTCGGTGTGGCGGATCGCCACGCCGGCGCGAGTGAGCAGGCAGGTTCTGGCGCGGTCGGGGTCGACCATGCGGCCGGCGTTGACCAGTTGGTCGGCCAGGTAGTTCGGATCGTCGCAGAACGCTTGGCCGTGCCAGAGCGCGGTCACCGCGGCCTTGGCGAGCCGGCGGCGTTCGTAGGGGCCAAGTTGGCCGGTCAGCACGGCCTCGGTGAGGGGCAGTTGGAAGGCCCAGCGCCTTCTCCCGGGCAGGTAACGGAGGATTCCGCGGGCGCGTAGCAGGTTCAGGGCCTCGGAGACCTCGGGTTCGGCGATGCCCGTGGTCTGCGCGACCAGGTGGGCGGCGACATCGCCCAGCGGGTTCAGCACAGCCATCGCTTTGGCGACTGACCAGGCCTGGTGTCCCATGCGGCGGACGTAGAGCGGGAGGTCGTGATTGTCCGGCAGGGTGGGCGTGGCATCGCGCTGTGCGAGGTAGACGTGGCGGTCGACCACGCGGATCGCGTTCATGTGCCTGTAGGCATCGAGTGCGGCGTCGAGCGCTCTGGGCCGGTTCCTGGTGAGTCGCCGCAGATGTCGGACGAGTTGGGGGACGGGCTTGGCGTTGAACCGTTCGATGATCAAGTCAGTGACCTCGGCGGTGGTGAGTGGCCGGAGGTTGACGATCTCGGCCAGGCCCTCGCGGACCAGTTGGGACAACACAAGCTGGCTGGCAGATCCGGCTTCCGGGGTAGCGGTCAGCCTGACGGCGCACACGCATCGTGCCCGTGTTCCGACCAGTTTGCGGATCAGTGACTCCAGCTGGCCGAGCGTCTCGGTGTCGATCCATTGCGCGTCGTCGATCGCCAGTACCGTGGTTCCCTGGCTGAGGAGTTCGCTCGCGTTCGGGAGTCCTGGGCTGCCGAAGGGGCCGGGCAGGTCGGAGGAGCCCTGGGTGAACTGCACGGTGGTGACGTGTGTGCCGCGTTTGCGCAGCGTTGTGCATATTTGCTCGAGTGTTGTGCTCAGGCCGATTCCGCACGGACCGACGATCGTGATCAATGGCGGGCCCAGCGGTCGGTTCACGGCGTCGAGAACGTGATTGATCGTGTTGGCTCGATCGAGTGCGGCTCGGCTGTGCACGGGTGCGGCTCCAGGGTGCGAAAGGTGAATTCTCTTCGTGATTGCTTCGGCGGGTGCGTCTCCTTTCCGACGGCCGCGCGCCCATTATGGACTCCCGAGGACAGTCCTCCGGCTCGGGTAGTTGGGGTTGGCGAGCGGAATCGATTCGGCCGCACGGCGCGGGGCCGGCCGGCGGCGCGAACGCGGATGCTTGCCAAATCGCGCTGGTGAAGCCCGTCCGCCAGGTCGTCGGCGTATCGCCGTGTCGCGGCCGGCGAGTTGGCCCAAGCCGACGGTCCGGTCGAAGTCGGACCTGGCAGGGGCCGGCTCGGTCGCCCCGACTCCGGCCACGCGCCTCGACTCGCGCCTGCTGGTGTGTGAACCGCGACGGCCCGGACCGGCTCGAGGGGTGGGACCGGCAAGTGTTGCCGCGAACGAGTGAAGGGGCTGACGAGTCCCGACCGGTGCAGCGACCTCTGGCGTGACACGGGTGGAGTACGCGGCCATGGCTGCCGGCATCACCGACCAGAATCAGCACCGCTGGCACCGCGATGCGGCGGGGCAAACTCGCCTGCACGAGGAGAAGGCGGCGCACTGGCAAGGTATGCGGCGTCCTCGGCGAGTGGGAAGCTACGGTTCGGGCGCACCGGTGGTGGCGGCTGCTCCGGCCAGAGTTGGGGTGGCGCCAGCACGGCTGCTGACCATTTCGTCGATGACCTGTCGAGCACGTTCATGGACGACGCGGTGGACACGCCGGCGGCCAGTCGGGCAGTGGGACCTGGATACCGCGTCGTCCTTGAGTCCGTGTCAGGACGACTGGCGGAGCGGATGTTCGTGCGGGATGGGTCAGGCCGTCGTGGCCACGGTGGATCCGATGCATGGGGACATGCCGGTGGGCCGGGTGGTCTCTTTGTCCGTATCGCGTCGATCAGTTTTGTTCAGACCTCGGCGGAAGTGTCGGTGTCGATGACCGCGGGTTTACTGCCAGGGTCGCGTGGTGCGCGGCGATGATCACATCTTTGTCGGGTGTGATGAACGCCGGACGGCGCATCGTGGTCACGGGGCGCGCAGGCCAGGGCGATCTGCGGCGTTGTCGCATCCGCTGCGAGTCCCCATGATGGTCCGGCGTCATGGCTGCCGGATAGCCGACGGACGCGGAATCGGCTCCGCGTTGTGCGGGCGTGTCACGATTCCTCGAATTTTGGATGGATTTCCGATGTTCTCCGGCGCTGCGACTCGTTGGATCTTGGGGTCGATCGCGAACCTACGAACCGTCGAAAATCCCGAGGCTGCCTACCACACCGTTGAGACGGGTAGCGAGGTGCGCACTGGTGAATCCGTCGAGTCGCGCACGGCACGGAAGGGCTTCCGTTGGCCGGCGTTGTCGGACCCGGTGTCCTGGTTGATCCTAAAATGCGGGTCCGAGTGCGAGATGGTGGTCAGCATCGCGACGTTGGACTCGAGCGTCAGTTCGGCCAGCATGCGGTTCGGAGGGAAGAGCTCGGACGCGTAGTGCACGCCGGACGGTATGTTTCCGGTCTTCGACAGTAGGACGGTGCGGGCAGCGATGGTGGCCGTGACCGAACTCAGGGCGTGTATCCGCAGGACGGCGGTCCGATGCGCGGCCTGGATGGTATCGGTTCGTGCCACGACCAGCAGATAGGGCCGCGAGACCGCCATGTCCCGTTGGCAACCCTCGATCAATATGTCCGGCGTCAGGTTGCCCCCGTCCAGCACAGCCGCAGTGGCGCGCCCGTCCAACACCGCCGTCCAACTCCCGGTGTCGAGCCCGCAATACTCAGCCAGCCGCCGCGATTCAGCGGACAACAAGGGGACCGAGCGGACATCGGCCGGAAAGAAGGGGTTCGCGGGCACGTCGGGAACGGCTCTTGACGGAAAGCCCGCGCGCCAAGTCCGCAGCGGACGCTCGGCGGAGACCTGGCGCACGATCTCGGTCGCGTACGACAACGTCGGGTGGAACAGCCCTCCGAAGTGCACGGTAATGCTGTCGCCGCGCGTCTCGGGGAGCGTGAGCACATGCCGGCTGAGTAGATTCGTGCAGCACCGGATCCCTTCGGCCGCGAGCACCACGGTCTGACCGGAGACGACAGGGGACAACGACTCGGGGCCGACGCCGCCGGTGGCGTCGATGAAGCTCGAGCCCGCGTCGACTACGATGGCCGCGAGCCCGCTGACTGCGGGGGCGTCGAGGTCGAGGCAGTTCACCACCGTATCGCAGCCCTGGCTAAACCTGGTCAGCGACTTGATGTCGTGGACGTCGACACGTTCCACCCGGTCTTCGTCCGTCTCCTCGTGCACGCCAACCGCAAGGCGGAGCTGGTATGCGTATCGATCGCGCAGGAGCCAGGCCACCTTGCGGCCGACGGCGCTCGTGCAACCCAGGATGCCGATCACGCGACTCAGTCTGTGGACGCCACTCAACCGTGATCAATCCGAACTGTGGGGAAAATTGTCGCGGGCGTGCTCTTTCTTGAGTCAGCCCGGCGCGCGATCGAAACCGGTTCGGCGCTCGTCGTGTCCGATCAGGTGCACTGACGTGATCTCGTGTGTCCTGAACGTGGAGGGGTGCTGATGTAGGTAGTCACTCGGAAGCGGTGCTGCGCGGGGGATGAAGGATCTTGGCC
>NZ_QUNO01000038.1 GCF_003387475.1 Kutzneria buriramensis | reverse complement strand
GGACGGCGTGATCCCGGGCCAGGGCGAGCCAGCTGGCGCGGTCGAGGATCGCCGCGCCGGTGGCGTCCACGGTGATCGTGTCGCCGGCGGCGAGCGCGTCGGCGGCCTGCCGGCGGACGAGGTCGACGGCGGCCGGGGTCGCGGCCTGGTCGTGTTCGCCGCGGCCGACGATCGCGCGAGCGCGGTCGAGGCTGAGCAGGACGCCCAGGCGGCCGGCGTGCTGCGTGCAGAAGTGCGTCTTGCCGGCTCCGGGGGCGCCGATCAGGACACGGACGTGGTTCACGAGCCCTCCTGTACTTCCTGTACGTACTGGACCTAAGAGCGTCGTTTTCCCTGTTTGCAGCCCTGCGTGCGTGGACACGCAGGGCTTGCCTCCGATCCCCTGCACGGGCAGGGCTCGCTGCTCTACTTCTTGGGCGCCGCCTGCGTGATCAGGACCCGCAGCTCCTCGACGGTGCCGGCGCGGGCCGTGGCTTCGGCCAGCAGCCGGCGCGCCTCGTCGAGGGCCGTCTGCTGCTCGGCCAGCTGCTGGCGCAGCTCGGCGGTCGCGCCCTTCTCCGTGGTCAGCTCGTCACGCAGCTCGGTCACGGCGGTCTGGGCGGCGTCGCGTTCGCCGATCAGGCCCTGCTCGCGGCCTTCGGCGGCGGCCAGCTGCTGGCGCAGCTCGCTGACCGTGCCTTTCTCGGTGTCCAGGGCCGTGCGCAGGGTGCCCACCTCGGCGACCAGGCGCTCGTTCTCGGCCTGGATCCGGCCGCGCTCGCCCTCCGCGGCGGCCTGGGCCTCGCGGGCCGCCGCCACCTCGCCAGCACGCTGCTCGGCCAGCTGCGTGGCTTCGGCGGCCTTCGTGTCCGCCTCGGTGGCGCGCTGCTCGGCGGCCTTGATGTTCGCCTTGAGTGTGGTGTTCTCGCTGGTCAGCTCCTTGTTGGCGTTCTGCACCGTGTCGAACCGCTCGGAGAGGTGGTCGTAGCGGCCCACCTGCGCCTCCAGGTTGGCCCGGACCTCGGTCAGTGCGGCCTCCGCGGCGGTCTTGGCGCCCTCGTACTCCAGGGCCCGCTGCCAGGCCCGGTCGGCCTTCTGCTCGGCGTCGGCGATGCCCTCGCGCTGGAGCCGCTCGGCCACGATCTTCGCCTCACGGGCGGCCTTGGCCTCGGCCAGCGCGTTGTCCCGGGCCGTGAAGGCCTTGTCCCGCTCGGCGACGGCGGCGTCGGCGCGCTCGGTGGCGATCCGGGCGGTGTTCTCCTCGTCCTGGACGCGGGCGAGGGCGCCGTCCTCGACCTGGCGCAGGGCCTCACGGAGCTCGCCGAGCGGGCCGGTGATCTGGGCTTGCACGGACTCCAGCACGGGCACCACGCGGTCGGCGACCTCGCGGTAGGCGGTCAGCGGCACCTCCAGGCCGGCGACCTTCAGCGCGTTGCGCTCCTGCTGGGCCATCTGCTTGCAGGTCTTGTTGCCCTCCCACCGGCGGTCCTCGCAGTAGGCGCTCTTGCGCCCGGGGCGGTCCTGGGCGGGCAGGACCCGGCCGCACTGGCTGTATCCGCAGGTGCGAACCTCGGTGCTCCCGCCGGGTGGGGCGGACTCGGTCGTCTCGGTCATAGCTCGATCGTAGCGGACGTTTCGTTTCGACGTAACGCAAAACGATTCGTCATTTCGTGTAATCAGTTCTAGTTGATCTTGTCTGCCGCTGGCGGACGGTTTTCCTCTTGAGCCGCCCTGCGTCGCCCTGTTCGACCTCGCGTCACCCACTCCCACGACGCTGAAGCCTGTTGGTGGCCTGCCGGCAGGTGACGGGCCGGTGGGGCCAGACACGCGGGTGGGCCCCGGCGCGAAGTTCGCACCGGGGCCCACTGGAGGGGGAGGAGGGGGTCACATGTGGTCAAGGAGGCTGGCCAGGAACGCGCACGGCGCGACGAAGTAGCTGCCGTCGGCGATCTTGTCCTTGGTGCGGTCGTCGACCTGCTGGGCCAGGAGCTGGAACTTCTCGGCGATGGCCTCGGCCGTGCCGTCGGTGGTGTCGTCGAGCTTGAACGCGAGCGTGCCGAAGCCGCTGGTGGGCTCGTCGGCCTCGGCGAGCAGCGCCTTGGCGACGTCGGCGTCGTCGTCGACGAAGGTGTTCTCGATCAGGGTGCGGACGTGGGCGTGGAGCGCGGCGCGACGCATGGTGTCCTTCCTGTAGATACGGTGGTTACTGGACTTCAGTAGAGGCGTTTTCGCTGTTTGGAGGGTGTGTCAGCCGGCGAGGGCGAACAGGATGCCGAAGGCGGCCGCGCCGGCGAACAGGGCGACGAAGCCGAGCACGATCAGGTCGACCGACCGGGCGAGGGCGCGGAAGCGGGCGACCACCAGCGGGCGCAGGCGGACGACCTGGTCGAGGTGGAACCGGGTGAGGTCGACGCTGTCCAGCCGGTCCAGGTGGTCGTCGTGCACGAAGGAGGTGTTCGAGCCGGCGGCCGGCGTGATGTCGGGACGGATCACCTTGTAGATCAGGACCAGCAGCGCCGAGCCCCACAGGCCGGCCGCGCCGGCGAGCAGCAGGATCGGCAGCAGTGCCCAGGGGCCGAGGTGGGTGAACAGCACGGCGATCGCGCCGGCGCCGGCGGCGACGATGGCCATGATGCTGGCCAGCGCGCCGCTGAACTGGGCCAGCGAGTCCGCCTTGTCGTCGCAGCGGCTTTCCTGGCGGCTGATCTCGCCGGCGGCCGCGGCGACGACGGCGGGGTCCAGGTTGAGGTCGTCGGGCGCGGTCGGGGCCGGGTCGGTCGTGTGGAGCGGGGTGCCGGTGTTCACGGTCGCGTGTTCCTTCCTGTTTCTACTGGAGTTACTGGAGTAGATCGCACGGCGTTTGCCCTGTTTGGAGCGTTGCGGGCGGGCGCGCGGAGGTGCCGTGGTTGGTTGGCTAGCTGAGGGCGTCGTCGAGCTGGTCCCAGTCGGCGCTGAGGACGAAGTGGCACGCCTCAGCGGTCTCGTCGTCGATCTCGCCGCGCTCGAACCGCTGCTCGACGGCGTCGTCGGTGACGTGGTCCCGGAACGCCTGGATGGCCTCGAAGTCGGTCAGGTCCAGCGCGCCCCGGTCGATTCTGGTGCGCACGGCCACGATGGCGATGGCCTGGTAGATGTCCACGGCGGTCGGTGTCCTTCCTGGTCAGGGGCGGTGATGGCTACAGCGCGGCGAGGGCCTGGCCGAGCTCGTCGACGCTGGCGGCCAGCACGGTGCGGTAGGCCTCGGCGGTCTCGTCGCCCATGTAGCCACAGCCCCACAGGTCGTCGACGTCGCCGCGGCCGGGGTCGGCGCGGACCAGCTCGACGGCCTCGGCGTCGGTCAGGCACGCGGCGTCCCGCGCGTTGCGGGCGTCGTAGCCGACCAGCCGGATGGCGAAGCCGAGGTCCATGACGGAGTGTCCTTCCTGGTCCGGGCAGGTGGTCAGCGGCGGGTTTTGCGGCGCCACAGGAACACGGCCAGGGCCGCCAGCGCCAGCACGATCAGCGCCGTCGGGCCCAGCGCCTGCGCAATGGCCGAGCCGGCCCGCCAGCCCAGGGCGTGCGCCACGCCCTGGGCGAAGCTGTCGATCAGGCCGCCGAACCCGCCGCCGTGCGGCAGGCTGGGGCCACGGTCGTGGAACGGGTTGGCACGCACGTCGATCCCTCTCCTCAGCACTGGACCTACTGGAGTCTGGTGGAGTGTTTCCCCTGTTTGGAGCGGTGGACGGGGGCTAGTTGGGGGTGCTGATGTTCCGTGCGGGCACGTAGCCCACCAGGCCGAGGGTGGCGCCGCCGATCTGCAGCACGCCCTGCTGGTTTTCGGGGATGGGGACGTCCGCGCCGACTGTGCTGGCGAGCTTGAACAGGAAGTTGGCGCGCTGGGTGAAGAAGTTGGTCAGGGCCACGTCGAGCTCGGCGGCGAACGCGGCGGAGGGCGTCGGGCCGCCGGCGGCCTGGAGCATTTCGGTCTGGGCCCACCAGCGGTGCAGGCGCGCGGCCTGCATGGAGGCGCTGGGGATGCGCTGCTGCCGTTGCTGCTGGGCCATCTCCTCGAGGAACGTGTCCAGCCAGTTGCTGTAGCGGGCGAGCGCGGCCTGCTCCGCGGTGGTCATGGTGTCGGGCATGAAGCTGGTCCCTTCGGGCGGGTTGTCCACTGTGGTCACTGGGGCTCGGCGCAGCGCTGTGCCGGCCGGAGGGCCGCGCGGGCGGCGGTGATGGCGGCGTTGAGCTGGAGCGCCGCGGTGATCTCCTCGTCGCCGGCGGCGAGCACGTGCTGGTAGGCGGCGGCACGCTCGCCGGCGATCTCGCCCTCGGCCAGCTCGGCGGCCAGGCCGTCGGGGTCGGTGTCGCAGCGGGCGAGATGGACGGCGAGTTCGTCGGTGGCGGTCGGGTCGTTCTCGCCGGCGCGCAGGTCGTCGCCGACCAGCCGGACGGCGTCGACGAGCTCCAGGCGTTCCATGGCCTCGGCGAGTTCCTCCTCGTCGGCGGCGATCACCTGGTGGTGGGCGTCGGCCAGGGCGGGGCTGAAGATGCCAGCGGCTCGCGCCTGGTCGACGTCGCGGTGGTCGTTGCCCTCGCGCAGCATCTCCAGCGCGAGCGAGTTGGGCACGTCGTCGCCGAAGTACCGGCTGCGCACCTCGTCGCCGACGAGCTCGATGGCGACAGCGAGGTCCATTGTGGTCACCGTCCTTCCTCATTGTTCCTGTACTTACTGGAGTTCAGTGCAGTGTTTTCCCTGTTTGGAGCACTGCCGAGGTGCTTCAGGCGTGGTGATCCGCGTCGTCCGCGAGCGGCTCCGGGCGGGTGTCCCAGACCTCGATCTGCTGGTAGTCCGGGTGCTTGAGCATGGGCCAGGGGACGGTCATCACGGCGTGGTCGGTGACCACGGTGAACACGTCGATGTCGGTGAGGTCGACGGAGCTGACCTGCTCCACGCAGCCGTAGTACTGGATGTAGTCGCCGGTCGTGAGGTTCACGAAGTCCACCAGCCGGTCGCACTCGCGGAACGTCCAGTCGCCGAAGGTGCAGGCGGCGGTGGCCTTGCGGCGGGGGAGGCCGCGGCCGCGGCGGCAGCAGCTGTCGCGGCATCCCGCCATCGGCGAGGTGGTGGCCGCCGGGGCCGGCGTGGCGCGGCGCAGGCGGGCGAGCAGCCGGCCGACGATCGTGTTGAGCACCTGGTCCTCCTGTCGGTTTGTTCCTGTAGTTACTGGAGTTCAGTAGGCTGTTTTCCCTGTTTGGGAGCCTGCGCGAGGCTCAGGCTTGTCTCGCGCAGGCCCCCTGGCTTCGGGTCAGGCGGTCTCGGCGGCGAGGTCGCCGATCGGGCGAGGCTCGGCGCCGTAGACGCCGGTGGCGTCGTCGATCAGGGTGAACGGGACGAGGGCCGGCGGGCCGTACAGGTCGCAGGGGGCGCAGTAGGCGGCGCCGGCGGCCTTGCGTCGTTGGCCGATCTCGCCCATGACGAGGTCAGTGGACAGGGCGCTGGCCTCGGCGCCGCAGCTGGTGCAGGTCGCCGTGACGCGGAACTGGACCCGGTTGCGGACGGCCCTGCAGCCGGCCAGCGCGCGGATGTCGGGATGCTGCACCCAGTCGCAGGCGTCCATCTGCTCGCCGCCGGGCAGCATGACCGTGTGGGTGAAGGTGTCCACTGTGTACCGCTCGAACACCTCACGGCAGACGTGGGCAGCCAGCTCGGCGACGTCGTCGAAGGACTCGGCGAGCGGGAGCATCAGCCCGTCGCCCGGCAGTGTCGGCCCGATCCAGCAGCGGTCCGGCGTGCTGGAGTCGTACTCGACCGGCGTGTAGCCGGCCAGCCGGCGGGTCTCCGGCCGCTGCGCCCACTCGACCGCGTCCACCAGCTCGCCGCCCGGCAACATCACGGCGTTTCCGTTGCTGTCCTTGGGGATGCGGCCGTGTCCGTAGACCTGCTGGCAGACGTGGGCGGCCAGCTCGGCCTCGTCGTCGTAGGACCGGGCGACGGCACTGACCAGGCCGATCTCCGGCAGCGTCGGCCCGATCCAGCACCGGTCCGGGACGGCCGGGTCGAACTCGACCGGCGTGTAGCCGGCCAGCCGGCGGGTCTCCGGCCGCTGCGCCCACTCCTCCGCGTCCACCAGCTCGCCGCCCGGCAACATCACGGTGTATCGGTTGTCCTCGCTGGTCATGCGGCCGCGCTCGAACACCTCGCGGCAGACGTGGACGGCCAGCTCGGCGACGTCGTCGAAGGACCGGGCGAGAGGTCGGGCGAGGCGGCCCGAGGGCAGCGTTTGGCCGATCCAGCAGCGGTCCGGCGCGGCCGGATCGAACTCGCCGCGGCCGGCGTAGGCCTCGCGGCCGCCGCCCAGCGCGATGTTCTCGGGGCGCTCGATCCACTCGCGGGCGTCGACGATGGTGCCGTCCAGGGAGACGTAGGTGTCGCCGTACGGGATCTCCCACTCCAGGACCATGTCGACGGCGTCGGCGGCCAGGTCCTTGAGCTTGCGGTAAGACTCGCCCTGGTCGGGGTCGATTTTCTTGCCGTTGGCCGTGAGCGGGCCCATCCAGTACTTGGGGGGCTTGTCCGGGTCGCAGTCGTCGTGGACCGCGGCGTCCTCGTTGGTGGTGGGCTTGTCCAGCGGCTCCTCGCACACCCAGCAGGTGTCGAAGGCCTCCGGCTCGACGTCGACGACCTCGCCGTCCTCGTCCTCGTCGTCGGGCAGCGGCACGTCCACGACGACCGGGCTCTCGGATCGGCTGGTGGGCTGGCTGTCCGTGGTGATCGCCTCCTGACCGGTCGTCGTGGTCGCGCCGTCGGCATCCGGCTGCCCGCTCAGGGCGCGCAGCGCGGCGTAGCCGCGGGCCAGACCGCGCCGGGTCTGGGCGGTTGACTCGGCGGCGGTGGCCTCCTCGTTGAGCCGCAGCGCGGTCTGCTGCATGTCCGGGCGGCCTTCGAGCTCGCCGGCCTGCTCGCGGGCACGTCGCGCGGCGTTGTCGAACTGCTCCGCCGAGGACAGCGCGTTGCCCTCGGCCTGGGTCCAGGCGTCCCCCTGCGTGCCCGGGGTGGACGCGTCGGGCGGAACCGTCACTGCCCTCATCCTCCTGTGGTTCCTGGGGTTCAGTACTGCGTTTTCCCTGTTTGGAGCCCTGTTCGCGGTCAGTTGGTGGTGGGATCGGGATCCGGCTGCGTCGCGGCCTGGTCGTGCTCGACGCTGGTGTCGAGAGCGCGTAGCAGGGCGGCCAGGCGGCCGTCGGCGGAGTCGAAGTCGCGCAGCAGGCGCTCCACGCGGTCGCGGGGGCCGGTGACGTAGCGCCGGCGCTGCTCGGTCGAGGGGTGCCGGGCGATGCGCTCGGCGAGGTCGGGAAGGCTGATGCCGGCTTCGCGGCAGGCCAGCAGGAGCCATTCCTCGATGCCGGCCGTGGCGCGGGCGATGGCCCGGGCGTGGGCGAACTGCTCCAGCAGAGCGCCGGGGTCGACGTCGCCGGCGGCCAGGGCCTGCGCGTAGTCGTTGATCCAGGCGACCAACTGGTCGGTGGTGACCGGCCACGCCGGCGGCCAGGCCGGCTCGGGCTCGATCGTGTTCGTCATGCTCCCGGACCTCCTCATTTACAGCGTGCTGTAAGGACTTTACAGCGCACTGTAAGGCGCGTCGACCGGCCGTTCGGGCGACGCTGTGGGGTGCTGGCCATCCGGTCCAGCGGCCGGTCAGCGGGCGAATCGAACTGCGCCATGACCGCATTCGCGCTGGTGAGGCGGTCCGCGAGCTGATCGAACGTCAGTCACCACTGAAGTGACCGTGCCAATCGTGCCAACGTTTCGTTTCGATGAAACTCGAAACGTTTTAGAGTTACGCATAACTGAAACTAGCTGATCTTGATGGTGATCATTACAAATTTTGCCGCCTGAAGCCTCCTGTGAGTGGACAGATTTGGCCTGGCTTTGCCTACGTACGCGCAACTCTCGTTCGAGGCTCACCGGCGGCCTCCACGGCGGCGGGTGCGCCGGCCCTCCGCAGCTGCCATCGCCCGGGCGCGCTCCCAGCGCTGTTCGGGCGTGAGGTCGGCGGCGTCGGGCGCGAGCGGGGCGGCCCGGCCGGCCAGGTCCGCGCCGGTGCGCTCGGCCAGCGTGGCCCGGGCGGCGGCCAACTGGTCGCGGTAGCGGTCGCGAACCTGCTGGTGGACGTCCTGGTCGGCGGCGCGGCGGGCCCGGTTGACCGCGATCGTGGTGTCGAGCTCGTCGACGGCGGCGGCCCGGGTGGCCTGGCTGGACCGGGGCACGGCCGGCCGACCGGGCCGGGCTGGTTCGGTGCGGCGCAGCTGCTCGGCGATGCGCCGGCCGAACGCGGCGATGTGCTCCGGCGTGAGGGTGACGTCGGCGGCCAGGTCCTCGTCGCGCAGCACTTGCGCGGCCGCGCGGCCATGCTGGCTGACCAGGGCTTTTCGGATGGCCAGGCGGCGGCCGCGGGTCTGGTAATAGCCGGTGCGGATGCCACCGTCGGGGGTGCGCCAGGCGTCGAGCCGGCTGCGTAGGTGGGCCCAGATCCGCTTGCGCAGCCGCAGCTGCTGCTCGCGCAGCCAGGACCGTTGCCGGGCCGGCGACAGGTGCGCCGGCGGCCGACCCAGCTGCAGGTCGACCGGCCGGTTGATCGGCACGCCGGCGCGGGCGCCGAACGCGCTGGGCAGGTGGTCGACGGCGTGCACCAGGTCGACGCCTGCCCAGCCAGCGCGCCAGAACGGCCGGCACAGCTGCCGGACGGCGAATCTGGTCAGGTGGCCGGCGATCTCCAGCCTGCGCTGCACCCAGGCGGCCGCAATCAGCTCCTCAAACGGGCTGGTCGGGACCCGGGAAGCCCAGCCTTGCTCTTCCTCGAAGCGCGCCCGAAGGGCGTCATTCTGGTCCTGTCCGCCCCACGGATCCGCCAGCGGCTGGCCGCAGTCATCCACAACGCGAGCCCTCGCGCGCGCGTAACCCACGCTGGTACTTCCCTGATCTTGATCAGGGAAGTACGTAGGCCACCCCTTTTCTTCCCCAAGTGAAGCGGATTCGGCCTGGTCAGCGCCGTTCTCCAGGTCGTTCAGGATGCGGGTGAACGCCGCGGCGGTCGCGGGGTCGGCCATGGCCTCGGAGAACTCGACGGCCTCCTGGCGGCGGGCCTGGGCGGTGGCCAGCTCGGGGTCGGTCAGCTCGGCCGGGCCGATGCCGTGCTCGGCGCGCAGCGCGGCGGCCTTGGCCAGCAGCGAGCGCCGCTCGGGGTCGTAGTCGGTGCAGGCGGCCTTGGCCAGCAGCCCGCGCACGCGGGTGACCATCTTGGCGCGAGCCTCGGCGGCGGCCCGCTCAGCGGCGTCCTGGGCGACCTGGGCGGCCTGCTGGGCGATCTGCTCGGCGGCCCACGCCACGGCCTCGGTGGGGGACAGCGGGACGCGCAGGGCGTAGACGGCGCGGCGGTTGCCCTCGACCTCGCCGCGCAGCTTGCGGACCACGCCGGCGGCCGCGTCGGCGAACTCGGCCAGGCCCTGCTCGCCGGCGGCGGCCGGGGTGCCGCACAGCGCCATCGGCCTGGTCAGCGGGGTGGAGCCGGTCTCGATCACGATGATCCAGCCGCGCAGCTTCAGCTCCTGCAGCCAGCGCTGGATGGTGGTCTCGCTCAGACCGGTGCGGGCCATGAGGGTGTCCCAGCCCGGCCAGGTCTCCAGGGTGTCCCAGGAGGCGTGCCGGGCCAGCACTTTGGCGATGTCCAGGACGTTGTCCCGGCCGTCCCGGCGGATGCCTTCGACCCACTCGGCGCGGCGCAGCGAGGCCAGCCAGTGCCGTTGGCCGGACGGCATCCGCAGCGGCGCGGTGTGTGTCGGCTCGGGGCCGATCTCGTCCGCGGCTGGCTTGCCGCCGAACGCAGCCCAGCACGGGCCACAGACCACAGTGGACAGGCGCGTGCCGCGCTGGCGGCCGGCGGAGACATGGCAGGTCACGCACGGGCCGTCGAGCAGGGCCGTGCGAGACGCCGAGGAGGTGGTGCGGGTGCGCTGTGCGGTGGTCACGCAGACACCGCCGGCGACAGTCGCTCAGCCTGTTTTCCCTGTTTGGAGCCTTGCAGGCTGTCCGGACGGCAGCACCCGCGTTCGGCAGCCGCCGAGCGCGGGTCGGCTTTTGTGCTGTGCCAGGAGGTTCGCCGAGCGCGTACAGGGCGGCCTGAGACACAGATCATCTGCCAGAGGTGGTCATACCGCCTCTGACCTGCGAAAACGATTTTGACAGCAGAAGAGCCCGCAGACACGCCACTGATCGGTGCTTTGTGTGTCTCGCGGGCCTGAGCTAGCCTGTCTCCAGGCATAACAAAGGCCCTTCTGGAGCGAGGGGTTGAAACACCGGCTGACAACCGGGTGAAGGTGGAGAGACGCCGGGTGGGGATCCGGTTCCTCTCCTCACCGCCGAGTTGGATGGGGAAGTCCAACTAGCGGTGCGACTTTGAGGCGACTCCGTTGGGACGACGGGGTCGCCTTTTCTTTTGCTAGGTCATCAGGGCCTCCTGCTGCGCTCCATGCGCAGACGTGTTCCGGTGGCGCAAACCGACCGTCACCAGGGCGGCGATCACGTCGCCGATGTTGCGCGAGGTGGCCTTCACCAGGTCGTCGATCTTGATCCGGACCGACCGGGGAAGTCGAGTCCAGGTAGGCACCGCGTCCGCGGGGGAAGGCGCGAAAACGGCTTCTTCGACGTACTGGAGACCCACCTCGGCCAACGTCGCGACGATCTCGCCGAGCAGACCGGGGCCGTCCACGAGCAGGTCAACGTTGGCCCGCACCTCTTGGGGGAGAAGGGTGCGAGCCGCGACGCGGTCGCCCTTGCTTGGGCGTCCCGCCTTCCGCAGACCACTCATGACGTCCATCCCAGCGCATCTGTTTGCAGAAATCCCGCCGCCACGCCGTGCAGCCCTCGGGTTTTTGATCACCGGCGTGTGGGGTATCAGCTGTCAGTCGCCGTGGATCCGGCGGTTGTATCCGAGCTGGCCGTTGTAGTCGAGCCGCCTGTAGCCGGCGACCTGGGCCGGGATCTCGGGCTCGAGCCCCAACCAGCGAAGGATGGCGCTGGCGCCGTCGACGGCGGCGTCGAAGTCCCCGTCCCGCGTCACGGGGAGGCCCTTGTCGAGCAGGAGCCGGAACACCTCGTGCGTGAGATGGACGGGGTCATACGTGTTGTCGTCGCTGTTGCTCACCGCGTTCTCCTTCAGTTTGACCAGGTCAGGCCGGTGATGCGTTCGTAGACTTCAACGTAGCGAGCGCGAGTCGCCGCGACGACGTCGTCCGGCATGGCGGGCCCGGGGTATGTCTTGTCCCACCCGGTGCTGACCGACCAGTCGCGGACGTACTGCTTGTCGTAGGAGCGCTGGCCGCCGGGCCGGCCGGGCTGCCACTCGTCCAAGCGCCAGAATCGGCTGCTGTCGCTGGTGAGCACCTCGTCGGCCAGGGTCAGGGTGCCGTTGGCGTCCAGGCCAAACTCCAGCTTGGTGTCGGCGATGATCACACCCTGCTCCAGCGCGCGAGCCGCGCCGCGTCGGTAGATGTCGAGGGTGAGCTCGCGCAGCTGCTCGGCGATGTCGCTGCTGCCGACGGCTTCGACGACGTCGTCGAAGGTGATGAACTCGTCGTGCCCGCTCTCGGTCTGGAGCTTGGTGGTGGGCGTGAAGATCGGCTCCGGCAGCCGGTCGGCGTCCACCAGGCCCTCGGGCAACGTGACGCCCGAGACCGCGCCGTCCCGCTGGTACTCGCGCAGGCCAAGACCAGTGAGGTAGCCGCGGGCGATGCATTCGACGGGCAGCATTCGCAGCGGCCGGCAACGCATGGCCCGGCCGGCGAACTCCTCCGGGACGTCGTCGACGCTGATCACGTGGTTGGGGACGACGTCGGCCATGCGCTCGAACCACCAGGCCGACAACGACGTGAGCAGCTTGCCCTTGTCCGGGACGTCGGTGGGCAACGCGACGTCGTAGACCGAGACTCGGTCAGTGGCGACGAGGAGCAGGTCACCGCCGTCCAGCTCGTAGAGGTCGCGGACCTTCCCGGAGTGAACCTTCTTCACTTACTCGCTACCAATCTCATAGTCGTAGTGAACCCAGCGGCCTTCTGGGGCGATCGACTCCCCGAACTCGGCCACCCAGCCTGCGGAGTCGGTCCACCAGTTGCGCCCGAGCAGCACGGGCGCGCCCGGCTCGACCCTCAGCTCGGCCGCGATCTCGTCGGTGGCCCTACCAGCGGCGACACCGTCACGACCATGGCGCAGGGCGCGCCCGGTTCGGTCGGCGATGTAGTTGATCGTGCCTCTGCGGATCCGTTCAGCCACAAGGAGATCGGGGCAGTTCTCGGTCAAGGCTCCGTCGAACCATGAAATCGAGGTGGACTCAGGTGCCTCGTCAGGGTTGTACGTGGTGCGTTGGCGACGAATGACCGCCGAATCCGGCTCCAGACCCAACGCCTCAACAACGTACCCAGGCCCGGGGACCAGCTCGGCGGAGCGGATGACCGCGTAGTGGCCCTCCGGGTAGATCAGACCGGTACGGGTGATCGCGGTAAGCCGGTCCTGCGCTGACCGGTGTAGGGAGTTCCGCGTGACGACTGTCCCGGCTCCTGGCCTGCTGGCCACCAGCCCTTCGTCTTGGAGGGTCTTGATCACCCGGGCAGCCGTCGCGTGCGCAAGGCCAAAGTCCTGGGCGATCTTGCGTGCGGACGGGAAGGTGTTCCCCTCGGCAAGCTCCCCGGACAGGATCTGCTCGCGCAAGGCACGCGCCACCTGCAAGTACGGCGGCTCCCGGTTGACGGCTGGCACTGGACTGCTCTCCCTCATCTTGCAGTTGTCGGTGTTCTAGCACGCTTCACGCTCCGATGACCAGCGCGGTGGAGATGATCACACGCAGCGTTCTAGAACACCACTATTGACAGTGTTCTAGCACACTCGCTACGGTCGAAACCTGTCAAGGCCCGAAAAAGAGGAGATCCCGCCGGGGGCATCCGACGGGACCTCATCGACCGCCCACCTGGAGAGGAGACCGGTCGTGAAGGGAAGTGTCCCAGGTCGAGGGGGAGCGCGGTTGCGCTCACTCGACACGACAGCAGCTGAGCTGCCCTGGGTGGATCCGACCGACGGTGACCTGATGGCGCTGAGCGTCCATCTGACGCTGGAGCAGGCCGGATCAACGTACTCCAGCGCGATCGACGTGGCGCTGGAGCGGCGCCTGGAGTCGATGCTGACGCTGGAGGCCGGCATCGCCGCCATCGGGGGGCAGCGGAACGACCTGGCCGTGCGCAGGGCACAGCGCCTCGTCGACTCCGCCGCCGCAGAGTTCCTCAACGCGGTGCCGGTGTCGGCATGAGCGCGCCTTCGACCCTCGACCAGGCGATGTGGCAGCCGCACCGCCTGCTCCAGGCCGCCGCTCTGGGGGAGCTGCTCGTGCTTCCGAGCGAGGACCGGAGCTGGACCAAGCTCGGGACGCTGCTGCACCGGCCGACCGACGAGATCGCGCCCCGGCTGTTGGCCGATCAGGAGCGGCAGATGGTCTGGGAGATGATGGCCACCGGCACGCTGATCGAGCCCGGCCAGTGGCGGCTGACCTGGTGCACTTGGAACGGCATCGTGCAGATGGCGCACCAGATCAGCCCCAGTCTCGACGGCCAGGCCACGCTGCGCCGCTGGAACGGCTACTGCCCGCTGCCCGCCAACGGGGGCCTGCGATGATCCCCGTGCCGATGCAGCAGTCGACGCCGCTCTACCAGGCCTCCACGGTCGAGTGCGTCTGGGCGCGGACGGCCCTCAACAGGGCGTTCTGCGCACCGGTCGCGATCGACTCGTGGCAGTTGCCGCACGGCATGGCCGTGCTGCCGGGCCTGATCGGGCACCCCGACGCCAAGGGCGAGATCAGCAGCTTCACCGTCTTGTTGAGGACGTGGCTGGTCGCGCATCCGTTCGGGACGCTGCCGGTGCAGTGCGAGCGGCAGGGCATCGCCCGTTCCACCGCCGAGAGCTTCGCCGCCGCGGTGGACGCCGGCCATGTCGACGTCCAGCGCGATGACGAGGTCGGCCGCTGGTGTCAGCAGTGGGCGCAGCGCCACGGCGTCTACATGGTGCCGGACTGGAGGACGTGGTCATGAGCCTCCCTCACCACATCTGGACCGGCGAGTGCACCCGGCTCGCCACCCACGCCGCACTGTTTCTGCTGTTTACGGCGCTGCTGGAGCTCGCGCTGGTGGTCGGCGTGATCGGGCCGCCCACCGTGTTCGGCGGCCTCGTTGGCATCACGGCCGCCGGCGCGTACTGCAAGATCAGCGCCATCCACGGCCACCTGACCGGCCGCATTCCCATGAGCGGCAACGATTTCCCGAGCACAGGATGACAATCCCCGATCCCCGGACCTCGACGACGTCCCCTGCGACCCGCACCATCGAAAGGCTGGCGATGACCTCCACTCTTCACGGACCGGTCGACGACACCGCGGTTTCCAACGTCCCCGCCGCGCAGACCCCTGCACCGGCTCCAAACAGCGCGAACCCCGCCCGTCGGCCCGTCGGCACGCCGGTGGTGCAGGCCTCCGGCGAGACGCGGAAGGTGCGCAAGCTGCGCGGGCAACTGGCCGAGAAGCACGCGATCGGCGGGCTCCAGGACGACCAGGCGTGGGTCGAGGCCGACACGCCCCAGGTGATCCGGGAGCGCACGCGGGCCGCCGAGGCGGCCAAGCTCCACAAGCTCCAGCAGAACCCGCAGCGGCGGGCGCTGACGGCGGCCCGGTGGCGCAAGAGCGTGACGGTGGCCGTCGGCGTCGGCCTGGTCTGCGCGCTGGGCTGGTCCACGGCCAATGTGCAGGCCACCGTCAGCGCCGGGGCCGAGGCGTGGTCGGCGCACTGGCTGCTGTCCTACTTGGTCGAGCCGTTCATCTCGCTGCTGTTGCTGACCATGTTCGGGTTCCAGGCGTACATGGCCACCAACGGTGTCCTGGTCAAGGACCGGGCGATCAAGTTCGCCGAGGCCGTGTTCCTGGGCGAGACGCTCACGCTCAACATCTGGCCGCACGTGCCGTTCCTCGCCTCGCACCCTGGCCTGCTGGCCGCGATGGTCTCGGCGATCGGCCCGGTCAGCGCCGTGTTGGCGATCCAGACCGTGCCGGTGATGTGGCGGCACATCAACGACCTGGACCACGGCGTGGCCGACATCGACTTCGTAGAGTCGATGGGCACCGTGCGCCACATGATCGCGATGGGCACGCTGCCCGAGACGCCGAGCCGCAGCCAGATCCAGAAGGCGTTCTCCTCGACCGGCGCCGGCATCGACGTCCGGGTGGCACAGCGGATCCACCGCTGCCTGACCGGCCGCGTCGACCTGCTTTGACATGACCACCACAGCTGTGGTGAGTCGGCTCGACCGGCGTCCGGTCGGCTCACCACCAGACCCGCTGTAACAGCTCCAAACAGCAGAAACAGCCCAGCGGGCAGCAGCAGTAACCACAGTAGATCCAGTAACTACAGGAAGCCAGGAGGTGATGAGGATGACGAACGTCGAGCCGCCCGAGGCGAGGCCGTCCGGGTCCGCGTTCGCGGGCGCGGCCCCGCCGGAGCCGCCGAAGCCGGCGGAGGACAAGGCCCCAGAGGCTGGTCCCCGCCCGGCCCCGCATGGGACGTCGGCGGGCACGTCGGGCGGCGACTCCTCGTCGAAGAAGCCCAACGGCGACAAGGACGCGCCGCAGGGTCCCAGTCATGTCGGGTTGCTGGTGGCGCTCGGCGTGGTCGTCGTGCTGATCATCGGCGGAGCGTTGTGGATGGTGTCGCCGGTGGCCGCAGTGATCGTCGTGAGCGCGTTGGTCCTTGTCGGCGGCCTGGTGCTGCTGCTGGTCTGGTTGGCACGTCGCCGGCGGCCTGGTGGCACCTCGCCCAACGGCTCTCGGCCCGCCGGTAGCCGGCCTTCCGGCGGCCCCGGCGGTGGTGGTCGCCCGACCTCGCCCGCTGGTGGCAGGCCCACGGGCAGCCGGCCGACCGCTCCGGGCGGCAAGCCCTCAGCGCCTGGTGGGCGTCCGACCGCGCCGGCGGGCGGCAAGCCGCCGGCGGCCGGTGGGCGTCCAACCTCGCCCGGTGGCAAGCCCACCGCGCCGGCCGGTGGCCGACCGACGTCCCCCGCAGGTGGCAGGCCCACCTCACCCAACGGTGGCGGGCGTCCGACCTCGCCCAGCGGTGGCCGGCCCACCGCGCCGGCCGGTGGCCGTCCGACCTCGCCCAACGGCGGTCGCCCCACTGCTGGACCGAGCGGGGGCCGTCCGACCGCGCCGGCTGGTGGTCGCCCGACCTCGCCCAACGGCGGTCGTCCGACCTCGGGGCCGAGCGGCGGTCGGCCCACTGCGCCCGGCGGTGACCGTCCGTCGGGCACCAAGCCCACCGAAGGCAAGGGTGGTCCTGGGGGCGGCAAGCCGATGAATCCGATGACCTTGGTCAACCCGCCCGGTCCCGGAGCCGACAAGCCCGGCACCGGCAAGCCCGACGGGTCCAAGTCGAGCGATGAGGCGTCGACCGGTCCCACTAAGGGGACCAAGGACACGACCGATGGTCGGCGCGGCGACAAGGACGACAACGCCACCGACAAGGGCACCACCGACAAGGGCGGCGACAGCACGGACAAGCCGACGCCCGAGCCGGGCGAGGGCACCAGCCGTGGAGCCCGTCGACGTCGGCGGCGTCGTGAGCGTGAGGAGGCCGGCACCGCGCCTGCCACTGCGGCCGCCACTGCTGGTGGCAGCGGTAGCGGGGGCGGCGGCAAGCCCGCGGCGGCCAAGAACACTGAGGAGATCCCGGTGGACGACTGCGGCTGGCCATCGCCGCCGCCGAAGCCGGCTCGGACGTCGACAACGGCCAGCCCCCTTGTCGACGACGGGGGCTTCCCCTCGCCGACTCCGCCCTCCAGGCCCAGGCCGACCACGTCCGAGCCCGCGTCGGCGACGAGCGCGCCGCGAGCGGAGCCCAAGCCGGCGAAGCCCGCGCCGACGGTCGTCGACGCGGTGGTCGTCGACGAGCCGGCCGCCGCGCCTGCGCCGAAGACCAAGCCCACGACCGTGAAGGAGGAGTTCGACGACAACGGTTTCCCGCTCTACCCGAACCCCCAGTCGGCGCAGCCGACCCCGCCGCGGGTGGTGACCACCACGCCGGGGCGCCCGACTCCACCTCGTCCGACCCGCACGCATCAGGACATCCCAACCGTGAGGAGCAACCCGATGGACAACAACACCCAGCAGGTCGACACCACCACGAGCGCGTCGAACATCGACCCGGCCAACGCCTCCACCCAGTGGCAGGCGTGGACCGAGGCGGAGAACGGCGCCCTGTCGAGCGCCGGCAAGTTCGACGACGACGCTCGGTCCGCGCGGCAGCAGGCCGGTCTGCTGGTCGGCCGCCCGGACATGGCGGAGACCCACGAGCGGCTGAGCAAGGAGGCCACCAACCTCGAGACGACCGCGGAGAACCGCCGGGGCATGGCCCGCGGCTACGCGGCGATCCGCACGGTGGTCCTCGGTAGCTGACCGGATGAACGCGGGGGCCATGGCCCCGGCAGCCATGGCCCTCGCTTCCTCTTTGCTGGACTGGAAAGGACTCTCCCCGTGCTCCCGTACAAGGTCTACTACCCCTGCCTCGCCTCGACGATCACCGCCGGGATCGGCATGCTCTCCGCGATCGTCGGCGTCCCGCTGCTGCTCGCGGTGGCCGTGCCCGCCGGGCTGGCCCTGGTGTGCGTGTTGATCGCGTCGCGTGTGGTGCACGGGGCCCGCCTGTTCAGCCACTGGCCCAACCACGCCAAGACGGAGGCCATCCGCTGGATCGGCGTCGCCGGCGTCACCGACGTGCTGGCCATCGGCGCCCTCCAGCTGATCGGCATCCACTGGTGGCCGGTGTGGCTGCTGGGCCTGCTCGTGCTCACCGGCGCGCAGATCGGCACCGCCAAGCTCCTCGAGTTCTGGTGGCTGCGGCTGCCGCCCAAGGCCAAGGCCACGCCGGCCGCCGAGCAGGCCGCCTCGCCCCTTCCGGAGCAGGCCGAGCTCACCGCCGGCCCGGGCACCGAGCTGGAGCTGGACCACTCGCGCGCCATGGCGGTGCGGGAGCGCACCTGGCAGCAGCTTTCCCACGACGAGCAGGTCATGATGACGGTGCTGGCCGAGCTCGACTTCGGCTGGCTGGTGATGGTCCGCTACGAGCTCATCACCGACGACCAGTCCGGCGTGTTCGGCGCCCGCTTCTACGTGCGGGTCCCCCCGGCCCGCGCGGCCGAGGGCCTGGACAAGGCCGCGGTCCCGGCCGGCCTGGCCGAGCCGATCGCGATCGGCCTGAGCGCCCGGATGGGCGTGGACCTGCACAGCCGCTGGGTCAGCATCCAGAAGCAGGACGCCGCCGGCTTGTACACGGTCACCACGGTGATGGAGGACGTCACCGCCCGCCTGTACGAGTACCGCGACGTGCTGGAGTGGGCCAGCATCCGCAAGCCGATGACCTGCGGCTACGGCATCGACGCCAAGGCCGTGCCCTTGCTGCTGGCCCAGCACGGCCAGCACATCGGCCGGACCCGCTCGGGCAAGTCCAGCCTGATGAACACCCTGCTGGCCTACATGACGCGGTGCGAGGACTGCGTCGTCTGGATCTGCGGCACCGAGAAGCTCTACGACCTGGTCGCCGGTTGGTTGGAATGCTATCTGGGAACCGACGAGCCGCTGCCGTTTGACTGGGTGGCGAATGGCGCTCAGGACACGGTCGATATGCTGTGCTCGCTGATGTCCGTCGCGCGTTACCGGCAGTCTGTCCGCGTTCAGGACCGGGGTGGTTTCAAGACCATCATCTGCATCATGGACGAGGCGTCTTTTGCCCTGCGAAAGAAGAACGTGTGGGGCGTGTACGACGGACAGCGGGTCAACATGAGCCAGATCGCGGGAATGATCGGGCAAGGCGCGGGCAGCGCGGAGTGCTGGCTGCAATACGCCACTCAGCGTGACACCAATGACCAGCTCGGCGACCAGGGTGGCGATATCCAGGCGCAGGCCGGTTTCACCACCGCTTTCATGATCAGCGACGAGGCCGCGATCGGCCGCCTGATGGGCGACTACAAGCTGCAGATGCCGCGCAATAAGGGCGAGTTCTGGCTGAACGACGGCAGCGGTTCGTATCCGCAGTTGGTCAAGAGCCCGTATGTGCAGGAGGTCGACCCGTCCAAGACCAAACTGCACGATGGACAGACGATCGCGGACATCGCGTGGTCGCGACGCCATTTTGTTCGCACGTTGGACGAGGGTTCGCAGCGAGCGGCCGGCCCCAAGTACGCCGCCCGACACACCCGCATGACAAATGAATTCCTGGCCTATCTGACCGGTGGTGTGGCCACGCCGATGCCGACGGCGGAGGCTCCGGCAGCGCAGGCCTCGACGGCGCGCCCGTCAACGCCGACGCAGCCCGCCACCGAGGACGCCGCGACCGCCGAGAAGATCGTGATCGGGACCGGCACCTGCCTGGAGGCGATGGCGGTCGACCCGCGCGAGGTGATCCGCTTCGCCGAGCTGGCCGGCATCAAGCTGTTCGAGATGACCCCGGCCGAGCAGGACGGGTTCGCGATGGCGCTGGGGGAGCTGCTGGAGCAGTACGGCTCGCTCGACGCGGCGCTCACGGCGCTGCGCGGCGGCGGCAAGCCGGCCACGGACCAGCCCGCCGCCCCCGCGCCGGAGGCCTCGGAGCCGGCCGCCGCCTCGGAGCCGACCGCGCGGCGGGACCGCATCGTGGAGATCGTCACCCAGGCCCACGAACCGATGCGCTCCGCCGACATCATCGCCGCGCTGCGGGCCGCCGGCGACCCGGTGGCCAACGATGTGGCCGTCTACAACCTGTTGCGGCAGATGGTCTCCCGCGGCGAGTTGCTCAAGCTCGACAGCGCCGGAGGCAGCGTGTTCGCCGCGCCCGGCGACCAGTCCAGTCGCGCCCAGTAGCAAGACCGATCACTCATCACCTCACTCACTCATCACTCACTCACGGGGATGGGGAGGGGGTCTCACCAGCGCACGCGCGCCCACGAGCCCCCTCCCCGGTGATGAGTGAGTTAGTGAGTGAGCACCCCCAGGCCATCACCCACGGTAACGAGGAGTAGAGCGGTGGAGAACCAGTACGAGACTCTGCAGGAGCAGATGCTGGGCCGTGTCATCCAGCAGACGCAGTGGCGCGACGCGCAGGAGCCGGGCTCGGACCTGGCGGTGCTGTATCAGCAGCGGATCAACAAGCTCACGCGCACGTCGCTGGCGTTGCAGGCGATCACGCCGCAGCTGCTCCAGCTCGACGAGGCCATCGACGCGGCGTTCCGGCGGGTGCGGCGGGCGTCGGAGGCGCTGGACAAGATCACGGTAAGCCGGTTCCTCAACACCAGTGCCGCCGGCGTGATCGCGGCCGTGGTCACGGTCCTGGCCCTGGCACAGTCCTGGCCGGCGCCGATCGTGGTCGTGATGATGGCGGTCTCGGCGGTCAGCGCGGCCGCCGTGTGGATCATGCTCCGTGCTCGGCTGGCCGACCGGAACGAGTTGGCCAGCGCCCAGGGGCTGCTCGCGGAGCTGACGATGCGGCGGAACCAGCTGCTGGACGCCACAGACGGCGCGGCCGAGGAGGCCGTCATCGCCCCGCCGCCGGCGGGCGTGCCCAGCCTGTTCGCGCAGCCACGCCAGGTGGAATCCGTTCGGCTCCCGACGTGACCATTACCCAGGAAATAGGAAAGGCCCCGCCGAACGTCGGCGGGGCCTTTCCTATTGCGAGCCTGGCTAGGCGGCGAGCACCTTGACGGAGCCGCTCTCGGCGCGTTCGATGATGTCGCCGATGTGAGCCGGGCCGCCTGCCGTTTCGAGCTCGGTGGCAGCCGGGTCGACCGCGGTGTCGATACCCAGCCAGAGGGCGACCTCTTCGATGTTGCTGCTGTTGATACGGCGAGCAGAGCCACCGATCGTCACACCGTCGACCGGCGAGAAAACCAGACGCTCCAGCCCTTTGTCCACTGGGCTCACATTCAGCTTGTGATCAATGCCGTGTTGCCACAGAATCGTCGCAGCCGCGCTGGCGACGTTCCGCGGAATCCAGGTTGTGGTGACCTTGTCTGAGGCTTCGACACAGAGCCGGCCCAGCCATTGCGCCACTGCCCCTCGGTCCCCCGGGTCGTTGGGCGGCTGGTTGGCCAAGAACTCCCGCGCGGCGTTCACGTCAATGTCGCCGCCGGCGTCGATCTGGGCGACAAGATCGGCCAGAAGCACCGTGGCCTGGCCATCCGAGAACGCGTTCGCTGAGCTGGTCCGCATGCGGTCCATCCTATCGGACGAACGCCGAATTTTATGTGTGAACTTGAGGATGGCCGCGCTTCTCCCGATCGGGTGAATGGCCTTGCCGAGATCCTGTCGCGCGCCGTCAGGGCCACAGCATCGGGATCGCGATCCACAGCACCCAGCCGCTCAGGGCCAACCAGGCCGCGAGCCACACCACGCTGGGGATGCGGGTCGCCCGCGCCAGGTCCGCCGCGTCGTCGCTGCGGTCGGCGAAGCCCCTGCGGACGCGGTTGAGCGTGATCACCAGCACTCCGAACGCCTCGCCGAACAGCAGCAGCCACGTCTCGCCGTAGGCGATCCACTGCTGGAGCCACACCGGTCCCCAGTACAGCGACGCGCCCGCCACCACGCCGATGGCGACCACGCTGGCCAACGTGATCCGGTCCCGGGTGACGACCAGGATCAGCAGCATCGCCGCGACCGTCAGCGCCAGCAGCATCGGGGCGTGACCGCGGGCCAGCAGCGTCGCGGCGCCGAGCCCGGCCAGCGGCGGCAACGCGTAGCCGGCCACGCTCGTGACGATCGAGCTCAGCCGGGACGGATGCCAGAGGTGCGTGACGCCTGAGTCCGGTGTGTACACCTGGATCACCCAGACCCCGCCGCCGGTCAGACAGCTGGCCAACGCGTGCCCAGCTTCGTGTCCGACGGTGGTCACCACGTTGAGCAGGTTGAGGCCGACGGTGACGTGGCGCGACCACAGCACGCGCGGCAGCACCGCCGTCGCGCTGGCCACCAGTGCGAACACACTGGTCACCACCGGCACCCACCATCCCACCGGAGGCGTCACCTGCGTGATCGACCACCCGTCGTCCCCCACGCTCATGGTGGTAATCAACCAACATCCACGCGAACGACGAAATCCGCCGAACGATCGGCCCGGCTTGGACGGTAGCTAGCCGCCCCTGCGGGAGCTGAAGATCGCCGGCACCGCGCCACCGGTGCTGGCAACCGTCCGTCTCCTCGCGCAGCTGCTGGTGCCGCCGGCCACGCCGCAGCAGGTCAGCGCAGCGGACCTCGCCGCCTACCTGCGCCAGCGCATCCAGGCGGCCGGCGGCGGGTGGGGCGTTGGGCGAGCTGTCCGAACTGCGGCTGGTGTTTCGGTGCAACGCCAGCACGTGCAGGAATCACCGGGCAAGGCCGCGTCGGTGCGGTTCAACAGCGGCAAACGGTCTGACATGCGCGGTGGCCAGCACCGCGAAGATGGTGAGGAGGACCCGCGGGAACGAGCCTCCTCGGTGCCTTCATCTCGCCTGGACAGACTTCTCGGTGAGTTTCGGGCCCCATTGCGTGCCAGGAGAGAATGCAAGCCACCACCCTGCACGTGGTGTGAAATGACAGTACGGCGAAACAAATGCATCACATCTGCGCAGGTCAACCCCATGGCCGATGGCCGCGCGCGCGCAGCATGGCGAAACATTTACCCGATTGACTGATGCGGCGCTGAATGTTCGCGCCGTGACGCAGATTGATTGCCAGGAACGGCATCCGTGGGTGACCCTTGTGAGGTTCACGGTCTCCTCCGCAGGTGTGATTGGACGGGAATCCATCGCACCCCGACTTCGCGGACGGCCGCCACCTCGCCTGGACAGGCACTATGGAGAGACGGGTCACCATGATCGGACGCAAGGCTGCGGTGAGACTGCAGCTGGGAGCAGGGCGGCGCATCACGCCGCTGATCGATGACGGCACCGCCGTCGCGAAGCTGAAGCTGTACCTGCGTGATTGCCTCGACCACAAGACTCTGCGCGAGGCTGCGTACCGCTGCGATGTCAGCGTCAGCACACTGTCGAAGGCGCTCAACGGCACCGCGCTGCCGAACCGCAAACTCGTCAGGCAGCTCGCGAGGCTCACCGGAAACAAGGAGACCGTGGCGCGCGCCGACACGCTGTGGCGCCTCGCCGCGATCGAAGACCTGGGCTTACAGCCGAAGGACCTGATCTTCCCCAATCCGCAGACGGTCGCCGAGCTCGCGACGGTCCTGCGCGCCTACCTGGTCGACAACAACCACCGGTACGAGCTCACGCCGGACTCGGTCGCGATGCTCAGCCGACACGACAAGACCGCGGACGGCTCGGTGTCGACCTCGACCATCAACCGGATGCTCAGCGGCAAGAAGTTGCCGTCGGACAAGGCGTTGGTAGCGTTCCTGTCCGTCGTCGGCGTCAACGCGACGATCAGGGCGAAGTTGCTTACCGCCCGTAATGTGCTTGCGGAAGAACGCAGGCAGGTGGCGGTATGAGCGGGTCCTGCACCCCGGGCTGTGCGTGCGTTTGTCATCAGCAGCCGCCCACACCGGTGCCGCCGCAGGATCCGGTGAGCGGCCGCACCGCGATCATCGCGGTGATCGCGTTCCTGGCCGGCGTCGTGTCGGGCGCGCTGACGTACTGGGCGTACTGGAACATCCCCGGCGCCGTGCTCGCTGGCCTGGGCACGATGGCAGTCGCCTTCCTCGCCCTGCACAACCGCGGCCACTAGTGCGTCGAGGCCGGGCCAGGTAGCAAACGATCAACGAAGGGGACGTGCCGACGCGCACGTCCCCTTCCTCGCATCTCGGGAGTACTCGCTGCCGATGCTGGGGTGGGGGCGTCACCGCCGTCCGCCGCCAGGTGCGCCACCACCGACGATGGTGATCCGTGGTGGCTTCCGGCCGGGGCCTTCGGCGTAGGACTTGGTCGGGATGAACTTGCGGACGCCGTCGCGGCGCTTCACGTAGCTGTCCAGCGCGTGGTGGGCCGCCGAGATGCGGGTGAAGCCGGTCAGCTCGTGAATCCGTTGCCGGACACGCTCGTTCTGCGCACGCTCCGCTGCAGTGGGCCGACGGCCCCGCGGGCTGTCACCCAACTCGGCCAGCAGCCGCTCCAACTCGGCGGCGGTCTCGTCGGTCAGCGCCGGCACCACGCCGTGCTGAGCACGTCGCCGAGTGTCGCGCCGGGCCTGCTCCGGCACGACCGGCGCGACGAAGGGACTGCCGTGCCGGGTCAGCCGGCGGGCGGCGTCCAGCGCCGCGCTGATGGTGGGCATCCCGGTGACCCGGCGCAGCCAGCGCTGCACCACGGCCAGGTCCTCGTCGCGCTGTTGCGATGTCGCCTGGTCGACCAGCTGGTCGTAGGTGGCGATCAGCCAGCCGATGTCGTCGCGTCGGCTCTCGTCGAGCATCTCCGTCCCCCAACGTCGGTCTACCGCTCAGACGTTCGAGTGTGCCCGGTCACAGCGCCGACGGTAGGGGTGTCAACTACGCCAGTCGCGTGGTGTCGCGGCGGCGCAGCAGGTCCTTGAGCGTCCATTGCGAGACCGGCCGATGCACGCTCAGCGCCCGCGCCACCGCCTCCAGGTCGCCGTCGTGCTGGTCGGCGACGCGGGCGGCGACGCCGGCGCGCTGCCGGCGTAGGTCGGCCACCACCGTCTGGTTGAGCAGTTCCACCCACGTCGCCAGCGCGGCGAAGGCCTCCGCCTCGCCGGCGGCGTCGCCGGCCACCGGCAGGGTGACCGCGGTGACGGCGGCGCGGGCCGCGCGCACCACGGCCATCAGCCGCGAGCCGTCATCGACCAGATGCTGCTCGTCGACGCGGTAGAGCAGCTCGCCGGCGGCGCGCTGCTCCAGCACGCTCCAGCGCGCGGCCGCGGGCACGGCCAGGCCCTCACCGCCGGCGTGCCGGCGCAGGTAGCGGCCCGACCTGGTGGCCCACACACTGACCGGCGCCTGCTCGGCGGTCAGCGTGTGCAGCTCGGCGCGCGGAATCCACCACGCCTGCGCCCAGCTCTCGCCGTCGACTACGACGACGTCGACGCCCGGCTCCGGCAGCCGCTGGCGGCCGCGCTCGTCGGCGATCAGCTCGTCGCCGGCGAGCTCGGCGAGCGGCACCACCAGGTGCTCGTGCTCGTCGACGAAGGCCTTCGGCAGCACGGTGAAGCCGCGCTCGGCGATGGCCAGCACGTGGCCGGCAGGCACGGCGCGAAGCTGCGGCGTCACGGTCAAGGTCACGGCCTCAGCCTGCCGTGTCCGCCGTCTCCGGGCAGCCGATGGCCGTCATCTACCGATTTGGCTATCGAGTCTGGGGAACCAGCGGACCCCTTTGCGCGGCGCTGACCTGCGTCGTGGCCGCACCCTGGGAGTTCCTCTCTAGTAGGACGTCCCACGGGGTCCCCCGCTGGTAGGCCCACGGGGTCCCCCGCCGGCGACGCGCCCTCGCACATGATCGAACTCCGACACACCTCTGGCATTTCGCAATGGGCGGCTGAAACCTGGAGTTTCATGTATCCCGGAGGGATACCTGTGTGCATAGGGGGTCGATCATGATTTCTGTCGCCGAAGACGGACACGCTCGTGTCCGCCGGTGACCACGACAGCGTCCTCGCCGACGCCGTGGCGGCATGGGTCCTGGCGACCGCCGAGGGGTACGGGGACAGGGGGCGGTCGCCGGCGACGCCGGAGCTGACGCGGCTACGTGCGGCACACGCCGCACGCGAGGCGTTGCTCGCCGTCGTCGAGGCGGAGATCGACCGCGCGATCGAAGCAGCTCGGCAGCGCACCCCCGACGGGCACACCTGGGCCGAGATCGGCGGCGAGTTGGGAGTGACCGGGCAGGCCGTTGGCAAGCGGGCCCGGGAGCGCAGCCTGACCACCAAGCGCACGCTGCGCACCCCCGAGCAACGTGCCGTCGACCGGCGCCGCACGAAGCTGCAGGAGGCCGCGTTTGTCCGAGCGTGCCGACGCTGGCCAGCCGAACGAGAAATCCGCGAGGTCGTCCGTGAGGACGGCGTCGTCGGCTACGTGCCGGCGAGTCGGCCCGAGGCGACTCCGGAGTGGGCCGAGCCGGTCGCCTACAAGCAGCTGCTCACGCCGGAGTCGACGCCGGCGGTGCCGCCGCGGCTGCCGAGGCGGGTGTTCGCGAACGCGTTGGAGCGGGCGCGGAGCGGGATGGCCGGCGTCGGCGTGTACCGGCCGGAACTACTGCGCCGCGGCTGACGCCGGCGGTCGTGGCGGCGCTGTCCTATCCGACCATCGGCGTGTTGAAGCGGTCGCCGTGGCTGAAGCACCGCGCGCCCCACGGGCCGTAGTGCTTGCCGCGCAGGCACCGGCCGACGATGGACTGATCGGTGACGAACTCGCGCTTGTGGGTCGCGCACACCGGCACACCCGGCCACACCTCGTCGGCGCCGGTCTCGCGCAGCACCGGGAGAACCTCGATCGCCGGCTCGGTGCACAGCGCGCAAGCCTGGCCTGGAGTGGTGGACTGGGACGACATGTGCGTCATCGGCCAAGGTTAGTCGCCGGCCGTCGCGCGGCCGTGAGGGGCGCGCTGGCCTCCGTGCGCGGCCGCACAAGATATCTGTCGCACTATCTTGCTCCGCCTCGCCAGCCACCGAACGCCGGCGGCGGACACTCCGCGCCGGCCATGCCGACAGGTGCTGATGCGGTCCGCGTAAGCCCGGCTGATCCACTATCTTGCTCCGCGCGGTGAGGCCGCGAAACCACCGCCAACGGGGCGTGAACGAGCTGGTGGCGAGCGTGTCCGGAGCCGGGCGCGCGGCGTTCATCTAGCCACAAGATCAACTCTTTTGAGCTATGGTATCGCTACGCGATACGTGAAACTTGAGGTTTCATTTCCTGGTCGCACTTCAAGTGCAAGAGCTGGTGCGTGCACGGCAGTTCGTGGTGAGCCGGCGCGGCGGCAGGGTGAGCGTGCCCGTCCGGTGGGAAGCCTGGACGGAGGGCGTGGCGGTCGGGCGGGCGGCGCCGGCGGATCGGCCAAGTGGGTGGGAGCAGGTCGGCGGGCAGGGCGCGGCCTCCGTCGTCGATGGCGGCTCTGGCACGCTGGGAACGCCGACGGAGATGGTGGTCGAGATGGACAACGAACCCCTCAGCCTGGGCGCGCGGGTCGAGCACAAGCGCACCAAGGCGGGCATGAAGCGCGGCGAGCTGGCCGCGAAGGCCGGCATCAGCGTGCACACGGTCGAGTCGCTGGAGCAGGGCCGACGGGTGCCGACCGTGCCCCTGCTGCAGAAGGTCGCCGCGGCGTTGGACACCACCGTGGCGTGGCTGCTGGCCAAGCCGGACACGCTGCCCAGCGCCGACCCGAACGCCGAGGGCATCCTGGCCATCAGGCGTGCGCTCACCCCGGTCGACGACGACCTGGTCGACGAGCTCGAACCGGTCGAGCCGCTGACCCTGCGCGACGCCGAGCGGACCGCCGACTACCTGTGGGGCTGCTACTGGTCCGGCCGCTTCGAGCAGCTGGCCCGGCTGCTGCCGACCGCGATCCCGCAGATCCGGGCGACCGTGCGCGCCGTCCCGGTCGCCGAGCAGCCGGCGGCCGCCGAGGCCTTGGCGCGGGTGTTGCAGGCCGCCGGCGACTGCATGGTGCACCTGGCACAGCCCGACCTGGCGTGGATGGCGCTGTCCGAGGCCGTCAAGGCCGCCAACAGCGGCACCGACGAACTGCTCGCGGCCGCGCTGCGCATCTCCCGCAGCTGGCAACTGCTCGTGCAGGGCCGTTTCCCGGAGGCGCAGCGGGTGGCGCTCACGGCCGCCCGCGGGATCGAGCCGGCCGGCGACGCGCCGCTGGGCCAGCTCACCGCCTACGGCCTGCTCACGGTCACCGCGGCGACGGCGGCCGCGCGGGCCGAGCTGCCCGGCGACACCGAGGAATTGCTCGCCGTCGCCGGCGAGACGGCCGGCCGGGTCGGCTACGAGCGCAGCGAGCACCAGTCGGTGTTCGGGCCGGCCAAGGTCGTCATGTTGAAGACCGACTGCGCGGTGGTGCTCGAGAACTACGACACCGCGCTGGACATCGCCCGGACGCTGCCGCGCGAAGCGCCGCTGCCTTTGGCGACCCGGGCCCGCCACCTCGCCGACGTCGCGCTGTGCCAGACCCGGACCGGGCAGGGCAAGGACGCGCTGACCACGCTGCTGACGATGGAGGACATGGCGCCGGACTGGCTGCCCTACCAGTCGCTGCCCAAGCAGGTGGTCGCCGAGCTGGTCGACCAGCAGCGCCAGGTCGACCGGCCGCTGCTGGAGCTCGCCGGCCGCCTGGGCGTCGAGGTCTGACCGTGCCGCAGCTGCGGCCGATGACGTCGCCGCCGGCCAACCCCTTCGCCGAGCCGCTGCCGGACAGCGCGGCCGGCTCGGTCGCCGAGGTGCACAGCGCCCTGGTGCAGACCGCCGCCGACGGCGGAGACCCTCGCCATGCCGAGCAGCTGGTGATCGTCCTGGACCATCTCGGGATCAGGGCCTGGCGGCGGGCGGCGATGTCGCTGGTCGAGTACTGCCTGAGCTGGGGCCAGTGGCCGCCCGGCGAGGCCGGCGCGCGGGCCTACGAGGCCGAGAACGGGCTCCCGGACCCGCAGGTGCCGTGTCGGGCCTTGCTGGGCTCCGCGATGGTCGCGTACTTCCGGGGCGGCAGGGGCGGCGCGCGGGCCGTGCTCGTGGCGGCCGAGCCCGAGGTGCTCAAGGGCATGGTCCGGCTGCTGTTCGTGGTCGCGGCCGGCAGCGGCGGCGCTCTGTCGGAGGAGCAGATCGCACGGCTGATGGCGACCGTCTGCAAAGGCGTGCTGTAGCCCGACCGGGTGGGCCGTACGGAGCGTACGACCCCCGCTGGCCTGGTGTTTCTACGGTTGTCCTTCGCCGCGCACCACGGTGGTAGCGGTGTCGGAGACTGGGGACAAGGACAGCGGGCATGACCGGGCACGACGACGTCGAGGCCACCGAATCGCACACCACACGGGCGGTCGACCAGGTCGACGCCATCCACTGGCACGGCTACACCCTGGTCGCCGCCGCGCAGACCGTCCCGACGCCGGCGGACCGGGCGATCCGCCTGGCGGCGGAGCCGGAGACGGTGTTGACGTCCCCGGACGCGGTGGGCACGTGGGTGGCCAAGCAGATCCGCAGCCATGGCGACCGCGCCGAGTTGTGGATCTCCTCCACTGGCCAGTGGACGAACCAGGTGAACAGCGACTCGACGCCCGGGTGGCCGACGCTGGAGACGGAGTGCGCGCTGCGCGCGGCGCAGGCCCGCAGCGTGTACGCCGCGGCGTGGACGGCACACGCCACCAGCCGGTTCGAGGTGTTCGCCGAGGCCGTCACCGCGCGGGAATGCCCAGTGCAGGGCGACCACCTCGATGGCCGGAGGCAGCGGTGAACGTGCCCCGGTTGTTGGTGGTGGCGAAGGAGTGCCCGCACCCGCTCAGCGGTTTGGCCGTGACGTTCGTCCCCGACCACGACACCGAGCAGCACGAGCTGCACGTGCTGTGCCTGGGCTGCAAGGCGGCGTGGGACCAGGGCAACATGCCGTTGGACCTGATGGAGCGGGTGACCAACGCGATCGTCGAGGGCCGCACGACGCCGGCGCCGGGGCTGGACCGCAAACGGTCAGGGGCGTCCGCCTGACGATGCCCGGCGCGGACGGCACGTCCCCAGCGCCAACTGACCGTACGTAGACTGACGGCCCCCAGCGCCAACTAGGGGCCGTCTACCTGTGCTCGGCTGATCGCATAGCGGCTCAGGTTCGTCGCACCAAGTGAGCGGCTAAGTTCGCCGTGTTCCACAAGGTGGTGTCAACACCATACCCACCTTGCAAGTGGGTGCAACTTGTATTGGACACATTTAGACGCACGCTACCTGCGGAAATGAGATTCGGTCACGCACCGGGAGGGCGTGACCGAATCTCCGTTGGACACAATTGAGCACATCACTCCGCCTTGGCGGAGCCCAAACGCCAGGTCAGCGAGTTGATGGGCAAGTTGGTATTAGTCGGACCCTGGTGACATGATGCTCTGGTCACAACGTGAGTTGTGACCTCGGCGGTAGGCAGCGCCAACTGCGTGCCGCGGAGTGCATCAACAGACCGACGAAGACTCGGCTGATCGCATAGCCGGCGCGTCACTACTGGGTGGCGCACCGGCTCATAACTGATCCCAAAAACGGGAACAGAAAGGTTCGGTGAGTGAGCGATGCTCACAAGTGGCACGTTTCCCAAGGCGGGTTTCACCGCCCCTCGCACGACCTGTTTCACCACCGGTCGGGCGGCGGTGATCAGCCCGCCGGTCGTGTTCCTGTTCGCGATCGAGGCCGCGCTGCTGCTGGCGCTGGTCGCGTACGGCGTCGACGTCCGCCTCGCAGCGTGCCTGACCGGGGGCCTGGTCGTCGTGACCGCGGCGGCCGCGGTCGGCGGCGCCGGCGCGCTGCCGGCGCTACGGGTGATCGGACACCGCACTGGGGCTGGTGCGCTGTGGTGACCGACCAGTCCCAGCAGGTCATGGCCGGGAGCATCAACGGCGACATGCGCGTCTTCCATCGGGAGACCGAGTGGAACCACACGACACACACGGGCACGTCCGGCGTCATCATGGGTGGGGCGCGGCCAGAGATCCTGCGCCCTGCCGACCTCGTCGACACGACCATGGCGAACCTCAACCGGCTGACGGCGAAGCTCCTGGTGGCTGGCAGCGTCGAGGTGCCGGCGTATCTGGAGGAGGAGCCTGCCAAGCAGCTGCTGCCGTGGGCGAACTACGACCGGCTGCTGGTGGCCGCCCGGGCCCATCCCGAGGACATCGTCAGGATCGAGCGGCTGTGGGCTCAGATCGACGCGCTGAGCATCGACGACGTCGACCACCGCGGCGAGTGCGCGGTGGCGACGCGGGACGACGAGCTGATGGCGGCGACGGTGCCGGAGTTCATCGGGCTGCTGCGCACGCTGCGGGATCGAGCGAAGGACACCATGTCCGAGCTGGCGCAGCGGGCCGGAATCAGCAGGTCGCAGCTGTACTCAATGCTCAATCCGAAGCGCGGGGTGCTCCCGACACGGGTCAACCAGGTCAAGGCGTTCGCGCAGGCCTGCGGTCTGCCGCCGCGCCAGGTGGACCGCGTCGTGATGCTCTGGCTGGAGCTGCACCAGGCCGTCCAGGACGAGATGTCGGACCCGCGGCACTGGACGACGCCGGTCCTGGCCAAGACGAAGCAGCGGTTCATGCAGGCCGGCGTGCCCGAGGAGGAGCTGGACGCGGCGCTGGCCGGCGTCGCCGAGATGCTGGTGAACGACCGCCAGCAGGAGATCGCGGTGGCGGTGACCGAGACGGTCTTCAACGTGCTCGACGAGAACCTGCCCGGTGCCCAGGTGCTGTTCGCGAAGCTCGTGCCGTACATCGTGAAGATGCTGCGGAACGCGCCGGAGCGCGGCAACGTCGCCGAGCTCGCGATCGAGGTCGGGTTCCGGCTCGGGCTGGCGAGCGGGAAGCGCGACCGCGAGCCGGGCGCCTCGGTGCTGGTGATCTGAGGTCGGCGCCCGCACGGGCGCAGGCATGGCGAAGGCCGTCGGCGCGAGGGGGTGCGTGCCGACGGCCTTCCTGACTGGAGTCGTCTTCCCCACGATCCGATCAGCGCACGTAGGATAGCGCGCGTCGAACATATGAACGACGATCGACGGTATGACCCTGGACTTGTCCTACCGCGCCGTTCGACCCGCACGTGTGCCTGAGCAACAGGTTCTGCTCAACCTGCGGGCGTACGGGCCGAAGCGGGTGGGCTGGGGTACCGCGACGCCGCTGATCGTGCGGAGCCAGGGGTGGGATCCGACCACGGCGACGCCGGCGACGGTGCAGGGCTGCGTGCAGTCGGTGTACGGGGATTGGTGGGTCTACGTGGAGGTTCCGCTGCGCTCGGGTGTCGGCGAGGTGTTGGCGACCTGCGGCATGTTGCTGCCGCCCAGCGTGGTCAGCGCGGCGCCGCCGTCGGCTCGGAGACCGCCAGCCCGCTGAGCAGGAAGGACAGGATGATGGCCGGTAGCGCGTGGGACAGGCGCGAGGTGCTGGAGCTGGACGCGGCGACGGCCGTGGTGTTCGTCGAGAAGCCGGAGCGGAGCCCGGCGCTGGGTGGGCGATGGCTGGTGTTCCTGGACGCCGGCGAGGTGTGGCACGAACTGCCGGCAGGCGGGTTCCAGCGCAGCGTCTACAAGCCGGACGCGTTCCCCGGCGAGGGCTTCGTAGTGGCGGAGTAGCTGGTCAACGGCACATCCAGCGCCGGCGTGGCGGAGTCGTTCAGGTATGCCGGCGTGAGAGCGGCAGCACGACGGCGTCCGGTCTGTCGGCCGGCGGCGAGCCGGCGCTGGACGGCATGCCGGCCACCAGGCCGCGGACGATCCCGAGCGCGCCCGGCACGGTGATCGCGTCCGGGGCCTCGGTGTGCCCGGCCAGCAGCTGGTCGATGGCAGCGAGCACCTCGTCACGGGTCACCGGGTGGTCGCCGGGGCCGATGCGGTGCACCTGGGCCATGGACTCCTCCAACAAGGTCGAGGGGCGCATCCACAGGATGCGCCCCTCGATCATGCCTGTTCGTGATCAGGCGTCGCGGGCCTGGCGGATGTCGGCCTCCAGGCTGCTCACGAACTGGCCACGCTTGCCGGGGTCGCTGATGGTCATGGCCACCTGCTGTCCGACAGTGTTCGCCCTGGCCAACGCGGCGCGCTTGGCATCGGGCCCCTGGGCGTTGCTCAGCTCGGACAGTGCCGAGCGGATGGTGCTGACGTCGGGATCGTCGCTCATCGGGCCGTACCTCCCTGCTCGGCACGGGCCCGCTCGCAGTGGGCGGCACGATGGGTGACGCGCTGTCCGAACGGTCCTTTGATCGCGTCGCACCGGCAGGCGCCGATACCGCTGGTGTCAGGGATGACCACGTGCGTCGTCGTGGCGACCCGCTCGACTCGTTCGGTCACCGGGACACCTCCCCGTCGCTGACGGCGTCCTTGATCGCGTTGGTGCGGTCGCCGTGCAGGTCAGCGATGGTGCGGCGGGTGTCGTCGTTGCCGTTGACGAAGGCGTCGACAAGGGCCTGGCGGGCGGCCTGCTGCTCGGTTCGGAGGGCGGGCTGGGTCATGAGCCGGCTCCGTTCACGCAGGCCGGGCACAGCCAGTGGGTGTCGATGCCGCGCCAGCCCTGAGCCAGGGCGATCCGGGCCAGCTCGTCGCGGTCAGGCGAACGCAGCACGCACTGCGGTTCGTCGCCGTCGACGAGCTGCGTCCGGCAGCCCAGGCAGAGCAGGTTCCAGCACGGCCAGGGGTCGCGCCGCACGAGGCTGTCCAGGTCGGCGGCCTCCGGCATCAGGGCCAGGACCTCGTCGACCCAGTCGACGAGCTCGGACCAGGTGGCGTACAGGTCGCCGGTGCGGATGTCGAACTTGCCGCTGGCCGGGATGACGCGCCACATCGGCGGCAGCGGCTGCCAGCTGGAGTGCGGCCAGCCGTCGGCCCGCGGCTGCGGGCGCATGGAGACGTGCGAGATCATGGTGGTGTCCCGTCTGTTCTCGAAGCGTCGGGCAGGCCGGTCCGGTGCCGAGGTGGTAGCTGTCCAGGCGATTTCCTCGGTTCACCGGGCCGGTTTTTCCTTGTGGTGCAACAGGGTTCAGCTGGTCTGGTAGACCACGCAGCAGGTGCCGAACTCCTCGTTCCAGGCCCAGCCGCTGTAGAGCCGCCAGTGGTGGTCGGCCAGCAGGTCGACGATGGCCGGCTGGTCCAGGACCTCGTCGACGGTGAGCGTGTCCCAGTGCGGCGCCTCGTCGTTGAGGTCGTCGATCTCGGGGACGTCGTAGAGATCAATTTGGGTGCCGAACTGACCCGTGGTGAGCACGGCGATCATCTTTTACCTCCTGTACTTACTGGACTTACTGGAGTGCTGGGCGTCGTTTTCCCTGTTTGGAGCCTTGCTGATGGAGCTACGCCGGACTGTCGCGCATCGCGTCGCCGGAGCGGTTCCGACGGTCGGCGAGGCTGGCGGGCTGCGGCGCGATCTGCTCGCCGGCGGCTGGGGCGGCGTGGCCGGGTGCGGTCGACGACGGCTCGCTGGCGGCGGCCGCGCCGCTGCCAGCGGAGTCGGCCGGCGCGTTTTCCGTTGCGTCCGCAGGGATTTCGGCAGTGCCGGCCCGGTCGGTCGGCTGCGGGGTCTTGAGCGACAGCATGAAGGCGAGGAGTGCTCGCTTGTCGTGCTCGGTGAGCGCGCCGCCCCGGGTGAGCGCGCACGCGCTCCGGGGTCGGCGCGACGTCTCTCGGTCGTCGGTCATCGCTGTTGTGCCTGTTTGGAGGTGGTTTTGGCCGGCCGGCGCAGGATGCGGCGGATGCCGTGGCTCGCCGCCCGGGCCATGTCGGCGAGCTCGCCGAAGAAGATGCCGCTGTAGGTGCTCGGCTGGAGCGCCGCGACCGCCTCCTGCTGGGTGGTCGGGTGCAGCTCGACGCCAGCGTACGGCGAGTTGACACCGCACTCGGCCTGACAGGCGGCCATCAGGTCGTCGCCGGCCATCTTCGCCGCCAGCACGCCGGCCGTGCTGCCGCGGCGCAGCGCGGCGTCGCTGCGTCCGACGAGCAACTGGATCTGACGCTCGTGCGTGCAGGTGGTCGTGCCCTCGTCGGTGTTCATCACTGTTCCCCCTGGTGAAGGGCGCGGGTGTTGTGGCACGGACCGCACCCCGGGACTGCGGAACGGCAGGTCCCGGGGTGCAGCCGGGTTAGTCGGTGGGGGCGTTCTCGTCGCCCTTGGTGGTGAACGGGCCGGAGTTCAGCTCGGTGGTCGCCAGGTCGACCTGCTCGGTGTCGTCGTACCAGGAGTAGAGCCACTCTTTGCGGACGCGCATGGTGCTGGCCCACGGGAACGTGCTGGTGGCGACGCCCTGGATCACGCCGATGAAGGTCGTGAGCGCGGGCTCGATCCGCGACCAGTGGATGTTGCGGCGAAGCCCGGCGGGGACCTGCAACTCGAAGGTGAGCCGCAGGACTCGGGGGCTCTGGTTCTCGCTTGCCATGTTCACGAGATTACAGGATTTGCCGCAAATATCTACACTTCAGGAAGTAGCCCGATTGGGTGCAAACCGCCGGCCAGCCGCCCCCAGCGGCCGGACCAGGATCGGCCCAGGTTCAGCACCCGCGAGATCCCAGTGACGACGGCCAGGCTGATCGGCATGACGAAGAAGCTGATGGTCCTGCTGGACACGGTGCTCGGGAGCACGGCGCGGACGGTGCGCGCGACGGTGTTGATCCTCGCGGTGGCGGTGGCGGCCGGGCCGCTGCACGCGGTGGAGTTGCCGGCGTGGCCGACCCCGTCGGCGGTGGTGCCGCCGGCAGGTGGCACGCGGCCACCGGCGACGCTCAGTTCGACGTCGATGTCTGGACTCGCGTACACGGGGCTGAGCTGAGCTTCTACAGCCGTGCGCAGGGGACGCACTCCACTCTCGAGGTTCGCGACCCGGTCCTACAAGGCGACGAGTTCGGCGATCTTCCTAGCGATGTCTTCCAGCGAGTCCTCGTCAGTGCTGAGGCCGTTGCGAGAGCCAAGGAGCGGGCTGATCGCCCGAATTTCGTCGTAGGTCACCCCGTGCGCGACGGGGATCAGCAGGTCGCGAGCCAGCAGCTCAGAGAGTTCCTTCTCGGACACACCACCGCTTTCGATGCGCTTGAGGAAGGCAGGCGTGATGAGGACGAGACCGATGCGCGTCTTGGCCAGGCCCTTGTCGATCTCCCGCATGAACGGCTGGCCGAGGATGATGTCCCGCTCGCTGAACCAGACCGACACGTCCTGCGCTTCGAGGAGGTCGTGCAGTTCAGTCGCGGTCGCTCGCCGGTCGTCCCAGGCATGGCAGAGGAACAGGTCATAGGACTCGGCGCGAGGTCCCACCGCCTCAACCTTCTGACGGTAGCGATCCAGCGCCGCGACTTCGCCAGAGCTGTAGGTGACGGGAGAGTTGGCCGGCGACCAACGCGGACGAGCCGATCGGCCACCGCCACCTCCACCGCTGGACCCGCCTCCACCGCTCGAAGCGCGAGGGGTCGGCGAGGCATAGGAGGGCGGGGAGTACGAGGGCGGTGAGTAGGACGACCGGTACCGGCCACCATGAACAGGGCAGTCTGCCCCGCCGCCACGGATGTGGCCGCGTACGGGCGCTGTGCATCGCATGGCTCAGTCTAAGAGCGACCACCGACAGTCCTGGTTTGCGAGCTGCACCGGTTGATGGCGCGGCCAGTGACGCCCAGCGACCTGCCGGAAACTGTCGGTGTCTCGTGGCACTCTGAAAGGCCGCGAGGAGGTGTTCGTGACCGTCGACCACGCCCAGCTCCGCACCACCGCCCTGGCCTACGCCGCGCTCGCCCGCAGCCGGCAGCGCGGGCGGCTCAACGTCACCAAGCTCATCGAGCACCAGCGGCTGGCCGCACAGCTGTGCCAGCTGACCCAGACACCCGACGTCGCCCAGGCATGGCAGCAGACCCGGCAGCTGCTCGGCGACCTGCCGCAGTCGCCGACCGACGACCAGCCCCGCCAGCGACCTACCCGCCGGCGCCGGCCCGCCAACGAGCCCGTCAACGAGCCGGCGGCCAGCAGCGCGCCGACGGAGAGGCCGGCGTGCCTGGCGTGTGCCAAGCCGCTGCGTAAGAAGCGCGAGGTGAACAGCGGCGTGCACAAGGGCTGCCAGTTGGTGCCGTGCCCGAACTGCCGCAAAAGCTTCCCCCGGCGCACGCTGGTCCAGGGGCGGTGCCTGCCGTGCGCGGCGAAAGCCGCAGGGCAGACCATCCCCGCCCGAGGGTTCGCCCCGGTGAGCGCCGAGCAGATCGCCGCCTTCCGCCAGGCCGCCGTGCAGCAGGCCGCAACCCGACGGGCCGCCATCAACCACGCGGTCGTCCGCCAGACCGCTCACCGCCAGGTGGCCGTGCAGCAGGCCCGGCGCGCCGCGGCCGCCGACCCGGCCCCGCGTCCCAGGCGTACCGTGAGCCCGCTGGACATACCGCAGAAGCCCTTGTGGTTCGGCCGGATCATGCGGTGGTCGACGAAGCCGGGCTGGCCCGGGCAACTGCACGCCCGCTACGACGGCGTCGACTACGTCATGGAGCGCGTCGGCCGGCGGACCGCCGACCAGCGCGGCGTCGCCGCTGGCTGGTACCTGCGGCGTCCCGACACGGCGTGGGACCAGTACGGCGACCACCTGGCCGAGAACATGGGCTTGGCCAAGCGGCTGGCCGAGGTCCTCATCGTCACCGGCGAGTCGGGCTGCTCCGCCCCGGACCAGCCGCCGAACCTGGTGACCGTGATGCACGGCGACCTGACCAGTAGATTGTCGATCGCTGGCACCGCCACGTCTGTGGTGATCGCGCCCGACCTGGACCAGCCGATGGTCCGCGTGCACCGCCACGCCCCGCTGTCCGACCCGTACCAGGACGCGGGCGGCCTGCTCGGCGAGATCCGCGCCAAGATCCAACGTCCCGCCGGCGATCGGGCCGCGCCGGTCAGCCTGGGCTGGACCGTGCACACCGCCGCCGGTAAGACGGTCAGCACCCACGCGAGCTGGGACGACGCCTTCTCCGCACTGGCCGCCCTGCTGGAGGGCACCACCACCCGCGAGGCGCTCAAGGACGCCCGCTGCACCAAGTGCGGCAACCACGGGGCCCACATGTGCGGGAAGGACTGGCGGCTGGCCAACGGCAAGATCACCAAACGCCCCCGGGGCGGCAGCGTGCGCGCCGTCACCGGCGGCTTGCCCGGCCTGGGCGGGCACTGACACCAGCGAGGCTCTCCGTGGACAGGCGAGGTGTGGAAAGAGTCTTTCCACACCTCGCCTGTCAGCTCGGTGATGGACTCACGGAAGGGGCGAGGGAGGTCGCGCCGCCGTCGCCAAGTTCCACTCGCATCCGGGCAAGGAGCGGGTCGCCTGCCGTCAGCACGGCCCGGCCCGCATCGTTGGCCTCGTTTTGGGCTTGTGCGGCCTGCACCTTGGTGTCCGGCACCTGCGCGTCGGCGAACGTCGCCATCTTCCGGGCGCTTCCCACGGCAGTGCCGTACCGGACGATCAACCGGTTGAACTCGTGCAGCAGGCCGTGCACTTCCCCGCTGGCGATCAACGCCGCGCGGGCTTCCAAGGTGTAGTCGATCGAGTCCTGCTGCGGCGCAGGCGTGGGCGGGTCGGTCTGGAAGGTCGCCTGGTCGACTGCGAATCCGATCTGGCGCTGCCAATCCAGGACGTAGCGAGTGACCGCGAGGTAGGTATCGAGCTTGCGGGCCTGTTCGCGTTCGGTCCGTGCCTGGGCTCGCTCGTGCGCTCGTGTCTTGTCGGCCTCTGCGGCCGCTGCTCGCACCGCGCGCCTGGTCACGAAGTAGGTCACCACGGCGCTGAGCGCGGCTCCCAACAGCGCCCCACCGGCGCCGACCACGCTGGTCAGCACGGCCACCGAGTCGCTCACGTGTGCACCTCCATCTCGCGGTCAGGACTGCGGGTGCCGGGGCGGGTTCGGATCGAGCCGCCCAGCAGGCCGGCCGCGCCGGAGCCGGGTGAACGGCGCGGCCGGCATCGGCGTCCGGTAGGCCTCCAGGGCGGCCCGCAGCTCGTCCAGGAACGGGGCCAGGAGCTGGTAGTCGCCGTTGCCGTCGGGCGCTGCCGCGAGGATCTTCTCGGCCGCGACGACGAGCTCGGGCGACTGGAAGGACACCAGCAGCGATGCCGCCTCGGCCAGGGCCGGACCGAACTCGGCGGCCTTCTCCCAGTCGAAGGTGAACGGGTGGCCGGGCTGGAACTGCTGCGCCAGCTGGGCCACCGCCCGAACCAACCGCGTCAGCCGCGGGTCGGCGTCCTTGTTTCGGTAGTCGATCCCCTGCTGGCCCAGGTCGGAGTAGACGGTGTCCCTGCTGACGACCGCCGTCCGTGCCAGTTCGGCGATCGTGCGTGCGCCGGCGTTCCACGCGGCGGCCATCAATAGCGGCCGCTCGGCCTCCAGCTCGGCTCGCCGGGCGGCCCAGTCCGCCAGGGCGGCCAGGGCCTCACCGCGACTCGACAGTATGTCCATGAGCCACAGACTAGACCCGCAACCCGCAAAGTGTCGAACGCTCGACACTTTGCGGCCGTCGCACGGCCGGACCGCGCCGTGGCCTAGTTGCGGGATAACCTACGTTATCGGGCAACTCTGGCTAGGATCGGGAGAATCGAGCTGGGCGAACGTCTCCGGCGGCCGCCGCTTCGATTCCCGGTTATCTGGCAACCTGAGGGAGAGGCCGTGCACACCGCCGTCGCCGACGCACTCGGGCCGCACCCGCTGGCGCTGCCCATCGAGGAGTTCCTCACCGACCTGCGCAACGCCGGCCGCCCGGACAACACGCTCCGCGCCTACCGCGGCGACCTCATTCAGTTCGCCGCCCACCACGACGGGCCGGTCGCCGAGCTGACCGTCGCGGTGGTCCGCGCCTACCTGACGGAGATCGCCGGCTTGGCCGCGTCCAGCCGCAAGCGCAAGCGGGCTGCGGTCGGCTCGTTCTGCCGGTGGGCGGTGCGCCACGAGCTGCTCGCGACCAACCCGATGGACCGGGTCGACTCCATCACTGTGGCCAGGACCCTGCCCCGCCCGGCTGACCCGGCGCAGGTGCAGAAGGTGCTCGGCGTGATCTGCTCGCGCCGGCCGCGCAAGGACGTGCCGGTCGACCGGCTGCGCGACCGGGTGCTGTTCGAGACTGCCTATGTCTGCGGTGCCCGCGCCTCGGAGGTTTGCGGTCTCCACGTCGAGGACCTCGACCTGCGCCTGGACGACGAGCACGCCCGCATCCACGGCAAGGGCGGCTCGGTGCGCACCGTGCTGCTGGACGACCGCGGCTACGTCGCGCTGCTGCGGCTGTACCTCGCCCGCGCCAAGTTCACCTCGGGCCCGTTGTTCCGCGCCAGCATCAACGGTTCCGGCGGACCGCTGTCCTACGACGCCGCCCACCACCGCTGGACCGGCTACTGCGCGGCCGCCGGCGTCGACATCGACATCCACCAGCTCCGCCATGCCCACGCCACCGAGCTGATCAACGCCGGCGCGAGCATCGAGACCGTCCGCAAGCGGCTGGGCCACGCCTCCACCGAGACCACCCAGGTCTACGCGTTGCTGGCGGACAAGGTAGCCGACGACGAGATCCGCGCCGTCCGTCGACGACGCGACACCCGGCGCTGAGTGCGCACCGACCCCACGGGCTTCGAGCCGTGCGCGTAACGCCCGCCTGACCTGCGACGAAGTCCTTGTTACCTGATGGCTCGGCGCTCCTCCCCCTGGCGCCGGGCCATCGCCATTTCAGGCCCCAGACCAGCTGCTGGGCAGGCTCGCTCCGCCACCAAACGACCTCGACAACGCTCTAAACAGGGGAAATGGGTGTCCGGTGTGCCTGCAGCACGCCGTGGCGCGGACGAGTAGCAGCCCCGCCACCCCGGTCCTGCGATGATCGCGAGATGGAGACCGACCACACGCGGCGCCTGGTCAAGCTGATCTCGCTGGTCGCCTACACCGAGGGCAAGACGTTCGGCCTGCGCCAGCCGCACGGGCTCAGCAGGCCAGGCTTGTCGGCTGCTCTGCCAGAGCACCAGACCGAGCTGGCGCGCGAGATGTGCAGGTACTACGCCGGTGCAGTCCGGCACGTGCTCAGTGACGGCCGCGAGTATCGGCGGGACTACGAAGAACTGGCCGACTACACGCTGCCGTTCGTCACCAACGCCGGACCCGATGTCGAGGAACTGCTCGGTGACATCCTGGTCGGCTCGCTCAGCCTGCTGGAAGCGACCGAGCTGCGGGTGGTCGGCCGCAAGTGGCTCGATGACGTCATCGACACCTGCTGGGCGGCCAAGGTCGCTGCCGCACCCGAGTCCTACGGCGACGAGTAGCGCCGTTCGCGGCCACCGCCTGTCGTACGCGCTGGGCTCCGCTGGGGCTGCAAACAGGGGAAATGAGCGGCGGCGCGCCCCGCTCGCCCACCGGGTGCGCACGAGTCCGGGGATATACTGCCGACGGCGGGTCGGCAGAGATCACTGGAACTCTGCGACCCGCGTCTCCTTCTCGGCCCGGCGGTGTCTAGTCCTGCGGCGGGGCCGTCAGCAGCTTCAGCACCTCGTCGACGAACTCCGGGCTCAGCTTGGCGCGGAGCACGCCGGCAACGTCGCTGGGCGTGGAGCGGCGCTTGATGGTCAACGCCGACGGAGTGGAAAGAGTCTTTCCACTGTCGTCGTCTTGCTCGTCTTCGGCGCCGGGAGGGCTGTAGGGCGGTCCTTGTTCGAGGATGGCCCGCTGGGTGTCGTGGTCGAGGACGGCCAGCTTCAGCGCCTTCTGGACCGGCAGACCAAGGTCGCTGACCATGCCCTGGAACTCGGGGATGAGGTCGAGCAGCTGGATCCGCTGGTTGACCTGCGTGTGGCTGATCCCCATCCGCTCCGCGAACGCGCGCCGGCTCTCCCCCGTCATCTCCAGGACGGCCACCATCTCCGCGCCTTCCCGGATCGGGTCGGTGGGCTTGCGGTGGTAGTTCTCGATGATGGGTGCCTCGCGGGCCGCCCGCGGGTGCGCCAACTTGTCGTTGCGGAAGAACGGCAGGCCTTCCAGGCCGCGGTGGCGCGCGATGGCCAGTCGGCGGTTGCCCATGATGACGATCTTGTCGACGTCCGGGCCGAACTTGCCCTGGTCCTCGGGGTGGTGCTCGTACCAGGCTTCGATGGACGTGACGGTGACGGCCTGGAGGATGTTGTACTCGTTGAGCGTCTCCCCCAGCGCGGCGAGCTCCGGATCCTGTTCCGGGTCGTACTCGCGCTCCCAGCGGGGGTTGTCCGGCCGGTGAGCGAATTCCTTCAACTCGCCCCAGGACACCTCGAGGTCGCGGCTGCTCACCGTGGACACGGGCTCGGTCTGCGCGCTGGCGATCACCGACTGCACGATGACGCTCGTGTCGCTGAAGTTCGACGAGTTCAGTCCCACCGGCGGAGCGGCGGCACCGTGTCCGCCGCCCTGTCCCCCGGTGTTGCGGCGGCCCTTGGGCGGTCGCTTCGGCGCGGGCATCAGGCGGCTCCTTCGGTGCCAGGCTTGTTCCCCGGCCCGACGAGCTCGGTGCAGAGGTCCTCGTACTCCCCGACGTCGTCGGGGATGATGCAGTACATCTCGTCGTAGGCGCCGGCGCGGGTGATCTCGGCGGTGAGCACGTGGAGGCCCAGGGCGTACGGCTTGTCCGGATCCGGCGTGCCGTCGGCGGCGCGCAGGTCGGTGGACAGGTCCTCTCGGGCTTCCCGGGCCTTGCCCTTGCCTGCCTGCGGGACTCGGGTCAGCAGCACGCTGATGTCGAGCTTGGATCCGCTTTCGTTGATCGCGGCGGCGTGTCGGTAGGTCTCCAGGATGCGGCGAAGTTCGCCGTTCATCGGCCCGACCGGCATGATCAGCTTGTCGGCGTACAGGCAGCCGTGGGCGAATGCCTCGGGCTGCTCGCCGCCGGTGTCGATCAGCACGGCGTCCGCGCCGGTCTGCTGCTCGACGGTGCGGGCGAACGCGCTGAGCGGCCCGTTCTTCTCTTCCCAGATCGCCAGCTTGAACGGCACGGTGTACCCGAGCCGCAGCGACTCCTGCACCCAGTCCGTGGCGCCTCGCGTCCTGGTGTCGGCACAGATCACGACGACGTTGTAGTTCCGACGCGCCAGCGCGATGGCCAGCAGGATGACCGAGGTCGTCTTGCCCGGGCCGCCCTTCAACGTCGCGATCAGCAGGCGCAGGATCTGCAGACTTGCCACCGGTTCCTCCTCCGATGCGACCTTGACACCAACACTGGAAAGACTCTTTCCACGCCGCTGGACAGCGGACGGATGGACCGGGTGGAAAGACTCTTTCCACGCTCGTCTGCGCTACGCGGCAGCCACCGTACCGGTCCTCACCTGGGCCACCGGCGCTTGGGGCGGTGCGACACTCTGAAGACAGCGACCTTCGGGTGTCACTCGGCCTCGGTGTGCTTCAGCACGTCCTTGTCGATCGCTCCGTGCAGCTCGCCGGCTCCGACGAGCAGCTGCTGACCGACCACCTTGGCCAGGTTCCGATCGGTCTTGGCCAGGCGCACCAGCACCCGCACAAGCTCTGCAAACGGCACGTCCTGCCCGATCTGCGTCGCGATCCGCGAGCGAAGCGTGTTGATCGTCTTCTGCTCGGCGACCAGCAGATCGATGGTGGTCCGGACGGTGTCCGCCCCGTCCGCTCCCGGTGCCACCTTGGGCATGGGCGTGTTCTCCCGCCTGGTTGTCCTGGATCTTCTGGAGGGGGAGCGTAGCGGTGGAGGTGACGGCACTCCAGTAACGCCAGCATCGCCAGTGGCCTGCGGAAATTCCAGGGGCAGGGGCACGTCCTCGGGCATCGTGGTCACCGCGCCTTCGTCCGGGAGCCGGCCTGCGGCTGGTCGCCGGAGGAGTGCGTGCCGGGCCGGCGGCCCATCGGCTCGATCAAGGAGCGCCTGGTCGTCTTCGGGGCGCCGGTCGCGCTCACGTGGACCTTGGCGGCGGCGTCACGCGCCGCGCTGTCGTCGACGGTCGCGGGGTCCGCCGCCAGCGGGCCGGCGGCAGCGGGATTCGCCGGCGCAGGCCGGTGCTCGGCGAGTTCGCCGGCGGCGCGGTGCAGGGCGGGCCCGGACTGGCCGGGCTGCTGGTCGTGGCGCTGACGGGTGGCCAGGTCGTAGACCAGCACCGCGACGATGGCCAGCACCGCCAGGGCCAGCACCGGGGCCGGGTCGGCCGAGTAGGCGGCGATCCGGGCGGCCTTGGCCAGCATCGGCAGGACAACCTGGCGGTGGAAAGAGTCTTTCCAGGCCGCCCTGTGGTCCTGGGGCCTACCCAGCCGGGCGGCGTCGAGCAGGGCGTCTGCGGCGCGGTGCAGCGGGCCGGGCTGGTCGCGTTCGAGGCGGACGGCCAGCACGCACACCAGCTCGGCGGTCTCGGTGACCGCCGTGTTCCACCGCTCCTGGTCGTCGGGGTCGAGCGCGGCCGCAGCCGCCTTGGCCTTGTTCAGCTCGATCTGCACGGTGTTCCACCGGACGGCGCGGCGGGGTTCGGGCAGCTCGCCCGGCCGCTCCCAGTGGGCGAGCAGGGCGGCCTCGGCGACCCGGTTCTCCGGCGGGGGCCAGTGCTCGCGCAGCCGCGGCAGCGTCAGGTCCCGGGCAAGCTGGCCGCCGGCCAGGCGCAGCGCCGGGGTCGAGTCGGTGGAAGGAGTCTTTCCACCGGTGCCTGCCGGCGGCCGCGCGACGGAGTAGCCGACGACCAGGCCCTGCTCGACGCGTGGCCGCACGTCGACGTCCTTGGCCTTGAGCGCGGCCAGGAAGTCCATCTCGTTGCTGGCGCCGGCGGCCGCGGCGCGCACCAGGCGGGCCAGCTGGCGGCGTTCAGGCTCGACGCCGGTGGCCTTGGCGCGCTCGTGCTCGGCGCGGGTCAGGCCCCGGGCGCCGGATCCAGCTCGCGCGGTGCGCACCAGGTCCAGGCGTTCCTCGACCTGGTTTGCCCAGGTCCGCAGCTTGCGTTCGTCGTAGGACAGCCGGGCGGTCTTGCCGTCCTCGCCGACCAGCTGCACCGCCAGGTGGATGTGGTCGGCGCCGGCGGCGTTCGGGCCGTGCCAGACGGCGACCCACCGGCAGTTCTGCACGCCGATCGCGGCCACGGCCTGCTCGGCCAGCTCGGCCCAGCGCTGGTCGCCGAGCACGCCGTCGTCGGGGTGGGCGGCGATCGGCACGTGGTAGACGTGCCCGGCCTTGAGGTTCACCCCGAACAGCAGCCTTGGGCTGTCCATGAGGTCGACCAGGGCGCGCTGCCCGGCCTCGTCCGGGCGGGCCGGTGTGCCGTCGAGCAGCTGGCCGTCGAGCAGGCTGGGGTCCCAGGCGGCGACCAGGTGCGGATCGACGTGCAGGCACTCCTTGTGGTCGTGGTCGGCCTCGTGCTGCTCGGCCTCGCCGGGCTCCTGGCCTTGTTTGAACAGGTAGAAGATCAGCGCGGCGAGGTCGTGGTGGCGGGGGAGCGGCTTGGTGATCATCGGGGTCGCAGGAAGCCGAGCACCGCGGACAGGTCCTCGAGGAGGCTGGCGAGCCGAACGCCGGCGTCGGCGAGTTCGGCGGGGAGCACCCAGCCGTTGAGGTTGGCCTGGTGGGCGAGCTGGTTGAGGTTGGTGGCGATGCCGACGAGCTGCCGGTGGTGTCGGGTCAGCTCCGTGAACAGCGCCTTGTCGCGGGCGGCGGAGCGGACCCGGGGCCGGACGCGGTGCGGGGAGCGCGGGCCCGGCACGAAGGTCAACGCGGCGGTGTGCACGTAGGCGGACAGCTGGATGTCGGCCTCGGCGGCCGCGCTCTCTAGGAACCGCAGCTCGTCGTCGGACAGGCGGATGTAGACGGGGTTCTTGCGGCCGCCGGGCACGCCGGCGACGCGGCCGGTGGCGGTGTAGTGCAGCTCGAACGCGGTCGTGCGGTTGCCCATCGGTTCCCCCCGTTGGCGTCGCGCGCTGGTGACGTCTCCCCCGAGACAACGCGCCTGATGTCACGGTACGTGACATCAGGCGGGGTGTCGTGGGGGAGCGTTGTCGCGTGTCGCCGGCGGGGTTGTCGCGGCGTTGTTCCTGTTTGGAGGCTTTTCGCATCAGCTTGCTGATGCACTTCTTGCTCCGGGCACGCCAGGCTGCCCGGCACGAAGCCAGCACTCAAGGTGTCCGGCCCCCCAGCGCGCCGATCAGGACGTTGTCGCCGTGGCGCAGGTGGCCCCCAGGCCGTCACGCCACGCTGCCGGGCCCGCGCCCTCGTCGCCAGGTCGATGCCTGATGCCCGCGGAAGGTAGTGCCCCGCAGGATCTCGTCCTGGGCCTGGCGCTGCCTGGCGCAGGTGCGGTGGGCCTGCTGCCCGAGGTACTGGCCGATCGGGGTGCCGGCGGGGACCTCGCGGCCGCACGCCGAGCAGGTGCTGGGCTCGGTGGCCTTCGGCACCGCCGCCCGGGGCATGGCCGACTTCGTGGTGCTGGTCGCCGACGGCTCAGCCCGGCGGCGGGCCGCACGTTGTCGCCGCTTTCTCGTGGCGGCCCTGGCGGCAGGTGACTTGTCCTTGGGCCGCGTTCCTGTGCTGCCCAGCGCGCCGGGCAGCGGCTGATCGGCCGCGAGGTTGAGCTGGTCGCGGTAGGCGGCGTCGAGCTCGGCTCGCCGGGCCTGCCGCCGGGAGACCAGCGGCTTGGAAGCGACCGGCGCCGGCAGCACCGCGAACCGCGGCTCCCCAGGCCGGTGCGGCAGGTCGTGCCCAGGCGGCAGTCCGCAGGGCACTCCTGGTCCCCGCATCAGGTAGCCGCAGGTCGCCCTCGGCGGCGTCACGGCGTCACGGTTCACGAGGGCATCGTGCTCTCCCCGCGCGACCGCGTCGACGTGGCGCGCCGCGGTCTCGGAGCCGTCTTCGGTCAGTCCATTTCAGACGAACGCTTGGCCGGTGTTCTCCCTGTTTGGAGCGTTGCTGGCCTGGTTCACGGGGGAGCATGTCAGGGGCGACGGCCATGGATGGGCGGTCCGCTCGGGACCGTGCGCGCTCGTCGACGAGGTGTTCGTCAGCGAACTGGGACGTGTGCCGCAGGCTCAGGTCAGACGCCACGGCGGGACTCGAAGGGGACGGCGCCGCCGGCGAGACCGCCGTCGGCGGCGGCCGCCATGAGCACGTCGTAGGGTTCGCGCTCCCCGAGCGATGCGAAGCGCCCGCACAGCAGGACCACGAAGCCTCTCGCCCGGGCGGCGTCCCACCAGCCAGGGGGCCATGGCAGGTCCAGGTCGAACAGGAACGGGTAGCCGGTCGGGCCGGGCCACTCCACGGTGATCTGGTCCTGGCCCTCGACGCGGCACCACCAGCCGGCGGCGGGCGCGAACGTGAGCTCGTCGTCGGGATGCAGCCACGGCAGTCCGAACTCGTGAACCGTGGAGAACAGCAGGTCAACACTTTCGCCGGCGGCCGTGGTCTCGGCCGTGCGGCGGGGATCGTCGCAGAACAGGAAGGCAAGCGGGCCGTCGTCGAGTAACCACACCGCTGCCTGCACGCGCAGCTCGGTCTCCATGCCGAGATCGTGCCGGGGCACGGACAGCTCGACCACGTCCGTCCGCCGGGTGTCGGCAGCGCCCGCTGGTGTCCGTTCCGGCTCGGTCATCGCCACGTGGTCGGCCACCTCTCGTGCAGGGTGATCCCAAGATCGGCGACGGCTTCGGGCAGGGTGCGCCCTGCTGGTGGGGTGCCGGCGAGCGTCCACGACACCGTGGCGCGGATCAAGGTGGCTTCCGCCAGTACGCGACCGACCAGCGCGGCGAGTTGGTAGTCCTTGCCTGACTCCTCCTCCTTGTCGTGGCCCCAAATCACGGTCCACAGCTCCGGGGAGAGTTCCTCCGCGGGCAGAGCTGGCTGCTCCGCCCGCTTCTCGGCCATGAGCACGTCATCCAGCACCTCACGGACCAGTTCGGCCCGGATCACGTTCGTCATGAGCGACACGGTGCTGGAGAACGAGCTCCGGGGGCAAACCGTCCAACCCACGTTCGACCCACGTCTGGCTCACGCCATGCAGGCCGGCCTCTCGGCCACCAGCTCCGCCAACGTCGGCTGGACGGGGCAGTCGGGACGCTGGCCGGGGGGGCTCAGCGGTCCGTACCGCCGCCCGTACCGTCCTCCGTGCCGCCGCCCGTACTCCCGCCCGTGCCGCCCTCCGTACTGCCGCCCGTACCGGACCCGTCTGCGGCGGCGGTCCTGTTGTTGCAGCTCAGGGGGCGTTGTCGCCGCCGACGATGACGCCGACAAGTATCTATTGGTCACCACTTCGCCCCCGTCCGCCGTCGACCCATCCCCGTCAGCACCATGGCTGTGGGCACCGCCGCCGGCGGTCTGCAGGACAACGGCCCGAGACCGTCGAGCTGGTCCCGGGCCGCGCGCAGTGCTTCCCTGATGCTCCTGGCCTTCAGTGGGTGTGGAAAGAGTCTTTCCACCGGCCTGTCCGACATGGCACGCAGGCGTGTTTTCCCTGTTTGATGGGTATGCGGACTAGTTCCGGCGGCCGTCGGGCGGTGGCAGTTCGGCCCGGACGTAGAGCCGGAACTTGCCGAACCCAGGCCGGCCCGGGCGGGTGTTCTCGTACGGCTCGGAGACCGACGTCAACGTGAACACCTCGCCGAGGCGTGCGCCGGCCTCGGCGAGCTCGGCCAGGTCGCCCTCGATGGTGATCCTCACCGGTCCTCCTCGAGGAGCAGGGCGGCCAGCCATGCCGGCAGGTCCGCGATGTCGTGGTCCTGGTCGATCTCGTAGCGCACGCCGTCCACGACGGAGCCGGCGCCGACGACGTAGCCGCCGGTGCGCTGGCCGGGCGCGCGGACGTCGATGCCCGGCCCGAACGGCGAGGCGGTGCCGGAGCTGCTGTCGATCGGCGGCCCGCCGGCGGGGACACGCAGGAACAGGTGTTGGCCGTGGGGCGTGCGCACGCGCAGCGTGCGGGGGAGCGGCTGCTGGTGTCGCGCGCACAGCTCGGTGAACGCGGCGACGCCGTCCGGGCCGTGGGCGTGCCGGTCGAGGTCGAGCACGACGACACCGCTGGCGCGGCAGCCGACGCCGATGTTGGCCTGCGCCGGCCACCTGCTCCGCACGTCGGCGGGGTTGGTCGTGCACCGCGCTGACCAGCCGCGTTGGTCGGGCCGGCGGGCGCCTGGCGGCAGCGGGAACACCGCCAGGCCCCGGTCGATGAGCGCGGCCGCGGCGAGGTCAGCAGTCACAGCTGTACTCGTTGTCGGCGCCGCACTCCCGGCAGAAGACGTAGTCGGGGTCGTTCGGGTCGTCGGAGCCGTAGTAGTCCTCGTCGAACTCCTCGGCCGCGTCCACGGGCTGGTCCTCCTCGTCGAACTCGGGAAAGTTGGGGTGGCGCACGCCGGCGTACACGCGGGTGCCGCCACGCGGCTCTCCGCCGCCGGCAGAGGCCTCGGTGTAGTGCTCGCCCCACGGCAGGTCGGGCAGCGTGGCCTCGGCCTCCAAGAGCTCCTCGCAGGTGTCGCAGGCGTACACGTCGTGCCAGGCCGCCGTCGTCCACAGCGAGCCGGGGAACCGGTCGATGTGCAGCAGCCGGCCGGGACAGGGCTCGTCCTCGCCGTCGTCATGCGCCTTGCCGTGGTGGCAGCCGGTCCCGGAGCAGCGGCAGGCCTCGTCGGCCTGGCGCATGGAGTGCCAGGTGGCTTCGGCGCGGGCGCGCTGCGCCGGCGTGGCGTCGGCCGGCAGCGCCCGCACGCCCTGGCCCTCGATGCGCGTGACAGCGATCTCCTCGGCCGTCATGCCCGTGGTGAGCGACCAGTCCATGGTCACCGGGACGCGGGTGGCGATCAGGTCGGCAGTGCTGAGCATGTCGGCGACCAGGCCGTCGGTGAAGCGGCGCGGGAACTGGCTGCCGGACACCGGGCCGGCCACGATCAGCAGGCCGGCCGGGTGCGAGCGGACCTTCGTCAGCCAGTCCGGCGACAGCGCGACAGGCCCATCAAACAGGGCTTTTCCATCGGGATAGGCCAGGCGGACGGCGGTCGGGGCGCACACGTCGCCCTGCACCGGGCGCAGGGTCAGCGTCCAGTCCAGGGTGCCGGCGCCGGCGGTCGAGTAGGCCCAGCCGTGTTCGTGCAGCTCGATGCCGAACGACGTCCACCATGCGCCCGGGATCTTGTTGGTCGGGTTGTTGCTGATCGCGATCAGCTCGATGGCCAGGCACGGCTGTCCGGCGACCCACTCGCCGCGGCCGGACAGCCGGACCTCGCCGTCCGGGCCGGGCTGGCCGAAGTGGTCGGGCAGCGCGAACCGGATGTCGGGAAGCAGGGCAGGGGCCTCGTAGCGCTGCTCGACCACCATGGCGATGGCCAGCTCGTCGGCGGTGGGGGCCGGGTAGTCGGCGAGCAGCCGGCGGGCCTGGGTGTAGCTCTCGTCGGTGACGGCCATCCGCTGGCGGACGCGGGTCTTGAACGGATCGTCGCGAGTCATGGTCGATCTCCATGGGCGGCGGCCCCACGCCCCGGCGCCCGGGTCGACATACGACGGCACGGGTCACGTACGGGATGGTGCGAGTTGCGCGATCAAAGACCTTGGTCGGCATCCGCGTGACGGCGTGGGCGTCGGTGCGGCGACAACGGGCTGTGCGCGAGCCGGATGCCAGGGTAGCGACTCAAGGCGCTCGGGTTCAAGTTCCTGGACCTACTGGATTTCAGTGCGTCGGAGAGGCTGTTCTCCCTGTTTGGAGCAGGTTTCGCACGCAGAGCGTTGAGGGGCTACAACTGGGCATGCCGGGTGTCGTGTCCGGTGAGAGGCCGGCACGCCAGCCAGACCAGCCAGCCGAACCCGGTCAACAGCAAGGCCTCGGCGACGGACACGACCGCCAGGCCGGCCGGGCAGGGGCCCACGACCCAGAACCCGACCAGCGCGGCCGCCGGAAGCACGGTGAAGGCGAGCAGATCGACCGCTAGCTGCACCAGCCAGCGAGCCCGGCAGAACACGCCGGTCCGGTGGTAGCTCTCCCACCCGAACGCCCCGGGGACGCCGGCGATCTCGGCGGCTCGCGGGGACAACTGCTCGCGCACGTAGCGGTTGGCGCTGCCGATCTTCTCGTCGTTGGCGAGGTACTTCCAGCCCAGCACGATGGCCACGGGCGGCAGCAGCAACAGCACCGCGGCGTTGTGCTGGCCGATGGTGGCGGCGATGACGGCGCCCATCGCGGCGATCGTGGTGTACACGAGGCCGTCGCGGTGCTGGATGCGGTTGCGCTGCTCGCCTTTGACCTGGTCGTACTCGGTGAGGATCAGCGTCATCTCGGTGTCGGTGGCGCCGTCCCGGTCGGCGGCGACCGGCGTGGGCTGAGCCATGGGTACCCCTCCTTGCTTCCTGTACCTACTGGAGTTCAGTGCAGCGTTTTCCCTGTTTGGGAGCGTGTCAGTGCTCGCGCAGCTCGATCACAGAGCGGAAGCCTTCGGCGAGCAGTTCGGCGGCGGTGGTGCGGTCGATCGCGGTCCACATCGCGGTGACGACGTCGGCGGGGACCTGCCGGGCCCGGTCGGCGTTGCGCGCTAGCACGGTCGCCAGGGTCACCCGCAGCACGAGCGCGGTGGCCGGGACGGCGTGATCCCGGGCCAGGGCGAGCCAGCTGGCGCGGTCGAGGATCGCCGCGCCGGTGGCGTCCACGGTGATCGTGTCGCCGGCGGCGAGC
>NZ_QUNO01000037.1 GCF_003387475.1 Kutzneria buriramensis | reverse complement strand
ACCCCTTGCCGAACCCGGTTTGAAGGCCCCCAGGCTCCTACGGACCCGGGTCTTTGGGGGAGTCATCAACGAGTACCGCTACGCATCCTGAGCTGTGACAACGAGTTTTCGAGCCCCACAGGTCGTGCCGAGAACGTGGACGTAGCGGCTGCCGACCTCCAACACGAACAACACGCAGATCCGCTGGAGGGTGACCGCGCGGTCGACGTGGAAGAAGTCGCACGCCAGCATCGTCGAGGCCTGCGTGCGCAGGAACTGCGGCCAGGTCGTATCGGTACACCGGTCCGGTGCGGGAGGTATGCGCGCCTGCTTCGGGATTCGCCGGATCGTCGAGGAACCGACCCGGTGTCCAAGTTTGAGCAGCTCGCCCTGGATCCTCTTGTAGCCCCACTTGTGGTTCTCGGTGGCCATCCGTTCGATCAGCCTGGTAATCGCCTTATCGACGGTCGGACGGCCGACCCGATGTGGGTAGGTCCATTTCGCGGCGACCAGGCGTCGGTGCCAGCGCAGGATCGTTGCGGGGGTGACCAACCTGTGCAGCCGTAGCCCCGTGGGCAGCAGGCGGACCAACGCGGCGACCACGGCCCGGTCGGCCCAGTCGAGGCGAGGTTTCGGGTTGCCTCTGCGCAGCACGGTGACCTCGTGGCGAAGCACCAGCAACTCGACGTCCTTCGACGCCGACGAGCGACCGAGCAACACCAGCAGGCCCACCAGCCTCAGGAAGATCAGATAGAGCAGACGCAGCACCACGGATGGCGATCATGCCCTGCCCGGCACGTGTCCGTTGCCCCAGGTCGGACGCGTGAACCGACTTCTGGAAGCCCACAGGTGCCCGTGCCCGCTGATGTCCCGGCCGACTTGTTCGGGGAGGGCTTTCTGATCGCGGCACCGAGTATCCACGATGATTTGGTCGCTCTGCTCACCCGGGGTTGAGGTGACGCGCCCCGGCGTGCTGTGGTGAGTGACACTCGCAAAGAAGCGTTGGAAACACGCTAGGGTGGGGAAACGTGACCGACAGTGACGCCATTGCCTTCGACGACGCGAGGTTCTACTCGATCCCGATGACGACCCGGTTCCGGGGCATCACGACCCGGGAGGGGGCATTGCTGCGGGGCCCGAACGGGTGGGGGGAGTTTTGCCCGTTCGACGACTACGACGACGCCGTGGCCGCGACTTGGCTGGGTACCGCGGTGGAGCAATGCACTCTCGGCTGGCCGGCGCCGGTGCGGGACCGGATCCCGATCAACTGCACGGTGCCGGCGGTCGGGCCGGAACAGGCGCACGAGATCGTGGCCAACTCGGGCTGCGGCACGGCGAAGGTGAAGGTTGCCGACCATCCGGACTCGCTGGGCGAGGACATGGCCCGGCTGGAGGCGGCCCGCGACGCGCTGGGCCCGAACGGCAAGGTGCGAGTCGACGCGAACGCGGTATGGGACGTGGACACTGCGATCCGGCATATCCAACAGTTGGAACGGGCGGCCGGCGGCCTGGAGTACGTGGAGCAGCCATGCCGGACGATCGCGGAGCTGGCGGCGGTGCGGCGCAAGGTGGACGTGCGGATCGCGGCCGACGAGTCGATCCGCCGGGCCGAGGATCCGCTCAAGGTGGCGGTGGCCGGCGCGGCCGACGTCGCGGTGATCAAGTGCACCCCACTGGGCGGTGTCCGGCGCGCGATGCGGGTCGCGGAGGCGGCGGGCCTGCCGGTGGTGGTCTCCTCGGCCCTGGAGACCAGCGTCGGTCTGGCCGCGCAGCTGGCGCTGGCCGCCGCACTGCCGGAGCTGGATTTTGCCTGCGGCCTGGGCACTCTGTCGCTGTTGACGGGTGACGTCGTGGCCGCGGACGAGTCGTTCCGGGTGGTCGACGGCCACCTCCCGGCGCCGGTCAAGGCGCCGACGCCGAACCCGGAGCTACTTGACCGCTACGCGATGACCGACCCGGAACGGCTGTCCTGGTGGCGGGACCGCGTTTCCCGCGTCCGAGCTGTGCTCGACGAAGCCTGACTACGCCAGCGAGTCCCGGATTCGCCTGGTCACGGGGGTGTGCTCGGGGACGGGGTCGTGGCCGGGCAGCCGGTGCAGCATCAGCGTGGCCAGGATCTCGGCCTCCTGCTCCTGGTCGTCGGTGTAACCGGTGCGGTGCAACACCTCCCGCACCAGCCGCGGGTCCAAGCCGGGAAATAGGGTGTCGATGCTGGTGTCGTCGAGCACGCCGCGGTGGCCGCAGATCATGTGGCCGAGCTCGTGGGCGATGATGTGTTCCTGGTGCGGCGTGGAGGTGTTCGCGTCGTACACGATGAAGTCCGCCTCGCCGACGGCGAGCCAGCAGCCGGAGGGCGCGGTAGCGCCGAGCGTGGCTGGGAGCAGATGGATGGGCCGTCCCCGGCGCTGGGAGAGCTGGGCGCGGATCCGGTGGAGGTCCCCCAGCGCCAGCCCGGCCAGCCGCGCGGAGCACCGCCTGTGTAGTCGCCGGAGTGTCCGGCGCTGCCGCAGGTTCATTGGTCGTTCTCGTCGTCGACGGGTGGCAGCCCGCGCTGGCGGCGGATCTGGTCCAGCACGGCGGTGATCGCCTCCAGGCTGTCCTGCGGCAGACCGATCGCCCGGAGCGCGATGCCCTGCACGCCGGCCTGCCGAAGTTGGTCCAGCAGGGCCAGCTGGCAGTCGACCTGCTCGGCGTATTCGGCGTCGACGAAGTACGCGGGCGACACGCCGAAGAACTTGGCCAGCGCGGCCTGCAGCTCCGGCGACGGTCGTGTCCGCCGGCCCTTGCGCAGGGCCGACAGGTACGACCCGCTCACACGGAGCTCGGGGTCCGTCTGCTTGATGGCCTCGGCGACTTCGTCGTTGGTCCAGTGGCGGTTGCCCGGCATGCTGAACCGGAACAGCGAGTCCAGTCGTGTGGCCAGCACTGGGTCTCCGGGGTCGGTCATGCGTCGAGATTAGCGGAGTGGACTGACAGTCGAGAAGGATCGCCCTCGGTGCCTATCTGGTTGACTTGTAGTGATCGATTGGGTAGTCCTGGTGGTGTGGGCTCAACTGTTGGTCGAGCGTGACGGACGGTGGAGGACCAGTCGACACTGGGGGCGGCGGCCGGCACGGCCGCAGCCGAGTCGACGGCGTCCGGGCCGGCACGACGGCTGGCCGAACTGCGCAAACCGGCACGAGACGACGGCCGCAGTCAGGGGCGCGCCGCGGTACGCGTGCCGTCGCCACAGCCGCGGCCCACCAGTTCCGGTGTGATCGAAGACGACGGACGGGGCGCCGCAGTCGCGCCCGCGCCCGGCCAATGGGGGATATCGAGTGAATCGGTTTGACAGCACGGTCTCCGCGGCCGACGCCGCGGAGCCGGATGACCATCGCCTACGCGCGGCGGCGTACCTCGATCGGACCGATGTGGTCCTCGTTCCGGTCGGCGCGCTGCTGCCGCCGGACTCGCCCCGGCTCGACGGCGAGAGCGAGGAGCACGCCCGTGTGCTGGCCGAGTCGCAGGCCGATCTGCCGCCGATCTTCGTGCAGCGCGGCACGATGCGCGTGATCGACGGCGCGCACCGGCTGAGGGCGGCGATGCTGCGCGGTGAGCGGGAGATCGGCGTCTGCTTCTACGACGGTGACGACGAGGATGCCTTTGTCCTCGCTGTCGAATCCAACATCGCGCACGGACTGCCGCTCTCGCTCGCTGACCGGACGGCGGCGGCCGCCCGTATCATCGCCGCTCGCCCGCAGTGGTCGGACCGCGCGATCGCCCGCAGCACGGGCCTTGCGCCGAACACCGTCGCGGGCATCCGGCGGCGTGCAACCGCGCAGAGTGCGCAGTTGCACGCCCGGGTCGGCCGTGACGGTCGGTCCCGGCCGGTCAACGGCGCCAGCGGTCGGAAGCTGGCTGGCGAACTGATCGCGGTCAATCCGGAGGCGTCGCTGCGGGAGATCGCCAAGGTCGCCGGCATCTCGGTTGGCACGGCGCGGGACGTGCGGGACCGGGTGCGTCGGGGCGAGGATGTCCTGCCGCCCCGGCAACGGAGCCTGGAGAACCGCGGCGCGGTCGAGGTGAACGGGCGCAAGCCGACCGGCGAGCGGACGTCGACGTTGCAGAACCTGCGGCGGGATCCGTCGCTGCGGTTCACTGAGGCCGGCCGGTTCCTGTTGCGGCTGCTGGAAGTGAACAAAGCGGGCGTGGAGAGCCGGGAGCGGTTGGTGGACACGGTGCCGCCGCACTGCGCGAGCGCGGTCCTGGAGCTGGCCCGGGACTACGCCGCCGATTGGCAGGAGTTCGCGAGCCTCCTGGAGCGGCGACTCCGGGCCAGTGCGTGACATTCCGGGCCAGTGCGTGACATTCGGTCAGAGGTGAGGATCTGTCGTCTGGGAGTGGGCAGATCCTCACCGCGGTGCCGGCGCCGGCTCACGGCGCGGGGCCACCAGGATGGCGGCCGGCAGAGCGACGGCGGCGGCGAGCAGTCCGAGCGCGGAGACCGCGGTCCAGCCGCCGTCTTCCCACAGCTGCGCGCCGAATGCGGAACCGGCGGCAATGCCGAGGAACCGGGTGAAGAAGTACAGGGTGTTCAACCGGTTGTGGTGGGCGGCGTCCAGTCCGAACAGCACCGCCTGGTTCACCACCTGGTTGCCCCACACGCCGATGTCCAGCAGCACGGTGCCGATCACGAACCAGCCGATCCAGTGCGGGCCGACGGCCAGCGCTGTCCAGCCCAGCAGGACCAGGATGAGCAGCGTGAGCTGGCCCAGGCGGGGCCCGAACCGGTCGGTGAACCGACCGGCCATCGGCGATGTCAGCGCGCTGGCCGCGGCGACCAGCCCGAACAGGCCGACCACCGCCGGGCCGAGGCCGAACTCGTGCAGCAGCACGAACGAGAGCGTGTTCCAGAACGCGCCGAACGCGACGCCGACGACCACGCTCGCCGCGCACACGCCGAGCACGGTCTTGTTGCCCAGCAACAGCTTCGGCAACGTGCGGAGCAACGCCGGATAGCCGATGCGCGCCCGCGGCGGCGCGCTCGGCAACATCCGCAGCAGCATCACACCGACGATGACCATCATCGCCACCGAGCACCAGTACACCGCCCGCCAGCCGATGATCTGGCCGACCGCGCCGGCGTACGCCCGCGAGGCGAGCAACCCGACCAGCAGGCCGCCTTGCAGTATGCCGACCACGTGACCACTGCGTTCTCCGCCGGCCAGCGCGACCCCGAGCGGCAGCACGATCTGCGGGATCGGGGTGAGCAGGCCGATCGCGAAGCCGGCCGCGGCCAGCCAGCCCATCGACGGCGCGAGCGCGGCGGCGGCCAGCGCGAGCGTGGTGGCGGCCATCATGGCCAGGATCAGCGGCCGGCGGTTGCGGATGTCGCCGAGCGGCACTAGGAGCAGGATGCCGCCGGCGTAGCCGAGTTGGGTGGCGGTCGGCATGATGCCGGCCGCGCCCTCGCCGATCCGGAGATCGGCGGCGACCTGCCCGAGCACTGGCTGGATCAGGTAGATGTTGGACGAGGTGACGGCGCACGTGGCGGCCAGCACCGCGGTCAGACGACGAGTGAGCACGTGGCCTGAATTTACGGCGACAGACCGGGACCGGCCATGCCGCACGGGCCGGGCCCCGTCGAGATCGGGTCAGTCGACGAAGTACTTGCTCGGCGACACGCCCAGTTCGCGCCGGAACATGGCGCTGAAGGCGCTCGGGCTGTCGTAGCCGAGTTCGACGGCGATCAGCGCCACCGGCCGCCCCGCGGCCAGCATCCGTACCGCTGCCAGCAGACGGGCCTGCTGCCGCCACTGGCCCAGGCTGTAACCAGTGACGGCGCGAAATCTGCGGGCCAGCGTGCGGCGGCTCAGATAGCGGCTGTCGGCCCAGTCCTGGAGGGAGCGATCCTCGTGCGGGCAGCGCAGGATCTCCGCGCAGATGCCGGCCAGTTCGGGGTCGGCTGGCATCGGCAGTTGCAGCGCCGGGATGGCCGCCGGCCGCAGTTCGTCCCGTAGCAGCGCCATCACCCGGCCGTCACGGCTGTCCGGGTCGTAGTCGACGGGGATGCGGGTGGCGGCCTCGATCAGCTCGCGCAGCAGCGGGCTCACCGAGATCACCGTGCAGTGGTCGGGCAGTTCGCGGCAGTGGTTCGGGTCCAGGTAGAGGGTGCGCATGGTGACCACGCCGGCCACCCGCACCGAGTGCTCGACGCCGCCGGGCACCCATACCGCCCGGTGCGCCGGCACCACCCAGGTGCCGTGCGGCGTGCCGACCATCAGCGAACCGCTGGTGCCGTACACCAGTTGGGCCCGCCGGTGCCGGTGCGGCTCGATGAAGTGTGCGTCGGCCAGGTCACGGGCCATCGCCGCGATCGGGCCCGGGGTGTGCTGGTAATCGTCCCGATTCTCGCTCTTGTCGAACATTGTCCCCCTCCCGACAGTCCGCGGCACTCACGCGCAGCTACGCGCATTATTGTCATGGTATTCCACGGCTGTTTCGGTGCTTTGTCGGGTCGAATGCCGTCGGTTGCGCACGTCTCCGGCCTGGCAGTACGGTCGGTTCCGTAGAAATTTCCGTCATTGTTCAGGCCGCTGGTTAATTGTGCGGGTTTCGTTGAGCGCTCGCTTGGCTTGGGGGAGAAGAAACATGTCGAGGGTGGGACCTGTCACACGCGTCGCGGTGGTCGGGATGGGCGCGACCGGCGTCCTCACCTATGTCCACCTGGTCGACCACCTGCTCACCGCCGGCGTCGGCGCCGGCACCGAGATTCATCTGGTCGAGCGGTCCTCCCAGGTCGGGGCGGGGGTGGCGTACGGCACGCAGAGCGATGACCACCTGCTCAACATGCAGGCCGGCACGATGAGCGTCTTTCCGGACCGGCCGAACGATTTCGTCGATTGGCTCGGCGGGAAGCGAGACGCGGCCGCATACATCCCACGGCACCGGTTCGGTGAATATCTACGAGCCAGGTTGTCGGAAGCGATGTCACGAGCTGACGCCGCTGGCATCTCTACCGAGGTCGTGCGGTGCGAGGTGCGCGACTGCTATTTCGACGACAACGAAGTCCGGCTGGTCGCGACGGCGCCGTTGCCGCCATACGACTACGCTGTGCTCTGTGTCGGTGATCTGCCACCGACCACATACCAGGAACTACGTCCGCATCCCCGGTACGTGCACGATCCATGGCGTGCTGGCGCCGCGATGCCACCCGTGGGCGCGCGGGTCGGTGTGCTGGGCTCCAGCCTGACCGCGGTGGACGTGCTGCTGTCGCTGCGCTCGTCCGGGCACGAGGGCCCGGTCACGTGTTTCACCCGCAGCCGAGGCTTGCCCCGGGTGCAGCCAGCGGTGTTGCGGCCGCACCGGCTCCGGCACGTCACCGAGGAGAACCTGCTGCGGCTGACCGACGACGCCGGCCGCAAGCTCGGTCTGGCCGAGGTGGCCGGGCTGCTGCGGTCCGAACTCGGGTCCCTCGTGGACTGGCGTCGAGCCACCGGGCCCCGCCAGGGCGACCCGATTGCGTTGCTGCGTAGCGACATCGACGATGCCGTGCACGGTCGTGCCGGCTGGTACGACGTGCTCGACAGCACCTCGGAGCTGACTCCGTTGGTGTGGCACCACATGACCGACGCGGCGAAGACCGCGTTCCTGCGTCGGCTGCATTCCGGCTGGAGTGGCTGGCGGCATCCGATCCCGCTGGTCAACGCCCGGCGGATCGCGGACCTTGCCGAGCGGGGTCAACTCCGCGTGCGTCCACGCGTCCGGTCTGTGGCGCCGAACGCGGACGGCGGCTTCGACATCGCGCACCAGGTCGGCGACCGCGTGGGGACGACCACCGTCGATCACCTCGTCAACGCGACCGGGACCGGATTCAACCCCTGGCTGGTGGACTCGCCGCTGGTCAGGGCCATGACCCACGCCGGAAGGCTGCGGGCGCACCCGCTCGGCGGCGTGGACGTGGACTTCGCCACCCTGCGGGTCCGTGACGCCGCCGGCGGGCTGGCCGCTCGGGTGTTCTTCGTCGGCCCGCTGACCAGGGGCGTGCACTTCTACACCAACTCCGTGGAGACCAACTTGGTTAACGCCCGCGCGCTGACTGGACAGCTGGCCGCGGCGATGACCAAGCGCGTGCCCGCGCTGTCGGCCTGACCACCAACCGCATTGGACGGACATGAAGATCGCGTTCCTGATCGGCAGCGACCTGACATCGCACCTCATCGTCAACGATCTGCTGCCGGAGCTGCTCGCCCGCGGGCACGAGGTGCTGTTGAACTACACCGCGAACCGGCCCAATTCCCAGGCGCCGGCCGCGCTGCGCCGGTTGTACACGATCGAGCGGGCGCTGTTGGCCGAGCACGTGTACCCGCACGTGACGCCCGATCCGAGCCGGTCCAACTCGCCAGCTGGCATCGCCCAGCTGTACGCGCCGCAGGTCACCGTGCGGCAGGTGGCGAACGTCAACGCACCGGCGTTCGTGGCTTTCCTGGCCGCGCACCAGGTCGGGCTGACGGTGTCGGTGCGCTGCTACCAGAAGTTCGGTCGGCCGCTGATCGAGGTGTTGCGCTCGCACGGCGTGTTCGCCAACCTGCACCCCGGCTTCCTGCCGGCGTACCGGGGCGTGCTGACGTTCTCCCGCGCGCTCGCGGCCGGCGACCGGGACGCGGGTTTCACCCTGCACCACGTCGATGAGCGCTGGGACGCCGGCCCGATCATCGCCATCGGTGGCCGGCCGCTGGACCACGCGGCGTCGGTGCTGGAGAACATGTGCCGACAGCGGGCGGTGGCCGCGACGCTCGTGCTCGCCGCCGTGGACGACCTCGCTGCCGGCAATGCCCTGGAATCCGTGCCCCAGGAGGAGGACCAGGCCCGTTACTTCACGCATCCGACGGCGGCCGAGCTGGCCGAGATGGGGAACCGCGGGGTGGAGCTCTTCCGCGTGCGGCCGATCGTGGACCTGATCGCCCGGGAGTTCGGTGAGCACCTGCGGACCCGGCTGATCGACGTGCTGGACCGGGAACTCGAGCACGCGCGCTGATTCCGGACATGGCAAAGGGCTCGTCACGAAAGCGACGAGCCCCTGGAATTCCGCCGGTCAGACGCTGGCCAGTCGAATCCGGTAGGTCCAGTGCCACGGCTTAGGCGTAGCCAGCCGCCGGCCGGCGACCTTACGCAGCTTGGTCAGGCCGATCTCGTCCTCGCTGGCCCCGCCGTTCAGCAGCGCGATCACGCCGCCCTGGCTGCTGGCGACGTCGATCAGCCGCTGCGCGTCACCGGAATCCTGGTGATGCAGGCACACCTCGGTGACGTGCCGGAACAGACCGCTCTCCCGGAGCCGGCCGAGATGGTCCTTCTTGGCCGCGAAGGTGGGGCGCAAGCCGCGCGCGGCCTCGATGGCCGAGTGCGTCTCCTCGAATTCGCGGTACGCGGCGTCAACCTCGGCGTCCACGGCCGGCGGCCAGTCGTGGTCGAACGCGGCGAGCACGCCGCCCGGGCGGAGCAGGCGGACCACCTCGGGGAAAGCAAGCTTCGGGTCGAACCAGTGCAGGGCTTGGCTCACTGTCACCACGTCGGCGCATTTGTCGGGCAGGCCGGTTGCCTCGGCCGAGCCCGACACCATGGTCAGTCCGCGCGCCTCGGCGATCGCCCGCATCTCGTCGGACGGCTCGACGCCGATGGCGCGCGGCCACAGCGCCGTCGCCAGTCCGGTGCCAGCGCCGATGTCGACCACGGCCGGGTCCTCGAGGCCGATCCACTGCCGGATGAACTCGGCGAGTTCCGTCGGCGGACTGGGCCGGGCGTGGTCGTAGAAATCAGCAAAGTTGCTGAACCTTGTCACCGAATCGGTCATGGTCGGGACGTTAGCATCGGTGACCCGCACAGCGAGTGTTTTGTGAACTCTTTGTGCGGCGCCGGCGTTCTTGTGCGGCGTTGACCGCTCCCGGTTCGTATTGGTACGTTCGGGACGTCGCCAGGGGGAAGTCCGTTCATTTGCCGCTCGGGTAATTCATGCTGTCATCTGCTCTGATCCGCTTCGATCACAAGGGGAGGGGTGTGGCCGCTGTGGGTAATGCAGAGCCGTGCCGGAAATTCGTCAACCGCACCAGGGACGCGCTGTTGGCGCAACAGGCGATCTACCAACGACCGGGCGATGCCGCTGAATCGGTGTTTATGGACATTTTGGCCGGCGTTGCGCCGACCGCGTTCGGCGCGGAACACGGTCTGACCGGCGTGGCGACGCTGGACGGCTGGAAAAAGGCGGTGCCGATCCGCGGTTATGACGAACTGGCGCCCTATGTGCGGCGACAATTGGCCGGAGAGCGCCGGGTGCTGACCCTGGACGACCCGTATGCATTTCTCAAGACGTCGGGAACGACCGGCTCGGCGAAACTGGTGCCGACCACCGGACACTGGCGCCGAAAATATCGTGGACCGGCGCTCTATGCACAGTGGGGCCTGTACTTCGACAAGCTCGGCGGTGAGCCGCTGCCAGCCGGATCGGTCCTCGACCTGTCCTGGGAACCGGCGCCGGTGCGCTTTCGGGAGAACGGGTTCCCGGTGTACAGCATCACCGAGCGTCCGGTCACCGACGACGTCGACGACTGGCTGCCGCCGTGGCGACACGAGAACTGGTTCGCCCGCGATCCGGTGGCCCGCGACCTCGCCGACTCGCTGTACGGCAAATTGCTGCGGCTGGCCGGCGCCGACGTCCGACTGATCGTGTCGGTGAACCCGTCCAAGATCGTCATGCTGGCCGAGACGCTGCGCGCGAATGCCGACCGTCTGATCGGCGACGTGGGTCCTGATCTGGGTAAACGCCTCGCCCGGCGGTTGGCGGGGGACAGTCTGCGGCTCACCGACCTGTGGCCGAGCCTGCGGCTGCTGGTGTGCTGGAACTCTGCCTCCGCCGGCCTCTACGGCCCATGGCTGGCGCAGGTCGCGCCGGACGTGCCGACGCTGCCGTTCAGCACCACCGGCACGGAGGGCATCGTCACGCTGCCCGTGGACGGGCATGAATCGGCCGGTCCGCTCGCGGTGAACCAGGGGTTGTTCGAATTCGTGCCATGGACCGATCTGCACAACGGGGACCCGCTCCCGGCCGATGCGGACACTGTCGGATTCGAGGAACTGGCGGTCGGCGAGAAGTACCGGCTGGTGATGAGCCAGGCCAACGGTCTCTACCGGTACGATGTGGGCGATGTCTACCAGGTCGTGGGCCGGGTGGGCGCCACACCGCGACTGGAATTCCTCGGGCGGGCTGGGTTTCAGAGCTCGTTCACCGGCGAGAAGGTGACCGAATCGGACGTGCACGCCGCAGTGACCTCGGTGATCGGCCTCGACCTCGTGGCCTCTCCGAGGTTCACGGGAATCCCGATGTGGGACACACCACCGTATTACCTTCTTGCCATCGAGTGTACCGACGGGCACGAGGCGGGCGACCTGGGGCGGCGCGTGGACGCGGCGCTGCAGGATGTGAATGTGGAATACGCGGAGAAGCGGCGAAGCGGACGGCTCAGGCCGGTAAGGGTATTGACGCTGGTTCCGGGCGCGTTCCGCAGGCTGGCCGAACACCGGTTCCACGGTGGCGTGGCCACGGCCCAGATCAAGCACCACTGGTTGCAACGGGACAGCGCTTTCCTGGGCAAACTCCAGGAGCTCGGTCTCATCGCCGATGTTTCGGTCTGCGTCTGACCGATGGTGACACGGACCTCGTTTTCGCTCGACCACGTCTGCACTGGCGATGGTACCGAGCTGAAACTGCACTGCTGGCATTCATCCGGCGCGGACGTGGCGGTGTTCTACATTCACGGCATTCAGAGCCACGGCGGTTGGCTGTTCGAGACCGGTCCCGCACTGGCCGCCCGTGGCGTCGAACTCCACGTGCTGGACCGCCGTGGCTCCGGTCGCAGCGGTGGGCCGCGCGGACACCTGCCGTCGGTGGACGCCGTGCTCGACGACTGTGATGCCGCGTTGGCCCGGCTGCGCCCGCGCTACCGACGGATCGTCGTGGTCGGGCAGAGCTTCGGCGGCAGCGTGCTGGCCGCCTGGCGGGCACGTGGCCCGTTGCCGGTGGACGCCCTGGTGTTCTGCGCGCCCGCACTCGGCCAGCAGCGGCGTCGGCACGACGACACCGCGCTGGGCGAACTCCGAAGGCGCGCCGGCCTGACGATGACGCCCGTGCGGTTGAAGGACGAGGACTACACCAGCGACCCGCGATACCTGACGCTGCTCGCCGCGGATCCCCTGATGCTGCGGTCGATCACGGACCGGACCCGGGCCGTCATGGTGGAACTGGAGGACCGCTACGTCGCCGGCTGGCCGCCGCACGACGACCCGGTTTTCCTAGCCACACCGGCACAAGACCGGATCATCGACCTACCGACGGCGCGCCAGGTCCTCACCACGCTGGCGCCGTCGGCGACGGAGCGGAAATTCGTGGCCGACGGTCACTACATCGAGTTCACCGACGCGCGCCGCGACTACTGGGACTGGTTGGCGGCGCTCGTGCGGGGAGGGCGGGAGCGATGATCCACTCGGTCGAGATCCACGTCGCCGAGGTGCCCATGATCAGGTCCTTCGACCACGCCGGTGCCAAGCGTGTCACCACCGCGTCCGTGCTGGTCACAGTGGACGTCGACGGCATCCGGGGGTATGGCGAGGGCGCGCCCCGCCCGTATGTGACGGGGGAGACCGTCGGCTCCGTGGTGGCGGCGCTGGCCGGCCTGGACGTCGCGCTGCTCGCCGAGGTCCTCGACTGGCGGTCGTTCGAGTCGGCGGCGTCTTCATTGGGCCGGTTGGACGTGTCCCGTCTGCTCGGCGGCGCGGCTCCGGCGCCGTCCGCCGCCGCGGCGCTGGAGACGGCGCTGCTCGACGCCGTCTGCCGACACCACGGCCGACCGCTGCGGGATGCCTTGCTGGTGCTGGACATTCCGGCCGAGATGCGTCGGGACGACGGCCCGATCCCGGTGTCGCTGGTCCTCGACCTCAGCCGGGACGAGGCCGAGCTACGGGAGTTGCTGGCGCACCGGCCACGGCATGTGAAGGTGAAGGCGACCAAGGACATCGGGGAGTGCCTGGGGCGGATCGAGCTCGTCCGCGAGCTCACGGCGGCAACGGTGTCGGTGGACGTCAACGGCGCGTGGACGGCCGAGCAGTTGGCCGCGGCGGCTCCGAGCCTGCGGGCACTCGGCATCGCCTGGATCGAGGAGCCGACCACCGCGCGGGACTGGGGCGTGCTCAGGCATTTTCGGCACAGCACCGGCCTGGACGTCATGGTGGACGAGTCCTTCGTGGACGAACAGGACCTGCGCCTCGCTGTGGAGTTCGAGGCGGCCGGTTACGTCAACATCCGGGTGTCGAAGTGCGGCGGTGTGCTGCGCTCGGCCCAGCTCGCGGTGCAGGCCCATGGCGCCGGGCTCGGTTACCAACTGGGCGTGCACGTGGGGGAGACCGGCCCGCTGTGGGGCGCCGGCCGGGCGCTGGCCAGCGTGCTCGACGCCGTGACCGTCGAGGCCGGCCGGCCGGACGAATGGTTCGCCGAGCCGCTGACCGTGCCGGCCTTCGCCGTGGACCGGCGGAACAACGAGGTGGAGCCCTTGACGGGCAACGGAACGGGAGTGGTGCCGGCCGCCGCGCTGCTGCGGCACATGCGCAAGGTGCGCAGCTGGGACGCCGGCGCCGGGAAGTGGACGGACTGGTGAAGATCGGAGTTGCGGCCCCGGTCTCCGGGGCCTGGGCGACCGCGGCCAACCTGGCTCACCTGGCTCGGCGCGCGGAGGAGTTCGGCTACCACTCGCTGTGGACCTTCCAACGGCTGCTGTCGCCGGTTGACGGGTCGTGGGGCGCGGCGCATCGCAGCGTGCTGGACCCGATTGTGACCATGGCCCACCTCGCCGCGCACACCGACGCCATCCGCATTGGTGTCGCCGTGCTGGGCATCCCGCTGTTCACGCCGGCCGTGCTGGCCAAGCAGGTCGCGACGCTGGACGTGTTGTCGGGTGGCCGGATCGACGTCGGACTGGGCATCGGCCGCTCCGACGCGGAACACACCGCGGCCGGTGTGGCGCAGCAGGGGATGGGCCGCCGGTCCGACGAGTTCATCGCCGCGCTGAAGAATCTGTGGACCGAGGAAACGCCCGAGCACGAAGGTGAGTTCTTCCGGATCCCGCGGTGCCGGATGGAACCCAAGCCGGTGCAGGCGCCGCATCCGCCGATCCTGCTGGGTGGCAGCAGCCCCCGCGCGCTGCGCCGCGCCGGCCGGAGCTGCGACGGGTGGATCGGCAGCAGCAAGGCGGATTTCGCCACGATCCGAGCGTCCGTGGCGGCGGTGCGCGACGCCGCCGCCGATCCGGGCCGCCTCCGGTTCGCCTGCCGGGTGGCGGTTCGTGTCCGCGCCCGCGACGAGAACGAGCCGTTCACCGGTACTCCGGCGAAGATCCGCGAGGACCTCTCCGAACTCGCCGGCACCGGACTGACCGAGGCGTTTCTCGACCCCAACTTCGACCCGGAGATCGGGTCCCCGGACGTGGACGCCGAGACGGCCGTGCGCCGCACCGAGGCGGCGTGGGAAGAACTCGCAGACAGGAGTGGAACGTGTTGACTGCTAGGTTCTCCGTCGGTGGCCGAGAAGACCACGGGGTGGTCGACGGCGGTGTGATCCGACGCGTCGTCGGGGACGTGTTCGGCGAATTCGATCTGGCGGACGGGGAGTTCGCCCTCGACGACGTCCGACTGCTGGCCCCGGTTCGGCCGAGCAAGGTGCTGGTGATCGGCCGCAATTACGGCGAGGCGACGACGGACGACCTTGTGGTCAACCTGAAGCCGTCGACCGCGGTGATCGGCCCCGGCGACCCTGTGCTGCTGCCGCCGAACGCCGAGGACGTCCGATTCGAGGGGGAACTCGCCGTCGTGATCGGCGCTCGATGCCGGGACGTGTCGCCGGACGACTGGGGTTCGGTGGTGCACGGCTACACCTGTGGCAACGACGTGACGGCCTGGGACGTCGGTCTGCCTGGCGGTCACTGGACCAAGGCCAAGAGCTTCGACACGTTCTGCCCACTGGGCCCGTGGATCGACACCGCTGTCGACCCGGGCGACCTGACGATCCGCACCACTGTCAACGGCGAGCTCAGACAAGACGGCTCGACGAGTCAGATGATCCGCGATGTCGGCACGCTGGTGGCCCGGTGCAGCCGCCTGATGACGCTGCTGCCCGGCGACGTGATCCTCACCGGCACGCCGGCCGGCGGCGGCTCGATGCGGGACGGCGACGAGATCACCGTGCGCATCGGCGGCATCGGCGAGCTGTCCCACCCGGTGCGCGCCGCCGCCACGGCGTCGGCATGATGAGGAGTACTCTCGGATGTCACGACGTCTTCTGCCTAGGGGTGACATGCTGAGCCGTCGACGCAAGTCACTGGTGCTCGCGATCTGTTGCATGAGCACACTGATCGTCGGCCTGGACAACACGATCGTCAACCTGGCCCTGCCGGCGATCCAGCGCGACCTGAACGCGCCGGTCACGGGTCTACAGTGGACGATCGACGCCTACACGCTGGTGCTGGCCAGCCTGCTGATGTTGTCCGGCTCGACCGCCGACCGGTTCGGCCGCCGGGGCACCTTCCAGGTCGGCCTCGCGGTTTTCGGCATCGGCTCGCTGCTGTGCAGCCTGGCCCCGAACATCGGCGCGCTGATCGCCTTCCGCATGGTGCAGGCGGTCGGCGGCTCGATGCTGAACCCGGTGGCGATGTCCATTGTCACCAACACCTTCACCGAGGCTCGGGAGCGCGCCCAGGCGATCGGTGTCTGGGCCGGCGTGGCTGGCCTGAGCATGGCGCTGGGACCGGTGGTCGGCGGGGTGCTCGTGGACACCGGCGGCTGGCAGTCGATCTTCTGGTTGAACCTGCCGATCTGCGTGCTGGCGATCGTGCTGACCGCGGTGTACGTGCCCGACTCGAAGGCCGACCGTCCACGCCCGCTGGACCCGGTCGGCCAGGTGCTGGTGATCGTCCTGTTGATGACGTCGACGTTCGCGATCATCGAAGGCCCTGGCGCGGGCTGGGGGTCGTCGTCGATCATCGCCTGCCTCGTCGCCGCCGCGGTGTCCGGGGTGTTGCTGCTCTGGTACGAGAGCCGCCGCACGGATCCCTTGGTGGACCCGCGATTCTTCCGCAGTGTGCCGTTCACGGCGGCGACCGTCTCGGCGGTCTGCGGCTACGCCGGCATGGCCGGCTTCCTGTTCCTGAACGCCCTGTACCTGCAGAGCGTTCGGGGACTGACCCCGCTGCAGGCTGGCCTGATCACGCTGCCGATGGCCTTGCCGGCGGCGCTGTTCTCCCCGGTGTCCGGCCGCATCGTCGCCGCGCGTGGCCCGCGGCTGCCGCTCGCTGTCGCCGGCGTCGGCGTCGCCGTCTGTGGCGGGCTGCTCTCGGTGCTCGCCGCCGACACGCCTGTCTGGTATCTCGTCATCGCGTACGTCGTGTTCGGCATCGGCTTCGGCCTGCTGAACGCGCCCATCACCAACACGGCCGTGTCGGGAATGCCGAGATCGCAGGCGGGTGTGGCGTCCGGGATCGCGGCGACCAGCCGCCAGGTTGGCGTCTCGCTCGGCGTGGCGATCCTCGGCTCGGTGGCCACCGCCCGGGTTGTCGGACCGTTCCGCACGGGCTTTCCCGCGGCCAGCCACGCCAGCTGGCTTCTCATGGCTGGTTGCGGCGTTGTGGTACTGGTACTGGGTTTCCTCGCCACGACCAGATGGGCGCTGCGCACCGCGGCCGTCGCCGCCGCCCGCATCGCGGTCCTCGAGGAACCTCGTCTGGCGTCGGTCTGACCGTTCAACTGTGTAATCAAGCCAGTCGCACATGCCCGGCCGCCGGCGGCCGGGCATGTGCGCGTCTCAGCCCAGCGCGTGCCCGCCGTCGGACACGATCGTCTGCCCGGTGATGAACGCGGCGTTCTCGGACACCAGGAACCGCACCAGGGCGGCGATGTCGGCCGGATCACCGAGCCGTCGCAGCGGCGTCCGGTCGATCACCGACTGCACGAACTCGTCCCCGACCGACCGGGTCATCTCGGTGTCGATGTTGCCGGGGGCGATCAGGTTCACCGCCACCTGCGGTGCCAGCTCCCGGGCGAACGACGTGGTCAGCGCGATCACGCCGGCCTTGGCCGCGGCGTACCCGGCGATCACTCCGACTCCCATGCCGGCGTAGGTGGACCCGATGTTCACCACGCGGCCCCGGCCGGTGCGGGCCAGCATCGGTGCGAACACCTGGATGCAGTTGAAGACGCTGGTCAGGTTCACGTCGATGCAGCGCCGCCAGGTCTCCGGAGCCAGCGTCCGCCAGTCCCCGGGCATGGTCGCGCCGGCGTTGTTCACCAGCACGTCCAGCCGCCCGTAGGTCGCCATGACCCGCGCGGCCATCGCCCGCACCGCCACCGGGTCTGCGACATCGGCCTGCACGACCATGCCGCGCTCGAGCCGCCGGGCCAGCGCCCCGGCGTCGTCGGCCGAGTCCCGATGGTTGATCACCACCGCGTAGCCGGCGGCGGACAGCTGCTCCGCGATCGCCCGGCCGATGCCCCGCGACGCCCCGGTGACCAGCGCGACCTGTTCGTCCGCCGCGGTCACCGGTTCGCCAGCCGGCCGGCCAGCATCTCCGCCACCGCGAGCGTCGGCAGCTGGGTGTTGGACCGCGGGATGGTCGGCAGAATCGAGGCGTCGATGACGTGCAGGTTCTCCACGCCTTGCACCTTGGCGTCGCCGTCGACAACGTCACCTAGCGCGCAGGTGCCGATCGGGTGCCAGTAGGTGCCGGCCCGCGAGCGCAGGTGCTCGTCGGATGCGTCCTGCGGCCGGGTCTCGTCGCGCGGGCTGGCCCATGCCTTCAATGGCGCGCTGGCCGCGAGTTCGGCGGCCAGTTCCAGGCCGCGGCGGCCGACCGCGAGGTCCCGGCCGTCCGGGTCGGTGAACAGCGCGGGGTCGATGTCCGGCCCCACGCCGTAGTCCGCGGACCGCAGCCGCAGCCGGCCCCGCGACGCCGGCTTCATCAGGAACGCCGCGATGCCGACCTCGTACCGGCCGCGCGGCAGCGTGCCGAACAGCGGCGCGCCGGCCGTAGGTAGCAGGTGCAGGTCCCAGGCGCCCTCGTCGCAGAACTCCGTCGCCGCCTTGATCGCCACCTGGCTGGCGTACAGGTCGCCGGCCTCCTCCTTCGCCAGCAGCGCGGCGTTCAGCTCGGCGGTCGGAGTCAGCGGCAGCACCAGGCAGGAGTGGTCGACCAGGTTCGCGCCGACGCCCGGCAGGTCCACGACGGTCCGGATGCCGACCTCGGCCAGGTGCTCGGCCGGGCCGATGCCGCTGCGCAGCAGCACCGACGGCGAGCCGTAGGTGCCGGCGGACAGCAGATAGGTGTCCGCGGTCAGGGTGACCTGCTCGCCGGCGAGGTCGACCTCGGCGCCGGTCACCCGGCCGTCGGCCAGCACCAGGCGGTTCACCGTCGCGCCGCTCAAGATCCGCAGATTCGGCCGCGACCGCGCCTCGTCCAGATAGGCGAATGCCACATTCCAGCGGAGATCGCCAATGGCGTTGACCGGCGGACACCCGTAGCCGGGGCCAACCCCGGGCGCGCTCATGTCGGCGTCCTCCGGATAGCCCAGCTCGGCGGCGGCCGCCAGCGAGCTGCTGCTCCACACCGACAATTCGCTGGCCGGAATCGCGCGCAACCTCATCTTCTCGGCAACGATTCGGCGGAATTGCCCCAGCGAGTCGGCCGACCAGCCAGCGCCGCCCAGCGCGGCCCATTCCGCGAAATCGCTGGCCGAACCCCAGGTGTGCCAGCAGCCGTTCACACATGACGAGCCGCCGACCACCTTGGCCCGGATGCGGTAGGGCGCGGACTGCTTCTCCCACACGTCGTCACGCGGCAGCACCCGCGCGTCCAGGGCCTTCGCAGGCCACTTCGCCCGGTCGGGGCCGTAATCGGGACCCGCCTCGACCAGGCAGACCGAGCGGCTCGGGTCCTCGCTCAGGCGCGTCGCGAGCACGCAGCCGGCAACCCCGCCGCCGAGCACGAGAACGTCGTAACCGGTTTTCTCGGGCATGAAATCTCCTCGGGACCAGTCCGGAAGGAAATCGATTCCGGGGCCGCTCCCATGTCCCGCGGCCCCCGGAAACTGTGCGCATCGGACGAGAAAGTCCGGGCTGACGCAGTCTCGCACCGGTGCGTCCGAGGTGTCCACCGTGCCGTTGAACCTCGGTGCCCCATGCGGAACGATGGCCGAGGTCGACGCCGATGGGGAATGGGGAACGATGCGGAAGTACCTGCACTGCCTCGCGCAGCCGCACGCGCTGAGCCTGCTTTCCAGCAATTTCTTCGGTCGCCTTCCCAACGGCATGAGCGCACTGGCTATCGTTCTGTTCCTGCGCGCGCACGACGTGCCGTACGCCGAGGTCGGCACCGCCGCCGCACTGTACGGCCTCTGCTCCGCGGTCGGCGGCCCGGTGCTCGGCCGGATCGTGGACCAGCGCGGGCAGTTGGTCACGCTGCTGAGCGGCGCGATCGGCTCCGGACTCGGCTTCGTGCTGCTGGCCGTGCTCGGCGCGGACTCGCTGCCGATGGCGCTGATCGGGGTGGCGCTGGCCGGCTTCCTGATGCCGCCGCTCGAACCGGCCCTGCGCAGCATGTGGTCCAGCGTGCTGCCGGACGAGTCCACTGTGGAGGTTGCCTACGCGTTGGACACGGCCCTGCAGAACATCCTGTTCGTGGCCGGGCCGCTGATGGTGGTCGGGCTCGCCGCCCTGACCTCGACCACGGCCGCGCTGCTGGTCATCGGCACGCTCGGCATCGCCGGTGCCGCCACGTTCGTGTCCATCCGGCCGGTCCGCGCCTGGCGCGGCGAGCCGCGGGCCCGGGACTGGGCCGGTGCGTTGCGGTCCCGGCTGCTGTTGATGGTGCTGCTCGGCATGATGTGCATCGGGGGCGTGGTCGGAGTGTTGAACGTGGCGACCGTCGCCTACGCGGAACAGGCCGGCCTGCCCGGGTTCTCCGGCGTGCTGCTGGGGGCCTTCTCGTTCGGCAGCTTGATCGGCGGCCTCGGCTACGGCGCGCGGAACTGGTCCGGGGATCCGTTGCGGCGCATGGTGTTTCTGGTGCTGGGGCTGGCGGTCTGCACCTGGCCGCTGGTGTTCATGCTCGGCGCGGCCGGCACCGTGGCGCTCATGGCGGTCGCCGGCTTCGGCCTGGCTCCGGTGCTCACGTGTGGCTTCGTGCTGATCGGCAAGATCGCGCCGCGCGGCACGGTCACCGAGGCGTTCGCCTGGGTGACGGCGGTTTTCCTTGGTGGCAGCGCGATCGGCTCGGCGATCGTGGGGTCGGTGCTGCCCGTCGGCGGCCTGCGCGGGGCGTTCGTGGTGGCCGGGCTGGCTGCCACCGCCGGCTTCTTGGTCGTCCTGGTGGCCGCGTCGGTGCCGGCGCTGCGCCCGCAGCCCTCGCCGGAACCCAACTGAGCCGAGGATTTCGTCCACGCGTCGCCGGGACGCTCTTGCGGATTCGCGGCGCGGTGCCTACTGTCGCTGACAATACGCGACGAACTGGGGGGTTCGAATTGTGTGCTCTCGCCCGCATTAGGGAATTTCTGTGCGTTTCGCGGTGATCGGAGCCGGATTCGGCGCAAATCATCTGAGCTGGTTGGCCGAGTGCGACGGCGTGACCGTCGAGGCGCTCTGTTATCGGAACAACGCGACCCGGGCCCGTGAGTTGGCCCGCCGATTCGACGTGCCGCGGACCAGTGACGACGTGGCGAAGGTGATCGCCGACGGCGGCATCGACGCGATCGCGGTGGCCAGCCCGCCGGACACCCATGAGGAGTTGATCGGCCTCGGCCTGGACGCCGGCCTCACCGTCGTCACGGACAAGCCGCTCACTACCGACGTCGACTCGGCGGCGCGGCTCGCGCGGCGCGGCCGGGCGGCCTCTGCCATGATCACCTTCCAGTGGCGAGCGAACCCGGCGTTCGATCGGCTCCGCGAGTTGTGCGCCGGGCCGCTCGGCCCGCTGGCTCGCGTGGACCTGGAGTTCCACCACGACTTCCTGGCTGGCCCGACGACCTCGTGGCCGTGGCGGCACCGACTGGCCTCGGCTGGCGCCGGCACCCTCGGTGACCAGGGCGTTCACCTGTTCGACCTGCTGCGCTGGCTCGCGCCGGGCCGATGGTCGGTGGTGCACGGCTCGGCCACCGTGATGTATCCGCGGCGCGCGTTCGACGGCCTGACCCTGGCCGCCGAGACCGAGGACATCGCCGAGGTGCTGCTCGCCGACGACGCGGGCCCGACCCGGTCGCGGGTGCTGGTGTCCCGGGTGTCGACCGGACGCCGCGAGGTGCGGATCGTGGCGCAGGGCGCCGGCGGCGTCGCCGAGGTCCGCGCGAACTCGGAGGACGGCAGCGCCACGCTCGCCGTCACCACTGCCGACGGCGGGGCGGAGACCGCGCGGTTCGGCCCGAACTCGATGAATCCCTATCGGGCCCTGCTCGACTCGAATTCGGTGGCCGATTTCGAGGACGGCTACCGGGCTCAGGTTCTGCTCGACGACGCGATGCGCCGCGGTTGCGGCGCGCCGTCCGTCGTCGCTGGATGACCCTTATTCGCGACAGCTCCCGTAATGCCGGCGGGTTTTTGCCGGCCGAATCGACCTGATTGTGGGAAGGTGTGTGATGGTGGCTTCGCTTCGTCTTGCCGTCGCGGGCGTCGGCAACAACATTTCCGCGCTGTTCCAAGGCGCCGAGCTGTACCGTCGGATGAGCGCACAGGGAATCGCCGAATCTGAATTCCCCGGCGTGAAGCGGCCGCGGATCGGCGGCCTCGGGGTGAGTGACCTGCGCTTCGTTGCCGCCTTCGACCCGCACCCGAACAAGGTGGGCCGCGAGTTCCACCAGGCCGTGCTGGCCGAACCGAACAACTACCCCCTGCTGGCCGGCGAACTGCCGGCGGTGGATGTGGGGGTGGACCCCGGACTGTCCGAAAAGGACGTCGACGAGACCTCGCCCGCGTTCCGCCGAGTGGTCCAGCGGCTGCGGGAGAGCGACGCCGAGGTGCTGCTGTACTCGCTGCCGACCGGCCTGCAGTGGGCGGCCACTGCCTACGCCCGCGCGGCACTGGCCGCCGGGGTCGCGTTCGTCAACTGCACCCCCGAGCTGGTAGCGCGGTCGCCGGAGCTGCTCGCCGCTTACGAGCAGGCCGGCGTGCCGCTGATCGGCGACGACCTGGCCAGCCACCTCGGCACCTCGGTGGTGCACCGGGCGCTGCTCGGTCTGCTCAGCCAGCGCGGCCTCACCCTGACCAGCTCGTACCAGCTGAACTTCGGCGGCAACGAGGACTTCCGCAACCTGCGGGAGCAGGGCGCGAGCAAGCGACAGTCCAAGCTCAACGCGCTGGCCCAGGACGGCGTGGACACCGGCAACGTCGAGGTGATCCCGTCCGCTGGCTTCGTCGCGCACCTCAAGGACCACAAGGTGGCGATCCTCAACATCGAGGGCCAGGGCTGGGCCGGCACGCCGGTGTCGCTGGACCTCAAGTTGCAGGTGCAGGACTCCAGCAACGCGGCGGGCGTGATCATCGACCTGATCCGGATCGCGGCGGCGTCGCGGCGGGCCGGCGTCGGCGGCTTCGCCGCGGCGGCCGTGCGGATCCTGAAGTCGCCGGCGGGCGGCCACCCGTCGTATTCCGACGAGGACATCGAGGCCAGTTTCCGGGTCCTGGACACGGTTTCCGAGCTCGCCGAAGCCACGGCCGGCCAGTGACCCGGGTGGTGCTCCTCGCCTATCCGGGCGTCGACGAGCTCGACCTGTTCGGGGCGTACGCGGTGCTGGCGAAGGCCGTCGACGCCCGGATCACCGCGGCCCGACCGCAGGTCACCGGCTCGGCGGGGATCCTGTTCGCGGCCACCGACGGGCTGTCGGTCGCCGCTGATGCCGACGCGCTCGTCGTTCCTGGCGGGCGTGGGGCACGGGACGCAGCCGCCGACCCGGAGCTGCTCCACGTGCTCCGGGCGGCAGGATCCCGTGGCACGGCCGTGTTTTCCGTCTGCTCGGGCGCGCTGCTCGTGGCGGCCGCGGGATTGGCTGCGGGGCGACGGCTGGCCGTGCACCGGAACAAGCGGACGCTGCTGGCCGGGTATCCGGTCGGCGAGGTGGTCACGGGTCTGGTGCGGGACGGGCAGCTCCGGTCCGTCGGCGGCGATCGGCAGGCCTCCGTGAAGGCAGTGGACATCGCGTTCCGGGTGCTGGCCGAGTTCGCGCCGGACACGGTGGACGCTGTCTCGGCACGAACGGAGATCTTGCCGGGACGGGTCCCGTCGTGACCCGGCGCGGCTGGGTGCTGATCACCGGGGCGTCGCGGGGCATCGGCGCGGCAACGGCGGAGTCGTTGGCCCGTAAGGGGTTCGACCTCGTGCTGTGGGCACGGACGGCGTCGGCGCTGACGGCGGAAGCAGCTCGGGCCGCTGGCGCCAAGGTGGTGACGGCGACGGTGGACGTGGCCGATGCGGCGCAGGTGCGGGCCGCGCTGCCGGCCGGGATCGACCGGTTGGCGGGGTTGGTGCTCAACGCCGGCCACGGCGTCTGGCGGCCGTTGGGGCAGATCGATCTGGCGGAGTGGCGCGGTGCCATCAGCGTCAATCTGGACGGCCCGTTTCACGTGCTGACCGCCGTGTTGCCACTGCTCACCGCCCGGCCCGGCGGGATCGTCGTCGGGGTGCTGTCCGATTCGGTGCTGTACCCGTTCCCGGAACGGGCGGCCTACACGGCGGCCAAGGCCGGCATGTCGGCACTGCTTGAGGTGGCCCGCCGCGAACTGCGGCCGCGTGGCGTGCGGGTGAGTTCGCTGCTGCCGAGCCGGGTGGACACGTGCTTCCGGGGCGCGCACGAGGCCGCCTCGCCGGGCGACCGGCCGGGGGCGCTGTCCGCGGCGGAGGTCGCGGAGGTGATTGGCGGGCTGTTCGAGCTGCCCGCCAACGTCGAGATCAGACAGGTCCAGTTGGCGGCGATGACCACGTCGTACGGACCGTTCCCGGAGGGGATGCAGACATGACTTCGACCGTGCGGGCCCTGATCCCCGCCGGACACTCCAAGCCGATCGGCCGGTACTCGCCGGGGGTTTCGGTGGACGGGCTGGTTTTCGTCAGCGGCCAGGTCGCCACCGACGCCGACGGCGCCGTGCTGCACCCGGGCGACGCCGCCGGCCAGACCGAGGTGGTGTTCGAACGCCTCCGCCAGGTGCTGGCCGAGGCCGGCGGCATCCTGGCCGACCTGGTCAGCGTCATCGTCTACGTGGTTGACGTGAAACGGGACTTCCAGGCTGTTTCGGGCGTCCGCAACCGTGTGCTGGCCGAGCCGGGACCGGCCAGCACGCTGGTCGAAGTGTCCAGGCTGGCGGAGGACGGCTGCCTGGTGGAGATCAGCGGCGTCGCGGTGGTCCAGGGGTGAGCGCGCTCGCCGACACCGCCGCCCGGGCCCGGGTGCTGGTGATCGGGTCGCTGAACGTGGACCTGATCCTGCACGCGGACTCGGAGCCCGGTGACGAGGGCGCCACCCTCGTGCGCAAGGTCACTACAGAAGTCGGCGGGCATGCCGGTAACTGCGCGTCGGCGTTGGCCGCGCTCGGGCTGTCCGTCGCGCTGTCGGCGGCCGTCGGTGTGGACGCGGACGGGGATCTGCTGCTCGCGGACCTGCGCGACCGCGGCATCGACGTGACGGGCGTACGCCGGTTCGCGGCCGAGCCGACCGGCCGAGTGGTGATCCCGGTGTTCGGCGACCGCCACTACATGCTGCTCTGCCGCGGCGCCAACGACTTGCTCGGCGCGGAGGACGTACTGGCTTTGGTGGCGGGGGAATTCGACGCCGTGCTGCTGTTCGACCCGAGCGTCGAGGCGTTGTACGCCACAGTCGACGCGATCGGCCGGCTGGACGCGCCGCCTCTGCTGGCGTGGACGCCCGGCGGCGTCTACGCCGGTGATCCTCTGGCCGGCGACATCGTCCCGCACTGCGATGCCCTGTTCCTGAACCGGGCCGAGTATCGGCTGCTCGCCGCCACGCCGGCCGTGGCCACGCAGGTCGTGGTGACGCTCGGCGCGGAGGGATCGCTGCTTCGGCACCACGGCACCGAGTGGCAGGTGCCCGTGCAACCGGTGCCGGTGGTCGATCCGACCGGCGCCGGCGATGCATTCGCTGCCGCGTACCTGCTGGCGTTACTTGCCGGTCTGGAGCCGACTGAGCGGCTGGAAGCCGCCAACCGCAGCGGCGCCCTGGCGGTCGGCGCGGTGGGTGCGCGGGCTCGGCTGGCGAGCGTCGACGACCTGACAGAGGTGAGTCCGCTGTGAGGCTTCGGTCAAGTGCAGACGGGTGGCGCGGAATCATCGGCCAGGGTTTCACCCCGGTGAGCGCGGGGGAGTTGGCCGGCCGCATTGTCGCGGTTTCCGGCGGGAAACAGGTGCTGGTCGGTTACGACGGGCGGCGGTACGGCGCGGCGGCCGGCGAGGTTGTGGCGCGATCGGCGGCAGCGGCCGGCGCTGCGGAGGTTCGGCTGGTGCCGCATCTGCCGACGCCGACCGCCACCGCCGCGGTCCGGCTGGGCCACGCCGACCTGGCGGTGTTGGTGACTGCCAGCCACAACCCGGCGTCGTGGAATGGCGTCAAGATCAAGCTCAGTCCGGGCTGTCCCCCTGTCGCAGACCTGGAACGAGCCATCGACGCGGCCCCGGTCTGGTCCGGAGCCCTGGACGGGATCGCCGTCGACGCGATGGACGCCGACGAACTGGTCAGCGCGCACGTGGCCGACGTGCTGGGCAAGCTGCCGTCGATTCCGCGGCGGCCGTTGCGGGTCGTGCTAGACGGCCTCGGTGGCATCGCCTCCGGAACGGTCGTGCGGCTGTGCGGACGGCTGAACTGGGCGGTGGACCGGATCGGCTCCTGGCCCGATCCCGATTTCGGCGGACTCACACCGGATCCGGCGCTGCCGGCGTCCCGGCGCCGGGCCTGCGAACGGGTCCTGGCCACCGGCGCGGACCTCGGCGTGGTCCTCGACGGGGACGGCGACCGGGTCTTCCTCATCGACGGTCGGGGGCGCACCGTGCAGCCGGCGGAGCTACTGGGCCTGCTGCTGGAACACCGGCACCGCAGGACCGGCCGGGCCGGGACTGGAGTCGCCGTCACGGTCGCGACCGGCACCGCCGTGCGGCGGGTGGCGTCGTGGCTGGGGATGCCGGTGATTGAGCTGGGCGTGGGCTTCAAGCACCTGTCGCCGATGCTCGCGTCAGGTCGAGTGGACGCCGCCGGTGGTGGTGTCGGTGATCTCTGCTTCGTCGAGCACGGCCTGGACCGGGACCCGCTCGCCGCGCTGGCGCTGGTCGCTGAGCTGCTCCAGGACACCGGTCTCGGCCTTGCCGAGCTGGTCGACGACTTGCGGCATCGGGTCGGTGGCCTGCATCCGTTCGAGTCCAGGGTGGACGGTGGTTCCGACCCAGGCCCGCTGCAGCGGATCGGGCTCGAATCCCTGCGTGACAACGGGCTTGTCGAGTCCGTCGAAGAGATCACCGACATCGACGGCATCAAGTTTTGGCTCCCCGGCGGGCAGTGGCTGCTGCTGCGCCCGTCGTCGACGGAAGGGGGCGTGCGGGTGTACGGCGAACTCGCCGTCCCGGTCGTGGCGGACGCGGTCGTCGCGGCCGTCGAGACCCGCCTGCAACGTCAGTAATCCGCTACAGCTGGGAGGAATCGGTTATGGCGCAAGCATCCATCGCGATCATCGGCGGCACCGGCTTCTACAGGTTCCTGGAGGACGCCGAGGACGTGGTCGTCGACACTCCGTACGGGCCGACCAGTGCGCCGATCAGCATCGCCACGGTGTCCGGCCGGCAGGTTGCGTTCGTGCCGCGGCACGGACGCAACCACGACCACCTGCCCTCGGACGTGCCATACCGGGCCAACCTGTGGGCGCTGCGGGAGATAGGGGTCCGCCAGGTGGTGGCGTTCAACACCGTCGGCAGCCTGCAGCGGGACTACCGCAAGGGCGACTTCGTGCTGGTCGACCAGTTCGTGGACCGGACGTGGGGCCGGCCGGACACGTTCTTCAAGGGCAGCCAGGCAGCGCACATCAGCTCCGCCCACCCGTACTGCGGGCGGATCCGGGACCTGGCGGACAAGGCGCTCGCCGACGCCGACGCGACCGTACACCGCGAGGGCACCGTGGTGGTGATCCAGGGACCGAGGTTCTCCACCGCCGCGGAGAGTCGGTGGTTCAGCTCTCAGGGCTGGCACCTGGTGAACATGACCCAGTACCCCGAGGTCGTGCTGGCCCGGGAACTGCAGCTCTGCTACGCGAACCTGTCGTACATCACCGACTACGACGTGGCCGCGGCCGAGATCGTGGGCGACGAGCACGCCGAGATCGTGTCGCACGAGAACGTGCTCAAGGCCTTCAACGCCGACTCCGGCCGGGTGCTGGACATCGTGCGGCGGCTGGTGGAGGCGCTGCCGGAGGCGTTCGAGTGCGCCTGCCAGACGGCTTTGGACGGCGCTCGTACCTGATGTCCCGGCCCGTGCCGGCGCTTCGACGCCGGCACGGGCCGTCGTGGAGGGGAGAAGCGATGGACGTCGTGCTGATTAGGCACGGCCAGACGAAATGCACCGTGCGGGGACGGTTCTGCGGCTCGCACGAGGGGGACCTGACCGATGTCGGGTGGCGGATGGCGGAGTGCGTGGCGGAGAACCCCGCGCTGCAGCGGGTTTCCGCCATCGTCTGCAGCCCGGCGCGGCGGGCCGTGGGCACGGCGTCGGTACTGGCCGAGCGGCTCGGGGCGGCCGTGACCGTGGACGACCGGCTGCGGGAGCTCCACTTCGGTCAGTGGGAGGACCGGCTGCGGGCGGATGTGGATTCGGGCCTGCTCGCACGGTGGGAAGGAGATCCGGCGCTGTTCAGTCCGCCCGGCGGTGAGACCGGGCTGGAGGTCATGGCTCGTGCCGTCGCGGCCGTGCGAGACGTCGCGCTCGGCGGATCGAAGGTCGCCGTCGTCACGCACAAGGCGCCGGTTCGGTTGGTGCTGGCATACTTCCTGGGGCTCGCGCCGGGGCGGTACCGGGACATCGGCGTTGTCTCGGTCGGGTCGGTATCGAGGGTGCAACTCGAAGGGGGCCGTGCCGTGCTGAAGGCGTTGGGGGACGTGTCACACCTGCCGGCTGCGTGGCGCGCCGACCCGGATCACGCGGTCGCAATGGCGGGGGAGTCGGTATGAGGATCGAACACATCGTCTGGGACTGGAACGGCACCCTGTTCGGCGACAGCGTGGCGCTGATCGAGGCGACTATCGAGGCGTTCGTGGCGGCCGGACTGCCGGCAGTGACCCGGGAACGGTACCAACGGCACCACACGCAGCCGATTCCGTTGTTCTACAACCGGCTGGCCGGGCGGGAGCTGTCCGACGCTGAGCAGGAGGTGCTGGCCCGACACTTCCAGGATGCCTATGTGCGGCGGCGGGACTCAATTCCGCTGACCAGCGACGCGGTTGATGCCTTGCGGCGGTGGCAGGGGACCGGGCGGACGCAGTCGCTGCTGTCCATGTACCCGCACGAGGAACTCTTGCTACTGGTGGACAAGGCCGGGATCGGCGGGTTCTTCGCGGCGGTGGACGGGTTGCAGGGTACGGAGCGCGGGTACAAGGCTCCGCACCTGCGGCGACAACTCGGGAAGTTGGGAGTCAACCCGTCGGCGGTGTTGCTGGTGGGGGACAGCGCCGATGACGCCGCCGCGGCGCGGGAGTGCGGGACGCAGTTCCGGCTGTACCACGCGGGCGCTGACGCGCTGCATGCTCGGGGCCATTTCGACGAGCTGCGGGGACACATCGTGGACAGCCTGACTGAGGCGGTCGAGGCGGCCGCTAGGCCCGCGTGAACGCCTCTGCCAGCCGAGTCAGCCAGGCGACCTCGCTCGAGAAACTCTCGCTCAGATAGGCCTCCGGCACCTCTGCGGCCTCCGTGCGCCGGCCGTCCCTGCGCGCCGCCAACGCCGCCTTCAGCTGACGGGCCTCGACGAACGCCCGCAACTCCAGCCCCTCACACCCCGCCGCCCTGCCCTGCTCCTCCGCCCGCCGGGCGATGTCCGGATCCAGGTCCTGCCGGACGATCCGCCACCCGTCCCGGATCTCGATCACCGTCCGGTACAGGTGGTAGTGCGCGTCCCCGAGCCTCGACCCCGGCGACTCCAACGCGATCTCTGGCACCGCCTCGTACAACGCCCGCCACAAGGGTCGGATCTTCCGGTACACCCTATAACTCTGCAGCCACCCCGCCAGCGCGGCCACCCGCCTGTGCCACAACGGAAACGGCAGCCCGATGACGATCAGCACGGTTCCCACGCCGATCGCCGCCAGCGAGACGGTCTCCCAGGACAGCGGGTTCAGGTCCACCGCGTCCGCCACGAGCGAAGCCGCCCGGTTCAATGGATGGACGAGGTAGATCACCGACCCGACGGCCGTCAGGCGCAGCCCGATCCGCAGCGTGTGGCTCTGCGTGCTGGGGGTGTACCGCCAGCAGATCCGCACGATCTCCACCAGTCCCAGGCTGAACATTGCGGTGTACACGAGCAGATAGGCGGCACCGCTCGGCCGGTCGGCGTTGGCCACCAGATAGTGCGTCAGCCGCCCGCTCACATTGGTGTCGGTGAGCAACCACAATGCTACCAGCACAAACGCGGCAGCGACGCCGGCGACGACACGGATTTGCGCTGCCCGGCGGGCTTTGTCGGGTGGGAATGACCAGTGCACCAGCACCACCAGCACGGCCGCGGTGAACGCCACCCCTCCGGTGAGGTGTTGCAGGAGGATGGCGATGTTGGGTACACCGAGCCCGTGGTCGATGGCGGCCAGGACGTGCGAGTTTGCCAGCGTGAGCGCGATCGCCTTGCAGATGAAGACGAAGAGCAGGCCGCGAAACGCCGGGTCGTCGGCCTTCTCCCGCCAGCTGGGCAGCATGAAGGCGACGGCGAGCCACCACATGGCAGCGCAGCAGCCGAAGACCAGGTCCTCCAGCACCGCTACGCCAGCGAGTCCCGGATGGGCCTCACGACCGGCGCGCGCTCGGTCACCGCCCGGATCACGTCCGGATCGTCGGAGAACCCGCTGACCAGATCTACCCGTGCCATGCCACGCCCCCCGCTTGGTCCAAGGCCATCCGCGCGATCGACGCAGCACGCGCCCCCGCCGGTTCCTGAGAGTACAGAACTCCTCTACACACCGTGGCCCCGATCGTCCGGGAACCACAGGCCAATGGTGTACCGCCCCAGATGGGATGCGATCCGTCGAGTAGCGGTGATGCTGCCCATGTTCAGGCGGCTGACCTGTATTCCTTGATCAGGCCGTCCAGTAACCGGTGGCGTCGGACCGGCACATCGTCGGGACCGTCGGCGGGCGCTTCACACTGGATCGTCTGGAGCAGAACTGGAGCAGGGATGTGTGTTGAACCTACATTGTGGTGATCTCACCAAGATCCGTACGTCGAGAGCTAAGCAGACGGACCCGAGCCTGACAGGCAGATAGATCGTCAATGGGCTAAAGACCCTGGCAGAAGGCCGGGGAGTCCTTGGTAGGACTGGATTTGCGAAGATCAAGTCCGAACCAGAAGGCTCCCCGTGATCACCTATCGAGCCACACTCGACGTCCACCACGACCTGGCCCGCTACCTCGGCCGACTGCTGCGGGCCGAACGCCACCGACGCGGCACTCGCATCCGCACCAGAGCCCTGACCTTGTGCGTGCCGAAAAACCCGTCCACGCGGGTCAAGCGGCATGTCGATACGCATGGAGGACTCCGCCGAGGCGGTCTCGCCGGCGTACGGTGAGGCGTTCGATCCGGTCGTGCTCAAGGGACTGGGGCCGGGCTCGCAGGGGTGCCGCAGCAGCGAGTGAGCGGTGGGTTCGGTGCTGGTTGTAGTGCCGCTCGTACTCGCGGAGCGCGTGCCGGAGGTGGGTCTGGTTCCAGATCAGCGCGCGGTCCAGGAGTTCGGTGCGGAGTGCCTTGACCCAGCGTTCGGTGATCGCGTTCATGCGGGGCATCCGGACACCGGTCAGCACCGTGGCGATCCCTGCAGCACTGAGGATCTCGCCGATTAGCGCAGGGTATTTGGCGTCGCGGTCGCGGACGAGGAATCGGAGCCGTGCGGCGCGTCCTGCGTCCTCGAGATCCATGATCAGGTTGCGAACGGCCTGCGTTACCCAGGTGTGGGTGGGGTGCGCGGTGGTGCCGAGAATCCGGACGCGCCGGCCACTGTGGTGTATGGCGGCGAGGATGTACTGGCGTTGCCCGGTGAGGGTGATGGTCTCGATGAAGTCCATGGCCAGGATCGCGTCGGCCTGGGAGCGTAGGAAGGCCGCCCATGTGGTGGTTGCCCGGTGTGGGGCGGGGTCGATGCCCTTGGTCTTGAGGATCTCCCACACGGTGGAGGCGGCAATCGCGATGCCGAGGAGGGCCAGTTCGCCGTGGATGCGCCGGTAGCCCCAGGAGGGGTTCGCGGTTGCCAGGCGCAGGACGAGGCGGCGGATGGAAGCGACCGTGCGTGGACGCCCAGCCTGCGGCGCTTGCTTGCACGAGCGTGGCGGCGTTTCACCAGATCCCGATGCCACCGCAGCACCGTGTCGGGGCTGACCAGCAACGGGAGCCGGCGTAGCGTCACGCGGGCCAGGGGCGCGAGCAGGGCTGTGAGCAACGCCCTGTCCTCGGGCCGCAGTCGTGGCCGGTGGTAGCCGAGTTGTCTGTGCATGACCGTGAGTTGATGGCGTAAGGCAAGGATCTCGACGTCCTTCTCGCGGTCGGTCATGCGTAGTAGCCGTAGCGCGGCGAAGGCGTTGGAGACGGCGAGGTCGATCTCAGCGGTTACTTGAGTGAATTCACTTGCGTTGCCACGGTAAGCATGCCGGCCTGTGGTCTGCGGCGGAACCTTTGACGGTACAGGCTCGTTCTGGGGTGCTAGCGGATTTCGTATGTTCCGTCCAGCCGGGCGCGGCCGATGGTGTGGCCCGCGATGGCGGCGATCGCCTCGTCTAAAGCGAAGCCAGCCGGCAGCCCGGGGGCCTGGTCGAGGGCGAAGAGCTGGAAGGCATAGGCGTGGGGTCCGTGTGATCGGATCGGCATGGGGCCGGCCCAGCCACGATGGCCGAGCGGGCCTTTCCCGTGCCGGATGCCCGGAATCGGGCTGGGGTTGGCCAGGGCGTTCTCTGGGATGCCGCCCAGCGAGGGGGCGATGCCCAGCGTAAGCGCATGGGTGGCAGGCTTCCCGAAAGGGACGTCGGGATCTTGCACGATGAGCACGAGCTCAACGGTGCCGGCCGGCGGCTGCGTCCAGTCGAGGGCGGGCGAGATGTTCGGGCCGAACAGCCTGCCGCGGTGCTTTTCCGGTATGGCAGCCCCGTGATCGAAGGCGGGGCTGGTCAGGGTGAAGTTCTCCGGGGCCTGCAGGTCGGGGCGGGCCCAGACGAGGGTGTGGTGACCGGCGCGCCGGTTACGCAGTGCGACACCGAGAGGATTTGCGGGCACGACTTCAACTCCTTCTCACTGTGAATCTGGCTATCGGTGAGGCTGGACCACGGTCAGCGGACGGCGTGGGCCGAGCCGCGGAACCGGCGGGTGACGAAGTCGATGATCTCGACGCTGGTGGCGGTCTCGCCGAGCTTGGGGAAGACGCGTTCGAGGCTGTGCCAGTGGGAGTCCGGGTCGGGGTCGGCCATCGCGTCCGTGGCGAGAACGACGTGGTAGCCGTGGTCGTGGCCGGAGCGCGCGGTTGATTCGACGCCGGAACTGGTGGAGACGCCGGCGAGCACGATCTGGGTGACGCCCAGGTCGCGCAGCAGGGTGTCCAGGCCGGTGTCGTGGAAGGCGCTGCGGCGTCGCTTCGTGATCGGGTGATCGCCCGGCTGCGGCTCAAGCTCGTCGATGATGTCCGCCCAGCCCGCAGGAAGCGTGCCGATGCTGCCGTGGCTGGCACCGCTGTTCGCGTCGGTGCGGCCGGGCGCGCGGCCGGTGACGTTGACCAGTACAACCGGGAGGTCGTACTCGCGGAATGCTCTCGCCAGGGCTGCCGCGTTCGGCGCGACGTGCGCAACCGAGCCGGAGACGATCCCCTTCTGCAAGTCGATGACGACGAGGGCGGGTGTGGGGTCGAGAGTGGTCAGCGGCATGGATTGCGCTCCTTCGGGATGTCAGGCAGGGATGCGGTCAGGGCCGGGCCTGGACAGCTGGGGTCACGGCGGCCGCTGCTTCGGCCGGCGGCCTGCTGCCGCCGCGCAGGAGGGAGACGATCGCGGCGATCACGCCGAGGGCCGCGGAGACGGCGAACACGATGACCAGTCCGTTGTGGAACGGGCCGGAGATGAGGTTCGGGAAGAACTCGCGCCCGGTGAGCAGGTCCCTGTTCGCCGGTGTCAACTGCGAGGACGCCTCGTACTGCGACAGCAGGTACTGGATGGGGTTCACGCCGAGCATGGCCGCGAACAGGGACGAGACCGGCGGGAGGCTGCCGATGTGCGCGGCGACCTGGTGGGTGACGCCGTGTTGGGTGAGGCCGCCTGTGAGGGTGCGCGGCAGGGCGCTGGCCAGGCCCGCGATCATCAAGGAGGAGAACACCGCGATCGACAGCGAGGTGCCGGAGTTCTGGAAGGTGGACCGCATCCCGGAGGCGACGCCGCGGTACTCGGCCGGGACGCTGGACATGATCGAGGAGGAGTTCGGCGAGCTGTACATCCCGATGCCCACCCCGTTCAGGGCGATCAGCAGGGCGAACGGCCAGTACGGGAAGCTCACCGGCAGGACGAGCAGGCCGACGAAGCTCAGGGCGAACAGGAGCATGCCGCCGGAGGCGAACCAGCGCGCCCCGAACCGGTCGGACAGAATGCCCGACAGCGGGCCCGCGATGAAGAATCCGGCCGTCAGCGGCAGGAGGAAGATGCCTGCCCACAATGGCGTCTGGCTGTAGTCGTAACCGTGTAGCGGCAGCCAGATGCCCTGTAGCCAGACGACCAGGACGAACTGGAGGCCGCCCTGCGCGAGCCGTGCGATGAACCCGGTGAGGGCGCCGGCCGTGAACTCCCTGATCCGGAACAGGCGCAGCCGGAACAGCGGCTCGGCGACCCTCTGCTCGATCGCCGCGAACGCGGCCAGCAATGCCGCGCCGCCGGCGAGCCCCGCGATCACCGCCGGGTTCGACCAGCCCATCGTCTGACCGTTGTAGGGCTGGATGCCGTAGGTGACCGCGACGAGGATCGCGCTCAGGCCGGCCGCGAAGGTGGCGTTGCCCCACCAGTCGATCCGTGCCGGATGCCGCGTCCCCGTGTCCCGCAGCCGGAAGTACGCCCACAGCGTCCCCGCGATGCCGACCGGCACGTTCACCCAGAACACCGCCCGCCAGTCCCACGCCGCGAGCAGACCCCCGGCGGTCAGCCCGATGAACTGCCCGGCGAAGACCGCGGCCTGGTTCACGCCCAGCGCGAAGCCGCGCCGCTCCCGTGGGAACGCGTCGGTCAGGATCGCGGCCGAGTTCGCCGTGAGCATCGCGCCGCCGAACGCCTGCAGGAAGCGCCAGCCGATCAGCCACAACGCCGCATGCGAACCCATGAGGGGATCAAGCGACAGCAGGATCGAGGCCACCGTGAACACGACGAAACCGAGGTTGTAGATCCTGACCCGGCCCAGGATGTCGCCCAACCGGCCGAGACTCACCACGAACACCGCCTGCACCAGCCGGTAGCCCATGATCATCCACAGCAGGTAGGCGATGTTCGCGGGAGCCAGTGGATCCAGATGAATGCCGGTGAAGATCGCCGGCAGGGCGATCAGGATGATCGACCCGTCCAGGCTCGACATGAACACGGCCATCGTGGTGTTCGTCAGTGCCACCCACCGGTACCGGTCGGCCTCCGAGGAGCGGGGCCGCACCGTTCGTGGTGACCGGTCCAGCTGGTTGCCCATCACGTCTCCGGCTCGCCACGCGCCTTGCGGTACGGGGCACCGTGCGGTGAGCGCGGAGCCCTCACCCACTTGTTTAGGTATAAGAAAGACATGTTTAGGTATACTAACGAGCCATGGAGAAGGACGCAACGGAGGAACAGCCCGTCGAGGCCCAGGAGGCCGACCTCGGCGGGCTGGTGCGCTCCGCCGTCGGGCGCCTCTACCGCCGCTTCCGCAGCGAACGCCCCGAAGGCAGCCTCGGAGACGCGGCACTCGCCGTGCTCACCCGTCTCCACAAGCACGGACCGCAGACGCTCACCGAACTCAGCGAGCACGACCGGGTCTCGCCCGCCTCCATGAGCCAGATCGTGAACCGCCTCACCTCAGCCGGCTACGCCGTGCGCACCCGCGACCCGGAAGACGGCCGCAAAGTACTCTTCAGCACCACCGCAGAAGGCGACGAACTCGCCGGCGCCGCCCGGGCGCAGCGCAACGCCTGGCTCGACGACCGGCTACGCGCCCTCAGCGCCGAAGACCGCGCAGCAATCGCCCGCGCCACAGCACTGTTCAGCAGCATCGCCGACTCCTGACGCCAGTCGGACTTCCCGTTTTCGGCAGAGGGGACGTTCCACGACCTCGTGATCGATATCGCCATCGCCTGATCCGTAGGTCTGACGTGCCTGACGTCTCCCGATCTATCGCATGTTGCCGACCACGATCTCTCGTGCCGACCTATAGATAACCGGCGGCTCCATGCAGTTCCTGCAGAGCACCTTCGACGCCACGGTCGCCCGCCACCCGCTCCCGCCGGCGGGGCGACGCCGCCGTCGCGGTACGACCCGCACGACGCGATCTTCGCCTACAGCCACGCCGACTGGTGTGTGCAGGAAGTGCTCGACCAGGCAAATACGTACGCTCAACAGGCGCTGAACGTTTCAGCGGCGTCCGGTACTTTTCAGCAGACCGTTCCGCGGCGCGCCGCAGCTTTCAGCGGAAGCTACGCGATGGTGGCGGTCGGGTTCGCCTGTGCGCAGCGGGGGAAGCCGTACGTGTGGGATGGTAACGGTGACCGTGGTTTCGACTGCTCTGGGTTTACGAAGGCCGCCTACGCCGCTGCCCGGCGACTTGGTGTTCTTCGGCACCAGCGCAAGCACCATCACGCATGTCGGAATCGCCCTCTCGTCGACAGAGATGAACAATGCTCCCGACGTCGGTCTTCCGGTTGAGGTGGACAGGATCAGCGGTCACCTGGTCGGCATCACCCGTCCCGCCGCCTGACTGCCGCAGTGAGACGACGAGCAAGTGCTGGCCGGATGCGTTGCTGGAGTGGTCAGTAGGCGATGGTGGCCAGGAAGGTGTCCTGTTGCGGCACGGGTGCGCCCTGGCCGTGGAGTTGTTGTTTGACGTAGTTGGCGTTGAACAGGATGTGAGCGATGCCGTTGACCGCGTTGATCTGGAAGTAGCTGCCGATGAACGGGTGCGGGAGATTGGGGTCGACGCCGGGTTGGTTGGACACCGAGGTGACACGCACCCGATCGACTGGGTGCGGCTGCCGGATGTCCCAGATGTCGGCGAAGACGTCCTGGGCGGTGTCGAACCGGGGATCGAGTTCGGTGCTGTAGTAGGCGATGACCAGCCGGTCGGTGGTGTGGTCGACGCTGAGGGTGGGGAAGTAGCGGTTGCCGTGGGTGGGTGGGGTGACGCTGTCCGGGGTGGTCCAATGGACACCGTGGTCGTCGGACCAGGTCAGTACTATGCGCGAGTCTTCGCAGACTGTGCGCACGCGGGCTCCACACCGGTCCCAGGTGGCGAATATCCGATCGTGTCCGTCGGGCAGGGTGGCGACGTCGGTTTTGGGATAGGCGTCGGCGACGAGGAAGTCGTTGCCGTTGAGGCGCCCGCCCAGCGGCATGACGTGGTCGTCGACGGCGACAATGCGGGTCGGCCCGGGTGTGATCGCCCCGGGTTCGGCCGTGCGGAGCTTGACGGTCATGATCGTGTGATCTGCCTGGCCGGTGATGGTGCGCCAGGTGAAGTACACACGGCCGCTGGGGGCGATGGTGATGTCGCCGAACTCGGGGTCGTCGTCGCCGGGATCGGACAGGCGTTGCGGCGGCGTGCAGAGCGTGAGGTCGGCGGCGCAGCGGCTGATCATGGCGACCCCGCTGGTGGGATCGGTTGCCGGGCGGTCGATCCAGATGAACCAGGCGACGGTGCCGGCGGTGCCGCTGTTGCCGACCGCCATCCAGTCCTTGTCGTAGAACCGACCGGGTGGGGCGACCGCGACCGGTGTGGCCATGGGCCAGCATGCTTGATTGCGGCAGGATCCGGTGAGGGTGGTTCGGGGACTGTAGAAGCCGGCGATCGCGCTGGTGAATCCGGGGCTGGTGGGTTCGTTGGTGAACGCGAGTGCCGCGGCGTACAGCGGGCAGGACGGTCCCGGTCCGATGGCGGTGACCGGGTCGGCCGAGGTACGCACGACTCGTTGTCCAATATGGACGGCTGGAAGCGGGCCGTCTTTGGCAAGGGCTCGGCCGTCGACCGACAGTGCCCAGGACACGATGCCCCGGTCGGGGTCGTCTTGGCCGCGGCCGTCGTCGCTGGCGCCGAGCACCAGGCGCGGATCGGTGCCGCAGGTCGCCACCGATTCCTCGGTCTGGGCGGCGCCGGTGGTGTCGGAGGTGAACCGCTGCATGTCCACCAAACGAGCGCCATGTCCGGTCGTCGAGGGGGCGGCCGCTGAGACGGCGCACGCGGATGTCGCCACTGCCAGGACACAGGCGACGAGTCGGTGACGGATGGGGAGCCTCATCGGTGCGTTCCGGTTGTGCTGACAGCGGTCGCTGCCTGGTGTTGCATGAGCGCGAGATAGCCGTCTTCCAGGCCGGGTTCGGTCGGTGTGGAGCCCGGGTGCGGACGGGTGCCGGCGACCACGCGGTACCGGATGGTGTCGGCCAGGGTCATGGTGGACACCACGGTGGTCTCGGGCGGCAGCAGGTCGTTGGTCTCGACCGTCCAGACCTTGCCGCGGGCGGTGTCGATCAGCCCGGCGGTGTCGCCGAAGTAGGCCACCCTGCCCTGCCGGAGCACCGCCAGCTGCCGGCAGGTGGCGGCGATGTCCTCGACGATGTGCGTGGACAGGATGATCGTGCGGTCCCCGGCCAGCCGGGACAAGATGTTGCGGAACCGCAGCCGTTCCTCCGGATCCAGGCCGGCCGTCGGCTCGTCCACGATCAGCACGGACGGGTCGTTCAGCAGCGCCTGGGCGATGCCGACACGGCGCAGCATGCCACCGGAGAAGCCGCCGACCTTGCGGTCGGCCTCCGCCGACAGCGCCACGGTGTCCAGCAGGCTCTCGACGCGGGACCGCCGCCGCGTGCGGTCGCTGATGCCCTTGAGGATTGCCACGTAGTCGAGCAGGCCGCGTGCGGTCATGTCCGGGTACAGCCGCAGGTCCTGCGGCAGGTATCCCAGCGTCTGCTTGAACTGCCGCTGGTCGGCGTGCCGGGCCAGGTCCCACGGCCCGACCCGGATGGCGCCGCTGGTGGGCCGCTGCACGCCGGCCAGCAGCCGCATCAGCGTGGTCTTGCCGGCGCCGTTGGCCCCCAGCAGGCCGAACATGCCGGGGGTGATGGTCAGGTCGACGTCGTCCAGCGCGGGCCGGCGCTGGTTGCGGAACCGCTTGCCGACGCCGGTCATCTCGATGATCACGGTGACTCCTTGTTTCACGCGGCGGTCCGGCGCCGGCGTTCGAGGTACTGCAGCGCGACGACCAGCACCGCGCCGGTCACGGTCAGGACGGTGATGCTGGCGACGCCGTCGGCGACGGTCAGCGACGGGTAGCCGAGGTCGGCGTGGAAGACCGCGGACAGCGTGATGCCGCCGATCGGGGTGAACCAGGTGGCCGACGGGGACGGCATCAACTGGGTGGGCACCAGGTTTCCCCAGAACCAGTAGACGACGAACACCACCCGGAACAGCGCGATGCCCAGCACGGCCGGGCCGAGCAGGCTCAGTGCGCACACCACGACCAGGCCGGGCAGGACTCCGCCGGCGAAGGAGGCCGCCGCGAGCAGCAGTGCGTTCGAATCGTGCCTGATGACGGCGATGTGCGCGGCCGCGACCAGCCACACCGCCAGCACCGGAAGCGCGGATCCGACCACCAGACCGAGGAACCGACCCCACAGCCGCGGTGCGATGCCGACCGGGAGTGCGTCGAGCACCTCCTGCACGCCGAGCAGGCGGTCGCGGACGAACCGGTCCGCGAGCACCACGCCGATGGCCACCGGCGCGAACGTGTTCATGAAGTACGTCTGCGCCACCACGATCTGTGTGGTGCTGCCGTCGTAGAGGTGGTGATACGTCAACAGCGGAAACGCGGCCAGCGCCACGATGACCGCTACCACGCCGGGTCGACGCAGCAGCGCCACCAACTCCACCCGCGCGGTCGCGGCTGCGATGCGAATGCTCACAACGCACCCCGCAGCAGGCGTTCGGGCCGACGGGCCAACACGACCGAGACGGCCGTGACCACGAGCGCCGCCACACACAGCACCAACCGGTCGTGCCACCACGCGTCGGTGAGCCCGGCGGCGTCATGGAACGGCGCGCCCGGCACGACACCGTCGGCGAACAGGTACAACGGCTGCCACGGCCGGCCGACGAACAGCGACGACTGCGCGGCCTCGACAATCCACAGCACGCCGACCACCGCCGTGCCCAAGGCCGCGGACGCGGTGGCCAGCGTCGCCAACGCGCCGATCCCGGCGAGAAACAGCACCGGGGCCAGCCACACCAACTGTGCGGTGAGCACGCCCGGCGCGTCGTGCCAGTGGCCGGCGAGTATCGCGCCGATCGTGAGCAGCGCCGCGCCGACGGCCGTGGCGGCCAGGGTCGGGGCGAGCCGCCGGGCCAGCGTGCCGCCGTAGCCGGTCGGCAGGCTCAGTTGGAGCTCACGGGCCGGATCCCGGCCGATCGTGGTGGCGACCGCGACGCCCGCGGCCAGCGCCGGCAGCGTCTCGATCGCGCCGGGCACCACCCGCCCGACGAGTCCGCCGCCGGCCACGGCCGCGACGAGGCCGGCCCCCAACACCGTTGTCGCCGCCGGGACGGCCAGGACCGGCAGGCCCACCCGCCGCACCTCGTATATCCACAGCGGACTGTTCATGCCAGTTTCTCCTGTCGTCCCACCGCGAACACGGCCGCCGCCAGCACGGTCACTGCCGTCAGCACCGCGGTCGGTGTCGTGGTCCAGATCCAGTTCACGGGCACCGCCACCACCGCTGGGCGCGCCGGCGAGAGCGCCGCCACCCGTAGCGACCACAGCAGCAACGCGACGCCGATCCCGAGCCACGGCCGGTAGAGCACGCTGAGCAGCACGCTGATCGCGGACAGCAGCAGCAACGGGCCCAGCCAGGCCAGCATCAGCGACCACAGCCCGCCGGCCGCACCGACCGTCACCACCAACACCGTGCCCAGGAAGCCGACCGCGAGGTCGTAGCCGGTCACCACCAGCAGCCGCGCCACCAGCACCGTTCGCATCGACACCGGACACGCCTGGCTGATCTCGTAGGCCGGATCGGCGTCACGGCCGTAGATCATGGCCATGCCACAGGCCGCGCCGACCGGCGCGATCAGCGCGAACAACGGCCCGGCCGCCGCGTCGGAGACAGCGAGCAGCAGGCATCCGATGCCGACCACCACCGCCGTGGCCGCCCACACCTGCCGGCGTACCACCGAAATCTGCGCCAGGACGACCGCCGTCGCCTGTCGCACCCGCGAATCCGCGCGAACCGGCACCTGCGTCGGAGCCAGCGGCCGCGGTTCGGGCAGGCGCATTTCCCAGGCTGCCAACGACGAACGGAGCGTCGACCACGCCGCGGCCTGCCGTTCACACCGCACGCAATCCCGCACGTGACGGTCGACGGCCGCATCCGATGCGCCGCCCGCCACCCACGCCGCGATCTCGTCGGCGGACGGGTGTTGTTCAGCCCTCATGACCGACACTCCCGATCTCGACACCGAGCTGAGCGGTGAGGGCCTGCCGCGCGTGGTGCAGGCGGCTTTTCACCGTTCCCTCGGCGATCCCCAGCACCTGCGCGGTCTCCCGCACGCTCAGGCCGCGATAGGCCACCAACAGCAGCACCTCCCGATGCAGTGCGGACAACGCCGCGAAGCCCGCGATCACCGACTCCGCGTCGGCCCGGGCCAACACCACCGCCTCCGGCTCGTCCACGCGCGACCCCGCCTCGTCGACCAGCCGCTCGTCCGAGACCGAGGTCGGACGGCTGGCCCGCAGGAAGTCCCGGGCGGTGCGGCGGGCGATGGCGTACAGCCAGGTGCGCACCGACGACTCCGCCCGGAAGTCCTTGGCGTGGTGCCAGACCTTGAGCATCGTGTCCTGCAACAGCTCCTGGGCGATCTGCTCGTCCGGGCACAGCCCGATCAGGTAGGCCAGCAGTTCGCGGGATCGCCGCCGGTACAGGTCGTGCAACGCCTGTTCGTCGCGGGACGCGATCGCGCGCAGCAGGGCCCGTTCCTCGTCGGCGTTGTCCGCGGACCCGGACCTCGCCCGCACCCCGCGCGCCACCTCCGTCGTCACCGCCGCTGGATCCGCGCCCACAGCCAGCCGGCCAGCCCGATCGCCACGCCGGCGACAAGGATGGCCACCTTGATCGCGGTCTTGTTCTCCGGCGCGTACAGCAGGGCCCCGGCTCCGACCAAAACGAGTATTACGGCTGCCACCGCCGTACCCCGTGAAGCCACGCGCATCCGTGTTCCCTCCGATCGTGCCGTCGATCGGGTAGAAGCAGCCGGAGGCGACCGGGTTCACCCGCGTCGATCGAGCCCTGTGAGGAATGGGCCATCGCCCGGAGCCCGAGAGATACGGTGGAGCTTGCTGAGTTGATCAGGTTCACTGCCGCTGGTCTCGCCGAACCTCCACGCGCGCCGAAAGCGCGATCCGGCTATCGCGTCCCGGACCATCCCGCTGTGCTGAAATGTGCCGACCGCCGATCCGCCCACTTCAAGATCACAGACGACAGTCAGCTCCCAGCTCAGCGTGCCGGGCTACGGAAGGCTTCAACCGCGCTTCACAAGTGCGCTGCCGCCACCGTGGTGATCGGCACAGGCGACTGCAACGCCATCCAGGCCCCCGATGCCCGCGCGCTTGCAGCGGTCAACTATGCCTGCTTCCGTATGTGGAGCCATGCTCAAGACCTGTGGATCGAGCTCGGGGAGCACGCGAAGGCGTACCTTCCCGAGTGATCGACTGATGGTCATCGAGTAGGCCGGTGTTCGCAGCACCGGTCGGGTAGGCACGCCCGTGCTCAGCGTAGTCAACGACGGCGGCATCACCGCCGACAGCTTGCTGATCGACGAGATCGTCCGCGAGGGAGCGAGGAGGATGCTGGCCGCCGCCTTGGAGGCCGAAGTCACGGCGTATATCGCCGAGTTGGCCGATCAGCGGGACGAGACCGGCCGTCGGCTCGTGGCCCGTAACGGCTACCACCAGCCCCGGCAGGTCACCACCGCGGCCGGCGCGGTCGAGGTGAAGGCGCCGCGGGTGAACGACAAGCGCGTCAACGACGCCACCGGCGAGCGCAAGAGGTTCTCCTCCGCGATCCTTGTGCGTGCCGAAACTACGTCCGCGCAGGTCAAGCGGCATGTTGATACTCATGGAGGACCCGCCGAGACGGTCTCGCCGGCGTATGGCGAGGCGTTCGATCCGGTCGGGTTCAAAGGGTTGGGGTCGGGATCGTAGGAGTGCTGCGGCGGCGAGTGATCGGTGGGTTCGGTGCTGGTTGTAATGCCGCTCGTACTCCCGAAGTGCGTGCCGTAGGTGGGGCTCGTTCCAGATCAGCATGCGATCCAGCAATTCCGTGCGCAGCGTCTTCGCCCAGCGCTCCGTGATCGCGTTCATGCGGGGCATCCGGGCACCGGTCAGCACTGTGGAGATCCCAGCGTCGCTGAGGATCTTGTCGAGCAGGGCGGTGTATTTGGCGTCGCGGTCACGGATGAGGAACCGGACCCGTGCGAGGTTCCCGGTGTCCTCCAGGTCCATGAGCAGGTTGCGGAGAGCCTGCGTCACCCAGGCATAGGTGGGGTGCGCGGTAGTTCCGAGTAGCCGCAGCGCGGCGAAGGCGTGGGAGACGGCGAGGTAGGCGAAGCGGACCAGCACGAGCTGCGATCATGCCGGATGGTGACCGGTCACGTGCCGATGCCTGCTGACCTGCACGGACATAGTTCTCGGCACGCACAAGGTCGACGATGTCGCCGCCCCCGCCCGCCGACGCCATGTCCGCCAGCAACGCTTCGGTGATCTCCGCGGTGCGCGGCCGCGACTGCGCGATACGCCCCGGCGTGAACGCCTTGTGCATGAGGCCGCGTGCCGTGGTCGAATGGCTCGGACGTCGCCGTCACCGGCAGCCCGGCGCCCGCGGCGAGCGCATGCCACTCGGCCATGGTCCGCTCGCAGCCGCAGAAGTAGACGGCCCCTGCCTCGGTGACGGGATTCGCTCGGGACGGCAGCGCCGGCGCCATGGGACTCCGCGGCTGAGTAGACGTACTCATGACAGGGCCTAGCGGGGCTGTGACCATTGGACCATGGCCGATGATCGCAAGATGGGACGCAGGCGCCATCTGTGGCTGGCGATCGGCATCCTGTGCTTCCCGCTGGGAATCGCCGCGATCCTCAGCGGCGCACCGTTGGCGTTCCTCGAGGTTGGTGGCTGGCCCTGGAACACGACGATCTACGGTGAGCCCGGCACGGACCATGTGGTGCTGCAGTTCGATGACGGCCGGGTCGAGGAGTTCACCGGGTCCCCGGCCGACGCCACGGCGTGGGTCTCCAAGCGGCATGAGGAACTCAAGCTGGCCTACGGGTTCGATCACAAGATCGCCCTTGGTCGCGCGCTGTGTATCACAGGATTTTCGCTGCTGGCCGTTGGTGTCGTCGTCCTGCTCTGGAGGCTGGTGACCTTCGTCGTCCGACGATGGCCGACGAGGGCGGGACCTGGTTTGGCCTGAGCGGGAACAGGGTCTCCCTTGCGGGGAACCGGGTGTCAACGGCCAGGTCGGCGGTCGCTGTACAGCAGCGAAGTGCAGCGACCGTCCGTCGACGTCAGCGACCTGCGGCCTGCCTGCCGACAGTTCACACCGAAGGGGTCACTTGTTCTGGAGGGTGAACAGGAGGTACGCGGCGAGCGTGGGGCCGTCGGTGATGGTTCCGTTGCGCACCATGCTCTCGACGTCGGCGCGCGAGAACCACTGTTGGCGCATGTCCTGCTCGGTCACTTCGCGGTGTGGCGTGCCCGAAGTGAGGTCGGTTGCGAGGAATACGTGGAACCCTTCGGCGGTGAGGCTGTTGGAGCAGTGGAGGTAGCCGAGCTTCGTGATCGTTCCGGCGGTGAATCCGGTCTCCTCGGCCAGCTCGGCCGCGGCCATCTCCTCGGCGGTGCCGGTCTTTCCCGCGGGGAAGGAACCCGCCGGGAACTCCCAGGACCGGCGCTGGATCGGGTAGCGGTACTGCTCGACCAGGTGGAAGCCGTTGTCGTCGAAGGGAATGACGACCGCGAAGTCGGGCCGGTCGATCACCGAGTAGAGACCGGGGGATCCGTCGGCGTGCTCGATGCGGTCTTCACGCAGGGAGATCCAGGGGTTCTGGTAGATGACCTTGGACGACAACGTCTTGATGGACATGGCTGGAGTATCGCAGCGGGTGGGGCGTCAGCGGATGCCGCCGGCGGACGTGAGGTCGGCGACGGTCTCCGGGGCGAGGCCCCAGGATCCGAGGGCGGCGGCGGTGCGCTGGCCGGATAGGGGAGCGGGGACGCCTGCGGGGTACGGGAGAACCGCGGCCTGGGCGTCGGGCACGAGGATTTCACCGACAGTGCCGCGGCGAATACGGAAAGGCTCGACCCGGCCGCTCGGGTGCGGTGTCATCCGGACCCTGGTGCGATCAGATATTTCCCCACCAGTTCCCGGCGGTGTTGCGGGTGCATTTGCGGGACGGTGGGGTGATGGAGGAGCGGGTCGCGGTGAACCGGGGCGGGCCGGGGAATTCTTTGAGCCGGGAGGAATTGGCGGCGAAGTTCCGGATGAACGCCGGGGAACGGGTGGACGCCTCGGCTGTGATCGCGGAAGTGGCCGCGCCGGGATCGCGGAGCTGCTGGGACGGCCGTGATGCTCCGACCCGCGGACGTTTCCGCAGGTCGGAGCATCCCTCTGGTCAGCCCTGGGGGCCGCCGCCGCAGTACGTGGTGGCGTCGCCGCCGGCGGTGTTGCCGCCGGTGTTGTAGTCGTGCGTGTCGGTGTAGGCCGAGCAGACGACGGCGCCGCTGGAGTTCGTGATCACGGCGTGCGCGCTGAAGGAGTCGTAGTCCTGGTGGATGTCGACGCCGTAGGAGTAGTTGCCGATACCGGTGCTGACCAGCGGCGACCACTGCCCGCCCTCGCCCCGGAGCGCGCTGCCCTGCGGCGTGTTGTCCATGACCTCCAGACCGAGGTTGAAGCTGCCCCGCGCCGGATAGTTGTTGAACCACGTCGTGGAGTGGAAGTTGGCCGCAGTGTGCTTGCAGGAGGCCGACTGGCCCGAGTACCACTGGTCCACGTAGCCGACGTTGTAGTACGACGGGCCCGGGCCGTTCCACAGCCACATGACGACGTTGGTGCGGTGGCCGACGTGCACGTTGTAGCCGCAGCCGTCCCCCGGCAGGCCGGCGTGCGCGACGCCGGTGGTCCCCAGCACCGTGACGCCGAGCGCCACCGCCGCCGCGGCGGCAGCAGATCTGATCCTGTGCTTCATGGTGATCCCCTCCGTCAAATCGACCGCCCAGTGGGCGTCGGTGGTGACGCTAGGGATCGGCGTCCTTCGGCCGTCCTAGATCCGTCCTAGGCACGGCGAAAAGTAACGGTTGGATCAAGTGATGCATCCATACCGACGGGTGGGCGTCTTTGTTGCCACATGAGGCAAAGGGGAATTACGTGAGCAAGCGAGCCGATTTCTACGACGCGCCGGCGCACGACTATCTGCGTTACTGGGACGGCCGTGACTACGAGAACGCGGCCGAGCAGGCGGCCATTCGGCGGCTGCTGCACGGCCGGCGTTTCGGCCACGCCGCCGACGTCGGCGGCGGCTACGGCCGGCTGTGCGTGCTGTTGCAGGAGTTCGCCGACCGCGTGACCCTGGCCGAGCCGAGCAGCCGGCAGCTGGAGATCGCCGAGAACTTCCTGGCCGGCCATCCGCGCATCGAGCGCCGCCAGATGCAGGCCGACGCGCTGGCGTTCGAGGACGGGTCGCTGGACCTGCTCACGATGATCCGGGTGATGCACCACATTCCCGAGCCCAGCACCGAGTTCGCCGAGATCGCCCGCGTGCTGCGGCCGGGCGGCACGGCCGTGATCGAGGTGGCCAACCTCGCGCACGCCCGCAACCGCGTGCGGTATCTGCTGAAGGGGCAGCGGATCCCGCACCTGCCGGTGGACATCCGGTCGCCGGAGAACCGGCACGACGAGGAGATCGCCTTCGTCAACCACAATCCGCACACGGTCATCGAGCAGCTGGCCCGGTGCGGTCTGCGGACCGAGGGCATGCTGTCCGTGTCCAACCTGCGCAGCACCACCCTCAAGAAGGTGCTGTCACACCGGGTTCACGTCGCCGCGGAGGTCGCCTGCCAGCGGGTGCTGGCCCGGACCTTCTTCGGCCCGAGCGCGTTCCTGTTGCTGCGCAAGGACTGATCGCCGGCCCGAGGACGGCCCGTCGCTGACCTTCGTCGACGGGCCGGGCCGTTCACCGCTCGCGACGGCCGCGCGCCACCGCCAGCGGATCGCCGTCCACCCGGGGGACCTCGATGTCGCCGAACATCTCGCGCTGCTCGGCGGGGGACCAGGCGACGGTCGCCTCCGACGGCGACCGCTCGGCCCCACGGGCCGGCGCCTGTTCGGGTTCCGCCTGCTGCTTGCGGCGCCGCCACCGACGGCTCGGCTCCCGATCGACCTGCGGGGTCGGCTCGTAGCTGCCGACCGCCCGTTGGGCGGCTTCGCGCAGCGCGGCCTCGCGCTGCTCCGCTTCCCGTTGCGCCGCTTCCTGCTGGGCGATCTCCCGCTGCTCGGCCTCCCATTGGGCGGCTTCCTGCTGGGCCATCTCGCGCTCGCGCTGTTCGGCTTCCCACTGGGCCGCCTCCCACTGCGCGGCCTCGCGCTGGGCCATCTCCCGCTGCTCGGCTTCCCATTGGGCGGCTTCCCGCGCCGCCTCGCGCTGCGCCATCGCCTGCTGGGCCATCTCGCGCTGCGCCGCCTGACGCTGGGCGGTCTCTCGTTGGATCATCTCGCGCCGGGCCGCCTCGCGTTGCGCCGCCTCACGCTGCGCGGCTTCGCGCTGGGCCGCCTCGCGTTGCGTCGCCTCCCACCGGGCCAGGTCGTTACGGGACAACGGCTGGGAATGCGGCACCGGAGACAGGGGGCTCGGCGCCGTACCCCAACCCGACTCCCTGGCCACCAGCTCCCGGAACTCCGACTCCCACTGGTCCGGCGCCCACTGGGACGACGCCCGCTGTGGCCGCTCGACCTGAGTCCGCTGCTCGACCGGGGGCCGTTCGACCGGCGGGCGCTCCAGCGGGGGCCGCTCGAACCGGGGCGGCTCAACCTGGGATCGCGGGGGCTGCTCGACCCTGGACCGCTCCATCATCGGCCGCCCGACCGGGGCCCGCTCGACCGGGGGCTGGGGCTCGACCTGGGGCCGCTGGTGCTGGCCCGACCGCGGTTGGCCGGCTTCCCGCGTCCGTGCGGCCTCCATCTGCGCGGCCGCTGCTTGCACGCCCTTCAACAGGCTCGTCTCGGCCACGTTGACCTGGGCGGCTGCCGCCTGCGCGCCGCGCAGCAAACTCGTCTCGGCGACGTCCACGTGCGCGGCCGCTGCCGGCGCGCCCCGCAGCAGGCTGGTTTCCGCAACGTCAACATGCGCGGCTGCCTGTGCGCGCCGCAGCAGGGTCGTCTCCGTCACTTCCGGCTCGCGGTGGGCCGGCTCCTGCCGGCGTGGCTCCCGAGCCGCCGGTGCCACCGGTGCCGCTGGGCGCGCGTGCTCGAGGTCGACGGGCCAGCTCTCGTCGCCGACGGTGTGCTGCACGTCGGCACGGGTGGCGAACTTCTCGATGTACTCGATCCAACGGGCGTACGCGCTCGACCGCTCCCAGTCGGCCAGCGAGCTCTCGCCGTCGAACCGGTAGAAGATCTCCCAGTCACGCCCGGTCGCCGTGGTGCCGGTGACCCCGGCGCCCAGGTAGCCCGGCTGCCGCGCCGCCGTGCCGATGAGCGCCGTCGCCGAGACGGAGAACTGGCTCGCACGTCCGCGGCGCACCTGATAGCTCAAAGTGACGGTGATCGGCCCGCTCATCTTCGCGGCACACCCCCTTCAGGCATCCGGATGTGGAATACGCGGAGCGGCGGCGTCGGGTTCAGCCGTGACCGTGACGATCAGCGGCCGAGTCGCCGGCTCAGCTCGGGCACGCCGTCGCCGCCGAGGTCGGCCAGGACCGCCGGTCGCCCCGCCATGGCCATGACCAGGGACGACAGCGGTCCGTTGACCTCGGGACCGGTGCCGGCCCGGAAGTCGGCGTCGGTCGCCCGCAGCGCCAGATCCTTGACGACGGTCCTGCTCTTGACCGCGAAATCCCGGCCGGCGAGGAAGCGGGCGACTGCGAGCAGGCCGGCGGCGTCCGGGGCATGCCGCAGGCCCAGCGGCCGGCGGATGTCCTCGGCGTGCACGATCACCTCGCTCAGCCCGAACGGCGACGACTTGACCGGCAGGACGATGGGCCCGACCTGGCGGAACCGCTCGAGCGTCTGCTGCGGGGTGGCGCCGCGGAACTCCTCGAGGCGCCGCCGGTTGTGCACGTCCGGGTCGAACCGCGCGCCGACCATGCTGCGGATCCACCGCCACTGGGTGAACCTCGTCGCCGAGCCGAGGTGTGCGACGACTTCCTCGACGTCCCAGTCGGCGCACAACGTCGGCGAGCGCCACTGCCGCGGGTCCAGCGCGCCCAGGTCGTCGGCGAGCGCCGCGAGTTCGCCCCGCTGGATCCCCGCGAAATCGGTCACGCCGCGACGATAGGCGATCCACGGCGAAGCGGGGGGACGGCGGTGGCCGTCCCCCCGCTTCCGTCAGGTCAGCCGCAGGTCGGTTCGTCGGACTGCGCGGGCACGCTGATCGCGTCCCAGGCCGCCTTCACGGTGTTGAACTCGGTGCAGCCGTCGGGGAAGAGGCTCTTGGCGGCGTTCAGCGTCCAGGTTCGGTAGTTCAGGTAGGAGCTGTCGGACGTCTTGAGCAGCATGGCGTTGTAGAAGATCTTCAGCGCGGTCTGCACGCCCAGCCCGGTGACGGCGGTGTTGTTGCAGGTCGGGCTGGTGGGCTGGCCGTTGGTGGGATTCGTGCCCTCGGCCAGCAGGTAGAACCAGTGGTTGCCGGGGCCGGCCGCGGAGTGGACCTCGGTGCCGGGGATCGAGTCGTCGTAGCAGTTCTTGTCGCCCAGCTGCGACGGGTCGTACATGTTGCGGATCGGGCCCTGGCCGACCAGGTTGACCTGGTTGCCGACGAGGAAGTCCGGCGCGGCGTAGGGGGCGGACTCGTTGGCGAACCACTCGGTGGAAGCGCCGAAGACGTCGGCCACGAACTCCTGCGTGCCGTTGCCGGAGATGCCGCCGGGGGTGTGGTCGTCGATGCCGTGGCCGTGCTCGTGGGCGATCACGTCAATGGCGGGGATCCACTGGCCGGCCGTGTTGTGGCCGATCTGGACCTGGCTGCCGTCGTAGTACGCGTTCTCGTCGTCGAGGCCGACGCGGATCGGCCAGCCGCCGCCGTTGCCGTCGAAGCCGTTGCGGCCCAGCCACTGCGACAGCATCTTGTTCTCGGCCTGGATGCTGAACAGGGCGTCGACGCAGCCGGTCTCCTTGTTCGTCTCGTCGCCGTTGCCCCACGTGTCCGTCGACTTGGTGAACGTGGTGTTGTTCGACGCGTCCTGGCAGCTGACGTTGGTCAGGTTCGGGTCCTGGAGCGCGTAGCCGCCGCTGGTCTGGGTGGTGTCGATGTGCAGCGGCTCGGGGCCGTTCCACACGCCGGTGCCGTCGCCCCACAGGACGTGCTCCTGGGTGTGCAGCACCTTGCCGGAGGTGGCGTCGACGATGACGTCGAGCTTGCTCGGGCCCTCGGCGTTCTTGCCGACGACCGTGCTCGTCCACGCCAGCGTGGGCGCGCCGAGCGCGTAGGTGACGAGGCGAGCTTTGCTCACGCTGTCGACCTTCGGCACCTGCGTGCGCGCGATCGCCTCGGCCTTCGCGGCGGTCAACTTCGGCGTGGTGGACGGCAGGTTGATGGTGGTCTTCTGCGCCACCGACGTGGCGAGGACGTGGCCGGCGGAGTTCGTCGCCACCACGAAGTCGCCGCCGATGACCGGCAGGCCCTTGTAGGTGCGGTCGTACGGCACGTACTTGAGGCCGTTGGTGGAGGAGATCACCTTGTGGGCCAGGAAAGCGTCGTTCGCGCTGGCGTGTAGGGCGGCGGGCCGGGAGGCGACGAGGCTCTGCGCGGCGTTGGCCGCCATGGCCTCCGCGGTCATCGGTGTGGCGGCAGGGGTCTGCGCCTGGGCGGCCGCGGTTGTTGTCGCGGCCGCGGCGAGCATGCCGGCGGCGAGCAGGACTATGGGGCGTCGCAAGGACATCAGCGGTGTTCTCCTCCTGGCAGGGTGAACGTCGGCCCGGGCGGGCCGCGCTCGGAGGTGGACGGGTGCCGAACGTGACCAAGAATCGCGTTTCGCCGATCCGCGATCAACCCGACGAAGGTCGTGAAAGTCGGCGCCACCTGTGGGGTCAAAGTGACGTTTGGTCGGGTTTGACGCCGCCTGCGATCGATTGGTCCGTTTGGCCGATTTCGCGACGGCGTGGGCCCAGCCCGCTGCCGGCGCCGGTCACGGGCCCGACTGGGCCACTGATCGGCTCCGACCTACCCGTCGAGATCCGCGGCGGTGATCACCTGGTCCAGCACGTCCCGGGAGTTGACCAGGTCGGCGATCATGCGGTCGATGCGGTCCCGTTCGGCAACCAACTCGGCGGCCAGCCGAGGGGTCGCGATCTCGGAGGGCCCGCCGTCGGCGTCCCGCATGCACGGCAGCAGCTGCGCGATCTTCCTGCTGTGCAGCCCGGCGGCGAACAGCTCCTGGATGCGGATCACGCGATCCACGGCCCGATCCGGGTAGTCACGGTGCCCGCCGTCGGTGCGGTTCGCGGTGAGCAGGCCCTGCTGTTCGTAGTACCGCAGGGACCGCTCGCTGACACCGGTGCGCCGGGCGAGCTCGCCGATCCGCATCACGCCTCCGCACCTTGAACCTGACACTGATGTCAGACTTTACCGTCCAGGCATGGCACTCTTCGACTACAGCCCGATCATCGAGCGTCCAGTGATCACGTGGCCCGGCGGCAAGAAGGTCGCGGTGTACGTGGGACTCAACATCGAGCACTTCCTGTTCGGCCGCCCGTCCACGAGCATCTGGCCCGGCACGGCCGATCTGGTGCCGGACGCGCTCAACCACGGCTGGCGCGACTACGGGGCGCGGGTCGGGATCTGGCGCGTGATCGACATCCTCGACCGGCGCCGCATCCGGGCGAGCGCGCTGGTGAACTCCTCGGTGGTCGACCACTACCCGCAGATCATCGCGGCCGGTCGGGCGCGGGACTGGGCCTGGCTGGCCCACGGCCGGACGAACTCGGTGCTGCACACCGGTTTTTCCCGCGACGAGGAACGCCGCGAACTCGGGGAGATCGTCGACACCATCGCCGCCGGCACCGGCCGGCGGCCACGGGGCTGGATGGGGCCGGGATTGACGGAAACCGCGCACACCCCCGAACTGCTCGCCGAGCTGGGCCTCGACTACGTCCTGGACTGGACCAACGACGACCAGCCGTATCCGCTGACCGTGCCGGGAATGATCAGCGTGCCGTACACCGTCGAGCTGAACGACCTGCTGGTGTTCGCCCGGGGCGTCACCGGGCCGGACTACGTGCGGATGGTCGAGGACCAGTATGAACAGCTGTGCGCCGAGGGCGGCCGGGTGTTGGCGCTGGCGCTGCACCCGTTCGTGATCGGCCAGGCCTTCCGCGCGAAGTACCTGGACCAGGCGCTGGAATTCCTCGCCGCGCAACCGGATGCCTGGCTCACCACCAGCGACGACATCGCCGCGCACTACCTGGGCGGTGCTGGGTGACGTCGGTGTCAGGGGCGGTGTCAGGACGGTGGCCGGGTGGTGTCAGCGGGGCCGGCGAACGTGGTTCTCGTCAACAACGGAAACCACTCGCCAGGAGCCCACGATGACCACCTTCGCCACCCCCGCCCCGATCTCCGCCGTCCTGACCATCC
>NZ_QUNO01000036.1 GCF_003387475.1 Kutzneria buriramensis | reverse complement strand
CGCCACCGAGACGTCCCCGCCCCAACCGGCGCCACCAGGAGGCTGGGACGGGGAATACCTGCTCGACGCCGACCACATGGGCCCGGAGGCACGTGGTGCGCTCGCCGCCCTGACCGGGGTCTGGCACCTGCTCGCCGGGGACAGTGTGGCCCGCGAGCGACTGTCCCCGACCGCCGCCGACGCCGCCCTGGACCGCGAGTTTGGGATCGTGCCGTCGAAGATCACCCGCGTGTGGTTGCCCTCGACCGACGACCCGGACCGGCTGTGGGACTACGCGGCCGGCCCGGTGTGACCGCACGGGTGTGCTGATCACCACGCCGGCGTTCTGAGGGCCGTAGCCTGCGCGAATGCGGAACTTCCTGCGGGACAAGGTGTGGTCGCCGGACGGGGCCCGGCCGCACGTGCTGGTTCCAGTCACCCCGTCGGTCGCCGCGCTCGCCGCCGTTTACGCCGGCGCGCTGCCGGCGTGGCGGGAGGACTGGGCCGAGCACCTGCAGCTGGTGCCGCCGTCGGCGCTGCACGTCACCGTGGCCTGGGTGGACCAGCCCATCGCTACAGCGCCGACCGCGCTGGCCGACCTGGAGCAGGCGGTGAGCGAGGAGTTGACCGGCATGACTGCGTTCCCGGCGCTGGTTGGGCCGGCGACAGTGGTCACCTACGGCGTCGAGCTGTACGTGCTCGGCGCCGACGACGACTTCGCCGAGCTCGGCCGCCGCTGCCGGCGAGCCGTGCGCGCGGTGTTCGGCGCGGCCGCCGCGCCGGAGCCGGCCCGGACGCTGCCGCACCTGGCCATCGCCTACGGGCGCAACGACATCGACGACACCACCCTGGGCCGAACACTGACCGCCGCGGCCGCGCCCGGCCAACCCAGGCCGGTGCCGGTGGAGATGCTCGTCGACCAGGTGCTCGTGGCCGACATGGACGCGTTCGCCGCGGCCGGCCCGGGCTGGTCCCAGGCCCTGCCGGTGCCGCTCGACCACTGCGAGCGGGCCCGCGCCGACGTCGAGGGCCAGGCGCTCGACTAGCAGACCAGGACCGGCCGGTCAGTCAACGTGCAGCGGGACGCTCGCGACCTGGTCCCACCACAGCTGCCCGGCGGTCTGGTCGACGCCGACCTCGACAAGGTCGACCTGGGTCAGTCTCAGCGGCGCACCGTTCGGATCGACCCGGCGTAGCGCCCGCTGCCACGGGTCCGAGTCCGCCTCGGCGGTCGCATAGCCGAGGCTGAGGTGTGGCTTCGGGACGCGGTAGCCGGTGGAGTCCGGGCCCCGCACCGCGTGCACGGCCTGCCGCAGCGCCTGGTGCACCGCGACCAGCGGCGCCGCCGGCGAGATGTCGATCAATGCGCCGGACTCGTAGGCCAACGCCGAGCCGGCCCGCCCCTCGTACACCGGCGTGCCGGACAGCGCCTCCCGCACGGCCTCGGCCAGCGCGGCCCGCTCGCCGGCGTCGATGTCGCCGGCCGGCGCGTCGGAGATCATCTCCAGGGTCACGTGCAGCCAGCGGTCCTCGACCAGCCGGATCGGCGCGTCCGCGAGGGCCTGCCGCCACTGGCCGATCAGCACGGCCAGCTCCGGGTTCTCCTCGAGGCAGACCGGCGCGTAGAGCTGCAAGGTGGTGATGTCGGCCGGCCAGGGGACGGCCCCGTACATGAACGTGTAGGGCTTCATCAGCCCAGGCCTCGCTCGCGGATCGTGGTCATCAGGCCGAGCACGCCGGCGACGCCACGTTCGGCCCGCGCCTTGCGGAACTGGTCGAGGATCGCCGTGCGCACCGCGATCTTGTTGCCGCCCTTGGCGGTCAGCCTCGTCGCCTCGTCGGCCAACTTGTCCAGGTCCAGCTTGGTGCGCCGGTAGTCGGCGGCCGCCGGGTCCAACGGGATACCCCGGGTGGTGATCACCTCGGCGACCAGTTCCCGCATCTGCTCCACCGTGGGCTCGCCGGTCCAGGAGATCCGGAAACCGTTGCGCGGCAACGCCTCGACCCGGATGTAGGGGTGGTGGCGGGCGATGAGCTCGCAGCCCAGCCAGGCTCGGGCCACGGCATCGGGGCCGGCCCACGAGGGGGCCGAGATGACGGGCCAATCAGACCGGGGGACCCTCGCGAGCACCCGTGCGGCGGCGTCCTCGGCGTCCTGGCGGCGGCCCTGCACCACCAGGCCGTGCAGCTGGATCAGGTACTCCTGGCTGCCCTCGTCGGGATGCGCGTGATGGGTGTAGGCGGCGCCGACCAGGTCGTTCTCCCAGTACTTCCGCTGGTTGGGCTCGCGCGACACGGAGCCGGCGAACGCGTCGCCGAAGGCGGCGGCGAGCACGGTGTACGCGAGCTCGGCCTGGCCCTCGTCCAGCTCGGCGCCGTCATGCAGCTGCCCGTGGTCCAGGTGCGCGGCGATCCGCTCCAGCGTCGCCACCTTGCCGGCCGGGTCCAGCTCCGGCTGGGAGGCGTACCAAGCCCCGTAGATCGCGGTCAGGTACAGGTCGGCCTCGGGATCGTCGGTGTGGCCGGGGACGATGCTCTGGTCAGGGCCCAGTTCGGCGACCCGTCGCAACACCGCTCCGTACACCAACAGCACCGCGCTCTGCTTGGACTCCGGCACGACCCGCTCCAGGATCATGCCGGTGCCGGCGGCGAACGCCCCCTCCCGGACCTCGAAGCCTTCCGGGAACGAGTCGTACCAGAGGGCGACGTAGTTTCTGATCGTCCCCGCCGCGCCGCGGTAGGTCAGCTCGCCGGCGGCGTCGATGGCGTTCATCGCAGCCTGGACCTGTTGCGGGTCCTCCGAGATCACCGCCAACAGCACCAGCGTGCCAAGCAGTTGGTCGCGCGTCCGCTTGGCGAAGCTGACCTTCTCGGCCGCCATCCTGTCGCCCCCATCGTGTTCCCGTCCCGTCACCGGCAGCGACACGGTCCCACACAGCGCGACGCCGGCGACCGGGAGGCGCGCCGGCGGTTGATCAATGTTCGGTGGGGGCCGGCGCGACGTGCTCGGCGGCGATGTTGTGCACCTCGACCTCGACGGGCGAGCTGTCCGGCACCGCGCCGAAGTTGATCGCGTATCCCGGCGGCGGGCCGGCTCGAACGACCCACCCGTCGACCACCCAGGCCGAGCTCTCAACGCGCCCGGTCCGCCCGGCGTGCTCGCCGCCGGTGATCCGCACCGCCGCGCGGGCCGGCAGGGCGCCACGTTCGGCGGCCAGCGCGTCGATGAGGACGCTGCCGACCATGACCTCGTAGGCCACAACAGCAGGTCGCGGCGCGCAGCGTCCGCCCATCGACCAGCGCGGCGGCCAGGCCGGGCCGCTGCCCAGCAGCTCACCGAACTCATCGCGCGGCCACTCCCGGGTCAGCCAGGCCCACTGGCGTGACACCGGATCGTCCGAGTCGTTGGGCTGGTGCCCGGCCGTGGCCAGGCCGGCGGCCATCGTCTCGGCGTACGTGTCCGGGGTGAAGAACGGCACGATCACGGCCTCGGGGCCGAGGTCGCGGACCGCGATGTCATGGCGCACCGCCAGCACGTACGCGGTGACGGCGAGGATGCCCTCCACCGCGCGGGTGTCCCAGTCCTGTGGATCGTTCGCGAGCAGCGGATCGGCGGCGGCTGCGAACTCGTGGGCCCAGGCCACGGCGTCGTCCCACAACGTCGTGTTCCGGCCGGAGTCGCCGGCGTCGGTGTGCGCTCGAGCCATGTGATCACCGTAGTGCCGGTGAGGTCACAGCCGAGTCGGCGGCGGCGAGATCTGCGGCAGGACGTCGTGCGCCGAGAGGTTCTCGACCCACTGGTGGTGATCGACGGGGCATACCAGGAAGGTGGCCGCGGTGAGCAGCAGGCCGTTGTCGGTTCCGCAGCGCGGGCAGCACACGACGCGCTCCACGCCGTGGTTGTTGATCACCAGCTGCCGCTCAACGTGGAGCCCTTCGGTCACCCACCAGCGGTAGTGCTCGAGGATCGCGGCGGGCGGGCGGCGCGAGCCGCCGCTGTCCACTCGCCGCTCCCACGGCACCAGGGTGACGACGCCGTCGATCGCCGTGCGGATCATCGCCTTCAGCTGCGGGCAGCACGTGTTGGGCAGCACCACGTAGCCCTGGTCCTGCTCGACGCCGGCGATGCCGCGCCACTGCAGCCACTCGGTGAGCCCGCGCCAGTCCGAGCGCTCGCCGGCGGGCGTCCAGCCCAGCCGTGACCACGGCACGGCGGTGTCGTCCAGCGCCGTCTGCACCGGGGGGAACCCGCCCAGCCAGCCGTCGAAGCCAGCCAGGTACTCGTCGAACCGATGGGCTGTCTCGGAGCTGACTGGCGGCAACTGATCGGGCGGGATCACGCGCATGCTCTACCACACCGCCGACCAGCAGCGCCGACGCGACATATCGAGCCGGTTGGCACGGCTGATCGACTATCTTGCTCCGCTTCAGCTACGCACGGGGCCGTGTGGCCGGGCTGGCTGGCCACCGACCGAGCTGCCCGCGCGGCGCACTCGATCCAGCCGGGACGTCGACGTCGTCGCCGACGGCCCGGTGCGCGCCGGCCCGGCCGCGACCTTGGGGACCGTCGTCGCCGGCCAGCGGGCCCGCAGCGGCGCGGCCGCCGTCTGCAGGCTCTCCTGCGCCCGGCGGGCCGCCGCGGCCGCGACGAGTTGTCCGCGCTGGTCCCGCCACGCCGCCAGCTCCGCGACCAGCGACGCGAGCGCGAGCAGCAGCGCCAGCAGGGCCGGCCCGCTCGACGGGTTGGTCGGGCGGAACCTGCCGGCCCGCGCCACCCGCCAGGCCGCGTGCCGCAGGTCCGCCGAGGCCTGCGACCACGCCGAGGGCTGGCCCCGGCCTGGATGGCGGGCCGCCGGCTCGAACTCGGCGGCCGCCACTGTCAGCGGCCCGCCGGCGGCGTCTTCGACGGCCGTGGCCAACACCAGCAGCACGTCGCCGACCGCGTGCGCCGCACCCGCCCCGCCGACGGGCAGCTCCCGCCGGGCGTCCTCGGCGGCCGCGGCCGCCGAGTCCAACGCCTCCCGCCGCTCCAGGACGCGGTCGACCGGCGCCGGGTCGGGGTCGGGCGCGCCGGCCCAGCGTTCGGCCAGCCGCACGGCCGACAGGTCGGCGGCCAGGGCACGGCCGCCGAACCACACCAGCCGGTCCCGCTCGCGCGGGCTGGCGTCGGCGGTCTCGGTGTCGCGCGGGTCAGCGACCGCGTAGCCGACCAGCCGCCCGTCGACATCGCGGCGGGTCCGCACGACGATCGTGTCGTCGGCGGCCAGCAGCTGCAGGAACGCCTGCTCGTTCGCCGCGGCCGCCGCGGCGGCGCGCACCACCTGGCGCAGCCGGTCCCGAGCAGCGGCTTCCGGCCAGCCGCGCCGGGCGGCCTTCTCGGTCTCGGCTCGGCTGGCGCGGCGGGGCGCGGTCCGGTCGGCCGGTGTGGTCGCCCGCAGGCCGAACTCGCGCTCGGCGTCCAGGCACACCTCCCGCACCCGCAGGAAGTCGCGGTAGGGGCTGACGCGGCGCAGCGTGTCCTGGCGGACCAGCACGGCGGCGACGTGCACGTGATCGACGGCGTGCCGGACGGCGACCCACCGGCACCCGCCCGGGTCGCCGCGCTTGGCGATGCCGGTCCGGTCCAGCACGTCCGCGACGATCCCCGCCCACTCCTGGTCGGTCAGCACCCGGTCCCCGGGCGCGGTGCGCAGGGAGCAGTGCCACACCGGGCCTTGCTGCCGCTCGGCGCCGGCGACGGGCGTCGGCTCCCGCTGCGGGATGCCGGCGGCCACCGCCGGGTCGGTCAGCGCGGCCGCCAGGCGGCCGACGTCGAACCAGACCGGCTCGCCCTCCGGCGTCGGCAGCGGCAGGGGCTGGTGCAGCTCGGGGCAGCCGTCCCAGGTCGCGATCAGGTGCGGGTCGCTGTGCTCGTGGTGCCGGCCGGGGCCGAACAGGTAGTTGATCAGCCCGTGCGCGCGCCAACCGCGCACCACCCGGCCGATCATGACGGGATGAGGGTGGGACAGACCGACGAGATCCGGGCCCGCGCCGCCGCCGCGAAGGCCGCGATCACGGCGCTGGCCGATGCCGTGGCGGCCGCCGAGTTGGCGGCCGCGCCGCCGCCGGAGCAGGGCACCGGCGGCGGCGCCGAGCTCGCGGCCGCGTTGGCGCGGGTGCGCGCCGCCGGTCGGGCCCGCGTCACGGTGCGGGAGTTGGTGGCCGAGTTGGTGACCGAGGCGGCCGAGACCGTGCTGGACGGCGAGCTGCTGGCCGCCCGCCGGGTGCAGCCGCGCGGCGCGTCCTGGCGCGAGCTGGCGGAGGTGCTCGAGGTCAGCCACCAGGCGCTGAGCAAGCGGGCCCGCCGGCGCGGCCTGGACCCGGGGCGCACCACGTTGGACGGCCGGCCCGGCACGTCGTTGCGGGCCGTCTCCCAGCCCAGCACCGAGACGTTGCGGTGGCGCTCCGCGGCGGCCGAGCACCGGCAGCGCCTGGCCGCCGACGCCGCCGCGAGGAAGACGACGACGTCCACGCCGGTGCCGGCCGCCGGCACGGGAGCGGCGTTCTGGCGGGCCCAGCGGCAGCGCTGACCAGCGCCGACTGCTAGCCCGACCCGAAGAATTCGCAACCGGCGGTTGCGAGAATTTGAGCTAAGGTATCGCCACGGCGATACAGACATTTCGGGCGCTGTCACAGTCGCTCCCGCGCCTTCGCGGCCACCTCGTCCAGCTCCGCCAACTGCTGCGCGACCCGGTCGACCACCGCGGCGATCCGGGCGTCCATCCGCTGCAGCACCACCACCGCCGGCGTGGCCCGGGCCATGTTGGTGTGCGCCGCGATCTGGTTGACCAACCGGCCGACCGCGCGGACGTCGGCGCGTAGCTCGGCCAACTCGGCGCGGTGCCGGATCAGCTCGCCGAGCACCTGCTGCCAGTCGGCCGGCACCAGGCCGGCGCGCTGGGCCAGGTGCCGGTGCAGCACCTCGGCCGCGTACGCGCCGTCGGCCATCTCGGCCACCGCCGCGGCGGCCACCAGCGCGGCACCGTCTTCCAGGCTGAGCGTGAACTCCCGCTTGAACGGCCGGCCGCCCGGCACGCGCGGCCGTCGCCCCCTGTGTCGTCCCATCCCCCGCTGGCCCCCGTGTGTCCGGCCGCCCGCGCCCCCATGCGGTCGGCGTTGCCGTGTCGGCCGGATGGGTGGGCCAGCGACCGATACGGCCATGCTGCCACGGCCGCCGGGCCCACGGCCGTAACCAGGGGTTACCGGCTATCTCGCTCCCCCGCCTCCCGCTCCGCCGGCCGCCGCCGGCTCCCTGCCGTCCCCGGCACACCGCGCCGCCTGTCGCCCTCGCGCGGCGGGCACGCCCGCCCTGCCACCACCCGCCCGCGCTGCCTGTCCGATTCGCTGCACCAGCTCTTGCACTCGACGTGCGACCCGGTCGTATTTCGTTCTGACGAATCTCAAACCAGGTGCAACCTGGAGTTATGGCCCACGACCAGACCCCGGAAAGCGAGCCCGCGACGACCGAGGACACCGTCTCCGAGCGCGTCACGGAGACCGTCGTGGCGCGCGACTGCGCCGGCTGCGGCGGCCCCATCACGTACAAGGGCCGGGGCCGGCGGGGCCAGTTCTGCTCGGCGAGATGCCGGCAGAAGGCGTGGGCGCTGCGCGCCGCCGGCGAGCAGCTTGCCGCCGGCGAGGACCCGCGGCCGCCGGTGGTTCGCGAGGTCGTGGAGCGCACCACCGAGCGCGTCATCGAACGCGTGACGGTCAAGCCGGTGCCGATCGCCGGCTACGTGTCGCCGTCCACGCCGGCGATGCCGGTCCCGAGCGCGCCGGCGGCGCCCACCGACGCGCGGGGCTGGATCGCGCTGCTCGCCGAGCTCGAACAGCAACTGCTCGACCCGCAGTCCCCGATCGCCAGCGCGCACTGGAACCACCGCCGGTTGTTCGACGCCGTGGTGCGCGCCTCCGCCGCCCTCGGACACGCCCATCCCGGCGGCCTGGACCGGCTCTCCCGCCACTGACCGTCCCGCCCGCGACGCTGGCCCTGGCTCGCCTCGACACGCCGCCGGCGACCTGTATCCCGCAGGGATACCTGAGTGCATTGCTGAAAATGGCACTTTCACAACGCGACCGGGAGGCGCTCGTGGCGGAGCCGCACGATCAGCACCGGGCCGTGCTCCGCGCGGCCATCCAGCACGTGGTGGACGCCCTGGCGGCGGAACCGGCCCCGCTGAGCGAGCCCGATCCCCGCGTCGGCGACGAGTTGGCCGCCGCGCTGGCGCGGGTGCGCCGCGCCGGCCAGATCCGCGACCTGCTCGCGCAGATGACGGCCGAGCTCGCCGAGGAGGTCACCGGGGCGGCGTTGGACGAGGCGATGGTGGCGGCCCGCCACGTCGCTCCGCGCGGGGCGACCTGGGCGCAGCTCGGTGCGCAGTTGGACCGGACCGGGCAGTGGTGTGGGCAGCGGCTGCGCGAGCGGCAGGACACCGAGCGCACCGTGCCGCCGCGGCCGACCTACTCCCGGCCGTGGATCAACCCGCACGACTGGGCGCTGATGCAGCGCGACATCCAGGAGCGGCGCGCCGCCCAGCACCGGCCGCCGCGCCGGCCGAAGCCCGTCGACGGGCCGCCGGCGTCGCCGACGCTCCTCGAGGACACGCCCACCGCGAGCGCCTGGCCGACGTCGACACCCGCGTCGCCGGCGGCCGCGCCGGAGCCGGCGGCGCAGCATCCGCTGGGCGGCGTGAGCCGGCGCGCTCGACGGCGCGGGAAGCACGGCAGGAAGTAGTCCACCGCCGCTGGCCATCGACTCCAGCACACTGCGCGGGGACGCGCGACGCGTCCGCATAAGGCGCCCCAGCCCACTATCTTGCTCAGCGGCTCCGGCCCTTGAGCAGGTCTTTCAACGTCCACTGCGACAGCGGCCGACGCACACCCAAGGCCTGCGTCACCACCGCCAGGTCGCCGTCGTGCCGGTCGGCAACGCGGGCCGCGATCCCGGCGCGCTGCCGCCGCAAGTCCGCCGTCACCGTCTGGTTGAGCAACTCGGTCAGCGTGGCCAACGCCGCGAACGCCTCCTCCTCCCCAGCCGCGTCGCCGTCGACGGGCGCGGTCACCGTGGTGGCCACCGCACGGGCGGCGTGCACCGCAGCGACCAGCCGGGACCCGTCGTCGACCACGTGCGCCGACTCGGCGGCGTAGAGCAGCTCGGCCGCGGCGCGCTGCTCCAGCACGCTCCACCGCCCGTGCCCGACCGCGTCGACGCGGCTGGGATGGCGGCGCAGGTAGCGACCCGAGCTGGTGGCCCACACACTCACCGGCGCCTCCGCGACGGTCAGCTGCCGCAGTTCGGCCCGGGGGATCCACCACGCCTGCGCCCAACTCGGCCCGTCGACGACCACCGTCTCGACGCCCGGGGCCGGAAGCCGATGCCGACGCTGTTCGTCGCCGATCGCCACCTCGTCGACGGCCAGCTCCGCGAGCGGCACCACCAGGTGCTCGTCGACGGCCGTCTTCGGCAGCACGGTGAAGCCGAACTCGGCGACGACCAACACCACCGCCTGGTCGGCACGGACGGCACGCAGCAGCTCCGGCGTCAGGGTCAAGGTCACGCCTCAGCGTGCCGCGTCGGCCGCCGCCGGGCAGCCGATGTGGCCGTCATCTACCGATTCGGCTGGTGAGTCTGGGTATCCAGCGGACCCCTCACGCGGTCGCTGACCTGCAACGTCACCAATCCAAGTACTTCCGCCCTAGAAGGCTCCCCCACGGGATCCCCCGCTGGTCCTCCCCCGGGGTCCCCCGCCGGCGACACCCCCGCAACCCAAGATCTACTACCGGCACACCTGGCATTCGCAATGGGCGGTTTCGTTCTGACGAAAAAGACGGAGAACTCGGCGGGACACCGGGCAGGGACCACCCCATAGAGATATGTCGGCGTTAGCGACATCCGCGACAACGCCTGCTGACCAGCCAGAACGGCTCGACCAGCGTCAGCGGGTCCGGTACGGGCGGCGGTACGGGCGGCGGCACGGAGGGTGGTACGGAGGGGAGTACGGGCGGCAGTACGGGCGGCGGTACGGACCCTCGACCAGTCTCGGCCGCGGCGAACCGGGGGTCACGGACCGGTGCGGGAGGCCGCGGTGCTTGCTGGCGCCGGACTGCTCGTCGCGGTTGGTGGGGTCGACGGAGGCTTCCCATTCGGGGAAGGCGGGGTCAAGCCGAGCCACGTGAGCACGGCCATGATCCCGGCGACGATGGTGGCGAGTGCAACGAGAACGCCGCGCTTGCGCAGCCGGGTCCACCATCCGCCCTTCGTGGCCGGCTCGGTCTCGCCAGCGGTGTCCCGGCCAGCGACGGTGTTGTGGTCGCCGTGCACAGCTTGGCTCCCGACAACCGTCGCGTTGTCGCCGGCGCTCTGGCTGCCGATGGCGGTGCCGCCGGCGCCGGCCGTCGTGACGGTGTTCGTGCTGCCGCCCTCGGCGTGCTGCGTGGTCAGGTTGATCGTCGCCCGCTTGCCGGTGACCACGAACTGGATCGCGGCATCAGCAGCGGCCTGGTTTGGGATCGACTGGTCCGGCGGGGTCAACGCGATCAGCTCGGCGACCAACTGGGCCAGGGCGGTACGGATACGCACCAGGACTCCACGGAGCACCACGGGAGACACGTCCCAATAGATGGCGGAGATCCGGCTGTACTCGTCGATGTAGTTGCTCAGCAAGTCGATCAGCCAGCCGTCCCACGGGGTGCTGAGGTGCAGTTCCTCCCTGGTGGCCATCGCCTCCAACTCACCAACGCCGCCGGGCAGCTGCGCGGTCTCCCACTCGGCCAGATGGCGAAGCTGGGCGGGGATCTCGGCGTCGATGCGCAGCCGCCTGGTCATCGGGTTGTACCCGCCGAGGTTGGTGAACTGGATCATCACCGTAGCGGCGACCTTGCGGTAGTCCGGCAGGTCGTTCAGCGAGTCGTAGCCGTTCAGTTCCTGGACGGCCCAGTCCCGCATCTTCTCGGATCCGGCCTGCCCGCCAAGCAGGATGCACTTCTGCAGCAGCGACGACAGCGGCGTGGTGTCGTCGGCGACACCTGCTTGGAGCTGGTCGAGGAGTCCGTTGCGCTTGCCGTGCATGGCGGGGATCCTGCCACCGCGTTCGACGCGCATCGCACGCGACGCGCGTCCTCGATGCGGCCGGCTCGACCGGATCGGGCGATGGTGACTGCGGCTGATGGTCTGGCAGACTCGCCGCTGGCGTCGAGCAGACGCGAGGCAGGCCACGGGCCGCCGTCGGGTTCGAATAGCCCACTGTTCCCGCTCAGCCCCAGCACAGTGCGTGCTGGGGCTGAGTCGTTCTACAGCTGTCCGGGGCTAACGTCGAATGGGTCCAACAGCGCGTAGGCCGCCGGCGCATCGTCGCGGGCACAGGCGTGGGCGAACGCGCCGAGCCGGCCACGCGGCAGCCACCCAAACGGGGTGCCGACTTCCACGTCGTCACGGGCGACCACGAACCCGCTGTCTTCCCAGGCCCCGGTCGGCACCTCACCAGGCATCGACTTCGCACTGGTCCCTGTCCGGTCGGCGCGGGCCAGCCGGTCCTCCACTGAGTCGCTCGGCCCGGTCGGGCCGGTGCTGGCCAGGTACGCGGCGGTCTCGGCGCGGGTGCCGACGAACGTCGGCCCGTCCACGTTCGACGACCATTCGACGTACAGGTCTTGGTCTCGGGCCGCTTTCACGATGATCTGCACTGGTCGTTGCCTTCCCTGGATCGCGCCTGGCCGGGTGCTACTCGTCGTCGTCCTCGTCGTCGCTGGTGGCCAGCAGGGCGCCCAGCTGGAGCTTCACCAGGTCCAGGGCGGTCTTCGTGTCGTCCAGCGAGGTGGACAGCAGCTCGGAGTGCTCGACGGTCAGCTTCTGCACGTCGCGGAACCGCCGGTACAGCTTCTGCACAGCCTGGTCGGAGGCACCCTCGCGTCGCGCGGCGGCGACCTCGATCGCCAGCTGGTTCAGCTCGTCGCGGGTCTGCGTGGTGAACGCGGTGATGATCATTTCCCGCATCTCGTCCTGGTCCGGGATCGGGATGCGCACGAAGTGGCTGCCCTCGCCGAACCGGGCCACCAGTGTGCGCAGCGCGGCAAGGGTGGCGGCGTGCTGGCGGTGCACGAAGTACACCCCGCCGGTCGGGCGGACCTTGATGCCGCCGAGGTCTTCCACGTAGTCACGGACCAGCGCGCGGAGTCGGTCGCCCGAGTAGAAGGTGCGCCGGTACTGGAACGCGGTGGTGATCTCGCCCAGCATGTCGCGCACCACGCCTTGCTCGGCCTCGGGCAGCTTCGCGATCGCGCCGTTGTCCGGGGCCACCCCCAACGCGCCGGCACCGGGGTCGCTCTGCGCGCTGGTGTCGAACCGGAAGATGGCCTCGCCCAGCTTGCTGTCGTAGGACAGCGAGGTCGCGTCTTCGTCGCGGACCTCGCGCACGATGTGCCGCACGATCTCGCGGCGGTCCCGCCGCACGTGCCGGACCATCAGCGTGGCCTGGCGGCTGATCGCGTCGGCCTTGCGCCGCGACTTGGGCCGAGGGTCAGCGGTCGGGTCGTCCAGCGGGTACACCCGACGCACCCCGGCCGGGCCGGTGACCTTCTCGAACGCCGCGTCCGCGCGCAGCCCGCCAGGCAGCGCCTGCAGGTCCAGGTCCAGATCCTTGAACCACTTTTCCAGCCGGTCCGGCGTCACCCGCCCGTCGAAGATCGAGTACAGCACCAAGTGCCCAAGCAGCGGCGCCTCACTGGCCTCCATCGCCTCGGCGTAGGCGTCGAACAGCCGGTCTCCGGTGGCAACGACGCCTCCGTCGCCGGCGGCCTCGTCATCCTCGTCGGGCAGGTGCTGGGCTGGCTGCGTCATCCCTGCTCACGTCCCCTTTGCGCGATCTCCACGGACCCGCGACTGTTGTAAAAACGGCCGTTTTAGCAACGATAGCACCGCCCGTATCAAGTGGGTACCCACTTATGGGTTACGGGGTACGGCCGCCGCCGGCCTGGCTAGTCGCCGGGTCGCTGTCCAGGTACCGCATTCGCCAGGCGGGGTGGGCCGGCACCGAGCGGTGCTGCCCATCGAGCCGAACGCGGACATACGCGCCGGGACAGCTGGTGATGACACCTGGCCGCCCGTCGAACTCGACACGGCCGCCGCGGCGGGCCGGCACGCCGTAGTAGCGGCGGACGTAGTCGGCGCTCACTGGTCGACCTCTCTGGCCTGGTCGGACATACTGCTCCCCGTTCTCGTGGCGAGTTGGCTCAGATGACGCGGAACAGGTCCGCGGCGGCGTCGGTGTCGGTCAGGTCGTCGATCGAGCGCAGGTTGTCGCACAGGGCGTCCAGAACGCTGCCCGGCGCGGTGGCGCGGCCGTGGTCGCCGATGGAGATGCCGAAGGTGCGGAAGTCCAGGGCCGCCTTGGCCTCGTTCCACTCGCGCATCCAGTCCTCGCGCACGCCGCAGTGGCCGTCGGTGATCAGCACGATGTCACCGCGAGCGCGGCCTTCGGCGTTGAACTCGGCGGCCAGCAGCTCGGCCGCGGCCGACAGCGGGGTCTCGAAATCGGTGCCGCCGTTGAAGAACGTCTCGGCGAACTCGACCACGGTGGCGATGTCGTAGCTGGCGCCGGCGTGGAACCGGAAGGTGCGCACCTGCTGCGCGCTGGAGAACAGGATGCCGACGAAGTCCCGCTTGGCGGTCCTGGCCTGGTCCAACAGCGCCAGCGCGCAGGCCTTGGCCCAGGCTTCCCGGTGGCCGGCCATCGAGCCGGAGGTGTCGACGCAGGCGATGATCGCGCCCTGGCCGGTGACCTGCGCGCCGCGGCTGTCGTAGAGCATCAGCCGGGCCTCGGCGTACTTGGCGGCGAACACCGGACGCAGCGCGGGCACGCCGAGCTGGGACAGCTCGGAGGGGATGACGCGGCCCAGGTCGTCGCCGAGGGTGATGCCGACCAGCTCGCCGGGCGCGTGCTCGACCCGCCGGGCGCGTTCGCCGCTGGCCATCTGCCGGAACCGGCCGATCAGCTCGGCGAACTGCCCGAGCCGGCCCGAGCGCAGTCGGGCGGCAAGCCGGGAGCGGGTGTCGAAGTCCATGCGCTCCAGCTGGCCCGGCCCGATGCCCCAGGCGCGCATCAGGGCGGCTTCCTCGCGGGCGCCTTCGGTGGCCTCGCCGATCGCGGCGCGGGCGGCCGCGCGGATGCCCGGTGTGGCGGCGGCCAGGGCCTGCTCGGCGGCTTGGCCGGCGGCAGCCGCGGCGGCGTCGGCGGCCTGCGCCTGCTCGATCGCCTCGGCGACGGCGGCGGCCTGCTCGGCGGGCACCTGGCCCTTGTCGTCGGCGTGTTCGCCGGCGGCGTCCAGGGCATCGGCCACCGCCTGGGCGGCCTCGGCCGCGGCCTGCTGGGCAGCGGCCTGCTCGCGGGCCTTGTCGTGGGCGTCGCGGGCGCACTCCAGCATCGTCCGCAGCCCCTCGCCCTGCGACAGCACGGCCATCGCGGCGGCGTAGGCGTCGCCGGCGGTTTCCCGGCGCAGCTCGGTGAACTCCGGGCTGGCCATCATCGTGGCGATGACCTGGTGGTTCACCGCGCGCGAGGGGTCCATGTCGGCGGCCTCGCGCACCTGCGGGGCGGCCTTGTAGGCGCCCAGGAACACGTCGGACAGCAGGTCCTGCGTGTAGTCGTAGCGGTCGTTGAGGTCCTCGGCCAAGGTGCGCAGCGCGCCGGCCTGGTCGTAGGTGTCGCGCCACGCCATCTGGTCGAACCGGTCGGACACGATCGCGTTGGTGTGCTTGGGCGCGGTCGGTGTCTCGGCCAGACCCAGCCAGCGCCCGGCCCGCTGGGTCACCTCCCGCAGCTTGCTCAGTGCCTTGCCCACCGACGTCCCCTTCCCCTGCGCGGTTCCTGGCTGGTCACATCTGGTCGGACAGGGCGCTGGCGTCCACGCCCAGCGCCTCGGACAGCACGCGGGCCAGCACGGCGCGCTGGCGGCCGATCACCCGGTCCAAGGTGGCCGTGGAGCGGCCGGCCTCGGTCGCGTCGGCGCGCATCTTGGCCAGCCGCTTGCCGGCCTTCTTCAGCTTCGGGTTGGCTTCCTTGATCGCCCACTCGGACAGGCTCTCGGCGGACTGGCCGGCCTTGGCGTCCAGGGCGGTCTCCAGCTCGGCGATCGCGTCGGCCAGGTCCAGTGCCTCGCCGGCGTCCGGGTTGACCAGCTCCAGCACGGCCCGCTCGACCGTGGGCCGTTCGGCCGGGGAGTCCCACAGCACGTGCGTGAGGATCGACAGGTCGGTGTCGGACACCGCCGCCCGGCCGTCCAGGTACGCCGAGGCCTGCAACAGGCGCACGGCCTGGCGCCAGCGGCGGTCCGAGGCGATCAGCTCCTTGCGGCGCAGCCCGGCGCGCAGCGTGCAGATCGCGTCCACGATGCCGTCCGGCACGTCGATCGCGGGCACCTCGACGGTCACGGCGTGCTCCAGGGCGGCCAGGTCGACGGTGGTGCGCGCCGTGGCGGCCGGGGCGACGACGGCCGAGCGAACCAGCTCGGCGAAGTTGGACGGGTCGGCCAGATAGCCCACCTCGATCCGCACCAGCAACCGGTCGTAGATCGCGGCGGTGTCCTCGCCGGTGGGCAGCTCGTTGGAGGCGGTGATCGCGGCGATCAGCGGGCACGCGATCGGGGATCCGCCGTTTTCCGGGTGGTACAGCCGCTCGTTGAGCAGCGCCAACGTCTCGTTGAGCGCGGCGGTGGAGCACTTGAAGATTTCGTCCATGAACGCGATGTGGCACTGGGTGGCGCGGCCCTCGTAGACCTGCCGGTACTGGCCCTGCGACAGGGCGGCCACGTCGATCGGGCCGAACATGCGCTTCGGGTCGGTGAACTTGCTGAGCAGGATTTCCCAGTACCGCGCGCCGGTGATTCGGCTGGTCAGCTCGCGGGCCAGCTCGCTCTTGGCGGTGCCGGGCGGGCCCAGCAGCAGGCTGTGCTGGCCGGCCAGCACGGTCGTGATCAGGGTGCGCGCCACGTCGTCGCGCTCGTAGAAGCGCTCCCCCAGCTCCTTGGCGATCGCCTGCAGCGTCGCCGCCGTGCCGGTCGCGGTCGTCGTTGCGGTGGTGTCCGTGGTGGTGGCGGTGTCTGTACTCGCCATCCCGTCCTCCTCGTGACCAGCCATTTTAAGTGGGTACCCACTTTTAGGAACGTACGATAGCACGTGCGGTCGACAAGTGGGTACCCACTTTGTCAGAATGGCGGGCATGGCGAGCCAGCATGATCAGCCGCAGCGCTCGTGGCGCCCGGACCCCGACGAGTACGAGACCGCGCAATCCCTGCTCAGCGACCGGGGCCAGAGCATCACCGCGTACCTGCGCGCGTGCCTGCGCTGGCTCGAACACGAGCCGGACGCCGCGCTGGCCGCCCTTGCCCCGTATTGGCCCGAGCCTCGGCCCACCGGGCGGCCGCGCAGCCCGAAACCTGCCACGACCAGCACGGACAGCAGCGCCCGGGACTAGCCATGACAGCACGTCGGCCCGCACCCGAGCCTCGGGTGCGGGCCGACGCGTGCTGACCTGCACGTGTGTTCTCAGTTGTTCGGCACGCGCACAATCCCTGTAGGCGTCTCCACCCAGGCGGTGCCGTCACCGGCGTCCACATACCCGTCGTCGCTCATCCGCTTGGCGAAGATCGACGCCTCGGCGGCGATCTGAAATTGCTGGTCGGCAGCGTCCCGGTCCTGGTTCACGGTGGCTCTCCTTTGCTGGTAACAGAAATCTGGTTTCGACAGGCTGTCGACCGTGGCGGTCACCGGCGCAGGACGCCGGTGGCGGCGCGGTGCACGGGTTTTTCCTGGTCGGAGGGCTTGTCACATGAGCTGGGCCGTGGTCAGCAGGGCGAGGACGGCGGCGAGCACGACGCCGATCGCCAGCGGCACCAGGCCCCGCAGCAGTAAGTCGGTGGCCTGGGCGATGTGCCGGTAGCGGGTGTGCACGAGCGGACCCAGTCGACTGATCTTGCTGACGTAGTAGTGGGTCAGCGTCATCTGCCGCAGTTCGTCGACGTGGTTGTCCCGGGCGAACGAGCCCGGCGAGGGATCGGTCAGGTCAGGCCGGATGATCTTCTGGCACAGCACCACGAACGCGGTGCCCCAGTAGGTCGCGGCCACGCCGAGGGCGAGCACCAGCGGCAGCGCCCACCAGCCCAGATGCGAGCCGATCACGCCGACCGCGCCGGCGCCGGCGACCGCGAGGGTGGACAGCGTCCCGGCGACACCGGCGACCAGGGCCGCTTTGGTGTCGACCCTCGCCTCCTGGCGGGCGACCTCGGCGTCCTCGGCGGCCAGGACGGCGTGACGGTGGCTCGGGAGGCTGTCCTCGAGGTGCGCCAGGTGCTTGTCCCATGCGGCGTCGTCGAGGTCGTCGGCGTGCGCGCCGGCGAAGGTCTCGCCGCCCCGGTGCGGGCCGTAGGTCGCGATGACCGCGCCCCGGTCGAGGACACGCGCGGCGCCGCCGCCGTCCTCCTCGACGGTGTAGCGGTTCGAGTCGTATCCGCACTGGTCGCAGGTGGTTGCAGTGGTCACGGTCAGGCTCCCGTCAGGTCGTGGTTCGGGGTGTGGTCGACGGCGCGGGTCGGGCAGCTCGCGGTCTGCGCACCCAAAACGGCCGTTTTCACATCTGGCTGCGGTGATTCCTGGTCGGCGAGGCGGAACGGGCGCGGTCATCGCTGCTCACTGGTCGCCTGGTCAGGGGCGGCGGTGTCGAGCACGGTCCAGTTCGCCACGTGCTCGTCCGGGTGCCAGGTGTGGTCGACGCCGCAGATCGGGTCTTCCTCGATGACCAGCCACGGCTGCGCGTCGTCGTCTTCGGCTTCCGGTCGGCGCCAGGCGATCGCGGCGCCGTCCGGGCTTCGACGGACCTGGTTGTACGGGACGCCCATCACGCCACCCGCCTGCCGCATCCCTTGCACAGCACCATGCCCTGGTGCTCGTCGAGGTCGTGGGAGCTGCACAGCGGGCATCCCGCGGTCCGGTAGCGCTCGGCCAGATCCAGCGAGTTCACGGCGTCGAGGACCGCGTCGCGCATCCCGACGCGCACGTCCTCGTCCACGTCCAACGCGTCGATCGTCGCCATCTGCTCGGCGACCCATTCGTTGCGGGACTGGTCAGTCATGGTCGGAAACTCCTCGGGTCGTCGAGTACGGCGCTGATGCCGGCGGGAGCGGGCGCAGCTGGGCGGACGCGGGCAGGTAGAGCGGATGGCGGGGGCAGCCGTCGCGGGTCAGCGCGCCGAGGTGGTGCAGGGTGATCCCGCGGGCGGCCAGCAGCGCCCGGACATGCTGGTCGCGGCCGTGCCGGGTGCCGTGGACGCCCCAGGCCGCGACGGTGACCGCGGCCGGGGCCGGCGTGGTCAGCCAGTGGTCGTTGTCCGGGCCGATCGGGTCGGAGTGATCGGCCAGCGCGGCGGGGTCGGTGGCGCGCAGCGCGAACAGGTTGCGCACGACGATGCCGCCGAGCTGCCAGGCTTTCGCGTAGCCGACGCAGCGGCGGATGGTCGGGTCGTCGGCGGTCGCGTCCGCCCGGCTGGGGTTGAGCATGATCCAGCAGGCCAGGCGGGTCGGGTCGCCCCACACGCGGCGCAGCTCGTAGCGGTAGGTGCCGCACGGGCTCAGCACGGCGGTGCCGGCGGTGAACAGGTCCAACGCGGCCGTGTCGGCGGCGGCCGCCGCGATCGGGTCGGCGGGCATCACGCGCCGCCGGTGGTGGTGTGGGCGCGGCGTTCTTCCTGCTCACCGCACCCGGCGCAGGTGCGGAACTCCATCTGCTGCACGTGCGCGGGGATGCGCCCCTCGCAGCGGCACAGCGCCCAGTCCGGCCAGGCGTGGCCCAGCGTCGCGCACGCCTCGGAGGCGGCGCAGTCGTAGCACTGCGTGCCCTGCTGGGTGACCCACCAGCCGGCGGCGGTGATGGTGCGGGCCGCGTCGTCGAGGCCGGAGAAGTGGACGGTGACGCCCTCCTCCTCGTCGCCGTAGGCGCGCTGGCAGGTGCGGCAGGCGACCACGATGCAGGTCTCGACGGTGAACCCGGCGGGCAACGCCGGCTCGCCGCTGGTCGTTGCGTCGTCGCTCATCCGGTGACCCCCTGAGCAGCGGTTTCGCGGAGCGCGGCGGGGCCGTGCTCGCGGTAGCGCTGGGCGGGGACGGGGTTGATCGCCGCGGCCGGGCGGACCGGGTCCAGGTCGCGGTCGTACAGGCGCCAGTCGTGGTGCAGCGCCTTCGCGGCGTACATGGCGGCGTCGGCGGCGGCCAGGCCCTCGGACAGCACCTCGGCCCAGAACTCGCCGGAACGGCCGCGTGCGGCGCTGCTGGAGGCCGGTGCGAGGTCTTGCGCGCGTGCGCGCCTATGCGCTCGGGCGCGTGAGCGCCCGCGCGAAACGTCCGGGCCAGGCTCGCCGGCGATGTCGAAGGCGGGCAGGTCGCGCAGCCAGGCCACGCCGATGGACACGCCCACCGCCAGGTCGCCGACGCCGGGCACGCTGACCGGGGCGGTGAGCACGGCGACCAGCAGCTCCAGCTGGCCGTGCACGGCGGGGAACTCCAGCTCGGCGATCACGGCGAACTCGTCGCCGCCGAGCCGGGCGAGCAGGGCGGTCTGGCCGAGCTCGGCGGCCAGGCGGTCGGCGACGGCGTGCAGCACCTGGTCGCCGGCCGCGTGGCCGAAGGTGTCGTTGATCGGCTTGAACCGGTCGAGGTCGATCAGGGCGATGGCGTTGCCGGCCGCCAGGGCGGCCGGGGCCAGCGTCTCGAACGCCTCGCGGCGCCACAGGCCGGTCAGCCCGTCGTGTTCGGCGTGCTCCAGTTGGGCGGCGCGGGCGCGCAGCCGGCGGGCGCAGATCGCCCACCCGGCCAGGCCGACGGCGCTGGCGATGCTCGTGAGCAGGAGAAACACGGTGGTGGTGCTCATTTCGAGGCGCTCCCTTCGGCGGCGAGCTCGAACAGCGGGTTCATCTGCGCTTCCAGCTGCGCGGTGCGCGTGCGTTGCCGGGTCTGGGCGTGGTGGTCGGCGTCGTAGTGCAGGTGGCAGCCGTTGCAGAAGGCGCGCAGGTTGTCCGGGTCGCAGTGCTCCGGGACGTGGTCGAGGTGCGCGGTGGTGAGCACGACGCGGCTGCCGGTGCCGTGGGCGGGCTGCTTGTGGTGGTTGCGGCAGCGGCCGTCGACATCGAGGTGGTCGCCGGGCCGGCCGCACTCGCCGCGGCACTCGCAGCGCCACTCGGCGCGCTCCTTGATCGCCAGGCTGATCTGCGGCCAGTCGGGCGGGTAGCGGTGGAGGTTCTCGGGACGGATGGGCACGGCGGTTCACCGCCCGCCGTTCCCGGTGCCGCGCGGCTCGATCAGGTCGAAGTCGGGCTGGCCGTCGTCCTGGTGCTCTGAGCAGCGGGTACTGCCGGGCAGGGCGTCCGCCGCGCACAGCCCGCTGCCGTCGGTGAACTCGTGGCGGCACCAGGTGCCGGCATCGGCCGGCGGCTGGCGATCGAGGGTGAGCGAGGACATGACAGGCAACCTTCCCGTTGGACAATTTATTAACTTTGAACTACTAAAAATACTTTCTGATTTTTATAAATCAGAATCTCTCGGCCCGTCGGGTCGCGGGACCGCCGGAGTCGACTACGGCTTCCACGCAGGAGCCAGCAGGGGCGGCAGCCTGGGTGATCTCCCCCTGGCCAACGGGGGGGCAGCATGGCGGCAGGCCGGCTGCCGGGCCTCGGCGCGGACGCGGGTGCTGGCCCGGGTGGCGGCTCAATTGCGGCCTGACTGGCGAACGGCAGCCTGCTGCCGCTGGGCCTGACTCAGGGCGACCTGGTGCAGCCTGTGAGTCGCGGCCCGACCGTGGATGCCGGTTTCGGTCGGGTCGTCGACGAGGTCGTTCAAGGCGCCGCGGACCTCGCGCGTCACGAGGGCGGCCTGGATGCGGTCACGAAGTCCCATGGGGTGTTCCTTCCTTCGTCAGGTGGTTGTTGCGTGGGGTGGTCAGGCAACAGCCGGCTCGCCGAAATCGCCGGTCGCCTCCATGCACGGCCAGCACTTCCAGGTGCTGGTCGGCAGGTACGTGGTGGACTTGGCGCCGCAGCGACGGCAGGTGCGGTGCGCGCGGCCCATCGCCGTGATCGAGTCGGCCCAGCGGGCGGACATGCGTCGGGACGGGATCGCCAGGTCCAGCCGGAACAGCGGGGCGACCTGCTCCCCGCAGCCGCTCCGGTGAAACACCAGCAGCCCGAACGGGTCCTGCCCGCGGCGACGGCGCAGCCGCTGCGCCCACAGCTGCTTCTTGGTGACCAGCCCGGCCGGGGCGGTGCGGAACTTCCACACCGGCAGGCCGTCGCGCCAGCCGTAGCACCAGGTCCAGGTGCCGTCCCAGAGCTGGACGTCATGCAGCTTCGTGCGCGGCATGACTGCTCACCTCGAGGACAGCGCCAGCGGCCTCGGCCAGGTCCGCCCACAGCTCGAACCGGGCGGCGGTGTCGCGCAGCAGTCGCGCGCACGTCGCCCAGACGCGGCCGGCGATGCGGTCGCCGGCGGCCAGGTCCGCGATCCGCTGCGCCTGGTCGGCGATGCCGGAGGCCAGCGAACTCGCGGTCTGCCACTGCAGGCCGGTCAGGCCGGCGGTGCGCGCGTCGCGCACCAGCTCGACCAGCCGGGCCGTGTCGGCCTCGGCGACCGCGAGGTGGGCGCGCTGCTGGTCGGTGAGAACAAGCGGGTGAGACACTGGGGGTTCCTTCCCGATGGGTTGGGTTGGAAGCCAGGCGAGGCGTGGGAGTTGCTTCTCAGGGCGTCGTCCACGCCCCGCCTGGAACTTCTGTTCGCGCTGCTCAGCGCAGGACGAGGGCCTTGGCCTCGTCGAGGTCGATGCGCCGGGCGGCGAGGTCCCCCGTGTCGGGATGCACCGCGATCTGCCACGCCTGGCCCGCGCCGTCCAGGTTGATGTAGCGGCGGGTGTCGACGTGCTTGTACTGCTGGATCACGTTGCCGCTGTACTCGACCGAGCCCATGTGCATCAGGTCTTCCAGCAGCTCCGGCACCTGCTGCTCCGCAGGCGCCCAACGCTGATCGGCCACGAGTTCCTCCAGGTTCGCTGTGGATCGTTGTCCCGACGCCTTGCACCCGGTTGCCGCCGTGAGCAGGGCGTTTCGTGTCACCACCGCCAATTATGCAGTAGCTAGTGAATAAAACAAGGTGTGCCGGGCGAGATTGCTCCGGACCGGTGACACTGGCAGGTGGTCGCCCATGTCCGCGGTGAGCGAACGCGCGAGACGGATCCACCCGACCATCGCGAGTACGCGCACTGGTCGCCCATGCTCGCTACGCGGGTCTCGCGTGTATCGCGAGCAGGCACGATGCGCGGATTGGCGCGTAAGCGCCTATTTGTGTTATGCGCGTACGCGCGCAACGCGCCTGTACGCACGACGCTCGTAGTCGCCCATCGCGCCCTTCTCGCCGGAGCGCTCACGCTCGATGCACGCCTATCCGAATGCGCTCGCCGGGCGCGGTCTCGCCCATGGCGCGCTGCGCGCGCTGGGCGCTCGTGACGCGCAACGCGGACAGCGCGTCATGTGCGCCAGCGCGCCCTGGGCAAGCTTGCGAGCAGCGCGAACGCGTCGCGTTAGCGCCCGGCGCGCGCTGCGCTGGCTGACGCGCGGCGCGCGCTAGGCGTAGTGCCCGGGCGCTTAGCGTGACGCGCCCGAATCGCGTAGGTGTCATGCGTGCCTTGGCGACCGGTCGTGCGGGAGGATGCCGCGCATGGACGGTCTCCGCGCGCGGATAGATGCGCTGCTCAACCGGTACGGCTACCTGATCATCACGGTGGCCTCGTTCAAGGGCGGCGTCGGGAAGACGACGTTGGCGATCGAGTTGGCGCACCAGCTCGACGCGGTCCTGTGTGACCTGGACTGGAACGAGGGCAACGCCTCGAAGGCGCTGGGATACCGGCACGACCAGCGGGTTCGGGCTCCGTTGCTGGACGCGATCGAGAAGGGGCGGCCGCCGGTGCTGGTGCCGGGCACGGCCCGCCGGCGCCCGGATCTCCTGCCGTGCCACCCGGACTTCCAGCCAAACGAGCCGAGCCGCGATCACATGGCGGACCTGCTCACGGCCTGGGCGAAGCACTGGGGCCGGGTCGTGGTGGTGGACACCCACCCCGGCGACGGCGAGTCCGCGTTCGGCGCGGTGATGGCCGCGCACCTGACGCTCACGCCGGCCTTGCTGGAGACCAAACCGCTGGACGCGCTGGAGCAGATGCTCAACGACCTGGCCTCGTTCCCGCTGCTCGTGGTGCCCAACGCCGTGCCGTCGGTCGCGCCGGGCTTCGAGGTCCGGAGGCTGGCGCAGATGACCGAGAAGGTCGGGGCGCCGGTGTCCTCGCCGGTGTCGGCCCACCGGTGGCTGCGGACCCGCAAGAAGTACATGCCGGTGTCGGCCGCCCCAGCCATCCCCAAGGCGCACGAGCCGTACGTGTCCGAGATCCACACCATCGCTCTGGAGGCGGTGACCCATGTCGAGCGCGCTGCCGCAGCCTGAAACCACCTCTGAGCAGCAGGGATCCGCTCAACCACAGCCCGGCGGCGGGCTCAGTGCGCTCACGGCCCGCACCACGGAGGGCCGCCGGAAGCACCGTCAGCCGCCGACACCGCGCCACCCGGCAACAACGCCTCCTGCCGAATCGGGCGCGGCGACCAGCGCAAACTCGGCCGACGCCGAGCAGGAGACCGGGCAGGACAGCGCGGGCCAGGCGGCGGCCGCCGGCGAGGCTGCCACGGCGCTGCCGGCCACGCCGAGCGCGCCCGCCGCCAGTGACAAGCCCGTGAGCAGCTCGGACGGGACCGTCTCGGCGGCCGCCGAGCCGCAACGCGAGCCGGATGCAGCCGCACCGCGGGACAAGCCGGTGCGCGCCAGTCAGCGGCGACCGAGCGGCGCTGCCGGCCGCAAAACCGAACGCGCGCCGGCGGCGGCCGCGAAGGCGCCCATGGCCGAGCCGGCCGACGACGTGGTGGCGCGCCGGGCGGCACGGCTGGCGCGCCGCGCCCGGCGGCAGGTCGCCGCGCAGGCGCTGCTGCCGGTGTCGGCGGCGGCCGGCCGACTGGCCCGGCTGCTCGCCGAAATCGACAGCCGAGGCTCGATGGCCGTCGCCGAGATCGAACGCGCGCAGGAGGCCGGCGTGACCGCCGAGGAGCTCGCCGCGGCGGTCGAGGCCGCTGCCGAACGGCACGGGCTCACGCCGGAGCTGGCCGCCGATCTCGCCTCGCTGCTCGGTGTGGACCAGGCCGCCGGCGCGGTCGCCAAGCCGCGGCCGCGGCGCTGACCGTCGAACGTCTGCGAAAACGGGCGTTTTGGCGGCCGGTGAGAGGCTCAGCAACTGGAAAGTGTCACGCTCCGTGTTAGGCTCCGAGCCTCGCTCCACGCGCGCAGCGCGCGGTGCGCGTTGGGGCCCCCTTTCGCGGCCGGCGTGCCGGCTTTCCAGTTTCCACTTTCCAGTACGGACAGTGACCGGCCTGGTGAGTCACCATCCGCTGGTGTCCGGGTCGTGGTTGCAGCGCACGGTGGGCGTCCCATCCGGCACGTGCAGCCAGCCGAGTTCGTCGCACATCCCGCACGCCGCGACGGCCGCGCGGCGGGCGGCGATCTCGGCCTGACGAACGTGCTCGGCCTCGGCCTGGTGGCGGCCCCGAAGGGCCGGGCTGGTCCGCTCGATCTCGCGGATGATCTTGAGTTTGCTCGGCGACAGCGCCGGCGTCGCGCGCTGGAACCGGGCGCGGATCCAGGCCCGGGCGGACCGGATGAACCGGGGGAGGTGGGTGTTCTCCGGGAAGCCGTGCAGCAGGTCGGCCAGGTCGTCCCAGGTCCAGTCCCACCGATCGAGCAGGTGGCTGCCCCGGATCTGCGCGGCGAGCCACCGCACCGACACGTCGTCGCAGACCACTGGATGCAGTCGGGACCGGAGAAGCCACTCAGCGGCCCGCACAGCTTCCGACTGACGCGCTTTGGGGTGATCCCCTTCGGCGGGCGCTGTTCCGGGCTCAGCGGCCAAATCAGGGCTAGTTTCCCTGCTTATTGAGTCTTCAGTGCTAACTGAAGACAACTCCTCCATGTCTGAGCCGGGCGAAGCCCGTCCTTTATCCACAGGTTGTACGGAACTGGACTTCAAGTGATCAGCCCAACACACCTGCGGGGGGTGGCCATTTTGGTGTTTGTGCAGGTCAGCGCCCAGGTCGGCACCGCGCAGGTAGCCGACGACCGGCCCGCAGTCGGGGCAGATCGGGCTGGGGTCGAGGTAGGCCAGGTCCAGCGGGTCGTGCACGGCGTGCCCGCCGCCGGCGTGGACGACGGTCACCGCGCTGTAGAGCAGCACGTTGGCCGGGTGCACCTGCTCGGCCTGGTGCTCGGCCAGCAGCTGCTCGCCGGGGCTGCGCAGCACCGTGTGCGCGCGGCTGATCGCGGCCTCCTCGGCCTGCTCGGCCTCGCTGACGGGCACCCGCAGCTCGTACACCGGCGCCAGCTGCACCAGGCCGGGCTCCAGGTCGTCCACGGCGGCCAGCGCGGCCGCCTCCTCGGGGGAGAGGGCCGCCTCGGCGGCCGCGGCCGCCTGGTCGCCGAGCAGGCCGGCGCGCACGGCGTCCAGCTCGGCCTCGGCGCGGGCCATCGCGGCCTGCTCGGCGGCGATCGCCGCCGCCATCCGGCGGTCCCGGTCGGCGCGTTCCTCGGCGGTCTCGCCGTCCGGGGCGACCATCTGCGGCAGCTGGCAGCCGGGCAGCACCTCGAACAGCAGGCCCTCGCGCTGCAGCCAGGCCACGCACCGCCGCACCGTGCGCGTCGAACAGCCCACCGCGGCCGCGATCTCCTCCTGCGCGACCCAGGTCAGCGGCCGCCGTCCCCTGTCTGAGCAGCAGCGGAGCACGTTGGCAATGCGCCACCAGCGCCGGCGCTTCGCGTTGTACTTGAACTCGTCGCCGGTCTGCTCGCGGATCCGGGCCTCGACGGCCTCGATCCACACGGCCGGCGAGTCGGTCGGTCGGGTATGCGCTGGTGGGACGCGTTCCAGCACCCAGCGCACTAGGTCGCAGCGGGCCGGGACGGTGATGTACCGCAGGACCGACCAGCGGATGCCGGACTCGACCAGGAACCGGTCGATCGGGTGCAGCTGGTCGTACTCGTCCGCGGCCACCAGCAGCTGCTCGAAGGCCGGGTCGAACACCAGCAGCGGCTCCATCGGCCCGTCGTCGCCGGCGAGGGCGGTCTGGACCGCGTCGGCGCCGCCGGCCAGGTGCCAGCACTGGTCGCACACGACCAGATCGGCGCAGTCGAACAGCGCGTCGCCATCGACCAGCGGGGCGCGGCGTCGCCCGTACGGGCGACAACACGCCACACATTCAAGCCGCTGAGCAGCGAAAACAGCAGTCGGGGCCGGTTCGGTGGTGGTCATGCGACCACCACCGCGCGCTGGGCGGCCGTGGGCTGGCCAGGGGCGCCGTCCCGAGGTGATCGGCCGATATCCCTTACGCGGCAAGGGAAATCAGAGTCGGCGAGGGTTCGCTCCGCGACAAAGCGTGCCTCACCGACGGTCCGGCACGGGACGCGCACTATCGCTCGGAGGCGCGCGGACTGCCTCCGAGCAGCGGAAACGTTCTGATGACATGACTCACGACACGCAGCACAAAGCAGTGCCTGGTGTGTGTCGTGAGCCTGCGTTATCGTAGGCACACGAAATCCCTTGGCGAGGGGATGAACGACCCACCTAGCAAGTGGGCCTCTGGTCGCTACCGGTTGGCAGCCGGACAGCGATCAGCGAGGGACAAACGGCGACCTGGCAGGGTCGCCCAAAACTTCGAGGAAGCGGTCTTACCTGGCAGGGTGAGGCCGCTTCGTTGTTTTACGAGATCATCAGCACTCCCAAGTCGTCTTGTTGGCCACCGCCCTGGCCTGCGCGAAGGGCGCGAAGGCCGAGTTCGATCAGTTGGTCCGCCATCAAGGCGCAGGAGAGCCCCCGCGCAGCCCCCTCGGCGTCGACCTGCTCAAGCAGATACGTGGCGATAGCCACGTCTCGCGCCGGGGTGCCGTGACGGCGGTGCTTTCGACCTGATCTTGCGGCCATGGCAGCCGATTTTGCCGGGAAAACTGCGGGGGTGGTGACGACACGCCGTGATCCACTGAAGTTTTTCGACCGGCGGCAGTCGCCCGGCGAGTTGTCAGTTACTCGCCGGACAGGCAGCGTCCGCGCTGATAGGGAGGAAGTCATCATCGGCCGCCGAGGCCTCGTTCCCACTCGTTGACAAGGAGGGAGAACAGCTCACTGTCTCGCCAGGCGCCGTTGGTGTGCACGTGATCGCGAAGCCGGCCTTCGTGGGTGAAGCCGAGCTTGCGCACGACGGCGATGGAGGCGGCGTTGTCTGGGCCGACGGCCGCAGACACGCGGTGCAGGCGCGACCGATCGAACGCGAACCGGAGCATGGTGCGGCAGGCATCCGTGGCGTAGCCGCGGCCCTGAACGTCGGCGCGGATGGCGTAGCCGAGTTTGCCTGCCTGCACGCCGGCCAGGCCGAGTCGACAGAAGCCGATGAACCCGTGCCGAGCAGCACAAACGGCAAGGTAGTACTCGGTGCGGGGTTGGTGCGCCTGGCGCTCGAGCACGCCGGCCACCATCTCGGTGGCCTGCGCGTGGGTGCGGGTGTCGAAGGACAGCCACTTCGTGACTGCGGGGTCGCCGACGATGGCGAACACGTCGTCCACGTCGGTCTTGGCGAGATCCCGCAGGGTCACCAGTTCGCCAGTGAGACTGATCAATGGCCCACCGCTCGCATCGGCACGCGGCTGAACGCCTCGATTCGTTCGCTGAGCTCGCGGCCCGCTTCGCCGGTATCGCTGCTGCTCACGGCTTCGTACACGGGTTGGATGCACTTGATGATGCCGTTGGTCCGCTGGACCGGCGGGAGATCGAAGACGGGGACCAGGAGTGCGTTCGCGCCCTCGACCTCGCCTTGCTGAATGTAGGCGGTGGCGAGTGCGGCGGACGCGCCGGCCGAGTCTCCGAAAGCCCAGTAGTCGCTGGTCGGGTCGCGGTATGCCTCGACCGCCTCGTTGCCGTACCGGGCCGCAGCGTCAGTCAGGCCGACTGTCGCCGATGCCTCGGCGGTGTAGTAGAGCGCACGGGCCCGGGAGAAGGTCAGCAATCCGCCGAAGGCGTCGAGATCGTCCCCTGTGGCGTGTTCCTCAGCGGCGTTGGCGCTGCTCAGAGCACTTTCGACACCGCCGGGGTTACGCAGCTTGGCCCAGGCGCGGGCTTGGCTGACCGCGGCCCACACCGTGACCGTGGACGCGGTGCCGCTGGCAAGGTGTGCGGCGCGCTGCGCGTGCCGGATTGACTCCTGCGGACGGCCAGCCCAGTAGGTGACCAGCGACAACAGGCCGGAGATCCATGCCTGAAGGCCACGGTGCCCAGCCAGTTCGCCAGCCATCGCAGCCGAGCGGGCCAGCTCGACAGCACGCGACGGATCACCGGAGTCGTGAGCAGCCCTCGCGATCATGCCGGTCGTGATCCCGGCAAGAAAGTGCAGCTCACGGGCGGACTGGGTGTGCACCGTGCCTTGTTCGAGCTGTTCGTAGACCGCCTGCTGGGCGGCAACGAGCGGGGAGATCACCTCGGCGAGCGGCTGCTGCGGGTACGCCTGGGCGAGGTACCGCACGTCGTCCGCCAGGGCGGACGTGTCGATCCTGGTCTGGTAAGCGAGCTTGTACTGATATGCGCGCTGGGCGGCCAAGGCGAATGCCTCCTCGGTATCCGTGCTGATTGCCGAAGATGCGGTCTGACCAGGCGGGTTACTCGGCAGCCACTGCCCGGTGTACGGGACGAGCAGTTCGGTGATCGGCCTCCCGAAGGCACGCTCGATGGCGGCGGTGAGCTGGGCTCCCGCGTGTCGTTGGCCACGAGCGATGCCGGCGAGATGCCGTCCGGTCACCGGGCACCCAGCTTCGTCGACCAGCTTCGCTGCCGCGTCCCTGGTCAGGTGCCACTTAGTGATCAGTTCATCGAGGACTGTCCGAGGCTCCGACATGGTCACTTCCTTCCGCATCGCCCCTTGATCGTGTGTCACCGACACCGCTGCGCCTACACCATGTCCGCGATTGTCCAGCCCATGTCCCGCAGATGTCCGGGGTCAACCTGTGGCCATGTCCGGCGCCCTCGATCGATGCTCTCAACATCGTTCTTTGACAACTCCAGAGTGACATCTTCGCTGCTCGCAGGGGTCACAAAGCCGAGAGCTTGAGCTGGCAACGAGTCGGACGGGTGTAGCAGGAGCCGCATCCGCTCGCGACTGTCGCAAAAGGACTCGTTGCCGATGGTGGAACGTACGCGCGCCGCTCAACCTCCTGTTGACGGTGCCCTTTATTCAGATGAGACTGCATATACTGCGGAGCCTGCCACCTGAAGCTCCGCGTGTCGAGAGGAGACGAGATGAAGATCGTGCTCTTGCGGGCGGACTGCGGTAACGCCCGGACGTGCCCCAACATCAACCTCAGCGACCGGGGCACCTACGTGGTGCAGGGCTACATCGTGGCCCCTGAGCAGCGGGTTTGCTCGGATGAGGCGGTGGTGGAGATCCCATTGTCGCTGCTGCCCGAGCTGTCCGGGGCGGCGCTGCAGGACGGCCTGGTCCTCACCGACCACGGCACGCTTCACGTCCGCGGCAAGCAGATCACCGACGTCGAGGTCCTGGCCGAACTGGACCTCCCCGCCGGGGAGAACGCCGTGGAGATCCCGAAGGCGCTGCTGCCGGAGCTGGTGACGGCCGATGCTTAACGAGCAGGAGCTGGGCGAATTCATCGACGCCCACTTCACCAGCACGTTGTTCCGGCTGGAGACGCTCGACCGGTACGACGTGAGCAGCGAGATCAACGACTACCGCCGCTACATGGCCGGCCAGCCCGGCCCGCTCGACAAGCAGGCGTGGATGGACGTGATCCGGGGCGAAGTCGCGCGGGGCCTGCACACCTATCGGGTGCACGTGGTCCGCTCGCCACTGAGCGACTACCTGCGCTACGAGTGCGAGTGGAACTACGTGTTCAACCTCGAGGCGGGCGAACACATTCGCATCATCGACACCGCTGAGCAGCGCAAACCCGACCAGGTGCCAGCTGAGGACTTCTGGCTGATCGGGGACGAGCACCTGGTGCTGATGCACTACGAGCCGGACGGCACGTTCCGGGGCGCGAGCATCGGCGAGCCCGAGTTGATCCCCAGGTACGTCGCGGCCCGCGACGCGGCCTGGTCGGCGGGCATCGACTTCACCGACTACTGGCGCCGGCACCCGCAGTACCACCGGGACCGGTCGGCCGCCTGAGAAAGGCGTCATGAAAGAACCCACCAACAAGCTCTCGGCGACCCTGCGGCAGCTGCGCAAGGCGGCTGGTCTGTCCGGCGTCGAGGCCGCGCGTCTGGCGGGGCTGAGCCAGTCCAAGGTCTCCCGTACGGAGACCGGGGCGTTCATGCCCACGCCGCAGCAGGTCGAGGCACTGTGCAAGGCCGTCAAGGCTCCGGCCGCCGTGCGGCGTGAGCTGGTGCAGATGGCTCGCGAGCTGCGGGAAGAGCGGATCTCGGCTCGCCTTGTGCTGCAACGCGGCGGCTGGTGGCTGCAGGAGCGCATCGGCCGGATCGAGGAGATCGCCGGCCGGATCCGCTGTCTCGCGCCTACGGGGATGCCCGGCCTGCTCCAGACCCGGCAGTACACGCGGGCGTTGTTCGGCGAATCACTGCCTCCCGACGAACTGGATCGCACGGTCGAGGCCCGGATCGCTCGGCAGCGCCTGCTCGACACCGACCGCGAGTTCGTCTTCGTGATCACCGAGGGCGCGATGCGGTGGAACATGGGAGGCGCCGAGGTGATGGTGGAGCAGCTGGAGAGGCTGATCGAGGAGTCCCACCGGGAGAATGTGCTGCTCGGAGTGGTTCCGTGGACCACGCCAGTCACCGTTCCGGTGCTACACGCCTTCGACCTCTACGACTCGCGGGCGGTCATGTTCGGCACGCAGACCGCGACCGCGCTGCTCACCGACTCGGAAGAGGTCGAGGACTTCGAAAGCCACTGGCTGGAGCTGGAGCCGTTCGTCACCTTCGGCGACGAGGCTCGCCCAGTCCTGGAGCGCATCGCTGCTGACTACCGCAGCATCACCTGACCGGACCAACTCCGTGGGGAGCGCAAGCCTCCACCCTTGTTTTATTCACTAGCTACTGCATAATTGAACCTGGCAGACAACAAACCTCCTGCTCACGGCGGCAACCGGGTGCAGGAGGAGGCCACGAGAGATCCACAGCGAAGAAAAGTGGCCCCGCCCGCCGGCAAGCGGGACGAGGCCCAAGCAGCAGAAGTACCGATCCACAGCGAATGGAGGGCTCTGCGATGTCCAGCCTACCTGGGACGTCCATCTGTGGCGGGGGTGAACAGCCCGTTGTCCACCGCCTGGTCCTGCGCGTCAGCAGCAGGACCGCCGTCGACCTGACCGAGTTCGAGGTGCCGTCGCTGGCGGAGCAGCGCGCGCACCGCCGCCGGCTGCGCAGCCTGGCCCCGGACAAGCGCTCGGCCCTGCGAGGTGCGGCGTGAAGTTCTACACCAACGCCACCGCCGTCGCCGATGGCGACGACGACACCCCGCGGCCGATGCCGCAACTGGACTGGCGCCACCGCGCCGCCTGCCGCGACGAGGATCCCGAGCTGTTCTTCCCGGTGGGCAACAGTGGTCCCGCGCTGCTGCAGATCGCCGAGGCCAAGACGGTCTGCCGTCGCTGCCCGGTGGTCTCCGGGTGCCTGAACTGGGCGCTGGAGGCCGGGCAGGACACCGGTGTGTGGGGCGGGATGAGCGAGGACGAGCGCCGCGCGCTCAAGCGCCGCAACGCCCGCACCCGCGCCCGCGCCCGGTCGGAGGTGTCGGAATGACGAACATCGAGCACACCGAGCCGGCCCACGCGGCCGTGGACGAGGAGCTGGCGGCCAGCGCGGCCGTCGGCGTCGACGAGTACGGCGTCGACGAGGCAACGATCGGCGCTCCGCTGGTGTTCGCGCTGCTCGCGGGCCTGGGAACGGTCCTGGCGGTGCTGACCCCGGTGACCGTGGTGCGCGTCGTGAGCCTGCTGATCGTCGCGGTCGCCGGCGTGATCGCGTTCCGACTGCTGACCCGCCGGGGAGGTGCGTCGCGATGACGAGCACGATCAAGGGCATCGTCCGCACCGGCAAGACCAGCGAGCGGCAGTTGTTCGCCGCCTACCTGACCACCGCCACCGCCGAGACCGAGACCGGTCGTCGGGTGCGGGGGCTGCTCTCCGAGCTGGACGAGATCGCCCAGGACCGCCAAATGGCCGGTCGTTTCGTCGATTCCGGCACGTGGCTGACCGACCTCGTACGCGAGGAGCGGGACGTATGGGATCACATCGTCGAGGCTCTGAGCAGCGGGAACGGCAAGAAGGAGGAGAAGTGACTGCAGTAGACGAGCGGCCTCTCAACGGGCACACCGTGGAGTTCGGGGTGCCGATGCAGCCGCTCGGCGTCGAGCCGACGCTGGCCGCGCCCGCGGTGCACCAGGAGTCGGAGCGGGTGACGCAGCTCCGGCAGCAGGTGGCCGACCGCGCGGCCGAGCGTGACCTGCTCCAGCAGCTGGCCGAGATCGAGGCCGACGAGGTGTTCGACGCGGTGCTCTCGAAGGCCGAGCGCGACGCCGACCGCCGGGTCGCCGAGGACATCCGGGCCGTGCAGCGCAAGGAGCGCCGCACGGCCGGCAAGGCCGAGGTCCGGCGGTCGCGCCGGAACCGGCGCTGGTCCTGGTGGGACGAGCGGGCCGAGCGGGCGCGGGACCGGATCCTGGACCCGGCGCGGGCCATCGGCGCGGACTACCGCAAGCTCACCGCCTCCTCGGCGGCCGCGTTTCTGCTGATCGCGGGCGGTGTGGCGTACATGGCGGCCAACGTGCACGACGGCCTGGTCGGCACGGACGGCACGTGGACGGCGTACCTGGTCGAGCCGCTGGCCTCGGTGCTGCTGGCGATCTCGATGATCGCGCAGTTCACCGGCCGCAAGCGCGGGATCGAGGTGCCGCGCAAGTTCTACTGGTTCGACGGGGCGCTGGCCAGCGCGTCGGTGCTGCTCAACGTGGTGCCCTCCGGCATCCGGTTCGGCTGGCACTCCACCGACCTTGTCGCCCACGTGCTGGTGCCGGCCCTGGTGGTCGCCGCGGTGATCGCCTGGCACCTGGCGTCGAGCCTGTACGGCACGGCGATCGCGCTGTCCAAGGACGACCCGGTGACCCGCGAGCGGCTGCTGCTGCTGCGCCAGGCGGTCGCGGACAAGCAGCTGCCGCCGGACGCCTCGGCGAACCAGGTGATCAAGTACCTGCGCGCGACGCTGCCCAACGGCATCGCCCACATGGAGGGCCGGCGACTGGCCAAGCAGTTCCTGGGCTTCTAGCCCACCCCTGACGTCGGTGGCCGGGCGGCCCCGAACTCACCAACCCGCCCGGCCGCCGGCTCCCGAGACGGGCCTCACCTGGCGGCAACCAGGCGAGATCCCGGGCAAGAAACCGATCCACAGCGACCTGAGATGGAGGTGTGCGCGCATGAGCTGGCTGGTGTGCCTGTTCGCGTTCGGAATGTTGTACCTGCTCAAGAAGAAGTGGAAGAAGTGGCGCAAGTGGTGGGTCGTGGCGATCTTCGCCGCGATCGGCGCCTGCTCGTTCGCCAACACGAACCTCGGCGCCTGGGTGGCCGGCCTGCTGCGCGGCCTGCTGGGCATCCCGGCCGGCTGGATCGGCGTCAGCGCGGCCCTACTCGCGGCGCTGGCCGTGCTGATCTGCATCCCGTTGGTGGTCTACGGGTTCTGGCATGACCGCAAGGCGGACAAGCCGGAGCTGATCGGGCTGATCATGCTGCCGCTGCTGGTCATCATCGCCTCCGGCCCGGTCGCCGCCAACGGCGCGGGGCTTGTCGACGCCGTGACCCATTTCGGCACCAGTGGCCTGAGCTACCTGGTCGCGGGCGGTCACTGATGGCTGGCCGCGGCGGAAGCCGCGCCGAGCGAGTCGCCGCCTGGCGCAACCGCTACTGGCAGCGCGTGAAGCAGATCAAGACCGACGTCGACCAGCTCGGCCCGGCCGTCGACCTGCTCCGGCTCGCACTCTCCAAATGCGCCACTCCTGAGCAGCGCAAAGCGATCGTCGCCACCGCGGTGGCCGACCTGGTCGCCCCCGCCGAGGAGCTGCTCACCCACTACGAGACGCGAGGACGAAAGTCATGAGCACTCCGAACGTGGACCCGGCGCCCAGCGCCGGCACCACGGCTACCCCGCCGGCGGACACGCCGGTCATCGGCACCGAGACCGCCCCGGTGTCGCTGAACGAGTACGCCCAGGCATGGGCGACCGGGATGCGGCAGCACTGGACCCCGCCGGACTTGTGGGAGAACGGCCGGCCCGCCCTCAAGCAGAGCTGGATGTGGGCGATGTACGGCCAGCACCTGCCCGACGACGAGCAGGTGCGGCTGGGCTCCCGCGCCGGCACGGGCGTGCTGATCCCGTTCCGGGCCCTGTTCCTCTATCTCGACTGGATCTTCGAGCGGTGGTCGCGCGTGATCGCCGCCGCCGTGCTGGTCCTGGCCGTCATCCAAGCCGTCCACCCGATCTTCTGATCAGAAAGGGAGGTGAAACCCCATGTTCCTGTTCGCCCTGCTCCTCGCTTACCTGGTGGTGCGCCTGTACGAGGACACCACCGCCACCATCCGCGGCCACGAGCCGCCGCGGCACGAGTACCGCAAGAAGAAGCTGGAGGCCCGCGCCGACGGCGGCCGTCCGGTGCCGGCCTCGTCGTTCGGCCGCTACATGGCCGGCCTGCTCGACGACGCCTGGGACTCCGCACACCACAAGCGCGAGCTCATGGCCGAGCACCGCAAGGAAAAGCGCGAGCGCAAGGCCGCCGAGAAGATCAACCGGGATCGGGAGAAGTGGGCCCTCGAGGACGCGGCGGCAGATGGTGACCCGGCCGAGCCGGTGGCCGTCGACCCGGCCGGGTTCGACGCGACGCTGCCGGAACCCGCCGTGATTGACGGCGCGGCCGCAGGCGCGGAGACGCCGGCGGGTGCAGGCGATGAGGCGAAGCCGGCCCGCCCGAAGTGCGTGGTGTCGTACTTCGTCGATGGCAAGTCCTTCTGGTGCACGAACGACGCGCTGGAAGGGCGTTCGACCTGTGAGCAGCACCTCGATTGGGTTTCTCGAACCGCCGCGACCACGCCGCCGACGGCGGCCGCGGCTGCCCCAGCGCCCGGTCCGGCCGCGCCGGCTGCGGCTCGGGGCGGCGCCGGCTTCAACGCGACCGCCCCGACGGCGGCCGACGTCAACGGCGTGCCGCGTCGCGAGCTGATCGACGAGCAGGTGCACGGCGGCTGGACCAGGCCGGTCGGGGACGCGACGCGCGCCCTGGCGACGGACCTGACCGTGCGGGCCGCGCAGTACGCGGCCAGCACCGACATGGCCGCGAAGGCCAGCGAGGCGATGTACCCGATCACCCCGGCCCAGCAGGACACGGTCGACGCGGTGCACAACGCGATCAACACCGGGGTGCACACGCAGATCCCGGCCTCGGAGTGGATGGCGCTGCCGGTGGCCACCCGCGCGGACATGCTCGACGCCATCCGCACCACCCCTGGCGTGCACGCGACGGTCGTCCCCGGCGGCGAGGACGTCGAGGCGTTGGCGCTGCTCAGCCAGCGTTACGGCGGGGCGATCGATCCGGCCGACATCTACTGCGCGCCGCCCGACGCGCCGCCGGAGGTGCAGGAGGCCGTCGCCGAGGACCTGCGGCGCATCGCCGAAGCCGAAGCCGCCGCCAAGGCCGGCGAGAAGACCGACGGCGCTGCGGAGGAGTCCAGCGCCGATGCCGCGACCAGCACGAAGGAGGCCAGCGCCGACAACAACACGACCGCACTTCCCGACAACGTCATCCCGTTCAAGCAGCGCAGCACCACGACCACTCGAATGGAGCTTCCCGTGACGAGCACGGAGATCACCGGCCTGGAGGCCGCCATCTCGTACGCCGCCGAGCTCTCGGCGTACTGCACCCACACCCGCGACCAGATCAGTGCCGTGGTGCCCACCGGTGACGAGGCCGCCGCCAGCTGCGAGAAGGCCCAGGCCGACCTCGCCGCCGGCGGTGTCACCGGCCAGGCCCTGACCGACGTCGCCAGCGTGCAGGAGCAGATGACCGCCGCCGTCGCCGAGCTGAACGCCGCCCTGGCCCAGCTGGAGGCGGCCGGCGCGGCCGCCACCAGCCTGCAGGGCGAGCTGGAGAGCCACCGCGGTGTCAAGGAGGCGTACAACGCCACCCCTGACGCCGGCAACAAGGAATTCGTCACCGCCGAGTAATCGCTGGTGCCGTCTTCGGTCCCGCATACCTGCCGCTTCCTCGCGGGTGTGCGGGCGCCGTGGCCGACACCGGTCCAACCAGGGAAGGACCAAGTTCGATGACCACCCAACTGGAGACCGAGATCGACCGCACCGTCCAGGAGGCCGTGGACACGCTGCCCGACGAGCTGGCCGCCGACCACACCGCCACCGCCGACGAGCAGGCCGACCAGCAGAACCGGTCGCAGCGGCGCGCGCAGGCCAAGGCGGAGCGGCAGCTGCTCAAGGAGATCGAGCAGCGCAACCGCCAGCAGCTGATGCCGCACTACATCACCGCGGGGCTGGTCGGTCTGGCCGAGGCGATCCACACGCTGTCGATGCAGGTGCAGGCCGCCGGCACCGCCGCGCTGCTGACCGGTCTGGCCTGCGCGGCCACCGGCACGGTCGGCTACTGGATGCTGCGCCGGCGGGAGAAGATCCTGCAGGGCTGGGCGTTGTGGTCGGCGCTGTTGACCACCGCGACCGCGGTGTGGATGGTCGTCGCCGTCCTGACGGGCCTGACCTGGGGTTCGTTGGCGCTCGCGCTGGCCGCCGACTACGCCTTCGGTGCCCGCTGGTGGGCGCTGCACCGGCATCCGGCGCCGGTCGCTCCGGCGGCACCGGTCAAGGCTGAGCCCGTGGCCGAGCCGGTCGACGTGGACGAGTCGCAGATCGCGCTCTACCCGCGCCGCTGGGCCGACCACGTCGGCGGCAGCGGCAAGGTGCTGGCCGGGTCGAAGCTGGTCTCCGGCCAGCCGTTCGAGCACGGCATCGAGTACACGCTGCTGCTCAACCGCGGCACACACGACCTGGACATGGTCCTGTCCAGCCTGTCCAAGATCGCCACCGGGCTGGGGCACCCCGCCTCGCAGCTGATCGCCGAGGAGTTCGAGGGCAGCGACGACCCGGCGCTGGTGCGCTTCCGCGTCGTGCTCTCCTCGCCGGTCAAGCAGGACGTCTTCTTCCGCGAGCCGCAGTTCGAGAACGGGGGCGGCTCGATCGTGCTCGGCCCGTACGCCGACGGCATCGGCCACGCCCTGTGGCGCCTCTACACCGAGGACTCGATGTGGGGCGGCATGGTCATCGGCGGCACCGGATCGGGCAAGTCCCGACTGATCGAGGTGATCGGCCTCGGCGCGCTGTTTACCGGCAAGACCTACGTCATCCACGTCGACGGCCAGGATGGCGCCAGCTGCCCGCAGCTGTGGGAGCACGCCCACGAGCGCTACGGCTCCGACGAGGTCGACTACGTGCTCAAGCGGCTGGCCGCGATGCAGCACCACCGGCAGCGCAACCGGCCCGCCGGCGACCCCGGCTTCACTCCGAGCCCGGACTTCCCCGGCATCCTCGTCATCGTCGACGAGGCCCACGTGGTGATCACCAAAGAGAACGTCATGAAGTGGGCGGCCCTGGCCCGGGAGGCCCGCAAGGTCGGCCTCGCGATCGTGATGGGCGACCAGGACGGCAGCCTGGAGACGTTCATCAAGTCCGTGCTGCGCGGCTCGCTGCGCGCGGGCAACGCGGTGGGCCTGAAGACCGACGAGCGCGCCCAGGGACAGATCATGTCCAACGGCAAGTTCAACCTGCACGACCTGCCGTCGATCCCCGGCTTCGGACACACCCTGGGCGAGGCCTCTCGGCACGCCCCGTTCAAGGGGCAGTTCCTGCCCTCGCGCAAGAACGCCAAGAACCGGGCTGCCGAGGGCAAGCCGCTGCCGAAGGGCCTGCTGCTAGTCGAGGACTGGTACGAGCGTTCGCGGCACGCCCGCGTGCGCCAGCTCGACCGGGGCACGGCCCTGGCCGGCGACCACTCCCGCCGAGGCACCGCCGCCCGGCAAGACAGCGGCCCAGACGCCGGGCAGCCGGACCCGGCGGATCAGCCGGCGAAGGCCGGGCTGCCGACGGTGCCGCGGCCGACCCGGATGGGGCTGCCGACGGTGCCGCGCATCCGTGCTGCGGCGGCCAGCACGCCGCCAGCGCCGACGGCGGCACCCGCCCAGACGTCCGTGGCCGTGGCCACGAAGCCGGCGCTGAGCGAGTCGCAGCAGAAGGTGCTGCAGGCCGTGCGCGACGGCTTCGCCCAGCCCGGTGCGATCTCCGGGAAGGTCGGCCTGACCCGCCAGCAGGTCGGCACGCTGCTCAACGCGCTCCTCGAGGAGGGGCTGGTCACCAAGAGCGGCGCCGGCCCGGCCGTCCGCTACGAGCTGACCGCCCGCGGCGAGGCCGCCTGAGCAGCACACAAGCCCCAGGCGGGGCGTGGATGACGCCCTGAGAACGCAACTCCTGCGCCCCGCCTGGCACCACCAACCCAACCCTGATCATGGAAGGAACGCCCGATGGCCACGCTGGAAAACGGCCGGATCATCAGCGACAGCGGCACCTACTACGCCTGGACCGGCACCATCCGCCAGCGGCGGAAGTGGCTGCCGTGGACCTGGCGGACCGAGCGCGTCTGGTTCACCAACTGGACCACCACGTGCTTCTACACCCAGAACGAGGCGCTGGCGCTGGTGCGCTACGCCGAGGCGCTGGAGGAGACCGGCCCGCTGACCACCCTCACCGACGAGCAGCTCGACGCCCTCGCCGAGTACTGGTCCACGGTGTTGGACGTCTGCGTGGAGGCCATCGTCGAGGAACTGCGGCAGGGGCACGTCACCGACCTGACCGCCGCGAACGCCACGTAGGTCAGGCGATGCTGCCGTACACCTCGTCAACGACCTTGATGAGCTTCGCGGCGTCGTTCTCCGACCAGCCCTGGCGATCGCGCCCCTCGGTGACCATCAGCAGCACGCGACGGCGCAGCTCCCGATCGGCTGGCCCGTCGGCGTCGCGCAGCCATTCCAGGAAGTACCGCACGAACGGCTTGATCGTGTCCTTGTCGTTCGGCGGGCCGGTGACGTGAACCGCGGCTTCGGCGGCGACAAAACGGTCGATCACCAGCGTGCGCAGGCCGCCCAGCCGCGCCGCGTGGGAGAACTCCTCCTCGTCGCTCACACCACTCAGGATACCGGCCCACCCTGACGTTCCACGGCAGAAACCCGGCCTGAACTGCACGAAGACCCCGGCCGGGGCGCGGATGACGCCCTGAGAAAGCACTCCCGCGCCCCGCCGGTCGCCATTCCCAACCCAGGAAGGACACGCCCATGCACCACACGAACGTGAACCTGCCCGGCCCGGCCGCCGGCGGCGAGCTGGTCGGCGAGGACCAGGCGCTCGTCGCGCGGGCCAGCGGGGGAGGGTCGCGATGACGTACCACCTAGACACCCTCGCCCATCCGCCCGTCGACGGGCTCAGCCCGCGCGAACGCGAATGCCTGGCTTCCGAACTGTCCGTCGTGGCGATCGCCGCCCGGGAACGCGCCGGCGTGCTGTTCGCGGCCTGCGAAGGCCGGGCGGCGCTGGCGATCCACGAACTCGCCGAGTTCGCCGACCTCGTACAGCGGCGAGCCACCCGCTACCAGCCCATCGAAGGGACTTCCCGGCCATGACCGCCCTCCTGTTCGTCCTGGTCGTCATCGGCCTGTACCTGCTGGCCTGCCGGATCTGGCCCTACACCGCCTGCGGCCGCTGCGACGGCAACGGCAAGTTCCCCAGCCCGTCCGGCAAGGCGTGGCGCGACTGCGGTCGCTGCCAGGGAAGCGGTCGCCGCCGTCGCGTGTTCGCGGGCAAGGCATGAGCCGGCCCACCGCCACCGCCCACCTCGCCGCCGACGTGCTGCTGGCCGATGGGCTTTCTCTTCTGCCGCAACCCAATCCGTGAGCCAAGGAGAACGACGTGCCCACCAACTTCCGCTCCATGCTGGGCGAGACCAACATCGGCCCCACCTGCGCCGCCTTGATCGACCGCGCGAAGACCTACATCGAGTTCCAGGAAGACCTGGCCACCCGAACCGGCCGCGACCTGCGCGACATGCACGTCGATCCGGCCGACCTGCCGACGTGGAACCTCGCCGAACGGCAGAGCCGCGTGGCCCGCGCCGCCGGTGTCATCGCCGCCGCCGTGTTCGCGGCCAGCGGCCTGCTCGCCGCTCCCCTGCTCGCGCTGCTGCCCGTCGTGCGTGAGCAGGTCCTGCGGGCACTGGAACCGCTCAGCCACAGCCCGAACAGCCTGCTGGTGTGGGTGGCAAACCAGGCCAGCGCGCTGCCGCTGGTCGGCACCATGCTGTGGGCGCTGATCTACGCCGGCTGGTTGCAGGGCGTCTACGTGGTGGTGTCCAGCGCCCACTGCGGCCGCTCGCGGTGGCTGGTCCGCGTGGCGCTGGGCGTGCTGTCCCTGGCATTCGGCGTGGTGGGCTTCGAGGTGCTCACCCGGCTGGACGTCCCGTTCCTGGCCGCGCTGGCCCCGCTCGCACTGATCCTGGCCGCCTGGCGGCTGCTGGCTTGGGCCACCCGCCAGCACGCCCTCACCGCCCACCGGCTGAACTGGATCGCGGCCCACCGCGAGATCGCCCAGGAGAAGCGCGCGGCGCACCGCAGCTCCACCACCAGCACCCCGCACCGCGGGGAAGGGCTCCCCGACCTGAACGTCACGCCCGACAACACCAACCAGGTGCTGGACGAACTGGAATCCCTTCTGCGGGCACGTGGTCACCGGCTGGCCGCCGAGTCTCTGGCCCAGTGGCCGACCGAAGACATCATCGAACTCACCATCACCGACCCGGCAGGGGTGTTCGCCGATCAAATGACCGCATGGCGTTGGTCCAACGTCTTGCAGCGTGGCCGCAAGCTGGGCATCCGCGCGGTCGTTCCCTACCCGGTCACGCTCCCCGACGTCCACGGGGTCGGCGACCTGCGCAATCTGCTCTCCGTGTCGGCCAGCCCGGTCCTGTCCACCCAGTCCTGAACCGCACTCGGCGCCACGGACCCGCGCCGTGGCGCCTGTGGGCTGCTCAGGTCAGTCACCTGATCAGGCGTCGGCACCCCCGTTGTGCCGCAAGGAAACCGATCCACAGCGAAGGACTTACGATCATGACCACCAACGCAACCGCCCATCTCGCCGCCGACGTGGTGCTGCTGGCCGAGCACGATGGCGAGCTGTACGTGCTGCTTGTTCAGCGTGGCTGGCCACCGTTCGAGGGGCTCTGGGCGATCCCGGGCGGCCACCTGGACGAGGGTGAGGATGCCGAAGTCGCCGGCCGCCGCGAGCTCGTCGAGGAGACCGGGTTGGCCACCGCCCGGCTCGACCTCGTCGGCGTCTACGGCGCCCCTGGCCGCGATCCGCGCGGCCGCTACGTCACCTGGGCCTTCGTCGCCCGGCTGGACCACATGCACGAGCCCACCGCTGGCGACGACGCCCGTGCCGCCCGTTGGTTCCTGGTCGACACCGTGCTGGCCAGCCCGGCCAGCCTGGCATTCGATCACCACCAGATCCTCACCGATGCCGTGGCGCTGGTCAGGACGTCTTGATGCCGCAGGAGCTTCCCGTGACGAGCACGGAGATCATCGGCCTGGAGGCCGCCATCAATTACGCCTGCGGGCTCTCGGCGTACTGCACCCACACTTTCGGCCAGGTCAGCGCCATGGTGCCCACCGGCGACGAGGCCGCCGCCTCTTGTGAGCAGGCCCAAGCCGACCTCGCCGCCGGCGGCGTCACCGGCGATACCCTGACCGACGTCGCCAGCGTGCAAGAGCAGATGACCGGCGCCGTCGCCGATCTGAACGCCGCCCTGGCCCAGCTCGAAGTGGCCGGCGCAGCCGCCGCGTCCCTGCAGACCGAGCTGGAAAGCCACCGCGGCGTCAAGGACGCGTACAACGCCACCCCCGACGCCGGCAGCAAGGAATTCGTCACCACCGAAGACGGGACACTCAACGCTGAACCCCAACCCACACCAGGAAGCACAGCTATGAACAACACCGGGCCTGCCGTCCCCGCCGAGGCGGGGGAAGATCGGTGCCCCCAGTGTGGCGCCGGAATGTGCCCGGATCCGGCGTGGCCAGCCGAGGTCCGTGAGTCCGACGGCTCCGCGAGCGTCTCGCTGCGCTGCTCCGCCGGCTGCGGCTCACCTGGCCGTTTGTACAGGTGGCAGGTCTCCAGGGAGGAGTATCAGGCGATCTACGGCGAGGTGCCGGACAACCTGTTGCTCCCGGGTGACGATCGCCTACTTCCGCCGCCCCCGGACGCTCGTTCCTTGCCTCCGGGGCCGTGGGGATACTTCAAGGTGGAGCCGTCGCCGATTCCCGATGAAGCCTGGGAAGTGGCCTGCACCAACAAGGTCGGAAGGTGGAGGACGAGGGAATGTGGAGCCATCCTCACTCCGGATCCGAAGCGGGTGTTCTACTACGACGAGTTCACCTCGAGCGCGACGGTCGGCTTCCGCTGTCCCGTCTGCAAAGTATCGCTGGAGAACTTCAAGTGGCCGCTCACCCTCGACCAGCACTACGCGATCTTCGGGCGGTCGCCTGACGAGTACGTGCCGGAATACGACCCGACCGACGAGTCCGACTTCCAGGCCCTGTACTCGATGTGGCAGACCAAAGACCGCGGGATGCTGACCCATTTCGCGACCATCGACGAGCTCGCCGGCGGCCCCGACCTCGACTTGCGCGCGATCGGGCCAGGTGAGTTCACCATCAAGCACTGGCCCACGGGGGCGACCTGGGACGTGCCCGACTTCGTCGCCCAGCACGAACAGGTGATCGCCGACTACGACAAGTTCTACGCCGAGCCCGAGCCTGAGGGCGATGACGAGGACGAAGACGAAGACGAGTGACCGAACAGCCAGGTGCGGGGACTCGACCTGGTGCGACACGCTGCTATGAAGCCCCAAGACAGCCGGATGCAAAAACGGCCGTTTTGGGGCTTCGCGCTACCGGCTGTCCTGTCGTTTCGGTGACGTACCGGGAACTGTCGGTGGCTCGTGGCACCCTGGAAGGCCGCGAGGAGGTGTTCGTGACCGTCGTCGACCACGCCCAACTCCGCACCACCGCCCTGGCCTACGCCGTGCTCGCCCGCAGCCGGCAGAACGGGCGGCTCAACGTCACCAAGCTCATCGAGCACCAGCGGCTGGCCGCCCAGCTGTGCGAGCTGACCGGGACACCCGACGTCGCCCAGGCATGGCAGCAGGCTCGGCAGCTGCTCGATGACCTGCCGCAGTCGCCGACCGACGACCAGCCCCGCCAGCGACCGGCCCGCCGACGCCGGCTCGTCGACGAGCCCGCCAGCGAGCCCGTTGACGAGTCGGCGACCAGCAGCGCGCCGACGGCGAAGCCGGCGTGCATGGCGTGCGGCAAGCCGCTGCGCAAGCAGCGCGAGGTGGCCGGCGGCGTGCACAAGGGCTGCCAGCTGGTGCCGTGCCCGGACTGCCGCAAGAGCTTCCGTCGGCGCACGCTGGTCCAGGGGCGGTGCCTGCCGTGCGCGGCGAAAGCCGCAGGGCAGACCATCCCCATCCGGGGGTTCGCCCCGGCGACCGCCGAGCAGCTCGCCGCCTTCCGTCAGGCCGCCGAGCAGCGGGCCTCCGCCCGGCGGGCCGTCATCGGCCAGGCGGTCGCCCGTCAGGCCGCGCACCGTCAGGCCGCCATGCAGCCGTCCACGCGCGCCGCGGCCGCCGACCCGGCCCCGCGCCGCGGGCGTGCCGCGACCCCGCTGGACATACCGCAGAAGCCCTTGTGGTTCGGCCGGATCATGGGGTGGTCGACGAAGCCGGGCTGGCCCGGGCAACTGCACGCCCGCTACGACGGCGTCGACCACGTCATGGAACGCGTCGGCCGGCGGACCGCCGACCAGCGCGGCGTCGCCGCCGGCTGGTACCTGCGGCGTCCCGACACAGCGTGGGACCAGTACGGCGACCACCTGGCCGAGAACATGGGCTTGGCCAAGCGGCTGGCCGAGGTCCTCATCATCACCGGCGAATCGGGCTGCTCCGACCCGGACCAGCCACCGAACCTGGTGGCCGTGATGCACGGCGACGACCTGATCAGCAGACTGCCGGTCGCCGGCACCGCCACATCTGTGGTGATCGCGCCCGACCCGGACCAGCCGGTGGTCCGGGTGCACCGCCACGCCCCGCTCTCGGACCCACACCGGGGCGCCGGCGGGCTGCTCGGCGAGATCCGCGCCAAGATCCAACGTCCCGCCGGTGACCAGGCCGCGCCGGTCACCGTGGACTGGACCGTGCACACCGCCGCCGGCAAGACGGTCAGCACCCACGCGAGCTGGGACGACGCGTTCGCCGCGCTGGCCGCCCTGCTGGAGGGCACCACCACGCGCGAGGCGGTCAAGGACGCCAAGTGCACGCGGTGCGGCAACCACGGGGCCCACATGTGCGGCAAGGACTGGCGGCTGGCCAACGGCCAGATCACCAAACGCCCCCGGGGCGGCAGCGTCCGCACCGTCACCGGCGGCCTGCCCGGCCTGGGCGGGCACTGACGCACCAGGATCAGCGCCGCCCGGGTGGTGTGGTCTGGTCCAGGATCTTGCCGACCAGCGCCGGCGTGGGCGCGTAGCCGGTGCGCTCGAACAGTGCGTCGCGCACGAACTGTCGGCGTGCGGTCTTGTCGTACAGGGCGCGCAAGTCCCGGTCGTCGTCGAGTTCCTCGAGGAAGTCGGCCAGGTCGTCCGCCAGGTCGGTGTAAGCCTGCCGGGCGTCGTGCTCGACCTGGTCGTGAGCGGCCTGCAGCACCCGCCACACCAGGCGGGGCGGCAACACGGGGTGATCGCCACGGGCGGCCGCGTCCAGCTCCGCGACGCTGGTGCGGGCGTAGCCGTCGCGTTCGGTCTTGCGGTGAATGCGCCGGTAGTCGGGGTCCTCCACCAGCACGGCCACCACGCGGTCGATGACCTCTTGCTGCTGTTCGGTCGGGTGCGGGCTGTCGTGCTCCTGTCCGCTGGGCAGGCGGTAGTGCTCGGCGCCGGACCAGGTGTGCAGCACGCCGGCGTGCAGGAACTGCACGACCAGGTCCTGGCCGACGCGAACCTCCTGGCTGGGGTCAGCCGTCCCCTCGGCCGGCAGGATGTCCGCATACAGGACCTGCACGTCCAGGTGGGTGGCGTGCTTGAGGAAGTGCTCCAGCCCCATCGTCTTCGGCCCGACGGGCTGGGGATGGAAGCCGGTGCTCGGGGTCAGCAGCCCCGGCCACACCACGGAGATCACCCGGCCGGTGAACGTCGACCACTGTTCAGCCCGGGTCGTGAGGCGGTGCTCCAGCGCGGGCTCCTGGTGATCGGGCGCGGGGAGAGGGTAGGCCGGTGCGGGAGATTCGGTCACCCGTCCAGTCTGTCGGCTCACGCTCACCGCTGGGTGTCGCACGTCGGCGGATGTGTCGGCCGCCGGCTCGGGATCTGCCACCCTGAACAGGGGGCGGCGCCGACGAAAGGTGATCGTGATGGCGAGCGAGCCGGAGGGTCTGAGCGCGCGGCTCGAGTGGAAGCGTAAGCGGTCAGGGTTCGAGCGCAGGAGCGACCTGGCCGTGAAGGCCGGCATCAGCGTGCACACGATCGAGTCGATCGAGCAGGGCCGCCGGATCCCGACCATCCCGGTCCTGCAGCGGATCGCCGCCGCGCTGGACACGACGGCGGCCTGGCTGTTGTCCAAGCCGAACTCGCTGCCCTCTACGGATCCCACCGCCGAGGGCATCGTCGCGATCCGGCGCGTGCTGCAGACCGTCGATGAGGACCTGGTCGACGCGTTGGAGCCGGTCGAGCCGCTGACGGTGGCTGCGGCTCAGCGCACTGCCGACTACCTGTGGGGCTGCTACTGGTCCGGCGCCTACGAGCAGCTGGCGCGGCTGCTGCCCACCGCGATCCCGCAGGTCCGAGCGACGGTGCGGGACGTGCCCAGCAGCGAGAAAGCGGCTGCGGCCGAGGCGCACGCCCGCGTTGTCCAGGCCGCCGGCGACACGCTGGTGCACCTGGCACAGCCGGACCTGGCCTGGATGGCGATCACCGAGTCCATCGCCGCGGCCAACAACGGGCAGGACGCGCTGCTGCCGGCCGCGCTGCGGATCTCCCGTGGCTGGCAACTGCTGGTGCAGGGCCGCTACCGGGAGTCCCAGGCCGTCGCGTTGGCCGCCGCCCGGACGATCGAGCCGGCCGGGGAGGCGACGATGTCGCAGTTGACCGCCTACGGCCTGCTCACGGTCACTGCTGCGACGGCGGCCGCGCGGGCCGAGCCGCTGGGCGACGCCAAGGAGGTGCTGGCCGACCCGGACGATTTGCTCGAAGCCGCCGGCGAGATCGCCGCTCGGGTCGGACACGAGCGCTCGGACCACCAGAGCACGTTCGGCCCCAGCAAGGTGATCATGCTGAAGACGGACTGCCACGTGGTGCGGGAACACTACGACGACGCGTTGGTCGCGGCCGCCGCGCTGCCGCGGGAGGCGCCGCTGCCGCTGGCCACGCGCGCCCGGCATCTGGCCGACGTCGCGCTGTGCCAGTCGCAGACCGGACAGGAGGACCAGGCGCTGACCACGCTGTTGACGGTGGAGCAGATGGCACCGGCCTGGATTCCCTACCAATCCCTGCCCCGCCAGGTCGTCGGCGCGCTGGTTGACCAGCAACGGCGGGTGGACAAGCCGCTGCTGGAGCTGGCCGGCCGGTTGGGCGTCGAGGTCTGACTTCCGATGCCGCTGCTGGCCGAACAACCCGTTCGCCGAGCTGCCTGCCACGGCGTGCTGTAACCCGTTCGGGTAGCTCGTACGCACAGTACGACCCACGGTCGACCAGCCGTTTCTACGGTCGATGCCTTGCCGCGCGCCACAGTGGCGCAGGCATCGGAATCCACTGGGGACGGCATGATCGACGAGCGCGACGACATCGGCGTGGCACCGCCGGAGGACGGTGTCGTCGCCTTGCTGCTCGGGCGGATCGTCGAGGCTTCGGACCCCGACTTGCCGGTGTTCGGCGTCCGGATCAAGAAGGCCTTGCTCGGCATCCGCCGCTGCGGTGACGCAAAGCCGCTGGGGCTACGGGACTTCGTCATCCACTTCGTACCAGTGCCGGTCGACCTGACGACGGTGCCCGCTGAGCTGGTGGCCGTGTGCGGGTTCCGGATCGCGCCGGGCGAGGCCGATCTCCTGTTGTCCACCAAAGGAATGCCCTGCACCACGTGCATCCTGCTGGCGCCGGTGACGAAGCGGGCGTTGCCTGGTTGAGAAGCCTTCCCCCGAGGGCAAGGCCCCGAGCGCTCCTCCCCGGCGCTCGGGGCCCGCCGCCGCGAGCGCGAGGCCTCGCCGAAGCGGCTACTGCGCGGGCGTGAAGTCCACGCCGGGGAACGCGTCCGGCTTGTAGACGCTGCGCTGGTAGCCGCCGCCGTCTGGCAGCTCCCACCACACCTCGGTGTCGTACACGAGCCAACGGCCGCCCAACCGCGGCGTGCGCTCCGGCGTCTCGACGAAGACTGCGGCCGCCGAGACGTCCAACTCCAACACCGCACGGCTGGTCCAGGGGTTGTCGGCCATCGTCGTCCCTTCCACCAGCTGCTGCTCGGCCTCTGCGGAGGCGAGCCGGCGGCGCTTCCCCAGCCGCAGGCCCGCCTCCTTCAAGGTCGTCTCGGACGGTTCGGAGGCTGCCGAGACGGACCCCGTTCGCGTGCTGCGTCACGGTGAGGTGGCACGGCCGCTACCAGCTACTATAGCCACATGGTCGAACAAACGTTCGACTGGGGAGCGTGCGCGCCCGACGGATGGCGAGGAACGATTCGCCCGGTCGATCCCCCCGACCCGGTCTGGGTCAACCTCGCCTACGTCTTCCGACCCAGCCGGGTCGGCTCCGGCTACACCGCGCTGCGGGTGCTCGCCTTCGGGCTGGACAACGGCGAGATCATCCCCGCCGAGGTCTACGAGTGGATCCAGGTGCGATCTGGCGAGTGGTGGGGCAGGATCCGCGGCGTCGCCCGCTCGACCAACGGCATGGTCAGCTTCGCGCTCGACGGCCAGGCCGTCCCGAGCGTCGCCCTCCGCCAACGTGACCCGGCGGACGACCGGCCACCCCGGTGGTAGGTGGTAGTCCGCCAAGACGAGTTCGATGCGGACACGATGACGGCCTCCCGCGCCAACGGGAGGCCGTCGGGTCCCCATGCTCGGCTGAGGCCACAGCGGGCTCTGGGGAGCTACGGAGTGGCGTGCGCCACTTTCTCGTGTGTTTACAAGCGTAGCCACGGTGGGTGTCAACCGGAACCCGTTTGGAACGGGATGTGATCGAGTCGACCTGCGGAGTTCCAGGTGATTAACGATCCTTCATCCCTCGATAGTGATGGCGCTCACCGGGGATTTTGGAACTGGTTGGAACTGGTTGGAAGGTTAATCACCGCCGAACATGGTCGCGGCCGTTTGAGTCCGGCGGGCCCTGGTGAGAACATTACGCCCAGCCACGAGAGATCGCGGTCACGACGGTGGCGCCAACCGCCGTCGGACCTGCCCCCTTGCCGGGGTGGGCGTACACCACAGTCGAAGTCTCGGCTGAGGCCAACGAATGCCGTCGCGTATTCCGGTCCGATCCCGGATGCGCGGCGGCCCCTGTAAGCGAACGGGCTCTATTATGTACGGGAATGAGTATTACTCGAATTTCGGTGCGCCGGTTCCGAGGACGTCCTGCCCCACCGCGCCGGCGGCGCGCGTGGAATGGCCGCCTCCGGTGCTGGTCATCGGGCAGCTGATCTTCACGGCCCTGCTGTACGTGCTCGGCGCCGGGCTGATCAACGCGGTGATCGCCGCACTCGTGCTGATCATCGGCGACATGCTCGCCGTCAACTGCCGCGTGAGCGCCCTGCGGGCCTTCGCGCTGCGGCTGCTCGGCGCGACGGCGGTGGCCTGACCGTGCCAGTCCTCCAAAAGACCCCGGCGGGCCGGCACGTCGACGAGATCGTCGCCTTCAACAACGAGTTCAGCAGGATCGTCACCGACGCCAGCGGCAGCCGACTCACGGTCCAGCGCGCGAACCAGCTGATGCCGTGGGAGTTCTACGGCGACAATCTCGACTCCGTCGACGTGCCGGCGGCGGACGTGCGCCGGATGCGGGCGCGCTACCTCGACCTGACCGAGCCGGAGCCCACCGCCGGCGTTCCCACGCCCGCCAGCGAGCTGCAGGCCACGACCGTGACGGAGTTCGTCCAGCTCCTGCACACGCTCAGGGCGCGAGCCAACCTGCGGGGCGTGAAGCTGGCCGAGCGTGCGGGCCTGCCGGTGAGCCAGCTCTACTCGATGACCGACGTCGGCCGCGGCAAGCTGCCGACGAAGATCGAGCAGGTGCGCGACCTGGTCACGGCCTGCGGGCTGTCACCGGACCAGGTAGCCCGGGTGGTGCGGCTGTGGGAAGAGATCCGCAACCCCAGTTCCAGCTCGGCCATCATGATCGACCCAGCCGTCTGGAGCCCGGCGCTGCCTGAGCTCGAGAAGATCCGGGGCATCACGTTCAAGATCCCCGCCGGCACCGCGCTGCCGACCCAGACGCTCCTGAACGTGATGCGCCATGCGCCCGGCCACCCCTTCGACGCGGCGACCAGGCGGGCGGTCCTGCGGTGGGTGGAACAGCAGCCGAAAGGCACGCGCCTGACCGTCGGCACCACCCGGGACCAGGTGCAGGCCCTCGTCGCAAACGCGATGGAGCTGCTCAACGAGGCCATGGAGCTGTCCAAGATGGCCGACGAGGACGACAGCGACGTGGTAGCGCTGCTGCCCCAGGAGCACCACGAAACGGCCGCTGCGGCCGGCTGACCGGTAGCCGCCGGCCTGACCGCGAAGTCCAGACCTCGCGGTCAGGCCGGCGGCCGCGGACATGCAGAGCCCGCCAGTTATCGCGGTGACGTGACCTCGGTGAACGGGCCCTCGGCCTCCAGCAGGAACGGCCAGACCTGCACGCCCTCGTAGTCGTGGATGCTGGACGCGTTCCGCCGGCGGTCCTTCGCGCTCATGCGGTAGCAGCCGTTCCCCGCCTTCTGGTGCATCCACACGTCCCCGTCGAGATCGGCCATGCGCTCGGGTGGCGGCGACGGCAGCTCGTCGCCAGGCGCCCAGGTCCGCCGGTGCGGCTCCCGCACGCGCCGCAGGATCGCGATCAGCTGCCGTGCTACGACCGTCCGCTGCTCGGGCGACAGCGTCTCGCCCAGCGCGAACGACGTCGCGCCCCACAGCCGCGCGTCGTTGTCCGGCGGTGTCGCCGCCCGCCCGGTCCGCACCCGCTCGACGAAGTCGGCGGCCTGCTGCTCGGCGTCGCCCGCGCCGGCGGTCCGCAGGTGCTCAAGCACGAGCTGGTGCAGGCGGGCGTCGGTGTCCTCTCGATGATCGAGGTTGGGGGTGGTCATCGTGAGTCCTCTCCGGATCGGTTCCAGTTGACGTTGTTCAAGTGACTCAGGTCATCAGCCCTGATTAACGGGTGCTCGGCTCGGGCGCGTAGCCGGGCAAGCCGCACGCGGCGCCCAATGCGTTGGTCTGCTGCATGTGGTGGGCGGCCAGGTCCTCGGCGTGCTGGGTGAGCTGGTCGGCGAGCTCGACCAGGGCAAGCGCCTGCGGATCGGGGTAGGGCAGCCGCAATGCGGCCGCGACGGCGTCGCGGATGTCATCCGCCGCAGTGGTCAGCTGCCGGGAGTGCGCGGCGAGCCGGTCCCGAGAGATCCTTCGGGAGCCGGCTTCGGTGGCGTGGTCGCGGCGAGGGACGGCCTGCGGGATGACCGTGGCGTAGTGCACCGCGCGGGTGAAGATCGCCTCCGCCTCGTCCCAACGGTCCTGCCGGGGCCAGCGGTCCAGGCGAACGTCGCTGCAGGCGCTGCGCAGCATCTGCCGTGTCTGACGGGCCAACTCGGCGAGCAGGTCGATGGCCCGGTAGCGGCCGGTGTCGTACGGCTCATCGGCCAGGGTCGGGTCGGTCGTGAACACGCCGGCGGCGCTGCGGCAGTGATCGGCGAGCTCGGTCAGGATCTCCCGCGCCCGCCGATGATCGGGCTCGTCGTCAGCGAAGCGGGAGAGATCGCGTGTGCAGTGCGCCACCTCGTCCAGCAAGTGCTGGTGCTCTCGGCAGGTCGCTGCCGGGTTCGCTAGCGCACGGCTCATGAGACGGCTTCCTCCTGGTCAAGGGCGGCATTATCGGGTTCGGCCAGCGCCCGGTACACCGAGGCCACCGACGGGTTCGCGCCGGCGTTCTTGCCCGTCTTGATCATCAGCTTCTTCGCGATCTCCGGCACCGGCGTGCCGTTCGCGCGCAGCGCGCGGGCGAAGGTCAGCATGTCGTCGTCGAACACCTTCGGCCGGCCGCCGTGGTTGCCCTTCGCGGCCGCGGCCTGCTGGCCTTCCAGGGTCTTTTCCCGGATGTAGTTGCGGTCCAGCTGGGCATTGTGGGCCAGCACGGCGAACAGCAGCGCCCCGGCGCCGTTGGGGTCGTAGATCCCCGACAGCGGGCCGGTCAGCAGCTCCAACTCGACGCCGGCGGCCTGCAGGTCGGCGGTCAGGGCCATCAGCTCGGCGGAGTTGCGGGCGGGCCGCTTGTACTCGTGCACGGTGAAGATGACCCGCTGGTGCGGCGCGGTCTCCTTGATCTGGCGGGCCAGCGCCAGCGCCTTCTCGAACTCCGGCCGCACCCGGACCCGGGAGCTGATCTTCTCCGAGAAGATGGTGCGGCAGTGGGCCTTGGTCAGCGCCTCGATCTGGACGTCGAGGTCCTGCTGGGCGGTGGAGCAGCGGGCGTAGCCGATCCGGATCGGGTCGCCGGCCTGCTCGACGATCTCCTCGGCCGGCTCCGGACCGGGCGCCCACTTCCAGCCCGGGTGGCGGTCGGCCGGCACGGGGACGGCGAGCTCCTCGCGCAGCGCGGCCACGAGCGTGAAGCGGCCGGTGTGGTACTTCGCCGCGACCGTGCCCGACCGGGTCCGGCACACGCTGCCGGCCGGCACCTCGCACTTGGGGCACGGGTGCCGCTCGACCGCGCGAGCGGCCTCCTCGGAGGTGAGAACCATTCGCGTCCGCCTCTCAGAACCCCCTCTCACAACCCTACAGTTGCGAGAGGGGTTTTGCGAATCGCCACCTGGGCGAACGCGCCTCGATCCGACCCGTTCGCAGAACTCTCACAACTGATCATTTATGCGAATCGCCTGGCTGTGGTCCGTCGCCCTCGTCGGCAGCTGGTGGCTGAACGGCGGCGCGGATCATCTCGGCGATCTGCTCGTGGGTGGGGGAGGCGTCCGCGCGGGCCTGGGCCTGATCCCGCTCGCCGCGCACGCGCTCGACCTCGTCGCGCAGCCGCTCGATCTCGGCGTCGCGTTCATCGACGCGCTGCTCGGCCGTGGTGAGCCGGCTGGCGAGCTGGTCGCGTTCGGCTTCGGCGCCGGCGGCCCGGTCCTGCTGTTCCTGGACGGTCTGCTGCGCGGTGGCCAGCTCGTCGCGCAGCCGGGTCTGCTCGGTCTCGGCCTGCTCCGCGCGGGTGGTCGCCGCGGTGGCTTTGTCAGCGGCCTCGTCCCGCTTGACGATCGCCTCGTCCCGGGCCGCTTCGGCGGCGGCCTGGGCGTTCTCGGCGGCCCGCTGGGCGGCCTCGGCGACCGCCTGGGCCTTCTCGGCCGCGGCGGCCTGCTTGGTCAGTTCCTTGTTGCTCTTGCCCAGCGCGTCGGCATCGTCCGCCAAGCGGTCGAACCGCTCTTTGAGCGCCTTGAGGTTGGCCTGCGCCTCGTCCCGGGCGGCCTCGGCCTTGCCGCGCTTGTGGTCGTGCTCGGCGATCTCGCGCCACGCCTTGACCTTGGCGTCCTCGGCGTCCTTCTCGGCGTCACGGGCGCGACGCTCGGCACCCCGCTGCGCCTCGACCGCCTCGCGACGCTGCTGGTCAGCCACACCGGCCCGGCTGACGGCGGTGTCTCGGTCGTGCTCGGCCTGCTCGGCACGTTCCTCGGCGGCAACCGCGGCGGCCTCGGCCGCGGTGATGCGGTCCAGCGCGCCAGCCTCGACCGCGCGCAGGGACGCCAGCAGCTCGGAGAGCTGGGCCTGGACGGCTTCCAGCGCGGGCCGCGTCGCCTCGGCGACCTGCCGGTAGGCGACCAGCGGGCCGTCGAGGCCGGCTGCCTTCGCTGCGGCGCGCTGCTGCTCGGCCTTCTGCTGGCAGGTCTCGCCGTCCGGCCACACCCGGTCGCAGTACTCGCGCGGTCGGCCGCGACCGGAGTAGGGGATGGTGCGATCGCACCCGCTGTACCCGCATGGGCGCTCACGTTGGACCACAGGCTGCTCATCCGTCGTCGTCACGCCGCCATGTTAGCACACTTCAAGACTTAAAAATATCTAAATCTACTTTCTATTCATCAAAGTCAATAACTAGAGCCTCCTGTCCTAACCCTCGACGATCTTCAGCGAGGCATGTCCGTCGCTTCGCGCCCGGTCTGGCGGGGTCGGTGGCGGGTTCTTGCGAGGAAGTAGCGAGGAAGTGGCGGGGTGACCCCAGGCGTCGCCGCCGCCGGGCGGGACCCGATGGAAGACTCATGCGCAGGCCAACCGCCAACACGAGGAGAAGCGACACATGACCGGCAGCACCGGGGCTCCGTGGTGGGAAGCCGATGAGCACATCCGCCTGACCAGCGACAACGTGGCCGAGGTGGTGGCCTGGCTGGAGGAGCGCCTGCCCGCCGGCGCCCGGGTGGTTGCCGGGGAGCCGATCGAGGGCGTCGCGACGAACGTCGGTGTCACCGGCCTGCCGCCGGGCCCGGAAGGGTGGCGGCGCTGCTGGAACGGCGACTACTTCGCCATCAGCCGCGAGTCCGGGCAGCTCTACACCCGGCCGCCGATGTTCGACGAACTGTCTGCGTAGAGCAGAGGGCGGTCACGCTCGGGGCGCGAGCGAGGCGCTGCCGCTGCACCGGCCGTCTAACCCCGCCGCCGGCGCAGCGGGATCACCTCAGCCGCGCCTGTCTCGCCCAGCGCAGTGCGCAGCTGGACCAGCAGTTCGTCGAGCTGGTCGAGGGTGGCGACGCCGGCGTCGGCCCGGGCTGCCCGGGCGCGAGCGAGAAAGCCCCGCAGGCCGCGCTCCCGCCGGCGCTGGTCGCCGCGGTCCACGGCCATCCGATCGCCCCTGATCAGCACCGGCGCGAACCGGTGGCGCACGACCTGCTGGTAGGCGTGCAGCACAAACAGCTCGCCGGCCCGGGCCCCGGGAAAGCGCGTCACCAACTCCAGCTCGCGGGGCATATGGGCCGGCACGCGCACGAGCACGTCGCAGTTGCCGCCGTCGTCGCGGCTGTAGTCGTTGTCGATCAGGATCGTCACGCCGGCCGCATCCAGGCGGGACTGGTCGCCGGCCTCGTCGACTAGCTCGCGCAGCTGCCGGTAGCGGGAAGCCATCGCCCGGGTCGCGCTGTGGCCCCAGCACCAGCTGAACCAGGTCCAGACGCCGCCGGCGACGGTTGCCAGCGTCGCCTCGACCACGAAGACCGTGAGCAACAGGGACTCGTGGCGGCCGAAGGCGAGGAACATCGACCCGAGTGCCGCGACGAGCAAGATCGTCACGATCACCGGGATCGCCACGTACAGCACGCGAGGCGCGAGCGAAGGTGTGCGGGCCATGGCTCCCCTCCACTGTGGACACCGCTGTGCCTGGTTCTTCGCCCCCGCAGCAAACGGTGTTACCTCGCCACAGCGGTGGCCAATCGCGCCACCACCCTTGCCAAAACGGCCGTTTTGGCAGTGCAGTGAAGGTGGTCGACTGGACTGAGTGGGTCCACTTTCAGTGGTCACTGAACCCATAGGTCAAGCTAGGTAACTACCCATGCGTGACGCTTCTCAGTGGATCGACGGGGGCCGGATCCTCCGACCTGCGGTCCGCCACTTCGCCTCCCGCGCGTCGGGCACCGGGTGCTTCTCGGGTTTGGTGGCGGGATTTCGGGCGAACCGGCCTGCGGATCAGCCACGTCCAGGTGATCCGTTCGACTTGTCGTCACCGCCACACATCGTGGTGACGGCTTCGGCGAACGCCCGGCGGGCGCGCCAGGCGCGCGTGCGGCAACGACCGTCGCAGTACATGCGGTCCGCGCGATGAACGGCCTTTGCCTCGATCCCTCCACCGGCGCGTCCGCCGAACCGGTAAACCGGCCACAACAGGTGCCCGCAGTGCGCGCACCGCCGGTAGTCGTGGGTGCGCCCGCGCAGCTCCTGCTCCAGCTCGGCGGCCGCGATACGCCCTTGCCGCCGGACCTGCCGCCATGCGCCGGCGCGGCATCGTGCCGAGCAGAACCGCGCCTCCGGTCGGGCATCCCGTCGGAGTACGTGACGGCAGAACTCGCACCGTCGCCGAGTCCCCTCGGCCATTCGCCAAGTATCCCGCCACCTCCACCGTCGCGGCCAAGGCCTCCCGCCACGTCGCTTGAGAACCCCGCCAGAACGCCTGCGAAGCGACAATGCGCGTCGCGGCCGAGGTGGTCGGCCCGGTCTGGCAGATCAGACATCCTGCGACGAGGTGGGATCGCTACGATCCGATTTTTCCCTTGCCGAGGAAGGACTTCTGCCATGCCCGTTCCGGCCGGAAAGCCCCCACACGTCGCGCTGTACGAGCTGCTGCGCCCCTCCGGCCAGGGGGACCCGACGCTGATGTACTCCGAGTCAGGACAGGGCACGGTCAAGCTCAGCGAGTTGGTCGAGACGATGACCATGGACCAGGTGCTCGCCGCCGTGCAGATCCTCCAGACCCAGGAGCAGACCGCAGCCCTGCACCGGGTCGCCGGCCGGCTGGAGACCATCTCGGAAATGTTCGCCACCGCCCTGCGGGAAGGGCTCGGCTAGATCATCTGCTCGAACCCGGCCCTCCGACAGCCCCGCGGGCGTGCCGCGAGGAGATGGCCGCCCATCGCCGCCGCCGTTCGCCCACCGGATCACGAGTTCGGGGCATATGCTCCCGACGGGAGTCGGGGAGATATCTCCGGAGTCGCGATCCGCGCTTCTCCCTGGGGCTGATCACTGACCAACACCGTGCGGGGCCACGGTCCGGCGTGGCCGGCCGGGTCCGGTACAACCGTGGTCGTGACCACCAATTCCTGGGTCCTGGACGAGGGCTTCGGCTGGAGCGCGGACAAGCTGCGCATGGCCCGGCATCTCGCGAAGCGTTTCCTGGGCGAGATCGCCGGCGAGCTGTTCCGCACCGAGATCTCCACCGGCGCCCGGCCCTACCTGGTGCCCTCCGACGCCCTCGCCGCCGGCGTCTGCGGCCCGGACGCGACACCGGAGTTCGGGGACTGGCTCGCGCAGGCCGAGGCCGAACGCGTGGCCCGCGCCCGGCTTTTCTACCTGGAGCCGCCGGTAGGGGAGCTGGCGATCCAGGTGGGCGCGGACCTGCGCACCCGGGGCATCGGCTCGTTGCGGCCGCCGGCCCCCTACGGGCTGGTGCTGTGCCCGTCGGGCCTGGGCTACACGGCCGACGGCATGCAGCTCATCGCCGCGCACTGGGGGCCGGCCGTCGCCGGCGGCTGGTGGATCACCTGGTGGGCCGACATGCGCTCCTACGTCGCCTGGACCCGGGAGCACAACCCGGAGCCCGACTTGTGGAAGACGCTCGTGTCGAACATGGGCCTGCTGCACTACATCCACGCCACCGAGACGTCCCCGCCCCAACCGGCGCCACCAGGAGGCTGGGACGGGGAATACCTGCTCGACGCCGACCACATGGGCCCGGAGGCACGTG
>NZ_QUNO01000035.1 GCF_003387475.1 Kutzneria buriramensis | reverse complement strand
CGGCCGCAGCCACCAAGCTCGGGGCGTTGGGTTACGCGCGCCCGATGACGACCCGAACGTGGTCCCATTGCCCACCACACCGAACCGGATCAAGCGCAGGCAGCGCCTCGGAGGACTGCTCAACGAGTACCAACCCGCCGCCTAAAACCCCCAGCTCACAGCCAGTGACAGGGTTTTCGACTAGGACAGGCCGCCCAACCGAGATCCTCGTCGTCCTCCAGCGAGCAGTACAGCACGTGGACCTGGAGCACCCACCAGGCGCACACCGAGCTGATCGCATGACCACTACCGAAACGCGGGTGTGGTCAGGACGGCGTGCTCCCCAGATGCTCCCCGCAACGCAAAACGGCTGATCAACGAAGATCGTTGATCAGCCGTCTGACCAGCTAAAACATGCTGGTGGGCGATACTGGGATTGAACCAGTGACCCCTACCGTGTCAAGGTAGTGCTCTCCCACTGAGCTAATCGCCCGAGGCGGAGACGGGAATCGAACCCGTGTACAGGGCTTTGCAGGCCCTTGCCTAAGCCACTCGGCCACTCCGCCGTTTTCCCGGATGGTACTCCGAGAACTTCGACCCGAATGACGAGGGGCCGTTACCCGAGCGGACGACGAGACTCGAACTCGCGACCCTCACCTTGGCAAGGTGATGCGCTACCAACTGCGCTACGTCCGCATGCGACTTCGGGAGTGGATCTCCGTTGGTGAACCCCGCGGTTCAACTTCCGGTTGTGATCCGTCCTCCGTGGTGCTGGTGAAACCTTATCCGATGGCCCCGCTCTGGATCAAATCGGGGGTCGGTTGACGGCATCGCCGCAGGTCATGGGCGGTGTCGGCGAGATCAGCTCATGTCGTTGGAGATCAGGTGGGTGAGCGCCTGGTCGACGTTGACCCAGAGGTGTTCGTTGCCCGGCACGACCACGTCGTAGGTTCTGTCGAGGAAATCGGCGAGCTCCTCGGAGGCGGCCTCGAAGGTGGCGTGCCCGGACGGCGAGTTCAGCTCGATCACCACGACCTCGGGGTCGTCGGTGGCCGGCTTGATCCGGACGTCGCCGTCCCCGGCCTCGGCGATCAGGCCGTCGGCGAGCAGGTCGCGGGCGTAGACCCACTCGACCCAGCCGGCGCGCCCGGTGCGGAAGGCGGCGACCACGGCGTACGGGTCGCGGGTGTCGTAGCGGAGCTCCACCTGCACGGGCACCGCGGGAGTGCGCGGGGCGAGCAGGTCGAACACCGCGGTAGAGCGGAGCGTCACGTGGTCGTTGCGCATCGTCGTTACCCTTCTGCTCCCTTCCCGGCCAGGAAACGACCGAGCTCCTCAGTTGTGACGCCGAAGTGAGGAACACCGCTCGCGGAGGGGACCTACTTCACCCGTCCGGGCCAGGGTTGTGTCCCTGGGCGACCGGCTGACTACACTCCGTCACGCCTGCTCTTCGGCGATCCCCATCTTGCTGGGTTTAACCTGAACCCGGTACCGCATGTTGCGCGAATGTTGGACGTGAGGATTTCCGTGGTGGCTGACGCGCCCGTCCCACCGGCCAGGTCCGCCGCGGCCGGCCCGTCCGACGCAGAGCTGCTCCGCCGGGTCGCCGGCGGCGACCCGTCGGCCTTCGCCGACCTCTACGACCGGTACTGCCGCCAGGCCTACTCGCTGGCTCGCCGGGTGTGCGTGGACGCTGAGTTCGCCGAGGACGTCGTGCAGGAGGCGTTCCTCGCGGTGTGGCGAACACCCGGCCGCTTCGACCCTGGCCGCGGCACCTTCGCCAGTTGGCTGCTCACGCTGGTGCACCACCGGGCCGTCGACGCCGTGCGGCGGGAAGCCGTGCAGCGCAGGCGGACGGTGCCCGGCGTCGACGAGGTCGCCGAACGGCTCGTGCCGCCCGGTCCCGGCGCCGACGACCAGGCGCTGGTCGGCGTCGTCGGCGGCCAGGTGCGGGAGGCGCTCGGGCGGCTGCCCGACGAGCAGCGCGAGGTGATCGCGCTCGCCTACTTCGGTGGCTACACCCAGTGCGAGGTGTCCGCGCTGACCGGGCTGCCACTCGGCACCGTCAAGTCGCGCACCTTCGCCGGGATCAGACGGCTGCGTGGCCTGCTGTCGTCGCTGCTGGGCGACGTCGACGGGGCTGCCGGCAGGCGGACGGGGGTGCAGCGGTGAACGCCGCGCGAGGAGACGGGCGCTGCCCGAACGAGGAACTGGCCGTCGGCTTTGCGCTGCGCGCGCTGGAGCCCGACGACGACCACGTGCTGCGCGCGCACCTGCCTTCCTGTGCGGTGTGCCAGGAGATCGTGCGATCCACCGAACAGGTCACCGCGCTGCTGGGCGGATCGGTGTCACAGGAGGAACCGCCCGCACGCCTGCGTCAGAAGGTGCTCCGCGCCGTCGCACGCACACCGCAGGAGGCGTACGAGCCGCTGCCATTCCGACTCGGCTCCGCGCTGTCCGAGGCGCCTGGCCGGTCCGCCGAGATCGTCCAGCTGCCGCGACCCCGCAACCGGGTCATGCGGCTGTCCGCCGCCGCAGTCGTCCTGCTGCTTGCCGTCGCCGTCGGCGTGCTCGGCTGGCAGGTCAACCGGCTCGACGGGCAGCAGCAGACCCAGGCGCAGGTTCTCTCCGTGCTCAGCGACCCCACCATGCACCGGACCGTGCTGCGCGGGACCGACGGCCAGGAGGCCGCCGTGCTGCTCTCGTCGCCCCAGTCCGCCGCCGTCGTGCCGCTCGGGCTGCGCCCCAACAACGCCGCCGACCAGATCTACGTCGTCTGGGGTCTCAGCACCGGGACGCCCATCGCCCTCAGCTCATTCGACGTCGGCAGCGCCGCCGCCCAGCTGCTCAGCTGGAACAGCGCCGCCGCCCAGCACCAGAAGTTCGCCATCTCCCTCGAACCCGGCCGGGCGCTGCCCGCCAAGCCCTCCGACGTCGTCGCCAGTGGTCAGGTGACCAGCTGAGCCCGCTCCGCACCGTCCGCCGCGTCGGCATCGCCCTGGGTGGCGGCGCCGTGCTGGCGCTCGGCATCGTGCTCATCCCGTATCCCGGGCCCGGGTGGCTCGTCGTCTTCGCCGGGCTCGCCATTCTCGCCACCGAATTCGCCTGGGCCGGCCGCGTACTGGCCTTCGCCCGGGCCCGCTACGACCAGTGGACCGCCTGGCTTCGCCGCCAGCCCCTGCCGCTCCGGCTGCTCGTGCTCGCCGCCACCGGCCTCGTCGTCCTCGCCACCCTCTGGCTGCTCGGCGTGTTCTCCCTGGTCGCGGGCTGGTTCGGCATCCACGACCCCCGCATCGACCCCCCGTTTTCGCGTCTGACGGGGTGATGTTGTAAGGTACTGACATCACCGCGAGAGCGGAGAACAACTCCAAAGGGCGATTAGCTCAGGGGGAGAGCGCTTCGTTCACACCGAAGAGGTCACTGGTTCGATCCCAGTATCGCCCACATTGCATGAAAGGCCCCTGATCAGCATGGTCAGGGGCCTTTCGCGTTGCATGGCATGCCGGAAACGCCCGGATTCCTTGGCCCTGGTAGTCAAAACGGTAGCTAATGGGCCGTCGGCACGGTCAGGCCGACTTGTCCGGCGGCGCCGGCAGGAACAGACCACCGATCGACTCGGCCGCCTCCTGATCAAGATCAGGGACGTCGGCCGAGTACTGATCGAGCGTGAACGCCACAGTGGCGTGACCGAGCCGCGTGCTGACGATTTTCGGATGGACCTTGGCCCGCAGGGCGATCGTCGCGTAGCTGTGCCGAACGTCGTGCAGCCGGATCCGTGGCAGCCCTGCAAGGTCCACCAGACGGTTGAACTGCTCCGTGATCGTGTCGGGGTAGATCGGGCGCCCGTCTTCCCAGCAGAACACCAGGCCGTGATCCTGGTAGCTGCGCCCCCACGCTCGTCGTTCGTCTTCAACTTGGGCGAGGTGGTTCCGCAGCACGCTGACCGTGTACTGGTCCAGTGCGATCTGGCGGCGGCTCCGCTCGCTCTTGCCGCCGCTGTCGCTGACCTTGCCTCCGGCGACCACCCGTGTCGTGGTCATCCGCACGCTGGCCGCGTCCAGATCGAGCGCGGACAGCGTCAAGCCGCACAGCTCGGACCGCCGCATGCCGGTTGAGGCCACCAGGACCCACAGCCCGTAGAGGCGCTCGGCGCTAGCCAGTTCCAGGAACCGCGATACCTGGTCGGCGGTCCAAGTGTTGTGCGCACCGCGAGGAACCCTCGGCGGCTTCACACCAAACATCGGGTTGACCGAGATGTACTTCCACACCTTGGCCGTGGCCATCGCTGGTCCCAACATGATGTGCACGCTCTTGACCGTCTTCGCCGACAGCCCGGGAGTAGGTTCGTCTGGCACACGGCCAACCTCGTAACGCCTGATCGCTCGCCGGGCCGCCGTGATGTGCACACCGACCGCCTCAGCGAGTTCGCGCGGCCGCACCTCCCGCTTTGCCGTCAGCGCCACGCGCCACAGCTGGTACATCGCCCAGTTCGTGTCGTTCTTGCGCTTCCCCTCGGTCAACAGCTTGTCGTACAGGGCGGCGATCACTGGCGGGGTGATTTCCTGCATGGGCCGCTTGCCGATCCACGGCAGCACGTACGCCTTGGCGTATGCCGCGTAGTTCGCGGCTGTGGCCGCCTCCGCGGTGTTCTTGACGTACGGCAGCCAAGCGTCGAAGAAATCCTTCACCGTGCGTTTGCTCGGCTTGACGTAGGTCTCGGCGGCGACTTCGGCGCGTGCCTCCAGCATCGCGGCCCATGCCTCTTCGTCGCTGCCGAAGCCGCTTTTGCTGATCTTGGGCTTCTCACCGGTGAGCGGGTCCGGGGAACCGTAGAACGAGTACGCCCACTTGTTGCCGCGTTGGAACACGCTGCCGGGGATGGTCTTGCGGCTGTTCTTCTTGCGGGGGCTCATGCGGCGGGGTTCTCCTGAGTGCGGTCGGTGGCTAGGAAGTTGGTCAGCTGTGCGCGCACCACGTACACGCGGCCGCCGATGCGCTTTGTCGGCAGCTCGCCGCTGTTCGCGTAGCGGTAGGCCGAGGATCGGCTCAGTCCCAGGACCTTGGCGGCGTCCGGAATGGACATCAGCGCCGGTGAGTCGGCGACGGCCTGCGGCAGGACCGGCGCCGGTTCCGGAGCGGCCGGCGGTGAAGCGAGCAACTGCGCGAGTGCAGTGGCGAGCGCGATGACGTTGGCTTGCTGATCAGACACGTCAGTCACCCTTCGGTTACGCCGCAACGGGTCGCGGGATGCGGCCGGCGGTGGTTGCACAGTCGACGCACTCGCCGGAACACGGCGGGGTGCGGGGGATGCGGTAGCCGACGTCGCGTCGGCAGGTTGAGCAGGTTCGCCACGCCTGGTTGGCGTTGTCGATCGAGTCGAGCTGGGCGGGGCTGGGCACTCGCTTGTCGACGGTCAGGTGGACGTCGTACAGCCACGCGCGCAGCGGCCGGTCCGGATGCCGCTTGCGGCAGCGGAGCATCTGCGCCACCGGCGGGTGTCCGGGCGACAGGCCGGCGTCGCGGATCTGGCGGCGGGTGATCAGGTGTATCGGCGCCTTGCCCCACGGGTAGGTGGGGACCGGGTGTCGTTCGCCGGCGGGGTCGTCGCAGTCGAGTTCGGTCCGCCAAGCGCGGGTCAGGGGTTCGGGCACGCAGAGTCACCTCCCGGAGGGCTGGGGGCGGGGGTCTGCCGCAGAAACCGCAGAAACCGCAAAAACCCGGGCGTGAGCCTGTCTGTGCAGGTCGCGGGCTTGTGGGGTGATCATGGGCTGCTGCCGCAATATTGCCGCAAAAATGCCGCAGAAATACCCGGCCAGGGTCTGCTCGCGGTGCCATGCCGTCGGCGTGCTCACTCGGCGTGACTTCGACCGGCTTGGCGTCCGGCGGCATGGCGCTCCGTGGGGTATTTCTGCGGCATTTTTGCGGCTTTTCTGCGGCATCCGGGCGTGATCACGCCGCAGCACGCTGACCAGCCCAAACAAGGGTGCTGGTGGGGTTTTGCGGTTTCTGCGGTTTCTGCGGCAGGGTCAGGGGTGCCGGTGGGCGGGGTGGACCAGGTAGGTCGGCGAGGGTGCCCGGCCGCGTTGCCCGGTGCGGTCGGGGTCCGGTAGCCGCCGGACGTGGCCGTGTTCTTCCAGCACCGCGAGGGCGGGGGCGAGGTCGCCGACCTTGCGGAACTGGGCGCGGCTGATCCCGGTGAACAGTTCTCGCACGGTGAAGCGTTCGGGGCGGACCTTGGCGAGCCAGTCGAGCACGTGCTGGGCGCCGCGGATCGTGGCGTCGGTGCCGAGCTGGTCGAACACGGCCAGGGCGTGGGCGGCGAAGTAGGCGCCGAGCCGCCGTGCGGCCGCGAACGTGTCGGCCTCGATCGGCCGGGTCCAGGGTTCCCGCGGGTGGGCGGCGACGTGGATCAGGCCGGCCAGGCGTGCGGTCTGGCCGGCGACTTTGCCGCCCCAGTCGCCGATGTGGGACCAGGCGCCGGTGACGGGGTGCAGGCGGGGTTCGATCTCGTCTTGCAGTGCGGCCATGGCGTCGTCGGCGTCGGGGGTGAAGACCAGGCGGGCGGGGTCGGTCCAGTCCACCAGGGTGTGCACCAACGCCCGTAGTCGCTGGTCGTACTCGACGGCCACCTGTTCGGGGACCGGGGCGGGGCGGGCGATGCGGCCGCCCACGGTGTTCACGGGCAGCGAGTACAGGAATCGGGCCAGCAGGCCGGTGCCGCGAAACAGCGAAGTCTTGCCCAGCTCTTCCAGGATGGCGGGTTGGGTGGTCAGGCCGATGGTGAGGGTGGTCGTTTCGATGTACTCGGGTGGGCGGCCGCCGCGGTCGACGCGGTGGGTGTCGCCGCTGTAGCCCTTGAGGAACACGTCCAGGTTCGGCGAACCGCTGTAGCGGCCGGCCAGCGTCCCGAACAGGCCGCCCTCGGCGGAGAGGATCGCGAGCCGGCCGCCGTGTTGGGCCAGCAGGGTCGCTGTCTGTTCGGGGGTGATGTCGTCGGCCAGCAGCCGCGGCTCGACCGGGACGTCGACCTGGGCGGCCTGGAGCGCGGCGTCGACGGCCTCGGCCATGGCGTTGTCCTGGTCGGCGCCGAGGGTTTTGTGTGCGCGGGCCTCGGCCTGCTCCATGAGGGCCTCGGCGGTGCGGCGGGTGATGCGGGCCTGCTCGATCGCGGGGCGGGCGACCTCGACCAGTTCCCGCTCGACCGCGGCGATCGGGCGGGTCATGGCCCGGAACACGGGACTTTTGCGGGCCGAGGGCGGGAGCACGACCACGGTGTAGATGTTGGTGGGTTCCTCCCAGCCGGGCCGGATCTCGACCACCGACCGGCCGCCGGCCGCGGTCGACAGGGCCGCGAGTGCGATGCAGCCGGCGAGGTCGGGCGGGGTCTGGGTGAACTCGGCGACCGCGGCGACCATGTCGGCCACCCAGCCGGGGAGGGCGTCGACCGGGAACGGGGGGAGGGTGCGGGCGCCGATCAGTGGGAGCGGGGGCTCCCAGACCTCGACCTGTTCGGCGGGCGGTGGAATGTCGTCGTAGGGGGGCACCGCCCGGAGGTGGGCGGGTCCGGCGTGTGGTGCTGTGCTCATGCCGGCGCTGCCTTTCGCGAGGGGTGCACGCATGTGGTGCGGGAGGGGCGATGGCCGGCGCCGCCACGGTGCGGGCGACGCCGGCGCCGGGGGTCACGCGGCGACGGGAACCGATGCCGGTGTCGGGACGGTGTCCAGCAGCCAGTGCAGGGCGGCGACGGCTTGTCGGGGGACGACGCCGTTGCCCAGTACGCGGCGTTTGTCGTCGTCGGTCAGGCCGGGCACGTCGGTGACCCAGCCGTCGGGCAGGCCCATCAACCACTCCATGAACACCGGGTTCAGGCGGGGGCGTCCGGACCGTCCTGGAACAGCGGGAGCGGGAGCGGGTCGTCCGAGGGCGTGTTCCCAACGTCGGATCGCCGGCGCGTACCGGCCCCAGTCGATCCCGATGTCGTCGGCTCGGTCGCGGTGAGCAGCCGGTGGATGGTCTCGTCCAGCGGGCGGCCGGTGGTGGTGCGGTAGTCCGTGCCGGGTACGCCTCGTCCGGAGCCGTCGCGTGCGGTCGGCGTGGGCAGCAACGAACCCAGGATCGCCTGTGGGCCAGGCGATGCCGATGATCCGGAATCGTCGGTGGGCGGTGCCCAGGTCGGAAGCGGGTAGGCCGACCCAGCTCGCGTCGTACCCGAGGTCGGCCAGATCTCCGAGTACGGCTCCCAGTGCCCGAAGAGGCCGGGATCGGGACGGGTCCAGCCCGTCCCGTCCCACCGGGCGAACGGCGTTGGCACTGAGCAGCCCCCTGACGTTCTCGAACACGACCAGCTGCGGGCGCAGGCGGTCGATGGCGTGGGCGGTGTGGAACCACAGGCCGCTGCTGGTGTCGGGGGTGAGCCCGGCCTGTTTGCCGGCCGAGGACACGTCGGTGCAGGGGAACCCGGTGGTGGCGATCGTGACCTGCGCGACGGTCGACCAGTCAACGGTCCGGATGTCCCCGAGGTTGGGTGTGTAGGGGCAGCGGATGGTCAGCAGCTGGGTGACGGCCGGGTCGTTGTCGCAGTGCCACGCCGGCGTGGTGCCGAACACCTGAGTGACGGCCATGTCCAGCGCGCCGGTCCCGGTGAACAACGACCCGTGCCGCGGTTTTGCCTTGTTGAGCTCAGCGGCAGCGGTCACGCTGCCCTGCCGGGGGTGAGGCGACGTGCCTTGCTGCCGCCGAGCTTGAGGCCGGACCGGATGGTGGCGTCGACCTCGGCCTGGGTGCAGCGGCAGGCGCCGGTCACCAACGGCTGGGCGGCATGCTGCAACAAGGATTCGGCTTCTGCGTGGTCGAGTTCGCCGCCCGCGACCAGTTGGCCGAGGGTCAGGGCGGCCTGAAAGAGGGTCTTGTTGTGACGGCCTGACGGGGCCGCACGGACTTTGTCCTGCTCACCGGTGACTATCGCGTGCAGCAGCCGGTTCGGGTTGGTGACGGGCTTGTCGTTTCGCCCTGGGGTGGCCGTGGGCGGCTTGGGAGACAGGGCCTGGACCAACCAGGCGGGCAACTCGGCCGGGTCGGCCTCGTCGACCAGTTCATATCCGCCGTTCGGCAGGGTCGAGCCGGCGGCGACGACGTAGCCGCCGTGTCCGCGGGTGTCGAGCAGCCAGCCGAGGGTGCCGATCGTCGACCGCAAGCGGAGCCCGGCGGGCTGCCGGTAGACCAGGTGCAGCCCACCGGACGGGGTGGCGACCATGTAGGTGGCGGGCAGGTCGCCGCGGGCGCGGCGTGCGAGTTCGCCCAGCACGCCGAGCCCGTCGTCAATTCCGATCATGTTGAAGCCGTCCGGTCCGACCTTGCCGTCGGCGGCGACGTCGCAATCGACGACCAGCAGGTTGGACGGTCCGCAGGCCACGCCGATGTTGTGGTGCGGGCGGGTCGTCCAGAACTCGGCGGCGTGGCTGCGGTCGAGGGTGGCCCGGTTCTCCCAGTCGGTGATCGCGGGGACCTTGCTGTTGGGTTTGAGCGGGAAGACCGCGAATCCGCGGTCGATCAGGTCGAGCACGGCGCCGACCCGGGCGGCCTGGGTCGGGGACAGCGCGGTCATGGCGTCACCACCAGGTGCTGTCGTAGTTGGGCGTGTGGTCGTGGGCGCAGGCCGGGCACAGCCAGTGCCGGCCGTGCTGGCGCCAGCCGAGCTCGGTCGAGGTGGCGGCGAGGAACTCGCGGTCGGTGGTGGGGCGTTCGATCCAGTCGCCCTCGCCGGCGAACCAGCCGCCGACGGCGGGCTGGTCGTGGTGGCACAGCGGCGCGGCGCACACCAGCCGCCAGGACAGGTCTCGGTCTCGCGAGACGGTGATCGTGCCGATCAGTGGGTCGGCGAACGGGTCGTCGTGGATCAGGTCCAGCCAGCCGACGACACCGCGCCAGGTGGTCCAGGCCGGGCCGAAGTCGAGGGCGGAGATCCAGCCGTCCTCGCCGTCGGCGACGTCGATGCCGTTCAGTCGCCACAGCGGCGGGCAGGCTTGCCAGCTCGGTCGCGCCCACCACAGCGGAACGCCGCACTGCCAGGCCTCGGTGGCCGCGATGGTGACGTGCAGGATGGCGGCCCGGAGGCGCGGTCGGGTGGGTTGGGCGGCGACCGGGTCGGTCCAGTCGATGCCGTGCTGGCCGAGCTGGTCGGCGACCTCCCGGGCGTAGACCAGCGGCAGCGCGGTGTACGGGACGACCATGCTGGACGCGGCGTGCACGACCACGAAGCGGCCGGTCCACCGGTTGCCCTGCCAGTCGGGCGCCAGGACCAGGCCCGGGGTCGCGATGGGTTCGGCGGGCAGGTCGAGCGTGTGATCCCCGCGGCGGGTGGTGACCGGGACCCAACCGGGCGCGGGCGTGACGGTGCGAGTCATGTGCTGCTCCCCAGGTGGATGGGTTAGGAGGCGTCGGGCGGCAGGAAGCCGCGCGCGGCCAGCACGGGCGCCAGCCGCTCGATCCGCGACCAGTGCCGCCGGACCAGCCGCCGGGCGTCGGCGACGGCCTCGGCGCGGTCGACGTCGCGGAACAGCGGCTTGCGGCGCAGGTCGCGGTAGGCGACACGGTCGTGGACGTCCTCGCCGACCAGGTGCGTCAGGCCGTGCCGGTCGCACCACCGGTGGCCGGCCGCGACGCCGGCGAACACGCCGACCAGCACCGCGTGGGCCTGGGCGGCGTCGCGGGGCGGGTCGACGTCGGCCTGCACGTAGCCCTCGGCTCGGATGCGCGAGCCGAACAGGCGGACCTCGATGATCTTGACGTCGGCGAGTTGGAAGGCGATCAGGTGGCCGACCTCGTGGGCGGCGACGATCGGCCGGACGTCCTCCACGTCCGCGCGGTTCCGGGACATCAGGCGCTCTCCCCGGCCTCGCCGACCGTCGGGACCGGGCGCAGCCGAACGAGCCGCCCGGCGCGCTTGGCCGCGTACATCGCGGCGTCCGCCCCGGCCAGCAGCCCCGACAGCGATACCCGGTGTGTGGGCGCGGTGTAGGCGCCGACGCTGGCGGTCACGGTCAGCACCAGGCCGTCGACGTGCACCGGGGCGGCCAAGGCGGCGGCGACCTCGGCGGCGCGCTGTTTGGCGATCCGCTCGGCCGCCTGGCCGTCCGGCAGCGGGCCGAGCCAGAGGGCGAACTCGTCGCCGTGCAGCCGAACCGGGACCTCGCCGGGCTCGGCGGCCTCGGCGAGCCGCTCGGCCAGCTCGATCAGCACGGCGGTGCCGGTGGGGTGGCCGTGGGTGTCGTTGATCTGCTTGAACCGGTCCAGGTCCAGCAGCAACAGGCCGGCCGAGCCGTGCCGGCGGCGGCCGGCGTGGCCGGCGAGTCGGCGCAGGGCGGCGCGGTTGGCCAGGCCGGTGGTGGCGTCGGTGTGCAGGCGGTGGTGCAGCAGCGCGGCGTAACCGGTCGTGCTGGTCGCGGCGAGGGTGGTTGTGCTGATCAGGGCGGCCGCGAGGGTGGTGTCCATGGCGGTGACCTCTCGGTGAGGCGACGACGTGGGCGACGGACGCGACAGCGGAGACGACCCGGTGATGTGGGCCGCCTCCGCTGTCGGGGGGCTGGTGGTGCGGGGACCTGTGCTAGAACGGCGGTTCGTCGGCGAACCCGCTGCTGCCGGTGGCGGCACCGACCGGCGCGGGCGCACGCGTGGCCCACGAGTCCTCGCCGGCCGGGCCGGCGTTGCGGGTGACCTTGCGGACCTCGACGTTGGCCCACTTGAGGCTGGCGCCGACCTCGGTGACGTCCAGCTCCATCGCGTAGCGCTTCTCGCCGTCCTTCTCGTAACTGCGCTGGCGCAACGAACCGGTGACCAGCACGCGCTGGCCGCGCTTGAGGGACTCGGCGACGTGCTCGGCGGCGTCGCGCCAGATCGAGCAGCGCACGAAGGTGGCCTCGCCGTCCTCCCACTTGCCGGTCTGGCGGTTGAGGGTGCGGGGGTTGCAGGCCACGGTGAAGTTCGCGACCGCGATCGCGCTTTGGGTATAGCGCAGTTCGGGGTCGGCGGTGAGCGTGCCGGCCATCGTGACCTCAGGCAATCCGACCATGACGAGTTTCCTTTCGAGTGGCGGTGCGGGAATGGAGCGGCCAGCGCTGGCTCAGAACGTGAGCCCGGCGCACTTCCTGGAGCGGGCGAGGTCGGCGGCGGCGCTGGTGGCCTCGGCTATCGCGCTGCGCGCGTCGATGACCTGGTGCTGGGCGCGGGTGAGGTGGCTGGACATGACGTCGGCGTGCTCCGCGGCGACCTCGTTGGCCGTCGGGTTGTCGCCGTTGACGGTCTGGCGGAGGCGGACCGCCAAGCCCTGGGCGGCCCAGGCCAGCCGGTCGGTGACCCGGGTCAGCAGCTCCAGGCCCGCGGCCAGTTCCTTGGGGGTCGTCGCCGACGGGTTGTCGATGCAGCGGATGACGGTGGACATCGCGGTGAGGGCGTCCTGCGTGGCGTCCACGAGTTTCGACACAACGGGTCCTTCCACTGGTGGGGTGTGGTGCGGACGGGGTGGCGCGGTCAGAACGTGAAGGCGGTGCCGCGGACGGCGGCCACGAGGTCGCCGAGCTCGCCGTGGACGTCCTTGAACGCGTCGCGGGTGATGCCGGCCTCGGTCTCGGCCTGGCGCAAGTGGTCGACGACGCTGCGGGTGATGTCCACGACCTGCTCGGTCGCGGTCGGGTTGCCGCCGTGGGCGGTCAGCCGGCTCTCGTGGGCCAGGCGGCGGGCGACGATCCGCAGGTGGTCGGCGACCTCGATCAGTTTGCTCATGCCCTCGGCGGCGGCCTGCGGGCTCAGTGGCGTGCCGGTGACGGCGCGGGCGGCGGCGTCCATGGCCTGGGCGGCGTCGAACGTGGCGTCGGTGAACAGCGACGACGTCATGAGTTCTCCCCATCGGCGTCGGACGTGATCACGACCGCGGTGCTCTCGGTGATGACGACCGTTGTCGGGTCCAGTGCGATCAGCGGCGTGCCCGGGTCGTCGGCGTCAACGAAGAACGCGGGCTGCCCGCCCCACACCGGGATGAACACGATTCCTTCGGCCGTGATGAAGTACAGCGACCCGCCGTCCCGCACCACCTCGATCTCGGTCACCGTCACGCGCGGCATGAGCGCGCCGGATGCGCCGAGAAACAGTTCGACCGCGGACGTGCCGAGGTCGTGGTTGTCGAATCGGGTGAAGATCAGACGACCGTCGGGGTGCTGGAACAGGTGCTGCTGGAATGCGGCCACAGCTCGGCCTTTCTTTCGCGCGGACGGCAAGGCGCTGCCTTGCCGCGGATGTGGGTCAGGCGGAGCGGGTGTCAGTCGTCGTGCGGCAGGTCCATGTCTGAGCGGACCTGGCACAACGAGCCGACGTGGACGTGCACCGCCCGCAGACGCTGGGCGGCCACGCCGAGGGCCTCGCGGGCCTTCTCGATCGCCCGGTCCTGGGCCTGGGCGAACCGGGCGGCCTCCGGGGGCAGGGTGCGGCGGGCGTGGCGGTTGGCCTGCTGGATCAGCTCGGCCCACCAGCTCAGGGACTCCAGACAGGCCGCGGCGTGGTCGAACGAGTGCCACTGCTCGCAGCAGGGCGTGGTCAACCCGCCGCCCACCGCCTCGCGGGCGTGGGTCGTGGCGCCGGCGGCGCGGGAGATGGCGGCGGTGCTGGTGTCGGTCATGAGCAGGCCTCTCGTCACAGTGAGGCGCTGGGGGTGTCAGGCGGTCAGGGCGGCGAGGGTGAGCAGCACGGTTGCGGCGGCGGTGCCGATCAGCAGCGCCCGGCGCAGGCGCGTGACCCAGGCCAACGCGACGGACTCGGCCACCAGCCGGCCCGCCAGCGACGCCGGGTGCCCGACCGCAGTGCGCGCGAGGTCGGCGTACACCGCGCTGGCCGGGGCCTTGGCGAACAGCGCCCATCGGCTGAATCCGGCGGCGGGGTCGGTGGGCTGCTGGGCGGCGCCGAGCAGCCCGGCCACCAGCGCGCCGCCCGCGGTGAGCGCGGCGGCGTCCAGGATCAGCCGCACCGCCAGGCCCGGCTGGGTCTGGGCCAGCACGATCGCGGCGGCCAGCAGCACCGCCGGCACCGGCAGCATGCCGACCAGCCGCCGTTGGGTGCGGGTGGCCTGCTCGTCGACCTGCTCGACCGCGGTGCGCAGTCGGGCCTGGATGACCGGGTGTGACCCGTCGGCCAGGCCGCCCGCTGGCTGGTCGCCGTCGTCGTGCTGGTCGTAGGGCGGCAGGGTCGGGTCGACCACCGACACGGCCGCCGACGGGCCGCCGGCCACGGTCACGTACTCCATGGGAGACACTGCACAACCTCCATTTGGTTACACTGGGTAGTTGAATATGGGCGAGCAAGGTCGGTCCGGCGTTCGTCAGGCGATCGTCAGACCGTTGTTAGAACAGTGTTATGAATGAGTTTTCGCGCGCGCACGTGCGCGCGCACGCATTGACCCGGGGAATGGACGGGTGTGACGTCACGTCACGTCAGATGACGTCACACCCGCGCGTGTGTCACGCTGCGTTACGCGCGCGGAACGCATACACGATCGCCTTGCCGTCCACGCCGGCCTCGGTGAGCGTGCCGTCCAGCACGAGCTGGCCCAGCTGACCGGACAGCCACGACCGGCCCCGGCCGAACGCCTGCTCCGGATCCGGCAGGTCCCGCACCGTGATCGTGGTACGGCCGGACGCGGCCAGCTGCTCGATCATCTCCGCCAGCAACTCCCGCGCCTGGGTCGGGCTGAGTCGGTCCTGCGGCAACGGCATGTCGGGGTCGTTGGGGAGCTCGGTGTCGGCGGTGACGTCCAGGTCCGGCTCGTGCGTGGCCGGCAGCGGCACCAACGTGTCAACCTCCTCCTCATCCAGGTCGTCGACCATCTCGTCGAACGCCACGTCGTCGTCCTCCTCCCAGGCCTCATCGGACTCGGTGACCGAGCTCCCGCCGGTCGCCGAGGTGGCAGTGGCGGGCATGCCGTCGACCTCGCCGGGCCGGATCGGCAACCCGAGCGCGGTCGCGGTGATCGGGTGCAGCGCGGCCCGGTACGGCTTGCCGGCCTCGATATCGGCCGCCAGCTGGGCGTCGGTGGCGGCGAAGGTGCGGCCCGCGACGGCGAAACGTTCTTCCGGGATGCCGGGGCCGACCAGGTAGTTGCAGCCCGGCCGGCGGTTCTTCCACCGGTCCGGCCGCGCCCCGGCGTCGATGACCTGCTCGTCCAGGGTGTAGGCGGCGTCTTCCAACTCGTTCACGCCGAAGCACCACACCGCGCCCAGCTGGGACCGGGTGTCGGTGGACATCTGCCGGAAGCTGGCCTTTTGCAGCGACAACACGACGCTGATGCCGGCCGAGCGGGCTTCCTGCACGATCCGGGTGACGGTCGTGGCGTCTTCGAGCACCCGCGGCGCTTCCTCGATCCACAGCACCACGTAGGGCATGCCGTAGCGCTCGAACGCCTCCGGGGTCCACTGGTGGGTGGCGTTGCGGTGCGTGCGCTTGTCGCCGGGCAGGAACAGCAGTTGCGGCTCGTTGTCCTCGTACAGCCCGACCCGCAGACCCTGCATGATGCTGCCGCCCGGCGCGGAGGGGCCTTGCCAGGGCTGGGGGTGGCGCAGCACGTCTTGGGGGACGATCGTCAACGTGCCTCGGGCCTGGTCGTCGGGGTCCTCGGTGACCCGCACGGCCCCCTTGTGCAGGTGCAGCAGCCGGCCCATCGTGTCGGCCTGGGCCTGCACGTCAGCGACGCTGGTCTCCGCCGAGGTCAGCTGCAACGGGGCGGTCACCTTGTTCGGGCCGACCTCGATCTCCCCCGCCCGCACCCCAGCGAGCTTGACCTTCTCGAACAACCCGTCACCGCCGGCCTCGTTCGACTTGCGCAGCAGGCGGCGGATGTTCCAGCTCAGGGCGACGGTGGCGCCGCCCAGCGCCCACAGTTGCAGCACCGGCGTGACGGTCGCGCCGGTGATGGTCGCGGTGGTCAGCCACGCGGCGATCAGGCCGGTGGTGGCGGTGGCGTGCCGGCGGGTCAGCACCGACCGCGCCTTCGAGCACATCCAGGTCAGGGCGGTCAGCCCGGTGCCCAGCAGCGTCTCGCCGGTGGACACCCACGGCAACGCGGTCGCCGAGGCCAACCACAGGTGCAGGCCCTCGCCGGCCAGCCACACCGCGCCGACCCCGGCCCACTCCCCGGCATACGGGGCCAGGCGGGAGGCCCAGTAGGAGCGGGGGACGTAGTAGCCGAACTCGCTGTTGGCCTCCGTGCCCGCGAGGTCACCGCCACGGTTTCGCTTGCCTGCCACGGGTTTCTCCTTTCTCGGTGTCCTCGCGGAACAGTCGGAAGAACGATCGGTGTCAGCCGTTGAACTGGAACTCGCGGCGCTGCGGGGACCGGTCCCGGTCGCTCATCGGCTTGACGTAGTGCTGGCGGAAGCTGGCGTACACGCGGACCAGGGAGGTCGAGGCGACCTCGATCGCGTCGGCGGCGTGGTGCATGTGCCGGGCCACGAGCCGGGCCCGGACGCGGGAGTCCAGGCCGAACACGGTGGGGTTTGCCGAGGTGATGTGCTTGAGCACGGCCTGCAACTCCTCGGCGGAGATGTGCAGCTCGTTGTGCAGGGGGCGCAGCAGGTTGCGGCCCTTGTTGCAGAAATCCCTGATTGCGGTGGTCGAGAAGAACTCGGGGTCGTCGAAGAACTGCTGAGCCATCACTGGCACCTTTCGTTGCAGGACAACACGGTTCGGCCGCAACCGGCCGATGTGGAGGGTCAGTGGGCGGCGTCGCCGTTGAAGCGGCGTCGGGTCGGCTTGGGGGCCGGCAACACCACGTCGTCGGCGGGCTGGTGGCTGGCCGCGGCGATCCGCAACCGCAACCGCGCGGCCGTGATGTGGCGCTCTTGGTCGCCGGTGTGGGGGCGGTCCTCGGCTTTGCGTAACTCGGCCGCGGCGGCCAGCACGTCGTCACGTCCGCCCGGGTACTGGCGGGCGACCTCGGCGGCGTCCAGGTAGACCTCGGCGATGGTGATATCGCTGGCGGCCATGAACCTCTTGTTGAGCAGCAAGCGGGCCTGCTCCAGCATCTGCTCGACCAGGCTCGGCGTGGCGGTCGTGGTGGTCACGTGTCCCTCCAGTGGTGGCGGGCGGGTGGTCGGAGTCGAGTCGACGACCACCCGCCCGGGCATGTGGCGACGGTTGGCGGGCGGCTGGCGGTGCCGGTGGTGGGGTTGGTGTGGGCGGCCGCCAGCCGCGCGGCAACCGTGCGGGAAGGTGTGCGAGATGGCCCGGAATGCGGGCGGGAGTCAGCGCGGCTGGTCGTCGATCGGGGCCGGGCTGGTGTCGGCCTGGCGGTCGGTGGTGGTGGGCTGGTGGCGGCTGGCGGTCGAGCCCGCCAGCATGGCGAAACCGCAGATGGTCATCAGGCCGTCGATCACGAGTGGACCAACGCCTGCGCCGAGAACGGTGTAGCCCCAGGCTGTCAAGACTTCGTTGATGTGGCCGTAGGAGATGACGGCGGAGCCGAGGGCGACGGTGCCGGCGCCGCCGAACCGCGCGACCGTCCACATGGCACCCTTGGGCCAGCGGACGCGGGACAGGGCTTCCACGGAAAGCAGCAGGCCCAGCGGCCACACGGCCGCGCCGATCTCGGCCACCACGCTGGGCGCCCAGCCGGCCGGGGCGTGTTCCGGAGGGATCCGGGCGGCCAGCACGTTGGCCGCGATGGAGACTGCGGCGCCGAACAGGAATCCCGCCCACGCAACGAACAACCCGCCGCGCGAGCGGTGCTCGCCTCGGGTGTCAATGCTCGGTTCGGGTGGGGATGGGGCTGGCGCCAGCGGTCCGCCAGCCTCTCCAGCCGCCGCCAGCCCACCCTCGGCGCCGTTCGAGGCGGCGACCGGCGCCGAGGGGTCCAGTGCGGTGCCCGTGGGCGGGACGGTGGCCGATCCGGGGGCGCTGGCGGGTTCGGCGGGCGGGGTGGCGGTGCTGGTGGCCTGCTCGGCCTCCAACGCCTCCAACGCCCGCCGGATCGCCCAGTCCGACGCCCCGGTCAGCTTGGTCAGGGTCGGTCGGCCCGGGGGCTGCTCGCCGTTCTGGCGGGCGGTGTCGAGGTGCTGGCGGACTTGGTCCACCAGCGCGCCGTTCGTCGTGGGCATGCTCACCGCCCCCTCCGCGAACGGCGGCGGTAGTCGTCCTCGGTGGCCGGGCCGGCGATGACGATCGTGCCGCGGCCCAGGGTGCGCAGCGAGGCCCGCAGCCGCAGCCGCCAGATCGAGAGCACGATCAGGGTGTAGATGCCGGCCAGGCCGGTCAGGACCAGGGCGACGTTCAGCGGCGCCCACAGCCAGCCGCCGGTGACCACGGCCGCGGGGATGAGCAGCATCCGGATTAGGTCGAACAGCACGACGAACGGCCAGGCCAGGAACGAGCGGACCTTCACGGGTCGCTCCCTTCGGTGTCGGTGAGGTGGTGCTGGGCGGTGAGCTGTTCGGCGCGGATGCGGGCCCGCTCGGCGAGCTCGGTGGCCAGTGGTGCTTGCGGGCCGCAGGCCTGGGCGAACGCGGCGAGCCGGGCGGCCTTGCGGCGGAGGTAGGCCACGTGCTGCTCGGCGGGCGCGTCGTAGCGCGGGCTGGTGGTCAGCAGCTCGATCACGAGGTCCTGCAACGGGTTCGGCGTGTCCATCAGGCCGCCGCGGCGGTGTGCAGGCCGGTCAGGGCGTCCAGGTCCAGCTGGAACGTGGGCTGCCGGGTGATGCCCAGCAGGTGGCGCAGGCCCTCGGCGTCGGCGTCGGTGGCGATCCAGGACACCGTGATCGGGTGGTCGCCGAGGTGGCCGGCCAGCGTGACGTGCACGTAGTCATAGCCGCTGCTGCTGGGCTGGGCGGTCAGCGTGGTGTCGGCGAGCGAGTCCGCCCACCGGCGCAGCGTGGCGGCCAGCCCGCGGGTGGCGTCCTTCACGCTGATGTTGAACTCGCCGTAGCTGATCCGCACGCCGGTGACCGACTCGGCCAGGTCGTGCCGGTCGACGTGGGCGGTCAGGGCGCGGAGCAGGGTGATCGTGTCGCGGTTCATCGGGATACCTCCGTCAGGCGCAGGTCGAGGGCGTGCTGGTGGGCGCGAACGGACTGCTCGGCGTAGCTGGCGGCCTCGGGGTCGGCGCTGTCGGCGAGGCGGGCGAGCAGGGCGGCCTTGCGGTCGTACCAATCGGCAACCTCACGGCCGGTGGCGTCCGGTCCGGGCCGGGTCGAGGCCAGCAGCTGCATCTGGGCGAGCAGCGGCAGCGGCAGCGGGCAGGTGAGCGTGGGGGACACTGGTGGGGCTCCGTTCCGGTGTGTTCGGGGTTGCTCAGTCCCCGGTCGGGCGGCGCGTTCGTGGAAGTTCGGACCGCCCGACCGGGGTCAGCGCACCCGCCGGCCGTCGATGTAGATCTCGGGGCCGTCCTGGTCGTCGCTGCTGTTGATCACGATCGGGCCGTTGATGTGGGCGGCCTGGATGCCGCCGAAGTCACCGCCGTCGACCATCGTGGTGACCTCGTTGTCGTTGCTGACCTGCGTGATCCGGAAGCGGCTCATGAGCGGTGGCCTTTCGTGAGGGCGAGGATGACGGTGACGGCGGTGGCGACCCAGCCGAGCAAGCGGTGGGCGGAGCGGTCCATCTCGTTCCAGGCGGTGCCGGCGCCGTGCTGCTCGGCGGCGCCGTCGGGCTGGCGGACCACGGTCACGCTGGCCAGGTACTCCGAGCGCCCGGCCAGCGCGGCCAGGCGGGTCAGGGTGGGGCCGCGGTCGAGCAGCCAGTGCGTGCCGGCGGTGATCGCCGCCCCGGCCAGCACCGCGGACGGCGGCAGGCGGTAGCCGAGCATCCGGGTCACCGCGGTCGCGGCGGCGATCTGACCGGCGGTGTAGACGGCGACGTGCGCGGTGCAGGCCCGCCGGCCCAGCTGGGAAGCGGTCAGGGTCGGCTGGCCGGCCCGGTCGTCCGGCTCGGCGCCGACCGGGACGCCGTCGCGGTAGACGCGCTGGTCGCCGTGGCGGCGCTTGTTGCACGCCATCCACGAGGTCTGAAACCAGTGGTCCAGCGACTCGTGGAACAGATCGAACGTGGTGCCCAGGGCACCGAACAGGCCCAGACCGCGAGCGGTGTTGTCGGTCATCACGCCGCCTCCGCCTCGACCTCGACCACCGGCAGGAACGCCGGGTGCAGCGTGTGCACGTTGTCGGCGGCGGCCTGCTGCTGGCGGCGGGCGATACGGGCGTCGCGGGCCTTGCGGGCGCTGCCGTCGACCAGGGCGGTGGTGGGCTCGGGGCCGAGCTGGCGCACCGCGGCCAGCTGAGCGGACAGCCGTGGGTGGCTGATCAGGTAGGCGAACTCGGGGTCGAGCGGGGTCAGCATCAGGTTGGCCTGGTCCAGGTCCACCGAGCCGTTCTCGGCGGTGAACTCGGCGTCGGTGACGGGCAGGTACGGGGTGGTCATCGCGGTACTCCCAGGTAGCTGGTGGAACGGGTGACGGGCTGGTCAGTGGGTGGCGGTCGGCAGCACGCCGGGGCGGACGGGCAGCGGGGCGCGGCGGCGCGGGCGCAGCCGGCGGGGCAGTCGCGTGGCCTCCGCCGTGGCGGCGGTCGGGGCGGGCTGCTGGGTGGGGGCGGTGCGGGCGGCGGTGCGGTGGTCGCGGCGCTCGCGGGCCTCGCCGGCGGCGACCGAGCTGGTCAGGCCGGAACCGGCCAGAGTGCTGTGGCCGGCGCGGACCGCGTCGACGACGGCGGTCAGTTGGTCGAGGTCCACGCGTTCGGTGGGGACGTATGACGTCGACATGGAAGCCTCCGAGTGGAAGCGAGCGACAAGAGGATTGGAGCGATGGGGCGTTTGCGGTCGCCGTCCGGGTAGGTGGGGCTTTACGCAGGTCAGGAGGTGTGGGGAAGGGGTGTAGGCCCCGGGGGAGGTTGGTCTGCACTCCCTCGGCCTACTCACGTTTTACGACCGCCGTACTGATTCGAGATGCGGTCGCTGGGGGCGACGTGCAGCCACCCGAAGGTGGCTTGCGGCGCTTTTCTTCAGTTCTCAAAGAACAGTGACGCAGCCTGTTTTGGGCGTGCGTCACCCACAGATGTCGACGTGGGATTGGACTGCTGGTTTTCCAGCGGCCTGGGAGATGCCCGGACAATTCGTTGCCCCGGGTACCCGGCCGGAACGCTGGGTACTGCGAGTTACAGCACGGCGTCGCCGTGTCCTTCGCAGGCGGTGACAGCGCCGGTACCGAGCTCCGGACTGGCCTCACGAGCCGGGGGCGGCCAGACGATTTGCTTCTGCATCGACGCTCCCTGCTTCGTCTAGGGGGGTTCTACCTGCAACTTCCCTCGTTGGCTACTACAGAACACCACGGTAAACCGGCTGCGTCAACCCCTCTAAACCAACTTTTTAGTGGGGTATCAACCTGTCGTACGTCGCTGGGGGTAGGCAGGCGTGGGTGTTGCAGGGGGGTGTAGCCAGCTAGACTGCGGTTTAGCCCCCATGACAGGAGCGGAGCAGGCTGTGACAGACGTAGAGCGCGTGGCAGCGGTCGCGGACCCTGCCGAGCGTGCGCAGTTGGTTGGAACGCTGATCGACGAGCATCAGGCTGTGATTGCCGAGCTGTCGCGACTGCGACGAGAAGCGCTCGAACAGCTGCAAGCCGGAGGCATGACACAGACGCAGATGGCTGCGCTACTGGACATGTCCAAGGGGCGGATCTCTCAGCTACTCACAGCCGGCCTGCGGCCAGAACGGGCCTTCTACGGTAACGGGAATCTCACTGTCGCCATTGGTGCAAAACGCGAGCCGAACCGCAACGATCCCAGCGATGTTCTTTCGGCCGAGTCATTCGCGTCGTTCGAGCTACTCGGGCAGTCCGCCCGGCGGACCGGGCTTGACGCGACATACGAGGTTGTGCCAGCTCCCGGCAATGTCGATCTGAACAGGTCCAACCTAATCGTCCTAACCAACCCTCGACTGCTGCCCTTTCTGGCGCAGGTCATGGGCGCGGACCCTCACATCCGGTACCTCTCCGACGATAAAGGCTGGTATCTCGTCGATCTCACAGAAGGCAAGGAGTATCGTTCGCCGCGAGACCTTGGCGAGAGCGCCGACTACGGTTATGTGGGACGTCTGCCCCGTCCAGACGGCAAGGGAACCTTCCTGTATCTCGCAGGGCTACATGCACCGGGAACGTTGGGTGCCGCGCAATTTGTAACCCAGAACCTTGCAGAGCTGCACCGGGAAATCAAAGCTCGCCGGTTCTCAACCATCGTGCGCTACGAGTTCGAAGCGGGCGACCAGCTGAAGATGCGCAGTGTCGATCGTGTCGCTCCTATTTACCGCCACGAGGGGTGACCAATGCTAATCCAGCTTGCAACCAAACCTGGCTCAGTCAATGCCGATAATGAGGATTGTGCCGCATGCAACCCGCGCGCAATGGTTGTACTCGACGGCTTGACAGCTCGAACCGACACGGGATGCGCGCACGGCGTCGCGTGGTTTGCGGAGAGGCTCGCGACGTCCATACTAGATCACTCTCACCTCGACCCGACCGAGGCTTTGCGTGCGGGTATTCTGCACACCGCAGGACTACATGCTAGATCGTGCGACCTAACCAACCCTGCAACGCCTTGTGCAGCCGTAGGAATCGTAAAGATCGACGGCGACCGTCTTCGGTACCTGGCCCTAGGTGACGTCACCATCGTAATTGACAGCGGCACGAATCAGCTCGCGATTAGCGACCTTCGCGTAAACAAGACCGCCCTGGCTGAACGCGCGGAAGCAGACGCACTACCGGCCGATTCTAGCGACAAGGCCGCAGCGCTGATCAAAATGAAGCGGGCAGAGATAGCCGCCAGAAACACACCCGGCGGCTACTGGATCGCCGCCGCCGACCCCAGTGCCGCAGATGAGGCAATAACCGGCGAGATGCCACTTTTCGCTGTTCGAAGAGTTGCAGTCCTAACCGACGGCGCCGCGCGAGCCGTGGACCCGTTCAGCCTATACAGCTGGCGTGGGGCGCTTGACGTTCTGACAAATGATGGGCCGCGCGAGCTTATCTCACAGGTGCGGGCCGCCGAAGAATCAGACCCGCTGGGTAAACTTTGGCCTCGCAATAAGATATCGGATGACGCAACGGTGATCTTTCTTGATCGCACCTAATTTCACTAACGCCGCGGACGGTCAGGCGGACCGCCTTGGTCAGTACTCCACTTATGCTGTGCGTCTCTAGACAGGGTGTCGCACCTGCTGCCTGCGTGCTTAGCGGCTTACTCGCCACGGAGAGATCGCACGTGAGCGAGGCTGGTTCGGCTGATCACTGTGCTGGGGTGTTCCGGACCCAACACCCGAATGCGCGCTTCCAAAACGGCGCGGTGCTCTCGCTCGGCCTCCTCCAACCGCCCGAGGTCCCGGAGCACGGCGGCGAGGTTGTTGCGGCTGGTCAGCGTGCCCGGATGCTCCGGACCCAACACCCGAATGCGCGCTTCCAAAACGGCGCGGTGCTCTCGCTCGGCCTCCTCCAACCGCCCGAGGTCCTGGAGCACGAGGGCGAGGTTGTTGCGGCTGGTCAGCGTCTCCGGATGTTCCGGACCCGACACCCGAATGCGCGCTTCCAAAACGGCGCGGTGCTCTCGCTCGGCCTCCTCCAACCGCCCGAGGTCCTGGAGCACGCTGGCGAGGTTGTTGCGGCTGATCAGCGTGTCCGGATGCTCCGGACCCAACACCCGAGTGGAGATCTCAAGTTCGGCGCGGTGCTCTCGCTCGGCCTCCTCCAACCGCCCGAGGTCCTGGAGCACGAGGGCGAGGTTGTTGCGGCTGATCAGCGTGCCCGGATGTTCCGGACCCGACACCCGAATGCGCGCTTCCAAAACGGCGCGGCTCTCTCGCTCGGCCTCCTCCAACCGCCCAAGGGCCCGGAGCACGAGGGCGAGGTTGTTGCGGCTGATCAGCGTGTCCGGATGCTCCGGACCCAACACCCGAGTGGAGATCTCAAGTTCGGCGCGGCCCTCTCGCTCGGCCTCCTCCAACCGCCCGAGGTCCTGGAGCACGAGGGCGAGGTTGTTGCGGCTGATCAGCGTGCCCGGATGTTCCGGACCCGACACCCGAATGCTCGCTTCCAAAACGGCGCGGCTCTCTCGCTCGGCCTCCTCCAACCGCCCAAGGGCCCGGAGCACGCTGGCGAGGTTGTTGCGGCTGATCAGCGTGTCCGGATGCTCGGAGCCATTGTCGGCGCTGTTCTGTTGAACCGCTGCCGACAATGCATCAGCGGCAACCTCGTAATAACCCTGTTCGCGGGCCGTCGAGCCGATAGTTTGCGCCGTGGAGCCGTCGGCGTAGTCCACGGCGGCGCGGAGCACCGACGCCGGGACAAACGTGTCGGGTGTGCTTTCGCGTTGGGTCAGGTCGACCAGGTAGTCGAAGACGTCGTAGCCGGCCTTGGCGGACCCGGTCATCAGCGCGGTGGTGGCGCGGCGCGGGCGCAGCGCCCATTCCCACGCGGCCTCCATGCTCTCTGGCCGTAGCCGGTCTCCGCCGTCTCGTTGGAGGTACGTGTCGGTCAATTCCTCCAGCAGCCGGCCGGGCAACGGCGGCACCAGGCCCGCACGACGGACGTCCACCGCCGCCGCGACCAGCGCGGCGCCCCGCGGGTGAGTGCCGGGTTCCCAACCGTTGCGCCAGGACCGAACCAGTTCGGGACCAGCCGCCAGGTACTCGGCCAGTCCGTAGTCCCCGCTGTGCCGCAAGGCGTCGGCGATCCGCAGGTCCCAGGCGCGATCCTCAGCGCTGGCTCGCTCGGCGGTGGACAACCGCCGCGGGACCCGGACCTCTTCGTCAGCCGACGCCAATACCGCACGGGCGGCCCGGAACGTCTGCCGGGCAGCGTCATCGCCGGCGACATCGGTGAATCGGTCGTATTCCACGGCGCGGATGGTGGCAACCACCACCCGATGTCCCTTGCCGGTGCGCAGTCGGGCCAGCATTTCCGAGGTGAGGCCGTCGGCGCCGAGGTAGTGCTCCAGGTCGTTGAGCCACACGACGCAGTTGCTGGTCTGGGTCGCGCGGTCCACCGCCACCCGCACCGCGGCCGCGTTCGTCGGGGCTATCAGGACGTGGTCGGGCACAGTGGCCGCGATCGCCTCGTACGCGGTGCGGGATTTGCCTGCGGTGGAGTCGCCGACCAGCAGCACGAATCCGCCGCGCGCGATCCGGCGCCGCACCGTCTCGTCCACGTCGCGCGGCACGTAGGCCGGCGCGGTCTCCGTGACGGGATCTGCTCCGTCGGAGTCGGACAGGCGAGCGGCGGGGTGCACGCCGAGTTGGCGTGGATCCCGGATCTGGCGCACGGTCGGCAACTCGCCCCGGGCGGTGACCAGACAGCCGTTGAGCACGGCCAGGTCGTTGTCGTCTCGGCGCTTTGAGATCTGCTGCATGCGTTCGGTCAGCGGCTTGGCGAACACCCCCAACACCACCGCAGCGCCAGCAGTGAGCCCTGTCCACCACGTGTCTTTGATCCCCGCCGCGGCCAGCGCGCCGGGCACGGCGACCATCGCGGTGACAGTGAGCAGGGCGAACACCGTCCAGCCTCGCCGGCTCCACCTCTGCACCCGCATCACGGCTCCCTCGTGGTCCCGCCTCGACATCGGCAGGTCACGCAGTGTCGCAACCTGCCAGACGAATCGAAGTCGCGAAACAGGGCGTAATCACCCGAATGTACGCGTCGCCAGATCCCCGTCGGCGGCACCGGGAGGACTCACCGTCCAACCGGTGTTGATCGCGACCAGCGGTGCACCCGGCTGACCGGGGCGCGGCAACTCGGCGAGGGCGGTCAGCGCCTCCGCCACGGTGCCCTCAAACGTCCACGTCGGCTCCCCGCCCGCCATCGCGCGGACGGCGTGCGCGTCGGAGGGGCCGAAGATCCACAAGCATTCCATCCACAGCGGGGTCAGCGACCGATAGCCGCACAGCCCGCACTCGGCGAGGTCGCCCGCGCCGTCGCCGCGCTGCCACGACCAGCCGTCCAAGTGGCGAAGGTCGTCCAGCTCGGGCCACAGCGCGACGGCGACGTCGAGGACGTTCACGCGCCCGCTCCCTTGGGAAGCCCGGTGGACACAGCGGCCGGGGAGCCCGCCGTGTCCACCGGAGCTTGGAGCCGGCCGTCCCGAGCGAGAGCGCGCGGGCCCGGGACGACCGGAGTCGAAGTGTTCGGATGTAGGAGTCGGCCCAGCCACGACGGGCGGCGGTGCCGGTGCGGATCGAGGCGCTGTTCCAGGCCACGAAGCGACTCTCGGGCCGCGAGGAACGCGGTGCACCGGGCGCAGCGCGGGCCGGGCGGGGTCTCCATGCTCGCGAGCATGATCACCGCGCCGCACATTGCTTCCGGCTCCGGGCGGTTCGCCGCGAACTCCTCATCCGAGACGGCGTGATCCACGCGGTCCGTGGACGTCATCCACGCCGTGAACAGCTTTTGCTCCCCGGTCATGGAGAAACCATCGGGCCGTCGCGCACGACGCCGAGATGTCACCGCAGGGATCAACCGTGGTCACGGTGGGTCAGATCAGCGTGACCACCCCGGCACCTCGCGCGGGCTGCCCCCGGCCGTCAAGATGTTGACATGCCCGAGCCGAACCGCCTGCTCCGCGCGCGCCGGGAGGCCAAACCCTCCCGGACGACCCCTGGCCAGGGCATGAGCCGTCAGGAGCTGGTGAAGGCCGTTGTGGCGTGGCTGTGGGACACCACGAACACCCGGTACGACCTCGATCCGCGGCTTCTGGCCAAGTGGGAGAACGGCACCGTGAAGTGGCCCGCCGCGCACTACCGGGCGGCGCTCCGCGCCGTGCTCGGGGCCAGCACGGACGCCGAACTCGGCTTCGCCCCCTCCGGGCAACTCGTGCCCACGACATCCGGGAGGCTTGGCCCCGTCGTCGATGTGGAGCCGTGGCGGCTGACCGACGCCCTGACCCGCTCCGCCATCTCCGGCGCCGCACTCGACCACATGGAACACGCCGTGCTGGGCTACGCCGCCCGCTACCCGACGACGCCGCCCGACGAGCTCCTCCCGCTGGTGTCCGGTCAGCTCCACCGCCTCCGCGAAGCTCTCGACCAGCCCCAGCACCTCCGGGAACGTCGCCGGTCCGTCGTCCTGCTCGGTGTGCTCGCTGGCCTGTCCGGCGGGCTGTGGCTTGACCTTGGACGGCCCGGCGAGTCCGCGGACTACTTCGACATCGGGGAGCAGGCGGCGCAGGAAGCCGCCGACCCCGACCTTGCGGCGTGGGTGCTCGCCACCCGCTCCGTCGGCCCCTTCTACGCCGGACACCACGACCAGGCCGGGGAACTCCTGGCCCGCGCCGAAGACCTTGCCCGCGCCCGGTCCAGCTACCGGCGACAGGCGTGGATCGCGGCGTTGCACGCGCGCGCCGCCGCGATGGCCGGCGACCGTGAGGGCAGTCTGCGGGCGTTGGATCGCGCGCACTCCGCGCTGTCGAGCAACACGGACGCCGCGTCCGGCACCGATTTCTTCGACGGCCCACGGCTGGACGGCATCGCCGGCACTGTCTACCTGTCGCTGGGCGACACCGCCCACGCAGCGCCGCTGCTGGACGCCGCCCTCGACCGGCGTGCGCTGTCCGACGCGAAAGGGCGGGCGCTGATCACGCTCGACCTGGCCGAGTGCCGCCTCATCGAGAACGAGCCCGAGGAAGCGGCGCGGCTGACGGTCGGAGCGCTTCGGTCGGCCGCCGGCTCGCTGGTCGGGCCGATCCTCGACCGGGCCCGGGGACTGCACGCCCGGCTCGCTCCGTGGCGCAGCACGGGCGCGGTGACCGACCTCGACACGCATTTGAAGGAGCTTCCGCGTGGCTGACTCTTCCCGCTGGACCACCCACGGCACGCGCCGCGTGTACGCCTCGCCGTGGGTCAACGTGGACCTGGACGACGTCGAGGTGCCGGGCGGTCAGCGGTTCGAGCACCACGTGCTCCGGTTCCCGCGCGCCTCCGTCGGCGCCGTCGTGGTCGACGCGGACCGGGTGCTGTTGTTGTGGCGGCACCGGTTCGCCACCGACTTGTGGGGCTGGGAGATCCCCGCCGGCTGGTCCGACGACGGCGAAGACCCGGCGGATGCGGCGCGACGCGAGGTGTTGGAGGAGACCGGATACCGGGTGTCCACAGTGGAACCGCTGACCACGTATGCGCCGATGGCCGGGATCAGCTCACACCTGTACCGGGTGTTCGTCGCAACCGGCGCAACGCTCGTCGGGGAACCTGAAGCCGCCGAAGCGGACCGGGTCGAGTGGGTGCCGTTGGCGGAGGTGCCGAAGCTGATGACGGCGGGCCAGGTGCCGGACGGGCCGTCGGTGACGGCGCTGGCGTTCTACCTGGCGACGCGGTGACGGCCCATGTCAGAGGATGAGCCGGGTTTGTCGTTGGTGGCTCGGCGAAGTCGAACTCTGGATTCCGCGGCTCGCATCACCGCAGGTCAGAGGACCATGTGGTGCGCTCTCTGGTGCTACGGTGCCGGGCATGGCTGTGGAGCGTTCGGGGTGGCGGGAGCTTGCGGCTCGGTTGGTCGCGGACGCCTCCCTCATCGACAGCACGATGCAGGCGTCCGACGTGCCGGATCCGGCCGAGGCTGCCGAGGTTGCCGCGGCGGTCGCTGCCCTGACCACGGGGCTACGGCGGCTGTCGATCGGCGTTGGCCGCGCGTACGGTGGCCGGCTGCCCGACCCTGTGCTGGCCGGCTACCGCGAGGCCGTGAAGCACCTCGCCGATGCCGAGCCGAGCCTCACCCTGGTTGCCGGTGAGCTGCACCGGACGATGAGGGATCCGTGGAGCGACGCCCCGGTGAGCAACCCCGACCCCGATGCGTACTGACCACGGGCAATTCCGCGGTTCTCATCACTACAGCGGTCTTCGTTGACATCGCTACGTCCTGGCCGTGCAGAGGCAATAGCGTGGCCGTGCTCAGCCCGCGTCGACCACCGCGTTGCGAGGCAGCCCGAACTCGAGCAGCCGCCAGCGGTCGAGGATTTGACCGTGCAGCACCGACGCGGAGCCAGACCGCCGGCGGACCGTGTCGACGAAGTCGAGGCGTAGCGGTACGCCGAGGAACGCCAGCCCCCACTGGTGCCGGCGACGATCAGGTCGCCGTTGGCCACCCACGCCCCGGTCTGGACCCGGTCGTCGAGGTCGTACAGGAATCCCTCCACGTACGTGGCGCGGCGTTCCCGCGCTTGCGTGGCCACTCCGGAGATCCCGCCCACCAGCACCGGCGCCACAGTCGGCAGGTACCACCGCCCCGCGTCGATGACCACGTCCTCCATCGACCCGTACACCCACAGGGCGTCCTTGGCCTGTGCGCGGGTCGGCGCGGCCAAACGGTTGAGCTCGGCGAGCAGCAGCTCCTCAGCCGAAGTCAAGACATGGCCAGGCCGGTCAGGGGACATCGACATTCCTTCGGTACCAGTCGAACACGATCTCGGCCGCCGCCGGCGGCAGCAGGTCCACCTCGCCGAGACCGTTGCCAGGGCGGTGGGCAGTGACGACCTCGGCGGTGACGGCCACGAGCAAGTCGAAGTAGTCGGGCCGGCCGCCGAACGTGCTGGTGCTGCCGGTGGGGTCGTAGGTGATCGGGACGCCGGCCAACAGCAGCCGCTCGTACAGCTCGCCGGTGGGCCACCGGTCGAGTTCGGCCTCGTCGGCGTCGACCAGCACGGCGACGTCAACGCCGACCAGGAACCTCTCCCACACCACCTCCATGTTGTCCATCGTCGCTGCTCAACCGTGGTTCGCCAGTCGACACGATCGAGCGTTCACCCGCCGTCGTGAACCTTTCCACCGACGGTGATCAGCGAGAATGGGCCGCGGGCACGGTGATCGGGGAGGCGTTCGACATGGCGGCGACGGCGACGATGACGGCGGAGGACTTCGAGAAGGGCGCCCGCGACTTCTTCGTCCGCCACTGCGGCGACATCCCGCGCTACGAGAAGTACGGCACGATGATCGTCGCCTCGGTCGAGCTGGTGAAGGCCGTCGTGCAGCTGCTGACCGACGCCGGCGTCGAGGTTCAGCTGGCGGACCCGGTCCGGTCGGTGCCGGGGGAGGATCACCTCCAGTACGGGGCGCTGGCCGGCAACCACGCCGGGCGGCCGGTGGTCGTGCCGCTGGTCCCCGGCTTTCCGGAGGTGCGGGTGTTTGCGGCGGCCGAGGGCACCGCGGTCGGGGAGGTGGTGACCGTGGTGACGGTGCCGGCGGATCGAGTCGAGCGTGGCGGGTGGGTGCCGGCGGCCGCGATCGCCGAGCAGTTGCGGACCATCCTATCGACGGCGGCCTAACTACGGCCTCCGCTAAATCTGGAGCTATATATCCAAATCGTTGTCAAGGCCTTTCGTGGCGTAATCTTCGCCAGAGCTGATACGTGCGAGCTCCTCGCGGCCACGGGCCACCACATTGGTTGACAAGCGAAGCGCCTCTTGCGCTAACCCTTTATCGACACCGCGGCGAATACTCCACCAACGCGAACCACTTCGCCAAACCGGGACGGCGCCACTTTCATTCACAATAACAGCAGAGACTGGACGCGAAGGACTGGGGGTAACCAGTACAAGCTCGACTTCGTCCGCATTGTATAGACGGTTAGCGGCCTGCCGGAGAATCTTCACCGTGGAATAAGCTTGTCGAGTATCACTACCCGGGCCGATGTGCCCTACTATAAACTGCTTTTCACGATAAGAAACTAACCTAGCCTCCACTTCTGGACTATCCTCTAGCGCGAAGTCGAAAAACACCTTCGCGCCTTGGTCTTTCAGGAATGAAACATAGCCGTCAAGACTATTGCGACCTCCTTCGAATGGATCGAAAAGTTGAGAGTCCCGAAGGATTGCATCGCCACCAACCCTGAAAACGGTAGCCGCAGTGCGTTCGTCAATTAGCTCCACCTCGCGAATGGAGTTCGGTTCAACCTCAACCTTCAGAAGGCGTCGAATGTGATGAAGAAAGCTTTCGGGGCGAAGCATGTAGAGCGCCACACCAGCTTTCGACTTCATCTCATCGAAGAGTTCAACGCGCGGCCCTCGGGTCCGCCCGCCATCAATGCGCCACCAGTCTTCCTTAACGTCACCTGTTATAAAGAGGACATCAACTTGCCGCCTCTTTGCCTCCTCTAGCATTTCATGCCAAATTAAATAGTCTCCGATTGCCTCATCTACCGGCTTTTTGCTATCTTTGTACGCTGGCGGCTGCATGGCAGCTATTCGCCTCTCGGCCTCGCCCTTCGCATCATCTCTATCCTCCCGCGAAATGGGTGCACCTATGCGCCCGTGCAGGAGGCCTGACAGGTCACTAAGGACGGGGTCGCTATTCGTATCACTTACAGAATGCAACTCCTCGTTGCCATGGAACTGCAACGAGGTAATCAGACGGTCAACACTTGCACGGAATTCTTGTTTTAAACCGTCTTGCTTGGCCTCTTCCAAGGAGATTCGCTTAGCCCATTTGTCGATCTTCTCGCAAACGGCAACATAGGACTCGTTTGCATAATCGATTATATCTTGAGGCGATGCCGTCTTATCCCGCATCACCGAGTCTCTATTTCGCCAAAATTCAATTAGAACCTGATGTGGCACCCATAGTTGTTCCTTAACCGCACGAAGTGCAGTTATAAAGTCGTGGCGCGTCTGCTCCGCATATCGGTACAGATTGTGTATCGCGTTCGTGTCGAGGACAATCAAGCCGCTGTTAAATAAGTCTAGATACTTGTTGTCGTCGGCGGTCAGGTATGCCTCAAAGCCGTCAAACAGACCAAGGCGCGGGGGTGTATTGAGCTGTTTGCCTGCGCTGTTCTCCATGGCGACGCTATCTCCGAAGATGTGCACTTGACGACGACTAACGTAGGCCCGTCCAGGTTCGCGGCGAGGTTAGGCTAAGCTGACTCATCTGGCCTGCGCCGTTCTGGAGCTAGCGGCAGGTTATGCGCTGGCGCAGCGTTACCAACCCCCTTTCAGTGTAGGCCATTCGGGTGGTGTTGGCTGCAAATTATTGTCCAGGTAAACTCCTTGCGCTCTTGGCCAAGTCGTGGGGTGCCAGCCAACGGCCAGGTGGTTGCGTTCCTGGCGGCGTTTGTCTTGAGGTCGCGGCCGTTCGTTGAGCGCCGACGGGCGCCTCTAACCGCCTGATTGCGAACGCCAGTAGAGTCTGGTCATGGTGCAGAGACGAGGTCGGGTTGGTACGTCAATGACGACGGTCACCCGTGGCGCGGACCCATTGAAGAAGTACGAGCGTGCGGACGTGCCATGTGAGGTGGCAGGTTGCAAAGCTGGCCGTCGCGAACCGTGTCGGCAGCTTGTTCCCGTCGGGCCAGCGCGCAAGCCGTCTCGTCGGAACCCGCTCGGTGGATCGACCGTGCGAGTCAAGTACCTAGTCAAGCTGCATCCTTCGCGCGCCCGTGCGCAGGCAGCGTACGAAGCTGAGCGGAAATCGCGAAAGGCCACTCGTGGCGGCCAGAGTCAGTCGGACGTTGACTGACGGGTCCCGTGAGGCTGCGCTCCCGGGGACCAACGGCTTCGTCATGTCCACAGCCGGCTCGGCCAGACCGGTGCACTAACCCTAGGCGCCAGGACATCGATTCCGGCACCCGCCCAGGTTGCGGACCTTGTGGCCGAGGTGACGGTGCCGGCCGCGCAGGTCGAGCGCGACGGTTGGGTGCCGGCGGCAGTGATCAGCGAACAGCTCCAGGCCGTTCGGTCGTCGACGGCCTGATCTTGGCCTGGCCCGTCACGAGCAGGGGCGCCTGCCAGCGTTGTCGCCTGCGGGATGGTGCGCAGTCAACCGTGTACAACGACCATCAGGACGTGGAGTCAACCCATTGTCGCAACTCTACCCGAATGGTCGTCAGCGCATTGGCCATTTGGACACGAATCGAGTCCCAGGCCTCAGACCACCTTGGCGGCGCATCGTCGATACCAAGTTCCCGCAGTTTTGCCGTCAAGCCGCCACCTTCTGTTATGCCATGCTGAATAGCATTCCTGGCCTGTCGGATGCGACGTATGGTCCGAATCGCGTCAACTACGGCTGGCCGATGACGCTCTGGAAGCTTATTTAGTAGGCACTGCTCCAATTTGTCAAGGCTGCCCTTGTTGTCATTCTGTGAGCCGCCAACCGGGAGTAGTGACGAGTCAATCTTCAATCGATCAACAATGTCTGCCAGAGCGCTAAGACGCGTTTCGAATTCCGCACGATTTGCGCACCCCAAAGACAGCGCTGCCGAACCTGTTGCCGTACTCAGTGCGAGCAGGCGATTATTTCTGCCGAAGGCCAATCTCCATATTGCATCAAGCACGTCGAATGACTCCGCCAAACCTAGTGGAGATATCGACTCGGCGGCAGGCTGCTCAAGCTCAACTAGTCGCTGCCAGCAACTGTGACCTCCCGCGCGACATTGCTGAATTTCTCGCACCGCGGACATTCCTTGGTCGCATAGCGCTCCCACGACCTGCCGTTGATATAGCCCACCGGCCGCTACCGAGCCAATTTCTGGATGTAGCAGATGTGAACATATGTAATCCGTATGAGGAAGGGTGCACTCGCGACAAACGGCCCGCGAGGTTGGGGAACATCTGCGCCCTTCGATGGTATATATCGCCTTACCGTCATGCTGTGATGGTGCCATGCAGAAGAGGTCACGCCCACTCTTCCGTTGATATGTACACGTCTTCTCATTGGTGAGAGATAGCAGCTCGGAGGCGTCGCTTGCCGCAAGGTTCCAGACGTCAGTCTGGGGCTCGCCTTCTAGATCTTTGATCTCCAAACCGTGCATATGACGTTCAAGTCGGCGGACGCCATATCGTAGAAGCAGGCCCCGTAGAAATTGGTCGGCATCTGCAATGTCGACTAGTCGAGACTTGATCAGGTTGGCAGCGTATCCACTCAACTGTACCCAGGTCTGAAAGATCTTTCTATCGCCATATTCGGCTTTAAATGATGGAATGTACGGATACATGTCCGCGACGGGCAGGCCGGGATAGGAGGGCATGTGACCCGCGTAGCTGATCACCAGGTCCGACATGAGATCCCCTTTACCGGTGCTCCAGTTCGACGAACGGCCGGCTTCTGTCGCACCTCCGTCAAGCCAGCAGGTCAGTATACGGACAGTGTCAAGTTCCGGACAGGTGTCGGTCGGCTGCCTGGAAGCCCTCTAGCGGGCCGCCTGGTTCCAGTTAAGTTGGACGGTACCGGTGCAGTTCTGGTTGCATTCGCCTCGTTTCGGGGAAGATCACGACATCTACTCGTTGGGGGTTGACCAGGTAAAACAGTCTCGGCGATCGCCGGCGGTCGCCAAGTCACAGAGCTCGAAAGAGTGTGAGGGAAACCCTGAGACCGTCGAAGTAGCCGGACCCCAGGGCCCGAAGGTGGTCGATGTTTGAGGACGGAGCGCATGCAGACGATCCTGTCCGGCGCGGCCTGACAGTGTAGGTTTCGCTCCCAGGCCGGGCCAGCGCGCGGTCGTCGATCAGGCCCCGGGCCTGCGGCCTATCAGTGCCTGGGGTCGTTGAGGGTTGAGTTGAGCAGGCGTAGACACCTGCGCGGCCATGTAGCGCCGTGTGAATGGCCGTACCTGGCGAATGCATGCAGACGGTGTGGCAGGGGTACGTCGCTGCTGATCGGACGACGGTGGTGTGGCTGCGTATAGGTCAGCCGCGGCCTGACCGTTGCATCTGTCCTACCCATCTTCTCTGTCGAGGCGGTTGCGCCAGTAGGCGAGGTTGTTGCGGGTGGTCAGGGTGTGGGGGTGGTCGGGGCCTAGGACCCGCAGCCGGTCCGCGAGCAGTTCCTCGAATGCGGTGACGGCTCCGGCCGGGTCACCAGCCTGGCCGCGCCAGTGGGCGATGTTGTGGCGGGTGGTCAGGGTGGACGGGTGGTCCGGGCCCAGGACTCGCAGCTGGTCGGTGAGCAGCGCCTCGAACGCGGCGGCGCTCCAGGCCGGGTCACCAGCTTGGCCGCGCCAGTGGGCGAGGTTGTGGCGGGTGGTCAGGGTGTGGGGGTGGTCGGGGCCCAGGATCCGCAGCCGGTCGGTGAGCAGCTCCTCCAGCGCGGCGGTGGCCCCGGCCGGGTCACCAGCCTGGCCGCGCCCGCCGGCGATGTTGTGGCGGGTGATCAGGGTGTGGGGGTGGTCGGGGCCCAGGACCCGCAGCTCGTCGGTGAGCAGCTCCTCGAACGCGGCGGTGGCCCCGGCCAGGTCACCAGCTTCCCCGCGCCAGTAGGCGATTTCGTGACGGGTGGTCAGGGTGGACGGGTGGTCCGGGCCCAGGACTCGCAGCTGGTCGGTGAGCAGCGCCTCGAACGCGGCGGCGGCCCCGGCCGGGTCACCAGCTTGGCCGCGCCAGCGGGCGAGGTTGTGGCGGGTGGTCAGGGTGTGGGGGTGGTCGGAGCCTAGGATCCGCAGCCGGTCGGTGAGCAGCTCCTCCAGCGCGGCGGCGGCCCCGGCCGGGTCACCAGCCTGGCCGCGCGAACGGGCGATGTTGTGGCGGGTGGTCAGGGTGTCGGGGTGGTCGGAGCCCAGGACCCGCAGCCGGTCGGTGAGCAGCTCCTCCAACGCGGCAGCGGCCCCGGCCAGGTCACCAGCTTCCCCGCGCCAGTAGGCGATGCTGCTGCGCGTGGTCAGGGTGGACGGGTGGTCCGGGCCCAGGACTCGCAGCTGGTCGGTGAGCAGCGCCTCGAACGCGGTGGCAGCCCCGGCCGGGTCACCAGCTTGGCCGCGCCAGCGGGCGAGGTTGTGGCGGGTGGTCAGGGTGTCGGGGTGGTCAGGGCCGAGACAGCGGGTGGCGGTGGCATACAGCCGCTGGAAATAGTCCACAGCCTCGGCAACCAAACCCACCTCACCGAGGCTGTTCCCCGCACGAAACAGCACTTCGTGCCCGTCCGGTTCCCACATGCGATCACCTCCGGCCACGGCGACCGCATCCGTGTTCGCCCGCAGTACCTGTGCCAGCTGAGGGTCTCGCTCCACCTCCGGCCACACCTCCCACAGCGCATCGGCCGTGAGACGAACCAGAGCCGGCAGCGCTTCATCAGACTGGTTTTCCCGGGTGACCCGCTGCACCAAGCCGTGCACCCGCACCGCCCGCGCTGGCGAACGGGCGTCCAGGGTGATCAGGCTCAGCCGGTGCAGACACGCCAGCCCCTCCCGCGCCTGGTCTGCGCTGACCTCGCGACCCGTCCGCTCGGCCAGCAGCGAGAGCACGGCCGGGGCGGTGAACACCTCGACCGGGATGCCGTTGGGATCCAGCACACTGGCCACCTCCAGCACCACCCCCGCCAGCCCGATCGGGGGAAGGCGGTTGGCATGCTCGATCGACAGCGACCAGGTCGCGGCCACCGTCTGCTCGTGCTGGTCCGGCAGGCCCTCCGGATCGGGCAGCACCGACGCCAACGTGCGCTGCCGATCAGTCACCAACACCCGGTACTCCGCACAGGTCAGCGCCCGATCCAGCGTGTACGCGGCGGCCTGCGCCAACGCCACCGGCAACAACCCCAACTCCGCCGCCAACCTCGCGGCCCCGTCGATCAGGTGCGCCTGCCCAGCCAGCGCCTCCTCCAGGTAGGCCAGAGCCTCAGCCTCGCTGAACACGCCGACCTCGACCACGCGGCGGCGGTGCCCACGCAGCGCCGCGTCCCGACGCCGGGTGGTGACCACTACCCGCCCCGTCGGCGAGTGTGGCGGCCACCAGTCCCGCACATCCCGCGGGCTCTGCACGTCATCGAGCACCACCAGCCACCGGGCCGTACTACTGGCCAACCAGCCCAGCAGGCGTCGGGCACCTTGCTCGGGATCGGCGTCCTCGACCCCGGTCAGGTCGGCGGCCAGGCCGGCGTAACTGGACACGATCGCCTCACGCGAACCCGTCGTCACCCACACCAGCAGATCGATCTCGTGCGCGTCCCACTGGCGCTCGGCATAGTCCACCGCCAGCTGCGTCTTGCCGACCCCACCCAACCCCGACAGCACACTGGTCGTGGCCGGCCCGTCCGAAGTCAAGACGACGGCGTCGCCGTAGCCCAACGCGCCCTCGATCATCCGGGCGGCGTCCCGGTCCTGGAACGCCCCCGCCCGCAACGGCACGGTTCCCCACCGATACGGCAACGCCACCACCGGCCGCGACGTCTGGTGGTACTGGTGAACGCCGCCGTTGATGGTGTGGGCCTGCACCATCTGGTCCACGGGTGCCTGGCTCCCCATGTTGCCGACCAGGTGTGTCGGCCCGGCCTGCGGGGCTGGCGCCACGGGTAGGTGCGAAGCAGTGTTGTCAGCGGCGGCGGGGATGGTCTTGTGCATCTCCAGCACCTCGACCAGCGCGCGGTGGCGGTCCCGCCACACCTGCTCCGCAGACAGGTCCCTCAAGCCGCGCGGCAGGTTGCCGAACTGATCGGCACCGAGAGTGCGGCACGCCGTGACGAGGGCCCACACGACCTCCCACCGCGGCGCTCGGGTGAACTCACCGCGCAACACAGTGCTCAGCACGGACGTGGTCAGCACCGGCGAGCACTTGGCCAGGGCCGACAGCGACAGGCCGCCCGCGAGCGAGCGCACCTCGCGGAGTTGCTCAGCAAACCGCGCCCGCGGGTCTCCCTGCACGCCGCCGCATCCCTTCGCTGTCCCGACTCGGCCGGACTACGGAACCCGGAAACCTAGCCCGACCAGCCGCTTCACCGCCGACCATCCGGGGTCGGCCGGCACGAGTCCGCCCGAACGGCCCAACGAGGACCGTTGTCATCGGCAGGCCTGCCACCCCTATCCACCGGCTCTCTCGGAGGTCACCATGCCCCGCCGCAGAAAACATCGGAACACCCCGCAGCCCGTTATCCACGCCGTGCTCGGCGCCGTCCTGTCCGGACTCACCCGAGCCGTGGCCACCTGGCTGCTCGACCACCTCCACCTCTGACGGACGCACACCACCGCCGAGCAGGTCTCCGGGCTCGATCGCCGGCCGCGCGACAGCGAGTACAGCAGCGAAGTACAGCAACCGCAGCGACCGTGGGCGACCGTCACCGCCGGTCGGAAGCAATCGCATGCCCGTGCGTGACCTGCGGAAACGCGTCTGCCGTTAGTTCAGACCGAGAAGGTCACACTACGCATCGGCCGGCTGGGAGCTGATGACGTAGCAGCACATCAGTTGGACCTGCTACCTGGCAACCGCTTCTGCCAGTAGGCGATTTCGTGGCGGGTAGCCAGAATGGAGGGGTGGTCGGGGTCGAGGATCCGCAACTGGTCGGTGAGTAGCTGCTCGAACGCGGTGACGGCTCCGGCGGGGTCACCCGTCTCCCCGCGCCAGAAGGCGATGTTGTGACGGGTTCTCAGAGTGTCGGGGTGATCAGGGCCGAGGATCCGCACGCGGTCGGCGAGCAACTCCTCGAACGCGGCGACGGCTCCCGCAGGATCGCCAGCCTCCCCCTGCCAGTAGGCCATGTTGTGACGGGCCCTGAGGGTGGAGGGATGGTCGGGGCCGAGGATCCGCGCCCGGTCGGCGAGCAACTCCTCGAACGCGGCGACGGCTCCCGCAGGATCGCCCGAGTGCCCGCGCCAGTGGGCGATGTCGGCCCGGGTGGTTAGGGTGTCGGGGTGGTCGGGGCCGAGGATCTGCAGTCGGTCGGTGAGTAGCTGCTCGAACGCGGTGACGGCTCCCGCAGGGTCACCCGCCTCCCCGCGCCAGAAGGCGATGTTGTGACGGGTTCTCAGAGTGTCGGGGTGGTCGGGGCCGAGGATCTGCAGTCGGTCGGTGAGTAGCTGCTCGAACGCGGTGACGGCTCCCGCAGGGTCACCCGCCTCCGCACGCCAGTAGGCGATTGCGTGGCGGGTGGTCAGGATGGAGGGGTGGTCGGGGCCGAGGATCCGCAACTGGTCGGTGAGTAGCTGCTCGAACGCGGTGACGGCTCCCGCAGGGTCACCCGCCTCCGCACGCCAGTAGGCGATTGCGTGGCGGGTGGTCAGGATGGAGGGGTGGTCGGGGCCGAGGATCCGCACGCGGTCGGTGAGCAACTCCTCGAACGCGGCGACAGCTCCCGCAGGGTCACCCGCCTCCCCGCGCCAGTAGGCGATGCTATGGCGGGCTCTCAGAGTGTCGGGGTGATCAGGGCCGAGGATCCGCACGCGGTCGGTGAGCAACTCCTCGAACGCGGCGACAGCTCCCGCAGGGTCACCCGCCTCCCCGCGCCAGTAGGCGATATTGCGGCGGACTCTCAAGGTAGCAGGGTGGTCGGGCCCGAGACGACGGGTGGATGTGGCCCGAAGTCGCTGGAAATAGTCCACGGCCTCGGCAGCCAATCCACTCTCGCCGAGGCTGTGCCCGGCACGAAACAGAACTAGGTGCCCGTCTGGTTCCCACAGATGGTCACCACCGGCTGTAGCGACCGCGTCCGTGTTGGCCCGTAGCGCATGTGTCAGCTGGGTATCCCGTTCCACGTCCGGCCATGCCTGGAGGAGCGCGTCCGCCGCGACACGCGCCAGTATCGACAGCCGATCCTCAGTAATGCTGTCCCGGGTGGCGCGCTGCACCAACGCGTGCACTTGTACAGCCCGCGAAGGCGAGCGCGGATCCAGGGTGATCAGACTTAGCCGGTGCAGACATCCCAACCCGTCCCGCGCGTCCTCCTCGCTCACCACGCGCCCGGCCCGGTCGGTCAGCAGCTGTTGCACGGTGGTGGTGCCGAACACCTCGGCGGGTATTCCGTTGGCGTCCAGCAGGCTGGCCAGCTCCAGCATCGGGCCCGCCACTCCTACGGGCGTGAGCTGGTTGGCGTGCTCGACCGATAGCGACCACGTCGCGGCCACCGTCTTCTGGTGCTGATCGGGCAGTCCCTCCACGTCGGGCAGCAGCGAGGACAACTGGCGCTGTCGATCGGCCAGCCGGGCCCGGTAGTCAGTACACGACAGGCCCCGGTCCAGCAGGTAGGCGGCAGCCTGGGCCAACGCCAACGGCAGATATCCCAGCTCGCGCGCCAACTCCGCGGCACCATTGAGTAGATGGGGCTGATCGGCGAGGGCGGCGTGCAGGTAGGCGTGCGCTTCGGTCGGGGTGAACACCCCGATCTCGATCAGCTGGCGGCGGTGTCCGTGCAGGGCGGCATCACGACGACGGGTCGTCACCACCACGCGGCCGGTCGGCGTGGTCGGCGGCCATAGTCCACTCAGATCGCGGGGGCTCTGGAGGTCATCGAGGACCACCAGCCAGCGCACTGACGCGCCGGCCAGCCACTCCAGGAGCCGTTGCGCACCGAGCACGGGCTCGGGGTCCTCCACCCCGGTCAGGTCTGCGGCCAGGCGGTCGTAGCTGGACACGATCGCCTCACGGGAGTCCGCCGTGACCCACACCAGCAGTTCGACTTCATGGGCAGACCAGAGACGTTCCGCGTAGTCCACAGCCAATTGGGTCTTGCCCACCCCGCCCAGCCCGGACAACACACTGGTCGACGGCGACCCGTCAGAGGTCAAAACCACGGTATCTCCGCGGTCTAGCATCCCCGCCACCAGCTGAGCGGCGCCGCGATCTTGAAACGATGCGGCCCGCAGCGGCGTGATCCCGGCCCGATACGGCAGGTCCACCGCCGGCCGCGCCGACTGGTAGTAGTGCACGCCGCCGTGGATTGTGCCGGCTTGGACCCCGTAGTTGTCGCCGTGCACGACGTTGGTCACCTGGCTGGGTGGAGGATCGGACCCGTTGGTCACGGCCTGAGTATCCTGCCACGCCTGCCGGCCCGTGCCCGATACCGATGGGACACCCCGAATGGCCGCCCGCCGCCTCTGTCCCACTCCCAGACAGCGCAGCAGCACGCCGCAGTCGGTAGCACGGAACATCCACGGAATGCGGAGTGGCTCCGCAGATGCGGAACGCCTGAAGCGCCAGTTCAATGCTCTGTCAGTCGCACAGCAAGAGTTGCACCACAGAACTGCGGCGGACGCAGTGCTAGCCAGGCCATCTGCAGGCCGTGGAGGGTCGATAGACGACGAGAAACGTGGCTGATCAACAACTGTGTCCGCCGCAGGTCAGGGGCAGCATTGGAGCCTGGACCTGGGTGACAGCAAGATCTTCACCATCTCGGGGAAGTGAACCAATCCACGACGGAGCCCAACGCGTCGGCCGGCGCCGTGGTGCCCAAACCGGTAGCTGGGCGAACCTGCTATCGAGCTCCACGCTGGGACACCAACGGGACGGATCGACTGACGCCGGCCGTTCGAACTGCGACTATCGCGATCAGGCGGGACGGCTGGGACATGCCCGGTACCGTTCACACCGAAGAGGTCACTGGTTCGATCCCAGTATCGCCCACAGCGTGTTTTCGCTGATCAGACGGCCTGTCGATGATCTTCATCGGCGGGCCGTTTCTGACTTTTGGGAGCAAATTGGGAGCACGGTCTCCTGACCACAAGCCCCGATCCGAAGAGGTCACGCCGCTTCTGGCTCCACAGCGGGACTTTCCCGCCACGCCCAGCCGCCGTCCTGCTCCCACCGCTGTTGGAGGGCCTCGAGCATGTCCTCGATCATCTGCTCGGTGATGTGCGAGTAGATGTCGTCGACGTCTTTCCGCTTGTGCCCGAACCGAACCAGCCGCAGGATGCGCGGCACCCGGTCCTCGATCAACCACGTCTCGTGGGTGTGTCGCAGGTCATGGAAGTGCATCTCCTCGTTGAGCGGTGACCATCCCTTCTCCTTGTCCCCGGCCAGTGCGGGCAGCCAGGCCCGGCGGCGGAAGTTGGACCGCCGGTGCAGCCCGCCGTTGACCCCGGTGAAGACGAACTGGGAGTCGGGGTTGCGTTGCCGGTGTGCCTTCAGCGCGTCGGCCAGGAATGGCGGCAGATGCACCGTGCGGACACTGGCCGGGGTCTTGGGCGGGCCGAGTTCCAGCCTGCCCTTCACTTCGTGCAGCGCGCCGACCTTCGGGTCGACGTCGATGTGCGGCGTGTCGTCGTCGAGGTAGGTGCGGATCCACTGCAACCCGGCGATCTCGCCCCACCGCAGCCCGGTGTAGGCGGCGGTGATCGTCATCAAGCCGTTGTCGGGGGCCATGCGCCCGGCCAGTGCGTCGACTTCATCGGTGGTGGCGTGCGGGCGCTCCGGCCGATCGTCGAAATTGATGCGGAGCTTCCGGCACGGGTTCGCGCCGATCAACCCCTCGTCCACGGCTTCCCCGAGAATCATCGAGAACAACACGAGGATGTCCTGGGCGCTCTTGTCGGCCATATTCTCGCGGAGCGTCTTGTTCACCCACCCCTTCACCGCGATCCGTTGAACGTCTCCTACGGCGGTGCCGGACCAGCGGGGCAGGATGTGGTTGCGGATGTGGGAGCCGTAGGTCGCCCCGGTGACCTCGGCGACGCGGTGCGCGTCTGACCAGGTGCGGATCCACTCGTCGATCGTGGTCTGCGCGAGCCGAACGTGGGCGGAGTTCCTTCGGGGTTCAGATGACCTGTTCAGTACCCCGAAGCTCATCAGGTTCGGTGAGCTCGAAACGCTCACGGTCGATGCCGGAATCGATGACCGGTACTGGGGCCCCGCTCCCGTCGGATCTGAGTCCGGGCCTGATGATCCGGAGCCGGACGAGGCCGCGCCTGAGTCCGATGACGACGAGGCCTCGCAGGAGGTCTTCGAGCTGCTCGCGCTCTTCGGCGATGACGAGGGCCTGTACGACAACGCGGCCAGCATCGATGACGAAGCCGGGGCGGCTGGCGGGGGCCGCTCGTGATGCGCGCGTACGTCCTTCCGGAGCCCGAGCTTGAGTTCGGTGGCGCCAGCCGCCACATCGATCCACGGTTCGGGATCAGTACGTTCGGACCCGCCGACCTGGGCGCACCCGAGCAACCTAAAGCCATGCGGATCGGTCTCGTCGGTTCCGACAGCGACCTGGAAGCTCTCAAACTGTGGCTGGAACGCTGCCGCGACGAGATCCCGGCCAAGGACGAGCGCTACCCGCATCTGTTCCCGGCGTTTCCCGGATGCGACGTAGACCGCGGTCTCTGCTCGACGGTTGTCTTCTCCGACCGCGCCACGAACACGATCAGTCCAGCTGCCCTTCGCGAGATTGATCGGGCCACCGGCACGACCGCGCTCGATCGTGCCGTCGAGGCCTACTGCGACGAGGCTCGTGCCCTCGCGGAACGCAACCGTGTCGATGTCATCGTCATGGCGCGACCGACCGGGCTCAAGGACCTCGCCATGCCGCCGCGCGGCCACTCCCGACAGAAGACCGATGACGGTGCAGACGCCGACGTAGCGGCCGATGTCGCCATGCGGTTCGCCAACTTCCACGACCTCGTCAAGGCGCGACTGCTGTCCATCGGCACGCCGGTTCAGATCGTCCGACGAAGCACGTTCGACGAGTCAGTCGCACCACCGACCGGATCGAGCCGTCAAGACGAGGCCACCCGAGCCTGGAACCTGCACGTAGCGCTGTATTACAAGGCTGGTGGCGTGCCATGGCGGATGCAGCGGGACAGCCGCGATCTGACGACCTGCTTCGTCGGCGTGTCGTTCTACCAGTCAGGCGGCGACGGCAACCTGGAGACTGCGGTAGCCCAGGTCTTCAACGAGCGCGGCGACGGAGTAGTCGTTCGAGGCGAGTCGGCGCTACCCCGCGGCGATGATCGGCAGCCTCATCTGTCCGGCGACGGCGCGTCGCGCCTCCTTCTGAGCGCACTCGACGAGTACCGCCGCGAACACCGCACGGAACCCGCTCGAGTGGTCATCCACAAGACGTCGGCCTTCACCGACCATGAGGCCGAGGGCTTTCGGGCAGCAGCCGACGACCGCCGGCTCGATGCACTCGACCTGACCTGGGTGACATCGAGCGACGGGATCCGCGCGTATCGCCGAGGTGATGCGCCGCCACTCCGGGGAACCATGGTCGAACTCAGCCACCACGAAGGCCTGCTGTACACGAAGGGCAGCATTGACTTCTACTCCACGTACCCGGGCATGTATATGCCGACGCCGATCGCCATCCGTGCTCTCTCCCCGACAAAGTCGATCCGTGCTCTGGCGGACGAGGTCATGGCGCTCTCGAAGATGAACTGGAACCAGACGCGGCTCGATGGCAGGTTGCCCGTGACGCTCCGGACTGCCGACCAGGTCAAACGCGTACTGCGGTTTGTCGATTCGTCGTCACCTGTCGCAGCCAGGTATGCGCAATACATGTGACGCGGGAGCCTGGCCAGTGTCCGAAGCCCTGGGTGTGACCACCGGGTGCGCCGTTCGTTGGCTGCCGGCCGCGAGCTGCTTGGACGGTGCTGCGACGAGGCGAGAAAGTAGCTCGACGCCGGCGGCAATCCTACCGGTCGTTCCAGGCGTCAGTGGCATCTGCATTGGTCGCGCCGCCCGGACCATTGACAGGAAACCGCACACCACCGATGCAGGGCGCAGTGGCTTGTTTGGGCGGACCTTCTCCGACACCTGAACTGCATTCAACGACTCTGAACGGACCTGCGCTGACCTGCGGAAGTCACGTTTCCGCAGGTCAGCGCATTATGGCGTCCTTGGTTCACACCTATGGGCTCTTCCAACTGCGCTTAACGGACCTCAACGGCGCTGAACCGCAGGTCAACGGCCTTGAACGAGCGTGCGTGACGATCGCGGCATGGGTGAGCACTTAGGACGTCTGGGAGCAGGCAAGGCTACTGCGGCCGGAGAGTCTCTCAAACGCACTCTTCAGCCGGCGAGCGGGCGAGCCGGTATTCCGTTTTTTGAGGTTCGTAAACTCGGGTCGTGCACGAGATCTGGGCGGGTGTGCGGAGCCGAGTCGAGGCCCTGGCGGGTCGGCCTGGCGCGGCCGAGGTGTTCGGTGCGTCAGGACACGGCTTCGCGCTGGACGCGCCCTTGACGCGGGAACAGCTCGTCGACTGGGAAACACGAGTCGGTGCGACCCTGCCCACCTCGTACCGCAGTTTTCTGACCGAGGTCGCGGCCGCTGGGGCCGGCCCGTACTACGGGCTGCTGGGCTTCCGGGTAATCGACGGGATCGCGCACTGGATCGGCGACAGGTGGCGCGGGCCAGCAGAGCTCAACCTGCGTGTCACGTTTCCCCACCGAGACACGTTCCAGCCGGACATGTGGCCACAGTTCGACGCGCTCCCTGCACCAGAGCAGTTCCCGACCCTAGCCGATCACGCCGAGGCCGTACGCCGGCGTGCGGAACTGGTGCAGGCGTTGGAGGACCGCGACGAGGCCGACACCTACGGCACCATCCCGCTGTCCCACCAGGGATGTGGCTACTACGACCTGCTGGTGGTCAACGGCCCTGACGCCGGCCACGTCTGGCTCGACGAACGAGCCTCCGACGGTCCTATCTCCCCATACACCGACGACACCGGCCACGTCACGTTCGAGCGCTGGTACCTGACCTGGTTGGAGCAGGCCGAAGCAACCTGCGCCCGACACACGGCCTGAACCGGGTGCTGATCGCCGAGCATCTGCTCGTGCCGCAGGTCGTGCGCGGGAACGCTCGCTCGGGCCGAAGGTCGGATGTCAATCCGGATGATGCGCGTGGCTCAAGCCTTCTTGGGGCCGTGGGCTACAGCGGCAGTAGGTCCTTGACGAGGCGGTATCGCACGTCCCACTGGGCATCGTCGCCGGAGGGCCACGGGAATCCGCCGTTGCTGAAGACCCAGTTCAGGTAGGAGACGAATGGCATCGGAGTGTCCCAGGTGAACGACCCGTCGGCGCAGCTGTCGGGTAGGACGATGCCGTAGGGCGAACCTCCGCTGGTGTTCTCCTTGTGAAACCGGTCGGGCGCAAGAGGCAGTTCGAACAGGTCGGACGTGCCCGGGACGTCGGTTCGGCGCTCGAGCCATGCCCGCATCGACGACTCGGGCGGGTAGCCGGTCCGCTCTACCTCGATCACGAGCGGATCAGCGGATGCCGAGGTGGGCCAGTGCGGGTGGGTGCCGACGAGCCAGACGTCTCCGACGATCCGTATCCAGGACATCAAGGTCATCGGCACCGTGTCGAATCGCTGCTGCAGCCAGTCCGCGTACGTCGCTGACGCCGGTGTCGGCGGTATGTGGGCCTGCATGGGGGTCTGGTCGTCGTTGTTGGCGTGGAACCGGTAGCCGTCGTTGGACAGGCGGTCGACGATGAGTTCGATGTTGTGCCGGGCGCGGCGGGCCATCTCGTCGCAGACGAGCTGTGCCTCCTGGGCGAATTCGGGCTCCCTGACGCGGCCCCCGAGTTGGCGCAACTCGTGCCAGACCTGTTTCCGCTGCCCGCTCTGATAGCGGCTGAGCCAACTCGATGGAGACACCATGGCGCAATCCTGCCCGAGCTGCTGATTCGGGCTGACACCAGCCGCACCCCTGACTCTTCCGTCAGCTGAACGAGGCATCCGCTCGTGCCGCTGGTCGTGTGCTGGCGCGTCCGCCTCTAGCCGATGGGCGGATGGTCCAGTCCAGGTCGGTATTCCTGGTCGAGTCTTCGCTGAGATCGCTGGGCTACAGCGGTATCAGGTCCGTGACGACGCGGAACCTCACGTCCCACTGGGCCTGGCCACCCGATCGGTTGTGAGGCCGCGCACGAGGCTCACGCGCTCCGGAGGAAATGAATGGTGCTGGCTCGTCAGGCCCGACAGACTGGCGTGCGTGCGCGAGCCAGGGCCGGACCTGCCAGTGTTGTGCGGCCTGGCCGCCAATCCAGCGTCACCACTCCCGGTGCTGCTTCGGCTGGCCGTGGACTCGATCCATGGTTCTCCAGCCCCGTCACGCGCGCTCCTCGACCGGGACCTTCTGCCAACACCGGTGGCCTGGGCACTGGCGAGACATCCCCACAGTGAGATTCGCCGGGGACTGGCCGCCCATCAGTCCACCCCCGAGGAGATCCGGTGCTCCCTGGCCAGGGACAGCGAACCGACGGTACGGGAGGCGGTCGCGGCCTGGCCGGAATCCCGGGTCCAGCTACCTCGGCCCCACCCTGTCACCGCCGACACCCTGCCCACCGAGGTCTACCGCGGCTTGGCGACCGATCCCGTGTCGTCGGTGCGAGCCGCAGTGGGCATGAACCGTCATGTCCCGCAAGCCGTACGTGTCCTGCTGGCCCGCGACCCCGACCCGGGGGTCCGCCGCTGTGCCGCCCTGCGCGACCTGCCGCCGGCGGTGCTTCACCAGCTCATGGCCGATGCCGATCGCGGGGTGCGCCAGGCCGCCCTGATGACGGCGGTCGTTCACGCGCCGGAAGCGACGATCTCCGCGGAACAGGCCGCGATCTTCGACGACGATCCGGTCTTCTATCGGCTGACAGCGATGGAGTTGGTCGAACTGACTCCACAGCTGCTGGCGGACCTGTGGACGCAGCCGGACCTGCGGGCGGCACTCGCCCGCAACCCCAGCCTCCCGCCCGAGAACATGCGGGTCCTGCTGGAGGATGCCGGTGCGCGTGTCGCCCTCGCCGGCAATCGAGGGCTTCCGTTGTCCGTCGTGGAAGAACTCGTTGCCACCGACGATGCCGAAGTCCACCGGGAACTGCTGTGCCGAACCGACCTGCCCGACGGCCTACGACGACGCCTGATCGCCGCCGACGAGGCCGCCGAGCCCCTTCCCCCCGCGCGGTCGCTTCATCCCGATCACGCCGGTCTGGCGGAGCGCCTCAGCTATCCCGACCACCCCAACCCCGCGTTCCGCCGCGCCGTGGCCTTGTCCGACGATCTGCCGCCAGGCGCCGTCCACCGCCTGGCCAAGGATGCGGACTTCAGCACCCGACTGCTGATCTGCGAACGCCCCTCCGACGTCCCCACGCCGATCCTGGTCGATCTCATCGCGCACTGGCACGGTCACAGCCGCGAGGACCTGCTTCGCCACCCCCCCCCCGCCTACCAGCGGAAGCCATGTCCGCCCACGCGGCTGGCGACAGCCCCCGGGACCGCCAAGCAATCGCATCGCGGGCCGACCTTCCGTCCGAACTCGCACTCAGACTCCTCACAGACCCCGTGGTCACCGTGCGCCGCGTCGCCGCCGCCAACCCCAACCTTCCCCATGACCGTCTCTGCTCACTGCTGTCCGACCATGACCCGGTGCTTCGCGAAGGCGCGGCCAGCAACCCCGCGCTACCGGTCCATGTCATCGAACGGTTGCTCGCCGACACGTAGTGAAGACCACGTCCACGGGCGTGGTTGTGCGGTGGGGTTGCCGAGCTGCCCAACTGCGCTCCGCCACTCGCGTAGGCATTGGCGCGGTGACTGTGGTTGATGACAGGATGGCAGCGTGACGATTACCAGAAAGGTCCATGCCGCGTAGGCGGCCAGGCGCCATCCGCGCCGCACAGAGCCTCGAAGCGCACCGCATGCCCGCGTGGACAGGGGATCTGCCACCCATCGACCGGTTGTCGCCCCACACGAGCGCGGCCATCCGCCTGGCCGAGCACAGCCACCAGGGTCACCACATACGGCCGGACGGCACCGCTGAATTCCTCCGCCGCTACCGGAACTTCGTGCATCGACCCGAACGGAACCTGAGACTGGTCGCCTCGGAAATGCCGTGCTGCCCCGGCTGCCAGTACGACGACATCGCGGTCGTCAGAGATGCCCTGCAGGAGGTCATGAGAGTCCTGCCGCGTCAAGCGCGAATCGAACTGCGGCAGCTACTCGCCAACCTCGACGCCGAGTTCCGCCGCCGTACACTGCCCGACCCTGATCCAGAACACTGGACAGATTGGAGTGGGACGCCGGACGCCTGGTGGCATCGCCGGCTGTACCAGGGTGGTTAGCCACGCGCCGTGTCAGGTCTCGTGCTGGTAGATTCGGACGTCGGTGGGCACACGGCCGTTGAGCTCAAGCCACTCCGGGCGTCGCCGGACGGATCGACTCCAGTCGCGCAGCACAACGGAGTCCTCAGGCCACCACCACTCGTTGTGCGCCGCGACGGCCACGAGATGGTCGTCCAGCTCGAACACGAGCTCCAGATGAACCTGGACGTACTCGTCCGCATCGGCAACCGCGAACTGACGCACCAGATCAAGGTGGAACATCGGTGTGCCAGTGAACTCATAGACGCCGAACTGGTACAACAACCCGTCGGCATCCGCGATCGCGGGAACGGCGAAGGGGACTTCCGCGAAGCCGACGAACAAGTCCCATGCCGACGACGCACTCATGCCCAGCACCGGGTATCCAAGCCTGTCCACCATCGTCAGGAGAACATCGGCTGCATGATCAACTCTACGCGGCGCTGGCTTCACGCCGCCACGGTATCCGGGCGGGCTGGGCAGCAAGTAACGCACGCTCATGCCGCGAGCCGCGTGTTCCGCAGCTGCTCGCTCATGCCGATGTAGGCCCGCCCAACACGGTGGTCAGTAGGCTGAGGAGGCACTGTGGGAAGTTCGCGCGGTGACAGCCGAACGAAGTGAGATCAGACGTCGTCGTGGTCTGGGCGGCGGGCCCGGGGACCAGCACCTCCAGCGTGTCCGCCCGGTTCTGTTCCGTGCTGTGTCGCGCTGTCTTGACGACCCGGATCAGAAGGTGCGCGAGGCGGCGCTCGCCGCTTGCGTGCTGTTTTTGGATCATCCGTGCCTTCGGGATCGTCGTGTCGAGGTGGCGCCGCTGATACGTGACCTTGTGGTCACCGGAGTGGAGTGGCGCCACCGGGCGTGGGTGATCCGCGTGTCGGAGGCGTGGGGCGAGGACACCACCGGCCTGGATGACGGCCAGGAGGGTGGCACCGGCGGTGAACAATGCGAGCCGAGTCCGTGGGACTTGATTCCGCAGCCGAGCATTACCTCGGGTGACGCCTCCGACCCGCCGTTCTGACCGGTCATCCAGCAGTTCGCGGCACGAGTGTGCGTTGGCCGGCACTCCGGTCCGGTCGGCGTGGAAAGTGTCGCGGACGGGGACACCGATCCGTTGGACCACTGCGTCGGGGCCCGAACGTGTCGGCGAGGCAACCGGTGCGGCGGAGGCACGGACAGGCAGGGGCAGCCAGGTCTGAGGGGCTACCAGCAAGGCAGGGGGAGAGGTTCAGACAAACGGTTGGCCCATGTGGGGTGGCAGTTCGCGGCTGTGGTCGTAGCAGCGTGGCCAGCGCGGTGGTCATGATCAAGGACGGCGCAAGCCGACCAGTAGAATCTACGCGCCCGTCCTGGTGGCACAAGCGGTCCTCGTTGTCCAGTTGTCCGGCACGGTGTGCAGCCGCCGGTGCGACAGGTATGCGACCTTCGTCCGCAGTATCCGTTTTGCTTGATCGTTACGTGTTTTTGGTGACTCGAAAGGCTGTTCCCGCCCGGGCCCTTGGTCCCTAACGTGGTCACGTTTGTGAGCTGCGTGTGAGGGGGGCTTGGTAATGCGTATGTCGGCGCGTGTCCGAAGAGTCGCGGCTGTCGCCACGATGACGGTGATGGCCTTGGGTTTCGCGACCCAGAACGCGTCGGCCGAGCAGTTGGCGCTGCCGGCGTTGCACCTGCCGGCCTTCCCGGACCTCGGCGCGTGGTTGACGACCCCTCACTGGGGCGTGCTGCCCCAGCAGAGCGGCGGCAGCGCCGCAGGCCTGAGCCACTCCGCGTCGGCGGCCTCCACACATGCCACTGGTGGCGCGGGCAATCCGCGTGGTAAGGGCGCGGGCGAGTTATCCCCGTACCAGCCGCAGCCGCCGCGGCCACGCACCGGCCCAGGGCTCAGCCGGACCGTCGCGGCCGGGTTCGACGCCGCGACGAGTGTGCGGGTGCCGGGCAAGTCATCGGCGACGATGACGTTCTTCCAGAACACCGACGGCACGGCGACCCGCAGGTACAGCGAAGCCCCGGTCAACTACCAGGACGCCAGTGGGAACTGGCAGCCGATCGACACCACCGTCGAGCACGGCGCCGATGGTCGCTGGCATGAGAAGGCGAACTCGGCCAAGGTCGACTTCGCGCCCACCGCGACCGACCCGACACTGGCCAGTCTCGCGGTGGACGGCTCGCATGCGGTGGCCTACTCGGTGCAGGGCGCGGCCCCCGTGACCCCGCAGGTGTCCGGTTCGGACGTCACCTACGGCTCGATCCTGCCCAGCACCGACCTGCAGCTCGCGCCGAACGCGACCGGCGTCAAGGAAGCCATCGTCCTGCACGACGCGAAGGCCCCGTCGACCTGGACGTTCCCGCTCAAACTCACCGGCCTGACCCCGAAACTGGCCGCGGACGGCTCGGTCGACCTGGTCGACGCCGGCGGCACAACCAGGGAGCGGATCCCGCACGGCTACGCCTACGACTCGAAGACCAGCAAACCGGCGACGACCAACGCCGTCACCTACCAGCTGACCACGGTGGACGGTGCGCCGGCGCTGAAGGTCAGCCTGGACACGACCTGGCTGGCGGACTCGGCGCGGGTGTTCCCGGTGACGGTGGACCCGACCTTCGGCCTGGTCCCGACCACGACCTATGTCCAGAAGGACAGCCCGGGCGATCACTCGATGGAGCAGACGATCAAGGTCGGCTCCAGCAACGGCGGCGGCGACTCGGCCCTGTCGTTCCTGGCCATGCCCAAGGACATCGACAACCAGCACGTCCAAGTCACCGCGGCCGCGCTATCGGTGTTTGTCACCTCGGCCGGCAGCTGCACGCCGGCCCCGATGGACATCGTCAACCTGGTGCAGCCGTGGACGCCGACCACCGTGGCCTTCCCCGGGCCCGGCGGGGGCAGCCTGATGGGCACGGCCACGCCGAACGTGCCCACCGCGTGCACCAACACCGCCAACGACCACTCGCGCGGCGACTGGGTGTCGATCCCGTTGTCCACCGACGCGTTCAACGCCTGGTCCAACGGCAACCAGCCCGACTATGGCGTGGCGATCATCCCCAGAACCTATCAGGACCCGGCCCAGCGCAAGGAGATCGCGTCGTCGAACATGGGCGGCGCCGAGTGGCCGTACTTCACCATCACCACCTCCGGTGACGTGCCACCCCAGATCGACACCGTCTACCCGCCGAACAACGCCGCGGCGTCGACGACGACGCCGTGGTTGGAGGCGACCGCGCACGACCCGGACGGCACGGTCAGCACGATCACGGACTTCGATTTCCAGGCCGTGGACGCCAACAACACCACCGTCTTCGACTCCGGCACGGTGCACACCGGGGCGTCCTGGCAGGTGCCGGCCGGCAAGTTCCAATTCGGACAAACCTATTTCTGGACGGTCGCGGCCTCCGACGGGCAGGCGTGGTCGGACTGGTCGCCGTGGACGGCGATCTCGATCCAGGTGCCGCAGCCGGTGGTGACCTCGTCGTTGTCGCAGAACAACGGTGATCACGGCTTCGACCCCGGGATCGGCAACTACACGACCAGCGCGACCGACGCGGAGGTGCAGAGCGCCGGTCCGGCGTTGGCGGTGACGCGTGATTACAACTCGCGGGATCCGCGCACCTCGGGCGGGTTCGGCGCGGGTTGGTCGAGTGTGTTTGACGCCAAGGTCACCGAGTTGACCACCACCGACTTCAACAACAACCCGGTCTCGGTGAGCACCGTGGTGTCCTATCCGGATGGCTCGGAGGTCGGGTTCGGGCTGAACACAGACGGCTCGTACAGCTCACCGCAGGGTCGGTTCGCGGTGTTGCGGGCGTTGCCGAACAAGACCGGGTACACGCTGACCGACAAGAACGACACCGTCTACACCTTCGCCCAGGCGCTGTCCGGGGGTGGTTTCGGGATCAGCTCGATCACCGACGCCAACGGCCGCGCCCAGAACTTCACCTGGGCAAACGGACATATTTCGACGGCAACGTCGGCGGTGTCGGGCCGGGCTTTGCACTTCACGTGGTCCACCCCGTCCGGGGCGAGCAACGCGCATGTCGCGACGGTGGCTACCGACCCGGTGACGGCCGGGCAGCCGTCGACTGCGTTGACGTGGACCTACAACTACAGTGGCGATAACCTGACCAGCGCGTGCGCGCCGGGCGCGGGCACCGCGTGCACGACTTATGCCTACACGGGCACGTCGCAGTACCTGAACACGGCGTTGGATATCGGTCCGCATTCGTTGTGGCCGTTGGGTGAGCAGCCGGGTGCGACGACCGCGGTGAGCGCGATCCATGCCAACGAGGGCAATGACAACGGTACCTACAACAACGTCACCCTCGGCCAGCCCGGAGCGCTGGTGGGTTCGTCGGCGACGTCGGCCGGTTTCAACGGCACGTCGTCGTATGTTCAGTTGCCGACCTCTCTGAGCAGCGGCTGGAACGGGTCGGCGATCTCGATGTGGTTCAAGACCACCTCCACCAACGGGGTCCTGTACTCCTACAACGGCAGTGACCTGTCGCAGCACACCGTGGTCGGCAACTACGTGCCGGCGCTGTATGTCGGGTCGGACGGCAAGCTCAACGGCGAGTTCTACACGGGCAACGTCAGCCCGATGCAGTCCAAGACTCCGGTCAACGACAACCAGTGGCACCACGTGGTGTTGCAGGAATCGGGCAACAGTCAGGGCATGTACATCGACGGGGTGTTCGTCGACTATCGGGTCGCGAACATCCCGCTGATGACCAACTCCTTCCGCTACATCGGTGCCGGTTTCCTCGGTGGCGGTTGGCCGGACGAGTCGCACCAGGGCGGCGCGGCGACCGCGACCTACTTCAACGGCTCCATCGCCGACGTGGCGTTGTGGGACAAGCCGGTCTCCAGCGTCTACCACCCCCTGCTCTACCAAGCCGGTCTGCACTCCTCCTCGCTGTTGACGTCGGTGACCCGCCCGTCGGGCAATGTGCACGCCCAGATCACCTACGATCCGACCAGTGGCGCGGTGCAGCAGCTGACGGACGAGAACGGCGGGGTGTGGAAGGTCGGCGCGCCGACGGTGACCGGATCCAGCCAGGTCTACCGCTCGGCTGTGCTGGGCGCGGGCCCACGGGCGTACTACCGGCTCGGCGACACTGTCGGCGCGGCGCAGGCAGTCAGCGAGGTCAAGTACGGGGCTGGCACCTACAACGCCGTGACCCTCGGGTCGGCGGGTCCGTTCCAGGACGCGACCGCGGCCGCGTTCGATGGCACCAGTTCGTACGCGCAGATTCCGACGGATCTGGTGTACTCGTCGTCGCCGAGCATGTCGGCGGAGTTGTGGTTCTCCACCACGACCGGCGGCGGGATCCTGGTCGGCGCGGACACCAACCAGCTCGGTCCGTGTAACGGCACCGCGTGTACGCCGATCCTGTGGGTCGGCACGGACAACAAGCTGTACGGCAACTTCCGCACCACCGCCGGTGCGCCGCAGTTGATGTCGTCGAAGACGGTGACGGACGGTAAGTGGCATCATGCGGTGATCTCGGCGTCGTCGTCGAGCCAGTCGCTCTATCTCGACGGTGACGCGGTGCAGACCAAGGCGACGTCACCGATCGGTGGCGACGTGTACAGCTTCGCCTACCTCGGCGCGGGCACACCCGGCCTCGGCTGGAACGGCCTGCCCGGCGGAAACCCGGTGTATTTCAAGGGCTCGATCGCGGACGCGGCGTTCTACCGGTCGGCGTTGTCGTCGGATCAGGTCAGCCAGCACTTCACCGCGGCCAAGAACTCGCAGGGCCTGCTGCCGGTGTCCACGGTCAAGATCACCGACCCGGGCGGCAAGACCCTGACCTACCAGTACGACCTGGCCAACGGCAACCGCAAACTTTCAGAGACCGACGGGCTGGGCAACAAGACCAGCTACGGCTACGACTCCGCCGGCTTCCTCAACACCGTCACCGACCCCAACGGCGTGGTCAACACCACCGGCCACGACGTGCGCGGCAACACGGTGTCGCAGACGACGTGCCAGAACCAGTCCGCCGGTATCTGCTCGACCGCGTACTTCACCTACTATCCGGACGACACGACGAAGACGTTGACGCCGGATGCCCGCAACGACGTGATGTTGACCGTCCGGGATGGACGTTCGTCCAGCGCGACGGACAACACGTACCTGACGTCGTACAGCTACGATGCCAACGGCAACCGCACCGGCGTCACCACCCCGCCGGTACCGGGCTTCCCCAACGGGCGAACCACGACCATCGCCTACGCCAACGGCCTGCCGACCGTGACGACTTCACCGGGCGGGGCGAAGAACACCATCACCTACGCCGCCGGCGGTGATGTGCAGCAGACGCAGAACGCCGAAGGTCTGGTCACCAAGTTCACCTACGACGGCCTGGGCCGGGTGGCGACCAAGACCGAGGTCTCGGACTCCTATCCGAACGGCCTGGTCACCAGCTACGGCTACGACGGCCAGGACCACGTCACCACGCAGACCGATCCGGTGGTGACCGACCGGATCACCGGCGCCACCCACAACGCGACCACCACCAGCGTCTACGACGCCGACGGCAACATCACCTCCCAGACCGTGGCCGACGGCACCGGTGGCGACGCGTCGCGGACGTCGACCTCGACGTACAACACGTTGGGGGAGTTGGCGTCCTCGACTGATGCCAGCGGCAACACGACCACGTTCACCTATGACGCCTACGGGCACAAGGCGTCGGACACGGACCCGAATGGAGCCGAGACTGACTTCACCTACGACCCCGACGGTCACGAGCTGACGCAGTCGATCCAGTACACCGGCAGCCCGCTCAACCCGCACGCGGCGACGCCGCTGGTGGAAAAGTCGACGGCGTATGACCCGACGGGTCGGGTCGCGTCCGAGACGGACTCGATGGGTAACAAGACATCCTACACCTATTTCGACAACGGGTTGAAGGCGACCGAGACCAAGACCGACCCGACCGGCGTCAACTCGTTCGTCAAGGAACAGGACTTCTACGACGCCGCCGGCAACCAAATCAAGAAGGTCACCAACAACGGCGCCACCACCGAGACATCGACGATCGACGCCGCGGACCGCACCATCCAGACCGTCACCGATCCCGGCGGGTTGAACCGGACGACCAGCGTGTCCTACACGCCGGACGACAAGCCGGCCGTCACGACGATGTCGGACTCCACCGGCGCGGTGCGTACCACGGCCGCCACCTATGACCCGATGGGCAACCTGATCTCGCAGAGCTTGTTCACCGACGGCGCCGGCCGCCCCGCGGGGTGGTGGCCGCTGAACCAGACCACCGGCACGACCGTGCCCGACACCTCAGGTAACGGCAACACGGCCGCGGCCACCAACGTCACCTGGACCGATGGGGCGGCGAGTTTCGACGGTACGAGTTCGCAGATCGACACCAACGGGCCGGCGCTGAACACGGCGGGCAGTTACAGCGTGTCGGCGTGGGTGAAGCTGACCAAGGTCGGCGGCTACTACACCGCGGTCTCCCAAGGCGGCAACGGCGACTCGAGCTTCTACCTGCAGTACAACGACCACCTTCAGGGGTGGACGTTCGACAGCCCGAACATCGAGAGCAGCACCCCGACCAACATCCCGGCAGCGCACGACACCCAGCCGCCGGCCCTGAACACGTGGACGCATCTCGTCGGCATCTTCGACTCCTCGACCAGCACGATGTCGCTGTACGTGAACAACCGGCTGGCCGGCACCGACACCAACACCACGCCCTGGTCGGGCAAGGGGTCGCTGGTGATCGGCGCGACGCACAACACCAACGGTGTGCAGGGCGACTACTTCCCGGGCGAGATCGGCAACGTCCAGGTCTACCAGCGGGCCCTGTCCGCGACCGACGTGCAGACCCTGTTCAATACCGGCCGTTCTGGTGGCACCACAGCCTCGTCGCACGCGATCACCATGACGCGCACGCTGGACCAGCGCGGACTGCCGACCTCGGCCACCGACCCCGACGGCAACACCACCACCTACAACTACGACGAGGCCGGCCACCTCGCCGTCACCACCTCGCCCGTGGTGTCGGCCGAAACCCATGGTGGCACCCCGGCCCAAGTGCATCCGGTGTCGATGACCGGCTACAACACCTTCGGCGAGGCCACGGAAAAGGATGACCCGAACGGCAACGTCACCACCACGGTGTACGACGCCGCCGGCCGCCCCGTGTCGATCACCCGCCCGAACTACACCCCGCCCGGCTCGTCCACACCGATCACCGCGGTCACCGTCAAGACCTACGACAAGCTCGGCAACCTGACGCAGGTGTCCGATCCGCTCAACCGGGTCACCAAGTACGTCTACGACCAGCTCGGCGACAACGTCCGCACCACCGACCCGGCCGGCAACAACGTGGACACCGTGTTCGACACCAACGGCGACAAGCTGTCGGTGACCGACCAGGCCGGCGCCCAGACCCAGGCCACCTACGACTACCTCGGCCGGCAGATCACCTCCACCACCCTGGAGCGCTACCCCTCCACGATCACGTCCACGACCACGAACTCCTACGCCGGCTCGCCCGGCAACGCGTTCCTCGCCTCGACCACCACCCAGAGCGGGGCGAACACCCAGTACGGGTATGACGCGCTGGGGGAGAAGACGTCGATCACCGACCCGGCCGGCAACATCACCCGCTCCACGTACGACTTCCTGGGGCGTAAGACGTCGACCACACTGGCCGACGGCTCCTCGACCGCCACCACGTATGACACCTCGGGTAACCCGGTGTCGGTGGCGCAGAAGGCCCCCTCCGGGGCGGTGCTGGCCACGTCGTCGGCGACGTTCGATGACAACGGGTTCCAGCTGTCGACGACCGACGCGTTGGGCCACACGACCCGGTTCACGCACGACGCCACCGGGGCGGTGACCCAGGAGGTGCAGCCGACCTCGGCGACCGCGTCGATCACCACGTCGTTTGGGTATGACACCGCCGGTAACCGGACCCGGTTCACCGACGGCCGCGGCAACTCCACGATCTACACCTACACGCCGTGGAACCTCAAGGAATCGGTGATCGAACCGACCACCGCCACCTATGGAAGTGCGGCGGATTCCACCTTCACCACCGCCTATGACGCCGACGGTGAGCCGGTGTCGCAGACCCAGCCGGGCGGGGTGACGATCACCGCCACCTACGACGCGGTCGGCAACCTGCTGACGCAGAACGGCACCGGGGCGGATGGGCAGACCGCCAACCGCACCTTCGGCTACGACTCGGTCGGGCGGATGACCTCCGCCGCCACCAGCGCGATCGGCACGTCGGTGCCGGCGTCGAATGAGACATTCACCTACAACGACCGCGACGAGTTGCTGTCGGCGTCCGGCTCGGCGGGGTCATCGTCGTTCGGGTACAACGCCGATGGCCTGATGACCACCCGTACCGACGCGTCGGGGACCAGCAGCTACGGCTATGACTCAGCCGATCGGCTGTCCACGATCCAGGACTCGATCACCGGCACCCAGCTGACCTACGGCTACAACACGCTCGACCAGGTCAACTCGGTGAAGTACGGGTCGGGCAACCAGCGCACCTTCGGCTACGACGGGTTGCACCGCCTGGCCAGCGACACGCTGAAGACCTCCGGCGGCGCGACCGTCGCGTCGATCGGGTACGGCTACGACCTCAACGGCAACCTGACCTCCAAGACCACCACCGGTTTCGCCGGTTCCGCCGCGAACACCTACACCTATGACCAGGCCAACCGGCTGACGTCGTGGAACAACGGTTCGTCCACGGTCAACTACGCCTACGACGCGTCGGGCAACCGGACGCAGGTCGGGTCGAACGTCTACACCTACGACGCCCGTGACCAGCTGACTTCCGACGGCGTCAACTCGTACACCTACACCGCGCGGGGCACCATGTCCTCGCAGACGTCGACCGCCGGCACGACCCGGTCCACGTCGGATGCGTTTGGTGAGATGACGTCGCAGGGCAGCCAGTCCTATACCTACGACGCCCTCGGCCGGGCACTCACCGACACCGGCACGACGTTCGCCTACTCGGGTATGGGCAACACTCCGGCCTCCGACGGGGTCAGCACCTACAGCTACGACCCCTCGGGCGGTTTGGTCGGTATCGGCAGCTCCGGCGTCAACACGCTGGCGTTCGTCGATCAGCACACCGATGTCGTCGGTGACTTCACCGCTAACGGCACGTCGCTGTCGGGGTCGACGACTTACGACCCGCTGGGCAATGTCACCGCCACGACGAACCAGGCTGGGCGGTTGGGTTTCCAGTCTGGCTGGACCGACACCTCGACCGGCAAGGTGAACATGGCCGCGCGGTGGTACTCGCCGCAGACCGGCCAGTTCATGAACCGGGACACCGCCTCCCCGGATCCCCTGCCCAACTCGGCCGCGGCGAACCCGTTCGCCTATGTCGATGACGACCCGTTGACCCGCACTGACCCGTCCGGGCATGGCTGGTTCTCCGACTTCGTGTCGTCGGCCTTCCACGCCGTCACCCACGTCGTGCACACAGTCGCCCGGTATGTCGCGGTGCACGTGGTGCAGCCGGTCGTGCACGCGGTTCAGGTCGTGGTGCATGCCGTCGCCGACGCCTACCACGCCGTCGTTCGCGCCGCCGCTCGCGTGGTGCAGCGGGTTGTCCGCGTAGTCCGGGTTGTGTATCACGCGGCGGTGCATGTGGTGCAAACGGCATATCACGCCGTATCCACAGCGGTCCATCACGCCGTAGCAGCGGTGACGACAGCGGCAAAGGCCGTTGGCAACGCTGTCACCTCTGCGGCCAAGGCTGTGGCATCCGTGGCCAAGAAAGCGGTCGCCACCGCGACCAACTTCATCAAGGCCCACGCCTCAACCATCGCCGGTATTGCCGTCGGCATCGCGGTGGGTCTGGCTTGTACCGCCATCGCTGCCCCCGCCGGCCCTGTCGGTGTCATGGGCTGCGCCGCGTTGGCAGGCGCCGCCGGCAATGCCGTGTCCTATGCGATGGACTGCCATGCCAGCCACACCTGCTCGCTCGGCGGCGCCGCCGAAGCCATCGGTCTTGGCGCTCTTGGCGGCGCCTTGGGTGCCGGTCTCGCTGGTCCTCTCGGCGGCAAGCTCGTCGCCAATGCCCTCGAAGACGTCATGCCCAAGGTTGCCGCCTCCGCCCTCGTCGGCCTCGGCGCTGGCGCCGCCTCCGGCGCCGTCACCTCGGCCGTCGGCTACGGCGCGTCCTGCGGCTCCTCACAGGATGGCTGCTCCCTCTCCGGCGCCGCCTCCGCAGTCGGCTCCGGCGCCCTGTGGGGCGGGTTGATCGGCGGCATTGCCGGCGGCCTGTCTTCCGGAAGCAGCGGGGCGGCTGCCGCCGATGGGGAGGGGGCTGGGGCTGAACACGGGCCGGCCGAGTCTGAACCCACCGCCGGGAAGGCGGAGAAGGAGAACACTGGCTGCGTGACCCACAGCTTCGTCGGCTCCACCGGGGTGCTGATGTCGGACGGCTCCAGCAAACCCATCAGCCAGGTCAAGGTAGGCGACAAGATCGCCAACTCCGTCCCCGGCGACACGACGTTGCAGACCCACACCGTGCAGAACGTCATCGTCACTCAAACCGACCGGGACTTCGTCGATCTGACCGTCAAGAAGCTCGCGACCAAGCTCGGCAAGGCCGCTGCCGGCGTGGCCTTGGCCGCCGCTGCGGTTCTCGGCTCCGCCGCCCCAGCCTCCGCCGACACCTCGACCCTGACGACGACCTACCATCACCCCTTCTACGACATCACCCAGACCGCCTTCGTCGACGCCGTCAACCTGCACCCCGGCGACCAACTCCAAACCGCCGACGGTGCCACAGCCGAAATCACGTCCACCCGGGCCTATCACGAGGCCGATGTCACCTACGACCTGACCATCGACGGCCTGCACACCTACTACGTCGAAGCGGGTGCCACCGCTCTCCTCGTTCACAACTGCGATAATGTCAACTGGAGCCCGAAGAGCACGAAGACCTTCGGTCACGTGTTCGAACGACATGGCGCGGGAGGGAAGAATCTCAAGGGGCTCGTCGGACGAGCCGCCAGCACAGGCGAAGAGCAAGGTCAGTGGCTGGACAACAACGCAGCAGCCGACCTGTTGCGTGAACACTGGGATCCAGACAATCTGGAGCCGAGGGTGATCGATATTCCAGAAGGACTTGGCCAGGTCGTACGACCGGACGGCACAATCGTTCCAGCCAGTCGAGCGGTAATCGTTCCACGTAAGCCTGGCGGGGTTTACAAGACGGCATATCCGGTCAGCGACGATTTTGAAGGATAGTAATGACGTTCGAGATCGAAATCGACACATCGGAAGCCATCCGCGCTTCCGGAACCGGATCGACCGACCTGAGGGGCGATCTAGACGAACTGGCGCTACCCTTGTGCGATCTCCTGGACGAGGCTGGCGTCAAGTTCCGGGCCGGCGGATTCGGCGACGATCAATGGCCTGTCGATGTCCGATTCGATCTTGCCAGCATAATACCCCAACTGCCCAGCGTTATTGACAGCCTAAACTCTGGATCGGACACGGAGCTCGACTTTTTCGAGCAGGGGATACAGCGGCTGATAGTCATCACGTTCCACGGTGACCAAGCAGTCTTGAAATGCCATTCATCGGGAAAGTGGAAGCCTCGAGAGTTGCAAGAAGAACGTTCACGCAGAGATCTCGGTGACATGCTCATCAGGTTCGTTAATAAACTCTCGGCTGCGGTTTCCCTCGTTGCGCCAGAGCTCTCCATAATCGAACCATTCACAACGTGGGCAAGACTCTGAGGAGATTGCGACCGACGCTGACGCGCGTTCCCCGGTCCCTCGTGTTTCGCGGTTCTGATCGGTCATGTTCCGGCGGCGTGTCCTGGTCGAAAATGTCGTCACCGGCTGTGAGCTGGGGTTTTAGGCGGCTGGTTCATAGTCGTTGAGTAGTCCCGCGAGGCGTCTCGTGCGCTTGATCCTGTCCGGCGGGATAGGCAACGGGGTCACGTGTACCGTGCCAAAAGTCGACGCGTGGGCGGTGACCAGGTGTTTCGCCGGCCAGGTCAGGCGACACGCCGGTACTCGTTGATCACGCCGCCGAGGACCTTCCGGCGTGTGATCGGAGCGTCCAGGTGGATGACGACCGCCGGATCATGGTTCGGTGGCCGCTGATCGAGGCCTTGGTGTGGCCGGTGGTCATTGAAATGCCGGGCGTACTCGCCCAGGATGGCGGTGGCGTGGCGCTCGTTGTAGATCAGCATCCGATCGGTGCACTCCGTTCGGACGCTGCGTACGAATCTCTCGGCGTAGCAGTTCGCTCGAGGTGTCCTTGGCGGGATCTTGACGGGCTCGATCCCTTCGCCGAGGAATACAGCGTCGAATCCTCTGGTGAACTTCGTGTCTCTGTCGCGGATGAGAAACCGGAACGAGGCGATCCGTTCGCCCAGGCCCTCCACCAGGTTGCGTGCCTGCTGGGTGACCCACGATGCGGTCGGGTTGGCAGTGACACCGAGGATGTGCACTCTGCGGGTGCGGACCTCCATCACGAACAGCACGTAGAGCCTGCGCAACCCGATGGTGTCGATGTGGAAGAAGTCGCAGGCCAGCAAGCCTGAGGCTTGATTACGCAGGAATGCCCGCCACGTCGTGTCCACGCCTCGTGGTGCCGGGCCTGTGCGGTCACGGGTCAGGACCCGGCGGACTGTCCCGGCGCCAGCCTGGTGACCAAGTCGAGCCAGTTCCCCCTGGATCCGCCGGTGCCCCCAGGTTGGATTCTCGCGTGCCAGACGCGTCACCAGCTCGCGGATCTCCTCGGCGATCGGCGGGCGACCTGTCTGGTGCGGAAACGTCCATTCCTTGCGAACCAGGCGGCGGTGCCAGGCCAGTACCGTGGCCGGTGTGACGATCCGGTCTATCCGTAGATGGCGCGGCAGCAGTCTGCAGAGGGCCGACACGATCGCGCGGTCCGGCCATGTGAGACGCGGTCTGTGGATCTGGCGGCGCAGTACAGCGACCTCGTGCCGCAGCACCAGCACCTCGGCGATTAACACAGTCCTGCTGCCAGCGAACAGCACCAGCCATCCGAGCACCCGCACGGTTAGCAAGTACAAGAGACGGAACGCCACGGGAAGTGATCATGCCGGGGTGCCGCTGGTGGCTAAACGCCAGGTCACGGCTGCAGCATCGAGTTCTGGCACGGTACACGCAACCAGCCGATGCTTCCCGGCGCCGAGGAGTGGGGGCACTGATGGCTGTCGATTTTTGGTCGGTGATCGGCTCGAACGCCGTGACGAGTCGGGCGGATATCGAAGTGGCAGTAGCCCAAGTAGAACAGCGACTGCGTGCGCTGGACCCGTCGGATCTGGTCAGCTTCCAAGATCAGCTTGAGCGGAATCTGGATGCGTTGGACTTGAGCGCTCTTGCGTCCATCCCAGTTGAATTGGCGGGCGGCCTGGTCCTGGAGCAAACCGCCGATCACTTCCTTTACGCGCGGTGCGCGTGCCTGCTTGCCGGTCGGGATGAGGTTCGGGGGGTGCTCGAGAGCTCGGAGCGCTTCGGTGACTTCGTCGCTCCGAGGCTCCAGTCAGCCGAGGCGCTGCTTTATCTCGCGCGAACTGAGCATCAACGGCGGACGGGCGAGCCAATGGGATAGTCCTCCAGGGCCTGTCCTGGTCGAAAACCTTGCGGCTGGCTGTGAGCTGGGGTTTTAGGCGGCGGGTTGGTACTCGTTGAGCAGTCCTCCGAGGCGCTGCCTGTGCTTGATCCGGTTCGGTGTGGTGGGCAATGGGACCACGTTCGGGTCGTCATCGGGCGCGCGTAACCCAACGCCCCGAGCTTGGTGACTGCGGCCG
>NZ_QUNO01000034.1 GCF_003387475.1 Kutzneria buriramensis | reverse complement strand
TCGACCGGACTACCTACAAGGCCACCATCAGCATCGATGTCCTGGCCTCGCCCGAACCTTGACAGCTACGTGTCACGGCTAACTGAACGGCATTGCATCTAGACCACGTTGTGGGCCGACAGGCTCTGGGCGCAGGCGACCACGGTTTCCGCCGCCGGCCGGGACTTCCAGCCCAGCACGCGCTCGGCCTTGGCCGTGCTGTGCACGGCGGTCCACGTCCGTCCACACGGTCTCGTCGCTGACGCCTTCGTCCCGATAGGACGACGGGCTGGCGGAGTTCGCCGCGGACGTCATGACCACCCGCTTCACACCGGCGGCGGTGGCGGCCTGTAGCACCCGGAGCGTGCCGTCGCGGGCCGGCACGATCAGGGAGTCGGCGTCGCCGGAGTGGCCGATGCCCAGCGGCGAAGGCCACGTGCGGCACGTAGTCGACGCCGGTCATCGACTCGGCCCAGCCGTCGTCGCTGGCGAGGTCGGCGATCGCGAACCCGAGCCGGTCGCCCGGGTCGACCTCGGTGGCGACGGCCCGCCGCACCTGCTAGCCCTTGGCCGCGCTGCGCACCGTCGTCCGCACCGTGTAACCGCGCTTGAGTAGCTCCGCCACGCACCAGCCCGCCACGTAGCCGGTGCCGCCGGTGACCAGGACGGTCTCGCCGATGATCACGCCCTCGCGTACTCGTAGCCCGGGATGCGAGCGATGATGCGCTGGGCCGCCTTCTCGTCCGAGAGGCCCTGGAAGTCGTAGCGCGGCGTGTACGGCCGCTCCAGCAGCTCGATCTCGTCCTCGGAGAGCTCGACGTCCAGCGAGGCGACGGCTTCGTCGATGTGGCGGACGCTGTTCGCGCCGACCAGCGGGGCCGTCACCACCGGGTTGGCCCGCAGCCAGGCCAGCGCCACCTGCGCCCGGCTGACGCCCCGGCCCTCGGCGACCGCGCCGACGGCGTCGACGATCTGGCGGTCGCTGTCCGGCGTGGCGTAGAGCAGGTCGGCGAAGCCGCCGTCGGTCTCCGACCGCGCCGTGCCGGCGTCGTCCCAGGCCCGCGCCAGCCGGCCGCGCGCCAGCGGACTCCACACGACCGTGCCGACGCCCTCGTCGGCGCACAGCGGCAGCATCTCCCGCTCCTCCTCGCGCGCCAGCAGGTTGTAGTGGTCCTGCATGGACACGAAGCGCGCCCACCCGTTGGCCCGCTGGAGGTGCAGCATCTTGGCGAACTCCCAGGCCCGCATGGACGACGCCCCGAGGTAGCGCGCCTTGCCCGCCTTCACCACATCGTGCAGCGCCTCGAGGGTCTCCTCGATCGGCGTCGCCGGGTCCGCGCGGTGGATCTGGTACAGGTCGACGTAGTCGGTGCCCAGGCGGCGCAGGCTGTGGTCGATCTCGGTCATGATCGCCTTGCGGGACAGGCCCCTGCCGTTGGGGCCGGGCCGCATCTGGTGCCGGAGCTTGGTCGCGATCACCACGTCGTCGCGGTCGGCGAAGTCCTTCAGCGCGCGGCCGAGGATCTCCTCGCTGGAGCCCAGCGAGTACATGTTGGCCGTGTCGAAGAAGTTGATGCCCTGCTCGAGCGCGTGTTTGATCAGCGGCCGGCTGGCGTCCTCGTCCAGCGACCACACCGGGTGGCCCCGGCCCGGGTCGCCGTAGGTCATCGCGCCGATCGCGATCGGCGACACGTCCAGGCCGGTCGTGCCCAGCTTGCGGTACCGCATCGTTGTCCTCCCGTATCCGGAGACCTCTCCGCTCCTGGGAAGACGTTAGCCGATCGGCTAACGAGATGCGATCGCGGCGGCGTGGGGGAGTTCCCCAATCGCTTGGTAAGCGATTTCCTCAGTGTCAGCTTTTGATGAGTCGGGCGAGGCGATCCCAGGCCGGTGATGAGGCGCCGGCCTGGGTCCGCGCCGCCAGCCGGGCGATCGTCGGGTTGTCGACGCGCTCGGCCTCGGACGGGTGATGGCCGGCGGCCCACGTCCGGGTGCGCTCGGCGAGCGCGGGCAGGCGGGGGTCGTCCGGCGACCAGTCGTAGGCGGCGTCGTGCTCGCGGTACAGAGTGCGGAACTCGGGGTCGGCGAGCAGCCGGCGTTTCTCCGCGATCCATCGGGAGACGTCCTCGGGCGAGGCGGCGTGCATGAGGATCCAACCGTCGCGCTCCAGGCACACCTGGCGCTCGCTGACCCCGAGCTCACGCAGCTCGTCCAGATAGTCGGCGATCTCCGGGGAGACGAACAGCCGGTCGCCTCCGCGCAGCTGGGCGAGCTGCGCACGGGCTCGCCGCAGCTGCGCGATGCGCTTCCGGATGTCCTGGTCGATCTCCGCGATGGCGGCGGCGAACGTGTCCGGGTCGGCGTCGAGAAGGTCCTTGACGCGGGCCAACGGCATGCCCGCGTCGGCCAGGGTTCGGATCTTGACCAGGGTGAGGGCGTGCTGGGCGTCGTAGCGCCGGTACCCGGACGAGTCGCGGCCGGGTTCGGCGAGCAGACCGCGTTCGTGGTAGTGGCGGACGGCTTTGGTGGTCACCCCGGCGTAGTCCGCCAGCTGGCCGATCGTGAGCATGCCCGACATCCTCCCTTGCGGCGGTCATTCGGCGGGTCAGACCCGGCGGGTCAGCCGGCCGCCGCCGTTGCGGAAGCGCGCCCGGCCGTCGCGGACGTCGTGGTAGGACACCAGCAGCAGGCGCAGGTAGCCGTCGAAGGTCTCCAGCGGGTGTCCGGCCGGCGCGAACAGACCGGGCCGGACCGGCACGAGACGCCGCGGCGGGGCGGCGGTCGTCCCGCCGGCGAACTCCGTGAAGATCCGCTCCTGGGAGGCGTCCGCCGGCTCGTAGGTGGTCCGCTCCTCGAGCTGGCCGTCGACGACGCTGACCTCGACGCGGAGCTGGTTGGAGCGATACGTGCCCACGTACGGGGTGAGGTCGACGTCCTGCTCCAGTTCGGTGACCAGGGCGGGGACCTGGACGCCGAGGTGCTTGCCGAGCAGCCACCGCAGGATCTGGTCGTGGAGCATGATCGCTCCGGAGTTGTTGCCGAAGGCGGTGAAGACCAGGTCGTGCTCGGGCAGGACGCAGAGGATGGACACCCCACCCGGCGAGGCGCCCGACATGGCCAGCACGGTCGTGTCGCCGAACGGGTACCGCACCCAGCCCAGGCCCATCGGCGGGGTGTTCGGTGTGTCCATGTCGAAGGCGACCTGCTGCATCAGCGCGGTCGACTCGGCCGACAGGACACGGGCCCCGGACGGGGAGACGCCGCCGGCCAGGTGGGTGCGTCCGAAGGCGAGCAGGTCGGCGATGGTGCCGATCGGCGTGCCGCCGGCCGGCCCCCAGGTGTCGGGCAGCGTGAACATGCCGGTGGGCCTGGCCGCCATGGTCTCCGGGTCCAGGAAGTGGCCGACCGCCGTGCTGCGCAGGATCGCCTCCTCGGCCGAGGTGCAGGAGTCCGTCATGCCGACCGGCGTGTAGAGCTCGCGCTTGAGCAGCTCGGGGAACGGCAGGCCGGTCACCACCTCCAGCAGGCGGCCCGCGACGATCATGCCGCCGTTGGAGTAGCTGAGCTGTTCGCCCGGCTCGAACAGCGTGCCGCAGCTGTCGGCCAGTCCGCTGACGTACGCGGTCAGGGCGTCGCGGCCCTTGGCGTCGGGGAAGAAGAGGTCCGCGTCGATGCCGTTGGTGTGCGAGATGAGGTGTCGGACCAGGATCGTGTCGCCCAAGGTGAATTCGGGCAGGTATCGCACCACCGGCGCGTGAAGGTCCAGCACCCCTCGCTCGGCCTGTTGGAGCACCAGCGTGGTGGTCAGCACCTTGGTGACCGAGCCGAACAGGAAGCCGGTGTCGGCCAGCATCGGCGTGCCGGTGGCGAGGTTGGCCGTGCCGTGGGCGACGATGACCTGCTCGCCGGCGTGGTAGACGCCGGCGACGAACCCGGGGACGTGGTTGGACGCGCAGTAGGCGGCGGCCTGCTCGCGGATCTGGGCTTCGACGGTGCTCAGTGCGTTGTTGCTCATGTCGACCATCGTCGAACGTTGCCCCTGGGGCAAGGTCAAGCGCCGATTCTCGGCGGCGCGTCCACCGTCGCTGCTGAGACTTCGCCGGCCGACGGGTTACTTCCCGGGAACGGCGCCTCCTGCCCCGAATGTTCCCCCACGGACCGCGCTCTGTCGATGAAAGGGTCCGGCCACCGGGCGGCCGCCGCAATCGGCCGCCCGGCGCCGGAGTCAGGGGGTCACTGGTTGAGGGTGCACGGCGCCAGCGCGTCGAGGCCGGCGGGCTTCGCCCCGGAGACGCGGCCGATGTCGATCGCGATGCGGTCGAGCACGGCGATGCGCTTGTCCTTCAACGGACCCAGGATGGCGTTGTTGATGAAGTTGGGCCCGCCCTGCCCCTTGCTGGTGACGAGACGGTTGTTGGCCTCGGTGATCTCCTTGTTGAGGTTGGCGAGCTCGGCCGTCACCCCGGCCTGCGCGGCGGCGGGCACGGCGGGGAGCTTGTCCTGAACCGACGGGCAGTTGACGGTGGGCGTCCCACCGCCGGCGGCACCCGCACCGGCGGAGCCCGTCGCACCGGAACCAGCGGTGGAACCCGTCCCGCCGGAAGCGCCAGCACCCGAGCCGGCCCCCGCCCCTGCCCCCGCACCCGAGCCGGCACTGGCCCCGCCGCTACCTCCCGTGCTCAAGGTGCACGGAGCCAGCGAATCCAATCCCGTCGGCTTGGCGGCGTGCCGTCCGATGGAGATGGCGATCCGGTCGATGGTGGAGACGCGCTTGTCCTTGAGCGGCCCCAGGATGGCGTTGTTGATGAAGTTGGGACCGCCCTGCCCCTGCGTGGTGACCAACCGTTTGTCGGCCTCGGCGATCTGGGTGTTGAGCAGGTTCAGGTTCCGGGTGACCTCGGCCTGGGACGCGGCCGGGATGGCCGGCAGCTTGTCCTGCACCGAGGGGCACACCACGGTGGGCACGGCGGCCGCGGCGTTGGCGGTTCCGCCGTGCGAGGTGGCGGCGACGACCACACCGCCGACGGCGACGACGGCCCCGACCGCGACGGCGGCGACACGGAACTTCCGGGGAACCGCCGCGTAACTCATCCTCATGCCGTACTCCTGTCACGTTGACCACGCCCTGATCTGGCCTACGTGAGCCCCGGGACGACCGGTTCAGGCGTTCGACAGATTCGACGTTCAATCCATAATGGACGGAGAAGCGGTGCTCGATCGGACGGCCAGCCGAGGGGGCAGCAGGCGGATCTCGGGACCGCCCACGCCGTCCAGCTGGTCGACGACCATCGCCACGGCCAGTTGGCCCAACCGGGCGGCGGGCACCTCCACGGTGGTGAGGATACAGGGATCCCCGCCGTGCGGGCCGACGGCGATGACGGACATGTCCTGCGGCACAACGAGTCCGAGCGACGCCAGGGTGGTCATCACGGGTGTGAGGACGGCCTCGTTCTGCACCACCAGCGCGGTCACCCGAGTGGCGATCAGACCATCCACACAGGACCGAACGGAGTCCTCGTCGCACGACCGCATGAACACCTGAACCCCGTGTCGCAACGAGGAATCGCGCAAGCCCTGATCGAAACGGGTGGCGTGGCTGACGCCTCGGTCGTGCACGGCGGCCGCGGGGCCGATGAGCCCGATGCGGCGGTGCCCGAGGCCGGCGAGGTGGTCGACGCACAGTCCGGCGGCGGCGTGGAAGTCGAGGTCCAGGCAGGTGATCGCGTTGGGATGGTCCGGCACGCCCATCAGCACGGTGGGCCGGTCCAGGGCGGTCAGCATCGGCACGCGGGCGTCGGCGGCGGTCACGTCGAGCGCGATCAGGCCGTCGGCGAGCGAGCCGATGACCGCCTCGCGCAGTTCGCCGGGATCGCCGTCCCTGGTGAGCAGCAACAGATCCAGCCCGTGTTCCCGGGCGGCGGCGGTGGCGGCGGAGGTGAACCGCATGACGGTCGCGGCCTCCACGCCGGGCCGCTGCGGGGCGAGTAGTGCGAGGAGATCGCTGCGCGCGGTGAGCCCGCTGGCCCGAGGTCGGTAGCCGAGCAGCCGGATCTGCTGCTGCACCCGTCTTCGGGTCGCGGCCGACACCGCGCGCTTTCCGCTGATCACATAGGACACGGTGCTCGGCGCCACCCCGGCGGCCCGCGCGACATCGTGAATGGTCGCCACGACCAGAAGTTAGTTGAGGATTCACGCAGATGCAAGGACGGTGCGCTCGAAATTGTCGAACTCGCTGATCTCCCTGTGGCGCAAGGGAAAATGGTACAGACCAACAATAATGATCACCCTTGACCGGCCGATCGGCGGCTGACAAGGTGGTCTCCCGCGACCGGGTTACCCGATGGTCGCTCGGTTCCGCGAGGATGGTCATGGACGCGCTGTCGCGGCTGGTCCGGCCGCCGATCCCGACGCCGACGCCGGGGGTCCGCCCGCTGCACCTGGGCGCCACCTGGAACCCGGACCTGGCGCGGAGGGTCGGGGCGAGGTTCGGCGACGCGCACGCCGGCGAGGTGGTGGGCGTCCAACTGGACCAGGCCCTGCGCGATCCGCGGCTGCGCCGCAACGAGCTCGCCTACGCCGAGGATCCGCTGCTCGCGGCCAGGCTGGCGGCGGCGCAGCTGTTCGGCATGGGCGGCGCGTGCGCGCCGGTGATCACCGATTTCGACGTCCAGGCGTGCTGCGGCCGTCGCTACGGCTTCAGCGCGCGGTCGCTCAACGAGCAGGAACTGCCCGTCTACCGCGCGGTTTTCGAGACCGGCGGGGCGCGCGGCCTGGTCCTGCCCCGGCACCTGTTCGACGAGACGCCGACGGCGATCCGGCTGCTGATCGAGGAGGGCGTCCGCCCCTGGGGCGACGGCCGGGTCCCGGTGTTCACCACCGGCTCGTCCCCGCACGAGGCCATGAAGTTCGGCGCGGACGGCTTCCTCGGCGACGGCCGAGTCTTGGACGAACTCGCGGCCGCGCACGCCGACCGTCGCGTCGACGACACCGAGATCGCCGCCGCCGCGACCCGGATCGACGCGCTGTACGGGCACGTCGGCGTCCCCTCCGGCGACGATCACACCGGCCTGGACCTCGACGTCGCCCGCGAAGGCGTTGTCCTGCTGCGCAATGACGGCCTGCTGCCGCTGCTCGTCGGGGCCGGCATGCGCGTCGCGGTCCTGCACCCGGGCGGCGACAGCGGTCTGCCCCGGGCAATCCGAAGCGTGCTCACGGACGGAACCGTCACGAACACACCCGGCAACGACCGCATCCGGCTCCGTGAGGCCGACAGCCACCGCTGTCTCGTTGTCCGAAACGAACAACTGGACCTGGACGTGCCGGCCGGCGACGACGTGTTCGACGCCATCGAATGGGACCGGCACGTCTTCGAGCTGCGCAACGGCCGCTGCCGCCAGATGGTCGAGGTGACTACGGCGCAGGACGGCACGGTGACGCTCCACAATGGACCAACCGTCTACGAGAACCTGATCTGGGAGCAGGTGTCGGACGGCGCGACGCACGCCGCCGATGCGGCCGCTGCCGCGGACGTCGCGGTCGTGGTCGTCGGCAACGACGCCGCCACCGACCGTGATCGCGAGAACCTGCTGCTGCCGGCCCAGCAGGAACGGATGCTCCGGGCGGTCCGCGCCGCGAACCCGAACACGGTCCTGGTGGTTCTGAGCGGCTACCCGTACGCGCTGGACTGGGCGGAAGCCAACGTCAGCGGCATCCTCTGGAGCGCCAACGGCGAGGCCACCGACACCGCCGTCGCGGAGGTGCTTTTCGGCGAGCACTCGCCCGCCGGCCGCCTGCCGCAGACGTGGTACCGCGCCACCGACACGTCCTTCGACACGTATCTGCATCACCGGGCGGAACCGCTGTTCCCGTTCGGGCACGGCCTGAGCTACACCACCTTCCGCTACGACCGGCCGGTGCTGAGCGCGCGGCGGCTCGACAGCAGCATCACGGTGTCGGTGCGCGTCCACAACACGGGTTACCGCGACAGCGACGAGGTGGTTCAGCTCTACACCCGGCAGTTGACGTCCCGGGTCCGCCAACCGGTGCGCCAACTGCGGCACTTCACCCGAATCGCCGTGCCGGCAAGGAGTTCCCGAACCGTCTCGTTCGTGCTGACCACCGACGACGTGTCCTTCTTCGACGTCACGTCGCAGTCGTGGCTGGTGGAGACGTCCGAGCACGAGGTGCGGATCGGCGACCAGACGGCGAAGTTCGAGACCGCCGGCCGCGAGATCCCGGTCCGCCACCTGGCCGGCACACAGCTGGTCGCCACGAGGGCCGACGAGGCCGCCGGCATGGTGCTCGTGGACGGCCCGGCGGTGGCGGCCAGCAGTCAGCAGTCCTGGCTGGCCTTCCGCGCCTGCGACCTCACCCGCTGTCGCACCTGGAGCCTGGAGGCCGACAACCCCACCCCCGTGCCGCTGTACGTCGGACTGCACCTGGACGACCCGAAGGGCCCGCTGATCGGTGTGCTGGCCGTGCCGCCGGGCCCGGTCGGCACACACACCGCGCCGATCACCGGCGAGGCGCCCGGCACCCGCGACGTGTTCGCGGTCTTCACCCAGCCGGGGGTGCGTGCTCGTCGGCTTGCGTTCGGCTCATAGCCACGGCCTGCCGGAACGTCATGGCCCGGCCCTCCGCGTACAGGGCGTCGAACACCTCCGACCCGAGCTCGGTCCGGACGATCTCCGTGGCCTGGCGGGTCAGCTGCGTCACGGCGATCTCGAACATCGACGGCCCGAACTGCTCCACGAGCACCGCCGCGGCCCCGGCGAGCCGGGCCGAGCGTCGGTGCCGACCGGTGTGCGCGGCGGTCACCGACAGGTAGTTCAGCGCGTACATCATCATCGCCCCGGCCCCGAACTGGTGCAGGCTGGCGATGGCGTCCAGCACGACCCGCTCGGCCCGATCCCAGTCGCCGCGCCGGATCAGCGCCAGCCCGAGGTAGATCAGCGTCACGCCGAGGTCCCAGGTCCCGCCGGCCTCCCGGCGTTCGGCCTCCAGCTCGGCCAGCACCTGCGCGGCGTCCTCGGGCGCGGCGACCGCCGTCCACGCCGCCCGCACGGCCGCGAGGATCGGCGCGGAACCCAGCTGCCGGAACGGTTCCTCGGCCTCGGCGAACGCCGCCGCGGCGACATCGTCGCGTTCCAACCACATCGCGACGTGCGCCCGCATCAGCAGCGTCGGCGCCAGCACCCGCGGGTCACCGGTCTGCCGGGCCAGCCGCACGGCCTCGTCGGTCACCCGGTCGCCCTCGGCGCGGTCGGTCCCGAACACCGCGAATCCGTACAGGCCAAGGACTCTGGCCCGGGCCCCGACGCTCAGCTCGCCGGCGAGCACCTGCAACGCCCACTGCCGGTACTCGCCGAGCTTGCCGCAGATGATCCAGTACCGCAGGAACACCAGCGCCGCCGCGCACCGCTCGTGCTGGCCCCGGTCGAGCATCCACCGCATCGCCGCCCGCAGGTTGCCCTGCTCACGGACCAGCCGATCGAACCACTCCCGCGGGTCAGGGCCCTCCACGCCGTGCCGGGCGTCGGCGAGGAACTGCTCCACCCACGCGGCGTGCCGCTCGCGGAGCTCGGGCAGGTCGGCCTGCGCCAGCGCGAAGACGCGGATGGTCTCCAGCATCGCGAACCGATCGTCCTGACGGGTGATCAGGCTGGCGTCCAGCAGCGCGCCGAGCAGCCGCAGCGGCTCGACGCCCGCGACCGCGGTGATGGCCGGCAGCGTCGCCCCGCCCTCGAACACGGCGACAGCGTGCAGCATCCGACGCTCCTCGCCGGTCAGCAGGTCGTAGCTCCACCGCATCGTCGCCGACAGCGCCTGGTGCCGAATCGGAAGATCGCGGGCACCGTCGCTGAGCAGGTCGTATGACCTCATCAGCTGATCCCGCAGCGCCGACGGCGACAGCAGCCGGGTGCGGGCGGCGGCGAGCTCGATGGCCAGCGGCAGCCCGTCCAGGCGCTCGCAGATCGCCGCCACCGCGTCGGGTTCGAGGTCGTTGGCCCCGGCCTGCTCGGCCCGTTCGGTGAACAGCTCGGCGGCGGCGTGCGAGTCCAGCGGCTCGACGGGCCGGAGGCGTTCGCCGGTCAGCCGCAGCGGCGAGCGGCTGGTCACCAGCACGGTCAGCCCCTGCACGGCGTCCAGCAGCCAGCCGACGTCGCCGACGGCGTCCAGCAGGTGCTCCATGTTGTCCAGCACGAGCAGCAACTGCCGGTCCCGCAGGTGCACCTGCAGCGTCGTGCGGAGCGGGACGCCGGCCGTGTCCCGGATCGTCAGGCTGCCGGCGATGGTCGCCAGCACCAGGTTCGGGTCGCGCACCGGGCCCAGCGACACCACCGTCACGCCGTCGGCGACGTGCGCGGACATCCGCCGCGCGGCCTCCATCGCCAGCCGGGTCTTGCCGACGCCGCCGGGGCCGGTCAGCGTCAGCAGGCGGGTGGTCGCGAGGTGGTCGACGAGAGCGGTGACGTCCGGGCCGCGCCCGATGAGCCGGTTCCGCGGCTCCGGGATGATGGTGACGGCGGCGTCCACCGGCGCGTCCAGGGCCTTGTCCTCGCGGAGAATCCCCAGCTCCAGGCGGCGCAGCTCGGCGCCGGGATCGATGCCGAGCTCGTCGGCGAGCAGGGCGCGGGTGCGCTGGGCGACGTCCAGCGCCTTGCCGGACTGGCCGGTGCGGTGCAGGGCCAGCATCAGCTGGCCGACGAGCCGCTCCCGGGTCGGATAGCCCTCGGCGAGGTCGGTGACGGCTCCGAGGATCTGGTGGTGCTCGCCCAGGCGGAGCATGGCGTCGAAGCGGTCCTCCAGCGCCAGCAGCCGGGACTCCTCGATGCCGCCGCACAGCCGGTCCCGGACGTCCGGGGTGATGGTGTCGGCCAGCGTCGGCCCCGTCCACAGGTCGATGGCCTGGTCGAGCAGCGCGACCCGGGCCCGGTCGTTCGGGGCCGCCCGGGCGCGGGCGACGCCGTCGAGGAAGCGGTGCACGTCCACGGTGAGGGGGTCGGCGCGCAGCAGGTAGGCGCCGCCCTCGGTGGTGATCTCCACGTCGCAGCCGGCGAGGATGGACCGCAGGTTGGAGATCTGCACCCGTACGGCGTGCGGGGCGCTGCGCGGCGGGTGGTCGGGCCAGATCCACCGGACCAGCCGGTCGACGCTGATCGGCCGGTTCACCTCCAGGGCCAGCACGGCCAGCGCGAGCCGCTGCTGTCGCGGCCCCAGCGGCAGCACCTCGTCCCCGACCTGGGCACGCACCGGCCCCAGCAAGCGCAACTCCACACGCACCCCCAGGTGAGCGGTTGCCAGCGATTATCCAGGAACGGATTCGTCCGACCATCGACCCGCTCGCGCCCGAGCGGCGTACTGAGTGCCGTGAGCACGCGACGACGAGACCTGACCGAGCCGGTGACGCTCGTCGGGGTCGCGGTCGCCGCGCTCGTGGCGGTGGCGGTCGTGTTCCACAGCGTCGGCACGGAGGGAACGGCGACCGCCGAGCCGGCCAAGCCGGCCCCGTCGTCGCAGGTCAGCGTGCCGGTGAAGGTCACAACCACGGTCAAGCCGCCGGCTCCCACGACCACCGCGCTGCCGGCCGACGTGCGGCTCGCGACCGCCGTCTACGACCTGAAGACCGACGCCTTCGTGAACCGTTCCGAGGTGGACACGCCGTTCGCGGCGGAGTCGCTGACCAAGCTGCTGATCGCCATGGACCTCGGGATGGCGGGCAAGCTGACCGGCGACACCCTCCCGAAGGTGCAGGCCATGCTGGCCACCAGCGACGACCAGACCGCCAACCAGCTGTGGACCAGCGACGGCAGCACCCAGATCGTGAGCCGGTCCGTCCGGTCGATGGGTCTGAAGGCCACCACGCCGCCGCGCGACCCCGGCCGCTGGGGCGACATGACCACGACCGCCGCCGACGTGGTGCGGATCTACCAGTTCCTGATGACCAGGATGCCGGCCGGGCCGCGGGACATCGTGCTGCGGGACCTGACCGCCCTGCCCCGCGCCGCCGACGGCACCGACCAGGACTTCGGCATCACCGCGGCGGTGCCGGCCGGGCAGTGGTGGGTGAAGCAGGCGTGGGCGTGCTGCCGGCCGGCGTGGGACGTGCACACCACCGGCCTGGTCGGGCCGGGGCAGCGGTACATCGTGGTCGCGATGAGCCAGCAGCCCGTGGCCGGCGGGTTCGGCGGGGCGGCCAAGGTCATGACCGAGGTGGCGCGGCGACTGGTGGCGGGCCTGGCGTCATAGGTCCAGCACGAGGTCCTCGGAAGGCGTTGCGCAGCACACCAGTGCCGAGCCGGGCTCCGGCGGTTCGAGGGGATCCGGTCGGTAGCTGACGTCTCCCGAGAGCACCGGGGTGACGCAGGTGTGGCAGACGCCGGTGCGGCAGGCCCAGCGCGTCGGCACGTCACAGGCCTCGGCGAACTCCAGGAGGTTGGGGAAGTCCTCGCGCCAGGGGACGGTCAAGCCGCTGCGGGCAAAGGTGATTCGCGGTCCCGTGCCCTGCGCGCCGGCGAGCTGGTGCGGGGTTGTCGTGGTGGCGCCGACGATGCCGGGATTGATCGCCGGGAGCGCGCCGAACAGCTCCTGGTGGACGTCGGTGAGGCCGACGTCCTTCAGCGCTGCGCGCATGTCGTCCATGAAGCCGGCGGGGCCGCACATGTAGACGGTCGCGTCGGCGGGCAGGGAAAGGGCTGCGAGTTCGTCACGGTCGAGGCGGTTTCGCTCGGACGTGTAGTAGACGTGCTCGTGGGAGTTCTTCAGTGCTGCCAACAGGTTGTGGGCCTCATCGGCGAAGGCGTGGTCGGCGGGGGAGCGGGTGGTGTGCAGCCACCACACCTCGCGCTCCGTCTTTTCCAGGGCCCTCAGCATGGCCAGCACCGGCGTCACGCCGACCCCGGCGGAGAGCAGCACGACCGGATTCGAGTCCTCTTCGGACAGTGTGAAGTCGCCGCGTGGCGCGGCGACCTCGACGTCGTCGCCGACCTTGAGCTGGGTGTGCAGGAACGTGCTGACGACGCCGTCGCGCTTGACGCTGATCCGGTACTCGGTGTCCGACGGCGTGCCCGACAGGGAGTAGCTCCGCACCTGGGAGGCGGCCCGTAGCGTGAGGAACTGGCCCGGTTTGGGCTGGGGGAGAACGGAACCGTCCGAGAGGAGGATGGAGGAGATGGTCGCGCTCTCCGGCACGATCCGGGTCACCCGCAGCTTTCGGAACCCGGGCCACCCGATCGCGGGCTCGGCCTTGGGGCGGAGCAGGTCCTCGAACGAGCCGCGCCAGCCGGGGCTGAGCGCCGGGATGTCGACGGCCTTGCGCAGCGTGACGACGTCCCGTTTCGGCAGGTACAGCAAGGCGTCGACGGTGGCGACGCTCAGCTCGTGCCGGCCGACCGCCGTGCGCACGATCTCGTCGCCGGCGCGCACCTCGCCCTCGGTGATCACCCGAAGGTAGAAGCCGGGGCGGTGCCGGGCGACCAGCAGCGACGGCATTTCCGGGTCGCCCAGCCGCATGCCCACCCGGAAGCAGGTCACCCGCGGCTGGCTGACCTCGAACTCGGCGTCGCCGATCCGGTAGCGGTCGCCGATGTGCACCTCGTCGTCGAGCAGCCCGTCCACCGTGAAGTTCTCGCCGAACTGGCCGTACTCCCAGTCGTCGCGGCCGAGTTCGTCGCGCCAGTAGTCGTAGGACTGGCGCTGGTAGACCATGACGGCGCGCTGCTCGCCGCCGTGGCCGCCGAGGTCGCCCTGCCCGTCCCCGTCGATGTTGAGCTTGCGGGCCGTGCGCGGGCCCTCGACCGGGTACTTGAAGATTCCGGTGTGGACGGTCCGGCCCTGCCAGGGCACATCCTTGGGCAGACCCACGTTCAGCGACAGCAGTCGTGGCACGGTGATCTCCTCCCTCAGCCCTGGCGGCTGCGCTGGTAGTGCCGGCGGGCCTTCATCCGGTTGCCGCACACGGCCATCGAGCACCAGCGGGCGCTGTTCGGCTTGCTGTGGTCGATCAGGAACAGTTGGCACTCCGGGTTGGCGCACGGGCGGAGCCGACCCGGGCTGCCGGTTCGCAGCGCGTCCCAGGCTAGTACGGCCCTCGCCGCCGTTCGTCGGCCTTCGGGCAGGTCGGGTGTCCAGACGACGCCATCGTCGACCAGCGATGCCCGATTGCTCACGCCGTCCACGAACGCCGCCAGCGTGGCCGGCGTCGCGTGCCCACGCACGACGTGTTGCAACGCATTGCGCGCTTCGACGGCCGCGTGCCACTCGGCGTCGGAGGCGGTCTGGCCGTGCTCGGCGAGCCAGGCCCGGCCGGCCTCGGCGTCGTCCAGGGTGTCGCGGGGCACGCCGTCGATCACCGGTGTCGTGTTCAGCAGGTCGAGCAGCAGCGTCTCGTCCGTCACGTCCTAACCTCCAAACTTGCCCTTGACAGGTTACAGCATGCCTGCTGAACTCTAACCAGTAAAGCTCGATATGGAGGTTAGGCATCATGGGACTGGCCTGGCAGCAAGGACCACTGGCGGGCAAGGCGGTGGGGCGGTTCCTGACGCCCGAGCCGCTGCCCGAGCGGCTGCTGTTCGCCGAGCCGCTGCGGCGGCGGATGCGGGTGCGTCACGGCGGGGAGTGGATCGCCGACAGCGAGGACGTCGTGCTCCTGCACGAGCCGGGGCGCTATCCGGTGGCGTACTTCCCGATCGCGGACGTCTCGTCGGATGTGCTGGCGATGGAAACGCGGGTCACCAAGCACAAGGACCTCGGCGTCACCGGGTGGTTTTCCGTGCAGGGCACCCCGCATGCGGCGTGGCGGTTCGACGATCTGCCCTCGTACGCGTCGATCCTGCGGGACCGGGTCGCCTTCGCCTGGCGGGCAATGGATGCGTTCTACGAGGAGGACGAGCGGATCGTCGGTCACGCCGCCGACCTGTACCACCGGATCGACATCCGCAAGACCTCGCGGCATCTCGTCGTCCGCGACGGCGACCGGGTCGTCGCCGAGAGCCGGCACCCGTTGGCCCTCTACGAATCCGGTTTCGCGACTCGGTGGTACGTGCCGCGTTCGGACGTCGACTTGTCGGCTCTGACGCCGGTCGAGGGGCAGACCTTCTGCCCGTACAAGGGTTTGGCCAGCTATTACGACATCGGTGGGCGTCGGCGGGCCGCCTGGGGATATCCGGAGGCGTGGCCCGAGGTCGCGGCCGTGTCCGGGTGGATCTCCTTCGAGCCGGACGTCGTCGATGTCTGGCTGGACGGCAGGAAGCTCGCGCTGGAGCCCGGCCAGACCGTTGTACCGCACGGCATCGACCGTGGGCTCGACCCCGACGAACTGAAGGGGAACTGAGGTGTCCAGGATTCTGGTGATCGGTCGCGGCGGGGGAATCGCGGGGGCGGTCGCCGCCGCGGCCCGTGCTGCCGGGCACGAGGTTGTCGTCGCCGGACGGAATGCCGGCGAGCACGTCGATCTCACCGACGAGTCCAGCGTCGAGGCGCTGGCCGCACGGCTCGGCACCGTTGACCACGTCGTGTCGACGGCTTCGGCTCGGGCGCGTGGGACGGTCGATTCGCTGAGCCACGAAGCCGTGCTGGCGTCGTTCAACGTCAAGGTCGTAGGGGCGATGTTGCTGGCCAAGCACTTCGCGCCACGCATGCCGGCAACGGGCTCGTTCGTGTTCTTCTCCGGGGCGTCGGCGCGGAAACCCGTGGTCGGCATGCTCGCCGTCGGCGGCACGAACGCCGCTCTTGACGCGGTTGTCCGGGGCCTGGCCGTCGAGTTGGCGCCGATCCGCGTCAACGCCGTGTCGCCCGGCACCATCGACAGCGGTGCCTACGACGCCCTCGGCGAGCGCGCCAAAGCGGACCTGTTCGCCGCCCGCCGGGCTGGTAGTCCCGCTCGTCGTGTCGGCGCCGTCGAGGACGTCGCCGACGCCGTCCTGTTCGCCCTCGGCTCCACCTTCATGACCGGTGTCTCGCTGGCCATCGACGGTGGGGAAGTTCTTGTCTAGTGGTCTGGAGGACCCAATGGACTACCGCATCGAGGTGCTCACCCTGCCCGTCAGCGACGTGGACCGCGCGCTCCGCTTCTACGTCGCCGCCGGCTTCGCGCTGGACGTCGACTACCGCCCCAACGACCGCTTCCGCGTCGTGCAACTGACCCCGCCGGGATCCGCCGCGTCCATCCAATTCGGACTAGGCGTCAGCGATGCCTCGGTGGGGTCCGCGCGGAACAACTACCTTGTGGTGTCGGACATCGAGGCCGCGCACCGGGAACTCGCCGGGCGTGGCATGCCGGTCTCCGCCGTCCGTCACAAGGCGCCGGTCGAGTGGCAGGGTGACTACTCGCCAGGCGTCGACCCCACCCGCCGCCCCTACGCCAGCTTCTTCGACTTCGCCGACCCCGACGGCAACACATGGACCGTCCAGGAACGCTGAGCTCATCGCGGCGGGCTCGCCTTGGTGGTGCTGCGGACCACCAGGGTCGGCTGGAAGAGGATCTGCTGGTGGGCGTGGTGCTGCGGCTGCTCGCACTCGGCGATCATCAACTCGGCGGCCATGTGGCCCATCTGGTACGTGGGCTGGCGGACGGTGGTGAGGGGGATGGCGGCGGACTCGGCGGAGGTGATGTCGTCGTAGCCGACGATCATGACGTCCTCAGGCACCCGGACGCCGGCGCGCAGCAGGACGTGGAGGACGCCGACGGCGAGCAGGTCGTTGGCGCAGAAGATGGCGCGGGGCCGGCGCTTGCCCTGCACCAGTTTCTCGCCGGCGGCGCGGCCGGAGGCGGTGTTCATGGCGGGCACGACGAACTCGCGGAGGCCGGTCGCGGCGGGGATGCCGGCTGCGCGCAGGGCGGCCTTGACGCCGGCGCGGCGGTCGGCGCACTGGCGGATGGCGGCGGGACCGGTGACGAAGGTGATCTCGTCATGGCCGAGGCCCAACAGGTGTTCGGCGGCGAGGCGGCCGCCGGCGACGTTGTCGACGGCGACGGAGCACTGGTCCACGCCCTGTGCTGGCCGGTCGACCAGCACCACCGAGGTGCCGACGTCGCGGAGTTGGCGCAGGCGCGTCGAATCGTCGTGCACGGGCGTGATGAGGACGCCGGCGACCTGCTGCTCCTGGAGCACGCGAAGGTAGTTGGACTCCTTGTCGTCGGACTCGTCGGAGTTGCCGAGGATCACCACGTACCCGTTGACCTGCGCGACATCCTCGGCCCCACGGGCGATGTCGGTGTAGAACGGATTGGTCACGTCCATCACGACCAGGCCGAGCACCTTGCTGCGGCCGGCGCGCAGTGTGCCGGCGGCGCTGTTGCGCACGAAACCCAACTCGCCGATGGCCTGCTCGACCCGCTGCCGGGTGGTGGCGGCGACCACCTCGGGGCGGTTCAGCACGTGTGAGACGGTGCCGACCGACACCCCGGCCAGCCGGGCGACGTCCTTGATGCCCACGCGTCGCATGGCTGTCCACCTTCTCGCTTGAAACGTGTCAGAGCCGGCGCTCGTCACCATCGTACGCGGGCCAGAGAATTCCCAGGTAGATGGGTATCTATCTGGACGAAGACGGGGTGCTGGGCCATCCGGTGCACCCGTCTTGACGAGTCTTCGGCGTCGCTGTTTGAATCATTTCAATCGGACGGGCAGGCAGTGGGGGCTGTGATGCTGACATCCACCGACTCCACCTCGGCCCGCGCGCCCTTCGCCGCCGCGTGCGCGACCTGTGCGACAAGGTCGGCGCCGGCACCCCGATCGAGGCGGTGGCCTGGGCGGCCCGCCGCGAACTCATCTGACGGGAGCGTTCCATGACCGACGCACGCAGAAGCCGGCGCTGGCTGTTCCGGGCCGCGGGAGTGGGCGCCGCCGCGCTCGCCGCACCGACGGTGGCCGGCGCGACGCCGCGACCGGCGACTCCGGCCGTCACCCCGATGCAGCTGGGCAACGCGTGCAACTCGACGCCGCTGCTCGACGACCCGCGCTTCCCGATCGGCGTGTTCTGGCCGCCACCGCCGGACCAGTCCACCGCCGCCAACTACGCCGACATGGCGGGGGCCGGTTTCACCTTCCTCATCACCGGCAACTACCAGCTCGACTGGCAGAGCATCGACTACGCGCTGGGCCTGGCCGACCAGTACGGCATGAAGGCGCTGGTGGCGACCGATCCCGGCGTCAAGGCGGTCGGCGAGATGTTCACCATCGACGACAGCCGCTCGGACCCGCTGACGATCAGCACCGCCGGCGCGCGGACGCTGGTGCAGACGGCGACCGCGCGCTACTCGCGGCACCAGTCCTTCGCCGGCTTCAGCCTGTACGACGAACCGGACCTCGGCGGCTCCCGCAACGTCACACTGGGCCGCGCGACCCGGGTCGTGCACGAGATGGCGCCGAGCGCGATGGCGTACATCAACCTCTCCTACGCGGTGGGCCTCGACTACCCCAAGGTGCTGAAGGACTTCATCAGCCAGGTCGCGCCGCCGCTGCTGTCCTTCGACTACTACCCGCTGCGCACCACCGGCGAGGCTGAGGACTATTTCCTGTGCTGGTCGCAGATCCGCCAGGCCGGCCTGGACAGCGGCCTGCCGACCTGGACCTACGTCCAGACCCTGCCCAGCGGCATATTCCCGCAGCCCACGGCGGCCGACCTGGCCTGGCAGGTCAACGTCAGCCTCGCCTACGGCTGCAAGGGAATCCAGTACTTCACCTACTGGACGCCGGATCCGGCGCGCGGCGAGGGCTTCGGCCCGGCGCTGATCGACCTGAACGGCGCCAAGACCGATCGCTACGCGGCCAGCCAGGCGCTAAACCACACCTGGCTCGCGCCGGTCGGCAAGGAGCTGCTGCCGCTGGTGTCGGAATCGGTGGTGCACGCCAACGAGAACCCGCAGACGAACGGCACAAACCCCTTCACCCCGGACGGTTACCTCACCTCGGTGGCGGGAACCGTTGTGCTGGGCCGGTTCCGCAGCGCCGACTCGTCGGTCAAGGATCGGTGGGTGTTCGTGGCCAACCGGTCCAACACGGCGTCGGTCGACGTCATGCTGACCACCGATACCGCTGCTGTTCACGGGGTCGGCAGGTTCGACCCGTCCACGGGCGGCTACACGCCGCAGTCCGACGCCCCGTGCATAGCCGTTTCGTTGGACGCGGGGGCGGCCGCGCTGTACAAGCTGAGCGCGTCATGACCGGGAGGGGCATCGTGACTCGTCGCAAAGTCCTTGCGCCACTGGGGATTGTGGTCGCGGTGATCGCGGTGGTCCTCGGCGTGACGTTCGGGGTGCGCCACGACAGCCGGGCGGTGGCGCTCGCCGGCGCAACCGACGCGCAGTTGGTGGTGCGCGCCTCCAGCAACGACCTGATGCACACGATCCGGTCCAACGCCAACAGGACCTGGACCGAGGCGGGTGATCTGCTCAGCCAGACCGGCCGTCCGGCGGGCACGATCACGCACATCGCCAGCACGGTCATCAACGGCGAGCTGAACATCGTCGCCAGCGACTCCTACGGCGTGTATCTGGCGATTCGGCACACCGACGGCAATTGGGAGGGTCTGCAACGGATCGCCACCTGCGCCAACGTCACCTCGCTCGCGGCCGCCACGGTCAGTTCGGACCTCCAGATCGTGGTGGCGACCGACAACGGGGCCGGCCTGTACCACGCCGTGCGGCACAGCGACGGCACCTGGACCTCGTTCGGCGACGTCAAGGCCGTGGCGGGCGGGCTGACGGGGACGATCGGCCAGGTCGGGGCGGCCGGCGTGAACGGGCAGCTCCAGGTGGTCGCGCTGGCCGGCGGCAAGGTGATGAACGCGGTGCGGGACGCCGGCGGCAACTGGACGCCCTTCGCCGACGTGCTCGCCTCGAACGATCCGAACCACGTCGTGGGCACGCCGTCCGGGGTCGCGGTGGGCGCGGCGGGCAACGCGCTGCAACTGCTCGTGCAGGGCGGCAACGGAACCACGTTGTGGCACATGGTCCGCGACTCGGCCGGTAACTGGGGCGGCCCTGGCGATGCGATGAAGGCCATGGGCCACAAGGGAACCCTTGTATCGGTGGCGGTCGCCGGCGTCAACGGCGATCTCCAGGTGGCGATTGTGGACAACGGCGGCGCAGTGTGGCACACGATCCGGCACAGCGCCGACGGAACCTGGGATCAGGCGGGGCAGTTGACGCCGTCGATCGTGCCGGGCATGCCGTCGGACGTGGTGGAGGCGGCGATCGCCGGCAGCTAGCAGCCGCAAAGGACGCCCCCGGTGCGCCCTGCGTAGGGCCCGGGCCGTCCACGGCGGACGGCCCGGGTTCGCGTCAGCGGGTCGGCGTCGGCGTCAGGCCGTTGGAGTCGGCGCCGTTTCCGTTGACGGCGTTGGGATTCACCACCGGCTGGGTCGTCAACGCCGGCGTCGGCGCGCCGCTCGCGGCGGTACAGCTGATCGGGTTCTTCGCCGCCGACCGCACCGCGATGACGTCCAGCGTCGGCGGCGTGCCGGCGCCGGTCCGGCGGCCGAACACCAGCGTGGTGTCGGCGCCGATCTCGCCGGGCTTGATCGAGATCTTGTTGGGCGCGCCGGGCACCGGCCGCAGCGCGTCGGGCGGCAGCGGCGCCCGACCGGCCGGGTCGACCACGCAGTCCGCGGTGTCCTGCTGCATCTCGACCACCTTGGCCCGCACGCCGAACTCGCTCAGGTCGGCGTTGAGCCCCCACGATCCGCTGAAGTCGTTGATCGTGACGGTCAGCGTGCCGTCGGCGGCCCGTTCGACGGCGAACGCGGGTGGCGGACCACCGCCGCCGACGAACGGCTGGAGGCCGATGATGGTGGCGATCGCCGCCGCGGCCGCGGCAATCCCGGCCACCGCGAGCGGCCGGCCGACCCGGCGCGGGCGAGGCGTGGCGGTGATGCGCTCGAGCAGCATCAACCCGCCGGGGCTGCGGCTGGCGTCCTCGTAGGCGTCCGACGGCACGGGGTTGGCGTCGCGCAGCGACTGCAAGGCGTCGTTCATGTCGTTTGTCCCTTCACTATGTGCATCCGTGGGGTGGTCATCGACGCGGCGAGGCGTTGCCGTGCGCGATGCAGGCGGACCTTGAACGCAGACAAGGAGCAGCCGAGCACCTCGGCCGCGACCTGCGCGGACAGGCCGTCCCATTCGGTGAGGAGCAACACTTCCTGGTCGCCGGGGGAGAGTGCGGCGAGCGCCCGCAGCACGTCGGTGCGGGCGGCGACGCCGTCGGCGTGATCGGCGGTGACCGGCGGCGGGCCGGTCGCGCCGATCCGTTCGTCGAGTTGGTCGCGGCGCGCCTGCCCCCGCCGGTGATTGGCCAGCACGCGCCGCGCCGTCGCGTACAACCACGGCAGCGGGTTGTCCACCGGGACGGCGTCCGGCCGGCGCCAGGCGATCAGGAAGGTCTCGGCCACGACGTCGAGCGCCGCGTCGTGGTCGATCCTCCGCGCGCCGTAGCGCAGCAACGCGGCGTAGTGCGTGTGGTACAGCGCCTCGAACGCCTCGACATCCATACCTGGCTAGTGTCCGGCACCGGCCGTTCGGTTACAGCGCCACTTCCGGCGCTAGCTTTCCGGGATGTCGAGGCGGGCCAGCCGTTCCGGGTCCGCCAGGATGTTGATCTCCACGATCCGGCCGCCGCGCACCGTCGGACAGAACACCGAGCGAGGGCGCCCGTTGGGCATCGGGATGACGCCGGCCGCGCCGTTGATGACGACGTGCCGCGTCGATTCGGCGCCTCGCGAGAACAACATCGCCTGCTGCGCCACCGCCGCCGCGCCGCGGATGACTCCCGACGGACCCGAGGGCCCGAAGTCGACGCGCAACACGATGTCCGGGTCGAGCAGCGCGACCAGCGCGTCGAAATCGCCGCCCCGGGCCGCCGCCATGAAGGCGTCGATCACCTCGCGCTGCGCCGGCAGGTCGGCGTCCGGCTTCGGCGCGCCCCGCACCCGTCGGCGGGCGCGGCTGGCCAGCTGGGTGGCGGTGGCCGTGGAGCGCTTGACGATCGGGGCGATCTCCTCGAAGGAGACGCCGAACATGTCGTGCAGCACGAACGCCAGCCGCTCCGCCGGAGTCAGCGTCTCCAGCACCACCAGCAGCGCCAGCCCCACCGAGTCGGCGAGCACCGTCTCCTCCGCCGGGTCCGCCGCGACGATCGGGTCCGGCACGTGCACGTCGAGCGGCTCCTCGCGGCGCACCCTGCGGGCCCGCAGCATGTCCAGGCAGACCCGGCTGACCACCGTCGTCAGCCAGCCGCCCAGGTTGGCCACCTCGCTCGTGTCGGCGCGGGCCAGCCGCAGCCACGCCTCCTGCACCGCGTCCTCGGCCTCGGTCAGCGACCCCAGCATGCGATAGGCCACCGCGCCCAGGTGGTCGCGGTGCGCCTCGAACCGCTCGGCCAGAAACTCGTGCTCGTCCACTGTCGGCTCCCTCTCCGTCATTGCTATGACGGATCGGCGGCTTCAGACATGACAGCCCTACGTCTCCAGCCCGGCCCGGCGTATGACGTCGGAGGTAATTGCCGGTGGTGGGAGCCTGGTGGTTGTGACGGATTTGGCCGGGCGGGTGGCGATCGTGACCGGGGCGACGAGCGGTATCGGGACCGCCATCGCCGTGGAGTTCGCGCGGCGGGGAGCTCGCCTGGTGCTGACGGGGCGCCGTTCGATGGCGTCGGACCACGTGTACGTACGAGCCGACATCACCGCTTCGGATACGCCGGCACTGCTCGTGGCGGCGGCAGTGGACCACTACGGCCGCCTGGACTGCGTCGTCAACAACGCCGGCACTCCCGGGCATGCGGTCCGGATCGCCGACCTCGACCTGGCCGCCTTCGACCGTGCGATCGCCGTGCACGTCCGGGCTCCGCTCGCGCTGATCCAGCAGGCCGCCCCGCACCTGTCGCCGCGCGCCGGCAGCGTGATCAACATCGCCAGCGTCTCCGGCCTGCGCGCCGGTTTCTCCGGCCCGGACTACTCCATCGCCAAGGCCGCCATGCAGCACCTGACCCGCTGCGCCGCCGTCGACCTCGGCCAGTCCGGCGTTCGCGTCAACACCATCTCCCCGGGCCCCATCGCCACCGCCATGCACCCGGCCGACTCCGACGGCCTGCCGGCGTTCGCCCGTTTCCTACCCCGACACCAGCCCGATCCCCGCATCGGACGCCCCGAGGACGTCGCCGAGGTGGCCGCCTTCCTCGCCAGCGACGCCGCCCGCCACGTCAACGGCCAGGACATCGCCGTCGACGCCGCCCTCACCGCCGGCCGCCCCTGGTCCGTGGCCGCCGCCGAACGCGCCGCCATGTCGCCCTAGACGATCTCCTCCAACAGCCGCGCGAGCTCCTTGGGCCTGGTCACCATGGGCCAGTGACCGGAATCGATGTCGACGAGCTCGAGGTGCTTGGCCCGCGCCAGCTCCGGCACCTGCCCGCCGTCGATCCACTCCCGTGCCTGCGCCACGGAGAACTCGGGGCACACGACCGTGACCGGCACGTCGAAGCGGCGGTCGTCCCGGTACCGGACCACGCCCCGAGCCACGCCCTCCGGCACGGGAATGGCGGCGGCGGCCATCCGGCGGCGCGTGTCCGGGTCGAGGTCGGCGGCGTCGGGCCCCTCGAACACATGCCACCCGGGGAACGGCATGGCCCCGTCGACCACCTCGAAGAAGTCGGCGTACGGCTGGTCGCCACTGCCGGGGAAGCCGCCGATCAGGACCACCTTGGCCACCAGCTCGGGCCGCGCGTCGGCAGCCAGCCACGCCAGGGTGCAGGCGGCGGAATGGCCTACCACGACACATCTTCCGGCACGGTCCACGGCGGACAGCACGGCCTGAATCTGATCGTCCAAAGTGGCCGCAGAAGCGCCATCGCCCTGGCCCGGCAGCGTCAAGGGGACGGCGCGGGGGCCCCACGAAGCGGCAACGTCCCCCCAGACGGAGGCGTCGAGCCACAGGCCGGCGGCAAGCAGGATGTCCATGCCGGCGACCCTAGGACCAATTCCGGACGTTCTACTACCGGTATGCTCGGACCATGGAGCTGAGCCCTACCGCCCGGGCGCTGCGGACCCTGGAGATCCTCCAGAACCGCCCCGGCACGACGGCGGACGAGCTGGCGCGGCGGCTGGGGGTCACGGAGCGCGCGGCCCGCCGCTACGTGGGGATCCTGCGCGAGGCGGGTATCCCGGTGGAATCGATGCGCGGCCCGCACGGCGGCTACCGGCTGGGCCGCGGCACGCGGCTGCCGCCGATCGTGTTCAGCCAGGCGGAGGCGCTGATCCTGGTGATGGCGGTGCTGGACGCGCCGCCGGGCGACGAGCTGCTCGCGGGTGCGCTGGGCAAGGTCATCCGCGCGTTGCCGGAGGGCATCGGACGGCATGCGGCGGCGTTGCGGGAGCATGCGGCGGCGGCGTCGGATCCGCGGTCGGCACGGCCGGATCCGGGCACGGTGAGCACGTTGGTCGCGGCGGTGGCGGCCAGAAACGTCGCGCTGCTCACGTATCGAGGCGAGAACGGTACCGAGTGGACGTCCGAAGTGGACCCGTGGGCGGTGGTGGTCCGGCATGGCCGCTGGTACCTGCTGTGCCGTTCGCACCGCGCGGACGCGATCCGCACGTACCGGATCGACCGAATCCGCGCGGTCGAGCAGACGCACCAGCAGTGCGAGCCGCCGGAGGGGCTCGATCCGGTCGCGGTGCTGGAGGAAAACCTGGGCAAGGGCTGGGAATTTGCCACCCGGGTGGTGTTCGAGGCGCCGGTGGGCAAGGTGGCGCCGTGGATCCGGCCGCCGATGGGACGGCTGGAGCCGCTGGGTGACGGGTGCGTGCTGGTGGGCAGCACCCGCAACCCGGCGATGTACGCGGGGGAGTGGCTGGCCAACGTGCCGTTCGACTTCCGCGTCGAGAGCGGACCGGAACTGCGGGACGCCGTCGCGGAGGTAGCGGCGAGGCTCACGGCGGCGGTCAGCTGAACCTCACCCCACCCGGGGATCGCCCCACGGCAGCCACGGCTGCGGATCCTGGCTGGGATGCGTGCGGCGCAGGAATGCCGCCAGGAACTCCTCCCGCCGCGAGGCCGCCTCGGCGTCCGGCAGGCTCAGGGCGGTGGCGATGCGCGCCCAGTCCCAGCCGTTGCGCCGGGCCTGCGCGATGAACGCCTTCTCGGACCACAGCAGCGCGGCCCGGTGCCGGCTGAGCGTCATGTACCAACGCTCCAGCACCGGCTCCGGGCATGTGCTGGCGGCCCGCTCGGACGCGATGTGCAGGCCGAACAGCTGGTCCCCGCTCAGCGCAAGCTCGCTGATCTCCGAGCCGCGCAGCCACTCGTCGATGATCGGGTCACGATCGCTCATGACGTCGATGGTCCTCGCCGAGCGCCCCGCCCACGTCCGGGGAAAACCCTGATCCCTCAGTGGAACAACGAGTCGATCCGGACGCTGTGGGAGTTGCCGTCGGTCGTGGTGACCGTGACGGTGCCGGTGAAGTCGCTCGTCCCCGGCCACCAGACGGTCCACCGGCCGCCGTCCACGAGGGCGTCGGCGGTGCGGCTACCGTCGTGCACGCTGATCGACTTGACGTCGGCGCCGGCGAAGCCCTCCACGTAGCTGAACGCGCTGTCGCCGTCGCCGTGCGACCCGGCGGTGTCCAGCGTGATGTCCTTCGGCGCGATCTTGCCGATCGGGTCGACCGCCATGGTGAAGCCCTCGCCGTCGGTGCCGACCATGCACAGCGTGATGTCCTTGCCCCGGGTGAGGACCATCGACGTCACCTCGCCGCGCAGGTCGGCGTTCGACACGGTGAACGGACCGGTGGCATTGGGGTTGCCGGTCGCGTTCTTCTCGCAGAACTGCTGCGCGGTGGAATCCGTCGAGGAGGCGGCCAGCCGCACCGGATTGCCGGTCCAGCTGGAGATCGCCGTCGACGACAGCGGACCGCCGCCCCCCTTGATCATGTGGTACGCCACCGGCGCGACCACCACGGCCGCAGCCGCGCCGACGGCCAGCGCCCCGGCGAGGGCGATCCGGCGCACCGGCCGGCGGCGAACAACCCTCGCGTCGGCCAGCACCGACGAGAGCAGCTGCTCCTGACGGGCCTGCTCGTCGACGGTCAGGGCGCGCGGCGGCGCCGGGTCGAGCACGCCGAGCAGGGGAGAGATGTCGCGGTTCATGATGCTCCGTTCACATTCGCGGGGACGAGGGCGGTCGACAGCTCGACACCGGGGCCGGCACGCTTGGCCAGGCGGCGTTTCGCCCGCGACAGCCGCATGCTGTACGCGGCGCGGGAACACCCCAGCACCGTGGCCGCTTCCTTGTCGGTCAGCCCCTCCCAGACGTGCAGCGCCAGGATCTCCTGGTCCGAAGTGGACAGTCCCCGCCACGCGGCGAGCAGGTCCAGCCGGGCCTCCGCGGACAGCATCGGCTGGTACGCGTCGTCTCGGCCCTGCTCGGCCACGCGCAGCGCCACGGCCCGCTGCCGGTGCGCGCTGCGGCTGGCGTTGAGCATCAGGTTGCGGGCCGTGCGGAACAGCCAGGGCCTGGGGTCGTCCGGCAGGTCGCGTCGGCGGCGCCAGGCGGTCAGGAACGTCTCCCCGACCACGTCGTCGGCCTGTCCCGGGTGGGCCCGCCGCCGCACGAAGGCGAGCACGTCCGCGTAGTGCGCCCGGTACATGGCCGAGAACTCGGCGTCGGTCTCGAGTGCCATCGTTCTCCTTTGTGGGTTTCTCACCCACACATGTCCGGGCGCCCGCGCGATGCAACACCCCTATCCAAGCAAGGCTCGGACCTCCGCCGCCTCGGGCACCCCGAGCCGCTCCAGCAGCGCCAACGCCTGCGTCAGGCAGCGCACGCCGGCCGTGCGGTCACCGGCGGCCAGGTGCGCCTCGCCGAGCAGCCGGAGTGTGCTGCCCAGCTCCTGTCGGACGCCGTTGGCCTCGAAGACCGACGCCGCCTCGGTCAGCGCGTCCAGGGCGGCGGCGGTGTCCTTCTGCGCCAACAGGATCGCGCCCAGGCCGGTGCGCGACTTGGCCTCGAGGCCGGTGTCGTGGACCGTGCGGGCGAGATCGACGGACGCTTCGGCGGCCGCTCGGGCGGCGTCGAGGTCGTTGGCCGCGCGATACGTGTCGGCCAGGTCGTCCAGGGCGCTCACCTCCAGGCGGAGGTCGCCGATCTCCCGTGCGACCGCGATGGCGCCGCGGGCGGACTCGACCGCGTGGTCGGTCCGCCCCAGCTTGCGGTGGATCGCCGCCAGATTGGCCAGCACGTAGCCCTCGGCCCGCGGCCGGAAGCCCTGCGCCTCGATCCGCGCCTGCTCGTACAGCTCGGTCGCCTCGGCCAGCTCGCCGAGGCGGTGGTGGGTGCCGCCGAGGTTGATCAACGCGGTCGTCACGACGGTGCGGTCGGCGACGGCCCGCCCCAGTTCCAGCGCCTCCCGGTACAGCTCGATGGCCCGGCGCAGGTCGTGGTACCCGGCGCAGTCGGCCAGCGCGGTCGCGAGGTACGCCTCCGCCGCGACGTCGCCCAGCTGGTGGGCCGAGCGCCGGGCCAGCTCCAGGCTCCGCTCCCACTGCTCGTCGTACGAGTGCTCGACGAACATCCACTGCAGTGCCCGCGCCAGCGACACGCCCATCGCACTGGTGTCGGGGGTGGACAGCGCCTGCCGCACGATCGGCACGAGGTTGTCCCGTTCGGCATTTCCCCAGGCCACGGCGTCGGCCATGTCCGCCAAGGCCGCGCCGGTGCGTTCCGTGCGGGCATGGGCCTGCTGAGCCATGGTCACGTACCACTGCACGACCCGGTGGAACGCGTCGGCACGGACCTGGGCGTCGACGTCGGCTACCCGTTCCGCCGCGTACGCCCGCAGCAGGTCGTGCATCCGGTAGCGGTCCCCGGGCTCGATCAGGTGCACGCGAGCGAGGCGTTCCAGGGCCGCCGCCGCGTCCGAGCGGTCGGTGTCGAGCAGGGCCGCGGCGACGTCGTCGTCGAAGGTGGGGCCGTCCAGCAGGCCGAGCAGCCGGAACAGCAGCGCCGACCGGTCGTCGGCCTGTTCGAGGCTGAGCCCGAACGTGGCGGCGACCGACAGGTCGTCCAGCGCCAGTTCGGCGAGGTCGAGCCGGTCGGCCAGGCGGGTCGCCACGCCGGCGAGCCCGTCGCGCTCGGCCGCCTGCGCACCGGCGACGCGCAGGGCCAGCGGCAGGCCGCCACAGAGCCGGGCCAGCGCACCGGCGCTGGTCGCCTCGGCGGAGCCGGTCGCGACGCCGGCGGCCCGGCACAGCAGGTGGACCGCGTCGCCGTCGCCCAGCGGCTCCAGCGGGAACAGTCTCGTGCCGGCCAGGATGGTCATCCGGTGCCGGCTGGTGATCAGCACCGCGCAGCTCGACGAACCGGGCAGCAGCGGGCGGACCTGCGCCGGGTCGCGGGCGTTGTCCAGCACGACCAGCACCCGCCGGTCGGCCAGCAGGCTCCGGTACCGCGCGGCCCGTTCGGCTTCGGTGTCGGGCAGGTCGGTCCGGTCGACGCCGAACCCGCGCAGCATCTCGCCAAGCGCCTCGCCGGGCAGCGCCGGCACCGCGCTCGCCCCGCGCAGATCGACGTACAGCTGCCCGTCCGGGAACGTCGATCGCACCTGGTGGGCCACGTGCAGGGCCAGTGCGGTCTTGCCGATCCCGCCGGTGCCGGTGATCGCGCAGACCACCGGCGCCGGGCCTTGCGCCCCGAGCGCGGCGCGCAGTCGCTCGATGTCCGGTCGACGTCCCGTGAAATCGGCCGTGTCGGCCGGAAGCTGGGCCGGCACGGGCGCGGCGACCGTCGGCCGGCCGAGGATCTGCTGGCGTGCGGCGAGAAGCGCCTCGTCCGGTTCCACGCCCAGCTCGTCGGCCAGGTGCTGGCGCACCGCCTCGAAGTGCCGCACCGCGGCCGCCGTCTGGCCGGTTCCGGCCAGTGCCAACAGGAACTTGGCCTGCACATCGGTGTGCAGCGGCTCTGCGACCGCCGCGACCCGCAGGTGGGGGAGCGCGTCGGCGGCATCGGCGACGTCCGCGTACGCCAGCACGGCGGCGGTGCGCTCGATCCGGATCGCCGTGAGCTCCGGCAGGTTGTGCAGGTCCGCGAGATCGGCCAGGGGTTCGCCGGTGAACAACCGCAACGCCGGTTCCAGCGCGGCCGTCGCGACGAGCCGTCGGAACCGCAGCAGGTCGTGTTCGTCCACGTGCACCGCCAGCTGGTAGCGGGATCCGTCCGACACCACCAGTTCCCGCTTCACGCGGCGACCCGCCTCGGCCAGCGCCCGGCGCAGCCGGCTCACCGCGCCCGGCACCAGCCGCCGCGCCGCCTCGGCCGGCTGGTCCGCCCACAGCGCGTCGGCGATGGCATCGCGGTGCACGAAGGCGTTGGGGGACAAGGCAAGCAGCCCCAGCACCGCCCGCTGCCGCGGCGGGCCGACGTCGACCGGCACGCCGTTGAACGTCACTCGGAACGGCCCGAGCACCTGGAACCGCCAGGGTGTCGCCGGCGTCCGCGACTCCCGTTCCGCCAGCTGGCGGGCCAGGTCCTGGTCGGACAGCCCGACCACCGCGAACAGTTTGCGCAGCGCCTCCGGCCGCGGCCGCGCCGTGCGGCCCTGCTCGATGTCACGCACCGCGCCGACGCTCAGTCCCGCTCGCTCGGCCAGCTGCTTCTGCGTGATGCCCGCCGTTCTTCGCCGCGCCGAGATCAGGTCGCCGACGGTCGTGTCCATGTGCCCCCACCCCCAGAGAAGTCCCGTCCGCCCGTATTGAACCCGTACCGGGGGCGTGACCACAGCCCTGACCACGGAAGTTGCCGCTCCGTGACGGCGAACGCCCGCACACCGGGGCCGGGCAGGATGGGATCCGCAGTGGGGAAAGAGGGGAAAGACCGGCTGGGCCCGCGGCCCAGCCGGCCTTCTCACGTCCCGAAACCCCGCAGGAAGGTGCTGGTCAGCACGTCGGCGGCCTGCGCGGCGGACAGCTGCGGCAGGGAGTGCGCGGCCAGCTGCATGAGGTTGGCCAGCACGACGGCGTTCCAGCCCTCGGGCAGTCCGGCGCGCAGGAAGCCCTCGTCGGTGGCGCGCCGCAGCAGCGCGTCGACCTCGTCCATGAACTGCTTGCGGCGGGCCTGGATGGACGGCTCCGCGCGCATCCGCGTGAGCTCGACCGGCCAGGTGCGGTTGACCTCGATGATGCCCTCCACGTAGCGGTGCAGGGCGGCGGCGACGGGAGCGTCGCGCAGGCGCGCGGCCTCGATGACCCGCTCCACGGCGTCGAGGCGGGCCTCGTAGACGGCGGCGAGCAGCTCGTCGCGGGAGGCGAAGCGGCGGTAGACGGTGCGGCGGTCGACGCCGGCCTCGGTGGCGATGGCGGCGACGGTGGTGCCCGGGTCGGCGGCGAGCATGCGCGCGCCGGTGGTGAGGACGAGTTCCAGGTTTCGTGCCGCGTCTGCCCGCATACGGTCAAACGTACACCCAGGTGTGACGGTTCGAACAACTACTGTCTCATCAATGTGACAGTTAAGTGCTACAGTGGTGAGGCAGAAGGGAGCCGACATGATCACCTACGACAAGCTCTTCATCGGCGGGACCTGGGCCGAACCGAGCAACCCCGAATTGCTGGACGTCGCCTCGCCGCACGACCGGTCCGTGATCGGACGGGCCGCGCAGGCGCGGCCGGCGGACATCGACCGCGCGGTGGCGATCGCCCGCGACGCCTTCGACCACGGCCCGTGGCCGCGGACCGCGCCGGCCGAGCGGATCGCGGTCATCCGCCGCTACAACGCGCTGCGCGAGGCCCGCGCGGACGAGATCGCCGCGCTGATCACCGCCGAGAACGGCTCGGCGCTGTGGTTCACCCGCGCCGGCCAGTCGGGTCTGACCCGGCAGGCCGACGCCTTCCTCCGGGCGGCCGAGGAGTTCGGCTGGGAGGAGACGCTCCAGCCGGCCGGCCCGGTCCGCTCGATGGTGCGCCGCGAGCCGCTCGGCGTGGTCGCGGCGATCATCCCGTGGAACTCGCCGTTCTCCGCGGCCAACGCCAAGATCATCCCGGCGCTGCTGGCCGGCGATGCCGTGGTGCTGAAGGTGTCGCCGGAGAACTCGCTGAGCATGAACCTGCTGGCCGGGCTGATGGCCGAGGCCGGGCTGCCGGCGGGCGCGCTGAGCGTGCTGCCGGCCGACCGCGAGACCAGCGAGCACCTGGTCCGGCACCCGGACGTGGACAAGATCGCCTTCACCGGCTCCACCCGCGCCGGGCGCCGCATCGCGTCGCTGGCCGGCGAGCAGCTCAAGCGGGTCAGCCTGGAGCTGGGCGGCAAGTCCGCGGCGATCGTCCTGCCCGACGCCGACCTCGACGCCGTGGCGCAGGGCGTGAAGTTCGGGTCCCTGCTCAACAACGGCGAGTCCTGCATCGCGCAGACCCGGATCCTCGCGCCCCGCGGCCGTTACGACGAGATCGTCGCGGCGCTGGCCGAGATGGTGGCGTCGCTGCCGGTCGGCGACCCGAGCGACGACAAGACGTTCATCGGGCCGATGGTCCGCCCCGACCAGCAGCAGCGCGTCCGCGACTACATCGAGCTTGGCATCGCCGAGGGCGCGCGGGTGGTCACCGGCGGCCCGCAGGTGCCCGTCGGCCTGGAGCAGGGCAACTACGTCACCCCCACGCTGTTCGCCGACGTCGACAACTCCATGCGCATCGCCCGGGAGGAGATCTTCGGCCCGGTGCTCGTGGTCGTCCCCTACGACGACGAGGACGACGCCGTCCGCATCGCCAACGACTCGGACTACGGCCTGTCCGGTGGCGTCTGGTCGGCCGACCCGGAGCACGCGCTGGCGGTCGCCCGCCGGCTGCGCACCGGCACCGTGACGATCAACGGCGCGCCCATCGGATTCGACGGCCCGTTCGGCGGTTTCAAGGCCAGCGGCATCGGCCGCGAGTACGGCGCCGTCGGCCTGTCCGCCTACATCGAGTACAAGACCGTGACCGTGTCATGAAATCCTTGGGCTCGAGGAAACGGTTACTGGCCTTGAGCGCCTTGGCCTTGGCGGTGCTGCTGGCCTCGCTCGACCAGACCATCGTCTCCACCGCGTTACCCCGGATCGCCGCCGACCTCGACGGTTTCGACGACATCGCCTGGGTCAGCGCCGCCTACCTGCTCGCGTCCACCGCCGCGACCCCGTTGTGGGGCAAGCTCGGCGACATGCTCGGGCGCAAGCGCCTGTACCTGATCTCCACGGGCGCCTTCCTCGTCGCCTCCGCGCTGTGCGGCCTGGCCCGCAACCTGCCGGAGCTGGTCGGATCCCGTGTGCTGCAAGGGATCGCCGGCGGCGGCATGATCGTGCTGACCTTCGCGCTGGTCGGCGACATCGCCGAACCCGCGCAGCGCGGCCGGTACCAGGGCATGATCGGCTCCGTCTACGGCGTCGCCAGCATCGTCGGCCCGCTGCTCGGCGGCCTGTTCACCGACGTGCTGTCCTGGCGCTGGGCGTTCCTGATCAACGCCCCGATCGGCCTGGTGGCGCTGGCAATCGCTTTCCGGGCGCTGCCGGCAGGCCGCCGCGGCGAGACTGCCGGCGTCGACTACCTCGGGGCGACACTGTTGGCCGGCCTCGCCACGGCGCTGGTGCTCATCGCGTCGTTCGGGCAGCGGTGGGGCTGGGCGTCGCCGCCGATCCTCGGGCTGATCGTGGTGGCGCTGTTGCTGGCGGCTCTCGTTGTCCCCGTTGAACAACGGGCGGCGGCGCCGATCCTGCCGCTGTCGATGCTGACGTCCCGCACCGTCGTGCTGGCCTCGTTGATCGGCTTCATCGCCAACGTGGCGATGTTCAGCGTGCTCGTCTACCTGCCCACGTACCTCCAGATCGTCGACGGCGTGACGGCGACGTTGTCCGGCGTGTACATGCTGCCGCTGGTCGTCGGACTCGTCGCCAGCCAGTCCATCGCCGGCCGCTGGGCCGCGCGGCGGCAGCGTTTCGTGCTCGTCACGGGCATGGCGCTGAACGTGGTCGGCCTGGCGCTGCTGAGCACCCTTGCGCCGAACACCTCGGCCGTCGCGCTCGCCGGCTACTTCCTCGTGACCGGCGTGGGCATCGGCATGGTGCCGATGGTCGTGCTGACCGCCGTGCAGAACTCGGTGCGCCCCAACGATCTCGGCGCCGCCAGCGCCGTCGTGACCTTTGCCCGGTCCATCGGGGCGGCGCTCGGCGTGGCCGTCTTCGGCAGCGTGTTCACGAGCGACTTCGCCCGCCGGCTGCGCGTGCCCGGCGTCGACCCCACCCGCCCGGACGGCATCGCCACGCTGCCCGCCGACGTCCGCGAGGCCGTGCTGGACGTGTTCGCCCGCGCCATCGGCGAGACCTTCCTCTGGCTCACCCCTTTGGTGGTGGTGGGCGCGACGCTCGCCCTGTTGCTGCGGACTCGGCCCGTTCACGTGTGATGGTCATGCCCACCAGAAGTCGGCATTGTCACGCGGTGGGCGAAAACAGTACTAGTGGCGGGTTGTTGGGCCTGGCCCGCCCGGGGACGCTGGCGAGGGCTCCGACGGGCGGGGCCACGAAAGGAAAAGCCCATGACTCGCAGGGCGATCTCTGCCGCCCTCACGCTGGCGGCAAGCCTTTTCGGAGCAGCGCTGGTCGCCCCGGCGGCCCACGCCGCGGCCTGCGGCGACCAGGTGATCGGCAACGCCGACTTCGAATCCGGCACCGCGCCGTGGACCGGCTCGACGGCCGCGGTCGTCGCCGGCACGTCGGCCGAGCCGGCGCACGGCGGCAGCCGGCTGGCGCTGCTGGACGGCACCGGCCGCACCCACACCGACACCCTGTCGCAGTCGGTGACCCTGCCCGCCGGGTGCTCGTCGGCCACGCTGACGTTCTGGTCCCACATCGACACCCAGGAGACCACCACCAGCACCAAGTACGACACGCTGGCGGTGCAGATCGGCTCCGACACCGTCGCGAGCTACTCCAACCTGGACAAGAACACCGGCTACGTCCAGCGCAGCGTCGACGTGTCGCGCTACCTCGGCCAGACCGTGACGCTGACCGTGACCGGCAAGGAGGACTCCAGCCTCGCCACCAACTTCGCGCTGGACGACTTCGCGCTGACCACCGGCACCGGCAACCCGCCGCCGCCCCCGGACTCCACCCGCACGCCGATCAGCCCGGCGTACACGGTGAACCTGACGTCCAACAGCACCGGCGACACCTGGACCGGCCACCAGAGCGTCACCTTCACCAACGGCTCGGCGACCGCGCTGCCCGAGGTGTACCTGCGGCTGTGGGACAACTGGCACGGCTCCTGCCCGAGCACGCCGATCACCGTCACGAACGTCACCGGCGGCACCGCGTCGGCGCTGAGTGTGGACTGCACCGCCATGAAGGTGACGCTGCCGTCGCCGCTGGCGCAGAACCAGTCCGCCACCATCGGCTTCGACCTGAGCATCGCGGTGCCCGACGGCGCCGACCGGTTCGGCCGCGACGGGGCGTACAGCATGATCGGCAACGCGCTGCCGGTGCTGGCGATCCGGGACGGCTCCGGCTGGCACCTGGATCCCTACACCAACAACGGCGAGTCGTTCTACACGGTGGCCGGCGACTTCGACGTCACGCTGGTGCACCCGACCAGCCTGCTGACGCCGGCGACCGGCACGTCCACCGAGACCACCAGCGGCAGCACCACCACGACCCGCGCGACGGCGTCGAAGGTGCGCGACTTCGCCTGGGCCGCCGGGCCGTTCGCGAAGGTCAGCACGACCTCCCCCAAGGGCGTGCGGGTCAACGTCTACTCGGTCAGCGGCATCTCCTCCAGCAGCGCCAACTCCATGCTGAGCCTGGCCTCGGACGCCGTCGACGTGCACGCCGGGCGGTTCGGCGCGTACCCGTACGGTGAGCTGGATGCCGTGCTGGACAACAACTTCTGGTTCGGCGGCATGGAGTACCCGGGCTTCGTGCTCGACCTGGTGTCCAATGTCGCGCTGCCGCACGAGATCGCGCACCAGTGGTGGTACGGCATCGTCGGCGACGACGAGTACAACTCGCCGTGGCTGGACGAGAGTTTCGCCGACTACGCAACGGATCTGTACCGCGGCGTGACCGGCGCGGGCTGCGGCATCACCTGGGCGTCGGCCGACGAGAAGCTCACCAACTCGATGGCGTACTGGGACGCGCACTCCTCGCGGTACTCGACGGTCGTCTACGGCTACGGCAAGTGCACCCTGCACGACCTGCAGCGGCTGATCGGCGACACCGCGATGGCGAACCTGCTCAAGACCTACGCGCAGTCGCACTGGTACGGCGTGTCCACCACGGCCGAGTTCAAGGCGGCGGCGCAGGCCGCGGCCGGCTCGACCGACCTCACGTCGTTCTGGGCCTCCCACCGCGTGGTCGGCTGACCCTCTCCAACGCAGGGAAGGACGCCTTACCCTCGTTCAATGCGGGTAAGGCGTCCTTCCCTGCACCAGCTCCAGGTCTTTGACCTGGGGCTTTTCCCTGCGCGGTGTTCTATGTAGTATGTCATATTACCTAGAATGGAGGCCGGTGTGAGCCCGCGGCGGAGCGACAGTCGGGAGCGGATGGTGCGCAGCACCACCGAGCTGCTCCGTGCGTACGGGGTGGGCGCGACCAGCCTGGACCGCGTGCTCGCGCACAGCGGCGCCCCGCGCGGCTCGCTCTACCACCACTTCCCCGGCGGCCGGACCCAGCTGCTGGAGGAGGCCGTCGCGCTGGCCGGCGACGTCCTCGACCGCATGCTGGCCAAGGCGGCCGCCGGCGACCCCGTCGACGCGCTGTTCGGCCTGTGGCGGGACCAGCTGCTGGCCAGCGAGTTCCGCGCCGGCTGCCCGGTCGCCGCCGTGGTCGTGGACGCCGACGACGACACCCCGCAGCTGGCCCGGGCCGCCGCGGAGATCTTCCGCCGCTGGCAGGACGTCATGGCGGAGCTGCTGGTCGGGCGCGGTCTTCCCGAGGCGCGAGCCCGGCGGCTCGCCTCGTTCACCGTCAGCGCGGTCGAGGGCGCGCTGATCCTCTGCCGCGCCGAGCGGAGCACCGCGCCCCTCGACGACGCGGCCGCCGAGGTCCGCGAGCTGGTCGAGCACGCCCTGAGACAAGGAACGTAAATGTCCATTGCAGACGTCACCGGCCTGGAGACCCTGCGGCGGGTGCAGGCCGACCCGCCCGCCGACTTCCCGCCCATCCGGCAGCTCATCGGCATGACCTTCGACGTCGTCGAGCCCGGCCGGTTCGTCGCCTCGCTCACCACGCGGCCCGAGTACGCAAACCCGATGGGCACCGTGCACGGCGGCATCATCGCCACCTTGCTCGACACCGTCATGAGCTGTGCCGTGCACACCACACTGGCCGCCGGCGTCGGCTACACCACACTGGAACTCAAGGTGAACTACGTCCGGCCGGCGCAGACCGACGGGGAAACCCTTACCGGGGAAGGCGTTGTCATCCACACCGGGCGGCGCACCGCCACCGCCGAGGGGCGGGTCACCGACGCCTCGGGTCGCCTGATCGCGCACGCCACCACCACGTGCATGCTGTTCGAAGCCGCCGTGTAACGCGACTGCCGCGGTGGCCCAACCTCAAGGTGTGAAAGAACCGACCACGACACGCGCCTGGCCGGCGCCGCGCGGGCTGCTCGCCGAGTTCGAGGCCGTCTACCAGGCCGAGGTCGGCCGGATCGCGGCGTTCTTCGCGCGCCGCAGCGCCGATCCGTACACGGTCGCCGACCTGACGTCGGAGACCTTCGTGGAGGCGATGACGTCCTACCCGTCGTTCGACCCGGCGAAGGGCTCGGCGCGCGGCTGGCTGTTCGCCATCGCCCGCCGGGTGTTCGCGCGGCACTGCGAGCAGGCCACGCAGCGCCGGGCGACAGCACTGCGGGTCGCGGGGCGGCGGGAGTTGGGGGCGGACCAGATCGCCGAGCTGGTGGCCCGGATCGACGCCGAGCGGGACGGCCGCGAGCTGATCGACCGACTTGCCGAGCTGTCGGAGGTCGATCGGACGGCGGTCGAGCTGGTGGACCTCGCCGGGCTGACCCCGAAGGAGGCCGCGGCGGCGCTGGCGGTGTCGGCCGGCGCACTGCGCGTCCGGTTGTTCCGGGCGCGGACCCGACTGCGCAGGGAGGAGCGGCAAGATGGGTGAGTTCGAGAACCAGCTGTGGAGTGATCTGCTCGAGGCGCACGGGGAGCAGCTCGCGGCCGCGCACCGGCCGCCCCGCAGCCGGGTGCGTCCGGTCGCGTTGGCGGCCGGCGGCATCGGCGTGGCCGGCGCGGCCCTGGCCGTCACGCTGACGGTGACAACGGGCACGCCGGCATACGCGGTGACCCAGAACGCCGACGGCACGGTCACCGTGGCCATTCACGACATCAGCGGCGTCACGGGGGCGAACGCGCAGCTGGCCAAGCTCGGCGTGCGGGCGCACGCGGTGACGTACGACGCGCACTGCAAGGAGGAGCCGCACCCCGATCCCCGGCACCCCGAGCCGTACGGGTGGCTGATCGAGGAGGTCCCGCAGGATTCGACCGCCATCGACACGGTCACCATCAAGCCGCAGGCGATTCCGGCCGGCGACACCCTGATGCTGGCGACCCGCGTCCATCCCGACGGCAAGGTCGACGTCCAGCTGGGGGTGGTGCGCGACCCGGCGCCGTCCTGCCTGGGCTGGGGGTCGGATCCCGTGATCGAATCCAGCCCCGCGCCGACCCGGTGATCACGTGCGTGGCTCACTTCCCTTTGGGGAGCAGATGAGCCGCTCACGGGCGAGAGTCCGGCAAGCTGGCGGGCATGCGTGTGCTGGTGCTGGGCGGGACCAGGTTCGTGGGGCGGGCGGCGGTGGCGGACGCGGTCCGGCGCGGCTGGCAGGTGACGGTGTTCAACCGGGACCTGACGGGTCCGGCGCCGGACGGTGTGGAGGCGGTGCGCGGCGACCGCACGGCCGGCATCGCCGAGTTGACCGGCCACTGGGACGCGGTGATCGACACCTGGAGCGGCGCGCCCGAGGCCGTGGCCGACGCGGCGCGGCAGTTGGAAAGCCGTGTCGGCCACTACCTGTACGTGTCGAGCGGCGCGGTGTACCGGCAACCGTTGAGGACCGGGATGACGGAGCAGGCGCCGGTGGTCGAGGCCGGGGACGGCGACTACAGCGCGGCGAAGGTCGGCAGCGAGCTCGTGGTCACGCGGCACTTCGGCGACGACCGGGCGCTGCTGGCCCGCGCGGGGCTGATTCTCGGCCCGCACGAGCACGTCGGCCGCCTGCCCTGGTGGTTGGCGAGGGCGGCTCGGGGCGGCGAGATGCCGGCGCCGGGGCCGAGGGATCTGGCGACGCAGTGGGTGGACGCCCGCGACCTGGCGGCATGGCTGCTGGACGCGGCAGAGAAACGCGTGGCCGGGACGTTCAACGCGGCGAGCCCGCCGGGGCACACGACGATGGCGGCACTGCTGGAGACGTGCGTCCGAGTGACCGGCGACCGCGCGGAGCTGCGGTGGATCGACCCGGAGGCGATCACCGCCGCCGGGATCAGGCCGTGGAGCCAGCTGCCGATCTGGGTGCCGCCGAACCATCCGAACCGGCCGGTGCAGGAGCGCGACACGAGTCGCGCTCACGCCGCCGGCCTGCGCTGTCGGCCGATGGCGCAAACGGTTGCCGACACGTGGCGCTGGATGTGCGCCGAGGGCCGGACCCGAATCGCCGACTGGTTCGGTCCGAAGGTGGGGCTGAGCCCGGCCGCGGAGGCCGAGCTGCTCAGGCGGCCGGCGGGCCCTGCTCGATCCGACGGAGCACGGGCGTGAGCCGGTGGAAGTCGTCGCCGCTCATCGGGAACCGCTCGTCCCACCAGGTCGCGCCGAGCTCGGCCAGCGGCGCCACCTGCTCGTGCGAGGTGGTCTGCCCGCCGAGGACGATCTCGAACGGTCCGTCGCCGCGGTGGCGTCGGAGGTAGGAGATCAGGTCGCGGGCCTGGTCGACGGGCGGGATCTGGCCGTGGCGGGCGGTTTCGAACAGCGGCACCGCGCCGTCCCAGCGTGCGGCGCGCCGCATCGGCGGCCGGGCCGGCCAGAAGCCGCCGATCCAGATCGGCGGACGGGGCTGCTGCACGGTGGCGGGCAGCAGGGTGACGTCGTCGACCCGGTAGTGGATCCCGTTGTGGGAGACGGATTCGCCGGTCCAGTAGCGGGCCAGCAGCGCCAGCCCCTCGTCCAGCCGCGCGGCCAGCAGCACCGGATCGGTGGGCTCGCCGAAGCTGCCGAACTCGTCCCCGATCGGGCCGCCGAGGCCGGCGCCGAAGACCACCCGCCCGCCGCTGAGGCCGTCCAGGGTCGCGACCTGGCGGGCGAGCTGCTCCGGCCGCCGGCGGGCCACCGGGGTGACCAGCGTGCCGAGCCGGATCCGGGTGGTGGCAAGCGCGGCCGCGGTCAGCAGCAGCCACGGGTCGCCGAACGGCTGGCCGGCCCGCATCCGCTTGTCGTGCACGACGTGGTCCCACACGAACAGGCCGTCCCAGCCCGCCTCCTCGGCCGCCACGGCCACCCGGGCCACGTTCCTGGCGTCGGCGAAGTCGCCGAAGTTGGGGATGTTGATCGAGTAGCGCACCCTGGCATGCTCGTGGCGCGTGGCCGGCGCCGCAACCGGATATCAGCCACTCATGTTCAGTCGGCGACAAGTAGGTTCGCCGTCGGTCGCTGGGGGTCGGCGCCGCGCTCCCGCTGACGGCGCACGAGCCACCGCCCGCGGGCGACGCCGGCGCCGCCGTGCTCGGGATGCACCAGGTAGGCCGGTGCGGTGTTCTCGAACACCGCGATGCCCAGACCGGTGCGGTCCCAGCCGGTGTAGTTCGTCCACCAGCACGTCCCGTCGTCGGCGACGAGCGTGTGCGGGTTGTTGCCGTCCTCGCCGCGGACGAGTTCGACGCCGGTGCGGGTCACCGGCCGCCAGTGCCGCTCGCGCCGCAGCTCGGTCATGCCGAGCATGCCCAGCGGCACGACGATCAGGTCGCCCTGGGCCTGCAATCCGTCCACCACCGGCACGGCGACCTCACGAGAGAGGTGGTCGAGCACGTCGAGGCCGGACAGGTCGAGGAGTTCCGCGAGTTTCATGGTGATCACCTTGGGGGAGTCGGGGTTCAGGTGCGGCGTTGCAGCCGCGCGTACTGGGCGCCGGTCAGGCCGTAGGACCAGCCGGCGGCCTCGACCGGGTCGGTGAACCACGGCGGCACCCGCAGCCCGTACCAGCGGCGCGTGCCGTCGCGTTCGACGGAACCGTTGACCGCCAACAGAAGCCGTACCTTCAACGGCGACTTGTCGTCGTACAGGCGCAGTTCGCGGCCGGGATTGCCGGGATCCGGTGCGCGGCCCAGCAACCGCAGGCCCGCCCGCTCGATGTAGTTGGGCCAGCCCAGGTGTTCGATCGCGCAGCGGCGCACCTCGATGTTGCGCTCGGCGGTGATCCGTTCGACGGTCGGGTCCGCCACCACCCACTCCGGCACGCGCGCGCCGTGCCAGCAGTGCACCGCCCAGCCGTCCGGGAACAGGATGGCGGGCCCGTCCTCGTGGTGCAGCCGCCGCTGGCTGTCCAGCCTGATCGCCAGCGGCCGCTCGGCCATCACACAGCGGCCCTCACGTGGCCACCACCAGCCGCAGGACCGGACCGTGGCCGCCCACAACTCCAGCTGCTCGGCGTCCCCCGGATCGAGCTCGATGCCCAGAACCTGCTGGCACGCCTGGTAGAACGCCACCCACTCGGCCTCCTGCTGGCCGTACCAGTAGAGGCCGTAGTGCTTGTTCACCTCGGCCCGTATCCGGTCGGCCACCGCCACCCGCAACGACTCGCGCAGCGGCTGCCGCACCTCGCTGTCCACAACGGATAGATTGTGCGGCTTGAGGTGCTCGTCGAGCCGTTGGCGCAGCGCGGACAGGAGATTGGCCAGCCGGCTGACCAGCGGCAGATCGCCGTACGAGCGCAGCACGGTGGCGGACGGTTCGAGCACGGTGCCGACGGCCCCGGGCGAGCCGATCCAGACGAACTCGGGCGGCGGCTGCCCCAATAGGGAATACAGCCTGGTCACGGCCTCTTCCGCTGCCGGACGGTCGGCGGAGGAGGTGCTCAGCCCGTGGTCGAGCCACTCCGTGCGCGATCGCGCGAGCTGGGGCCGGAACTCGGAAACCTCGACGCGGCGGAACTCACGCCGCGGTCGGCGCGTCATCGCGCCAGGGCGGACACGCCCTTTCTCTCGGTCATGCCCAGATCATGGCAGCGCGACCGCCGGTCGCGCAACCACGATCTTTTCCACGGGAAGTGGGGCCGGCCGGCATCGCGGCTGACATGCGGGACGGCCCCACCCTCCACTGTGGTCAGATGCCGGGCGTCGTCGGCACCTTGGACAGGCCCTTGCCGCCGGTGCTCTTGTTCGAGGCGCCGACGATGTTCGGCGACTTCGAGGACGTGCACTGGCTCTGGTCGGTCACGTTGATGCCGTAGCCGTCGGCGCTGGTCACGGTCAGCGTGTTCTTGCTGAACGTGTTGCCGCACCCCGTCTTCTGCCAGACGTTGTGCACCTGGAAGGTGTCCAGGAAGGCGTTTTTCGCGGTGTTGCCGGTGATCGTGTACTTGTCGCCCTTGACGTCGATCACCGAGTCGCCGGAGTTCTCGTTCTTCTCCCCGGTCCCGTCGAAGGTGTTGCCCGAGATCAGGCCGTCGTGCGTGCCCTCCTTGATGTCGACACCCTCGGCGGCCACGTTCGGCCCGATCTTGTTGTTCAGCACCTGGACGAAGTTGCCGCCGTCGGGCGACTTGCCGCCGTTCGCGCCGTAACAGGCCCAGTTGCTGTTGGCGGAGCCCAGGTACACCCCCTCGCCGAAGCCCGGCTGCTCCAGGCCGGTGTTGTAGACGGTGGAGTTCTTGATCACGCCGTAGGCGCTGCTCTTGCGGAAGTGCAAGCCCTCGTACCCGATGTCGTGCACGGTGACGCCGTCGATCGTGACGTGCTGGGCGCCGTCCATGACGATGCCCTTCTTGGAACTGGTGACGGTGAAGCCCTTGAGATTCCAGTAACTCGCGCCCTGGAGCCACATGCCGTAGCCGACCTGCCCGGTCGGGCAGTCGGTGTCGCCCGGGTTGAACAGCGGGTCGTGCAGCACCGCCTTCGCGCTGCCCACCAACGTGATCGGCGCGGCCGCGGTGCCGGGCGTGGCGGCGATGAACTGGTGTTCATGCGAAGCTCCGTTCGAGGTACTGGGCGAAGGTCGTCGTGCCCTGGGTGTACGGCTCGTGCGGCAGCAGCGCGCCGCCGGCCATGCCGCGGCCGACCCGGCCCGGCAGCCGCACCGGGACGACGACCTTGCGCAGACCCTTGGCCCGCACCAACTGCCGGGCCATGTCCGGCATCCGCATCGTCTCCGGGCCGGCGATCGGCGGCAGATACTTGGCCGGTTCCTGCCCGACCTGCGCGACCAGCGCGCGGGCGACCTCCGCCGCGGCGACCGGTTGCGACAGCGAGCTCGGCACGATCACGAACGGCCCGCGGGTGTCGTCGATGAGGGTCTCGGGGAACTGGTGGAACTGGGTGGCGCGCAGGATGCTCCACGGCAGCGGGCCGTTGCGCACGACCTCCTCCTGGGTGCGCTTGCCGGCGTAGTAGCCGAGGTCCACGTCGTCGATGCCGACGATGGACAGCGTGATCACCTGCCGCACGCCGGCCTCGGCGCCCGCGGTGACCAGGTTGTGCGCCGTCGCGGCGAAGAAGCCGATCGCCTGCCGGCGCCGCAGGGTGACGATGTTCGTGACGTCGACGATCTCCGCGCAGCCGGCCAGCCGTCCGGGCAGGCCGTCCCCGCTGACCAGATCGACGCCGGTCGACCGGGCCAGCACCACCGGTTCGTGCCCGGCGGCGTCCAGCTCGGCCACCACCAGCTTGCCCACTAGGCCGGTCCCGCCGGCCACCGCCACTCGCATCGGTCTCTCCTCACGCTCGGTTCGCCCCCTCGACCACGCGGCGCGCCGAAACGTGACGGCGTCACGGCGGGTCGGGGTCCGGCGGCGGCTCCGGCTCGTCGTCCCGGCCCAGGTAGATGCGCACGACCTGGGCCGCGAACCGGTGAATTCGCGCCGCCACGGAAACGGGGTCCCGCGGCGCGCGGGACTCGTCCGCCGAATTGCTGTCGGGCTCGATCACTGGTGTCCTTCCGCCGGGAGCACCCGCTACGACCGGGCAGCGGCGCCGGACGTGACAGCGCGGCGTGTCACGAAACGGGCGGCCGCGCGGTCGAGGGGGCGAACCGACGAAGGAGGAAGGATGGTCGTGGGCGGCGCCGAAGCCCTGGCCCAGTTCGACGAGGTGCGGCCGAGCCTGTTCGGCATCGCGTACCGGATGCTCGGCAGCGTCGCCGACGCCGAGGACGTGCTGCAGGAGGCGTGGCTGCGCTGGGCCCGCACCGACCTCGACGACGTGCGCAATCCGGCGGCCTTCCTCACCACGGTCACCACCCGGCTGGCGATCACCGCCGTCACCTCGGCCCGCGCCCGCCGCGAGGTCTACGTCGGCCCGTGGCTGCCCGAACCCGTGTCCACCGCGGACGACCCCACCCTCGGCGCGGAGCGGGCCGAGGCCCTCGACCTGGCGGTTCTGCTGCTCCTGGAACGCCTGCCGGCCCGCGAGCGCGCCGCCTACGTGCTGCGGGAGGCGTTCGACTACTCGTTCCGGGACATCGCCGAGGTGCTGGAGACCACCGAGGCCAACGCCCGGCAGCTGGCGCGGCGGGCCCGGGTGCACCTGGCCGACGAGCGGCACGCCCCCGTCGCGCCGGCCGAGCGCAGCCGGCTGCTCGGCGCGTTTCTGGCCGCCGCCACCAGCGGCGACCTCGCCGCGCTGGAGAAGCTGCTGACCGAGGACGCCGTGTCGTACTCCGATGGTGGCGGCGTGGTGTCAGCCGCGCGGATGCCGGTCGTGGGCCGGGAACGGGTCGCCCGGTTCATCGCCGGCATGGCGACGAAGTTCGGCACCGGCCTTCAGGCGTCGATCGTCGACGCCAACGGCGGTCAGGCCGTGCTCATGACCCGGGACGGCGAGCCGGTCGCCTTGATCGGCATCGACGCCGCCGCGGACGGGGTTCGGCGGTCCCTGATGGTGGTGAACCCCGCCAAGCTCGCCGGGCTGGTGGCGTGACGTCGCGGGCGCCGCCGCCGGCGGCGCCCGCACCCGTCAGAGCTTGATGACCCGCACCCAGGTCCGGAAGAAGCGGCGGTCGTCCGTGGTCGGCGCCGGCACCGGGCCGGTGAGCGCGTCACGGCTCGCCTGCCGCTTGAGCTTGCCCTCGGCCAGCGGCGCCGTGCCGGCTCCGGGGATGGAGACGTTGCTGTAGCCCTCCCAGTTCTCGTCCAGCAGCTCGTCGATGAGGTCGGCGCGCAGGCGCGCGTCCGTGAGGGCGAGCCGGTTGATCACGGCGTTCGGCGTCTCGGCGAGTTCCATCAGGTTGAACCACATGACCTGGTCCACCTGAATCACCTTGAGGTACTGGGAGAACGGCTTGGGCGACTTGTGCAGGGCCCGGACCATCCCCTTGATGGTCGACGGCGCCGAACGGAACGCCTTGCGCGCGGCCTTGGCATCCTGCACGTGTTTCTCGCTGTAGGTCTTGCCCAGGAAGGTGAGGAGCTGGTTGCTGGTGACCGTCCGGCCGCCCAGCTGCGGGCTCATGTGGTGGATCGCCTCGTCCACGAACGCCACGAACTGCTTCGGCTTGACCGTCGCGATACTGATCTCGGTGGGTCGGCCCAGCTGGCCACGGACCCACCGCAGGTCGTCCATGAACTTCTCCGGCAGCGTCAGCACGATCTGCGCCTCGTGCTCGTCGACCACCGCCGGGTTCAGGATGTACTCCGGCCCCGGGATGTCCACTTCCGTGTCGTAGTTCAGGTTGACGAACAGCGTCTGCCCGTAGGTGTCCTTGTGCAGAATGTCCTTCACCACGGTCTGGCGCCTGCGGTAGTAGTGGATCTCGACGACGACCTTCCAGCCCTTCCCGACGAACCCGCTGCGGCGCAGGTAGTCCAGCTGGCGGGCCGCGTTCATCGTGAGCAGGCTGAAGCGGACCAGTTGGCCCTGGATGCCGATCGCCTCGACCAGCTCGAACCCGTTCAGGTTGCCGGGCAGCGAATGGGCGAGGGTCCCGTCCGCCTCGAAGTTCGACGGCAGGTCCACCAGCTTGATCTGGTCGAAGTCCTGCTGGCTGGCCGGGATGACGGGAAGCTCGAACGCGCCGACGAACATCACGTGCTTGTCGTGGGAGGTGTCCTTCTTGATGCCCCCTTCCAGCGCCTCCACCATCGCCTTCTGGAGAGCCAGGTCCGGGCAGTCCCCGACGAACGGCCGGGCCATCTCCCTGAGAAGTCTGGCCGATTCCCCGGTTTCCATAGCTGTCATGGGTTTCACCGCATTCTGTGGGCGCACCAGTGTGCGGTCAAGCGTAGTAGCGGGAGGCGGCCGTGGAGGTTGATCTCAAAGGGGGGATCTGATCCCTGATCGGAGCAGGGGTAGGGATGGCAGCGGTCACTTGGCGTTGGGAGCATGTCTATTGTGGAGGGTGACCGGCTCCGTCACTCGGGCAGTCCAGTCGTGCGGCGTTGAGGGTTCGCCGTTCTCGGTCACCCTTTCCTCTGTCTCACTTCCGCCGGGGTGGAATTTCGTTGCTGCACGGGATTTCAGGCCATGGCGCGTCGAGGATGCCGGCCCCGCTCGCCATGACGCTAGAATGCTAGCATCCTAGACGTGGATGGCGGCGGGCCGAGGGCCGCGGCCAGGCCGAAGACGAGACGGGGGCGGCGATGCGTGGCGATCGGGAAGCGGGCGGGTCGGTGACAACCGGCAGGCGGCGCACGTTGGGGATGCTGGTGGTGATGATCGGGGTGCTCATCGCGGCGGTGGACGGCACGATCGTGGTGCTGGCGCTGCCGGCGATCGAGCACGACCTGGGCGTCTCGCTGTCGGCGGTGACCTGGGTGGTGATCGGCTACCTGCTGGTCGTCACGGTGCTGGCAACGCAGCTGGGACGGCTGGGGGACATGTTCGGCCGGGTGCGGATGTACCGGGCCGGGTTCGCGGTGTTCGTGCTGGGGTCGGTGCTGTGCGCGGTGGCGTGGAACGCGGTGGCGATCATCGGATTCCGGGTCCTGCAAGGGATCGGCGCCGCCCTGATCGCGGCCAACAGCGGCGCGATCATCTCCGAGCTGTACCCGCCGGCCGAGCGGGGCCGCGCGTACGGCTTCAACGCGCTCGGCTACTCGGTGGGCTCGGTGCTGGGCGTCCTGCTCGGTGGCGTGATCGTCACCTACGTGTCCTGGCGCTGGATCTTCTGGATCAACCTGCCGATCGGCGTGATCGCGCTGGTCCTGGCGGCGAGGGTCCTGCACGACGCCGGCCCGCGCACCCGCCGGCGGCTCGACCTGCCGGGCGCGATCACGCTGGGCCTTGGCCTGTTCGGGGTGGCCTGGGCGATGACCGAACTGGCCTCGGAACCGTTGAGCGCCAAGGTGATCGGCTACCTGATCGGCGGCCTGGCGCTGCTGGCGGTCTTCGTGCTCATCGAGAAACGGCAGCAGGAGCCGACCCTGGACCTGTTCCTGTTCCGCATCCCCACGGTGACGCCGTCGCTGCTGGCCGCGCTCCTCCAGGGCCTGGGCAGCTTCGCGGTGCTGTTCCTGGTGATCATGTACCTGCAGGGTCCGCGTGGCCTGAGCCCGATCGACGCGTCCCTGCTGATGCTGCCCGGCTACGTGATCGGCGCGGCGGTGGGCCCCTACGCGGGGCGGCTGGCCGACCGGCTGGGTCCGGTGATCCCGGCAACCGTCGGACTGGCGATTTCCGTTGTGGCGCTGGTGATTTTCGCGCAGATGACGACGACCAGCGGCCTCTGGCTGGCCGCGCTCGGCAACGCGGTGATCATGATCGGCGGCAGCCTGTTCTACCCGGCCAACAGCTCGGCGGTGATGAAGGCCGTTCCGCCGCAACGGCTGGGCATCGCCTCCGGTCTGCTGAGGACGTTCGCCAGCATCGGCATGGTGTTCTCCTTCACCACGGCCATTCTCGTCGCCGCGAACGCCATCCCGCGCGGCACGGCGTTCGCGATCTTCGTCGGAACCACGAGCCTGCACGGGGAACTCGCCACCGTCTTCACCGACGGCCTCGGCACGGCCTTCTACACGCTGACCGGTGTCATGGTGCTGGCCGCGGTCCTGTCGGCGATGCGCGGAAAGGCCGCGTCGATCGCCGACCCGGCCGGCCGCTGACCACGTCAGAACCTGCCGGCGGCCACGTCGGCCAGCGTGACGCGGGAGATCTCGTAGTTGGTGCCGCCGCCGGTGTCCTTCTTGCCGATGTAGCCGTGGAACCGGACCGGCACGCCCGTGTCGGCGGTGACGACCAGGATCTGGGTGAAGGCGGGCATGGACCTGATGCCGGCCTCGACGGCCGGCTCGTTGTCCGTGAGGGTGAGGGTGGGCTTGCCGTTGGTCACGGTCGGTTCGACGGTGACGTGCGGCAGCGTGGAGATCAGCCGCATCACGCCCTCGCGCACGGCCGGGTTGCCGGCGCCGACCTTGAGCGCGTTCACGCTGTTGGTCCAGATCCAGTCGTCGACCTCGTATTTCGGGTTCGCCGGATGGGTGTCGCGACCGAAGGCGTCGTAGGCCATCCGCTCGCGGGCGCGGTCCAGGTCTGCCTTGGCGGCGTATTCCGCCGCCGCGACGTCCTGGACGAACGCGGGCTCCCGCACGCTGTTGTGGCCGGCGACCAGCGTCGGCAGGCGATCCCGGTCCAGGCTGACGTAGCCCGTGCCGTCGTCGCCCCACAGTTCCCAGCCGACGGACCGTTTGCCCGAGTCCTCGGCCTCGTCGGACTTGATCAGGGTCGCGTCGCCGGGGACCTTCGGGGCCGTCGCGATCTTGTCGGCGAGCAGCAGCAGCGGTGGCTCGGCCACGTCGGGCCGGCCTCGGGGGCCCACGGAGGTGCCGATCGCGACTGCCGCCACCGTGACGGCGACACCGGCACCGGCGAACCGGATGGTCGCTCGGCGCCGCAGGCGGCGGCCGCGGCGCTCGATGGCCACCAGGTCCGGCTCGAAGGGCTGCTCGGCGACGATGTCGTGCAGCGCGGTGCTCAGGAGTTGTTCCTGCGACGTCATAGCGGCAGTTCCTCTCGGTTCAGAACGGTTCGCAGTGCGGCCAGCGCCCGCGACGCCTGGCTCTTCACGGTGCCCTCGCTGCATTTCAGGACGGCGGCGGTCTCCCGCTCGCTCAGGCCCTCCAGGTAGCGCAGGACGACGGTCGCCCGCTGGCGCACCGGCAGCGACAGCAAGGCGTGCAGCAGCTCGTCGCGCTCGACGAGGCGGGTCGCGGGATCCGGCGCCGACGCCTCCGCCGCGACGATGTCCGTCGGCGGCGCCGCCCGGCGCTGCCAGTGGCGATTGGCCTCGTTGACGAGGATTCGCTTCACGTAGGCGTCCGGGTTGTCGGCCCGCCGCACCTTCCGCCAGTGGCGGAAGGCCTTGGCCAGGGCCTCCTGGACCAGGTCGTCGGCCAGGTGCCAGTCGCCGCACAGCAGATACGCGGTGCGGTGCAGCGGTGCGGCCCGGCTCCGGACGAAATCCCGGTACGCCTCGTCCGTGCGGGTTTCGGTCGTCACACAGAACCAGACACGGCTTCGCCGTGAAAAGTTGTCATCGACGGGCGAACACGAACGCCTGCGGCACCGCCGCGTCCGGCTCGCACAGCCACTGGGCCTCGATCGCGAACCCGGCGTCCCGCAGCCAGGACGCCACCGTGTCCGGCCGGCGGCGGTGCACGTGGACCTTCATCGGGTGGCCGCCGTAGCCGGCGGTCTTCAACCGCGACTCGTCGCCGACGTGGAATCCGAGCTGGAGCGGCCCTCCCGGGCACAGCACCCGGTGGAAGTGCGCGAACACGGTCGGCACCTCGTCGTCGGGGATGTGGATCAGCGACCACCAGGCGATCAGGCCGCCCACCGAGGCGTCGGGCAGGCGCAGGTCGGTCATCGAGCCGACCTCGAACCGCAGGCCGGGGTGGTCGCGCCGGGCCATGTCGATCATGCCGGGGGAGAGGTCGATGCCGAACGCGTCGACGCCGAGCCGGTTCAGGTGCGCGGTGACGTGCCCGGGGCCGCAGCCGACGTCGGCCACCGGCCCGGACTGCACCTGCTCGGCGAACACCGCCAGCGCGGCGCGCAGGTGCGGATCGCCGGCGATGGCGTCGCGCATCTTGTCGGCGTAGCTGACGGCGACGGTGTCGTACGAGGTGCGGGTGTCGGCCAACCAGTCGTCCACGACTGGATCATCACAGGTTCGGTGGCAGCCCGCCGAGGGTTTCCTGAAGCCGCGTGGCGGTTTGCCTGACCGCCGCCACGAGGTCGACGGCGTCCGGAGGGCCATCCGCCAGCATCCTCCGACCCGTCGGCGACACAGCGTCCTACGTGTCCGGTGTGCCGGCGCGGGATGCCTTGAGCGCCAACCAGAGGTCGACCCGATCGGGGGTGGAGTCGAGCCGTTTCCGGGTCAGCTGCTCGACGCGGCCGAGCCGGTGCCGCAGGGTGTTCACGTGGATGTGCAGCAGCTCCGCGGTGTCCTGCCAGCGGCCGCCGGTCTCCAGGAAGGTGGTCAGCGTCAGCTCGAGGTCGGCGTGGTGCTCGGCGTCGTACGCCGCGAGCGGCGCCAGCAGCGACTCGCGGAACGTGTCGAGCACGTCCTGGTCCTGGAGCGCGAGCAGCAGGTTGTGATCGCCGCTCAGGTCGTGCGAGACGACCACGCCGCCGCCGCGCCGGCGGCCCAGCTCGCACGCGTGGCGGGCCTGGACCAGGCTGCGCCGCAGATCCGACACGCGGGCGACCACCGGTCCGGTGCCCGTGGCGATCGCGCCGAGGCGGGCGGCGAGGTCGCGCGCCAGGTCGCGGATCGCAGCGTCGTCCAGCTGCTGTGCGGTCAGGACGAACATCAACTCGTTGCCGCGCAGGGCGACGACGCCGGACCGGTCGAGCTCAGTCAGCCACCGCTCGGCGGCGCGCAGGGCCGCCTCGCGGTCGGCCACCGAGCTGACCATCGCCACCAGCGGACCGAGCGGATCCAGGTCGTAGTACGGCATGCGGGCCGCGGCGGTGTCGAACTGGCGGCCGAGAATGAGCGAGATGACCTCGCCGGCCAGCCGGCGCTCGCTCTCGCGAACCGCCCGCTCCTTGGCCAGGATGAGGCCGACGACCGGGCTGGCGGCGTCGAGCCGGGGCCGCACCTCCACGTCCACCGTGGCGGCCCGCACCGCGATCACCGCGTCGTGCCGGATCCCGATCGGGAAGGCGGTCCAGCCCGGCACGCCCTCCCGTACGTCACCCGAGGGCACCTGGGCGCCCGCCCGCGCCAGCTCGCGGCCGTCCCCGTCACAGATCCAGACGTCGAGGCCGGTGGAGCGGCAGACCAGACGTGCGACCTGGGCCAGGGCGCTGCGCGGCTCGTCCAGCTCGGCCGCGGCCAGCAGGTCCGCGCTGAGCTTGAGGGCGTCGTGCAGGCTGCGTTCGCGCTTGTCCGCCAGCCGATCGACGAACCACTGGGTGATGGCGATGAACGGGGTGCTGATCGGCACCAGGAACAGCGGGACGCCGCGCTCCCGACAGGCCCTGACCACCGCCGTCGGCACCAGTTCGTCGCCTTCGAGCAGGCCGTAGCCGATGCCGGCCACGTCCCGGCGGCGCAGGGCCGCGACGAACGCCGCCGCCGAGTGCCGCCGGCCGCGCCAGATGCCGGCGGTCAGCACCAGCTCGCCGCCGACGAGGTACGGCGAGGCGTCGGCGAGTTCCGTGACGTGGACCCACCGGATCTCCCGGTCGAGGTCGCCGCCCACCAGCAGATCGAGCCGCAGCGCCGGTTCCGCCAGCAGATCGCGGAGCGTCGTCACTGGAGGATCCTACGACGCTTCGGCACGAATTCGCCATGTTCGCCCAATGCGTCGCGGGCCCGGCATGAGTCACGCTTCCCACCTCGAAACGCCAGCAGGAGGCACCCGTGACCGAGTCGTCCGCCATCGAGAAGCGCTCCATCGACTGGGTGCCCGACACCGAACGGCACGGCAAGCTGTGGACGCAGGGCCCGTTCTGGTTCATGGGCAACTTCCAGCCGTTCACCGTCGGCATCGGCCTGCTCGGCCCGACGGCGTTCGGCCTGACCGTGGGGCAGACCGCGCTCGCCGGCGTGCTCGGCATCCTGCTCGGCACCGGGTTCATGGCCTTCCACGCCTCGCAGGGGCCGAACTTCGGGCTGCCGCAGATGATCCAGTCCCGCGCCCAGTTCGGGTACCGCGGCGTGATCCTCGCGCTGGTCGCGACCGCCTTCACCTTCGTCATGTTCAACGTCGTCGACGTCGTCATCCTCAAGCGGGGGCTGAGCGGGATCTTCGGCTGGGACCCCGCCGTCGTCGCGATCGGCTGCACCGTGCTGGCCGCGGTGATCGCCATCTACGGCCACGACTGGCTGCACCGGGCGTTCCAGATCCTGTTCTGGGCGTCGCTGCCGCTGTGGCTGGTGCTCACCGTCGCCATCGCGACCGGCAACGGAGGCGGAGGGGGCGGCGATGCCGGGGCCTTCACCTGGGCCGGCTTCCTCGGCATGTTCGCCGTTGGCGCTTCCTACAACCTCACGTACGCGCCGTACGTTTCGGACTACTCGCGCTACCTGCCCCGCGACACCAAGCCCGCCTCCATCGTGGTCTCCGTCTTCGTCGGCGCCTCCGCCTCGCCGATCTGGCTCATCCCGGTCGGCGCGTGGCTGGGCGCGAAGCTGGGCGTCAGCGACGCCCTGGCCGGCATCTACGCCTCCGGCAACCACGTCGTGGCCGGCTTGGGCGGCGTGCTCACGGTGCTTTCGGTGCTGGTCCTCGTTGTCACCATGGGGTTGAACGCGTACAGCGGCATGCTCACCGTGGTCACCGCCGCCGACTCGCTGCGCCCCGTCAACCCCACCCGCCGGCTGCGCGTCGTCGTGATCCTCGTCCTCGCCGTCGTGTGGTGGATCCTCGGCAGCGTCCTCGAGAACGCCAGCGCCGCCCTCAGCGACAGCCTGCTGGTCATGCTCTACCTGCTCGCGCCGTGGACCGCCATCAACCTCACGGACTACTTCTTCGTCCGAAGAGGACACTACGCGATCACCGATCTGTTCACCCCCAAGGGAATCTACGGCGCGTGGAACGGCAAGGGCATCCTCTGCCTGCTGCTCGGCGTGCTGGTGGAGATCCCGTTCGTCGTCGTCGGCACCGACTACGTCGGCTTCCTCGCCGAGGACTACCTGCACGGCGTCGACATCTCGTGGATCATCTCGATGGCCGTCGCCGGGGGCCTGTACTTCCTGCTCACCCGCGGCCTGGACCCGGGCAGCGAGGCCGACGCCATCCAGGAGAGCGAGCGGCTCCTCACCGACACCGGCGTGGCCCGCTGACTGGACAGGTCGCCTCGGACGGTCCATAGTTGGACCGTCTAATTTTGGAACGTAGAGGGGACCTCCGGTGAACTACGTCCGCGGCTTCGCGCCCTGGCTGTGTTACGCGCTGCTCAGCGCCTTCGACTGGCGCCTCGGGCTGAGCGCCGCCGCCGTGGCCTCCCTGCTGCTGCTCGTCGCGCAGCTGCGGGACCGCAACGTCGACCTGCTCGGCGCCGCCACCACCGTGTTCTTCATCGTCATGGCGGTCATCGCCATCGTCGACCCGACGTCCGGACTGGGCCGGTGGATCACCGTCCTGGCCAACGGCACCCTCGCCGTCACCGCCCTCGCGTCGCTGGCCGTGCGCCGGCCGTTCACCCTGTCGATCTCCCGCAAGCAGGTCCCCCGGGAGCTGTGGCACGCGCCGCGCTTCATCCACGTCAACGTCGTGCTGACCAGCATCTGGGCCGCCGCCTTCGTCGGCGGCGCGGTCGCCGCGGCCCTGATCATCGCCCTCGACAACGCCGCCACCGTGCCGCTGATCGCCGTGCAGGTCCTCGCGTTCGTGATCCCGCTCGTGGCGTCCGGCCGCTACGCGGCCCGCGCCCAGGCCAAGGCGAGCCGCGTCCTCGCCGAGCGCGCCGTGGCGGAGCCCCAGGTCTGACCGGTCGACACCTTCGGTATCAACCGAACCTGAACTCGCGGTGGCGCCGACCGACGCGTTGTCGGCGCAACCCGCGTCACATCCGGTCGATCGCCGCCAGCGCCCGCCCGAGTGTCCATTTGGGACAGACGCCCGCGCAGCCCATCCGAGCGGAGCCAGTCGCGAACCGGCCGCGCCGGGTTGTCCGGATACCACCACAGCGACGGCTCGTGCCCTTCGCCGATGTCCTGAGCCCAGTGCTCCACCAGGGCCGCGATGCCCGCATCCGCCTCGGCCCCCGTCAACAAGTCGAGATGTCTCAGCCATGGCGTCAGATCCTGCTCGATGTGACCCGCCGCGCAGATCAACTTCTCGACGTCGTCCGGCCTCCGTCTGCCCGTGACCGCTCGTTCGAGAATCCGGCCCACGGCCTCCCACAGCGCGATCCGCTCCTCCTCTGGCCGTCGATCGGTCCCAGTCCCAACGCCGCGCAGCGCATTGAGCCCGTCGATCCAGACGGCGTTGCGCTCCGCGATCCGTTGCAGGCCGATCGGACTTTGGGCCACGTGTAGGTAGGTGGTGCCGAGGGATTCCGCGACCGTCGGCGCCGTCACCAGCAGCTGATTGCCCCCGACGACCACATCGCAGTCCGCCGCCGCGTTTCGCAGCGTCGCGAACTGGTTGGCCACGATCGCCGGCACGATTCTTTCCGGGTCTCGCAGCGCTTTCTCCCACCCCACCGGGCCGATCCTCGCGAACTCCAGCCCGTGGAACTCCACCAGGCCATGGAACTCCGGCGATGCGCACAACCGGACCCGCCGCCCCATGCGCTTCAGCCGGACGCCGAGCACCAGCAGCGGCTCGACCTTGCCGCGACCTCCGATCGTGGACAGCGGAACTCGCATCCCGGCACTGCTCGCCCTCGCGCGAACCCTCGCACGATGCGGGCGGCCATGACCGGTCTCACGCCCTCTACCCGGCGCACACCAGGGGTTTCCCTCACGGGCCGCCGGCCCTCAGCCCTTTCCGGCAGCGATGCGCCGAACCACCTCCGGCAGCAGCTGATGCTCAACCGCCAGCACCCTCGCCGCCAGGCCCTCCGCCGTGTCCCCGGCCATTACCGGCACTTCGCGCCGTGCGATCACCTCGCCGGCGTCGTATTCCGCCGTGACGTGGTGCACCGACGCCCCCGTTACCTCATCGCCCGTCGCGAGCACCGCCTCGTGGACCGCCATCCCGTACATTCCCGGGCCGCCGTGCCTGGGCAGCAGCGACGGGTGGATGTTGATGATCCGGTTCTCGTACGCCGCCAGCGTGCGTGGGCCGAGCTTCTTCATGTAGCCCGCCGTCACCACCAGGTCGACGCCTCGCGTCACCAGCTCGTCCAGCAGCGCTGCGTCCAACTCCTCCGGCGTCCCATGCGTGCGCACCGACATGTGCCGGCTCGGAATCCCTTGCTCGCGCGCGTACTCCAGCGCCCGCGCGCCGCTGTTGTTGCTCACCACCAGGCAGATCCCGAACCCGGCATCGTCCCTCAGCGACGCCTCGTGCAGCGCCCGAGAGTTCGACCCCGTGTGGGACACCAGAACCGCCACTTTCAGCTGCGCCACAACCAATCTCCACACCTTCGGGCGATCCTCGACGGCCGGCGCCGCCGCCACGCCATCGCCGTCAGATCTTGGCACAACGCAACAAGCCGCCGGTGGAGATCACCGACGGCCTGTTTGACCAGTACATACAACTGGTGGGCGATACTGGGAATGAACCAGTGACCCCTACCGTGTCAACTATGGACGGTACATTTCGCTGACCAGCGGAAATGCGCTTTCGCAGGTTGGCGCAGGTCCGTTCAGAGTCGTTGAATGCAGTTCAGAGCCGTTGAACGCGTCTGTCTGCTCCCCATTTGCTCCCCAACGCTCCCATCGCCCCACCGATGACACCCGGACCGGTCGGCCACTCGTTCTTCAACAGGTGTCGACGGCCGGCCAAGAACGCTCGGTCGGTGGCATGAGTGGACCTCAGGCCGAGACCCCGACCGACGGCCGGCGGCGTTTCACCCGACACCTCCGAACATTCGTAGTCAGAGCTGAAGCGACTGGGTGCCGAGGACGGCGGCGAGGGCCAGGCGGTCGGCGTCCTCGGTGCCGGGCTCGGCGGTGTAGACGCTGATGCGCAGGTCGTCGAGGGCGACGAGCAGTGTGTCGCAGTCGAGGGTGATCGGGCCGACCGCCGGGTGGTCGATGGTCTTGCGCCGGGACGGGTCGGCCAGAGACGGCGGGGCCTCGGCGTCCCAGAGCTCGGCAAATCGCGGGCTGCCGGCGGCCAGGTCGGCGACCAGCCGCCGCAGCGCGCGGTCGGCGGGGTAGCGCGACGCGGTAAGGCGCAGGTCGGCAACGAGCCGGGCTTCGTGTTCGGCCTGTTCCTGCGGAGTGTGCACGACCCGCGAGGGCAGCCGGGTGACGTTGCGCCAGACGGCGTTGCGTTCCAGCCCCCGCCAGGTGGTCGTGTCGCCCATGAGCGCGTGGTAGGGCGCGTTGGCCAGCACGAGCGTCCAGGTGGCGTCGTAGACGACCACCGGCGTGTGCGAGAGCCGGTCGAGCAGCCGCTGCACGCTTGGGGTGACCCGCGAGGGCACGACGTCCGGGCCGGGCGCGGCGTGCCCGGCCAACCGGTAGAGCAGGTCGCGTTCGGTGTTGGCCAGGCGCAGTGCGCGGGCCAGCGACTCCACGACCTGCGTCGACGGTGCCGTCGCGCGGCCCTGCTCGAGGCGGGTCAGGTAGTCGGCCGAGATGCCGGCGAGCGCGGCCAGTTCTTCGCGGCGCAACCCGCTGGCCCGGCGCCGCCGGCCCGCCGGGACGCCGACGGCCTCGGGCGCCACCCGGTCGCGCCAGCGGCGCACCGTCCGGCCGAACTCCCACGCCTCCACGTGGTCCATTCTGGACGAGCCTGCACCAGTTGTCCTGGTACCGGCAGTCCTACGAAAACCGGACGGCTGCCTGTGCCACGGACGCACTCGCAGGCTGGAGCCATGACCGAGCCCGGAACCGTCCTCATCACCGGCCCCACGCGCAACCTGGGCCGCCACGCCGTGCTGGCCATGGCCGGCCGCCCGGACGGGCAACGACCCGACCTGCTGCTCGTCGGCCGCGCCGGGCGTGACCTGACCGCGGTCGCCGACGAGGCTCGTGCCCTCGGGGCGCGTGTCCACGAGATCGGCTGCGACCTGGCGAGCCTGGCCGACGTCCGCGAGGCCGCAGCCACCGCCCGCGGCCTACTCGCTGACGGCGCCGTCCGTCCGCTGCGAGCGCTGGTCGCCAACGCCGGCACCATGTCGGCCGACACCCGGCGGGCCTCGGCCGACGGCTACGAGCTGACCTTCGCCGTTAACCACCTAGCCCACGCGCAACTCATCGGCGACCTGCTCACCTCGTTCACGGCCCCGGCACGGGTCGTGCTGGTCGGCTCGAACACTTACCACGCCAACTTCTGGCGCAAGCTGCTGCACGTGGCCGAGGCCGAGTGGGCCGACCCCGTCGAGCTCGCTCGCCCGGCCGGTGGCGACCAAACCCCGGACATGACGGCCGCCGGCGTCGCTTACTCAAACGCCAAGCTCGCGATCCTCTACTACGCTCACGAACTGCAGCGTCAGGCCGGCCCGGGGATCAACGTGTCCGTGTTCGAGCCGGGCTGGATGCCCGGCACCGCGCTGGGCCGCGGCGCCCCCGCGGCGTTCCAGGCGATGAGCCGCGCCCTGGGCAGGATTCCCGGCGTCTCGACGCCGCAGCGCTCGGGGCCGTTGCTGGCCGCGATGGCCTTCGACGACCAGTGGGCGCACCTGCGTGACGGCGCGTTCGTGGTGAAGACCAAAGTGACCGAGGTGCAGCCAGTCGCACACGACCGCGACCGGGAGCGGCGGCTGTGGGAGGCGACCGCCGAGCTTTTGCACCGTGCACACGCGCCGCGTACCCCGGACACAGCGACATGACGGGACACCCGGCACACGACCAGCGGCTACTTGTTGAATGGCGGTACGACCGATGCCCGGCCAGGCTAGGTCGAGGTGCTCGGCGGGTGGCTCCCTTAGCGGCTGCCCACCCTGCTGTTCGGTGTGGCTCTCTCATGGCGTGTCCCCGTCGAGCACCGTGGCGGGGTGTGGCTCAAGAGGGGTCTGCCCAGCTCGAAGTAGCGCTGCCCACCTCGCCCGATACAACCCCTGCACGGCGAGGAGAGTGAACGTGGGACCAGTGATCATCGGTATGGACCCCCACAAACGATTGGCCACCATCGAGATCATCGACCCGCACGAGACTGCTGTGCCTCCACGCCAGAACGATCGGGACGAGTGTCGCGAGGTAGACGAGGGCTGGGACAGCGACCCAGCCCGATATGTGTTGCGCTGCCTTGGCCAACATGAGTGGCCCGGCGGACGACATCATCACCCGGATCAGCGACACCATCAGCCTCAACGCCCGGCTGGGACCCAGTGCGCAGTGGCGCCAGTTCACCGTGGCCTGTCGGTGCCAGGCCGGCGCGCTGTGGGGCGGAGGCGGTTACGGGCGGGCCGGGCCGGCGCAGGTCCCGTCGGGGGTGCACACCGCGCCCTCCTCTAGGTCGTCGACCACGCGCTTCTGCCAGGCGGCGTTCAGCGCGTTACGGAAGGCGCTGAGGGGCTGCGCCCCGGACAGGGCCTCGTGACCGTCGAAGACGAAGAACGGTACGCCCTGGGCACCGCTGGCGGCGGCGGCGCGCTCGTCCTGACGGACGGCGTCCAGGTAGGCGTCCGGGTTGGCCAGGACACCGCGAGCCTGCTCAGGGTCCAGGCCGGCGCTGCCGGCCAGGTCGGCGAGCGCCTGCTGGGTGAAGATGGTTTCGGCCTTGGCGAAGTTGGCCTCGAACAGCACGCTCATCAGCTGCTGCTGGCGGCCCTGGGCCTTGGCCCAGTGCAGGAGCCGATGGGCGTCCAGCGTGCTGCCGACCTGGCGGTCGGTGCGGTAGTCCAGCCCCTCACGGCGGGCGCGGCTGGCGACCTGCTCGTCCATGGCCGGGCCCTGCTCGCCGAAACGGCGTTGCAAGAACACCTGGACCGGCTCGACGTGGGTGCCGTCGTGGCCCGGGTCTAGCTCGAAGGAGCGGTGGACGACCTCGACCTGGTCGCGGTGGGGGAACTCGGCCAGGGCCTTGGTGAAGCGGGCCTCGGCTATGTAGCACCAGGGGCAGACTACGTCGCTCCAGATCTCGATACGCATGGGTGTGTGTCTCCGTTCCGGCGGATGTGTCTTCGGCAGGGGGGTTGCCAGCGTCAGGCTTTGGTGGACGGCTTGTACAGCGGTGTCATCACCGCCGAGCAGGCCAGGGTCCAGGCGGCCGGCTGGCCGCACAGGCCCGACAGCCCGTGAGGGAAGCCCGCCCACGGGCCGTCGGGTCCGTGTCCTGGTTCGGGTGGCTCAGCTCATCGCGGCGCGGACGGTGGCGGAGTCGACGATCTGCTCCATCCGCACGATGCGTCCACTGCGGACGATGAAAGAGTGCGCGACGCGGGCCTGCATCGCCTTGCCGGTGGCCTTGTTGCGAGCGCTGTAACGGGCCAGGACCACGACGCGTTCGCCGTCGGCAACATAGCTGTCGTCGTGAGTGGTCCAGTCATCCCACTGTTCGGCGAGCTTGGCGAAGACGCCGTCGATCGTGCCGTCGGGGGTGCGGTAGGTACCGGCCAGCGGGAAGCCCGCGGACTCGGTCCACTCCAGGTCCTCCGCCACCACCGACCGCCACAGGTCCATGTCGCCGGTCGCCGAGGCCAGGTACTGCAGCCGCACGGTCTCCGCAGGGGTGCGGCCGGGTTCGGCCGTGGTCATCAGAACATGCCGTTGTCGTTGGCGGACTTCTTCGGGACCTCCTGGATGACGTCCCAGTGCTCGACGACCTTGCCGTTCTCCAGGCGGAAGAAGTCCGCCAACGCGCGGCCGGGGTTGTCCGGGTTGCCCGGCTCCAGGTCCAGGTGAGAGTGAGTGGCGACCAAGTTGCCCTCAGCGATGACGCGTTTGATGTTCAGCTGCACGTTCGGGTACTCGCCGCGCAGCCAGCGCACGAAACCGATGAAGGCCTCGGGGCCGTCCTGGGCGTCTGGGTTGTGCTGGGTGTAGGTCGGGCCGAAGTGGTCGGCGATCGCCTTCTCCGGGTCGCCGTCGAAGGCGGTCTGGTAGTAGTCGACGACGACCTGCTTGTTGCGCTCGAGGTCGGACATGAGGTGCTCCACTCCGTAGGGTCTGAACGCGGCGGGAAGACCCTCGCCGCAAACTTGGCATCGTTCCAAGTTTATCGTAACGCTCGCTTCTGGAAGGCCTGGCTACTGTGTCCGCTATGTCACCTCAGCAGGTGAACTGGACCGCGCGACGTCACGCCGCGGCAGACGACGCCTGGCCGGCCGGCCGGCGGGAGCAACGCAAGCGCGCCACGCGCGAGCTGTTGATCGACACCGCGACGCGGATGTCCCTGGAGCATGGCTTCGACGAGATCACGGTCGCCGAGATCGCCCGCGCGTGCGGTGTGGCGACGGCGACCGTGTACAACTATTTCCCGTCGAAGGAGTCGATGATCTTCGACGTGCCCGAGACGCTGCTGGACAAGCTCCGGGCGGAGTTGACCAACCCGACCAGTACGGCAGTCGAGGCCATGCTGGCGATCCTGGACGGTGTGCTCGACGACCTGGTCACCTGGCTCGCGGAGCAAGACGAACAAACCCGGGCGGCCGACACGGCGCTCCGAATCGAGGCCATGGTCCGAGACACCCCGGCCCTTCAGGTGCACTCGCTCCGGCTACTCAGCCGCATGACGGACGCGGCCAGGGAAGCCCTCGCCTCAAGGACTGGCAAGCCCTCGCACGATCCCGAACTCCGCATCGCCGCCGCCGCATTGGCGGGGCTCTGGCCTGTCCAGGCCGACGCCTCCTGTAGGCACCTGGAACACACCACCTCGCCGGAGGACTTGCGGAAAGCGGTTGCCGCGGACGTGCGACGCGCGGCGCGTGTCCTGGAACACGGACTGGCGACCTCGATCTGACGGGTCCGGGATGGCACGTTGAAGGCGGGAGCCCGACCAATTCATTGGTGGGGTGCCGGCGCGGTCGATTCACGTTTCACGAGTGACACGGTGATCGTCACGGGCTCGCTGGGGCGTGCGCCATTTTCGATGGAGTCGATGAGCATGCGCACGGCGGTGGCGGCCTTGGCGGTGATGTCCTGGGACACGGTCGTCAGCCGCGGCACCGCGTACTCGCACAGGTCGAGGTCGTCGAACCCGACCACGGACACGTCGTCGGGCACGCGGACGCCGGATTCGGCCAGGCCACGCATGATGCCGATGGCCAGGACGTCGGCGGTGGCGAACACGGCGGTCGCCTCGGGATGCCGGTCGAGCAGACCGAGCCCCAACTCTCGGCCGTCGGCGTGGGTGGTGTTGACGGTCTCGATGAACTGGCCGTCCCAGGTGGCGCCGACGTCGGCATGCGCCTGACGGTAGCCCTCGAAACGCTCGTGCACGACGCCGACGCCGGTGAACGCCGGCCCGGCGAACACGATCCGGCGGTGGCCGAGGTCGAGCAGGTGCCGGGTGGCCAGCCGGGCGCCGGTGAAGTCGTCGGAGCGTGGACCGATGGTCAGGGGATTGGTCGAGTAGCTGTCGATGGCCAGCACGTGCACACTGCCGACGGTCTTGGCGGTGAGCCCGTCGACCTGCTCGTCGAGGAAACCGAGCAGGATCGCCCCGTCCAGGCTCCACGACTGTAACGCCTCAGTGACCTCGCGCTGGTTGGCGATCCCGCGCAGCAGTAGGTGGTAGCCGAGCCGGCGCAGTTCGCGCTCGATCTGGCCGACCATGGCCACGTTGTGCGGGCTGATCATGAGGCTGTCCTCGTCGGCGGCGGGCACGAGCAGTCCGATCAGCCGGGACGAGCGGGCGGACAGGCTGCGTGCCGAGGCGCTGGGCACGTAGCCGAGCTCGGCGGCGATGCGCTGGACCCGCTCGATGGTCTCCGGGGACACCCGTGCGCGGTTGCCGTTGATCACGTTCGACACGGTCATGATGCTCACGCCCGCCCGCTCGGCGACGTCGCGCAACGTAACCCGCACGCCAGACCCCCTTCGTCGATGCCCCAGATTATGCAGCCCGGTGACCGTTGACAGCAGCGGGCACCGAGATTACCTTCATCCGAAGTATAGCGCTAAACCTTAATGGCGGCGCGCCTCGCGCTTCTGTGTTTCCCCTGCCCGGAATCCGACGACGGGAGCCCCGTGAGCAGCAGTGTCTCCATCGCGACCGACCCGCGGTCCGCCCGGTCGACGGACCAGTGGTGGCGGACCGCGGTGATCTACCAGGTCTATCCGCGCAGCTTCGCCGACGGCAACGGCGACGGCACCGGTGACCTCGCCGGTGTCCGCTCCCGGCTGCCCTACCTCAAGGCCCTGGGCGTGGACGCCATCTGGTTCACGCCGTGGTACATCTCGCCGCTGGCCGACGGTGGCTACGACGTCGCCGACTACCGCGCGATCGACCCCGCCTTCGGCACGCTCGCCGAGGCGGAGGCGCTCATCGCCGAGGCGGCCGACCTCGGCATCCGCACCATTGTGGACATCGTGCCCAACCACGTGTCCGACCAGCACGAGTGGTTCCGGGCCGCGCTCGCCGCCGCGCCGGGATCGCCCGAGCGCCAACGGTTCTGGTTCCGTCCGGGCCGCGGCGAGCGCGGCGAGCTGCCGCCGACTGACTGGGTGTCTCCGTTCTCCGGCGGAACCTGGACCCGCACGACAGACCCGGACGGCAGGCCCGGGGAGTGGTACCTGCATCTGTTCGCGCCACAGCAGCCCGACCTGAACTGGAACCACCCCGACGTGCGGCGCGAACACGAGGACGTGCTGCGGTTCTGGTTCGACCGCGGCGTGGCGGGTATCCGTATCGACTCCGCGACGATGCCGGTCAAGGACGCCACCTTCCCCGAGCTGGTCCACTCCCACGGGCCTGGCGAGCACCCGTACGTCGACCGGGACGGCCTGCACGACATCTACCGGTCCTGGCGTGCGGTCGCGGACTCCTATGCCGAGCCCCGAGTCCTGGTCGGCGAGATCTGGCTGGCCGACCAGCACCGGTTCGCCCGCTACCTGCGCCGGGACGAGATGCACACGGCGTTCAACTTCGACTTCATGATGCGCCCCTGGGAGATCGCCGGCCTGCGCGAGTCCATCCAGTCCACACTGGACGCACATGGTCTCGTCGATGCGCCGCCGACCTGGGTGCTGTCCAACCACGACGTCACGCGCCCGGCGACCCGCTACGGCCGCCAGGACAGCTCGTTCGGCTTCGCGGCGCGGCGCTTCGGCACGCCGACCGACCTCGTGCTTGGCCGGCGCAGGGCCCGCGCTGCCGCGCTGATGTCGGCGGCGCTGCCCGGTTCGCTCTACGTCTACCAGGGTGATGAGTTGGGGTTGCCTGAGGTCGAGGACCTGCCCGACGAGGCCCGTCAGGACCCGATGTATTTCCGGTCCGACGGTCAGGATCCTGGCCGTGATGGTTGCCGTGTGCCTCTGCCGTGGACCGCTTTGGGTCCGTCGTTCGGGTTCGGTGAGGGCGGGAGGGCCTGGCTGCCTCAGCCGCAGTGGTGGGGTCGGTACGCGGTCGACGCGCAGGCCGGCGACCCGGACTCGATGCTCACGCTCTACCGCGTCGCGATCCGGCTGCGTCGTACCGAACCCGCCTTGCGGGGCGAGACGTTCGCCTGGGTCGACGGGTTGCCGGACCACGTCCTGGCGTTCCGACGGGGTGAGCAGTTCGTGTGCCTGGTCAACTTCGGCGACGCGGTGCCGCTGCCACCGCACGACACGGTCCTGCTCGCCAGCGGCGAGCTCGACGGCACCCGGGTCCCCACCGACACAGCCGTCTGGCTGCGAGTCTGATTCACCGCACAGGAGGGACGACGATGTCCTGGAAGCTCCTCACCACCGGTGCCGCGCTCGCGGTCGCCGCCACCGCACTGGCCGGCTGCGCCGGCGGCGACACCTCGGCCAACGGCCACACCACGCTCACCGTGTCCATCGACCCCGGCCTGGACAAAGGCGCCGTGGCGGCGTTCACCACCAGGGTCAAGCAGTTCGAGACCGCCAACCCGGGCATCGATGTGCGGACCCAGGAGTTCAAGTGGGACGCCACGACGTTCACCGCGAAGCTGGCCGGCGGCACGCTGCCGGACGTGTTCACGATGCCGTTCACCGACGGGCGCGGGCTCATCCAGCGCAGACAGATCGCCGACATCAGCGGACTGGTCAAGGCGTTCCCGTACTTCGACAAGTTCTCGCCACAGATCGCCAAGGCCGGTGAGGCCGACGACGGCGGGATGTGGGCGGTACCGATCTCCGCCTACGGGCAGGCCCTGCACTACAACCGCACCCTGTTCACCCAGGCCGGACTGAACCCGGACGACCCGCCGATCACGTGGGACCAAGTGCGGGCCGACGCGCGACAGATCGCCCAGCGCACCGGGCAGGCCGGCTACGCCGAGATGACCACCGACAACACCGGCGGCTGGATCCTGACGACTCTGGACTACGCCTTCGGCGGCCGCACCGAGCAGCTCGGCGGCGACCACGCAAAGTCCACACTGGACACACCTCAGATGACCGCCGCGCTCCAGGAGCTCCACGCCATGCGCTGGGACGACAACAGCATGGGCTCGAACTTCCTGTACGACTGGAACGGCATCAACCAGGACTTCGCCGCCGGCCGCGTCGGCATGTACGTCTCCGGCGGCGCCAACTACGGCTCGCTCAAGGCCCAGAACGCCATCAAGCCCGCCGACTACGGTGTCACCGCTCTGCCGCTGACCGGTAAGGACGCCGGCGTGCTCGGCGGCGGCACGCTGGCCGCGGTCAGCGCCACGGCATCGGACAGCGTCAAAGCCGCCGCGGTGAAGTGGATCGACTTCTACTACATGCAGAAGCAGACGAACCAGGACGCCGCGGTCGCCGACGCCAAGGCCACGGCCGACTCCGGCGAGGTGGTCGGCGCGCCGGAGCTGCCGGTCTTCGACAAGGCCCAGTACGACCAGCGGATGACCTGGATCGCCCGCTACGTCAACGTGCCGGTCAAGCAGATGGCCCCCTACACGGACAAGATGTTCGACCAGCCGCTGGTCCCTGAGCCCACCAAGTCCACGCAGCAGGTGTACGCGCTGCTGGACACAGTGGTGCAGAAGGTGCTCACCGACCGCAACGCCAGCATCCCGGCGATGCTCGCGGACGCGCAGCTGCAGGCGCAAGCGTTGCTGGACAAGTCGTGACCATCACCGCGGAGAAGCCGACGACCGCCGCGACCGGGCGGCCGCCGGTCCGGCGGCGGCGCCGCTCGCTGGTCACGTGGGTGCGCGGCGGCGGGCTCGGCGCACTGCTGTTCCTGTTGCCGATGCTGGTGGTGTTCACGGCGTTCTCCTGGTACCCGATCGCCGAGTCCGTCGTGATGAGCTTCCAGCAGACCAACCTGGTCACTGCGCCGGTGTTCGTCGGCCTGGACAACTTCCGCACCGTGCTCACCGATCCGCTGCTGTGGACGGCGGTGCGCAACACACTGTGGTTCGCGCTGCTGGCCCTGCTGCTCGGCTACCCGGTGCCACTGGTGGCCGCGGTGCTGATGAGCGAGGTCCGCCGATTCCGCGGGCTCTACAGCGCCCTTGCCTACCTGCCCGTGGTGATCCCACCGGTGGTTGCCGTGCTGCTGTGGAAGTTCTTCTACGACGCCGGGCCCACCGGGGTGTTCAACACCGTGCTGCGCGCGGTCGGGCTCGGACCGCTGCCGTGGCTGCAGGACTCGTCAACGGCGATGGCGTCGCTGGTCATGGAGGCGACCTGGGCGGCGGCCGGCGGCACGGTCATCATCTACCTCGCCGCGCTGACCAGCGTGTCACCTGACCTGTACGAGGCCGCCGAGATCGACGGCGCCTCGGTCTGGCGCAAGATCTGGCACGTGACGCTGCCGCAGCTGCGCGGCGTCCTGCTGATCACGTTCATCCTCCAGATCATCGGCACCGCCCAGGTCTTCCTCGAACCGTTCCTGTTCACCAGCGGCGGTCCCGCGCACGCCACCACCACGATCCTGCTGCTGATCTACGACTACGCGTTCGCCGGCACCCTGGGCGGCGACTACGGTTCGGCGACGGCGCTCAGCGTACTACTCGCCCTGGTACTGGCGGTGTTCTCCGCGGTGTACTTCCGTCTCACCCGCAGCTGGGGCACCTTGTGAACCGCGGGCTGCTCTCGTCCTATGACTGGCGCCGGCCGGTGGTGCGGCGCACGGCACGCACCGTGCACGCTGTACTGCTCGTGTTGTTGTTCCTGGTCGGGCTTGGTCCCGTGCTGTGGCTGGCGAAGTCGGCGATCACCCCCACCCAGGACACCCTGCGCGACCCGCTGGCACTCTGGCCGCACGGCGTGGACCTCAGCACGATCGCCACGGCATGGACCCGGGTCCAGATCGACCGGTACTTCCTCAACACCGTGCTGCTGGCCGCCGGCTCGTGGCTGGTGCAGCTCGTCGTCGCGACCACCGCCGGCTTCGTGCTGTCGGTGCTGCGACCGCGCTACCGGCATGCGGTCTCCGGCGTCGTGCTGGCCACGATGTTCGTGCCGTCGATCGTGCTGTTGGTGCCGATGTACCTGACGATGGTGCATCTATCGCTGATCAACACGTTCTGGGCGGTGTGGCTGCCCTCCGGCGCCAGCGCGTTCAACGTCCTGATCGTGCAACGGTTCTTCGCCAACCTGCCCCGCGAGGTCTTCGAGGCCGCGCGCGTCGACGGCGCCGGCGCCGGGCGGCTGTTCTGGTCGCTGGTGCTGCCGATGTCCAAACCGATCATCGGTGTGGTCTCGGTGTTCGCCGTCATCGCGTCCTGGAAGGACTTCCTGTGGCCCATGCTCGTGCTGCCTGATCCGTCGGTGCAGCCGTTGTCGGTCCGGCTACCGGCGTTGCAGCCGTTCGTCGAGCTGGACGTGTTCCTGGCCGCGCTGGCCATTGCCACCGTCATCCCGGTGGCGCTGTTCCTCGTGTTCCAACGGCTGTTCCTGCGCAACGACGCGCTCAGCGGTGCGGTGAAGGGATGACCCGCCTGCGGAATGGAGTAAGAACCATGTCCCTGCACCGATTGTTTCCCCTGATCCTGGTCGTGGCGCTGCTGCCGTTCGGCAGCGCCCACGCGGCGACCAGTATCCGGCTCGAAGCCGAGAACGCCGCGCTGTCCGGCGGTGCGGTTGTCGCCAGCGATCACTCCGGTTACAGCGGCACCGGGTTCGTCGCCGGCTACACCGACGGCAACAAGGCAACCGCGAAGACGACCTTCACGGTCAGCACTGCCAGCACCGGCTCGTATTCGCTGACCCTCGGCTACGCCAACGGCACCGGGTCCGCCAAGACGCTCACGCTGACCGTCGACTCCGGCTCACCGCAGCAGATCACGCTGCCCGCGACCGCCAACTGGGACAGCTGGGCCACCATCAACAGCGTCGTGTCGCTCGGCGCCGGCTCCCACAGCGTCTCCTACTCCTTCGGCACCGCCGACAGCGGCAACCTCAACCTCGACTACCTCGACGTGGCCCAGGCCATGGCGGCGGCCGGCACATACGAAGCGGAGAACGCCGCGCTGTCCGGCGGTGTCGTCGTTGCCGGCGATCACTCCGGTTACAGCGGTACCGGGTTCGTCGCTGGCTACACCGACGGCAACAAGGGCATCGCCGCCACCGCGTTCACCGTCACCACCACCGCGGCAGGCAGCACACCAGTCACCCTCCGCTACGCCAACGGGACCGGCGCGACGATGACGTTGTCGGTCTATACCAACGGATCCAAGACACTGCAAACCGTCCTCGCCGCCACCGCCGACTGGAACACCTGGGCCACCAAGACCGAGAACCTGCCACTCGATGCCGGCACCAACACGATCACCTACGAGTTCGACACCACCGACACAGGCAACGTCAACCTCGACGACATCACGGTCGGCACACCCCTGCCCACCCCGTCCGGCCAGGTTTATCCCGCCGCCAGCGCCTTCGCCGCCGGCGGCCCCACGATGGCCACCGCGCTGTCGGGCTACTACGGTCCCGGTTACCTGACCGGCTTCACCACACAGGGCGCGTTGGCAGACTTCACGGTGAACGCGCCGACAACCGGCACCTATCCGGTGACGGTGGCCTACGCGAACTCCACCGGTTCCAGCCAGACCGTCTCGCTGTACCTCAACGGGATCAAGAACGGGCAGCTCAGTGCCGCGTCGGGCAGCGGCTGGCTGACGCTGACCGCCAACGTCAGCCTGCGCGCCGGCGTGAACGTGGTCGGCCTCAAGACCGACTCGGGCGACAGCGGCAACCTCGCGGTTAACTACATCGCCGTGGCCGGCGGCCAGCCGTTGGCAGGCCGGGGCGCGACCACCCCGTACACCGAATACCCGGCCGCAGCGGCACAGACCAACGGCACCGTGCTGCCAGCGAGCACCACCTACCCGAGCCTGCAGGCGGAGTCGACCGGCCGCCGGGCCGTCCAGCTGACGTCGACCGGCCAGTACGTGCAGTTCACGCTGACCAAGGCGGCCAACGCGATTGTGGTCCGCTACTCCATCCCCGACAACTCCGACGGGTCGACCGCGACCGCGCCGCTGGCGGTCTACGCGAGCGGCAACCACATCACCGACCTCGCCCTGACCACCAAATACTCCTGGCTCTACGGCGGTGGCTACACCGACACCCACGACCCGTCCAACGGACCGGCGCACCATTTCTACGACGAGACCCGAGCGCTGATCGGCAGCCAGCCGGCCGGCACCGTGATCAAGCTCCAGAAGGACAGCGCCGACACCGCCGCCTCCTACACGATCGATGTCCTCGACGCCGAGCAAGTCGACCCGGCCTACACGATGCCGGCGAACTTCAAGTCGATCACCGACTTCGGGGTCACACCGAACAGCGGGGCCGACGACACCTCAGCGATCAACCGTGCGCTGTCGTCGCTGTCCGGCACGGGGACCGGCCTGTGGTTCCCCACCGGCACATACAACATCTCCGGCCAGATCAGCATGGCGAACGTCGCCCTGCGCGGTGCGGGTCAGTGGTACGCCACGCTCCAGTCCACCGCCGTCAACGGTGCCGGCGGTCTGTTCGCCACCAGCGGCGTCAACCAGATCGCCGACCTGACCGTCGCTGGCGACCAGACCGACCGCAACAACAACGCAGGTGCCGCCGGCGTCGAAGGGAACTTCTCAGCGGGCTCGCTCATCTTCGACGTGTGGATCGAGCACACCAAGGTCGGCATCTGGACCGACGCGGGCAACGGCCTGGACGTGGTGAACGCCAGGGTCCGCGACGTGTTCGCCGACGGCGTGCACTTCAACGGCGGCACCACCAACTCACGTGTGGCCCAGTCCGTCGTGCGCAACGCCGGCGACGACGAACTCGCCCTGGACACCGAGAACGGCAACGTCACCGGCTGCGTGCTGGCCAACAACACCGTGCAGAGCCCGATCCAGGCCAATGGCATCGGTGTCTACGGCGGCGGGAACAACCTCGTCGCCGACAACCTGGTCGCCGACACCGTGGCGTTCGGCTCCGGCATCACCGTCAGCACCGCGTTCGGCGGAGGCTTCACCGGCCCCACCACCGTGCAGGACAACACCCTGACCCGCGCCGGATCGTTCAACTCCAACTGGGGCTCGGCCCTCGGCGCTCTGTGGATCTACGCCAACCAGCTCGACATCACCCAGCCGGTCCTGGTCGCCGGCACCGCCATCGACAACAGCACCTACCAGGCGGTGCTGCTCAGCTACGCCAAGCAGATCAGCAATCTCGGCCTCACCCAGGACACCATTTCCGGCGCCGGCACCTACGGCATCGACATCGAGGACGTGACCGGCAGCATGGCCGCCGAGGGGGTCACCGTCAGCGGCGCCCAGTCCGGCGGCCTGAACAACCCGAACGGCTACACCATCAACCGCGGCGCCGGTGACAGCGGCTTCTGAGAGGACCTTCTTGCATCATGACGCAGCAGCACTCGGAGTACCGGGACGGTTTCCGGTCGTTGTTCGAGCAGTCCGGCATGTGCATGGCCGACCTGGACTCCGAGTTGCTGCTGCATGAGTCCACTGTGGACGTCCTCAATCAGTTCGACCGCCGGCCGCCGGACAGCTACGGCCATCCCTTCCTCGCCCTACTGCACCCGAGCGTGCGGGAACGCGCCGGCCGCGAGCTCACCCAGCTGATCGGACGGTTGCTCCACGTCTCTACACCCCGCATCGGTTGGAGCCCATAGGTGCTGGTGCACCCAGCCGCTGAGGGCAATGCTGTGGCGGTCGCCACCTGGCCCAAACAGACGCGGAACCAACCTGCGGGGGACAGGACGCGTGGCTGGCCTGGCCAGTCATGAAGCCAACGAGGGGCGGTCGTCGGCGGGCTCGAGCACGCCGAGCGGGATCTGTCGCCGGGTGTAGGTGGCATAGGTCGCGTAAGGCTGATACATCGCGACCATCCATTCCATTCCCACAGCGCCGTCCGTTCGTCTCCGTCGGCAACGCGCGGTCGGACCCGGCGGCGGTGCCCTCCTGGACGTTCGACCTCAGCGGACTCCATGGCCATCAGGCCGTGAAACCACGCCGGGTGGGCGTCCGTGTCGCTCTTCGACGCGACGATGACCAGGCGGGTGCGTCGTCGAAACAGATCAGCGGGCTGGTGCGGGCATGATCGGACTTGCGGCCCACGTGGTCGAGCAGCAACACCAGCGTTGAGGAAACTGCCGGTCGTTCGCGGGGTCTGTCAGGCCCGCAGGCTGCATCTCGGCCTGGCAGGCGAGGGCCATGGGGCGGGATCCTCGGTCCACTACCCGCCGGAGCGGCGGTTGTCAGGCGGGTGGCCAGTTCCGCAGGGCTGCGTCGGCCACCTGCTGGAGTTCATCGCGGCTGGCGCCGCCGGAGGCTTGGACGGCGATGCCGTTCGCCACGGTCATGATGTACCGGGCGAGCAGTCCCGGATCGGCGTCCGGGGGCAGGTCTCCTTCGTCGACGGCTCGCTGGAACCGGTCGCAGAGGCGCGAACGACCCTCCTCACGCCAGGCGGTCAGGGCGTCGCGGACGGTCCGCCCCACCTCACCGGCCGCCAGAGACGCCTGAACGCCCAGGCACCCGGCGGGACAGCCGGGGCGGGTACTAGCCTCGACCGAGCCGGCGAGGAACGCCGTGGCCACCTCTCGGGCGGTCGGTTGCTCCAGCGCGCGAGCCGCGTAGGCGGCCGGACCTTCGGCGTAGCGCTCCAAGGCTTTGCCGAACAGGTCCTCTTTGTTGCCGAAGGCCGCGTACATGCTCGTCTTCGTGATGCCCATGGCACTGGTCAGGTCGGTCAGGGTGGCGCCCTCGTAGCCCTGCTCCCAGAAGACCACCATGGCCCGCTCAAGGGCCTCGTCGGCGTCGAATCCTCGCGGTCGGCCGATCGACGTCTTCCCGGTGACGTTCACAGTGTCGATCGTACCCCTTCGGTACCGGTCGGTCTGGAAGTGCTACGGTCTCGTTCTGTACCGATCGGTGCTTAAGTGTGTGGAGGTCAAGGATGGGAAAGCTGGAAGGGAAGACCGCCGTCGTGACCGGCGGCGGCACGCGCGGGATCGGCCGCGCCACCGCCGCACGACTGGCCGCCGAGGGAGCGCACGTATTCATCACCGGCCGACGCAAGGCCGAGTTGGACGAGGCTGTCGAGCACATCGGTCCGGCGGCCACCGCGGTGCCGGGTGACATCACGGACCCAGCCGACCTGGACAAGCTCTACGACGCGGTCCGCGCCCGCGGCCACGGCCTGGATGTGCTGTTCGCCAACGCGGCCACCGCCTCCTTCGCGACTCTGGAGCAGAGCACCGTGGAGGACTACGACCAGATCTTTGGCGTCAACGTCAAGGGCACGCTCCTCACCGTCCAGAAGGCGCTGCCACTGCTCAACGACGGCGCCTCGGTGATCCTGAACGCCTCCACCGCCGCCGACAACGGCACGCAGGCGTTCGGCCTGTTCGCGGCGTCCAAGGCGGCCATCCGGTCTTTCGCGCGCACCTGGGCTAACGAACTCGCGGGCCGGGGCGTCCGTGTCAACGCGATCTCGCCGGGGCCGATCGACACCTCCGGGATCACCGAACTCGTCGGCGAGGAGAACTCGGCCGCTTTCAAGGCGAATCTGGGGGCTGGGGTCGCGATGGGCCGGATCGGGCGCCCGGAGGAGGTCGCCGCCGCCGTGGCCTTCCTCGCCTCCGCGGACAGCAGCTACATCATCGGCACCAACCTCTACGTCGACGGCGGCGAGAACCAGATCTGAAACCGGACCGCGGTGGCGTGTCGGTCAGGCTGTCACGCCACCACAATCCGGCGTCGGCGATGCTCCTCCGGATCGTCCCAAGTGGAGTCGCAGAGCTGGGTGGCGTGTATCGGCGGTCTCAGACTATGTTCCTGCCGGCTGCGGCTCCGACAGGTGTTGGTTGGGCGAGAGAACAGGGAACCCGTAGTTCGAGAAAGCCTTGAGCCGTAGGAAGATTGTGTCGGCCAGCTCGCCGGTGATGCCGTTGCGCGCCATCCCGTCATACAGGCGGACCTTGAGTCGTTCCATCTTCTCCGAGGAGCGTTTCGCGCCCATCGCGCGACGCAGCTGGTCGGCCTCGGCCGGGGTGAAGTCTGCGACGTCCACTGCCATCTGCATCAGCTGCTCTTGAAACAACGGCACACCAAGCGTTTTACTCAGGGCGTTCTCCAGCAGCGGGTGCCCGCAGTCCGGTTCCTCGTCCCCGTTGCGACGCCGAATGTAGGGGTGTACCGATCCGCCTTGGATCGGCCCGGGCCGGATGAGGGCGACCTCGACGACCAGGTCGTAGAACTCACGCGGCTTCAACCGCGGCAACGTCGCCATCTGCGCACGGGACTCGACCTGGAACACGCCGACCGTGTCGGCGGCCTGGAGCATCCCGTACACCTGTGGATCGGCGAGGTCGAGCTGCGCGAGATCCTGTCCTGGTCGAAAACCTGGTCGCTAGCCTTGACTTGCTGCTTGTGGTGTTCGTTGATCGGTGGTCCGTGACTGTTCGGCTGTTGTACGAGATCTTGGTCCAGGTGTTGTCCTGGCTGACGCTGCTGGCCCGCAGCTCAGCGTCCAAGGACGCGGAGATACTCGCGCTGCGCCACGAGGTCGCCGTGCTCCGCCGCACCAGCCCTCGGCCACAACTGGACTGGACCGACCGTGCGGTGCTCGCGGCCCTATCCCGGCTCCTGCCGAAACCCCTGCGAGCCTGCCGCATCGTCACGCCCGCGACAGTGCTGCGGTGGCATCGCCGGCTCGTGGCCGAGAACTGGCGCCAGCCGAAACCGCCGGGCCGTCCGCCACTCAGCGACGAGATCACAGCGCTGATCGCGCGCTTGGCGAGAGAGAACCGGACGTGGGGCGTGGTCCGCATCCAAGGCGAGCTGCGTCCGCTCGGACACCGCGTCGCCGCCTCCACCATCCGCCGGATCCTGCGCAGCCACCGGATCCCGCCACCGTCCCGTCGCGGCGACACGTGGCGCACGT
>NZ_QUNO01000033.1 GCF_003387475.1 Kutzneria buriramensis | reverse complement strand
TGTCGGGCGTGCAGGGAACAGCTCGACAGTGGTCACGCTCCACCTCACACGACGGCGTTGTCCAGTGGCGTAACCTCAGTGTTACCGCAAACATCCTGTGTGGGCAAGGAAGGAACGTTCACTCATGACGTCGTGTACGGAACCGCGGTGTAGGCGAGCCCGCAGCCGTCGGCGCAGGACGGGGGCAGCGAGAACTGGTAGGCCCGGCCGAGAGTGGCGTCCGACGCGTCGATCGCCCGGATCTGGTACTGCGTGCCCTGCGACGTGCTGGTGGGCGCGATCTGGTGGTCCTGGCCCATGTCGGAGTCCATGGGGGCGGCGTGCCACGCGCCGTTGGAGTAGTACTGCACACCATGGATCCCGTTCGGCAGGTGGGAGATCGCCACCACCGGCCGGTACGGTTGCGCCGACTGGACGAACCCGACGCGGATGTCGCCGGCATAGCCCGGGGCCGGCACGAACTGCCAGCTGATGTGCCGGTTGCTCCAGTGGTTCGGGCGCAGGTCGCCGACCGGCTGACCGGCCTTCGCGAACAGGTTGAGCGAGTTCTGGGCGAGGTCCAGGTTGTTCGGGTCGTCCCGGCACCATGCGTTCGAGTCGGCGCAGCTGTCCAGCATGGTGAGCGTCGCTCCGTCGTACTTGTCCGACACCCAAGACCCGTTGCGGCAGAACGGTTGCCCGGACGCGTCGTCATTGGTTCCGGTGCAGTAGTCGCCGATCGTCACCTGGACGTAGCGGCCGCAGTCGTGTCCGTTGTCGAACGAGTCGATGATGTTCGACATCGAGGCCGGGATCGGGCGCTGGTGCCAGCCGTGGTCGACGGGCGTGTCGAACTCGTTGAGCGCCACGAAGTTCTGGCTGTCCAGCGCGGCCTGCGGCAGCCCGCAGCCGCCGTAGGGCGAGCCGAGGCCGGCGAAGTACGTGGCGTTGCCGGTCCCGGGCGCGGCCGCGGCCGGGACGGCGAGCAGGCCCTGCGCGAGCGTGACGACCGCAGTCAGCCGGGACACGACACCCTTGTGCATGCGGCGATTCTCCGAGCTTCGACGGTCACGCTGTCAAGTTTGCGAGCCGCCGTCGTGAAAGTTTCCGGGGTTGTGTCGCCCGACGGTCTCGCCGATTGACGGTGTCGTCGCGGCGATGCTTTTCTCGGCCACAGCGCATTCCCGTGGGGAGGGTGATCTTGTTGGCAGCACGACGATTCCGGCTGATCGCGGCGGTGGCGGCGCTCGGCGCGGGCCTGCTCGCCGCCGGGCCGGCGGCAGCTGACCCGGCGGCGACGGTGACGGTCAACGCCCGCGCGGGGCTGGCCACCGTGTCGGACACGGCCGTCGGTGTGAACCACGCGGTGTGGGACAGTCAACTCGGCACGGACTCGGTGGCCGACCTGTACGCCAAGGCCGGCGTCGGGATGATGCGCTACCCAGGAGGTTCCTACGGGGACATCTACCACTGGAAGGACAACACTGCCCCCGGCGGCTACGTCGCGCCGAACACCGACTTCGACACCTTCATGGGCGGCGCGCACCGCGCCGGCGCCCAGCCGATCATTATCGCCGACTACGGCAGCGGCACACCGCAGGAGGCCGCCGACTGGGTGCGGTACGCCAACGTCACCAAGGGATACGGGGCGAAGTACTGGGAGATCGGCAACGAGCTGTACGGCAACGGCCACTACGGCGCGAACTGGGAGGCCGACCAGCACACCGACAAGAGCCCGACCGCTTACGCCAACGGGGTGGTCGCCTACGCGGAGGCGATGAAGGCCGTCGACCCGACGATCAAGATCGGCGCGGTGCTCACCACGCCCGCGAACTGGCCGGACGGCCTGGTCGGCAGCGGCGACTCGGCGACGTGGAACCAGACCGTGCTGTCGATCGCCGCGGCGCACATCGACTTCGTCATCCTGCACTGGTACCCGACCGGCTCGACCGCGGCCGACGAGCTGAGCCGCCCGGACCAGGTGAACGACATGATCTATCTGGTGCGCCAGGAGATCGGCCGCTACGCGGGCGGCCGGGACATCGGCATCGCGCTGACCGAGACCAACACCGCGGTCGGGATGGACACCCAGCCCGGCGCGCTGTTCGCCGCCGAGACCTACGCCAGCCTGCTGGCCAACGGTGTGTTCACGGTCGACTGGTGGGACACGCACAACGGGCCCACGACGGTGTCCACAGTGGCCGGTCAGACCGACTACGGCGACTCGGGGTTGCTGTCCAGCGGCACCTGCGTCAACGGCACGTGTGAGCCGGCGCTGAACACACCCTTCGCGCCGTACTACGCGGTGTCCATGCTCGGTTCCTTCGCCCGTCCCGGCGATCAGTTCGTGACCGCCGGCAGCGATCGGTCCTCGGTCAACGCCTACGCCGTCCGCCGCGCCAACGGCGACCTGGCGCTGCTGCTGGTGAACAAGGATCCGGACAACGCCCGGACGGTCGCCATCGACTATGTCGGGTACACGCCGTCGAACGCCGTTCCGACAGTTTCGACGTTCGCCAATGGCGCGAGCTCCATCACCACGACCACCGCGGGCACGGCCAGCGGCCAGACGCTGCCGCCGTACTCGCTGACGACCGTGCTGCTGCGTCCGGCCTCGCCGACGACCGGCCAGCCCGCCGCCCCGGCGCAGCCCGCCGCCGGCGCGGTGACCGACCGTTCCGCGACGATCTCCTGGCCGGCGTCCGGCGCCGGCCTGAAGTACGAGGTCTACCGCCAGGTCGGCACCACCAGCGAGGAACTGGGGGAGACGACCGGCACGTCCCTGGCCGTCGGCAACCTCCTGCCGGGCACGTGGTACACGGTGAACGTGCTGGCCCGCGACGGATCCGGCGCCGTGTCCTGGTCCTCGCCGCCGCTGACCTTCACCACGACCGCGCCCGCCGTGAGCACGTGCTCGGTGCGGTACACCGACTCCAACGACTGGGCGAGCGGTTTCGTCGGCAGCGTCGACATCACCAACACCGGCACGGCCACGCTCGACGGCTGGACCCTGGCCTTCACCTGGCCGACCCCGTTCCAGCAGGTCACCAGCGGCTGGAACGGGACGTGGACCCAGAACGGGACGTCGGTCGTCGTGACGGGCACCGGGCCGCTGACGCCGAACGCCGGTGTGAGCGCCGGGTTCGTCGCCAGCTACTCCGGCCCCAACGTGCCGCCGATCGCCTTCACGCTCAACGGAACCGTCTGCACCGCGGGCGGCACGTCAGCCCGATGACCGGCGCGCGACCGCGTCCTGCAACAGGGCCAGCGCCTGCTTGGCCGCGACGTTGAACATGCCCATGGTGGTGTCCCGCGCGCCGAGCAGCACCAGTAGCGTGCTGGCGTCGATGGGGAACACACCGACCTGGCCGGCGTCGCCCTCGAAGAACGCCGCCCGCGGGACACCCACCCTGGCCTGTTCGGTGAACTGCGCCGCCAACCCGGACGCCGCCGCGGCCATCGCCGCCACGCCGTCGTCCTCGATACCGCGGGTGACGCCGCACAGCACCAGGCCGTCCCGCGTCGAGACCAGCACCCCGTTGATGGTGCGGGCGTCGATGCGGCCGTGGATCTCGTGCAGCGCCTCGGTCATCGTTCTGGCCTGGGCGCCGGTTGCAGCCGGTGGCGGCGGCGGATTCGCCGGCAGCGCCGAGCCACGCCGGCGGATCGGCAGCACTTCGTGGTCCGAGCTCACGTCGGTCACACCGTCAGGTCGGCTTCGATGGCCTTGAGGCTGTGCCGGGCCAGCGCGAGGTTGGCCCGCTCGCGGTCCAGCACGAGGTACAGGAACAGCGTCGAGTCGCCGCGCTTGGTCGGCGCGAGCAGTCGGATCAGGTGGTACTGGCGGTGCAGCGTGATCAGGATGTCCTCGATGCCGTCGTTCAGCTTGAGGGCCGATATCACCCGCAGCTTCGACCGCACCACCTCGGTGTTGCCGGCCGCGGCCACATCGAGGTCCAGCCATTCACCGCCGCCCACCGACCCGAGCGACATCCCGCTCTCGTAGTCCACCAGCGCCGCGCCCACCGCGCCGGGAATGGTCAGGGCCTCTTTCAACGCCGTGTCGATGTTCATTCGACAGTTTCTCCTCGTGCTCGGCGGCGGCATTCTCCCGGGGACGCCGTGGCAATTCCACGTCCCGGGGACCGCGTGACTCGATCACCCTATGTCGGTCGAACGAGCCGGTACATGCCCGTTCGGAGCAACGTCGCGACGCCGTTGAGCCTCAGGGGAAGCGAATTTCCGAAATGCCGCCGAACACGTAACAGATACGTCAAGTAAATGGCGAATCGCCCTGTGTGACCGCAATTCGACGCTTTCGAATCGCGCGTCAGACCTCGACCGTGAACGCCACCGTTCGTGCCGGGCCGCTGGTCTGGAACCGTGCGAACAACCGCCAGGTGCCAGCCGCCGGGAACAGAGCCCGCGTGGTCAGCACCGACGCGCCGCCGCGGTCCGCGGGCGTCAGGTGGGCGAAGGCGAGGTCGCCGGTGTGGAACGCGACGATGTGCGCGTAGCCGTCGAGGAGGCGCTGGAAGTAGCTGACCGGCTTTCCGTTGTCGGTGAAGCGAAAGGTCAGCGGGGTCGGCTCGCCGGGCAGCGGCAGGCCCGTCAGCGTCACGGTCAGGCTGCCGTCGCCGATGCTGTCCGACGGCGCTGGCAGCGCGACGTCGGCCGACCGGCCGGGCACGGTGAACGGCCGGGACAGCGTGTACACCAGAGGCTTGCCCGTGTCGGGCGCGGCGAACGTGACGTAGGCGCGGTAGGAACCCGGCGTCAGCGCGGGAAGCTGCGCTGTCCACGTGCCGTCCTGCCGCATTGCCGGATCGATGTGCTGGTAGGAGGAAAGATCCGAGCGGACGATGTCGAGCAGCATCAGCTGGCTCTCGTAGGGCCGATATCTGGTGACCGGCCGGCCGTTCGGTCCGTCGATGTGGAAATCGAAGGCGGTCGGCGCACCGGCCGGCACGGTGTCGGTGGCCGGTACGAGCGAATAGCCGTTGACGCTGCTGGAAAGTCCGTCGCCGGTTGGCTGTGCCTCGGCCGGCGGTGACGGCGTCGGGGCCATCGACATGCCCGTCATGTCGTCCGCGCCAGGGGCGGGCGGTCCGCTGCATGCGGCGGCCAGGAGCACTGCGGCGGCGACAAGGATACGGCGTACGGTCATCGGGACGGCCTTTCCCGGCCGGGCGGCACCGCCGTGCCGCCCGGCGTCGGCGCTACGAGCTCTGGCAAGAGATGCTGGTCGGTACGGGTGGTGTGCCGTTGTAGTTGGCGGTGAAGCCGAAGTTGGTGGTGCCGCTGGCCGCGAGGTGGCTGTTCCACGCCGCCGCGGCCACCGTGGCCAGTGATCCGGCCTGGGTCAGCGTGCCGTTCCAGGAACTGGTGACGGTCTCGCCCTCTGCCAGCGTCCACCCGACCGTCCAGCCGTTCACGGCCGACGTGGACGGGTTCGTCACCGTCACCTGGGCCTGGAACCCACCGGGCCAGGAGCTGGTGATCGCGTACGACGCGGCGCAGGGCGTCGTGGTGGGGGGCGGCGCCCCCGCGCCGATGCCGGTCACGTTGCCGTTGCCGCCGTCGAACTTCACGTCCGAGCAGCCGAGGAAGTTCTCGGTGCTGTCGGACCGGACCCACTGCGAGAAGATGATGTGGTTGCCGGTCTTGCCGGCGGGCAGCGTCGCGGTCCAGTAGTAGTAGCTGCTGGCGCTGCCCGGATCGCCGACCGACGGCGGGTTGGTGGCGGTGGAGAACGGGACCGTCTCGAGGTCGGCCCACGTCAGCGGTTTCGTCGAGTCCCAGCCGTCCTTGGTGATGTACAGGTTGAACGTGCCGGGATGCGCGGCCCACTTGTTGTACTTGATGGTGAAGGTCGAGCCGGCGGTCAGGTGGGTGATCGGCCAGTCCGAGCGGGCCTGATCGAAGCCGGAGAAGTCGTAGTAGTTGCTGTTGCCGCTGCACAGTTTGCCGTCCGGGATCACGCCGGCCTTGCCGCCGTTGGCGGTGCGGTTGCCGACGGCGAACCAGTTGTACAGCGGGACGACGCCGCTGGTGGCGGTCGCCGCCTGGCAGGCGGGGTTCTGCGGGACCTCCTGCCCGGACGACGTGAGGCCGTCCTCGTAGCACAGGAATGTGCGGCTGCCGATGGAGATCATCGCCCCGTGGGCCGAGGCCTGCGGCGCCACGGCGACGAGCGTGGCCAGCGTCGTGACGACGCCGACCGCGGCGGCCAGGAGTGTGCGTCGAATCCTCACATCACTCATCCTCCATTGTGGTGACGGTTGGTTCCCGGTCAGCCGCAGCCGATCCGGCTGGTGCCCAGGGCCACGTCGTCGAACCAGAGTCCGTCGGGCCCGCCGCCGCCATAGCTTTCCCAGCCCAGCTTCAGGTCGGTCAGCCTCGGCCGCCAGGCGCGCCCCAGCCACTGGTCGTCGATGTTCGGGGTGGGCACGCCGTCCTCGGTCAGGCCGGGCACCGCGGATCCGTTCACCCAGGTGTGGATCTGGCCGTCGGCGCCGCTGACGGAGAACTCCACGCACGTCCAGGCGTTGACGGGCAGTTGCACGCTCTGGGCGACGCCGGCGGGGCTCTGGTCGGGCAGTGTGGCGTCGTCGGACTGCCGGTTCCACATCAGCGCGCCGTTCTGACCGCCGAGACGGAGGTCGGTGTTCCCGGCCGCGCCGTCGTTCATCGCCAGGAAGGTCACGTGCCCGGTGGGCAGCGGCGTCGTGTGCTTGATCCAGAACCGCACGAACCAGGTGGGGCTCGCGGCCGGCGGATCGGTGGTGTCGTCGACGAACACGTGGTTGCAGTAGCCGTCCGCGCCGTTGATCTGCAACGAGCGGGCGCCGGTGTGCGCGGTCGCGGTGCTGATCGACGCCGTGCCGGTGCCGCCGCAGTTGGGCGTCACCGTGCTCCACCGGCCCGAGGGCGTCGAGCCGGTCTGGTCCTCGAAGCCGTCGCAGCGGATCGCGGTGGGGGAGGAGCAACCGGAACCGCCCGTCGTGGTGGTGGTCGTGGTGGTGGACGTCGGCGGGGTGTCGCCGTTGCAGGGCTGGCCGTTGACCGCGAAGTCGACCGGCGTGTCGTTGGCCCCGGAATACGTTGCCTGGAAACCGAAACTCACGGAGCCGCCGGCGGGGACCGGGCCGTCGTAGGACTCGTTGGTCGCGGTGACCGCGCTCCCGTTCTGAGCCACCTGCGCCGACCAGGCCGACGTCACGTGCTGGTTGCCGCCGAACGTCCAGGTCACCGTCCAGGAGGCGATGGCGGGACCGTTGTTGGTCACCGTGATGGTCGACGTGAACCCGCCGGCCCACTGGTTGACCTGGTCGGTGACCTGGCAGGGCGGGGTCGCGGCCGGTGCGGCGCCGCTCGTCGCCCGGGCGTTCGGCACGATGATCGCCGCGAGCACGAGGCCGCCGAGCGCGGCGAGGACCGCGGCGAGACGCCGAGCGGACGCCCTGCGGCGTGACGTATCCATTTCGCTCCTGACGTCGGTGGGCGCCGAGCAGCGTGACGCCCGCGTGGCTCACCCTCAACAACTCGGCGTCCGCCTGCCGGCTGAGCTGGGGATGCTCGAGGAAAGTTTCACCGGCCGGCGGGTGGTCCGGCCGACCACCCGCCGGCGTTCGGTCAACTCGTGCAGGCCACGCCGTTGGCGGCGAAGGCCGTCGGCGCCGCGCTCGAACTCGACCAGTTGCCCTGGAAGCCGAACGACGCCGACGCGCCGGAGGGGACGTTCCCGTTGTAGCCGACGTTCACCGCGGTGACCTTGGTGCCGGACTGGGTCACCGTGGCGTTCCAGGCGCTGGTGATCTTCTGGTCACCGCCGAACGTGAACGTCACCGTCCAGCCCTGCCATGCCGTGGTGCCGGTGTTGGTGACGGTCACGCCGCCGGTGAAGCCACCGGGCCAGGTGTTCGCCTGGTACGTCACCTTGCACCCGCCGGACGCGGCCGGGCCCGTGGTCGCCGTGACCGTGCCTGACCGGGCCGACCGGTTGCCAGCGGTGTCCCTCGCGTACACCGCGAACGTGTAGGCGGTGGACGGCGTGAGGCCGTTGACGGTGGCGGCGTTCGTGATCGGGGACGCGACCACCGTCTCGGTGGCGCCGTTGACCTCGACCACGTCGTAGCCGGCAATGCCGCTGGCGCTCGTGGACGCGGTCCAGCTCAGGCCGATCGACCCCGACGTGACCGTGGTGGCCACCGGCGTGCCCGGAGTGCTCGGCGGGTTGTGCGCCGTGCCGGGTTGGAGCGTGATCACGGTCGCGGTGTACGGCGCGATGGTCTGCGACGCCGCGGTGCCGGCGGTTGTCGTGGTGATGCCGGTTCCGGGCGGAGCGAGCGTGGCCACGGTCGGCGTGGCGCCACTGGGCGTGAATCCGGAGTAGGCGAGGTTCACCGCGTAGCTGTTGGTCGGGTCGTCGTTGACGAGCATGACCCTCAGCGACCCGTCCGCCTTCTTCACCGCGAACGACTGCACGAGCGGCGCGGTGGAGGACGCGGACACCAGCGTGTCACCTGGGTGGATGAACTGGCCGAGCAACCGAAGGCCGTAGTAGGCGGGGAAGGGCGTGTCCACCGCAGGCTCGCAGACCCGGGTGCCGTTGGCCGTGTCGCAGGTGGCGTCGGACAGCACGCCGTAGTCGCCGTAGTTCGCGGTGCCGTACAAGGACGGGCCGTTGTCGCCGGTGGTGACGATGCCGTTGTGGATCTGCCACCAGTCGACGTTCGCGACGCCCGCGTCCAGCCAGCTCAGATAGTCCTGCTCCAGGTGAAGCGCGTTGACGATGCCGACCGTCTGCTTGCCGGGGTTGGAGGACACCGAGTTCGTCTCGGTGATCATGATCGGGACGTCGGCGCCGCTGCCGGACAGCAGCGACCGCAGCGACGACACCATGCCCGGGATCTGGGTGTCGGCGCCGAGCAGACCGGCGTCGGTCGGCCCCGGCGGTGTGACGGTGCTCGGGTTCTGCGGGTACCAGTGCACGTCGGCGAACCCGATCTGGTTGCCCAGCGCGGACAGGACGGTCTGGTTCCACGGCTGCGGGCTGCCCGCCGAGGTGATGCCGTCCGGCCAGTTGCCGGGTGCGGTCAGCACGACACCGACCACGATGCTCGGGTCGACCGCCTTCATCGCGCTGATGTACGCCTTGACGTTCTGCGCGTAGACGGCCGGGCCACAGTTGGCCGGGTTCGACCCGGTGGCGCAGTGCCGGTCGGGTTCCCAGCTGCCGCCGTACGTCCCGTTGCCGTAGATCTCGTTGCCGATCTCCCAGTACTTGATGCCGTAGTGGTGGGTGACGTTGGCGTAGCGCACCCAGTCGGCGGCCAGCTGCGCGCCGGTCTCGGCCGGGCTGTGCGTCGCGCCGGCGGCGTCGCCGGTGCCGTAGTTGACGGTGATCATGCCCTGCGCCCCGGTCCGGGCCAGCAGCGTGGCGTACTGGTCGAAGTCCACCGCCTGCCGCTGGCCGGACACCACGTCGCTGTTAGTCCGCCAGTCGTAGGTGTCCGACTCCGTGCCGCCGGGGAAGCGGATCACGTTGGTGCCGGCCGAAGTCAGCAGCCCGGGGACCGCGGCGTCGGTGAGCGCGGCGTCGTACACCGAGCCGTTGATACCGATCGCGGTCGTCGGTACGGTCGCGAGCGTGCTGCCGGCGTCCACGCCCACCGACGCGGTGGTGACCACGGGGGCGGCAGCGGCCGGCGCAGCCGGTGGCGTTTCGGCCGCCCAAGCGGTGGCCAGCAGCGCCACGACGGGCAATGCCGTCCACCGCCTCCGGTGATCTCGGTGCGAGGTCCGCATGCTGTGACTCCTCGTGTCGTGAAACTCGGACACGGCGGAGACTCGGCACGTGCGTGCCCGAGCGTCAACCGACGGCCGGGATCGCCCCGTTTCACCTGGCGCGGCCGGTGAAACTTGCAGCGTCCCACCCCCGCCCGGGACGCCGCCGGCCGGCGGGGTTCTCCGGGCACAGGACCGTGGCCGATGACAACCGATCGTCGGTGCTCCGGCACGCGGCCGGTCGGCTCGAAACGGCCAACGAGGAGGTCGACCACGCCGTCGCCTTCTCGACCCCGCCCGGGATCAGCGGCGTGGGCCGCACCGGGCTGTCGGCACCTGCCGGGACGGTGGGGGTTGACATGCCCGGTTGTCGCTCCTAACTTTCTCCGCACGACGCGAACCGGTTCGACAATCGACCCGATCATCGCGCGTGAAAGATGTCGAACCGGTTCGAAGGGGAACCGAATGAACATCGGTGAGGTGGCCAAGCGGGCCGGGGTCTCTCGGAGCACCGTCTCCTATGCCCTGAGCGGCAAGCGCCCCGTTTCGGAACAGACCAGGCGCAAGATCGAGCAGGTCATCGCCGATCTCGGTTACCGGCCCAACGCGAGCGCGCGGGCGTTGGCCAACGGTCGGACCAGCACGCTCGGCCTGGTCTTCCCGCCGGCCGGCGGCCACTACACCGGCATGCAGCTGGACTTCATCGGCAGCGTGGTGGAAGCCGCCTCGGCCTACGACTACGACGTGACCTTGTCCACCAGCGGCATGGACAGCGACCGGTCGTTCCAGCGATTGCTCGGCGAGCGCCGGGTGGACGGCGCGATACTGATGGAGATCCGCCTGGAGGATGATCGGGTCGACCACTTCACCCGGGTCGACTTCCCGTTCGTGACCATCGGCCGGACCGCCCACCCCGAACAGACCTGGTGGGTGGGCATCGACCACGCCGCGCTCGCCGCGTCGTGCGTGCGGCATCTCGCCGATCTGGGCCACCGGACGGTCGCCCTGGTCAATCGGCCCGAGCACCTGCTTCGAGTGGGCTACGAGTCGGCCCATCGCGGGCTTGAGGGGTTCACCAAGGCGGCTGCGGAGCGTGGGTTGACCGCGCGGACCTACCGCTGCGGCGACTCCGCCGCCGCCGGTGAGGCGTGTGTGGCGCAGATCCTGCACGACGATCCGACCACCACCGCGCTGGTCACCCTGAACGAGGCCGCGTTGGGCGGGTTGTACCGAGGGCTGGCCGAGGCCGGTCGGCTGGTGCCGCACGATTTCTCGGTGACCGGGATCGCGGCCGGGCACTGGGCGGAGACGATGACCCCGCAACTGACCGCCGCCGACGTGCCGGCGGCCGAGCTGGGCAGGCTGGCCGTCGAACTGCTCGTGGAGCGACTCGACCACCCCGATGCCACGCCGCGACATCACCTGCTCACTCCGCCCATCGCGCTGCGCGCCAGCACCGGGCCCGCCTGAGACAGCCGCATCCCGGCTTTCCGTGACCCACCTGGTCTCCGGGTGGGGTAGGACCTGCTGCCCGATTCCGTGTGCTCGTCACCGTCACCAGCCCCTCGCCCTCCGCCGAGCGAAAGGCGCATTCCCATGAACAGTGCCCCCCGGTTGGCCACCGCTGCCTGTGCCGCACTGCTGGCCGTCTCAGCAACCGCCTGCTCCGCCGCGTCCGACAACAGCGGCGGTTCCAGCGACAGCCACACCTACACGATCTGGGATCCCTACCCCCAGTTGGACGCGAGCTCCGCCTGGGCCACCCTGCTCAACGAGTGCGGCACCAAGGCCGGCGTCAGCATCAAGCGGACCCCCTTTGACACCACGGACCTCAGCAACAAGACGCTGTTGGCGGCCCAGCAGGGCAACGCGCCGGACGTCCTCGTCGTCGACAACCCCGTGGTGTCCACCCTGGCCGAAGCCGGGGTACTCACCACCACCGCGCAGAACAAGATCGACACCTCGGCGGTCGACGCCAACCTGCTCGCGGCCGGGCAGTCCGGCGGCCAGACCTACGGCATTCCGATCGGCGCGAACACCCTTGCCCTGTACTACAACAAATCCGTGCTCCAGGCCGCGGGCGTGGATGCCGCCACGGTGAAGGACTGGGCGTCGTTGACCGCGGCGCTGGCCAGGGTCACGGCGGCCGGCAAGAAGGGCATCACGTTCTCGGCGATCGGCACGGAGGAGGGCAGTTTCCAGTTCCTGCCGTGGTTCTGGGGCGCCGGCGCCGCACTGACCAAGATCGACTCACCGCAGGCCGTGTCCGCGCTGAGCCTCTGGAAGGACTGGCTGAAGCAGGGCTACGCGCCCAACTCGGTGATCAACAACACCCAGACCACGAGCTGGCAGGAGTTCGCCACCGGCGGCTACGCCTTCGCCGAGAACGGCACCTGGCAGCTGGCCAACGCGAAGAAACTCGGCTTCGACCACGGCATCATCGCGATCCCGGGCACGAACGGCGGCACGGCCCCCGCGCCCACCGGCGGCGAGTTCGTCACCGTGCCGACGCAGACCGACACCGGCCGGTACGCCACGTCGGACAAGATCGTGACCTGCCTGACCAGCACGGACAACTCCAACAACACCGACACCGCGCTGTCCTACATCGCGCCCACCCGCGTCGTGCAGGACCGGCAGACCGCTGCCAATCCCGACCTGGCCGTGTGGGTGCAGGCGGTGCGGGCGGCGAAGGGCCGCACCAGCGACAACCTGGGCGTCAAGTACCCGGCGATCTCCCAGCAGCTGTGGACCGCGGTGCAGGCAGCGCTCAGCGGAGCGCAGACCCCCGAAGCCGCGCTCACCGCTGCCCAGTCGGCCGTGAAGTAGCCCGTGATGACCATGCTGCTCGCACGCGACACAGCAGTGGGCGCCGCGACTTCGGCGCAACGGCGCCGACGCGTCGGGAACTGGTCCGGCTGGGCGTTCCTGGCGCCGGTGGCCATCTATCTCGCCCTCTTCTACGCCTATCCGCTCTATCGCAACATCGACCTGAGCCTGCGGAACTACACGGTCCGCTCGTTCGTCCGGGGCGACGCGCCGTTCATCGGGCTGACGAACTACCAGGCCGTGCTGCGCGATCCGACGTTCGGCCCGGCGCTCACGCACACCATCGTGTTCACCGCGATGTCCCTGGTGTTCCAGTACTCGATCGGCCTGGCGCTGGCGGTGTTCTTCAACCGGCGTTTCCCGTTGTCGGTGACGCTGCGGGCGCTGTTCCTGGTGCCGTGGCTGCTGCCGCTGATCGTGTCGGCCTCGACCTGGTCCTGGCTGCTCAACAGCGAGTCCGGAGTGGTCAACGCCGGACTGCACGCCCTGGGCATCGCCCCCGTCGACTGGCTCACCTCGCCGACCTGGTCGCTGGTGTCGGTGATCATCGCCAACATCTGGATCGGGGTCCCGTTCAACCTCGTTCTGCTCCACAGTGGACTCCAGGCGATCCCGGTCAGCCTGTACGAGGCGGCCGCGCTGGACGGCGCCGGGGGCTGGCGGCGCTTCCGGCACATCACGCTCCCCATGCTGCGGCCGGTCACGGCGATCACGCTGTTGCTGGGACTGATCTACACCCTCAAGGTGTTCGACATCATTTGGATCATGACCCGGGGCGGCCCGTCCGACTCGTCCACCACCTTCGCCACCTGGTCCTACCGGCTCGGCTTCGGCAACCTGCTGCCCTCGTTCGGACTCGGCGCCGCGGTGGGCAACCTGTTGGTGGTCACCGCGCTGGCGTTCGGCCTGATCTACCTGCGCACCCAGCGAAGGCTGCACTCCGCATGACCGGCACCGGCAAGAGGTGGCACACCGCGCTCGCCGTCGTCCTCACCGGGCTGATGCTGTTCCCGGTCTACTGGATGATCAACGTGTCCCTGACCCGCGAGCAGGACATGCGCAAGACGCCGCCCGACCTGTTCCCGCTGCACGGCACGCTGGCCGGCTACCAGGAGGTCCTGGGCGAGCAGCTGCCCTACCTCGGCACCAGCGTGGTCGTCGGGTTGGGCACCACGCTGCTGACCGTGGCGCTCTCCGCCCCGGCCGGGTACGCCCTGGCCAAGCTGCGTCCCCGCGGCGGTGGGGTGCTCAGCTTTCTGCTGCTGGCCGCGCAGATGGTGCCCGGGATCATCATGGCGATGGGCTTCTACGCCGTCTACCTCAGGTTCGGGCTGCTCCAGTCGGTGCCCGGCCTGATCGTCGCCGACTCGACCCTGGCCGTGCCGTTCGGGGTGCTGGTGTGCACCGCGTTCATGTCCGGCATCCCGGGCGAACTCCTCCAGGCGGCCCGGATCGACGGGGCGGGCCACCTGCGCACATTCCGGTCCGTGGTGCTGCCGATGAGCCGCAACGCCCTGGTCACCGTGTCGCTGTTCGCGTTCCTGTGGTCCTGGTCGGACTTCGTGTTCGCCGCCACCCTGGACAACGGAGGCCGGTACGAGCCGATCACTCTGGGCATCTACCACTACATCGGCAACAACAACCAGCAGTGGAACGCGATCATGGCCACCGCGGTGGTCGCCTCGCTGCCCGCGGCGCTCATCCTGGTGCTCGCCCAGCGGTTCGTCGCCGCCGGTGTCACGGCCGGGGCGGTGAAGGAATGACCGAGTTCTCCGTCCGGGACATCCCGTTCAGCACCCACGGATCCTGGTTCAACATCTCGCCCGTGCTGGCCCAGCACACCATCGCCGAGGACCTGCACCTGGTCTCGCACCAGAACGGCATGCACCCCGTGCTGCGCTTCCGTCCACAAGCGCCGGCCACCGTGGCCGCGACGCCCGGTCGACTGAGCTGGTCGCGCTCCGACGGGCGGATCGACCTGGCCTACGAATCGCCGGACACGATTCGCCTGCGTGGCAACGGACTCGCCTTGGCCATCACGGCGGCGACGAGCACTCTCACACCGTTCACCGGCGCCTACTTCTTCACCGATCCGGTGGATGGGTCGCACGTGTTCACCTCGTACGAGACCGGCCGTCGCTACCGGATCACCGTGCTGGCCGGCACCGTCGAAGCCCACGGCGACCAGAACCTCGGCTCGGCCGGGCGCGGCGTCACGATCAGCGGCGGCTCGTGGGAGGCCGCCGTCGAGGAGATCGACACCGCCCGAGAGCCGTACCGGCCGACCCGATCCTTCGCCGACGTCGTCGCATCAGCCCGGCGGACCTTCACGGAATTCGTCGATGCCGTCGCCCCCTGGCGCTGCGACGACACCCCCGCGGCCGAACTCGCCGCGTACGTGCTGTGGTCGGCCACGGTCCGACCAGCCGGATTCGTCGGCCGCCCCGCGGTGCTGATGTCGAAGCACTGGATGGACAAGGTGTGGAGCTGGGACCACTGTTTCAACGCCTTGGCCCTGGCCGGATCCCCGGCGCTGGCCTGGGATCAGTTCGCGCTGCTGTTCGACCATCTCGACGGCAGCGGAGCCCTGCCGGACTCGGTGACGCACTCGGAAGTGCTGCACAACTTCGTCAAGCCACCCATTCACGGCTGGGCGCTGAGCAAACTGCGCAAGCGCCTGTCCCTGCCGGCTGCCGAACTGGCCGCGGCCTACCACCGGCTGGCCCGCTGGACCAGGTTCTGGTTGGACCGGCGCAGAGCGTCCGGCTCGGACCTGCCGCACTACCAACACGGCAACGACAGCGGCTGGGACAACGCCACCACCTTCGATCCGGAACGCCTGATCGCCACCGCCGACCTGGCCGCGTTCCTGATCCTGCAACTGGACGAACTAGCCGCGCTTGCCACTGAACTGGACCGGCCGGACGAGGCGCGCGACTGGACGCGCACGGCGACGGCCGTGCAGGCCGCGATGTTCGAGCGCCTGTGGACCGGGGAGCGTTTCGTGGCCTGGTCGGTGCGCAGCGGGGGCACCTGGCCGAGTTCGAGCCTGCTCGATCTGATGCCGATCGTGCTGGGAGAACGGCTGCCCGAGCCGGTGCGCGCCGTGCTGGCGGCCGGCATCGAACGGCACCTCACCCCGCACGGGCTGGCCACTGAACTGCCATCCTCCCCGCACTACCAGGCCGATGGCTACTGGCGGGGCCCCATCTGGGCGCCGGCCACGGTACTGGCCGAGGACGGGCTGCGCCGCGCCGGTCACCGGCAGTTGGCGGACGAGATCAGCGTCCGGTTCCGGCACGTGTGCGAGGCGTCCGGCTTCGCGGAGAACTTCGACGCGCTCACCGGCGCCGGCCTGCGGGATCGCGCCTACACCTGGACGGCCAGCGGCTACCTGCTGCTCGCCGAGGCGCACGTGGCCCGTGGCACCCAGGAACCAGCCGGCAGACGTCGCTGACCGGCGCCATCCCGAACTCACCAACCGAGAGGATCACGTATGCCCGCACAACAACGCGCAGCCGCCGTCCTGCCGGCAGTGCTGGCGACCGCCGCGGTGGCCGTTGGCCGAAGGTGAGGAAAGTCCCGTCCTACATGGACAGTGAGCTCGCGGCGCCGGTGGTGGGCCGACGAATCTGTCGAAACCCGGCGACGACGGAAGCCACCGGCTTCGTTGATCGGCTGGCGGAGGCGCTGGACGCCGACCTGACGGACGAGTCGCGGTCCGAGCCGGCCCAGTCGCCGCGCCGACCGTGAGGTCCGGCAGCGAAGGGGAATCTCCCTAACAGCGGCCGGTCAGTGGCCGGCGAACTGCACGTTCGTGGCCTGGACGACGTCGGGCTCGACCGGCAGGGCGGCCACGACCAGGCGCTGGCCGTAGATGTCGGTGACGGCGATCGACCTGCCGCAGCCGGCGCCGTTCGCGGACAGGAAGTAGTTGTAGTCGGCCCGCTGGAGCTGCTGCCACTGCCCGCCGACTTGGACCTCCAGGCGGGCCACCGGATTGCGGTGGTCGATGACCTGGATGCCGCACCACCACTGGGTGGAGCCTGTCTTGTAGCGGATCGAGATGTTCTTGGACAGGGCCGGGCTCACCAGCGTCCAGGTGATCGGGATCTCGCCCTTGACCGGCGGCGCCAGCCGGGCGAAGGCGGCCGCGCTCAGGTCCAGTTGCCCGACCCGGCACGGCGCCGGGCAGAGGTTGGTGATCCGCACCGTCAGGCTGGCCCCGCCGGCGGCCTGGACCAGCACGTAGGCGCCGCAGGCCTGGGAGTCCTCGAAGTCCGTCGTGTTCATCGCGGCGGTCAGCGGGTCGGGGCTGGGGTCGTACGAGCAGGCGCCGCCGCCGTTGGAGTCGTAGAAGGTCGCCACCCCGGTGTGCGGCACCCCCGGCTTGATCCGTCCGGCCAGCGATGGGCCGGCCACGGTGGGCGTGGGCGCCGGCGTGCTCGAAGTCGTCGTCTTCGTCGAGACAGCGGTGGTTGTGGTGGCCGGCGGCGTGGTCGAGGTGGACGTGGTCGAGGGCGGGGTTTTCACCTCCGTCATGGCGACGGGTTGACCCGCGATGCCCGACCGGTTGCTCAGCGCGACCGCGCCTGCTGTTCCCGCGACCGCAACCAGCAACGCGGCCGCTGCGGCCACGGACCACCGTCTCGACAACACGAACTCCCAATCGGAAAAAGAAATGGCGACCTCGGCCGCGTGATCGTGCCAAACCGTCGACGACCGGGCAAGCCCCGTATCCCGCGGTGTGGCGAAGAACGATTCGGCGCCAGGCTCCGAGGCGGTGCCGCGCGACCGGCAACCGTGGCCGCCGTTGAATGTTTCAGCCGGCGCACCGCTCCGCGATTGGCCGCCCGCGCGGGCTTTCGTCGGGGCGGCGGCTCGAAGCCGCAGGTCGGCTCCCGTTCATCGGTCTCCTCCGGCCAGATGTCGAAATTTTCGAAACGTGGCGCGGTTGAGAGATGTCGGGCCGTTTCGTAGCGTGACCGCCACCCGACCCTTGGTGGCCGGCGCCGTGATTCGCCGGATGCCCCTTCTCCGGAAAGGAATTCCTGCCGTGCGCGGAAGAAGTAGCCGAACAACAACCCTGACCCTGGTCGCCGCGGGAGCGCTGGCGGTCGCCAGCGCGCTGACCGTCGTGGCGCAGCCGGGCGTCGCGTTCGCGGCCTCCGTCGCGACGATCAACGGTGGCACGACGTACCAGACCATCACCGGCTTCGGCGCCTCCGAGGCGTTCGGCGAGGCGAGCACCGTCATGAACGCCCCGTCGGCCGTCCAGCAGAGGGCGCTGGACCTGCTCTACAGCCCGACCAGCGGCGCGGGCCTGACCATGCTGCGCAACGAGATCAGCGCGGACCCCGGCAGCACCATCGAGCCGAACAACCCGGGCGGGCCCAACGCCACGCCGAGTTACGCCTCGCTCGCGTCGATCGGCCAGGACCAGGGACAGCTCTGGTTCGCCCAGCAGATCAAGAGCCGCTACGGCGTGTCCGACGTGTTCGCGGACGCGTGGAGCGCGCCGGCGTTCATGAAGACGAACAACTCGACGGCCAACGGCGGCCAGGTCTGCGGGGTCACCGGGGCGTCCTGCGGCAGCGGCGACTGGCGCCAGGCGTATTCGAACTACCTCGTCCAGTACGCCAAGGACTACGCCGCCGCCGGAGTTCCGCTGACCTACCTCGGCCCGTCCAACGAGCCCGACTACAGCGCCAACTACGACAGCATGACCATGAGTCCGGCGCAGATGGCGAACCTGCTCGACGTGTTGGGGCCCACGGTCAAGAACTCCGGGCTGTCCACGCAGATCGACTGCTGCGCGGCCACCGGATGGTCGGTGTCCGGCCAGTACGCCTCCGCCATCGCCGCCGACCCCACCGCGCTGGCCGACACGGCCGTGCTGACCAGCCACGGCTACAGCAGCACACCCACCTCCCGGATGTCGGGATGGAGCAAGCCGACCTGGCAGACCGAGTGGTCGACCTTCGAGGGCTGGGATCCGGCGTGGGACGACGGCTCCCCGGCTTCCGGCCTGACCTGGGCGCAGCACATTCACGCCGGGCTGACCTCTGCCGACCTGAGCGCGTTCCTCTACTGGTGGGGCAGCACCACGCCCTCGGAGAACGGCGACAACGAGGGCCTGCTGGAGATCAACGGCTCGTCGGTGATCCCGGCCGGCCGGCTGTGGGCGTTCGCCAACTACAGCAGGTACATCCACCCGGGCGCCACCCGCGTCGGCGCGACCACCTCGGACGGCAACCTGCAACTGAGCGCCTACAAGAACACCGACGGCACCGTCGCGGTCGTCGTGATCAACACCGGTAACGCGGCCGATTCGGTGACCTACAACCTCCAGAACACTGGGACCGCGGCCGGTGCAACCGTCACGCCGTACCTGACCAACTCGAACAACAACGCGGCGGCGCAGTCTCCGACCGCGGTCAGCGGGGGCGCCTTCAGCGCGAGCATCCCGGCGCGGTCGATGGTCACCTACGTCATCGGCGGTTCCGGCGGAACCGGCAACACCGTGACGGTCACCAACCCCGGCAGCCAGACCGGCACCGTCGGCACGCCCGCCAGCCTGCAAATCCAGGCCAGTGACTCGGAGTCCGGTCAGGCGTTCACCTACAGCGCCACCGGGCTTCCCGCCGGACTGACCGTGGACGCCAGCACGGGCCTCATCTCCGGCACCCCCACGACCGCCGGTAGCTCCGCCGTCACCGTCACCGCCGCGGACGGCACCGGAGCGTCCGGATCCGCCGCCTTCAACTGGACGATCTCGCCAGGCAGCACGGGGGGCGGCGGCTGCCATGTGACGTATCAGCCCAACCAGTGGCCGGGCGGCTTCACCGCGAACGTCACGATCGCCAACACCGGTTCCGCGGCGATCTCCGGGTGGACACTCGGCTTCACGTTCCCCGGCGACCAGAAGATCACCAACACCTGGAGCGGCACGACGACCCAGAGCGGGGCGAACGTGTCGATCACGAACGTGGGCTACAACGCCCAGATCCCGGCCAACGGCTCCACGTCCATAGGGTTCCAGGGCACCTGGACCGGCAGCGACGCCTCGCCGACCAGCTTCTCGGTGAACGGAGCCGCCTGCGGCTGAGGCGACAGTGGCGAGCCGGACCGCGTGGACCTGGCCGGGCGGTCCGGCCCGCACGTCAGACGTCGACCTACGGCGCGAGCGGGCCGGCGATCGGCTCGTCGGGGTTCATCACCGGCAGCCCGACCACGGCCGGCACCTTCACCGTCACGCTCTTCGATCGATGTCGTGACGTAAGCCAGGACACGTGAGTGGGCAGGTGGATTCACGGCGAACGTGACGATCACCGACACCGGGTCCGGCGCGGTCAGCGGCTGGACGGTCGGGTTCACCTTCCCGGCGACCAGAAGATCACCAACGCCTGGGTGGAAACACCTCGTTCGGCTTCCAGGGCACCTGGAACACCGACGACTCGCCCCCGACCGCGTTCACTCTCAACGGAACCGCCTGCGGCCGACCGCGAGTGCGGCCACGCTGGCGGCGTGGCCGCACCCAGATTGTGGGGCACAGCGGAGTTCGGTTGCCGTGGTTCAGGTATGGCACACCAGGTTGGTCAGTGGCTGATTGGCGCCGTTGATGGTCATGCCCCAGCTCGTGCTGCCGCCGGCCGCGATGGTGCCGTTGTAGCCGGCGTTGGTGGCGCTCAGCTGCGCACCGGACTGGGTGACCGTGGCGTTCCACGAGTTGGCGACGGTCTGGCTGCCGGGGAACGTGCCGGTGACGGTCCAGGAGCTGATCGGCGCCGTCCCGGTGTTGGTGACGGTGACGCTGGCCTGGAAACCGCCGGGCCAACTACTGGTGATCGATTCACTCGCCGTGCACCCGCCGGGCGGCGTGGTCGGCGGCGTCGTGGTGGACGAGGGCGGGGGAGTGGTCGTCGTGGTGGTGCCACCGCCGTCGCTGGTCGTGTAGCCGACCTGTGTGTAGGCCGCGGCGCACTGCGCGGAACAGGACGCCGGCAGCGAGAAGGTGTACACCCGGCCGTTGTTGATCAGCGTGTCGTTCGCGTCCAGCACGCGGATCTTGAACTGGGTGCCGCCGGCGGTCGTGGGGGCCAGGATGTACGCCTGTCCCATGTCACCGTCCATTGTGGCGTTGGTCCACCCGCCGTTGGCGAAGTACTGCACGCCGTGGATGCCGTTGGGCAGGTGGGAGATCGCGGTCGCGCCCCACCAGGTCTGCGCGCCCTGTAGGAAACCGATCTGGATGTCGCCGGTGTAGTTCGGCGTCGGCACGAACTGCCAGGAGATGTGCCGGTTGTTCCAGTGATCGGCCAACCCGCTGCCGACCGGGGTGCCGTTCAGCGCGAACCGGCTCAGCGAGTCCTGGTGCAGGTCCAGATGGTAGGGGTCGTCCCGGCACCACGCGTTGGAGTCGGCGCAACTGTCGGCGACCACCATGGTCAGCGTGGCACCGTTGTACTTGTCGCCGACCCAGGAACCGTTGCGGCAGAAGGGTTGACTCTGCGCGCCGTCGTTGGTGCCGGTGCAGTAGTCGCCGATGGTGACCTGGACGTACCGGTCGCAGTTGAGGCCGTTGTCGAACATGCCCAGGATGTTGGACTGCGACGACGGCACCGGGCGCGGGAACATCCCGTAGTTGCCCGGAGTGTTGAACACGTTCAACGCCACGAAGTCCTGGCTGTCCAGGTTGGCCTGCGGCAGCCCGCAACCGCCGTACGGTGAGCCGAGGCCGCTGAAGTACGTGGCGTTGCCGGTGACCGGCGACGGCGTGCCGGTGACGTCGAGCGCGACGGCCGGTGACTGGAACAGCAGCAGCCCGACGACGGCCGCGAACGCGGTCACCGCCAGCACCCTGGCGCCGAGCACGAATCTGGTCCCGCGCGACCTGCGCATGAACACCCCTTCCGGACGTGGCTCGTCGGCGTTCATTGCGCGGTGCGGCGCCGGCCGATGTCAACGGTGCGGCGCCGGCGCCGCGAAGAATCCCGATTCGCCGATGAAACTTTCCGGGCCGTGGACCGTCGACGACGCGGCGGTCGCCGCGTCGATGGAATCGAAACAGGGGAAGGTGCAGCGGCGATCCGGCGGCGGGCCGGCTCGGTGGTCCGCACCGGTGCGCGCCCGTTGTTGAGGTCGCGGAATCGTCTTGTCACCCTCGGGTGGAATGTCCGCGTGGCTGTGGAGGCGATCGTGCGACGAGGCGGGACAAGAGGCCAGGTGACCGGAATCCTCGTGGCTGTCCTGGCCATGGTGGTCGCGCTGGCCGGGGCCGTGCTCGCGGCGCGGCCCGCCCTCGCCCAGCCGCGGGACACCGCGCCGGGCAATCCGTACCAGCGGGGCCCTGATCCGACGGTGGCGATGATCGAGGCCAGTGCCGGCCCGTTCGCGACGGCCTCGACGAGCGTGCCGGCGGGCCACGGGTTCAACGGTGGAACGGTGTACTACCCGACCGACACCAGCCTGGGCACCTGGGGTGCGCTGGCGATCGTCCCCGGGTACTCCGCGCTGTTCGCCAACGAGGAAGCGTGGATGGGGCCGTGGTTGGCCTCGTTCGGTTTCGTGGTGATCGGCGTGGAGACGACCACCCGCACCGACAGCGCCGACGCCCGCGGCACCGAACTGTTGGCCGCGTTGAACTATCTGACCACGCAGAGCCCGGTGCGCGACCGGGTCGACCCGAACCGGCTGTCGGTGCTCGGCCATTCCGCGGGCGGGGCCGGGGCGATGCTCGCGGCGGAAAGGCAGCCCACGCTGAAGGCCGCGGTCGGTCTGGCACCCGGCTCACCGGTGGGCAACCTGTCGTTGGCCGCGGACACGGTGCCGACGATGGTGATCGGCGGGCAGAACGACGCTGTGGTCACGCCGTCCTACCTCAGCGGCCTCTACGCCACCATGCCCGCCTCGACGCAGAGCGACTTCGCCCAGGTCGCCGGCGCCGACCACGTCTACTACACCCATCCCAACAACGTCGAGATGAAACTGCTGATCCCCTGGCTGAAGACCTTCCTGGACAACGACACCCGCTACACGCCCTTCCTGTGCCCGGCGCCACCCGATCCCAGCTCCATCTCGCTCTACACCCCCAAGTGCCCGTACGTGCCCGGCGGCAGCGCACCGGGAGGCGGGAACACCGGCGCGCTGCACGCGGTGGGCGCGGCCAAGTGCCTGGCCGCCCCCTCGACCGGCGCACCGGGCGCGCAGGTGACCATCGGCACGTGTGGCGGGCAGGCCGGGCAGATCTGGACGCACACCGCCGCCGCGCAGTTGACCGTCACACTGGGCGGCGCCACGCTGTGCCTGGACGCCAGCGGCCAGGGCTCCAGTCCTGGTACCAAGGTGATCGTCTGGTCCTGCAACGGTCAGGTCAACCAGCAGTGGAACCTCAATGCCGACGGCACCGTCACCGGTGCGCAGTCCGGGCTGTGCCTGGACGTGACCGGCGCCTCCACCGCCGATGGCGCCCCGGTCGAACTGTGGTCCTGCAACGGCGGCGGCAATCAGCAGTGGCATCTCGGCTGACGCCCACTGTCCCAACATAGATCCGATGTGTCGATAGCGATGTCTTGCGAATCGACAGCAGGAACGATTGCAGCTCAAGAGAAGTGTCCTTGACGGTCCGGCTCGGCCCACTGTAGCGTCCGCTAAAGATCGGATGTCCTACCTGGGCTGGGCCGCCATCCGGCTCGGCTGTCGACCCCTTCCGCCCGCCACCGGAGGTTGATGCCGATGTCTCCCGCCGAACCGTTGCCTCGCCGTCGTTTCCTCGCCGGTGCGGCCGCCGCCGGTGCCCTGAGCGTCCTGCCCGCCACCGCCGCGGCCGCGACCGGACCCTCCGCGACCCCGACCGCGGCCACCCCGACCGGCGTGCCGCTGCCGGCGTTGCGGGTGCCGCAGGTCGACCTGGGGCTCGCTCAACAGCCCGACGCGACGGTCGGCTGGCTGGCCGACGCGAAGATCGGCCTGTTCATCCACTGGGGCGTCTACGCCGGACCGGCCCAGGGCGAGTGGTACGAGCGCACCGCGCAGGTCAAGCCCAGCGTGTACCGCGGGTTCCTCACCACTGCCTCGCCGCAGCAGTTCACCGCCGACCAGTACGAACCGGCCGCCTGGGTCGAGCTGGCCAAGACCATGGGCGCGAAGTACGTGGTGCTCACCTCCCGGCACCACGAAGGGTTCGGGCTGTATCCGAACTCGCACCCCAACGCGTGGACCAGCGCGCAGGCGCCGCTGAACCGGGACTTCGTCGCCGGCTACGTGTCGGCGGTGCGCGCCGCCGGCCTGAAGGTCGGGCTGTACTACTCGCCGATCGACTGGCGTTATCCCGGCTACTACAACGTCACCGGCGCGACCTTGCCGACTCCGCCGTGGAACTACGAGGGCGCCGACCCGGCGAGCTTCGACTACCGGGCGAACGCGAGGGTGATGAAGGAGGAGGTGTACCAGGCGGTCAAGCAGCTGGTGTCCGACTACGGTCCGATCGACGATCTGTGGTGGGACGGCGGCTGGCTGGCCGAGCAGGGCAGCGACGCCGACGGCGCGTTCTTCTGGGAGCCCGGCCAGTACCGCGACCCGGCCAACCAGTGGCCGGTGGGTGGGTACGGCGAGACCGAGCCCGCAACCGGAAAACCCTTGGGGCTGATGGGTATGGTGCGCGCGCACCAGCCCACTGTCGTGGTGACCCCGCGTTCGGGCTGGGCCGGAGACTACGGTGTCGAGGAGGGGGGCTCGGTGCCGACCGGGCCGATCCGGGCCGGGGTGGTGGAGAAGACGTTCACCATCCGGGGCGCCTGGGGCTACACCGAGGGAGCCTCGGTGATGAGCTACGACCAGATCGTCGCGGTGGTGGTCAATGCCCTGGTGCGCAACATGACCACGCTGATCAATGTGGGGCCGGACCGGCACGGCGCCGTGCCGGCAGACTCGGTGACTGTGCTCACCCAGGTCGGCACCTTCTTGTCCGATGTGGACGAAGCAGTGTACGGAACCCGTGGCGGGCCGTGGAACCCGGTCGACGGCAAGGTCGGCTACACGTTCCGGGACGCGACGTTCTACGTGCACCTGTTGCCCGGCCAGCCCTCCGGCGCGGTCACCACCCCGCCGATCGGCGATGCCCAGGTGCGGCGGGTGTACGCCGTGCCCGGCGGGCAGTCCCTGCCCTACACCGTCGGTTCGGACGGCACGGTCACCATCACCGGTATCGACCGCACGGTGCACCCGCAGGACACCGTTGTCGCGGTGGTGCTGGACCGGCCCGTGGTGGCGACCGACATCGCCGTCGGCCGGGCCACCACCGCCGACAGCGAGGAGAAGGGCAAGGGCAACACCGCCGCGCACGCCACCGACGGGGACACCGCGACCCGCTGGTGCGCCGCGGACGGCGCCACCGGCCACTGGCTGCACGTCGACCTCGGCGCCGTCACCGGGCTGACCGGCGCCCGGATCGCCTGGGAGTTCCCCGGCAAGACCTACCGCTACCGGATCGAGGGCTCGACCGACGGCCGCACCTGGTCCACTGTGGTCGATCGGACGAACAACAGCGACACCAGCCAGGTGCACACCCTGCCGTTCACCGCGACCGCGCGCCATCTGCGGGTGACCGTGACCGGACTGGACACCGGCTGCTGGGCGTCGATCCGCGAGTTCCAGGCATACGACCGGCTCTTCAGCTGATCGCCCGCGCCGGGACCGCGCCGACTGCTGCCCGGCCACCGCAGTGGCCGGGCACCTTCAGCCGTTCGAGGCACCGGCCGGGCAGGGTTCAGGTCGGGAGCGGAAAGTCGACCGTCCGGGTGCCGGCGGGACTGGCGTGCGAGGGTCCGTCAGATTCGCCGAGGCGCAGCCCCAGGGGGCGCGCCAGCAGCGGCGGCGTGCGGTCGCGCCCCGCAAGGAGACCGGGACACAGCGACGTGAACGCCGAACGCGGAGTGCTGCCGGTCACCGGCTGAAGCCGGCGGCGAGGCCACCGAGGAGTTGGCGGCGGCCGAAGGCATAGAGGACCAGGACGGGCAGCGTGGTGAGGACAACGGCGGCGGCGATGGCCGGGACGTTGACGCTGTACTGGCCCTGGAAGGTCCACAGTGCCAGCGGCAGGGTTCGCTTGTCGGGGCTCTGGGTGAGGATCAGCGGCAGCAGGAACCCGTTCCAGACGGTCAGCGCGTTGAAGATGGACACGGTGAGCAGGGCCGGTCGGGTCAGCGGCGCCGTCAGTCGCCACATCGTCATCCACTCGGTGGCGCCGTCGACGCGCATCGCCTCGAACAGCTCCTTGGGGACGTCGCGGATGAAGTTGGCCAGTATCAGCACGGACAGCGGGATGGCGAACGCGATCGACGGGAGGATCAGCGCGAGCAGGCTGTCGTACAGGTGCAGCCTGATGATGATCAGGTAGATGGGGATGACCGTGGCCTGTAGCGGAATGGCCAGCCCCATGAGGAACAGGCTGTTGACCGCACGCAGGAACCGACTGGACCAGCCGCGCACGATGGCGTAGGCGGCCATGAAGGACACCGTGACCGCCGGCACGACCGCGCCGGCGGTGACCACGACGGTGTTGATGAAGTAGGTGATGAAGTCGGACTGCAGAACGAACTGGTAGTTGTCCAGCGTGGGGTCGCTGGGGGGCACCAGCGGGTTGCTCGCGTAGTAGCCGCTCTGGACCTTGAGACTGGTGATGAGAATCCAGTAGAGGGGTATGACGACGACGGCGAGCCACAGCCATGCGGCCAGGTTGCCCGGCCAGTTGCGCCGGTGGGCCGGACCGGCGTGGTGCTGCCGCACGCGGTGAGGTGCGGTGTGGTGTTGTGGCCTGGTCGATGTGGTGGTCATGTCAGACGCCTTCGAGTTGGCTCTGGCTCGCGTCGCGGCCACCGAGCCGTCGCAGCAGCAGGGCGAGGGCAAGGCCAACCAGGACGAGGATGACCGCGATGACACTGGCGGGGCCCATCAGGTTCGCCTGGAACCCCCGCTTGTACATGTCGAGCGCGAGCACGCGGGTGGCGTCTCCCGGGCCACCCGCGGTCAGCACGAAGATGAGGTCGAAGAAGGTCAGCGACCCGACCACCATGAGCGTGGACGAGGTGATGATCGTGTATCTCAGCTGGGGGAGTGTGATGGTGAAGAACTGGCGGACCCGCCCGGCGCCGTCCAGTTGCGCGGCCTCGTACAGGGACCGTGGGATCTGCCGGACGCCGCCCTGGTAGATCAGTGCGTGGAACGGGATGAACTGCCAGGACACGACGAAGACGACCAGGCCGAAGGCGAGTGCCGGCCGGCCGAGCCAGTCCTGGCTGAGGAACCCGATCCCCAGGCCGGCGCCGAGCCCGAAGTTGGGGTCCAGCAACGCCTTGTACGCGATCGCGATCGCCGCCGAACTGAGCAGCAGTGGGACGAAGTACACGACGGACAGCACCGCCCGGTGGCGCTGGTATCCGGCCAGGAACGTGCCCAGCAGGATGCTCGACGGTGTCTGGACCGCCCAGGACGCGACCATCACCAGGAAGGTCACCCAGAGGGAGTGCGGCAGCCCGGGATCGGTGAGCACGGCCCGCCAGCTGTCGAGTCCGGACGGGACGATGGCGCCGATCCCGTCCCACGTGGTGAAACTCAGCGCGAACACGCCGACGAGCGGGATGACGGCGAAGCCGACGAAGAACGCCAGGGCCGGCGCGGCCAGCCACGGCAGGACGCCGCCGTGGTCGCGCCGGCGGGTGCGGGTGCCCCGGGCCGTCCGATCGCTCGCGAGTTCGGTCATTGACATCGCTTCGCTCCGCAGGCTCACCTCACTGGCCGATGACCGCGTTGAGGTTGGTGGCGAACTGCTGCGGCGTGATGGACAGCTGGAACAGCTTGGCGATGTTGTCCAGCAGGGTCTCGGCCGCGGTCGGGCTGAGCGCCTGGTCCCAGGACTGGGCGAAGACCTTGGCGTTGTTGGCGAGGTCGTAGGTGAACTTGAGGAAGTCGGCGTTCTTGTCCTTGGCCAGCAGGTCCTGCGTGCCCTTGACGACCGGGACCCCGCCGGTGCCGATCCACTGCTTGATCTCCTCGTCGTCGAGGACGCCCTTGGCGAAGAAGTCCTTGGCGATCTTCTTCTGCTCGTCGGTGGCCTTCGAGGAGATGGACAGGTACTGCGCGGGGTTGCCGACGGTGTCGCTCGGGTCGCCCTTGCCGCCGTCGACGGCGGGGAAGTTCATGAAGCCGAGCGAGCCGCTGGAGACGAAGTCGCCACCTTGGGACTGCTGGATGCCGTACGACCAGGAGCCGTGCAGCATCATCGCGGCCTTGCCGGTGTAGAGCAGCGCCTGGTCGGCGTTGGAGTCCGCGGTGATCGAGGAGAAGCCCTTGATGAACCCGTCGGCCCGGACCAGGTCCTGGACCTTGGTCAGCGCCTCGATGGCGGCCGGGTTGGACCAGGCGTCCTTCTGGCCGTCGAAGACGGCCTGGAACACCTCGGGGCCGCCGATGCGGTCGAACAGGAACTCCAGCCACATCATGTTCGTCCACCGGGACTGCCCGCCCAGCGAGAACGGCGCGATGCCCTTCGCGTTGAGCTTGGGCACCAGGTCCATGACCTCGCCCCAGGTCTGCGGCGGCCGCGCGCCGACGGAGTCGAAGACCTTCTTGTTGTAGTACATGACGATGGGCTGCACGGTCTCGCACGGCAGCGCGTAGATCTTGCCGTCGACGGTCGCGGCGGGGAACGAGGTCGGGAACAGCCGATCCTTGATCTTGGAGTTCTGGTCGAACCACGAGGTGAGGTCCTCGACCTGACCGGCCTTGACGTAGGTGCGCAGGCTGCCGCCGCCCCAGCCCCAGATGATGGTGGGCGCCTGCCCGGCGCCGATGGCGGTCTTGATCTTCGTCTTGTAGGCGTCGTTCTGAAACGTGGTCGGGGAGATCTTCTCGTCCGGGTTGGCCTTGGTGAACCGGTCCACGGCGCCGGTCCGGATGCCCTCCTGGGGCTGGCCGTTGAGGTACCAGTAGGTCGCGCCGCCGCTGGTGCCCGGACCGGACGTGCCGCAGGAGGCCAGCGCCATCGACAGCGGCAGGCCGGCGGCGAGGCCGAGGACGGTACGTCGAGAGATAGGGGTTGCCACGCTGGGTTCTCCGTTCCCGAGAGCCGCCGACTTCTTTGGGGGTCGTCTTCGAAAACTTTCGAAATTTGTGACGGTTTTCCACCCTAGGTATGACCGCCTTGCACTGTCAAGCACCCGGCAACTTACTTGCTCCCTAAAAGTTATCTCCGTATTCTGACTGTCGAAATGTTTCGAAATCCGGTCGAAGAGAGGGAGCGCGATGACAACGGCTGATCAGGCGTCGGTCACTGGCCGCGACGTGCCGCGCTGGCAGGACCCGACGCTGCCGGCGCCGGACCGCGTCGCCGCTCTCCTGGCCGAGATGACACTGGCGGAGAAGGTCGGCCAGCTCGGCAGCCGCTGGCTGGGCAACGACACGTCGCACGCCGGCACCGAGCAGGGCGGCACCTCGCAGGTGGCGCCGATGCAGGACGTGTTCACGGCCGGGATGGCGCCGCTGGCCGAGGCCAGCCGGCACGGGCTCGGCCACCTGACCCGGGTTTACGGCAGCCGACCGGTGACCGTGGCGGACGGCGTCGCCGAACTCGTCCGATCGCAGCACACGGTCCTGGCCAACTCTCGGCTGGGCATTCCCGCGCTGGTGCACGAGGAGTGCCTCACCGGCTTCACCACGTACGGCGCCACGGTGTACCCGGCGGCCATCGCCTGGGCCGCGACCTTCGACCCCGAGCTGGTGGGGCGGCTGGGCGCCGCCATCGGGCGGGACATGCGCGCCGTCGGCGTGCACCAGGGCCTCGCGCCGCTGCTCGACGTGGTCCGGGACTACCGGTGGGGCCGGGTCGAGGAGACCATGGGCGAGGATCCCCACCTGGTCGCGATGCTCGGCTCCGCCTACGTCCAGGGTCTGGAGAGCGCCGGCGCCATCGCCACCCTCAAGCACTTCGCCGGATACTCCGCGTCGAGAGCCGGGCGCAACCACGCGCCCGCGGCGATCGGCCGCCGTGAGCTGCTGGACGTCGTACTGCCGCCGTTCGAGACCGCGATCGCGGTGGGCGGCGCCCGTTCCGTGATGAACTCCTACTCCGATGTGGACGGTGTGCCGGCGGGGATCGACGCGTGGCTGCTGACCGAGCTGCTGCGGGACGAGTGGGGGTTCACCGGCACGGTCGTCTCCGACTACGGGGCGATCGCGTTCCTCGCCACCATGCACCGCATGGCGGCGAGCACCGACGAGGCCGGCGTCCAGGCGCTGTCCGCGGGCGTCGACGTGGAGCTGCCGGACACGCTCTGCTTCGGCCAGCACCTCGTGGACCGGGTCCGCCGGGGCGACCTCCCGGAGTCCACAGTGGACCGGGCGGTGGGCAGGCTGCTCACCCAGAAGGTCCAGCTCGGGCTGCTCGATCCCGAGTGGACGCCGGAGGCGTCGGTCGCCGGGTCCGACGCGGTCGACCTGGACTCGCCGGCCAACCGGAAGCTGGCCGGCGAGTTGGCCGAGCGGTCCGTCGTGCTGCTCGACGCGGGCAGCGCGCTGCCGCTCGTCGGAGCGGGCCGCCCGGCGCCGGGCCGGATCGCCGTCGTCGGGCCGTGTGCCGACGACCCGACCACGTTGATGGGGTGCTACGCCTTCCCCAACCACGTCTTGCCGCGCTATCCCGAGCTGCCCATCGGAGTGACGGTGCCGACCGTGGTCGAGGCGCTGCGCGCCGAGCTGCCGGACGCCGAGATCGTCCACGAGCCGGGGTGCGACGTGCGCGACGAGGACCGGTCCGGATTCGCCGCGGCGACGGCGGCGGCCCACGAGGCCGACCTGTGCATCGCGGTCGTCGGCGATCGAGCCGGCCTGTTCGGCAACGGCACCTCCGGAGAGGGTTGCGACGCCGAGGATCTACGGTTGCCCGGCGTGCAGGCCGATCTGCTGGCGGAGCTGTTCGCGACCGGGACGCCGGTGGTCGTGGTGGTGGTCTCCGGCCGTCCGTACGCCCTGGGCGATGTGCATCCGCACGCCGCCGGGCTGGTGCAGGCGTTCATGCCCGGCCAGGAGGGCGCGGCGGCGATCGCCGGCGTGCTGTCCGGCCGGGTCCAGCCCACGGGCAAGCTGCCGGTGCAGATTCCCCGCCGTCCGGGCGGCCAGCCCGGCACGTACCTGCAGCCGCCGCTCGGCCTGAACAGCCGCGGCATCAGCAATCTCGACCCGACGCCGCTGTTCGCTTTCGGCCATGGCCGGTCCTACACCACGTTCGAGGTCGACGACCTGCGCACGAGCGCGACCGAGATCCCCACCGACGGCGAGTTCGCCGTGTCGGTGCTGGTCCGCAACACCGGCGACCGGGCCGGCCACGAGGTCGTCCAGCTGTACCTGCACGACGTCATCGCCCAGGTGACCAGACCGGTGCGGCAGCTGGCCGGCTTCGCCGCGGTGCGCCTGGAACCGGGCGCGAGCGCGCGAGTGCGGTTCGACGTGCACGCCGACCGGACCGCGTTCACCGGCCGGGAGCTCCGGCGGATCGTCGAACCCGGCGAGGTCGAGGTGCACGTCGGCACGTCCTCGGTCGATCTCCCGTGCCGGACCACGGTTCGGTTGACCGGAGCCACCCGCGTGGTCGGGCACGACCGTCGGCTCACCACACCGGTACACATAATTCCCGGGGAAACCGATGCCGGCGAACACTAGCCGCACGACGCTGGCGACCGTCGCGCGGCTGGCCGGGGTATCCGTCGCGACCGTGTCGAAAGTGGTCAACGGCCGCAGCGACGTCGCGCCGCGGACCCGCATCCGGATCCAGGAACTGCTGCACCAGCACGACTACGTGACTCCCGTGGTCCGTCGCGGCGGACCACGGGTGCCCTCGATCATCGAGGTCCAGTTCGAGGGTGGCCTCAGGTCGTACAGCGCCGAGGCCCTGGAGGGCATCGTCGACGCCGCCGCCGAGCTCGGGGTCTCGGTCGTGGTCAGCAAGCCGAACCGGGCGCGGAACTGGGCCCGTGACCTGGTGGCGGCCGGGCGCCGGGCGCTCATCGCGGTCACCAGCGTGCACACCGCCGCCCACCTGGACGCGCTCACCCGGGCCGGCCTCCCGCTGGTCGTCATCGACCCGTTGCACCTGCCGGACAGCGAGGTCAACAGCGTCGGATCGACCAATTTCGCCGGCGGCCTGGCCGCGACCCGGCACCTGCTCGACCTCGGCCACCGCCGCATCGCCTACCTGGGTGGACCGGCCTCCGCCGCGTGCAACCAGGCACGGGCGCACGGCTATCGGGCGGCCATGGAAGCGGAGAAGGCGCCGGTGCCGTGCGGCTACGTACGGCCGGGGGAGTTCACGTACCAGAACGGCCTGCTCGGCGCCGCGGCCCTGCTCGACCTCGCGGAGCCGCCCACGGCGATCTTCGCCGGCAACGACGAGATCGCCCTCGGCGTCATCGAGACCGCTCGCACCCGAGGCCTGCGCATCCCCGAGGACCTGAGCGTGGTGGGCTTCGACGACACGCTCCTCGCCCGGATGGCCTCACCGCCGCTGACGACCATGCGTCAGCCGTTGCGGGAGATGGGCGGCGTCGCCCTGCGCACCGCGCTCCGCCTCGCGAACGGGGAGAAGATCGAGTCCCACCACATCGAGCTTGCCACCGAACTGGTGGTACGCGCGTCGACCGCACCCGCTCGAGCCGGACTCGACCATCAACCGCCACCCGATGGCCACCGTGGCAATTCCTGATGGACCGTGGCAGCCGCCACCGTTCTCGGATGGGACGTAGCTGTAGTTGGCCCGGTGAAGCTGCTGGCCGGTCAGCGGCGGGCCGCGAGGACGGCTCGGATGCCGCGCAACGCCGTCCCGCCGACCGGGTGCGCGACCACGCCGACAGCCGGTGTTGACCCAGGATTGCGCCGGAGCCGGGGGTGCTGCCGCAGCTGCGGTCGGCCTTGCCGTTCCGGACCTGTTGTCCCACACCGCCTTGCCGTCGAGCATGTCCGCCTGACCCGGGGAACCCGCCGCGATATCGGGGCGCGGTCCAGGTGGACCTGTGCGGCTCGTAGAAGGCCGGCGGGGCCGTGATGAAGACCAGCTTGGCGTCGGCCCCCGCCACCATGGTCAGCAGCTTGTCGCACGCCGGGCGGCCGATGCTGGTTGGTCGCCTTGGCCGGTCCCGGACAGAAACGACCGGATTCCTTGTCGCCGGCGTCGACCTGCGTTACCAATACAACCCGGATTGAAACGTTAAAACCGCGAGGTGATCCGGCGATGGTCCTGTCAGCGTCGACACGTTTCCCCACCAGGCCAGGGATTTCCGCACTGGTCGCCCTGCTCCTGCTGCCACTGGCGATCGCGGTCGCGCCGGCCGCCGCGGCCCCGGCGCGCCTGGTCGTGCGGCAGATGCAGGCCGAGACGAGAACCTCGCCGCCCACGTTCCGCTGGCAGCTGGGCTCGCCGGTCGACGGCGAACACCAGACGGCCTACCGGGTGCTCGTCGCCAGCACCGACCACCAGTTGAAATCCGGTCGTCCGGACGTGTGGGACAGCGGCCGGATCACGACGGGCACCTCGGTCGGAGTGCCCTATCTCGGCCCGGCGCTGCGACCGGGGCAGCGCTACCTCTGGACGGTCCAGGTGTGGGACTCCCGAGGGCGACCGTCGGCCTGGAGCAGCCCGCAGTCGCTGGCGGTCGGGCCGACCGACTGGCAGGGCGCGCAGTGGATCAGTCCGGACAACGCGGGCACGAACTCGTGGTCGGACTTCGTGCTCGACACCGACTTCACCATCAAGGCCGCCGCGGCCGGCATCGTCTTCCGCGCCAAGGACAGCGCGGACTACTACCTGTGGCAGATCAACACGGTCACCACGCCGGGCAAGGTGATGCTCCGCCCGCACGTCCAGGTCGGCGGCCACTTCACCACGCTGACAGAGGTGGACCTCAGCCCCGTGCTGACCCCGGCCAACGCGGGCGACCGTCACCACCTGGAGATCAGGGCGGACGGCGCCACCATCACCACGGCGGTCGACGGCACGCAGGTGGACGCCAGAACCGACACAACGCTGGCACAGGGCACGATCGGGTTCCGCACCTCGGTGACCGCGAACGTGGCCGAGGATGCCTTGTACGACAACCTGTCGGTGCGCGCTCTCGACGGAACTCCGCTGTTCGCCGACGACTTCTCCGTCTCTCCAGATCCGCGGTTCACCCAGCAGAAGATCGTCGGCGGCGAACTGGAGCCGTCCGGCGATCCCGTGTTGCTCGGCGCCAGCCACGCCGCGCCGATGCTGCGCCGCGCGTTCACCCTGGGCAAGCCGATCGCGCACGCGGACGTTACCGTCTACGGCCTCGGCTTCTACGAGTTGCACATCAACGGCGGCAAGGTCGGTGACGCCGTGCTGACTCCGGCCAACTCCCCCTACGACCGCCGGAACCTGTACGACACCTACGACGTCACGAGCCGGCTCAAGCCGGGCGCCAACGCCGTGGGCATCATGCTCGGCAACGGCTACGGCCAGCACTTCAGCCCGTACGGATTCCGTTGGCCGGGACCGGAACAGGCCATCATGACCCTCACTGTCAGCTACACCGACGGCACGCGGCAGGCCGTCACCACCGACCGCGACTGGTCGTGGTCCGACAGCCCGATCATCGGCGACGACATCTACAACGGCGAGACCTACGACGCGCGCCAGGAGCAGCGCGGCTGGGACACGGTGGGATTCGACGCATCCCACTGGCTGCCGGTGACCACCGTGGCCGCCCCAGCTGGCATGCTCACGCCCAGCGCCCTGCCTCCGATCCGTGTCGTCCAGACGCTGCGGCCGGTGAAGGTGTCCCAGCCGGCGCCCGGCGTGTACGTCTACGACCTGGGACAGAACATCGCCGGTTGGGCGCGCGTCCGCGCCGAAGGACCGGCCGGTACGCGGATCCAGCTGCGCACCGCCGAGGAACTCGGGCCGGACGGGCGTCTCGACACCACCACCAACCGCAACGCCGCGTCCACCGACACCTTCGTCCTCGCGGGCACCGGCGGCACCGAGAGCTACGAACCCCGCTTCGACTACCACGGTTTCCGCTACGTCGAGGTGACCGGCTTCCCCGGAACCGCCACCGTGGACAGTCTGGACGGCCGTGTCGTGCATGCCGACGTGCCCAGCACGGGCAGCTTCACGTCCTCCGACCCGACGCTGAACCAGCTGTGGCGCAACAATCGCTGGAGCATCCTCAACAACTCGATGTCCATCCCGACGGACAATCCCGTCCGCGACGAGCGAACGCCGCCGGCGATGGACGTGCAGGCGTACAGCGCCGCGTCCACTCGCGACTTCGGCATGGACACCTTCTATGCCAACTACCTCGCCGACCTGCCGCCGGGCACGGCGCTGCCCAACGACGCCGGCAACGCGCAGCAGCCCGACATGGCCGGCGGCCAGGTGACGCTGGCGTGGACCCTGTACGACCAGTACGGCGACCGCGCGGCGCTGGCCGCCCAGTACCCGGCGATGAAGGCCTTCGTGGACACCGACAATGCCCAGGCGCCCGGCCACATCTGGCCGGACGACAGGGGATTCGGCGACTGGTGCCCGCCGGTGCACGACGGCGGCGTGAACGGCGGGCAGGGCGGGCCGAGCGAGGGCAACTGCACCAGCGAGGTCTCCCTGGTGAACACCGCACTGTCCTACGTGCAGGCCGAGGACGTCGCGAAAGCCGCGCAGGCGCTGGGAAAGCCGGCCGACGCCGCCACCTATACGACGTTGGCCGACAGTATCAAGCAGGCGTTCAACGCGCACTTCCTCAACGCTGACGGCAGTTCCTACGCCGACGGTCGGCAGACCACCAGCATCCTCCCGCTCGCGTTCGACATGGTGCCGGCCGGCAACGTCACGGCGGTCGGCGACCGGCTGGTGGACACGATCCTCGACACGAACGGTGGCCACCTCGACACCGGCATCTTCGGCACGCGCTACCTCGTCGACGCGCTGGCCCGCGTCAACCGGGTCGACGTGGCGATGACGGTGCTGGACCAGAAGACCTACCCCGGCTTCGGATACGAGATCAGCCGTGGCGCCACCAGCTCGTGGGAGGAATGGCTCTACAGCTCGAACATGGAGACCCACGACCACGCCATGTTCGCCGGCGTCAACGCCTCCCTGTACACCCAGCTCGCTGGCATCCGGCCGGCAGCGCCGGGGTACGCGGCGTCGTTGATCGAGCCGCAGGCGCCGGCCGGCCTCTCGCACGTCGCCGCGACCATTGACACTGCCTACGGCGAGATCGCCGTCTCCTGGTGGAAAACCGGCAAGGCGTTCGATCTGGACGTCACGATCCCGGTCAACACCACCGCGACGGTGTCGCTGCCGACAACGGGTGGCGGTCGTACCGCGCACGCCGTGGGCTCCGGGCACTGGCACTTCCACGTCACCTTGTGAAGGAGCAGTTCGATGAGACCGTCGGCGTAGGGCGCCTGCCGTTCCGCGGCGGCGATCTGCCGGATGACACCGCGCGGGTGTCGGCGGCCGGCTTCTGTCCCAGGCCGCACTTCACCGGATGCGTGAGCCGCAGTTCGACGACTTCCGGGGCCCGGTCTTCCACGGGATGATCTCCGCGATTGCCCACCCTTGGGGCCACCGCGTCTCCGAGGACGCGAGCGGGATTTGATCACCGCTTGCGGAGGCGCCGGACGACCTCCTTCGCGCGCTGCTGGTTCTTCGGGTCCCGGGCGGCGCGCATGACCTGCTCGGTCAGTTCGCGTCCCTGTGGACTCCGCAGGTATGCCGTCACTCGCTGCCAGATGGACGCCATCGGGTCCCTCTTCTCCTCGGCGTCGTTCGTCCCTTTCATGCCCATTGCGGGACGATGTGAAACCCGAGGTCCCCGACTCGTTGTCCCGCCGGCACGACGCCAGCGGGACAACCGGACGGGCGAGGCCGCGGTCAGCCGATGGCGATGGTGAAGATGTGCATCGCCGCCGTGCCGCTGACCGCGCCGTCGCTGATGTCCGGCAGGGTCAGGTACCGCACCGTCTTGCCCGGCTGGAGCGGTATCCCGGCGTAGTACAGGCTCACCTGCTGGTTCTCCCGCCCGCTGCTGTTGTTGAGGTACGGGACCGTGACGGCGATGTCGCCACCGGTCGCCGCGTTGGCCCACCAGTCCGCGAAGCTGACAGTGTGGGACTCGGTGGTGCCGTCGGTGTAGGTCACCGTCGCGGTTCCGGTCGGACTGCCGTAGTCACCGGCGCCGATCAGGCCGAGCGTCCGGCCGGAGCCGGAGATCTCGATGGTCTGCCCGCCGGCAACCCCGCCGGCGACCACGTTGTCCTGGGCGCCGGGCTGAGCGTTCGGCCAGGTGAACGTCAAGCCGTCATGGGTGAACGTGGCACCCGGGGTGAGGCTGGGCGTCGCGTTGGCCAGCGCCTGGGCGGAGAAGCTGGCGCCGCCGCCGTCGAAGTCGCCCGTGCCCGGGCTGGCGTCGTCGCTGATGCCCACGTTGTCGTACGCGGCCGCGAGCGACGGGTACGGCGCATGCGGCAGCAGCAGCGTGGTCGCATCCGTCGAACTGCCCGACCCGTTGGCGGAGGTGAACGTCGCCTGCGCGGACACGTCGAACTTGCCGGGCTGCGCCGAGGCCGGCACGGCGACCTGCCACGTGGTGCTGACCGTCTGCCCGGCGGCCACGGTGGCGAAGGTGGACGGAGAGGTGGCCTGGACGGTCCAGCCGGCGGGCGCGTCGAGCGCCAAGGTCACGTCGCGCAGCGGCTGAGCACCCGTCGGGTTGGGCAGCGTGGTGGTGGCGGTGACGGTGGTGCCCGGTTGCACCTGGGCCGGTGCGCTGAGCGTGAACGGCTGCTTGACCACGACCGGCGTCGAGCCGGTGACCCCGTTGACCGTGACGCTGATGGTCGCGACGCCGGGCGCCACGAGGGTCACCTTGCCGTTCCGGCTCACCTGGGCCACTCGCGGATCGCTGCTGCGGTAGCCGACCTGGGTGTGCGCCAGGTCCACGAAGGACTCGTCGTTGTTCACCGCCTCGACGACGTGGTCGGCCCGGACGTGCTGGGCGACTTGCGCGGTGTCGTCGGCGATCCACGGGTTCCCGCCGGTCAGGTCGATGCTCTGGCCCGGCGCGAACACCACCTGGTCGGGCTGCACGGTGACGTACCGCGTCCTCGGGGTGATGGCCCCGGTGACGTTCACCGTGCTGGCGCCGACGATGTGATCCGCGTCGGTGCCCACGCCGAACCGGTAGGGACCGTCGTGCACCACGTCGCGGTGCTGCGCCTCGTCCCACAACGCCAGATCGCTGATCCGCACCGGGATGGCCAGGTGCTGGGTCTGGCCGGGCTTCAACACGGTCGTCTTCTGGAACCCGGCCAGCCGTTCGCGCGGCAGCTCCACGCCGGGCACGGTGAACGGTGTGGCCACGTACAGCTGGGCGACGGTGGCGCCGGCCGTGCGGCCGGTGTTGGTCACGTCCACGTGCACGGTCACTTGCCCGTCCGCGCTGACCGCCCTGGTGTTGGCGCGCACATGCGAGTAGGCGAAACTGGTGTAGGACAGGCCGTAGCCGAACGGATACGTCGGTGTGCCGGTGAAGTACTGGTAGGTGCGCCCGATGCCGCCGGTCTGGGACGGGGTGAGTCCGTAGTTCTTCATCCCGGGCAGTTGCGCGTCGCCGGCGTACCAGGTGAAGTCCAGCCGCCCGCTGGGATTCTGCTTGCCGAACAACACGTCGGCGAGCGCGGTGCCCTGGCTCTCCCCGTTGTACGCGCTGAACACGATGGCCGGGAAGTCGCCCTTGACGTCGTCGATGGCGACCGGGCCGCCGGCCTGGATCGCCAACGCCGTGCGCGGATTGCCGACCGCGTGGACCTGGTCGATCAGGGAGTCGTAGTTGCCGGGCATGGCGATGGTGGTGCGGTCCTTGCCCTCGGTGGCCACGTTCGTGTCGGTGCCGACGAACACCACGACCAGGTCGGCGGTCTTGATCGCGGCCAGGGTCTGCGCCGAGCAGCTCGCCGTCGTGGTCGCGGCGGTGGACGTGCCGCACGCGTCGAACGTGATCGTGGCCTTCGGGTCGGCCGCCTTGACCGCGGAGGTGATGCCCTGCACCGCGCTCACCTGGAGGGCCGGTTCGCCGGAGTAGTCGCCGAGGGTGACCGTGCCGGCCAGGTCGCCGACGACGACCACGTTGTCCAGCTTCGCCGGATCGGCCGGCAGCAGCGGCGCACCCGTGCCGGGCACCGGATCGTTCTTCAGCAGGGCCAACGAGTTCGCCGCGACCTTCTCGGCCAGCGCCTGGTGTGCGGGGCTCTGGATCTGGTCCTTTGTGATCTTGGTGTAGGCCACCTGGCTCTGCGGGTCGAACTCGCCGGTCTGCATGCGCATGGTGAACAGGTGCACCAGGGCGTCGTCGATCACGCCCTCGGACAGCACCCCGGCCTTGATCGCCTCCTGGATGTTGGCGAGGGTGTCCTCCGCGCCGGTGCAGTTGAGCTGGGTGCCCGCGCGCAGCGCGTACGCCTGGCCGCCGGCGGCGCCGGAAACCTGCTGCCCGGTAACGGTGTTCGTCCACTGCGTCGCGCCGTTGGCGGTCGCGGTGGTCCAGCCCGGCGGCGCCCAGTTGTGGCTGCCCGGCGCATAGACGTCGCCGACCGCGCCGCAGTCGGACGTGGTGTAGCCGTCGAAGCCGTAGGTCCGCTGGGCCAGTTCGTTGGCGGTGTAGGTGTCGGCCGGCGACGGCGTGCCGTTGATCGCGTTGTACGAGGTCATCAGGCCGGACACGTGGGCGTTCTGGATCAGGTCCCGGAACTGCGCGGTGTAGTAGTCACGGAGGTTGGCGTCCGTGGTGTCCGAGGAGTCCGCGTGCCGGTCGTTCTCCACGTCGTTGAGCGCGTAGTGCTTGGCCGTGGCCGCGACCTTGAGGTAGGGCGTCAGCGGCCGGCCGGACGGGGTCTGGCCCTGGTAGCCGTCCACGAACGCGCCGGCCATCCGGCCGACCAGGTACGGGTCCTCGCCGAACCCCTCGTCGGTGCGGCCCCATCGGGGATCGCGGTCCAGGTTCACGGTCGGCGCCCAGTAGGTCAGTGAGCCGTAGCCGTTCTTGTCCGGACCGATGTTGTTCTGCGCCACGCCCCACAGCGACTTGTCCAGCATGCCGCGGGCCTCGTCGGAGATCGCCGTGGTCTCCTGGTAGATCAGATCCGGATCCCACGACATGGTGCTGGCCAGGTTGGTCGGGAAGCTCGTCGCGTGCACGCCGCCGCCGACCGTGCCGTGATCGGTGTTCGCGCCGAGCGTGTTGAGCCCGTGCTGGCCCTCGCTCCAGTACGTGTACTGCTGCACGCCGAGCCGGGGAATGGCCGGCGCGCTGTTGGTGTGCAGTTGCAGCACCTTCTCGGCGAGCGTCATGCGGGAGACGAGGTCCGCGGCCCGCTCCGCGAAGCTGTGGTGGGTGTCGCGGTAGAGCGGCAGCGCGGTCGCGGCCGGCTGCGCCGACGCGGCCGCCCACGTGGACGGGACGAGTGCGGCCGCGGCGAGCAGGGAGGCGGCGACGAGTCGTGCTCGGCGCCGGCCGGGGCGGATCAAGGACATCGGTGCTCCGTCACAGGTGGTCGGTGGCGCTGTCCGGATTGGACTTGGGGGACGTGCCGGTGGTCACCCGAGGGACCATCGCTGGCTGCTCTGGCCGTTGCAGGTCGCCAGGTCGACCAGCGCGCCGTCGGCAGTGGCGCCTCCGACCACGTCCAGGCACAGTCCGGATTGGACTCCGGTGATCGTGCCGTCGGAGTTGACGTTCCACTGCTGGTTGGTCCCTCCGTTGCAGGACCAGGTCTCCACCTTGGTGCCGGGGCTGGTCTGGTTGTCGTAGGCGTCCAGACACAGGGTGGTGCCGTTCATCGTGGCGGTCAGTTGGCCCGAGGACGTGTGGGTCCACGTCTGGTTGGCGCCGCCCCAGCAGGAGTAGATCTGCAACTGGGTCCCCGGCGTCGTCGAGGCGTTCGGCACGTCCAGGCACTTGCCCGCGCCCACCGCGTGCACCGCGCCGGTGGTGCCGCCACCGCCGCCACCACCCCCGCCGGATCCACCCAGGACGATGTTGGAGTTGCCGCTGCTCTGGTAGCCCTCGGTGGCCAGGATCATGTAGTAGTTGAAGCTGCCGAGGTTCATGCCGTGGCTGGCCCAGGCGTCGAAGAAGTTGCCGGTGGTGATGGTTCCACCGGTGCGCCGGGACTGGCGGACGGCCCAGTACTGGTTGAACGTCCGTGTGCCCTCGACCGAGGGGGCGTTGTAGCGCGTCGTCTCGTAGATGTCGTACGTGCCGCCGTCGCTGGTGACCGTGCCCTTGTAGTCGCCGGTTGGCCGGTAGCTGCCCCAGTTGTCGACGATGTAGTACTCGACCAGGGGGTTGGACGTCCAGCCGTAGAGGGAGAGGTAGGCATTGCCGGAGGGGTTGAAGGATCCGGAGTAGTTCACCGTCATGCGTGCGCCGTTGGCCCAGCCGGTGCCGGCGACGAAGTTGTTGACGTTGCTCCACGACGTGCTGTAGTTCCCGCCGGAGCCGAGGGTCATGCAGGCCGATCCGCCGCCCGCGGTCCAGAAGGAGTAGTAGTAGCCGTTGCTGTTCCCGGTCTGGCTCGAACAGATCGTCCCGGCGGCGTTGGCGGTGCCGGGCAGGAAGATCCCCACCAGGGTGAGTGCCACGGCCAACACGATGGTGCAGCCGGCGCTGAGCAGCAGCCTGGCACGGTTGCCGTGCCGTCTGAGTCCGTTGCGGCGGTCGGCATGGACAGGGTGCACGTGCGTGCTCCTTCCTGGTCAGGCTTGGCTGGGGACGGCGCTACGGGCTGGTGCAGCTCGGCGCGGCGGTCGGCGGCGTGCCGTTGGCGAGGAAGCCGAAGGTCGTCGACCCGGCCGCCGGCAGTGCGCCGTTGTACGAGACGTTGGTGATCGACACCGACGAGCCGGTCGCGGTCAGGGTGCCGTTCCACATCTGGCTGATGGTCTGTCCGCTGTCGAGCGTCCAGTGGACCGTCCAGCCGTTGACCGCCGCGCTGCCTGCCGTCACCGTGACTTCGCCCTGGAAACCGCCCTGCCACGAGTTGACCGTCCGATAGGCGGCGCTGCACGCGCCGCTGGGTGGCGGGGTGGTCGACGTGGGCGGTGGGGTGGTGGAGTCGAACTGGGTGAAGAATTTCCAGACTTCGCTGGAGGTCCAGGTGTGCCAGCCGTCGCAGGTGCAGCCGTCGATGGGGCCGGGGTCGTGGCCGGCGCCGTCGAAGGCGGCCCACTCGACGGGGTATCCGGGTTTGCAGCCGGTGTAGGTGGTGGTGATGTGGGTGAGGCTGCCTTGGGTGGGTTCGGGTGGGTTTTGTGGTGTGCAGGCGTTGGTGTGGACGAAGGTGTCGCGGAGTGCGCGTCCGTTGGCGATGGGTAGGACGTTGTCGCGGAGGCCGTGGAGGCCGATGTAGGCGATGGGTTGGGTGCCGCCGTTGCAGCCGCTGAGGTTGGCGCCGGAGTAGACGGCGACGGCGCGGAAGGTGGTGGGGCGGGCGCAGGCTAGGGCGTAGGTCATGGCGCCGCCGTAGCTGAAGCCGGCGGAGAAGAGTTGGGTGGTGTCGACGCAGAGGCCGCCCTCGAGTTGTTTGGTGATGTCGTCGACGAAGGTGATGTCTTGGCCGCCGGGGTTGGCCCAGCCGTTGTTGTTGCCTTGGGGTGCGATGAAGATGGTGGTGTTGCCGGCGGTGTCGGCGAGGCGGCGGAGGCCGTAGTAGGACCAGTTGTAGCCGTCGGTGCCGCCGGAGTCGACGTCGTTGGCGGTGCCGCCGACCCAGTGGAATCCGAAGATGAGTCGGTAGGGGTGGTTGTTGTCGTAGTTGGTGGGGATTCGGAGGATGTAGTTGCGGTTCTGGCCGTTGCTTTGGATGGTGTGTGTGCCGCTGGCCAGGGTGGGGGCCTTGCCGCAGCCGGCGGTTGCCGTGAGGTGGGCGTCGACCGAGGCCGCCGCGGTCATGCCGAGGCCGGTCACCACCAGACCGCCCAGGGCGACGACGAGGGCTGCCAGTAGCGCAACGGGAACGAAAACGGCTTTGTGTCCAGACATCCACACCCTCCGCCGTCCGATGTCGGTTGACGCCGCCCGCTCGGGCGGTTTCGGCTGCTCTGCTCATGCCATGGCAGCCGCTCAGGGAAGTAACACTGATGTGCTGGGATCAGCAGCACTCATGGGTTCTGGTTCGACGTGATTCCGGCCAGGTCGGCCACCATCGATAGCAGCCGGTCCGTCCGGCGGCAAGCAGCCGCCCTGCGACGTCAGCGGCCCGTCCACCAGACAGACGGTCTGGGCGGCACGGAGGTCGGACACGTACGGGTGGGCCGATCGATCACGCTTGTGTAGGGCTCTTCCTGCGGTGATGAGCATGTTTCATCCCGGGCCTGACCCGGCCGATGAGCATGCCGGAGCCGGCCGCGGACGGACCGGACGACAGACTCCTGCTCGTGCGTGTCGTTCGGACGAATCCAATGGCCGCCCTGAAACTTTCAGTTCACGATGCCGGCTCGACCTGGGCTTCGTCGCGGTCGTCCTTGGGCCGCGGCAGGCGCGTGGCTAGCGTCTGCCGCGGTCAGGTCCGCCCGTGGTCCTCCTGCGGCTCGCCGCAAGCCTTTCCGCCGTGGGAGCACGGCGGACTTCCGAAGGAGTGACAGTTCGATGTCCCGAGCATTCCCTCGGCTCCGCGCGTTCGCGGTGGCGCTGGCGGCCGCCGTCGGGGCGGCCCTCGCAGTCACCGCCCCGGCCGCGCACGCCGCCACGACCACCTGTTCCGGCACCGGGACGATCCCGGCCGGGGACTATCTGATTCAGGCCAACGAGTGGAACTCGAGCGCGCAGCAGTGCCTCACCTACACCGGCGGGACCGCGTGGTCGGTGAGCACCGCCAACTTCAACCTCAGCGGCGGCGCGCCGGCCACCTACCCGTCCATCTACAAGGGATGTCACTGGGGCCTGTGCACCGCCAACAGCGGAATGCCCATCCAGGTGAGCAAGCTGGGCAGCGCCACCACGTCGTGGAGCACCGTGCAGCCCGCCTCCGGCGCCTATGACGTCGCCTACGACATCTGGTTCAACTCCACGCCCACCACCACCGGCCAGCCCGACGGCACCGAGGTGATGATCTGGATCAACAGCCGCGGCGGGGTGCAGCCGTTCGGTTCGCAGACCGGCACGTCGGGCGCCGCCGGCATGAACTGGGCGGTGTGGACCGGGCAGCAGACCTCGTGGAAGATCATCTCGTACGTGCTGACGCCGGGCGCCACGGCCGTGTCGAACCTCGACCTCAAGGCGATGATCAACGACGCGGTGGCCCGCGGCTCCATCAACCCCTCCCACTACCTGATCGACGTCGAGGCCGGCTTCGAGATCTGGCAGGGCGGGCAGGGCCTGGCGACGAACAGCTTCTCCGTCTCGACCACGGCCGGCGGCGGCGGGGACACCACCGCGCCCTCCGTGCCGGCGAACGTCGCGGTCACCGGCGTGACGAGTTCCTCGGTCTCCCTGTCGTGGGCGCCGGCCACGGACAACGTCGGCGTGGCCGGGTATCGGGTGTACCGGGACGGCGTCCAGGTCGGCACGCCCACCGGGACCACGTTCACCGACAGCGGGCTGTCCGCCTCGACGCGGCACACCTACACGGTCGCCGCCTACGACGCGGCCGGCAACGTCTCGTCCCAGTCCGCGGGGGTGACCGCCACCACGTCCTCGGGCGGCGGGGGAGGGGGCGGCTGCACGGCGACCTACGCGGTGACCAACCAGTGGGACAGCGGGTTCACCGCCAACGTGACGGTCGCGAACACCGGGACCACCGCCACCACCGGCTGGAAGGTGGCCTGGACGTGGGGCGGCAACCAGCAGATCGCCAGCGTCTGGAACGGTGTGGAGAGCCGCAGCGGCCAGGGCGAGGCCGTCACGAACGCGGGGTACAACGGCGCGATCGCGCCCGGCGGCACCACGTCCTTCGGGTTCCAGGGCAGCTACTCGGGGACCAATGCGTCGCCCACGCTGACCTGCACCGCGTCCTGACGCTCCGGTGGCCCGGCCGGACCGGCCGGGCCACCACAGGGTGCCGCCGCGCGGGGCCGGCCCGCGCGGCGGCTCACCCTCGCCCGATTGCGCGCTCGTGCCCGCCATCGTCGGCCAGTTGGTCAACCCGGTCCTCCCACGGTGCGACAACGTGATCGACATCCTCCCGACGACGTCGAAGATGGCGCTGGCCCGGACAACGGTGCTGATCCTCGGGAAGATGCACCTGTCGCTGGAGTCCACCTTGGGCCTCGCGCCGTACCGGCCGCCTGCTTGGCAGTCCAAGGTGGACACTCGCCCGGCCTGTCGACCGGCCTCTCCGGCGGCCAGGACTGCTTCAACCTGCCGGCCTCGGTGTGGATCTGCGTGGAGCTGTTCGCCGCCGGCGTCGTTCCGCTGGGCTACACCAGGTTCGGCCGAAGCCTCGGTGAAGGTTTCACGCGGGGGATCCGCCGGAATCGCCCGTCACCTCGGGCGATTCCGTGACAGTGTCCCGACGGCTTGACGCCGCGGCGGCGGATGGGTATCGCTGTCGAGGGCCTGCACACTGTCGCGGAAGGAACTTCATGTCCGAGTGGATCGGGGTGCGTGTCCGCGCCGGCGCGATCGCCGTGCTGCTGGCGGTGCTGGGGGCCGTGCTGATCGCGGCGCCGGCACGGGCCGCGACGGTCGCGTTCACCCCGGGCAAGGCATGGCAGGACACCAGTGGCGCCGCACTCCAGTTGCACGGCCTGGGCATCGTGAAGGTCGGCGCCACCTGGTACGGCTTCGGCGAGGACAAGAGCGGCGAGACCTCCGCCGACACGTCGTTCCAGGACATTCCCTGCTACGCAAGCACGGATCTCGCGAACTGGACGCCGCAAGGACGCGCCCTTGTCCGGCAGGCGAGCGGTGACCTCGGTCCGAACCGCGTCGTGGAGCGGCCGAAGGTGCTCTACAACGCCACCACCCGGACGTATGTGATGTACCTGCACATCGACAGTCCGTCCTACGGCGAAGCCAAGGTCGGCGTGGCGACCAGCGGCACACCGTGCGGCCCTTACACCTACCGCGGCAGTTTTCGGCCCCTGGGACAGTTGAGCCGGGACATCGGGCTGTTCCAGGACAGTGACGGCACCGGCTACCTGCTCAGCGAGGACCGCAACAACGGACTGCGCATCGACCGGCTGTCGGCCGACTACCTCTCGGTCGAGGCCGCCGTCGCCGTCCTGCCGGACTACGAAGCACCCGCCATGGTGAAGGACAACGGCCGGTACTATCTGCTCGGCTCGCACCTGACCGGTTGGGGCACCAACGACAACGTGTACTCGACCGCGACCGCACCGAGCGGGCCCTGGGCTCCCTTCCGGCCTGTCGCCCCGGCCGGCACCAACACGTACAACAGCCAGACCGCGAACATCATCCCGGTGCAAGGCGGCGCCGGCACGACCTACGTCTACGCCGGGGACCGGTGGACGACCGGGAATCTCGGGGCGTCCCCGGCGGTCTGGCTGCCGATGACCATCGCCGGCGCCACCGTGACCGTCGGGTGGCAGAACTCCTGGAGCCTCGACCCGGTCGCGGGAACGTGGTCGGCGGGCTCGTCGAACCCGACCGCCGGCACGCGCGCACTTACCAATGCCCATAGCGGCCTGGTCATGGACGTCAGCGACGCGTCGGCCGCCGACGGCGCCAAGGTCATCCAGTGGACCGACCACCAGGCCGGCAACCAGCGCTGGACCCTGACCCAGCGCGCCGGCAACGTCTACACCGTCGTCAACGCCGGCAGCGGCAAGTGCCTCGAGGACCCTGCCGGCTCCACCGCCCAGGGCACCCAACTCGACCAGCGGACCTGCGACGGCAGCGCCGGCCAGCAATGGGCCCTCGACGCCGTCGGCGACTACGCCTCGCCGACCGACACCAGCTACCTGTTCGTCAACCTCGGCAGCGGCTGGGTCGCCGACGTCTCCGGCGGTTCCGCTGACGCCGGCGCTCCCGTCGTCCAGTGGACCACCAACGGCGGCGGCAACCAGACCTGGTCGCTGTCCCGATGACGCGACCGCACTCCTCGGCCCGTCCCCAAGGAGCACTCCGATGCGTCTGACCACGTTCCGCATGCGATCGCGGCTCAGCCGGCTCGCCGTGGCCGCCGTGCTGGCGGTGACGACGGCGCCCGCCTTCGCGCTCGTCACGGCCGCGCCGGCCGAGGCGTTGGGCAACGGCCTGGCGCGGACCCCGCAGCTGGGCTTCAACGACTGGAACGCCTACGGCTGCAACGTCTCCGAATCGCTGATCAAGTCCACCGCGCAGGCCATGCACACCAACGGGATGCAGGCCGCCGGCTACCAGTACGTCAACATCGACGACTGCTGGCTGACCCACAACCGTGACGGCAACGGCAACCTGGTGCCGGACCCGGCAAAGTTCCCGGACGGCATCGCCGGAACCGCGTCCTACGTGCACTCCCTCGGACTCAAGCTCGGCATCTACGAGGACGCCGGCACCGCGACCTGCGCCGGCTACCCGGGCAGCCTCGGCCACGAGCGGCAGGACGCCGCCCTGTTCGCGTCCTGGGGCGTGGACTACCTGAAATACGACAACTGCAACAACACCGGGGTCAGCGCGAAGACCCGGTACACCGCGATGCGGGACGCCCTGGCCGCGAGCGGGCGGCAGATCCTGTTCAGCCTGTGCAACTGGGGCCAGGAGAACGTGTGGACCTGGGGCGCGGGCGTCGGCAACAGTTGGCGCACCACCGGCGATATCAACGCCAGTTTCGGCAGCATGCTGTCGATCTTTCACGCCAACGTCGGCCTGAACGGCTACGCCGGGCCGGGTGGCTGGAACGACCCGGACATGCTGGAGATCGGCAACGGCATGTCGGCCACCGAGGACCGCGCGGAGTTCAGCCTGTGGGCGGAGATGGCGGCGCCACTGATCGCCGGCACCAACATCGCCAGGGCGAGTGCCACAACGCTGGGCATCCTGTCGAACAGGGCTGTCGTCGCGGTCGACCAGGACTCGCTGGGCAGGCAGGGCCGGATGGTGACCTCGTCGAGCGGGCACGACGTGCTGGCCAAGCCGCTGGCCAACGGCGACGTGTCGGTGGTGCTGTTCAACGAGACCGGCTCGACCGCGACCATCTCCACGACGACCGGCGCGGTCGGCAAGACCGGCGCGAGCCGGTATGCGCTGACCGACCTGTGGACCGGCGCGACGTCGAGCACCACCGGCGCCATCAGCGCCTCCGTCCCCGCGCACGGCACGGTGATGCTGCGGGTGGCCAACCAGTGAGCCGTAGCGGGAGGGAACGCCCGAGTGCGCGTTCCCTCCCGACAACGGGGCCGGTCAGTCCTGGTCGAGCTGCCCGGCCGGCCGCACCGGCAGCGCGTTCGGCGAGGTGACTGTGGGCGACGCCGCCAGCTCGGCCCGGGTCAACTCGCTGGACGCCTCCAACCACCAGAGCGACAGCAGCTCCCGGTCGCCGTCGTACACACGGCGCGTGGCCTCGGCGACTTCTCACCGCTGCCCCGACAGTTCCCGCCGCAACAACGTCAGATCCACGAAATAACGTCAGATCCACGAAATCGGGGTCGGATCCGCGACATCGGGTGCCAGTTCACCGACCGACGCATGGGCGGCGCGGCGGCCGTGATCACCTACCTGCGCATACTGATGGCCACGAGCCAGTGCCCGCCCGACGATGTTGTGGCCAGCGGCGGAAAGCCAGCCACCAGCAACACTGTGTCGCCTGTGCGTCGACGGAGGCCCGGCGCCGAAGGTGAGGAGGTCTCTACCGCTGGTTGTCTGCTGCTACCGCTCGGTGCCGGGCACCGGAAGGAGCCGACAACCCGTCGGCCGGAAGGAACCCCAGCCGGTGGGCGGCTGGGGTTCCTCCCCGAGATGGGTTTCGGTCAGGCGGAGTCGGCTAGTGCTGCAACGTCAGCACTCCCGGCCGCCACGGCAGTTGGTCGTAGGGGCCGCCGGCGTTGGGGGACTTGCCCTGGTAGAGGAACTGGAGGTTGCAGGGGTCGATGGTCATGGTCTGGTCCGGGTTGTTGCGGACCAGGTCACCGTGGCTGATGTCGTTGGTCCAGGTGGCGCCGCTGTTGGCCTTGCCCGCGAACGGATTGCTCTCGCTGCTGGCCTGCGGGGTCCACGTGCCGCTCAGGCTGCTGGCCGTGAACGAGCGGAAGTAGCGCCCGTTCGCGCCCATCGCCTCGACGATCATCAGGTACTGGTTCTGGCCCTGGACCTTGTAGACCTGGACCGCCTCGAACAGATTGGCCGTCGAGTCACTCATGACCGTCGTGTACGACGAGCCGAAGCTGCCCGGGAAGTTCCCGATCGGCATGCTCGCCCGGTAGATCTTGCCGTTGTCGCCGGCGAAGAACAGGTACATGTTCGTGCCGTCGCCGATCAGCGTCTGGTCGATCGGCCCGGTGCCGGAGCCGGAGATGCTGCCCGTGAACAGCGGCTGCGGCGCCGACCAGCCATTGGGATTGGTGGGGTCGCTCGACGTGCGGTAGATGAAGGGCCAAGCACCCCACTGGTACGCCAGCACCCAGATGTTCTTCGGCGCGAAGTAGAACAGCGTGGGCGCCACCGTGCCCTGGGGCATGCCGGTCTGGGCGGCCGAGGCCATGTCGGACCAGTTCGTGAAGGGACTGAAGGCCATCGAGCCGTACGACGACCCCGAGACGTTCGACGCGTAGACGATGTGCTTGCCGTTGTAGACGACGTTGGTGAAGTCCTTGAGCGAGACCCACCCGTGCTGCGGCGTCGCCAACACACCCGTCGACGACCAGTGGTAAGTCGATGGAAGAGAGCAGTTGCCGCCTCCGCCGCCCGGCGGCGTGGTCGACAGGCCCGTCCACTTCTGGTTGCTGCCGCCGTTGCACGTCCAGATCTCCACCCCGGTGCCGTTGGCCGTGGCGGCGCCCGTGACATCCAGGCAGAGCCCGGACTGCACCCCGACCACCGTCCCGTCGGAGTTCACCCGCCACTGCTGGTTGGATCCGCCGTTGCAGGTCCAGATCTGCACCGGTGTGCCGGCAGTGGTGGCGTTGCCGGGCACGTCAAGGCACTTGCTGCCGTACACCGTCAACTGGCCCGCGTCCGTCGACGTCCACTGTTGGCTCGCGGCGTTCGAGCAGTCGTCGATCTGCAGGTGGGTGCCGTCGGTCCGGCTGGCGTTCGGCACATCCAGGCATCGACCCGAGCCGACACCCTGCAGTGCGCCGGTGACGTCGGCCAGGGCCGGGCCGGCCCCCAGCATCGCCCCCACCGCGACCATCGCCGCGGTGGCGAGTACGGCGATCAAGGATCGACTCCTGCGGCTGATGCTTCCTCTGTTCATGACGATCTTCTCCCAGTCAGCCGTAGGTCCACTTCTCGTTGCTCCCAGCGAAAGACTGTTATCGCTAACATGTGTCACGCCAACCTCGACGCCGAGAGAAGAGTTGTCAATCCGTGCGCGCCCGGGCCGGGCGGCCTCGCACCTCAAGGCCACAGTCCTCGGTCCACGAAGGACGGGTGGACGGTGAAAGTTACAGGCGTGCGCCGCACCAGCCGGCTGTCCCGGCGTGGACCAGTGGCCGCCGCCGGGCGGCAGGAGTCGTTTGCCGGCAGGGCAAAGGTAGGTCAGTGCGCGGGGTCGACGCGCAGCACGGGCATCGGCGTTTCGGCGGCGCGTTCGGGCAGCCGCACGGTCAGCGCGTGTGGGCCGCGCTCGAACTGCAGCGGCTCCGGGTGGCCGAGCAGCCGGATCGTGCCGATCTCCTGCGGGAACAGCGTCAGGTCCCGACTCAGGGAGCGCACGTCGATCCGGCCGTCCCGCACGCCGCCGAGGGCGGTCACGTACAGGTGTTCCTTGCGTGTGGTGAAGCGCAGGTCCTCAGGCTGGTAGGTGACCTGGCTGCCGTCGGTGAACTGGCCGTCGCTGATCCGGGTCGGCCCCTCGCCGTACACGGTCCAGGGGCGGGAAGCGTAGATCGCCTCTCCGTTGACGGCCAGCCACGCGCCGATCTCGCGGAGCAGCCCGATCTCGTGCTCGGGGATGGCGCCGTCGGCGCGCGGGCCGATGTTGAGCAGCAGGCAGCCGTTCTTGCTGACCGTGTCGACGAGCGTGGCCAGCAGTTCGGCGCCGCTCTTGTAGTCGTGGCTCTCGACATGGCACCACGAATTGCGCGACACGGAGGTGTCCGACTGCCAAGGGTCGGGGCGCAGCGTCGCGCTCACGCCGCGTTCGACGTCGTACACCGCGGTGCCGGGCGCGAACGCGGCGTGTTTGTAGGCCAGGACGGGGCCGCGATCCACGTCGGCCATCCGGTTGTAGTAGAAGGCGGCGAGCCGGGGCAGGTAGGGCTTGAACGCGGGCTGGTGGATCCACCAGTCGAAGTAGAGCAGCTGGGGCTGGTAGCGCTCGACCAGCTCGGCCGTGCGCGCGAGCCAGTCGTCGAGAAAATCCTTGCTGGGCGGCAGTTCCTCGGACTGGGCTGGGCCGTAGAGGTCGGCGTGCCGGCCGGCGCGCACGTCGGAGTCGAAGCGCATGCCGCCGTTGAAGAACCACCAGTGCTCGGCGCGGTGCGAGGACAGCCCGAACACCATCGACTTGGCGCGCACCGCGTCGGCGAGTTCGCCGATCACGTCCCGTTTGGGCCCCATCGCGCTCGCGTTCCACGGGGTGAGGGCCGAGTCGTACATGGCGAACCCGTCGTGGTGTTCTGCCACCGGCACCACGTACTGGGCTCCGGCCTGTCGGAACAGGGCGGCCCACGCGTCCGGGTCGAAGTTCTCACCGGTGAGCAGCGGGATGAAGTCCTTGTAGCCGAACTCGTCCTGCGGTCCGTAGGTGTCTCGGTGGTGGGTGTACTCGGGCTGGTCGGCCAGGTACATGTTGCGCGAGTACCACTCGTTGCGGAACGCCGGGACGCTGTAGGGACCCCAGTGGATGAAGATCCCGAACTTGGCGTCCCGATACCAGTCGGGAACCCGGTAGTCGGCCAGGGATTCCCAGGTCGCGAGGAACGGGCCGGTGGCGACACGCCGGTCGACGACATCGAGGAAATGGGGGACGTCGGCCTTGGTCATGCGGTCTCCTCGAGCGGGCGGTAGTCGAACCAGTCGACGTGGGCGGTGCCTGATGCGGCGTATGCGCCGATGACGCGGCCGGTGAAGCCGCCGGCCACCTCTGTGGACAGATAGCGGCCGTCCAGCGCGGCCAGTTCGGTGAACGAGCCGTCCGCGCCGCACAGGCCGAACACGATCGTGTCGGGTCCCACGCGCGGACCGCCCGGTTCGCGGACCGGGACGATGCGGACCGCCAGGGTGACCGCCGCGTCCGGCTGCGGCACCGCCGCGGCCTGCGCCCGCAGCGAACCCACGCGTGCCAGGACGCGCACCTGGCCCTCGCCGGCCTCGATCTCGTAGTGGTGTTCCTCGTCGAGGCGCACGGCCAGGCCGCCGCGGCCCTCGGCGGTGTCCAGCAGAACGCGCGCCTCGCAGTACAGGTCCTGCTGGCGGCGGCCGACGAAGGTGACGTCCTGTTCGTCCAGTGAGCCGCCCCGGGCACGGAGGGTCAGCCAGCCGGGACGCCGCTCGGTGGTGCAGTCCTCCACTGGCCGCCTGCGGATCGAGATCCAGTGTGGGGCCAGTTGCGAAGTGTCGAAGTCCTCGCGCGCCGGCAGTGGCGCGACCGGGTGCGTCGGCCACGGCGGAACAGGTTGGTCGATGGCCAGTTCGCCGACGACCGGCCAGCCGTCCACCCAGGTCACCGGGGCCAGGAACGTTTCGCGGCCGAGCACGTGCCAGCCGGGGGTGCCACCGCGCGGCCGCACGCCCAGCAGCACCATCCACCACGAGCCGTCGACGGCCTGCACGAGGTCGGCGTGGCCGGTGTTCTGGATCGGGTGATCGGTGCCGCGGTGGGTCAGGACGGGGTTGTCCGGGCACGGTTCGAACGGTCCGCTGGGCGCGGGACCCCGGGCGATCGAGACGGCGTGGCCGCGCTCGGTGCCGCCCTCGGCGATCATCAGGTACCAGTGCTCGCCGATGCGGTGGAGGTGCGGGGCCTCGGGGGCCTTGCCGTCGGGCGTGCCGGACCAGATCCGGCGCGGTTCGTCGAGGGCTCGCCCCGTGTCGGGGTCCAGGCGCAGTTGGGAGACGCCGGCGACGGTGCACCAGCAGGTGCCGTCGGCGTCCCAGGCGAGGTCGGGATCGATGCCGGGGACTCCGGGCAGCGGAATCGGGTCGGACCAGGGGCCGGCCGGGTCGGTCGTGGTGACCAGCAGGTTGCCGCCGCCCGGGGCGACGTTCGTGGTGATCAGCCAGAACCGGCCGTCATGGTGGCGCAGCGTCGGGGCGTAGACACCGGCCGAGGCGGGCGTGCCCACCGGCAGGGGCAGTTGCCCGGGGCGGTCGAGCGCGTTGCCGATCTGGGTCCAGTGCACCAGGTCGCGGCTGTGGAAGATCGGCACGCCGGGGAAGTACTCGAAGCTGGAGCACGCCAGGTAGTAGTCCTCGCCGACGCGGCAGATGCTGGGATCCGGATGCATCCCGGGGATGACGGGATTGGCGAACGTCTCGGCCATCGATCTTCTCTCCGGTCATGGGCGGACCACCGGCGCGCCCGCTGGCGGTCGCGGGCGCGCCGGTGGGGCCGGTGCGGTCAGGGCATTGTTCCGGAGCGGTCCAACGACTACTTCGGGGTCAGTCCACGGTCCTGCAGCCAGGCCAGTTGCACGGCCGGGTTCGACCCGCAGCCGCCGCCGTGGTCCGCGAACGGCCACACGGTCATGGTGCGGTCCGCGCCCGCGTAGTGGTTGTACGCGGCGTAGACGGTCGACGGCGGGCAGATCGGGTCCATGAGGCCGACGCTGAACAACGCCGGCGCCGTCGCGCGGCGGGCGAAGTGCACACCGTCGAAATAGGACAGTGTGGCGAAGGCCGGCTCGACGTTGTGCCGGCTGTGCCAGCGCAGGTACTTGGCCAGTTCCACGTACGGTCCCTCGCCGGTGATCTCCGCCGCGCGGCGGAAGTGGCACAGGAACGGCACGTCCGGCATGACCGCCGCCACCCGACCCGGCGCCAGGCCCGCCACGGCGAGCGCGAGACCGCCGCCCTGGCTGCCGCCCGTGACGATCACCCGGTCGGGGTCCAGGCCGGGCAGGTCGGTAACCGCGTCCACGGCGCGGACGCAGTCGGTCATCAGGCGTCGGTAGTAGTAGTGGTCGGGGGAGTCGATGCCGCGGGTCATGAAGCCCTCGGCCCACTGCGTGCCGTCGCCCTCGGTGCGGTCGGGGGTGTCGTGGCCCTGCCCGCGGCTGTCGACGACGAGCTGGGAGTACCCGGCGGCGGACCAGAGCAGGTGGTCGGTGGGCAGTCCGCGGCCGCCGCTGTAGCCGATGCACGTCACGACGACGGGCAGCGGGCCGTCGGCGTCCCTTGGGCGGAGCAGCCAGGCCGCCACCGGTTCGCCGTTCCAGCCCGGGAAGCGCACGTCCTCCACCTCGACGGTGCGCAACAGGTGCTGGTCGGTGACTCGATCGACCCGCACGGAGCCGTTGTGGGCGCGGGCCTCGGCGAGCGTGCGGTTCCAGAAGGCGTCGAAGTCCTCCGGCGCCGGCAGGTCCGGTCGATAGCGCACGAGTTCGTCCAGGGAGGAGTCGGTCAAAGGCATGGGGGTCCTCAGCGGGCCGAGCGGAACTGGAAGGCGGCGAGTCGGAAGTCGCCGTACAGGGTCAGTCGGAGGTCATGGACGCCAGCCAGCGGCGCCGGGAAGTCGGCGGCCACGGTCGACCACGTGTAGCGGCCGCCGGTCATGGGCACCGAGAGCTCCGCCAGGAGCCGGTCGCCGGTCCTGAACTCCAGGCAGGCCGGGGCCGAGCCGTCGCCCTCCCGGCTGACCTCCGCCTCGATCCGGACCGCGCCGGACAGGTCGACGGAGTGGAACCACAATGTCCCGGCTCCCGTCGCGGCGACCGCGTCACCGGTCTCACGGGTGGCGTCGACGATGGTGATATCCGCGTAGTCGTCGAAGTCGACGCTCGACGTGCGGCGGTCCACGACGCGCCGGGGCGAGGGAGCTGGGCCGATCACCGTGAGCGGCGCCGACAGCATGACGTCGTCGGCGGAGCGGGCCACCACCACTTCGTACGCCCCCGGGTCGACGGTGAAGGCGCCGGTGGCGACGTCCCAGTGGGCCAGCGCCTCGGCCGGCAGGTGGAACGTCAGCTCCTGGCTCTGGCCCGGATCGAGCCGGACCTTGCCGAAGTCGGCCAGCCGCACCCGGGGGGCCTGGTAGCGGGCGTCCAGCGCGCGGACGTGGAGCTGGACGATCTCGCTTCCGGCCCGCGGGCCGGTGTTGGCCAGCGTCACCGAGACGTCGACGGAACCGTTCTGATCGACGGAGGCGCTGGACAGGCGTAGGTCACGGTAGTCGAAGGTGGTGTAGGACAGGCCGTGGCCGAACGGGTAGAGCGGCGTCGCCCGGTGGTACTGGTAGGTCCAGCCCGCCTTGATGACGTCGTAGTCCAGCGGATCCGGCAGCTCGTCGTCGCCCCGGTACCAGGTCTGCGGCAGCCGGCCGCCGGGCTCGGCCTCGCCCAGCAGCACGTCGGCCAGCGCGCGGCCGGATTCCTGCCCGCCGTGGGACATCCACACCACGGCGGGCAGGTGCTCATGCGCCCAGTCCAGGGCGAAGGGGTAGCTGCTCATCACGACCAGCGCTGTGTTCGGCCGGACCTCGGCGACGGCGCGCAGCAGCGCCTCCTGCCCCGCGGGCAGCGCGATGGAGGCGCGGTCCTGTGTCTCGCGGCCGTTGATGAGCGGATGGTTGCCCAGCACGACGATCGCGACGTCGGCCGCCTCGGCGGCCGCCCGCGCCGCCGCGGTGCCGTCGCGCACCAGTTCGCGGTGCCAGCGTTCGGCGTCCTCGCGGGTCTCCGCGGTGACCGTGCCGTCCGCCGCCGCAAACCGTCCGGTCAGGACGCTTTGCAACAGCACGGCGTCGCCGTCGGCCTCCAGACGGAAGGTCTCTCGCACCTCCCAGCTCTTGATCAGCGTTTGGTCGGCGACGAGCGTGTCGTCGCTCTTGAGGCTCAGGTAGCGGCCGGTCTCGGCGTCTCGCAGGGTCAGCGCCGCGCCGCCCCAGTCGGTGATATCGAACGTGCCGAGCAGCGCGCCGCTGGTGTGTGAACGCAGCGCGACGCGGTCGGCGCCTTCGACGAACACCACGTCGTCGAGCGCCGCGCGCAGCCCGTCCACACAGGTGATCCGGTATGGCGGAGTGCCGCTGTACCAGTCCTCGCACAGCATGTCGCCGAGCGGGCCGATCACCGCGACCCGGGGCGCGGCGAGCGGCAGCATGCCGTCGTTGCGCAGCAGCACAACGGATTCGGTCGCCGACCGCCGGGCGAGGTCGCGGTGCTCGGCGCAGTCGATCACCTCCGGGCCGATGCCCGCGTACGGGTCGAGGTCGGGATCGAACTCCCCGAGCCGGAACCGGACCAGCAGCTGCCGTCGCACCGCTCGGTCCACATCGGACTCGTCGATCATGCCCCGCCGCAGTGCCTCGCGCAGCCGACCGATCGGGACGCCGCTGTCCTCGCCGTGGTCGGTGAAACTGTCGATGCCGGCCTTGAGCGCGGCGGCGTGGGACTCGGCGTGGTCGTCGAAGTAGTGCTCGGGGTCGACCAGGTTCGACGGCGCCTCGGCGTCGCTGACCACGAACAGTTCCTCGTCGGACCAGCGGCGCAGCTCGTTGATGAGCGGGCTGACGTGGCAGGGACGGCCGTTGACCAGGTTGTAGGCGGCCATCACGCCGGTCGCGGCGCCGTCGGCGATCACCGGCCGGAAGGCGGCGAGGTCGTACTCGTGCAGCACCCGGGGACGCAGGCTCGACGAGGTGGTGCAGCGGTCGTCCTCGTTGTTGTACGCCAGGAAGTGCTTGAGCACCGGGGCCGTGCGCATGTACTGCGGGTCGTCGCCGGCCAGTCCGCGGCAGTAGGCCGTCGCGAGGCGGGCGGTGTGCACGGGGTCCTCGGAGTAGCCCTCCTCGTTGCGCCCCCAGCGCGGGTCGCGCAGCAGGTTCACCACCGGCGCCCACGCCTGGAGGCTGATCGGCCCGGCGCCGACGGCGGCGCGGCGGTGGTGGTGGAAGGCGCGCTGCTCGACGGCGACCGCCTCGGCGACGGCACGCACCAGTTCCTCGTCCCAGGTCGCGCCGAGGCCCACCGCCTGCGGGAAGAGGGTTGCCTCGCCGAGCCAGGCGACGCCGTGCAGGGCCTCGGTCCCGGTGCGGAACGCACCCAGGCCCAGACGCGGTACCGCCGGCGCGTACTGGTGCAGCATCGCGATCCGCTCGTCGAGCGTGAGCCGTTCGACCAGATCGTCGATGCGCTTGTCCAGTGGGAGCGCCGGGTCGCGGTACGGCAGCCGTTCGGTGGCGGACGCGGACAGGGAAGTCACGTGGCAAACCCCTCGCAGAAGGCCAGAATTCAAGCGGTTCGAACCGTGACATGCGGCTTCGGCCTTGTCAATGTCCTGCACAAGTAGGGATTTTGGACCCATCGAAACGTTTGTCGAAGGCTGAGATGTGGCGCTAGTCTCACCGGCAGTTCAAGCGCTTCGACACTTCAATGGAGAAGGGCCGCCGCCACATGGGCATCGAGTTGAATCGCAGACACTTCCTGAGCGCCGCCGCCTCGGTCGCGGGTCTCGCCGCGGCGGCGCCCCTGCTGTCCGCGTGCAGCGGTAGCGCCAGCCAGACGAGCACTGTGAACACCGCGTCGGGACTCCAGGCGGCGCTGCCCGCCTACGTGCCGAGCACGGCCCTCAAACCGGACTTCCCGTCGATGGCCGGCGGTCCCGACGTGATGACCGATCCCGGTTTCCTCAGCTACCCGGCCAATCCGGTCACCACCGTGTCCGGCGTGCCGGGCCGGGGTGGCAGCTACACGGCGGTCACGCCGCTGTGGGGGACCGTGCCGACCGCGGGGAACTCCTTCTACGAGGCCATGAACAAGGCGCTCGGCGTCACCCTCACGATGAAGCCGGCCGACGGCAACAACTACAACACGATCGTGCCGACCATGACGGCGGCCAGGCAGTTACCGGACTGGATCAACCTGCCGTCCTGGTGGAACTCCAACTTCAACGTCGGCGAACTGGCCGGCTCGCAGCTGGCCGACCTGACGCCGTACCTGGCCGGCGACAAGATCAAGAAGTACCCGAACCTCGCGGCCATTCCCAGCGCCGCCTGGCGCGTCGGGGCCTGGGGCGACAAGCTCTACGGCATCCCCTGTTTCTCCAGCGGCTTCGTCGTCGCCGGCGGCACGTTCTACCGGCGGGACATCCTGGAGTCCAAGGGCATCACCGCCGACCAGGTGCGGTCGGCCGAGGACCTGATGAGCCTGGGTAAGGAGCTGACCGACGCCAAGCGCGGCGTGTGGGCGTTCGGCGACGTCTGGACCTACATGTTCGGGGCCTGGAACCTGCCGTTCAAGTGGGCGATCGACAACGGCAAGCTGGTGAACAAGTACGAGCTGCCGGCCTTCCTGGACGCGCTGGACTGGCACTACAAGCTGGCGACCTCCGGCTACATGCACCCGGACACGCTGGCCGGCGACAACGCCAACAGCGGCACCCGCTTCTACGCCGGCAAGGAGCTGATCCAGGGCGGCGGCATGGGCGCGTGGGTGCTCGCCGACTACCAGTCCGGCGTCGCGGCGAACCCGAACTACCGGCGCGGCGCGTTCAACGTCATCACCGCCGACGGCAAGGGCACGCCCCGGACGTCCATGGGCGCCTCCAGCTCCATGATCAGCTACCTCAACGCCAACCTGAAGCCCGCGCAGATCGAGGAGCTGCTGTCGGTCGCGAACTACCTGGCCGCGCCCTACGGCTCCGCCGAGTACACGATGGCCAACTTCGGCGTCGAGGGGGTGCACTACACCCGACAGAACGGCGTGCCGACCTTCACCGACGAAGGCAAGAAGAACGTCCAGGCGACGACCTTCCCGTTCCTGGCGTCCCCGCGGTCGGTGATCAGCAACCCCGGCGGGGACGTCGTCACCAAGGACTACACCGCCTGGCAGACCGCCAACGTGAAGAGCCTGACCAAGCCGGTGTTCTGGAACATGAACATCAGCATGCCGCAGTGGGCGGCCACGGCCGACGCCGGGCAGGCCGTCGAGGACACGATCAAGGACTGCTACCACGGCAAGAAGAAGGTGTCCGACGTGCAGGCCGCGATCGCGAGCTGGAAGTCCAGCGGGGGCGACCGGCTCACCCAGTGGATGACCGACAACGTGCTGAACAAGTACGGTACCGGCCAGTGACCACCACGAGCGTCGGCCGACCGCGGCTGAGTTGGCTGGTCCGACTGCGGCGGGACCGCTCGCTGCTGCTGATGACCGTGCCGGCGGTGGCGCTGCTGGTGGTGTTCAACTACGTGCCGCTGTTCGGGTTGCTCACCGCGTTCCAGGACTACGACCCGCTGGTCGGCGTCTGGCACAGCGACTGGGTCGGCCTCGACCAGTTCCGCCAGCTGCTCGGCGACCCGCTGTTCTGGGAGTCGACGGTCAACACGCTCTACCTCAGCTTCGTCCAGCTGGTGCTGTTCTTCCCCATCCCGATCGCGCTGGCCCTGCTGCTGAACTCGGTGCTGTCCGAGCGGCTGCGCAACTTCGTGCAGTCCGTGGTGTACCTGCCGCACTTCTTCTCGTGGGTGCTGGCCATCACCGTCTTCCAGCAGATGCTCGGCGGCGCCGGCGTGCTCAACCAGTTCCTGCGCACGCACGACATCGGCACCTGGGACATCATGACCAACCCGCACACCTTCGCGCTGCTGGTCACGTCCCAGGCGATCTGGAAGGAGGCCGGCTGGAGCATCATCGTGTTCCTGGCCGCGCTGGCCGCCATCAACACCGACCTGTACGAGGCGGCCGCGGCCGACGGCGCCGGGCGGTGGCGGCGGCTGTGGCACATCACGCTGCCGGGCCTGCGCGGCGTGATCGTGCTGATGCTGGTGCTGCGCCTGGGCAACGCGCTGTCGGTGGGCTTCGAGCAGTTCCTGATCCAGCGCGACGCGGTCGGCCACGACACCGCGGACGTGCTCGACACGTTCTCCTTCTACTACGGCATCGCCACCGGCAACTACAGCTACGGCGCCGCGGCGGGCCTGTTCAAGAGCATCATCTCGCTGTTGCTGATCTGGGGAGCGAACCGGCTGGCGCACGCCTTCGGGGAAGACGGGTTGTACCGACGATGACGAACGCACTCACGATCGACCGTGCCCCCGCGGCCGCCGCCACGTCGCGTGCCGCCAGCCGGCGGGCGAGGCGGACGGCCCGCCCGACCTGGGAGGAACCGCCGACACCGGCCGGCCAGGCGGCCAAGGGTCTGACGCTGGCCGGCATGCTCGCGGTGATCCTGGTGCCGCTGTGGATCATCGTGGTGACCAGCCTGTCCGACCCCGGTGCGGTCAACCGGGCCGGTGGGCTGGTGATCTGGCCGGACGGGCTGACCTTGGAGGCGTACCGGGAGATGCTGGGCGACTCGACGGTGCGCACGTCGCTGCTGGTCAGCCTCGGCATCACCCTGGTCGGCACGGCCGTGTCGATGGTGGTGTCGGTGCTGTGCGCCTACGGCCTGTCCCGGTCGCGGTCGTTCGGCCACCGGTTCGTGCTGGTGCTGCTGATCGTCACGATGTTCGTCAACGGCGGCCTGATCCCCACCTTCCTGGTGGTCACCGGGCTGGGCGGCTACGACCAGTGGTGGGCGCTGATCCTGCCCAGCGCGGTGTCGGTGTTCAACATCCTGGTGCTGCGGTCGTTCTACTCGAGCACCTCGGTCGACCTGATCGACGCGGCCCGGATCGACGGCGCGGGGGAGTGGCGGACGCTGTGGTCGGTGGTGCTGCCCACGTCGCGGGCGGTGACCGCGGTGATCGCGCTGTTCTACGCCGTGGGCTACTGGAACTCGTTCTTCAACGTGATGCTGTACATGCCGACCGACAGCGCGAAGTGGCCGTTGCAGTACGTGCTGTACACCTATGTCAACCGGGGCAACGGCCTGCCGGGCTCGGTCAACGCCGGCTTCGGCACCACGCACGCCCAGACCGCGCCGCTATCGCTGCAGATGGCGGTGGTGGTGCTGACCCTGGTGCCGCTGCTGATCGTGTATCCGTTCGTGCAGAAGCACTTCCGCACCGGCGTACTCACCGGCGCGATCAAGGGCTGAGAGAAAACAGGAGTTCCGCCGATGGTGACACTCGCCGACGTGGCGCGGCACGCGGGCGTCTCGGCCAGCACGGTCAGCTATGTGCTCAGCGGCAAGCGCTCGATCTCCCAGGAGACTCGGCGCCGGGTCGAGGAGTCGGTCGTCGAGCTCGGCTACCACCCCAACGCCGGCGCCCGCGCGCTGGCCGCCCGCCGCTCGCACATCATCGCGTTGGTGGTGCCGCTGCGTTCGGACGTGTACGTGCCGATCATGATGGAGATCGCCATCTCGGTCACCATGGCCGCCCGCCAGCACGGCTACGACGTGCTGCTGATCACCAACGACGAGGGCGTGGACGGGGTGCGGCGGGTCGCGGCCAGCGGCCTGGCCGACGGCGTCATCCTGATGGACGTCGAGCTGGACGACGAGCGCATCCCGGCGCTGCGCGCGCAGGGCACGCAGGCCTCGCTGATCGGCCTGCCCGACAACGCGAGCGGACTGTCCTGCGTGGACCACGACTTCGCCGCCGCCGGCGCGATGTGCGCGGACCACCTGGCCGACCTCGGGCACCGCGAGATCGCCTTCATCGGCTACGGCGCCGGCGTCTACCAACGCCACGCCGGCTACGCCGAGCGCACGCTGTCGGGCTTCCGCGCCCGCGCCGACCAACGCGGCCTGCGGTTCCTGCACCGGTCGTGCGAGGGCACCTTCGAGAGCACGGCCGGCACGCTCGCCCGCGTCCTCGCCGACCGGCCCGACACCACCGGCTTCGTGGTGCAGAACGAGGGGGCGATCGGTCCGCTGCTCAACCTCCTGCGCAGCAGCGGGCGCACGGTGCCGGAGGACGCCTCCGTGGTGGCGCTGTGCCCGGAGCAGCTGGCGGAGCAGTACTCGCCCCGGCTGACCGCGGTGACCGGTCCGACCAAGGAACTCGGCCGCGTCGCCGTGGAACAGGTGATGGGCCGGATCACCGCCGCCAGCAGAGGCGGCCGGCCCACCGACGAGCTCGTCCTGCTCGATCCCGTCCTGACCGTCCGCGAGAGCACGGGCCCCGCCCCGCGCTAGCCCCGAAACCGACCGACAGGCCGTGCCGCCGGCACGGTCCGATCCCGCACGCCCGCAGCCCAGAACATCGAGGAGCACCGCATGCCCGCGCATTTCCACGACCTCGGCGACGCCCTCGAGTGGCGGGCCAGGGGCGAGACCCTGCGCATCGAGGCGTGGGGCCCGGACGCCGTCCGGGTTCGGGCCGTTCCCGGCGGGGAGCTGCTGGACGACCTGCCCGGCGCGCTGCTGGACACGCCACCGACCGGCGGCAAGGCCCAGATCACCATCGACGAGCACCACGCGACCTTCGTCAACGGCGGCCTGACCGTCCACGTCGACGCCGGCACCGAGGGCCGGATCAACCCCGGCCTCACGCCGACCTCCGGCCGCCTGACGTTCCGGCGCACCGAGGACGGCGCCGAGCTGCTCGCCGAGCAGCCGGCCCACTTCTGGTGGCCGGGGCCGCGGCTGGCCACCGCGACCGGCAACGGCTACCACCGGCTCGAACAGCGGTTCCGGGCCTACCCGGGCGAGCGCCTGTACGGTCTGGGCCAGCACACGCACGGCCTGCTCGACCAGAAGGGCGCGGTGATCGACCTCGTCCAGCGCAACGGCGAGGTGACCATCCCGCTGCTCGTCTCCGACCGCGGCTACGGGCTGCTGTGGAACTCGCCGGCGATCGGCCGGGTCGAGCTGGCCGAGACGGCCACCCGCTGGGTCGCCGACAGCGCCCGTCAGATCGACTACTGGATCACCGCCGGCCGCCCCGCCGACGTGCTCCGCCGCTACGCCGACGCGACCGGCCACGCGCCCGAGCTCCCTGAGTGGGCGGCCGGGTTCTGGCAGTGCAAGCTCCGTTACCGCACCCAGGAAGAACTTCTGGAGGTTGCCCGCGAGTACAAGCGGCGCGGGCTGCCGCTGTCGGTCATCGTGTCGGACTTCTTCCACTGGACGCACCTGGGGGAGTGGCGCTTCGACCCGGCCGAGTGGCCCGACCCGGCGGCCATGGTCCGCGAGCTGGACGAGCTCGGCGTGAAGCTGATGGTGTCGGTGTGGCCGTCGGTCAGCCCGGTGAGCGAGAACTTCCAGCCGATGCTGGACGAGGGCCTGTTCATCGGCACCGAGTACGGCCCGGTCGCGCACGCCGACTGGCCGGACAAGGGCCTCGGCGCGCACTCGGCGCAGGTCGCCTTCTACGACGCCACCAACCCGGCTGCCCGTGACTACGTGTGGGAGCGGATCCGCCGCGGCTACCACGAGCTCGGCGTCAAGGTGTTCTGGCTGGACGCGTCCGAGCCGGAACTCAAGCCCGGCCACCAGAACGGCCTGCGCTACCACGCCGGCCCCGGCCTGGAGGTCGGCAACCTCTATCCCCGGGAGAACGCCCGCACCGTGCACGACGGCCTGCGCGCGGCGGGCGAGACCGAGATCGTCTCGCTCAACCGCTCGTCCTGGGCCGGGGCCCAGCGTTACGGCGCTGCGCTGTGGTCGGGAGATATCGACGTCGACTTCGCGTCGCTGCGCACCCAGATCAAGGCCGGCCTGAACGTGATGATGTCCGGCGTTCCGTGGTGGACCACGGACATCGGCGGCTTCCACGGCGGCGACCCGGACGACCCGGCCTACCGCGAGGTGCTGGTGCGGTGGTTCCAGTACGGCGCCTTCTGCCCGCTGTTCCGCCTGCACGGGTTCCGCGGCCCGTCCCAGACGCTGGAGCCGGCGATGACCGGCCGGCCCAACGAGGTCTGGTCCTACGGCGAGGAGGCGTACGAGATCCTCGCCGCGCACCTGCGGCTCCGGGAGCGGCTGCGGCCGTACGTGATGGCGCAGATGCGCACGACCGCCGAGACCGGTGTGCCCCCGATGCGCCCGCTGTTCCTCGAGTTTCCCGGCGATCCGGCGGCGTGGCGCGTCGAGGACGCGTTCCTGCTCGGCCCCGACCTGCTGGTCGCCCCCGTCACCGAGGCCGGTGTCCGCGAACGGTCCGTCCATCTGCCGGCGGGGGCGCGGTGGACCGACGCGTGGACCGGTGAGGAGCACGAAGGCGGGCAGACGGTCGTCGTGGCGGCCCCCATCGAGCGCATCCCGCTGTTCCTGCGCGACGGCGCGCAACTGCCGATCCGGGAGGAGTCGTGACGACACAACGCCTGGTCCGCCGGCTCGGGGGACTCGCCTTCGGCGGCGACTACAACCCCGAGCAGTGGGACAAGTCCGTGTGGGAGGAGGACGACGAGCTGATGCGCCGCGCCGGGGTCAACCTGGCCACCGTCGGCGTCTTCTCCTGGGCCCTGCTGGAGCCGAGGGAGGGGCACTTCGACTTCTCCTGGCTCGACGCCCACCTGGATCGCCTGCACGCCAACGGGATCGCCGTCGACCTCGCCACCCCGACCGCCTCCCCGCCGCCGTGGTTCACCCTCGCCCACCCGGACGCCCTGCCGGTCACCGCCGACGGCACGAGGCTGGTGCACGGCAGCCGCGACACGTACTGCCTGGCGGCCCCGGCCTACCGCGGCGCGGCCCGCCGCATCGCCACCGTGCTGGCCGAGCGCTACGGCGACCACCCGGCGGTGGCGATGTGGCACGTGCACAACGAGTACGCCACGCTCTGCTGGTGCGAGCACACCGCCGCGGCTTTCCGGGTGTGGCTGCACGCCCGCCACGGCTCGCTCGACGCCCTCAACGAGGCGTGGGGAACGACCTTCTGGAGCCAGCACTACACCAGCTGGGACCAGGTGCTGCCGCCGCGTGCCACCCAGTGGCACCACAATCCGGGGCAGCGGCTGGACTTCAGCCGGTTCTGGTCCGACGAGGCGCTGGCCGCGTACATCGACCAGCGGGACGCCATCCGCGCCCACAGCGACCGGCCGGTGACCACGAACCTGATGGTGCCCGGCTACCAGAACCTCGACCTGTGGGCGTTCGGCCGCGAGGTCGACCTCGTCGCCATCGACCACTACCCGATCGCGCCGGGCGTCGACGCGGCCGCCGACATCGCGTTCGGCGGCGACCGCGCGCGGTCCTTCGGCGGTGGGCGGCCGTGGCTGCTGATGGAGCAGGGCGCGAACACCATCTACGCCGGCGATCGCGTGCTGGCCAAGGATCCCGGCGAGATCCTGCGGCACAGCCTGGGCCACATCGCGCACGGCTCGGAGGGCGCGTTGTTCTTCCAGTGGCGGCAGTCCAAGGCGGGGGCCGAGATGTGGCACTCGGCGATGGTGCCGCACGCCGGGCCGGACAGCCGCACCTTCCGCGAGGTGACGGAGCTCGGCGAGGCACTGACCCGGCTCGGCGAGGTGGCGGGATCGACCGTGCGGGCGGAAGTCGCCGTGCTGCACGACTCCGACTCCTGGTGGGCGATGGACGTGGACGGCCTGCCGTCAGCGGAACTCGACTACCTCGGCGCGCTGCGCCGCGCGCACCGGGCGCTGTGGGATGCCGGCGTCACAACGGATTTCGCCCGTCCCGACGACGATCTGAGCCGGTATCGGCTGGTGCTGGCGCCGGCGTTGTTCCTGCTCTCCGACGCCAGCGCGGAGAACCTGCGCCGGTACGTCGCCGACGGCGGCACGCTGCTGGTCCAGCACTTCAACGGCGTGGTCGACGCCCGGTTCCATGCCCGCCTGGGCGGCTGTCCCGCCGCGCCGCTGCGCGAGGCGCTGGGCATCCGCGTCGAGGAGTACCGGCCGCTGCGCCGAGACGAGCGGATCGTCCTGTCCGACGGCTCGCACGGCACGGTCTGGAGCGAGTCCGTGCGCCTCGAGGGGGCGGAATCCGTCGCTGCCTACACCAACGGCACCGCTGCGCTCACCCGGCACCGCCACGGCAATGGCCGGGGCTGGTACCTGTCCACCCGGTTGGACGACGCGAACTACGCCGTCCTGATCGACCGGTTGCTGGCCCAGGCGGGCGTCGCGCCGGATCTGCCCGGGCTGCCGTTCGGCGTCGAAGCCGTCACCAGGCACGCCCCGGACGGCCGGCGTTGGCACTTCGTGCTCAACCACACCGCCGAAGTAGTGCCGCTGCCGGAACCGGGCCACGACCTGCTCACCGGCGCGACCGCCCGCGAGTTGCCGCCCGGCGGCTGCGTCGTGCTGCGTCTGCCCTGACTCTGCGAGGAGAGGTTGCCGTGACCACCACCCCGCTGACCCGTTCCCCGATCCTGAGTTGGGGCCACGACGCACTGCGGCTCGACCTCCGCGTCACCGACGACGGTCCCGTTCAGGTGGTCCGTTGTGGGCCGTCCGCCGGCGACGTCCCCGACCAGGTGCCGGGCGCGCTGCCGCTCGTCGAGGTCAACGCCACCGGCCACGGCCGGCACTGGTCCAGCCACCGCTTGGTGGACACCGCCGTCGGCACCCGGCTGCGGTACCGCGCGCACCACGTCAGTCACGCCGGCGGGTGGCACGTGCTCGCCGTCGAGCTGCAGGATCCCGACACCGGGCTGGTGGCCGAGGTGGTGTACCGCTCACCGGACGGCGTGCCGGCCCTGCGCGCCGAGGTGACCCTGCGCAACGAGGGCGCCGGCACCCTGCACCTCGAATCGGTGACCTCGCTGGCTCTCGGTGCGATCACCGACGTCGACCCGGACACCGCCGACGTGCTCTGGGCCGACAACGACTGGCTCGCCGAGTTCCGCTGGCAGCGTCGGCCACTGCGGGCGGCGGTGCCCCAGCTCAGCGGACGGCAGGTCCGGTACGGGTACGGCAAGGGCTCGTTCGCGCTGGCCGGGCAGGGCACGTGGTCCAGCTGCGGACACCTGCCGATGGGCGCGCTCACCGACCGCCGGTCCGGTCGTGCCCTGGTGTGGCAGGTCGAACACAACGGCGGCGGCTGGCGCTGGGAATGTTCGGAACGGCACGACACCGCCTACCTTGCGCTGTCCGGCCCCACCGACGGCGACCACGGCTGGCGGCACCCGCTGGAGCCCGGCGGCGAGTTCCGCGCGGTGCCGGTGTCGGTGGCGTTCGGCGACCGGCTGGATGACGCGTTTGGCGCGCTGACCCGCCACCGCCGGGCGACGCGCCGCCCGCACCCGGACCACGAACACCTGCCGGTGATCTTCAACGACTACATGAACTGCCTGATGGGTGACCCGACAACGGCGAAGCTGCTGCCGCTGGTGGATGCCGCCGCCGATGCCGGCGCGGAGTACTTCGTGATCGATGCCGGCTGGTACGACGACAGCGCCGGCTGGTGGGACAGCGTGGGGGAGTGGCAGCCGTCCAACACCCGGTTTCCCGGTCCGCGCGGCATCCACGAGGTGCTGGACCGGATCCGTGAGCGTGGCATGGTGCCCGGCCTGTGGCTGGAGCCGGAGGTTGTCGGGATGCGCAGCCCGATCGCCAGCGCGCTGCCGGACGCGGCGTTCTTCCGTCGCGACGGGGTGCGGGTGGTGGAGACCGGGCGGTACCAGCTCGACCTGCGGCACCCGGCGGCCCGCGCGCACCTGGACGCGGTGGTGGACCGGTTGGTCGGCGAGTGGGGCGTCGGCTACCTGAAGCTGGACCACAACATCGACGCCGGTTCCGGCACGACCGGTCACCCCGGTGAGGTCCCGGCCGCGGGGGCGCTCGGCCACCACCGGGCGCACCTGGACTGGCTGGACGGCGTGCTGGACCGACACCCGAACCTGGTGCTTGAGGACTGCGCGTCCGGCGGGATGCGCGCGGACCAGGCGTTGCTGTCCCGGATGCAGCTGCTGTCCACCAGCGACCAACAGAACCTGCTGCTCTACGCGCCGATCGCAGCCGCCGCGCCGGCCGCCGTCGCCCCCGAACAGGGCGCCGTCTGGGCCTACCCACAGCCCGACGACACCCCGGACGAGGTGGCGTTCACGCTGGTGAGCGCGCTGCTCGGGCGGATCCACCTGTCCGGGCAGCTGGCCGACCTGAGCCCGGCGGCGCGCGCCCTGGTGCACGAGGCGGTGGCGGTCTACCGCGACCTGCGCGCCGACCTGCCGGGCGCGCTTCCGGTGTGGCCGCTGGGCCTGCCGGCCTGGGACGACCCATGGGTGGCGCTGGCCCTGCGCACCCCGACCACCACCTACCTGAGCGCGTGGCGCCGCCCCGGCGCCGACCCGACCACCACCCTGCACCTGCCCCACCTGCTGGACACCCCGGCCGTCGCGACGCCGATCTTCCCCGCCGACACCCGCGCCACCACCGCCTGGAACCCCGGTGCGGCGGAACTCGCGCTGACCCTGCCCGCGGCTCCATCGGCCGTCCTGCTCCGCCTCAGCTGACCGCGCCACTCGGACTTTCCGGGATCGCCATGCCAGTGCGTGTTAGCGCTAACACCCACAAGGCCGCCGTGCTCGAACGCACGGCTGGAAGCCCGCCGTTCCGCAGACGGGAGCACCACCACATCCCTGCCGCAACCACGACCCAACGGAGGGTTTCGTGAAACGGTTACATCGCGCCGGACGTGATCGCCTGCTCGCCCCGGCCGCTGCCCTGTCGCTCCTCGCCGCCGCCCTGTCCGCCGGCGCTTTCACCGCCGCCGCCCCGGTCGCCACCGCCGCCACCTCGGCGACGGTGTCGGTCGACGCCACCCACTGGCTGGCCAACTACTCGTCCACCACACCCGGCCTGAACACCCAGGTGTACGACGGCAACATGAACGGCTCGGCCATTCCCGGGCTGCTCAGCAACGCCGGTATCGGGATGATGCGTTATCCCGGCGGCAGTTACGCCGACATCTACCACTGGCAGACCAACACCGCCGACGGTGGCGTCGTCGCCCCGAACACCGACTTCGACACGTTCATGGGCACGGTCCGGGCGGCGCACACCCAGCCGATCATCACCGCGGACTACGGGTCGGGCACGCCGGACGAGGCGGCCGCCTGGGTGCGGTACGCCAATGTCACCAAGGGCTACGGCGTCAAGTACTGGGAGATCGGCAACGAGATCCCCGGCAACGGCGAGTACGGCGCGCAGTGGGAGACCGACAAGCACTCCAGCCACAGCGCCACCACGTACGCCACCAACCTGGTCCAGTTCGTCTCGGCGATGAAGGCGGTGGACTCCAGCATCAAGATCGGGGCGGTGCTCACCACGCCCGGCAGCTGGCCGGACGGCATCGTCGGCCCCGGTGACACCCAGGACTGGAACCACACCGTCCTGTCCATCGCCGGCTCGAAGATCGACTTCGTGATCGTGCACGACTACCCGACCACCACCAGCGAAGCCGACCTGCTGGCCAAGCCGCAGGCCAACGTCCCGGGCATGGCCAGCACGGTGCGGTCGCTGATCAACCAGTACGCCGGCGGCAACGCGTCGAACGTGGGCATCGCGATCACCGAGACGAACGCCGACAAGTACAAGAACACCGCCCCGAACGGGTTGTTCGCCCCGGACCAGATGCTGACCTGGGCCGAGAACGGCGCGTTCACCGTCGACTACTGGGCCATGCACAACGGCACCAGCTGCTCCAATGTCACCACTGTGGACGGTGCCACCGACTACGACGACGGGGCCGTGATCTCCAGCGGCTCGTCCTGCGAGCCGGCGGTGAACACCCCGTTCGCGCCCTACTACGGCATCTCGATGATCGGCAAGCTGGCCCAGTCCGGCGACTCGCTGGTCCAGACCACCAGCTCGAACTCGCTGATCTCCGCGCACGCGGTGCACCGCGGCAACGGCGACGTGAACGTGATGCTGATCAACAAGGATCCGAACAACAGCACCACGGTGTCCCTGTCCTACACCGGGTTCACGCCGTCCTCGGCCACCCCGACCGTGTACACCTATCAGAAGAACGGCACCTCGATCACCTCGGCCGCCACCGGTAGCGGCACCACCCAGACGGTCCCGGCGTACTCGGTGGTCGTAGTGCAGATGCACCCGAGCGGCGGCGGCAACACGGGCGGGAGCACCGGCGCGCTGCATGCGGTCGGCGCGGGCAAGTGCCTGGACATCAACGGCGGCAGCACCACGGCCGGCACGCAGGCCCAGATCTGGGACTGCAACGGCGGGACGGCCCAGGCCCTGACCCGCACCTCCGCCAAGGAGTTCCGGTTCTACGACAACACCAGCACCCCGATGTGCCTGGACGACTCCGGCAGTGGCACGGCCAACGGCACCGCCGCCGTGATCTGGCAGTGCACCGGCGGTGCCAACCAGCAGTGGAACGTCAACTCCAGCGGCACGGTCAGCAACGTCCAAACCGGACTGTGTCTTGACGTGAACGGGTTCGGCACCGCGAACGGAACCAAGGTCCAGCTGTGGGCCTGCGGGTCGAGCCAGAGCAATCAGCAGTGGACGTTCAGCTGACCCGTTTCGGCTGAACTGACCCGGCGGCCCGGCGCCCGCACGTCGCCGGGCCGCCCTCGGCCCGCACCGTCCACTTCGGCCGGTTCGGCTACGGACTTCCGAGCGCGGTCGACAAGGGAGACGCCATGCCTGACTTCATCCGCCACGACGGCGGTCTCGAACTGCGGACGCCGCAGGAGGTGCTGCGCATCGAGCCCTGGGGTCCGCACGCGGTGCGGGTCCGCGCCGCGGCCACCGCGATCGAGAGCGACCTGCCGGGCGCGCTCGACACGACGGCCCCGCCGGCCTCCGGGGTCGAGCTGACGGTCCTGGACGACGGATCGGCTCGTCTGGTCAACGGGCGGCTCGCCGTGGCGGCGGACACCCGTGGCCGGATCCGGTTCCTGCACGCGGCGACCGGCCGCGAACTGCTCGCGGACCAGCAGCCGTACACCGCCTGGGACCCCGGGCCGCGGATCCACTCGCCTCGCGGGGACGGCAGCTACCGCATCGAGCAGCACTTCACGGCATACGAGGGGGAACGGATCTTCGGCCTGGGCCAGCACCTGCACGGCCGGCTGGACCAGAAGGGCCTGGTCATCGACCTGGTCCAGGGCAACAGGGTGGTCGCCATCCCGTTCCTGCACTCCTCGCGCGGCTACGGGCTGCTGTGGCACAACCCCGCGATGGGAAGGGTGGAGTTGGCCGGCGACACCACCCGCTGGGTGGCCGACTCCGCCCAGCAGGTCGACTACTGGATCACCGCGGGCGACACCCCGGCCGAGATCATGGCCGGCTACGCCGATGCCACCGGCCATCCGCCGTTGCTGCCGGAGTGGGCCAGCGGGTTCTGGCAGTCCAGGCTGCGCTACCGCGATCAGGAGGAACTGCTGGCCGTGGCCCGCGAGCACGCTCGCCGCGGGCTGCCGCTGTCGGTGATCGTCTGCGACTTCTTCCACTGGCCGAGGATGGGGGACTGGCGCTTCGAACCGAGCGAGTGGCCCGATCCGGCGGCGATGGTGAAGGAGTTGTCGGAGCTCGGCGTCAAGCTCGCGGTGTCGGTGTGGCCGATGGTGGAGCCGGACAGCGACAACTACGAGGCGCTGCGGGCGGACGGGTTGCTGGTGCGGGATCGCCGTCAAGGTGGGCTGCTCACCTCGCACTGGCCGGCTCGGGGCCACGGAACCGACTACCAGCCGATGGCCCTCTACGACGCCACCCATCCCCGTGCCCGCCAGTTGCTGTGGCAGCAGCTGAGCGAGCGCTACCGATCCGACGGAATCAGCGTGTTCTGGCTCGACGCGTGCGAGCCGGACGTCTCGCCGGAGCTGGCCGCGCACGCCGGCTATGCCGCCGGGCCGGGTGTGCAGGTGGGCAATCTCTATGCGCTGCTGCACGCGCAGGGCGTGGCGGACGGCCTGCGGTCGGTCGGTGAGGACCGTCCGCTGACTCTGATCCGCAGCGCCTGGGCGGGCAGCCAGCGTCACGGCGTGGCGCTGTGGTCCGGCGACATCGCCCCCACCTTCGCGTCACTGGCCACCCAGATCCGGGCCGGACTGAACGTCGCCATGAGCGGCATCCCGTGGTGGCACACCGACATCGGCGGCTTTCTCGGCGGCGACCCGGACGATCCGGCCTACCGGGAGGTGGTGGTGCGATGGTTCCAGTACGGCACGTTCAGCCCGATCATGCGGCTGCACGGTGACCGGGTACCGAACCAGGCGTTTTCGGCCTCGATGTCCGGCGGGCCGAACGAGGTGTGGTCCTACGGCGAGGAGGCGTACGCAATCCTGGCCGCGCACCTGCGGTTGCGGGAACGCCTGCGCCCCTACCTGACCGAGCTGTCCGGGGCCGCGCACCGCACCGGCGCGCCGCCGATGCGTCCGCTGTTCTTCGACTTCCCCGACGACGAGCGCGCCTGGACGGTGGACGACCAGTTCCTGCTCGGACCGGACGTGCTGGTCGCCCCGGTCACCGAAGCCGGGGCGCGGTCGCGGCCGGTGTATCTGCCGGCGGGGACCCGCTGGCTGGACCCGGCCAGCGGCGACGTCCACGACGGCGGCGTCACCGTCGACGCGGCGGCCCCGCTCGAGCACATTCCGGTCTTCCTCCGTGAAGGCGCGGCCGTGGCCGCCGCCTTCACCGCCGACTGACCCCAGTTCGATCAACCGAAGAGGACGGCACATGACACAGACACGGCACCGCAGGCGCAGACTCGGACTATTGGCGAGCATCCCGATCGCGGTGGCGACCATGGCCACGCTCGCCGTCGTCCCCGCGCACGCGACGCCGGCGGCGCAGTCGGCCCCGGCGGATCCGATGAAGGCCGTGGCCGCGATGCAGCCCAGCTGGAACCTCGGCAACACCCTCGACGCCATTCCCGACGAGACCTCCTGGGGCAACCCGCTCACCACCAAGGCCACGTTCGACGGCCTCCGGGCCCGGGGCTTCCGCAGCGTCCGGATCCCCGTCACCTGGTACCCCCACCAGTCCGACACCACCCCGTACACCATCGACCCGGTGTGGATGAAGCGGGTCAAGCAGGTGGTCGACTGGGCCCTGGAGGACGGGCTCTACGTCGAGATCAACGTGCACCACGACTCGTGGAAGTGGATCGAGTACATGTCCACCGACCACGACAACATCATGGCCCGGTTCGACTCGACCTGGCAGCAGATCGCCGCCGAGTTCAAGGACGAGCCGCGCACGCTGCTCATGGAGAGCATCAACGAGCCGCAGTTCGCCAACGCGACCGACGCCCAGAAGACCCAGTACCTGCGAGAACTCAACACCTCGTTCCACGACATCGTGCGCGACAGCGGCGGGGGGAACAAGGACCGCCTGCTCGTCCTTCCCGCGGAGGAGACCAACTCCGCCCAGAACTGGCTCGACGACCTGTCGGCGACGATGAGTTCGCTGCACGACCGCAACCTGGTGGCGACCGTGCACTACTACAGCTGGTACCCGTTCAGTGTGAACATCGCCGGCGGCACGACCTTCGACGCCAAGGCCCAGCAGGATCTGACCGAGGGCTTCGCCCGGGTGCACGACACCTTCGTGGCCAAGGGCATTCCCGTCTACCTCGGCGAGTACGGGCTGCTCACCTCGCCCCACTCCGGCTACGTCGAACGCGGGGAGATGCTGAAGTACTTCGAGGAGGTCGACTACGAGGCCCGGATCAACGGCCTCACCACTGCGGTCTGGGACGCCGACAACGACTTCCTCAACCGCACCACCATGCAGTGGGTGGACCCCGAGATGGAGGCCCTGATCAAGGCCTCCTGGACCACCCGTTCGGGCACCGCCTCCACCGACAACCTCTTCGTGCCGAAGACCGGTCCGATCCCCGCGCAGACCATCACCCTGAACACCAACGGGCTCTTCTTCGCCGGCCTGTGGCAGGGCGACGTCCCGTTGATCCCGTTCCTCGACTACACCCTGGACGGCAACCAGCTGACCCTGACCTCCCGGGCGCTCACCCGGCTGGCCGGCGACCGCGTCTACGGCGTCGACTCGACCCTCCAGGTCCGGTATTCGCGGGGCGTGCCCTGGCAACTCCACGTGAGGTCGGCCGACCGGCCCGTGCTCTCGGACGCGACCGGCACCACCACCTCGCTCGCCATCCCCACCCAGTTCCACGGCGACCTGCTGGCCACCATGGAGGCCACCTACGCCGACGGGACGAATGCCGGCCCGGCCAGCTGGACCTCGTACCAGCAGTTCGGGTACTCGTTCTCCCCTGACTACACCGCCGGCACCACGACCATGACCTCCGACTTCCTCAACAGCCTCAAGGACGGCGCGCCGGTCAAGCTCACCTTCCACTACTGGACCGGAACCTCCCTCACCTACCACGTGACCAAGTCCGGCAACACCGTGACCGGCACCTCGTCCTGACGACCCCGGCGGCCGGGGCGTGCCCCCGTCCCGGCCGCCCTTCCGCCGGAGGTCCTCCCATGGCCGACCGCGTTCTGTTCGGCGCCGCCTACTACCACGAGTACCAGCCGTACGAGCGGCTCAAGGCCGACCTGGACCTGATGAAGGAGGCCAGGTTCACCGTCATCCGGGTCGGCGAGTCGGTCTGGTCCACGTGGGAGCCGGACAACGGCCGGTTGGAGCTCGACTGGCTCCAGCCGGTGCTCGACGGGGCCCGCGAGCGCGGGATCTCGGTCGTTCTCGGCACGCCGACCTACGCCGTCCCGCCCTGGCTTTCCCGCCAGTACCCGGAGATCGCCGCCGAGCACGCCACGGGCCACCGCATCGACTGGGGCGCCCGGCAGGAGATCGACTTCAGCCACCCGGCGTTCCGCTTCCACGCCGAGCGGGTGATCCGAGCCATCCTCGCCCGCTACGCCGAGCATGCGGCGGTGATCGGGTTCCAGGTGGACAACGAGCCGGGCCTGCGCCTGCCGCACAACCACGGCGTGTTCCAACGCTTCGTCGATCACCTGCGCGCCACCTACGGCGACGTCGAGACGCTGAACCGGGAGTGGGGCCTGGTCTACTGGTCGCACCGGTTGTCGACATGGGCCGATCTGTGGACGCCGGACGGCAACGCCCAGCCGCAGTACGACGTGGCCTGGCGGGCGTTCCTGGCCCGGCAGACCACCGAGTTCGTGGCCTGGCAGGCCGACATCGTGCGCGAGTACGCCCGGCCCGAGCAGTTCGTCACCACCTGCGTCGCCTACGGGCATCCGGCGCTGCAGGACGACGAGCTGACCGACAAGCTCGACGTGACGGCCGGCAACCCGTACTACGACATGCAGGACGGCCTCGAACTGCCCGCGCCCACCGGCAGCCGCGAGCACCCGTGGCTGGCGACCGGGGTGTGGGGGCTGGTCAAGAGCGCGGACCGGATCTTCTCCTCCCGCCAGGAGCCGTTCCTGGTCACCGAGACCAACGCCCAGGCGATCGGCTCGCCGTGGGACAACCGCCCGGCCTTCGACGGGCAGTGGCGGCAGGCCGCGTGGGCACTCGTGGCGCGCGGAGCCCGGATGATCGAGTACTGGCACTGGCACACGCTGCACTTCGGCGCGGAGACCTACTGGGGCGGCGTCCTGCCGCACAGCGGCCGCCCGGGCCGGGTGTACGCCGAGATCGCCCGCCTCGGCGCGGAGTTCGACACCGCCGGCGCGCTGGTCGCCGGCATCCGGCCGGACGCCGACATCGCGATGGTCTACTCGGCGCCGAGCAAGTGGCTGATGCAGAAGTACCCGCCGCTGGCGAAGGCCGACGGCGGGCCGGATCCCGCCGCGTACGACCGGATCTTCGACCCGTTCTACCGCGGCGCCTTCGACGCCGGCCGCCAGGTGCGGATCTACCACGCCCGCCAGCTCGGCCAGATTCCGGCAGACCTGGCCGTGGGCCGCCATCCGGTGCTGATCGCGGCCGGCCTGTACCTCGCCGACGACGCCATGCTCGACTGGCTCGTGGCCTACGCGGCCGCCGGTGGCCACCTGGTTCTGGGGCCCCGCACCGGCTACGCCGATCACGAGGGCCGGGCCCGCCACGAGTCGCGGTTGGCCGAGGCTGCGGGCGCCAGGTACGACGAGTTCAGCAACCTCGCCGCCGACCTTTCGGTTCGGGCGACGCCCGGCAGCCCGCTCGAGCTGCCCGACGGCGCTTCGGCGACCCACTGGGTGGACGGCCTGACCGTCGAGGACGCCGAGGTGCTCGCCGAGTACGACCACCCGCACTTCGGCCGCTGGCCCGTGGCCACCACGCGCCGTCACGGCGGTGGACGCGTCACCAGCGTCGGTACCGTGCCCGGGCGCGGCCTTGCTCAGGCGTTGGCCACCTGGCTGGCGCCGGAGCCGGTCAGCGGCTGGCGGGACCTGCCTGCGTCCGCCACGGTGATGACCGGAACCGGCACGGACGGTCGGCGGGTGCACGTGGTGCACAACTGGAGCTGGCGTCCCGCTCGTGCCCAGGCGCCGACGAGCCTGACCGATGTCCTGGACGGCGGCTGGCTGCCCAGCGGTGCGGAGGTGCGCCTCGGCGCCTGGGATGTGCGGGTCTTCGTCGCCGGCTGAGCCGGCGCTTGTGGACCTTGCCGCGACGACCGGCTCGGTGAGGGGAGTGGCGAGCACTCCCAGTGCTGACGCCCCAGCGCGGGTCGAGCACTGGCGGTCTGACCTCGACCGATTGGTTACCGGCTTGGCGCGGTATCGCCGGTCAAGTCACCTCCGCGGTGCGTTCGGGGAGCTTTCGGCTTTCCGCCGGTGGCGGATATCGACGTCGGCCCGGTCGGCGTCTTTCACGCCGAGGCGCGCAGCACGAGTTCGGTGTCGAGCACGACCCGGCGTGGTGCGGAGGGCCCGGCGACGATCTGGCTGAGCAGTTCGCCGGTCATTCGTGCGCCCATTTCCTCGATGGGTTGGCGGACGGTGGTGAGTGGGGGGTCGGTGTGGCGGCCGATGGGCAGGTCGTCGAAGCCGATCACGGCGACGTCGTCGGGCACTCGGCGGCCGGCCCGGCGTAGTGCGCGGAGTACGCCGACGGCCATCAGGTCGGATGCGGTGAAGATGGCGTCGACGTCGGGGCGGCGTTCTAGTAGTCGGGTGGTGGCGTGTTCGCCGGAGGCTTGGCCGAAGTCGCCGAAGAAGACCAGGCCGTGGTCGGACCTCTCCGCGTCGGCCATCACCTGGCGGTAGCCGGCGAGGCGGTCCAGGCCGACGGTCATGTCCCGGGGGCCGGCCACGGTGGCGATCACGGACCGGCCGCTGTCGATGAGGTGTCGAACGGCCCGTGACGCACCGCCGAGGTTGTCGGCGTCCACGTAGGAGACTTGGCGGTGCTGGCCGCCGTGCACCGGGCGTCCGCCGATGACCACGGGGACCTCGATCCGGTCCAGATCCAGCGGACTGCGGCCGCGCATGCTGACGAACAGCGCGCCGTCGACGTGACCGCTGCTCAGGTAGTGCATGGCCGGCGCCTGACAGTCCCTTGTGGACGGGACGGGTAGTAGCACGAGTTGCAGTCCGGCGGCGGTGACCTCCCGGCTGACGCCGACCACGATCCGCGCGAAGTAGGGATCGGAG
>NZ_QUNO01000032.1 GCF_003387475.1 Kutzneria buriramensis | reverse complement strand
GGCTGGATCACTACAACACTGAACGGGCACACACCGCACTCGATGGCCACCCACCCATCAGTCGCACACAGTCACCAACGTGACGGCCAAGTACACCTAGAACGGGTAGGCCGGCGGCGTGTCCCGCACGGTCACCCACTGCCACTGGGTGAACTCCTCCCAGTTGGCCTGGCCGCCGTAGCGGCCGCCGTTGCCGGACGCGCCGACGCCGCCGAACGGGACGGTCGGGTCGTCGTTGATGGTGCTGTCGTTGACGTGCACCATGCCGGCCCGCAGGCGCTCGGCGAGCTTCCACCCGCGGAACGGCTCGGCGGTGATCACCGACGCGGTCAGGCCGTAGGCGGTCGCGTTGGCCAACTCCACGGCCTCGTCGTCGGTGTCGAAGACGGTGATCGGGGCGACCGGCCCGAAGATCTCGTCGGTGAAGGCGGGCATCTCGGGGGTGACGCCGCCGAGCACCGTCGGCGCGTAGAACAGGTTCTCGTGCGTGCCGCCGGTGCGGATGGTCGCGCCGGCCTCGGCGGAGGCCCGCACGATGCGGTCGACGTTGGCCAGCTGGGTGGCGTTGATGATCGGACCGATCTGGGTGTCGGCGTCGGCGGGGTCGCCGACCTTGAGCCGCTCGGCGCGGGCGGCCAGCCGGTCCAGGTACTCGTCGGCGATCTTGCGATGCACCAGGTGCCGGCCGGTGGTCAGGCAGATCTGGCCCTGGTGCAGGAAGGAACCCCACGCCCCGACCGAGCTGGCGGCCTCGGGATCGGCGTCGGCGAGCACGATGGTGGCGTTGTTGCCGCCCAGTTCCAGCGACACCTTCTTGACGTGCTCGGCGGCGGTGGCCGCGACGATCTTGCCGGCGCGGGTGGAACCGGTGAACGAGATCATCGGCACCCGCGGGTCGGCGACCAGCGCGTGACCGGCGTCGGCGGTGCCGGGCAGGACCTCCAGCACGCCGGCCGGCAGCCCGGCCTCCTGGAACAGCCGGGCGATCAGCGCGCCGCCGTAGACCGGGGTCTGGTGATCGGGCTTGAGCAGCACGGCGTTGCCGAGCGCGAGCGCCGGGGCGACGGCGCGCATGGCCAGCACCAGCGGGAAGTTCCACGGCGTGATCACGCCGACCGCGCCGAACGGGATCCGCCGGCCGTAACTCATCCGGCCGGCCGCCGGCAGCAGCTGCCCGTACGGCTCGGTGGCGAGCGCGGCGGCGGCGATCAGCTCGCCCCGGCTGCTGTGCACCTCGTGCGCCGTCTTGCCGGCGATGCCGCCGCACTCGCGGATGCCCCAGCGGACGAACCCGTCCTCCCGGTCGTGGATCAGCTGGGCCGCCCGCAGCAGGATCTCGGCCCGCTCGGACGGTGCGGTGTCGGCCCACTTCGGTTGCGCCGCAACGGCTCTGGACACCGCGGCGGTGACGTCGTCGGGCGTGGCCAGCCGGCTGCTGCCGAGCACGGCGCCGGTCGCCGGCTCGACGATGTCGACCTGGTCCCCGGACAGGTCCGCGAACACCGTCTTGTCGGGCACGAGCGGATCGGCCATCACTGCCTCCGGGACAGGGAGTCGGGGTCTCGGTGTACGGGGCCACGATCCACCACGCGGTCGAGCAGCCCCTCCGCGAGGTACGCCGGATAGTCCTCGGGGCGTACCGGAACGGGCCGCTGGCCGGTGTAGCCCAGCAGCCGTTTGACCAGGTCGCTGGTGTAGTAGCCGCCGGAGACGATCTCCAGCACGGCCTGGTGCGCCCGCGGGTCGAGGTCGGCCAGCAGCCGCAGCGCCGGCCCCGGCTTGTACTCGCCGGCCAGCACCCAGGCCCGGTTCAGCGCGCGGGCCAGGTCCGGCCGCACCGCCAGCACCAGGTCCAGCTGGCCGCCGGCGACGCCGACCTCGGTCGCGGCCGGCATGCCCTCGCCGGCCGGGATCAGCTCGTCGGCGACGGCGCCGAGCCAGGTCCGCAGCTTGTCGTCGGTCATCGGGGAGTCCTTTGCTCGCGCCGGTTTTCGATGAGGTGCTCGGTGTTGCGCAGGGCGAGCGACACGATCGTGCTGGTCGGGTTCACCGCGCCGGAGGTGACGAACACGCTGCCGTCGGCGAGGTAGAGGTTGGGCACGTCGTGGGCGCGACCCCAACCGTCCACAACGGACGTTGCCGGGTCGTCGCCCATCCGGGCCGTGCCGAGCAGGTGCCAGCCGGAGAACCGCATCAGCGACTCCACGGCCGTGCGGTGGGCGCCGGCCTCGGCGAACGAGCGCTGCGCCCGTTCGATGTTGAAGTCCAGCAGCCGTCGGGAGTTCTCGCCTACCCGGTAGGTGACCTTGGGAGCCGGGATGCCCGACGAGTCGGTCAGGCTGTCGTCGATCTCCACCCGGTTGCCCTCGTCGGGCAGGTCCTCGCCGAAGATGCACCAGCTCAGCGAGTGGCCGAGGTGTGCCCGCACGTGGGCGTGATGATCCTTGCCCCACACGGAGTTCCCGGCCCGTGCGGGCAGCGCCGCGTTGAGCGGGCCGCCGGTCGGGGCCAGGCTCCACTTGGCGCCGCGCACGAAGTCGCGGTCCGGATCGGTCTCGTAGAACTCGTAGCTGACGATCTTCGCGCCGACGTGGCCGCCGGCGTCGACCGGCTCGTCGAAGTAGCCGGTGACGTTCGCGAACGGGTGCACCATCAGGCGTTTGCCGACCAGGCCGCTGGAATTGGCCAGGCCGTGTGGAAAACGGGGCGACGCCGAGTTGAGCAGGATGCGGGCGGTGCCGACGGAGTTCGCCGCCAGGATCACGACGTCGGCGCGGGCTACGTGCCACTTTCCTTCGGTGTCAACGTATTCTGCGCCGACGGCCAGGCCCTTGGCGTCGGTGAGGATGCGGGCCACCCGGGCGCCGGTGATCAGTCGTGCGCCGGCCTTGATCGCGTTGGGCCAGTGCGTGACGTCGGTGGACGCCTTCGCGCCCTCCGGGCAGCCCTGCATGCAGGAACCGTAGTGGGCGCAGGCGTTTCGTCCCTGGTAGGGGCGTGACAGCACCGCGTTCGGCGCCGGCCACCAGTGCCACTTCAGTCGGTCGTGCGCACGGGCCATGCGCAGCGCGCCGTCGCCGATCGGCAGCGGTGGCAAGGGGTATTCGCCGCCTTCGGGGATGGACGTGTCGCCGGCGAGGCCGGAGACGCCGAAGGCGCGGTCGGTGCGTTCGTAGAACGGCTGGAGGTCGCGGTAGGTCAGTGGCCAGTCGTCGCCGACACCGTCCAACGCGTTGGTGCGGAAGTCCGACGGCAGCAGGCGGGGCCAGTCCGCCGCGTAGAGCACCATGCTGCCGCCGACGCCGTTGTACATCAGCGTGGCGATGTCCGAGCCGGTCTCGTTGACCGGGTAGTCCTCCGGTCTGCCGCGCAGTGTCGGGTTGCCGCCCCAGCCGCCGCGCGCCTCCAGCTCGTAGGTCGGGCGCAGGGCCGGGAAGTCCGTTCGGTCCGGCCAGTGTCCCTGCTCCAGGCAGAGCACGTCGAAGCCGGCGTCGGCCAGCGCGCCGGTGACCACCCCGCCTGACGCGCCGGCGCCCACCACGAGCACATCCGCGTGTTCCACGGTCCTCCCCACCGATGGGAAAGCGCTTTCCGACCAACCTATCCCGACACACGATCGACGGCAAGGCGAACCCCCGCGAGTCGCGCTCTCAGGCAGGGCGAATGTGCGTTTCGGGCAGAGTGGTCATTCGGCGCGTGTCGACCCGTTGGGCGGCCACGCGAGCCGCGGTCCCCGGCGGATCTGAGACCGGGGGCTCGGTTCTGCCTGAAACCGCATTTCGGCATGTCCGTGAGCGCGACTCGCGGGGGTGGTCTTGACGTGGTGGGGTGGCGCTTCTAATCTGGCCGAGCCGCCGCGTTGTAAACGTTTACATTTCCTCGTCCCTGGGAGGACAGCGTGCGCTACGCAGCGTTGCGGAGATCGGTGATGCTCCCGATGGTCGCGGTGGCCGGCCTCGTCGTGTTCTGCGCCGGAGGGGCCGCGGCGGCCACGGTCCAGCCGCACGCCACCACGTACAACGTCAAGGACTTCGGGGCCAAGGCCGACGGCAAGACCAACAACGCCCCGGCCATCGACAAGGCGATCGTCGCGGCGAACAAGGCGGGTGGCGGCACGGTCGAGTTCCCGGCCGGCACCTACCTGTCGGCCGGCACGGTGCACCTGAAGAGCAATGTCACCGTTCAGCTGGACGCGGGCTCCACGATCACCGGCGCCTCCTCCGGCTACGACGCGCCCGAGTCCAATCCGAACGACAAGTACCAGGACTTCGGCCACAGCCACTTCCACGACGCCATGTTCTTCGGCGACAGCGTGGACAACGTGAAGTTCATCGGCTCCGGCACCATCGACGGCGGCGGCCACCTGATCACCGGAAACCCGAAGTCGGGTCAGGCGGACAAGATCATCTCGCTGACCCGGTGCACCAACCTGACGCTGTCCGGCATCACCCTCAAGCGCGGCGGCCACTTCGGCGCGCTGATCAACGGGTGCGACCATGTGGTGTCCGACCATCTGACGATCTCCACCGCCAGCGACCGCGACGGCTGGAACATCATCAGCACCACCAACGTGACGATCACGAACATCAACGACGCCGCCAACGACGACGCGCTGGTGTTCAAGAGCGACTGGGCGCTGGGCAAGACGCTGCCCAACGGGCACGTCACCGTCACCAACGCGAAGCTGTCGGCCGGCTGCTGCAACGCCCTGATGTTCGGGTCCGAGACCTGCGGCGACTTCACCGACTACCAGTTCTCGCACATCACCATCACCGGTGCCGGCAAGTCCGGGCTGGGCCTGGTGTCCATGGACGGCGCGCACATCAGCAACGTGCACTACGACGACATCACCATGTCGAACACGCAGTCGCCGATCATGGAGAAGATCGGCACGCGCAAGCGCTGCGGCGGCAGTCCGGGCATTGGCAGCATCAGCGACATCCACTACAGCAACATCACCGGGACCAAGGCCGGCAAGTTCAGCCCGACCCTGTGGGGCCAGTCCGGCCACCTGGTCTCGAACATCACCTTCGACAACGTGCACCTGGACCTGCCCGGCGGCAGTGGCTCCGTGTCCTCGGGCGTGCCCAGCGACAACGGCGACTACAACCCGAACAGCATCGGGAAGCGGCCGGCGTACGGGTTCTACCTGCACAACGTGTCCGGCATCTCGTTCAGCAACAGCGGGTTCACGTTCGACAACTCCGATGCCCGGCCGGCGATCATCGTCAACAACGGCAGCGGGCTGACCTTCGACAACGTGACCGCGCAGGCCGGCAGCGCCAGCTACGACGTCGGGTTCCAGACGGTCAACGGGTACTGCCTCACCGGCGGCACCAAGTTGCGCGTCAACGCGACGGGGTCCACGCAGAAGTGCGGTAGCTGAGGTCCACCAGGGGGAATTGGAAGGGGGCTTTCCCGGCGGTCAGGCCGGGAAAGCCCCCTTCGCCGTGCTCAGACGCGGAAGACGGGGTAGCCGGGGGCGATGGCCAGCAGCTCGGCATCCGTGGCGGTGTGGTCGACGCCGTCGAAGAAGACGCCGACCTCGAACTTCCAGCGCTTGAGGTACGCCCGCAGGATGGGGGCCTTGTCGGCGTCGGCGAGCTCGGTGGGGGTGAAGACCTCGACGCGGCGGCCGAGGCGGAGTTCGCCGGTGCCGGCGGCGCGGAGGTTGCGAACCCACTGGGTGTGGCCGCGCGGCGCGACGAGGTAGCGGACTCCGTCGACGGTGAGCAGGTTGACGGGGTTGGTGCGCCACTGCCCGCTCTTGCGGCCGCGCACGGCGAGCAGCCGGGTGCCCAGGATGCTGACGCCGAGCCGGGCCAGGTGGCCGACGAGGTCGTTGAAGAACGTCGACGTGCCTTCGGGGGCGACGTAGCGGGTGGTGGTCATCGGAAGACTCCGTTTCGAGAGCAGTGCTCCGGGTTGAGAACAGTGAACACGGATCGGGGGTCCGAGTCAAGAGCAGTGCTCTCGAATGAGGCTGGTGCTCTGATAGGCTGTGTCCCGTGAACGCAGGCAGGACGGCGCGGGACCGCGCTCGGGCGGAGCTGACGGCGGAGATCAAGGACGAGGCGCGGCGGCAGCTCGGGGTGTACGGCGCGGACGGGCTGTCGCTGCGCGCGGTGGCCCGCGAGCTGGGCATGGTGAGCTCGGCGATCTACCGCTACTTTCCGAGCAAGGACGAGCTGCTCACGGCCCTGATCGTCGACGCCTACCGCGCGCTGGGGGTGGCGGCGACGGCGGCGGACCAGCGGCTGCCGGAGCGGGACCTGCGCGGACGGTGGCAGGCGGTCTGCCACGCGGTCCGCGACTGGGCCCGCGCCAACCGTCACGAATACGCCCTGATCTACGGCTCGCCGGTGCCGGGCTACACGGCCCCGGAGATCACCATCGCGGAGGCCAACAAGGTGCCGCTGGTGATGGTCCGCGTGCTCCGTCAGGCCTGGGCGGAGGGCACGCTCCGGCCGACCCGCGACTCGGGCGTCCTGTCCGACGGCCTGGCCGAGCAGTGCCGGACGCTTGCGGAGGCGGTCGCGCCGGAGCTGCCGCCGGAGGTGTTGGCCCGCGCGATCGTGTGCTGGACGCAGCTGTTCGGCATGGTCAGCTTCGAGCTGTTCGGCCAGCTGGTGGGCAGCGTCGACCCCTCGGACGAGTTCTTCGCCTACGCCGTGGACGTGCTCGCGGACCTGGTGGGCATGCCGTCGTGAACCTGGAACGGTTCGCACGGGCCCGGGTCGCCCGGCTGGCGACCGTCGACAAGGACGGCCGTCCGCACCTGGTGCCGGTGACGTTCGCGGTGCACGGCGACGTCATCGTGATCGCGGTCGACCACAAGCCGAAGACCACCACCAACCTGCGGCGGCTGCGCAACATCCGGGAGAACGACCAGGTCAGCCTGCTTGCCGATCACTACGACGAGGACTGGCGGAAACTCTGGTGGGTGCGGGTCGACGGCACCGCCCGCATCCTGGTCGACGAGGCCGAGCGCACGGAGCCGGTGGCGTGGCTGTGCGCGAAGTACGAGCAGTACCGGGAGCGCCCGCCGACCGGCCCGGTCATCCGGATCGTGGCGCGAAACGTCGTGAACTGGTCCGCCTAACGCATTCCCGTCGATTCTGTGACGAGCGCCACCATGTTCACATACGTGCACCGCGGCGTCTGAAGAACGGCGGGAATCGCGTTTGTCGCGCATTGTGAAACGCGTTGCGCGTTCGTCGAACGCAGTTCGACAACCGGGGTGGCAGCGCTCCCACCAGCGGTGACCGACCGGCCGCGACCACGGGGATGTCCGGTGTCGCGTGCAGATGTTGCGCTCGGCGGCCAGATACGACATCTTCATGGCGGCGCCCACCTCGACCGGGCTCGAGCCGTCTCGACGTGTCTATAGACGTCGCTGTGAACAACTTCTGGAGACGCTCGCGGTTACCTCATTCATACCGTGAAGCAAGTCGGTCGGGAGGACTCATGGCGCGGGTGAGGGTGTTCGTTCAAGCGGGAGATCCGATCTCCGCGGTCGGTCTGGCGAGCTACATCAGGGCGCAGCCCGGCATGCTGGTGGTACCCAGCAGGCTGCCGGCGGACGCCGACGTGGCGCTCACCGTCACCGACCGGGTCAGCGCCGACTTCCTCGGCGCGCTGACCAAGGCCGCGCAGGCCGCTCCGCTGCCCACCGTGGTGGCGACCGATCACGTCGACCCCGAGCAGGCGCCGTCGCTGCACCGGTGTCGCGTGGTGGCCCTGCTGCCGCGGTCGGCGGCCACGAGCAGCCGGCTGGCCAGCGCCGTGATGGAGGCCGCCACCGGCGGCGCCGTGACGAGTCTCGCCGAGCAGGCGGACAACCTGCGCCGCGAGATCGCCGGCCCGGACGGCGCGATGCTCGCCCCGCGCGAGCTGACCGTGCTCCAGCTGATGGCCGACGGGCACGACACGCCGGAGATCGCCGACATCATGGCCTGCTCGGACCGGATGGTGAAGAGCATCATCCTGAGCGCGACCAAGCGGTTCAACGTGCACAACCGCGTGCACGCCGTGGCCTGCGCGCTGCGCGCCGGCCTCATCTGAGTTTCACTCACCTAGCGACGGACGTCGCGCGCGGTCTCCACTCGGTTCCGCCACGCCGAGTGGGGTCCCCGCGTGACGTCCGTTTCGCGTATCCGCACCCGACCGCGCTCGTTGGTTCAAACGAAGGTGTCCTAGGGCTACGCCGAACGGGCTAGTGGTTGGCGTGGCGGGATGTTCACCACGCCCGCGCCCCGGTAACACCGGGTGCGCAGCGAGCGAATCAGGGTACGGCGACGCCGTCGGGCGCCGCCTTGGCGAATTCTCGCGGGGAGCGTGGCGGATGTCGGTCTGTCGGCTGTGTGGCTCGACGAGCCTGCAGGGAGTGGTGGACCTGGGCGCCACCCCGCCGTGCGAGCGGTTCCTCACGGCCGAGCAGCTCGACGAACCCGAGGTCACCTACCCGCTGCACCTGCGGGTGTGCACGCAGTGCTGGCTGGCGCAGATCCCGCCGCTGATCACCCCCGAGGACACCTTCACCGAATACGCGTACTTCTCGTCCTACTCGACGTCCTGGGTGGACCACGCCAAGCGGTTCGTCGACGGCGCGGTGGACCGGCTGGGCCTGGGCGCCGACTCGTTCGTGGTCGAGGTCGCCAGCAACGACGGGTACCTGCTGCAACACGTGGTCGCGCGGTGGATCCGGTGTCTGGGCGTGGAACCCTCGGTGAACGTGGGGCAGGCGGCACGGGACAGGGGCGTGCCGACGCTGACCGCGTTCCTCACCCCGGAGTCCGGCGCGCAGGTCCGTGCGGAGCACGGGCCCGCCAACCTGGTGGTGGCCAACAACGTCTACGCGCACATCCCGGACGTCATCGGGTTCACCAAGGGACTGCGCAACCTGGTCGCCGACGACGGCTGGGTGTCCATCGAGGTGCAGCACCTGCTGACCCTGATGGAGCTCAACCAGTACGACACCATCTACCACGAGCACTTCCAGTACTACACGGTCGCCTCCGCGCAGCGCGCGCTGGCCAGCGGCGGACTGTCCGTTGTGGACGTCGAGCTGGTGCCCACGCACGGCGGCTCGATCCGGTTGTGGGCGCGGCCGACCGAGGTCGCCGGCGAGCCGAGCGCCCGGGTGCACGACGTGCTGGCCCGGGAGAAGGCGGCCGGTCTGCACGAACTGTCCGGCTACACCGAATTCGCCGCCCGTGTCGCGAAGGTCCGCCGCGACCTGTTGGCGTTCCTGACCAAGGCGGCCGCCGAGGGCAGGACCGTGGTCGGCTACGGCGCCCCCGGCAAGGGCAACACGCTGCTCAACCACTGCGGCATCCGGCCCGATCTGCTGGCCTACACGGTGGACCGCAACCCGTACAAGCACGGCCGGTTCACGCCCGGCACCCGGATCCCGATCCTGCCGCCCGAGCGGATCGCCGAGGACCGGCCCGACTACGTGCTGGTGCTGCCCTGGAACCTGCGTGACGAGCTCATCGAGCAGTTGGCCTATGTCCGCGAATGGGGCGGCAGCTTGGTCTTCCCCATCCCCGAACTCGAGGTGAAGTCGTGAAGGTCGTCCTGTTCTGCGGCGGGCACGGGATGCGGATGCGCACCGGCACCTCCGCGGACGTGCCCAAGCCGATGCAGCTGGTCGGGCCGAGACCGCTGATCTGGCACGTGATGCGCTACTACGCGCACTTCGGGCACACCGAGTTCGTCCTCTGCCTGGGCTACGGCGCCCACCACATCAAGGACTTCTTCCTCAACTACGAGGAGACCACGTCCAACGACTTCGTGCTCTCCCGCGGCAAGGTGGAGCTGCTGTCCACGGACATCTCCGACTGGAAGATCTCGTTCGTGCAGACGGGAATCGAGTCGGCCATCGGGGAGCGGCTGCGCCGCGTGCGCGATCATCTCGACGGCGACGAGATGTTCCTGGCCAACTACGCCGACGTGCTGACCGACGCGCCGCTGCCGGAGATCATCGACAGGTTCGAGAAGTCCGACGCCGGCGCGTCGATGATGGTCGTGCCGCCGCCCGGCAGCTTCCACTGCGTGGAACTGGGCGCGTCCGGCCTGGTCTCGGGCATCACCCCGGTCAGCGACATGCCGCTGTGGTCCAACGGCGGTTATTTCGTGCTGCGCCAGGACGTTTTCGAACACATCCCGGAGGGCGGCGACCTCGTCGCCGACGGCTGCGTGACGCTGGCCAAGCAGGGGCGGCTGATGGCCTACCCGCACCGCGGCTACTGGAAGCCGACCGACACCGTCAAGGAACGGATCGCGCTGGACGAGGCGTACTCGCGCGGCGAGCGCCCCTGGGCCCTGTGGGAAAGGGAATGATCAGTCTCACGACCGGACGCCCGCGCCGGATCGCCGTGCTCGCCGCGCATTGCGACGACATCGCGATCGGCGCGGGCGGCAGTCTGCTCACGCTGTGCCGCGCCAATCCCGGCGTCCAGGTGGACGCGCTCGTGCTGACGGGCGGCGGAACCCCGCGCGAGGACGAGGAACTCGCCGCGCTGGGGGCGTTCTGCCCCGGTGCGGATCTCCGCGTCACGGTGGAGAAGCTGCCCGACGGCCGGCTGCCCGCGCACTGGCACGAGGCGAAGGCGGCGGTGGAGGAGCTGCGCTCCCGCACCGACCCGGAGCTGATCTTCGCGCCGAACACCGGCGACGCGCACCAGGACCACCGCGGGCTGGCGGAGCTGGTGCCGCAGGTGTTCCGCGACCACCTGGCGCTGGGCTACGAGATCGTCAAGTGGGACGGGGACCTCGGCCGGCCGGCGGTGTACCAGCCGCTGGCCGACGAGGTCGCCGAGGCGAAGGTGCGGCTGCTGCACGAGCACTACCCGTCGCAGCGCGACCGGCCCTGGTACGACCGCGAGGCCTTCTTCGGCCTGGCCCGGATCCGGGGCATCGAGTGCAAGGCCCGGTACGCGGAAGCGTTCCACGTCAACAAGTTGGTTCTCGACCTGGCTGGAGGATGACCCGGATGCGCGTGCTGCTGACCGGACACCAGGGATATCTGGGCACCGTGATGGCCCCGGTGCTGGCCGAGGCCGGGCACGAGGTGATCGGCCTCGACTCCGGCCTGTTCGCGGACTGCGTGCTCGGCGACCAGCCGGCCGACCCCACCACCATCGCGGTGGACCTGCGGGACGTCACCGCCGAGCATCTGTCCGGTGTGGACGCGGTGATCCACCTGGCGGCGCTGTCCAACGACCCGCTGGGATCGCTGGCGCCGCAGCTGACCTACGACATCAACCACCACGCCTCGGTGCGGCTGGCCCGGCTGGCCAAGGAAGCCGGCGTGCAGCGCTACCTCTACGCCTCCACGTGCTCGGTCTACGGCGCGTCCGGCGGCGGCGGCCTGGTCGACGAGGACGCGCCGCTGCGGCCGGTGACGCCGTACGCGGAGTCCAAGGTGCGGGTCGAGGACGACGTCGCCGAGCTGGCCGACGACGACTTCACGCCGGTGTACATGCGCAACGCCACCGCTTTCGGCTTCTCGCCGCGACTGCGGGCCGACATCGTGCTGAACAACCTGGTCGGCCACGCGCACCTCACCGGCCAGGTGAAGGTGCTGTCCGACGGCACGCCGTGGCGGCCGCTGGTGCACGCCAAGGACATCGCGACGGCGTTCGCGTGCGCGCTGGTCGCGCCGAAGGAATCCGTGCACAACAAGGCGTTCAACGTCGGCACCGAGCTGAACAACCTGACCGTGGCCGAGATCGCCGGCGAGGTGATCGAGGCGGTGCCCGGCTCCAAGCTGGTGATCACCGGCGAGGCCGGCGCCGACCCGCGCTCCTACCGGGTGGACTTCTCCCGGATCCGTGCGGCACTGCCGGACTACCACGCCGCCTGGTCGGTGAAGGACGGTGCCGTCGAACTCTATGCGGCGTACCAGAAGTTCGGGCTCACCGAGCACGACTTCAAGCAGCGCTTCACCCGGCTGGCCCGGCTGTCGGACCGCACCGGCGAGGGCACGCTCGGCCCGGACATGCGACCCGTTCGATGAAGGAGCTGGTCGAGCGGCTGTACCCGGTGTGCCGCAGCATCACCGGCGACGGCCTGCGGCGCACGTTGGAAATCGTCGGCGAGCACATCCCGCTGACGGTCTCCGAGGTGCCGACCGGCACCGAGGTGCTGGACTGGACCGTGCCGAAGGAGTGGAACATCCGGGCGGCCTGGGTGAAGGATCCCAGCGGCCGCAAGGTGATCGACTTCGCCGAGCACAACCTGCACATCGTCGGCTACAGCACGCCGCTGCACGCCACCATGCCGCTGGCCGAGCTGCGTGAGCACCTGCACACGCTGCCCGAGCAGCCGACGCTGATCCCGTACCGCACCAGCTACTACAGCGAGACGTGGGGCTTCTGCCTGCGCCACGACGTGCTGGAGTCGTTGCCGGACGGGGACTACGAGGTGTTCATCGACTCCACTGTGGAGGACGGGCACCTCAGCTACGGCGAGCACGTGATCCCGGGCGAGCTGACCGACGAGGTCATCTTCTCCTGCCACGTCTGCCATCCGTCGCTGGCCAACGACAACATGGCGAGCGTGGCGGTGGCGGTGGAACTGGCCAAGCGGCTCGCCGTGCAGAAAACCCGCTACACCTACCGGTTCATCTTCGCGCCCGGCACCGTCGGCGCGATCACCTGGCTGGCCCGCAACTTCGAGCGGGTGGACCGGATCGTCGGCGGCGCCACGCTGGCCTGCGCCGGCGACCGCGGCTCGTTGACGTACAAGCGGAGTCGGCGCGGCGACGCCCCGATCGACCGGGCCGTCGAGCACGTGCTGCGGGAGTCGGGCCGGCCGCACAAGGTGATCGACTTCTCCCCGTACGGCTACGACGAGCGGCAGTACTGCTCGCCCGGCTTCAACCTCGGCGTCGGCAGCCTGACCCGGACGCCGTACGCCGGCTACCCCGAATACCACACCTCCGGCGACGACCCCGACTTCGTCACCGAGGAGTCGATGGCCGACACGCTGGAGACGCTGTGGGAGGCGGTGACCGTGCTCGAGCGGGACCGCCGGTACGTGAACCTCAGCCCCTACGGCGAGCCGCAGCTGGGCCGGCGTGGACTGTACGACTCGCTCGGCGGGCGCAGTGACACGAAACAGGCCCAGATGGCGATGCTGTGGGTGCTCAACCTGTCCGACGGCGACCACAGCCTGCTGGACGTCGCGCAACGATCCGGATTGCCGTTCGCCACGGTCGCGGACGCGGCCGACGCCCTGCGCGGCGCCGGCCTGGTGAAGGAGTGACACCGAAGATGACCCAGTCCGTGACCACCGCGCCCACCCTCGGGTTACGCGTCGGCGACCTGGTCGAGGTGCGCAGCGTCGAGGAGATCCTGGCGACCCTGGACGAACGGGGCGAGCTGGACAACCTGCCGTTCATGCCGGAGATGGTCCGGTTCTGCGGGCAGCGGATGACCGTGCACAAGGTGGCGCACAAGCTGTGCGACACCATCAGCCGCAGCGGCATCCGCAAGATGGAGAACTCGGTGCACCTGGCCGGGGCCCGCTGCGACGGCTCCGCGCACGGCGGCTGCCAGACCGCGTGCTCCATGTACTGGAAGGAAGCCTGGCTCAAGCGCGTCGAGCCGGGCACGCCGGCGCCCCAGCCGCAGCCGACCGGCCGGATCGACCTGCCGCTGCTGGTGTCCAACACGCACAAGCCGCCGGCCGCCGACGGCGGGGAGCGCTTCTCCTGCCAGGCCACGGAACTGCTCCGCGCCGCCCCGACCTGCCTGCCGTTCCGCGACCTCGGCCAGTACGTGGACGACGTGAAGACCGGCAATGTCACGGCGTGGGAGTCGTTCAAGGCGTTCCTGGTCGGCCTGTTCAACCGGCTCCAGGACGTGAGCCGGTCGAAGCTGCCGCGCAAGCTGTGGTTCCGCGAGGGGCTGCGGTGGGGCTTCATCAAGGGCCAGCCCGGCAAGAAGACCCCGACCGCGCAGCTGGACCTCCAGCCCGGCGAGCTGGTGCGGGTCAAGAGCAAGGAAGCCATCCTGGCCACCCTCAACGAGGACATGCTCAACCGGGGCATGGGCTTCGAGATCGAGATGGCCCGCTACTGCGGCCAGACCGCGCGGGTGCAGGCCCGGGTCACCAAGTGCCTGGACGAGAAGACCGGCGAGCTGCTGACCATGAAGAGCCCGTGCATCATCCTGGAGGACATCGTCTGCGCCGGGGTGTACAACGCCAGCTGCCCGCGCGAGTTCGTGCCGTTCTGGCGGGAGATCTGGCTTGAGCGGGTCTGAGTCACGGCCCGAGCCGGCCGGCGAGGACGCGGCGACCGCGCCGGTGGGCACGGTCGACGAGGCCGGCGGTTCGGCGCAGGAGCACGGTGGCGGGACCGAGGCGCACGTGGGCACGATCGGCCGCAAGGCCGGTCGGGGCCTGCGCTGGAGCCTGGTCGGCAACCTGGGCACCAAGCTGGGCTCGTTCACCATCGGCCTGATCCTGGCCCGGCTGCTGGTGCCCGCCGACTTCGGCGTGTTCGCGGTCGCCATGGCCGCGACCGCCTTCGTCATGCACGTCAACGACATCGGCGTGATCGCCGCCGGCGTGCAGTGGCGCGGCAAGCTGGAGGAGATGGCGCCGACCGGCACCACCATCGCGATCGCCTTCAGCACGCTGGTGTACGCGGCGTTCTTCGTCGGCGCGCCGGCGTTCGCGACGCTGGCCGGCACGCCCGACGCGGCGCCGGTGGTGCGGCTGCTGACCGTGATCATCATCGTGGACGGCATCACCTCGTGCCGCAGCGCCGCGCTGATGCGCCGGTTCGAGCAGGACCGGCTCACCAAGGCGACGATGATCGGCATGGCGGCCAACTTCGTGGTCGCGGTGCCGCTGGCGTTCGAGGGCGCCGGCGCCTACAGCTTCGCCGGCGGGCAGGTCGCCGGCACCATCGTCACCGGGATCATCGTGTGGCGGATGGGAAACCTGCCGCTCAAGCTCGGCTTCGACCGAGAGATCGCCAAGAAGCTGCTGAAGTTCGGCATCCCGCTGGCGGCCAGCCTGGGCGTGGAGTCGGTGCTGCTCAACGCCGACTACGTGATCGTCGGCAACGTGCTGGGCGCCACCGCGCTGGGCTACTACCTGTTGGCGTTCAACGTGTCCAACTGGGTGCCGGGGCTCGTCGGCACGGCCGTGCGGTACGTGTCCATCCCCAGCTTCTCCCGACTGGCCGAGCAGCAGCCCGAGGCGCTGGCCGCCGGGGTCCGAAAATCGGTGCCGGTGCTGATATCGGCGATCCTGCCGGTGGCCGTGCTGATGGCGGTGCTCGCGCCGTACATGGTGGTCTTCCTGTACGGGGACCAGTGGGGGCCGTCCGCGGCCGTGCTGCGGTTCCTGACCGTGCTGATGGTCGTGCGGATGCTGACGTCGCTGGCGTTCGACATCCTCACCTCGGTCGGCGCGACCCGGTCGACGGTCGTGTTGAACGCCGGCTGGGCCATCGCGCTGATCCCGGCGCTGTGGTTCGGCACCCATCTCGACTACATCCGTGGCGCCGCGATCGCGCACGGGATCGTCGCCCTGGCGGTGGCTCTGCCGCTCGCGGTCGGCGCCCTGCACCGCGCGGGCGTGCCGCTGCTTCCCGTGCTGCCGGCGCTGGTCCGCCCGGCGATCGGGGCCGTGGCGTGCGCGGCCGTGACCATGCTGGTGGTGCGGGTGGTCAACGGCGGCGTGTTCCTGCACCTGTTCGTGCCCGGTCTGGCCGGGTTGCTGGTGTTCGTGCTGACGGTGGTGCCGCTGGACCAGGTCCGGCAGCTGCGGACGCGGCTGGCCCGCGCCCGCTGAGGGAGGAGTTGTCATGCCGTTGGTGTCCGTGGGCCTGCCGGTCTACAACGGGGTCGAGCGGATCGAGGCCGTCGTGCGCTCGGTGCTCGGCCAGGACCATGCCGACCTGGAGTTGGTGATCAGCGACAACGCCTCCACCGACGGCAGCGAGGAGCTGTGCCGGTCGCTGGCCGCCGAGGACGAGCGGATCGTGTACCACCGCAACCCGGTCAACGTGGGGCTGCTCAACAACTTCGTCGGCGCGATCCGGCTGGGCCGCGGCGAGTTCTTCCGCTGGGTCGGCGACGACGACTGGCTGGCGCCCAACTGCGTGTCGCGCGGGCTCGACGCGTTCGCCGAGGACCCGCGGCTGGTCCTGGTCACCAGCCAGGTCGACTACACCGGGCCGGACGGCGTCACCGAGACCGCGCCGTACAGCGGCACCGCGCTGCGCTCGCCCGACCCGATCGTCCGGCTCCGCGAGATGCTCCGGCTGCTCAACGAGAGCCACCTGATCATCGATCCGCTGTACGGCATGGTCCGCCGCGAGCCGATCGTGCGCATCGAGCGGATCAACATGCTGCGCGAGGACGAGGTGTACGCCACCAAGCTCGCGCTGGCCGGGCCGTGGGGGCACGTGCCGGAGGTGCTGGCCAAGCGGAACTGGAAGCACGAGAAGCCGGCGACCCTGGCGCGCCGGCTGGACGTGCCCGCGTGGCAGGCGCACTTCGCGACCACTCTGCAGTGCCGGGCGATGCTCGACTACGTGCGGCAGACCGACGCGTTGAACGACGACCAGCGCCGGCAGGCGATGGTCGAGGTCGGCAAGATGTACGCCCGCCGGCAGCGGATCGTCGCCACCCGGCGGGCCCGCAAGCTCGTGCGCATGGCCGGCCGGCTGGTGCCGCGCTAGTCAGTCGGCGGCCGGGACCGGCTCGGGCTTGGCTGTGCGGGCGGCCATGGCCGCCTTGAGGGCGGCCCAGCTGCGGTGCTTCACGAACGGGATCTCGAACACGGCAGCGAAGCCGCGGGCGAACGCCACCGTCACGGGCACGCAGATCAGCAGCATCACGCCGAAAGCGGCCATGCCGGTGCCGAACAGCGGCCCGACCACGAACGTGTAGACCACCACGACGATCGGCGCGTGTGTGAGGTAGAGGCTGTAGGAGAAGGAGCCGAGGCTGCGCCCCGGACGGGTGTCGAGCAGGCGTACCAACGGCTTCGGCTGCCGGGTCGCCACGGCCACCAGCAGCAGCGCGACGGCCGGGCCGACGGCCAGGTCCACCCAGAGGAAGTTGCTGGTCGTCCAGACCGGGCCCATCACGACGATCAGCGCCACGACCGGCACCGCGGCGGCGAAGGCCCACCACTGCCAGCGCACGCGCTGCCACTTCTCGCCGGCCCGCACGATTCCGGCCGCGACCACGCCGGCCGCGAACAAAGCGGCGAACTGGGGCGTGAACCGCATCAAAGCGTCCACAGCGGACACATGCGGCGCCAGCGCGCCGATCAGCACCACGATTCCCGTTGCCGCGCCGAGCATCACCGCGGCACCGAACCGGCGCAGCGTCAGCAGCAGGAGCGGGAACACGAAGTACAGCTGCGCCTCTACGGCGATCGACCAGAACGCGCCGTTCGGGCTGGGCGAGCCGAACACGTCCTGGAGCAGCAGGCCGTAGAGCACGACGGACTTGCCGGTCGGCACGCCCTCGCCCGGCTGCGGCACGAGCGTCCAGGCGATCACGAGGCTGAACAGCAGTGCCGGCCAGTACGGCGGCAGGATGCGCCAGGCCCGCCGGCGGGCGAACTTCGCCTTGCTGTCCAGCCGCCAGCCGTTGCGGGCGGGCGAGACCGCCAGCGAGAAGCCGGACAGCACGATGAACACCACCACCGCGAAATGCCCATACAGCAGGAAACCCGTCCAAGCGGGCGCGTGGGTGACCGGAAAACCGGGGAACGCCATCAGGTAGCTGTGGTGCAGCACCACGAACAGCGCCGCCAGTCCCCGGAGGCCGTCCAGCCCGACGAGCCGCGGGCGGGCAGGTGAGTCCATGCCCCTCACATCGCGCGCGCCCCCGCCCGCGTAACCGTCACCCTCGGAGTAACGTGAACTGCTCCGAACGGCCCAGTGTGGTAACGAGAATGCGCAGGTGGGCGATGGTTTCGTTGCCGGCGGTCGCCGTGACCGGCGCTCACTGAACGGGGCAGGGGCCTATGGAATTCTGGAAATCCATGTGGGGTCTACTGCGCCGCCGCTACGTGGGCCCGCCGGTCGTGCTACTGGCTGTGCTCGCTGCGGCGGTGACGTTCCTGCTGGTTCCGACCCACTATGTCTCCCGTTCCTTCATGGTGCTGGCCACCCCGGCCAGCGGCGGCACGCTCTCGATGGACCCCAACAAGCCCACCGGCCTGACCAACCCGCTGCTGAACTTCAACGACGGCCTCAAGACCACCAGCGGCATCCTGATCCAGGCCGTGACCACCCCCACCGCGCTGGCCGACCTCGGCGTCGGGCCGCACAGCCCGACGACCGTCACGATCAACGACGGCTCGACGAGCCCCGATCTGCTCAGCAGCAGCCAGACCGGACCGTTCGTGTACATCGAGGGGGAGAGCACCACCCCGGAGGCCGCCAGCGGCATCGTGAAGAAGGCTCAGGACAAGCTCCGCGAGGAGCTGGTCAACCGTCAGAAGGCGCTGAACGCCCCGCCGATCACCTACGTGACCATCGTCGACGTGATCGCGCCGACGGCGCCGGTCTCCAAGATGACGGTCAAGCTCCAGCTCACCGGCGCGGCCCTGGCGCTGGTGCTGCTGCTCGGCCTCGGCGGCGCGTACGCCCTGGACCGGATGCGCGAGTCCCGCAAGCTGCGGGCCCCGGACACGGTGGCCGAGCTCACCAGCTCTCCCGGTGAGCTCGAACCGCCGACCCTGCGGATGGCGCGGGCCAAGGACAAGGCGATCCTCACCGTCCGCGGCGACGCCTTCTCCGGCACGCTCAACGACGACAACCCCCATGAGACGGTGTAGCCCGACATGGACTTCTGGCAGACGGTGCTCGTGCTGGGGCGGCGCTGGTACGTGGCGCTGCCCGCGTTCCTGCTGGCGCTGGTCGCGGCGGGCGGCATCTACCTGACGATTCCGGTCACCTACACCTCCACCGCCGTGCTGGTGCTGGACCAGCCGCTGGCCGGCGGCAGCCTGCCGGCGCTGCCGGACGACAAGGGGACCATCACCAACCCGCTGCTGAACTTCGACCAGGGGCTGAACAACGCGGCGGCGATCGTCATCCAAGCGCTGAACACGCCGGAGGTGGCGGCCGCGCTCGGCGCGTCGCCGACCGGCGACCCCACGTACAAGGTGACCAACGGCAGCACCAACCAGCAGGAGCAGATCGTCGCCGGGCCGTTCGTGTTCGTGGAGGGCGACAGCCGCAGCCCGCAGGCCGCGCAGGACATCGCCAAGCGGTGCGTGGACCGGGTGAAGCAGGAGTTGGCCAGCCGGCAGAAGGTGCTCGACGCGCCGCCCCAGACGTACATCACCGTGGACGTCGCGGTGCAGCCGACGACGCCGGTGGCCCAGCGCGGCAACAAGACCCGGGCCGCCGCGGTCGCGGTGGTGATGGGTGTGGTGGCCGCGCTGTGCGCCGCGTACAGCTTCGAGAGCTACTACCAGGCGCGCCGGCGCAAGGCCGGGTCCGCGAGCGAGAAGGCGCTCGTGCCGGCGCCGAGCGGCGCCTGACATGTCGACGGACTTCATCCCCGGGAAGACCCGGTCGCTCGCCGACGGCGCGACGCTGATCTGCATCTTCGTCGCGGTGCTGATGTTGGTGCCGGCGCGGTTGGTGTTCAAGGGAATCCCGCTGTCGCTGACGCCCGCCAACGTGGCGGCGCTGTTCGCCCTCATCTGCTGGATATGCGCCCAGCTCACCTTGACGCTCGGCATGGCCAAGGGCCGGACTCCGGTCCGCACCGGCATCTTCGTGTACATGATCGCCGTGTTCTTCTCGTACGGCTACGCCAACTACGGGCCGCTGCCGGCGGACGAGGTGAAGCTGTCCGACCACGCCATCGTGCTGGTCGCCGGCAACTGCGCCGTGGCGTTGATGATGAACGACGGCGTCCGCGGCCTGATCCGGCTCGACCGCGTGCTCAAGACCGGCGTGATCTGCGGCACCGGGGTCGCGCTGGTCGGCGTGTGCCAGTTCCTCCTCAAGCTGGACCTCACCAAGTACATGGTGCTGCCCGGTCTGCGTGCGACGTCCGACGACAGCGCCGTGCAGACCCGGGACGCGCTGGCCCGCGTCGCCGGCACCACCGGGCACCCGATCGAATTCGGCGTGCTGTGCGCGATGTTGCTGCCGTTGGCCGCGCACTTCGCCTTCCAGGCCAAGCAACGCGGCGAGCCCGCGCTGCGGTGGTGGGTCTGCTGCGGGATCATCGCCGCCGGCATGATGTTCTCGGTGTCGCGGTCCGCCGTGCTCGGCATCATCGGCGCCGCCGTCGTGCTCTTCCTGGGCTGGCCGGCCAAGCGGCGGTGGTACACGCTGCTCGTCGGGGCCGTCTTCCTCGGCGTCATCAAGGTCGCGGTGCCCAGCTTGCTCGGCGCGCTGTTCGACCTGTTCGCCAATCTGGGCAACGACAGCAGCATCTCGCACCGCACCTACGCCTCCGCCGTCGCCGCCAAGCAGATCAGCCTGCACCCGCTGTTCGGGCACGGGCCGGGCACCTGGTACGCCGGCAAGCACGAGGTGTTCGACAACCAGTACATTCTGTCCACAGTGGAGACCGGCTTCGTCGGCGTGGCCGCGTTCGCCAGCATCTTCCTGTGCGCCTTCTACTCCGCGCTGCGGGCCCGCTACCTGAGCAAGGATCCCGGCGCGCGCGACCTGGCGCTGACCATCTGTGCCTGCCTCGTCGCCCCGCTCATCGGCTCCGCCACCTTCGACCTGCTCGGCTTCGCCACCGTCACCGGCTTCACGTTCGTGCTCGTCGGCGCGGCCGGATCGCTGCTGCGGACCGCCAAGTCGCTCGCCCCGCACGAGGACCAGTTCGGCGTCCTGTACTGGGTCCGGTACCGCTGGGCCTGGCTGCGCGGCTTCGCCGCCCGCCGCCGGCGCCGCACCGAGACCCTCCCCGAGCCCGTCGCCTGAAGTTCCCCTGTCACGCAGGGAAGGACGCCTTACCCTCGCTCAACGAGGGGAAGGCGTCCTTCCCTGCATCGGAGTTGTCAGGTGGCGCAGGGGAGCGGGCCGACCGTTGAGGTGATGGCGTAGTCGGCGTCGATGGTGACGACGCTGTTGTCGGACCACTGGATCTGGGCGCACGTGGACTCGACGGGGGCGTATTCCCACGACTTGTCGACCATGCGGTTGCCGGTCACCACGGCGGTGCCGCCGAAGTTCTTGACCTGGATGGAATACGTGCCGCCGGCCAGCAGATTGTTCGTCACGGTGACGTTGTTCTGCTGGTCGGTCAGGAAGACCGGCGCGGTGATGTCCTTGACGCCGCGCTCGTCCAGGGTGTTGTGGTCCAACACGATGTTGTTGCCGGCGCCGTAGCTCTGGATGCCGTCGGAGTGGTCCCCGGGGTTCGAGCAGATCTTCGCGTACGAGTCGTGGATGCTGACGTCGCTGCCGCCGGCCTGGAAGCCGTGGCTGTGGTTCTGCACCAGCACGCCGCGGGCGGTGAACGTGCCCTGGCCGACGCCGGGCAGCGAGTCGCAGCCGGTGGGCCGGCCGACGGTGGAGTCCAGGATGGTGAACGAGTAGTAGCTGTTCCCGTACTGGTCGTCGACCCAGCCGTCGATCTGGCTGTTGCGGATGGTCACGTTGTACGCGGTGATCAGCAGGTTGCCGGCGATGTGCACGCCGTCGAGCACGGTTCCGTTGTCGGTGACGCGGTAGCCGTCGCCGTCCGGGACGTTGGACGCGAGGGTCTTCAGCGTGATGCCAGGCGGCACGCCGGTGCAGGAGGGGTTCGGATAGGCGGCGCAGCGTCCGCCGCCGGAGCGGCCGGCCGGCGGCGCCGTGGACGACCCGGCGGGCTTGGAGCTGGTGGTGGTCGTCGTGGTCGACGACGTCGCGGTGGTGGTGCTGGACGCAGCCGTGGTGCTGCTGGTGGTCGTGGAGCTCGGGGTGGTGCTCACCGGATCGGCCACGGGTGTCGACCCGGTGCAGGCTGTCAGCAGGATCGCCGTGGCCCCGACAACCGCGACGGTTAACGCATGTCTCATGGTGAACGCTCCAAAGTGGTCAGCAGCGACGCCCAGGATCCGGCGCCGGCGTCGCGCGGGCTGACCACGGTGACCGGCTGCGGCCACGCGATCGCCAGGTCGGCGTCGTCGTAGCGGACGGCCAGGTCCTCGGCGGGGTCGTGCTCGCGGTCGATCCGGTAGCAGACGTCGGCCTGCTCGGTCAGCGCCTGGAACCCGTGCAGCAGGCCCGGCGGAACATATAGCGTCGCGAAGGTCTCGTCGTCGAGCCGGAACGACTCGATTCGCCCGAACGTGGGAGATCCGGGCCGGGCGTCCACGAGCACGTCGTGCACCGCGCCGCGGGCGCACCGCACGAGCTTGGCCTCGCCACGGCCGCTCCGGCCGTGCATGCCGCGGATTGTGCCCTGCCGCGACCGGGACTGGCTGTCCTGAAGGAAGTCGCCGACGCCGTGCTTCTCGGCGATGGCCAGGTCGAAGGTCCGGGTGAACAATCCCCGGTCGTCCCGGTGCGGGGTGGGCACGAACAGCAGCACACCGTCGATACCGGCCTGTTCCACGTGCATCTGTGATGGCTTCCTGTCAGCGAGTGCTCGTGTCGGCGGTCCAGTTCACCTCGGCCCCGGCCTTGCGCCGGGCCACGAACTTGTCCACCACGAGCACGGAAAGGTAGCAGGCGGCGTCCACAAGGGACACCGACCGCCGCGTGATCAGCGAACCGAGCGCGCTCAGCTTGAGCCGCCCCTCCGGCGCGGGCCGGCCCATCTCGGCCAGCTGCCGGTTGCCCTGCCGGACCCGGATCCGGCGCTTCAGGTGCGCCTTGATCGTCCGGGCCGGCCGCACCACGGAGCGCGCCGACGGCACGACGGTGCGCTCCAGCGGGGTGAACGACCGGTGCACCCAGCCGTCGTCGGAGATGATGTCGGGCAGCGGGAACACCTTGGCGTGGCCGTCCTTGGACAGCGCGTACACGCCGACGCCGGCGAGCACCCGGCCGGGTGCGATCAGCCGGTCGTGCACCCGGTGCACCCGCCGCGCGATCGGGCCGGACCCGGTCAGGTCCAGCTCCGGCACGGGCGCGCAGGCGAGGATGCCGGGCCGCTCCAGGGCGGCCACCAGCTCGCGCACGGACTCCGTGCTCAGCTCGATGTCCGCGTCCAGGTAGACGCGGGGGAAGTCGCGGCAGGCGTCGTCGCCCAGGCGCAGCGCGTGCGCCTTGCCGCCGTACGGGGTCTCGATGACCCGCACGCCGTACTGCCGCGCCACCGCGGCCGTGTCGTCGGTGCACGCGTTCGGCACGACGACGACGTCGAACTCGTCCTCGTCGGCGTCCGCGAGCAGCGTGCTCAGGCAGCGCCCGAGCACGGCCTCCTCGTTGTGGGCGGGTATGACCACACTCGTCATCGCCGACCCCGCAGCAATCGCATCATGGGCAGTTCCACCGTGTTGTACAGCAGCCAGGCCGCCCCCACGGTGACGACCAGCAGCCCCGCAGTCAAGCCCAACGCCCCGACCGTGGACAGCGATCCGATGTGGAGGGCCTTCCCGACGAAGCGGATCACCAGCTGGTGCAGCAGGTAGAACGCGAAGGAGATGTCACCGAGCCACACCATCACCGGGTGCCGCCACGGCGACCACCTGCCCTCGATGTCGGCGACGGCGGCCGCCGCGACCAGCAGCGCGATCGGGATGACCGTGCCGGCGACGTTGCCGAACATGCCGGGCAGGTAGGCGCACAGCCAGTACGCGAACACGCACAGCAGCATCGACGGCAGCAGCCCGACGCGGATCCAGCGGCCGCTGGCGACGATTCGGGCCAGCACCATGCCGAGCGCGAATTCCAGCGCGCGAGTGACGGGGAAGACATAGGACAGCCAGTACGCCGTCGAGGTCGGCAGCGGCAGCACCAGAACCGGCACCAGCAGCACCGCGGCGACCAGAGCGATGGCCACCGGCCACAAATGACGTTCGGCCAGCCGGCGAATCCAGAAATACAGCAGCGGGAACGCGAAGTAGAACGCCGCCTCGCACGAGAGCGACCATGCCGGCGTGTTCCCGCCGAAGTACACGCCCTGCACCGGAACCCAGGCCTGGAGCAGGAAAAGCCCGACGACCGACGACACCACATTGAAACCGCGCGGGCTCGCGTAGACGATGCCGGCCAGCGCGATCAGCCACGTCACGACGTGATTGGGCACGATCTTCGCGGCGCGCCGCCGCCACACCGTGCGGGCGGGCATGCCCGGTTTTCCGGACCAGAACAGCACGAAGCCGGAGAGCACGAAGAAGAAGCCGACGCCGACCGCGCCCTGGCCGAACACGAAGGCCAGCAGCCACCGCGCGGTCGGGTCGTGGAAGATGTTCTCCGCGTGCACGTGGAAGCCGAACACCAGCAGCGCCGCGGCGAACCGCAGGCCGGTCAGGGACGGAATCCGCGCGGAGACGGCGGCCGCGCCCCGTTCGGGGGCGCCGACCGCCGTCCGTTCGCTCATGCCAGCGCCGCGGCGTAGGCGGACAGCAGCGCCCTGCGGGAGTTCTCCCACGACAGCGGTCCGGCCACGCGCTCCCGGCCCAGCTGGCCCATGCGCTTGCGCTCGGCCGGGTCGTCGAGCAGTTTCACCACCAGCTTGGCGAACTCCGACTCGTCGTTGGCGGCGGCGTACACGGCCGCCTCGTCCGCCGACACGCGCGCCTCGACCAGGTCGAAGGACACGATCGGCTTGGACATCGCCATGTACTCCATGATCTTGTTCATGGTGGAGACGTCGTTGAGCGGGTTGAGCGGGTCCGGCGCCAGGCACACGTCGGCGGCGGACAGGTAGCGCAGCAGGTCGGCGTCGCTGACCCGACCGGTGAACTCGACGAGGTCGTCCAGGCCGAGCGTTCGCGACAGCGCGACCATCTGGTCGAAGGTGTCGCCGCCGCCCATGAACACGGCGTGCCAGTCGGTGCGGCCGAGCTCGTCACGGATCTTGGCCAGCGCGCGTAAGGCGTAGTCCACGCCGTCCTGCGGGCCCATCACGCCGAGGTAGCACAGCAGGTGCGGCTTGCCCTTGCGGAGTTCCTCCTCCTCGGGCACCTCGTGGAAGCGTTCCACCGCCGGCGCGCTGCGGACCACGAACACCTTGTCCGGGTCCATGCCGCCGCGCTTGAGCGCGACCTGCCGGTAGCTCTCGTTGGTGGAGATCACCACGTCGGCCGTGGCGTAGGTGGACTTCTCCAGCCGGCACACCGCGCGGTACAGGAAGTCCTCGCCGCGGTTGAACCGCGACAGGTACAGCTCCGGCACCAGGTCGTGCTGGTCGAAGATGAACTTCGCGCCGCCGCGCTTGAGCCAGCGCGCCACCAGGAACAGCAGGTCCGGCGGGTTGCAGGCGTGCACGACGTCGACCGGCCCGATCTTGCGGGCCAGCCGGAAGGTGTGCCACACCGCGGCGGAGTACTCGAACAGGTATCCCCTGGGGCCCCCGGTCGCCGCCTTCAGCGGATACCGGTGGATCTTCACCCCGTCGATCTCGGCGTACGGTTCCCGGTCCTGTTTAGTCCCCTGTGGACAGATGACGTGCACGTCCCAGCCGGCGTCGCGCAGCGCCTTGCTCTCCTGCCACACGCGTCGGTCGAACGGGACGGACAGGTTCTCCACCAGGATGAGTGCTTTACCAGCCAAGGCCCACGTATCCAGGTCGTTCCCGGCGCAGCTCGGCGTCGGGGAGGCGGACGAGGTCGACGATCACGCGCTCGCCTTGCTCGGCAGAATCGCCTGAGGGGAGCGCCGCCAGGACGGCGTCGTCCCGGCATCCGATGACACAGACTTCGGCGTGCGCCATGACATCGGAGACGGAGTTGGACAGCAGCTCGCCCAGGTGCGGCAGCCGGCCCTCGATGTACTCGCGGTTGGCCCCCATCAGCCGGGACAGGGTCACGTTGGCGTCGTAGATGCGCAGGTCGTAACCCTTGCCCAGGAGGCGTTCGGCCAGCTCGACCAGCGGGCTCTCGCGCAGGTCGTCGGTGCCCGGCTTGAACGACAGGCCGAACAGGCCGATCCGGCGGCGGCCGGTCGCGGCGATGAATTCGAACGCGCGCCTGAGGTGTTCCTCGTTGGAGGGCAACACGTGCGACAGCAGCGGCACCGACACGTCGGCGCGCCGCGCCGCGTAGACCAGGCCCCGCAGGTCCTTGGGCAGGCACGAGCCGCCGAACGCGAAGCCGGGCCGCAGGTACGCGGGGCTCACGTTGAGCTTGCGGTCGGCCAGGAACACGTCCATCACCCGGTGCGAGTCCAGGTTCAGCGCCCGCGACACCGCGCCCAGCTCGTTGGCGAAGGCGATCTTGAGGCCGTGGAAGGCGTTGTCCGCGTACTTGGTCATCTCGGCCACCGGCACCGGCACCCGGAACACGTCGCCGGGCAGGCCCTCGTACAGCGCGGCCACCACGTCGCCGCTGGCCGTGTCGAACTCACCGATCACGGTCTTGGGCGGGTCGAAGAAGTCGCGGACGCTGGTGCCCTCGCGCAGGAACTCCGGGTTCACCGCGACGCCGAAGTCCACGCCGGCGGTCAGGCCGGAGGACTTCTCCAGGATCGGCAGCAGCAGGTCCAGGCACGTGCCCGGGAGCATGGTGCTGCGGAAGACCACTGTGTGCCGGCCGGACTTGGCGGCCAGCGCCGCGCCGATCTCCTCGGACACCCGCTCCAGATAGGTGGTGGACAGACTGCCGTTGGGCGCCGACGGGGTGCCGACACAGACCAGCGACACGTCTGTCTCCGCGATCGCCTCGGCCACGTCGGTGGTGGCCCGCAACGCCCCGCTCGCCACGACTTCCGCCGTCAGCTCGCCGATCCGTTCCTCCACCACCGGCGCCTTGCCCGCGGTGATCAGGTCCACCTTGACCTGGTTGACGTCCACGCCCACCACGCGGTGGCCCTGGCCGGCAAGGCATGCCGCCGAGACACAACCCACGTACCCGAGCCCGAACACGCTGATCTTCATCTGCGAAGCCTCCATCGCGCTCGACGTGCGCGCGCCCCTATGATCGGGGAAAGTGTTGGCCTCGTTACCTGTTGAGGTTCCGCAACCCTCGCACCACTCGGCGCAGTCCCGGCGCCAGGGGCGAGGACTTCACGCCCGATACCACGGAGTCACCGAGCTTGCGCAGGGCCAGCCGGCTGGAGCTGCGGGTGACGATTCCTTGACACACGGTGGAATCGCCGGTCTTGGCCCGCCGCTTGTACTCGTCGTCGCCCCGGCCCAGATCGATCCGGTCGATGCCCAGCGAGGGCGCGGCGATGACTAGTTCGCGCAGCAACATCCAGCCGGGCGCGAGCTTTCCGTGTTCGGGCGAGTACACCGGGAACCACCAGTGCAGCACCGAATCCGAGCGGATGCCGAAATGAGCCGCGATCAAGTTCGGCCCGGCGTGCACTGTGGACAGTATGCCGGCGAAGCCGTCCTCGCGGGTGTGAAGCAAGCGGTGCAAGAGGTTGAGCCGATCGGGCTCCGCGAAGAAGTCCCTTGCGCCGGTTGCCCGGTACTGGCCGCGCTTGAGTTCCACCACTTGGCGCAACAGGTCCTCGTCGACGACGTCCACCTGGAACTTCACCGGCCCGAGCTCGCGCTCCGCCTTCGCCGTGCGCCGCCGGGCCTGGGAGATGTTGTCCCGTCCCGACTTCGACGCGCGGCCGAGGTAGCCGTCCAGACCTCCGCGCACGTCGAGATACGGCGACACCCGGCGTGACCGGATCCACGGCTCGAACGCCGCATCCCCTTCCACCAGATGATCGAACTCGAACGAGCGCACACCACCGGAGAGCAATGCCAAGGGGGAGAAGGAGTCCCCGGCGGCCAGGATCGGCCCCTGGAAGTCGGCGCCGGGCCACCCGACCGGCCGCAGCGTCGATCCCTCACGGTGACCGGGCAGCAACGCTCGGATCCGGCCGTCGGCGTCGGAGTCGACCGCGACGTGCACGGTGCGACCGCTCGCGTGCACGGCGGCGGCGAAACCCGGGTGGAAGTACGGACTGTCCAGTGCCGCGTTGCCGGCCCGCAAGGTGTGCCACGCATCGAGTTCACGCGCCCCGAGCGCGTCGAACGTCAACCAGCGCATCAGCTGGCCAGGGTCTGGATTCGACGGGACGGCCGCAGCAGCGCGGCGACCGAGGCCTTCGAGGTCTGCCGGCCGGCCATCGCCCGTGCCGACTCTCCAAGTATTACAGCGAAGTAGTAGGCCAGCGCCGGCACGAGCCCGCGGCGGCGACGGAACAGCCGCACCTTGTTCACCGTCAACAGCGCGGCCAGCGTGGGATTCGTGCTGGAGTCGCCGCCGATGTGCTCGACCACGGCATCCGGCTCGTACCACAGCGCCCAGCCGCGGTCGGCCGCGCGCAGCGCGAACTCGGTCTCCTCGCTGTAGAGGAGGAAAGACTCGTCCCACGGGCCGGTCTGGAGCAGCGCGTTGACCGAGATGAGCATCGCCGCGCCGGTCGCCCAGGCCGCCGGCGCCGGCCGCTCGTACTCCCGGGGGTCGGTGACCAGTTCGCCGAGCTTGCCGATCCGGCCGGCCCGCACACCGCCGATCACGGCCTCCACCAACGCTCTACGCACAGTGGGCATCCGGCGCAGCGACGGCTGGAGAGATCCATCCGGATTGACCAGTCGCGGCACCGCGATGCCGCATCCGGGCACTGTCAGTGTCTTCGCGAGCGTCGCCAGGCCGCCGTGCGTGAGCCGGCAGTCCGGGTTGATCACCAGAATGGAGTCCAGCACGGCCAGGTCCAGCTCGTTGACGCCGGCGTTGATGCCGGCGGCGTAGCCGGCGTTGCGGCCCATTTGGACCGTCCTCATCGGAAGGTCGGTGAACGACTCGGCCAACTCCAGCGTGCCGTCGCGCGACGCGTTGTCGACCACGACCACGGCGTCGAGCTCGACGCCATCGGCCCCTTGCGCCAAGGAGCGCAGGCAGTCGGCCAGCACCGGCGCGCTGTTGTAGGTGACGACCACGATCGCGGTCCGTGCCCTCATGTGCACGTCATCGTGCGCAGCGCGGCGCACGTTACCGGAACCCTTGCGCGACAACGAGTTACCGGTCAACCACGCAGACGTTTGATCGCCCGTGCGGCTGTTCGGCGGGCCCGGACGGGCACGGATGGCCTCCCCGTGAGCACCTCGTGCGCCCACTTGGCCCCGCTGTCGTGGCGCAAACTGTTGCGGGGTTGCAGCCAGGAGCCGGCAGTGGCCCGGCCGCCGTCGCTGGTGTACACCCGCTGCACGCCGGCCCGGCGCAGCCGGCGCAGCACGTGCCGGTCGTAGGAGCCGAACGGGATCGCCACCTCGGTGACCACTTCGCCGGTGAGATCGGCCAGCACGTCGGCCGCCTGCACGATCTCCTCGCGGGCCTGCGCGTCGGTCAGCCGCCGCCAGTTGCGGTGCGACCAGCCGTGCGAGCCGATCCGCATGCCGGCCTTCATCAGCTCGTGCAGGCCGTCCAGGTCGATCCGGCCGGGTTGCCCGATCAGTCCCGCCAGCACGAAGAAATCCGCCGTGAGGCCGCGTTCCACCAGGCGGGGCAACGCGATCTCGACGTCGGAGGCGTTGCCGTCGTCGAAGGTGATCCGCACGTCCGGCCGGCCCACGGCCGCGTCGAGCACCTGCTCGAACTGCTCGACGGTGACCCAGGTCTGGTCCTCGTTCGGCTCCAGCGGCCGGTCGGTCGGCCCGACGCCGTGCACCGTGAGGTTGACGACCGAGCGAGACATGATCGTCCCCACCTCCAAGCGCACGACGTCGAATCACCCGCTATATCGGACGTTCCGCCCGAATTCGTTACAGTGTGGAGGAATACCAGTCCGCCGTGCGGCGCAGCCCGGTCTCCAGACCGATACGCGGACGCCACCCCAGCAGTTCACCGGCCGGCGCGATGTCGGCCACCTGCGGCCGGTCCAGCGGCCGGTCCGCGACCGCGCCGAAGCGCGGCTGCTGCTCGGCGCCGATGATCTTCGCCAGCAGTTCGACGGTGTCCCGGATCGACAGCTGCGTGCCCGAGGCGATGTCGAACGCTTGCCCCGGCGCCTGCTCCGAGCTCGCCGCGGCCAGGAACGCGTCGACCACGTCGTCGACGTACACCCAGTCCACCAGCCGGGTTCCGCTGCCCAGCTCGGGGACTTCACCGCGCAGCAACGCGGTCGTCACATACGGGATGAGCTTGCGCAGATCCTGTTGCCCTGGGCCGTACACCATGCCGATGCGCAGCGTCGTGACCGGCAGGCGCCACAGCTCGTGAAACATTCTCGCGTAGCCGGAGACCGCCCACTTGGCCACCGCGTACGGCGAACACGGCACCGTGTCGCCGTCGGACAGCCGCGGCTCCTCGACCGAGCCGGCCAGCACCAGCCGGCCGGCCGGCGCCACGTCGGCGACGGCCGTCAGCAGGTTGACCGCGCTGTCCAGATTGCTCTCCAGGGTCGGCCGGACCATCCGCACCTCGCGCGCGCCGGTCACCTCGCTCGCCAGGTGGAACACCACCTCCGGCTCGACCTCGCGGATCACCTCGCCGACCTGGTCGGCGTCGCAAAGATCGGCGACGTGCCAGGTCTCCCCGCCGTCCACGTGCTCTCGCACCCGGCGGCTCACCGCGTGCACGACCGCGCCGAGTCCGGCCAGCCGTCGCACGAGATGGGAACCGATGAAGCCGGTCCCGCCGGTCACCAGAGCCCTGACTCCCTGCCAGCCGGCCATGTCAGTACGCACCCGCCCCGCTGAACACGGCGCGAACGGTCTTCCACAGGATGATGGCGTCCAGCGCCAGCGACCAGTCCTCCACGTACCGCAGGTCCAGTCGCAGCGCTTCCTCCCACGGCAGGTCGCTGCGCCCGCTGATCTGCCACAGCCCGGTCAGCCCCGGCTTGACGAGCAGTCGCCGGCCGGCGTCCGAGCCGTACTGCTCGACCTCGTGCGGCAGCGGCGGCCGCGGCCCGACCAGCGACATCGCGCCGGTCAGCACGTTCACCAGCTGCGGCAGCTCGTCCAGCGAGTAGCGGCGCAGCAGCCGCCCCGGCCCGGTGATCCGGGGGTCCTGGCGCATCTTGAACAACGGCCCCGCGCCCTGGTTGCTGGCGCGCAGCTGGTCGAGCAGCGCGTCGGCGTTGACCACCATGGTGCGGAACTTCCACATGGTGAACGGCTTGCCGCCCTGGCCGACCCGCTTCTGCCGGAACAGCACCGGGCCGCCGTCGTCGGTCTTGACGATCACCGCGATGGCCAGCAGCACCGGCGCGAGCAGCGTGAGCAGCAGCAGCGCGCCGATCCGGTCGACGATGTTCTTGATCACCCGCTTGGCCCGGCCGAAGGTCGGCGCCTGCACCCGCAGCAGTGGCATGCCGACCACACCGGACACGTGCAGCCGCGGCCCGGCCAGCTCCATCAGCACCGGCGCGACCACCAGCTCGGACTCGGTGTCCTCCAGCTCCCAGGCCAGCCGCTGGAGCTGCATGGGAGTCCAATATGGATCGGCGGCCACGGCGACGACCCGGTAGCCGCCGGGCTGTGCCCGTTCGGTCAGGTCGCCGAGCCCGCCGACGACCGGCACGCCGGCGACCTCCTGGCCGCCGTCCGCGCCGAAACCGTCCGGCGTGCACAGCGCCTCGACGCGCCAGCCGTTGTGCGGCTCCTTGCGGGTGCGGGCGATCAGGTCGGCGGCCCACTCCACGCTGCCGGCCGCCATCACCGGGAGCAGGCACTCGCCCTTGGCCCGGCGGCTGTGCAGCAGCCTGCGCAGCAGGTAGCGGCCGGGGAACGCGACCGCCCCGACCGCCGGCACCACGAAGAACACCCATAACCGCAGGTGGGTCAGCTCGAAGGCGACACCGGCGACCGACAGTGTCACGGCGGTCGCGATGAGCGCCTTTCCCAGTCTTCGGAACTCTTCCGCGCCCTGACCCAGCACCTTCGGGTCCCACGCGCGGTTCGCCGGCAGCGCGGCGACCACTATGAGTAGAGCGGCGACGCTGACCAGCCGTGGCAGCTGGCCCAGGTAGTCGGGCAGCTCGCGTCCGATCAGGACGGTGGCGAGCAGCGTGGCGATGGCGGTGGCCAGCACGTCGGACATGATCACCGCGGTCCGGTACCGGCTCTCCCATACGGTGAGCGGGGACCGGTGGTGGCGGTGCCGGCCGTGCCAGCGGGTGGACGTGACAGCCAACAGGTGCGAGTGCTCGTGCGGCAGCAGTGCCATCCTGGGGGTCCCCCTCGGTTGCCCTCTCATACACATTCCCTTGTGCAGGACCGACTGCGACGACCTCGCGCCGCGTGGGCGCGTCAACTGTGATGAACAGCGGAGTTCCAGGTGGACGTCCACGATCCTTCTCGGCTTTCGCGCTGATCTCGTTACAGCGAAGGATTCGCTTGGCAGGCAACAGATCCATGCTGATCACCTGGTCGAGGGATGGGTTGCGCCGCTCAGCTCAGCGGCGCTGCGACGTTCAGCGCAACGACCCTCGCCTCGGCTACCAAGCGTGACCGCGGATCCGGCGGTGTGGTCGCGGATTGGGCTGAACGGCCGCATAACCCCGGCGGGGGTGGCGCAGTTGAACCGGGTGCGGCCCCCAGGGGTCGTAACGTCGGGGCCCCGTGCTCGATGTGCGGGGCATCTGACGTCTCTAGTGGAGTGGAGTGCCGGTATGCGCGTCACCTTTGTGTGTCCGACACCGGTTGTCGGTGCGCAGGTGATCCAGGGATATGCCGACGAGTTGGCGGCTCGTGGCCACGAGATCAGCGTGGTCAGGCTGCGCGAGCGGGCCGGGCTTCGGGTGCCCGGCTGGTCGCGCAGGGGTCGTGTGCCGTCCTCGGTGCGGGTCGTGACGACCGCGCGGCTGACCCCGGACGTCGTGCCGGACGGGGATGTCGTGCTGGCCACCGACGCCAGCACGTCGAAGCTGCTGCCCGCGTTGTCCGACCGCCACGGCCGGGCAGGGCAGCTGGTTCAGTCCCGTGAGCAGTGGGAGGCGGACCCCGGGCTGCGGCTGGCCGTGCCCAAGATTGCCACGTCGGAGCGCCTCGCCGGCGTCCTGAATGGACTCGGTGTGCCCAGTTCCGCCGTGACGGTCGTGTCCCAGGGTCTCAATCTAGCGGTCTTCCGGCCGCCACATCCGGCGCTGCCGCGCGGGCACCGGGTGAGCGTGCTGGTGGGACCGGACTCCGGGGCGGCGACCGCGTTGGAGGCGTTGGAGCGGACCAGGGCATTGCTGCCCACCATGGAGGTCACCGCCTTCGGCGCCGGTCGCCGCCCGGAGCGACTGCCGCTCTGGATTCGCTACCTGAGGGCGCTGCCCACCTACGAGTTGGTACGGCAGGTGTACCAGCGCGACGCCGTGCACCTCGGTGATGCCGTGAGCAGCGCCCAGGCCATGGCGTGCGGCTCGGCGGTGGTCGGCGTCCGCGGCAGCGCCGTCGAGGACTTCGCCGAACACGACCGCAACAGCCTGCTGGTCGAGGCCGGCGACGTGAACACGATGGCCGAGTCGCTGGTCCGCCTGATGCTGGACCGCGACCTGCGCACCCGGCTCACCGCCGGCGGCCTGCGCACCACCGAGGCGATGGACAGCAGCGATTCCGCCCTGGCGCTGGAGAAGGCGTTGCACAGCTGGACGTCGGTCGTCGCCCCCCAACGGTGAGGTCGGTCAGCGCTGAGCCGTCTCGCGGCTGTGGCCGCGGAACTCCGCTATCACGACGCCGTCCGTTCGTGTGACCGTCACGTCGTAGATGCCGTTTCGACCAAAACGATCGCGTTCCGCTGCCCTTGCGACCAGTTCGTCGCCGAGCGCGGCCGGCCGCAGGAAGGTCACCTGGCCCGACTGGGCGACGGTCACCGGCCCGTAGCTGTTGCAGGCATAGGCGAACGCGGTGTCGGCGAGCAGGAAGACGTAACCGCCGTGGGCGATGCCGTGGCCGTTGAGCATCTGCGCGGTGACGGTCATGGTGGCGGTGGCCGTGCCGGGATCGTCCTGTTCGATGACGATGCCCAGGGCGTGGCTGGCGTGGTCGCTGTCGTACATGCTGTGACAATCAACCATGTCGCAGCTGCGCGCGGAGCGACACCTCCAGTTCCAGCCGCCGGATCGGGTCGTTGATGCGGTCGCCGACCAGTTGGTCGATCTGGTGCATGCGGTAGCGGACGGTCTGCGGGTGCACGGTCAGCCTGGTCGCGATCTCGTTGACGCCACCGCGCGTGTCCAGCCAGGCGAGCAGTGTGGCCGACAGCCGCTCGCGCTGCTTCGGGGTGAGCTCGGCGAACGGGGCGAGGCTGCGCCGGCTCAGCTCGGCCAGCAGGAAGTCGTCGGCGTGCAGCAGCAGGGTGAGCAGGTGGTCGTCGCACCGGACGACCGGCCCGGCGATGACGCCCCGGCTGACCAGGTTGATCGCCCGCCGGGCCAGCGCCAGTGACTGCCGCGCCTGGGCCAGCGGCACGGTCGGGCCGACGGCCATCAGCCGCGGCCGCAGCTGCCTCGTCGTTCGTTCCGGATCCGGCGTGAGCACGCAGCCGCCGTCGGTCAGGCAGCCCTCCGGCGGGTGGGCGGTGTCCTCGGTCAGGGCGATGACGGCGGCCTCGGGCGGCAGCGGCCAGTTGGCGGCGATCGCCTGCGCCTCAATCGATTCCGTCGAGGTCGGCGGGTCGGCGAGGATCAGCCGCAGCAGCTGCGCCCGCTGCCGCTCGTCGCCGGCCTCCGCCTCGTGGCGCGCCTCGGCGTAACCCTCCACGGCCACCCGGCACAGCTCGTCCACGTAGGCGAAGATCGCCTCGGCCGTGAGCATCAGGACGTCCGGCGGGATGCCGAGCTCGCGGCCGGCGGCGGCCAGGTTGCGCCAGGCGACGCGGGCCCCGACCCGGACCGCGGTCTGCATCGAGTCGGTGGTGCGGCCCTCGGTGAACTCCACCCGTCCGATGTAGCGGAACCAGGCCGTCCACTCCGCGCTGGAGACGGTCGGATTGCCGACGCTTTCGAAACAGTGCACGATCGCCCGCTCCACGCCGCCGACGAGCACCTGGCCGAACTTGCCCCGCAGCGGCCGGGAGTAGTCCGGCACGGAGTGCTGGATCTCGCGGACGACGTCGCGGGCCAGCCGGCCGGCGTAGGGACGGAACCGCTTGCCGAGGTGACTGGGCAGGCGGGCCCACAGCTGGCTCGCGTCGGTGCGGACAGCCGTCATCGCTCGCCACCTCGTTGTGACAGAGTTCTCCGGGGATTGTGCTGCTGCGACGATAAAATCGGCGCGGTCCTCCCGTCAAAAGTCGGTGTGATTGTGTACCGGATGGGAGCAGTGTTCCCGGGTTCTTGTCAGATGGTGGATAGTTTCCCTCGTGGAGTTTGTAGCGCGGTGACAAGTCTCGGTTTTGTTGTAGTTATTTGAGTATTGCTCCGTTTGAGTGCCCGTCGGTAACTTTTCTTTCCTCGCCCTGTCTGGAGGAAGAAATGGCTCTCACATTGTCGTCCCGGCTGTGCGCGGTGGCCGGTGTGGCGCTGGCCCTCGGCTCGGTGCCTTTCGCTGCCGCCGCGGCCGGCACCCCGGTGGCCAAGACGCTGGCGTTCACCTGCCCGTTCCCGCTGATCGGCAACCAGACGCTGTCGGTGCGGATCCAGGCCGTCATGACCGTGCCGTCGGCGGTCGGCGGCGACCTCGTGACGTCGGATTTCACCGCTACCGCAACGGTTCCGCCCACCGCCACGCAGGGGCTGGCGCTGGTCGGGGCCGCGACGATCGCCGGCACCGCGCAGGCCGGGGTGACGTTGAACGAGGCCGGGACCCCGCTGGACATCACCATTCCCGGGCTGACCATCCCGTCGACACCCGTGCCGGCCTCGGGCTCGTTCGACACGGTCGCGTCGGGGCCGGTGCCGACGGCGACGATCACTCGGGCCGGTGCGACCACCGTGACGGTCGGTGGTTTCTCGACCACCCTCACGCCGAAGAAGGCGGACGGCTCGCCGACCGGTCTGGGCACGTTCACGTCCGACTGCACCCTGAACCCCGGTCAGGACGCCCAACTCATCAGCTTCACGGTCGGCGGCGGTGGATCCACCACGACGACCACCCCGCCGCCCACCACGACCACCACTACTCCGCCGACCACCACCACGACCTTGCCGCCGACCACGACCACCGACCTGCCAACCACGACCACGGCTCAGCCGACGACCACCACGGACCTGCCGACCACCGTGGAACCCACGACCCTCACTCCCGGCGAGCCTTCCACCACGGATGTCGCCATCCTGCCGGCGGCCAACCCCTCGCCCCCACTGGCGTTCACCGGTGCCTCCATCCTGCTGCCCACCGGCCTGGGCTTCCTCCTCATCGCCGCCGGCCTCCTCCTGCTCCGCCGCCGACACCCCCGCGAGTCGCGCTCTCAGACACACCGAATGTAGGTTTCAGGCAGATTCTGATGCTGGGAAGGGCCCCAACCTGGACGTTCAACGCCAGGTTGGGGCCCTTCCCAGCAAGAACTTCAGTGGGTGGGCTTGCCCGTGAGGGTGAGGTCGATGGTGTTGCCGGGGCCGCTGGCCAGGGCGCTGATGAACGGGGTGAACGGGCCGCAGCCGGTGAGCGGCGCGATCGCGTAGCCGCCGGACAGCGCGCCGCCCTTGAGCACGTCGAAGCCGGGGCCGGAGGTCATCTTCACCATGGACGGCCGGCTGGTGCCGCAGTTCGGGGACTGGCTGATCGGCAGCCCGAACAGGCTGATCCGCGGCATCTTGATGGTCAGCTTGGACGTGGCGTCGAGCGCGCCGCCGCTGACCGAGCCGGTGGTCTGTCCGACCGGCTGGAAGGCGATCCTCGTGGTGATCGGCAGGAAACCGAACAGCGTGAACCGCGCGCTGGTCGGGTCCAGGGCGAGGTCGGCGGTGTACTTGGCGGTGCCCAGGTCGAGCTTGGCGGTGATACCGCCGGTGATGGGCACGGTGCCGTGCAGGCTCTTGATCTCCGAGCTGCCCTTGATGTCGTAGCTGTAGGTGATGGTGCCGGGGGCCGACGTCGTGGTGGTCGTCGGCGGCGGGGCCTTGGTGGTAGTGGTCGTGGTCGGCGGGGGAGTGGTCGTCGTTGTCGTCGTCGGGGGCGGCGTCGTGGTCGTGGTGGTCGGCGGCGGCGCGTCGGCCACCGTGAAGCTGATCAGCTGCGCGTCCTGGCCGCTGTTGAGGGTGCAGTCGGACGTGAAGGTGCCCAGCCCGGTCGGCGTGCCGTCGGCCTTCTTCGGCGTCAACGTGGTCGAGAACCCGCCGACCGACACGGTTGTGGTGCCCGCCTTGGTGATCGTCGCCGTCGGCACCGGACCGGATGCCACGGTGTCGAACGAACCCGAGGCCGGCACGGGTGTCGACGGGATCGTCAGGCCGGGAATGGTGATGTCCAGCGGCGTGCCGGCCTCGTTCAAGGAGACGCCGGCCTGCGCCGTGCCCTCGATCGTGGTGGCCCCGACCAACGCCAACCCCTGCGTGGCGGTGGGCGGAACCGTTGCGGTGGCGGAGAAGTTGGTCGTCACGAGATCGCCGCCGACGGTGTCCGGAGTGGACATCGTGGCCTGGATCCGAACCGCCAGCGTCTGGTTGCCGATCAGCGGGAAGGGGCAGGTGAACGTCAGCGTCTTGTCCACGGGAGTGGACGCGGCCGTGGACACGCCGGCGCCGACGGCAAGGCCCGTCAGCACCAGCGCGGCCAGCGTGGCCGCCCCCAATGTTCGATGATTCACAGTCGTCCTACTTTCCTGTGTCAACAGCAAGGAGAACCGCGTTTACCGGAGCGTGACCCGAAGCTAATGAGGGCGCTTACCGCCGGCAAGAACGGGTGGGAAAGTTGCGGGCAGCTGACAGATTCACCCCCATGGGAATTGCTCATGCCGTGACAAGAACCTAGGGTCGACGGTGTGACGCGCGACTACCCCGAGGCGCCGGTGCAGGCCGGCCACAGCGAGCCGGCGCCGCGCCGGGTGCGGGCGGTGCTGGGCGGCCGGACCGTCTTCGACACCACGAACGCCCGCTACGTCTGGGAATGGCCGTTCTATCCGCAGTACTACATCCCGCTGGCCGACGTCGATCCCGAGGTCCTGGTCGACGAGGAGCACGTGCAGAACCTGCGCCACGGCAAGGCCCGCCGGCACGGCCTGCGGGTGGGCGAGGTGAGCAAGCCCGGCACGGTAAGGGTGTTCGAGGACGGACTCGTCAAATTCGACTGGGACGCCTTGGATTCCTGGTTCGAGGAGGACGAGGAGATCTTCGTCCATCCGCGCAATCCGTACGCGCGGGTGGACGCGCTGCGCTCGACCCGCACCGTTCGGGTGGAACTGGACGGTGTGGTGCTGGCCGAATCCTCGTCGCCGGTGCTGGTGTTCGAGACGGGCCTGCCGACCCGCTACTACCTCAACCGCACCGAGGTGAACTTCGAGCACCTGGTGCCGTCCGACACGGAGACCGCCTGCCCGTACAAGGGAAGGACCACCGGCTACTGGTCGGTGAGCACCGGCGACACCGTGCACGCCGACCTGGCCTGGTGCTACGACTTCCCGACCCGGCAGCTGCTGCCCATCGCCGGGCTGATCGCGTTCTACAACGAGAAGGTGGACATCTTCCTGGACGGCGTCGAGGTGGAACGGCCGAAAACGCACTTCTCGTAACGGTTCTCGCGGGGCGCGCTGTGCGCGCGTGACAAATTCCGTCGGCCGCCTTGTCGCGTGCCGGCGGGTGGTCGACGCTGCCGGCATGATTCGCCTCGCGCCGCTGTTGAGCCTGATGTTGATCGCTGCCTGCGCCGCGCCGCCACCGGCACCCGACCCGGACGCCCCGGCGATCGCCTGGGCAGCCAGGGTTTGCGACGCCACGCCGAGGATCGCCGCCGCGCCGCAGCAGACGTCGGCGGACCTGGTCGCGTTCCTCGACACGGTGTCGACCGCCCTGGGCAAGGAGGCGGCCGGCATACGCGCGGCCGGGCCGCCGCCGGTGCCGGGCGGTCAGGCGGTCGTCGACAAGGCCCTGGGCACCATCGACGCCGCACAGAAGTCGTTGCAGCAGGCCAGGTCCAGGCTCGCGGCGGTCAAGCCCGGCGACGACGGCGGGCTCCAGCAGGCCGTCGCCGACGTCAACACCGGCATGGCCGGGCTGGACGACGCCGGCGACCCGAAGGCCACGCTCCGTCAGAACAAGGACCTGGACCGGGCGTTCGCCAAGGCCGTGGACTGCTGACGGCGTTTGTCGACCCTGCGCAAGGTCCGTGGCGCGGAAATTGCGCGGCCTTGACAATTTCCGTGGTCGGCGGGGGATTTCCTTGTGGGCAAGGATACTCGTGAGTAGCGTCCGCCGGCATGGCACAGCGGTGGTTGGCGGTCGCCGTCCTGGTCGGCTGCGCGATCGGCCTCGGCACGTCGGCGAGCGCCGCCCCGACGACTACAACTCGGCCGGCGGACGACAATCCGCCGACGCCGGTGCACTATCGCGTGGACACCACGACCCATGTGGCCAAGCTCGGCTCGGACCTCATCATCGGTCCGGGTCGCCTCGACGGCCAGTTCGTGATCACGCCCGGCACCCTCCGGGTCGACATCACCGGTACGCTCGCGTTGCCGCCGGCCGACAGCTACTTCGTCACCTTCGGCTTCATGCCGGCCACCACGACCGTCACCGTCACGTCCACCGCGCAGGTGGATTCGGTGCTGCAGAACGGAACTCTCACCGCCACCACGCGCCTGGTCTTCGCCCTGACCAACGCGAGGGTGCACGGCGTGCCGCTGAACCTCGGGGCGAACTGCCGCAGCGACGAGACGGCGATCGTGCAGACCGGGCCGTTCGCGAGCCCGCTGTCCACCGGCACGATCTCCGGCACGTTCACCATCCCGCCGTTCCACCACTCCGGCGCCACCGAGAACCTCGACCCGCTCATGACCGGCCTGGTCTCCGGGCCCGGCAACACGTTGCGCACCGTGCTGACGTTCCTCTGCGGCGGCGCCACCACCTGCGAGGAGCATTGATGGGCGTGCAGATCGAGGTGCACGGTCTGGCGAAGTCCTTCGGCCGTCAGAACATCTGGCAGGACGTGTCGCTGACGGTTCCGGCCGGCGAGCTCAGTGTCCTACTGGGACCATCCGGCACCGGGAAGTCCGTGTTCCTCAAGTGCCTCGTCGGCCTGCTGCGGCCGGAGCGCGGCCGGATCATGGTCAACGGCGTGGACCTGTGCCGCTGCACCGAGTCCGAGCGCTACGAGCTGCGCAAGCTGTTCGGGGTGCTGTTCCAGGACGGCGCGCTGTTCGGCTCGATGACCGTGTACGACAACATCGCGTTCCCGCTGCGGGAGCACACCCGCAAGACCGAGGCCGAGATCCGGCGGCTCGTCAACGACAAGATGGAGCTGGTGGGCCTGGTCGGCGCGGAGCGCAAGCTGCCCGGCGAGCTCTCCGGCGGCATGCGCAAGCGCGCCGGCCTGGCCCGGGCGCTGGTGCTGGACCCGGAGATCATCCTGTGCGACGAACCCGACTCCGGGCTCGACCCGGTCCGCACCGCCTACCTCAGCCAGCTCCTGGTGGACCTGAATGCCCAGGTCGACGTGACGATCCTGATCGTCACGCACAACATCAGCGTGGCCCGGACCGTGCCGGACAACCTGGGCATGCTCTACCGGCGGCGGCTGGTCGGCTTCGGGCCCCGCGAGATCCTGCTGACCAGCGAGGAACCGGTCGTCGCCCAGTTCCTCGGCGGCCACCGGCACGGCCCGATCGGCATGAGCGAGGAGACCGATGCCGCCGAGGGCACGTGGCCGAGCACGGTGCCGGAGATCGTGCCGCAGCTGACGCCCAGCCCGGGATTGCCGGCACGACAGGCGATCCAGCGCCGGCAGGAGCGCGTACGGGTGATGCTGCCGACGCTGTCGCCGGCGGCCCGCGAGCACGTGCTGGCGAACTGGGGCGTGCCGCGGTGACCGCCGTCGGCCAGATGTTCGCGCTGGGCCTGGAGGTTCTGCGCCAACTCCTGCGTCGCCCCTTCCAGTACCGGGAACTGCTCGGGCAGTTCTGGTTCGTGGCCAGCGTCTCCATCCTGCCGTCGATGCTGGTGTCGATCCCGTTCGGCGCGGTGATCGGGCTGGAGCTGGGTTCGCTGACGGCCCAGATCGGGGCGGAGTCCTTCGACGGCGCGGCGTCCGTGCTGGCGATCATCCAGCAGGCCAGCCCGATCGTCACCACGCTGATCATCGCCGGCGCGGGCGGCTCGGCCATCTGCGCGGACCTGGGGTCGCGCACGATCCGCGAGGAGATCGACGCGATGGAGGTGCTCGGCGTCTCGCCCGTGCACCGGCTGGTCGTGCCGCGCGTGCTGGCGGCGACGTCGGTTGCGGTGCTGCTCAACGGCATGGTGAGCGTGGTCGGCGTCGCCGGCGGCTATTTCTTCAACGTGATCATGCAGGGCGGCACGCCCGGCGCGTACGTGGCGAGCTTCGCCGCGCTGGCCCAGCTGCCGGACCTGTGGGTCAGCGAGCTCAAGGCGATGATCTTCGGCTTCCTCGCCGGCGTCGTCGCGTCCTACCGCGGGCTGCATCCCCGGGGCGGTCCGAAGGGCGTCGGCGACGCGGTGAACCAGTCCGTGGTCATCACGTTCCTGTTGCTGTTCCTGGTGAATGCCGTGATCACCGCGGTGTACCTGCGGATCGTGCCGCCGAAGGGGATGTGATGGAGGCGCTCGGCGATCAGCTGCTGTTCTTCCTGCGCGCGCTGGCGGCGGTGCCGTTCGCGGTGCGCCGGTACTTCAAGGAGGTCGTCCGGCTGCTGGCCGAGGTCGGCTTCGGGTCCGGGGCGCTGGCGGTGATCGGCGGCACCGTCGGCGTGATGGTCGGCATGACCGTGTTCACCGGCGTCGTCGTCGGCCTGCAAGGGTATTCGGCGCTGAACCAGATCGGCGTGGCGGCGTTCTCGGGGTTCATGTCGGCGTACTTCAACACCCGCGAGATCGCGCCGCTGGTGGCCGGGCTGGCGTTGTCGGCGACGGTCGGTTCCGGTTTCACCGCGCAGCTGGGGGCGATGCGCATCGCCGAGGAGGTCGACGCGCTGGAGGTGATCGCCGTGCGCAGCCTGCCGTACCTGGTGAGCACCAGGGTCGTCGCCGGCTTCGTCGCCGTGGTTCCCTTGTACGCCATCGGGTTGCTGTGTTCGTACCTGGCGTCACGGGAGATCACGGTTGTCTTCTACGGCCAGTCGGCCGGCACCTACGACCATTATTTCGCCCTGTTCCTGCCGCCCGACGATGTGCTGTTCTCGTTCGGCAAGGTCCTGATGTTCAGCGTGGTCGTGATGCTGGTGCACTGCTACTTCGGCTACCGCGCGACCGGCGGCCCCGCGGGGGTCGGCGTCGCCGTCGGTCGGGCCGTGCGGACGACCATCGTCGCGGTGAGCATGCTGGACTTCTTCCTGAGCCTGGCCATCTGGGGCGCGACGACCACCGTGAAGGTCGCGGGATGAAGCGGCTCCTCGGCGCGGTCTACCTGCTGATCATGGCGCTGGTCGTCGTGCTGGCGGTTGCCGTGTACCGCAAGGACTTCACGCCGACCGCGATGGTGACGCTGCGAACCGATCACGTCGGCAACCAGCTGCATCTCGACGCCGAGGTGAAACTGCGCGGCGTGGTGGTCGGCGCGGTTCGTGACGTCCGCACGGACGGATCCGGCGCCGAGGTTTCGTTGGCGATGCGCCCGGACATGATCGCCCGGGTCCCGGCCGCCGTGACCGCCCGCCTGCTGCCGAAGACGCTGTTCGGCGAACGCTACGTGGATCTCGTTGCGTCACCGGGAAAATCCTCGAGCCGCTTGGCCGCCGGCGACGTGATCCAGCAGGACCGTTCGGCGTCAGCCGTCGAGGTCGAGCAGGTCGTCGGCGATCTCATGCCCACCTTGCAGGCGGTGCAGCCGCAGAAGCTGTCGTCCATCCTCAGCACCCTGGCCGGTGGCCTGGCCGGCCGCGGCGCGGCGCTAGGTCAGACCCTGACCTGGCTCGGCAGCGACGTGGACCGGTTCACCCCGCACCTGGACGAGTTCACCGCCGGTCTGCGGGAGCTCGCCCAGGTCACCGACAACTACAGCAAGATCGCGCCGGACGTCGTGCAGGCGCTGTCGGATCTGACGACCACCAGCCGCACCATCGCCGACCAGCGGGCCAACCTCGCCGGCCTGTTCCAGAACCTCACCACCGGTTCGCAGGACCTGGCGACCTTCCTCGAACGCAACGGGGCCAACATCATTCGCCTGTCGCAGGCCAGCGTGCCCACGCTCAACCTGCTGGCGCGGTACTCGCCCGAGTATCCGTGCATGCTGCGTGCGCTCACCGCGTTCGAGCCGGAGATGGACAAGGTGCTGGGCAGGGGGACCGGTCAGCCCGGCATGCACGTGACGGTGAATGTCCAGCCGGCGAAGGGAAAGTACCTCCCCGGCCAGGACGCTCCCGTCTACGACGACCACGGCGGCCCGACGTGTTATCCCGTGACGGCCGCGCCGAATTCGGCGCAGGAGAACACCTTCATCGGCGCGCTGACGGGGAGGGACATGCCCAGCTGGGGAAGTGTGCTGGTGGGGCCGCTGTACCGAGGGGCGGAGGTGACGGTCGGATGAGTGTGCCGGAGTGCGGTTTTCGGCGTGACGCTAAGCGGGACTCGCGAGGGTTCGGTCTGCCTGAAACCTACATTCGGTGTGTCCCAGAGCGCGACTCGCGGGGGTGGCTGTGAGGGCGACGCTGGTCAAGAGTGTGGTGTTCGTGGTGGTGACGGGGGTGGCCACGGGGGCGTTGGGGGTGGCGATCGCCAATCCGGGGAGCGGGGACACCGCGGAGTACTCGGCGCGGTTCAGCAACGCCATCGCGCTGTCGGTGGGGGACGACGTGCGGATCGCCGGGGTGAAGGTGGGGCAGGTGGACCGGATCTCCGTGGCCGAGCAGCGGGTCGCGGAGGTGGAGTTCTCGGTGGAGCGCGACCATCCGCTGCCGGCGTCCGTGACGGCGGCGATCAAGTATCGGAACCTGGTGGGGCAGCGGTACATCGCCCTCGGCGAGGGGGCCGGCGACCCGAACCAGATGTTGCCGCCGGGCGGCCGGATCCCGCTGGCCCGGACGTCGCCGGCGCTGGACCTGACCGCGCTGCTCAACGGGTTCAAGCCGGTGCTGCGCGCCTTGTCGCCGGGGGACGTCAACCAGATGGCCGGCGAGATCGTGCAGGTCCTCCAGGGCGAGGGCGGCACCGTCGACGACCTGCTCGCGCACACGGCCTCCCTGACCTCCACACTGGCGCAACGGGATCAGGTGATCGGCGAGGTGATCGACCACCTGAATTCGGTGCTGGCGCAGGTCAACACGCACGACGACCAGCTGTCCACGCTTGTGACGACGACCCAGCAGCTGGTCAGCGGTCTGTCGGCCGACCGCGGCGCGATCGGCGACGCCGTCAGCGGCCTCGCCGGCCTGGCCGATGCCACCACGAACCTGCTCCAGCAGGGCCGCCAGCCGCTGAAGGACGACATCGCGCAGCTCGGCGGGGTGGCGGCCAACCTCGCCGCGAACGAGGGGCTCGTCGACCAGTTCCTGACGAACCTGCCGGCGAAGCTGGACGCCATCGGCCGGACCGCGTCCTACGGCTCGTGGCTCAACTTCTACCTGTGCGGCGCGACCACGGACGCGCCGGCGCCACCGGGCGGGGCGACCCCGGGAATCCCGGTGACGGCGGGGAGGTGCAAGTGAAACGGAGCTTCCTGGAACGCAGTCCTGTTGCCGTCGCTGCGGTCGGTGTGACGGTGACGGCGCTGGTCACGGCGGGCGTCTTCTTCGCCGACGACCTGCCGTTCGGGACCATCGGCTACTCCGCCTACTTCACGGAGGCGGCGGGCCTGAAGCCGTCGGACGAGGTGGCGGTGGCGGGGGTGAAGGTCGGCGAGGTGACGGCGGTGACGCTGGCCGGCGACCAGGTGCGGGTGGCCTTCCGCGCCAGGGACGCCTGGATCGGCGACCGGACGACGGCGTCGATCGAGATCAAGACGCTGCTGGGGCAGAAGTACCTGGAGCTGAACCCGCAGGGCAGCGGCCCGCAGGACCCGGCGCAGCCGATCCCCAAGCAGCGCACGGCATCGCCGTACGACGTGGTGGCGGCGTTCGACGACCTCGCCGGCACGGTGAGCCAGATCGACTCGACCCAGCTGGCGCAGAGCTTCCAGGTGCTGTCCGACACCTTCCGCAACGCGCCGCAGGAGATCCGGTCTACGGTGGATGGACTGTCCAGCCTGTCGAAGTCGATCTCCGCACGGGACGAGCAGCTGCGGCAGCTGCTGGCCGGCACCAAGAAGATCAGCCAGACGCTGGCGGACCGCGACGACCAGTTCCAGAGGCTGATCGGCGACGGCGCGCTGCTGTTGCGGGAGGTCCAGCAGCGCAGGCAGGCGGTCGAGGCGCTGCTGACGGGCAGCAAGGCGCTGGCGACCCAGCTCGCGGGGCTGGTGCAGGACAACAACGCCCAGCTCGGACCGACGCTGACCCAGCTGGATCAGATGACGGCCGTGCTGCAACGCAACCAGGTGAATCTGGACAAGGGGCTGGCCCTGATCGGGCCGTACTACCGCCTGCTGGACAACGCGCTGGGCAACGGCCGCTGGATCGACACCTATCTGTGTGGCCTGGTGCCGGCGACGCCGGGCCGGGACTGCACACCGCCCGGGTCGAAGGGCAACTGATGAACCGACTGGTGAGCGTGATCCTCGTGGTGGCCAGCACGGTGTTCTGGCCCCTCGACGACACTCCACCGCTGCACCTGACGGCCTACTTCGCCGAGACGGTCGGCGTGTACGCGGGCTCCGACGTGCGGGTCCTCGGCGTCAAGGTCGGCACGGTCGACGAGGTCCGGCCGGCCGGCACGCAGGTCCGCGTCCAGCTCACGGTCGACCCGGGCGTCAGGATCCCCAGCGACGTCAAGGCGGTCATCATGGCGCCGAGCCTGGTCTCGGACCGGTTCGTGCAGCTCGCGCCGGCCTACACGACAGGCCCGCAACTGCCGCCGGACGCGATGATCCACGAGGACAGCACAGCCACGCCGGTCGAGTTGGACCAGCTGTACGGGAGCCTGAACCAGCTGGCCACCGCGCTCGGACCGAGCGGCGCGAACGCCGACGGGGCGCTGTCCGACCTGGTCAGAACCGGTGCCGATGTCCTGAACGGCAACGGGGCCAAGCTCAACGACACGATCAAGCAGCTCGGCGCGGCGGCCGGCACGCTGTCCGGGTCGAGGGACGACTTCACCGGCACGGTGGACGGCCTCCAGAAGTTCACCGCGACCCTGGCGGCCAGCGACGACCAGGTCCGGGACGTCACCGACCGGCTCTCGCAGGTGTCCTCCTTCCTCGCCGCGAACCGGGACGACCTGGGCGCCGCGTTGAACCAGCTCGCCACCGCCTTGGCGGCGGTGAAGCAGTTCATCCAGGACAACCGCGGCCGCCTGAAGTCCAATGTGGACAAGCTAGCCGCGGTGAGTCAGGTGCTGGTCAAGGAAAGGGCTTCACTGGACGAAGCGTTGAAGGTAGCCCCACTCGCGCTTCGCAACGTGCTCAACGCCTACGACCCGGCGACGAAGACCCTCGCCGGCCGGGCCGACATCCGCGAGTTCTCGCCCGGCACGCAACCCGCCCTCCCCCTACCGGCGGTGGGCTGATGCGCAACTACCTCGTGCTGGCGACGATTCTGCTCGCCACCGCCTGCGCCCTGCCCGGCGGCGCGGACGTCGGCAACCGGTCCTACCAGGTCACCGCCCAGTTCGGGGACGTGCTCGATCTGGTGCCGCAAGCCGCCGTGAAGGTCGACGACGTGCCGGTGGGCCGGGTCGACACCGTCCGGCTCGCCCCCGACGGCTGGAGCGCGCTGGTCACGATGACCGTCAACGGCGACGTCCGCCTGCCCGCCGACGCCCACGCCTACCTGCGCCAATCCAGCCTGCTCGGCGAGAAGTTCGTCGAACTCACGGCGAACGACACCACCAAGCCGCCGCTCCGGAACGGCGCCACCATCCCGCTCAGCCGCACCAACCGGAACCCTCAGGTGGAGGAGGTGCTGGGCGCCCTGTCGATGGTGCTCAACGGCGGCGGCGTCGCCCAGCTCCAGACGATCACCCAGCAGGTGAACCTCGCCCTGAACGGCAACGAGGGCAACGTCCGCGACCTGCTGTCCAAAGTGGACGCGCTTGTCAACCACCTGGACGCGCACCGCGACGACATCACCAAGGCGTTGGACGGCATGGCGAAGCTGGCCAAGACGCTCGACGACCGCAAGACCCAGATCACCGGCGCCATCGACGGCCTCACCCCCGGCATCGCGGTCCTGGCCGAGCAGCGGGGCAAACTGACCCGGATGGTCGACGCCCTCGACCAGCTGGCCAAGGTCGCCGTCACCACCGTCAACCAGAGCCGCGACGACCTCGTCGCCGACCTCAAGGCCCTGCAACCGACGCTGCAACAGCTCGCCGCCGCCGGTCAGAGCCTGCCGAAGGCGTTGCAGGTGCTGGTGACCTTCCCCTTCACCGACGCCGTCCTCGACGACATCAAGGGCGACTACCTCAACGTCTACCTCCAGGACCACTGATGCTGACGTCCCGGATACGGATCAAGGTCGCCGCGTTCCTGCTGGTCGGCCTCACCGCGGTCGCCTACGTCGCCGGCCGCTACGTCGGGCTGTTCGGCACCGGCGGATACACCGTCACCATGAGGCTCGTCGACGCCGGCGGCATCTTCACCAACGCCGAGGTGACCTACCGCGGCGTACCCGTAGGCCGCGTCGGGCCCCTCGACCTCACCGACGACGGCGTCGACGTCGAGCTGGACCTGATCCAGTACGGCATCCCGGCCGACGTCGACGCGGTGGTGGCGGACCGCTCCGCGGTGGGCGAGCAGTACGTCGATCTCAAGCCCCGCAAGCCCGACGGCCCCACCCTGCACCAGGGATCGGTCATCCCACAGAGCGCCACCAAGACGCCGCTGCCGGTGCAGACCCTGCTGACCAACATCGACAGCCTGGTCGCCAGCGTGCCGGCGGATTCCCTGCACACGCTCGTCGACGAGCTCGACACGGCCACCCGCGGCGCCACGCCGGATCTGCAAACCCTGTTGGACAGCACGCATTCCTTCGTCGATGCCACGACCCAGCACCTGCCGCAGCTGACCCAGCTCGTCACCGACTCGGCGACCGTGCTGAAGACCCAGAACGACGAGTCGGCCGCGCTAACCCAGTTCGGCGCCAACGCCAGGCTCATCGCCGAGCAGCTGGACCGGTCCGACGGCGACCTGCGGCGCCTGATCGGCACCGTGCCGCAGCTGTCCTCACAGGTCAGCGCCCTGATCAGGGACACCGACCCCAGCCTCGGCGTGCTCATCGCCAACCTGCTGACGACCTCGACGCTGGCGCTGGGCCGCACCGACGCCATCCAGGAGCTGCTGGTCTCCGCCCCGCCGGCGATCGCCGCCGGCTCGAACACGGTGGGCAACGGCATCGCCAACTTCGGCCTGTCGCTGACGTTTTTCGACCCGCTGGGCTGCACCGCCGGCTACGACGGCACGAACCGGCGCAGCGGGCTCGACACCGGGGCCGGCGCGCCGCTGAACACGCAGGCCCGCTGTGCCCTGCCGGCCGCCTCGGGCACCGGCGTCCGCGGCGCCCAGAACGCCCCGAACGGATAGGAGCCGACATGAAGATCGTGGTGATCCTGGCGGCGGTGTTCGCCGCGTGGGGCGGGTGGTCCTGGTGGAGCGCCGCCCACGACGACGCGCGGCAGTTCGCGCTGGACCGGCAGGCCGTCACGCAGGCCGCGCAGCACGACATCGCCACGCTGAACACCCTCGACTACCGCAAGGTCGACGACGGTCTCCAGGCGTGGCTCAAGGTGTCCACCGGCACGCTGCACGACCAGCTTGCGCAGACCGGCACGGACAGCCGGAAACAGTTGGAACAGGCCAAAACCGTCACCACCGCGCAGGTCATGGACACCGCCGTGACGGCGCTGGACCAGCGGGCCGGCACCGCCAAGCTGATCGCCGCGGTGCAGCTCAACGTCACGCCGTCCCAAGGTCAGGCGACGTCCAAGCGCACGCGGTTCCAGGCCGACCTGACCCGCACCGGCAACGACTGGCAGGTCAGCGCCCTCGCACCCGTCCAGGTGCAGTCGTGAGGTACCTCGTCGCCGCCGCGATCATCCTGACCGCACTGGGAATCTGGTTCCGGCTGGAAGCCGTGGGCCTGTACGACGACCCCGCGACGAACAATCAGGCGCTGGTCGACCCGGCCGCCACGAGCAAGGTCGTCGAGGACGTGGATGCCGCGCTGGGCAGGGTGTTCTCCTATCGGTACGACAACACGGCGGTGACCGAGCAGGCCGCCAAGCAGACCCTCGCCGGCAACGCGCTCGGCCAGTACAACGACCTTTTCGCGCAGGTGAAACAGCAGGCCCCGTCCCAGAAGCTGTTGCTCACCACCAAGGTCGTCGACAGCGGCGTCACGATGCTGCAGGGGGAGCACGCCCAGTTGCTGGTGTTCCTCGACCAGTCGGCCACCCGCGGCGACAACAACCAGAGCACCCTCGCCGCCGCCGAACTCACCGTGACGGCGCAGCGTCAGGGCGACCACTGGGTGATCACGGACCTGCGGACGAGGTAACGGACCGTTGTCCGGATACCTACCGGTCGGTAGCATGGCCTGGGTGAACGTGACGGAGCAGTCAGCGGCACACCGGATCGGCCTGGCCGAAGTCGTCAGGGCGCTGCCCGGCCTGGCGCTGGACGCGCCGAGCCTGCTGCACGGCGCGATCGGCCTGGTCACCATCGGTCCGACCAGCCGCGACTCGGTCGGTCACGTGTTCCAGCGGGTCGCGCACCGCCACCCGGAGCGGCCGTTCCTGCGCTTCGAGGACACCGAGTTGTCCTACGGCCAGGCCAATCTCTGGGTCAACCGGTACGCCGCCGTGCTCAACGCCCACGGCGTGCGGCCGGGCCGCACGGTCGGCATCCTGGCCGAGAACCGCCCGGAGACGCTGCTGGCCGTGCTGGCGGTGGTCAAGCTCGGGGCCACCGCGGGCATGCTCAACCACCACCAGCGCGGCGATGTGTTGAACCACAGCCAGAAGCTGCTCGACAGCACCGTGCTGGTCGTCGGCAGCGAGTGCCGCGAGGCGCTGGAATCCCTGCCGTCCGAGGAGATCCGCGGCAAGGTGCTCTGCCTGCCCGACGGCGACGACGCGTTGCCGGGGTACCTCGACATGGACGAGGCGGCGATCAGCGCCGACGACCACGATCCCGTGCAGACGCCGCTGATCCACGCGCGGGACAAGGCGTTCTACATCTTCACCTCCGGCACGACCGGCCTGCCGAAGGCGAGCTCGATGAGCCATTTCCGGTGGCTCAAGGCGATGACCGGCCTCGGCCACCTCGGCGTGCGGCTCACCTCCGGCGACACGCTGTACTGCTGCCTTCCGCTGTACCACAACAACGCCTTGACGGTGTCGCTGTCGTCGGTGCTCGGCGCGGGCGCGACTCTGGCTCTGGGACGGAACTTCTCGGCGTCGCGGTTCTGGGACGACATCGAACGCACTCGTGCCACCGCGTTCTGCTACATCGGCGAGCTGTGCCGATACCTGCTCAACCAGCCCGTACGGCCCAACGAGCGCACGCACCGGGTGCGCGTGGTCGTCGGAAACGGGCTGCGGCCGGAGATCTGGGACGAGTTCACGCAGCGCTTCGGCATCGGGCGGGTCGCGGAGTTCTACGGCGCCAGCGAGTGCAACCTGGCCTTCATCAACGCCCTGAACATCGAGCGCACCGCCGGGCTGTGCCCGCTGCCGTACGCGGTTGTCGCCTTCGACGCCGACACCGGGCAGCCGAGCCGGGACGCCGGCGGGCACCTGCGCCGGGTCGGCGCCGGGCAGATCGGGCTGCTGATCACCAAGGTCACCGACCGCGCCCCGTTCGACGGCTACACCGACCAGGACGCGTCCGAGCGCAAGCTGGTGCGCAACGGTTTCCGCCGCGGCGACTGCTGGTTCAACACCGGCGACCTGGTGCGCGACCAGGGCTGGTCGCACGTGGCGTTCGTCGACCGGCTGGGCGACACCTTCCGGTGGAAGGGCGAGAACGTCGCCACCACCGAGGTCGAGGGGGCGCTGGACGAGTGGCCCGCGATCGAGCAGGCCGTCGTCTACGGCGTGGAGGTGCCCGGAGCCGACGGCAAGGCCGGCATGGCCGCGATCAAGCTACGGGCCGAGCTCGACGGGCCGGCGCTGGCCAGGCATCTCGCGGATCGCCTGCCCGGCTACGCGATTCCCCTGTTCCTCCGGGTGATCGACGAGGTCGAGCAGACGTCCACGTTCAAGAGCCGCAAGGTCGCGCTGCGCGAGCAGGGCTACGCCGGCGACGGCCCGGTCTACGTGCTCACCGAGAACGGCTACGTGCCGCGGTACGACGAGTACGCCGGGGAGGTCGCCGCCGGCCGCGTCCGCGTCTAGGCGGCGGCCTCGGCCCGTTTGCGCAGCTCGACGCGGTAGCCGATGACCACCGTGCAGATCAGCGACAGCGAGATCAGGGCCTCGGCGATGAAGAACGCGGCGAAGTCGATCACGGAGCCGATCGGCGGGCCGCCGGGGACGGCGTTGCGCAGCGGGACCAGGGCGAACAGCAGCGCGCCCATGAAGCTCATGGACGGCCACAGCAGGCCGTGTCGGCCGGCGATGGCGAAGGTCGCGGCGATCACCGCGGCGACGCTGAGGCACCACATGAACAGCATGATGAACACCGCGAACGCGAACATGCCGGCGGTGCGGCCGGCGTCGGCGGAGAACGTGAACACGCCGTCGGTGGTCTTGGAATCGCGCGGGTTCAGGGCGAAGAACGTGTCGCCGCTGGCGAAGGTCACGGCGACCGGCGCGGTGTCGCCGGCGCTCTCGGCGTAGAAGGCGAAGTCGACCTTGTAGCTGTCGAACGGGTAGTCGGTGATCACGCCGTCGGACAGCGGCACCTGCACGTCGTTGACGGTCGGGAACTTGGCGGCCTTGAAGGTGAGCGTGTCGCCCTTGAACGCGGCCAGGTGCACGGTGATGTCCTTGGCGGGATTGCCGTCGCTGTCGGCGAGGCGGCCCTTGGGATCGATGGACACCTGTGCGGACAGCGTCTGGCTCACCGGATCCAGCTTCTGCACGTAGAACAGGACATCGACCCGGTCGGCGGAGCCGGCGTCGCCGAGCACCTGCTGGGACTGGCTCTGCGCGCGTTCGGCGAAGTACACGCTCAGGCTCGCCGCCGTGATGCCCAGGGCCAGCACCGCCGGCACCGCCACCCACAGCCAGCGCCGCCGCCGCGGGCCGGCCGTTGATTCCTCGCTCATGTCCACCTTTCGTGCCACGGACGCGCTCCAGTGCTTCGGCCGAGGCCGGAAAAGGCAAGGGAGACAGGGGAAAGACGGTGTGCATCGTGGACAGACGTGTCCGGAAAGTCAAGGACGCCCGGTTCTGCGGGCAGGTCGCGTTGCCCGTCCATTCCGGACGGTCGAGATGTGTGACGCGCATCACCCCTCGTATGCGTGCAACCGGCACGCAAGTCGGGCTAGCGTTGCGTGCAGTTGACACGCAAAGCTGAAGGAGGAAACCGTGGACGTCAAGCCCGTGAAGCCGGAGGATGTGCTGCCCGACGGCCAGGACGGCACCGAGATGTACGGCGAATACGTGCGCAAGGGCTCGGTTGCCGCGTTCGTCGGCAATGTGCGCGCGCTCGCCGCGACGGAGCCGAGCACCCCTCAGTGGGAGGCGATCGTGGCGCAGCTGCGGGAGCTGAAGCCGGCGCTGGAGCGCATCGGCGTGCTGGAGGTGTTCGAACTGCGCGACCCTGAGGTGCGCGTACTGGTTCAGACCCTGTGATCCAGACCATGAGGCGGTGAGTTCGGGTCGCCTTCGATGGCCGACCGGTCGGCGGCGCGATCATTGTCGGAACAGAATGTCTACAGTCGGTGTTAACGTAGGACCACACCGAAACGAGGCATTCATGTCGCGTGCAGCGATGGCGGCCGGCCAATTCCGCGGCCACCCGGAAATAAGTGCTCATGGCACATTGTTCATTCGTTGTTCACCTACGGTGCAGTGCGCTGCCCCGGGCGCGGCTCGGTGAGCCGTCATGAGCCAGTGTTCCGGAACAACCACCGGTCTCAGCGCCGCGGAGGCCGTCGAATATCGCTCCGAGATCGAGAACGCCCCCGCTGAGCAGGGGTTTTACCGACTGCGCCAGGCTCACGTGCTGGTCGTCGGCGACGGTCCGGCGCTCGGCGCGGTGCTGCGCGCCGGCATCGGTGCCGGGTGGCGGCGCATCACCGTGCTCGCCGACGACGTGCCCGAATACGCATTGCGTGACGAATTCCAGCACGTGTTGTCCGATTCGCCGGAGCGGATGAACGTGCATCTGCACGACACCGATCTGGTCGTGCACGTGACCGCCGATTTCGGCGAGCTGATAGAGATGTGCCGGCGCTGTCGCGCCGCGAATGTGTCCTTGGCGCAGGTTTACCTGCGCGGCCCGGACGCGTGGCTGACGCCGGTGCATCCGGCCGGCGGACTGCCGGTCGAGGCCGCCTGGCGTCGCCTCGCGCCGTCGGCGGGCGGCGGCGAGATCGGGCTCGCCGCCGTCGCGCTGATCGGCGCCCAGGTCGCGTTGACCTGCTTCGGTTACCTGACCGGCGCTTCCGTCGCCGCCGACCCGGTGCTGCTGCGGTTGGACGGCGACACCCTGGCGATCACCGAGCACCGCTACCAGTGGGGCGGGCCGATCGCCGAGGCTCCGCCGGCCGATCCGGTGGCCCCGGACGAGCTGCTCGACCGGCTGCCGCCTTTCGTGGACCCGCACGTCGGCGTGTTCACCGCCGTCGAGCAGGCCGGCGTCGTCAGCTGGATTACCGTCGCCGATCCGCATCGGCGCTGGCCGGCGCACCGGGTGCTCGGCTGGGCCGACGATCCCGAGACCGCCAAGGTGCGCGGCGTGCTCGCCGCGATGGCGACCTATGGGGCGCTGGCCGCCGGGCGCGGCTGGGTCTGGGGCACCGACCTGATCACCGGCGCGCGCCGACGGGTGTGGCTGGAGCAGGACGGCCCGCACGCCGCGGTCGGCGTGGCCGCCGGATTGTGCTGGCACGACGCGGTGGCCGCCGGGTTGCAGGCGCACAGCGAGGCGCAGTGGGACCCGGTGGGGCCGATCCGGCGCTGGGCCGACGGCTCCACACCGTCCGATGTGGACGCTTTGGCGAAGTCGCTGGCGGTGACGACCGGGCGGACGCCGGTCGCCGTGCCGCTGGACGCCGACCCCGCCGCGCGCCGGCTGCTGCCGTTCGTGACGCAGGTCCTGCTGGTGCCGTGAGGCGATGACGGGGCTTTCCTCGGGAGGAAAGCCCCGTCACCACGCTAGCCGAGCGGCGTGAACAGCAGGGTGAAGGAGTGGGCGGCGGGGTAGAGGGCGTGCTCGGGGAGTACGTCCGGGCCGCAGGCGGCGGAGCCGAGACCGTGCTGGCCGTTGTCCACGAACAGGTACACCTGGTCGCTCGGCGGCAGCTCGTGCGGGTGCCCGGCGGCCGCGATCTGCTGCGGGGTGTGCCGGGACAGGCTGAATCCTGGGCGGTGACCGGTGCGGTCGGGCACGGTGCTCACCCGCAACCGGCCGTCGAGGTCCAGCGACCGCAGCTGCGGCCGGTGGCCGGTCTCCTGTGGCCGCGAGTAGGCCACGTTCAGGTCGTCCAGCGTGCTGGCGAACCGGCCGACCCGTGCTGCCGAGTCACTGTCCGAATAGGACTCCAGTGGCCCGGTTCCGAACCACGACACGGCATCCACCGAGGGCAGCGTGAACCGCACGCCGAGGCGCGGCCACGTGCAGTCCCAGCCGGCGCTGGGCACGGCGTCGACGCGCAGCGCCACGCCGTCGGCAACGCCGAACCAGTGGTACGTGACCTCGACACACCGGCCGGCGGTCGCGGCGGCGACCCGGACGCGCGCCGTCACGGCGTCGTCGCCGATCTGCACGTCCCGGATCCGGTGTTCGAGCCGGTCCAGCCCACGCTCGCGCCACAGCCACTCGCCGGCCCGCCGGTCGTTGTCGGTGGGCGCACGCCACAACTCCAGGCGTGGACCGCCGATCTCGACGGAACCGATGCGCAGCAAGGACCCGGTGCGGAGGTCGAACTCCGCACCGCCCAGACCCTTCGCCGGCACGACGGAAACCGAAGGCCGTCGAGACAGCTGGTACTGCCGGGAGCCGACGACGTGGCCCGACCGCGCCTCCAGGGTCAGCCAGGTCTCGCCGTCGACGGCCAGGTCCAGGGCCTCCTCCGGCAGCTCGAACAGCCCCGACTCGCCCGGCGGCACCGGGAGGATCTCGAGCTCGCCGGTGCCGACCAGCACGCCGTCGACCTCGCGGGTCCACGTGAAGCGCACGTCCGAGGTGTCGATGGAGTGGTAGCGGCTGCGCAGGGTGCCCGGCTCGTCGCCGAAGACGATCGGCGCGATCACGGCGGCGTACTCGGCCAGCCCCGGCGACGGTGTGCCGTCGGACAGCACCAGGCCGTCCATGACGAAGTTGCCGTCGTGCACGACCTCGCCGAAGTCGCCGCCGTAGGCGTAGAACGGCGTGCCGTCGGCGGTCTTGGTCAGCATGCCGTGGTCACGCCACTCCCAGATGAAGCCGCCGTGCAGGCGGGGATACCGCTCGTACACGGCCTGGTAGTCGGCCAGGCTGCCGGGGCCGTTGCCCATGGCGTGCCCGAACTCGCAGTGCACGAACGGCCGATTCTGTTGCCGCACGGCCTCTTCCGGCCGGATGCCGCCGAACGCGCAGCCGGTGGTGCCGATCTCGGCCAGCTCGGACAGCGTCGCGTACATCCGGGAGTGCATGTCGGTGTAGGCGCTGGCGTGGTCGCGCTCGAAGTGCACCGGCCGGCCGGGATCGCGCTCGTGCGTCCACTGCGCCATCGCCGCCATGTTCGGGCCGGTGGCGCATTCGTTGCCCAGCGACCAGATCACGATCGACGGGTGGTTCTTGTCCCGCTCGACCGTGCGCCGCATGCGGTCCAGGAACTGGTCCCGCCAGCGCGGATCGTCGCTCGGGTTGTCCGCGATGGACGGGTCGAACTCGAAGCCGTGCGTCTCCAGGTCGCACTCCAGCATCACCCAGAGCCCGAGCTCGTCGCACAGCTCCAGCACGCGCGGGTCCGGCGGGTAGTGGCTGGTGCGGATGGCGTTGATGTTGTGCTGCTTCATCAGCAGCAGGTCCCGCCGGGCGTGCTCCTCGTTGAACACCCGGCCCAACACGGGATGCGTCTCGTGCCGGTTCACGCCGTAGAACATCACCTTGCGGCCGTTGACCAGGAACTGGTCGCCCTCGATGCGCACGGTCCGGAAGCCGAGTCGCAAGTGGACGGTCTCGCCGGCCGAGGCCACCGTGCAGTCGTAGAGCCGCGGCGACTCCGCGCTCCACGGCTCCACCGTGCCGACCTCGAGCGGGGCGACGTCGGAGGCCGACTGCCACGTCGTCGAGACGCCGAGTTCGGGCACGGACAACGTGATCGGGAACGTGCCGGCGACCTCGGCCGTGACAACCCCGTTCCCGTCGAGGAATTCCGCCTGCATCCACACGTCGTCGACCCGCGCCGCCGGGCGGCCCAGCAGGGTGACGTCCCGGAAGATGCCGGGCAGCCACCACTGGTCCTGGTCCTCCAGGTACGTCGCCGACGACCACTGGTGCACCCGGACCAGCACCGAATTCTGGCCCGGCACCAGGAGATCCGTCACGTCGAACTCGGTCGCCAGCCGGCTGCCCTTGCCGACGCCGACCTCGGTCCCGTTGAGCCACACCTTGTACGTGGACTCGACGCCGTCGAACCGCAGCACGAACCGGTCGACATCCCAGTCCGGCAGCGTGAACGTGCGGAAGTGGTCGCCGGTCGGGTTCTCGTCCGGCACGTGCGGCGGATCCACCGGGAACGGGTACTTGACGTTGGTGTAGATCGGCCGCCCGTACTTGCCGTCACCGTGCAGCACCCAGTGCGACGGCACCGGCAGCGTGTCCCAGTCGGCCGGGTCCTCCAGCGGCGCGTCGGCGTACCGCCACAGCTTGAACTTCCAGTCCCCGTTCAGGGACAGCGTCGGCGCGCCGGACCGCACCCACGAGCGTGGCGGCAGCCGGTGCGGCGAACCGGGGGAGAAGTCCTCGTAGTAGCTCACCCCTTCACCGCACCATCCGTCAGGCCGCCGCGCCAGTACCTCTGGAGGAAAATCATGGCGATCGCCAGTGGGACGACCGACACCAGCAGCCCGCCGACGGTCAGCGGGTAGAACTCCGGTGACCGGTCGACTTCGCTGCGCCACGCGTTGAGCCCCAGCGTGATCGGGTACAGCTTGTCGTCGGCGAGCATGATCAGCGGCAGCAGGAAGTTGTTCCAGATGCCCACCAGCTGGAACAGGAACACGGTGACCAGCGCGGGCGCCATGCCGCGCAGCACCAGCGAGTGGAAGATGCGCAGCTCGCCCGCGCCGTCCAGCCGGCCCGACTCCAGCAGCGAGTCCTCGACGGTGGCCGCGGCGTAGATCCGGCACAGGTACAGGCCGAACGGCGACACCATCGCCGGCAGCAGCACGCCCCAGTACGTGTTGGTCAGCCCCAGCTTGCTGAACAGCAGGAACAGCGGCAGCGCGGTCGCGGTGCTGGGCACCAGCACGCCGCCGAGCACGATGCCGAACACCAGGTTGCGGCCGCGGAAGTCGTACTTGGCCAGCGCGTAGCCGCCGGCCGCCGCCAGGTAGGTGGCGACCAGCGCGCCGCCACCGGCGTAGATCACGCTGTTCAGCAGCCACCGCAGGTAGATGTGGTCGGACGCGGTGAACACCTGCACCACGTTGTTCCACAGCTCCATGGTGCGCCCGAACCAGAAGCCGGGCGTGGTGAACAGGTCGCCGGACGACTTGGTCGCGGCGATCACCACCCAGTACACCGGCACCAGGAAGTACAGGGCGACGACGGTCAGCAGGCCGGTGACCGCGACGGTCCAGCCGGTGCTCCTGGTGGTCATGACCGTCCCTTCCGGTTGGTCCAGGCCAGAAAGCCGAACGACAGCACGAACGCGGCCACCGCGATGATCACGGCCTCGGCCGACGCGATGCCGTAGTCGTTGTAGGCGAAGGCATTGGTGTACGCGCTGAGGTTCGGCGTGTACTCGCTGACGATCGCCGGCGACACCGTGTGCAGCACCTGCGGTTCCACGAACAGTTGCAGCGTGCCGATGATGCTGAACACCAGGCTCAGGACCAGCGCCGGCCGGATCAGCGGCAGCTGGATGGAGGTCGCGATGCGCAGCGGCGACGCGCCGTCCATCCGCGCTGCCTCGTAGATGTCGGACGGGATCGACTTCAGCTGGGCGATCACGATCAGCATGTTGTAGCCGGTGTAGGTCCAGGTGACGATGTTGGCGATGGACCACAGCACGGTGTTCGGGCCGAGGAAGTCGATGTCCAGCCCGACCAGCTTGCCGGCGTCGACGAGCGGGCTCAGCCCCGGCACGTAGAGGAAGGACCAGAGGATGGTCGCGATCACGCCGGGAATGCCGTACGGCAGGAAGTAGGCCGCGCGGAAGAACGCCGGCCAGCGCGCGGACGCCGACTCTAGCAGCAACGCGAGCACGGTGGCGAACACCGTCATCACCGGCACCTGCACGACGCCGAACAGGAGCACTCGTCCGATGGCCTGGATGAAGTTGCTGTTGGTCAGCGCCTGCGTGAAGTTGTCGAAGCCGGCGAAGCTGCTGGTGACGCCCTTCTCGCCGAACATGCCGGCCCGGTTGATCCGGGTGAAGCTCTGCGCCACGGCCAGGATCACCGGCGCCAGCACGGTGAGCACGAACAGTGCCAGGAACGGCGCCAGCAGGATCCACGGCGCGCCGAGGAACTTGCGGCGACGGCGCGGCCGCACCGGCGCGGGGGCGGAAGCCCGTTCCGCGGCAACGGTCTCGGTGGCGGTCACTTCGCCTCCTGCACGGTCAGGCCGATCTGGCGGAGCGTGTCCACGGTGGTCTTCTGGGTGATGTGCAGACTGTCCACGAAGGACTGGCCGGCGGTCAGCTTGCGGCGGAACTGGTCGGACAGCGCGTTGATCGTGCGCTGGGTGATCGGCCACCACTTCCAGTCGGTGGGCTGCTGCTTCGCGGCCGGCACGAACACCTCGGTGTTGTAGTTCTGGCCGCTGAAGAAGTCGCTGGGCTGCTGGCGCTGCGCGCCGATGTAGTCGCGGGCCGGGGACCAGCCGATGCCGCAGTACTTGATCATCGCGTCGACGCCCTCCCGGCTGGTGGTCATCCACACCGCGAAGTCCATGGCCTCCTTGGGGTGCTTGCTGTTGGCCAGCACCGCCGCGCTCGACCCGCCCAGCGCCGTCGACCCGAAACCGCTGGACCACTTGGGCATCGGCGCGACCTTCCACTTGCCGCTGCCGGTGCCGATCGTCTCCACCAGCGCGTCGCCCCAGGAGGCGCCGGTCAGCGCGGCGATCTGGCCGTTGCCGGCCGCGGCCGTCCAACCAGGACTGTAGGCGTCGTATGCCGTCTGCACCCACTTGTTGTCCACGGCCTTGTCGAAGAACCGCGCCACCATCAGGGAAGCGTCGTCGGTGAGGTTGACCAGCCAGCCGTTGTCGGTGGGGGTGAACCACTTCGCGCCGGCCTGGGCCGCGTACGAGATGAACGGCGAGGAATCGGCCACGGAGAAGGATTCCAGGTACACGTCGGGATCCTTGGCGTGCAGCTCCTGGGCCAGCTGCGCCCATTCGTCCCAGGTGGTCGGCGGCTTGCCGCCGACCTTCTCCAGCACGGCCGGCTGGTAGTACCAGCCCATCGGCCCGGTGTCCTGGGGGATCGCGAACACACCGCCGTTGAAGCTCACCTGCCCCCACGCGGCTTCGTCGTAGCGCGAGGCGTACTGCTTGGCGCCGTAGCGACTCAGGTCGACCAGGCCGTCGACGAGCATGAACTCCGGCACTGTCCGCAGCTCCACCTGGGCCAGGTCGGGCCCGCCGCCGGCGGCCAGCGCGGAGTACATCTTCTGGTAGCCGCCGTTCGCGCCGCCGAGGCTGAACACCGCCTCGACCTGCACGTTCGGGTTCCTGGCGTTCCAGATGTCGCAGACCTTCTGGAGGTCCTTGAGCCACGCCCAGTAGGTGAGGGTGATCTTCTCGCCGGGCGCGGCGGCCGGGATCACCGGCGCCGTGTTGACCTGGTTCGCGCCCGGCGGCGCGCAACCGGCGAGTGCCGCGGCGCCCAGCGCGCCGAGTCCGAGTCCCAGCAGGCGGCGGCGACCGATGGTCACTCGGAGCCCCCTTTCGATCACGCAGCGGCGGCGAGTTTGTTCACACAATCATAGATTTGGCGATCGGACCAGCACGAACGGTGCCGGTACGCTCACGCCCGGGAGGTGCCATGGGGCGGGTACTGATCATCGGGGGCGGCGTCGCCGGGCCGGCGGCGGCGCTGGCGCTGCGCAAGGCCGGCCTGGAACCGGCGGTCTACGAGGCCTATCCGGTCGGCGGCGAGGACGTCGGCGCGTTCCTCACGATCATGAACAACGGCATGGACGCGCTGGCCGCGATCGACGCCGCCGAGGCGGTCGAGGCCGTCTCCTTCCCGGCGACCACGGTGGAGTTCCTCGACGGCGCCGGCCGGCTGCTGGCCAAACAGCACATCGCCGGCCAGATCTCCACCAGCCACGACCCCCGCACCCTGCGCCGGTCGGCGCTCTACCGGGCGCTGACCGAAGAGGCAGAGCGCCGCGGCATTCCGGTCAGCCACGGGAAACGGCTCGTCGACGCGGTCGTGGACGGCGACCGGGTGGTGGCCGTGTTCGAGGACGGCTCGGAGGCGGTCGGCGACGTGCTGATCGGCGCGGACGGCATCGGATCCCGGGTGCGGTCGCTGATCGACCCGGCCGCGCCCACGCCCCGCTACACCGGACTGAACGTCCTGTACGGCTACACCGACGACCCGGCGCTGCCGGTGTCCACCGACTCGTACCGGATGATCCAGGGCAAGCGGGCCTTCTTCGGCTACACGACTTCCCCGCGCGGCGAGACGTTCTGGTTCGCCCGGCTGCCGGGCCCGGAGCTGACCCGAGACCAGATCAACGGCACCACCGTGGACGGCTGGCGGCGGCGAGCCGCCGAGTTCTTCACCGCCGACAACACGCCGTCGAAGCGGATCATCGAGGCCACCTGGGAAGAGATCATCGGCGGCAACGCCTACGACGTGCCGTCCACTCCGTCCTGGCACCGCGGGCCGATGGTGCTGGTCGGCGACGCCGCGCACGCCGCGTCCCCGGCCGCCGGCCAGGGCGCGTCGATGGCGTTGGAGGACGCGGTGGTGCTGGCCCAGTGCCTGCGCGACCTGCCGCGGGACGAGGCCTTCGAGGCGTACGTGCGGATCCGGCGGGAGCGGGTGGAGCGGCTGGTGGCGACCAGCGCCAACGACGGGGCCACGCAGCAGAGCGAGGTGCTGTCGGAGCAGCTCAACGACCGGCAGCAGTCGCGGGCGTGGCTGTACGGGCACCATATCGACTGGGCCGAACCGGTGGCGTGATCCTTCCCGACCCGTCCCCCCGCTACGGTGATCCCGGGCGAGTGAACGAGGAGACACGCATGGTGACCGTCGACCGCGGTGCAGTCGAGCAGCGGGGCATCGAGCACGTGCCCGACGAGGAGCGCTACGGCACGCCCCGGCGCCAGTTCTGGGTGTGGTCGGCGGCCAACCTGAGCATGCTGCCGGTCGGCTACGGCCTGTTCGTGGTGGCCGTCGGGTTGAACTGGTGGCAGGCGATGCTCGCCGTGGTCATCGGCATCGCGCTGTCGTATCCGCTGGTCGGCGCGGTCGCGATCGCCGGCACGCGGGGCGGCGCGCCGGCGATGATGCTGAGCCGGGCGGCATTCGGCGTGCTCGGCAGCCGGCTGCCGACCCTGATCACCTACGTCACGGTCGTCGGCTGGGAGACGGTCAGCGTCGCGCTCGGCGCGCTGGCCACCCGCACCGTGCTCGAACGGCTGTCACCCGGTCTGGGGAGCACCGCGGCGGTGGCGGTGGCGTTCGCCGTGATCGCCCTGGGCACCATCGTGCTCGGCGTCTACGGCTTCCACGTGATCCAGCGGGTGCAGCGCTGGCTCACGCTGATCACCGCCGTGGTCACGGTGGTGTACCTGATCGTGGTCCTGCCCCGGCTGCACTTCGACCTGAGCGGCGGCAAGGCCGGCACGGGCGTGATCTTCCTCGGCGGCGTCGTGCTGACCATGGCCGGCACCGGCCTGGGCTGGCTGGCGGCAGGCGCCGATTACTCGCGCTATCTGCCACGAAACACGCCTTCGCGCGCCGTCCTCGGCTGGACGGCCGCCGGCGGCGGCGTCACCCAGGGCCTGCTGGTGCTGGTCGGCGTGCTGCTGTCGACCAGCGACCCGGTGCTGGCCGGCGCGGTCGCCAAGGACCCGATCGGCGCGCTGGCCGCGCAGGCCCCGACCTGGTTCCTGGTGCCGTACCTGATCAGCGTGATCATCAGCGTCACCGCCGCCGGCGCGGTCGACCTGTACTCCTCGGGCCTGGTGCTCCAGGCGATCGGCGTGCGGCTGCCGCGGCCGGTGCTGGCCGGCATCGACGGCGTGCTGATGATCATCGGCGGTGTCTACATGGTGTTCGTCGCGCCCACCTTCGCCAGCGTCTTCGTGGCGTTCCTGCTGATCACGGGCACCGCCGCGGCGGCCTGGGCGGCGGTGTTCCTGGTCGACCTGTGGCTGCACCGTCGTGACGGCTACGACACCGAGGCCCTCGACGACGCGAACGGACGGTACGGGCGCTTCAACTGGGCCGGCATCGGCTCCATGGTCGTCGGCACGGTGGTCGGCCTCGGGTTCGTCACCTCCGCCGACCCGCACCTGGCCGTGGTGACGGCGTTCCTGATGCCGTCGAGCATGCTGAACAGCCCGCTGGCCATGACCAACCTCGGCATCGTCTTCGGCTTCCTGCTCTCGGGCCTGTTGTACGCCGCGCTGACGCTTCGGACCAGGTCGGTGGCCCAGGAGGTCGTCGCGAGCTGAGCTCCGGTTACCGTTGTCGGGTGGACGCGACGACGGTGCTGACCGAACCCGAGTGGCGGGCCCGGCAGCGCGCGCACGTCGACCGGGTCCGGCGCTGGACGCTGCCGCACAAGGAACGGTCGCTGGCCAAGGAAAAGCACCCGGTGCACGACTTCCTGTTCACGTACTACTCGCACCGGCCGGGCCGGTTGGAGCGGTGGCACCCGGGGCTCGGCGTGGTGCTGGAAGGCGCCGACGAGTTCCTCGACTACCGGGGTTATCACCGTACGGATGACGGTGTGACGCTCGATCCGGCCGCCTGCACCGAACCCCGCGTGCGCACGGCCGAGTTCTACCTGGGGCTGCTGGCCGCCACCGTGTCCCGGCCGCCGCGGCTGAACTGCTTCGGCCTGCACGAGTGGGCCATGGTGTACCGGCAGACGCCGGAGCAGGTCCGGCACTTCGGTTGGCCGCTCCGGTTGGGGCACAACGGAACCGACGCGCTGGTGGAGTCGTCGCAGGTCCGATGTGGACACTTCGACGCGTTCCGGTTCTTCACGCCGCCGGCCCGCCCGCGCAACGCCTTGCAGCCCACCCGGGAATCGCAGGTCGAGCTGGAGCAGCCGGGCTGCCTGCACGGCAACATGGACCTGTACAAGGTGGCGTACAAGCTGGAGCCGTACGTGCCGTCGGAGCTCGTCGCCGACTGCTTCGAGCTGGCGTCCCGGATCCGCGAGCTGGACATGCGGGCCAGCCCGTACGACCTGTCGGCGCTGGGCTACGAGCCGGTGCGGATCGAGACGCCGGCCGGTCGTGCCGAGTACGCGCGGCAGCAGGCGGACTTCGCCGAGCGGGCGAAACCGTTGCGGCAGAGGCTGATCACGGTGTGCCGGGACGTGCTGCGGTGGCGGGAAGCGCAGCTGCCAGCCGCTCCCTGACGCCGCGGCTGCCGGCGGTGTCGTCGAGCTCGTCGTAGAGCGCCAACGCGTCCTGCCAGGCCAGTCGGCCCTCATCGCGGCGGTCCAATTCCACCAGCACCTCGCCGCGGCGGGTCAGCGCCTCCGCCTGTGCCCACCGGTCGCGCAGCTCGCGGGCGGTGGTCACGGCCATCGTCAGCAGCGTCAGCGCCGACGGGAAGTCCTTGCGCTCCACGTGGATCTCGACCATCTTGCGCAGCAGTTGGGCCTGCCCCTCCAGCGAGGCGATGTCCACCATCATGCCCAGCGCCAGCCCGCACAGTGCGAGGCCGCCGTCGAGGTCCCCCCGCAGCCGCAGCACGTCGCCGCGCGTCATCAGGCACAGCGCCTGGCCCTGGAAGTCCTTGTACTCCACGAAGATCCGCGTCGCCTCGTCGGAGAGCTCGAGGGCCTCGACGTCGTGGCCGAGGTCGGCGGCGAGGAACGCGGAGCCGGCCAGCGCCCAGGCCAGACCGTAGCGGTCGCCGACCTCGGCGCGCAGCGCGCGGGCTTCCTCGTACAGGCGGCTGGACTGCGTGAGGTCGCCCATCCGGCGATAGCCCTCGGCCAGGTTGGTCACCACCCAGCCCTCGGCCGCGCGGTCGTTCACGTGGCGGGCGGCCTGCCGCGCCAGCTCATGACTGCGGATCCAGACGCTCCACGGCCGCCGCTGCAACAGGTACGACCACAAGGTGATCGGCAGCTGCCAGGCCAGCTTGTAGTGGCCGTGGTCCATGGCCATCTGGATGACCGGCACGATGTTGGGCAGCTCCGCGTCGCACCAGCGCAGCGCGTCCAGCGCGCCGGCGTCGTCCGAGGTCCAGGCCAGCGGATGCACTCCGGTCGGCAGCTCGTCCTTGGCCATCGGGTCGAACCGGAACGGCGCCAGCACATGGCAGGCGGCCGTGGCGGAGTGCAGGTACCAGCTGACCAGCCGGTGCACCGCCGCGGCGGTGTCGGCGACCTCGCGGTGGGCGAGCTCGGCGGCGTAGTCGCGGATCAGGTCGTGGAAGGTGTAGCGGTCGCGGCCGACGGCCCGAAGCAGGTGCGCGTGGGTGAGCCGGGCGGTGGCGCGGCGGGCGAAGGACTGCGGCATGCCGGCGATCGCGGCCGCCGCCCGGCCGCTGATCTGCGGGCCCCGGTGCAGGCCCAGCAGCGGGAACAGCCGCGCCGCGTCGGGGTCGAGGCGTCGCAGCGACCAGGAGAAGACGGTGCGGACGTCCGAGTCCTCCACGCCGAGCACGTCCAGTCGCTCCGAATCCAGCTCGCTGACCAGATCGCGCAGGTCGTAGTCCGGCGTGGTGACGGCCCGCTCCGCCGCGACCCGCAGCGCCAGCGGCAGCCGGCCGCAGCGGTCGGCCAGCGAGACGAGCGCCGTCGGCTCGCGGTCGGCGCGTTCCTTGCCGAGCACGTTCGTCAGCAGCGCCAGCGACTCGTCCGCGGACATCGGGCCCAGCGTCAGGCGGTGCGGGCTGGCCCGCAGCGTCAGGCCGGACAGCCGCTCCCGGCTGGTGATGATCACCGCGCAACGGCCGGTGCCCGGCAGCAGCGGCTCGATCTGGGCGAAGTCGGCCGCGTTGTCCAACACGATCAGCATCCGGCGCTCGGCCAGCGCCGACCGGTACAGCGCGGCCAGGTGCTCCACGTCGGCGGCGCCCGCGGCCGGCACGCCGAGCGCCCGCAGCAGGTCGGCCAGCACCTCGCCGGGCAGCGCCGGCCGGTCGTGCGGGCTGTGGCCGCGCAGGTCGGCGTACAGCTGGCCGTCCGGGAACTGGGGGATGGCCCGGTGCGCGAAGTGCAGCGCCAGGGTCGTCTTGCCGGCGCCCGGCGGGCCGTCCACGGCGATGATCAGCGGCACCTTGCTGTCCGGGCGTTCCAGCGCCGCGGTCAGGTCCCGGATCTCGGCGTCCCGGCCGACGAAGCCGCTCATCGCCAGCGGCAGCTGCGCCGGGCGGGGGAGCTGGTCGACGGTCAGCACCGCCAGCAGCGAGCCGTCCGCGCCGAGCGCGACGTCCAGCGCGCGGGCCATGTCCACCGACGGCAGCCGGCCGTTCTCGATCTTGCTCAGGTAGCCGGGGGTGATGCCGGCCGCCTCGGCCAGGCCGCGCAGCGACAGCGCGCGCCGCGTGCGCAGCGCCCGCACGTGGTGGCCGAAGCTCTCTCGCATTCCTTACCCCCGTAACCGAGGGTATTACACATACCGCCCCAGCTCGGCGATGTCCTCCAGCAACTCGGCCGGAATCCGGGCTGTGTCCGCGGCCACAGCCACCCGCACCGGACGGCGTTTCGGCAGCTCCGTGCCCGGTAGCCGCTGCTCACGGCGGTCGACCGGCGTCGCCCGCGCAGGTGGCCCTGGAGCTCGACCACCACCTCGTGTTCCTCGTACGTGGCCAGCGAGGAGACCGACCAGCGCGAAAACGTCGTCCACGCCGGGATCGGTGTCCACGACGAGCGGCACGTGCCGATTGTGCGAGCGAGAACCGGCGTCGACCGGGGTGTTTCCTGGGTTGGCAACGGCCCACCCCTGGCCACCGCGACCCCACCCGCCCGATAGTTGACGTACCGGGGATTTGGGGAGGCTGGACCCGCTGGTCGAGGGGAGCGGCGGGTTCAGCCCCGGCCCCCGCCTTGCCGGCGTGTCGCACCCCCGCGAGTCGCGCTCTGGGGCACACCGAATGTGCGTTTCGTGCAGATCTGAGACCTGCCGGTCTCGTTTGTGCCTGAGACCGTATTTCGGTGTGTCTGACTGTGCTTTATTTCTGGGCGAACTCGCGGGGGTTCAGGGTCGGGGGATGGAGCGGAGGTTGCTGCGGGCGAGGTCGATCATCTTGCCGACGCCGCCGTCGAGGACGGTGCGGGTGGCGGCCAGGGCGAAGCCGCGGACCTGGGCGGCGGTGATGTGCGGCGGGATGGACAGGGCGTTGGGGTCGGTGCGGACGTCCACCAGGAACGGGCCGTTGGCGGCCAGCGCCGTCTCCAGCGCGCGCCGGAGGTCGGCGGGATCGTCGACCACCTCGGCCGGCACGCCGCAGGCGCGGGCGATCGCGGCGAGGTCGGCGACCCCGTGATCCGTCTCGAACGACGGATAGCCGGCGACCATCATCTCCAGCCGGATCATGCCCAGCGACCCGTTGTTGAACGCGATGATCTTCACGGGCACCCGGCGCTCCCGCACGGTGCGCAGTTCGCCCAGCAGCATGGTCAGCCCGCCGTCGCCGGACATCGACACGACCTGCCGCCCCGGCTGGGCATGCGCCGCCCCGATCGCGTGCGGCAGGGCGTTGGCCATGGTGCCGTGCCGGAACGAGCCGATGATCCGCCGCCGGCCGTTGGGCGTGAGGTACCGCGCCGCCCACACGTTGCACATGCCCGTGTCGACCGTGATCACGGCGTCGTCGGCGATCAGCTCGTCGAGCACCGCCGCCACGTACTCCGGATGCACCGGCCGCAGCTTGTCGACCTTGGCCGTGTACGCGGAGACGACCTTCTCCAGGGCGTCGGCGTGCTTGCGCAGCATTCGGTCCAGGAACGCCCGCTCCGTCTTCTGGTGGATCAACGGCAGCACCGCGCGCAGGGTCTCGCCGACGTCACCCTCGACACCCAGGTCCAGCCGGGTCCGCCGGCCGAGCCGGGCGGCGTCGCGGTCCACCTGCACGGTGTGCGCCTGCGGCAGGAAGGTGTCGTACGGGAAGTCGGTGCCGAGCATGATCAGCAGGTCGGCCTCGTGCGTCGCCTCGTAGCACGCGCCGTAACCGAGCAGGCCGCTCATGCCCACGTCGTACGGGTTGTCGTACTGGATCCACTCCTTGCCGCCGAGCGAATGCCCGATCGGCGAGTGCACCTTGGCGGCCAGTTCCAGCACTTCGGCGCGGGCGTCCCGGACGCCGGCGCCGACGAACAATGCCACCGTCCGGGCTTGGTTGATCTTGGCGGCCAATGCCCGTACGGATTCCTCGGCCGGCACGGCCACCGCTCGCGTCTCGACGAGATGGCTGTGGCCGGTGGGATTCGGAGCCGGCTCCGCCGTCAGATCACCCGGTAGCACCAGGACCGCCACCCCCTGTTTGGCCAACGCCGTCTGCATGGCGATGCGTTGCAACCGGGGCAGTTGCTCGGGGCGGGACACCAACTCGCAGTAGGCGCTGCATTCCAGGAACAGGTGCTGCGGGTGCGTCTCCTGGAAATAGTTGGTGCCGATTTGCGTGGACGGGATGTGCGAGGCGATCGCCAGCACCGGCGCGCCGGTGCGATGCGCGTCGTACAGGCCCTGGATCAGGTGCGTGTTGCCGGGGCCGCAGCTGCCGGCGCACACCGCCAGCCGCCCGGTGAGCTGCGCCTCGGCCGCCGCGGCCAGCGCCGCCGCCTCCTCGTTGTGGACGTGCACCCACTCGACGTCCGGAGTGCGCCGGATCGCGTCGGCGATGGGGTTCAGGCTGTCGCCCACCAGGCCGTACACCCGGCGTACGCCGGCTTGTCGGAGGATCTCGATGAGTTGATCGGCGACGGTCGGCGCCATCGGAACCCCCTCCGCTCATGTGATGTGGCGCGCGTCACAGCTTGGCGCCGATGAGTCGGCCAGGGCCGCCGGCTCTACCTCTTCGTACCCCACACCGAAGGAGCCCGCGATGCGCGACGTGATCCTGTTCGTCAATCTGACGCTCGACGGCAAGCTCTCCGGACCGAATGGTCAGCTGGACTTCATGAGGCCCGATCCCGCGATGAACGAGGAGCTCACCGGCGAGCTGCGGGCGCGGGTGGACACGATCCTGGAGGGCCGGGTGATCCACCACGCGTTCGAGGCCAACTTCCGCGCCGAGGCCGCCGATCCGGCCAGCCCGCCCGCGCTGGTCGACTTCGCGAACTGGATGCTGGACACGCCGAAGGTCGTCTTCTCCCGGTCGACCACGCCCGACCTGACCGCCGCCGTCGCCGAGCTCAAGGCCAAGCCCGGCCGGGACATGGTGCTGTTCGGCGGCGTCGCCACCGCCCAGGCGTTCGTGGAGCTGGACCTGGTCGACGAGTACTGGTTCAAGGTCTATCCCACCGCCATCGGCGACGGGCAGCCCCTGTTCACCCGCCGCCGCGCCGACCTCACCCTCCTCCAGTCCCGCTCCCACCCCTCCGGCATCACCACTCTCCGCTACACCCGCTGACCCCCGCGAGTCGCGCCCACAGACACACCGAATGTCGATTTGGTGCAGATGGGCAGCGTGCACGCCGGCCGTCACCCCGGCGAGTCGCGCTCACAGACACAGCGAATGTCAGTTTCCGGCAGATCCGGAAGCCGACCGGACGCCGCCGTGGACTTGCCCGACTGGTCCGGTTGCCGGCGGCCACGATCGGCCCGAAACCGGATTCGGTCCGCTGCCGAATGCGACTCGCCCGGTCTGATCTGCACGGGACCGACATTCGGTGTGACGCTGAGCTGGGGGTTGACCGGGCGGGCGGATCTGCCTGAAACCTACATTCGGTGTGTCCCAGAGCGCGACTCGCGGGGGTTCCAACCGGGGGGAACGGCGATGGCGCCCGGCCCCGGGGGTGGGGTGGGCGCCATCGGCGGGAAGAACCGGGAGTCAGCTGCCGTGGGCGGCCTGGAACTTGGCGACCAGCTCGGCGGGGATGCGGCCGCGGTCGGAGATCTTCTCCCCCTGGCTGCGGGCCCACTCGCGAATGGCCTGGTTCTGCGCGCGGTCGCCGCCGGCCTTCACGGCGGTGGTGGCGCCACCCCGCTGCTTGCGGCCACCGACACGCTGCGCCTTCTCGACGAACGAGACGAGGCTCTCGCGGAGCTTCTTCGCGTTCTCCTCGGACAGGTCGATCGTGTACTCGACGCCGTCAAGGCCGAAGGACACGCTCTCGTTGGCCTCACCGCCATCGAGGTCGTCGATCAGCTGGACGATGGTCTTCTGTGCCATGGACGTTTCTCCGTCTGGGTCGGAACGTGGCGTAATACTCGCTGTCAAAGAGGCGTGCCCCGTCGACGCGACTGGCGCCAGTCTAGTCGATACTCCGCACAAAATGACTCACCGACTCGATACCGAATTGAGCGCCAAACCGGTGGGGTCGGTCACGCCGCCCGGCAGGAGTTGGCTGTAGTTGTCAAGAGGTCGATCCGGTCCCGGTACGCCGAACAGACCAGCGGGGAACATGTCGTCACCGATTCTTCACCGGATCAGGTGGCCGCCCGCAAGTGCGTTAGGTCCGGATTCGTTGCCCGTCCGGATTCCGATGCACCGCGCGCGCCCGCCTTGCCGGGAGCAGGATGGAGCGGTGAGCGAACCCGATCCCCGCCGATGGAAAGCGCTGGCGGTGAGCCTTGCCGCCGGCTTCATGACCCTGCTCGACGTGAGCATCGTGAACGTGGCGCTGCCGTCGGTGCAGAACGGTCTGGGCGCCTCGGCGGGATCCGTGCAGTGGATCGTCTCCGGATATGCGCTCACCTTCGGCTTGTCACTGGTGGCGGGCGGCCGGTTGGGTGACGTGCTCGGCCGTCGCACGATGTTCCTGGTCGCTTTGACGGCATTCGTGGTGACCAGCGCGCTGGCCGGCGCGGCTCCGAACGAGACGCTCCTGATCGGCGCGCGACTGTTGCAGGGACTGGCCGCGGGCCTGCTCTCGCCGCAGAACTCCGGCCTGATCCAGGACCTGTTCCGCGGCGCGGAACGGGGCAGGGCGTTCGGCCTGCTGGGCGCCACCATCGGCATCTCCACGGCGACCGGACCCGTGCTGGGCGGCCTGATCCTGGCCGTGTTCGGCGACGAGACGGGTTGGCGCTGGGTGTTCTTCGTCAATGTGCCGGTGGGTGTCCTCGCCTTCGTGCTCGCGTTGCGTTGGCTGCCGCGCTCGGACCGCGGCAAGGTGCAATTGCGCGACGAGATCGACCATGTCGGCGCGCTGTTGCTCGGACTCGCGGTGCTCGGCGTGTTGCTGCCGATCGTGGAGACGGAGAGCGGTGGCGCCGGACCGTTGTGGCTATTGGCGGTCGCCACCCCCGTTTTCGGCTACGTCTTCGTGCGCTGGGAGCAGCGCGTGTCCGCCCGCGGCGGCAAGCCGCTGCTGGACCTGCGGCTGTTCACCGACGTTTCCGGCTACTCGTCGGGCTTGCTGCTCGGCTCCGTCTACTTCTGCGGGTTCGCCGGCATTTTCCTGGTGATGTCGCTGTTCCTCCAGAAGGGTTTGCACTACACGCCGTTGCAGTCCGGACTCACCGTGACACCGTTCGCGGTCGGTTCCTCGATCATGGCCGCGGTGGCCGGCCGGCTGGTTTCCCGACTGGGTCGCAAGCTGACCGTGGGCGGACTGAGTCTCATCACGATAGGACTGGCCGCGGTCGCGGTGGTGGTGCGACTGGCCCCGCAAGACGTGATTGGCGGCGCGATCGCCTTCCCATTGCTGGTCGCCGGAATCGGTGGCGGCGCGGTCATCTCGCCCAACACGACGTTGACGCTGGAATGCGTGCCGAACCGGATCGCCGGCGTGGCCGGCGGCGCGTTGCAGACGGGTCAGCGGATGGGCACCGCGATCGGCACCGCGGTGCTGGCGACCGTCTTCTACGCCGGCATCGGCAATCCGACCGCCGCGGTGTCCAGGACGCTGCTCTGCGCCATCGGATTCATGCTCGTGGCAATAGTCATCGCACTGTACGAACTGCGCCGCGCCACCACGGCCGACCGGGCGGACGCCCGGCCGGCCGCCGGCGACTAGGGCGTGACGTTGATGTTGGTGAGGCCCTTCACGGCGTTGGTCACGGTGTTCGAGGCGTAGACGACGTTCGGGACGCCGGCGCATTTCGACACCGAGGTCACGTCGATGGCGTACTGGCCGACGCCGCCGAGGTCGGAGGTGTTGCCGCGCCAGACGTTCCCGCAGCCGCTGGCGAACGACGGCGTCGTGCTCACGTTGTGCGTCTGGTAGCCGTCGGCGAAGGTGCCGGGGCTCGCGAAGGCGCCGGTGTTGTTCTCGATGGTGTAGCCGGTGCCCTTCACGTCGACCCACGAGTCGGCGGAGTTCTCGCCGCTGATGCCCTGGCCGTTGAACGTGTTGCCACTGATCACGCCGCCGGTGGTGCCCTCCTTGACGTCGATCAGCTCGGCGGCGACGTTCGGTCCCAGATGGTTGTTCAGCACCTGTACCCGGTCGCCGCGGTCGACGCCGTCGGTGTTGCCGTAGCACGCCCAGTTCGAGTTCGCGGATCCGATGTAGACGGCCTCGCCGTAGCCCGGCTGCACCAGGCCCGTGTCGGTCACCGTCGAGTTCCGCACGACGCTGTCCGCCGACGAGCGCCGGAAGTGGATGCCTTCCTCGCCGATCCGCCGCACGGTGACGCCGTCGATCGCGGTGTGCGGCGAGTCGTCGACGACGATGCCCTTCTTGGAGTCGGTCACCGTGAAGCCGTCCAGGTTCCAGTACGGCGCGTTGAACAGCCACAGGCCGTAGCCCGAGTCGTAACCCGGGGCGCCCGGGGCGGCGCAGTCCGGCGGGTCGCCGGCGGGGCCGTCGTTGATCAGCACCGCGTCGGCCGGGCCGGTGAGCGTGATGGGCTGCGCGGCGGTGCCGGCTCGCTGCGTGACAAAGGAACCGTGGTACGTGCCGGAAGCCAGCTTGATCACCTGACCCGGCGCGGCGTTGCCCAGCGCGGCGATCAGCTCGGCGGCGGTGGCGACGTTCACCGTCGGACCGGTCGGCGGAGTCGTCGTGGTCGTGGTCGTCGTAGTGGTGGTTGTAGTTGTCGTTGTGGTGGTGGTGGTGGTCGTGCCGCCGTCACAGGCGCTGCCGTTCACGGCGCAGCCGGTCGGCGTGACCAGACCGCTGACGCTGAAGCCGAAGCTCGTGCTGGCGCCGGGTTTGACCGCACCGTTGTAGCTGACGTCGGCGAACTTGAAATGCTGGCCGGTCCTGGTCAGGGTGGCATTCCACGCCTTCGTCACGGTGGAGCCGCTGGGCAGGTCGAACTCGACCGCCCAGCCGGTGCTGGCGGCGGTGCCGCCGTTGGCGATGGTGTAGCTGCCGTTGTAGCCGTTGCTCCACGTCGAGGTCTGACCGAACTGGGCCGTGAGCTGTGGGCCGGTGGCCTGCGGGGCGGTCGCGCCGGCGGGGTGCGCGACGACCAGCAGCCCGGTGACCACGCCGGCCGACGCCAGCAGCGCCGGCATTCGTGCTCGGATCACGGGTGAACCTCCGAAATGCAGGGCGGGGTTCCCGGATTGTCAAGTGGCGTTGACGGCCAGGCAATGGTCGATTCGGGTAACTCCACGTATGTGAATCAGGAAAACGTCAAGGGTTTTCCCGATCCATTTCAGGTGGGCAAAGCCGCAGGTCAGGCGGTCTCGTCGGCGACGGCCTGCTCGTAGGCGCGCATCGTGGCGACGAAAAGCTCCCGTTGCTGCGCGGTGAGCGGGGCGAGGGCCTTTCGCCACGCGTTGGCCCCGGCCGACAACCACGTCTCGACGGCGGGGCGGTGATTCTCGGCGATGCTGACGATGGTGCGGCGGCGGTCGACCGGGCACTCGGTGCGCTCCAGCACGCCCTGCCGGCTCAGCTCGCCGACCATCAGGCTGGCGGTGGTCGGCGCGACCTCCAGCCGCGCGGCCAGTTCGTTGACGGTGAGCGGCCCGTCGAACAGCAGGTAGGCCATCAGCGTGATGTGCCGCGGCGCCAGCGAGAAGCCGCGCAGCTCGTCGGGGATGCGCAGCTTCTTGGCCCGCCCGACCATCCTCGGCGTGAGCAGCAGCAGCTCGCGCACGCTGTCGTCCACCGTTGACATACCTTTGACTCCAAACTAGCTTTGCTTGCAAAGCTAATACTTCTCGACGGCTCATCGTAGGGGGACACGACCATGACCGTCCTTGTCACGGGCTCGCACGGCCGCATCGCGCGGGCCCTGATCACCCGCCTGACCAGCGCGGGAACGCCGTTCCGGGCGGCGAGCAGCCGTCCCGAACCGGGGGAGGTCCGGCTCGATCTGAGCACGGGGGAGGGTGTGGCGGAGGCGCTGGACGGCGTCGACCGGGTGCTGCTGTACACCCAGCCCGACGGCATCGAGGCGTTTCTCAAGGCGGCGCACGACGTCCGGCACATCGTGCTGGTGTCGTCGTCGGCGATCGACGAGCCGGGGGCCGCCACCAACTCGATCGCGATCCGGCACCAGGCCGTCGAGGACGCCCTGCTCGGCTCCGGGCTGCCGGCGACGATCCTGCGCCCCGGCGCGTTCGCGACGAACTCGCTGGGCTGGGCGGAATCCGTGCGGACGAAGTCCACAGTGGAGGTTCCCTACCCGGACGCCTGGTTCAACCCGATCCACCAGGACGACATCGCCGCGGTGGCGCAGCAGCTGTTCGACTCGGGCGGGCATCTCGGCGAGGTGCTGCTGCTTACGGGTCCCGAGGCGCTGACGATCCGCCGCCAGGTGGAGATCCTCGCGGAGGTGCTGGGGCGGACCGTTTCCGTGACGGAGTTGAGCCGGCAGCAGTTCCTCGACCGGAGCCCGGCGCACTTCCCCGTGGAGGTGATGGAGTCGCTGCTGGACGCCTACGCCCGACACGTGGACGTGCCGGCACGGATCACCGACACCGTCCGCGAGATCACGGGTGCGCCGGCGCGGGACTTCCGTCGCTGGGTCGAGGACCACCGGGCGGAATTCGAGGCACCACAAGAGTGAACTCCGCGCCGCCGGGGCTGGCCACGTCGATCCGGCCGCCGTGCAGCACGGCGTTCTCGTACCCGATGGCCAGGCCCAGGCCGCTGCCCTCGCTGCGGCGGGAGCGGTCGCCGCGTACGAACCGGTCGAACACCACGGGCGCGAGCTCCGGCGGCAGCCCCGGCCCGTGATCCCGGACGATCACGCGCGCCTCGAATTCGGCGGTGCCGTCGACGGTGATGGTGATCGGCGGCGCGCCGTGGTGCAGCGCGTTGCTGACGAGGTTGCGCACGACGGTGTGCAGCCGCCGCGGGTCGCCGACGACGATCCCGTTGCCGCGCAGGGTGACGGGGATGTCGGCGGCGACCATCTCCACCACGTCCACGCAGAGCTCTTGCAGGTCGAGGTGTTCCGGCCGGAGCTCGGCGGCGCCGGCGTCGAAGCGGGACATCTCCAAGAGGTCCTCGACGAGCGCGCTGAGCCGCCGGGTCTGGGTGGCGACGAGTTCGGCGGAACGCTCCCGCTCGGGTCCGTGCAGGCCGTCGCTGGCGGCGATCAGCACGGCCATGGGCGTACGCAGATCGTGCGCGACGTCGGCGACGAAACGGCGCTGCTGAGCGTCTTTGCGGCGAAGTTCCGCGATGGACTCGCCGAGCCGCTCGGCCATCGCGTTGAACGAGCCGGCGAGATCGGCGAACTCGTCGGTGCCCTGCACGGCCAGCCGGGTGTCGAGATCACCGGCACCGAGCGTGCGGGCGGCGCCGGCGGCGACCCGGACCCGGCGCTGGATCCGGCGCGCGGCCAGCACGCCGAGCAGGCTGCCGACCAGGATCACCAGCACGGACGCGGCCGCCAGCTCGAGGCGGGCCTTGGCCAGCTCGGAGTCGATGATCTTGGTGTCGTAGTACTCGACCAGCAGCAGTCTCGGCTCCGTCTGGCCGACGATGATCAGTTGCAGGCTGCCCTGGAAGTTGACGTCGTAGGTCTTGTGTTCCTGGCTCCGCAACGCCGTGTCGACCTGCTCCTGGGAGAGCGTGTAGGGAACGCCGGACACCGCGGCGTAGCCGCCGTTCGACAACGGCGACTGCGGGCCGATGGCAGGGTTGAGGTTGACGATGGACCAGTCCAGCGAGAGTCGGCCGTTGAGGTACTGGGCGACACTGTCCAGTTTGGACTCATCGGTGGCCCGGCTGTTCACCAGCCACTGGTGGATCTGCTGCGCGTCCGAGTCGAAGTCGGCCAGCGCGGCCGACTTGAACCGGTCGCGGACGCTGCTCTGCTGCAACTGGTACGACAGTCCCGCCATCGCGCCGGTCGCGGCGACGGTGACCGCGATGACCGTCAGGACGATGGACGTGCGCAGGCCGGGATGCCACCGCTTCACGGTTTGACCAGGCGGTAGCCGAGCCCTCTCGCGGTGCGCAGCAGCGTCGGGTTGCCCGGGTCCGGCTCGATCTTCGCGCGCAGCCGGGCCACCGCCGCGTCGACCAGGCGCGAGTCGCCGGCGAACCCGTAGTCCCACACCCGCTTGAGCAGGGTCTGCCGGGACAGCACCTGGCCCGGGTGATCGACGAACTCCAGCAGCAGTCGCATCTCCGTCGACGTCAGGTGCAGTTCCTCGCCGCCGCGGCTGACGATCATCGCGTCGCTGTCCACGGTCAGGTCGCCGAACGTGTGCACCGCGGTGCTCGGCGCGGGTGACGAGGACGCGCGGCGGAGAATGGTCTTGATCCGGGCATCGATCACCCGCGGCTCGGCCGGCTTGACCACGTAGTCGTCCGCGCCGCCTTCCAGGCCGACGACCATGTCCACGGGATCGCCACGGGCCGTCAGCAGCACGACCGGAACCGTGGACTTGGCTCGAATCGTGCGGCACACCTCGAAGCCGTCGATGCCGGGCAGCATCACGTCGAGCAGCACCAGATCGGCGGGGGAGCGCCGCTCGAACAACGCCTCCAGGGCGAGTTCGCCGGTGGGCGCGACCGTCACCTGGTGGCCGAGGGCCGTCAGCGCGCGGGACAGGGCCTCGGCCAGCACGGCGTCGTCCTCGACGAGCAACAGTTCGGCCACCGTGCCTCCTTCGTTCGGATACACAGTGGTTAGCACGAACGGCGCAACGGCGCCGCACCGGGATGCGGCTGGCGGGCCGGCCGCGCCGGCCACAGCTCGAAGTGCCAGGGCTCGTTGTCGTACCGGCTGTACAGGTGGAACCGGTCGCCGTGCCGCTCCAGCCACGCCGCCCCCTCGGACGGCCGGACGTCCAGCGCCGTGCCCTGGACGTGGCACGACTCGCTCGGCGGCAGCACCCAGTGCCGGGCTGCCTGGTGCGAGCCGGCGGCACGCACAGCTTCGGTGTACAGGCGGTACTGCTCGGCGGCGTCGCGGTGACCCGAGGTGAGGCCGATCAGCTGACCGTCCCGCCAGAACGCCTCCGCCCGGGCCGCCTCGAAGGCGGCCCTGGTGTGAGGGTGCAGGCCGTCCAGGCATTCCCGCGGGAACCGCAGGCCCAGGGCCCACTGGGCGGCGTGGTGGCGGCCGCGGCGCGGATGCCGGACGGCGGCGGCCGGCAGGAACAGCCGGGCCAGCGCCTTGGCGGCGATCTCGAGCAGGGTCGTTCGGGTCATGTGCCCAGCGTGAAGACCCTGTGTGCGCACCCCGGCTTAGGAGTGTCACGGGTTTGTGACAGTCACTCAGGCGCTGTAGCGGATCATCCACTCGGTGTCGGGGTCGACGCCGAACTCGAACCGGTCCGGCGGCACCGTCTCGACGGTGTGGTCGGCCGGCACCCGCGCGGGCAGCGTGCCGAAGCGTTCGCGGCGGCGGGCGGCGGCCTCTTCGTCGGTGATCCCCGCGGTGGTGGTCGTGTCAGCCATGATCGACGCCTTTCCTGGTGGGCCGGAACTTGGCCCGGTAGGCCCGGGCCGAGGTGCCGACGTGCTTGTCGAAGTTGCGGCGCAGCGATTCCGCCGAGCCGAAGCCGACCATCACGGCGATGTCGGCGATCAGGTGGTCGGTGGTCTCCAGCAGCGTCTTGGCGCGGGCCACCCGCTCGGCGCCGATCCAGTCGAAGATGCTGGTTCCGGTGGCCTGCCGGAACTTCCGCACCAGGCTGCGCTGGCTGACGTGCGCGTGGGCCGCCAGCTGGTTCAACGTCAGCGGTTCGTGCACGTGTTCCCGCAGCCAGCTGAGAAAATCCTCCATGAACCGGTCGTGCTGGGACCGCTGTTCGCCGGGCACGACCAGCAGCCGGCCGATGGCCTCGGCGTAGGCGTCGCCGATGTCCAGCGACAGCAGGTGCAGCGCGATGTCCGCAGTGGACAGTTCGCCGGCGCACGTGTGCACGGTCCCGTCGGCGACGAGGACGCGGTCGGTTTCGACGTGGGTCAACGGAAACTCCTCGCGGAACGCCTGCGAGTACAGCCAGTGCGTGGTGGCGCGCCGGCCGTCGAGCACGCCGGCGCGGCCCAACAGGAACGCGCCGCCGCACAGGCCGACCATCCGCGCCCCGCCGAGGAAAGCGGCCCGCAGCACGGTCAGCAGCGACCGGCTGCGCGGCGCGAACGGATCTTCGACGCCGGGGACCAGCACGGTGTCGGCGGTCAGGACGGTCTCCAACGGGGCGAGATCGCCCAGGTCGACGCCGCAGTACAGGGGCTGCCGACGGCGCTCGCCACACAGCACGACCCGGTAGCGGCTCGACAGGTCGCCCGCGCCCGGGAACGGGCGGCGGCCGAAAACCTGTTGCACCACAGCCACTTCCAACGGCACCGAGTCCGGCAGGACCGGCACCGCGATCACGTGCCGGTCGCGGCCTCGGGAGACCGGAGGGGATTTCATCGCCAAAGGGGCCTTCATCTGCATGACGGCCTCATGCGACGAGTACGTCGCGGGTGATCTGGAGCTGGCCGTGGTGCTGGACGACGTCGGTGTAGACGTGCAGCAGCGCGCCGCCGGTGTCGACGTCCTCGCGAGCGGCGGCGACGTCCTTGGCCAGCTGGTCGATCGTCGCCTGCACGCGATCGAGCAGCGGCGCGACCGGCCCGGACGCGGTGAACTCGGCGTCCCGGTCGCGGTGCGCGGGCCGGCCGAGCGCCACCTCGCCGACCCAGTAGTCGATGGCGCCGAGGCAGTGGGTGAGCAGCGCGTACGGCGTGTTCGAGCCGGGCTGCGGCAGCCGCCGGTTGGCCCGGTCGTCGCCCAGCTCGGCGACGATGTCGGACATTCCCGTCAGCGCGTTGGCGAAGAAGTCGAGGTACTGCGCTCGCGTGATCACAAACGCCTCCAGTCGGCACCTGTCGGACCGGTGCGGAGTTCGCCGCGACCTTTGCGCACCGGTTAGAACGGTGCGTAGCGTTGCACGGGGTCCGCGCACCTGTCAAACTGGTGCGCATGGTTCACCGCTTCCCGTGCGACCACCCGGCGCTGGACTTCGTCGGCACCCTGCGCGGCCGCCGCTTCGAGGGCCCGCTGGAGATGCTCGACGGGCCCGCCGCCCTCGACGCCTGGTTCCGCGAGTCGAAGCTGATCGACGCCGGCCCGCCGGCCTCCGTGCCCGACCTGACCAGCGCGATCGCGCTGCGGGAGTCGATATACGCGCTGGTGGCGGTCCGGCTGTTCGGCGACGTCCGCAACGACACGGACGTGGCGATGCTCAACGAGTACGCCCGGCCCGTGCCCGGGGTCGTCGAGCTCACGCCGGCCGGCCGCCGGGTCGAGGCCACCGCGCGGCAGGGGCTGTCCATGGTCGCTCGAGCCGCCATCGAACTGCTCGGCGGACCCGATGTGGAATTGCTCAAGGAATGCCAGCGGCCCGAGTGCAATCAGGTGTTCATCGACCGGTCCCGCGGTTTCCGGCGGGAATGGTGCTCGATGACGACCTGCGGCAACAAGGTCAAGGGCGCGACCTACCGGGCCCGCCAGCGCGGCAATCTCGCCCCCGCCAACTGATCCTCCGGGACACAATGGCGGCATGATCGAGATCAGTCCGCTGCGGCCGGAGGACCGGGACCGCTGGGAAGTGTTGGCGCGCGGATACAAGGAGTTCTACCGGACCGAGGTGTCCGACGAGGAGTACGAGCGGACCTGGCAGCGGCTGCTGCGGGCCGAGGACGTTTTCGGCTGTGCCGCGCGGCTCGACGGCGGACCGGTGGTCGGCATCGCGCACTATCTGTTCCACGCCAACCCGTGGTCGTCCGGCTCGTGCTACCTCCAGGACCTGTACGTGGACGAGGCGGCGCGCGGCCAGGGCGCGGCGCGGGCGCTGATCGAGCACGTCGCGCAGGAGGCTCGGACCCGCGGCGCGGCCCGGCTGTACTGGCACACCAAGCAGGACAACGACCGTGCCCGCGCCCTCTACGACAAGGTGGCCACCTTTCGGGGCTTCATCAGCTACGACCATCCGCTGATCTGAGGGCCATCACCGCAGGTCAAGGCCAGTTTAAACGTACGTACTATACAAATGTGTGGGACGTGTGTATGGTTCTGGGCATGACACACGCCACGCAAACCCCCCACCTCGCCGGACGACGCGAATGGATCGGCCTGGCCGTCCTCGTCCTCCCACTGCTCCTGGTCTCCAT
>NZ_QUNO01000031.1 GCF_003387475.1 Kutzneria buriramensis | reverse complement strand
TCCTGGATCGGGTGGCACCGTCACGTCACCCTGGTCTCGACCGCACACCTGTTCCTGACCGAGTTGCGTCTGAGCGACCCAAAAGCTGTTGGGGCAGCTTGACTTTCTACAAGATCCTGCACGTGCTCCAGGTGTTGCTCGCGACCTGGAGTGGTCGATGCCCCACATGTCATCAGCGGCCACCATGACGACCTAACAAAGTCCTACTAGCCGGCTGCGACCTCGATGGCGGGGGCAAGTTCACGGAAGCCGTGCCAGAACCATCTTTCGCGCGTCGCTGACACAATGCGATTCGGCGGGCTGAGGTGCCTGTCGATCATTCGGTCCAACAGGCTGAGCAGATGCTTCTCAGCGACACCCGCCTCGGCGGCGTTGAAGCACGAGCCCCGCCACGCCAACTCAGCGTGAAGCACAGCTCGCGCTGACGGTTCCTGAGCTGCGGTGGAGCGAAACTGTCAGTGCGTGCCTCTACAATATGATCATATCGCATCGCACGAGGGGCCCGTCAGTCGGCAGGTACCGGGCACAGTGTCCACCGGGGCACTGCGCGGCGGAGCTGGCTCCGGGACAGTCGAACATTGAACGTGAACTGTTCACGCTGCTTGAGCTTGTCCTTGGTCGCGGCGAGCGAGACTACTGGCCGAACGGCATCGGCGTATTGCGCGCAGACATGGCCTTCCGCTTCTGGGACCAGCTCATCGTCGTCATCGAGTACGATGGTGCGTACTGGCATGAGGGCAGAGAAGATGGTGATCGCGGGAAGTCAGAAGCAATTGCAAGCCTGGTTGGGCCTGCCGGCGAGGCGCATGAAGTTGTCCGGGTTCGAGAACAGCCTCTCTCTCCCCTGAGCGACAACGACATCGCCGTCCCGAAGCGCGCCGACGCGAAGACCTGCGCACGCCTTGTCCTGCTGCACCTTGCACACCTGTTCTTCGCCCAGCCGTCAGGCCACGACGTCCTCGCCCGGATCGACCTCTTCCTTCAAAGCTACGCGAATCCGGGCAAGGACGAGGATATTTGGTGCCGCCGCTGCTGGCCACGGGCTGAGGCGATCAAGCAGGAGCACCGAGAGCCACTGCCGGCCTCGTACGTGAGTTGGTTCGGCAACGTGCGGTACCGCCGCCGGCCACGGGCTGGAGCCAGAAGGCGCTAGGAGGCGCACCGATGGGCCCTTTGGCCCGACGCTACACCATTCAGTGCCACAGCCCGAGTCGCTCACAGACGCTTCGGAGCCTCGCTTCCCGAGGAGCCCCAAACCATGTTCGAGCACAGCGATGTCAGCTCTGCCAGTGCCAGGCCACAACGGCGTCGGCGCAGCCAGCGCATCGGACCACGACTGCAGCCGGCCCCCTGTCATACGCACGGCACCAGCTTCACTCATCCTCGGTCCCCCACAAGATCCACCGGTACTTGTGCCGGTCAGCGCGAGCGGCCCGCCAGCCTTCGGCATCAGACGGCCGCGTGTCGGGCTCCTCGCTGTCCGGATGCACGCTACTCGGCCGCCACACTTGTGCCTTCTGTGCCACGTAGAGCGTGCTGCCGATCCGGGGCGATCGTTTCAGCGAACACTTCGAACTCTGCCGGCTCCGACGAAAGGTGCTGCACATCGGCTACGACGGCTCCGTGTGTGCTGGGGAGCCCCAAGACGCTCAGCAGCGCGGCCAGTCCCGGCCGCCCCGCCCTACCGTCCGGCAGCACCTGGTCGACGAACGTGGTGCCGAGCAGGAGACCACGGTTGCAGGCGAAGGACGCAATCGCGCCGCGCGCCTTGGCCAGCTGAGAGGGTTGATTCACGGCAGCCGCGGCGTAGCTGTAGAACGCGAGGAGCTTCAGGATCGCCGGCGGGAACGGTCGGCGACTGTTTCGACAACGCGGTCATAGAGTCGTTCTGGGGGCGCCTGCAGACGGAGTTGTTCAACGCCCGCAAGTGATCCCCGACCCTGGAGCTGACCGTGGCGACGGCCGGCTACATCGACAACTTCTACAACCTCTACCGGCGCCACAGCTACCTCGGCAACATCAGCCCCGACGAGGATGAGACGCCCTCAACTCTCATAACCGTGGCTCAGCAACAGGGGGCCACATCACCTGGATCAGCCCAGCGGGGTCATGCCGCCGGCGGTAGCCCAGCAACCAGGCGATCGTGAGCTCGGTGTCCTTGCGGGCGATCCGGGCCGTGCTGCCCTGCTCACGCACCCACGCCCGTAACTCGCGTGTCATAGGCCTTGTCCTCGTGCAACTTCCCGGGCTTACACCGGCGCGGACCACGCCTCGACCGCGCCGCCGGGATGGTCCGCACCAACGGCTTGAGCCCGTATGCGTCGTTGGTGTTCGCAGCAGAGATCGCCACCGAGAACGGCAGACCGGTCCGGTCGAACAGAACATGGATCTTCGAGCCGGGCTTGCCGCGATCGACGGAGCTCGGCCCGGTCAACGATCCCCATTTTTTCGCGATGGTGGCGATCTCGGCGCCGAAGAAGGAGAAGACCACCACGAACATCGCCGAGGAAGCCGGCCCGGTCCCGTTGGGGACCAGGCCGCCGGGCCGACCGAGGTCCACAGGTAGCACCACGCTGGTGATGATCGCGCCGAAGCCCACCAGCGGAATGGCCACGATCGCGGCGACCTTCTTCGTGGAGAGCCAGTACTCGAACGCACCTTAGGACCTCGTCGAAGACAGGTTGGTCACCATCAGCGTGGCCACCAGCGCCAACACCCACAGTCATTGCAGCACGGCAGGCACCCAGCGGTCCACGATCGCACCATCGGCCGTGGCTTCGGCGCCGACCGTCATCACCCAGAACCACCGGTACAGCCACTCCATCGGGAAGCCGGCCCACCGACCGATGGCCTTCTCCGCGTGGCCGGAGAACGAGCCGGTATGCGGGTCGGCCGTGGCCATCTCGCCCGGCTGCGCGTCACCAACAGGATCATCACCTCGGTCAGCGCGCAGCTCAGCACAACGGCCAGACCACCGAACAGACCCCGCCGATCATCCCTCCGATGGCGATCATCGACAGCTGCCATTGGGTGAGCTCACGGGCCAGACCGGCACCCGGCCGCCCATCAGGGATGTCGGTCACTCCCCCATCGCCTTGGTGAGGCTTTTGGGCCACGTGTCGGTCAAGTTCCGCTCCACGTAGTTCAGGCAGTGGGCCAGCGTGTCCGGACCGTACGCCGTGAGCCAGCGAGCCGGAACCGCGGCGAACGCCGGCCACGGGGAGGCGTGCCCTCGTCGTTGACCAACACGAGAGTTTGGATGGTGTCGCCGTCGAAAGGGTTGGTGCCCGCGAGGTTCTTCTCGGTCAGACGATCATGGAACGGCATGATCATAGGATGACCTCCACATGATTATAGGACGACCTCGACGCCGGACGGCATGCCCACCAAACGAGTTCAGAACAATTCCGAGGCGGGCTCCCCACCCACTCGGAACGTCCACTCCAAACCGTCAATACGACGAAGAGGATCCACGAAACACGCAAAGCCGGTGGTTCAGGCCATGAGGACCGGAAGATGGCATGCAGAACGTTGACTGCGCTTGCCCATGGGGGCTCGATGAATCCGCCGACCACTGCCGACAGTCCAGGTCACCGACGACGAGCAGATCCTGGACGGGGTGTGGCAGAACACCGTCGGCAGCGGCACGTCCCAGGTCGACACCCACGTGGGGTGCCTGCGGAGCAAGCTGGAGGGCCTGATCCGCACCGTGCACGGATTCGGCTGTCTGGCTGGCGCCGCATGAGGCGCCGCGGTCGGTCTCTGCGTGCGAAGCTGGTTGTCAGCTTCGTGTGGGTGACTGTGGCGGGACTGGTCGCCGTGCAGGTGATGACCGTGGTCGCCGGCCACCAGGCCTTGTTGGACAAGCTCTCGCGGGGCGTGGAGAGCAGCCGGACCCTCATGGTCGCCTACCTCGACAAGGTCTCCGAATCGCCGCAAGCACGTCCCGATTCGCACAATAGCGCCGGGAACGAGTGCGCCACACTGCTCATCTCACCTGACGGGCAGCTCGTCCGGTACTACGCCGACAACGAGAACGGCGCGCACGACGTGCCAACCCCGGCTCTGGCGCAGCTGCGGGACATGGCCGACTCCGGCCGGGCGCAGATGCTGGGCGGCAACTCGTTCATCGGCGCGGCCGGCAGGCTGGCCACTGGCGAGTACGTCGTGGTCGCGGCGCCCGTGATCGGCTACCTCCAGCTGTGGCAGGACTTCAGCACGATGGAAGGCATAGTCGCGCTGGTCGTCCTCGGTGTGCTGATCCTGACGATCCTCACCATCACCAGGCGCGCGCTGCGCCCGTTGCACTCGATCACCGTGGCGGCTGAGCACATCGCGGAAGGCAGCCTGTCCCAGCGGGTCGACGAGGACGAATCCAGCGCCGAGTTCGCCAGCCTCGCTCGATCGTTCAACACGATGCTGCAGCGGCTCCAGGACTCGTTCACCCGACGCCGGGAGGCCGAGCAGCGGCTGCGTGAGTTCGTCGCGGCAGCCAGTCACGAGTTGCGGACCCCGTTGACCGCGATCTCCGGCTACGCGCAGCTGGCCCTGCTCGGGGCATTGGACGATCCGGTGGAGTTCCGGCAGGCGATGCGTCGGGTGAGCAGCGAGTCGGACCGCATGACCTCGCTCGTGCAGGAGATGCTGTTGCTGGCCGAGCTGGACCAGGGGCGGCCACTGGAGTACGAGGTGGTCGACCTGGCCCTGCTGTGCCAGAACGCAGTCCATGACGCACGGGCCGCCGACCACGGCAGGGAGCTCACCTACTCCGAGGCCAACGGGCCGCACCTGGTCGGCGGCGATTGTCAGCGACTGCACCAGGTCGTGGCCAACCTGCTGGCCAACATCCGCGCGCACACGCCGACCGGCACACCCGCGCAGGTACGGCTGTGTGGCGAGGACGGACTACATTTCATCGACATCGTCGACGACGGTCCCGGCATTCCGCCGGAGCAGCGCGAGCTGGTCTTCGAGCGGTTCTTCCGCGGAGACCGGTCCCGCCACGACGAGCACACCAAGGAACGATCGGGCATGGGGAGCGGGCTCGGGCTGAGCATCGTGGCGGCGATCGTGCATGCGCACAACGGTTCGGTGCGGGTTCTGCCCTGCATCCGGGGCGCCTGGTTCCGCGTCGCGCTGCCCGCGCTGCCCGCCGACCGGTTCACCGACCTGGCGAGCGCGGAGCCAGGCAAACGCCCCTGACCATCGACGCGAACCCCTCAGCCTTTCGCTGCGGCGCTGGCCAGGCTATGCACGAACCACCGCTGGAACACCACGAACACGATCAGCACCGGCAGCACCACCACACCGAAGGCCATGACCTGGCCCCAGTCGTACGGCGGCTGCCCCGCAGCACACTGATGGCCAACGGCGGCGGACGCACGGTCGGATCACTGACCATGAGCACCCGCCACAGAAAGCTTCCCCACTGGGTGAGGAACGTGAGGACCGTGGCCGAGGCGAACGCCGGCTTGCTCATCGGTGCCACGACGGCGAAGCAGGTCCGCCGTACACCCGCGCCGTAGAGTTCGGACGCGTCCTCACGTCCGCCGCGACTTCGCGGAACACGGGTGCAGAACCTGTATGTGTAGGCGTTGGCCATGGACGGCAGCACCTGCGCGGTCAGGCTGTCGCGCTGGCCGGCCAGCAGGTAGGACAGCGGGATGGCCAAGCCCGCGAACGGAACCACCGACACCGCGAGCACCGAACCGAGCACCAGTCACCGCCCGCGCCGGCGCAGCCTGACCAGCGCGTAGCCGGCAAGCGAGTTGATCAGTAGCCCGACCAACACGACGGCGCCGGTCGTGAGCAGGGCAACTCCGACGAAGCCCAGGAATAGCCGGTGTCGGGACCGCTGAACCGGGCAAGCAGTCCAATGAAGTTGTTCAACGTCAACGGATGGGGCACGAACACCGACGGCCCGTCGAGCACCTTGTCGGTCGGCGTCACGCTGCCGATCAGCATATAGAACACGGGACTAACGAACATGCCCACCCGTAGTGCCGGCCGACCTGCGTGGTCCCACTCGAGGCCAGTCAGCTCGTGATGTCCGCCAACATTGTTGGGCCGACGACATCGTCAACGAGGCGCAGCTTTCCGTCGTACGCCAGGCTGCGCATGGTGGGTCCGTCGAACTCGACCACATCGGGCACTGGCGTGGGCTGGGTGACTGTGAGCACCTTGGGTAGTCAGCCTCCGGGATCAGCCGCAGCGTCGCCAGGGTCCCGTGATGGTTCCTGTTGAAGCCGCCCACGATTTTCTGCAACGCCGCCACCTCGCCGCCCCCCGCGGGTGAGCCCATATCGTCGGTCCGCGGCCGTCGACAGCGAGCGAGCATGCGGTTGTGGCGGCCACCAATGCCATCACGATCACTGGCGGTGCGAGCCAGCGCAACAATGAAGCCTCCAACCGACTCCGGTCGGTCGGCGGGCCGTACGCTAGATCATCCGTTGGCGGCGATACAAGCAGCGCCGAGGATTCCGCACATAGTTGACGCGCCTCCTCGGGGCCGCCGATTCCCATCCCGAACCGGAGTGCCACATCATCACAGCCGACACACATACGCGAGCTCACATAGGCAAATATGTGAATAAAGTTCATGTTGTCGCTGCGCATGCGCCCAATACCGAAGGATTTCCCACATTCTCTGGAGAGCTCAGTCATCCGCCCGAGGTAGGGTGGGAGCCCGGTCATACCACGTCACCCCGGGGGTGCGCCATGGAATCCTCCCATCATGAAACAGCGTTGTGGCACATCGCGGAGGGCGTGCGGTCCGGGCTGCCGGAGCCCGGCAGGTCGGTACTCGGCTCACTGTTCGAGCTCATGGTTCCGGTCTTCGCGGACGTGCTCGCCGGTCGCCGACCACAGCCGGGCAACACGGTCCGACGAGCCCGAGTTGTCGGCATTCGCTGCGCCGAGGGCTCGATCCCGCATGAGCCGCTGGCCACCGCACTCGACGAGTTCTGCCAATCGGTGCTCACCTTGCTCTCCGACTCGGCTGACTTCACCGCGGCCGCCCGTGTGGTGACAGAACTGGCTACAGCCCTGGTCAGCGAGCTGCTCGGCGGCGCCCACCAGACCGTCGTCCACACGCCCAACACGCTCAGCCGGGCCAATCGCAACCGCCGCGCGAGGGCCCTGTTGTCCGGGGAGAACTGCCAGCACGGCGAGGGGTACGACATAGCTCCCGCCTACGCTGTGATCGCGGCGCACTACCGTGACGTCGAGGACAGCACACTCGAGCGTGCCATGGAGTCGGTCGGCGGTCCGGGAGTCCTCACCGCGGTCTCGGGCCGCGGCGGCTTCGCCCTGCTGCCGGCGGCGGACGGCGAACGAGCCTACGAGCTGGCTCGCAAGGCACACCGGCAACTGCCCGGCAACGCCTGGCTGGCGGTGAGCTGGCGGCCGGCCGCCGAGATCCCGCTCGGCCGGCGCGAGGCCGGCAACGTGCTGTCGCTGGCGATGGGGGCGGACCTGGATCCGTCCGTCTACCGCATCGACGACGTGTTGATCGAGTACGCGGTGGTGCGGGAGTCCTCGGTGAGCGTCGACCTGAAACGCATCATCGAACCGTTGCTGGAACAGCCGGCCCTGCTGGAGACCCTGCGGGCGGTGATCGCCTCCGACGGAAACCGCAGCCAGGCCGCCGAACGTCTCATCGTCCACCGCAGCACCCTCGACTACCGGCTGCAGCGGATCGAACAGCTCACCGGGCACAATCCCAACAGCATAAGGGGAATCCACCTGTTGTCCGCCGCGTTGACAGTGTGCACGGTTCAGGCCCAGATCACCGTCCCACCGCGGCCGGCGGCCGCCTCGGCGGCCGGCTGAGTCGCCGGCCACCCGGCTCGATGACCTTGGCCCGGACGGACCATGGCGTCATGGCGGACGTGCGCTGGCTGACTGATGAACAAGGAGATGCCTGGATTTCCTTCGTCACGATGGGCCATATGGTGCGCCATGCCACGGAACGTGCGCTCCAGGTGGCCGGCACCGACCTGACGCTGGCCAAGTACGAGCTGCTGCACTGTGGGACCTGCGAGTCGGAGCGACGTATCCGGATGGGCGAGTTGGCGACCGTGTCGCGGCACCCTGAAACCTGTTGACCACCCGCCGCGGCGGTAGCCGGCTTCCAAACTGTGCCGGGGATCTGGTTTCGTCGTGTGCGGAGCGAGGGCACGACCGCGCCACGTGGGGGATCACAATCCACATGCGGAGCCAAGCAGCGCCGGCGAGGTGACCTCACTACCGACCAGTTCGTCGCGGACTTGGCCGTGTCGAAAGACCAGCGCGCGATGGCACACTGTGGCCGCCTGCGCCAGATCGGTGGACACCAGCAGCACACCGGCGCCACGGGTGACCAGTTGTCTCAGCACTCCGCGAAACTGGGGGCCGTGCGTCGACTGTTCCAGCACGATCACGTGCCGTCCGATCTCCAACAGGCGCGAGATAACGACGCCCTTGTCACCGTCAACCATCGCGAGGTCGCCCGTGGTGACGAATCCGACCCCCCGGTCGACTGCGCCGGCAAGGTTGCCGGGCTGAAAGTCTTTGCCACACAACCGCATCCGGCCACCATGGGCTGACGCCAGACCGGCCACCGCACGACCGATCAGCTCCGGTCCCGGTCCGTCGACGCCCAGCAACCCGACGACTTCCCCGGCGCGGACGGTCAGGCACACCGGACCGGCTACGCCGACGCGCAGTTGATCCAGCTCGAGTCTCACCGAATGACCGACTGCCCCGACCTCCAGGCGCGGGGTCGTTTCCGCCGTCACCGCGCGAACCAGCTCCACCGGTGTGAAGCGGGCCAGCGGGCCGGCGCGCACCACCCGGCCGTCCCTGAACACCAGGACCTCGTCAGCCAGCTGGCACACCTCGTCCACACGACGCGAGACCAGGAAGATGTCCACGCCAGTGGACCTCAACTCGTCCAGCAGGTCGAACAGCCGCCGCACACCCCGCGGCGGCAGGTGAATGGTGGGCTCTTCGAGCACCAGCGTGTCCGGATGCCTGGCGAGTGCTCGCGCCATCGCCACCAGCATCCGCTGGGTCGGCGCGAGATCGAATACCCTGTCCTCGGCATCGGCGGGCAGACCGACCACGGACAACGCCCGATCGGCCCGCTCGCGCACCGCCGGCCAGTCGATGATTCCGCGCCGTCGGGGAAACCCGTTGCCCAGCGCGATGTTCTCCGCGATCGTCATCCACTCCACCAGGCCGAGGTCCCGCGCCACAACGGCGGTTCCGGCCGCGGTCGACCGGGCAAGTGATGCGACCGTGGCCAACAGGACCGGCCGGCTCACCCCAGTGTCGGCGAGCAGCGCCACGATCCGCCCGACCGTCAGACCGCGCCGCGCGTCGGCCCAGCTCTGACGATCGCCAGGTTCGAGAGTCACCCGGCCTCCCATTGCCGCACACGGAACCCGATCACCGCAAAACACGGAAAACCCCATTGAGCCAATGGTTTCCGAGCAACAAGCCTCAGCGATGATCGCACACAACCTAACCGAGAAGAGCGCACCTTTTCCCACATTCAGCGGAAGGTGCCGCACAACACCTCCACGCCGACAGTTTCTCCGGAATCGGCGGCCAGATTGCAAAGGATCGTCGACACAACGAGCACAATACCGTTGAATCTTCGAATGCTACTCATTTCTCCTACTTTACGAAAGCTCAAGTCTTCCTCAAGACCATAGGCCGAGGAGAGCGTGAATGCCACAGTCCGGCATCACAGTGAGAGCCCGGCGACACGGGCGGACCGGTTCGGCTGAGGAGCACCTACAGTGAGTTCTCCCGTCGGCAGGGCACCTGTGTCCGAAGACGAGGCATCGATCGGTTACGGCAAGCCGCTGGGCAACCGCCAGGTGCAGATGGTCGCGATCGGCGGTGCGAGGGGTCGATCTCTTCCTCGGCACGGGCGGGCGGCCGGCGAACGCCGGCCCTTCGCTGGTGCTGTCCTACGCGATCTGCAGCCTGGCCGCGTTCTTCGTGAGTTCGTAGGCCCGTGGCCGGCTTCGCTGTCGGCTGGCTGAACTGGCGGGCGCCGGCATCGCCGAGATCACCGCCGTCGGCTACTACATGCACAAATGGCTTCCGCAGATGCCCTACGGGATAACCGCACTGGTCGCGCTCGGCGTGCTCAGTTCGGTGAACCTGTTGTCCGTCAAGCTGTCGCGACCGGCGAGACCAAGCACCCTGCCGGGTGATCCCCCGGGCCGTCAACAGCGTGCTGTGGCGCATCGGCGTGTTCTACGCGGGAACCGTGCTACTGCTAGCGATGCCGATGCCCTGGTCGTCCTATAGCAAGGGGGTGAGGCCCTTCGTCACGGTGTTCTCCTAACTGGGCATCCCCGGCGTCGGCGACGTCATGAACCTGATCGTGCTCACCGCGGCGCTGTTCTCGGCCAACTCCGGGCTCTACTCGGCCGGTCGGATGCTGCGGGCCCTGGCCGATCGCGGTGAGACTCCGGCCAGCGCCATCGGCGAGGACACTGCGACGCCGGTTTGCCTACTGCCTTTGAGGAAAGTAGAAGTAGCCATGACATTTCCTTCTCACAGCAGTCGGGCGTCCCGGCCTGATGCCGAACCGCCCCGACGCGTGCTCGTTCTCTCAGAAGGTGTTTGAGATCTTCGGGTAGCAAGGTCGAAGCGGCGTCGTCCCGGACGCACGGCCGGTGCGCGACGGGCGATACGACGGGTCATCGTGGCAATCGATGCCCACCGAATGACGGCCTCAGACGTGGCGGGATAACGTTCGTAGTCCCGTGCCAGCCGCCGGTAGGCGGTCAGCCAGGCACAACGTCCGTTCGACCGCCCACCTGCGCGGAATGACCGAGAATCCCTTCCGGCCAGGGGGTTTGCGGACGATCTCGATGGTGGTGCGCAGCGTGGTACGGGCCCCGCTCCACCAGTGCCCCGGCGAAGCCAGCGTCGGCGAATAGGTATCGGGTCCGGCGGCGGGTGACCGACAGTAGCGGGTGCTGGCGGTGGTGCAACTCCAGCAGCAGGCGCTTGGCGCCGTTCCGGTCCTACACACACGCCGGAAGCACCACCACCGCCAGCAGCAGCCCGAGGGTGTCGGTGACGATGAACCGCTTGCGGCCGCCTGGTTTCTTGCCCGCGTCGTAGCCGCGGGTGTCCGCACCTACGGTGTCGGCGCCCGTGACGGTCTGGGAGTCCATCAGCCCGGCACTCGGGTCGGGAGACGGCCGGCGTCGGCGCGGACCCGCGCCCCGCAGGGCGTCGAGCAGACGGAAGGTCAGGCGTCGCTGTTCCCACCGGGTGACCTACCTGCACACAGTCCCCCAGGATGGGCAGCCGCCTTGTGGGCGTGCTGTCGGTGGCGGCAACAGAGGCTCGACCACCGCCCACTCGGCGCCGGTGAGATCCGCGGGGTACCGCCGGCCGCGTGCCATCTGATCAACTTTGCCGGAGGTCAGTGGCACTGGGGAGCGGCAGGATCTCAAACACGTTCTCAGCTGTCCCTGGTGATCCGCACCGCGCAGGCGTCGGTGCCGCCAGGCATGCGCTGCCGGTTGCGCGCGATCACGCGGTACACCAGGCCGGCCACGACGCTGACCGGAGGCGTGCTCAACGCCTGGCCGACGAGACGCCAACAGGATCGCTCACTGGCCCGCAGCAGTCGTGCGATGGCGCGGGCACCGCCGACGACTTCGCCGCGCTCCGTCACCCACAGCACCTCGTAGCGCGCGCGCTCCATGGTCAACCCATGTGCCGCGAGGTCGAAGCTCTGGCCGCGAATCGCCTCGACCCCGATCGGCCGCACGTTCCGGAACAGCCACATCACGGACACCGTGCAGAATCCGCAGTCCCCGTCAAACACCAGCACTTCGTCGGACACACGGCCTCCTCTCAGACCCCGACCAGGCCGGACCGGTACGCGCAGATCGCCGCCACGGTCCGGTTCGGCACCTTCATCTTCCGCAGGATGGTCAGCACGTGGCTGCGCACCGTGGCCACCGAAATTCCCAGCTGGCCGGCGATCTCCGGGTTGGTGCGACCTCCGGCCAGCAGCATCAATACCTCCATCTCGCGCTCGGTGAGCAGCCCGCGCAGCTCACGGGCCCGCTCGTTGTACGGGTTGCGCAGCACGGTCTCAGCCAGCACCGGCAGGAACTGCGGCGGCACGAACATGTGCCCGGCGCTGATGGCGCGCACCGCGGTGATCAGTTCCTCGGCCGGCCCGCTGGTCAACACGACACCCATCACGCCGCAGGCGAACAACTCCTTCACCTGCGCTTCGTTGGGATGCACCGCCACCGCGAGCAGACCTCCCTCCGCGACCCGGCGAAAGCGCTCGGCGACCGCGGGAAGCCCTGGTGTGCCGGCATCGACGATACCCACCACCCGGCCCCACACTGCAGCCTCGGCGCAGAGCTGCTCACCGGAGGCGACCAGCTCCACCGAACCGATCTCGGGCGCGATGGTCCGCAGCAGACGAACGTTCTCGTCGGACACGCGCAACGCGCCGAGAACAACGACGGTGATCGCACTGGGTCCGAGCACGAGGCCCCCTCTCAGGGCAGGGGGTGCGGGTTGGACAGGAACAACATCATCGGCTCTTCGGACTCGTCGTAGCCGGCCGAGGTGGCGATGAGGAATTGCACCCGCTTGGTCTCGGGGTGGTGCTTGACCTGGTGGGTGGCGTAGTTGAGCAGCGTCAGGTACGGCACCGTGACCTGCACGTCCTCCTTGCGGTCCTTCAGGTCGGGCTGCATCATGATCAGCCCGGAGACCGCGTCGGTGACGACCTTCTCGGCCCGGCGACCCGGGTACCAGAAGAAGTGCTGCCACTTCCGCTCCTCGACCTGGCAGACCTCCTTCCACGGCGTGGTCTCGCCGTCGGGCAGCTCGTCCCGCACCAGCAGGTGGTAGTCGTGCATGCCGGGGCGGGGCGCGAAGAAGCGCCAGTCCGGGATGAGCGACCCGGTCGGGTCGAACTTGCGGATCTTGTCGAACTTGCGGGTCGGGTCCTGGCTGACAAAGGTCGCGGCCAGCCAGGTGCCCAGCACCGCGTACAGCGAGTACCTGGCCGCCTTGGCGACAGTGGTGTTGACCATCGTGTGCTCCGTCAGTGCTGGTCTGTCGTGGGTTCGGGGTCGACGAGCTTGGGGGCACGGCCGGCACGCGCGGCGTCGACCACCTCGAGCACCACGGCGGCGGTGTGCCGGGCGGCGGTCTGGTCGCACAGGATGCCCAGGTGCGAGACGCCAGGCAGCACCTGGTGCACGCCGGTGTCGGTGAGCTCGGCCAGCTCCTGCTGGAGTTGCAGGTGCACTGGGTCGGCCTGCGCGGTCTCGCCTGCGGTCAGCACGTACAGCGGCACGCCGGAGGAGAACCTGGTGTCCTTGGTCTCGTCGATCACGTGCGAGAGCCAGGCGTCGACCTCGGCTTCGGTTGTCACCCAGTTGCGGGTGCCCATCATCCGCGCCAACGTGGTCGCGCGAGCCGGCTCGGGCAGACCGTCCAACTGCGATTCGGGCCGTTTCCTCGTGCGCCGGCCGAGGCCGAAACGCGACCAGAACAGGCTGCTGCGCACGCTGTTGCGCATCAGCGGTAGTCCGAGGCGCTGTCGGGCCGAGCGGGTCAGCTGCTCGGGATGGGCTGCGTCGACCAACACGACGCCGGCGACCTTGTCCGGGTGCCGCTGGGCGAAATGACGCAGCAGCATGCCGCCGTAGGAGTGGCCGACCAGCACGAACGGCCCCGGCTCTGCGAGCGACTCGAGCAGCAGCTCCAATTCCGCGGTGATCCGCTCGGCCGTGCGGGGCAGCGGGCCGGACTCGCTCCAGCCGACACCGGCACGATCGTGGGACAGGGTCGGCGCCGACACGGCCACGGTCCCCTGGATCCAGGTCCACATCTCCAACGGCGAGGACAAGCCGCTCTCGAACAACACGGTCGGGCCCTCATTGTCGTGCCCGAGCCGGCACGTGTGTATGGCATGCCGGTCCACGGTGACCAGCTCGCCCAGTCCCGGCAGCTCCCGGTCGTCCTTGCGGGTCTGGGACCGCTGGTAGGCGGCGCCGACCGCGAACGGCACGGCGCCGAGCACACCAGCAAGGCCCGCCAGAGCCAGTTTCAGCGTGACGCGGTTCACGTGCTACTCCCGGCAATGGTCTCGGTGAGCTGCCCACCGGGCAGCTCGGGCAGCAGTTGGGTAGTGACCAGCCGCTTATAGAGCTCGTCCTGCTCCATAAGCGACCGGTGGCTTCCGACGGCACGGACACAGCCCTGGTCAAGCACGACGATCCGGTCCGCGTCGACCACCGTGGACAATCGGTGCGCGATCGCGATCACCGTCGTCGACCTCGACCTCTCGTACACCGATCGACGCAGCGCCAGCTCCGCCTCGGCATCGAGCTGCGACGTCGCCTCGTCCAGCAACAGGACTTCGGGCTCCAGCAACAGCATTCGAGCGACGGCGATGCGTTGGCGCTGGCCGCCGGAGATGGCGGCGCCGGACTCTCCGACCGCGGTGTCCAGACCGTCGGGCAGACTGTCGACCCACTCGGTCAGGTTGGCCAGCTCCACCGCACGCCACAGGCTTTCCTCGCTGGCACCGGGGTTGGCGTAGAGCAGGTTCTCCCGGATGGTGCCGTCCATGACCGGGGCGTCCTGCTCGACATAGCCGATCTTGCCGCGCACCACGTCGAGCGGAAGCGCGCGGAGGTCGACACCGTTGAGGAGGATCCGACCCCGGTCGGGTTGCCAGAGGGCGGCGGCCAGCGAGAACAGGGTGGTCTTGCCGGTTCCCGAAGGTCCGACCAGCGCCGTCAGGCCCCGGGTCGACGTCGTGAAGGACACGTCGTGCAGCACGGGTTTGTTCGCCGTGTAGCCGAACGAGACCGACTCGAACTCCAGCGCGGGCGCACCGGCCGGCGGCTCCGGCAGGCCGGCAATGGTCTCGACCGGTTCCTGGGGAAGTTCGAGCAGACCCGTCACCCGGTGGGCCGCGGCCACCCCGAGCTGGACCTGCGACCAGCTGGTGAACAGCGAGATCAATGGGCTGAGCATGTAGAACAGGTAGAGCAGGTAGGAGGCGAAACCGCCGGTGTTCAACGCTCCCGAGGCGATCCGGGCGGCACCGACGGTGAAGACGACCGCGAAGGAGCCGTGGATCCCGAGATTGATCAGCGGCGCCATGGCCGCCTCGAGCCGCACTGCCCGCATGTCGGCCTTGGTGGCCTCATTGGCGTGCCCGATGACCCGCGCGGACTCGCGCTCCTCGGCCCGGCTGACCTTCACGGTGCCGATCGCGACCAGGGCCCGCTGCAAAGCCCCGCCGAACCTGCCGGTCGCCTCCCGGTTCTGGGCCATCGCCCGGCGTACCTGGCGGGCCACCAACAGGTTGGCCACCGCCGCTGCGCTCAGGCAACCGATGGTGACGAGGGTCAGCAGCGGATCGATGAACGCCATCAACCCCACGCCGCCGACGACCATGACCAGGCTGGCCGCGATGTTCATCAGACCCATCACCAGCGAGCCTCGCAGCAGATCCGTGTCGGACACCGCGCTGACGAACAGGTCACCGCGCTGACGTCCCAGATGCGCGCCCATCGTGGCCCGCAGCAGTCGGTCGACGGCTGTGCGTCTGGTGTTCAGCACCAGCATCGCCCCGGTGCGGCCGAGCAGGTACATCTCGATCGCCCGCAGCACGATGTCGGTCAGGAAGACCACGACGAGCACCAGGATCGACCGTCCGGCGAGGCCAGTGCCGGTCAGCGCGCCGACGACATTGCCGACCAGCAGCGGCTGCGCCAGCGAGAGCACCGCGCTGAACAGGCCGACCAGCCCGGTCATCGCGAGCTGGACTCGGTACGGACGCAGCAACCTGGTGATCACGGGGCCGGCCGGAGTGTTCTCGGGCATGGGTCAGCCCCTACGCAGGTGCTTGGAATGGTGCGCGACGGCCGGATACGTGGCGCTGAACGCCCACAGGAACCGGTTGAGGCCCATGAAGGCGGCGTTGCCGGCGTGGAAGGACACGCCGGTGCCCAGCAGGCCGAGCGCGATCGGCTTGGGCGCTAGCAGCGCCAGTGGGAAGGCCATCTCGCCGGCCCACACACTCCAGCCCGCGGCCTTGGCGAACCACGGGAACTTCTGCAGCAGCTCACCGACCTGCTTCTGGCCGTACGTCTTCGTGCGGAAAATGCCCTGCATGCCGCTGCCGTCCCGCCAGTACGGCGAGATGACCTTGGCCAGACCGGCGGCGAAGTAGGAGATCACCGACTGGCCGGCGATGAAGGCGGTGCAGGCGTTGCGGGCCTTCTCGTCGTTGGGGAAGAACTTGCTGGCCGCCAGGGCCGCGCACACCACGATGTTGACGTGGTCCGAGCCGTCGGCGCCGTAGTTGGTGCGCAACTGCAGCAGCACGTTGCTGCCGGCCAGGAACGCGGCGGCGGCCGCCTTGACCTGCCGGCTGCCCGGCAACAGGAGCATCGTCGACGCGGTCAGCCGCATCGCGGTCAGGATCTGGATGCCGGGAGGCGTGAACAGCAGGTCGAACACCTTCGCCGCGCGTCCGCGGACCATGCGCTTGGAGCGGGTGCGGCCGATTCGCCAGCTCAGCAGGCCGCCGTCCTCGACGTCTTCCGGCCGGCACATCGCTTCCAGCGAGCTGAGGATGATCCCCGCGGAGATGAGGATTTCGGTCTCGCGCAGCGCCTTGTCCACGCTGAGCATGTCACCGGCTGGTAGGAGGTCCACCTGTGCCATATGCACTCCAGAGTTCACATTCCACGAAGGAGGGAGATGGGGTGCGCGACCGACGACCCGCGAGCCGCGCACCTCGACCCGGCTACCGCAGGGAGGCCACCTCGGCCCGCATCGAGACCATGTCGCCGACCGTCAGGCCTGCGAGGTCACGATCAACCTGGTAGTCCTCCGGCGCGTTCAGCACGCAGCCGTGGTTCTTGCACTGAACGTAGGCGAAGTAGGTGCCAACGACCGCGCCGATGCCGACGGCGGTCGCCACCACCCACGCGCAACCCACGGGGTCGACGGCGAGACCGGCGAGGTCCAGCGCCGCGATGTCGGCGGTGCAGTCCTGCGCGATCAGCTCGATTCGATTCATGCTTAACTCCTTCTCCACGCGGACGAGCGAGCTCGCTCCCATGAGAAGCTAGAGAGCCAAAGCATTCGCCGACATCAACCAAATTATCGAAACCCGGAACCGCGCCGCCGAGTATCATGTGTGGGGCCATTCTCTGCCCGACACCGCACGGATCGTCAATATGAAGGAGACGGGATTCCGCAGTAGAAGGAAGTTTTTTTCGACACGTGCGCGGATGTCGGCCCCATCGAGCCGAAGCGAGTCAACGACCCTTCCGGCTGAGCTACGCTCGCGGTCACCGGGTCAGTCAGTCTTCCGGATTCTGTCGCGCCGACCGATTCGACGGTGACCATGCACAGTGCTACTCACGCCGCCCACCGCTATCCGGTGCACCGGCTCACGCTATCCAACGGACTACGGGTGTTGCTCTCCCCGGACCATGCCGCCGAAGTGGTCGCGGTCAGCGTCGTCTACGACGTGGGCAGCCGGTCGGAGCCGGCCGACTGCGCGGGCTTCGCGCATCTGTTCGAGCACCTGATGTTCCAGGGATCGGCCAATCTGGAGCGGTCGGCGCATGCACGCTATGTGCAGTCCTGTGGCGGCGCGTTCAACGGCACCACCCACCTGGACTACACCGAATACTTTCAGGTGCTGCCGTCGACCGGGCTGGAACACGCGTTGTTCCTCGAGGCGGACCGGATGCGGGCACCGGCGCTGACCGAGGCGAGCCTGGCCAACCAGATCGACGTGGTGGCCGAGGAGATCACCGGCACGGTGTTGTCGCGCCCCTACGGCGCCTTTCCGTGGTTGCCACTAGCCGCCCTGCTGTTCGACACATTCGCCAACGCGCACAACGGTTACGGGGCGATCGACGAGCTGCGCGGCACGACCGTCGAGCAGGCGCGGCGGTTCTTCGAGCGGTACTACGCCCCCGCCAACGCCGTCTTGTGCGTCACTGGCGACTTCTCGCCAGCCCGGCTGGAGTTGTTGGTGGAGCGCCATTTCGGCGACATCCCATCCCGGGAGGTGCCGGCGAGGCCGGTGATCCACGAGCCCGCCCTGGCGCGGGAGCGCCAGGGCGACTACATCGATCCGCTGGCGCCGATGGCCGCGTTCGCATCCGGTTGGCGCGTGCCGGATCCTGCCGACCTGGTAGCCTATCTGCCGGTCCTCGTCGCTTCGCGGCTGCTCGTTGACGGCCCGCTTGGCCGGCTGTCCAACCGACTGACCAGGGATGAGGAACTGCTGGCCGGACTGGGCTGCGGACTGGGCATCACCGGGGAGATATTCGGCGTGCGTGACCCATCGGCGTTGGTGCTGAGCGGAACCCTGTTGCCCGGAACGGAACTGGACCGGGTCCTGCGCGTCGTGGACGAAGAGGCCGACCGGCTGGCAGTGGACGGTCCCGACGCCGGCGAACTCGCGGCCGCCGTGCGCGTGCTGCGCGCGCAGTTGATTCGCTCACTGGACGGGCTCGCCGCCCGAGCGCAGCAGATGTGCGTGTTCGAACTCCAACACGGCGACGCCCTGCGGATCAATGACTTGGGGCCGCTCGTCAATGAGATCACCGCGGACGAAATCAGGCAGGCAGCCTCCCAGCTGCGTCCCGAGCGCCGTGCCACCATCGAGCTGATTCCGGGGGCTGCCGTATGACCACCACCACGTCAGAGTTCGATCTCGACACCGTTCCGTTTCCCGCTCCGCTGCGCCTGCCGACCGTCGCCGAGAGATCGTTGCCGAACGGCCTGCGCCTGATCTGCGCACGCCGGAGTTCGGTGCCGCTGGTCGAGGCGTGCCTGAGTATTCCCTTCGGCGACACCGAGCCCGGCGCGTCGATGGTGCTGGCCAGCGCCCTCGTGTCGGCGCCGACGCTGCAGGACCGGCTGCGAGCGATGGGTGCCGCCCTCTCGACCGGTGTGGATGCCGACCGGCTGCGGATCGCCGGCAGTACGCTCGCCGAGCATCTGGCGGACTTCCTCGCGCTACTCGCGGAAGTGGCGATCGTCGCCGAGTTTCCGGCCGACGAGATCGCCATCGCTGTTTCGAAGGGCGTGCGGTACAGCGAGATCATCCGGTCGGAGCCGAGTCATCGCGTGCTGGAGGCCTGGAACCGCCGCATGTTCGGCGACCACCCGTACGGACAGGCCGGCCCGTCAGCAGAGGCCATTGCCAGGGTGGACCGGGACACGGTGCTGGACCTGCAAACACGACGGATGCGCCCCAACGACGCGAGTCTGGTGCTCGTCGGAGACCTCGACCCGGACGCCACGCTCGACCTGGTGAACCGATGGTTCACCGGCTGGTCGCCGGGCTCCGATGCCGTAGCGATGCCCCCGGTGCCGCCGTGGGTGCCCGGCGACGAGGTCGTCGACCTACCTGGTTCCACGCAGTCATTGCTGCGCCTGGCGATGCCGGCCCCGCGGCACGCGGAACCCGAGGCCCCGGCACTGGCCATGGCGTGCATGGTCTTCGGCGGCTACTTCTCGTCCCGGCTGGTGCAGAACATTCGCGAGGACAGAGGACTCTCCTACTCTCCGCGCTCCGGCGTGCTACACGTGGCCGAGGCGAGTCTGATCACCATCGCGGTGGACGCGGTCACCGCCAACACAACCGCTGTCGCAACCGAAGTACTGGCCGAACTGGCCCGCATGGTCACCTGCCCGGTCACCCCCGACGAGCTCGACCGCGCCCGCCGCTACACCGCCGGAAGCCTCCGCCTACAGCTGTCCACCCTGACCGGCACGGCGGCAGTGCTGCTCGAACTGGACCAGAACGGCCTCACGCTGGACTGGCTGCGCGACCAGGACGACCGACTGGCCGCAGTGACACCCGACCAGGTCACCGAGGCAGCCGGTCGGCACATGACCGCGTCGAACGCGGTGTCGGTCCTGCTGTGCGACAAGGACAAGGTCTTCACCTGAGCGGAACAGGCGGAAAGCTTGATGGAAATCGACGAGGTCGGTCCGAGTTGGAGTTTCCACTCGGACCAACCTCGGCTGACAGTCTGCCGATCAGATGTGCTTGCTCACGGCATCCAGCAGCGCCTCGCACGACAGCCTGCCCGTCGGCGCCGCCCTGTGCGCGAACTCGGCCACACCGACATGAAAGCCCTGTCCCCGGCAGGTCAGGGTGCTCTTGCGCGCTGGCGCAGGCGTACTCGCGTTACCCAACGCGCTCGGCGGTCGCCAGCCTGATCACCGCCCTCCAGACGGCCGCCCGGGTACACGCGAAGAGCGAACCCAGTTCGAGCGGGGCGATCACCGAACCCACAGATCTCCATAGCGCATCGAACCGCCACCGCCGGACAGAATGTCGCGACCCGGATTGGGCAGTAACCGGTCTCAACGTCGGAGCCGGCCCGACCGGTGGCCCGCCGGATCTCGATCTCCTTGGCGAAGTTGACAGTTTGAACCGCGCGAATTTCCCAAGCGACGACGCAGGACACCGGCCCCGTGGGCACGAACGGGTCCAACGGTTCGATTCCATCGCCGTCGGACGACATACAGATGGCCACAAATGATTCAAGGGAACTCTCGGGACGCGACCGACCCACGGCGGTTGACCGCCTTCACCGCACCACGAACAACGGAGTGGTCTTTTAGCCGCCCACCGCCACGGGTGGTCACTTCATCGAGTCGGTCAGACAGCCGCGACCAGGGCCTCGGTCAGCTGGACGACCGACAGCACGGAACCGTCGCCGGACGCGCTTCCGCTCCGCGTCGGCGCACCGAACTGGCCGCGGGCGCGGGCGCGGGCGAACTGGGCCGTCTCATTCACCACCTCGCCGGCGTAACGCGCAATCCCCTCGAGGCCCTCAACGAGGCAGGCCGTCGGCTCGCCCGGGTTCGCCACAGTCAGCGGCGACAGCACGTCCGACGCCGCGACGGCGCGCTCAACGATGTTCACAACAAACTCCCTGGTAATCGGCGATCCATCCACAGATAGTGGACGCCTCGATCATAAACATCAAATCCGTCCACACGGGCGGTGCTGACGCCCAATAGAGAGAATTCCGAAGCAGCTTGAGAAAAATCCGCGAGATATCCTCCAATCGGAGGATGGACAACTCGCACCGCTCACCACCGCTTGGTGACCAGCGCCTGCGTTCGTCGGTAGTGGGCGATTGGTCGGTTCAGGAGCCTGGATCGCGAGTGGCTCGGCCAGGCCGTCGGGCGAGCGCCACGGTGAGGTGGAGTGATGAGGACAGCCGATCACTGCCGACCAGGATCCTGGAAGCCACGCCCCAGCGACTTGCGACGCTAGGCCATGCGCTCCGACGCGCCCCGAGGAGTGGGACAACAGACGGGGCCAACAGACCGACCGAGTAGGCCTTGGCGACCAGCCTGGCCGATTGGTCACCACAAATTTCCGAGCGATACGGCCGATGTGGTACTCGAATCCCTGCCGGCCCAGGTTCAGTCGGGTGACCAATCTGCTCGTCGCCACGCCCGCGGCGACGCCTTCCAGCACCAGGGCGTCCGGAATCGAGAGGACTCGATGCCGGCCGGGGCGGTCGAGGGTCTCATGCATGACAACGCAGAGCGCAAACAATTCCGTTTGATGATAAGGCGAGAGCGTCATCATGGCCGGCATGGCCTGTTCATCGGGCAACGACAGCATGGTCGTCGTGCCGATCTCGCCGAGACCGGCCCGCGTCAACGGCCCGGGCCCCGGCCTCGGGCTCGCCGCCGCACGGCGTTTTGGGGCTGCCGGTCACCCCGTCGCGCTGATCGCCCTCAGCGGCGAGCGCCTGGCGGAATTGACGGCCAGCCTGTCACGCGACGGGATCCAGGATCGCGCTTTCCCGCCGACGTGCTCAATCGTGCCTCGCTCACCGCAGCGTTGCGGAACCGGCGGGTGCGCGTTCGCAGGAACCCACAATAGGCGACGCCCTGTTCGCGGGCCCAGAGCAGTTTTCGCGCCTTCGGAGTAGGCGCCGGCGCGGTCGCGGCAGATCGCCGCGGCTCCGGAGTCGTCTTGCAACCATTGAGCAGGCGGTTCGGCTTCTCGGCCGTCCAGAAGATCGATTGCCTTGCCGGTGTCGATGTCGAGCAGTACGGTGCCGTACACGTTTCCCTTGCAGGTTCAGCATCTGGCCAGGCCCTCGCAGTACAGTGGGGTGCGGAAGCTCCAACACGCACCTCCGCCGTAACTGTTCCGACGAAGCGCCGAAGGCGGCGCTGAACTTCTCGTGCGCAAAGGTGATTCGGAGTTCGGCGTCAAGACTCGCCGCACACCAGCGGTGCCCGGATTCGTTCATCGTAAGTCCTCAGCACATGTGCTTGGCCGGCACGCGCAGCGGCCAGGCGGTCGGGTCGAGCAGGCCGATGGCGCACGCCCTGGCCATCAATGCCGTTCGGCTCGACACACTCAGCCGCCGCAGCATCGCGCCACGTGGTAGTCCACCGACTGGCGGCATGGCGGCAGTGCTGCTCGAACTCGACCAGAACGGCCTGACGCTGGACTGGCTGCGCGGACAGGACGACCGACTGGCCGCAGTGACACCCGACCAGGTCACCGAGGCAGCCGGCAGGACTCGGACCGACCTCGGCTGGTCAACGACGATCAGCCGTACTGGACCACGGCATCCAGCAACGCCTCGAGCGAGAGGCTGCCCGCTGGCGCTGTCCGGTGCGCCATCTCGGCCGCATTGGCGTGGAACCCCTGCACGCTGAGGTCGGGGTGGCCCTGGGCGATGGCGCGGGCATACTCGCGCTCCCCGACGACGCGCGCCGCCGTGACCAGCGCGGTCACCGCGCGCCAGGCAGCCGCAGGGGTGCACGCGACGGGCGAGCTTACCTCGAACGGACCGAGCACCGAGTCCAACGACACGCCGGCGTGCGCCACCGCGGCTTCAACATGATTCACAATATTCACCTTTCAATCGAAATTTGCTCGGTAATGAACCATTTTCGCCTTGGCCTGGACGCCTTGAGAGGCAGCGGATGTAGCTCAGAAACGGAGGATCATCGCCGTGTCGACGCGACAACGGACGAAGCCTCCAGTAGCAGGGCTGGCGACCAAGAGCAGTCCATACCACCGAACGCTTCGTATGCTGTTCAACCGCGCCGCGCTGTCGCTGTCGCACCAGACCCTGACCTTCACACCCGACCTCATTCGCAGACCCAGCGGCGTTTGCGCCAACACAGCTGGCAGAACCTGCCGCCGACCGGCAGATCCCAAGGACGGGCGGTAACCCATTCCTTGACCCGCGTCGCGACCACCCCACAGCGCCGGCAGACCCGTGCCCGCTCATCAGCGGTTTCCATGTGTACGACTGATAGGCCGTTGTCGTTGTTGTCGTCGACCATGGTGACGACCAAGCCGTCCAGGCCCGGCAGCCGGGTCGTGTCGTTGACCATGCTCGCGGTTCCTCTGGCGCGATCATCCTGCGTAGACAATAGCAATGACCAACAGAGCCACGGCTTCTCCTAGCGCCCAAACAGGTGTCTGACGGCCAGACTGCCACCGCGTAGTCATCAGACCCCGATCAAGCTCGAAGACCCGGATTGTCGGCACCCGCACGGCCTTCGCCGGCAGATTTCGGACTGCCGCAGTGAATCACGTCCGCGATGTACCGGAGTTCCTCTCGGCACTCGCGGATGGCATAGTCCAATTCTCACCGGTAGAACTGTCGCCAGGCAGCACCTATTCGATGTTTTCCTGCCGAACCGCCGTGGAGAGTCCGACGTCTGGAGCGTGCCATGGAAGGCGACCTGCGCACAATGCACCTCCCGTTGTCCAGCGCGCAGGCCGCGATGTGGCTGGCCGAACAGCTGGAGCCGGGCAACCCCGCGCTACGCAGCATCGGCTACCTGGAATTGCTCGGCCCAGTGCACGAGGACCACCTGCTCGCCGCGACGGCGCAGGCGGTCGCCGAGGCTGACTGCCTGCACGTCACCTTCGAGAGCGGCCAAGACGGCACCGTGCAGGTTCCGTTCCCGCCGTCGAACGCCCCAACACCGCTGGTCGACCTGAGCGGCACGCCCGTCCCGGAGGAGGCGGCCAGCGAATGGCTGCGCGACAGGCGGTGGCCCTCGCCCCCGTTCACCGTGCTGCGGCTGTCCGCCGGCCGCGTGTTCGTCGTGCTGCACACGCACCATTCGATGGTCGACGGCGCAGGCTCGCGACTGATCTTCGCTCGAGTCAGCGAGATCTACAACGCACTCGTCGGCGGCTACGAGATTCCCCAAGCGCACGACGCGGGCCTGGCCGAACTGGTCGGTGCCGAGCAGCGCTACCTGACGTCGTCGGAGTTCGGCGAAGACGAGCAGTTCTGGCGGCAACGCTTCGAATTCACGCCCACCCTGACGCCGATCGCCCGCGGCCCATGGCGGGCCCCGCGATCCGGCATGCACCGGACCGCGGAGATCGACGCCACGACTGCGGCCCGTCTGCGGGACCTGGCTTGGCAGTCCCGGATCGCCTGGCCGGCACTGATCACCGCGGCCGTCGCCCGCTACACGTCGATGGTGACGGGCAGCGACGACGTGTTGCTCACGTTCACCGTCAACACCAGGACCGCCGGCCGGACCGAGCGGATTCCCGGCATGTGCACCAACTTCCTGCCGGTGCCGGTTTCCGTGCGGCCCGCGGCAACCGTCGGCGACCTGCTGCGTACGGCGTCGACCGCCATCCGCAGCACGTTGAAGCACCGACGCTACCCGGCCGACCTGATTCGGCGGCAGATGGGTTTGGCCGCCGGTGACGGCCGGCCGTTCGGTCCGACAGTCAACATCATGCCGTCGGCGGCGGCGGTCCAGTTCGCCGGCTGTGTACCGGTGCCGCACGACCTGGACACCGGGCCGGTGGACGACCTCCAGATCACGGTGACCGACACGGCTGCCGGAGGCGTGCTGCTGCACCTCGGTGCCAACCCCGAGTTGTACTCGCCCTACGAGATAGACCTGCACCTGGACCGGCTGCTGACCTGCCTACATGGCATGTCGAACGCAAGCCCGTCGGCGCCCATCGCGCACATCGCCACGGTTGGGCCCGAGCAGCAGCAGTCCGCACTCCGCCAGTTGCGCGGGCCGGCGGCGCCCGTCGAGCCGGTCGACCTGGTCGCCCAGGTCCGCCAGTGGGCGCTGCGCACGCCCGACACGATCGCAGTCGTCGACGACGACACCCGGCTGACCTACCGCGAATTGGTCACCGAGCTGGAGCTGGCCGCTGGCCGCCTGCACGCGGCCGGCGTGAGTGCCGGCGATGTCGTGGCCGTGCTCGCAACGCCCGGAACGCCCTTGGTGACAACGATCCTGGGGACCTGGGCGGTCGGCGCGGCCTACCTCCCCGTCGCCGCCGGGGGTGCGGTCGCGCGGTCCGCGAGGCAGCTCGCGGACGCCGCGCCGCGGTGCCTGCTCACCACCGCCGACATGCGGGACCTCGGCGCGCGGCTGGCCCCGGCCGGCACTCAGGTCGTCGTCCTCGACGAGGTCGACGCACCGCCGCTGGCCGACGGCGGTCCCGATCCGGACGACCTGGCGTACGTGATCTTCACGTCCGGCTCCACCGGCACTCCCAAGGGCGCGATGGTCACCCATCGGGGCATGGCCAACCACCTGCTCGCCAAGGTCGAGGACCTCGGGCTGGGCGCAGGGGACACGGTGGTGATGAACGCCCCCGTCACCTTCGACATCTCAGTCTGGCAGCTGTTTGCCGCGTTGCTGGTCGGTGGTCGGGTGCGCGTCGCGTCGCCGGCGACCGCCACCGACCCGGTCGCCCTGTTCGAACTGGCGGCCGACGCGACGGTGCTGGAAGTGGTCCCGTCCCTGTTACGGGCCGCGCTGGACAGCTGGGACGCAGGAACTCCGGTGTCCCACCTGTGCTCGCTGCGCTGGCTGGTCGCGACCGGCGAGGCGCTGCCACCGGATCTGTGTGTCCGGTGGCTTTCCCGGATGCCGGACATCCCGATGGTCAACGCGTACGGGCCGACCGAGTGCTCCGACGACGTGACGCACGGATTCATCACCGCTCCGGTCGATGGCCACGTCCCGATCGGCCGTGCCGTGCGGAACACGTCGCTGTACGTGCTCGGCGGCGATCTGGCTCCGGTGCCGGCCGGGGTGCCCGGCGAGCTCTACGTCGGCGGGACCGGCGTCGGCATGGGCTACCTCGGCAAGCCCGAGCGCACCAGCCAGGTGTTCGTGGCCGACCCGTACGCGGGCACGCCCGGGGCCCGCATGTACCGCACCGGGGACAGCGTGCTCTGCCGGCCGGACGGCCAGTTGGTGTTCCTCGATCGCCGGGACAGCCAGGTCAAGGTCCGTGGCTACCGAATCGAACTCGGCGAGGTCCAGACCGCGCTGCGCGGTGTGGCCGGAGTGCGGGACGCGGCGGTCGTGGTGGAGACGGACGCGGCCGGCGCGAACCGCCTGGCCGCTCATCTGGTGTCGGCGCGCGATGCGCAGGACGTCCGCGACGACCTCGCCGAACTGTTGCCCGAGTACATGGTGCCGGCGCTGTGGTCCGTGCATGACCGGCTCCCGCTGACTCCCAACGGCAAGCTCGACCGCAGGGCGCTGCCCGCCGCCGCCCTGCTGGCCACCACGCCGTCCCGGCAGGCGCGGTCGCCGCAGGAGCAGTTGCTGTGCGAACTGTTCGCCACCGTGCTGGGCCTGCCGGCGGTCGGCGTCGAGGAGAATTTCTTCCATCTCGGCGGCCATTCCCTGCTGGGTACTCAACTACTCGCCCTCGTCCGTACGACATTCGACGTCGAACTGCCGCTGCGAACGCTGTTCGACGCGCCCACCGCCGCCGCGCTGGCACCGCTGCTCACCGGGCACGCCGACCGGCCGCCGCTACGCGTGATGCCTCGGCCGGAACGGATTCCGCTGTCCGCCGGCCAACGCCGGCTGTGGCTGCTCAACCGCATCGACGAGCGTCAGCCCGTCTACAACGTGCCGGTTGTCGTCGAGTTGACCGGCGAGGTCGACATCCCGGCGCTCACCTCGGCGTTCAGCGACGTGATCGGCCGCCATGAGGCGCTCAGGACCGTCTTCACCGAGGTCGACGGAGCACCGAGCCAGACGGTGCTGGAGCCGGTGCACCCGGTGCTGACGACACATCGGGTGACCGCCGAGGAACTCGACGACGCCGTTGCCGCCACCGTGACGGCCGGCTTCGACCTGGCCACCGAACTTCCCGTACGGGCACGGCTGTTCGTCACCGGACCGGGCCGACACAAGCTCGTCCTGGTGAGCCACCACGTGGCCACCGACGGCTGGTCGTTCCACCGGATCACCGCCGACCTCTCCACCGCCTACCGCGCCCGACGGGCCGGCAAAGATCCACAGTGGACTCCGCTGCCGGTCCAGTACGTCGACTACACGCTGTGGCAGCAGGAATACCCGAACGCCGACGGAATCGCCTACTGGCAGGAGGCGCTGGCCAACCTGCCGGCCGAACTGGAGCTGCCCACCGACCGGCCGCGCCCGTCGGAGGCGAGCCACCGCGGCGACACCATTCACTTCACCGTGCCGGCGAGCCTGCGCAAGGAGATCGGCGCGCTGGCGGCACGGACCGCCACCACGCCGTTCATGGTGCTGCAGGCAGCCACCGCAGTGCTGCTGTCGGCGCTCGGCGCCGGTGATGACATCCCGATTGGCACGCCGGTCGCCGGCCGGACTGACACCGCGCTCGAAGGTCTGGTCGGCTTTTTCGTCAACACCCTGGTTCTGCGCAACGACCTGTCAGGCAATCCGACCTTGACCGAACTGCTGGCCCGCATCCGCGCCGTGGACCTCGCCGCACACGCCAACCAGCACGTTCCGTTCGAGCGGCTGGTGGACCTGTTGGCTCCGGATCGTTCGTTGGCCCGCCAGCCGCTGTTCCAGGTGATGTTGACTCTGAACACCGCACCGGCCGCAGTGTTCGACCTCGACGGCCTGAGCTGCGACACGCAGATGATCTCCACCGGCACGGCCAAGTTCGACCTCACGTTCGAGTTCAGCGAGCAGGACGACGAGCTGGCGGCCCTGCTGGAGTACAGCACCGACCTGTACGACCGCGGCACGGCTGAGCAGTTGGCCGCGCGACTAGTGGCCGTGCTGACGACATTGGTGTCCGACCCGGCCCGGCGAATCGGATCGGTAGACGTGCTGACGCCAGTCGAGCGGCGTCGAATCCTGCGGGATTGGTCCGGCTCGGCGACGGTCGTGCCGCCGAACACGACGACAGCGTTGTTCGAGTCGACCGCACGTACGGTGCCGCACAACAAGGCGGTGGTGTTCGACGGCGTCTCCTTGACGTACGAACAACTCAACAGCCGCGCGAACCAATTGGCCCGCCAACTGCTGCGGACCGGTGTCGCCGTGGAATCCGTGGTGGCGCTGGCGCTCCCCCGCTCGGCCGAGATGATCGTGGCCATGCTCGCGGTGCTCAAGGCCGGCGCCGCGTTCCTACCGGTCGACCCGGAGTACCCGCGCGAGCGGATCGCGCACATGGTCGCCGACGCGCGACCGGCGGCGGTCGTGACCACCGCCGCGATCGCATCCTCGCTCCCGCACTGTGAGGCGCGGCTGCTCATCGACGACGTCACCGTCGGGTACCAGCCATACGGTGACATAGCCGACGACGAGCGGACTTGCGCGCTTGGCGCGGACAACGCCGCCTATGTGATCTACACGTCCGGCTCGACCGGCGCGCCGAAGGGTGTCGTGGTCCGGCACCACGGCGTGAACGCGCTCGTGACGGACTTCGCGACACGGTTGGGGATCGGCAGTGGCACCCGGCTGCTCCAGTTCGCGTCGTTCAGCTTCGACGCGTCGGTCTTCGAGGTCTTCGCGGCGCTCCTCGACGGTGCGACCGTGGTGGTCGCCGGCACCGACGACCGGACGCCCGGCGCCCCGCTGGCAGATTTGATCCGGCGCGAGCGGGTCACGCTCACCGTACTGCCGCCGACCGTGCTCACCGCGTTCCCCGAGAACGTCGAACTGCCGTCCGAGTTGACCCTGCTGGTCGCTGGCGAGTCCTGCCCGCCGGAGCTGGCCGAACGCTGGTCGGCACGTCACCCGGTGCACAACTGCTACGGCCCGACCGAGACGACCGTCTGCGCGACGGTCAGCGCACCGCTGACCGGCACCGGGAAGCCGTCGATCGGCCGGCCGATGAGCACCACCACGGTCAGGGTGCTCGACGGGCAGCTGCGTCCCGTGCCGCCCGGCGTGCGCGGTGAGCTGTACGTCGGTGGCGAGCAAGTCGCCCGCGGCTATCTCGGGCGCCCGGGGCTGACCGCCGCCCGGTTCGTCGCCGATCCCCTCGGCCGCCCCGGCGACCGGTTGTACCGGACCGGCGACATCGCCCGCTGGCTGCCCGACGGCACGCTGGACTACCTCGGCCGCTCCGACGACCAGGTCAAGATCCGCGGCTTCCGGGTGGAGCTCGGTGAAGTCGCCTCGGCGCTGCGCTGCCATCCCGGCGTGGCGCAGGCTGCCGTTGTCGCCCGTGAGGACCCGCCTGGGCGGACCACGTTGGTCGGCTACGTCGTCACGACGGCCGACATGGACAGCCGGACGCTGCGCGCGTTCGTCGCGCGTTCGCTGCCGGCACACATGGTGCCGGCCGCGGTGGTCGTGGTCGCCGAGATTCCGTTGACTGCCAATGGAAAGGTCGACGTCCGAGCGCTCCCGGCACCCGACTTCGCACACACGACGGGACGAAGGCCTTCCACAGCACGGGAGAAGGAGCTGTGCGCGGTGTTCGCCGAGGTGCTCGGCGTTGGGACCGTCGGCGCCGACGACGGCTTCTTCGACCTCGGCGGCGACAGCTTGCTGGCCGTCCAGGTGGCGGCCAGGGCGCAACGGATCGGCCTGGCGGTCACCCCGAGGGAGCTGTTCACCCACCAGACCCCCGAGGCGCTGGCGTTGGTCGTGCGGGCCTGCCGACCGAAGCCGGTGGGCAGGCCCGAGCCGGCCCTGTCACAGCGACAGCTGGCCGAGATCGCCACAGATTTCGACACCGAATTCGACATGGACGCAGAAGGGGAGCCCTGGCTATGACCAATCCGTTCGACGACGAGAACGGCACCTTCCTGGTGCTGCGCAACCACGAGAACCAGCACAGCCTGTGGCCGTCGTTCGCCGAGGTGCCGGCCGGCTGGGACGTGGTCAAGGAGGCGAGCACCCGCACAGAGGCCCTGGACTACGTGCAGCAGCACTGGACCGATCTGCGACCGGCCAGCCTCGTCGCCCGCATGGCCGCCCGCTGACCACCCCTGCCCGCCCCGACCCTGAGGAGCCACCGTGAGCACCGCATTGGCCGAGAACGCCGACAAGATCAAGAGCATCGTCTGCTACATCCTGGAACTCGAGCCGGACGAGGTCATGCTGGACAGCTCGTTCGTGCATGACCACGGCGTCGACTCGATGGGCGCGATCGAGCTGCTCGCCGCCCTCGAGCGTGAGTTCGACGTGGAGATCGAGCCCGAACAGCTGGCCCGGATGACCACCCTCGCCGGCGTGCAGACGGTGCTGGCCGAGGTCGCCGGCTGGTGACGGGGATGGGAACCACACACCACGCAACCGGCCGTCGGGTGGTTGTCACGGGCATCGGGGCCGTCTCCAGCATCGGCACCGGAGCGGCGGAGTTCACCTCAGGCCTGCGTGCCGGTCGCAGCGGCGTGCGCCCGATCAGCCGCTTCGACACCACCGGCTTCGCCAGCGGCAACGGGTGCGAGGTTCCCGACTTCGAGCCGCGGCGCTGGCTCAGGACGCTCGACCCGGACCGGCTCGGCCGGGCCACCCAGTTCGCCACCGCGGCGTCCAGCATGGCCGTCGCCGACGCCGGTCTGACCGCCGAGCAGCTGCGGGCCGTGCGCGGCATGGTCTCGATCGGCACCACCGACGGCGAGTCCGCCGATCTGGACAGCCTGGTGGAAACCGAGATCAGCGACGGCTTCGGCGCGACCGACCGGCTGGTCGTCGAGCGGGTGTCACCGGTGCGGCTGGCCACGGCCACCGCACAGGAGCTCGGATTGTCCAACGTGGAGGCAACGACCTTCGGGACGGCGTGTTCGGCCGGCAATTACGCCGTGTCCCACGGCTTCGACGCCGTCCGCTCGGGCGAATCCGAGTTCGCCCTCTGCGGAGGCACCGACGCGATGTGCCGCAAGACGTTCACCGCATTCTACCGGCTGGGCACGATCGCACCCGAGCACTGCCAGCCTTTCGACGCCGACCGCAAGGGCATCCTGACCGGGGAGGGCGCCGGTGTGCTGCTGTTGGAGAGCCTCGACTCGGCGCTTCGCCGAGGCGCCGAGATCTACGCCGAGGTGCTCGGCAGCGCGCTGAACTGCGACGCGCACCACCCGGTCGCCCCCAACCAGGCAAGCATCGCCCGCTGCATACGCAAGGCGCTGAACAGCTCGGGCGTCAAACCGTCCGATGTGGACTTGATCTCCGCGCACGGCACCGGGACCAAAGCCAACGACATCACCGAGATCGGGGCGATCAGCGAGGTCTACGGCGACCGGCCGCCGCGCACGGTGTCGCTGAAGTCCATGCTGGGACACACAATGGGCGCGGCCAGCGCGCTCGGCGTCGCCGCCTGTGCGCTGGCGATCAAGCACGGTTTCATCCCGCCGACCATCAACCACGTGCGCACCGACCCCGAGTGCCCCATCGACTGTGTGCCCAACAAGTCGGTCGCCACAGAGCTCAACGTGGTCCAGAACAACGGCCTGGCCTTAGGTGGCAACAACGCGATCGTGCTGCTCGGCAGATACGGGGCGACACGATGACGGCCGCTGTGATCACCACCTGGTCCGCGGTGTCCCCGTACGGGATCGGCAGCGCGGCCCTGGTCGACGGCGTGCGGACCGGCCGGCCGACAGCGGCCGATGTGGACGCCGACCGGTGGGCTGTGCCGGACCGGCTGGCCAACCTGCTGCCGGCCTTCAGTCCGACCTCGGCCCTGGGCAGGAAGGGCACCAGGGCGATCGACCGCGCGACCGCCATCGCACTGGTCGCGATGCGCGAACTGGCCGAAGGCCCAGGCGTCGACGAGGAGACGGCGATCGTGCTCGGCACCACCACCGGCAGCCTGCAGAGCATGATGGAGTTCACCAGGACCTCGTTGCTGGCCAGCCGGCCGACGCTCGTCGATCCGGCTGTCATCCCCAACGGGGTGATGAACCGCGCGGCCAGCCAGTGCGCCATCTGGTACGGCCTCCGCGGGCCCAACGCCACGATCGCCAACGGCCGGGCCGCCGGGCTGGCCGCCCTCGCCTACGCGAAACGTCTACTGGACGACAACCGCGCGACCAGTGTGGTGGCCGGCGCGGTCGAGGAATTCTCCGACCAACGATGCTGGCTGGAGCACCGGCGGTGGGGCGAGGTGTGCGACCGCCGCGCCCCGTTGGGTGAAGGCGGCGTGCTGTTCCTGGTCGAACGGGCGGACGCCGTCCCGCAGGGCCGTCGGCCGGTCGCCGAGATCCTCGCCATGACTTCACGCGTGCACAACAACAACGACGTCGACGGCATTCTGCGCACGGCGGTCCTTGACGCACTAGCTGCTGCCGGCATCGATCCGGCGCGGGTCTGGGCCGTGGCGCGCAGCGGATTCGCGCCAGACGCCACACACCGCGCGCTCGACGACGTCTTTGATCACGACGTGCTCACCAGGGCGCCGGACATGACAGCGCTGGTGGGTGACACCGGGGCGAGTAGCGCCGGCTTCGCCGTCGCCGGAGTGCTCGCCTCGGCAACCGATGAACCCGCCATCGCCGTCATCACGGCCGTCGATCCCGACGGTCTGCTCGCAGTCGCAGTTCTGCGGCTGGGCAATCGGCACAAACCGACGTAGTCACCAGGAGCACACCATGACCAACATCCTGCCGCTGGTCGATACCGGTCTGCTGCCAGCGGACGGCGCCAACTCGGACGTCGTGATGGCTGCGCACCGGGTGTACGAGCACCTCATCGCGCTGTGGGCCCCGGGCGTCATCGAGGCTGCCCACGACCTGGGCGTCTTCGACGCGCTCGGCACTGCCCCGGCGCGGGCCGACGAGCTCGCCGAGCAGCTGGGCACCGACACGAAGGCGACCGGCGTGCTGCTCGAGGCCCTGTACGCGTATGAAATCGTCGCTCGCGAGGTCGCCGACGACGGCGTCGTCGGCTACACCCTGGCTCCGGCGATGGCCGAGGTGCTGTCGCCGACCGGGCTTTTCAGCCTGACCGGCAAGATCGGCTACGACCGCAAGCTGGCCTGGGACGCCTGGCGCGGGCTGGCCGACGCCGTTCGGTCCGGCCGCTACGACGCCAGCGGATCCGAGCAGGGCAACCGGATCTCCGAGTACGAATACGAATCGCTGGTCACCGGCATCAACTTCTGGGCGCCGCCGATCGTGCGCGAACTGGGCCGCGCGCTGCGCGAGCTGGGCTGGCCGACCACGGAGTCCGCCCGGATGCTGGACATCGGCTGCGGCTCCGGCCTCTACAGCCATCTGCTGCTTCAGGAGTTCCCCGGACTGTCCGCCGTCGGCATCGACGTGGAGCTCATACTCAAGATCGCCGTGGAGCAGAGCCTCCGGCTGGGCGTCGCCGACCGGTTCGCCACCTTCGACGGCGACTTCACCAGCGACGATCTCGGCCGCGACTTCGACCTGGTGCTGTTGGTGAACATCTTCCACCTACAGAGCGGCGACAGTGCAGGGCTGCTGGCCAAGCGGGTCGCCTCGGCGTTGGGCGACAACGGGATCGTCGCGATCGTCGACCAGATCATCGATGACCGGCAGGGCCCGCGCTCGACACACAACCGCTTCTTCCGGCTGTTCGCCACCTCGATGCTGGCCACCGGCGGCGGCGGCGCGTACACCGTCGACGACTATGACGCCTGGTTGGAAAGCGCTGGGCTGCATCGGATCGCACTGGTGGACACACCGATGCACCGGGTGCTGCTGGCCAAGCGAAGCTGATCCCAGAAAGGACGAACGCGTGCGCACGAGTCTGTCCGACGTCCTGGCGGTCACGCCGCTCCAGGAAGGCATGCTGTTCCACTCCGGTTTCGACCAGCACGGCGTGGACGTCTACTGCGAGCAACTGGTCGCCGAGCTCGATGGCGAGCTGGACTCCTCGGCGCTGCGCGAAGCGGTCCAGCTGCTGCTGGCCCGACATGACAACCTGCGAGCCGCGTTCCGCTACGGCCGGTCCGGCCGGGTCGCCGCGTTGATTCCCGACGCCGTCGCCGTACCCTGGCGTGAGATCAACGCGCCAGCCGGCGAGGTGCCCGCCGTCGCGCTCGCCGAACGTTCTCGACGGTTCGACCTCGGCCGGCCGCCGCTGCTCCGCGTCGCCCTCGTCCACACCGGTCCCGCCGCGCACAGCTTCGTCTTCACCATCCACCACCTGTTGATCGACGGGTGGTCGATGCCCTTGCTGGTCGACGAGTTGCTTGCGTACTACCAGCACGGCGCGGCCGCCGTACTGCCACCTGTCACCCCGTACCGCGACTACCTGGCGTGGCTCGCGGGCCGCGACCGCGACGCCGCAGTGACTGCTTGGCGGCGGGTATTCGCCGACTTCGCCGAGCCGACACGGCTGTACGCCGACGGCCCCGCCATGATGCCGGAGCGGGTGACGGTGGAGCTGTCGGCGGTGGACACCGACCGGCTCACGCGGTGGGCGCGGTCGCGTGGCCTGACGTTGAGCACGGTGGCTCAAGGCTGCTACGCCGTCCTGCTCGGCATGCTGACCGGCAAGACCGACGTCGTCTACGGCACGGTCAACTCGAGTCGGCCGCCGGAGCTGTCCGGCGTGGAGGCCATGATCGGCCTGTTCCTGGACACCGTGCCGGCCCGGGTCCAGCTCGACCCATCCGCGACCGTCACCGAACTGCTGACCGGAATCCAGGATCGGCAGTTGTCATTGCAGCCGCACAACCACATCGGTCTAGCTGCGGTACAACGGGCCGTCGGCGTCGGCGAGCTGTTCGACACCATGTTCGTGTTCCAGAACAAGTCGCTGAGCGGCCAACGGCGCGAAGAGGTTGCCTCCGGCCTGCGGCTCCGCGGCGTCGATATGTTCAGCGGCACGCACTACCCGCTGACGGTCTTCGTCGAGCCCGGCACCGGACTCAGCCTGCGCGTCGAATACTCGCCGGCCCGAGCGACCCGCGCGCAGACCGAGGCGCTGGCCTCCAGGCTGGCCATGCTGCTGCGCCGAGTGCCCGAGAACGCCGACCTTCCCCTTGCCTGGCTGAGCTTCCTGGACCTGGCGGAGCACGACAAGATCGTCGGCCAGTGGAATGAGACCGAGCGTGCGCTGCCTTGGCAGGGCTTTGTCGAGCTGCTGGAACGCCACTGCGAGAGCGACGCGGCCGCCGTGGTGTGCGACGGCCAGCAGCTGACCCACCGCGAGTTGCACACCAGGGCGAACCGACTCGCCCGAATGCTCGTCGACCGTGGCGCCGGCCCGGAACGTCCGGTGGCGGTGGTGATTCCCCGCTCGATCGACATGGTCGTAGCGGCGTTGGCGGTGTGCAAGGCGGGGGCGGTGTGCCTGCCGATCGATCCGGGATATCCGGCCGACCGCGTCAAGTTCATTCTCGACGACGCGCAACCTGTTGTCGTGCTGACAGATACCGCCGGCGCGGACGGCTATGACGCCAGCAGCCTCGGCGTTCAAGCCGATCCTGACGGCGCGGCCTACGTGCTCTACACCTCCGGCTCGACCGGTGTGCCCAAGGGTGTAGTCGTCACCTGGTCCAGCCTGGTCAACGTGCTGATGGACATGTGCGGACGGCTGGCGGCGCACAGCGGTGATGTGCTGCTCAGCGTCAGCACCTTCGGCTTCGACATCTGCAACACTGAGCTGTTCGTCCCGATGCTGACCGGCGGCCGGCTGGTGCTGGCGACACACAGCGAGGTCCGTGACCCAGACCAACTCGCGGACCTGGCCATCGCCGCACGCGCCACGATCATGCAGGCGACGCCGACGCTCTGGAAGTCACTTGTGGACAGTCGTTCGGACTGCCTGGCGGGCATCACCGTGCTGACGGCCGGCGAGCCGCTGACCGACGCACTGTCCGAAGCGCTGCGAACGGCCGCGAAGGCCGTCATCAACGCGTACGGTCCGAGCGAGACCACCATCTACTCCACGTCCAACGAGCAGGGCACGCCGTCGATCGGTCGTCCGTTGGCCAACACCAGCGTCTACGTGCTGGACGGCGCGCTGCGACCAGTGCCGGCTGGCGTCCTCGGCGAGCTCTACATCGGCGGCGCGGGACTGGCCCGCGGCTACCTCGACCGCGCCGAGCTGACCGCCCAGCGATTTGTCGCGGATCCGTTCGGGCCGCCCGGCTCGCGCATGTACCGCAGCGGCGACCTGGCCCGGTGGACGGACGGCGGTACGCTGGAGTATGCCGGCCGGATCGACTTCCAGGTCAAGCTGCGCGGTCACCGCATCGAACTCGGCGAGGTCGAGGCGGCGCTCGCCAGCCAGCCGGGCGTCACACACGCGGCCGTGCTGCTGCGCGAGGACAAGCCGGGCGACAAACGTCTGGTTGGCTACGTGGCCGGTGCGGTCGAGGCGACCCTGCTGCGCAAGGCGGTCGCCGAATTCCTGCCGACCTACATGGTTCCCGGCGTGGTAGTCGTGTTGGACGCGTTGCCCACCAACGGCAACGGCAAGCTCGACCGAGGTCGACTGCCCGCCCCGGAGTCGACCGTGAAACCAGTCGATCGCCCGGCCACCGATCCGCGCGCACAGCTGTTGGCCGGCCTGTTCGCCGAGGTGCTCGACGTGCCAAGCGTCGGCGTGGACGACGACTTCTTCGCCCTGGGCGGACATTCACTGACGGCCGTGCGGCTGGTGAAGCGGGTCCGGTCGGCGCTGGGCGTCGAGCTGTCCGTACGGACGCTGTTCGAAGCGCCGACCGTCGCCGGCCTCGCCCGTCGGCTGGACGGGACAGCCCCGGCCCGGCCGCCGCTGCGGGCGGTCGAGCGACCGGATCCGATCCCGCTGTCCTATGCGCAGCAACGGCTGTGGTTCCTCAACCGGCTGGAGCCGGACAGCCCCGCCTACAACATGCCGCTGACCTTCCGGTTCACCGGCGGCCTCGACGTCGCCGTGCTGCGATCGGCGATCGGCGATCTGAGCCTGCGACACGAGAGCCTGCGGACGGTTTTCCCGGACGTCGACGGTCTGCCGTACCAACACATTCTCGGCCAGCCGGTGACCATGGACGTGATCGAGACGCACGATCCGGATCGGGCGGCGTGGGACAGCGCACGCCGCGGTTTCGCCCTGGTGCGGGACGTGCCGTTGCGTGCCGAACTGTTCGTCGGTGACGAGGCCAGCGTGCTTCTGCTCGTCCTGCATCACATCGCGGGCGACGAGGGCTCGCTGCGGCCGCTCAGCAACGACCTGACGGACGCCTACACGGCACGGCTGGCCGGCCAACCGCCGAACTGGACCGACCTGCCGGTGCAGTACGCGGACTACGCGCTCTGGCAGCGCGACCTACCCGTCGACGACACCTACTGGCGGGAAGCGTTGCGCGACCTGCCCGAGGAGATCACCCTGCCGACCGACCGACCGCGGCCGGCGGTCGCCAGCCAGCGGGGCGGCGTCGTCACGGTCGACTGGGACGCGGCCGCACACCGCGGCATCGTGGAGCTGGCTCGCACGAGCTCGACGACCGTGTTCATGCTGCTGCAAGCCGCGGTGGCGGCGTTGTTGAGCCGCCTCGGCGCGGGCCAGGACATCCCACTGGGTACGGCCGTGACCGGCCGTCTCGACGAGGCGACCGACGACCTGATCGGCGTCTTCGTCAACACCCTGGTGCTCCGCACCGATGTGTCGGGCACACCGACTTTCCGTGAGCTGCTGGAGCGGGTGCGCGTCGCCGACCTCGCCGCGTACGCGCACCAGGACCTGCCCTTCGAGCGGCTCATCGACGCCGTCGGGCCGGAGCGGTCAAGGTCCCGCGAGCCGCTGTTCCAGGTGTTGATCGGCGTACACGACGACAGCTGGACGCCGCCGCCGCTGCCCGGCGTCGAATGCACGATCGAGCCGATGTCCACCGGCACCGCCAAGTTCGACCTGTCGTTCGAATTCGTCGAACACGGCAAATCCGGCATGCGACTGCAACTGGAGTACGCGGCCGATCTCTTCGACGCCTCGACGGCCGAACGGATCGGTGGCTGGCTGCGGCGCCTGCTCGCTGAAGTGGTCCGCGACCCGGATCAACCTGTCGCGGCGATCGACGTCTTCAGCGCGTCGCCGCTGGTCGGACCGGCGGGCGCGGAACACCCAGGGGTGCTGGCCAGCATCGTCCGGCACTCGGGCGATGAGCCGGCCGTCGACTCGGTCAGCTACCGAGAGCTGTTGGCACGCGCGGGTTCCGTCGCGACGCGGCTGTCGCCGGGCCGGCTGATCGGCATCCTGGCGGAGCCGGGCCCCGACGTCATCGCCGGTGTGCTGGGCGTCTGGGGCGCCGGATCAGCGTACGTCCCGCTGGACACCCGGGCCCCGCTGGGCCGCCTGAAGACGCTGGTGGCCGACGCCGGCGTCGAGCTGCTGCTCGTCAGTCCAGGCTTGGCGGATCTCGGTTCGCAGCTCGCCGAGGTTATGGTCCTCGACGGCTCCACAGTGGACGACTGGACGCCCGTCGTGCCCGATCCGCTTGATCTGGCGTACGTCATCTTCACCTCGGGCTCGACGGGCCGACCCAAGGGCGCGATGGTGCACCACGGCGGGTTGGTCAACCACCTGCTCGCCAAGGTCGACAACCTGGCGCTGGACCCCGACAGCCGGGTGGTGCAGAACGCCCCACTGACCTTCGACATCTCCGTCTGGCAGATGTTCGGCGCTCTGATGGTCGGCGGCCGGGTCATCACCGTGCCCCGGGAAACCGCGGCGGATCCGGGCGAGTTGTTCGGCGTGACCCTGGATCGGGCCATTACTGTGCTGGAGGTCGTGCCTTCGCTGCTGCGCGCGACGCTGGATGCCTGGGACTCGCTCGCCCAAGTCCCTCAGCTACCGACGCTGCACTGTCTGATCGTGACGGGCGAGCTGCTGGCACCGGACCTCTGTGCCCGTTGGTTCGCCCGATTTCCCCGAATTCCACTGGTCAACGCCTACGGACCGACTGAATGCTCCGACGACGTCACCCACGCGGTGCTGCTCGAGGCGCCCGCCGGCCGGACGCCGATCGGCGATCCGATCCTCAACACCCGGCTGTACGTCCTGGACGAAAGGCTCGCCCTGGTCGGCGTCGGTGTCACCGGCGAGCTATACGTGGGTGGCCACGGCGTCGGCCTCGGCTATCTCGGCGACACGGACAAGACCTCGCGGGCCTTCGTCGCCGACCCGTTCGGGCCGCCGGGCGCCCGGATGTACCGCACCGGCGACCGGGTACGGCAGCGTGCCGATGGCCAACTGGAGTTCATCGAACGGCTTGATCATCAGGTGAAGGTGCGTGGGCATCGGATCGAACTCGGCGAGGTCGAGGTCGCGCTGCGCACGCTGCCCGGCGTGCGTGCCGCGGCGGCGGCCGTGCGCGGATCGACCCTGGTCGGCTATCTCGTCGGCGGCCCCGAGCCGGCAACCGCCCATGCGCTCGCGGCGGAGGTGCTGCCGGACCATCTGGTGCCGACGGCGCTGGTCACGCTGGACCAGCTGCCGCTCACCGCCAACGGCAAGCTGGACCGCAAGGTGCTGCCGACGCCCGATCTGGTCTCGAGGTCGAGTCGGCCCGCCCACACACGGGTCGAGAAGCTGCTCGCGGAGGTGTTCGAGTCCGTGCTCGGCGTGCCCGAAGTCGGTGCGGACGACAGCTTCTTCGACCTCGGCGGCGACAGCATCCTGTCGATCCAGCTCGTCAGTCTGGCCCGCCGCGCCGGTCTGAGGATCACGCCCGCCGACGTGTTCACCCACCGGACCGTCGCCGGTCTGGCGACCGCGGCCGGCCGCGGCGCCGCTGTCGTCGCGCCGGACGATGGCGTCGGACGGGTCGAGCTGACGCCTGTCATGCACGACCTGCGGGAACTGGGCGGCCCGGTAGACGGATTCAGCCAGTCGGTGCTGCTCGACGTGCCGGCAGGGCTTCGCCTCGACGCCCTGACCTCCGCCGCGCAGAAGGTGATCGACCACCACGACATGCTGCGCATGCGGTTGAACGACGACTGGACTATCGACGTCCTGCCCGTCGGCTCGGTCGACGCGGCCAACGTCGTGTCCACAGTGGACTTCGCGGCGGACGGCTTGCCCGATCTCGTCCGCGAGACGGCACGTGCGACGCGCGAACTGCTGCAGCCGCCGGACGGCGTTGTCGTTCAGATCGTGTGGTTCGACGGTGGCCCTCGGGAGCGGGGACGCCTACTGATCACCGTGCATCACCTCGCGGTGGACGGCGTGTCCTGGCGCGTGCTGCTGCCGGACCTGCTCGCCGCCTACCAGGGCGAAACCCTTGAACCGACGCTGACATCGGCGCGGCGTTGGTCCGAGGTGCTGCGGGACGCAGCTGCCGATCGCGGGTCCGAGCTGCCGCTGTGGACGGCTATGCACGCCGGCCGCCTGCTGGAAGCCGACCTTTCCCCCACGCGCGACAAGACTGCCACCATGGGTACGTTGCGGACCGCACTGCCCGCCGCACCACTCAACGGCCTCGACATCGAGCGGACACTACTCACGGGGTTGGCGCTGGCACTCACGGACTGGCGCGGTGAGGGTCCGGTGGCCGTCGAACTGGAAGGGCACGGACGCGAGGCGCTGATGTCCGATGTGGACCTGACCCGGACCGTCGGCTGGTTCACCAGCGCCTACCCGGTCAGCCTCGACGTCACCGGGCGCTCCCCCGCCGAGGCGCTCGACGAGGTGACACGCAGGCTCGACGCGGTGCCCGACAACGGGATCGGCTACGGCTTGCTACGACACCTCAATCCGGAGACCGCGCCGGCACTGGCCGCGCTATCCGCACCACAGATCGGGTTCAACTATCTCGGCCGGCTCAAGCCGGTCGCCGGTGACTGGTCCCCGGCAGCGGAGAACGAGTTCATCGGCGCAGGCGCCGATGACGAGATGCCGCTGCGTCACGTGCTCGCGGTCGATACCCTGATCCAGGACGACACCCTGGTGGCGAACTGGACCTGGGCCAATGAGCTGCTGGCCACCGAGGACGTCGAGACGATCGGCTTTCTGTGGGCCGGCCGAGTCGCCGAACTCTGCGCCCGGCCGTCGATCCGTAGCCGGGAGGCGTTCGCGCCGGTGTTGCCGATCCGGCCCGGCGACGACCAGCCTCCCCTGTTCTGCGTGCACGGCGGCGTCGGTCTCGCGTGGCCGTATCTCGGCCTGTCCGCTCATCTGGACACGCCGATCTACGGGTTGCAGACCGGCGGCATCCTCGAACCCGCCAGGCCCGCGAAGAGCGTGTCGGCAATCGCGGCCGATCATGTCGAGCGGATCAGGCGGATCCAGCCGAACGGACCGTACCGGCTTCTCGGGTGGTCGTTCGGCGGCTACGTCGCCCACGAGATCGCCGTGCGGTTACAGGACCAGGGCCAGCAGGTCGACCTGCTGGCCATCCTCGACACCTACCCGGCCGAACGGGCACAGCCGATCCTCCCGGAGCGTGAACTGCTCGTGCAGCTGTTGGCCTACCTGGGATATCGCGCCGACCACTTCGGCGACGACCAGGACGTCGGCTCGATTCTGGCGGCGGTAACGGCGGAGAACCCCGCGCTGGCCGGCTTCGGCGCCGACCAGCTGCGCAACCTGATCGCCGTCATCGGCAATCACGGGAAGCTCGGTACCCGGTTCGTGCCGCGCCGTTTCGCCGGCGACGTGACGTTCTTCCGGGCCGGCCGGGACGCGCCGCCGGCCGACGAAGCGGTCCGCCGCTGGTCACCGCATGTGGCCGGCGAGTTCACGTGCCACGACATCGACAGCGAGCACGAGCTCATGCTGTTGCCGGCGCCGTTGGCGACCATCGGCCCGCTGCTGGCGGCGGAACTGGGGAGGCGGCCATGAGGACCAACCGGGTCGTGCTGACCGGACTGGGCGTGATCTCCAGCATCGGCATCGGTGTGCCGGAGTTCACCGACGGGCTGCGCTCCGGCCGCAGCGGTGTCCGGCCGATCACGGTGTTCGACACCACCGGCTTCGCATCGGGAAACGGCTGCGAGGTGACCGATTTCCGGCCGGAGCACTGGATCCGCACGATGCCGGTGGGCGAACTCGGCCGAGCCAGCCGGTTCTCCGTCGCGGCGGCCCGGATGGCCGTCCGGGATGCCGGTACCGACGAACAGACCCTGCGCGACCGTCGGGGGCTGATCTCCATCGGCACCACTGACGGCGAGGCGCACGAGCTCGACACGCTGACCGAGTCGGAGCTGGCCGGCGGGAGCGCGCTCGATCCGCTGCTGGCCCGCCGTGCCGTGGCCAGCCGGCTGGCCACCGAGGTCGCGCGCGAGCTGCGACTCTCCGATGTGGAGATCATGACCGTCGGGACCGCTTGCGCCGCAGGCAACTACTCGATCGGCGACGGTTTCGATGCGGTCCGCGCCGGCGAAGTCGACTTCGCGATCTGCGGCGGCGCCGACGCGATCTGCCGCAAGACCTTCGCCGGCTTCTACCGGCTCGGCACGATCGCGCCCGAGCACTGCCAGCCGTTCGACGTCGACCGCAAGGGCATCCTGACCGGCGAGGGCGCCGGCGTGGTGTTCATGGAGACGGTGGACTCCGCGCTCGCCCGTGGTGCGCGCATCTACGCGGAGGTGTTGGGCTGGGGTCTGAACTGCGATGCCTTCCACCCTGTCGCACCCGACCAGGACAGTGTCGCGCGCTGTGTCGAACTGGCCCTTGCCGACGCCGGCATCACCCCGGACCAGGTCGACTTGATCTCGGCGCACGGCACCGGCACCAAGGTGAACGACGTCTCCGAAACCAAGGCGATCCGCCAGGTCTACGGCGACCGGCCGCCCCCGACGGTGTCCCTGAAATCGATGCTGGGGCACACCATGGGCGCGGCCAGCGCGATCGGAGCCGTCGCCTGTTCGCTGGCGATCACACACGGCTTCATCCCGCCGACGATCAACCACGTGCGCACCGATCCGGAGTGCGCCATCGACTGTGTGCCCAACGAGGCCGTGGCCGCGGAGTTGGACATCGTACAGAACAACGGACTCGCGTTCGGTGGCAACAACGCCGTCGTGATCCTTGGCAGGCACCGGGAGCGGTCGTGACCAAACTCGTGCTCACCGGATGGTCCGCGATCTCGCCGTACGGACGGGGCCGCGAGGCCTTCCTCGGACGCAGGGCCACCGGCCACGATGTGCCGGACTTCAGCGCGCGGGAGGCGCTCGGCAGCAAGGGAACGCGGTCGATGACTCGACTCACGGCGCTGGCCATCGCCACCGTCGGCGATCTGATCGCCGACACGGGCTGCGACACCGGCGCGGATACCGGGCTGGTGCTGGGCACCACCACCGGCAGCGCGCAGAGCATGATGGACTTCACCCGCTCGTCGCTGACCGCCGCGCGACCGCACCGGGTCGACCCGGCACTGTTCCCCAACACGGTGATGAACTGCGCGGCCGGTCAATGCGCGATCTGGCACGGGCTGCGCGGCCCGAACGTGACGATCGCCGGCGGCCGGACGGCGGGTCTGATGGCTCTTTCCTACACCGGCAGGCTGATCCGCTCCCACCGTGCGAAACGTGTGCTGGTCGGCGCCGCCGAGGAGTGCAGTCCGGCGCGGGCACGGCTGATCGACCTCGCCCGTCCGCCCCACGAGATCCCGAAGCCGCTGACCGAAGGCTGCGCCGCGACGCTGGCCGAGTCGGTCGACCACGACGCGCCAGGCCGCGCCGAGATTCTCGCGGTCCGGTCGCGGCTGTGTCTGGACGGGAGTCCGGGCGCTGCCCTGCGTGACTGTGTGGACGCCGCCCTGGTGTCGGCTTCCTGTGCCGGGAACAGGATCTGGGCCGTGTCCGGCACTGGAACCACGCAGGAAAGGGAACTGCTGGCGGGGCGGCCGACGTGGATCGACGGCCTGCCGGGGGACGCGTCGTCGGCCTCAGCCACCTTCCAACTCGTCTCCGTACTTGCCGCCGCCGAGCTCAATCCGTCTCATGTGGACCGATTCGCGCTGGTCACCGCGGTCGACACGGACGGATCGTCGGCGTGCGTGGTCCTCCGGCTGATCGGGAGCCCGCGTTGAAGACTGTGAGCCCCGTCATCGGGCAGCTCCAGGTGGTGTCCGGCGACACGGTCCGCGTGCCGATCAGTCCGGACGAGCCGGTGTTCGCCGGCCACTACCCGGACTCCCCCATCTTCCCCGGCATGTGCCTGGTCGAGTACGCGCGACTCGGCGCGCTGCTGCTCGCGCCCGAGGCCGGCCTCGAGCTGGCTGCACTCGAATCGGCGCGGTTCAGGGCGCCGGTGCTGCCTGGCGACGAGCTCACCATCACCGTCAGCTGGCGCCGGGACGGCCAGCGGTGGCGCTGTTCCGCACACGCGTCGACCGGTCGCGGTGCCGTGGCCACAGTCCGGCTCCGTCTGCGAGTGGGAGGAACGGCGTGACCGAGATCAGCGAGATCCTCGCGCACCGACCGCCGATGTTGCTCGTCGATTCGGTGCGAGAACTCGTTGCCGGTCGCCATATCCACACCGTCAGGAAGATCACCCGGGATGAGCCCTGGTACCACGGCGCCGATGGCGCGTATCCCCAGGTGCTATTGGTCGAGTCGTGGGCGCAGAGCGCCGGCGTGCTCGCCGGCAAGCCCGACGCCGGCGCCACGATGCTGCTCGGCGCCGCGACCGAGGTCGAGTTCCATCGCCCTGTCCTGCCAGGCGACCTTCTGGAGCACCGCGTCAGCGTCGCCGCGGTGCTCGGCGACACGATGATCTTCACGGGCGGCAGCTCGGTCCGGGGCGCACCCGTCCTCACGGTGTCCAGGATGGCGGTCAGCTACCGGAATCTCCACAAAGGATGGTGAGAATGTCCAAAGTGGCATTGGTCAGCGGCGGATCCCGTGGAATCGGCCGGGCCTGCGTGCTCCGGCTGGCCGAGGACGGGCACGACGTCAGCTTCTGCTTCCGCTCCGACGAGCGGGCAGCGGAGGATCTGATCAAGCAGGCGGCGGAGTTCGGCGGCCGGGTGCGGGCCGAGCGGGTCGACGTCACGGACCCGCTCGCCGTCCAGCTCTGGATCCGGGCGACCGAACGGGACCTTGGGCCTGTTGACGTGGCCGTCACCTCGGCGGGAATCACCCGGGACGCGCCGCTCGTGCTGATGAAGGACGAGGACTGGCACGCCGTGATGAACACCAACCTGGACGGGGTTTACCACGTGTGCAAGGCGGTCGCGTTCGGCATGGTCAAACGCCGGTCCGGCAGCCTGGTCACCATCTCGTCGGTGTCGGGCGTGTACGGCAATCCGACCCAGAGCAACTACTCGGCGTCCAAGGCGGGCGTGATCGCCTTCACCAAGACGCTGGCCAAGGAGGTCGGACGGTATGGAGTGCGGGCGAATGTGGTCGCACCGGGCCTGATCGAGACCGACATGACCGGCGAGCTCACCGACAAGGCCCGCGCGCGGCTGCTCGACGCCGTCCCGCTCGGCCGGTTCGGCACGGTGGACGAGGTCGCCGGGCTCACCGCCTTCCTCGCCTCCGAGCGGGCGGCGTACGTGACCGGATCCGTTTTCCATATCGACGGCGGCATCGCCATCTGAGGAGCCATCATGGGCTGGGACGCGATCGTCGTCGGCGGCGGGTTCGGCGGCCTGACATGCGCCGCCTATCTCGCCACGCACGGATACCGCGTGCTCGTCGCAGAACAGCACGATGTCGCGGGCGGCAACGGCCACGTGTTCCGTCGGCGCCGGACGTACGAGTTCGACGTTGGCGTGCACTACCTCGGCGACTGCGGCCCCGACGGGACACTGCCTGCTGTGCTGTCCGGGCTCGGGCTACGAGACCGGGTCCGGTTCCTGCCGATGGACCAGGACGGCTTCGACCGGATTGTGCTGCCCAGCCTGGCCGTGGACGTGCCGACCGGCTGGCCTCGCTACCGCGACCGCCTGGTGCGCGCCCTGCCCGTCGAGACTAGCGGGATCGATGAGTTCATCCGCATCTGTTCCTCGATCTGCGACCCGGTGCGCACGGCGAGCGTCGAGTCCCTGCTGGCCAACCCCGAGCTGACCGGATGGCGGCGACGCAGTCTCTCGGAACTGTTCGACCACTGTGGGCTGACGCCCCGAGCCCGGACAGTTCTCGCCGCTCAGGCCGGTAACTACGGCGCCGCACCGTCGAAGATCACCGTCGGCAATCACCTCGACATGCTCGACTCCTATCTGCGCGGCGCCTACTATCCCGAGGGCGGCGGCCAGACGATGGTCGCCGGTCTCGTCGAGGTGCTGGAAAGCCACGGCGGCGAGCTGCGCACGCGCACGCCCGTCGCGGAGATCCTCATCGAGGACGGCCGGGCTCGGGGCGTGCGGCTGACCGACGGCGCCATCGAGCACGCGCCGCTGGTCGTCTCCAACGCTGACTATCGCGCCACCGTCCTACGTTTGGCTGGCGGCGCCCGCAACTTCCCCCAGGCGCTGATCGCCCGCACCGAACGAGCCGCGATGCGGTCGGCCGTCGTTGTGTTGTATCTCGGGCTGGACCGCAGGTTCGAGCTGCCCAATGCCAACCTGTGGTGGCATCCGACCGAGGATGTCGAACGCAGTTGGGCCGGGCTCGACGCCGGCGAGATGCCCGACACTCCGAGCCTGTTCTGTTCCTTCGCCTCGGTCAAGGACCCGTATTCGACGACATGTCCGCCGGGGCACAGCAACCTGCAACTGATCACGCTGGCCCCGACTGGATACCCGTGGGGCGCCGGAGACTATCGCCGTGACAGCAACTACCTGGCCGCCAAGCGGCGATGGGCCGCGGCGATGCTGGCGGCTGGCGAACGAGCCCTCGGCCCGCTGCGCGGCAGCATCGTGCACCAGGAACTGGCCACGCCGCTGACCCAACGGCGCTACGTGGGTTCGAGCGGCGGCACCCCGTACGGAGTGGCCAACTGGGGCGGCATCAGCCGCCGGCCGAGCTTCCTGACACCGGTCGCCGGGCTGTACGTCGTCGGCCAGAGCACTCGCGCCGGCATCGGCGTCGCCGGCACCATGATCGGCGGCGCACTGTGCGCCGGCGAGATCCTCGGCCGTGACGTGCTGTCAGAAGTCCGAGCCGGCACCGTGTTCGCCAACACCTCGTTGCTACCCGATCGAACAAGAGGCTGGGATCCGCTGCGGGTTTCCCGGGGCATCGCCCGACGTGACGCCCGCGGCCTGGCCCGCATCGACAGGCGCTGAGACAGCTCAGCCCATCACCACAGCGACCAGCGCGGCACCGCCGCAGACCAGGTAGCCATGCGTACAGACCCGGGGGTGGGTCCCTGCGGCGGCCATCGCAAGTGACGTGGGGAACAGCCGGCGGGAAACGACGCCAGGGTGAGGTCGTCTCGGCCTTCAGCTTTCCGCCCGCGGCACGCTTTCCGTCGGTTCCGACCGCCACACCCGGTGTTTCGGCTGTGTGGCGCCCACCGGGGTGCGTCGCTGGTGGTATGGGCAATCGCCGAGGGACGCTCGGTGGCACACGCCGTCGCAGCTACCCGATCGGTTCATCCGAGCTACCCAGCCCGGTGCGCCCTGCTGCCGCTGGCCGTGGTCTGAATCGCCTGAAAGAAACCCTGGTCCCCGACGACCACACAGGCGTGGGCGGCAAACTCCCTGCTGCGAGCCCCGACACACCACGTCGGCCACGTTCCCCCAGGCCCGACACAGCAGTGCGGCGGCCACAGACCGTTTCAGGCATCCGTCCTGCGCGCAGCGCGGGCTCACCAACACCACCGCGGTCCGCGCGGCCGATGCCTGACGATTGGTCGCGGGGCGAGCACCGCGGCTGAGCCGCTCCAGGACCTGACGCAGCCGCCGGAGCGGAGTTTGATGACCAAGTTCGCCACCGCGACCGCCAGCAGTAGCAGTACCCGTTGCGGCAGCGCAAGCCTGGCGCGTTGGGCGAGCCCCACGGGCGAGCTCATCGCGTCATCAGCCCGGCGTCGACCAGTCGGCGGACCAGCGCTTGGCGAGCGCTCGGTGTCAGGAGCGTCGTTGGCGGACCGCGATGACGACGAGGCGAGTCGGTGACGACGGCCTGCAGTTTCACACCAGGTCGGCTGGGGCCGCTGGCAGCGGGCGCGGGGCCGAATTGTCGGTGGCCGCCCTGACCGCAAACCGGGGTTCAGCTCGTCTGCGTGCCGCACCGACCGGCGACCGCGATGGCGCGATCACGTGGGTGCCTGCAGCCGCGTCAATGCCGGAACGGGGTCGTCGATCGCGTGCGTCGACAACCCCGTTCCGACAGCAATCCAGTTGGTCGCAACCAGGTTAGATGTTCGAGATCATGGTGTTCAAGTCATCCACCGACATAGCGGAGAGCTCGCCCCGCGCGGCAATCAGATCCGATCGCGTCGACTGAAGAGACGCCGCGCCCCCCCGCACCGCGCGAGCTGCGCGCGTCCGCTCTAGCGCGTAAGCAAACCGTTCCGCGAGGGCTTCCGTGCATATGACGGTGGCGCACAGCAACGGAAGCATCTCGGTCGACATCTCCATCGATTCAACCGATCCTGCACCCCATCGACGAGCAGCCTTTTCGACAGAGTTGATCTCCATACATTCCCCTAGTTAGAAGGACAACACCAGAAGGTGCGCTCCGGGTTTCCTAGCCGATACACCGGAAAGTCTAGCAATAATCACACCAAGATGACCACCAGAGAGGTGAGGGAGAATCTTCTGCATTCGCTGAATCGTCGATCTCGAAGGTGTCGAGTTTTCACCCGGTAATGCCGCAATAGCACGACTCCGGACGCGCCGCTGACAATAGCGGGCGGATCCGGCGGGTCAGGTGCACCGTGCGAAGCCCCGCGAATGACAGCATCGGACGTGACGGCATGGCGCGCGGCTCTCGGCCAAGCCGCCGATGTGCTGTCAATCAGGCCTGCCGTCCGCGCGGCCGCCCGCCTTGCGTGGGACGACAACGTCGCCTTGGTCGGCCGGCTTGCGCGCGATGCGACACCCTGGGGACCCGTCAATACACCCGGCCACGGCTCGATGCACCACCAACCCGTCCTGACACGCCGCCGATCGGGCCGACGCCTTCGTTGCGGATCCAGCAGCTTGACCAACGGGAAATCCTGACTAATTGAGCCTCGCCACCCCCGGATAATATGTCATCATTTAGCGGAGATCAATGGTGAGAACACGGAACTGGGCATCCTCAGGTCGGTGGATGTGACAGTGACGGGAGTTGGATAGCTTTGGCCGGAAGTTGCTGTTGGCACTTTCGTCAACTTCCCACGATAACGTCTGCGAGGGCAACGTGATGATTGATATCGAGTCGTTCGTCAATCTACAGCGGGTCGACAACTCGCCGCTGGCGTTCAGCGTCTCAAACTCGCCGGTCGCCTGCGCCGCGGCCGCCACGGCCGCCGAGGCGGCCGTGGTGGCGGGCAAGGGATTCGGCGCGGCCGCCATCGTCACCGCCGGTATCGCCGGCTTCATCGGTGGTGCTCTTGCCACCCACTACCACATCGGCCACTACACGTCGGCCCCGGTGACCCTGCCGGCTGGCGGCGTCCCAGGTACGGACCTGTCCAGCGCCGCACTGACGACGCTGGCGGCAAGCCTGCACGACTGACCTACACGCGCTCGAGTCAGGGTCTGGGGGCAAAGTCGTATAGGGCTGGTCAGGCCAAGTAAGAGGCAGGCACGGCCGTCAGTGATCATCTGGATGTCGAGTCCCAATGATCACCGAGGAGTGCCGCGCCTGCCGCCCGATCATCGCCGATGCCCGCGTTCCTGAACCAGCTGACCCATCTGATCACACTTGACACGCCCCAAGGGGCGAAAAAGTCCGGAGGAAAGCGACAAGAGACCACATTTAACTCGCCACCCGAGAGTGGCATGGCCAGTATTTGTCACGCCACCCGAGATTGCGAAACCGGCATCCGCGGGGTGTATTAACACCCGCGATTTCAGCGCTACCCCTATGCGGGCATGCGCGCCGGTTGTAAGGGTACCGTCGGCTTTAACAACCCCGACAGACCAGACTTTCTCACTGACCGCGTCACCGTGCGGTCATTGCTGAACAAGCCCGTCCCGCGTATCGCTCGACGACCTCGTCGACGACGTGTAAAATGTTTGACTGACCTGATGGCTCCAAGAGTTCGGGTCCACCCGTCTGTCGTGAAGGGTTTCCTCACATGACACGCGAGGAGATCCTCAACTGCTCCGCTCGCGGGCCGATCGACCCGACGGTGGCGGCAGGCGGCCGGGCAAAGACATCAGCCACCACCGCCATAGCGTGACAATTCGCCAACATTCACTCTGACGAAACTAACAGTCAGGACGAATCAGCATCTCGGTGGACGCGCGGCCCACGTCGGCCGGCCAGCAGTCACACACCGATCGGAAAGGGATTTTTGTGCGCCGAATCGAGCAGGCCGCCACGACGGCATCCTTGACTCCACTCGAAGACATGACGGCGATGCATCCGATCACTTGCGCCGCCGGGGAGGCCGTCGTCGCCACCACGGCGTTCGCGCGATTTGTACGCGTTCTGACAAAGCAGGCCGCAGTCGAGGGACACGGTTTCCACACGGAACGATACTTGAGTTCCGCAGACGCGGCCGAGGTCCGACTCGGACCATCGGTGCATCGACTGATCACGCTGCGAACCACGCACCAATAAGCACGTGAAGGCGGTCGGATGACCTGATCATACTCAAGACCGGTCGGCCGACCGCAAGTCAGTCTCGCCGACAGGGCTAGATCAACTAAATCGCCCCCGCGTATCTTGTGTTCGCTGGAGTAGAAGGGCCGGTCGGCGGCGACCCAGTCGATCGGGATCAGCGTCCGGTCGATCACCACGTACGTAGGCCACGCCCAGTCGTTTCGCCTTGCGCAGCGCGGACCCCAGCTTCGGGGCCCGCCCGGCCTGCAGTTCGACGACTTCGGTGACATAGAGCCAGCATGTTGCGGTGGAGACCGTGCCCGACGATGCCACTACCAGCGGCAACACCTCAAACATCACAGCCTGCGGTCGGGTGCACCCTCGATCCCGTAGTCTCGTGGTTGCGGAGGCTGGTCACGAGCACCCAAGCGATGACAGTCAACGACATGCACGACGGTCACGTCGCGCTGGACATCCAGCGCCTGGACCGGATCTACCTCAACGCCTACGTCCCCCTGCAGACCAGCGCCCAGGTTGTGGCCTTCCTGACCGGTAACGTCAGCTACCCGTTCCCCTCGCTGGCGCTGTTCCGGCAGTCCGGTGACCGCTTCCGCCGGCCAGTGGCCTCCTACGCCCAGGCCAACAACATCCCCTGGATCAAATTCGGCAAGCACGACGTCGGCGGCAAGCTGGAGATCATGCGCCCGCACCTAGACCACACAGGCCGCCACCGGCCGCTCCGGCGTCGCGGCAAGCGGAGTCGCGCAGGAGTCCCTGCGGGTCTCAACCGCCTACGAACGCCAGTTGGCCTCCGGCGCCCAGCAGTAGTCGTCCGTCAAGACCGAACGGCGAGTGACCGTGTACTACTTCTACCTGTGGGACATCGACTTCGGCCCGGCGTTCGTCAAGGTCTGCAGCTACTTCCCCTGCCCGGCCAAGATCTAGCTCAATGGCCACGAGTGGGCCAAGCGGCAAGCGGACCGGGCCAGGCTCGGGTTCACCGCACTATCCAACGGCTTCGCCACCACCGACGACCCCGTCGTGCTGCAGGCGATCTACGACCGGCTCGGCGCCGGCGTGATCACTGTGTTCGTCAGGCGTTGGCTGGCCCGGCTGCCGCTGCCCTTCGGTGACAGCGACAGGGACGCCGGCTACTGGTGGGAAACCTCGATGCGGCAGATCGAGATCTCCCACACCATCGTGTTGGCGCACCCCGACACGCCCGCAGCTTCTGCGAAGCCCTCATCGTGGACAACCTCGACCTCGGTCGACCCCACAACGTCGAGATCCTGTTCAATCGGCCGGTCCGTCGCGACACGGTCGGCACCTTTCACACCGCGATCGACCGCCGCGGCAACGGCGGTGTGCTGCTCAACGTGTACTACAAGCACTCTCTCGCATCAAGCAATACCTAAAGGACGGCCCCGCGATGCGCATCGAGACCATCATCAACGCACCTCGAGACCTGGGCTGCAACGCCCGTCTGCCCAACCTCGACGACCTGCAGACCAAAGCCCGTGCGGTCAACCGCCGGATCCTGGATGCTGAACGGGTCGGTCAGGGCTGTGTGATCACCTGATCCACCAACTCCTGCGGGAACATCCTGGTCTGCAGCCCGATCGCGATTCGGTCCGACAACCGGACGTCTGTGTCGGGCTTGACCTGTCCGCGCCGCGGCACCCAGGCGCCTCCTGGAAGCACGACCTACCGGATAACCCTTAAGTCACCGGTATTGTCTTTAGGCCAGACGGAGCGCGGCCAGTTCGTCGACCGACAGATTCCCCGTGGAAAAGGCCGCGGCGGCATCTGCCGACTGATGGAAGGCACCTGCTGCGGCGATCCTCGCCAGATATATCTTGGCCAGGCCCCACTGGCCAGCCTGCTGGGCAGCCTTTGCGAGCGCCCACGTCTCCAGCACAGCACAGCTCACCAGGTTCTCGGCGACCGCGAACTCCAGCGGGCCCAGTGCACCGCCGGAGGCGGGCACCGCCTCGACGGCGACAGCTTCAACAGCACCCATCATCGAAAATCCTCATCTTCTTCGTCTTCATCGGCGCCTCTTTGCCGCCACCCCGACCGTTGCTCGGGCGACACCAGATTACACCGGCACTGCGCCGCCCCTACCGATTTAAAGGAGAATTCCGCAGATTTCACAATCAAGGCCGTAAGGCCCCGCCAGGCGGCCTACTTCACGTCACGCTTCGTACTGTTGGAGCGTGACGTGAAGTAGCACGCGGTGAGTGGATGCGCCGATTAGAGGAGGTTGTTCCGAGTTCTGTGGAGCGATCTCATCAAGCGCCGCACGGTGGCGATCAACGAGCTCAAGGCCCAGCTGCACGTCTGGCTCGCGCCGGAACCTGGCGACGGTGACAGCGCTGGTGAACAGCACGACGACCACGACGCATGCCCGCCAGGCGCTGATCGACATGATCACCGAGATCGCCGAGATCAACCGCCGGGTCCACGACCTCGACACCACGATCAGGTAGCTCGTGAGCCCGTTAGCGCCTGCGTTGCTGAAGGTCACCGGGATCAGTCACAAGTCGCCAGCGGCCCTGATCACCGAGAGCGGTGACATCACCCGGTTCGCCGCCTCGGCCAAGCTCGCGCGCTACACCGGCTGCGCACCGATCGCTGTCTACTCCGCCGACCAGAAGCGCGTCGGCTGCACCGCCGCGGCAACCACCGGCTCAACAGTGTCGTCTACACCGCCGCGATCGTGCAGGAACGCCGACACCCAGCCGCGCAAGCACTCCTGGTCCGCCACTAACCCGCCAAAGGCTCGCGCGGAGCCCGCCGCATCCTCCAACGCCACCCCATCTACGTCGTGATCATGGGATGTCACGCGCGACCGACTACCGGTACCAGGACGAGGTCATCACCGTCCCTGCCGATCAGCCACCGGACCTGCACGACGCCTCACGGAAAGCCAAAGACGACGGCATGACCCACCTCATCCTGGATGGGCAGGTCTTCACCACTGACCGCTGCGGCGAACAGACCATCACCGCCACAGGGAAGCAGATCGACGCGTGGTACTGGGGAGAGACCGACGAGCACGGCGGCAATGCCCAAGTGCTGTCGGCGCCGACAGGGTTCCCGCTGTGGGTCAGTGACGTCGAGACCGGCTCGGTCCACGACCTGACCGCCGCCCACAAGCATGTGCTGGGCCGCCTCCCAACTGGATCTGCCGACGCTGGCGACGGCGGCTATACCGGGGCCGGCCGGCGTACACACGCCGGTCAAGCCGCCCTTCGATGGCCAGGTGCTCGATGTCGACAACTGCGGCATTTCGATGATCTTCAGAGCCTTTGGACCCAGGCGGGCCTGATCGCCGAGGCGAACCTGCGGCGCTCGCCGGTCTCAGGATCGACGCGCTTGTCATTGGCCACGGCGTGATGACGTCCACCGTTCCCGCGACGGTGAGGACCTCCCGGGACTAGTGATAGCCGTTGCGCACGACCAGGCGGTGACCGTGCTCGTCACGCTCGTCGGCGAACGCGGCAACATAGGCATCGACCTCGGCCAGCAGCGCTTTGGCCAGCATCCTGGACGTGGCTTCCGAACGACGCGCCAACGTTGGCCTGCTTGAGACCAGTTACTCGATCACCGGAAAAGTGCGCACTTCACCGGCCGATCTACAGATATCGAGCATTGCTCGGTGCGAGGACGACGGCTCTACCCGCGGTTCGAGGTCCGGACCCGGCGAGTTCTAGCAACGCTCTGCAAAGGCCTGAACTGGTTCGGGTTCGACTGAGTCCTCGCACCATCCACGTTGCGTCCCGGCTGGAATGCTAGGCCATGAACTCCGGCGCGACCCGCGGGGGCCAACAGTCGGGCCTGAACAGCCCGGACGAATAGGCCTTGGCGACCAGCCCGGTCCGGTTGGTCACGCCGAACTTCCTGGCCATCCGGCCGAGGTGGTATTCCAGCCCCTGTCGACTCAGGTTCAACCGGGTAGCCAGTCTGGTCGTGGGCACGCCCGCGGCGACAGCTTCCAGCAGCTGGGCGTCCAGCAGCGAGAGGTCCCGCTGGCGGCCCCTGCGCTCGGGAGTCTCATACGGGACAACGCAGAGTGTCACCACGATCCGGTTCTGGGGGATGGCGAGGGCAGTCATCATGGCGGGCGTTGCCTGTCCGTCAGGCAGCGACAGCATGGTTGTTGTGCTGATCTCACCCTGACCAGCCTGAGCCAGCAGGCTCAGCGTCCGCCCCTGCTCCCGCGACACGCTGGGATGCAGCAACTCCAGCACACACCGCTGTCGCAACTGCTCAGGGGGAACGCCGAAGATGGCGCTGAACTCCCTGTCCGCGAAAGAGATCCGGAGTTCGGTGTCCAGGCTCGCCACAAACCAACGGTCGTTGGTCTCGTTCATGGTCAGTCCTCAGTGGATGTGCTTGGCCGGCACGCGCAGCGGCCAGGTGGTCGAGTCGAGAAGGCCGGCGGCGCACGCCTTTGCCACCAACGCGGTTCGACTCGGCACGCTCAGCCGCCGCAGCATCGCGCCCACGTGGTAGTCGACCGACTGGCGGCTCAGGTGCAGGCGCAACGCCATCCGGACGGCCGACTCCCCTGCCGCCAGACCCTCCAGGATCCGCGCGTCCACCTTGCTCAGTAGGACCGACGGCCCGTCGTCCCACACCCGCCACGGCGTGTCACCCGGATCGACGACCATGATCAGCGATGACGGATCCAGGAAGCGGCCCGTGACGTCCGCGAAGAAGACCCGTTCCCCCGGCCGCATTCCGACCAGTCGTTCGGCGAACCGGAGGCGCCGGCCGACCGCAAGCTCGGCGAGCTGCCGACGCATGGTGTCATGGACCGGCGCGAGGAACAGATCGGGAAAGCGGATGCCAACCAAAGTCGAAGGCCGGGTATCGAACAGAGCGCCGAGGGCGGCGCTGGCATTGGTGACGAGCAGTTCTCGGTTCAGCACAGCGACGCCGGCGCCGGACCGGTCGAACAGCGGCCGGCTCAGTCCCGAGTCGTCGGTGTCCACCGCTCGGACGCGGTCGTCCCGCAGCCGCAGGACGGTCGCGCTGACAGCCTCGGACATCGCCAAATCCTCCCCGACAATGGATTCCTCGATATGTGGGCACATGCTATGCACCGGGTGTCGCGGGTAGCACGAATTCCGCAATTCATCGGGAACGATGTCCGAACAACGCGGATGATTCAGTTCATCCGCAGCACCGCGCCGGTCACGTGCCTGGCCCGGCCGGAGATCAGGTGGCCGACGCGTTCGGCGACCTCGTCGGGCCGACAGCGGCCTGGAACCAGGACGTTGACCCGCACACCGTAGCGTCGCACGTCGGCGGCCAGCGCCCGGCAGAAGGCGATCGTCCCAGCGACGCAGTTGTCGTGTCCGACCGAGTCGCATGACTGAGCGGGCGAACAGATGGCCACGACCACACCCTCCTGCCTTTTCATCATTCTCACGACAACCGCCCGAAAAATGTTGTGCAGACCTGTGGAATCGCTGTCGACGGTCGCCGCCATCGCGATGGTCACCGCCGCGGATACGGGTCCGAGCAACTCCTCGGTGCGGGAGATCCACTGTCGCACGTCGTCCGGGTCGCCCAGGTCGACGCCCGTGGTCAGCACCCGGCGGCCGACGGCCCGCACCGCCGCGAGACCGTCAACGTCGTCGGCGGTCCGCCGGACGCTGAGGTCGAATCCGTCCCTGGCCAGGCGCATCGCGGTGTCGGAACCGATCCCCGACGGTCCACAGTCGACCAGAGCGACCCGACGGACCGCCCTACCCCACCACATCAGTCACTCGCAGCAAGGCGCACGCGACAGCACCGGCCCGATCCACGGCACTGACCAGGGCCAGTCCGCTTGCCCCCGCTGTTCCATCCTCACCAGCACATGCGCCACCTGGAACAGAGGCGACGCGGCCCCAGTGTCGCCGATCAACTGTGCGATCGGGCGATCGTCCAGCGCGTCGGGCCGAAGCACGCCCTCCAGGTCGGCGACGTCCGGCGTAGGTTTCCATGCTCAGCATGACGCATCCCTCGCCAAGCCGTTCGTCGTTGCCGCTGGGGCGTTCGATCACTGACCGGGTGTGGGAGAACTCTTCAACGGCCCCGACCAGCACGGTCAGCGCCCAACCGTTGCGCAGCAGGCTCGCCGCGCCCATGGTGTGTCCGAGCATCGATTTCACCGATACCTCCGGCGGCGGCTGGTCGGCGTAGACGCCGCGGATGACGGCTGTCTCGGTGACGTCGTTGGCAAGCATGCCGATGCTGTGCGCGGATGTGAGGTCCACCTGTCCCGGCTCGGCGGCGGCATCCCGCAGCGCCAACTCGACGCACTCCTTGATGCTGGTCTGGTCGGGCGCGGCCGGGTAGTGGGCCGTCTCAGGTGAGGCTGTAGGCGAGGATCTCGGCGTAGGTCGGGGGCCGCAGCCCAGCGCGGAGTTTATGCTCTCCAGCACGAGCACTTCGGCCTCCTCGTCGGTGAGGATTCCCTCGCGGCCCTTGTCGAACGTCGGGCGGCAGTCCAGCGCGACGGTGCCGTGGCGGTAGAAACCGGCGAACGTCTTGCGGCACAGGGCGCGGCACCGCCACAGAGGGCGAAGTCGACCTCGCCCGCGCGGACCGCGTCGAAACCGTCGCCGATGGCGTAGTTGCCGGCCGAGCATACCGTCGCGACCGCGAACCGGCGCGGCCGACTCAGCTCCTCGACGTCGCTTCGGCGAATCCACCTCGACGGGTCGAAGCTCCGGATCTCGCAGCCGTTGGTGTGTTCGAACCCGGTGGCGTCGAACACGGTGATCCGCCGGACCCCGCTGCGCCCGGCGCGGAGCGCCTCGGTGAACTCGGCGCGGCCGGTGCTGATGCTGAAGACCACACCGAGGCCAGTCACAAGCACGCGGTTGGTCATCGTGTCTCCTCGGTTTCCGGTGTGTGCGGCGCCAACTCTCCCAGCGTGCGGGTGAGCGTTTCGCCAATCCACGCGAGCGGTTCCGCCTTGGTCATGTCGACATGCGAGCAGTCGAACCCGGTGGACCTGGACTGCACCGTCCACATAGGGGTGCCAGCTCGTCGCGGCCTCGGCCTTTATTGCGGCCGTGTCGGCGGCGAGGGACGCACCAGCGTTGCGGTGTAGCTGTCCGGCACGAACCTCGATGACAGCTCCTCGTTGTTTGCGCCACGCCCTTGTCTGTCGGCGCAGGCGCGTCTCGTCGAGGTCGGCGTCCGCCACCAGTCGGGCGACCGTCGTCGCTGTCAGCAGCTCGGACGGGGCCGCTGTCCGAGGGCGTTCAGGATCACGGAGTAGATTTCCTGATCCTCAACCGTGCTGGCGCAGTGGTTGTGCAGCGGGTGGCTGTCCAGAGTGACCACGATCGCCAACTTTGTGGCTCTGCCGTTGCAACAGCACGACCATGTGCTGCGCCAACAGCCCGCCGAAAGACCAGCCGAGCAGGTGGTACGGCCCGTCCGGCTGCACTGTCCTTATCTGCTCGACGTAGTCCCTGGCCATCTCCTCGATGGACCGCAGCAGCTCCTCGTCGCGGGTCAGGCCGTGGGTCCGGAGCCTGTACAGCGGATCTCGACGTCGAGGTGCTTGGCGAGGCGGACGTACGATGGGCTCAGACTGCACACCGGGTGCGCGCAGAACAGTGGTGGGCGGTTGCCGCCGGCGCGCTGGGCAATCAGCATGTCGAACTCCCCGGCGTCGTCGGCCTGCCGGGCGATCCGCTTGGCCAAGCCCGCACCCGTCGGCTGCTCGAAGATCGCCTGGACACCCAGCTCCACCCCGAACTCCGCACGGATGCAGCTGCCCAGCCGGATCGCCGTCAGCGAATGCCCTCCGAGATCAAAGAAATCGTCGTCCACACCGACCTTCTCCAGCCCGAGTGCCTCGGCGAACAGCGCGCACAGCCTGTGCTCGGTCCCAAATACCGGGTTCACGGCCCGCGACATGAACGGTCAGCTCCAGCAGCGCCTTGCGGCCCAACTACGCGCTCCTCGTCAGGGGGAAGGCATCCGTGCGCACCTCGCCGTCGGAGACGCGTACTGGGCTTCCAGCGGGTACGGTCGCCCGTGCGGCACATCCGATCGCCCAGCTCGCCGGACGGATTGGCCACGAACCTCTCCGCGGTCAGGTCCGGTCGGCCGAGATAATCGCGAGCCAGGTTCATGCCCGGCAGGTGCATCTCCCTTCCCGCGCCGGCCGGCACCAGCCGAACGTTCCCGTCAATAACGCAAACCTGCGTGTCCCCGCACCGGCTTGCCGATCGGAACCGCATCGACCGTCGTCCGCTTGGAGGCCCACGCAGTGACCTCGATGGCGGCCTCGGCCGGCAGCACGACCTAGCGCTGATGCTCCTGCTCGACCCGGAACCGCACGCGCAGGCTCTGGGCCTCCAGCATGACCCATCGCCATCGCCCGAAGGCGACAGTATTCGGAGGGCGGGACTGGCAAACCGCCAATGCGCCGTTGGCGCCGTGCCCATCCATTTCGGACAGGATCACACGGGATGTCAGCGGGAAGGACGGTCCGCAGTGGACACGATCATTGAAACCCACGGACTGCGCAAGCGTTTCCCCGGGCATGAGGCGTTGCGGGGCATCGACCTCCAGGTTCCGGCCGGCACGGTCTTCGGCCTGCTCGGGCACAACGGCGCGGGCAAAACCACGACGGTGCGGATCCTGGCGACCCTGCTGCGCGCCGACGGAGGGCAGGCTCGAGTGGCCGGCCACGATGTGGCGAGCGACCCGCTGTCGGCTCGGCGGCACATCGGTCTCGCCGGCCAGTATGCCGCCGTCGACGGCCAGTTGACCGGTCGGGAGAACCTCGTCCTGCTCGGCCGCCTGACCCGGCTCAGCCCACGTGACGCCAGAGCTCGTGCCGTTGAGCTGCTGGCCCAGTTCGATCTCACGGCCGCGGCCGACCGCCTGGCTGGCATGTACTCCGGCGGCATGCGCCGCCGTCTGGATCTCGCGTGCTGCCTGGTGCACCGGCCGTCCGTGCTCTTCCTCGACGAGCCCAGCGCCGGTCTGGACCCGGCCAGCCGACAGTTGCTGTGGGCCGAGATCCGGGCTCAGGTCGACGCGGGCACGACTGTGCTGCTGACCACGCAGTACCTGGAGGAGGCCGACCAGCTGGCCGACCGGATCGCCGTCCTGGCCGCGGGCGAGGTTGTCGCCGAGGGCACACCCGACCAGCTCAAGCGCGACGTCGGCGGCGAGTGGCTCGAGGTGTCCCTGGCCACGCCGGCCGACCTGCCTTACGCCTGGTCCGTGCTGGCCCCGTTGCGGCCCAAGGACCGTGATGCGGCCGAGGGCCGGCTCTCGGTTCCGCTCAGCGACGGCATGTCCACGGTGGCCGCCGCCGCCGTGGCGCTGCGCGACGCCGGCCTGGAGATCGCCGACTTCGCGATCCGGCGTCCGTCGCTCGACGACGTCTACTTCAGTCTCACCGGCCCCACCAGCCAGGGAGCACAGCTATGACCACCGCTGTCGTCGACACGTTGACGATGCTGGACCGGAAACTTCGCCACCTGCGCCGGGCGCCCGGTGAGCTGCTCGGTGTGACCCTCACCCCGGTTACGATGGTGGTGGTGGTCGGCTATCTGCTCAACAAGGCGATCACCATGCCCGGCAACGCAAACTACCTGGACTTCATGATGGCCGGGGCCGGGGCCCAAGTCGGCCTGGGGTGTTTCGGTACCAGCGCCATCTCGGTCGCCGATGATCTGCGCAACGGCCTGGTCGATCGGTTCCGGTCGCTGCCGGTCCACCGGATTCCAGTGCTGCTGGCGCAAACCCTGTCCGATCTCGCGCTCACCGGCGTGGGCATGGCGCTCGCGGGGGCGGTCGGCTGGCTGCTCGGCTGGCGGATCCACACCGGACTGCTGCCCGCGCTGGCCGGCTTCGCCCTGCTGTTGGCGCTGACTTTCCTGTTGTCCTGGTTCGGGGTGCTGGCCGGTCTCGTGGTACACAGCATGTCGGCGGTGAACTCGCTGTCCGGGCTGGTGCTGGTCGTGGGCTCGTTCCTGTCCAGCGCGTTCGTCCCGCTGTCGAGCCTGCCCGGCTGGCTGCGACCGGTCGCGGAGTGGAGCCCGATCAGCACGGTGGTCACCGCGACCCGCCAGCTGTGGGGAAACCCGGTCGCGAACACCGGAGACAGCCTCGCGATCACCCATCCCGCGGCGGCGGCCCTGGCGACGATTGCGTTCCTCATCATAGCCGTGGTGCCGCTGAGTGCGCGACTTTACCGCACCGCAAGTGAGAAAAGCCGCTGATTACAACAACACCTGAGACTTCCTCTCGGCGGTCGCGGATGGTGTCCGACCATCGGTGGTGGGAAAAACACCACCCGCGAGGGTAGCGTCACCCGAGGAGAGACATCATGCGCGCGGTCATCAACGATGAGCTGTCCGTTCGGATCAGGGACCTGGTGTGCGACGTCTTCGCGCTCGACGCGAACGAGGTCACGGCGGACGGCAGCTTCGTGGACGACCATGGGGTGGACTCCGTGGCCGCAATCGAACTGGTCCAACGTGGAGCGCGAGTTCGACATCGAGCTCACCCAGGAACAGTTGGCCGGCATGGCCACGCTGTCCGGTGTGATCGCAGTCGTCATGGAAGCCACCGGTTGGTAGTTCGGATGGTTGTGGTGACGGCACCGCTTCGACGCGTTGACCGTCCGCCGTGGCGTTCTCGATCGACCCTGACGAGTCAATGTTCGCCGGCCACTTCCCTGGTTTGCCCATCTTCCCTGGTGTCTGTCGTCGTCCGTACCTCGCGACACGAGGTCGCGACCGTGCGGCCGGAGCCGTCGTGATCGACATCGCCGGGCCCTCCCACACTGGCCGCCGATGCTGCTCGTGGACGAGATACTTGAACTCGTTGCGGGCAACGGGTCGTCACCACCTGGGCGCCGCAGACGGACGCACAGGCCCTGCTCCTACTCTGCGGCCTAGGCTGGCATCATCAGGTTCACCAAGGCACTGGCCAAGGAGCTCGACCGCTTCGGCGTGCAGGCCAATGTGGTGGCGCCCGGGATGGCCGAGTCCGACATGACCGCACGCATGTCGGACAAAGCGCGGACGAAGCCGGCCGATGCCATCCCCTTGCCCGCTTCGGCTTGGCGACTGAGCTCGCCGAGCTGACCGCCTTCCTGGCCTGGGGCCAGGCCGCCTACGTCTCCGGTTCCGTGTTTCGGGTGGACGGCGGACTTCCCTCTGAGTCAGCCACAAAGCGCCGTCGGCCCAGCACGTAGCAGGGCGAGGCCGACGACGTTGTTCACTCAGCCTCGCGGTGCGAGCCCGAACTCCTCAGTCCAGCCGTCGTCGTAGACGGAGTCCAGGTAACTCTCACCAAAGTCGGGCGCAATGGCGACCGCGGTGACGTCCCGCCCATCACGATGGTCGGCCAGCCACCGAATGGCCCCGCCGACCACGGTTCCGGTCGACCCGCCGAACAGCATTCCCTTGGCCGCCAAGGCGCGACAGGTCCGCACCGTGTCCTGTTCTTCGACAATCACCACCTCGTCCACATAGGACTCGTCGAGTAGCGCGGGGCGTACGCCGGCGCCGAGGCCGGGAATCATCCGCACACCAGAGGGCCCGCCGAACGTCACCGAGCCGGCCGCATCGACCGCGACAACGGTCGCCGAGCTGCCGGCATCCCTGAGATAACGGGCGCAGCCCATCAGCGTGCCGGCGGTCCCCGCCCCGACGAAGAGCACGTCGAGGCCCGGAAACGCACGCAGCAGTGCCGGTCCGGTGCGACGGTAGTGCGCGCCCCAGTTGTTCTCGTTGTGATATTGGTCGAGCCACACGGCCTCGGGGTTCTCCGCGCACAGCGTTCGGACCTGCTCCAGCCGGGCCTCAAGAAACCCGCCCACCGGCGCCGGCTCTCTGATGACGTGCACCTCGGTGCCGAGAGCCTCCATGGCACGCTGGCTCGACGCCGTGCACCGAACGTCGGTCACGCAGATGAAGTGGTAGCCGCGGCTGGCCGCGATCACGCTGAGGGCGACGCCCAGGTTGCCCGACGAGGACTCCACAATGGTCGAGCCGGCTGTCAGCGTTCCGTCCCGCTCGGCGGCGGCCACCATCTCCGAGGCCGCCTTGAGCTTGATGGACCGGGCGAAGTTGAAGCCCTCGCATTTGATCAACAGTGGCACCGCCAGGCTGGCGCGCAGGTCGAGATAGACGTCGTCGGCGTTGAAGTCGACTGGCGACGAGATGATGGGCACCGGGTCACCGCCGTCCGTAGTGGTCCAGGTCGGTGAAGAAGCCCGGTACCGCGACCAGTTCGCCCGCCCGCTCGAGTTCGTGGTAGACATGGCGGCCGACGGCCAGGTCCAGCACCCCGAGGCCGAACGGCGAGAAGATGACCGGCCGGTCGGCGGGCAGCAGGAGACGGCCGGCCATCACGTCGTCGAGCGTGCCATGCACGAAGTTCCGGTTTCCGGTCAACTGCTCGGCCAGGTGTGGCGAGGTGCCAGCCTTCAGACAGTGCTCGACGTCATCGACGATATTGACTGCGGACAGGATGATCTCCGGCGCGAGATCGCGCAGGGACACGTGCAGCACTACCGGGTTGTGTTCGAACCACGACGGGTCGTGAACGTGCGGTTCACCGGTGACCGTCGCGAACACGACAAGGTCGCTGGCTCTGATGAGGTGCTCGGCACCCGAATAAGTGGTGATCTCGGCGCCGCTGCCGGCGCGCCGGAGGTGGTCGCCGAACTGCCGGGCGTGCTCCGCGGTCACGTCGTGGAGCCCGATCTCGTCGAAGTCCCAGTCGGTGGCGGCCAGGTAGGTGTGCACGTATCTCGCGATCAGTCCGGTGCCGATGAAGCCGACGCGGCGGGGACGCCGCCGGCCGCGGGTGAGCCAGTCGGCCGCCAGCGCAGCCGACGCGGCCGTCCGGGATGCGCTGATCACCGAGGACTCTAGGCACGCGAAGGGATAGCCCGTCATGGGATCGTTGAGCACAAGCACCGCGGACGCCCGCGGCAGGCCGACGCCCGTATTGGCGGGGAAGCTGCTGATCCACTTGAGACCGTGCACCGGCGCCTCGCCGCCGACCGACGCGGGCAACGCGATGATGCGTGCGTCCGGCCGGTCCGGGAAGCGGAGGAAGTAGGACGGCGGATTGACCGTCAAGCCAGCGCCGTGCATCCGGTAAGCCGCCTCGACGATGTCCATGGTCGCCTTCTCCCTGCCCGCGAGGACGTCGAGGACCTGGGCGCCGGACACCACAGAGAAAACAGGATGAGACAAGGACTCTCCTCAGGTCGGTCGCCGGTCAGGCGGCGCGCCGGTTGCGGAGTGCGGCGAGCCGGTACATCGCCGTCGCGGCGGCTAGCACTCTCAGACCTCGCACCGAGCAGGGTGAGTACCCGGTCAGTTGGCCGATGCGCTGCAACCGGTAGTCGACGGTGCTGCGGTGGATGATCAGCCGCTCGGCCGCTCGGCCGCGGTTGCCGTCCTCCTCCAACAACACCTGCAGCGTCTCCCAGAGCACCCGCTGCTTGACCAGCGGCTGGATCACCCGTAGCAGCGCGTTGGACACCTCCGGAGCGCGGGAGGCGGCGAACTCGATGAGCACGTCCCGCATCCGGTACACCCCGCCGGCGAACTGCTGGGCGACCGCGGTGGCCAGGATCTCGTCGGCGACAGCCTTGGCCGACGGCAGCGTGCGGTTCTCCGACCACACCAGGGCAAGCCTGATGTCGGTGCCGACGGCGCGAAGCGCGCATGCGCAGCGCTTGGCCGCGTCTTCCTCGTCGACGGCAGCCAGCACCACGTGTCCGCCTTCCGGGCCAAGCACCGACACCGTCGCCGGTCCTCCCCAGCGCAGCAGGGCCCGCTCGAGCGCGCCATGGCGTTCGCCAACGGCGCCCACCGCCACCACGGCGTACCCGAGCCCCGGACCCGGCTCGACCAGATCCGACGAATTCACGGCGAGCAGAGCGGCCACCCCGTCAGGACCGGACATCCGCTGTGCCGCGGCACGTCCGCCCTGGAACCCGGCGGCGATCTCGACCAGCACCTGGCTGCCGAGCCGGCTGACCCGGCGGACGTCGGCGCAACGCTGGGCAGCGTCGACGCCTGACCGGGCGAGGGCTTGGTCCACCAGGTCGCTGGTCAACTGCCGGACCTCCGCCAGCAACACGTCCACGTCCCGGCCGGCTTCCGCCCATGAGCGGCCGACCTGGCGAACGCTTTCGATCTCCGGGCACCTTCCGATGGGCTGGGCCGGCGCTAGCAAGGGCAGCACGCAGCGCATGACCACCTGCCGTGGCAGGTCGTCGCGGTCCACGGGCTCGTTCTCGGCCGCCGCCGGCAGGACGGCGCGGGCGCCGAGATCACTGACCACAGCACTGATGTAAGCCACCATCTGACTTCACCTCGTATCGCCTGATCCCACTGCCGGACCAACCTGTGGTCCCCGCAGACCAGCTCGCAGTCAACGTCCGAGTCCATTTACGGCGAGTGACTCACATCATCACCCGACCAGGCTAAAGATGAGCTCAAAAGTTCCTCAGATGGGTGACGCGAAAAACGCGGAAGGTTTCCGTCATTCCACTCATCCACGGTTTGGAAAGCCCCGACCATCGGCGTTCAGATGACTCGGACACCTCGGACAGATGACTCGTACACCGCGGATCGGCGGCCCGAGCACGGCGAACACACCCTCACGACCGACGCCGATCTCAAGGTTCCTTCCGATTTACTCGGATACCGACACCGCCATCAATCTGAAAGGATCAGCGAGAATAACTGTTCACCCCTGGCCGGCCAAGCCCGGATCCACCTCGCCGGAAGTCCCGACGACCGAAAGGTGAACTGATGCGACGACAAGAACTTCACGGCAACCGGTCGGTGAGCTCGGTGAGTGAACTCTGCCTGGGCACACTGGATTTCGGTGGCGCCATCGACCGCGCGACGTCATTCGCGCTGTTGGACACCTTCGTCGAGGCCGGCGGCAACTTCGTGGACACCGCGAACTGCTACAACAGCTGGTCCGGCACCGGCGACGAGAGCGAGCTGACCGTCGGTGAGTGGCTGCGCGGTCGGTCCGACCAGGACTCGCTGGTCGTCGCGACGAAGGTCGGCGGACGGCCGACAACTCCCGGTTCGACGACCGAATTCGAGGGACTCAGCGCAGGCGCCGTCCGCCACGCGGTGAGGGAAAGCCTGCGCCGGCTAGGTGTCGATCACCTGAAGCTCTGCTACTCGCACGTGCGCGACGAGTCCGTCGGACTGGCGGAGACCTTGGGCGCGTTCGAGGAGCAGCGGCAGCTGGGCCTGTTGGACGCGATCGGACTGAGCAACCACAGTGCCACCGACGTGTGCGCGGCGCGAGAGCTGGCCAAGAGCAACGGTTGGGCGCCGGCCGGGTGTGTGCAGCAGCGGCACAGTTACCTACAGCCGATGCCGGGCACCTCGTTCGGTCCGCAAATCCCGCTCGACCGTGAACTCGCCGACTACGCGGCGTCCGAGTCGAACCTGCTGGTACTGGGCTATTCCCCGCTCCTGTCCGGCGCCTACGCACGACCCGACCGGCCACTGCTCCCGCACTATCTGCACGCCGGAACGCCGCCCCGGCTGCTCACACTCAGCCGGGTCGCCCATCAGCTCGGTGCCACGCTCAACCAGGTGGTGTTGGCATGGATGCTGCACAGCACGCCCTCGGTGGTGCCCGTGATCGGCGTCAGCTCACTCGACCAGCTCAACGAGTGCATCGAGGCGGTGCACATCCTCCTTGACCACGACCACATGCGCGAACTGGCCGTCGGCGATATGGAACGCGCTTCGCACCCGGCGTGACACAAGGTTGGCCGGCGCAAGGCCAAATCGCCCGCGGTGACACGACACGGCGCCGCCGCGGGCAATCGCGCTCAGCGAACGCTCATCAGGGCGATCAGCTGCTCGCTGGACCGATCCACGGGTGGCTCGGCCACGCCGCCCGGCACGGTCGAGCCGGGCAGGTAGCCCGAGGCCGCGAGCGCGCGATAGAGTTGTTGCGCTGGGCGGCGAACTTCGCCGCCCGGGCGAGCTGGGCCTGGCCGGCGATGGCTCGGACGATGCCGGCGAACAGGCAGCTCACCGGAACAACTTCCGTCGCGAAGCCGAGCGGCTCGATCGAGCCGAGGACACTCCGCACGCTGTTCAGAACGCTTTCAACACTGTTCATGGCGTTTCCTCTTCCACAGCGATCCCGAACCAGAGAAACCGACGCTACCCATACCCGGCCGCGCTGTATCGATCTAGTTTTTCAAATTCAAACAAGAATCGACCAGAGGGTCGAGATAGTCAGAGAAATCCGGACACCGCGTTCGGCAAGAAGTCCAGGCATGCTACCTGCAAGCGTGCCGACACCCGGCGGACGAGACCGCCGCAGACATCCAGGGAGGATGACCGGTACCGCGCCGGCCGCCGGAGGCGACGACGAGCGGCCACAGCTCGGCGATCCCGTCACGGCGAAGATTCGACATCCGATTCAACCATGACCAACCGGTCTCCACCATTGTGACGACCCTCTGGTGCGACCATCCGCGACCGCGTGACCGCCCGTTCGACTTTGCCGGAAGGAGCGGCCAGCGCGTTGCTGGAACACGGGTGACCCGGGTAACAAATCCGTCCATCGCAGCCGCGAGACAGCAGGATTGGGCGTCCCCGGGAGGGCAGGTCCGTGAACAGAGTCGAAAGCGCGTTCACGTCGCACGTGGCACCACAGTCACTGTGGCAGGGTGAATCAACACCAACCATCACGTGTTGCCCGGCGGCCGTGGACTTCACGTTCGTCGCCCTCGCCGCCGCCGCCACCGCGTTCAACTTCTGCAAGGCGCACTACCACGGCGGCCATATTCTCGAGGACTCCCACACCATGTACTCGAGCGACGTGGCCGACCACTCGGTCTCCGAATTGGCCGGCCTCAGGCTCGCGGTTCTGGACTGAATGGACACCGCTCAGCACTATGGTGGATGACATCCCACCCGTGTCCGAGTAGTTTCTCCAAGAAACCAACGCTTACCATAAGCAACCCGATTGAACCGTGGAGCAATTACCATCTCGCCGGAGGGCCGTGCAGTGAACAGAGTCGAATACACGATGGCGTCATTCTTCGGCAGCAGCTGCGAGGTGTCTCCCCCCGGATTCGTGTCCGCCGCGCAGCCAGTCACCTGCGCGGCCCTGACCACCGTAAAGACCGCCGACCTGGTCGGCCTCGCACTCGGCGCGGCTGGCTTCGCCTACTTCGCGGCACGAGCCCACAACCACGGCACCTTCGACGGGACAGAGGACATCCCGGCCCAGCTCGGCAACGAGCAGGCCACGGTGGAGGAGTTGACCCTGATGCGCCACGCCGGAGTCAGCTGAATTCGCCAAAGACAATAAATGGGGTGAGGTCGCCGCCGGCAACCTCACCCCATTTATTTGATCAGACGGAACGCTCACGCACCGACAGCAGGTCCAGGACCGATGACCGCGCCGTAACCCCGTCGCCAGCCGCCGCAACAACGGCCTTGCTGGTGATGACACCCGGACCGTAGTTGGCCGCGCCGTAAGCCGCGAACGCTTGCTCAACCACGTGGGCGATATGGCCAATGAACTGCGGGGAATCCGCCGCTGACGGGGTACCGACGTTGCGTGACACAACCTTGTCGAGCGCCTCGGACACCCGGGTCTCGATCGTGGCCGCACTACCCATGAAAGAACCTCCGACTACCAATGGAATAGGCCCGTACGCCCTATAGCAAACCACCGGGCCAAGCGGCCGACCATCAACAGCCTCCACAATCAGAATTATTCGATCCGTGGCTTGGATTTCTTCCGCCATCCGCGTATGCCCTCAGCAGTCCATCGCGTCGAGATGGTCGGCCAGGTGGACGGTCGCCAGGTCCACTCGCGCATGGCAGCCCGCCTTGGCGAAAACCCGGGTCAGGCTGTTCCCAACGGTCTTCTCGCTCGCCCGGACGCCGGCGGCGATCTGACGGTTGATCCGCCCCCTGGGCGGCCAGCTCGACGATCCGACACTCGGTGTCGGAAATCGTGCCTTCCCTCGGGCTGGGGAACGACCGTGCCGCCGCACCATCTGTTTGACAATCTGTGCATGGGCATCAGTCCCATCCTGGCGAGGATTTCGATCGATTGCTCGAACAGGACTCCCGGATCCTCAGCCAGCACCGCCGCGACCGCGTCGGCAGGCAACTGCGCCAACTGGTTCTCCGGCGCCCGCCGCGCCTCGTGGACCACGGCCATCACGTCCTCGGCGTCCTTCTCCACCATCGCCCGCACGAGCATCACGCGTCAACCGCGACGCGCGACCGGGCTGCCGGAAATGCCGCTCCACAGCCTTATCGAGCAGCTGCCGCACGAGTTCGGGCTGGTCACTGCCGGCGCGCCGGCCCACAGCCGCAGCATCAGCAGGTTCATCCCGACGTCGTCGCCCAGCCGCGGGGGTCTCTTCGTAGGCGCGCAGACCGACAACCATGCCCTCGCCTTTGTCGCCTTTCCCTGCGAGCAGACCACATTCCACTCAGCCGCGGGCGGCCAAGAGGGTGCTGGTCGTGTCGTCGGTCAGCCAGCAGCTCGACTGCTGGAGCTCGCCGCGATTGGAGCACCTCTCGGCAACCACAAGCCGAGCCAGCCCGCGCATCGGCGTCTTCGGCCTGGTCAGGTCCAGATCGATCGCTGCGGTCACCGCCGCGTCCCAACCGCCTCTGATGTCATCACGCAACAGTTGGTGGTACGCGGCGAGCAGCCCGTCGTGCGGTGGCCGTAACTGTCCCCGTAGATGCTGCGGAAGACGTTGACCAGGTCGAATTGGGCGTTAGCGTGCAGCAGGTCGTCCCGGCCGCTTCGCCGCGGTCGCCAAGGCCGGTTGCGCCGCCGCCGAACTGCTCCGGATGTCACTGGTGGCGGCCCGCGACCGTGACCATGGCGTGGCCGGTGCGGCGCTGCGCCTGGCACCGAAGCGCGCCCAGCCAATGGAATTGGCGAGCACGACCAACTGTCTGATCCGGTTCGGCGTCGCCGATCCCGCCCTGCTCTGTGAGGCGTACGACATCCCTGGCGTGGCTGAACATCGTGCTCCGCCGACACTGGCTGCGCGGCTCGATGCAGGCGTGCGGCATCACGACACCGGGCCGCCGCCGGCCGATCGTCGAGGAAAACGAACGCCTGCTCGCCGTTCTGCTCAGCGAGGGTCTCAGCAACGACCAACTGGCGAGGGTGCTGCGAATCAGCCGGAAGACCGCATAGGGCAGGATCGCCCAGGCCTTCGCCCGCACCGGTTACGGGTCCCGGGGCGAACTGGCCGTGGCGGGGCTCGACGACCAGTTCGACCACTGAGGATCACTGGCGAATGGCGAACGAGGCGCCCTTTCCGTTGAGCCAGCGGTACTCGTTGTTCGTGAGCACTGTGCCGTCGGCGGCGAGCGCCGTGGTGCTGACCGTGATGACGTCGTCCGTCGTCACCGCGTAGCGGATGTATTCGGTCACCGGATGGTTGTTCGATTCCAGCGGGCAGCGCACGTCGGAGAACGCGATGTGTTCGGAGACCAGGTATCCGTTGACGCACAGACCGCCGCTGACCGCCGGGCCCGGGCGCCTATCGCCACCGACGTGTACTGCGCGAACGACACCGAGACGGACACGTTCTCGCCTTGGCTCAACGCGCTGAGCACCCGGCCGTAGGTGGACCGCGGGGTTGCCGCGCTGCTCGTGATGTCCTGGGACAGTACGAGCAGTCCACCCGACGCGAGCTTGGACGAGGCTTCGAGCCGCTCTTTCCTACCCGCGGAAGTGCACCGGGATGTACTCGCCGTAGAACCGGTCGGCGGTGGCGGTGAAGTCGGCGCACGTGACGATCGCGCACTGGACGTCCACATCACACGTGGTGCCATCGGGAAGCTGCGGCTTGAGTTTGAGCGTGGTGTAGAACGAGCCACCCGGCTCGGTCGGGATCGTGGTCCCCGGGGCGCCGTCGCGGAGTTGGTGATTCTGCGCGACGAACCGCCCTTGACCTCGCGGCCGGCCAGACGGAGCGTCGGCAGCGTAGTGTACGTCGACGGATCACCGGCTGTCACACTGTCCTTGACGACGCAGAAGGCAAGGAATATGCCTGGTTCTCGTGGTATCCCAGGCCATCGGCTGAGCCAGTGCCATCAGTAGCCGGCAGGGTGGCTGGGGCGGCGATCAAGTTCGGCACGAACTTCTGGCCGTGCGTGGACGTGGTCTCGCGACGGGCGGCGCCGACCGCCGGGCAGGCGATCGCGGTCCCGGCATGCACGACGACAAGCGCGAGTGTCGGCTGCCGCAGCCGGAATGCCTTGTACGAGCATGTTCATGGTGGGCTTGCGCACTGCGAAGCGAGCTGCTCCGAGTACTTTCGGCCGGATCGTGGGCAATGGCCGACAGCCAGCGTCCGACCAAGTTCGGAGCAAATCCGAGAACAGCGGAACCGTATGAGCATTCACCGCGACTGACTCGGCCGGCCGAAGGCCGAGACCGCTGATATAGCCGGACACCGCGCGTTCGGGCGATCCGCGCGGCGTCCGGTTGTCGACGGCGGAGCAGCCGGCCATTCCGGAGAACGTGACGGTCAGGGGCGGTGACAGTTTCGTTCTCCGGTCAGCCGCTCTCCATCCGCGACGATGACGGCCGAGGCCTGCGGGTTCAGGCCGGCCGAGGCCTGCTGGTCATGGTCGATGGCCGGGCCCGTCACACGGTCGGCTCGGCGTCGAGGTCGGCCGCGTCGACCTGCGGTGAGGCAGGCTCGGACATGGCGGAAAGGACCGCCACCAAGGCAACGAGCGCGCCACTGACCAGCGCCGCGAAGACAACATGAGAACGACTCATATAACCTCCCGTTCTGACTTGCCACGACCCACTTCACTTTATGTCCGACCGTCTCGGGGTGACCACGGCACCCGCGGGATTTCCGAGATGTTCTGAATCTGTCGCCCGTGGCCAACCGATCTGCACGATTTTCCACAGAGATCAGTGCCACGCAGCCAGCTCGCGGTTTCGCTGTGCCGCTGTCGACCGGGAAGGGACCTGGCTGCTGTCCAACCGATTCCCCAGCAGCTTCTCCCCACCGTCGGCGCCGACGACCAGGCGGCGGTCAACCGTCTCCAGCGCGTCGACGTCCACCAGGCCGAGTCGATCGTCGAATTCAGCCAGAACTGCGACGTCGCGGGGAGCTGCCAGGATCTGGAGGCACGCACGGTCAGGACCCTCGCGACCACAAACCACCGCCGTGAACTCGGGCGCTGACTCGTCGACACCAGTGGCGAGCTCAACCACCGGACGCTCCCGCTCAGGCCCTCGCCCGGACCGTGGTGCTTGCTGCGCAGGTGATCCAGGGATGCACAAGCCTGCTGAGCCGGCGCATGGTCACTCTGCCGGTGTCGAGCTCCGGCTGAGGCAGCGTCCACGGCTGAGGCAGCGCCCACATCGGCGGGTTGTTCCGTTCCTTGTTGGCCTTCGCCAGGGAGATCATCCGACAGCTCAAAGCCGTCGAGCCCGGCGAGCTGGCAGTACGGCGCGCCGTCGAACAGCGCGCCCACTGGCGCCGTGGCGCCGTTGTTCGTACGGCAGCACGTGTGGTGCCGTTCCTGCCTGTCGAGCTGCGGCAGCTCGCAGCACGTCACAGGACGGACGGCAGCTGGTCTGCGGTCTTCGACCGCCACGCGAGCGGGCCCTGCTGAGCGAGGCCAACCCGTCGCCCGACGATCTGATCGACGTCGGTGTGAAGGACATGGCCCAGTCGTCAGCGTATCTGATGATCACTGCTCGGGCAGAGGTCAACGTGGCCAGGCACATGATCGCCGTGCTACGCATGCGCTGCCCGGAGTCGATCACAGCGAGTATCGCGGCGATGGCCGTGTCCAGGATGAGAAGCCAGCGGGTGTCGCCGGGTGCGCCACTACGCGGCCGAGTTGTTGGACCCGAGCCACGTGCTCGCCGAAATCACCACGATCCGAACGTGGCGATGCTGACCTACATCTCACATTCCCACGCTCAGCTCCAGCCCGACATGGCCGACAAGCACGGTGCGCTGCTGAAGTCGTCGACCTCGCCACCGCGAGCCAGGCTGTCCTTGCCACCGATCTCGCGGGACCATCGAACGGCACATGCGACGCCCGTCTGCCTTTCCGATCAGCCGATCGCGTGAACCAACTCAGCGATCGACATGTCGGCGCCGCTCCCGCTCAGACCGGAACCGGCGCTGCCCGAGGCGACGTACCCACCGACAGCCTGAGCCAGCGCGCGGTCGACCTGGCCGACCCAGTACGCAGCCGCCGCCCGGGCGGTCGCCTGCCGCGCGAGCTGGACGGTGAGAAGGGCGTCGGTGGCGGCGGCGAAGCAACTCACCGGGGCGGCCCGGCCCGCCGGCTGGAGCGGGGCGAGAACGCCTCCCTGCGCGGGAACATCTCTGGTGGCAACGATCTCAAGAGGACTCATGGGCCGAACATAAGCGTCAACGGGTGAGCTGGAGAAGAGCGACCATCACGTGATGCGGCAAACTCTCCGCGATTTCTGAGCCATGTCGACGCTTCGACGACGAAGGACGGGCGTCGTCAGCCATACGACCGAGCCGCCGCGGTTGCACCGCGGCACACATGACGGTCAGGCCTCTGGGATCTTCCGGCCGAAGTTCTCCAGCGTGACCGAGACCGGCTCGGGCCACACCGCACGCCGCGGTCGAGTCCATCGATCGTCGCGAGTTCGGCGTCGGTCAGTGCGAAGTCGAAGACGGCGAGGTTCTTGGCGATCCACTCCGGTCAGGTCGACTTCGGAATCGCTGACCGGCCCCCGCCACAAGTGCCAGACCACTTCGAGCGAGGCAAGCGACAGGTTGGTGTCGTGGCCGAGGTGGGTGTCTCGGCGCAGACCGTCTTGCGCTGGCATCGCGACTGGCTGGCAGCCGTGCGGCACTGGAGGGCGCCGGGCGGCGCCCTTGGTTGTCCGACGAACAGGTGAGCCAGGTGCGGGCGGCGTTGACGGAAGGCTCGAAGGCCAACGACTCGGTCATCCCGGTGGCCGCCTACGACCAGGACCCGCTCTCGGCCTGGGTGGACGGCCTCGAACTGCGGGTCCATGCCTTCGCCGACGGAGCCGAACGCACGGTGGTGATCCCCAGCGCCGTGGGACCGGGCGAAACAGCCGCTTCCATCTGCGCCGGGAGGGCGGCCTCCTGCGGGTGACCACCGACAGCCCCACCCCTGGCGGCTGCGCCTCGACGGACCTGACAGACCCTCGCACGCCAGTCCCGCCGGAACCCGGACGGCCGACTTCCCGTTCCCGACCTGAACCCGGCGCCGACGGGACGTTCTGTCCTCAGGCGGCGGCTGCAGGTGCCCGGCCACCGCGGTCCGCGGTGCGGCCGGGCACCACGCGGACCCTCAACCTTCGTCTGTGGATCGAGGCCAAAAGCGCATTCCCCGTTTTCGCGAGCTCACGCGCCGAGCAGTGCGGTGCCGGCCTCGTGCAGCGCGAGGTTCAGTGTGGGGGCGGCCGTGCCACCGAAACAGGCCCGCGCCGTCTCGGGCTCGGCCAGGCGGGGATCTCCGCCGTCGGTGGACAGATAGTTCACGAAGCTCTCCACACTCCGGTCGGGAAGCACGAGCCAGGCATAGGCCTGGTCGGGTTGGGCGGGCGGATTCTGGATCACCAGGCCGGAGCCGTTGAGCGGCTCGTAGGGTCCGGTCAGCGCGGGTGCGACGAAGCCGTAGAGCCCCGTCGGCGCGCTGCCCGCCGGATGGAAGGCCTGCCGGCTGGTGCAGAAGAACAGATAGTACCGGCCTTGGTGGACAACCATGTGCGGCCGTTCGATCTCGTGGTTGACGCCCGCGGAGACCAGCAGGGGTGGCAGGAGATCCCAACCCGCAGTGGTTGCGCCGGCGAGCGCGACCGCACCGGTGAAGTGGCCGCGCCACGGCACGGAGGCGGCGATGAGGAGGTACTCGCGTCCGTCGGCGGGGTCGCGGAACCGCCCGGGATCCCGGAACGCCATGATGCGCCCAGGGCCTCCTTCGACCTCGTCCGCCGGCAGGTACGGGCCCTCCCCGCGCAGCACGACGTGGTGCTCGACGTGTGGTTCGAACTGGACGACCCCATCGACCGCGCCGAGCCGCGCCCGAGCTTCGACGACCCGCTGACGGAACGTCGTGCGGGACTCGCCGCGCAAACCGGCAGCGGTGTAGAAGACCGACACCGTGCCGTCCAGTCGACGGACAGCAGACCCCGACCATTCACGGCTTCCCGGCGATGCGCCGTCGGGGAACACGTCGCCGAGGTCACGCCAACGGTCGGCGGTCCTGGCCAGCAACCGGATACGGGCACGGTCGTGGCGTTGCTCGGGGTGACCGACCGCGGGTGCGGTCAGTGCCATCCACAGTTCGGCGCCGTCGACGACAGCGGTCGAACCGTCCTCCTCCTGCACCGGCCAGCTGTCCCAGATGTCGTGGTACGGCAGCGCCCGCAGTGCGCGGCCGATGGTCGGTGCGGTGGTTGCCGGAGCCTCGGCAAGCCGGGCGAGATGATGAGGGGTCCATCGGGCGGTTCGGATGTCGGTCAGTGGATCAGCCCTTCAAGGAGCCCTGAAGCAGGGCGGCGGCGAACCGGCGTTGGAAGATCAGGAAGACGACGAACGTGGGCGTCAGCACGAGCAGCGATCCGGCGCACAGCAACGGGATGTCGGTTCCCCACTGCCCCTGGAAGGCACCGAGCGCACCGGCCATCGTCCGCTGGGTCGGGTCGTCGACGAGGACGATCGCCAGCAGGAACTGGTTCCAGGTCCACAGGAACAACAGGATCGCCAGCGACGAGATCGCCGGCATCGCCAGCGGCACCTGGATGCGCCAGAACTGCTGCCAGCTGGTGGCGCCGTCGATGTGGGCCGCTTCGGAAATCTCGCCCGGAACGGTCACGAAGTGGGCACGCATCCAGAACACGCCGAAGGGCATGAACAGCCCGACCAGCGGCAGGATGATCGCCCACCTGGTGTTGAGCAGGCCCATGTCCCGGATCTGGTAGTACAGCGGGGTGATGATGCTCTCGAACGGGAGCGTCAGGCCGAGCACGAACGCCAGGAACACCACCCGCCGGCCCGCCATCTTCAGGTGGCCGATGGCGAAGCCGGCCATCGTGGCCACCAGCAACGAGATGGGCACGACGCCGAGCACGATCAGCGCGCTGGACGTGAGCAGCTCGCCCATGTGCGCGGCGTTGAACGCGGTCAGGAAGTTGCCCCACTGGGGGTCGCTCGGCCAGTCCAGGCCGGCCGGGTACGTGCCGGACGGGTGCAGCGCGGTGAGGAACAGGCTCACGAACGGCACGATCGTGGCCACCATCAGCAGGACGAGGAACACTCGCCCCGTCCACGCCTCGCGACCCCGGACGATCACGATTCCTCCCTGGTGAGCCGCTGGATCGGAAGCACGCAGACGAGCACCAGGACCACCAGCACCACCCCGAGCGCGGAGGCGACGCCGACCTGCCGTTCGACGAAGGCCCGGTAGTAGATCTCCAGGCCGGGCACCATCGTCGTGTTGCCGGGGCCGCCCTGCGTGGCGATGTAGATGATGTCGAAGCTGGCCAGGGCCGCGATCACCGTGACCGTGACGCAGACGCCGATCTCCTGCCGCAGATTCGGCACGGTGATCGAGAAGAACTCCCGCAACGGTCCGGCGCCGTCGAGCCGCCCGGCCTCGTACAGCGCCGGGTCGATCTTGCTCATGCCGGCCAACAGCAGCAGCGTGCACAGACCCAACAGCACCCAGGCGCCGATCACGCCGACCGCCGGCAGTGCGGTGGCGAAGTCGCCCAGCCACGCCCGGGTCACGCCGCCCAACCCGATCGCGGACAGCAGCTGGTTGACCAGGCCGTCCGAGGACAACAGCCAGGTCCACGCGATACCGGCGGCGACAAGCGGAATCACCTGGGGGATGAACAGCACCGCCCGTGCGACGGCGGCGAGCCTGCTGGTGGCGATGCGCCGGATGGTGGCCGCGATCGCCAGGCCGAGCAGCACCGGGATGCCGCTGAAGAACACGATCAGCTCGAACGCGTGGACGATCGTGCCGACCAGCTCCGGGTCGGTGAACACCCGCACGTAGTTGGCGAAGCCGACCCACGGCGACGAGCCGATGCCGTCCCACTGGTAGAACGAGTACCGCACCGTCTGGACCATCGGCGCCAGCACGAACACCGTGTAGACCGCGATCGCCGGGGCGGCGAACAGCCAGCCGATCCACCGCTGGCCGTGCCGCGGCGCCCGACCGGTGGCCTTCGCACCCTTGGGCCGAACCTCGGTCCGTTCGGCCGACGGGGTCAGCGTCGCGCCGGCCACCTCAGCTCCCGACCTGGGTCTTGTAGTCGCTCTGCACCGACTGCAGCAGCCCCTGTGGGGTCTGCTGCCCCGCGAACAGCTTCTGCAGCTGCGGGGTCCAGCTCTTGGCGTAGATCGAGCCGGTGGCGTTGGCGATGAAGTCCATCGCGCCGTTGTCCTGGGCGATCCGGGCGCCGGCGGCGAGCGTCGCCGCGGTGACAGTGCCCTGCTCGATCTGTGGCATCGGCGCGTCGGCCGGCCCCATCGGGTGCGAGCCGCCGACCTGCACGGCGATGCGACGGGCGTCCGCGTTGGTCGCGACCCAGTTCAGGAAGAACGCCGCGCAGTCGGCGTGCTTCGCCTTGGCGGCGATGCCGACCGTGAGCGGCGCCGACATCGTGACCACCTTGCCGCCCTGCTCGGTGGGCAGCGGGAAGAACCCGACCTTGCCGGCCATCTGCTTGTCGAGGTTGCCGGACTCCCAGTCGCCGTTGAACATGAACAGTCCGCCGCCGGCCTGGAACTCGCTCATCATCTTGGCGTAGTCCATGGCGTTGGCGTCCGCGGTGAAGTAACCCGCCTTGATCCAGTCCTGAAGGTGTTGCGCCGCCTTCTGGTTGGGCGGGGTGTCGATCGTGGCGCCCGGCTTCTGGAAGATCCAGTCGTTGATTGGGCCCGGCTGGCCGTAGGCCGCCATCAGGTTCTGCAGCGGGAACGCGAATCCGCCGGTGGCGCCGCCGTTGAACTGGACGATCGGCGTGATGCCGGCCTGCTTGGCTTTCGCCAACGCGGCGTCGAACTCGACGAGCGTGGCCGGCGGGGTGGTCATCCCGATCCGCGCGGCGAGCGTCTTGTTGTAGAAGACGCCGGTGATGCTGAAGTTCAGACCCATCGCGAACAGCGAGCCCGCACCGCGCGCGCCGCCGCCGGGCTTCATCCGCAGCTGCTCCAGCTGCGACGCGGGCCAGGAGTTCCAGCCGAACACCCCGGCGTACCCGTCGAGGTTGCGCAGCAGGTTGTCCTTCACCAGCTCGGAGACCTGCGGCAGCCGCATCAGGTCCGGCGGGTCGTCGGCCAGCATGCGCGGCGCGTTCTGGGTGATCACCGCGAACTGGTCCTCGCGGATGTCCCACTTGACGTTCGGGAACTGCTTGGAGAACTCGTCGGTCAGCGCCTTGGTCATCGGGAAGCCGGTCTCGAAGTACCCGCTGAGCGTGACCGGATCCGTGCCGCAGGTCGGCTTCTGGGTGAGGACCGCGCCCGCGTCGGCCGACTGGGTGCTGCTGCTCCCCGGCCCGCCGCAGGCGGCCGCCAACGCCGCCGTCAGCACGACGATCCCGATCGCGCTCCTGCGGTATCTGCTGTGACGCGGCATTGCGTCTCCTCGGTGTGCTCGTCGGGGCAGATCGGCGTCGCGCCGCTTGCTAAATCGAGTTAGCAAGCTGAAGTGTTACGCTCCACGCCAGCCGAAGTCAAGAAGCACGCTGGGGGTCGCCTTGAGTCCACGACGGGTCACGCTCGCCGAGGTCGCCGAGCACGCCGGCGTCTCGCGCACCACAGCGTCGCTCGTGCTGGCGGGGCGGGCCCGAGAGCTGCGGATCTCGCAGAGCGTCGAACAGCGGGTCGTCGAGGCGGCGCGAGAGCTGGCGTACCGGCCCAACGCCATGTCCGTCGGGCTGCGCACCGGCATGAGCCGGACGCTCGGCTTCGTCTCGGACACCGTCGCCACGTCCCGTCTGGCCGGCGACATGATCAAAGGAGCCCTCGAAGCCGCGCGCGAGCAGGGCCTGATGCTGTTCATCGGCGAGACCGAGGGCGAGGCGGATCTCGAGCGCGGCCTGTTGCAGGCCATGCACGATCGCCAGGTCGACGGCATCATCTTCGCCTCGATGTTCACCCGGGCCGTCAAGGTGCCGGCGGCACTGACGGCCGGTCCCGCCGTGCTGCTCAACGCGGTGCCGAAGCGGACATCCCCGCTCTCGTCGGTTGTGCCGGACGAGGTCGAGGCGGGCCGCAGCGCCGCCCGAGTTCTACTCGAAGCGGGCCATCGCGACGGAATCCACCTCATCGGCGCAGGCCCTCGGCTCCGCGATGTGCCCCCCGAGGCCCTCGCCGGTGTCCAACGGCTCACCGGCATCAGCGAGGTCCTCGCCGGTGCGAGGGTGAGGATCGCCGGCGGCCACGTCTGCGTCGACTGGCAACCCGAACACGGATACGAGGCGACCCGCCAACTCCTGGAAGACACTCGGCCACGCGCGCTGATCTGCCTCAACGACCGGCTCGCCGTCGGCGCCTACCAGGCCCTCGACGACGTCGGCCTCAAGGTGCCCTCGGACGTCTCCGTCATCTCGTTCGACGACCACCCGGTCGCAAGCTGGATCCGTCCCAAGCTCACCACTGTCGCGCTCCCCCACTACGACCTCGGCCACAAGGCCGTGGAGGTGCTCCTCGCCGAGATCGACCGGAACCGTGAGGGAACCCCGCCGAGGGGCGAAACATACCGCGTATCCATGCCGGTTCGAACGCGCGACTCCGTGGCCGCGCCCGACGCCTGAGTCGCCGAACCCTTGACTGCGAGTCCACAAAGGAAGCACGCGTGTCCGGGCCACCGAACATTGCACTCGCTCGCCGCCGGCCGAGGGGTCGCCACCGACGCGACGGCGAGCACCTGCTCCTACCCGTGGAAGTGCACCGCAATGTACTGGTCGTAGGTCCGGTCGTCGGTGGCGGTGTAGTCGGCGCGAGTGACGATGGCGCACTGGACGTCCACATCACAGGTGGTGCCGTCGGGCAGGTGCGGCGTGAGGTTGAGCGTGGTACGGAAGGACCCGTGCGGCCCATACGGAATCGTGACACCCGGCGTGCCGGTCGCCGAGTTGGTGATCCGGCGGGCTGAACCGTCGGTGGACTCACGGCCACCCAGGCACGGCGTCGGCAGCGTGGTGTACGTCGACGGGTCGCCGACCTTCACGCCGTCCTTGACCGCGCAGAAGGCGAGGAAGATGCCCTGGTCCTCGTTGTAGCCGGAGCCGGCGACCTGGACGGTGCCGCCGGCGACGGGCAGCGTGGTTGGCCCGGCGATCAGGTCCAGATGGAACTCCCTGCCGTCCGGGGACGTGGTCACCCGGTGGGCCACTCCGACAACCGGGCAAGCGGCCGCGGTCCCCGCCTGGGCGACGACCAGCGCCAGTCCAGCCGCGACGACGGGCAGGCCGCGGGTAATGACCGTTGTAAGGGGATTGCGCACTGCGAACCAAATCCTTCCACTTGCGACACGTTTCATCGTATTGTTCTGGCGCGTGTCGTCATGCGGCAACACAACCGCGACAGCATCAATCCCATGAGGAAATCTCTCCGCAGGCGTCGGATCCCACGACCGACACGAGGCGCGTCAGACGAAGCCCGCGAGGGAACGGCCATGCGCAGACCGAATGCCACGAACACCACGCCACCGAGCCGCGCCGCCCCTACTTGACGGCATCCGCTGACGGGTCGAACGAGTCACCGATACCGTCGCGGACGCGACCGCCGATCTATCGACACACCATGCGCTGGTCGCAGCACAGCGATCGCCGATCTCGACACGCTCTGCTTGGCTGAAGTTTACGCCGAATGACGGACAGGGCCGTGCGAGGCTGAGGTAGCCGCTGGAAGTGACTCTCGTAAACGTCGACCACAACGAGTCGGCAGGGCTGTTGTCCCAGCAGGTTCCGGTGGCGCCACTGCCAAGACGCACCTTCGCGATCAGTAACCCGATCTTGGTGAGATCACTTCACCAGGGGAGTTCGCCGTATCACTAGCACTCAAGGGACTGACCTGCGACTTCATCCTCCTGAGCCGACCAGAACCGGCCCACAACTGTGAAACACGGGACCGACACCTGCGATGGGATGCGCGGCACCGTCGCGGTCCGCGCTCCGGCACACCGCCGGTGACTTCACCCGATCGCTCGCACTGCCCGGATTCGTATTTGACCAGCATCAACGACCTTGCCGAGGCCACGCGCACAGAGGATGACACGCCAACGCGACCCCTGCTCGTGATCAAAGCCTTCGGCAATTTTGATCATCAGGGGCCGCGCCTCTCGCTGCCGAACCGGACAGGAACGGACGGTGTCGACACATACGCAGGCGATCAACTCACCTCGCCGACCGAGAACACCTCAGGCGTCGTAACAGCTATGCACCTCGTTACCAGCGGCACCATCGAAAGAGATCGTATAGTCACACACCGCGGATTTGTGCAGGAATGAATAAACCATCCCATTGCCGGTCCGGGCCCACATATCAAGCCAAGCCTGAGGATCCCTACTAAAGTAACCCCAGTTGACGCTTTCCCCCTGCTTGTCTATGGACCCTGTCTGCCAGTGGTAGACCAGGTTCCCGTTGCGGTCATAGAGGTTGGCCTGGGCCGACCAGGTGTTAGAGGCCACATAGACGGGCCGAGGCACAAATTGCATAAAGTGGTTGTGCGCCGGCTTGGAGGCCGCATGCGCTTCCATCGAGAAACCCGACGTCAGCAGCAAGGTTATTCCAGCGACAAGGGCACCCGCCCGCCTCCCCGCCAGAGATCCCCCCCGGCGAGCGACGCTGAAGCGAAACTTCGTCATTTTTCTTTGCTCCTCTCTACGGCCTTCTGACCAACAAGCTTCCCCTGGAGCTCCTACCGAATGTCGACCGAAGCCGATGCGACGCTCGCACTGTTCTACCGGGGAGCCCCGTTCGGCCAGTGCTCAAGCTCTCACAGTCCATCGAAGGCGGCGGGCCCATCTGGCACTGGGACGACGAAGAGACTACTACCCAACCACACTTCCCCACTCCACGTCGGCCACGGAAGGCTTTTTCCGCATTTTAGGGAAAAAATCACTCACTTTTGGATACACCCAGTTCCCATAGCACCCGCACCTCTAGGCAGTCGTACGATAATCGATCTCACAATCAGGCCGAGAATCACTCAACGTAGGCGAGCAACTACCCTTCAAGAAAAGCTCGGTTGACCTCTTCGGACGGCCTTCGGGACATGGCCAACCGCACTCTGCGACCGGTCATTGTTGCACCAGCCGACCCACGGCAGCACGGCGCGTCCGACCGCCGCCTGGTTCGACCAGGTCCACCGATCGATCAACTCGACCTTGAACGTGCCCTTGAACGCCTCGTCCATCGCGTTGTCGTAGGAGTTGGCTACCGACCCGACCGACGCGGTCACGCTCACCTCGGCCAATCGCTGCCTGTAGCGAATGGACAGATATTGAGCGAGTTCGGCTGACCGTCGGAACGCCCTGGCTGGAAGGTGGAGCGACGCAGTATAGGCCGAAGCAGAAGCAGGTTCGTGTCTACCTTGGTCAGGTCCCGTCACCGAGTCGGCCGACGGTTGCCTGACGCGAACACCGTGCCAGGTTTTGGGCCGCGATCACCACCGGCGTCCTGACCGACGAGGCATCGGAAGCGGCGGGCGTGTCGGCATCGGTCGGCTAACCACTGTTTCCACCACGCTGACGGAGTGAACCCTCAACTGTCCACAACGGTCTCTGGCCGGCACTTCTCCTTCGTTGAGCGCGAGGACATTGCGCTGCTGCGCGCACATGGCCTCGGCGTGCGGCGATTGCCCAACGGCTTGGCCGGGATGCCTCGAGGGTTTCCGGGAACTGCGGCGCAACGCCTCGACTCGGACCTACGGCGTTGGCCACAAGGTCTCGACAGCCACAGCGGGAACCCGTGGAGTTCGGTGAGCGCTTGGACGTCGCCGCCGGGTTCGCGGTGCTTGCCTGAGTGCCAGGCGTCAATCTGCCCGCCTGTGACGCTGGTGGTCTGCTCGCCCAGACGATCGGTGGAGAGCAGTTCGCTGTCCAGGATCAGGTGCGTCACGCCGTCGGCTTTGGCCGTACTGAGCACCTCGTGCAGGTCCGATGCTTGCTCGGCGAGCACTGTGATGACCTCGTCGAGGTAACGGTAGCCCGAGAGATGCCGCGGTCGCGGGCCAGCGCGAGAACAGTCGATGTTCCGGCGGAGCCAACGCAAGCCCAACACGGCCTGGTGAAAGCAGGTCAACGCGCGACGCTCGCGGCAAGCGCTCCGTATGCAACTATCAACCTTGAGTAGCAGGCCGACGTACTGGACAAGTGCACGCGGACCATCGAGCCTGGCACGAACGTGACGTGAAGGTCTTCTTTGGCGAGAGCTCTTCCATCAAGGACTCCACGCCCACCTCGAAACAGGATCGCACACGACCGCCAAGACCAGCCCCTTCGCGACCATCACCCCGATCTTGGCGTCGAGTAGCCGGAGGGAGTCTCACCCTCCGGCTCTC
>NZ_QUNO01000030.1 GCF_003387475.1 Kutzneria buriramensis | reverse complement strand
TCCGCGTCAGACCCTGGGCTGGCTGACACCGGCCCAGAGCCTGACGCGGGTACTGTCCGGGCAGTCACCCGTTGCAACGACCACGTGAAACCGCCCGTCCTTCCCTGCATGAAAAAGAGCGGATCAGGCCTTCGTGAAGGCCAGGGCGACGTTGTGGCCGCCGAAGCCGAACGAGTCGGTGATCGCGGCCTTCAGGTCGACCTTGCGCGGCTGGCCGGCGACGACCTCGTGCAGCACGGCCGGGTCCGGGTTCTCCAGGTTCGCGGTCGGCGGGATGACGCCGTCCCGCACCGACAGCACCGTCGCGATCGCCGCCACCGCGCCGGACGCCCCCAGCAGGTGCCCGAGCGAGCCCTTGGCCGCCGTCAGCAGCGGGTGGTCGCCGATCGCCCGGTGGATGGCGATCGACTCGATCGTGTCGCCGACCGGGGTCGACGTGGCGTGGCAGTTGACGTGGCCGATGTCCTCGGCGGTCAGCTCGCCGCTGCGCATGGCGGCCTGGATGGCGCGGCGCTGGCCCTCGCCCTCCGGGTCGGGCGCGGTGATGTGGTGCGCGTCGGAGCTGGTGCCGATGCCGGCGAGCCGGCCGTACACCTTGGCGCCGCGGGCCTTCGCGTGGTCGGCCCGCTCCAGCACCACGACGCCGGCGCCCTCGCCGAGCACGAAGCCGTCGCGCTCGCCGTCGAACGGCCGGGAGGCCCGCTCCGGCGCGTCGTTGCGGGTGGACATCGTCCGCGCCTGCGCGAAGCCGGCCATGGTGATGCCGGTGATGCACGCCTCGGCGCCGCCGGCGATGATCACGTCGGCCTCGCCGCTGCGGATCATCCGGTATCCCCAGGCGATCGCCTCGGCGCCCGACGCGCAGGCCGACACCGGGGCGTGCACCCCGGCGCGCGCCTTGGCCCACAGCCCGACGTGCGCGGCCGGGCCGTTGGGCATCAGCATCGGCACGGTCAGCGGCGACACCTTGCGCAGACCCGCCGTCTCCAGCAGGTCGTCCTGCGCCAGCAGGGTCAGCGCGCCGCCGATGCCGGTGCCGATGATCACCGCGAGCCGCTCCGGGTCGACGGCGTCCTCGTCGAGGCCGGCGTCGGAGTAAGCCTGCCGGGACGCCACCATGGCGACCTGCTCGCTGCGGTCCAGCCGCCGGGCCTCGACCCTGGGCAGGATCTCGGTCGGGTCGACCTTGAGCTGCGCGGCGATCTGCACCGGCAGCTCGTACTTGTGCACCCAGTCCGCGTCCAGGGTCGACACCCCGCTGCGGCCGGCGAGCAGGCCGTCCCAGGTGGACGCGACGTCCCCGCCCAGAGGGGTCGTCGCGCCGACACCGGTGACGACGACGTCGACAGAGCTCACTTCGCCTCCGCTCTAACCTTCAGTTCGCTACGGCAGGATCAGGCGTTGCGGGCGATGTAGTTCACCGCGTCGCCGACCGTCTTCAGGTTGGCCAGCTCGTCGTCCGGGATCTTCACGCCGAACTTGTCCTCGGCCTGCACGGCGATCTCCACCATGGACAGCGAGTCGATGTCCAGGTCGTCGACGAAGGACTTGTCCACCGTCACGTCGTCGACGGCGACACCCGCGACCTCTTCGACGATCTCGGCCAGACCGGTGCGGATCTCCTCGTTGTCCACCTGTGTTTCCTTTCCTAGTGATTCCCCGGCGGGGACGGTTCGCCCCGTCGGAAAGCTCTGGGCCCGCTCACGGGCAGACGGCCACCTGGCCGGAGTAGGACAGGCCGGCGCCGAAGCCGACCAGCAGCATCACGTCCCCGCTGGCGATCCGGCCGGCCGCCCGCATGTGGTCGATGGCCATCGGGATCGAGGCGGACGAGGTGTTGCCGGAGTGCGTGATGTCGTCGGCGACGACCATGTCCTCGCGCGCGCCCTTGGCCCGCAGCCGCTTGCCGATGTGCTCGACGATGCGCAGGTTGGCCTGGTGCGGCACCAGCACGTCGATGTCGGACAGCTTGATGCCGGCGGCCTCCACCGCGCGCTCGGCGATCGGCGCGATCTGGGTGGTGGCCCAGCGGAAGACCGACTGGCCCTCCTGGAAGATGTGGCCGGCCGGGGTCAGGCCGATCATGTCCACCAGGTCGCCGGAGCTGCCCAGCACGGCCGGCGCGATCAGCTGCTCGTCGGACCCGCCGACCACACAGGCGCCCGCGCCGTCGGCGAAGATGATGCAGTTGGCCCGGTCCTGCCAGTCCACCCAGTCGGTGAACCGCTCCGCGCCGATCACCAGCACCTTGTTGGCGCTGCCGCCGCGGATCAGGTCGCTGGCCACGGTCAGCGAGTACGGGAAGCCGGCGCACGCGGCGTTCAGGTCGAACGCGGCCGGCGAGCGGACGCCGATCCGGTCGGCGGTCTGCGCGGCGGCGTTGGGGATGTTGCCGGGCATGGTGCAGGTCGCCACCAGCACGGTGTCGATCTCCTCGGGCGACACGCCCGAGTCGGCCAGCGCCTTGGACCCGGCCTCCACGGCCATGTCCACCAGGGACTGGTCGGGGTCGGCGAGCCGGCGCTCGATGATGCCGACCCGCTGGCGGATCCACTCGTCGTTGGTGTCCACGCCGCTGGCCGCGATGTCGTCGTTGGTGACGACCCGATTGCCCTGCGCGCTGCCGAAGCCCAGCAGGCGCGTGCCGGCGGGGCCGGTGCGGCCGATCAGCTTGGGACGCTCGCTCATGCGGACACCGCCTCCACTGCCTTGTCCAGGTCCGCCGGGGTCTTGATCGCGATCGGCGTGGTCACGACGCCCTTGAGCTGTCGCTTGACCAGGCCGGTCAGGGCGCCGCCCGGGGCCAGTTCGATGGTGGTCGTCACGCCGGACCGGGCCAGCGTGTCCATGCACAGGTCCCAGCGCACCGGGAGGGTGACCTGGGCGACCAGGCGGCCCAGCATCTCCGAGCCGCTGGTCACCACGGAACCGTCTGCATTGGACAGCAGCGGGTGTGTCGGGTCGGCGGTGGCGACGCCGGCGGCCTTGTCCCGCAGCGTCTCCCGCGCCGGCTCCATGTAGTGGGTGTGGAAGGCGCCCGCCACCTTCAGCATGATCACCTTGGTGCCGGCGGGGCGCTCGTCGGCCAGCTTCTGGAGCGCGTCCAGCGAACCGGCGGCGACGGTCTGCCCGGCGCCGTTGCGGTTGGCCGGCACCAGGCCGTACTCGTCGAGCCGGGCCAGCAGCTCGTCGGCCTCGCCGCCCATCACCGCGGCCATGCCGGTCGGCTCCAGCGCGCAGGCGTCGGCCATCGCGCGGCCGCGCACCGCGGCCAGCGCCACCGCGTCGTCCATCGCGAGCACGCCGGCGACCGCCGCCGCGGCCAGCTCGCCGATGGAGTGGCCCGCGACCGGGGCCGCGGTCGGCACCGTGACCCGGCGCTGCAACTCGCGGAACGCCACCAGCGACGCCGCCACGATCAGCGGCTGGGTGATGGCGGTGTCCTTGATCTCCTCGGCGTCGGCGGTCGTGCCCAGGCGCTTCAGGTCCAGCCCGACGGCGTCCGACCAGCCGGCGACCAGCTCCTCGACACCGTCGAGTTCGAGCCACGGGGCGAGCATGCCTGGGGCCTGGGAGCCCTGTCCGGGGGCTAGGAGCGCGATCACCCGATCACTGAACACGGTCCCGGCGGCGTCCCGGGATGTCGCCACGAACGAAGTCCGATCGCCTGCGTTGTAGGAACCCTCCAAATGGTTGCCGGAATATGACCGTTGAGCGGCCAGCTGGGTTGTCGAGCCTGTCCGACACGGGCGATGAGGCGCTGCTCACGCCCCCACGTCGGGAAAGGACCATTCCTCTCACCGGAGGAGAGGAATGGTCCTTTCACCACTGAAGCGGTCCCCGTCACACGCCGGTGATCTGCTCGATGCGCAGCACGTCGCCGACGGTGGTCCGGTGCGGGTCCAGACCGTACCGCCGCACCCGGCCGAGCTCGTACATGCCCAGGGAGCTGCCGGGGAACAGCACCCAGGCGCCGTCGTCCAGGCTCATCATCCGGTGCGCGTACACCGCCTCGATCACGGTCTCGCCCACAGTCACCAGGTAGCGCGCGCCGTCCTCGGTGGACGGCAGGTCGCCGGTGAACTTGGCGGTGCCGAAGTTGTCGATGTGCACGATCGTGCCCGGCGCCGGGTCGAAGCGGACCAGGTCGGCCGGGTCCATCGGCTCGCCGAGGTCGCCCAGGTCCGCCCCGGCCGCGACGCGGGCGGCCAGCGGCGCGGTGACGTACTTGCCGGCGAAGGACACGAAGCCGCCGCCCTCGCCGTACTGGCCGCTGATGTCGTACAGCTCGGCGATGCCCAGGTCCCGGGTGATCCAGTCGAACACGCCGGTGTTGCGGCCGATGAACACCATGTCCTTCTTCAGGGTCCGGCCCAGCACCGCCTTCGGGCGGATCTTGAACGGGCTGATCGTGGACAGGAACACGGTGCCGTCCGGGTAGCTCTCGGCCAGCAGTCGCATCGCGAACGTCCCGTTGAGCGCGGAGTACGCCGGCAGCACCGGCACGAACGGCTCGACGGCGACGTCGCGGCCCTGGGTGGCGGTCAGCAGGGTGGCCCGCAGCTCGTTGGCGGCGATGTCCACGCAGTCGGTGACGGGCACGATGTGGGTGGTCATGATTCCTCTTCTCGTCGGAGATGTCTGCCACGCCGGGTGAATCCCCCGGCGAGTGCCGCCAGCGCGAGCGTCAGCGCCGAGCCCCAGAGCCCGAGCGCGGCGGCGGGTCGGAAGTCGTCGGTGCGGGCCAGCTCGCCGAACAGCAGCGAGCCGGCCAGCGCGGTGCCGATCGCGGTGCCGATGCGTTGGCACGTCTGGAGAACAGCGCCGGCGGTGCTGCCGTCCTGCGGCGGGACACCGCGCAACGCGAGCGCCTGGTTGGGGGAGAACACCAGGCCGCTGCCGAGGCCGGTGACCAGCAGTGCCGCGGGCAGGAGCTCGGTGTGGTCGCCGATCAGCAGCGCCGCGAGGGCGATGCCGGCGGCGGTGGTGAGGACGCCGGTGAGGATCAGCGTGCGACCCAGCCGGAAAACCAGGCGTCCCGAGTACGTCGCGGTGATCGCGCTGCCGATGGCGATCGGCGTCATCGACAGGCCCGACTGCAACGGGGTGTAGTGCAGGCCCTGCTGGAGGAACAGGGTGATCACCAGGAAGATCCCGGTGTAGCCGGCGTAGTAGAGCAGTGCCAGCACGATTCCCGTGGCGTAGCCGCGGTCTCCGAGCAGCTGGAGATCGACCAGCGGCTGGCCCTCGTAGCGGCGTTCCCAGGCGAGGAACGCCGTTGTCAGGGCCGCGGCGACCGTGAGCAGCCACCAGTGGTCGGCCTCGATCAGCATGTACATCACGGTGAACACGGCGGTGCCCAGCAGCGCCGCGCCCACCAGGTCGAGCGATCGGCGCGGCCGGTCCGTGGGATCTCGGGGGAGCAGGTTCTTTCCCACGACCAGCGCGGCAACGCCGATCGGCACGTTGACGAAGAACACCCCGCGCCAGTCGGCCCACTGGAGGAGCAGGCCGCCGACGACCGGGCCGACCGCCGTCGACACCGCCACCACGCCGCCGTACAGGCCGAGGGCCCTGGCGCGGGAGTCGCCGGGGAACAGCTGCTGGATCATGCCGATGACCTGCGGATTCATCAGGCCGCAGGCCGCGCCCTGCAGCAGCCGCGCGACCACCAGCCAGCCCGGCGTCGGCGCGAGGCCGCACAGGGCGCTGGTCGCCGTGAAGGCGGCCAGCCCGATCAGCAGCATCCGGCGGCGGCCGCGTTCGTCGCCGAGCCGGCCCGCCGGCACCAGAGCGACGCCGAAGGTGAGCGCGAAGCCGGCGGCGACCCAGGAGATGTCCGCCGACGACGCGCCGAATTCACCCTGCAACGCGGGAATGGCGACATTGACGATGCTGACGTCCAACAGCGCCATGAAACCGGCGGTCATGCAGACGATGAGGCCGAAGCGTTGGTCAGCCGGCCGGACGGAAACCAGATCTGACGTCTTGATTGCCGCCTCCGTTGAAATTCAGGCGCAGCATGCGGCGCCGTCCCGAGGTGCGGTCGAATGCGCGGCGGCCGTGCAGCACGGCGTGGTTGTCCACGATGAGCACATCGCCGCGGCGCAAGGTGGTGACGAATTGACTGGCCGGATCGAGCACCGCGGCGGTCATCGCCGCCAATGCCTCGGAACAGCTCGATTCGGTGCTGGAGTGATTGTCCTGCCGGTAGCGCACGCGCACCAGGCCGTCCTGCTCGGCGAACACGGCGTGCCGGGCGGTGGCGCCGTTGCGGGTGATCGTGACGGCGTCCGGCTCGTACAGCCTCGCGCGGTGGCCGGCCGGCAGTTTCTCGTGCACTGCGGCCGCGCTGACCAGTACGGACTCGCCGCCGACGGCCTCGGCGTGCTCGCACGACAGCAGCACGATCGCCGGCCCGACCTCGCTGTAGGCGCCGTCGGTGTGCGGCGGGTGCTCGTCGGACATCGTGCCCAGGAAACCGGTGTCGCCGCCGGTGGCCTCGATGACGGCGATCCCGTTCTCCTCGGAACGGGCGTGCCGCCACAACGGTCCCAGCGATTTCTCCAGCGACACCAGATCTTCCGGTGTCGGCGGTGTCGGCAGTTCCACGATGACCGCGCCGTAAGTATCGAAAACCGTCATCGCGGCGTCCGGAACGGCAATTCGCAACTCGTCGGCTTCTATTCGGATATCGGCCGGATCGAGTGTGGCAGTAAAGGGTTTCCTCGTCTCCATGTGGTGTCCCCTCCGTGACCTGAAACGACGTTAGATCACGGGTTGGGGCTCGGAGAAGCGAGTTCCGGTGGCCAGCTTTCGGTTGCCCTTTTATCGGGTTCGGATGACCTTTCTTCCCACGGCCGGGATCACCAGAGGCCGCGGGCCTTGGCCAGTCGGCCGACGGTGAGCGCCACCCGCAGCACCAGGGCGTCGCGCGGGTCGTTGGCGTTGCGGCCGGTCAGCTCGGTCACCCGCTTCAGCCGATAGCGCACGGTGTTGGGGTGCACGAACAGGTTGCGGGCGCACGCCTCCAGCACGCCGCCGGTCTCCAGGAAAGCGTCCACAGTGGCCATCAGGCCGCCGGTCGCCTCCTCCAGCGGGCGGGCGATCCGCTCGATCAGCTGCCACTCCGCCTCCGGGTCGCCGGCCAGCGCCCGCTCCGGCAGCAGGTCCAGCGACCGCACCGGCCGCGGCGCGGTCGGCCAGCCCACCACCGCCCGCAGCCCGGACAGGGCGTCCGACGCGCTGCGGTGCGCCTCGGCGATGTTGTCCACCGTCGGCCCCACCACCACCGGGCCCGGGCCGAACGCCTCGGCCATCTTGGCCAGCACCTCCTGGCCGCGGGCCTCGTCCTCGGAGCCGCCGAGCACCACCACCAGCCGCGAGCCCTGCACGCTCAGCAGCACCGGACGGTGGATGCGGGCCGCCCGGCTGCGCACGTCGAACACCACGCGGGTGGGTTCCGCCGACATCGGATTGCCGACCAGCACGGTCGCCTCCGCCGTCTGCTCCCAGCCCAGCGCCGAGGCCCGCGAGAGCAGCGACTCCTCGGCGTCGCCACGGACGATGCCGTCCACGATCAACGCCTCCAGCCGCGCGTCCCAGGCGCCGCGCGCCTCGGCCGCCGCCGCGTAGGAGGTGGCCGCGGCGAAGGCGATCTCCCGGCCGTAGCGCAGGACGGCCTCGGTCAGCTGGCCGCGCTCCTTCTCGTCGGCGGCGATCTCGGGCAGCATGCGCTCGAAGACCTCCAGCGCCACTCGGACGAGTTCCACGGTCTGGCGCAGGCTCACCCACCGTGACATGTCCTTGGGGGCGGAGCGGAACGCCTCCGCGGTCAGCCGGATCGCCTGCTTGTTGTCCCGCAGCCAGGACACGAAGCCGGCGACCCCGGTCTGGGTGACCATCAGCACGCTCGCCCGCTGGTCGGCGGGCAGCCGCCGGAACCACGGCAGCCGGTCCTCCATCTCCCCGATCGTGCCGGAGGCCAGCCGGCCCGACGCGTGCTCGAGCCGACGCAGCGTCTCCGCCGACAGCGAGTCCCACGCCAGTTCACCCATGGGGGACAGCTTCGCACGCCACCCACCCGTACGAAGGAACTACCCGCTCCGGTGGGGAAATCGCCCCTATGTTCGGCCGTGTTGCCTGAGGAGGAGGTCGTCTTGCGAAGATCGCTGTCCGTCGCGCTGAGCCTGCTCGCGGTCGTGCTGCTGGTGACACCGGCGCGGGCGCAGCGGGTCGTCTGGGCCCCGTGCCCCGGCGCGCTCGCCGCCCTCGAATGCGCCACGCTTTCCGTTCCCCTCGACTACGCCCATCCCGACCAGGGCACCATCGCCGTGGTCGTCAGCCGCCGGCAGGCAACCGATTCCGCGCACCGCAAGGGAGTGCTGCTGATCAACCCCGGCGGCCCGGGTGGTTCGGGGCTGTCGATGCCGCGCTATGTCGCGGATCACACGCCGTTGGGGCAGTACTACGACCTCGTGGGGTTCGATCCTCGCGGCGTGGGGGCGTCGACGGCTTTGCGGTGCCTCACGCCGGCGGCGCTCGCCTCGCTGGACTCGCGGCCGTCCGATGAGGAATTCGCCGGCTGGGCGGCGCAGGCGCGGGAGAGTGAGGGTGCCTGCGAGCGGGCCGGGGGTGGGCTGCGGCCGTTCATCGACACCCGGGACACGGCTCGGGACATGGACCAGATCCGGGCGGCGCTCGGGGTTGGGAAGATCAATTACCTGGGGTACTCGTACGGGACGTACCTCGGGGCCGTGTACGGGGCGCTGTTCCCCGATCGGCTGAACCTGTCGGTGCTGGACTCGTCCGTGCATCCGGAGTGGATCTGGCGGCAGCAGTTCCTGGAGCAGGCGGCGGCGTATCGGTCCGATGTGGACGCGTGGGCTTCGTGGGTGGGGGATCGGAACGGGGCTTTCGGGCTGGGGGTGGGGCGGGCGGCGGTGCTGGCCACCGTGGAGGAGATCGCCGGTGCTCTGGTGAAGTCGCCGGTGGGGAAGTTCAACCGGACGTCGCTGGACGGGGCCGTGGGGGAGGGGGCTCGGTACCGTCCACTGTGGTCGGATCTGGCGCAGGTGCTGGTGGCGGTGCGGAAGGGGAAGGATCCGTCGGTTGCCGACGCTGTCGGGGCGGGGATGGCCCTCGCCCAGCGGGGGCTGGACGTCATGCAGTCGGGTGTATTCGACACCGTTACGTGCGAGGCGGACTGGCCTGGGGATCCATCCACGTACTTCCAGGACATGCGGACGTATCGTGCGGAGTATCCGTACGGCTTCGGTGTGCTTCGTTCCGCTCCGACGACGTGCACCTATCGGTCGTTCAAGCCGGCGGAGGCGCCGGCGACGTTGGTTCGCGGTGGGTATCCCGTTGGCGTTGTGGTGCAGGCCGAGGGTGACACCCAGACCGCCTATGCCGGCGGGCCGGCGATGGCGGCGCGGTTGCGTGACAACCTGATCACCGTCACGGATGAGGGTGCCCATGGCGAGTACGGCAGCAATCCGTGTGTCACCGAGAAGATCAACCGGTACCTGATCGACGGGGTGCTGCCGGACAGCTCCTCCCTGTGCCCCGGGGCTCCCCGGCCGAACGTGGCGGCGGACGTCCCGGCGGTTCCGACCCGCGCCGCCACCCTCGGCGCCTCCATCCGCTCCTACCTGTCCGGATTGCCCCCGTTCTGACCCCGGCGAGTCGCGCTCTGGGGCAGGGCGAAATGCGGTTTGGGGTAGGTGCGGGTGCGGGTGGGTGGGGCCGGGGCTTTTCGGATGTGGTGGTTGCCGACGCGCGAGTCGCGTTCTCGTGACGCAAGCGAGTCCCGCCCTCGGGCCATTTCCGGCGTGGTGCGTTTCGCTGTTGGCCCGAGGACGGGACTCGCTGGCACGAGAACGCGACTCGCGGGAAGGGTGGTCACCATGTTGGTACACCACTCACCGTTGGTACACCACTCACCGGGGCTTTAGACGGGTCGCCGGTGGGGCGCGGTCGGTAGCGCACTCACCGGTCGCGCGCGCGGTTGGTACGCCGATCACCGGTTGGTCGCGGTTGGTACGTCGATCATCGGTGGGTTTCGGTCGCTAGGCCGATCGCCGGTGGGTTGCGGTCGGCCCGTCGCCACCGCCACCACTGTCGGCGGGGCGCACTGGGGTCTGTGTACCGGAGGCCGCCCGCGCGTGGCGCTGGGCGGCCTCCGTCTCCCCGGTCCCCACCGGTGTGTCCACTGTGGATCAAGTGGCGGCCGGCCGCCACGCGAGTCCCCCGTTCGTGATTTCCCCCTTTCGTGCCAACGTGTCGAGTTGCTCCACACGGGACACTGCGAAAGCATTCGGCAATGGGCGATCAACTCAGTCAGGGGCTGGGCGACGCGTGGGCGCTGATCACCACGTTCGTGCCCAAGCTGTTGGGCTTCCTGCTCGTGCTGCTGGTCGGATGGCTGGTGGCGAAGGCCTTGAGCAAGGCCGTCGAACTGCTGCTGAACAAGGTCGGCTTCGCCAGACTGGTGGAGCGGTCCGGGTTCGGCGGCCCGAAATCGCCGGTGGACGCCGGCAAGCTGATCGTCCAGCTGGTGTTCTACTTCGTCATGCTGATCGCGTTGAACTACGCGTTCGGCGTGTTCGGCACCGGCAACCCGGTCAGCGACCTGCTCAACCAGGTCATCGCGTACCTGCCACGGGTGGTGGTGGCGATCATCCTGGTGCTGATCGCCTCGGCGATCGCCCGGGTGGTCCGCAACCTGGTCACGGGCGCGCTCGCCGGCCGCCAGTACGGCCAGCTGCTGGGCACGATCACGTACGTCTTCATCCTGGCCCTGGGCGTCATCGCCGCCCTGAACCAGCTGGGAATCGCGACGACGGTGACCGAACCGGTGCTGGTCTTCGCGCTGGCGACGGTCGGCGGCATCCTGGTGGTGGGCGTCGGCGGCGGCATGGTGCGGCCGATGCAGTCACGCTGGGAGCAGTGGCTGACCCGTGCCCAGGCCGAGGTGGCGACGCCCCCGGCGAGCACGTCGCCGCAGGAGGCGCCGTGGGAGCGCAACCAGCCGGGCGGCGACACGCCGACGCCGGCCGAGGGATTCCCGCAGCCCTGAATCAACCGCGGCTCGAGTGACCTAAGTCCCAACGGAATACGGGCCCCGGGGCATATGTTCTCCAGTGAGGAGACGTGCGCTCCGGGGCCTGGTGCAATTCCAGACCGGCGGTAAAGCCCGCGAACCACCCGGAAGGGTGGCCGATCCGGTGGAACTCCGGGGCCGACGGTGAGAGTCCGGATGAGAGGCGCGCACACGTCCGCCATCGGCGTGCGTGCGAAACCAGCCCCGGACCGGAGCCGGAAGGGGGCTGGACCAGGTGAACTGGTTGTTGGAGCACGGGCTGACGCTGCTGGGCGAGCACATCTCGTTCGCGGAGCTGCTGGGGCAGATCGGCGCGGTGGCGGTGGTGTTCCTCGCGCAGCGCCGCACCCTGTGGACGTGGCCGGTGCAGATCGCGGCGGCGGTCCTGCTGTTCTCCGTCTACACCTCGGCCCACCTGGGCGGACTCGCCCTGCGCCAGGTCATCGTGCTCGCCATCTCCGTCTACGGCTGGTGGGCCTGGACCCGCCGCCGCGACGCCGAGTACGGCGTGGTGGTCCGCCGCTCCACCCGGCCCGAGCTGGCCGCCCTGGCGGTGGCGCTGATCCTCGGCACCGTCGGCATGGCCCTGCTGCTCCAGGCCACCAACGCGTCCTGGGCCCCGTGGCCGGACGCCGCGATCTTCATCGGCACCGCCGTCGCCTACGGCGCCCAGGGGCTGCGCCTGGTCGAGTTCTGGCTGGTCTGGCTGCTGGTGGACGCCATCGGCGTGCCGCTCCAGATCGCCTCCGGCCTCTACTTCAGCGCCAGCGTCTACATCGTGTTCACGGTGCTGGTGATCAAGGGCTGGCGGGACTGGACCCGCAGCGCCAGGGCCGTCGCGCAGGCCTCACTCGCGCAGGCACCAGTCGGCAACGTCGGCGTGTGACGCGAACCACACGTCGTGGCCGGCGATGTACTCGACCAGCTGGCGCAGGGCCACGAACCGGGACCGGTGCCCGATCACGTGCGGGTGCATCGTGAGCTGGAACAGGCCGCCGTCGGCGTAGGCGGCGTCGAACTCGTCCCGCCAGGTGGTCAGCACCTGGCGGGGCGGCACGCTCGGCCGGGTCGGATCGCGCGGGAAGAACGGCGCGTCGTCGCGGATCCACTCGACCGGGATCTCCACCAGGCCGGTCGGTTCGCCGTCGGCCACCACCTCGTACGGGTCGTCGTCGGCCATCAGCGACGAGTCGTAGCGCAGCCCGAGCTCGCGGATCACGGCCAGGGTGTCCGCGCTGAAGTCCCAGGACGGCGTGCGCAGGCCCACCGGACGGGCGCCGGTCAGTCGTTCGAGGGTGTCGGCGGCCCGGAAGGCCAGGTCCCGCTCGACGCCGTCGGGCAGCGCGGTGTTGCGCTCGTGGATCCAGCCGTGCAGGGCGACCTCGTGCCCGCCGCGCACGTACGCCTCGATGTCGGCGGGGTGCAGCAGGGCCGACACGGCCGGCACGAAGAACGTCGCGGGGATGTCGTGTGCGGCCAGCAGCTTCAGGATTCTCGGTACGCCGACGCGGCTGCCGTACTCGCCCTGCGAGAGCTGGCACGGGCTGAACTCGCCGTCCCGCAGCGGAATCGTCTCGTGGTCGGCGTCGAACGACAGCGCCACCGCGGCCCTTCGACCGTCGGGCCAGCTCGAAGGCCGCAGGCTGCGGCCCGCGCGCACCCGGTCGACCTGCTGCCGCCAGACCGTTTCCGGCCATTCCCACGCTTGTCCGGTCACCATGCGCGACAGGTTAGCGCCGTTCACACCTTCGACTGACCAACCGTGGACAACTCGCGAACTTCGCCTAACGTCGGGGAGGAAGCCGCCGGACGGAGGTGAAACCGTGCTGTCCCAGCAAGAACGACTCACCTTCCTCGCCGGCGGCGTCGCCGCGCTGCGCGACGGGGCGGCGCCGACGTGGACGCAACTCGGCCTGGCGAGGCCGAAATCCGGCGTCTACGCGGAGATTTCCGCCGCCGTCCGTGACCTGCTCGCGGCCGATCGGATCACCGACTTCTTCTTCATGCACAAGCCGCCCGGCCTGCGGGTGCGGTTCGCCGCCGCGCCGGGCCGCGAGGCCTGGGTGCGGGCCGAGGTCGACCGGCTGGCCCGGCGCTGGGAGGACGAGGGCCTGATCGGCGGGATCGTGCCCGGTGTCTACGAACCCGAGGCCTTCCTGTTCGGTGGCGCGGCGGCGATGTGCCACGTGCACCGCCTGTTCACGGCGGACTCCGTTGCCTGGCTCGATCATCACGTACGCACCGAGCTGCCGGCGTGGCTGGTTTCCATGCGGCTGCTGCGATCCGTGTTCGGCGGCCTCGGCCTGTGCTGCCAGGCCTGGCCGCGGGTCCGCGACACCTGCGGGCGCCGGGTGCCGCTGCGGGACGAGTCGGTCGCGGCCGCCTGCTCCGAGCTGCGTGGCGTGTGGGAGACGACCCGGTCGCCGGTCGCGCCGGCGGCGCGCAGCTGGCGGGTGGCGCTCGAACGTGCCGGTGTCGACGCCGCCGAGGCCGCGGCGTACTACGTCGTGTTCCACTGGAACCGGGCGCGGCTGAGCGCGGCGCGGCAGGCGCTCATCACCGAAGCGCTGGCGGGCGCATGAGCGTGCTGCTTCGGGTCGCCGGGCTGCCGATGGGCCGGTGGACCGCCGCCGGCAACCCGGAACTGGTCGCCAAGCTGCGGGAACTGCTGGCCGAGGAGGAGGCCTACGCGGCCTACGCCCGGTCGCTGGCCGACTGGCTGGGCACGGTCGTCCCGGACGCCGAGGACCGCTCGGAGCTGTTGGCGCTGCGCCGCGACCTGCACAACGGCCGCCTGGTGGCGAGCGCGATGCCGGAGTTGGCCCAGGTCAGCGCCTGGGCGACGGCGCTCGGGCTGCGGAGGGCGGCGTTGGACGAAGACGTGGAAAAGGAGCGTCAGCGGCTACTGAGGCTGCCTTGGTCGCAGGTTGACGAGGCTCTCGCGCGTGCGGTGCCGGACCTGGTCGGTGATCTCTCACGACGGGTCGAAGCCGGCGAGAACTGGGATGGCAAGCGTTTGCGGCAGCGGTCGGAGTACCTGCTGCGCATGATCGCCCGAGGCGCGGCGAAGCCGACCCCGCGCGGCTGGCTGGCCCACGTGGCGCAGGCCGAGGTGGGGGAGACCGCGTCGTGGCCGGCGGTCGGGGCGTGCTCGGCGCAGTGGGTGAGCAACGTCAACGCCGACCGAAGACAGGCGGCCCTCGGCGGCGCGACGATCACCATGAACGGGCTGAGCTGGCTCGACGGCGACCGGCTGCGCTGCTGGTCGGCGACCCGGGTGGTGGAGGTCAACCGGACGCCGCTGCTGGACGCGATCCGCAACACGCTGGCCGACGGCGTGCACGACGTCGACGAACTCGTGCGCCGCCTGGCCCCGGACGGCGGCGACTTGCTGCGCGGCTTCCTCGAGCACCTGGTGGGTCTGGGCGTGCTGCAACTGTCCCGGCCGCCGCGGTCGAGCTGGGACGTTCCGCTCGCGGGCGAGGCGTTCGTCGACGTCTACCGGACGGTTTCCGGTGCGGTGCCGGCGGATTTCGTGGCGCGGGTGCGCCAGTTGGCGTTGCAGGCGTTGCGGCTGGTGGACGTGCTGCCGCGGCCGGCGGATCACCCCGTGTTGTCGACCATCGGCTCCGCGCCTCGGCCCGTGCCGGATCTTGTCGCCGAGTACCTGGAGAGTCGACCCGTCGAGGCCGCTGGGCGTCGAAGATCGCCGGACCTGCCGGAAGTCCTTACGCCGCAAGTGCTCGACGGGCTGGGCCTGCCGCCGGCGGCGGTGCCGGAGTGGCCCCTCGACTGCCTGATCCGCCCGATGACCGACGGTGCGGTGCTGGAGGCGATCCTTCCGGCCGGGGTGCTGGACGCGAGGTTCGCCTCGGCCCTGACCAAGCTCGGCGGCGAGCCGCCGCAGGTCCGGTCGTACCGGGATTTCCTGGCCCACAAGGCGGCCGAGGAAGACGCCCGGCTCGTGGAGATCCTGGTGCCACCGCTGGACGATCGGGCCGCCAATGCCGTGCGAAGACCCAGCTATTGTCCACTATGGACCGGTGATGCCGACTCGTCGAGCTACCTGCCGGCCGGTGGGCGATATCTGCCGCTGGACCGCATCACCTTGCGGCGCGGCGAGAATCGGATCGTGGCGGAGGATCTTGCCGGGAATCCGTTGTGGCCCATGCATCACGCCACGAGGACGCCGATCGGGCCGTGGGGACTGGTGGTCACGCTGCTGACCGCGGCGTCGCCGCAGCCACCGTCGATCTCGTTCGGCAACCGGATGGCCGCGTTCCCGGAGCGGGATTCGTTGCCACGACTGGAGATCGCCGGCGGGCTCATCCTCTCCGGCCGGCACTGGCGGATCACGCCGCCGACCTCCTTGCGCGACCTGGCCGCGCTGGACCTGCCGCGATTCGTCTTCGCGCGGGCCGGCGGCAAGCCTCGGCCGGTCGACCTGCACAGCCTTTCGGCGCTCAGGGAACTCTCCCGCCTGGGGGACGAGATCGTCGTCGAGGAGATGCTGCCGGACCCGGACCACCTGCCGCTGCGGGATGACCACGGCGAGCCGATCGCCGGGCAGCTGCTGCTGCGGCTGCCGCACCGCCGAGCCACCACCGCCGCCGCGGTGGGGAATCAGGAAGGGGAAAGTGGATGGAATCCGTCCTGGCCGTCACCGAACTGGACCACCTCATCGCGGAACTGGACACCCGGATGACCGAGATCGCCCCGGAGGGTCGCGCGCCGGACTCGGCGATCTGCTCGCTCATCGGCTGCGACATGAGTCACTGGCACTGCTGAGGCGCGTCGAGGGCTCGCCGGAACTGGGTCCGTGCGTGCTCGCGACGCTGCTCGCCGGGTCGTCGGACCGCGCGGTGCTTGCCGCTGTACGGTCCGCCGTGCCCGAGTGGCTGTCCGCCGCCGTGCGGCCGATGCCCCGCGTCGGTCTGCACGGCGGCATGGCCGGCACGCTGTTCGGGCTGGGACTGGTCGCCCGGCTGCACCCGCCGGTTTCCCGCCTGTCGCAACGGGTTGCCGGCTGGCTGGGGGAGCGGCGGTTCGAGGAGTTCGACCTGATTTCCGGCGCGGTGGGGGCTTGCCTGGCCGGGTACGAGCAGCCGGTGTGGTTCGACGGCGAGGACACCGGCATGGCGCACGGGGCGGCCGGCGTGCTGGTCGTGTCGCCGCAGCCGGAGCTGACGGCGTGGCTGCTGAAGCGGGCGTATGTGGGGCAACGGCGGCAGGGCTGGTGCTACGGCGTGCCGGGCATCACCTGGGCGCTGTGGAACGCCGGCGCACGGACCGATGCCGTGCGGCTCATGCGATCCCTGTGCCAGACGTTCGATCCCGACGTGAACCTCTACGGCCGGGACGCCGACCGCCTCGGCATCTGCCACGGCGCCGCCGGCGTGATGCTGATCGCCGACGCCTTCGTCCGCGAAGGCGTGACCGGTGCGGTTGGGTTGCGGGATCTGATGATCACGTACCTGACCGACCGGCTGGACCTGCTCCCGGACCTGGACGACACGCTGTTGCTGGGGGCTCCGGGAGTGCTGTCGGCACTGTTCACCGTCGAGGACGCCGACCGCACGTGGTTGCGGTGTCTGGGTTTGCGCTAGTGGGTGGCGATGAGTTGCACGGCGGCCAGGCCGACGAGGAGGGCGGGCCCGCGAACCAGTTGGCGGATGAGGTTGACGGGGATGGTGCCGAAGGGGCTGTCGAAGACCGGGCTGGCGTAGGTCATCGGCGGGCGGGTGGCCATGGCGTAGACGGTGATCACCGCGCCGACGGCCGAGATGGCGGCGGTCGGCACCGGCGCGATCGGTAGCGCGGCGGCGGTCAGCAGGCACCACACGACCGCGCCGAGCGCCGGCAGCACGAGGTGGACGGCCCGCAGCGAGGCGTCGGTGCCGCCCAGGGCCCGCCGCAGCGCCGCCGAGCCGGTGATCGTGCGCAAGCCGCCGGCGAGCCGGTCGGCGGCGGCGTAGGCGGTCAGCAGTTGCACGGGACCGACGGCGACCGGCGACAGCGACACGGCGGCGAAGAACGGCACCGGCAGCAGCGCCACCCACACGACCACGGTGGCGGGATACCGCCGCAGCCGTACGAGATCGGCAAGCACGAAGGCGAACTCCCGGCTGCCCCACAGGCGTACTGACCGGACCCGACCGATCCGCCGCGCGCGGCGAACCATCAGCGCCGAGGAGATCAGCGACAGGTCCAGCCACGCCGTCGACACGGCGGCGGCCTGCACCAGATCGGAGCCGACCGACAGTGCGCCGCGATGCAGACGGGACAGCGCCGGGTACCCCGTGAAAACGCCGGTGCCGATCAAGACCAGCGCCGACAGGGGCACACGGTCCATTGGCACCGACACGGCCGGCACGTCCAGTTGCAGGGCCACCACGCCACCGAGCACCACCGCGATGCCCAGCAACACGGCGAAGAAGATCCGACTTCGGCGCACCTCGCGGACCGTCCGCTGCGCGCTGGTGGTGATCCCCGCCAGCGCCACCCCGATCTCGAAGCCGGTGATCATGTTCCACGGCAGGTGCACCAGCCACGGCGGGTAGATCGCCGTGAGCCCGCCCGCCACCAGCGCCCCGGCCACGCCGGCCAGCAGCAGCGTCCGCACGAAGGTGGGACGCAGCGCCGCCCGCCGGTCCACCGGGCTGGCCAGGATCCACGCCTGCGTCGCCGACCCGGCCCAGATCGGCCCCACCGCCAGCAGCGCCTGCCCGAAGGCCGCTATCGCCGCCACAGCGACCGCCACCGCCATCCACGACACCGACGCCGCGCTGTGCGGCGCCGGCGGCACGGACAGCGCCGGCGACGACTGCGTCTTGATCACCGCCTCGACCACCAGGCCGCTCGCCATGCCGACGTACAGCGCCGTGTCGGAGACGTCGTACAGCTTCCGGAAGATCGACCGGGGATGGCGCCGGCGGCGCATCGCCCGCAGCTCCAGGCGAACCGCCCGCGCGGTCGTCACAGCCCGACCTCGATGTGGACGTCGGCGACCGCCTCGATCAGCTCCGGGTCGTGGGAGGCCATCAGCACCGACACGCCCGCCGCCTTCTCGGCGTTCAGCTTCGCCGCCAGCCATGCCTTGCCCTCGACGTCCAGGCGCTGCTCCGGCTCGTCCAGCACCAGCAGCGTGCGGGGCCGCACGAAGCAGCTGGCCAGCGCCAGCCGTCGCCGCTGGCCGCTCGACAACGTCGCCGGCAGCTGGTCGCGCTGCTCGGCGATGCCCAGCTCGGCCAGCACCGACTCGACCGTCGCCGCGGCATCCGGCTGCTCGTGGGCCAGGGCGCACAGCGCCAGGTGCTCGCCGACCGACAGGTCCGGGAAGAAATCCACGTCGTCCAGCACGCACGCCATCGCCGCCCGGGTGTCCGGCGACGTCTCCGCCACCGGGAACCCGTTCAGCGTGATCCGGCCCGCGTCCGGCACGTCCGTGCCGGCCACGCAGCGCAGCAGCGTCGTCTTGCCGGAGCCGTTCGGCCCCACCACCGCCGCGCCCTCGCCGGGCGCCAGCTCGAAACTCAGCTCGTGCAGCACCAGCAGCCCGCTGAAGCCGCGCGTCAGCCCGTCCACCCGCAACACCGCCGTCGACCCCCCTTGAACGCAGGGAAGGACGCCTTACCCGCGTCGAACGAGGGTAAGGCGTCCTTCCCTGCCATCAGTCCCGAGGGATCAGGCGGCGCCGGAGTCCGTGGTCTGGGGACCCGCGGCCTGCGGGTCGTCCAGCCGGTACCGGCGGGTCGCCTCGACCACCTTGTCGTGGTCGACCTCGCCGCGGCGGGCCAGCGCGGTCAGCACGCCGACCGCGATCGACTGCGCGTCGACCAGGAAGTGCCGGCGGGCCGCCGGGCGGGTGTCGGAGAAGCCGAAGCCGTCCGTGCCCAGGGTCACCATGTCGGTCGGCACCCACGGGCGGATCAGGTCCGGCACCGCGCGCATGTAGTCCGACACCGCGACGACCGGCCCGGCCGCCTCGGACAGCACCTGCGTGACGTACGGCACGCGCGGCTCGGCCTCGGGGTGCAGCATGTTGTGGCGATCGACCTCCACGGCCTCCCGACGCAGCTCCGCCCACGAGGTGGCGGACCACACGTCGGCCTGCACGCCCCACTCCTCGGCCAGCAGCTCCTGCGCCCGCATGGCGTCCGGCATGGTGACGCCGGAGACCAGGATCTGCGCCCGCGGGCCGGTGGCGCCGGGAGCCGTCGCGTAGCGGTAGAGACCGCGCAGCAGGCCCTCGACGTCCAGGTTCTCCGGCTCGGCCGGCTGCCGCACCGGCTCGTTGTAGACGGTCAGGTAGTAGAAGATGTTCTCGGCGTTGTCGCCGTACATCCGCCGCAGGCCGTCCTTGACGATGTGCGCCACCTCGAAGGCCCACGCCGGGTCGTAGGCCACCACCGCCGGGTTGGTCGCCGCCAGCAGCAGCGAGTGGCCGTCGGCGTGCTGGAGGCCCTCACCGGTCAGCGTGGTGCGGCCCGCGGTGGCGCCGAGCACGAAGCCGCGCGCCATCTGGTCCGCCGCCGCCCAGAGGCCGTCGCCGGTCCGCTGGAAGCCGAACATCGAGTAGAAGATGTAGACCGGGATCATCGGCTCGCCGTGGGTGGCGTAGGAGGTGCCCACCGCGGTGAACGACGCCGTCGAGCCGGCCTCGTTGATGCCCTCGTGCAGGATCTGCCCGTGCTCGCTCTCCTTGTACGCCAGCATCAGCTTGGCGTCCACGGAGGTGTACAGCTGGCCGTGCGGGTTGTAGATCTTCTGCGACGGGAACATGGCGTCCATGCCGAAGGTCCGCGCCTCGTCCGGGATGATCGGCACGATCCGGCCGCCGATCTCCTGGTCCTTGATCAGGTCCTTGATCAGCCGGACGATGGCCATCGTGGTGGCCACCTCCTGCTTGCCCGAGCCGCGGCGGATCGTCTCGTAGACCTTGTCGCCGGGCAGCACCAGCGCCGTCGACTTGCCGCGCCGCTCCGGCACGAAGCCGCCCAGCTGGCGGCGCCGCTCCACGACGTACTGGATCTCCGGCGAGTCCGGCCCCGGGTGGTAGTACGGCGGCAGGTACGGGTCGCGCTCGAGGTCGGCGTCGGTGATCGGGATGCGCAGCTCGTCCCGGAAGAGCTTGAGGTCCTCCAGGGTCATCTTCTTCATCTGGTGCGTGGCGTTGCGGCCGGCGAAGTGCGGGCCCAGGCCGTAGCCCTTGATGGTCTTGGCCAGGATCACCGTCGGCTGGCCGTTGTGCTCGGTGGCCGCCTTGTACGCCGCGTACACCTTGCGGTAGTCGTGGCCGCCGCGCTTGAGGTTCCAGATGTCCTGGTCGCTCATCGCCGAGACCATGTCCTTGGTCCGCGGGTCGCGGCCGAAGAAGTGCTCGCGGACGTACGCGCCGTCGTTGGCCTTGTACGTCTGGTAGTCGCCGTCCGGCGTGGTGTTCATCAGGTTGACCAGCGCGCCGTCGCGGTCGGCGTGCAGCAGGCCGTCCCACTCGCGGCCCCAGATCACCTTGATCACGTTCCAGCCGGCGCCCCGGAAGTAGGACTCCAGCTCCTGGATGATCTTGCCGTTGCCGCGGACCGGGCCGTCCAACCGCTGGAGGTTGCAGTTGATCACGAAGGTGAGGTTGTCCAGGCCCTCGTTCGCGGCCACGTGGATCAGGCCGCGCGACTCCGCCTCGTCCATCTCGCCGTCGCCCAGGAACGCCCACACGTGCTGCTGGTCGGTGTCCTTGATGCCGCGGTCGCGCAGGTAGCGGTTGAACCGCGCCTGGTAGATCGCGTTCATCGGGCCGAGACCCATCGAGACGGTCGGGAACTCCCAGAAGTCCGGCATCAGCCGCGGGTGCGGGTACGACGGCAGGCCGCCGCCCGGGCCGGCGTGCGAGTACTCCTGGCGGAAGCCGTCCAGGTGCTCGGCCGACAGGCGGCCCTCCAGGAAGGCGCGGGCGTACATGCCCGGCGACGCGTGTCCCTGGAAGTAGACCTGGTCTCCCCCGCCCGGGTGATCCTTGCCGCGGAAGAACCAGTTGAAGCCGACCTCGTACAGCGTCGCCGAGGAGGCGTAGGTCGAGATGTGGCCGCCGACGCCGACGCCGGGACGCTGCGCGCGGTGCACCGTCATGGCCGCGTTCCAGCGGATCCAGGCCCGGTAGCGGCGCTCCACCTCCTCGTCGCCGGGGAACCACGGCTCCTGCTCGGTGGGGATGGTGTTCACGTAGTCCGTGCTGGTCAGCGACGGCACGCCCACCCGGCTCTCCCGGGCTCGTTCCAGCAGCCGGAGCATCAGGTACCGGGCGCGCTGCGTGCCGGCGCCCTTCAGCACCTCGTCGAAGGACTCCAGCCACTCCGCGGTCTCATCGGGGTCGATGTCCGGGAGATGGGCGGCGAGGCCGTCGCGGATGACCCGGACCCGCTCCGGGGTGCTCGCGCTGCCAGCGCCGTTGCTCTGCGGGGCCAAGGGGTCTCCTCGCCTGGTGTGTCGACAGGTTCACGTCCATCCTCCCTCATCCGGCTCTGGCAGTCGGCCACCTGTCCGTGCTACCGGTCGGTAGCCTCCTCGCGCGCGCGTATAGGAGGTAAGTAGAGCCTGCCTGATGCCCCGTTCGGGTGGCAAAGCGGGGTCGAATCCCGGGGTCGTCTTCGGTGTGTCACGGTGTGGGTGGTTGCGCAGGTGGCCACCCTCAGTGTTCGCTGTCCGCGACCGGTGTTGAATACAGGTGCGGCGGCTGACCCCAGTCGCCCTACTGGCATAGCTTGGAGGAGTGGAAGCCGTGGTGGCCGCGGGAGACGCTGGCAAGGTCGGCGTCGCCGACAGGCTCGGGATCGAGCCGGACATGGTGGTCCAGGAGATCGGTTGGGACGAGGACGTCGACGACGACGTCCGCGCCGCGATCGAGGAACGGATCGGCAGTGACCTGCTCGACGAGGAGTCCGACGAGGTCGTCGACGTCGTGCTGCTGTGGTGGCGGGAGAGCGACGGCGACCTGGTCGACACGCTGATGGACGTGACCGGGCCGCTGGCCGAGGACGGCGTCATCTGGGTGTTGACCCCGAAGACGGGCCGTCCCGGCTACGTCGAGCCCAGCGACATCGCCGAGGCGGTGCCCACCGCCGGCCTCGCCCAGACCCTCAACGCGAGCGTCGGCGAGGACTGGGCCGGCATCAAGCTGGTCTCGCCCAAGTCGGCCAAGTCCAAGCGCTGAGCTCGAACCCGGTGGCATAGGCTTGGCGGGCAACTGCCGAGCCCACCGGGAGGAAACGCGAGCATGGCGCTGGAAGTCGGTACCCAGGCCCCTGACTTCACGCTCAAGGACGCCAACAGGGAGGACGTCACCCTGTCGTCGTTCCGCGGCGAGAAGAACGTGCTGCTGGTGTTCTACCCGTTCGCCTTCAGCGGCATCTGCACGGGCGAGCTCTGCCAGGTGCGCGACGAGCTGGCCGAATACCAGAACGACGACGTGCAGGTCATCGGCGTGTCCGTGGACACCCCGTTCAGCCTCAAGGCATGGGCGGAGAAGGAGGGCTACACCTTCCCGCTCCTGTCCGACTTCTGGCCGCACGGCGCCACCGCCCAGGCCTACGACGTCTTCAACGACAAGGCCGGCATGGCCCTGCGCGGCACCTACCTCATCGACAAGCAGGGCGTCATCCGGTTCGCCGAGGCCAACCAGCCCGGCGAGCCCCGCGACCAGGACGCCTGGAAGCGGGCCCTCAAGGCGCTCTGACGCCAGAGCAGACCACGACGCCTGGGCCGGGTTCCACCGGCCCAGGCGTCGTGTCTGGTGATCGACTGTTCTGCGCAGGTCAGCGCGAGTGTGGATCAGAGAGTGTGGGCACAGCAGGTTTCGAACCTGCGACCCCCGCCTTGTAAGAGCGGTGCTCTACCCCTGAGCTATGCGCCCCTGAACACGAGAGAGCACATTACACGAGGCGGCCGTCGAATGGCCTGTGGCATGATCTGTGCTGTGACAACCGGCAGAAAGGGCCATGGCGCGTAAGCCGCCGGCCGCCGTCCGCGCGAGGCTGCTCGTTCGCCCGCGGACCCAGGAGAATTCTCCACGATTGTCGGCGCTCCCGCCGCGAAGCCGCTCCGCCTTGCGCACCCCCATCCGCCCGCTGGATGACCTGATACGCCAGAAGACCTTGCCGGAGCCCTCCGCCCTGGCGGTCGTCAACGTGTCGCTGCCGGCGGAGAACGGCCCATACGCCTGCCCCTGCTGCGGGTACCTGACCCTCGATGTCCGAGGCGGGTACGAGATCTGCCCGGTCTGCTTCTGGGAGGACGACGGCCAGGACGACCACGATGCCGCAGTCGTCCGGGGCGGACCGAACAAGGACCTCAGCCTTGCCCAGGCGCGGACCAACTTCGCCGCGCTCGGAGCATCCTCCGGGCGATGTCTCAGCCATGTCCGCCCACCCCATGACGAGGAGCACCCGCTCCGATCGCCGCCGACCCGCCGCTGCGATTCCTCGACCACCTCCGGCGAGCTGGATTCGCTTGCGTAGCAGGGAGTTCGGGGCGCCGGCGACGGTGCCGAACGCGGCCCGAGGATTCAGTCGCCCTCGAGATGCAGTTCGCGCGCGTCTCTCGCCTCGCACTCCCGCGCGAGGCCGAGAACCCTCCCGAGGAGCTCTCTCAGCTCGCGGTCGTCGCTCGCGGCGAACTCCGCCTCCAGCTCGGAAATGAACTGGGGCATGTCGGCGCGGGTCAGGATCAGCGACTTGTACGGGTCGACCCGGCTGAGCATCGGCCGGCGGCTCGACGTGCACAGCCGAGCGAACCGCTCCACCGGGTCCCCCACGACATCCACCGGAAGCAGCCGGCGCCCCTTCGGGCTGGTGCCCCGCTGGTGCACGCTCATCAGCACGACGTCGACGCCCACGTCAGTCCTCGAGTCCCGTGGCAGGAGAGGCCGCGATCGGCTCACGTCGCGGGAACGTCGATTTCCGGCTCCTGACCTGCCGCCAGCAGGAAGTGGCCGATGAACATGACGTCGTCGTCGAGTGCGTCGAACCGGGTGATGCGAGCGCCCTCGGCTTCGTAGAACACGTCACCCGGCGTCAGTACGACAACGGGTTCGCCTTCGACCTGGTAGGCGACCGACCCCTCGACGATGCTGCCCACCACCGGGCAGTTGTGGATGTGAGGGCCGGCCGCGACGCCGGCGGGTATCCGGATGCGCCGGGTCTCGATCCGCTCAACGGGCCTGACCTGCGGCAGCGTGATGTCAGCCAGCACCGTACGGGTCATCGATTCAGCCACACCGACGAGCCTAGCTCGTCTTCACGTGCGGATCTGTCCAATCGTGACAACAACACCAGCAATACATCGCCATGGCCGATCTGGCGCCGCTCGGCCTGGCTGGACAATGTGAGCAGATGTGGTTCGGTGAGCTGGGCAACGGGCTGCAAGAGGTGCGGCGCATTCCTTTCACGTCTACGGCATTTCGCTGCTGGATCACGTGGAGATCCTTGACGACCGGCTAGTCGCACTGGTGCGGCCGTCTGGTCATCGCTCCCTGCGTGCACTGATCGTGCCCGAGCCATCGGGCACGTCCGTACGGGAGATACGGGAGCTCATCGACGATGTCACCGGCCGGGAGCAGTTGCGGGTCGAGTGGCACGGGGACCGGTTCTTCGCGATCGACAATCCGCCTGGCCATGTTTCGGCCCCGATCGGCGAATTCCTGCTGCCCGAGGCGGGCGCGGCTTCGCTGTCGCTCCCGCGGGCGAGGAGCGACGACTCGCGTCGCCCCTGGCGCGGCCCGAGTGCTCCTGTGTCACAGGTCGCCGGGGGTTGCTGTCTTAGCTGCCACACGAGTTGAGACCTAGGGGTGGCGATGGATGGCATTGGGACGGTGGAGGAGCTGCGGCGGCATCTGCAGTGGGCGGTGGAGCTGGAGCATTCGACGATTCCGCCGTATCTGTGTGCGCTGTATTCGCTGGACGCGGAGCGGAATGCGGAGGCCGCGCAGGTGATCGGCGGGGTGCTGGACGAGGAGATGCTGCACCTGGCGCTGGCGGCGAACCTGCTGAACGCGGTCGGGGGGAAGCCGGTGTTGGACGCGCCGGAGTTGCTGCCGGCCTACCCGTACACGCTGCCGCACAGCGACGGGTCGGTGCGGATCGACCTGAACCCGTTCGGGGCGGAGGCGCTGGAGGTGTTTCTGCGGATCGAACAGCCGGAGGCGAAGGGCGCGCGGCCGCAGGCGGACGGGTACGCGACCATCGGGCAGTTCTACGGGGCGGTGGAGGGTGGGCTGCGGAGGCTGTGCGAGGAACTCGGCGAAGAGGCGGTGTTCACAGGCGACCCGGCGCGGCAGGTGGGGGAGATGGCCTTCCGCAGCGGCGGCGGCAGGGTCGTGCCGGTGACGGATCTGAAGTCGGCGATGGCGGCGCTGACGGAGATCATCGAGCAGGGGGAGGGGGCGGCGCTGACCGAGGTGTGGGACGGCGAGAAGGACGTGTTCCACCCGGACCGGGAAGAGGTCGCGCACTACTACCGGTTCCAGGAGTTGAAGTTCGGACGGCGCTATCAGGCGGGGGACACGCCGCGGAGTGGGCCGACGGGGGACGTGATCGCGGTCGACCACGGCGGCGTGCGGCCGATGAGGAGGAATCCCCGTACGACTGATCATCCGGAGGGGAGCCCGATTCGGGTGGCACAGCAGGACTTCAACGCCACGTACTGCCTGCTGCTGGCGATGCTCGAGGACGCCTTCAACGGCAACCCGGGGGACATTCGCAGCTCGGTGCGGGTGATGTACGCGGTGAAGACCAAGGCTCAGGCGCTGATGGCGATGCCGACCGGCGACGGCAAGACGATGGCCGGACCGAGTTTCGAGTACGTGCCGAAGGATCAGCGACCGTAGCGGTGGACGAGGGCCGGCGCGTGGCGCGCCGGCCCTCGTGGTGGCACCGAAGATCGAGACGTCTGCCCCTTGTCGTGACCGGGGTCACCGTTGGCACACTCGTGCACGATGGTGCATAGTTGAGACGACCGGTCATTTTCACCATCGACGACAGAGGAGCGGGCCGTGGCGACGTATCGGGCGTACGAGGTGACCGGGAAGCGGAACTTCCGGCTGGTGGAACGGGAACTGGTCGCGCCGCCGGCGGGCCAGGTGCGGATCCGGGTGGAGGCCAACGGGGTCTGCCACTCGGACATGCTCGCGGTGGAGGGCCTGCGGGCCGACCCCAGTGCGCCGGTCGTGCCCGGCCACGAACTGGTCGGCGTGATCGACGCGATCGGCGACGGCGTGAAGATCTGGCAGGTCGGCGACCGGGTGGGCGTCGGCTTCCTCGGTGGCCACTGCGGCGTGTGCGATTTCTGCCGCCGCGGCGACTTCGTCAACTGCACCGACCAGCCGGTCACCGGCACCGCCGTGGACGGCGGCTACGCGGAGGTGGCCTACGCCCGCGCCAGCGGCCTGGTGCGCGTGCCGGACGGTTTGAGCCCGGTGGACGCCGGCCCGCTGCTGTGCGCCGGCATCACGACGTTCCAGGCGCTGAGCCAGATCGACGCCCGCCCCGGCGCACTCGTTGCCGTGCAGGGCATCGGTGGCCTCGGGCACCTGGCCGTCCAGCAGGCCAACAAGATGGGCTACCAGGTCGCGGCGATCGCCCGCGGCACCGACAAGGCGGAGCTGGCGGCGAAGCTGGGCGCCCACCACTACGTCGACGCCAGGGCGGAGGACCCGGGGAAGGCGCTGAAGCGACTCGGCGGCGCGGCGGCGATCATCGCCACCGCGGCGAGCGGCTCCTCGATGTCGCCGCTGGTGCCCGGCCTGGCCCCGCGCGGCCAACTGCTCGTGGTCGGCGCCTCCGCCGACCCGATCACCGTGCAGACCTCCGACCTGATCTTCGGCACGCGCAGCCTGACCGGCAGCCTGACCGGCAGCGCCATCGAGAACGAGGACAACCTCGCCTTCAGCCTGGCGCAAGGCATCCGGCCGATGGTCGAGGTGCTGCCGCTGAGCGAGGCGCCGAAGGCGTACGAGCACATGATGTCCGGCGCGGCCCGGTTCCGCGTCGTCTTGGACACGAGCCGCTGAGACCACGGGCGAACTAGATCCGACGGGCCCACACCAGCCGGTTCGGCCCGCGCGTCGAACCGGCCAGTGGGGCCGCGCCGAGCAGCCGGAAACCGCTGATGGCCAACAGCAGCTCCAACTCCCGGCGCAGGAAGAAGCGCACCCGGTGGCGCTCCTCCGCGTGCTCGACCAGCCGTCCGCCGCGCAGCAGCCACAGGCGCACCGCGAACTCGTAGGCCTGCTCCCCTGCGAGCAGGGTGCACGAGGTGGCCCGCAACAGCTGGTGATCCAGATCGTCCACGATGCCCACGTCATCGCGCGGACGCCGGCGCAGCAACGGGATCGCGTCGAGCACGTCGAACAGGAACAGCCCGGCCGGCCGCACCGCGCGGTGCACCACCGCGAGCGCGCCGAGCAGGGCCTCGTTGTCGACCTGGTAGCCGAGAACGGAATACATCATCAGCACGGCGTCGAACGGCTCGTCCGGCTGCACGTCGAGCAGATCGCCGTGCAGCACTGACGCCCGGCCGCGATAGCGGGCCAGCCGCGCCCGCGCCTGCTGCACCATCACCGGCGACCGGTCCACACCCAACACCGTGTGCCCGGCCTCGGCCAGTAGCTCCAGATGCTGCCCGGTGCCGCAGCCCAGATCCAGCACACGGTCCACACGCGCCTCGCGGGACATGATCTGCGACAGCTGGGACACTTCCGCCGCGTAGTCCTTGCCGTCGTGCCACCGGTCGTACCAACTCGCGTACAGCCGCCCGAAAAGCTCACCGTCCACAGTGGTCACCAGCCGCGCTCGCGGACGCGGGGCAGAACCTCTTGGCAGAACTGGGACATCCCCTCGCCGTGGAACACGAACTGGGTGACGCCGGCCTCCCGGTACTCCTGCACCGCCGCCGCGAGCTCGTCCGGCGTGCCGACCAGGGCCAGGCCCAGCGGACCGAGGAACGGCATCGCGCCGGTCCACAGGTACGGCCTGGGCCAGTGGTCGGCGTCCTCCGCCGGCGTCGCGCACCAGCCGCCGGCCAGCGCCACCGACTCGGCGGTCAGCAGCCGGTACTTCTCCCTTGCCGCGTAAGCGTTCTCGCCGGCGATCTCGGTCATCGCCAGCGCCGCGTCCACCGCCTCCGCGCGGGTCGGCCGACACACCACGGAGAACAGCAGTCCGACCTCGCGGCCGGCGGCGCGCACCCGCCTGCCGCACCCGACCACCACGGCGGGTGCGGCGCCGAGGAGCAGCAGCACGTCGCCGTGCCTGACCGCGAGGTCGGACGCCGCGCCCGAACTCCCGCTGAAATACAGTTCGGGCCGATCCCGTTCCACCGACGTGAACGGGGTGCCGAAACGGCGGAATTCGCTGTCCCGCCACAACGCGTCGCAGACGGTCCAGAACTCGTCGTGCGCCCGGAAATCGCCGTCGTACGGGCAGCCGCCGACCACGCTCACCCGTCCGTTGGCCACCGCGGACACCGTGTTCACCTGACGCACCAGGTGTGTCGGCGACTGCATGTCGGTGCGCGGACAGATCATGAATCCGATGCTCTTGGTGTTGGCGGCGAGGTTCGAGGCGAGTGCGACCGGATCCGGCCGGTGGAATGCCGCCGGCAACAGCACCTGGTCCAGGCCGCCGTCCTCGGCCGCACGGCAGAACTGGACTCCGTCGCCGCCGGCGGGCAGCGTCCAGTGGAACCGCGTCGGCGCGAACACGCCCATCGCCACCCCCAGCAGGAGAACGACCGGTCCGTCGAGGCGAATGCTAGGTCCGCCGTCGACATGTCCGGTATGGCGAGTTCTCCCTAGTACCCGGTTGACGCCACGGAGTTCCAGCTCGGCCGTTCGACCCCGTGGCATCACCCGGTCGACGGATGGCGTCGGCGAATGCCGGCCACCACGGTGAACGAACACCTAGGTAATCGCAGTGGTAATTGTTGCCGGCTGCACGCACCACTGCCATACTCGGCCGCCGTCGAGTGGGTTCTCGTTGACCGCCACCAACGTCCACGTGATGCATCCCCTTTCCTGGTGATTCTGGAGGAACCATGGCGAAGGTGCACCGTGCAATCGATTTCATTTGCTGACCGGAACCGGTCGGCCTGTGGTCGTCGCTGGGCTGGACGTCAGCGACGCATGGTGCTTTTGGTCGTATTGACCGGCCAACATCGTGGGTGTTTTCTGCGGATACCTCGTCGGGGACGGCGGAGGGAGAATCGGCAATGCTTGCACATCCTCAGGTGAATGTCGTCCTTCAGCATCAGAACCGGCTGGTCAGGGAACTGATGGCGACGCACCTGACGCGGGAGCCGGGCATCAGCCTGGCGGGCACCGTGGCGTCGGCCCCGGAATTGGTGCAACTGTGTCACCTGTGCCGGCCCGAGGTGGCCGTGTTCGAGGCGGACACCCCCCGCTGGAGCAACGAGCGGCTGGTGTCGCTGCTGCTGGAGCCCGGCCGCCGGTTGCGCATGGTCGGCGTGCACGAGGTGCTGCCCGCGGCGTACGTGATACGGGCCTACGAGGCGGGAATCAGCGCGCTGGTGTCCTACGCCCGCGGCCTGGAGGCGCTGGTCGCGGCGATCAAGGTGCCGTCCGCGGCGGTGGAGATCACCCGGCTGGACAAGGGAACCAGACAGGCCCTCACGACCCGGGAACTCGAGGTGCTGTACCTGATCAGCGCCGGCTACGCGCCCCGCCAGGTGGCCTACGAGCTGGGCATCAGCCTGCACACCGTGGAACACCACAAGCAACGGATCTTCGCGAAACTGGACGTGCACAACCAGGCTCACGCCGCGGCCAGCGCGAACCGACTGGGGCTCATGGCATCGGTGATCGAGTTGCCGCGGCAGGACCGCGGCGGGCGGCGGGACCTGGTGCGGGTCTGCGTGACCGCCCGGACCGACGGCTGCCTGGTCGCGGACCGGGTGCGAAGGATCCTCGACGAGCACGAGATCCCGGTGGTCGGGGAGGACGAGCCCGGCGCCGCGAAGGTCCTGATCGATCCGGAACCCGAGGACTGGCAAGCGGTTGTGGTCAGCCGGTCGGTCCCGGTCATTGTCGCTACCAGACAACTGCCCCAGCAACACGCTCTGGAAGCGCTTTCCGCGGGCGTCGCGGTGCTGCCCGCCGCCCGCGTCGACGGCCTGATCGTGCCGGCTGTGCGCGCGGCCAGCGAGGGCTACCTGATGGTCGACGCGGCGCACTCCCGGACGATGCTCGGCAGCGGGCGCGGCGCGGACCGGACGTGGTGGCGCTGGCAGCTCTCGTTGACGCGCCGGGAACAGGAGATCATCGCGTCCATCGGCCGCGGCCACTCCGCCAAGCAGACCGCGCGGCTGCTGGGCATCTCCGTGCGCACCGTGGAGAACCTCCAGAGCAGCCTGTTCCGCAAGCTCGGCGTGCACAGCAAGGCCGCGGCGCTGGCCGCCGCGCAGGACCTCGGGCTGCTGGAGGACTCCGACGGCGTCGGCGGCACCCAGATCTAGGTCGGACCAGCTCTAGCCCAGTTTGAACGACGCGAGCCGGCAGTCGTGGTCGACCTCGGTCTGCTGCGACGAGGTCAGCTTCTGCGTCACGCCGTCGTCATACGTCCAGCCGGAGCCGAAGGGATCGGTGGCGTGCACCGCGAGGTCGTGGGTGGTCAGGCAGGTCAGGTACGCGTGGTACTGGTCGAGGTAGTGCGGATTGCGCGACTGGTCCAGCTCGGGCGGCTGCAACGGGAGCTTGTCCGTGCACGCCTTGCGCGCGGCGACGGACTGCGGGCTGTCGTCGTTCATGTCCGGCGTCTCGCCGGGGGCGCCGGCGGGCCCGGCATGCTCGTCGCCGCGGCCGGTCAACATCTTGTGCCCGTTGGCTTTCAGACAGGCCTTGTAGCCCGCCCAGGCGGCGTCGACGTCCGCGTCCGAGCTGTCCAGCCGCAGCTGCGGCCGTTTTGAGTCGTCCGAAGTGGACGGTGCGGCGGTCGCGGTGGCGTTGGGCGTGGCCAGCGACGCGACCTGTGGCGGCGGGACCTGTGTCCCGCATGCGGTCAGGGTCGCCAGGGCCAGCGCCGCGCCGGCGTAGAGCGTGAACCTCATGCCGCCACGATGGCAGGCGATTGTGAGGAACCTGTCAGCGAATTGTGCTGCCGCGAAAAGCCGTGCGGTACGCGGACGGCGTGGTCGCGGCCTCGCGCGCCAGGTGCAGCCGCAGGTTGGCGGCGGTGCCGAGGCCGCAGCGGCGGGCCACCTCGTCGATGCCGAGTTCGGTCGCCTCCAACAGCCGGCGGGCCTCCAGCAGGCGTTGCGCGGTGAGCCAGCGCAGCGGCGTCATGCCGGTCTCGGCGCGGAAGTGGCGGGCGAAAGTCCTCGGCGCGTATCCGGCATGACGGGCCATCTCGTCCACAGTGGTCGGTTCGCCGAGTCGATCCAGGATCCACGAACAGGTCTGCGCGAGGCCGTTCCCGTCCGGCAGGGGCCGGTCCACGAACTGCGCCTGTCCGCCGGAGCGGTGCGGGGCGACCACCATGCGGCGGGCCACGCGGGCGGCCGCCGCTGCGCCGTGATCGGTGCGGAACAGGTGCAGGCAGAGGTCGATCGAGGCGGCGACGCCGGCGCTGGTCAGCACCTCGCCGCCGTCGATGTACAGCACGTCCGGGCGGACGTCGATCTTCGGGAACCGGGCCGCCAGGTCGCCGGCGTCCCGCCAGTGGGTGGTCGCCGCGCGGCCGTCGAGCAGGCCGGCGGCGGCCAGCGCGAACGCTCCCGTGCAGACCGAGACCATCCGGGCGGTGGTGTTCCGCAGGGCGTCGAGCACCGGCTCCGGCGGCGCGTCCAGCGGGAAGAAACCCGGCACGATGACGGTGTCCGCGCTGGTCACGGCCTCGATGCCGGCGGTGGCCTCGATGGCGAAGCCGGTGGTCGTGGGCACCGGGCCGGCCCGCAGCGAGCAGACCGCGAAGTCGTAGCGGTCCCGCTCGTCGCGGTGCCCGAAGACCTGCGCCGGCACGGACAGGTCGAAGGCGACCACGTCCGGCAGGGCCAGCACGACGATCCGGTGCATGGCAGGATCCTAGCGAAGTGGGGCAGTCCTGCCACTCGTGTCCGGCGGCGAGCCGCCGCAGGATCGACGCATGGACATCGGCTCGCTGATCTTCGACGACATGGACCAGATCGACTTCACCGGCCCGTTCGAGGTGCTCTCCCGCCTGCCGGGCTCCTCGTACCGCGTCTACGGCGTGACCGGCGCGCCGGTGCGGGACATTCGGGGCCTGACGATCGTGCCGGACGCGGCCATCGCCGACGCGCCGCCGCTGGACGTCCTGCACGTGCCCGGCGGGCAGGGCGTGGACGTGCTCATGGAGAACGAGGAAGTCCTTGCCTGGCTGCGGAAGCAGTCGGGGAACGTGGTGTTGTCGGTGTGCACCGGCGCGCTGCTGCTGGGCGCCGCCGGCCTGTTGACCGGCCGCCGCGCCACCACACACTGGGCGTCCGTGCACCTGTTGCCGGAACTCGGCGCGGAAGTCGTCGACCAGCGGGTCGTGGTGGACGGCGACTGGGTCTTCGCCGCCGGGGTGACGGCCGGCATCGACGCGGCCCTGACGCTCGCCGCGAGGTTGCACGGAGACGAGGTGGCGCAAGGAATTCAGCTGCACATGCAGTACGCGCCGGAGCCGCCGTTCGACGCCGGCACACCGGAAACCGCGCCGGCGGTGGTGCTCGAGGCGGCGCGGGCGGATATGGCGGCGGTCACGCGTCGCCGGCTGACGACGATTCGCCGGATAGTGTCGGGGCATGCTCACCCTTGACGACGTCCAGGACGCGGCCGCCCGGCTCAGGGGCGTCGCGCACCGCACGCCGGTGCACCGCTCCCGCACGCTGGACGGGCGGGCCGGCGCCGAGGTCTTCCTCAAGTGCGAGAACTTCCAGCGCATCGGGGCGTTCAAGATCCGCGGGGCGTACAACGCGGTGTCGCGGCTGTCGCCGGAGCAGCTGAAACGGGGTATCGCCGCGTACTCGTCGGGCAACCACGCCCAGGCGGTGGCGCTGGCGGCGAGCGAATTCGGCAGTAGCGCGGTGGTCCTGATGCCGGCGGACACGCCGCAGTCCAAAGTGGACGCCGTGCGGGGCTACGGCGCGGAGATCGTCACCTACGACCGGTACACCGGCGACCGGGTCGCCATCGGCAACGCGCTGGCCGAGGACCGGGGCCTGGCGCTGATCCCGCCGTACGAGCATCCGCACGTGATGGCCGGGCAGGGCACCGCCGCGCTGGAGCTGATCGAGGAGGTCGGCGCGGTGGACACCCTGGTCGTGCCGATCGGCGGCGGCGGGCTGATCGCCGGCAGCGCCACGGCGGCCAAGGGGCTGGACCGGCGGATCCGGGTGGTCGGCGTGGAGCCGGAATTCGGCAACGACACCAAGCTCTCGCTGGCCGCGGGGCACCGGGTGGCCATCCCGGTGCCCCGGACCATCGCCGACGGGCAGGCCGCCGAGACGCCCGGCGAGCTGACCTTCTCGGTGAACCAGCGGCTGGTCGACGACGTCACGCTGGTCACCGACGACGAGATCCGCGCGGCCATGCGGTTCGCCTTCGAGCGGTTGAAGATCGTGCTGGAGCCCAGCGGCGCGACGTCGCTGGCGGCCGTGCTGCGGGGCGACTTCGACGGCCGGGTCGGTGTGATCCTCTCAGGCGGCAACATCGGCCCCGAGCGGTTCGCGGAGCTGCTCGCCTAGCAGCCGACCCCGCCGGGCATCAGCCAGGCGAAGGCGGCGAAGCGCTGGTTCGGCACGTCCGACTCGGTGAAGTAGCCGCCGAACATCTGCGTGCTCTGGAGGCGGTTGGCGAAGTACATCGTGTACGTCTGCGTGACGCCGCCGAAGCTCAGCGGCCGCACGAAGGTCAGCGTGTTGGTGGCGGGATCCCAGGTGCGCTGGGCGATCGGCTCGGTGCGGCCGAGCTCGTCGTAGCGCAGCTCGATCTCCGGGACCCGGCAGTCGGTGAACTGCACGGTCATGGTGCCGGTCCAGCCGTTGCCGTTGAAGCCGTAGTAGCCGGGCAGCGTGTCCGGCAGGGAGTCGTTGGGGCGCAGGGCGTTCGCTGGGCGCGCGGCGCCCAGCGGCAGATAGTCCTTGGCGTACACGCCGTAGTGCATGCCCGGCACGTCGGACTGGGTGAAGTAGCCGCCGAACACCGGGGAGTTCGGCTTGTGGTCGCCGAGGTAGAGCAGGTAGGTCTGGCTGTTGTTCCACGGCAGCGGGCGGTAGATCCAGAGCGTGTGGGTCGCGGCCGACCAGTTGCCGGCGAGCTGCTCGTCGCGGCCGAGTTCGTTGTAGTGCATGGTGATCGCGGGCGCGCCGGAGGCGGAGTTGGTCACCAGCAGCGTGCCGGCCCAGCCGTTGCCGTCGAAGGCGTAGCTGCCGTCGATGGTGGGCACCGACGCCTGGGCCGCCGGCGTGACCACGGCGATCAGCGCGAACGCCGCCACGGCGACGAAAAACTTGTGGGCCAAGGACTTCAGGGACATGCGGGCGAGTATCGCGACGGGTTCGCGCCGTCCACAATGTCCCTAGGTGCAGTTGTTGGGGGCACCCGACCCGGCGCGGTGGCCGGGTGCCCGCCTGGCCGACGCTACGCCGAACGGCGGCGGTTTACCCCGGTCGGCGGCCGACTGACCGTTCGGGCCTGCCTGATGGGACGACGGCGGCCGGATTTATTAGTGATTATTGACATTCATCGGATGTTTGGTCAGGGTACGAGGCGCCACCGTTTCGCCAAATGGAGGTCGACGATGACCGAGTCAGCTGGCCACACCCGACGAGACGCGTTCCGCCTCGGCGGCGCATTGGGCGTCGCAGCTGCGATAACCGGCCTGCGACCGTTCGCGGCGCAGGCCGACCCGGTACGGCCCGCCGACGCCGCGGTGGTGCCCGACGGCAGCGCCACCGTGCTCTGGTACCCGGCGCCGGCCGACGAAGGTCGGATCATCGAGCAGGGCCTGCCCGTCGGCAACGGGCGGCTCGGCGGCCTGGTCGGCGGCGATCCGGGCAGCGACTTCGTGTACGTCACGGACATCACGCTGTGGACCGGCGACGTCAACGACGAGATCCAGGACGACGGGCAGTTCCGCTACGACAATGTCCACTTCGGCAGCTATGGCCAGCTGGCCAGGGTCGGCGTGGACGTGCCGGCACACGCGTTGGCCGGCGTGCAGAACTACCAGCGGCGGCTCGACCTCAGCAACGGCGTGGTGGCCGCGAGCTACACGTACAAGGGCGTGCACTACCGCCGGGAGGTGTACAGCAGCCACCCCGACGACGTGCTGGTGATCCGGCTGACGCAGTCGGGCGGCGGCAGCTACACCGGTTCCGTGTCGCTGGCCGGCACGCACGGCGAGACCACCACCGGCGGCAGCGACATCTCCTTCGCCGGCACGCTCGGCAACGGCCTCAAGTACGCCACCGTCGTCACGGCGAAGTCCAAGGGCGGCAGCGTTTCCGTGCAGGGAAACAAGGTTGCCTTCGCGGGGTGCGGCGAGGTGCTGATCGTCGTCTGCGGCGGCACCAACTACGCCGCCACGCCGGCGACGGCCTTCAAGGACGCCGCCGTCGACCCGCTGGCCGTCGCACGGCAGAAGGCAGCCAAGGCCGTCGGCGTCGCCGGCGACACGCTGCTGACGACGCATGTCGCCGACTACCAGGCGTTGTACAACCGAATGACCGTCGACCTGGGACGGTCGTCGGCCAAGCAGCGGTCCAAGGACACCTGGGGCCGGCTGTGGGACCGCGCCGCCCCGCACGCCGATCCCGACCCGGAGCTGGAGGCCTCGTACCTCCAGTTCGGGCGGTACCTGGTGATCTGCGGCTCCCGCGACAGCCTGCCGCTGAACCTCCAGGGCCTGTGGGTGTCGAACAACAACCCGGACTGGTATTCCGACTACCACACCGACATCAACGTCCAGATGAACTACTGGCTGCCCGACCGGGCCGGCCTGTCCAAGTGCTTCGACGCCTTCGCGGACTACTGCGTGTCCCAGCTGTCGTCGTGGACCGCCACCACGCAGAAGGGCTTCAACGACAGCCGCAACCGTTTCCGCAACAGCAGCGGCAAGATCGCCGGCTGGGCCGTCGCCTTCTCCACCAACCCCTACGGCGGCAGCGGCTGGTGGTGGCACCCCTCTGGCAACGCCTGGCTGTGCAACAACCTGTGGCAGCACTACGAGTTCGCGCCGGACAAGGCGTACCTGACGAAGATCTACCCGCTGCTCAAGGGCGCCGTGCGGTTCTGGGAGGCGCGCCTGATCGAGAGGGACGGCAAGCTCTACGACGACCACGACTGGTCGCCCGAGCACGGGCCGCAGGACGGCATCGGCAACACGTACTCGCAGGAACTGGTGTGGGACCTGTTCACCCACTACCGCACCGCGACCGACGTGCTGGGGCAGGACCAGGACTACGGCAGGGCGATCACCGCCATGCGGGACAGGCTGTACCTGCCGGTCGTCAGCCCCAAGAGCGGCTGGCTGGAGGAGTGGATGTCGCCGGACAACCTCGGCGAGACCACCCACCGGCACCTGTCGCCGCTGATCGGGTTCTTCCCCGGCGACCGGATCCGGGTCGACACCAGCCCCAAGGAACTCGTCGACGGCGTCCGGAACCTGCTGACCGCGCGGGGTTTCCGGAGCTTCGGCTGGGGCTGCGCCTGGCGGTCCGCGTGCTGGGCGCACCTGCGGGACGGCGAGAACGCCTACCGGATGCTGCTGGCCGTGCTGACCCCGTCGGTCAACTTCGGCAACGGCAGCGCGGCCAACCTGTTCGACATGTACAGCTTCGGCGACCGGACGATCTTCCAGATCGACGCCAACTTCGGCGCGCCGACCGCCATGCTGGAGATGATCGTGCAGTCCAAGCCCGGCCTGATCGACCTGCTGCCGGCGCTGCCGGCCGCGTGGGCCCCGGGAGGCAGCGTCACCGGCGTCGGCGTCCGCGCCGGCTTCACCGTCGACCTGGAGTGGCGCAACGGAAAGGTCACGTCCCTGACCCTGCACAGCACCGGCGGCACCACCGCGGTGATCCGCACCCCCGCCGGCCAACGCACCGTCACCATCCCCGCCAACACCTCCCAAAAGGTCGTCTAACCCCCGCGAGTCGCGCTCTGGGGCACACCGAATGTAAGTCTCAGACACAACGCCCCGGCGAGTCTCGCCCAGCGGCACACCGAAATGCGGTTTCGTGGAAATGCGGGTTTCGCACAGATCTGAGACCCGCGGCTCGTTTCTGCCTGAAACCGCATTTCGGGGTGCCTGTGAGCGCGACTCGCCGGGGTTGTCAGGCGAGGCGGGCACCGCCGTCGATGTGGAGGGTGGCGCCGGTGAGGAAGGGGTTGGTGAGGGCGAGGAGGGCGGCGGCGGAGACGTCGGAGGGCTGACCGACGCGGCGGGCGGGGTTCTTCGCGGCCACCCCTTCGAACAGGGCCTGTTTGCCGGGGCCGTCCCACACGCCGGAGTCGATGATCCCCGGCGACACGGCGTTCACCCGCACCGGCGCGAGTTCGACCGCCAGCGCCTCGGCCAGGGCGGCCACCGCGACGTTGGTGGTGGCCATCACCACCCGCGCCGGGCTCGGTCGCCAGCCGATGAAGCCGGAGAACAGCAGGATCGAGCCGCCGGGCCGGATCCGGCCGGTGAAGTGCTTGGCCAGCAGGATGGGGCCGATCACCTTCGCGTCGAACGCGGTGTGCACGGCGTCCCGGTCCAGCTCCGCCACCGGCCCGTTGGCCGGCGCGGAGGCCAGCGACACCAGGTGGTCCGCCTCTCCCACCTCCTCGGCCAGCCGCCGGATCGAGTCCTCGTCGGTCAGGTCCACGGCCGGCGACGTCGTGCGCCCGGCGACGATCACCTTCGCGCCGGCCGCCGTCAGGTCGGCGGCGAGCCGCGCGCCGATGCCCGAGCCGCCGCCGATGATCACTACCTTCTTGTCAGTGAGGTCCATGCCCCTGACAACGCAGCAGGTAGCGGCACAAATCCCGTCAAAGCATGAAGGTTTTCGACGATCGCCATAGACTTTCCGAATGCCTACGCTCCGCGCCCTGGAATGCCTCGTCGCCGTCCTCGACGCCGGCTCGATCACCGACGCCGCCACCGCGCTGCACATGTCCCAGCCGGCCCTGTCGCACCAGCTCGCCGCCCTGGAGAAGGAACTCGGCGTCGCGGTGGTCGAGCGGTTGCCGAGGGGAGTCCGCGCCACCGTCGCCGGTCGCGCGATCGAGGCGGACGCCCGGGTGGCGCTCGCCGCCGGGGAGCGGGTCGTCGAAACCGGTCGTGCCGTCGCCAGGGGCGGGGCCGGTCAACTCCGCATCGCCTGCGCCGAAAGCATGACCGCGAGCCTGCTGGCCCCGGTGCTGCGCCAGTGGCGTCGTCGTCACCCGGACATCCGCATCGCCCTGGTCGAGGAGACGAGGGCGGACGCCCTTGTGCGGCAGCTGGAATCCGGCCAGGCCGACCTCGCCGTCGGACCGCGGCCGACCCGCTGGACAGGCCACAGTGGACTGATCGGCTACGAGGAGGTGGTGGTCGTGCTGCCCCAGGGGCATCCCCTCGCCGACCGGCCGGCGATCACGTTCGTGGAGCTCGAGAACGAGCCGATCGTGCACTACGACCCCGAGAACGGCCTCGCCGCCTGGCTGGATTCCGTTGCGGCGCACCACGGTGTGGTCCTGACGGTCGCGATGCGCACCCGGCAGGCCGTCACCGCCGCGCAGCTGGCCGCCGCCGGGGTCGGCGTCGCCATCGTGCCGCGCTCGGCGATCCACGGCCGCTTCGCCGGCGTGGCCGTGCCGATGGATCCGCCGCTCGGTCGGGATGTCGTCTGCCTGGTCGCCAATCCCTCCGACGTCGTCGCCCGCCGCTTCGAAACCGCCGTCATCGGCCGCGGTGTCAGGGTGTCTTGACAACGACCCGTGTCAGGTTAGCCTGACAACCATGACCGATCGGGACACGCCGGCCGAGCTGGCCGGGCAGATCACCAACAAGGACCCCGCCGTCGGGCTGCGGGCCGTCGTGGCGCTGCGCCGGCTCCTCGAGGAGCTCGAGCGGCTGCACGTGGACAACGCCCGTGAGCAGGGCTGGTCGTGGCAGGACATCGCCACCGCGCTGGCCGTGAGCCGTCAGTCCGTGCACGAGAAGCACGCCAACCGCCGCAAGGCAGCGAACAAGGAGGCCTGACGTGTTCGAGAAGTTCACCGACCGCGCCAAGCGGGTGCTCGTGCTGGCCCAGGACGAGTCGATGCGGCAGGGGCACGACTTCATCGGCACCGAGCACGTGCTGGTCGGGCTGGCCGGCGTGCGCGACACCGTCGCCGGGGAAGTGCTGCACGACAAGGGAGTCACCACCCAGTCCCTGCGCGACGAGATCGCCAGAGTGCTGGCCGACAGCGGCGTGCGGCCGGCGAGTCCGCAGGCGGCGACCGAGGCGCTGGCGTCCATCGGCGTCGACGTCGAGGAGATCCGGCGCAGGGCGGACGAAACGTTCGGACCGGGCAAGTTCCACTTCCCGCGGCCGCCGTTCTCGCCCCGGGCCAAGAAGGTGCTGGAATACACCCTGCGGTCCTCGGTCGAGCTGGGCAGCGCGACCATCGGCACCGAGCACATCCTGCTCGGCATGCTCGCCGAGGGGCAGGGCGTCGCGCTCACCGTGCTGCGCAATCTCGACGTCGACGTCGATTCGATCAAGCCCGCGGTGCTGGCGCGCCTCGGCGAATGAACCGATCCGGGCTCCCGTCCGTCGTGGTGGGCGGACAGGGAGGTGTGTTCCGGTGGGCGCAACCAGAACCAGGAACGCCGTGGCGGCGGCGCGCGGCACCGCCAACGGCCGGCGGAACCTGATCTTCGTGGTGGCGGTGGCGGTCATCGCCGCCGCCGTGATCGGGGGCGTGGTCTACACCCGCGCCCTGGCCGACAAACCGCAGGCCGGCGGCACCTACGCCACCACCGTGCGGTCCGACGGCACCGTGGTCGCCGGCAGCGCGAGCGCCAAGGTCACGCTGGACGTGTACGAGGACTTCCTCTGCCCGTACTGCGAGCACAACCTGGAGATCCCGTACGGAAAAGCCGTCACCAAGGCGATCGCCGACGGCTCGCTGCGCGTCAACTACCACCTGCTGGACCTCCTGGACAACGAGACCACGCCCGCCGGCTACTCGCTGCGGGCCGCCAACGCCGCCCTCGCGGCGGCCAAGGCCGGCCGGTTCGCCGAGTTCCACGAGGCCCTCTACGCCCAGCAGCCGACCGAGGGACAGGCCGGCTACACCAACGACCAGCTCGTGGACATCGGCCGCAAGGCTGGCATCACCGGCGGGCAGTTCGCCGACGAGGTCAAGGCCGGCACCTTCGACAGCGAGATCAAGTCGCAGACCGACGCCGCCCAGAACTCCGTCAACTTCAAGGGCACGCCGACGGTGCTGTCCGGCGACAACCAGGTCGACATCAGCAAGTCCGACTGGCTCACCCACCTCACCGGCGCCGCCTGAACCCCCGCGAGTCACGCTCACAGACACACCGAATGTCGGTTTCAGGCAGAAACGAGCCTCGGGTCTCCGTTCTGCACGAAACCGACATTCGGTCTGGTGCTGGGCGCGACTCGCGGGGGTGGGTCAGGGGGCTATGCGGGCCAGGTCTACGCGGGACTGGATGGCCAGTTTGCGGTAGATCTGGCGGAGGTGGAAGCCGACGGTGTGGGGGGAGACGAACAGTTCGGTGGCGACCTGGCGGTTGGTCAGCCCGTGGGCGACCAGCCGCGCCACCTTCTCCTCGGTGCCGGTGAGCGAACCCCAGCCGGTCGCCGGCCGCGGCGCCTGGTGCCAGTGCCGGCGCCGCACGCCGAGCCGGCGCAGGCGGCTGCGCACCCGGGCGGAATCCCAAGCGGCGCCGAGGGAATCGTAGAACTCCATGGCCCGGTCCAACGCGGACACGGCCTCGTCACGGTCGTAGTCGCGGAGCAACGCGCCGAGGTCCTCGGTGGCGGACGCGCGGGCCCACCGGTCCTCGTACTGCTCGGTGGCGGCGACGAGCGTCATCACGTCCCGGAAGTACAGGGCCCGGGCGTGCGCGCCGATGCCGAGCTCCTCGGCGGAGGCAAGCAGCGTGCGGGCGAAGGCCTCGTCGTCGGCGGCGATCGCGGTGCGCACACACCACGCGGCGACGGCGGGATCCTCCAATAGCAGCTCACGCCGGCGGGCGGAATCGGTGCGAACCTCGGCCAGCACGGCCAGGGCGGCCTCGGGGCCGCTACGCGCGGCGGCGATCTGCGCGGTGACCCAGGTCCGCAGCGACGACCACGGCAGCCCCTCGAACGACTGCAACCGGTCGGCTGCGGTGGCGACGTCGCCGCGCCGCAGCGCGGTCAACACCAGCACGGCCCGCAGATGCGGTTCGTACAGAGGCATCTGCGTGTCGGCGGCGACCGACACACCGGCGAGCGCCTCGGACTCCGCCTCGGCGATGTTGCCCTGGGCGAACGACGCCCACGACCGCAGCGCGAGCGGCACGCTGCCGAGCACCTTGGCGCTGTCGGCGCGGTCCTCGACGGCGCGAATCGTCGCCGACGCCTCGGCCAGCCGCCGCAACCGGATCTGCATCCAGGCATGCGTCCACTGTGGATCGAAGTACCACGGGGACTCCTGCGTGCCCGCCTTCTGCGCTGTGGCAAGGGCGTCCTCGACCCGTCCTCGCCGCCACATCCCCATTGCCCGCACGGTCAGCGACACGCCGTCCCACCCGCCGGCGACCTTCTCCGCCGCGGCGGGATTCCCGTACGCCAGCGCGGCGAGCCGCACCTGCCCGGCGCCGATCCGCGCGGCCCGCGCCACCTCTCCCTTGAGCAGCAACGCAACCGCCAGATCCTGCCCCGGCCGGGCCAGGCTCACGGCCCGGTCCAACGATCCGGAGCGGGTCAGCGCGGCGACGGCCGTGCGGGCGAGTTCGTCGCGCGAGGGCAGGTCCTGATCGGCGACCTCGAGACCGCGGACGGCCAGCGCGGCGGCGGTCTCGGGGGAGTGGCCGAGCAGCCGGTCGGCGGCGGCGCGAATGGCGAAGATGGACCGCTCGTCGCTGGCCGGCCCGCAGTGCAACAAATGCACGGCGGCAACGTCCGAGGAGGACAGTTCGGCAGCTTGCTTGTGCAGCAGGGAACGCATCAACGGCGGCACGGTGTCGAGCACCGCCCGCCACACCGGCTCCCGCCGGAACTCGAAGGCGTCCGAAAGGCAGCCGACGAATCCGGCAGCCTCCTGCAACGGCTTCAGCAGCGTCGCCGGCGGCGTGGACAGCATGGCGGCGAGGTCCTGAGGACTGAACGACCGCCCCAGCACGGCCGCCACTTGAAGCACCTGTCTTGTCGACGGGTCGAGCCGGTCGAGCAACTCCCGAACGGCTGTCCGGAAGCGTCGCGGCAGGCCGGAATCCGTGTCGATGGCCACGGTCGACACCAGGCTGGACGGCAGCGGGCCGTCGGCCAGCCGCACGATGCCGCCGCCGATCCGCAGCGCCTCGTCCGCCTGTAGACCGCGGACCAGGTCGACGATTGCCCGCGGGTTACCGCCCATGCATTCGCACAGCGAAGCGACATCTGCGTCCGGCGTCGCGTCCAACAGGTCCGTGACCACATCGGTCACGGCGTCATCCCGCAGCGGTTCGAGCTCCCGCAGCCACTCCGTGCGGGGCCCGGTCGCCATCGCGTCGAGCAGCAAGCCGTTGGGGGAGTCCAGGTCCTCGGCCCGCATGGCGAAGATCCACACGACCGGGTTGTCGTCCAGCCGGGTCATGAGACTGCGCAAGGCCGTCACGGTCAGCGGGTCCGCCCAGTGCAGATCGTCCACGACGACCAGCACGGGGCCGTGCCGCAGCTGCGTCTCCACCTGCCGCTCGAACTGCGCGGTGAGCCAGCTCAACCGGGTCGCGTCGGGAGCGACGGCGTGCGGCTGGCGAACCACGGGCAGGTCCGCGATGCCGTCTACCACAGAGAAGTCGATGGACTCGGCGACCGAAGCGGCCTCCAGCAGCAGCCGCGTCTTGCCCGCCCCCACGGGCGCCGCCAGCAGCAGCGTGCGGCGGGAACCGTCCGAGCCGGCCGCCCGCAACGCGTCCAGCACCTGGTCCAGCTGAGCGTCGCGGCCCCGCAGCGGCCGCCGGCCGTCGTCGGGGGTCCGCTGGGCCAGCACCTGCCGCTTCATGATCTCCCCCGGTCGGATCGACGAACAGCGCGGGATTGATTCGCGGGGCGACTGCCGGTGACAAATGTGAAGAATGCGATTCCTTGCCGCCTCACCTGGGGCCAAGTCAAGCAACCGCCGTCGGACAGTGTCAACGAATACTAGGAATTCCCCTGAAAAGGGCCCTGACAAGGACATAGGGCCGGACATCGCTGCCCGGCCCTACCCTTCAACCGATCGTCGGTCCTATCCGATGGACCCCCTAACCGATCGATGCCGCGTAGAGGAACCAGGTGGAGTGCGGCAGCCACTGCTCCAGCCACCGCCAGTCGGTGTTCGGGCCGGTGAACGCCGCGCCCGGGTCCCACGCGAGGCCGCGGCCGTCGTCGGACTTGCCGGTGATGCCGTTGACGATGCCGCCGGCCGAGCGCAGCCACCGCCACGAGCCGACGGTCTGGCCGTCCGCGTATTCCAGGTACAGCGGCTGGTCCCGGCCCGTGCCCTCCAGCATGCACACGTCGAACGGGTTCGAGCCGACGATCCAGTTCAGCTGGTCCTGGGCGTATGCCCGCAGCGAAGCGGCGAAAGCGCCGGTGAAGAAGGTCGCCGCCAGGCGCGCGGCCGAGGCCAGCGAGGCGAGCCGGGCGTTCTCGCCCTGCCACCAGGCGTCGTCGGTGCGCGGGGTGACGTTGTGCGGGAAGAAGAACGCGCTGTACCGGGTGCCCTTGTTGTCCTGCACCAGCTGGCGCGCGTAGCCGAACGGGTTGGGCACCTCGGCGGTGACGGTCAGCTCGAACTGCATGGCTCGCTGCACGACGCCGAGCACCTTGGCCCGCACCGCCGCGTCGGTGACGATGTCCAGGTACGTCAGCAGGCCGACCACCGGCAGCCCGGCGTCGGACGGGTGGAAGAACGGGCGGTCGACGTCGTCGGCCCGCCAGTAGTCGCGATAGCCCTGCCACGACACCAGCCGCCCGCACAAACTCGCCGCGCGGGCGTCGGCGGCGCTGCGATACGCGTCCTTCTTGGTCGCCTTGAACAACTCCGTCGCGGCCAGCAGCGCGTTGAAGTCGTCGAGGATGTTTTCCTTACCGTCATTCAGCAGTGACACGTTGTTGACGAGCAGATAAGCGAAGGCGTCTTCCGCCGCGGCGAGATATTCGGCCGACGAGTAGTCGCCCGACACCGGATACGTGCTCGACCGGGCCAGCGCCGCGATGGCCAGGCCGCCACCCTCGCGGAAGTCCACCTGTCGGGTGCTCAGGGTGCGCTTGGTCGGGTCGGCGCCGAGATCGTCGGCCTCGGGCTGGCCGACGGAGCTGTAGAAGGAGCCGCCCTTGACGTGCACGCGGGTCAGGTAGTCCGCGCCGAACAGCGCCTCGTCCTGGATCCAGCCCAGCGCCGCGACGAGATCGGTGTTGTTGCGCTTGGCCAGCTGGTCGTGCGACGCCGCCAGCGCCCACGCGGTGAGCGGGATGGACAGCGTGTTGAAGTAAGAGAGGTTGGACAACTGGGTGAAGTGCTTGCCCCAGTCGGCGGCCGCGTCGTACCAGCCGCCGTGCGCGTCGAAGGTGCCGCCGGACTTCAGCGGCAGCGCCCGGTCGGCCTTGTCGTACTGGCCGGAGCTGCGGGAGTCCTTGAAGTAGTGCACGAGGTGCGACATCGTGCGCCGCTCCAGCACGTTCGGCTCGATCCAGAACGGCTGCGAGCTCCAGCCGTCCACCGTGACCACGTACTGGCCGAGCGTGGTGACCGAGGCGAGGTCGGCGACCCAGTAGTAGCTGGGCACGGCCGGCACCTGGTCGGCGAGCCAGTCCTTGACCGGGCCGACGTAGCGCGCCAGGCCGCGGGAGACGACCTGGCCGGTGGTGTTGTCGACCACCTGGTACGGCTTGGGCGCGCCGCCGGGCTTGGCCGAGGCGATCACCACCCGCTTGGCGGCGGTCGGCTCGTAGCCGACGTTGTTGGCCAGTACCAGGACTTTCGGGCCGCCGGCGGGGCTGGGCGCGGGGAGCGCGGCGGAGCCGGCGACGGCGGCGGTGCCGAGGAGGAAGCGGCGGCGGGAAGGTGACTGCTCCGGAACGGACTCAGACATTATTTGTAAACCTCCTTTACGATTTGTCACCCTAGGTGGCCACCCGGTCACGGTCAAGGAGATGGCACAGCCCGTCCTCAGCTGGCCCACAGCTCGGCGGCGCAGTGTTGACCGCATGAACGCACGGGAGCAGGGACTTCGCAGCGCCGCCGTGGTCACCGCGGCGCTCGCGCTGGTGGGTGTCGGCGGCGCGGTGGCGGTCGCCGCCGTCGTCAGCCACTCCGACAGCGCCACCACCACGTCGACCACGAGCAACTCCGACCTGTCCACCGGCACCGAGCCGATGGCGAGAACGGGGGGATCGTGAACGCCGAGGAGTGGCCGGTCTGGAGCACCACGGCCCGCCTCGTCGTCACGGAGCCGAGCGCACTGCCGACCGCCCGCGTGCTGGTCGAGTCGATGCTGGCCGAGATCGACCTGGCGTGCAGTCGGTTCCGCCCCGACTCGGAGCTGGTGGCGGTCGGCCGCAGCAGCGGTCCGGTGCGGGTCAGCCCGCTGCTGGCGACGCTGGTCGAGGTGGCGTTGAGGGCCGCGGAGGACAGCGGCGGCGACGTCGACCCGACCGTCGGCAGCGCGCTCTGCGCGCTGGGCTACGACCGCGACCTGTCCACAATAGACGTTGACGGCACGGCAATTCAGGTGACGATAAAAGGCTGGCGCAGCGTCAAGTTGACCGGCAACACCTTGACCATACCCAAGGGTGTCGTCTTGGATCTCGGCGCGACGGCGAAGGCCTTCGCGGCGGACTGCTGCGCTCGGCTGGTCGCCGACGCCCTCGACACCGGCGTGCTGGTCAGCCTCGGCGGCGACATCGCCACCGCCGGCCCCGCGCCGGCCCGGGGCTGGCAGGTCCTCGTGCAGGACCAGCCGGACGACCCGTCCTGCGTGCTGAAGATGCCGGCCGGCAGGGCGATCGCCACCTCCAGCACCCGAAGCCGCCAGTGGCGGCGCGGCGACCGCGTGCTGCACCACATCCTCGACCCGCGAACGTGCCTGCCCGCGCAGCGAACCTGGCGCAGCGTCACGGTGGTCGCCGACCACTGCACCGACGCGAACACCCTGACCACCGCCGCCCTGGTACGCGGCGACGATGCCGTCCCCATGCTCCGGGAGCGCAACGTCCCGGCCAGGCTGGTCGCCGCCGACGGATCCGTCCGGACGCTGGGCGGTTGGCCGTGATCTGGTACATCGCGCGCGGCGCCGGCGTGATGGCGCTGTTCATGCTGACGCTGTCGGTGATGCTGGGCATCGCCACCAGGCAAGGGAAACCCCTGGCCGGCCTGCCCCGGTTCGCGATCGCCACCGTGCACCGCAACGCCAGCCTGATCGGCCTCGGCCTGGTGGTCGTGCATGTGTCGACGCTGCTGTTCGACACCTACGCCAACCTGAACCCGATCGACCTGGTGGTCCCGTTCGTCGGCTCCTACCGGCCGTTCTGGCTCGGCCTCGGCACACTCGCGTTCGACCTGCTCCTGCTGATCATGATCACCAGCCTGAACCGGGCGCGGCTCGGCCTGCGCGCCTGGAAGGCCGTGCACTGGGCCTCCTACGCCCTCTGGCCGATCGCCCTCGCGCACGGCCTGGGCACCGGCACCGACGCCGCCCAGGTCTGGATGGGCGCGCTGGCCATCGCCTGCGCCACCGCCGTCGCCGCCACCGCAACCTGGAGGTTCGTCACATGAGGCCGCTGCTCGACGCCGCCGCGCGGGACGAGGACGAGCACATCGCCCGCAACGGCCCGCTGCCCTGGCAGCGCACGCCCGGCGCGCTCATCGGCGCACTCCAAGAAGCCGGCCTCACCGGCCGCGGCGGCGCGAACTTCCCGACCTGGCGCAAACTCGCCCGCACCTCGGTCACCGACCGTCCGGTGGTGATCGCCAACGCCGCCGAGGGCGAACCGGCCAGCAACAAGGACAAAGTGCTGTTCGCGCACTGCCCGCACCTCGTGCTGGACGGCCTGCAACTGGCCGCCGAGGCCGTCGGCGCCAGCAAGGTCTACCTGTACGGACCGAAGGGCACGGTTGTCCCGCAACGCAAATCCGACCGGTTCCCGATCGTCTACGTCGAGGCGCCGGACACGTTCACGGCGGGGGAGTCCTCCGCGGTGATGGCCGCCGTCGAGGGGCGCAAACCCAGACCCCGGGACGCCTCCCGGGACGACATGCTGGTGCAGAACGTCGAGACCCTGGCCCGCATCGCGCAGATCGCCCGCTACGGCCCGAGGTGGTTCCGTCAGCACGACACGTTCCTGGCGACGATCTCCGGCGCCGTGCGACGACCCGGCGTGTACGAGGTGGACCGAACCGTTGCCGTGCACCGACTTCTCGACCTCGCCGGCGGCATCGAGCCGACCAGGGCGGTGCTCGTCGGCGGCTACCACGGCACCTGGCTGAAGCCGGACGACGTCATCGCCGACCCCGGCGCCGGTGTGGCGATCGCCTTGCACGGCAACGAGAGCGGGCTCCAGAAGACCGCCGGGATCGTCCGCTACCTGGCGTCACAGAGCACAAAACAGTGCGGCCCCTGCCGATTCGGCCTGCCGGCGCTTGCCGACGCGGTCGCGCAGCGGAATCTGCCGCAGGCGGCGCGACTCGCCGGCCTGGTGGACGGCCGCGGCGCGTGCCACCACCCGGACGGCGTCGCCCGGCTCGTCCGCAGCAGTATCGACGCGTTCGAGGAGGAGTGGTTGCGGTGAGCGAACTGCACATCGACTGGACGGCCTGCGACGGGCGCGGAATGTGCGCGGAACTGTTGCCGGAACTGGTGGCCACCGATCCCTGGGGCTATCCGCTGATCGCCGACAAACACGTGCCGCAGCACCTCGAAGAACACGCGAGGCGGGCGGCACGCCTGTGCCCCCGCCTCGCGATAAGCCTCCGAGCCGTCAGTCCACCAGCACCGGCAGCGAATCCACACCGTACACAATGGACACCTGCCGGTACGCCAGCTCCTCGGGGCTGACGGCCAGCCGCAGCTTCGGGAACCGCCGCACCAGCGCGGGATAGGCGATGCGCAGCTCCATCTTGGCCAGCTCGGCGCCGATGCAGCGGTGGATGCCGTGCCCGAACGCCAGGTGCGAGGACGAGGTCGGCCGGTCCGGGTCGAAGTCCTCCATGTCCGGGCCGAGCACCGCGTCCCGGTTCGCCCCGGACAGCGAGCAGATCACCACGTCGCCGGCCTTGATCTCCTGTCCGCCCAGCACCATGTCCTTCCGGGCGAAGCGCGGGAACGCCACCTGCACCACGGTCAGCAGCCGCAGCAGCTCCTCGACGAACGCGTTGATCGCGTCGTCGTCGGTGCGCAGCCGCTCGAACGCCGCCGGGTCCTGGAGCAGCACGATGGTGCCCAGAGCCAGCATCGACGTGGTGGTCTCGAAGCCGCCGGTGAGCAGGCCGTCGGCGATGCTGGCCAGTTCCTCGTCGTCGATGGTGTCGCCGTGCTCCTTGATGATCTGGCCCAACAGGTCGTCGCCGGGATTCTTGCGCTGCTTGGCCACCACGCCGCGCAGGTACACCAGCGACTCGGAGATCGCGCCGAGCGACGCGCTCGCGCCGCCGAACAGGTCGAAGCGGGCCGCGCCCAGGCGCTGGAAGTCGTCGCGGTCCTCGTAGTCCACGCCCAGCAGCTCGCAGATCGTCAGGCACGGAATCGGCAGCGCGAAGGTCTGCATCAGGTCCACCGGGCCGTCCTCGGCGCTGGCCTCGATGCTGTCCAGCGCGTCGGCGACGATGGTCTCGATCCGCGGCGTGAGCCGGCTCAGCCGGCGGATCGTGAATTCCGGCGTGAGCACCTTACGGAGCTTCGTGTGCAGCGGCGGGTCGGAGAAACCGAGGCCACCCGGATTCTGCTCGGCGGTGATGCCGAAATTGCCGGCGAGATTGGCGAAGTCGTTGCTGAAGTTGTCGACGGAGCCGAGCACGGCTCGGGACTCCTCGTAGCCGGTGACCAGCCAGGCGCGGAAGCCCAGCGGCAGCTTCAACCGTGTGACCGGCTCGGACTCGCGCACCCGGCGCATGTCGTCGACCGGGTGCACGCCCTCGCGCGCCAGCGGCATGAGCGCGGAATCGGGAATGAAGGGGATACGCGACAGATTGAATCCGTCCTGCCCCGTCTTCGCGATCTGCCTGCGCACGAACCACGACGTAATGCGCGAAGCGAGCTTCATCATGAATTCAAGATACCTCATGGCCCTGACCGGGCGTGCCGGCATTCGACCAACCGACACGCACCGGTCACCCGCTTGTCACGGCACCGGTCGGGGCAAGGGTTGGCATGCCAGGTCGGGTCCGTCACCGTGCTTGCGCGGCGGCAGCGCGCCGGTGCCGAGGTAGGCGGCGATCCGGTTGTCCACACAGGCATCGCCACGCGGCGTGACGGCGTGCGAGGTGCCGCCGGGCTCCGCGATCAACGACGCCCCGGGGTAGCGCCGGCGCACCTCGAGGCTGCCGGTGAAGGGCGTCGCCGCGTCCAGCGTCTCGTCGATCATGAGCACCCCGCCGACGCGCCGCCCGTCCACCGGCACGGGCTTGCCGGCCTTGGCGTGCCAGAACACACACGGTGCGTTCAGCCACGCGTTGCCCCACGCGAAGTACGGCGCCTGCTTGAAGGTCTGCCACGCGTCGGACTGCCACTGCTGCCAACTGGTCGGCCACTGCACGTCGGTGCACTGCACCGCCAGGTACACCGCGTAGCCGTTGTCGTCGCCGACGCCGTCGATCGAGGCGAACAGGGACTTCATCGTCTGCCAGTCGCCCTGGTTGACGAACTTCGACAGCGCGTTGCCCAGCGTCAGCCAGCTCAGCTGGTAGTAGGCCGACTGCTGCACCACGTCCATCAGCTCGTCCGGCCCGATCACGCCGCCGGCCGGCGCCTGCGCGGTTTTCAGGAGCTGGTCGTTGAAAACCTTCTCGACGGCCTTGTCCGTCGCGCCGAGGTGGTAGACGGCGTCGTGCTCGGCCAGCCAGCCGAACCACAGCCGGAGGTTCCGGTCGAAAGCGAGATCTTGGTCGAGGTTGTCCTGGTAGAAGACGCCGCGCGGGTCGACCGAGCTGTCCAGCACCATGCGCCGCACCCGTTGCGGGAACAGGCTGCTGTACACCTGTGCGAGGTATGTGCCGTACGAGAAGCCGTACAGGCTGGTGGTCGCGCCACCGAGGGCCGCTCGGATGCTGTCCATGTCACGCGCCGTGTCCTCGGTCCGCATGTGCTGGATCAGCGCGGGATTCGCGGCCGCACAGGCGTCGGCGTAGGTCTGCGCGCGGTCCAGCCACGCCTGCGTCTGGGTGGCGTTGAGCGGCAGGTACGACGGCCGGTTGAAATCCATGTAGTCGGCCTGGCACGTGAGTTTCGGCACGCTGGAGCCGACTCCGCGCGGATCGAAGCCGATCCAGTCGTACGCGTCGCCGGCGTGGTTGGGCAGCCGCGCGCCGGTCGCGGCGAGGTCCAGCCCGGAGCCGCCGGGGCCGCCCGGCGCCGTGATGAGCAGTCCTTGGTACTGGCTGTCCGGCACCTTGTGCAGCACGCGGGCGAGCGCGAGCTGAACGGTGGGACCGGTGGGGTCGCCGTGGTCCAGCGGCACCGTGAGCAGGCCGCACTTGGCCCCGGAGATGATCAGGATGAAGTCGTGGCACGGGCCCCAGGCGACGGGCGCGGACTCGGCTCGGGCGGCAGGAGCGAGGACGGTCGCGGCCAGCAGCGTCACCATGGCCAGGACAAGACGTTTCACGGTCGCAATTCTCGAACGGGGGGAGGGCCGTCGCGTCCGCTGAACGTCGTGAGCCCGTTGCCCCACCCGGCGTTACCGGATCGCAAACGTTCCGCACCCCAACGGGAATCATCGAGCGGTGCTCGCCTCCACAGTGGATCTGCCGTTCGGATCAAGGGGGTTGAGCCGATCAAGCTTCCGAACTAGCCTCTGCGCACTCGATCGGTCAAGGGGGTTCGGATGAGTGGAGACGGCCGAATGGCGGGTCCCGGGAGTCGGCCGCCCTGGTACGTGTTCGCCCTCGCCGCGCTGGGAGTGCTGCTCATCCTGGCGGCGCTGATCGGCTTCGGCCCGCACTCGGCGAGCGCCCCGGCCGCGACCCCGGAACCGGTACCGCAGCCGTACCGGGGGGTGGACACGCCGACGTCGACCACGACGGTCGAGTCGCCGACCACCGCCACGACCGTCGCGCCGCCCAGCACCACCACTCGCCGCGTGGTCGGCATCACGACGACCGCGCCGCCGGCCACGACCACCACCACGACGACCACGAACCCCACCCGTATCACCATTTCCGGCACGGTCATCGTCATCGGGCCGGGAAATCCGACGTACTGCTACGGCTGCGGCGGCTCCGGGGGTGGCGGGGGTCATCACTGGTGACGCACGCGCTGGTACTCTCGGTGACCGACCGACGTCGAGGGAGCCTGCGATGCGACCGAGCACGCCGCTGGTCGGCGTCTGTCCGAACCGGAGCCACGACGGTCCACAGTGGACGGTGGTGTCGTCGTGACCAGGTCCGGAATCGCACGGTGGGCGGGTTCACATTGGCGAACGCCGCCGTGACGCCGCGGTGACGACCGGCCGGGTAGAACCTCCACCATGCTCGAACGAGGCGGATAACGGCCCCGTTCGACCCGAATCATCCGGTGGTGACGCCGAATGCCGGCAAAACTGCCGGAAGCGGACTGCGGCAAGCGGTTGCCGACGCGGTGCTTCGGTTGAAACAGTTGGGTGTCCCGATCAACTTCGGTCGGCGGCGGACGGGTCAGACGTGGAGGGCTGTCATGACATCAGCACGGCCGCCGACAACGGGTCGCCGCGTACGGCCGGCGGCGACCTGACAGAGTCGCCGGTCGAAGGTCATGCCCGGTGGGCCGCGCGCCCACGATGGTCGGTGTCGGTTTTGTGCGGTCGTGGCGCATAGTTCACGCTCCGTCGCGAATCGACTTCATAACGTCTGTCCTCGGAGGTCCACTGCGGACCGAACGGAAGTACAGTGCGCTCGTGTCTTCGGTGGAGGGCCAGCCGGTTCCGGCTGACGAACAGGTGGTCGGCTCCGTGCTGCCCAAGGACCGAGACCTCGTCCGGTGGCTGCTGACGGTCGGCGCCTGCTACCTGGCCTGCGCGCTGGTGCTGGTGCTGCTCGCCGGCGACGATGCCTTGCGGGTGCTGGGTTACGTCGTCGACGTGCCGATGGCGGTGCTGGCCGGCGCCGTGCTGGTCCGGGTCACCCGGTTACGCCAGTTGCAGCGGCGGACCCGGCTGCGGCCCGCGCTGCTGGCGCCCCAGCTCGCCGCCGGGATAGCGCTTGCCGGCGTGCCGGACGTGCGGGTCCGCGTCGGCTCGCGATCGGTCGGCAGCTCGTACCGGGCCGGCCGGCACGGCGTCGTGCTGCTGAACGACACGTTGCTGGACCGCATCCCGCTGGCAACCACTTTCGTCGTCGCACACGAGCTGGCCCACCTCGCCCGGCACGACACCCTGCGGCAGACCGTCGTCGCCGTGTACCTGCTGACCATTTCCGCGCTGTCGCTCTGGGTGCTGCCGTGGCAGGTCGCCGCGGGTGTGGCGGGAATCGCCCTCGCGCTGGCCGTGACGTACACCTGGATGCGGGAGTTGGAGTGCGACCGGATAGCGTCCCGCTGCGCCGGGCAGCGGTCCGGTGTCGCCGCGATGGACGCGTTCACCAAGTGGCGGGTGCGCAACCCGCTGCGGCGGCTGTGGGGCGCGTTCAGCCACCCGCCGATGTCGTTGCGCCGCAACGCCGTGCTCGACCCGGAGCGGATGACCGGCTGGTTCGGCCCCAAGGATTGACCTATCTCCTGACCGGCTTGCCCCATCTGTCCTGGTGAGGCCGACGACGCCCGGCGCACAGTGGTGCTGCGGGCCGCCGTTGTTGAGGTGGGAGCAGCAACGGCGGCTCCGGCTGGGCATACTCGGGGCATGTGGATGGTCTACGGCGCCAACGGCTATACCGGTCGGCTCATCGCGCGGCTCGCCGCCGGCCGCGGCGAGCGTCCCGTGCTCGCCGGCCGCTCGGCCGAGAAGCTGGAGCCGCTCGCCCGTGAGCTGGGGCTGGAGCACCGGGTCGTCGGCCTGGACGACCAGGACCGGCTGTGCGAGGCCCTCGGCGACGTCGACGCCGTCGTGCACGCCGCCGGCCCGTTCTCGCAGACCTCCGAGCCGATGGTCGACGCCTGTCTGGCCACCAAGACCCACTACGTCGACATCACCGGCGAGATCGACGTCTTCGAACGGATCTTCGCCCGCGACGGCGAGGCTCGTCGCGCCGGTGTCGTGCTGCTGCCGGGAGCCGGCTTCGACGTCGTGCCCACCGACGGCGTCGCCGCCCGGCTGGCCCGGGAGCTCCCCGACGCCGTCGAACTGGAGCTGGCGTTCCTCGCCGGCGGCGGCATGAGCCCCGGCACCATGAAGACCACCGTCGAGGGCATCACCACCGGCGGCCGCGCGCGGATCGACGGCGAGCTGGTCACCGTGCCGGTCGGGCACCGCAGCCGCACCGTCGAGTTCGCCTCACGTCCGCGGCGGGTCGGCTCCGTGCCGTGGGGCGATCTGAGCACCGCCTTTCGTTCCACCGGCATTCCCACCATCACCACCTACACGGTCGTGCCGGAGTTCGCCGCCACCGCGCAGAGCCTGCTCGCGCCGTTGATGCGGGCCGCCGTCGCGCAAGAGGTGACCAAGCGGGTCATCGGCCTGCTGCCCGGGCCCAGCTCGCGGACCCGCGACGGCAGCACGTGCGAGGTGTGGGGCCTGGTCCGCAACGCCGCCGGCCGGGAGCTGTCGATGACCCTGACCGGCCCGAACCCGTACCAGCTGACCGCCGACTCCGCGGTCCGCGCCACGGTGCGGCTCATCGCCGGCGAGGCCGAGCCGGGCTCGCACACCCCGTCGACGGCCCTGGGCCCCGACTTCGTCGCCACCCTCGACGACGTGCACCTGTCACCGATCGCATAGTCCGCTCAGGTCGCGAGGCCGCCGCCGGTGCCTGGACCGCGGGCACTTTTCGATCACGTCTTTCCAGTGATCGAAAAATGCCAAGGGAAGGCACCGGCCTCGTGGGCGGCCGAGCCCGCGCGGAAAATTACCGCGCCAGCAGCGAACTGGCCTCCTGGGCGGCGGTGCCGGCCTTGAGCAAATGCTCCAGGTTCGCCGGCAGCTCCTCGCCCCGCTTGTGCACGGCCTGCGCGTACAGCCGCCCGGCCCGGTACGAGGACCGCACCAGCGGCCCGGCCATCACGCCGGAGAAGCCCATCTTCTCGGCGTCGGCGGAGTGGGCGACGAACTCCTCCGGCTTGACCCACCGCTCGATCGGGTGGTGCCGCACGCTGGGCCGCAGGTACTGGGTGATCGTCACGATCTCGCAGCCGGCCTCGTGCAGGTCGCGCAGCGCCTCGGTGACCTCCTCGGGGGTCTCGCCCATGCCGAGGATCAGGTTGGACTTGGTGACCAGCCCGGCCGCCCGGGCCTCGGTGATCACCTGTAGCGACCGCTCGTAGCGGAACGCCGGCCGGATCCGCTTGAAGATGCGCGGCACGGTCTCCAGGTTGTGCGCGAGCACCTCGGGCCGCGACGAGAAGACCTCGGCCAGCTGGTCGGGGTCGGCGTTGAAGTCGGGGATCAGCAGCTCGACGCCGGTCCCCGGGTTCATGGCGTGGATCTGGCGCACGGTCTCGGCGTACAGCCAGGCCCCGCCGTCGGGCAGGTCGTCGCGGGCGACCCCGGTGACGGTGGAGTAGCGCAGGCCCATGGCCTGCACGGACTCGGCGACCCGGCGCGGCTCCTCGCGGTCGAACTCGGCGGGCTTGCCGGTGTCGATCTGGCAGAAGTCGCAGCGCCGGGTGCACTGGTCGCCGCCGATGAGGAAGGTCGCCTCGCGGTCTTCCCAGCACTCGTAGATGTTGGGACAGCCGGCTTCCTCGCATACCGTGTGCAGGCCCTCGCGGCGGACCAGCCCCTTGAGCTCCTGGTACTCGGGGCCCATCCGGGCCTTCGTCTTGATCCAGGACGGCTTCTTCTCGATGGGGGTCTGGCTGTTGCGCACCTCAAGGCGCAGCAACTTCCGACCCTCGGGGAGCACCTCTGTCACACGCTCACCTTACGCTTCCGGCCGTAGTGGCCGGGGTCACGCGGCGGCCGGCACCCGGCCCCTGAGCAGCGCCGCGAAGGCGCCGCCCACGCGCTCGAGCACCTCGTTCGGCTCGGTGAACTCGGCCAGCCCGGCGGCCAGCGCCAGCATGCGGTGCTCGCGGGCGGTGGCATCTGCCAGCACGCCGCCAGAGTTCTCGTCCAGGATCCGGCGCAGGGCGGGGTTCTCGGCGACGGCCCGGCGCCACGCGGCGGACACGGCGTCCACCCGGTCGCCCTCGGTGTCCGGCCGATCGATCTCCGACAGGGCCAGCCCGATGCGGGCGGTCAGCTGCTGCGTCCACTTGTGGTCCAGGGCCAGCAGGAGCTCGTCGGTGTCGGCGAACACGGCGGCCGCGTCGGGGACCTGGGTGAAGGTCTCCCCGATGGCGCCGGGGTGGGCCAGTACGGCGTCGATGACGTCCCGGCGACGGTAGTAGTCGTTCCAACTCATCGTCGTACCTCCGGTCTTCGGCATACTCGCGGTATGTCCGACACGTCGACCATACCATGGGTACGTACCGACGGTATGGCCGATAGAGTTGTGAGCGTGGCGACAGTGCGGTCGAGACGGCTCGAATACTCGGAATCCACCAGGGACGCCCTGGTGGACAGCGCCGTGGAGCTGTTCACCAAACGGGGATACGCGGGCACCTCGCTGGACGAGGTGGCCAAGCGGGCTCGCGTCACCAAGGGCGCGCTGTATCACCACTTCAGCGGCAAGCAGGCGCTGTTCGAGGCGGCCTTCGACACCGTCGAGACCAAGGCGATGCGCCGCCTCGGCGAGATCGTGAGCGGTCCCGGCCACCCGTGGGAGACGGCCATGGCCGGCCTGCGCGCGTACGTGCGGGTCTGCCTCGACCCGGCGTTCCAGCGCATCGTGGTGCACGAGGGCCCGGTGGTGATGGGCTGGGCCCGCTGGCGCGAGGCCGAGGAGCACTTCAGCTACGGCATGATCCGCGAGTCCGTCGCGGCGCTGGTGTCCTCCGGCGAGATCGAGGACGTGCCGGTCGAGGTGATGTCCCGGCTGCTGTACGGCGCGCTGTCGGCGGGCGCCAGCCTCATCGCCGGCGCCGCCGACCCGCGCAAGGCCAGCGAGGAGGTGGCCTGGTCGATCACGAGGGTGGTCAGCGGACTGCGCCGACCGGTAGCAGCAGGTGCTGACGCGCCGGCGGAACCGGGCGATCGATCGGCTTCGCGGCGTCGTCGCCGCTAGCCAGCACCGCGGCCAACAGGGCGCCGGCCGCCGCGTTCGAGCGCTCCGGGTGCGCCAGCATCAGCTCCCACGCCGGCGTCTCGCCCTGCAACTCCACGAACCGCACGCCGGTCCGGCCGCGGGCGGTGGTCCGCGGCAGCACCGCGACCGCCAGCCCGGCGGCGACCACGTCCAGCATGGTCTGCACGTCGTCGGCGTGGAACGCGACCTTGCCGCCGAACTCGTTGCCGCTGCCGGGGAACTCCACCAGCGTCTCGGCCCGCAGTTCGCCCAGGCCCACGGAGTTGCGCTGGGCGAACCGGTGCTCCGGCCCGCAGGCCACCACCGGCCGCTCCGGCCGTATCGGCGTGACGGTGAGGCCGTCGCCACCCAGAGTCCCGTTGGCCAGTGCGGACCCGGCCAGCCGGTTCGCCGGCATCAGCAGCAGGGCCAGGTCCAGCCTCCCATCCCGGACCTGGTCGAGCAGCCGCGCCGAGTGGTCGTGGCAGATGACCACCTCCACGTCCGGGTGGGCCCGGTGGAACCGGGCCAGCGCGGCCATCAGGTGCCCGTGGTCGACGGCCCGGGCCAGCCCGACGCTGACCCGGCCGCGCAGGCCGCCCTGCACGGCGGCGACGGCCTCGCGGGCGGCGGTCACCGTGCTCAGCGCCCGGCGCGCCTCCACGAGCAGCGCCCGGCCGGCGTCGGTCAGCCGGACCTGGCGCTTGTCCCGGACGAACAGCTGGGCGCCCAGCTCCCGCTCGAGCGTCTGGATCGAGGCGGACAGGCTGGACTGGGCGATGTGCAGTCGGCGGGCCGCCCTGGTGAAGTGGCATTCCTCCGCTACGGCGACGAAATGCGACAACTGGCGCAACTCCATGCTGATCACCTGGTTCTCGGCGGTATTTGGCGGGCAACAGCACGCGGCGTCACCGATGACCATAGATCCGTGACGGGGGTGTCAGGCAATGACTGATGGATTCATTAGTGCCGAACGGCTCCACTGGCGCGGGGTGGCTAGGTTGTGCTCGTGGACTTTCGGATCTTCACCGAACCCCAGCAGGGGGCCAGTTACGAGGACCTGCTCCGGGTGGCCAAGGCCGCCGAGGACGCCGGTTACGACGCCTTTTTCCGTTCCGACCATTATCTGAGGATGGGTGACGCGGACGGGCTGCCCGGCCCGACCGACGCCTGGATCACGCTGGCCGGCCTGGCCCGCGAGACGTCCCGGCTGCGGCTGGGCACCCTGATGACGGCGATCACCTTCCGTCACCCCGGTCCGCTGGCGATCTCGGTCGCGCAGGTCGACCAGATGTCCGGCGGCCGCGTGGAGCTGGGCATCGGCAGCGGCTGGTTCGAGGCCGAGCACCGGGCCTACGGCATCCCGTTCCCGGGGCTGGGCGAGCGCTTCGACCAGTACGAGGAGCAGGTCGCGATCATCGCCGGGCTGTGGGGCACGCCGGTGGGCGAGACGTACTCGTTCGCCGGCAAGCACTACCAGCTCACCGACTCGCCGGCGCTGCCCAAGCCGGCGCAGAGCCCGCGCCCGCCGATCCTGATCGGCGGCGGCGGGGCCAGGCGCACGCCCCGGCTGGCCGCGAAGTTCGCCGACGAGTTCAACATCCCGTTCGCGCCGATCGACAAGGCGAAGGAGATCTTCGCCGGCGTCGACGCGGCCTGCCGGGCCATCGGCCGCGACCCGTCGACCATGATCCGGTCGGTCGCGCAGCCGGTGGTCGTCGGCCGCGACGACGCCGAGGTCGCCCGCCGGGCGGCGAACATCGGCCGGGACGTGACCGAGCTGAAGCAGAACGGCTTCGCCGGCACGCCGGCCGAGGTGCTGGACCGCATCGGCGCCTGGCACGAGGCGACCGGCGTGCGGCGGGTCTACCTCCAGCTGCTGGACCTGTCCGACCTGGACCACGTGGACCTCTTCGCGGCCGAGGTCGCCGCCAAGTGGACAAGCTGACGGTCCTGCTGCTGCACGGCCTGGGCGGCGACCGCCGTGGCCTGCGGGAACTGGCCGACGCGCTCGACGGAGTCGAGGTCGTCGTGCCGGACCTGCCGGGCTACGGCGCGTCGCCGCCGCTGGCCGTGCCGCACACGTTGGAGAACTACGCCGCCGAGATCGAGCGGCTGCGGCTGTCGCTGGGGCTGGAGCGGTTCGTGCTGGCCGGGCACTCGCTGGGGGCGTCGATCTCGCTGGTCTACGCCGCCCGCTACGGGTCCGCGCTGGACGGCCTGGTGCTGCTCAACCCCGTCTCGGAGGCCACCGGTCTCACGGCGTGGCTGGGCAAGCTGTACTACCGGATCGGCTCGTGGCTGCCGCCGCGGGCGGCCCGGTTCTGGCTGTGCAGCAAGCCGGCGGTGTACCTCGCCGACGCCTTCGTCATCGTCACCAAGGACAGGGCGCGGCGGCGGTGGATCCTCGACATGGACTACGAGAACTACCGCAACGCCAGCGTGCCGGCGATGGTCGAGGCCTTCCTCAGCTACTTCGACACCAAGTTCGGCGAGTTGGCGGCGTCCATCACCGTGCCCACCCTCGTCGTCACCGGCACCCGCGACGGCATAGCCCCCGTCGACGCGGTGACAACCTTGGCGGCGTGCGTCCCCGACTCGGAGCTGGTGATCGAACCCGGCGCCGGCCACCTCTTCCCGGCCGAGGACCCGACCAGGGCGGCGGAGTTGCTCGCCGCTTTCCTTCCGCGAGTCGCGCTGACGGACACACCGAATGTAGATCTCGGGCAGGTCTGACTCAGGACGACAGCGAGAACGTCACTCCCGGAGCGGTCGGCTGGCTGCGCTCGATGTCCCGCTTGCTCACTGGCAGCGTGCCCTCGATCGCGGCCAGCACGGCCGCCTCGACCAGCGGCTGCACCTCGGCGACGGTGACGTTCCGGCCCAGCTCGGCCGACAGCGAGGTGACGCCGGCGTCGCGGATGCCGCACGGGATGATCTTCGAGAAGGCGTCCAGGTCGGCATTGCAGTTGATCTCCAGGCCGTGCATGGTGACGCCGCGCTGCACGCGGATGCCGATCGCCGCGATCTTGCGCTCGGGGCGGTCGCCGTCGGCGGCCAGCCACACGCCGCTGCGGCCCTCGACCCGGCCGGTGGCCAGGCCGAACGCGTCGCACACGTGGATCAGGGCCTGCTCGATGCGGCGCACGTAGTCGACCACGTCCACCGGGTCGGACAGCTTGACGACCGGGTAGCCCACCAGCTGGCCGGGCCCGTGCCAGGTGATCTTGCCGCCGCGGTCCACGTCGATCACCGGCGTGCCGTCCTGCGGCCGGTCGGCCGGCTCGGTGCGCTTGCCGGCGGTGTAGACCGACGGGTGCTCCAGCAGCAGCAGCGTGTCCGGGCCCTCGCCGTCGGCGCGGGCTTCCAGCACGCGGCGCTGGAGCTCCCAGGCCTCGAGGTAGTCGATGGTGCCCAGGGACCGGACCTGCACGGGATCGCCGCCGGCACGGCAGGAGGAACTCGTCACGAAAAGACCTTACGCCCGCGTGCCGACGACGTCCGCGAGCGCTGGGGCCAGGCTCTCGTGTTGGAACTCGAAGCCGTGGTCCAGCAGCGCCTTCGGGGTCACGCGCTGGCCGATCAGCACGCCCTCGTCGGCGAACTCGCCCAGCACCAGCCGGAGCGCGAAACCCGGCACCGTCCACGGCGTCGGGCGGCCCAGCGCCTCGCCCATCTGCCGGGTCAGCTCGGCGTTGGTCAGCTGCTCCGGCGCGCACAGGTTGACCGGACCGGCGATGTCGTCGTGCTCCAGCACGAACCGGATCGCCGCCAGCTCGTCGTCCATGGAGATCCACGGCCAGTACTGGCGGCCGTCGCCCAACTTGCCGCCGAGCATGAACGTGACCAGCGGCTTGAGCTTGCCCAGCAGGCCGCCAGACTCGGCGAGCACCAGGCCGGTGCGCAGCAGCACCACCCGCGCGCCGCCGTCGCGGGCCGGCCGCGTCGCCGATTCCCACTCGTGCACCAGGTCCGCGAGGAAGCCCTGGCCCTTCGGCCCCGACTCGTCGACGGCCTGGTCGCCGGTGTCGCCGTAGAAGCCGACCGCGGAGGCGTTCACCAGCACCGGGATCTTGTGCTCGGCGACCGCCGCCGCCAGCACCTCCGTCGGCTCGATCCGGGAGTCCAGCAGCGCCTGCTTGCGGGCCTGGCTCCAGCGCTTGTCGCCGATGCCCGCGCCGCACAGGTTCAGCACCGCGTCCACGCCGTCCAGCGTGCCGTCCTGGATGCGGCCCGCCGGCGGGTCCCAGCTGCGCTCGTCGCGAGCCGCCGCCGGCCGTCGCACCAGGCGCAGCACCTCGTGCCCGGCGTGCCGGAGCACCGGCAGCAGTGCGGAACCGATCAAGCCGGACGACCCGGCCACCACGATGCGCATGTCCCGATCGTCCCCCGCGCACCCGCGGCCCGCAGCACCGGGGGTCCCCCGAATGCAGGGAAGGACGCCTTACCCGCGCTCAACGCGGGTAAGGCGTCCTTCCCTGCATCAAAAAGGAGGTGCTCAGAGACCGAGGTCGGCCTCGAAGGCGCCTTCCTCCAGGCGGTGCTTGATCGTCGTGAGGAAGCGGGCCGCGTCCGCGCCGTCCACCAGGCGGTGGTCGTAGGACAGGGCCAGGTACACCATCGACCGGATGGCGATGGTGTCGCCGCCGGCCTCGTCGGCCACGACGACCGGGCGCTTCACGACGGCGCCGGTGCCGAGCATGCCGACCTGCGGCTGGTTCAGGATCGGCGTGTCGAACAGGGCGCCGCGGCTGCCGGTGTTGGTCAGCGTGAAGGTGCCGCCCGACAGCTCGTCCGGCTTGATCTTGTTGTTGCGGGTGCGCTCGGCCAGGTCGGCGATCTTGCGGGCGATCCCGGCGATGTTGAGGTCGCCGGCGTTGTGGATCACCGGCACCATCAGGCCGCGCGGCGCGTCCACGGCGATGCCCAGGTGCTCGGCACCGTGGTAGGTGACCTCCATCGTCTCGTCGTTGATGGAGGCGTTGACCTGCGGGTGCTGCTTGAGCGCCTCGACGGCGGCCTTGGCGAAGAACGGCAGGAAGGACAGCTTCACGCCCTCGCGCGCCTCGAAGCCGCGCTTGGCCCGGTCCCGCAGCCGCGCGATCCGGGTGATGTCGACCTCGATCACGGTGGTGAGCTGCGCGGAGATCTGGAGCGACTCCACCATGCGCCGGGCGATGGTCTGCCGGATCCGCGGCATCTTCTGCGTGGTGCCGCGCAGGGCCTGGGCCTCGGGCGACGGCGCGGCAGAGGCGGCGGCCGGTGCGGCCGCGGCCGGGGCCGCGGGGGCGGCCGGCGCCGGGGCGGGGGCCTTCTTGGCCTCCACGGCGGCCAGCACGTCCTGCTTGCGGATCCGGCCACCGACGCCGGTGCCCTTGAGCGCGTTCAGGTCGATGCCGTTCTCCGACGCCAGCTTGCGCACCAGCGGCGTCACGTACGGCGCGCCGTTGGTGTCGTCCGACGACTGCGCCGGCGCCGGGGCAGCGGCGGCCGGCGCCGGAGCCGCGGGAGCCGCCGGGGCGGCGGCAACCGGAGCGGGAGCCGGCGCGGGCGCGGGAGCAGCCGGGGCCGGAGCCGGGGCGGCCGGCGCGGGGGCCGGGGCAGCGGCCGGGGCCGGGGCCGACGCGCCGTCGCCGATGACGGCCAGCTTGCCGCCGACCTCGACGGTGGCGTCCTCGCCGGCGGAGATCTCCAGCAGCGTGCCGGCGACCGGCGACGGGATCTCGGTGTCGACCTTGTCGGTGGACACCTCCAGCAGCGGCTCGTCCACGTCCACGTGGTCGCCGACCTGCTTGAGCCAGCGGGTGACGGTGCCCTCGGTGACGCTCTCGCCGAGCGCCGGCATGGTGATCTCGGTGCCCTGGGCCGGACCGGCCGACGGGGCCGGAGCCGCGGCCGGAGCCTCGGCGACCGGAGCCGGCGCGGCGGGCGCCTCGGCGACGGGGGCGGGAGCGGCCGGGGCCTCGGCGGCCGGAGCCGGGGCGGCCGGCGCGGGGGCCGACGCGCCGTCGCCGATGACGGCGAGCTCGGCGCCGACCTCGACGGTCTCGTCCTCCTTGACGACGATGCGCTGAAGCACACCGGCGGCCGGCGACGGGATCTCGGTGTCGACCTTGTCGGTGGAGACCTCCAGCAAGGGCTCGTCGACCTCGACCCGCTCACCCTCGTTCTTGAGCCAGCGGGTGACGGTGCCCTCCGTGACACTCTCACCGAGTGCCGGCATCTGGACGGAGAAGGCCATGGGTTAGTGACTCCTCGTGCTCGTTGCTCGCGTGGCTGACTGGGTGCGCACGGGTCAGCCGTGCACGTGCAGCGGCTTGCCGGCCAGGGCGAGGAACGCCTCGCCGAGGGCTTCTGTCTGGGTGGGGTGCGCGTGGATCAGCGGGGCGACGTCCTCGGGGAACGCCTCCCAGTTGTAGACCAGTTGGGCCTCGCCGATCAGCTCGCCGACGCGCTCGCCGACGAGGGTGATGCCGACGACCGGGCCGTCCGGCGCCTTGACCAGCTTCACGCCGCCGCTGGTCTTGAGGATCTGGCTCTTGCCGTTGCCGGCCAGGCTGTACAGGTAGGTGGTGGCGGAGCCGTACTTCTCCTTGGCCGCGGCCTCGGTCAGGCCGACCGAGGCGACCTCGGGGTTGCAGTAGGTCACGCGCGGGATGCCGGCCTCGTCGATGACCCGCGGGTTCTGGCCGGCGATGTCCTCGGCCACGAAGATGCCCTGCTGGAAGCCGCGGTGCGCGAGCTGGAGGCCGGGCACGATGTCGCCGACGGCGTACACGCCGGGCAGGTTGGTGCGCAGCCGCTCGTCGGTGAGGACGAAGCCGCGCTCCATCGTCACGCCGGCCTCCTCGTAGCCGTGGCCGGCGGTGTTGGGGCCGCGGCCGACGGCGACCAGCAGCAGGTCGGCGTCGAGCACGTCGCCGTTCTCCAGGCTGACCGACACGCCGGACTCGTTCTGGGTGGCGCCGGTGAACTTCACGCCGGTCTTGAACTTGATGCCGCGCTTGCGGAAGGCGCGTTCCAGCTGCTTGGAGGCCCACTCGTCCTCGGCCGGCACCAGCCGCGGCAGCGCCTCGACGATGGTCACGTCGGCCCCGAAGGAGCTCCACACGCTGGCGAACTCGACGCCGATGACGCCGCCGCCGAGCACGACGACCTTCTCCGGGATCCAGTCCATGTTCAGGGCCTGGTCGCTGGTGATGATCCGGCCGCTGATCTCCAGGCCGGGCAGGCTGCGGGCGTACGAGCCGGTGGCCAGCACCACGTTCTTGCCGATGTAGCGGTCGTCGCCGACGACGACGGTGTTGGGCCCCTGGAAGGTGCCGGCGCCCTCGACGAGGGTGACCTTGTTGGCCTTGACCAGGCCCTGCAGCCCCTTGTACAGGCCGCTGATCACGCCGTCCTTGTACGAGTTGACGCCGGCCATGTCGATGCCCTCGAGCGAGCTCTTCACGCCGAACTTGTCGCCCTCGCGGGCGGCGTCGGCGACCTCCGCCGCGTGCAGCAGCGCCTTGGTCGGGATGCAGCCGCGGTGCAGGCAGGTGCCGCCCAGCTTGTCCTTCTCGACCAGTACGACGGACAGGCCGAGCTCGGCCGCGCGGAAGGCGCAGGCGTAGCCGCCCGAGCCGCCGCCCAGGATCACAAGGTCGGCGGAGGTGTCGGTCACGGGATCTCCTCGACTGGCAACAGTGGCAATTCGTGGTCTGTGGGTCCGCGCGCGTGTACGCGCGCGTCAACTAGGCCATCTTGTCACTTAGCGGTCCCGGCTGCCCTGACCGGGGGAGGGATCGAGGGGGTTTCACACTCTTCGACGGCCACGGCTGGCACGATTGAGGCAGACGTGCGATACGGGAGGAGGCGCCGGTGGGCTTGTTCGACAGATTTCGCAAGCGCGGGCGTCCTGGCGTGACCCGGGGTTCGACCTCGCGCGACACCTCCCACCTGGAGTCCTGGGCCGCGTCGCACCGGGGAGTGGAGGCGTTCGTCGAGCCGCGGACCACGGTGACGGAAACCACTGTGGTGTTGGTCGCTCACGACGGCGAGTGGACCCGTCGGCGCATCGGCGACGAGCAGGCGGCGTTCCGCCTCGGCCACAAGCTGGGCATCCCCGTGTACGAGATCGCCAAGGTCGGCTACCCGAAGCGGATGCGTGAGTACACCGCCCGCCAGCGGGCGCAGTCGCGCCGTCAGTCGACGGACTGAACGGTCCCGGGCTCGATCGTCACCGGAAAGTTCACCGAGTTGGCGATGAAGCACAGGTGATGCGCCCGATCGTGCAGTTCGGTCAGCTTCTCGCGGCCACTGTGGACGGTCACCTCCGGCCGTAGGGTCACGCCGGTGAACCGGCCGCCGCCGTCCTCGACCATCGTGCCGACGGCGCGGTCGCGATAGGACGTGACGACGATGCCGGCGTTCGCGGCCAGGTGCAGGAACCAGAGCATGTGGCACTGGGACAGCGAGGCCACCAGCAGCTCCTCCGGGTTGTACCGGTCGCGGTCGCCGCGGAAGGCCGGGTCGGCCGAGCCGGGGATCGGCGTCTTGCCGCCGGCCGTCACCTCGTGGGCCCGGGTGTACTCCCGGTAGCTCGTCGTCGCCCCGGTCCAGCCGACTTCCACCTCGTACCCGTGTTCTCGCATACGTCTTGTATACAGGCAACGGGCGCGGCTCGGGGGCGTCACCGGAAATGTGAGCGAATTGCCGACGCTGTCCGCCGTCCGGATCGAGGCGGAAAGGGTGGTGCTGCGGGGGTCGTGCGAGGCCGATCGGGATCGGCTCATCGAGCTGCGGACCGATCCCGAGGTCGGCGCGTACATCGGCGGTCCGAGCGAGCGGGCGGCCGTCGAGAAGCGCATCGACGAGGTCGGCATGGCCAACCTGACCAAGGCGCCGGGCCTGTTCGCCATCGCCGACAAGGCCACCGACGTCTTCCTCGGCACGATGCAGCTCATGCGGACCGCCGCCGACGAGCCCGGTCATCTCACCGAGGGCGCCGAAGAGCTGGAGCTGGGCTACCTGCTGCACCGCGACGCCTGGGGCGCCGGATTCGCCTTCGAGGCCGCCACCGCCGTCCTGCGGGCCGCCGCGGCCGAGCTGCCCGACCAGCCCGTCATCCTGCGGACCCAGACCGCCAACACGCGTTCGCTGCGCCTGGCCGCCCGCCTGGGCTTCCGGCCGGTCCGGACCTACGAGGCGTACGACGCCGAGCAGACCCTCTCCGCCGCCGACCTGCACTCGTTCAAGGCCTCAACGCTGTGAAAGGACCATTCCTGACCTTGAACGTCAGGAATGGTCCTTTCCGGACACCGAGATGATCAGCCGTTGGCGGCGATGTCGGCCAGGACGGCGGCGATGGTGCGGACCGGGACGCCGGTGCCGCCCTTGGTGGTGTAGCCGAACGGGCCGCCGGTGTTGTAGGCCGGGCCGGCGACGTCGATGTGCGCCCACGGCAGGCCGTCCGGCACGAACTCCTTCAGGAACAGGCCCGCGGCGAGCATGCCGCCCCAGCGGTGGCCGGTGACGTTGGCCAGGTCGGCCAGCCGCGAGTCGAGGTCGGAGCGCAGTTCCTCGGGCAGCGGCATGGCCCACGCGCCCTCGCCGACGGCGTTGCCCAGCTCGGCGACCCGGTCCCGGAACTCCTCGGTGCCCATCACGCCGGCGGTGCGCTTGCCCAGCGCCACGACGGCCGCGCCGGTCAGGGTGGCGGTGTCGATCAGGTAGTCCGGGTTGTCCTCGCAGGCCCGCACGATGGCGTCGGCCAGGATCAGCCGGCCCTCGGCGTCGGTGTTGAGCACCTCGACGGTCTTGCCGCCGTACTGGGTGAGCACGTCGCCGGGGCGGTAGGCGTCGCCGGAGGGCATGTTCTCGGCCATCGGCACGGTCGCGACGACCTCGAGCGGGTACTTGAGCTTGGCCGCCAGCACGACGCTGGCCACCATCGCCGCGGCGCCGCCCATGTCGGAGGTCATCTCGTCCATGCCGGCCGCCGGCTTGATGGAGATGCCGCCGGTGTCGAAGGTGATGCCCTTGCCGACCAGCGCGACCTTCTTGCGCGCCTTCGGGCCCTTGTACGACAGGCGAACCAGCCGCGGCTGGCGGGCGGAGCCGCCGCCGACGCCGAGGATGCCGCCGTAGCCGCCCTTGCGCAGCGCCTTCTCGTCGAGCACCTCGACGGTGATGCCGTTGGCCTCGGCCAGCTCGACCGCCCGCTCCGCGAAGCTGGCCGGGAACAGGTCGTTCGGCGGCGTGTTCACCAGGTCGCGGGTGATGATCACGGACTCGGCGATGGCGGTGTGCGCCTTGAGGGCGGCCTTGTGCTCCTTGGCGGCGCCCTCGGCCGGGGACACGAACTCGACCTTGGCCAGCGTGGACTCGCTCGCCTCGGACTTGTACCGGGTGAAGGTGTACGAGCCGAGCAGCGTGCCCTCGACGGCCGCGCCCAGGTCCACGGCGGACAGCGTGCTCGCCGCCTTCTTCGCCTTGCCCAGGGCACGTGCGGCGGCGCCGGCCGCGCGGCGGACCTGCTCGCCGGTCGGCTCGGGCTTGCCCAGGCCGACCGCCACCAGCAGCGGGGCCGCCAGCTTGCCGCCGGTGGGGGCCTTCACGACCTCCTCGGCCTTGCCGGTCGCGCCCAGCACGGCGAGCGTCTTCAGCAGCTCGCCGTCGAAGGCCGCGGCGACGGCGTCCGACCCGGGGGCCAGCTCCAGGCCGTCGGGCCCCTGGACTGTGCCGACGACGACCACGTCCACGGCCAGGGCGACCAGGTCGCTGTCGGTCAGTGCTAGCTTCGGCGCGGTCACATTTGGCTCCTCGACTGCTGCTGCATGAACATCTTGGTAAACCGATGCTAACTACCGCCCCGTGAGCGTCATTCGACAGGTGGCTGCCGATCACGGGGCGCATCTGAGAAGGTGGGGAGCGTGACCCGCACGCTGCGTCGACAGCTGCCGGCAGCCGACGCAGTGTTGCTCGGTGTCGGCGGCATGCTAGGGGCCGGCGTGTTCGCGGTGTTCACCCCCGCGTCCTCCGTGGCCGGCACGTATGCGCTGGTGGGCGTCGTGCTGGCGTCCCTCCTCGCGGCGTGCAGCGCCTTCTCCACGGCGGATCAGGCCCGTGCTTTCCCCGGCGACGGTGCCGGCTACATGTACACGACGCGGCTGCTCGGCGCCTGGCCCGGCCGGATGGCCGGCAGCGCGTCCGTCGCCGGCCGCTTCGCCGCCGCGGCCGCCATCGCCGGCACCTTCGGCGCGTACGTCACGCCGGCGCGGCCGCTGCTCGGCGCGCTGGGCGTGCTGGCCGTCGCCGCCGCGCTGGACGTGGTCGGTTTTCGGCTCAACCCCAAGCTGAACCGGGTCGTGGTGGCGGTTGTCGTCGCGGTGCTGGCGATCGTCGTGGCGGCCTGTTTCGCCGTGCCGCCGCCGGTGATCACCAACGCCCCGGACGCCGACCAGCCGCTGGGGCTGCTCACGTCCACTGGCATCCTGGTCTTCGCGTACCTCGGCTTCGAGCGGATCACCGCCCCCGGCCACGGCGGCGCCACCTTCACCGCCCGCCGCCTGCACCTGGCGATCCCGGTGGCGCTGGTGGGCGTGCTCGGCGTCTACCTCGCCGTCGGCACGGCCGTGTTCCGGCAGCTGGGGCCGACCCGCCTGTCGCTGTCGCCGACGCCGCTGCTGGACGCCGTGATCTCCGCCGGGGGCCAGCCGATCGTGCCGCTGATCGCGGCCGGCGCCGCCGTGGCGGCCGTCGCCGGGCTGCTGACGGTGCTGGGTGACGCCCGGCGCACGGTGGTCGCCATTGCCAAGGACAAGAACCTGCCCGCGGTGTTCGGCGTGGACCGGGTGGCCGGCTGGGCCGGCGGTGCGGTGATCGCGGTGCTGGTGCTGACCCTGGACGTCTCGACGGCGATCACCTTCGCCGCCTGCGCGATGTTGGCGTACTACGCGTTCACCAACGCCTCGGCGCGGATCCTGCTCAGGGAGGACCGCACGTGGCCGATGCGGACCGCCTGCTTCGGGCTCGGGCTGTCGGTGCTGTACGGCATGACCATGCCGCCCTTGCTCCTCGGGGCGACGGTCGCCGTCGTTCTGCTCGGTTCTGTCGGTATGTCTCTGTACCGTCGGATGATGTGACGGACGTATCCGCGGTCTGGGCTCCCGGTTCCACTGCGCTGGTGCGGTTTCGGCGTCTCGACGGGACGCTCGGGCAGGTGCATCCGCTGAGCGTGCTGTCCGACGACGGGCGGGCGCTGGTCGGCTGGCTGCCCGCGGACACGCCGATCGTCGGCACCCGGCTGGCCGGCGGCGGGGATCCCCGCGAGGTGCCGCTGGCGGAGCGGTTCACCCGGCCGCGGGAGCGGTTCCCGCACGTCTGGCACACCTCGGCCAACCTGCGGCTGATCGAGGAGGACCGCTGGTCGAGCACCTGGTGGTTCTTCAGCCGGGACTGGGAGTTCCAGGGCTGGTACGTGAACCTGGAGATCCCGATGGGCCGCACCGCGTCCACTGTGGACCGCGTCGACGGCGCGCTGGACGTGTGGATCGAGCCCGACCGGAGCTGGGCGTGGAAGGACGAGGACGAGGCGCAGGAGTGCGTGCGGGTCGGCCGGCTGTCGGTGGAGCAGCTGGGGCTGCTGCGGGCCGAGGGCGAGCGGGTGATCGCGCTGGCCGAGACCGGCCGGTTTCCGTTCGACGGCACGTGGACGGACTTCCGCCCGGACCCGGAGTGGCCGGCCCCGGCGCTGCCCGCGCCGGGCGACTGGTGATCCGCCGGGACCCGAACTGGCCTGCGCCGGTGCTGCCCGCGGCGGGCGACTGGTGACCTGCCGGGATCGGTCCGGCCGGCATCGGCGCTGTCCGTGGCGCGTGACTGGTGATCCGTCCGGACCCGGACTGGCCTGCGCCGGCGCTGCCCGCGGCGGGTGTGGCGGTGATTGGTTGGATGTCCGACATTTGGGACCACGATTTTCTCACCGGCAAGTAGGCGTTAACCTGCTCACATGACGCCAGGCACCCACTTCAGCCATGTCCCGCACCCGGCACCGGCGACCCCGGAGCAGGTAGCGCGGGTACTGGCTTCGCCAGGCTTCGGACAGCACTTCACCGACCACATGGTGACGATTCGCTGGAACCCGGAGCGGGGCTGGCACGACGCGGTCGTGCAGCCCTACCGGCCGCTGGAGCTCGATCCGGCGGCGATGGTGCTGCACTACGGGCAGGCGATCTTCGAGGGGCTCAAGGTCTACCGGCAGCCCGACGGCTCGCTGAAGTCCTTCCGGCCGGAGGCCAACGCGGAGCGGTTCCGCTCCTCGGCGCGCCGGCTGGCCATGCCGGAGCTGCCGGACGAGCTGTTCCTCGGATCGATCGCCGAGCTGCTCAAGGTCGACGGCCGCTGGGTGCCCGAGCAGGACGAGGAGTCGCTGTACCTGCGGCCCTTCATGATCTCCACGGAGAAGGGGCTGGGGGTGCGGCCGGCCAAGGAGTACGTCTACGCGCTGATCGCCTCGCCCGCCGGGTCCTACTTCAGCGGCGGCCTCAAGCCGGTCAGCGTGTGGCTGTGCACCGAGTTCGTGCGGGCCGCGCCCGGCGGCACCGGCGCGGCCAAGTGCGCCGGCAACTACGCCGCGTCGCTGCAGGCCCAGGCCCAGGCGGCCGAGCAGGGCTGCGACCAGGTCGTGTGGCTGGACGCCATGGAGCGGCACTGGGTCGAGGAGATGGGCGGCATGAACCTGTTCTTCGTGTTCGGCTCCGGGGCCGACGCGAAGGTGGTCACGCCGGAGCTGTCCGGCGCGCTGCTGCCCGGCATCACCCGCGACTCCATCCTCAAGGTCGCCGCCGACCTCGGCCACGCGGTCGAGGAGCGCAAGCTGTCCACCGAGGAGTGGGAGAAGAAGGTCGGCACCGGCGAGCTCACCGAGGTCTTCGCCTGCGGCACCGCGGCCGTGATCACGCCGGTCGGCCGGGTCAAGCACGCCGGCGGCGAGTTCCTGGTCAACGGCGGCGAGGCCGGCGAGGTGACCATGAAGCTGCGCCAGGAGCTGACCGCGATCCAGCGCGGCGGCGAGGACGTGCGCGGCTGGATGCGCACCTTCGCGTAACCGATTGCGCGCAGGGAAGGTCGGCTTACCCGCGTGGAGGGCGGGCGAGGCGACCTTCCCTGCTTCCACTTCGATCGATGACGCGCTCCCCACCGCTGAGCCATCGATCAAGGTGAGGATCCGACCCCACAGTGCATGACCCCCGTCCGGCGGTCCCCTCAGCCGTCGGCGCGGTGTGTGCTGGTCACGTTGTTCAACGATAGAGAGCGCGCCCGGGGCATTGCAATACTCTGCATGCCATGTGCATTATATTGCACGTAGGGTCGATTCGGCGGGGGAGCGCAGGGTGAGTGACATCCACGGTGCCGGGTCCGGCGCGGACGAGGTGGAAGAGGGCCTGAATCTCACCCGATCGGCCGTGGGGGAGCGGCTGCGCCACATCCGCGAGCACCACCCCGAGGGACCGCTGACCCGCGCCGAGCTCGCGGAGCGGTCGGGGGTGTCGATGCGCACCATCGCCGCGCTCGAATCCTCCGACGGCGCCAACGTGCAGGTCGACACCCTGATCAAGCTCACCCACAGCCTGGGCATCCGGCGCGTGGCGTACCTGCTGGACGCGGACGTCTTCGAGCAGGTCAACCAGGAGTTGGCGCTGTCCAGGCAGCTGCGGGAGGCCCGGGACGCGGGCGTGGAGGCCGTGCTGCTGCGCAACTCCACCGGCATCTCCGACGACGCCGCCAGCACGCTCAACAACCTGCTCGACGCCATCGTCGGCGCGGCCCGGCAGGCCAAGGGTCGGCTGCGCACGGAGACATCGGAGCCGGGGAGCGGTGAGTCGCCGTGATGGTCGCCCGTTGGAGCCGCCGCGCGGTGCCCGGCTCCCTGCGCCGGCGCTGCCAGAACGAGCTGGAAACCCTGGATCTCCGCGCCGGCGCGGAGATCCAGGACGTCATCGACCACATCGGGCAGCGCCGCGGCCGGCCGGTCCGGCTGGTGCCGTTCGACCTGCCGGTGGCCGCGCCGGAGGGCTTCCTCATCGCCACCCACGACGAGGACTTCATCGTCTTCGAGCGCCGGGCCGTGCCGCTCTACCAGCGCCAGATCGTGCTGCACGAGGTCGCGCACCTGGTGTTCCAGCACGAGACCGAGACGGTGCTGGCCGAGGACGCGATCGCGATGATGATGCCGTCGCTGGACCCGGCGATGGTGCAGCGGGTGCTCGGCCGCGAGCACACCAACAGCGTGGCCGAACAGGAGGCGGAACTGCTCGCCTCGATGATGGGACAGCGGATCAGCCCGTGGACGCCGGACCGCGCGTGGGACGTGGTGCCGGAGGACCGGGAACTGGTGGAGCGGCTGGTGCGCGCCCTGGGGCGCGCCGATCACCCTGGGACGAGATGAACGCCTACCTGTATCCGGCGTGCGCGATCATCGTCGGCATCGTCACGCTGTGGCGGCTGCCGACGCTGTGGACCCGCCGCACCCCGGTGCACGTCGTGCTGTGGCTGGTCTTCGCCGGCACCACCGTGCTGTTCACGCTGTCGTCGCCGACGATCTGGCCCAAGGTCAGCGCCGCGCTGGGCATCACCAACATCTCCGGGCTGATCACGCAGAGCCTGGTGATCGTGCTGGCCGCGCTCCAGCAGGTGCTGGTGCTGCTGTGGGTGCACGACTCGGCGACCGCGTGGCGGAAGCTCCGGTTGCGGCTGCTGGCCTTCGCGGCGGTGCTGGTGGCGATGGCCGTGCTGTTCTTCGACAGCATGTCCAAGGGGGAGAACCCCAACGACTTCGCGCTGGCCAAGGCCGGTCAGTTCCCGTGGTACCTCACGGTGTACGTGCTGTCGTTCTGTGTGGCGCAGGGCAGCACGCTGCGGATCTGCCTCCAGTGCGCCCGGAAGGTCACCGACACCTGGCTGCGCCGCGGCCTTCTGCTGACGGCCACCGGCTGCGGCGCCGACTTCGTGTACGCCGCCGGCCGTCTCGGCGACATCGCGGTCGCCATGTTCGGCTCCTCCGGCGTCGCGTGGGAACCGGTGGTGCAGATCGCCGCCGTGACGAGTGCGATCCTGCGGCCCATCGCGTGGACCATTCCCTCGTGGGGGCACCACCTCACCAACGCTTCCGCCTGGGTCGGCAGGGTCTTCGCCCTGCGTCAGCTGGCGCCCCTGCATGCCCGGATCGTCGCCGTCACGCCCGAGGTCCGGCTGCCCCTGGAGGCCGGCACGCCCGTGGACACCAGGCTGTACCGGATGCTCATCGAGATCCGGGACGGCCAGCGGGCGTTGCAGCCGTGGATGAGCTCGGCCGTCACCGACCAGTGCCGCGCCGCCGGGCTGGCCGACGACGCGGCGGCCGCGGTGATCGAGGCGGCCCAGTTACGCGTGGCGCTGGAAGCCGTCGAATCCGGCGCGCCCAAACGGGAGTCGATCGAGGCCACCACCGTCGCCGCGCCCGGCGACCTCGCCGGCGAGCTCGCGCACCAGCGGGCGGTGGCCAGGGCGTTCCGCCGCTCGCCTATAGTCGACGCCGTGGCGCGGGAAAACCGTTCCGCGGAAAGGGAAATCGCGTGAGCGACCAGCTGTCCATGCCGTTCGACGCCGCGTTCTTCGCCGACCCGTACGACTTCCACCGACGGCTGCGTGAGGCCGGTCCTGTGCATCACCTCGCCACGCCCGACGGCACGCCCGCGTGGATCGTCACGCGCGCCGCCGACGTCGCCGCGCTGTTCGGCGACCCGCGGCTGTCCGTGGACAAGGCCAACTCCCGCACCGGCTACGCCGGCTTCTCGCTGCCGCCGGAGCTCGACGCCAACATGATGAACATGGACGGCGACGACCACCAGCGGCTGCGCCGTATCGTCTCCCGCGCCTTCACCGCCCGCCGGGTCGAGCAGATGGCCGACGACATCCGGGCCGACGCCGAGGAGCTGATCGACCGGTTCGCGCCGATCGACAGTTTGGGGGTCCCGACCGTCGACCTCGTCACCGCGTACACGGCGCCGTTGCCGCTGAAGGTGATCGGCGACCTGATCGGCGTGCCCGTGGCCGACCGCGCTGGCTTCGCCGCCTGGACCGCGGCCATGTTCGCGCCGGCCAGCGCCGGCGACGCCGCCGACGGCATCGCCAACATGCAGAAGTTCCTCGTCGAGCTGGTCGGCGCGCGGCGCTCCGAGCCCGGCGACGACCTGCTGTCCGCGATCATCCAGGCCCGCGACGAGCAGGACCGGATGAGCGAGAACGAGCTGGTGTCGCTGGCCTTCCTGCTGCTGCTCGCCGGCGTCGAGAACACCGGCCACGTCATCGCCGCCGGCGTGCTGTCGCAGCTGGAGAACCCCGGGCAGCCGGTCGACGTCGAGGAGCTGCTCCGGCTCGCCGTGCCGGCCCACTATGCGATCCGCCGGTTCCCCGTGGAGGACATCTCCGTCGGCGGCGTCACCATTCCCGCCGGCGACACCGTGCTGCTCGGCATGGCCTCCGCCAACCGCGATCCGGCGCTGGACCGCCAGCACTTCACCTTCGGCCACGGCGTCCACTACTGCCTGGGCGCCCCCTTGGCCCGTCTGGAGATCCGCCTGGCCCTGGAGGTTCTGTTCGCGCGGCACCCCGACCTGCGCCTAGCCGTGCCGGCGGCGGAGCTGCCGTGGCGAGCATCGTTCCGGTCGCACGCGTTGAAATCCCTCCCGGTGGTCTTGTAACCCCCCGCGAGTCGCGCTCACAAACACACCGAATGTAGGCAGATCCTGATGCGGGGAAGGACGCCTTACCCTCGTTCAACGCAGGTAAGGCGTCCTTCCCTGCGTCAGAACGCGCACACCGTCAGCACGACCGTCGTGGCGAGCTCGCAGGCCGCCCCCAGCACATCGCCGGTGATGCCGCCGAAGCGCTTGCGCACGTGCCGGACCAGCACCAGCACCAGCCCGGTGGCCAGCACCACCGCAACCGGTCCCAGCCAGGGGCGATCCGGCACCGCGAAAACCCCGCCGGCCACGGCGGCGACTGTCCACAACAGAGGGACGATCACGGTCTGGCTGCCGGAAACCAACGCCCCCAGGCCTTCCGGCCTCGCCGCCGGCACCGATCGCAGGCAGCACCAGGTGAACGCGACCCGCCCGACCACCACCGCCAACAGCACCGCCGGCCACGGCTCCACCCCGAAGCCGACGGCCTGAATCCCCAGTCCCACAACGAGAACCACTACAGCGAACGGCCCGGCCCCGCCGGACTTCATGACCTCCAGCGCCCGCTCCGGCGGCCCGTAACAGCCGAGGCCGTCGGCAGTGTCGGCGAGCCCGTCCAGGTGCATGCCGCGGGTCAGCAACGCCAGCAGTGCAACGACAAGCAGCCCGGCCAGCAGTGGCGGAGCGCCAAGCCGCACCACGCCCCACGACACGGCGGCGGCGAGAATCCCCAGCAGCAGGCCGACGACCGGCGCGACGGAGATGGCGCGGGCGGCGACCCGCCGGTCGACGGACGGCGACGGCACGGGCAGCACCGTCAGCCACGACACGGCGAGCCGCAGCCCGTCCACGGTTACGACGGTGTGCTCGCGGTGTCCTCGGACCGCTCGGAAACCCCGGCGTCGCCGAAGGTGGCCATCTCGGTGAGGATGCGCGCGGACATGGTCAGCAGCGGCAGCGCGGCGGCCGCCCCCGACCCCTCGCCCAGCCGCATGCCCAGGTCGATGATCGGCGTCAAACCCAGGTGCCCCAACACGAAACCGTGCGCGGGTTCGACCGACCGGTGCCCGGCGACCCACCAGTGCCGCGCGCCCGGCGCGAGGTCCTCGGCGACCATCGCCGCGGCCCCGACGACCAGGCCGTCCAGCAGCACCGGGGTCTTGCGGACGGCGGCCTGCGCCAGGAATCCGGCCATGGCGGCGAGATCCGCGCCGCCGACCGTGCGCAGCAGGGCCAGCGGATCGCCGGTGACCTTGCGGGCCCGGCGCAGCGCGTCCCGGATCGCGGCGGTCTTGCGCATCCACGCGCTGTCGTCGATGCCGGTGCCGCGCCCCACGACCGCCACCGGCTCCTCGCCGGTCAGCGCGGCCACGATCACCGCCGACGGCGTCGTGTTGCCGATGCCCATGTCGCCGGCGATGAGCAGGTCCGCCCCGCCGTCGACCTCCTCGTCGGCGATGGCCATGCCGGCGGCGACGGCCTGCCGCACCTCGTCCTCGGTGAGGGCGTCCTCGCGGTCGATGGAGCCGGACGACCGCCGCACCTTGAACTTGCCGACCTGCTCGGGGGTGTCGGCGTCGACGGCCATGTCGACAACCCGCACGGTCGCCCCCGACACCCCGGACAGGACGTTGATCGCGGCGCCGCCGGTCATGAAGTTGGCCACCATCTGGCCCGTGACCTCGGGCGGGAACGCGGACACGCCGTGGCGGGCGATGCCGTGGTCGCCGGCGAACACCACCACCCGGGCCCGGGTGAACGGCCGCGGCGGGCACTTGCCCTGGCACGCGGCGATCCACACGCCGAGCTCCTCCAGCCGGCCCAGCGAGCCGGCGGGCTTGGTCAGCCGCTCGTGGCGGGCGGACGCCTCCCGCTGCGCGGCCGGGTCCGGCGGTTCGACGGCGGGGAACTCGATGGTCGTCACCTTCGGCGTCCTTTCACTTCAGCCGGAGCGGCAGGCCGGCCACGAGCAGCAGCACCTCGTCGCACACCTGCGCCAGCCTCGCGTTCAGCGAGCCCAGTTCGTCGCGGAACAGCCTGCCAGAGCGGGTCGCGGGCACCACTCCCAGCCCGACCTCGGCGGACACAAGTACCAGCGGCCAGTGGCGTCGCGCCACCGCTTCGACGAGTTCGTCACACCGGGCGCGGGCCCCGTCCACCGGGCCATCCCAGCCGCCGGTGTCGTCCAGCACGCCCGTCAGCCACGTCGCGAGGTCGTCGACGAGCACCGTTTCCGGGACTTTCCCCAGTATTTCGGGCAGATCCGTGGTCTCCACCGTCGACCACGCGGCCGGCCGGCGGGCCACGTGCGCGGCGATCCGCGCCTGCCACTCGGCGTCCGACGGGTCGCGCCGCGCCGTCGCCACGTAGGTGACGACGTCCCCCGCGAGCCCCTCGGCGTGCGCCGACTTGCCCGAGCGGGCGCCGCCGAGCACCAGTGTCCGTGACGTCACCGGCCGGACGTTACCGTCTGCGCATGGCGCTGCGATGGCACTACCAGGACGACGACGGCCTCGACGTGACCGGCCCGGACGTCGCGTTCGACGACCAGGCCGCCGCCGAGGACTGGCTCAGCGCCACCTGGACCGACCTCGCGGAGATCGACGTCACCCAGGTCACGCTCCTCGACGGCGACGAGGTCGTCTACGGGCCTATGAGCCTCAAGCCCTGACCCTCGATGCAGGGAAGGGGGGCTTTCCCCGCATCGAGCGCAGGGAAAGCCCCCTTCCCTGCGAATCACGGAGACTGCGTCAGCATCGGGTCGGTGCGGACCGTGCCCTCCAGGACCTTGTCGATCCGCTCCAGGATCTCCGCGTCCAGCTTCACGCCGGCGGCCTTGACGTTCTCCGCCACCTGCTCCGGCCGGCTGGCGCCGATGATCGCCGAGGCGACGTTCGGGTTCTGCAGCACCCAGGCCACCGCCAGCTGGGCCAGCGACAGGTTCACGTCGGCGGCGATCGGCTTGAGCTGCTGGACCTTCTCCAGCACCTCGTCGAGCAGCAGCCGGGAGATGAAGTTCTTGCCGCTGGCGTCGGTGGCCCGCGAGCCCTCCGGCACCGGCTGGCCCGGCAGGTACTTGCCGGTGAGCACGCCCTGCGCGATCGGCGAGAACACGATCTGCGACAGGCCCTCCCGCTCGCTGGTCGGGATGACCTGCGGCTCGATGACCCGGTGCAGCATGTTGTACTGCGGCTGGTTGGAGATGAACGGCACCTTCAGCTCGCGGGCGACGGCCGCGCCGCGGGTGATCTGGTCGGCGTTCCACTCGGAGACGCCGATGTAGAGCGCCTTGCCCTGCCGCACGATGTCGGCGAAGGCGAGGAAGGTCTCCTCCAGCGGCACGGTCCGGTCGAACCGGTGCGCCTGGTACACGTCGACGTAGTCGGTGCCCAGCCGCTTCAGCGAGCCGTTGATCGACTCCAGCACGTGCTTGCGGCCGAGGCCGCGGTCGTTGGGGCCGCCGGGACCGGTCGGCCAGAAGACCTTGGTGAGGATCTCCAGGCTCTCCCGGCGCTGGCCCTTGAGCGCCTCGCCGAGCACCGACTCGGCCTTGGTGTTGGCGTACACGTCGGCCGTGTCGAACGTGGTGATGCCGGCGTCGAGCGCGGCGTGCACGCACTTGACGGCCTGATCCTGCTCGATCTGGGAGCCGTGGGTGATCCAGTTGCCGTACGAGATCTCACTTACCGACAGGCCGCTGCGGCCCAGGCGACGAAACTCCATGTCCCGAAGCCTAGACGTCGTTAGTTAGATCAGCTAATTAATGGCCCCGGATCTCGTGGGGCGGGATCTCAGACCGAGACGGTCTCGCCCGGCCGCACCCGCGGCCGCGGCACCCGCAGCCGGCGCACCTGGCTGGCCCGGGTGAACGTGTACCAGACCATGCTGGCGGTGCCGATGGTCTCCTTGGGGAACTTGGTTCGGGCCAGCCGCGTCGCCAGCCGGCCGAGCATGATCGCCTCGACGACCATCGCCAGCAGGAACACCAGGCAGGCCAGCATCACGTACTCCTGGAGCACCAGGCCCATCGCCGGCACCGCCACCTGTGCGAAGTACGACACCAGCACCAGGATCGCCATCGGCATGAACAGGCCCATGAAGTTGCGCCGCGAGTCGATCACGTCCCGGACGAACGCCTTGACCGGGCCACGGTCCTTGGGCATCAGGTACGCGTCGTCGCCGGCCATCATGCGCTCGCGCCGCTCGTTCTGCGCCTTGCCGCGCTCCTCGCGGGTCAGCTTCGGCCGCAGGTCGCGGTTGCGCTTCATCGCCTCGCGCTGGGTGCGGGGCGGCGGCGGCACCGGGCCGCGGCGGCGGCCCTCGGCCTCGATCCGCTTCGGCGTCGGACGGCCCTTGCGCGCGGTCTGCCCCTTCGCCAGGTCGGATTCCGTGGCGATGTCCACCGCCTCGTCCTGAGCGGCGGCGTCGTCGGCTGAATTGCGGCGCAAGAACCTCACGTCACCAGGGTAAGCCAGGCCACCAGAGGTAGTTTCAGCGCCATGCGCGTACTCGTCGCACCGGACTGCTTCGGCGGCACGCTGACCGCCCGCGAGGCCGCGGAGGCCATCGCCGCCGGCTGGCGCCGGACCGCGCCGTCCGACGAACTCCTGTTGCGCCCGCTCGCCGACGGCGGACCCGGCTTCGTCGAGGTGCTGCACGGCGCTCTCGGCGGCGAACTGCACGAGGCGCGGGTGACCGGTCCGCTCGGGCAGCCGGTGCACGCGCAGTGGCTCGCCCACGACGGCACCGCCTACATCGAATCGGCGCAGGCGTGTGGTCTGCACCTCACGCAGCGCCGCGACCCGGAGACGTCCACCACGTACGGCGTCGGCGAGCTGATCGTCGCCGCCCGGGACGCCGGCATGCGCACGGCGGTCGTCGGGCTCGGCGGCTCCGGCACCACCGACGGCGGCGCGGGTCTGATCAGGGCCCTCGGCGGGCACGTGAGCGATGACACAGGAGCCCCGATCGGGCCCGGCGGCACCGACCTGGCGCGGGCGGCCGACGCCGAGCTGCCGGAGGTCGGGATCGCCCTCGTCGCGGCGTCCGACGTGGAGAACCCGCTGCTCGGACGGCACGGGGCGGCGAACACGTTCGGTCCGCAGAAGGGGGCCGACCCGGCCGCGGTGGACCGGCTGGAGGCCGGCCTGACCCGGTGGGCGGACGTGCTCGCGGCCGCCGGACGTGATGTGCGCGACCGGCCCGGCGCGGGCGCCGCCGGCGGCCTGGGGGCCGGGCTGCTGGCGCTGGGCGCCGAGTTCACGTCCGGATCCTCGCTGGTCAGGACGCTGACGAGGCTGGACGAGGCGTTGGACCGGGCCCGGCTGGCGATCACCGGCGAGGGCAGCTTCGACTGGCAGTCGCTGCGCGGGAAGCTGATCACCGCGGTGGCCGCCGGCGCGGCCGAGCGGGGCATCCCCTGCCTGGTGCTGGCCGGCCAGGTCAGCGTGGGCCGCCGCGAGGCCGGCGCGGTCGGCGTCGAGCAGTCCTACGCCGTCGCCGAGCACGCGGGCTCGGTGCCGGCGGCGATGGCCGACCCGGCCGGCACGCTGGCCGCCCTTGCGGCGGACGTGGCGGCGCAGTGGTCCGGAGCAAATGCCCGCTGACCTGTGTCACCATGGGGTGAGGAATGAACGTCGACCCGTTCTGCGTTGGACCGTGAAGGACAGGACTACGCAGGACGTCGAGGGAGAGCCATGACCGTCCAGGACACCGCCTCGCAGGGCACGCCGGTCGAGGAGCAGACGCACGGCGTCGAGCTCACCGACACCGCTGCCAGCAAGGCCAAGGCGCTGCTCGAGCAGGAGGGGCGCGATGACATGCACCTGCGCATCGCCGTCCAGCCCGGTGGCTGTGCGGGTCTGCGCTACCAGCTGTTCTTCGACGAGCGCAGCCTCGACGGCGACCTGCTCCGCGACTTCAACGGCCTGAAGGTGGCCGTGGACCGGATGAGCGCGCCGTACCTCCAGGGCGCCACGATCGACTTCGTGGACACCATCGAGAAGCAGGGCTTCACGATCGACAACCCGAACGCGGGCGGCTCGTGCGCCTGCGGCGACTCGTTCCACTGATCGAACGAGCTTGGAGTCTGAACGAGCCCCTTGGGCTGAAAGGGCCGCCTCCCTCGGAGGCGGCCCTTCTCGCGTGTCAGTAGTCGTCGAGGCCGCTGACCTGGGCGACGCACGTCTCGTCGACCCGCCACGGGGCGGCCTGGCGCGGGGACGGCAGCGGGCGGACCAGCTGCCGGAGCGCGCCCGGGATGTCGGCGCAGTCGTCGATGAGCTGATCCAGTGAAACGGGTTCTGGGGTGGTCACGACAAGACCGTAGGTCGAGGGACACCCCATCGGTATCCGTTACCAATCGGTAGTCTTTCGAACCCGGAACAGTCCACCCGACCGGGTGGCCGACCAGTCGAGATCGGGGAGAACCACAGTGCCCGTCGCTGTCATCGGCAGTATCGCCGCCGACCACCTCATGCACTTCCCGGGCAAGTTCACCGAGCAGCTGGTGGCCGAGCGGCTGGACCGCGTGTCGCTGAGCTTCCTGGTCGACGACCTGGTGGTGCGCCGGGGCGGCGTCGGCGCGAACATCGCGTTCGGCATGGGTGTGCTGGGGCAGCGGCCGGTCCTGGGCGGCGCCGTCGGCAAGGACTTCGACGACTACCGCGCCTGGCTGGAGCGGCACGGCGTGGACTGCCAGTCCGTCTACGTGTCCGACCTGAAGCACACCGCCCGGTTCATGTGCACCACCGACGACGACATGAACCAGATCGCCTCGTTCTACACGGGCGCGATGGCCGAGACCGGCATGGTCGAGATCGGCGCCATCGCCGACCGCGTCGGCGGCCTGGACCTGGTGCTGCTCAGCCCCACCGACCCCGACGCGATGATCCAGCACGCCGACGAGTGCCGGCAGCGCGGCCTGGCCTTCGCCGTCGACCCGTCGCAGCAGCTGGCCCGGATGGACGGCGACCAGGTGCGCCGCTTCGTCGTCGGGGCGAAGTACCTGTTCAGCAACGACTACGAGTGGGAGCTGGTGCTCCGCAAGACCGGCTGGACCGAGGCCGAGATCCTGGACAAGGTGGAGATGCGCGTCACCACCCTCGGCGAGAAGGGCGTGGAGATCGTCGGCCGCGAGGTCGGCGCGCTCCAGGTGCCGGCCGTGCCCGAGCTGGCCAAGGTCGACCCCACCGGCGTCGGCGACGGCTTCCGCGCCGGCTTCCTGGCCGCCGTGTCCTGCGGCCTGGGCCTGGAGCGTGCCGCCCAGCTCGGCGCGCTGGTCGCCGTGCACGTCCTGGAGGTCAACGGCCCCCAGGAGTGGGCCTTCGACCGCGTCAAGGCCCTGAGCCGCCTCTCCGACGCCTTCGGCCCCGAGGCCGCCACCGAGGTCGCCGCCATCCTCCCCGCCTGAGCCCCCGCGAGTCGCGCTCACAGACACACCGAATGTAGGTTTCAGGCAGAAAAAGGCCCCGTCCACCTGGACGGGGCCTTTTCAGGCCGGCAGGGCCGCGAGGTCGCGCCGGTCTCTGGAGTCGCGGGCCGGGAAAATCGCGTCTTTTCAGCGATTTTCCCGGACTAGGCGAAGAGGCCGGATCAGAGCGACCTCGCCCCGCGCGGAACGCGCGGCAAAGTCACAGGCGGACCGGGTACTGCGGCTCCGGGATGACCGGCTTGATCCGGCCCTCGGTGAAGATGCCGTGCCAGATCATGAACATCAGCAGCGCCCAGATGCGGCGGCTGTGGTCCATGCCGCCGGTCCGGTGCTCCTCGATCATCGCCAGCACCGCCTGCTTGTCGATCAGGTGGTCGGTCTGCGACTGGCGCACGATGTCCAGCGCCCAGGGGTGCATGTCCTCGCGCAGCCAGTGCCGGATCGGCACCGGGAAGCCCAGCTTGCGCCGGTTGATCACGTGCGCCGGGATGATGTCGGCGATGGCCCGCCGCAGCGCGAACTTGGTGGTCTCGCGGGTGATCTTCTGCTCCATCGGAACCTGTGAGGCGATCTTGAAGACCTCGTGGTCCAGGAACGGCACCCGCAGCTCCAGCGAGTTGGCCATGGTCATCTTGTCGGCCTTGACCAGGATGTCGCCGCGCAGCCAGGTGAACAGGTCCACGTGCTGCATCCGGCTCACCGGGTCCCAGTCCACCGACTCGCGGTACGGCTTGGCGGTGGCGTCGGCGTGCGTCACCGACGAGCTGTACGTCCGCAGCACCGACCGCAGCTGGTCGTCGCGGAAGATGCGCGCGTTACCGTAGTAGCGCTGCTCCAGCGTCAGCGCGCCGCGGCGCAGCAGGTCCTTGCCGCGCACGCCCTCGGGGATACGGGTGGAGACCCGGCCCATGGCCTTGCGCAGCGCGCCCGGCACCTTCTCGAACGGCGCCAGCGACAGCGGCTCGCGGTAGATCGTGTACCCGCCGAACAGCTCGTCCGCGCCCTCGCCGGACAGCACCACCTTCACGTGCTGGCGGGCCTCGCGGGCGATGAACCACAGCGGCACCAGCGCCGGGTCGGCCACCGGATCGTCCAGATACCAGGTGATCAGCGGCACGGCCTCCATCATCTCGGCCGCCGACACGGTCCGGACCACGTGCTTCACTCCGATCGCCGCGGCCGACTCGGCGGCCACGTCCACCTCGGAGAATCCGGCCCGCTCGAAGCCGGTGGTGAAGGCGATCAGGTCCGGGTTGTGCTCCTTGGCCAGCGCCGCGATCACGGTGGAGTCGATGCCGCCGGACAGGAACGAGCCGACGGTCACGTCCGCGCGCATGTGCTTGGCCACCGAGTCGCGCAGCGCGTCGGCGATGTCGGCGTACAGCTTGGTGGCGTCGGCCGGGCCGTGCATCACGCGCGGGCGGAACTTCGGCGTGAAGTACCGCTCGGTGACGATCTCGCCGCCGGGGGAGAAGGTGAACGACGTGCCGGACTCGATGCGCCGGATGTGCGTGTTCAGCGACTCGGGCTCGGGCACGTACTGCAGGATCAGGTAGTGCTGCAGCGCCCGGCGGTCCAGCTTGGGCTCGATGCCCAGGGTGTCGGCCAGCTCCAGCAGGCTCTTCTTCTCGCTGGACATGGCGATGCCACCGGGGCCGGACGCGTAGTACAGCGGCTTGATGCCGAACGGGTCGCGCGCGCCGAAGATGGTCCGGCGCTCGCTGTCCCAGATCATGAACGCGAACATGCCGCGCAGCCGGGACACCGCCGCCGGGCCCAGGAAGTGGTACGCGGCGACGATCACCTCGCTGTCGCCGTCGGTGTGGAACTGGGCGCCGAACCGCTCGATCAGCTCCGCCCGCAGCTCGATGTAGTTGTAGATCTCGCCGTTGAAGGCCAGCGCGTAGCGGTTCTCCTGCCCGGGCGGGCCCCACAGCAGCGGCTGGTGGGAGTGCTCCAGGTCGATGATGGCCAGCCGGTTGAAGCCGAACACGACCTCGCCGCCCTGCCAGGTGGCGACCTCGTCCGGGCCGCGGTGCCGCTGGCAGCGCAGGGCCCCGGTCAGCGCCGGACGCGCGGCCGCGGCCGCGCTCTCAGTGGGACAGATCAGTCCAAGCAGCCCGCACACGTCCTGAACGCACCTCTCATCGACAGGGCACTACCGCACCGGGGGTCGCCGCCCAGTATGCCCATGGCGGCCCGGCGGCCGACCGGCGCATCGTGCCGTTACCGCTTGGTGGACGACGCAGCCCGGCCGGTCGTTGCCCGGCGACCCCGTTGCGATCACCCCCGAACGGTGGCCGAGAACCGCCTGGGTTAGGCTCCGGTCTGACTGACGGCGGGGTGCCGTCACCGCTGCTGAGCAGCGGCTGGCGTGGGATCACGCCAGAGGCCCGTCACCGAGGAGGCAGCGAGCAGTGCGCCTGATGGAGGGCTCCCGGAAAGCACGGGTCGCCAAACTCGCCGGGCTTGCCGGCCTGGTCGCGGTTGCCGCAAGCGGCTGTTCGACCGACGAGGTCCTTCGCTTCGGTTGGCCGCAGGGCATCACGCCGCAGGCCGATTCGATGCGCGACCTGTGGACCGGGTCGGTGATCGCCGCGCTCGTCGTCGGCCTGATCGTCGCGATCCTGATCCTGTGGCCGGTGGTCTTCCACCGCAAGCGCGGCGAGGAGCTGCCCAAGCAGCTGCAGTACAACCACCCGCTGGAGATCGTCTACACGGTCATCCCGGTGGTCATCGTCGCGGTGCTGTTCTACTTCACCGCCACCACCGAGAACTACGTCACGGACAAGAGCCACAAGCCGGACGTCACGGTCGAGGTCATCGGCTTCCAGTGGAACTGGGAGTTCAAGTACGACGACTACAAGACCCCGGACGGCAACCCGGTGTCCACGGTCGGGTCGAGCAGCGAGATCCCGCTGCTGGTGCTGCCCACGAACAAGTGGATCCAGTACAACCTGCTGTCGACGGACGTCATCCACTCGTTCTGGGTGCCGGCGTTCAACTTCAAGCGGGACGTGTTCCCGGACCCGGACAAGAACAACCAGGACTCGTCCTTCCAGAACACGATCGACCAGACCGGCGCGTTCGTGGGCCACTGCGCCGAGCTGTGCGGCGCGTACCACTCGGGCATGAACTTCGAGGTGCGGGCGCTGCCGGACGAGGAGTTCCAGCAGTACATGCAGCTGCGGACCAAGCTGAACGCCAAGACGGGCAAGCCGTACACCGCGGCCGAGGCGCTGGCCGAGATGAACTGTGGCGACCTGTGCGCCCCGCAGGCCACGACCACGCACCCGTTCAACACGGACCGCACCTCGCGGACCGGAAGCTGAGGAACCACCGATGAAGATTGAATCCAGGATCTTCGAGATCGTCGCGGGCTTCTGCTTCATCATGGCCGTGGTCTACGGCGTGTGGGCCAAGGAGCCGGTCGGCATCGTCGCGCTCACCCTGACCGGCGGCCTGTGCCTGATCACCGGCACCTACTTCCGGTTCGTGGCCCGCCGCATCCCGGAGCGTCCGGAGGACGACACCGAGGCGGAGATCAGCGACGGCGCCGGCGAGCTGGGCTTCTTCAGCCCGGGCAGCTACTGGCCGTTCGCCATCGCGCTGTCCGCCGCGATCGGCGCGCTGTCGCTGGCGTTCTTCCAGGTGTGGATGATCGTGATCATGGTGGTGCTGATCCTGATCTCCGTGGGCGGTCTGGTGTTCGAGTACCACACCGGTCCCAACCACGAGTGAGAAGCTGTGCTTGTCCCCGCGCGTTCTGCGCGGGGTGCGGCCGCGCCGCTGCCTTCCCTTGTCTCATGTCGATCGATGAACAGACTCGATCGACATGAGCCTGCGGTCCAGGCACCGGCGTGGCCGCACCTGAAGACCTACTGAGCGAACGGCCCCGGGCATTCTGTCCGGGGCCGTTTTCGCGCACGATCTCCGTGTGCCGCAATTAGACGACCGAGCCGCCACCCGGCGACTGCTGGACCGCTTCGGGTTCGGTCCCCGACCGGGCGAGCTGGACACGCTCGCTGCCGGCGGGTTTGCGGCGGCGTGCGAGCACGTGCTGGCCCAGACGCCGGACACCACGCCGCTGCCGGACCTGGGCGCGGAACCCGCACCCGTTGGCGGCAAACAGAAAGCCAGCACCGCCGAGCGCAAGCAGCGGCAGAAGACGTTGCGCCAGCAGCAGGTTGCGGCCGCCCAGTGGTGGCTGGACCGGATGGCCGGCACCGCGTCCGCGCTGCCCGAGCGCCTGACCTGGTTCTGGCACGGGCATTTCGCCACCAGCGTGCAGAAGGTGCACAGCGCCCACCTGATGCTGCGCCAGAACCAATCGTTCCGGAGCATGGGCGGCGGGGACTTCACCCCGCTGGCCAAGGCGATGATCGTCGACCCGGCCATGCTGGTGTGGCTGGACGGCGAGCAGAACAAGGTGGGCGCGGCCAACGAGAACCTGGCCAGGGAGTTCATGGAGCTGTTCACGCTCGGCGTGGACCGCTACACCGAGACCGACGTGCGCGAGGCCGCCCGGGCGCTCACCGGCTGGACGGTGAACCGCACCACCGGCGTGGCCTCGTTGGTACCCAAACGACACGACAACGGCAGCAAGACCGTGTTGGGAATCACGGGAAATCTCGACGCCGATGGATTTGTCGACATCGTGCTGAATCGTCCGGACTCGCCGCGTTTCGTGGCGGGCCGGATGTGGTTCCGGTTGGTGAGCGCCACCCCGCCGCCGGCGGACGCGCTGGACCGGCTGGTCGCGGGCTACGGTCCGCAGCGGTCCATCGGGGGGCTGCTGCGGGCCGTGCTGGCCGAACCGGCGTTCCGGGACCCGGCGACGACACTGGTCAAGCAGCCGGTGGAGTGGGCGGTCGGCCTGATGCGGGTGCTGGGCGTGCAGCCGTCCAAGCTGCCGGTCACGCAGTTGGAGGCGGGCCTGCGCGGCTTGGGACAGGTGCCGTTCGAGCCGCCGAGTGTGGGCGGCTGGCCGGCGGCCCAGTCCTGGCTGACCACGTCGGCCGGGCTGGCCCGGCTGCACCTGGCGCAGCTGATCGCCGAGCACGCCGACGTGGCGCACGTCACCACCGCCGCGGCCGCCGGGCAGGCGCTCGGCGTCGACACGTGGAGTCAGCGGAGCACCGCGGCGCTGGCCGGCATCCAAGGGGCGCAGCTGGTCGCGATGGCGGCCTGCGCGCCGGAATACGTGGTGAGCCAATGAGAATCAGCCGACGCGGCTTCATCATCGCCAGCGGCGTCGTCGGCGCGGGCGCGCTGGCCGGCGGGGCCACCGCAGTCACCTGGTCCGACCTGATGACCGCCGCCGCCCAGAACCCGCTGCGCCCGGACGCCGGCGTGCTGGTCGTGTGCACGCTCTACGGCGGCAACGACGGCCTGAACACCGTGATCCCGGCCTCGGATCCGGCGTACCAGAAGGCGCGGCCGGATCTGGCGTACCAGCCGCACGAGGTGCTGGATCTCGGCGACGGGCTGGGCCTCAACCCCGGTATGAAGGGGCTGAAGAACCTCTGGGACGACAAGCGGCTGGCCATCGTGCGCGGGGTCGGCTACCCCAAGCCCGACCACAGCCACTTCCGGTCCATGGCGATCTGGCAGACCGCGTCGCCGGACACCCCGCAGCAGACCGGGTGGCTGGGGCGGTGGCTGGACGTGACCGGCGACGACCCGCTGCGGGCCGTGGCGATCGAACCCGTGCTGCCGCCGCTGATGGCCGGGCAGCGGGCCGCCGGCGCGACGCTGCCCGTGGCCGGTCTCAAGCTGCCGACCGGCGCGCTCGGCAAGTCGTTCTCCCTGATGGGGCAACCACAGTCGGGGGAGCTGCCGGACCAGGCGAGGGTCGCTCGGTCCATCGCCGACCTGCACACCACCGCCACCAAGCTGGGGCCGGACATGAAGCCCGACAACGCCAAGGCGGGCAACACCGGGCAGTTGGCGGCGCAGCTGGACGTCGTCGGCGGGCTGGTCGAGGCGGGCGCGCCGACGCGGGCGTACTCGGTGTCACTGGGCGGATTCGACACCCATGCCGACGAGAAGGGCACGCAGCAGCGGCTGCTCACCGAGCTCGACCAGGCGCTGTCGGCGTTCGTGGACCGGATGAGCAAGACCGACCGGGGCAAGCAGGTCGTGGTGCTCGTGTACTCCGAGTTCGGGCGGCGGGTCGGCGCGAACGCCAGCGACGGCACCGATCACGGCACCGCCGGGCCGGTCTTCGTCATCGGCAGCTCGGTCAAGGGCGGCTTCTTCTTCGGGGAGCAGCCCAGCCTCACCGACCTGGACAACGGGGACCTCAAGGAGAGCACGGACTTCCGCGACGTCTACGCCACCATGCTGCGGGACGTCCTGGGCGAGGACCCCGGCAAGGTCCTGTCCGGCCACGACAACACCGTCAGCGGCCTGCTGGCCACATGACCCTCTTGGCCGCCTAGACCGCGGGCGGCGCTTGCCCGGCCCCTCAGCCCCGAGCAAGCCCCGCCCGCTCAGGCTCCACGCATGGAAGGGGGCTTTCCCTGCATTCAACGCAGGGAAAGCCCCTTGAAGTCAGGTGGTTGTTGCAACACCCCGTCTGAGTCAGGTGGTGTGTTGTGCAGACCGGACGTCCCCCTCTTGCCCGCTCCGTCCAGGTCCT
>NZ_QUNO01000029.1 GCF_003387475.1 Kutzneria buriramensis | reverse complement strand
ACGCCGACCAGCCTGGCCGACAAGTTCACCCGCTTCGCCCGGCACGGGGCGGTGCACGGGTTCAACATCACGCCGTACCTCATCCCCGACGGCCTGGACGACATCGTCGACCTGCTGGTGCCCGAACTCCAGGAGCGAGGCGTGTACCGGACCGAGTACACCGGGACGACGCTGCGGGAGCATCTCGGGCTGCGGCCGCCGCTGTCCCGCCGGTTGGAGCAGGCGTCGTGAGGTTCCGGCCGTCATGACCCCGCTCACGGTTCTCGACCTGGTGCCGATCTCCTCCGGCTCGACCGCGGCGCAGGCGCTGCGCAACAGCGTCGACCTGGCCCGGCGGGCCGAGGAGTTCGGCTATGCCCGCTACTGGTTCGCCGAGCACCACCTCAACGCGGGCGTCGCCGGGACCTCGCCTGCCGTCCTGCTGGCCCTGACCGCCGCCGCGACGGCGACGATTCGGCTGGGTTCCGGCGCGGTGCAGATGGGACACCGCACCGCACTGTCCACTGTAGAGGAATTCGGGCTGCTCGACGCCGCGTTCCCGGGCCGCTTCGACCTCGGTCTGGGCCGCTCCGGCGGCCAGCCCGCCAGTGCGGCACCGGTGTTGGAGCCGGTGCCGTCCGACAACCTGCTGATCCCGCGCCGGTTCTCGGCCACACGGCTGCTCGGTTCGCCGCGCGTTGCCATGCAGCGCAAGCTGTTGCTGTTGCCCGACGCGCAGCCGCAGGACTATGCCGAGCAGGTCGACGACGTCCTCGCCCTGCTCGGCGGCACGTACGAATCCGACGGCGAGGCGGCGCACGTGGTGCCGGGCGAGGGCGCGGCGCTGGAGGTGTGGATCCTCGGCAGCAGCGGCGGCGAGAGCGCAACCGTCGCCGGCCGACGTGGCCTGAGGTTCGCCGCCAACTACCACGTCAGCCCCGCCACCGTGCTGGAGGCCGTCGCCGGCTACCGCGCCGCGTACAGGCCGTCAGCCGAGCTCGAACGCCCCCACGTGAGCGTCTCGGCGGACGTCGTCGTGGCGGGAACCCGAGCCGCGGCGAGGGAACTGGCCGCCGGCTACGGCCTGTGGGTGCGCAGCATCCGCACGCGCCTCGATGCCGTCCCCTTCCCCGCACCGGCCGAGGCTCGCGCGCACCGGTGGACCGACACCGACCGCGACCTGGTCGCCGACCGGGTCGACACGCAGTTCGTCGGCACGCCGGCTGAGGTGGCCGACAAGTTGGAGCTGCTGCGCGACACCACCGGCGCCGACGAGCTCATCGTCACCACGATCACCCACGACCACGCCGACCGTGTCCGGTCGTACGAACTGCTGGCGGAGGAGTGGCAACGGCGATGACCATTCGAGCAGTGCGGGTGACCCGGTTCGGCGGGCCCGAGACGCTGGAGGTGACCGAGCTCGACGCCCCCGCGGCTGGTGACGGCCGACTGGTGGTCGACGTGACCGCCGCCGGCGTCAACTTCGCCGATCTCTCACGGATCGCCGGCCGCTACTCCTCCGCCGTCCTACTGCCGTTCGTCCCCGGTTCGGAGGTCGTCGGCCGCATCGGCGGCCGCCGGGTCGTCGGGTTGTCCTTCGACGGCGGCGGTTTCGCCGAGAAGGCCGTGCTCGACGCCGACGCCGTCGTGGACGTGCCGGACGGGGTCACCGACGAGCAGGCCCTGGCCCTGCTGGTGCAGGGGCTGACCGCGTGGCACCTGCTCCGCGGCTCGGCCCGGCTGGTCCCAGGGGAATCCGTGGTCGTGAACGCCGCCGCCGGCGGCGTCGGCTCGCTGGCGATCCAGCTGGCCCGTGAGTTCGGCGCCGGCCGGGTCATCGCGGCAGCGTCCACATCGGAGAAACGCCGGCTGGCCCGGGAACTCGGCGCCGACGCGGCCGTCGACAGCGAGCCCGCCGGCTACGCCGAGCGCGTCCGGCAGGCGAATGGCGGCCACGGCGCCGATGTGGTGCTCGACGCCAACGGTGGGGCCGCCGTCTCCGCCGGCCTGGAGGCGCTCGCGCCGTTCGGACGGGTGATCAGCTACGGCGACGCCACCCACGAGGGCCGCCCGCCCATCGACCTGGGGCTGCTGGCTGAGCGCAATGTGGCTGTAGCCGGCTTCTGGCTGCGGCCGGCCCTCGCCCTGCCGCGGGGCTACCGCGAGCCGCTCGCCGAGCTGCTGGAGCTGACCGCCCGGGGCCGCCTGCGCCCGATCACCGGCGCGCAGTACCGTCTCGCCGACGCCACCCAGGCCTTCAGCGACCTGGCTTCCCGCCGTACCACGGGGAAAGTGACGCTGCTGGTCAGCGGTCCTGGACGGTAGCGACCCGGTCGAACAGCGCGTCACCGGTCCGTTCGACGGCGAAGGTCGCGACGAAGCTGCACGTCAGCAGCCCGACGATGACGGCAACGAGCCAGAGCCGGCGATCCGGGGGCGGCGACAGCAGGGCACGGACCCGTTGCGGCACCTGGCCGCCGGTCGCTGCCGGCGCGAGCGGGCTGTCGGCGGTGTCGTGCCGCAGCAGCGCGACCCGGGCGACGGTGCGGGCGACGAGGTGCCGGTCGCCGATCCGGCGGGCGGCGTCCTCGTCGGCCCACCGCTCGACGGCGTGCCGGATCACGGCGACGGTCGGCCGTAGCAAGGGGTTCGAAGCCTCGGCGAGGTCGGCCACGACGACCAACCAGGCGTGCCAATGCCGCAGGTGGGCACGCTCGTGGGCGAGCACCACGCGCTGCTCCTCCGGCGACAGCGCCGCCAGCAGCGCCGAGGTGACGACGATCCGCCCATGCGGGGCGGGGGTGGCGAACGCATCCGGGCAGTCGCTGTCCACGACTATCACCGCCGACGAGCCGCGATGGGCCCGGCGCACCGCCACGAGCGCCCGGCCTCGTCGGATCGCACGGATCAGCAGTCGCAGGCCGGCGGCGGAGAGCAGGATCAAGGCGCCGGCGGCGACGAACTCCGGCACGGGGGTGTTCGCGTCGAGTTCGCTCGGCGACCAGTCGGCCAGCCAGGCGACGAGCGGCGCTTGCCCGAGCCACGTGAGGGCAAGCACCGCCAGCACGAAGCCGGTCGAGCCGGCCACGATCACGCTGCCGGCCGTCAGCACGCACGTGGCGATGGCCGGCGTCAGACGCTGCCCCAGCCGCGGCGCGACCGCCGCGAACAGCAGCATCACCGCGAACGCGGCCAGCACCGGGGCGGTCATCGGTCCAGCAGTCCGCGGAGCAGTTGCTCGTCGCCGGGGCCGAGTCCGTCGACGAACCGGGTCAGCACCGCCGCCCGGTCGGCGTCGCGGTCGTCGAGGAGCAGCGTCATCCGCCGCGCGGTGAGCGCCGCGGCGTCGTAGGGCGCGGAGTAGGCGTAACCGCGGCCGGCCTGCTCGCGGGCGATCTCGCCCTTGTCGAACAGCCGCGACAGCACCGTGAGCACGGTGGTGTACGCGAGGTCGCCGCCGAGGGCGTCCCGCACCTGCCCCGCCGTCATCGGCCCGTCCCCGGCCGCCAGCACGGCGTGGATCTCCCGCTCCAGGCCGCCCCTGCTGCGTCGCGGCATGCCCCACCTCCTACTACGCGAGTGTAGTAGATTCGAGGAAGTTACTACACGCTTGTAGTAGAGGATTCCGCCCGTGACCAGTCTGGCCATCACCCTCGCGGCCGCCGGCGCAGTCTGCTTCGCCGTCGCCGCCTGGCTGCAACAGGCCGCCGTCCGCGCCGACGGCCCGCGCCTGTCGAGGCTGCTGCGCGCGCCGCGGTGGCTGTCCGGCTTCGGGCTCACCGGACTCGGCGCGGGGCTGCACGCCTGCGCCCTCGGCCTGGCGCCGCTGACCGTGGTCCAGCCGGTCGGCGCGGTGGCCATCGCGCTGACCACGGTGCTGGCCGTCCGCGGCCGTTTGACCAGGTCGACCTGGCTGGCGGTGATCGCCAGCACGGCGGGCGTCGGTGTGTTCGTGCTCCTCGCGGCGCAGCGGGCCGCGATGCCGGCGCTGTCGTCGGGCGCCGAGGCCCGCGCCGGTGCGCTGACGGCCGTCGGCGTCGTCGCGCTGGGCGCAGTCGGCGCAGTGACCACCGGGCGGGTGCGGTGCCTGGCGTACGCGGCAGCGGCCGGCATGGCCTACGGCCTGGTCTCGGTGTACGTACACGCCCTCGCCATCGGCCACCTGCATGTGGTCGCGGCGCTCGGGTTGGTGGCCGCGCTGCCGGTCGGCATGTGGTTCGTCCAGCACGCCTACGCGGCGGGGCCGCCACAGGTCGTGATCGCCTGCCAGACGGTGATCGACCCGATGGTCGGCGTCGGCGTCGGTCTCGGCCTGTTCGGCGAGGCCGCCGGCCTGCCCCGGTCCGCCGCGCTCGCCCTGGTCGTCTGCGCGACCGTCGCGGTCACCGGCGTCGTCCTGCTCGCCCGTGAACACGTCCGTCCACAGTGGAGCCGCTCGTGAGTGTCCTGTCCGCGTCGTTCTGGCTGAGCAGCCTCGGCACGCTCGCCGTGCTGATCGTCACCTTCGCCGAGACCGGCCTGCTGATCGGGTTCTTCCTGCCCGGCGACTCGCTGCTGTTCACCGCCGGCGTCCTCTGCGCGACCAGCGGCAGCACCCACCTGTCGCTGCCGCTGGTGCTGCTCTGCGCCGTCGTCGGCGCGCTGGCCGGCGCGCAGGTGGGCTTCGAGATCGGCCGGCGCGGCGGCCGGGCGCTGCTGGCCCGGAGCCGCAATCCGCACCTGGCCAGGGGAATCGTCCGCGCGGAGGAGTTGTTCGAGCGCTACGGCCACGGCAAGGCGATCGTGCTCGCCCGCTTCATCCCGATCGTCCGAACCGTGCTGAACCCGCTGGCCGGTGTTCTCGCCGTGCCCACCAGGGTCTTCACGCAGTGGCAGGTGCTCGGCGGTCTGCTGTGGACGATCGGCGTGACGCTGGCCGGCTACGGCCTCGGCGCGAGCATCCCCGGCGTCGACCAGTACCTGCTGCCGGTCATCGCGGTGATCGTCGCGGTGTCGCTGATCCCGGTCGGTCTGGAGCTGTGGCGGGCGCGCCGGAGCCGCGGCTGAGTCCAGATGTGGCCAAATGCTCGATTCGACAGCGTGACGACAGCCAACTACTACACCGCAGTAGTAGCTTGGCGGCATGACGTCGACAGCACCGGCTCCGGCGATCGGCGCCGAAGCCACGCCACCGCGGCTTCGGGTCGTCATCGGGGTCGACACCTTCCCGCCGGACGTCAACGGCGCCGCGAACTTCGCGTCGAGGCTGGCCGCCGGCCTGGCCGGCCGCGGCCACGACGTGCACGTGCTGTGTCCGTCGACGACCGCGCGTTCGACCACCGAGTCGGACGGCACCCTCACCGTGCACCGAGTGTCCTCCCTGTCCACGCCGGTGCACCCCACGTTCCGCATCTCCCGCCCGCTGCGGGCGAGTCGGACAGCAGAGGCGTTGCTGACCGAACTCGCGCCGGACGTGGTGCACGTTCAGGCGCACTTCGTCGTCGGCCGCGCGCTCGCGGCCGCCGCCCGACGGCACGACATCCCATTGGTGGCAACGAATCACTTCATGCCCGAGAATCTGCACGGTTACCTGCCGATGCCCAAGGGACTCCGCGCGGCGTTGTCGCGCCTGGGCTGGTGGGACCTGCGCCGGGTGCTGAGCTCCGCCCGAACCGTGACCGCCCCGACGCCACGGGCCGTCCAACTTCTCGCCGAGCATGGGATTCCCGACGCGATCGCCGTGTCCTGCGGCATCGACCTCACCAGGTTCCCGGCGTCACCAGCCCCGGACCACCTTGTCCCCCATGTGCTTTTCGTCGGCCGCCTGGACGAGGAGAAGCGCGTCGACGAGATCCTCCTCGCCGTGCACCGACTCCGCCGCACGGCGCACGTGCGGGTCGAGATCGTCGGCGACGGGAAGTGCCGGCGCGCATGGCAGGAGCTCGCCGGGCGACTGGGCATCGCCGGCGACGTGACCTTCCACGGCCATGTCGACGACGACGCGCTGCTCGCCGCGTACCGCAGGGCCGACATCTTCTGCATGCCCGGCGTCGCCGAGCTCCAGAGTCTGGCCACAATGGACGCTCTCGCCGCCGGAAAGCCGGTCGTGGCAGCCGATGCGATGGCGCTCCCCCACCTCGTGCTCCCCGGCGAGACCGGATGGCTCTTTCCGCCGGGTGACATCGCGGCCCTCGCCGACCGGCTGCGCGACCTGATCGGCGATCCCGCGGCCCGGGCCCGCATGGGCGCCGCCGGCCGTGAACTCATCGGCCGGCACACGTTGGACGGCACGCTCGATCGCTTCGAAGCCTTGTACCGCAACGCACTCATGCCCGCCAGACGGGGATTCTTTGTGAGGTAATGACAGAATTGCCTCTGCCACCCTGATTCCATGACAACAGAACAGGTTCGACCGAAGATCGGCGACGTGCGGCCCTTGCTGAACAAGGTCCCCCAGGTGACCGCGATCTTCTGGGTCATCAAGGTGCTGACCACCGGCATGGGCGAGACGACCTCGGACTTCTTCCTCCTCAGCGACGCCGATCCCAGCGTCCCGGTGAGCGTGGCGTTCCTGGCGCTGATCGCCGCCCTGGTCGCGCAGATCTCGGTGCGGCGGCACATCACCTGGCTCTACTGGGCGACGGTGGTGCTCGTGAGCGTCGTCGGCACGATGGTCGCGGACATCATGCACTACATGTTCGACGTGCCGTACGTGACGTCGACGGTGTCCCTCAGCATCGTGCTGACGGTGATCTTCGCGGCGTGGTACGGGACCGAGCGGACGCTGTCGATCGGCGGCATCACCACGCGCCGCCGGGAGATCTTCTACTGGCTCACGGTGATGGCGACGTTCGCCCTCGGCACCGCGGCCGGCGACCTGGTCGCGGACACCGCGAATCTCGGCTATTTCGGCGCCGGCGTCCTGTTCGCCGTCGCCATCGCGGTCCCCGGGCTCGCCCGGAAGGCCTTCGGCCTGAACGCGACCGTGGCCTTCTGGGCCGCGTACGTCCTCACCCGACCACTCGGCGCGTCCTTCGCCGATCTGTTCGGCATGCCCGCCGAGAACGGCGGCCTCGACCTCGGGCTCGGCCCGGTCAGCCTGGTGCTGACCGCCGCGATCGTGGTCCTCGTCGGGTTCAGCGCCACCCGTCGACAGGCTCCTACAGGCGTGTAGCATCGATTCAAGTTAAGCAAGCCTTACCAAAGGAGCGTGCCGCGGTGTGGGTCGACGGGCTGCCCAACCTGGTCATCGGCCTGCGCGAGGGGTTGGAGATCGGCCTGGTCGTCAGCATCCTGCTGGCCGCCGTGCGCCGGGCCGACCCCGATCGCGGCACCGCGGCGGTGTGGCTGGGCGTGCTGGCGGCGGCGCTGCTGTCGCTGGGCTTCGGCGCGGTGCTGGCGTTCTCCCGGGCCGAGCTGACGATCACCGCGCAGGCGATGTTCGGCGGGCTGCTCAGCCTGGTCGCGGTGGTCCTCGTGACGTGGATGATCTTCTGGATGCGGCGCACCGCCCGCGGCCTGTCGGGCGAGCTGCGCCAGAAGATCGGCCACGCGCTGACCGTCGGCTCCGCCGCACTGGCCGCCACCGCGTTCCTCGCCGTCGCCCGCGAGGGCCTGGAGACGGCGCTGTTCCTGTGGACGACCGTGCAGGCGTCCGGCGACACGGTCGCGCCGCTGGTCGGGGCCGCGGTCGGCCTGGCGGTGTCGATCTTCCTGTGCTGGTTGATCGTGCGAGCCAGCGTCCGGGTGAACCTCGGCGTGTTCTTCTCCCGCACCGCGGTGCTGCTGATCGTCATCGCCGCCGGCGTGCTCGCGTACGGGGTCGGCGAGCTGCAGACCGCCGGCCTGGTGCCGGGCCACAGCTGGCTGGCGTTCGACCTGTCGACCACGATGTCGACGGACAGCTGGTGGGTCTCGCTGATCTCCGGCATCACCAACCTGTCGCCACGCATGACCGTGCTCCAGGTCGCCGTGTACCTGGGCTATCTGGTCACGGTGCTGGCGGTGTTCCTCCGCAAGCCCGCCACGGACACCGTCCCGGCCGAGCGCCCGACGCGACGGACGCCGCCCTGGATGTACGCCACCGCCGCGGTCGTCCTGCCGCTGCTGGCGGTCGGCATCTTCGCACTGGTCACGCCCTCTGGCGGCGGCGCGTCGACGGAGGTCACCGTCACGGCCGACGGCTGCGCGAAGGACTGGGCCGGCGGGCCCGCCGGCTCGTCGACGATCACGGTGGTCAACAAGTCCGGCCACGGCGGGGAGATCTACCTCACGCGCGCCACCGACGGCGGCGTCATCGGCGAGATCGAGGGCCTCGGCCCCGGCACGCGCCGGTCCATCACCGTCGACCTGCCGGCCGGCCAGTACAGCTGGCGCTGCCTGGTGCCGGGCGAACTGGACCAGGTCTCCCCCGTCGCCGTGGTCACCGGCGCGGCCGGCTCGGCGGCGCCGGCGGTGAAACCGGTGTCCGACAACGACCTCAAGGGACCGGCGAGCTCGTTCACCGGCTACATCTCCGACAAACTGGCCACTTTGGACGGTCAGACCGGCGACCTCGCGGCCCGGCTCGCCGCCGGCGACCTGGACGGGGCGCGGGCGGCGTGGCTGACCGCGCAGCTGACGTGGGAACGGATCGGCGCCGCGTACGGGCAGTTCGACGATCTCGGCATCGCCATCGACGGTCTGCCGCAGGGCCTGCCCCAGGGCGTGGCCGATCCCGGCTTCACGGGCCTGCACCGCGTCGAATACGGCCTGTGGCACGGTCAGTCGGCCGCCGACCTCGCGCAGGTCGCCGCCAAGCTCCAGCAGGACGTCCAGGGGCTGCGGCGCAAGCTCACGTTCGACCCGGCCGATCTGCCGCTGCGAGCGCACGAGATCCTCGAAGACGCCCTCCGCCGCACCCTGAACGGCCAGACCGACCAGGGCTCCAACACGGCGTTCGCGCTGGTCGGCGCGGACGTGGAGGCCACGAACGCCGTGCTGGACCGGCTCGCCCCGCTGCTCGACGCCCGCACACCCGGCCTCGTCGCCACCGCCCGCCAGCAGCTCGCGGCCGTCACCGCCGCCGTGGCGACCGGCAACCGGCAGGTGGTCGACGCCCGGGTCGGCGCCGCCGTGGAAACCCTGTCCACCATCCCCACCCTGCTCGAAGTCCGGGCCAGCTGAAGGAGCCGACATGTCCCTGAGCCGACGCCACTTCCTCCAGGGCGCGGGCGCCGGTGTCGCCGGCACCGCTCTGGTCGGCGGCCTCGCGGCGGCCGGCGCGCGGGCGGACACCGGCAGCGCGCCGGCGGTGCCCGAGTCGTATCCCTTCCACGGGCCACGCCAGGCCGGCGTCGCCACGCCGCCGCAGCGGTTCGCGACCTTCGCGGCGTTCGACGCGACCGCCGCCGACCGCGCCGGCCTGACGGCGATGTTCAAGGCGCTCACCGACCGGGCCCGCTTCCTGACTGCCGGCGGCACGCCGCCCGATCTGGGGGTCGGCGCGCCGCCGTCGGACAGCGCCGTGCTCGGGCCGGCGGTGCCGGCCGACGGCCTGACCGTCACCGTTTCCGTTGGGGCGTCGCTGTTCGACAGCCGCTACGGGCTGCGCAAGCCGGCCGGGTTGTCGGCGATGCCGACGTTCCCGGACGACGTGCTCGATCCCGCCTGGTGCCACGGCGACGTGATGGTGCAGATCTGCGCCAACAACATGGACACCGTGCACCACGCGCTGCGGGACATCGCCCGGCACACCCGTGACGGCATGCAGCCCCGCTACCGCCTCGACGGCTTCGGCTCGCCGCCGCGCCCGGCCGGCACGCCGCGGAACCTGTTGGGATTCAAGGACGGCATCTCCCAGCCGGGCGAGGACGTGGTGTGGCTGCCGGACGGCAGCTGCTACCAGGTCGTGCGGTTCATCCGCATGCTGGTGGAGTTCTGGGACCGGGTGTCGATCTCCGAGCAGGAACGGATGTTCGGCCGCCGGCGGGACAGCGGCGCGCCGCTGGACGGCAGCGCCGAGACCGACATCCCGGACTACACAAGGGATCCCGACGGCAAGGTCATCCCGCTCGACTCGCACATCCGGCTGGCCAATCCCCGCACGCCGGGGACGGCCCGCATCCTGCGCCGGCCCTTCAACTACGACCGCGGCTTCCAGCCCAACGGCACCATCGACGCCGGCCTGCTGTTCTGCTCCTTCCAACAGGACATCGGCAAGCAGTTCGAGGCCGTGCAGAACCGGCTCAAGGGCGAGCCCCTGACCGACTACGTGACCCCTTACGGCGGCGGGTACTTCTACGTGCTGCCCGGCGTGCGGGACAACTCCGACCACTACGCCAGCGCGCTGCTGGCCTGACGCTACCGCCGGCGGGTCCGCAGCCGCGGAATGACGATGAGCGCCGCGCCGCCCAGCAACAGCACGGCGGCGACGACGATCAGCCAGCCGCCGCTGAAACCGGTGTACGCCAACGGCGCGGTGCCGACAGCGGTGGTCGTCGTGGCGGCGACGGCCGCCGCCGCGGTCGTGGTGGTGATGGTCGGGGGCGTCGTGGTCGTGGTCGAACCCGGCTTCGTGGTCGGTGTCTCGTTCGAGCTGCTGCTGGTGTTACTGGTGGTCTTGCTGGTCGACGACGTCACCGTGCCGCAGGCGAACCAGTGGCTGATCGTCGCGGGACCGCCGCTGTTGCCGGCGGTCGGCGAGTGGAGGTTCTTCCACGGCAAGGAACCCAGCGCGCCGGGCAGGTAGACGTTGAACGCGTGCGCGCCCTTCACCACGATGCCGGTGAGGGTGACGCCGTCCGGAATGCCGGTCACGGTGATGTACGTGTCGTCCTCGGTCGCCGTTACCTGAACGATCTGACCGGGAAGGTGCGCCTGCTCACACGTGACGGCGTTGTCCCCCAGGTAGAGGACCGCCCGGTCGTCGCCCGCCGTCGGCGTGTTGTCGCCCTTCGCCGCGACCGCCGTGCCCGACACGGCGAGCGCGGCGCCGGCGGCGAGCACCACCGCGGCGATGGATCTGAGCAGACCGGACTTGACCATAGTGGACTCCAGGAAGCAGCGGAATGGCGTTGCCGCGGGATCATGCGCCGTCCGCTCCGCTATGGACAGTGTCGTTGCCTTTTTGTTAGACACCGCCCCGGGGTTTCGCTGCGCCACCGGCTGGACCATGATGGCGCGGTTGTCGGCGGTTCGGTGAAGGTGGTGAGGGCGCAGGTGTCGGTCTGTCCCGAGGACAACGTGCCCGACCCCACCACCGCGCTGCGCGCCGCGCGTGACGACGGCGACGAGGGCGCGTTCCGGGTGCTGTACCGTGCCGTGCAGCCAAATCTGCTGCGCTACCTGCGCGCCCTGGTCGGTGAGGATGCCGAGGACGTGGCGTCGGAGGCATGGCTCCAGATAGCCCGGGACCTGCGGACCTTTCGCGGCGACCTCGACGGATTTCGTGGCTGGGCCGCGACCATTGGCCGTAATCGGGCCCTGGACTTGCTGCGCCACCAGCGAAGACGTCCAGTCAGCTCGATGGAGGACGAGCAGCTCGTGGAGATGCCGGCGCGCGAGGACACCGCCGAGTCCGCGGTGGCCGCGATCGGCACCGACGCGGCGCTGGCGTTGATCGCCGAACTGCCCCGTGACCAGGCGGAAGCCGTGCTGCTGCGGGCGGTCATGGGCCTGGACGCCACGGCCGCCGCGAAGGTGCTCGGCAAGCGCGCCGGGGCCGTCCGCACGGCGGCCCACCGCGGGCTGCGCCGGCTGGCCGAACTGATCGACATGGCGCCGGAAAACCGCAGGTCAGCGCGTGGTGTGACACAAATGGGCCCGACGACGCTGAAGGAGGTGAGATGAGCAAGCACACCGATCGCCACCCCCTTGACCGGCGCACCGCCGAGCGGTTGCTCGACGGCGCGCCGGTCGCCGGCGGGCATCCGCTCGCCGACCTGCTCGCCGCCGCGACTGTCCCCGCAGGTGGCGGCGAGCTGGCCGGTGAGGACGCGGCTGTCGCGGCGTTCCGTGCCGCTCGTCCCGGCCCCGTCTCACATCGCAGGCCGTCGAAGCTCAAAAACCTGGCCAACGCGAGGATCGCGGCCGTCGCCGCCGCGGTGGCCGTGATCCTCGGCGGTGTCGCGACCGCCGCCGCGACCGGCTATCTCCCCACGCCGTTGGGCGGGCACCCCGCCGTCGTGCCCGCCCACGCCAGCGCCGCCGAACCGTCGTCGACGACGTCCTCGACCAGCCACACCACCAAGCCCGACAACGACGATCACGGATCCCCCACGTCCGGGGCATCCCCGTCGCCGTCGTTGACGGGGCTGTGCAACGCCTACATCGCCGGCGCGGGCTCGGACCACGGCAAGGCCCTCGACAACCCGGCGTTCGGCTCGCTGATCGACAACGCCGGCGGCCGAGACAAGGTCGACGAGTACTGCGCGGATCTCCTCGCCGGGCAACAAGGTCACAACGGCGACACGAACGGCAACGGGAAGGGCCACGATCCGAAGGGCTCGCCCGCCAACCATCCCGACCACACCACCGGGCCGCCGAGCACGCATTCGAACCACTAGACCGGCGGCGCCAGGGCCTCCCACCCGGCGCCGCGTCCAGGACGGGCGGTGGTGTTCCCCCAGGCATCGCCGCCCGTCCTCACTCCACAGAGGACGCCACCGCGACAGCGGTCACGACCAGGACCGCTGTCAGGCCGAGGAAACCGCCAGCCAGGCCGGCAGCGACGGCGATGCCGCCCACCAGCAGCGGACCGCCGGCGTCACCAAGCTCCCGCCCCACCTCCGCGCTGCCCATGGTCTGCCCCAACCGCTCCGGCGGCGTGACGGCTGCGAGGGCGGCGAATCCCAAGGGCGTCACGACACCGGTTCCAGCACCGATCGCCAGCGCCGCAACGAGGATTCCCACCAGGCCCGGCAACGCCGCCGCCACGACGAAGCCGACGGCGGCCAGCGCCAGGCCGGCGGCCATGCCCACCTTCTCCGACAGGCGGCCGGCATCACGCGCGCGACCGGCGTACGGCTGCACCACGGCGGCCGCGGCGGCGAGCACCGACACGGCAGCGCCGGTTGCCACCGTTCCCAAGCCCGCGGCGGCGCCTTGTACCGGCAGGAATCCCACGCCCACGGCCAATGCGGCCGTGCTGGCGGCCAAAGTCCCCGTCGGCCGAAGGAATCCCGGACTGGAGATCCGGCGCGCCAGATCCAGCACGGTCTGACGGACCTTCGGCAACGGCTCGACGGCCGGTACGGCAACGAGGGCCCACACGGCGACGGCGAGTGCCAGGCCGGCGAGCGTGGCGAACAGCAACGGGAAGCCGCCGACGGTGATGAGCACCCCGCCGAGCACCGGTCCGAGCGCGTAGCCCAAGCCCTTCCACGCCCCGTAGCTGCCGAATGCCCGACCGTGACGGGCTTTCGGCGCGAGGCGGGCGACCATCGCGCTGGCCGCCGGCGAGAACGCCGCGGCCGCCGCGCCCTGTCCGAACCGGGTCAGGCCGACCGCCCCGGGCTCGCCGGCGAAGACGAAAGCGGCCGAGGCGAGGGCGAAGGCCAACAGGCCGCCGAGCAACACCGGCCGCGGCCCGATCCGGTCCACCACGGCGCCGAAGACCGGTTTGAGCACGATCTCGGCGCCGTCGTAGATGGCGAGCAGAATTCCCAGCGTCAGCAGGGAACCGTGCTCGTAGCCGCCGAGGCTCGCGGCGATGCTGTGCGCCCCGAACGCCGTGACGAAACCGGCCGCGTACAGCGGGGTCACATTTCGGGCGATCACACCGGCGAGGGTAGCGACCGTGCCGTGACCGGCCGGCCGAGTGCCCACGCGGCCGGGACGCTGGCGACCGCGATCAACGTGATGGCGGCGAGGCCGACGGCGATCGGCCGGCCCGGCAGGACGAACGTGGCGATGGTCAACGGGCTGCTGACGATCAGCCCCCACGCCGACCAGCGCGGCACGGCATCGGCGCTGAGCAGCGCGATGCCCAGCAACACGTACGCCACGAGGTGGCCGACGATGTACACCACCAGCAACGGGTTCATCACCGGGTCGACGGAGAACCGGTCATACAACGCGGCGTAGGAGGCGGCGTTCGGCAGGTGGGCCATCTGGTCGGCGAGATCGTCGAGGGCGGTCAGCGCCGAGTACGGCAGCCACCCCAGCACCGCGAGCAGGCCGCCGATGGTCGCCAGCCACGGTGTTCGCGGGTACGCCAACCACGCCAGGCCGACGGCGCTGAGCGGCAGCAGGAACGAGGCCAGCGCGAACATCGCGAGGTGGGTGCCGTTGCCCAGCGGATCGGCGGCGGCGTTGCGGGCGATGCTGACGGCACCGTTCTCGTGGATGGCCGGGCTGAGCAGGCCGCCGACGCACGCGGCCAGCGGACCGCCGACCACCGCCGCCGCCAGCACCGTGCGAATCAGTCGTGCAGGATCCATGATGACCTCCGAAGGCTGTTGGGAAACAGCCAGCTCGACGGCTTGTCGGCGGTCGTCTGCCCAGCGACGGCATCGGGGCTGCGCGAGGGCGTGCAGCCCCCGCCGCCGGTCTACGTCGCCGGACGTAGGTCAGCCCGAGCGGCCGGGGCGGACCAGGCCGGACTCGTAGGCGAAGACCACCACCTGGGCGCGGTCCCGGGCGGCGAGCTTGATCATCGCGCGGGACACGTGGGTGCGGGCGGTCGCCGGGCTGATCACCAAGCGGTCGGCGATCTCGTGGTTGGACAGGCCGCGGCCGACCAGCGCGACGATCTCCCGCTCCCGGTCGGTCAGCAGCCCCAGGGCCCGCTGGGTGGGCCCGGTCGGTGAGCCGCCGGCGGCGAACGCGGCGATCAGCCGCCGCGCGGCCTGCGGCGCCAGCAGCGCGTCCCCGGCGGCGGCCAGCCGGATGCCCCGGAGCAGGTCGGTCGGCTCCGCGTCCTTGAGCAGGTAACCGGCCGCGCCGCCGCGGATCGCCTCGAACACGAGCTCGTCATCGTCGAACGTGGTCAGCACGAGCACCTTGACCTGCGCCAACGTGTCGTCGGCGGCGATCGCGCGGGTGGCGGCGAGGCCGTCCAGGCGCGGCATCCGGATGTCCATCACGACCACGTCCGGCCGATGCTCGCGGGCCGCCGCGAGCGCCTGCTCGCCGTTGTCGGCCTCGGCGACGACGGTCAGATCGGGCTCGGCCGTGATCAACGCCCGCAGCCCGGACCGGATCATCACCTGGTCGTCGGCGAGCACGATCCGCAGCGGATTCACCTGTCCTCCAACGGAAGTCGGGCATGCACGGCAAAGCCGCCGTCCGGTCCCGGGCCCGCGCGCAGCTCGCCGCCGAGCGTCCGCGCCCGTTCGGCCATGCCCCGCAGGCCGTGCCCGGCGGTTGCGGTCGTGCCGACGCCGTCGTCGGTCACGTCGATCTGCAGCCAGCCCTCGGTCCGCTCGATCCGCACCGACGCCGTCGCCTCGGGTCCGGCGTGCCGCATCACGTTGGTCAGCGCCTCCTGCACGATCCGATACGCGTCCGTGCCCGCCGGCTCCGGCACCGACTCGTCGACGTGCAGGTCGACGGTCACGCCGCTGGCTCGGACCGAGTCGACCAGCGCCGGCAGCTCGGACAGCCCCGGGCCGGAGCGCACCGCCGCCAGCGCGGCGCGGGACTGGGCCAGCGCGTCGTTGCTGACCTCGCGGATCGCCCGCAGCGCCTCGCGAGCCTCCTCCGGCTGTCGGTCGATCAGGTGCAGGCCGACCCCGGCCCGCAGGCTGATGGTCGCCAGGCTGTGCGAGAGGACGTCATGCAGCTCGCGGGCGACGCGCAGGCGTTCCTCGGCGGCTCGCCGTGCCGCCTCTTGCTCGGCCTGGCGCCGGCGCAGCGCGGCCGCGCGGGCGACGAGCACCGCCGCGACGGTCCACACCACCGCCACCGCGACCATCGAGGCCGCGTTCCAGTCCTCGGGCCGACCCGTCGCCACGGCGATCGCCACTCCCCCGGCCGCCGCCAGCGGCACCCACACCCGTGTCGCCGCGACGCCGACGACCAGCGCGACCAAGCCTGCGCCTGCACCGATGTAGACCGGCCAGCCGGCGAACCGCAGCCACAAGTACGCAGTCGCGGCACCGACCGCCACGAGGTATGCCGGCACCGGGTGGTTGCGCCGCACCGCCAGCGCCAAGCCGCCCACGACAAGCAGCGCCAACGCCAGCGGCGTCACCGGCCGCGTGTCAGGCTGGGTGACCCGGTCCACCAGCGAGACGGACGCCATGAACGCGGCGAGCGCCACCGCCGCGAGCACGTCGACCATCGGCGCCGCCAGCTTCATTCGCACAGCGTAGGCATCCGACGCCAGATCCACGCACCGGCGACGAGTTGCAGCGCGCCGCCCACCAGCCGTACCGAATGCCACGGCAGCGGAACCGCGATCAGCACCGCCGACAGCGCGAACACCACGGTCGCCGGTCGGGGCACCGGCCGAGCCTGCCACATCACGACCGCGAAGAGGATCACGCCGATCGGGAACAGCGCCGCGGGATAGAGCATCGCGCCGCGCGGCCAGGTGAGGAAACTGTCCACAATGGTCATCGCGCCGGGCCAGCCGTCGCGATAGGCCCGCCCCAGCGCCGGCATCGCAAAGTTGACCACGCCCAGGCCCGGCAAGATCGCGCCCGCGCCGAGCACGGCGCACACCAGCGCCGCGGTCAGCGTACGGCGATATCCGTACGGCAGGAGCACCGCGAACAGGGCCAGCACACCGAACGGCACCAGCAGCGTCGGCAGGATGCTGCCGACGAGTTCGCCCACCAGAAAGGACGTGCTGGTGACGGTCGCCGCCTCGGCCGGCTGCGGGATGCCGTAGCCGACGCTGTCGAAGGTGCCGATGTTGCCGAGCAGCTTCAACACGCCGCCCGCCGGCAGCACCAGCAGCCCGGCCCGGACGAGCCGGGTTCTGGAGGTTGTGGTCATGGGCCCCAGTAGAGCCGGCTCGACGCCGCCGGTAATCGCCCCTGGGACTGCACTCGGGCTACGTCCGCTGACGTATCACTCCGCCTTGCCGTAGCGGACGACCTCCACCTCGTCGAGGACCACCATGCCCTCCTCGACCAGCTCGTCGAGCTGGGGCAGGAAGGCGCGCACCCGCTCGTCGGCGTCGACGATGAGCACCACCACCGGCAGATCCTCGCTCAGGTTCAGCAGCCGGGTGGTGTGGATACGGGACGCCGCGCCGTAGCCCTCGATGCCGGTCAGCACGGTCGCCCCGGCCAGCCCGGCTTCCCTCGCCCGGCGGACGATCTCGTGGTAGAGCGGCTTGTGCCGCCACCGGTCGTCCGCGCCGATGAAGATCGACAGCCGCGTGGCCCGCATCAGCGCCTCCGTGCGGTGTACCGGTGGACCTCCACCTCGTCCAGAGTGACCAGCCCGCCGGTCATCAGCTCCTCGAGCTCGGGCAGGAAGGCCCGGACGCGCTCCTCGGCGTCGACGATCACGATCAGCTGGGGCAGGTCGTCGCCGATGGGCAGCAGGTGCGGGGTGTGGATCCGCGCGGTGGCGCCGAATCCCTCCACGCCCTGGACCACCGTCGCCCCGGCCAGGCCGGCCTTGTGCGCCCGGTGCACGATCTCGCAGTACAGCGGCTTGTGATGCCAGGTGTGCCGCTCGCCGATGAAGATCGAGAGCCGCATCGCCCGCCCGGTCGACTTCATGGCGCTCGCCTCCTGACCCCGTGCCACGAGTAGAGACCCGGTGCGGGGCAAGGTCAAGCATCACCGCGCCGTGTGCACTCCGCCGTTCACGTGGATCACCTGACCGGTGAGGTGACCCGCGTCCGCCCGGCCGAGGAAGAAGATCGCCTGCGCGATCTCGGCCGGCGTGCCGGCGCGGCGGTTGAACGCGGTGGCCACCCGGCCCGCCACCCACTCCTCGGACACGGTGCCGGCGAAGAACTCGGTGTCCAGGGTGACGCCCGGCGCCACGATGTTGGCGGTGATCCCACGGACTCCCAGCGTCCGCGCGGTCTCGACGTTCCACGCCTCCAGGGCCGCCTTCGCTGCCCCGTACGAGCCGGATCCCTGTTTCGCCGCCACCGAGCCGACGGTGACGATGCGCGCGCCGTCCGCCAGCCGCGGCTTGAGGGCCTCGGTGACGAGGACCGTGGTGAGGACGTTGGCCTCGAAGTTGGCCCGCCACCCGTCGGCCAGTCCGGCGAGGTCGCCGGCGGCGACGGGCGGACGCCGCCGGTCGGTGTTGCCGCCGGCATTGTTGACCAGCACGTCGATGCCGGTCGGCAGCTGGTCGAGCGCCGCCTGCACGGCCGCCGGATCGGCGGCGTCGAACGCGAGGTGGGCCACGCCCAGCCGCTTGGCGGCGGCGGCCAGCACCTCCTCGCGGCGACCGGTGATCGTGACGTCGTGGCCGGCCTCGGCGAACAGCTCGGCGGTGGCGGCGCCGATGCCGGTGCCGCCACCCGTGATGACGACAGTGCGCTTGGTCGCAGGGCTCATGGCCAGGAGTCTCGACCTGTGGTGCTCGAAGTGTCAAGCGATGTTCGAACATCTGTCGCCATGTCGAAGTTGTGTATCCTGCCGGGCATGCCGACCAGCGCGAAGACCCGCACGGACGAGGTGCACGCCCGGCTGCGGGCCGACATCCTCGCCGGGCGCTACGCGCCGGGCGAGCGGCTCAAGTTCACGCCGCTGTGCCAGGCCTACGACGCCAGCGTCGGGCTGGTCCGGGAGGTGCTGAGCCGGCTGGCCGAGCAGGGGCTCGTGCTGGCCAGCCCGCAGGTCGGCTTCCAGGTCACGCCGATCTCCGTCGACGACCTGCTCGACCTGACCCGGACCCGGATGGACATCGAGTGCCTGGCGCTGCGGCGCGGCATCGAGCGTGGCGACACCGCCTGGCGGGCGCGGGTCGTCGCGACCCACTTCACCCTCGCCGACACCCCTCGCCGCGACCCGTCCGAGCCGACCCGCGTCACCCCGGCGTGGGAGGCCGCGCACGCCGACTTCCACGACGCCCTGCTCGCAGGCTGCGGCAGCCCTCGTCTCTACGCCATCGCGACCGCGCTGCGGGACAGCGCCTGCCTCTATCGCCGCTGGTCGGAGGCCATCGACTCGTCGGACGCCGCGCGCGATCCGGCCCGCGAACACGCCACCATCTGCCAGCACACGATCGATGGCGACGCGGACGCCGCCGTGGCCGCGCTGGCCGCGCACATCGAGCTCACCACCACGTTGATCGTCGCCTCGCGGGCGTGACCTACGGCCACGCTCCCCCGGAGCGTGGCCGTACGTGCTTATAAGGGTCAGCCGGCAGCGTTGATCAGAGCCAACGTCTGCTGCTGGAAGGTGCTGGCGTCGTTGGTCTGCGAGCCGACGGCGTAGAGGGTGCGGCCGACCGCGGCGATGCCGGACAGGTCACCGCGCTGCGAACCGCTCGGCGTCGGCACGATCGCGGTGGTCGTGCCGTTGGACTGCTCGGAGATGGTGGCCAGCGACTGGTCGCCGACGAACCACGCGTCGTTCGGGCCGACCGCCTTGACACCCTTCAGCACGATGCTCTTGCCGCTGACCGCCGGCGTCGCCACGATGCTCCACGCCGTGCCGTTCCAGTGCTCGGCCAACGCCTGGCTGCCGACGGAGCCGACCGCCCAGACGTCGTTCGCCGACGCCGCCGACACGGCGTTGAGGTTCGCGCTGAACGACGGGTTGGTCGCCGGCACCGGCACCGAACGCCAGCCGCCGCCGGTGAACCGCTCGACGAAGGCCGTCAGCCGGAAGCCCTCCGGGTTGAGCGCCTGTCCCACGGTGCCGACCGCCCACACCGTGCCGTCCGGCGCGACCGTGACGCCCTTGAGGAACTCGATCCCGTTGCTCGGGGCCGCAACTCCCTGGACGACCGTCCACGCGGCGCCGTCCCAGTGCTCGATGATCGGCTTGGACTCGTTCACCCCGTCCTGGCCGACCGCCCAGACATCGTTGGCGGCACGGGCGCTGACCGCGTTCAACTGGCTGTTCACGCCGATGTTCGGGCTGGGCACGATCGTCCAGGCGGCGCCGTCGAAGTGCTCGATCAGCGTCTCCTGCGGCCCGCTGCTCGCGAACGTCGTGCCGACCGCCCAGGCGTCGGTGGCCGACACCGCCGACACGCCTCTGAGGATGCCCGAGGAGTCCGGGCTCGGCGCCGCCATCAGGTTCCAGCTCGTGCCGTTCCAGCTCTCGATGGTGGCTTTGCCATCGGCGTCGCCGACCGCGAAGCCGTGCGTATCGTCCACCATGGACACTGCGCTGAATCTGGTGTCACCGGTGGCGTTGTTGGCGCTCGGCATGACCGTCCACGGCGTCGTGGCGGCGAAGGCGGTCGAGGCCAGCACGGCCGTGGCGGCGATGCCCGATACGGCGGCGAGGGCCGCGCGGCGGGCGACCGAGGCGATGTTTGTCGTCATGCCGAGGGATACCGGCACGAGTTACGCCGCTTTCGTGTGATGAATTGACCGATGGGGCACGGCCTGTCGGCAATCGGTCGATCACCACGTTGGCGCGCATACGATTCCCGGCACACCGACGAAAGGTCGTCATGGACGCCGATGTCATCGTGGTCGGCGGCGGGCTCGCCGGGCTGGTCGCGACCGCCGAACTGGCCGACGCCGGCCGCCGCGTGCTGCTGCTGGACCAGGAACCCGAGGCCAGCCTGGGCGGCCAGGCGTTCTGGTCGTTCGGCGGGATGTTCCTGGTCAACAGCTTCGAGCAGCGGCTGCTGTGCGTGCGGGACTCCGAGGAGCTGGCACGGCAGGACTGGCTGGGCAGTGCGGCGTTCGATCGCGGCGTCGACAACCCGCTGGGGGAAGACTTCTGGGCCCGGCAGTGGGCCGAGGCATACGTGCACTTCGCGGCGGGTGAGAAGCGATCATGGCTGCACGGCCGGGGTTTGCGGTGGTTCCCGGTGGTCGGCTGGGCCGAGCGCGGTGGCCAGCTGGCCGATGGCCACGGCAACTCGGTGCCGCGATTCCACGTCACCTGGGGCACCGGCCCGGCGGTGATCGAGCCGTTCGTACGAAGGGTGCGGGCCGCCGCCGAACGCGGGTTGGTGGAATTCCGCTTCCGCCACCGGGTCGACGAGGTCACCGTCACCAACGGGGTCGTCGACGGCGTCCGGGGAGCCGTGCTCGAGCCGAGCGCCGCGCCTCGCGGCACGGCGAGTTCCCGGGTCGTGATCGGCGACTTCGAGCTGCACGCGCAGGCGGTGCTGGTGGCCTCCGGCGGCATCGGCGCGAACCACGACCTGGTGCGCGCGAACTGGCCCGTCGAGCGGCTCGGCCCGGCGCCGCAACGGATGCTGACCGGAGTTCCGGCCCATGTGGACGGTCGGATGCTCGCCATCAGCGAGAAGGCCGGCGCGCGACTGGTCAACCGTGACCGGATGTGGCACTACACCGAGGGCGTCCAGGACTGGGAGCCGATCTGGCCGAACCACGGCATCCGCATCCTGCCGGGCCCGTCGTCGCTGTGGTTCGACGCGCGCGGAAACCGCTTCTCGGCCCCCGCGTTCCCGGGCTTCGACACCATCGGCACCCTGCGCGCGATCGGGCAGACCGGGCACGACCACTCGTGGTTCGTGCTGAACGAGAAGATCATCGCCAAGGAGTTCGCGCTGTCCGGTTCGGAGCAGAACCCGGACCTGACCGGCAAGAACATCCTCGCCACCCTGGGCCGGGTGTTCCACTCCGGGCCGCCCGCGCCGGTGCGGGCGTTCATGGACAAGGGCCCGGACTTCGTCGTCGCGCGAACGCTGTCGGAGCTGGTGGCCGGCATGAACCGGGTCGCCGGCAACACGCTGCTCGACGTCGACACGCTGCGCCGGCAGATCGAGGCACGCGACCGCGAGGTGACCAACTCGTTCACGAAGGACGCTCAGCTGACGGCGATCCGCGGCGCACGGCGGTATCTCGGCGACCTGCTGGTACGAACCGCGTCCCCGCACCGGCTGCTCGACCCGGCCGGCGGCCCGCTGATCGCCGTCCGGCTGAACATCCTCACCCGCAAGACGCTGGGCGGCCTCCAGACGGACCTCACCGGGCGGGTTCTGCAAGCCGACGGCCAGCCGCTGCCGGGAATGTACGCGGCGGGCGAGGTTTCCGGCTTCGGCGGCGGTGGCGTGCACGGTTATCGGGCGCTGGAGGGCACTTTCCTCGGCGGCTGCGTGTTCACCGGCCGCACCGCCGGACGATCCCTGGCCGCGGCTCTCGGCTAGGACCGCTCGGGCAGACCGGGCTGCCTTTGCGGCCGGCGCCGCCGGTCAGTCGGCCGGCGGCCACACCGGGACGGGCTGCCGGCCGGACGGGAAGCGGACGTTCTTGGCCCGCACGAACTCGTGCAGGGTCTCGGCCCAGTTCTCCCGGCCGAAGCCGCTGGCCTTCACGCCGCCGAACGGCGATCCGAGGAACGACCGCCGCAGGTAGTTGTTGACGAAGATCATCCCGGCCTCGAGCCTCTCGGCCAGCCGGCTCGCGCGGAAGTGGTCGGTGGTGATGATCGCGGCGGTGAGGCCGTAGCTGGTGCCGTTGGCGACGGCCACGGCCTCGTCGTCGGTGTCGAACACCATCAGCGAGGCCACCGGCCCGAAGATCTCCTCCTGGGCAACGGTGTGGTGCGGCTGGACGTCGACCAGCACCGTCGGCGGCACCCAGAAACCGTCCCGAAGGCGCTCCTCGGTCGGTGCCTCGCCCTGGTAGGCGATCTTCGCGCCCTCGCCGACGGCGGTGTCGATGTAGGCGAGGACCTTCTGCTGCTGCCTGGCGTCGACCATCGCGCCGATGTCGGTGTCCGGGTCGAGGCCGTCGCCGACCTTCAGCGTGGCCGTCTTGGCGACGAAGCGCTCCACGAACTCGTCGTAGCGCGAGCGGTGCACAAGGATCCGCGAGGTCGACGTGCAGGCCTCGCCCTGGTTGTAGAACATGCCCTCCACCGCGACGTCCACCGCCACCTGCATGTCGGCGTCGTCCAACACCATCAGCGCGTTCTTGCCGCCGAGCTCCAGGGTCGCGTACGTCAGGTTCTCGGCGGCGGAGCGCAGCACGTGCCGACCGGTGGCGGTGGCGCCGGTGAAGGTGATGCGCTCGACTACGGGGTGACCGGCCAGCGCGGGGCCGGCGGCCAGGCCGGCGACGGCGTTGACGACGCCGGGCGGCAGCACCTGGTTGACGATCTCCACCAGCCGCAGCACCGCCAGCGGGGCCTGCTCCCCCGGCTTGATCACGACGGTGTTGCCGGCGGCCAGCGCGGGCGCGGCCTTCTTGGTGAAGTGCAGCGGGGGCCAGTTGAACGGCAGGATCGCGGCGACCACGCCGTAGGGCTCGTAGTGCACCCGGGCCTCGATCGCACCCTGGTCGAGGATCGTGCCGTGCAGGGTGTCGGCGAGGCCGCCGAAGTAGTCGAAGCCGGCCGAGCTGAAGGAGACGTCGAAGCGCGCCGCGTCCCGGCGCGGCTTGCCGACCTCGCGGGCCTCCAGCTCGGCGAGTTCGTCGGCGTGCTGACGAATCACCCCGGCGACCTTGCGCAGCAGCCCGCCCCGCTCGCGCGGGGTCAGCCGGCCCCACTCGCCCTCATACGCCCGGCGGGCGACCCGGACGGCCCGGTCGACCAGGGCCTCGTCGGCGGCAAGGACCTCGGCGAGGTGGCCGCCGGTCGCCGGTTCGAGCACGGAGAACCAGGAGCCGTCCGCGGGCAGCACCCACTCGCCGCCGATGAACGCTCCCCAACGGCCGTCAGAGGTCACGATAGCTTTCCTTCCTCGGATGCGAACGATTGCAACGGCGGCATACCAGTGCGCTTTTCGCGACGTCGATCAGTTCCGGGCGGGCCCGGTGGAGCCGCGGGTGACGAGTTCCACCGGCAGCACGATCCGCTTCGCCGGCCCCGCCGGGTTGGCGATGCGTTCGAGCAGCAGCCGGGCCGATTCGAGGCCGATGTCGTAGTGCGGGATGCGAATCGTGGTGAGCCCCGGCCGCTGCCGGTCGGCGAACGGGATGTCGTTGAAGCCGGTGACCGAGATGTCCTCGGGCACCCGCAGGCCGCGCGACGCCAGCGCCGCGTAGCAGCCGAGGGCGATCAGGTCGTTGCCGGCGACGATGGCGGTCAGATCCGGCACGGTGTCGAGCAGGCGCAGGGTCGCCTCGAAGCCGGCGTCCTCGGTGAACGCCTCGGCGAAGGTGACCGGCTCCGCGCCGTCCATGGCGTCCACGAAGGCCCGATAGCGTTCCCAGCCGGTGGAGAGGTGCCGTGGGCCGGCCACATGGCCGATCCTGGAGTGTCCAAGGTGGACCAATGCGCGGACCAGCATGTGCACGCCGACGGAGTTGTCCGCGGTCACCGACGGCACGCCGCCGGCGTCGGTGCGGCGGTTCACCAGCACCGTCGGCACCTCCGCGGGCAGCGCGTCGTCACGACGGCTGGTGGCCAGGATGAAACCGTCGGTCTGCCGGCCGCGCATCGCGTCGAACAGCTCACGCTCGCGCACGGCGTCGCCGTCGGTGTTGCCCAGCAACGCCATGTAACCGGCCTCGCGCAGGCCGTCCTCGATGCCCCGCACGATCGGCGGGAACACGGGGTTGCGCAGGTCCGGGATGATCACGCCGGCGACCGAGGACGTCCGCGTCCGCAGGCTGCGTGCCGCCGAGTTCGGCGCGTAGCCGAGCGCCTTGGCCGCCTCCAGGACCCTGGTCACCGTGCGCGCGTTGACCATGCCGCGGGTCGCCGAGTTCAGCGCCCGGCTGGCAGTTGCCGCGTGCACGCCGGCCCGGTCGGCGACGTCCTTGATCGTCGGCACCCTGTCCACCCCGTCAGCATAGAGACGCGCAGGTCACCAGGTGACTGCCACGTACTTGGACTCCGTGTACTCCAGCAGCCCCTCGTGCCCGCCCTCCCGGCCGAGGCCGCTCTGCTTGACGCCGCCGAACGGCGCCGCCGGCTCGGAGACCAGGCCGCGGTTGAGGCCCACCATGCCGGACTCCAGCGCCTCGGCCAGCCGCAGGCCGCGGGCCAGGTCGCCGGTGTACACATAGGACACCAGGCCGTGCTCGGTGTCGTTGGCCAGCCCGATCGCCTCGGCTTCGTCGTCGAACACGACCACCGGCGCGACCGGGCCGAAGATCTCCTCGGCGAGGATCGCCGCCCCTGCCGGCACATCGGCGAGGACCGTTGCCGGGTAGTGGAAACCGGGGCCGTCCGGGCGCTTGCCGCCGGTCAGCACCCTTGCGCCGGCGGCCACCGTCTCGTCGACGAGTTCGCTGACCTTGTCGACGGCGGCGGCGTTGACCAGCGGCCCCAGTTCGACCGACGGGTCGATGCCGGGGCCGGCCCGCAGCGCGCTCATCCGCTCCGCGAGCCGCCGGCCGAACTCCTCCGCCACGCCCCTCTGCACGAAGAACCGGTTCGCGGCGGTGCAGGCCTGGCCGCCGTTGCGCATCTTGGCGATCATCGCGCCGTCGAGCGCGGCGTCCAGGTCGGCGTCGTCGAACACCAGGAACGGGGCGTTGCCGCCGAGTTCCATCGACGTGCTCACCACACTTTCAGCGGCGGCGGCGAGCAACTTGCGCCCGACCTCCGTCGAGCCGGTGAACGACAGCTTCCGCACGCGGGGATCGTCGAGCATGGCCGACACCACGGCACCGGACCGCGTGGACGGCACGACGTTGACCGTGCCGGCGGGCGCGCCGGCCTCGGCCAGAATCTCGGCGATCGCCAACGCGGTCAGCGGCGTTTCCGATGCCGGCTTCAGCACGACCGTGCAGCCGGCGGCCAACGCGGGGCCGATCTTGCGGGTGGCCATCGCCGCCGGGAAGTTCCACGGCGTCACCAGCACGCTCACGCCGATCGGTTGGCGCAGCACGAGAATCCGGTTCGCGCCGCCGGGCGCGGTCTGCACGGTGCCGGCGACCCGCACGGCCTCCTCGGCGTACCAACGGAAGAACTCGGCCGCGTAGTTCAACTCGGCGCGGGCGTCGGGCAGCGCCTTGCCGTTCTCGCGGACGATCAGCGTCGCCAGCTCCTCGGACCGCTCGTGCATGAGTTGGAACGCCCTCAGCAGCACATCCGCCCGCTGCCGAGGCGCGGTCGCCGCCCAGGCCGGCAGCGCCGCGGCGGCCGCGCCGACGGCGGCCAGGCCGTCCTCGACAGTCCCGTTCGCCACGGTGGTCAGGGTTTCGGCGGTGGCCGGGTCGAGGACGGTGATCCGCGCGCCGTCGGACGCGGGACGCCACTCGCCGCCAATGAACAGGTCCTCTGCCATTCTCACTCCTCAGTAGGCGTTGCGCCCATCAGTAGGAATTGGCAACGAACAGTTCCTGCGCCGGGAACCTGGTCAGCACCGCAGCGCCCTGCTCGGTCACCATGACCTCTTCCTCGATGCGGGCGGCGGAGAAGCCGTCCGAGGCCGGGCAGTAGGTCTCCAGCGCGAACACCATGCCGGCCTTGATCTCCACCGGATGGCCGATGCTGTTGAGCCGGGAGATGATCGGCCGCTCGTGCAGGCCGAGCCCCAGCCCGTGGCCGAACTGGAGGCCGAACGCCGCCATCTCGTCGGCGAAGCCGAATTCCGTTGCCGCCGGCCACACCCGGGCGATGTCGTCGGTGCCGACACCGGGCCGCACGGCCTCGATCGCGGCGTCCATCCACTGCCGCGCCCTGGTGTAGGCGTCGCGCTGCGACGCGGTGGCGCTGCCGACGCCGAACGTCCGGTAGTAGCAGGTGCGATATCCGTTGTACGACTGGATGATGTCGAAGAACGCCTGGTCGCCGGGGCGGATGATGCGGTCGGAGAAGTTGTGCGGGTGCGGGTTGCAGCGCTCGCCGGACACCGCGTTGATCGCCTCGACCTGGTCGGAACCCATTTCGTAGAGCCGCTTGTTGGCCAGCGCGACGATCTCGTTCTCGCGGATGCCCGGCTTGAGGGCCTCCACGATGTCCTGGTAGACGCCGTCGACCATGGCGGCCGCCTGGGACAGCAGGGTGATCTCGTCCACCGACTTGATCTCGCGGGCGTCCAGCATCAACTGCTGGGCGTCGACGACCTTCAGCCCCTGCCGCTGCATCTCGAACAGGAACGGCGGCTCCACGATGTCCACGCCGACCGGCGCGTGGGCGACGCCCGCCTGGGTGAGGAGGTCCTTGATCCGGGTGACGGCGTCGCGCATCAGCCCCGCCTCCGGGGCGATCGCGCCGCGCAGCCCGAGCATGCCGGCGCGGCAGTTCTCCGGCGCCAGCCAGGGCGAGTACAGCTGGTGGTGCCGCGCCGCCGAGCCGAAGTCCCACAACATCGGCTCGCCGTCCCGGGTGAGCAGCGCGTACCGGGTCATCTTGTCGCCGAGTGCGCCGCCGATCCACGTCTGCGTGGTGTAGCGGATGTTGTAGAAGTCGAACAGCAGGAACGCGCCGCATTCGCTGCCCTGCAGGGCCTCCTTCGCGCGGGCCAGGCGGTGCCCGCGCAGCCGGTCGAAGTCGACGCGCTGCTCGAAGTCGACCGCGCCGTGGCCGGGCGCGGGGATCGGCCGCTCACTCATCGGGCGTCAACCCGTCGTCCACGGCCGCGTTCTCGGCCTCGAGGGTGATCCCCGAGCGGCGGGCCTGCTCCAACAGCAGTGTCGCGAAGTCCTCGTCGGTGTGCCCTGCGCCGATCGCCTCGGCGACCAGTTGCGCCGTCGCCGAGGCCAGCGGCATCGGCGCCTCGAGAGTGCGCGCGGCGGCCAGGCCGAGGTCGAAGTCCTTGCGCAGCAACGGCATCGTGAAGGTGGGCGTGAAGTCCAGGTTCACCAGCGCCGGTGACTTGTAGCGGCTGAACGTCGAGCCCATCACGGAGTCGTTGACGAAGTCGAGGAAGGCGGCCCGGCTGACGCCGCCCTTCTCGGCCAGCACGGTGATCTCCGCCAGCGACTGGATCACCACGCCGAGGAACACGTTGTGCGCGATCTTGACCAGCCGCGCGACCTCGTCCTCGCCGACGTACGTGACCCCACGGCCGAGTGCCCGCAGCACCGGCTCGACCTCGTCGAACACCGGTCGCGGCCCCGACACCGCCAGCGTCAGCTTGCCCGAGGCGACGACCTTCGGGTTGCCGCTGACCGGCGCGGCCAGCAACTCGGATCCGCGCTTGCGGGCGGCCACCCGCACCGCCGCCGAGGCCTCCTCGGACACCGTGGAGGAGTCGATCAGCACCTTGGGCGCGGCGTCGGGGTGCGTGAACAGGCCGCCCTCGCCCGAGGTCACTTCCTCGAGGTCGGCCGACGCCGCCACCATGGTGAACACGATGTCCCGGCCGGCCAGGTCCACCGGCTGGTCGACGACGTGCGCACCGTGCTCGACCAGCGCCTCGGCCTTGCCGCGGGTTCGGTTGTAGACCGCGACGTCGTAGCCGGCCGCGCACAGCCGGCGGACCAGTTCCGCGCCCATGCGACCGGCGCCGATCCAGCCGATCCCGCTCTCACCCGGACTGGCCATCGTGGACACCTCCAGTTGCAATCGATTGCACTCACAGTCCTCCGAGGCGTACCGTCCCGTCAAGCCTCGTCAGCGGAAAAGACGCTGCGAACGATGCACATCACTAGACTTCCGGCCAGAGGAGGCCAGATGCGCACCATCCGCCTCGGCACGTTCAGCCCCTCCGTCCTGCTGGAGGTCGCCACCGGCGCCCTGGTCGACGCCGGCCTCACCGTCGTGGAGTCGCCCGCGCAGTCGTCGTCCCAGCAGTTCACCGACCTGTTCGAGGGCCGCCTCGACGCCGTGTTCACCAACCCCGACAACGTGCTGGCCTACCGCCTCGTCCCCGACAACCCCCTGGGCCGCACCGACGACGTCCGAATCCTCGGCGCCATCGACCGCGGCCTGGGCCTGAGCCTGTTCACCGGCCCCGCCCGCCGCCTCGGCACGTTCGGCGTCGACGTCCCCGGCTCCGGTTTCGCCTTCATCGGCTACGAACTGCTGGCCCGCGCCGGTCTCTCGCGCGACGTCGACTACCAGGTCACGACCGTCGGCTCGACTCCCCGCCGCGCCCGCGCCCTAATTGACGGTGCAATCGATTGCACCGTCCTGAACGCCGGCAACGACCTCCTCGCCGAGGATCACGGCGCCGTTCGCGGCGCCTCCGTGACCGAAATCGGCCCCTACGTCGGCACCGTCCTCGCCGCGACCGCCGACTCCTTGGCCCACAACGGCGATGACCTGTCGACCCTGCTCGACGTCGTGACCACCACCGCCCGTGCGATCCGCTCGCACCCCGCCATCGCCACCGCAGCGATCGAGCGCCGCCTCGGCCTCACCGAGGCCACCGCCGCCCGCCACCTCGCGATCCTCACCGATCCGACCCAAGGCCTGGTCACCGACAGCACCCTCACGGTCGACGACCTGCGCACCATCGTCGACCTCCGCAACCGCCACGCCCGCAGCGCCACGACTTTGACCATCGCCGACGCCGTCGCCAGCGGCCTACTGCACACCCCGCTACGCCGCTGATCGCTTCACGGCGGCACCTCTCGCCGCCCAGCCGACTCCCTGCGACCGGTATCCGACAGCCGGCCGCTCTCCGGCGTGCGATCGATTGCACAATGTAGGCATCCAGCCACTCGAAAGTGGGCATTGACCCGACGTCTACCAGCGATTTAGCGTATGCAATCGTCCGCATTCGGACGTCGCCCGAGGAGGCCATCATGAGCAGCACTCCTGACACGGCGGCCTTACGCAGGCCACTCCCCCGCACGGTCGCCACCCGGGGCCTGATCCTGATGGCGGTGTCGTTCCTGATCAACGCCATGGACCGGCAGGTGTTCTACCCGCTGCTGCCGGAGATCAGCGGCACCTACCACTTCTCGCTGTCCCAGGGCGGTCTGCTCGCCACCGGCTTCACGCTCGGCGTCGCCGTGGCCGGGCTGCCGGCCGGACACCTGGTGGACCGGTTGCCACGCAAGACAGTTCTGGTCGTCAGCATCCTGATCTACTCGCTCGGCACGATCCTCACCCCGCTCGCGTCCGGCTTCGCCGACCTGGCCGTGTACCGACTCCTGTCCGGTCTCGGCGAAGGAATGCAGGCCGCCGCCCTGTACGCGGCGTTCGGCGCGTACTTCCACCAGCGCCGGTCGCTGGCCTTCGGCGTGCTGGGCGTCGCGTTCGGCGTCGGCGTCCTGATCGGACCGATCATCGGCACCGGCCTGGCCCAGGCCCTCGCCACCTGGCGGGCCCCGTTCTACCTGTTCGGCGCGCTCGGCGTGTTGGTGGCACTGCTGATCCTCGCTACCGTCCACAAGGGACTGACTGAGTCCTCCGCCGCCATGGGCACCGCCACGCCGGCCGATCTGTCGCCGATGCCGGCCGGCCCGTACAACCGCAACACCATGCTCCTCGCCCTCGCGGCAATCGGCGGCGGCCTGGCGTTCTACGGATTCCTCGGGCTTTACCCGACCTATCTCCGCACCGTGCTGCACTTCACCGCCGGTCAGACCGCCGTCGCCACCAGCCTTGTCGGCGCGGGCGCGGCACTCTCGCTGCCCACCGGCTGGCTCGGCGACCGGATCGACCCCCGCAAGCTGCTGCTCGTCACCTACGCGGGCGTGGCGGTGTCGGCGTACATCCTGTTCAACGGCCCCGACACCCCGGCGTGGCACTACGTCTTCTCGTTCGTGCTGGCCGGATTCCTGGCCGGCTCGATGTTCACCAACGTCAACAGCACCATGAACCGGTCGGTGCGGCCGGCCCAGTCCGGCCGCGCGGCGGGCCTGTTCGTCGCGACCTACTACGCGGCCGCCGCCGTCTCCGGCCTGATCTTCGCCCAGCTGGTCGCCGCGATCGGCTGGCACGGAGCCGCGCTGTGGCAGCTCACCGTGCTGCCTGCTGTGATGGTGGTGCCACTGTGGTTCCTGGACTCACGCCGGATCCTCGGCGCGCCGCACAATCGGAGGGAATCGGCATGAGGACCTTGCTCACGGGTGGAAGTGTGGTCGCCAAGGGGCGTCCCGAGCTGCGCGATGGCGGTGACGTCCTCGTCGACGGAACCGACATCGCCGCTCTCGGTCCGGCCGGCACGCTGGCCGCCGAGCCCGTCGACAAGATCGTCGACACCACCGGCGGCATCGTCGTGCCCGGGCTGGTCAACACCCATCAGCACGACTGGTACCTCTACGGCAAGGGCCTCGGCGGCGACATGCTGCTGGAGCAGTGGATCACCGACTGCCTGTTCCCGCTCAAGGCCCAGCTGGACACCGAAGACCTGCGCGTCGCCAGCGAGCTGGCCGCGCTGGACATGCTGCGCGGCGGCACCACCAGCTCCGTCAACCACCTCGTCACCGAGACCACGCCCGAGCAGGACAAGGCCATCCTCGGGCCGGTCGCCGACATCGGCGTCCGGCAGTTCTTCGCCAAGGTCATCCGTCCCGCCGACCACGCCAAGCACTACGACGGCGCCCGCGAGGCGTTCGAGACCTGGGACGGCGCCGCCGGCGGCCGCATCCGCGTCGGCTTCGTGCTGGAGGCGACCGCGCACTGGGTAGCGATGGGCACCTGCTCGGAGGAGATGGTGCTCGGCGGGCACGCGCTGGCCGTCGAGAAGGACACGTTCGTCACCTCGCACATCGCCGGCGGCACGATGTCGCGGGAGAACGGCTACCTGAGGTTCGTGCTGGAGACCGGTCGCACCGATCCGCAGTTCCTGCACCGGCTCGGGGTCCTCGACCACCGCTGGATCCTCGCGCACACCATCAATCCGCGGGACAACGACCTCGACCTCATCGCCGCCGCCGACGCCACCGTCGCCCACACCCCCAGCTCCGAGTCCGCGCGGGGCGGCGGCATCACGCCCGTGAAACGCATGCTGGACAACGGGATCCGGGTCAGCATCGGCACCGACGGGCCGATGGTCGACCTCACCAACGACATGGTCGAGCAGCTGAAGTGGACCCGGCTGCTCCAGAACCAGCTGCACCACACGCCGTCGTCCATCGACCTCGACAAGCTGATCACCATGGGCACCGAGGACGGCGCCCGCGCCGTCGGCGTCGCCGACCGCATCGGCACGCTGGAGGTCGGCAAGGCCGCCGACATCGCCGTGTTCGACCTGACCACCCTGCACGCCGGGCCGACCGTGCACCGTCCACTGTCGACATTCGTGCACGCCGCCCGCGGCACCGACGCCCGTCACGTCATGGTCGACGGCGAGCTCCTGTTGGAGGACGGCCGCTTCACCCGCGCCACCGACCTGCACGTCGCCGAGTTGATGCGCGAGGCCGGCGAACGCGGCCGCGCCCTGGCCCGCCGCGCCGGCCTGCCCCAGCTCGTCAGTACAGATAGGCCCCTGTAAGACCGGCGCATTCCCGCCCCGTACGGGACAATGGTCACCAAGATGAAGCTCCCGGTGACGTTGCTCCTGGCTGCCGCCCTGCTCACCGTGGCGGTGGCGGTGCCGTTCGGCCCGCTGCTCGTCGTCGACCACGCTGTCGCCGACGGGCTGCACGGCTACGCCGTCAACCACCCGGCCATCACCACGGCGATGCAGACCTGGACGGACATCTGCCAGCCGTGGACGTTCCGGGCCATCCTGGCGGCCACCGCGGCATGGCTGTGGTGGCGACGCCGGCCGTGGCAGGCGGCTTGGGTCGTCACAACCGCGACAGTCTGCAGCGTAGTCGAAACCGCCCTCAAAGCGTCGCTTGGACGCGTACGTCCACACTGGACTGACCCGCTCTCGACGGCCGCCGGAGGCTCCTACCCCTCAGGCCACGCCCTCACCTCGGCGATGGCCTGCGCGGTGCTGCTGATCCTCGCCTGGCCGACAGCCACCCGGACAACCCGCCAAGCCTTCGTGGCCGCGGCCATGGCAATCCCACTCGTGACCGGATTCACGCGCCTGTACCTCGGAGTGCACTTCGTCAGTGACGTCGTCGGCGGTTGGCTGATCGCGGTCGCCCTCGTCGCGGCGACCGTGAAGGCGTTCAGCGGCGTGCGGGCTCGACGGTAGGCGCAGGCTCACCGCGCTGAACGTCCACCCGGCTCACAGCCAGGTAGCCGACAACAGCAGCAATCAGAACCGTCAGCACGACGCTCACCGCGCCGCCACCCAATCCCAGCCCGCCGACGTCAACAGGCTTGCCCAACCAGTCCGCCACGGAGGCACCGAGCGGCCGCGTGACCACGTACGCGAACCAGAAGCTGAAGATCGGGTTCCAGCGCAGCCAGCGATGGCCGACGGCGGGCACGGCGATCACCACGGCGAACAGCACGACCGACCCGAGGTAGCCCAGGTCGAAGGTCACGGCGGTGAGGTCGCCGGCGGCGGTGCCCAGCGCGAAGGTGGCAACCACGGCGGCCCAGTAGAAGAGCTCCCGGCGTGCCGAGTCGATGGTGTGCACGGACAACGTGCGCTCGACCCGGTACCACAGCAGGTACACGGCGAACAGGACAATCCCGTACAGCAGCGCGGAAAGCGTGTACGGGACGCCGAATCCGACATGGAGGACGTCCGCGGCCATCGTGCCGAACACGCCGACCATCGCCACGGCGAACCAGTACGCCCACGCCCGGTACCGGCGCATGGCGAACTGCACGACCAGCGACACGACGAAGCCGACGAATCCCAGCAGCACCGCGGGAATCGGCGACAGCGCGCTCACCAGGTAGTCCGATGCGGACTCCCCCAGCGCCGTGGACAAGCCCTTGGCGATCCAGAAGTAGGCGGTGATCTCGGGAACTCGCAGGGCGCCGTGCCGCGAAAGCAGACTTGTCACGCGGAGAGGGTGCCACACACCGGCAGTCGACTTCTACAGGGCTGTAGTACATCGACAGGAACCTCTCAGCGCCGCCACACGGCGCCCAAACACGCAAGGGGCAGGCGGTCCACATTCACCACAAACCGGACATTCGCAACCCGCCGTTCGGATGGTGCGAAGCCTACTTTCCGCCCTAAAACGGCACCGACCACACGCCTGAGGATCTGTCGCATCGGTCACACCAGTTGACCTCCCTGCCGGAAGGTTCCACCGACATGTTCTCAGGCGGAACAGCCGCCCTGGCGGCGTCCCAGGTGGCCAAGGCGGCGAAGGCCACCCAGCTCAACCAGAACGCCTGACAGCGAGATGGTGCGGCCGCCGGGAGGTGGGCGCACCACCTTGGTCGTTTTCGGGCGGTTGTCTGTCAGGCGATTCAATTTCACTTGTCACTGAAGTGATAGTGAATTACAACTGAGGGGCATCGCCGTAGTCCGGGATGGCCAGCCGGATTCCGTCGCTCAGCGCGGACTGGTGCGCCACGATGCCCGGCAGCGTGTACCGGGCCGCGGCCCAGGCATGCACCGGCGGCAGCGATCCGGCGGTCACCGCGAGCACGAAGTCGTCGGCCAGGAAGTGATGGCTGCCCTCGTGCCCGTTGGCGGCGCCGGTGAACACCGAAGGCAGCCGCGACCGGTCGTGCACGGGCGCGGATCCCGACACGAAGGCCTCCCGCAGGGCCGGGGAGACGGTGGCCAGCACGGGATCGCCGACGTCCATGGTGGACTCCGATCTCAACAGGTCGGTGATGTCCGAGACGCCATCGCGGTCCTGCCACAGGCTCACCGTCGCCAACTGCTCGAAGCTGCCGTCCGTGCCGAAGAACCGGAACCGCGACTCGCGAACCTTCCCGGGGTAGCCGACGCGCCGGAACTCGTTGGTACGGAACGATCCCCCGCCGGCGACCTCGAACAGCGCCGAGCAGTTGGAGAAGTCGTTGCCGAACTGGCTCACCGCCTTGTCGAAAACACCGTCGCCGCGGTCGTCGACCACGCCGATCGCCGACACGCTGACGGCACGCGTCGGCCACGCGCCGAGCACACCGCCGATGGAGTGCGTGGGATACAACAAAGGCGGGAAGCTGGCCGTGGACTTCCAGTTCTCGCCGCCGCTGTACCGGTACGCGTCGTAGAAGCCCTGATCCATGTCGTGCACGTAGTCGCCCTCGGCGTAGAAGAGGCGACCGAAAGCGCCCTTCGCCAACTGGTCACGCGCGTACACGGTGGCCGGGTGGTAGTAGCTGGTCTCCCCCATCATGTAGGTCAGGCCGGTCGCCGCGACGGTCTCGACGATCGCGGCGATCTCCGCCTCCGTCACCGCCATCGGCACCGACGAGTAGACGTGCTTGCCGGCCCGCAGCGCCTCGACCGCGAGCGGCCCGTGCGTCCAGCGCTGGGTGAAGATCGCCACCGCGTCGACGTCCGAATCGAGCATCGCCTCGAAGGACGGCACGGGGCCGGCCAGGTCGCACTCCGCGACCAGCCGCGCGGCGCGCTCCGGCAGCAGGTCGGTGACGACGATGTCGCCGACGCCGGGGTGCAGCCGCCACAGTTCGGCGAACCGCCCGGCGAACTGGCCGGCGCCGACGATGCCCAGCGAGAACATGGATGCCTCCTGACGTGGTGGACACCGTCGACGCTAGGTGCCTACGATCCGCGAGGTCTTCACGAATGGGAGCGGGAACTTCTTGGATCCTCAGGTCCGCACGACGCTGCGCGCCGGCTGGTCGGGCCGCCCGGCGGTGATGGGCGCCGCCCACCAGCACGACGACCTGGAGATCAACCTGGTCGCCGAGGGCGGGTCGATGCTCTACCTGTTCGGCGGCGAGCCGGTCGAGGTCGGGCCGGGCAGCGTCGCCGCGTTCTGGGCGGCGGTGCCGCACCAGCTGGTGGCCAACTCGGTCACCGAGGCGCACTGGGTGTTCGTCCCGTTCGAACGGTTCCTGGCCTGGGGCCTGCCCGACTCGCTGGTCAGCCGCCTGCTGGCCGGCATCCCGCTCATCGCCCCGACCGCACTGGCCACCGACGCCGCCAACTTCGCGCAGTGGGCCGCCGATCTCGACAGCGACCAGCCCGAACGCCAGCACATCGCGATGCTGGAGGTCGAGGCGCGGGTGCGCCGGCTCGCGCTGGCCACCGTCGGCGAGCCGGTGCGCCAGTACTCCGGCTCGGACCCGACCCTGCGCCAGGTCATCGCCATGGTCCGGCACATCGCCGAGCACTTCCGCGATTCCCTTGCCGTGTCGGACATCGCCGACGCCGCAGGCCTGCACCCCAACTACGCCATGACCCAGTTCCGACGCGTCATGGGCACCACCGTCGTGGACTACCTGACCCAGCGCCGGCTGGCCGAGGCCCGCCGCCTGCTGATCACCACCGACCTGCCGACCGCCTCCGTGGCGGCGGAGTCCGGCTTCGGCTCGGTCAGCCGGTTCTACACGGCCTTCAGCGCGGGATGCGGTGTGCCGCCGGCGACCTTCCGCCGCGAACACCGTTTCCGGAAGCGGTAGACCTCCAGCGCTCTCGAGGTTCCAGAATGATCGCCATGGGGAACGAGAGCTGGTCGTACCGGCGGGCGCTGCGCGACGGAAGGGTCGGCGCGCTGCTGGCGGGCGACGCCGTGTCCAATGTGGGCGACGGGGCGGTCATCATCGCGCTGCCGCTGCTGACGTTGCGGATCCACGGCGCGGTGCCGGCGCCGCTGGCGATCTCCGCGGTCGAGGCGTCGCCGTACGTGCTGGCCACGGCGCTGGCGTTTGCGATGGGGCTGACCAGGCTGCGGATCCCGCCCCGGGCGCTGATCATCCTGGATTGCCTGCTGCGCGGCGGTGTTCTCGTCACGCTCGGGCTGCTCGCGATGGCCGACGCGATCACGCTGCCCGTGCTGATCGGGGCGCTGCTGGTCGGCTCGGTGTTCCGGATGGCCGGCATGAGCGCCCGCCGCCTCGCGCTGACCGCGATGGTGCCGCCGGAAGGCCGCCTGGCCGCCAACGGACTGCTCGGCACCAGCACCAGCCTCGCCCTGTACACGGTCGGCCCGCTGGTCGGCGGAATCCTGACCGCCGTGAGGAATCCGGGAATCGCGCTGCTCGGGGCCGGCGCCAGCCTCGTCGTGCTGCTGGCCGCGGCGGTGTTCGTCATCCCGTCGAGCGACGGCTCGGTCGAGGGCGAGACCATTCCCGCATCGGGCCTGCGGATCCTGCGGCAGGTCCCGGTCACGGCGCGGCTGCTCGTGGTGGTCTTCGGTTTCAACCTGTTCTACATGCCGGTGGAGGTCGTGCTGCCGCTGCTGGTGCGCGGGCCACTGCACGGCGACGGCGTGTCGCTGGGCCTGATCTGGACGGGTTTCGGCGTCGGGGCGCTGATCGGCGCGGTGCTGACCACCGCGCTGCGGCGGTTCGCCGAGCAGAAGGTGCTGGTGTCGATCATCGCCGGCTGGGCGGCGGTGGTGCTGTTGCTGATCATCGCGCCGTCGGTGCCGTACGCGGTGGGGGTGTTCTTCCTCGGCGGCGTGATCTACGCGCCGTTCACGCCGGTCGTCTACACGGTCGTGCAGGCGGTCCTGAAGCCGGAGGAGCAGCAGCCGGTGATCACGTTGTGGGGCGCTGGCTCCGCGCTGGCCGCACCGGTCGGCCTCGCGCTGGCGGGGCCGCTCGTGCAGGGCGTCGGCACGCTGGGCGGGCTCGTCGTCAGCGCGGTGTTGACCATCGCGCTCGCGCCGCTGGCGGCCGTCGGTCTGCGCCCCAGGGTCGAGGCGCCGGCCTGAGTGATCGCGCGTTTCGCCAGGCCGGCAGCGGTTAGGTTGCTGGCCTGGAGGGATCACCGCCATGGGAACGTTCGTCGTGATCGGGTCGACCGGATCGGCGCGCCGCGTGTGCGCCGGCCTCCGGGAGCACGAACACGACGTCATCCACCTGCACAAACCCGACGACCGGACGCTGCGGGCGGCGCTGGTCGGCCAGGTCGACGGCGTCGCCGTCCTCTCGCACGACGACCTGGTGGTCCTGCGCTATGCCATGGCGGTGGCGCACATCAGGCCGTCGGTGAGGTTGCTGGCCTCGGTGTTCGACCGGGCCATCGCCCAGGAGCTGACCGCGCTGCTGCCGGCGTCGACCGTGGCCTCGCCCGGCGATCTCGCGGCCGGCACGCTGGCCGGGCTGTGCCTCGAACCGGACGCGTTGGCCGTGCACCACAACGACTCCGGCGCGGTGGTGCTCCGACGGCACGAGTCCGGGGCGACCTGGCAGCCATGGGAACGCGGCCGGCGCTGGGAATCGGCCTGGGGCGTGATCGCCGGCCAGTTGCGGCCGCAGGACCGGGCGACCCGGATGCTGTTCGTCGGCCTGATCGGGCTGTCGGTGGTGTTGACCGCCGACTGGACGTGGCAGACCGCGGTCGACGGCGAGGACGCGGCGTCGGCGGTGTTCAACGCCACCAGGGTGATCGCCGGCGTCGGGCCGGCCATCGCCGACCCGCCGGACGCCAGCTACCAGGTGCTGGCCGGGCTGGCGATGCTGGCGACGATCGGGTTCACCGCGCTGCTGACCGCCGGCCTGGTGGACCGGGTGCTCGGCCCGCGCCTGACCAACATGGTCGGCTTTCGCACCGTGCCGCGCCGTGGTCACGTGATCGTGGTCGGGCTGGGGCAGGTCGGCCTGCGGCTGTGCCAGGAGTTGCGGGCGCTGGGGATTCCGGTGGTCGGCGTCGAACGGAACCCGAACGCCCCGAACCTGCGGCTGGCCCGGGCGCTGCGGATCCCGGTGGTGCTGGCCCACGCCGACGACCGGGCCGTGCTCGAACGCCTCCAGCTGCCGAGGGCGATCGCCCTGGCCGCGGTCGCCTCCCGTGACACCGAGAACATCGCCGTGGCGGTGACCGCGCACGCCGTCGCCCCGTCCGTACGGGTGGTGCTGCGGGCCGGCGACAACGAGGCGATCGCGGAGACCCGCTCCCTGCTGCCGCTCGGCCGCACCTGCGACGTCACCCGGCTGTCCGCCACCTTCGTCACCACCTGGCTGCTGGGCCGGCAGCCCCGCTCCGTCGCCGCCGACGACGCCCATGACCTGGTGGACCTGCCGGGGCAGGGTTTCCAGGCCTGGGCGCCGCCGGATGCCGAGCACTGCCCGCACCTCCCAGGCGACGCAGGCTCGGTGCACTGGTTAGACCGCGCCTCGCGGGCGTCCTAGGACCGCCGGGACGGTCAGCAGCAGGACCACGAGCATCACCGCGAAGGCGGTCAGGCTCGCCACGTGGAACCCGGTGACGAAGGCGTCGCGGACCTGGCCGAGGTCGGTGGCCTGCTTGAAGCCGTCGACCCATGAACCGGTGGAGGCGCCGACTTCGTGCCGGTAGACCACGGTTCCGACGGCACCCAGCACGACCAGGCCCAGCGCGATGCCGATCTCGTTCGCGGTCTGGGCGAACGACGCGGCGGAGCCGGCCCGCTCGGGCGGCGCGTGTCCGATGACGTCGTTCATCAGGAACGGGAACGCCGCGCCGATGCCGCCGGTGGTGAGCACGGTGCCGCCGACGAGCGGGGCGAGACCCGCGGGAGCGGCCGGGACCAGCGCGAACAGGGCGAAGCCCGCCGCCATGACGCCCATGCACACCGCGACGATCCGGGCCGGCGGCAGCCGCCGGCCGAGCCACGGACCGAGGTTGGACGCGGCGATCATGCTCAGCATCTGCGGCAGCAGCCACAACGCCGAGGTCAGCGGGGCCAGACCCAGCACCGATTGCAGGTAGAACGACACGAACAGGGACGTCCCGCTCATCACCAGCGCGGTCAGCAGCAGCACCCACATCGTCCGGGCCACGCCCGGCCGGCGGAGCAGGCCGAGGTCGACCAGCGGCTGGTCGAGCCCGTTCTGCCGCCGCACGAAGATCACCCCGAGCACGACACCGACGCCCGCGGCGACCACGGCCGTCACGTTGAAACCGCTGTTGACCAGCGACTTCAGCGCGTAGACGACGAGCAGGATCGACGCCAGGCACAGCGCCGCGCTGCGGAGGTCCAGACGGCCGGGATCGGGCGCCTTGAACTCCGGCAGCACGCGGGGCGCCGCGACCACGGTCAGCAGCATCACCGGAACGCCCATCAGGAACACCGAGCCCCAGCCCCACCGCTCGATCAGCACGCCGCCGACCAGCGGGGCCACCGCCATGCCGGTCAGGAAGCAGGTCATGTACGCGCCCATCGCGGACACCGACGCCTTGGGGTCGGGGTAGATCCGACCGAGCAGCGCCATCGACGCGGGCATGATCGCGGCACCGGCGACGCCCATCACGGCCCGGGTCGCGATGATCATCCACGGCGCGACGGCGAACGCCGCGACCGCCGAGGCCAGCGCGAACACCGCCGCGCAGATGATGATCAGCTTGCGGCGGCCGATCCGGTCGCCGACCGTGCCCATGGTGATCATGGTGCCGCCGACCATGAAGCCGTAGATGTCGTTCATCCACAACAGTTCCGTGGGCGACGGGTTCAGGTCCGCCGCCATCCGCGGCAGCGCGACGGCCAGCACGCTGATGTCGATGGCGATCAGCAGCGACGGCAGCGCGAGCAGCGCCAGCGCGACGCGCGGATTCCGAGCGGGCGCGAGGATCATGACGTCTTCCTGGTGAACGTCTGGTGCACGACCCCGCTGGGCGAGGACACCGTCTCGATGTCGAACCGCTCGTCCAGGCCCTCCAGCCCGTCCCACAGCCTGACGCCGCGGCCGAGCACGATCGGCACGACCACCACGTGCAGCAGGTCGACCAGATCGGCCGCCAGGAAGTCACGGACCACGGTCGGGCCGCCGCCGATCCGCACGTCCAGGCCGTTGGCGGCCTTCTTGGCCTCGGCGAGCACGTCCTGCGGCGAGGCGTCCCGGAAGTGGAACACCGTGCCGCCCTCCATCTCCACCGACGGCCGGACGTGGTGGGTGAGCACGAAGACCGGGGTGTGGAAGGGCGGGTTCTCGCCCCACCAGCCGCGCCACGACTCGTCCTCCCACGGCCCGCGCTGCGGCCCGAACTTGTTCCGGCCCATGATCTCGACGCCGATCCCCGGGGACCAGGCCTCGGCCATCGCGTTGTCCACGCCCCGGCCGCCGCCCGTGCCGAGGCCCAGCTGCTCGCGGGTCATCGCGGTCTCGAAGAACCACTCGTGCAGCCGGTGCCCCGCGTGCCCGAACGGCGCGTCCATCGACTGGCCCTCGCCGGTGGCGAAGCCGTCCAGCGAGATGCAGAAGTTGTGCACCCGGACCAGCTGGTCCCGTGACGTCGTCATGCCTGCCCCTTCCCTACCTGCGGTTTCACAGACACGTCGGATGAGGAACGCGGTTTTCGACGTCGAGACCGGATCAGTGCTACATGTGATACAGGTCACAGCACTGCCGATGCCGACGGTGTCTTCGGCTCGTTCGTCGCGGAGCTCAACTTCAGCCGCAGGCACAACCTCCACCGAGGACGGCAACCGCCTGGCGACTGTGCTACCTATGCTGCCGACACAGCACAGTCACGCCGGCTGTCACAACCAGGGGAACGCAAGTGAACACCGCACGCGTCCGACCTCACGTGGCCCGGGTCCTGGAACAGACCCGAGCCGTGGTGCTCGACTCCGACGCGCTCTGCGAGCTGCTCAGCCCCGACCAGGCACCGAGTGTCGCCGAGGCCATCCGCGGCCAGATTCTCGCGCGTGGCCACAAGATGTCAGTCTTCGGGCACCTCAACAACAATCCCCTGTCGATGGTGGTCTACGCACACGGCCTCGGCCCTGCCGACGGCGCCGGCGCGGAACAGATCCTGCGCGCCGCCGAACTGTCAGCCGCAGCGACCGCGACGATCGCCCCGGAAGCACTCCAAGTGATCAACGCTTGCCGGTCCAGCGGCAGGAGGGTCGCGCTGGTGAGTGCCCATTGCCCTGAGGCGGTGGAAACAGTTCTCACCCTGTCCGGCCTTCGACCGTTGGTGGGTCCGGTAATCGGGCGCGGTCCCATCACCACCACGTGGAACTTCCACACCATCAGCGATCTGCTCCGCGTGACGATGCTGGAGATGGGCGAGCAACCGGCCGACTGCGCCGTAGTCGGCCTGTCCGTCGCAGCGACGTGGGCCGCGCAGGAGGCCGGCGCCCATGGCATCGGCGTGGTCAACAAGCTCGTGAACCGCAAACACCTCGCCAAATTCGGGGCGGTGGTCGTCGCATCACTGCCCGCCCTCGCCGCCGCACTCACCACGGTCCACCCAACGCCGCTGTGACATCTGGTTCCTCCGGGACGCCGGCCTCACCGGGTCAGCTCGTACAGGGAGTTGAACGGGTTGTCCATGGCGACCCGGCCGACCGCCGAGAAGCCGGCGCGGGTGGCCAAGTCGCGCAGCGCGGGCTCGGGCAGTCCCAGCGTGCCGAGGCCGGCGCCGTCCTCGGCCAACGAGGTCGTCATGCAGTAGAGCAGGCTGAACCCGTAGAGCAGCGCGGCGATCGGGCCGACGTTCTCGGCGGGGTCGGCGGAGCAGTTGATATCCAGGCAGAGGTAGCGGCCGCCCGGCCGCAGGCCCTCGCGGATCGAGTGCAGCAGGCCGAGCGGGTCGACGGCGTCGTGCACGACGTCGAACGTGGTGATCACGTCGAACTGCTCGGGCAGCCCAGCGGCCGCATCGCACGTCTCGAAGCGGACCCGGTCCTCGACGCCGTCCTGCTTGGCGTTGCGCCGGGCCGTCTCGATGGCGGCCGCCGACACGTCGTAGCCGACGAAGGTGGCGTCGGGGTACTCGCCGGCCAGCGCGATCACCGCGAGGCCGGCGCCGCACCCGACGTCCGCGACGTGACCACCGGCGCGGAGCTTCGCCTCCGTCTCGGGCACGCGCGGCAGCCAGTCCTGCACGAGCAGGTTCCGGTGCCACTGGGCGGTGAACCGGCTGGTGCCGGCCGCGACGTCGGGGTGCAGGTGCTCGGCGTGCACGCCGCCGCCGACCCGGAACGCGCCCAGGACCTCGTCGTAGCGCTGCACGGCGCCGAGCAGCTCCTGGTGCAAGCCGCCGAAGAACGCCGGACCGGGTTCGGTGGCCAGCGTCGGCACGTGCTCGGCCGGCAGGGTGTAACGCCGGTCGGACTCCTCGTAGGTGACGTAGCCGGCGGCGTACATGCCGCCCAGCCATTCGCGGACGTACCGCTCGCTCAGCCCGGTGCGGCCGGCCAGCTGAGCGCTGGTGGCCGGGCCGTGCGCGGCCAGGTCCTTGAACAGGCCGAGGCGGTCGCCGAACGCGGCCAGCACGGTGGTCGCGGCGGCCGCGGTGTCGGTCAGCACCCGTCCGGTGAACTCGGCTGCCTGCTGCTCGTCCATCGTCTTCTCCCGTCGATTGTGGACTCTCGACGGGAAGGCGTGCGCCTAGAATGAACTCGGTGTTCATCGCGAATGAACACCGGAACGGCGGCTCCGGATGGACCACGGATCGACTGTCCCCAGGGTTGTGGTCGGCCGCGAGGAGGAACTCGCGACGCTGCGGTCCGCGCTCGACCGGGTCCGCGGCGGGGCCGGCGAGCTGGTGCTGGTCCGTGGCGAGGCCGGCATCGGCAAGAGCACCCTGGTCGAGGCGTTCTGCGACGAGGCCCGCAGCCAAGACCTGGCGGTGCTGGTCGGCGCCGGCTGGGACGAGGGCGGCGCGCCGACGTACTGGCCGTGGGTCCAGGTCATGCGCCGCGCGGCGGCGGTCGGTGCGGCTCCGGTGATCGACGGGTTCGGCGCGGCGCTGTCGCCGCTGTGGCCGGGCGCGGGCGAGGCCTCGGACCGGTTCTCGCTGTACGAGGCGGTCACGCTGGTCCTGGACTCGGTCGCCGACACCGCGCCCGTGGTCGTCGTGCTGGAGGACCTGCACGCGGCCGGCTGCGCGAGCGCCCTGATGCTGGAGTTCGTCGCCCGGCACTGCCGGCACACCCGGCTGCTGCTGGTCGCCACCTACCGTGACGCGGAGGCCCGCCTCGATCCCGAGCTGTCCACAGTGGTGGAACGGCTGGCGGCCCTCGCGGTCGTGCTGGCCCCGCGGCCGTTCACCCGGGCCGAGGTCGAGGCCCTGATGTCCGGGGCGCCGGCCGACCTGGTCGACCAGGTGCTGACCCGGACCCAGGGCAATCCGCTGTTCGTCACGCACGTGCTGCGTCAGCTCGATTCCGACATCCCCGCCGGGCTGCGGCAGGCGGTCCGCGGGCGCGCGGAGCGGGTCGCCGGCGTACCAGCGGCGCTCGACGTCGCGGCCGTGCTCGGCGGGGAGATCCGCGTCGGGTTGGTGGCCGACGTGCTGGAAGCCTCTCCCGACGCCGTCGCCCAGACCTTCGAGGAGGCGGTCAGGGCCGATCTGCTCGGCAGGGCCGAGGAGGACCGGTACACGTTCACGCACTCCCTCGTCCGCGACGTCCTGTACGACGGCCAACGAACCACCCACCGGGCGGCGCTGCACCTGGCCGTCGGGCGCGCGCTCGCCGCCGATCCGCACGTGGCCGCGCCGACGTTGGCCCGCCATTTCCTTGCGGGCTGGCCGGTCGGCGGAGCCACGGAGGCCGTGCGCTACGCCACCGCGGCCGGCGACGGGGCCGTCGCGGCGCTGGCGTACGAGGACGCGGTCGCGCACTACCGGCAGGCGATCGTCGCATTGGGACGGTCCACCGAGGACACCGCGGAGGAACGGGTCGACCTCCTGCTCGCACTGGTTTCGGCGTTGCAGCGGTCCGGGCGGCTGGCCGAGGCCGGCCACGAAGCCGACCTCGCCGCGGAACTGGCTGCGCGCCTGGACGATCCGGAGCGGTACGGGGCCGCCGCGTTGCTGCGCGCCGAACACCTCGACTTCAACGCAGTCGACGAGACGGCCATCGACCTGCTCCACCGGGCGGACCGCGCCTGGGCCGGCGCCGCGACGCCGACCAGGGGCCGGGTGCTGGCGCGGCTCGCGGTCGCCTCGACGCTCGCCGACCGCAAGGCCGCCGCCGACCACGCCCTGGCGGCGGTGTCGGTGGCCGAGGCCTGCGGCGATCCGTCGACCCTGGCGGTCGCCCTGTCCGCCCAGCTCTACGTCGCCTGGGGCGAGCACGAACCGCACGAGGCGCTGGCCGCCGCGGCCCGGATCGGCGATTTGGGCCGGAACGCCGACGACTCGGCCCTGACGCTCGACGGCGAGATGTGGCGGCTGGTGTTCGCCCTCGAATGCGGCGACCTCGACCAGGCCGGCGCCGTGCTCGTCGAACTGGACCGGATCGCCGCCGACCTGCGCCGGCCGACGGTCCTGCACCTCGCGCTGTCCCGACGGTCGACGCTGCGGGCGCTGCGTGGCCGGCTGTCCGACGCCCGTGACCTCGCCCGGGAGGCGTGGGAGCTCGGCCGACGTTGCGGGCTGCCGGACGCCGACGCGGTGTACTGGGGCCAGCTGTTCTCCGTGTGGCGCTTCGGCGGCCTGGACGAGGACGACGCCGCGCACATGGAACGAATGCTGGTCGAACTGGTTGAGCACTCGCGGCTGCGTGCCGCGCACGAGGCGGCCCTGGTGCTCATCCTGATCGACCGGGGCGAGCACGACGACGCCCGCACGCGCTTCGCCCGGATGATCGCCGAGCTGCCCGACCTGCGGCACGACATGGTCTACGTGTGGACGCTCTCCCTGCTGGCCTCGGGCGCAGCGGCGCTCGGCGACCGGGACGCCGCGGCCGTGCTCTACCCGGCGCTCACGCCGTTCGCCGGACGGTTCGCCGTCCCGGCCGGCGCCGTCAGCTGCCTGGGTTCCGTCGAGCTCAGCCTGGCACAGCTGGCCGCGCTCACCGGCGACGACGAGGCCGCGCGGCAGCACTTCCAGGCCGCCGTGACCGCGCATCGCGAGGCCGACGTCCCGGCCTGGCTCGCCCTGTCCTGCCTGGAGTACGCCACATTCCTGGGCAATCGAGGCCAGCAAGCTCGGTCGATGGCCGACGAGGGCGAGCGGCTGGCCCGCGTGCACCGTCTTCCCGCGCTGCTGACCGGTCGGACCGAAGCCGACGCGATCACCATGGCGCGTGAGGGCGACGTCTGGACCGTGCGGCAGGGAACGGTCGTGGTGCGGCTGCCGCGCAGCCGTGGACTCGCGCACCTGGCGGAGCTGATCCGCAATCCCGGCCAGGACATCGCCGCGGAGCAGCTGGTGGGCCTGCTCGCCGGACCGGGTGGCACCGTGCCCGATCTGGACGTGCACGCCGGCAGCACCTCGGACGTCGTGCTCGACGCCACCGCGCGGGCCGCCTATCGCCGCCGGCTGCGCGACCTGGACGAGGAGATCGACGAGGCGGCGTCCTGGCACGATCCGGAACGCAAGGCCGGCCTCGAGGTCGAGCGGGATTTCCTGGTCCGCGAGCTGGCGGCGGCGGTGGGGCTCGGCGGTCGCCCGCGCCGGCTGGGGTCGGACGCCGAGCGTGCCCGGGTCAACGTCACCCGGGCCATCCGCACGGCGATCCGCCGCATCGCGGACCAGGCGCCCGAACTCGGCGCCACCCTCGACGCCGCCGTACGCACCGGCACCCACTGCCGCTACGAGTGCGCGCCGTGAGCGACCTGCGGCTGGCCGAGGTGGTCGCGGCCCTGTCGCTGGGCGTCGACCTCGGGTTCGGCCAGCCGATGGAGCACGTGCTGCGGGAGTGCCTGATCGCGCTGCGGCTGGCCGACCGGGTGGGGCTGCCCGACGAGGACCGGCTGTCCGTCTACTACACGGCGCTGCTGGTCAACGTGGGCTGTCATTCGGACGCGCACGAGCAGGCGAAGTGGTTCAGCGACGACATCGCCTTCAAGAGCGGCAAGTACGAGCACGAGCTGGGCAGCCTGTCGAACGCGCAGGCGACGCTGCGGCTGTTCGGCGCCGGCCAGTCCATGCTGCACCGCTTCCGGCTCGGGCTGGAGTTCGCCGTCTCCGGTCGTCGCGACTTCGGCGAAATGATCAACAGCCACGCCCGCCTGGCCCGCATGCTCGCCGAGCAGCTGGGGTTGCCGGACGTGGTGCAGGAGGCGGTCGGGGCCTCGTACGAGCAGTGGGACGGCAAGGGCTGGCCGGGCCGGCTCAGCGGCCGTGACGTGCCGATCGCCGCCCGGCTGACGCAACTGGCCGAGTTCACGGAGGTCGCGCACCGGGTCGGCGGCGTGGCCGGCGCGGTGCGGCTGGCGCGGGCACGGGCGGGCCGCCAGTTCGACCCGACGCTGGCGGACCTGGTCGGCGAGGACGTCTTCGACGGCCTGGACGGGCTGCGGACATGGGACGCGGTCATCGACGCCGAACCGGCGCTGGGCATGCGGATGAGCCAAGCGGAGTTCGACCGGGCGCTGCTGGCGATCGCGGACTTCGTCGACCTGAAGTCGCCGTACATGCTCGGCCACGCCCGGGCCGTCGCCGAGCTGGCCGTGGGAGCCGCGCAGCGGCTGGCCCTGCCGGTGGCGGACGTGAGCCTGCTGCGCCGGGCGGCGCTGGTGCACGGGTGGGGGCGGCTGGGCGTGTCGAATTCGATCTGGGACAAGCCCGGGCCCCTCGGGCTGGGTGAGCTGGAGCGCGTGCAGCTGTATCCGCACCTTACGGAGCGGATGCTGCGGCAGTCGGCGGTGCTCGCCCCGATCGGCGCGGTCGCGGCGCAGTGCCACGAACGGCTCGACGGCTCGGGGTATCCGCGGCAACTGCCCGGCGCGGCGATCTCGCTGCCCGGCCGGATCATCGCGGCGGCGCAGGCGTACCGGACCAAGATCGAGGAGCGGCCGCACCGGCCGGCGCTGCGGCCGGCCGAGGCGGCGGCATTCCTGCGGGCAGAGGCCACGAGCGGCCGGCTGGACGTGGGTGCGGTGGATGCCGTGTTGGAGTCCGCCGGGCATCGGGTGCCGCGCACCGTGACCGGGCCGGCGCGGCTGACCCGGCGCGAGATCGACGTGCTGCGGCTGCTCGCCCGGGGGCTGCCGACCCGTCAGATCGCGACGCGGCTGGCCATCTCGCCCAAGACCGCCCGCAACCACGTCGAGCACATCTACGCGAAGATCGACGCAACCAACCGGGCCACCGCCAGCCTCTTCGCGATGCGCAACGGTCTGCTCGACGACTAGCTATGGGGCAACTGCCTCATGTCCACGGCGGCGAATCCGCCTAGCTTCGACTTCCTGGAGATCGAGGAAAGCGAGGCAGACATGGGAATCCGTAGTGTGTTGTTCGCCGCCGGCTACGACCGGCTCATGGCCGACGCCGAGCAGCTGCTGCTGACCGGGCTGCGTGACAGGCTGCTCGCCGACGCGAGCGGCGACGTGCTGGAGATCGGCGGCGGGACCGGCGCGAGCCTCGCCGCCTACACTCCGAACGTGCGGTCCGTGACCGTCACCGAGCCGGACGTGTCGATGCTGCGCCGCCTCAAGCGCCGCGCCGAGACGGCCGACCGTCCGGTGACCGTGTTGCAGGCCCCAGCCGAGGATTTGCCGTTCGAGGACAACACCTTCGACACCGTCGTCTCCTCGCTGGTGCTGTGCGGGGTCACCGACCAGCAGCGGGCGCTGCGCGAGATCCGGCGCGTGCTGCGCTCCGACGGCCGGCTGCTGTTCATGGAACACGTCCGGTCCGCGGAGCCCGGGCTGGCCCGGACGCAGGACCGCCTGAACTGGCTGAACCGGTTGGTCGTGGGCTGCGAGTGCAACCGCCCGACCGTGACGTCGATCCGGGACGCCGGCTTCACAGTCGGGGAACTCGGCCACCACACGATGCCCAAGGCGCCGCCGATGGTGCGCCCCGTCGTGGTCGGCACGGCCACCTGCCCCGCCGTCACGCCGGCTGGCGACCGGCAGTGACCGCGGGAACTCGTCAGCTGTGGACCCACCAGACGGGTACGGGTGGATCCGTCATGGCGATGCCAGCGCGTCAAGCACGACCGCGGTCTGGTCATTCCAGGCGGCGAGCAGAGCAGTGTCGCACCGGTCCGGATCGTGCCACCACTCGACGACGAATGCGCCGTCGGCGGTGTGGCAACGCACCTCGACAGGGTGGCGACCGGTCGGGGCAACGTCCAGAGCCATCCGGGAAAGCGGTTGACGGGACGCGCGGACGGGCCTGCCTACTGCCCCTTGTGCAGCGAACAACACGCTGGGCTCGGGTAGGTCGCGGAAGCGCTCTGCCGTCGGGCCGTAGAGGTGGCGAAGCACGCCATAACCCAGGCCGTGCCGGGGAACATCTCGCCAGGACTGCCGGACGGCGTCGAGCCTGTTCTCCGCCGCGGTGAAGGTGACCGGGTAGATCGCCGAGTACAGTCCCACTGACCTGTCGAGGCTCATCGCCGGGTTTGCCTGCCGGACGCTGCCCAGCACGTCCACAGTCATCGTGGTTCGTCCGGTGAGCCGATGCCAGGCCGAGGTCATGGCGGTGAGCAGGAGTTCTGCCCATTTGGCCTGTGCGCGGCGCCGAACGGCGGTCAGCGGTTCAGCCTTGGCGGCGTACCTGAGCACCTGCCATGGTCCAGCAGGATTCGACACGGACAGACCGTCGGGTGGAACGTCGAGAGTCGCCGTCCAATGGTCCAGCTCGGCGAACAGGCTCTGGTCGTTCACCAGGTCCTGCGTGTACCGGGCCCATCGCGCCCAGGCCGTCGTCTCGGGCAGCGTCACCGCGTTTCCGGCGAGGAGATGATCGCACGCCGTGATGAGCTCTTCGGTGAGGATCCGCGCGGACGCTCGATCCACCTGATTTACCACCACGGCAAGGAAGACGGCGTCAACCGTGTCCACGAAGGCTGTTTCGCCGACGAGGTCCAGCACCGCATCGGCTGTCTTCAGGCTGTCGACGTCAGCGGTGACCAATGGCAGTTCTCTCCGCAGCTCGCGCCTCTCCTGGTACCACACGCCATGCGACATTGTCGGGACCAGGCCCAACGCATCGTGCCGTGCGGTGACCGCCGCGACAGCCCGTTGCACGATCGCTCGATCCAAGTCGGGCGCGAGCCGGAACAGCAACGGTGTCTGTCGATGCCCGGAAGCACTCAGATACCACAACTGCGTCGGTGTCAAGGGGATGCGGCGGTCCTCCACCGGTTGCGCGACCGGCGCGGTCCTGGCTTCGACGTGGGCGACAAGCGAATCGAACGTCGAGTTGTCGAACAGATCCTTGGGGCGCATGTCGATTCCCTGTGTCCGCGCCCGTGACACAAATGCCGTGGCCATGACGGAGTCGCCGCCCTGCTCGAAGAAGCTGTCGTTCGGCGCGACGTCGTCGACACCGAGTGTCTCCCGCCATAGATCGGCGAGCACGTCGCGGTGGTCGCCCGGAATTGCCGGACTGGCCTGAACGACAGCGGTCGCACGGGGCTCTATCCAATGGTGTTCTCGCTGGAAAGCATAGCCGGGTAGGGAAACGCGCATCGCGTCCGGGTTTGCCGGCACGGGTTGCGGGTCCGCCAGGCCTTGCCCCGACTCCAGCAGGTCAACCGCTTCCGCCGCTGTCGACGCCATGACCGCGAAGCGGTGCTCGAACTGGTGCCTGCCGACAGACAGACTGTGCGCCACGTCTGCCAGCGGGATCTCCGGCTTACGTCGAAGGTGGGCAGCCAGGGCTTGCCGCATATCCGTGAGCGCGTTCTGGTTCCGCGCGCTGAGCACGAGCACACTGGGACGTTGGTCCGCGGGCCGTTCCGGACGGCGTGGCGTTTCCGCGACGACCACATGCGCGTTGGTGCCGCCCATGCCCAACGAGGTCACTCCGGCGATCTTCGGCCGCTCTCCCCAACCGGTGCCGTCTGCTCGGACGACGAACGGCGAGTCATCGAGCCTCAGTTCCCGATTCGGTTCGGTGAAGTGTGCGGTACCGGGGATCCAGCCGTTCTCCAGCGCGAGCACGGCCTTGATGAGCCCGGCGATCCCCGAGGCCGCTTCCAGGTGGCCGATGTTGCCCTTGACCGAGCTCACCACGCAGTCCTCGGCAGTCGGCAGCGCGGTCCGCAGAGCGGCCATTTCCACCGGATCACCAAGCGTGGTGCCCGTTCCGTGCGCTTCGACGTATCCGATGTCCTGTGGTTCGAACCCGGCCACGGCGAGAGCTTCGGCGACCACCGCGGACTGCATCCGCACGCTGGGCGCCGCAAACCCCATCTTCAGCGAACCGTCGTTGTTCGTGGCACTGCCACGGATGACCGCACGGACATTGTCCTTGTCCGCCACCGCGTCCGACAGCCTCTTGAGCACAACGGCGCCACCGCCGCTGCCGAAGACCGTGCCGTTCGCCGCCGCGTCGAAGGGCCTGCACCGACCGTCCGCGGACATCATCGAGTCGATGTCGTGGACATAACCGACCCGGTGCGGCACCTTCACCGTCATTCCGCCGGCCAACGCCATGTCGCACTCCCCCAAGAGCAAGCTCTGGCACGCCAGATGTACCGCGACCAGCGAACTGGAGCACGCGGTCTGCACGGTGAGCGCGGGACCGTGGAGGTTCAGCGTGTGCGCCACCCTGGTGGCAAAGAAGTTGTTGTCCCCCATGGTCAATGCCTCGACGACTGCGGTGGAGGTACCCGTGTCGAGGAACTGCCGCGGGTCGCGCTGCGACAGCAAGGTGTGCTGTAGGTAACCGGTGAACGAACCGGCGCCGAACACACCGATCGCGCCGTCGACAACACTCGGCAGGTAGGCCGCGTCCTCCAAAGCGTGCCAACAGCTTTCGAGGAACAACCGTTGCTGTGGGTCAAGCGCCGCGGCCATTCCCGGTGCGAAACCGAAGAACTCCGCGTCGAACTCGGCAAACCCGGCGAGACTGGCCGCCCTGCGGACGTAGTCGGGGTTGCGCAGCACACCCTCGGGAACACCGTTGGCCCGCAACTCACCTTCGCCTAGGTCGTCGAGACAGTCCCGGCCGGCCACGAGGTTCGCCCAGTATTCGTCGAGGTCACCGGCCTTCGGAAATCGACCTGCCATCCCGATGACAGCGATGGATTCCCCGGCGTTCACGACCGCCTCCTCACCGCGCGGCGTTTCGCCGTCAGCGTCGCACGGGTGCGCGCACGGTCGGCCGCTGCCGAGGCCACGGCCGAGTCAGCGGTCGGGTCCCCGGTCGCGTTCCCGAGCTCGTTCATCACGTCGTCCGTCAACTCCGCGACCGTGTGGCCGCCAAGCAGGCGGGCGACCGGGATCTCCACGGCGAAGTCCTCCCGGATCGCGTTCTTGATCTTCACCGCGCCCAGCGAATCCAGCCCGGCGTGCACCAGCGGCCGGTCTTCGGGCAGTTCGCCCGGTTCGAACCCGAGCACCGCCCCGGCACGGGCGATCACCCGTGTGCCGACCATCCGGCGGCGGTCCTGGTCGTTGTGCCCGGCAAGCGAGTCGACGGAGAACCGTGCTGTGGGGTGGAAATGAGCGAAGAAGTCCGACCGGGCGATGTGCGGGTACGCCGCGGCGAGCCCGGCGCTGTCGAACCTTGCCACACTGACCTGGGCGATATCCCTCGCCAGGATCTCCCCGAGGACCGCCATGCCCGTGCTGGTCGGTATCCCGGCAAGCCCGGCGACCTGCTTGCCGGTCACCGAGCCGATCTCCGACCAACGGCCCCAGTTGACGGTGATCGCCCGGATGCCCTCGCCGCGCAACTGGGTTCCGAACGCGTCGAGCCACGCGTTTGCCGCCGCGTGCGCGGCCTGTCCGGGGGCACCGATCACCGACGCCAGCGACGAATAGCTGACCCACCAGTCGAGCGAACCCTCGCCCAGAGCGGCCCGCAGACGCTGGGCGCCGAGGACCTTGGGATGCCACACGCGCTGGATTCGGTCATCGTCGAGATCCTCCAGCAGAGCGTCGTCCAGCACGCCGGCGGCGTGCACCACACCTCGCAGACGGTGCCCTCTGCTCTCAGCGAGCGCGACGGCCCGTTCGGCGGTTTCTGTGATGTCGCCGGTCAGCACCAGAGCGTTGGCGACATCGACCGTAGGGCTTGACCGGCCACACAGGAGGATCGTGCCGGCGCCCTGTTCCGCGAGCCATTCCGCGGTCCGCAGTCCGAGGCCGCGGGTGCCTCCCGTCACGATGTAAGCGCCATCCGGCCGGACCAGCACGGAGTCCGTTCGCGCGGGAAGCGCCACGGGCATGAGCCGCGCCGCCCGACGGTTGCCGTCTCGGTATGTGACCTCGTCTTCCGTGGTCATCGCGATGTCCGCGGTGCCGTCCGGGTCGTCCACCAGGGACAGCGGGAGCTCCGGATGCTCGTGCCGGAGCGTTCGAACCAGACCGGCCAGGGCGGCGTGCTCCGGATTCGCCGCGTCGATCGCGACGATCACACGGTCGTAGGGCGGCCCGGCTGTGAGGATCTCCCGCAGAGTCGTCGCGAGGTCGAGCACCAGTTGCCGGCCGTCGACTCCGTCCGGCATTCGGAGGACCCGTCCGGTCTGTCCACTGGTCCGCGGCGAATCGACCCACTCAACGGCGTACAGCAGTTCTTCCCAAGACGGGGAGCCGTGAAGTTCACGCAACCGCACTCCGTCAAGTGTCGCGATCCATGCCCCCGACTTCTCGTACACGTCAACGGTCGCGAGCGTGTCGCTGTCCTGCGCGGACTTGACACTCGCCCGGCAGACCAGGTCACGGCCAAGTGAGCGCCGAGCACGCACGCTCCCTATCCCGACCGGCAGAACTGTCCCGGTCCTCTCCCCGGCGATCAGCGCGGCAAGCCCGTGCATGCAGGCATCGAGCATCGCCGGATGCAGCGTGAACCGGCCGTCCTGAGGCAACTCGTCCGGCCACGACACTGTGGACCAGCCGTCGGACACGGCGTTCACCCCCGCGAACGCGGGGCCGTGTTCCTGCCCGGTCGAACGCAGCCGCTCATAGAGAGGGCCGGCGCCCCTCCACTCGGTCACAGCCGCGATGTCACCTTCGATGTCGCTACCGGCCTGGTGGTCTGCCCGCCGGACGGTTGCGGTCGCGTGCACGGCGGAGTCCGTGCTGATCTCCACATTCGCGGTGTCGCCCGACAGGGACATGGTGGTCGTCAGTGTCACCGGCCGTGACAACGGCAGCAGGCGCCGGAACTCCAGATCGGACATCTCGACCGCGCCAATCGGCACTTCCCATGCCGCGCAGGCAGCGGCGGAGACCATCTCGACAAAGGCCGAACCTGGGAGCACAGCTCGAGTGTTCACTCGATGGTCGGCAAGCCAAGGCAGGTGGTCGAGGTCCACAGTTGCCTGCCAGATGTGCCGGTCGGTCAGCTTGACATGCACTCCGAGCAGCGGATGCAGGTCGTCAGAACGCCGGATGACCGCCCTGTACCGCTTCCGGTTCCACGCCATCGTGGGCAACTCGGCTAGCCGGCCGACGGGGTGCACGGTTGCCCAGTCGACGGTCAGCCCACGGCAATGCGCCCGGCCGATGTTGGCCAGCAGAGTCGGCCGCGCGGGCTGCTCCCGCCTGAGTGAGCAGAGCGCGGAGGCGCCGGTGATCCCGGAGTCGCCCAATGTGTCCACAATGGCGGGCACCACGACCGGATGAGGTGAGATCTCGATGAAACACCGGTAGCCGTCCGCCGCCGCGGCCTGCAACGCCTGCGTGAACCGAACCGGATTGCGCAAGTTGTCCGCCCAGTAACCCGCATCGAACGACGGCGGCGCGCCCGGCAACGCCGTGCCATAACAGGGGGTCACCAGGCCACTTGGTTCGATATCGCCGAGGCTCGTGGTCAACTCGTCGATGATGGAGTCGACGTGCCGGCTGTGCGCGGCGAACCGCACCCCCGGCACCCGACGCGCGATGATCCCGACGGCCTCGCAGCCGTCGATGAACCGTTCCACATCCTCGGGACGTCCCGTCACCACGGACGCCCTGGTCGAGCTGTACACGGCGAGGTCGAGCACGCCGTCGGGGCCGATCATCCGCATCACCTTCGCGGCGGGCAACTCCACAAGGGCGGCAGCACCGTGATCGGTCAGCCGCCGTTCGATCAGCGCCGAACGCCGGCAGATCACCCGCGCTCCATCGGCAGCCGACAACGCACCTGCCACCACTGCCGCGGCAACCTCACCCATCGAGTGCCCGATGACCGCCGCCGGTTCGATCCCGTAGTGCTGCCACGTCCTCGCCAACCCCACCTGCGTGGCGAACAGCGTCGGCTGAACCAATGCCATGCTGGCGGAACCGAGATCCTCACCGGTCATCAGCTCCGACAGCGCCCGGCCGCACTCGTGGGCGAAGACGTCTTCGAGCTCCTCGACCAGGCCGGCGAACACGGGTTCGCAGGTCATCAGTTCCCGGCCCATGCCCGTCCACTGCGAGCCGTGGCCGGAGAACACGAAGACAGCACCGGCCTGCGGTGCGGCCGACGTCGCGCGGTCGTAGTCGCCGCGGCGCAGCCGGTCGATCAACTGCTCGCGATCGTCGGCGACGACGGTCAACCGTTCGGTGAGATGGGCTCGCCGCCGGGCCAAGGTGTAGCCGACATCCGGCAACGAGACCTCGGCGCCCTCGTTCTCCAGCCAGTGCGCCAGGCGTTCCGCGTTGGATCGCAGCGACTGGGGCGATCGGGCGGATATCGGGAAGAGGCCGATCATTCAACCTCCCAGGCCAATTCCGCGTACCAGTCCATCATGGACATGACTTCCCCGGCCGACGCGGGCGGCAGCGGAAACACGCACCGGGTGACGCCGATTTCGCGGTACATGTCGATGATCTCCTCGTCGGCCGGCACCCCGAACACCGTGACCGGCACGGACATACGCCCAGCCACCGCGGCCCGGTGCCGTAGCTCGGCGACGCGGTCGGCGAAGTCATCCCCGAGCAACGCATGCCAGGGCATCCACTCGGCGCCCAGCGCCAGCACCCGGTCGATCGCGCGGGGACCGTTGCCGCCGTAGAGAATGGGCGGGTGCGGGCGCTGCACCGGTTTCGGCACCGACCACAGCGGATCGAACTTGACGAACCGGCCGGCGAACGACGCCTCGTGCTCGGCCCAGACACGCTTCATCACCACCACGTGTTCCAGCAACCGAGCGGTCCGGGTCCGCGGGTCGACACCGTGGTTCAGCATCTCCTCGTGGTTCCAACCGGCGCCCACGCCGAACAGGAACCGGCCATCGGACACGACGTCCAGGCTGGCCACCTGCTTGGCCAACTGGATCGGATCGCGGATGGGCACCTGGCAGATGCCTGTGCCGAGCCGCAACCGGGTGGTGGCCCCGGCGGCGAGGGCCAACGTGATGAAGGGGTCGACGCCTTGCAGGGTCTCCGGCGGGACCGCCACACCGCCGGGGTGTGGACTGGCCATGCTCACCGGCACATGGGTGTGTTCGGGGACGAAGAACGACTCGAAACCACGGTCCTCGGCCGCCCTGGCCACCGACGCCGCGTCCAAAGAGAAGTCTGTGACGAGCATCATCACACCGAAATGCATGGTGGAACCTCGTGTCTCACGGTTGGCGGAGCACAGCGTGCGCGTTCGCGCCGCCGAATCCGAAGGAGCTGACCCCGATCAGCGCGCCGCCGCCCGCCGGCAGCGGCGAGGGCTTGGCCGCCACGGCTAGCCCCAGCCGATCGAGGTCGATGTGCGGGTTCGGGCTGTGGTAATGCAGTGTCGGCGGGATGTGTCCGTGGTCGAGCGACAGCACCGCCTTGATCAGACCGGCGATGCCCGCTGCCGCCTCCAGATGGCCGAGGTTCGACTTGATCGAGCCGATCAGCAGCGGACGCGCCCGATCCTCACCCAGCACGGACCCCAGCGCCGTCGCCTCGATGGGATCGCCGAGAGGCGTCCCGGTGCCATGCGCCTCGACATAGCAGACCTTTTCGCGTGGAATACCCCAGTACACCTCGGCGAGTAGCTCCTGCTGCGCCGACGGATTGGGCGCCATCAGGCCGTTCGACCGGCCGTCCTGGTTGACGGCGCTGGCTACCACTGTCGCGTGTGGACCGTCGGAGCCCTCAGGCCTTGTCAGCACGACCGCGGCGCAGCCCTCGCTTCGGACGTACCCGTCCGCAGCCGCGTCGAACGGACGGCAACGCCCGCCCGGCGCCAACGCACCCGACCGGTCGAAGTTCACCGTGACAGCCGGGGAGAGGATCAGGTTCACCCCGGCGACGATCGCCAGGTCGCATTCCCGCGAATCCAGGCTGCGCTTCGCCAGATGCAGCGCCACCAGTGACGACGAACAAGCCGTGTCCACGGTCAGACTCGGGCCCCGCAGGTCGAGCACGTAAGACACCCGGTTGGCCAGCACGCTCGCCGCCGCCCCGGTTCCGGTCCACCCGCTGATGTCGGCCAGGTCGGCCAGTCGTTCCCGGCCGTGGTCGTTGGTGGCCGCCCCGACGAACACACCGGTCCGGCTGCCAGCCAGGCTGTCCGGCGGGATTCCCGCGTGCTCCAGTGCCTCCCACACGACTTCGAGCAGGATGCGCTGCTGCGGATCCATCTCGACGGCTTCCCGGGGCGAGATCCCGAAGAACTCCGCGTCGAAGTCGTAGACCCGGGTGAGGAAACCACCAGCGGTCGATGTCCCGTCCGGGACGGGATAGGCCTCCCACCGATCGGTTGGCACTGCGGTGACGACGTCATCACCGGCCATCAGCAATCGCCAGAGCTCGGCCGGTGAGTCGACGCCACCGGGCAACCGGCAGCCGATACCGATGACGGCGACCGCCGACTCAGCCCTTGCCGTCCCCGTCTTCGGCGGTGCGTGGGCCGAGGACAGGGAGTCCGCGAGCTTGCGAATCGTCGGCTGTCGCCACAGGGCGATCGGCTCGATCGGCCGGTCCAGGAGGTCTTCCAGCTCACCGGCGATCCCCACGGCGTCCCGCGAGCTGATGCCGTAGTCAGCGAACGGCCGGTCGGTGTCGATCCGGTCGGGCGGCACACCGACGTGCGCCGCGAGCCGTTCGATCAGCCACCGTTGCACGTCAGCCACGCTCGAACCCGCCGCCCTCGAACCGGGTCCGGGCCTCCTGCCGGCGGAGTTTGCCGCTCGAGGTGATCGGCACCATGCCTTTTCGCACCAGGGCGACGATGTGGACGCGCACGCCGTGACGTTCGGACACGCTTGCGCGCACTGCCGCCCGGATAGCGCCGACGTCGACGGTGGAAGTCGGCGACAGCAGTTCGGCGACCACGACAAGGTGCTCCGCGTCGTCGATCTCGGAGGCGAAGGCGACCACCCGCCCTTGACGCAACTGCGGGCACGCCTCCTCGACCGTGGCCTCGATGTCCGCCGGCTGATGGTTGCGGCCGTCAATGATGATCAGGTCACGGAGCCTGCCCGTGACGTACAGCCTGCCGTCCCTGAGGAACCCGAGGTCGCCGGTGCGCAGCCATCCTGCCTCCTCGGCGTTGCCTGCGCCGAACGTCTCGGCAGATCGCTCGGGTTGCCTCCAGTATCCGGCGCAGACGTTGTTGCCGCGCACCCGGATCTCGCCGACGGCGTCCGTCTCGGCGCCTGTTTGGGGGTGCACGATCCGGACTTCCTGCCGGATCGGCCGGCCCGAGCTGACGATCAGCTGGGCTCGCGGATCGGTCACGTTCACCGGCCGGATCCGGCCGGCGGAGAGCTCCTGCCTGTCGAAGGCGCCGATGTGCGGCGGCTGCCCCGGGTCGTGCCCGGTCACCACCAGGGTCGCCTCGGCCAAGCCGTACCCCGGGCAGTGGGCTTCGTGCCGGAATCCGTAGTCCTGGAAGGCTTCGGTGAACCGGGACAGCGTCTTGGGACGAACTTGTTCCGAGCCGTTGCCCAGCGTTCGCAGCGCGGACAGGTCGATTCCGGCGCGCTGGTGTGGTCCGACACGGTCGACACACAGGTCGAGCCCGAAGTTCGGCGACATCGTGCCGGTGGCGCGGTGGGTGGTGAGCAACTCCAGCCAGCGTCGAGGTTGCTGGATGAACGCCAGCGGAGCCAAGCACGTCACCGGGATCATGCTCGCCAACGGCAGCACGACCGAGAACATCAGGCCCATGTCATGGAAGAACGGCAGCCAGCTGACCAGGCTCGACGATTCGTCCGCAGGCACCCAGCCGGCCAGTTGCGCAGCGCCGGCCACCAGGTTGCGGTGGGTGACCTGCACGCCGGCCGGCGCTCTGGTCGAGCCCGAGGTGTATTGCAGGTACGCCACGGCGTCGCCGCCAGGTGGACCGGGCAATGCCGTCCGGGCGTCGGGCGTGGTCTCATCGACCAGCATGACCTCCTTCGGCAGTGTCGAAAGCCGGGGCGAGGCGAGCAACTCCTGCACAGCGTCAGCGTGTTTGCCGCTGGTCAGGACGATCTCGGGCGTGCAGTCGGCGATCACGTCGAGCAGCCGGTCGGCCGACCGGAACGGCTCCGGCGCGAACAGTGGCACGCCGATCACGCCGGCGCGCAAGCAACCGAGAAACGCGGCGACGTAGTCGACGCCGTGTCCACACAGGATCGCGGCCCGCCCGCCCGGGTCGGTGTTCTCCAGCAGGCCGGCCGCCACCGCGGCGCTTCGCTCCGCCAAGTCCCGGTAGGTCAGGCTGGTTTCCAGCCCGCCGCGGTCGGTGGAGTAGTCGACGAACGTCATGGCGATCCCGTCCGGTCGCACCACCGCGGCACGGGTCACCGCCAGAGCAGGACCCAGCGCCGTATCCGCCACATCCCGCGTGTCCCCCGGCTTCACGCCGATACCCCGGCCGACACCAGCCACTGCTCGAACGCGTCGAGATCCGGCAGGATCACCGTCGAGCATGCCAGGATCGCGAGCGTCTGGCGCATCTTGGTGATCGCCACGACCGTGCGTCCGGCCAGGTAGGCGCGCTGCATCTCGGCCGCCGTGCCCATGCTCGGTTCCCGGCCGGGCAACCACGCGACGCAGACGTCCGAGGCGGCGGCGAGATCGGTGAGTTTGTGGAAACCGCCGATCAGGTCCAGCACCTCGGGATCGAGCTCGTCCCGCCGGATCACCGGCCGCTTGGCCAGTGCCGCGTGCGCCGCGCGGATCCGGCCCTCGTCCGCGGCGAACCACCCGATGAGAATCTCGACGGGGTCGTGCACGACGGCGTCCGGCTCGTGCCGTTCGATCACGTCGCGGAGCCGCCGCCGGTAGTCCTGGTCGGCCACGTCGGCCCCCGACCTGGCTCCTTGCATGAGCCCGGCCAGGAAGAACGATCGGGTATTCATTCGTCCTCCATGGAGTACTCGGGAACCACAACGTCGTCCGACACCCTCGCGACATAGATCTCGGCGGCGCTGAGCAGGTAGCCGGTCAGCTCGTCCGGGCTGCTGGAGACGGACGCGCAGATGCCGGCCAGGTCGCGCCGAAATTCGTCCGTCCCGGCGCGACTCACCGCCCCCTGGTTGTCTCTGGTGATCAGACAACGCGCGTCGACCAGTTGCTCGCGCGGCCTTCCACTGAACGGCAACACCAGCTCACGCATGCGACCACTGTCCCGATCGACACTCCTGATCGACAGATTGTTCTGCTCGGCGTCCAACAACAGCCGGCGAACAAGCGCACGCGGCGGCGGGAACACCGGCAGCGTCAAGCCAGGCCGGAATGCGAAAGCACGGAAAGTAACATACCTGCCCAGCCTCGGACTATATCGGAGATATTCGCTGTGCAGGCGGCCGTCCGCGGGAGTCCAGCTCAACCTGAGTTTCGACGGCTTCGTCTCACCGTTCACGGTTGTACGGAATGGAAAGGCATCCTCGACGACCGTCACGACACCGTCTCGCGCCTCGGCCTTCCGCAGCACCACCGGCCTACGGTGCAGCAGATACGGATCGAGCACAACCATGCCGCCGGCCTGCGGATATACGGCGGCGACATGCCGCCCGGAGTACAGGAAGGTCGCCTTGACCCCACTGCGCTCCCGCACCAGCCGCGCGACTTCGAACGACTGCCACGCGCAGCCCATGCCCAACCGACGGGGCGGCAGGCCATCGCCATAGTACTCATGGAATTGCGCGGCACTACAGTACGGAACATCGAACAACACGTCGTCCAGCGCCGCCACAAACGGCAACCCCACAGCGACAGCCAAATAAATCATTCCTTTTTGAATTCAATTCGCCACAACCGGGCAGCGGCGCGTTCAACAGGGCAAAATTCGACACTTTTCTCTTGCGCGCACACCACGCAGAGCTGTCCGCCGGCGCGACGCTCAGACAAAAACGGTCACATACACGGTGACAGCGCGTCCGGCGTTCGACACAGTCAATGACACTCCAATACTCCTCGCCCCCGAAATTACCGCGGGGCGCAGACGTTCTCGAAGCTCTGGATTGGAACCCAGCGCGGCGTGATCTCATTCGGTCATTGGCGGCCGTTAGCTTGTCGGTGTGGCTGATGGGGGACGCAGTTTGCGATCAACATGATCATTATGGACGACCTGGCCCCTGTTCATGGAGTGGCCAGATCAGTGGCCCCCCTATCGGACCGCACTCGACGACCTCTGCCTGCCACACACCTTCCCCGTGCTCCGCCTGCTCCCGGTTGGTGTGGAACACCCGCCGCGCCGGCCGTGACTGCCAAAGGCACAGCCCGGTTTCAGGAGAGAACGTCATGATCCGGTCCTCTGCCGCCACCTCCGGCGAGGAGTTCGCGCCACCCCAGCGCGTTCAGCTGCCGGTCAACGGCGTGACCAGCCGTCGGTGGCACCGTGAACGGCCCCCGCTGTCCACAGACCGCCCGATGTCGCGTTCGGCCACACGCTGCCGTGTCCGGCCTATCGGCAGCCCGTTCGACCTTCCGGTTGTCACGGACCCGGATGTGCCGCGGTGCGCAGGTTCGAATCCTGCCCGCGGCGGTGCGCACGCAAGTGATGTCCGCGACCCGCAACTGGTTCACCCGCGTCGCCGCGAAGTCACGTTCCACCAGGTCAGTCGGCCGTCCGGTCTCCGGCGCCGGCCACGTCGTGCGCGGGGACTTGTCGCGCGGCAGCCCACGCAGCCCCGCCTTGCGCATGAGCCGCTCGACCGTGCACCGGGCCACGAGGATGCCCTGCCAGTTCAGCTCAGCCCAGACCTCGCTCCGGCACAATGTCAAGGGCCCGATCCAGGTTTCTATTATTTGACATGAAGCCGGCGGGGCTTCCGAACACCCGGAGTTTCGGTAAATTGGCCAGAGCACGGTGGTTCAACGGAGTCGCCCCGTGCTTGACGCCGCGCACGGCCGGCCGGCCGCACGTCAGTGATTCGGATGACGCACTGAGCTGGGGGGCAATAGTGGGTGGGACAGAGATCGGCCATACCAACGATGCGGCGGACGTCCGCAGCGACGAGTTCGACCGGCTCCGGGCCGGTCTCGACCGGTTGGCGCCGGGCTCCGGGCACACGATCCAGGTGACCGGCGAGCCCGGCATCGGCAAAAGCATGCTGCTGACGGAACTGGCCGCCGAGGCCCGGCGCCGCGGCCTGGCCGTGTGTCACGGGCGCAGCAGCGAGTTCGAACGCAAGGACATGTTCCGGTCGCTGGCCAACGCGCTCGGCGAGAACGTGATCGCGAAGGCGTGCGCCGAGTTGCCGGCGAGCCAGGCCGATGTGATCACCAAGCACCTGCTGCGCGCACCCCGGGACCGCGCCGGCGACGGACCCGACGCCGATGTGCTGCCCACTCTCCGCGCGCTGCTCACCCACCTGGCCAGGGACGGGATGGTCCTGCTGCTGGACGACTGCCACTGGGCCGACCGGCGATCGACCGAATTCATCAGCTTCCTGGCGCGGTATCCGGTGCCCGCGCCGCTGCTGCTGGTCGTGGCCTACCGCCCTCGCCAGGCGTGTGCTCGGCTGGCGGGTGCTCTCGCGCACGGCATGGCCGCCGGCACGGTGGAGCGGATCGAGCTCGGCGCGTTGAGCGTCGACCAGTCCGCGAGCCTGCTCGCCGTCGACGGGCGGAAAGTGGACGAGAACCGCCTGCGCGATCTGCACGAGGTGAGCAAGGGCAACCCGTTGTACCTACTGGCACTGTCCGAGCAGGATCAGCCGACCGAGCTCCGGCTGCCGCGGCAGCGCGAACCCGAATCGGCGGGCCTGGCCGCCGCGCTACTCGCGAGCGAACTCGCCACGCTCTCCCCCGATGAAATGCTCGTCGCCGAGGCCGCTGCCGTGCTCGGGGTCGACTGCGACATCAACGCACTGATCACGGTGTCCGAGCTGGACCGCAATCGGGTGTGTGCCGCGACCGCCGGGCTGGAGTACCGGGACGTGCTGCGCTCGGCGGCCGATGTCGGCGTACTCACGTTCCGGCATCCGTTGTTACGCCAGCTGGTGTACGCCGGCACGGACCTGTGCTGGCGGAACGCCGCGCATCGCCGCGCGCTGGGACTGCTGACCCAGCACGGCGCGTCGGCCGAGGACCGAGCGTGGCACGTGTCCGGCTCGATCGCGTTGTTCGAACCCGACGACCTGACCGTCCTTGCCCGCGCCGCCGCGGATGTGCTGCCCGACCGCCCCGAGGAGGCGATTCGGCTGCTGCGGCTGGCGCTGCGGCTGACCGCCGTGGACACCGAACGAACCGAGTTGCGGCTGGTCCTGGCCAGTGCGCTCGTGGCCGCGGGAGAGCTGTCTGACGCCCGTGAGCTCCTGCAGGTGCTGATCCGGCACTGCCCGGCGGTCAGCGCCGGCCAGCGCGTCCGCGCGGTGGCCGAATGCGCCCTGGTCGAGTGCCTGCTCGGCAACTACACCGAGGCGAGCACCGTGCTCGCGGTCGAGCTGGCCGGATTGCGGGAACAGCCGCAAGCCCATCTGGGCGCCCTCGTCCGACTGCTTCGCCGACAGGCCGTCACCGGCCTGTTCGGCAGCGAGCTGCCCGACGAGGAACTGCTGGCATCGGTGTTCGAACTGGCCCGCCGGCAAGGCGATCGGGTCGACACGGCCAGCCTGCTCGCGCTGCGCGGCCTGCTCGCCAGCTACCGGGGCGACGTCCAGTTGGCCACCGGCATGGCCGTGGACTGCGCCGCGATCGTGGACACGCTCACGGACGCGGAGCTGGCCGATCACCCCGACTGCCTCACCCTGCTCGGCTGGGTGGAACGCATCCTGACCCGCTTCGCCGATGCCGAACGGCATCTGTCCCGGCAGGTCTCCCTGACCCGTCAGCAGGGCCGACACGGCGAACGGGTCATCGCGTTGCTCGGGCTGAGTCAGAACTACCAGGCCGTGGCCCGGCTCGCGGAGGCGCGGCGGGCGGCGGCCGAAGCCGCCGAGGTGGCCGGCCGCATCGGCGCGCGGCACGTGCGGGACCTGGCGATCATGTTCGAATCCGCGTACCTGGCGTGGATCGATCGGTCGGACGGGAGCCGGATCGCGGTGGCGCACGCCGAGCAGGCGGTGGCCATGCGGCTGCCCCGTGGCTGGTGGTTCGGCGTGCAGGCAATCCTGTTGTTGGCGCGGGTGCTGGAGATCGAGGGCGACGACCGCCGGTGCACCAGCCTGGTGCTGCACGCGGGCGGGGGCACCGACCTACCGGGCATTCCACCGCTGATCCGGCCGCGGTGTTACGAGATGTTGGCCAACGCTGCGGCGAACAGCGGTGACTCCCGCACCGCCGACTGGGTTCGTCGCTGCGACGAGGCCGCGGCCGCGGTGGGCCAGCCGAACCACTTCGCTTCGGCCATGGTCGCCCGGGGCCACCTGGTGCGCGCAGGCCAGGACTACGCGGCCGCGACCGCCCTGTACCAACAGGCCGCCGATCTGTACGGTTCGCTGGGCATGGCGGGCGCCCAGATCCGCTCGCTGACCTTCGCGGCGCACAGCGCCGAGCTGGACAACCGCATCGCCGAGGCGGACGCGCATCTGTTGCTGGCCAAGGATCTCGCACTCCAGTGCGGCGCCGTGGTGTTGTATGAGGACGCCGAGACGCTGCGCAGGCGGATCGTCCCGAAGGATGGCACCGCCTCGGTCGACGGGGACGAAACGACTGTCCCGGACGTGGATCTCTCGGTGCTGACCAAGCGAGAACGGGAGATCGCCCGGATCGCCGGCACCGGCATCCGCACCAAGAAGATCGCCGAACAGCTGTCGCTGAGCCCACGCACGGTGGACGTGCACCTCAGCCACGTCTACCGCAAGCTCAACGTGGGCTCCCGCGCCGCACTGGCCAATCTGATGGCCAAAGTGGACTGACGGACGACGGCGATCGGCGGCTCAGCCGGCCAGCCGATCGCCGTCACCGAGCAGGATCGCGTGGTGCAGGTCACGCAGGGACCGGCAGGGCTCGAGCCCGAGCTCGGCGGTGAGCGTCTCGCGCGCGGTCTTGTACACCCGCAGCGCGTCCGCCCGCCGCTCGCACCGGTACAGCGCGAGCATCAGCTGCCGGTAGAACGCCTCGTGCAGCGGGTGCTCGGAGACCAGGTCGTAGAGGAAGCCGACCAGTTCGCGGTGCCGGCCGAGTTCGAAGTCGCATTCGACCAGCATCTCGACGCATTCCAGCCGGAGTTCCTCGAGCCAGCTGACGAACCTGCCGATGACCTCGCCGTCGCGCAGGTCGTCAAGGGCCGGGCCGCGCCACAGATCCAGCGCCGAGGAGAACGCCGCCGACGCCTCCTCATGGTTGCCGGCTCGCATGCTGGACCGTCCGCGCTGCACCAACCGGCGGAACACCAACAGGTCCAGTTCGTCCGAACCGACCTGCAACAGATACCCCGGAGCCCTGGTGACCAGCGGGTCCGGCCGATCGACCGTGTTCGCGAGGAACCGCCGCAGCTGCGAGACGTAGACGTGCAGGCCGGCCGTGGCGCGCCGCGGCGGGTTGCTCCCCCACAGCTCGTTGAGCAGTTGGTCGGCCGGCACCACCTGGTTGGCGCGGACCAGCAGCACGCCGAGCAGCGTCTTTACCTTGTGCGCGCCGATCGACGCCGATCCGTTCTCATCGGCCACCCGCAGTGCACCGAGAACCTGGTATGCCACCGTGTGCCCCTCACCCCTGCGCTCGCACGCTCGACGGCACTGTCGAGAACCCGGACCGGATCAGTTTGCCCAAGTCAGGGGGCGCTCCACATCGTAGAAAGTACTTAAAGGCGTAGGTGGCGCCGAAGTTCGCGCTTAGGTCGGCTTCAGAGCCGGCGGCCACGATGGCGGCATGACCACCACGACCGCTGCGGAGCAACTGCTGCGGCTGCACCGGACCGGCCGCCTGGCGTCGGACTATCCGCTGGTCCGGGATCTGCTCGCCGACGTGCCGCCGGAGAGCCGCGACCTGCTGCGGCGGGCCGGCGCGTGGCTGTCCCGGCTCAACCCGGACGAGGTGCTGCGGGCGCACCCGGACACGTCCGCGCTGACCGTCGCCATCACCGGTCACGGCACGCTGGCCGCGCTGATCGCCCCGCTGACCGTCGAGTTCGCCCGGCACGGCCTGCTGCTCAGGCCGGTGCTGTCCGACTTCGACAGTTACGTCGTCGATCTGTCCGATTCGGACAGCGACTTGTACTCGGCCCGGCCCGAGATCGTGCTGTGCCTGCTCGATCCGGCGCTGATCTTCGACGAGGTGCCGACGCCGTGGCGGCCCGAGGACGTGCGCGCGGTGTTCGAGGCCAAGGTGGCGCTCGTGGCCGGGCTGGCCGCGCGGTTCGCCGAGCGAGGTGCGGGCACGCTGGTGTTGAACACCATCCCGCTCCCCCGCACGCGCACCGCCGCGCTGGTCGATCACCGGTCCAGGGCCGAACTCGGTGCCGCCTGGCGCGAGGCCAACGCGCGTCTGCTGCGGCTGACCGCGGCCCACCGGAATGTGGTCGTGGTCGACACCGATTCGTTGCTGGCCGACGGCATCCCGGCCGGTGATGCCCGACTGAGCGTCTACGCGAAGGCGCACCTGTCCACCGAGTTGTTGGCCGGATACGCCCGCGAGATCGGACATCTGGCCCGGAACCTGACCGGCCGGGCGAAGAAGGTGCTGGCCGTCGACCTGGACGGCACGGTGTGGGGCGGCGTGCTCGGCGACGACGGGCCGGAGGGTATCGAGGTCGCCGACGGCTATCGGGGCGAGGCGTTCCGCGCGTTCCAGCGCACCGTGCGGCAACTCGCCGCCCAGGGAGTGCTGGTGGCCGCGGTGAGCAAGAACGACATCGAGCCGGTGCGCACCGTGCTGCGCGAGCATCCGGGGATGACACTGCGCGAGGACGACTTCGTGCGTGTGGTGGCCAACTGGCGGCCCAAGCACGAGAACCTGGTCGAGCTCGCCGAGGATCTCAACGTCGGCGTGGACAGCGTGGTGTTCGCGGACGACAGTCCCTACGAGCGCGGTCTGGTACGCCGGGAGCTGCCCGCGGTCGCGGTGATCACCCTGGACGACGAGCCGGCCTGGCACGTCGACCGGCTGCTGGCCGACGGCTGGTTCGACACGGTCGAGCTGACCGCCGAGGACCGCGACCGGCCAACCAAGTACCGGGACGAGCTGGTGCGCAAGGACTTCCTGAACTCCTTCGACTCCATCCAGGACTACCTGTCCGAACTCGGCGTCGCGGTGCGGGTTTTCGCCGCCGGCGAGCAGGACGTGAACCGAGTGGCGCAGCTGTCCCTGCGCACCAACCAGTTCAACCTCACCACCCGCCGCTTGCAGCCGGCCGACGTGCAGGCCCTCATCCGCGACCCGGACGCGCTGGTGCTGGCGCTGCGCACCGCCGACCGCTTCGGCGACAACGGACTGGTCGGCGCGATCCTGGCCCACCGGGAAGCCGACGTCCTGCACATCGACAACTTCCTGCTCAGCTGCCGGGTGTTCGCCCGGGGCGTGGAGCAGACCGCGTTGTCCGTGCTGCTCCGACACGCCAGGGACACCGGCGCGGGCAGCGTGGTCGGCGCCTACCGGTCGTCCGCAAAGAACAGCAAGGTGCGGGAGTTCTACCCGCGCAACGGCTTCAGCACGGTGACCGACGACGGCGCCGAAGCGGTGTTCCGACACGACCTCGTCGACATCGCCGCCCCGCCCGAGCACGTCACGTTGACCGAGGAGTTGGGATGACCCGCGACGAGTTCACCGCCCTTATCCACGACGAGATCGGGCTGGCGGTGGCCACCGACGAACTGGACCGGGAACTGGACCAGGTGACCGGGTGGGACTCGGTGCACCTGCTCACCCTGCTGACCGCGCTGGAACAGGCGACGGGCCGGAGCATCTCCCTGCCGGACGTGCTGTCGGCGCCGAGCCTCGGCCGGATCTACGCGGTTGTGGCCGGCGGTGCCTGACTGGCTGGACGCCCCGCCGGACCAGGCCGACCGGCTGCGGCTGTTCTGCTTCCACCACGCCGGTGGCGGCGCGTCGGCGTTCCGAGGCTGGCGGGCCGCGCTGGCGCCGGACGTCGCGGTGTATCCGGTGCAGTTGCCCGGGCGAGAGGCCCGCGTGCGCGAACCGCGCATCAGCGACCTCGCCACCGCGGTCACCGCGATCGCCGACGCGCTCGATCCGTGGCTGAACCGGCCGTACGCCTTCTACGGGCACAGCATGGGGGCGCTGATCGCACATACCCTGACCAGCCGGCTGCTCGCCACCGGCAAACCGCTGCCGGCGCGGCTGCTGGTGGGGGCGTTCCCCGGGCCGCTGCTGCGCGCGCCGCTGGCCGAGGTGTCGGACATGTCCGACGAACAGCTCGTCGAACTGCTGCTGCGCATCGGCGGCATGTCCGAAACCGTGCGGCGCTACCCGGACTGGCGGGCGGCCGCGATCGCGCTGCTGCGTGCCGATCTGGGCATCTGCCACGGTCCACGGCCACCGGCCGCGCCGGCGTTGCCGGTGCCGATCGACGTGTACACCGGGGCCGCCGATCCACTGGTGTCCCGGGCGGACGTCGACGCGTGGGCGGCCCACAGCACGGCCGAGGTTCGCACGCACGTGTTGCCCGGTGGCCACTTCTTCGTGCACGACGCGGCGAGCGAGTTGCTCGACCTGATCCGCTCCGCGCTGGCCACGGTCCCGGTCCGCTGAACCGGTCCCACGATGTGGCACGCGCTTAGTGGCGGCTTTAGCGGCTCGGGGCAGGGTGGGCGCGGCGCGACACGAAGGGATACCCAGTGAGTTTGGTTGACGTTGCGGGGCTGACCATCGCGTTCGGTCGCGGTGCACCCGTCGTGCGGGACCTGTCCTTCACCGTCGAACCGGGTCAGTGCCTGGCGATCGTGGGCGAGTCGGGCTCCGGAAAGAGCGTGACCGCCCGCGCGCTGCTCGGCCTGGCCGGCCGGCGAGCGCGGGTCGACGCGGATCGGCTGTCGGTGTACGGCACGGACACCAGGCAGTTCCGGGCGAGGGACTGGCAACGGCTCCGGGGTCGCACGGTGGGCATGGTCCTGCAGGATGCCCTGGTGTCGCTGGATCCGTTGCGCACCGTCGGCGCCGAGGTGGCCGAGCCGATCCGGTTGCACGAGACCGTGTCCCGGCGGGCACGGGCGGCACGCGCCGTCGAGTTGCTGCGCGAGGTGGGCGTACCGGAACCCGAGGCCCGGGCCGCGCAGTATCCGCACCAGCTGTCCGGCGGCTTGCGGCAACGCGCGCTGATCGCCACCGCGCTGGCCGCTCGGCCGCGGCTGGTCATCGCCGACGAGCCGACGACCGCCTTGGACGTCATCGTCCAGGAACAGATCCTGGACCTGCTCGGCCGGATCACCCGCCAGGACCGCGGGCTGCTGCTGATCAGCCACGACCTGGCCGTGGTGGCTCGGCTGGCCGACCGGATCGTGGTACTGCGTGCCGGTGAGATCGTGGAATCCGGCCCCACGGCCCGAATCCTGACCCGACCGGACCATCCCTACACCCGACAGCTGATCGCCGCGGTACCCGCCCGTCGCGACCGGCCGACGACAACGCCGGGCCGACCGGTGGTGGAGATCGACCTGGTCGGCAAGACCTACTCCCGTGCCGAGCGGCCGGCCCTGTCGGACGTGTCCGTGACCCTGCACGCGGGGGAAACCGTTGCCGTGGTTGGCGAATCGGGCTCGGGCAAGAGCACCCTGGCCCGCATCGCCACCGGCCTGCTCGCTCCCGACACCGGCACGGTGCGCGTGGCCGGCCAGGCGTGGTCGGCGTTGCCGGAGCGGACCCGGCGCCCGCGTCGCGGCTTCATGCAGCTCGTGCACCAGAACCCGTACGCCGCGTTCGATCCTCGGTTCACCGTGGCGACCATCATCGGCGAGGCACTCCCCCGGCTCGGCCGGCGCCAGCGCGGCGAACGGGTGACCGAGCTGCTGGCCAAGGTCGGGCTGGGCGCTGAGTTCGCCGGCCGCCGGCCCCATGAACTCTCCGGCGGCCAGCGGCAACGGGTGGCCATCGCGCGGGCGCTCGGCCCGGATCCGTCGGTGCTGATCTGCGACGAACCGGTCTCCGCGCTGGATGTCTCGGTGCAGGCCCAGGTGCTCGAACTGCTGGCCGCGCTGCAACGGGAAACCGGGATCGCGCTGCTGTTCATCACCCACGACCTGGCCGTGGTCCGGCAGATCGGCGACCGGGTGCTGGTGATGAAGGACGGCCGGGTGGTCGAACAGGGCGCCGCCGCCGACGTGTTCGACCGGCCGCGCCACCCGTACACCCGGGCGCTGCTCGCCGCGATCCCGAGCCTGGAGCTCAGCCCGGTGGACTGAGCTCCAGGCTCGCCGACCCGCTCAGCTGGACCGGGCGACCGCGGTGGCCCGGCGCGCGACGCGGAAGGCGTCCGCGAAGTCGTCCAGGATGTCCTTCAGCGTCCGTGCGGCATCGGGTTCGAGCACAACCGCGTCCTCGGTCAGCGTGAGCTGGCTGTCCAGCAGGAAATAGCTCTGCACGACGTGCCGGGGCGCGAGTGACTGCAACACCGGCCGCAGGCCGTAGTCCAGCGCCAGCACGTGCGCGACACTGCCGCCGGTGGCCAGCGGCAGCACCGCCTTGCCGGACAGCGCGAACTGCGGCAGCAGATCGAGAAAAGCCTTGAGCAGTCCGGAATACGCGGCCTTGTAGGTCGGCGTCGCCAGCACGACGCCGTCCGCCTTCTCGAGCGTGGCCAGCGCCGAGGCAATGGCCGGATGGCCGCTGTCCCCGTGCAGCAGCGGCACGGCCGGCAGGTCGCGCAGCCGGATGTGGGCCACCTCGGCGCCGTCGCCGGCCAACGCGGCCAACACGTGCTCGGCCACCCGGTTGGTCTTGGACAGCTCGGAAGGGCTGCCGGAAATCGCCACTACGGTGGGCACGGTTTCCTCCTAGGAGAAGGCGGGTGTCGCGGCTCCGGTGGTGCCGGCGAACGCGGGCAGCACCCCCTCCGCGAACAGCTTCATCGAGCGGAAGGAGGCCTCGGTCGGCATCGCCCCGTACTGGAAGCCGGCGCTGATGTAGGTCACGCCGGAGTCGGCGATCTCCTCGATCTGGGCGACGATCTCGTCCGGCGTGCCGGCCAGCAGCCGCTGGTAGGCCAGTTCCTCGTCGGCCGGGTCGATCTCGGCCGGGGCCGGCGCCACGCCGTGCACCGGCACCGCGCCGGTGGCCAGCGCCCGGGACATGGCCATCTGCCGGGCGGCCTCGCGGGCAGCCAGCCGCCGGCCGTCCGGGTCGGTGGTGCAGTAGACGTAGCGGTTGGCCGAGTACTCCCGGCCGGCCACCGACTGCCCGGTCTCCCGGGCGATGTCCTCGATCGCCCGCCAGTGCTTGGCCAGTTCGGCCGGCGTGGCCAGGGCCAGGCCCATGAAGTTGAAGCCCCTGGTCACCGCGAACCGGGTCGACTCGGGACTGACGGCGGCCAGCCAGACCGGCGGATGCGGGTTCTGGGTGGGCCTGGGCAGCACGGTGACCGGTGCGTCGACGTGGTAGTGCCGGCCGTCGAACGTGGTGTCCTCGCTGGTGAGCAGCTGCGTGATCAGGTCGACAGCTTCCTCGAACATCGCCCGGCTGTCGGCCAGGTCCCGGCCGTAGCCGTGGAACTCGTGCGACTGGTAGCCGCGCCCGATGCCGAGGTCGACCCGGCCGCCGGAGACCGCGTCCAGGGTGCACACGTCGGCCACCAGCCGGACCGGATCCCACAGCGGCAGCACCAGGATCCCGGTGCCGACCCGCAGGTTCGGCGCGACGGTCGCGGCCTTGGTCAGCAGCAGCAGCGGCGACGAGCTGAGGCTGTAGGTGGAGAAATGGTGTTCGGTGATCCAGACGCCGGCGAAGCCCTTGTCGTTGGCCCACTCGACTTCGCGGAAGAAATCGCCGTACTTCTCGTCCGTCGTGGCCCGGTCAATGTCCCGTGACGCGCTCAAATAAGTAATCCCTATGCGCACTTCAGCAGCCTCCGTCACAGGTGAGCACACCGAGAACTCATCGACGCCACACAGTATCGACGGCGCGACTAATGACTACCTTGGCGAGCTCTAAAGCGCGGTTGTCGCCCACGGAACACCTACCCTAGGGTGGAATCGTCGACCCAGGAAGTAGGTGCGGAAATGCGAATCGAAACCGACCGGGACCGGTGTATCGGCGCGGCCCAGTGCGTGCTGAGCGCGCCGACCGTCTTCGACCACGACGACGAGGGCCTTGTGGTCGTGCTCCAGGACGAGCCTGCGGCGGAGTTACGCGAGGCCGTCCGACTCGGTCAGCAGCTGTGCCCGTCGAACGCGATCCGGCTCAGCGAGCCGAACTGAGCAGCGGCAGCAGCACGTCGTCCACGATCGCGGTGACCAGCGTCTCGGGCGGGATCTCGCCGTCGATGGCTCGGCTGCGCAACAGCGCGGTGCCGATGTCGGCGACCAGGTCGGTGACGAGTTCCGGCCGGGTCTCGCCGCGCTCGGCGGCGCGCCGCATCGTCGCCAGGATGGCGTCGTGCGCCGGCGCGAACACGCGTTCATTGGCCAGCGCCCGGCAGTCGCCGCCGGCCTCGGCGGCCACCAGGTGGAACGCGGTGCCCTTGGTCATCGCGAACGCCGATCGCACCACCTCCAGCACGGCGAGCAGGTCGTCGCGCAGGTTGCCGTGGACCGACACCTCCGGAATGGTCGGCAGGCTCTCCCGCAGGGCGTCGAGGACCAGGGCTTCCTTGTCGGGCCAGCGGCGGTAGAGCACGGCCTTGCTGGTGCCGGCGGCCAGCGCGACCCGTTCCATGGTCAGCCGGGCGTAGCCGATCTCGTTGATCAGGTCGAACACCGCGTCGAAGATGGCGTGCTGCAGCGCCGTACCGCGCCGGCGCTTCGCGCCATCGGCGACAGGCAGTCGCTCCGAGTCGGTCACGGACATGCGGACGCCTCCTCACTTGAGGGTACCGTTTCGTTTCTTAAACGGCGCCGGCCATGTTACCGTCTGCACAGCGAACGGATCCGTACCCTAAGTTCGCGTCTCCCACCGACCCAGCACCGGAGTGCCGATGTCCACCTCACCTGCCGCCGCGGTCGCCGCCACGCCGCCGCCACGCCGGCGCCGACCTGGGCTGATCCTCACCGCGCTGTCCGCGTTCCAGCTGATGGTGGTGCTGGACGCCAGCGTGGTCAATGTCGCCCTGCCCAGCATCCGGACCGACCTGGCCTTCTCGGCGACCGGCCTGTCCTGGGTGCTCAACGCCTACACTCTGACCTTCGGCGGCCTGCTGCTGCTCGGCGGCCGCTCCGGCGACATCCTCGGCCGCAAGAACGTCTTCCTCGCCGGCCTGACCGTCTTCACGGTGGCCTCGCTGCTCGCCGGGCTCGCGCCGAACGCGGGCGTGCTGGTGGCCGCGCGCGCCCTGCAGGGCATCGGCGCGGCCATCGGCTCGCCGACCGCGCTGGCCCTGATCACCACGTCGTTCGACGGCCCGGCCAGGGCCAAGGCCATCGGGGTGTACGGCGCGGTCTCCGGGGCCGGCGGCGTCGTCGGCATGATCCTCGGCGGGGTGCTCACCCAGTGGGCGTCCTGGCGCTGGACCATGTTCGTCAACGTCCCGATCGGCGTGTTCGTCGGAGTCCTCGCCGTGCTCTTCATCGCCGGCGCAGCGCGGGCCAAGGGTCGGTTCGACATCGCTGGCGCGCTGTTGTCGACCCTCGGCGTGTCCGCGCTCACCTACGGCCTGATCCGCTCCACCAGCGACGGCTGGACCGATCCCCAGACCCTGACCTCGCTCGCCGTCGCCGTGGTGCTGCTCGCGGTGTTCGTCGCCGTCGAGGCCCGCATCACCGCACCGCTGATGCCGCTGCTGCTGTTCCGGCACCGCAACCGGGTCAGCGCCAACCTGATCCTGTTGTTCCTCGGCGGCACCATGTTCGGCGTCTTCTTCTTCGTCACCCAGTTCCTGCAGAGCATCCAGGGCCTCGACCCGCTCCGGGCCGGGTTCGCCTTCGTGCCCTGGGGCGTCATGATCTTCACCTCGGCGCAGCTCGTCTCGCCGCTGACCGCGCGGCTGGGCATCAAGCCGGTGCTGATCATCGGCAGCCTCTCGACGGTGGCCGCCACCTTCTGGCTGACCTTCGTCACCCCGGACAGCGACTACTTCGCCTCGCTGTTCGGCCCGATGATCCTGTTCGGCACCGGCGCCGGCCTGCTGTTCACCCTGGTCACCCGGGTCGGCCTGACCGACGTGGAGCCCCGCTTCGCCGGCGCCGCGTCCGGTCTGCTCAACGTCTCGCAGCGGCTGGGCGGATCGCTCGGGCTCGCCGTGCTGGTCGCGGTGTTCGGCGCGGTTATCGGCGGCGCGACCCATCCGAGCACGGCGGCCGCCCTGCACGGCTACCACATCGCGTTCGAGGTGGGCATCGTCTACACCCTGTTCGGCCTCGCGCTGGCGCTGTTCGGCATCAAGACACCGCCCCGGCAGCAGTCCGGCCGGTGAGTTCGGCGCCGTCGTCGGCGGCCGGCCGCAGTCCGGCCGCCGACGGTCGCTCAGCGGCCCGCGACCGGTGGCAGGCCGAGGTTCTCCCGGAAGGTCGCCCCCGTGTACTCGGTGCGGAACACCCCGCGGTCCTGGAGTTCGGGCACCACCGACTTGACGAACTCGTCCAGGCCGGTCGGCTGGGTGAGACCGGCCAGCACATAGCCGTCGGCCGCCTCCGTCCGGACCGCGTCGGTGATCTGGTCGGCGATCTGGCCGGGCGTGCCGAGAAACGTGTGCCGCAGGGTCACCGCGATGATCAGTTCCCTGATGGTCAGCTTCTCCGCCTGGGCCCGCTCGTACCAGGCCAGCGCCTGCGCGGACGGCGGCCGGCCGCCGGGGGCGTAGCCGCCCGAGTGCGGTACGTCTCGGTTGTCACGCACCGGCGGCACCGGCCCGTCGGCGTCGTGGTCGGACAGGTCGCGGCCCCACACCTGCTCCAGCCGGGCGATCGCGTTCTGCGGCGTGATCTGCCGGTACGCCAGCTCGCGCGAGCGTTCCTCGGCGTCGGGCCGGGAGTCGCCGATGACGAACTGGGTGCCGGGCATGATCTTGATCGAGTCCGGGTCCCGGCCCGCCGCCCTGGCCCGGGCCTTCACGTCCGCGTAGAAGGCGCGTCCCGCGTTCGGCTCGGCGTGCATGCTGAAGATGATGTCCACGTTGTCGACGGCGAACTGCCGGCCGTCGGCGGAGTCGCCGGCCTGCACCAGCACCGGGTGCCGCTGCGGACTGGCCGGCAGGCAGAACCGGCCCGCGATGTCGAACTGGGCGCCGACCTGCCGGTAGCCGCCCACCTCGGGATCGTCGACGAACCGGCCGGCGGGCCCGTCCCCCACCACGGTCTCGATCGGCCAGCTGTCCCAGAGCTTGCGCGCGGTGGCCAGGAACTCCCCGGCCCGCCGGTAGCGCTCGGCGTGCGGCAGGAAGCCGCCACGGCGGAAGTTCACCCCGGACGCGGGATCGGACGTGGTCACGATGTTCCAACCGGCTCGACCGTCGGACAGATGGTCCAAAGTGGACAGTTGCTTGGCCAGTTCGTACGGCTCGTTGTAGGTCGAGCTGACGGTCGCCACCAGACCGATGTGCTCGGTGACCGCGGCCAGCGCGTTGAGCAGGGTCAGCCCGTGGGTCCGGCCGGTGATGTCCAGGTCGAACAGCTTCCCCTTGTGCTCACGCTGGCGCAGCGCCTCGGCCAGCATGAAGAAATCCAGCTTGCCGTCCTCGGCGGTGCGCACCGCGTGCTGGAACGACGCGATGTCGACCTGCGGACCGGATGCCGGATCGCTCCAGATGATCCACGGACTGCCGTGCGGAAAGCCCGCGGCCAGGATCACCTGCCGGTCGCCCGGCTTCTTCTGCACTGTGGACATAACGCTACTCCCCGGACGTTCGAACTCGGATCACGCTGCCGCGTAACGGTTTTCCGGTCGGGTCAGGCCGAACCGCGCGCGCAGGGTCGCCGACCGGTAGTCGGTCCGGAACGCCCCGCGGGCCTGGAGTTCGGGCACCAGGCCCCGGGTGACCGCGATCAGGTCGTCCGCGTGCGATCCCGGTCGCAGCCGGAAGCCGTCGATCCCGCCGGCCTGCCAGCGCAGCACCGTCTCGGCCAGTTCCACCGGCGACCCGACGAAGACGGCGGCATCGCTGGTCATCGGCGCACCGGCCAGTTCGTCCCACCGCGCCTTGCGGTCGGCCGCGTCCGCGCCCACGAACACGACCAGGTCGGCGAGGATCTTCAGGCCGGGCTCGCGCCGGCCCACCTCGGCCTCGACCGCCCGGATCGCCTCGACGAGCCGGGCCGCGTCGTGTTCGTCGGTGGGGGTCACGTAGGCGATGTCGGCGCAGCGGGCGGCCAGCACGAAGGCGTTGTGCTCGTGCGCGAGCACGGCCACCGGCGGCTGCCCCTGCGGCGGCCTCGGCACGACCGACGGTCCCTTCACCGAGAACGTGGCTCCGGTGAAGTCGACGTGGTGCAGGCGGTCCCGGTCGAGGTAGCGGCCGGTCGGCAGGTCACGGATGACCGCGTCGTCCTCCCAGGAGTCCCAGAGCCGGCGCGAGACCTCGACGAAGTCCTCGGCCTCCCGGTACAGCTCGGCGCGCAACCTCGTCTTGGTCGCGCTGGCGACGCCGGACGGCTCGATCTCCGGGATGGTGCGGCGGCCGACGTTGCGCGCCTCGCTGGGGTTGCGCGACACCCGGACCTGCCAGCCGGCTCGGCCCGTGCTCACGTGGTCCAGCGTCGCGATCGCGGTGGACGCGTGGAACGGCTCGGTGTGCGTGGTGGTCGCCACCGGCACGAACCCGAGATGCCGGGTGCGCGCGGTCAGGCCGGCGGCCAGCTGCACCGCGTCGAACCGGCCCCGGAACAGATCCACGCGGTCATCCCGGCCGGTCGGCAACGGGGACTGCACGGCCAACTCGTCCTCGAAACTGACGTAGTCGATGCGCGCCGCCTCCGCCTCCGCCGCGAGGTCGGCCCAGTAGCGCAGGCCGAAGTACGCGTGGGCCGGCACCGCCGCGGTTCGCCAGGCGGCCGGGTGCCAGCCGGCGCCGTCGAGCGCGATCGCCAGGTGAAGCGGAACCGGGATAGCCACGATTCACCACACATCCTTGTGTTGTCGCTGGGATTCGGGTGGCCGTCACCAGGTGACGGGCAGTTCGCGCACGCCCTGCATGGTGCCGACCGGCCGGACCGTGACCCGCTCGGCCGGCACGGCCAGCCGCAGCCCGGGAATGCGGCGGAACAGGGTCTCGTAGGCCACTTCCAGTTGCAGCCGGGCGAGATTCTGGCCAAGGCACTGGTGGATGCCGTAGCCGAAGGTCATGTGCTTGCGGCTGCCCCGGTCGATCCGGAAGGCGTACGGGTCGTCGTGTACGGCGGAATCCCGGTTCACCATCGGCGAGGACACGACGACGCCCTCGCCGGCGGCGATCCGGTGCCCGTCGACCTCGATGTCCTCCTTGGCCCAGCGGATCGCGGCGAAGTCGGTCACCGCGGCCAGCCGCAGCAGTTCCTCCACGGCCACCGGCAACGACACCGTCCCGGCCTGGAGCCCGCGCAGCTGCGCGGGATGGTCCAGCAATACCAACGCGCCCACCGGGATCATCGACGCGGTCGTCTCCAGCCCGGCGATCAGCAGCACCATCGTGATCTGCACCAGCTCGGCGTGGTCGAGCTCGCCGGAAACCACCAGGCGGGCCAGTTCGCCGATGAGACCGCTGCCCGGCGCCTGTTCCTGCGCCGCGACCAGCTGGTCCAGGTAGGCGACGAACCGGGCGCCCGCCTGCTGCGCGCCTTCGGCGTCGGCGCCCTGCATGATGCCCGAGGTGACCGATTCGAAGAACTCGGCCTCGTCATCGGGAATGCCCATCAACGCGAACATCGTGCGGCTGGGAATGGACAGCGCGAAATCGGCGACCAGATCGGCGACCGGGCCCTTGGCGAGCATGTCGTCGACGAGCTCGTCGACGATCGCCTGCACGGCCGGGCGCATCGCCCTGGCCTGCTTCAGGCCGAAGTAGGGCGAGAGCAGCCGGCGGTGCACGTCGTGCTCGGGCGGATCCATGCCGACCAGCACCAGCTTGCGGGCCGCCTCGGCGGAGAGATTGGGCGCCATCGAGGGGTACTCGTCACGGCTGCGGTCCGACGACATCCGCGGATCGGAAAGGAGGGCGCGGCCGAGTGCGTAGCTGGTCACCACCCAGACCTGGCGGCCGTTCCACAACGTGACCGGATTGATCGGTCCGCGTTCGCTGAGTTCGGTGTAGGCGGCCGGCGGCTCGTACGGACAGACCCGCCGCCGCGGAAACGGCGGCGCGTCCGCGAACTCGGCCGACGACGCCGCTGACTGGGGTGACAATGCGACCTCCGCGCGCCTTCGGGAATGTGTTGCGACCAGTCGCCATGACCTGCGCCCACAGGACGCTAGCCAGCGGATTGCGGGCCGGGCAAGCGCGATCGGGCCGGAACCAATCGTTTCGTTGTCCCAGCTTTAGTTCGGCTTCAGCGGGATTGACAGCCGCCGCCGCTAATCTGCGGTCGGTCCCCAGCAGAGAAACCACCAGCAGAGAAACGACCGAGGAGTCCCGTTGCCGATTTTCTCCGTTCTTGATCAGGGGCCGGTGCGCCACGACATCGGCCCCCGGCAGGCGCTGTGCGATTCGCTCACGTTGGCCAAGGCGTTGGACCGGCTCGGGTACGCCCGAATGTGGGTGGCCGAACACCACGGCACGGCCAGCCGGGCCATCGCCGCGCCGGAGATCCTGATCGGCCGGCTGGCGTCGGTCACCGAACGGCTCCGCGTCGGCGCGGGCGGCATCATGCTGCCCAATCACGCGCCGCTGCACGTGGTCGAGCAGTTCCGCACGCTGGAGGCGCTGTTCCCGGGCCGGATCGACCTCGGCATCGGCCGGGCGACCGGCGCCAACAACGACGTGACCGCGGCCGCGCTGCGGCGGGAGCCGGAGACCAGGGACTCGTTCGACCGGCAACTGGCGCTGGTGCTGGCCTTCGCCGGCCTGGGCCCGTTTCCGGCCGGCGCGCCCGCCGAGATCCGGGTGATGCCGGACGACGTGGCCCTGCCCCCGGTGGTGCTGTTGGGTGCGAGCACGTCGTCGGCCGAGGCCGCGGCCCGGCTCGGCCTGCCCTACGCGCTGTCGGCCGGCTTCCGCGATCCCGCGCTCGCGGTGGCCGCGCTGCGCCGTTACCGCGCCGCGTTCGAGGGCGACCGGCCGCACGCCATCCTGGTGCTGCGGGTCTGGGTCGGCGAGGACGACGCGCACGGCGAGGCGATCGCGGCCTCGGAACGCCTGGCCAACGTGCAGCAGCTGGCCGGCGACCCGCAGCCGCTGCGGCCGGCCGAGCAGGCGCTGGCGCACCGGTACAGCGCGGCGGAGCGGCGGATCGCGGATCCGCTGGACCTGCGCTCTGACCTCGCCGGCGGCCCGGAGCTGGTCCGCACCCGACTCGCCGAACTCGCGGACGCGGCCGGCGCGGACGAGGTGATGGTGGTCAGCAATACCTACGACCCGAACGACCGCATCGCGTCCTGCCGCCGGCTGGCGGCCGTCGTCGGGCTGACCGCACCGGTCGCCGCGTAGCCCGGCGCGCGGCGGCGCGCGCTCAGCGCAGCCGCCGCGCCTGCACGCCGCGACCGAGCAGGGTCACCGACAGCACGACGACGACCACGGCCAGCCCGGGAAACACCGCAATCCACCACGCGGTGCCCAGATAGGCCTGTCCCTCGGACAGCATCGCGCCCCATTCCGGGGACGGCGCGGGCGGCCCGAGCCCGAGCACGCTCAACCCGGCCGCGGCCGTGATCGCCGAGCCGGTGCCGATGGACGCCATCACCACCAGCGGCCCGCCCACGTTCGGCAGCACGTGCCGCCCCAGGTAGCGCACCGGCGGCACGCCCAGGATCTTGGCGGCCTCCACGTACTCCGATCGCAGCACGGACAGCGCCTGGCCACGCACCAGCCGGGCGAAGTGCGGAACGGCCGCCACGCCGATGGCCAGCGCGACGTTCAGCGAGCCGCGTCCGATGATCGCCACCACCAGCAGCGCGAGCAGCAACTCGGGAACGGCCAGCAGGACGTCGACCACGCGCATCGCCACCGTGTCGACCCACCCTCGCCCCAACCCGGAAAGCAAGCCGAGCAGCACGCCGCCGACCACCCCGATGCCCACCGCGAGCACGCCGATGCCCAGCGAGATGCCGGCGCCGTAGACCACCCTGGTGTACACGTCCCGGCCGAGTTCGTCGGTGCCGAACAGATGTCCGAGCGACGGTGGGGTGAAGGCGTGCCGCACGTCGGTGGCGTTCGGCCGTCCGCTCGAGAACCATTCGGGGAACACGAGAACGGCCAGCACCAGGACCAACAGCGTGGCGCCGAGCCACGCGCCGATCCGTCGGGACCGTCCGTCGACCCGGGCCGGCGCCTCGTCCGACACCGCATCCGACAGGGCCAGTTCGACGCTCATGTTCGGCTCTCCGCGCGCAGTCGGGGATCGATGATCGGGTAGAGCAGGTCCACCACGGTGTTGACGACCACGAAGGCGACCGCGGACAGCAGCACGATCGCGGTCACCACCGGAGTGTCCCGGGACACCACCGCGCCGACCAGCGTTCGGCCGATGCCGGGGCGTACGAAGATGTTCTCCACCAACACGGTGCCGCCGATCAGCGAACCGATCACCCACGCGGACAACGTGACCACCGGCGTGACGGCGTGCCGCAGGGTGTGCCGCAGCGTGAGATGGACCTCGCTCGCGCCCCTGGCCCGCACGCTGATCGCGAACGGCCGGCCGTCGGCCAGTTCGAGCTCCTGCCGGATCACCTGCGCCAGCACCCCGCCCAACGGCAGGGCCAGGGTGGCGGTCGGCAGGACGAGGCCGAGCGGCCCGGCCGCGCCGACCGCCGGGAAGATCGGGAACCGGAACGAGAAGACGGTGAGCAGGATCAGGCCGAGCCAGAAGTTCGGCACCGACACGGCGAGCAGCTCGATCACCGACGCCAGCCACCGACCGAACCGGCCGCTGCCGGCCGTGACCAGCACGGCGAGGATCGCCACCACGAAGGCGGCGAGCGCGGCCGACAGGGCCAGCTGCACGGTCGGCCCGATCTGTTCGGCCAACAGCCTGCCCACCGGCATGTCGCGTTGGTAGGACTGACCGAGGTCGCCACGCAGCAGCCGGCCGAGATAGTCGAGGTACTGCACGACCAACGGATGGTCCAGGCCGTACTCGGCGGTGATCTGCGCGCGCAGTTGCGGGGTCACGCTCAGGCTGGGGCCGAGGATGGCGTCCACCTGATCGCCCGGAATCAGGTGCAGGGCCAGGAAGGTGAGTGTGGCCGCGCCCCACAGCACCAGCAGTCCGGCCAGCAGCCGGCGGCCGGCCCGCATCAGCCGCGCCAGATGTCGTAGATGAACGGCCAGCCGGCCGCGTCGAAACTGAACCCGTGCACCTCGGGCCGCACGGCGAGACCGCGCTTGGCCACGTAGGCCGGCCGCACATAGGCCTGGTCGATCACCCGCGCCTGCGCCTGTCGGTAGAACTGTCGCTGCTTGTCCTGATCGGTGGTGTTCTCGGCGCCGGTGAGCAGCGCGTCCAGGGTCTGGTCGGCCACCCAGGCCACGTTGGCCCCGCCGACCGGCACCAGGTTCTTGGAATAGAACAGGTTCCAGAGCACGGCGCCGTCCGAGCCGCCCCAGGCGAGCGCCGAGAGGTCGTAGTCGCCGGCCCGGGCCCGGTTGATGTAGGTCGGCGCGTCGAGCTCGGTGAGCACCAGGTCCACGCCGATCTGCTTGAGCCCGTCCTGGACGGCCGTGTTGAACGCGCGCCGCTCGTCGGTGGTGTTCGCGGTGGCGAAGGGCATCCGCACGGCGAAGCGCTGCCCGTTCCTGGTCCGGTAGCCGGCGCCGTCGGTGTCGGTGTAGCCGAGCGCGGCCAGCAGGGATTCCGCCCGGTCGGGGTGGTAGCCGAGTTGGTCGGCCAGGTCGGCGAAATCCCGGGTGGACGGGCTGAGCACGGACGACGCCGGCTGGTACTGGCCCTGGAACAGCCCCTTGGTGATGCCATCGACGTCCACGCCGTGCAGCATCACCTTGCGCGCGTTGACGTCCGAGAACAGCGGCTTGCCGGTGTTCATGTAGTAGGAGTACGGCGCGCCGGGGCTGTCCCGGCTGATCAGGCGCACGCTGCCCATGTTGCGCACCACCGGCAGCTGGCTGGCCGGCACCTGGTCGGCGATGTCGACCTGGCCGGCCGTCGCCGCGCCGACCCTGGTCTGGTCGTCCAGCACGAACATCACGGTGAAACCGTCCAAATAGGCCGGTCCGGTGTGCTTGGCCGAGCCCGGCCCCCACTTGTAGTCCGGCCGGCGCTTGAACACCGCCTGCTGCCCCTGGGTGACCGAGGCGAAGGTGAACGCGCCGGTGGTCACCGTGTACCGGCCGCCGGAGCCGAGGTCGTGGGGATGCTCGCGCAACGCCTTCGGCGAGTGGAAACCGAGATAGGTCGAGCTGACGGCCTGCAGGAACTGCGAATAGGGCCGGCTCAGCGTGATCCGCACCGTGCTCTGGTCCAGCACGGTGGTGCCGACGTACGGACCGAGCAGCGACTTCGCGTACCGGGAGGCCGTGCCCGGCGCGACCACGTGGTCGAAGTTCGCCCGCACGGCGGCGGCGTCGAACGGTGTCCCGTCGGTGAACGTGACGTCCTTGCGCAGCGTGAAGGTGTAGTTCAGGCCGTCCGGCGAGATCGTCCACGACGTGGCCAGCCAGGGCGCGAACGTGCCGTCGGTCCTCGCCGCCACCAGCGAGTCGAACACCGGGCGCAGGATCAGGCCGAGCAGGTCCTCGGTGCCGACGTGCGGATCCCAGCCGATCGGCGAGGTCGGCTCGGCCAACGTGATCGTGCCGCCGGACTGCGGTGGCCCGGCGTCGATGTCGCCCGGGCTGCCCTGCGCCGCGCTGCACGCGGTCAGCCCGGCGCCGCTCGCGACGGCCGCGATCGTGCCGGCCGACAGCGACAGGAATCGCCTGCGAGTGTGCATATCCGCACCCCATTCCGGACCGGTTGAATTCACCGGGCACCGTACCGACGGCACGCCGGGGCCACATCAGCGAAATCGCTTAGTGCGCAAGGAGTGGGACTGGCGAAGTCGGGCGCAAGGGCCGCTTTAGCCGGTGTGTCGATGCTGGACGACATGGATTCGTCAATCCGCCTGCTTTCGGTCGGCACCGCCCTGCCCGGACCGCCGGTCGGCAACGCCGAACTGGCCCGCCGGTTCGGTATGGATCAGCTGTGGGTGCAGTGGGTGGACGCGTTCGTCGGCACCCGCACCCGCCATCTCGCGGTCGACCTGGACAGCGGCGAGGTGCGCTACTCCCTCGCCGACCTCGGCACGACCGCCGGTCGCGGGGCCCTGGCCGAGGCCGGGCTGACCGGCGCGGACGTCGACCTCGTGGTGCTGGGCACGGCCACCCCGGACAACCTGATGCCGGCCACGGTCAACGTGATCGCCGACCGGCTCGGCATCGACGGCGTGCCCACCTTCCAGCTCCAGTCCGGTTGCGCCGGCGCGTTCCAGGCGTTGGACGTAGCCCGGCGGCTGATGGCGGCCGGCGGCTATCGCACCGCGCTGGTGCTGGGCGGCGACGTGATCGCCAAACACTACGACCTCGACATGGACCTGCGTTCGCTGCCGCCGGCGGAGCTGGTGAACGTCGCCCTGTTCGGCGACGGGGCCGGTGCGGCGGTGCTGTCCTGCGCACCGGTCGATGACGGCGCGGAGACCACCGTGCTGCGCACGGTGCTGACCCGGTTGACCGGCAAGGACCGGGCGCCCGGCCAGGTCCTGGAGTGGTTCGGCCCGGCCGACCACGAGCCGGGTCGCACCGGGTCGCGCGAGGACTACAAGGCGATCGAGGAGTCCGTGCCGGCGATGGCCGAGGAGATCCTCAAGGAGCTGCTGGACGAACTGGGCTGGACCGCGACGGACGTGGACTACCTGCTGCCGCCGCAGCTGTCCGGCCGGATGACCGACCGGATCACGACCCGGCTCGACGTGCCGGGCGCGCAGGAGATCAGCGTCGTCGCCGAGACCGGCAACAACGCCAACGCGCTGCCCTTCCAGCAGTTGGCGCGGGTGCTGCCGCGACTGGTCGACGGCGACCGGGTGCTCGGCATCGCGGTGGAGTCGAGCAAGTGGATCAAGGCGGGGTTCGCCTTGGAAAGGGTGTGAGGCGCCGATGGGCGACCCGATCATCAGCACCGTCGCGCCGCAGCGCCGGCACACCCTCTACTTCCTGCGGCAGACTCGCGAGTTCGCGCCGGTGTTCCTGGACACCGAGGTGGATTTCAGCCGGATCAACGAGATCCGCGCCGCCCGCCGGATCTCGCCGGTCACGTTCGTGCTGCACACCGCGGCCCGGGTGCTGGTACGGCATCCCGAGGCGAACGCCGCCATCCTGGACGGCGTCCGGCCCAAGATCGCCCGGTATCCCGGCGCGCACGGCAAGCTGACCCTGGACAAGACCATGTCCGGCCAGCGTGTCGTGCTCTCCGTCGTGCTGCGTGACCTGCACACCACCGGGCTGGACGAGATCCAGGCCCTGGTGACCCGGCTGCGCGACGTCGACCCGGACACCGCGCCGGAGTTCGCCGGCGTGCGCACGCTGCACGGTCTGCGCTGGCGCGGGGCGTTCCGCGCGTTCCGCAAGGTGGTTCGGCCGCTGGCGCGCCGTTCGTCGATCTGGGGAACTTTCTCGGTGACCTCGCTCGGCCACCGCCCGGTCGACTCGTTCCACTCGGTCGGCGGCACCACGATCACCCTGGGCCTCGGCCGGGTCGCCGAGCGGCCGGTGGTGCGCGACGGCGCGATCGTGATCGCGCCGGTGCTGCGGCTCAGCCTGGCCTTCGACCACCGCGTGATCGACGGCGCGGAAGCCGCGGACGTGCTGGCCGAGATCAAGCAGGGGCTCGAGGAGTTCGCGGCGGCCGAGGTCGCCGCCACGGCGAACGGGGCGTGGCGGTGAACGACGTCGAGGAACTGAAGCGCTACGTCGCCACGCACGCGGAGTCCCTCGGCATCCCGGCCGAGCGGTACCGCGCGTTGTTCGCCGCGATCGAGCACGACGGCGTCGGCCCCGGCTCGTGGACGCTCGAGTGGAGCCGGGCGGCCGACGCGCTGCTCGAGGCCGGCGAGCCGCTGGCGGCCAGCCAGTACTACGGCTTCGCCCGCTTCCCGTTCGTGGACGGCCAGGATCGAGCCGCCGCGCTCACCGACTGCGTCGACGCGCTCGACGAGTGGCGGCGTTCGGTGCCCGGCATCGAACGGGCCGACTGGAAGATCCTCGGCGGCCGAGTCGGCGCCTGGACCGCCGGACTGTCCACAACGGACCCGAGGCCGCTGCTGCTGATCCTGGGCGGCATCGTCAGCCTCAAGGAGCAGTGGGCGCCGGTGCTGCTGGCCGCCCGCGACCTCGGCCTGGCCGGTGTCGTGACCGAGATGCCCGGCGTCGGCGAGAACACGTTGCGCTACACCGAACACAGCTGGCGGATGCTGCCGGCCATCCTGGACGCGGTCGCCGACCGGGCCGACGTCGAGCGGACGTACCTGATGGCGATCAGCTTCAGCGGCCACCTGGCGCTGCGCGCCGCCGTCGATGACGACCGGATACGCGGCATCGTGACGGCCGGTGCGCCGGTCCGTGACCTGTTCACCGACCAGTCCTGGCAGCGCGATCTGCCTGCGGTCACCGTGGACACGCTGGCCCAGCTGACCGGCGTGCCGCGCGAGCGTCTCGGCGCGGTGTTGCCCGCCCTCGCCCTGTCCGACGCCCACCTGTCCCAAGTGGACGTACCGGTGCGCTACGTCGCGTCCAGCCGCGACGAGATCGTCCCGGCCACCGATCTTTCCCTGCTGCGCAAGCACATCCGCGATCTGCGGGTGCTGGAGCACGACGACGTGCACGGCGCGCCGGCGCACGCCGCGGCGACCCGGAACTGGATGGTCCAGTCGCTGGTCGAGCTGCGTGCCGCCGCAGGTTCCTGAGTCGTCCGCTTCGCACGAGGAGGCACAACCCCGCGATGACGATCGAGCCCGACGCCGTAGCGATCATCGGCCTGTCCTGCCGGCTGCCGCGAGCCGGCGATCCCGTCGAGTTCTGGCGGCTGCTGCGTGCCGGCACGGACGCCGTGACCGAGATCCCGGCCGACCGCTGGAACGGCGCGTCGCTGGCCGACGTCGGCATCTCCCGGGGCGGATTCCTCGACCAGGTCGACGAGTTCGACGCCGGCTTCTTCGGCATCTCGCCGCGCGAGGCGGCGCACATGGACCCGCAGCAGCGGCTCGTGCTGGAGCTGGCCTGGGAAGCGGTCGAGGACGCGCGGATCGTGCCGGCCCGGTTGCGCGGCAGCCGAACGGGCGTGTTCGTCGGCACGATCTGGGACGACTACGCCGCGCTCCTGCATTCCTACGGCGACGACGCGATCACCCAGCACTCCCTCACCGGGCTCAATCGCGGTGTCATCGCCAACCGCGTGTCCTACACCCTCGACCTGCACGGTCCCAGCGTCACCGTGGACTCGGCGCAGTCCTCGGCGCTGGTCGCGGTGCACACCGCGGTGGAGAGCCTGCGCACCGGCGAGTCCGAGCTGGCGATCGCCGGCGGGGTGAACCTGAACCTCCTGGCCGAGGGCACGATCGGCGCCGCCCGGTTCGGCGCGCTGTCCCCGGACGGCCGCTGCTACGTGTTCGACGCCAGGGCCAACGGCTACGTGCGGGGCGAGGGCGGCGGCCTGGTCGTGCTCAAGCCGCTGGCCGACGCCGTGGCCGACGACGATCCGATCTACGCCGTGATCCGCGGCAACGCGGTGAACAGCGACGGTGCCACCGACGGCCTCACGGTGCCGAGCGCGCGGGCGCAGGCCGCGCTGATCACCGCCGCCCACCGGCGGGCCGGCATCGCCCCGGCCGAGGTCGGCTACGTCGAGCTGCATGGCACCGGCACCCGGGTCGGCGACCCGATCGAGGCGGCCGCGCTCGGTGCGGCCATCGGCCGGCACCGCGCGGTCCCGCTGCCGGTCGGGTCGGCCAAGACCAACGTCGGTCACCTGGAGGGCGCGGCCGGCATCGTCGGCCTGATCAAGGTGGCGCTGAGCATCGCCCACCGCGAGCTCCCGCCCAGCCTGAACTACGAGACCCCCAACCCGGACATCCCGCTCACGGAGCTGAACCTGCGGGTGCAGACCGAGCACGCGGCGTGGCGGGACGACCGGCTGGTCGCCGGCGTCAGCTCGTTCGGCATGGGGGGCACCAACTGCCACCTGGTCCTGACCGAAGGCCCGGCCCGGCCGCCCGCACGGCCGCGGACGACCGGTGGCCCGCTGCCGTGGGTCCTGTCCGCCCGGCGCACGGGGGCCGTACGGGCCGCCGCGGCCCGACTGCTGCCCCTCGCCGACGATGCCGTGTCACCCGCCGACGTCGGCCTCTCGCTGGCCGGCACCCGCAGCGAGTTCGAGGATCGGGCCGTGGTGTTCGGCACGGACCCGGCCGAGTTCCGCGCCGGCCTGGCCGCGCTCGCCGCCGGCAAGCCAGCGGTCAACGTGGTGACCGGCAGCGTGTCGAGCGCCGCCCCGCTGGCGGTGTTGTTCTCCGGCCAGGGCAGTCAACGGCTCGGCATGGGCGCCGAGCTGTACCGCGACTTCCCGGTGTTCGCGACCGCGCTGGACGAGATCTGCGCCGCCGTCGATCCGCACCTGGACCGGCCGCTGCGCGAGGTGATGTTCGGCGACGCCACCGCCATCGACCGGACCGCCTACACCCAGCCGGCGCTGTTCGCCCTCGAAGTGGCGCTGTACCGCCTGGTCAGCGCCTTCGGCATCCGTCCGGACCACCTCATCGGCCACTCCGTCGGCGAACTCGCCGCGGCGCACGTGGCCGGCGTGCTCGACCTGCCCGACGCGGCGACGCTGGTCGCCGCGCGCGGCGAGCTGATGCAGGCGCTGCCGACCGGCGGCGCGATGGTCGCGCTGGAGGCCACCGAGGACGAGGTGGTCGCCGGCCTGACCCCGTTGGTCGACATCGCCGCGATCAACGGGCCGACCGCGACGGTGATCTCCGGTGTCGAGGACGCGGTGCTGGCCATCGCCGAGGAATTCGCCGCACGCGGCCGGCGCACCCGGAGACTGACCGTCAGCCACGCGTTCCATTCGGCACTGATGGAGCCGATGCTGGCCGAGTTCGCCGCGATCGCCGGCGGGCTCTCCTATGCGCCGCCGCGGATTCCCATCGTCTCCAATGTGACCGGCCGGCCGGTCGCGGCCGAGCACATCGCATCCCCGCGGTACTGGGTGGACCACGTCCGGGCGGCCGTGCGGTTCGGCGACGGTCTCGCCGCGCTCGCCGAGCAGGGCGTCGGCCGCTATCTGGAACTCGGCCCGGACGCTGTGCTCACCGGCCTGGCGCGCGCCGTGGCTCCCGACGCGGTGCTGGTCCCGGCGCTGCGCCACAACCATCCCGAGTCGAACGCCCTGCTCTCGGCGCTCGCGACGCTGTACGCCGACGGCGTCGCGCTGAACTGGCGGCCGCTGTTCGGCGAGGCCCAGGTCGTCGCGCTGCCGACCTACCCGTTCCAACGCGAGCGCCACTGGCTCGACGGCGTCGTGCTGCCCGCGCAACCCGCCCCGGTCCGCAAGTCCCCGGCCACCACCGGCGGCAGCGAGACCGACCTGCTCGAACTGGTCCGCACCACGGTCGCGATCGTGCAGGGCCACGTCACCGCGGACGCGGTGGATCCTCGGCGTACCTTCAAGGATCTGGGGTTCGACTCCCGCACCGCGGTCGAGTTCCGGGATCGGCTCGCCGGGGCAACCGGCCTCGCGCTGCCGGTGAGCGTTACCTACAACCATCCCACCCCCGGCGCGCTCGCGGCGCACCTCGCGACCGAACTGTCGGACGCCGCAACGGAAATCGTCACGACCGCGCACGCGGCCGATGACGACCCGATCGTGATCGTCGGCATGGCCTGCCGCTATCCGGGCGGCGTGCGGTCGCCGGAAGACCTGTGGCGGCAGGTCGCCGATGGCGTCGACGCGATCGGCGACTTCCCCGCCGGGCGTGGCTGGGACCTGGCCGGCCTGTACGACCCCGAGCCGGGCCGGCCCGGCAAGTCCTACACCCGTCGCGGCGGTTTTCTGTACGACGCGGACCAGTTCGACGCCGCGTTCTTCGGCATCGGCCCGCGCGAGGCCGTGGCCATGGACCCGCAGCAGCGACTGCTGCTGGAAACGTCCTGGGAGGCGTTGGAGCGGGCCGGCATCGATCCGACCGCCCTGCGCGAGAGTTCGACCGGGGTGTTCGCCGGGGTGATGGCGCAGGACTACGGCCCGCGGCTGCACCAGCGCGCGGACGGGGCCGAGGGGTACCTGCTCACCGGCGGTTCGGCCAGCGTCGCGTCGGGTCGGGTGGCCTACGCGCTCGGCCTGTCGGGTCCGGCGGTTACGGTCGACACCGCGTGTTCCTCCTCGCTGGTCGCCCTGCACCTGGCCGCGCAGGCGCTGCGTTCGGGCGAATGCGCGCTGGCCCTGGCCGGCGGTGCGACCGTGATGGCCACCCCGGGCATGTTCCTCGAGTTCAGCCGGCAGCGCGGGCTGTCCCCGGACGGTCGCTGCAAGGCGTTCGGCGCGGGTGCCGACGGCACCGGCTGGGCCGAGGGGGCCGGCGTGCTCGTGCTGGAACGCCGGTCCGACGCGCGCCGCAACAACCACCGTATCCTGGCGGTACTGCGCGGTTCGGCGATCAACTCCGACGGCGCCAGCAACGGCCTGACCGCCCCGAGCGGCCCGGCGCAACAACGGGTCATCCGGCAGGCCTTGGCCAACGCCGGACTCGAACCGTCCGATGTGGACGTCGTCGAGGCGCACGGCACCGGCACGGCGCTCGGTGACCCGATCGAAGCCGAAGCCATCCTCGCCACCTACGGCCAGGACCGGGATCGGCCGCTGCGGCTGGGATCGCTCAAGTCGAACATCGGCCACACCCAGGCCGCGGCCGGGGTCGGCGGCGTGATCAAGATGATCGAGGCGATGCGGCACTCCACCCTGCCGCGCACATTGCACGCGGACGAGCCGTCCCCGCACGTCGACTGGTCGACGGGCGCGGTCGCGCTGCTCACCGAACCGGTCGAATGGCCGGCGGGTGATCGTGTCCGCCGGGCCGCGGTCTCCTCGTTCGGCATCAGCGGCACCAACGCGCACGTGATCATCGAGGAAGCCCCGGCGCCGAGCGCGCAGCCGGCCGCGGCGGCCCGGCCGGTCCTGTTGGCCGTCTCCGCCCGGGACGAAGCCGGCGTGCGCGAGCAGTTGGCTCGGGTGCGTTCGCACCTCGCCGCGCGCCCGGATCTCGATCTCCGCGACGTCGGCTACACGCTGGCTCGCCGCACCGGTTTCGGCCACCGCGCGATCGCGGTCGGCGACGGCCGGGAGGACCTGCTGGCCGCGCTGGCCGAACCGGACGTCAGCCCGGCGGCCGGGCGGACCGCGTTCCTGTTCACCGGCCAGGGCAGCCAGCGCCCCGGCATGGGCCACGACCTCTACAGCACCGAACCGGTCTTCGCGACCGCCCTCGACGAGATCTGCGCCGCCTTCGCCCCCTACCTCGACCGTCCGCTCCGCGACGTCATCTTCACCAACCCCGACAACCTGCTCCACCGCACCGAGTACACCCAGCCCGCCCTGTTCGCCCTCGAAGTCGCGCTCTACCACCTCGTCCGCTCGTTCGGCGCCACGCCGCACCACCTGACCGGCCACTCGATCGGCGAGCTCGCGGCGGCGCACGTCGCCGGCGTGTTCGACCTCGCCGACGCGGCCACACTCGTCGCCGCCCGCGGCCGACTCATGCAAGCCGCCCGCACCGACGGCGCCATGATCGCCATCCAGGCCAGCGAAACCGAGACCGTGCCCACCCTCACCGACACCGTCACACTCGCCGCCGTCAACGGACCTCACTCCGTGGTCATCGCGGGCGACGCCGACGAGGCCGAGGCGATCGCGGCGGTGTGGCAGGCACGCGGGCGGAACACCAAGCGGCTGCGGGTCAGCCACGCCTTCCACTCCCCGCACATGGCCTCGGCCCTCCCCGAATTCCGCACCGTCGCCAACGAGATCACCTACCGCCACCCGACCATCCCGCTCACCACGCCGGCGGCCGACCTGGTCGATCCCGAGTACTGGACCACCCACATCACCGCACCGGTCCGGTTCGGCGAGGCGGTGCGCGCCCTGCACGAGGCCGGCGCGACCCACTTCCTCGAACTGGGCCCGGATGCCACCCTGACCTCGCTCACCCGCGAGATCCTGGCCGAGCAGCCGATCACCGCGGCCTCGGTGCTGCGCCGGGGCAAGCCGGAGCAGGCGACGCTGCTGGCCGCGGTCGCCCGCACCAGCGAGCCGGACTGGCCCGCGTTGTGCCCGGCCGGCCGGCTGGTGGACCTGCCGACGTACCCGTTCCGGCGCGACCGGTTCTGGCTCACCGCGCCCGCCACCGAGTCCAACCTCGACCATCCGTTCCTGGACACCGCGACCAGCCTGGCCGATCGCGACGAGTTCCTGCTCGCCGGCCGGATCTCCGCCGACGAACACCCGTGGCTGCTCGATCACGTCATCGACGGCCAGGCGCTGGTCCCGGCCACCGCGCTGCTGGATCTCGCCGTCAAGGCCGGTCAGTGGGTCGGTCTGCCGGGGATCGACGAGCTGACCCTGGCCACCCCGCTGGTCGTGCCGGCACAGGGCCGGCTGCGGCTGCAGGTCACCGTCGGACCGCCCGACCCGACCGGCCGCCGGCCGCTGGGCATTCACTCGGCCACCGACGCCGACGATCCACAATGGACAAAGAACGCCATCGGCCTGCTCGCCGAGACGCCGAGCACGGGGGAACCGCTGTTCACGTGGCCGCCGGCCGACGCCGAACCCGTCGAGGTCGCCGACGTCTACGAACGACTCTCCGACATCGGCTACGGCTACGGCCCCGCCTTCCGGGGCGTGCGTGCCTGCTGGCAGGCCGGCGACGACCTGTTCGCCGACATCGCGCTGCCGCACGAGCCGCGCGGTTTCGGTGTGCATCCGGCGCTGTTGGACGCCGCCCTACACCCGTTCGTACATGCCGCGGCCGACCGCCTGCTGCTGCCGTTCACGCTGACCGGCGCCGCCGTCCACGCCCCGGGCGCGACCGCGCTTCGCGTCCGGATCACCCGCACCGGTTCGGACACCGCCGCGCTGACCATTGCCGATCAGAGCGGCGCACCGGTCGCCGCCATCGACTCGCTGACGCTCCGACCGGCCCGCCCCACCGGCCCGGACGGACTGCGTCAACTGTCCTGGCCGACCGCCCCGGTACCGGAATCCCCGTCACCCGAAGGCTTCCGGGTTGTGCACGTGCCGTCGGACCTGGCGCCACGCGCGGCCGCGGCCTGGGCGCTGGACCTGGCGCGGACCTGGCTGGCCGAGGAGCGGGCGACCGGTGTCCGACAGGCCGTGGTGACTACGAACGCCGTGGGCGTGCTGCCGGACGATCAGGTGACCGGGCTGGCGGCGGCGTCGGTCTGGGGCCTGCTGCGCACCGCCCAGACCGAACATCCCGATCAGTTCGTCCTGGTCGACCTCGACGACCCCGAGTCACCGTTGCTGACCGCCGCATTGGCCAGCGGCGAGACTCAGGTGGCGGTGCGCGGGCGCGATCTGCACGTGCCGAGGCTGACCGCGGCGGAGCCCGATGAGGCGGTCGACCCTGTGCTCCGGATCGACCCGAGCGGCACCGTGTTGATCACCGGTGGCACCGGCGGGCTCGGCCGGCTGTTCGCCCGGCACCTCGCGACCCGCCACGGCGCGCGGCATCTGCTCCTGCTGAGTCGCACCGGCGGGCCCGTCCCCGAACAGATCGACGCCGACGTCACGGTGATCGCTTGCGACACGACGGATCGTGCGGCGCTCGCGGACGTCCTGGCGGGCATCCCGGCCGAGCACCCGTTGACCGCGGTGTTCCACCTGGCCGGTGTGTTGGCCGACGCGACCGTCAGCGCGCTCACGCCCGAGCGGCTCGACGACGTGCTGCGCTCGAAGATCGACCCGGCCTGGCATCTGCACGAGCTCACCCGCGACCTCACCCTGTCGGCGTTCGTCCTGTTCTCCTCGATATCCGGCATCATCGGCAATGCCGGCCAGGCGAACTACGCGGCCGGCAACACCTACCTGGACGCGTTGGCCCACCACCGGCGCGCCCTCGGGCTGCCGGCGCTGTCCCTGGCCTGGGGCCTGTGGCAGCACGGCATGGGTGACTCGCTCGCGGACGCGGACGTGGCCCGCTGGGCCCGCAACGGCGTCGCCCCGCTGTCCACAAGCGACGGTCTCGCGCTGTTCGACGCCGCGCTGCGCACCGACCGGCCGCTGCTGGTCCCGGCCAAGATCACCCGAGCCGCCACCCGGCGGCGCACCGCGACGCGGAACGCCGGCAACTCCTGGCTGGCGGCATTGGCCGACCGACCGGTCGATGAGCAGCGGGCGGCGCTGTTGGACGCCGTGCGCGGCGCGGCGGCGACCGTGCTCGGGCACACCGATTCGGCCGCGCTCGATCCCGACCGCGCATTCAAGGAACAGGGCTTCGACTCGCTCGCCGGGGTCGAGCTGCGCAACCGGCTCGCGTCCGTGACCGGCCTGTCGATCCCCGCGACCGCCGTCTTCGACCACCCCTCCCCCGGTGCCCTGGCCGAGTTCCTGCTCGGTCGACTCGCCGAACCGGTCCGGGCCGAGCCGGTCCGCCCGGCCATCCGCGCGGTCACCGACGACCCGATCGTGATCGTCGGCATGGCCTGCCGCTACCCGGGTGGCGTGCGGTCGCCCGAGGACCTGTGGCGGCTGGTCGCCGACGGGGCCGACGCGATCAGCGAGTTCCCGACCAACCGGGGTTGGCCGCTGAGCACGCTCTACGATCCGGACCCCGACCACATCGGCACCACCTACAGCCGCCACGGCGGTTTCCTGCACGACGCCGACCAGTTCGACCGGGAGTTCTTCGGTATCTCCCCGCGCGAGGCGACCGCGGCCGACCCCCAGCAGCGGCTGCTGCTGGAAACCGCGTGGGAGGTGTTCGAGAACGCCGGCATCGATCCGGCGACCCTGCGCGGCAGCGACACCGCCGTGTTCAGCGGCGTGATGTACGACGACTACGCCGCGCGGCTCGGCCAGGCACCCCGGGAGGTGGAGGGCTATCTGCTGACCGGCAACACCTCCAGCGTGGTCTCCGGTCGGCTCGCGTACACCTACGGCTTCACCGGGCCGGCCGTGACCGTGGACACCGCGTGTTCGTCCTCGCTGGTCGCCCTGCACCTGGCCGCGCAGGCGCTGCGCAACGGCGAATGCGACCTCGCGCTGGCCGGTGGCGTCACGGTGATGTCCAGCCCGAGCACGTTCATCGAGTTCAGCCGGCAGCGCGGGCTGTCCCCGGACGGCCGCTGCCGGTCCTTCGCCGCGTCGGCCAACGGCACCGGTTGGAGCGAGGGAGTCGGCCTGCTGCTGGTCGAACGCCTCAGCGACGCCCGCCGCAACGGGCACCACGTGCTGGCGGTCGTGCGTGGCACGGCGGTCAACTCCGACGGCGCCAGCAACGGCCTGACCGCGCCGAACGGACCGTCCCAGGAGCGCGTCATCCGCGCCGCACTCGCGGCGGCGGGGCTTCGTCCGTCCGATGTGGACGCGGTGGAGGCGCACGGCACCGGCACCACGCTCGGCGACCCGATCGAGGCCCAGGCGCTGCTCGCCACCTATGGCCAGGACCGCGAGCAACCGCTGTGGCTGGGGTCGCTCAAGTCGAACATCGGCCACGCCCAAGCGGCGGCCGGGGTCGGCGGCGTGATCAAGATGATCGAGGCGATGCGGCACTCCACCCTGCCGCGCACGTTGCACGCGGACGAGCCGTCCCCGCACGTCGACTGGTCGGCCGGCGCGGTCACACTGCTCACCGAACCGGTCGAATGGCCGGCGAGCGACCGGCCACGACGCGCCGGCATCTCCTCGTTCGGCATCAGCGGCACCAACGCGCACGTCATCATCGAGGAACCGACCGGGCAACGGCAGATCACCTCGGAACGCGGCGATCGAACGGTGCTGCCGCTGGTGCTGTCGGCGCGGGGCGCGGCGGCGTTGGACGCCCAGGTGGAGCAGTTGCGGGCTTTTCTCGCCGCGAATCCGGACTCGGACCGGGCCGACGTCGGCTACACGCTCGCGACGCGACCTGCGTTGCCCGACCGGGCGGTGCTCGTCGGCGATCAGGTGATCCGCGGCGACCGCACCGGAAAGGCCGCGTTCCTGTTCACCGGCCAGGGCAGCCAGCGCCCCGGCATGGGCCACGACCTCTACAGCACCGAACCGGTCTTCGCGACCGCCCTCGACGAGATCTGCGCCGCCTTCGACTCCCACCTCGACCGTCCGCTCCGCGACGTCATCTTCACCAACCCCGACAACCTCATTCACCGCACCGAGTACACCCAGCCCGCCCTGTTCGCCCTCGAAGTCGCGCTCTACCACCTCGTCCGCTCGTTCGGCCTCGCCGCCGACTATCTCACCGGCCACTCCATCGGCGAGCTCGCGGCGGCGCACGTCGCCGGCGTGTTCGACCTCGCCGACGCCGCCACACTCGTCGCCGCCCGCGGCCGACTCATGCAAGCCGCCCGCACCGACGGCGCCATGATCGCCATCCAAGCCAGCGAAACCGAGATCCTGTCCACCCTCACCGACACCGTCACACTCGCCGCCGTCAACGGTGCGGAAGCAGTGGTCATCTCGGGCGACGCCGACGAGGCCGAGCGGATAGCCGGCGGCTGGCAGGCACGCGGACGACGTGCCAAGCGCCTTCGGGTCAGCCACGCCTTCCACTCCCCGCACATGGCCTCGGCCCTCCCCGAATTCCACACCGTCGCCAACGAGATCACCTACCACCACCCGACCATCCCGGTCATCTCGAACCTCACCGGCGTGCTGGCGACCGAGGAACAGCTGACCAGCCCCGCCTACTGGGCCGAGCACATCGCGGCACCGGTGCGCTTTCACGCCGGCCTGCGCGCACTGGCCGACCTCGGCGTCACCAGCTACCTCGAGCTGGGCCCCGATGCCACGCTCGCCGCACTCACCGACGCACCGGACGCGGCGACCAGCATCCTCCGTCCGGGCAAGCCGGCTGCCGAAACCCTGGCCGTCGCGATCGCGCACGGACACCTGCGCGGGGCGGAGCTCGACTGGTCGCGGGTTTTTCCCGGCGCACAACGGATTCCGCTGCCCAACTATGCATTCCAGCACCGCCGCTACTGGCTGGACGCGCCGGGCGGCACCGCAAGCGGACTCGGCGTCTCGGCCGCACGCCATCCGCTGCTGGGGGCCGAGGTCGAACTGGCCGAGACCAACAGCCTGGTGCTCACCGCCGAACTGTCCCGGTCCGGCCAGCCGTGGCTGGCCGACCACGCCGTCGCCGGCGCCGTGGTGTTGCCTGCGACGGCGTTGCTGGAGATGGCGGTGCAGGCCGGTGTTCGCGCCGCCGCCCCGACGGTGGACGAGCTGACCGTGCTCACTCCGGTCGCCCTTCCGGAACAGGGCGCACTCCGCCTCCAGGTGACCGTAGGCGAGCCGGACGACGCCGGCCGTCGGACGATCGCCATCCACTCGGCGCCCGGGGACACCGAACCGGCGGAGTGGACCAGGCACGCCACCGGCATCCTGAGCACGGCGACCGGCGAGGGCGTCGAGCTGACCGAATGGCCACCGCGCGACGCCGACGAACTCACCGTCGACTACGCCGCGCTGGCCGAACAGGGCTACGGCTACGGGCCGGCCTTCCAGGGCCTGCGTCGGCTCTGGCAACGTGGGGCAGACCTCTTCGCCGAGGTCGAACTGCCGACGGAGCTACGGAGTTCGGCCGAGCTGTTCGCGATCCATCCGGCCTTGCTGGACTCGGCGCTGCATCCGCTGGCCGGTGACCGACTCGTGCTCCCGTTCTCCTGGACCGGTTTCCGCAACCACCGAGCCGGCGCCACCGCGCTGCGTGTCCGCCTGGCGGCAACCGGCACGGACGCGGTCGCGCTGGCCATCGCCGACCAGAACGGTCGGCCGGTCGCGACGGTGGATTCCCTTGCGCTGCGCCCGATGTCGAAGCGGCCCGCGCTGCCGCTGTACGGCGTCGACTGGGTCACCGTCACTCCCGATCCCGGTCTGCACCTCGTCCGTCACCACGCCACCGACGTCCACGAGACCCTCGACGTCATCCAGGACTGGCTCAGCCACGACCACCCCAGCGATCACCGACTCGCCATCGTCGCCGACGACACCCTCGACCACGCCCCCATCCACGGACTCGTCCGCACCGCCCAATCCGAACACCCCGACCAGTTCCTGCTCATCACCGAATCCGACACCATCGTCGAACCCCGCCTCACCCGACTCTCCGCCACCAACCGACCGTCACCTCTCGATCCGGACAAGACCGTCCTCATCACCGGCGGCACCGGCCAACTCGGCCAACTCATCGCCCACCACCTCATCACCCACCACAACATCCACCA
>NZ_QUNO01000028.1 GCF_003387475.1 Kutzneria buriramensis | reverse complement strand
TGTCGGGCGTGCAGGGAACAGCTCGACAGTGGTCACGCTCCACCTCACACGACGGCGTTGTCCAGTGGCGTAACCTCAGTGTTACCGCAAACATCGTTGGCGGGCAAGGAAGGAACGTTCACTCATGACGTCGTGCGCGTGACCGCGGCGCCGGCTGGGCCGTGGTCGTCGGGCGCAGGTCGGGGCGGGGAGAACCGGAAGGTCCGGCCGCCGGTCACGCGGATCCGGCATTCCGTGCTCGTCGTCGGCGACGTGCCGGTGGAGCATGCCCTCCGCCGTTCGAGTAGTCCTGGACGCCGTGGATCCCGTTGGTCTTGCGGGAAATCGTGACTACCGGGCAGCACGCTTGGACCAACCGGAGGAAACTGACGCGGATGTCGCCGAAGTGGCCGGCGTCGGCGCAGCTGTCCGTGACCGGCATGGTGAGCGTCGCTCCGTCATACTTGTCCGACACCTTCGACCGAGACCTACGCCAGTCTGCTGCCCGACGGCGTGTTCACGGTCGCCTGGTGGAATATGTACATCGGGCCCACGACAGTGTCCACAGTGGCCGGTCAGGCCGACTATGGCGACTCGGGCCTGCTGTCCAGCGGCACCTGTGTCAACGGCGCGTGAGCCGGCGCTGAACGCGCTCTTCGCGCCGTGCTACGCGGTATCCATGTTGGGTTCTTTCGCCCGCTGACGGTACTCCGACCACGAGGGAAGGACCGACCCGCACCTAGCCGAACACGCGCCGTTGGATCTCGCGGCGGTAGTCCTCCAGCGTGTTGTCGATGTGGAGTGCGGCCGCCCGCGCGGCGGCCTCCGGCTCGCCGTCCCTGATCGCTTCGTAGATGGCGGCGTGCTCGGCCACGGCGTCCTCGGCATGCCCGCCGACGGTTCCGTTCAGGCCGATGACGCTGGACTGGTGTTGCAACCGGCGCGCCTCGCGGACGGCGATGACCAGCAGCGGATTGTGCGAGGCGGTGGCGATCCCGAGGTGGAACTCGTCGTCGCCCTGCTCGAAGACCGCCGCGTCCCCGGTGAGGTGGCCGTGGCGGCAGGTGTCGGATGCGGCCTCGATGGCCCGCAGCTCGGCCGGGGTGGCCCGGGTCGCGGCCAGTCGACTGGCCTCCATCTCCTGGATGCGCCGGAACTCGAAGAGCATGTAGACGTGGTCCAGGTCGGTCGGCAGGAAGAAGCCGCCCCAGCGGGCCGTGCCGAGCATGCCCTCGTCGTCGGCGACGTAGAGGCCGCGCCCCTTCTGCGCCCGCACCCGGCCGATCGCGGAGAGGATCTTGATGGCCTCCCGGACAACGGTGCGACTGGTGCCCAGCCGCGCGGCCAGCTCGTTCTCGGTCGGCATCCGGTCGCCCGGCCGCAGCCGGAGGTCGGCGATCAGCTGGAGGATCTGTTCGGCGACGAGTTCGTAGCCGGGACGGTAGGCAGTCGAGGCGCCGACGGGCGCGGCCTTCGCGGCGGCCACCGGCTCCCCGGGCAGTGCGTCCACCGCGTACCTCCGTGGTCGTGGCCGCCGGACACCGTAGGCCGGTCTAGACCTCCGGGATGAGCGTACTCCACCACGCACAGGCCTCAAATGTGTCTGACTTATTTTCGCGCCGGCCCGCCGCGATGAACGGCAGTTACCGGTCGAAACAGTCGAAATATGGCCAATCGGGCGATCGGAGGCCCATATAGGTGTGCTCTTGCTCTTGACTCCCGGCAGGATGAGGGGCCTAATTTTGGCGTCTCCTGCACAGCCGGCTCACCCGCCGCCTCGACCACCCGGCCGGGCGCCCACACCGTCGTGGAGCAAGCCATGATCCGAAGCAACCTCGTGGCGAGACGTCGCCGGACCGCCACCCTGTTAGCCGTCGCCGCCCTGACCTTGGCCGCCACCGCCTGCGGCGCCGCCACATCGAGCGGCGGTGACACCAAGGGCCGATTCACGCAGGCGCCGCAGTCCGACGGCCCGCTGACCGTGTGGGTGGACTCGACCCGGCTGGCCGCCGCGCAGCTGTACCAGAAGCAGAACCCCACCGTGAAGATGGACATCGTCAGCTACGACGGGGACGCCAACGGGTCGAACTACCTCCAGACCAAGGTGAGCCTGTTCAACCGCACCGGCAACGGCTGGCCGGACGTGGTGTTCAGCTCCCAGAACAACGAGGCGACCTGGGCCGTCACGGCCAAGTTCGCCGCCCCGCTGAACAAGGGCCTGGTCCCGCAGTCCCTGCTGGACGGCTGGGCCCCCAACGCCAACCAACCGTGCACTGTGGACGGCACGGTCTACTGCCTGCGCAATGACCTGTCGCAGACCGTGCTCTGGTACAACGCCGCGCTGATGACCCAGTGGGGCTACCAGGTCCCGTCCACCTGGGAGGAGTACGAAGCCCTCGGCAAGAAGGTCGCCACCGAGCATCCGGGCTACCTCGTCGGCGCGGCCGGCGACACCTTCACCCCGGAGATCTATCTCTGGGCGAGCAAGTGCGGTGCCAACCACATCACCGGGCCCAAGGCGGTCACGGTGAACGCCACGAGCCCAGCCTGCACGCGGATGGCTGCGCTGCTGGACAGCCTCATCGCCGCCAAGAGCATGTCGACCAGCAGCGTCTTCTCCTCGGACTTCGACAAGAACGAGGCCGACAAGATCCTGATGATGCCCGGCCCGTCCTGGTACGGAGGCTCGCTGTTCCAGGGCACGTTCAAGACGCCGAAGGGGCAGATCGCGGTCGCGCCGATGCCGCACTGGGCCGACGACAAGAATCCGTCCGTCGGCAACGTCGGCGGCGGCACCTGGCTGCTGTCGGCGCACTCGGCGCATCTCAAGGCCGCCACCGCCTTCCTCACCTGGGTGACCACCTCGGACGACTACCAGGGCAAGGTTGCCGTCGGCTACCCGGCCTACGCCGCGGCGGCCAAGACCTGGCTGGCCGCCCAGGCCGCCTCCGGCTACTACGCCAACGACATCACCGCGCCGTTGCAGGCCGCGGCCGGCCAGGTGTGGCCGGACTGGGGGTACGGCCAGTTCAGCCAGGAGGCGATCTGGGCCGCCACCGTCACTCCGGGGCTGACCGCCGGCAAGACCATCGTCTCGATGCTGCCGGCGTGGCAGAAGGCGATCTCCGACTACGCCCGCTCCGACGGTTACCAGGTGACGCAGTGACCACTGTCGCGCCGCGCCAGCGTCGCAGTCGCGCCGCGCCGGCTTTCGTCGCCGGCTACGTGATCCTGTTGGTGGCCTTCGGGGTCGTGCCGACCGTGTACGCGATCTACTTCGCCTTCACCGACTCCGGCGGAGCGTTCGCGGGCCTGGGCAACTTCGCCGACGCGGCGGCGGACTTCCGCTTCCTGCCGGCGATCGGCCACGTCGCCCTGTACCTGGTGTGCTGGCTGGCCGGTCTCGTCGTGTTCGTGGTCGGTCTCGCGCTGCTGCTGCACCGGCTCCAGGTTCGCGGCGCCGGCCGAACCCTGCGGTTTCTTTACTACCTGCCCGGCGCGCTGGCCGGCGCGGCCAGCGTGATGGTCTGGCTGTTCGTGCTCGACCCGGCGGTCAGCCCGGTCGGCTTCCTGCTGCGGGCGCTGGGATACCAGACCTTCGGCCAGGTCATCGCGCCGGGCAACCTGCCCGTGCTGTTCGCCGCGATCGCGTTCTGGACCGGGGCGGGCGGCTGGATCGTGGTGATGTACGGGGCTCTCAACACCATCTCCCCGGAGGTCCTGGAGGCGGCGCGGATCGACGGGGCCGGCGCCTGGCAGACCGCGCGACGCATCCAGATCCCGTTGCTGCGCAAGTGGATCGTCTACATGGTGATCCTGGCGTTCGCGGGCGGCACGCAGCTGTTCGTCGAGCCGCAGCTGCTCTCGCAGGCCAGCGTCGGGGTGGCCGGCCGGGACTACTCGCCCAACCAGCTGTCCTACGACTTCGCCTTCCAGAACGACAATGTCAACACCGCCGCGGCGATCTCGGTCGAGCTGCTGGTGGTCGGTCTGGTGGTCGCCGCCGTCTTCGTGGTGCGGTCGGGGTTCTTCGATGCGGACTGAGACCCGGCGCGCGATCCCCAACCCGCTCGCGGCCGTCGTGCTCGTGGCGTTCGCGGTCTTCTTCGTGCTGCCGGTGGTCTGGCTCGTCCTGGCGGCGACGAAGACCGACGACCAACTCGTGCGCGACAGTCCCCTGTCGTTCGGATCGTGGGACGCGTTGCGGGCCAACTGGGACGCGTTGACCGGTTATCAGAGCGGCGCGATCCTGTTGTGGCTGCGCAACTCCGCCGTCTACTCGTTTGTCGCGCTCGCGATCACGCTGTGCGTGGCCGTGCCGGCCGGCTACGCCCTGGCGGTGACCGAGTTCCGCGGCCGGCGCACGCTGCTGATAGCGACGTTGGTGGTCATGCTGATGCCCAACGCGACCCTGGTGGTGCCGCTGTTCCTCGAAATCAACGCGGTGCACCTGATCGGCTCGATGTGGTCGGTCATCCTGCCGTACGCGTTCTACCCGTTCGGCGTGTACCTGGCCTACATCTACTTCGGCGCGGCGCTACCCAGGGAACTGCTGGACGCCGCGAAGCTCGACGGCTGCTCGGAGTTCGCGGCCTTCCGGCACATCGGGCTGCCGCTGGCCGCCCCGGTCGTGGCGCTGGTCGGCTTCTTCAGCTTCGTGGCGAACTGGACGAACTACTTCCTGCCCTATGTGCTTCTGCCCAGCAGCGACCAGGTCCCGGTGCAGGTCGGTCTGGGCACGTTGCTCGACAACGTGCCCCAGTTCAACCCGACGGCCGGCGCGCTGGCGGTGCAGCGGCCCGAGGTGGCGCTGGCCACCCTGGTCGCGATCGTCCCGGTGCTGCTGGTGTTCCTGTTCTCGCAACGTTTCCTGGTTGCCGGCCTGCTGGCCGGCGCGACGAAGGACTGACCCATGCGCCCCGTGATCACGGCCTCCGTGCCGCTGCTCGAACCGCCGGCCTGGGCGGTCGCCCAGCGGGGTCTGTTCGACCTGCTCGACCAGGCGTGGCGCCAGTTCGCCCGCGACTACACCCGGCCGGACGGCCGGTTGAGCTACCGTGACCGGCTCACCTCCCGGGACGGCGTGGACGACTTCTACGAGACCTTCTTCAACTGGCCACAGCTCTATCTGCTCGGCGGCGCGTACGACCTGCTGGCCGAATCGGAACGCCACTGGCACGGCGTCACCCGCCAGCTCACCGAACTCGGCATGCTCCTGGACGAGTACGAGCGTGGCTACGACTGGTTCCACCAGGGTGAAAGCCTGCTGCTGTTCTACTTTCTCTGCATGGCCGCGCCCGACCGCTGGCGGGAGCGCGCGCTGCGCTTCGCTGACCTGTACGTCGATCCTGGACACGGCAACTACGATCCCGAACACCGCATCATCACCCGGCCGCACAACGGATCGGACGCCGCGCGGACGGGCCTGTTCGACGGCGCATGGTATCCGTGGCTGCCCCGGGAGGCCGCGACGTACGGCTTTCCGCTCGACTGGCTGCTGCCGCCCGGAACCACCGAACCGTTACGGGACCAGGATCCGCGGCTCGGCCGCGAGATGACCGAGCGACTGGGCGTCGGCGACACCGCGGTCAACCTCGCCGCCGCCGGCCTCGTGCACAACGCGCTTCTCCTGTCGGGGGAACGGAAGTACCGCGACTGGATCGCGGAGTACGTCGGCGCCTGGCGGGAACGCGCCGCGGCCAACGGCGGGATCCTGCCCGACAACGTGGCGCCGGACGGCACGGTCGGCGGGTTGCTCGAGGGCCGTTGGTACGGCGGCCACTACGGCTGGTCCTGGCCGCACGGCTGGTACAGCGTCGGACACGCCGCGATCGTCGCCGCCGTCGCTGCCGTGGAGGCGACCGGTGACGAGAGCCACCTGGACCTCGTGCGCCCGGCGCTGGACGCGCTCATCGCCAACGGCAAGACCATCGCCTACCCCGACTCCGACTCCAGCCTGAGTTCCAAGTGGACGGTCCAGCTCGGCGACGACGTTGGCGTGCCCACGCTGCACGTGCCGTTCCGCCACGATGACCGGGGGTGGTTCGACTACAACCCGATGCTGATGGCCGTGCCCACCACGCTGTGGCACCACAGCGCGTCCGAGGCCGACCGCCGGCGGCTGGACCGGCTGCGCGCCGCCAGCGGACACGACTGGCGCACGGTGCGCTCGTTCCGCAGCAAGGAGGAGGCGGGACACGAGGAACCCTGGCTCGCCTACCTCAGCGGCGACAATCCCGACTACCCGGAGCGAATCCTGGCCGCCGCGCAGGCGCAGGTGCGTCATCGTCTGACGCGGATGGCGCGGCACAAGGACTGGGATGTGCCGGAGGCGGACATTCACGTGTGGCAGCAGTCGAATCCGGTCGTCACCGAGGCGTTGGTGCAGCTGACGTGGGGGGCGCCGCAGGTGGTCTACAACGGCGGCCTGCCGCAGGCCCGCTTGCGTTACCACGACGGCGATGCCCGCCGCCCCGGACTGCCGCCGGCGGTCGCGGCACTGGTCTCCTGCGTCGACCCCGAGGCGACCGTGGTCGAACTGGTCAATCTGGACGCTCACCAGCCGCGAACCGTGATCGTGCAGGCCGGCGCGTTCGCCGAGCACACCATCCGCACGGTCAGCCACACGGTGTGCCACGACGATTCCTGGATCGGCGACCTCTACGACTACGGGCACCGGCAGCCACAGGTCACCGAGGAGTCGTCGCGTGTCGACGGACCCTGGCTCGCCGTCGAACTGCCCGCCTCGACGCGCATTCGCCTGACCCTCGCCCTCACGTTGCGCGCCAACACCGCGAGCTATCGAACGCCTTTCGACGAGTCCGCCGACGACTGTGTGGGATGAAAGTTTCATGCTCGAGGGGTGCCATAGCCGCCGTCGTCGAGGGTGACTCGAACCGCGCGTGAAACATTCACCCGCCGTCCTGGACCGGTGGGAAACCGATGGGATACAACGGCGTGCATGTGTAGGACCACATCCGAAGGATGTGCCCGACACATTCCACGCCTCGCCGATCGGCGGGCGGTTTCCCCACGGTGACAAGGAGGCTGCGCATGCGACGACACCGCACATCGGCACGCGCTCCGGGGTGGATGAGGTTGGTCAGGCTCGCGGTCGCGGCACTGACGGCAGTGGTCGCACTGATCACCGCGACGCAGCCGGCCATGGGGGCGCCGCTTCCGCGCGCCGCCGCCGACAATCCGTACCAGCGGGGTCCGGACCCCACCATCGGCATGATCGAGGCCAGCCGGGGCCCGTTCGCCACCGCATCGGTGAGCGTGTCGCCGGGCAACGGCTTCAACGGCGGGATGATCTACTACCCGACGGACACCAGCCTGGGCACGTGGGGCGCGCTCGCGATCGTGCCCGGCTACACGGCGCTGTTCGCCAACGAGGAAGCCTGGATGGGCCCCTGGCTCGCGTCCTTCGGCTTCGTGGTGATCGGCGTCGAGACCAACAGCCGCACCGACTACGACACCGCACGAGGCACGCAACTGCTGGCCGCGCTGGACTACCTGACGACCAAGAGCCCCGTGCGCGACCGTGTCGACCCGAACCGGCTGTCGGTGCTCGGCCACTCCATGGGCGGCGGCGGGGTCGTCTACGCCACCGAGCACCGTCCGTCGCTCAAGGCCGCCGTCGCGCTCGCGCCGTTCTCCCCGTCCCAGAACCTGTCCACCGACACCGTGCCGACCATGGTGATCGGCGGGCAGAACGACACGGTGGTCACGCCGTCCTACGTCGACAGCCTGTACGCCACCCTGCCGGCCACCACCCAGAGCGACTTCGCACAGATCGCCGGGGCCGACCACGTCTACTACACGCACCCGAACAACGTCGAGATGAAGCTCCTGATCCCGTGGCTCAAGACCTTCGTCGACAACGACACCCGCTACACCCAGTTCCTCTGCCCGACGCTGCCTGACCCGGGCACCATTTCGGCCTACCGGCCCAAGTGCCCGTACGTGCCGGGCGGAGGGACGCCGCCGCCCCCGACCGGCAACACCGGGCCGTTACACGCCGTGGGCGCGGGCAAGTGCCTCAACGCCGGGGCCTCGGGCAGTCAGGCGCAGATCCAGGACTGCACCGGCGGGGCGAGCCAGGTCTGGACCCACAGCGACGCCAACCAGCTCAGCGTGACCAACGGCTCGCAGCTGTGCCTGGACGCCTACGGGCAGGGCACGAGTCCGGGAACCAGGGTCATCACCTGGTCCTGCAACGGGCAGACCAACCAGCAGTGGACCGTCAACACCGACGGCACCGTCAAGGGAGTCCAATCGGGACTGTGCCTGGACGTCAGCGGCGCCGCCACCAGCAACGGCGCACTGGTCCAGCTGTGGACCTGCAACGGTCAAGCCAACCAGCAGTGGCGACTCGGCTGAGCGTGCCCCGAAGGAGCAATCCGGCATGAGACTGAAAACCCTCCTCACGGCGGCGGTGGCGATGGCCATGTGCGCCGCCACGGCGGTGATCGCACCGCAGGCGTCGGCGGCGACGCTGACACAGGTCACCAACTTCGGCAACAACCCGTCCAACCTCCAGATGTACGAGTACGTGCCCAACAACGTCCAGCAGCACCCGCCGGTCCTGCTCGCGTTGCACGGCTGCCAGGGGTCCGGCCCGTACCTCTACTCGAGCACCCAGTTCGCCTCTCTCGCCGACCAGTACGGCTTCGTCGTCATCTACCCGTCGGTGACCCGCAGCTACGACTGCTGGGACGTGTCCTCGCCGAGTTCGCTCACCCACAACGGGAACAACGACCCGGCTGGCCTGGTGTCCATGATTCAGTACGTCGAGCAGCACAACGGCGCCGACGCCAGCCGGGTCTACGTGACCGGCGAGTCCTCCGGTGCGATGATGACCAACGTCATGCTCGGCGACTACCCGGACGTGTTCAAGGCGGGCGCCGCGTTCATGGGCGTGCCCTTCGGCTGCTTCGCCACGACCGACGGCTCACAGTGGAACTCGCAGTGCGCGCAGGGCCAGATCAGCAAGACGCCCCAGCAGTGGGGCGATCTGGTGCGTGGCGCGTACCCGGGCTACAGCGGCCCGCGACCGCGGATGCAACTGTGGCACGGCACCGCCGACACCACGCTCTACTACCACAACTTCGGCGAAGAGATCAAGCAGTGGACCAACGTCTTCGGCCTGAGCCAGACGCCGACCTCCACCGACACGCCGCAGTCAGGCTGGACGCGCACCCGGTACGCGGACGGCAGCGGCAACGTCGACGTCGAGGCGTACAGCATCGCCGGCGTCGGCCATGCCCTTCCGCAGAACGGCATGGCGGCCTACGCGATCCACTTCTTGGGCCTGGACGGCGGCGGTGGCGGCCAGCCGAGCGGTGGGGGACTGCACGCGGTGGGCGCGGGCAAGTGCCTGGACTCGTCGACCACGGCCGGCACCCAGGTGCAGATCCAGACCTGCACCGGCGGCGCGAGCCAGGCTTGGACGCACACCGCGTCCAACCAGCTCACCGTCACCAACGGCGGCTCGACGATGTGTCTGGACGCGTCCGGCAAGGGGACCTCGGCGGGTACCAAGGTCGTGGTCTGGTCCTGCAACGGACAGACCAACCAGCAGTGGCAGATCAACGCCAACGGCACCGTCACCGGCGTCCAGTCCGGGCTGTGCCTGGACGTCAGCGGCGCCGCCACGGCCGACGGAGCGCTCGTCCAGCTGTGGACGTGCAACGGCCAGAGCAACCAGCAGTGGGCTCTCAAGTAAGTGACGGGGGATCCGGCGGTGGCTGGGCCTGCTTGACCCGGACCGATTCCACCCGCTGACACCCCCGGTCGGCGAACACGAATCCCCCGTCCTCCTTGAGGGCGGGGGATTCGGCTGTCCAGCGGCGGTGGCTGTCCGCGGCGCCGGGGGCAGGCACAAAAGGACCGGGCACGGCGCGCCTCGCGCGCCGTGCCCGGTTTATCGGTTGCCCAGGAGCCCCGCCTGTTCTCCCGGGCGACCGGTCAGGGGATCAGCCGATCGTCCACTTCTGGCTCGGCTGGCCGTTGCAGGTGGACAGTTGGACGAGGGAACCGTTGCCGGTGCCGGAGTTGACGACGTCGAGGCACAGACCGGACTGGATGCCCTTGATGGTGCCGTCGGTGTTGACGGTCCACTGCTGGTTGGTCTGCCCGTTGCAGGTCCAGATGATGACCTTGGTGCCGGGTGTCGTGCCCTGGCCGTTGGCGTCGGCGCAGCGCATGCTGTCGCCGCTGTAGACGGTCAGCTCACCGGAGGCGTCGCGGGTCCAGGACTGGTTGTTCCCGCCGTTGCAGTCCCAGATCTGGAGCTGCGTGCCGGCCGTGGTGGAGTTGTTGTTGACGTCCAGGCAGCGGTTCGAGTTGGTGTTGTGCACGGCGCCGGTGGTCCCGCCGCCGCTGCCGGTGGCGTATCCCGCGGCGGCGATGTCGGCCTGCACGGCGTTCTCCGTGGCGTCGGACGGGTAGCCCGAGGTCACGGCCCCCTCGAAGAACTCGCCGACGCCGCCGTTGCTGTTGTCGCCGCCGGTGCCGAGCAGGATCGACGCCTCGGTCCGCATCGGCGAGTACCCGTTGGGCAGCGGGCCCGAGTACGGCGTGGTCAGGCCGCCGCCGGTGGCGTTGCCGTACTTGAGGGTGAAGTTGTTGGTGCCGTTGTTCTTCTCCCACGCGCTGACGAACGGGAAGTGCACCCCGGGGTTGTTCGGGTCCTTGTTGGAGCCGGTTCCGGTGTGGTACATGCCGTTCTCGAGGTCGGCCTCGACCCACGGGCCGCTGCCGACGCAGCCGCCGAACCAGCACGCCGTGCCCCATTCGATGGCGTTCATGGTCGCGTTGCCGGTGTCGTTGTGCGAGGTCTCGCCGCTGCCGTAGTCGAAGCAGCACTGGTTGTTGACGTAGTTCGACGACGTCACCATGTAGACGCCCTCGGGGTGGGAGCCGGTCGGGGCGTTCTTGGCGACATCGATCCGGTACCCGGTGCCGGGCGTGTTCTTGATCCCGTACGCCGGGTGGCCGCCCACCGTCACCGGCAACGCCATGGCGTTGGCGCCGACGTCGGAGCCGTTCGGGCCGGGGCCGTGCCAGAAGCCGCCCCACGAGACCGGCAGGTCGTTGTGGTTGGTGCTCTGGTCGTAGATCTTGGTGATGGTGCAGCTGGTGCCGGTGCAGAACGTCACCTGCGGAGCCGAGTCGGCGACCCCGCCGGCGGCGAGCAGGCCGATGTCCAGCGTCTTCTTGTCGGAGGCGCGCTGGATCTGGTACAGCGGGCCGTTGTAGGCCGCGAACAGCGCCCGGGTGGTGCTGTGCGCGGCGATGCAGGGCGTGCCGCCCGCGGCGTAGATGTCGCAGGCCAGGCTGGTGGCGGCGCGGGCCGGGGCGGGCGCGGTGTTGGTCGCGACCAGCGCGCCCAGCACGAGCGCGACGGCCATGCCGACTCGGAGGAGCAGTGTGCGTGCCATGGATCTCCCTGGGGTCAGACGGCGGTGATCGTCCACTGGTTGTTGGTGCTGTTGTTCGGAGCCCACAGGACCGCGGAGTCGCCGGCCGTGCGGTCGCCCGCGCCGTCCAGGGCGGTGCCGGTACCGCGGTTGATGATCTGGTAGAGGCCGTTGCCCATGCTGTTCAACCGCCACTGCTGGTTGTTGCCGCCGTTCCACGCGTTCTGCACCGCGGTCGCGCCGTTGGCCGTGTTGCCGCCGCTGTCGATGACCAACCCGTTGGTGCGGTTGACGATGCGGTAGTAGCCGCTGCCGGCGTCGACGAGCTGCCACTGGAGGTTGTTGCTGCCGTCCCAGTTCCACTGCTTGACCCGGGACCCGGCGGCGACGCTGCCGCCACCGTCCAGGACGAGTCCGGTGGTGCCGTTGGAGATCCGCGCCCAGCCGGTGGGCACCGGGCCGCCCGAGCCGGGGCTGGGGATCTGGCCGGCGAAGGTCAGCTTGACGACGTAGGCCAGCGCGTCGAACGGGGGGTTGGTCGACGGCATGGTGATGTGCAGGCCGGACCCGTCCTGGGTGCGGGTGGGCAGGTCGACATACGTCCCGGCGGTGGGGCCGAGCAGCTGCACGGACTGCAGCGAGGCCAGGCTGACCTGGTTGGAGCCCAGGGTGGTGATGGTCAGGGTGCTGCCCTGCCAGCCCATGACCGTGGCGTACAGCACCGTGTTGTCCTTGCTGCGGGTGAACCGGATGTCCCGGTTCGTGCCCTCCTTCGGGCCGCCGCCGCCCATCTGGGTCGGGCCCTCGCCGTAGACGGTCCAGGCGCGGGTGGCGTAGACCGACTCGCCGAAGCGCTTGAGGTGGTCGCCGATGCCGAGGAGGATCGTGCGCTGCTGATCCGGAATGGTGCCGTCGGCCATCGGGGCGATGTTCAGCTGCAGGTTGCCGTTCTTGCAGACCCGGTCGACCAGCGAGTGCAGCAGCGACTTGGTCGAGTAGTAGCTGAGGCCGACGGTGTAGCACCAGCTGGTGGGGGAGATGCTGTCGTCGGTCTGCCAGTACGGGAACTGGAGGCTGGTCGGGCCGCCGCGCTCGAAGTCGTAGACCTCGCCCTTGTTGTCGAGGCCGTCCTTGTAGGTGGCGACCACGTCGGAGTTCCAGGCCACGGCCTGGTTGTAGTAGTGGGCGAGGAAGTTGAGCCGCCTCGACTCGTCGACCAGGCCCAGGTCGAAGTCCTGGTAGATCAGGTCGGGCCGGTAGCCGTCGATGACCTCCAGGAGCTTGTTGTACCACAGCAGGTTCTCGGCGGCCGATCCGTTCTGGCCGAACAGCCGGCGCAGCGAGTCCGTGGACTGGTAGGGAACGTACTGGTAGTAGCCGTTGAAGTGGTAGGCGTGGTGCAGCGCCGCGACCAGCTTCAGACCCTTGCCGCGGATGGCGTTGGCGTGCAGCTGCAACAGGTCGAGCTTGGGTCCGGTCTTGACCGAGTTCCACTCGTTGGCGGTGCTGTTCCACATCGAGTAGCCGTCGTGGTGCTCGGCGACCGGCCCGGCGAACTTCGCGCCGGCGTCGAAGAACAGCTGCGCCCACGCGTCGGGATCGAAGTTGCCGCCCAGCGACTTCAGCTTCGGCGCGAACTGTGTCCAGTTGCCGGCCTTGTCCGGTGCGCCGTTGATGAAGTTCTGGTACGGCCACACCGACGGGTCGCCGTAGACGGCCTTGTGGTGGTTGTTCTCGGCGGACCCGTTGTTGTACATGTTGCGCGGATACCACTCGTTGCCGAACGCGGGGACGCTGAACACGCCCCAGTGGTAGTAGATGCCGAACTTCGCGTCCTGGTACCACTCCGGAGCCGGCGGGTGCTGGTCGACCGAGGCCCAGGTCGGGCTGTAGCTGCTGGGGCCGGCGGTGGCCCAGACGATGCCGGGGCGCACCAGTCCGGTGGCCGCGGCGATGCCGGTGAACCCGGCGACGGTCAGCAGCCTTCTGCGGTTGAACTGATGGGGCGAGGAGGACATGGGGAGCCTTTCAGCCGAGCGTCCACTGTTGGTTGCTGCCGTGGTTGCACGTCCAGAGCTGGACCTTGGCGCCGTTCGCGGTCGACGCGCCGCTCACGTCGAGGCAGAGGCCCGACTGGACGCCGGTGACGGTGCCGTCGTCGTTGAAGTGCCACTGTTGGCTCGCGGTGCTGCCACAGGGTTGGATCGCGACCGGACTGCCGGAACTGGAGTTGGCGGCGGTCGCGCACATCGTGGCGCTGCCGCTGTAGACGGTCAGTTGGCCGCTCGAGGTCCGGGTCCAGGTCTGATTGTCACCGCCATTGCAGTCCCAGATCTGCAACTGGGTGCCCGGCGTCGTGCTGCGCCCGTTCACGTCCAGGCACTTGCCGGCGCCGACCGCGCGCACCGCCCCGTTCGTGCCGGAACTCCCGCTGGTGAACCCGGCGGCGACGATGTTGGCCTGCACCGCGTTCTCCGTCGCGTCGGACGGGTAGCCCGACACCATCGCCCCTTCGTAGAAGGTGCCCGCGCTCAGGTTCGCCCCGCCGCCGGGCTTGCAGCAGTCCCCGCCGCTGCCCAGCACGATGGCTCCCTGCTTCTTCATCGGGCTGTAGCCGGGCGGCAGCGAGCCGTCCCAGAGTGTCGTCAGGGAGCCGGCCTGGGCGCTGCTGCCCTTGAGGGCGAAGCGGGAGGTGCCGTTGTTCTTCAGCATCGCGGTGACGTACCTGCTGGTGAAGGCCCGCTGGTTGGGGTTCCACTGCTGGCTTCCGCCGGGGTAGAGCCCGTATTCGAGGTCTCCCTGGACCCACGGGCCGCTGCCGGTGCAGCCGCCGAACCAGCACGAGGTGCTGAAGTTGATGGCGTCCATCGCGCCCGGACCGTCGGCGGTCCTGGTCGTCTCGCTGTTGCCGTAGTCGAAGCAGCAGCCGCCGTTGACGTGCGTGCCGCTGGTGACCATGTACATGCCTTCGGGCGCGGTTCCGGTGGGAATCCCGGTGAGGTGGCCGTCGCGCCAGTAGCTGTTGCCGGGGTTGATGTACAGCGAATAGGCCTTGCTGCCGCCGACCGTCAGCGACTCGGTGGTGGCGTTGGCGGGCCGGCTCTGGTTGGACCCGGGCACGGCGCTCGACCCCTGGTACCAGACGTCGTTGCCGTGCCCGGACTGGTCGTAGAGCACGGTGATGACGCAGGAGGTGCCGGCGCAGAAGGCATCCTGGGCGGCGGCGTCCGCGGTGCCGCCCGCCGCCAGGACCCCGATGTTCTTCGTCGCGTTGTCCGACGAGCGGCGGACCTGGTACAGGCTGCCGGTGTACGTGCCGTAGAGCGCGCGCACGGTGCTGTGCGCCGCCACGCAGGGCGTGCCGCCGGCGGCGTAGATGTCACAGGGGCCGGTGGTCGCCGCCGAGGCCGGCGCCGACCACGACACCGCGGGCACCAGGACGGCGAACGCAATCGCGATTCGAGACCACATCGTCCGCTCCCGTCAGCTCGTGGTCCATTTCTGGGTGGCCTGGCCGTTGCACGTGGACAGTTGGACGAGGGTTCCGTTGGTGGTGCCGGAGTTGGTGAGGTCCAGGCATAGTCCGGACTGGACTCCCTTGATGGTGCCGTCGGAGTTGACGGTCCACTGCTGGTTGGCCTGGCCGTTGCAGTTCCAGATGATCACCTTGGTGCCGGGCGTCGTGCCCTGGCCGTTGGCGTCCGCGCAGCGCATGCTGTCGCCGCTGTAGACGGTCAGCGCCCCGGCGGCGTCGCGGGTCCAGGTCTGGTTGGCCCCGCTGTTGCAGTCCCAGATCTCGAGTTGGGTACCGGCCGTGGTGCTGTTGTTGTTGACGTCGAGGCAGCGGTTCGCGGCGCTGTTGCGCAGCACGCCCGTGGTCGAGCCGCCGCCGGTGCCACCGCCGACCCCGGCGGCGGCGATGACCTGCTGCGCGCCGGACGGCCAGTTGGTGCCGCTGACCTGAACGTTGCCGCTGAGGACGTTGTTGTGCGGCGGACCGGTGGCCACGTTGGTCGAGCCGCCGTTGTACCAGTTGTTCGCGAACGTGCTGTCGTTGGTGTTGTTGCTGCCGTTGGCGTTGGTGAACGCCCACACGCCGGAGTCCTGCACCACGTTGTTCGACAGGTTCACGTACCGCGAGCCCTCGTCCAGGTAGAGCCCGACGGTGTGCTGGTTGTCGTATACGTAGTTGTGGTCGAAGGAGCTGCCGGGGTTGGCGGAGAGGTTGTAGAGGCTGCCGCCGTCGTGGAAGATCCGCTTGGTGCCGTGCACGCGGTTGTAGCTGACGGTGGTGTCCCGCAGCGTCGTCGCCGTGGTGTAGACCGGCTGGTAGTTGTAGAGGCCGCGGTTGCGGTAGTCCTGGCTGCCGCCGGCGTCGTTGGCGCCCCAGCCCCAGCCGATGTCGATGCCGTCGTAGGCGAGGTTGGACACCTCGTTGTGGGTGATGACGGCGTGCGTGACGTAGGTGGACAGGATGCCGGCCATGTCCTTGTAGTCCTTGGCCACGCCGGTCACCAGGTTGTTCGACAGCGTGATGTCCTTGTCGACCATCGCCGGGTTGGACGGGTGGTGCGCGTCGGGCCGCACGCCGCCGACGACGATGCCCGCGCCCGAGTCCTCGGTGAACGTGTTGTGGTCCACGGTGATCGACGAGGCGCCGAGGCCGACGCCGGACGCGTGGGCGTCGGCGTCGTTGCCGATACCCAGGGCGACCTCACCGAGGTTGGTGAAGGTGTCGTTGCTGAAGGTGATCCCGGTGGCCGCCGAGACCTGCACGGCGGCGGGGGCCTGTGCCCAGTCGTTGCGTGCGCCCTCGAACAACTGACAGCCCGACTGGCACGAGCTCAGGAAGTCCGACGGCTGCTGCTCGGCTCTCGGGAAGAACGTGCCGCTCTGCTGGTCCGCGTAGCCGACCGAGGTGCTGGGGGTGAGCCACGTCGTGTGTTCGAAGTGGATTCCCTTGAACGCGATGTCGTGCGCCGGGGCGGTGTAGCTGCCGCCGATGTCGACCAGGGAGGTCAGGCGCGGCAGCTCGATGTCGCTCTGCGCCGGGTTCTTCCCCGCGGGAGCCTTGTAGAACAGCTGCCCGGCCTGGGGGTCCAGGAACCACTGCCCGGCGCTGGTGAGGAACGAGTACGAGTTCTCCAGGAACATCTGCCCGCCGCCGAACGGCTTGGCCAGCGTGTCGTACCCCCAGTTGTTGTTGTTCCACGCGGGCTGCTGCATGGTGATCGTGTTGCCGCTGATGTGGTCGACCGGCGCGAACCGGTCGGTGAAGGAGTTCTGGCTCTCCACCTCGATCCGGTTCTGCTCCGGCAGCGAGGCCAGGTAGTTGAGCGCGGAGTTCACGATCGTCATGCCGGTCGTGGTGATCTGCACGTCGTTGCGGGACAACGAGATGGCCGCGCGCGGGGCCAGCGAGCCGTCCACGAAGAGCTGCCGCGAGTCGATGCCCTTGGGCACGTTGGCGACGTAGATGTTCGCCGCCGCGTCCCGCACCGTCCAGCCCGTGACCTGCTGCCCGCCGGACAGGATCGGGGTCTGGCCGTCGGCCGCCTGCCAGGTGACCTGGTGGCCGGCGCCGGGGGAGTCCGCGCCGGTGAACGTCAGGGGAGAGATGAGCCGGTAGGCGCCACCGGCGAGTTGCACGATCACGTCGTTGTTCGCCGACTGGGCGCGGGCCAGCTGCTGCGCCTTGGCCGGGGTGGCGACGGGTTGGTCGGGAGTGCCGGGATTGCTGTCGTTGCCGGCGGGGGAGACGGCGATCGTGACGGCGCTGGCGGCGTGCGCGGGGGTCGCGACCAACGCGGCCCCGGCGAGGGCGGTGCCCGCCGCGACGAGCGCGGCGAGCACCGTTGTGGTGCGGGTGGACATGGCTTCGATGCCTTCCGGTGCAGGGAGAACGGGCGGGTCAGCGGAGCATGAAGTCCTGGTTGGTGCCGGGCGCGTTCTTGCACGGCCACTGGTCCAACTGCTGGCCGAGGTTGCTGCCGGCGCCGTACACGTCCAGGCACAGGCCGCTGCCCTGGTTGCGGAACTCGTACGAGCCGTCGGACTGTTGCACCGGCTGCCACAGGCCGGCGGCCGTGGCGCCCGGCGGCCCCTGGACGATGTCAGGGGTGCCCTGGGCGGTGGAGCCGTTGGCAACCACCACGTCCTGGCCGGAGCCCTGCGCCCGGAGTTCGCCGTAGCCGCCGGTGGCCGGCAGGAGCTGGAACTGCTGGTTGGTCTGGCCGTTGCAGGTCCACTGGTCGATCGCGGCGGCGGTGCTCGTGCTGGCGCCGGACACGTCCAGGCAGAGGTTGTCGTTGGCGACCACGAGCTGGTGGTTGCCGGTGGGGAAGCCCCCGCCGCCGCCTGTGGAGGCGGGCGTCAGGTAGACGGCGAACGCGTCGTGCGAGGCCTGGAAGTTGACCGGCACGGTGATGGATCCGCCGGCAGCGCTGACGTTCTGGTTGTAGACCACCTGTGGCGCGGACAGCGGCGCCTGATCCGGAATCCGCTGGACGGTCACGTTCACGGAGCCGTTGTTGGCCAGCCAGGGGACTGAGGCGAGGCCGTTGAACGTCACCGACGACGAACCGGTGTACCCGTTGGAGTCGCCGATGATGGCGACCGCACGCTTGTTGGTGGCGTCCTCGGACGCCGAGATCGCCGTCGAACCGACCTGGCCCGAGGTGCTCACCAGGGTCCCGGTCATGTCGGCGTAGTCGCGCAGAGCCCACCAGTTGCCGGTCGGCTGCCACGTCCCGCCGCTCTGGGTGAGGACCCCGGTCAGATTCGGGGTGATGCAGCAGACCCAGTTGCCGCGCATGGCGTTGGTGTAGCCGGACTGGGCGAAGCGGGCCAGGTACCACGCGGTCACGCCGGCGGTCTGCCGGTCGGCCGGCTGGTACTCGTTGGCGGACAGCGGGACCGGTCCGATGCCGGCCGTCGTCAGCGCGTTGTTCAGCGACTGCGAGACGGTGACCGGGTCGTCGACGTCGCCCTCGTCGTGGTTGGTGATCATGTCCGGCACGGTGCCGGCCGCCTTCACGTGAGCCAGCCAGGTCTGCCACTGGGACGACCGGGCCTGCGGGGTGAACGCGAACGAGGGGCCGACGATCTTCGCCCCCGGCGCGAGGCGGCGGATCTCGCGGTAGGCGGTGTCCCACATCTGGAAGTACTGGGCGCTGTTCACGCCGCGCGTCCAGAACGCGGAGATGTCCGGCTCGTTGTCGATGTCGTAGGCGAACGTCAGCCCCGACGCCTGCAATGCGCCGACGGTGGCGTCGACGAAGCTGGCCCAGTTCGAGCAGTTGCCGTTGTCACAGGGGTAGGTGGTGTTCGACGGCTGGCCGCCGTTGAGGCCGTAGATGTCGGTGAGCAGCGCCTGGTACTGGGCGTGGTACGGCGGTCGGGTCAGCCGGCCGGCCTCGGCGATCATCGAGTTGAGGTCGGCCCGGGTGGCCGAGCCGAGCTGGTAGCCGTCCTTGATCCAGCCGCCGGAGAACCATCCGCCGCCGCGGAAGGCGTTGATGCCCAGCGGTTGCAGGTACTGGTCCACCGGCTGGGTGCCGTCCGAGCTGATGCCGTAGAGGAAACCCTCGCCGACCCCGGTCGACGGCCCTCGGGTCGAGGAGAGATCCACGCTCAGCGCCGCGTTCGGCGCGGCCTGACCGGGAGCGGACGCCAGCAGCGGGAAGGCCAGTGCCAGGGCCGCGGCGGCGGCCAGCAGCAGCCGGCCCGGGCCGGTTCTCGTTCTCATCGACTCCTCCTGCGATTCGACGCGATGTGTAGAACTCATGGCGCGAGGTTGACGGTGCGTCGGGTGCGTGCGGCATCGACGTCGGGCTGCCGGGCCCTGGTCGATTCCCGTTTCACTGGCCGGCAAACGGCCGGTCGAACCGGTTCGCTTGACGCCGGCGGATGTTACGGACGAGGGCGAGGACCGGTCAACGACATGTTTCGTACTCATGCGTGACCCTGCAGGATCGCTCCGCCGGCGCGTGAAAGTTTCAGCGTGCCGAAACCGACGGCAGCTGTGGGAACACCCCCCGACGGCCGGCTCGCCTTGACACCGGCGGCGGTCGGCGGTTGCCTACTCCGAGTTTACTTCCCGGGGATCGGGTGCCGGCCCGGCCACGATGCACTGTCCTTCCTCGACGGTGTGCGGCCTTCTTCTCTGCGGCACGACGACAGGCCGCGCGCGCCGAGACGACCTCGGAGGTCCTTCATGCCCCCCTGCGTTCGCTCACTCCGACCACGACGCTCACGATTGACCGCCGTGCTGGCCGTCGCCGCCGCGACGGTCCTCTCCTTCGTCGCGGCCCCGCTCGCCCACGCCGCCTCGCCGCTGCGGTCGCTGGCCGAGGCGAAGAGCAAGTACATCGGCACCGAACTGACCGGCAACATGGTCTACAACTCGACGATCACCTCGCTGGCCGGCGCCCAGTTCGACATGGTGACGCCCGGCAACGAGATGAAGTGGGACACCACCGAGCCGTCCAACGGCAACTACAACTTCGGTCCGGGCGACACCATCGTCTCCTTCGCCCAGTCGCACAACATGCGGGTGCGCGGGCACAACCTGGTCTGGCACAGCCAGCTGCCGGGCTGGGTCAACGGTGTGCCGCGCAACCAGGTGCAGGGGGTGATGGAAGCTCACATCACCACCGAGGTGAACCACTACAAGGGCAAGATCTACGCCTGGGACGTGATCAACGAGCCGTTCAACGAGGACGGCAGCCTGCGCGCCGACGCGTTCTACAACGCGATGGGCAGCGGCTATCTCGCCGACGCGATCCGCACCGCGCACAACGCCGACCCGAACGCCAAGCTGTACATCAACGACTACAACATCGAGGGCGAGAACGCCAAGAGCAACGCCCTGTACAGCTTGGCGCAGTCGATGCTGGCCCAGGGCGTCCCGCTCGGCGGCATCGGCCTCGAGGGGCACTTCATCCTCGGCCAGGTGCCGTCGTCGATGTTGGCGAACATGCAGCGGTTCGCCGCGCTGGGCCTGGACGTCGCGGTCACCGAGTTGGACGACCGCATCCAGCAGCCCGCCTCCGGCTCGAGCTTCCAGCAGCAGGCCAACGACTACGCCACCGTCATCAACGACTGCCTGGCGGTGACCCGCTGCCCCGGCGTCTCGCAGTGGGGCGTCGGCGACGCGGACTCCTGGGTTCCCGGGACGTTCCCGGGCTGGGGCACGCCGACCATGTACGACAACAATTACCAGCCCAAGCCGGCCTACAACGCCACCGCCACGGCCCTCGGCGGCTCGGGTGGCGGCGGTGGCGGGACCGGCGCCGGCCCGCTGCACGCGGTCGGCGCGGGCAAGTGCCTGGACGTGCCGAACTCGTCCACCACGGCCGGCACGCAGCTGGACGTCCGCGCCTGCTCCGGCGGCGCCAACCAGACCTTCACACTGACCTCCTCGGGCCAGCTGACCGTCTACAGCGGCGCGGACTGCCTGGACGCCAACGGGCGGGGCACCACCGCCGGCACCAAGGTGATCATCTGGTCCTGCAACGGGCAGGCCAACCAGCAGTGGAACATCAATGCCGACGGCACGGTCACCGGCGTGCAGTCGGGCCTGTGCCTCGACGTGACCGGCGCCAGCACCGCCGACGGCGCACTGGTGCAGCTGTGGACGTGCAGCGGCGCCAGCAACCAGCACTGGACCTTCGGATGACCGCGCTCGGAAAGGACACAGTGGACGGTCGTAGCAGGCTTCTCCGTCGCGTGCTGGTCGCACTCGGCGTCATCGCCCTGGTCGTGGGCGGCGTGGTGGGCATCGCCGCCGCGCCGGCCCAGGCCGCGACGTCGATCACGCTCAACGGCGCCTCGGGCGGGCGCACGTTCGACGGGGTCGGCGCGATCAGCGGCGGCGGCGGCAACTCCCGACTGCTGATCGACTATCCCGAGCCCCAGCGGAGCCAGATCCTGGACTACCTGTTCAAGCCGGGCTACGGCGCCGCCGTGCAGATGCTCAAGATCGAGATCGGCGGCGACACCAACTCCACCTCCGGGGCCGAGCCGAGCGTCGAGCACACTCGTGGCGCGGTCAACTGCGACGTCGGCTACGAGTTCTGGCTGGCCCAGCAGGCCAAGGCCCGCAACCCCAACATCAAGCTGTACGGGCTGGCCTGGGGCGCGCCCGGCTGGATCGGCAACGGCAACTTCTGGTCCACCGACATGGTCAACTACCTGGTTTCCTGGCTGGGCTGCGCCAAGCAGCACAACCTGCCCATCGACTACCTCGGCGGCTGGAACGAGCGCGGCTACAACGTCGGCTGGTACGAGAACCTGCGCTCGACACTGAACTCCAGTGGCTACTCCGGGGTGAAGATCGTCGGCGCCGACTCCGACTGGACGATCGCCAACGACATCAACTCCAACTCGGCCTTCGCATCGGCGATCAGCGTCATCGGCACGCACTACCCGTGCGGCTATCGCTCGGCCCAGAGCAGCTGCGGCGTGCCCGCAGCCGCCACCTCGTCCGGAAAAACTTTGTGGGCCAGCGAGAACGGCTCCGACGACTACAACTCGGGCTCGCAGGCGATGGCCCGCGGCATCAACCGCGGCTACATCGACGGCAAGATGACCGCGTACCTCAACTGGCCGATCGTCGCCGCGATCACGCCGAACCTGCCCTGGCCCACCATGGGCCTGGTGCTGGCCTCGCAGCCGTGGTCCGGGCACTACTCGGTGGGCAAGAACGCCTGGGTGCAGGCGCAGACGACCCAGTTCACCGCGCCCGGCTGGCACTACCTGGACAGTTCCAGCGGCTACCTGGGCGGCAACCGCAACAACGGCAGCTACGTGACGCTGAAGTCCACGAACAACAGCGACTACAGCACAGTCATCGAAACCGTCGACGCCGGCGGCGCGCAGACGGTCAACTTCTCCGTTACCGGCGGGCTGTCCACCGGCGCGGTGCACGTCTGGTCGACCAACCTGAACTCGAACAACCAGGCCGACTACTTCGTGCACGAGTCCGACATCACCCCGTCCGGCGGCAACTACAGCGTGACGTTGCAGCCCGGCCGGGTCTACACCATCAGCACCACGACGGGGCAGGGCAAGGGCACCGCGGCCGGCCCCGGTTCCGGCGGCCTGAGCCTGCCGTACGCCGACAACTTCGACAGCTACGCCTCCGGCGCCGAGGCCAAGTACCTGATGGACTGGCAGGGCGCCTTCGAGGTGGCCGCCTGCGGCGGTGGGCGTGCCGGGCAGTGCGTGCGGCAGATGAGCGCGCAGACACCGATCACCTGGGACACGCTCTCGGATCCGCACGCCCTGCTCGGGGACACGAGCTGGAGCAACTACACCGTCTCGTCCGACGCGCTGCTCGAGAAGTCCGGGTACGCCGAACTGATGGGTCGAGCCGGTTCGCAGGACTACTCCGGCGCCGGCGGGATCAACGCCTACCACCTGCGGGTCAGCGACAACGGCGCGTGGTCCATCCTGCGCACGAACACCGGGGCCAACGTCACCACGCTGGCCCACGGCAACGTGGCGGCGCTGGGCACCAACCGCTGGCACAGCCTGGCCCTGACGTTCGCCGGCAGCACCATCACCGCCAGCGTCGACGGCACGACGGTCGGTTCGGCCAACGACTCCACATGGGGCGCGGGCCAGGCCGGCTACGCCACCAGCCAGGGGGAGACGGCGCAGTTCGACAACCTGTCCATCACCCCGGGCAGTGGCGGCGGCACCGGCGGCGCCACCGGCACGATCGTCGGGGCCGACTCCGGGCGCTGCGTGGACGTGCCCGGCGCCAGCCAGACGTCGGGCACGCAGGTGGAGCTGTGGGACTGCAACGGCGGCACCAACCAGCAGTGGACGGCGACCACCGCCAGCGAGCTGCGGGTCTACGGCAGCGACTGCCTGGACGCCAACGGGCAGGGCACCAGTGCCGGCACGAAGGTCGTCATCTCGACGTGCACCGGCGCCGCGAACCAGAAGTGGAACCTCAACGCCGACGGCACGATCACCGGCGTCCAGTCCGGACTCTGCCTCGACGCCACCGGGGCGGGCACCGGCAACGGCACGCTGATCGAGCTGTGGACGTGCAACGGCGGCGGCAACCAGAGATGGACGCGGAACTAGCCGAGAGGCCATCGGTGGTTGTCCGGTCCGTTGCCGGGCCAGGCCGTCACCCGCGCGCCCGGGTTCGTCCCCTGGCCGTGGGCGTCACGCACCGGGTCGTGCCGCCGGCGTCACAGTGAGCTGGCACGACGGGTCCAGGCCTGCTGGGGACGGCCAGCCGCCGCGTCTCGGCTGATCTTCGAAAGGGCCCAGCGCGCGGCATACGCCACGGCCCCGCCGGTGTCGTACCGGTGGGGCCGTGGTTTTGTTCCAAGGAGAAGCGGTGGGCTCGGCGGGCGGGTGAGCGGTCGTGGGCCTGGCAGGCGAGCGAGAATGCGCAATCCGTTCGCCCTCGGCCAGCGCGGCCAATGGCCGCCCCCGCGGCCGGATTGACGCTGGTTGTCGTCCGGCGCCGGTGCACACGTTCTCGCGCAACCGAGCACCGCTCGAATTTCCGGTAAGCGGTTCAGGGCTGCGACCGGGGGCATCTCGGTGGTGCCGGGGTTCGCGAAGCAGACGCGCACCCCGGACTCCACCGCGGCGAGCAGCCCCCAGGTGTTCTGGCCCGACGGCTCGACGACCCACAACCCGGGCATGACCGACCGCCACTGGAGCGGCGGCCTGGTCCGCGTCGGCCACACCGACCCCGGCGAGGCCGAGCGGCTACTGCTCGCCAGCCTGCCCCGGTGAATTCCACAGGTCGCAGTTGTGCTCGGCGCCGATGGCGTGGTCGGAGACCAGGGTCGACCCGCCCGTGCGCAGGGACATCACCTGGTCCGAGCCGTTGAAACTGGGCCAGGCCGTCCATCCCGCCGCGCCGGGGCGGCCGTCCCGCACGAAGGCTCCCCAGGCGTCCACCATGTCCCGGGCCAGTCGACGCTCGGCCGCGTTGAAGGTGGGGGCGATGGGGGTGCCGTTGTCGAAACTCGGCCACAGGTAGGCGAGTTCGGCGGCATGGCCCGCGCCCCAGACGTAGCCGGGGATGGGCGTGAGGCCGGGACCGTCGCGGTGGTCGAACTCGTACGCGTAGGTGCGGGTGTAGCGGGCGAAGGTGTGGACGAGATCCCGGTCGGGGCAGCCGCCGACGCGGGCGACCAGGCCGGCGTCTGTGTAGATCGCGCCGGCCTGGTAGGCCGCCGTGAACCTGTCGGAGTCGGCGGGCCACGGATAGCGCGCGAGCACGGTGTCGGCGCGGTCCGGGAAGGCGGCTCGCACGAATGCCTCATACGCCTCGCGGGTCTGCCCGAGGAAACCGAGCGCGAACGTGCGTCCCTCGTCTCGGTTGGCGCCGACAACCACCGGCACCCTGGCGAAGTTTCCGGTGTGCACGGCGAGGTCCGGCGCCTGCGGCAGCGCTGGCACGCCGTGCACGAACTCCGCGCCCACCTGGGTGTCGACCAGCCGGCTGGCCGGAATCGCACGCAGGCACGCGACGGCGGTGGCCGGATCGGTGCAGCCGAGTGCCTGCGCGGCGCTGGTGCCGGACGTCTCGGCCTGGGTGAGGGTCTGGCTGTAGCAGGAACCGCTCTGGATCATGGCAGCGCGGAACAGGCCGCGTGAGCCGGGCGCGGTCAGGTGGGCGCAGACCGACCAGCCGCCGGCCGACTCGCCGCCGATTGTCACCTGCCGTGGGTCGCCGCCGAATGCGGCGATGTTGCGCTGCACCCAGCGCAGCGCGGCCTGTTGGTCGAGCAGGCCGTAGTCGCCGGACTGCCCGGCCCCTTCCGCCGTCAGGCCGGGATGGGCGAGGAAGCCGAAGGCGCCAAGCCGGTAGTTGATCGTCACCACGACGGCGCCGGTGCGGCTGGCGATGAGGCTGCCGTCATGCTGGTCGGAACTGCCGTTCTGCAGGCCGCCACCGTGGATCCAGAAGTACACCGGTGCCTTCTGGCCACTGTGGACGAACGAGGGGCGTTGGACGTTGAGGAAGAGGCAGTCCTCGGTCTCCGACCGTGGCCCGTTGCCGCTCGCCGCGGCCGCGCACCGGTTGCCGTAGGCTGTCGCCTCGCGCACCCCCGGCCAGCTGGTCGCCGGCTGCGGTGGCCGCCAGCGCAGCTGGCCGACCGGCGGCGCCGCATAGGGGATGCCGAGGAAGCTGTCCACGCCGGCGGTGTCACTGCCGCGCAGCAGGCCGGTCTCGACCCGCGCGACGGGGGCCGGGTGGTCCGGGGCGGCCGCCGCGGGGACGGCATTGGCCAGCGTCAGCACGCCGCCGAGCAGCGCGACCACGATCCCTTTCCACATCAGTGCCTCCTGCGGTTCGACGAGCGGTCAGCCGGCGGCGACGATCCGCCACTGCTGGTTGGCGCTGCTGCTGTCGCTCCACTGGCCGAGGGCACTGCCGCTGGCGGTGCGCCCCATGCCGTCGATGAACTTGCCGGTGGCGCGGTTCTTGATCCGCACGTTGTTGGCGTCGGTCAGCACTGTCCACTGCTGGCTGGTGGCGTTGGTGTCGGCGGACTGGCCCACCGCGGCGCCGTCGGACGTGCGGCCCTCGCCGTCGAGGTAGAGGCCGGTGGCGCGGTTCTTGATCCGCACGTAGTTGCCGTCGTTCTCCACAGTCCACTGCTGCTGGTAGCGGCTGGCGTCGCCGTTCTGTTCATCGGCGTCGGCGCCGCTTGCGCCGTCGACGTACAGGCCGGTGGTGGCGTTGACGATCCGGACGTAGGTGCCGCCGCCGCTGCCGATGCCCCAGGCGTACCGGAGGCGGGTCAGTCCGGTGGGGTTGACCAGTGACAGCGTTGTGTTCGCGCCGGTTCCGGTCCTGGTGGTGAGGCTGTACCAGTCGCCGTCCCGCAGGCCGGGCCAGTACACGCTGCCCATGCCGAGTCTGCGGAGTTCGCTGCTGACGCCCCTGACGTAGTCGGCGAAGAAGGAGCCGCTGGGGATGCTGTAGTCGACGCTGTCGTAGTGGACGCCGTTCTTGCTGCCCGGGCCCATCGGCGCGCCCCACTCGGTGGCGACGGTGCGGTCGGCGTAACCGCCGATGTAGCCGGCGATGTGGTTGGCCCACTCGGTTTCGTCCTCGTAGCCGGCGAAGAACGAGTAGTCGTGCACGGCGAGCAGGGTGTTGTCGAGGCGGTGATCGCTGCCGACGGCGGCGACGTTCTGGGCGTCGCCGGTGCCGTCGAGGATCACTCGGTCGCGCGGGATGGCGGAATAGCGAGTGAGCCAGTCGTTGTAGGTGTTGTCGAGGCTGGCGGCGGTGTAGGCGTACGGTTCGTTGATGACCTCGAAGTAGGCGTTGGGATTGCCGCCGTACTTGGCGACGACCTTGTCCCACATCTGGTAGAACGCGGTCGTGCTGGCCGGTTTGCCGCCGCTGTAGGCCCAGTACGCGAGGATCACTCGGCCTTTGGCGAGGGCGGTGTCGATGGCGCCGGTGTAGGTGCCCCAGTAGTCGGCCACGGTGGGTTCGTTGATCGGCATGCGGACAGTGTTGGCGCCGGTGATGGCGTACATCTGGCCGACGACGCGGTCGGCGACGGTCGCGGCGGAGGCGTAGGTGTCCGAGGAGCTGAGCCCGGAGACGTAGAGGACGCCGTTGACGAAGTTGTCCCTCTGGTCGGCCCAGTTCACACCACGGAACTGGCTTGTTGACGCGTGGGCCTGGTGCTGGCCGGCGATCAGCGTTCCCGCGGCGAGCAGAAGCACCGCCACCGCCTTCGACGCGATCGATCTCATCGGTCATTCCTCCCGCGCCGACATCAGTGCCGTGAGGACAACGGCGATCTGACGGACCGTAGCAGGATCGCCGACAGGCGTGCGCTCCGCGCCAGGTCACGTTCCCGTACGGCGTGAAAGTTCCACGGCGCCCACGAACCAGGCGTTCTCGACTGACGTGCGTCTTCGACTCGATTCGACGGCGGCGACCGCGTCGGCACGGTGGACACCTTCCGACTGAGCTTGTAGTTCGAGGCCAGCGACCGAAGGGAAGTGGGCGAATGCACGAGAAAGCACGATGGATCCGCGGCGTCGCCGGGCTGGTGGTGATGGTCCTCGGCGCCGCCGGTGTCACCGGGCAGGCCCCCGCCGCGACGACGGCCAGCACCAGCACCACGGTTTCCGTCAACGCGACCGGCGGGCTCGGGACGATACCGTCGAACGCGATCGGCCTGAACACCGCCGTCTACGACGGACACATGAACGACCCGGCGATCCCCGGGCTCGTCAAGGCCGCCGGCATCACCGCCCTGCGCTACCCCGGCGGTTCCTACTCCGACATTTACAACTGGCAGACCAATGTGGCCCAGGGCGGATACGACGCACCCAACACGAGTTTCGCCGACTTCATGAAGACCGCTCAGGCCACCGGCGCGAACCCGATCATCACCGTCAACTACGGCACCGGAACCGACGCGCTCGCGCAGGCGTGGGTGCATGAAGCCGACGTCACCGACAACTACGGCATCACCTACTGGGAGGTGGGCAACGAGGTCTACGGCAACGGGACCTACGGCGCCAATTGGGAAGCCGACAGCCGCTGCACCGACGCGTCGGGCAAGCCGGTGACGGTCGGCAGCGCGCCGGCGCAGACCTACAACTGCGGGCCGGCAACTTACGCGTCGAACGTGCTGAAGTACATCACGGCGATGAAGGCGGCGAGCCCGAACATCCACGTGTGCGCGGTGCTGACCACGCCCGGATTCTGGCCGGACGGCGTGACCAACCCGACCACGAGTCCGCAGCCCTGGAACCAGACCGTGCTGTCGGCTCTCGGGGCCAAGACGGACTGCGTGATCGTGCACTACTACCCGGGCGGGTCGACCACGGCCGGGATGCTGACCGATCCCGACGACATCCCCGGCGTCATGTCGACGCTGCGCTCGCAGATCAGGCAGTACGCCGGCGTGGACCCGGCCGGCGTGAAGATCGTCGTCACCGAGACCAACTCCAGCATCGACCTCGACACACAGCCGGCCGCCCTGTTCGGCGCGGACATGTACATGAGCTGGCTGGAGCACGGCGTGACCAATGTGGACTGGTGGAACGAGCACAACGGCCCGGGCACGCCGAGCGTGGTCAACGGCGCGCAGGACTACGGCGACCAGGGGATCTTTTCCAATGGCGCCAACGGAAGTGGCGTCACCGAGCCGGCGGTGAACACCCCGTTCTCGCCCTACTACGCGATCCAGATGCTGTCCAGGCTGGGCTCGCCGGGTGACCAGATGGTCACGTCCTCGTCGGCGAACCCGTTGGTGCGCACCCACGCCGTCCGCCGCGCGAACGGCAGCCTCGACGTGCTGATCGACAACGAGGATCCGAGCACCACCTACTCGGTCGGCCTGAACTACAACAACTTCACGCCCTCCGGATCGCCGACTGTGTTCACGCTGGCCAACAATGGCACGTCGATCACCAGCACCACCCAGTCGTCGGCGACGTCGGTCACCGTCGCGCCGTACTCGCTGACGGTGGTGCAGGTGCCGGGCAGCGGCGGAACCGGCACCACGGCTCCGGGTGCACCCGGACAACCGACGGTGTCGAACCTGACGTCCAGCGGCGCTGTGCTGAGTTGGCCGGCGGGGACCGCGGGCAGCTATCCGATCGCGCGGTACGACGTGTATTCGGGCACCTCGGTGGTCACCACGACCACCGGCACCTCGGTCACCCTGACCGGGCTGACGATCGGCTCGACCTACACCTACAACGTCGTCGCCGTCGACACCCACGGCAACGCGTCGCTGCCGTCCCCGCCGGTGACCTTCACGGTGCCACCGCCGGCCAACAGCAGCTGCGCCGTGCACTACGAGGTCACCAGCAGCTGGAACGGCGGGTTCGGTGCCAGCATCACCGTCACCAACCGAGCCGCCACCGCCGTGAACGGGTGGAACCTCACGTTCGCCTGGCCGGACGCCGGTGAGGCGGTGCAGGCGGGCTGGAACGGAACGTGGAGCCAGACCGGCCAACAGGTCGCCGTGACCAACGCGGACTGGAATCGCACCATAGCCTCGGGTGGTTCGGTGTCGCTCGGTTTCAACGGCACGGACACCGGAGCAGCTCCGGCGCCGACCGCGTTCTCCCTCAACGGCACCGTATGCTCCTCGATATAGCCGCGTGGCCGGTGCTCCCGGAGCGGAGCACCGGCCACCCACCGAGCGTCGCCGCGCCGGTGACAGCGCGGCAGAACCCGGTGGACTATCCGGTTGCGCAGGCGGCGCCGTTCAGAGTGAACCCCGCGGGTGCGGCCGTGTCGCCGGTCTGGCTGGCCTGGAAGCCGATGCTGGTGGACCCGCCGGCGGGGATGGTCGCGTTGTAGCCGAGGTTGGTGGCCGTCACCTGGCCGCTGGTCGGGCTGTAGGCGGCGCTCCAGCCGGAGGTGATGGCCTGCCCGGCCGGCAGGGTGAACGCCAACGACCACCCGGTGATCGCCGCGCTACCGGTGTTGCTGATGGTGATGTTCTCGGTCATGCCGCCGCTCCACGAGCTGATGGCGTCGGTCACCCGGCAGGCTGCCGGTGCGCCGGGCGTGGTGGTCGTGGGCGGCGGCGTGCCGGAGTCGAGCCCGAAGAAGTGGATCGCGTACCCGGCCATGCCGGTCGAGGGCAGCACATGCCCGGCGCCGGCGATGCTGTACGCCTCGACGTCAACCTTGCCCGCGCTGTCGGCGAAACGCCACCGGGTCCAGCCGGACTGCGGGGTGTCGGTGGACGTGGGTGTCCGGCCGAGCCCGAACACGTTGGTCCACTGGTCGATCTCCTGCTGCAGCTCGGCGTAGTAGACCAGGTTGTCCGCGGTGCCGTGCCACAGCTGCACGCGCGGCCGGGGGCCCGTGTAGCCGGGGTCGCCGGCTCGCGCCAGATCGCCCCACTGCTGCGGCGTCTTGTTGATCCGTCCCGACGCGCAGTTGCTGGCTCCCGGTGAGGGGATGTAGTCCGAGGCGTCGACGAAGCAGCCGAAGGGCACGCCCATGAACGCGGCGCCGGCCTTGAACACGTCCGGGTAGTCGCCGAGCATGATGTTGGTCTCCATGGCGCCACCGGAACTGCCGGTGACGTACACACGGTCGGGATCGCCGTGGTAGGCCCGCTCGGCGTAGGTGACCATCGACATCAGCGACACCGGGTCGCTGCCGCCGCCGCGCACCTTGGCCTGCGCCGACCAGGAGTCGAAGCAGTTGTACATGTGCGTGGCGGACGGGTAGACGACGACGAACCCGTACCGGTCGGCCAGGCCGGCGAACTCCGATCCGGAGTAGAACTGCGGCCCGGAGCCGCCGCACGGGTGCAGCGCCAGCACGATCGCCGGGTGGGCCGGCGCGCTCGCGGGCACGTAGGAGTACATCTGGAGATTTCCGGGATTGGGCCCGAAGTCGGTGACCTGGGTCAGCGTTGCCGCCGACGCCCGCGGCGCGCTCGCGGCCATCGCGCACGCCGCCACGATCACGGCCCCGGAGCAGATGCCGGCGAACGCCTTGACGAACGGTCTCATCTCGCTCCCTTCGCTCGACTTCCCCGGAGGCCGAGACCGCCCGGGTGCCGTGCCGCGAAGAGTGCGTCCGACGCACCAGGGCGGCAACACCGGACAACCCGGATGCGGCCGTCGGCGTCGCCGCGGTGGGCGACTTGTCGCAGGTCATCAGGTTGCCTGTTATCAAGTTCCCTGACATCGATTCCGGGAAACTTTCACGGCGGGCGCTCACCGTTCGACCAATCGATGCCGATGGTGTGCTCGCCGAGGTGTCCAGTCCGGCCGGCCTTCAGCAGAATGACGAGGTGAGCGCGTCGAGGCGGGGTCGTCCCACGGGCCCGACCGGGCCGGTGATCGGCCGTGCGCTCCAACTGCTCGACGCGTTCGACCCGCAGCACCGCGAGCTGTCGCTGAGCGAGCTCGCCCGGCGGGCACACCTGCCGTTGTCGACCGCGCACCGCCTGACGCACGAGCTCTGCGTGTGGGGCGCTGTCGAGCGCGGTGACGACGGACTGTACCGGATCGGGTTGCGGTTGTGGGAGCTCGGCTCGCTCGCGCCGCGCGGTCCGGGCCTGCGCGAGGTCGCGTTGCCGTTCCTCGAGGACCTCTCCCGGAGCACCGGGGAGAACGCGCAGCTCGCGGTCAGGGAAGGCCTGGAGCTCGTCTTCGTGGAGCGGATCGCCGGCTCCGGTGCGGTGCCGGTGCTCACCCGCGTCGGCGGCCGGTTCGCCCTCACCGCCACCGGCGTCGGTCTGGTCCTGCTCGCGCACGCCCCCGTCGAGGTGCAGGAAGAGGTGCTCAGCGGCCCGTTCGAGCGGTACACGAGCAAAACCCTCACCCACCCCGCGCAGCTGCGCCGATTGCTGGCCGACGTCCGGTCGAAGGGCTTCTCGATCAGCGACCGCCAGGTCACGATGGACGCCCTGTCGGTCGGCGCGCCGATCCGCGACGCACGCGGCGAGGTCGTCGCGGCGGTGTCGCTGGTCGTGCACTACGGCAGTGCCACGCCCCGCGCGCTGGCGTGGCTGGTGCGCACCAGCGCACAGGCCATCTCGCGTGCCCTGCCCGGCTGAAGGCTTCCATTTTCCGGAAAGCCCACTACGGAACGAGCCCCCGTCTCGGGCAGCCTGTGACTCCCCAGTCGGATAGGAGCGTGCGATGACGAGCATCCCGCGCGACCAGTGGTATGTCGCCGCCTACGGCGCCGAGATCGGGCACGACCTGTTCACCCGCACTGTCTGTGGCGAGTCGATCCTGTTTTGGCGCACCCGTGACGGAGCGGTGACGGCGGTGCCGGACCGGTGCGTGCACCGGCGTTTCCCGCTGTCGCAGGCGCCTTCCCGGCTCGTCGACGACCAGGTGGTGTGCGGCTACCACGGTTTCACCTACGACGCGGGCGGCAGGTGCGTCGCCGTGCCCGGGCAGAGCCGCATCCCGCGCACCGCCCGGCTGCTGCCCTACCCGGTCGTGGAACAGGACTCGTTCGTGTGGGTCTTCATCGGTGATCGGGCGAAGGCGGAGGCGTCGCGGATCCCCCGCGCGCCGTGGCTCGTCTCGCCGGACCACACGACGGTCGCCGGCATGGAACCGTTGCGCGCCAGGTACTCTCTGCTGGTCGATAACCTGTTGGACCTCTCGCACGAGACGTACCTGCACGGTGGGTACATCGGCACGCCGGAGGTCGCCGCCACGCCGATCACGACCGCGGTGGACGAGCAAGCCGGCATCGTCCACGTCTCGCGGCACATCGACGACGCGGAGTGCCCGCCGTTCTATGCGAAGTCGACCGGTCTGCGCGGCCGGATCGCGCGCTGGCAGGACATCGAGTACACGCCGCCGTGTCTCTATCTGTTGCACAGCCGCATCGCGCCGGTCGGGTCCGTGCCCGGCCCGGACGGTGCCGACCCGGACGCGTTCCACGTCGAGGTGGTGTACGCGATCACGCCGGAGACCGAACACTCCACGCACGACTTCTGGTGCGTGGCCAGGGACTTCGCACTCGGCGACGAGGAGGTCTCGACCTTCCTCGCCGAGAGCAACCGCACGGTCGTGCTGCAGGACGTCGAGGCGCTGAACGTGCTCGAGCAGGTCATCGCGACCGAGCCGGCGGGCTGTCAGGAACTGTCGATCAACATCGACACCGGCGGGCTCGCCGCGCGGCGTCTGCTCCAGCGCCTGTGCGCGGCGTCATGACCGCACCCTCGGGTGACCGCGTGGTCCGCGTCCACTGGGTCCAGGGCACCGACCGGCTCCGCGCGGTCTGCCACTGCTCGGCCGAGCGCGAGTTCGAGGATCCCGTCGAGATGTGGGAGTGGCTTCTCGGCCATCCCGTGGGACACGCGTCGTGAAGCTCCTGCTCGAGAGCAAGGAGGCGATCGCTGACGGCGTGGTGCTCCTGACGCTGCGGCATCCGGAAGGCCACCCGCTGCCGGACTGGACGCCGGGCGCCCACATCGACCTGGTCCTGCACGGGCTGGTCCGCCAGTACTCGTTGTGCGGTGACCCGCGTACCACCTCGATCATGCAGGTCGCCGTGCTGCGCGAGTCGTCGTCCCGTGGCGGCTCGCGGCACGTGCACGACGTTCTCGTCGCGGGGCAGCTGATCGAGGTGCACGGCCCGCGCAACCACTTCCCACTCGTCGAGGCGAAGCGTTACCTGTTCATCGCGGGCGGCATCGGGATCACGCCGATCCTGCCGATGATCGCGCAGGTCGCGGCCGCGGGCAGCGACTGGAGGCTGGTCTACGGCGGTAGAACCCGGCCGTCCATGGCGTTCCGCGAGGAGCTGGAACGCCGTCACCCCGGCAACGTCGAGATCCGACCGCAGAACGAGCACGGCCTGCTCGACGTGCGGGCGTTGTTCGCCGAGCCCGACGACGACACCGCCGTCTACTGCTGCGGACCCGAACCCCTGCTGGCTGCGGTCGAACAGCACTGCACCGCCGGCGCGCTGCATCTCGAACGGTTCGCGCCGAGGACCGGCGCGCGCGACGGGCCGTGCCAGGAGTTCGACGTTGAGCTGGCCCGGACCGGCGCCGTCCTGGGGGTGCCGGCCGACCAGTCGATCCTCGAGGCCGTCGAACGTTCGGGCGTGTCGGTGCTGTCGTCGTGCCGGGAAGGAACGTGCGGCACGTGTGAGACGGCGGTGCTGTCCGGTACGCCCGACCACCGCGACTCGGTGCTGACCGATGAGGAGCGCGCCGCGAACGACATGATGATGATCTGCGTGTCCCGGTCCTGCTCGCCGCGCCTCGTGCTCGACCTCTAGGTCGTTTGCGAACTCGCGGCGATCAGCACCGGATCACCGTAGGGTCCATTGCTGGTTGGCTTGTCCGTTGCACGACCACAGCTCGATCTTCGTGCCGTTGGTGGTGCCCTGGCCGGTTGCGTCGAGGCAGAGGCCGGACTGCGCGCCGGTGATGGTGCCGTTGGCGTTGACGGTCCACTGCTGGTTGGTTTGTCCGTTGCAGTCCCAGATGATCGCTTGTGTGCCGTTGGCCGTGCCCTGTCCGGATGCGTCCAGGCATTTGTTTCCGTAGATCGTCAGTTGTCCGCTGGCGGTGACGGTCCAGGACTGGCTGGCCTGGTTGGCGCAGTCGGCCAGCCGCGCTTGTGTGCCGTTGGTGCTGGACACGTCCAGACACCGGCCCGACTGCGTGCCGACGAGCTCCCGGCCTTGTGGCACGACGGGGTCGCCGATGCTTCCGGGCACGGAGCGCAGTGCGGTGAACCAGGTCGCGGCCATCTTGTCGTAGCCGGTGGCGGTGGGGTGGACACCGTCGACGAGGTCGGCGGCGGTCAGCGCGGCGTGCATGTCCACCAGGTGCACGTGCTTGCCCGCGGCCGCCTTGCTCTGCACGATGCCGGGGATCGCGGCGTTGTACCTCTGGCCAGCCTGCTCCTGCCCGGCGTTGGCGATCGGGATGATCGTCGCGACGAACACCTCGGCGGCCGGCACGGTCGCGGTGATGTGGTCGATCAGCCCGGACAGGCGGTTGGGGGCATTGGCGACGTCGAAGTTCTGCAGGACGTCGTTGGTGCCGATGTGCAGCAGCACCGTGTGCGGGGTGGTGTTCCGTAGCCAGGTGACGACGTTCGCGTCGATCTGGTCGATGCGCCACCCGGAGTGGCCCTCGTGGTCGTGGTCGCCCAGCGCCGGCGGGCCGTTGAACAGCGAACCGACGAAGTCCTCCCGGTAGTTGCCGGCCACGAATCGCTGCCAGAGTCCGATCCGGTAGCCGCCGGGAGTCTGGATGCCGTCGGTGATGGAGTCTCCCAACGGCATGACGCGCACGCCGCCGTTGGATTCGGCGACGGCGGGACCGGAGCTCAGCAATGCACCGGCAGTCAGCGCCGCCACAACCGTGACGAGCCATTTGAGCCCTGTTCGCATTGAATCTCCCTTCGGGGGGCACGAGGTGGTGCGGGTGAAATCCGATGCTCCGGACGCGCGGAACCGGGTACGGCGCGCGGCAGGCGCCGTACCCGGTTCCCGTTCGTCCGTTGGCCGCCCGGTCAGCGGACGACGGACGGGATACGCAGGGTCCATTGCTGGTTGGCCTGGCCGTTGCACGACCACAGCTCGATCTTCGTGCCGGCGGTCGTGCCCGCGCCGGTCGCGTCGAGGCAGAGACCGGACTGCACGCCGGTGATGGTGCCGTTGGCGTTGACGGTCCACTGCTGGTTGGCTTGTCCGTTGCAGTCCCAGACGATCACCTGGGTGCCGTTGGCCGTGCCCCGGCCGGAAGCGTCCAGACACTTGTTGCCGTAGGCCGTCAACTGCCCGCTGGACGTGGCCGTCCACAGTTGACTGTCCTGGTTGGCGCAGTCGGCCAGCTGCGCCTGCGTGCCGTTGGTGCTCGAGTCGTCCAGGCACCGTCCCGACTGCGTGCCCACGATCTGCTTGCCACCGGTCGGCGGCGGGGGCGGTGGGGGCTGGTTGGAGTCGAACTGGGTGAAGAATTTCCAGACTTCGCCGGAGGTCCAGGTGTGCCAGCCGTCGCAGGTGCAGCCGTCGATGGGGCCGGGGTCGTGGCCGGCGCCGTCGAAGGCGGCCCACTCCACCGGGTACCCGGCCTTGCAGCCGGTGTAGGTGGTGGTGATGTGGGTGAGGCTGCCTTGGGCGGGTTCGGGTGGGTTTTGTGGTGTGCAGCCGTTGGCGTGGACGAAGGTGTCGCGCAGTGTTCGTCCGTTGGCGATGGGTAGGACGTTGTCGCGGAGGCCGTGGAGGCCGATGTAGGCGATGGGTTGGGTGCCGCCGTTGCAGCCGCTGAGGTTGGCGCCGGAGTAGACGGCGACGGCGCGGAAGGTGGTGGGGCGGGCGCAGGCGAGGGCGTAGGTCATGGCGCCGCCGTAGCTGAAGCCGCCGGCGAAGAGTTGGGTGGTGTCGACGCAGAGGCCGCCCTCGAGTTGTTTGATGATGTCGTCGACGAAGGTGATGTCTTGGCCGCCGGGGTTGGCCCAGCCGTTGTTGTTGCCTTGGGGGGCGACGAAGATGGTGGTGTTGCCGGCGGTGTCCGCCAGTCGCCTGAGGCCGTAGTAGGACCAGTTGTAGCCGTCGGTGCCGCCGGAGTCGACGTCGTTGGCGGTGCCGCCGACCCAGTGGAATCCGAAGATCAACCGGTAGGGGTGGTTGTTGTCGTAGTTGGCGGGGGTTCGGAGGATGTAGTTGCGGTTCTGGCCGTTGCTTTGGATGGTGTGTGTGCCGCTGGCCAGGGTGGGGGCCTTGCCGCAGCCAGCGGTCGCAGTGGGTGTGGCGGCCTTCGCGGGCGGTGCGGCGGCGGCCTGAGCGGCGCCGCCCGCGGCCAGTACCAGTGCCGCCGCGGCCGCGATGAGCCCCAGCAGCGGTCTACACCTGGACATCACGAACCTCCGTATGACGACCGGACATTGGGCTACAACGCCGTGAGGACCGCGTTGTACGCGGGTTTCTTGTTGCCGTTTCGGTCGAACAGCAGCGGTGACTCACCCGAGCGCCAGGAGTCGCTGTCCCGGATTCCCCAGACCGTGATGCCGGCGCAGCGCGACACGCTCATGCAGTCCTTGACGGTGTTGGCGTACGCGGTGGGCGGTGCGGACGCGATGTCGAGCTCCGTGAGCTGGACGTCCACGCCCAGAGCCGCGAAGTTGGACAGCGTCGTCCGGAAGTTGCTCGGCGGACCGCCGTTGCCGAAGTGTGACTGGAAGCCGACGCAGTCGATCGGCACACCCCGCGACTTGAAGTCGCGGACCAACTTGTAGACGCCCTGCGTCTTGGCGGAGTTCCAGTCCTCGATGCTGTAGTCGTTGTAGCAGAGCTTCGCGGCGGGGTCGGCGGCGTGGGCGGTGCGGAACGCCTCCTCGACGAATCCGGTGCCGAGCACGTTGCGGAACACCGAGCTGCGCAACTGGCCGCTGCCGTCGTCGGCGAACGCCTCGTTGACCACGTCCCACGCGTAGATCTTGCCGCGGTAGTGGGTCACCTCGGTGGTGATGTGGTTGTCCATCACGCTGCGCAGCGTGTTCGCGTCGTTGATGCCGCTGACCCAGCCGGGCAGCTGCGAGTGCCAGACCAGGGTGTGCCCCCGCATCCGCTGGTTGTGCGCGTTCGCGTGGCTGACGATCTGGTCGGCCGGACCGAAGTTGAAGTGGTTGCGGGACGGCTCGGTGGTGTCCCACTTCATCTCGTTCTCGGGGGTGATCATGGTGAACTCGCGGTCGAGGATGCCGGCGTACTGCGCGTCGCCCAGCTTGCCCGCGGGCACGGCGGTGCCGAAGTACCGTCCCACGCCGGCCGCGGCCGCGCCGAGCGTGGTGGCGTTGACGGCGCCGGCCGTGGCCGAGGTGAACGTCACGGTCCCGGCCATCGCGAGCATGATCGCTGCCGGACCCAGCAGCTGTCGGGTCCAGCCGTTGAAGGGACGAAACATCGCGTTCCTTTCCGGGGCGCGGCGGAAGGCGGCCGCGCCGACTGATGTCTACCTTGGACAGACGCCTAGCCGAGCGTCCATTGCTGGTTGCTGCCGCCGTTGCAGGTCCACAGCTCGGCGAGCGCCCCGTCGGCGGTGGACGCTCCTGTCACGTCCAGGCACAGCCCCGACTGCGCACCGGTGATCGTGCCGTCGGCGTTGAACGTCCACTCCTGGTTGGTCTGGCCGTTGCAGGACCAGGTCTCCACCTTCGTGCCCGGACTCGTCTGGTTGCCGTAGGCGTCCATGCACAGCGTCGTGCCGCCGAGCGCGACGGTCAGCTCGTTCGACGAGCTGTGCGTCCAGGACTGGTTCGGCTGGCCGTTGCAGCCGTGGATCTGCAGCTGTGTGCCCGGCGTGGTGGTCGAGTTCGGCACGTCGAGGCACTTGCCCGCGCCGACCGCGTGCAGCGGACCGGTGCTCGTTCCGCCACCACCGCCGCTGTTGTTGTATCCGGCCGCGGTGATGTTGGCCTGCACCGCGTCCTCGGTGGCGTCGGACGGGTAGCCGGAGGTCATCACGCCTTCGTAGAAGGTGCCGACGGCTCCCTTGCTGTTGTCGCCGCCGGTGCCGAGGATGATCGCGCCCTGCTTGCGCATCGGGTTGTAGCCCGACACGTTGGGGCGGGGACCACTGTAGAACGTGGACAGGCCGCCGGACTGGGCGTTGCCGCCGCGGATGGCCCACTGGTTCGGGCCGCCCTTGATGATCGCCGTGGTGTAGCGGTAGTTGATGGTGGGGTCGTTGGCGTTGTAGTGCTGGTTCACGCCGGAGAACAGGCCGTTCTCCAGGTCGGCCATGATCCATGGGCCATTGCCCGCGCCGTAGCCCCACACTCGGATGTTGCCGAAGTAGATGGCCTCCATGGTGCCGTTGCCGTCGTCGTTGCTGTTCGTCTCGGCGTTGCCGTAGTCGAAGCAGCAGCCGCCGTTGAAGTGCGTGCCGTCGAAGATCGCGTACATGCCCTCGGGCTGGTCGCCGGTGGCGATGCCCGTGGTGTGGTTGTTGCGGTAGCCGGTGCCGGCGGCCACGTAGACGCCGTAGGCCTTGTGCCCGTTGAGGCTCGTCGGCGCCGCGGTGGCGTTGGCCAGGTTGTCCGGTCCGCCGGCCGCGCCGCCGGCGGGCGCCTGGGTGAGGTGGTTGCCCTTGCCGGACTGGTCGTAGATGATCGTGATGAGACACGTCGTGCCGGCGCAGAAGGAGTCCTGCGCGCCGGAGTCCGCATACCCGCCCGCGCTGGTGACCCCGATGTCCCGAGTCGCGTTGTCGGACGAGCGTCGCACCTGGTACAGGGAACCGCTGTACGCGCCGTACAGCGCGCGGGTCGTGCTGTGTGCGGCCACGCACGGCGTCCCACCGGCGGCGTAGATGTCACACGGTCCCTGGGAAGCGGCCGGTGCCGCGCCCACGGCTCCGCCGGTCGCGAGGAGCGTCGCCGCGATCGCTGCCAGGATCTTGGCGGCACGACGCGTCCACGTTCGAGAGACCATAGGTGAACTCCCTTGTTCACGGCCGGGTGCGATCGGCGGATGTGTGCGACTCATGTGTGGGTGCCATCCCGATCGTGGATGGACTGCCCGCGACGTCCAGCACAGCACGTACACCTGGCGACAACAAGATGAGTGTCCCTACCCTCGCGCCCCGATCACTGTTGCCGCTGGTAGGCGTCGAAATGGGTACTACTTATGGCGGTGGCGCCGTGAAAGTTCCATCCGCACGCAGACGGAGCTGCACGACGTGGCAGCGCTCATGCTCGTGCTCTCGATGACGACCGGCGCGCCGGCCGGGGGAGTGGTGCCGGGAACACCGCACGTCGACCACGGCCAACACCTGGACCGTGTGCCTGATGAACTACCGGACGCGCGCGTGGGACGTGTTCCACACCAGCAGCGGGCAGAAGGACATTCCCGTTTCCAGCTGGGACTTCTTCGAGGTCTACACCGCGTCCGGCAGCTACTGCCGCGACCTGAGCGGCAAGACGATCGAGGCCTCCGGCGTCAAGGTGTCCCGGGTGCCGGCCGCGCCGAGCAACTCCAGCCTCGACGCCCCTCGGCCCGGCAGTGCCTTCGACTGCCCGTCGATGGCGTTGGGCATCGTCCACGCCAACGACGACTGGACCGCGCGCACCAGCTAGTGCTCTGTCCATGAACGTTGGCCGGTGCTGGCCGAACGGGCGAACTCCGCGCACATGTGGGCACCGTCGGCGCCTTCCCGGAGACCTATAACCTCGCCGCCGGCATGGCCACCTCCGGTGCGATCACCGGCTGGCTCGGCGACCTCACCCGAGCCGATTTCCCCACCCTGGTCACCGAAGCGGCCGAGGCGGGCGTCGGTGCGGACGGCCTGCTGATGCTGCCCTGCTTCGCGGGCGAGCGAACCCCGCTGTTCGATCCGGACGCCCGCGGGGTCGTCGTCGGCCTGACCATCCGGCACACCCGGGGCCACCTCTACCGCGCCCGCGCTGGAGGCCACCGCGTTCGGCGTCCGGCACGACCTCGCCGCGATGGCCGCGACCGGGGGAGAGCTGCGCAGGTTGGTCGCGGTGGGCGGCGGCACCACCGGGGCGTTGTGGACGCAGATCGTCTCGGATGTGCTGCACCGTCGGAAGGATCTGCCCCGTCGGAAAGATCTGCCCCGACACACGATCGGCGCCGCCTACGGCGACGCGTTCCTCGCCGCGGTCGGCACCGGGGCGGCGAAGCCGCGCGACATCGACAGCTGGAACCCGGTCGCGCGCACCATCGAACCCAACCCCGGCCGCGCCGCCGATTACGACCAGCTCTACCAGCTGTACCTGGATCTCTACCCGGCCACCCGAGTCACCGCCCACGCCTTGCCAGCGCGCCAGCGGTGATCGGGCTGGGCCGAGTCGGATCAGATGTTGATCCAGAGCGCGGTGATCGGTTCGCTGGCGCCGGTAGTGCCTGCGACCTGGCCGTCAATAGCGGCGGGTCGCTGCCAGCCGTTGAAGTCGGGCAGATAGACGTTGTAGTTGATGTGGAGGTCGGGGTTGCTGCTGCCGACGAGCCAGACCCGGAATGCTTCCATCCGCAGGGCGCTGCCGACTGTGCCGGCCACCGCACCGTTGTACCTGTACCCCTGCCAGCCGATGTTCTCGATGTGGGTGTCGTACCCGACCTCGCCGACATCGGGCGACACGATAATTTCGATCGCCTCGATCTGGTTGCGGTAATCCCCGAGGATCGTGGCGTTGCACTCGGCGGAGGTCCAGCCGTTGTTGGGGTGATTGGAGATGGAGACCGCGTAGCAGACATTCTGCGACTGGATGTCCGAAGGTTGCGCGGCACGCTGCCGCTCGGCCCTGGTCAGGGCGGCGCTGAGATCCGCGCGCACGCTGTCCGGCACGGGTACGGCGCCGATCTCGGCGAACTGGGGTGCCGCGGACGCGGCACCGGCCGCAGGGGCCGCGGCGGCGTTCGCGGTCGCCGTCGTCAGTGGAGTCATCAGCAGAGCACAGAGCGCGGCGATTCCCGTCATTCGGGTGACCAGCCTTTTTCGCATGAGCTACCCCCTCGTGGTCGACGCAGCGAGTGGCGTCAACGCGTGACGACTCCTGGCTGCATGTTCCAGCCTTGCAGGGGCTGCCGGGCCGCGGCAAGCCGTTTTGTTCGTGGTCGAAACGCTTCCACCGCCGGCGGCTTGTACCCCGCCAAGCCGGCTTGTCGCCCGCGCTTTGTCACCGCAGCCCTCTCGCCCGGGGGCCTCCGGATGCATCATCACGGCCTCCGGCTCTGTGCCTCCGTGGTGCGGATGCCGCCATTGAGCAGTAGTCCGACGAGCGCATCGTGCCGAGTGCGCCACGGCCCGCCGGGGACTGTGAGTGACGTAGATGCTGTCCTTGCTTCCCAGCGGCGTCGCCTGTCTCGCGCGAGGTAGCCGAGCAGGACCGAGTCACCGGCCAGCACCCAATAGGTGCCCGAAGACTCGAAGTCTGCGCCGCGCTCGATCCGAACTGTATCCACATCGATCATGTCTTCGCGTGTCACTGGACGCACTCCTGTTGCGACTGGTTCCGTGACGGATTCCGTGACAGGCATCTGCTCGTCGGCTTGTTTCGGTGGGCGTTCGGTGATCGCGCGAGGTGCGGGGTTGGTGTCGGTCGTGCGAGCGGCGTTGGCTAGTGCCCTGGTCAGTTAGGTTGGCCGGGTTGGTCAGGCGGCTGGGGTGAGGTGTTGCCCGCTCCAGCGGATGCCCTTCTCGCTGCGGATGCGTGCGCGTTCCCGATGTTGGGCGGCGAGGACGTCGGGATGCCGGGCGTTGGTGTTGCGCCAGCGCAGATAGTCGTGCAGCCGTCGTGTCAGCACCGGGTGGTTGGGGTGGTTCGATCCGGCGATGACGAAGGTGCGCAGCGGCCCGAAGTGCGCCTCGATCGGGTTGGCCCACGAGGAGTAGGTCGGGGTGAAGCACAGTTCGACGTTGTTGCGGGCGGCCCAGGTGCGGATTGGCTGGCCGCGGTGGGCGGAGAGGTTGTCCAGGATGATGTAGATCGGTGCTCCGTCCGGGCGGGCGGGCGCGGATCGATTTCAGCGCGGCCAGGGTGTTGCTGGCGGACTTCCTGATGCGCACGACACCCCAGAGGGTGTCGTCGCCGACGGAGTAGCAGCCGTGGAACTGCCGGACACCGTGCAGTTTGTGGTAGTTCGCGGGCAGCCGGTCCGGATGGCTCGTGCGGGCCCAGCCGGCTCCCAGGTGGGGACGGATGGTCAGTGGGCCGAACTCGTCGAAGGCGAACACCCGGTCCGGGAACCTGCTGGTGACGTGCTCGATCCGGGCCAGCTTCGCGTCCCGGTCGGGGTCGTTGGACTCTTTCCAGGTCTTCGTGCGCTGGAAGCTGATCTCGTGTTTGTGGAGAAACTGCCGCAGCCGTTCCCGCCCGACCTGCACCACACGCCGCGGGTTGCGGGCCAGGTAGGCGGCGAGCTTGCGCAGGCTCCAGCGGGTGAACGGCCGGTCGAGTGTCTTCGGTCGGGTGGTGGCCGTCGCGACGATGAAGGCTTCGTCTTCAGGGCTGATCAGGCGGGGACGGCCACCCGCCCACTGAGGGTCCAGGCTGGCCATGCCTGTCTCGTTGAACCGGTGGATCACGCCACGGATCGCGTCCTCGTCGCCCTGGACCAGCCGCGCAATCGCCGGGACGGTGTTCCCGCCGGTCGACGCGAGCACCACCATCGCCCGGCGCAACCGCACCGCGGAGCCTGTTCCTCTTCGCGCGATCTGCTGCAGCCGCTGACCCTCATGATCGGTCAGCCTGCGCACCCGGACCGGATCTGCCATCCACTCAGCCCGACCGCATGCCGATCACCAGCGCCGAACGCTGACCGGCGTGTCGCCGGACCGGCCAACGTTCATGGACAGAGCACTAGATGGCGATGTCGGCACTGCCGACGAGCCGGTCGATCCGCAGCCGGCAGAGCAGGATGCCCGGCCCGGAGTTGCGCCGGCCGTAGTCCTCCGCCTGCCCCGCGGGCACGTACCGCTCGGCGAGCCGGATGTTCCAGGCGAGGAGGTCGTCGGGGGATTCCTCGACGACCACCTCGCCGCGCACCGAGACGAAGGCGAACGGGAACTCCTCGCTGTCCACGGTGAGCATGGCTCGCGGATTGGCGGTCAGGTGCCGCCCCTTGAGGCTGCCGCCTCCGGTGGTGAACACGATGTCGTCGCCGTCGACGGTGAACCACACGGGGGCGACATGCGGGGCGCCGGACGGGGAGGCGGTGGCGAGCTTGCCGGTGCGGGTGCCGGTCAAGAGGAAGTCGATCGCCTGCTGCCTGGTCATTTCTCGCACCACCCCATGATGCCGCATCTCGGCCGACCGCGCTGGCTGCGCCTTGCCGTCACAATTCGCCGACGTCTTCAAATAGGATTGACTCGGCCTGGGCGACGCGTGAGTATGAATCCATACCGACGGAGGAGAGGTCATGACGAACACGCGACAGCGAGGTGTGCAGCGCCCGAACCGGGGTGCCGCGTTCGCTGCCCCGCGCCCGTCGACCGGTCGTGAAAACCCGTTCGCCGAATCCCCGGCGAACGAGTGCTCCCCGCCGTGACCTGGAACTAGTCACGTCGAGGGAGCCGCCCATCGGGAAACCGATCCGGGCGGCTCTCTTCGTTTCGTGTGCTCGAATGATTTCTCGGGAACGGTGTGTGAAACCTATTCCCTGGGGCTGCGGCCGGGCGCGAGGGAGACGGCCAACCCGCCTGATTTGGGTTCAGGAGTTACCGCGTTCGACTCGCGGGCGCCCGACTTTCAAGCCCCACCGCCGGACTCGGCGGTGGGGCATCCCGGAGGACCCGGCAACGGTGTTCTCCACAGCGCGTTGGTCTAACGGTAGGGCACCGGTCTCTCAAATCGGTGGCACGGGTTCGACTCCCGTACGCGCTACATGTGAGGTCACGCATTCCACTCGGGATCGCGGCCGAGGTACCGGAGCAGGCTGCCGACGGGTCCGTCGGCCCCGGGCAACGCAGGTCCGTAGGCGAAGGGCCGCAACGGCTCGGCGACCTGCTTGGCCACCGCGAGCAGCGCCGTCGCCAACTCGTCCGACAACGGTGACGGCTGGCCGGTCGCCACGGCGATGTCCCACGCATGCACCGCTGCGTCCAGCGCGCAGGCTCCGATGGCGACCTCCGCCGACAGTGGACCGATCGGCAGCGGGGTTGGCACCTCCGTAGCGTCGGCGGGCACCGCAGCGAAGGCCGCCGCGGACGCGATCAGCGCTGGCGCCAGCAGGGAAAGCGGCTCGCCGTCGAGGTGACCGGACGGGGCGAACGGGTTCTCGCTCGGGAAGCCGTGCCCGGTGAGGGTCGCCGCGTAGCCGAGCTGGTCGCAGGTCGCGTGCTGGAACACCTGCGTCACGTTCCAGTCGGCGCACGGCGTGGGCAGCGTCCAGTCGGTGACCCCGCGGACGGCCTGGCGCAGCGCGCGGTGCGCCTCGTCGAGCACCGGCCACCTTCCGGACAGCGCGGCGAAGAACTGGCGGATGTCGCCGACCAGCAGGTCCGTCGCCTCGTGTGCGGCGTAATGGCCGGCGGCGTCGCGCGGCCCGCCGGTCGGAAGCCCGGCGTCGTAGGAGTTCCAGCTGACGATGTTCGCGTGGTCGCGCTCTGCGAACCGGCGGATCGACTGGAAGTCGCCCTTGAACATCGCGAGGCCGGTCGGCGTGGTCGTCGGCCCGGCGGGCTGCTCGGTGCAGTGCGCTTCCTCGTAGTAGAAGCGGATCGCCGAGCCCGCGGTGCGGGTCAGCCAGTACAGGGCGACGTTGGCCAGCACGAAGTCGGCATCGAGGTGCTCGCCGAACAGCTGGGCGTTCCACGCCAGCAGCCCCAGCGGCGAGTCGGCCAGCGCGAAGGCGAGGGTGTGCGGCTGCTGGCTGTGCAGCAGGTTGAACGAGAACATCTCGTCCTGGAACCACTTGAGGTGCGCGAGCGCCGCCTGGTCGGCGTCGCTGAGGCCGGCGAACTCGGCCGGGTCGCCGGACGGGAACGAGAACAGCTGCGTGACGTGCACGCCGACGACGTGCTCGCCGTCGATCCGGCCCAGCTCGGGGGAGATCATCGAGCCGGCGTCGTTGCCGACCGCCCCGTACGAGTCGTAGCCGAGCCGGGCCATCAGCTCCGCCCAGGCTCGTGCGGTGCGGTAGCGGTCCCAGCCGGCGGCGCGGACCGGGCCGGAGAAGCCGAAGCCGGGCAGGGACGGGATGACCAGGTGGAAGGCCGGCTGCCCGGCGGGCGGCTCGGTGAGCGGGCCGACGACGTCCAGGTATTCCAGCACCGAGCCGGGCCAGCCGTGGGTGAGCACCAGCGGCGTCGCGTCCGGGCGGGGCGAGCGGACGTGCAGGAAGTGGATCGTCTCGCCGTCGATCTCGGTGGTGAACTGAGGGAGGGCGTTGAGCCGGGCCTCGACGGCGCGCCAGTCGAAGCCGTCCAGCCAGCGCTCGGCCAGGCCACGCACCCGGTCGCCGGTGACGCCGTAGGTGGCGGGCAGCTCGTCGGGCCACAGCGCGCGGCGCAGCCGGGCGGCCAGGTCGTCCAGCTCGGCCTGCGGGACCTCGACGCGGAACGGGTGGATGGCGGGGACCGTCATGACTGCTCCTCGACTGGCAGAACGGAATGCTTCGTTCCGAACTGTAGCAGAGCGGAATGATCCGTTCCACTGCTAGGGTGGGCCCATGTCGACCACGCTCGATCCCGCCGGCCTGCCGGGCCGCCGCGGCCAGGCCGCCCGCAACGACCTGGTCATCCTGGAAGCCGCCCGCGAGGTGTTCCTCGCCGACGCGAAGGCGCCGATCGCGGCCGTCGCCGAGCGCGCCGGCGTCGGCATCAGCGCCCTGTACCGGCGCTATCCGGGCAAGGAGGACCTGCTGCGGCGGCTGTGCCACGACGGCCTGCTGCTGTTCATCGCCGAGGCCGAGGCCGCCGCCCTCGAGCCCGATGGCTGGCTCGCGCTGACCGGCTTCCTCCGCCGGGTCGTCGACGCCGACGTGCACTCGCTGACCGTGCACCTCGCCGGCACGTTCACGCCCACCCCCGAGATGCACGCCTCGGCCGTCCGGGCCAACGACCTGGTGGCGGAGCTCGTCGACCGGGCGCACGCGAGCGGCCGGCTTCGGCGCGACGTCGTCGTCCACGACGTCCCGATGATCCTCGAGGGCTGTGCCGCGGTCCGGGCGGACGATCCGGAACGGACCCGCCAGCTGCGCCACCGCCACCTCGCGCTGCTGCTCGACGGCCTCGGCCTCGCCACCGACGAGCCGCTGCCCGGCCCGCCGCCCGTCCCCGGCGAGCTCTCCGGCCGGTGGTGATCAGCCTGACGGAGTGAGCACCCTGGCGATGTCCGCACGCCGCTGGCGGGCCTGTTTCGGCATGTTCCAGCCGAGCACGCCGACGAGTTCGCCGTCAACGCGGTAGTCGGCGACGAACCGCCGGTCCTCCGGCGACCCGTCCACGATGGACACTTCCGCGTCGGCGGGCAGCAGGCCGTGCACGTGGATCCGGGCGTCGAACTGGTTGGTCCAGAAGTACGGCACCGGTGCGTACGGCCGGTCCTCGCCGAGGATGTTGCCGGCGACGGCGACCGCCTGCTCGGTCGCGTTGGTGCGATTCTCCAGCCGTAGCAACGAGTCGAACGTCTCATGGTGCCAGCGCGCGACGTCACCGGCGGCGTAGATGCCGTCCGCCGCACGGCAGCGGGAATCGCACACCACGCCGTTGTCGCAGCGCAAGCCGCTGCCCGACAGCCACTCCGTCACCGGCGCGGCGCCGAACGCCACCACGACGACGTCGGCCGGCAGGACGGTGCCATCCGCCAGCTGCACGCCGGCGATCCGCCCGTTCTTCCCAACCAACCCGATGGTCGCGGTGCCCAGTCGCAGCTCGACGCCACGCTCGGTGTGCAGCCGCGCGAGCAGACCCGCGGCCAGCGGGCCGAACTGCATCGCCATCGGCGCGGGCTGCGGGCCGGTGAGGGTCACGCGTGCGCCCATGGCGGACAAGGTGGCCGCGATCTCGGAGCCGAGCACGCCGTCCCCGACAACCACCACCCGCGAACCCGGCCACACGTCCGCACGCAGCGCCAACGTGTCGTCGAGAGTGCGCAGGACGTGCACGCCGGCCAGGTTCTCCTGCCCGGGCAGCGTTCGTGGCCGCAGTCCGGTCGCGATCACCACCGCCTCCGCCGTCAGCACGCGGCCCGCCGCGGTGCGGACCGTGCGGGTGGCGGCGTCCAGGCTGACCGCCGAGTCGCCGAGGAGGAACTCTGCGTCCAATGAGGACAGTGCGTCCGGCGGACGGAGCCGCGCGCGCTCGGGCTCCCAGTCCCCGGCGAGGACCTGTTTGGACAGTGGCGGTCGATCGTAGGGCAGGTGGGCCTCGGCCCCCAGGACGGTCACACGGCCGGAATAACCCTTGCGGCGCAGGGCCTCCACGGTCGCGAGGCCGGCGGCCGAAGCGCCGACCACCAGCACGTCGGCAGGCGAGCTCACGCGTCCTCGCCGACCGAGATCGCCGCGCCGGGGCACACACTGGCGGCCTCCCGCACGATCGCATGCAGGTCCTCGCCGGGGCGCTCGTCGAGCAGGATCACGATGCCGTCCTCGTCGCGCTGGTCGAACACGGCCGGCGCGAGCAGCACGCACGTGCCGGCGCCGCAGCACTTCTCCTCGTCCACGGTGACCTTCATGTTCATTCGCTCCGTTCGTTCGGGTGGGTGGTCACCGGTGCCTGCCACAGGCCGACCAGTGCGTCGATCAGGCCCGTCGCGGCCTCCTGCCAGGTGGCGCGCGGGGTCGGGGTCCGGTCGGCCAGCGCACGTTCGCGCTCGGCCATCATGTGCAGCACCAGGATTCGGGTCATGTCACTGCGTTCGGCGACGACCTCGGCCGGCAGGTCGGGCAGCCGCCGCCGCAGGCCGTCCACGATCCGCACCATCGCCGGCGACGACTGCGACTCGTCGATGATGATCGGCCGCAGCGAGGGGTCGGCCATCACCTGCTCGGCGAACCGGGCGTACCAGGTCGGACTGCCCAGCGCCGCGAGGTGCTCGGCGACCGGGTGCACCAGGCAGCCGAGCCAGGCCCGAAGGTCCGCGCTCTCGCCGGTCTCGCCCACCAGTCGCTGCCGGGCCTCCTCGATCGCCGCCGAGTGCTTGCGGGCGATGGCCCGCACCAGGTCCGCCTTCGTACCGAAGTGGTAGCCGACGGCGGTGTTGTTGCCCTGCCCGGCGGCCTCGCCGATCTGCCGGTTGGACACCGCGAGCACCCCCTGCTCGGCGAACAGCCGCTCCGCGACGGCCAGGATCGCCTCACGCGTCGCGTGGGCCCGCACGGCCTTGCCGGCGTCGTTGCCCGTCGCCTTGGCCATCACGGCGTCACCACCGAACCGGGAGTTCGCGCAGGCCGCCGACGGCGAGCCCCTCGACCCGGCGCAGCTCGTCCGCGGGGACGTCGAGTTCCAGCGTCGGCAGCTTGCGCAGCAACACCTCCAGCGTCACCTGGAGCTCGGTGCGGGCCAGCGGCTGGCCGAGGCACGCGTGCGCGCCGGCGCCGAAGGCCAGGTGCGGGTTGGGGCTGCGGCTCAGGTCGACCTCGGCGGCCTCCTCGAAGGCACGCTCGTCGCGGTTGGCCGCCGCCATGCTGCACATCGCGGTGGTGCCGCTGGGCAGCACCGTGCCGGCGACCTCGAAGTCCTCGGTGATGTACCGGGCCATGCCGACGCCGGCGTTGGCGTCCGTCCGCAGCGCCTCCTCGACGGCGGTGCGCACCAGCGACGGGTCGGCGAGCAGTTGCTCCCAGCGGGTGCGGTCGGCCAGCAGCATCGCCACCATCTTGGCGATCATGTTCGCGGTGGTCTCGTGGCCGGCGATGAGCAGGCCGATGCCGGTGGCGGCGAGCAGCGCGTCGGACCAGGACTCGCCGTCCGCGTCGGTGTCGGCGATCAGCGCGCTGAGGATGTCGTCGGCCGGCTCCGCGCGCTTGGCGGCGATGTGCCCGCCCATGTACCGGCCGAACTCGGCCTGCGCCTGGTCGAACTCGGCCTGGCTGTAGCGGGTCATGCTGAGCATGACGTCGGACCAGTGGGCGAACCGGTCCCGGTCGGCGTCCGGCACGCCGAGCATGTCGCAGATGACCCACACCGGCAGCGGGAAGGCCAGCGAGGCCTTGAGGTCGGCCGGCGCGCCCTTGGCCACCATATCGTCGATGAGCTGCTCGGCCATGGCGGCGATGCCCGGGCGCAGCGCGTTCATCCGCTTGGCGGTGAACCACTTGCCGATCATCCGGCGCCAGTTCAGGTGGGCCGGGCCGTGCTGCGGGATCACGGTGGCCATCTCGCTGTTGAACACGCCGCCGGACTCGGTGTCGGCGACCCGGGCGGCGTCGTCGTGCGGCGTCGGCCGGGTGAAGCGCGGGTCGGACAGCACCGCGCGGACGTCGTCGTAGCGGGTGATCAGGGTCGCCTCGTCGCCGCTGGCCAGCACCACCCGACCGACCGGGCACCGGTCGCGGAACTCGGCCCACTGCGCCGGCGGCTCGAGCGCGGCGGGCGTCTCGAACGGGAAGCGGGGGAGCTGCTCGGCGTCGCTCTGGGTCATCTCTGAACTCCTTCTCGGGATGCCGGTCCGACGTCGAGGGTGGCCGACGACTTGAATTAAGTCAAGCGACTGACTTAACCTGCCGCCGTCCGTCCAGCCGTGACCGGAGGCCCCCATGTCCCGATTGCCCGCCGTCCGCCCGAACCTCGTCGTGCTGGTGCTGGCCCTGGGCGGGATCGTCGTCTCGCTGATGCAGACCCTGGTCGTCCCGCTCATCCCGCGGCTGCCGGCGCTGCTGCACGCCTCCGCCGCCGACAGCACGTGGGTGATCACCGCCACCCTGCTCGCCGGCGCGGTCGCGACGCCGGTGGTCGGCAGGCTCGGCGACCTGTACGGCAAGCGGCGGATGCTGCTGGTCAGCCTGGTGCTGCTGGTCGCTGGCGCGGTGGTCGCGGCGCTCAGCGACACGCTCGTGCCGATGATCGTCGGGCGGGCGCTCCAGGGCCTCGCCGCCGGCGTCATCCCACTCGGGATCAGCATCATGCGGGACGAGCTGCCCGCGGAACGGCTCGGCTCGGCCACCGCGACGATGAGCGCGTCGCTGGGCGTCGGCGGCGCGCTCGGTCTGCCGGCGGCCGCGTTCCTGGCCGAGAACACCGACTGGCACGTGCTGTTCTGGACGGCAGCCGGACTCGGTGTGCTCGTCACCGTGCTGGTGTCGACGTGCGTGCCGGAGTCCAGCACACGCGCCCGTGGACGGTTCGATCTCGTTGGCGCCGCAGGCTTGTCGGCCGCGCTCGTCTGCCTGCTGCTGGCGATTTCCAAGGGGGCGGCCTGGGGTTGGACGAGCGGCGTCACCCTCGGCCTGTTCAGTGCCGCGGCGGCCGTGCTGCTGCTGTGGGGCTGGTGGGAACTGCGTACGGCGTCGCCGCTGGTGGACCTTCGCACCACTGCGCGCCGTCAGGTGCTGCTGACCAACCTCACCTCGGCCGTGTTCGCCTTCGCCATGTTCGCGATGTCCCTGGTGCTGCCGCAGATCCTGCAACTTCCCGCGGCCACGGGGCACGGCCTCGGCCAGAGCCTGCTCGTCACCGGCCTCGTGCTCGTGCCCTCCGGGCTCGTCATGCTTATGATCGCTCCGCTGTCCGCGCGCATCACGTCGACCGCCGGTCCCAAGGTCACCCTCATGCTCGGCACCCTCGTCGTCGCCGCCGGCTACGGGCTCGGCGTCGGCCTCATGTCGGCCGTCTGGCAGCTCCTGCTGGTGTCGGCCGTGATCGGCGGCGGCATCGGCCTCGCCTACGGGGCCATGCCCGCCCTGATCATGGGTGCCGTGCCGGTCTCCGAGACTGCGGCCGCCAACAGCCTCAACACCCTGATGCGCGCCATCGGCACCTCGGTCTCCAGCGCCGTCGCCGGTGCTGTCCTCGCCCAGTTGACCGTGCGCTTCGGTCCTGCGGCGATCCCCACCGAAGGCGCTTTCCGCCTGGTCATGGCGCTCGGCTGCGCAACTGCGCTCGCCGCGCTCGCCATCGCCGCGTTCATTCCCGGCACAGGCCCCGTCCGTCCGCGGCCGGTGCCGGAGCGGGCTATGGCCGGCGATAGATCGTGATGGAGTCGCCGACCTCGTCGATCGGTGTGCTGGTGGCGATCAGCGCGACGAGACGGTCGTCCTCCTCGGCGACGGCCGAATCCGACACGACGAGCAGCCCGTGCACCTGGTTCGGCGGGGCCGCGAGCGGGTCGGCGGCGCGGATCCCGTAGTACGACGGCAGACCGCCGCCCTTGTAGACGAGCCAGACCCGGTCGCCCGGGTAGCGCTGCCTCAGCCGGTCCGCCAGCCGGCCCAGATCCTGGCCCCAGTCGACGTTGGAGTCGTGCAGGCTCAGATGGGTCCGGCTCGGGCCGCCGAACGCCTCGTTCGAGTACGGCAGGTAGTAGGGGAAGGTCCGCAGCGAGCTCACCGCCGCGAAGACGACCAGAACCGCCGCCGCGATGTGAACCCACCGCCGGCGGAGGACGACCACACCGGCCGCCGCGACCGCCAGGAACATCGGCACGAAGATCACGTACCGGACGCCGAGGTCGCGGTTGCTGGTCATGGTCGCGGCCATCAGCGCGGCGGTCGGCGCGAGCAGGTAGGGCGCTGTGGGGCGCAGGCGCGGGACCGCCACCAGCACGACCGCGCCGGCCAGCCACAGCGCCAGCATTCCCAGCGGCGCCTTCACCAGCAGCGCGGCCGGCAGGTAGTACCAGAGGGCGCCGACGTAGTGCCGGCCGAACAGGAAGCCGCCCCACACCTGGTCCTCGAGTCCGAACTGGAGCCGCATCCCGTCCCGGTACGGCTTGGGCAACGGCAGCCAGTCGACGAGCGTGCCCAGACCGTGGGCCGCGGGCAGGTTCGGCGGCGTTTCCCAGCGCAGCAACGGATCCACCGCGAGGTAGGACGCCCACACCACGGCGATCGCGATCACCGCCACGGCGACTGTTGCCACTGCCGCGAGCCGGACCGTGCGGTGGGCATGCCACATGGAGAGCGCGGCCAGCGGCAGCAGCACCGGCACCGCGGCAAGGGCGATCATCTTCGTGGCCACCGCCGCGCCGAGGGCGATTCCCGCGAGCGGGAGACACAGCGTGGGACGGCGTCGGGCTCGCCACAGCAGCCAGACCGACGTCAACAGGAATCCCGCCACCGGCACGTCGAGCGTCGCCAACGACCCGTGCGCGATGACGTCCGGTGAGAACGTGTAGAGGCCGAGCGCCAGCAATCCGCCGACGGGGCCGACCAGATCGCTGGCGAAGGCGAAGACGACCAGCCCGAACAACAGCGTCAGCACGATCACCGGCAGCCGGGCGAACAGCATCAGCCGCGCCGGGTCGTTGCCGGACTCGTACAGCACCTTTCGGCCCAGCTGCGTCTCGTCACCCACGAAGGCCGGATCGAGCCGGGGGTGCGCGAAGGCAACCCCGGCCGCGATGACCAACTTGCCCAGCGGCGGATGCTCGGGGTTGTAGCGGAGGCTGTGCTGCTCCAGGTAGACGACCGCCGTGCCCACGTACACCGGCTCGTCGGTCGTCGGCGACTGCTGCACCGCCACCGTGATCATCGCGACCGCCAGCTGAGCCAGCAGCGCCGCCACGACAGGCCATCGCCCGTGCCGACGCAGCCAATCAACCCAGCCACCGGCCGGCGGCGCGTCGCTCGTCCGCACGCCGCCCCGGCGGATATGCCCACGGGTGACCGTCATCGTCGCTCCGGTCGCAGCTGCAACACCACGACCGTGCCACCGTTTCCGGGGTCGGGCAACGCGAATCAAATCCCGCCCTGCCGGTGCGTGAAGACGCCGCCGACCGCGGTCGCCAGCACCGGGATGGCGTGGATGTCGTGCACCGCGACGTCCGCGGGGTGCTCGGCGAGGAAGACCATGTCGGCGAGCTGCCCGGGCACCAGGCGCCCCTTGCCGTCCTGCTGGCCGGTGACTCGGCTGGAGCCCTCGGTGGCGGCGCGGACAGCCTCCTCGACGGTGAGGCGTTCCGCTGGTGCGTAAGGCAGTCCCTCCTCGGTCAGACGTTCGACGAACGCCTGGATCCCGCCGAGGGGAGCGCCGGGTGCGACGGGGCGGTCGGAGCTGAGCGCGACCGGCAGGCCGGCGTCGAGCAGGCTGCGGGCGCGATGGGACCAGGTGCTGCGGCCGTCCCCGATGGCCCGTCGCATGCCTTCGCCGAACGCGGGGATGAAGTTCGGCTGCACGACGCAGGCGACCCCGAGCTCGGCGAGCCTGGCGACCTGGTCGGGCCGTACGACCGTGCCGTGTTCCACCCGGTTCGGCACGCCGCGTCGGCCGTGCCGCGCGATCGCCTCCTCGATGATGTCCAGCGCGACGTCTAGTGCGGCGTCGCCAACCGCATGCAGCGCCAGCGACCAGCTGGCGGCATAGGCGTCCAGGACCCGGCGGCGCAGGGATTCCTCGTCCTCCTGGAGGTAGCCGTGGTTGTCGGGGCAGCCCTCGTAGTGGTCGCTCATGCTGGCGGTGCGGCCGAGGATCGATCCGTCGGTGAAGACCTTGACGGGGCCGAGTTGCAGCCGGTCATCACCCCATCCCGTGCGGACGCCGGCGCCGAGGCCGAGGCGGGCGGGTTCGTCGGCGTGCCCGGGCAGGGCGGACAGCGCGTCGATGACCGGCATGACCTGCATACGGGTGCGCAGCACGCCCTGCTCCAGGGCGTTCTGGTACGCCGCCAGCTCGCCCGGCGCGTGCCCGATCCAGCCGCCGGCGACACCTGCGTCGGTGACGCTGGTCAGCCCCTCCCGGGCGTACTGCGCGGTGGCCAGGTCGAGGGCCCGTTCGATCGTGTCCAACCGGTAGGGAAGCAGCACGTCCTGCACGAACGCCATCGCCCGTTCCTCCAGGACGCCGGTGGGTCGCCCGGTCGCATCCAGGACGATCCGGCCGCCGTCGATCTCCTGGTGGAGATGGTCGCCCACCGCGGTGCGGCGCAGGCCCTCGCCGTTGAGCTGGCAGGAGTGGCCGGAGGCGTGCTTGATCCAGACCGGCCGGCCGCCGCTGACCCGGTCGAGCACGTCACGGTCCGGGACCGCGCCGCGGAGCAGGACGGGGTTGAAGCCGGAGGCGATGATCCAGTCATCGGGGCCGCCGTCCCGGGCACGGTCCCCGATCGTGCGGTACACGTCGTCCAGGGACTGCACCGCGGTGAGATCGGTCTCCAGCAACGTCATGCCGAACCAGACACTGTGCGCGTGCGCGTCGTTGAAGCCGGGCAGCACCGCGTGGCCGCGCGCGTCGACCCGGTCACGGGCCTGGAGAGCCTCGACGTCCGCGCCGCTGGCGACGACGCGTCCGCCGAGGACGGCCAGTGCGTCGACAATGGGCGTTTCCGGGTCGCCGGTGTGGATTCGCCCGTTCTCAACGACCAGATCGACGATCATCCGACGCCCTCACCCTTGATGTTGCCGCGGGCCCAGACAACCACGGGCGCGAGGCCGCCAGCAATCAGGGCTGGATGTTCTCCAGGTCCGCCAGCAGGCTCGGGTGCTTCGGCTCCCAGTCGAGCGCCTGCCGGGTGTGGGCGCTGGACGAGGGCTGGTCGGCGGCGAAGATGACGCCGAGCGGGCCGTAGGTCTCCACCGGCACGGACTCGACGGGCAGGCCCAGCCGCCGGCCGATGACGGCCGCGATGTCGCGCACCTGGTCGCCCTCGTCGGCGACGGCGTGCCAGGAGGTGCCGGCGTCCGCGCGCTCCAGGGCGAGTCGGAACAGGACGGCGGCATCGAGGGCGTGCACGGCCGGCCAGCGCTGCGTGCCGTCGCCGGGGTAGCCGGAAACTCCACTCCGGCGGGCAATCCCGGTCAGCACGCCGGCGAACCCGCCCGCGCCCTCGTTGTGGACGGTCCGCGGCAGGCGGACGGCCGAGCTCCGGACGCCGCGCGAGGCCAGGTCCAGAACCCCGGCCACGGTGCGGCCGCGACCGCCGACCGGACCCTCGCTCGGAACCGAGTCGGCCTCGGTGGAGGCGCGGCCCGGCACTGCGGGCGTGCCGGAGCAGACGACGAAGGGCCGACCGCTGCCGACCAGGGCCTCGCCGAGGGCGGCGACGGCGGCGCTTTCCTCGGCGACCGCGTTCGCGACGGCCTCGGGGCTGCTGAAGTCGTTGGCGAAGGCCAGGTGGATCACGCCGTCGGCCTGGGCGGCGGCGGTGCGCAGGACGTCCAGATCGGCCAGACCGCCGCGGATCGGCTCGGCGCCGGCCGCCGTGGCGGCCTGGGCGGAGGCGTCGGAGCGGGCGAGTGCGAGGACGGAGTGGCCGTTGCTCAGCAGCTCGGCGACGACGGCGGACCCGATCAGACCGGTGCCGCCGGTGATGAAGACGCGCATGGAACTCTCCCGCGAGTGATGGGACTCTTGTCCCGTCACCGTACCAGAGTGATGGGACAAAAGTCCCATCGCCTAGTATGACGGCATGGGTCGATGGGAGCCGGGAGCGCGCGAACGCCTGGTCATGGCGGCCGTCGACCTGTTCACCGAGCAGGGGTACGACGCCACGACGGTCGCGCAGATCGCCGAGCGCGCCGGCGTCACCAAGAGCACCTTCTTCCGGCACTTCCCCGACAAGCGCGAGCTGCTGGTCGCCGGGCAGGAGACGCTGAGCCGGCTGTTGAGCGAGGGCATCGCCGAGGCCCCGGCCGGCGCCAGCCCGCTCGAGGCGGTCGCCGCCGGCCTGGAGCGGGCCTCGACCGCGATGGGCCCGATGAGCCGGGAGCTCGCCCCGCGCCTGAAGGCCGCCGTCGCCGCCAGCACCGAACTCCAGGAGCGCGACGCCCTCAAGAGCGTCAGCCTCGCGGCCGCGATGACCGCCGCCCTGGTCGCTCGCGGCGTGCCCGATCCGACCGCCGCCCTCGCCAGCGAGCTCGGCGTCCTCGCCTTCAAGCGGGGGTACATCGAGTGGTCGGAAAGCGACCGCGCCGCCGAGGACGGCTTCGCCGCCCACCTGCGGAAAGCCCTCGACGAACTACGGGCCGCGAGCGCATCGCTCGGTTGATCCGCGCGGGGATGTCGAGAACGGCTCGGCGGCTCCGTCCCAGGGGCGGATGCGGCCGGCGTGGCCGCATCACCGACCGGAAGGACAGCGCCATGGCCACCGCCGAGGACCTCGATCGCGCCACCGACTCGCAGTGGGACTGGGTCGCCGAGCACACCCGCACGTACCTGGCCTCGGGCGGCACGGAAGGCCACGAGCGCGACGGCCTGCGCACGCTCGTGCTCGCCACGACCGGGCGTCGCACCGGCACCCCTCGCCGCACCTGCCTGATCTACGGCACCTCGGGCGGCGAGTACGTCGTCGTCGCCTCCAAGGGCGGCGCCGAGCAGGATCCGGCCTGGTTCATGAACCTCGCGGCGGACCCGAGCGTCGGCGTGCAGGTCGGCACTCGCCGGTTCACCGCCAGCGCCCGCGTCGTGTCTCCGGCCGAGCGAGCGAACCTGTGGGAGCAGATGGTGGCCGTGTTCCCGCTCTACGCCGAGTACGCGCAGAATACCGGCCGCGAAATCCCGGTCGTTCTGCTCACCCCGCCGGACGGGCCCCAGTAGCGCTGTGGGTGATGGGGTCGGGGTACGAGGACAAGCGGGCCGGGGTGGGCACGGACTCGTGTGTGGGGTGCGGCTGGTCAGCCGTGCGGGACACGCGAATCCGTGGAGGGCGAAATGCCGGAAGGTGGCCGGTCGGCCGGGGAAGTCACGTGGAAGTTGTTGGCGGGGCCGGCGTTCTGGGACTTCTGGTTCGGAATGGCGGTCGGATTCTGCCGGGTGCCGGCCTTGGAACCGGTGGGCGTCCAGGGCCCGATATTCTCCTCGACGGGAACGGGGGAGGGACGGGCATGAGCGATCACGCCGGTGTGCTGGCGTTGGCGGACCAGTTTCGGGAGGCGCCGAACGATGGCGTCGCCGCCGAGTTGGCGGAGCGGAGCCGGGGCCGGTGGTGGCTGGGGAAGATTCCGGCCGCGACCGAGGCCGCCGTCGACGTGATGTACCAGTTCCTGGAGCGGTATCCCGACGGTTCCGATTCGCCGCTCCAGGTGGTGCCGTCGACGATCGAGCCGCCCAGCGCGCAGCTGGCGTTCCACATGGTGTTCCCGCGGGCGGAGTTCCATCCGCAGGGTGTGGACGAGCCGGATGCCCGCAAGCCGCTGTACCCGGGCGCCGGCGTCGCGGTGTGGCAGTACAAGGGAATGCTGCCTCGTGCCGCGGTGAAGCCGCCGTCACCGGAGCTCGCGGCTCTGGTGCGTGCGGCGGCCGTGCCGGCGTGGCCGGACATTCTCGCCGTCCATGAGCGGGCAGCTGTGCTGGCCGACGTCTCCCTCGACGACCTGCTCGGCGTGCTGGTGCATCCGCCGGCGCCGGACGAGCACCACCAGCGGCGGCCCGACGTGTGGATCAGGTCCGTGCAGGTGATGGCCTGCCTCGGCATCGCGTGGCACGGTGTCGAGCACCCCTGGCGCGGTTCGCACCGGGCGCAGGTGCTGACGGAGTTGTGCCTGGGTCCCGAGGACTGGATCACCGAGGCCGCCGCCTTCGCGATGGTCGCTGCGGCGTGGGCGGATCCGGCGCTCCGGCGTGATGCGGGCACGACGGTGGCGATGCGGTGGATCGAGGCCGAGAAGGCCAGCCATACGCGGCCCGTGACGATCCTGGAGTCGCTGACGGAGTTGGTGCTGGCGTGTCCGTGGCTGGATGCGCACGTGACCGAGCTGGCGGCCGCCGTGCTCGTGAACGTGCGGCAGGAGGAGCCGGAACCCGTGCCGGCCGAGCGCATCCGGGAGTTGCAGGAGCTGGCCCGGTCGTATGCGCCCGACCGGCGTGGGCGTCGTTGGTTCCGGTTCGGCCGACGCTGAGCCGCGACCGTCCGATATGGTGCGTCCATCACTGGGCATCGGGGTTTCGGGGAAGTGCTGCGCGGTCATCGACGCGCGGCGCGGTTGACGCTGGAGCAGTTGGCCGAGGCGTCGGGGGTCAGCGCGCGGACCTTGTCGGACATGGAACGCGGGCGGAGCAGGGGGCCTCAGCACCGTACGGTCACCGCCCTGGCCGACGCGCTTGCCCTGGAAGGGGATTCCTGCAAGGAATTCGTCGAGCTGGCGCGTGACGGCCGGCTGCGGGACCACTGGACGCGCCCGGCCCGCCTGTGCGAACTGCCCCGGCTGGTCGACGACTTCGCCGGCCGTGCCGCGGAACTGGCCTGGGTGCGCGAGCTGGCCCACGTGGAGGGCGCCGGCGTGGTGGGGCTCGTCACCGGTTCGGGAGGTATGGGGAAGACCACGCTCGCTGTCCGGGCGGCCCACACCCTGCGGCCGAGTTTTCCCGATGGGGTGTTTTTCGTTGATCTGCTGGGCATGTCGCCGAATCCGGCGGCCGCTACCGACGCGTTGCGGCTGCTGCTGCGCGCCCTCGGTGTCGCCGATGAGCAGATCCCCGCGGACGTCGCGGGGCGTGCTTCGGTGTACCGATCGGTGTTGCGGGACCGGCGCGCGCTGGTCGTCCTGGACAACGCCGGGTCGGAAGAACAGGTGCGCCCGCTGCTGCCGGGAGACGGCGCGAGCCGGGCGCTGATCACCGCCCGGCGGCTGTTGGCCGGCTTGGAGGGCGTACGCCGGCTCGCCCTGGACCCGCTGTCGTCGCCGGAGGCCACCGAGCTGCTGACCGGGATCCTGGGCGAGCGCGCCGCCGACCAGGAACCGGCGCTCGACCGGCTCGTCCAGCTGTGCGAGGGCATGCCGCTGGCGCTGCGGATCATCGGGAACCGGCTGGTCAGCCGGCTCGGCTGGGATGCCGCCGGACTGGTGGCGCGATTGGCGGACGAGGAGCACCGCCTCGACCAGTTCAAGGCCGGCGATCTGAAGATCGCCACCGCGTTCGCGATGTCGTACGAGCAGCTCGCGGAGGACGCCCGCCGGATGTTTCGGCGGCTGGCCGTCGTGCCGAGCCCGGACTTCGACGCCACCCTGGCCGGTGTCGTCGGCGAGGTGCCGGTCGAGGTCGCGTGGGATGTCCTGGACGAACTCGTCGACCTCGGCCTGCTGTTCGACGGTCCCGCTGGGCGGTACTGGTTCCACGACCTGGTCCGCCTGTTTGCTCGCATGCGGCTCGAGGCGGAGGAATCCCCGGCCGAACGCGAGGCGTTGGCGGCGGCCGTGACGTCTTGGCTGCGGACCTGATCGCGGCTACTTCTGCGTGTTGTTCTGCGTGGTGCCGGCGGTTCCCGGCGAGTTGACTCGACTGCACCGGGACATCGTCACCGGACGCTGTACAACTCGACCAGAAGGACAACCGCACCATGTCGGACAGGCCGACGAAGATCAGCTTCGTCTATTCCAACCCCACCGACCCGGCCGCCTTCGAGGCCGCCTACCCCGACCAGCTCGCGCTGGCGCGGCAGCTCCCCGGCCTGATTCGGCTCCAGGCGTCGACGGTCTGGCCGAAGGAGGACGGCAGCCCGACCCCGGCGTACCGCTTGCTGGACCTGTACTTCGTCGACTACGCCGCGGCCAGCGCCGCCGCCGCGGCGGCGGGCAGCCTGGTCGGCGCCACCCGTGAGCACGCCACCGGCGGCTTCATGATCGCATTCGCCGACGTTGTCGAGGACACCCTGCTGTAGCTCGTGACGGCTGGCGGGCACGTCGAGCCCGCCGGCCTCACGTCTGTTCGAGCGGTTGCAGGCCAGTTCGTCCCTGCTCAACTGCTCGCATCACCCGGTAGATCGTCTCCGACTTCGGCGTCGGCCGCGGCACGCTGTTCAGGCCGATCTCCTCGGCCCGCCGCGCGATGGCCGCCCGCACCTCGGCCAGGTCGGTGTCGTCCTCGAAGAACGCCACCGACAGACCGTTGCCCGTGGCCGGGTCGACCAGGTGGTAGCTGCCCAGGACCCCCGACACCGCCTTGGCCGCGTAATCGAACGCGAGCCGCTGTACCCGATCCTGGCCAGGCCTGTCGAGGGTGCCGTGCCCGCGCACTGGCCGGTTCGGCGTCGATGCGAACCTCGCCTCGTGAGCAGCGGCCGGTGCCGCTCGTCGGGGAGACGAATTTACGCGGCGTTTTCGCGGCGCAGCAGGCGAGGACAGCGCAGGTAACACGTGGTGCCGACCATGTGCGGGTGGCCGGTGACCTCGGTGTGCTGTCCCTCTACGAGGGGTTCTTCAGCGGTGGAGCGCGCATCCTGCACAGCGACGTCGTGGCGGGCCTGCACGGCCGCGGCCAGCGGCATCGCGTACTGAGCATCCACGGGCAGGCTCACCGTGAGGTGACGTTGCAGCGCATGCAGGACGATGCCAGCTACCGGAAGCTTGTCGCCGCCGGCGTAGCCGTGTCCGCGCTGCGCGACGGCAGCACGGGGCCGGCGGAGTTCGACGAGGCCGAGATGGCCGTCTTCGAGCGGGAGATCTCAGGTGTCGAGGTGCTGCTCACGCTCAAGGAGCAGCCGCTGCGCCTGGTCAACCAGGCCGGCACCCGGGGTAAACCCGTGATCACCTGCCTGCACCGTTCCGATCCGGAGAACCAGGGGGAGGCCCTGACCCAGTTGCACACGGCAGTGAGCACCGGGGTCATCGCGGCACTGGTGTGCTGCGCTGAGTCGACCCGAGCGGCCTACCGAGCCGCCGGGATCCCCGCCGACCTGCTCGAGGTGATCCCCAACGGTGTCGACCTGCGCCGTTTCCGCCCTGACCGGCTGGCGCGTGCCCGACTGCGGCGCGCGCTGGGCATCACGCCTGATGCGCCGGTGATCGCGTTCGCCGCGCGCTACGACGTGATGAAGAACGTGCCGCTGTTCGTGCGGGCCGCGGCGGCTTTCCTGACGGCCAGACCGGATGCGCACGTCGTGATGTGCGGCGCCGGGATGACTGCCGCGAACCCGCACCTCACCGCCGATCTGGCGCTGGTCGGGCTGGAGGCGTCGTCCCGACTGCATCGGCTGGGGGTGCGTGATGACCCGCAGGTGCTGTTCGCCGCGGCCGACGTGGTGGCGCTGACCTCAGCGTTCGGCGAGGCGGCCCCGCTGTGTCTCATCGAGGGCATGATGTGCGGCGCCATCCCGGTCGCCACCGATGTCGGCGACTGTGCGTCCATAGTGGCCGGCCGCGGCCTGCTCACCGCGCCTGATCCCGAGGCTGTCGCCGCGGCCTGGGCCGAGGCCTTGGCCCGCCGCCGCTGGTTCGTTCCCGCCCTGCTGACCAGCCGTATCCAGTTTGGTCGCCGCCGCATGATCGCCTCGTACGCGCGCCTCATCCGTCGCGCGGCCGGCTCGCGTACTCGGATGCCGCTCACCGCGGCGGCACAGCGAGCGGAGGCGGCTGCTTAACCTCCACGAGGAACTGTGCCGTATGCGCAACCTGCGGCTACTTGAATGGCGATCTTGTGGCCGTCGCGGCGCGCAGCGAGTGGTGGTGGCCCGAGGACTCCGTTGTGCTGCGCGACTGGCGTCGATCAGTGCGGCGACGACCGGAGCGGCTTGTGCTCAACGGACGTGTGCCCACCGACGGCCAGATCTATCAGCACGAAACCTGACGCGGCGCGAGGCTAGCCACCTGGTACAGCCGGCGATGCCACCAGGAGTAGGGCGTCCCATTCCCAATCTGTCCTGTGCTCTGGATCTGGGTCGGGCACGTGCGGCGGCGGAACTCGGCGTCGAGGTTGGCGAGCAGGTCGTCCGTTCCGCGCGAAGGTGGCGGAAGCAGGCCCACCAGACCTACAGATGTCCTGCAGATGTCCTGTCCGACTGAAGTTTGCGGTCGTGCAGGCTCCTGAATTGCGATTCGCGAGGTAGCGCGGACAACCCTGCGTGGCTGACGTCCAGGGCTAGTTTGCAGATTCCTGGCTGGGCACAGATCCCACCTCGTTCTTGCCTGCCGTTGTCCGGACGTAGTTGGCGGATCAGGTGAGTGTGTATGGCGGTCCACGATCTCAGAGGGCGGTTTGTGCGCTTTCGTGTAGTTCGTCGTCCCACGATGGCGTGGTGTTCTGACTGGCGGTGAGGCCGTCCGGTTCGCGGACGCGTACAGGCTGGCCATGAGCGAACGCAACGCCTACACCAGCGATCTGTCCGACCAGCAGTGGGCGGTGGTGGGCCCGTTCCTGGACGCCTGGAAGGCCACCCCTCCGGTCGTTCGCGATTTCACCGGGCGTCAGGGCGCGCTCGCGGCGTTGGACGCACTCGTCCACAGCCGGCGGCAGAACAATGCCGTGGAGTGCGGCTTTGCCCGTCAGGATACGGTCGACTTGCTTACGCCGAGTCGATCGGGACGGAGCTCACCTTTCTCGATGGCAGCCGCGCGCAACTGGTCGAAGGCCCGCACCCGGGCCGGCTGGGCGACGAAGTCCTTGATCTGCAGCGCGCAATCACGGGGGCTCTGAACGGCGGTGTCGAACTCGATGTCGTAGAGGCCGTGCGCGTGCACCTGGGCGAGCTGCCCCTCGGCCTGACCGATCTCGCGGTCACCCCTGGTGATCTCGCGGCGGCGCAACTCCGCCAGCTCGCAATGCACTCCGACGAAAACGACGTCGAGGCCGTCCAGCACGGCCAGGCAGTCGATCAGCCGCCAGTGCTCGCTCAGCACGTGATCCATCACGAGGTCGTTACCCGCGTGAGCCATACCCGCGACCGCTCGGTGGAAGCCGGCCCGAGTGCGCATGAGCACCTCACGAAGCTCGTCCGCACCAAGCTCCAGCGTGCGTTCCTTCGCCCGCAGACCGTTGACGACGTCGACGCCCATGGCGAAGTAGGGCGTGTCGAGCTCCCGCAGCAATTGCGCGGCAATACTACTCTTCCCCGAGCTCGACACTCCGTTCAGAAAAATGATGCGCCCTTTTTTGTCGTTCGGGAAATCCACGCGCCAGAGTGTACCATTCAGCGGCCGTGTCGATCATCCTGCTCGAAACGAATTCACGACGCCACGGGTGAGTGCCGACGAACCGACCGGGAAACGACGGCCCGCTATCCGGGTTGTTCGGCTGCCGGCTCGGCGACACGGCGACGCAACTGTCTGATCTCCGGCACGCACTGGGCGCCCACGGTCAGCAGCACGACCAGCGCACCACAGCAGACGAGGACCGGCCCGACGCTGAAGGACGCCGCGAGGGGCCCGCGACCGTGAGAGGGTGGTTGGGGGCGGTATAGGGAATTGATAGACGCCGCTGGGACGCTGCCCGGCATGGTGAAAAATGCAGCGATCGCCCTGGCTGGGGTCCTCGCACTGGCGCTGGCCCCGGCGGCGAATGCGCATGCCGCCGAGCCTATGGCGGGAACGACAGTGATCAACACGGACAACGCGCCCATCCGCACGGGTCCTGGCTGGAACTACGACCTGATCACCTACGGCAAGAAGGGCGACACGTTCGATTGGGAGTGCTACTCCATCGGCAGTGACTGGACGAGTATCTGGCTGTATGGCGAGTACAAGCCCGGCCGCAAGGGCTGGATCGACCAACGCACTGTGACCGATTGGGATGCCAGCTGGCCGTACTGCTGAGAACGGCCGAAGGCGCCCAGCCACTGACAAGTCGGGGAGGTCTTCCCGGGGATCCGCGGCGCGAGCGACTACCGGGCAACCCGCCCGGTAGTCGCTCGCGGCTGGCCCACCCGGCCACACCGACATGGCAGGCAGGGGAGGGCGGCTCCGCCCCCGTCTATCCAGTGCGACATCGCCACTGCGTGCACCACGCGCGATCGGTGGATTGAGAGGTTGTGGTCGCGGAACCGCGCCACCGTCTGCATGGCCACGGCGGGCAGCGGGCCGGACAACGGATTCACGGCAGCGGTCTTGACCTGCGCTCGCAGTGGGTCGCTGGGACAGAACCCGGTGCGGCGGCCGGGGCGTTCGCCGGCAGCAACCACACTGGACTGAACCACTTCCCGCCGACAAACTGAATGGGTATGAGCGGCCCCACTCGTCGGCAGAGGCAGATGTCCGCTGCGCACGACCCTCGGCATGAGTGCGTGTTCGGACGCCGCGCCGCGTCATGGCGCAGCGTTCGGGTCTGGCTCGTCGGTCAGCCATCCGAAGTGGCGAGCGGTGTTCGCCAGGATGTCCATCAACTGTGGTGCGATACCGAACCGTTCGCGGTTGACCGTCAGGCTGTCGGCGAGGTCACCATGCGGCGAGGTGCGTTCGGTGGCTGCCTTCCAGTCCGCCAGCATCTCAACCAGGTCGACCAGGGTCATGCCGTTGATCCCGTCGGCGAAGTGCTCGGGGTGATGACGGTTGTGCGCGTAATGGTGTCGCAGCCCCTCGCCCATCGCTTCGACCAGGGTCCGATGCTCCGCGCTGCCGTAGGTCGTGGCGCGCAGTTGCGGCACGACCTCGTCGTAGACAGCCCGCTCCGGCTCGCGGGTCTTGCTCAGGTCGTGTCGGACCGACCGGTCAAGCAACTCTTTGATCAGCTCGCCCATCAGCTCGGCGACTCGCAGGCTGTGCCACAGGGTGTCCGGCGTGGAGTCGTACGACATGGTCATGCGTCAAGTGTGCGGTCCGCACCTGATCCGGGGAGCGCCCACGTCGGCAATCTGCTGGCCCGCCACGCCCAGCCGGAACCGCGCGACCCGCGGCGTGAGCGGAGGTGACCAGTCAGTCTGTCGATGCGATGGCGTCTTTGATCGCTTGTGCGTCGCTGTCGAGGAGCGACCTCTCGCGTTCCGGCGACCCGGCCTTGAGGGTCCAGCCGTCTCCTGGGTGGCGAGGGATGACGTGCGGGTGGAAATGGAAGACCGTCTGGAAGGCGACTTCGCCGTCATAGGGGAGGACGTTGATTCCCTCGCAGCGCATGCGTGAGCGTCGCAAGGCTCGTGCCATGTCATGGCCGACCAGACGTGAGCGCTCGTGGCTCCGTCGAGGTCTTCGAGGCCCACCGCATGCTTGCAATGGTTCCAGTGCGTCCAGACAGGTGCAATTGAGAACTGGTTTCAAAATGAGCGGTGTGTCTGATGGCTGTGACTGGCAAAGTCATTCTGAAACCAGTTCTTATGAGCACTAGGCCCCGGTTGGTGCGGCGGTGAGAAGTTCGGCGCCGTCGAGGGGCAGGGGTTCCCACTGGACGCCGCCGGTGCGGCCGTGGCCAGGGTCCACGCCGATGAACACGCGACCGCCGACACGGACCCGCACGTGGCGGGCACGCCAGTCGACCGCGGTCCGCTGATGGACTCGGCCCGTACACCGCCAGCGTTGGTCGCCGAAGTACACCAGCGTCGAGTGCCCGTGTATCTGGCCGAACGGAACGACCTGGATCACGACCAGGTCTGGCGGCAGTTGCCCGTCGTCGGCGCCCAGGTGGTCCAATGCCCACCGCAACTGCTCCGCGTGCCCGCCCACATCCCCGATGACAGCCAGTCTGCCCACGTTCACCCCTCCAGAGCCGGCTCCGTCGACTCCACTGACCGGAAAGTGATCACGGAGACGCGTTGGACCGGACGGGTGATTCCCGCACCGACGCGTCACACCGTTGCGAAGGGCCCCGACTATCAGTCAGGCGCTTCATGCTGTGGGCGATGCAGGGCTGGGGATCTCATGCACCTGACCATCACGGTCCAGGCCGAGCACATGTCCGACGAGCTCCGGTCGTTGGACCAAGAACTGGCCGAGGCCGATGAGCTACGCGGTCATGTCCGGCCGGTGGCGGGGCGAGGCACGAGCACGGAGCTGGGCGTCGTCGATTCGGCGTTGATGGTGGCGCTGGGGCAGGGTGGCGCGGCCACGGTGCTGGCGACGGCCGTGATCACGTGGCTGAGGCGCCGGGTCGGCCACGTCTCGGTGAAGATCACGGCGCCGGGCAAGGCGCTCGAACTGAACGTGGAGAACGTGCGCGGGCTGACCGCCGACCAGATCCAAGCGCTCGTGGCCGAGCTCAGCGACTCGTTGTCCGCCGGATCCGACGCCGGCCCTCCGACGTGACGTCCGCACCGGCGTTGAGTTCGCCGGGTGCGCAGATCCTGCTGATCGGCACCAGCAGCCACGTCGACGGGTCGCCGCTTTCGCCGGTCCGTGCGGTGCAACGATCGGTGGACACGCTGGCGGAGGTCCTGCTCGATCGTTGCGGGGTGGACCCGGCGGCGCTGCGACTGGTGCACGATCCCGCGCATCCGCAGGAGCTGGGCAGCGCGATCACAGCGGCCGCGAACGCGGCGGAGAGCGTGCTGCTCGTCTACTACGCCGGGCACGGACTGGTGGGCCCCGGTAACGGCGAACTGTATCTGGCCACTCACGCGACCGACGATCTGGTCGAAGGCTTGACCTACAAGGCTCTGCCTTACTCGGCGGTGCGGGAGGCGCTGACGCGGTGCCGCGCCAGATCGATCGTCGTCGTGCTCGATTGCTGCTTCTCGGGCCGCGCCGAAGGCGCATACGGGACGGTCGCGGCGAGTGCGTTCGCCGCGACCGCGGTCCGCGGCACCCACGTGCTGGCATCCGCCGCGCGCGACGAGGCTGCACTGGCGCTGCCCGGGGAGGACTACACGGCCTTCACCGGGCGCCTGCTGAAGTTGCTCACCGTCGGCGATCCGACGCGCGGCGAATGGTTGAGTCTGCTCGACGCCTACGACTGGCTGGACCGGACGTTGTCGGCAGACGGACTGCCTCGCCCCCGTCAGCACGTCAGTGATACCTCCGGACGGTTGGTGCTGGCGCCCAACGCCGCGGCCGTCGACGTGCGGCGAGCCACCGAGCCGCCCGCCGACGTGGACTGCCCCTATCGCGGCATGGACCGTTACGGGCCAGCGGACTCGCGCTACTTCTTCGGCCGGGACAAGGCGATCGCCGAACTGGTCCGGCGGCTTGGGGACCCTGTGGCGCACGGCCCACTGGTGGTCATCGGACCGTCCGGGTCGGGGAAATCGTCCCTCCTGCACGCCGGGCTCCTGCCCGCCCTTGAATCCGGCGCGCTGCCCGGCTCGTCGGGATGGACTTCCCGCGTGTTCACGCCGGGCGAGCATCCGCTGGCCACCCTCGCGGCACAACAGCCATTCACTCACGCGGACCGAACGGTGCTGGTGGTCGATCAGTTCGAGCAGCTGTTCACGGCGTGTCGCGACGAGGACGAGCAGGCCGAGTTCATACAGGCCCTACGCGCCGCGGCCGAATCGGGCACCCGCGTCGTTCTCGGCGTCCGAGCCGACTTCTACGCCCAGTGCATGGCCCATCCGGATTTGGTGACCGCGTTGCGCGACAACGCTTTCCTGGTGTCGCCGATGACCGATGCGGAGCTTCGGACAGTCATCGAAAGGCCCGCGCGGGTGGCCGGCCTCTCGCTCGAAGCCGGGCTGGCCGATCTCGTGCTTCGGGATTTGCGCGCCGGCCACGCGGAGTTCGACGCGGTCGGAGTGCTTCCCCTGCTGTCCTATGCGTTGCTGGCTACCTGGCAGCGGCGCTCGGGCGTCACACTCACGCTCGCCGGCTACGAAGCCAGCGGCGGCATCTGGGAGTCGGTCAGCAGACGGGCCGAAACGACCTATGGCGCGCTAGAACCGGATGCACAGGAGGTCGCGCGGCGGGTGCTGTTGCGGATGATCCGGGTGAGCATGGGCGCCGAGCCCACGCGCCGGATCGTGCCGCGCGCCGAGCTGGTCGCGGCCGGTTCCGAGTCCGAAGTGGAGGCGGTGCGGCGGGTTCTCGACGTGTTCGCCCGGGACCGGCTGATCACGGTGGACGCCGACACGGCCACACTCACCCACGAGTCGCTGCTACGGGCCTGGCCGCGGTTGCGACAGTGGATCGAGCGCGACAGCGCGGACCTCGTCGTCCATCAGCAGATCAACGACGCGGCCGAGCAATGGGAGCGGCTCCAGCGGGATGCCGGCGGGCTCTACCGGGGCCGCGCCCTGACCGAAGCGGAGCTGTGGCGGGAATCCCGGGACAACGAACACGAGCTCACCGCGCTCGAACGCGACTTCCTCGATACCAGCTCGGAAGGCCGGCGGGCGCAGGAGGCAGAGGCCGACCGGCAGCGACTTCGGGAGCGCCGGCAGAATCGCCGGCTTCGGCGGCTCACGACCGGCCTGGCGCTGCTGGCCGTCTTCGCCGTGGTGGCCTCGATCCTCGCGGTACTGCAGACCCGAACCGCGGACCAGCAGCGTGCCGAGGCGCAAGAACAGCAGGACGTCGCCACCGCCCGACTGCTCCTCTCGCAGGCTGAAGCCGCCCGCGCCACCGACCCGCGGCGCGCGCTGCAACTGGGTATCGCGGCGGAGAAGATCCACCCCGACTCGCAGACCCACGCGAGCCTGGTCGGGACGCTCGCCGGGACCTCCTACGCGGGAACGCTGACCGGCTTCACCGACACGGTCGGACAGGTCGCGGTCTCGTCGGCCAGCCTGGTCGCGACCGCCTCCACGATCCGCGTGCCGGACAATCCCTCGCCGTCCAGCGGTGGGGGCCCCATCGGCGGCGCGGTCGCCAAGAACGGATCGACGAACCTCCCGGCGCCAACGACCACTGCGGCGCCGAAGACCAAGGAACAGGGCTCGATCAGGCTGTGGACGCTGCCGGCGACCGGCCTGCCGCGCCGGATCGGCCCCGAGATCGTCATCGACACCGACCGCGTCAGGTTCCTGGCCTTCGCGCCCGACGGCCGGTTCCTTATCACTCCTGGCGACCACGACCAGCTCCTGACCGTGTGGGACGTGTCCGATCCCGCGAAGCCCAGCCGACACGGATCGCTGGACGCCGGCGAGCGCACGGAGATCCTCGCCGCGGCGTACTCGCCGGACGGCCACACACTTGCCGCGGTCGGCGGTCACACGATCACCGTGTGGGACGTGTCCGAACCCGCCCATCCCACGATGAGGAGCAAGATCGACTCTCCCCAGAGCGGCGGCGTCGATTCCGTGGCCTTCACACCCGACAGCCGGACACTCGCCGTCGGCAGCGACGCCGAGATCCGGTTGTGGGACGTCAGCGATCCGGCTCAGCCGCGCCAGGTCGGCGCGCCGCTCGCCGGTCGGTCGCCCATCGCCTTCTCGACGGGGCGATCCCTTCTCGCGACCCACGACAAGAACCCGAACTCCAAGAACCAGAACGCGTTTGTGCTCTGGGACCTCGGCAATCCGGCCGCGCCCGCGCGGATCGGCCCGCCCCTGACCGGAAACAACGCCGCCGTCGCGTTCTCGCCGGCCGGGGACGTGGTCGCCACGGCCGGTTTCGACGGCACCACGACATTGTGGGACATCACCAATCCCGCCGCCCCGATGCGAAGCGGAAACCCGCTGATCGGCCACACCAACTACGTCCTGTCGGTGGCCTTCGCGCCACAGGGCCGGGCCCTGGTGACCGGCAGCCAGGACCAGACCGCCATCCTGTGGCGCCCCGCCGCCGCCGGGCGTCTCCGCCAGCTCGGAGCCGTCACCCCCAACGCCGACTCGATCGCGTTCCGGTCAAAGGGAGGCACACTCGTCGGTGGCGGCTCCAACGGAACCGTCACCGTCGCCGACATCACCGAGCCGTCCCGAGCCGTCCCGCGCACCCAGATCACGTCGGGGAAGACCGCCCAGCTCTCACCGGACGGCCGCATGCTGGCGGTGGGCGGCGCCGACGGCCTGACCACGTTGTGGGACCTCTCGAACGTCGCCGGCCCCGTCCGCGAATCCACCCTGCCGGGTAGCGGCGGCCCGGCGTTGTTCTCACCGAACAACGCAATGCTCGTCACCGGCGACGAGAAGAAGTCGATCCTCTGGGACGTGTCGGACCCGCGGCATCCCGTCGAGCGTGATGGAGACCTGCCCGCCATCATCGTGCTGATCGCCGCGTTCACAATGGACAGCAGGACGCTGGCCGTGAGCGACATCTACGACTTCGACGGCAAGGTCACGTTGTGGGACGTCACGGACCCCGTGCGACCACGACAAAAGCCCGACCCCGTCATCGCGGGCGACGGCACGAATGTCACGGCGGCGGCATTCAGCCCCGACGGCCTGACCCTCGCGACCGGGCGCGCGGACGGCCGGATCATCCTCTGGGACCTGGCTCACGGCCAGCCCGTCCGCCGTGGGCAGCCGCTGACCGGTCCCGGCGAGCCCAATGGCAACACCAGCGCGCTCAGCAGCACCGTGAGTGTGCTCGGCGTGGCCTTCTCGCCGAACGGCAGGCTTCTCGCGACGACGAACCTGATGAACAGCGTGATCCTGTGGGACGTGACCGATCGTGCCGCCGCGCACGACCTTGGCGCCCCGGTGCCCGTGCCCACCAAGCCGCCGCGCGAGGTCATGTTCTCACCGGACGGCACCACGCTCGCGACCTTGGGCTTCGACGGCAACGCTGCCTTGTGGGACATCAGCGAAGTCACCACACTTCAAGATCACGGGGCCGAAAGGGCCTGTGCGATCACAGGAACCGGCCTCGACGAGGCGTCATGGTCCCGTGACATCCCGGGATTGCCCTACCGCTCCACCTGCCCCTAGCGGCTGGTCATCCCACCACCGGCATGAGCGAGTAGCCGGAGTGGGCGCCGTCCGCGGCAGAAGCGGACGGTCGATGGCGTCCGAACCGGTCCGGATTGTCAGAGGGCTCTGGCATGCTGCGATCGTTGCCGAAGGGGAGGACGGAACATGGAGCAGCTGCGGGCATTGCCGGGGCCGGCGGAGCCGCGGGACGCCGGCGTCGGGTGGGACGCCGTTCGTAGGCAGGTCGGCAGTTCGCTGCCGCCGGACTTCCAGGACTTCGTCGACACCTACGGGCCCTGTGCGGTCGGTGCCCTGGAGCTCGTCAGACTCGGCCGGGGTGGCTTTCTTGCCGGCGTCACGTGGGAGTACGAACGTGTGAGGCTGCTGCGGCACCTGTGGCCGGAGCCTGGCTGCGCCGAAACCACCTATCCACTGTTCCCCGAGGCCGGAGGCCTGATTCCGTGGGCAACGGACGGCACAACCCGCTACTACTGGCGGCCGGTGGGCGCCGATCCCGCGACGTGGCCGGTCGTCATGATCCCGAGCCACGGCGGCGAGGTGCGGGAGGTGGCCCGCAGTGCCACGGACATCATCCTGGACTTCGCGGCCGCCGGGGCGACGATGAAGGCGACCCCGCTCGCCGACGACGTCGCCTGGCTCGAAATGCCGTTGCCCGATGTGCCTCAGGTGCACGGTTTCCTGCCCCAGGACTATGAACGACTGGTCGCCGAGTACGGTCCAGGGACCTTCGGCGGCGTGTTCCGGCTGCTCACGCCCGGCGGCCCCGACGGCTTCGACAGCACGTCGCCCCGGTCGCTGCCGGCCGCGTTGTCGGACCCGAGCGGTGTGGTGCCGTGGGGTGAGTTCACCAGCGGGGAGACCTGCTGGTGGGCGCCGTCGTGGTGGACACCGAACGGTTGGCCCGTCGTGGTGTTGGACGCCGACGGGGTTGGGTGGCAACGGCTGCCCTACACCGCCACCGGGTTCCTGCATCGCTGGCTGGCCGGTCTGCTCGATCTGCCCGTGCTCAAGGCACGGCCCGAGGACACCAGCTTTCGCTCCGTCGCCGGGACAGCGGCCACCGTCCACGTGCCACCGATGGCTGACACGCCCGGCGAGGACGCGCCCCCGCACTGTGCCCACCTCATGTCGGTGGTAGGCCCGCCGCCCGCTCCGACGGTGATCGACTGGTCGCAGGTCGAGACGGAGTTGGGCAGCGGCCTGCCGGTGGCCTACAAGTGGATCGCCGAACGCTACGGTCGGGGGACGTTCGCCGACGGTCTCCAGGTGCACTGGCCGTCCGCCGCCTTCCCGACCGACCTGGTCTCCGAGCATCGCGACCTGTGCGAGACCTACCGGGACATCCAGGACATGGACGAGGACGTGCTTCCGGGTGTCGGGTGGTTTCCCGACTCCGGCGGCCTGCTGCACTGGGCGAAGGTCCACAACGGTGGCAATGTGTTCTGGTGGGACACCAGCGCCTCCGATCCTGACGACTGGACGGTGGTCGTCGGCTACCACGAGTGGGAGGAGTGGAAGCCGACCCCGTACCGCACGGCGGAGTTCCTGGTCCGCTATTTCACCGGCACGCTCGGCGATCTCTCGTCGCGCCGCACCGCGCACCTCCCGCCCGTGTTCCTACCGGACGACCAGCGGACTCGCGAGGTGGCTCCGCGATGGTGAAGGTCCAGAATGGACGGTACTGACGTGCCGTTGCCATCGGGGCGGGCTCAACCATCGCGGCAATTGCGGATGTTCGCTCGCAGCTCCACGCATCCGCCATTCGACATGGATCGGCCAGGTGGACCGGGCACCCCAACGGCCCCGGCCTGCTCCGCGGGGGGGGCGCGGGCAGGCCAGAGCCGGGATGCGGTGCGGTGCGGTCATTTCACGATGATGGTGGTGCGTGCGGTGGCGGTGTTGGTGAACGGGGTGGCCGTCGCGGTCGCGTCGGCGGTCAGGACCGACCACAGTGGGGATGCGCCGGTGACGGTGTAGGTAGTGCTCTGGCCCGCCGCGAGGGTGGGCGGAACACCGGTCCAGGTGAAGGTGATGGTCCGCCACAGGTGCGTGTCCACGGATGTCGGAGTTGGGGTGGCCGAGGCCCACAGGAAGGCCATCGGTGCGGGGCTGATCTGCAGAGCGACGTTGGGCGCGGTGGCGGGAGCGGGCCCCTGGTTGGTCAGGGTCAGGGTGAAGGTCACGGTCCGGGTGAACAGGCCCGTCTTCTGGACTTGCGCGGTCAACGTCAACGCCAGGGTGGCCTGGTTGGGGACGTTGGTCAGAGTGAAGTTGGCGGTGCCGCTGACGCCTGGGGCGGTCGCGGTCACAGTGTAGGAGCCGACCGTGTTGTTGGCGGTCAAGGTTGGGGCGGTGGCCACTCCCGTCGCATTGGTCACCGCGGTGGCGTTGGCCGCGCTGCCGGGGAAGGTGGCTGACGGCCCGCTGGTGGGCGCGGTGAAGGTGACCGTGACGCCGGGGACCGGGTTGCCGTCGGCGTCGGTGACCGCGGCGGCCAGCGCCGTCGGGAACGCGGTGGCGACCGGGGTTGACTGTCCGCTGCCCGCAGCGGTGGTCAGGGATGCCGGGGTGTAGGTGATCGTCACCGACGAGGTGCCGGTGGTGTCCGGGGTGAAGGACACCCCGGTGGCCGCCGGGATGGCGAACGACGATCCGCCGCCGCCGCCCCCTCCGGCGCCCCCGAAATCAAAGACACCCGCAGAACTGAAGCAGGAGAGCGCATCGGCCGAGCCGCCGCCACCACCACCCTGGTAGCCGCCACCACCGCCGCCACCGCCGCCTGAGGCGGCGGCTCCTCCTCCGCCGCCCTGTCCCAGGCTTCCGGCCGCCCCGGCGCCGGATGTGTTCGTGATGACGCAGCCGGCTGGCACGGTGGTGGCCTGACCGCGCGAGCCACCGGTGCCGCCGGTGGTGGCGCTACCGGCTTGGCCGCCGCCGGCGCCGTGGACGACAACCGGCAGTGGGCCCACGTCGGAGTTGAAGGTGGCGGACATGTCCGTGCCGGACGTGCCGGCAGCACCGGCTGCTCCAGCGCCGCCGCCGTTGGCAGGGGCACTGGACGGGGCGTGATTGCCGCCGCCTCCACCTGCCCCGCCGGCCGCCACGACCAGCCGCGAGTCAGTGGTCGGCAACGGGGTGGATGACGACAGGGTGCGCACATCGGAGCCGCCCCCGCCGCCCCCGCCCACCGAACTGCCCGCACAGACGCCCGTGGAGGTCCCGCCGCTTTGGAAGCCGCCCGAACCGTTGCCGCCGCCGTTGAAGCCGCCACCGCCGCCGATGCCTCCGGAGATGTTGGTGGCGCCGTTGCCACCGACCTCGACATACAGGGTTTGTCCTCCGGTGACCGGCACGGTCGCGGTGGCCGTTTCGCCGAAGCCGCCGGTACCGCCCGTGCCGCACTCGCTCGCGCCGGGCGCTCCCTTGGCGCCTACCGCGGTCACCGTCACGTGGGTTACCCCCACCGGCACCGTCAGGGTCTGCTCAGCACCGGTGAAGGTGAAAGTCTGCGTTATGGGGGATGCCGATACGGCCTGGTTGTCGGTCGTCCTCGCGACCCCCGCCACCGCGGTGACCGCCGACGACAGGAGCCCACAGATCGCGAAGATCGCGATAGGCAGAACACGGCTACTACACATGGGGTACTCCAACAGAAAGGAGGATTGCCACGATCAGCAGAGTGCGTGCGGGTCCAAAATACCTATACGACCAAGGGCTGTTCGGGTGATTTCGCTAGGCGGCCGGCGTAGTCCATTCGGGTTGTCGGTACCGCCGACATACCCGATCGGCGGTCGCCCACATTGCCGGTCGAAGGAAGCGGGGCAGTTCCCCGAGTCCGAGCGGCACAGCAGGGGCCGCAGATCGATCCGTCGGTCGATCGCGCGGCGGACGACGATCTCCACGGTTAGGATCTCTCCATGGCTCCCTGCCGCCATCGCGCGTTATCCCTTGCCCTCACGCTGTCCGCGCTGCTCACCGCAGTTGCCGCCTGCCAGGTTCCGGTCGGTGACGGCCCGTCACCAACGGGCGCGCCGAGCACCGGCGCCGCGTCAGGCCCCTTGGCGGCGGACGACAAGAACGCGCCGATGCCCGCGCCCGGCACGTGCCACATCGGCCAGCGGGACGGGCAGCCGCTGCCCGACCCGCACTGCACGCCCGGCGCGATCAACCCCCAGGTCACCCAGAACACGATCAAGGACACGATCTGCCGCAGCGGCTGGACGAAAACCGTCCGGCCGCCGACATCGGTCACGGACAAGATGAAGGCCCAGTCGGCCAAGTCCTACAGCCTCGGGGCCGGTGAGAAGGGCGAGTACGACCACCTGGTGTCCCTGGAACTCGGTGGCGCGCCGGATGATCCGCGCAATCTGTGGGTGGAGCCGGGGTCGATCCCGAACCCGAAGGACGCGGTGGAGAACAAGCTGTCCGACGCGGTGTGCTCGGGCCTGATCCCGTTGTCGGTCGCGCAGACTGCCATCGCCTCGAACTGGGTGACGGCGTTCGACCAGGCGGGGCTGCGGGTGTCGGGCGGCAAGGTCTGTCTGCGCGACGATCCCGCCAAGTGCGCCACCGGCAAGGGCACCGGCGACGGCGAATAGGCGGCCACGGGGCGAGTTCCCCGGTGACATCCACCGCGGCTCGGATGCCCTGGCCGGTTGAGCCCGGTGTGTCGCGCCCTGTCGTTCACGTCGTCGAGCGCCTACCGCGGTGACCTCCGGGCCATCGCGCGACGGACCGCGGTGCAGCGCGGCCGAGGCTATAGTCGGCTGGCGTTGTCGCGCGTCACGAGCCCGGCAAGGCCGTTGCCATGGCGGCCCAGTGAGTGGAGGACCTGTGGACCGTGTGGCACATCTCGTCGCCTTGTTCGAGTCGACGCCGGACGGCGACGATGACGGAGATGCCAAGGTCCAGATCATCCTCGAGCTCGAGGACCACCTGAGCGACCCCCGGGCGCTGACCCTGTTCGCCTCGGTGATCGCCGATCCGGCCGAACACGACCTTGCCCGCGTCGAGTGCCTCAAGATCCTTCGCCTGCAACCACCGGCAGCCGCCGACGACCGGCGGCGGATCGGCCGGATCATCGCGGACACTCTCCAACCGACTGAGGACTATCTGGTACGCCAGTACGCCGCCGGGGCACTGGGCCCCTACGCGCAAGAGTCCGACGTGTTCGACGCGATGTCCAGCGCCGTGGTCGGAGACGACGACGTCGACGTTCGTCACAGCGCTCTGGCATCAGTGGTCGAAGCCGGTCCTGACAACCGCACCATCGCGCTACTTCACCAGCTGACCAACGACCCGGAGCTCGCCACCGCCGCAACACGGACCCTGCGAACGTGGCTTTGACCGCCGCCCGTCGGCAGCGGCCGACCAGCGGCATGTGCACGTAGCCGACTGCGTGATGTTGGTCAACGTCAGTGCCCGCGTGACGGTGAACGGGGTCATGCTGGTGGCGTGAGCCGCTATCTGCTCGACAACCGTCGCCCGGAAGCGGGCGAAAGGTTCGCTGCGCTCGCGGAACTGTTCGATCCGTGGACGTTTCGCCATCTCGACGACGTGGGGCTTGGCGCGGGATGGCGGTGTTGGGAGGTCGGTGCCGGCGGCGTCTCGGTGCCGAATGGCCTGGCAGAGCGCGTGGGACCCAGCGGCCGGGTGCTGGCCACCGACATCGACGTGTCGTGGACCGAGCCCGCGGCAGGCGGTGCACTGGAAGTACGTCGGCACGACGTGACAGCCGACCCGCCGCCGGCGGAGAAGTTCGACCTCGTCCATGCCCGGCTGGTGCTGGTTCACCTGGAGGATCGCGCGGCCGCGCTGCGGGTCATGGTGGATGCGCTCCGACCGGGTGGATGGCTGGTGATCGAGGATGCGGACCCCGCACTGCAGCCGCTCGCCTGTCCGGACGAGCGCGGTCCCGCCGAGGAACTGGCCAACCGACTGCGCGCTGGAATCCGCACGCTGCTGGTCGAGCGCGGTGCGGACCTCGCGTACGGTCGCACGCTACCGAGGCTGCTGGGCGAGGTGGACCTGGAGGATGTCCGCGCGGAGGCCTACTTCCCGATCGGGTCACGCGCCTGCGCCATTCTGGAAGCGGCCACAGTCCAGCACGTTCGCGACCAGTTGCTGACCGCGGAACTGGCGACCCCCAACGAGATCGAGACACACCTCGAGAACCTGGCCGCCGGCGACCTGCACCTCATGCTCGCGCCGATGATCACCGCTTGGGGCCGGAAACCGACCTGACTCCCCAACCCGTCAAGCATTGGGGCGGTGGGTCCATCTGGCGCGCAATGAATGGCGTGAAGGACAGGTGACCGCAGACCGCCACCGCCCGAGCCGGATTGCGCGTGGCCGGCTCGGGCGGATTCAGAAGGTGACGTGATTACTGGGATCTGAACCCGTTGTTGGACGCGGCGAGACGGCGGGAGGAGGGTGGGGGTCGCGACCGGAACGTCCGGTGTGGAGGGGGAAACGGCATGGAATTCCGGACGCTCGGCGGGACCGGCACGATCGTGTCGTCGCTGTGCCTGGGCACGATGACCTTCGGCAGCGAGAGCAGCGAGGAGACGTCGCACGCGCAGCTGGACCGATTCCTGGAGCGGGGCGGCAACTTCATCGACACCGCCAACGTGTACTCCCGTGGCGTCTCCGAGGAGATCATCGGCCGGTGGCTGGCCACGCGGCCCGGAGTTCGGGACCAGGTGGTGATCGCGACCAAGGGCCGCTTCCCGATGGGTGGCGGGCCCAACGACGTGGGCCTGAGCCGAACGAGCCTGACCCGCGCGTTGGACGCCAGCCTCCGACGGCTCCAGGTCGAGACCGTCGACCTCTACCAGGCGCACGCCTGGGACGCGTTGACGCCGATCGAGGAGACGCTGCGGTTCTTCGACGACGCCGCGAAGGCCGGCAAGATCCGGTACGCGGGCGTCAGCAACTTCATCGGCTGGCAGCTGCAGAAGGCCGCGATGCTCACCGGTTTCCTCGGTCTGACGCCGATCGTCACCCTGCAGCCGCAGTACAACCTGCTGGTCCGCGAGATCGAGTTCGAGCTGACGGCCGTCTGCCAGAACGAGAACATCGGCATCCTGCCGTGGTCGCCGCTGGCCGGCGGCTGGCTGACCGGCAAGTACCGTCGCGACGAGGTCCCGACCGGCGCCAGCCGTCTCGGCGAGGACCCCGAGCGCGGCATGGAAGCGTACGCGCCACGCAACGCTCAGCAGCGGACCTGGCAGGTCATCGACGCGGTCCGTGGGATCGCTGAGTCGCGCGGGGTGTCGATGGCGCAGGTGGCGCTGGCGTGGACGGCTGACCGGCCGGCGGTCACGTCGGTGATCCTCGGTGCCCGCACGGTCGAGCAGCTCGACGACAACCTGGCCGCTGCGGAGCTCCATCTGTCCGTGGAGGAGACGACGTTTCTGGACGATGCCAGTGAGCCACTCATCGGCGACTACCCGTACGGACCGCAGGGCCGCCAGCAGCGCGCCAGCGGCCGCGAGCTGTAGCCGCGCGGCAAGCGCTTCCACACCGGCCGAAACCGTTCAGGGGTAGCACCGTCGGCGCCGGCCAGGTGACGGAGATCCTTCGGTGATCGCGGGCGGCGGCCGCTCGCGATCACCGGCTGGGCTCGTCGGCGACCAGCACGCCAGGGTCCGGCGCGGCGCTCCTGTCGCAGGTTCCGCTCGTCCGCCTCTCGGCACGAGCGAGCGTTCATGGAATGTCCTGCCCCCGCGTCGCCTTGCCACGGCGGAGCCGACGGTCATGGGTGACCGGGTTCGCGTGGTCTGCCGCTATAGTGGTCCCCAGCGCGCACCAGGGCGCCTCCCGTCCGCAGCAAGCACCGAGTGCACCTGGATTCCCCAGCAGCGTATGGCCACGACCCCGTGTCCTGTCGCGGCCGGCTACAGCGGACCCGGCTGACGATGGAGCACCTCATGGGCGACAAGTCCCTCCCCGACAACGCCGACCTGGCTCAGTTGCGGGCCCAGGCCAAGGAACTCCGGCGCGCCGTCGCCGGGACCAACCCGGCCGCCATGGCCAGGCTGCGCGCGATCCTGCCCCACGCCGACGCCGAGATCGCGCTCCGCGACGCCCAACTGGTGATCGCCCGCGAGCACGGCTTCGCCGGCTGGCGCGAGTTGGCGGCCGCCGTCGTCGCCCAGCAGAGCAACGGCCGAGACCTCGACCGCTGGTTCGCCGTCGAACTCAACAACAGCACCTGGGACCTGATCGACAACGGCCTGTCCGAGCACAGCCCCCGCACCGAGCGAGAGCAGGCTCTCTACGCCGCCTACGCCGCCGCCCATCACTGGACGCAGGTAGGCACCGTCGCCAACCGCGGACGCGCCGAGCACCTGATCGCCACCGTCGCGACGGCGACGGGCCTACTCGACGTTGCCCAACGTCACGCTGACCGGTACGTCGAACTCATCGCCGAGAACCCCGCGGCCTTCGCCGACTGGGACCGCGCCTTCGCCGCCGAGGCCATCGCGCGCGTGGCCTCGCGCACCGGCAGCGCCGAAGCCGACCATCTCAAGGCCGAGGCACACCGCCTGGCCCAAGCGGTCGAGCACCCGGAGGAACGACGAATCTGCATGCAACGCCTGGCCGTGGCACCGTGGTAGACCCAGGTCGCGGTCGGTCTGTTCGTGAATCTGTTGCCGGGGCCGGTCGTGCAGATCGGTCGCGATGGCTGCGACCTCGTCGTCGGACCGCGACGGTCAGTGCGGTGGTCTGTCAGGTGTTGCAGGAGCCCGGTAGTGCATGCGGACCAGGATGAGCAGTTCCGAGAACGCGTAGCCGCCTAGTGCCAAGCCCGCGCCGGCTCGGGTCATCCTGGCGATCGTCGCCAGGTAGTCGGACGCTGTGAAGCCTGCGGTAGCCGCCGGCGTCCGCGGTCATCAGCCAGCCAGTCATGACGATCACGACCGCCGCCGCGGCGGAGGCCAACATCGGCAGGGCGGTGATCGGCAAAGCTCCGCCGACGGGACCGGTTGTCAGGTCGTCGATCCACGGGGCTGGTGCCGTACGGCAAGCCAACCGGCCTTGTCGATGACCTCGCGAGCCGCGTCTTCCTCCGACCTTTCGTGCGTGGAGACGAGGAAGTCCCGGATCCTGTGCAGATCGTTGCGCGCATGGAAGACGTCGACCCAGCGGCGCAGGCCCTCCCGCCAGAACTCGTTCGGCTCACGCGCCGTCACCCGCTCCTTCAGGACGGCTTCGGGCGCGGTCAGTTCGCACACGGCGAGGTGGGCGCCGGGGAGAGCGGCGCGCAGGAGCGCGAGTTCCTCCTCGTCGGCGACGACGCTGGGCAGCAGGAGCCGGAGACCGGGAACGGCGGCGTAGCGGGGCCAGATGGCCCGGAGGTTCTCACGCGCGAAGGAACGGCCCTGGTCGGGATGCACGATCGAGATCTCGTCCATGTCGATCACCCCGTGCGCAAGCCCGGCCTCCCGCAGGATCTCGGAGACGGCCCGCGCAAGGGTCGTCTTCCCGGCGCCCGGCGATCCGTGCAGGACGAGCACATCGACGTCGTTCACGAGCCGAAACCTAGTGGCGGGAGCGGGAGCGCTCAAACGCCTTTCGTTCGGGCATCCCGCGGCGGTCAACGGTCGGGATGGCATGCTCTGCCGGTGCTTACGGATGAGCAGATCGACGACGCGTTACGCGCCGTGAACCGCAAGAAGGTTCCGTTCGAAGGCCGTTGAAACAAGTCGCCGTATCCCGAACGCTCCCACGACGGCCGCACCTTCGCGGTGTTGGTCGACGCCTCCGAGGTCGAGGCGCTGACCGCGATCCGCGCCATCGACGCGGTCGCTGTCGCGGATGAGAACCAGTTCTGGGCCGCTGCCGCCGAGGAGCTCGGCTACGGCATGTGAGCAGCTTCGAACGTGCCACCTCGACGGTGTGTCCGACGAGACACCGCCGTCCGACCACCCCGGGAGGATCATTTCCCTGAGCGTTCGACTGGGACGCAAGGGGGGCAACGTGGCCAACCGCAGGACGACGCGCGGTCGTGGCCGGCAACACCGGGCGCAGATGAGGCTCACCGGCAACGCTGTTCGGTCGGAGGCGCCCACATCTGACGGGACTCGTGTGCACACGGTGCGCGTCGAGCCGTGGCGAGGCGACCGGTGTGAACGGTGCGGCGGGCGGATACAGACCCGGAACGCGGGCCGGGACCGTCACGAGGGCACGATGAGCATGCGGCCCCTGTGGGTCCTGGGGTGGACGGCGACGATGACGGTGCTCCTGGCGGTGGCGGTCAACGTCACCACGCTGCTGACGTTTCTGTTCAACCCAGGCGTGGGGCTGCTGTTCTTGTTCGCGGCTCCGGGCCCGGTGCTGGTGCTGAGCGCCGACATGTGGCTCGGGTCGGCTTCACGATTCGCGATCGCCCTCGCCACGGCCGGGGCACTGTTCCTGGGCATGTTCGCGCCGATATATGCAGTCGGCAAGGCGCTGGCGGTCGTGGGCGACACGACCATGGCGACCGTGTCCCAGGTGGACACGGCGACGGACCGGCACGGCGCCAAAAGCTACACGGTCTGGCTGGCCGACGGTCACGGCAAGCCGATCGGGCGACCACTGGCCACTTCCGTCGCGCGGCGAGTGGGCGATCAGTTCGAGGTCGTGTTCGACCCGCACGGCTTGCTGCCCACCGCGAGGCCGGCGAGGACCGCTTGGTCCTGGCCGCTGCCGGCGGCGCTGGTCAGCGCGCTGGCGATGATCGCCGGGCTGGCCCTGATGGCCCGCCGCCGGGAGGTCAGCGTGTAGCGCTGCCCCGCCCTTCGCCGACGATCACGCGGTAGTGACGGTCACGGGGGAGGGGAGTGGGCATGGAGTCGGCGATCATCGCCGCCATGGCGGCGCTGTTGGGGCTCGCGCTGGGACGGTTCTGGGACAGTCGGAACGAGGCGCGCCGGTGGCATCGTGATCACCGTATCCGGATCTACGAGCAGTTCATCGGCGCCTACTACGCCTCGCGCGAGGCCTACCGGGCGCTGGCGCTGCTGGAGCCGGGCACGCCCGAGGCCGAGGCGGCGTTCGGCGTGGCACTGGACATGGCGGTGGACTTCAACCGGTCCGTGGTCGCGGTCTGGTTCCACGGCAGCGCGGCGGTCGCCACCGCCGCGCACCTCGTGGACGTCAAGGTGAACGAGATGCCCGACATCGCCAGAGCCCGCAGGTACACCTGGGAGGACTGGCGGTCCGCGCGCAGCGAGGCCGAGGACGCCATCGAGCGCTTCGCCGAGGTCGTCCGCCACGAGTTGGGCCTGCCCAGGCTCGACATCATGATCAGTTACCCACGCCGCGCCGCCGAACCCCAAGGACCGATCTCGCAGCCGTGATCACCGGCCGCACGGGCAGGGACGTCTGGGTGCTGCCTGTCAGCGCAGTTGCATGACCGCCAGATACCCGCCGTGATCGTCGTGCCGCGTCTCGACCTGTCGCCACGGGCTCTCCCTCAGCAAGTCGGTCAGTTCCGCCCTCGGACGGGAGCAGATAGTCGAACCATTCCGAGGCCAGACGTTCGTGCCGTACCCGCAGGCGCAGCTGCCCGGGCATTCGGCCCCGCCGGCGGTTGCGGTCGTGGTAGGCGAGGTGAATCGGGTTCTTGGTCCCGTACGGGTCGTATCCGGCGCCGAGGAGCCGTGCCCCCGGCGCGGCCACCCGAGCCAGCTCGGCAAGCACCACGGGCGTCCACCGGGAACTCCGGCAGATGGAGCCCGCCGTCGAGCTCCTGCACCGGGCCCGGGCGATCCAGACCGACAACGGTGACCTCGGCGGCTGCCGGTTCACCCTCACCGTGCTCGGGAACATCCACGCCGAGACCGACCGCCCCGAGCATGCCGTCGAATGCCACCGCGAGATCCTCGACATCTGCACCGAGATCCAGGACCCGCGCGCACCTGGCGCTGGCCCGCGTTCTCGAGGCCGGCGGCGACCCGGTCGCGGCCGAACCGCACTGGCAGGCCGCCCTCGACACGTTCGACGACCTGGGATCGCCCGAAGCCGCCCAGATCCGGGAATCGCGGTCGTCAGCTCAAGGAGCGCAGGATGCGAGCGGTCCGGCGTTCGACGGTCGACCGGCCGTACCGCCGGACGAGGCTCAGGTAGAAAAGCGGCGGCCCCACCGACGACCAGTGCTCTCGCCGGTCGGCGCGCAGCAGGTGGCGCACCACGGGTTCGATCTCGAACCGTACGAACTCGACCTGGTCGTGTTCCCACTTGTCCGGGACACCGCGGCTGCGGCGCTGGAGGACGTCCTCGGCCGTCAGCTCGTGCAGGAATGCCACGAACAACGCGCCCCACTGCTGACGTTCGGCGTCGATGACGACGGCCAGCATCTCCAGGTGGTACTCGGACTTTTCGATCGACAACTCCTCGGCGATGCCTCGGCGCATCACGTCGTAGAGGTCCGGCGCGGTGCGGCCCCGGGAGTCCAGCTGCCGGGACAGCGCCTCGTTGGCCGACGAACTCCACGTGCCGGGTTGGGAACCGACCTGTTGCGCGCGCTGCTGGACGACCAGGAGGTTGTCCGACGTGACGACGGCGACGTTCGTGCCGAAGCTGCAACACATGAACGCCGGCGCCGCACGGGGATCGTTCGGGGTCAGGTAGCGGCTGCGGGGCGTGCTGCCGTCGGCGAACGGCCGGTCGAGCTGTTGGCCGGCGAGGAAGGTGAAGTAGTCGCCGTGGGCCAGGTGCAGGCAGATCTCCGGACTTTCGTCGATCATGGTCCGGCTGACCGTCAGACTGGTCACGGCGTAGTTCGGGCCGTTCCAGAAATGCGGCAGGCCCTGGGCCTTCTTGCTTTCCTCCGCGGCGCGTATCTCCTCGACCCACGGCGCCATCTCGTCGGGAACCCGCACGTCGACCGGGTCGACGACGAGTCGCACCGACTGCTCGTTGATGACCTGCTCGCCGTCGCCCTCCACGATCACCAACGGCGTGTGCAACGGGCCGAGCCGGAACTCCTCGCTCGACACCGGCAGCGGTCCGCGAGCGCGCAGCCGGCGGGCGAAGGACCCGACCCGCTGTAACTGTCCCTTCAGAAGGTCCTCGAAGAGCACGCTGGCCAGCAGGCCCAGCACCGCTCCGACGATCAGTCCGGTGACACCGGACGCCAAGCCTTCCACGCAACTACGTCCTCTGCTCAGGGATGCAAGGCCTGGAGTTGTCGTTCGTGCACGGCAGGCAGCCAATCCCCGTACGTGGCCGACGGGGCGAGCCGCCGGTCGTCGGGAGCCTGGCCGTCACGCAAGGCGTGCACGTACGCGCGATCCTGGGCGATTCGCTCGCGCGCCTGATCGGCTCCGCCGACGGAGCCGTGGCCCGGGATGAGGACATCGACGTCGCCGGCCACGTCCTCGAGCAGCCGCAGCGCGGCGAGGTAGTTCTCGACGGGGTCCGTGGCGCCGGTGAGGTCGAGCATCGGAATCAGGACGTCGGAAAGCATGTCGCCGGCGACGAGAACCCCGCGTTCCTCGATCAGCAGCGCCGCATGACCGGAGGCGTGCGCCTGATGCTCGACGATCCGGATTCGGGGACCGTCCCAAGGAAACCGTGCCGTGTCGGCGGGCAGTCCGGTGATGCGGCCGAGCAGGTCCAGCGGCACCCGCTCGACGATGTCCGGCGGAATCATCGTGGCGACGCGCGCCATCGCACCTGGGGCCGACAGCCGCTCGCGGGCCGTGGCCGCGCAGCGGGCCGTGCCGTAACGAGGCGCCTCGCCGAGGTCGGCGTGCCAGAGCATGTGATCCCAGTGCGGATGCGTGGAGAACCCCGCGACCAAGGGCTGGCCCAACTCGCGAATGTCCTTGCCGAGGCAGGCCATTTCGTCGCCGAGCACACCGGGGTCGACGAGCAACAAGCCCGATGGGCCTTGCACGACAACGGCATTGCTCTGGCAGAACTCGCTCCGGTGGACCAGGACACCCTCAGCGACCTGCCTCAGCACGGGCACACTGCTTTGACGACGGACACTGGGCTCCTCGCGCCGGTGGATGCACTCGCTCGGCGAGACGGTAGTACCGGTGCTAGTCGGCTGCAAGCAGTATGGACATCACCGCTATTTCGTGGACAACACGCCGAGCAGGTGCGTGACCGTTGCGGCGATCGCATCCCGGGCGGGTGCGAGGTATCGGCGCGGGTCGCTGCGGTCCAGGCCGGTGGCGCGGACCGCATCGGTGAAGGCGATGTTCAGCGCCGTGCCGACGTTGATCTTCACCATGCCGTGGGCGACGGCGGCTCGCAGCTGGTCGTCGGGCACGCCCGAGGAGCCGTGCAGCACAAGGGGAACCGGCACGGCGTCGCGCAGGCGGCTGATCAGATCGTGATCGAGCGAGGCGGTGCGGGTGGTCATCGCGTGCGAGCTGCCGACCGCGACGGCCAGGGCATCGACGCCGGTGTCGGCCACGAAAGCCGCCGCCTCCAGCGGGTCGGTGCGCACGCCCGGCGCATGCGCGCCATCCTTGCCGCCAACCTCACCGAGCTCGGCTTCGAGCCAGATGTCGTGACGGTGCGCCCACTCCGCGGCCGCCCGAGTCGCGGCGACGTTATCGGCGTACGGCAATCGGGACGCGTCGTACATGACGGAGCCGAAGCCGGCGTCCGCCGCCTGCCACAGCAGTTCCTCGTCCTCCACGTGGTCGAGGTGCAACGCGACCGGCACCGTGGAGTCTGCGGCGGCAGCCGCCGCGGCGGCCGCGAGCGGACGGACCCGCCCGCCGTGGAAGCGCACGCAGTTCTGGCTGATCTGCACCACCACGGGAAGTCCGGCGGCTTCGGCGCCGGCCACGACTCCCTCGACGTGCTCAAGGGTGATCGCGTTGAACGCGGCCACGCCGTCGCCGCGGCGGACCGCGGCGTCGATGATCGTCTGGGCCGGCACGAGCATGGTTCAGTTCTCCTCGACGGTGACGGCGTCGGCGAATTCGCGGTAGGTGGGGGCGTCGAAGGCCCCGGCGACCGGTGCGGCCACGGCGGCCGCCGACAGCGCGACGGCGTCGGCGAGGGTCTCGGGCCAGGGTCGGTTGTGGGCCAGGCCGATGGCCAACGCCGCGGTGAAGGCGTCCCCGGCCCCGGTCGGGTTGCCGTGCACGGGTCGCGGCGGCCGGGCGCTCCAGATTCCGTCCGATGTGGACAGAACGGCGCCGTCCGGTCCGAGGGTGACGGCCGTCGGCACGTCCAGAGCGTGGCAGTCGCCGGGGAGCGTGGGCGTGCGGCCGAGCAGGCCGGCCAGCTCGTCGATGTTCGGCTTGATCAGCGCCGGCCCGGCCGCGATGCCGGCACGCAGCGGCTCTCCCTCGGCGTCCAGGATGACCGGCACGGGGCTGCGTCTGATCAACCGCGCGTAGGCGTCGGCGGGAAGTCCGGGTAGGCTGCCGGACAGCACCACCACCGACGCGGTGGCCGCGAGCCGGTCGAACTCCGCCTCCAGCGCCGCCCATTCCGCCGCGCTGATCGGCGGTCCCGGCTCGTTGAGCATGGTGACCGCGTCCGCGTCCACCACGGCGACCGTGCGCCGGCTCTCGGCGGCGATCGGCACGAATTGCGGCAGCTCCGACAGCAGTTGGGGCCCGGCGAACCCGGTCGCGGTGACCGGCTCACCGAGCTGCCGCAGCACATCGGCGACGTTCACGCCCTTGCCGCCGGCCCGGCTGTGCACGTCCCGCACGCGATGGGTTCGCCCGGGAGACAACCGGTCCAAGCGATAGGTGACGTCCAGGGCGGCGTTGAGGGTGACGGTGACGATCACGAGGCGCTCCGGGCGCAGATGGCGGCGCCGAGCCGTCCCGCGGACGCGCCCAGTGCGGCCCTGACGACCTTCGGCGGCTGCCGCCAGGCGATCCGGGACCGCAGCTGCTCCCGCAGCGGCGCCAGCAGCCGCTCGCCGGCCTCGGCCAGCCCGCCGCCTATCACCACGAGCGAGGGATCGAGCAACATCGTGCAGGCGGTGAGCGCGTGACCCAAGGCGGCCAGGGCTTCGTCGAACACCCGCCGTGCGGCGGGATCGTGCGGCGTCCGCGCCACGACATCGGCGGCGGTGGCGCCGGGTTCGCCGTACCGACGGGCCAGTGCCGCAGCCGACGCGTACGTCTCAAGGCAACCGCGCTGCCCGCACGTGCAGGGCTCGTCGCCGAGCGGGACCGGCATGTGCCCGATCTCCCCGGCCAGCCCGTCCGCGCCGCGATACGGCCGTCCGTCGACGAAGACGGCCCCGGCCACCCCGGTGCCGATCGGCAGGAACACGAAGTTGTCGACGCCCTGGGCCGCGCCGAGGTCCCGCTCGGCGAACCCGCCGGCCAGCACGTCCTGGACGAGGGTCACCGGCAGACCGAGCCGGGCCGTGGCGATGTCCCGCAGCGGCACGTCGCGCCAGCCGAGGTTGCTGGAGTACCGGGCGACGCCGTGCTCGTCGACGATGCCCGGCACGGCGAGTCCGACCGCCTCCGGGCGCTGTCCGGCCCGCTCGACGAGGTCCTCGACGAACCGCAGGATGCCGTCGATGGTGTCCGGCCGGCGCGGCGTGGGCCGGTCCTCTGTGGTCCGGGCGATGCGGTCGTCGTCGACGACCGCCCCCTTCATCAGCGTGCCGCCGACGTCCACCGCGACCACGGTCATGTCAGGATCACGGAGCGCGTGAGGTTGCGGGGCGCGTCCGAGTCCAGGCCGCGCCACGCCGCCAGCTCGACCGCGAGTCGTTGCGCCCGTACCAACTCCGCCAGCGGGTCCACTGTGGACGTCTCCAGCTGTGCCCCGGTGGCGCGGATCTCCTCGTGCAGGCCGGGCGGAAGGTCGCCGAACACCCACACGAGCGAGGCCACGTCCGCCACCGCGATGGGGCCATGCCGGTACTCCATGCCCGGATAGGCCTCCGCCCACGCCTGCGCGGCCTCCCGGACCTTGAGCGCGGCCTCGTTGGCCAGGCCCACCGTCCAGCCGGAGCCGAGGAACGTGTACTGGCGGAACGCCGGCCAGTCGCTCGGCAGGTCCCGGCGCAGCGCCCGCTCGGCCTGCTCGGGGAGGGCGGACACGTCCTCGCCGAGGTGGGCCCGCAGCAGGACCAGCAGGGTCGTCGGGAACCGGGTCTGCACCACGGACTGCTCGTCGGCGAAGTCCATCGCGACGACGTCGTCGGCGAGCTCGCACGCGGGGCTGCCGGCCACGCCCGTGATCAAGGTACGGCGGGTGGAGCCGGCGATCGTGGACAGCGCGCGCAGGATCTCCGTCGTCGTGCCCGACCGCGAGATCGCCAGCACGCGGTCGTAGCGGCGGTGCGCGAGGAACTCCGATGCCGGCCAGGCGTCGGTCTCGCCGTGCCCGGCGCCCTCCCGCAGCGCGGCATAGGCCTGCGCGACGAACAGCGACGTGCCGCAGCCGATCACGGCGACGCGTTCGCCGGGCTGCGGCAGGCCCGCCGGCGCGGTCGCCGCGAGCTCCTGTGCTTGGCGCCAGCAGCCCGGCTGGCTGGCGATCTCGTTCAGTGCGTGACTCATGCCGCTCCGATGCGCGTTGATGAGCAGTTCTGCGCACAAGTAGGCCATAACGAGCATCAACACGCAAGACGGTGCGAAGTGGCTGGCATCTCGCCCGGGCGTGCTCGAAGATCGGCGGGAACGCGCACCGCAGTGGTTGGAGGACGGCCCGATGACGTCGCACGAACGATGGAACGCCCTGCTCGACATCATCGCGCGCGACGGCCGGCTGGAAGTGGAATCCGCGGCGACCGAGCTGGCGGTCTCCGCCGCGACCATCCGCCGCGACCTCGACCACCTCGCGCAGCAGCAGATGATCACCCGCACCCGCGGCGGCGCGGTCGCGCACAACGTGTCCTACGACCTGCCGCTGCGTTACAAGACCGCCCGGCACGCCACCGAGAAGGAGCGCATCGCCAAGGCCGCCGCGGCGCTGGTCGCCCCCGGCGCGGTCGTCGGCCTCAACGGCGGCACCACCACGACGGAGGTCGCCCGGGCGTTGGCGACGCGCACCGACCTGACCGGCGTGGGCGTGGAGCCGGCGCTCACCGTCGTCACCAACGCGGTGAACATCGCCAACGAACTGGTGGTGCGGCAGCACATCAAGCTGGTGGTCACCGGCGGCGTCGCCCGCCCACAGTCCTACGAGCTGACCGGCCCGCTGGCCACCCTCGTGCTGCCCCAGCTCACCCTCGACCACCTCTTCCTGGGCGTCGACGCGATCAGCGCCGACGCCGGCGCGACGGCGTACAACGAGGGCGAGGCCAGCATCAACCGGCTGATGGTCTCGCGCGCCCGCCGGACCGTCGTCGTCGCCGACTCCTCGAAGCTCGGCAAGAGCGCGTTCACGCTGATCTGCCGGCTCGACGAGGTGGACGCGCTGGTCACCGACACCGCCGCCGACCCGGACCTCGTCGCCGCGTTCGGCGGCGCGGGAGTGCAGGTCATCCAGGCCTAGCCGCCATCGCGCACCCGAGGAGCCGGTCGGTCGACCGGCTCCTTTTTCGTCGTGCCCGCGAAGGTAACGGTTCGGGCACGACGCCGGCCCGCCCTTGCGTCGGCCCCGTGCGGCGGTCAAAGGTATGCGCACTCGATGACGCAAGCTGTTCGTAGAACCTTTAAACTGAGCAGAATCGCGCAAAGCCGTGCACGACCCGACCGCGATCAGCTCGGCTCGACTGGATGGTGGCCATGAGCACGACTGGTAGAAGGACCTGGGCTGCGATCGGTGCGGCGGTGGCGGTCGCCGCCTCGGCGACCGCCTGCGGCAGCGCCGGCGCCGGCGACGACAACGCGCTGCCCACGGCCGACGCGTATCTCTCGTCGTCCTGTCCGGCGGTGGCGGCCAAGCCGACCACCGACAAGGAGCTCACCTACTGGTCGATGTGGACCAAGGACGAGCCGCAGGGCAAGGTGCTCCAGCACGCCGTCGACTGCTTCGGCAAGCAGACCGGCGTCAAGGTGACCGTGCAGTGGCTGGGGCGCAAGTACCTGACCCAGAACCTGGCGCCGGCGCTGAACACCGACACCGTGCCGGACCTGTTCGACCAGGACATCAGCCAGGTCGGGGCGGCCGTCGTCGCGCCCGGCGGCACGCAGAGCGTCGACGACGTGCTCGGGCTGCCGGTCGGCGAGGGGGACAAGACCGTCAAGGATGTGCTGGCGCCCAGCTCGTACGACATGCCGCAGAACCGCGACCACAATGGACACTACTTCGAGATCCCGTACGAGCTGCTCGGCAACGCCTGGTGGTACAACAAGGACCAGGTCAAGGACTTCACCGCGCCGAAGACCGTCGACGACCTGTTCCAGCTGTTCGACAAGGCGAAGAACTCCGGCAAGGCGGCCGTCAGCCAGGACGGCGACATCGACTTCTACAACGCCTACTTCTTCACCCAGCTCGCCGCCCGCTACGTCGGCCCCGGCGGCCTGGCCCGGGCGGCCGCCGACAAGACCGGCCAGACCTGGAAGACCGAGCCCGGCTTCCGCAAGGCCGCGCAGATCGTGGAGCGGCTGGCCAAGGGCGGCTACTTCATCGACGGCTGGAACGCCTCCAAGTTCCCGCAGGTGCAGCAGAAGTGGGCGGACGGCGAGTCCGACTACCTGTTCGTCGGCAGCTGGGCGCCCAGCGAGACCCGGGAGTACCTGAACAAGGAGGGCAGCGACAAGAAGATCAACTACGGCTCCTTCCAGTTCCCGCTGCCCGACGGCGCCACCCACGACATCGTCGAGCAGTTGCCGATCGGCTTCGCCGTCACGGCCAAGGCCAGGCACGCCGAGGCGGCCAAGGACTTCATCGCCTACTTCCTGAACAAGGATGTGCTCAAGGGCATCCCGGCCGTCGCCGACAACATCACCCCGCGCCCCGACCTGGAGGTCCCGGCCGACCTCGCGGACGTGAAGAAGGCGCTGGACGACCCGAACAAGCAGCACATGATCTTCATGGACGGCATCGACGGCCTGTTCGGCGGCAAGTACGTCAACGACGTCTTCTACCCGGCCGACGACTACCTGCTCAAGGGCACGCTCGGCGCCGACGAGTTCATCGCCCAACTCGCCGACAAGACCGCCGAGTACTGGAAGAGCCAGGCCTGATGGCGACCATCGCGGCGGCGCCGGCCACACAGCGCGGCGCCGCCGGAAAACCCGGCCCCACCGGCACTTCCGGCGGCCACCTGGTCCGCAAGCGCCGCCTGTTCTGGCCGTTCCTCGCGCCCGCGCTCATTCTGTACGTGGTCTTCCTGGTCGCGCCGACGATCGTGACCGGCGTGCTGTCGTTCACCCGCTGGGCCGGCGCCGGCGACACGCCCCAGTTCACCGGATTCGCCGGCTACCTGCGGATGTTCGCCAGCGACTCGTTCCGGTCCGCGCTGGTGAACACCCTGATGTACGTGGTGGTCGGCGGCATCGGGACGTTCCTGCTGGCGTTCCTGTTCACGATGGTGTTGCGGGACATGCCCGGCGGCAAGCTCGTGCGCACGATCCTGTTCTTCCCCAACATCGTGGCCCCGGTCGCGCTGGCCATGTTCTTCAGCTTCCTGTTCAAGTCCGACGACAAGGGGCTGGCCAACTTCGTGCTGGGCGGGCTCGGCATCGACCCGGTGCGGTTCCTCGCCCCGGAGAACGTCACCCTCACCGTCATCGGCGCGCTCGTCTGGGCCAGCTCCGGTTTCTACATCACGATTCTGATGGCCGCCGTGGACCGCATCCCGCCCTACCTGTACGAGGACGCGGAGATCGCCGGCGCGTCGGCGTGGCAGAAGTTCCGCGCGATCACGCTGCCGCTGACCTGGGACGTGGTCGGCGTCGCCGGCGTGCTGTGGACCATCAACGCGCTCAAGATCTTCGAGCTGGTCTTCGTGCTCGCCGGGCCGGGCACGTACTCGCCGCCGACGGCGGCGTGGACGCTGGGCATCTACGTCTTCGACCGCTCCTTCGGCAGCCAGGGCACGCCCGACTACGGCGGGGCCAGCGCCTGCGCGGTCGTGATGATCGCGCTGACGTCCGTGTTCGTCGTGCTGCTGCGTCGCCTGATGCGGCGCGACACCATCCAGTTCTGAGTGGAGGAAGCCCATGACGGTCGCGGATGTGGGCCGCAAGGCGCCCCGCCGGCCCCGGCCGGCGCCGGGAGCGGGCCGGCGCAGCCCGCTGCGGGTGCTCGGCATGGTGGTGGTGCTGGGGTTCACCGCCTTCAACCTGCTGGTGCTGTACTGGTTGATCGCCGCTTCCTTCAAGACGCCGGTGGAGATCTTCACCAAGCCGTTCGCCCTGCCGGTGCGCTGGTTCCAACTCGGCAAGCCGCTGCGCAACTTCGCCTACGCGTGGGACCAGGCCGGCTTCGGCGACGCCTTCCTCACCACGGTGGTGCTGGTGGCCGCGTCGTCGGCGGCGATCGTGCTGGTGTCCGCGCCCGCCGCGTACGCCCTGACCCGGCTGGGCGTGCGCGGTTCCGGGCCGCTGACCAACTTGATCGCGGTCGGCATGGGGGTGCCGTTCCAGACGGTGATCATCCCGCTGTTCATCGGACTGTCCACAGTGCACCTCACCGACAGCCTGTTCGGTCTGTTCCTGGTGTACGTGGCGCTGTCCATCCCGTTCACCGTGTTCCTGCTGACCGGCTTCTTCCGGTCGCTGTCGGACGAGATGGAGGAGGCCGCCGCGATCGACGGCGCCTCGCCGCTGCGCACGTTCTTCGCGGTCATGCTGCCGCTGGCCCGCGGCGGTCTGATCACCGCGCTGATCCTGAACGCCATCGGGCTGTGGAACGAGACGCTGCTGGCCATCGTCTTCCTCCAGTCCCAGGCCCACTTCACGCTGGCCCGCGCGCTGTTCACGTTCTACGGCGCGGCCGAGTACCAGTCCGAGTACGGCGGCCTGATCGCCGGGGTGACCATCCTCGTGCTGCCGATGCTCGTCCTGTACCTCGTGCTGGCCCGCCGCATCATCACGGGCCTGACGCTCGGCTCCGGAAAGTAGGGAAACACCATGGCAGACGTGTCCTTCCGAGGCGCCACCCGCTACTACGCCGGGGTGGACCGGCCGGCGGTCGACCGGCTGGACCTGGAGGTGGCCGACGGCGAGTTCCTGGTGCTGGTCGGGCCGTCCGGCTGCGGCAAGTCCACCACGCTGCGGATGCTGGCCGGCCTGGAGGGCGTGGACGAGGGGCAGGTGTGGATCGGCGACCGCGACGTCACCGCGCTGCCGCCCAAGGACCGGGACATCGCGATGGTGTTCCAGAACTACGCGCTCTACCCGCACATGACCGTCGGCGAGAACATCGGCTTCCACCTCAAGGTGGCCAAGGTGCCCCGGGACGAGCGGGAGCGCCGGGTGCGCAAGGCCGCGACGCTGCTCGGCCTGGAGTCCTACCTGGACCGCAAGCCGGCCCGGCTGTCCGGCGGCCAGCGTCAGCGGGTCGCGATGGGCCGGGCGATCGTGCGCCAGCCGCAGGTGTTCTGCATGGACGAGCCACTGTCCAATCTGGACGCCAAGCTGCGGGTGCAGACCCGCACCCAGATCGCCTCCCTCCAGCGCCGGCTCGGCGTCACCACCGTCTACGTCACCCACGACCAGGTGGAGGCGATGACCATGGGCGACCGGGTCGCCGTGCTGAAGGACGGTGTCCTGCAACAGTGCGACACCCCGATCGGCCTGTTCTCCAAGCCGGCCAACCTGTTCGTCGCCGGCTTCATCGGCTCGCCCGCGATGAACCTGCTGCCGGCCCGGGTCGACGGCGATTCGGCGGTGATCGCCGGCCACGCCGTCCGGCTCACCCGGGGACAGCGCGCCCAGCTCAGCGGCGATGAGGTCGTGGTCGGCGTCCGGCCGGAGGGCGTGGACGTGGTCGACTTCGACGACGGCATCCCGGTGGTGGTCGACGTCGTCGAGGAGCTGGGCAGCGACCAGTTCCTGTACTGCTCCTTCGAACAGGCCGGCACCGGCGACCTGGTCGAACACGCCGTCACGGCGCGTGTCGCCGGCATGTCCCCGAACCAGCGCGGCGCCAAGGTCGGCCTGCTGCCACGTCGCGAGGCGGTGCACCTGTTCGACCCGGTGACCGGGTCTCGGCTCGAGGACTGACGTAACCCGTTTTCCCCTGCCAACCCTTGGAAAGGCCATCCCATGCGCGTCACGCCGCCACGGAAGACCCGCCTTCGACGATCCACCATCCAGGCGGTGGGCCTGCTCGCCGCCGTGCTGACGGCCGCAGCCGGCCTCGCCGCGCCGGCCGAAGGCTCGCCCACGGCCACCTCCGGCGACGGCGCGCAGCTCGCGCTGACGCCGCCGATGGGGTGGAACGACTGGGCTCACTACCAGTGTGACTTCACCGAGTCCACGATCCTGGCCAACGCCAACGCATTGGTGTCCAGCGGGCTGGCGGCCAAGGGCTACAACACCGTCACCATCGACGACTGTTGGATGCGCACCGCCCGCGACTCGGCCGGCAACCTGCAGGTCGACACCACCCGGTTCCCCGACGGCATGCCGTACGTCGCCAACAAGGTGCACGCGCTGGGCCTGAAGTTCGGCATCTACGAGGACGCCGGCACCACCACCTGCGGCGGCTACGCCGGCAGCTGGAACCACTGGACGCAGGACGCCAACCTGTTCGCGTCCTGGGGCGTGGACTACGTGAAGTTGGACGGCTGCAACCTGCCCACGGTCGCCGGCCAGACCGAGGTGCAGACCTACCAGAGCGCCTACCAGCAGATGGGCGCGGCGATGAAGGCGTCCGGCCGGGACATGGTGTTCTCCGAGTCGGCGCCGGCGTACTTCGAGAACACCGCGGACTGGAACGACGTGCTCGGCTGGGTCGGCCAGTACGGCCAGCTGTGGCGCGAGGGCTACGACGTCGCCACGTACAACGCGAGCAATCCCACCGCGAGCCGGTGGGGGAGCGTGATGTCGAACTACGGCTACAACAACCCGATCCACCGCTACGCCGGCCCCGGCAACTGGAACGACCCCGACTTCCTCATCGCGGGGGACAGCGGGCTCACCGCGGCCGAGTCCCGCAGCCAGATCGCGCTGTGGGCCGAGATGGCCGCGCCGATGATCCTGTCCAGCGACGTCGGCTCGCTGTCCAGCAGCTCGGTGGCGGACCTCGGCAACAGCGACATCATCGCAGTGGACCAGGACAGCCTGGGCCACCCCGGCTATGTCGTGTCCCAGAACGGCACGCTGGACGTGCTGACCCGACCGCTGGCCAACGGCGACCGCGCGGTGGCGATCCTCAACCGCTCCGGCTCGACCGTCAGCGCGAGCACCGCGGCCACCACCGTCGGCTTCGCCGGCGGTGCCGGATGTTCCTACCAGGTCAAGGATCTGTGGGCCGGCACGTCCAGCACGACCAGCGGCACCTTCGGCGCCAGCGTTCCCGCCCACGGCACGGCGATGTTCCGTGTCAGCCCCAGCAGCGCCGCCTGCGGCGCCGGCGTGAACGCCGGGCAGATCAGCGGCATCGCCGGCAAGTGCGTGGACGACTCCAGTTCGAGCACCACCGACGGCAACCCGGTCATCATCTACACCTGCACCGGCAACGCCAACCAGCGCTGGGCGCTGTCCGGCGACGGCACGGTCCGCACGCTGGGCAAGTGCCTGCACGCGGCCGGCGCCACCGCGGGTTCGGCGGTGGATCTGAGCACGTGCAACGGTTCCTCGGCGCAGCAGTGGACGTACCAGCGCAGCGGCAACCTGACCAACGGCGCTTCCGGGCTGTGCCTGGACGTCAACGGCGGCGGGTCCACCGACGGCACCAAGCTGATCGTCTGGAGCTGTGGCCACAACCAGGACAACCAGGTGTGGTCCCTGCCGTCCTGATCGACCTGCCGTCCTGATCGACCTGCCGTCCTGATCGACCTGCCGTCCTGACCCGAGCAGGCCGGACCGCCGGGCGGCCCCTGCCCCCGGCGGTCCGCTGCCGTTGCCGCTCCGTCGTTGCCCGCCCCGGCTGGACCCCGACGTCATCGCAGCGCCCGGCTCCTCCGGGCGCTGCGTGCCGGCGCGCGTCGGGGGCGCTCGCCGGTCCCGGTATGGTTCAGCCGACTCCGCCCCCGCATGACGGGCTTCGGATGGAGGGCCGCCGGGACCGGAGGATCGTGGATGACCCTGATAGAGACCGCGCGCGTAACAACTCTCGGCAAGACGCGGCAGGGTCTGTCGGACCGGTTGCTCGGGACGGTTGTCGTCGAACCTGGGTGCGGTGCAGGTGCGCCCGTCCGCGTCGGCGCGCTGGGAGAGGACCGGTATGCGACCCCTTGAGCCGACCGACCCGCAGTCGGTCGGCCGCTACCGGTTGGAGGCGCGCCTCGGCTCCGGCGGTTTCGGCGATGTGTATCTGGGACGCACACCGGGTGGGCGCCTGGTGGCGGTCAAGTGCGTGCGTGAGCGGGTCGACGATCCGCAGCTCCGGCAGCGGTTCGCCGCGGAGATGGAGGCCGCCCGGCGGGTCGGCGGTTTCCACACGGCCCAGGTCGTCGACGCCGACGCCGAGGCCACGCCGCCCTACCTGGTGACCGCCTACATCCCCGGGCCGACCCTGGCGCAGGTCATCGCCGAGCACGGCCGGCTGCCGGAGCCGTCGCTGCGGGTGCTCGGCGCTGGTCTGGCCGAGGCACTGGAAGCCATTCACTCCGCCGGTCTGATCCACCGCGACCTCAAGCCGTCCAACGTCCTGATCGCCCACGACGGGCCGCGGGTCATCGACTTCGGGATCGCCCGGGCCCTGGACGGCACTGCGCTGACCGGGACCGGGTCCGTGCTGGGCACGCCGACGTTCATGGCCCCGGAGCAAGCCCGCGGGCTGGCCTTGACCCCGGCGTGCGACGTGTTCAACCTGGGGCTGGTGCTGTGCCACGCGGCCGCCAGCCCACCGTTCGGCGAAGGATCCACGGCCGCGTTGATCTACCGGGTCGTCCACGAGGAACCCGATGTCGGCACCCTGCCCGCGGTGCTGCAGGGGCCGGTGGCCGCCTGTCTGGCCAAGGACCCCGCCCAGCGCCCCTCCCCGGCCGAACTGCTGGCGATCTTCGGTGGCAGCACGCCACACGTGTCCTGGCTGCCGCCCGAGGTCCGGACGATGGTTCCCCAACCTGCGCGCACGGGTGCGGAGACCGCCACGACCGGGCCGCACCACCAACCGCTGATGCCGGCCCCGACCCCTCCGCTGAGCCAAGTGCCGCTCCCGGTGCGGGGAAGCCGCCGTTCGGGCGTCATCGGCGCCCTGGTCGCCACGGTGCTCGGGCTGGCGGCGGCGACCATCGTGACCGTCGTGGCTGTGAACAGCTTGCCCGGCGGGGCGCCGGCGGCCACCAACAAGACCGTCGCCACGGTCGGGCCGACCGGTTCAGAGACCGGAGGCCACACAACGCCGACCGGGTCAGAGACCGGAGGCCATACAACGACCCCGGCACCGCCCCTCAGCGCGACGATCGCCGGCACGTGGTCCGCCGACAACGGCCCCCTGACCGTGACGATCGTGAAGGTCGTCGACAATGGCGGCAGAGTCAGTTTGACGGTCAGCGCGCACAACGGCGCCACCCAAGCGGTGAACCTGCCGAGCTTCGGCTACTTCACCGCGACCGACGACCAGGGCACCAGCTACACAGCAGGCCCAGGCACAGTGATCACCGCACCAGCCGGCGGAACCGTCTCCGACACGCTCACGCTGGAGAAGTCCGTCCCGGCATCGGCTCGGAGTCTGAACATCGCATGGGCCCAAGTCTTCTCCCTCGATCTCGCGGTACACGGCTCGATCAGCATCACGGGAGTTCCGCTGCCACGGTGACCCAGCCTCGCTCCGACAGCCGGCGGGGTGGGCACCTGTAAGCTTCCAGGAACTTTCGGCCGGTTGCGGAGTGGCGGGACCCGAGGCGCTCAGGTCCGGGGGAGGGGGCGCGGATCGTGCTGAGCGTCGTCATCCAACTGCCCGACCGGCTGATCGAACTCGCGCCCGGCGACGAGGTCGCCTTCGGCCGCAGCCAGCGCGCTGACATCGTGCTCGACAACCCGGCGATCTCGCGGATCGCGGGACGGATCCGCGCGGTCGCGGCCTACTGGACCGTGTCCAACCTCAGCTCGCGGGCCACGTACGTGGTGGAGAACCCCGAGGGCGGTGGCGAGTTCCTGAAGGTCGCCCCGCGCCGCCTCGACATGCCGGTGCCGTTCGAGATCGCCCGCCTGGTCCTGCCGACCGCCGGTGTCCCGGTGTCGTTCACCGTCTTCGCGCCCGAACACGCCTACCAGCCGGAGGACGAGCCGTCCGGGAAGGCGGCGACCAAGTCGGCGTTCTCGCTGAACGAGTCGGCGAAGTACTTCCTCGTGCTGGTCGCGCTGTGCGAGCCGCGGCTGCGCGACGGAGCGTCCGTGGTGCTGCCGACCGTTCCGCAGATCGTGGAGCGGCTGCATCCGCTGGAGTCCTGCCGCGACCTGACCCGGGCCGCGGTGAACTTCCACATCGACTACCTGGCCCGCACCAAGCTGCGGGTCCGCGATCCGGAGGCCGACGGCGACGCCAAGGCCGACTGGCAGCGCGCCGCGCTGGTGGCCACCGCGGTCCGGTTCAACCTGGTCCGGGACGAGCACCTGGCGATGCTGCCGTCCCGTCGTCCCGCGACCTGGATGCCGTCTCCCACAGCCTGACCCCTTCGGCGGACACCCTGGAGGCTTACAGGTGTCGCGGGCCCGGCAAGCCTGATTGGCTTCAACGGTGCCCGGCAGTGGCGCGCCTCGAGTCGACCGGCACGGGCGCATTGAGCTTGCACGGGTGCTCGCAGCGCAACTCACGCACGAAATGACACGAAGGACCACAACGTGCTGTCTCTGATCAATCCTGTCCGTATTCCGCGGGAGCTGAGTGTGAAGGTGTCCAGGACCCGCATACCCGCGGCCCTGCTCACGGCCCTCACCTTGGCGGCGGCCGCCGGATGCTCCAGCGCGAGTCCGAGTCCGAGCGTGAGTCCGAGCGCGGGCGACGGCGCCGGCGGCCAAGCGAGCGCGGACCAGCAGGCGGCAGCGGCCATCACGGTCCGAGAGCTGCACGACCTCGGTGCCAACAACTACACCGACCTGTGCGCGATCGTCGCACCAGGGTCCTCGATCCTGGCCGACGGCATCGACGGGTGCACCATGCGGATCCAGGTAGCGATGAGCGTGGGGCAGCAGGCCGGCACCGATGACTTTCTCAGCAGGGCATCAGAGCTCACCGTGAACGCTTCGAAAGTGATCGTGAACGGCGACTCCGCGACCGTGCCGAAGGCCGCGATGCTCTACCAGGGCCAGCCGGTCACGCAGTTCGAGGGCATGCATGACGGGCGGCTGATCCGCAAGAACGGGCAGTGGTACATCGTCACGGGACGTTGACCAATGGGCGTTCCCCGCCGAACAAGTCAAGAAAGAACGTTTTCGTATGACCCATCCAGATATGCCGCCCGTGCGCGACGTGGACGTGGTTCAGTGGAGTGATCTCAACTACAGCCGCAGCGAGGGTTGATGGGGGTTCCCGCGGTTCGACTCACGTGGTTGTCGGCCGTCGCAATGAGCTCCAGTGGCTGGCAAGCCTCGCAGCTGTCGCCGCTGCCAGACCCGCATTGGGGTCACGTCAAGATGTTGAACACGTTCCCGCCGGTCCAGACAACGGCTTCGCAGATGCTACTAAAGGTCCTCCCGTAACTGTCGGGAAGGCCCTCCCAGGCTCCGGTGGCCGTCACGGTCACCAGCTCAACCCATGGGAGGAAAAACACGCCCTTTTGGGCGGGATTTTGTCGATCTGACCTTTGGTGGCGACTAGATCATTGCAGGCTTCCTGTGCATGGGGACGTGTACCGTCGGTCGGCTCGCAGGTGAGCGTCGCCTGAGCCACCATGACTCCAACCTCGCTCGTGATAGTGAGGTCGAGCCGGTTTGCAGGGCTGGCCGCCAAGGTCGGGGACGTCATAAGCCTCATGAATACCAGCACAGCAGTGACCGATGACCCGATATATTTCATGATCACGAATTAATGCCTCGAATATTCGATTTCTGTCACATTTCGAGTGAATTTTCGGAGTTGCGCTACCGGCTGTGCGCGGATTTCTCGACGTGCCCTGGCGCTTATGCCTGCCAGGTTGGAGTTAGCTGGTTCGGACCGACCGGGACTAATGGCGGCCGCTGTAAGTTGTCGGCCGGCGGCGATGGGGCCTACCGAGACCGAGTCATTGAGCCTCGGTGGGCACCATCGTGTTCGCGTCAACTTGTGCTCGACCGGTGAGTTCCTAGGTCGCCGGGTCAGCGGTCGGGTCGGACATGCCACCGATTCCAGGTCAGAACGGGTCCACGTGGCTGGGGGTGCCCGGGGTCCGGAACCCGATATGGAAGTCGCGCCCGTTGTCGCCGGTATTGGAGTGCCGCACGACGGCGTCCGGCGCGTTACCGGGCGGCTGGGCAGCGGCCGGGGTCGCCCCCATCTGGCACGGTGTGCCCGGCGTGGTGGCCACCGCATCGACCCTGGCGTTGGTCGGACCCATCAGGCAGAGGCCGAGCCTGCTGGGCAGCGCGATGCCTGACCAATATTGGTTGACCACCCCCGGCGGACCACTAAAGGCGTCCGCGTTGGCGATCACGTAGACGTCGTTCTGATACAGGGTCACGCCCACCGGGATCGTGACCGAGAGGGCCCTCACGGACTGGCTGAGCCAGGCATCGACGCTGAAGCCTGACAGAGTCCGCGCGGCCTGGCTGATGTTCTGGATCTGGATGTACTGGTCGGATTGACCGCCGGGGCCGCTGGTGGCGAACTGGTCGATCACGAGGGCAAAGTCCTGCGGGCCTGCCGCCGCGTTCGGTGCCGCGGACGCGGCGGTGGCGCCGGTGGCCAGTGAGAGAACCGTGATGCCCACTGCAATGAGGGCTGTGAGGGAACGCCTCATCGGTGTTGCCTCCTTCTCGGAATAGTGGTGAAGCGGTTCATTGCGTTGTTCGATGCCCGGCAATCGCGACGGTCTCGGCGGCCGGTACATCCCGGGTGAATCGGCGCAATTCGGCCGGGATGACAATCGCCACCGCGAACGACCTTCCCGAACAAGATGTTGATTCACGGGGTCGGGCGTCCAGGCCGGGCGACGGGACCGGGTAGACCAGGGGCCCTGGGCCCGCAGTAGAAGTCCGCCGCGTTGTCGTCCGTGTTGGAGCGTCGGATGAGGGCGAGGGCGTCCGGGCAGACCGGTGCCGGGTCGGCCCCCCAGCTCGCGTCGTTGGACACCCAGTTGATAAGGAAGCCGGACGGGTCCAGCAGCATGATGAAAAACCGGTCGGGTATCTGGACGCCGCCGGTGAGGAACTGGTGGACGACCGGTCCGCTACAGCCCTGCGGGTTGGCGATCACGTAGACCTCGCCGGACTGCAGGATCGTGCCCGACGGGATCTTCACATCGAAAGACTTGGACGGGCTGGACGCGACCACGACCGTGAAGCGGCTCAGGTCCTGCCGGTCCTGGCTGATGTTCTTGATCTGGATGTACCGGTCAGTCGGACCCGTTGGGGCCACGGGTACCGATCTGGCCGAACACGAAGGTGGTAGACACGGACAACACAGCACCGTGCGGCTGCGCCGCATTCGCCACGGGGCCACCGGCGAGCAGCGAGAGGATCACGACAGCTGTCATCATCATGACAGCGAGGGAACCCTTCATTGTTTTCTCCTAGTCAATACGGAGAACGCGATAGTGACACCCTGGACATGTGAAATACTTTTGACGAGACTGGGTCCGTGAGCCGATTGGACTCAACGTGAGCAACAAATTCTAAAGTTGACCCATATGCTCCAGTCGAGAAGACGGCCTGGCTACACCTCCAACGGTGTCGCTCTTAAGATGTCCAACCCGCCGGCAAATAAAGGGTCGATCTCAGGGTGGGGGCGTCGGGCGTCCGACGCAAGGAGGCCATTCACGTGGCCTCTCGCGTAGTATCAGGGCACATCCGGACCGCAAGGTTTCAGCAGTCGCTGATGCTGGTTTGGTCCCAAGTTCCAAGGACAGCGAATCGCGGTCCGGACCGTTGGGGTATGTCGCGAGGCAAGCGCAGCGCAGGGCGAGTAAGCGCCGCAGCACATACGCGCCCGGACGCGTTCCAGCACCGTCCCGCCGAATGGTGATCGACCAGTTCGGTCGGGCTGAACCATGTCGTCGGCAAGGCCGAGCCCGCCACCGGGGGGAGGGCGGCGGGCTCGGCACACAACACGTCGCCCGCCCCGCGCCCGACGTTACCCTGGCCGCGGCATCCTCTCCCGCGCCGACGCGGCCGTGCCGTCGCCGCGTTCGCCTCACACTGATGCCAACGGCGGCTGCGGCGCGGCTGCCGGTGAAGGGCTCAGAAACGGGTCGAGCAGCCCAGGCACACTCTGCTCGACCAGCAGGACTATGGGCTCGCGTCGGCGACGGCGCGCACGACGCAGTAGCCCCGGCCGGCCGCGACGGTCACGTCCAGCGCGATCAGGCCGGAGTGGCGTTGCGCCAGCGTCTGCCTCATCGACACGTCGGCAAGTGCCTGTTTTCGAACCTGAAGACCTTGCGAGCCAACGGATGTAGTTGAGTCATGTCTTGATTCGAGGTCGGAGACAGAGTGTGGGCCCACGCCCGCGGGCCGAGAGGATGACCCCGCAGGCCGAGGCGATGACCAGCACCAATCTCGCCACCCTTACTAGTAGTACTTCGTTAAGTTGATCTTTGGTTCGGTAGTGGTCGCTGGCAGGTGGTGCATGTGCCGGTCCAACAAGCCAGCAGTTCCTGTAGCGCTCGGAGGACTCCGTAGAGCGTCAGGCCGGCATGAGGGCTTTTGGGTCCAGGCGTT
>NZ_QUNO01000027.1 GCF_003387475.1 Kutzneria buriramensis | reverse complement strand
GTCCAGTGCAGGCTGCCGTCGTTGTCGACGGTGACCTTGTGGGTGTCGTGTTTGAGGTGGTGGTGGCGGGTGCAGAGGCCTTTGACGTTGGCGAGCGTGGTGTGGCCCTTGGGCCACGGCGTGACGTGGTCGCCTTCTTGGATGGGGCGGGTGCAGCCGGGGGCCGAGCAGACGTTGCCGGCGCGGACGCCGACGAGTTCTTTGAGGCGTTGGCTGGGTCGGTAGGTGTGTTTGCCGATGGTGTCGGCGTGGTCGTGTTCGTCGAGGAGGATGGCCCGCCAGATGCCGTCCATGGCGAGTTCGCGAGCCGTGTCCGCTGAGATGGGGCCGTAGCCCTCGAGTAGGGCGGGGTCTTCGGTCAACCCCATCAAGGTTTCCATGGAGATGGTGACGTGGACCTGGACGGAGCGTTCCTTGACCTGACCCAGGAACCGGTCGAGGAAGGCATCGGCGCGTTTCTGGTCGGTGGTGCGCTCGTCCTTCGGGAGGTCTTTGGCGTCGGCGCAGAGCAGGTCGTGGATCATGCGGGCCTCGACGGCGGGCAGGATCGCGGTGAGTTGGGCCATGCCGTCCGGGAGCGGCCGGATCTCCACCCGTCGCTCGGCTTTGGCTTTCTGGTGGCGTTGTTCGTAGCCGGTGGGGTCGGCTTGCGCGACCAGCGCGGTGGTCCGCCGGCCCAACTGCGAGTGGGTGAGTCCTGGGGCGATGTCGAGCAGGGTGTCTTCGACCTCGGCGATGAGTGCCACGGACGGCAGGTTCCGGACCCGATCACGGACCGCTTCCAGCCGGCGCAGGTCCAGGCGACCCTGCCGCAACTGGTCCATCAGGCGGGGCAGGGTCCGTAGATCCTGGGTCAACTCCTTACGCCGGACTACGGTCTGCTCGGGTTCGGTGATGGCCATCGCCAACTCGGCGGTGTCCTCGACACCCCGCAGCACAGTCAACTCCACGTAGTCGGCGAAGGCCCTGATCTTGCGGGCGAGAATGGTGACGGTGACCCGTTCGTCGGCGGAAAGGGCGTCCAGATCGAGCCCCGCGAGAAGATCGAACAGGGCCCCACTGGGCTCCGCTCTCTCCAACTCTCGGGTGAGTTCCATACCTCTAAGAATACTCGCCTACAAGATCCAACTCGAATCACCAACGGGTGAATCGAGTTTCATGCATAATCGCCGGCGACCGCCGTGAACAACGCGACCGGCAACGAACGGCTTGAGTGGGGATTTTGTGTGGAGGGGGACGATGGCTTAAGCTTGTCGGCGTGAGGGGCAGGCGTAGCCTGCCCCGGAGATGCCCCTCAAAGCCGTCGTTCAGAGGCTCCACACAAAATCCCCGCGTAGGCAACGAAGAGATTCGAGGCAACAGGGCGTAGCTTCGGCAGCGCGGTCGCGGAACGTTCGCCGTGCCAAGGTAGGATGACTCCCGGGACGACGTCAGACGAGTCACCCCGAGAAAGAGCGGGCCCCGGTAGCAATACCCGGGACCCGCCCCACCCACAAACCCTCACACCCCGGCAGTGGACCGAATCCAGCTCCTACTGGCCGCGATGCTCGCGTAGTTCTGGGTCCCGTGCGTGTTCTCGCCGCTGTTCCCGGCGGTGGAAGCCACGCCGACCTCGACCCCGTTGGCCACCTCGGGCCCACCGGAGTCCCCGTGCCACGCGGCCCCGTTCACACCCACCGAAGCGATCGCCCGGCCACCGAAAGCGTCCGTCGATCGCCCGGTCACCCGGACGTTGGCCGTACGCAGCACCGACGCGGGCGGGCTCTGGTCGATGGTCCGGCCCCAGCCGTAGATCTGGTTGGTGGAACCAGTCGCGGGATCGGCAGAACCCAGCTTCATGTACGTCGTTTGCACCGCAGAAGCGAGGTGCAGCAATGCGATGTCGCCGTTGGGGGAGGTGACCTGACGATCCACCGCCACGTTCACGCCCTGGTCGAATCGGACGTCACCGACCTTGACGTGCATCCCGGAGCTGCTCTGGCAGTGGTGCGCGGTGATCACCCACTGCGCGGCGATGATCGTGCCGGAGCACTCGAAGCCGTCGAACTCGCTTCCGCCGCTGTTCCAGTAGATCTGCGCACCCCACGGGGCGGAGCTCACCTGGGTGCCACCGATGATGTCTGGGCTGACCGCGGCACCGGCCGCCGGTGCAACCGTCAACGCGGCGCCAAGTACGGCGGCCGCAACCAACGGGCCACGCATCAGACGCCCGCGGTGCTGCGGATGAACGAACGGCTGGAGGCGACGCTGGCGTAGTTCTGCGTGCCCTGGGGGTTGGAGCCGCTGTTGACGCCGGTGGAGCAGACGCCGACCTGCACGCCGCCCGACACCTCGGGACCGCCGGAGTCGCCGTGCCACGCGGAGCCGTTCACGCCGACGGAGGCGATCGCCCGACCGCCGAAGGCGTCGGTGGAATGCCCGGTGACCCGCACGTTCGCGACCTTCAGCACCGGCGAGGGCGGGTTGCTGCCCTGCGTACGGCCCCAGCCGTAGATCTGGTTGGTGGCACCGGTCGCCGGGTCCGCGCTGCCCAGCTTGCTGAACGTGGTGTTGATGGCGGTGCTGAGGTGCACCAACAGGATGTCGCCGTTGGGCGACGGCACCTGGCGGTCCACGGTGGCCCGGGTGCCCTGACCCAGGTTCAGGCTGCCGACCAGCACGTACATGCCGGGGTCGTTACGGCAGTGCTGGGCGGTGAGCACCCACTGCGGCGCGATGATGGTGCCGGAGCACTCGAAACCGTTGCCGGAACCGGAGTTGGTCCAGTAGATCTGCGCGCCGTACGGGATGTTGCTGGCGGCGCCGCCCCCGATGATGTTGGGGCTGACGCCGGCCTGGGCAGGGGCGGCGACGAGTCCGGCGGCCAGAGCGGCGCCGGCGATCGTTGCGGCGACAAGGGATTTGCGCATGGTGAGGACACCTTTCGGCGACTGGCAGGGATCAGTCGTGCGTCACCGAAAGCTAGCCCTGTGTGAGCGCGGGCGGCACCCGACGATCGTCGGGACCTTTACCGCCGTTTTACCCCAGTTTCCGGAAGTCCCAGGAGACTATGGTGTGCGGGCGCATGCGCATCCACGCGTGCCTGCCGTCGTGGTACATCTCGTCGGCGCCGAAGTACTTGCGGGCGAACAGTTTCTCCGGCTCGACGAGCTCGGGCACGTACTCGCCGGCCCGCGGCGCCTCCCCGACGAACTCGACGTCGCCTCGCAGCTCGGCCCCGCGCAGCTCGCCGTACTCCCGGCCGGCGTCGACCAGGACCGACATCCGCGGATCCCGTTTCAGCTGCGCCCAACGCTTGGCCCGCGTGATCGACGTCAGCCACAACGTCTTGTCGTGCCACAGGAACCACAGCGCGGTCAGGTGTGGGCCGTCCGGCCCAGCCGTGGCCACCCGGCACGTCCGTTCGGCCCCGAGGAACTCGTCGAGTTCCCCGTCGCTCATGGCGATGCGTCGGCCACGTCGCTGTTCTGCCATCGCTTTCCTCCGGCCAGTCCGTCGATCACCTCGGTCGCCTGCGCCACTATGCCGGTGATCAGCTCCTCGCAGCTCGGCAGGTCCCGCAGCACGCCGACCACCTGGCCGGCCGCCAGCACGCCGGCGTCGGTCCGGCCCTGCACCAGTCCGGAACGCAGCAGCATGGGCGTGTTCGCCGCCATCACGACCTGAGACCAGCTCAGCTCGCGGCCGTGCTTGAGCCGCAGCCCGTCGCCGATCATGGCCCGCCAGCTCAACCCGGTCAGCCGCCGGAACTTGCGGGCATTCGCCAGCGCACCGAGCAGCGCCCGGGCCCGTCCGGTCCGTTCGAGCCGGTCCACGAGCTCGGTGCGCAGCACCCGGTGCGGCATGCCGTCCACCTTGGTGGTGACGACGGTGCCGTCCAGGCCGCGCTCCAGGTAGAGCCTTTTGACCTCGTCCGGCACGGAGCTGTCGCTGGTCAGCAGGAACCGGGTGCCCATGGCGATCCCGGCCGCGCCGTACGCCAGCGCCGCCGCCAAGCCCCGCCCGTCGTAGAACCCGCCTGCCGCCACCACCGGGATGTCCACGGCGTCGATCACGCTGGGCAGCAGCAAAGTTGTCGCTACGGAACCGGTGTGGCCGCCGCCCTCGCCACCCTGCACGACAACGGCGTCCACGCCCCACGCGGCGACCTTCTCCGCGTGCCGGACCGCGCCGATCGACGGCATCACCACAATGCCGTGATCCTTCAACCGGGCGATCAGGTCCCGCTTGGGCGCCAACGCGAAGGACGCCACCCTCACACCGTGCCGGATCAGCAGCTCGACCCGGTCGATCGCGTCGGAGGCGTCCGAACGGAGGTTGACGCCGAACGGCTTGTCCGTGCGCCGCTTGGTCTCCAGGATCGCCGCCTCGAGCTCCGCCAGCGTCATCGTGGCCGACGCGATGATGCCCAGGCCGCCGGCGTTGGCCGTCGCCGACACCAGGCGCGGGCCGGCGACCCAGCCCATTCCTGTCTGCACCACCGGATGCCGGACGCCGGTGAGCCGGGTCAGCTCAGTCGCGAGCATGATCCGGATCCAGCTTGTCGATCAGCTCCAGCTCCTGGCGGGACGGCTCCCGGGTGGTCGCCGTCTCGCCGATGTCCAGCGGGAAGCCCGTGTTGTCAAGGACCTCGTCGACGGTGACTCCGGGATGCGTCGACACCAGGCGCATCGAGCCGTCCGGGGTCTCGAAGTCCAGCACGCACAGGTTGGTGACGACCCGGTACGCGTGGTGGAAACCGCGATCGTGGCCGACGCCGCTCACCACGTCGACCCGTGGCACGAAGACTCGCCTGCTGTGCTTGGGAACCCAGTAGCTGGTGCGGTGGTTGACGGTGTTGCCGGGCGCGCCGCGAAAGCCCAGCAACTGCCGGGTCGGCTTGTCGTGGTCGCCGATGGCCGAGATGTTCTGGTTGCCGAAGCGGTCCAGCTGGTTCGCGCCCATCACCACGTGCCGGCGGCCATGCGCGACCACGTCGAACACCTTCCGGTACGGCAGCCAGCCCTCGACACCGTGCTCGCCGAGCAGGTACGCCTCGCCGTCGGACAGCAGCAGGTCCGGCTCGGTGGTCAACCGGGCCAGCTTCGCGCCGAGCTGCGGGATCAGCCCCATCGGGCTGGCCAGGATCTCGCCGGCGCCGAGGAACAGGTCGGCGCAGGCGGCCACGCACACGTCGATGCGGCTCATGACGTCGCCTGCACGGCGAGCTGGTAGCCGGTCTCGCCCCGGGACAGGAACTGGTCCACGAAGGACGGCCAGAGTTCCTCGTCGGCGGCGGACTTCGCGTACACCCGCTGGAAGGCCTCGTCGCGGCCGTAGTCCGGCACGCAGGACGTGAAGTGAGCGCCGTTGGGCGTCTCCACCACGCCGTCGACCATCATCCTGTTGGTGAGCAACGTCTGTGGCGGTCCGTCCAGCTCCGAGGTGTCCACGATCTGTTCACACGACAGGAACCGCCGCTTGGCGGCCATGCAGAACAGGTCGTCGAAGTACGGGTCCGGTCCGAGGTACTGGCCGTTGCCGTGCGGGTCGGCGCGGTTCAAATGCACCAACGCCACGTCGAGCTTCAGGGCCGGCATGGCGACCAGTTCCTCGCCGTCGTAAGGGGACTGCACGGTCTTCAGGTCGGGGTTGACCCGCAGCACGTCCGAGCCGAGGCCGGCGCGAATCGGTAAGAACGGCAGGCGATGCGACGCGGCCAGGAGTCCACTGTAGAACATGCCCTCGTCGAACTCGCGCACCTCGATGCCGCCCTGCTGGCGCACGCGCTGGAACCACGGGTCGTACGGAATCGTGTCCAGCGAGACGAATCCGTACACCAACCGGCGTACTTTGCCGGCGGCGCAGAGCAGCCCCACGTCCGGGCCGCCGTAGGAGACGATGGTCAGGTCGCGCACCGGCGTGTCGAGGATGGCCCGCACGAGTGCCATCGGTTTGCGCCGCGAGCCCCAGCCGCCGATGCCGACGGTCATCCCGTCGGACAGCTCGGCGGCCACCTCGGCGGCGCTCATCCTCTTGTCCCGCATGTCATCCCTCCAGGAAGGCCCGTCGCGCCGCGTCGGACACACCGGACAGGTTCAGCTCGAAGGTGAAGCCCTGCTCGTAGCGGTAGCTGCGGTGCACGTGCTGCGGGTCGATGCCGTTGAGCGCCTCCTTGGCGCAGCGGATCACCCGCGTGTCCTTGGCGGCGATCTCCTCGGCCAGCGCCAGCGCCGCCGCGTCCAGGCCGGCCGGCGCCACCACCTCGTACACCGAACCGTGGTGGTGCAACTCCTCGGCCGAGATCCGCCGCGCCGTGTAGTACAGGGCGCGCATCAGATGTGGCGGCACGAGGCGGGCCAGATGGGTCGCTGCGCCGAGCGCCCCTCTGTCCACTTCGGGCAGTCCGAACGTGGCATCGGTCGCCGCCACCACGATGTCCGCGTTGCCGACGAGTCCGACGCCGCCGCCGAGGCAGAAGCCGTTGATCGCGGCCACCACCGGCACCTCGCAGTCGTACACGGCGGCGAACGCCGCCGCGCAGCCCCGGTTCGCGCCGATCAGCGCGTCGAAGCCCTCGGTGCGCTGGATCTCCTTGATGTCCACGCCCGCGCAGAAGCCACGGCCCTCGGCACGCAGCACCACCACGTGCGTCTCCGGCCGCCGGCCGGCGGCGACCAGCTCGTCGGCCAGGTCGAACCAGCCGCGCACCGGAATCGCGTTGACCGGCGGGTAGTCAATGGTGATCACGGTGACGCCGGATCCGGTGTGGCTGCTGGAGATGCCCATCGGCACTCCTTCCCAACCTAGCGGTTGCTTGGTACGTTAACAGGCATCAGCGGACCTTGGAAGTGCCCATGGAGTTGACTGGCAAGGTCACCCTCGTAACCGGGGGCACCCGGGGCGTGGGGGCCGGCATCGCCCGGGTTTTCCGGGCCGCCGGCGCGACCGTCGTCACCTGCGCCCGCCGCCCGCCGGACACCCCCGATCCCGACTTCATGCCCTGTGACGTGCGGGAACCCGCGCAGGTGGCAGAACTCGTAGATCGAATATTAGGCCGGCACGGCCGGCTGGACGTGCTGGTCAACAACGCCGGCGGGGCGCCGCACGCCGACGCCGCCGAGGCCTCCCCGCGGTTCCACGCCAAGGTCGTCGAGCTGAACCTCCTCGCGCCGCTGGTGGTCTCGCAGGCGGCCAACCGGGTGATGCAGGGCCAGCCGGACGGCGGCGTCATCGTCATGGTGAGCAGCGTCAGCGGGCAGCGGCCGTCGCCGGGCACCGCCGGCTACGGGGCGGCCAAGGCGGGACTGGACAGCCTCACCGGCAGCCTGGCCGTGGAGTGGGCGCCGAAGGTGCGGGTCAATGCCCTGGCGGTCGGGCCCGTCCGCACCGAACTGTCCGATCTGCACTTCCCCGACCTGGCGGCGGTCGCCAAGACCGTGCCGCTCGGGCGGCTGGCCGAGCCCGAGGACGTCGGCAACTGCGCGCTGTTCCTCGCCTCGCCGCTCGCCTCGTACGTGTCCGGCGCGACGCTGCTGGTGCACGGCGGCGGCGAGTGGCCGGCATTCCTCACCGTCCAGGGAGAACAATGAGTCGCGTCGTGATCGTCACGGGCGCGGGGCGCGGTCTCGGCCGCGCCCACGCGCTGGCCTTCGCCGAAGCCGGCTATTCCGTCGTGGTCAACGACCGGGACGACGCCGCCGAGGAGGTCGCCGCCGAGATCGGGGCGAACGCGGTGGTCAACCGGGACGACGTCGCCGACTGGGACGGCGCCGCGCGGCTGGTCGACGCCGCGCTGGGCGCCTTCGGGCGGCTGGACGTGCTGGTCAACAACGCCGGCTTCGTGCGGGACCGGATGCTGGTCAACCTCGGCGAGTCCGAGTGGGACGACGTGGTCCGCGTGCACATGAAGGGGCATTTCGCCCCGCTGCGGCACGCCGCCGCGCACTGGCGGCAGTTGCACAAGTCGGGCCGACCGGTAACGGCGCGTGTGATCAACACGACGTCAGGTGCAGGGATGCTCGGATCCGTCGGCCAGGGCAACTACTCGGCCGCCAAGGCGGGCATCCTCGGGCTGACGTTCGTCGCCGCCGCGGAGCTCGATCGCTACGGCGTGACCGTCAACGCGATCGCCCCCGCGGCGCGCACTCGGATGACCGCCGAGACGTTCGCCGCGCAAATGGCCGCGCCCGCAACGGGTTTCGACGCGATGGCGCCGGAAAATGTGTCGCCGCTGGTGGTCTGGCTCGGCAGCGAGGACGCCGGCGACGTCACCGGGCGCGTGTTCGAGGTCGAGGGCGGGCGTATCTGCCTGGCCGACGGCTGGCGCCGCGGACCCACCGTGGAACGCGAGGAACGCTGGCCCGTAACGGAAGTCGGCCCCGCCGTGCGAGCACTGCTCGACAAGTCCGTGCCACCGGAGCCGGTCTACGGCGTGGAGTGAGCAAAGCTAACGAAGAGGCAACGGACACTGTCCATTGTGGTCCATTTGGCGCATCCTCCCTGTGGGACTGCATCCGCCAATGGAGGCCGCCATGTCCAAGTCGCGCATCCGCTACTCGCTCGCCGCCGCGCTCATCGCCGGCGGGGTCGCCCTGTGCGCGACCGGGGTGGCGTTCGCCGCGCCCCCGCCCGTGGAGTCGGGCGACGGGCGTGCCACCGCCATCTCCGGCAACGTCACGACCTGCGCCCAGGCAGGCCTGCCCGGCACCGAGATCACGGTGACCGCAACCATCACGGACAACACGTACATCACCATCACCGGCCTGCCCGACGGCGTCACGGTCAGCGGCGTCGTCGTGAAGGGCGCGCCCGGGTACAACCTGTACATGGCCGGCTCCCTCGGCGGCCTGCCGTGGTCCGACCTGCACGCGCCGCTGGCCGGCAACAGCGGCGAGCCGGCGACGATCAGCCACTGGTTCGTGTGCGGCACGGAGACGGAGACCACGCCGCCTTCGACGACCACCACGACTACGACGACAACCACGACCACCACCGTGCCGACCACCACCACGACAACGACGGTGCCCACGACGACCACAACGACGACGGTGCCGACCACGACCACCACCACGACCGTGCCGACTACCAACACAACGACCACGGTGCCGACGACCACCACGACCACAACGGTGCCGACGACCACCACGACCACAACGGTGCCGACGACCACCACGACGACGTGCCCGCCGTCCAGCACCACGACGACCGCGCCGACGACCACCACCACGGCACCGACTACGACCACCACTGAAGCCGCGCCGACGACCACCACCGAGGCCGTCGTCCCCGAGGCGGCGCCGGTGGCCGGCACCGGCGGCGGGGGCCTGGCCTTCACCGGGTTCTCCGGCGGCTGGCTGGTCATCCTCGCGTTGGTGCTGATGGTCGGCGGCATCGCGCTGCTGACGGTGCCGAACCTGTTGGCCCGCCGGCGCTAGCGGATCTCGGTCGACACGGGCGGCGTCGAGCCGTCGGTGTCGGTGAATCCGTAGCGCGCGGCCAGGCCCGAGGTGGTCTCGATCCCGCCGGATCGCTCGATCCTGGCGGGATCGGTGGCCAGCCCGGCCACGCCGCGGCCGATGAAGCGCGGCGACTCGGCGTGACTGACGTCGAACATGCGGCCGTCGGGGAAGTCCAGCACCTGGCGGCCGTCGACGGTGCGGGCGGCGGCGAGCAGGAACTCGGTGCGGACCAGACCCGGCCAGATCGAGAACACCGCTATGTCACGGGGTTTGAGGTCCACGGCCATGTCCGCGGTCATCTTGTCCGTCGCCGCCTTGCCCACGCCGTAGACCACGTTCTGCTGGTACTCCGACGCCCCCGACGACGAGACGTTGACGATCAGGCCACCGGCCGACATCAGCTGCACCGCGTGCACCGACGCCACGTAGTGCGCGCGGGTGCCGAGGCCCACCACCTGATCCCACGCGTGCACCGGCAGTTCCCAGAACGGGCGGTACACCCACTGCGCCAGGTCCGGCGCCGAGAACACGTTGTTCACCAGGATGTCCAGGCCGGCCTGCTCGAAGGCGACCCGGGCGAACAGCGCGGCGATCTGCTCGTCGTCCCGGTGATCGCACGCCACCGAGATGCCCACGCCGCCGGCCGCGGTGACCTCCTCCGCCGTCTCGTGGATCGTGCCCGGCAGCGGGCCCGGCTCGACGCTGCGACCCGTCACGTACACGGTCGCGCCGGCCCGGCCCAGCTCGATCGCGATTCCCTTGCCCACGCCCCGGCTCGCGCCGGTGACCACGGCGATGCGGCCCTTCAGGTCCATGTCCGCCAAGCTACGACAGCATGATCGGAAAGGCGGACGGCGGTGTCCGCTCGGGAACGATTTCCCGAGCGGACGACCGGTTCTACTGGATGACCATCACCGGCTCGGGCGCGAACCTGATGTCCGCGAGCGTGCCGGGCCGCAGGTCGACGGCGGCGGAGCTGGGCAGGTCGCTGTCCACCTCGGTGCCGTCGGCGAGCTCCACGGTCACCCGGGTCACCGGGCCGCGGAAGCTGCTGCGCGCCACCCGCACCAGGCCGGCGACGGCCGGCGTGAGCAGCACGGACTCGGGGCGCACCAGGGCGGTCACCTTGGCGCCGGCGGGCACCTCCGGCGGCTGCGTCACGGCCAGCCGCTGGCCCAGCACCTCGACCTCGGTGCCCGACGCGATGCCGCCGATCCGGTTCATGGCGCCGACGAACGCCGCGACGAACGGCGTCGCCGGGCGGGTGTAGACCTCGTCGGGTGAGGCGCACTGCTCGAGCCGGCCCGCGTTCATCACGGCGACCCGGTCGGACATGCTCAGCGCCTCCTCCTGGTCGTGCGTGACGAACAGGGTGGTGATGCCCAGACGTTGTTGCAGGCTGCGGATCTCGTCCCGCAGCTGCACCCGCACCTTGGCGTCCAGCGCCGACAGCGGCTCGTCCAGCAGCAGCACCTTCGGCTCGATGGCCAGCGCCCGGGCCAGCGCGACCCGCTGCTGCTGCCCGCCGGACATCTGCGTGGCGTACCGGTCGTAGTGCTGGGTGAGGCCGACCAGCTCCAGCAGCTCGCCGGCGCGCTTGCGCCGCTCCGCCGGGCTCACGCCGCGCAGCCGCAGCCCGAACGCCACGTTCTCGCCGGCGGTCAGGTTCGGGAACAGGCTGTACGACTGGAAGACCATTGCCATGTCCCGCTTGTTGGCGGGCACCTTGGTGATGTCCTTGCCGTCCACGAACACCGCGCCGGAGTCGCTGTGCTCCAGCCCGGCGACGATGCGCAGCGCGGTCGTCTTGCCGCAGCCGGACGGGCCGAGCAGGCTCACCAGCTCGCCGGGCGCGATGTCCAGGTCCAGCCCGTCCAGCGCGGTCACCTGGCCGTAGCCGCGGCGCAGCCCCGCCAGCCGGACCGGGCTGCCGGGCTTGGCCTCGGTGCTGGGATCGATGGTGGCGGTCATCCGGACCTCCCGGTGCGGCGGGCGCCGCGCTGCCCGAACACGGACATCAGCAGCAACAGCACCCAGGTGACGAGCAGGATCAGCATCGAGGCCGCGGTGGCCACCTCGCCGTCCTGCTGACCGGCCTGGACCGTCCAGACCGGCAGGGTGTTCATCAGCAGCAGGTTGGCGATGGTGAACTCGCCCAGCACCATCGCCGCGCTCAGGATGGACGCGTTCAGGATGGACGTGCGCAGGTTCGGCACCACCACCCGCATCAGCACGGTCAGCCAGCTCGCGCCGAGGTTGCGGCCGGCCTCGACCAGCGTGGTCAGCGGGATCGAGGACAGGCCGGCGTCGAGCGTCCGGTACGTGAACGGCAGTGCCAGCACCACGTACTCCAGCGCGAGGATCACCGGCGTGCCGGTGATCCAGCTCGGGCCGTTGCGGAACGCCGCCAGCACGCCGTTGGCCAGCACCACCGCGGGAATCACCAGCGGCAGCACGCAGATGGACTCGATCAGCCGGCGCAGCCTGGGCAGCCGCAGGTGCACCCACGCGGTGGTGGGGACCATCAGCACCAGCGTGATCACCACGGTGCCGGCGGCCAGTTCCAGCGAGGTGACCAGGTTGTCCACGAAACCGGGCTGGCCGAACAGGTTCGTCCACGTGGACAGGTCGTGGGTGTCGTGCACGCCGCGCAGGCTGAACTCCACCGACGCCGCGATGGGGATCAGGAAGTACAGCGCGGCGATGATCAGCACCAGCCACGCGGCGATGCGTCCCTTGCCGAGCCTGCGCCGGGTCGCGGCGCGCGGGGCGGCGGTGAGGTCGACAACTGCGGTCATCGCAACCACCTCGACGTCCGGCGCTGCATCAGGGCGTAGCCGGCGAGCGCGATGCCGACGATGAGGATCATGCCCAGGCCCAGCGCGTTGCCGAGATTCTCCTGGCCCACGGCCACGTTGCCGGACATCACCGCGGCGATCTGGATCGGCACCAGCGGGATGATGCCGTTGGTCAGCGCGGCGGCCGTGGCGTACGCGGCGAAGGCGTTGGCGAACAACAGCATCAGCGCGCCCAGGAACGGCGGCAGCAGCAGCGGGCCGCCGACCAGCCGCCAGTACTGCCAGCGGCTCGCGCCCAGGTTGCTGGCCGCCTCCTGCCACTGCGGCCGCAGCCCCTCCAGCGCCGGGAAGATCACCAGCACCATCAGCGGGATCTGGAAGTACAGGTACACCAGTGTGATCCCGGCGAAACCGAACAGGCTGAAGCCGGAGATGTCCAGGCCGAGCGCGCCCAGCCACTTGGTCACCAGGCCCTGGCTGCCGATCGCCGCGATGAACGCGAACGCCAGCGGCACGCCGGCGAAGTACGCCAGCACGCCCGACGCCGTGGACACCACCTGGCGCAGCACGCCGCCGGGCGGCGACGCGCTCACCGCGAACGCGATGGCCAGTCCGACGACCGCGCCGATCACCGCCGTCAGCGCGGAGATCTCCGTGCTGACCACGAAAGCGTGCAGGTACGGGTCGCCGGCGGCGGCGCTGATGTTGCTCAGCGTCCAGCCGCCGGCGTCGTCCTGGAACGCGCCGAGGACCACGGAGACGGTCGGCACGCCCAGGAATACCGCGACATAGGCCAGAAACGGCAGCAGCCCGAGGAGATCGAGCCGCTGCCGGTTCCGGGACTTCGTGTCAGCCAACGGTCTTCGCCCAGTTGTCGGCGATGACCTTCTTCGCCGCGTCCAGCTGCGCCTCGGTCGGGAACGGCGCGGTGCCGCTGACCTGCGGCAGCGCGGCCAGCTCGTCCTTGTCGACGGTGCCGGCGGACTGCATCGCGGCCAGCTCGACCGGGCGGGCCCAGCCCTTCAGGAAGCCGTTCTGGCCCTCGGCGGAGTACAGGTACTCCTCCCACAGCCGCGCGGCGGCCGGGTGCGGGGCGGTGGCGCTGATGGCCTGGTTGTAGTAGTTGGCGTACAGGCCGTCCTTGGGCACGACGACCTTCCAGTCGACCTTGCCCTTGAGCGTGTTGGCCGCCGAGACCTGGAGGTAGTCCCAGTCGATGGTGATCGGCGTCTGGCCGGACTGGATGGTCGCCTGGGTGGCGCCGACCGGGATGAAGTTGCCGGACTTCTTCAGCTCGCCGAAGAAGTCGATGCCCGGCTGGATGTTGTCCGCGCTGCCGCCCTTGGCCAGCGACGCGGCGAACACGCCGGCGAAGGCCGCGCCGGCCTTGGTCGGGTCGCCGTTGAGCGCCACCTTGCCCTTGTAGTCGGGCTTGGCCAGGTCGGCGATCGAGGTCGGCGGCGTGGTGATCTGCTTGGCGTCGTAGCCGATGGAGATGTAGCCGCCGTAGTCGTTGTACCAGCGGCCCTGGCTGTCCTTCTGGTTGTCCGGGATGTCCTTCCAGGTCGAGACCTGGTAAGGGGCGAGCAGGTTGGCGCTCGCCGCCGACAGCGCGAAGGAGGAGCCCAGGTCCAGCACGTCCGGCGCGCGGTCCTGGCCCTTGAGCTGCTTGACCGCGTTGATCTCGTCCTGGCTGCTGCCGTCCGGGTTGGCGTCGGTGATCTTGATGCCGTACTTCTTGGTGAAGTTGTCCATCAGGTCGCCGTAGCCGGCCCAGGTGCGGGGCAGCGTGATGACGTTCAGCGTGCCCTCCTTCTTGGCCGCCGCGACGAGGGCGTCCATGCCGCCGAGGTCGGCGGCGCTCTTGGCGGTGGCCGCCTTGTCGTCGGAGGCGCTGTTCGCGCCGGACGAGGAGCCGCATGCGGTGGCGGCCAGCGCGACTACGGCCAGCAGACCGGCCGCGAGGGCGGTACGGCTTCTGTTCACGGGGGACTCCAGGGAGTACGGGGACCGACAGGCGGCAGACTTGTTCACCGAACTGACGACTTGGCTAGATAAGTCCGAACATGGTCGGACACGAAGGTGAACTCCAGATGTCGGATTCCCCTCACCCCAGGTAACCGACCGGTCGCCCGTTACGGTGCTGGCATGGGGACCACGCTCTACCGCCGAGTGGCCGAGGACATCAAGGCAGCCATCGTTTCCGGTTCGTACCAGGCCGGTGCGCGGCTGCCGTCCGAGTCGGAGCTGGCCGCGCGGTACGGTGCGTCCCGGGGGACGATCCGGCAGGCGTTCGCGGCGCTGGTCGCGGATGGCGTGATCTCCTCGCGGCAGGGGGCGCGGCGGGTCGTGCTCGGCGGTCCGCGGTTGCAGACGTTCAACGAGCTGGTGAGTTTTTCCCGCTGGGCGCGGGCGATCGGTGAGGAACCGGCGGGGCGGGTGGAGCGGATGGAGCTGCGCGCCGCCAACGAGGACGAGTGCGCGCACCTGGAGGTCCCGCTGGGCAGCCGGGTGTACCACCTGACCCGCGTGCGGTACCTGTCCGGGCGGCCGGTGATGATCGAGCGCACGGCGTACCGGGAGCCGGTGGGCGCGATGGTGGCGGGGATGGCCCTGGACGTCGTGTCGATCACCGAGCGGCTGGAGGACCTCGGCGTGATCTTCGCCGACGCCGAGCACCAGATCGACGCCGTCGCCGCCACGTCGGAGGACGCTCGGCTGCTCGAGGTGCGGTCGCGAGTGCCGTTGCTGCGCGAACGGCGGCGCACGGCGGATCCCGACGGCGTGATGCTGGAGTGGTCCGATGATCGCTACCTCGGCGACGCGGTGGCGTTCACGGTGCGGAATTCCGCGAGCGTCAAGGCGTTGTCGCGGCTACCGTCCCAGCGGTGAAGAACTGGGTGGAGTGGCACCTCGCGTACGACGACCCCTCGTCCGGGCTGGTCCGCCGACTGGCCCATGTCCGACGCCGCGTGCTGGCGGCATTGGAGCAGGCGCCGGCGGGCGAGATCCGGTTGACCAGCATGTGCGCCGGGCAGGGGCATGACGTCTTCGGCGCGCTGGCCGAGTTCGACCGGGCCGCGGACGTGGTGGGGCGGCTGGTGGAGCTGGACCCGCTGAACGTGGCCGCGGCGCGGCGGCAGGCCGTTCCGGGCATCGAGGTGGTCGAGGGGGACGCCTCCGTGACGTCGGCCTACTTCCCGGCGGATGTCGTGCTGGCGTGCGGGGTTTTCGGCAATCTGTCCGATGAGGACGTTCGCCGCACGGTGACGCTGCTGCCGATGCTGTGCCGGGAGGGTGCGACCGTGGTGTGGACCCGGCACCACGACGCGCCGGACCTGACGCCGTCGATCCGTGAATGGTTCGGGGAGGCGGGTTTCGAGGAGGTCGGGTTCGACACCGAGCCGGGATACTCGTACTCGGTCGGCACTCATCGACTCGTCGGAAAGCCCTTGCCGTTCGTGCCCGGTGTCAAGATGTTCTCCTTCGTGGGCAAGCCTTTCGACGGCCGGCGCAGCCCTAGATCGTAGGGCTCACGACCCGTGCCAGCAGCGGGGCGAACCGGTCGAACGCCGGGACTGGGGCGGACGGGTCCTTGGCGGCCTCGTCCCAGCGGCGCACGGTGACGGCGTCCTGCGCGTACGGACCGGCGGCAAAGGTCGCGGCCTCGTCCGGCGACATCGGGCCGCCCTGGAAGCCCAGCGTACGAACCGAGGCGGGGGAGAGGGAGTCGAAGTAGCCGGGTTCCACCGCGCACAGGTACCGCTTCGCGGCGACGTGCAGGCGTACGGGCTCGGTGACGGCCGGCGGGAACCAACGGGCCAGGAACTGCGCGCCGGCGGTGTCGTGGTGGCGTTCGTCGGCGACGAGGTGGCCGACGTCGTGCAGCAGGGCGGCGGCGACCAGGTGATCGGGGGCCTGAACACGCAACGCCTCGGCCCCGGCGAGGAGCATGTGCTGGGCCTGGGTGACCGGCTCGCCCAGGTACGCCGCGCCGCCGGGCCCGTCGAACATGGCGGCGAGTTCGGCGACGGGCTGCCGCCGGAGGACGGCGACGGAGCTGGCGAGGGCGTCGATGTCGGCGTAGCAGCCCTGGAGGAGCCGCGAACCGGAGAAGCCGGTGCGGGCGTGCAGGATCCGGGTGTTGTCGAACAGCAGGCAATCCCCGGGCTCCAGGCGGAGCGCCACCTGCGACTCCAACAGCAGCGCCCGGAAAGCCCGGTACGCCCGGTAGAACTCGGGGCCGTGTTCACGACCGGGTTGCATCGAGCGGTTGTTGATCCGCACCTCGCGGATCCGGCCGGCCGGGTCGACGCCGATGATCGGCCGGAAGGCGCTCAGGAACGTGGTCGGATCGGCGAAGGAGAAGGTGACCGGTGTGCGGGTCAGCACCTCGAACGCCGCCGGGTCGAGCAGCCGCAGGCGAGCGGCGGCGGCGAAGCCGTCCACCAGGGTGGTCTCGCCGCCGACGGCGGCGTTCTCCAGGCAGTGCAACAACTGCAACGTCGGCACGGGATCGCGGTACGGGTTGTCGGTGTGCGGCGCGATCGGCCGGCTGGTGAACGCCAGGTTGTTGGGGGAGCTGACCACCCGCACGTCGAACAGGCGGCCGTAGTTGGTCTCCCGCACGAAACCGAACGTCTCGGCGACCTCCGTCACCGCGCCGGGGCGCACGGGTACGCCGCGCAGCAGCACGAAGCCGTTGCGCAGCAGGGCGTCCAGGCAGCGCAGGCGCTCGGCGTCGTCGTCGAGGTACGCCAACCACGACGCCGAAACGAGGTCCGCGTTCAGAACCTTCGACGACTCGTCACGGTGACCCGCCGGAGCCGGCGCGGCCAGCCAGGAGCGGTCGAACACCGAGCGGTGGCCGTCGGCGAACTCGACGGTCACCTCGAACGCCGACTCCGCAACGGATGTCACCACCGGAGAATCGGCCAGGTCGAACAACTTCTGGCCGCTCACCGCGTCCCGGCACTCGGCGCAGCGGCAGTTGTCGCGCAACCACTCGGCGGAAACCCCAAGACTTGTCTGCACAAGTCCCAACATGGTCGGACAAGGTGGCTATGCCGCGAAGAACCGGCGAACGCAGGATGTCAGATCCGTTCCAGGATGCTACCCGTGGCCAGCGCCCCGCCGGCGCACATCGAGATCAGCGCGGTCGACGCGTCCCGGCGCTCCAGTTCGTGCAGCGCGGTCGTGATCAGCCGGGTGCCGGTGCTGCCGACCGGGTGCCCGATGGCGATCGCGCCGCCGTTGACGTTCACGCGGTCCGGATCCGGCTGGTGCACCGACTGCCACGACAGCACCACCGAGGCGAAGGCCTCGTTGACCTCGAACAGGTCCAGGTCGTCGATCTTCATGCCGCTGCGTTCCAGCACCCGGCTGGTGGCCGCCACCGGGCCGTCGAGGTGGTAGTAGGGCTCGGCCCCGACCAGGCACTGCGACACGATCCGCGCACGGGGCGTGACACCGAGTTCGTGGGCGCGTTCCTCCGACACCAGCAGGACCGCGCTGGCTCCGTCGGAGATCTGCGAGGACGTGCCGGCGGTGTGCACGCCGTCGTCCAGCACGGGCTTCAACCGCCCGAGCGCCTCCATGCTGGTCTCGCGCAGCCCCTGGTCGATGTCGACGCCCTTCACCGGCACGACCTCGTCCCGGAACCGGCCGGCGTCCCAGGCGGCGCGGGCCAGTTGCTGCGAGCGCAGGCCGAACCGGTCGACGTCCTCACGGGTGATGCCGCGGTGCCGGGCGATCCGCTCGGCGGCGAGGTACTGGTTGGGCAGGTCGATGTCCCACGACTCCGGCCGCGGCGTGCCGGCGTCCGTGCCTACGTTGCTACGCAAGGGAACCCGGCTCATCGCCTCCACGCCGCAGGCGATGCCGACGTCGATCGCGCCGATGGCGATCAGGCCGGCGATCAGGTGCGTGGACTGCTGGGCGGAGCCGCACTGGCAGTCGACGGTGGCGCAGCCGGCGCCCTGTGGCAGCCCGGCGTGCAGCCAGGCCGTTCGGGTGATGTTGTTGGACTGCTCGCCGGCCTGCGTGACGCAGCCGCCGATCACCTGCTCGACCAGCGCCGGGTCGATGCCGGCCCGGTCCACCACCGCCTGCTGTGCCGCGCCCAGCAGCTCGGCGGCGTGCAGGCCGGACAGCCAACCGCCGCGCCTGCCGATCGGAGTGCGTGCCGCGGCCACGATCACCGGAGTGCCCATGGCTTCAAAAGTAGAACACGTTTCAGTTGGCTGCAATGGTCATTTGAGCAGCGGGGTTCCGTAAGTTAACGCTGTATGCTAGGAACTTCGTAGAACCCGTTCCACGCACGACGAGGTGCCTGGAGGTCCCCCGTGGTCCCCGACGGCTACGACTTCACCGATCCCGACGTCTACGCGAACGGCGTGCCCTACGCGCACTTCGCCGAGCTGCGCCGCACCGCGCCGATCTGGTGGAACGCCCAGGCCTCACCCTGCGGCGGATTCCAGGATGGCGGCTTCTGGGCCGTCACCCGGCACGCCGACGTGCGTGAGATCTCCCGCCGCAGCGACGTGTTCTCGTCGTGGGAGAAGGGCGCGATCATCCGCTTCGGCCAGGAGATGCCGCCGGAGCGCATCGAGATGCTGCGACTGATCATGCTCAACCAGGATCCGCCGCAGCACACCAAGGTCCGCGGCATCGTCTCCCGCGGCTTCACTCCCAAGGCGATCAACTCGCTCAAGGACGCCCTGCACGACCGCGCCGAACGCATCGTCACCGAGGCGCTCGCCCGCGGCAGTGGCGACTTCGTCACGGACGTCGCCTGCGAGCTGCCGCTGCAGGCGATCGCCGAGCTGCTCGGCGTGCCGCAGGAGGACCGGGGCAAGATCTTCGACTGGTCCAACCAGATGATCGCCTACGACGACCCCGAGTACGAGATCGAGCCGGACGCGGCCAGCGCGCAGCTGCTCGGCTACGCCTGGAACCTGGCCGAGCAGCGCCGCGGCTGCCCGATGGACGACATCGTCACCAAGCTGGTGCACGCCGACCTGGATGGCGAGGCGCTGGGCTCCGACCAGTTCGGGTTCTTCGTGCTGCTGCTCGCGGTCGCCGGCAACGAGACCACCCGCAACGCGATCACCCACGGCATGGCCGCCTTCCTCGACCACCCCGAGCAGTGGGAGCGGTTCAAGGCCGAGCGCACGGCCGGCGCCGCCGACGAGATCGTGCGCTGGGCCACGCCGGTGATGGCCTTCCAGCGGACCGCCAAGCAGGACGTGGAGATCGGCGGCGTCGAGGTCAAGGAGGGGCAGCGGGTCGGCATGTACTACAGCTCGGCCAACTTCGACCCCGAGGTGTTCGAGAACCCACACGCCTTCGACATCGGCCGCGACCCCAACCCGCACCTGGGCTTCGGCGGCAGCGGCACGCACTACTGCCTCGGCGCGAACCTGGCCCGGCTGGAGATCGAGCTGATCTTCAACGCGATCGCCGACCACCTGCCGGACATCCACAAGGTGGCCGAGCCGGAGCGGCTGCGCTCGGGCTGGCTGAACGGGATCAAGCACTTCCACGTGGCCTACGCCTGATTTGGTCTACTGGTCGTGAACACGAACCGGGGTCGCGACCAAGTAGAGATGTGATGACAGCAACCGACGAGGCGTCGCCGGCCGACGATCTCGCCGATTTCGAACGGCTGTTCGAGGCGCACGCCGGCGACCTGCACCGCTACCTGGGCAGGCTCGTCGGCGCCATGGCCGACGACCTGGTCGGCGACACGTTCGTCGCGGCACTGAAGGGCCGCGGCGGCTTCGATCCGGCCCGGGCGTCGGCCCGCGCCTGGCTGTTCGGCATCGCCACCAACCTCGCCCGCAACCACCTGCGTCGGCGCAAACGCGAGGACGCGGCGACCGCGCGCCTAAGGGACGCCGCCCTGACCGAGAGCCACGAGAACCGCGTCGTCGACCAGATGGACGCGCAGCTGCGTGCCCGGCAGCTGGCAGTGGCCATCGCCGAGCTCAATGCCGCCGACCGGGACGTCCTGCTGCTGACCAGCTGGGCGGGCCTGGACGCGAACGAGATCGCCGAGGCGCTGGGCATCCCCGCCGGCACCGTGCGGTCCCGCCTGCACCGCGTGCGCAAGCACCTCCGCGTCGCCGCGCCGCAGATCGATCTTGGGAGCGCCGATGTGGACCGATGAGGAACTCGACCAGGCGCTCGCCGACCAGCCGGTGGGCCCCGCGTTCAGCCCGGAGGCCCGCGCCCGGGCGCTCGCCGCGCTGCGTGAGGAAGCGGCCAGACCGGTCCGACGGAGCCACCGGAAGTGGTGGGTCGCCGCCGCGGCGGCCGCGGTCGTGGCGATCACCGCCGGGGCGGCGGTCTTCCTGCACGGCGCGCCGGCCGCCGACGACGATCTGCACGTCGGGCAGGGACAGTACTTCTACAGCAAGCAGGACCTGTGGACCTACGTTCGGGGGAAGACGGACACCGGCAAGCCCATCGAGGCGGTTCAGGAGACCATCACGGAGGCGTGGTTTCCCGCGAACCCCGCCGACCAGTACCTGATCCGCATCGACCACACCGGCAACCACCGCTGGCTCGCCGGCAGCGACGTCCTGGTGCAGGCCGAGGGCGGCGGCGGCATACTCGCGCCGGCGGGGGTGCAGGAGCGACGCGGCACGTGCGGCACCAGCCTCGAGTCGGCGCCCGGCCATGGCGACCAGAACATGCCGTGCGACCAGCGCCCCGGCAGCTGGGACGACCCGACGCCGCTGTTCATCGCGCAGCTGCCCAGGGATCCGGCGGAGCTGCACCAGCAGCTGTACAAGTACCCGCGGGTCGGCGTCGACCTGATCGGGACGGTGACCACCATCCTGAACTCGCCCTATGCCGGCCGGGATGTCAGGTCCGCTCTGGTCAAGGCGATGACCATGGACCCCGGCACGGTGGACAACGGCGACTCGCCGACCGGCGACGGCCGGCACGGCCGGACGTTCACCCAGGGCGACGACGGTTTCGACCGGGCGGAACTGCTGGTCGACCCGCAGTCGGAGCGGTCGCTGGGCTACTGGGTCGACCTGACCGCCGACGACCCCTCGCACCCGGGGGTGCAGCCCGGCGCGGAGGTGGTGTCCGCCTCGGAGTGGGTCGGCGTCGCCCCGAAAATCGGTGTCGTGCCTCGGTAACCTCGAAGCATGCAGACCGAGCGGCTCGCGCGGGCGATCGGTGGGCCGGTCGTCCGGGCGACGCCGTTCACCGGTCGGGGATACACGCCCGCCCGCCGGATGATCGCGGAACTCGCCGACGGCACAACCGTTTTCGCCAAGCAGGGCGTGAACGAGTACACCGCCGGCGAGCTCCGCCGCGAGTTCGCCAACTACCAGCGGCTGCAGGGGTTCTTCATGCCGGTGTTCGTCGGCTGGGACGACGACGGCGGTGTGGAGCCGATCCTGGTGCTGGAGGATCTGTCCACAGCGGACTGGCCGCCGCCGTGGACGGTGGATCGCGTCGTCCAGGTGCTGGACACGATCGGCGTTATCGCCCGGCAGCCCGTGCCCGGCGGCGTGGTGGAGCTGGAGGAGGAGTGGGTCGGTGGCGGGTGGCAGGCCGTCGCTGACGACCCGGAACCGTTCCTGTCGCTGGGAATGTGCACGGACGCGTGGCTGGATCGGACGCTGCCGACACTGCTGGACGCGTCGGCCGGCGCCCGACTGAAGGGCGATCAGCTGGTGCACCTGGACGTTCGCAGCGACAACCTGTGCTTCGCCGGCGACCGCACGGTGTTCGTGGACTGGAACCACGCGTGCGTCGCCAATCCCGAGGTGGATCGGGCGTTCTTCCTGCCCAGCATGGTTTCCGAGGGCGGCCCGCCGCCGGAGGAGGTCGCGACCGTCTCGCCCGAGATGGTCGCGGTGGTGGCGGGCTTCTTCGCCTGCCGGGCTGCGCTACCCCCGGTGCCAGGGGGACCGGGGGTGCGCGGCGTTCAGCGTGCCCAGTTGACGGCGGCCCTGCCGTGGGCCGTCAGGGCGCTGGGGCTGCCGTCACTCGGTGGTGCGTAGCGTCTTCATCGCGCGTTCCATCTCCCAGTGCGCGCGGACGGACTTGATCAGGCCGTCCTCGTCGATGCGATAGACGAACACGCCGTCGGTGTCCATGAGGTTGTTGCCGGGCAGATGGATCGTGATGGTGCCGACGTTGGCGCACTCCAGGCCGTTGGCGAACGAGTCGCGCATGGTGAAGTCGAAGCCCTCGGCCAGCGCGATCGCCTTGTCCCAGAAGGCCCCGATGGCCTCGTGGCCGTGATGGCCCCGGCCCTCGGGGTCGAACGGGGACGGGCCGACCGGGTCCTCCACGCAGCCGTCCAGGGCGAACAGCGACAGCCACTTCTCCTTCTCGCCGGCCACCACGGCCTCCATGGACCGCCAGGACGCCATGCGCGCCGGGTGCTCCACCTTCGACGCCTGCCAGTCGATCACGCGGTCACCTTCTCGATCACCTCGTGCTGGAACCGCCGCAGCGCGTCCTGCTTCGCGGCCAATTCGCCGTCGAAGCCGACGCCGTAGAGCAGCCAGGGCATCACGATCGCGTCGGTGACGCCGGCCCCGGCCAGGTCCTGGTAGCCGTCGACGCCGAACTTGTCGATGGACACGGCCTGGATCTCGAACGGCTGGTCGGCGCGGCCGTACTCCTCACGCAGCTCGCCCAGCCGGGCCACGATCTGTCGCAGGTCGCCGAACTTGATCATCGCCGACGTCCAGCCGTCACCGATGCGGGCGGCCCGGCGCAGGCCGGCCTCGGTGTGCCCGCCGACGTAGAACGGCACCGGCTGCCCGGGCGCGGGACTCATCTGCAACTTGTCGAAGTCGTAGTACTTGCCGTGGTACTCGACCATGCCGCCGCCGAGGATCAGCTTCAGCACCTCGATGGCCTCGTCGCTGCGCGGCCCGCGGTGCGCGTATTCCGTGCCGCACCAGGCGAATTCCTCCGGCGACCAGCCGAGTCCGACGCCGAGCCCGAACCGGTCGCCGGTCAGCGCGGCGACCGAGCCGACCTGGCGGGCCAGCAGCACCGGGTTGCGGGAGCCGAGCTTGAGCACCTGCGTGTAGAACCGGATCGTGCTGGTGCCGGCGCCCATCGCGGCCGCCGCGATCAGCGGGTCCGCCCACGGCGTCTCGGCCGTCCAGAACCGCGAGCCGTCCGGCGTGTACGGATAGTCCGCCGACACCTTCTCCGACCAGAACAGGGAATCCGGCAGCGCGATCGACGCGAAGCCGCACTCCTCGGCCGTCCTGGCCAGCTCCACCAGCTGGTCGAGCGGGCTCATCGCCACCGCAAGCGTGAACTTCACCGCGCACCCGGCCTTTCCGATCCGACCACCCAGAGCGAGAAGTACTGCGAACCGCCGCCGTAGGCGTGGCCCACCGCGACCCGCGCGCCGTCGACCTGGTGCTCGCCGGCCCGGCCTAGCACCTGCATCGCCGCCTCGGCGTAGCGCAGCAGCCCGGACGCGCCGATCGGGTTGGACGACAGCACGCCGCCGGACGGGTTCACCGGCAGCCGGCCGCCGATCGCGGTCTCGCCGGCCTCGGTGAACTTCCAGCCCTGGCCCTCCTCGGTGAACCCGAGGTTCTCCAGCCACATCGGCTCGAACCAGGAGAACGGCACGTAGATCTCGGCGACGTCCACTTCGGACACCGGGTCCTTGATGCCGGCCTGCTTCCACAGCGCCGCCGCCGCATCCTTGCCGGCCTGCGGGCTGACCTGGTCCCGGCCGGCGAAGGTCGTCGGCTCGGTCCGCATCGCCGTGGCGTGGATCCAGGCCGCCGGGCGGCCCTTCGCCGTCTGCTCGTCGGCGATCACCACGGCGGCCGCGCCGTCGGAGGACGGGCAGGTCTCGTCGTAGCGGATCGGGTCCCAGAGCATCGGCGACGCCTGCACGGATTCGACCGTGATGTCCGGCTGCTTGAGATGTGCGTACGGATTCAGCGCGCCGTTGCGGCGATCCTTGGCCGCGACGATCGCGCCGATGTGGTTCGGCGCGCCGGACCGCCGGATGTAGGACCGCACGTGCGGCGCGAAGTAGCCGCCCGCGCCGGCGCCTACCGGCATGTGGAACGGCGGCATGATCGACAGCGCCCACATGGCGTTGGACTCGGACTGCTTCTCGAACGCCACCGCCAGCACGCGGCGGTGCACACCGGACTGCACCAGGCTGGCGGCCACGTTGCCGGTGGAGCCGCCGACCGAACCGGCGGTGTGCACGCGCAGCAACGGTTTCCCGGTCGCGCCGAGGGCGTCGGCGAGGAACAGCTCGGGCATCATGACGCCCTCGAACAGGTCCGGGGCCTTGCCCAGCACCACCGCGTCGATGTCCGACCAGTCCGTGCCGGCGTCGGCCATGGCCCGGTCGATCGCCTCCCGGCACAGGCCGGCCATGGACACGTCCTGGCGCTTGGCGGTGTGGTTGGTCTGGCCGGTCCCGATCACGGCCGCGAGTTGCGCGCCCATCAGCGTCCCTCCAGCACGCAGACGAGATTCTGTTGCAGCAGCGGGCCGCTGGTCGCGTGGGCCAGGGCCTTGTCGGCGCGGCCGGCGCGGATCTCGGCGGCCGCGGCGCCGATGCGGATCAGGCCGGCGGCGAACATCGGGTGCCCGGCCAGCACGCCGCCGGACGGGTTCACCCGCACTTCCTCGCCGAGTCCGAGCGCTTGGCGCAGCAAGATGTCCTGGTGCGTGAACGGCGCGTGCAGCTCGGCCACCTGCACGCCGTCCACGCCGGCGGCCTTGGCCGCCGCGATGGTGGACGGCGAGGTGGTGAGATCTCTGGCGCCCAGCATAGGAGTGTCGACTCGGTGCTCGAAGCCGGTGATCCAGGCCGGGCGTTCCGACAGCTCGCGGGCCTTGTCGCCGGAGGCCAGGATGATGGCCGCCGCGCCGTCGGTGATCGGCGCGCAATCGTGTGCGCGCAACGGGTCCGCCAAATACGGCTGTTTCAGCAGCTCCTCGGCCGTGGTCTCGCCGGAGAGCTGGGCGTCCGGATTGGACAGTGCGGCACGGCGGCTGGCCGCCGCCACCTCGGCCATGTCCGCCTCGGTCCACAGCCCCTGCTCGATGCCCAGGCGGGCCTGGAGTCCAGCCACGCCAACGGAATCCGGCCACAGCGGCGTCACCAGGTACGGGTCCATCTGCATGGCCATGATCCGCCGCAGCTCGCCGGCCGAGGACTTGCCGAAGCCGTACACCAGCGCGGTCTCCGCCTCACCGGTGCGGATCTTCACCCACGCCTCGTACAGTGCCCACGCGGCGTCCATCTCCACGTGCGATTCCATGATCGGCGGGAACGCGCCGATCGCGTCCACCGCCGCGATGAAGGAGAACGCCCGCCCGGCAAGGTAGTCCGACGACCCGGAGCACCAGAAACCGATGTCCTGTTTGGACAGGCCGGTCTCGGCGAACAGCCGGTGGAACACCGGCACCAGCATCTCCACGCCGTTGGTGGTGCCGGGTGTGCGGCGCACGTTCGGCGCCTGCGCGAAGCCGACGACCGCCACCTCGCTCACGGGAGCCTCCTAGAGATGCTGTGCGTACGATTCATAGGGCGCGTCCGGTTCGCCGGACGGCTCGAAGTGGTCGATGTTCTCCAGCGTGGTGCCCCACTGGTCGCGCGGCCGCCACTGCGCCCGCACCCGCATGCCCATCCGCACCTCGGCGGCGTCGCAGCCCAGCACGAGGTGCAGGAACGGGATGTCCGCGCCGTCGAGCAGGATGTACGCGGCGACGTACGGGGGCTTGATCCGCTGCCCCAGGAACGGCACGTTGACCACACAGAACGTGGTCACCACGCCGTGGTCGGGCAGTTCGACCTCGTCCTCGGTGGGCACCCCGTCGGTCGGGCAGGAGCCGCGCGGCGGGATGTAGACCTTGTCGCAGGCCGGGCAGCGCTGGCCGAGCAGCTTTCCCTCGGCGAGTCCGCGCAGGTAACGGCTTTCCTCCGGCGAGGCCGTGTGGTCGTACCTGAGGTGGATCGGCGTCGTCAGCATGGTGACGTCGTCGCCGACGACCGGTTGGCGTTCAACCGGTTCGGCGTCGAGCGGTTCGAAGCACTCGATGTCCCGGATGCTGCCGACCGGTTCCGCCGCCCAGCGCACGCGCACCCGCATGCCGGTGCTCATCTTGTCCGGCGAACCGGCGTCGACCGCGTGCAGCAGTCCCGTGTCGGCGCCGTCGAGCTTGACCAGCGCCCACGCGAAGGCGTGTGAAAGCGGTTGCCCGTCAAGTGGTTGCGCGTTCCACGACCACGTCTGCACGACGCCTTCCGTGCCGACGTCGACGAACTCGGTGAGCTTCTCGGCGGTCACCGGGTCGTACTCGGCGGGCGGCACCAGCACGCGGCCGTCTGATCCCCGGACGCCGGCGATCGTGTGCCCGCGCAGCCCCGTGGCGAACCGGCCCAGCACCGGCCCGAGCGAGCGGGTGTAGTCGAAGCCCACGTTCAACGGGGCGCTCAACGGTTCCGAGCTGATCGTCACCATCGAAGTGAAACACGTTCTCGTTTTTGCGGCAAGATGAAGGGTATGAGGCTCGGACTGCAACTCGGCTACTGGACCCCGGTGCCGGCCCCCAACACCCCGGACCTGGTCGCCGCCGCGGAGCGCAGCGGCTTCGACTCGGTGTTCGCGGCCGAGGCGTGGGGCTCGGACGCGTTCACCCCGCTGGCCTGGTGGGGATCCCGCACATCACGGCTGCGACTGGGCACCTCGGTGGCCCAGTTGTCGGCGCGCACGCCCACGGCGTGCGCCATGCACGCCCTCACCCTGGACCGGCTCAGCGGTGGGCGTTTCATCCTCGGGCTCGGGGTGTCCGGGCCGCAGGTGGTGGAGGGCTGGTACGGCCAGCCGTTCTCCCAGCCACTGGCTCGGACCAGGGAATACGTGTCGATCGTGCGGCAGGTGCTGGCCCGCGAGGCACCCGTGGTCAACGCCGGCAAGCACTATCCGTTGCCGTATCAGGGGCCGGGGGCGCTGGGGCTCGGCAAGCCGCTCAAGCCCATCGCGCACCCGCTACGGCCGGACGTGCCGATCATGCTGGGCGCGGAGGGGCCCAAGAACGTCGCCATGACGGCCGAGATCGCCGACGGCTGGCTGGCGATCTACTACACGCCGCGGCTGGCGGGGCTCTACAACGAGTGGCTGGACGAGGGCTTCGCGCGGCCCGGCGCGCGGCGGTCGCGGGAGGAGTTCGAGATCGTCGCGAGCTGCCAGATCGTGCTCACCGACGACCGGGCCGGCGCGATCCGGGCCATGAAACCGGTGCTGGCGCTGTACATCGGCGGCATGGGCGCGGCCGGCATGAACTTCCACGCCGACGTCTTCGCCCGGATGGGCTATCCCGAGCAGGTGGCTGCAATCGGCGAGCTGTTCCGCTCCGGACGTAAGGAAGAGGCGGCCGCCGAGGTGCCGGATGCGCTGGTCGAGGACGTGATGGTGGTGGGCAACGCCGAGGAGGTCCGGGCCCGCGTCGAGGAGATGGAACGGGCCGGTGTGACCACCCTGCTGGTCGGCTGCGGGAGCGTCGAGCAGGTCGAGCAGCTGTCCGCGACCCTTGTCGGCGAAGTGGAACACGTTCTAGATTGAGGTGCATGACGGCGCCTGGACTGTGGAACATCGCGGCTGCGGAACCCGGGTTGACGGCTGTCGTCGACCCCGACGGCGGGGAGGTCAGCTACGGCTCGCTGGCCGCGGCGGCCGACCGGTACGGCCGGGGGTTGCAGGCCATGGGCCTGCGACCCGGCGACAGCATCGTGGTGCTGCTGCCCAACGGATCCGATCTGCTGGCGATGTACTTCGCCGCCATGCAGACCGGTCTGTACATCGTGCCGGTGAACTGGCACCTGATCGGGCCGGAGGTCGCGTACCTGGTCGCCGACTCCGGCGCCAAGGCGTTCGTGGCGTCCGAGCGGTTCGCCGAGACGGCGATCGTGGCGGGGGAGTCGCTGCCTCCGGAGGCCAGGTTCGCGGTGGGGACCATTGGCGGCTTCCGGCCGCTGGCCGAGCTGGGGGCGGACGAACCCGTTGGGCGGCCGGACATCCGCACGTCCGGCGCGCCGATGCTCTACACCTCCGGTACCACCGGCCGGCCCAAGGGCGTGCGGCGGGCGCTGACGGGGGCCGACCCGGACGACGTTCCGGCCGCCGGCGTCTGGTTCTTCGGCATCTTCGACCTCAAGCCGTTCGACGGGCACGTGCACCTGTGCGGGTCGCCGCTGTACCACACGGCGGTGCTGAACTTCGTCGCCCTGTCGATCCAGTTCGGACACACGACGGTGCTGATGGACCGGTGGGACGCCGAGGAGATGCTCCGCCTGATCGAGAAGCACCGGGTGACGCACAGCCACATGGTGCCGACCCAGTTCCGGCGGCTGCTGGCGCTGCCGGAGGAGGTGCGGGCCCGGTACGACGTGTCGTCGCTGCGGGTGGCGATCCACGGCGCGGCCCCGTGTCCGCTCGAGGTCAAGCGGCGCATGATCGACTGGTGGGGACCGGTCGTGACGGAGTACTACGCGGCGACCGAGGGCGGCGGCACGGTGATCACCGCGACCGACTGGCTGCGCAAGCCGGGGTCGGTGGGCCTGCCATGGCCGGGATCGGTGGTGAAGGTGCTCGGCGACGACGGCGCCGAGCTGCCGCCGGGCGAGGTCGGCACCGTGTACATGCGGATGGGCGCCTCCACTTTCGAGTACTACAAGGACAAGGCGAAGACCGATGCGGGTCGGGTCCGGGACCTGTTCACCCTCGGCGACGTCGGCTATCTGGACGAGGACGGCTATCTGTTCCTGTGCGACCGCAAGGCCGACATGATCATCTCCGGCGGGGTGAACGTCTACCCGGCGGAGATCGAGGGGGAGCTGGCCTGCCACCCGTCGGTCGCCGACGTGGCGGTGTTCGGCATCCCGCATTCCGACTGGGGCGAGGAGATCAAGGCCGTCGTGCAGCCGGTCGACGGCCTGGAGGGCACCCCCGAACTGACGGAGGAGCTGCTGGCCTTCGCCGCCTCCCGCCTGGCCAAGTTCAAGCTGCCCCGGAGCATCGACTACGTCGCCGAGCTCCCCCGCGACCCCAACGGCAAGCTCTACAAGCGCCGCCTCCGCGACCCCTACTGGCAAGGCCACGACCGCGCCATCTGACAACCCCCGCGAGTCGCGCCCAGCACCAGAACGAATATAGGTCTGAGGCAGACCCCGGCGAGTCGCGCTCTCGGACACACCGAGTGCACGTCTCAGACAGAACCCCCCGCGAGTCCCGCCCAGTGTCACACCGAATGTCGATTTCCGGCAGAACGAGACTCCAGGCTCGGATCTGCCGGAAACCTACATTCGGTGTGTCTGACTGTGCTCGATTTCTGGGCGAACTCGCGGGGTTCTTACTTGCCCTGGAAGTTGGGGCGGCGTTTGGCGGCGAAGGCGGCGGGGCCCTCCTTGGCGTCCTGGCTGAGGAAGACCCGCATTCCGTGCTGGGCCTCCAGCTTGAACGCCTCGTTCTCGGGCAGGCCCTCGGTCTCCCGGATGGTCCGCAGGATCGCCTGCACGGCCAGCGGTCCGTTGGCGGCGATGAGCTCGGCCAGCTCCAGCGCCTTGGCCAGCGCCTGTCCGTCCGGCACGACATGACCGATCAAGCCGATGCCCAGCGCCTCGGCGGCGGTGATGTGCCGGCCGGTGAGCAGCAGGTCGGCGGCCACGGTGTACGGGATCTGCCGGGGCAGCCGAACGGCGGAACCACCGAGCGGGAACAGGCCCCAGCGGGCCTCGGACACGCCGAACCGGGCGCTCTCGCCGGCCACCCGGATGTCGGTGGCCTGGAGGATCTCGGTGCCGCCGGCGATGGCCGGACCCTCGACGGCGGCGATCAGCGGCTTCGTCAGCCGCCGGCCCTTGAGCAGGGGTTCGATCACGGACAGGTCGAAGCCGCCGCCGGAGAACGAGTCGCCGGGGTGGCTGGCGGTCATCGCCTTGAGGTCGGCGCCGGCGCAGAACGCGCCGCCCGCGCCGGTGAGCACGCAGACCCGGACGCTGTCGTCGGAGTCGACCCGGTCCCAGGCCTCGCGCATGATCGCCATCATCGGGCCGGACAGGGCGTTGCGCGCCTCCGGGCGGTTCATCGTCACCACGAGGACCGCGCCTCGTTGGTCTACCAGGCAGTGCTCGGACTCCTGCGTCGCCGTCATCAAGCCTCCCAGGGGATTGCCCAAAACAGTAACACGTTCTAGTTTGCAGGGGTGGCCCTCAACATCGCAGACCTCGTGGAGCACGTAGTCGATCTCGTCCCCGAGCGTGCCGCGGTGATCTGCGGCCAACGCACGGTGACCTACGCCGAGTTGGACGAACGCGCCAACCGGCTGGCCAACCACCTCGCCGCGCAGGGCGTCGGCCCCGGCGACCACGTCGGCGTGCACTCCCGGAATTCCATTGAGATGGTGGAAAGCATGCTCGCGGCGTACAAGCTGCGGGCCGTCGCCATCAACATCAACTACCGCTACACCCGCCCCGAGCTGCGCTACGTGTTCGACAACTCCGACCTCGTCGCGCTGATCCACGAGCGCCGCTACGCCCCGCTGGTCGCCGACGTGCTGCCGGAGGTCCCGGCACTGCGGCACGTGATCTACACCGAGGACGGCACGAACGAGAACGTGTCCTACCCCGCGGTCGAGTACGAGGCGGCGCTGGCCGCCGCCAGCCCGGCGCGGGACTTCCCGGAGCGCAGCCCGGACGACATCTACATCCTCTACACCGGCGGCACCACCGGCCACCCCAAGGGCGTGCTGTGGCGTCAGGAGGACGTCTGGCGCGTGCTCGGCGGCGGCATCGACTTCCTCACCGGCGTCCCGGTGGAGGACGAGTGGCAGCAGGCCCGCCAGGGGCAGGCGTACGGACTGGTCCGGCTGTGCGCGCCGCCGATGATCCACGGCGCCGCCCAGTGGGGCGTGTTCGGGGCGCTGTTCACCGGCAGTACGGTCGTCCTGCTGCCGCGGTTCGAGGCCGACGAGATCTGGCAGGCGGTGCAGCAGCACAAGGTCCAGGTGATGATGATCGTCGGCGACGCGATGGCCCGGCCGCTCATCGAGTCCTATCGGGACGGTGACTACGACGCCTCCTCGCTGGCGGCGATCTCCAGCAGCGCCGCGCTGTTCTCCAAGGCCGTCAAGGAGGAGTACATCGCCGCCTTCCCCAACGTGGTGATCACCGACGCGATCGGGGCCTCGGAGACCGGGTTCACCGGCATCGGCGTCGTGCAGAGCGGCGCGCCGCAGTCCGGCGGCCCGCGCGTGAAGGCCGATCCCGACAGCATCGTGCTCGGCGACGACGGCAAGCCGGCGCCGGTCGGCGTCATCGGAAAGCTGGCCCGGGGCGGGCACGTCCCGCTCGGCTACTACAAGGACGAGGCCAAGACCGCCGCGCTGTTCGCCGAGGTCGACGGCAAGCGCTATGCCGTGCCGGGGGATTTCGCCCGCCTCGAGGAGGACGGCACCGTTACCCTGTTGGGGCGCGGCAACATGTGCGTCAACACCGCGGGGGAGAAGGTGTTCCCGGAAGAGGTGGAGGGCGTCCTCAAGTCGCATCCCGATGTCTTCGACGCGCTGGTGCTCGGCGTCCCCGACGACCGCCTCGGCCAGCGGGTCGCCGCCGTCGTGCAGGCCCGCCCCGGCCGGACCGTCTCGTACGACGAGCTGGACAGCCATGTGCGGCAACAGATCGCCGGCTACAAGGTGCCGCGCAGCATCTGGCTCGTCGACGAGATCAGCCGGCTGCCCAGCGGCAAGCCGGACTACCGCTGGGCGCAGCAGCTCGTCGCCGAGCAGGCGCCGACCGTCGAGGTGCAGACCACCGCCGGGCTCGGAGGGTCCCATGCGCACGGAACTGTGTGACCGTTTCGGCATCGAACACCCGGTTTTCGGCTTCACGCCGTCGGAACACGTCGCCGCGGCGATCAGCCGGGCCGGCGGGCTCGGCGTGCTGGGCTGCGTCCGGTTCAACGATCCGGCCGAGCTGGACGCCGTGCTGACGTGGATGGACGAGCACACCGACGGCAAGCCGTACGGGGTCGACGTCGTGATGCCGGCGAAGATCCCGACCGAGGGCACCGCGATCGACCTCGACGCGCTGATCCCCGCCGGCCACCGGGACTTCGTCGAACGAACGCTCCAGGAGCTCGGCGTCCCGCCGCTGGACGAGGACGCCCACGGCGCCGGCGTGCTCGGCTGGCTGCACTCGGTGGCGCGGTCCCATGTGGACGTTGCCCTGCAACATCCGATCAAGCTGATCGCCAACGCGCTGGGCTCGCCGCCCAGGGACGTCATCGAACAGGCCCACGAGCACGGCATCCCGGTCGCCGCCCTGGCCGGCAAGGCCGAACATGCTCAACGGCACGTCGCCAACGGCGTGGACATCGTTGTGGCGCAGGGATATGAGGCCGGCGGCCACACCGGCGAGATCGCCAGCATGGTCCTCGTGCCGGAGATCGTGGACGCCGTCGACGTCCCGGTGCTCGCCGCCGGCGGCATCGGCAGCGGCCGCCAGCTCGCCGCCGCGCTCGCCCTGGGCGCCAGCGGCGGCTGGCTCGGTTCGTACTGGCTGACCACCGCGGAGTACGCCGAGAGCGTGCCCGCCTCCGCCACCCAGCAGGCGCTGCTCGCCGCCGGCTCCAGCGACACCGTCCGAACCCGTGTCTACACCGGCAAACCCGCGCGCCTGCTCAAGACCCGGTGGACGGAGGCGTGGAGCCAACCGGGCGCACCCGAGCCGCTGCCCATGCCGTTGCAGAACCTGCTCGTCGCCGACGCGCACCAGCGCATCACCCGCTCCGGCGACCCCAGCGTGGTGTCCATGCCGGTCGGCCAGATCGTCGGACGGATGAACGAGATCCGCCCGGTCGCCGACGTGATGTCCGATCTGCTGCGGGAGTTCGACGAGACGCTGACCCGGCTCGACAAGCTCCGTTAGCGGCTGCTCACCCAGTCGGCCAGCTGGTCCAGCGACTCCCGGCTGTGCCGGTCCATGCCCCGGCGCGAGCGGCCGAACGCGTACAACCTGGTCAGGCGCTCGCCGTCGGCTTCGCGCCAGATCAGGGCGTACCGGTCCGGATCGACCAGGATGACCGCGCTGGTCGGGATCGACACCGTCCGGACCCAGCCGCGCACCCTGATCGTGTCCGCCGCGCAGTCGACGCCGCACTCGGCGCCCCGCACGCTCAGCGTCACGGCGATCAGCAGCGCCGCCACCAGCAACGGCAGCTTCAGCGGGCTGCCGCCGATGACCGGTCCGGCGAGGACGAACGCGCCGAACGGGAGTAACCAGCTGAGGACGATGATGGCGACCTGCGAGTGCGCGCTCATGCGAAGCCTCAGTGGCACACCAGGATGATAGCGAGGGGTGATCACTCGACGATCAGGTGCCGCACTAGCTCGTCAGCTCGTCAGCTCGTCAGCTCGTTGGCGAGCCAGACGTCCAGCCGATCGAGGGCGAGTCGGTTGTCCTTGGCGACGATGTCCGTGATGAAGGCCTGGAACGCGACCATCCGCGTGCTCCGTTCGACGCCGGCCGAGTCGCGCCAGACGATCGCGGGCTGCCCCCGACGCACCTCCAACACGCTGCGGGTCGGGATCCGCTTGCTCCAGAAGTAGGAACGCACGAGGACCGTCTCGGGCGTGCATGTCACCCCGCACAGCTGCACGCGAACGCAGAGCGCCGCGCCGACGGCGAGAGCGACCAGACCCAGCACCCAGTTGACGGGGCGGACCAGGAGGAGCACGACCACGAACGGCCCCACCAGATAGCCGATGCCGTCGAGGGTGCGTCTCAACCAGGGCATCGGCAGTCGCAGAGTCACGGCGGCGGATTCTACGCGGTTAATCGGTTGGCCATGGTGGCGTTCGCGTCGATGATGGCGGCCATGTCCACCACTCGCCGCGCCGACATGTTCACGGAGGACGGGCAGCCCTCCGACGACGACCCCCGCGAGCACGGCCCGCGGTTGGGCGACGAGCGCGGCACGCTGGTGGAATCCCTGCGCAAGCAGCGCCTCACGCTGGAACTGAAGTGCGCGGGCCTCGACGCGGCGGCGATGGCGCTACGGGCGGTCGAGCCTTCGACGATGTCGCTGCTGGGCCTGGTCCGGCACCTGGCCGAGATGGAGCGGGCGACCTTCCGTCGGCTGATGGCGGGGGAGGACGCGCCCCGCCTCTACACCTCGCCGACCAACCGTGACGGCGACTTCGACGACGCCGTCGCCGACCCGGCGATGGTCGCGCAGGCGTGGGACGCCTGGCGCACGGAGGTGGCGTTCGCGGAGAAGTTCGTGGCTGACGCGCCGAATCTCGACGTCACCGCGATCGACGCGCTGAACCAGCACGGCAGCGGCGGCGGCGCGATGTCCCTGCGCGAGATCCTCCTAGGCATGATCGAGGAGTACGCCCGCCACATGGGCCACGTCGACCTGCTGCGCGAGCGGATCGACGGCCGCGTCGGCCAGTAGTCACACGGGAGTGTCGGCCAGCACGGCTCCGATCTTGCGCAGTTGCGCGGTGGCGGCGCCGAGCGAGAACTCGTGGCGCTTGGCGGCGACGAAGTACTTGTGCAGCGGGTGACTGATGTCGATGCCCATGCCGCCGTGGATGTGCACGGCGGTGTGCGCGATGAAGTGCCCGCCCTCGGACGCCCAGAACTTCGCGGTGGCGAGCTCGGCGTCGCACGGCAGCCCCTCGCTGAGCCGCCAGGCGGCCTGCCACAGCGTCAACCTGATCGCCTCGACCTGGATGTACGCGTCGGCGAGCCGCTGGGTCACCGCCTGGAAGCTGCCGATCGGCCGGTCGAACTGCTGCCGGGTCCGCGCGTACTCGGTGGTCATCTCCAGGGCCCGTTCCACCACGCCGAGTTGCAGCGCGCACAGCCCGACCACGCCTCGTTGCACCGCGAACGACACGGCCTCGCCGGGCAGGACCCGGTCGGGACCGACCGACACGCCGTCCAGTTCGACCTGGCAGCTGTCGTCGCCGTCCACGACCTCCTGCCGCCGCACGGTTGCCTGACCCGATTCCACGAGGAACATCCGCAGCCCGTCCTCGGTGCTCGCCGGCACCAGGAACAGATCGGCCGACGGGGCGGGCACCAGCGACTTCACGCCGGTCAGCCGCCAGCCGTCGGAAACCCTGTCGGCCCGCGTAACCGGGGCGAGGGGATCGTCGTTGTTCTCCTCGGACAGAGCGACCGACAACACGGTCGTCCCGGTCAGCGCCGGCCGCACCCAGCGGTCGACGTGGTCGGCTGTGCCGTGTCGGGCCACCGTCGACGCCGCCTGCACGATCGAGGGCAGGTACGGCGACGGCGACACGGCGCGGCCGAGTTCCACCAGCACACCGCACTGCTCCAACAGCCCGAACCCGTTGCCGCCGGCCGATTCCGGCAGCGCCGCGGCCAGCACCCCGGACGCGGCCAGATCCGTCCACTGTGGATGCTCGCGCACCATTGCGGCGAGGTCCCGCTGCACCTGCGACAACTCGAAGTCCACCGGAGGTTCCCTTTCAGCGCCGGCCGACCGGCAGGCCCAGGCCCACCGCGGCGATGATGTCCCGCTGCACCTCGTTGGTGCCGCCGCCGAACGTCAGGATCAGGGAGGACCGATGCATCCGCTCGATCCGCCCGTGCAGCAGTGCGCCCGGCGATCCCTGCCGCACCACGGCGTTCGTGCCGAGCACCTCCATCAGCAGCCGGTACGCCTCGGTGGCGAACTCGGTGCCGAACACCTTGGTCGCGGACGCGTCGGCGGGGCTGGGCGACTGCTCGACGCCCCAGGCGATGCGCCAGTTCATCAGCTTGAGGAACTCCGCCTTCGCGTGCACGCGGGCCAGGTGCAGCCGCACCCATTCCTGGTCGATCACCCGGTTGCCGTCGGGCAGCTTGGTCCGCTGCGCCCAGGCGATCACCTCGTGCAGCGCGGTCAGCACGGGCGCGGCCGACGTCAGCGCCACCCGCTCGTGGTTGAGCTGGTTGGTGATCAGCGGCCAGCCCCGGTGCTCCTCGCCGACCAGCGCAGTCGCCGGCACCCGGACGTCCTGGTAGTAGGTGGCGCTGGTGGTCGGCCCGGCCATCGTGTGCACCGGCGTCCAGCTGAAGCCCTCGGCGTCGGTGGGCACGATCAGGATGCTCAACCCCTTGTGCTTCACCGCCTCCGGGTCGGTGCGGGCGGCCAGCCACACGTAGTCGGCGTACTGGATCAGGCTGGTCCACATCTTCTGGCCGTTGATCACGTAGTCGTCGCCGTCGCGCACCGCCCGGGTGCGCAGCGACGCGAGGTCGGTGCCGGCGCCGGGCTCGGAGTAGCCGATGGCGAAGTGCAGCTCGCCGGCCGCGATCCGGGGCAGGAACTGCGCCTTCTGCGCGTCGGTGCCGAAGCGCATGATCGTCGGGCCGATGGTGTTCAGCGTGAGGAACGGCACCGGCACGCCGGCCACCGCCGCCTCGTCCAGGAAGATCAGCTGCTCCAGCATGGACCGGTCCTGGCCGCCGTGCTCCTTGGGCCAGCCGATCACCAGCCAGCCGTCCCGGCCCAGCTGGGCGACGACCTCCTTGTAGGCGACGCCGTCGCCGTACTCGCCGCCGGTGGTGGTCAGCGCCGCCCGCCGCTCGGGCGTCATCAGCTCCGCGAAGTACGCCCGCAGTTCGGCGCGCAGCCGCTCCTGCTCGGGGGTGTACGCGATCCGCATCCGGCCTCCCGGCTCGGCAAGGTGGAACGTGTTCTAGTAACCGTAGCACGGTGTTACCGTGAATCGCGTTCCCACTTGCGGACGGGAGACGGTCGTGGCGGTGGAAGTGAACCGGGATCTGTGCGAGGCCAACGGGCTGTGCGTGGCCGCCGCTCCCGAGGTGTTCGAGCTGGAAAACGACGAGGAACTGATCATCCGTGAGGCGCCGGCGGACGCCGAGTTGGCCGCGCGGATCAAGGTCGCTGTGGCGAGCTGCCCGCGCCTCGCGCTGCGCGTGACCGACTGACCGGTCTTGCCCAGAACGAGAACAGATTCTAGTGTGAGCCGGGTGACACTGCCGGGTGGACTCGACGGGGAGCCGCGCGTGGATCTCGACGGGAAAGTTGCGATCGTCACCGGCGCCGCCGCCGGGCTGGGCCGCGCCGAGGCACTCGCCCTGGCCGCCGCCGGCGCGTCGGTGGTGCTGAGCGACATCGCCGACGCCTCCGACACGCTCGCGGAGATCGAGGCGCTGGGCGGCAAGGGCGAGATCGTGCCCGGTGACGTGGCCGAGCGGTCCACAGCGGACGCCATGGTGCAGGCGGCCGTGGAAGGCTTCGGCGGGCTGCACATCGTGGTGAACAACGCCGGCGTGCTGCGCGACCGCATGTTGTTCAACATGACCGACGAGGAGTGGGACACCGTGATCCGCGTGCACCTGCGTGGCCACTTCCTGCTGTCCCGCAACGCCTCCGCCTACTGGCGCCAGCAGTCCAAACAGGATGGGCAGCCGGTGTACGGCCGCGTGGTCAACACGTCGTCGGAGGCGTTCCTGCTCGGCTCCGAGGGGCAGCCCAACTACGCCGCCGCCAAGGCCGGCATCGTCGCCCTGACGGTGGCGACCTCGCGAGGAATGGCCCGCTACGGCGTGAAGGCCAACGCGATCTGCCCCCGCGCCCGCACCGCCATGACCGCCAATGTCTTCGGTGACGCCCCGGAGGGGCAGGATCCCCTTTCCCCGCAACACGTCGCGCCGTTCGTCGTCTACCTCGCTTCGCCGGCGGCCGACCACATCAGCGGCCAACTGTTCGTGGTGCACGGCGGCATGGTGGCGCTGATCGCCGCCCCGACCGTCGAACAGACCTTCCACGCGGCCGACGGCGACTGGGCCGCGGTCGGCGGCTACTTCGCCGACCGCGATCCGGCGCGCACCTTCGCGTGCACCGAAGTGATGACCCTCAGTTAGGAGCGGCCATGCGACTCGACGGCAAGATCGCGCTGATCACCGGTGCGGCCCGCGGACAGGGCGCGGCCGCGGCGCGGCGGTTCGTCGCCGAGGGCGCACGCGTGATCATCGCGGACGTCAACGACGACGCCGGCAAGGCCCTCGCGGCGGAGATCGGCGCGGACTACCGGCACCTCGACGTCGGCTCGGAGGAGGCCTGGGCGCAGGTCACCGGCGAGCTGGACCGGCTGGACGTGCTGGTCAACAACGCCGGCGTGCTGCACTTCTCGCCGCTGCCGCAGACCACGCTGGCCGACTACGAGCGCGTGATCCGGATCAACCAGGTCGGCACCTTCCTCGGCATGAGGTCGGTGGTGCCGCTGATGACTGAGCACGGCGGCTCCATCGTCAACGTGTCCTCCGTGGAGGGTCTGGCCGCGATGCCGCTGCTGGTGGCCTACACCGCGTCCAAGTTCGCCATCCGCGGCATGACCAAGGTGGCGGCGGTGGAGCTGGGCCGGCACAACATCCGCGTGAACTCCGTCCATCCCGGCGCGATCGCCACCGACATGGTCAAGGACGCGCTCGGCGGCCACGACGTCGACATGACGCCCATGCTGAAGAAGCTGGCCATCCGCCGCGCCGGGCGGCCCGAGGAGGTCGCGAACCTGGTGCTGTTCCTGGCCAGCGACGAGAGCTCCTACTGCACCGGCGGCGAGTTCTCCATCGACGGCGGGGCGGCCGCCACCCACGGGCTGGCGCCGTCATGATCGTCGCGTTCCGGCAGGTCGGGCGGATCTCGCTGCTGGGCTGGGACGTCGTGCGCGCGGTGCCGCAGCGGCCGTTCCAGTGGCGGGAGCTGATCCGCCAGTCGTGGTTCTTCGCCAGCGTCACCATCCTGCCCACGGCGATGGTGGCGATTCCGTTCGGCGCGGTCATCTCGTTGCACCTGGGCTCGCTGACCAAGCAGATCGGCGCGCAGTCGTTCACCGGCGCGGCCAGCGCGCTGGCGATCATCCAGCAGGCCAGCCCGCTGATCACGGCGCTGCTGGTGGCCGGCGCGGGCGGCTCGGCGATGTGCGCGGACGTCGGCGCGCGGACCATCCGCGAGGAGATCGACGCCATGCGGGTGCTGGGCGTGCCGCCGGTCCAGCGGCTGATCGTGCCCCGCGTGCTGGCCGCGATGTTCGTGTCGATCCTGCTCAACGGCCTGGTCAGCGTGGTCGGCGTGCTGGGCGGCTACTTCTTCAACGTGATCATGCAGGGCGGCACGCCCGGCGCCTACCTGGCCAGCTTCAACGCGCTGGCCCAGCTGCCGGACCTGATGATCAGCGAGGTCAAGGCGGTGATCTACGGCTTCATCGCCGGCGTGGTCGCCGCGTACCGCGGGCTGAACCCGTCGGCCGGGCCGAAGGGCGTCGGCGACGCGGTCAACCAGGCCGTGGTCATCACCTTCCTGCTGCTGTTCCTGGTGAACGTGGTGCTGACCGGCATCTACCTCCAGCTGGTCCCGCCGAAGGGGATGTGACGTGACCGCCCCCGCCACCTCGACCCCGCTGGGCAGGCTGGAGCACCTCGGCCGCCAGATGGCGTTCTACGGCCGGGCCATCGCCTGGGCGCCGCAGGCCATCCGCCGATACCCCCGTGAGGTGTTGCGGCTGCTGGGCGAGGTGAGTTTCGGCAGCGGCGCGCTGGCGGTGATCGGCGGCACCCTCGGCGTGATGATCGGCATGACGCTGTTCACCGGCACCATCGTCGGTCTCCAGGGGTACTCGGCGCTGAACCAGCTGGGCACCTCGGCCCTCACCGGCTTCATCTCGGCCTACTTCGACACGCGCGAGGTCGCCCCGCTGTCCGCCGGCCTGGCGCTGTCGGCGACGGTAGGCTGCGGCTTCACCGCCCAGCTCGGCGCGATGCGGATCTCCGAGGAGGTCGACGCGCTGGAGGTCATGGGCGTGCCGAGCCTGCCGTACCTGGTCACGACCCGGATGATCGCCGGTGTCGCCGCGGTCATCCCGTTGTACGTCATCGGTCTGCTCTGCTCCTATGTGGCCTCCCGCGAGATCACGGTGCTGTTCTACGGCCAGTCCGCCGGCACCTACGACCACTACTTCGCGCTGTTCCTGCCACCGGTCGACGTGCTGTGGTCGTTCGGCAAGGTGATGGTGTTCAGCGTCGTGGTGATCCTCGTGCACTGCTACTACGGCTACACCGCCAGCGGCGGGCCGGCCGGGGTCGGCGTCGCGGTCGGCCGGGCGGTGCGGGCCGCGCTGGTGTCGCAGGTGGTGCTGGACTTCTTCCTCAGCCTGGCGATCTGGGGCTCGTCGACGACGGTGCGGATCGCCGGATGAACCGATATCACGTGTACGGCGCGGCCTTCCTGGTGGCCATCGTGGCTTTCCTGACCTTCACGGTGGCCGTCTACGAGAAGGCTTTCACGCCGGCCGTGCACGTGACGCTGAAGACGGACTCGGTCGGCAACCAGCTGACGGCCGGCGCGGACGTGAAGGTCCGGGGCGTGGTCGTCGGCGAGGTGCGGTCGGTCAGCACGGACGGCGGCGTGGCGTCGCTGGACCTTGCACTGCAACCGGATCTGGTGGACCAGGTGCCGGACAACGTGACGGCGCGCCTGCTGCCGAAGACGTTGTTTGGCGAACGCTATGTGGCGCTTCAGGTTCCCCAGCATCCCGCCGCGCCGATCCAGGCCGGGGCGGTGATCGGCCAGGATCGCAGCAGCTCCGCGATCGAGGTCAGCAAGGTGCTGGACGACCTGATGCCCGTGTTGCAGGCGGTGCAGCCGCAGAAGCTCGCCGGCACGCTGACAGCGCTGTCGCAGGCGCTGGACGGCCGGGGCAAGCAGCTCGGCGACGTCCTGACGCAGGCCGATTCGTACCTGCGGGAGCTGGCGCCGTCGCTGCCGGACCTCAACGCCGACCTCGACGCGTTGTCGCACGTCGCCGACACGTATTCGACGGCAGCGCCGGACTTCCTGCACGCGCTGGCGGATCTGACCACCACGAGCCGCACACTGGTGGATCAGCGGTCGCAGCTGGACACGCTGTACTCGGTCGTCACCACCACGTCCGTCGACCTGGACAGCTTCCTCCGGGTCAACGAGACCAACCTGATCGGCCTGGCCACCACCGCGAGACCGACCTTGGACGTGCTGGCCAAGTACGCGCCGGAGTACCCGTGCATGCTCGGGCAGCTCGCCGACGGCCTGGCCAACGCCGACTTCACCTTCGGCAAGGGCACGGACCACCCGCAGATGGGCAAGTTCACGCTGTCGATCACCGCCAGCCGCGGCGCGTACCAGCCGGGCGTGGACACCCCCAAGTACCTGGACACCCGCGGGCCCCAGTGCTATCAGAAGGCCAGCGCCGGCAACCTGTTCCCGCAGTACCCGCCCGGCGGCCCCATCCAGGACGGCTCGACCCACCCCGGTACGAGCACTTCCACGCACACCGCGAGTGCCTCCACCGCGGGTTCGCCCGCCGAGCAGCAGCTGCTGAATCTCCTTGAGGCGCCGCAACTCGGTGTGATGCCGCAGAACGCGCCCGGCTGGAGCGCGCTGCTGGTCGGACCGCTGCTGCGCGGCTCGGAGGTGACGCTGAAGTGAAGGGCACCCTGAGCGCGGGCGTGAAGATCGCGATCTTCACGGTGGTCACCGTCGTGCTGACCGGCATGCTCGCCGCCACGATCGTCAACGCCAGCCTGGGCAACACGGCCACCTACTACGCGATCTTCACCGACGTCAGCGGCCTCAACAAGGGCGATGACGTCCGGGTCGCCGGCGTGCGAATCGGGCAAGTGGACGGCATCTCGTTGGTGGACAACAAGAACGCCCAGGTGACCTTCGAGCTCGCCGCCGACCGCAAGCTGCCGGCCGCGACCACGGCGACCATCAAGTACCGCAACCTGGTGGGGCAGCGGTACATCTCGCTCGGCACCGACGTCGGCGACCCGAACGCCGTGCTGACGCCCGGCACCACGATCCCGCTGAGCCGGACCCAGCCGGCGCTGAACCTGACCGCCCTGTTCAACGGGTTCAAGCCGCTGTTCCAGGCGCTGTCGCCGAAGGACGTCAACCAGCTCTCGTACGAGATCATCCAGGTGTTGCAGGGGGAAGGCGGCACGGTCAGCGACCTGCTCGCGCACACCGCCTCCATCACGTCGGCGATCGCCGGCCGGGACAAGGTGATCGGCCAGGTGATCGACAACCTGACCGCCGTGCTGGCGACGATCAACGGCCGTGGCAGCGAATTGTCCGACCTGATCTCCACTGTGCAGCAGCTGGTCAGCGGCCTGGCGGCGGACCGGCAGCCCATCGCCGACGCGATCACCGCGCTGGACGGCCTGACCACCGCCACCTCCGGCCTGCTCGCGCAGGCCAGACCCTCGCTCCAGCAGGACATCGGCAACCTCGGGCAGGTCTCCACGCTGCTCAACCACGCCGATCCGACGCTGGACGCGTTCCTCCAGAAGCTGCCCGGCGACCTCCAGGCGTTCACCCGGACCGCCAGCTACGGCGGCTGGTTCAACTACTACCTGTGCCGGATGTCCGGCACGATCAGCGTCGGCTCGCTGGGCGTGTCCGTGCCGATCGTGCCGTTCCCGGTGTCGCAGATGCCGGCGAGGTGTGGCCCATGAGACGGGAAGCGCTGGTCGGGCTGGTCACGGTGGTGGTGCTGGCGCTCGGCGTGCTGGCCGCGTTCAACGCCGACGACCTGCCGATCATCGGCGGCGGCACCACGTACTCCGCGTACTTCGGCGAGTCGGCCGGGCTGGTCGCGGGCAACGAGGTGAGCGTCGCCGGCGTGAAGGTAGGGCAGGTGCGACGGGTGTCGTTGGCCGGCAACAAGGTGCTGGTGGAGTTCCGGGTGAGCGACGTGTTCCTCGGCGACCGGACCAGCGCGTCGATCCAGATCCGGACCGTGCTCGGCGACAAGTACCTCGCGCTGCAACCGGACGGCACGCAGGCGCAGGACCCGCGGCAGACGATCCCCAAGTCCCGCACCATGTCCCCGTTCGACGTGACCGACGCGATCAACCAGCTCGGCAGCACGGTCGGCCAGATCGACCCGACCCAGCTGGCCCAGAGCTTCCAGGTGATCTCCGACGCGTTGAAGGACACGCCCGCGCCGCTGAAGGAGGCCGCCGCCGGCCTGTCGTCGCTGTCCACGACCATCGCCTCCCGTGACGATCAGATCGCCGGCATGTTGTCCGGCACCAACCAGTTGAGTGCCACGGTGGCTTCTCGGGACGGCGAGATCAGCAAGCTGCTCGACGACGGAAACCTGCTGCTGGGCGTGGTGCAGCAACGCAAGCAGGCCATCGCCCAGCTGCTCACCGGCACCCAGCAGCTGGCCAAGCAGCTCAGCGGTCTGGTGACCGACAACCAGAACCAGCTGCAACCGGCGCTCGACCAGCTCGACGAGGTCACGGCCGTGCTGGCCCGCAACCAGGACAACCTCAACCACGCTCTGGCCTCGCTGGCGCCGTTCGTCCGGGTGTTCAACAACACCATCGGCACCGGCCGCTGGTTCGACGGCTACATCTGCGGCCTGCTGCCGCCGGCGCAGACCACCGCCGGCCTGGAGTTCAATCCCGGCGGCTGCTCGACGCCGCTGGCCGACCCGAGCCTGGGGTCGAAATGACCACCCGCCTCCTCGCCATCGGCTGCGTCGTCGCCCTCGTGGTGGCGAGTGCCTTCCTGTGGCTGCAACCGACCTCCGGCCCGGTCGTCACCGCCTACTTCGACAAGGCCATCGGCCTCTACGCCGGCTCGGCCGTGCGGGTGCTCGGAGTGAAGGTCGGCACCATCGACTCGGTGATGCCGGTCGGCGGCCAGGTCAAGGTTCAGTTCACCGTGGACCGTGGCGTGCAGATCCCGGCCGACGTGCACGCCGTCGTCATCGCGCCGAGCCTGGTCAGCGACCGGTACGTGCAGCTGACCCCAGCCTACGACGGCGGCCCCGAACTGCCGCCGAACTCCACGCTGTCCCGGGATCGCACCGCCAGCCCGGTCGAGCTGGACCAGCTGTTCACCAGCGTCGATCAACTCAGCCAGGCGCTCGGCCCGTCCGGGGCCAACAAGAACGGCGCCCTGTCCAATGTGATCGACTCCGCCGCCGCGAACCTGGCCGGCAACGGCGATGCGTTGAACAACACCGTCACGCAGCTCAGCCAGGCCGCCGGGGCACTGGACACCTCGAAGGGCGACCTGTTCGGCACCGTCGACAACCTCAGCAAGATCACCTCGACGCTGGCCAGCAGCGACCAGCAGGTGCACGACCTCGACGGCCGACTCGCCGACGCGACGGGATTCCTCGCCGACAACCGGCAGCAGCTCGGCGCGGCCGTGTCGTCATTGGCACAGGCCCTGACCAAGGTGCAGAAGTTCGTCACCGACAACAAGGGCCTGATCCAGACCAATGTGGACAATCTGGCCGCGATCACCAAGACGCTGGTCGACCAGCGGGCGGCGCTGGCCGAGGTGCTGGACGTCGCGCCGACCGCCGCGACCAACTTCGTCAACGCCTACGACGCCAAGTCCGGCTCCATCGCCGTCCGGGGCAACATCAACGAGCTCACCTACCCGCCGGTCATGATGATCTGCCAGCTGCTGCAACGCAGCACGCCGACCCAGATCCCGGCGACGCTGGCCGACCTGTGCAACCAGATCGAGCCGCTGCTGGACGGAGCCCTGCACCTGCCATCGGCCGCCGAGGCCTTGGCCGCCTTGCAACAGGGGAAGCTGCCGCCGCTGCCACTGCCGCTGCTGGGGGGTGGGAAGTGAAACGTGCAGTTCTCCTCCTTCCCGTCCTCCTCCTCACCGGATGCAGCCTCTACGACACGCCGCTCCCCGGCGGCGCGGCCCTCGGCGATCACCCGTACCACGTCACCGTGCAGTTCACCGACGTGCTGGATCTGGTGCCGCAGTCCAGCGTGAAGGTGGACGACGTCGCGGTCGGCCGGGTCGACCGCATCGACCTCGGCCCCGACAACAAGACCGCGCTCGTCGACGTGCTGATCAACGGTTCCGTGCGCCTGCCGGCCAATTCCGGCGCGCAGCTGGGCCAGTCCAGCCTGCTCGGCGAGAAGTACGTGGAGATCACCGCGCCCCAACAGCCCACCGGCCGGCTCGCCGACGGCAGCGTGATCACCCGGGACCGGACCAGCCGCAGTCCCGAGATCGAGGAGGTGCTGGGCGCGCTGTCGTTGCTGCTCAACGGCGGCGACATCGGGCAGATCCAGAACATCGTCAAGGAGCTCAACGCCGCCATGACCGGCAACGAGCCCCAGATCCGGTCGTTCCTGTCCCAAGTGGACAACTTGGTGCGGGATCTCGACGGTCAGAAGGACAACGTCGTCAAGGCGATCGACGCCATGAACCGGCTCACCACGACGCTGGCCGGCCAGCGCGACAACATCGCCACCGCGCTGGACCAGCTCGGGCCCGGGCTGAAGGTCGTCACCGCGCAGCGCGACGAGCTCACCAGCATGCTCAACGCCCTCGACAACCTCTCGTCGGTTGCCGTGGACACCATCAACCGCAGCCGTGACGACCTCGTCGGCGACCTCCGCCAGTTGCAGCCGGTGCTCCAGAAGCTCGCCGAGACCGGCTCGAAACTGCCGACCGCGTTGGAGTACCTGGCGACCTACCCGTTCAGCGACTACGCGGCGGGCGATGTGAAGGGCGACTACTTCAATTCGGACATCCGGTTCAACCTGGACCTGAGCGCGCTGCTCGGTCCGCAGTCGCCGATCATCGGCGGTGGGTGATGAGACTCCGCATCCAACTCGCCATCTTCCTGGTCATCGCCCTGGTGGGCATCATCGGGCTCTACCGGTTCCTGCAGACCCCCGGTTACCAGATGTCCGTGCAGCTCAGCGACTCCGGCGGCGTCTTCCCCAACGCCGAGGTGTCGTACCGGGGCGTGGCGGTCGGGCGGGTGAACGCGCTCAAGCTGTCGGCCACCGGCGTGCGGGCGCAACTGACCATCGACGACTCCGCCCCGCCGATTCCGGCCAGCGCCAAGGCGGTCGTGGCGAACCGGTCGGCGGTGGGGGAGCAGTACCTCGACCTGGAGCCGGCCGACGACAAGGGGCCCTATCTGCACGAGGGCTCGGTGATCCCGCAGGACCGCACCTCCCTGCCACCGAGCCCGGACGAGGTGCTGTCCAATCTGGACGCCCTGGTGCGGAGCGTGCCGACTGACAAGCTCAAGGTGGTGGTGGACGAGCTGGACAAGACGTTCACCGGCACCGGACCCGACCTCCAGAAGCTGCTGGACGCCAGCAGCGACCTCACCACCGAGGCGGCCAAGAACCTGCCGCAGACCAAGTCGTTGCTGGCCAACGGCAAGACCGTGCTGGACACACAGAACCGGGACGCCGCCGACATCACGTCCTTCGCGACCTCGCTGAACCAGATCGCCGGCCAGCTCAAGGCCTCGGACCCGGACATCCGGTCGCTGATCGCCATCGCGCCGCAGGCGGCGCAGCCGGTGGACGACGTGCTGCGCAGCTCGGGCCGCAACCTCAGCGTGGTGCTGGCCAACCTCTACACGACAACAGCGATCGCCGAGACCCGCACGGCCGGCCTGGAGGAGCTGCTGGTCGCCTACCCGGTGATCACGGCCTTCACGCCGGGGTTGTCGCCGGACGGCACCGGTCATCTGGGGCTGATCCTGAACTTCTTCAACCCTTTCCCGTGCACGAAGGGCTACGAGACGACCAAGGAGCGCCCGGCCGACAACACCACGCCGGTGGCCGCCAACGGCCAGGCGTACTGCGCGGAGCCGCCGAACAGCCCGATCGACGTGCGCGGCTCGCAGAACGTGCCGCGCGGCGACACGCCCCGGCTGCCCGGCGCGCTCGGCGCCACCCAGTCCACTCCCTCGCCGACGAACATGGCGCAGCTGCTGGGATTGCCGGGATGAACCGGGTGCTCGCGGTCGCCGCGCTCCTGGCCGTGCTCGGTGCCGGCTGGGCGGGTTGGACGTGGTGGCAGTCCTCGCACTCCGACGACGTCACGTACGGGCAGACCCGCGACCTGGTCCTCGGCGTCGCCTCCGACCAGATCAGGACGCTGAACACGGTCGACTACCGCAAGGCCGAGGACGATCTGACGCAGTGGCAGCGGGTGACCACCGGCAACCTGCTGACGCAGCTGACCAACCAGCACGACAGCGACCTCAACTCGACCAAGGCGCAGAAGACCGTGTCCACGGCGAAGATTGTCGACGCCGCGGTGAGCACATTGGACACTCGCGCCGGCACGGCGACCGTGCTGGTGGCCATCGAGGTGACGATCGGCCAGGGCGACGGCAAACCGACGACGCGCAAGAGCCGCGTGGACGCCGTGCTGTCCCGGACCGAGGACGGCTGGAAGACCGGCACGGTGCAGGTGATCGAATGAGGATCGCCGTGATCATCGCCGCGCTGGCGGCCGTCGCGTTCTTCCTGCTTGACCAGGCGCCGCCGATGGCCAACACCGCGCTCGTCGACACCGACGCCACCAGCCAGGTCGAGGCCCAGGTCAAGACGGCGATCGAGAACTCCTTCTCGTACGACTACACCGACACCGCCCGCACCGAGAAGGCCGCTCGGGCGGTGCTCGTCGGCGACGCCATGCGCCAGTACGAGCGGCTGTTCGACCAGGTCCGCGCGCAGGCGGCCCAGCAGAAGCTGGTGCTGGTGAGCTCCGTCCGGGCGATCGCCGTGAAGACGCTGAGCGGCGACGACGCGACGCTGCTGGTGTTCGTGGACCAGCAGGCCGTACGCGCCAACAACGGCAACACTTCGACATACGCCCAGCTCAGGGTGGTCGCGCACAAGGCCGGCAGCTGGCAGGTGACCGGCCTGACGCTGCTCTGACGAGTTGACAGCGGCCATATAGTCGGATCCGAGTAGTCGGATCCGAGGAGTTGTCGTGGCCAGGAGAAGTCGCAACACGCTGGCGCTCGCCGTGCTGGGCCTGCTGATGGAGGGCGTCAAGCACCCGTACGAGATGGCCCAGACGCTGCGCGAGCGCAACAAGGGCACCAGTTTCAAGATCACCACCGGCTCGCTCTACGACGTGGTGGAGGGCCTGGAGCGGGACGGCTGGATCAGCGCGGTGGAGACCGTGCGCGAGGGCAACCGCCCGGAACGCACCGTGTACGCCTACACCGAGCTGGGGCTGGCCGAGTTCCAGAAGTGGATCGACGAGCTCATCCGCGTCCCGGTCAACGAGTTCCCGAAGTTCGTCGCCGCGGTGAGCTACGTGGGAGTGCTCGGTGTCGAGGGCGCGGTCGACGCGCTCACCGAGCGGGCCGAGCGGATGAGCAAGGCCATCGAGGAGACCGATGAACAGCTGAAACCCGTGCACGTGCCGCGGCTGTTCATGCTCGAGGTGGAGTACGCGCAGGCGATGCGCCGCGCGGAGGTGGAATGGCTGCGGCGGACCGCCGAGGAGATGACGACCGGCGCGATCACGTGGCCGGAACCGGGGGAGTACTGATGGACACCGATGTGGTGATCGCCGGCGCGGGGCCGGCCGGGCTGATGATCGCCTGCGAGCTGGCCACCGCGGGCGTGGCGACCGTGCTGCTGGAACGCGAGGAGCGGCGGCCGGAATTCTGCCGCGGCTTCAATCTGAACGCGCGGAGCCTGGACGTGTTCGCCCGGCGCGGCATCGCCGACCGGTTCCTCGCCGAGGGGCACAAGGTGCCGGTGACCGGCTTCGGCGGCCTGCCGACGCCGCTGGACATCGGCAGCCTCGGCTGGGACCACCCGTTCACGCTCGGCATCCCGCAGACCCGCGTCGAGGAGATCCTCGAGGAGCGCGCGATCGAGCTGGGCGTGGACGTCCGTCGGGGCGACGAACTCGTCACCTTCGGGCAGGACGAGGACGGCGTCACGGTCAACGGCTCGATCCGGGCGGAGTACCTCGTCGGCTGCGACGGCAGCCGCAGCGCGGTCCGCCGACTTGCCGGAATCGCCTTTCCGGGCACGGAAACCACGAAATACACGCTGCTCGGGGACGTCGAGGCGGACCTCGCCTACGGCGTGCACGAGGGCGGCGTGTTCGTGATCCCGCGTCCCGGCTACGTCCGGATCGTGGTCGCCGACCCCGTCCTCGACCGCCCCGAACCGATCACCCTGGATGTCCTGGGCTCCATTGTGGACGACGCCGTCGGCCGGCCCGTCGAGCTGGCGAATCCCCGCTGGCTCACCAGGTTCGGCAACGCCGCGCGGCAGGCCGAGACGTACCGCCGCGGGCGGGTGCTGCTCGCCGGCGACGCCGCGCACATCCACCCGCCGGCCGGCGCGCAGGGCGTCAACCTGGCCATCGCGGACGCCATGAACCTCGGGTGGAAGCTCGCCGCGGCGGCACAGGGCTGGGCGTCACCGGAACTGCTCGACACGTACCACTCCGAGCGGCATGCGGCCGGTGCGCGCGTCCTGCTGCACACGCAGGCACAGGCGTTGCTCGGCGGCGACCGTGTCGGCCCCTTGCGCGAGCTCTTCGCGGAGCTGAGCGAGCTCGACGGCGTCGGAAAATATCTCGCCGAACTCGTCACCGGCGTGGAAACGTGTTACGACATGGGCGAATTGACTTCGCATCCGTGGCTCGGGCGGATGGCGCCGGATCTTGCCGTTTCGGTCGACGGCCGACCGACAAGTATCGCTCGCCTTCTTCGGGAGGGTCGCGGAGTATTGCTCGACTTCGGCAATAGGGATCATATTGCCCTGGAACGGATCGACGTGTTCAGGGCCGAACCCCTGGACGAGACGCCGGTCGACGCGATGCTGATCCGTCCGGACGGGCACGTGGCCTGGCTGGCGCGGGACGGCCGGGAGGAGCCCGGGCCGCTGCCCGAGGCGCTCGCCCGCTGGTTCGGGCTGGTGCCGGCGTGAAGGCCGATGTACTGCGCGGTATGCAGGCCCTGACGCAGCGGACGTGGTCGCACGACAGCTCCTGCCACATCGGGGACCTCGCCTGGCAGCGGCTCATGCACGTGGGCCGCGAGGACGAGTGGTCGACGCGGCTGTGGGAGGTCGACGGCGAGGTCCGTGCCTGGGGCTGGTCACAGGCGCCGGGCGACCTCCAGCTCTACGTCGACCCGGCGCACCCGGAGCTGGCGGACGAGGTGCTGGTCCACTTCGGACCGAAAACAGTCACCACCCTGGACCGGGCGACGCACGTGTTGGACGCTCTGCGGCGCAACGGATACGTCCGATCGGACGGACCGTACCTGGCCTACCTCACGCGCGCGCTCACCGGTCTGCCGGAACCGATGCTGCCGAAGGGCTTCACGGTGCGGTCGGTGACCGCGGACGACCTGGTGCACCGGGTCGCGGTGCACCAGGCCGCCTGGCCGGCGACGCGGGTGAACGAGCAGAGCTATCGCGCGGTGACGGCGGCGTGGCCGTACCGCGCGGGCCTCGACTGGGTCGTGGTCGCGCCGGACGGCTCCTTCGCCGCGAGCTGCCTGGTCTGGTTCGACGAGGCCAACGGCGTCGGTCTGCTCGAACCGGTGGGCACCGACGCCCGGTTCCGGCGGCTGGGTCTGGGGCGGTCGGTGTGCCTGGCGGCCCTGAGGGCGCTGCGTGCGGAAGGCGCCCGCGAGGCCGTCGTCTACCCGGTTGCCGGCGATTCCCGGCATCCGGCCGCGCTGCCGCTGTACGAGGCGCTGGGGTTCGCCCCGTATGCGCGCAGCGTGGACTATCTGAGGTGAGGTGGGACGGTGGCGCCGGGTGGGACGCCACCGGCCCGGCTCGTCATGACGGGGTCAACACTGCTTCCACGCGAAGTGATAAGTGGTGTGCACACTTCCGTCGGTGGAGTCCATCGTCATGAAACTCGTGCTGGAGGGGTCCGAACTGCCGGCGGCCACACGCAGCTCGGTGTTGACATTGAGCAGCCGGTCGATGCCGCAGGGCGCGAACACCAATGACGCCACATCGGTCGCGTCGACCGTCTCCCAGTCGTTCTCGAACGGGCCCGAGAACTTGTGCGGCACACGCGCGGTCGGCGCCGTGCCCTGGAAATAATAGTTAGCCTGTTCCATGCCGGTAGCGCCCGAGGCAAGATCGGCGAAGCCGCGGTAATCGGCCTCGGCGATCGCGAAGGTGAAGCCCTGCGGCACGTGGACCTTGAGGGCCAGCTGGCAGTTCTTCCGGATGTCGGTCGGGGCCGACTGGGGCCCGGTCTGGGCCAGGTAGTTGCTGTAGGTGACGGTGAACGCGGTATTGTCGGAGGACACGTCCACGGCGGTGGTTCCGGCGGGGCACCCGGATCCGTTGACCGTGACGACGCCGACCGTGACGGGGCCCGAGGGGGGAGCGTCAGCGGGAGCGGAAACACCGGCAGTGATCATCGATAATGCCAGACCGGTGGCCGCCATCGTAGTAAGCATGGGTTTCCTTCCCAATACTTTTCACGACAGGATCGCACGCGTGGCTCACCGTAGCGCAGGCGTAACAACGGAGCACCCACTGAACGGTGGAACATGAAAACGGCCCGTTGTCCGATGGTGGGATGAATTGACCTCGCGTGCTTTACGCGGCGGAAACCGGCTTTCTTGGATTTAGCGCGTACGGGCTATCGGCCTAAGCGCTCGCCAATGCTGCGACCGCGTATACGCGATGGCTCCGTTCGGCGCACACGTTTGAGTCGCCGCGCAGCGGGTAACCGCCGGCATCGGGCCGGACGGGCCCCAGTGGAGGTGAACGGCCATGATCGTCGGACTCGTGCTGATCGTGTTGGCGGTCGCCGCCGCGGTGGCGGCGGTGGCGTTCAACGGCGCCGGCTCGACCCATGAGATCACCGCGTTCGGGCAGCACGTGACCAACGCCAACGAGACGCAGATCTTCGTCGGCGGCATCGTGCTCGGACTGGTGTTCTGCCTGGGCGTGTGGATGGTCGCCATGGGCGGGCGGCGTCGTCGTGCGCGTAACGCCGAATACCGGGCGGCGCGTCGCGAGGCGGCGGATGCCAGCCGCGAGCGCGACCGGCTCGCCGAGCAGTTGAGCACCCAGCAGGAGATCACCGAGCGGGAGCAGGAGCGGACCACGGTGTTCGGTCGCCACGGCGACCGCGAGGTCACCCCCTGAGTTCCTTGCGCCACACGAACTTCAGCCCCGACCAGTCCTCGGACAGCGCCGCCACCTTGACGTCGACGAGACCGGTGGGCAGCAGGAGTTCGCGCAGCACGTTGTCGGTGATGTCGCTGCGGTGCCCGCCCGCGCGGCGGGGCCAGCAGACCCACAGCGACGACGCCACCGCCAGTCCCGACGCAAGGGCGGTGACGTCGTCGCCGAGGTCGGCGTGGCGGCGGTAGAAGGCGAGGACGACATCTGCCCCGGTGATGTCGTCCTCGACCAACTCCACGTCAGGGAACGTCCAGCCGGGCGGGGCGTGCCGCAGCGTCACCAGGTGGCCCGGCCTGATGCCGAGCTTGCGGACCAGCGGCGTGCCCTCGACCATCCGGCGATTCTAGGACGCCCCCGCGGTGGCTGACGGCGCCCAACGGGCGAGTTCGGCGCGGGCGGCGGTGAGCTGACTGTCCGAAGGCGACGCCGCCGGCTCCGCGACGAGCGCGAAGTGCAGGCCGGGGGAAGCCGCCAGCAGCAGGCGATCGCCTGCTCTGGACGCTGTCACGTCGGAGATCACGGTGGCGTTCAGGTCCGCCGGCACGTGCAGTTCCGTCGGCGCGTCGCCGGCGCTGCCCTGCCACACCAGCACGCCGTAGCGGCCGCTGCCGACGATCGCCGACGTCGCGGGCATGGAGCTCGGCACCGGGTTCCAGGTCAGCACCTGGCTGCCGTCGCGGGAACGGTCCTCGTACGTGAACGCCAGCGTGTGGCCGGCGACCGCCGCCGGGTAGAGGCGGTCCAGCAGCCGGGAATCCTGCCGCAGTTGTCCGTTCTGGACCGCGGAGTAGTCCTCGCCGTTCCAGCCGTCGGCGGTGGTCTGCACCTTGTCCGGATTGTCATTCATCAGCTCGTGGTGCTGGCCGCTGTAGACGTCCCAGTGCCACTGCGTGCCCGACAGCACCGGGCCGGACTGCGCCGGGTGGCTCCACCAGTTCGCGCCGGAGAGCCGGGAATCGAGGCCCTGGTACATCGCCTTGTCCACGGTGGGCGTCTTGTCCGAGGTGTATCCGCTCATCGGATGACCGAACTCGGTGACGATCGCCGCCGTGCCGAGAGCTCCCGCGCGGTCCCGGATGGTGCCGAAGTCGTTGGAGTACTGGCCGTCGCCGGCCTTGCCCGGCATGAGGACGCCAGACTGCGCCAGCTCGTCGTAGAAGTGCGTGTTGAAGACGTAGCGGGAGCCGATCGCGCCGGTGTCGAGGAAACCGCCGGTCTGCTTCTCGAAGGAGATGTTGGCGTTCCAGAACATGTTCGGCTCGATGAACGCCGGCTTCGCCTGCCAGCCGGCGGTGTCCATGGCCTGGCGGAAACGCTGGAAGAACGGCCACAGCACGTTCTGCTCCCACGACTGGCTGTTCTGGTTGCTGTCGTAGTTGCCGGCGTAGGGCTCGTTCCACGGGTCCAGGCCGGCGATGCCCGCGAACTCGTCGGACGTCAGGCGGTCGTGCAGGTACTGCATGGTCTGCGTGGCCTGGTTGACGAACTCGTCCTGCACGCCGTTGGCGTTGTGCCAGAAGTCGCTGGTGGCGTCCTTCACCGCGGCGTTCGATGTGACGTTCTGTCCCCAGTGGACACACGCCCCGCAGCTCTCCTGTGGATAGTGGCCGGCGTCGATCACCCACTTCGGCGCGCCGTCGCCGCTGTACCAGCTGCCGGTGTTGAACAGGTAGCGGGAGTAGAGGTCCTGGTGGTAGTCCGGCAGCACCTCGAAGCCGGCGTCCAGGAAGGCCTTCATCTGGTCGGCCAGCTTGGCCAGATACGTGGTGTCGAGCTGGCCGCGGGTCGGCTCCGCGCCGGCCCAGGAGATCAGGAAGCGCACCGCGTTCGCGCCCGTCAGCCGACGCATCGCCTGCGCCGTGGCCTGGGCGTCGGCGGTGCTCGCGAACGGCAGGAAGCCGTTCTCCGCGAGCTTCACCTCGCCCGAGATGTTGAAGCCCCGCAGCACCACCTCGCGCCCGTAACCGTCCACAAAGGTGCCGTTCTGGACGGTCAGGCCGTGCGCCCGGACGTCGTCCGCCACCGCCGCGGGGGCCGTGCCCAGCACCGCCGTCGCCGCCGCGAGCACCGCGATCAGTGCCCTCATCACGCTCCCCGGGAAACATGAAAAAAATTCGCGGCTGACGCTAGTGACGGTCACGACCCCCGGTCAATGGTCCGTTCGTGTTGTTGGCGCGCGTTCCGCGCGCGGCTCGGCCCCTTGTGGGGCCGGTACCTGGCCCTTGCCGGATTTTCAAGCACCGCGTCGGCTGAGTGGAGTGTGCGTCGGGTGGCGGTGCTTGAAAATCCAGCAACCGGGCCAAGCGTCGGCGGGGCCTCGCGCTCGGTGTGGTGGCGGCTCAGGAATGCGCGGCGCGGTCGTACAGCGGCTTGGTGATCTTGCTGTCGAATTGGGGACCGACCAGGTATCGCGTGCACCCCGTGTGATCCTGCGTGGTACAGACGTCGTTCGTTCCGGTGGTGAAGAAGCCGGCGTGGGTGTTGTCGCCGACGACCGTGCCGACGCCGTGGTGGAAGTCGGCGATCCGCGGGCCGCCGCTGGAGCCGCCGCCCATCGTGCAGGCCGGACCCCACTGGTCGGGCGAGTCCGGATAGTCGGGAGTGCCGGGGTACTGCTTGGCGACGCCGTGGCAGTAGGCCAGTTCCTCCCCGGTGTACTCCGGCAGATTCTCGCGCGCCGGGTCACTGCTGGCCCGCGGGTAGCCGAACTGGAATTCGACGGTTTCGCCCGGCCGGTCGAAGCCGATGCGCTGCGCCCCGCCGACCGCGTCCTGCACGCGCCGGCCGTGCTCGTTCGGGCTCACGACCACAAAGGCCTGATCGAAAGCGTCGAACTTCGCGCCGTTCTGCTGATCGTTCAGCAGCCACGTCTTGTCGGCCACGCCGAGTCGGCCGACGAACTTCCCGTACGGGGCCTGGCCGTCGTGATAGCCGGGGATGAACAGCACGTCGGCGTTCCAGGCGTTGTTGTCGCCCAGCAGATCCGTGTCGTCGACGCAGTGCCCGGCGGTGACGATCGTGCTGCGATTGGCGCTGTCCACCACCGTCGCCGTGCAGCTCGCGTCCTCGCCGTGATCCGTGAAGAACAGCCGTCCGACCGTCGGGAGCCCGCCCGTCCACGGCGCGCCGTCCGGACCCGACTTCGGCGGATTGTCCACAGTGGACGGCACGATCAGCGCCCTGATCCGCTCCGGTGTCCAGTACGCCAACACCGCCTGCCGGTCCGCCGCCGACACCGTCAGGTCGTGCGTGGCCACGGTGTCGGCCGGCGGCGCGAGAACCGTGCCGGCCAGGAGAATTCCGATGCCCAGTGTGCTCAGCATGTCGCGCACGGTAGGCGCGCGATGTCAGGAACCTGTTGTGGACTAATTCGGCTGCGGTGGTGATCAGCGCGCCGCTACCCTTTCCGCCATCATGACGACGAAGCTGAACCAGATCATCGCGGTCGAGAAGGGCGTCAAGAGCGGCGCGCTGCGGGACCTCACCGACGCGCACCACGCCCTGCAGAAGCCGGCGCTGCTCGCCGGCATCTCCCGCACCTACCAGCCGAAGGACGAGGACGGCGAGGTGCTGCCGCCCGAGTCCACGCGGGTCCAGGTCAAGACCGAGGACGTGCTGCGGCGGACAGCGTCCGTGCTGACGCGGCTGTTCGACGTCACCGCGACCAAGGACTGGGCCAACTGCGTGGCCAAGGCCGACGTCGTCGTCGACGGCCGCACGCTGCTGTCCGACGTGCCCGTGGCCTACCTGCTGTTCCTCGAGAAGCAGCTGGTCGATCTGCACACCTTCGTCAAGAAGCTGCCGCTGCTCGACGCCGCCGAGTCCTGGAGCTTCGAGGAGTCCGCCGACTACTGGCGCACCGAGCAGGTGCGGACCATCCGCACCAAGAAGGTGCCGCGCAACCACGTCAAGGCCGAGGCCACCGAGAAGCACCCGGCTCAGGTCGAGGTCTACTACGAGGACGTGCCCGTCGGCTACTGGACCACCGTCAAGTTCTCCGGCGCGCTGCCCGCGCGGCGCGTCAACGAGCTCGTCGACCGCGTCGAGAAGCTCCAGCAGGCGGTGAAGTTCGCCCGCGAGGAGGCCAACGCCCTCGAGGTCACCGACCAGCGCGTCGGCGACGCCGTGTTCGGCTACCTGTTCGGGTAGCCTTCGAGACTCCCCCGCTGGAGCGCGGGGGCGCGCCCCGACACCGGGGCGTGAAGCTGAAACTGAGTCGTCAGCCTGACCACACCCGGTCACAGTGGAGGTTCGAGTCCTCCTCCCGGCACCACCGAGCCGGGGTAGCCCAACCGGCAGAGGCAGCCCGGGTATCAACCTCAGACTCTCGCTCCAGCTTCAGCATTGCCGCCGAACACCGGATCGCCCGGGGACGGGCGAGCCTCGCCGAGGTGCGGGTTCAAATCCCGCCGGCCGAGCCACCTGCGGCCGTAGCTCAACGGAAGAGCGCGGCGACCTGAGCGTGACCCGTCCCCTTAAACGTGCCGGTGTGCCAATTGGGCGGACCTCTCGACCCCCGGACTGGCCATGTCCGGGGGTCACCTATATCTCCAGGTTCCGATCCTTCGCCGTCCACTCCGGGGAGCGGCCGATCTACGCGCAGTATTCGGCCCACGTCCAACGGCCGGGCGTCGACCGCTCGGGTCTGGCCCAGTAGGTCTCGCCGGGTTCGACGCAGTCGGTCAGCGGATCGAGCAGATCGTCGGTGATGCCCTCGTGCACGTCATTGGTGGTCATTCGTGCCCCTTGAACAGGAGGAGTTCGATCTCGTCGGCGGCGCGGTCGCGGGTCTTGGCCTCCTGAGCCAGTTGGTCGCAGTACCACGCGTAGGTCTCCGGATACCAGCCCCTGATCGGGAACCAGGTCGCGCCGCAGTGATCGCATACGGAGGTCGCGACCCGCTCGTCGAGAATCAGGCAGCGGTGAAGTGGATCGCCGCCGCCCGCGAAGTACAGGAACTTGGTGAAGAAAGCCGGGCCCAGGTACTTGATCGCGGCCCGGCCGTTGGGCATCAGCAGCTGGTATGCGCCTTCGGGGTCGCGCCGCGCCTCTTCCCGTGCGGCCTCGAGGAGTTTCCTCGCTCCGTCCGGGTCCGCAGCGATGCTGTCCAGGCGGCGCTTGTTGTTTCGGAGGTGAGGACCCGATCCCCACGCGAGGGCCCGCCACAGGAGGGAGAACACGTCGTCGTCGGGAGACCAGACCTCGGCGCGGGTGAGCGACGGTGACGCCGGCGGCGTGCCGTCGAGCCCGAGCCGGTTGATTTCCGCCGACCACCACTGATCGCGAATGTCGATCTTTTGATTGACGACCTTTGTTGCCCGCGGTTCCGACGGAACGGCCCAGTCAGGCAGGCGGAAATCGGTCACGACGCATGCATCGCCGCCCGCCCGGGGCCGTTACGTCAGGCGAGGTCCTGGCGGCGCGGACGGCGTTCCGCCGCCAGGGACCGGCGGTTTCGATCTTCTGCGTGAAACCTACATTCGGTGTGTCCGTGAGCGCGACTCGCGGGGGTCAGCCGGCTTCCTCCTCTTGGACGGGGGGCGCCGGGGCTTCGGTGAGGGAGGCGGCGCGGAGGGCGACCTCCAGCTCGAAGCGGGCGTCGGGGCAGCGGAGTTGGTCGCCGAAGAGGCGTTCGACCTGACGCATGCGGTACCGCACGGTCTGGGGGTGAACCCGAAGGCGGGCGGCGATCTCGGGGGCGCCGCCGCGGGTCTCGAGCCACGCCAGCAGCGTCTCGCCGAGCCGCTTGTGCTGCTTGTCGGTGAGCGGCGCGAGCGGGGCCAGGCGCTTGCGGATGAGCTGCTCCACCAGGAACTCGTCGGTGAGCAGCCACAGCGTGGACAGGTGGTCGACGCAGCGGACGGGCGAGGTGCCGTCGATGGTGTTGCGCCGCACCAGATCCCGCGCGAGCTGGGCGTGCTTGAACGACTTGGCGGAGTCGGTGAGCGCCACCGTGGGGCCGATCACGACGCGCCAGTCGGCCAGCTTGGCGCCGCACCGCGCCCACCAGTCGGCGGCGTCGGGATCGGGCACCAGCACACACGCCTGGGCGCCCTGGACGTCGACGAGCATGTCGTCGGGCAGCTCGGGCACACCGTCCCCGCTGACACGATCCAGCATCACCACGCACAGCTGCGCGGGCAGCGGCCAGCGCGCGACCGGGGCGAGCTCGACGGCCTCGGCGCGGTCCCGGTCCTCCTCGCTGAGCAGCAGCCGGACCAGCCGCTTGCGCCGCCGCTGGAGACCCTGCGCGCTGCGGGCCTGCATGTCGGCGTATCCCTCGACGGACAGCGCGATCAGCTCGTCGGCGTAGGCCAGGGTGGCCTCGCCGAGCGTCCACATCATCTGCGTGGGCAGCCCGCTGCGCTGTCTGAACCGAATCAGGTGCCGCCACGCCACGCGCGTGCCCAGTCGGTACGCCTTCTGCAACGAGTCGAGGCTGCGGCCCTCGCTGGCCTCCAGCCGGCCGAGCTGGCGGTACACCTCGGCGAAGTCGGCACGGGATCGGTCGGGCTCGGCGATGCGGTCCACGAACTGCGTCAGCGCCTGGTTGACACCCAGCCGGATGGCCTGCCCGTAGCAGCCGTCCAGCGGTTTCGCGTATTCCGGGATGGTGGCCCGGATGGTGTGGATGATCTCCTCGGCCAGCGGTGGCAGCTGAGGTCTGATCAGTGTCGCCAATTCCCTGGGCAGCCGTTCGGCGGTCGTTCTCATGGCTTCATCCCCAGAACTGTCGGTGTTCGGCGATTCTGCCACACGGCACCAGGTTTTGACTCCGGTCAGTAATCGTCACCGTCGTGACAGTGACATAGTCACGATCATGACAAAAGCGGGGGCGGAGCACCGCGACGTGCTCCGCCCCCTGTGTAGAAAAGCGTTTCAGCTCAACGTGAGCGCCGTGTCGTCGAGGACGAAGGACGTCTGGAGTGAGGAATCCTCGGTCCCGCTGAACGAGACGGTCACGGTCTGGCCGGCCAGCGACGAAACGTCGTACGAGTGCTGAACGTAACCGGTGGCCGCGTTGAGGTTGGAGAAGGTGGCCACGGTGGTCGAGCCGACCTTGACGGTCAGCTTGTCGTACTGCGTCGTCGTGGTCGTCTCCGCGGTGTCGATGTGCAGCCAGAACGACAGCGTCGCGTGGCAGCCCGCCGGGATGGCGACCGACTGGGTGGCGGAGTCGGTGTGCGTGGTGCCGTAGCCGTCCAGCCAGGCGTAGTGCGTGCCGCCGTGGGCGGTCTCACCGGCGCCGTTGGCGTTGATCACGCCGGCGGTGGTGGTCCACGGCGCGGTGCCCGACTCGAAGCCGGGGTTGCCGAGCTTCTGGCCGGTGCTGGAGCAGCCGCCGCCGCCCTGCGGGTTGATCGTCCACGAGAACGTGGCGCTGCCGGTCTTGCCGGCGGCGTCGGTCACGGTGGCGGTCACCGAGGAGGTGCCGGCCGTGCTGGGTGTGCCGGAGATCAGGCCGGACGAGGAGATCGACAGGCCGGCCGGCAGGCCGGTGGCGCTCCACGTGTACGGCGTGGTGCCGCCGGTGGCCGAGAGCTGGAGGCTGGCCGCGGTGCCGACGGTGCCGGACTGGCTGCCGGGGTTGGTGACGCTGGGCGAGCCGGGCGGCGGCGGGGTGCCGCCGGCGGTGAACGCCGCGGTGCCGTTCGGGGTGCCGAGGCCGGTCGGGCCGTCCCAGCCGGCGCCCGCGTTGCACTGCACGGACGGCGAACAGCTGCCGTTGCTGCCCGAGGTCACGTCGTAGAGGGAGCCGGTGTTGGCGTACGGGTAGGAGGCCGGGCGGTCGCTGGAACCGGGGGTGCCGGCGAGGGCGTACACCGAGGCGATGATCGGCGAGGACGCGCTGGTGCCGCCGTAGACGGCCCAGCCGCTGCCGCCGTAGGTCTGGTACACGGCCAGGCCGGTGTTCGGGTCGGCGACCGCGGACACGTCGGCGTCGGCGCGGTTGGAGCAGCCGGTGTTCACGCTGCCCTGGAACGACGGCTTCGCGACGTCGCTGGAGCAGCCGGAACCCGCGCCGCTCCACGCGGATTCGGTCCAGCCGCGGCTGTTGCTGGCCCGGCTCAGCGACGTGCCGCCGACCGCGGTCACGTACGCGGAGGAGGACGGGTAGCTGATGCCGTAGCCGGAGTCACCGGTGCTGGCGGTGATCGCGACGCCCGGGTGGTTGAAGTAGCTGGAGTCCGAGGAGTTCTCCGTGCCGTCCTCGGAGCCGCCGTAGCTGTTGGAGACGTACTTCGCGCCCAAGCTCACCGCGGTGTTCACGGCGGTGCCCAGGTCGCTCATGGACGGCTGGTTCGCCTCGACCAGAAGAATGTGACAGTTCGGGCAGATCGCCGAAACCATGTCCACGTCCAGCGAGATCTCGCCGGCCCACCCGGTGTCGGCGGTGGGCAGCGGGCTGGTCTGGCCGTTCTCGTTGACCTTCTTGAAACAGCCGTTGGCGGTGGTGCACGCCGGCAGGCCGTAGGTCGAGCGGTAGGTGGACAGGTCCGACTCGGCGTTGGGGTCGTCGTTCGAGTCGACGATGGCGACGGTCGCCGACGCGCTGCCGCCGGCGGTCAGGTTGTAGGCGCTGCGCAGGTCGCTCGGGCCGTAGCCGCTGGGCAGCGACGGCGTGTTCGGCGACGCGGTGACATCCGTTCTGCGCAGGGCGAAGCAGGCCGCGAAGCCCGGCTTCGGGTGTTGGTCGCAGACGTGGGTGACGGGGTGGTTGGTCGGGGCGGCGGGCGCCGGGGTCGCCGAGGCCATCGCCGATCCGGCGGTGAGCGCGATTGCGGCCATTCCGGTGAGGGCGGCCAACCATCGTCTGGGACTGCGCACGTTTCCTCCATGGCAGGGTAGAGGGAAAGCCGTGCTCCGTTGTGTACTCCGCCACGGGCCGCCCCGGTGGCGCACGGGTGTCAGTGGCACTAATGTGCCGAAACGCACCTGCCCGAGGGGGATGCCAATGGGTTCGGCGGACACCGGTCACCTCGTCACCCTCGGACTCGGCGAACAGGCCGCGCGGACCTACCTCGCGCTGGTGGCCCTCGGAACGTCCACATTGGACCAGCTCGCCGAGGTCGTGGGGCATCGGCCGGACGAGATCCGTTGCGGCGTCGAGGAACTGATCCAGGTGGGGCTGGCCGGTCGGGCGGGCCCGGACCGCGGGCAGTTCGTGGCGATGCCGCCCGGCCCGGCGCTGGACCTGTTGACCCGCCGAAGAGAGGCGGAGCTGGCGGCGGCGCGGGTGGCCGCGGCGGACACGTTTCGCGCGCTGCGGCAGGGAGTCGTCGAGGGCGTCGAGAACCTGCTCGAGGTCATCAGGGGACCCGCCGTGCAGGACCGGATCCGGCAGTTGGAGCAGTCGGTGCGCAGCGAGGTCCGCGGCCTGGACTCGCCGCCGTACTACACCGGCGCGGACGTCAACCAGACCGAGCTGGACAATCTCGCCGCCGGCATCCGCTACCGCGCGGTGTATGCGAAGACGGCGCTGGAGCGGTCGGAATACCTGACGGACAACGTGGTTCCGTGCGTCAAGGCCGGCGAGGAGGCCCGCACGCTGCCCGAGGTGCCGGTGAAACTGTTGATATTCGACACGGACTGCGCGCTGCTGTCGCTGTCGTTGGCCGAGATCGACAACGGCGAGGGCGCGGCGCTGCTGATCCGGCCGTCGAGCCTGCTGGCCGCGCTGACCGGGCTGTTCGAGGTGTGCTGGCGGGCCGCGCTGCCGCTGGCGCTGGGGGAGCAGGACACCGGGCCGTACCTGCAACCGAGCGAGCGTCGCCTGCTCGGCCTGCTGGCGGCCGGTCTGGGCGACGAGCAGGTGGCCCGGACGCTGGGCATCAGCCGCCGGACCCTGTTCCGGCACCTGGAGGGCCTGATGTCCCGCACCGGCGCCGCCAACCGCTTCCAGCTGGCCCTGCACGCCAAACGCAACGGCTGGATCTGACAACCCCCGCGGGAGCGCGCGAGGTCGCGCCGGCCTCTGGACCGCAGGCTCAGCTCGATCGAGTCTGTTCATCGATCGAGCTGAGACAAGGAAAGAGGTCGGATCTTCAGCGACCTCGCCCCGCGCGGAACGCGCGGCACAAGCACAGACACACCGAATGTGGGTTTGGGGTAGATCAACTCCGCACGGCGACCAGGGACTTGGTGAGGCCGGCGGCCCGCTCGTGCCAGATGTCCGAGGACGGGAACAGCAGGCGCATCTCGGTCAGCGACAACAGTTCCGTCGCGAGCACCGCGTCCGTCGACTCGTCCTTGCCCTTGATCGCCGCGTGGCCCAGCGGCCACTTCCGCACCGCCGCCGCCCGCGCCGACACCGGCAGGAACTGGAGCCCGGGGAACGCCCAGTGCGGCTCGATCGGGAAGTACCGGTACGGCGTCTGCACCCAGTGCCGTTCCGCGTACCCGTGGATGACCTCCGCGAGCTGCCGCCGCCGCGCGTAGCCGCCGACGTGCTCCAGCAGGCTGTTGGACACCACCAGGTCGAACTTCTCGTCGGACAGGCCCTCCGGCGCGCAGGCGTCGCTGACGACGTGCTCCATCCAGGCTTCCTCGGTGTCGGCGGTCAGCAGGTTCACCGTGGTGACGTGGGCCGGGCGCACGGTGGACTTGCGCCAGAAGTCCGGCATGCCGCCCAGGTCGAGCACCCGCATCGAGTCCAGCGCCGGGAACCGGCGCATCAGCTCGTCCCACCGCTTGGCCCGCGCGCGTGCCGACAACGACCGGGGATCGTTCGAGTTCGTCAGCCGCTGCTGGATCCTGCGCGCGATCGTCATGCCCGCCTCATCGGAGCCGGCAGCCAACCGATTACGGTCCGCGCGCAAGGTTGGTACGTTCGGCTCAAAGTCCCTTCGGCCAGGCCGACGCGGAACCGTTCCGTACACTTCACGGCGTGAGTGAAACGGCCGGCGTTCCCGTCCGCCAGCAGGGGATGCGCGACCACAACCTGGGCGTGGTGCTGCGCAGCGTCGCCGACGGCGAGGGCGTCTCCCGCGCCGAGGTGGCGGCGGCGACCGGCCTGACCAAGGCCACCGTCTCCAGCCTGGTCGACGAGCTGACCCGGCACGGGCTGATCGTCGAGGCCGGCCCGGCCGGCAACAGCGTCGGCCGGCCGGGGCAGGCGCTGCGGCTCAACCCGGACGGCCCGGTCGGCGTCGGCGTGGAGATCAACGTCGACTATCTGGCGTGCTGCGTGCTGGACCTGTCCGGACGGCCCCGGCACCAGGCGGTGTCGCTGGCGGACAACCGGGGCCGCCCCACCGCCGAGGTGCTGGCCGAGGCCGCCGACCTGGTCGACACGGCGTTGGACGGCGCGCGCTCCGCCGGTCTGCCGGTGGCGGGCGTCGTGGCGGCGGTGCCGGGCCTGGTCCGTACGTCCGAAGGGCTGCTGGCGTCGGCCCCGAACCTCGGCTGGACGCAGGTGCCGCTGGTGGCGGAGCTGACCCGGCGCGGCTGGCCGCCGGTGAGCGTGGAGAACGAGGCGAACCTGGCGGCGCTGGGGGAGCTGTGGTTCGGCGCCCCGCCCCGTACGGACTTCATCCACGTCTCCGGCGAGATCGGCATCGGCGCGGGCGTGGTCGTCGGCGGCGAGCTGTTCCGCGGCCGCAACGGCTTCGCCGGCGAGCTCGGCCACGTCACGGTCCGGCCCGAGGGACCCGTCTGCGGCTGCGGCGCGCGCGGCTGCCTGGAGGCGATCGCCGGCCAGGAGGCGATCCTGCGCGCGGCGGGCCTCCCGCCGCGGACCGGCACGACGCTGGCCACCCCCGCCGGCCCGCTGGCGCGGCTGGTGGAGCGGGCCGAGGCCGGCGACGAGCGGGCGGTCGACGCCGTCGAGGCGGCGGGCGAGGCCCTCGGCGTGGCGCTGGCCGGCATGGTCAACCTGTTCGACCTGGACGCCGTGCTGCTCGGCGGCATGTTCGCGTTGCTGGCCCCGTGGCTGCGGGAGCCGGTGGAGGCCGAGCTGTCGGCGCGCGTGCTCGGTGCCCGGTGGACGGAGCCGCGGGTGGAGGTGTCCCGGCTCGGCTGGGAGGCGGCGGTCCGCGGCGCGGCCGGCTCCGTGATCAACCGGATCGTGCAGCATCCCGCCGATCACATGCGTCGCACCGCCTGACCGATTTGGGCGGTGGCGGTTAGGGTCGTCGGCATGAGGCTGACGATCCTGGGCGGCGGCGGATTCCGGGTCCCGTTGGTGCACAGGGCGCTGCTGACCGACGGCGCCGTCACCTCGCTCGTGCTGCACGACCTGGACCCGCAGCGGCTGGCGGCGATCGGCACGGTGCTCGCCGAGCAGGCTCATACCGCGTCGAAGCCGCCGGAGATCACCGTCACCACGGACCTGCGCAAGGCCTTGGCCGGCACCGACTTCGTGTTCTCCGCGATCCGGGTCGGCGGCCTGCGCGGACGGGCCGTCGACGAGCGGATCGCCGTGGAAGAGGGCGTCATCGGCCAGGAGACGGTCGGCGCGGGCGGCATCGCGTACGGGCTGCGGACGGTGCCGGTGGCCCTGGACATCGCGCGGACGGTCGCCGAGGTCGCGCCGAAGGCGTGGGTCATCAACTTCACGAACCCGGCCGGCATGGTCACCGAGGCGATGGCCGAGCACCTCGGCGATCGCGTCATCGGCATCTGCGATTCGCCCGCCGGCCTGGGCAAACGCGTCATGAAGGCGCTGGGCGTGGAGCGGGCGTTCCTGGACTACGCCGGCCTGAACCACCTGGGCTGGCTGCGAGCCGTCGTCGTGGACGGCGAGGATGTGCTGCCGCGGCTGCTCGCCGACGACGCGCGGCTGGAGTCGTTCGAGGAGGGCAAGCTGTTCGGCGCGCCCTGGCTGCGCGCGCTGGGCGCGATCCCCAACGAGTACCTGCACTTCTACTACTTCGCGCGGGAGGCCGTGCGCGCCGGGCAGAGCCGAGGGGCGTTCCTGCTCGAGCAGCAGCAGCGGTTCTACGACGGCGGCGGGTCGCTGGCGAGCTGGGAGCGGACCCGGCTGGAGCGCGAGGCCACGTACATGGCGGAGAACCGGAAGAGCGCCGGTGCGGGGGAGCGGGCCGCCGACGATCTCGACGGCGGCGGCTATGAGCGGATCGCGCTGTCATTGATGCGGGCGATCGCCGGGGACGAGCGGTCGACGCAGATCCTCAACGTGCGCGGCCGCGGGGCGCTGCCCGGCGTGGACGCCGAGGCGGTCGTGGAGCTGCCGTGCCTGGTGGGTGCGAACGGGGCGCGGCCGCTGGCGACGGCGCCGCTGCCCGGTCATGCGCTGGCGCTCGTGACGGCGGTGAAAGCCGTTGAGCGGGCCGTGATCGAGGCCGCTCGGACCGGCTCGCGGGACGCGGCGCTGCGGGCGTTCGCCGTCCACCCCTTGGTCGATTCGGTCACGGTCGCCGGCCGGCTCTTGGATCGATACGTGGAAGAACACCCGGAGCTGGGTGCATTCCGCCGCCCGTGACCGTTCCCGGCGATAAGGTTGTATCAGCAAACTTTCGGCTAGAGTGGCGTCCCGGGGGAGGTGAGGATCTTGAACATCAAGCGTGCCTATCACCAGTACTGCGGCCTCGCGGTCGCGCTGGACGTGCTGGGGGAGCGGTGGACGCTGCTCATCGTGCGGGAGCTGCTGCTGGGGCCGCGCCGGTACAGCGACCTGCTGGCCGACCTGCCCGGCCTGGGCACCAACCTGCTCGCCGACCGGCTGAAGTTCCTGGTCGACCGGGGCGTCATCCGGCAGTGCCCGAGCCGGCCGGCCTACGAGCTGACCGATGCCGGCGCGCTGCTGCGGCCGGTGGTGCTGGACCTCACCCGGTGGGGCTTCGGCTTCACGCCGGAAAAGTCCACTATGGACGCCGTGCGGCCGCGCTGGGGCTTCCTCGCCGCGGAGACCCGGCTGCGCGCCGAGCTGGCCGGCGATGTGGACGAGGACTACGAGTTCCACGTCGACGACGAGGTCTTCCGGTTCGAGGTGCGGGACGGCCGCGTGCAGGCCGCCGCCGGCCGGGCCGGCGAGGCCACCGTGGTGGCGACGGCGGACGCGGTGACGCTGGTGCGATTAGGCGCCGGGCAGATGTCCGCGGCCGACGCCCTGGCCGCCGGCGAGCTCACCATGAGCGGCCCCGACGACGCCGTCCAACGCTGCCGCCGCCTCCTCGACCTGGTGTAACCCCCGCGAGTCGCGCTCTCAGGCACACCGAATGCAGGTTTCGGGCAGATCTGAGACCCGCTGCTCGTCTCTGCCGGAAACCGCAGTTCGGTGTGACGCCGGGCGGGACTCGCCAAGGTGTGTCCGAGACGCGCATTCGGTGTGTCCGAGAGCGCGACTCGCGGGGGTTTGTGGCGTAGCGATACCCCGGGCGATGGGGGGCGCCCGGGGTATCGCAATCTTGCCGCGCCGTCAGTTTCTGTCCCTGGGCGTCAGGGGCAGGTCTTCCAGGCGAAGTGGTAAATGGTGGTAATGCTGGCGTCCGTCGAGTCCATGCTCAGGAAGCTGGTCGTCGTCTTCGTGTTGGACGTTCCGGCGGCGACCCGAAGCTCGGTGTTAATGTTGAAGTCGCGTTCCTGGCCGCACGGCTCCCAGACCAGCGATCCGATATCCGTCGTATCGGTGTTCTGCCAGTCGTCGTCGAACGGGCCGTTGATGGGGTGCGAGACAAACGCAGTCGGTGCGTTCCCCTGGAAGTAGTAGTTCGCGCGCTCCTGTCCGGAGGCACCCTTCTCCAGATGGCCGAAGCCGCGGTAATCGGCCTCGGCGATCGCGTAGGTGAATCCCTGCGGCACGTGAACCCGGAGGTCCAGCTGGCAGTTCTTCCGCAGGTCGGTGGGCTGCGCGCCGACGCCGACCTGGGCCGTGTAGTTGCTGTAGGTCACGGTGAACGCCGTGTTGTCGGGGGCCACGGCGACGGCGGCCGTGCCGGCCGGGCACCCTGAGCCGTTCACCGTCGCGACGTCGATGACAATCTTGTCGGGCGGCGGCGGGTTGGTCCACGCAAACGGCGTTTGCAGCAGTGAGGTAACCACACCGATTGCGGCCAGCGTTTTCAGCATGGGTGTCCTTCCCAATACTCCACGACTGGGGGGCGGGTGAGACACACGGTAGCCGCAAATTGTGAAAAATGTAGCCCTCTGAACGGAGTAACAACTTGAGGCGTATTCACCTTCGTCCTGACAGGGCACGATCGGATGGTCCCATGAGCGGCGGCAATGGGATCAACCGCGACCGATGAATGGCATCGTTGTCGCCATCACCGTCATGAACTGCACGTTGGCGGACAGCGGCAGTCCGGCCATGTAGAGCACCGCGTCGGAAACCGCGGAGACGTCCATCCGCGGTTCCGGCCGAATGGAGCCGTCGGCCTGCGGCACGCCGTCGGCCATTCGGGCGGTCATCGCCGTCTCGGCGTTGCCGACGTCGATCTGGCCGCACGCGATGTCGTAAGCCCTTCCCTCCAACGACAACACCCTGGTCAGCCCGGTCACGGCGTGCTTGCTGGCGGTGTACGCGGCCGAGTACGGCCGCGGCACGTGCGCGGACAACGAGCCGTTGTTGATGACCCGCCCGCCCCTCGGCCGCTGCCGCTGCATCACCCGAAAGGCGGCACGGGCGCACAGGAACGACCCTGTGAGGTTGGTGTCCACAACCTTCCGCCACGACGCCAGCGACATCTCCGCCACGGGCGCGGCGCGCCCGCCGGTGCCGGCGTTGTTGACGAGCAGGTCGAGCCGGCCCCAGGTGCTCTCGACCGTGTCGAACAGGGTGTCCACCTGTTCCTCGACGGCCACGTCGGTGGGCACGACCAGCGTGTTCTCCCGGTCGCCGGCCGTCTCCCGCAGCGTCGCCTCCCGCCGTCCGGCCAGCGCGACGTGCCATCCCGCGTCCAGCAGGGCCACCGCCGTGGCCGCCCCGATGCCGGCGCCCGCGCCGGTCACGATTGCTGTCCTCATGCTGGTCAACGTACCTTCGGGCGTCCATAGTGGACGTCGTGCGGGTGTGGCGTACACCTACTGCCCGTAGTAATACAAGGTCGCTATTGTGTGACCCATCGAGGGACGTGCGGGTCGGGGTGTTCACGAGGAGTAATCGGTCATCGACACGGGGCAGCTGATCGGCGGGCACTACCGGCTGGTCGAACGCGTGGGCAGCGGCGCCATGGGCGTCGTCTGGCAGGCCAGGGACGAGCGTCTCGAGCGCATGGTCGCGATCAAGCAGCTCGTGCTCCAGCCGGGCCTGTCCGAGCAGGAGTCGGACGAGGCGCGCCGGCGCGCCATGCGCGAGGCCCGCATCGCCGCGCGGCTCCAGCACCCCAACGCGATCACTGTGTTCGACGTCGCCGAGAACGACGGCGAGCCCTGCCTGGTGATGGAGTTCCTGCCGTCCCGCAGCCTGTCCTCGGTGCTGGCCGAGCGCGGCACGCTGTCGCCGGAGGAGGCCGCGAAGATCTGCGGCCAGGTGGCGTCGGCGCTGTCCGCCGCGCACAACGCCGGCATCGTGCACCGGGACGTGAAGCCGGCCAACATCCTGCTCACCGAGAACGGCACCGCCAAGATCACCGACTTCGGCATCTCCCGCGCGGTCGGCGACGTCACCGTGACGCAGACCGGCATCTCCGCCGGCACGCCCGCCTACCTGGCGCCCGAGGTGGCCCGCGGCCACGACCCGAGCCCCGCCGCCGACGTCTTCTCGCTCGGCGCGACGCTGTACAACGCGGTCGAGGGCCGGCCGCCCTTCGGCACCAGCCAGAACCCCCTCGCGCTGCTGCACGCCGTCGCCACCGGCACGATCCCGCCGCCGAAGCAGGCCGGCGCCGTCACCACGCTGCTGATGGGCATGCTGGACGCCGAACCGGCGGCGCGTCCCACCATGCGGGAGGCCGCCGACGCGCTGACCGAGGTCGGCGCCGGGCGTCCCGCGGCTTGGACGCCGTCGCAGAAGACGGCGGTGATGGCCGCCGAGGCGCCGGAGCCGCCGTCCCTGTTTCTCGCCACCGCGACGCTGCCGACGGAGCAGTCCACCGCCCAGGACCTCACCGGCCCGCCGGACGACCAGCCCGCGTCGCGGCGGGCGATCATCATCGGCGCGGTGATCGTGGTGCTGGTCATCGCGGCCGGGCTGATCATCATCACGGTGATCAACGACTACAACAGCCCGCCGCCCGTGGTGAACAGCTCGACGACCACGCCGGCGCCCACCACCGCGCCGCAGCAGCCGGGCACCAACGGCACCACCACCGGCAAGAGCGCCACCTCGACGACCGGCAGCAGCACGACGACCACCACCACGACCACCACGACGACGGCGCCGTCCAGCGTCACCAACGACCCGACCGGCGGCCCGATCGACTTCGGCCAGGCCGGCCAGCTGGTGATCAACTACTACGACCAGGGCAACGGCCCCGGCGGGAACTGGGCGATGCTGTCGCCGAACGCGCAGGCGCAGTTCGGCAGCCAGGCCGCTTTCAGCGCCTACTGGGGTCAGTACAGCAATGTCGTCGGCAACAATGCCCAGGGCGTGACCGCGAATCCCGACGGCTCGGACAATGTGCCGGTCGACGTCACGTACACGAAGAACGGGCAGCCGCCGGTCATCCAGCACAAGGTCATCAGGGTGATCCGGTACAACGGCCAGTTGCTCATCGACGGCGACACCCGTCAGAGCTGACCGGGTCGGGGCCTCAAAAGACCCCGACCCGAATCACCTCAGCCCATGAATCCCTCGAATCGCTTGCTGAAGTCGTACGGCTGCTGCGCGACGTTCGTGCAGTTGGTCAGGCTGCCGTTGCACGCGTTCCGGTCGCGGGTGACCTCCCAGAACGCCAGCTCGCCCAGGTGCTTGCCGTTGGCGTAGCTGACCAGCGCCGACGCGTCGGCCAGCGAGAACGTGGTGCCGTCGTCGTTCACGCCCAGCATCGGCGTCACGCCGATCATGCCCCACAGCTGCGAGTCCGTCTTCGCCGGGTAGATCGTCTTCAACTGGTCGTGCGTCGCCTGCGCGGCCTGCTGCGCCTTCAGGCCCATGTCGATGCCGTCGCCCTGGCCGTAATCCATCGCCATCACATTCACCAGGCTGACGTTGACGCCGTGATTCGCCGCCGACTGCACGATGTACGTGCCGTCGGACGTCAATCCGTACGGCATGACCGGCAGCGTGTACGAGACCTGAAGGCCCGGATTCGCCGCCTGCAACTTCGCCAGCACCGCATTGCGCCGGTCCACCGCGGTGTGGTCGACGACCGCCGCGCCCTCGATGTCGAAATCGATCCGACTCGCCGAATACGCCGTGACAATGGCCTGGTACTGCTGCTGGATCGCGGTCTGGTCCGTGCACGACCCGGCCAGCTCCGTGCCGGCCTCGCCGCCGAACGAGATCGTCACGTCGCCGCCCTGGGCCCGCAGCGCGTCGATGTCGTCCCGATCCCACCCGGTGGTCGGGTCGTACGCGTTGAACCACGTCGCCTTGCAGCCGTTGCCGGTGATGAAAGCCAGCGTGAAGTTCTGCAGCCCGGAGGCGTTCGACGTGTCGGTCAGCACCGGCGTCGGCCACGAGCCCATGTCCACGTACGGCGCCACCTTCAGCGGCCAGGTGCTGCCGCTGCCGGAGCCGGCCTGCGTGGTCACCGTGATGGCATTGGACGCCGCCGACTGGTTGCCGGCCAGGTCGTGCGCCTTGACCGTGAACGTGTACTGCGTGGACGGCGCGAGGCCGGTGACGGTCGCCGAGGTGCCGGCGATGGTCAACGCCTTCGTCGATCCCTTGTAGACGTCGTAGCCCGTGACGCCGATGTTGTCCGTGGACGCCGACCAGCTCAGCGCGACGCCGGTGGTGGTGATCGTGCCGGCCTTGAGGTTGGTCGGCGCGGACGGCGGCGTCTTGTCCACCACGCCGGCGCAGGTCGCCCCGTTGAGCAGGCAGTTCGTCGGCGCGGCGGAGCCGGCGGCGACGAAGCCGAACGCCGCGGTGGCCCCGGCGGCGACGGTGCCGTTGTAGCTCTTGTTGGTGAACGTGTAGTGGCTGCCGCTGACCGTCTCGGTGGCGTCCCAGGATGACGACACGGTGGTCCCGGCGGGCAGGTCGAACTCGACCTTCCAGCTGGTGATGCCGTGGTTGCTCTGGTTGTCGATCGTGTACTGGCCCTGGTATCCGCCGCCCCAGACCGACGTCTGGGCGAAGTCGGCGCTGACGGCGCCGGGCGTGGCTGCGGTGACGGGAACCGCGGTGATGGCTGCGAGCGCCAGCGCGGCGGCCACCGGCAGGGTGAGGCGTCTGAACATGAGGCTGCTCCAGTCGGATGGTGGCAGCCGAGCACATCGTGCGGGACCGTTCGTCCCTCGCGCTAGGTCCGTTCGCCGTAGCCTGCACGATCATGGGGAACGTGGCGAACTTCGTCCTGCTCGCGGTGTTCACGGTGGTGACCGGGCTGCTGTTCGCGGGCATGATGTCGCGGCTGCTGGGCCTGAACTTCGGGCTGTGGCGGCGGCTGGCCGCCGGCCTGATCGCGGTCGCCCTGTTCGACCCGATCCTGAACGGGATGCGCACGACGATCCTGGCCGCCGGCGGCGGCGCGCAGCTGTTCCTCACCGTGCTGGGCCTGGCCGCGGCGGTGCTCGGCGCGATGATCTGCCTGGTGCTGGCCGAGGTGCTGGTGCCGACCGGCTCGGTGCCGCACCCGGTGGACCTGGTCCGCGGCCTGCGCGGCCAGGCGGCGCGGGCCCGGCGGTACTCGAGGATCACCCGCATCGCCGTCCGGCACGGCCTCGGGCCGTACCTGACCGGCCGGCGGCGGGCCGACCTGACGCTGCCCAACGGCCGGTCGCGGCTGGCGGCGTCGCTTGCGACCGCGCTGGACGAGGCCGGCGTGACGTTCGTGAAGCTGGGGCAGATCCTGTCCACCCGCAGGGACCTGCTGCCGCCCGAGTTCGTGGACGAGCTGAGCCGGCTGCGGGACCGGGTCGCGCCGGTGCCGTGGCCCGAGGTGGAGCGGGTGCTGGCCCAGGAACTCGGCGGGCCGGTGACCGAGGTGTTCGCGGAGTTCTCGCCCCAGCCGCTGGCGGCGGCGTCGGTCGCGCAGGTGCACGCGGCGACGCTGAAGTCGGGGGAGCGGGTGGTGGTGAAGGTGCAGCGGCCCGGCATCGGCTCGGTGGTGGAGCGCGATCTGGACATCGTGGCGCGGCTGGCCGCCACCCTGCATGCCCGGACCCGCTGGGGCCGCACGATCGGCGTGCGCGATCTGGCCGCGGGTTTCGCCGACGCCATGCGGGAGGAGCTCGACTTCCGCGTCGAGACGGCGAACATGGTGGCCGTCGCGGCCGGCAGCCGCACCGACGTGCACTATCCCAAGCCGTACGAGTCGTTGTCCGGCAAGCGGGTGCTGGTCATGGAGCGGCTGGACGGCGTGGCGCTGAGCGCGGCCGGGCCGGAGACTCCGGACCGTGAGGGGCTGGCCCGCACGCTGCTGGACACCATGCTGCGCCAGGTGATGCTGGACGGCGTCTTCCACGCCGATCCCCATCCCGGCAACGTGTTGCTGCTCGCCGGCGGCGGCCTCGGCATGATCGACTTCGGCTCGGTCGGCCGGCTGGACGGCGCGCTGCGCGAGGCCCTGCAACGCCTGCTGCTGGCCATGGACAAGGCGGACGTGCTCGGCATGGCCGACGCGCTGCTGGAGGTGGTGCGGCGGCCGGACGAGATCGACCAGGTGCAGCTGGAGCGGGCGATCGGCCAGTTCCTGGCCCGGCACCTGAGTGCCGGCGCGCCCGCCGGGGTGCGCATGTTCGCCGACCTGTTCAAGATCGTCGCCGACTTCGGCCTGTCGGTGCCGCCCGAGGTGGCGGCGGTGTTCCGGGCGCTCGCGACGTTGGAAGGCGGCCTCACGCAGCTGTCCCCTGGCTTCGACCTGGTCGCCGAGGCGCGCGGCGTCGCCGCCGGCTACGTGCAGCAGGGCATGGACCCGGAGGCGTTGCGGCAAACCGCGATGGACGAGTTGGTGACGCTCGTGCCGATGCTGCGACGGCTGCCGCGGCGGGTCGAGCGGATCGCCGGCGCCCTGGAGAACGGGCGACTGGGGCTCAACATCCGGCTGTGGGCCGACCGGCGCGACCGCCAGTACGTGACGGAACTGCTGCACCAGGTGCTGCTGACCGTGCTGGGCGCGACCGCCGGCGTGATGGCGGTGATCCTGCTCGCAGCCGACAGCGCCGCGCCGCAGATCACCCTGCTCCAGTTGTGCGGCTACAGCCTGCTGATCATCAGCGCCGTGCTGGTGCTGCGTGTGCTGGCCCTCATCTTCCGGCGCGACCGGTAACGTCGGCCCCGTGATCGAGGACCTGCTGCCCGCCGAGGTGGTCTCCGCCGACGTGGTCGGGGACGACCCCGACGCGCGGCTGCTGCCGGAGGAGGAGCCGGAGATCGCTCGCGCCGTGGAGAAGCGGGTGCGGGAGTACACGATCGCCCGCAGCTGTGCGCGCCGGGCGCTGGGCAAGCTCGGCGTGCCCGAGGTCCCGATCCTGCGTGGACCCAAGCGGCAGCCGCTGTGGCCGGACGGCATCGTCGGCAGCATCACCCACACCCGCGGCTACTGCGCGGCGGCGGTGGCGCGGTCCGCCGAGGTGCTGACCGTCGGCATCGACGCGGAGACGGACGCGGAACTGCCCAACGGGGTGCTCGACGTGGTCACCCTGCCCGAGGAGCGGGCGATGCTCGCCGGGCTGCCGGCGGGGTTGCACTGGGACCGGATCCTGTTCAGCGCAAAGGAAAGCGTCTACAAGGCGTGGTTCCCGCTGACCCAGCGGTGGCTCGGTTTCGGCGACGCCCGGCTGACCTTCCACCCCGGCGAGAACACGTTCTCGGTGGAGCTGCTGGTCGACGACCTGCCGGTGCCGGGTTTCGAGGGCCGGTTCCTGGTCCGCGACGGCTTCGTTCTGACGGCGATCGCCGTCAGCACTGCAACCAGGACAGGTGGTACCGCAGGCTGACCTCGCCGTCGGTCGAGTCCATGGTCATGAAGCTGGCCGCGGACTGTCCGTCCAGCTTCAGGTCGGCGGTGATGGTGAGCGGCTTGTGTTCCTTGCACGGCCCGTGCACCACCGACCCGGCGTCGGGCATGTCGGTGAACTGCCAGTCGTCGTCCACGGGACCGGCGAAGGTCTGCGTGGCGTGCCTGGTCGGCAGGCCGGTGAAGTGGTACGTGGACGTGACGACGCCGCGGGCGCCGGCGTCAAGGTGCGCGAAGCCGCGGAAGTCCGTCTCGTCGATGCCGTAGGTGAAGCCGGCTGGCGGGTTCACCTGGACCGTGAGGGTGCAGTCCTTGTGTGCCGTCTGGCCGTGGCCCTGCACGGTGAAATCGCTGTAGGTCACCGTGAACGCCTGCTTGTCGGGGGAGATCGAGACCGCCGTGGTGCCCGACTGGCAGCCGGTGCCGGTGGCCGAGACCAGGTCGATGGTGACCGGGCCCGGCGGCGTGACGGTGGCCAGCGCGAGCACGGCAACGGACAGCGCGGTGAGCATGCGGTGCAACCTAGCGGTGGCATCCGTGCAGGAGACACCGCCGACCGGCGGCTGCTATCTTGCAACTAGAACACGTTCTAGTTTGCGAGGTGTCATGAGGTTCGGGGTGGTGCTGTTCAGCAGCGACCGGGGCATCCGGCCCGCGGTGTGCGCGAAGGCGGCCGAGGACGCCGGCTTCCACTCGTTCTACGTCCCCGAGCACACGCACATCCCCGTGCGGCGGGACGCGGCGCACCCGCGCACTGGCGGCGCGGAGCTGCCCGACGACCGGTACCTGCGGACGCTGGACCCGTGGGTGTGCCTCGGCGCGGCGGCCGCCGTGACGTCGACGATCCGGCTGGCCACGGCGGTCGCGCTGCCCGTGGAGTCCGACCCGATCACCCTGGCCAAGACCATCGCCACCCTGGACTTCCTGTCCGGCGGGCGGGTCACGCTGGGGGCCGGCTTCGGGTGGAACACCGACGAACTCGCCGATCACGGCATCCCCGGCCGGTACCGGTACACCGCGCTGCGGGAGTACCTGGAGGCGATGCGGGCCCTGTGGACCTGCGATGTGGCGTCGTACCAGGGGAAGTTCGTGTCGTTCGGGGACAGCTGGGCGTACCCCAAGCCGGTGCAGGCGTCGCTGCCGGTGCTCGTGGGCGCGGGCGGCACGGAGCGGACCTTCGACTGGATCGCCGCGCATGCCGACGGGTGGATCACCACGCCGGGGGAGGGCGACGTCGACGGCAGCGTCCGGCTGCTGCTGGAGCGTTGGGCGAAAGCCGGTCGCGCCGGCAAGCCGTACATCGTGGCGCTGGACCGGGCGACCCCCGAGCGCATCGAGCACCTGGCGGGTCTCGGCGTGGACGAGATCGTCATCGGCGTCCCCGACGGCGACGAGCCCACCGCCCTGGCCTACCTCTCCAAAATGGGCTCCCGCCTCCACTGACCCCCGCGAGTCGCGCTCTGGGACAGAGCGAATGTAGGTCTCAGGCAGACCCGGCGAGTCCCGCCCAGCGTCACACCGAAATGCGGTGTCGGGCAGATCCGAGACCGAGGCTCGTTTCTGCCTGAAACCTACATTCGGTGTGTCTGTGAGCGCGACTCGCGGGGGTTGGGACTCAGCTGAAGTGGGAGAGGACGAAGTTGTAGCCCTGGGCGCTGTGGTCGGCGCCGGCGGGGCAGACACCGTTGCCGGGGTAGCCCCAGTAGAACTGCCCGAAGCACTTCTGGCAGAACCGCCACTGGTTCTGGGCGGTGCCGGTCGGCGCGACGTCATGGGTGAGCACGAAGTTGAAGCCCTGGGCGTCGTGTCCGCCGCCGGCCGGGCAGACCCCGTCCGTGGGGTAGCCGCGGAAGAACATGCCGAAGCACTTCTGGCAGAAGTGCCAGTTGTCCTGCGCGTTGGCGTTCGGCGCGACGTCGTAGGACAGCGTGAAGTTGAAGCCCTGGGCGCTGTGGTCCGCGCCCGCCGGACAGACGCCGTTGGTCGGATAGCCCCAGAAGAACAGGCCGTAGCACTTCTGGCAGAACCGCCACTGGTTCTGCGTGCTCAGCGGGGCCGCGGACGCGGCGCCGGAGAGCAGGGTGGGCAGCGCGGCGGCCGCGGCCACGCCGGTGGCGATTTTGACCGCCGTGCTGAGGAAAGCCCGGCGACCGGTCACGTCATGGGTGTCCGTCATGGTGGTCAGGTTCGCGCCCGGCCGCCCCCAGCCGGCAGGGAATGCATTCATGCTCATGCGGGCACTTTTCCCGGCCAGGCCGGGAAAGCGTCACCCTCTCGGCGCGGTGACGCGAGTGTCCGCCATGCGTCGTTCGAGGTCATCGGCCTCGGCGGCGCGGTGCTGTTCCCGGTACAGCGCAAGGGCCTTGCGCCAACAGCAGGAGGCCTCGGCGGGGTCGTCCAGGGCCTCGTGCGTACGCCCCAGGTAGTCGAGCACCGTCGCCTGGTAGTAGAGGTTGCCGACGTTGTACAGCAACGTGTCCGCCCGCTCCAGGTGGCTGCGCGCGGCGACGTGGAAGCCGGTGTTGAAGGCGATGAAGCCGAGCACGCTGGTGCTGAGCGCCTCGTCCTCGGCGAGCGCGTGCCGACGCGCCGTGGCCAGGGCGGCCTCGCCGTCGCAGCGGGCGCGTTCGAAGTCTCCCGACAGCGCGCGGTACCAGCCCATCACTGTCAGCTCACGTGCCTCGCCTGCCGGCATGCCCAGCGCGCGGTACCGCCGCAGCGACTCGGCGGCGTGCCGCAGGGCCCGTTGGTGATCGCCGCGGAGCGACCAGAGCCAGCCGAGGGCGTGATGGGTGTACGCCTGGCCGGGCGTGTCGCCGGCCCCGGCGGCGATGTTCAAGTGCCGCAAAGCTTCCTCGTGTCGGCCGAGCTCGCCGTAGATTGCGCCCAGCAGCTGGTGCGTGCCGGTGCGGATCATCGGATCGTCGAGCTTGGCGGCCGCCGCCTCGCCGGCCCGCCAGACCGCGAGCGCGTCGTGGAACCGACCCTGCCGGTACAGGAACGTGGTCAGCGTCCAGGCCAGCCGCCAGACGTCACGATCGGCGGCAAGGCATTGCGCCGCTTGGAGATTCCGGTGCTCGGCGGCGAACCACGCCAGCGCGCCCGCCTGGTCGGTGATCACTTTGGGGGTGCAGCCGTCGGCCGGCGGGTCGAGCGGGATCGGCGGCAGCAAGGGCTGGAGCAGACGCTCGGCGCCGAAGGCCGTGTGCACATAGAAGTCCGTCAGCCGCTGGAGCGCTGCCGGGTCCGCGGCCTGATCCTTGGCGTACAAGCGGATCAGGTCGTGCATCCGATAGCGGCCGGGTGCCCACTGCTGGATCAGCGACGCGGATTCCAGGCCGTGCAACAGGACTCGGGTCTGTTGGAGTGGACGTCCGACGAGGCTCGCGGCGGCCGACAGGTCGATGTCCGGGCCCGGCGCCAGCCCCAGCAGTCCGAACGCCCTCGCGGCCTCGGCCTCCAACGCGTGGTACGACCAGGAGAACACCGCCCGCAGGTCGGTCGCCGGATCGTCGCCGGCGAAGGCGCTCAGCCGGCTCTCGTCCAGCTCGCGTACGAGGTCCGGCAGCGGAACCCGCGGGTTGACCGCCGCCCGCGCGGCCACGATCGCCAGCGCCAGCGGCAACCGCGCGCAGTGCGCGACGAGTTCGTCCACCGCACCGGGAGCCGCCGCCGCCCGCTCGGCGCCGACGGCACGGGCCAGCAGTTCGCGGGCCTCGTCGGCGCTGAGCACGTCCAGCGTGATCGGCTCCGCGCCGTCCGTCGCGACCAAACCCTTGAGCTGATTGCGACTCGTGACCAGCACCAGACAGCCGGGCGCGCCCGGCAACAACGGCCGCACCTGCGCGGTGTCGCGGGCGTTGTCCAGCAGGATCAGCATCCGCCGATCGGCCAACAGGCTGCGGTACAGGGCGGCCTGTGCGTCCGGGCTTTCTGGCGCCTGATTCACGTGCAGGGCATCGAGAAAACTCCTGATCGCCGCGGGCGGGCTGACCGTCGCGCCGGCGTCGAATCCGCGCAGGTTCACATACAGCTGGCCGTCCGGGAAGCGGTGTGCCATCTGGTGCGCCCACTGCACGGCCAGAGTCGTCTTGCCGATGCCCGCCGCGCCGCTGATCGCCGCGACGCGGACCGCGCCGGGCGTGACCGGCTCGTCCAGGAGCTCGGCCAACGCCGCCAACTCGGTGGCACGGCCGGTGAATCGCCGCACCGAGGCGGGTAGTTGTCGTGGCACGGAGTTCGGCGCCGGCGCGCGATCGGTCCTGCGCAGCTCGGCCACCCGGTCCCGCGCCGTCGCCAGCGCGCCCAGCTCGGCCGGCGTGGCGCCGAGCAGAACCACCAGCGCGTCGAACCGATCGGTCGGCGGCAGGGTCTTTCCCGTGAAGTACTCCGCCACCGCCGTCAGCGACCAGCCGGTCTTCGCCGCGAGCTCGCGATACGTCAACTCGCTGTCCCGGCTGGTGCGGGCGTGTCGCCGACGCAGCGTGCGCAGCAGTTCCGCCAGGTCTGCCAGCGTGTCCGCGCCGGCGGTGTCCAGCTCGGTCACCTGTGCCCGCCCCAGTCTCGGTGTCGCCGAAGGCTATCGCCGTCGAACCGGCCGTCGACAGGTCTGTTCGGCCTTGTTCGCCGATGTTCGGGATCGGCGCCGCCGGGCGCGGCCGCCGACCACGATGCCGTCGCACGTATTCGCGAACATCAAGGGAGCACCAGCGATGAGAGTTCGGCTCGCCAGGGTCGGTGCGGCGCTGTCGATGATCGTGGTCACGATCCTGACGGGCGGCCCGGCCGGCGGCCGCCGGTGATCACGCCGATGGCGACGTGGGCGAAGCGCGGTGCGGTAGTCACGCCAGCTCCTGAAGCGCGCCGATGACGGCTCGGACGGCCGGGCGGACCTGGGATCCGGCGCGGATGACGGCGTCGATCCGCCGGGACCGGCCAGTGGGCGTGGTGGGCACGTCGACGTGCAGCAGCGCCAGCTGGGGGAGGACAGCGGCGCCGACGCCGGCGGCGACCAGGCTGGCGATGGTGGCCAGGCCCATGAACTCCCAGCGGGAGTCGGGTTGCACGCCCAGCTCGGTCATCACCTCCTCGGCGACGCGCCGTGACGGCTGGTCGGCTGGCGCGACGAGCCAGGTCGGGTGGTCGAGGAGGCCGGCGATGACCAGCGGATCGTTCATCAGCGTGGTGCGGACCAGGCCGGGTTCCGGTGGGGCGTCGTCCCACACGTCCACGATGGCGATGTCGACCTCGCGGGTGCGCAGCCGCTCCAGGGCCTCGTCGTCCACGTACTGGCGGAGCACCACCTGCGGGCCGTCGATGAGGACCAGGTGGGGAGCGACGGCGACCGCGACGGTCGGGATGGTGCTGACGACGACGCGGCCGGTGGTGTCGCCGGCGGCGTCGGCGAGGTCGGACTCCGCCGCCTCGACGGCGTCCAGGACCGTGGCGGCGTGTTTGGCCAGGCGGTGGCCCGCTTCGGTGAGGGCGGCGCTGCGGGCGGAGCGTTCGAGCAGGGCGACGCCGGCCTCCCGTTCGAGGACCGCGAGCTGCTGGGACACGGCCGAGGCGGAGTAGCCGGTGGCGGCGGCGACCGCGGCGATGCTGCCGAGGGCGGCGAACTGATGCAGCAGGGCCAGGCGGCGGAGTTCGAGCATCGGGTTAGCTTATGCTCGCCGTCGAAGATTCGCGCTTTACGTGTTGCTCGACGGCGGGCACGGTGGTGGCATGCCAGTCTCCGCAACGCTCGCCGCCAATGACGCGATCGCCCGCCGCAGGGCCCAGGGCTTGCCGGTGGTGCCGCTCGGCTTCGGCGAGGCCGGCCTGCCCGTGCATCCCCTGCTCGCGAAAGCGCTCTCCGACGCGGCCGGGTTCGCCGGCTACGGTCCGGTCGCCGGGATTCCCGCCTTACGGGACGCGGCCGCCGGGTACTGGTCGCGGCGCGGACTGCCGACCGAGGCATCGCAGGTGGTCGCCGCACCGGGCAGCAAGCCGCTGCTGTGGGCGATCCTCGGCGCGCGGGGCGGTGGCGTCGCGCTGCCTCGTCCGAGCTGGGTGAGCTACGCCGCCCAGTCCGCCATGCACGGGCTTCCCGTGGTGCGGGTTCGTAGCGTCGGCGGCGTGCCCGATCCCGTCGAACTCGACGCCGTGGCACGGGAAGGTCGGCTGTCCACGGTGGTCGTGACGCTGCCCGACAACCCGACCGGTCGGTTGGCGCCGCCGCCGGTGATCCGCGAGCTGTGCGAGGTCGCCGAGCGGCACGACCTGCTGATCGTCTCCGACGAGATCTACCGCGACCTGACCGAAATGGAGTTGCTGAGCCCGGCCTCCGTTGTGCCGCACCGGGTCGTGGTCACGTCCGGGCTGAGCAAGAGCCTCGCCCTCGGCGGCTGGCGGCTGGGAGTCGCCCGGTTCGGCGATGACGCCCTGCGCGACGCCGTGATCGACATGGCCAGCGAGGTCTGGTCGGCGCCCGCCCAGCCCGTGCAGCACGCTGCCGCCTTGGCATTCTCCGAGCCGCCGGCCCTGGTGGAACGCGTTGCGCAGAGCCGAAACCTGCACCTGCGGGTCGGGGCCGCCGTCGCAGCCCTCTTCGACACCCCGCCGCCCGACGGCGCGTTCTACCTGTACCCGCACGTGCCCGGCTTCGACACCGACCGGCAGGTCGCCGAACACCTGTTGGCCAGCAACGGAGTTGTCGTGCTCCCCGGCTCCGAGTTCGGCGACGACCCCGCCGCCTGCCGGATCCGCGTCGCCACCAGCCTCCTCTACGGCGACACCGACGCCCAGAAGCTAGCGGCCCTCACCAGCGACACCCCCGAATCCCTCCCCTGGATAGCCGCCCACCTCGCCACCCTCGCCGCCGCCCTGCACCCCGGCGAGTTCGCCCACAAATGAAACACCGTCAGACACCCCGAATGTACGAACGGGATTCACGTCCACTCCCACCGGATCCCGTGCACCCCGGGGCGGGCGTCCAGCGTGACGGTGTGCGCCGACATGCCGCCGGTCAACGTCACCGGCGACTCCACCAGCCGGCCGTCGTTTCCCTGATACCCCAGGCATCGTGCCGGCGGCGCGGCCGGGTGGAACCGGACCTGGATCACCAGGTCCCAGGCGGACGTGGCCAGCACGTGCTCCCAGTGGTCCGACGGGGCCCGGCACACCTCGTACTCCACAATGCACGTCTCGCCGGCCAGCAGGGCGTTGTCGAACAGGAGAATCCCGTTGACGGCCCGGCAGTTCCGGGTGTCGATCACCCGTGATCCCAGTTCGAGGCCCGGCGCGTACCGGTCCACGCCGTCGCGGCGGGCCCGCAGCACCACGCGGGTGCGCGCGGTCTGCCGGGGCGCGTGGACGACGGTGTGCAGCGAGACGATGAAGGCGTCGGCGGCGTCGAGCGGGTCGCAGGTGGTTCTCGGGGCGGGAATCGTCGGCACGGTACTCCCATTGGCGGCTGTCGTCCGCTTCCGATTCTGCGCTGCCGGACGCGCGCCGCGCCGTCTTAACTCTTGACGAGCCGCGTCCGGGAAAGCGCTCCCCCGGGTGATCGCGGGACGAACATCACCGCGAACGTACTAGGGTAGGCTAGCCTAAGTTAGGTTAGGGTGCCCTCAATAACGCAGGACCGTCCAGGGGAGCGACATGAGTGCTGTGGCCGGCGAACAGGTCCCGATCTACGACGTCGTCGGGGTCGGGTTCGGGCCGTCGAACCTGGCCCTGGCGATCGCGTTCGCCGAACACAACGCGGGTGCGGGGGAGCCGGTGACGGCGCACTTCCTGGAGCGGCAGCCACGTTTCGGCTGGCACCGGGGCATGCTGATCGACACCGCCACCATGCAGGTGTCCTTCCTCAAGGACCTGGTCACCATGCGCAACCCGACCAGCGAGTTCAGCTTCGTGAACTACCTGCACGGCGCCGGCCGCCTGGTCGACTTCATCAACCACAAGAACCTGTTCCCGCTGCGGGTCGAGTTCCACGACTACTTCGAGTGGGCAGCGGCCAAGGTCGACGACGTCGTCTCCTACGGCGTCGAGGTCGTCTCGGTGCGGCCGGTCCACGACGGCGACGAGATCGCGTTCTTCGACGTCGAGGCCTCGGACGGCACCACCCTGCGCGCCCGGAACCTGGTGATGGGCACGGGTCTGCGCCCGCAGCTGCCCGACGGCGTCACCGCCGGCTCCCGTATCTGGCACAACAGCGAGCTGCTCTTCCGCATGGAACGCCTGCGCACCGCCGATCCGCGCCGGTTCGTGGTGGTCGGCGCGGGGCAGAGCGCGGCGGAGGTCGCGGCGCTGCTGCACGACGAGTTCCCGCGCGCGGAGGTCTGCGCGGTGTTCGCCCGCTACGGCTACAGCCCGGCCGACGACAGCTCGTTCGCGAACCGGATCTTCGACCCGGACGCCGTCGATCAGTTCTACCGGGCGGGCGAGCCGGTCAAGGACCGCCTGATGCGCTACCACGGCGCGACCAACTACTCCGCCGTCGACGTCGACCTGATCGACGAGCTGTACCGGCGCGTCTATCGCGAGCAGGTGCTTGGCGTGCAACGGCTTCGGCTGTTCAACGTGTCCCGCCCGGTCGAGGTGGTGGACACCGGGAGCGCGGTCACGGCGGCCGTCGAGTCGCTCACCACCGGCGAGCGCACGATCCTCGACGCCGACGCGGTCGTCTACGCCACCGGCTACCGTCCCGCCGACCCGACGTCGCTGCTCGGCGACCTCGGCCCGCGGTGTGCACGCGACGAGGAGGGTCGGCTGCGGGTGGAGCGCGACTACCGGATCACCACGGACACCGTTGTGCGCGGCGGAATCTACCTTCAGGGCGGCACCGAGCACACGCACGGCATCACGTCCTCGCTGCTGTCGAACACCGCCGTACGGGTCGGCGAGATCCTGGGATCCATTGTGGACCGCCGCGCCGTGCCGAACCCGGCTGTCGAATACGCGGTCAGCGCCCGCTAGCTACGCCGGCCCCGGGTGGTGCCGCCCGATCGGGATCACCATCGGTGTCCCGCTTACGGGATCCGGCGCCACCTGGCACCGCACGCCGAACACCAGCTCCACCAGCTCCTCGGTGATCACCTCGCTAGGACGCCCGGAAGCCACGATCTTGCCGGCCTTCATCGCGATCACGTGGTCGGCGTAGCGGCAGGCCTGCGGCAGATCGTGCAGCACCATCACCACCGTCCGCCCCTCCAGCCGGTTCAGGTCGACGACCAGGTCCAGCACGTCGATCTGGTGCGCCAGATCGAGGTAGGTCGTCGGCTCGTCCAGCAGCAGCACCGGCGTGCCCTGCGCGACCGCCATGGCGATCCAGGCCCGCTGCCGCTGGCCGCCGGAGAGTTGGTCCACGGGCCGTTCGGCGAGGTCAATCATCGTGGTCGCCAGCAACGCATCTCGCACGGCCTCTTCGTCCGAAGTGGACCACTGACGCCACCAGGTCTGGTGCGGGGCACGGCCCCGGCTCACCAGATCCGCGACGGTCATGCCCTCCGGTGTCACCGGCGACTGCGGCAGGATGCCCAGCCGCTGCGCCACTTGACGGGTGGGAAGGTCGTGGATCGACCGTCCGTCAAGGTGAACCGTACCGGCGCGCGGCGTGATCAGACGGGCGAGGGTACGTAGCAGCGTGGATTTGCCGCAGGCGTTCGCGCCGACGATCGCGGTGATCCGCCCGGGTGGGATGTCGAGGTCGAGCCCGTCGATGACAACCCGGTCGTCGTAGGCGACCCGCAGCTGCTCCACCCGCAGCGATGGCGCGTCCGATGTCATGGTGTGTCAGCCTCCGGAACGGTTGGCCCTGGCCAGCAGCCAGAGCAGGATCGGGGCGCCGAGCGCGCCGGTGACGATGCCCACCGGCAGCTCGACGACCACACGAGCCAGGATGTCGCTGCCCAGCACGATGACCGCCCCGGTCAGGGCGGACGTGACGATCGGCGGCGCGGACAAACGGGCCAGGCGCTGCGCGATCTGCGGGGCGGTCAATGCGACGAAGGCGATCGGGCCAGCCGAGGCCGTCGCGAACGCGACCAATCCGGCACCAGCCAGCAGCAGGCCCAGACGCACCGGCTGCACCGGCGTGCCGAGCCCGGCGGCGACCTCGTCGCCGAGCTGGAGCGTGCCCATCCATCGCGCCAGCCCCAGCACGACCGGGAACAGCACGGCCAGCGAAAGCGCCAACGGCACAACGTTTTCCCAGCCACGATTGGCGAGGTTGCCGACCAGCCAACCGATCGACGCCTGCGCGTCGGTGATCTGGGCCCGGCTGAGCAGGTAGTCGGTCAGGCTGGTGCACATCGCGTAGATGCCGATACCCACCAACAGAATCCGGTACCCGGTCGTGCCGCGCCGCCATGCCAGCGCATACACCAGCAGCCCGGTTGCCAGGCCGCCGAACAGGCCGAGGGTCGTGGTGCCGAGCCCGCCGCCGAAGCCGACCCCGATGCCGGCGACCACCGCGGTCGCCGCGCCGGCGTTGATGCCGATCATGTCCGGGCTGGCCAGCGGGTTGCGGGTGATGGTCTGGAACACCGCGCCGGACGCGCCGAACGCGAGCCCGGCCAGCAGCCCGGTCAGCGCCCGGGGCATCCGCAGATCCTGCACGATGTACGCGGCTCCGGCGTCCCCGACACCGGCCAGACCCGACAACACGTCCGAAAGGCCGAGGGGGACGTCCCCGATGGTCATGCCCAGGCAGAACAGCAGGAACACCAGCACGAACAGCGTCAGGCCGACGGCCACCAGCCGCGGCCGCAGCCGCCAGGACACGGGTGGAGTGGCGAGACGGACCGTCAGCATCACGACTCCAGCTGCTTGCGCCGGCGGACCAGGTAGATGAAGAACGGCGCGCCGAGGAACGCGACGATCACGCCGGCCCGGATCTCCATGGGCCGTGCCATGATCCGGCCGAGGATGTCCGCCGCCAGCAGCAGACACGGCGCCAGCACGGCGGAATACGGCAGCAGCCAGCGATGATCCGTCCCGAGCACGAACCGCACCGCGTGCGGGACGATCAGCCCGAGGAACACGATCGGCCCGGCGACGGCCACGGCCGCGCCGGTGAGCAGCGTGATCGCCAGGGCGCCGCGCAGCCGCAGCGGACCCAGCCGGCGGCCCAGCGAGATCGCGACGTCGTCGCCGAGGGCGAGGCTGTTCAGCGCCGGCCCGCTGGCGATCGCCAGCACCATGCCGACCAGCATGAACGGCAGCACGCGCGCCAGGGAGCCGCCGTCCACGCTCGACAGCGAGCCGGCCGACCAGAACCGGAAGCGGTTGAGCGCCACCGGATCCGTCAGGACCATCGCGCTGGTGAACGAGCCGAGCAGCGCAGTGACCGCCGCGCCGGCGAGGGTGAGTTTGACCGGGCTCGACCCGGCATTGCCGCGCGTGCCCAGGAAGTAGACGACGGCGGTGGCGGCCAGCGCGCCGGCGAAGGCGAACCAGATGTAGCCGTAGAGCGAACTGACGCCCAACACCGCGATCGAGAAGACGATCGCGAACGCCGCGCCGGCGCTCACGCCGAACAGCCCCGGGTCGGCCAGCGGGTTGCGGGTGAGTGCCTGCATGACGGTGCCGGCCAGGCCCAGCGCGGCGCCGACGAGCACCGCGAGCGCGGTGCGGGGCAGCCGGACACTGTGGATGATCACGGCGTCGGCCGAGCCGTCGTTGTGCAGCAGCACATGCCAGACGTCGTCGAAGGCGATCTCCTTGGAGCCGAGCCACACGCTCAGCAGGCAGAGCAGGCCCAGCGCGGCAACGGCGGCCAGCAGACCGAGCGCCCGGGCCACCTGGTGTGGCGGACGTCGCTCGGGTCCCATGCGCCCTCCGGGTGCTCGTCGATTTAGGTAAGGCTAACCGATGGTACCTGAGCCTATCCTTTGTTAGGGTCGCCTAAGTTTGGGTTCGATCAGGGCAGGAGGCTGGGGTACCGGTGAGCAACGGTGACGCTGTGCGGCAGGTCGCGGACCTCGGGTTCTGGCTTGATCGGCTCGCCACGGCGCCGAAGGAACTCCTGCTGCCGGTGGACCGGCCGCACCCGGCCGAGCCCGCCCCGCCGCGCGGTCGGGCGACCCGAGCGCTGCCGTTCGACCTGGACGACGCGACGCTGATGGCGGCGTTCGTCGTCCTGCTGCACCGCTACGCTGGCACCGCCGACATCGTCTTCGGCACCGGCTCGCTCCTCCCGATTCGCGTCGACCTCGCCGGCGCGCCGGGGTTCGCCGAGGTCGTCACGCGGGTCCGGGGTGCCCACGCCGCGGCCCTGGCGCACCAGATCCCGTTCGACGAGCTGGTCGGCGAGTTGCAGCCCGAGCGCGGCCGCGGCGGTGTCGCGCTGGTGAACATCGGCTTCGCCGCGGAGACGGACCTCCCGCTGGATCTGAATTTGTCCGCGGCCGGCGGCGTTCTCGAGGCGCGCTACCGCGAGGACGTCCTCGATGTGTCCACCGTGGATCAGATGCTGCGGCACTTCGAGCAGCTGCTGACGGATGCGCTGGAGCGTCCACAGTGTCCGGTCGGACACCTTCGCCTGTTGTCGGAGCCGGAATTGCGGCAGCTGCTGGTCGAGTGGAACGACACCGACCTCGACGCGCCGCCGGCCACCTTTCCCGAGCTGTTCGCCGCACGGGTCGCGGCGACGCCGGACGCGGTGGCGCTTGTGTTCGGTGACCGGGAGCTGACCTACACGGAGCTGGACGCCTGGGCGAACCGCCTCGCGCACGTCCTGATCGAGCACGGTGCGGGTCCGGAGCGAGTGGTCGCGCTGGCGGTGCCGCGTTCGCTGGAGACGATCATCGCGGAGTTGGCGGTGCTCAAGGCCGGCGCCGCCTATCTGCCCCTGGACCAGGACTATCCGGCCGATCGCATCGCGTTCATGGTGTCCGATGCCCGGCCGGTCTGCGTGGTGACCACGCGCGAGCTGGCCGACCGCTTCGACGGCGATGTCGTGCTGCTCGACGAGCTGTCGCTGGACGGCGCGCCGGCCACCGACCCCGGCGCGCCGATCGTGCCGGCGAACGCCGCGTACGTGATCTACACCTCCGGCTCCACCGGGCGTCCCAAGGGCGTTGTGGTGTCCCACTCCGGCGTGGCCAAGCTGGTGGCGACGCAGGTGGAGAGGTTCGGGGTGGGGCCGCAGAGCCGGGTGTTGCAGTTCGCGTCGCCGAGTTTCGACGTGGCGTTCTGGGACCTGTGCCTGGGTTTGCTGTCCGGCGGACGGCTTGTCGTCGTGCCGTCCGAGCTTCGCTTCCCCGGCGCCGGCCTGGCGGACTACGCGTTCAAGCACGACGTGAACTTCATGATCCTCCCGCCTGCCCTGCTGGCGGAGTTTCCCGAGGACGTCGATCTCCCTCGGGACAGTGTGCTGCTGGCCGGCACCGAACGGGTTTCGCCCGAGTTGGTGCGCCGGTGGGCTCCGGGCCGGCGGATGTTCAACGCCTACGGCCCGACCGAGGCGACCACGAACTCCACCCTCGGGCTCACGGATCCGGCGAGTCCGATCGTGCCGATCGGCATACCCGACCCGGGTACTCGCGCATATGTGCTGGACGCGGGTCTGCGGCCGGTGCCGCCCGGTGTGGTGGGGGAGTTGTACCTGGCCGGTTCCGGTCTCGCCCGGGGCTATCTGGGTCGCGCGGCGCTGACGTCCGAGCGTTTCGTGGCGGATCCGTTCGGCGACGGCGGGCGGCTGTATCGCACCGGTGACCTGGTGCGGTGGCTGCCCGATGGCCGCCTGGTGTTCCTCGGTCGGGCTGATGACCAGGTGAAGATCCGTGGCTACCGGATCGAGCTCGGCGAGATCGAGTCCGTGTTACTGGAGCACTCACAGGTCGCTCAGACCGTGGTGGTGGCCCAGGACGGTCGCCTGAACGCCTACGTGGTGCCGGTGGCCGGCCGGGACGAGGAAGCCGAGCGGGCGCACCTGGACGAATGGCGTGCCGTGCACGAGGAAATGCACGGCGCCGCCGACGGGAAGCGGTTCGTCGGCTGGAACTCCAGCTACGACGGCTCGCCGATTCGTCGGAACGAGATGGCGGAGTGGCACGCGGCGACGATCGACCGCATCGCCGAGCTGCATCCCAGGCGGGTCCTGGAGATCGGTGTCGGCACCGGCCTGATCCTGTCCAAGATCGCGCCGGACGTCGAGGAGTACTGGGGCGTAGACGTTTCCGAGCGGGCGATCGCCAATCTGTTGCCGGTGCCGGACAATGTGCACCTCGCGGCGCGACCGGCGCACGACCTCGGCGAGCTGCCGACGTTCGACACGGTGATCATCAACTCCGTCGCGCAGTATTTTCCCAGCGCGGACTACCTTGCCGACGTCGTACGGACCGTCGCCGATCACCTCACCCCGGACGGCGCGATCTTCCTCGGCGACATCCGGAACTTGCGGTCACTGAAGGCTTTCCGCACCGCCACCGAGCTGCGGCACGGCCGCCAAGCCGTGGAGCAGGCGATTGCCCGCGAGGGCGAGCTCGTGCTCGAACCCGACTTCTTCACGGAGCTCGGCTTCGGGCACGTGGAGGTGCTGGTCAAGCGCGGGGCGGCACACAACGAGCTGACCCGGCACCGTTACGACGTGATCCTGCGCAAGACCCTGACTCCGATCGTCGAGGAGCAGGTTGTCGCGTTCGAGGACATGCGGTTGGAGGAACAGCCGGCAAGGCTGCGGGTGATCGGGATCCCGGACGCGCGGTTGTCCGGGGAACTCGCCGCTGTGACGGCCCTCGACGAGGGCGATCCGGTGGCAGCGCTGCGTGCGCTCGACGGCCGGGCGGGGACCGAACCGGAAGACTTGTACCGCCTCGGCGAGCGAGCCGGCTACCGGGTGGCCGTCACGCTCGCGGCCGAAGTCGGCCGGCTGGAGGCCGTCTTCACGAAGGGGGAGGCCGGGCCGGCCTACCGGTCTGCCCAGACTCAGAACACCCTCGCCAACAACCCCTCCGCGCGCCGGCGGACCGCCACGCTGGCATCGTCGCTGCGCGCGCATGTGCGGGATCGGCTGCCGCAGTACATGGTGCCGTCGGCGTTTGTCGTGCTGGACCGGCTGCCGGTGCTGGCCTCGGGCAAGCTGGACCGCAATGCCCTGCCCAGCCCGGAACGCGTCACCACCGGTCCGGGGCGGGCCGCACGCAACCCCGTCGAGCAGCTGCTGTGCGAGCTGTTCGCGGACGTCCTCGACGTGCCGCGGGTCGGCCCGGACGATGACTTCTTCGACCTCGGCGGGCATTCGCTCACCGCGACTCGCCTCATCCAACGCATCCGCGCGGCGGTCGGGGCGGAAGTGCCGGTACGGGCCGTGTTCGACGCGCCGACCGCCGCCGCCCTGGCCGACCTGCTCGCCGGAGCCGTGTCGAGCAGCGAGCGCCAGCCGCTCACCAGCGTCGCCGCCAGGCCCGACCGGTGCCCGTTGTCCTTTGCCCAGCAACGGTTGTGGTTCCTGCACGGCCTTGAGGGCGGCTCCGCGACCTACAACATTCCGCTGGTCATGGCGTTGACCGGCGAGCCGGACGTGGCGGCGCTGCGGGCCGCGTTGAACGACGTGGTCGCCCGTCATGAGGCGCTCAGGACCGTCTTCCCGACCGAGGATGGCGTTCCGTACCAGCACGTCCTGCCGGCAATGGAGATCGAGCTGGCCACGAGGCCCGTCACCGAGTCCGAAGTGGACCCCGCAATCGATGAGCTCGTGCGGTCGGTCTTCGATCTCGGCACCGGACCCGCTCTCCGCGCCGAGCTGCTCACGATCGACCAGCGTCGACACGTGTTCGTGCTGGTGGTGCACCACATCGCCGCCGACGGCTGGTCCCTGGCCCCGCTCCGGCGCGACCTCGCCGTCGCGTACGCCGCGCGCAGCCGCAACGATGCTCCACACTGGACCGAGCTGCCGGTCCAGTACGCGGACTACACCCTCTGGCAGCGGGATCTGCTCGCCAGCGAGGAGCCTGCCCAGCTGGCGTACTGGCGCAAGGCCCTCGACGGCCTGCCCGAGCGCATCGCGCTCCCGGTGGACCGCCCGCACCCATCGGTGTCCTCCTACCGGGGCGAGCACTTCACCTTCGTCTGGGACGCCGATCTCCAGGCCGGCCTCGGCGACCTGGCTCGTGCCTGCGGCGCAAGCGTTTTCATGGTGGTGCACGCCGGTTTGACCGCGTTGCTGTCCCGGCTCGGCGGCGGCCCGGACATCCCGATCGGCACCCCGATCGCCGGGCGGACCGACCAGGCCCTCGACGATCTGGTCGGGTTCTTCGTGAACACGCTGGTGCTGCGGGTCACCACCGAAGGCGACCCGAGCTTTCGGGATCTCGTCGCGCGGGTCCGCGAGCGCAGCCTTGACGCGTACGCGCACCAGGACGTGCCGTTCGAACGGCTCGTCGAGGTCCTGAACCCGGTTCGATCGCTGGCGTATCACCCGTTGTTCCAGACGATGTTGGCCTGGCAGAACACTCCCGGCTCCGAGGTCGAGCTACCGGGGCTGACCGTCACCGAGCGGCCGGTCGGCACCGGCACGGCCAAGTTCGACCTGTGGATCTCGCTGACCGAACGCCCCGACGGCATCCACGGCCAGACCGAGTTCAACGCGGAGGTCTTCGACCGCGCCACAGTGAACGCCGTCCTGGCCCGGCTGGTTATCCTGCTGCGCCAGGCCGTCGCCGACCCCGAGCGCCGGCTCAGCGCCCTGGACGTGCTCACCACCGCAGAGCGCGACCGGCTCGAAACCACCTGGTCCGGTGCCACGCAGCACCTTCCGTCGGTCACGGTGCCCGACCTTTTCCAAGCCCAGGCACAGCGCTCACCCAACCACCCGGCCCTGGTCTTCGAGGGTGAGCAGCTCACCTACGCCGAGCTGGACGCCGCCTCGAACCGCCTCGCCCACGCGCTCATCGAACGCGGCGCCGGGCCGGAGCAGGTGGTCGCACTCGTCCTGCCACGCTCGATCGAGCTGGTGACGGCGATCCTCGCCGTGCTCAAGACGGGCGCCGCCTACCTGCCCATCGACCCCGGCTACCCGGCGGACCGCGTCGCGTTCATGCTGGACGACGCCCGGCCCGTCCTGACCCTGACGCCGGAGAACCTCGTTCCCAGCGACAACGCCGAGCCGCCGAACGTCTCGCTGCGCAGCGGAAACCCCGCGTACGTGATCTACACCTCCGGTTCGACGGGGCGGCCCAAGGGCGTTGTCGTGCCACACGCCGGCATCGTCAACCGCCTGCTGTGGATGCAGGACGAGTACGGGCTCGGCCCCGGCGACAGGGTGCTCCAGAAGACCCCGTCCAGCTTCGACGTCTCGGTCTGGGAGTTCCTCTGGCCGCTGATCACCGGCGCCACCGAGGTCGTGGCCCGCCCGGACGGTCACAGGGACCCCGCCTACCTCGCGCGCCTGATCCGCGACGAACACATCACCACCGTCCACTTCGTCCCGTCGATGCTCCAGGTCTTCCTGCAGGAACCGGCCGCCGCGCAGTGCACGAGCCTGCGCAGGGTCCTGTGCAGCGGCGAGGCGCTGCCGCTCGAGGCGGTCGCGCGGTTCGGCCGGACCTCGAACGCCGAGCTCCACAACCTCTACGGCCCCACCGAGGCCTCCGTCGATGTGACGTCCTGGCACATCGTCGACGAGACCGCCCCGATCGGCCGCCCGGTGTGGAACACCCGGACCTATGTCCTCGACGCCGCGTTGAACCCGGTGCCGCCGGGCACGCCCGGTGAGTTGTACCTGGCCGGCGTCCAGTTGGCGCGTGGCTACCTCGGCCGGGCCGCGCTGACCTCGGAGCGGTTCGTCGCCGATCCGTTCGGCGCGCCGGGCGATCGCATGTACCGCACCGGTGACCTGGCCCGGTTCCGGGCCGACGGCGTGCTGGAGTTCCTCGGCCGTGGCGACGAGCAGGTCAAGATCCGCGGCTTCCGCATCGAGCCCGGGGAGATCGCCGCGACCCTCGCCCAGCACGACGGCGTGGCGAACGCCGTCGTGATCCCACGCGAGGACCGACCGGGCGGTGTCCGGCTCGTCGGCTATGTCGTGCCCGCTGCGGAAGATGGTGACGACCAGAGCGAGCAGGTCGGCGAGTGGCGCGAGCTCTATGACGCCATGTACGCCGCGCCGGCCGAGGACGGCGACGATTTCACCGGCTGGAACTCCAGCTACACCGGCGAGCCGATCCCGCTGGTCGAGATGCACGAATGGCGCGATGCCATCGTGACCCGCATCCGCGAACTGGCACCGCGCCGGGTGTTGGAGCTCGGCGTCGGCACCGGTCTCTTGCTGACCGAGCTGGCCCCGGAGTGCGAAAGCTATTGGGGGACGGACTTTTCCGCCGAGGTGATCACCTCGCTGCGCCGGCGGGTCGCGGCCGACCCCGCGCTGGCCGCGCGTGTCGAACTCCGCACCGCCGACGCTGCCGATCTTGACGGCCTGCCTCGAGGGTTCTTTGACACCATTGTGCTCAACTCCGTCGTTCAGTACTTCCCGAGCGGCACCTACCTCCTCAACGTGCTGCGCGGCGCGCTGGATCTGCTCGCACCCGGCGGCGCGGTGGTCGTCGGCGACGTCCGGGACCTGCGCCAGGTCCGCGCTTTCCACGCCGCGGTGGCTGGTGACGACGAGCGCCTGACCGAGCAGCGCCTGCTGCGGGAGAAGGAACTCCTTGTCGCACCGGAGTTCTTCGCCGGCATCGACGGGATCGCCGGCGCCGACATCCGGGTGAAGCGAGGGCGGGCGGTCAACGAGCTGACCCAGTACCGCTACGACGTCGTTCTCCACACCGCTCCCGCAAACGTCTGCGCTGTACGGTCCACCGGTCTGGCGTGGGGCGCCGATGTGTCCACTGTGCACCAGGTGGCCGCGATGCTCGGCGGCGACGAGGAGCTCCGGATCGACGGCGTGCCCAACGCCCGGACCTCGGACGATGGCGTCGACCCCGAAGACTGGTACCAGCTCGGTGCCCGCCTGGGGCGTCGGACCACGGTCACCTGGTCCGCGACCGGCGACGGCTCGGTCGACGTCGTCTTCGCCGCCGACGACCGGTTTCCGGTCGATGCCTTCCGTGCCGGCACCGAACAGCTGTTGGCCTACACGGGCAATCCCGGCCGCTTCCGCCGGATCGCCGCCCTCACCAGGGAACTGCGCGCATTGGCGGCGGATCGGCTGCCCGAGCACATGGTGCCGTCGGCGATCGTCGTGCTGGATACCCTGCCGGTGACGGCCAACGGCAAGCTCGACCGCCGGGCGTTGCCGTCGCCGGACCCGATTGCCCCGACCTCCGACCGCGCGCCGGCGACGCCCGCCGAGCGGCAGCTGTGCGAGCTGTTCGCGGACGTCTTGGGCCTGCCGAAGGTCGGTCCCGACGACAGCTTCTTCGACCTTGGCGGCCATTCGCTGCTGGCCACGCGCCTGATCGCCCGGATCCGGACCGCGATGGGCGTGGAGTTGGCGGTCAGGTCGGTGTTCGAGACGCCGACCGCTGCCGGACTGGCCGGCCTCGTCGACACCGGCGCATCGGCCGCCCGGCCGCCGCTGACCAGGCGGGAACGCCCGGCCCTGGTGCCACTTTCCGGTGCGCAGCGGCGACTCTGGTTCCTGCACCACCTCGAAGGGCCGTCCGCTACCTACAACGTGCCGCTGATCATGCGACTGGAGGGCGACCTCGACGTCGAGGCGCTAGCCACCGCACTGTCCGATGTGGTCGGTCGACACGAGTCCCTGCGCACCCGGTTCCCGCAGCGTGACGGCATTCCCTACCAGGACGTGCTGAGCGACGCCGACGTCAGCCTGCGCGTGCGGGACGTCACCAACCTCGACGAGTTGCTGACCGAGTCGGTGCGTGGCCCGTTCGATCTGGAAGAGCACGCGCCGATGCGCGCCGAGCTGCTGAAAATCGGCGAGCGTGAGCACGTGCTGGCGCTGGTGTTCCACCACATCGCCTCCGATGGCTGGTCGATGGCGCCGCTGTGGCGTGACATCGGCACCGCCTACACCGCTCGCCGCGAAGGCAAAGCTCCACAGTGGACCGAGCTGCCGGTGCAGTACGCGGATTACACGCTGTGGCAGGAGGAACTGCTCGGCGCTGAGGACGATCCGAACAGCGTGCTGTCCCAGCAGCTGGACTACTGGCGCGAAACCCTCGACGGCCTACCAGATCGGATCGAGCTGCCGCTGGACCGGCCGCACCCGACGACCGCCACCTTCAAGGGCGAGCTGCACACATTCGACTGGGATGCCGGCTTGCACGCGGGACTGTCCGCGCTGGCCCGCGAGTGCGGCGCGAGTGCGTTCATGGTCGTGCACGCCGCCCTCGCCGCGCTGCTCACGCGTCTGGGCGCGGGCACCGACGTGCCGATCGGTTCGCCCATCGCCGGCCGCACCGATCAGGCACTGGACGACCTGGTCGGGTTCTTCGTCAACACGCTGGTGCTGCGCGTCGACACCGCGGGCGAGCCGTCGTTCCGCGTGCTCATCGGGCGGGTGCGGGAGCGCAACCTCGACGCGTACGCGCACCAGGACGTGCCGTTCGAGCGGCTCGTCGAGGTGCTGAACCCGACCCGGTCGCTGTCGTACCACCCGCTGTTCCAGGTGATGATCGCCGGCCAGAACAACGCCCGCGCCGAGGTGGCATTGCCCGGGCTGACCGTCACCGAGGTCCCGGTGACCACCGGCACCTCGAAGTTCGATCTCTCGATCTCCCTGACCGAGCACGATGCCGGCATCGCGGGCGTGCTGGAGTTCAACGCGGACGTGTTCGACCACGCCGGCGCCGACGCGATCCTGCGCCGCCTGGAGGTGTTGCTGCGGGCGGCACTGGCCGCGCCCGACTGCCCGGTCGCGGCGCTGGACCTGCTGGCCGGCGACGAGCGCGAACGGGTGCTGACGGACTGGGCGGGCAGCCTCGAACCGGCCGGCACCGAGACGTTCCCGGGGATGTTCGCGGTCCGAGTCCGCGAGACACCGGATGCCGTGGCACTCGTGTTCGAGGACCGGGAGTTGACCTACGCCGAACTCAACGCCTCGGCGAACCAGTTGGCCCACCTGCTGATCGAGCATGGTGCCGGTCCGGAGCGGGTGGTCGCGCTGGCGGTGCCGCGGTCGTTGGAGATGATCATCGCGGAGTTGGCGGTGCTCAAGGCCGGCGCGGCCTACCTGCCGCTCGACACCGACTACCCGGCCGACCGCATCGCGTTCATGGTCGAGGACACGGCCCCGGTCTGCGTCGTGACGACCCGCGAGTTCGACGGCGTGGCCGACCTGCCGCGGGTCCTGTTGGACGACCCGGCGATCGCCGAGATGTCCACAATGGACCCGGAAATGGTGATCCACCCGGAGAACGCCGCGTACGTGATCTACACCTCCGGCTCGTCCGGCCGGCCCAAGGGCGTTGTCCTCCAACACTCCGGCGTCGCCAAGCTGGTGGCGACGCAGGTGGAGAGGTTCGGGGTGGGGCCGCAGAGCCGGGTGTTGCAGTTCGCGTCGCCGAGTTTCGACGTGGCGTTCTGGGATCTGTGCCTGGGCCTCTTGTCCGGTGGGCGGCTGGTGGTCGTGCCTTCTGAGCTGCGGTTTCCGGGCGCTGGGCTCGTCGACTACGCATTCGAGCACGACGTGAACTTCATGATCCTGCCGCCGGCGCTGCTGGCGGAGATGCCCGACGACCTGGATCTGCCGCGTGACAGCGTTCTGCTCGCCGGGACGGAGCGTGTCTCGCCGGAGTTGGTGCGCCGGTGGGCTCCGGGTCGGCGGATGTTCAACGCCTACGGGCCTACGGAAGCCACCACCAACTCCACGCTGGGCCTCACGGATCCGGCGAGTTCGATCGTGCCGATCGGCATACCCGACCCGGGTACCCGCGCATATGTGCTGGACGCGGGCCTGCGGCCGGTGCCGCCCGGTGTGGTGGGCCAGTTGTACCTGGCTGGTTCCGGCCTCGCCCGGGGCTACCTCGGACGGGCTGCCCTGACGTCCGAACGGTTCGTGGCGGATCCGTTCGGCGACGGCGGGCGGCTGTATCGCACCGGCGACCTGGTGCGATGGCTGCCCGATGGCCGCCTGGTGTTCCTCGGCCGGGCCGATGACCAGGTCAAGATCCGTGGCTACCGGATCGAGCTCGGCGAGATCGAATCGGCGCTGGTCGGGCACGAGCGGGTCGGCCAGTCGGTGGTGACCGCGCAGGACGGCCGGCTGATCGCGTATGTGGTGCCGACCGGCCGGCGCGACGAGGAATCCGAACTCGATCACGTCGGCGAGTGGCACGAGCTGCACGAGAACGTGTTCGCCGACGCCGAGGCCGGCGGCATGGAGGAGAACTTCGCCGGCTGGAACTCCAGCTACGACGGCACCGCCATTCCGGTCGACGAGATGCGGGAGTGGCATGCGGCGACGATCGACCGGATTGCCCAGCTACGGCCCAGACGTGTGCTGGAGATCGGTGTCGGCAGTGGTCTGATCCTGTCCAGGATCGCGCCGGACGCCGAGGAGTACTGGGGCGTCGACCTGTCCGAGCGGGCGGTCGCCAACCTGCAGCGGGAACTCGCCGAGCGGCCGGAGCTGGCGGGCAAGGTGCGGCTGGCGGCGCGGCCGGCGCACGATCTCGGCGAGCTGCCGACGTTCGACACGGTGATCATCAACTCCGTCGCGCAGTACTTCCCGAGCGTCGACTACCTCGCCGAGGTGATCCGAACCGCCGCCGCGCGGGTCAACCCGGGCGGCGTGATCTTCCTGGGCGACATCCGGAACCTGCGGTCGCTGCGTGCCTTCCGCACCGCGACCGAGCTGCGCCACGGCCGGCGGAGCACAGCGGCGGTGGATCAGGCGATCGCCCGCGAGGGCGAGCTCGTGCTCGATCCGGACTTCTTCACCGTGCTGGCCCGCGAACTCGACGGCTTCGAGGATGTCGACATCCTGGTCAAGCGTGGCGAGGCGCACAACGAGCTGACCCGGCACCGCTACGACGTGGTGCTGCGCAAGGCCCCCAAGCCCGAAGTCGTGGAACAGGTCGTCGCGTTCGAGGACATGCGGTTGGAGGAGCGGCCGGCGCGACTGCGGGTGACCGGCGTGCCGAACGCCCGTCTCTCCGGTGAGCTCGCGGCCGTTGCGGCATTGGCCGACGATGCCGACGCCGCACTGTCCGCTTTGGACGACCGGTCGTCCGGAGTGGACCCGGAGGCCCTGCAAACGCTTGCGGCCCGGCTGGGTTGTCGGATGTACGCCACTGTCACGGCCGATCCGGGCTTTTTGGAGGTCGTGTTCACGACCGGCGAGCCGGTGGGGATCTACCGTGGCCGGCCGGTTCGCGCCGACCTGAACGCGCTGGGCAACAACCCCGTCGGGCAGCGCGACACCAGCGCGCTGGTGACCTCGCTGCGGGCGCATGTCCGGGACCTGTTGCCGCAGTACATGGTGCCGTCGGCGTTTGTCATGCTGGATCGCCTGCCGCTGCTGGCCTCCGGCAAGGTGGACCGTCGCGCGTTGCCGAGCCCGGATCGTCAGGAGGCGACCACCGGTCGTGCCCCACGGACGCCCGTGGAGGAGGTCCTGTGCGGGCTGTTCGCCGAGGTGCTGGACGCCGGCTCGGTCGGGATCGACGACGATTTCTTCGCTCTCGGTGGGCATTCGCTGATGGCGACGCGCCTGGTGGCGCGGCTGCGGGCGGTGTTCGGCGTCGAGTTGCAGGTGCGATCGGTGTTCGAAGCGCCGACCGTCGCCGGCCTGGCGGCGCGGCTGGCCACGGTGGAATCGGAGACGGCCCGCCCACCGCTGGTACGCGTCGAACCGCGGCCGGAGGTGCTGCCGCTATCGTTTGCGCAGCAGCGGCTGTGGTTCCTGCACCGGCTGGAAGGCCCTTCGGCGACGTACAACATGCCCAGCGCCGTCCGGCTGACCGGTGACCTTGACATCGAGGCACTCAAGGCGGCGCTGAACGATGTGCTCACCCGCCACGAGGCGCTGCGCACGGTGTTCCCCGAGGTCGGGGGCGAGTCCCGGCAGGTTGTCCTTGACGTCGCAAAGATGTCGCTGCCCATCAAGGCCGTCACCGCCGCGACGCTCGCCGACGCGGTGTCCGAGGTGGCGAACACGCCGTTCGAACTGGAGTCGGACATCCCGCTCCGGGCGGCTCTGTTCAGTCTCAACTCCCGCGAACACGTCCTGGTGCTGGTGTTCCACCACATCGCCTCCGACGGCTGGTCGACGGCCCCGCTCTGGCGTGACCTCGCCACCGCCTACACCGCTCGCCGTAACAGTGGCACTCCACAGTGGACGCAGCTGCCCGTTCAGTACGCCGACTACACGTTGTGGCAGCGTGAAGCACTCGGCGAGGCGGTGATCGAGCCGCAGCTGGCGTACTGGCGCGAAGCCCTGGCCGGCCTCCCCGAGCGGATCGAGCTGCCCACGACCCGACCGCACCCGGCCGAGTCCTCCTACCGTGGCGAGCAGTTCTCCTTCGCTTGGGACGCCGAGCTCCACGGCGGCATCGTCGAGCTGGCCCGTGCCTGTGGCGCAAGCGTTTTCATGGTGGTGCACGCCGGTTTGACGGCGTTGCTGTCGAGGCTGGGCGGCGGCACGGACATCCCGATCGGCACCTCCATCGCCGGCCGGACCGATCAGGCACTGGACGATCTGGTCGGGTTCTTCGTGAACACGTTGGTGCTGCGCGTGAACACCCAAGGCGACCCGAGCTTCCGCGACATGGTGGCCCGCGTCCGCGACCGCAGCCTCGACGCCTACGCCCATCAGGACGTGCCGTTCGAGCGGCTGGTCGAGGCGTTGAACCCGGCGCGGTCGCTGGCCTATCACCCGCTGTTCCAGACGATGCTGGCCTGGCAGAACAACGCCGTCGCCGACCTCCGGCTGCCGGGCCTGACCGTCGAGGAGGAGCCGGTCAGCACCGGCACCGCCCGCGCCGACCTGGTGTTCTTCGTCGGCGACCAGGGCGGGATCCGCGGCACCGCCGAGTACAACAGCGACGTCTTCGACCGGGCCGACGTCGAGACGATCCTCGCCCGGCTGCGGGAACTGCTCCGCGCCGCCGTCGCCGACCCGGACACTCGGATCGGCGAGATCGACCTCCTGGCCGATGCCGAACGTGACCTGCTCGTCGACGTCACCGCGACCGAGCTGCCGGCGGAAACCGTCGCCGAGCTGTTCGCCGCCCAGGTGGCCCGGACCCCGGACGCCACCGCGCTGATCATCGGCGCGCAAACGCTCACCTACGCCGAGCTCGACGCCCGTGCGTCGTCGTTGGCGCGAGGGCTGGTGGCCAGGGGAGCAGGCCCGGAGCGGACGGTGGCGATCGCGCTGCCGCGGTCGGTCGAGCTGGTGACCGCGATCCTGGCGGTCCTCAAGACCGGAGCCGCCTACCTTCCGCTGGACCTGAACCACCCCGCCGAACGCGTCGAGCTGATGCTCGCCGACGCCGCTGCGCACCTGGTCATCGCGGCGGACGGCTTCGGCGACCGGCTCGTCCGCCCCGACGAAACCGGCCCGGAGCCGGCGGTCTGGCCGACCGTGCGCCCGGATCACCCGTCGTACGTGATCTTCACGTCCGGCTCGACCGGCCGGCCCAAGCCCGTCGCCGGCACCCAGCGCGCGCTGGCCAACCGCCTGCACTGGGACGCCGTCGAGGGCGTGCGGATCGCCAAGAGCGCCCTGACCTTCATCGACGGCTCCACCGAGCTGCTCGGCGGCCTGACCGCGGGCGACCCCGTGATCCTGGCCGACGACGCGACCGCCACCGATCCGCTCGCCCTCGCCGACCTGGTGCGCCGCACCGGCGCGCAGGTGCTGACGGTCGTGCCGAGCCTGCTGGCGAGCTTCGCCGACGACACCCCGGCCGGGGCGTTCGACACCGTGACGACGTGGATCACCAGCGGCGAAGCGCTTTCCTCCACCTTGGCGGAACGGGTGGCCAGCCGCTGGCCCGGGGCAAAGCTGATCAACCTGTACGGCTGCTCCGAGGTCGCCGGCGACAGCCTGATGCACGTGGTGGACGGCGACATTGCCATCGGCCGGCCCATCGCCAACACCCGCGCCTACGTCCTCGACGAGCGCCTGAAGCCGGTGCCACCGGGCGTGCGGGGCGAGCTGTACCTGGCCGGCGCGGGTCTCGCCCGCGGCTACCTCGGCCGGCCGGCGCTGACGGCGGAGCGGTTCCTCGCGGATCCGTTCGGTGCGTCGGGGGAGCGGATGTACCGCACCGGCGACCTCGTCCGTCGCCGCGCCGACGGCTCGATCGACTTCCTCGGCCGCGCCGACCAGCAGATCAAGATTCGCGGCTTCCGGGTTGAACCCGGCGAGGTGGAGGCCGTGCTGACGGCCGATCCGTCGGTGGCGCGGGCGGTCGTGATCGCCCGCGACGACCGGCTGGTCGCCTACGTGACCGGCGGCGACCCCGTCGCGCTGCGGGCCCTGCTCCGGGAGAAGCTGCCCGAACACATGGTGCCGTCCGCCATTGTCGTGCTGCCGGAATTCCCGGTGAACGCCAGCGGCAAGCTCGACCGCCGCGCCCTGCCCGCCCCGGAGGTCCACACCTCCGACCGGGTCGCCCGGACGCCAGTCGAGCAGGCGCTGTGCGAACTGTTCGCGGACGTCCTGGGCATCGCGGCGGTCGGCCCGGACGACGGATTCTTCACCCTTGGCGGACATTCGTTGCTCGCGACCCGGCTGGTGAGCCGGATTCGCGCGCTACTGGGCGTCGAGGTGCCGATCCGGGCGGTGTTCGACGCCCCGACCCCGGCCCGGCTGGCCGAGCTCCTCGATCCTGGCCGCGGCACCCGGCCGGCGCTGACTCGCGCGGAACGGCCGGAGGTGCTGCCGCTTTCCTATGCGCAGCAGCGACTCTGGTTTCTGGACCGCCTCGACGGCCTCAACCCCACGTACAACATCCCCTGGGCGTGGGAGCTCGCCGGCCGGATCGACACCGCCGCGTTGGCGTTGGCGCTGGCCGATGTTGTTGCCCGACACGAGGTTCTGCGCACGGTGATCGTCGAGGAGAACGGCACACCGCATCAGGTCGTGCTACCGGAGGCCCGGCCGGTGCTGGCCACCGAGACCGTCGCCGAAGCGAACTTCGCGAATCGTGTCGCCGCCGCGGCGGGTCACTGCTTCCGGCTCAACACCGAGATTCCCCTGCGGGCGACGCTGATCTCGGTGAACCCGGGGCGCCACGTGCTTGTGCTGCTGGTGCACCACATCGCCGGCGACGGCTGGTCGTTGCCGCCGCTGAAGCGCGATCTCGATGCCGCCTACACGGCCCGCCTTCGCGGCGAGAATCCACAATGGATCCCGCTGCCGGTGCAGTACGTCGACTACACGTTGTGGCAACGAGAGGTGTTCGGTCGCGCCGACGACCCGGAAAGCCTGCTCGGGCGACAGGCGGCGTTCTGGCGAGACGCCCTCGCCGGCATCCCCGACGAGCTTGCGCTACCGGCCGACCGCCCGCGCCCGGCACGGTCGACCAACCGGGGCGGCGCGGTCCCGTTCACCGCGCCAGCCGAGGTGCACCAGGGCCTGCGCGATCTGGCCTCTCGCTGCAACACCAGCACCTTCATGGTGTTGCAGGCGGCGCTTGCGGCGCTGCTGACGCGTCTCGGCGCGGGTACCGACATTCCGGTCGGCACCCCGGTCGCCGGCCGCACGGATCATGCTCTGGAGGACCTCGCCGGGTTCTTCGTCAACACGGTGGTGCTGCGCACCGACACCGCCGGCGATCCGACGTTCCGGCAACTGCTGGCGCGGGTTCGCGAAGCCGACCTCGCCGCGTACGCACACCAGGACCTGCCGTTCGAGCACCTCGTCGAGCTGCTCAACCCGCCCCGCTCGCTGGCCAGGCACCCGCTGTTCCAGGTCATGCTCGCGGTGTACCACTCGAGTGCTGTGGAGGAGAGGCTTCTGGGCCTGCCGGCGTCCTATCGGGACACCGGCCTGCGGCGGGCGAAGTTCGACCTGTCCTTCGACCTGGTCGAGACGCCGGACGGCATCGACGGCGAGCTGGAGTTCAGTCTCGATCTCTTCGACGAGACCACCGCTCGGACTCTCACCGAGCGCCTGGTGCGGCTCATGGTCGCCGTCGTCGCCGAGCCGGACCGGCCGCTCAGTCGCATCGACGTCCTCGAACCGCGTGAGCGGCAAAGGATCCTGTACGAGTGGGGCACCGGACAACCGCTCACCATGACGGCTCCGACCGTCGTGGACCGCCTGGCCGCACAAGCGGCGGCAACTCCGAACGCCATCGCGGTGAGCGACGCGAACACCAGCGTCACCTTCGCCGAGTTCGCGGCCCGCACCGACCGGCTGGCCCGCTGGCTGACCACCCACGGCGCCGGACCCGAAGCCGTGGTGGCACTGGTGTTGCCGCGATCCGCGGCGTTCATCGAGGCGATCTTCGGCGTGTTCAAGACGGGTGCGGCCTACCTGCCGGTGGATCCGGACCAACCGGCCGACCGCATCGCCGCAGTATTGGAAGGCGCCACGCTGGTACTGACGACAAAGTCTCTTGGCCTCAACGGGCTTTACGTCGAGGACGTTGTGGACACCAATGCCGTGCTCACCCCGCCGTCGCCGGCGAATCCGGCGTACGTGCTGTACACGTCCGGCTCGACCGGCAAGCCCAAGGGCGTGGTGATCCCACATTCCGGTCTGGTGAACCTGTTCCACAGTCACCGCGAGACCCTCCACCGCCCCGCTGCCCGCACTGGGCAACTGCGGATCGGGCACGCGTGGGCGTTCGCGTTCGACGCCTCCTGGCAGCCGCAGCTGTGGATGCTGGACGGGCACGAGGTGCACGTCATCGACGACGACACCCGCCGCGACCCCGACCGCCTCGCCGCAGTGGTGCGGGACCGCCGGCTCGACTTCATCGAGCTGACGCCGTCGCACTTCGCCCAGCTCGCCGCCGCCGGCCTGATCAAGGACGGCAAGTGCGCGCTCGCCGTGGTCGGCGTCGGCGGCGAGGCCGTGCCCCAACAGCTGTGGGAGACGCTGAAGTCCTTGCCCGGCACCGAGTCCTACAACCTCTACGGTCCCACCGAGGCCACCGTGGACGCGCTGGTCGGCCGGGTCCGCGACTCCGACCGCCCGGTCGTCGGCCGGCCCGTGCACAACGCCCGTGCCTATGTCCTCGACGATCGGCTGAACCCCGTTCCGGCCGGCGTACGCGGCGAGCTCTACCTGGCAGGGGCCGGCCTGGCTCGTGGTTACCACGGCCGTCCCGAGCTCACCGCCGAACGCTTCGTCGCCGATCCCTTTGGGCCGCCCGGGGAACGCATGTACCGCACCGGTGACCTCGCGCGGTGGACCCCCGACGGCCAGTTGGAATATCTCGGCCGCGGCGACGACCAGGTGAAGATCCGCGGCTTCCGCATCGAACCCGGCGAGATCGAGAACGTGCTGGCCCGGCACGAAGACGTGGACCAGGCATTGGTCGTCGTCCGGGAGGACCGCCCCGGCGACAAGCGCCTGATCGCCTACACCGCACCGGAAACCGCCGACCCGCAGGAGCTTCGGACGCACCTGGCCCGCGCGCTGCCGGAGTACATGGTGCCGGTCGCGATCGTGCCACTCGCGGCATTACCCTTGACCCGTAACGGAAAGCTCGACAAGGCCGCGCTGCCGGTGCCCGATCTCGCTACCCGTGGCCGTGTACCCGAGACCCCGCTGGAGAAGACCCTCTGCGAGGTGTTCGCCGAGGTGCTACAGGTCGGCGCCGTCGGCGCCGACGACGACCTGTTCACGCTCGGCGGTCATTCCATGCTGCTCGTGGTCCTGCGCAACCGGATCGCCGAGCGGCTGGGGCGCCAGATCCCGATCGCCGAGTTCTTCCGTACCCCCACCGCGGCCGGACTCGCCGCGCTGCTGACCCGAGACGCGAGGTAGTCGATGCACCGCACCCTGATGAACGGCAAGATCCACCGGGCCACGGTCACCCAGGCCGACCTGCACTACGTGGGGTCGCTGACGATCGACGCGGACCTGATGGCGGCGGCCGACATCGTCGAGGGGGAGAGGGTTCAGGTGGTCGACATCACCAATGGCGCGCGGTTGGAGACCTACGCCATCACCGGCGACGCCGGCTCCGGCGTGATCGGCGTCAACGGCGCGGCGGCGCACCTGGTCCACCCCGGCGACCTCGTGATCATCATCACCTACGCCCAGGTCGAGGAGGCCGAGCGCGCCGCGCACCGGCCGCGGGTGGTGCATGTGGACGCCGACAACCGCCAGGTCCACATCGGACACGACCCCGCCGAGCCCGTTCCGGGCGCGCCGGCCCAGCTGACCGGCCGGGCTGTTGCCGTCGGCTCGATCGGTAACTAAGGTATGCCTACCCTAAGAAGTGGCGAGAGGTTCGCATGTCCGTGTTGAGCAGGCGTGGATTCCTGATCGGGGCCGGCGGCCTCGCGGCCGTGACGGCGCTCGCCGCGTGCGGCGCCGGCGACAAGCCGGCGGCCGCGGCGACCGGCCCGTGGTCGTTCACCGACGACCGTGGCCAGAAGGCCGCCCGCGACCAGCGTCCGACCCGGGTCGTGGCCTACGCCAGCTCGGCCGCGGCGCTGTGGGACTACGGCGTGCACGCGGTCGGCGTCTTCGGTCCGCAGAAGACCGCCGACGGCAAGAAGGAGGTCCAGGTCGGCAACGTCGACCTGGCCGCCGAGACGTCCATCGGCAACGCGTGGGACGACTTCAGCATGGAGAAGTTCGCCGCCCTGAAGCCGGATCTGGTCGTCACCGGCCTGACCGGGGCCAAGCCGGCCGACCTGTGGGTGATCAAGGACGACCTCGCGACCAAGGTGCAGCAGATCGCGCCCGTCGTCGCCCTGTCCGAGTACAAGGTCACGTGGCCCAAGGTCATGGCCCGCTACGAGGACCTGGCCGTCGCGCTCGGCGGCGACGCCAAGTCCGCCGCCATCACCAAGGCCAAGGCCGACTTCCAGCAGGCGTCCGACGATCTGAAGGCCGCGATCAAGGCCAGGCCGGGGCTCAAGGTGCTCGTCGTCTCCAGCGACAAGGACAACCTGTACGTCTGCAAGCCCGAGTTCTTCGCGGACCTGTCCTACTACCGCGATCTCGGCATGGACATCGTCAGCGGTGCCGGCAGCGACGACTACTTCGAGACGCTCAGCTGGGAGCAGGCCGCCAAGTACCCCGCCGACCTGATCCTCAGCGACGCCCGGACCTTCGCGCTGTCCCGCCAGCAGCTGGCGCAGATCCCGACCTGGGCGCAGCTGCCCGCCGTGAAGGCCGGCCAGGTCGCCGACTGGTCCACCGAGCCGCGCTTCAACCCCGTGCTGGCCGCCCCGGTGATCCAGAAGGTCGTCGACGTGGTCAAGTCCGCCCGCACCGACATCGTGTCCTGAGGAGGCTCTTGTGACCAACCCGTTCGAGGACCAGGACGGCACATACCTGGTGCTGGTCAACGACGAGAACCAGCACAGCCTGTGGCCGGCCGCGATCGACGTGCCCGCCGGCTGGCGCGTCGCCCACGGCCCGGACGCCCGACAGGCGTGCCTGGACCACGTCGAGGCGAACTGGACCGACATGCGTCCCAAGTCCCTGGCCGACGCCATGGACCGCTGAAGCCGTCTGGCCAGACAGCCCGCCGGGAGATCTGGGGCTCCCGGCGGGCTGTTGCTATCCCCGCTGCCCCGACCAGGCCGCCCAGAGCCTCGCGTACTGCCCGCCGGCAGCAACCAGCTCCTCATGCGTTCCGGATTCCACCACCGCCCCGGCGTCCAGCACCACAACGCGATCCGACGCCACCGCCTGCGTGAGCCGGTGTGCGACAACCAAAGCGGTCCGCCCCGCCAAGGCCGCCGACGCGGCGGATTCCAGCACCCGGGCGCCGGCGCTGCCGGCGTCGGCGGTGGCCTCGTCGAGAATGGCCACGGGCGGATCGGCCAGCACCAAACGAACCAGCGCCAGCTGCTGAGCCTGTGTGACGGTGAGCTGATGCCCGCCCTCGCCGACAACCGTCGCCAGGCCGTCCGGCAAACTGTCCACCCAGGACAATGCGCCGACTTTCTCCAGCGCGGCAAGCATTTCGTCCTCGGTGGCCGAAGGCCGCGCCAGTCGCAGATCGTCCGCCAGCGAGCCGGCGAAGACGTGCACCTCCTGGCTGATCAACGCCACCGTCCGCCGGGTGCCCGCGACGCCCAGTTCCTCCAACGCAACCCCGCCGAGCATGATCGACCCGGCGGACGGCTCGTGGATTCCGGCGATCAACTTCGCCAGCGTCGTCTTGCCGGCGCCGCTCGCACCGACCAGCGCCACCCGCTCCCCGGCCGCGACCTCCAGATCGACGCCACGAAGCACGGGATGACCGTCCACATAGGCGAAACCGACCCCCGAAGTCTTGACGGAGGTGTCGACCGGCCGTGCAACCCGAGCCGGTTCGACCGCCGCGGGCAGATCGGCGACGCCGACGATCCGGGCGAGCGACGCGCCGGCCGCTTGGGCGTCGTCGACCATGGCGAGCACGGTGCCGATGGGCCCGAACAGGCTGTGGAAGTACAGCGCCGCGGCCGTCGCCACGCCGACGCTCACCGAACCGGCGCCGACGAGCAGGAAACCGACGGCCAGGATCGACGACAGGCCGACGAATTCGGCGAGGTTGATGCGGGCGTAGAAGCGGGTCACGAGCCGGACGCCCCGCAGCGCCAAGTCGACGGCAACCGAAGAACGTTGCCCGACCAGGTCCAGATGGGCATCACCCAGTCGGAAAGCGCGGACGGTCCGCGCGCCGCCGATGGTGTCGAGCAGCTGCTGTTGTTGACTGCCGACGGCTTCTCGCTGGCTGGCGTACAGCGGCTTGGCCAGCGGCACGTACCACCGCACGGTGTAGACCTGGATCGGCACGGCCACCAACGCGGCCAGCAGGAACCGCCAGTCGAGCACGGCCAGGGCCATGAACGTCAGCACGACGGTCAGCAGCGATCGCCCCAGCTCGGGCATCGCCCGCCGGACGGCGTCGGCGACGACCGAGACGTCATTGGTGACACGGGCGGTGAGGTCGCCGGAACCGGCCCGTTCGAGCTGGTCGAGCGGCAGGCCCAGGGCCCGTTCGACGAATCGCTCACGCAGCTCGGCGAGGATGGTCTCGCCCAGCCGTGCCACCAGCGACACGCCGACGGCGGCCGCGGCCGCCTGCGTCACGGCGACCACGACGAGTCCGACCACCGGCGGCACCAGTTCGGCGGCCGGCCGGTGGGCCACGACCAGGTCCACCACGCCACCGAGCAGGCGGGCGGTGAGCAGCCCGATCGCCGTGGCCCCGACGAGAATGGCGAACGCGGCGACGGTGCGGCCCTTGGCGCGACCGAGAAGTTCGCCGACGACGGCACGGATTCGACGCCCGTCGGCGACGGGCAGCAGCTCACGGCTCATGCCAGCACCGCCGCCTGGTAGTCGGCCCGCACGGCGAGCGTGGCATGACTGCCCTGGTCGACAACACGTCCGTCGTCGAGGAGCACGACCCGGTCGGTCGCGGACAGCAGCGCGGGGCTGGTGGTGACCAGGATCGTTGTACGGCCGCGCCGCATCGAGGCGAGACCGGCAGCGATCCGGGCCTCGGTGACGGTGTCTACGGCGGTGGTCGGGTCGTGCAGCACCAACACCGGAGCGTCGGCGGCGAGCGCCCGAGCCAACGCGACGCGTTGCCGTTGGCCGCCGGACAGCGACCGCCCCCGTTCGGTGACGGCAGTCTGCACGCCGTCGGGCAAAGCGCTGGCGACCTCGTCCACGGCGGCCGCGGTCAGGGCGTCCTCGACCAGAGGCCCGGTGGAGACGTTCTCGACGATCGTGCCGGCGAACAGGTCGGCGTCATGCGCGGCGACCAGCACCACTTCGCGAACCCGTTGAGAATCCACGGTGGACAGATCGATCGAATCGACGGAAACGCTGCCGGACAAGGGATCCGCCGCCCGCCCCAGACAATCGAGTAGGTCGGTCGCGGCGGCGGGATCGGTGGCGACGACGCCCAGCAGTTCGCCCGGCCTGGCCTCGAACTCGACGTCGCGAAGGGCACCGCGGCTCAACCCCCGCACCTGGACGTGTCCGGTCGAGGGCACCGGCAGCGCACGGGCGCCGGTGCCAACCGCGGGCGGCGCAGCCAACACGTCGGCGATGCGCCCGGCCGACGCCCGGCCCTGCGCGAGCTCGCCGTTGACCCACGAGAAGATCGAGAACGGCGTGATCAGGTACTGCGCCAGGCCCACCGCGGCGACCAGGTCGCCGATGCTGATCTGTCCCGCCGCGGCGAGGTTTCCGCCGACGAGCGCGACCACCGCGATGAAGATCCCGGTCAGCGCCAGCAGCGAACCGTCGTGCCACGCCTGGGCCCGTGCGGCTCGCAGTGTTGCCCGCAGCGAATCCCGGCTGGTCCGGCGGTACCGGTCGATCGCGGCGCGCTCGGCCCCGACGCCCTTGAGCACCCGGAGCCCCGCGACCAGGTCGGCGGCGACGCCGGAGGCGAACGCCGACCGTTCCTGCTCGGCCTCGCTGCGGCGCTCCAGCGGCTTGCCGATCAGGTGGGCGAGGTAGAGCAGCGGGGGAGTGCCGAGCAGGACCAGCAGTCCGAGCGGGACTGAGCGGGTCAGCAGCACGATCGCCGTCACGAGCAGACCGGCCATGCCGGCAACACCGAACGGCAGCACGTTGTTGACGGTGCCGACCCGTTTGGCGTCCGAGGTGCCGATGCTGACCAGTTCGCCGGCGAGGTTGCCGGCCTCCGTGCCGCCGGCGGGGTGCAGCACGCGGCGCGCGATGTCCAGGCGCAGCTCGTGGGCGGCGCGTTCGGCGGCGCGTTCGGCGAACCGCGCGCCCAGCCGGTAGCTGGTCGACAGCGCGGCGAACAGCAGGCCCAGCACCGCGAGCCAGGCCACCAGCGTCAGCGCCGAGGCGCCCGCGACGGCCTGGTCGATCACGACGCCGATCACCACCGGCACCAGCGCCTCGCCGCCCTGGTGGCCCGCCGTCAGCAGCGATGCCAGCGCCACCGACCGCCCCTGCCCGGCGATCGAACGGCGGAGGACGTCCCGTCCGGTCGTGCTCACCCAAGCCTCCCTCACCCAGTCCCAAGTAAGGTAAGGCTAGACTAATTATGGCGGCGGGCGGCACTACGGCCTGGAGGTGCAGGGGCGAAGCGAAGCGAGCCCGAAGGGGGGTCCAGGGGGGCGAAGCCCGCCCTGGCTTGGGGTGTGGGGCGAGAGCCCCGCAAGACACATTGAGCGAGATGTGGCCGGCGCTCTCCGCCGGCACACCTCACCCCTAGCTACGAGCTCAATGCGCGGCCTGGAAACGCGTCACCAGTTCGGACGGGATGCGGCCGCGGTCCGAGATCTTCTCGCCCTGGCTGCGCGCCCATTCCCGGATGGCCTGGTTCTGCGCCTTGTCGCCGGTGCGACCGGCGGGCCGGCCGATCGCGCGCTGCTTGCGGCCGCCCACCCTGCGTGCCTTGTCCACATACGCGGACAGGGAATCGCGCAGGCGTTTCGCGTTCTCAGTGGACAGATCGATCGCGTACTCGACGCCGTCGAGGCCGAATGCGACGCTCTCCGCGGCAACACCGCCGTCCAGATCGTCGACGAGTTCGACGATCGTCTTCTGTGCCATGGTTGCTCCACCTGACGTATGACTATTAGCACAAGCTCATTCCCACCGTATCGCATCGCCACCGGTTTCGGAGCCGGACCAAGCGAGAAATACCACGGATAGGTGCACGCCGAACGCGTCCCGCAATGCGCCATTCGACGTCGCTTATTGCCGCCGATGAGCTGGTCGTCTATGTTGGTATACCAGATACCAGGAGGAGAGGGTGGAGATGCTGGAGGACGTCAAGCGGGCGCTGCGCTCAGTGGTGATGATCACGGTCACCCCGTTCGACGGCGCCGGGCAGGTCGACGGCCCCGGCTATCGGTCGGTGCTGCGGCGGACCCTGGACGCGGGGATCGACGTGGTCACCCCGAACGGCAACACCAGCGAGTTCTACTCGCTCACCGCCGTCGAGCGGGATCAGGCGCTGGAGTTGACCGTCGAGGAGGCCGCGGGCCGCGCGCTGGTGGTCGCCGGCGTCGGATACGACGTGCAGACCGCCGTGGCGTCGGCGCGCACCGCACGCAGTGCCGGCGCCGGCGCGATCATGGTCCACCAGCCGGTGCACCCCTACCTGTCGGCCGCGGGCTGGGTCGACTACCACCGGGCCGTCGCGGACGCCGTCCCGGAACTGGGCGTCGTCTGCTACCTGCGCAGCCCGCACATCCCCGCCGGCGCGGTGGCCGAGCTGGCCCGCGTCGCCCCCAACTTCGTCGGCGTCAAGTACGCCGTGCCGGACCCGGTCGCCTTCGGCGCGGCGGTCGCCGCCGTCGAGGAGGACCGCCTGGTCTGGGTGTGCGGCCTCGCCGAGACCTGGGCCCCGTTCTTCTGGCCCGTGGGCGCCGAGGGATTCACCTCCGGCCTGGCCAATGTCACGCCGGAACTGTCGCTGCGATTCTTCGCGGCGCTGTCCGCCGGTGACCGGCCCGGCGCCCGTGACCTGTGGCAACGGCTCAAGCCGTTCGAGGATCTGCGCGCCGCGAACGGCAGCGCCGACAACGTCACCGTCGTCAAGGAAGCGCTGGCGCAGCTCGACCTCTGCACCCGTACCGTCCGTCCGCCGATCAGCGAACTCCCCGACTCCGGCAAGGCCGAAGTAACCGCCTGGCTCAAGTCCGTGGCCGAGTGAAACCCCCGCGAGTCACGCTCACAGACACACCGAAATACGGTTTTAGGCAGAAACGAGCTTCAGGTCTCAGATTCGCCCGAAACCCACATTCGGTCTGGTGCTGAGCGCGACTCGCGGGGTTCAGCCGGTCATGGCGTCGGCGGCTCGGTGGCCGGACAACTCAATGTGCTGGCGGGTCAGGCGTTGCGCGGATTCGGCGTCGCCGGCGGCCACCGCCTTGAGGATGCCCTCGTGTTCCACGTGTTCGGCCCGCCACGTCGGCCAGTGCGGCCACAGCAGGCTCACCGCCGCCAGCGCGGCCAGGTCCCGCACCTCGTCCAGGCTCGCCACCACGAACTCGTTGCCGCAGCCCGCATACAGCGCCCGGTGGAAGTCCCGGTTGGCCATGCTCAGCTCGCCGTGATCCACGGTGTCCAGGTGCGCCGCCGACCGGGCCAGCGCCGCCCGCGCCCGGGTCACCGAATCGGGAGACCCCAGCCGCGTCGTCGCGGCCACCGCCCACGGCTCGAGCAGCAGCCGGACCTCCTGGATCTTGCGTAGGTCGTCGGCGTCCAGCACCCGCACCGTCGTGCCGCGGGTCGGCGTCAGCACCACCAGGCCGCTCGACGCCAGCATGATCAACGCCTCCCGGACCGGCGTCTTCGACACGCCCAGCTCCGCGGCCAGCCGCCGCTCCACCAGCGTGTCCCCGGGCCGGATCTTGCCGGACAGCACCGCCGTCCGGATCGCCTCGGCCACCAGGTCGGCGCGGCTCGTCACCGGGCTGAGCGGGCTCAGCCCGAGCGACGGCAGCGCCGGCCGCGGGTCCCCGAGCGTCATCAGAACTTGAGCAACCGCTTGCGCCGGTTGGCCATGGCCTGCACGGCCCGCCGCCGCTCCTCGCGCAGCTGCTCGATCACCGGGATCTCCAGCGGCGCCAGCGGCGCGCCGATCGCCCAGCCCAGCAGCAGGTCGGCGAACTCCGGGTTCCGCGCCAGCACCGGGCCGTGCATGTACGTGCCGACCACGTGCCCCGCGTACGCGCCGTCCGCGCCGTCGCCGTTGCCCGTGCCGTACACGACCTTGGACAGCGGCCGGGCGTTCGGGCCCAGCTGGGTGTGCCCCTGGTGGTTCTCGAACCCGGTCATGGACGTGGCCAGCAGCGCCGGGTCCGGCGTGGTCAGCAGCTCGCCGACGGCCCGCGCGCCGGTGCCGGGCGTGGTCCGCACGTCCAGCAGGCCCAGGCCGCTGTACGTGACGCCGTCGGTGCCGGTGAAGTCGTGGCCCAGGATCTGGAGGCCGGCGCAGATGGCCAGCACGACCGCGCCGCGGCCGGCCGCCGCCTGCATGCCCGGATTGGCGGTCAGGTGCGAGACGGCCAGCGTCTGCGCCCGGTCCTCGCCGCCGCCGAGCAGGTAGAAGTCCAGCGAGCTGGGCACCGGCTCGCCCACCGCGAGGTCGACGACCTCGGCGCGGTAGCCCCGCCACTCCAGGCGCTTGCGCAGCACGGTGGCGTTGCCGGAGTCGCCGTAGGTGCCCAGCACGTCCGGCAGCACCAGGCCGATGCGCACGACAGAGTCACGAACCATTGCTCAACCCCGACTTCAGGTCCCGGAACGCGGTGTAGTTGGCGACGAGCTCGATGGCGCCGGGCGGCAGCGAGTCGATCGCCTGGTACGGGTCGGGCACGTGCTGGTGGGCCACGTCCGCGTAGGTCAGCCGCACCGCGAGGTCGGCCGACCGCTCGCCGGTGGCGATCACCGTCCGGCCGGCCAGCCGCTCGAACGGCACGTCCCACAGCCACGACTTGTCGCGGCCGTCGGCCTCCCGGCCGTTGATCGCGATGATGATCGGGTGGTCCGGGCTCTTGGCCAGCAGCGGCAGCGTCTCGGCCCAGCCGGCCGGGTTCTTGGCCAGCAGCAGCCGCACGACCCGCTCGTTGCGGACCAGCGTGGTGTACCGGCCGCCGACGCCGGTGATGGTGCGGATCCGTTCCAGCGCCGGCCGCAGCGGCACGCCCAGGTGCGTGGACGCGGCCAGCGCCAGGGTGGCGTCGGCCTCGTTGGCGCTGCCGGGCAGGCGCAGCCGCAGCTCGACGGACTCGCCGGTGGGGCTGGTCATCTTGCCGTCGACGACCGACCAGGTCGGCGTCGGACGGGCGAAGCCGCAGTCGCAGTACCAGTCGGTCGCGCCGCCGTGCACCCGCATGCCGCAGCGCGGGCACGAGGTGGAGTCGCCGCGCCAGTTGCCGCCGGCGCTGACCCAGATCGTCCGGGGCGCGTCGTACGCCGCCGAGGTGACCAGCACGTCGTCGCAGTTGGCCACGACTGTCGTGTTGTGCAGGCGGGCGATCGCGGTGCGCAGGTGCCGCTCGGTGTGCCGGACCTCGCCGACCCGGTCCATCTGATCGCGGCTCAGGTTCAGCAGCACGATCACCGCCGGCTGCACCGCGTCGGAGATCTTCGGCAGGTAGTTCTCGTCGATCTCCAGCACGCCGACGGGCGCGGTCGGGTCCGTGGACAGCGCCGCGACCAGGCCGTCGGGCATGTTGGCGCCGGTGTGGTTGGTGGCGACCGGGGCGATCACGCTCATCGCCTTGGCCAGCATCATGGTCGTGGTGGTCTTGCCGTTGGTGCCGGTGACCAGCGCGACCGTGCGGTCCTTGCACAGCCGGGCCAGCGCGTTGGGGTCCAGCGCCAGCGTCACGCGGCCGCCGATGATGCCGCCGGCGCCGCCCGCGACCTTGGACAGCCGGGCCGCCAGATTGCCGGCGGCGACCGCCGCGGCCGTCCGGGTCGGCAGCTCGCCGTCGAGGTGGCCGGACGGCACGTCCATACCGGTGTTCCTGGGATCCATCAGCCACCCATCATCGGCCAAGTCTTCGTCAAGAAGATCTTAAGCACTTCTCAGACTACGTGTGTCAGGACGCCATGCCGCCGCCGGGGTTGCGCCACCGGCAACGGATCGCGACCCCGGACACACCACGGGGCCCGTACGGCACATGGTGCCATGCGAGCCCCGCGAAGCCCGGCGCGCACGCGCCGGCCGGCCGTGTCCGGTCAGGCGCGCACGGTCATCCACTTGCGCATCGAGTGCTCGACCAGCGTGATCAGCGTCTGCTTGGTCGACTCCCGGTTGCGCGCGTCACACGTCACGATCGGCACCGACTGATCGATCGTCAACGCCTCCCGCACATCGTCGATCCGATGGTGCAGCATCCCGTCGAAACAGTT
>NZ_QUNO01000026.1 GCF_003387475.1 Kutzneria buriramensis | reverse complement strand
GCCGAGCCCGATCGCGGCCCTGCCAGCAGGCCGCACCAGGTGAACACAGCCGATCACCAAGGCGAACGCGTCCTGCACCCAACCATGCACGAGGTTGCTACGCTGTGGGAACCATTGCGTAGGCCCGCGCGCGAGCCCGACGTCATGGCTCATAAGGCAGGCGTAGGGCACCGCCATCAGCGCGGCTGCTACGGGTCGGATTCGACACGTGCGCCCGATTCCAGCCCGCTTGCCCACGCGCTGCGAGCGCCACACATGCAGAAACCTAGCCCTTGGCGGCGGCCTTAGCGGCCTTCTTGAACGCCCGCACCTCACCCAGCGACTTCGCGTCCACCACGTCAGCGATGCTGCGGCGCGAGCCGTCATCGCCGTACGAACCAGCGGCCTCGCGCCAGCCGGTGGGCTTGACGCCCATCTGCTTGCCGAGCAGCGCGAGGAAGATCCGCGCCTTCTGGTCACCGAAACCCGGCAACGCGGTCAGACGCTTGAGCACCTCGGCACCGTCCGGCTTGCCCCGCTTCCAGATCGACTCGATCTTGCCGTCGTGGTGCTCGACGACGAACTGCGCCAGGGTCTGCAACCGCTTGGCCATGGAGCCGGGAAAACGGTGGATGGCCGGGGGCGTGGACACCAGGGCCGCGAACTCCTCGGGATCGGCCTCAGCGATCCGATGCACATCGAACACGCCCATCCGGTCCAGGATCACCTTCGGTCCCTTGAACGCCTTCTCCATACTGATCTGTTGATCAAGTAGCATGCCGGTCAGAAGCGCGAAGTAGTCGCCGGCGAGCAACGCGTCGGCTTCGGGTTCCTGGGCCAGGCACACCTTGCGGGTCACGTGCGGAATTGTGTCACATGCGGTCGACTTCTCGTCCGCCGCTGGCGAGGGCCCTCCAGACCGCATGTAGTCCTGGAAGGCGACAAGTCGCTGCCGGTGCCCGCGCCTGCTGGCCCCTCACTGGAGGGCAGTGTGAAGCGAGGCACGAGACACCGGTAAACGGGTCACGCGGCGTTTTGTGTCGCCTCCAGTACGGCGTTGTGGGTATCCGTTGGCTGGAATACGTGCGCCTCAGGCTCGTGCAGGCGAATGTCGAGGATCGCGTTCACCAGGTTCCAGCGTGCCTCACTCCACCGCGGAGCGAGCGACGCCTGTTCCTCCGCCCACTGCCACATGGCTGCTTGCGGGTCGGCGGCGCCGTCGTCGGCCGTCACGCCGCAGCCCGGGCCAGGTCGTCCACGTGCTTGAGGCCGACATCGAATCGCGGAAAGTGGGTCGGCATCCTCGCGAGAACGTCGCCATCGACAGCATCGGCAACTTGCATAACGAGAATCGTCTGATGGCTCGCCTCGACCAGTCGGATGCGAGTTCGGGGACCACCGGCGTCCACTGGCGCATAAGCGAGGCAACGGGCAACGAGAACGAACCCGGCGACGGCGCAATGCTCGGCAACCAACGCGGGCAAGTCCAGCAGCGATCGTGTACCGGGCTCATGCGTAGTCGGCACGGCGACGATGACGAACGCATCGCGAACAAGGAGGGTGCGACAGAGCCGCAAGCGATCGGCAAAACGCCGTGCGTCGGCGCGTCGCCGCATCGCGGTGACCACCAAGTCGACGCGCCCGACGAGCCCGACCAACTGCTGCCGGAGTCTCGTACGGCTGGCGGCCACGATCATGCCGTCGGACACAGCTCCCTGAGCCTTCGTCAGGTTGAGCCGTTGCCGAGAAGAAGTCCAACAACACTGATTCAAGGTCAGCCCAACGGCGTGCCGTCCTGTCTGGACTGCGGCCGTCACCGTGCTCCCCGGTCCACAATCTGGGTCGAGCACGAGGTCGCCTGGTCTAGTGAAGGCCTCTATCGCGAAGACCGCGACTGCGGGATGGACCGCGCCGTGCTCCGCGTCGCAGCGGGGGCCCGCGTCTGGCCCATCGGTTGGCCAGAGCGACGGCAACGCACACGAAGCCTCGCTACGCGCATTCATCCGATGCCTCCCCACGAGTGCAGCCGAAGACAAGCACGTCGTGGTGAACCGTCCGGACGTGAAACGGCCCGCACACCCTGCCGGCAGCAGAAGAGTCGCCTGACTGGTTCTCCACCGCGATGTGCTCCAGCCAAGCCAGACCGTTGTCACGGACGGTACTCGTGATCGCCGTGACTGGCGCGCGGCCGCCGGCGACTGGTTGGCCCGAGCTGATCACGGCCAAGCGACCGCCAACAGTCAACAACCGGCTCCAGGACACCCCCCGAAGCCGGTGACTCCTCATCCCAGAAACCGCCGTGATAGCCAGCGCGAACCCGTCGTTGAGCTCTGGCCGAACCTCAGACTCGACGTGTTCCACCGGATTCGCGGCCAATTCGACCACGCGCACGCGCCGACCAAGACGCACGATCGCCCAACGCATGTCAGCCAACTTGACGTACGGCGCGACGTCCCGGTCAGAGTCCAGTGACGACCCGCCGACAGTATTCAACAGGACGCGTTCCCCCGGCTGCGTGTACCGGGCGACAAGGGAGACGATCGCTCGCCCAAACCACCCGGGCAGATCAGTTCCTGGGAACAGGTCAGCATCGTGGAAGCGCCAGACTGCCGTTGGTCGAAAGTGACTATTGCTCGACTGCCGCGAGGCCCGCGCCGTTCGCCTTGGGCGATCTCGGCGTGGACCATCCGGGCGAGTCCTGTCGTTCGCATTCCTCACGAATCCTCCTCAGCACGGCACCGGGCTTCCCCTACGCCGCATGAGGCACCTCCCGCCCCGATTTCTCGACGCCTCCGCTCCTGCCTCGCCACTGGGTCAGGCGTCGTCGAGTCTGCTCGGACGTCCCTTGTCACTAGCCGATCTCGATCACCAAGGATCACCAAGACGCAGGCCATGGCCCGAAAAGGCGGAACAAGACGGGGCCCCAGCGGACGATGGATCGTCGTCCTAGCGATCCACCAAGGGCGCTCGACGCCTTGTCCTTTTCTTGTCGCTTCAATGGCTTTCTGTTCGGGCTCACTCCCGTAGACCCGATAGGAGGCTGTCATGGCCGACACCACTGAATGGCTGCCGCTGGACACCGTCCGTAAGACCTTCGCCTGGCTGGTCACCGGACCTGATCCGCTCTGCATCGACGGCCGCGAGTTCGACGACCTTCCCTCACGACTCATTCCGCTGGACGAACTCCGCGACTATCTGCTGAGCCGGCACTGCGCGGACGGGGCCCGTGATGCCGTCTGGGCGTATGTGGCCCGCCGTTCCCGAGTTGAACGCGGTGCTTGGACGGTGGCGTGCGCGGGAATGGCGTTGCCGAATCTCGCAGCGACGGCCGGATGGCTCGCCGCCCGTTTCCGTGGCGATCGTGCCGACGTGCATGCCGCAGTTCTGACTGGATTCCTCGATGCACTGGCGAGCATCGATCTCGACAAGCCAGCCATCGTCGTTCGGCTCGGCTGGGCCGCTCGGCGAGCGGGCCAAGCCGCACTCGAGGAGTCGCTCGACGCGCCACGGCCGATCGGCTCGCAAGCCCAGATGCCGGCCTCCGCGTCAACCGGGGGAAATCCCGAGCTCCTCGTGGTGGAGGCCATCGGCGAAGGGGTCCTGACCCCGACCGAGGCAGATCTGATCGCCGCTACTCGGTTGGATCGCACGTCGGTCGCAGACTGGGCCGCTTTGCGCGGCCGGCGTGTCAAGGCGGTCTACAAGGCCCGGGATCGGGCCGAGGACCGACTCGTCGGCTGGCTTCGGATCCGCATCGCGGAGGCCGATCCGAATGACCCGGTCCTGTCCGCCGCGCTGTCCGGGCTGTCCGTTGTGGACTTTTCCCTGGACGACGAAGTGCCTACTCGGTCGCGCGCGGTGAGTGGTCGCCTTCGCAACGGACGCCCAGTTCCGGTTAGTCCGGCGTCGAATCGCAAGCCGGCTACCGGCCTCATGGCGCGTGGGGAGACCACTGACTCCTCGCGGACCGCCCCGGAGTCGGAGGTGCGCCGATGCGCGTAACAAGCCCCAGTCATCGGAGGAATCGCCTACTGTACGCGCTGCTCGCTGCGCTCGTCATCATGGTCGTGACGGCGGTTCCGGCCGCCGCAGCGACGACCTACGTCGTGGCCTTGGCCGGCACGCTGAAGGACGTCCTGCTCAATATTCGGAACTGGATCATCGCGATCCTGGCCACCGTCGCGACCACGTTCCTGACCGTCGGCGGGCTGCGTTACCTCGCGGCGAACGGCGACCCGGGCGAGGTGGAGAAGGCCAAGTCTGCGTTCCGCAACGCCGCGATCGGCTTCGGGCTGGCCGCACTCGCCCCGCTCGTGGTCGACGCCCTCACGCACATTGTTGGCGGGCTGTGAACGCAGCGACACGGGCCGCCGTCCTGCTCACCGCAACGTGCCTCGCCGCGATCGTGGCGAGCTCGGCAACGGTCGGCATCGCCTCGGCGGATCCGGCACCGACCACGACGTCGGTGCCGGGTCCGCCGTGCGGCGTCGGCTGCCTGCAGCCGCCCGTCGCGACGACGGCGCCACCACCACCGTCTACTCCGGCAGCCGCGGATCCGGGTTCGCAATGCAGCGTCTTCGACAACTCGACCTGGGCCGGCTGCGTGGACGAGATCCTCACCGCCTTCTTCCGGATGGTGGTCACCGCCGCGCTCAACCCGGTGCTGGACCTGCTCGGCCACAGCCTGCTCGCCACCCCCGATCCGAGTTCGCTGCCACGGATCGGTGAGCTGTGGAACGCCTCGTGGCAGGTCGTGCTGACCTGCTACGCGACGGTCGTCGTGGTCGCCGGCCTGATCGTGATGGCGCACCAGACGCTGCAGACCCGCTACAGGATCCGCGAGATCCTGCCCCGGCTGGTACTCGGCGTCGTGGCCGGGGCGGCCAGCATGCTCCTCGGGACGCAGGCCATCACGATCGCCAACGCGCTCAGCGGCGCGCTCCTGGGCGACGGCCTGGACCCGAACAGCACCGCCGAGGCGTTGAAGAACCTCTACCTCAGCGGGCTGGCCAGTTACGGCATCGTCGAGCAGCTGCTCGCGGTGGTGTTCGTGATCGGTCTGATCGCGGTGCTGGTGACCTACGTCGTGCGCGTGGTCGCCGTCGTGATCCTGCTCGCCGGGGCGCCGTTGGCGTTGATGGCCCACGGTCTGCCGCAGACCGAGGGCATTGCGTTTTGGTGGTGGCGGGCGTTCGGTGGCGTGTTGGCGGTGCAGGTCGCGCAGTCGCTCACGCTGATCACCGCGTTGAAGGTGCTGCTGGCACCGGGGTTCACCCCGCTCGGGCCGACGAGCGGCGGCCTGGTGAATCTGCTGATCGGGCTGGCGCTGGTTTACGTGCTGGTCAAGGAGCCGTTCTGGATCCTGGGCGCGGTGCGCCGCCATGCCAGCGGCGGCCGGTCCCTAGTCGGCGGTCTGGCCCGCGCCTACGTGATGGGCAAGGCGTTCGGACACCTCCGAGGTGACCGACAGACCCGCCCGCACACGTGGACACCGGAGCCGTCGCCGAGGGATCCGCGGTGGCCCGCGCCAATCCGCACCTGGTGGGGCGTCGACGGCCAACACAGCCCCGCCGCGATGGCCCGGCGGATCCGGGACTGGCAGGGCATCGAACGCGCCCGCCGCCCGCTGCGACTGCCACCAGGCCAGGCCCGATTCCTCCAGCCGATCACGCAGGTCACCACCCACGATCTCGCCGAGACGCACGCCGCGGAAAGGCCCGCCATGACCACCTTCCGCCCCGCCACGCCCGATCCCGCATCGGCGGGCACCCCGATGCCGCGGCCGGTTGACCCACCTCACCCAATGCAGTTCCGGCCAGCCCGCCCACCGGCGGCGCAGCCAGAATGGTCGCATCGGTCCGCGCCGGTGTCCCCGGTCCGGTTCCGGCCGGCCACGCCGCCCGCAAGAACGCGGCCCGTTCACGCGGACGGCCCCCCGGCGCCAGCGGTGTTCCAGGACAACGTGACGCCGCCGCCGGCACGGCGAGCTCGCACCCACACGCCGGCCCCGGTCTACTTCCGGCCCGAGGCAGGCCCGACGGCCCCAGCGCCGAAGGCCTACCCGCCACCGGCGACGCCGCTTCCCCAACCGCAGCGGCCAATCACCAGGCGGACGCCGCGACCGGTGCCCGTGCAGTTCCAGGCGCCGACGTCCCGGCGGCGGTCGGGTGGTGGATCCCGGTGAGTCAGCCCGTGCGCATTCCGTCCGATGTGGATCGCGAGGACCGCCTGCTGGGCAACCTGACCGCCCGGCAGTTGGTGATCCTCATCGTCACCGCGTTCGTCCTCTACGCCGGTTGGAACCTGAGCCGGCCCTGGGTGCCACTAACGGTGTTCCTCGCCATGGCAATCCCGGTCGGAGCGGGCGCGGTGTTCCTTGCTCTCGGCACCCGGGACGGGCTTCCCCTCGACCGGCTGCTGCTGGCCGCTCTCCGGCAACGCCTGCAACCGAGCCTGCGTGTCGCCGCGCCGGAAGGACGCCCGACCGTGCCCGCCTGGATCACCACCGATACTCCCGAGCCTGCCGCCGAACTCGATTTGCCGGCACGGGCGGTGTCCGAGGCCGGCGCGATCGACCTCGGACCCGACGGCGTCGCCCTGGTCGCCACTGCCAGCACGGTCAACTTCTCGCTACGCACGCCCGCCGAGCAGGAAGCCCTCGTCGCCGTGCTGGCCCGCTACCTACACAGCCTCACCGCGCCGGTACAGATCCTCGTCCGTGCGCAACCGCTGGACCTGACCGAGCAGATCGCCACCCTCCGCCACACCGCCCCCGGGCTACCGCATCCGGCACTGGAAGCCGCAGCACTGGAGCACGCGGACTATCTCGAACATCTGGCCACGACCGCAGATCTCTTGCGCCGCCAGGTGGTCATCGTGCTGCGTGAACCGGTCCGCTCAGCGCACGCCACCGACGGCTTGGGCGGCCCCTCCCCCTGGGCGCTGCTGCGCGCCCGCCGCTCCCGCCGTCGCGACGTCGTCACGGACGCAGCGCGACGGGCTGGCGAGCAGCGGCTGGCCCGGCGACTCGGCGAAGCCATCGAACTGCTGGCACCCGCCGGGATCACCGTCACGCCGCTGGACGCGACGCAGGCCAGGGCCGTGCTGGCCTCCACGACCGATCCCGGCTGTTTCATCCCGGCACACGCGCCGATGGCCGCGTTCGACGACGTCATCACCACCACTTGGGACGGTGATCTGTGACCAGTGCCTTCACCCCGCCGTCGCTGCGCGTCGCGCCCCGCCACGTCGAAGTCGGCGACGAATTCGTCGCCTCGTTCGCCGTCGTCGGCTACCCGCGCGAGGTCTACCCCGGGTGGCTGCAACCGCTGCTGGCCTACCCCGGCCGGGTCGACGTCAGCCTGCACGTCGAACCGATTGACCCGGCCACCGCCGCCGACCGGCTCAAACGCCAACTCGGCAAACTCGAAGCCGGCCGCCGGCACACCGCCGAGAAGGGTCGCCTGGCCGATCCAGCGGTGGAGGTCGCGGCCGAGGACGCGCACGACCTGTCCGCGCGGGTCGCCCGCCGCATCTCCAAGCTCTACCGGCTCGGCCTCTACCTCACCGTGCACGCCCCCACCGAACAGGCCCTGGCGGAGGAGGTCGCCGCCGTCAGGTCGTTGGCGGCGTCGCTGCTGCTCAACGCCCAGCCCACCTCCTACCGCTCGCTACAAGGCTGGGTGTCCTGCCTGCCGATCGGGCTGGACACGCTGCGGATGCGCCGGACGTTCGACACCGACGCGTTGGCCGCGGCCTTCCCGTTCACCTCCGCCGACCTGCCCGCCGCCGATCCGGCGACGATGGCCCTGCCGGCGGGTGTGCTCTACGGCTACAACCTCGGCTCGGGCAGCCTGCTGCACTGGGACCGGTTCGCCGGCGACAACTACAACAGCGTGATCCTCGCCCGCTCCGGCAGCGGCAAGTCCTACCTCGCCAAGCTGGAAACCCTGCGCTGGCTCTACGCCGGCGTCGAGTCCGCGATCATCGACCCCGAAGACGAATACGCCACACTCTGCCGCGCCGTCGGCGGCACCCACATCCCCCTCGGTGCCGGCGACGTGCGGATCAACCCGTTCGACCTGCCGCTCGCGCCCCTGCCCGACGGCCGAATCAGCGCACCACCAGACGCACTCACGCGGCGGGCGTTGTTCCTGCACACAGTCATCGAGGTCATGCTCGGCACCGAACTGGCCGCGCAGCAACGCGCCGTGCTCGACACCGCGATCCTGGCGACCTACCAGCGAGCCGGCATCACCGCCCAGCCGACCACGTGGACCCGCCCGGCGCCGCTGCTCAAAGACCTCGCCGCCGTCCTCGCCGCGAGCAAAGACCCGAACGCCCGAGACCTCGGCGCACGGCTGCACCCGTTTGTCGCCGGCGCGTTCTCCGGCTTGTTCGCCGGCCCCACCAGCACCCAACCCGACGGGCACCTGCTCGTGTTCAGCCTGCGCGATCTACCCGACGAACTCAAGGCCATCGGTCTGCTGCTGGCGTTGGACGCGGTGTGGCGGCGGGTGTCCAACCCGGCGACGCGGCGGCCGCGGCTGGTGTTGGTGGACGAGGCGTGGCTGCTCATGCAGCACCCGGCCGGCGCCCGGTTCCTCTACCGGCTGGCCAATTCCGCACGCAAACGCTGGGTCGGGCTGACGGTGATCACGCCGAACATCGTCGATCTGACCCAGTCCGAGCTTGGGCGGGCGATCATCGCGAACTCCACCACGCAGATCCTGCTCCGTCAAGCCCCGCAAGCCATCGACGAGGTCGCCGCCCTGTTCGGGCTGTCCGACGGCGAACGGGAGCATCTGCTGTCCGCCGGCCGGGGCGTCGGCTTGCTCGTCGCTGGCCAGCACAGAGCGGCGTTTCAGGCCCTTGCTTCTCCGCGGGAGGACACGTTGATCACCACCGACCCTGCGCAGTTGGCCGCTCTCCATGACGACGCGGCACCGGACGGAGTCGTCGTTCTGGAGCCGGATCCTGACGGCTACATCGAACTCGACCAGTCTGACGAGGTGGCGTGATGCCCGCATGCCCGCCCCCGCCCGTGCGTCCGTCCCGGCTGCTGACTCAGAACCGTCGGCTTCGCGCGATCGGCGTCTGGAACTGGACCCTGCCCGCCTGGGCCGGCCGACTCCCCGACGGCCGCACCTACAACACCTGCCCATCGGCCGGGGTGTGCAGGCACGTCTGCTACGCCCGCCACGGCGCCTACCGGTGGCCCGCGGTGAAAGCACGGCATGAAGCCAACCTGGCCTTTGTCCTGGAAGACTTGCTCGGCTGGGAGCAGGCGATGCTCGCCGAGCTCGCTCATCCCCGCTTCACCGGCACCTGGGTCCGGATCCACGATGCCGGCGACTTCTTTTCCGACGACTACCTGTGTGCTTGGCTGCGTGTCTGCCGCGCACGCCCGGAGACACACTTCTACTGCTACACCAAGGAAGTCACGCGCTTCCGACGCATCGTCGAGCCCGATCCGCCGCCGAATTTCCGCTGGACCTACAGCTACGGCGGCACCCAGGATGCCCTTCTCGACCCGAACACCGACCGGGTTGCCGACGTGTTCCCGGACGAGGCCGCCATCGCCGCGGCCGGCTTCTCCTCGCAGTCCGAACGCGATACCGACGCCGTCCTCGGACTGTCCCGCACCGGCATTCCCGCCAACCACATCCCCCATTTCCAGGCCAAGCAAGGACGTCGCCGGTTCTCCGAATGGCAAGCCGCCACCGAGCGCGAACGGCGCGCGGCATGAGCGGGCCGCTGGAGGTCGTGCTGAGCGACCCCACCTTCGTGTTCCGCGCGATCCTCGACACGCTGTGGACCGTCACCACAACGTGGGGCCCGACCACCGGCCCCGCGACGGCCGCGATCGTGGCGGCCATGTTGGTCGGGCGGCGGGTGTGGTGGCGGCACACGCAGCAGCGGATGGCCGAGGGCGCCCGGGTGATCAGCATTCTCGCCCCGCCCACCGTCGACCCGGACGGGGCGAGCGCGTTGTTCGCGAACCTCGTCGGGCTCCTGCGCCCCGGATGGGCTCGCCGGGTGCACGGCCAGCCCCACATCGTCTGGGAGTACGCGTTCGCCCAGCACGGCGTCAGCATCCAGCTCTGGGTGCCCGGCACCGTGCCGCCCGGCATGGCCGAACGCGCTATCACCGCCGCCTGGCCCGGCGCCCACACCACCACCAAACCAGCCACACCGACGCTTCCGTTTCCGGCCGATACCACCATCGCGTCGGTTGGCGGCGAGCTGCGGCTCGCCCGCAGCGAAGCACTGCCGATCCGCCACGAGTTCCCGACCGACCCAATCCGGCCCCTGCTCGCCGCACCGGCGGGCCTGGGCAGCACCGAACATGCCGTCGTGCAGATCCTTGCGCGCCCGGTCACCGGCGCCCGGCTTCGTCGCGCTCGCCGCGCCGCCCGACGCATCCGCGCCGGCCGATCGACCACCGCCGTCGGCCGGCTGCTCGACCTCACCACCCCACGGCCGCGCCGCGCGCCGTCGGTCGACCGCCAGACCGTGATGGAGAACTCCGCGCAGGACAAGGCCATCGTCACCAAACAACGCGGTGCCCAGTACGAAACCCGGATCCGCTACGCCCTGGCCACCCGCATCGTCGCCGACGACCCCAACCGCGCCGCGGTGCGGGATCACCTGCGCGGCCGAGCGCACGCCATCGCGGCCGCCTTCGCCGGCTTCAGCGGCCACAACTACTACCGCCGCACCCGACTCCGCCACCCCCTGCGCGCCACCGCGGACCGACACCTGGCCGGTGGGGACCTGCTGTCTATCGCCGAGCTCGCGGTGCTAGCGCACCTACCCACCGACGACACCGTCCCCGGCCTGCAACGCGCCGGCGCGCAAGCCGTCCCACCACCACCCGGCATCGCCACCACCGGCGAGAACGTCAAACCGATCGGCGTCACCGACGCCGGCCACGAACGCCCCGTCGGCCTCTACGTGTCCGACGCCCGCCACCACCTGCACATCCTCGGCGCTACCGGCTCCGGCAAGTCCGAGCTCATGGGCAACCTCATCCTCGCCGACGCCGACGCCGGACGCGGCCTCGTCGTCATCGACCCCAAAGGCGACCTCGTCGAGGACGTCCTCATGCGACTGCCCCGCCGTCTCGGCCACCGGGTGGTGCTGCTGGACGCCGACTCCCGCGCACGCCCACCCATCCTCAACCCACTCGAAGGCGAGGACACCGACCGCGTCGTGGACAACCTGGTCTCGATCTTCTCCCGCGTCTACTCCGGATCGTGGGGACCTCGCACCGAGGACATCCTGCGCGCCGGCCTGCTCACCCTCAGCGCCCTCAACACCGTCCCGGTTCTGACCGATCTCCCCGAGCTGCTCACGAACCCGACCAAGCGGCACCAAGCGATCGAGGCCGCCGGCGATCCGATCCTGGCCGGATTCTGGCAGTGGTTCGACGCCCTGTCCGACCCCGCCCGCGCCCACGTCACCGCCCCACTCATGAACAAGCTGCGCGGGCTGCTGCTCCGCCGGTTCGTCCGCGAGAGCCTGGCCGGCGGCGCGTCCACCGTCGACATGGACGACGTGCTCGACGGCATGCTGCTGCTGGTCCGGCTCGGCAAGGACGCCCTCGGCATGGACACCGCCCGCCTGATCGGGTCGATCGTCGTCGCCCGCACCTGGCAGGCCGCCACCCGTCGCGCCCGCATCGCCCAACGCGACCGCCGCGACAGCTCCTTGTACATCGACGAGTGCCACAACTTCCTGCACTTGGCCTATCCCATGGAAGACATGCTCGCCGAAGCCCGTGGTTACCGGCTCAGCATGGTCCTGGCCCACCAATACCTGCGGCAGCTGCCCCGCGAACTCGAGGAAGGCATCTCCACCAACGCCCGCAGCAAAGTCGTCTTCAACGCCTCCCCTGAGGACGCCCGGATCATGGCGCGGCACACCCTGCCCCAGCTGACCGAGCACGACCTGTCTCACCTGGATCGGTTCCATATCGCCGCGCGGCTCGTGCTCGACAGCGGCGACGCACCCGCGTTCACTGCCCGCACGACCACGATGCGGCCGGCCATGCCCGGCCGCGCCAGGACGATCCGCCGCCGTAGCCGCGTCAACGCCAAGCCCCGCCCGACGACCCTGTGCACGGAGTCGAACCGCCCGGATCCCCGCCGCGACGCCGCTGGAGCCGCTCGTGATCACTGATCCGACGCCGCAGCGCGCGCTGCGCAGTCACCTGCCGGCCCGGCCGCGGCCGCAGGTGCTGCACTCCGCCGACCATCTTGCCGTCCTCGTCGCTCGGCTCATGCCGCGCGACCGGTGGCTGATCCGGATGCTGTTCGAGCATCGCGTGCTGACCACCGATCAGATCGTTCAGTTGTGTTTCCGCGGTCACCGCACCGCCAACCAGCGGCTGCGTCTGCTCTACGAATGGGGCGTCGTCGCACGCTTCCAGCCGCACCGCACCGTCGGCTCGAATCCCCTGCACTACGTGCTGGACACCGCCGGCGCGCTCGTCCTCGCCCATGAACACGGCACCGACCTGAAGACCCTGGGCTACAGCAGGGAAACCGAACTCGGCCGGGCCTACTCGCTCCAGTTGGCGCATACCGTTGGCTGCAACAGCCTGCTCGCCTCGCTCGTCCACCACGCCCGCCAACCCGGCGCCGCCGGCCAGCTGTCGACGTGGTGGTCGGCAGCGCGCTGCGCCAGCGTGTGGGGCGACATCGTCACTCCCGACGCCTACGCCCGTTGGGACGAGGCTGGAACCACTGTGGAGTGGTTCCTCGAGTTCGACTTCGGCACCGAGAGACTCGCCCGCATCGCCGCAAAACTCCCCCGCTACGCCCGCCTCGCCACCGCCACCGGCATCATCACCCCGCTGCTCGTGTGGCTGCCCAGCGCTCGCCGCGAAGCCACCGTCCGCACTGCCTTCGTCGACACGATGCGCGGCCTCGATCACCGCCTCGTTCCGGTTGCCACCACCAGCCCCGAGGCCTGCGCCGATGCCGTCGACATGAACCTGCCGCGCTGGCAGTCCCTCGCAGGCGGCGACCGTGTCCGGCTCGCCGACCTCCCCTCTTTGTGGCCCGAATTGCCCCCACCCGCGAGCAGCCCCGTGAGCTCTTCGGGTCCGAAGCTCGTCGCCGCGCCGCCGCCGATGCCGCCCACAGCCGACGGGACCTGAGCGGGTGCACCGCATCGTCACCGCCGTCGTTGTCGGCGCCGTCCTGACCGCCGTCATGATCGCCGCCGGCGGCTTGCTGTTGCTGCAATCGGTGTTCGGCACTAGCAACCCCAGCGCGAACGCCCTGGCCGACATCCCCGCCGACTACCTGATCCTCTACCGCCAAGCCGCCACCCTCTGCCCCAGCCTAGATTGGTCCGTCCTTGCCGCCATCGGCAAGATCGAAACCGACCATGGCCGCAGCCCGCTGCCCGGCGTCCATTCCGGCACGAACTCCGCCGGCGCGGGCGGCCCGATGCAGTTCCTTGCCGCCACGTTCGCCGCCGTCATCGCCCGCCACGCCCTGCCACCCGGCGGCGCGACACCGCCCTCGCTGTACAACCCGCACGACGCCATCGACGCCGCCGCTTTCTACCTGTGCGACAACGGCGCCAGCCACAATCTCCGCACCGCGATCTTCGCTTACAACCACGCCATCTGGTACGTCGACGAAGTACTTGACCAGGCCGCGAAATACGCCTCCGCCGCGACCGTCGGCGTGGGCGGATGCGCCCCCGCACCGGCCCCGAACTCCCGCGCCGCCGCCGCGATCGCCTTCGCCTGCCGCCAACTCGGCACCCCGTACGTGTGGGGCGGCAACGGTGCTGAGTTGACTGAACTACCGAACGGCCAAACCCAAGTCACCGGCGGGTTTGACTGCTCGGGACTGACGAAGGCGGCCTACGCAGCAGCCAGCATCCAGATACCGCGCACAGCGCAACTCCAATACGACGCGGGGCCGCACGTGCCGGCGAGTCAGCCGATACTTCCTGGCGACCTGGTCTTCTTCGGTTCCAGCCCAAACACAGTGACGCACGTGGGAATCGCGATCTCCGCCGAGTCGATGATCGACGCACCGGACGTCGGCCAGGTCGTGAAGATCGAACAGATCCGGAGGTCGAACTTCATCGGCGCAACCCGTCCTGCCTGGATGTAAGCTCGTTCCTGCGAGGCCCCAAAACTGACTTTATTTCTCATCGGCCACTTCATCCCTGCTTCACATATGAAGCAGGGATGAGACGCACAGTCTCTTGGTGACTGTCTCAGCAAACTGATGCCGCGACCTGGGCGCGCTAACGAAGGTCACTCATGCCGGATTCCGGATTTTCATAAGGCACACTACGGCAGCTCAATCACGCTGTTATCGCTTGGTTCGCGTCGACCGGGCGCGCTGGACCTGTAGAAGGACTCCGCTGGCGTTGAGCCGCCACCGGGCCATGGGGAGGCTGACCTGGTACTTGTTGGCGAGGTACTCCGGGGTGGAGCCGGCGAAGGCTTCCGCCACGAGCAGAGGCCGGGGCAGTAGAAGGCAGCCCGCAAGCCAGTTGGCTTCTTCTTCTTGTTCGGGGTCGCAGGTGAAGAAGGTTTGTCCGGCGAGTTGCTGGATCTCGCGGACATCGTGATCGAGCAGCAGGTGGGCCAACTCGTGGGCGATGTCGCTGTTGGTCCGAACACGCTCGCTGAGCGGGTTGTATGCGATGACCCTGCGACGGTTGGGCAGTTGGAATGTGGCGGCAGAGAACGCTCCGGGCTGCAGTTCCTCGAGTTCTACGAGCTCCTCACGCGCGACCAAGCGGTCGGCGGAGTAGACGCGGACGCCCAGGTGCGCAGCGAGGTCGAGGATCGGCAAGCCGGCATCGGACCGCAGCCCCATCTGGGTTCGGGTGCGGTCGGCCAGGCGTTCAGCCTCGGTCTTGAAGCCCCTGCGCATCGGTATCCGTCCGGCCTCAGGATTCGTCGTCCGGCATGGCGTCCAGGCTGGCCTGCATGCTCTCCAACAGGTTGGCCAGTTTGCGGGCGGCCGGCGGCCGGAAGGTCTGCGCGGCACGCAGGTGCACCCGCACGCTCTCGCTGTTGTCGGCGAGCGTCGTGTAGAGGTCGCGCACCAAGCTGGCGATCTTGTCCGCTGCCGCGGCGGTCAGGTTCGGGTCGCGCGCGAGGTGGTGGGCGATCACGTCGGGTGTGGTCTCGGCCCTGACCTGCGGCGGGGCGAAAAACCGCTCAGGCGGTAGACCCAGCCAGTGCACGATCCGGCGGAAATTGCCCAAGTCGGGGAGGTCGCCCTTCTCCACCCGCGCAAGCGTGTTGAACGGCACTTCGGCCTGTTCGGCGGCGGCACGCAGGCTTAGTCGCCCGCGGCGCAGGCGCTCCTCCTTGACCAGCCGCGCCAGGCTCTCGATGTCGACGGGTTCGTCCACTTCCACCTCCTCTCGCGCTCTCGCCCAGCGGTCAAACTTACCGCCTCCTCAGGCCGGACGATCCTATGGTGCCAGTGTACCGAAATGGGTACAGACCGTCTGCTAGTCTCTGATCCACTGTGTAGCAGCCACAGAGACGCGAGCGAGACAGGGCGGTGGTCAGGTGGCCAGGGCGTCGTCGAGCGCGACCCGGGCGATCCATCCCGACGGCACGTCTCGGGCGATCCCCGAACGGATCGCCCGCCGGGTGTGGGTGGCCGCGGGCGGCAGGTGCTCGATGTGCAACCGGTATCTCGCGGACGAGGAAGTCACCGGCCAGGACGTCATGGTGGGCCAGCTCGCGCACATCGTCGGCTGGACCACCGCGCCCGGATCACCACGCGGCTCCGCGCCGATGCGGGTCGACGAGCGCAACCTGGCCGACAATCTGATCCTGCTGTGTCACGATCAGCACAAGGTGGTGGACGACCGGTCGCTGTGGGAGACCTACGACCCCGACACCCTTCGCGGCTTCAAACGCCGACACGAGCGGCGGATCCGCAAGCTCACTGGCCTGGCGGACGACCGCTCGACGACCGTCCTCCGCGTGGTGGGCGATCTGCACGGCAGGCCCGTCGACCTCACCAGCACCAAGGTGACGGCCTCCCTCCTCGAACACGACCGGTTCCCGGACTGGACGCTGCTGGGCGATGACGAATACGAAATCGACCTTCGCGCCCTGCCCGGCGAGCGGGACGGAACTGCCGGTTATTGGTCGGCGGCGTGGGAACACCTGGAGGACCGGCTCCACCACCTTCGCACCCAGGTTCGCCGAGGCCGGATCTCCCACATCTCCCTCTTCGCCCTGGCGCGCATCCCGATCCTGATCGCCCTGGGCACGCTGCTGGACGAGACCATCCCCACCGAGCTGTACCCGAAACGCCGGGACGGCAGCGAAGGCTGGGGGTGGACACCGAACTCGGCCGTGATCGACTTCCGCGTCGACACCGTTCAGACCGGCAACCGCGCCGGCAAGGCGGCGGTCATCCTGTCGGTGTCCGGCACAGTCGACCCCGCTCGGCTGCCCGAGTCGATCGACGACCAGTACACGGTGTACGAACTCACGCCGGAATCCGAGCTTCCCGTTCCCACGCTGATCAACAACCCGTCCACGTTGGACAACTTCAGCCGGGCGTGGCGAGCAGTGCTGGCACGGGTAGAGGCCGAGCGCCCTGGAGCCGAGGAAATCGCCATCTTCCCTGCGGTCCCGGCCGCCGCGGCGGTGAGCATTGGCCGCCACCTGATGCGCGCGACGCACCCCCCGCTCGCGATCTACGACCGGATGCAGGGCACCGGGACCTACCAGTACACGACCTCGACCAGCCGCACTCCTTTGACCTGAAAGGCCCCCCCGTTGAACGACGACTCCTTGGACGCGCTCTCCGAGCTGCTGTCCGGCTCAGCCGACCTGCTGGACATCCCGCCCGAGACCCGCGACGCCGCAGTGGGCAAATACCAGGACGTCGGCAACTTCCTGGCCGATACCGGCGGCGAGGACTGGGACATCTACCCACAGGGCAGCTTCCTCACCGGCACGGTCATCCGGCCTCCGACGTCATGCGAGTACGACATCGACCTGGTGTGCCGGCACCTGGTGGAAAAGAGCAGCACCACCCAGGACAAGCTCAAGGAACTCGTCGGTGGCTGGCTCGCCGAGTACCACGCCTTCAAGCTCGCGACCCAGGCAGACGAAGCGCCCGACAAATTCTTGGAGAAGCGGCGGTGCTGGACATTCTCCTACGAGCGCCTCGGCTTTCACCTCGACGTTCTGCCGTGCATCCCCGACGCCGAGCTGAAGACCTCCCCGCACGGCATCCTGCTGACCGACACCAAGCTGCGTCCCTGGCAGCACGGCAACCCCACCGGCTACGCGACGTGGTTCCGCAACCGGTCGGAGGAGATGCTGACGAAGATCGCCAAGCGGGCGCTGGAAGCGAATGTCGCCGACGTACCCAACTGGACGGTCAGGTCCACCCTCCAACGGCTCGTGCAGGTCTTGAAGTGGCACTGCTACCTGCACTTCGGCACAGACGTCGACGACCGGCCCCCGTCGATCCTGATCACCACCCTCGCTGCCCACGCCTATCAAGGGCAGAGCAACCTCGCAAATGCGCTGTTGTCCGTCACGCAGGACATGGACAGCTACATCGAGAAGGACACCAACGGCAACTACGAGGTGCTCAACCCCGCGCACCCGAGGGAGAACTTCACCGACAAGTGGAACGAGGCGGACACCGCGCACCGCCAGGGGAAGTTCCGTTCCTGGCTGGACATCGCTCGCCGCGACCTCGAACTCGTCTACCAGCACCAAGGCGACGGCATCCCGGCCCTCGTTGACCGTCTGGGCGAGGTGTTCGAGCGCGACGTCATCGTGAAGTCCGCCGAGAACTGGGGCGCCGACGTCCGGACGACCACATCGAACAGGAAGCTGATGGTCGCCCGCGGTGTCGCCGGGCTGACCACGGCCGGATCCAGGACAGCGACGCTCCCGACCTTCTACGGCCGTGAGTACCGCTGACCGGTGGGTCAGCCTGGCCCTTCAGGCGTTCGACCTTCGCGCCCTTCTGCCCACGGCACAGAGCCGCATCCGGCACCAAACCAGCACGTTGACGTCGGTCTTTGAACTGCAGCCGGCGACAGCATCCTGCCGGTACACCGTCCATCTGCGCTATCGCCTGGGCTGGCGACCCGAAGTCCGCGTCATCGATCCGGCGCTCTGTACCCGCGAAGGAGTCGATCGGATCCCGCACACCTTCGACAACGACCTGCTGTGCCTGCACCTCGACGATGAGTGGCGACCGACCATGCGGCTCGCCGACACCATTGTGCCGTGGGCCAGCGAATGGCTGTTCTACTACGAGCTCTGGCTGACCACCGGTGCCTGGCATGGCGGCGGCCATGGTGAACAACCGCAAGTCACGGCCGAGTCCTTCCACAGCTAACGGATTCGGCCATCTCAGTCTTGCTCGGGATCGCGTCGGCTGCGGATGCTCCCGCCCCGGCGCGAGATGCACAGTCGAGCGCCGTTTTCGCCCCGGCTGCCAGCGCCTTCGACGGAACATGGGTGATGACCCAGAGCAACGGCGATGTGGTGACCCTGTCCAACGGCACCACCCGACAAGCCTCGGCAACTTCGCCGGCGTCGCCGAAGACCTCTACCCGCAACCGGGGCCGGCGGCGGCCAGGTCACCGGCACTGACGTCCAGTTCAACATCAACTGGAGCTACGGACACACCGGGCGGTATGTCGGCCACCTCGGTTCCGACGGCCATTGGTCCGGCACGACGATCGACTTGAACAACCCCGCCAGCACCGCAACCTGGACCGCATCCCGCGCCTAATTCGAAGTCTGTAACGGTGCCGTCGGGCGATGAAGCACCTGACGGCCCTGTGTCCACAGTTCCGGCACGGCGCGAATCAGCGGACGGTGGTCGTTCTCCGGCGAAGGACGGCGACGTAGTCGCGTACAGCTGGCACGGGTAGTTCGGTGGCGCGTAGCAGGAGCACGCGGACGCGCCGCGTTCTTCCAAGGGCATAGCCATTTCCCCAGTCGTACAAGGCTTTGTCGCCGGCGAACCGGATGCATCCCGGATCGTCGGCGACGAGGCCGCGTGTGCGGATGTGTCGGTGCTAGCGCTGGCTAGCGAGAACTGCGTCGACGCTGGCGGGCGGGAGCTGTAGCGAGAAGATAGAGTAGTCGTCGCCGGGCGCTTCCTCCCAGCCGACCTCGTCCAGGGTGGAGTCATGGAAGGCTTCAGTCAGGTGAATCTCAATGGCAGTAAGGACGTCGTGCCAGCGCGCGTCGTGGCCAGGTACCACTGGCGGATCGTCGTTCACCGTCCACAGTGGCTGGCTGTGATCGTCCCTGACTTCTTCGAGGTTGACCTGACCGGAGTCGTTGTGTCCGCAGCTATCGCCCGCGTAGACCACGACGGAAGCCGCGTGGGGAAAGACTATGCGAACGAGACGTGCAGCGGCCTTGAGGTGCAATCGGTGGCACTCGAGCGTGCCGATCTCGATAGCGCGCTCGGCGGCCGCGATCGCGTTGTCTTCAACTGGGTCACGCAGTGCGTTGATCATGACGAGGTCCCCTGTCCGCCATCGGCCGGATAGGTCAAGGGCGTGCCGAGACCGACGTGCACGACCTCGTCGAGCGTGGACGAAACAGTGTCTGAGTTGTCGTACTGGTCGAGGTCGTCGTCCCAGCCGTTGTGCTCGACATACAGGTGCAACGCGTCCGGGTCGGTCAGCAGGTGGTTGACGCGTTCTGCGGGGACGTCGAGGTCGCGGACAGTGGACCACTGGATCGTGTCGGAATGGGTGATCTTCACCCGTACCGTCACCCAGTCGACCCCGTCGGGACCGTCGCCCGCGTGATCGCGATGGACGGCCGGCAGCCCTAGTGTCCGGCTCCCGGGCCGGTCATGCGGTGGATCCCAGTAGGACGGCGAAAAATCACGGTCAACGAGTGGGATCGCGGGCAGTGCGGCGAGCAATACGTGATGCCGCAGGATCCAGGCGATCAGATGCGAGGGTTCCCGGCCTTCCGCGACCGCACAGAGGTAGGTCACCAGCGCGATCAGTTCGTAGGGCTCGCGATCAAGTTGCGCCAGGGCATCGCGCGGCAGCCGATCGTCCTGGAACACCGCCAGCAGCGCGTACGCGACGGCGTGGACGCGGTCGGACAGCCGGGGGGTGATGTCGGGTCGGGCGAGCGCAGACAACACCTTGAGAGCGCGCGGCCCGTCGTAGCGGTAGCCGTAGGCATCGGTCAGTTCGAACTTCGTGGTGTCACAGGTGATTCCGATGGCGGCGGCGAGCTGGTCGGTGTTCTCGGTCGTGCTATGCCAGGGCAGCAGGTGGGTTCCGTCAGTCATGGTGTCCTCCTTGTAGGCTGGTTGTGGTGCTGTGCCGGTGCCGTGTGGGCGCGGTGCCCGCACGGCACCGGCGCAGGTTTCAGGCGGCGGCCAGGACACGGTGGAGTGCCGTGATGGTGGCGTCGTCGAGTTTGCGGACGGAGTCGTCGACGACGCGGGCCATGTTGCGTTCGGGGCGGGACACGTTGCGGACGGTCTTGTAGTGGTGCTCATGGGTGTTGACCGCTTGCACCACGCCCCATGCAGTGCCCTGCCAAGGGCTGACCCGGTGGTCGCTGACCCACAGGCGGGTCAGGTCGGCGCGCTTGCGCTCGGCCAGCGCGCGTCCTTGCTTGGTGTCGGTGATCGGCACGTGGGCGTCGAGGAACGCCCGCCACGCCGTGTCACTGACCTCGGTTCGGCACAGGGCGGCGACCTGGGCGGCGAACTCGTCGCTGGTGGTGTGCACGATCGCCAGCGCCTCACGCGCGCTGATCAGGTTAAAGCTGTCCTTCTTGCCATGTCGGTAGGCTATTTCCTGGCCGATCTCGCTGAGACCGACGGCCATCGTGTTGTCGCATACGACGTTGGTGACGACCCGCTTGTACCGGGTTTTCAGGCTGCCGTCGTGGCTGGTGCAGGCGATCAGGTTCGGGCGGAACTGAACGCCTTCGGGCGTGGTGGTGGTGTCGGGCACCTCGATGCTGACCCACGCTTGGCTGCGACCTCGCAGCAGCCCGGCAGAGCCGATCTGCAGGCCGTCGTCGATCATGAACGACACCCGGTCGACCAGCCAGTCCTGGTACTGGTGGATGCCGTAACCGGCGCGGTGGATGCCGAGCACGTCGTCGTTGTCCGAGGCGGTGACGGCGATCTGGTTGGGCACGACCTTGCCGCGCACGATGATCGGCTCGGGTTCGGCGATCCAGTTGAACAGGCGGCGTTTGACGTCGGCAACGGGGATCTCGGCGGGGTAGTGGTTGGGTTCGGTGCCCTGGTCGCTGGCGCGGTAGTGCCAGGCCTTGCCGCGCTTGGCGGTGAAACCGATGAGCACGTTCTGGTTGAGCCAGGCGCTGGTCTCCTTGGACATGGCGGTGTCCCTTTCCTGAGGTGTGGAGTGGGTGTCGAACGGATCCGGGCGTGCCCGGACGTGGCTGGGCCTGAGCGGTCGTGGGCCCGGCACGGCCATAGGTCAGCGGGATTGGCCGTACTGTCGGCGGGCTTCGTCGGCGGCCTGGTGGCAGACGGCGCGGAGCTGGTCGGCCGGCACGCCGAGGTGGATCACGTCCAGGACCCACCGGGCCAGCTGGTGTTGCTCCACCGCTTGTGTGGCGGCGGACGCCGCGAGGTGCGCGAGTGCGCGGTCATCGCGCAGGTAAGCGAAGATGGCGAGGAGTACGGCCGGTTCGGCGCGTTCGGGCGCGGGAAGACCTCGGACCAGCCTGTGCCAGAGGCGCTCGGCGTGTTCCGCGTGCTCGCCAGCGGTGAACGCCAGGCAGGCGTCACGGACGCCATGGTCGCTCAGCGCTTCGGCCAAGGCGACGAACCGGTGATCGTCGGCGATCTCGTCGGGCGCGCGTACCGCGTGTTCGACCAGCGCCAGCATGTCCGCGAAGCTGCGTTTGTTCGGCAGGGTGACCAACTGGTTGAGCAGAGCGTCGCGGCGGCGGACCGCGACCGGGTCCGCTCCGGCCAGAAGGGCCGCCGTGTCGGCGTGAGCGGCCACGACAGGCGGGGCCTCAGGGGCTGCGGGCAGGACAGCGCGGTAGAGGTGGTCGTCGTAGGAGAGCACCAGGCCGCCCGGTTGTGTGGATGAGGCCCACAGCGCCCGCCACAAGTTGATCCCGTGTCCGGCGAACAGGGCACGCATGCCTTTGATCACATGGGGCCGGGGTGGTCGGTCGATGTCGGCGCCGACGTCCTCGACGATGACGACGTGTGCGTGGTCGAGTTTGGCCCTGGCCGCAGCGTCTACAAGCGCATAGACAGCGGCGGACAGGCGTTCGTCGTCGAACAAGTCGGCGCGCAGCACGACCGGCGCACTGGCGGCCGGTGAACAGCCGACCACGATGAGGGATCGGGTGGGATGGCAGCCCAGCAGCGCCGGCACCGACAGGACGAGCTCGCGGAGGTCATCGGTGCGGGCAGCATCGTTCACGGACATGGCAGCTACTCCTTTGACGGTGTGGTCACGCGGCCGTGTAGCCGGTGCCCGGGAAGGTGGCGAGTTCGGGGAGGTGGTGGGCGCGGAAGTCCGACCAGGCACGTTCGCCGTTGCGGCGGGCGTGCGCGCGGCCTCGGTCCAACCGGGTCGGACCGCGTTGCTGCTCGGCGCGTTGGTTGAGCCGCTGGCGGACCAGCCAGGTCACGGCCTGCACCTGGTACGGGCGCACCGGGCGGCCGTCTTCCGCGCTGATCACGGCGGCCGCGCGCTCATACAGCGCGGTGACGTAGTCGTAGTGGCGGTGGGTCAGCGACCCGTCGACACGGCGGGTGCCACGGAGTGGGGCCGCGCCGTACTCGGCGGCAGTCAGCGACCGCCCACACGCGACGGACAACGCGTGCCGGTCGACCACCACCCGAGCTGTGCCTGGGGCGTCGCCGCCGTGCTCGATCAGGTGCGCGAACGAGCGGATCTTCGGCCCGGTCAGCACGGTGTCGTAGTGCTCCCCGGCCAGCAGCCGCTCAGCAGCTACCCGTTGGGTGGCGGATGCGAACGCGCCGGTTCCCGGACCGCCGACCGCGCGCCGATCACGCAAGACCCGCGCGGCCGTCAGCACGTTGACCGACCAGGCCTGTTGCGGCGAGTAGACGGCCAGCACGCCGGAACCGAGCGTGGCGTCACCGTCCGCGATGGACACTGCGACCGCGTGAGCCTCGGCGTACCAGCGCCACCCGCGCGCGGTGTCCGAGCGGGTGGCCTGCTGCCAGTGCCAGAGGATGTGCGCGCAGCTCACCGGATGCGCCAGGAACCAGGGATGCGACTCGACGGGGATCATGACCAGGCCGTTCCGTTCGACACCGGGTGCGGGATCAGGCGGCGGCCGGGACCGGCGCGGTAACTGGGATGGACTCGCCGGTAGCGAAGTCGTAGACGGCCAACTGGTCGTAGCGGAGCGCGAGCTCCAACGCCTCTGCCAGGGACGGAGTCACCATCGACACGTCGAGGTAGATCGATCCGGTGTCCGGGTCCCGCCATCCGCCGAACACGCGGCCAGGAAGAGCGAGCGCATCCCGGACGGTGCTGACGTAGTGATGGAGATCCAGCGCAGTGACCCGGCGGGTGATGATCTTCTCGTGTTCGGGGTGGACGGACACGGCATAGCCGGTGGTGATCGTGGCGCACGTGGTCGGCGCGATGGTGAAGCCACCACACGGCCCGGACAGGCAATCGGCCAGGCTCGCGAACGTACGGACACAGTCGATCATGGACATGGTCATGGCTGCGCTCCAATGCAATGGAATCGCCAAAACGGCGCGCCAACTATGGCAGGTCGGAATGAGGTAGCGGCATTGACGGGCGGTAGCCAGCTCGCGGGACGTCGCGTCCCGCTCCTTGCCGGAGCCGTTCGGTCGTGCCGCAATCAATTAGACGACCACCAACCATTGATCGCAATAGGAATTCCAACGGCCACCCAATTGGATGAACCACAGGGAAATCACACCAAAAGCCGATGTCAACAAGGCGGCAATGACAATTATGTAGATTTCGCCAGCAGTCCGCGTCAGCAGAAAACAAATAAGGGGTCCCCATCGGGAAACTTGCGTTAACGAAAGGTGAGTAGACAGCCCAAGTTGACCACCGCATCAATGGTTACGGACGCCAGCCACCCACCCAACCGACTGTTCATGTGCCTGCCGGCACCGAAGTCGGGGGACCGAGAAGAGGAGGCGGTACAGCTCCTGAACTGCGACAAGGCCACCCTTGAGGTCCTCGCCTCTAGTGGGAGGACGGAAAGGAGGACCAAGAGGAGGACGGAGAAGTGTACCTGCGGGCGCCGCGGCGACGACGCCGGATGCCGTCGGCCATAGAACGTTCAGGCACCGCGTTGGGCGGCTAGGGCCTGCGCGAGTTGAATGGTACCGCCGGCTGGCCGCGCATCGATTTCCGCCAGCGCCGTGGTCAGTAGAACCAGGGTTCGACGGATAGCGTCGCGATGTCCGAGCCGCGCATGCAGACGCATCAGGTCACGGTAGATGGCCTCATTATAGGGGTCCAGGTCACGGGCGCGCTCGAGAAGAAGAACTGCCTGGGCCGGGTCGCGTTGGCCGACATGACTAATCAATTGGCTAATCGCTCCAAGCGCGTCGCGGTGAATAGCTTCGCGGTATGGCTCGATCCAGCCGGCGGCGAATCCGTCGGCGAGACGGCCGGTGTACAGGTCCAGTACCCGCTCCAGGCCGGCTAGGAGGTCGTCGGGCGTGAGCGCGACGCGGACGTTGCGCAGCGCGTCCTGGAGCTGCCACAGGTCGACCGATATCAACGCCGGGTTGAGGCCGTAGTGGCCGTCGGTGTTCACGGTGATCTCGCTGATCGCGCCGGCGGTGGTCTTGCGCAGGGCACCGCGCAGTTGCGAGAGCGTGGCATGGAAGGCGTTGTGCGGGCGGTCAAGTGGCGCGTCCGGCCAGAGGGCCGCGGTCAGTCCCTCCCGTCGGCAGCCTGCCGGGTGCAGCGCGAGATAGGTGAGGATCTCTCGCTGACGTGGTGCGAGGGCCTCGATCAGATCTTGGTTGGCCGCGCCGGTCCAGCGCAGGTGAAGCCGGCCGAGGACTTGTAGATGCAGTGGCCTGGCTCGGTCGATCTCGTCTCCGGCGGTCGGTGGCCACGCCGACTCCGAGACTGCGGCGAGTTCTGGCTTGTCGACATCGGGCTGCTCTGTTGAGTGGACGTGCCGGAAGAGCGTGAGCAGGTCGGCAGCGTCGGTCGCCGGCAGGTGGAACAGGCGGGTGCCGGACCACTGCGCGCCGCGCGCGGCGCCGTCTGCGGCGACGGTGAGGGTCACCCCGGCCGGCCACGGTCCGAGCAGTATGGCGACGATAGTGTGCGGGTGATCGCCGATCACCTTTTCCAGCTGCAGCTGGGCTCTCCCCTCGGGTGCGGCCATAACGAGTACGACAGGCCTGTCGGTGCTGGCGAATTCGGCAGCCATGTCGAGCGCGGCCGGGGCGTCGGACGCGATCTGTACGGCCGGCGTGTCCCGGAGGTCGGCGGTGTCGAACAGCAGCGGGACGTCAGCTGCGGGGATGACGATCTGCGCTTGCTGTTGGGCGTGCAGGGTGACCAGGAGGGCTCGGGCCGCAGCGGTGGCGCCCGGGCCATTGAGGCCGAGGCCGCCGGCCGCGGCGAGGTCCAGCGCGGCGAGTTGTCCTTCACGCGCACCGAGCGCGATCTTGCCGGCGGGCAGAAGGCCTTCGGCGACATGGACCGCGTGTTCCCGACCAGCGACTTCGTAGGGAACGGCGGTGTTGTCGGTGTAGTCGAGTCCGCCGTCGTCGGCGCGGGGCAGGGTGGCGCGGTCGTACTCGACGCGAAGCGCGCGCACGACCGGTGCCAGGGTCGGATCGTGGGAGCCGGCGGTGGTCGGCCGGTGCCGTCGATGGCGTAGTCGCAGGCTGAACACGGCGGCGGTGACGAGTGCGGCCAGACCGATGCTCACGAAGGCGTCGGTCGGCAGACTCACCGCCGTACCCGGCGTCGGCCCGGCCACCGCGGCTGTCGAGGGCGCTGCGGTCGTGGTCGGCGGCGGAGTGACCGCGGTCGTAGGTGTGCTTGGTGGCGCGACGGGCTGCGGGGGCGGAGGCACTGCCGGCGGAGGGGGCGCGGGTGGTGGTTCAGCGGTCTGGAGCCGCCAGCCGGGCAGGAGGAGGTCGGGGGTACGCCAGGCGCGGCCGTCAGGCTGGGGGCGGTTGCGGTTGAGGTCCCACAGCCGGTGCCAGGCGTTCGGGTCGCCGTATTCGCGCAGTGCAATGGAGGAGGCGGTCTCCCCCGCCTCGACGACAACCTGCGGGGCGCCGCCAGGGATGGGCTGTGGGAGGTTAGTGGCGTCGGGCGCCAGCAGCACGACCATGCCGGGCAGCAGGTGGTGTGGGTTGGGGATGCGGTCGTGGTTGAGGGCGTCGATCTCGGGGTAGCGGCGGCCGTCGCCGAGGTGGTGTTCGGCCAGGCTCCAGTAGGTGTCGCCGAGCACGACTTGGTGCCGCGGGCAATCGGGTCGTAGTTCGTCGGGCACGTGGTAGGGATCCGGGCGGGGCGCTTTGGGTTCGGGCTGGTGGTCGGCGGTCGCGACGATCGTCGTGCCGGCCGGTGTGGCGGCGGCGTTGCTGGCCGAGAACATCAGGAGCGCGGAGGCAACCAGCCCGGTAATCCAGCTGTGCGGTGAGCGCCCGGCCAGGTGCCGGGCCGCGACGATCCCGCCGACGCGCAGGAGACGCACGACGTCAAGGAGGATCAGGATGATGCCGATGGCCCATCCACACCACACCACGGTGTGCGCCAGCCACGGGATCAACGTCCCGTCCAGATAGGCCCATCGCAGATCCTCACCCACGCGGTGCAGAGCGCCAGGCACGGACAGGTCTGGCACGGTGCGAGGCACCAACTGATCGGGGGTGCCGCCAGTGACGACGTTGCAGGCGGGCACACCAATCGCAAACGCCGCCAGCGCGCCGACACTGCCCAGGCTGCGCCGGAGGTTAGGCACGGGCGACCACCAGGGTCGCCTTCTTCGTCGCAGTGGCGTGGTTACTGGCGCCGAATAGCGTGAACACGGCTGGCCGGTCGATGGCGACGGTCACGGTGACCGTGGTCGGGCCGGTGATCGTGACGGTTCCGGTGGCGCCGGCGGCGGCTAGGTAGGAGCGGGCGGCGTTCTGGGCGCCGGCGGGGTCGATGGTCACGGTGGTGCCGCGGGTGTTGAGGGCGGTCAGTGCGGCGCGGGCGGCTTCGGCGGCGATGGCGTCGGCACGGGCCTGGGTGTCGTTGCCGCCGTGCACCGTCGCGACGAACGCGAGCAGGACGATCGTGATCGCCAGGCCGAGGGCGAACCCGACCGACACCACTCCCCTGTCCTCGCGCAGGTGCGCGTGCAGAGTCCGGGTCATTGCCGGGCTCGGCTGGTGTCCAGCGGGCTGACCTGGTGTTCATGGAGGGTCTTCTGTCCGGACAGGCCGGGCACGGCGAGGTCGGCGAGGCTGATCTGACAGTCCACATCCACCGCGACCTGGGCGGGTTGCCCGACTGGTACACCGAATCCGGCGGTGTCAACGGTGACGGTCATGGTGCGGCAGCGCAGGTTGTGTTCGTCGAGGATCTGCCGCGCGACCGCGGTGGCGTCGCGTTGGGCTTGGGCTGCGGTGCGGGCCAACGAGGCCTGGCGCGCGGCGTTGATCGTGGCATGCAACACCGCTGAGTCGGCGGTATAGGTGGCGCCGAACGCCCACAGCAGGCAGGCCACAACGACGGTGATCGGCACATACAGGGCGACCTCGGTCGTCACGGCGCCGTCCTCGCCGGTCACGGCCTGCCGGAGGCGGCCGGTCATGGCGCGGTCCCGGCCAGGTCGAGGACATCGTGCACCGCTCGGACGCGGTTACGCACGTCCTCCCGCAGCTCCGTGGCCGTGCTAGGCACCTCGGGCAGGCGCAGACAGCGCAGATCAGCGCGTAGCGCGGCGCGCCGACCCGGCGCGGTGACCCGCTCCGCGAGTTCCCGCACCAGTGCGCTGGTCTCGCGCAGCGCCTGCACGCCCACAGCGATCGCGGCGTCGCGCCGTACGAGTTCGTAGCGCACCAGCGCCACGACCGCATCGCCGGCAAGGTCCGCCGAAGCCCTGGCGAGCACCGTGCGAGCGGGGATCGTGTCGTGCAGGCAGTCCAACAGCGTCCACGCGACCTGGTGCACCTCGACCCGCACCGCGTTGTCCAGCCAGGACAGGACCGCGGTCTCGTCGAACGCGGTGAGCGCCTGGAACACGGTGTCGACCTGGTCGCGGGACGCGGCGGGCAGGCGCTCGAAGTCCGAGCGGCGGTAGAACCAGTCGCCACCGCCGCGGTCGCGCCGGTGGCGCGTCCACCCTGGCCTGGAACAGTCCAGGCCCCAGCATCGATACGACGAGATCGACCACAACACCGCTAGGCCGATGCACAGCAGGTCGATCATGAGCCCGATCCAGCCGCCGGCGAGCACCCCGACCGCGGTGCCGATGCACGCGAATGGCAGCGGCTCGGTCACGACGGACTCGACAACGCCCTGACGGCGCAGTCGAGCGTGGTCGAGTTCGGGTCGCCAGAGCATGGGCTGCGGTCCGTCGGTGAAGATTCCGTTGTCCAGCATGCGAATCCCCCGAGTGTCATGGGTTGGTGGCGTGTTCGCGGGCGCCGACCGCGGCGCGTTCGACGTGCCACTGCCAGCCGGGGATTGGCACGATCAGGACGACGTCGGCGGACACTGTCACCCGCATCACGGTGTCGGTGGTCCCGCTGGTGGACACCTTCGGGTAGCGGGCGAGGGCGGCGACGCGGGCGATGTAGGTGGCGGCGTCGTGTTCGGCGGCCGTAGGGCTGCCGCCGACGACGCGGCCAGTGTCGAGGCCTTCTTGGGCGGCAGCCGAGCAGGTGTCCACGGCGGCCCACCACAGCGCGAGCTGCACGAGTCCGAACACGGCCAGCAGCGCGGGCATCAGCCACATCGCGACCTCGACGGCCACCGAGCCCCGATCATCCCCGGCCCAGGTACGCAACGGGGTCACGGGACTTTCCATTTGCTGATCAGGGTGGTGAGGAGCTGTTGGAGCTGCGGCCACAGGATCGCGCCCAGCAGCAGCACAAACCCGATGCCGAGGGCAACCTCGACGAGGTGTGAGCCACGCTCCTCAGTGCGCAGCTGGCGGAGGGCGTCCTTTCCGCAGCACCAGATCGCCAGCGTGAACGTTTCCATCACGCGGTGCACGAGATTCCCGGGCATGCTGTTCTCCTTGCCGTATCGGAAGATCAGGGGATAGCGATCTGGGTGGCGATGCCGCGCAGTACCAAGGCGGTCATGCCGATCACCAGCAGGCCGACCGGCCACACCAGCCACTCGACCCTCGCGGTCGCGGCGGCGGTGTCGGCCTGCACGGCACGGACCCGCAAAGCCGCGGCCTTGTCACGCAGGGCGCGACTGATCGCCGCGCCGTCGGAAGCGGTGGCGATGATCTCGCCGAGATCGGCGACTTCGCGGACTTGGATCTGCTCGGCAAGCGCGCTGAGCGCGTCCCACGGCGTGTTGCCGAGGCGCTGTGCACTGCGCAGCCGCGCCCGCACCATCACGCTCACCCAGCCCTCGGCCACCGCCGCGGCCTCGGCGACCGCTTGGGCCGGCGCGCGGCCGGCGTCACGCTCTTGCGCAGTCAGGTCACACAACACGGCGATCGCGGCGACGAACTCCACCCGCGCCTGCCGCGCCGCCCGCGCCACTACCCGCGCCGGCAGCACCCAGCCCACCACCGCCCCAGCCACGGCGGCGGCAATAGGGAACTGCGCCGACGGCAGAACCCGCACCGCCACAACCGTCGTTATAAGCGCGCCCATGCCGGCGGCGACCGTCCGGCGGGTGGTGAAGGCGAGCGGTGTCCGATTCAGCACGATCAGGTCGGCGGCCGGGATGCGCCACCACGACAAGGTCGAGCGCGCGCAGGAGGCGGTGAGCTGCTCGAGCATGGCCCGCCACCACATCGGCGGCCGAACCGGCTGGTCCGGGTCCGCATTGATCGCGTCTACCCGGGCGATCGCCGTGACGAGCGATTCGCGGCGGGCGGGCAGCAGCGCGGCGGCGATCAGCAGGACGCCGGCAGCGACGCCGAGACCGAGCAGGACCAGCTCGGTGTTCATCGCCGACCACCCGTCCGGTCATCGACCAGGAACCGCTTCGATGTGGCCGGGCGGGTCAGGTAGAAAGCCCATACGAAGGCGACGGCCCAGATCGCTGCGACCAACCCAAGCCAGATCTGGCCGTCCACGGTGGCGTAAGAGTCGAGCAGGTGCGAGGCCATCTGCAGCACCGCCACGGTGCCGGCGACGATCGCCATAATGATCATCATCTGCGTACGGGGCCGCTGGCGTTCGGCCTCGACCGCCAATTCCGCCTGGACCTGCTGACGCAGTGTCACGGCCCGCGCATGCAAGACTCCCACCAGTCCGCTGCCGCCGTCACGGACTCGCAGGATCAGGCTGGCCACTACGGCGTCGACCTCACCATCGGCCAGATCGTCGGCGAACGCCCGCAACGCCGGTTCGGCGCCGAGTGCGCGAGTCCGGAACGTGAGCGTCGTGATGTGGTCGGCCAGCAGGGCGGGGGCGGTGTGTGCGGAGCGGGCGATCGCGTCCTCGATCCCGCCGGCGCCGGCGGCGAGCAGTCCGGCCAGGCGCTGGATCCACTCCGCCAACGCCTCCCGACGATCAGCCACCGCCCGAGCCGCTGTGACTCGCAGCAGCCGCGGCCCGCAGTACACCGCCACGGCCACGGTGATCCCGCCGACCGGCCAGCCAAGCACGGCCCACACCACCGCTCCCGCCGCGAGCGCCGCAGCCAGCATTCGCGGCTCAAGGTGGATCCGCGCATGCGGGCGGGTGAGCGTCGGGAACCGCACGCCGACCATGCCCGCGCAGATGGCGCACAAGCCGACACCTGCGGCGAGTCCACACAGGATCGGGATCATCACGCCTCCGCCCAGCTGCTCATGTCGAGGCCGTGCGCGCGCAGCCGCTCCTGGATCTGAGGGCTCGGCGGGAACATCGCCCGTGCATGCCCTGTATCTGGGTCCGGGCCGAGCAGCGTGGCCGCGTCCGGCCTTCCGGAATCGCCGACCGCGCCGACCTCCAAGACCTGGGAGACGAACCGCTCCCGTAGCGGCCGGCCCTGGTCAACGCGGTCGCGACGGCGGACGTGCACGATCAGGTCGACCGCGGTCGCCGTCCACCGGTAGGCCGTGTCGACCGGCAGCGGCGGCGTGGCCAACTGCGCCATGTTCGCGATCCGATCGAACACCCCTGCCGCGGTGTCGGCGTGCAGCGTGCACAAACCACCCGCGCCGGTGCTCAACGCCCGCAGCAACGTGGTGACCTCGCCGCCGCGGACCTCGCCGACGATCACCCGCCGCGGCGAATGCCGCAACGCCTGCACCAACAACTGCTCCACGGTGATGCCGCCTACGCCTTCGGCGTTGGGCAGGCGGGCCTCCATCGAAGTCACCAACGGGTGCCGCGCCGGCCAGGTGTGCAAGCCGAGTTCGCGCTCGTCCTCGATGGTCACCACATGCTCGAACGGAAGGATCTCGTGGCACAACGCCCGCAGCAGGGTGGTTTTGCCGGAGCCCCACTCGCCGGACACCACGATCCGCAAACCCGCCCGCACCGCCGCCGACAAGAACCCCGCCAGCACGGTGTCGACGGTGCCGTTGCCGATGAGGGTGTCCAGGGTGGCGTTGACCAGCCGGTGCAACCGGATCGCCGCAGTCGGCCGCTCGGTGACCTGCATGACCGCGGCCAACCGGGCGCCCAGCGGCCCGCCGGCCGGCAGCCGCACGTTGCCGACCGGGGTAGCGACGCTGAACTCGCGGCTCGTCGCACCCAGCCGCGCGAACATCCCCTCCAACAACGCCACCAACCCGGCATCAGACTCGGCCAGTGAGTAGGGCCACGGCTGGGTCGTGCCGTCGGCCAACTCCAGGAACACGCTGTCGCAACCGAAGACGAAGATGTTCTCCACATCGGTGCGCCGCAGCAACACCTCCAGCGGGCCGAGCCCAGACAGCGCAGCCATAACGGCGGCTGCGAGTTCCTGCTCCTCGGCGCGCGTCAGCGCAGGCAGGCCGCTCGTGGCACGTTGCCTGGTCCAGGTCTCGATCTCCTGCCACACCGCCGCCTCGGTCCGGGCGGCGTCCTCGGCATGGGACAGGCCCTGCGGGCTGGTGGCCTGTTCGAGGCGGACGTCGACGCGGCGCCGCAGCTCGGCGACCAGACGCGGGTCAGCCCCTGGGCGTGTCGCCCGCACTGCGATCGCGGTCATGACCGGGCTCCGACCAAACGCGGCTGCGGCAACTGTGGCTGATTCAGCACGTGGTGCAGCCGGGTGCCAGCCGCCGTGGCGGTGCGCGTCAGAGCCGACCGCCGCGGCAACGGCGTGGCACCGTCGGAGAACGCCCGCGCCGTCACCACGTCGTCCGGCAGGTGCACGCCCGCCGGGACCTTCAGCACCTCCACGACCTCGTCAGCCTGCTCCGGCGTCGCCGCGACCACCGCCACGCCCAACCGCTGCGGCTGAAACTGTTGTTGCAGCAACCTGATCAGCGGACGGGTGGCCAGGACCGAGCGGCGCTGCGGTCGCACCGCCACCAACACCAGGTCCGCCACCTGCAACAACGCTCGCGGCGTCGCCAGCCCGAACCGCCCGCAATCAACAATCGCATCCGACGCGCACCCCGCTCCCGCAGAGGCCGCCAAGGACCTGGCCAGCCGCTGCCACCCGGCGGGCCCGACTCCCATGATCTGCGCCGGATCACTCAACCCGAGCAGCACCCGCGCGTTCCGGCCACCGGGCAACAGCTGGGTGTGGGCAGCGAGATCACACGCCTGGTCGGGTTCGACGTGCCTCGTCGCGGTCGCGAAGCTCACGATGCCCTTGGCCGGATGCACCCAGCCCTTCGCAATCCACGGCCCGAGATACCCGCCGATGATGTCGTCACCGGCCGGATCCGCACCCACCAGCAACACCGGCGCCGGCCAGGTCACCGCCAACGCGACCGCAGCCGACGTCGCACCCGGCGCGGCTTTCGCCGACACGATCGTGATGATCGCCATCCCAGTTCACGGTCCTTCCGGATCCAGTAGCGACAACACGACCTGACCAGCGCCTGCCGGCGTCGCGATGGCAACCTGCGCGGTCGGCACGACCACATCGACCACGACCGAGCCATCCGCGGCCGACGTTCCGGCGTCCAGGACCCGCCCGACTGTTGGTGGGACCTGAGTCGCCTCGGACGTGGTCGGAGTGAGCAGCACCCGGTCCTCCGGGTGCACGCCCCGCGCCGGCACCATGCCGGGCTTGAGCAGCACGCCGGTCACTACCTGGTCGACACCTGGCACTCGTGCGGTAGTCAGTTCGGCACGGGTCAGCAACGTGCCGGCGGGCAGCGTGTGCGCGGCGACCTGGCCGACCACCTGCGCCCGGTCCATGGCGTCGATCGCGTGCAGATGCTCGTCCTGCACCGCGCCGGCCACCTCGAGATCCTCATCAGTCAGGGCATGGCCCCAACCGACCTCCCGCGCGAGCACCAACACCGAGCTCGTCTGGTTCTGCGCGGTCACGTAGGACTCCACACCGGCCAGCGAACCCGCCACCAGCACTACGCCGCCGGCGACCAGCCACCACCGATGACGGGATCTGGTTGATGGTGAGGAAGGCGGTGCGGAGCAGGTAGTTGTCGTGACGAGTCCGGGCGCAGGCATGTTTGCTCCCAACAACATTCGATGGTCAAGCAGTGAATGGGACGATCACTGGCCGGCTACGTGGGCCGGCCTGGTCGGGGCCGATCCCGCGTCCGTCGCACAATTGGCGATGTACGCGGTCACGAACTGAGCGGACACCCACCCACGCACTCCAGTGCGCAGGTCCGTTCCTTCCACCCAGTCAGGCGTCCCCTGGTATTCGCGGAAACCGTCGCCGTTGTACCCAAGTCCCAGAACCGCACCCGACGTACCCGGTGTTGATCGGATACGGACTCCGTCACCAACGATCCAGGTACACGGCGTGTCGTCTCTCGGTCGTGCCTCCGACGACACGAGCGTTGCCGCGACGGGCTCCCTATCGTGGAGCGATGCGGCACGCGCAGGTGATTCGAGGTCGGGATGCCCGTGTGCCTGCGCCTGCGACGTCGCCGTTGCGCCGCAGACAAGGCTGACAGCGGACACCGCGATCACCAAACTCTTCACTTTCAAGGACATGACAGTTTCTCCTTCACTGCGTTCTTCGAAGTTCGAAGAACTGAATGCTCGCCGCGACGGCACCGCCGCACCGATGTAACCGGCATGCGGTCGTGTGGCGGACACACTTGTCCCCCGACAGAAATACAATGGATACCGCGAAACTGGATCAGCTGGCGTTGAGCGCCTGAATCTCGACGACCGCGAACCCAGCAGCCGCGCGAGAGGTCATATCCGGCAACGAGCCCCCGACCGGAGCTGTCCCGGTCGAGCCAGTCCAGCGCACCGTCCACTGGATCGCGAACATCGCATCGACACGGGCACTCGGCTCGTCGAACACGTAGTCGCAGTCCGGGGAGGGAACATGCAGGCCGGCCGCAGTGGTATAGACAGTTCCGGGACCTGGACACGAGATCGAACGACCCGCGCCGGAGTTGAACATCAGCTTCGTCGCCATAGCCGTCACTTCCGCCCACACAGCACCGGCCTGGACACGCTTGCTCTGCAAAGCCCACGTGTTTTTGTCAGTCCACAGCCACGTGTGCTCACCAATGATCGTTGCCGGCCCGGACGGCGTCGTCACATCCGGCGAGAAGTGCGGAACTGGCCGCGGTAGGGCGAGTTGTCGGTACGCCTGAATCGCCAACTGGTTTGCCGATGGCTGCTGCGCACCTTCCGCGACATGCGGTCGAACGCAGGCCTCGTTGTAGGCCTCCATCCCTCCGGCGTAGTCATACATGCAGGGCACACCTGGGCCGGGATCCTGCGGGCTTGCCGCATCTCCCTCTGCACCGGGCGAATTCGCCTGACTGGTACTAGCTGCCTGCGCCGAGGAACCTGGGCGTCCCGGGCTCGTGGCACCCACACCGACGCTCGGCAGCTCGAAGGCCCCCGTCTGATCGCCTGGCGTCACGACGATCTGACCGCCGGGTCCGTCCGCCTCCGCCGGTTCGGCGGGCACGAGCAGCAGCAGAGCCGAACCTGCCAAGACTGCGATCCCAATCGCACTTATCCGTTTCATCAGCATGTCCCTCCCGGGTACGTGATCTCTGAGACCCTCCACTGTCCATCAGCGCTACGAACCAGCTTGGCCGTAACGGGATTTCGAGGAATTCCAACGGTCTTTCGCGCTCCGCTCGCGGCATCGGCCTGGCCTGACTCGCTCGCGTCCTGACAGTCGCGCACAGTTGCGGCACCGGCGGCGACATCCACCTTCGTGACGTGTTCGTGGGTAGCGCCGTACACGGTCACCGATCGTGCCCGGAGTGCTTTCAGGTTGGTCAGCATCGCCGTGAGCTCTGGATCCGCTGCGACAACAGCGAGTTCGTCGTGCCACCGGGACGGATCATCATGGATGACCTGATTGCCGACGCTCCAGAACTTCACATAGACATCCGCGATCTCTGCCCCCGGATCGCGACTCGGCGTCGACGTCACGGCCGACGTAGCCTCCACAGTGGACGAGTGGTGCGTCCCGGTGCAGCCTGCCAGCGACACCGTCGTGGCAATGACTGACCAGACAACCCAAACAGCACGATGGACCATCGTCTCTCCACGCGCAGAAACAATCGGGGAGGACGACTGCTCCAAGGGTGGGATGTCGACCGCCCAAGACCAGCCGGGGGCAGCTGCTTGCCCGGCGGTCGACATCCCCGAGTGCACGATGCCGCAGAGGGGTTCATCGGCATACGCGCACAGGTTCACACGGTGCGGCCGCTTGTGGGACGACGATTGAGTCACAGCGTTCTCCCTTCGCGGCCTGCGGAGACGTTCGTTCATCTCTACCGCCGAAGGTGTACACCGCACCCCCTTGGTGCATTCAAGGTGCACCAAGGGGAGATGTCCGATTTCGCGCCGAACCTTCACCCGTTCAGGTAACACAGTCAGCGGATGCGATCATTGCTCACATTAGAAGATTCCCTGCCCGGAGCCGAGTACGCCCTTCGGGTCGTACACGGTCTTGGCGCTCCGCAGCATCTCCCACTGGTTACCCCAGTGTGCCTCCCAGCCGTCACGGTCGAGGACGACCGACGCGAACGGATACAGCGTCCCGCCGACGGCTTGGGCCTGGGCATACATGTCGCGATTCGCCGCCAACATCGATTTGACGGCGGCCGCGTCGGCAGGCTCGGCGTAACGGAACACGCTGAACTGGAACATCGTCTCGTCGTCGGGAACCCGCAGGAGCGGCGTCGACAACGCCGACCGCGGAATCGGGTACACCAGGAACATCCCGAGCGAACCGACCTCGGACTGCGGCCGCGCCAACGACGCGTCCACGACGGCGTCAACGTCATCACCCGGCACGTACACCGTGCACCAAGGACGGGGCTGGACCTTGTGCATGAGGCCGGACAGGAACGTCTCCTCGTCGCCGAGACGGTTGACGAAGTCGAAGTACGACATGGTCATCGTCTCCAGAACGACGCCGTCGCCGACAACGACATCGGCGTCTGCCGCGAACGACACGGCTTCCAGGTTGTGAAGCCAACCTCCTTGACCGTCCTGGACGATCAGACCTTCTACATAGTCGCACCGGCGGTCTTCGACCAGAGTCCGCTGCGCGGCGTTCAACGAGACCGCGTCGGGATAAGCCACGATCCGGCGTCGGACGTGTGTCGGCGCCGGCACCAGGGCCACGGTGGCTTGCGTGACAATGGCGCACTGGCCAAGGCCCGCCAGCACCGCCCGGAACAGCTCAGCGTTCGACGCGCGTGAACAGGTGAGACGTTCACCAGCTCCCGTCACCACCTCCAACGCGATGACGTTGTCGGTCTGCGCCCCGTATCGGTGACTAGTTCCTCCGATCCCGCCGAGGGAGAGCGTCCCACCCACGGACAGGTCCAGAAAGTCTGTCAACACCGGCGGTGTGAGGCCGCGCGGCAACGTCGCCTCCAGCACGGTGCGCCAGGTCGCGCCCGCATCCACCACCGCATAGCCGAGCTCGACTCGATGTACGGCCGCCAGGGCAGACATGTCGATGACGATCCCGCCGTCAACCAGGGATTGCCCGTGCGTCGAGTGCCCCCGACCGCGCGCCGACACTCGGATACCACGGTCGGTGGCGAACCTCACAATCTCTGCGATGTCGTCGGCGTCGCACGGCTCGACGACCGCGGCGGGACGGCGGTCAACGATGCCGCCGAAATCCATCCCCGCCTTCGCCTTGGTCGCGTCGTCATCGCGCAGACGTCCAGTCAGCATGAGCTTTTCGGTGCCAGCCAGTAAGGGGGCCACGTTCCGTCCTTTGCGGTGTCGATGTCAGGTGCTTGCGAGTTGGGCACGCACGTCATCCGCCATCGGATCATCGCGGCGTTGCAGAATCGACAGCGCCTGGGTGAGGTACTCGCGCGCCTCGTCGTTGGCTCCGACTGCCGCCATCAGTTTGCCGAGACCGCGTAGCGCGTCGCCTTCCCCATGTTCATCCCCGGCCTCGCGGCACACGCGCAGCGCGCGGCGGTAGGAGTCCGCCGCCTTGTCGTGGTCCTGACGGACGGTGTAGGCGCAGCCAAGGAGATTGAGGGCGTGGCCTTGACCGTGGGCAGTGCCGAGCTCGGTGAAGATCGTCAAGGCGGCTTCCGCGAGCTTGATCGCACTCTCGGTGTCACCCCGCAGGTGCACAGTCTCGGCGAGGAAGATCTGGGTGACAGCCTTGCCATACGCGTCGTTGAGTTCGTCCCTGATCTCGATCGACTGGCCGAACAACTGCGCGGCGTCGGCAAAGTGGTGTCGCCCCAGTTCGGCGAGACCCATGGCGTGAAGGCTCCACGCCTCGCCGTCCCGATCGCCGATGGCGCGCCGGATGTCGAGTGCACGGCGCGAGTGATCCAGCGCGCTGTCGAGGTTGCCCCGCCCGTGCTCGGCAACGCTGAGCCCGTGGTGCATCCAGGCTTCGCCGTAGGGATCGCCGGCAGCTTGTGCCGCGCGCAGCGCGACTTCGTAGGTCCTGACCCACAAGGTCCAGTTCTTGACGATGTGCAGGTAATAGAACTCCGCCAACGGGATTCGCCAGCCGAATTCCGGGCAGCCCGAATTCATGGCCAGTTCGGCCGCCGCGACGAGCGAGGTGAGTTCCGCATCGAACCACGCTCTCACCTCGTCGTACTGCCGGAACTGCCAAAGGCCGGCGAGCTGCCCATCTGCGCCGGCGAGATCCTGCCACGGCGCAAGCACGTTGCTCGCGCGCTCGGCCATCGTCAGATACCAGCCGAGAAGTCTGCCGATCGCGTCTGTTCTCGCCGAGTCGTTGTCCTCGGTCTGGCTGAGTTCGTTCGCGTACAGTCGCACCAGGTCGTGCAGTCGGTATCGGCCGTGTCGAACCTCCTCGACAAGGTGAACGCTGGCGAGCGCGTCCAGTTGCTCCCGGGTCTGCGGCGCGGCCAGATCGAGCATCGCGGCCACGACTCCGACTCCGAACTCCACACCGGGATGCAGGCCAAGGAGGCGAAAGCACTGCGCGGCCTTGGCATCCAGATGGCGGTAGGACCACGAGAAGACGGTCCGAGCAGTGGTCTCGTCGTCGCCGCGGACCGTCAGCACGTCGAGTCTGCCCGCTTCCTCCCCGAGGTCTTCGGCGACATCGGCGAGCAACACGTGCGCGCGGGTTGCGATCCGTTCGGCTGCGATGCGTACGGCGAGGGGAAGCCCACCGCACAGTTCTGCGATACGCGCGGCAGCTGCCGGCTCTGCGTCGACACGCTGCCTGCCGATGACGCCGGCCAGCAGGTCCACGGACTCGGTTGGGTGCAGCGGTGCGAGAACGACGGGGTGCGCACCATCGCGAGCGACGAGGCCGCCGAGCCGCGACCGGCTCGTCACGATGACGGCGCAGCCGGTGCCTCCCGGCAGCAGCGGGCGGACTTGCTCGGCGCTCGCCGCGTTGTCCAGGACAAGCAGAAGCCGTTTGTCCGCGGTCGTGCTCCGGTACAGCGCGATGAGGTTCTCCAACCCCGCGGGGATGCGGGCGCTGCCTACGCCGAGCGTCGCGAGCAAGGAACCGAGCACGTCGGCGCTGGCGGCGCTCGCGCGTTCCCGGTCGAATCCGTGCAGGTTGATGTAGATCTGGCCGTCGAACCGGCGCGCGACAGCGTGTGCGAAGTGCACCGCGAATGACGTCTTCCCGACGCCGGCCGGCCCTGTGATCAACACGATCGGCAACGGATCTTCGCTGTCGTCAACCACCTCGTCGAGAAGGTCGTGCAGTCGGCCGAGCTCATGTTTTCGGCCGGTAAAGGTTGCGACGCGCCTAGGAAGTTGAGACGGCAGCGCCAGGGTGCTCTTGCCGACGACCGTAGCCGCTCCTTCAGCGGCCGCTAGGTCCAATGCTGGATCCGCACGGAGAATCTGTGCGTGCAGGGCCTGGAGGGCGTGTCCGGGTTCGACTCCAAGCTCGTCGACGAGGGACCTGCGAGCGTCCTGGAACTCGGCAAGTGCATCAGCCTGCCGGTCACAGCGGTAGAGCGCCCGCATCAGCAGGTGGCGTGCCCGCTCGCGCAGCGGATACTCGCGGGTCAACCGTTGCAGGTCGGTCACCAGCTGGTCGTGCTGCCCCAGAGCGAGAAGGACCTCACCACGACGCTCTACGGCGGTCAGCCTCAGCTCTTCATAGCGGAGCTGTTCGGTCTCAGCGAACGGCCCCGGAATGCCGCTGAACGCCGGTCCACGCCACAACCCTAGGGCGGTATTCAGCAATTCCAACGACGTGTCGAATTCACCCGATCGCCAGCGCCGGTCAGCATCATCAAGACGACCGGAGAACTCCCAAACGTCTATCGCCTCACGCGGTAGGCGCAGTTCGTATGCCGAGTCGTGCGACACCAGGATCTGACCCGGTTGGCGGTTCGCTCGCGCGGGTTCGATGATCCGACGGAGGCCCGACACGTACGTGTGAACGCTGTTCTCCGCCGACGAGGGCTGGTCGTCACCCCAGACTCCGGCGATGATCTCTTCCCGAGCGACGGCCTGACCTGCACGTGCTGCCAGCAGGGCCAACACCGCCAGCTGCCGTGGCGGGCCTAGCCGGAGTTCCCGCTCCCCCAACCTCGCGATCGGCGGCCCGAGCAGCGCGATACGCAACGAGGCCGAAGTACCTCCGTCGTGACCGTTCGCCTGAACCGCCATGAAATCCGCACCACCCCAGTCGACACGCATTTCACTCAGCTGACGACGCCACCCCACCTACCCATAGTCGCATGTAGTCGATGTGCAGCCGTCCAACAGAAGCATTGCTCACGCTGGAACCCAAGACGGAGCCATCCCCAGGGAATCACTCGATTGGAGTAGCCCGGCGTAGGCATTCAGCTGGAATGACATCGATTACCGAATGTCACCCGACGAGAAACCAGCCTGCAGATACTAATCCCTTCGAGGGAACTCCCGTCGCATAGGACAGCGCGTAGTTGCCAAAATCAGAGACCGTACGGACACACCATGACCAGTACAGTGACCACATCACATCCCCCACGCGAACGAGAGGAACATTCGGATTCAGCGGCCGGGTGCGACGAGGATCGCGCCGATGTTCCACACGAACACGGCGCGGCTCTGCTCCAGTCCCTGCTCGACCTCCGTCAGCTACTGGCTGGCGAGTGGAACGCCGACATACTGGTGGTTCTTCAGGCAGGGCCTCGGCGCTACACCGAGCTCCTCGAAGCCGTCCGGACGAGCACGGCTGTTGATCGGCGCACCGGACGGTGTCGACATGCCCAGACCCGTACGTTCGTGTACACGCTTCGTCGAATGGAAGCCGACGGCCTGATCACCCGACGCGAGCAGGAAAGCGTCTGGCCGCGCCAGGTCCTCTACAGCCTGACGCCGACGGCGTCCCAATTGCTGTCATCTCTCACGGCGCACCTCGGCAGCCCACGCCGCGCGACGTCGTAATGGCATCCCGCCCGGCTACAGACGATCTGCGAGCGCCGCCCCGACCAGGACGCCCTCCTCGAGCCTGCGGACTGACCGAAACTGGAAACCATCGGGTATGAGCTGATCGACCAAGGTCACGATGTTCGAAGGCGCTGTTTCGCCCACGTACATGAAGATCTCGTCGACGAGGCCATGGTCGACGTACAGTGCGGCGACCTCAGGGCCACCATCAAGCAGGACCGTCCGCACACCCGCCTCGAACAGAGTCCGCAGCCCGCCCGCAGGGTCACCGACAGATCGCGGCAGAGAGAACGCCGTGACACCGTGCTGACCGGGACGGCCTTCTTGCAAGCTGCCCGAACGATCCAGCACGGCATCGACGCCGGCGCGAAGGCCAAGGGCGACGAATTGCTGCCGACAAATCGGCCCGATCCCCTCCTCTGCGACTTCATACGCCCAAATCACCTTGGGGCGACGGGTGTTCAGCGACCTGAGCCAGGGCCCCAACACAACCTCTGCCTCATCGGCGAGGACGCCGACCTCCACGTCAACGCCGGCATCCCGCATGCGCGCGGCGCCACCGGCACCCCGCGACGTCGGATCGATGACCGCGATCAGCACACGAACGACGCCAGCGTCAATCAGAGCCTGGTGGCAGGGCGGAGTTCGACCGAAGTGATTGCACGGCTCGAGGGTGACCACCGCGGTACCCCCAGCCGCGCGATCACCCGCTGCCTGCAAAGCGTGCACCTCGGCATGGGACTCGCCTTTGCGTCGGTGGTATCCCTCGCCCACTGGGCGATCGTCCGGCCCGAGGATCACGCAGCCGACCGGTGGATTGGGGCTGGCGGAGCCGAGGCCCAATGCAGACACAGCTATCGCCCGGCGCATCGCGTCGAGCTCGACCTCTGACGGCGTCATGCAGCTTCACGAAGGTCGTCGAGCAGATCCCTCACCGCGGGGATTCTCTTATGTCTGTTGAGCTGCCTGCCCAGTTTCGACACCTCCTGCTCGGTACGGATCGACCCCACGCTCCGTGCGATGGCCAGTGCTTCCCGACCGAGAGTCGCAGCCTGGTCCGGATGGTTCATCGCGAGGTGGGCCTGCGCGAGCCGGCCAACGGCAACCCCGCGGTCGCGCCGATAGACAGGTGGAAGGTCCGGCAAAACGCTCTCGAACAACTCGACCGCTCGAACCGGCTTTCCCAGAACGACGAAGTACTGGGCACGTTTCAGTTCAAGATAGGCAGGCGTGCAGAACGAACCGTGACCTTGTCGCGCATCGCCGGACGTTTCGGACGCAGCCGAGGCATGCGCCGCCTCCAGCATCCGGTTCATGAGGTTCTCGTCCCCTGCGAGCGCGTGCCCGTGCGCCTGCTGCTGGAGGATCGCGGCCCACATCGGCGTGGCCCCGGTGGCCGCCTCACGACGCGCGGCCGAGGCCAGCCCCAAGGTCCCACCCGCGTCTCTGTTCGCAGCGGCGTGCTGGCTCTTGCGGAACAGCGTCCAAGCCAGCATGTTCCGATTGCCTGCCTCGTACGACCAGGACATCGCACGGTCGACCCATCGCACGGACTCGGGCATCCTTCCCGCATCCTCGTACAACCAAGCCGCCGATTCCGCGTACGTGGCGGCCAGTTTCACGAGTTCCGACCGCCCCGGCCCACGCGAGACCGGAAGCAGCTCTTCAATCACGTTGATCTGTTCAAGAACGCCCGTCAACGCCCGCCGAGGGCCAAGCAGATTGTCCGCCTGCACAAGCACATGCCATTGCTCACGCAGGTGGGCGACCACCTCGTCGAGGTGATCCGCAGAACCGGTTGGAAGCCGTCTCACTGCACGGGCTCCACCGAGCAGCGAAGGGTCCGGCCCCGCGGCGTGCCGCGCGGTCTCGGCCAGGACGGTCGTCAACTCCTTGACGCTCACGTCGAGCACACGAGCCAACCTCGGATACACGGGCGGCAACGGCAGCACCTCACCCCGTTCCCAACGACCGACCGTCCGCCGGTCCACACCGAGTTCCGCAGCCAAGGCCTCCTGAGTGAAGCCCGCCGCGTTACGCAGCCTGGTGAATGGACTCCCACGCCTGGCCATAGCGCAACTCACCCCTTCGTGTGACCAGTGTCCATAGTACGCCGATCATCCTTGCAGGTGAAGACGACGCGCGCCCCATACATGTCCCATTCGTGTCCCATTCCCGCCGTGGCCTCATTCGCAGCGCATTGCTGTACTCCCATCGACGTAACCCTTTGTCGATGGGAGGGATTCCCGTGATTGCCCGATCGCGCACCACGGGCCTCGCCGTCCCGAAACAAGCGGAGTGTGCAGGATGAACCAGCAACGGCTGACCGAAGTCCGCGGGTCCATCCTGAGGGATCTCCACACTTTCCTTCACGCCTTCGACCACGGGGACATCGTCGGAATCCCGGTATTCGGCACAGCCGACCCGGGTGAGATCCAACTGCGCCAGGCCGGGGCACTCCTCGCACTCCTCCTCCAGCACCAGGTGGACGAACGCGGACGGTGCACTCGATGCCGGCCTGTCCGGTCGAACAAACGTCACCTGCCACGTTGGCCAAGGCGAAAGGCCCTATGCCAGGTCTGGAAGGTCGCGGTCTTCTTCGCCTCGGCGCCGCCGGAGCAGATCTGGCTGAAAGTACTGCCTCGGATCGGCATCCGCAGGGAGTTGGACAAGATACGAGCCAACCTCATGAATAGCGGCCCGGCCGACGGCACATCGATCCCCGCCCAGGCAACAGACACGGCTCGACACGCCCTACGCGCCAACGACTTTACGGCCTGAACCACCGATCGTCATCAACTGGAGCACCGCAATGAACCCGGTCGGCGACACCGCCAACGAGAACATCCTCGCCCCCGACTGGCAGCCGCCCGGCGTGGACATCGAGCGGGCGAGCGCCGCCCGAATGTACGACTACTACCTCGATGGCTCCCACAACTTCGAGGTGGACCGCGAGACAGCCAAGAGGGTGCTCGCCGTGCTTCCCCAGGCTCGTATGTTCGCCCGGCAGAACCGCGCCTTCCTTCGAAGGTGCGTGCGGTACGGCGCGAACTGCGGCGTCCGCCAGTTCCTCGATCTCGGCTCGGGCCTGCCGACGGCTGGCAATGTGCACGAGATCGCACACGCCCTTGATCCCGATGTCCGGGTCGTCTACGTGGACAAGGACCCGATCGCGGTCGCTCACAGCTTGCAGATCCTGGACGGCAACTCGCACGCCACCTGCATCCAGGAAGACATCACCAACCCGGATCGCGTACTGCACCACGAACAGACGCAGCGACTGATCGACTTCTCGGAACCACTCATGATCTTGATGTGCGCGGTGCTGCACTTCGTGCCCCACACCGCTAATCCGGCCGGCATCGTGGAGGCCTACGCCAAAGCCTTGGCCCCCGGCAGCTACCTCGCACTCAGCCACGCCACCGCGACCGACTACCCCGATCAGGTCGCCGAAGTCGTCAAGATCTACCAGAACACACAGAACCCAGCGCATCTGCGCACCCGCGCCGAGATCACCCGCATGCTCGCCCCGTTCGAGCACCTTGTGCTCCCCGGGGTCGTCTACACGCCGGAATGGCGGCCCGAACACATGGCCGACGTCCCCGACAACCCAGCCGAGTCCCTGGCCTTCGCCGCCCTTGCATACATGCCCTGATCGCCCGCCACCCGGAGCACGTTCCTCATGCCCCATCGCCTTTCGCTGGTCCGCCGAGCTGCGAACCTGCGCCAGAGCTACACCGGCGAAACCGACTCGACCCTGTTGCCCGCCATAGTCGAGGGAATCCAAACGCTCTCCCCAGGCGAACGCGCCACCCTCGCCGAGGTGCTTGATCACGGCTACGAGACCAGGTTGCTCGGCGAGAATCCCTTCCCCACGCTGGATCGGCGGTTCCGCGACGTGCTGGTGCCCGATGCCACCGACGCCGTCCAGCAACAGTTGGAGGCTGGGATTCTGTTCGCGCTCGGGCAGATCGCGCCGTACTGCTGGCCGGAGTCCGAGGTAGTGGCGCCGATGCCGGTCTGCCGGATGGTTCGCCCTGTCAGGGCTGTCGGAGAGACGATCTTGCATCTGTCGGCGGCGACGTTGGCACCCATGCTGGCCGTCTTGGCTCCCCACGTCGTCGACGGCCAGGTGCGTGGACTGGCTGGCCTCCGCGCGACGTTGCACCGCCGCCACATCCAACTTCATCTCGCCGACGGCGGCCCGACTCGAACGGTGTCGCTGTCCAACACCAGCTATCGCCAATGGGTGGCCGCGCTCGCCTTCACCGAAGAGGTCATCGGCCACGGGCAATTGCCTGCGGGCGCCTGCGGTGTGACCGCTGCGGAACGTGGCGCGATTCGTGCCGGGCGGGTTCCCAGTCCCGTAGCGCTGGCCAGCGCGCTGTTGCGCCGCCTGCGCGTGCTGGGCGACACGTTCTGGCTGACCGTCCGCCACGACGGCCCTGACGGGATGCGCCTGGACTGGGCTGGCGGCCGCTCGGCGGCGCAGGTCGCCGCCGCGCTCGCGCACCCCCTGGCCGGTCTTGCCGGAGAGCGGTTCTACGTGACCCATGTGGCCGACGGATCCGTCACGATGATCATGACCGGGGACTGCGGCGAGCCAACGGCGAAGGTGACGCTGCATCAGGCGCCGCTGACGATGGCTCCGCCGTTCACCCGTGTCGACATGTCCGCCGCGTGGACCGAGTTCAGGCGGGTGATGACGGCACCTCATCCCGAACTCGCCGACAGGGTCGCGACGACGCGATGACCGGCTCTGTCCACACGCCGCCACCCCGTGCTTACACAGTAGCGTCCACGCACACAGCCGCAGGGCACCCCGCCCGTGGTGATCGCTACACGCGGCACCGCCGTGCCCGCCTTCGCCGCCGTCCTGATCACTGTGCGCCGTGTTCAGCCCATGCCGAGGCCTGTTTCGGCCTTCCTGCCACGTCATCACGGAGAGTCCCACTCGTGCATCGCCCTAACCTGACCAGAAGGATCGCCGCACTCCGCCATGCTTATACCGGCGAGACCGACGCCACGCTGATCCCCGCTGCTCAGGCAGCGGCCTGCGGATTCAGCCCGCAGCAACGCGACCTGGTGTCGAGCATCCTCGACGGCGACTGGGGCGCCCGCCTGCTCGGCCACCCGGAGCCCATCATCGACACGGCGATCCGGTCCCCTGTCCTGCTCGACACCACCGTGCACCCTCAGCACGAGTTGGACGCCGCTGTGCTGTTGGCATTGGGCCGCGCCCACACCTACTACGGACACAGCCGAGCACTGCCGCAGCGCACGCTCTGCCGGATGGTGCGGCCCACCCGCGACGAGCTGGTCCTCGCGCTGTTCCCACAGACGCTGGCCACGGTGCTCGCCGAACTCCTGCCCCACGAGCGCGACGGGCAACTGCTCGGGCTGGCCGGGCTGCGACTACGACTGCACCGCCGACACGCCGAGCTCTACCTGGCCGACGCCGACCCGACCGTGCGGGTGGCGGTGTCGAACACTTCCTTCCGCCAGGCTGCCGCCGCGATGGCGTTCGCTACCGCCCACACCGGATGCGCGACCACCCCGCACGACGAACCTGCCCCGCTGTCCGAGCTCGAAGAGCTCGCGATCGGGCTGGGCCGCGTCCCGGGCCCGATCGCGCTGGCCAGCGCCCTGCTGCGGCGAGCTGGCCTGTTCGCTGACGCGGACTGGGTCGCGATCGAGGCGGTCGGCTCGAACTGTCTGCGGATCGACTGGTACGGAGGCCCCACGCCGGCTCATGTCGCGGCCCTGCTGACCCACCCGGTCGCCGGTCTGCCCGAGAACCACTTCAACACCGTCACCACCCCCGACGGCACGATCGCCCTCACCTGCCGCGATTTCGACGGCGCCGTCTCGCTACGCCAGCGGACGGGAACAGCTCCGCACCCGCACATGACCGCAGCCTGGGCGGCATACCGGAACGTGATGACCGCGTCGAACCCCGACAGCCTCGCAACTCCCAGCAGCCACGCCAGACAGCGCACGTGGGCGTGAGCGTGTGTCTGACCGCCGGGTGCGGTGCGACTGCACCACGCGCCACACCCGTCAACCGTTCCGACGACCCGAACACCTGGAGAGGAGGACAACCATGGTGCACAAGCCCTGCGATAGGCGTGGCGTCAAGACCTCCTCAGCACAGCGACTGTGACGTCCGCCGACCTCAGACGGCGGTCGCACGGACCAGCAAAGTGCCCACTTCCCCGTCAGCCGGTCCAGCGATGACCGTCGCGATCGCGGTGAAGCCCGTGTAGGCGAGCATGTTTTCCCATTTCTCGGCCGGATAGTTCCAATTGCTCACGGCCGGACCGGCGACGACGCCGACCTCCGTGGCGGGCAGGTGGGAGAACGCGAGGACACCGCCAGTACGAAGTTTGGCGCGTATCGCGGTGAGCAGGATCGGCGGGTCGGTGAACCAGATGGCGCCGAAGATCGAGTACACGACGTCGAAGGCCTCGTTGTCCTCAGCGAGGAAGGTGACGGCGTCGGTGGTGATGAACTCCAGCCCCGGCAGGTGTCCCCACTCCGCGACGGCGGTGCTCGTCCGGCTGGGCGCAAGGTCCACGCCCTTGCAGTTCACCCCCAACGTAGCCAGGTGCGCGAGGTTCGCGCCGCTGCCCGAGCCCAGCTCCAGCACCCGTCGTCCGGCAAGGTCGCCGAGCACGGACTCGTCGGGACCGTGGTCCGGGTATTGGGTCCAGTTCAGCCACGTGCTCGCGCCAGCGGCGTTGACTGCGCGCCGGGGCCGAGAGTTACTCGCATAACGCTCCCACACCTCGACCGCGCTCATTGAGGCATCCTTCCCACCTCAATGGCGCTGGCCCCTTGCGACGCAACGCCTCGGCCGGGCCAGAGCGGCTGCGGACGCGCCGACGATCAGGATCATTCGGTCACCACGACGGCGGCGGCGGGACACGCGCTGACGGCCTGCTGGACGAACGAGTACAGCTCGGCCGGTGGCTGTGCGTCCAGCAGCACGACGATGCCGTCCTCGTCGCACTGGTCGAACACGTCAGGGACGAGCAGCACGCAGGTTCCTACGCCGCAGCACCTGTCCTGGCCCACGATGACCTTCACATTCGATGGTTCCTTCTACGAGTCGTTGGTTGCCGGCGCGAGCCAAAGGCCGACGAGGGCGTCGACGAGGCCGGCCGCGGTGTGGTGCCAGCTGGCACGCGGGGTCGGGGTGTTGTCGGCGAGTGCGCGCTCGCGTTCGGCGACCATGTGCACGAGCAGCTGCCTGGCCATGTGGAAGCGCTCGGCGCGCACGTCGTCCGAGAGGTCCGGCAGGCAGGCGTTGAGCCCGGCCACGATCCGCGCGAGTGACGGTGACGACTGCGTCTCCTCGATGATGACCGGGCGCAGCGTCGGGTCGGTCATGACCTGGGCGCCGAACCGGCCGAACCAGGTGGGACTCCCCACCTCTGCCAGGTGCACGGTCATCGGTCGCACCAGGCAGCTGACCCAGGCCCGGATCTCGGTCTGGTCGCTGATGTCCGCGACCATGCGCTGGCGGATCTCCTCGATCTGCGCCAGGTGCCGGCGCGCGATGGCCCGCACGAGATCGGCCTTGGTGCCGAAGTGGTAGCCGACGGCCGTGTTGTTGCCCTGCCCAGCGGCCTCGCTGACCTGCCGGTTCGAGACAGCCAACAGCCCGTGCTCGGCGAACAGGCGCTCGGCTGCGGTCAGGATCAGCTCGCGGGTCGCGTGCGCCCGCTCCGCCCGTGACGGGTTGCCGTCGATCTTGTTCATCACGTCACCATCGCACCGGTAGTTTCCACGAGCCCATCGACGACGAGCCCCTCGACTCGACGTAGATCTTCCACCGCGATCGCCAGTTCCAGCGACGGGAGCCTGCGGAGCAGCACCTCCAGCACCCCCCTGCAGTTCGGTGCGGGCCAGCGGCTGGCCGATGCACGCGTGCGCGCCGGCCGCGAACGCCAGGTGCTGGTTGGGGGTGCGACCCAGGTCCATTTCGGACGCCCGCTCGAACGCGTTCTCGTCCCGGTTCGCTGCCGCCATGCTGCACATCGCGGTGGTGCCGGGCGGGAGGAGCGTGCCGCCGATCTCGACCTCTTCGGTGAGGTAGCGGGCCATGCCGAGACCCGCATTGGCATCCATCCGCAGGGACTCCTCGACGGCGGTGCGCACCAGCGACGGATCGACGAGCAACGACTCCCAGCGCGTCCGGTCGGACAGCAGCAGCGCGAACAACTTCGTGATCATGCTCGCGGTCGTCTCGTGCCCCGCGACCAGCATGGCGATGCCGGTGGCGACCAGCAACGCGTCGAACGGTGATCAACGCGCTGAGCAGGTCGTCGCCGGGGTCGGCTCGCTTCGCCGCGATGTGCCCCGCCAGGTACTGGCAGAACTCCTGCTCCGCCGCCTTCATCTCGTCCGCGCTGAAGCGGCACGTTCAGCATCGCGTCCGACCAGTGAGAGAACCGGTCGCGGTCCGGCACGCCGAGCATGTCGCAGATGACCCACACCGGCAGCGGAAAACCAAGGCCCGCCTTGAGATCCGCGGACATGCCCTTGGCGATCATCTCGTCGGTGAGCTGCTCGGCCATCGCCGCGATGCCCGGTCGAAGTGCGTTCATCCGCCTGGCGGTGAACCACTTGCCGATGCCGCGACGCCACGTCAGGTGCGCCTCGCCGTGCAGCGGGATCACGGCGGCCAGGTCGTTGGTGAAGATGTCGCCGTCTTCGGTGTCGGCCATGCGGGCAGTCGATCAAGGCCTCTGGTGCCGCGGGCCACCACGGCGGTGAGCCGGATCTGGGAGTAGCCGAACCGCCGTGGTTGGAGCGGTGCTTGCGGTAGGCGGTCAGGTTCGCGGGGCCGTCGGGCACGGTCATCGTGGTGCCGTCGATCGCGCATACCAGTAGCCCGCGCCATCGGATCGCGGGTGCGGTGGGGCCGCGTAGTAGGTCGAACAGCCACCACAGTGGTGCGGTGCCCAGTCGTTGTCGGGCTTGGCGTAGTGCGCTGGCTGTGGGGATCGGGGTCAGTCCGGTGGTGAGTTTGCGCCACACGCCGGGGTAGCCGAGTTCGGGGAACAGGCACGCGGCCAGGAGCAGGTAGACCGCGACGCGGGAGGGCAGGTCGCGCACTCGTGACTGCGTGGTGCGGGTCTCGGTCAGGGCGTGGTCGACCATGTCGAACGGGATGAGTGGGGTGAGTTCGCCCAGGTGGCCCGGCGCGTACGGGCCCTGAGCGACGACGAGGTCAGGGGTGCTGACAGACTGGGTGTGCAACGGAGTTCCTGCTGTTCATCGATCTTGGTCGACGCTGTTCTAGCGGGGACGCCGTTGCTCGTTCCAGACGCCTTGACAGCCGCGGCCCAGCCCTAACTACACGGCATTGGATCTAGATCAGTCATCCGCCGAGTGCGAACGACGCCCGCTCACACGTCGATGCTGGTCCTGTCGAGTGGACCCCTGGCAAAGGTAGCGATCCATCGCCGGTCTTACCGTACGGTTGTCCTGGTGCACGGTTGATCGGGGCGATCGTGGTCGGGGTGAGCGGCGAGCATGAACCAGGACCTACCATTAGAGTCTTCTGCGCGCCTTGACCAGTCCAACACGAGCAACCTTGTGTCCGGCACCGTGTTCGGTGCCAGCATCCAGGCCGGTGTCATCCATGGCGGCGTCCACGTGGTCTCCAGCGTGGACAGCACCGGACTGCCGATCCCCCGCCAGCTGGCAGCGCCACCAGCGATGTTCACCAATCGGCTTACCGAGCTGCAGCGTTTGGACGCGCTGCTGCCGGTATCGGCCGCAACCACGCCGCGGGTGGTGGTGCTGCGGGGTCCAGGCGGCATCGGCAAGACGGCCCTGGCGCTGCAATGGCTTCACTCCATCGCGCACCGGTTTCCCGACGGGCAGCTCTACCTCGATCTCGCCGCATTCGACCGCAGCATGGGCAACGACAGTCCCAGCGCCACCGCGGAAGCCGTCGCGCAGTGCTTGCGCGCGTTGGGTGTTCACCCCGCCCGGGTGCCAGGTGAGCTGGCCGAGCAGGTCGGCCTGTTCCGATCGGTGACGGCCGGTAAGACGATCGCGATGCTGGTCGACAACGCGGTCTCGGCGGCGCAGGTCCGCACGTTGCTGCCGGTCTCAGCGCGGTGCCTGGTCGTGGTGTCCAGTCGGCGTAGTCTGCGTGGTCTGCTCGCCGACGGCGCGGCGTTCGTCGATGTCGCTCCGCTGGAGCACGCGGCGGCGTTGGAGCTGTTGACGAAGGTGTTGGGGGCGGACCGGGTCAGCGCGGAGGTCGGGCCGGCGCGGCAGCTGGTCGGGCTGTGTCACGGGCTGCCGCTGGCGTTGTGTGTGGCCTCAGGTCAGCTGGCCTATCGCCCGCAGCAGTCGTTGACCCAGGCCGTGGACGTGCTCGCCGACGAGCGTGGCCGTCTGGCGGTCATGGCCGAGGACGAGGACGTGTCCGTGCAGGCGACCTTCGATTCCTCCTATCAGGCGCTGCCTGAACCGGCCACGCGTGTGTGTCGGCTGATGGGACTGCATCCCGGACCCAATTTCGGGCTTCCCGTGGTCGCCGCGGCCCTCAACGTGGAGCTGACGCAGGCCAGGCAATGGATTGACGTTCTGGTCGATTCCAGCCTCCTGAGCGAAATCGGGCCCGATCGCTTCCAGTTTCATGATTTGCCGCGCGTGCATGCCGCCACGACCGCGCGCCGAGTGGAAGCCGCGCTGGAGCAGGAGCGCTGCCTGCTGGCGATGGCCGAGTGGTACCTGCACGCCGCCCGGGCCGCCTATCGCGCGGTGGTGCCGGCGCGGCGCCAACTGCCCTACCGCTACCGCACTGACGCGCACCGCGTCGTGGTTCCCGACCAAGCTTGGTTTCACGGTGCGGCGCTGATCAGTAGCATGATCAACCTTGTTCACAGGCCGGCCCAGCTGCCGAGGTGCCCGTTGTCCGTCCGTCTCCGTTCCGACAAGCAGGTTCCGTCTCTGACCGCGCAGGTCGCGCGGGCGAGCAACCCGGGCGGGACGACAGCGATGTGGGTCAAAGATCGGCTGAACGGGCTCTGGCACGACGAGGACTTCCTCGACTGGTACCCGCGCGATGGACGCCCCGGCCTCTCGCCCGCTCAATTGGCCACGGTCTGCGTACTGCAGTTCCTGCTCAACCTGTCCGACCGTCAAGTAGCCGAGGCGGTGCGCTGCCGCATCGACTTCACGTACGCCCTGGCCATGGAACTCGACGATCCAGGCTTCCACCACAGTGTCCTGACCGACTTCCGTGACCGCCTCGCCCAAGGAAACCGCGCCGACCGCCTGCTCGACCTCGCACTGGCCCGCCTCAAACAGGCAGGACTTGTGCGCGAACGCGGCACGCAACGCACCGACTCCACCCATGTCCTGGCCGCGGTGCGCGACCTGACCCGACTGGAGCTGATCACCGAAGCGATCCGAGCCGCGCTGGTAGAGATCGCCGACGCCGCCCCGCAACTGCTACTCGGCTTGGTGGACGAACCGTGGGGACACCGCTACGGCCGCCCGATACGGCTGGGCAACAACCCCACCCGACCCAAGACCAGGATCACAGTCGCCGGCGATGACGCCTTACAGCTACTGGAACATCTCCGCGCGCACGGGAGGGGCCACGCGTTCGGTCCCCGTGTCCAGACCCTCCGGCAGATCGTCGTGCAGAACTACTACCGCGACGGGGCGGGGCGGCTGCGCTGGCGCACCGGCGACGATGGCGGGCTGCCGCCTTCATCCCGCGCGATCGTATCTCCCTACGACCCCACCGCCCGCTACGCACGCCGGGGGCAGACCACCCGCTGGAAGGGATTCCTCACCCACCTCACCGAGACCTGCTCGTCCGAGGGCGCGAACGTGATCACGGACGTGGCCACGACGGCGGCCACCACGAACGACACCCAGGCCCTGCCCGGCATCCGCACCCGCCTCAAACGCCGTAGCCTGTTGCCCGCCGAGCACCTCGTCGACGGTGGTTACACCTCCTTGGTCCACCTGGAACACGCCGCCCGAGAACACCAGGTCACCGTCACCGGACCGCTGCCAGGCAACCCCACCCGCCAGCACCGCCGCAACGAAGGCTTCGACCGATACGACTTCCACATCGACTTCGACCGCCGGCAGGTCACCTGCCCCCAGGGACAGGTCAGCAGGGGCTGACACGGTCCCTACCCGACATCCTCGCCCACCTCCGCCCCGCTGATCGTGGCACGGTTCACCAAGGCCCAATGCCAGCCCTGCCCAGTTCGCGCCCAGTGCACCACATCCCGTGACGGCGCCCGCAACGTCGGCTTTCCCCGCGAGAACTCCGCGACCTGCAAGCCCGCGTCCGCGCCGAACAGCACACGCCCGACTGGCAAGCCCGCTACGCGGTTCGCTCCGGAGTGGAGGGCACCGTCAACGAGTTCGCTCATGGGCACGGCATGCGTCGCTGCCGCTACCGGGGACAGCCCAAGGCCCACCTGCAACACGTCTTCACCGCGATCGCCGTGAACATCGAGCGCCTCAGCGGCCTGCCCTCGCCCGGCGACACAGTCCCGCCCCGGTCGCCGACCGCCCTCCAGGACTTCCTGGACCAGCATGGGGTCCCTCGACTGAAGTCCTGGCGGGCCGTCAGCAGCTGATCCCGACGACTACAAGATCACCGACAGAGTCAAGCGAGTGCATCCGGATCACCTCGTCGGGCAAGGTGCACTAAGCAACCGACCAGCCCTGCACGACCAGCTGATCACTACGCATGGAAGCCAGCCCGACGCGGGCTGGCTTCCATGCGTGCCGAAACTGCACCCAAGCCCAACAGAAACCCGCCTCGTGGGCAAGGAAAGCCGACGCACCGCAACTTCTTACCGTGCATGGAGTCAGCCACTGGACAGGTGATCCGCACCATGGCGTAGGTCGTCGCCGCACAGCTGTCGACGATGGCCCGGAGGCTAGTCTGCTATCCCTGGCTCGACGCCACATTGGACGCCGTCGTCGCTGCGAACGTCGACATGACCGCCGTCTCGTACGCCCTCGGGATCGATTGGCACACGCTGGGCAGCGGCTGAAACCAGATCGAGCGGCTCTACGGAAGCTGGCCGACCAGTTGTGCTGGGACCGGAGTTACTGGCACGTGGACGGATACGATGTCGCTGATGCGCAGCAACTCCTCGAAGCCGACCGCCTGGGACAGCTTCTCATCGCCCTTGCCGGGGTCGTAGTGCCGCACCTGCATCCCGAAGCCTTGCGCGGCGAGCGAGCACATGGGCGACTCAGCTCGACCGGCTCCAGCATCGGGTTTCACATGCCGTTCCAGATCTTCCGGTAGACGTCCCGGTAGCCCGACTGCGGGTCAAAGACGTCGCCTGCGGGCACGTTCCGGTGGGTGATCAACGCTGGCGTGGCGACGAACCCGGACGGCGAGCGGCCGGCGAAGGCACGGTTGAGTTCGTCGACCACCTGCCAGCCCTGCAGCACCAACGGTTCGGCCACGGTCGCGGCCTGGTAGTCGCCGTCCCGAACACGCTGGAACTCCGTCGCGTCGCCGTCTCCAGCCGCCACCGCCACGGGCGGGCCGGCAGCCGGCCTGCCCGCGTTGCTCAGTTCCGCCTTGGCGTCGCCGACGTAGTTGCCGTTGACCGTCAGCAGGTAACCGAGCCTGGCGCCGTCACGCCGCAGCAACGAGGAAACCAACCCGGTCATCCTGATATCGGTGTCCCCGATCGGGGAGTCTTCAGCGGACAGCACCGTGCAACCCGAACACAAGCCGAGGTACGCCCGCATCGCTTCCGCCTTGCGCGCCGCGACCTGGAACGCCGAGTCCGTCAGCACCGCCACGCCGGCAGTGCCGTTGGAGTCGGCCACCACATACGCCGCGGCCAGCCACGCCACCTGGAGCGGATCGGTGGTGACATTGGTGAACACTCCGGCGGCGGGAATCGGGCCAGGGGCCGAACCCGCGTGCCAGCCCACGACCGGGATACCGAGATCCGCCGCCTGCCTGAGGGTGGCCGTCTGCTCGGTGGCATCGAATCCGCCGAGCACGATCCCGTCGGGCCGGATCGTGACCGCCCGGTCCAGTGCGTCGGCACGGCCCTGGACGGTGCCTTTGCCGTCGATCATGGTGACGTGCCAGTCGATCTCGCTGGCCGCTTCGGTGACAGCCTCGCCGACGGCGCTTACGCCGCCGTTGGTCAGGTCGGCCGCGACGAAGGCGATAGTGCCGCCCTTGCGCTGCGCCCGCGGTCCCTGCGCAGGCGGCACGAACCCGGCCCTGCCGCCGAGACTTTCGGCCACCCGCCACCGCGCATCAGCCAGCACGTCATGGATTCCCGCAGGCACCAAGGCCGCCGGCTCGCTCACGGCGGTGTACTGCGGGCCGCCGGTGCAAGCCGAGGCGAGCAGCCCGGCGGCCACCAATGGAACGATCCTGCCGAACTGCACGCCCACGCCACCTCCCAGTATGTGCCAGGAATTGAACGGAGTGCCGCGTGCGGAAAGCAAGATGCATGGATTAGATTCCGCAAGTCGCTGAGGCAACCGCAGGCGGCCCCGGAGCACTGGCGAGCTCCATAGCGAAGGCGGTGTGCTCTGCTGTCCGAAGCGCGCCGCCTTCGTCGTCGCGGGGTTCAGCAGGTCCGCCCAGCCGGATACGACCGACGCGACGACCCGGCTCGAGGATGCGCTGCCCATCGACCTGAGCGACCTCCGGCCCCACCAGCCGCTGGGCAGCTGCGCCGCGAACTACCGGCGCCATGAACTTCACCGCAGAGCAACCAACCGGCCCCGGCGGCTGGGTAAGACCCAGCGCCGCCGCCTCAACCGCGGAGGGCACCGTCAGGCCAACGCGGCCCTCTACCGAGCTGTACTCATCGGTCTGCGATGGAACCCGAAGACACAGGCATACGTCCGGCGACGCACCGCCGAGGGACTGTCCAAACGGGAGATCATCCGCCGCCTGAAGCGGAACCTCGCCCGCTCGGTCTATCGGATCATCATGACGTCGATGGCTCAGACCGTCCCGCAGCCCTCAACGGCTTGACATACATAGGGGCATCAAACACAAGATGCACGGGGTGAACCTGCAGGTGATCGCCTCCCCGGACGGGACGATCCTGGGAGTATTCGGCGACCTGCCCGGCAGCACCCACGACACCGCAGCCACCCGGATCTGGCAGGTCCTCGCCGCGCTACGCGACGCCGGGCTGATTGCCTTGGGCGACAAGGGCTACCACGGATGCGACCAGACCGGCTACCACGCGATCGCCCCGTACAAGGGCCGTCACAAGCCCGAGTCCCAGAAGGAGGCCCACTGCGCCCACGCCCGGCTGGGCGGCCCCGGCGAACGCGCCAACGGCTAGCTCAAGACCTGGACATCCTGCGCAAGCTCCGCTGCTGTCCCCGCCGCGCCGGCCGACTGGCCGAAGCCATCCGCGTCCTACGGAACTACGAGGTCGCCGTCGAATGAAAAAGGCTCAATGATCACTCACCTCGAGCCGGAACTCGGGGGAGGACCGGCGCAGGATGTTCCAGCGAGATCCAGGCTGGTCGGGTTTTAAGGAATCTCGTCCCCGTTCTTCGGAAATTCGGCGCAACACACCTGACTGTTCAGTGAAACGTTTAAGCTTACCTCATGGACAGAGGAAAGCGCGGTTGGTTGTCCGCTCTTGCTGTGGCTGCCGCGGTTGTTCTGGCAGCCACGACCGACGGTACCGCGAACGCGGCGACCGTGGACAGCTTTCCGAAACAGGACCCCACACAGTGCACGCCCTTCACAGATCACGCGGCCGCGCAGCGTGCGATCGACTCCGGGAGGGCCGCCATCCAGCTGTGGACCAGCCTCTTTGACATGCCCGAAGCCGACAAGCTCTACGAGGACTACCTGTCCCCGGGGCGGGCATCCCTGGTACGCACCCGGATCACCGCCCCACAGGTGCTCGCCGGTTTCCGCAACGCGCAGGAGACCAAAGCCGCCGTCGGCGACCTGGTCGGCGAACTCGTGGCCAAACTCCCCAGTAAGGCCCCAGTGTTCGGCGCCGACCAGGATCTCCGCCAGGTGGGCCTCGGACAGAACGTCCCGATCTCCTGGGGTAACCTGGAGACCTACCCAGGATTCCTGGCCGGCGGCCTCAGCGGGGTGGAACTGCCTGGTGGCACCACCATCCCAGACCGTCGAGACATCTTCGGTAAGTACACACTGGCCAAGACCGCAGCGCAGGGGCACACCAAGGTCACCCTCACCGTGCACGGGCTGATCCTGCGAGTCCTCGACTCGGTCGACTTCTGCCCCGGCAACCTCGGCACCGGCATGATCCGCGACGTGGCACTGGGGCTCAGCCGCCTGGAGCGGACCCCGTACCAGGACGGCAGGAAATGCGGTCCCGACTCGAACTGCACCGTCGCCAAGCCGGTGCAGTTCGAGGTCGCCCTGCCGCTGGATGACGTATCCATCGACGTGACGAGCAAATTCGTCGGCCGCGAGTCCTGATCCGTTCCTCGGCGTGTTCGCGGACCTCCGTCGTTCGATCGGTTCAGGTAAATATTCTATGAACGGATGGTACTCTGTTGTTGCGTTCCCTGGGTAAAGCGTTGGCAGCCGTCGCGGCTGCCGCAGGTGTAGGCGTCATCATGCCCGGATTGGCCCACGCCGACATTCCGTCGGCGCAGGTCCAAGTCTGCACGACCGCACCGATGGCGATCCATGCCCAACTGTCGGGGCCGAATCAGATGGGTAACACTGTCGCGTCGAGGGCGTTCACCGTGCCACCCCGCGAGGGGTGTTTCACTTATGCCAACTGGTGGTGGCAGAAGGGGACGCCCCTGATGGTCGTGCATGGCGCTTCGTCCGTTGAGGCGAGCTGGACGGCCGACACGTTCACGATCCCTAGTTCCTTCAACGGTGCGGTCTACACGGTTTGGGTCACGGTCTAGTTGTATGAGGCCACGACGTTGGTGACGATGTGTCGGCTTGAACACAGGTAGGACCTTCAGGCGGGGTGGGTGTTGCTGACGCACCCAACCACGCACTGAAGGTCCTCCCATGCAACGTAATGTCCGCGCCACCCCGTAAGCACGCCGGCTCATCACCATCCGCGACCACGCCGGATTGCCAGCCGCGCGCATCGCCGAGCAACTGGGCATCTCCAACGCCACATGTACTGTGCCACAACTCGATGCCGAGGCCGTGACCTGGCGTTTCGTTTCCGTCTGAGGCCAGGCATGATCACCATCCGTGGTGTTCCGTCTGCTGTACTTGATCACCGTCCGGGTACTCGAATGGTTGGCGTTGCTCTCCGGCAGTAGGACTGCGTTGATCACCGAGGTGCTGGTGCTGCGCAGGAGGTCGCGGTTCTACGGTGCCAGGCGAACAGGTCCCGTGCTACTGGCCGGACTGGGCGGTCCTGTCCACCCTCGCCAGGACGCTGCCGCGTCAACAGCGGGTACATCGGATCGTCACACCAGCCACGCTGCTGGCCAGGCACCGGCATCGGGTCCGAAAGAAGTGCACGGGCACTCCTCGAGAAGGAACTCCAGAGGAAGATCAAGGTCCTCTGACACGAAGCTCAGTGCCGACAGCGCCTGCGCAACACCCACCGCCAACTCCTCAGTGGACAGAGCAGCCAACAAGCCAGCGTGGTCATTTTCCTCCTGCGCCAACGCACTCAGCAGACCGGCCCCCGGCTCCGTACAGACGGTGACCGCATTCAGGATCATCTGACGGAACTCAGGATCCCTCGACTGCCTCGACCTCTCTCATCCACCACGTGGTCACGTCGTCACCTGGCGCAGGCTCCTCACGGGGACCCTCACCGGCCGGCCCGGACGGTCGATGACCCCCTTGGGTGTAAACCGTGGACGACGTGGTGCGTCGACCTGCGGAAACGTGACTTCCGCAGGTCGACGCGGTTCCGTTCAGCGCGCATGTCCGCTCCCAAAGGACGTTGAGCCGTACGGAGAATTCTTCTAGGCACGCCATGCGGTAGCCAGCTCACCGACGTAGTCGAGCATCGGCGTCGCCGCTCCCGGCGCGCCGGGAGCGGCGAGCCAACTGACCGCCGGAACGTACAGGCCAGCCGGGATCCGATCCTGGTGCGCCGGGCCGGAAGCCACGGTTCGGGGACAGCCTTTCAGCCATCGCCGGGCTCTTCCGTATCGGCGGGGACAAGATCGGCCAGGGCGCCGCTCAGTGCTCTGATGCTCGGGAACTTCCACAACAGGGTCGGACTCAGCTTTGTGCCGAGCTTTGCTTCGAGCACGTTGCGGAGCTCCAGAGACATCAAGGAGTCAAGCCCGAGGGTTCGCAGCGGCACGTCGTCTTCGATGTCGTCCTGCATCCGCAGCACGTCCGCGGCCGAGGCACGCACGATGTCGGAGACCTGAGTTCGCGACACTTTCGGGTGCGCGGTGGCAGCACCGAAAACGGGGGGTTCCGGCGAGGCCTCATCCAGCAGTGCCCGCCAACTCGTCAGCGCCGCGGTCGCGGGATAGCTTTGGGACCACTGGTGGGGGTCGAGCCCCGCGTACGCGACCACCGTGTCGTCGCGCTCCAGGAAGCGAAGCATCGCCGGCCAGCACGTGTTCACGGTCCTCCCGGCCAGACCGCGATTCTCCAGGCGGTCGCCGCGGATGCCGTCGACAGCGGCGAGCCCGACGTCTGCAACCGGTCCCCATTGGATGCTCAGGCCACTACGACCCGTGGCCCGCCGCCGCGTCATCAACCCGTCGAGAAACGCGTTGGCCGCGGCGTAGGCGCCTTGGCCGGGCGAACCCACGAAGGCCGCAACGGACGAGAAGCAGACGAACCACTCGACCGGATCGTCGATGGTGAGCTGGTCGAGATTGATCACACCCGCCACCTTCGGAGCCAACACCGCATCGAGATCGTCCCTGTCGATCTCGGTGAGAGTGGCGTCGGCGAGAACTCCGGCCAGGTGAAAGACGCCGCAGATGGGGGGCATCCCGAGGGCCCGCACATTGGCCAGGGCCTCGGCGAGTTGGCCAGCGTCCGCCACGTCGGCAGCCACGGTTTCCACCCGGCATCCGGCTGCCCGTAGCCCCTCGACACGCCGGCGGGCCGAGTCGGCCGGTGGTGTCCGGCCAAGCAGGACCAGATCCTGGACACCATGTGCGACAAGAAACTCCGCCAACGACAGTCCCAGCGCACCGAGACCGCCGGTGATCAGATGTGTGCCCGGCGACGGGAACCGTCCTTGCGCGAGCGGGCGCGGCTGTACCGCTGGCAGGCCGGCCGGGTTTTCCAGGACGAGCTTTCCGGTGGTCTGGCCACTAGCCATGTCTCGCAGCGCGCGCTCGGCGTCAGCGAAGGCGTAGCTGGTCACCGGCAGGAGTGGCAGGACGCCCTCGTCCACGGCCGCCATGACGGTTCGCAGCACGCGTTCGAAGCGACCCGGGCGGCGGCGCATCATCCCGAGGACGTCCACCGCCGTCATGCTCACGGCGTTTCTGAAGGGAGCCAACTCGACCGCGGAGTTGGCGTATAGGTCCCGCTTGCCGAGCTCGACAAAGCGACCGTCGGCCGCCAGAACGGCCAAGCCTGCCTGGATCGCCTCGCCAGGTAGCGAATTGAGCACCACGTCCACACCCTCCGGGGCAACCTCTCGCACCCGGTCGGGCCAGTTCCCGTCGCGGGAGTCGAAGACGTGGTCAACGCCCAGGGAACGGACCAGCGCCCGCTTGGTGTCCGAGCCGGCGGTACCGATCACGCGCGCCCCGCGCGATCGGGCCACGTGGATGGCGGCCTGGCCCACGCCTCCCGCCGCGGAATGCACCAGGACGGTCTCTCCCGCCGCCACGGAAGCGACGTCCACCAGGCTGTACCAGGCGGTCACGTAGGCGATCGGCAGCGCCGCGGCAACCGCGTCGTCGAGGCTGGCCGGGGCGTGCACCAGGTGGCGCCGATCGACGATCACATGCGATGCGAGCGCGCGCTCAGCACAGGCGATGACGCGATCACCTGGGGCGACATCGCGCACGTCGTCCCCGACGGCGACCACGGTGCCCACACATTCGAGCCCAAGACGGCCCTCATCCGAGCGGTCCGGGTAGACGCCCATCGCCTTGACGACATCGAGGAAGTTCAGGGCCGCGGCCGCGACCTCGACCTCGACCTGCCCGACAGCCGGCCGGGTGCGCGCGAAAAATCGGCCAACCACAGAGTCGAGCCGGCCGGGTGTCCGCGCTACCAGGGCGAACGGTTGCCGGGACCGGTTCGCCCACGTCACCGGGGGCCCGGGAAGACTGCCACGGCGCCGCCGGCCGACGAAGCGGCGTCCCCCGCGGAAAGCGACGATGTCGTCGTCGCCGTCAATCATCGCCGGGGTAGCCGGTTCGCCTTCCGGATCAAGGTCGATCAGGCGTGCCTGCAGGCGCGGGTGCTCGGTCTGCACGACCCCTACCAAGCCCAGGTACTGCGTCGCACAGGCATCCGGCGGGCCGGCGGACTCGGTGGCGAGACCGTTCACGGTGACGACGGTCAGGCGGGTTTCGTGGTTCGCTTCGGCCAGATGACCTACGACCCGGGCCAGGCACAGGATGCCCAGCCGTGCGGCGCCGGTGCCTTCGTCGCCTTCGGGGGCGACGAAGAGCACGTGGTCGGCACGGACGGCGGCGAGATGGTTGAGGGCGTCCTGATCGTCCTCGAACACGGAGTGGCGAGTGCCGAGAGCGCATGCCAGTTCGCGGACCCGACCGGCTGTCGTGCGCAGCCCGCACACGACAGCCGTGGTCTCCGCCATCGTCTCCCGCGCCTGGGGAAGCGTGGGGCTTTCCTCCAGCCGTAGCGAGAAGACATCGTCTTCAGGTTGCTCGGCGCCCGAGGCCAGTGGCGCGAGACGGAGCCCGTGGACATGCCCGACATGTTTGCGGTCCGCGTCGAATATGGCGATGTCATAGTGACCGGGCCTGGATCGTCGCGCGTGTGCCCACAACTCGCGAACTGCACCCGGCTTGAGCAGGTCCAGCGACACCTCTGTCAGTCCGGCCGGCAGTACCGCTGTCTCGATGGGTTCGACGGCAAGCCCGGCTTGCAGGATACCGTCCCAGAGGACGGAATGGAGGGTTCCCGCGTCGGGGTCGGCGGCGACTGATCCCGGTAGTGAAAGCGACACCAGAGCCTCGTCCGCGGCCCGCCGTACCGAGGTGACCGTGCGGAACGCGGGCCCGTAGCGCAGGCCCCGGGCCGCACACGACTGATAGAACAGATCCTCCCGGTCCGGGACGGTTGACAGTATGGAAGAGGGGAAATCGGCCGCGGGCAACGCCGTGGTGTGGAGGCGGTTCCGGCCATGGAGGTGTTCGGTCCAGCGCGCGGCCTGATCGCCGTCGCCGGCCTCGCCCTGGGAGCGAAGCGACACGGAGGCCCCGCCATCGGCCCGTCGCCAGGTTATCGCGACGGTCGTGGGCGCCGTGCCCACCAGAAGGGGGGTCGTGAACACCAGATCCGTGAGGTGCAGCCGACCGAGTGGATTTTCCGCATCCGCCGCGGCGGCGAGTATGTTCAAGTACGCGCCGGCCGGGACCACGATCTCGTCTTCCACCCGATGATCGGCCAGCCAGCGGGACCCAGCCACTCCCAATTGGGTCGTCGCCGTGGAAAGACCCGGCACAGGAGTCGGCAGCAGGGTGAGGCGCGCCGGGCTGGCGGCACGGCCGCCGCCGGACTCTTCCGCCACCCAATACCGCCGTCCGCCGAACGGATAGGCCGGCAGGGCCGCAGCCGGCCGGCTCCTGGGCTGGGGTCCGTTGGCCGCCAGGCCGCTGACCCAGGCCCTCGCGCTGGCAACCGCAAAGTCACGGCTGCTCCTGGCCCCACGTCTGAGTGTTTCGAGCACGGCCGGTTGACGCTCGGCACGGGCGACGATCTCGTTCAGCGCCGGACCCAGCACCGGGTGCGGGCTCACTTCCACCACATGGGACAGGCCGTCGTCGACAAGCTGGGACACGGCCTCGGCGAAACGCACCCGCGACCGGAGGTTTTCCGCCCAGTAGGAACCTCCCCACCGGTCACCGGCCTCGCGCCGCAGGGTGACCGTCGACAGCAGCGGGGTGTGTCCCGGCCGCGGCTGGAGCGACGCCAGCGCGGCGCGGATGTCGGCCAGCAATGGTTCTACCTGAGGGCTGTGCGACGCGTAGTCGACGTCGATCAGCCGGCAGTACACGTCCTGGGCATCCAGAATCTCTTTGAGCAACAGGACGTACTCGCCATCCCCGGCGAGCACACAGGACCGCGGACCATTGTGCGCGGCAATGGACACAGTCTTCTCGAATCCGGCCAGTGCCCGCGTTGCCGCGTCGAGGTCCATGTCGACCATCAGCATGCGCCCGCGACCAGCGACGGCCCGCAGGATTCGGCTGCGGCGCGCGACCACGGCCGCACCGTCGGCTATCGACAGGATTCCGGCGTCGGTCGCCGCCGCGATTTCCCCCTGACTGTGCCCGACGAGGACGTCCGGACGCACGCCGGCGTTGCGCCATGCCGACGCGAGCGCCACCGCCATCGCCCACGACGCGGGCTGGATCCGGTCCACGGGCTCGCTCGGCCGATCAGCCTGACCGTCGCACAGGCTTTCCCGGACGTCCCAGCCGGTCTCCGACAGGAGCGCCTCCGCGCAGCGGTCAAGGGTGCGGGTAAAGGCGTCGTCCACGCCGTACAGTCCGGCGCCCATGCCGTTCCACTGTGCACCCTGGCCCGGGAAGGCGAAGGCCACGAGTTGGGGTGTGCGAGCCCGTCCCGCCACGCGGTCGATCAGCCTCGGGCCATCCGGCTGGTCAGAGGTCACCGTCAACGCGACCCGTTCGGCGAAGTGGTCACGACGCCACGCGAGCGTGTCGGCCAGAGCGGAAGCCTCCGCCAGTCCCCGGCTGTTGTCGAGCACGCCCATGACGTCCCGTTCACGCACTTCGAGCACCTCGCTCGAATGAGCGCTCAGGCGCACTGTCGGGGGTCCCGCACAGGCTGGGTTCGCAGGTGGTGTCTCGCCGTGTTCTCGTCGCAGCACCACGTGGGCATTCGTGCCGCCCCAGCCGAAGGAGTTGACGCCGATGTGGACATCTCGTTCGGGGTCGAGCGCGACGGGCGTGTTCGCCACCCGAAGCCCCAGTCCGTCCAGGTCGATGCTCGGATTCGTCACGTCCGCGTGCAAGGACGGTGGGACCATCTGGTTTTCCAGGCACAGCACGGCTTTGACGAGCCCAGCCAGTCCCGCGGCGGGCTCAAGGTGGCCGATATTGCCCTTCACGGAGCCGATCGGCAGGGGTGCGTCGCCGCGACCGAGCACGCGTCCCAACGCGACCGCCTCGATCGGGTCGCCTCGTAACGTGCCCGTGCCGTGTGCCTCCACGTAGTCGACGAGTTCGGGCGCGACACCGTCAGCTCCGTACACACCGCGCAAGAGCTGTTCCTGCGCGTGCGGGCTGGGTGTCACCAGACTCTCGCCGCCGCCGTCGTTGTTGACCGCGCTCGCGGCTATCACGGCGCGGACGCGATCCCCGTCTCGGCGCGCGGCCGCCAGCGTCTTCAGATGGACAACGGCGACGCCTTCGCCGCGAACGAAACCATCCGCCCCCACGCCGAACGGCCGGCAGCGCCCGGTGGGGGAAAGGCCGCCGAATTCGGCAAGGCCGGCGCTGACCTCCTGGCTCAGCACCAGGTTGCAACCGCCTACCAGTGCTCCATCCACTTCGCCGGACGCGAGTGCCTGGCAGGCCAGGTGGACGGCGACGAGCGAAGACGAGCAGCTGGACTCCACGGTCAGGCTGGGACCTCGAAGGCCGAGAAAGTAGGAGACCCGTGCGGCGAGCATATCGAGGGAGCCACCGAAAATGCTGTGCCGCGTCGCCTGCTCGCCGGCATCCTTGCGCAGGAGCTCATAGTCGTGCCACAGGCCGCCCATCCACACGCCGGTCGAGCTACCACGCAAGTCCTGGGCCCGTGTGCCGGAATCCTCGATGGCATGCCAGGCGGTCTCCAGCATCAGCCGCTGCTGTGGATCGATCACGGCCGCTTCGCGCGGTGAGATGTTGAAGAACGCGGCGTCGAATCGGTCGATGTCCGGTAGGAAGCCACCTTGAGCGGGTAGGTTGCCGACGGGGCGTCCGAGTCGCGTTCGGCCCGCGGGCGGCGCTTCGATCATATCGCGACGATCGACAAGCAGACGCCAGAACTCTTCGACGTTCCTCGCTCCTGGGAACCTTCCCGCCATGCCGACAACGGCGACAGGGATACGCTTCGCGGTCATCCGCTGGTCCGTGACAAGCGTGTGTGCCACATGTTTACCAAGATCTCCTACGGTCAGCTCATCCACTCGGGCACATACCTCTTGCGCCGCCAGGGATATGTCGGAACGTTTCCGCGGAGCGAGCTCCGAGGGGCAGTCCAGGGGACCTCGGCGTCCGCGCCGATGGTCCTGACCCGGGTGTCCGGCTCACCGCTGGCGAGAGCGTCGAGCGCGGATACCGCCTCGCGCGCCGTGCCGGCGGCGACCCATCGCGCGTGGCGGAGCCGGGTCCGGCCGAACGTTGCCGTCCACGCGAAGGACGCGAAACGCTCCTGGTTGGACGGTTCAGCCGTCAGCGTGGCCGAATACGCCGCCGCGACGGCGGCAAGCCCGGCGTCGTCGGGAGCCGAAACGACAAAGCCCGGTGCATCGGTGAGGATACGTTCAAGCGGGGCCGGTGGGCGCCCGACGACCACACACGCGTTGGTCCCGCTCATTCCGAAGGCGTTGACCATCGCAACGGCGTTGGCATCGGATGGCAGGTCCGTTGGGCTGGTGGGGATCGCGATCCGGGTACCCACGAGGTCGACTCGAGGGTTGAGGGTCGTGAAGTTCGCCTGCGGTGGGACTCTGTCCCGCCGCAGACACTCGATCGCTTTTATCAGCCCGAGAATCCCGCCTGCGGCTTCGGGGTGTCCGATGTTTGCCTTGACCGATCCGACAAGCAGCGGCCAGTTGCCTTTGCTATTTCCCAGGGAATCCGCGACCGCGGTGAGCTCTATCGGGTCGCCCAAGGCGGTTCCGGTTCCATGCGCTTCAAGCAGCGCAACGTCCGCAGCCTTTCGGCCGGCGCGACTCAGGGTCAACTCGATGAGACTTGCCTGAGCCGCGGGGTTGGGGGCGGCAAATCCGGCGGACTGGCCGTCCTGGTTGATCGCACTGCCTTCTAGCACGGCCAGAATATGATCGCCGTCGGCGACGGCATCCACATAGCGTTTGAGAACCAGGGCGCCACACCCTTCGCCGCGCACGAATCCATTGGCCCGCGCGTCGAAGGGGCGGCACCGACCACTAGGGGAAAGAGCGCCGGTCTTATGGATTTCGACCGTCGACTGCGTGGCGAGGATAAGGTTCACACCGGCCGCGACCGCCCTATCGCATTCTCGGCCGATGAGTGCCCGACATGCCGAATGGACGGCTACCAGAGACGATGAACAGGCCGTATCGATGGCCATGGTGGGGCCCATGAAGTTCAGGGTGTAGGCGATACGACCCGCCGCGAAACAATGCCCGTTGCCGGTCGTCCAATGCGCGGGTGGCCGCTCGTTCACCGATTTTCGGTAGTCTGCGGAGGTGATTCCGACGTAGACGCCCGTCGAATGCGGCCGATCGGTGACCTGAATACCAGCGTCTTCGAACGCCTCCCAGATCACCTCGAGGAGGATGCGGTGCTGGGGATCCATGGACCGCGCCTCCCGCGCGGCGATTCCGAAGAACTCGGCGTCGAACTCCAGCGCCCCATGCAGGTAGCCGCCTCGACTGGGCGCACTTTTCAAGCTTTCCTGGTCAAGGAAGGGTTTACGATCCTCGGGCGGATCGCTAATTAACTCTTGACCGCCGTAAAGCGCTTCCATAAAATCTCCGACGGTGTGGACTCCGCCGGGAAGTCGCACCGACGCGCCGACGACTGCGATAGGGCTTCCGACGCGGTAGGAGTCGAGTTCCGCGCGCATGGCGCTGATCGTCTGCATGGCCCGCCGCAATGCGCTCGACTCTTCGGGCGATTCCACAGATTCCTCACGGCCGGCCACGTCACGAGCGTCCGCGGACGTACTGAACAAGGTCGTCAACTGTTCGGATGCGGGTAAGGTCCTCGTCCTCGATCTGAACCCCGAGATCGTCCTGTATTTGGGCCACTAAATCTACCATGGTCAGCGAGTCGATGTCGAGTTCGTCCCGCAGTGAAGTTTTTGGTGTCACTTCCAGTGGGTCAACCTCGGCAATTTTGGCGACAATAGTTACCAACTGGGAGTGAATGTGGCTGTTTTTCATAGCTCCCTCGCGATTCCCGGTCAACATTGGGTCTGGTCGGGCGACGACTGTTGAGTCACGCCACCGCCTGCCGTACCTGATCGAGATACTTCAGCGAGTCCAGCACAGCCGTGGCCGGCATGCCGAAGTCGATGAGGCAGGCGATTTCGTCAACGCCGATGCCGCGCATCCGCTTGACCGTGTCGACCGCCCGCTCCACCGAGCCGAACAGCCCGACCGTCCGGAAGTACCTTTCGACGCTCAGTTCGAGTGCGCGCTCGCGCATGTGCGGGCTTGCTTCGCGTTTCGCGCCCTCCGTGGTGGCGTTGCCGGTTTTGAACAGGCCGAGTGAGGCGCCGACATACTCCCGCATCGGTCCGCGCAGCTCATCGAAGACACTGTCGTCTGGGCCGACGAAGGCGTGCATCATGAGGGTGACATGACCCGGTGCGGCGATGGCGGCGCCGTGCGCACGGAACGACTTCCGGTATTCGCCGATGCTGCCCGCAAGGACATCGGTCCCCTGCTTCACCAGGTGGGTCAGCACACCCGCGCCGATTTCACCAGCCGCTCGGAAGGTGTCCACCGAGCCGGCGCTGGTCAGCCACATCGGCAGCTCGGACTGCACGGGCGGTGGGTAGATCCTGATGTCGACCGGGTCGCCGCGGCCATCGACGCGCGGCACCGACTCGCCTCGCCACAGCGTCCGCACCGTCTCCATCGCCGTCAGGGCCGCGTCCCGGCGGTCGGCGAACCGCGCCGGGTTCAGCGTGAAATCGTGGGGATGCCAGCCGGACGCGAACGAGACGCCCGCCCGGCCCCGGGAGATGTTGTCCACCACCGACCATTCCTCGACGACCCGAAGCGGATCGTGCAGTGGGACCACGACGCTGCCCGCCCGGACCCCGACCCGTTCCGTAACCGCCGCGACGGCCGCCCCGGTGACCGATGGATTGGGGTAGAGGCCGCCGAACGGATGGAAGTGTCGTTCCGGCGTCCATACCGCGGTGAAATCGTGGGCGTCGGCGAAGCGGGCCGATTCCAGCAACAACTGGTACCGCCCCCCGGGCGTCATGGTCGTGGACGTGCTGTCGTCCGCGAAGAAGAACAGGCTCAGTTCCATGTCAAGTCCTGTGTCAGATGCTGGGTGTGGCCATTCGGCGCTGCCCGGTGGCTAGGTGTGGTCGATTGCCGTCCGGCAGGCGTCAGTCGGTCGAGCCGACATAGATCGTCGTTCCGTGACCCAGACCTGGGTCCCGCGCGGCCCGAGCCACCGCCGTGGCGAACTCGTCGACGTCCAGCAGCTTCCCGAGGCGCGTGCGCTTGTGCTGGAAGATCTCGGGGCGGGCACGCTCCAACAGCACGGCGGTGACCGTACGTTCGATCACGTCCCCGCTCACCACGACCAGGTGCAGTCCGCGCTCGGTCAGCTCGTCGAGGCGGGCGCGCAACGCGTCCTCACCCGCCCTCTTGCTGGCCGCGACCGGCTCGTATTCCGCGATCGTGGGCCGCCGGCCGTAGAAGTGCGCGTGGTGGCTGGTGACGTAGACGACGCGCCCACCCACGGGCATCAGCGGGAGGGCCAGGTCTACGACCCGGAGCTGGGCGTCGACGTTGAGTCGGTGCGCGTAGTCCGGTGGGCGGTCCTTCTCCAGGCCACCACTCGCGTTGAGGACCAGCAGGTCCAACTTGTCGAAGGTGCGGGCGACGGCGGTGAACATCCGCCGGACCGCGCCGGGGTCGGTCAGATCGGCGCGGGCGGTGGGCGCTCGCCGCCCGAGGCGGACGATGTCTTGGCTCACCCGCTCCGCGAGGACCTTCCGCTCGCGGTAGTTGATGACGACGTCCGCGCCGGCGGTCGCGAGCAGGACGGCGGTCCGTGCCCCGACCCCACGCGACGCCCCAGTGACGAGAGCAGTCTTCCCGATCATCGACTGCCCCAGGACAGGGCCCCATCGTCGTGGCGCTCACCGCCGAGATGGCTGCCGGCCAGGTCGAAGGTGCGCGAGTCGTGATAGCGGTGCAGCAACTCGTCAAACAGGTGGGTCCGGATGTGGTCTGGTAGTCCTTCCGGACGCCTGCCGAGGCGAGCCGCCAGCCGGATGAGGGCGGCGCTCACCCAGCCGGGGTGCCGGAGGAACGGCTGGTCCGGGGACGCGTGGCGCCAGATGTTCACACAGCAGCCGGCGGCGAGGATGACGGCGTAGCGTGCGGTCAGCCGGTGGAGGTTTCGAGAGGCGGTGACGGTCAGTTCGGCCGGCCGCAGAGGTGCGCATTCGCCGGTGAGATCGTCGAGTTCGGCGACGAACAGCTCCAGCAGGCTCCTGATCTCCCTGTGCTCGCCGTCCACCGGAGTTAGCTCCAGGGCGTTTCGCAGGGATGCGCAGAGGTGATCGTTTCCGCCGCTGGAGAGCGAGAGTTGGGCAAATCGCAGGTCCGGCAGGCCGGCGGAGAGCTGGAATGTCTGCTCAGGGGCTGGTTCCCCGGCCGGCCACGACCGGCGTGCCAACAGGGGGAGCTGCGGCAGCATGGTCAGCTGACAGGTGGTGCGGGAGGCGTGGATGACGCTCGTGGGCGTGATGTCACGGACTAGCTTCTGCATGATCATGTGGTCGCCGCCGCGGAGGTAGAACTGGGCGCCTAGCAGCGTCGACAAGCAGGTGACGGCGTCGACCAGAACCGTGGGGACCAGATATTTGGCTGCCGCTGCGGTTACCCCGGCCTCGCGTGGCAGCGTGTGCAGGGCGCGGGCGGCGACGGTGCTGACGCAGTCGCTCAGCAGGAGGTCGGCGAAGGTGTCGACGAGGACGGCCCTCGGGTGCGGCAGGTCTGTCACCGTCCGGCCGTACAACTTTCGGCCGAGCGCGTACCGCACCGCCGCCCGCAGCGCGGTGTCGAGGATCCCCACTGTCACGCCGGGCAGGACGACCCGGGTGAGTTGGAAGGAACGCAGCGCCGTCTCCATGCCGTGTCCGGCCGGGCCGACGATGGCCTCGGAGGGAACCGGGCAGTTCACGAACTCCATCCCGCCGAGCTGGACCCCGCGCAGCCCACCGGTGTGGTACCTCGGCAGGTACCGGAACCGGTCGGACGGTAGGGCCGCCTTGTCGAGCAGAAACTGGGAGTGGCTGCGGCTACCGGACTGGTGGTCGGTGCGGGCTAACAGCACCAGCCCATCCGCTCGTTCGACGTTGGCGATGACCTGCTTGCCGCCGTTGAAGAGACGTCCGTGGCCGTAGTCGGTGGCATCGAGGTCGACCTGCCCCACGTCGCCGCCGTGGGCCAGTTCGTGGTAGGCACACGCGAACTTCTGGTTTGCCAGCAGCCGGCCTGCCATGTCACGGCACTGCGACGGGCTGCCGGCGGCCCACACGTTCACCGCGGCCATCAACGAGGGCATCCCATAGCCGAAGATCAGGCTCGGATCGCGGCGGCAGACCGCGCGCATGAGCTGGATCAGGTGGTCCGTGCGGATCAGGTGGCCGCCGAACTCGGGTGGGACGAACTCCTCGTTCAGCCCGAAGGCGTCGAGCACGTCCTCACCCGCTGTGAGCACCTCGGCCCGTTCGTCGGCGCGCAGCACCGCCGGGAAGCCGACCGGGTTGCCGTCGTCCCAGGCCTCGCCGAGACCGCGCTCGAGCTCGTCCAGGCGAGGATGCACCAAGCCTGGGACAGGTGGCCTTCGATCCGCCGGCTGGATGGGAGTTTCGTGAGTCATGCTCGGCTCCCCAGGCAGAAGTCATCCGGAACCAGGCTGAGCACGTGGTCTTCAGGCACCGCCAGCACCACGTCGGCCAGCCGGTCGTAGGCGTGGTCGCCAGCCCCCTCCGGGGCGGCGCCGAGCAGCGTCAGAACCCGAGCCAGGCAGGCTGACAACCAGGTGCCGTCCCGCCACAGCGCGCCGGCCGTCCCTCCCGCCACGGCCGCCTGCTCGCTGTGCAGCCAAACCCGCATGCAGGCGGCACCCGCGAAACAGAGCTCGTAGCGGGCGGCGAGGGTGAACGCGCTGTCGGGAACCTCACGGGACGACGGCACATATGAGGTCACCTCGGCCAGGACCGCATCGACGGTCCGCGCGAAGTCAGCGGCCTGCCTGGCGACGTACGCGGGGAGCTTGCCTCGAGCGGTCTGCCGGCCGATTTGGGCCACCGCGTCGGGCACGCTCTGCACCATGCTGCAACCGGTCCGGGACAGCAGGGTCAACGCGCTCAGATCGAGGTCGGGAAGCGGGCCGGTCAGACTTGCCGCGCCCGCCACTCCAGCGGAGTCCCAGCGTCCCGAGTGATAAGCGCGGGCCAGCAAAGGAAATTGGTTGATCAGCGCGTTGCGGTTGACGACGGTGCTCCCGTCGAAGATGGCGACGATGCGGTGATCCCGGCTGAGCTTTTCGAACGCCCCGTCGGCGAACACGTCGAGGAGGACGCCGCGCGCGCCGAGCAACTCGCCGACCTGGCGGAGCAGCTCGTCGCCGAGGGTGGGCACCAGAGCCTTGGTGATCGAGGTGATGACGCTCATCTCGGTGCTGATCGTGTGGACGCCGCGGGCCGCGACCATCGCCACGACCTCGCTGAGCAGGGCGCTCGCCGCAACCTCGCCCAGCGTGGTGCGGACGGCGGGCAACTCGGCCAGGCCGCGTCCGTACAGCCGGCGCCGCCGGAGGAAGCTGCCCGCCAGGCGCAAGGCGTGATCGGCCGCGCCGAGCGACAGCGATACGGCCACGATGCGGGTGAGCTGCATCGTCTTCAGGACGATCTCGATCCCGGCACCGACATCGCCGATCAGAGCGCCCGGGGGGATGTGCGCGCCATGGAAGGTCATGCCGCTGATGTCGACACCGCGGACACCGTGCGTCCGTTCCTTGGGCAGGTGACTGTACGCAGATGGTGGGAGCTCGCGCTTGTCGACCAGGAACAGGCTGAAGCCTCGGGATCCGCCCTCGGCGCTGGTGCGGGCGAGCAGGCAGACCAGTGGGGCTCGGGTGCCGTTGTTGATAAGCCATTTCGTGCCGTCCAGCCGCCAGCCGTCGGCGGAGCGGGTCGCGGTGAGCTCGCCGGAAAGCAGGTCCGCACCGTGGTGGCGTTCGGTCAGCGCCCAGGTGACCATTGTGGACGACAGCACCTCGCCGGCCAGCCACCGGGCCTGATCCGGCCGGCCGGCCACCCACGTCGGTGCGGCACCGAGGATCGTCTTGCCGTAGGCCACGATGACGCTCAGGTCATGGCGTGACACGACCCGGAAGAGCTGGATGAGCTCGGGCACGCTGTCCAACCGGCCACCGAGGCGGGTAGGCACGTAGTTGCTGGCCATGCCGAATTCGTCGAGGATTCGGAAGGCCTCGGCGGGGTAGGCCTCCTGCCGGTCCAGCCGCGCGTTGTATCCCGACGAGAAGGGTCCGCCCTCGCGGGCCAGTTCGGCCAGCAGTCGTTCGAGTTCGGCCACCCGAGACCGCTGCCGTCGTTGCGCCTGTGCCGATTCAACCGCCATCACCGCGTCACCTCGCCAACCTTCGCGGAGGCGCTGTGCGGCGCGGCAAGCCGCTGGTCAAGGTGTTCGTACAGCGACGCCAGTCCGCCCCGGCGGAATTGTTCACGCATCGCCACCCGTTGCACCTTTCCGCTGGTCGTCCGCGGCACACTGTTCGGCCGGAGCAGGAGGACGCCCGCCGCGTAGAGGCCGAACTCGCGGGACACGGTGGCGCGGATGGCGATGGCGAGCTCCCGCAGGCGTTCGGGATCGCGCTCGGCACCGATTTCATGAGTGACCACGGTCTCCTCCCAACCCGCCACGTCGACCGTGAAGACCGCCCCGACCCCGTTCGCCAGTTCCTCGTGCTCGGCCCGGATCTGGTGCTCGATGTCCTGCGGATAGACGTTGCGCCCCTTGATGATGAGCAGTTCCTTGATCCGGCCGGTCACGTACAACTCACCCTCGTGGATCACGCCGAGGTCACCGGTGCGCAGGTAGCCGCTCTCGTCGTCGGCGGTGCGCGCCTGGAAGGCAGCCTGTGTCGCGGCATCGTTGCGCCAGTACCCCTTGGCCACGCTGTCGCCTCGCAGCCAGAGCTCACCGATCCGGCCCGCTGGCAGCACTTGCGAAGTGGTGGGGTCGACTACGCGCAGCTGGATACCGTCGGCGGGAACGCCGCAGCTGACCACGTCCCGGCCCGGCACGCCGGGGCGGGCCGGGGCGAACTCGTGCCGTTCCAGCAACTTCGGGTCGGCCCGTGTGACCACCGGCTCGCGCTTGCTACTGCCGGACACGATCAGGGTGGCCTCGGCCATCCCGTAGCTGGGAAAGAACGATGTGGCGCGGAAGCCGGCGGCGGCGAACCGCTTGGCGAAGGCGGCCAGGGTCGCGGCCCTGATCGGCTCGGACCCGTTGGCGGCGTACTCCCAGCGGGACAGGTCAAGCTGGGCGATCTGCTCCTGGCTGACGTGGCGGACGCACCTCTCGTAGCCGAAGTTCGGCGCGGCCGACATCGCCAGGTCGTACTCGTCGATCACCTCCAGCCATCGGTGCGGCCGGGTGACGAACTCGGTCGGGCTCATCAGCACCACACCGCCGCCGGAGAACAGGCCGGGTAGCAGATGGCCGATCAGGCCCATGTCGTGGTACATCGGGACCCAGCCCCCGCACCGCAGGGGTCCAGCGTGGCCGTAGGCCCGTAACAGGGCGGCCACGTTGTGCAGAAGGTTGCCGTGCGTGACGACGACTCCCTTGGGGCTGCCGGTCGAGCCCGAGGTGTACTGCAGCAGTGCCACGGTGTCGCGATCGGTCGGCGGCATGGACCAGACGTCCGGACCGGCGGCGTCGGGATCGTCGGTGACCAGCGTAAGCAGGCCGTCCTGACCGGACTCCGCAATCCAGCTCGATATCTCGGGGAGTGCCTGACGGACCGTGAGCACCGCCGAGATAGTGGCGTCCGCCGCGATTGCCGCCAAGCGCTGCCGCTGGTACCGGTACTGGCCGGGAAGCGGCGCCGGTACCGCGATCATGCCGGCATAACAGCAGCCAAAGAAGGCGGCCGCGAACTCCACTCCTCTCGGGTAGAGCAGCAGCACCCGGGCACCCGGCCGCAGGCGCTCGCCGAGCCGGGACCCGATTCTCCTCGCCTCAGCGTCCAGAGCGGCAAAGGAGAGACAGTCACCGCTGCCAGCGCCGGCCCGACGCGCCATCAGCACCGCGGCCCGTTCGCCCTGCGCGGCAGCTTGTGCCTGGAGCAGTTCGGTGACGTTCAGCGCGTCCGCTATCTGCCTGGTCATCTGCGCTCTCATATGCTGGTCAGCCTCGCGGCCGGACCAGGGCAGCCGGCTCCGTCAAAGGGGGGGTGAGATGGCCCAGGCGCACCAGGTAGTCGAGGCAGGAGGAGACCATCTCCCGGTTCACGGGTCGGCACTCGATGCCGCTGCCCATCAGGGCGGCGTCGATGTTGGCGGTGGCGATGTGCGGCTCGTTACCCGCCACCCCGATCTCGGCGCCGGGAGCATCCTGGTCGAACAGCGTCAGGTAGGGCACGAGCGCGTGACCCGACGCGGCCGCTAATTCGTCGTGCCACTGCTGGTAGGGGGCCGAACGCATCGGGTAGCCGCAGTCGCGGACCATCCCGATCAACTCGTTCCAGGGCAGCGGGCGGCTGCCGGGCAGGTGGAACACGCTGCCGTGCCGGGTACCGCTCAGCGCGATGTGCACGATAGCCGCGCCGCAGAAGTCGACTGGCACGGCCAGGACGTCGACATCGAACTCCAACGCGGAGCGGAGCTGTGTACAACCCGTTATCAGCGCGTTGACGAAGTCCATCGGGCTGACACCAGTGGCCTGGGCCCCGGTAATGCTGCCGGGGCGGTAGATACAGACGGGTAGTCCGCGGCTCCCGGCGAGCGTGACCAGGCGGTCGGAAACCCACTTCGTCTGCCGGTATCCGCCCAGTACGTCAGCCGGGTCGGTGAGCTCGGCTTCGGCGAAGTACTGCACGCCGGGGCGCTCGGGAATCACTCCGAGCGAGGACACGTGGTGGACAGGCTTGATCCGTCCTCGGCAGGCCAACCGGAGTATCTCCTGGGTACCTAGCACATTGACCGATTTCAGCCGCGCGTACGGCAGCACGAAGTTGACCGTCGCGCCATTGTGGATGATCACTTCGACCTGGTCGGCCAGCTCGCGGTAGACCGTCTGGGAAAGGCCCAGATCGGGAAGGCCGAGATCACCGGCCACACCGACCAGCCGGCGGTGGTCGTCGTCCCGCCACAGCCCGTACTTCGTCAGGTTCTCGCGCACACGGCGGACGGCGTCGTCCGCGTCCTGCGCGCGCACGAGCACGAAAACCTGGGCGGTGGACCGGTCGAGCAACTCGCGAAGAATGAACGCGCCCGCGAATCCAGTGGCGCCGGTGACGAGAGCGGTGCGGTAAGGGGCCGAGGCCGCCGGCAAGGCATCCGGCGTTGGCGTGATGTCGGCGGGCAGCACGGCCTCGCCGAGCAGGTCCTGGGTCGGCAGGCTACGTGGGTTGCGCGGGTGCTGCGGCTGTGTCGACTGGCCGTCGGCCGGGGCGGCGGACGAGTTCGCGATCTTCACGATAGCGTGGGAAAGGGCGTCCACCGTCGGGTAGTCCCACATAATGGCCGGATCCAGTACAAGGCCCAGACGTTCCTCGACATCGGCGCACACGGTCAGCGCGTATACTGAATCCAGACCATATTCGGAAAGTGGCGTGTTCACCTGAATTTCGGTCGATGGCGTCTCAAGGTAGCCGGCGAGAAGCTCGACGAGAAGGGTTTGCACATCCATAAAGATAGCAGGAGAATTCGGTCCGTACATGCCACGTACGCTCGCCTTCTGCGCGGTCCCGCGCTCGCCCGGTAACTTTATGTTCCTGACTACGGAGCACAACCCAGGCGCGTCGACCCGGTTGGTTTTCGACCCCTTTGCGAGCGGGGTTCCGACGGTGAAGTAACGGATAGCCGCCGGTTCGCCGTGTTTCTTTATGCCATCTGAATGCATGGTCGACCTGAGCGATTTGCTCGGCCGAAGCGGAACACGGTGTCACCCCAGACTTGCCGGTGACCACCTTAGCCAAGGATCTGCACGTCGAGGTCGTCGCTGCCGGAATTTCCGAAATTCGCGGCAGATGTTCAGATGTACGTTCAGGCCTGGCGTCGACGTCAGGTTGAGCTGTGATGTCGGTTTTGGGCCGAAAAGGAGGACGCATCCGCTTCGCACCGGCAACGCTGAACCTGCCGAGAAATCACGTCCGCACAGGTCAGGCCGCCCGTCGACACTCGTGGATGATTCCCCCGAGACGGTCATGTCGGCGTACGTCCAGATGGGCGGCCCCTCCTGGATCGGTGACTGGCGGGACCGGACGAAGTGGTGCTGCCTGATCCATAGCTTGATGGAGGCAGTGCCGATTTTGATGGGGCGGTGCCGCTTGTGGTGGTCCTTGAACTCGCCCAGCGCGCAGAAGATGGAGCTGGTTCCAGATCAGAGTGCGGTCGAGCAGTTCACGGTCCAGCGCGGGCGACACTGACGGGGACGACGTGTCCACCGGCCATAAGAACGTCACCATGCGCTGCCGGAAAGAATTGTCCGTCATTGGGCCGCTACGACGGGCGCGGTGTGTCCCTGAACGGGACCGCACCTGCCACCACCGTTAACGCCGTCAGCGGCGAATTGAGGGGCATGCCACCTAGAGCCACCCGAATGGGTGGAGCAAACCCATGCCTCTATTTCGTGCGGATCATGGTCGTCGACTCGGTGGCGCCATCGCCGAAGCTAGTGTCGGCGATGGCGCAGGGCTCCGGAAAAGTCGTTTGTCGCCCCACGGGACCTCGCCACCTGGATCCGCGGCAACTGGAGCCTCGAAACCCACCTCCACTGGGTACATGACGTCACCCTCGACGAGGACCGCTCCCAGATCCGCACCGGCAACGGCCCCCGCGTCATGGCCTCACTGCGCAACCTGACTATCAGCGTCCTGCGCCTGGACATCGCCCATACCGTCCGACATCACGCCTGGGACCCGCTCCGTCCGGTCACACTACTGCTCACCAGCTGAAATACGACTTTGCCGAGGCCGTTGGATAGCTGCCGGCAGGAAGCATTGTGCCCCCAGACCGCAGCGGTCGAAAGGATCGTGCCCAGACCGGTATCCGGGAAAGTTGACTCGCTACGCCTCGGCCCAGGCCCGCGAGAGCTGCTCCAGGGCCAGCCCGATCACCCGCCAGGCCGGCACGAAGAATCCATGCGGCTCGGTACGTTCACCAGAATCCGCTCACACGCGAGGGAGAGTCGGAAGTCGTTCGACGTCTCCCGATGGACGGGACGAGATTCGTTCCGCTGGACCTCGCTCCAGTCCGCATGCCATGTTGAGACCCGTACTGTACACGACCTTGCCGGACCGCGTCTGCGCGCCGCGGAGTCGAATGTGCCTTCAGCGCTCTCGTCACGGGTGTATGACGTTATCCGCGTTCTACGGAAATAGTGGCGCGCCCCTTGCACTCAAGCTGCAGACCAATCGCGACGATCGCGGCGCAGGAAGCCGGCCTTGGCCAACGCCGGTGCTGAAGGGTTCAACCCGCACCGGAATGGAGCTACTGCGTCGCAACTGTCCATATTAGGTCTCATCACACAAGGTGGCAGGGCCATCCCCGGGATGGTTACCACCCCTGCAAGGTGAACTCGTCGAAGGGAGAAATTCCCTCGAGGCACAACAATAAGGTAGTGACGTTTATGTCCCAACCCTGGGTCAAGATTGCCGTAGCGGTAGCCGCCACTTTCGCCGTCGGCGGTCTGGCCACACCCGGAGCGAGTTACGCCGCCGACAATTCGTCGGTACAGATCCAAATCTGCAGCGGCGGCCCCGCATTCCAGTCCTTCGTAGTGCGGGGCACCAATCAGAATTGGCAGACGTTCCCGCCAGTTGGCGTCGCGCTCGGTCCGTACAATATCCCAGCGATCGGCTGCGACACCCCCGTCTACGGCTATTGGTGGAAGAAGGGTACAAGACTCCTCCTCTCCAGCCAAAAGCCTGGGGATGTGAAAACTCTCAGCGATCCTGTCACCGTTCCAAACACCAGCGACGCGGTCGCCAAAGTGTGGATCACGGACAATAAGAGCCACTGAGGGCACATCGGGGGCGAGCCGGCTTTGCGCGAGCTTTGACCGACAATCCCCCGGTTAACCTCGAGAAATAACGAAGCCCTTGACAGACGGCAATCGACCAAGATCCACGTCCACACAAGGGATTAATAGCCGTTTCACCCGTGCCGCACTGCAGTTGTCCCGTCAGACCCCGACCTTCGTGTCGACAAAACTGACGGAGATGCTTGACACCGAGGCCTCTTGATCATAGAGAGACCTGGGCGAGTACCCCTCGGCAGGACCGCCAGGTGCGACACCGCCTGGCGGTCCTGCGACACGTCGAGGAAGTCACGGGCAACCTCGCCATGGCCTGCCGCTACTTCGGCAGCACCCGACCGACCTACCGCAACTGGCTACACCGATACGAGGCCGAGGGCGTCGACGGCCCGCACGACCGCTCGAAGCGACCCCGCACCGGCCCGAGTCAGAGGTGAAGCCAGTCGGCAAGCGCAGCCAGTTCTACCAATACACCGCGATCGACGACTGCACCCGACAGCGGACCATGAAGACCGCCATCCAGTTCCTCGACCACGTCCTGACACAGCTACCCTTCGCGCTCGCGACAATCCAGACCGACAACGGCACGGAGTTCCAGTCCGCGTTCCACTGGGACGTAATGGACAAGGAATCCAGCACGCCTACATCAAGCCCCCACGCCGCGACCGAACGGAACAGTCGAGCGAAGCCATCGGATCGATGTCGAGGAGTTCTACCGCCTGTTCGACGGTGTGCACATCGACGACGTCAACATCTTCAACACCAAGCTCCAGGAGTGGTGTCGCGCGGGTTGAGGATGAGCACCAAGCCGGTGTTGACTATGAGCATGAACATTGGGCAATGCTGCCGGTCGTGGTGCTCACGCTGCCGGCTACGTGTTCATCGTACTGGTCGATAATGTTCACGGTGCCGGCGAGGTGAGGACATGGTTGTCCCCTGCCGGTACCTTGTTGATCATCCGGATGGGCCGGTGTGAGCAGACGCCGGCGCAACCGGCGGCCGACGGCGAGCACAGCCGACCGCTCGCCGCTACGGCACCCTTGCGAGCCCGGCCCCAGCCACGTGAACCGATCGGATTGAAGGCCATGTCCTACGCCGACAAGATCGTCTCGGGGCTTCGTCCGTAAGCACCTAAACGCCGCCTGACGAGCGTGGGCGTGGTGCCGGCACGCACAGCCGGCAACCTTCCCTCTTACGTGTTGTTGAGGTAAGTCAGCACCGCCACCACCCGCCGGTGCCCGCTGTCGCTGGGCGGCAGGTCGAGCTTGGCGAAAACGTTGCCGATGTGCTTGTGCACGGACCGTTCGGTGATGACCAGCGTCGAAGCGATCGTGGTGTTGTCGTGCCCCTCGGCCATCAGCTCCAGCACTTGCCGCTCCCGGGGCGTCAGCGCGTCCAGCGGCGAGTCCCGGCGGCGGGTCAGCAGCTCGGTGATCACCTCCGGATCGAGTGCGGTGCCGCCGGCGGCAACCCGGTCGAGCGCCTCCAGGAACTCGTCCACCCGGCCCACCCGGTCCTTGAGCAGATAGCCGATGCCGCTCGCGCCGCCACCCAGCAGCTCGGCTGCGTAGGCCTGCTCGACGTACTGCGACAGCACTAGCACCGGCAGCCCGGGGATCTCCGCACGCGCCGCCAACGCCGCCAGCAGACCCTCGTCCCGGAACCCTGGCGGCATCCGAACATCCAGCACCGCGACGTCGGGACGATGCTCCAGCAACGCCGGCAACACCTCCGGCCCGCTGGTCGCCACCGCCACCACCTCGTGGCCGGCCGAGGTGAGCAGCAGCAGCAGCCCCTCCCGCAGCAGGGCGTTGTCCTCGGCGATCACCACGCGCATGGCAGCTCCACATCGATCATCGTCGGCCCACCGGCCGGACTGCTCAACGCCATGGTGCCGTCGAGGGCCGCGATCCGGCGACGTATCCCCAGCAGCCCGGACCCACTGGTCCCCAGATCCTCGGCACCGCCACGGCCCTCGTCCCGCACCAGTACCCGCAGGCCGATGTCCGTCCGCGCGATGCGAACCTCGGCCCGGTCCGCTCCACTGTGTTTCGCCGCGTTCGTCAGCGCCTCGGCCACGACGAAGTACGCGGCCGCCTCAACGGCGGCCGGGGCCCGGGGGCCCGCGTCGTCCCCGGCCACCACGACGGTCAGTCCGCTGCCGGCCGCGAGCGCCCGGACGGCGCCGACCAGACCGCGGTCGGTGAGGATCGGCGGGTGGATGCCCCGCACCACATGCCGTAGCTCCGTCAGCGCCTCCTCCGCCTGGGCCTGGGCGTCGTCCAGCAGCTTGCGGCCGGCCACCGGGTCCTTCTCGTACGCACGTTTGGCCAGGCCGATCCGCATCGACATGGACACCAGCCGCGCTTGCACGCCGTCGTGCAGATCCCGCTCAATCCGGCGAAGTTCGGCGCCGTGCGCAGCAACCGCACCGGCCCGTGTATCGGCCAGTTCCCGGACGCGCTCGGCCAGCCGTGCCCTCGGCGGCGGCTTGAGCAGCGCCGTCGACCAGGCGGCGTCGAGGTCGGCCAGCCGGACGATCAGCGGCAACAGCATCGCGCGCCTTCGCAGCAGCCCACACCAGACCCCGTCCACCAGCAGGCCGAGCGGCCACAGCGGCATCGCCAGCACGGCCAGCACGCCGTATCCGTAGTAAGCGAGCATCCAGCGCAGGTCGGCGTAGGTGCAGGGATCGCGGACCGCCGCGCGCAGGCTCTCCCGGAGCGGGCCGGGAATAGCCAGGTACGCCTCGGGAATCTCCCGCCCCGTCCACTCCCGCACGTGGCGGCGCTTGGCCCCGGCGATCTTGCGTACTAGCAGCACCGTCTCCGGCACCGTGCCGATCCCGATCACCACCATGGCGCCGGCGACCGCGATCAGCAGCATCGTGATGAACAGGTAGGTGCCCAAGGCCAAGGCTGCGGCCCGGGCCAGGTGAGCGGTGGCCCGGCCGGCCTGCCGCACCGTCTTGCGCATGGAGCAAAGGCTAGGCGGCCCGGCGCGCTTGCGCGCCCGGGCAGGCGCCACCGTCGTGGTGTAGCGGACTACACCACGCATTTGGGTGTGCGCCCCCTCGTTCCGGCCGGCCGTCGGCGGCATCGTTTTCCACATCGAAACCACACCAACAGTCCCGAAAGGACGCACCCCGTGAAGACCTTGGTCTCCTGGCTACTCGGGTTCGCCTTCGTGTTCGGCCTGCTCGGCACGCTGTCCGTCGGCCGCCTGATCCCCGACCCCACCCAGCAGACCATGGCCAGCGTGACGATGGTGCTGGTCTCGCTGGTGGCGGGCTCGCTGCTGGCTCGTCGGGAGCCGATCAAGTCGTTCCTGACCTCCCGGCCGGTGCTGTGGTTCCTGTTCCTGTTCAACGTCACCTCCGGCGTCCTGGTCTACCTGCTCGTCGGCGGCGTCCAGGGGCTGATGACCGCCATCGGGCTCGGTGTCGTCGGCCTCGGCGCCGGCTCCGGCCTCGTGCTGCGCCGCCGGACGGCCTGACCTGCACCCACGAACCCTCGGGAGAGAGCATGAACACCCCCGCCAGCGTTCTGATCGTCGGCGCGTCGGCGGCCGGCCTGTCCACAGCGGAATCGCTGCGGCGTGGTGGATATCGCGGCCGGCTGACCCTGCTGGGCGCCGAGCCGCACCTGCCCTACGACCGGCCGCCGCTGTCCAAACAGGTCCTGGCCGGTCAGTGGGAACCCGAGCGGGCGCAGCTGCGGTCGTCGGCAGCACTGTCCGACCTGGACGCCGAGTTCGTGCTCGGCGATCCGGCCATCGGCCTAGACGCCGCGACCCGGACCGTGCAAACCGCGTCGGGACGCGTGCTGCGAGCCGAGTCGATCGTGCTCGCCACCGGCGTCCGCCCCCGCGCACTGCCCGAAACGGCAGACCTGGCCGGTGTGCATGTCCTGCGCACGCTCGGCGACACTCTCGCGCTCCAAGTGGACCTGGCGCAGTCGAAGCGGCTCGTGGTCGTCGGCGAGGGTGTGCTCGGCGCGGAGATCGCCGCTACCGCCCGCACGCTGGGCCTCGACGTAACGATGGTCGGCCCGCAGCCGGCGCCGATGTTCAGCCAGCTGGGCCCGATGGTCTCGAGCCTGCTCGGCGACGTACACGCCGAGTACGGCATCCAACTCCGGCTCGGCACGGGCGTCACCGCGCTGACCGGCCGTCGGAGCCGGGTCGCGGGGGTGCGCCTGGACACCGGTGAGGAACTGCCGGCGGACGTCGTCGTGGTGGCCATCGGCGGCATCCCCAACACCGACTGGCTGTCTGGAAGCGGCCTGACGTTGGACAACGGCGTGGTCTGCGACTCCCGTTGTCGCGCTGCGGAAGGAATCCACGCCGTCGGCGACGTCGCCCGCTGGCAACATTACGATTCCCTGCTGAGGCTGGAGAACCGTACCAACGCTATCGAGCAGGCGTCCGTCGTGGCCGCCAACATCCTCGGCGCCGACCGGCCCTACAGGCCGATCCCCTACTTCTGGACCGACCAGTTCGACGCCAAGATCCAAGTCCACGGGACGCCGCGTGCCGACGCCAACGTGACCATTGTGGACGGTGACATCGCAAGCCGCCGTTTCGTGGCCCGGCACAGCGTGGCCGGCCGTCCCGTCGCCGTCGTCGGCTGGAACATGCCGAAGCAGACCCGCCTGCGCCGCCAAGAGATCGTCGACGCGACCGCCGGGCTCGTCCCGACCGGCCGCTGACCCAACCATCGGGAGAAGACCATGAAGGTCAGCATCGATCAGAGCAGGTGCGTCGCGGCCGGATCATGCGTGGCCGCCGCGGCCGCCGTGTTCGACCAACGGGACGAGGACGGCATCGTCGTCCTGCTCAACGCCTCGCCACCCGCCGACCTGGCCGACGACGTCCGGCAAGCCGCCGCCGTCTGCCCCGCCCTGGCCATCACCATCGAAGACTGATCGTCCACAGGAGACCGACATGACCGAGGCACTGATCGAGTTCCCGTCCGCCCGGGCCACCGGCTGCCCCTTCGCTCCCCCGCCCGACCAGCGCGCGGTCGCGGCCGCGCGACCACTGTCGAAGGCACGGATCTGGGACGGCAGCACGCACTGGTTCGTCACCGGCCACGCCGAGCAACGGGCCATCCTGTCCGACCCCCGGGTCAGCATGGACGAGAAGCGCCCCGGCTTCCCGCACCAGAACCTGAACATGGCGCAGACCACCGACCACCGACCGCCGACTATCTTCAACACCGACGCACCCGAACACACCCGGTTCCGCCGGCTGATGACGCCGCCGTTCACCGTCAAGCGCGTGGCGGCCTTGCGCCCGGGGATCCAGCGTTACACCGACGAACTCATCGACGCCATGCTCGCCGGCCCGAAACCGACCGACCTGGTGGACGCCCTGGCCTTGCCGCTGCCGACGCTCATGATCAGCGAGATGCTCGGCGTGCCCTACTCCGACCACGAATTCTTCCAGCTCCACGCGGTCGTCGCCGTCGACCGCAACGCCACCGCCGAGGAGGGCGCCCGGTCCAGTGCGGAACTCGGCGGCTACCTCGCCCAGCTGATCACGGAGCGGGTCGAGACGCCGGGCGAGGGCTGGGTGTCCGACATCGCCGAGAAGGTCCGGGGAGGCGAGGTCACCGTGGCCGAGGCCGCCCAGATGGCCGTGGTGCTGCTGATCGCCGGGCACGAGACCAGCGCGAACATGATCGCGCTCGGCACCCTCGCCCTGTTGCAGAACCCCGAGCAGCTGGCGGTGTTCCGGGACAGCGACGACCCGAGGGTCACTGCCGACGCCGTCGAGGAGATGCTGCGCTACCTGTCCATTGCCCAGCACGGGCTACGCCGCATCGCCACCGAGGACATCCAGATCGGCGGCGAGGTGATCCGCGCCGGCGACGGCATCATCGTGCCGCTGCCGATCGCCAACTGGGACCCGCAGGTCTTCCCCGTACCCGAGCGGCTCGACCTGCATCGGCAGGCTCGCGCGCACCACGCCTTCGGGTTCGGCATCCACCAGTGCGTCGGGCAGCAGCTGGCCCGTGCCGAACTGCAGATCGTCTACAGCACGCTCTACCGCCGCGTGCCCACCCTGGCGCTAGCCACCGAGCTGGACCAGATCGAGTACAAGACCGACCACTTCGCCTACGGCGTCACCGCGCTGCCGGTCACCTGGTAACCACCCGAAGGAGCCATGACATGAGCAACGAGCTGTCCGACAAGGTCGCGATCGTCACCGGCGGCGCCTCCGGGATCGGCCGCGCATCGGTCGAGACGTTCCTGGCCGAAGGCGCCCGGGTGGTCATCGCCGACATCAACCGCGAGCTCGGCGAATCCGTCGCCGCCGAGCTCGGCCCCGATGCGCTGTTCAAGCACACCGACGTCGCCGACTCCGAACAGCTGGCCGACCTGGTCGCGTTCACCGTGGAGAGCTTCGGCGGCCTGCACGTCATGTTCAACAACGCCGGCATCCCCACCGCCATGCGCGGCAACTTCCTGGACGACGACTTCGCCGACTTCGACCGCATCATGGCCGTCGACCTGCTCGGCGTCATCCGCGGCACACAGCACGCCGCCCGGCACATGGCCGCCAACGGCGGCGGCTCGATCATCAACACCACCTCGATCGGCGGCGTGCAGGGCGGCACCGGCGAATTTGCGTACCGGGCCGCCAAGGCCGGGGTCATCCACTTCACCAAGTGCGCCGCCATCGACCTCGGTCGTTACAACGTCCGCGTCAACACCATCGCGCCCGGCGCCATACCCACTCCGATCCTGGGTACCGCCACCGCTCACCTGCCCGACAGCGATTCCGCTGTGCGTCAGCTCCGTGCGGTGATGAAGTCCATCCGTCCACTGGACCGCGAGGGCTCCCCCACCGACATCGCGCACGCTGCCGTCTACCTAGCCAGCGAGCGGTCCGCGTACGTCACCGGCACCGTACTGCCGGTCGACGGCGGCATCACCGCCGGGCTCGCGGGCAACGCCATGGCAGCCATCGAGCAGGAGCAACTAGCCTAGAATCTAGACGACAGCCCGGTCGCGGCAAACCACCGCAGCCGGTTGCCGCCCTGTTGGAAGGGGTGATGTTAACTTCCCCGTAACCGCCTGCGGTTCTCAGTCGAGCGCCCGGACCCGCACCAACTCGGCGACCGACAGCGGGCCCGAGCTCTTGATCATGGAGGCGCCCGTCTCGGACACGGTGAAGGCCCCGACCACCGCGCCCTGCCTGAAGATCGCCCGGAGGGCCTCCCTGCCCAACCCGTGGGCGGTTGCAGCGTAAGCATTCTTGGCGGCCTGGGCGGCAAAGATGATCGCGGCCTCTTCGAGCCCCGCGCAGCTCACCACCTTCTCAGGGGATGGCATGACCAACGGGGAGAGCCTTCCACCGATTGCGGGAATTTGCTCGTTGGCGGCGGCCTGAACGGATGTCATCATGGGGGAACGCTTCCTCTCGATCTTCAGCAGCCGCGACGGCCGCTTCACTGGCGACTCCGAGAGTACGGTTCGAGCCACGTGAGGGCCTGCCCGCGCAAAAGTTCCCGATTCTGTCGGACGACCTCGGGGGCGGGACACGCGACGCCGCGGCAACCGGCGTCGGATGGACCAACGCGGCCCCGGCTGATCCACTCGTGGTGGTCTCCGAGGTCCACCACCCGTTCACCACGATAGGCCCACTGGCACTCGCGATCTGATCCATACGCCCCGACCGGAAGATCTGCGACACACACCGCTCCGGCCTCCACCAACCAACGACGGCCTGGCGCTGAGCGTTCTGGTGGTCAGTGATCGAGGGCGGCGAGTCGGATGTCGGCCAATCGGCGCACCGACAGGTCCCCGCTCCGAGGGCCGTCTAGGAGCGGTTCCGTCCGGTCGACGCCGCCGTACCGGCGGTAGGCCTCGACGACCCCGATGCTGGTCAGAAACGCGGTGGCGAAGCCGGCGACCAGCGTTCGGACGATGGCACAGGTGACCGGCCCGGTCGACTGAGGCGCAAAATGGCCACCCTCGGTACCAAATTCTCCTCGATTGGCAGCGACAACGACCGGGGAATCGTCGGACCTGGACATCTTTCAACTCCTTTGCGAGGAGGAATTCAATTGGCGAATCAGTCGAAAAGGGAGGCAGAAGCGTCAGGACCTGTGGGCGCTGGATTCTGCCGGTCCGGGTGTCACAGGGAGTCGACCTTGGTGTTGAGAAGAAGTTCCACTGACCTGCTCCCGGCGCTGACGACGGGAAGGGCCGAGTCTACGATCAGGCGCTTGTGCCCGTGGTGCTGGTTGGCGAGATTGGCCCAGGCATTGGCTATGTATCCGGCGCAGGCGGCCACCGCGGCGCCCGCCCCGACCGCTGCCACCAGCACCGCGCACTCCGACATTGTCGGAGCAGCCACGTTTGTAAGGTAGCCTCCGCCCTCGAATCTGGTGGCGTTCGCCACGGTGACAACTCGTGCCCCGGCAGTAAGCATTGCTAATCCCTCGCATCAGTGATCTCGCCGATCCGGCGGCGTCGCGGCGTCCTGTGGTTGAAATCCCGTGAATGAGAGGCACTCTTCTTGCCTTACGGATGTCCCATTTTGCGGCGCTGACATACGATTGCACACGCTCGACTGGAAGCCAAGCGTGTTAGTTGCTTGTTCACTTCAGGTTCGGCTGCCAAGAGCAATCTCTGGTGATGTTGCTGAATGACGGGATGCGCGGCGCTCAAAAGTGCGGAAGCATATGCGCCGTTTGGTGGAGGCTGGTCGACGGAAGGGCAAACCAGCGCGAACGGCGTGTTCAGCCGGGTCGGCCGTGCCGCCTCGCCGATCAGTGTCGACGCATGCTACCCGCGGCGAAGACCGTGCCGAGCGACTCGTTGAATTACTTCTGGTCGAGCTTGGGATCTCCACTGGCCGAACCCGTTCGGCACGCGCTCGTTGACGCAGGGCGCCATCGATGTCGTCGATGGCGCCCTGCGTCAACTCACTGTGCCTGTAACCGTGACGACCGCTCCTCGCCCCGTGACGTACAGGTGAACCGTCGGGGGCTACCTCAAGATGTCGTTACCGAGGGACAATCGGGGGGAGTTCCAGCAACCCGGTCAGTGTGCTCTCGCCGTGCCAGTGCGACGACGTGTCAGTGTCGACGCGGTGCTTCCCGTTGACGCGTTGAATGGCGGTGGCGTTCAGATAGGTGCCGGCGGCGAAGATCGCCGCTTCGACAAGGTTCCAGGTGCACGCCGTCGGCTCTGCGGCCGAGGCCACAGCCAGGAGCGGAATATCGGTGGCCTCGGCTGCGGCGAGCTCCACTCGGTTCATGATCCACCATCCAGATTTTCTTGCGGTACTGTGCTGGCGCGCCGAGGTTACCTGCCGGAAAGCCGGTCCGGCATCGGTCAAAATAAGCAAGAAATCTTCGCAGATCGGTTTGATGGATAGCTGAACCCGGTCGACCAGGGTCGGACGAGCCGTAGCCCTGTGAGCCGTGGTCCCGGGCGCCGATCGATCGCGGGGGGCATGAACCCACCCTGTTCGCCGGCCTGGTTGGTGTGCCGGGTTACCACATCACGATGCGGGCGTCCAGGAGGTCGTGAACCGACATCGGGTCCGAGTCGTGCGTCACCGCGCGCCCTAATGAGCCTATGTAGCTGAGTCCGCCACGGTAATAAGCATCGACGAGGTGCCCGGCCCGGTAGGCGGCCAGTGCTGCGCGCGCCGCCACGCCGTCGCCATTGGCGGCGACGTTGGCCGCGACTAGGATCGCCCGCTCGAAGAACGCACAGGAGATCGGCAAGACGTCTGTCGGCATGTCGCAGGGAGTCGGCTCACTGGCCTGGTTGGCGTACTTCTCGATCAACATGGGCATGGTGTCCTTTGCTGGATTAACGGCCGATTTGACCTCCGTGCCGAACGTAGACGTTGGTTGGATGTTCGCGCCACATCAGTCGTGCTGCCGAGAGGTAATTCAACGTTTCCCCGAGCTGGCTCTGGGAGAGTTCTGACGATGGTTCTTCGGTTGATGGGTCCGAGAAACTATCGGGCTCGGGCGTCTCGAGCCAGAAGCCCCAATTCGCGCAGCCAACACCCGACCAGGCTCTCGACGCGACCTTGTGACAGCAACCTCGACGGCCAGGTCCAGGTCGCGTTCACCTCGGGCCCGTCGGCGCTGTCGCGGACAATCACCGTCACATCGAGCACGTGCGTGCAGGCCAGGCGCATGTCCATGCCACTGGCCACGACCGCCGATTCCGGCGCCAGGGTCCAGTCACCGTCACCCGGCGCGGTGATCCGACCGAGGTAGCTGAAGGTGATCTGGGCCGAGGGCAGTGCCGCGAGCGTGGGGCCGGTGTCCGGGTTGAGCCAACGCAGCAGCCCGTAGTCCACGGGGTCGCCGCCGTGGACGTGATGGCCGCCGAGGCGCAAACGGACGGGGTGCACTGCGGTGAACCAGCCCACCGTTCGAGTCAGGTCCATCTCCGGATCGAGTTCGTCGCGGCCGTGCGTCTCCACATCCACCAGAAGGTGGTCCTGTCCGATCGCTCGGACTAGGGCGGTGAGCAGCACATCGGTGATCTGTGAGCCGGAGGCGGCGGGAGCGGTCTCGATCAGGCGCCCGGTCTGCTCCGGCGGTAGCGTGGCGTTCAGCGACCGCATGGTCGCCATGATGTCCAGAGTGGGATCCAACGGCCGGCAGTCCAGCCGACCACCGGCCCCGGCGCCGACTTCCAACCATCTGTTCAGGCCTGCGGTCGACCGAGCGCGTGCGGGTAGCGACCTGGCCCAGGTCTGGAAAGAGGTGCCCACCGGCCTGAGCGATCGTCCGGCCCACATCAGCGCGAGATCCGCCATCAGGATCCGCCACGACGCGCCGTCCACGACGAGTTGGTGCAGTGTCAGCAGCAGCCTGCTGCTCCGGTCGACGCCGCGATCGAACCAGGTCGCCCGCATCATCACACCGGCGGCGGGATTCAGCGCGGCGACGGCGATCCGGCTCTGCGTGGCCACGGCCTCGCAGAGACCCGAGTTGGCGATGCAACGCTGGAGGACGTCGCTCGCCCGGATCGCGCCCAGCGGCCGCACGCGAAGCGTGCCGCTCTCCAGTTGCGCTCGGAGCATGTCGTGGCGGCCGAGCAGGGTGTCGATCGCCGTGGTGATGTGCAGGACATCGACGCCCTTGGGCACGGTCAGCAACACCGATTGACTGAGGTGGTTGAACGAGCCGTCCCGGGCAAACAGCCAGTGCATCACCGGGGTGAGCGGCAGCTGGTTCACCGGGTCACCCACGACGGTCCCCCACGCGCTGCCCGCGACCTTCGCCAGCGTCTCGACGGCCTGGTGTTCGAACACGCTGCGCGGTGCCAGGACCACACCGTGCTGCCGGGCGCGGGCGATCAACTGGATCGCGATGACGCTGTCCCCGCCGAGTTAGAAGAACCCATCGTTCACTCGCGGTTCGTCGATCCCCAGCATCCCGACGAGGAGTTCGCACAGCTGCTTCTCCATTTCGTTTGACGGCTGCCCACCGGCCTTTGCCCGTGGAGCTGGCGGTCGCGCGATCAACCCGGCCGGCAGTGGTCAGTGGAAGCGCCGTCATGCGCACGAACGCCTCGGGGACCATGTGGCTTCCGTTCGCGGAGTTTGTCCTCGTCAACCTGTCCCCACGATGTAGGCGACCAGCCTCGGGTGACCGGAGCGCTCCTCGCGCCCTCCGTCGGAAACACCGTGCGCTGCGTCGCATTCCTGGTCGCCACGTCGGCGAGTGCGGCTTCGAGCGCGGCCCGGTCGAGCCGGCCGGTCAAGCGCAGCGAGAGCGGGATCGCGTGATCGGAGCCGGCCAGCCCGAGGTGATTGAGGAACCACACTCGTCGTTGCGCCGCGGGGAGCGGCACAGTCTCGGCCGTGGGCTGTCGTGCCAGCGCCAGACAGTCCCAATCCAAGTGGTACAGCATCGGTGCCAGCCGGGTGGGCGTACTCTGCTCGTACACGGTCCGCACCGGCAGTTCGACCTTCAGCGTCGCGGACCTTGGCGGTCAGTCGCATCGCGCGCGGCGAATCGCCGCCCAGAGTGAAGAAGTCGCCCGCAACGACGACACCGCATGTTCCAGCGAGTCGGTGAACAGTCCACACAGATCTCCTCCTGGGCGGTGCCGGAAAGGTTGTTACTGGGAGCGAATTCGGCGTGAGCGCGTCTGCTCGGGTCACCGTGCGCCGGCTAGGTTTCCCCTTTCCAATGCGGCTCAGGGATGTTTTGACGGGAGTTTCCCGATGCCGGTGACCGCTTCGTCTTCGAATGTCCATAATGGACGGAAGGTCGAGGATCGGCACCCGGTGTTGGCGTCACCGGTCGATCTCGTGCACGGTTCGTCCGCCCTGGCTGCGTCGAAGCGATCCTACGCGCGCGGAGCTATGGCGATGTGTGGAGGATTTTCTGGGGGATCGCGGATTCTCTTGTGTACGTTGGCGTCAGCACAGGTTCGCGACGGAAGGTTGAGTTAAGCCAGGACAGCCCCGCCGCGTTAACTTCCCGCATATGTGGAGTGTGCACCCTGGTTCGTCCGGGCAGGATCTGCAGCGTCCGCCAGTTCACCTAAAGTGAGGAAAGTTCATGAACCGCATCGAATGCTTCGCCGGGAGCATCGGCTCCGCCGTCCAGCCCTTGGAGATCGGTCACGACGTCGTCCAGCCGCTCACCTGCTTCGAGGAGGCTGTCGGCCTGGTTGCCCGGATCGGCAAGGCGGTGAAAAACGCCGAGCTCGCCATGATCCAGACCCCCGGCCGCCATGCCTTCGCCGGGTACGACCAGGGCGGCTTTCACCGCGTCGAGGAAGTCACGTCGTCCACGGCGCCGTCGGCACTGCTGTCCGCGGTGGACCTGATCGACATCGCCGCGCGGGTCTAGCCAACGAGACCGGACCGCGAATCTCGCGATGGCCGATGGACTGCCGACGATAACCAATGAACGGAGACCGCGAATGAATTCCATGGAGACCGCGGCCGAGCGGATGTCCACAGTGGGCGGCGAACTGCGTCCGCTCGAGGTGGTGTCCGCCCAGAAGCCGATGTCCTGCGTGGCGACCGCCATCACGCACTGTGCGGAGGGGCTCCGCCTTACTGCAGGCCGTCGAGAACGCCACGGCTGAGCGCCTTGCCAACCGTGTTGTGGCTCACCTGGCGCAGGGCGTCAAGGGGTACACCCCCGACACGGATGTTCAAGGCACCGCTGCTGTCTCGCTCGACGACCAGACGGCGATCGAGCTGCTGGGAATCGGTCGTCCTTCTCCTGACGTCGGATGACCTACAGTGATGGAAGCCCGAAGCCACCGGTTGGGTGGCTTCGGGCTTCTTCTACTACCGGGCCGGGAGGTAGTCGTTGGAGTAGGTGCTGGACAGGTCGATCTTCGCCTTGGCCACCTCGGAGTTGAATTCGGAGAGCACGGTGTAGGCGGCCTTGGCGCCGTCGGCGGGCATGACCCCGTCAGCGCTGAAGGATTCCTTGGCCCGGTCGATCGCCGTGACGTAGACGCCCGGGTCGCCCCCCGCGTATTCGGCCGGCATGGCCTGAGCGATCTCGGTGGCGGAGTGCTGATGGATCCACTGCAGCGCCCGGACCACAGCCTTGGCGAGCTTGCGGCTGGTGTCTCCATTGTGCGCCAACCAGTCCTGGCTGGCGTAGAAGACCGAGCCGGGGTAGCTATCCACGCCGAACTCCTGCTTGACGCCCGCGCTGGTTCGCGCGTCGGCGAGGATCCGCAGCTCGCCGGCCCGCTTCTGGAGCAGGCTGATCGACGGGTCGACCATCACCGCGGCGTCGACCTTGCCCTGCTGCATGGCGGCGACCGCGCTGGCATCGCCGCCCACCGCGAGGGTATGCGCGTCCGAGGCGGCCATGCCGTGCTTGACCAGCAGGTACTTGAGAAAGAAGTCGGTGGACGAGCCCGGTGCGGTCACCCCGACGTTGGCCCCCTTCAGATCCGAGATCGAAGTGATCTTCCTGCTGCTGTGGGGAGAGACGACCAGCGCGACGGACGGCAGCCGGCCCATGGTGACGAACGAGGTAACCCGCCGGCCCTTGGCCTGTAGTTGCACCGTGTGGTCGTAGTACCCGCTGGCCACGTCCACGCTGCCGCCCTGGACGGCCTGCACGGCGTTCGACCCGCTCTTGAGGTCCTGCAGATTCACCTGCAATCCCTCGTCGCGGTAGTAGCCGAGCCGGTCGGCCAGCGTCGTGGGCAGGTACACCAGCAGCGGCTGGCCGCCGATACCGATCGTGACCTTGGTGTCGCTTTCGAGTGGGTTCGACTGCTGGGCGCAACCGGTGAGCACCAGCGCCGCGAGCGCCACGGTCAGCAGACGTTTCATTGTTCCTCCGGTTTCCAACGCAACAGCTCTCGTTCGACCAGCCCCACGCCGAAGTCGACCAGCAGCACCACGACCGTCAGGACGGCGATGCCGGCGAACACACCGGTGGTGTCCAACGTTCCCTGGGCCTGGGAGATGAGGTAGCCCATTCCGGCGGCGGCGCCGAGGTACTCGCCGACCACCGCGCCGACCAGGGCGAAGCCGACGCTGAGATGCAAACTGGCGAAGATCCAGCTCAGTGCGCTGGGCAACATCACGTGCCGGACCAGTTGGGTCTCGGTGGCGCCCAGCATCCTGGCGTTGTCGACCAGTGCGCGCCGGACCTGGCGCACTCCCTGGTAGGTGTTCAGGAAGACGACGAAGAAGACCAGCGTCACACCGAACGCCACCTTCGACCACACGCCGAGTCCGAACCACAACAGGAACAGGGGAGCGAGCACGACCCTGGGCAGGGCGTTGAGAGCCTTGATGAAGGGGCTGAACACCGCTCCCAGGAACTTGACACGTCCAAGTGCGAGCCCGACGACCAGCCCCGCCGCCGTGCCGATCAGCAGCGCCAGACCGGCTTCGGTGAGCGTCACGCCCAGGTCTGCCCACATCGTGCCGTCGGCGAGCCATTGCTCGATTCGGCCGAGGACCGAGCTGGGCTTGCTGAAGAAGAACTCGTCGTAGCCGCCGAACTCCCAGTTGGCCAGGACGGCCAAGACGAGTCCGATTTGGACCAGTGGAATGAGCAGTCTACGCATAACCTCGGAGCACCTCGGCACGTAGGGCGGACCAGATCGACTGGTAGATCTCGCCGTACTCCGTCGACATCCTGGTGTCGATCGGATCGCGTGGCCTGGGCAGGCCGACCGGATAGCGTCCAAGGACATGGCTGGCAGGCCCGGCCGAGAGCACGATGACCTCGTCGGACAGTGTGACGGCTTCGTCGAGGTCGTGGGTGACGAACAGTACAGTCTTGCCGCTTCCGGTCCACAGCCGGAGCAACTCGCTGTGCATGATCTGCCGGGTTTGCACGTCGAGCGCGCCGAACGGCTCGTCCATCAGCAGGATGTCCGGCTCGGTGATCCACACCTGGGCCAGCGCGGTCCGTTTGCGCATACCGCCGGACAGCTCGTGCGGATAGCTGTTCGTGAAGCCCTCGAGCCCGACCCTGGCGGCCCACTCCGTGCTCAGGCGGGCGCGTTCCTTCTGACCGACACCATTGATCTGCAGTCCCAGCGCGATGTTGTCCTGGACGGACTTCCAGGGAAGCAGGGTGTCCTGTTGGAACAGATACCCTGCCGCGCGGTTGAGACCGCGTAGCGGCCGGTCCGCGACGAGCACCTGGCCCGTTGTGGGCGCGCAAAGACCGGCGACGCAGTTCAGGACGGTGGATTTGCCGCAGCCAGTGGGGCCCACTACCGAGACGAAACTCCCGGCGGGCACAGCGAAAGTGATGTCCGCGACTGCGGTGTATCCGCCGCCGAACGTCACGGTGACCGATTCGAGCGCGATCGCGTCGCGCACTCCGTCCACAGTGAACCTTCACGCTCCGATGGCCGATACCGCTATTGGCAGCCTGGTCAGCCCATCCTGCGACGTGTGGCGTGAACACGCAAGCAAGTTCCGAGAATCGCGCGTCGATAGCGCACTCGTTTCCATGTTTTTCGGATATTCTGCCGCTGAGCTTGACGATGTTGTGGTCGTCTACAACTTTGCTGACATGAACACTGTAGAACTGGCAGCGATCCGACAGGCCTGTCTCGACGGCGCGCCACGACCCCTTGAGCTGCGTAATCTGGTTACGCCGGTCAGTTGCGTGACGAGTATCGGGGTCGACAAGATGGCACAAATCGCCGTCGCCGCTGACCAGCGCGCCGCCGCCCGTTTCGCGCAGACGGATCGCCAGTGGGCGGCCATGCAGGCGACCATCGGCCTGTTCCATGGAAGCGACAGCCTTGTCGATCTCTGCGGTGCCGAACCGGTTTCAGTCGACGCGCTGATCAACGTTCGCGGTTAAGACCACATCTCATTTGGGCGCGTTGCGGGGCAGGCGATAGCGTTGATCGCTTATGGACGCCGTGGAGAAGGGGTACCGGGAGTCGGTGTGGCTGCTGGCACACTCGCTGCTGCCCGATGCGCCGCAACGCCACCAGGGCGGCGGCCGGCGCCGCCTGCGGTGCTGGCCGCCATCCTGTAAGTGCTGCGGACCGGTGCGCCTGGGACGCGCTGCCGTCCTCGTTCGGGGTCAGTCGTGCCACCGCGCACCGTCGGGTTCACCGAGTGGGTCGAGCCGGAGGCGTTCACCCACCTGCACGAGAGGCTGTTGGATCTGCTCGGCTCGGCCGGGGCGATCGACTGGTCGCGGCATCGGTGGACAACGTGCACGTCCGTGCGGTCAAGGGGGGACCTGACCGGCTCCAGCCCGGTCGATCGAGGCAAGCCCGGCTCGAAAATCCACGCGATCAGCGACCGGAGCCGCCGCCGTTGGCCGTGGTCACTTCTGCGGCCAACCGCAACGATCATCTGGAGTTGGCGACGGTGGTCGATGCCGTCGCCCCAGTCAAGGAACCGACCGGGCGGCCGCGCAAGGTGCGCGCGGACAAGGGCGACGACTATCCGCCCTGCCGAAAGGCGATGAGTCGGCGGGGCATCATCGCCCGGATCGCCCGCCGGGTATCGAGTCGGCCAAGTGCCTGGGTCGCCATCGGTACGTGATCGAGCGGACCCTGTAGCGGGTATCCTGCTTCCGTCGGCCGGCCCGCCGCTACGAGTGCAAGGCCGTCCACTTCACGGCGTTCGCCCGGTTGGACTGCGCGGTCATCTGCTACCGCCCGGCTCGTGCAATGCAGTTTGAGACTGCCGACCAGGCCGGCGAGCTCCTCAGACGACGGACGCTCCTGACCGGCCTGCGCACCAAGATCATCCCACACCGACGATCAAGCCCCACAAACAACCGAACCTGCTACGCGGAGACGAGGTGGCGACATAGCCGATCAAACACCTACTTGGTCGATGCCGGTCTGATAGGAGCACCAAGTTGCCTGAATGTCGGCTAGGCCGCCCGCCCTCACGTCAACATCAGCGCAACGACGTCCAGAGCGCCGTCAGGTCGGTGACCGACTGGTCGCCGAACGAGCCAGCCAGGCCGGCGAGTGACTCAGCATAGTGATGCACACTGCCGAATGTGCGGGCCAGTGCCAGCTCATGCGCGAGGTGTTCGGCGAGGTCGGTTCGCCCCATAGCCAACGCCCTCTCCATGGCCGCGAACACTGCCCCGATACCCAGCCCACAGCCCACTGGGTCTAGCACGGTCGCCAGTTCGAGCGGCGCCAACTCACCGCCGCCAGTGGCCGGCATCCGCTTGTCGGCGATGGTTTCGACAAGATTCATTCTCATACCCTTCAGGAGTAGAATGACACCGCGACGAACAGTAGCACTCCCCCTATCGCAAAGAATCCACAAGCCTGATGAAGAAATCTTCTTACAATTTTCCTTGAAATTCTAACCATCACATCGACGAACTACAGCGGGTTGAATGGCCGTCACACTGAGGTGATCTCGCCAAGATTGTTGTGCTGAACGCCGAAGAAGCCCACGCGGTTGGGACGGTCAGGTACCAGGCCGCAGAACCGAGACCTCCGAAGGTGGGTGGGGAGCCCTGGTACTACCGGGCGGCCCGGAGGAGCCTCGCGCTCAGACAATCCGACAGCGCATGTCTGGGGGTCCCGCGGTGTCCGCAGCCCACAACACCGCACGCCATGGCCACTCGCGAACCTCGTGAGAAAATTCCGCACTGCATTGAAAGAATCGCGAATCGATCGATCGGTGGATTTCCGTCGACTAAACTGATGGTAGCTTGACTGCCATGAACGAAATTGAACGCTTGGCGAACGCAGGTACCGTTGCCGAGGGGGGCTTTCTTGTTTCGCTCGACATCCGCGTAGCCTCGACTCCGCTACTGTGCGGTGCGGTATGGGTTCAGGGAACCAAGTGTGTGGTTATCGGCGGAGCGAATGCACTGGAGAGGCTTGCCGCCGTTATCGGTGTCGGCGGACGACGCATTGTTGATAGCCCGTTGAGTCGTTTGCAGCACGATGCGGCAGGAATGTCGGTCCACGATCTCGCCAGCTGTCTGACGACATCCTGAACGCCCGATCTTTGGGTCGGCCAGGAAATCACTTCCGAGTGACGCAGAATCAGGTCACGGAAAGGACATCCTGGTGTCGCTCGGAACCCGCGCGAACAGGCCAGGTCGGGTGAGCTAATTCATGTGTGGTGTGTGCCACGAACCATGGCACACACCACACATGTGTTTTTTTCGGTTGGGCGGCCAGAACTTTGACAGGTACACCTCGACACTGTGCCTCGGTTGGCGACGAGGGGCTTACGGCCCTTCTCACGGGCACAGGTACCGGCACGTTCTGGGCCCGGCCTTCATATATCACAATGCCAACCGCGACTTCCGTTCAGTATCCGCGCAGCTTCGCGATTTCAGTATCAAAGTCGATGAACGCGCTCTCCTCGCCTGCGGCGACGCATTCGAATGTGCCGGCGAGGAACGCGCCGAGCGCCACAGCCGCGACCTCCAGCACGGCCTCGCCATCCGGCGAGGACAACGCAAGCACGATTACCTGTCTACTGCCAGCCGGTGACACCCGCACGTTCCCCTCGCCGACCGGCGAGAACATCCCGTCCACGAGCAGATCCCGTCCGATCAGCCAGCGCACGTTCGATCCGCAGTCGAGATCGACTGTGACCGCGTACGGATCGCCGCTGTCGTAGCAGAGCTCTGCCAGCACAATCCGTGATGAGTCCTCGCCCGAGGGGCGTAGTTTGGAGAACAGGGCCGCATAGACCATCTCGTGGTGGACTTCCATCGGGCGCACCTTCGACAGGACTGGAGGCCGGACCCATCAGGGGCTCGGCGTGATGCCGGAAGCATAGAGGTTCATGCCTGGAACACCTCATACATTGGGACGACTTCGGAACGATTTCCGAACTTCACGGTACGCGCTGTGCACGAAATACCTTCGATGCGCGCAGACGCCTCCGCATCGCGAAACACTCGGATGTTCGACGCCACAGACCCGCAACGGCAAGATACTCCGTGCAAACACTGACGACTGGCGAAATAACGCAGCATGAACGACATTCAAGCCTACGCACGCCGGCCCCTCGCAGAACGAGTCGCAGCCTTGGCCGAGACGGATAAGCAAACCACCTTCGCCCACTGCAGATCACCAGCACATACACATTCGTAGCGTGCACGGACCTGTAGACCATCATGGTCACAGCGAAAGCAGGTTTCTATATCAGACGTGCCGCCCACGTCGCGTTCGGCTTCGTTGGCGACCTGCCCATTGCCCTGCGGCGAGACGACTGGTCAATAGATCCGATGACTGTGACAGAGTTGCTCGAACTCGGCTGATTCAGCTGGCGACGGACAGCCGGGCGTCGGCGACGGCCGCGCTGCCATCGGGAGTGAGTACCGCCGGTACGCTCTCCCCCAACCGCCCTGGCTGGCCCGGGGCAATCAGCCCCGCGCGCGTCAGGGACCTCGCCGTAATCTGGTCGCAGCAAGGAAGCCCATCCACGTAGAGGTCGAGCTCACAGCTCAGGGTCAACCGGCCGCGTCCGGCGGCTACCGCGCGGAGCATGTTCAGTGCGCGACGGCTGAGTGGTTCGACGTCGAGTCCCATCGGAATACCACCATTCATCCGCCCGGTTCGATCTGGACAGGATATCCCGCCGCAACGACGAGTACCATGCGCGAAACAAGAACTTGTTTTCCGAACTATGCAGGTCACCACGACTACCTGAAGCTGGCCGACCCGATACGATATCAGCCCCCGTCACCCTGCCCATGGACGAACAACAGGGTCGCGGACGTCGCATCCCGACTCACGCTGACAAATTCCCTAATTGGTCGGAATCCGCTCTTGCGGGCATTCGAGTGCACCTAGGATCCCTGGGACCCGGGAGGTGCGCCCATGCAGATCCGTGTGCTCGGCCAGTTCGAGGTGACCCGTGGTGAGATACCGGTCACTCTGTCCCAGGGCAAGCTTCGACAGGCGTTTGCTCTACTGGCGATCAATGTCAACCAGGTCGTTCACATCGGACAGTTGATCACAGAACTCTGGGGTACGACCCCTCCAGAGAAGGCCATAGGCACACTCCAGACCCACATGTCCCATTTACGCAAGCTCCTGGCCGTGGGCGTACCCGCCGACGGCACGGCCACGATCCTGCACACCCGGAACATCGGTTACACCCTCACGTTGCCCGATGACGCTGTGGACGCCTGGCTGTTCACCGAACTGGTCGACCGGGGCCAGGCCGAGTTCGACCACGGCAAGCTGGAGGTCGCCGCCGTTACTCTGCGCGATGCGCTGGCCCTCTGGCGCGGCCGAGCCCTGAGCGACGTGAGCCCCGGCCCCGAGCTCGAAGGGCACGTCCGGCGGCTGGAGGAAATTCGCATCGCGGCTATAGAACAGCACACGGACATCCAGCTCATGCTCGGCCGCCACGGAGAGGTCATCACCACACTTGGCGCCCTCGTCCGGGAGCACCCCGTCCACGAGGGCCTCCACGCCAAGCTCATCACCGCTCTGCACCGCGCCGGCCGCCGCGGCGAGGCCCTGAAGGTTTTCCAACGAATCCGCACTGCCTTGATCGAGAGCCTCGGCCTGGAGCCTGGCCCACAACTGCAAAGCGCCCAGCGCGCGCTGCTTGTGGGCAATCTTGACCAGGCGGTCGCCACCACCGGTGCAATCCACACTTCCGCTCTGCTGGAATCACCCGCTCAGCTGCCCCCGGATGTGCCCGCCTTCATCGGTCGCACGGACGCAAGGGCGGCTGTTGAGCACCACCTTGCCAACCGCACCACCAACGCCCCCGCCGTAGTCACCGTCGTGGGGCCGCCGGGCGCGGGCAAGACCGCCTTCTGCGTCCACTCCGCCCACGCCGTGCGCGCCCGTTTTCCGCACGGCCAGTTCCACGCTGACCTTGCCAAGATCACTCCTGAGCAGGCGCTGGACAGCTTCTTGCACGCCATCTTCGGGCCTACCGGCGGGCTGCCCAACGGCGCGCTGCCCAACGGCGCGGACGCACGCGCCCGGCTGTTCCACAACTGGACCGACCGGCGCCGTGTCCTGGTCGTGCTCGACAATGTCGTCAGCGAGGGCGAACTGACTCAGCTCATCCCCCAGGGTAGCGGCGGAGCCGCCATCATCGGAACCCGCACTCGACTGTCCCAACGCGCCGTCGGTCTCCATGTGGAGCTGCCGAGGCTGACCGAACATGAAGCCCTGGAGCTGCTGAGCAGCATCATCGGCTGGGGACGCCTGCGCCGTGAACTAGATGCCGCCCGCCAATTGATCCACATGTTCAGCGCACTCCCAGCTGCCCTGGTCGCGTGTGGCGGCCGACTGGCGGTCCGTCCACATTGGTCAATTGGCCACCTTGTAGAACGTCTGCGCAACGAGGACGACTGGCCTGACGAACTCGTCAGCGCTCAGATGGACGTATTGCACGGTGTGGAACTAACCTGCCGTGCACTCCCGGCCGGTCACGGTGCTGCCTTCCTTAGCCTGGTCCGCAATACCGCCCCCATCAGCGTCAGCCAGGCCGCCGACATCCTGGGCGTTGACCGCCGCTCCGCTGAGTTGACGTTGGAAACCTTGGTCGAGTTCCAGCTCGCCGATGTCGAAGCGGTCACGGCGGATTCGGCGCTCAAGCCCTTCCGCTACCGATTCGCACCGCTCGTGCGAGCCTGCGCGGCGAGGCTAATACAGTCAGACTTACGACTCATCGCCGCCGAAGGAGATCTGCCGGACAGCAAACCACGTGCGGTTTCAGCTTTCTAAGCTTGTCTTTTAAGCTTTTCGTCGATGTTTGGTCCCCACCTTGTGGTGTGTCGGTCGGCTGTGCGCGACTCCGGTTGCGAGTACTCGTCCGACGTCAAACCGTTGCACGGCAACACGGTTGGCTCGATCCCGGTAGCCTTCCTGGTGGCCCGGGTCGAACGGGCGCGAGGCTGCCGCCCGGCTTCGACAGTGGCCGCCGGCAGCTCCGGCGCCTGCCTGACAACGACGTGGCAGTTGGTACCGCCGATGCCGAACGAGCTGACACCAGCGATGTGGAGCCCGTCCGACCGCCACTCCTGAAGCGCGTCCACCAGCCGGAACGCCGATCCAACCAGGCTCAGCTGCGGGTTTGGCCGGTAAAGGTGGGGCGTGGCCGGCAGGGTGCGGGGTTCCAGCGCCTGCACGGCCTTGATCCGGCCGGCGACGCCGGCGGCCGAGTCGGCGTGCCCGACGTTGCCCTTGAGCGAGCCAACCGCACCAGGGCGATCCGCCGGCCCGAACGCCCACTTGAGCGCCTACACCTCGATCAGGTACCCCAGCGCTGTTCCGGTGCCGTCACACTCCATAGAGGACACCGGCGTGGTTCGACGTCGGCGACGGCCAGCGGCTCGGCGTTGGTGCGGGCCTGGCCGAGCGCGGAGGGAGCGCGGTGAAGCCGGCGCGCCCGGCACCGTCGTTGCCGACCGCCGAGGCTCATAAACACCGCGCGCACCTGGTCGCCGTCGGCGAGTACGTCCGATAGCCAGCTCAGCAACGACTCCGGCTCCTTGAGTGAACACCACGCCTCGGGCGTTCGCGCTGTACGGGGGGTGTGTCCGTCGGCGGAGAACGGGCCGTCGGGACATGGAGGTAGCCATGTCCATGAGGGAACATGCGGTAGTCGGCGACGTTGCCGGTGTGCAGGTGCGGGCTGACGGCCGGATCAGCGCCACCCAGCGGGTCGAATCGGTGGGCGAGATTGGTCACCGGGTGGGCGGAGATCGCGGCGCCGGCGCAGGCACCGACCGCGTCCGCGGCCGCGCGCAAGGCCTCCAACCACTCGTCCCGGCTGGGGAAAGACACTGTCGGCGCCGCGGCGGAAGTCCGCGAAGTCGCGGTCCGCGTGCTGCGCCGGCGGTGACATCAGGAACTGCCCCGACGTCATCAACTGGTAGTGCTCGACGCTGCCTTCAAGGAACATCACCCAGCCGCTGGGGCCGACGAGGTCCCTGATTCTGGACAGAGCCCCGGTGGTGTGGTGGGCTGTGTGCAGGACATTGGCTGTGCTCGGACGGTGTCCCTGCTCGGTGCATTCGCGGTTGACGTCCAGCAGTCCACGCCGCAACCAAGGCAAGTGCCCGACTGTCGCCCGTGCGAAGTCAGGAAGGACCTGGTCAGGTCGGTGAGCAGGTAATCGACTTGCTTGCCTTGCAGGGCATCGATCACCACCACGGTCGTGCCGCCGATGCCGGAGCCGAGCTCGACGACCCGCAACTCCGGCCGTGAATCGGCGAACTCCGCGATCACCACCGCTGCGACCGCGTTCGCATTGCGGCTGGACAGGTTGCGCTGGCAGACGTCATGGACGACGTCCGAATCGCCGTCGGCGAACAGCAGCGCCTGCAACGACACGGCGTCCCGCAGCAATTCCGGCAGGTAGGAGGCCGACGCGCGGAAGAACCTTGCCATGCCAAGGCCCTGCTCAAGACCGGCGGCTATGGTGTCGAGGCCGGCGAGCACGCCATCGATCGCCGCCGCGGAGGCCTCGGTCAGTCCACCGTAGACACCGGTATTCCCTTCCCACCAGGCGATCGCCACCAACGGCAGACGATCCCTGGTGGCGCGGCACCTATGAATCGGTAGATCTGATCGAGGTCGTACTCGTCGCCGTCACCGGCGAACAGGCCGGAGCAACGCAGGGCGTGGGCCATCGTCAGCCATGCCACACGGTCGAGTTCGCGGATGAGCCGGTAGAGCGAGTCCAGGTCGGCGCCGCCGACAGCCAGATCGGCCTGCCGTCGGGCGGCCGACTCCGGTTCACCTCAGGATCACCCGTCCGGATCGGTCGCACTGTCGTCCATCCCGCCCTCTCGCCGTGCCCCAGAACGACCAGACGTTAGATGAAAATGATTATCACTCAGATCGATGTGACGGCCTCGCTCGCCCTCCCGTACGCCATGCCCGCCATGCGCGGAAGTCTTTCGTGTCGATGCGGTTTCCCCTGCCTCACAAGGAATTGGCACGTATGGAAGTCCCCGACCAACTGTTCTAATGGGTCAATGACCCCCACCACAACGCGGATCCAACTGCTCGTGGTCGATGACGAGGTCAGCATCGCCGCCCTGCTGTCCACAGCGTTTCGCTTCCGCGGCTTCGACGTCACCGTCGCGTCCACGGCGCGTCAGGCCATCGACCACGTCACACGACACCGCCCTGACGCCGTCCTGCTGGACCTGACCCTGCCCGACAGCGACGGATTCACGCTGTACGATCGGTTGCGCCAGGCCGGGTTGGCCGCGCCGGTGTTGTTCCTCACCGCTCGCCACAACGACGAGGACAAGGTTCGCGGTCTCTCCGTCGGCGCCGACGACTACGTCACCAAACCGTTCAACATCAACGAACTGGTCGCCCGGGTGCGGATCCTGTTACGGCGCGGTCCGGTGTTCGCCACGACTCAGGTCGGACCGCCGCACGCGGCCGGCATCCAACTGGATCCGCTGACCCAACAGGCAATGTTGGACGACCGGACGGTCGAACTGAGCGGGACCGAGTACAAGCTGCTCAACCACCTGATCACGCACGCCGGTCGGCCGGTCGCCAAGGCGGACCTGCAGCTGGCGGTCTGGGGTCACAACCGCACCCACGACTACGGCAACATCGAGACCTACATCTACTACCTGCGCCGCAAACTCGCCGACACTGAGCAGCGCCTGATCAGGACGATCCGCGGTGTCGGTTACCTCGTCCCCGCGCAGTCGTAGGAAAAAGTCCCGCATATCGAGGAGGCAGCCTTGTCCAACGACACCTCGGTGCGGTCGACCGCGCTCGAGCCTCGTAAGGGCACGTCGCGTTCCCGCCGTGTGCTCGTCGTCTACGGCATGGTCCTGGCCACCCTGGCACTGTTCGTGCTGTTCGCGGTGCTGTGCCCGCGCACCTTCCCGACGCCGCTCAATCTCCGACTGATCACGGCCGGCAACGCCGTGCCGCTGGTCATGGCGCTCGCGGTGACCGTACCGATGGTGGCCGGGAAGATCGACATGTCCGCGGGCTACGCGCTGGGCCTGTGGCAGGTGATGGCGGTGTCGCTGCAGATCGACGGCATCGACTGCTGGCTGGCGATTCCACTGGTACTGGTCGGCGGCGCCGTCGTTGGACTGGCCAACGCCCTGCTGATCGAGTTGGCCAAGGTCGACGCCTTCGTCGCCACCCTCGCCACCGGCCAGCTGATCTTCGCGATCAGCTACTGGCGCACCGGCGGCCGACAGCTGGTCGACCCCGGCAGCCAGCAATCCGCCTATCTCCACGGGCTGGTCGACTGGTCGATTGGGCCGGTCGCCGGTCCGTTCGTGCTCGCCGTCGCCCTTACCGTCGTGGTCTGGGTCGTACTGGAGTTCTTCCCTGTCGGCCGCTACCTGTACGTGGTCGGCTCTAATCGCCACGGCGCCGAGTCGACAGGCATTCGCTGCCGGCACTACGTGGTCGGCTCGATGATGGCCGCCGGTGTGCTGTCCGCGCTCGGCGGCATCCTGCTCGCCGCCCGTCAGGCCGGCATAGCCCAGGCCGACATCGGCCCGGGCTTCCTGCTGCCCGCACTGGCCGCGGCCCTGATCGGCTCCACGACCATCCGTCCCGGCCGGGTCAACGCCTGGGGAACGCTGACCGGTGTCACGGCTACCATGATCGGCATCTCCGGCCTGCAGCAGGTGCTTCCCGGTCAGTTCTACCTGGAGCCACTGTTCACCGGACTCACATTGGTCGCGGCCATCGTCATCGCCAGCCTCGCCAGCCACAAGCGAGCGGCTCGCGCCCGACAGCTCTCGGTCGAGCCGTGAAGCGCTGGGTCGTCACGGCCGTCGCCGTCGCCCTGCTGGGATCCGCGTGCACCGGCCCGATCGACGCGGCGCTGAGCGACCACACTCCGGTGGCCGCCGTCGACATGACGGTTCCGCCCGGCGTTAAGGACATCCTCACGGACGCCCGGCAGCGGGTGGCCGAAGGTCTCAACAACGCCGCGGGGTTCTCACCTCTCCCAGGGGACCGCGAGCTCAGCGCCGGGGCGGCACTGTCACGCACGTCGCGGCCGACCTGACCAACTACGGTGTCAGCAGCGTCGGCAAGGCGGTGGTCGCGGCGGCGTGGCACGTCACGATCCTGGACGGCATGGGCAATGCCAAGGACGCACGCAGGCTTTGTACCAGGCCATCGCCTTGTGGCCATTGGGCATCATGCTGTGCGGCTTCGACGCCACCGAGCAAGCCGAGACCATCCGGCAAGCCGCGTCCGCGGGCATTCCCGCGGTGGTCTGCCACGCCGGGCTGGCGTTGGCTGAACTCATCGGCCATTCCCCGACGGTATTCCTGTCGACAACCTCAGCCGGTCGTGCTGCCCGAATGGCCACCGATTCGGGGCGCCGTCTCCGAATCGGTTACAGAACCGGCCCGACCGGATCCCCAAGATCACCGGTCACGAACCAGGGGACTTCAGGCGCTGACGGCGGGCCTGGCCGGCCACACGCTGACCATGGACGAGAGCCGCCGGATTCCGGCCCGAGCACGGCGCAGGGGTGGAGTCACGCGTTGCGTGCTCCCACCCCTGCGCCGTGAACAGCGTTGCCGGTCAGGCGGTGTGACCACTGGCCAGGGCCAACAGTTGGTCGCCGGATAGAGCTACGGACACGGCGCTGGAGGCCACGGGGCTCTCCGCGGTGAGGTGGGAGCCGTAGTGCGCCGCGACGTACCTGTTCACAGCAGCCTGAGCGAGCACGCCGAACGCGCCGCCAGCGAGGGCCGCCCAGAAGCACGAGGTGGGCAACGCCGCCTCCACCACTGCGAGCGGGCGGACCTCTCCGCCGGACGGACCGTTGGCGAACATCTCGATAGCGTTCATCAGTTTTACCTTTGTCTCGAAGGAAAATGTCACAGCAGCGTCAGAGAACGCCGCTCAACGTGACGTGGGCGAATGCGACACGTCCGCCGAGGTGAACAACACAGACTTGCCATGTCCAGGAAATTCAATTCAACACATGAGACGTGCGCAGTGCGTCACCGCAGGTTCGACGACACGTTATCGAGCAGGGCGATGAGCTCGTCACCTGACAGGCTCACCACCATTCCGTCGATCTCCGGAGCATGGTCCGTCGAGAAGTTTCCATGCACAAAATGCGCCGTGACATACTCGACCGCCTTCTCACAGATAGCGACGGTGATCACGCCGAGCGCCGCACCGTTGGCCGCGGCCCAGAAGCACGACGCGGGCGCGACCGAGTCGGTGAGGTCGAGCGGCCGAACGGCGGCGCCCGCAGGACCGTTTGCGAAGAACGAGACCGCACTGTTCTTACCCATCTACTGTCCCCTCTGACTGTAGCTATTTCTATTTCCCACAATGGCCCAACCACTGCCCAGACATAGACTTTACAAGAGGGACACTATAGAGACATCCACCATCATGACCAAATTAGCCCCCGGACTATCCGAACAAGCAGAGAAAACTGTTCAAAGATTTCCACAAGTCCGCAACGGGCGCCGACTCCACAAAAATCGGAGAAAGTTCCTCGCCGCAAGGAACGACCTGCGGCGGAGATCTCGATGTAACGCTTGCAGCGACCACACGGCCGGTGGTTCACTGCAAAACACATTCGCGTGGGCGCGAAATAACCCCTTAACGGCGGGAGGACTGGTCCAGTGATGGGTACGGATCTGAGTCGTGAGGCCGTCCGCCCCGACGACGCGCGCGTGCTCGCCGACTCCCTCGACACGTCGGTCCTGGCCGATCGAGCACTGACCGCCGCGTCCCCGGCCGCCCGTAGGTTCGCCGATCTCGAGCCGTTGCTGCGGATCGTCACCGCCCATCTGGTCGCGGTGGCCGAAGGTGTCCCCCAACCACGGCCCGACCTGCACAGGCTGGGAGTCAGCGCGGCCGTCACCGGAGTGTCGATCGACGCGCTGGTCGGCGTGCTCGGCGACCTCACTGTCCGAGTGATGGACGAGGTCACGCTCGTCGCCGCGCCGGCGCTCGCCGACTTGACCGGCCGGCTCAAGCAGATGATGGCGAGCGGGCACCGGCTGACGAGATCGCTGCTGAGTGGATTCCTGAGCGGGTGGCTCGGCGACAGACCGGCGGCCGAGAGCTGGAGTGACGAACAGCTGGTGCGCAAGCTCCTGTCCGGCGCCGAGGTGCCCGAAGACCTGCCTCAGCGACTGGCCGATTCCTACGCCGTGGTGGCCGTCCGGGCCAAGTCCTCCGACACGATCACCCAGCTGCGGCGGATGCTGGCGACGTCGGCATGGTCGACTTACGCCGCTCTCCTGCAGGGCGTCGGCGGCTACCTGGTGGGCCCAGCGGCCCGCGTCGAGGTCGCGACCGACGTGGCCAGGCAACTGCGTGGCCTGACCACGGACGCGCTGTGGTGCGGGGTGGCGTGGGGACAGCGCGCCACGCTTGCCGCCACCGGCGAGGAGGCCGCAGAGGCCGTCGCCATCGCGATAGCCACCGCGAGCCCCCCGGGGACATACCGTGTTGCCGACTTCCTCGTCGAATACGCGGCGTCCCGGCAGGACAGGCTTCGCGACGAGCTGATCCGCATCGGCCGACCGGTGGTGGCCAACCACGTGCTGCGGACGACGTTGAAAGCCTTGCTGGAGGCCGACAGCAACCGCAGCCAGGCGGCTCGACTGCTCGTGGTGCATCGGAGCACACTGGACTACCGCCTGAGCCGCATCGAGGCGATGACCGGTCATTCCCCGACGACGCCGCGCGGGTTGCAGGTGCTCGGCGCCGCGTTGACCATCTGCACTGTGGACATGGAACGCGCCGCCCTTCCTTCCGTGGCCAACCACTAGTGAGCACACAAGCCACGAGCACACCGGGAAGCACTGATGGTCTCGATCCGTGACGTCGCTCGATATGCGAACGTCTCGACGGCGACGGTGTCGAGAGCGCTGCGCGGACTTTCCTCGGTGACCGCGGAGACCAGGGCTCGGGTCGAGTCAGCCGCCGCCGAGCTGGGATACGTGTTGCCGTTCAACGCGTCCAGCCTGGCTTCCGGCCTCACCAACTCGGTCGGCGTGGTGGCGCCGTTCACCTCCCGATGGTTCTTCGGCACGGTCATCACCGGGATCGAGCGCGTGCTGCGCGATGAAGGGCTGGATCTGGTGCTGTACGGAATCGGCGATGCCGAGAGCCGCACCCGCTTGTTCGAGCAGATGTCGATGCGGCGCAGGGTCGACGCGATGATCGTACTCTGCCTGCCGCTGACCAAGCGGGAGCTCGCCGCGGTGCGGAGCCTGGGGGTGCCGGTGGTGTTCGTCGGCACGCGGGTGGCCGGCTTCTCCTCGGTGCGAATAGAGGACTTCACGGCGTCGGCGCATGCGGTCGACTACCTGATTCGGCTGGGACACGAGCGCATTGGGCTGATCTGTGACGACGATCCCGCGCCGTTCGGGTTCACGACTCCGCGACAGCGAAAGCAGGGCTACCTGAGTGCGCTGCACGCTGCCGGCATCACGCCGCTGCCTCAGTGGCAGGCCGTGGGCGGGTTCACGGTGGCCGGCGGCGAGGCGGCGATGAACACGCTGTTGGACGGCGACTCGCCGCCCACCGCGGTATTCGCGCTGTCCGATGAGATGGCTTACGGCGCGCTGCGGACGTTGCGACGGAGACGCCGGACCGTTCCCGAGGATGTGTCACTCGTGGGTTTCGACAATCACGAGCTGGCGGCCGCGCTGGACCTGACCACCGTCGCCCAGCCAGTGGTGGAGCAGGGCAGCGAGGCCGTGCGGGTGCTGCTGGACGAGTTGCGCGGGCGGTCGACCACACCGCGGGACGTCGTGGTGCCGACCGAACTGGTCGTGCGGGCCAGCAGCGGCAGCCCGGTCGGGATGCCGAACTGACTGCCTCAGGCAGGTTTCCTCAGCCGTGTCACGGAACTGTTCCCGCTCGCGGCCATGGCGAACGGGACTGCGCCGATGCCGGCGCTCCCGACCGCCATGGCGAACGCGGCTGCGTCGCCCGGTTCCGGCTCGGCCCACTCCCCGGCCGGCACACCGATGCCCACCCGCCCGTCGGGCAACCGCACCACACTGCTCGACCGCTGCCGGCCGGCAGCGTCGCGACACCGGACCTGGTGTGCCTTGATCTCGTCTGACACGACTGTCACCGCCCTTCCCCAACCGAATAATCGACCACCATCAGAGTAGCCCCAGAGGTTCACCCGACCAGAGCAACACAACCCCACCAAGCATCTTTGAAAAAAAGTGAAACACCTTCCGAAATTCGCCGACAATCAGCACAGTGACCCAACGAACATGCAAATCTGCCTGGCACCCCGATTACACTACGACCAAGCAGATAATACCAAATGGAGCGAACCGTGAAGGCACCGGTCACACGTGAAGGAAATTCACGAGTAATGACTGCACCTGGGTCCGTCCACGCCGACCAGCATCGAATAAGCATCTGGTCGCACGTCGTCAAGGAATTCGGCGGTCTGACCGAAGAACAGCACCGAAAGGCTCGAGAAACCGTCAAGGTGGCGATCGCGGTCTACTGCTCTCAGGTGGACAGTGGCGCGAGCGCGGAGTGGGACCCCAGCGACGAGGCCGCGCTGCGTACCCTCGGCCTCAGTTGGGCGCTGCGGCGATGGCCACTCGATCCGCTCCTGGACCTGCTGGACAAGGTCGAAGAGCAGGCCGCCGCCACGCTCACCCGCGCCGTCCATGGCAAGCCCGAACTGATCGCCCGGCGGCTGCGATCACTCACCGAGACCGGCAATCGATTGACGCGTGAGCTGCTCCTCGGATACCAGGAAGCGCGCGGCGCCCGGGCCACCAAACTGCATCCGACCGCGGTTGAGCTGCTACACGGCCGCCCCGCCCCCGCGGCGACGGGCGCGATCGCCCTCGCCTACGCCGTCCTGGCCTACCGGACGACCGCGCCGACCGGCCATACGGTCGACAGCCACCCCGTCGGGCCACTCTCTGACGACGTCCTGTCTGCCCTCTGTCCGGCCGGCGGCTACCTGCTGGTGCCGGCCACCGACGGCGTCTCCGCCATGCGACACTGCGCCGAACTGCACAAACAACTGCCTTCACCCTCATGGGCAGGTGTGTGCTGGGCACCCACCGAACAATTGCCACAGGCCCGCGCCGAGGCCGTGGACGTAGTCGCCTCCGCGCTCGCGTTCGGCCGCGCCCCAGGCTGCTATCGGCTCAGCGACGTGTTGGTCGAATACGCGGTGCTGGCGCAACCGGCAGTGGTCAGTCCCACGGTCTCGATAATCGAACCGGTGGCCAACAGCCCCCAGATGCTGGCCACCTTGCAGGCGTTGCTCGCCGCTGACGGAAACAGGACCAAGGCCGCAGCAGACCTGGAGATCCATCGCAGCACGCTGGACTACCGGTTGCAACGCATCGAGGATGTCACCGGGCAGGACCCGACGTCGACACGCGGCCTGCAGGTGCTGGGCACCGCCCTGACCGCGCGCGAGGCCGCTGTCGACGTCGCCCCGGCGTCGGCAACCGATTCGGCGGGCTGAGAACAGAGATTTCCGCAGAACGCTGATTCCACGACCTGGTCGGACAGATATAGGATTGGATGACTTCACCGATTGGAGCCGGGATGCGTTTCGCACCCCCTGGTCTTTTCCTCAACGACTTCGAGCTGCTCACGATCGATTCCGTATACCACCTGCTGCATGTGCAGGGACCGTGGGCCGCGACCTTCGACGAGAAGACCATGGAGACCTCCTACGGCCACGCCTCGAGTCTGAATCTGGTCGACTGGGAGCCCCTCGGCCCCTGTTTCGGGGTGGCGTCACCCGGCAACTTCGACGATTCCGGGGTCTGGGCCATGCACACAGTGCCCCTGTCGTCCGGAGCCGCGATGGCCTATACCGGGGTCACCGCCCGCCCCTGGGCAGAACAGGCAATCGGGCTCGCCCACACCGACAGCCGCGACGGCACCGGCTGGCGTCGGGTGCGGTCCGACCCGATCGTTCGGGCCGACCCGCGTTGGTATCGTGTCGACGAGCCCGGCATGGCCTGGCGGGATCCGTTCGTGGTACCCGGCGAGGGAACGCGGTGGGCGATGGCGGTGTGCGCGTCCGACCGGAGCAGGCCGCTCGGAGTGTCCGGCTGCGTTGGTCTGGCCACATCCGATGATCTGGTGAACTGGGAGGTCCAGCCGCCGATGCTGAGCCCAGGCACGATCGACGAGCTAGAGTGCCCGGTGCTGGAGCGGATCCCGCAGGGCTGGCTGCTGCTGGGCTCGCACGCTCCTGTGCACCAGATCCGGGCCTGGACCGCTCCCGAGCTGGGTGGGCCGTGGCACCCGCTGGGGCCGATCGCCCCGCCCGGACCGTACGCCCCACGGCTGGTCCGTGGCCCGAGGGACGAGTTGCTGCTGCTGCACACTGTGCAGCGCAGGACCGGACTCACCGACGAGGGGAAGCCATGTCGAGGCATGCTCGCACAGCCGAAGCTGCTCGACCTGAGTGACCCGACGCGACCCAGGTTGCGCTGGTGGCCCGGCCTGGACCCGTATTTCCTGCCGGCATGCCTCTCCGGCCAGACCAGCGGCACCGTCACTGTGAGGCCGAAAGGCCCGGTGTCAATCGCGCTACGGCAGAGCTTGGAGCTGCGCTACGTGGACCGCTCGCTGGAGTTGTGGCGGCCGGGAGGGGGCGGGGAGGTCGTCGAGCTGAGGTCCGTTCCGACACGGTTGCGCCTGCTGCTTGTCGGGGAGTTCATCGAGGTGTACGCCGACGACGAACTCGTGCTCTGCACAAGTGACTACGGAGGCCGCATCCCGCCCATGCTGTACACCAGTAGGGGACCGGGCGTGCAGCTGCAGCTGCGGCCGATCGCCACCCTGGCTACCACCCGGGACGACGTGTCGAGCATGTTCTCGTACAGCTTCCCACCGCTGCGCCGGCTGGGATGACGAGCTCCCCTCGTGGCGACCGGTCCCAGCCGGACCATGAGGGGATCCTGGGCTCTCGCGTCACCTGTGTCACCCCCCATCCAAGTGACGCGAGAGCCCTCTTCGTTCCCGACGGCGCTGGCCGTCCACATCGGACCTCTACCGGGCGCGCCTTCACTCGTCGAGCGCCAGCGCCGATTGCCGCTGCCGGACGAGGCCGACAACAGTCACCACAACGGTGAGCACCGCGCTGGCCAACAGCTGGGGTCGCCCGGCGTCGTCGAAGAGCATGCCCACCAGCAGGGTGACCCTGCCCACGATCGCCGCCCAGGTACGCACACCCCACATTCGCACCTTAGTACGACAACGACAGGTTGTGATCTCGTCTCCGGTGGTGGCTGGCGCGAGCGCGAGCCTGGCTCGCCAACCGCCGCCGTGACCAGTGCAGGACGTGATCGACCGTGTGGACAACGCGGACCACGGCCCAATTCCATAACCGGCGAACCTCGTTGACCGACAACAGGATCACGGTCTGACCGCCGCCTGCGGCTGAGCCCCCTTTTCAAGGGTTGGCCGTGTGATCACCAGGAACGCCAGCGCCGTCATCGACAACGTGCTGTGCAGGGCACCACGCCTGGTAGCCCCGCACTTGGTAGTGATCCAGGCCGGTCTCGTTCTTCGCCGTCTGGAAACACTCCTCGATCGCCCAGCGGCTGCCCGCGACTCGGACCAGCTCCGCCAAGCTGGTATCGACAGGCCCGAAGCACGCGTAGTAGGCGATGTCGGTCGGATCGCTGACCGAGCGACGGGCCAACAACCAGTGCCCCTGCCCCCACCGGCGCAGCGGTCGGATCTCCACCGCCGTCCAGTCCAGTCCGACACCCGAGGGCCACGAACTCCGTCCCCGCAGCTGAGCCGCTGCCGATCTGCGTCCGCGACGTCGGCAATCATCCGCGCAACCCGAACCTTGGCCAACTGCATGGACACCACCAAGATGGACTTCGGCACCGCCGCCGCGACGGATGGTGACCCGACCGCGTGGGTGGCCGGACTGGACGATCTGTTCGCGCAAGTTGCGCGGGGTTCCAGCGAGCGGAGCCCCGGCGGCGGACACGAGCCTACGTGCGTGGCCTACTGGCGCCGCTGGCCGGAAAGAACGGGTGGACATTGGCCGAGGCGGCCGGTGACCTGACTCCCGATGGCATGCAGCGCCTGCTCAACGCGGCGGTCTGGAACGCCGACGGTGTGCGGGATGACGTCCGCACCTAATCGCGGTCAGCCACCTGGGCGAGCGTGACGGCGTGTTGATCGTGGACGAAACCGGGTTCCTGAAGAAGGGCTGCAAGTCTGCCGGCGTCCAACGTGAGTACTCCGGCACCGCCGACCGCATCGAGAACTGCCGACTCGGAGTGTTCTGCGCCTACGCCACAAGCAAAGGCCGCACGTCGATCGACCGCGAACTGTGCCTGCCGAAGTCCTGGATCGCCGATCGGGACCGCTGTCGTAAGGCCGCGGTGCCCTGACGAGGTCGATTTCGCGACCCAGCCAGTGCTGGCGCGACAGATGCTCGCCCGTGCTATGGACGCCAGCGTGCCCGCCACGTGGGTCACCGCCGACGAAGCCTACGGCGGGGACTCAAAGTTCCGCCGTTGGCTGGAAGACCAACGCATCGGCTGCGTCGTGGCCGTGTCCAGCAGTCAGACCATCCCCGCGGTGGCCGGCCCGTCCCGCGCCGACATGCTCGTCGCCCACGCACCCGATCAGGCGTGGAACGCCGCAGCTGTAGTGAGGGAGCCAAAGGACCACGGAGGTTCGACTGGGCCGTCGCGGAGTTACCGACCTACTCCGACACCACCCCGCCCGGATGGGAACGGTGGCCGCCGGCTCGCCGTTCACTGACCCCCAACAGTAAAGGCAAGTACGAGATCGCCTACTACTTGTGTTGCGCTCCAACAGGAACGACCGATGACGACCTCATTCAGATGGCCGCGGCGCGATGGGCGATCGAGGACTGTTTTCCAGACCGCCAAAACCGAAGTCGGCCTGGACCACTACCAAGTGCGTCGCTACGACGCCTGGTACCGGTACATCACCCTGGCGATGCTCGCGCACACCTACCTCGCCGTCACCGCCGCGATCGCCCCAGAAGCCCTGGCAGCGGCCTCATCCCAGTCACATTGGGCGAGGTCAAACGTCTGCTGGCACACCTGATCACCACGCCGTTCAACCACGTCGTGACCTGGGCCTGGTCCCACTGGCGCCGCCGGCATCAATACCGCGCCCACCAACCCCACTACCAGCGCAGACAGGTCAAATACTACGAAGTGCGGCTGGAGTACCAATACGACAACGGCTGTACCACTACTGCAGTCTCAACCCGGTCTCCCGCAGCTAAACCGGGCGAGGTCCAGAGTCGGATGCTTTCAGCTGGACGCCACACCAGTCCGAATGGCGACCAGGGCATCAACTGACGCGCCAGAAATCTCGGTAAGATAGCTGCCGTCAACCTCGAAATCCCCCACGAAGCCACCATGCGCAGCCTTTGCCGCAGTCCGCAGCGCATTAGCACGAAAGAAGCCGGCAAGATTGACAGCGGTGTTGACGCCAGCCTCGGCAACAATTTCCGCGAAACACGCAATCAGATTGTTAGCCACAGTGATACTCAAAGGTAATAGAGACTTCGACTTGTTGGAAAAATGACCAAAAGCGGCTACTTCAACCATTTTTATAACTCGCTTTCGCGGTACCCATACCCGAACACCTCTGACCTGGGACGATGCGGGGGCCTATGAAGAGCCCTTGATCAAGACTTCCAGGTCGGAGCCGATTACCGGCCTACACCCCCGTGGACGGACACGTCTCGCGCGCAGATTCTTACATCCAAGATTCAACAAAAATGGCAAACGAATTCTATTTTGAATAGACTGAATCACACCCCACAGCCTCATGGCTATGCCGACGAAGACGAGGCGAGTTAATGCTACACAAGGCGAGCGGCGACACCCATCGGGGCACATGCACCATTGCACTGAAATACTAGTCAGATAATTTTGGAAAACCGACTAGAATATTGAGGACAACCCCGATGCTGCCACCATCTGGTATTGACCATGGTCGCGCGTTCCGGTAGCGCACTCTGTTGTCGCCTGCAGCGATGGTGAGGGCGAGATGTTCCTGTGCGCAATCCGGGACGGTCATTCCCGAAAAGTGTTGGGCTACAGCGTCATGGCGCGGTGGCGACACGAGGCGGCCGGCGTCGTGGCACGATTCTGCATTCGGACCGCGGCGGCGAGTCCACCGCGCACCTGACGGCGCGGGCGTGTTTCCGACATGGGCTGCGGCGGTCGATGGGTGCGACCGGGATCTGCTGGGACAACAGCCCGGCGGAGTCGTTCTGGTCGACGTTCAAACACGAGGAGTACTACTGGCGCGTGTACGCTACGAAGGCGAAACTCATTGCCACGGTTGACAAGTTGGCACTTTCTACAACAGTGCGCGACGACACTCCTCGATCGGCATGCTCAGCCCGACGCCTATGGGAAATCACCGCCAGCGGCTGCTTGAACCTTGTAAGCCCTGTCCACCGTTCGAAGTGAACCTCACTAGGCGAGTGCGCGCGGGACATCGAGCATGGCTCGATACGTGATCACATGGACTCCTTGGAGACATGGAGATCATCTTTGACGAGAGCACTTCCACCAAGGGCTCCCCGTCCGTCTTCGCGCGGGATTCCCTACCCCGCCACCTCGAATCAGCGCTTCGTGTTTGGCAACCCAATCTTGGCGAGATCACCTCACTAGGCGCCGGCAATTGCGCCACACAGGGCGTCGGCGGACATCTCCGAGAAGAGCGCCTGACCAAGCTGCCGACCGGTAGGGACTGTTAGATTCGACTGATGAGTAAAGCCTTGACGGGCGCGGGCGGGGAATTGCCATACGGACCGAACCGCTTCTCCTTCAAGCACCTGAACGAAACCCTTTGTCGCGACTACTATATAGGCACATCCTGTGGGCGAGACCGGCTCGACCACCTCCAGTGTTTGCATATTCACAAACCCAGCAGTGGCGGCCAGTTCGATGTTGTTCACCGCTCAATTTCTCCGTTCGCAAGAGTTGACTCCGTCAGCTTAACCTGTCGCCTGCCGGTTCGCATGTAGTGAGACTGTCGAAATTTTTGGGTAATAAGTCGGGTGTCGTGTGGTCGCCTGCCGCCTGCCGTGTTCACGGACTCTGGGCCAGTTTGCGTGATCAAGTAGTTCGGGTGTCGATCGGATGTGTGATCATCTTCAGCGTGCGGTGATCATGTTGTTGACGTGGCGCTTCCGCATCTCGGCAGTGTGGTGATCGAGCGGATCGAGCGAGCGGCCGATGCCGTGTACGTGTGGGTGCGGTCCCGGGCAGGGAGGTAGCCTGCCCCACATGTGGTCACCCCGCGCCGGTCGGGTGCACAGCCGCTACGATCGGCGGCTAGTTCTGTCTGCGTGATGTGGTTTTGGCTCAGATTCCGTGGAGCGCGCTCGCCCGACGGACCCGTCATCGCAGAATCCGACAACCCCCACGACGCGGTCGCCTTGGTCATCGCCCCACCTCCCGAATGACTGCGGGCCAGCTGTCACCGGCACCGCCGACGACCTTGACAGATCAGATTCCACATAATCAGGCGGTTCACGCGGCCTTCGCCGATCCCGCTGCACCAGCGCAGGGTGAGCCCGGCTTTGACCGAGTCGTGGTTACAGCGCAACCCTCGAACAAATGACCGCAGTGCTGGTGGTCATCGGTGTCGACGGTGGTCATCCACGCCTCCAGCTCCTGACCGCGTCGCGAACATAGCACGGTGGCGAAGGTGCGGACGTGGCCGGCCAACGCGGTCAGCTGGGTGCTGGTGGCGAGGATGGCGTCCAGCCTCCGTTGGTCGGTCCCGTTCATGTTCGGCGGGTTTGTCATGATCTAGCGGACGACGTGACGGACCGAGGGCGGTGTGCGCGGGGGCCGTGGGATGCCCGCGGTGGTGCGGAACTGTCGTAGGTAGTGGCGCACCAGGGTGTGGCCGCCGCGATAGCCGCGTGCTGCGATCTCGACGAACAACACGGCGGCATTGGTGCAGCCCTCGCTGCAGCGCTGGCGCAAGTAGGGTTTGAGCGGCTCTAGGATGCTCGTCCGGCGCCCAGTTCCGTTGTGGGTCAACAACTCTTCAACGGTGTCGGCGCGAGCGAAGCGGCACACTCTGCCTCGCGCGAGACCGAGTTGTCGGCAGATCTCTCTGATCGCAATGCCTTGGTCCAGCATTGCGTGCACGGCCGCGTGCCGTTCACACGCTCGAACTGCCCACCGATCCGTCCGGTCCGCCGGCGCAACGGGTGGCGGAGACTGCGGGTGCTCGTCTGGATCGGCTGACCGTCGTCGTCAGCCTCGTCGCCGTCAGCGTTGCCGTCGGTCTGGACGGTCAGGGCGGCGGTCAGGCAGTCCTGGTGTCGGGCCACGGTGCGTTCGACCGCCTCGGCCAGGTTGGCTCAGATGTGCCAGCGATCGGTGACCTGGGTCGCGTCCGGTGCGCCGTCGCGGGCGCCGTCGGCGTAGGCACTGGCGCGGTTGCGGCAGACGATCTGGACGCCGGGATGGACGTGCAGCCACTCGGCCAAGGTCGGCGCGGTGCGGTCGTGAGCACATCGATCGGGCTATGGGACTCGAGGTCGACCAGCAGCGTGCCGTAGTGGTGACCTCCGCGCAGGGCGAAGTCGTCCACGCCGAGCACCCTCGGAGTGGGGTGTGGCGGGTCGGGAAGGCCACGCAGGATCCGTAGCAGCCTCATCCGGCTGACCGATGCGGCCAGGTGCCGTGTCAGTCGGGCACCGGCACGGCCACCAAGGGCTAACGCGACCGCGGCCAGCACCCGTTGTAAGATCGCGGTTTCGCCGGGCGTGTCGGCTCGTCAGCGCGGGTACCTGCTCGGCGAACGTCTTCTTGACGCAGTGGGGGTTGTCGCAGAACAACCGCCGGACCTGCAATCGGATCAGCACTTCCTGGCCTGCGGTGGCGGTGTCGGACAGGTGCCGGTCGTAGCGGCTGTGCACCCGGCCCGATGCCATCCCGCAGCCCGGGCAGGGTGCCGGTGTCTCGCTCGTGCGTGCGTGGATCCGCACCCCACAGCCGGTTGTCCATACCGTCTCGATCTGGACGCAGGTCAGATGCGGGCAGAGGGCCTGAAGCAGATCGCGATCAACGCACTTCGCTCATAGTCAACTAGTAGGACTTTGTTACTTCGGGATGGCCTGTGAGATGATCTTGGAGTGATGCCCGCCGAGTTGGACGCTGTGCGTGACCGCCTGGAGGAGTTCGCCGGTGAGGTGTTCGCGCCGTTCTCGCGGCGGGAGCAGCGACTCAACGGCGGGCTGTACCTGCGAGGTCAGCGTGCACGCCGTCACCGACACCTGCTCGGCCCCGCTGAACTGGCGCCTGTTCCTGCCCGAGAGCTGGGACGACCAGAAGACCGACGATC
>NZ_QUNO01000025.1 GCF_003387475.1 Kutzneria buriramensis | reverse complement strand
ATGGAGACCAGGAGCAGTGGGAGGACGAGGACGGCCAGGCCGATCCATTCGCGTCGTCCGGCGAGGTGGGGGGTTTGCGTGGCGTGTGTCATGCCGCAAACCATACACACGTCCCACACGTTTGTATAGTACGTACGTTTAAATAGTCGCTGACCTGGGCAGATATCGCCGACAGGGAACTTCTGCGGGAGGATGTCCGGACTCGGCATGCGGCGCCGACGTCTCGGGTGACAGGCCCCTACGAGAAGGAGCGGCACCGTGAAATACCTGATCCTCGCCTACGGCTCGCAGCGCGACTACGACGCGATGGCCGGTCGGCCCGCCGACGGCGCGCCGCAGTGGACCCCGCAGGACTTCGAGGCCATGGGCAAGTACATGGAGCAGCTGAACGCCGACCTGGCCGAGTCCGGCGAGCTGGTGGAGACCCGCGGCCTGACCGCGCCGGTGCACGCGCGCCGCGTGCATCTGCGCAACGGCGAGATCGTCGCCACCGACGGCCCGTACGCCGAGACGCAGGAGGTGCTGGCCGGCTACTGGGTGGTCGAGTGCGACAGCTACGACCGCGCCACCGCGATCGCCACCCGCCTGATGCAGGTGCCCGGCCCCGCGGACTACGCCGACGCCGTGATCGACATCCGGCCGATCGCGGAGAGCCGGCACGAGATGGACCTGTGACCAGCGGCTTTGCGGACCTGCGGGAGCTGGCGCCGCAGGTTCTCGCCGCCGTGGTCCGCCGCTACGGCCACTTCGACGCCGCCGAGGACGCGGTGCAGGAGGCGCTGCTCGCGGCGACCCAGCAGTGGTCGGTTGACAGGCCGGACAACCCCAAGGCGTGGCTGATCACGGTGGCGTCGCGCCGGCTCACCGACCTGCTGCGCAGCGAAAGTGCCCGCCAGCAAAGGGAAAGCACCTGGGTGCTGCCCGAGCACTACACGCCGGCGCCGGCCGACGACGACTCGCTGGTGCTGCTTTTCCTGTGCTGCCACCCGAGTCTGTCGCCGCCGTCGCAGATCGCCTTGACGCTACGGGCGGTCGGCGGCCTGACCACCGCCGAGATCGCGCGGGCGTTCCTGGTGCCCGAGGCGACGATGACGCGGCGGATCAGCCGGGCCAAGCAGACCGTCAGGGCCAGCGGCGTGCCGTTCGGACTGCCGGCCGAGGATCGGCTGCCGGTGGTGCTGCGCGTGCTGTACCTGATCTTCAACGAGGGCTACGCGAGCACCGCCGGCCCGTCGCTGCACCGGGTCGAGCTGGCCGCCGAGGCGATCCGGCTGACCCGCATGGTGCGCCGGCTGCGCCCCGACGACCCGGAGGTCGCCGGCCTGCTGGCCTTGATGCTGCTCACCGACGCCCGCCGGCCGGCTCGTACGGGCCCGAACGGCGAGCTGGTGCCGATGGCCGAGCAGGACCGGAACCTGTGGCGCGCCAATGACATCGCCGAGGGCGCGCGGCTGGTGACCAAGGCGCTGGAACAGGGGCCGCCCGGGCCGTACCAGCTCCAGGCGGCCATCGCGGCAGTGCATGACGAGGCTCCCAGCTATGCCGAAACGGACTGGCCGCAGATCGTCGGCCTGTACGAACTGCTGCTCCGGATCTCCGACAACCCCGTGGTGGCGCTGAACCACGTCGTCGCCGTCGCGATGGTCGACGGGCCGACCAAGGCCCTGGCCCTGCTGGACGACCGCCTCGCCGACGACCACCGCCTGCACTCGGTTCGCGCCCACCTGCTGGAGATGTCCGGCGACCGCGACGGCGCGCGAACGGCCTATCACGAGGCGGCCCGGCGGGCGATGAGCCTGCCCCAACAGCGCTATCTCAACGCCCGGGCCGACCGACTCGCTTGACAGGCGACGCGGGTGCAGTAAACATTTACTGCATGGACAGCCGGGCCGTGTTGCTGCAAGCCGCCGCCGAGGAGTTCGCGCTCAGCGGGCTGAAGGGGACGCGGATCAGGGAGATCGTGCAGCGCTCGGGCGTGAACGAGCGGATGATCTACCACCACTTCGGCAGCAAGGAAGGCCTGTTCAAGGCGGTTGTCGAGCACGAGTTCGGCGGCATGACCAAGGCCTGGCGCGACGCCCTGGCCGAGGTCCGCGGGCTGGCGCCGTACGAAGGCATGCGGCAGGCGTTCTCGACGCTCTTCGACCTCGTGCACAACCGGCCGTTGATCGTGGCGCTGGCGTTGCAGGAAGGCATCGGCGGCTATTCGGCGCGGGAGCCGCTGACCACCGACGCACTGCCGGCCGACCTGCGGGAGCTGCACGAACGCGGCGTCGAGACGGGCGTCTTCCGCCGCGACGTGGACTTCGACGTGCTGTACGCGACGGTGCTCGCGGTGGTGATGGCCGCGCCGAACATGGCGGGGCGGTTCCCGTCGCTGCTGGCCGAGCGGGGCATGGACGGACTGCGCGAGCAACTGCTCGCGCTCTTGATGGACGGACTGACAGGGGGAGCGAAATGACGGTGTTGGTTGTGGGGGCTGGCCCGACGGGCCTGGCCATGGCGTTGGACCTGGCTCGGCGCGACGTGCCGGTGCGGGTGATCGACAAGGCGCCGGCGTACTTCCAGGGCTCGCGCGGCAAGGGCATCCAGGACCGCACCCTGGAGGTGTTCGCGGACTTCGGGATCCGGGACGAGATCCTGGCGGCCGGGCGGCACTCGATGATGCGGCTGTACGTCAACGGCGAGTACCGCAACGACGTGGACGGCAACGCGCTGATCATTCCACAGTGGAAGGTCGAGGAGGCGTTGCGGGACAAGCTGGCCGAGCACGGCGTGAAGGTGGAGCTGGACACCGAACTGCTCGACCTCGACGGCACGACCAGCCAGGGCGGGATCGACGCCGACTACATCGTCGGCTGCGACGGCGGCCGCAGCACGGTCCGCAAGCTGCTCGGCGTGCAGCTGGAGGGCGTGTCCGGCGGCGGCGACACCGCGATGCTTCTCGGCGACGTCGAGGTGGACGGCCTCGACCCCTCGACCGGACACATGTGGATCGGCAACGGTTTCTACGCGCTCACGCCGTTCCGCACGGTCCCGCAGTGGCAGGTGCAGATCGCGGCGCTGGACGAGATGACGGAAGAGCCGTCGCTGGAGGTGTTCCAGCGGCTGTTCGACAAGATGGTGGGGCTGCCGGGCGTTCGACTGAGCAACCCGACCTGGCTGTCGACCTACCACGTGAACGTCCGGATGGTGCGGAAGTTCCGCGTGGGCAACGTTTTCCTGGCCGGTGACGCCGCGCACGTGCACCCGCCGGCCGGCGGCCTCGGCATGAACACCGGCATCCAGGACGCCTACAACCTGGGCTGGAAGCTCGCCGCGGTGATCAGCGGCGAGGCCGGCGACGCCCTGCTCGACACGTACGAGCAGGAGCGGCTGCCGATCGCGGAGTGGACGCTGAGCACCAGTTCGGACGGCCTGGAGAAGATCGCCACGGCCGTCCGGGAGGGCACCGGCGGCATCGAGGCCGGCACGAGCCCCGAGCACCGCCAGCTGGGCCTCGGCTACCCGGACAGCCCGCTGTCGCGCAACCTCGTCGACTGGGACGGCCCGAAGGCGGGCTACCGCGCGCCTTGGCAGGACGAGTTGCGGCACAAGGACTTCACCCTGCTGACGATCGACGGCGTGCGGGTGCTGGTCCGCCCCGACGGCTACGTCGGCGCGGTCGGCGGTCCGGACGACGACCTGTCGGTGAAGACGTATCTGAGCTGAGGGGTTGGGGGTCTCGTCGCTCGTCGAGACCCCCACAACCCTGTCAGCCCATGGACTTCTGGCCGTCGATGGTCTCGCGGATGATGTCCGCGTGACCCGCGTGCTGGGCGGTCTCGGCGATGATGTGCATCAGCACGCGGCGGATCGACCAGCTCGCGCCCGGCTCGAACCACGGCGCCTCCGGCAGCGGCCAGCTCTTGTTCAGGTCGACGCCCGATGCCACCAGCTCGTCGGTGCGCCTGGCGGCGGCCTCGTACTCGGCGAGCAGGCCTTCAAGGGTCTCGCCGGGCAGCATCCGGAAGCTGTTCAGGTGCCCCTCGTAGTCGGGGCCCTTGTCGGTCTCGGGGCCGCCGAGCGCGAAGTCGATCCAGCCCAGCTCGGCCTTGGTGACGTGCTTGATCAGGCCGCCGAGGCAGAGCTCGCTGGCGGTCGGCGTGAGCGCGGCCTGCTCGTCGGTCAGGCCCTGGACGGTGAGGCGCAGGAAGAACCGGTGCTTGCCCAGGGTCTCCAGCATCTCCGCGTGCTCGCCGGTCAGCCGCTGCTCGGTGGTGGTCATCTCCGCCGCCTTTCGTGGTGTCTTCCCTGTTGAGGACCACACTAGGAGCCATTGCGGACAGCTTCGGTCCTCGATCCCGGGCGACTTTCGTAGTCGGGCAGATCGATGGCGTTGGAGACCTCGCGGATCTCGGCGAGGACCTTGTCCATGATCTTCGCGGCGCCCGGCATGTAGGGCATCAGCCGCATCATCAGGGCGTTGAGCCGGAGCATGAGACCGGAGCCGGCGACCATTCGCTTGATGTTCTTGGACTGCGCCTGGTTGACGGTGACGAAATGGCGCATTCGCTCCTCGTACGCCACGAAGGCCGCCATGTGGTCACCCTTGGCGGCCGCCAGCTCGCCGGCCAGCACGTACGCCCCGACCAGCGCCAGGCTCGTGCCCTGGCCGGACGCCGGCGACGGCGAGTAGGCGGCGTCGCCGACCAGCGCGACCCGGCCGGTGGACCAGTGCTCCATCTCCACCACGCTCATGCCGTCGAAGTAGAAGTCGGGCGCGTCCGGCATGGCGGCCAGCAGGTTCGGCGCGATCCAGCCGTGCTCGGCGAAGACCTCGGCCAGGATCTGCTGCTGGCGGGCGGTGTCGCGGCGCCCGTACTGCTGAGCCGGCGAGGTGAACATGAAGGCGGCCTTGGCCTGGCTGTCCTGCCGGGTGCTGTAGACGTTGAGGGTGCGGCCCTTCTCCGCCTGGATGGTCTCCCAGCGGTCCAGATCGAGCATGTTGGGCACGCTGAAGATGGCGATGTGGTGGCCGAGCGAGCGCAGGAACCGCTCCTCCGGGCCGAAGGCCAGCGCGCGGACCGTGGAGTGCAGGCCGTCGGCGCCGATCACGAGGTCGAACCGGCGCGGCAGGGACCGCTCGAACGTCACGGCGACGCCGTGGTCGTCCTCGGTGATCGCGGTGATCGAGTCGCCGTAGACGTACTCGACGCCCTGGGTGGCGGCGAGCAGGATGCGGGCCAGGTCGCCGCGCAGCACCTCGACGTCGGTCGGGTCGCGGAAGCCGACGGTATCGGCGTCCATCTCGACGATGGTACGGCCCTTGCCGTCGAGGAACGCGCCGCCGCGCATGTCGGTGTGGTGCCTGCGGACCTCGTCGACCAGGCCCATCCGCCGCAGCACCTCCATGGCCTTGCCGCGGACGTCGATCTTGTAGCCGCCGGGGCGCGGGGCGGGCGCGCGCTCCACGACGGTGACGTCGTAGCCGTGCTCACGCAGCCAGTAGGCGAGGGCGGGGCCGGCGATGCTGGCTCCGGAGATCAGGATGTTCTTCGTCATGCCGCAGACTCTGCGGCCGGCGATTCACCAGTTGCTCACGAAGCGCTCACGGAGGCGGTGAAGGGCCTGCTCCCAGGTCAGTTCGCCGTCGGACAGGCCCTGCTCGGCGAACGCCGCCGCGGGCAGGTTGTACCTGGTCAGGGCCTCCTCACGGGCCTGCTCGAAGCGCTCACGGGCCAGCTCGGCGTCGCCCTGCGCGGCGGCGATGAGGCCCAGCCCGCACAGGATCCGCGGCCGGATCTCGGCGGCGATCACCGGGCCCGGCTCGTACTCGGTGAGCGCCCTCTCGTGCAGCTCACGGGCCGCGGCGAGGTCGCCGGCCAGCCGGGCGATCTCGCCCAGGCCCCGGTGCGCGGCGGCCAGCGTCGGCGGCGTGCCGCGCTCGGCCACCTGCGCGTAGATCGCCCGCGCGCCGGCGACGTCCCCGACGCGCAGCAGGTTGTCGGCCCGCCGGCAGCGCAGCTCGGCGGCGTCCTCGGCGTCGCCGAGCTGGCCGATGACGTCGATCGCCTCGTCGAGCAGCGTCAGCGCCGCCGCCGGATTGCCCTCCAGCGTCTCGATCCCGGCGAGCTGGTCGAGCACGTTTGCGATCCCCCACCGGTCGCCGACCTCGCGGAACGACGTCAGCGCCTGCCCGAAGGCCGCGCGTGAGGCGGCGAGGTCGCCGAAGGAGAGCGTGCGCAGGCCCTCCGCGGTCTGGATGAACGCCAGCGACCACGGATCGTCGTCGAAGAGCTCCATGGTGATCACCTCGGCGGTGCCGATCGCCGCCCACAGCATCACCAGGTACGGGAACCGGAGCTTGCGGCCGGGTTCCCGCATCACGTCCTCGATGCGGTCCAGGTGCATGTTGGCGCTGATCGCGCAGATCGCGTACTCCTCGCCGAGGCCGGCCGGGACCTCCTTGCCCAGCACCGACATCAGCTCGACCACCAGCGGCATGCCCTCACTGCGCAGACCCCGCAGGTAGAGGTACCAGGTGGTGTTCGCCGCCAGCCGGAGCGCGCTCGCCCGATCCGAGTCCACCGCCCAGCGCAGCGCCGACATCAGGTTGGCGTGCTCCGCGGTCAGCCTGGCCATCCACGCCAGCTGCTCGCCGGTGCGCAGGCGTGGCTCGGCGTCCTCGGCCAGGCGGAGGAAGTACTCGGCGTGCCGGCGGCGGACCCGCTCGGTGTCGTCGCCGAGCTGCTCGGCGCAGAACGCGCGGACCGTCTCCAGCATGCGGTAGCGGCCCGCGCTGACCTCCACCAGCGACTTGTCGACCAGGCCGGCCAGCACGTCCGCCGGCAGGCCGCATACCTCCTCGGCGGCGGAAAGCCTTGCCCCGCCGGCGAAAACCGACAGCCTCGCGGCCATCGCGCGCTCGTCCTCGGCCAGCAGGTCCCAGCTCCAGGCCACCACCGCGCGCAACGTCTGGTGCCGGGGCTCGGCCGTGCGGTCGCCGTGCGAGAGCTGCCGGAGCCGGCTCTCCACCTCGTCCAGTTCGAACGACCGGAGCCGCGCCGCCGCGAGTTCGATGCCCAGCGGCAGGCCGTCCACCGCCGCGCAGATGCGCCCGACCGTGTCCGCGTCGAGGTGGTAGCCCGGGCGGACCGCCTTCGCCCGCTCCTCGAACAGGCGGATCGTGTCCGGGGCCGGCAGCGGCGGTAGCGGGCAGAGCGATTCCCCTGTCACCCCAAGGGCTTCCCGGCTGGTGGCCAGGATCCTCAGCCCCGCACAGGCCCCCAACAGGTGCCGGGCCAAGCGGGCGACGCCGTCGACGACGTGCTCGCAGTTGTCCAGCAACAACAGAATCCGCCGGTCGGTGAGGCCGGAAACCAGCCGTGCCACCGGATCCGGCGCCTCGCCGCCCGCGAACAGGCCGGCGTCGCGGAGGCCGAGCGCGCCGATCACCGCCTGCGGCACCCGCTCGCCGTCACCGACTACCGCCAGCTCGACGAAGCACACCTCGCTCACCCGCCGCGCCGACTCGACCGCCAGCCGGGTCTTGCCCGCGCCACCCGGGCCGATGATCGTCACCAGTCTCGAGGTTTGCAGCGCGTCTTTCACGTGCCGGATCTCGTTGTCCCGTCCGACGAAGCTCGTCAGCTGGGCCGGCACCGGCCGCATCGGGTTCGCGCCGCGCAGCACCGCCAGGTGGGCGTCCGCCAGCTCCGCCGATGGGTCCGCGCCGAACTCGTCCGCCAGCGTGCGGCGGGCGTCGTCGAAGCTCGCCAGCGCCTCCGCCTGCCGGCCGTCCGCCGCCAGTGCCCGCATCAGCTGGCCGCGCAGCCTTTCCCGGTACGGGTTCTCTTTCGTCAGCTGGCGCAGCTCCGCCACGTCCGGCCGCCCCAGCGCCAGGTCCGTCTCCACACGGTCCTCGATCGCCGCCAGCCGCAGGTCGTCCAGCCGCACCGTCGGTGCCGGGCCCCGCCACAGCTCCAGCGCCTCCGTCAGCGCCTTCCGGGCTCCTCCGTGATCACCCAGCGCCAGCAGCTGCCGGCCCTCCGCCGCCAGCCGCTCGAACCGGTGCGCGTCCACCTCGTCCGGGTCGATCGTCAGCACGTAGCCGACCGGGTGCTTGGCCAGGCTGCCCGTCGGCAGCAGGGCCCGGATTCTCGACACCTGCGACTGCAACGCGTGCTGGGCGTTGCCGGGCGGCTCCTCGCCGTACACCGCGTCCACCAACTGCTCGGTCGGCACCGGCCGGCCCACGCTCAACGCCAGCGCCGCCAGCAGCGCCCGCGGCCGCTGGCCGCCGACGCTCACCGGGCTTCCGTCGGGCCCCCACAGCTCGACCGCGCCGAGCACACCGATCCGCACCCGGCCATTCTGCCGGGCGCGGGTCGGTCCAGCTCAGGGATTGACGGAGGTGCCCACGGTGTAGCTGTACGGCAGCGCGGCCAGCGTCTGCGAACCGCCGGCGACGCTGGTGTTGCTGAGCACGTTCACCACGCCGGTCACCGCCGTGCCGGCAGCGGCCACCGGCGACAGCGTGGCCGTGAACAACGCGGTGGTGCCGGCGGCGAGATAGACGGGAGCGCCGCCGGTGATGTCGCCAGCGCTACCGGAGAGACGGAAGGTGCGGCCGACGCCGGTGGTGTTGGTGACCCGGAAGTACAGCGGCCGGGACGACTTGGCGGCGACGGTGCTGCCGACGGCGGGCAGGTTGTAGGCGACGGCGTCGGAGCGGTCGTAGCCGACGGTGCCGTGCACCTCCTGGGTGAACTCCTTGCCACTGGTGGTGAGCCGGAGCATGACGTCGATCTCCCACCGGCCGGGCTTCGGGTTGGCGGTGACGAGCGACGCCAGCGCTACGGGCTGGTCGCTGCCGACGCCCTGCACGGTGGTGGTGGGCGTGGCGTCGGTGGTGACGACCTTGCCGTCGGGATCGATGAGGTAGTACACGAAGGCGTTGTCGGGGCTGGCGTCGGCGGTGTGGAAGGTGACGTCGAGATCCTTCTTGCCGGCCGGCACGTCGAGGTTGAACGTGCTGATCTGACCGACCTGCCGCCCGACGGAGCTGGTGATGGTGGTGGTGAACGACCCGCCGGCGGACGGGATCAGGGTGCGGCGCTGCACGGGCAGCGAGGTGCGGGCGCCGTTGGTGGCGACGAACTGCACCGACTCGGGGTGGTCGCCGGGCGCGGCCGGCATGGTCACGGTCAGCGGCACGGAAACGCTGGAGTGGGCCGGAATAGTCACCGGACCGGTAGCGGGCTTGGTCACGTAGTGCTGGCCGGTGGTGCGGAAGGAGATGTCGCCCCGGTAGCTGCCGGGCACGTTGGGCGGCGACTGGAGGTGCGCGCGACCGTTGGCCCAGAGGATCTTCGCGGTCCAGGCGCCGGGCGTCGGCGCGGCCACCTCGACGTGCTGGATGTTGGACACGGTGCCGAACTTCGCGCTGCCGGACGGCGGAGTGCCGTAGTCGTAGGAGATCTGGCTCAACCGGCCCTTGGGGTCGACGAGCGTGAACGACAGGATGGTGCCGTTGGCTGGATCGGGGATGATCATGTCGGCGGTGAGTCGGTCGAGCCCGGCGGGCACCGTGAACGCGATCGGCGACGCGGCGGTGGCCCCGTACGCCGGCACGGGCAGGCTGGGGTCGGGCGCGCTGACGGGCTCGGTGACGGTGGCCCCGAACTGCTTGCCGGCGCCGAGCTCCCGGTACGTGCCGGTGACGGTGGTCGGCGTGCTGCTGGCGTTGTACAGGTTCACGGTCTGCGCGCTCGCACCGGCATTGGCAGCAATGTCCAATTGGGACGGTGACGGCACGAGGGCCGGGGCCTCCGGGGCCGCCACGGTGCTACCGGGCTGCTGCTGGGCGGCGCGCACGGCGGCGTACACGTCGAGCAGGCCGGCGCCCTGCTGGTCAGCGGGCGCACCGACGTCCTTGGCGGTGCCGGTGAGGATCTCCTTGATCAGCGCGGGACTGGGCTTCGCGCCGCTGTGGGTGTCGGCGTACGCCTCGATCACGTCGGCGGCCGCGGCGGCCACCAGCGGGCAGGCCTGGCTGGTCCCGCCGAACGCCTCGGTGAGCGTGTTGGTGGGGCAGTCCGAGCCGACCGGGCTGCACGCGGCCATGCCGCCGTAGCCGGGCGCGACCAGGTCCACGACCCGGTTGTTGGGCGCGGTGCCACCGGAGGAGAGCGGCGTGATGTCGTTGTTGATCCACGAGTCGTAGCCGTAGGCCTGGCTGACCATGCGCAACGTGTTGGTGCCGCCGACGGCGATCACGAGCGGGTCGGTGGCCGGCGACGACACGGTCCCGGAGACGCCGCTGTCGCCGGAGGAAACCACCACGGTCACGCCGGCCGCGACGGCGGCGTCGTTGGCCGCGTAGAACACCGAATACCGGCCGGGGCGCTGGGTGTAGCCGTACGACTCGGAGATGATGTCGGCGTGCTCGGTGACCACGGCGTGGTCGATGCCGGCCACGACCTGGGATTCCCGCTGGTTCGGGATGTCGATCTGCGACGAGTCGACCAGCGAGGCGTCGGGGGCGAGGCCCTTGATCCGGAACGTGCAGCCGGCCGGCAGGCCGGAGAACGGCAGTTCCTTGCTGTAGTCGTACGTGACGAGCCCCTGGCCGGCGACCGAGGACGCGTCGCCGTAGTACTCGCCGTCGCTGTCGTCCTCGGCCGGGTTCGGCGCGTCGATCACCACGTGCGAGCCGTCCGGCCGGACGAAGTTGGGGTTGCCGGCCAGCTGGTTCATGCCGTCGATGGCGACGATCACGCCCTTGCCGGTGGCGACCTTGGACGCCTGCCGGTCGTCGCCGGGGCGGTCGGTCTCGGTTCGGGTGACCGACAACGCCTCCGGCTCGAGGAAGGGCTTGGCCGGGTCGCTGGGACACAGCTTGGAGCTCAGCTTGGCCGGCGGCTCGTGCGGCACCTGCGCCACCGCGTCGATCGTCATCTGCTCGTCCGGCACGACCTCGCGCACGGCCGGATTGGCGCGTAAGCGGCTCACCTCGGCCGCGGACACGGTGGCGGCCACAGCGTTCACACTCACCAACTGTGTGACGTCGGCGCCGCCATTGGCCTCGATGTCCGATACGACCGACTGCTGGTCGGATCGGGTGGTGTCGGCCCGCGCGGAATTCCGCAGCTTGAGGTCGGTGTGCTGGTTGTTCAGCACCACGATCACCGGGCCGCCGGAGTCGGCGCCGGCGGGCGCGGGCGCCGTCGGGGCCGCGGTCGCCGGGCCGCTGCCCAGCATCGCCAGCGCGGCACTCATGGTCAGGGTCGTCGCCACGGTGAGCAGGCGAGATCTGTGCACGGTCCCCACCTCGGGCAGTCGTCGCCGGATGATCGTCACCGGCCAGTCAAATCCTGACCGCCAGGACAAAACAACCGACGAACGTCCACTGCCCGCCCGACCAACGGCGGCTGGTTACCGCGCCCGGCCAGGGCTAAGGTGTGCCCACCTCAGCGGTCGCGGCGGGTCACCAACCGGGCCAGCGCGGTCAGCTCCGCGGCCGCCCGGTCGACGGGCGCGGCCAGCGACAACTCGGCCAGCGCGAGGTCCAACTGGTCGATGGACTCCCGCTGGGTCCAGGACCGCCCGCCGGCCAGTTCCACCAGTTCGGCGGCCCGGGCGAGCTCCACATCGGACAGCTCGGTCGGCCGCCCGTACAACAGCGCGAGTTCGTCCGCGGCCGGCACACCGGCGGTCAGGGCGGCGACCACGGGCAGGGACTTCTTGCGGCTGACCAGATCCGAGTGCACGGGCTTGCCGGTCACCTGCGGATCTCCCCAGATGCCGAGGAGATCGTCCACCAGCTGGAACGCCAGCCCCAGGTGCTCGCCGAACACCCGCATGTGCTCGACCTGGTCCGCCGCGCCGCCACCGAACAGCGCGCCGACTGCGGTGGAACAGGCCAGCAGCGCGCCGGTCTTCTCCCCCGCCATGGTCAGACATTCCGACAGGTCCACATCGGACCGGTCCTCGAAGGACACGTCCTCGCACTGTCCCTCGACGAGGTCCTGCACGGCGGAGCTGACCATCCGCATCGCTTCCTGCGCCCGCGCGTGCCCGCTGACGGCCAGGACGTCGTACGCCAGCGTGAGCAGCGCGTCGCCGGCCAGGATCGCCGCGCTGACACCGAAGACCGTCCAGGCGGTCGGTCGGTGACGGCGGCTCACGTCCCGGTCCATCACGTCGTCGTGCAGCAGCGAGAAGTTGTGCACCATCTCCACCGCGACGGCCGCGGGCACGGCGTCCACCGCCGACCCGCCGACCGCCTCGGCGCACAGCACGGCCAGCGTGGGCCGGATCGCCTTGCCGGCGTCGCCCTCACGGGGCGTGCCGTCGGCGTCCCACCACCCGAAGTGGTAGCCGGCGACCCGGCGCATGGCGGCGGGCAGCGTGTCCACGGCCGCGCGCATCGCCGGGTCGACCACGCCACGGCTCCACGCCAGGACGTCGGCGGCGGAGCGGGGCTGCGAGATGACATCGATGGGAACCACTCCCTCTCAGGAGCTCAGGAGGCGAACATCCGCACGGCGGAGGTGCCGAAGCCGCTGGGCAACGCGAAGCCGTGGCCGCCGCGGGACCGGACCAGCTCGGCGGTTCGGTAGCGGGCGGTCGTGCGGTGCCAGTCGAGGATCGCGGCCATCCAGTCCTCCAGCGCGCGGACGTAGCCGTCCACGGCCTTGCGCTGCGCGGCGGTGAAGCCGAACTCCTCGCACAGCGTGGGAATCTCGTGGTCGCGGGTGCGGACGAACTGCTCGATCCGCGCTGTGATCAGGTCGTTGACCACGGCGACGGCCTGGTCCTTGCCGCAGCCGAGGAAGTTCTCCACGACCAGCACCATGTTCATCAGCTCGCCGTCGAACTCGATCTCCTTCTGGTACGAGAAGATGTCGTTGACGAAGCACGCCTGGTCCATCGCCGAGCACTCGAGGCCGCGCACCTGGCTGGTGGCGAAGAACTCCGCCGGGACGATCCCGGTCCGGCGCAGGCTCATGGTCGGCAGCGAGCCCCAGATGTCGCGGCGCATCTCGATGTAGTCCACCGGATCCGGGATCCGGTTCTGCTGGTGGTGATCGGCCTCCCAGACGAACGCCTCGAGCATCCGCTCCAGGGTCCGCCGGAACCGGGCGCGGTCCTCGTCGGCCAGCGGCAGCGCGCTGCGCCGCCACAGGTCGGCCAGGCCTCGCTCGTACGCGTTCGCCGGCGCCGGACCGGCCGCGCAGTCCAGCGGCAGGAACTCCAGGCTGCGGGCCACGAACGCCCGCGGGCCGACGAGGTCCCTGGTGTGGAAGAACATCATCGGGAACAGGTCGTCGGCGTAGGTGCCCCAGAGCGCCCACTGGGCGCCGAGGTCCAGTTCCTCCTGGCCGGCGTCCGGGTGCAGGCCGGCGGCGCAGAGCGCGAAGTCGTAGCCGGCCAGCTGCCGGTCGGTCCACACGCCCTCGGCGGTCATGCCCATCGCCCGGGCCCAGTCGACAGAGTTGCGGCGGGCGTTGTCCAGCAACGGGTTCCGCCGCACCTTGAACGGCATGGTGAACTCGGGCAACGAGGTCGGGCCGACCGCGTGCGGCACGTGGCCGTAACGCTTGAGCCGCTCGGGAAAGCCGAACCGCGCGCCGAGCGTGCCGAGACCGGTCGGGCCGCCGGGGACCCAGCCGGACCTGTCGGCATTGGCGTTCATGTACCGGCTGGAGCGCATGTGCCACTCGTGCCCGCCCGACTGCCAGTCCTGCAAACCGCGGGCGTAGACCAGCGCCGCCATCCGCTCGTCCGGCCGCAATCCGTGCTGGTCGAACAGGATCGGCAGCTCGGTGAACACGGTGTGCTCGAACTGCTGCATACGGGAGGTGATCAGGTCGTTGGTGGCCTCCGCGGCCTCCTGCGTCGTGCAGCCCAGCGCCGTCTCCAGCACCAGGATCATGTTGGCGTTCTCGCCCTCCTCCTCCACCTCGCGCTGGTAGGAGAAGACGTCGTTGCGCAGGTGCACGCCGTCGGCGAAGGTGTCGCGCAGCACGCGTAACGGCCGGGTGCGGGCGATCGCGTCCGGCACCTCGGCGCCCACCGCGACCTCGACCAGGTTGGCCGACCACGGCGCGCCGCCGACCTTGCGGCGCATCTCGATGTAGTCGATCGGGTTGGCCACCCGGCCCTCGTCGATGTTGACGATCTCCCACATGCACTCGACGAGCAGGTTGAGCGTGCTCTCGATGAAGCGGACCTTCCACTCCTGGGACATCATCGGGATGGTGCGCCGCCACAGGTCGGTCAGGCCGGCCTCGACCGGGTTGGTCGGCGTGGCGGTGATCTCCCCGTGCAGCGGCATGAACGCCCGCAGCCCGTCCAGGTACTTCTTCGCTCCCTTGATGTCCTTGGGCTTCTTGTAGAGCTCCAGGAAGTGGTCGTCGAAGAAGAACACCCAGACGTACCAGTCGGTGATCAGGTTGAGCAGCTCGGCCGAGCACTCGGGATGGGTGTACGCGCACAGCAGCGCGTAGTCCATCGCGTCCAGCTCGGCCTCGGACCAGATGATCTCGCCGCCCTCGAACGCCGGCGTGTCGAGCATGTCGAAGTCGCGCGCCCACTTGCGGGTGTGGACGCGCGCCTCCTCCAGGTTCGGGTTCAGCCGGGCCGGGTGGACCAGGTAGAACTCGGGCAGTTCGAACGGCTGCGGCATCAGTTCCCCAGTTCGACGTCTTCCAACACGCCCAGGGCATCGGGCACCAGCACCGCGCAGGAGTAGTAGGTGCTGATCAGGTAGGACAGGATCGCCTTGTCGTTGATGCCGGTGAAGCGCACGGACAGGCCCGGCTCGCGCTCGTCGGGGATGCCGGTCTGGTGCAGGCCGATCACGCCGTTGTCGTCCTCGCCGGTGCGCATGGCCAGGATGGACGTGGTGTTGGTGTCCGGGTCGATCGGGATCTTGTCGCACGGCAGGATCGGCACCCCGCGCCAGGACTGCATCGGCCGGCCGTCCACCAGCACCGGCGACGGGTAGATCCGGCGCGCGGTGAGCTCCCGGCCGAAGGCGGCGATCGCCCTGGGGTGGGCCAGGAAGAACTTGGTCTTGCGGCGGCGGGAGACCAGCTCGTCCATGTCGTCCGGGGTGGGCGGGCCGCTGCGCGGCAGCACCCGCTGCTTGAGGTCGACGTTGTGCAGCAGCCCGAACTCCGGGTTGTTGAGCATGTCGTTCTCCTGGCACTCGCGCAGCGCCTCGACGGTGAGCCGGATCTGCTCCTGCACCTGGTCGTGCGGACCGTTGTAGAGGTCGGCGACGCGGGTGTGGATGCGCAGCATCGTCTGCGCCACGGCCAGTTCGTACTGGCGCGGCGACAGGTCGTAGTCCACGAAGGTGCCGGGCAGCGTGTACTCGCCGGACCTGCCGGAGGTCAGCTCGATCGCCGCCTCGCCGTGCTTGTTCTGGGCCAGCGCGGTGCCGGCGCGCAGGCGCTCCACGTGCGCCCGCAACGACTCCGACCCGGCCAGCAACGGGCCGAGCTGGTCGCGGGACATGGTCAGCACGATGCACCGCGTGGCCGCGCGCACCGTGTACTGCCACGGCCCCGGCGACTCCTCCATCATCTGCTGGCCGAAGTACTCGCCCTCGGCGAGGCTGCCCAGCCGCGCCTCGTCGCCGTACTTGCCGACGCCGACCATCTCCGCCCGGCCGTAGGCGATCAGGAAGCCCGCCTCGCTCGGGTCGCCGGCGGCCACGATGGTGTCGCCGGCGGAGAACTCCCGCTGCACCAACCGATCCGCGATGGCGTGCAGCACCTCGGTGTCCTCGAAACCCCGGTACAGCGGGAGTTCCGTGAGCGTCTCCGGGATGATCCGCACGGCGTCGCCGGTGCTGGTGAAGGCGACGCGGCCGTCGCCGACGGCGTAGGTGAGCCGACGGTTCACGCGGTAGGTGGCGCCCTTCGCCTCCACCCACGGCAGCATGCGCAGCAGGTAGCGCGGCGAGATCGACTGCATCTGCGGGGCGGACTTGGTCGTCGTGGCCAGCTGCCGGGCGGCCGCTGTGCCAAGGCTCAATCGGGTGGCGGCCGGGTCCAGGGTCTCGGTCACGACGTGGTGCTCCAATCACGAACGCGCTTGTGCGATGGGTCGGTGGCCCGCACGCCGCCGAGGGGTCGTCCTCGGCGGCGTGCGGGCACTTCGGTGCCCGTCCGGTCCGGTCGGGCCTGCGGTCGGGTGAGTCAGTTCGCGCCGAGCTGGACGTCCTCGAGAATGCCCAGCGCGTCCGGCACCATCACGGCGCACGAGTAGTAGGCGCTGACCAGGTAGGAGATGATCGCCTTCTCGTTGATGTTCATGAACCGCACGGACAGACCCGGCTGGTACTCGTCGGGCAGGCCGGTCTGGTGCAGGCCGACGACGCCCTGGTTGTGCTCGTCGCCGGTGCGCATCAGGATGATCGAGCTGGTCCGCTGCTCGGTGATCGGGATCTTGTTGCACGGCAGGATCGGCACGCCGCGCCAGGACGGCATCTGGTGCCCGCCGAAGTCGGTGTTGCCCGGGTAGATGCCGGCCTTCGTGCACTCCTGGCCGAACGCGGCGATCGTGCGCGGGTGGGCCAGGAAGACCGTGGGCTCCTTCCACACCGTGGCCAGCAGGTCGTCCATGTCGTCCGGGGTGGGCGCGCCGGTGCGGGTGTGGATGCGCTGGCTGAAGTCGGCGTTGTGCAGCAGGCCGAAGTCGCGGCTGTTGACCAGCTCGTGCTCCTGACGTTCGCGCAGCGCCTCGATGGTCAGGCGCAACTGCTGCTCGGTCTGGTTCATCGGCTGGTTGTAGAGATCGGCGACGCGGGTGTGCACCCGCAGCACGGTCTGCGCGACGCTCAGCTCGTACTCGCGCGGCGAGGCGTCGTAGTCGACGAACGTGCCGGGCAGGTCGGGCTCGCCGGTGTGGCCGGAGGCGACGCTGATCGCGGCCTCGCCGCTGTCGTTGCTGCCGAGCGCGGCGTTGGCCTGGAACAACACCACCTGCTCGCGCAGCTCGGTGGACTGGTCGCACAACGACTGGAAGTCGGCGCGGGTCAGCGAGAGCACGGTGGCGCTGGTGACGGCCTTGGCCGTGAAGTCCCAGTTGGCGTCGGGATCCACCAGTGCCTCGACGCCGAAGTAGTCGCCGTCGGCCAGCGTGCCGAGCACCGACTCGTCGCCGTACTTGCCGGCGCCGATCTTGTTGATCTTGCCGTGCGCGATCAGGTAGACGCGGTCCGAGCCGCTGCCGGCCTCGGCGATCACGTCGCCGGGCGCGTACTCGTGCTGGCTGAACCGGCCGGCCAGCGCCTCCAGGACGTCCATCTCCTCGAAGCCACGCAGCAACGGGAGCTCGCCCAGCTCGGCGGGGATCACTCGGACGTCGGCCCCGGTGTTGGTGAACTCGATGCGGCCGTCGCCGACGGTGTAGCTCAGGCGCCGGTTGACCCGGTAGACACCGCCGTTGACCTGCGTCCAGGGCAGCACGCGCAGCAGCCAGCGCGAGGTGATGCCCTGCATCTGCGGGACGGACTTGGTCGTGGTGGACAGGTTCCGCGCGGCGGCGGTGCCCAGACTCAGCTGGGACTGCCCTTGCTCAACTCCTGCTCCCGGCTCCAATGTCTCCGTCACGACGGACAACTCCTCACCAGATCGACTAAGAGGAATAGAAAAGAAAAGCGCGTTCGACCCGCACGGGACGAAGGCGAATTAATCGCAGGCCGATTTGGATGCCGACAGGAGCGAAACTAGCACCGCCGTTCAGCGGACGTACAGTCGCCCGAGCGGGTGACCATTGCAGGGCCGGAAGTTTGGTCTTTTGTTCACCCAACTCGGCTAGCTACCATCCACCGTCGGTAGCATCGCCGACCGATTTCACCTCGGCACCGCGCGGCAATAGGACAGCGAGGTGGCGTCGCGCCGCCATTCGGGTTCTCTTTCCCCGCCGACCCTCGTTCACCATTGCGGTAGGACGACGGACGTGTCGGATCATCCGATGTCTCGCGAACCACTCCAAAGAGACAAAATCTGCCGAGGTCGACGCGACATTCGGCCGTTCGAGTGGCGGACCGTCACGCCGCGCGCCGGGACGATGCTTGTCGCGTCACAAAGCCACACGTGACCAGCCGCTCACCCAACGTCACCAGATCGCGCCGATTTTTCTGACCGGAAGTCGCGATTGGCCATAAAAGCAATCACACCATTCACGGGATAACCGCGAACGCCACGATTGGGTGGCCGCATTTTCGCCGCGGCCGATGACAAAACGGGACATCTGACCGGATCCTGCGCGTCCACCCACCGATCCATGCCCCGACACGCGCTAGCTCTTCGCGATCATCCACGTGCACCGGGTAACGTCGGTGCCTCGAAGGCGGACGGGGGCACAGCGGATGCGGGACGTCGGCGGCCGGCGGCTGATGCCGCGCCAGGAACGGGCCGCGAGCATCGTGGCGGCCGCGGCCCGGGCGTTCGCCCGTGGCGGCTACAACGGCACGTCGATGGACGACGTCGCCGCGGAGGCCGGTGTCACCAAGATCATCTTGTATCGGCACTACGCCACCAAGAAGGACATCTACACCGCCGCGCTGGACACCACCTGGCAGCGGCTGGTCGACAGCTCCCAGTTCGGCTACGACACCGAGGTCGGCCTGCGCGCGCTGCTGGCCGCCGCCCGGCGCGACCCGGCCGGCTTCACGCTCCTGTTCCGACACGCGGTCCGGGAGCCGGTCTTCGCCGAGTACGCCCAGGCGCTCGTCGCGCAGACCGTGCAGGTGGCCGAGCAGACGCTCGCCGACTCCGTCAAGGATCCGCAGCTGCGGGCCTGGCTGGCCCGGGGCGTGACCGATCTTGTGCTCAACTCGGTGCTGGAGTGGATCACCAGCGGCGATCCCGCCCGCGACGACGAGGCCGCCAACCTGCTGTTCCAGACGGCCGCGGCGGTGATTGTCCACCACCGGTCAAGGGCGGTCCCCCGACCGGCCGCACGACGATCGGATGGACTTCGCGAAACTGTATACTGAGCAGTTGCTCAGGGAGTACTGTCGGGCCTCCACGGTCAAATCTGGGGAGGTGACAATGGCGACTGGCCAATTCCCGGCTGATGATGCCGAGGCCGCCGCGAACGTCTTCGCTGGAGAACTCAAGCGTTGGCGGACGCTGCGCGGGCTGTCGAGGACCACACTCGCACGACGGATGGGCTATGACCGCTCATACGTGTCCAAAGTGGAGAGTGGGGCCAAGCCGCCGTCCCGGGACTTCGCCTTTCACGCAGAGAAGGCGTTGCACTCGGGCGGGGCGCTGTACAACGCGTATCGGGAGCACAGCAGCTCGGTCGAGCGGTCCAAGGCCGACGGCCAGCTGGTGCGCGTCGCGTCGAGGCCGACGCAGCCGTACGCGGACCTGATCGCCGGCGGCGTGCCGCCGGTGGGGCGGTAGATCGGGTCGACACCGCCGACCGGGACGACAGTGGCGCGAACCCCCGCCGTGCCGACTAGGTTCCCGAGAAGCGACTAGGCGGGCCACAGCCAGTGGCCCGCCTAGTTCTATTTTCAAGTAGTTGCAGGTTCAGGAAATGTTCACTTTGTAAACGAACTTAAAGCGAAGCGATTCGACTCGGGAAGGCCGACCAGATCTCCGGCGTGTAGAAGTGGCCGCCCGGCAGCTCGTCCACCCGCACCGACCCCTCGCCGAGTCCCATCCACCGCTTGGCGTTGCCGGCGGAGTCGTCGCCGTCGTCCACGCCGTAGACGATCTGGAGCGGCGCCCGCACCGTGGTGCCCGGCCGGTACCGGTAGCTGGCGCTGACCGTGAGGTCGGCACGCAGCAGCGCGACCGCCATCTGCACCAGCTCCGGCTCGTCGAGCAGCGCCTGCGGCAGCTGGCCGACGGTGCTCATCCAGTGCAGCAGCTCGTCGTCGGTCTGCCCGAGGTTGGGCTCGTGGCCGGGCACCGGCCAGTCGGTCGGCGCCTCGCTGGCCGACACCGTCAGCGCCGTCGGCCCGTGGCCGCGGCGCTCGGCGCGGGCCGCCACCTCGAACGCCATCACCGCACCCATGCTGTGCCCGAACAGGACGTACGGCCTGGTCGCGACCTCCGTGACGACGGCGTCGACCACCTCGTCGCAGAGCGGATCCCACTCGGTGGCGAACGGCTCGGAGAACCGGCTCTCCCGACCGGGGTAGCAGACCAGCACCAGTTCCATGTCGTCCGGCAACTGCGTCGCCCACGACCGGAACGGGGCGGTGCCGCCGCCGCTGTAGCCGAGGCACACCAGCACCCGGCTCGCCTGGGGCCGCGGCCGCGGCCGGACCAAGATCTTGGCTCCCGTGCTCACATGAGCAACCTACCGGCGTTCCGTAGCCTTGACCGGTGAGCCTGCTGCCGCCCCAGGCGCGCCGACCCGCCGTCGGCCTCGTCGTGGTCTGCGCCGTCGTCGTCGCCGTGGGGGCGGCGCTGTATCACGGGGAGCGCCGCGCCGGCGCCTTCGACGACGCCGTGGACGACCGGCTGTTCACGGTCTTCGGCCGGGACCGCCTGCTGCTGTACGACCTGTTGCACGTCGCCGACCTGGCGGTGGTGGCGACCGTGCTGGCGGTCGTGGTCGTGACGGCGGTACTGCGCCGCCGGTTCGACATCGCGGCGCTGGCCGCGCTCGGGCCGCTGGCGTCGATCCTGATCACCGAGGTCGTGCTGAAGCCACTGGTGGGGCGGCGCTACAACTCCACGCTGTTGTCGTACCCGAGCGGGCACACTGTCGGCACGGTGTCGGAATGCGCGGCGCTCGGGGTGATCCTGCTCGGCGCGACCGGCCTGACCCTTGCGCTGCGCGTGGCACTGGGCGTGCTGCTGGCGGCCGTGTCCGGCATCGTGATGCTGGCGCTGATCGTCGACGGCTTCCACTACTCCACCGACACGGTCGCCGGTTTGTGCCTGTCGGTCGGCATCGTCACGCTCGTGGCGCTGGGGCTGGACGGAGTCACGGGAACGGTCACGCGGCACCCCGTGGGCGCGTCGGCGCAGGTCTGACACCCGCCGAACGGCGGAATGCCGGGACTTGCCGGAAGTTGCATCTGGGCAGGTATTTACACCGCCGCATGCCATCGCGAAAATCCTTGACCATAGGATGAGCGAGGTGACGGGCGTGCGAAGGCTCGCGATTGCGCTGGCAGCGCTACTGACGGTGGTTGTCACGCTACCGGCGGCGGCCGCGACGACCACCGCCGCGCGGGAGCTGCGCGGCATGTGGATCGCCAGCGTGGCCAACATCGACTGGCCGACCAAGCCGGGACTGCCGGTCGCGCAGCAGAAGGCGGACTACCTCTCGCTGCTCGACCGGGCCAAGGCCACCGGCGTTAACGCCGTTTTCGTGCAGATCCGGCCGACCGCGGATTCGTTCTACCCGTCCGCGCTGGAGCCGTGGTCGCAGTATCTGACCGGGACGCAGGGCCGGGATCCCGGCTACGACCCGCTGCGGTTCCTGGTGTCCGAGGCGCACAAGCGTGATCTCGAATTCCACGCGTGGTTCAACCCGTACCGGATCAGCCTCCAGGGCGATGCCACCTTGCTCGCGCCGAATCACCCGGCGCGGCTGCACCCCGACTGGGTCGTCGGTTACGGCGGCCAGCTGTACTACAACCCCGGCATCCCGGCCGTGCGGCAGTTCGTGGAGAAGGTCATTCTCGACACCACGCGCCGCTACGACATCGACGGCGTGCACTTCGACGACTACTTCTACCCGTATCCCGTTGCCGGCCAACAGTTCCCCGACCGACAGACGTTCGCGCGCTACGGCGGCGGGTTCCCGGACATCGGCGACTGGCGCCGCTCGAACGTGGACAAGTTGATCAGCGAGCTGTCATCCCGGATCCACGCCATGAAGCCGTGGATCGCCTTCGGCGTCAGCCCGTTCGGCATCTGGCGGGACGCGCGCACCGATCCGACCGGCTCCGACACGCAGGGCGGCGTGCACGACTACGACGATCTGTACGCCGACACCCGGACCTGGATCCGCAACCACTGGGTCGACTACATCGCGCCGCAGCTGTACTGGCCGGTCGGCTACACCATCGCGGACTACGCCAAGCTGCTGCCGTGGTGGGCGCACGAGGTCGCCGGCACCGGGGTCTCGCTGTACATCGGGCAGGCCGTGTACAAGATCGGCACCGCCAGCCCGGCCGCGTGGCTTGACCCCGCGGAGATGCCCCGGCACATCGCCCTGGACCGCGCCACCCCCGGCGCGAACGGCGACATCCTGTACAACACCACCACTCTGCTGGCCGATCCCCTCGGCTTCACCGACCGGCTGCGCACCGATCTCTACGCCCGGCCGGCGATCGTCCCCGTCCGGCCGACCGTCGCCGGGCACACCCCGCCCGCCCCGATTCTGCTGCCGCTGACCGGAAACACCTTGCACTGGATCGGCTTCGCCACCTCGTACGCCGTCTACCAGGACGGGAACCTGCTCACCACGCTGCGCGGCACCGGTCTCACCCTGCCGACGGGCCGTCACAGCTACGCGGTCACCGCGCTCGACCGCACCCACCACGAGAGCCGTCCCAGCACCACCGAGGAGTACCGATGAGCCCTGTGCACAACCGGTTGACCAGGCTGGCCCTGGTGGGCACCGTCGCCGGCGCCCTCATCGCGCAGCTGACCACCGCGCCCGCCACCGCCGCGACCTCGGTCGCGCCGGTGGACTTCCACCAGTGGAGCAGCGACGCCCAGTTCCACAGTGGACACTCCGACGGCATGATCGTCCGCGACGGGCTGGTGATCGGCCGGCCCGCCGGCACCGTCCAGCACACCGAGCCGGCGCTGGGCACCACCAGGACCTACGACTACTCCACCTGGACCTCTCCCCCGTACAGCCAGCGATTCGGGGCCACCCAGCTGATCGCGTCGTGGAACGCGGCGACGCCGGCCGGCACCTGGTTGCAGGTGGAGATGCGGGGGACGTCGTCGAAGGGCACCCAGACCGGCTGGTACGTGATGGGACGCTGGGCGTCCGGCGACGAGGACATCCAGCGCACCAGCGTGCCCGACCAGACCGACGCCACCGGCACCATCGACGTCGACACCTTCGAGGCGGCCGACGGCGTGCAGCTCATGTCGTACCAGCTTCGGGTGACTCTGTACCGGTTGCACGGCGTTTCGGTGTCGCCGCACCTGCGGATGGTCGGCGCGATGACGTCCGCCGTGCCCGACCGGTTCACCGTGCCCACCAGCCCCAGCGGCGGGGCGTGGGGCATCGAGCTGCCGGTGCCGCGGTACTCCCAGGACATCCACAAAGGACAGTACCCGCAGTACGACGGCGGCGGCGAGGCGTGGTGCAGCCCGACGTCGACACAGATGGTCGTCGAGTACTGGGGCAAACACCCCACCGCGCAACAGCTTTCGTGGGTCGACCCGAGTTACGCCGACCCCAGCGTGGACTTCGCCGCTCGCGGCACGTACGACTACGACTACCAGGGCGCCGGCAACTGGCCGTTCAACACCGCCTACGCCGCGAGCTACGGTCTGGACGCCCACATCACCCGGCTGCATTCGTTGCAGGAGCTGGAGGGTTACATCAAGCGGGGCATCCCCGTGATCACCTCGCAGTCGTTCCAGGCCAGCGAGCTCGACGGCGCGGGCTACTCCACGTCCGGGCACATCATGGTCGTGGTCGGCTTCACCGCAACCGGGGACGTGATCGTCAACGACCCCGCGTCGAGCGACGACCCGGCCGTGCGGAACGTGTACAAGCGCGGCCAGTTCGAGAACGTGTGGCTGCGCACCGAACGGCCGCTTCCCGGCGGCGGTGTCGGCAGCGGGCCGGGCGGTGTCGTGTACATCGTCACCCCGCACGGGATGCCCTTGCCGTGACATGCCGCGCGTGAACCTCAGCCTTGCCGGGCGATCAGGCGGGTGTTGTGCGGGTTCAGAGTGTTCGCGGCGATCAGCTCGGTGGCGACCTCGGTGACGAAGTCATCGGCGTCGTCACCGAGCGCGTCGGCCTGAGCGGCGAGGCCGGCCGCACGCATGATTCGACCCAGGGCAACGGGTTCCGCCGGGAACCCGCCGTCGAGTTCCGTCGGCGGGAGCTCGATGGCGAGGCCGGCACCTTCGAGCTGTGCGGCCACTTCCTCGGCGGGGTGCTGGCGCATGGCGAACGGGATGGCGGCGAGGCGATCGCGCCAGCGGGGGCGGTTGATCACTTCCTCGACGATGTCCGAACCGTCGCGGATCTTCCTGCCACGGCTCCATTGCAGCACCAGCGCGCCGCCCGGGGCGAGCGCGTGGGCCATTTCGTTGAGGGCGTGGTCGATGTCGTCGAGCCAGTGCAGGACCCACGAGCAGTGCACGATGTCGAACGCCTTGCCATCGAGTTCGAGCTTGCGGGCGTCCTGAAGGGTTGTGGTCACCGGGAGGCCGGCACACAGCTGCCGGGTCGCTTCCACCATCGACGGCGACACGTCGCTGGCGACGACCGTGTAGCCGCGTTCGGCGACTTCCCTGGTGATTTCCCCGCTGCCGCAGCCCACATCCGCCAGCCGTCCGCCGCGCAGTCCGGCCAGTTCCAGCGCCTCCATCGCCGTCCGGAACTGGCGGGTGTTGGAGCTGCGGTAGTTCTCCGCCCGCCAGACGTGGTTCTCCGCCACGGTCACCTCCCCAGCGCCGCCCGCACCGCGCGATCGGCCCGCTCGTACGCGTTGTCGTCCCCGTGCACCAAGGATGCTGCATTCGCCGCGCGCGCGTAAGCGTTCAGCTCGAACGCCAGCTGATCCGGATCGGATTCCATGCGCGCCTGGGCGATCGCCTGGGCGACCACCCCCAGCCAGGTGCAGTCCAGCTCGGCGATCGCGTCCCGGATCCGGCCCGGCCGGCCCCCGAACTCCGCGCCGACCCTGGCGAAGAAGCAGCCGCCGGGGAAGACGCGGGTTCTGGAGTACGCGAGCCAGCGGTCGAGCAGGTGGTAGACGCGGTCCGGGCTGGGCGGGGTCACGAGTGCCGGGCCGATCACCTCCGCGTAGAAGATCCGCGCCGCCGCCTCGATCGTGGCGAGCTGGAGCTCCTCCTTGGAGCCGAAGTGCGCGAACAGGCCGCTCTTGCTGACGTCCAGGTCCGTCGCCAGGCGCCCGATCGACAGTCCCTCCAGACCCTCGACCGAGGCGATGTCCACCGCCCTGGCCAGGATGTTCCGGCGGGTCTGCTCGCCTCGGATCACTCTCCCGTCCACGCGGGTAATAGTACGATCGTTCGTGCAGTTATCCCGCCCGGGCTCCGGCACCGGCGGGGAGAATGGCCCGCAAGCGTTTGCGACCCGGGTGACCTTATCGCGGTAGTTCACCAGCGCATGGCGGTGAAGTCGATGGGCCGCGGCTCCAGGGCGGCGGTTCGGGCGGCCAGGCGCTGAAGGCGGGACGCCATGTCATTGGAGGGGAGGCGTTTGCGGTCGCCATGGCCGGGGAGGACCCACTCGAAACGGACCGTGGGGGCAGTGCGGGCAAGGGAGGCGGCCAGCTCGCGGATGTCGTACCAGGTGACGTTTTCGGCTACCTCGAGGTCGGCGGTGGTGCGGGACCAGTAGAACGAATCGCCGGTGAAGCAGTACCTGTCGTCGGCGATGTAGAGCACGCTGCCGAGGGTGTGGCCGGGGAGGGGGTGGGCCACGACGCCGGGGGCGACCTCGACGGGGGCCAGGCCGCGGAGGATCTGGTCGGCGTCGGGGGCTGCATCCAGGTCGCCTTCGTGGATCCACAGGCGGGCCCCGAAACGGTCGGCGTACTGACGGCCGTGGGCGGCGTGATCGCGGTGGGTCAGCAGCACGTCGGTCACGGGGCCGAAGGCCTCGTACCGGTCGGCCAGAGCGGCGCTCCAGCGGGGAGTGTCGATCATCAGGGTGCCGGTGGGCCGACGCAGCAGGTACGAGTTGGCGGCGGCGGTGCGGGGCGAGTTGTGTCCACAGTGGAAAAGGCCTTCGTCCAGCGGCAGCGGGAACGGGTCGAGGTCGGGGTCGAGGCGGTCGGAAGTGTGGCGGATGGATCGGGTGTGGCAGGCGTAGGCGGCGGTGTGCAGTGCCCGGCGTTCATCGTCGGTCGACGGCTGTCGGATCAACTGCGAGCGGCCGTCCACCTCGGCGATCAGGTCGGGCGCGAACTGCCGAGCCACATCGCAGTTCGTGCAGCGGTCGTCAACGAACCAAGTCATGGGTCCCCCTGGAAGTCGGTGATTCAGGACTACCAGGTGTTTCCCCGGAAAAGAAAGCGTTGATTCCGGGGGCGGAGGCTGCTCTACAAGATCAAGCGGTAGGCCCGCACAGCACCATCAGCTGCACGATGTCGAGCCGACCGGCCCGCAGGTCCGCGACCTGGTCGCCGGTGATCCAGAGATCCGGGGAGGCATCGAGGTCGGGCCGATACCGGCCAACGGTCAGATAGCAACCGTGTGGCAGCGATGCATGGGCAAGTTCCAGGAAAGCATTGTCCGTGGCGGATCGGCCGGGATTCAGGTTCAGCCTCGGCCCGGTGATCACCGACGCGACGCGGCCGGCGATCGGCGGGCCGGCATACAGGGCATAGGCCCCGGCGAGCTGATGGGACCAATCCGACCAGTCGCGGCCACCGATCCGCTGGTAGGCGCCGTCGACGTGAACCGCCCCGAGCTCGCCGGCCGCATCCGCCGGCGCGAACGAGTAGATCCCGCCGGACACCAGCGCCACGAGTGCCACCGACCCGACCAGCGCGACCCGCATTTCCGCCCCCCTGCGCCAGAAAGTCGCCCCGGGGCTCCCGGGGCCGACTTCCTTGCTACCAGAAACTCAGCCGGCCCAGACGTCCTCGACGTAGCGGTCCTCGGCGATCAGACCGTCCAGCCACGCCTGGTCGTCGCCGCTGCCGTGACTGCGATGAATGGACTTGAAGGCCTCACGCACGGCGGGGGCCATGCCCTTGCCGTCGCCGCAGACGTACACGCGGCCACCGGTGGAAAGGGCCGCCCAGACCTCGTCGCCGTCGGCGGCGATGCGGTCCTGCACGTACTTGACGCCGTCGACCTCGGCCCGGGAGAAGGCGGGCCGCATGGAGATGACGCCGGCCTGCTCGGCGGCCTCCAACTCGGCGCGGTGCAGGTAGTCGACGTCGGGGTGGCGCACGCCGAAGTAGCACAGCCCGGGGCCCAAAGCCTTGCCGGCGGCCAACTCAGCGGCCCGGTCGCCGATGAATCCCCGGAAGGGAGCCAAACCGGTGCCGGCGCTGACGAAGATCACCGGCGTGGCCGGGTCTTCGGGAGCGCGGAAGGCCTCGCGGGCGGGGTCGACGCGGGCCCGCAGCTGGTCGCCGGCGGCGAGCCGGGACAGGTAGTACGACGACACGCCGTGGAACTCACCGGATCCGGTGCGGGACGGGCCGGAGACGACACCGACGATCAGCTCGATCTCACCGGGCTTCAGCAAGGCCGACGACGAGATCGAGTAGTGCCGGGCCTGGATCGGCGACAGCATCTCCAGGAACATCTCGGGCGCCAGCTGGCAGGCGGGATTCTGCTCCAGCAGCTCCAACAGGCTCAGGTCGGTCTCGGTCAGCGCCTCCAGCGCGGCCTTCTCCGGCGGGCACGGGTTGCACGAGGCGAGGACCTCGATCTGCGCGGGCGTCGCCGGGTTCTGCAGCTCAACGAAGTGCGTGAGCAGCTGGCGGATCGTCACGGGCCGGTCGACGGGGATGGCCCGCCGGGTCTTCTGCCGCGGGTTGATCGCCACGACCAGGTCCAGGTTCAGCCCGAACCTCGCGGCGACCCGGTCGACCAGGTCGGACGGGTTGTCCGGCACGACCGTGAGGTGATCGCCGGTGCGGTACGAAACGCCCTCGGGCAGCTGGATCCGAAGGTGCCGCTTGGACCGCCCGAGCGGGCTCTCCACATCCACCAGCTCGTCGTTGGCCAGCACGGTCATCGGCCCGACCTCGTACCGGGCGTCCAGCGCGGCGGTCACCGGACCGGTGATCACCCGCACGTCGTACAGCCGGTCGGAGGAGTCGACCTCCACGACGGCGTCCGGATCCCCGTAGCGGGTGAGGAGTTCCGCCCACAGGCCGTCGCTCCACGCCTCGATGTCGCCGGTCAGGTCGCCGGAGGCGTCGGCCTCGCAGCGCTCCACCAGCCGCGTCGCGCCCAGCGAAGCCAACCGAGCGTCGACGCGGGTCGGGATGTGCTGGTACGTCGCGGCCCAGTTGCGGTCGCCGACGCCAAGCACGGCAAAGGAAACCGCGGACAGGTCGTCGGTCGAGGAGTCCAGCCACGCCACGAAGTCGGCGGCGTCGTCGGTGGGCTTTCCGTTGTACGAAGCGGCAACCACGACGACCGGGCCGTCCGACGGCAGCTTGCCGGTGAACTCGTCCAGCGGCGCGGCGACGGCGGTGAAGCCCCGGTCCTCGCCCTCGTCGGCCAACTGGCGGGCCATCGCACGGCAGGTGCCGAGGTTGGAACCGTGCAACACGGTCAGAGTGGTGCCCTGCTTGGCCCGACCGGCGGTCCTCGTGACGTCGCGCGTCGCGGCGGCCGGCGCAGCCTGGACGCGTTCCGTACGCAGAGCCAGGTTCAGGCGGAAGCCGGCGGGCTTGAGGGTCAGCGTCTCCTTGACCTTCAGCTCGTAGTTGAAGGTGTCCAGCAGCCGGTAGCGGTGGATGATCATGCCGAGCAACAGGGTCGCCTCGTGCAGCGCGAACTGCCGGCCGATGCAGGCCCGCTCGCCCGTGCCGAACGGCTTGAACGCGTGCACCGGGCGCGCCTTCTCCCGCTCCGGGTCGAAGCGAGAGGGGTCGAAGGCCTCGACGTTGTCGCCCCACACCGCGTCCCGGTGCAGCATCGGGGCCAGCACCACCACCCACTGCCCCTTCTTGATCGGGTGCCCGCCGATGGTGGTGTCGACGATCGCCTCACGGGAGAACGCCGCCGCGGTCGGCCACAGCCGCAACGCCTCGTTGAGCACCTGGCGGACGTAGCGGAGCTTGCCGACCTCCTCGTACGTCGGCTGCGGCTTGTCCGTCGAGCCCCACAGCGCGTCGACCTCGGCCTGCGCCTTGGCCAGCACCGTCGGGTTCTTGACCAGGTAGTGCAGCGCGAACGACAGCGCGCCGGAGGTGGTCTCGTGGCCGGCGATCAGGAAGGTGATCACCTGGTTGCGGATGTTGGTGTCGTCCAGCACCGTGCCGTCGGTCGGGTGCGGCGCGTTGAGCATCAGGCCCAGCAGGTCGTCGGTGGAGGTGTCGCCGGACTCCTTGCGCTGGCGTACGACGTCGTCGACGACCTCGGCCAGGTACTGGGCGTCCTTGGCGAACTGCTCGTCGGCCCCCTTGTTCAGGATGGGGCCGATCCACGGCAGCTCACGGGCCTTGGCCTGGGCGTGGGCCAGGCCCCGGACCAGGGCCTGCACGAACGGGTGCGGGTCGGGCCGCTGGAAGGACTCGAAGTCGAAGGCGAAGCCGGTCAGGCCGATGGTGTCCAGGGTCAGCCGGGTCATGTCGTCGGCGACCTCGACCGGCCGCCGGTCCACGTGCTCGTCCCAGGACGCGATCAGCCGGTTGGCCACCTCGAGCATGGTCGGGTGATAGCCGCGCATCGACTGGAGCGAGAACGCCGGCAGCAGGATGTCGTGCGCCTTCTGCCAGTTCGGCTCGGTGTTGAAGGCGGTGAACAGGCCGTCGCCGGCGATGGCGCGGATGCGGGCCAGCGACGGGGCGACGTGCTTGGCGAAGCGGTCCTCGTCGGCGACCTCGGCCACCAGGTCGGCGCCGGACACGAAGACCACGTCGTTGCCGAAGAAGCTGCGGGTGAAGATCGGACCCAGCTCGCGGGACATCCGCATGGCGTCCTGGATCGGGGTCCTGGGTGACGTCCCGACCACGTCGCCGACCACCGGGATCCGGTTGGCCGGGTGCGGGAGGCCCGTCACGTCCATCGAGGTTGTCATCGTCGTTCCCCAGGTCGGTGCTTGCTCGATCGCTCAAGACCAGCCTGGCACCGGACGCCGGCCGTCACTACGCCGAGGGCTACAAGATCTTGTAGATTCTGCCTGTGAGTGAAGCGGCCCACGATCTGCACGCCGAACAGCGCCGCACCGGCATGTGGCGCAACCGCTTCCTGGCGCTGCTCGACCGGACCCCGGTGCCCACGGCGATCTGCCACCTCGACGGCACCATCGGCGTGGCCAACCCGGCCTTCGCCGAGGCGCTGGCGGTCCGCCCGTCGCAGCTGCGGGACCGGCACGTGCTGGAGTTCTTCCAGGCCAAGGTGCGGCGCGACTACGACAAGCTGGTCGCCGGGTTGCAGCGCGGCGGCCGGGCCCGGCTGGTGATCGCCGTGCAGTTCCCGGGCGGCACCGGCGAGCTCACCGTGCAGGCGGTCTCCGACGACGACGGCTCCGGGCTGCTGCTGACGTTGCGGATCACGCCCGTGCCGGCCGATGTGCAGCTGTCGGACCGGGAAGCGGAGATCCTGCGGCTGATCGCCGGCGGCGCCACGTCCGCGGCGGTCGCCGCCGAGCTGGGCATCACCGGCGACGGCGTGAACTACCACCTGACGCGGATGTCCGACCGGTTCGGCGTGCCCAACCGGACCGCGCTGGTCGCGCGGGCGTACTCGCTGGGGCTGCTCGACCCGACCGCCTGGCCGCCCCGGTAGATGTCACCGGAACGCCGGTACCGGCCGATGCCGCAGCCGACTACGCTTTTCGGACTAGCCGGTCAGGATCGTGCCGACGCGCATCGTGCGCGGCCCTGGCCGGCTTTCCTACGCCCGCTGCTCGGCGACCTTGCGCAGCTTCTCCAGCGTGCGCTCCATGTTCCGGCGGTTGTGCGCGGAGCGGTCCCACACGCCCGTGGCCAGCGGCGCGACGACGTAGCGCATGAACGCGCCGCGCCGGTCGAACACCGTCTCGGCGACCTCGCAGCCGCGCTCCCCCGGCTCGATCAGGTACTCCCACTCGGCGATCGGCGCGCCCAGGCTGCGCACCACGTACCGGAAGCGGCGGCCCGGCTCGGCGCTGACCACCTCGGACGTGGTCGCCCAGCGGAACGGGCCGTTCCTGTTGCTGCCGCGGAAGACCGCGCCCACCTCGGGGCCGGTCGCCGGGTGCACCCACTGCGAGCGCTGGCATTCCTCGGTGAACCGGTGCTGGCCGGTGACGTCGCTGACCAGGTCGTAGACGACCTCGGCCGGCGCGTCGACATGCGTGCTGACTCTGACGGGATCCGCTGTCACACCGGGCACAACGACGCTCCCGCGCGACGGTTTCGCCCGGTGTCACCCGTTCCGGTGACCACTTTTTCGCCACATGCGCTTCCGATGTGGCACCAGGGCGCAACTAGGAAGCGCATGTGGCGAAAACCTCGCCATGCGCGCGGGGAAGTGCGAGGGTGGCGATCACGTGGCGACGAGGCCGGAGGGTGGTAGCCGATGCCGTACGAGGTCGACGGGGTGGTGGCGGCCGGGAAGGGCGCCGCGGTGGGCGTCCAGAAGATCATCGTGCCGGATCCCGGTCCGGGCGAGGTCGTGGTGAAGGTGCAGGCCTGCGGGGTCTGCCACACCGACCTGCACTACCGCGAGGGCGGCATCACCGACGAGTTCCCGTTCCTGCTGGGCCACGAGGCCGCCGGCGTCGTGGAGGTGGTCGGCGAGGGCGTCACCACGGTCGCGCCCGGCGACTTCGTGATCCTGAACTGGCGCGCGGTCTGCGGCGACTGCCGGGCCTGCCGCCGCGGCCGGCCCTGGTACTGCTTCAACACGCACAACGCGAGCCAGCCGATGACACTGGCGGACGGCACGAAGTTGAGCAACGCCCTGGGCATCGGGGCGTTCGCGGAGAAGACGCTGGTGCACGCCGGCCAGTGCACGCTGGTCGACCCGCGGGTGGCGCCGGAGGTCGCCGGCCTGCTGGGCTGCGGCGTGATGGCGGGTCTGGGCGCGGCGATCAACACCGGCGGCGTGTCCCGCGGCGACACGGTGGCGGTGATCGGCTGCGGCGGCGTGGGCAGCGCGGCGGTGGCCGGCGCCCGGCTGGCCGGCGCGGCGAAGATCATCGCGGTGGACATCGACCAGCGGAAACTGGACTGGGCCAAGGACTTCGGCGCCACCGACACCGTCAACGCCAAGGACGGCGACGTGGTCGAGGCGATCCAGGGGCTGACCGGTGGCTTCGGCACGGACGTGGTGATCGACGCGGTCGGCCGGCCGGAGACCTGGAAGCAGGCCTTCTACGGGCGCGACCTGGCCGGCACGGTGGTGCTGGTCGGCGTCCCGACGCCGGACATGTCGCTGGAGATGCCGCTGCTGGACTTCTTCTCCCGCGGCGGCTCGCTCAAGTCGTCCTGGTACGGCGACTGCCTGCCGTCGCGGGACTTCCCGATGCTGGTCGACCTGCACCTGCAGGGCCGGCTGCCGTTGGAGAAATTCGTCACAGAGCGAATCGGACTTGGCGACGTAGAGCAGTCGTTCGAGCGCATGGGCCGAGGCGACGTGCTGCGCAGCGTGGTCGTGTTCGACTAATACTGGATACGTGCGAGCACCGTTCGGCGACGAGGAGTATCCCGCAGCGCCCTACCCGGGCGCCCGCCCGGACGTGTCGTTCGCCCACCTGAACGGGATCGGCGCGCCGCTGCGCCCGGACCGGCAGAGCTCGGCCGGCTGGCGCGTCGACCACACCGGGCAGGACCTCGACGACTGGCTCGCCGACCACGACGCGGTGCCGATGGCCAAGCGGATGCCGGTGCTGGCGTACGGCTCGAACGCGTGCCCGTCGAAGATCACCTGGCTGCGGGAGTCGCTGGGCCTGACCGGCCCGGTCGTCGTGCTGCGGGCCCGCTGCGAGGGCCTGGCCGCGGTGTGGGCGGCCGGTCTGCGCGTGGTCGACGACCAGCGGCCGGCGACGCTGATGGCCGACAAGGACGTGGTCGAGGAGCACGCGGTCTGGATGGCCGACGAGGAGCAGGTCCGCGTGCTGGACGTCTGCGAGGGCCGCGGCCGGCGGTACCGGCTGGCCCGGGTGCGCAGCGGCCGGGTGGTGCTGGACGACGGCGCGGTGGTGGACCGGGTGCTCGCGTACATCGCGGCGGACCGGGTGCGCCAGCCGATCCTGGTGCGCGGCAAGCCGGTGCGCTGCGCGGACATGGACCAGGCGACCGCGCAGGGCCTGGTCGGCAAGCGGGCCGGCGGCGACGGCCTCAAGGCATCCACTGTGGACGGTGAGCCGAGCCCGGACTCCTGGCCCAAGCGGATTTTCGTGTACGGCACGTTGCAGCCCGGCGGCGAGGCGTGGCGGCTGCTGGAGCCGATGGTGGCCGGCCGGCCGCGCCGGGCGTCCATCCGGGGCACGCTCTACGACACCGGAATGGGCTATCCCGCCTTACAACTCACGGGCGACGGCACGGTGCCCGGTTGGGTGCTGCCGATCCGCTCGCCGCGCCGCACACTGTCCACTTTGGATAAATACGAGGGCCTCGACTACCGGCGGATCCGGGTCGCGCTGGACGACGGCACGGTGTGCTGGACCTACGTGTGGACCGAGCCGACGCAGGGCATGGAACTCCTGCCGCAAGGGTGGCGGGCCACCGCCTAGATAGTTTCATGATCAACTAAGGCAACCTCCAGCCGTTGGGCGGCGTCAGCGTGGTGGAGGTGGTCAAAAATGTTCATCAATCGTGTTCTCGCCGTTGCCGGCGTGCTCGCGGCCGCGGGGGCGGTGCTGGCGCCGGTGGCGTCGGCGAGTCCGGCCAGCACGCGCTGCAACGCCGACACGTTAGGCGCCGATCTGGAGAACTTCGGGGCCGGCGCGGGCCAGCGGTACGCCCAGTTCGCGGTCACCAACATCAGCGCAAACACCTGCACGCTCTACGGCCACGGCGGATTCGCCCTGGTCGGCGCGCAGACGCAGCTGACCTGGACGGCCAATCCCGGCCCGAGCCTGGTCACGCTGGCGCCGGGCGAGCGCGCGGCCATGACCCTGCACTGGACCGCGATCCCGGCCGACAACGAGGCGGGATACCCGTGCGAGCCCGTTGCGAACTCCGCGATCTCGATCCCACCGGACGAGACCGTCCCGCTGACCGTGACCTGGCAGTACGGTCCCGTCTGCCAGCACGGCCAGATCGACGCCAGCGCTTACTACAAGCTGTGAAGTGTGCTGAAGTGAACGGGTGATCCCACCGATCGAATGGACGCTGTCCGGCCACGGCGGCGAACTGGGCGCGCGCACCTGGCCGAATCCCGACGCCCGCTGGCTGGCCGTGCTGCTGCACGACCACGGCGAGCATCTGGGGCGGTACCAGCACGTCGCCGACGCGCTGGCCGGCATGGGCGCCATGGTGGTCGGCGCCGATCTGGTCGGGCACGGCCGGTCGGCCGGCGAACGCGCGCTGATCGGCGACTTCGAGGCAGTGGTGTCCGATGTGGACACCGTGCTGACGGCGGCCCTCGACGGGCACCCCGACCTGCCGGTGGTGCTCGTCGGGCACGGGCTCGGCGGCACGCTGGCGGTCCGCTACGCGCAGCGTTTCCCGGAGCGGGTGGCGGCGATGGTGCTGTCCGCGCCGGTGCTGGGCAGCTGGCCGGTGCTGGACCTGTTGGAGTACGACACGATTCCGGACGCGCCGGTCGACCCGGAGACGCTGACCCGGGACACCTCGGTGACCGCGGCGTACGCGGCGGATCCGCTGGTGTGGCACGGCCCGTTCAAGCGGCCGACGCTGGCGGCGCTGGAGGAGCTGCTCCAGACGATCAGCTTCGACCACCCGCTCGGTGACGAGCTGCCGGTGCTGTGGCTGCACGGCGACGCCGACCAGCTGGTGGACCAGGCCGACACCAGGGCCGGCACGGATCGCGTGCGCGGCCTGGGCTTCGAGGAGCGCACCTACCCGGGCTCGCGGCACGAGCTGTTCAACGAGATCAACCGCGATGAGGTGTTCTCGGACATCGCGGCCTTCACAGCCCGGGCGGTCAAGGGCTAGCGTCCGACCCGTGCGCCTGACGATCTCCGCTCCGAACGGTCCCTTCGAAGGCTATCTGGCCACGCCGACGGCGGAGGTGTCCGGCGAGGGCCCGTGGCCCGGCGTCGTCGTGATCCACGACGCGCTCGGCTTCAACGACGACGTCCGGCAGACCGCCGGCCGGTTCGCCACCGCCGGCTATGTCGCCATCGTGCCGAACCTGTACGCCCGCGGCGGCGCGATCCGGTGCGTGCGCGGCATCTTCAAGGCGCTGAGCACCGGTCACGGCCCGGCGTTCGAGGACATCGAGGCGGCGCGGCAACTGATCGCCGACCGGGACGACTGCACCGGCAGGATCGGCATCGTCGGCTTCTGCATGGGCGGCGGCTTCGCGCTGCTCTGCGCCCCGCGCGGATTCCAGGCCTCGGCCCCGTACTACGGCGTGATGCCCAAGGACCTGGCGATGATCGACGGCGCCTGCCCGGTGGTGGCCAGCCTCGGCGGCAAGGACTTCACGCTCAAGGGCGCCGCCGCGACGCTGGAGGCGGCGTTGACGGAGCGGAACATCCCGCACGACGTCAAGGAGTACCCGGACGCCGGGCACAGCTTCGCCAACCGGATCTCGCCGGCGGCGCTGGTCAAGGTGCTCGGCTTCGGCTACCACCACGAATCGTCAGAGGACGCTTGGCGTCGCGTCCTGACGTTCTTCGGGGAGCACCTCGGGGGCTGACGGGGCCGCCTTGGTCGGCGGCAGCGCGACGTTGCGCACGCCCGAGGCCAGCTCGTGCAGGCCGAGACGACGGTTGTGCAGCCGGGCGAACAGCGCGAAGCCAACCGGCAGCGCGACGCTGAGCAGCACCGAGAACGCCGCGAACGCGACCTCGCCGGGGCGGTCCTCGACGATGCCGACCAGGGTGGACAGCTGGAGGTTCTCCAGCGTGTCCAGCAGCCTCGTCGCGGAGACGGCCAGGAACACCAGCGTCAGCATGGCGACGAAGCTCAGCGGCACGAAGGCGAGCGCCAGCAGCCCCTCGCGGACGATCAACCGCCACGGGGCCGGCCGCTTGCCGTCCTTGTCGACCATCCGCAGCCGCAGGATGTGCTTGCCGACGGTGGCGCCGGTCAGCCACGGCGTAACGACGAACCAGAGCGCGAACCACAGCAGCGCCAGCAGGAAGGCGCTGGTGGCCGAGCGGCCGCCGAGGAACCAGTAGAGGGCCTCGGGGAACGGCAGCATGAACATGAAGCCGGTCGCGTCCAGCAGCAGGGCGATCAGCCGGCGGCCGAACGGCACCGGGACGCGCGCCAGCGTCCGCGAGTCGATGGCGTCCAGCGTCGGCAGCCAGCGGGTGACCGGACCGGCCAGCGCCCAGCCGAGCATGCAGCCCAGCGTGTTGACGATGATGTCGTCGACGTCGAACAGCCGGTAGGGGCAGGGATAGATGCCCCAAAGTCCGGTCAACTGGGTCGTCTCGAAGAACACCGCCACGCCCAGCCCGATCGCGGCGGACGTCCAGCGGCCGCGGCGGAAGTGGTACCGCAGGTACATGCCCAGCGGCAGCAGCAGGAGCAGGTTGAAGCCGGTCTCCCAGACCGCGGGATTGTGCAGCACCAGGGCGTTCGGGTCGAGGCTGCCGCCGGCCTCCTTCCAGATGTCGGAGAAGGTGTTGCCGGGGATCAGCTGCGGCTGCCCGAAGCCGGCGTACTCGACGCAGACGTCCACCCCGGGCCCGGGCAACGGCACGATCACCAGGCAGAACGCGGCCAGGCAGTAGTACAGGAACGTGGCGAACGACAGCCCGCGCCAGCGGCTGAGCACCCCGTGCCGGCGGTAGAGCACGATCGCCGTCGGCACGAACAGCAGCATCGCCAGCAGGGGGAAGATCAGCGCCGCCGTCTTGATCGGCAGGAGGTACGCGTTCGCCACCCGTCCGACTATACCTTCGGTGAATAGCGCGCCGGGAACCGCGTTGTCCTCAACTTGACCCGGTCGTGTGACCCCGGCTCGCGTTTTCGTCCGAACAACCCGGAAACCCCTTTGCCTACGGGAGAATTCGAGGAAAGGGAACGCAGTCATGACGAGCATCGCCAACCCCCGCGACCTGATCGGCGCCGAGGTGGTCGACCGCGACGGCGAGCGGGTCGGCCGGGTCGGCAACGTCTACGTGGGGGACGACAACCGGCAGCCGCAGTGGGTGACCGTCCGAACCGGACTGTTCGGCCAGCGGGAGAGTTTCGTGCCGTTGCAGGGAGCCAGGATCGCCGACGGCGGCGTGCGCGTGCAGACCACCAAGGACGCGGTCAAGGACGCGCCGCAGATGGCGGCCGACGGGCACCTGTCCGACGACGAGGGCCGGCAGCTGTACGAGCATTACGGCATGACCGGGGGCATGCCCGGACAGCGCGGCCGAACACAGCCCGGCGCCGTCGGCCGGGACGCCGCCGGCAGGCCGGCCGGCGGCCGGAACCGCGACAGCCGCGACGAACACACGATGGTCCGTTCGGAGGAGCAGTTGCGGGTCGGCACCGAGCAGGTCGAGACCGGTCGGGTGCGGCTGCACAAGTACGTCGTCACCGAGGAGCAACAGGTGACCGTGCCGGTGCGGCACGAGGAGGTCCGCGTCGAGCGTGAGCCGGTGCGCGGCGACGAGCCCGGTCGTATCGGCGAGGACGACCAGGAAGTCGTGCTGCACGCCGAGCGCCCGGTGGTGGACACCGAGGCGGTTCCGGTGGAGAAGGTCCGGCTGGACACCGAGACCGTGACGGAGCAGCGGACCGTCAGCGGCAAGGTGCGCAAGGAACGCATCGACGTCGACGATCCCACCAAACACGGAAAGTGACCGCGCGCGGGGAAGGGTGCTTTCCCTGCACCCACCGCAGGGAAAGCACCCTTCCCCGCATTCCGGCCCCTCCCACCGGCTCGCCGCCGCCCCTGGGGGAGAATTGGCGGCGATGGTGGAGCAGGACCTCAGGCTGCTGATCTCCGTGGTGGTCAGCGCCGAAGACGAGCGGCAGGCCCATGACGCCTGCCGCGACCTCGTGGACCGGATCGGCGGCCGGGTCGTGGAGGCCGCGGACTGCTCCGACGAGGAACCCGGCTGCTGGTCGGTGACGATCGGCAAGGACCTGCCGGCGGTGCAGGTGCACAACGACGCCGCCGCGCTGGCCCGCTCGGTCCGAACGTTCGTGCGGGAACTGGCCCCGGACTCGCCGCTGCCCCGCGTCTGCTGCGAGCCGCCGACCGCCTGGACGGTGCTGGACGACCCCGAGCTGATCGGCAAGCTGGTCGCGGGGGCCGAGCGCCTGCTGGTGGAGGCCTGGTCCGAGCAGGCCCCGTTCCAGCCGGTCAGCTACCAGGAACCGGAGACCCCGGAACCGGTTCCGGCCGAGCACACCACCCGCCTGAAGCTGCGGGTCGACGTCGCCGTGCAGCATCCGGCCGGCGCGCAGTGGCAGGCGCGGGCGCTGGCCAGCCGGATCACCGACACCGCCGCCATCACGGAGGTCACGCAGGGTGCCGAGGGCGTTTCCGTTCACCTGGATCTCGGGCGGTGGCCGCAGGCGCCGCAACAGGCCGTGACCGACGCGGCGGAGGCGCTGGGTCGCCCCGAGTGGTCGCCCCAGGTGGTGCGGCCGGACGGCTCGGTGGCGCAGCGCTGGCTGGACGTGCTCCGGCCGACCTCCGGCATCACGTCGTTGGAGCTGGTGGCGGACCGGGTGGAGGCCGAGGTGGCGTGGCCGACGGAGGACGAGCCGCCGGTGTGGCGGGAGCCCGGAAGTTGATCGTCTACAGTGGAGCCGAGCGGTCCGCCGTTCGGAGCCCAACCGTGCACTCTAATGCGCGGAAATTCCGCTCGATCAGCCGATCCTGGTTGAGCGGGCGTCGTGTGACAGTACTAAGTTCGGGTGCGTTGGACTGCACGGTCGGGCAGTCACGTGACTGGGAGGGACCGGTTCAGAGATGGCGAGCGTCGAGCAGGTCAGGGGTCAGATCGGGCTGGCCAAGGAGCAGGCCGAACGGGGCGCCCGCGCGTTGCAGGACGCGGAGACCGAGATCGGCCACGCCCAGCAGGCCTTCCAGGAGGCGGCCCAGGGCAGCAGCCAGTCCGAGGCCGGCGACGTGAACAACATGTTCACCTCGGCGCTGCAGAAGATCGGCGAGGCGCGCGACGCGGTGCTGGCCGCGATGAGCAACGCGGAGTCCTACGCCGGCCGGTTGTAGCCGATGGCCTCCGTCGAGCAGGTGCAGGCGTCGCTGGCCCTGGTCCTCGACCACCTCAGGACGGCGCACCAGCAGCTCACCGAGGCCGGCGAGCGGCTCTCCGAGGCCCACGCGATCCTCACCGAGGCGAGCAGGATGCACCCGCGTTCACTTGTGCCCCCGGAACTGACCAAGGCGTGCGACCATGCAAGGGAGCAGCTGACGCTGCTGCTGGGCGCCATGGAAGCCGTGGAGCGGTTCTCCGGTCGCCTGTGAACTGACCGTAGAGGTGGGCGTTGAACAGGCGAAACGATCGCCGGCAACGGATACAGGACGCGTTCGCCGCCTTCCACGACGCGGTCGCCGCGGCCCGCGGCGCCGCCCAGCGTGCGCACGACTCCGCCTCCGTGCAGCAGGCGCGGGAGATGTTCGAGCAGGAGCTGCGCGCCACGGGCATCGACCGGGCGCTGCACGATCCCGGCTACGCCGAGTCGCTGACCGATCCGCGGCTGGCGGAGATCGTGAAGCAGGCCCGGGACGACTGGGAGCAGGCCTTCGCCAAGTGGACCAACAACGGTCCGCGGGCACTGGCCGACGTGGTCGCCGAGGCCGCGCCCGGCAGCGCCTCGGAGGACTACGAGAACTGGCTGGGGCAGATCGGCACGGTCGACGGCCGCGGCCCGGTGCCGAGCCTGTGGCGGATCGGCAGCGCCATCGCCACCTCCTCGCCGCTGCCGGTGTCGTTCCCGGTCGCGGTGCCGCTGCTGGACCGCTCGCACCTGGCCGTGTTCACCTCGTCCACCAGCCGCGCGCAGGCGGAGAACCTGGTCGAGTCGCTGCTGCTGCGGGTGCTCAGCCACTTCGCGCCGGGCCTGGTCCACGTGCACGTGTGGGATGTGGGCCAGCTGACCGGCTCGCTGCCCGGCCTGTACCCGCTGACCCGCGCCGGCCTGCTCACCGTGCACGATCCGGCGCGGCCCGGCGAGATGCTCGACGAGCTGGCCGAGCACATCCGCAAGGTGCACACCTCCGTGCTGGTCGGCGGGCACGATTCGTTGCGCTCCATGGAATCCGACGCCGGGCTGCGCACCGAGCCGTGGCGGATCGCGGTGCTGTTCGGCCGGCCGGACGCGCTGAAGGACGAGGAGCTGCACAAGCTCCAGCGGATCGCCCGCAACGGGCTGGCCGCCGGCGTGCAGCTGATCATGGTGGACGTGCCGATCACCGTGAACAGTCCGATCGAGACGGTCAAGCTGTTCGACGACAAGCCCTGGCGCACCACGATGTCCGGCGAGCACGCCGCCTTCCACGTGGATCCGGCGCTGCCACGGGAGATGGTGCCGCGGGCGTGCGCGGCGATCGCCGACGCGCTGGAGAAGCGCCGCAACCGGGTGTGCACGTTCGAGGAGCTGCTGCCGGCGCAGTTCTGGGCGCAGCAGTCGTCCTCGGGCGTGCAGACGCCGATCGGGCACCGGGACGGCGTGGCCGTGCCGGTCACCATCGGCGACAGCTCGCCGCACGTGCTGATCGGCGGCCCCAGCGGCTCCGGCAAGACGAACTTCCTCTACGCCATGCTCGGCGGCCTGGTGGCCCGCTACTCGCCGGCCGAGCTGGAGCTGTACCTGCTGGACTTCAAGGAGGGCGTGTCCTTCGCGCAGTTCGCGCCGGGCCGCAAGGACCCGACGTGGCTGCCCAACGCCCGCCTGGTCGGCGTGAACGTCAACCAGGACCGGGAGTTCGGCGTCGCGCTGCTGCGCTTCCTGGCCGACGAGATGCGCCGCCGCGCCGACGCCGCCAAGCAGCACGAGGTCACCAAGCTGGAGGAGCTGCGTGCGGAGGACCCGGACGGCCGCTGGCCCCGGATCATCGCCGTGATCGACGAGTTCCAGTACCTGTTCTCGGAGAAGGACGCGGTCACGCGGGAAGCGGTTGCCCTGCTGGAGGACGTGGCCCGGCGGGGCCGCTCGCAGGGCATCCACCTGGTGCTGGCCAGCCAGGACGTCTCCAGCATCGAGGCGTTCTGGGGCAAGCCCGCCATCTTCGAGCAGTTCACGGTGCGGGTGGCGCTGCCCAAGGCCCGCCGGGTGCTGACCGACGGCAACACCGCGGCGATCGACCTGCCGCGCTGGCACGCCATCGTCAACCACGAGTCGGGTGTCAAGCAGGGCAACGAGATCGCCCGCGTGCCCGACGCGACCGGGCGCGGCACCTTCGACCGGGTGCAGTCCCGGCTGTTCGAGATGAAGCCGGCCGACCTGACCGTGCCGCGGCTGTTCGACGGCAGCAGGGTGCCGGTGCTCGCCGACATGCCCGGTTTCCAGGCGCTGGAGCCGATTTCCGGCCGGGCCCCGACCGTCCTGTTGGGACAGGTCATCGACGTGGAGGACCGCGCGGCCCGGGTGTCGCTGGCCCGCGCGCCGGGCCGCAACATGGCGGTCTTCGGCTCCGTGTTGCCGGAATCCACCAGCGTGCTCGCCGCGGCCACGCTTTCCCTGGCCCGGCAACACCTTGCCGGCGAGGCTCGGTTCACCGTCGCCCCGATGATCGACGACGCCATGCCGGCCGCCGACTCGCTGACCGCCCGGCTGCGGGCGACGGGCCACGAGGTGGCCTTCGTCGGCCTGGACGGGATCCGCCAGCACCTGGCCGAGGTGGCGAAGGGCCTGGAGGAGAGGCTGTCCGGCGCGGCGACCGAGCAGCCGGTGCCGCACTACCTCGTGCTGTACGGCATGGACGCCGCGAACGCCGTGCTGGAGGCCAAGGACCCGGACACCCGGGTGTCCGGAGTGGACAGTTTCCGGCAGGTGATCAAGAGCGGACCGGAGCACCGGACGCACCTGATCGGCTGGTGGCGCAGCCCCGCGCGGCTGAAGAACGTGCTGATGATGGGCGCGTCCGCGGACGACATCGGCTCCTGGGTGGCGTTCGACGTGCAGGGCCAGGACCTCAGCTCGTTCGCGCCCGGCCAGCTGATCACCTGGTCGCCGCGGCCCGGCCGCGGGCTGTTCTTCGACCGGTTCGAGCACGCCCGGCCGCAGGTGGTCATCCCGTTCGACACCGATGGGGAGCGGTCGTGACGGATCCGATCGGCGCCGCGGAGCGCTACAAGGAGATCACCGGCTGGATCGGCGACGCCGTGCAGGAGATGCGCGAGCAGGACGCGGAGCGGGGCGTGGTGCTGACCACTCGGCTGGAGGACGCCATGGAGTCCACCAACGAGATGCTGACCCGCGCCGACGAGAGCATGTCGCGGATCGACGACTGGTGGCAGCGGGCCGTCGGCGAGCTGTTCCACGAGCGGTGGATGCAGGTGACGCCGCTGCCGCGGCCGGACACCAGCGTGCCGCCGCGGCCGCTGGAGTTCTACGAGGCCGAGGTCGAGCGGGCCTACGGAGCGCTGATCGACGCCATTCGGCGACGGGGGATCCTCCCCAGGCGGTGATTCCGGCCAGAGGTGACCGTCGACACGTGCGGGAACAGCCAGCGCGGTCCATGGTGTTCCTACAAGTGAACGCCAGTTACTGAACTGCTCAGTTCCGAAAATGGAGGACGCGCCATGTCAGTGCCGACCACCGTCCGCGAGGTCCGGCTCGCCGCCCGCCCCAAGGGCTGGCCCACGGAGGACACCTTCGAGATCGCCGAGGCGCCGCTGGTGGTCGAGCCCGGGCATCTGGTGGTGCGCAACCTGTACATGAGCGTCGACCCGTACATGCGGGGCCGGATGAACGACGCCAAGTCCTACAGCGAGCCGTTCAAGGTCGGCGAGGTCATGCAGGGCGGCGCGGTCGGCGAGGTCGTGCAGTCCGACGTCGAGGGCTTCGCCGTCGGCGACATCGTGCTGCACTTCGCGGGCTGGCGCGACTACGCGGTGCTGCACCCCAAGCAGGCCGTGAAGGTGGACCCGAACGCCGCCCCGATCAGCACCTACCTCGGCGTGCTGGGCATGCCCGGCCTCACCGCGTACGCCGGCCTGCTGCGCTCCGCGGAGTTCAAGGAGGGCGACACCGTCTTCGTGTCCGGCGCGGCCGGCGCGGTCGGCCAGGTCGTCGGCCAGCTGGCCAAGCTCAAGGGGGCCAAGCGGGTCATCGGCAGCGCCGGCACCCCGGAGAAGGTCAAGTACCTCGTCGACGAGCTCGGCTTCGACGCCGCCTTCAACTACAAGGACGGCCCGGTCGCCGAGCAGCTGGCCCAGGCCGCGCCCGACGGCATCGACGTCTACTTCGACAACGTGGGCGGCGAGCACCTGGAGGCGGCGATCAACAGCCTCACCGTGCACGGCCGCATCGCCATCTGCGGCATGATCTCCGGCTACAACGCCACCGAGGCCACCCCCGCGCCGCGCAACCTGGCGCAGGTCATCGCCAAGCGCCTCACCATCCGCGGCCTGCTCGTCGGCGACCACTACGACCTCCAGCCCCAGTTCGTCGCCGAGGTCGCGCCACTGGTGGCCGGCGGCCAGCTCAAGTACAGCGAGACCGTGGTCGAGGGCCTGGACAACGCGCCGCAGGCGTTCCTGGGCATGATGCGCGGCGAGAACACCGGCAAGATGCTGGTCAAGATCGCCGACTGAACGAACCTCTCACCCCACCGCTCGGCTGCGCGGGTGGAGGTGCGCCGCCTCGCTGCGCGCCTCCACCCGACGCCTCCCCCCGGGCGAAGTCCTTCCACCCCTCCGCATCGGCCGGAGCTCCCCACGCCCCCGCATTGAGATCAACCAGCCGATGACCCTTCACGGCGTCCGATCAACTGGTGGTTGAATCGGACGCGGCCAGTCTAGACTGACGCGAACCGTTGTTGTCAACCACTGGTTGAGGTGCCCGGATGCTCGCGGACCGACTGAACAAGCTGTTCGAGGACGTCCGCCCGCCGGACCGCGGCGGCCGCCGCTGGACGAACGACGAGGTCGCGGCGGCGGTCAAGGAGGCGGAGCCGTCGATCCGGGTCAGCGGCGCCTACCTGTCCGCGCTGCGCACGGGGGCCAAGCGCCGGCCGTCGACCGAGCTGCTGGCCGCGCTGGCCCGGTTCTTCGGGGTGCCGCTGGACTACTTCGTCACCGGCGACACCCGCACCGACGCCGAGGCCGAGCTGGCCCGCGTCGCCGAGAACCTGGGCGTGCGGCGGCTGGCGCTGCGCGCGCTGGAGCTGTCGCCGGAGGGGCTGGCCGCCGTCACGAAGATCATCGAGCAGGTCATCGAGCTGGACAACAAGCCGGACCAGTCCACTGTGGATTAACCGACGACCTGACCCTGGTGCACCACGACCGTCGGCTCGCGGCGTTCGCGGATCACCTCGGCGACGGTTTCCCCGGGCAGCACCACGAACTCCGCCCGGTCGCCCTCGACCAGCCCGTGGTCGCGCTCCCCGAGCACCGCCGCGCCGCCGCGGGTCGCCGTGTCGGCACACATCTCGATCATCGGGTCGGCGGTGTAGCCCTCGGCCTCGGCCAACGCCCACACGTCGCAGCCGCCGATCCCCACCCGCACGCCGCCCCAGCGCAACTTGCGCAGCGGCAGCGGCTTGGTCGCGATCACCGCCACGTCCGACTCGGCGAGCCGGTCGATCAACTCGTCCTGGCGATCGGGATCCACAGTGGACAAACTGGACGCGTGGGTGATCGCCACCCGGCCGCGCATGTCCAGCGCGGATGTGCGGGCGCAGATAAGCTCGATCTCGAACGCCCCCAGCTCGCCGGGGTCGTCGAGCTGGATGTCCACGCCGCACTGGTGCTTGTCGGCCAGCCCGAACACGACGTCCAGGTGCCGCACGGGATCCCGGTCCACGCGCGCCGGATCGACGCCGCCGACAAGATCGGCGCCGGCCTGCAGCGCCGCGTCCAGTGCGTCCATACCGGTGATCGCGCCGTTCGGCGCCACCGCGACGAGCTGCACCTCGACCCGGCTGAGCAGTTGCTCGCGGCGGGACAACGCGTCCTCGATCTCGGCGACGGGCACGGGCACCCGGATCATGGTGACGCCGGGCCGTAACGCGTCGAGCGAACCGTGCGCGTCGACGAAGGACGGCAGCAGCACGCCGCCCTTGCCGTCGACCACGGGAGTTCCGTCCGGCGCGGCCAGCCCGACGCCGATCTGGTCGATGCGGCCGTCCAGGCAGAGCACGTCGACCGCGGGCAGCTCCGACGCGCTCGGCCACGGCCGGACGGACCTGATCAGCAGCTCACCGCTCATCACGGGAGGTTAACCCCGATCGGCCGCCGGCAACAGCTTTCCGGGATTGAGCACCCCGGTCGGGTCCAGCGCGCGCTTCACCGACGTCATCACGTCGATGCCGAGCGCGCCCACCTCGCCCGCCAGGTACGGCGCGTGATCCGTGCCGACGGCGTGGTGGTGCGTGATCGTCCCCAGCGGCGCGATCGCCTCCGACGCCGCCCGTTTCGCCCGCTGCCACTGGCCGATCGGATCCTCGTCGGCCCGCGCCGCGAGCACCGTGAAGTACAGCGAGGCGCCCGTTTCGTAGGCATGCGAGACGTGGCACATGACGACCGCACGGTTCAGCGAGCGTTGCAAGGCCCCTCGCACGGCCGTGCGAAGGGTGCTCAGCTGCGACCAGTGCGTCGCCGTCTCCAGTGTCTCCACGCACACGCCGGCGTCGAGCAGCGAATCCCGTTGCCGCGGACCGGAGAACCGCCCGTGCCGCCAGGATTCCCCGACCGGCTTGCCCAGGCGCACCGCCTTGTGCGGGCGCAGTGCGCGCAGGGTCGCGGTGCGGCGGACGGCCAGTTCGCCGGCGGATCCCGCCTCCCAGCCCAGGATCAGCAGGCAGGGGTCGTTGATCCGGCGCGCCCGCAGGTACGCCCGCACCGCGCCGGCCTTCACGCCGCCGGTGAGCGCGAGCTGCACCTCGGTCTCCTCGGTGTCGGACAGCCGCGTCACGTCGGCCAGCACCCGGTGCTGGGCCAGGTCCCGCACGGCCGCGGTGGCCTTGTCCCAGCCGTCCAGGAAGTACCCCTCGTACCGGGTGTGCGTGGCCACCGGACGAACCCTCAGCGTCACCTCGGTGATCACGCCGAACGCGCCCTCGCTGCCGATCACCAGCTGCTTGAGGTCGGGGCCGGCGGCGGTCGCCGGCGCGACGCCGAGGTTGAGCTCGCCGACAGGGGTGGCGAGCCGAACGCCGTCGACCATGTCCTCGAACCGTCCGTAGCCGGCGGACGCCTGCCCGGCGGAGCGGGTGGCGGCGAAGCCGCCGATGGTGGCTCGTTCGAAGGACTGCGGGAAGTGGCCGAGGGTGAAGCCGTGCGCGGCGAGCATCCGCTCGGCGTCGGTGGCCCGCACTCCGGCCTGCAGCACGACGAGCCGTGACAGCGGATCGATGGAGACGAGCCGGTTGAGCCGGGCCAGGTCCAGCACGATGACGGCGTGCTTGCCGCCGCGCAGCGCGGTGACGCCGCCGACCACGGAGGTGCCGCCGCCGAAGGGGATCACGCCGATGTCGTGCTCCGCGCACGCCCGGAGCACGGCGACGACCTCGTCCGGGTCGCCGGGCAGCACGACGGCGTCCGGCACGGCGAGCTCGCCGCAGCCCCGATGCCGGAGCAGGTCCACATAGGACATGCCGCCGGACCGGCCGAGCCGGGAGTTGCGGTCCAGCAGCAGGTGTTCGGCGCCGACCACGGCCTCCAGCGCCGCTCTGCCGACGATCGACAGCTCCGGCTCCGGCACGGTCAGCACCGAGTCCGGCGCGACCGGCGTCGGATGCTCGGCGAGCCCGGTGCGGCCGCGCAGCCAGCGCAGCGCGTGCGGCGGCAGCGCGTGGTCGCCGAGCGCCCAGCCGCCGCGGAGGGTGTGATCGATCCCCGGTTCCATTGCTACAGTGTTACACATGCCGTCACAACGTCACAGCACCCGAGTCGGCGACGACGTCCTGCTGGACGCCGCCCACAAGTGCGTCCTGCTGGTCGGTGTGCGGCGCACCACACTCACCGACGTGGCCCGCGAGGCGGGCGTCAGCCGGATGACCCTCTACCGGCGCTTCCCGGACGTCCGCAGCCTGGTCGCGGCCCTGATGACCAGGGAGTTCGGGGCGTTGCTGGGCGAGGTCGGCCCCGGCGCCACGGCCCGCGAACGCCTGGTCAACGGGGGCGTCGGCACCGTCCGGCGGCTGCTGGCCAACCCGCTGATGGCGGCCGTCCTCGACCGGGACGCGGAGCTGCTGCTGCCGTACGTGGTGGAGCGGCTGGGGGCGACGCAGCTGATCGCCGAGCAGTTCCTGCGGGTCGAACTGGCCGCCGGGCACGCCGACGGCTCCGTCCGACCCGGCGACCTGGACGTGCAGGCCCGGACACTGCTGCTGATGGTGCAGTCGTTCGTGCTGTCGGTCCGGCCGGCGGTCGCCGACCTGGACCCGGACGCGGTGTTCGCCGAATTGGCGACGATGCTGGAGGGGGCGCTGCGGCCGTGAAGACCTCGCTGAACGCTGAACGGCGGCTCCGGGAACTGGCCGAGGTCGCCGGTGGTGTGGCGGTCGACGTGCTTGTCGTCGGTGGCGGTGTGACCGGGGCCGGCGCGGCGTTGGACGCCGCCTCGCGCGGGTTGTCGGTATGCCTGGTCGAGGCGCACGACCTGGCCTTCGGCACGTCCCGATGGTCGAGCAAGCTGGTGCACGGCGGGCTGCGGTACCTCGCGCATGGCGAGGTCGGGCTGGCGTACGAGAGCGCCGTCGAGCGGGGCATCCTGATGACCCGCACCGCTCCACATCTCGTCCGGGCGCTGCCGCAACTCGTTGCCCTACAGGGGAAGCAGCGCGGCTCGCTGGTGATGGCCGGCCTGCGCGCCGGCGACGTGCTGCGCCGAGCCGCCGGTACTCCCGGTCGCGTGCTGCCACCGCCGCGACGGATCTCGGCGGCGGAAACCCTTGCCCTGGCACCGGGTCTGCGCCCGGACGTCACCGGCGGGCTGCTGTCGTTCGACGGCCAGCTGATCGACGACGCCCGGCTGGTGGTCGCGCTGGCCCGGACCGCCGCCGGCTTCGGCGCTCGCATCCTCACCCGGGCTAGGGTCACCGACCTCGCCGGCGACGGCGCGCGGGTCGTCGACACGCTCACCGGCGACGAGTTCGACGTCAAGGCCCGCAAGGTCGTCAACGCCACCGGGGTGTGGGCCGGGCAGCTCGTGCCGTCTGTGCGTTTGCGGCCGTCACGCGGCTCGCACCTCGTGCTGGCTGCCGACACCGTGCACATCGGGTCGACGGCGCTGACCGTGCCCATCCCCGGCGAGACCAGCCGGTTCGTGCTGGTGCTCCCCCAGGCCGACGGCCGGGTCTATCTCGGACTCACCGACGAGCCGGTCGACGGTCCCGTCCCGGACGTCCCCTCGGTGCCACAGTCCGATGTGGACTTCCTGTTGGGCGTCGCCTCCACGGTCTTGCGACGCCCACTGACCACCGCTGATGTGATCGGTTCGTACGCCGGCCTCCGGCCGCTGATCGAGCAGGAGGGCGCTCGCAGCGCCGACCTGTCCCGCAAGCACGCCGTGCTGACCTCGCCCGACGGCGTGATCACCGTCGTCGGCGGCAAGCTGACCACCTACCGCCGCATGGCCGCCGACGCCATCGACGCCACCCAGCTGGCCACGAAACCCTCGCGCACCAAGGACCTCCCCCTCGTCGGGGCATTCGGATCCACTGTGGACGCACCGGCCCGCCTCGTCGCCAAGTACGGCTCGGAGGCGCCACAGGTCCAGGCGCTCAACCTCCCCTCGCCCGTATTCGGCGAGGTCACGGAGGCCGAGGTCGCCTGGGCGTACGAACACGAGGGCGCACTGGACGCCGACGACGTGCTGGACCGCCGCACCCGCATCGGACTCGTCCCCGCCGACCGGGCACGGGCACTGGCGCACCTGGCTCGCTAGCGACTGTCAGCCCCGTTGACGATCTGTTGGGTTTTTGCAACACTTCGTTCCGTGAGCCCAGTAAGGCGCGGTAAAGAGCTGCCGATCCACAATCGGCTCCAGGTGCTGCGCGCGGAACGGGGACTGACGAGAGCACAGCTGGCGGAGGCGGTGGAGGTGAACCCGCAGACCATCGGCGCGCTGGAGCGCGGCGACCACTACCCCAGCCTGGACCTGGCCTTCCGGATCTGCGAGGTGTTCTCGCTACCGGTGGAGGCGGTGTTCAGCCGCACCCCGTTCCAACCGCTGTCCACCCAGCTGTACGGCAAGGGGGAGTCATGAACACGTTGAGGGAGCGCATTCACGCGCAGCAGGAGCGCAACGCGGCGCGGTACTCCAGTTGGCTGCCCGGCTGGCGCAACCGTCGCATTCGCCGCCGGGCCATGGTCGCCTGGCTGGTGAGCGCGGTCGCGACGCTCGTCGTCGGGCTGTACGCAGGCGACTTCCGGACGATGACGTTCTTCGTCTGGTGGGGCCTGCTGATGATCACGGTCGTGTTGCAGATGCTGAACAAGGTGCTCACGAACAACATCGGCGAGCGCACGGCGCGCCTGTTGGACGAACGCGAACTCGCATTGCGCGGCCGCTGCGGCTACGTTGGTTTCCTCGTCGCCGTCTGGAGCATGGTGATCGCCGCCATGGTGCTCGCGTCAACCCCGATCAGCAGCACGCGGTTCGGCCCGTTCGTGCTGTTGATCAGCCTGATCGCACTGGTCGGCAACGTGCCGAGCGCGCTGCTGGCCTGGCAGCTGCCGGACGACGAGCCGGATCCGATCGCCGAAGGAGAGCACCGTGGCTGAGGGAGTGCTGGAGATCGACCGGATCTCCAAGCGCTACGGGACCGTGCGGGCGCTGCACGAGATGACCTTCGACGTGCGCGCCGGCGAGCTGTTCGGCTTCGTCGGCAGCAACGGCGCCGGCAAGACCACCACCATGCGCATCGCGCTGGGCGTGCTGGCGGCCGACTCGGGCGAGGTCCGCTTCGACGGCAAGCCGGTGGACCTGGCCACCCGTAGGCGAATCGGGTACATGCCGGAGGAACGCGGCCTGTACCCGAAGATGAAGGTGCGCGAACAACTCGTGTACCTCGCGCAGCTGCACGGCATGTCCGCCGCCGACGCCCGGCGCGCCACCGACGCCTGGGTCGACCGGCTCGGGCTGACCGGCCGCCGCGACGACGAGGTGCAGAAGCTCAGCCTGGGCAACCAGCAGCGGGTGCAGCTGGCCGCCGCGCTGGTGCACGACCCGGTGGCGCTGGTGCTGGACGAGCCGTTCTCCGGCCTGGACCCGGTGGCCGTGGACGTGATGAGCGAGGTGCTGCGCGAGCAGTCCGCCCGCGGCGTGCCGGTGATGTTCTCCAGCCACCAGCTGGATCTGGTGGAACGCCTGTGCGACCGGGTCGGCATCGTCCGCAGTGGACAGTTGGTGGCCAACGGCGGCGTGGCCGAGCTCCGGGAGAGCGGGCCGCTGCGGCTGGTGGTGGACGCCCCCGACGCCGGCGAGGACTGGGCGGCCGGGCTGACCGGGGTGCGGGTCGTCGCCGTCGACGGCAGCCGCACCACCGTCGAGCTCGGCGAGGACGGCGACGACCAGCAGGTGCTGGCCGCCGCGCTGAAGACCGGGCCGGTGCGGGAGTTCACCCGGCTGCGGCCGACCCTGACCGAGCTGTACCGCAACGTCGTGTCCGAACAGGGGGCATCGTGACCACCTCGCGCGTGATCGGCCTGGTCGCGGGCCGCGAGTTCAACACCCGCGTGCGCAGCAAGTCGTTCCTGGTAAGCACGGTGGTGATCCTGGCCGTGCTGGCCGCCTACGCGCTGCTGTTCACCTTCATCGCCAAGGAGACCACCGTCAAGGTCGGCCTCACCGGGCAGGCGACGGCGATGTCGGCGCCGCTGTCGGCGGCCGCCGACAAGCTGGGCAAGAAGGTGCAGATCAGCACCGTCGACAACCAGGACGACGGCGTCGCCCAGGTGCGGGCCGGCAAGCTGGACGTGTTGGTGCAGGGCCCGCTCGGCGCGCCGACGGCCGTCGTCAAGTCCACTTTGGACCCCGAGTTGCAGGTCGCGCTGGAAGGGCTGGTGCGGGCGCAGGCCATCCAGGGCGTGCTGGCGCAGGCCGGGCTGCCGCCCACCGCGCTGAACGCCGCGCAGAGCGCCACCGTGAAGGTGAGCGAGCTGGAGCCGCCGGATCCCGAGCAGGGGCAGCGGATCGCGCTGTCGCTGATCACCGGCATCGTGCTGGTGTTCTCCATCATGGCGTTCGGCACCGCCGTCGCGCAGGGCGTGGTGGAGGAGAAGTCCAGCCGCGTGGTGGAGATCCTGTTGTCCACCATCCGGCCGTGGCAGCTGCTGTTGGGCAAGGTGCTCGGCATCGGCGTGGTCGGCCTGATCCAGGTGGTGATCATCGCCGTGGTCGGGCTGACGGTGGCCAACAGCACCGGCGTGTTCTCGCTGCCCACGGTGGCGCTGGGCACCATCCTCGGCGCGCTCGGCTGGTACGTCCTGGGCTTCTTCCTGTACGCCGCGCTGCTGGCCGCCGCCGGCTCGCTGGTGTCGCGCCAGGAGGAGCTCCAGTCGGCGATCACGCCGGTGTCGCTGCTGCCGACGATCGCCTTCGTGGTCGGCGTGAACCTGCTGATCCCCAATCCCACCAACACGATCAGCACGGTGCTGTCGATGATCCCGCTGTTCACGCCGACCCTGATGCCCAGCCGGATCGCGCTCGGCGTGGCCCCGGTGTGGCAGATCGCGCTGTCGGTGGCGCTGATGGTCGCCGCCATCGCGCTGGTCACCTGGCTGGCCGGCCGGATCTACCGGAACGCGGTGCTCCAGACCGGCGCGCGGGTCCGGCTGCTGGACGCGCTCAGGTCCTGATCGCGTCGTACCGTTCCAGGGACACCCGGCGCTCATCGGCGTGGTCGACGATGGGCGCCGGGTACTCGCCCGGCAGCTTGTCCAGCTTGTGCACGGCCTTTCCTTGCACACCACGGAGTTCCGGCACGTACTTGCGGACGTAGTCGCCGTTCGGGTCGAACTTCTCGCCCTGGGTGATCGGGTTGAAGATCCGGAAGTACGGGGCCGCGTCGGTGCCGCAGCCGGCCACCCACTGCCAGTTGTGCTGGTTCGACGCCAGGTCGCCGTCGATCAGGTTGCGCATGAAGTGCCGCGCGCCCCACCACCACGGCACGTGCAGGTCCTTGACCAGGAAGCTGGCGACGATCATCCGGACCCGGTTGTGCATCCAGTTCTCGGCCAGCAGCTGCCGCATTCCGGCATCCACCACCGGATAGCCGGTGCGCCCCTCGCACCATGCCTCGAACCGCCGCTGTGCGGTCCTTCCGCTGTCGTGCTCGAACTTGTCGAACTTGCGGTCGTAGTTCTCCCGGGCGGTGCGGGGCTGGTGCCAGAGCACGTCCGCGTAGAACTCGCGCCAGGCCAGCTCGGAGCGGAAGGTCTCGTTGCCAGGTCCTAGATCAGCGAGCAGTGTTCGCGGATGCACGCAGCCCCAGCGCAGATACGCCGACAGATAGCTGGTTCCGTTGCGGTCCGGGCGATCCCGGCCGGCGTCGTAGTCGGCGAGGGCGCCGTCCCTGAAGTCCGCCCAGACCTGCAACGCCGCCCGCTCCCCGGCCGGCAGCTCGGACTTCCCGGCCGGGATCTTGCGGCCGCCCTTGAGGGTTGTCCACCGAGCACTGTCCACACCGGACTTGGCTGGTTTGCGCCAGCCGTGGTCCAACCAGGCCCGCCGGAAAGGCGTGAAAACCCGGTACGGCTCGCCGTCCTGCTTGCGAACCCGGCCCGGCGTCACCGCGTACGGCGATCCCGTACGCACGAAGTCGATGTCCCCCAACGCCGTGCGCACCTGCTCGTCCCGCTCCCGCCCGTACGGCCCGGTGTCGGCCGACACGTGCACGCTGCCCGCGCCGAGCTTCCGGGCGATCTCCGGCACGACCTTCACCGGGTCGCCGTGCGCGATGTGCAGCCGGCCGCCGAGGTCATGGTCCAGGGCGCGGAGGCAGTCGTACAGGAAGTGCTTGCGCGGCTCCCCCGCCGGTCCGAGCAGCCGATCGTCCAGCACGAACAGCGGCAGCACCTCGCCGCTGTCGGCGGCGGCCAGCAGCGCCGGGTGGTCGGACAGCCGCAGGTCGCGGCGGAACCACATGATCGCGGGCGGGGTCATGGTCACCGACGCTACGGTGGGCACGTACCGGCCGCAGCACGAGGAGGATCAAACGGCGTGAGGAGCACGGTGTACACACGCTCCACCGCCGGCCTGCTGTTCGGGCTGTTCGGCGCGGTGGTCAGCGCGTTCTTCGCCTACCTGGTGACGATCACCCCCGACGGCGTCCTCCTGCTCGACGCCGGCGCCGCCTTCACCCGCCTGACCCGACTCGGCGACACCGCCCCCGTCCAATGGCCGCTGGTCCTGCTGGATCCGGCGCTGCCGGTGCTGGCGGCGATGGTCGTGGTGCTGTGCAGCCTGTCCGCCACCCGGCACGTCGGCCCGGCGCTGCTCAGCTGGCCCCGGCTGCTCTGGCTCGTGCTGTTCGGCCTCGTGACGGCGCTGGGCGTGCTCACCACCGACACCGTCGCCGGCCAGGCCCACTGGCTCGGCCTGGTCATCGTCCTGGTCGCCCTCGCCCTCCCCCACCACGAGGACACACCTTGACGCGGGGAAGGGGGCTTTCCCTGCGTTGAGCGCAGGGAAAGCCCCCTTCACCGCACGGTCGGATGGACCGGTTCAGCGATCGATTCAGCGCTGGTCCATCGGCACGAAGTTGCGCTCGGCCGGGCCGACGTAGAGCTGGCGGGGACGGCCGATCTTGGTGGCCGGGTCCTTCATCATCTCCCGCCAGTGCGCGATCCAGCCGGGCAGCCGGCCCAGCGCGAACAGCACGGTGAAGAACTTGGTCGGGAAGCCCATGGCCCGGTAGATCAGGCCGGTGTAGAAGTCGACGTTCGGGTACAGCTTGCGCTCGATGAAGTACGAGTCCGCCAGCGCGGTCTCCTCGAGCTTCTTGGCGATCTCCAGCAGCTGGTCGTCGCCGCCGAGCTTGCCGAGGATCTCGTCCGCGGTCTTCTTGATGATCGCGGCCCGCGGGTCGTAGTTCTTGTAGACCCGGTGGCCGAAGCCCATCAGGCGGACGCCGTCCTCCTTGTTCTTGACCTTGCGCACGAACTCCTCGACGTTGCCGCCGTCCTGCCGGATCTTCTCCAGCATCTCCAGCACCGCGCTGTTGGCGCCGCCGTGCAGCGGGCCGAACAGGGCGTTGATGCCGGCGGAGATGCTGGCGAACAGGTTCGCCTCGGACGAGCCGACGAGCCGCACCGTGGAGGTGGAGCAGTTCTGCTCGTGGTCGGCGTGCAGGATGAACAGCAGGTCCAGGGCCCGCACCAGGGCCGGGTCCACGTCGTAGTCCTCGGCCGGCAGGCCGAAGGTCATCCGCAGGAAGTTCTCCACCAGGCCCAGCGAGTTGTCCGGGTAGAGGAACGGCTGGCCGATCGACTTCTTGTACGCGTAGGCCGCGATGGTCGGCAGCTTGGCCAGGAGCCTTATGGTCGAGATCTCGACCTGGTTGTCGTCGAACGGGTTGAGGCTGTCCTGGTAGAAGGTGGACAGCGCGGAGACCGCCGAGGACAGCACCGGCATCGGGTGCGCGTCGCGCGGGAAGCCGTCGAAGAACCGCTTGAGGTCCTCGTGCAGCAGGGTGTGCCGGCTGATCTGGCGGCTGAACTCCTCGATCTGGGCCTGCGTCGGGAGCTCGCCGTAGATGAGCAGATAGCTGACTTCGATGAAGTTGGACCGCTGCGCCAACTGCTCGATCGGATAACCACGGTAACGCAGAATGCCGGCGTCACCGTCGATGTAGGTGATCTCGGAGGAGCATGAAGCGGTGTTCACGAATCCGGGGTCGAGGGTTACCATCCCGGTTTTCGCGAGGAGTTTACCGAGATCTATACCGGGTGCGCCCTCTGTCGGGAGCGACACACCCATCTCGTGCTCTCCGCCCGCATAGTGCAGCGCGACGGTACGGAGTTCGGTATTCGGCGCAGTCGTCGCGTCGGGCATCAAAATCCCTCTCACGCTCAGACGGGGCGCCGCTGGGCTCACAGCGAAGGTGTCGAGCGAGCGCACGGAACCGGGGTGACCGCACCGCAGCACCGCCCCGTTGGGGTCCTGTCGCCTGCCACGCTAGTAGCCCCGGGGCCCCCCGCACAGCGCGGCGGGCGTGCTGTTGCGTGCGATGGGACAGGTATCACACGATGTCCGGACCGCTCCGGGTAACGATCGGGACACTTCGCCGCCACCCCAGTGGCGTGCGACACGCGGGTCCCGGGCCCCGCCGCCGACCGCACCCGTGCCGGTTTCCGCCGGACGGAGCAGGGCGCTGCGCCGCCCGGGTGGACCGGCGCACCGCCCACGGGGGTTACCGACACGTCCGGTGACGACATGTCGACACATTCGTGTAGCCACGGACCCGTCCCGGCGGGTTAATTTGTTTCCAGCGGCCGCGCTTTCCGGAAATCATTTTCTGCACACGACGCGGAGGTTTCGGGATGATCGTGATCGGTTTGGGTGTCGGCGTTTCCCTGGGCTGCTGGTGGTGGCATCACCACTGCTGGTGAGCCAATTCCGCGCTGCGCGGCGGTTCCGCCCCGGCGCGGGAAACGGTGATCGCGGCGGCGGCTCCGGCGAATGCCAGGGCCGCTCGCCAGTCCTGGTCGGTCAGCGATCCGACCGCGTCCCTCGACAGCTTGCCGTGACGGTGCAGCCACGCCAGTAGCGCGCCCTGCACCGTGTCTCCGGCGCCGATCGTGTCCACCACGTCGACGCGGACCGGCGGCACCTCGACGAGCTGGCCGTCACCCGACAGCACGGCCAGCCCGTCGCCGCCGCGAGTGATCACCACCGCGGCCGGCCCGATTTGTTGCCACCGCTGAATCTCCGTCATCGCGTCGACGTCGCCGGCCAGCCACTGCGCGTCCTCGATCGACACCTTGAGCAGGCCGACGTCCGGCAGCCAGGAGCGGAACCGCTCGCGGTAGGCGTCGGCGTCCGGGATCAGCACCGGCCGCACGTTCGGGTCCAGCGCGGTGAGCAGGCCGCGGCCGGATTCCCGGCGCAGCAACGATTCGTACACCGAGGCCCCGGGCTCCAGCACCATCGACAGCGTGCCGAAGGACACCGCCTCGGCGGCGGCCGGCAGCGGGCCGGGCTCGGCGACCAGGCGGTCGGCCGTGCCCTCCACGTAGAAGCCGTACCTGGCGGAGCCGTCCGGCGCGAGGCCCACCACCGCCAGCGTCGTCGGCTCCGGGCCGCGCTGCACCATGCTCACGTCCACCTGCGCGTCCTTCAGCCGCGCCACCAGCGCGTCGCCGAAGGCGTCGGTGGAGACCCGGGACAGGAAGGCGGTCGGCGCGTCCAGCCGGCCGGCCGCGATCGCCACGTTGTACGGGCCGCCGCCGAGCTGCGGCAGCAGCGCGCCGCCCGTCGTCGGAACCAGGTCGACCAGCGCCTCACCAGCGACGACGATCACGGGGCACCCCTTTGTCAACGTTGTCAGAAGCCGGCTCATGCTAGGGCGACCGAGCCGGTGCAGGGAAGGGGGCTCTCCCCGCGTCGAGCGCAGGGAAAGCCCCCTTCACTGCATCAAGGGTCACTCGGTCGGAGCCAGACCTCCGAGAAGGAACTCCGCCAGCGCCTCGAAGGCCTCGGCGTCGGACAGCCCGGTGCGCTTGGCGATGACGCCGAGGTGGATGTGCTCGATGGTCAGGCCGACCATCTCCGACACCAGGGCGGCGTGCACGTCTCGGAACTGGCCCAGCTTGACGCCGTCGGCGATGAGCGAGCGGATCCGCTCGGCGGCGGCGCGGGCGTTGAGCTCGTAGACGGCGCGGGCCGGCGGGAAGGCGGCGATGTCGGCGATGAACTCCCGGCCGGCCGGGCGCAGCTCGTCGGCCGCGGCGGACAGGTAGTCGCCGATGCGCTCGCGCACGTCGACCACCTCGGCGATGCGGGCCTCGATGCGGGTGGTGGCCTTCTTGAAGAAGTGGCTGACCACCAGCACCGACAGCTGTTCCTTGCTCGGCGCCAGGGCGTACAGGGTGGACTTGGAGCAGCGCATCCGCGCGGCCAGGTCGTCCAGGGTGAACGCGGCGAAGCCCTCGGCGAGGAACAGCTGTTCCAACCGGTTGAGCAGATCGGACTGGCGCGCGGTGAGCTGACGCCGGCGCGGCAGCGCGGTGACTTCGGCCCTGGTCATGTGTGGAGACTGCCACAATCGCCGGAGTAGTACTCCAGTACGTCCCAGAGTACTGTTCTCAGTACTCACCCACGACCTGGGAGTGCCGCCATGCCTGCCGAGCGCCTGCTGCCCACCACGGAGGCCGAGGACCTGATCGCGCTGGTCAGGGAGATCTGCCGGGACGAACTCGCGCCGCACGCGGCCACCGAGGAGGAGGCCGGCCGGTTCCCGCGCGAGAAGCTGCGGCTGCTGGGCAAGACCGGCCTGCTGGGGCTGCCGTACCCGGAGGAGCTGGGCGGCGGCGGCCAGCCGTACGAGGTGTACCTCCAGGTGCTGGAGGAGATCGCGGCGAGCTGGCTGACGGTGGCCGAGGCGGTCTCCGTGCACGTGATGTCCTGCTACCCGCTGGCCACCTTCGGCGCCGACGAGCAGCGCGAGCGCTGGCTGCCGGACATGATCAGCGGCGAGTTGCTCGGCGCGTACGCGCTGTCGGAGCCGCAGGCCGGCTCGGACCCGGCCGGCATGACCACCCGCGCCGTCCGGGAGGGCGACGACTACGTGCTCAACGGCACCAAGGCGTGGATCACCCACGCCGGCGTGGCCGACTTCTACACGGTGATGGCCCGCACCGGCGATGTCTCGTGCTTCCTCGTCGACGGCCACAGCGAGGGCCTGTCCGCCGCCGAGCGCGAGAAGACCATGGGGCTCACCGGATCCCCGGTGGCCCAGCTGCGCTTCGACGACGTGCGGGTGCCGGCCGAGCGCCGGATCGGCGACGAGGGCTGCGGCCTCAAGTTCGCACTGTCCGCTTTGGACTCCGGCCGGCTCGGGATCGCCGCCTGCGCGGTGGGTCTGGCCCAGGCCGCGCTGGACGAGGCCGTCCGCTACGCCCGCGAGCGCCGGCAGTTCGGCAAGCCGATCATCGAGTTCCAGGGCATGGAGTTCCTGCTCGCGGACATGGCCGCCGCCGTGGAGTCGGCCCGCGCCACGTACCTGGAGGCCGCCCGGCGGCGGGACCGCAAGCTGCCGTTCAGCCGGCAGGCGTCGATCGCCAAGCTGGTCGCCACCGACGCCGCGATGAAGGTGACCACCGACGCCGTGCAGGTGCTCGGCGGGGCCGGGTACACCCGGGACTTCCCCGCCGAGCGCTACATGCGTGAGGCGAAGGTGTTGCAGATCTTCGAAGGCACCAACCAGATCCAGCGCATGGTGATCGGCCGGCACCTGGCGAAGTCCTGAACAGGCAGCCGTCCTCGCGCGGCCGAGTGCGGGTTCGCGCCGGCGCCTGGACCGCGGGCTCAGCTCGATCGAGTCTGTTCATCGATCGAGCTGAGCCAACGGAAGGCGGCGGCTCGGAGGCGAACCCGCCCCGCGCGGAACGCGCGGCTAACGAGCGCTGTAGTACGGGTTCTCGGTGACGCCCTCGCCGCGCTCCTCGTCGAAGTGGTAGACCTCGCGGCCGTCGATGAACACCCGCAGCGCGCGGCTCATCACGTCCAGCGGGTCGCCGCTCCAGATCACCACGTCCCCGTCCAGGCCGGGCTTGAGCGACCCGACGCGGTCGTCCAGGCCGAGGATGCGGGCCGGGTTGGCGGTGATCGCGCGCAGCGCGGTGTCGCTGTCCAGGCCCTCCTTGACGGCCAGCGTCGCCTGGTGCACCAGGAAGTGGATGGGCACCACCGGGTGGTCGGTCATGATCGCCAGCTCGACGCCGGCCTTGGCCAGGATGCCCGGGTTGCGCAGCGATCGGTTGCGCAGCTCGACCTTGGACCGGCTGGTGAACAGCGGGCCGATGATCACCGGGATGTTCTTCTCCGCCACCAGGTCCGCGATCAGGTGGGCCTCGGTGCCGTGGTTGATCACCAGCCGGTAGCCGAACTCCTCGGACAGCCGGATGGCCGTCGCGACGTCGTCGGCGCGGTGCGTGTGCTGGCACCACGGCAGCTCGCGGTCGAGCACCCGCACCAGGATCTCGTTGTTGGCGTCCCGGTCGAACGGCTTGTTCTCGGCCGCGGCCGCGTCCCGCTTGGCCTTGTAGTCCTGGGCCTTGGTCAACGCCTCGCGGATCACCGCCGCCACGCCGAGCCGGGTGCTCGGGGTGACCTTCTTGTCGCCGTAGACCCGCTTGGGGTTCTCGCCCAGCGCGCTCTTCACGCTGACCGGCTCGCGCAGCACCATCTCGTCGACGGTGCGGCCCCAGCACTTCACCGCGACGGTCTGGCCCCCGATCGGGTTGCCGGAGCCGGGCTTGATCACCGCCGTGGTGACGCCGCCGGACAGGGCGTCCGCGAACGCCAGGTCGGCCGGGTTGATGCCGTCCAGCGCCCGGAACCGGGCGCCGACCGGGTCGGTCATCTCGTTGGTGTCCTCGCCGGCCCAGCCCTCGGACTCCTCGGCCACGCCGAGGTGCCCGTGGGCCTCGACGAAGCCGGGCAGCACCCAGGAGCCGGCCGCGTCCACGATCTCGACGTCGTCGGGCACGTCCACCTCGGCGTCCGTGCCGACGGCGGCGATCCGCCCGTCGATGATCAGGACTGTCCCGCCGTCGATGGGGTCGCCGTCGACCGGCACCACGTATCCGCCTGTGATCGCCACGTTCATGGTTCGCAATGCTAACGGTCTGCGGCGGCGGGCGGGGGTTATCGCGGCAGCAGTCCCCAGCGGGCCGACCACGCCTCGCCGGGCGCGATCGTGATCAGGTCGACGCCCGAGTTCAGCGCGTCCGGCGGGCAGGTCATCGGCTCGATCGCCACCGCCCGGCCGCGGCCGAGGAAGTCGCCCGGGGTGTAGACCTGCACCCACCGGAAGTCCGGGTCCGCCCACAGCTCGACGCCGCCGTCCGGGCCGGTCAGCCGGTGCCGGACCAGGCCGTCCGCGCCGGGCTCGCAGCCGCCGAACGCGTCGTCCAGCTCGACCCCGCGCAGCGCCTTGGGCCGGGTGAAGTCCAGGTCGGCGCCGGCCATCGGGACCGGCGGACCGTCCGGGGTCATGGTCACCGGGCTCAGCGGCAGGTGGGTGCTCGCGGCCAGGTGCAGGGTGCAGTCGTCGGTCGCGGACAGGCCGGCCCGCGGGTACGGGTGCATGCCGACGCCGAAGGGCACCGGGCGGTCACCGACGTTGGCCACGCCGTGGGTGACGGTCAGGCCGTCGGCGTCCAGCGCGTAGCTGATGGTCACCCGCAGCGGCACCGGCCAGCCCTGCTGCGCCGGCACGTCGATGCCCAGCGAGATCAGCGAGCCGGTGTGGTTGATCACCTGCCACGGCAGCTTGCGGACGAGGCCGTGGATGGCGTTGCCGCGCTCCGGCTCCGTCTGCTCCAGGTGCTGGGTGCCGCCCTCGAACGGCCAGGCGCCGCCGCGCACCCGGTTCGGCCAGGGCACGAGGACCGCGCCCGAGCCCATCGGCGGATGGGTGTCGTCCGGGTAGCTCTCGACGTAGTCGACACCGTCGACGGTGTAAGCCCGCAGGCTCGCGCCGATCTCGGTGATGACCGCGCGGGCGTGGCCGTAGGTGATCTCGAACTGCGCGCCTGTGGGACCGCTCACCCGTGCGAGCTTAGAGGTCCGACGCGGGAAGTCGTAACGATCGGCTCACCCTTCGGGGCCGAGTTCAACACGGCCCGGCTTCACCCGACCGGCGTATCTAGGGTTGTGCGTGTGGCGATCAGCATCGTGGACGCACCGACCAACCTGGGCCTGCGCCCGCCCGCGCCCGGGGTGGTGCCCGGCTGCGCCAAGGCCCCCGCGGCGCTGCGCGAGGCCGGCCTGCTCGGCCGCCTGGCCGCCGCGGACGCCGGTGCGCTGGTCGCGCCACGCTACGACCTCGGTGACTGGCAGCCCGGCGACGGCGTCTTCCATGCCGCGCAGATCGCGTCCTACTCGCGCCGGATCGCCGACCGTGTCGCCGGCATGCTCGGCGGCCACACGTTTCCGCTGGTTCTCGGCGGCGACTGCTCCGTGCTGCTCGGCACCGGCCTCGCGCTGCGGGAGCGGGCCATGGCCGAGGGCCGTCGGTACGGGCTCGCCTTCGTCGACGGCCACAGCGACTTCCGCCACCCCGGCAACTCCACCGACATCGGCGCCGCCGCCGGCGAGGACCTGGCGCTGGCGACCGGCCGTGGCCAGGCCGGCGTCGCCGCCCGGCTGTTCGAGGACGCCGACGTGGTGGTGCTCGGCATCCGTGAGGACGACGAGGGCCGGGCGGAGCTGGCCTCGTGCGGGATCGGGCACCGGACCGCGCTGGAGATCCGCAAGGCCGGGGCGGCCGAGTCGGCGGAGTGGGCCCGGCGGCGGCTCGACGAGCTGGACGGCTTCTGGGTGCACCTCGACGTGGACGTGCTCGACCCGGCGGTGATGCCGTGCGTCGACTCCCCGGATCCCGATGGCCTGGAACACGCCGAGCTGGCGGAGTTGTTGGCGGGCTTGACGGTCGCGCCGGGATGCCTCGGCGTGGAGGTGACGGTCTTCGACCCGGACCTCGACCCGGACGGCTCCTACGCCAAGGCCCTCGTCGACACCCTCGCGCGAGGCCTCGCCCCCCGCGTCTCCTAACCCTCACTTTTTGTCACATGCGCTTCCTACTTGCGCTCAGGTGACAAGTAGGAAGCGCATGTGGCGTTAAGCGGCGACGGGGGCGCGGTAGCGCCACATCGCGGGCAGCGCGACCGCGGCGATGACGATCGCCACCAGCACCGCCATCCCGCCGCCGGACACCGCCACCGTCGTCCCCACGGCGGCGCCGACGGTGCCGTGCAGCACGTCGGCCAGCCGAGGCCCGCCGGCGACGACGACCGTGAAGACGCCCTGCATCCGTCCCCGCATCTCATCCGTGGCGGCGGACTGGAGGATCGCCCCGCGGAACACCATGCTCACCATGTCGGCGGCGCCGGCCAGCGCCAGGAACACCACGGCTTCCCACAACGTCGACGACAGTCCTAACCCGACGATCGCCACGCCCCACGCCGCGACGGCGGCCCAGACGGCGACGCCGTGCCGGGTGATCCGGGACAGCCAGCCGGACATCAGCCCGAACAGCAGCGCCCCCAACGGAATGGCGGCGAACAGCCAGCCGAGCGCGGGCCCGCCGCCGGCGGGGTCGTGGAAGGTCCGCTCGGCCATCTCCGGGAACAGCGCCCTCGGCATGCCGAACACCATGGCGATGATGTCCGCGACGAACGACGCCAGCAGCACGCTCTGCCTCGACATGTACCGGAAGCCGTCGATCACCGACCGGAGCCCGGCGGTCCGCCGCACGCCGTCCAGCGGCGGCAACGCGGGCAGCCGCCACACGGCCCACAGCGTGGCGGTGAGGCCTATGGCGTCGATCAGGTACAGCATCGGCAGGCCCAGCACGGGAATCAGCGCGCCGGCCAGCATCGGCCCGAGCACCGCGCCGAAGGACTGCACGGTGGAGCCGAGGGCGTTGGCCGACGGCAGCAGCTCGATGGGCACCAGCCGGGCGATGGACGCGCTGCGCGCGGGCATGTTGACGGCGAAGAACGCCTGCTGTAGGCCGAGCAGCACCAGCACGACGGTGACCGATCCCATGCCGGAAAGCGCTTGCAGCCACAGCAGCACCGACACCACGGCGATGCCGGTGTTGGTGATCAGCAACAGCTTGCGGCGGTCCATCACGTCGGCGACGGCACCGCCCCACAGCCCGAACACGAGCAGCGGCACGAGCGCGACGGCCCCGGCCACGCCGACGTACGCGGACGAGCCGGTGAGGTCGTAGACCTGCTTGGGCACGGCGACCGCGGTCAGCTGACTGCCGATGGCGGTGATCACAGTGGACAGCCAGAGCCGGCGGTACGCGACCACCTTCAACGGCCTCGTGTCGAGCACGAGCTTGGCGAGAAGCCCCCGTTTCGGGCGCGCGGAAGCGGTGTCAGCAGCGGTCACGGGTCGTTAGTTTAGGATAACTAACGACCCGTGCGGGTGTGATCTGTTACGGCGCCAGCCGCTCGACCTGCCAGTTGTCGCCGACCAGGTGGTAGCGCAGCCGGTCGTGCATGCGGTCCTGCCGGCCCTGCCAGAACTCGACCATCTCCGGCCGGATCCGCCAGCCGCCCCAGTGCGGCGGCACCGGTACTCGCTCGGCGTCGGCGAACTGCCGGTTGATGTTGGCCAGCGCACTGTCCAGCACGGACCGGTCGCGCACCACGCGGGACTGCGGCGAGGCCCAGGACCCCAGCTGCGAGCCGCGCGGCCGGGTGCGCCAGTACTCGGCGGTCTCGGCGGCGTCGACCTTCTCCACGGTGCCGCGGACCGTCGCCTGCCGCTGCATCGCCAGCCACGGGAAGGTGGCCGACGCGTACCGGGTGGCCTTCAGGTCGTGGCTCTTGTTGGACGTGTAGTTGGTGAAGAACACCAGCCCGCGCGCGTCCAGACCCTTGGCCAGCACCGTCCGCGAGGACGGTCGGCCCTGTGGGTCGGCGGTGGCCAGCACCATGGCGTTGGGCTCGGCCAGGCCGGCGCGGGTCGCCTCGTCCAGCCACAGGCCCAACTGCTCGTGCCAGCTCCCGGCTAGGTCGATCTCGGCGAGCGAGCCCTGTTCGTAGGACACGCGCATCGCGGGAAGCGCGATGTTGGTCTCGGACTGGGTTTCCGGCATAGCGGCCTCCGCGCGGAAGAGCACTCGTGGTACCAACCGTGTTCGTCGGAAGGTACGGGGTTTGCCGGCAAACCGGAACCGCTCGCGAGGTGACGGCGAACACCCGGCGAAGTGATCACGAACGGGAATTGGCCACGCTGCGGTTCGGGATCGAAACAGTGATCAATTCAGAAGCCGCGTCCACTGTGGAAAACCCCGGGTGACCTGCTATCGCTTCGGCCAGCCGGCGCTGCGCGGCGACGGCGTCGCGGGCGAGCGCGGTGGCCAACGATCCGCCCCGCGCAAGCGGAGCGAGCGACCACCAGTCGCCACTGTGCGCCGCCGCCGGGTCCGTGCCCCAGACCAGCAGCTCAGAGGCCAGCACGCGGTGTCCGGCAAGGTAGGCGGCGCTCGCGGTCAGCGCCGGATCGCCGATGTCGACGCGCTGCCGCAGCAGCGGGACGTCGCCCCGCAGGACCTCGACGGTGCTGTCCAGACTTCCCGGCGGCTCGCCGACACGGCCGAGCACCAGCACCTCGCGGTAGCGCAACCGAGCCGTGTCGGCGAGTTGCGCAGAGAACACCGAACTGTGTGACGCCCGCGACGTGACGACTGTCGGCTCGGGAAGGAATTCGACCGTCCCGTTGACATCGATGTCGAAACGAATGGAAGCGCGACTTCGCTCGCCGCGATGACCCGGCAGCGCGAGCGTGGCGGCAATGCCGGAAAGACGCAGCCGCGCCCCGGCGCCGACACACACTTCCAGCCCGAGATCGTCGCCGCCGAGCGGCGCGGTGGCGGAACTGACCAGGTGAACGACTGCGGTACCGGTTACGGACCGCACCCGCCCGCGCTGTGGCAGCAGCGTCCACGGCGCGGCCGACCGCAGTTCCGTGAGGACGCTGCGGCCGTCGCGGAGCTCGACGACCAGCCGCGAGCGGGCTCGCATCAGGCCAACTGCTTGCGCACCCAGTCGGCCACCTCGGGGGCGTCCGGCGTGCGGGTCAGGGACTGGGCGATCACCGGCAGCCGGTGGTTGCGCATCCGGTGCGCGTCGGACGTCATCACGTCCAGGTCGGCGCCGACCAGCTCGGCCAGGTCGATCTTGTTGATCACCAACAGGTCCGCGGTGGTGACGCCAGGACCACCCTTTCGGGGGACCTTGTCGCCGCCGGCCACGTCCACCACGAACACCTGCCGGTCCACCAGCCCGCGGCTGAAGGTGGCAGTGAGGTTGTCGCCGCCGCTCTCGATGATCACGAGTTCGAGTCCCGGAAACCGTGTTTCCAGCGCCTCGACGGCGTCGAGGTTGGCGCTGATGTCGTCGCGGATCGCGGTGTGCGGGCAGCAGCCGGTCTGCACCGCCTCGATCCGCGCCGGGTCCAGCACGCCGGCCCGCCGCAGGAAGTCGGCGTCCTCGGTGGTGTAGATGTCGTTGGTCACCACGGCCAGCTCGATCTCGTCGCCGAGCGCCCGGCACAGCGCGGCGACCAGCGCGGTCTTGCCGCTGCCGACCGGCCCGCCGATGCCGATGCGCACCGCGCGGCCGGCGGCGGCCGGCTGCTCGTGATGGTCGTGCGCGATGACCGTGGGGTCGAACGAGACCGGGTGCTCGTGGTCAGCTGACAAAGAGACGCACCTCCTGCTGGTGGATCCGGGCGTGGGAGTCGGCGAACAGGTCCAGCGCGGGCGCGCCGAGCATCGGCAGGCCGCTCAGGGCCTCCTCCGTGACGGCGGCGATATCCAGTTGTGCCACGATCGCGTTGACACGGAAGGGATCCAGCCCGAGCAGCCGCACCGCGGCGCTGGCCGGCCCGCTCACCGACAGGTAGGCGGCACATTCGGCCGCCTCCTCGGGTGTGCCGCCGGCGACATCGACCAACGCGCCGATGGCGATGGCATGGTGTGGCTGGGAAAGCGCGTCGAGTCGCGGCGACGGCCAGGCCACTCGGCCGGCCCTCAGGGTGCTCCTGCCCTGGGCCCTCGACGCCGCTCGCTGCGCCGGCGACGGCGTTCGAGCGTCCAGCTCGACGTCCAAGGTGAACCAGTCGCCGCCGACGGCCGCGGCGGCGAAGGCCGCCGACACCAGGCCGTTGGTGCGCAACCGGCCGTAAAGAAAGGACTTCAGGCTGGTCTCGTCGGTGATCAACCCGCGCGCCGCCGCCTCCTCGACGCCGCCAGAATGCGCGTGGCCGCCGCCCGGGAACCGGGAATCGGCCAGCACGAGCCGCACGGACGTCATCAGAACAGGAAATAGCGTTGGGACATGGGCAGTTCCGTCACCGGATGCGGCTCGACGAGCTCGCCGTCCACGTGCACGGCGAAGCTGTCCGGGTCGACGGTCACCCGCGGCAGCGTGTCGTTCAGAACCATGTCCGCCTTGCCGCGCCGACGAGTGTCGGCGACCGACAGCAGGGGCCTTGAGAGCCCCAACTTCTCCGCCAGGCCGTCGTCGATCGCCGCCTGCGAGACGAAATGCACGCTGCTCGCCGCCGCAACCCGTGGCGCCGCGCCGAACATCGGCCGCGCCAGCACCGGCTGCGGCGTCGGGATGGACGCGTTCGCGTCGCCCATCGCCGCCCACGCCGCGAAGCCGCCCTTCAGCACCATGTGCGGCCGCACGCCGAAGAACTTCGGCTCCCACAGCACGAGATCCGCGAGCTTGCCGACCTCCACCGACCCGACCTCGTGGTCGATGCCGTGCGCGATGGCCGGGTTGATCGTGTACTTGGCGACGTACCGCTGCGCCCTCTCGTTGTCGCCCAACACACCCCGGCGCTCCTTCATCACGTGCGCCGTCTGCCAGGTGCGGATGATCACCTCGCCGATCCGGCCCATCGCCTGCGAGTCGGAGCTGATCATCGAGATGGCGCCGATGTCGTGCAGCAGGTCCTCGGCGGCGATGGTGGTCGGTCGGATCCGGCTCTCCGCGAACGCCAGGTCCTCCGGCACCGACGGGTTCAGGTGGTGGCAGACCACCAGCATGTCCAGGTGCTCGTCGAGGGTGTTCACGGTGTGCGGCCGCGTCGGGTTCGTCGACGAGGGCAGCACGTTCGGCTCGCCGACCACCTTGATGATGTCCGGCGCGTGCCCGCCGCCGGCGCCCTCGGTGTGGTAGGCGTTGATCGACCGGCCGCCGATGGCGTCCACTGTGGACTCGACGAAGCCGGCCTCGTTCAACGTGTCGGTGTGGATCGCCACCTGAACGCCCGAAGCGTCCGCCACCCGCAGCGCCGCGTCGATCACCGCCGGCGTGGTGCCCCAGTCCTCGTGCAGCTTGAACCCGCCCGCGCCGCCGCGAAGCTGCTCCCAGAGCCCCTCCTCGCTGACGGTGTTTCCCTTGCCCAGCAACAGGACGTTCACCGGCTGGTAGTCCATCGACGCCAGCATCCGCGCCAGGTTCCAGGATCCCGGTGTCACTGTGGTCGCCTTCGTGCCCTCCGCCGGCCCGGTGCCGCCGCCGATCAGCGTGGTCAGGCCGGCCGCCAGCGCCTGGTCCACCAGCTGCGGGCAGATGAAGTGCACGTGGCAGTCGATGCCGCCGGCGGTGAGGATCTTCCCGTTGCCGGCCACGATCTCCGTGGACGGGCCGATCACCAGCGCCGGGTCCACGCCGTCCATGGTGTCCGGATTGCCGGCCTTGCCGATGCCGACGATCCGGCCGTCGCGAATGCCCACGTCGGCCTTGACCACGCCCCAGTGGTCGAGGATCACGGCGCCGGTGATCACCACGTCCGGCGCGCCGTCGGCCCGGGTCGCCATGCCCTGGCCCATCGACTCGCGGATCACCTTGCCGCCGCCGAACACCACCTCGTCGCCGGAACCCGCGCCCCGGCTGCGGTCCTCGGTGACCTCGACCAGCAGGTTCGTGTCGGCCAGCCGGATCCGGTCGCCGGTGGTCGGGCCGAACAGCTCCGCGTACCGGCGCCGGTCGATGCTCGTCACAGTGCCCCCGACCATTCCCTGCGCAGGCCCGGCACCACGCGGTGGCCGGCGATCGGCACCAGCGTCACCTCGCGCTCCACGCCCGGCTCGAATCGGACGGACGTGCCCGCCGGCACGTCCAATCGCTTGCCCCAGGCGGCTTTCCGGTCGAACTCCAGCCCCGGGTTGGCCGCCGCGAAGTGGTAGTGCGAGCCGACCTGCACCGGCCGGTCCGCCGCGTTCACCACCGTCAGCACCGTGCGCTCGCGGCCCGGGTTCAGCTCCACCGGCTCGTCGCCGGGAACGATCTCGCCTGGAATCATCGGCCCCTCACGCGATCGGGTCGTGCACGGTGACCAGCTTCGTGCCGTCCGGGAAGGTGGCCTCCACCTGCACGGAGTCCAGCATCTCCGGAATGCCCGGCTGCACCTGGTCGCGGCGCAGCACCTGCCGGCCGCTGGCCATCAGGTCGGCCACCGACTCGCCGTCCCGCGCGCCCTCCAGCACGTGGTCGGTGATCAGCGCGACCGCCTCCGGGTAGTTCAGCAGCACCCCACGGTCCAGCCGGCGGCGCGCCACGTCCGCGGCGACGTGCACCAGCAGCTTGTCCCGTTCGTGCGGCGTCAGGTGCATGGCAAGAGATCTAACACGCGGTGACCGCCCTGTGGCGACGGCAACACGATGTTTACCTGCGATTGCCGATCAGCCGTTCGGGGTGCAGGGTTGCGCCATGGAGGACGGATTCCGGCCAGGGCTCGAGGGCGTCGTCGCGTTCCGCACCGAGATCGCCGAGCCCGACCGCGACGGCGGCGCGCTGCGGTATCGCGGCGTGGACATCGAGGATCTAGCCGGACGTGTGACGTTCGGCAACGTGTGGGCGCTGCTCGTGGACGGCCGGTTCGGGCCCGGGCTGCCGCCCGCCGAGCCGTTCCCGATCCCCGTGCACACCGGGGACGTGCGGGTCGACGTGCAGGCCGCCCTGGCCATGCTCGCGCCGATCTGGGGCTACCAGCCGCTGTTGGACATCACCGACGAGCAGGCCCGCGAGCAGCTGGCCCGGGCGTCCGTGATGGCCCTGTCCTATGTGGCCCAGTCCGCCCGCGGCATCGGCCGGGCCGCGGTGTCGCAGCGGCGTATCGACGAGAGCCGGACGATCACCGAGCGGTTCATGACCCGGTGGCGCGGCGAGCCCGACCCGGCGCACGTCAAGGCCATCGACGCCTACTTCGTCTCCGCCGCCGAGCACGGCATGAACGCCTCCACCTTCACCGCGCGGGTCATCGCCTCCACCGGCGCCGACGTCGCCGCCTCAATGTCCGGGGCCATCGGCGCCATGTCCGGGCCGCTGCACGGCGGCGCGCCCGCCCGGGTGCTGCCGATGATCGAAGAGGTCGAACGGGTCGGCGATGCCCGCGCCGTCGTCGCCGGCATCCTCGACCGGGGCGAGCGGCTGATGGGCTTCGGCCACCGCGTCTACCGCGCCGAGGACCCCCGGGCCCGGGTGCTCCGCCGCACCTGCCAAGAGCTCGGCGCCGCCCGCTACGAGGTCGCCAACGCCCTGGAGCAGGCGGCGCTGGCCGAGCTCCGGGAGCGCCGACCCGACCGTGCCATCGAGACCAACGTCGAGTTCTGGGCGGCCGTGATCCTCGACTTCGCCGAGGTCCCGCCGCACATGATGCCGGCCATGTTCACCTGCGCCCGCACCGCCGGCTGGTGCGCGCACATCCTGGAGCAGAAGCGCACCGGCCGCCTGGTCCGCCCCTCCGCCCAGTACATCGGCCCCGCCGCCCGCAAGCCGGACGAGGTCGAGGGCTGGGACACCATCGCCCACAACTGACCCGTCGCCATCACCCTCCCCAGCGACCCTTTTTCTGCCACATGCGCTTCGCATGTGGCTTCTGAAGGCAAGTGCGAAGCGCATGTGGCAAAGGAGTTGAGCCGATCGGGTGAACGGGGCGAAGAGTCACGGGGTCGGAACCACTCTCTGAGGTGGCGTTTGAGCGCGCTCTCACCGGCTAGCCTCCACAAATGCGGGACGGGAGGGCCGCGAGGGCTGCGGAGGCGGTCGAGGCCGAGCGGCTGGCGGCGCTGGTCCCGGCTGAGCGGGCGCAGTATCTGGTGGAGGCGGCGGAGAGCTGGGCGGCGGCGGGCCGGTCGGACCGCGCCGGGGAGCTGTTCGCCGAGGCGATCGCGGACGGCGGGCACGTGGTCGGCGACGCCCGCAGCTACTACGCGGGATTCCTGTTCGACACCGGCCGCCCGGACGAGGCGCTGCGCGCGCTGGCGGAATTACGGCGGTCGCACCCGGACGACCCGTTCGCGTACGTCAGCGGCGGCGAGGTGCTGGAGGAGGCGGGCGACCTGGACGGGGCGCTGACCTGGTTCAGCGAGGGCCTGAGCCGGTTCTACCGCGGCTTCGACACCGCCGACGCGGTGGACGACGCCACGCTGATGCAGCTGCTGACCAACCGGCAGCGGGTGCGGCGCCTGCTGGAGCTGCCGCCGGACGGCTGGGACGACATCACGCTGAGCGCGCAGGCCGTGCTGCTGGCCGATCTGACCGATCCGTGAGACGCGCAGTGTGGCGCGGAACACCCGGGCGTCACGTGTCGGACACCGATTTGCAACACTGAGCCCTTCCGGCAACGGCGCCGGCATTCCTTGCACTTGCTGACACGTCCCGGAGGCGCCGGCATGACGCAGACCGCAGATCCCGCCACCCTCATCCTGCCCACCGAGCTGCGCCCGTCCGACGGCCGCTTCGGCTGCGGCCCGTCCAAGGTCCGGCCGGAGCAGCTGGCCAAGCTGGCCGAGTCGGGCGCGACGTACATGGGCACATCGCACCGGCAGAAGCCGGTGAAGTCCCTGGTCGGCCGGGTCCGTGCGGGCCTGCGCGAGCTGTTCTCCCTGCCCGAGGGCTACGAGGTGGTGCTCGGCAACGGCGGCACCACCGCCTTCTGGGACGCCGCGGCGTTCGGCCTGGTCCGCGAGCGGTCGCAGCACTTCACCTACGGCGAGTTCTCCTCGAAGTTCGCCACCGTCACCAAGGGCGCGCCGTTCCTGGCCGACCCGATCGTGGTGAAGGCGGAGCCGGGCGACGCCCCGGAGATCGCCTACCAGGCGGGCGCCGACCTGGTCGGCTGGGCCCACAACGAGACCTCGACGGGTGTCGCGGTGCCGGTCAGCCGCCCCGCGGGTTCGGACGGCGCGCTGGTCGCGATCGACGCCACCTCGGGCGCCGGCGGCCTGCCGGTCAAGGCCGAGGACTTCGACGTCTACTACTTCGCGCCGCAGAAGTCGTTCGCCTCGGACGGCGGCCTGTGGCTGGCCCTGATGAGCCCGGCGGCGCTGGAGCGGGTCGCGGTGATCGGCGCGTCGGACCGCTGGGTGCCGGAGTTCCTGTCGCTGCCCACCGCGCTGGACAACTCCACCAAGGACCAGACCTACAACACGCCGTCGGTGGCCACGCTGTTCCTGCTGGCCGACCAGATCGAGTGGATGCTGGCCAACGGCGGCCTGGACTGGACCACCGCCCGCACCGCCGACTCGTCCTCGCGCCTGTACTCCTGGGCCGAGGCCACCGAGTACACCACGCCGTACGTGGCGAACCCGGCCAACCGCTCCCAGGTCGTCGGCACGATCAACTTCTCGGACGAGGTCGACGCCGCGGCAGTGGCCAAGGTGCTGCGGGCCAATGGTGTGGTGGATGTTGAGCCGTACCGCAAGCTGGGCAAGAATCAGCTGCGGGTGGCCATGTTCCCGGCCATCGACCCGGAGGACGTGACGGCGCTGACCAAGTGTGTGGAGTGGGTCGTCGGTCAACTGTGATTCCTGGCAGCGGACTGAGAAACACGGTCCGTAACGGTGAACCTTTCCGGCTCATCATGCGTCTTAGCTAGTAAATCCGGCAGGATCATGGTCGGATGGCGTTAGTCTCGGCGCGCCTACGTCGTCAAGTAGGCGCGCCGAACTACCGTTGGCAGTTGGCGAGGCGACAGATCGGGGAGGCCGGGATGCGAGCGCTGCGAGTCGTCGGGCTCGACGACGACGGCACATCCGTCATCTGCGAAGACCCCGTTCGCGGCGAGCGTTACACGATCCCCTGCGACGAGCGCCTGCGCGCCGCCGCGCGCGGCGATGTCGCGCGCCTCGGCCAGATCGCCGCCGAGTCCGACGTCCAGATGCGTCCCCGCGAGATCCAGGCCCGCATCCGCGCCGGCGAGTCGGTGGAGCAGGTCGCCGCCGCAGCCAACATGCCGACGCACCGCATCGAGCGGTTCGCCTACCCCGTGCTGCTGGAGCGTTCCCGCACCGCCGAGCTGGCCCAGCGCGCCCACCCCATCCGCGAGGACGGGCCGGACGTGCAGACCCTCGGCGAGGTCATCGCCCACTCGTTCGGGCTGCGCGGCCAGGACTACGCCGCGGTCAGCTGGGACTCGTGGCGCGGCGAGGACGGCAAGTGGATCATCCAGGCGCACTGGCAGGCCGGCCGGTCGGAGAACCGCGCGCACTGGACGTTCCACCCCGGCGCGCACGGCGGCACCGTGTCGCCGATCGACGACCACGCCATCGACCTGCTGGACCCGTCGCCGAACCGGCCGCTGCGCACCGTGCGGCCGGTCACGGAGCTGGCCCGGCAGGCGCTGGAGCTGGAGCACCAGGCCGCCCCGACGCCGCCGGCCCCGCCGGTGGTGCCCGAGCAGCAGCCGGAGCCGGCGGCCGCCCAGCCCGTCGCGCATCAGCCGGTCGTGCACCAGCCCGTCGCCCACCAGCCGGTGGCGCCGGAGCCGGAGACCGCGCGCGTCGAGCCGCCGCAGCCGGCGCCGGCCCCTGCCCCGGAGATCACCGATCCGGAGCCGGTGGAGCAGCCGCCCGCGGCCCAGGCGCCGCAGCCCAAGCAGCAGCCCCAGCCCAAGCAGCAGCCCCAGCCCAAGCAGCAGCCCCAGCCCAAGCAGCAGCCGGCGGCCCAGCCCGAGGCGCAGCCCGCCGCCCGCAAGGCGGAGGCCCCGCCACGGCGCGGCAAGAAGAATCACCCGATCGTGCCGTCCTGGGAGGACGTGCTGCTCGGGGTGCGCTCGCAGCGGTGACCGACTAGGTCAGAGCTGTTCGAAGGCCTGCCAGTCGATGCCTTCGCGCTCGCACCAGTCCTCCGCCTCCTGGCGGGTCAGCGGCTTGGCGTCGATCGGACGGTCGTCGCCGAGCCGCGTCCAGCCGTCCGGCGCCAGCAGGTAGAGCTGGCGCTGCCGGCGGGCCAGCAGCCGCCCCTCCGGGAACGCCATCGTCGGCTCCGTGCGCAGGTAGTGCACCGACTCGGGTCGCGTCATGGCCCCATCATGCTCTGCTTTTGCCGCGCGTTCCGCGCGGAGCTCGGCCGCCTTCAAGCCAATGCCTTCCCCTGTCTCGTTCGCATGCCGCGAGACTCGGGCGGGGGTTCGTCACCCGCGGCATGCGAACGAGCCTGCGGTCCTGCCATCGGCGCGGCCTCGCCCGGCCGAAAGCCGCGTCACATCGCCTTGACCTCCACCGCGCTGGAACTCGCAGGCTGCCCGTCAGGCCCGGAAATTCGGTCGTCCTTGTCAGGGGTCCTACGTATGGTCGAGGTGAAACTCGAAGGGGGATTGTCGAATGAGTGACGACGGCGCCCAGACCGTCACCCACCGCTCATCCTTCGCCACGCTACGCAGACTGTGGCCCTACGTGCGTCCGGTGCGGTTCGACCTGTACGCCTCGCTGGCGGCGGCACTGGTCGCGATGCTGGCCGGACTGGCCATCCCGCTGGTCATCCAGCAGATCATCGACGGCCCGGTGGCCCACCACGAGCTGTGGAAGCTGCCATGGCTGGTGACCCTGGTGCTGGTCCTCGGCGTGATCGAGGCCGGCCTGTTCTACCTGCGACGCCGGCTCAACGTGCGGCCGAGCACGACCGTGGAGATGCGGCTGCGGGAGGACGTCTACCACCACCTGCAACGGCTGCCGGTGGCGTTCCACGACCGCTGGCAGACCGGCCAGCTGCTCTCGCGCGCGGTGAACGACCTGAGCACGCTGCGCCGGTTCATCGCCTTCGCGGCGATCTTCCTGGTGGTCAACAGCACCGTGCTGGTGGTCGGCGTGGGCGTGCTGCTCACGCTGTCGCCGCTGCTGGGTCTGATCGTGATCGCCTGCGGCGCCCCGCTGATGGTGTTGTCCTACCTGTTCGAGACCAAGTACAAGATCTACGCGCGCCGGGCCCAGGACCTCCAGGGCGACCTGGCCAGCACCGTCGAGGAGTCGGTGCTGGGCATTCGCGTGCTCAAGGCGTTCGGCCGCGGCCCGGACATGACCCGGTCGTTCCTGGTGCAGGCCCGGTCGCTGCGCGGCGCGGAGCTGAACAAGGTCCGCGTGATGGCCGCGCTGTGGGCGGTGCTGGTGAGCCTGCCGGAGCTGGCGATCGCCGGCGAGGTGGCGGTCGGCGGCATCGGCATCGCCGACGGCACCCTCACCGTGGGCACGCTGGTCGCGGCGATCACCGTCAGCACGTTCCTGCGCTGGCCGTTCGACTCGATCGGCTGGCTGCTGGCCGAGACCAACATGGCCGCCTCGGCCTGCGACCGGTACTGGGAGGTCCGGGATGAGATCAACACTGTTGTCGAGCCGGAACGTCCTCGGGAGCTACCGGACCACGTCCGCGGACACCTGGTATTCGAGGATGTCCACTTCGCCTACGAGGGCGGCACGGGCGAGGTTCTCCGGGGCATCGACCTCGACGTCCGTCCCGGCGAGACGGTGGCGCTTGTCGGCGGCACCGGCTCGGGCAAGACGGCGCTGACCACGCTGGTGGCCCGGCTGGCCGACGTCACCGGCGGCCGCGTGACGGTGGACGGCGTCGACGTCCGCGACCTGCGCATGGACGACCTGCGACGGGTGGTGGCGACGGCGTTCGAGGAGCCGGTGCTGTTCTCGGCCAGCGTGCGGGAGAACGTGGCGCTGGGCACCCCGGACGCGTCCGACGAGGACGTGCACGAGGCGCTGCGGGTCGCCCAGGCCGAGGAGTTCGTGCAGAAGCTGCCGTGGGGCATCGCGACCCGCGTCGGCGAGCAGGGCCTGTCGCTGTCCGGCGGTCAGCGGCAGCGGCTGGCGCTGGCCCGCGCGGTGGTGGGCAAACCGGCGGTGTTGGTGCTGGACGACCCGCTGTCCGCCTTGGACGTGCACACCGAGGGCGAGGTGGAGCGCGCGCTGCGGCGCGTGCTGCGGGACGTGACGGCGCTGGTCGTCGCGCACCGGTCGAGCACCGTGCAGCTGGCCGACCGGGTGGCGATGCTGGTGGACGGTCGGATCGCCGCCGTGGGAACGCATTCCGAGCTGATAGCCGGCAACGCCGAGTACCGGCGACTGCTGTCCACTTTGGACGAAGACGAGGACGAGGAGGTGGCGGTCTGATGAGCGCACCGACCGCTACCGACTGGCGCGGCGTCGCCGCGGAGGACATCGAGGACGTCGACAAGGTCGTCACCGCCCGGCTCCAGGCGCGGTCGCGGCGGCTGTTGGGTTCGCTGCTGCGGCCGCACAAGTGGTCCGTGGCGCTGGCGCTGGTGTACGTGCTGCTGGAGAACGGCGCGCAGTTGGCCGGTCCGCTGCTGGTCGCGGCGGCGATCGACCGCGGCGTGGCCGGCGTGGTCTCCGGCCAGCCGGCGACGCTGGTGTGGTGCGTGCTGGGCTACGCCGTGTGCGGCCTGGCCAGCGCGGCGGCGAAGTGCGGCTTCGTGCGGCTGTCCGGCCGGATCGGCCAGGACCTGCTGCTCGACCTGCGGCACCGCGTGTTCCGGCACGTGCAGCGGCTGTCGATCTCGTTCCACGAGACGTACACCTCGGGCAAGATCATCTCCCGGCTGTCGTCCGACGTGGAGTCCATCGACGACCTGCTCGACATGGGCCTGGACGGGCTGCTCAGCTCGCTGTTCACGGTGCTGGGCATCGCGATCACGCTGCTCGTGCTGGACCTGCGGCTGGCGCTGGTGGTGCTGTTCGGTTTCGTGCCGGTGATCATCGTGGCCCGCTGGTTCCGGCGCGCGTCGCACAAGGCGTACCGGGCGACGACCACCGCCGTGGCCAAGGTGATCGTCCAGTTCGTGGAGACCATGAACGGGATCCGCGCGGTGCAGGCCTACCGCCGGCACGGCCGCAACGAGGAGATCCTGCACGAGGTCAACGTCGAGTACCGGGACGCCAACAACCAGGCGATGAAGGTGATGGCCCGGTTCACGTCGACCGTGCGGCTGGTCGGCAACGTGACCATGGCCGTGGTGCTGGCGTGGGGCGCGCTACGGGTGGTCGACGGCAGCCTCCAGCTCGGCGTGCTGGCGGCGTTCGCGCTGTACCTGCGCCGGTTCTACGACCCGCTGGACGACCTGGCGATGTTCGCCAACTCGTACTCGGCGGCCGTGGCGGCGCTGGAGAAGATCTCCGGCGTGCTGGAGGAGGAGCCGGCGGTGGCCGAGCCGGCGGAGCCCAAGCCGCTGCCCCATCGGGGTCGGCGCGGGGACCTGCGGTTCGAGCGGGTGGAGTTCCGCTACGCCGCGGACTCGCCGATCGTGCTGCCGGAGTTCGACCTGCACGTGCCGGCCGGGCAGACCATCGCGGTGGTCGGCGCGACCGGCGCCGGCAAGACGACGCTGGCCAAGCTGGTGGCCCGGTTCTACGACCCGTCCACCGGCACCGTCTCGCTGGACGGCGTGAACCTGCGGGACGTGGCCGATGCCGACCTGCGGTCCGCGGTGACCATGGTGACGCAGGAGAACTTCCTGTTCGCCGGGTCGGTCGCGGACAACATCGCGATGGGCCGGCCGGACGCGACCCGGGAGGACGTGCAGCGGGTGGCCGCCGCGGTCGGGGCGCACGAGTTCATCGCCGCCCTGCCCGAGGGCTACGACACCGACGTCCGCAAGCGCGGCGGCCGGCTGTCGGCGGGCCAGCGCCAGCTGGTGGCGTTCGCCCGGGCGCTGCTGGCCGACCCGTCGGTGCTGGTGCTCGACGAGGCGACGTCCAGCCTGGACGTGCCGACCGAGCGCGCGGTGCAGGCGGCGCTGGAGACGGTGCTGTCCGACCGGACGGCGGTGATCATCGCCCACCGGCTGTCCACGGTGCTGATCGCCGACCGCGTGCTGGTGGTCGACGGCGGCCGGATCGTCGAGGACGGCTCGCCCGCCGACCTCATCGGCCAGCACGGCCGCTTCGCCCGCCTCCACCAGGCCTGGCTCGACTCCCTCGCCTAGAACCGAACCCCCGCGAGTCGCGCTCTGGGACATACCGAATGTAGGTCTCGGGCATGTGCCTGGGACCTACATTCGGTGTGCTTGAGAGCGCGACTCGCGGGGGTTTTACGAGGTGGGGACGGTGGTGGCGGGGCCCAGGAGGCTCAGCAACAAGGCCGCCCAGGCGAGGACTAGGCCGCTGGCCACTCCGAGGGCAACCCAGCGCCAGACGGGGACGTCGCGGGCCAGCCAGACGGACGGCGACAGGCCGCCGATGACGACCACGTTGGCGATGACCGCCAGCCACAGGCTGGCCTGGGCCAGGGCGAACGACAGCGACGCCACCGCCACGGCCACCATGCCGGCGACCACGACGGTCACCGTCAGACCGGTCGCCCACGGCGTCGGCTCGCGGACCGGCAGGTCGTCGGCGAAGTCTTCCTCGACCGGTTCCTCGGTCGCGACCGACGGCTCCACCTCGACCACCTCGCCGGACACCGGGTCGGCGTAGGCGATGGGCAGCCCGAGCTCGGTGGCCAGCCGCCCGGCCAGCTGCCGGCCGCGGCGGGTGACCAGGTCACCGGCGGTGCCGCCGACCGGCTCGTGGTCGTTGGGCACGAGCGCGTGCGCGACCTCCGCCCACTCGTGCAGCGCCGCCGTCAGGTCGGACGGCAGCGCCAGCGACCGGGGGTCGACCTCGCGCATCTGGTTGCCGTCGTGTCCGACCAGCACGGCACGGCCGGCTCGGGCGTGTAGCTGCACGGATGTCTCCTCCGAGGACCGGTCGGCGCCTGCCTGGTCGACGGTACTCACGACACCCCCAACGCGTGAAACGCCACCGCGCCCGCGGTGGCGACATTCAGGGAATCCACACCTTGGGCCATCGGGATCTTCACGGCAAGGTCCGCCGCCTCGATCGCCTCGTCGGTGAGGCCGGGTCCCTCGGACCCGAGCAGCAGGGCCACCTTCTCCCCTGCCAGCTTGCATTCGCGCAGGTCGACGGCGTCGGCGCGCGGCGTCAGCGCCGCCACGGTGAAGCCTTTGGCGCGCAACAGGTCCAGACCGGACGGCCACGGCCGCAGGTCGGCGAACGGCACCCGCAGCACGTGCCCCATGGACACCCGCACGCTGCGCCGGTACAGCGGATCCGAACATCCTGCGCCGAGCAGCACGCCGTCCACGCTCAGCGCGGCGGCGTTGCGGAACAGGGCCCCGAGGTTCTCGTGGTCGCCGACGCCCTCCAGCACGGCCAGCATCCGCGCGTCCGAAACCAGTTCCGAGGGATCCGGTTGCACGGCGCGGTCCGCGGCCGCCAGCACTCCCCGGTTCAGGTGAAATCCGACGACCCGAGCCATCACGTCCGCGGACACCGCGTAGGCGGGCCCGTCGAAGTCGGGCAGGTCGGGCAGCAGCTCCTCGATCCGCCGGGGCACGCCGAGCAGGCCGCGCAGCGGGTACGGCGAGTCCAGCAGCCTGCGCACGACGATGGTGCCCTCGGCGATCACCAGGCCGCGGCCGCCCGGCCGGTCCGGCCGCCGGTCGGCGGTGGACAGGTCGCGGAAGTCGTCCAGCCTGGTGTCCGAGGGGTCGTCGATCTCGATCACCTGCGGCACGCCGAGCAGTCTCTCACTGCTCGCGCCATACCATGTTTCTCCGTCGCCAGGAGTGGTAATCCCAGGCCCCCTACCTGCACATTCTCACCGGAAGTTATGCCAATGTGACAGAGAGCACCGATTTGGCCGATGGGCAGGGCCAAAGGCGTTGTGTCACGGTGGGCATTCGCTTCAGGCGCCCGAGGAACCGGGCAGACCGAAGTGGGAGGCGGCATGGGCAAGGACGTGTCCGACCGAACATTCAGCCGGGAGGACCGCCAGCGTTACCGCGAGAAGGTGCAGCGCTGTCTGGACGCGTTGGCCAGAATGCTCACGGACGACGTGTTCTCGTTCCCCCAGCAACAGATGGGGCTGGAGATCGAGCTGAACCTGGTCGACCAGAAGCTGCGGCCGGCGATGGCGAACTCCGAGGTGTTGGAGAAGATCGACGATCCCTCCTTCACCACCGAGCTCAGCCAGCACAACCTGGAGATCAACGTGCCGCCCCGGCCGCTGGCCGGCAACGAGGCCGTTGACCTGGAACAGGAGCTGCGCCGCACGTTCGACAACGCCGACACCAAGGCGAAGGACGCGGGCGCGGCGATCGTGCTGATCGGGGTGCTGCCGACGCTGCGGCGCGAGCACTTCGATCCGCGCTGGCTGACCAGCAACCGGCGCTACACGGTGCTCAACGACGAGATCTTCGCCGCCCGCGGCGAGGAGATGGTGCTGCACATGGAGGGCTCGCCGATGCCGGGCGGCGAGCCGGAACGCCTGCGCAGCTACGCGGAATCCATTCTGCCGGAGGCCGCCTGCACCTCCGTGCAGCTGCATCTGCAGGTGCAGCCGGATCATTTCGCCGCGCACTGGAACGCCGCGCAGTGCCTGGCCGGCGTGCAGGTGGCGCTGGCCGCCAACTCGCCGTTCCTGCTGGGCAAGGCGCTGTGGCACGAGACCCGGATCCCGCTGTTCCAGCAGGCCACCGACACCCGGCCGCAGGAGCTCCAGAACCAGGGCGTGCGGCCGCGGGTGTGGTTCGGGGAGCGCTGGATCACCTCGATATTCGACCTGTTCGAGGAGAACGTGCGCTACTTCCAGGGCCTGCTGCCGGTGATCGACGACGAGGACCCGATCGCCGAGCTGGCCGCCGGGCGGGCGCCGCAGCTGTCGGAACTGCGACTGCACAACGGAACCGTGTGGCGGTGGAACCGGCCGGTGTACGACCTGGTCGACGGGGTGCCGCACCTGCGCGTGGAGAACCGGGTGCTGCCGGCCGGTCCGACCATTGTGGACATCCTGGCCAACGCCGCGTTCTTCTACGGCGCGCAGCGGGCGCTGGCCACCCAGGAACGTCCACTGTGGACGCAAATGTCGTTCCAGGCGGCCGAGGAGAACCTGTACTCGGGCGCGCGGCACGGCATGGGCGCCCAGCTGTACTGGCCCGGCATCGGCTGGGTGCCACCGGACGAGCTCGTGCTGCGCCGGCTGCTGCCGATGGCCCACGAGGGCCTGCGCGAGCTCGGCGTCTCGGACGCGGCCCGCGAGCGCTACCTCGGCATCATCGAGCAGCGCTGCGTGGCCCGGCGGACCGGCTCGTCGTGGCAGCGCGAGACGGTCGCACAGCTGGAGCAGCGCGGCGCGGACCGGGAGGCGGCGCTGATCGGCATGCTGCGCCGCTACATCGACCTGATGCACGCCGGCAACCCGGTGCATACCTGGCCCGTTTGGTGAGATCTCCTAGTTGCCACTATCTTGCAATTGCTAGATAGTGGCAACTATGGCCCAGTACGTACTGCCCGACCTCGACTACGACTACGGCGCGCTCGAGCCGTCGATCATCGGCGAGATCAACGAGCTGCATCACAGCAAGCACCACCTCGCCTACGTCAAGGGCGCCAACGACACCCTCGAGCAGATCGACGAGGCCCGCGACCAGGGCTCCTTCGGCTCGATCGTCGGGCTGGAGACCACGCTCGCGTTCCACCTGGCCGGCCACGCGCTGCACCAGGTGTGGTGGAAGAACCTGAGCCCCGACGGCGGCGACAAGCCGACCGGCGAGCTGGCCGCGGCGATCGACGAGCACTTCGGCTCCTTCGACGGGCTGCGAGCGCAGCTGGGCGCGGCGTCAGGCACGATTCAGGGCTCGGGCTGGGGCGTGCTGGCCTGGGAGCCGGTGGGCCAACGGCTGATCACCATGCAGCTCAAGGACCACCACTCGAACCTGTCGATCACGACCACGCCGCTGCTGGTGTTCGACATCTGGGAGCACGCTTACTACTTGCAGTACCGCAACCTCAAGGCGGACTACATCGGCGCGCTGTGGAACGTCGTGGACTGGACCGACGTGAACGCGCGCTTCGAGGCCGCGCGGGCCGGCCAGAACGGCCTGCGACTGGTCCCCTGACCCGGCGGTGGATGCTCCGACAAGCCGAGCTGCCGGAAAACGCCGAGGCTCCGTCACATCGACGGGGTCTCGGCGTGTTCTCACGCCGTGTAGGCCTGCACCGACGTCGTGAGCTTGCTCAGCAGCCCGCGCAGCACCTCGAACTCGGCGTCGTCCAGGCCCATCGCGGTGCCGATCACCGGCGGCACCGACAGCGCGCGGTCGCGCAGCGCCAGGCCTTCCTCGGTGAGGGCGACGGAAACCGAGCGCTCGTCGTCGGCGCGCCGGGCGCGGCGCACCAGCCCGTTCGCCTCCAGCCGCTTGAGCAGCGGCGACAGCGTGCCGTAGTCCAGCTGTAGCGCGGCGCCGAGGTCCTTGACCGGACTGTCGCCGTGTTCCCAGAGCACCAGCAGCACCAGGTACTGCGGGTAGGTGAGCCCCAGCTCGTCCAGCAGCGGTCGGTACAGGGCGGTGACCGACCGGCTGGCCGCGTAGAGCGAGAAGCACAACTGGTCCCGCAGCAGCAACGGGTTGCTCGTGTCGTTCATGCCACAATCATAACTTGCCAACTTAAGTTGTGCACGATCTAGTTGGACGCTATTGTTCTCGGTGTCAGGTCAGGGACCAAGCAGGAGGAGAGAGCCATGAGCGTCGTGCTCGAGCCGGCCGCCAAGGACTTCGCCGAAGCCACCGCGAACCCGCCGTACCTGTTCGACCTGGGCCCCGACAAGGGCCGCGAGGCCGTGAACGAGGTGCAGGGCGGCGAGATCGACAAGCCCGACGTCGTCGTCGAGCAGTACACCGTCGAGGGCGTGCCGGTGCAGGTCACGCGGCCCGTCGGCGCGGACGGCCCGCTGCCGGTGATCATCTACATCCACGGCGCCGGCTGGGTGTTCGGCAACGCCCACACCCACGACCGCCTGGTGCGCGAGCTGACCGTGAAGACGGGCGCGGCGGTGGTGTTCCCGGATTACAGCCTGTCGCCCGAGGCCCGCTACCCGGTCGCGATCAACCAGAACTACGCCGTGACCAAGTGGGTCTTCGAGCACGGCGCCGAGCACAACCTGGACAGCAGCCGCGTCGCGGTGGCCGGCGACTCGGTCGGCGGCAACATGACCGCCGCGCTGACGCTGATGGCCAAGCAGACCGGCGAGTTCGCGTTCAAGCAGCAGGTGCTGTTCTACCCGGTCACCGACGCCTCGTTCGACACCGAGTCGTACCACCAGTTCGCCGAGGGCTACTTCCTGCGCCGCGACGCCATGCAGTGGTTCTGGGACCAGTACACGACCGACGAGGCGCAGCGCGCCGAGATCACCGCTTCGCCGCTGCGGGCGTCCGTCGAGCAGCTGCGCGACCTGCCGCCGGCGCTGGTGATCACCGGCGAGGCCGACGTGCTCCGTGACGAGGGCGAGGCGTACGCGAACAAGCTGCGCGAGGCCGGCGTGCCCGTGACCGCCGTGCGCTACCAGGGCATCATCCACGACTTCGTGATGCTGAACGCGCTGCGCGCCACCAACGCCGCCGAGGCCGCCATCGACCAGGCCGCCGCCGTGCTGGCCAAGGCGCTGGCCTGACGCGCGAAGAGGCCCCGGGTCTGCCGGACCCGGGGCCTCTTCTGTTCCCGAACTGACTGCCGCTCCCACCACGAAGCGGTCGAGATTAGGTTAGCCTTACCTTCGCTATCGGTCAACCCGGCGCACCCGGCCGCGGGCCACCAGCTCCACGACGATCAGGATGGCCAGCGACTCCACCGCCAGCAGTCCGAGCAGCACGACCAGCTGCAACGCCCCCGCCAGCCACACCGGCGCGCCGCCCAGCAACATGCCGACAAAAGCCCCCGGAAGGGTGACGAGGCCGACCGTGCGGGTCTGGTCCAGCGCCGGCAGCAGGGCGTCGGCCGCCGGCTTGCGCACCAGCTCGCGGACCGCGTCCGGCTCCATGAACCCCAGCGCCAGCGCCGCCTCGTACTCGCCGTGCCGCTGCTTGAGGGTGTCCAGCACGCGGCGTACCGACAGGGTGGTGGCCGTCATGCCGCCGCCGATCAGGATGCCGCCCATCGGCACCAGCGCCGCCCCGGACGTCGGCAGCAGGCCCGTGCCGAGCAGCAGCGCCAGCGCCGGGATCACGCCCGCCACGATCGCCAGCCCCACCCAGACCCCGCGCCAGCCGACCCCCGTACGGGCCGCGGAGGTCGCCGTCGCGACGATCGCCATCAGCAGCAGGAAGCCGCCGGTGAGGCCGAGCGAGGCCAGCACCGCGGTGATCACCGCCGAGACCACCGCCAGTTGCAGCACCGCGCGGCCGGCGGCGAACAGGATCGGCCACGGCTCCCACAGCCGGCCCGCCATCACGATCAACGCCGCCGCGGCCGTGAAGACCAGGCACACGATCAGCAGCGGCAGCCATCCCGCCGAGTTCGAGATCACGGACCCATCCTGATGCAGGGAAGGGGCTTTCCCTGCATTCAACGCAGGGAAAGCCCCCTTCCCTGCGCTAAGCGGCTTCGGGAACCGTGCGCCTGCGGAGCAGCGACCGCAGGCTGATGCCGGCCCGCCGCATCAGGATCAGCCCGCACGCGGCGGTCGCCAGCACCGACACCACGCCGCCGGCGATGAACGGCGCCCGGCCGCCGAAGGCGTCCGCGAGCCACCCGGTCAGGGGGCCGCCGATGGGGTTGCCGCCGAGGAAGACCAGCATGTACAGGCCCATCACCCGGCCCCGCATCTGCGGCGTCACCGACAGCTGCACGGTGCTGTTGGCGGTGGTCGTGAAGGTCATCAGCGCCATGCCGATGGGGATCAGCATCAGCCCGAACGCCAGGTACGTCGGCATCGCGCCGAGGATGATCTCCAGCGCGCCGAACACCAGGCCGCCGATGAACAGCATCCGCAGCCGGGGCCGGCCGCGGGTGCTGCGCCGGGCGGCGAGGGTGGCCCCGCTCAGTGTCCCGACGGCGAGCATCGTGGACAGCAGGCCGTAGCCGGAGGCGTCCTGGTGGAAGACGTTGGCGGCGGCGACCGCGAGCGTGGTGAAGAACGTCATGCCGAACGTGCTGACCAGGAACACCAGCACCATCAACATCACCAGGTCCGGACGGCCGCGCACGTAGCGCAGTCCCTCCAGCAGCTGGCCCCGCTCACGCGGCGCGGGTGTGCCACGGTGCAGCCGGGTGGGGTCCATCAGCGCCAGCCCGGTCAGCACGGCGGCGAAGCTGAGGAAGTTGCCGAGGAACACCCAGCCGGTGCCGATCAGCGTGATCAGCACGCCGGCGATGGCCGGGCCGACGATGCGGGCCAGGTTGAAGGTCATCGAGTTCAGCGCGACGGCGTTGGTGACCTGGGCCTTGCCGACCATCTCGACCACGAACGACTGGCGCACGGGCGTCTCCACCGCGGAGAAGCAGCCCAGCACGAAGCAGAAGACGTACACCTGCCACAGCTGCGCGAGGCCGGTGACGTCGAGCAGCCCCAGGCCCAGCGCGCACAGGCCCATCGAGCCCTGCAACAGCATCAGCAGCCGGCGCTTGTCCATCCGGTCGGCGAGCACGCCGGCCCATAACGACAGGAAGAGCGTCGGTAGGAACTGGAGCGCGGCGGCGATGCCCAGCGCGATCGGATTCCGGCCGGACAGCTCCAGGACCAGCCAGTCCTGGGCGACGCGCTGCATCCAGGTGCCGATCAGCGAGACGATCTGTCCGGAGGCGAAGAGTCTGTAGTTCCGTTCACGCAGCGAACCGAACATTCCGGTCGTGCGCGGGGTTGCCGAGGTGTGCTGCTGTCCTGTTCCGGTGGTCCCCGCGTATGCCGGCACTCGTCCGCCGCCCCCTTTACTGGCCCGCCATCCGGTCGATGATCTCGGCCGCCCTGGCGAGCAGCTCGCGATCGTGGTCGTCCAACTCCGCGAGGCGCGAGTCCAGCCAGGCTTCCCTGGCCGACACCTCGGCCCGCAGATAGGCGGTGCCCTGTTCGGTGAGCTCGACGATGGCCTGCCGCCCGTCGGTGGGGTGCGGGCGCCGGGACACGAAGCCGTAGTCCTCGAGCGCCGAGATCACCCTGGTCATCGACGGCGGCTGGACACCCTCCTTCGCGGCCAGCTCGCCCGGCGTCAGCGCGCCGCACTTGCGCAGCGCGGAAAGCGCCGACACCTGGGTCAGCGTGACCGACGAGTTGGTGCGTTGGGCCCGGAGCCGACGGTTGAGCCGAACCACCGCCAGCCGCAAGCGGCTGGCCAGTGACGGCTCGGTCGACTCGGGTTCCGCCATGTAGTTAGCATACCTCACTAACTACCCAGCAGGGCGGCCTCGATCGGGCCCACCGCGAAATACGCGACGAACGCCACAGCAACCGCCCACATCAGCGGGTGCACCTTGCGGGCGTTGCCGGTGGCCACCGCCAGCAGCACGTAGCTGATGAAGCCGGCGCCGATGCCGTTGGCGATGGAGTACGTGAACGGCATCACCACGATGGTGAGGAAGGCCGGCAGCGCGATCCGGAAGTCGGTGAAGTCGATGCCGCTGGCCTGCCGGATCATCAGCGCGCCGACGATCACCAGCGCCGGCGCGGCGGCCTCCACCGGCACCACCTGGTAGAGCGGCGTCAGGAACATCGCCAGCAGGAACAGCACGCCGGTGATGATGTTGGCCAATCCGGTGCGGGCCCCCTCGGCGATGCCGGACGCCGACTCGACGAAGACGGTGTTGGAGCTGGCCGAGCCGAGGCCGCCGGCCGCGCCGGCCAGGCCCTCCACGAACAGCGCCCGGCCGACCTGGGGCAGCTGGCCGTCCCCGCGCAGCAGGCCGGCCTCCTTGCCCAGACCGGTCATCGTGCCCATGGCGTCGAAGAAGTCGGCCAGCACCAGCGTGAACACCAGCAGCAGCACGGTGATCGCCGGCAGCCGGGTCCAGGCGCCGAACGAGACGTGACCGACCAGCGAGAGGTCCGGCAGGCCGAAGATCTGCTGCGGCAGCGCCGGGTAGCCGAGGTCCCAGCCCTTCGGGTTGGTGCCCATGGACGGGCCGGCGTGGAAGATCGCCTCCACCACGATGGCCAGCACCGTCGAGGCCAGCACGCCGATCAGGATCGCGCCGCGGACCTTGCGCGCGACCAGGATGCCGGTGATCACCAGGCCGATCACGAACACCAGCGTCGGCCAGGACGCGATCGAGCCGTTGATGCCCAGGCCCACCGGCACCGTGGTGTGGTCGGCGTCCGGCAGGCGGCGCACGAAACCGGCGTCGACCAGGCCGATCAGCGAAATGAACAGGCCGATGCCGACGGCGATCGCCGACTTCAGCTCGGCCGGCACCGCGTTGAACACGGCCGTGCGGAAGCCGGTGAACACGAGCAGCACGATGATCAGGCCCTCGACCAGCACCAGGCCCATCGCCTCGGGCCAGGTCACCTGCGGCGCGATGGTGACCGCGACCAGGCTGTTCAGGCCGAGGCCGGTGGCCAGCGCGAACGGGTAGTTCGCGAGCAGGCCCATCAGGATCGTCATCAGGCCGGCGACCAGCGCGGTGACCGCCGCGACCTGCGGCACGGGCAGGATGTTGCCCAGCACGTCCTTGTGCGCGCCCGGATCGGACGCGGAGAAGCTGCCGATGATCAGGGGATTGAGCACCACGATGTAGGCCATCGCGACGAAGGTGACCAAGCCGCCGCGGACCTCCCGCCCGATCGACGAGCCACGTTCGCTGATCTTGAAGAACCGGTCCAGCGCGTTCGCCCTCATGGCGCGGTAGCCTGCCTGACGTGGCCGAGATGTCCAAAGAGGAGCACGGTAACGACCTGGTTACCGCGCGCACCCCGCCGCCGCTGCCCCGGTCGCTGACCGACCCGGTGCCGGTGGTCGTCGTCGGCACCCTTGCCTTCCTGGTGGCGTTCGTGGTGCTGCTGCTGGTCGGCGCGCCGCCGATGTGGACCTGGTCCTGCCTGGCCGGCTTCGGCCTGGGCTTTTTCGGCTACGGCGTGTTCCGCTGGCAGCGCTCGGCCGCCCGCCGCGGCTCCCGCACCGCTCAGGAGGGCCTGCTCTAGGGCACCGCGATATCGACGGTTTCGAGGCACTCCGGGTCGGCGATCACCTCGTAGCCGGACACCAGCCGATTCACGATCGTGATCACCAACACCAGCCGCAGCTGACCGTTCGGCGCGACGACGGCACCCGACTTGCCGTTGACCAGCGCCGGCTCGGCGAACCTCGCCCGTTTGCCCAACACGAGCATCTCTCGCGCCACTGCATCGCGGCCGCGGACGACGGTGCTGCGTCCCTTCGGCAGAGCCGCAGCGTCCGCCCGGCGCATCACGTCCGGCGCGAGGATCGCGAGCAGCGCCTCGAGGTCCCCCTCGCGTGACGCCTGGAGGAAAGCCTCGACGACCTGAGTGTCGTTCGGCGTCGTCAGGGTCTCGGCGCCCCGCACCTTCTGCCTGGCCCGGCTCGCCAGCTTCTTCGTCGTCACGGGCGTCCGGTCCACCACCGACGCGATCTCGTCGAACGGCACCGCGAACATGTCGTGCAGCACGAACGCCACCCGCTCGGCCGGGGCCAGCCGGTCCAGCACCACCAGCATCGCCCGGCCGACCTCGTCCACCAGGACCGCCTCGCGCTCGGGACCGTCCACCTCGGCCGGCGGGTGCCAGTCGATCGGCTCCTCGCGTTTCGCCTTGCGGCTGCGCAGCATGTCCAGGCTGATCCGGGAGACGACCGTGCGCAGCCAGCTCTCCAGGTTGTCGACGCCGTCGGCCTTGCTCAGGCGCAGCCAGGTCTCCTGCACGGCGTCGTCCGCCTCGGCGGTGGAGCCCAGCATCCGGCCGGCCACCGCGCGCAGCAGCGGGCGGTGCGCCTCGAAGCGCTCGGCGAGCAGGTTGTCGTCGGGCATCGGTCACCTTTCCCCGTCGCGATCCGTCTGTGTCGTGCCACCGAACCGACCGATGCGATGAGGAGTGGGCTGATGAGCCAGGGTAGCGCGCTGCTGCGCCCTGTGACCTTGGGTGACCTGAAGTTACCCAACCGGGTGGTGATGGCACCGACCACCCGCTGCCGACCGCCGGAACTACGGGTCCTGTACTACGCGCGGCGGGCCTCCGCCGGCTTGATCGTCACCGAGGGCACGCTGGTGAGCGACCAGCCCGTCCCCTTCCCTCAGGTGCCCGGGCTGTTCACTCCTGAACAGGTCGCGGGCTGGCGTCGGGTCACCGATCTCGTGCACACCCTCGGCGGCCGGATCATGGTGCAGCTCTGGCACGCCGGCCTCACGCCGCCCGACGCGATGACGCCGTCGGAGATCGCCACCGCCGTCGCCGACTACCGCTCCGCCGCGGCGAATGCCTTGCGCGCCGGGTTCGACGGCGTCGAGATCGCCGCCAACGGGACGTACCTGATCGCGCAGTCCCTCAACCCCCGCCTCAACCACCGCACCGACGCCTATCGGGTTGGCCCGCGGCTGCTGCTCGACGTCATCGACACCGTGCTGACCACCGGCTGCCGTGTCGGCGTCCGCCTCTCGCCGTACTGGTGCGCCACCGACAGCACGCCTGCCTGCCCGGACTACATCCCCGACGGGGAAACGCTGTCCCGCTACGACGACGTGGTCCGCGAGCTGGATTCCCTGTCGTACCTGCACCTTCGCGGTCCGGCCGCGTTCGAACTGGACGCCTTCGCCCGCTACCGCAAGCTGTTCGACGGCTTTCTCGTCGCCAACAACGGCTTCGCCCTGGACTCGGCCGAGGCCGCCGTGGAGTCCGGCATCGCCGACGCCGTCTCCTTCGCCCGCCACTTCATCGCCAACCCCGACCTGGTCACCCGCTTCGCCCTCGACCAGGAACTTTCCGTGGCCGACAGGGCCTTCAACTACGTGGGAGGCCCTGTCGGCTACGTCTAGGACAGGTAGGTCGCGGCGGTGGGGTCGTCGAGGAGGGCGGCGAGCAGGTGCCGGTCGTGCCAGCGGTCGACGGCCCACGCGAGCGCCCGGGACAGCCCGGCGGGGGTGTCCTCGGCGTGCACGACACCGTCCTCGGTGACCCACCACGCCACGGGGTAACGCGTCTCGCCGCGCCGGACGGCCAGCTCCTCGTAGACGACCACGAGGCCGTCGGGCACGGCCCGGTCGAGCAGCTCGCTGGCGGCGACGACGGCGCCGAGATCGGACCAGCTGACCGGCTGGCCGTTGCCGATGAGGGCGTCGGCGTCGACCTCGTCGGCGGCGAGCGGCAGGTCGAGCAGCTCGGCCAGCGGCTCGGCGTCGTCGGGATCGGCGGCGACGACCTGGTCCGGTGCGAACGCGGCCAGCAGCCACGGCGAATCCAGCACGACCGCCTGCTCACCGGACACGGAGGCGCCGCTGAGGGCCCGGACCCGGTCGTCGAGCTCGACGTCGGAGGCGTCGACGTCGCCGGACCGCACGGCGGCGGCCAGCACGCCGTGGGCGCGCATCGCGACGCCGGACGGCACGGCCCTTTCGGGATCACCGAGGCGCTGCAACACATCGGTCACGTCGGCGGCGTCGGTGACCACCAGCGAGGCGCGAACGCCGATGGCGGCCAACAGATCCGTCCGCACGCCGACGTCCGGGATCGGGTCGTAGACGCCGACCAGGGCGTCGGCGTCGGGCAGCCGCCAGGACCGCGGCGACGCGCCGGCCAGCCGCGCGTTGCGGGCCAGCCACCACGACGTGTACCCGCCGGGCAGCAGAATCGCCTGCCACGTCTCGGGTTCCGCGGCCAGCAGCCGCAGCGCGGCCGGCCACTTGTCGTCGGCGACGAGATCGAGGTCGCGGACGCCGGCGAAGGTCGACGGCGGGTTGAGGTCGCCGTCGACGGCGGCCCACCAGGCCTCCTCGTCGGCCAGCTCGTGGTCGGGACCGCCGGGCGCGTCGTCGAAGACGACCACGAACGAGTCGATCACGCCGACCGCGGCCAGCACGTCCGGCGTCCACCGCGAGGCCAGCTCGCCGGCGAGCACGCCGAGCGGCGCGTCCTTGCCGATCACGTCGTCGGCGAACACCTCGCGCAGCGGGCTCGACGGCAGGATCAGCTCGTCGGCGTGCCGGAACTCGCCGTCGGCGTCGGGCAGCGCAAGCGTGCCCAGCCACGGCCGCTCGCCGCGCCGCGCACCGGTCGATTCCGTCAGCCACAACACGGTGTCGACGAGCGCGGTGGTGTCGACGCCGGACTCGGCGTCGTCCATGCTCCGCTCGACGGCGGTCTGCATGGCGTCCAACAGATCCGCGGGCCCGGCCGACCGTGCGCCAAGCCGCTCCAGGAGCCGATGCACGGCGTCCGGATGCGCGACCCGAAGCCCAGTTACGTCCATTGTGGACAGCTCGGCCAGCGTCTCCTGGTCGAAGTCCGGCAACAGCACGTCCCGCGGACCGGTGACGGTCCGGCCGTCGATCAGCGGCACGGGCAGGCCGCCGAGCTCCTCGCGAGCGGTGGAATCCACCTCCGCCACGGGATCCAGCGCCGCGTAGAACCGGGCCCACCAGGCCGGCTCGCGGTCCTGACCGGAGACGATCGCCACGATCTCGGACAGCCGCAGGCGCGGGACTTCCAGCGCGGCCAGCTGCCGGGCGTGCTGCATGCCGGAGAGCTCCGCCTTGGCCAGGCCGTCCACGATGTCGGCGAGCATGTCGGCCAGATCCGGCGCCAGCACGTCCAGCACGCGCGACCGGGCCGGCGTGCCGAAACCGCCCTCCTGCAAGGGAAGCCACACCGCGGTGCGCAGCTCGGACGTCACCAGCGCGCGCAGCTGTCCGTCCACTTCGGACTTTGGGAAGTCCGGCAGCGGCACCAGCAGCGTCCGATGTTCCGGCCGCACCGCCAGCACCAGGTCCGAATACGCCCTCGCCGCGGCGGCCAGCACCGCGTCCGTCGCCGGCCCGGGCATCAGCCGCCGGCGGGAGGCCTCGACGGGAATCGTCGCCAACAGCCGTGCCGGCAGGGAAAGCCGCTCGTCGGTCGGCGTCGGCGCGTGCAGCACGTCCTCGTCCAACGGACGCGGCACACCCTCGTCGTCGATCGGCACCGCCCAGCACACCGACCACTCCGGCCGCTGCCGGGCCTCGACGCCGAGACCCTCGACGACAGCGCCGTCCAGCTCGCCGGAGGCGCGCCGCAGCAGCCACCGCACGCGGCCGGTCGGGCCGTGCAGCACCACCGTGCCGTCGTCGCCGTCCTCACGCCACCACGCGCGGTCGCCGACCTCGATCCGGCTCAGCCCGGGCAGGGCGATCAGCAGATCCGGGGTCTCCGCGGCACATTCGGCGAGCAGCTCGGCGGCGTCGACCTCCGGGCGCAGCGGCAGCCGCACCTCGGTGTCGAAGCCCTCGGGCACCGGCGGCTCGTCGTCCGGCACCGGCCAGGCGAGCCGCAGCACGGGCACCGCGCCGTCGCGCTCGGCCACCTCGGGCAGGTCGCCGACCAGCTCCCGGGTACGGGCGGCGGAGAACGCCACGCCGCCGGTCGTGGACACCACTCGCGGCTCGTCGGTGACCGCCAGCACGGCCGCGAAGCCGACGCCGAACTGGCCGACCGTGGCGGCGCCGCGCTTGGCGGAGGCCCGTAACGACGCGAGCGCCGCCACCCCCGCCTCGGTCAGCGGCGCGCCGGTGTTGGCCGCACGCAGCTCACCGTCCACAACGGACAGTCGCAGCACGCCGCCGGACCCCGCCGCGTCGGCCGCGTTCTGGGCCAGCTCGACCAGCAGACGGTCGCGGTAGCCGCCGAGCCGGAGGTCCTCCTCGGCGTTCGCGTCCTCACGAAAGCGGGTCGGCGAGCCGCGCCAGGCCTGAAGGACGGAGGTGCGCAGGTCGGTGACGCCGAAATCGCTCACTGCTCGACTTCGAGTTCGGTGTCGTCGTACACCAACTCGGCCACCGGAACTGTCGAGCCTGTGTCCACCTCGGCCTCGGAGTGCGCGCCGCAGCCGTACTCCACGTGCACGACGTGGCCGTCCGCGGGCGTGATCTCGTTGGTGCAGACGCCGAACGCCGCGCCGAGGCTGCCGGCGATCTGCTGGTAGAAGCCGCAGGTGCCGCAGTAGGCGGGCGCGCTACGGGCCATGTCGCTGCGCGGGCCGAAGTCGCCGTCGGCCCAGCGGCGGGCCGAGTCCAGCCGGCCGAAGCGGGACAGCACCCGCACGCGGCCGAGGCCGACCTCGCGGGCGACCTCCTCCACCGCCGGGTCGTCGGACTCCAGGTAGCCGGGCGCCAGCCGGGCGTCGTCCTGCGCGGTCGGCATCAGGTCGCCGACGCCCAGGTCGCCGGCGCGGACGCGCTCGCCCCACGGCACCCAGTCCGGCGCGACCAGCGAGTCGGGACCGGGCAGCAGCACGACCTCGCTGATGGTCACCGGGTCGTCGTCGCCGCCGGTGGTGGCGATGGTCACCGCCCAGCGCCAGCCGTCGTAGCCGGGGTGCGCGGCCTCGAAGAGGTGGGTGACCGACGCCTCGTCCTCGGCGAGTACGCCGGCGTGCGCGCCGATCTGCTCGTCGCCGGCCTCCTGCCGGGCGGCGGCCCTGGCCAGCTCGACAACCGATGCCAGGACCGGGTTCGGGGGCTGCTCACTGGTGGTCGGTGCGGTCACCCGACGATTGTGCCGCACGCGAGGAAAGCCGCCGCACACGTGTCACGCTCTTGAGATGCGCGCAGCCATGCTGTTACTTCCCGTGGTGCTGCTGGCGGGCTGCGCTGCCCCGGACGGACCCCCGAACCTGCGGGTGGAGGTGCTCGGCACCGTCACGCACGACACGTCGGCGTTCACGGAAGGTTACGAACTGGCCGACGGTGTGCTGTACGAGGGCACCGGGCTGGCGGGGTCCTCCACGCTGCGCGCCGAGGACCCGCGCACCGGCCGTGAGCTGCGGCGCGTGGACCTGCCGGCGGACTACTTCGGCGAGGGCATCGCCGTGGTCGGCGACAAGATCTGGCAGCTGACCTGGCAGCAGGACGTCGCGATGCTCCGGGACCGGGCCACGCTCCAGCAGGTCGGCACCGCCTCGTACCAGGACGAGGGCTGGGGCCTCTGCTACGACGGCAAACGCCTGGTGATGAGCGACGGCACCTCGCTGCTGACCTTCCGCGACCCGACGACGTTCGCCGTGACCGGGCACGTGCAGGTCGACTACCAGGGCCAGCTGAACGAGCTGGAATGCGTGGACGGCTCGGTCTGGGCGAACGTGTACCCCACGAAGACGATCATTCGGGTGGATCCGGCGACCGGCTCCGTGCTGGGCGTCGCCGACCTGTCGGAGCTGGGTCCGAAGGACGACACCACCCCCGACGACGTGCTCAACGGCATCTCGGTGGCCCCGGACCCGGGTGAGTTCCTCGTCACCGGCAAGCGTTGGCCCCTTGTTTACCGGGTGAGGTTCGTACGCGCCGACCCGTAGTGCGGCAGGATTGAGGGGTGACCGCCGACCACTCCGACCCCGGCCGGGCTCGTCGCGGCTGGAGCGGGGCCAGCCGACGGCGCCAGGAATCCGCGCAGAACGATCCGGACCTGGTCGCCGAGTGGTCACGCGTGCCCAAGCCGCCGACCCGGCCGATGCCGCGGTACCCGTGGCAGGAGGAGCGCGAGGAGCCGCCGACGTATCGCACGGCCCCGCCGCGTGAGGAGCCGCCGACGTATCGCACGGCTCCTCCCCCGCCGCCGCCCACGTACCAGCAGGAACACCGGTTCGTGCCGCCCGAGCAGCCGACCAGTGGTCCCCGTACGCCCAAGAAGCTGACCGTGACCCGGGTCGCGGTGTTCCGCAGCCGGCAGCTGGGGCAGCGCGGCGTCGAGGCGTTCCGGCGGGCCCTGCACGCCGACGGGGCCGATCAGTCCGGGCTCGCGGCGCTGACCTGGGCCGTCATGCTCAACTACGCGACCGACGCCACGCTGGCGGTCGCCCTGGCCAACACCCTGTTCTTCTCGGCCGCGACCGGCGAGAGCCAGGGCAAGGTCGCGCTGTACCTGCTGATCACCGTGGCCCCGTTCGCGGTGATTGCGCCGGTGATCGGCCCGGCGCTGGACCGGATCCAGCACGGCCGCCGGCTCGCGCTGGCCGTGTCGTGCTTCGGGCAGGCGCTGCTGGCCGTGGTGATGGCCCTGCACTTCGACGACTGGGGCCTCTACCCGGCCGCGCTGGGCACCATGGTGCTGTCCAAGTCGTTCAACGTGCTCAAGGCGGCCGTCACGCCACGGGTGCTGCCGCCGGACATCACCCTGGTCAAGACCAACGCCCGGCTCACCGTGTTCGGCCTGGCCGCCGCCGGCGTGTTCGGCGCGGTCGCGGCCGGCTTCGCCAAGCTGTTCAACTCCCCCGGCGCCCTGTGGTTCACCGCCGTCCTGTGCATCGCCGCCGCCGTGCTGTGCCTGCGGATTCCGGCCTGGGTCGAGGTGACCGAGGGCGAGGTGCCGACGTCGCTGCGGGCGGAGCCGCGGCAGAAGACCCGGCAGCCGCTGGGCCGGCAGGTCGTGGTGGCGCTGTGGGGCAACGGCACGATCCGGGTGCTGACCGGCTTCCTCACGCTGTTCGCGGCATTCGTGATCAAGGCCCAGACCGAGCGCGACCACGCCCCGTTCGAGCAGATCCTGCTGCTCGGGCTGATCGGTGCCGCCGCCGGCCTCGGCAACTTCCTCGGCAACGGCATCGGCGCGCGGCTCCAGTTCGGCCGCCCGGACCAGATGATCATCGGCTGCCTGTCGGCCGTGCTGGGCATGACCGTGATCGCCGCGCTGATCCCCGGCGTGCCGACCGTGGTGGCGCTGGCCCTGGTCGGCTCGGTGTCCAGCGCCCTGGCCAAGATCAGCCTCGACGCCACCATCCAGGACGACCTGCCCGAGCAGTCGCGGGCGTCCGCGTTCGGGCGGTCGGAGACGATCCTCCAGTTCGGCTGGGTGTTCGGCGGCGCGCTGGGCGTGCTGCTGCCGGCGGAGTACTGGGTCGGCTTCGCCGTGGTCGGGCTGCTGCTGGCCGCCGGGCTCGCGCAGACCGTGATGGTCAACCGGGACCGGACGCTGCTGCCGTGGCTGGGACGGCGGCGGCCCCTGAAGTCCGATCCGGTCACCCGACCCAACCAGCACCGCCCCGCCCCCGGGGCCGCCGCGCCGGGACCGTAGGCTCGACCGATGTGAGCGCGAAACGCCTTGTCCCGCTGGTGTTGGCCGGCGCCGGTGTGCTGGCCTCGGCGTGTTCCGCGCCGCCGCTGCCCGAGGTGACGTTCTTCTCCGCCGGTACCACCGTGTCCACCGGCCCCGCCCAGTACTGCGCCTCGGACCTCAGCTCGTGCCCCGTGCAGCGGCAGGCCGGCGTGAAACTGCATGTGCCGTCGAACAAGCCGCTGCAGATCTCGGTGCCCGGCGAGGTCGCCAAGGCCGTGTGGTGCGTCGCGTTCAGCTACCGCAAGCCCGACGGGTCGACCGCCGACGCCCGCACCGAGTTCTTCCCGGCCGGCGACCAGTGGGCGTACACGCTCCAGCCGCCGGAGCCCGGCGACCAGCTGCTCGTCGCGTCGGTGGAGAAGATCGCCACCGTGATGACCCTCGGCGACGACGGCCAGGTCGGCTTCCACGCCAGCGGCGTGTGGCTGCTGGACGCCTCCAGCTAGCGGTACTTCAGCTCGCGGGAGACCTTGTCGGTCTTTCCTCGCAGTAGCGCCGGATCCACGCCGGCGCGGGCGAGCGCCCGCGATGCCGTGGACTCGGGGTCGTCCAGCAGTGCCGTGACGACGTCCCGAATGGACCGGTGCTCGGTCAGCACGCGCTTGACCCGGTCGCTGAGCCGGACGTGCGGGTCCGACGGCCCGTCCGTGAGCTTCGCGACATGCTCGCGGAGCTCGTCCAGATCGGCGTCGATCTTGATGCCACCGCCGTCCGGGTGGAGTGCGCCCAGCAGAAGGTGGCCGCTGCTCACCTGAGCGCGGGCCTCCCGCCGGGCGATCGCGAGCGCTCGGCTCGTCCGTTCCGACACGGGTTTACGGGTCGAGGTCCCGCGCGACGCCACGGACCAGCTCGGCGATCAGCTTCGCCGTCTTGCGGTCCGGGTAGCGGCCGCGGCGCAGGTCCGGCTGGATCTTGGCCTCCAGCACCTTGATCATGTCCTCGATCAGGCCGTGCAGCTCCTCGGCGGGACGGCGCTTGGCCTCCGCGACCGACGGCGGGGCGTCGACCAGCCGCACCGACAGCGCCTGCGGGCCGCGCCGGCCCTCGGCCATGCCGAACTCGATGCGCTGACCGGTCTTGAGCCCCTCGATCCCGGGCGGCAGTGCGGACGCACGAACGTAGACGTCCTCGCCACCGTCCTGGGTGACGAAGCCGAATCCCTTTTCCGTGTCGTACCACTTGACCCTGCCGGTCGGCACTGTCCTCACCTCTCCCGCCGCACACAACGAACGCGCCCGGGCAACCGTGCCCAGGGCGCGAACTTCAAGGGTAGGCCATCGGCGGCCGACCCGGGACGCTGTCGAGTTACGCTGACGGCATGACGAGGTCGGTGCCCGGCGGCAAGCTGATGCCGCTGTCCATGGTGGTCTTCGCGCTCGGCCTGGTGGCCCTGGCGGTGATCTTCGCGCTGTACGCCAGCGGCGCCCACGACCTGCCGCTGTGGCTCAACCTGTCCGGCGTCCTGCTCACCCCGATCGGCCTGGCCATGGGCCTGGTCGCGGTGTTCCTGCAAAATCGCCGCCGCGCCTAACCACAGCCCCCGCCCATCCCTGGGGGCCGGCCCCGCTGCCAGTCTACCCGCGGGAGACCCTTGTCGATCTTGTTCGGGCGTCGCCTGTGGACAACTCAGCCGGCAAGCGGTTCCACGTACTCCGCCAGCCAGGCGGGGAACTGCTCCAGGCTGGTCAGCACCACCTCGGCGCCGGCGTCCACAAGCTCCCGCTCGTCGCACGGCCCGGTCGTGACGGCCACCGCCACGGCGTCGGCCTCCCGCGCCCCGCGCACGTCGCCGACATGGTCGCCTACGTAGACCGACGCCCCCTGTTCCCGCAGCACCGCGCCCTTCGCGGCCGACCAGAGCTCGCCGCGAAGGTGGTCGACGTGCCAGCCGAGGGCTTCGACGTGCAGCCGGGCGTTGGGCTCGTACTTGCCGGTGACCACGACGATCCGCCCGCCGAGATCACGCACGGCGGCCATGGCCTCCTCGGCTCCGGGCATGGCGACGGTGGTGCCGATGACGACGGTCGGGTACAGCGCCCGGTAGCGGTCCATCAGGGCGGGAATGATCGCCTCGGCCATGCCGGCGTCGCGGAACATGTCCTGGAGCGGCGGGCCGAGGCGGGACGCGAAGTCGGAGCCGTCCAACGCCACGCCGAACTCGACGCCGACCTGGTCGATGGCCGCGGCCACGCCGGGACGGGCGTCGATGAGGGTCATGTCCAGGTCAAAACCGACAGTCAGGGCCACAGTTAGCAACCCTAACCGTTGACACGAGGCGTTTTCCTGTCCAATTACTTGACACAGGCAATCGGAGTGTCAAGCTGGACACGTGAACCAGGTCACACCCTTCACGGAGCGGGTACGCGAGTCGCTACGGATGCAGCTGCTGGACGCGGCGGCGGATCTGCTGGCCGACCGGGGTTTTCGCGGACTGAAGGTGGCGGACGTGGCGGCGGCGACCGGCGTGAGCCGCCAGACCGTGCACAACGAGTTCGGCACGAAGGAAGCGCTGGTCACCGCGGTCGCCGCGCACACGCTCGCCGACTTCCTGGAGGGGGTGGCGCAGCGCTTCGCCGAGGCGCCGGACATCTACACCGCGATCGAGGCGGCGGTCCGGCACACGCTCCTCCACGCCACCGAGAACCGGCTGGTCAACGCCGTCCTCACCGGCGCCGACGCGGAGGACCTGCTGCCGCTGCTGACCACCAAGGGCCAGCCGGTGCTGCTGCCGGCGGTCGACCTGCTCACCCAGCTCTGGCAGCCCCGCGCGCCGGAACTGCCCGAGAGCGAGATCCGGCTGCTCGCCGAGACCGGCATGCGGCTGACGGTCAGCCACCTGCTGACGCCCACCGGCGCGGTCGACGAGGCCGTCGCCACGATCACCGCCCTGATGCGTCGACTGATCCCGGAGGCCCCCGATGTCTGAGCTGCACCGGACCGGATTCCACTCCCTCAAAGGCCGCTTCGACTGGGACCACCTGCCGCTGCGCCTGTTCGCCAAGGGCAACGTCAAGTTCTGGAACCCCGCCGACATCGACTTCACCCAGGACGCCCGCGACTGGGCCGAGCTGACCGACGCCCAGCGGGAGAACGCCACCTATCTCGTGGCGATGTTCGTCGCCGGCGAGGAGGCGGTCACCGAGGACATCCAGCCGTTCATGAAGGCGATGGCGGCCGAGGGCCGCATCGGCGACGAGATGTATCTCACGCAGTTCGCGTTCGAGGAGGCCCGGCACACCGAGGTGTTCCGACGCTGGATGGACGCCGTCGGCCTGACCGAGGACCTGCACGCCTACGTCGCGGACAACCCGGGCTACCGCAAGATCTTCTACGAGGAGCTGCCGGAATCACTGCGCCGGCTCGAGGACGATCACAGCCCGCAGGCCCAGATCCGGGCCAGCGTCACGTACAACCACATCGTCGAGGGCACGCTGGCGCTGACCGGCTACTACGCGTGGAACAAGGTCTGCAAGAGCCGCGGCATCCTGCCGGGCATGCAGGAACTGGTGCGCCGCATCGGTGACGACGAGCGCCGGCACATGGCGTGGGGCACCTTCACCTGCCGCCGGCACGTCGCCGCTGACGACAGCAACTGGGACGCCGTCACGCAGCGCATGGGCGAGTTGGTGCCGCACGCGCTCGGCGCCATCCAGTGGGTGCTCGACCACGTCGACCAGACCGCCTTCGACCTCGAGGTGACGGAGTTCGTCAGCTACGCCGGCGATCGGGCGCAGCGCCGGCTGGGGGCGATCGAGTCGGCGCGCGGCGCGGACGTGGCGAAGATCGACCTGGACTACACGCCGGAGCGGCTGGAGGACCAGTTCGGCGACGAGGACGCCGAACAGCTGGCCAAGATCTAGCCGACGGCGTTCGGCCGCGCCGCTGCCGGCGATCGTCGTATCGGCCGACGGGGCCGATACGACCAAGGGATCGCCGGGCACTCCGATCGCCGGGGTCGTGATCAGCCGCGACGCCGCACTGGCCATACTTACGGTGTGACCCGGCGTATCTCGCGTCGAGCCGCGCTCGGAATCGCCGCGACAACCGCCCTGGCCGGATGTGCTGGACCGCCGACCGCCGCTCCCCCTCCCAGCTCGACGTCGCGTTCCACGACAACGCCGCCGATCACGACACCCCCGACCACAACCACCACGACCACCGCCGCCCCCGGCGGCTCGGCGGTCGAGGTGGTGCGCGCCACGAGCGGCCGGCCCGAGGTCGCGCTGACCTTCCACGGCGCCGGCCCGCTGGACATCACCCGCCAGGTTTTGGCGCTGCTGGCCAAGAACAACGCCAAGATCACGGTGTTCGCCGTCGGCACCTGGCTGCAGGCCACCCCGGACGGCGCGCGCATGGTCCGCGACGGCGGCCACGAGCTGGGCAACCACACCTGGAGCCACCCGGACCTGGAGGCCTACCAGCCCGGTCCGATGCTCACGGAGATCGAGCGCTGCCGGGACGAACTGTCCACAGTGGCTGGCACACCGGGCACCTTCTTCCGGCAGTCGCAGGGTCAGCACGCCACGGCCCGCGAGCTGGTGGCAGCCGGCCAGGCCGGCTACACCCGGACCCTGTCCTACGACGTGGACTCGCTGGACTGGACGGATCCCGGCGCGGCCGCGATCCGCCGGGCGGTCACCGCCGCCACGGCGGGCAGCGTGGTGAGCATGCACCTGGGCCATCCCGGCACCGTGCAGGCCCTGCCCGGCATCCTGACCGACCTCGCCGCCCGGGGCCTGACCCCGGTCACCGCGACCGAACTGCTGAGGTGAGAAGTTGCCCAAGTCCGGACGGGCGCTGCTCGCCCTCGCCTGCGCCGCCGCGCTGACGGCGTGTTCGTCGGCTCCCGCGGCCGAGGAACCGAAGCCGGCTCCCACCACCACGACGACCAAGCCCACGCCGGCTACGACGACCACGCCACGATCCCTTGTGGATGGTCTGACCGGCATGCCGCCGGTGTCGGATCCGCACGATGTCTACGCCGACGCCGGCGCGAACATGGTGCAGGACAACGTGAAACAGGACCGGCCGCTGGTGTACGTGCCGCACAGCGGCTCCGGCGACGTGTGGGTGATCGACCCGACCACGTTCCAGGTGATCGCGAAGTACCCGGCGGGCCGGGAACTCCAGCACGTGGTGCCGTCCTACGACATGAAGACCCTGTACGCCACCGACGACATGGGCGATCACCTGCTGCCGTTCGACCCGAGGACGGGCTTGCCGGGCAAGCAGATCCCGGTCACCGACCCGTACAACATGTACTTCACGCCCGACGGGAAGTTCGCCATCTCGGTGGCGGAACGACTGCGCAAGCTCGTCTGGTACGACCCGCAGACGTGGCAGCAGAAAGGCGAGACCGCCGTGCCGGACTGCGCCGGCATCGACCACGCCGACTTCAGCCCGGACGGCAGGATCGCGGTGTTCACCTGCGAGTTCGCCGGCCGGGTGGCCGTCATCGACATCGCGTCGCACAAGCTGCTACGCATGATCGACATGCCGCAGCGGCACACCGTGATGGGGCCGCAGGACATCAAGCTCGCACCGGACGGCTCGGTGTACTACATCGCCGACTCGGACGGCAACGGCGTGTGGGTGCTCGACGGCGCTGCGACGAAGGTGCTGCGCTTCATCCCGACCGGCGGCGGCGCGCACGGACTCTACATTTCCCGTGACGCCAAGCAGTTGTACGTCACCAACCGGCACGAGGGCTCGGTCAGTGTGCTCGACGCCTACACCGGCGCGGTGCAGGCCAAGTGGCAGATCCCCGGCGGCGGCAGCCCGGACATGGGCAACGTGACCGCGGACGGCACGCAGCTGTGGCTTTCCGGACGGTACAACGGCGTCGTCTACGTGTTGTCCACAAAGGACGGTTCACTGCTGAAGAAGATCCCGGTGGGCAACCAGCCGCACGGGCTGTGCGTCTGGCCGCAGCCGGGTCGCTACTCACTTGGGCACACCGGCATCACTCGGTGACGGTTTCGGCGCCTCGGACTTCTTCGGCGCCTTGGTGTCGCTTGCCGACTTCTTCGGCGCAGTGGTGTCACCGGTCGACGTTTTCGGCGTCGACGCAACGGTTGTCGTCGTGCTCGCGGCCGTCGGCGTTGTGGTGGTGGGCTTCGGTGACGACGTCGTGGTGGTCGGCCGCTCGGTGGTGGTCGTCGCCGACGGCTTCTCCGGCGGGGTCGTGCGTCCCGTGCACGGCGTCCGCGGCTTGGCGACCGTGGTCGACGAGGACGCCACGACCGCCGACGGAACGGTGACGGACGTGCCCCGCGGAGCGGACCTCTCGCCGGTCACGGGCTTGCGGAGCGCGAGCGGCTGCTCGGCGACGACGGTCGTCTCGGCGGTGTCGGGTGTCACCTCGGTCTCCATGGACGTGGTCTCACTGACCCTCGTCACGTGCGGCAGCTCGGGCGACGGGGCGGCGGCCTGGTCGTCGTGGCCGCTGAGCAGCGTGGTGAGCCCGACCAGGCCGGCGAACGCGGCGATGGGCGCGATCATCACCGCGGCGAAGCATCCTCGACCGCTGGCGGGCAGTTCACGATGAGTCACACTGCGATCATGGTGTACTCCGCCCGATAAGGCAGCTGTGTCTGTATCGCTCGATCGGGTGGTCATTCCACTTCGGACAGTGACGCCGTCTCCGGTTGACAGGGCGCAGGACGCGGCTCACCATCGGCGACCGTGGACGAGTACGTGCTGCACGCGTCGGCCGCGCCGGACGACGAGGCGGCCCGGCTGGCGCTGATCCAGGGCTACCAGGATCCGCTCACCGTCGAGGCGCTGCGGTCGCTGCCGGTGGCCGTCGGCTGGCGCTGCCTGGACGTCGGCGCGGGCGCCGGCTCGATCGCCCGCTGGCTCGCCGCCGAGGTCGGGTCGACCGGTTCGGTGCTGGCCACCGACCTCGACGTCTCCGCGTTGCAAACCGGTCCGAACCTCACCGTACGCCGCCACGACGTGCGCACGGATCCGTTGCCACCGGCCGAATTCGACCTCGTGCACACCCGACTGGTGTTGCAGCACCTGCCCGATCGGGCGGAGGTGCTGGACCGGCTCGTGACGAGCGTGCGCCCGAACGGGCACATCGTGCTCGGCGACATCGACTTCACGGTGGTGCGCCCGGCCGAACCGGATCCGGCGTTCGACAAGGTCCATACGGCTTTCGACGCGGCGGTGCGGGATGCCGGGTGGCAGCCCGATCTCGGCGCCCGGCTGCTGGCGATGGTCGACGCCGCCGGGCTCGCCGACGCGCGCGCGACCTGTCACCAGCACGTGCAACACGGCGGCGAGGCCGCGCCGACCATTCTTGCCATGACCTACCAACGACTTCGGCCGCGCCTACTGGCTTTCGGCGCGGCCGAGGCCGATGTCGACCACGTGCTGACGCGGTTGGCGGATCCGGCTTTTCGCCTGCACGGCCCGGCGCTGTGGACCGTGACCGCCCGCCGGTCCTGAGCTACTGCTTGTACGGGGCCGCGGCCGCCTGCGCCGCGACGGTGAAGGCGCCCTTCATGTCCGGCCAGAACGTGCTGTCCACGCACGAGTACTTCGGGAAGAAGCCGCCGCAGGCGCCGCTGTCCGAGCCGACCTCGATGGTGAAGCTGGCGACGCCGAGCACGCCGTAGGTGAAGTCGTCGGTGGTGCCGGACGTCTCGTAGCCGACGGTGCCGCCGTTGGTGTCGACGGTGTATCCGTTGGAGGCGGCCATCTTCTTGCCCAGCGCCCGCAGCTGCGGGTCGTTCGGCGAGGTCTTCTCGGTGTAGCCCCAGGGAATGATGATGTCGTTGCCGTAGCTGTGCATCGTGATCATCGTGCCGCGGGCGGTCACCGGGGCCGGGTCGTCGTCGCCGGTGCCGCGCTGCACCGGGTAGATCGACCGGAAGAACTTCTCCAGCCCCGTCACCTCGGGCTCGCTGCCCTTGGACGGCCCCTGGTAGGTCTCGTCGCAGGGCGCGTTGGAGTCGCCGCCCCACTTGTACGTGGAGTTGCGGTTGAGGTCGACGCCCACGTTGGTGCCGGTGCACGAGCCGCGGCTGTTGTCCTCGTTCTTGCGCTGCATCTTCGGCGAGTTGCCGCCGGAGGCCACCGCGTCCACGCCGTCCGGGTTGGCGATCGGGATCACCCACACCTCGGTGGTGTCCAGAATGGACGTAGCCGTCGCATCGGAGCCGTACCCGTTGACCAGGTAGTCGATCCAGCGCCAGGCCAGCTCGCCGGTGGAGATCTCGCGGGCGTGGATCTGCGCCATCAGCGTGAACTTGGGCTTGGGCGAGGTGGTGCTGAGCGTGCAGTCGCCCGACTTCTTCTTGGTCAGGCAGACGGCCTCGATGTCGTGGCCGCCCTTGCCCTTGGTCTTCAGCCACGAGTCACCGATGTCGTACACCGTGGCCAGGTCCGGGTGGGCGCCCGCGACCTGGCTCAGGTGCTGCTCCTGGGCGGCCACGGTCCGGTAGCCGCCGTAGAACGTGCCGGCGGCGGCCGCGAGGCTGCGCTGCTCCGGCAGATCCTTGTAGATCGTGTCGAACTTCGTCGGCCGGTACCCGAGTTCACGCAGCGACTGCGCGGTCGTGTTGGTGCCGGTGACGTAGGCGACGCCGTCGCTGCCGGTCTCGGCCACGTCGAAGCCGGCGGCGACCAGCTGGGCGGCCTGGTTCCCGGTGATGGGCACCCGCCACATCACGGGTGTGTCGTCGCCGGCGGCCGCGGAGGCGGTCCCGACGAGCAGCAGTGCGGCGACTCCGGCGGCAATGCGGATCAGGGCGCGAGACCTCATGGCGGCTCCTCACATCGGATGGCGCCGCGTAACCATACCGACACGGTGTGTGCGCCTGACTACCCGCCGTTCGTCTGGTTCGCCCGAAGGTGATCACACTGTGCCGGTTCAGTCCCCGCGCAGGATTTCCGCCGCGCGCTCCCGCATCTCGACCTTGCGGATCTTTCCGGTGACCGTCATCGGGAACTCGTCGACCACGTGCACGTAGCGCGGGATCTTGTAGTGCGCCAGCTTTCCCGCGCAGTACTCGCGGACCGCCGCCGCGGTGATCGGCTCAGCGCCCGGGCGCATCCGGATCCACGCCATGAGCTCCTCGCCGTAGCGCTCGTCCGGCACGCCGATCACCTGCGCGTCCAGCACGTCCGGGTGGGTGTAGAGGAATTCCTCCACCTCGCGCGGGTAGATGTTCTCGCCGCCGCGGATCACCATGTCCTTGATCCGGCCGGTGATCGCCACGTAGCCGTCGTCGTCCATCACGGCCAGGTCGCCCGTGTGCATCCAGCGGGCCGCGTCGATCACCTCGGCCGTCTTGTCGGGCTGGGCCCAGTAGCCGAGCATCACCGAGTAGCCGCGGGTGCACAGCTCGCCCTGCTCGCCCCGGCCGGCGGTCAGGCCGGTCACCGGGTCGACGATCTTGACCTCCAGGTGCGGGTGCACGCGGCCGACCGTCGCCACCCGCCGGTCCAGCGAGTCGTCGGCGCGGGTCTGCGTCGACACCGGCGAGGTCTCCGTCATGCCGTAGCAGATCGTCACCTCGGTCATGCCCATGCGGTCGATGACCTGCTTCATCACCTCGACCGGGCACGGCGAGCCGGCCATGATCCCCGTGCGCAGGCTGGACAGGTCGTAGTCCTCGAAGTCCGGCAGCGACAGCTCCGCGATGAACATCGTCGGAACGCCGTACAGGGAGGTGCACCGCTCCGCCTGCACCGCGTCCAATGTGGACTTCGGGTCGAACGCCGGCGCCGGCACCACCATGCACGCGCCGTGCGTGGTCGCGCCGAGGTTGCCCATCACCATGCCGAAGCAGTGGTAGAAGGGCACCGGGATGCAGACCCGGTCCCGCTCGGTGTACCCGCAGAGCTCGCCGACGAAGTAGCCGTTGTTGAGGATGTTGTGGTGCGACAGCGTCGCACCCTTGGGGAAACCGGTGGTGCCCGAGGTGTACTGGATGTTGATCGGGTCGTCCGGCGACAGCCGGATCTCCTTGAGCGCCTTGGCATCCTTTGTCCGACCGGCTGCCACCACGTCCGTCCACTCCGGACGCCCGATCAGCAGCACCGTGGCCAGCCGCGGACAGTTCGGCCGGACCTCGTTGATCATCGCCTCGTAGTCCGAGGTCTTGAACGTCGGCGCCGCCACCAGCGTGCCGATCTCCGCCTGGTTCAGCACGAACTCCAGCTCGTGCACGCGGTAGGCCGGGTTGATGTTGACCAGGATCGCGCCCAGCTTCGCCGTCGCGTACTGGACCAGCACCCACTCCGCGCAGTTCGGCGCCCAGATGCCGACCCGGTCGCCCTTGCCCACGCCCAGTTCCCGCAGCCCCAGCGCCACCGCGTCCACGTCCCCGGCCAGCTCAGCGTACGTCCAGCGGCGGCCCGAGGCGCAGTCCACGAGGGCGTCGCGGTCGCCGAAGCGGGCGACCGTGCGGTCCAGGTTGTCGCCGATGGTGTCGCCGAGCAGCGGCACGTCCGAGGTTCCAGAGGCGTAAGCGGGCAGCGCGACCATGAGGCCATCCTCGCCTGTGACGCGCACCACTGCCACCCCCGAGCGGGGGTGGGCGGTCAGAGCTCGACGACCAGGCAGGGACCGCCGTCGAACAGGCCGCCGTCCACCGCCAGCACCTTGTCGTCCGCGTACGACAGGGGCCCGTCCACCTGGTCCGGCTCGATGCCGAGCTGGTCGGCGATGATGCTGTGGCCGTGCACGATCCGCTTGCCGCCGAACTTGCCCATCAGCTCGTCGGCGGTCTGCGCGCCGGTGGCGCCGCGGAAGGCGAAGCGGGTGGTCATCTTGTGCCAGCAGTCCCACCAGTCGGCCAGCTCCCGGCCGTGCAGGATCGCCTTGACGGAGGCGTTGACCTCGTCGACGGTGTCGCCCCACGACAGGTACGCGGTGGTGTCGGAGTGCAGCAGCAGGTGGTCGTCGACGACGGTGGCGACGGGACGGTCGCTGAGCCACCGCACGTGCCGGTCGGTGAGCCGGGTCTGGTCGCTGAGCTGCCCGCCGTTGAGGTGCCAGCTGCGGGCGAAGCTGCGGAAGCCGTAGTCGGACGGCACCGGGGTGTCGCCGAACAGGTGCATGCCCAGCAGCAGCACCTCGTGGTTGCCCAGCAGCGATCCGACGAAACCGCCGGCGCGGTCGGCCTGGTCGGACAGGCGCATCACGAGCTCGATGACGCCGATGCCGTCGGGGCCGCGGTCGACGAAGTCGCCGAGGAACCACAGCCGGTGCCGCCCCCCGGACCACTGCCCCTCGGGGGTGGTCAGGCCGGCGGAGTGCAGTGCGGTGATCAGTTCGGAGAGGTGGCCATGGACGTCGCCGACCACGAACACCGACTCGTCTCGTTCGTCATCGCCCACGATGAGAGACGATAGGTGGTCCGGACCGGCCGCCGCCGGGCAGGCCGGTCACCGGACCGTATCGAAATGATCTCCGTGAGCTGCGGATTCACCCTCGTGAACCGACCGCAGGCGGGCGGTCACGGTGTGTGGCTAGTCGCGCTTGAACGGGTCGCCGGAGCGCCCGACGAGGTCGGCGATGGAGTCGATCACCATGGTCGGCCGGTACGGGAAGCGTTCGGCCGTCTCGGCGCCGGAAATGCCGGAAAGGACCAGAATGGTCTGCAAGCCGGCCTCCAGCCCGGAGCGGACGTCGGTGTCCATCCGGTCGCCGATCATCAGCGTGCTCTCGGAGTGCGCGCCGATGGCCCGCAGCGCCGACCGCATCATCAACGGGTTGGGCTTGCCCACGTAGTACGGCTCGCGCCCGGTGGCGCGGGCGATCAGCGCGGCGACGGAGCCGGTCGCGGGCAGCAGGCCCTCGCGGCTGGGGCCGGTCTCGTCGGGGTTGGTGGCGATGAACCGCGCACCGCCGTCGACCAGGCGAATGGCCTTGGTGATGGCCTCGAAGCTGTACGTCCGGGTCTCGCCCAGCACCACGTAGTCCGGGTCGCTGTCGGTGAGCACGTACCCGATCGAGTGCAGCGCGGTGGTCAGGCCGGCCTCGCCGATGACGTACGCGGAGCCGCCGGGCCGCTGGGTGTCCAGGAACTTGGCGGTGGCCAGCGCGGAGGTCCAGATCGACGACTCGGGCACGTCCAGGCCGGTCCGCAGCAGCCGGGCCCGCAGGTCGCGCGCGGTGTAGATGGAGTTGTTGGTCAGCAGCATGAACGGAATGCCCTGGTCGCGCAGCTCGGCGAGGAACTCGTCGGCGCCGGCGATGATGTGCTCCTCGTGCACGAGCACGCCGTCCATGTCCATCAGGTAGTTCCAGACCATGACCTCATGATCCCCCGGCGACGGGGTGCAGGGCCACCTCTGCCGCCTTGACGGCAAGCCAAACCCTGGTGCCGGGCTCCAGCCGCAGGTCGGCGACGGCGGCGGCGGTGAGGTCGGCGGCCAGGCCGTCCACCCAGGACGGACCGTCCACGCTGCGACCGGCCCGCAGCCGGATCATGTCGCCGTGCGGCTCCAGCCCGCCGACGACGGCGCCGAACACGTTGCGCGGGCTGCCGCCGGGCGGCTCGGTGTGCACGGCGACGGCGGCCGGCGCGAACACGGCGACCGCCGCCTCGCCGTCGGCGATGGGTTCCGGGGCGTGGCCGCTGATCACGACGTCGTCGACGACCAGCCCGGACGGTCCGAAGACGCCGCCGACGAGGTCGAGGCCGGCGATGCGGGCGGTGAAGGCGGTGCGGGGCCGGCTCAGCACGGACCGTGTCTCGCCCTGTTCGACGATCTCACCGTCGGCGAGCACGACAACACGGTCGGCGAGGACCAGGGCGTCCAACGGATCATGGGTGACGAGCAGGGCCGTGCGGGACGCGTCGCGCAGCACCCGTCGGAGCATGGTGCGCAACGCCGGCGCGGCGTCGACGTCAAGGGCGGCAAAGGGTTCGTCGAGCAGCAACAACTCCGGCTCGGACGCCAGTGCCCGCGCGACGGCGACCCGCTGCGCCTGGCCGCCGGAAAGTTGGCCCGGCCGTCGGGAAGCGAACTCCGCGGCGTCCACATCGGACAGCCACTGCGCCACCAGGGCGTTGGCCTCTCGGCGGGACACACCACGGGAGCGCGGCCCGAAGGCGACGTTCGCGGCGACGGTCATGTGCGGGAACAGCAGCGGATCCTGAGCCAGCAGACCGACCCCACGCAGATGGGACGGCACGTGCACGCCGCGGGCGGCGTCGGTCAGCACACGGCCGCCGAGCTCGATCCGCCCCTCGTCCGGACGCAGCAGCCCGGCCAGCGCCGACAGCAAGGTGGACTTCCCCGCGCCGTTACGGCCAAGGACCGCGACGACTTCCCCCTGCGCAAGGGAAAGCTGCAACGACAGGGCGAAGGCGTCGCGACGAACGGCGATGTCCACGGTCAGGGTCACAGTCCCACCTCGCTCGCGCTCGGCGGGTCTGCGACCCGGGTCTCGGTGTTCATTGGTGCCCTCGCAAGCTCGGTCACAGGCGGCCCTCGATCGAACGGGGCCGGGCCACGGCGATCACCACGATCGCCAGCACAACCAGCAGCAGCGACACCGCGACGGCGGCGTCCACGTCGGCCTGCGACTGCTCGTACACCAGCAGCGGCAGCGTCTGTGTGGTGCCTTCGAAGTTGCCGGCGAACGTGATCGTGGCGCCGAACTCGCCGAGCGCCCGGGCGAACGCCAGTACCAGCGAGGAACCCAGTGCCGGCAACAACAACGGCACGGTGACGCGCCGGAACACCGTCCAGGGCGCGGCCCCCAGCGTCGCGGCGACGGCCTCGTAGCGCTCGCCGGCGGTCCGCAGGGCACCCTCGAGCCCGATCACCAGGAACGGCATGGCGACAAACGTCTGGGCGATGATCACCGCGGCGGTGGTGAACGGCAGCCGCAGGTCGAACAAGGCCAGCACCTGACCGCCGAACCCGTTACGCCCCAACAGGTACAGCAGCGCCAGGCCGCCGACGACCGGCGGCAGCACCAACGGCAGCAGCACGATCGCCCGCAGCAGCCGCAGCCCCGGCAACCGCCCCCGGGCCAGCACGAGCGCGAGCGGGCCGCCGAGCAGCGCCGACAGCACGGTGGCGGCCGCGCCCGTCCGCACCGAGAGCCACAGGGCGTCCAGCGCGGCCGGGCTGGTCACCAGTTCCGGCAGCCGGCCCAGGTCGCTGCGCGTCACCAGTCCGATGACGGGCAGGACGACCAGGGCCAGCGCCAGCGCCGCCGGCACCCAGAGCAGGACCGGGACGGACCGTCTCACGGAATCTGGAAGCCGACCGCGCCGAGCTCCTTGCGGCCCGCGTCCCCGCGCACGAAGTCGATGAACTCCTTGGCCAGCGCGGCCTGCGGCGCGTTCTTCAGCACGGTGATCGGGTAGTCGTTGATCGCCTTGTCCGCCTCGGGGAACCCGATGCCCTTGACCTTGCCGCCGGCCGAGTTGACGTCGGTGATGTAGACCAGGCCGGCGTCGGCGTCACCGGACTCCACCTTGGACAGCACGCCGGTGACGGCGGTTTCCTTGCTGGCCGGGGTGATCGTCACGCCGGCGGCCTGCTCGACCTTCAACGCCGCCGCGCCGCACGGCACGGCGTCCGCGCACACCACCACGATGGTGCCGGGCTTGGCCAGGTCGGCGAAGCTGGCGATGTTCTTGGGGTTGTTCGGCGGGACCGCGATCTCCAGCTTGTTCCGCGCGAACAGCTGCGGCGTGCCGGCGTTGAGCCCGGCCTTGGTGATCTTGGTCATGTTGGCGGTGTCGGCCGAGGCGAACACGTCCGCGGCGGCGCCGTTGGTGATCTGCTGCACCAGCGTGGACGAGCCGTCGTAGGTGAGCTTCACCGTGACGCCCGGGTGCGCCGCCTCGAACTCGGTCTTGAGCTTGTTGAACGAGGTGGTGAGCGACGCCGCGGCGAGCACGGTGAGGGTACCGGACTCCTTGGGGGCCGAGCTGGCGGTCGACGACGAGCCCGCCGCCGACGACGCCCCACCACCGCACGCGGTCAGCAGCAGCGCGGTCGACCCGATGGCGACGACGAGTTTCCTCACGACATGCCTCCCGGCGTTTCGATGATCACCTGGGTGGACTTGACCACGGCCACCGCGAGCATGCCGGGGGTCAGGCCGAGCTCGCGGACCGCCTCGGTGCTCATCAGCGACACCACGCGGTGCGGCCCGCTCTGGATCTCCACCTGCGCCATCACCTTGTCCTCGACGATCTCGGTGACGAGGCCGACGAACCGGTTGCGGGCCGAGCGGCCCACCCCGGACGGGTCGGGCACGGCGCTGGCCTGGGCGCGCGCGAACGCGGCGAGCTCCGCGCCGTCGACGACCTTGCGGCCGGCGGCGTCGACGCCCGCGGTGAGCTGGCCGGAGTCCAGCCAGCGGCGCACCGTGTCGTCGCTCACGCCGAGCAGCACGGCCGCCTCGGAGACGCGGTAGGTGGGCGGGTCGGGTCGAGTCACCGGCCGAGCCTAACTCCGCTGGTGCGGCGAGAACAGACGAAAGAGCCCGCAGATGCGGATTCTCGACCCGATCGGTTCAGTCCTTGGCGGCGATCTTGGCGATCTCCGTGCGCATCTCGGCGACCACCTCGCTGCCGTACTCGTACAGCAGCTCCCGCTGCTCGGGCGTGTAGTGCGAGAGCACCCGGGCCATCATCTCGGTCAGCCCCTTGAACAGCACGCCGAACCGCTCCGGGTCCTGGTCGTTGAGGGTGACCTCGACCAGCACCTTGCGCCGGTCGTGCGGGTCGCGGACGCGCCGCACGTAGCCGGCCCGCTCCAGCCGGTCGATCACGCCGGTGACCGCGCCGGTGGACAGCCCCGACAGCTCGGCGATCCGGCCGGCGGTCATCGGCTGGCCGCCGCGGGCGGCCAGGTCCAGGCACTTGTGGTCGGTGGCGGACAGCCCCAGCTGCTCGGCGACGCGGGCATGGAACATCACCGTCACGAGGCTCGAGTCCCGGCCCAGCCAGGAGAACCGCTCCAGTTCCTCGTCGCCGACCGGGTAGACCGCCCTGGTCTCCGCCGCCTCCGACATCGCCACCACCTCAACCTGCTTACTTGCTAAGACACTTGGTCCACAAGACATCATAACCGCCGAACGCCAGTTCCGCGGCGGTCAAGATTAGGGCGTCCACCGACTACGCTGATCGTGATGGCACCCGTCGAGCTAGGCATCCCAGGCGTGCGGAGCACCCCTGACGTCTCGACGCGCCCCGATCTGCCGGGCCTGATCGACACCTACGGCCGCGTGGCCACCGACCTGCGCGTTTCGCTCACCGACCGATGCAATCTGCGGTGCACGTACTGCATGCCGGCCGAGGGGCTGGAGTGGCTGCCGGGGCAGGACCTGCTGACCGGCGCCGAACTGATCCGGCTGATCCGGGTCGCGGTGGACCGACTGGGCGTGCGCGAACTCCGGTTCACCGGCGGGGAACCGCTGCTGCGTAAGGATTTGGCGCAAATCCTCGCGGCTTCGGCGGAACTGCGCCCGCGGCCCCGCATGTCGTTGACGACCAACGCCGTGTCACTGGCCCGCAAGGCGCGGGGACTGGCGCTGGCCGGCCTGGACCGCATCAATGTGTCCCTCGACACACTTCGGCCGGACCGGTTCGCGGCGATCACCCGCCGGGACCGCCTCGACGACGTCTTCGCGGGCCTGGCCGCCGCGCACGAGGCCGGCCTCACGCCCGTGAAGGTCAACACCGTGCTGATGCGCGGCGTGAACGAGGACGAGGCGCCGGACCTGCTCCAGTTCTGCCTGGACCACGGCTACCAGCTGCGGTTCATCGAGCAGATGCCGCTGGACGCCCAGCACGAGTGGGACCGGGCGAAGATGATCACCGCCGAGGAGATCCTGGACCGCCTGAGCGCCCGCTTCACCCTGACGCCGGAGCCGGTGGCCCGCGGCGCCGCGCCGGCCGAGCGCTGGCTGGTCGACGGCGGCCCCGCCACCGTCGGCGTCATCGCCTCGGTGACCCGGCCGTTCTGCGCCGCCTGCGACCGGACCCGGCTGACCGCCGACGGCGCGCTGCGCACGTGCCTGTTCGCCACCACCGAGACCGACCTGCGCGGGCCGCTGCGCGCCGGGGCCTCCGACGAGGAACTGGCCCAGCTGTGGCGGGCCGCGATGTGGGGCAAGGCCAAGGGCCATGGCATCAACGACGACGGGTTCGCACAGCCGGACCGTCCGATGAGCGCGATCGGGGGCTGACCGCGTGGTGGTGACGATCCGCTACTTCGCCGGCGCCAAGGCGGCCGCCGGGGTCGGCGACGAGCAGCTGACGCTGCCGCCGGAGTCCACCGTGGACGATGCGCTGCGGCTGGTCCGGGACCGGCACGGGGAGGGATTCGCCCGCGTGCTCACGGCGTCCAGCCTGCTGCTGGACGGCGTTGCCGTGCGGGACACCACGATCCCGTTGGCCGGCGGGACAGAGCTCGACGTGCTCCCGCCCTTCGCCGGCGGTTAAGCGCGAGACCGGCTTAGGACGGGCTCGCCCCGGGCGGAACGCCCGGCGAAGACACCGCGGCGCGGATCCGTTCCGCCCAGGCCATGGCGTTGCCTTCGATGACCCGCAGCGCCTCGCGGTTCAGGGCGTCCGCGACCTCCGACTCGCCGCGGAACTTCCGCACCTTCGCCATCGCATGCAGGGACCAGGCGTTGCCGGTCGGGTTGCCGGCGTCCCGGTAGATCTCCCGGCACTGCATGGCGAACGTGTACGCGTCGGCCATGTCCTGGGTCCCGCCGCGAACGATCAGCAGGTGCGCCAGCAACAGCAGCGCGCGGGCCCGGTACAGCGGCAGCGGGGCGGCGAGCTCCAGGGCGCGGCGGCCGGTGGCCAGCGCCTCGTCGATGCGCCCGACGGGGATCATCGCCATCGAGGAGCCGATCAGCACCCACAGCCGGGTCCGCAGGTGCTGGATGTCGTCGATCATGGTCAGGGTCTCGTCGAAGCACCGCATGGCCTCGGCGAACCGGCCCGTCATGTGCAGGGTCAGCCCCAGCGTGCACAGGCTCATCGCCAGCGCCCGGCGGTTGCCGGTGCGGCGGGCGCTGTCCAGCGCCTCGCGGGCCAGCTCCAGGGCGGGCTCGACGCGGGCGGTCAGCTGGTACGCGTTGGCGAGCCGGTGCAGCACCTCCAGCCCGGCGTTGACCTCACCCAGCGCACGGAACATCGCCAGCGCGGTGGTGAGCTGCTCGATGGCCTCGGCCGGGTTGCCGCGTTCCAGGAGCGCGGCCCCGAGGCTGGCGACGCTGTGCGCCTCGCAGTGCCGCAGCCCGGCTTCCCGACACAGCTCGATGGACCGCCGGCAGTGCTCGATGGCCTCCCCGAGCCGGCCGAGCTCCAGCAGCACGAAGCCCATGTTGGCCTGCCCGATCACCTCTACGTCGCGCAGCCCGGACCGCTTGGCCAGCCCCAGCGCCTCGTCGAAGTAGGCCGCGGCCTCGTCGAACTGGCCCAGCTCGAGGTGCGAGTTGCCGGCGTTGTTCAGCGAGGCGGCAGCCCCGTCGTCGGCCCCGAGCTCGCGGAAGATGTCGGCGGCGGCGAGGAAGCTCTCGACCGCTTCCTCCTGGCGGTCCATGTTCCACTGCGCGGTGCCGAGGTTGAACAGCATGGCCGCCTCGCCGCGCCGGTCGCCGGCCCGCCGCGCGACGCTGACGGCGGTGGAGGCAGTGGCGAACCAGTCCACGTTGTACTGGTGGGCAAGGAAATACCCGCGCAGCGCATCGGCGAGGGCGACGGCGTGGTCGGACAGGTGGTGCCGGGCGGCGTAGCCGAAGGCGGCGATCAGGTTGAGGCGCTCGGCGTCCAGCCAGGCCAGCGCGTCGGTCTCGGTGACGAACTCGCGGCCCCGCTGCCGCCCGACGACCAGCCGCACGAGATCCCGGTACGCCATGTGCGCGGCCCCGATCGCGCCGGCCAGGTAGTGGTCGAGCAGCCGCTTGACGACGATGGCCCGCTCGGTGCGGGTGTTCTCCTCGTGCTCCCGCTGCGCCGCGTAGAGCCGGATCAGGTCGTGGAACTGGTACCGACCCGGCACCACCTGCTGCACGAGGTGCACGGCGGCGAGCTGGTCGAGCAGTTCGGCGGCGGCCTCGACGTCCGTCGCCAGCAGCGCCGCGGCGGCCGGCGGCGTGAAGTCCGGCCCCGGCACCAATCCCAGCAGGCAGAACAGTTCCCGGGCCCGCGGCTGCAACGTCGTATAGGAGAGGTCGAAGGCGGCGCGGACGGCGGCGCCCTCGTCGCCGGCGATGCTCAGCGCCGAGAGCCGGTTGCCGTTGCGCAGCTCGGCCACGTAGTCGGCGAGCCCGGACGGCGGCGACTTCGCCAGGTTCGCGGCGGCGATCCGCAGCGCCAGCGGCAGGTACGCGCACAGCCGCGCCAACTCCGTCGACTCGGGCAGGTCCTTGAGATCCGGCCCCAACACGGCGCTGAGCAGCTGTCGGGACTCGGCCGGCGTCAGCGGCTCCAGCAGCACGGGACTGGTGTCGAGGTCGGGCAGCCGGCTCCGGAGGTCGTTGCGGCTGGTCACGAGCACCGCGCAGCCCTCGGCCGGCGGCAGCAGCGGCCGGATCTGGTCGGCCGCGGCGGCGTTGTCCAGCACGATCAGGATCCGCTTGCCGTCGACCAGGGACCGGAACGCGGCCGCCTGATGATCCACATCGAGGGGGATCTGCTCCGGCGGGACACCCATCGCGCGCAGGAACCGCGACAGCACCTGGGCGGTGCTCAGCGCCGGGCCCAGGGCGTAGCCGCGGAGGTTGGCGTAGAGCTGGCCGTCGGGGAAGCGGGGCCGCAGCCGGTGCGCGAGATGCACGATGAACGCGGTCTTGCCGACGCCCGGCGGCCCCATCACGGTGACCGGTCCGTCCGGTGTGCCCGCTTCGAACCGGGCCACCAGCTCCTCGATCAGCTCCTCGCGGCCGACGAAGTCGGCGATGTCGGCCGGCAGCTGGGACGGCACGACCACCAGCCGGGTCGGGTCGGACGCGATGGGCGCGAGCAGCTCGGGGTCGTTGCGCAGCATCGCCTGGTGCAGGCGGCGCAGCGGCTCGCCGGGGTCGATGCCGAGCTCGTCGGCCAGGTAGCCGGCCACGCCCTGGTACGCCGCGAGCGCGTCGGCCTGCCGGCCACTGCGGTGCAGGGCCAGCATCAGCTGCCCCCAGAACGGCTCGCGCGCCGGGTGTTTCGCCGTAAGGGCCTGGAGTTCGGCGATCAGCGTCTGGTGCCGGCCGCGTTGCAGGTCGATGTCGATACGCCGTTCGAGCACCTGGAGGTGCTGCTCCACCAGCTGGGGAACCACGTTGCGCTGCAACGAATCCGACGGCACGTCGGCCAGCGGGGCGCCGCGCCACAGCTGGAGCGCCTCGTCCAGCGCGGCGGCGGCCGCGGTGAGGTCGCCGGCGTCGCCGGCGCGGGTGCCTTCGTCGGACAGCTCGCGGAACCGCTCCAGGTCCACCGATCCCGGCGGCACCTCGATGTAGTAGCCCTCCGGCGCGGTCCGCACCAGCGCCGGGTCGCCGAGGGTCTGCCGCAGCCGCAGCACGTACGTCTGGAGCGTGCCCCGGGCCCGCGCGGGCGGGTTCCCGGCCCACAGCCGCTCCACGAGCGCGTCCACCGGAACCACCCGGTTGGCCCGCAGCAGCAGGCTCGCCAGCAGGGCGCGGTGCTTGGCGGCCCGGATCGGCACCGACCGCCCGGCCAGGGAGACCTCGAGCGGGCCGAGGATGCGAAAGCGCACGTCAGCGGGCACGCCAGCCTCCTCTCGACCGTGCGGGCGTGGCTTCCAGCCTAGGAGCGTCCTTCGGCGGCCACTAGCGAAAAACGAACTTCCGGCACGTGATCGTCCAGTCTAGTTCGGTGACGGCAGGAGTCCCATGCCGGACAGCAGTGTCACGGCCTCCGCGTCGTGCACGCCGGCGGTGACCGGGTCCCCGGAAGCGCGGTACGCGTCGGACAAAAGCCGCAACGCGTGCGCCTCCCAGAGCCGCAGGCCCGTCTTGCGCAGCAGCGACACCGCCCGCTCGCCGAGGTCGACGGCCTCGTCGTGCTCGGCCCGTCGCAGATGGACGTGCGCCTGCGCGAGCAGCGCCCGCCCCTGGCACAGCCGGAGCTCATGGCGTCCGGTCAGCTCCACGGCCTCGACGGCGTGCTCGAGCGCCTGGCCGGCGTCGGTGACCGCGTACGCCAGCCCGATGAGCGCCTCCACCTCGCCGAACCGCAGGTCCTGCTGGCGGCTCAGACGCAACGACTCGTGGTAGTGCTCGATCGCCTCGGCGCCGCGGCCGCCGACGAACGCGACATCGCCGAGGGTGTTCAGGGCGTCGATCCTCGACCGGAACATGCTCGGCGAGGCGGCCAGCTCCAGCGCCGTCACCGCCATCCGGTCGGCCTCCTCCTGCCGGCCGAAGTCCAGCCGCACCAGCGCCATCGCGTTGAACAGCCCGGACTCGCTCTCCTGGTTGCCCAGCCGCCGGCTCAGCGCGACGCCGTGCCCGAAGTACTCCTCGACGGCCTCGAACCGGCCCATGTGCCGGGAGAAGTGCAGCAGGTTGTTCAGACAGGTCACCTCGCCGTGCTCGATGCCGAGCTCGGCGCAGATCGCCCGGGCGCGGGCCAGGTAGCCCAGGCCCTCCTCGGTCTCGCCGAGGCTGACCTGCACCAGGCCCAGGTTGAACAGCACCGGCGCCTGCCGGACCGGCGACCGGTCGGCCACGGCGATCTCCAGCGCGTCGGCGAACCGCGTGGCCGCACCGTCCATGTCGCCCATTTCGGACAGCGCGATGGCCAGGTTGGTCAGCGCCGAGTACTCGCCGATGCGCAGCCCGACCCGGCGGAACACCTCCAGCGCGCGGGCGTAGCTGTCGGCGGCCTCGGTGGCCCGGCCGCGGCTCCAGTCCAGCGCACCGCGGTTGTAGCGCATCGCGGCCTCGGCGACCTCGGCCCCGGCCTCGATCGCCGCCGCCAGGCCGGCCCGGGTCACCAGCTGCCACTCGGTGGCCAGCCGCTGGGCGTAGAAGAAGCCGCGCAGCGAGTCCACCAGCTGCCAGACGATCTCGCCGCCGGCCTGCTGGATCAACGGCACCAGGTTGGGCAGCTCGGTGGTCATCCACTCCAGCGCCTCGTCGCGGTCGCCGAACCGGTCCGGCCCGAGCCGCGGCGGCAGCGGCACCAGGCTCGGCACCTCCGGGCCCAGCAGCGCCGCCGCCTCCGCGACCGCTTGCAGGTAATAGGTGTGCAGGCGGCCCAGCGCCTGGTCCTCGGGCTCGGCCAGCGCCCTCTCGTGCGCGTAGACGCGGAGCAGGTCGTACGCCTGGTACCGGCCGGGCACCAGCTGCTGCACCAGGTTCGCCGTGGACAGCTGGTCGAGCAGCCGGCGGGCCCGCTCCGGCGGGCAGTCGGCCAGCGCGCCCATCGCCTCCGGCGTGAGGTCCTGGCACGGGGCGAGGCCGACCAGCCGGAACGCGCGTTTGGCCGGTTCCGCCAGCGCCTCATAGGAAAGGTCGAACGCGGCTCGGACGGTGACGGTCTCGTCCCCGTCGGCGGCGAGCGCGGCCAGCCGGTTGCCCTCGCGGAGCCGGCCGAGCTGGTCGGCCAGCCGGGGCTGGCCGTCGCCGATCATGTTCGCGGCGGCGATCCGCAGCGCCAGTGGGAGATGCGTGCACAGCTCGGCCAGTTCGGCGGCGGCCGCCGGCTCGACCCGGACCGTCTCGGGACCGAGCAGCCGTTGCAGCAACGTGTTCGACTCGTCCGGGGTGAGGCCGCCGACGTGCACGCGGCTCGCGCCGGGCTGCTCGACCAGCCCGAGCAGCGCGTCCCGGCTCGTGATCAGCACCGCGCAGCCGGGGTCGGCGGGCAGCAGCGCCCGGACCTGCCCGGGCCGGGCGGCGTTGTCCAGCACGATGAGCATTCGTTTGCCGGCCAACAGGGATCGCAGCGTCGCCGACTGCTCGTCGATCTCGGTGGGCACCTCGTCGACCGCGACGCCGAGCGCCCGCAGGAACCGGGCCAGCACCTGGTCTGGGCCGAGCGCAGGGCCGCGGGCGTGGCCGCGGAGGTCCACGAACAGCTGGCCGTCGGGGAACCGGGTGCGCAGCCGGTGCGCGACATGCACGGCCAGCGCGGTCTTTCCGGTGCCGGGCGGGCCGGTCAGCACCACCACCGGCGTCGCCGCCGGCTTGCGCACGGGGGCGAGCCGCTCGGCGATCTCCGCCGCGGCGGCGTCCCGCCCGACGAAGTTGATCACCTCGGGCGGCAGCTGCGCCGGCACGGAAGCCTTGGCGCCCAAGGGAGACCGCAGGCTCGGATGGTCCGACAGCACGGCCTGGTGCACGCGCAGCAGTTCGGCTCCGGGGTCCATGCCGAGCTCGCCGGTGAGGTACTCGTGCACCTCTCTATATACGTGCAGTGCGTCGGCGCGCCGGCCGGCGCGGTAGAGGGCGACCATCAGCTGCGCCCAGACCTGTTCCCGAGCGGGGTTCGCATCGGCCAGTTCGCGCAGCTCGGCCAGCAGCTCCTCGTGCCGGCCGAGGGTGAGCCCGGCGTCGATGCGCCGCTCGCGGGCGTCCAGCCGCTCCGCGTCGAGGCGGTTGATCTCGTTGTGCCGCAATGGATCCAGCGGCAGGCCGGCGAGCACCGGGCCGCGCCAGAGCGCCAGCGCCTCGGTCAGCAGGGACCACACCACCGGCGGGTCCTCGGCGGCGCGGGCGGCGGTGAGCAGTTCGCGGAACCGGACGGCGTCGAGGGCGGCCGCCGGGACCTGGACCGCGTAACCGTCCTGGGCGGTGCGCAGCATGCAGGCCGGGCCGAGCTGCTGACGCAGGCGCATCACGTAGGTGCGGAGCGTGTTGCGGGCGCCGGCCGGCGGCCGCTCGCCCCACAGCACGTCGATCAGCTCCGCCGCCGAGACCGCGTGGTTGGCCCGGAGCAGCAGCGCGCCGAGCAGCAGCCGCTGCTTGGCCGCCGGCAGCGGGCGCGGCGCACCGTCGACGAGGACCTCCAGCGGGCCGAGCACCCGGAAGTCGATCTCGGCCGGCATGCCTCACCCTCCCCCCGTCGACCGTCCGTGTCCGAGGTGAGCCTAGCGGGCCCCGACCCAACTCTGTATCGATACAGTCACGGCGGCGCAAGGGGATTCCGGGCAATTTTACGGTTGCGCCAACCCCTTTGCTTTTGGCCTAAACCACGTGACCCACACCTCACGTTAGGTGATCGATCTCGACTTGGAAACGGCCAGATAACGACGCTCTGACCTGCACAAACAAGGCCGATCGAGGCGGGTTGCGTCGCGTTACTGTGATGACGGTCACACACTGGAGCATTTGGCGATCCCGCCGGGGTTACGTACGGTCGCTATTCGGTCGGACCCGAACCGACCGGCAGTACCCGGAGGACCGAAGCGCCAAACCCTGTTCGGCGGTCCCCCGGAACCAAACCCCGAGCGAAGGACAACTACCGAACAGGGGCGGGGGAACCACCCCTGGGCGCCCGAGAACCGCCCAGCGGGATGTGCAACACCGGTACCCATGCCGGCCGAGAAGGTGCGCACACGTGCGCCCTGAGCCGGTGAGCTCGTGACGCAGGCGCTGTAGGCGAGAGGTCAATGAGTTCTTACCGTGGCAAGCACCGTCAGCAGTCCCACGTCGCTCGTACCGTGACCCAGGTTGCCCTGGCCGGTGCGATTGTCGCCGCCCCGATGGCGATCGCGGCCGGAACCGCCAACGCGGCCACCATGGACTGGGACGCGGTCGCCAACTGCGAGAGCAGCGGCAACTGGGCCATCAACACGGGCAACGGGTTCTACGGCGGTCTTCAGTTCACCGCGAGCACCTGGGCCGCCTACGGCGGCACCGCGTACGCGCCGCAGGCCAACCTGGCCAGCCGCGACGCGCAGATCGCCGTCGCCGAGCGCGTGCTCGCCTCCCAGGGCCCCAACGCCTGGCCGGTGTGCTCCAAGCGCGGCCTCGGCGGCACCACCAGCGGCGTCGGCGCCGCTGTCCCGGCGGCCCCGAAGGCGGCGGCCCCGAAGGCCGTCACCCCGCGCAAGGCCGCCCCGGTGGCCCCGCAGGCCCCGTACCAGGCCCCGAAGCTGGACGGCAACGGTGACTACACCGTCGTCGCCGGTGACACCCTGTCCACCCTCGTGGACAAGCTGCACCTCACCGGCACCTGGCAGGACCTGTACAACAAGAACAAGGACGTCATCGGCAGCAACCCCGACCTCATCCTGGTCGGCCAGAAGCTGACCACCAAGTGACGCCTTAGGTACCAAAAACCTAGATGGGCGGAGCCATAACCGGCTCCGCCCATCAGGCATGTTCGTGCCCCCGCGAGTCACGTTCTCGTGCCAGCGAGTCCCGTCCTCGGGCCAACAGCAAAAAGCACCACGCTGGAAATGGCCCGAGGGCGGGACTCGCTTGCGTCACGAGAACGTGACTCGCGCCTTTGCAGCGCACCCCCAGTACCCACTGCCCCCAACACAACTCGAGGAACCATCCGCACAGCCCGCCGCCCCCGGCCGGGTTCAGGGACAGTTCACCCACTCATCGGTGCCGTCCACAAACACCTGCCGCTTCCACACCGGCAGCTTCGCCTTCACCTCATCAACCAGCTCGGCGCACACCACGAAGGCCTCGCGCCGATGCGCAGCCGACACGGCACAGGCGAGCGCAACATCCCCAATAGCCAGATGCCCCAACCGGTGGCTCACCGCCAGCGCCCGCACCTCCGGATGCCGCGCCGCAACCTCCGCCGCCACCTCGGCAATCACATCCTTGGCACTGGGATGCCCCGAGTACTCGAGCTCGACAACCCCACGCCCATGATCGTGATCCCGGACCACACCTTCAAACGTGACAACCGCTCCGGCCGTGCGATCCGAAACCAACGCCGCATGCTCCGCAGCCGAAACCGGCGTCTCACTGATCTCGGCGCGAAGAACGACGGCTGAGGAGGAAAGAGCCTCCTCAGGCGCAGCCTGAAGCGAAGACTGCTCAACCGCCTGCACGTGGTCTCCCCCACCCAACTGATCCACGGCGTGATCCAACACGCCGGCCAACACCGACAAGCCGTCCTTCACGCCCCCGGTCGACCCCGGCAGATTCACCACCAACGTCCGCCCCGCCACCCCGGACAATCCCCTGGACAGCACCGCCGTCGGCACCTTCGGCAAACCAGCCGCCCGAACGGCGTCAGCGATGCCTGGAATCTCGTAGTCCAGCACCGACCGCGTCGCCTCAGGCGTCCGATCCGTCGGCGTCACCCCAGTCCCCCCAGTGGTCAACACCACCGCGACGCCGTCAGCAACAGCCGCCCGCAACGCAACAGCCACCGGATCCCCATCCGGCACGACCACAGGCTCAGGAACCTCAAACCCCCGCTCCCGCAGCCAGTCCACGATCACCGGCCCGGTCCGATCCGGATAAACCCCCGCCGCCGCCCGATTCGACGCCACGACAACCCGCGCGAACTTGCTCATCGGTCCTCCGGTCGAACCCAGCTACCCGTCTTCCCACCGTCCTTGCGCTCGACCCGCACCGCATCGAGCACCGCCGCCGGATCCACCGCCTTGACCATGTCGTGCAGCGTCAACCCCGCCACCGCAACGGCAGTCAGCGCCTCCATCTCCACCCCGGTCCGATCCGTGGTCTTGACGGTCGCCGAAATCCGCACCGAATCCTCACCGAGGTCCAGCTCCACCTTCACGCCCGTCAAGGCGATCGGATGGCACAGCGGCACCAGATCCGGCGTGCGCTTCGCGCCCATGATTCCCGCGATCCGCGCGGTCGCCAGCGCGTCGCCCTTGGGCAGCCCGTCCCGCCGCAGCAGGCCGACCACCTCGGCCGTCGTACGCAGCACCCCGGTCGCAACGGCGACCCGGGCGCTGACGTCCTTCGCGGAGACGTCGACCATCCTGGCCGCGCCGGCGGAATCGACGTGACTCAGCTCGCTCACGGGAACGAGCCTAGTTCGCCTGTGCCGCGTTCTTCACGGCCTCTGCCACCGCCGGGGCGACCGCGTTGTCGAACACGCTGGGCACGATGAACGAGGCGTTGAGCCGCTCCGGCTCCACCACATCCGCGATCGCGTTCGCCGCGGCCACCAGCATCGCGTCCGTAATAGAGGTGGCGTGCGCGTCCAACAGGCCGCGGAAGACACCCGGGAACGCCAGCACGTTGTTGATCTGGTTCGGGTAGTCGCTACGACCCGTCGCCACGATCGCCGCGTGCTGCTGCGCCTCGACCGGGTCGATCTCCGGGTCCGGGTTGGCCAGCGCGAACACGATGGCGTCGGAGCTCATCGTGGCGACCTGCGCCGCGCCGAACAGGTTGGGCGCGGAGACGCCGATGAACACGTCCGCCCCGACCAGCGCGTCGTGCAGCGTGCCGGCCTTGCCCTCCACGTTGGTGGACGCCGCGATCTGCTCCAGGTTGGAATCAAGGTTGTCGCGCTTGGGGTGCACGATGCCGTGGATGTCGACGGCCAGGATGTCGCCGGGCTTCTGGTGCTGGAGCAGCCGGATGATGGCCGAGCCGGCGGCGCCGACGCCGCACACCACGACCTTGCACTTGGTGATGTCCTTGCCGACCACCCGCAGCGCGTTGCGCAGCGCGCCGACGACCACGATGGCGGTGCCGTGCTGGTCGTCGTGGAAGACGGGGATGTCGAGCTTCTCGCGCAGCCGGGCCTCGATCTCGAAGCAGCGCGGCGCGGCGATGTCCTCCAGGTTGATGCCGCCGTAGACCGGCGCGATGAGCTCGACCGCGCGGATGATCTCCTCGGTGTCCTGGGTGTCCAGGCACACCGGCCAGGCGTCGACGCCGGCGAACTTCTTGAACAGCGCGGCCTTGCCCTCCATCACCGGCAGCGCCGCGGCCGGGCCGATGTTGCCCAGGCCGAGCACGGCCGTGCCGTCGGTGACGACGGCGACGGTGTTGCGCTTGATGGTGAGCCGGCGGGCGTCCTCGGGGTTGGCGGCGATGGCCTGGCAGATGCGCGCGACGCCGGGCGTGTAGGCGCGGGAGAGGTCGTCACGGTTGCGCAGCGCGACCTTGGAGGTGACCTCGATCTTGCCGCCGAGGTGGACCAGGAATGTGCGGTCGGACACCTTTCGGACGCGAACACCCGGAAGCGCGTCGAGCCCGTCGGTGATGTCCTTCGCGTGATTGGCCGACATCGCGTTGCAGGTGATGTCGAACACGACCCGGTCGGCGTGCGACTCGACGACGTCGAACGCCGTGATCACACCCCCGACCCGGCCGACGGCGCTGGTCAGGTCGCCGGCGGCGCTCGCCGTGGGCGGCGCCTCGACCCGAATGGTGATCGAATATCCGGGTCCGGGGACCGGCATGGCTTTCCTCCAGGTTCGACGCGGCCGACGGCCGATGAAACGAGCCTAAACCGCGTCGAATTCCGGAACGTCTACGACTCGAAAAGCCTCAGCGGTTGATCTCGGTGACCGGGTGCGTGTACGGCAGCGACTCCGGGTCGACCGGGAAAGTCACGTCACCGAACGGGGACAGCGCGCCCTGCACGTCGGTGGCCAGCTCGCTGACCGGGTGCTTCTCACCCTCGATGTGCGGCCACGCCGGGTCGATGCGCGCGGAGCGGTCCTTCGCCACGGTTCCTCCTCGATCGGGACGGTCCTACATGCACAGTGTGCCCGACGCCGCCCGAACGGCACATCCAGCGTGCCGCCCGGCTAACGTGGTGCATGATGGCCGGCCCCTCACTCGCGGATTGGTTCCGCGCGCTGGACGACGACGCGCTCGTCGCGCTGCTGCGCGCCCGCCCCGACCTGGCGACCCCGGCGCCCGCGGACAGCACCGTGCTGGCGACCCGGGCGGGCATCCGCGCCTCGGTGGCCCGCGCCTGCGAGGACCTGGACACCTTCACCCTCACCGTGCTGGAAGCCCTGCTCGTGCTGGACGCCGACACCGCACCGGTCTCGGTCCGCGAGGTGGCCAAGCTGCTGACCGCGGACGCGACCCTGACCCGGGTGGCCGGCGCGGTCGCGGCGCTGCGGGCCCGCGCGATCGTGTGGGGCGAGGACGGCGCGGTCTCGGCCGTGCCGGCGGCGCGCGAGGTGGCCCCGCCGTTCCCGGGCGGCCTCGGCCGCTCGTTACCCCACCTGGTCGGCAAGGACCTGACCGAGACGCTGACCGGCCTGGCCGAGCCCGAGCGGCGGCTGCTGACGGCGCTGTCCGGCGAGTCGCCGATCGGCCTGACCCGCGACGCCGCTGTGGTGGTGCCGCTGGAGCGCGCGACCACGCCGACGCAGCGGCTGCTGGCGATGGGGCTGCTCGCCCGCCGCGACCACGAGACGGTGGAGCTGCCGCGCGAGGTCGGCATGGCGGTCCGCGGCCGCCGTCCACTCGGGACGGTCCAGGTCAAGGAGCCAAGCCTCACAACGATTGCGCGCAGTCAGTCCGTTGTGGACACGACCGCCGCCGGCGAGGCGTTGGAGCTGGTCAGGCACGTCGAGGCGCTGCTGCGGCTGTGGTCGGAGGAGCCCGCGCCGGTGCTGCGCTCCGGCGGCCTGGGCGTGCGCGAGGTGCGCCGGATCGCCAAGGCGCTGGAGGTCGACGAGGCCCGCGCCGGCCTGCTGGCGGAGCTGGTGGTCGGCGCCGGGCTGGTCGGCGACAGCGAGGGCGTGGAGCCGGAGTGGGTGCCGACGACGCTGACCGACGGCTGGCTGGTCGCCGCGCCGGAGCAGCGGTGGGCGACGCTCGCCGCCTCGTGGCTGGAGCTGCCGCGGCTGCCCGCGCTGATCGGCACCCGTGACGAACGTGACAAGGCCATCGGCCCGTTGACCGACGATCTGCGCCGGCCGCTGGCCCCGCGCGAGCGTCGGCGGGTGTTGGAGGCGCTGGCCGAGCTGCCGGCGGGCACGTCCGCCCCGAACGCCGACGAGGTGGCGGCGCTGCTGGCGTGGCGGGCCCCGCGCCGGGGCGGGAAGCTGCGCGACGACGTCGTGCGCTGGACGTACGCGGAGGCGGCGGCGCTGGGCGTGATGGCGCTGGGCGCGGTCACCTCGGCGACGCGGGCGCTGCTGGCCGAGGGGCCGGCGATGGCCGCCAAGCGGATGGCCGACGCGATGCCGGAGCCGCTTGACCACGTCCTCGTGCAGGCCGACCTGACGGTGGTCGCACCCGGGCCACTGGAACCGCTGCTGGCGGCCGAGATGGCGCTGGTGGCGGACGTCGAGTCGGCCGGCGGCGCGACCGTGTACCGGGTGAGCGAGGCGTCGGTGCGGCGCGCGCTGGACGGCGGCCGCACCGCCGATGAGCTGCACGAACTGTTCCGCAGCCGGTCGCGGACGCCGGTGCCGCAGTCGTTGACGTACATGATCGACGACGTGGCCCGGCGGCACGGGCGGCTGCGTGGCGGCGCGGCCGGCTCGTTCCTGCGCTGCGACGACGCGGTGCTGATCACCGAGGTGCTGGCCAATCCGGCGGCGGCCCGGCTGGAGCTGCGTCGCATCGCGCCGACGGTGCTGGTCAGCCCGCTGCCGCTGATCGAGGTCCTGGACGAGCTGCGCACCGCCGGCTTCGCGCCGGCCGCCGAGAGCGCCGATGGCTCGGTGCTGGACCTGCGGCCCCCGGGCCGCCGGATCCCGGCCAAGGCCCGGGTGGCGCGGCGGGGACAGGCCCCCGGCCAGGTCGGCGACGACCAGCTCGGCGCGCTCGTCGACCAGCTACGGGCCGGCGACCGGGCGGCCGCGACCCCGCGCGGCACCGCCGTGGCCGCGACGCTCGAGCTGCTGCGGGCGGCCGCGAGCGAGGGACGCAGCGTGTGGCTGGGTTTCGTCGACTCGCGAGGGGTGGCGACCCAGCGGGTCATCACGCCGGTGAGTGTCGCCGGCGGCATCCTGGAGGGCGTCGACGGCGGCGAGATCCGCCGCTACCCGGTGCACCTGATCACGTCGGCGGCACTGGTCGAGACGCCGTAACGAGACGCGAGGTCGCGCCGGTCTCTGGACCGCAGGCTCAGCTCGATCGATGCCCGCGCGGAACGCGCAAATCAGACACTGGTCATCGATCGAGCTGAGACAAGGGAAGAGACCGGTCACGAGCGACCTCGCCCCGCGCGGAACGCGCGGCAAAACACTGTAGATCTACTAGCCGGCGCGGACCGACATCCACTTGCGCATCGAGTGCTCGACCAGCGTGATCAGCGTCTGCTTGGTCGACTCCCGGTTACGCGCGTCACACGTCACGATCGGCACCGACTGATCGATCGTCAACGCCTCCCGCACATCGTCGATCCGATGGTGCAGCATCCCGTCGAAACAGTT
>NZ_QUNO01000024.1 GCF_003387475.1 Kutzneria buriramensis | reverse complement strand
CTCCGATCCATACTTCGCGCGGATCGTGGTCGGCGTCAGCCGGGAGGTCACCGCCGCCGGACTGCAACTCGTGCTACTACCCGTCCCGTCCACAAAGGACTGCCAGGCGCCGGCCATGCACTACCTGAGCAGCGGTCACGTCGACGGCGCGCTGTTCGTCAGCATGCACGGCCGCAGCCCGCTGGATCTGGACCGGATCGAGGTCCCCGTGGTCATCGGCGGACGCCCCTCCAGCGGCCAGGTCTCCTACGTGGACGCCGACAACCTCGGCGGTGCGTCACAGGCCGTTCGACACCTCATCGACAGCGGCCGGTCCGTGATCGCCACCGTGGCCGGCCCCCGGGACATGACCGTCGGCCTGGACCGACTCGCCGGCTACCGCCAGGTCATGGCCGACGCGCAACGCTCCGACCACGGCCTGGTCTTCTTCGGCGACTTCGGCCAAGCCTCCGGCGAACACGCCACCACCCGACTCCTGGAACGCCGCCCCGACGTCGACGCCATCTTCACCGCATCCGACCTCATGGCCGTCGGCGTACTCCGCGCACTACGCCGCACCGGCCGCCGAGTACCCGACGACGTCGCCGTGATCGGCTTCGACGACCTACCCATCGGCCGCCACACCGACCCCCCACTCACCACCGTCCGCCAACCCATCGAGGAAATGGGCGCACGAATGACCCGCGAACTACTCAGCCAGATCGTCGCCGGACCCTCCACACCACGCCGGGTCGTACTCGACACCGAACTCGTGCTGCGCGCCTCGGCGTGACGGTCGGCTGGACGAGCCTGTCGCCGTGCTGCCGGTCTTCGTCGCGTGGTACGTGACGAAGACCGGCACTGGCACGTCGTTGCCGATCACCTTGATCTGCAGGGGAACTCCCGTGGAGAACCGGGCCGTGGCGACAGCTGCCGGTCCGGTTCCGGCTCGGGGAGTTCGACCCGGTGCGGTCCGGGTCGAGGCGAAGGTCAGCCGCGAGGGCGTCCGGCCGGCCTGTGTGGATTCCGAGTCGGCGATCGGCTCCTGGCGGAGATCGCGGTGCTGGTCATCGGCGGCCGGTGCGCCTGGCGACAGTGGCCGCCGAGCTTCCGACGCCGCTGACCGACGTCCACGACCGCGAACTCACCCTGCGCGGCGACTTCCGGCTCGCCGATTTCCGGTTCAGGCGGGCCGACGAGGGTGACGCCCCCGGCCGGGGATCCGGGGGCGTCGGTCTCGTCCCGGTCAGCCGGCTCCGCAACTGGTGCCGTTGACGGCGTAACCGGTCGGCTGTCCCGACGAGGACCCGTTGGCCTGGAAGCCGATCGAGACGCTGGCCCCGGCCGCCAGGGTGGGCGCCCACGTCGGGGCCTTGGCCGTGACGGTGGCGCCGCTCTGGCTCACCGTCGCGTTCCAGCCGTTCACGATCTGGACGCCGCCGGGCTCCGTCCAGGTCAGGGTCCAGTTGGTCAGCGGCGAGCTGCCGGTGTCCTTCAGCGTGACGGTGGCGTTGAAACCGCCGTTCCAGCTGCTGTCGACGTGATAGGTCACCGCGCAGGAGGCAGGCGGCGGGGTGGGGCCGCCACCTCCACCCCCGCCGCCGCCGACCGGCGGGATCAGGTACGGCTGGAGTATCGACTGCTTGTTCTGGTCGACAGTTTTCCAGTCGTCCTCGAGGATCCCGCCGGTGTCCCCGGAGTCCGGGTTCCACGACCAGTAGGTGAAGCTCATGCCGGTCGGCCCGGTCCCCATGTACGCCAACAGGTTCTGCAACCAGACCTTGTCCCGCGGATCGGCCAGCGTGCTGCCGAACTCGCCGACGAGTACCGGCGCGATGTGCTGCTTGACCAGGTAGCCGAAGAAGTGGTCCCACAGCGCCGGCATGTTGGCCGGGAACGTCGGGTCGTCGAACCAGGTCTGGTGGTACACCGAGGTGGCGTACTCGTGCGCCGAGTAGACCAGCTTGTCCGGTTCGGACAGTCGCACCGGATACTGGGCGGCGGCCGACAGGTTGCCGCCCCACCAGCCGCACTGCGGATCGCCGGTGCCCGACACGCAGTCGATGCCCTCGACGATGATCAGCACGTCCGGATTGACCGCGAGGATCGCGTTGCCGGCCCGCTCGGCGGCCAGCCGCCAGTCCGTGGCGGTGGCGCCGCACCCCCAGCAGGCGCCGCCACCGCCTTGGACCGTGTGCGGCTCGTTGTGCAGGTCCATGCCGACCACGGTCGGATTTCCCTTGTACCGCTGGGCGAGCATGGTCCAGTCGGAGATCCAGCGGCTCTCCGGGTACTGCGCGGTGTACCAGAGCGGCGACTGCGCGCCGCTGTCCGGGCGGTGCTGGTCGAGCACCACCCGCATGCCCTTGCTGCCGATGTAGTTGATCACCTTGTCCAGGATCTGGATGCCGGACAGGCCGATCAGCTCCGGGTTGGAGTTGGCATCGATGCTGTTCGGCGTGGAGCCGGGGTCGAACAGCTGGTTGGAGTACGGCACCCGGACGGTGTTGTAGCCCAGGGAGGCCATCTGGTCGACCATGTCCTTGTAGTTGCGGGACCACAGGCCGTGGAAGGTGTAGTTGGCCGTCTCCGCGCCGAACCAGTTCAGGCCGGTCATCCGGACCGGCGCGCCGGTCGAGTCGACGATCTGCGAACCGACGGTGTGGTAGTAGCCGGCGCCGGTGCCCGCCGCGTGGGCCGGGCTCACCGTGGTGACGGCGAGCCCGACCACTGCGGCGACGGCGGCGAGCCATCGCTTCATGTGCACCTCATCCGAACAGATCGACGTGTACCGCGAACGCGGTCGCGATGTCCGACTGCGCCCAGAACCGGTGGTAGGTGAACGTCGGCGCCGGTCCGCCGTTCAGATACGACTGCACCTTGGACCAGTCCGGGTCGTTCTTGTAGAAGGACCGGATCGACAGGAACGTGGAGTTCGAGTTGATCGGGTCGCCGTTGGGCATCGTCCCGGTCCACCCCGGCGGCACGTACAGGCCCTGGTCGGTCGAGGCGTTGTAGGTGTCGTCGAACCGGTTGTAGTCGGCCCGGGTCTCCGGCACCGCGATGCCCTTGCTGTCCTCGTGCGTGGTCAGCGCCGTCAGCAGCGACTCGGCCACCGTCCGGGACTTGGTGTCACCGGAGCCGGCCGCGTAGTACATCAGCGTCTTGGCCAGCGAGCCGGCGACGCCGACGTCCTCGGTGTAGTCCTTGATACCCACGTGCAGGCCGGTGTTGCCGCCCGGGTTGGTGGCGTTCCACGTGTCGGGCGCGCCGGTCCAGGTCAGGTCGGACGGGATCTGGAACGACCCGTCCGCGTTGACTGTGGTGTTGGCGATGGCCCAGGGCACCCACTTGTCCAGGACCTTCTTGGCGCGGGCGTCCTTGGTCGTGTTGTAGTACTCCGCGACCCGCTCCATGCCCCACGTCTGGAAGCCGAACCACTGGTTGCTGGGCGGGTCGTGCCACACCGGCTGCTGGTCGTAGTACATCCCGTAGAAGGTCGGGTCGCCGGCCGGCGGCGTGCCGTACTGGCCGTCCCAGCTGTTGGTGGCGCCACCGGCGATCGCGCCCTCGCTGGACTGGAGCCACTGGAGGAACTCCAGCTGCCGGCCGAGGCTGGTCGCCCAGTCGCTGGGGCCGGTCGCGGAGACCGGCTTCAGGCCCGGGTCGGTGGACAGGGCGTACGCGGCCAGGGGGTTCTGGTAGCCCTGGTGCGCGGCGCCGTCGCCGATCCGCCAGGCCCACGCGCTGGAGGTGTCGGCCGAGCCGCCCCACGCGTAGTACCAGGAGATCAGGTAGTGGTCGCTGTCCTTGCCGGTGCCGGCGGCGCAGGTGCTCGCGCCGACACAGTTGCCGATCTTCTTGAAGTACTTGTCGAACATCGAGTAGCGCAGGTAGTCGCCCATCTTGGACGCCTTCTTGACGACGTCGGCGACCGCCGAGGACTTGCCCTGGGCCTTGGCCCACTGCTCGGCCTGGAAGGCCACCTGCACGGCGCGGGCGTCGGCGTCCGGCGCGTCGGTGTACTTCCACTGCTTGGCGTAGCTGGAATCCCCGGTGAACAGGTCCAGGTAGCCGTTCTTGCCGCCGAACTTCATCAGGTCGCAGGACGGCTGGGTGACGGTCTCCCACACCGACTCCTGCGAGCCGCGCTGGAAGGTGTTGATGAAGGCCGGCGTGGTGTTCGTGCCGTCCTCGCAGTGACCGAAGCCGTAGATGTTGTCCACGTCGAACAGCCAGTGCATGCCGTACACGTTGCTGGTGCCGTAGGCGGCCTTCAGCTCCGCGGCGATCGGGTCGCTGCCCACGGACACGCCGGATTGCAGCTGCGACGGGTACTTCGACGGGCTCGGGTACTCCGCCGCGTAGGTCGCCGGCTTGCTGGCGTTGTAGCCGGAGTTCGTCGGCTGGTCGGCGTCGGACGGGATGGCGAAGGTCTCCAGCGAGGCCCAGGCCGAGTTGAACGGGGCCCAGTCCTGGGTGATCCGGCCGTAGGCCGCCTCCAGCCACAGGTAGTAGCTGAACGCCTCGGAGGTGGTCTCGTGCCCGTAGTCCGGGGCCTCCACCATCAGCGTCTCCACCGAGTGGTAGGGCACCAGCAGGTTGCCGAACTTGCGGAAGTAGCCGCTGTTCGGGTCCTTGATCTTGTTGTACTCCTTGAGGAACTCCACCTGGTAGTCCGAAGTGGACTTCGAAACCTCGGTCGCGGTGACTGTGGCCGAGGCGTAGCCGGTGGCGGTGGCCGTGAACACCGCCGAGCCCAGCGCGGCGCCGCTGTCCGCGGAGGTGACGGTGACGTTCTGCGCGGTCTGCCAGTTCGACGGCGTGAACGTCAGGCTCGCCGGCGACGCGGTGAGGTTGGTGCTGCCGGACGTGCGGGCGACGGCGACGGCGACGTTGCTGGTCGGCGCGCTGGCCAGGCTGACACCGAAGGTGGCGGTCGAGCCCTGTTTGACGTTGATCGTCGCCGGCGAGGCCACGATCGTGGGCCCGGACAGCACCTTCACCGACACCGGGCTGGACGTCGTGGACGCGCCCTTGTCGTCGTAGGCCTTGGCGGTGATCGAGTAGGTGCCGGCGGGCACGTTCGTCCAACTGCCGGCGTACGGCGCGGTGGTGTCCGTGGCCAGCAGTGTGTCACCGGCGTAGAACTCGACCTTGCTGACGGTGCCGTCGCTGTCCGATGCCGTGGCGGCCAACGGGATCGTTGCCGGCGCGCTGTAGGAGTCGGTGGACTTCGGCGAGGTCAGGGACACCGTCGGCGCCTGGTTCGGCCCGGTGCACGGGGTGCCGTTCACGGCGAAGTCCGTCGGCGGCCGGTTGGCGGAGCCCTTGCTGGCGTTGAAGCCGAAGGACGTGGACGCCCCGGTCGGCAGGTTTCCGTTGTAGCTCAGGCTGCTCGCGGTGACCTTCGTGCCGGCCTGGGTGACGGTGGCGTTCCAGCCCTGCTGGACCTGCTGGCCGTCCAGGAAGGTCCAGGTCACCGCCCAGCTGGACAGCGCGGATCCGTTGTTGGTCAGGGAGACGTTGGCGGTGAAGCCGTTCGACCAGTCGTTGGTGGAATAGACGACCGTGCAGGCCACGGTCGCCGCGTTGGCTGTCGGGGTGAACAGGGCGGCGATCAACGCCGCCACGACCCCCAGCGCGAGCCGCAGTCGTCGACGCATGCGCAGGGATTCCTTTCGGCGAATGGGACTCCCGTCCCGGACGGGTAGGAGGCACCGCCCGGGACGGGAGAGGCTGGCTACTGCACGGGCGGATAGGCGTTGGTCACGAGTTGCGCGAACTGGTCCTGGAACCAGTGCCCGGACAGCGGCGCGTTGGGCAGGGCCCCGGTCAGGTTGCCGCCGTTGGCCTGCTGGCTGCCATGGAAGGTCGGGTCACACATCGGGTCCGCGCCCTTCCCCTCGTCGTTGGGGATCGACGTGCTGGCACCGTCCGACTCGCCCGGCGGCTTGATCCACACGTAGGCGTCGAAGTGCGGCGCCGGGCTGACGGTCGGCCGCTGGCCGAGCCCCGCCCCGCTCTGGTTGCACCAGTTGCCGCGGGCCAGCCGCCGGTCGATCCGACCGGAGTCGGCGTAGGTGTCCACGGTGGACCCGCTGGCGCCGGTCGGCCGGGCCGCGCCGCCCCAGCCGTTGCGCGAGGTGTCGATCAGCATGCCGATGCTGCTGGGCATGCCCGCCGCAACGAACGCGTTGTACATCGTGTTGTCGTAGTGGGACTCGTCGAAGTACGGGTTCCACTGGTAGAAGGTCGCCGAGCGCAGCGGCTGGCCGCCGACGTTCAGGTTGGGGTCGGTCAGGTACGGCTCGGTCACCGGAGTGTAGTTCGCGGTGTCACTGATGAAGCCGTCCACGCTGTTCACGCCGGCGGTGGTGCCCTTGATGGTCGACGTGATCAGGTTGACCGCGGGCTGGAGGTTGCTGTCCCAGCCCAGCCACGCCGAGTGCGCGATGTCGATGTAGTTGTAGACGTTGCTGATCGCGTGCAGCTTGTTCAGCGCGTACTGCACGCCCTGCACGTAGGCGCCGCTGGACTGGGCCTCCGCGCACTTCGCCATCGAGGTGTTGGTGACCAGGTTGGGCAGCGAGTCCGGTTCGATGATCGCCACGATGCGCAGGCCCGCGTACTTCGGGTCGGCCATGATCGACGCGATCGGGTCGATGTACTCGCTCTTGTACCGGCTCAGACCGTTCTGGCTGACCTGGAGCTCGCCGTTGGACGCCAGCGCCGCGCAGTCCCGGTCGGGCAGGTCGTAGATCACGAACTGGGCGACCACCGGGGTGCCGCCGGTGGCCTGCGCCAGCGCCGCGTCCAGATGGGCGCGCAGCCCGCGCTGGGTGTCGGTGCCGGCGATGGCGGCGATCCGGTCCAGCCACACCGCCGTGGAGGTGTTGGCCACCTTGGCCATCTTGCTGCCGAGCGTGCCGCCCGCGGCCGTCGCCGCGGCGCTGACCTCGCCCGACCAGTCGGGGTTCACGTAGCCCTTCGCGCCGGCGTACGGGTTGTCGACGTGGCTGCCGGGCGGCGGCGGGTTGCCGGTCGTGGTCGTTGTCGTGGTGGTGGTTGTGGTCGTCGTTGTGGTGGTGGGTGGCGCGGAGCCGGTGCAGGTGGTGCCGTTGAGCGTGAACGACGCCGGCGCGGCGTTCGTGCCGGAGTAGGAGGCGTTGAACCCGAAGGTCGCGGTCGCCCCGGCGGCCAGGGACTTCGCCCAGTCCGGGCTGGCAGCGGTGACGTGCTGGCCGGACTGGGTGACAGTGGCACTCCAGCCCTGTTGCACCTGCTGGTTGCCGGCGAAGTCCCAGCCGAGCGTCCAGCCGTTGCCGATCGCGTCGCCGAGGTTGGTGACGGTGACCGTGCCGGTGAAGCCGGTGCTCCACTGGTTGACCGAGTAGTCGACCTTGCAGGCGGTCGCGGCCGAGGCCTGGCTGCCGGTGGCCACCAGGAAGCCCGCGGTGAGCCCGAGCGCGGTGAGCGCGGACAGCCCGGACACCAGTCGGGTCCGCCGGGAGCTGGATGATGCGGATGCAGGCATGTGCGGAGTACTCCTCGCGGCGTTGAGGGAGTGCTGACCGATCGCTCTGGAAGCGCTTCCAGTCGCCGCCGACTGTAACGAGCCAGCAACCCGATCGGAAGGTTCCAGACTCACATTCACCACACATGCCGATGTCTGCCGTCATTCGTCGGATGCGTATTAGCCCGTTCGGTCCAGCGTCGTTTACAGCGAGTTCCGGTGGAGTTACGCTCGCGCCACTCTGGAAGCGCTCCCAGTCGGCGTCCCCCTGCCTTCGAGGAGCGACAAATGCGATTGGGCACCACCGCAGCACCCCTGCTCGCCGCGGCCTTGGCGCTGGTCGGCGTGGCCATGCCGACTGTGTCGGCTCTGCCGGCCGCGGCCGACAGCACGGTGGCCTGCAAGGTCGACTACGCCGTCAACGACTGGGGCTCGGGCTTCACCGCCTCGGTCACCATCGGCAACCTCGGCGGCTCGCCGCTGAGCGGCTGGCAGCTGACCTACACCTACGCCGGCAACCAGACCCTCCAGCAGGGCTGGAACGGCACGTGGTCGCAGTCCGGCAGGATGGTCACCGTGGCCAACCTGTCGTGGAACGCCACCGTGCCGCCGAGCGGCTCCGTCACCGCCGGCGCGAACTTCAGCTACAGCGGCAGCAACGCCAAGCCGACCGACTTCGCCGTCAACGGCAGTCCCTGCGACGGAACCACCCCTCCCCCGCCGCCGCCTCCGCCCGGCGGCCCGGCCCCCGCGCTGCGGGTGTCCGGCAACCACTTCGTCGACGCCGACGGGAAGACCGTGACGCTGCACGGGGTCAACCGGTCCGGCGCCGAATTCGCGTGCGTCCAGGGCAACGGCATCTTCGACGGCCCGGTGGACGCGGCGTCCGTCGCCGCCATCAAGAGCTGGCACGTCAACGCCGTCCGGGTGCCGCTCAACGAGGACTGCTGGCTCGCGCTGTCGGACGTGAAGCCTCCCTACGCCGGCGCGACCTACCAGAGCGCGATCAAGGACTACGTGAACCTGTTGCACCAGAACGGGTTGGTGGCGATCCTCGACCTGCACTGGACGCACGGCCAGTACACCGGCAACTCCGCCGGCTGCTCGGACGTGAACGCCACCTGCCAGAAGCCGATGCCGGACGCCCAGTACGCGCCGACCTTCTGGAGCCAGGTCGCGGCGGCGTTCAAGGGCGACGACTCGACGGTGTTCGACCTGTTCAACGAGCCGTACCCGGATCGCGCCACCGCCAACGGCTGGACGTGTCTGCGGGACGGCGGCACCTGCGCCGGGATTCCCTACCAGGTGGCGGGCACGCAGTCGCTGGTCACCGCCGTGCGTTCCGCCGGCGCCGACAACGTGATCATGCTGGGTGGCCTGGCGTACACCAACGACCTGTCGCAGTGGCTGGCCTACGAGCCCACCGACCCGCTGCACAACCTGGCCGCGTCCTGGCACTCGTACAACTTCAACACCTGCTCCTCGTCCTCCTGCTGGGACAACCAGATCGCGCCGGTAGCGGCGAAGGTCCCGCTGGTGGCCGGGGAGATCGGCGAGAACGACTGCGGCCACTCCTATGTGGACGGCCTGATGAGCTGGCTGGACCAGCACGCCGCCTCCTACCTGGCGTGGACCTGGAACACCTGGGACTGCTCGAGCGGGCCGGCGCTGATCACCGCCTACGACGGCACGCCGACGGCGTTCGGCGCGGGCATCCGCGCCCACTTCGCCTCGTTCTGACGCGGGCCGGCACCGGAGTCGCGAGGCCCCGCCGATGCCTCGCCTGGTCGCTGCATTTCGATCGCCGCCACCTGGCGCGCCCACCCACCTGGCCGACGCGGCGGTCGAAATGCAGCAAGGGCGAGGCATCGGCACAGAAGGGGCCGAGCCTCCGCGCGGAACGCGCGGCAAAGACTCAGCAGCGAGTTCCGTTCAGGGTGAAGTCGCCGGGCGCGGCGGTGTCGCCGGTGTGCGTGGCCTGGAAGCCGAACGACACCGACCCGCCGGGGGCCACGGATCCGTTGTAGTCCACGTTCTTCGCGGTCACCTGACCGCTGGCCGGGCTGATCGACGCGTTCCACGCGGAGGTGATCGTCTGCCCGCCGGCCAGGGTGAACGCCAGCGACCAGCCGTTGATCGGCGCGGTGCCGGTGTTGGTGATCGTGATGCTCTCGGTGAGGCCGGTGTTCCAGGCGTTCACCGAGTCCGTCACGGTGCAGGTGGAGTTCGGCGGCGGAGGCGGCGTGGTCGTTGTGGTGGTGGTCGTCGAGCCGCCCAGGGCCGTCGCCGTCGCGTTGTACGCCGGCTTGGGCTGGTAGTTGTTGTCGTACATGGTCGCCGCGCCCTGACCCGGGAACGCGCCGGGGATCCAGGAGTCGGCATCGCCGACGCCCCACTGGGACACGCCGACGCAGTGGCTGACCGCCAGGCAGTTGCTCACCACGGCCGCGTAGTCGGTGGCCTGCTGGGCCAGGTTCGCGCTCGACGCCGGCGTCTGCATCCGGTCGTCCAGTTCGGTCACGGCGACGTCGAGGCCCAGGGCGGTGAAGCGCTGCATGTTGGCCCGCATGCTCGACGGCACCTGACCGACGATGAAGTGGCTCTCCAGCCCCACTCCGTCGATCGGCACGCCCTGTGCTTTCAGCTGCGACACCAGCTTGTACATGCCGTCGCTCTTGGCGTTCTGGCCCTCGATGTTGTAGTCGTTCAGGTACAGCTTGGCGTTCGGGTCGGCGGCGTGCGCGGTGCGGAGGGCGTCTGCGATGTAGCCGCTGCCCATGGCGTTGGAGAAAGCGTCGGCGCGCAGGCTGCCGTCCTCGTTGAACGGCTCGTTGACCACGTCCCAGGCGTAGACCTTGCCCTTGTAGTGGGTGGCCTCGGTGGTGATGTGGGCCTCCATCGCGCCCTGCACCTGGTTGCTCGGCAGGCTGCTCACCCAGCCCGGCAACTGGCTGTGCCACACCAGGTTGTGCCCGCGCACCCGCATGTTGTGCGACTGCGCGAAGGAGACGATGGCGTCGCCCGGGCCGAAGTTGTAGCTGCCGTTGGACGGTTCTGTGGTGTCCCACTTCATCTCGTTGCCGGGCGTGACCATGTCGAACTGGGCGCCCGCGATGGCGGTGATGGTGGAATTGCTGAGGTTGGACTGGGTGAGCGCGGTGCCGAAGTAGATTCCCTTGGCCTCGGCCAGGGTCTTCAGCGCGGTGCCGGCCGCACCGGCCTGGCTGGTGACTGCGGCGAGCAGCAGCCCGCCGACGGCCAGCGCGGAGGTTACGGCGAGCCCAGTGGCGGTTTTGGACACAGTGGTCCCTTCTTACCGTGCGGGATGGGGTTTCTACGGCGCGACGGCGCGGCCGGTCTGCGGCGAGATCCGCCCGGCGCACAGGCCGCGGGCGGCGAGCCCCTGCGCGATGCGGGGAATCGCGGCGAGGGTGTTGGCCGGCCACTCGTGCATCAGGATGATCTGGCCGTTGGTGAGCCGGGCGTTGGCCTGCACGATGGCGTCGACGCTGGCGCCGTTCCAGTCCTGCGAGTCGACGTCCCAGATGATCTGCGTCAGCCCGTACTTGGCCTCGACGGTCCGCAGCGTGGCGTTGGTCTCGCCGTAGGGCGGCCGGAACAGCTTCGGCGTGCCGCCGCCGGCGGCGGCGATCGCCTGCTGCGTGCGGGACAGCTCGGAGTCCATCTGCGCCTGGCTCTCCTGCGTCAGGTGCGGGTGGGTGTAGCTGTGGTTGCCGATCCACATGCCGGCCGCGGCCTCGGCGCGGACCTGCGCCGGATAGGCGGCGGCGTACTGGCCCTCGTTGAACATCGTCGCCCGCAAGCCGTTCTGTCGCAGGGCGTTCAGCAGAGCGGGCGTGTGCGCGTCGGACGGACCGTCGTCGAAGGTGAGCCCGACATAGCCGTTGCAGGTCGCGGCCTGCGCGACAGCCGGCGTGAACATGGTGGCGGCGGTCAGGCCCGCCGCGAGCAGCAGTGCGGTCCTTCGCATCGCGGCTCAGCTCACCGAGATGGACGAGTTGCCGCTGCTCTGGTAGCCCTCGGTGGCGAGGATCATGTAGTACCGGAAGCTGCCCAGGTTCATGCCGGCGCGGGCCCACGCGTCGAAGTGGTTGCCGGTCGTGATCGTGCCGCCGGTTCGCCGGCTCTGACGGACGCTCCAGTACTGGTTGAACGTGCGAGTGCCCTCGACCGACGGGGCGTTGTACCGGGTCGTCTCGTAGATGTCGTACGTGCCGCCGTCGCTGCTGACCGTGCCCTTGTACGTGCCGGTCGGCCGGTACGAGCCCCAGTTGTCGACGATGTAGTACTCCACGAGCGGACTGGACGTCCAGCCGTAGAGCGACAGGTAGGCGTTGCCGGACGGCGAGAAGCTGCCGGAGTAGTTCACGGTGCGCCGGCCGCCGTTGCTCCAGCCCTTGCCGGCGACGAAGTTGTTGACGTTGCTCCACGACGTGCGGTAGCTGCCGCCGCCGGACAGCGTCATCGCGACGTAGCCACCGCCGGCGGTCCAGAACGAGTAGTAGTACCCGTTGTTGGTGCCGGTCTGGTTCGTGGTGATCGTGGTGTCCGCGTGCGCGGTGGCCGGCAGCGCCAGCGTGGACGCCGCGAGCAGCGCCCCCGAGGCGAGCAGGCCTCGGCGACTGATCGGAAACGGGGGAAAGTGGTCCATAGCGATGTTCCTCCTCATCGAGGAAGCCGTGTGATGTCGAGCAGTGTCGACCCGGTCACATCGCGTGGGCAACAAGTTTCGTTGATATTTCGGGAATCCTACGTCCGGTCCACAGTGGACTCGGAATTCGCCGCGCGGCGGCGCCGCCCGCGACGGGGGATCGAAAGTTTCGATAACAGTGTCGCAGGTGTCAACGCCCGGGCGGCGGCGCGGTGCTGTTGCGGACCACCAGCGTGGTGGCCAGGTCGACCCGGGTGGCCGCGGGCGGGCGCCCCCGGCCGAGGTCGAGCGCCAGCTGGGTGGCGGTCTCGGCCATCTCCACCAGCGGCTGGCGCACGGTGGTCAGCGGCGGGCCGACCCAGCGGGCCAGCGGCAGGTCGTCGAAGCCGACCACGCTCAGCTCGTCGGGGATGCGCAGCCCCAGCTCACGGGCCGCCTCGTAGACCCCGAGGGCCTGGAGGTCGTTGCCGGCGAAGACCGCGGTCGGCCGGTCGGGCAGGGCCAGCAGCTCACGGCCGGCGGCGTAGCCGGCCTCGTGGTGAAAGTTTCCCTCCCGCACCAGCGCCGGGTCGACGCCGATCCCGGCCGTCTCCAGCGCGGAGCGGTAGCCGTCCACCCGCGCGCGGCTACACATCATCCGGGACGGCCCGCCGACCATGGCGATCCGCCGGTGGCCGAGCTCGATCAGGTGTCGGGTGGCGGTCAGGCCGCCGAGCCAGTTGTTGGCGCCGACCGCGGGCACGCCGTCGGCCGGGTCGCCGGCCGGGTCCAGCACCACGAACGGGATGTCCCGGCTGGTCAGCTGGGCCCGCTGGGCCTCGTCCAGGTCGGACAGCACCAGCACCACGCCGCTGGGGCGGCGGGCCAGCACGCCGTCCACCCAGGTCTGGCCGGGGGTCAGGCGGCCGGCCGACTCGGACAGCACGATGCTCATGCCCTCGCGGCGGGCCACGTTCTCCACGCCCCGGATGACCTCCATCGCCCACGCGCTCTCCAGCTCGTGGAAGACCAGGTCGAACAGCTTGGAGGACTGCGCGCCGCCGCGCTTGCGCCGGTAGCCGTGCTCGCGCAGCAGGTCCTCGACCCGAGCCCGGGTGCCGGGCGCGACGTCGGCCCGACCGTTGAGCACCTTCGAAACTGTCGGGGTGCTGACCCCGGCCGTCCTGGCGATCTCGGCCAGCGTCGGCACGCCGCCCGACGCCGTCGAAACATCGGCCATGAACTCGGCTTCCTCGGAACCCATGACACCGGATGGTAGGCCATCGGCGGCCGAACGGCCGTCGGGACGCGCCCCTTGACTCGGACCGGGAGCCACCGTACTTTCGGCGTCACTTCCGAATCTTTCGGATCTCGCTCCCGCTGCTGACCCTGTCAAGGAGGACAGCGATGGCCGGCAAACTCAGAACCACGCGTCACGCCGCCACGGCGCTGGTGGCCCTCGCGCTGCTCACCGCGTGCGGCAGTGGCGGCGCGAGCGGCTCGTCCGACGGATTGACGTGGTGGCACAACGGCACGCAGGATCCGTTGAAGTCCGTGTGGGATCGCGCGGCCGCCGCGTACCAGAAGGCCCATGGCGGCACGAAGATCACCGTGGTGCCGATCCAGAACGAACAGTTCACCACCAAGGTCCCGCTGGCCCTGCAGTCCGACACCCCGCCGGACATCTACTTCAACCAGGGCGGCGGCCTGCTCGGCACGCAGGCCCAGTCCGGCCGGGTGGCCGACCTCACCGACCTGACCAAGGGCTGGCTCGGCGACATCGGTGCGGCGGCAAAGGGTTGGACCGTCGACGGCAAGCAGTACGGCGTCCCGTACGACACGCACGTCGTCGGTTTCTGGTACCGCACCGACCTTTTCCAGCAGGCCGGCATCACCAAGCCGCCCACCACCCTGGACGAGCTCAACGCCGACAACGCGGCGCTCAAGGCGCACGGCATCACGCCGATCGCCTTGGGCGGCAAGGACAAATGGCCGGACGCGTTCTACTACGACGAGTTCGCCGTGCGGGAGTGCAGCGTCGCCACGCTGAAGTCCTCCATCACCGCCAAGAAGTTCACCGACCCGTGCTTCACCAAGGCGGGCAAGGACGTGCTGGACTTCATCGCCACCAAGCCGTTCCAGGACGGCTTCAACGCCACCCCCGCCCAACAGGGCGTCGGCAGCTCGGCCGGCATGGTGGCCAACGGCAAGGCGGCAATGGAGTTGCAGGGCGACTGGGAGCCCAGCGTGATGAAGGCGTTGGCCAGCGACTCCTCGTTCGCGTCGAAGCTCGGCTGGTTCCCGTTCCCGGCGGTCACCGGGGCGCCCGGCGACCCGTCGGTGGTGCTCGGCGGCGGCGACGGCTTCTCCTGCACGGTCGCCAACGCCGACAAGTGCGCGGACTTCCTCTCCTACCTCGACAGCGCGGAGGTCCAGCGGGATCTGGTGAACTCCGGCGCGGCGGTGATCCCGGTCAGCCCGGCCGCCGCCGGCGCGATCAAGGACCCGGTGGTCAAGCAGGTGTACGACTACAACGCCAAGGCCGGCTACGTCCAGGTCTACTTCGACATCGCCCTGCCCACCGCCACCGGGCAGGCGATGGACGACGCCGCCGCCAACCTGTTCGCCGGCAAGGGCGACGCGTCCTCGGTGGCGCAGGCCGTGAACGGGGCGGGCTGAGCATGGCCGTCAGCACCTTGGTCGCCGACACCCGCACGCCGGCGACGCCGGCCACGGTCCGGCGGATGCGGCGGCCCGGCTCCCGCTGGGAACTGGCCGTGCTGCTGGTGCCGGCGCTGACGCTGTTCATCCTGTTCGTGCTGGTCGCAATCGGCGTCGCCGTGTACTACAGCTTCTTCGACTGGAACGGGTTCGGGCCGCTCAACCACGTCGTGGGGTTCGCCAACTACCTCAAGGCGCTCGCCGACCCGGTGTTCCAGGGCGCGATCTGGCACAACGTGGTGTTCGCGGTGCTGTCGATCGTCATCCAGCTGCCGCTGTGCCTGGGGCTGGCGCTGCTGCTCAACGGCCGGCTCCGCGGCCGCGCGGCGCTGCGGCTGATCGCCTTCACCCCGTACGTGGTGTCGGAGGCGATCACCGCCGTGATCTGGCTGTCGCTGCTGCAGCCGGACGGCGTGGTCGACCAGGTACTGCGGGCGGCCGGGCTCGGTGGGCTGGTGCACGACTGGCTCGCCGACCAGAACCTGGTGCTGTACACGCTGTTCGTGGTGATCACCTGGAAGTACATCGGGTTCGGCATCATCCTGTTCCTGGCCGGGTTGCAGGGCGTGCCACCGGACCTGCGCGAGGCGGCCGCGCTGGACGGCGCGTCGCCGTGGCAGACCACCCGCCGGGTGGTGCTGCCACTGCTGGGGCCGACCGTGCGGATCTGGATCTTCCTGTCGGTGATCGGCTCTCTCCAGCTGTTCGACCTGGTGTGGATCATGACGCTGGGCGGCCCGGCCGGCGCCTCCACCACGATGGCCACCTACCTGGTGGACCGGGGCTTCCGGCGCTACGAGTTCGGCTACGGCAGCGCGGTCGCCGTCGTGCTCTTCCTCATCTGCTTCGCGTTCGCCCTTGTCTACCAACGGTTCGCGCTGCGCCGCGACACCGAGGGAGCGCTGCGGTGAGGGCGCCGTGGCGCTACCTCGCCGCCCTGGTCGTCGTCGCGGTGACGCTGCTGCCGATGCTGTTCGTGATCCTCGGCGGCTTCCGCAGCAACGCCCAGCTCAACGCCTCGCCGGCCGGCCTGCCCGACCCGTGGCTGTTCGACAACTACATCGCCATCCTCACCTCGTCGAACTTCTGGCTGTTCCTCGTCAACAGCGCGGTGATCGCCGTGACGGCGACGACCGTGACGGTCGTGCTCGGGGCGATGGCCGCCTACGCGCTGTCGCGCTATTCCTTCCGTGGCCGGGAAGGGCTCTACACGCTGTTCGCGGCGGGCCTGCTGTTCCCGATCGGCGTGGCGTCACTGCCGGTGTACCTGCTGCTCAAACAGTTGCACCTGTTGGAGACCTGGTACGGCGTCGCGCTGCCCGAGGCGGCCTTCTCGCTGCCGGTCACGATCATCATCCTGCGGCCGTTCATGGCCGCGATCCCCGGCGAGATCGAGGACGCCGCCGCCGTGGACGGCGCGACCCGGCTGGGATTCTTCTGGCGCATCATGATTCCGCTGTCCCGGCCGGCGCTGGTGACCGTGGCGGTGCTGGCCTTCCTGACCAGTTGGAACGGCTACCAGCTGCCGCTGCTGGCGTTCACCGACCAGGCGCACTTCACGCTGCCGCTGGGCGTGGCCACCTTCCAGTCCCAGTACTCCCAGGACACCGCGAGCATCCTGGCCTTCACCGCGCTGTCCATGCTGCCCGCGCTGGTGTTCTTCGTCTTCGCCGAACGCCGCATCGTCGGCGGGCTCGTGGGCTCGGTCAAGGGCTGAGCCGGTCGTTCGACTGAGAGGAACCACCGTCCGATGGCGATCCAGCCCACCGACAAGCCGAGCCGCTGGCGCGACCGGTCGCTCGACCCGGCCGCGCGGGTCGACGACCTGCTGCCGCGCATGACCCTGGAGGAGAAGACCGCCCAGCTGTACGGGATCTGGGTCGGCGCGAACGCCGACGGCGACGGCGTCGCGCCGCACCAGAACACCATGTCCGACCCGGTCGACTGGCCGAGCCTGACCGCCCACGGCCTCGGCCAGTTGACCCGGCCCTTCGGCTCCGCCCCGGTGGATCCCGGCCTCGGCGCGCTCGCGCTGGCCCGCACCCAGCGGCAGGTGGTGGCGGCGAACCGGTTCAGCCTTCCCGCCATCGCCCACGAAGAGTGCCTGGCCGGCTTCACCACGTGGGGCGCGACAGCGTACCCGGTGCCGCTGGCCTGGGGCGCGACGTTCGATCCCGAGCTGATCGCCGAGATCTCCGGCCGGATCGGGCGGGATCTGCGGTCGGTCGGCGTGCACCAGGGTCTGGCCCCCGTGCTGGACGTGGTGCGCGACCCGCGCTGGGGCCGGGTCGAGGAGACCATCGGCGAGGACCCGTACCTGGTCGGGATGATCGGCAGCGCCTACGTCCGTGGCCTGGAGACCGCCGGAATCGTGGCCACGCTCAAGCACTTCGCCGGCTATTCGGCGTCTCGCGGCGCCCGCAACCTCGGGCCGGCCGGCATCGGCCCGCGTGAGCTGGCCGACGTGATCCTGCCGCCGTTCGAGATGGCGCTGCGCGAGGGCGGGGCGCGGTCGGTGATGCACTCGTACGCCGACGTCGACGGCGTGCCGCCGGCGGCGGATCCCCGGCTGCTGACCGACCTGCTGCGGGACACCTGGGGCTTCGACGGCACCGTCGTCGCCGACTACTTCGGCATCACGTTCCTGGAGACCCTGCATCGGGTGGCCGCCGACCGGACATCGGCGGCGCACCTGGCGCTGGCCGCCGGGGTGGATGTCGAGCTGCCGACCGTGCGGTCCTACGGCGAGGTCCTGGTCGACGCCGTCCGCGCCGGCGTGGTCCCGGAGGAGCTGGTGGACCGCGCGGCACGGCGGGTGCTGACGCAGAAGTGCGAACTCGGGCTGCTCGACGCGGACTGGTCGCCGCTGGAGATCGACCCGGACCGGGCCCGCGGCGCCGTGGACCTCGACCCGCCGGCGAACCGCGCCCTGGCACGGCGATCGGCCGAGCAGTCGGTGGCACTCCTGTCCAATCAGGACGGTGCGCTGCCGCTGGCGCCGGGGACGCGGATCGCCGTCGTGGGGCCGCGGGCGGACGATCCGTACGCGATGCTGGGCTGCTACTCGTTCCCCAGCCACGTCGGCGTCTCCTACCCGGACGTGCCGTTCGGCATCGACGTCCCGACCGTGCTGGACGCCGTGCGCGCGGAGTTCGGCGCGGCGACCTACGCGCTGGGTTGCGACGTGGACGGCGCCGACGACTCCGGCTTCGCGGCCGCGACGGCGATCGCCCGCGAGGCCGACGTCTGCGTGGCCGTCCTCGGCGACCGGGCGGGCCTGTTCGGCCGCGGCACCTCGGGCGAGGGCTGCGACGTCGCCGACCTCGCCCTGCCCGGTGTCCAGGGCGAGTTGCTGGATGCCCTGCTGGCTACGGGCACGCCGGTCGTGCTGGTCCTGGTGACCGGGCGGCCGTACGCGCTCGGTCGGTGGGCCGATCGGGCCGCGGCGATCGTGCAGGCCTTCTTTCCGGGGGAGGAAGGCGGTCCGGCCCTGGCCGGCGTGCTGTCCGGCCGGGTCAATCCGTCGGGTCGGCTGCCGGTCAGCGTCCCGCGCGGGCCCGGCGGCCAGCCGTGGACCTACCTCCAGCCGCCGCTCGGGCTGGCCAACGAGGTGAGCAACCTCGACCCGACGCCGCTGTTCCCCTTCGGCCACGGCCTGTCCTACACCACCTTCGACTGGGCCCTGGAGGAGCACCCGGCGGAGGTGCCGACGGACGGCGGCGACGACGTCGTGCTGACCGTACGCAATACCGGCGACCGCGACGGGGCCGAGGTGGTGCAGCTGTACCTGCACGACCCCGTGGCCCAGACGACCCGGCCCGCCATGCGGCTGATCGGGTTCGCGCGGGTGCCGCTGGCCGCCGGCCAGTCGAAGCGCGTTCGATTCCGCTTCCACGCCGACCTGACCTCGTTCACCGGCCTGCGCGGCGACCGGGTCGTGGAGCCGGGCGAAGTCGAACTGCGCCTGGCCGCCTCCGGCGCCGACGTTCGGCACGTGGTGCGGCTGCGGCTGACCGGCCCGGAACGCGTGGTGGATCACCGCAGGCAGCTGGTGTGTGAGACGACGTTGCACTGACTTCGGAGGATGCGATGGCACCGCTGGGTCGACGAGGTTTTCTCGGCATGATGGGGGCTCTCGCCGTGGGACAGTACCTCTCCACCCGCGGCGGCCCGACACGCTTTCCCTTGGTGGCGGGGCGAAAGGCCGCGCCACTGGTGGTCAGCTCCACCGACCACCCCGGCGTCGTGCGGGCGGCCCGGGACCTCCAGGCCGACATCGAGCGGGTCACCGGCGTCCGGCCGGGGCTGTACGTGGACCACGTCCCGGCCGTCGGCGAGGTCGTGCTGATCGGCTCCCTCGACGCGAGCCCGCTGGTGCGGGCCGTCGGTCTGGACACGACCGGCATCGCCGGCAGGTGGGAGACGTCGCTCACCGAGGCCGTGGCCCGGTCCGGGCAGCGCACGCTGGTGGTGACCGGCAGCGACCAGCGCGGCACGATCTACGGCATTTACGAGATCTCCCGGCAGATCGGTGTCTCGCCGTGGTACTGGTGGGACGACGTGCCGCCGCAGCACCGTGACGAGCTCCACGTGCTGCCCGGCCGGCACAGCCTCGGCACGCCGGCGGTCAAGTACCGGGGGCTGTTCATCAACGACGAGAATCCCGCGCTGGGCACGTGGGCGCCGGCCTGCTTCGGCCCGGGCCTGGCCCCCGGCTATCCCGGCGGGTTCAACCACGCCTTCTACGAGAAGATCTTCGAGACGATGCTGCGGCTGCGGGCGAACTACCTGTGGCCGGCGGTGTGGGGGCGGGCCTTCGCCGAGGACGACCCGCTCAACCACGCCACCGCCAAGCGGTACGGGGTCGTCATGGGGACCTCGCACGAGGCGCCGATGATGCGGGGCATCGAGGAGTGGAACCGGCACGCCGTGCCGGCCGTCCGCGACGCCGACGGCACGATCGTCACCCCCGGCCACGACCCGTACGGCGGCACCGGCGAGTGGAGCTTCCGGCACAACGCCGACGCGGTCAAGGCGTACTGGGCCGACGGCATCCGCCGCATGGTGACCCAGGACTTCGAGGGCGTGGTGACGGTCGGCATGCGCGGCACCGGCGACACCCGGCTCCCCGACGGCGACAGCATCGACCTGATGCGCGACATCCTGGCCGCGGAGCGGAAGATCCTCGCCGACGTCACCGGACGCGACCCGGCGACGGTCCCGCAGGTGTGGACGCTCTACACGGAGGTGATGCGGTACTGGGTCGAGGGGCTGCGGCCGGCCGACGACGTCACGGTCGTCTTTCCCGACGACAATTGGGGAAACCTGCGCAAGCTGCCCGATCCTGGGCTGCCGCCGCGGCCCGGCGGGTACGGCCTGTACTACCACTTCGACTTCGTCGGGCCGGGCCGGTGCTACAAGTGGAACGACACCAGCGTCATCGCCAACACGTGGGAGCAGCTGAACCAGGCTTTCGAGTACGGGATCACGCGGCTGTGGGTGGCCAATGTCGGCGACTTCAAGGGCAACGAGCTGCCGCTCCAGTTCTTCCTCGACTACGCCTGGGATCCCGCCGCGCTGCCGTTGTCGGCACTGCCCACTTGGGAGCGACGATACGCCGAACAGAACTTCGGCGCCGGGGTCGCCGACGAACTCGGCGCCCTGTTGCACGACTACGGCCGGCTCCAGGCGCTGCGCAAGCCCGAACTGCTCAACCGGCACATCAGCGTCACCGCGGACGACGCGATCGTCTACGACGACCAGGCCAGCCCGTACAGCCTCGTCGACTACGGCGAACTGGACCGCGTGACCGACCAGTGGGCGGAGCTGGCAACCCGCGCCCGGCAGATCGGCGACCGGCTGCCCGCCGCCGCGCGGGACGCCTATTTCGAACTGGTGCAGTACGAAGTGGCGTCCATGGCCAACCTGCACGCGTTGCGGCGGGCCGAGTTCACCAACATCCTCTACGCCGGCCAGGGCCGCGCGCCGGCCAACGACCTCGCCGACGAGGCCGAGGCGCGCTTCGCCCAGGACCTGGCGCTGGCCGACCGGTTCAACACCGACATCGCCGGCGGCAAATGGCGTGGTTTTCAGATGCAGCCGCACATCGACTACGGCGACGTCGCCCGTTACGGGCCGGACGCCCCCTGGCAGCAGCCGCAGATCAACAACGTCGCGCTCCCCGATGTGCTGTTCCCGGCGGTTCGCCGCATCCCGCTCGCCGTCGACGGCGCACTAGGGGTCGCCGTCGACGGCTCCACCCTGTCCTGGCCAGGCGCGGCGGATCCCGCCGTGCTGCCGGAGTTCAGCCCGTTCCAGAGCCAACCCGACCAGTACCTCGACGTGTTCAACCGAGGCAGCAAGCGGTTCACCTATCGGCTGCGGTGGGGCGCGCCGTGGCTGGTGGCGGACAAGCCCGCCGGCGTGGTGGACGGGCAGGTGCGGGTGACGTTCCATGTGGACTGGCGGCAAGCGCCGAAGGGCACGACGACGGTGCCGGTGGTTGTGACGGGCGCGGGCGAGAGCGTGACCGTGCGGGCCGTCGTCGCCAATCGCGAACTGCCGGCCGCATGGGGGCACGGGTTCGTCGAGGCCAACGGATACGTGTCCGTCGACGCCGACCATCCCACCGCCAACATCGCCGCGCACGGCGTCACGTGGCAACGGATCCCGGACATCGGTCGCCACGGCGCCGGCATGAAGCCGTTCCCGGTCACCGCGACCAGCCAGCCCGCCGGCAGCGGGCCGCGCCTGGAGTACCGGATGTCGTTGTTCACCGCCGGCACCGTCACGGTCTGGGCGTACCTCTCGCCCCGCAACGACGTGCTGCCCACACCCGGACTCCGCTACGCCGTGGCCTTCGACGACCAGTCGCCGCAGGTCGTCGACGTGATCGCGGCGACGGGGTCGGACAGCACCGCGCTGAACCGGGCGTGGGAGCGCAACACGTCCGACAACATCAACCTGACCTCCACCAGGCACACCATCATCGCGCCGGGGCCGCACACGCTGAAGTTCTGGATGGTCGATCCGACGGTCGTGGTGCAGAAGCTGGTGGTGGACACCGGCGGGCTCCGGCCGAGCTACCTCGGCCCGCCGGAGAGCCGCCGGCTCTGATCACTCTGTTAGCGCTAACATCACGCGCATGACGACGTGGCCGCTGCTGGCCCCGTGCTCTCCCGGACGGTGAGCTCCGGGGCCAGCAGCCTGGTCGCCGGCGGATCGACCTGACCCAGTGCCGTCTCGACGGCGAGTTGTCCGAGCTCGACCGTCGGCAGGGTGACCGAGGTGAGGCGCAACGGCGGCCGATCGGCGGCGTCGTCATGGCAAACGGCGAGAAGCGAGACGTCCTCCGGCACGCGGCGCCCCCGCCGATGCAGGCGTTCGACCAGCAACGGCAGCACGACCTCGTTCTCCACCACCAACGCGGTGATGTCCGGACCCTCGGCGAGCAACGCGTCCAGGCAGCTGTCGACGGCCTCGGCGGAATCGCCGCACGGACGCCACCGCGTGCGCAGTCCTTGCGAGCCGGCCGCGGCCGTGAAGGCGCGCGTGAACCGCCGCGGGTAGTTGCCGCCGCGCGCGTACGCAGGCAGCGGAGCACCCACGATCCCGACCGACCGGTGGCCGAGGTTCGCCAGGTGCCGGACGGCGCGATCCACCGCGGCGGCGAAGTCGACGCCCACACACGACAGGCCCGTCGGCAGGTCCGGCTCGCCGACCAGCACCACGGGGCGGTCCAGCGTGAGCAGCGCCGGGATCCTCGGATCCGAGGACTGCACATCCATCACGATCAGCGCGTCGGCGACGGCGGTCGCCATCGTCCGACGGAGCCCGGACACGCCGGCGTCGTGCGTGAGCAGCAACAGGTCGTGATTGCGAGCCCGGGCCGCCACCATCGTCGCGCTGACGAACCTGGTCAGGGCCGACACGTTCGCGCCGGGGCGCAGCGGGGCCAGCAGGCCCAGCACGCCGGTCCGCTGCCGCGGCGCGGGTGTCCGCCGGCCGGGCGGCCGGTACCCGAGCTGGCGGATGCACTGCTCCACCTGCCGGCGGGTGTCGGCGGAAATGGGCCGTTTCCCGTTCAGAACGTAGGACACCGTGCTGGGCGCCACGCCGGCCGCCCGCGCGACATCGATGATCGTCACCACGTCCCGACTCCTTTGTCGTCGAACACCACCGATGACAATCGAAAGTAGTTGCGGCACCCGACCGTACACAAGCACGGTTTCGACACGGCGGACAATGGCCGGCGTCCTACCTGTCGAATGTGTCGAACACATACCGCGAAAATGAACGGAAATCCTTTGCCGTTCGCGTGCAATAATTCGACTCACGGACGAAGCGGTATCGTCAGAGCAGGCTCCACAGCTGGTTGTCGCCCGTGCCGCAGGACCACAGGATGATCTTCGTCCCGTTGGCGGTGCCGGCCTGGTTCGCATCGACGCAAAGGCCGGACTGGACGCCGCGGATCGTGCCGTCCGAATTGACGTTCCACTGCTGGTTGCCCTGTCCGTTGCAGTCCCAGATCACCACTGGCGTCCCCGGCGTCGTCCCGGCGTTCATCGCGTCCAGGCACTTCGTGCCGCCGTAGATGGTGAGCTGCTTTCCGGCGGTGTAGGTCCAGCGCTGGTTGTCCTGCCCGTTGCAGTCCCACAACTGCGCCTGCGTGCCATTCGTCGTCGACGAGTTGTCGATGTCCAGGCAGCGGTTGGACTGCTTGCCGACGATCCTGCCGACCCTGGTGCCGGTGCCGGGCTCGTCCGTCCCGGCGACGGTCAGCAGCACGGCTTCGTGCGCCGGCACGGTGACGGTGTAGCTCGTGGTCATCGAACCGCGATCGGTGGCGCCCCAGACGTCGCGCACGGCGGCGGTGTCGGCGAGTCCGAGATCCGCGAACCGGATCGTGACGGGGCCGGCGGTGTCGGTGCGGTTGAGCGCGACCACCGCGCGCCGCCCGTTGCCGGCGAGGACCTTGCTGTACACCTGCCGACCGGCCTGGTCCTCGGCCACCTTCACGCCCTGCCGGCTGAGTGGATCCTGGTCGATCGCGATGACTTCCCGGTTGGTGAGCACCGCCCTGGTGTCGGCGTTCATCGTCGCGATGTCGTTGCCGGCCACCAGCGGCGCGCCGGAGACCGCCCACAGGCTCAGGTGCGTCCGGTTCTGCGCCGGCGTGAAACCCGGCAGGCCGACGACCAGCATGTCCGGGTCGTTGTAGTGGCCCGGCCCCTGCGCCTCGGGATGCATCGAGCCGTCGAAGTTCGCCAGCACGTGGTCCATCGACGGGGCCTGGCCCCAGATGATCAGGTCGTCGGTGTCGCGCCACATCGTCGACATGCCCGGCGCCCAGTTCCACGGGGACTGCCGGCCCCAGTCGCAGACGGACAGCACCATCGGCCGGCCGGTGCGTGCGGTGGCCCGACCGATGGAGTCGCTGATCGCCTGGTATGTGCTGCGCGCGTCCAGGCGCTCGTGGTCGCCGCCGCACCAGTCGACCTTCACGATGTCGAATCCCCATTGGGAGAACTGAAGGAAGTCCTGGTCGTAGTGGCCCTCGCTGCCCGTGCCCGGCGCGGCCGGCCGGCCCGTCGGGAAGTAGTAGCCGCAGCCGTCGCGGCCGGCGTCGGTGTAGATCCCGGCCTTCAGACCCTTGCCATGTATGTAGTCCACAATGGACTTCATACCGCCCGGCCAGTCGTTCTGGTCGACCGTGATGTTGCCGGAGCTGTCGCGAGTCCCCTGCCACCAGCCCTCGTCGATGTCGACGTACTGGTAGCCGGCGTCCTTCAGTCCACTGGAGACGATCGCGTCCACCTGCGTCTTGATCGCGGCGGCGTTGATCGCCGCGGCGTAGCTGTTCCACGACGCCCACCCCATCGGCGGTGCCGCCACCACCGCGGTCGGAGTCTCGGCCGCCGTCGCGGCCTGCCCCAGGAGCAGTGTGGACACCGCGGCCAGGATCGCCGCGCCACGGATGCCGCCTCGTCGCGCCATGCTGGTCCCTTCCTAGCTGAATGGCCGGTCGAACACTTCGAACGACCGAATCGACGCCCGGCGGCCGGCCTCCGGACCGACCACCGTGATCCGAACGTGCCGGGCCTTTCCGTTGCACGGCAGGGTGTGCACCTGTGCGGTGTCGCTGTTGTCGGTGCGGTCGGCCAACATCGTCCAGGTCGCGCCGTCGGTGGAGCCCTCCACGCGGTACCGGTGGACCGTGTCCGGGAATTCCCAGGCGATGCGGACGCCGGTGATGTCGACCAGGCGGCGCAGATCGGCTTGCCGCCACGGGCGATTCCCACTGTCCGCCTTGGCCCGCGCGACATCCGTGGCCACGACAGTCCTGTCCAGCACCACCGCCAGCACGGTGTCCTGCGGGTGCGCGGCGCGGTCGATGCCGCTGATGATGACTCGGCCGTCCACGCTCACCCGGTACGGCAGATTCCGTTTCCCACGAACGTCGTAGACGTGCCGGACGCGGGCATTGCCGACGGCCGGCGTGGTGAACGGGCCGGCGGGTTGCCCGGGCAGCAGGTGCACGTAGAACGTCGTGTCACGATGGGTGAATCCGAACTGGCCGTCGCACGGCTGCCAGGGGCCGCCGCGCGTGTCGTACACGGATTCGCCGTACTCGGACAGGAAAGCGCCGAGCCGCCTGAGCACGTCCACCGAATCCTGCGGCACCACACCGTGCCGATCCGGGCCCACATTGATCAGCGTGGTCATGTTCCGGACGAGGCTGTTGACGACCACCGCCATGATCTCGTCGTAGCTCATCGAGGTCGCGGCGGCGGTGTAGCCCCAATGGCCGCGGATGGTGAACGTCTTCTCCACGACGCCCGTCCGCAGCGGCCCGGTGGGCACCGAGCCGCCCTCCTCGACGTCGTGGTCGCCGATCCACCCCGACCGCGAGTTGGCCACGATGTTCGGCTGGTGGAGCCGGACCATGCCTATCAGCCCGAGCGGCCGGCCGGTCGCGCCGTCGATCACTCCGTACTCGTCGACGGGCCATTCGTTGGCCGGATCCCGGTACTGCCCGGGTTCCCAGAAGAACGCGCCGGCCGCGTCGGAGCCGTTCTCGGCCAGCCAGCCGCCGTCCCACCAGAGCTGGTCGATCGGGCCGTAGTCGGTTACGAGCTGCTTGACCGCCTGGTAGACCTCTTCCTTGAGCACGCGCGCGTTCGCCCGGTGGTCGCAGCCGCTTTCCTCCTGGTTCCACGGTGGAACCGGCAGCGGCGCGCCGGTGACGTCGTAGTAGCCCGGATACCGCCAGTCGATCGGCGAGTAGTACAGCCCGACCTTCAGCCCCACGGCCCGGACCGCCTCGACGTAGTCCGCCACGAAGTCGCGTCGCAACGGCGGTTGGAGGCTGGTCCAGGCGTTCGGATGCGTGTTGGCGCTCAGTCCGAAGCCGTCGTGGTGCCGGGCCGTCAGCACGACGTACTTCGCACCCATCTCCTGGGCCAGCCGGACCCAGGCCGTCGGATCGTACCGGTCGGCGGTGAACTGCCCGAGTGAGCTCTCGTCGAGAAAACTCCGGTAGCGACTGGGTTTGATGCCGGCATCGCGTTGGTACCACTCCCCCTGCGCCGGTCCGGCGTAGACACCCCAGTGGATGAACAGGCCGATCTTCGCGTCTTGGAGCCAGCTCACCCTCTCATTCGGCTGCTGCGGCAGTCCCAGGTCGACCCGCGGCACCCGCAGCGGCGGCAGCGGCACCGCGTCGGACAGAAAGCCGTTGCGGGACAAGGGCGATTCGGGCGCGGACACGGGGACTACCTCCGGGAAGGGCGGTGACCGAGCATCGGATCCCGCCCCCCAGAGGCAAGGACCGGTTGAGGCTAGGACCGGCTTTCGCGCAGCGTCAAGGTCGTTCGATGGCGTTCGACGAGCAGGAATCGGGGCTGCGCCGAACAGGTGGCGGTTGGCGATGTCGGTGACGAAGGGCGCGCCGTAGCCGGCCAGTATCGTGTCGGGCAGCTTCACCACCACCTCGCCGCCCGAGTACGCCTCGTAGACGAACGGGACGCCGTCGATCACCTCGGTGCCCGGCACGATCTCCACTGTCGGCGCGACATCGGCGGTCCGCACAATCGCGCCGGTCGGGTCCCGGCCGTCGCCGAGGACGGCGATCTGGTCTCGCACCACCGCCAGCACGTGGATCGATGCGGGCCGCGCTGTAGCAGTGGTCCGAGTGGGCGTAGGTGACGGTCGGGGCGTGCCCGCCGAACACTGTCGTCCTGGCGCCACGCGCGCACGAGGTGCGCCGGCGACCGCGCGTGGTCGAAATCGGTCAGCGAATCGTGACGCTCGGTGCCGGACTGTGACTTGACCACCGGCCACACAGGAATTTAATGTCAAGGCACTCTTGGCGATGTTAGCGCTAACAAACCGGCCACCACGGGCGGTGCGGCGAGAAGGAAGACGACAACGATGAAGTTGTTCTCATTACGCCGTCTCGGCGTCGTCCTGGTCGTGATGGCCGCGGTCCTACCGCTCGGTGGCGTGGGTGCCGGCGCTGCGCCACACGCCGAGGTGGACTCACCCGTGCGCGAGGCGGCGAATTCGCTGTCCGTGCCGAACATCGACGACGTCCGCGGCAACCTGACATTGCCCACCGCCGGTCCGACCGGCGCCACCGTCAGCTGGACGTCGTCCGACCGCAAGGTGATCACGCCGACGGGCGAGGTCACCCGGCCGCCCGTCGGGGGCAAGCCGGCCAACGTCGTGCTGACCGCGACGGTGCGGCTCGGCCGGGACAGCGCGAGCCGGCGGTTCACCGCGACCGTCACGCCGCTCCCGCCGAAGGAACCGCTGACGGGGTACGGCTTCTTCTACTTCACCGGCGAGGGCACGTCGAACGGCGAGCAGATCTACTCCGCCGCCAGCAAGGGCAACGACCCGCTGAACTGGACCGAGCTCAACAACGGCCAGCCGATCCTGAAGTCGAGCCTCGGCGAGCTGGGCGTGCGCGACCCGTTCGTGATGCGCTCCCCCGACGGCGACAAGTTCTACCTGCTGGCCACCGATCTGAAGATCAACGGCGGCCGGGGCTGGGACGCCGAGCAGCGCACCGGCAGCCGCTCGATCACGATCTGGGAGTCCGACGACCTGGTGCACTGGTCGCGGCAGCGCAGCGCGCAGGTCGCCCCGCCGACCGCCGGCAACACGTGGGCCCCGGAGGCCTTCTGGGACGCCAAGCGCGGCGACTACGTCGTCTTCTGGGCGTCCAAGCTGTACGCCGAGAACGACCTCGGCCACACCGGCGACAGCTACAACCGGATGATGTACGCCACCACCCGCGACTTCGTCACCTTCAGCGCGCCGCAGGTGTGGATCGACCCCGGCTACTCGGTGATCGACTCGACGGTGATCCAGAACAACGGCACCTACTACCGGTTCACCAAGGACGAGCGGAACAACACCTCCTCGTCGCCTTGCAGCAAGTACATCCTGGAGCAGAAGGCCACCGACCTGCTCGACCCGAACTACGACTTCGTCTCCGAGTGCATCGGCAAGGCCACCGCGACCAGCCCCGGCCTGTCCGCCGGCGAGGGCCCGACCGGGTTCAAGTCCAACACCGAGAACAAGTGGTACCTGTTCATCGACGAGTACGGCGGCCGCGGCTACGTGCCGTTCGAGACCACCGACCTCGACTCCGGCAAGTGGACCATGTCCACCGGCGCGCACCTGCCCGCGTCCCCGCGGCACGGCACGGTCCTGCCGGTCACCCAGGCCGAACTCGACCGGCTGACCGCTCCCCCGGCGCCGGTCAAGGCCGACCGCGACGGCCTGGTCGCGCACTGGCCGCTCGACGCCAAGTCCGGCCAGGTCGCCGCCGACACCACCGGCCACGGCTACGACGGGGCGCTGGCCGGCGACGTGACCTGGTCCGACGGCGCGCTCGCCTTCGGTGGCACGAACGGTCATGTCCAGCTGCCGAACAACATGCTCACCGGCGCGAGCGCGGCGACGGTGTCCGCCGACGTCCTCGTCGATCCGAAGCAGCAGACCCCGTACTTCCTCTACAGCTTCGGCAATACGGCGCCGTCCGGCGCCGGCGACGGCTACCTGTTCGCCACCGGCGGCACGGCCGACGGCGGCCTGCGCGGCGCGATCGCGAGCGGGAACTGGGCCACCGAACAACAGGCGGCTTCCAGCGGCGCGCTACCACGCGGAGTGTGGAAGAACCTGACGCTCACCGTCGGCAACGGCGTGGAGGTGCTGTACCTGGACGGCATCGAGGTGGGCCGCAACAACAATGCCACCATCAAGCCGTCGGACATCGGCGGCGGCCTGACCGCGGCGAACTACCTGGGCCGCTCGGCGTACGCGGCGGACAACTACTTCACCGGCAAGATGAAGGACGTCCGCCTCTACGACAAGGCTCTGTCCGGGGACGAGGTCGCCGCGTTGCCCTCGAACAGCACCGCCGTCCGGTCCGTCGACCTCGCTTCCCTCAAGGCACCGGCCGTCATCGACAGCACCGCCGGCACCGTCGTGCTGCCGGTCAAGCCGGGCACCGATCTGCACCGCCTTGCCCCGAAGTTCGGGCTCGCGCCGGGATCGCGGATCGAGCCGGCCAACGGCCGGACGGTGGACCTGAGCCGGCCCAAGAAGTTCACGGTCACCGGTTCGGAGGGCCGCAGTCGCGTGTGGACGGTCGAGGCGCACGAGATGCGCAGCCCGGTGCTGCCGGGGCTCAACGCGGACCCGAACATCGTCGCCTTCGGCGACACGTACTACATCTACCCGACCACGGACGGCTTTCCGGGCTGGGGCGGCACCACCTTCTCGGCGTGGTCGTCCAAGGACCTGGTCAACTGGACGAACCGCGGCGTCGTGCTCGACCTCGGCCCCGGCGTGAGCTGGGCCGACAAGAACGCGTGGGCGCCGACCATCGCCGCGCGCAACGGCAAGTACTACTTCTACTTCTGCGCGGAGGCCAAGATCGGTGTGGCCGTCGGGGACTCGCCGGTCGGGCCGTTCAAGGACACCGGCAGGCCGCTGATCGCCTCCAACCCGAACGGCGGCCAGGCCATCGACCCCGCGGTGTTCATCGACCACAGTGGACAGCCGTACCTGTACTGGGGCAACGGCAACGCCTACGTCGTGCCGCTGAACGACGACATGGTCTCCTTCGACCCGGCCAAGGTCACCCACATCACCGGCCTGGACGGCTTCCGCGAGGGCCTGTTCATGGTGGAGCGCAAGGGCACGTACTACCTGAGCTGGTCCATCGACGACACGGGCAGCCCGAACTACAGCGTCGGCTACGGCACCGCCAGCAGCCCGACCGGCCCGTTCGCCAACCACGGCGTCATCCTGAGCAAGGACACCAAGCTCGGCATCCTCGGCACCGGCCACAGCTCGATGCTCCAGGTGCCCGGCACCGACGACTGGTACATCGCCTACCACCGCTTCGCCATCCCGGGCGGCGACGGCACGCACCGGGAGACGACGATCGACAAGATGACCTTCAACCCCGACGGCACCATCGCCCCGATCAAGCCCACGCTGGAAAGTGTTGCCCCGGAATGGGTCCCGCAGCACCACTGTGGCCGGACCCGGTACTTCTGAGCACCGCCCGGCGCGGCCGCGACACGCGGCCGCGCCGGACCGGTCACACCGTGAGATGACCGGCCGCCAACGGCTGAACCCGCACGACCGGATACCCGGGCCGGACCGGCTGCACCGCGTGGACGCGCCCGGGCGATTCCGGCGGCGGCACGGCCCCTAGTCGGACATCGCGAGGTCGAACACCATCACAACGCCGCACATGACGGCCAGGACGACGCCGACCAGAAACGCGCCGCGGGCGGCGGCGAGAATCCGGCCGCCGGGCGGTCGGCCCAGGCAGTTGAGCAGTCCCAACACCGGCACCGCGGGCGCCAGCACCCAGGGCATCCCGTAGACCCACAACGGGCGGGGATGGCGAAAATGGGCCAGGAACGTGAAGAAAAGGGCCTCCGCCAAGGCGAAGCCGACGCACGCGCCCGCCACCCGCCAGCCCACGCCGACGTGCACATCCTGTCCGGACATCTGACCTCCCTCGGTCCGGCAAGATCCTCCCGCCGGACCGGGAGACGGGCATCCGTGGTTCTACTCATCAGTCAGGACGACGACACGGAGAAGCTGTTGGAGGTGAAGTTCAGCGCGCTGCCGGTGGAGGTGATCTCGAAGCCGAACTGGACGTCGCCCAGCGTCACGTCGCCGAACCAGCCCTTCGACCTGATCCAGTTCAGCACCGCCTTGACGTCCACCGAGCCCCCGCTGGTGTTGCCGTGGCGCAGGAACGAGAACACCGCGTTGGACCCGTTGGACCCCTTGTAGACGTCCCACGTGTGGCCGCCGACGGAGACGGTGGTCTGCAGGCTGCCGATCGGTCCGACGGCGCCGGTCTTGTTCATCCACAGCATGATCTCGTAGGCGTTGTTGTCCGCCCAGATGTCGTAGGCGGTCTCGTAGGCGCCCTTGCCGGGCACCGAGACGTTGAACGAACTGGTGACGCTGCCCAGGGTGCTCAGTTTCCGGCCGATGTTCCGGCCGGAGTGCGGATAGGACTTCACGCCGCCGGTGTTGGGCTGGTTCGAGGTGACTCCCCAGTTGCTGTACGAGTTGGCCCAGATCGTCTGCGGGCCGGCGCCGCCGCCCCAGACGTCGTTGTTGAGGGTGTATCCGCCGTTGGACCACGAGCCGAACTTGTCCGAGGACGACCAGGTCGCGGCCTGGGCCGAGGTGGCGGTCAGCACCACGGCGGCGAGCGCCGCCACCGCCGGCAGGGCGAATCGCAGGGTTTTGCGCATGAAAGGACTTCCCCTTCTGGGCGACGTTGCACAGATGGCGGTCGTCGAATTTCTTCGACTGCGCGGCTTCCCCATCGGGCGGAATGCCGCCGACCGGTTGCACTGTCGCAGGCGAATTACTCCGCGGTCAAGATACGACATTTTCACGAACGGAGAGGACTAGTCCACGGAAATGCGCGCCGACCTGCGTCTTCGACGGTGTTCGACGAATGGCCGGACAACGGCGGTGTCGAAGATTCGACGGCGCGCGCACGCCGGTCGGCACGACCGGGAGCGGGCGGGGCCGGCGTCGGACGGCACGCCTGCGGCCGCCCTGCACCGCCCGACACGCCCGGGACCTGCGGGTTCGTTCCTCCGGGGGAAAAGGTGAGAATTCGACACGTTCGATCGCGGACGGTCTTGACCGGCCGCGTCCAGCGTAAACACTGCTGCTCCGCATGATCGAAGGCCGCCGTCCGATCGCCGGGTGGCGTGCCCGGCACTGGGGGTGGCGGTGTGTTCCGCACGCGAGCTTCACGACGATCTCTCCGCCGATCGTCGAACGGTCCACCTCGAGCTGGCCCGGCTGAGTCCGGCGGCCCGGATCGCATTGCTCGGCCGCGCACAGCCCGCCGTGCCGGGATTGGGCCTGCCCGCGACGGATTTCACCGTTCACGAACTCGCCGCGGATGTGTCGACGCCCTTTCCGCCGCCGCTCGGACTGGGCAGCAGTTGGAATCCACACCTGGTCCGGCAGGTCGGGGCCGCCGTCGCCGAGGAGATCCACGCGGCCGGCGGCGGCCCGGTCCGGGAGATGCCCGTCCCCGTCCCGCTCGAGGATCCCCGGCTCGGTCACAACGAGCGCCGCTACGCCGAGGACCCGCTGCTGTGCGCCAAACTCGCCGCGCTGCACACACTCGGCCTGCGCGGGCCGGACGAGAGCCGTCCTGGCGGTGCACAGCACCCACCCCTACGCCCTGGACTGGGAGGACAGCCACCTACCGGCGATCCTCTGGACCGTGCCCGGCGGCGAGCCGACCCGGCGAGCCGTGGCGGAGGTCCTGTTCGGCGAGCAGTCGCCGGCGGGTCGCCTGCCCCAGACCTGGTACCGCTCCGACTCGGACGTCACCACCGAGCCGGATCGCGACACCGTCGCCGGCGAGTGGACGTACATGTACACCCGGCGCAAACCGTTGTACGCCTTCGGACACGGGCTCACCTACACGTCGTTCTCCTACGGGCCACTGCGACTCAGCGAGACCCAGCTCCGCGACGACGAGGCCGTCGTCGCGTCGATCGAGGTGCGCAACACCGGCTTCCGCAAGTGCGCCGAGGTCGTACAGCTGTACACCCGGCAGCTCAGCTCCGCCGTCGACCAGCCGAACAAGCAGCTGCGCGACTTCCAGAAGATCACCCTGTCGGCGCAGGCCGGCCGCACCGTGAACTTCCTGCTGCGCGCCTCCGACCTCGCCTTCTGGGACGTCCGCACGCATGGCTGGGTCGTCGAGGCCGGCCCGCACGAGGTCTGCGTCGGGCGGTCGTCGGAGGACCTCGTCGGCGTCGCCACGATCACCGTGCACGGAACCACCCTCGACGGCCGCAAGCTGGCCGACGGACCGGTTCCCGCCAGCTCCGCCGACCTATCGGCGGGAATCGCCATCGTCGACACCGATACCGACGGACGCCCGGTGATGTCGCCGTTGCGGCCGGAGGCGTGGCTCGGCTTCCGCCGGTGCTCGACGACCGGCGCCCAGTCCTGGGCCGTCGTCGCCACGAACACCGGCGGGCGTGCCGTCACCGTGCGCCTGCACGCGGATTCGCCCGACGGCCCCGTCCTCTCCCTGCTCGCCATCCCGCCGACCGTGGACCGCCGTTCCGTTACCCTGACGGCAGGTCTGCCCTCGCTGCCGGAACGCTGCGACCTGTTCGTCGTCTTCGCCGACACCGGGCTCCGGCTCACGACCATCACCTTCGCCACGCCGTGACCTGCTGCGGCACGTCAGCTGCGGCCATCACCCGGCCCGGACTGCCAACACCGCGAGCTAGGCCCGGGAACGGGCGTTGAGCTTGCCCATCGCCCTCGCCACGTGCGTGCGGACGGTCGCCGCGCTGGTGCTGGCCGCCATCGCCGACGGGGCCACCGGGCTACGACGGCCAGGCCCGCCGGCAACGTGAACACGGTTGGCGGGGCCGCCACCGCCCTCATCGCCGGGGTGGCGAGCATGGTGCTCTATCGCGTCAGGCCGACCGTCAGCAGCGGTCGGTAGTGCCCGGCAGGCAGCGGTTCGCCGATGGGTTGGCCGTCGACCTCGACCCAGGCATGCGCGGAGAACGGATTCGTGCGCACGCCGGTGCACCAGGTCGGCCACGTTCCCCAGGCCCGACACAGCAGGGCAACGGCGATGGAGCGTTGCAGGCAACCCTGCCCGGCGCAGCGCAGGCTGACAGACACGACAGCTTCGCGAGCGCGGGCAGCCTGCTCCGCGGTGGCGGGTCGAGCGCCGCGGCTGGTGAACTCCAGCAGCCGGCGGATTCGAATCGGCCGCCGGCCCATCAACACCCGGGCGACCGCAACGGCCAGCAAGGGCAGGATGCGGCGGTGCGGGGGCAGCGGGACGGGCCGCGACAGGGCGGCGGGAAGGCTCACGACGCGGGCTCCACCAGGCCGGCGGTCCGCAAGCTGTCGAGCAGACCGGTGACGTCCCGACGCGCGCGTTCGGGCTCGATGGCGTGCCGATCCGCGAGATCGGCGGCGATGCGGTCGACGTCGCGCCCGTCGAGCACGGCGTTGAGGATGCCGGCCCCGGTGGCGTTGAGCTGCCAGTACCGGCCGGTGTGCTGGTGCAGCAGCACGGCGCCGTCGTCGGTCTCGGTGTGGGCGACGTCAGGATGCAGTCGTAGCACGGGAACCCTCCGGACTCGTGGGGCGGATGGCGGCACGCAGCCAGTTCTCGCACCCGATCAGGTCTTCCACCGCGAACACCGGGCGGAAATCGGCGTACGGGGCGTACAGGCCGGCGATCACGCGGTCGCGGTCGATCAGACCCCGCGCCGCCAGCGCGGAATCGGCGAACAGATCGGCGATGGCATCACGGTGTTCACGCAGGCCGGCCCGCACGTCCTGGCTGAACACGCCCTTGGTGGCACGGGTGCGAATCTGTTCCGGCAGCACGCCGTGCATGGCCTCGGCCAGCAATGGCTTGTACCGGTACGGGGTTGCGCGTTCCGGCAGTCGCACCGCCAGCGCCGCTTCGATCACGCGATCGTCGAAGAACGGCATCTCCAGGGCGACACCGGCGTCGTCGAACAACCGCGCCAGCTGCCGATACGCCGCGGCGCCCCGCCGCAGCGTGACCAGGTACTGGTGCTGACCGAGGTCGGCGTCCAACGGCTCGGCCGTCTCGGCGTGCCGGCGCAACACCTCGCGAGCCGTGGCGACCGCGTCGCCGCTGGCCCACTCGGACGCGCGCACCGCCCCCAATCCCCAGTCCAGCGGGGGAAATCGCGCCGGCGGCGGTGGCCCCGTCAACTGCTCGGCCTGCGCCGCCCACCAGCCTGACGCCGTGCCGGGCCGGAGCAGCGCCGCCAGCGTCGGCCGTAACGTCCAGCGGTGCAGGGCAAGTTGCCCTCGCACGTGCTTGATCGCAGTCGGCGGCCGGCGGCGCAGCAGTCGGGACAGATAACCGGGCAGGTCTCCGAACAGTTCGTCACCACCGTGTCCAGCCAGGTGCCGGGTGACGCCGTTGTCGGCGAGCACCGCGGCGCTGCGGCGGATGCGATCCGCCGTGCGCATGAACGGATAGGGCTGCTCGGCGTCGACTGTCGCTGCCGGCTCGGCGAAGCACGCCGGCAGCTCGGATTGGGGCACCACCAGATGATTGGCCGCGGTCAGCTGCTCGGCGGCCACCGCGCTGAAGACGGCGTCGTCGTTGGCCGCCTCGGCCTCGGCCCAGCGGAACGTCAGCAGCTCGGGTCGTTGCCGCGCGGCCAGGAAGCACAGGGACGTGGAATCCAGCCCACCGGACAGGTCACTGCCCAGCGTGTCGCACTGCCGCACGCGCACGGCCTCGGCCAACGCCTCGCGAACCCGCACGGCGCCCTCGCGCAGGCCGACGCCCGGCGTCGGCGGACGCCACCAGCGAACCTGCCGAACCCGATCGGCCTGGAGCACCAGGTAGTGATCCGGCGGCAGCGCGGAAACCCCACGCCACAACGGGCGCTCGCCCAGCGACGGCGGCAACAAGCCGCACACCGTCCGAACCGTAAGCATTTCCTCGTCCACCGGCGCGCCGAACACGTCGGCTCGGTCGGCCGCGACCGGCACTCCGTCGACCATGGCGTGAAAGACCCGACGCAGTCCGGTGGCCGAACCCTGCACGCGGACTTCGCCGTTCACCGACGCCACGAGGTGGAACGCGCCCGACAACCGGCACGCCAGCCGATCGGCGTCGGCCACCGTTCGCAGCTCGCCCGCCCACTTCGCCAGCTCGGCCTCGGTCACCGGGCAGACCCCAAGCACCGCAACCGAAGCCGTCCCGGCGGTGGCCACCACGCAGTCGTCCGGCGACCACCGCCCGAGCAGCCAGGGACGACCCGACGCGTGCGGCACCACCCGCACGTCGCTTCGCACGTGCCTGCCGGACACGGCGGCCGCGGCCGCCGTGTCCGGCAGGACCATCAACGCAAACTGCATGCTCAGAAACGCATGTGAGCGACGCCGTCCGGGAAGAGGGCACGAACGGGGCCGAGGGTGTCCTCGCCGAACTCGCCCACCTCCAGCAGCGCCGGCGGCTCGTACGGCTCCGGCTTGACCTGCTCGTTCATCACGCACCATCCCTGGTGTTGCGCCGATCCACAGAGGCGTGGACCGGTCGCCGACGACACTAGGGAGCACGATTTTCCGTCCGATATCGAAACCTTAACGATCCTCATGTCGACGGCCGTCGGGGTGCGGCATCACCGCACCAGCAGCGCCGGCCTGGTGGCCAGCGCGACCAGGTACTCGAGCGGCCCGCGGCCGACCAGGCGCTTCCACAGTGCCGCGGCGACGGTCGTCACCACGATGAAGCCGATCAGGACCGTCAGCGACGGGCCGGGGAGCTCCTTGACGCCCAACGCGCCGATCGCCAGCACGTGGCCGACGTACGCCGTCAACGACATCGTGCCGACGGCGATCACCGGCAGCAGCAGCCACCGAATCCTGCTCACGGCCGCGATTGCCAGCGGCACAACGGTGATCGCCACCCCGAGCGCGCCGACGATCTCGAATGGCGTGCCGCTGTGCGGGAACGCCACCAGCAGCGCGGCGGGCGACTCGGTGGTGACGGCTCCGCTCTCACTGTTCAACTGCTGCAACGCATCCGGAGACCCCGCCAGCAGCGCCTCACGACCGCCGAAGACCTCCAACGCCAGCCACGAGCCGCCGTATCCGAGTAGCCCCAACGCGGGGCCGAGCAGCGCCAGTCGCCTGAGGACGGTGGGCGACCCCAGATCGAGCCGCCCCAATGCCATGCCGGCGATGACGAACGGCATCCATGTGATCGCCGGATACGTGCCGGTGAGCAGGAGGCCGACGATCCCGTCCGGCGCGCCGAAGTCGACGACCGACCGGACCCAGAACGAGGCCAGCGGACCGACGACCGCGAGCCCGGCCGCGACAGCAGCCAGCGTCCGGGCCCGCAACCGGATCAGCGGCAACGCCAACAGGAAGTACACGCCGTAGTAAGCGATGATCACGTCGACCGGCGTGTCGAGCATCGTCAACGCCATGCCCAGCGCCACCAGAACGACCGCACGAATCACGATACGGACAACCGCCTGCCGGCCCTGCACGCCCACCTCGGGCTGCTGCCGTCCGGTCGTCAGCGCGAGCGACACCCCGGCCAGCATGGCGAACAGCGCCGAGGACCGGCCGTGCGTGAACTGCATCACCGCGCCGGTGATCCCCGCCTCCACCGCGGGATCCGGGCCGACATGGGCGGCGAACATGCCGAACACGGCGAGTCCCCGGGCGAAGTCGATGCCGGCAAGTCGGGCGGTCGGGGGTGGAAACTCGGGCTGCGACACGTGATCAGCCTCGTCGGACGGTCGGCGGCGGCGCATCCGCCGGGTGACCGCGGATTCCAGCCGACCGGCCGGAAAGTCGACTGCCGCTCACCGAACGGCGCGTCCCCGCGTGGGAGACGCGCCGTCGGCCTGAGCGGCTCACACCCCCAGGTTGATGCCCTCCGTGCCGGCGCTGACCCGGCCGACGGCCTCCACGTCGTCGCCGTGCCCGGAGGCGATGAAGTGCCCGATGTCGATCTGCGCCCCGTTGTGGTTCGCGACGCACAGCTGCGCCCCGCCGCCGGCCGGCGCCGCGGAAGCCACCGCCGGGGCGACCAGGCCCAGTCCCAGCGCGGCGAGCACCGCCGCGGTCCCTGTGGCCACCGATGAACGCATGCGTTTTCTCCTCGTACCGGTACTTCGCGAATCGACAGGCACCGACTTCAGGAGCGGCGCTCGCGTCCGGGCGGCGTCACAGGGCGCCGCGGACGGCACCTGGGGAAAACCCTCGACAGCGCTCAGGAGCCGATCAGCGTCCAGTACGCGTTGACCTCGGCCCAGTTCGTCCACCCGCTGGCGACGCTCTGTGTGTAGCCCATGTGGCCGCCGCTGCCGAGCGCGAAGACCGTGCTCTGCTTGGTGTCCGGGTCATAGATCGCGGCCGGGTCGCCGGAGAAGTTCGCCCAGTACGCGTTCGCCTGCGCCCAGTTCGACCAGCTGGCGCCGTCGTTGGCGCTGCGCGTGGCGCCGATCCGGCCGTCCGCGCCCCGCGCGAGCAGGGAGATCGTCTTCGTGCTGGCGTCGTACACCGGACGCGGGTCGCCGGAGAAGTTGGCCCAGTACGCGTTCACCTCGGCCCAACTCGACCAGCTCGCGCCGCCGTTGCCGCTCTGCGTGTAGCCGATCTTCCCGTCGCCGCCCCGCGCGAACACCGTCAGCTTCTTGGCGTCGGGATCGTAGACCACGTGCGGGTCACCGGCGAAGTTCGCCCAGTAGGCGTTGACCTCGGCCCAGTTCGACCAGCTGGCGCCGTCATTGGCGCTCTGGGTGTAGCCGATCCTGCCGTCCCCGCCCCGCGCGAACACCGTCAGCTTCTTGGTGTCCGGGTCATAGATGGCGTGCGGATCGCCGGAGAAGTTGGCCCAGTACGCGTTCACCTGCGCCCAGTTCGACCAGCTCGCGCCGGCGTTGCCGCTCTGGGTGTAGCCGATCCTGCCGTCCCCGCCTCGCGCGAACACCGTGACCTTCTTGGTGTCCGGGTTGTAGACGGCCGACGCGTCGCCCTTGAAGCCGCTCCAATACGCGTTCACCTGCGCCCAGTTCGACCAGCTGGCGCCGTTGTTGGTGCTGGTGCTGATGCCCATGGCGCCGTCGGACTGGCCGCGGGCGAAGAGCATCGTCATCTTGGCGTCCGCGTCGTACACCGCGTCCGGTGTGCCCTGAAGCTGCCAGTACGCGTTGGCCTCGGCCCAGTTGCTCCAGCTGGCGCCGCCGTTCGTGCTCCTGGTGAGGCCGAGGTGGCCGCCGGCGCCGAGACCGAACAGGGTCATCGTCTTCGTCGCCGGGGCGTACACCGACCAGCTGCTGTCCGACGTCGCGGCGCCGCTGGTGGGTGGTGGCGGCGGCGGGGTGGTGGAGGCGCCGGAGCTGACGTAGCCGAGCACCCACATCTCGTAGCTCTGGCCCGGGAACAGATGGTTGTTGGGATTCCAGGCGGCGCCGTTGCCCTCGTCGGCCTGCACCTTGCTGGTCGACCACCACGGATTGCCGCCGCCGTCCTCGTCACCGCCGACGTCGGACAGCAGGCCGTTGCTGTAATCGGTCACGATGGCGATGTGCGAGCCCGAGGTCGGGTACGTGTTGTCGCCGAAGATCACCGCGTCACCGGGCTGCGGCACGTAGCCGCTGCCGAGCGCGTGGTACGCGGAGGTGTTCTTCCAACTGGGCACCGAGGCGGGGCTGGCGGCCGGCACGGGCACGCCGGCCTGCTGCCACACCCAGGACACGAAGTCGCCGCACCAGAACTCGCCCGCGCCGTTGTCGGCCGTGCAACTGTTGTCGAAGCCCCGGCCGCCGGCGCTGTTCGTGCTGCAATACCCCTTGCCGAGGTTGGCGTCGGCGATGTTCACGATCTGGCTGCCGGTGGCGGCCGATGCGGCGTGCGCGCCGACACCCACCAGGGCGACGCCGCTGAGCGCGGCCGCGGTCAGGCCGGCCAGGAGCCGGCGGTTGTGTGCGGAGGGCATGGTTGTTCTCCCGAATCGTCGTCACGGTGTGGCCTTCGCCGCCACCGTGTCGCGATCCACTGGAACAACCCGGAAATTCGACTGCAGGCCCGCTGCAAGGCATTCGGGCAAGGCTTGTCCAGGCTCGGTCGGCCCACCGACGCAGACGGTGATCGGTCCGGTGACCGTGTGCCTCAGCTGAGGCCGGGTCTCCGCGACGGGCCGCACCGAGCCTGGACAGCCCCTCCTACTCGCCCGCCAGCAGCCGGGCCAGCTCGAGCCGCTTGATCTTCGTGGTGGCGGTCTGCGGCAGGTCCGCCATCTTCCACTGCACCGGATCGGCCATCTTGGGCAGCGTGGCCACGGCCGAACTCCACGCCGCCCGGTCCAGGTCGTCGTCGTTACGGGTGCAGACCACCGGCACCGGGCACCCGTTCTGGTCCGGCACGATGATCACCTCCACCAGCTCGGGCAGCCGCTCGAACAGCTTGTCCTCGATCTCCAGCGTGCTGTCGATGCCGGGGATCTCGTCGACCTCGCGGTCGAGCAGGTGCAGGCAGCCCCACTTCGTCCGGTAGCCCACGTCGCCCATGCGCCACCAGCCGTCGTGGACCTGCTTCTCCCAGCGCTCGCGCTCGCCGAGGTAGGTGATGATCCGGCCGTCGCTCTTGACCTCGATGTAGCCCGGGGTCTCCTTCGTCGGCGGCCGGCCGTCGCGGCTGACCACGCGGACGCCGGTCATGCCCGGGAAGGGCACGCCGACGCACCGGCCGTTCTGCATGCCGTGCTTCTTGTACGCGCGGCCGGCGATCGGGCCGACCTCGCTCTGGCCGTACATCTGGATGAACAGCGGCGCCCTGCGGCGGGAACCGCTCAGCAGGCGGCGCACCGTCCGCGGGTGGATGGCGTCGAAGGTGCTGCTGAAGTACTTCACCTGCCCCAGCGGCTCCCGCGGGTCGTCCACGAGCTCTTCCCACCGCATGAACGAGTTCGGATGCGCCTCGATCAGGCCGGGCGGCGCCTGCGCGAACAGGTCCCCCACGCTCGCGGGCTCGTCGTCGGCGAGGACGATGATCGAGTGCCCCTGGAGGATGGAGATGGGCATGGCGGTGAACATCCGGGAGTGCACGAACGAGACGTGGATCGCCACCGACTCCCGCCTGCCGACGAACGAGGCGACGGTGCCCTGCGGGCGGTAGCGGGCCTCGAACGTCGCTCCAGTGTGGACGGCCAGCTTCGGGATGCCGGTGGTGCCGGACGTGTGCGTGACCAACGTCGGGTGGCTGGGCGGCATGTGCACCGCGGCGACCCGCGGCGCGCCGGCCAGCGACGCGAGGTCGGTGGCCATCGGGTGGCTGCCCGACGTCAGCAGCACCTGCTTGGACAGGTCGAACACCGAGGCCGGCAGGTCGTTGTCGAGCTTGGCCTGGTCGGTGATCAGGTACGGCATGTTCACCCGGCGCACCAGCTCGGCGACGGTGGCGCCGTCGAGCTTGGACGACAGCAGCACCGGGATGGCGCCGAGCCGGGCGATGACGCAGGCGAGCAGGGTGATGTCGAAGGCGTCGGTCTTGTGCACCACCACGTGGTCCCCGGTGCGGACGCCGGCCGCCCACAGCCGCGAGGCGAAGTCGTCGACCAGGTCCGCGACCTGCACGAGCGTCAGACGGCGGCCCAGCTCCGGCGCGATGTCCAGGTCGTGGTCCAGGATCACGAAATTGGTCGGAAACCGGGACGCTGCCCGCTCGAAGAGCGTGCCGAGCCGGATTCCCTTGTTCCCGATGCGCTGTAGAAACATCTGTTCACCTCTCCGGCCGGGTCACCCCTGCTCGATTACGTCCTTGATTCGCTTCAGCGTCTGCGCGATGTCCTGCTCGAGCTTGTCCGTCCATTCCACGACGAACCGCTCGCGGGCCGCCTCGTCCAGCTCGGCGGTGATCTTGTGGATGCCGAGCGTGGCCCGCCCCATCCGGAAGTGGTGCGTCAGCACGCTGCCCTCGTCGGCGGCGTCGATGTCGAAGCCCCACACGCTTTCCTGGTTGACGCCGGTGTGGGTGCGCATGGCCCAGCGGAAGGTGCGCCCCGGCTCGGCGGCGACGATCTCGGCCTCGGTGAACCAGGTGCCGCGGACCAGCGGCGCCCAGCCGACGACGTCGTCGCGGCGGTGGTTCTCACCGCGGAACACCGAACCGACCGCCGCCGGCTCGCCGGACGTCCAGGTCCCGCCCATGCATTCCGGGCTCCACTCGGCGCTGCGCGTCAGGTCGCTGACGACCGCGTAGACCTCAGCCGCGGTGGCCGACACGGGAATCTCGGCACGCAGGTCGAACAGCGGCGTACTGTCGATGACTGATTGGCCCATGGGTCAGACCTTGCTGGCTCCCGGCCGCCGGTCAAAGGCTGTCGCGCGGGATTCGTCAGGTCCGCGCCGGACTTGACGTACGTCGTGTTCCCGGCTGGCCGCTCGCGGGCCGGATGGGAAGAATCCGCCGATATGCGTGCAGCATTCATCGACAGGCTCGGACCGCCGGAGGAGATCCACTACGGCGAGTTGCCGGTGCCGGAGCCCGGACCGGGCGGCGTGCTGATCGATGTCGCCGTCACCACCGTCAACCACGTGGACACGTTCGTGCGCTCCGGCGCATGGCGGACTCCGCTCACTTTCCCGTTCGTGATCGGCCGCGACCTGGTCGGCACCGTCGCCGCGGTCGGCCCGAACGTCGCCGGCTTCGGTGTCGGCGATCCCGTGTGGTGCAACAGCCTCGGCCATGCCGGCCGGCAGGGGGCCGCGGCCGACCTCGCCGTGGTGCCGGCCGACCGGCTGTACCACTTGCCGGACGGCGTGAGCGCGGCCGACGCGGTCGCGACGGCGCATCCGGCCGCGACCGCGTACCTCGCCTTGTTCACCCACGGCCGGGTCCGGGCCGGGGAGACGGTTGTCGTCGCCGGCGCGGGCGGAAACGTGGGCAGCGCGGCGGTTGTCATGGCCGCGAACGCCGGCGCCCGGGTGATCGCGACGGCCAGCGCGAAGGACGCGGAACACTGCCGCGCGCTGGGCGCCGCCGAGGTCATCGACTACCGGGATCCCGAGCTGTCACAACGAATTCAGGCGGCCAGCCCGGGCGGTGTCAACGCCTACGTCGACACCGCGGGCGAGAACGACCTGACGAGAGCGGTCGATCTGCTCGCCAAGCGGGGACGGGTCGTGGTGCTCGCCGGCATGCGGACGCGGCCGGTCCTGCCGGTCGGGCCGCTGTACCTCAAGGACTGCTCGGTCGTCGGGTTCGCCATCTCGCAGGCGACCACCGCCGAGCTGGCCGAGGCGGCCGGCACGATCAACAACCTGCTCGCCGGCGGGACACTGCGTCCGCGGACCGTGGAGACAGTGCCGCTGAGTGCCGCGGCGGAGGCACACCAGCGGGTGGAGCGTGACGGCCTGCACGGCAAGCGCCTGATACTTCGTACCGACAGGGCGCTGTGAAAGATTGATGGGCACCATCCGCGGATGGTGCCCATCATGCTGTCCGGGTTCAGCCGGCCAGCAGTGCCACGATGGCCGGCCCGAACGCCGCGCCGAGCAGGTAGCACAGGGTGAACAGGCCGATCGCGGCCGATCGCCGCTCGTCGGGCACGGCCGCTGTCGCCCGAACCGCGAACACGCCCTGGCCGGATGCGGCCGTGAGGGCCGATATCCCCGGTGCCACGAGGAGAACCACGGGGTTGACGCTCGTGAGGCCGAGCAGCGCCGCCGTGACGCCCGCGGCGATGAAACCGGTGAGCACGACGCCCATGCGCAGCCGCGCCGTGGCCGTCACGACAACCCAGGACACCGTGCCGCCCAACAACAACGGCCACAGCATGGCGATCCCGATCTGGCTGGCCGACCACCCGGCGTGCTTGGCCAGCTGGATCGGGACACCGTAGAACATGCCGAAGTTGACGACGGCGAGGGCGAACGCCAGTCCCGAGGAGATCAGGAACCGGGGCGTGCGAAGCAGAACCGTCGGCACGAACCCGTTGGGACGCATGCGAAGGTGGAAGCCGAGCAGCACTCCGAAGGCGACCACGCAAGCGCCAGCCACGACCGGCCACTGTGGAACGAATACCAGCGCCGTGACCACTGCGGTCAGCAGCACTGCGCCCCTGCCGTCGAACCCCTCGCGAGCGGTAGGAGCCGTTGGGGCAAAACGCAGACAGGCCGGCACGGCGAGCAGGCTCACCCCGGGCAGCGCCAAAGTCGCCTGCCACGACACGGCATCGCTGAGCAGCGACCCGACCAGCGGTGCGGTCGCGCCGAACACCGCCAGCGCCGCCGTGACGAGTCCCATGACGCGCGGCGACTTGGCCAGGTTCATGGCGATCGCCGTCAGGCCGGCGGAGCCGAGACCCTGGATCACCCCGGCGGCGGCCAGCACCGGCAGGGAGGGCACGGCAACGGCCAGCACCACCCCGAGCAGGACCAGCCCGGCGCTGGTGGTCAGCGCGGCGCGTACGCCGCGATGACCGATCAGCCCGGCCAGCAACGGTGTGCCGACGGCGATGCCGAGGCCGAAGCCGGTGACGATCCAGGTAGCCGCGGCCACCGACACCCCGAGGTCACCAGCCACACGGGACAGAATCAGGGCGGGAGCGGCGATGCCGAACGACAGGGGTCCGGCCAGCAGCGCGAGCCACGGGGCGCTCGGCGCGCGGCTGACAGTTTCTTCCCGCGGTGCGGTGGCGGCGGTCATCACGACTCCAATGTGGGGTAGTCGGTGTAGCCCCGGTGGTCCCCGCCGTAGTACGTGTCGGGGTCGGCCGCGTTGAACGGGCCGCCGGCCCGGATCCGCGCCGGCAGGTCGGGGTTGGCCAGCCAGAGCGTGGCGAGGCTGACCGCGTCGGCCAGCCCCGCGCGCAGGACGTCGGCGGCGGCATCGCCGCTGGCCGGGCGCTCCTCCCGCGTGCGGTGCGGGTTGAGGATCAGCGGCCCGGGCCACGTAGCCCGCATCACCTCGGTCAGGTCCCGGTTGTTCACCTCGACCAGGTGCAGGTACGCCAGGCCGAGCGGGGCGAGCGCGCGAGCCAGCGCGGGGTAGAGCACGTCGGTGTCGGTCTCGTCGATGCCGTTGTAGCTGATGGCGGGCGAGATCCGGATGCCGGTCCGGTCGGGTCCGATCGCGTCGCTCACGGCCTGCGCGACCTCGACTGCGAACCGGATCCGGTTCTCGACCGAGCCGCCGTAGGCGTCGGTGCGGGTGTTCGAATTCGTCGACAGGAACTGGTGGATCAGGAATCCGCTGGCACCGTGCAGCTCCACGCCGTCGAAGCCGGCCTCCATCGCGTTGCGCGCGGCGGACACGAAGTCCTCCACGGCCTGGATGATGTCCGCGAGCGTCATCGCCCGAGGCGTGGGGTGGTCCAGCATGCCGTCGGGGGTGTACATCCGCGCCCCGGACGCGATCGCCGACGGCGCCAGCGGCAGCGCGCCGTCCGGATACAGGCTGGGGTGGGCGAGCCGGCCGGCGTGCATGAGCTGCACGAAGATCCGGCCGCCGCGCTCGTGCACGGCGTCGGTCACCCGGCGCCACGCCGCGACCTGCTGCGGCGAGTGCAGGCCGGGGGTGTTGATGTCGCCCTGCCCGATCACGCAGGGCTGCGTGCCCTCGGTGATGATCAGGCCCGCGCCGGCGCGTTGTGAGTAGTACTCCGCCGTCAGCTCCCCGACCACCCCGCCGTACGCGCGGCTGCGGGTCATCGGCGCCATCACCAGGCGGTTGGGCAGGTCCAGTTTGCCGAGCCGCAGCGGCTCGAAGATGTCGTTCACAGCATCCTCCCCAGGTGGACGTGCCACCACGGTAGGAAGTGGGCACCGGGGCCCGAATCGGTAAGGTTACGTAGGTTTCGGCCACGTACCGAGGGAGGCGTGCCCCGTGCTGTACGGCAGGTCCACCGCGCAGGCGTCGGTGCGGTCGCTGATCACCGTGGCCCGCGACGGCCGCAGTGGGGCGCTGACGCTGCGGGGTGAACCGGGGATCGGCAAGTCCGCGCTGCTGGCCTGGGCCGCCGACGAGGCATCCGAGGCGGGCCTGCGACTGCTGCGGGTGACCGGGATCGAAGGCGAGGCGGAGCTGGCCTTCGCCGGCCTGGTCCAGCTGCTGTGGCCCGTTCAGGACCGTATCGACGCCCTGCCGGCCGCACAGGCGGGCGCGCTGCGAGCGGTGCTCGGCTCCGGCCAAGCCGGCGGGCACGATCGTTTCCTCATGGGGCTGGCGGTTCTCACCCTGCTCGCCGATCTCGCCGACGACGGGCCGATCCTGTGTCTCGTCGACGACGCGCACTGGCTCGATCAGGCGACCACCGACGCGTTGCTGTTCGCCGCCCGCCGGCTCGCCGAGGAGGGCATCGCGATCCTGTTCGCGGCACGGGAGGAGGGCTTCGCCGCACCGGGCATCCCCGAGATCCCACTGTCCAGATTGGACGACGCGGACGCCGCGCTGCTGGTCGCCGAGCACGGTCTCGCCCTGGCCCTGCGCGACCAGGTGATCGCCGAGTCCGCCGGCAATCCGCTGGCGCTGATCGAGTTCGCGGCGGCCCAGCGCGGCCACCCGATCGGGCCGGTGCCGCTGCCGATCGCCGACCGGGTGCTCGCCACGTTCCGCGCCCAGATCAGCCGGCTGCCCGAACGCACCCGGCTGATGATGGTGATCGCCGCGGCGGAGGGCCGCGGTCATCTGCCGACGCTGCTCGGCGCGGCCGCCGCGCTCGGCGTCGGCCCCGGCGACCTGGCCGAGGCCGAGACCGCCCAGCTGCTTCGGGTGGACGGGAACACCGTCACGTTCCGGCATCCGCTGATCGCGTCGGCCGCCTACCAGGGCGCGGTGCTGGCCCGGCGGGTCGCCGTCCACCAGGCCCTCGCCGACGCCGCGCACGACCCCGACAGCCGGATCCGGCACCTCGCGGCGGCGACCATGGGCCAGGACGAGGAGGTGGCGGCCGAACTCGTGCAGGCGGCCGAGCGGGCCCGTCACCGGACCGCGTACGCCACTGCCGCCGGCTGGTACCAGCAGGCCGCACAGTTCACGTCGGTATCACGGAACCGGGCGGCCTGGCTGGGCACCGCGGCATCGCTGGCGTTCACCGCCGGCCACGCCGACCGGGCCGGTGACCTCGCCGAGCAGGCCGAACAGCTCGCCGACGGCCCCGAGGCGGTGGCCGAGCTGCCGCCGGTCCGGGCGGCCGTGGAGTTCGAGCTGGGCGAGCCGCGACGGGCCGCCCGGCTGCTGATCGAACGGGCCGCGCACGCCCATCCCGACCAGGCCGCGGCGATGCTGCGCACCAGCGCCGGCTACGCCTGGTTCTGCGGTGACGCCGACTCGATCCGCACCGCCGCCCGGATGTGCGCCGACATCGGCCGGCCGGACCTCATGGTGACCGGCATGGCGCACCTGGTCGACGACGACTACGCCCGCGGCCTGCCCGTACTGGCGGAACTCGTCGCCCAGGGCCGGTCGGCGGACGGTGCCGCACGCGCAAGGGCCATCTTCACCGGGATGCTCATCGGCGACGACGCCGCGACGCTCCAACTGGCCACCGCCGAGGTGGTGCGGTGCCGTGAACAGGGCCTGATCGCCGCACTCCCCCAGCTGCTCCAGGACCTGGCGGGGGCCCAGATCCGGGTCGGCCACCACCGGGACGCCGAGGCAACCGTGGCCGAAGCGGTGGCCATCGCCGAGGACACCGGCCTGCACCACCGGGTCGTACGGCTCAACAGCACGCTGGCCAGGGTCGCGGCGATCGAGGGCGACGAGCAGCGGTGCCGCCGGCTCGCCGTGGAGATGCCGGACGCCGGTGGAGCCGGCAGCCACGGCGCGCTGATCCTGCTCGCGCTGGGCCTCGGCGACTACGAGGCCGCGATCGACCGGTTCGAGGAGGCGCGACAGGGGCCGGGCCGGCACACCACGGTGATCATGGCGGCCGCCCCCGACCACGTCGAAGCCGCCGTCCGGCTGGGGCAGCCCGAGCGGGCCGAGCAGTCGCTACGGCGGTTCGAGGCGTGGGCCGAGGCCGGGCGGCAGTCCTGGGCCCGCGCCGTCGCGCTGCGGTGCCGCGCGCTGCTGGGCGACGACGAGGAGCCGTACGAACGGGCACTTCGGTTGCACGCACAGGCAAATCGCCCGTTCGAACGGGCCCGAACGGAGCTTCTGTACGGCGAATGGCTGCGCCGCGTCCGGCGTCGCAGTGACGCGCGTCACCCGCTGCGGTCGGCGATGGAGACGTTCGAACGGCTGCGGGCCGCCACCTGGGCCGAGCGCGCGCGGACCGAGCTGCGGGCGACCGGGGAAACCGTTGCGGTGGCCCGGCCCACGGCGGCGAACCTGCTCGATCGGCTGACGCCGCAGGAACTCCAGGTCGTGCGGCTGGCGGCCGACGGCGGCACCAGCCGGGAGATCGCCGCCGCGCTGTTCCTCAGCCCCCGAACGGTCGAACACCACCTTTACAAGGCGTATCCCAAACTGGGGATCGCCTCCCGCCGCGAACTGTCCAGGTTGGACCTGTCCGCGTCGTGACCTGTCGGGCACCTGACGGAGTCCGGCCGTGGTGGTGGAGTCACGCCGCCGGGCACTGCGATAAACGTCTCCATGGGTACATTCGAACGACAGAGCCTGGCGGAGCTGTTGGCGGTCGAGGCGGTTCGCCAGTGCATCGTGCGCGAGCGGTGGGCGCGCGACACCGGCGACTGGGACTCGATGGCCCAGTTCTACTACCCCGACACCATCATGGCCGTCGGCTGGACGACGTGCAGCGGCGCGGAGTTCATCGAGCACACCAGGAAACTGGCCGCGATCGGTGACCGCGGCAGCGGCCTGCACCAGCTCGGCCCCATCCAGGTCGAGGTGAACGGCAACCGCGCCGTCGCCGACCTGCCCGCGCAGATCGCCATGCCGGTCGAGATCGACAAGACCGAGATGACCATCCTGGTGTGGGAGCGCATGACCTTCCGCGTCGAGAAGCGCCAGGACGACTGGCGCATCGTGGAGTTCCGGGCGGTCTACATGCGCGACACGCTCGTGCCGGACCACGTCGGCGACGTGATCACCTTCGACGAGGAGCTGCTGGCGTCGTGCCGGCCCTCCTACCGCTACACCCAGTACTGGTCCAACAAGGCCGGCTGGGGGAACCACCCGGACCGGCCCGGCCTGGACCGGCCCGACCTCATCCGCGCCGTGTACGCCGCCAACGACGCGTGGCTGCGCGGCGAGTGAGTTGACGACCGGCCCGGACCGCCGTTTCGTCCACAGTGGAGCGACGGCCGCCGAGGACGGAGCCGGGACCGACGTGGGCATCATGCTGAAGGGAAGTTGAGATCGTGACCGAGGTGGTTGACGTCCACCGGCAGGAATCCGCTGCCGGAACACCGGTTCGGCCCCTGGCGCGGCTGCTGGCCAGCGCCGGCGCCTGGACCGACGAGATGATCGCTGGGTACGGGATTCCCGTGCAGGACACGCCGATCGCCACCGTGGGTGGCGGGATCGGCTCGTACATCCTCGCCGACTACCTCCGCGTCGCCGGCGGCGTCCCCACCTCCGGCCTGCGGGTGGTCTCCAACCTGAGCCACCCCTGGCAGACCTACGAGCGGCTGGCGAACTCGTCGCAGATCTCGCCGACCGACCGGATCCGCTCCGACTCCGCGTCCCGGCCGGACAACCTCTGGGGTTTCCCGTCCTACGCCCTCCAGGAGGCCATCCGGGACCGCAGCCTGGGCCCGCTGGCGCACGTGTTCGTCGAGCCGATCTTCGACGACTACTACACGCCGCGGCTGGGCGACGTGATGAAGTCCATCGAGCGGGAGGCGCGGCGGATCCGCTACTGGGACATGCTCGTCCGCGGCGACGCGCAGCTGGTGCGCAAGCGGGTCGGCGGCGGCTACTACGTGCTGTTCGTCGACGAGCGGCAGGAGGACCCCCAGCCGATGGCGCTGCGGGTGCGGGACGTGCACCTCGCCGTCGGCTACCCGGGCCTGAAGTTCCTGCCCGAGCTCCAGGAGTTCCGCGAGCGCAAGAACGACCACCACCGGGTTGTCAACGCGTACGAGAACCACGAGCACGTCTACCACGCCCTGCGCCGTCGCCCCGGCACGGTACTGGTCCGCGGCGGCGGCATCGTCGCGTCCCGGGTGCTGGAGCGGCTCATCCTGGACCGGCAGCGGTACGGCCAGCCGACCCGCATCATCCACCTGCTGCGGACCTACGTCACCGGTTCGCACGGCCCGCACCCGTGGGCCCGCCGCTCCGGCAAGCACGGCTTCGCCTACCAGGGCTTCAACTACCCGAAGTCGGTGTGGGGCGGCCAGCTGAAGGCGCGGATGGCGTCGCTGCACGGCAAGGACCGCGCCGACGTGTACGAGGAGATCGGCGGCACCACTACCGCCTACCGGCGGGAGTGGCAGCGGCAGCTGCGGACGGCCCGCGAGGAGGGCTGGTACCACGCGGTCTGCGGCACGATCAGCGACCTCCAGGACACCGGTCCCAAGCTGACCGCCCGGATGCGGGTGGAGCAGGGCGAGTTCGAGGTGGAGCCGGACTTCGTCATCGACTGCACCGGTCTGAACGCCGAGGTGACCGAGCACCAGGTGCTGCGGGACCTCCTCGTGCACGGCGGCGCGCAGCTGAACCCGTTGGGGCGCATGGACGTCAAGGGCAGCTTCGAGCTGATCGGCGCCGACAGCGGCCCGGGCCGGGTGTACGTGACCGGCGCGGCGTCACTGGGCGGCCCGTTCCCGGGCGTGGACACCTTCCTCGGGCTCCAGATCGCGGCGCAGGAGGTCGTCGACGACATCGCGCGGCGCGGGCACTGCCGTCACCTGGGGCCGATCGCGTCGACGTTGGAATGGCTGCGCTGGGCCACCGGCCGGCAGCTCTGAGAGGAGAGTGAGATGGTTCCGACCCTGTTCGGCCGGATTCAGACGCGATTGTGGCTGCTGGCCGTCGTCGGCGCGCTGGTCACCGCGGCGCTGACGCCGGTGCTGCCGATGGACGCCCCGCTGGCGGACAAGTACCAGGCGACGTTCGTCGTGCTCGGCGCGGTCGCCGTCATCGGCATCGCGTGGGAGCTGCTCTACCACCTGCTGATGCAGTGGCGCTGGGAGAAGGACTGGCCGACGATGTTCGGCCTGTTCACCGGGATCCCCGAGGGGCTGCTGGTGGGCTACCTCGCGACCCAGGGCTGGCTGCCCTTCCTGCCGGCCGCGGTGGCGCCGGCCGCGTTCGTCATCCACTTCACGGTGGTGTGGCTCGTCGTCTGGCTCGTCGCGAACGGCCCGATGCGGGTGCCGTTCATCCGCTGGCGTTTCCGTGGTGGGAGGTTGCTGTGAAGAATCTGACTGGCCCGAGCCCGAGCATGCGGCTGCGACCGGGCAACGGCGTGCTGGCGAGGCACGAGGACCTCGTCCTGCTGTGCGAGGTGCCGCCCGGCGCGGAGGACAGCGTGCGCAGCATTCTGGCCGAGGCGAAGGCCGCCGCCGGCACCGCCCAGCCCGGCCGGCATCTGCTGCGGCACCTGGTGAAAACCCTGACGGCGTCGGTGGACTCGTTCCCGTCGCTGTGCGCCTTCGGCGCCGTCGACGACGGCATCGCGGTCGCCGTGCACGGCAACGCCCGGCTGCGCGTCACCATGGAGGACGGCGAGCTGCGCCTGGACGGCCAGGACGCGGTGACCATTGTGGACCGTCTGGTCGCCTCCCCGGTCATGTCGATCACCGGCGAGATCGGCGAGGAGATCCCGGGCTTCTGCTCGTGGAGCGAGCTCACGTCCGGAGTCGTGCGGGCCGACGCGCTCCAGTACGGCACCGTCGACGAGACGGAGCCCGAGGACGCCGAGGCGACGTCCGCCGAACCGCCGCCGCGGGTGGAATCCGGCGACGACGAGGAGGAGGACCCGGCCCCGCCGGAGGAGGACGCGGACTCGCAGATCGTCGGCGTGAGCTGCTCGAAGGGGCACTTCAACGACCCCACCGACCAGTACTGCGGCGTGTGCGGCATCGGCCTGACGCAGGCCGGGCGCAGCCGGGCCCGTATGGAGCGCCCGTCGCTCGGCGTGCTGGTGCTCGACGACGGCATGTCCCTGCCGCTGGACAAGGACTACGTGCTCGGCCGCGAGCCGGAGGCCGCCTCCGGCGTCGAGGCCGGCGAGGTCATGCTGCTGCGGCTGGCGGATCCGCTGGTCTCCGGCGTGCACGCCCGGATCCGGCCGCAGGGCTGGGAGGTCAAGCTCTTCGACGAGGGTTCGTCCAACGGCACCTTCGTGCGGGAGCCCGGCACGGACTGGTGCGTCCGGGTGCCGAGCGGCGGCCATGTCGTGTTGCGACCGGGCGCCGTCGTCACCGTCGGCCATCGCCAGTTCCGCTACGACTCCCACCGCAGGCCCTGAGGACGTGACGCAATGACCAATCTGATGATGCTTTTCGACATAGCGGTCATCGTGCTCGCGGCCAAGCTCGCGGGCGTGGTCGTCCGCAAGCTCGGGCAGCCGGCGGTGGTCGGCGAGATCGCCGTCGGCGTGCTGTTCGGCGCACTCCTGCAAAGCAACCAGGTCACCCGCGTGGTCCTGTCGGGAGACGTGCGCACCGCGCTCAACGCCGTCGCGACCGTCGGCATCGTGCTGTTCATGTTCACCGTCGGCCACGAATGGGACCACCGGGTGCTGCGCGGCAACGGGCGCAGCGCCGCCGGCATCGCCGTGGGCGCGACCCTGCTGCCGTTCCTGCTGGGCGGCGGGACCGCGATCTGGCTGGCGGCGAGCCAGTACCACCCGGCGAACCCCGTGGTGTTCGTGCTGTTCGTGGGCACCGCGATGTCGATCACCGCACTGCCGGTGCTGGCCCGGATCGTCATCGACCGCGGCCTGTCGACGACCCCGGTCGGCCGGATGGCCGTCGCGAGCGCCGCGGCGGTCGACGTCGCGGCGTGGGTGGTGCTGGCGGTGGTCGTGTCGCTCGCGAGCGGCGTGTCGTCGTGGCACATGGTGCTGCTGGTGCCGTTCGTGCTGGTGCTGGTGTTCGTGGCGCGGCCGCTGCTGTCCCGGGCGTTGTCGCGGTGGACCGGCAACGGCGGGTTCGGGCTGCTGTTCGTGGGCCTGTGCCTGTGCGCCGCCGCCACCGAGTGGTTCGGCACGCACGTGGTGTTCGGCGCGTTTCTCTTCGGCGCCATCCTGCCCGGCCGGGACAACCCGGTCGTGCGGCGGCACGTGGACGAGGTCGACCGGTTCACCCGGGGCATCCTGCTGCCGGTCTTCTTCGTCATCGCCGCGATCAACGTGGATCTGTCCGCCCTCGGCACCGCGGGCATCCTCGAGCTGCTGCTCATCCTCGGGGTCGCGGTCGCCGGCAAGGTGCTCGGCGCGTATCTCGGGGCCCGCACCTTCGGCATGGAACGCGGGCCGGCCCGGGCCATCGCCGTGCTGATGAACGCCCGCGGCGTCACCGAGCTCGTCGTGCTCCAGGTGGGCTTGCAGATCGGTGTGCTGGACACCCGGCTGTATTCGATCATGGTGATGATGGCGCTGTTCACCACCGCCCTCACCGGCCCGCTGCTGACGCTCCTGCAACGCCGGCACGGCCCCATCGGCCGCCTCACCTCGGCGCCGCTCGAGGTCGAGGTGCCGGCCGCCGCACACGTCGGGTAGGCCCGTAGGGAACGCATGACACGGCACTCGGCCGCTCCTCCACCGGAGGAGCGGCCGAGTGCTTTGTCGTGCCGGCGCTACATCTTCTTCCGCATGGACATCGACGTCACCTCGTAGCCGCTGCGGCGGTACAGGGCGATCGCCGCCTCGTTGTCCCCGACGACGTTCAGGCCCAGCGCCGTCTTGCCCTCGCGGACGATGAGAGCCTCGGCGGCCGCGAGGATGGCGGTGCCGTAGCCGGCGCGCCGGTACGGCGGAAAGACGTTGATGTCGTACAGCCAAGCGGCGGTCGCCGTGTCCACGGGTTGCGCCGGGTCCGGGCCGACCCAGGCGTTGCCCACCGCCTCGCCGAGCTCGTTTTCGGCAGTCAGCAGGTGATGGCCGGCCGTGTCGAGGCCGTCGGGCAGGAACCTCGCCGTGCCACCGCGGACCCGCTCCCGCGCGGCCTGCTCCGGCATCACCCTGCTGAGCGCGCGAACCGACTCGGCCTCACGATGCTCGGTCGCGGCACGGTACTCCGCCGCGGTCATCCTGCGTAGCTTCACCTGTTGTACGGCCATGCCGCCATCCTCGACCAGTCCCCCGCGGCAGCGCCACTCGGTTACGAGCGCACGAAAAATCGGCCGGTTGCGGCCCTCCGAGGGAGGAGTCGCAACCGGCCGAGCTGTCGGTGCCGGGTGGTGCTCAGGTCACCAGGACACGAGGCCGAACGGGGCGGCCTGGCCGCCCTGGCCGAAGGGCTCGAGCTGGAACACCTGGTGGTCCTCGATGTGGGTCAGCAGGCCGTTCGGGTTGACCTTGAACGACTGGAGCGCGCCGGTGACCGAGTTGAGCTGGTACAGGTAGTTGGTGTCGTGGCTCAGCACGAGGTCGGTGAGCCCGTCCTTGACCACCTGCTTGCTCGCGTCCTTGCCGTCGGGCGCGTCGGCGTGCGGGTACAGGATCTGGAGGCTGTCGTTGTCCCCGACCCGGTAGGCCGTGATGGCGCCGCCGCCGAACGCGCTGGTGGCGTAGGCCGTCTTCTGGTCACGCGTCACGACGATCCAGCAGGTGTCGGTCTGGCCGTCGTTGATGGTGCCGTTGATCGCCTTCAGCGAGTTGTCCGAGTTGAGGTGGTACGACACCGCGCCGCCGCCGCCGGGGTTGGCGGTCGCCCCGTTCTGCTCGGTCATGAGCAGCGTGCCGTCCTTCAGGAAGTTGAAGCCGTACGGGCCGGCGCCGCTCGGGTCCAGCACCTTGCGCTCACCCAGCGTGCCGTCGAACCGGACGTCGAAGGTGTCGATGGCGCCCTTGCGGTCCTTGGTCTGGCCGGGGATGTTGGCGATGCGCTCGGTCACGATCAGCGTCTTGCCGTCGGGCGTGAAGGTCACCTGCGCACAGCCGGACATGGCCCGCCCGGACAGCGCCCGGGTGGAGTTCTCGATCGGCATCAGGTTGCCGGCCGGGGTGACCCGGAAGCCGGTCACCGACGGCATGTCGCCGGTGGTGCAGTTCTCCAGCAGGTCGTCCGGCCCGAGCACCAGCCGCCGGTCGGTCTCGCCGCTGTTGAGGACGTACAGCATGCCGTTGTTCACGGTGAGGCTCACCGGACGGTTGCCGCCGGACGGCACCTGGGTGATCAGCTCGAGGCCGCCGGCCTCGACCCGGAATACCGAGATCGTGTTGCTGCCGGCGTTGGTGACGAACAGCAGGTCTTCCTGGTCGATGTTCTGCGTCGGCGAGGCCTCGCCCTTGGCGCTGCCGAGCACGAGCCCGTGCGCGGAGTCCTCGAACTTGCCGCTGCCCTGGCCGCCGGTCGGATAGCGGCCCATCTCGGTCAGCGTGCCGTCGGGCTTACGCAGGTACGCCACCACCACGTTGGAGATGGCGTCGTTGGACTGCACGTACACCGCTCCCTGCCGCAGGTCGCCGGGCACCTGCTGGGGCGCAACGGCCTGGGTGGCGAGGCCCTGCTGCGGGGCCGTCGTGGTGGGCGCCGCCGGCTGCTGCTGGGCCGGCGCGTTGGTGCGGGCCTGGTCGGCGACCGGGGCTCCGCCGCCCCGCAGGAAGCCCGAGGTGATCAGGGCCGTGGCGGTCGCGACCACGACGGTCAGGACCACGGCGAGCACGACGGTGAGCGATCGACCGCGCCGCATCCGCTTGGGCGGCTGCGGCACCGCCCACGACGGCGGGGCCGACGAACCGCTGCTGGAACCCGCGTTCGGCAGCGGCGCGAAGGCCTGCGGCTGTCCCTGGGGAATATCGGAGTGTTCGTTCTTGTCTGCCATGGCAATGATCTCCTCGTTGTTTCCGCACCGACGGCGCTGGTGTCGCAGTGCCGTCGCCGGCACGGTCACGATGACCGGCGTGCGTTGTCTCGTGGAATCAACGTGACATCACGGCAACCGAGCGGAAAGCGACGCCGACAGGCTTTGTCAGCTCGGCCGCCACGTGCTGGAACGCCAGTGCTCGACCGGCCCATGTGGACTGATCCCGGGTCGTAGTCTGCCGGCCCGCCGGACCATCCCGGCCGACACGGCGCGGTGGTCCGTCAAGTCGGGGACTTGACGGACCAGGTCCGATGTTCGTCGTACGAAGGCCTTGCTACGGCAGCATTTCCGGCATGACCAGTTCAATCATCGACACGACCCCGCTGTTCGAGCTGCGCGCCGACATCCGGGTCTCGGCCACGCCGGAGCAGACCTACGCCGTCGTCAGCGATCTGGGCCGCAGCGGAGAGTGGAGCCCCGAGTGCCTCGGCGGCGAGTGGGTGTCCGGCGAGCCGGCCACCGTCGGCGCGGTCTTCCGCGGCAAGAACCTGCGCGCCGACGACGTGGTCGGCTGGGCGCCGCTGGTCCGTGGCGTCTGGCACACCGAGTGCCGGGTGACCGCCGCCGAGCCCGGTCGGACGTTCCAGTGGATGATGCTCACCCACGCCCGTGACGACCAGGAAAGCGTGTGGGGCTTCGACATGGAGCCCACCGACGACGGCTGCGTGCTCACCCACCACTTCCGGATGGGCAAGGCGACGGCCGGCATTCACAAGATCGTGGCGGACCTCGACGAGACCGAGCGCAAGCGGTTCATCGTCGAATGGACCGACAAGCTGGCCCAGGACCTCACCGACACGCTCGAGCGGATCAAGGTCGTCATCGAGCCCCGCTGACCACCGAACCTGCCGTATCTGGACGAAAGGCGACGCACGTGAAGAAGAACACGCGTCAACGCGCCGGGGAGCCGGCATGACCACCGACAACCTCGAGATCTGCGTCGTCGGCGCGGGGCCGCGCGGCCTGTCGGTGCTGGAACGGTTGTGCGCCAACGAACGGCGGTCACGGTCGTACGCGGAGGTGACCATTCACGTCGTCGACTCGGCCTCGGCCGGACCGGGCGCCGTGTGGCGCACGGACCAGTCCCGCCTCCTGCTGACCAACACCGTCGCGTCGCAGATCACCGTGTTCACCGACGACAGCGCCCAGATCGACGGCCCGATCGAGCCCGGACCGAGCCTGTACGACTGGGCGAAGAGCCTCGCGCTGCTCGGCGAGCCGGAGAACTACGACCGGGAGATCCTGGCCGAGGCCCGCGCCATGGGGCCGAACTCCTATCCGAGCCGCGCCTTCTACGGCCACTACCTGCAGGACGTGTTCCAGCGCATCGTGGCCGGCGCCCCGCACCACGTCACGGTGCGCGTGCACCGCTCGCGGGCCGTCGCGATCGCCGACACCCACGGTTTCGCCGGCGGGCCCCAGGGCGTCCGGCTGGCGAACGGCACGCGGCTCGACCATCTCGACGCCGTTGTGCTGGCCCAGGGCCACGTTCCGGCCCGGCTGTCCTCGCACGAGGCACGAACGGCGAGCCTGGCGCGCATCCACCACCTCAACTACGTCACGCCGGCGAATCCGGCCGACGTGGACCTCAGCGCGATCCAGCCGAACCAGGCCGTGCTGATGCGGGGGCTGGGCCTCAACTTCTTCGACTATATGGCGCTGCTCACCATCGGGCGCGGCGGCGAGTTCGTCCGTGAGGACGACCGCCTGGTGTACAAGCCGTCCGGGCGCGAGCCGAAGCTGTACGCGAGCTCCCGCCGCGGTGTCCCGTACCACGCCAGAGGCGAGAACGAGAAGGGCGCCTTCGGCCGTCACACGCCCCAGGTGCTCACCCCCGCGCGCATCGCCGGCCTGCACGAGAAGGCGGTCACCGGCGGTGGAGTGCGGTTCGACACCGACGTGTGGCCGCTGATCGCCCGGGAGGTCGAAGGCGTCTACTACCGCACGCTGCTGGAGTCCCGCGGTCTCGGCGTCGCCGGCCGGAACCTCCACGACGACTACCTGTCGTTCCCGATCGGGCACGACCCGGGCGAGCTGCTGGACCTGTACCGCGTCCACCAGGACGACCGCTGGGACTGGGAGCGGGTGTCGAGCCCGTACCTCGGGCGGCGGTTCAGCAGCCGGAGCGACTACCGGGAGTGGATCCTGGAGTATCTGGCCCGCGACGTCCGGCACGCGCAGACGGGCAACGTCAGCGATCCGGTCAAGGCGGCGCTCGACGTGCTGCGGGATCTGCGCAACGAGATCCGGCAGGTCGTCGACCACGGCGGCCTCGCGGGTGACTCGCACCGCGACCACCTGGAGGGCTGGTACACCCCGCTCAACGCGTTCCTGTCCATCGGCCCGCCCGCCTCGCGGATCGAGCAGATGATCGCGCTGATCGAGGGCGGCGTGCTGGAGCTGCTCGGTCCGGGCACGCGGTTCCGGATCGACATCAGCACGCCGGTGTTCGTGGCCGAGTCGAACCTGGTGCCCGGCGACCCGATCCGGGCGACCACCCTGATCGAGGCCAGGCTGCCGGAGCCGGACCTGCGCCGCACGGACGACCCGCTGCTGCGGCACATGCTCGACACGGACCAGTGCAGCCCGTACCGCATCCCCGGCGCGGAGGGGACCAACTACGAGACCGGCGGCCTCGCGGTGACCGCCCGCCCGTACCACGTCGTGGACGCGGCCGGGAAGGCCCACCATCGCCGGTTCGCGTACGGGGTCCCGACCGAGTCGGTGCACTGGGTGACGGCGGCGGGCATCCGCCCCGGCGTGGACTCGGTGACGCTGGGCGACTCCGACGCGATCGCCCGCGCCATCCTGCACCTGCGGCCGGTTTCCCAGGCGGAGCCGCTGGACCTGTTCGACGGCGCCGACGAGATCGACGTCTACACCAACGGGGTCATCGTGTGACGGTGTGAGGGCGAGCCGGGTGTTCACCACGAACACCCGGCTTTTCCTTGTGCCGTAACCGACGAACAGAAACGGGGACCGTGGCTGCTGCCACGGTCCCCGCTTCCTTCCGGGTCCCAGCGATCGGGGGTGGGTGGGACCCGGCGGGAGAGGAGGGGCAGGGAGCTCTGCCCCTCCTCCGGCTCACGATCCGCCGGTCAGCGACGGCGCCGGCCGCGCCGCCAGCAGCCGCGTCACCATCCGGGCGATGATGCGGTCACCGGACGTGCTGAGCACCGATTCCGGGTGGAACTGGAGCGACGAGAAGAACGCTCCACGCGTCGCGTGCACCTCGTCGGTCGCCTCGTCGCGGCACACCTCGACAGCGCCGACGCCGGCGCTGTCGAACAGGTTCTGCCGGCTGCGCGCGGCGAAGGTGTTGTAGAAGCCCACCGACTCCCGCTCGCCGAACAGGTCGATCTCCTTCTGCACGCCCTGGTTCGGCACGTCCCGGCGGGCCAGCTCGAGGCCGAGCCGCAGGCTGAGCACCTGGTGGCTGAGGCAGACCGCGAGGAACGGCTGCCGGGTGGCGAGCAGGGTGTCGATCGCCGAGTGCAGGTGGGCGATCTTGGGATGGCGCACGTCCCGCGGGTCACCCGGGCCGGGGCCCATGATCACCAGGTCGTGATCGGCGAACGAGTACGGCTCGTCGAACCGGCGCACCGTGACCGACAGGCCGAGCGACCGCAGCTGGTGGTCGAGCATGGCGGTGAAGGTGTCCTCCGCGTCGACGACCAACACCTCCCGACCGTCCAGAAGCGGTTGCGGCCGCGCCCTTTCCTCCCCCTCGGCGAGCCAGAACCCAGCCAGCGCGTCGTTTCGACCGCGCAGCGCGGCGCGAACCCTGGGGTGGTCGCTGAACCGGACGGGCCCGGCCTCGTCGATGGCCGCGAGCAGACCGGCCGCCTTGGCCCGGGTCTCGGCCACTTCCGACTCCGGATCGGAGTGCCGGACCAGCGTGGCGCCGACGCCTATCCGCATCCGACCGGCCGGGTCGATGTCGGCGGTGCGGATGAGGATCGCCGAGTCCAGGGTGCGGCCGCCGGCGTCCCGGCCGATCAGCGCGATGGCACCGCTGTAGTAGCCGCGGCCGGCCGGCTCGTACCGGCTGATGACGCGGCAGGCGCTTTCCAGCGGGCTGCCGGTCACCGTGGGGGCGAACAGCGTCTCCCGCAGGATCGTGCGCGGATCGCGGCCGCACCGTCCCGTGATGAAGTACTCGGTGTGCGCGAGCCGGGCCATCTCCTTGAGGTACGGGCCCACCACGCGCACGCCGCTGTCACAGATCCGGGCCATCATCTTCAGCTCTTCGTCGACGACCATGTACAGCTCGTCGGTCTCCTTGCGGTCGGCGAGGAACGCCATCACCTCGGCCAGGTTCGGCCCGGCCGGCGGATACCGGTAGGTGCCGCTGATCGGGTTCATCACCGCGTTGCCGCCGCGCAGGCTGATGTGCCGCTCGGGCGACGCGCCGACGAACGTCCGCCGGCCGGTGTGGACCACGAAGGTCCAGTAGGCGCCGTTCTCCCGTTCGAGCAGGCGCCGCAGGAAGGTCAGCGCCACCCGCGGCGTGTAGCCGGTGATCTCGGCGGTGAAAGCCCGCTTGAGCACGAAGTTCGCGCCCTCGCCGCTGCCGATCTCGTCGGTGATGATCTTCCGCACGGTCTCGGCGTACGTCGCGTCGTCCACGTCGAAGTGGCCGTCCGCCAAGGTGATGGGCTCGTCCGGCAGCCGGCGCATCGCGTCGGACATCGCCAGCAGGCCCTGCCTGGCAACGGTCATCGCCACCAGCGGCGAACCGTCGTCGACGCAGACGAACCCGCGCTCGGCGACCTGCTGGTACGGGATGACCACCAGCACGTCGTGCCGCTGCTCGCCGCCGCCGTCGACCTCCGCGACCGGCACCTCGGCGAGCGTGGCCGGCGTGGACACGTCGCCGATGAGCACCTCCAGCGTGTCCGGGCCGTTCGCCTCCGGGCGGTACAACACGGCGAACGGCGGCGGCTCCGGCGCGAGGACCTGCGCCAGCAGATCCTCGCCGATCTCTTCATTCATCGCGGTTTCCCTTCAGCGCGGACCGGTCAGGACGGTGTCGCTCGCGGACGCCGTCAGCTGGCCGACCACTCCCCCGGTGGTGTTCACGACGGCGCAGCAGCTGGCCGCGTAGTCGACCGTCCGACGGTGGTGGTCGGCGGAGAAGTCCGCCACCGCGTCGGCGACCAGGAACGTCTGGATGTCGTTGGTGTACGCCTCGATCGCCGTGGACAGCACGCCGACGTGCGCGTACACCCCGCAGACGATCAGCTGGTCCAGGCCGCGCTCCTGCATCCGCTCCAGCAGGGACGAGCGGAAGAAGGCGCTGTAGCGCCACTTGGTGATCATCCAGTCGTCGGTCTCCGGGCTGACCTCGTCGACGATCCACCGGTCGGCGGGATCCACCCGCATGCCCGGTCCCCAGAAGTCCTTCAGCAGTCCGCGCTGCCGCTCGGTCATGCCGCCGGGCTGCGCGGTGTAGGCCACTTGAACGCCCAGCCGGCGGCAGGTGTCCCGCAGCCGCGCCACATTGGGCACGAGCGTGGACACCGGCTCCTGACCGGCCGGGAACGGCTGGAGGAAATAGCGTTGCATGTCATGGATGAGCAGCACGGCTCGGCTCGGATCCGCGGTCCAGTCCGGGATGGCGGCCGGCAGATCGGCCTCGGCCGGCATCGGGTACGGCGGAATGACGGGTATGCCCACGGTCTTCTCCTCTGGTGTCAGACGCCGAGCGTGGCGCCGCCGTCGACGGTCAGGCTGTGCATGGTGATGTGCCCGGCCCGGTCGGAAAGCAGGAACGTGATCGCGTCGGCGATGTCCGCCGGCCGGGCGAGCTTGCCGAGCGGGATGCCGACCTTGTACGACTCGAGCCGGCCGTCCAGGGTCGCCCGGCGGTCGGCGTCGTCGCGGAACATCGAGCTGAGCATCGGGGTGTCGGTCGAGCCGGGGGCGACGACGTTGCACCGGATGCCATGCCTGGCCACCTCAAGGCCGAGGCACTTGGTGAACGCCGTCGCCGCCGCCTTGGACGCCGCGTAGGCGGACATCGCCGCGCGGGCCGTGCCGGCGGCGTTGGACGCCACCGTGACGATCGCGCCCTTGCCGCGCGGCGCCATCCGGTTGACCGCCGCCCGCGACATCAGGAAGACGCCGGTCGTGTTGACCGCGAAGGTGTCCGCCCACGCCTGGTCGGAGAGGTCTCGCGCCTCCCCCATGCGCAGCACCCCGGCCGCGTTGACCAGGTACTCGATCGGGCCGAGCTGGCGCTCGACCGCCTCGACGACGGCCTCGACCTCCGCGGCGCTGGCGACGTCGGCGGGAAACGCCTCGGCCCGCAAGCCGTACACGGCGAGCTTCGCCACGACGTCGCGGGCACCGTCGGCGTCCCGGTCGACGGCCGCGACCACCGCGCCTTGTTCGGCGAGCACGCGCACGACCTCGGCGCCGATGCCGCTCGCCGCGCCGGTGACGATCGCGACTCTTCCGTCCATTGTGATCCTCCTAGCGACAGTCATCCTTGCCACGCGGTCACTGCGTGGACGGCCTGCGACGGGTTGAGGCGGGGGTCGCAGAAGCTGGTGTACTTGGTGCCGACCTCGGTCAGGTGGGACTCGCTGCTGACGCATTCGGTGACCTCGTCCGGCGTCGTCTCCAGATGCAGCCCACCGGGAATGCCGCCGCCGGCGCGGACGGCGGACTGGAACTCCTCGACCTCCCGGACGACCGTGTCCATCAACCGGGTCTTGAGGCCGTCGGGCGCGGTGATGGTGTTGCCGTGCATGGGATCGCAGAGCCAGACGACCGGATGGCCGGCGGCCTTCACGGCCCGCACCAGCGGCGGCAGGAGGTCGACCACGCCCGCGGCGCCCATCCGCGCGATCAGGGTGAGCCGGCCGGGCGCCCGCTCGGGGTCGAGCCGCTGGCACAGGGCGAGCAGTTCGTCCCGCTGCGAGGAGGGGCCCACCTTGCACGCGACCGGATTGACCACCCGGGAGAGCAGCTCCACGTGGGCGCCGTCCAGCTGGCGGGTCCGGTCGCCGATCCAGGGCCAGTGCGTGGACGTGAGCAGCGGCCGCCCGTCGCCGCCGGCGCGGACCATCGGGATCTCGTAGTCCAGCAACAGCGCTTCGTGGCTCGTCCAGACCGGAGTGTCTATTATGGACAGCCGCGACGCCCCCAGCCAACCGAGGTGCCCCATGGCGTCGCTGGCGGCCCGGTAGCCCATCAGCAGCCGGTCCGGGTCGGGCCGGCGGCCCTCGGGGTCGGGTTCCGGCGAGTTGACCAGGTGCCCCCGGTACACCGGGAGCTCCAGGTCGCCGACCCGCTCGGTCGGACTGGACCGGGGCTTGGCGAACTGGCCCGCGATCCGGGCCGCCCGGACCACTGGCTTGTGCGTGATCATCTTCATGGTGCCGGCGAGCACGTCGAGCAGGCCCGCCTTGCGGGCCACGTAGCCGACCACGCACTCGGCGGGGTCCTCCGCGCAGTCACCGGCCTGGACCACCGTGGCCTCCCCGGCGGCTACGCGCGCCAGCATGCCGCGCAGCCGGTGCGTGTCCGCCGCCGAGACGAGCGCGGGCCGGGTCGCGAGTTCCTCCCGCACCCGCCGGATCCGCGCCCGGTCCTCCCATTGTGGTTGCTGCGCGGCCGGTTTCCGCCGAACATCGAGCAGTGCTTCCACTGGTGTCTCCCATTACCGTCGGCCCCTGTGAATCCAGAAGGGCGTGCCGTTGCTCTTTCTTTCAGGAAGTCGAATACCGCACCGGCCGGGCCGGCCCGCGTCTCCGCGACAATCCGACCGACAGCAGGACGATCACCGCCCCGACGCCGATGATTCCCGCGATGAGCGCGGCCAGATCGGCCAGATCCGGCAGCAGGGACGGAAGGTGGACGCCGGCGGCACTGCCGAGATTGAGCATCAGGTCGTAGAGCGCGATGGCGACCGACTGCCGGGCGCCGGCGGCCGCGCCGACCGTCTGGACAATGGCGGGACTGACGACGGAGATACCCATCACGAAAACGAGCAGCGCGGCGCCGAGACCGACGGCACTGTCGACGAACAAAGCGGCGGCGAGCATTCCGACCCCCGCGACGACGAATCCGCCGGCGGCGCGCAGGAGCGCGGCGACGGCGCCGAGCACGGGCGCGAGCAGCACGGTGACGAGCAGGCCGGGCAGGGCACTCGCGCGCAGCGCGAGCATCGCGCCGTGGTCGGTGACCAGCTGCCCGGGGCCGTAGAGCTGCACGCCGGTGTAGATGCCGGTCAGGCTCCCCGCCACGACCAGCGCGACCAGGTACAGCGGAATCAGCCGCCGCAGCCTGCTGGTGCCACGCGGCGGAGCGGCGGCCGGACGGCCGCCCGGGCCGGGCAGCAGGACCTTCCACGCGATCACGGCGCCGATCACGAGCACCGGCGCGGTGAGCCAGAAGACCGAACGCCAGCCGAAGCCGGCCGTGAGCAGTTGCGCCTGCGCCTGGCCGGCGACCACCGTCCCGCCGAGCGCGCAGGACACCGTCGTCAGGGCCAGCGGAATCCGCCGAGAGGGGATTCGGGCATTCAGATAGGAGTACGCCATGGGAAGGAAAGTGCCGGCCAGAAACCCCTGTGCCGCCCGCAGTGCCGAACCGCCGCCGAGGCCGGTGGCGATCGGCACGAGCGCGGTGACGAATGCCATCAGGACAATGCTGCCGGTCATCAACACGCGTATGTCATGGCGTTTGGACAGGTAGCCGCTCGTCAGTGAGCCCACCGCGTAGCCGAGCGCGAACGCCGACGTGGCCCAGGTCGCCGCCTCCTGGGAAATGTGCCATACCACGCCGATCTGCGGCATCAGGGGAATCGTCACGTACATCTGGCCGACCACCACCATGCCGACGAGCGCCAGCGTCGCCACGGTGCGACCGAAAGGCGCACCGGTGGTGTCGCCCCCATTGGTGATCATTGCGACCTCGCAGGTGAATCGGATTCCACTTCTGCTGCCGGGCAAGGCCATTGAATGTCCAGAACATCCCGACCGCCAGAATGCGCGGCCAAGGTCGTCAGGTCGGCGATACTCCATCAGGTCGCCCGACCTGACTCACTCCGAACCGATTGGCGTGCGCGGGCGGTGAGCGGACCGCTACCGTCGAACGTCCAACGGTGGACTGAGCGAGGGAGCCATGGTCTGCAAAGACAACGGCCTGGTCCAACTGGTCGCGGAGGGCGTCGCGCCGTGGCTGGACGGTCTGTCCCAGGAGGTGATCGCCTCCGGCCGGCTGACCGAACTCGTCAGCAGCGCCACCCTGCTCGGCGTCACGTCCAATGTGGACGTCTTCGGCGCGGCGGTGACCGGCGACCGGCGCTACCGCGACCAGTTGACCCTGCTGGCGCGGCAGGACGTCTCGGTGGAGCTGGCGACGAGGTCGCTGTCCGCGCACGACGCGCGGCTGGCGTGCGCCGAGCTGTGGCCGGTCTTCGTGACCAGCCGCGAGGTCCACGGCCACGTGTCCGTCGACCTGGATCCCGCGCTGACCGCGGCGGTCGAGTCGACCGTCCGGGGCGCGGTCGAGCTGACGCGCCTGGTGAACCGGGCGAACCTGCTGGTCAAGATCCGCGCCACCGACCAGGGCGTGCTGGCCATCCGGGAGTGCCTCGGCATCGGGATCGGCGTGCACGCCTCGGACATCTTCTCCGTGCGCCGCTACGGCGAGGTCCTCGACGCGTACTTCGACGGGCTGGAACGCGCCGTCGCCGCCGGGCTGCGGGCGTCCGGCATGGCCATGATCACGTCGATGCCGGTCGGCCGCATCGACGCGGAGTTCGACGCGCAGTTGACGACGGTCGGCGCGGCGGCCGCATGCTCGGTTCGCGGCCAGGGCGCGCTCGCGGTCGCCCGGCTGGCCTACCAGGCGTACGAACAGCGGCTCGGCACCGAGCGGTGGCGCGCGCTCAGCGTGGCCGGGGCGCACCCACCCCGTCTGATGTGGACGGACACTACCGTGGCCGACCCGAAGCAGTCACCCACCCGCTATGTCGACGAGTTCGTGGCCTGGGGCACGGCGAGCGCGATGTCACTGTCCACACTGGACGCCGTGGTGCTGGGTTCGGACCTGCGCGGCGACACCCTGACCGGCCAGCACGAGCACGCCGCCGCGGTGCTGGACGAATTCGGCCGGCTGGGCGTCTCCCACTCGGCGGTGGCGGACCGGCTGGGCGAGACCAGCGCGCACCGGCAGGCCCAGAGCTGGCGCAGACTCCGGGAACAGGTTGCGGCCCAGCTCAAAGCCGTGCGATGGGCGTGCCCGTAGCCCCGTGTCCGACGGTGGACACGGGGCCACGGGACGCGGGGCCTACCTGGTGGCGGACGCCGGCTCCGCGCGCGGGAACGCTCCGCCGGTGAGGCGCACCATCGGCGCCGCCTTCACGGCCGTCTCCTCGAACTCGCTCTCCGGATCGGACAGCGCGATGATCGCGCCGCCGACCCCGTAGCGGGCGCGTTCCGGCGTGACGACGACCGTGCGGATGACCACGCTCAGGTCGGCCGTCCCGTTCAGCGAGAAGTAGCCGATGGCACCGGAGTAGACGCCTCGGGCGCCGCCCTCGATACGGTCGAGGATCTGCATCGTGCGGACCTTCGGCGCGCCGGTCATCGATCCCGGCGGGAAGGCGGCGCGCACGCAGTCCACCGCGTCGTGGGGCGCCCGGAGCTTCGCCCGGACCGTGCTGACGAGCTGGTGGGCCGTCGCATACGTCTCGACCTTGAACAGCTCGGGCACCTCGACCGAACCGATCTCGGCGCACCGCCCGAGATCGTTGCGGGCCAGGTCGACGATCATGAGGTTCTCGGCGCGGTCCTTCTCGCAGGTCGCCAGGTCCGCGACCAGCGCGCGGTCCTCCTCCTCGGTGCCGCCGCGCGGCCGGGTTCCCTTGATGGGCCTCGTTTCCGCGACCCGGTCGCGGTCGACGCGCAGGAACCGCTCGGGTGAGGTGCTGAGCACGGACACGTCGCCGAAGCTGAGCAGCGCGCCGAACGGCGCCGGACTCGTCCGCCGGAGCAGGCAGTAGCCCAGCCAGGGATCGACCCGGTCGGCTTCGATCATGTTCGTCAGGCACACCTCGTAGGTCTCGCCGGCGGCGATCTGGTCCTGGCAGTGGTCGATCAGCCGGAGGTACGAGTCGTGGTCGTGGCGCAGACGCAGGCGACCGGACCGTGCCGGCGGGTGCGTCCAGCCCGCCGGCCGCCCCACGAGGTCGGTGAGCCGCTCGGCGGTGTCGTCCAACCACTCGTGGGCGGCCCGCTCATCGCCGTCCTCGGCGAGCGCGAGCACGAACGTCGTCCCGGTGTGGTGGTCGAGCACCAGCGCGCGGTCGCTGAACACCATTGCGGCGTCGGGCTCCTCCGCGCGGTGCACCCGGTCGCCGCCGCACTCAGCCTTCAACTCGTAGCCCAGATAACCCACCCAGCCGAGCGCGTAGTCGAACGGCAGGTCGGGCGCCTCGGTGCGGATCGCGCGCAGGTCGTCCGCCAGCCAGGTCAGGAACTCCTCACGGACGATCCGCGTCGAGCCCGTGGCCGGCGAGCGAACGGTGACCGCGCCGGCGAAGACATCCGCCGACGCGACCCGTCCCAGCGGCCCGCTCGCGTCGCCCATGATCGAGAACCGCCCCATCGGGCCGCCGGGTTTGTTGCTGTCCAGCCAGTACGCGTGCCCGCCGTGGCGGAACAGCTGGTCGAACGCGAGCTCGCCGTCCCACCTCGTAGGCAGGATCCGCGTCAGCACACGGAGTCGGCGGGTCGTCGTGCGACCGCCCCGATCGCGGAGCGGTGGTGCCACAGCCGGCGCTCGACGCCGGCGCCGTGCGGGCGCGCCGGTTCCCTCGCACAGCCGCCGGAAGTTCGCAAGCAGTTGCCGCCCATGGGAACCGCCGATGGACTCGGGATGGAACTGCACGCCCCACAGCGGCCGTTCCCGGTGCCGCAGCCCCATGAGGACGCCGTCACGGGTCCAGGCGGTCGGCTCGAGCTCGGGCGGCAGCTCGGTGGCCGCCAGCGAGTGATACCGGACCACCTCGAACTGGGGCGGCAGCCCGGCGAACAGACCGGTGCCGGTGTGCCGGATCGTCGAGACCCGGCCGTGGTACGGCTCCGGAGCCCGGACCACCCGGCCACCGTGCACCGCGGCGAGCCCCTGGTGGCCGAGGCAGATGCCGAGCACCGGCACGTCGGCGTCGCGCAGGACGTCCCGGCAGATGCCGAAATCGGCCGGCCGCTCCGGGTGCCCGGGCCCCGGCGACAGCACCACGCTGTCGAAACATTCCAGGTGTCCGGGCCGCCATCTCGGGTCATTGTTGACAACGACCTCGGGCTCCACGCCGTTCACCTCGGCCAGGTACTGGAAAAGGTTGTAGGTGAAGGAGTCGTAGTTGTCGATGAGCAGTGTTCGCACGAATGCTCCCTGATCACATGGAAACGCCGGCAACCTCGATCAACATGTGCTCGACGCTGACGTCGCCTTCCTGAATCACCGCGGTGCGCAGCACGCGCAACGACTGACCGTTCTCCTCGGCGCCGCGGAGCAGGCCGGCCATATCGCCCCTCGTGCTGAAATGAAGCAGGATGACGCCGCCGGCCGTGAGCCGGCTCGGCGCTTCGGCGAGGAACCTGCGGTGCGTCCGATAGCCGGGATCCACATAGGCGCGTTCGTGCGCGTTCTTGTATTCGTATCCAGCCGGCGCGGCCACGTAGTTGGAGCTCCAGAAGATCACGTCGAAACGTTCACGCTGGTCAAGCTGATCGAAAAGATCGCTGTGCGTCGCGGTGAGCCGGTCGCCCACGCCGTGCCGGGCCGCGTTCGCCGCCGCGTTCGCAACAGCGGCCGGATTGACATCGGTCGCGACCACCCGGTCACAACCCGCCAGCGCGGCGGACACCGCGATGATCCCGGTGCCGCAGCCGATCTCCAGAAAGGAGCCGGCGCGGGGCAGGCCGTGCGGCTCCCCCAGGCCGAGGAACTCGAGCGCCGCCCCCGTCGACGGCGAATAAATCGGGGCGAAAACGTCGGGCAGCAAATCCCACTCACGCCCGCACATGGTGAACACGGCCGGCCGGTCGACCCGAGCACGCGCGAGACGGCTGCGCTCCAACGAACGCAGGTAGCTTGTGACAGCCATCATTAGACCCCTCATTACCCCGAATGGTTGACCCTCGCCGAGTCGGCGACCGCTATGCCCCAGTTTTCCCCGCCGGACACAGCTCAGGAAGGTCGTCCAACACCACATCTGGCGACCGGCGACGGTGGCCCAACCACCGGGCACCGGCCGTTCAGACCAGCAAATCGAATCACTCGAAACTCCCGGCCGTCACCGCCGCCGCGATATATTCGGCGAAGTCGGGCACGGCGTGACGGCGGCCGGGCCCAACCCCGGCCGCAATTGATCACGGAAACAACGTGACAGACGATTGGACAGATGTTTTTGCCCCTTCGTTCCTATAGCGGTCCGTCCGGCCCCCTGTAGTACGCTCCGATGGTTGACACCGGAACGTCGCACGCAATGCATCCATGCCCTGTAGCGGAGTGTGACCCATGTCGGACGAGCTGGCTGTCCTGGAGCTGCTGGTAAGAGAAGCGTCGACCGAACAGTTCGAGACGGTGGTGTCCGCGGCCCGCGAGAGTGGCGCCACCGGCGCCGGACTGGAATCGCTGGAACGCGCAAAACAATTGGGACTGTCGGTTCGTTCCCAGTTGGAACGCCACCAGCAGCGCGAAGCCGCGCTCACGGCGCTCGTCGACACCGCACGCGACCTGGCCGCCCCGGACGACCTCGACACCCTCCTCGACCTCACCACCCGACGGACCCGGCTGCTGCTGAACATCGACATGGCCTACATCAGCCTGCCCGACGACAGCGCCGGCGACGTCTACATCCGGACCGCCGACGGGCACACCTCGGCCATCAGCGTGGGGCTGCGGCTGCCGTCCACCGGGGGCGTCGGCAGCGTGGTTTTGTCTGATCTCGCACCATTCTGGACACCGGACTACCTTGCTGACAAACGTTTTCCGCACAGCGGAAAGATCGACGAGGTGGTGCGGACCGAGGGCCTGCGGGCCGTGATGGCGGTGCCGCTGAAGGTCGGCACCCGGACCTTCGGCGTGCTGTACGCCGCGCACCGCAACGTCCGCCACTTCAAGGTGGACGAGATATCGCTGATGAGCGCCTACGGCAGGCTCGTCGGCGCGATGGTCGACCGGGTGCTGCGCCTGGAACGCGCCACCGCGGAGGGCGCGGACTTCCGCCGGCGCGCGGCCGCCGCGGAGAAGAGCCTGGCCGGCCTGGAGGAGTGCAGCGCCGCCAATCGCCGGCTCATCGACCAGGTTCTCGGCGGCAGCGACCAGGCCGAGCTGGCCGACCACGCGAGCCGGCTGCTCGACGGCGCCGTCCGGCTGTGCGCGGCCGACGGCCGGATCCTGGCCACCTCCGGCGACATGCCCGACGAGCACGACGCCATGCTGGCGGCCACCATGAACGCGCACGCCGCCCGGGAACCCGTCGCGCTGGGCGGCGGCACCTGGGCCACACCGGTTTTCGCCGGGCAGGAGCATCTCGGCACCGTGCTCCTGCATCCCCACACCGCGTTCACCGACCGCGAGCGGCAACTGCTGCCGCAGGTCGCGCAGGCCGCCGCCGTCCTTCTGCTGCTGGACAGCAAGGCGGCCATCGCGGAGTCCGACGCCCGCGGCGAACTGCTCGACGACCTGGTCGCCAGCCCGCCCCGGCCACCGCAACAGCTCCAGAAGCGGGCCCGTCGGCTGGGCGTCCAGCTGGACACCCCGCACGTGATCGTGCTCGCCCGGGCGGAGGGGACCATGGGCAGCAAGGGCGCGATCTGGGCCTCCTCGTACGCGCACCGCATGGGCGGGCTGAGCACCATGAAGAACGGCTGTCTCGTGCTTCTGTTACCGGGCAAGGATCCCGGTGCCTCGGCGCGCGCGGTGTCCGGCAAACTGTCGCCGCTGCTGGGACTTCCGGTGACGGTCAGCGGCGCCGGGCCGGTGTCCGCCACGGGCTCGGTCCGGCACGGGTTCCTCGAAGCCCTGCGCTGTCTGGACGCGATGACCGTCATCGGCGCGACCGGGCGCTCGGCGTCGGTGGGCGAGCTCGGCTTTCTCGGCGTGCTGCTGTCCGACAGCCCGGACGTCGACGGGTTCATCGGCGCGACCATCGGTCCGGTCGTCGACTACGACCGGCAGCGCTCGACCGAGCTCGGCCGGACCCTCGAAGCGTATTTCGAGGCCGGCGGCAGCCCGACGTACTCGGCCGAGCGGCTGCACGTCCACCCCAACACCGTGACCCGCCGCCTCGAGCGGGTCGCCGAGCTCCTCGGTCCCGACTGGCAGGAACCCGAGCGCGCGCTGGACATCCAGCTCGCGCTGCGGCTGTCGAAGCTGCGGCACCTCCTCGGCGAGTCCCGGCCGCAGCCGACCGTCGACGGGCCGCCGGCTCAGGACACGTGATCGACCGCGGCGTTCTCCCGGTGGGTGAGGACGGACACGGCATACGCGGCCGAGGCGAGCGTGACGTGCCGGTGCCAGCCGGCGAAGGACCGTCCCACGAAGTCCCGCAGGCCGACCTGGTCGGCGATCTCCTCGAAGTCCTCGTCGACGCGGACCATCAGCCCGGTCAGCCGGATCAGCGCGGCCGCGTCGCAGTTGGTGAGGTTGGTCAGCCACAGCTGTCCCGGCCAGTCCTCGCCGATCTCCGCCGTCGCGAGCAGCGACGCCGGCGCCGCGTCGCCGGGCAGCCGGACCTGGACGCCGGCCACCAGGCAGGTGTGCGGCATCGCGTCCCCGCCGCCGCGCCACACCGCCGGCCGCCGGAGGTGCCTGGCCGCCCGCATGATGTGGTGCGCCGGCAGCACGTCGGCGTGGTGGCCGGTCAGCGCCGAGTCGGTCACCGCCAGCCGCACCGCGCCGGGCAGCCGGACCAGGAACGGAACGCCGGCCTCGCGCAGCGTGCCCACGGTGCCGGCGACGTCGAGGTCGCGGGCGTCGAGGATGATCGGACGAACGGGGAGGCCGCCGCACGCCGTCATCTGGAGGAAGGCGTCGACCGCGCCGTCGCCGATCGACTTGCTGATGAAGCCGTCCGGGATCGCCGCCTGCACCCGCCGCTCCTTGTCCTCGACCCAGGCCGGGGACAGCCGCAGCCGCCAGTTCAGCGGGGTCCGGAGTTCCTCGGACGCCGCCCAGACGCCGATGGCATGCTGGGCGTTGACGACGTGCCCCATGTCGGAGAGGAACCGCCGGTCGACCCCCACGGAGTGGTCCCCCGCCTTCGGGATGATCATGGGCCGCACCACCCACGCCTGCGGCGGCGCCGCCCGCACCATGAACTGGGACAGCGCGTGCCGCACCGGCACCCAGTCCCAGGTGGAGCTGCACACGAAGTGGTGCAGGCGCTGCTCCGCCGCCCGCCCGCCGAACAGCGCCGCCATGTTTCTTATCGACTTGCGTCCGTCGGCGGCCAACAGGCCGTACACGTACTCCGCGCCCTTCCTCCGCTGGTCGGAGCGCGGCAACGACTGGAACATCGCGGCGCAGATCGCCGCGAGCGTGGTGTGCTGGATCCCGGAGGTGGTCGCGTGCTTCTGCTTGCGGTCGTCCCCCAGATAACAGGCAAGGCTGGTCATGGCTCACCCCTCTGTTCGCCTCCCGCTCCGACAACCCGGAGCCCTCGACCAACAGTGCGACAGCGGCCGTTCCAGGCCTAGATGCGCTCGGACCCGACTCTGTCGGCCCGACGGTGGCGGCCCCACTGTCCGGGGCGCCGGCCGTCCCGATTTCCGCTTGACGGAGGTCCGGCGCGGCGGCCCGTGTGTGGTCCGGTCACCATCCGACCCCGACCACGGGCCCGAGGTTGTGGCTCCCCTACCGCTCGGAGTCCGGCCGGCGGGACATCGACCGACGCCAGCGGGTGGTCGCCTCGACCAGCAGCACCGCCACGCCGAGCCCGCCGCCGAGGATCGCCGCCGGCACGAGAAACCTGGTCCAGCTGTCGACGGGCAGCGTCTCGAACGCCCACGCCGCGCCGAACGTGAGCAGCGAACCCCAGACGGCGACGGCCTCGGCTCCCCACACCTCGCACACCGCCAGCCCGAGCCCGACGACCAGGGCCACGACGATCATCGCCGCCGCCACCATACCCGGCCCCCAGATGAACCCGCCCAGCCAGCACCAGGTGCTGGGCCCCTCGACGGCGCACTGATGATGGATGTGGTCCGTCACCGCCGTCCAGAACCAGCCGGAGCCCGCGCCGAGCAGCGCGCCGACCACGCCGGCGGCCAGGGGAATCAGCTGTCGTCGGCGGGAGATCCATTCGGGCACGCGACGATTCTGTCGAGCACGGCGGCCGGCGGGACATACGTAGTCCTACTCAACGGTGATCACCGGCGCCGGCCCGGTCGGCCATCGCGAACAGGAGACGATAGCAAACTCAACAATTGCAAACCTTGGAAAGTCTTCAGCGGCATGCCGCCCCGACCCCCGACGGTCGTCAAAAGTGAAGGATCCCCTCCTTTGGTCGCGTAGGCGGGGCCGGCGTCGGCTGCGACGCTGGGCGCACCCTGCCTGACCCTGCACAACAGAGGAGAACTCATGTTGCGACGCCTCGCCCTCGGCATCACCGTGATGCTGCTGCCCCTCGCGACGGCGCAGGTGCTCACCGCCGCCACCGCGGCGGCCGCGCCGAACACGGTGACCCTCCACTACGACGCCAGCGACCTGCCCGACTACCAGGCCGAGACCACCCAGGCCGTGGCCAACTGGAACGGCGCCGTCAGCAACGTCCAGCTCGCGGCGGGCGGCGGCGCCACGATCTTCCTGCACGAGATCAGCGGCGGCGGCTCGTACACCCAGACCGACGGCCACGGCAACGGCGACATCTACATCGACACCCAGCAGGTCGCCGAGGGCTTCGACCCGACCAGGATCATCGCCCACGAGTTCGGCCACAACCTCGGCCTGCCCGACGACTACAGCGGCCCGTGCACCGAGGTGATGTCCGGCCACGGCCCCGGCACGTCCTGCAAGAACGCCGTGCCGGACGCGCAGGAGGCGGCGCAGGTCGACCAGAACTTCGCGAACGGTTTCGCGCCCGCGCACCGGCTGACGGTGGTCCGGGACTGAGATACAGGCTCAGACCACCACCCGGCGGTGGATCTTGCTCAGGGCACGGTCCACCGCTGGGCGTTGGTGGCGTTGCAGTCGTAGATCTGTAGCTGTGTTCCGTTGGTGGTGGCGGCATTGGGATCGTCGAGGCACCGCCCGGACTCCGGGTTGACCAACGAGCTGTTCGCCCCCTGCTGCCACTGCTGGGCCCCGGTTCCGTTGCAGTCCCACAACTGCACCGTGGTGCCGTTGGCGGTGCCGGCGTTGTTGACGTCCAAGCACTTGCCGAGCGCCTGAAGCGTGCCGTTCGTGCCGACGGTCCACTGTTGAGCGTTGGTGCCGTTGCAGTCCCACAGCTGCACGGCAGTCCCGTTGGCGGTGCCGGCATTGTTGACGTCCACGCACTTGCCGGCCAGCGCGGAGGTGATGGGACCGGCGGGCGTCGCGGGCGTGTAGGCGACCGTCACCGCGGACGACGTCGCCAGCGAACCGGTCTGCACGGTGGCGGTGCGGGTGCCGGCGTCGTAGCTGACGTACACCGCGGAGCCGTTGACGGTGACCTTCGACGGTGCGGCGTACAGATTGTGGAGTTTGACGGTCCAGGTCCGGTTCGCCACCGCGCCCGAATACGTGCCCTGCCGCGCGCCGATGGTCACGGTGTGCGAGGCGTCCGAGTAGCCGATCGCGGTCGTCGCCGACTGCCCGGACTGGTAGCCGTTGCCCTGGCCGGCGTCCTCGTACAGGGAGAACGACCCGTCGCCGCCGGCCGCCACGTCCACGCTGACCTGGCTCATCGGGCTCTGGTTGGCGGAGTCGACGTAGTCGCTGCGAGTGGTCACGATCCCGCCGGAGCGCAGGAACACCGGCATGGTGTCCAGCGTGGTGCTGACCTGCGCGGTGCCCGGCCCGGTGTAGGTGCGGCCGGTGAAGTAGTCGGTCCACGTGCCCGGCGGGAACCAGACGGTGGAACTCACCGACCCCGTGCCGGGCGTGGTGACCGGCGCGACCAGCACGTCGTCGCCGTAGGTGTACTCCCCCGAGTAGCTGTACGCCTCGTTGTACTCGGGGTAGTTCAGGTACAGGCCGCGCACGATCGGCAGCCCGGTGTCGACGGCCCGACGGGCCAGCGTGTACGTGTACGGCACCAGGGATTCCCGCAGCCGCAGGAACTTCTCGGTGGCGGAGGCCGTCGACGCGCTGTAGTTCCACGGCAGCCGGTCACCGTGGTCGGAGTGCAGGCGCAGGATCGGTTGGAACGTGGCCAGCTGCACCCAGCGGGCGTACAGGTCCTCGTCGTCGTGGCCGTTGGAGGCGTTCGCCGAGTTCTGGTAGAAGCCGCCGATGTCGTGGGACACATAGGGTTCGCCGATGCCGCTGCCCTCGCGGGCGGTGAACTGCGACTCGAAGGCCAGCATCGCCCACGTCGGCGTGGTGTCGCCGGTGAAGTGCACGGCCGAGCGGTGTTCGGCCCATGCGCCGTACGGCGACGGCGTGAACACCGAGTAGTCGTTGCCGTTGCCGCCGATCCGGCCGAGCACGTACCCGCGGCTGCCGATCGCGTCCGCGTGCGCCTTGTACTGCGCGTTGATCCAGCTGTCCGGGGTCACCCCGGCGTTGGTGGGCGTGCCGCCCTCGCCGTTGGACTGGTCCAGCCACCAGACCGGCTGCCCCTGCTGCTCCAACGTGCTGTGCAGGTTGAAGTACGCCTTGAGCTCCGCCGGGTCCAGGAAGTTGAAGATCTTGCAGGCGCCGATGCTGTAGCAGCTGCTGTCGGCCAGCGTGCCGGCCGTCGCGAGCGTCGCCGCGTACTGGGGGTCGCTGGGCGCGATGCTCGGGTGGATGTTGAAAGACGTCACCAGGTCCTGCGACGCCGCCCAGCTGAAGAACCCCTTGGGGTCGGGGAACAGGCTGGGGTTGAACTCCCAGCCGTCCCAGGCGTTCGGCGACTTCCAGTCGGTGTCCGCCACCAGGCTGTCGATCGGCGTCTGGTTGGCCCGGAACGCCGGGATCAGCGTGTTCTCGTAGTCGGACGCGGTGTACGGGTAGTACCGGCTGTACCAGACGCCGAACGCCTCGCGCGGCAGCAGCGGCGACGGGCCGGTCAGGTCGTGCAGATCCTTGAGACCCTGCTTGTAGTTGTGGCCGTAGCCGAAGAAGTAGCCGTCCTGGTACGGCTGCGTGCTGTGGGACGGCCTCGGCGTGACGGTGCCGTCGGCGTTGAGGATCGAGGACCCCGTGTCGTCCAGCAGGTACCAGCCGTCGCGGGAGAGCACGCCGTCGGCCATCGCCGCCGGACCGCTCTGACCGTCCAGGCCGCGACGATAGCCGCCGAGGTTGTTGTCCGGCGTGGACACCGGCGTCGGGTACGCGGCGCCGATCGGCGTCACCGCAACGGAATCGACGTTCACGTTGCAGGAGTCGCCGCTGCCGCAGGAGATCGACATCGGCGCGCCACCGGCGGGCAGGGTCACGGTGGCGCTCGCGACCGCCCACGTGTCCCAGTTGGCCGTGGCGGGCAGGCTCACCTGCTGCGTGCTGCTGCCGGTGGTCAACGTGACGGTGCGGGTCACGCTCTTGCCGTCGCCGCCGGTCGCGTTCGCGTAGCGGATCTGCACGGCGTACTGGCCGGCCGACGGCGGTGCGGACTCCTGCCAGCCGATCTTCGCGCCCGCCGCGGTGAAGCCGGCGACGAACCCGCTGCCGGTGTATCCGTTGTGGTCGGTGGCGACGAAGGCGCTGCCGGACAGCCCAAGACCCTCGGCTTCGCAGCCCGTGCCGTACGCACAGGTGCCCGGAAAGCTCGGATGCGCCGTCACGGCCTGGGACCCGGCCGTCAGGTCGACGCTGAGGTTGGCCGGGGTGAACGGTCCCGAGTTCTCCTTGTACCGCAGCGTCACCGAGGCGGTTTGAATGACGCGATAGCCACCCGACACCGACGTCGTGTACGCCGGCGTCGGCATCGACCGGTTGACCGCGTCGAAGGTCGGACGGTCCTCGAAGCCGCCGTCGCCGGCGTACTCCACCCGGATCAGGGTCGGCGACTCGACCGTGAACCGCGCGTTCCCGTCGGTCACGACGCCCGTCGCGGCGGCCGCCGTGGGCGCGAGCGCCGGCGCGAAGACCGCGGCTAACGCCAGGGCGACGGGCATGGCGGCCCACCAGAGTCGTCGGCTCATCGGACCGTCCAATCCTCGTTGATGGCCGCCCAGGTTACCGGTCGGTACGATCCGCGTCAGCGGGTTCACACCACCGGCGCAGTGACAGTTTTGACACAGCGCAGGCGTTCGCCCGTTTCGCACCAGCTGTCCGCTACTTCCACGTGCTGCAATAGTCGCCCGCACAGGCTCGCACCCATGCCCCGTATCCGGCGGGCAGGGCGATGACGCGGGTATAACGCGTGCGCAGATCCGGGCCGGCCGCGGCGACGGTGATCGTCTGCGCGCAGAGGTTCGGATGGTCGGAAACGCACACCTGGACCGTCGCCTGATCGGGGCCGCCCTGATTGGTGACCTGGCCGCTGACCGTCGCATCGGTCGCCGTCCAGCACAGTCGTCCCAGGGTGTAGACGTGGAAATCGATGTAGTAGTCCCGGCATCCGTTCGTCGACGCCGGCGGTTTCGGCACGGCGGGCGCCACGCCGCTGGCGCTCAACAGCGGAACGCCGAGCAGAACGCCCAGCACCGAACCGACAATGCCCGCGTATTTCCGCGGGCGCGCCCGCGAGGTCGGGGTTGAAACGGGGACCGGCGGCCGAGAGACAATGGCGGGAGGGGCCGACACCTCCGAATCCACCGCGGCGTCCCACAGTCGCAGCAGCGGCTCGGGATCGACATCACACGCTCGGGCGAGGGCCTCGACCGCGACCTTCGGCGGGAACTGCTTGCCGTTGACGTATCGCTCCGCCGAGGCCCGGCTGCAGTAGGCGCGGGACCCGAGCGTCGCGAAGCTCAGCCCCGACGCCTGTTTCGCCCGGCGCAGCTCCTTGACCAGCTGCTGACGGGCATCCACCCCGTCGTCCGTCATACGGTCCGCCTCCCCGCGTCCCCGAGCCTGCGTCTCGCATCGTCTCAGCACGTCCCACGAGACGCCGCAACGGTTCTCCCGGTGTCACCCGGTCGGCACCGTTGACGGCGTCCGGCCAACGGGCTCGGACTCACCTCGAAGGGAGAAGGTTCGATGACGGAACAACGACACCGCCGGTGGCGACTCGGGATGTCCACGCTGGTGGCGGCTCTCGCGGTGGGCACGCTGACCGCGCCGGCGTGGTCCGCCACGGCGGCCGTTCCGACGGGGTACAGCTTCGACGGCTGGCCCACCGTGGGAACGGTCCTGACAAACGGCACAGCGCCGAGCAAACACGACTGCACCGGCAGCGTGATCGACAGCCCGCACGGCAACGTGATTCTCACCGCCGCCCACTGCGTCGAGCCCAAGAAGGGCGTGTTCGCGAGGTCGGTGCAGTTCTATCCGGGTTACCACGACGGACCGAACCGCACCTGGGGCTCCTACACCTCGGAATCGATGGTCTATCAGGGAAATACCATCGCCAAGGTCGTCGTGCCCGTCGAGTACGACCCCACGGCCAAGAGCCCCGACAAGTATTCCAGCAGCCCGTACGACTACGCGTTCGTGATTCTCAAGCCGTCGGGCGGCAAGAATGTCGCCCAGCGGACGGGATCGCTGCACCTGGTGACCAACGCCCGGATCGGAAACACCCCGACCACCATCGCGGGTTATCCAGCCCGCGCCGCCAGGCCGATGCGGTGCAGCAATGTCACCAACTACGGCAATCCGCACAGCTACATCCGGATGGACTGCTACGGCTATCCCAACGGCGGCCACCAGGGCATCGGACTGCCGGGCGGAACCAGCGGCTCACCTTGGCTCCTGGGGGACGCCAACCACGTCTCCCACAACGTGATCGGGACGATGGGCGGCTACGACCGCGGCGGTGACCACGCCCACCACGGCGAGAACTACAGCGTCTACTTCAACTCCCGCACCGGTCAGTACTACGAGCAGGCGAAGCGCATGGGCTAGGCCGTTCGTGGTGTGGCCCCGCGCGCCGGGGCCACACCACCCGCGCGGACCTGCCCGTCAAGTCGAATCAGGAGCGCCATGATGTTCCACTACCGCCGGCTGTCGTTCGTGGTCGCCGCGTTGGCGGCGGCTATTACCGTGGCTTCGTCGCCGGCCACCACTGCGGTCGCAACCCCCACCACCTATCCCCTGCACACCAGCGGACGCTGGATCCTTCGCCCGGACGGCCAGCGGGTCAAGCTGGCCAGCGTGAACTGGAGCGGAGCGGAGTCGCCGGAGTTCGTCGTCGGCGGCCTGGACCGCGCCACCATCGGGCACATCGCCGGCTGGATCAGGGCCAACGGCTTCAACTCGGTGCGAATTCCGTGGTCCAACGAGATGTACGAGCACAACCCGGTCGTCGCGGACCGCTACGTCCGGGCCAATCCCGAGCTGAAGGGCAAGCGGGCGCTGGACGTGCTCGACCGGGTCGTCGACGCGCTCGGACGCGCCGGGCTGATGGTCGTCCTGGACAACCACGTCAGCCGGGCCGACTGGTGCTGCAACGGCAAGGACGGCAACGGGCTGTGGTACACCGCCGCCTATCCCGAGTCCCACTGGATCGCCGACTGGCGGGGCATCGTGACCCGCTACCGGAACCGTCCGCAAGTGGTGGCCGCCGAGCTGCGCAACGAGATCCGGGATGCCGGCGGCGTGTCGCCGACCTGGGGCGACGGCAACCCCCGGACAGACTGGGCGGCGGCCGCCGAGCGCGGCGGCAACGCGGTCCTGGCCGCCAACCGCAACCTGCTCGTCGTGGTGGGCGGCCTGAACTACCAGACCGATCTCACCGGCGCGTACCACCGCCCGATCCGGCTGAAGGTCGGCGGCCGGCTGGTGTACGCCGCGCACGCCTACAAGTGGGAGTACGACGTCAACCACGGCTACGGCCCGTTCAGCAAGCAGCTCGGCGCCAGGTGGGGCTATCTCGTCGCCCAGGGCAAGCCATACACCGCGCCGGTGTGGGTCAGCGAGTTCGGCACCTGCATCACCTGGACCGCGGGCTGCGACAAGGCCGACTCGAACTTCTCCAACGGTATCCAGCGCTATCTGCGCGAGGGTGACATCGACTGGGCCTACTGGCAGCTCAACGGCACACAGTCCGCCGGCACCGGCCGGCAGCACGGCGCCCTCGACTACTACGGCCTGCTCAACACCGCGTGGACCGGCGCGGCGAACGCGGCCAGCGTGGCGCGGATCAAGGCGCTGGAGAAGATGACCCAGCGCCCCTGACCCCCAGGAGTCGTCAGACCTCGTCGAGCTGGATGAGTTTGTCGATGCCTCGCGCCTCGAGGTAGGCCTTGTCGGTGCTGCGGCTCGCCTTCACCACGGCGGGCCGCACGCCCTTGTCGATGAGACGCATGAACGGCTCGAAGAACGGAATCGACGGGACCATGCCGTCCGGCAGCACCAGCGCCGACGACCGGTGGATGGCCTTCGGCGGATTGTGGTCGTACTCCCGGATCAGGTCCGCGATGGTCGCGCCGATGGGCTTGAGCCGGCGGTCGTTGGTGTAGACGCCGAGGTCGTACTCGAGCTGGTTGAAGCCGGTCAGCCCGCGGTTGACCTCGTGCGAGCACCACCAGGTCACGCCCCACAGGTCCTCGCAGCTCACCATGTTCCGGATCGACTGCTCCGTCCACTGTGGAATGAGCTTGGGGTCCATCCACACCGAGGAGATGCCGGTCTCCTCGATCCACACCTGCCGGTGCGGATCGGTGTGGAAGGCCTTGATCAGCTCGATGAAGTACTCCGAGTAGTGCAGCGACGGCGTGGACATCGGCCCGTACGTGGTGAAGATGTCGACCCAGCCCGCCCAGGTGTGGTTGGCGCTGACCGAACCCGTGGTGCCCAGCGCGTCCCGGCTGAAGTAGTCGTCGTTGAGCCACGGGAAGTGGTCGATGCCGGCGACGTGCAGCCGGCCGGGGGCGGCCGCCTCGGCATCGGCGAACATGGTGCGCAGCCAGCCGTCGCCGACCGCCGGCGCCACGTCGATGCCGAACGGCTGCGCGAACCAGTAGATCTCGTTGGACAGGTCGAAGCCGAGGAACCGCGGATGCCGGCCGATGCCCTTGCCCAACGCGGTGAACAGCCGCTGGGTGGCGGCGAGCGTGTCCGGGTCGGTGAAGAAGTTCGTCACCTTGCCGGTGCCGTTGTTGATCAGCCACGGTGGCACGAACAGGAAGCCGCTGACCGCGCCGTTCAACACCGTCACCTCGACGTCGAGGCGCCTTTCACCGGCCAGGTCGAGCAGTTCGCGCACCCGGTCGACCATCTCGGGCCGGACGAAGGTGGCGTTCGGCTGGAGTTCGGGCCACAGCGCCATGATCCGGATGTGGTCCATACCCAGCGCCCTGATGTCGGCCAGGTCGGCGCGGATCGACCGGGCGTCCCAGTCCGACCAGCAGTACCACCAGTTCTTGCTGGGCGTGTAGTTCAGCCCGAACCGCACCCGGCGGGATCGGCCGTCCGGCGCGGCGTCGGCCACCGCGGGCACGGCGGTACTGGCGCCCAACAGCGTTGCGGCGCCGAGGAATTGACGGCGGGCGAACTCGGACATGCTGGCTGTCCCCTTCTCACGGAGTGAGCGCGATACCGTCCGGCACGGTACCGACCGTCACGGCGGGGCCGACGGCGCCGGTGGCGACGGTGATCGGCCGGACGTCGTTGGAACCCGAGTCGACGATCCACGCCGTCGCCCCGTCGGTGGTGAATGCGGCGGCATAAGGGCTGGCGCCGGTGGCGATGAGCGGGCCGACGGTGTTGGTGGCGGTGTTGACCGGTAGCACACCGCCGCTGGCCGCCGTCACGTACAGCCGGCTGCCGTCCGGCGACAGCGAGATCCCGGCCGGCGAACTGCCCAGCGCAATCGTCGCGGTGACGCCTGACCCGTCGATGACGGACACCGAGTTGCCGCCGGCGTTTCCGATGTACGCCGTACCGCCGGCACTGACCGCGACGCCGAACGGCTGCGCGCCGACGGCGACCTGGCGTACGACGGCACGGCTCGCGGTGTCGATCTCGCTGGCGGTCCCCGAGCCCTGGTTGGCGACCCAGAGGTCCTTGCCGTCCGGCGAGATCGCCAACCGTTCGGGATTCGCGCCGACCTTGATCGGCACGCCCGCGGTGTGCGTCGCCACGTCGATGGGCTGCACCGTGCCGTCGCCGTAGTTGCTGACCCACACGGTCGTCCCGTCCGGCGTGACCGCCGGGTCGGCCGCCACAGAGCCGACGGGGATCGTCGCGATCACCGTGTTGTCCGCGGTGGAGATCACCGACACGTTGTTGCTGTTGTTGTTGGCGACGTAGACCTCCGCGCCGTTCGGCGTGACCACGACGCCGTCCGGGCCGCTGCCGACCGGGATCACCGGGCCTGCGGTGCCGTTGGCGCGGTCCACCGGCGTGACGGTGTTGTCGGAGTAGTTCGACACGTACGCGGTGGGGATGGTCTGGCCGGGGCTGGCCAACGTGACCAGGATCTGGCTCTTGGCGATCATCGCGCCGTTGCTGGCCTTCGCCGCGATGCTGACGGAGTAGAAGCCGGCGGTGGCTTGCGGACTCGCGCTCACGGTGAGCGGCGTGGCGGTGCTCGCCCCGGCCGCCACCGTCGCCGTGCCGGTCGGCGGTCCGAAGGTGATGCCGCTGTTCGGCGAAGACGCTGTCCACGTGACCGTGGCCGGCTGGCTGCCGAGGCTGTTGTCCACGAGGACGTTCACCGTGGCGTTGGCCCCGGGCGCGAGACGGATCTGCGCCGGATCGGTGCGCACCTGCGCGCGGGTCGTCGGCGGGAAGGTGACCGGCCCGGCGCCGAACGACGGCGGCGCGTCGGAAGCGCCGGTTCCCCAGCTGCGGTTCGGTTGCGCGCCAACGGTGAAGTCGAGCGCGGTCACGCCGGGGTGGTCGGCGAGCATCAGCCACGTGTGCGTGCTCGGCCGGCCGTCGACCCGCAGGCTCTGCACGTAAGGCTTGGCGTCGCCCGCCCCCGGCGCGGTGATCTCGATCCGGCGCCCGTTGCCGGCCGTCACGGTGACGTGGTCGAACAACGGCGTGCCCAGCACCAGCATCGGCACGCCCGGCGTCTGCGGGTAGATCCCCATCGCCGCCCACACGTACCAGGACGACAGCGCTCCGAGGTCGTCGTTGCCCGGCTCGCCGCCGGGCGTCGGCCCGTACAGCTGCGCCATGATCGCGCGGACGGTCGACTGCGTCTGCCAAGGCGCGCCCACGCTGTCATACGCCCAGGGGGTATCCAGGTTGGGCTCGTTGCCGGCCCACTCGTTCGGCCGGTTCGGGCCGGCGTTGAGCTGTCCGAAGAACTGGTCCAGCCGCGCGCGGGCGGCATCGCGGCCGCCCATGCCGCCGATCAGCGCGGCCAGGTTCTGCGGGACCATCCACGTGTACTGCGCGGCGTTGCCCTCCTGGAACCCGGTCTGCCCGAACCCGCCGCCCATGGCCAGCGGATCGCCGGGCGGGAACGCCCCGTCGCCGTCACGCGGCCGGATGTAGCCGGTGGCGGTGTCGAACAGGTTGGCCCAGTTCTGCGAGCTCTTGGTGAACGCGCCGGCGATGTCGTTGCGGCCCACGGCGCCCGCGAGCCGTGACACGGCGAAGTCGCCGAGCGCGTACTCCAGCGTCTCCGACGCGCCGTTGGGCACCGGCGAGATCGAGTCTGCCTGGGTGTTCGGCACGTACCCGTTGGCCAGGTATCCCGCGTTCGACGGGCGTTCCACGTACCAGCCCTGTCCGGGCGCGCCGCCGCCCTGTGTCCCACTGTCTCGGGCCCCGTGCACCATCTCGTCGACGGCGTGCCGCGCGTCGAAGCCGTGCGCGCCGAACGCCCACGCCCCGGCCAGGATCGCATCGGCCGGATCTCCGTTCATCACGCCGGATTCCCCGTTGGCCACCGGCCATTTCGGCAGCCAGCCCATCTGGTCGCCGGCGTTGAGCAGCGAGGTCGCCATATCGCCGGCCTGCGCGGGATCGAGCAGCGCGATCAGCGGGATCTGCGAGCGGTAGATGTCCCAGCCGGAGAAGTCCGTGTACTGCGCATGGCCGCGTGGAACCGTGTGCGGCTTGCCGTCGAAGCCGGGGTACCTGCCATCGGCGTCGCTGAACAGGCTGGGGTGCAACAGGGAGTGGTACAGCGCCGTGTAGAAGGTGCGCTGCTCAGCCGGCGTTCCACCGTGTGCCTGGATCTTGCCGAGCTGACCGTTCCACGCGCTGCGGGCGGCCTTCGCCGCGCGGTCGAAAGCGAATCCGGCGTCCTCGGCCTTGAGGTTGGCCCGGGCCCCGTCCTCGCTCACGTACGAGATCGCCACCTGCATGCCGACCACCGGCTTGGCCGTGGTGTCGAAGGTGAGATAGCCGCCGGCCACCACGCCGCTGCCCTGCGTCGTGTGCGACTGCTTGGGCACCGGCACCTGGCGGGCGTGCGCCGACACCGCGTTGGCCGTGCCGCCACCCCAGGTCCCCGACGACGTGAACGCTCGGTCGAACTTGGCGGCGAAGTACACCGTGTACGAGTTCGGCTGGCCGCAGAAGTGACCGCTGCTGACCGAGCCGGCGATCTGCCGGTCGCCGATCGTGTGGAACGTCGCGTTGGCCGATCCGTTCTGGCTGTTCGCCACCTTCACCAGCAGCTGCGCCTGCGCCGTCGGCGGGTAGGTGAGCCGCGCCAGCCCCGTGCGGTCCGTTGCCGTCAGCTCCGTGCGGACCTGCCCCAGCGTCACGGCGTAGCTGCCAGGGCTCGCCTGCTCGGTGGCGTGGCTGAACGGCTCGCTGGCACCGTCCGGCGAGCCCGGCACCGCCCCCACCAGCGGCAGGAACGGGATGTCGCCCGCCACCGCGCAGCCCGCGCCGGACAGGTGGGTCAGGCTCAGCCCCGTGATCTGGCTGTCCGCCGACGAGTACCCGCCACCCGCCGGCCGGCTCGTCGTATCCGGGCTGAACTGCGTCATGCCGAACGGCATCGACGCGCCCGGGAACGTGTCGACGTCACCCACCACCGCGCCGCCACTGCCCGTCCCCACGAAGGGATCCACCAGGCCCGCCGGATCCGTCACGACCGGCGCCGCCACCGCCGGAGCACCGGCGAGCAGCATGGCCAGCACCGTGCCGGCAACAGGTCCGAGCCGACGTCTTGACATCGTTGTCACTCCCGTCACAGGTGCTAGGCGTGCGGGATTCTGCCCGGCGGCCGAGACAACGGGCAAGGTCCGATAGTCGGGTCTGTGGGCCCCCAATTTCCGGGACTCGCGGCGCGGGGCGATGACCTATCCCGGTGACATCCGGGCGAACGCCTGTTCGATCCGCCCGGGGTTCGCTATGAAGGCTTTACCGGCGCACAAGGGGAGGGCATGTGGCGGGACGACGCGCGCGTAGGGGCGATCCTTTTGCCGGCACGGAAAACGAGCTGGTCACTCCGCCGTGGCGATCGGCGGATTTCGAGGCGCAGGCCCGGAACACCTCGTTGTGGCGGATGGCATTGCGACTGCCGGACACCGCCCGCTACCTGGTCGGGCTGGCGTGGGCGAGGCGGCCGGCGCTGGTGGCGCTGGTCGTGACGACGACGGCGGCTGCGGGCGTGGCGTCGGGGTTCGGGCTGTACTCGACGGCGTCCGTGCTGCGCCAACTGGTGACGGAAGGGCCGACGCCGCAACGGTTTCTCGCCGCGCTGCCGGCGATACTCGTTGTGGTGGCGGCGCTCGCGGTGCAGCGGTCGGCGGATGCGATCAGCCAGTACGGCACCGAGGTGATCGGCGTGCTGATGCGCCGTACGTGCGAGGAAGAGGTGTTCCGCGTCTCGGTGACGGTGCCGCTGTCGGCCTACGACGACCCCGACTGGTACAACGCCCGCGAACTGGCCTCGCAGTCGACCAGCATGCACGTCGACGGCGCATGGTCCCGAATGGTCACCGCGGTGGGCTCGCTGACCGGCCTGGCCGCGACCGCTGCGACACTGGCGCTGCTCGACCCGCTGCTGCTGCCGCCGCTGATCGTCTCGGTGATCCCGGACTCCTGGGCGGCGCTGACCAACTCCCGCGCCCTCTACGACATGATGCGGCGCCTCTCCCCCATACGCCGCCGACGCTGGCTCATCGAACGGCTCGCGGACAACGAGATCGCCGCGCCCGAGATCCGCGCCTACCAGGCACAACCGGTGCTGCAGAAGGACATCACCGCCTTCGGCGACATCCTCCAGGAGGAGGAACTCGCACTCGCCGGCCGCCAGGCGCGCAACCGGCTCCTGGGCCGCGCCGCCGGCGGCACCGGACTCACGATCGCCTACGCGCTGCTGGCGGTGTTCGTCGTCACCGGGCGAGTGCCGCTGCCGGTGGCCGGCAGCGCCCTCATCGCGATCCAGACCGGCCGGGCCCGCCTCGCCGACGTCGTGCTCGCGGTGAACCGCCTGTACGAGGAATCCTTGTACGTCAACGCGTTCCGGGAGTTCCTCCGCGACTGCGCCGCCCGGGTCCGGCCGCCGCGCCCCGTCCTCGCGCCGAGCCGGCCGCACACCTACGCCTTCCACCAGGTGAGCTTCACCTACCCGGGAGCGAGCGACCCCGTGCTGCACGAGGTCAGCTTCACCCTCCGCCACGGCGAGAAGGTCGCCTTCGCCGGCCTCAACGGCTCCGGCAAGACCACCGCCGCCAAGCTGCTGGCCGGCCTGTACGAGCCGACCGGCGGCCGGATCACCCGCGACGGCGTGGACATGGCCCTGGTCGACCCGGACTCGGTGCACACCGGCGTCGCGATCGTCATGCAGGACCCGATCCACTGGCCGGTCAGCCTGGCCGCCAACATCCGCCTCGGTCGCCCGGACCGCGACGATCCCGGCGACACGGCACTGCTGGCGGCCGCCGCCTCGGCCGGCGCCGACGATGTCGCCGCGGCCGTGCCCTACGGCTGGGACACGATGCTGTCCAAGCAGTTCGTCCGCGGCACCCGGCTGTCCGGCGGGCAGGAGCAGCGCGTGGCGATCGCCCGCGCCCTCTACCGCCGGGCCGACCTGCTCATCGCCGACGAGCCGACCGCGAGCCTGGACGCGATCGCCGAGGGCCGCATCTACCGCACGCTGGCCGAACTGGACGAGCGGACCACCTGCGTGCTGATCACGCACCGGATGGCGTCGGTGCGGATGTGCGACCGGATCTACGTCTTCGACGCCGGCCGGATCATCGCCCAGGGCACCCACGACGAGCTGATGGCCCTCGGCCCGGGCAGCCGCTACCACGACCTGTACCAGACACAGGCGTCCGGCTATCAGGACGCCGCGGTCTCCGGCGACGGCCGCCCGCTGAGCGCCTGACCGGCCGATCGCGAAGGCGCGGCGACCTTCCCCTCACGGGCTTGACCGCCTGATCGAAACGGTGTTTTATAACAGCGTTCTCAAAAGGGGAGGCAGACATGCACACCTTGGCGCTGACGGCGGCCTCGCGCGACATCGCGGGGGTCACGCTGCTGACGATCGTCGGGATCGAGTTCGGCGGCTGGTTCATGACCCGGATCGTCCGCGGCGCGGTGCCGATGACCGACTTCCAGAAGGCGTTCGCCCGCGCGGGCCACGCGCACGCCGGCGTGCTGGTCACCCTGGGCCTGGTGACGCTGATACTGGCCGACGCCGCCGGACTGGACGGGCTGTGGGGCTGGGTCGCCCGACTCGGCGTCCCCGCCTCGGCGGCGCTGATCTCCGCGGGATTCTTCTTCTCCTCCATGGGAAGTGGCGAGGTGACCAAGCCGAACCGGCTGATCTGGTTGGTGTGGCTGGGAATGCTGGCGCTGGGCCTGGGCGTCGTCACCCTCGGCGTCGGACTGCTCGCCGCCTCCTGACCCTTAACATTTGACTATCCATTTGAGACCCGGCCAACCCGTGCCATCATCGGGTTCGTGAATCATCTTCACGTTCAATGGTCGGCACCGAACCCCGTGGTCAGCCACGCGTTAGCGCGTTCCCGGCGGTGGAGCAACCGCCGCAGACGCGAAACGCAGTAGGAGGACCACATGAAGACGGCTCGCTTACTCGTCGGCCTCGCCGCCGTGGCCGGCAGCGTGCTCCTGGCAGTCCCCGCCTACGCCGCCACCGGCCAGGTCGACGGCAACATCACCGTGGGCGGCTCGAGCTGCTCGTGGACCAACGCCACCACCAGCGACGTGCCGCCGACGACCCTGACGATCGACCACACCACCGTGAACCCGAGCTGTACCGGCAGCATCACGGCCGGCCTCACCAACGACCCGACCGTCACCTTCGACGACACCGCCGGCACGGCGTCCGCGCCCGAGGTCGACGTCAACGGGACGGAGCTCGGCATCACCTGCTCCTACAAGGCCACCAACGTCTCCTACGCCCGCCAGGGCACGACGCGGAACTACACCGGCGGCCCCTTCACCGCCACCCTGACCAGCGGCGGCCCGCTGTGCCCCGGCTCGGAGACCGTCAGCTCCGCCTCGTTGACCTTCCACTGATCACGCCCGCGCGGCGGCCCCTCCTCGCGAGGGGTCGCCCCGCGGCGTCACCACCTTGACCAGATACGTATGACGAATTATCTTCTCGTCGTCCCGCCGCCACGGGCCAGGTCCACTGAGAGGTGTGAGGCCGCGCATGGCGCGTCAGGTTCTGAAGGCAGCACGCGGACTCGTCGGCGTCGTCGGTCTGGCGGCCGCCGCGCTGGTCGTGGCGCCGACCCCGGCACAGGCCGAGATCCAGGCCGTCTACGCCGCTCCCGACGGGCACGGCCAGGCCTGCACCTCACGGCAGCCGTGCTCGATCGTCCAGGCCAAGAACGCCGCCGCCCGACGCACCGCCTACGGCCGTGACGTCACCGTGCTGCTGGCCGGTGGCACCTACCAGCTCACCGCCCCGCTCACCTTCGGGCCGGGCGATTCCGGCGTCGACGGCAAGCGCGTCACCTGGACGGCCGCGCCCGGTGCCCACCCGGTGCTCAGCGGCGGCACGACCATCACCGGCTGGCGCCAGGACACCGGCGACCTGTGGTCCGCGCCCGTGCCGGCTGACCTGAACACGCGCCAGCTGTACGCCGACGGCACGCGCATCCCCCGCAGCTCCGGCAGCAGCCCGGTGGCGCTGACCCAGACCGCGGGCGGCTTCACCGCGGCCGACGGCACACTCGCGACGTGGCGCAACCCCAGTGACATCGAGTTCGTCTTCGACGGCGGCCATGGCGCGTGGACGCAGCCCCTCTGCGACGTGGCGACCATCAGCGGCACGGCGATCACCATGAAGCAGCCGTGCTGGTCGAACATGGACCTCCCGAGCACGCCGACCGCCCCGGACGGCGACAATCCGTCGGGCGGCTTCCCCGCGCTCGACAAGTCGGCGACGCCGACCCGGATCGAGAACGCGTACGAGCTGCTGAGCCCCGGCACGTGGTACCTCGACCGCACGCACCACACCGTCTACTACGACCCGCGGCCGGGCGAGAACCCGGCGACAATGCACTTCGTCGCGCCGGTGCTGGAGCAGCTGATCACCACCTCCTCCACCGCCGACAATCCGTTGCACGACATCACCTTCAGCGGCATCACCTTCGCGTACACGACCTGGCTCACTCCCAGCGGCGACAACGGTTTCCCCGAGATGCAGGCGAACATGTACGTCGAGGGCGTGAACGGGGCGAACAGCCAGGGCCTGTGCCAGTACGTGTCGCCGGCCGGCAGCTGCCCGTTCGCCGCCTGGAGCCGCCCGCCGGCCGCGGTGGACCTGGTCGGCACCAGGAACGTCCGGATCACCGGCGACACGTTCACCCACCTCGGCGCGGCCGGCCTGGGCACGTACCACGGCGCCCGCTCGGATGTGCTGTCCGGCAACGAGATCGACGACGTCTCCGGCAACGGCATCGAGTTCGGCACGACCGACGACCCGCAGCCGACCGCCTTCGCGACGGACCTCGCCGCCGGTCGGCGGGCGATCCACCACGGCTCGTGGTGGCAGGTCGACCTCGGCAGCGTGCAACCGCTGTGGCAGACGAGGATCACGGCCACGGACCTCGGCGACTTCTGGGTGTTCGTCTCCACCACGCCGATCGACGGATCGCAGCCGCCGCAACGGATCGCGGCCCGACCGGGCGTCTGGTCCAGCCACCAGAACGGCGCCGCCGTCGTGCCGACCGATACCCAGGGTAGGTATGTGACGATCGTCGGCGCCGGGACGCCGGCCAAGGTCGCGGTCACCTCGGGCGCGGAGATCTCCGTCGACAACACCATCAGCGACAACTACATCCACGACACCGGCGTCGAGTACACCGGGGCGGCGGGCATCTGGGGCGGCTACGCGCGGCGGACCACCGTCAGCCACAACGAGATCGGCAACCTGCCCTACAGCGGCATCAGCTACGGCTGGGCCGGCTGGCACACCAATGCCACCACGCCGGACACCAACCCGAACATCCAGGCCGACAACGTGATCGCGGACAACGTGATCTACGACGTGATGGGGGTGCGGCACGACGGCGCGCCGATCTACACCAACGGCCCGCAGGGCCAGAGCCTCGCGCACGGGCTGACGGTCCGCGGCAACGTCACCTTCGCCAACAAGCAGAGCAGTTTCGCGGTCTACAACGACGAGGGCGGCGCGTACATCACCATCGACGGCAATGCCCAGTACGTCGACGGCGGCTCGTTCAACGGCGGCTGCTCGACCATCGGCCACATCGTCGTCAAGAACTCGTACCGGGTCGGCGCGCTGAACAACTACTTCTGCGACAACGTCGGCACCGACTTCGTCGACGGCGGCGGCAACACGCTCATCCCCTACAACCCGGGACCGGGCGTCATACCGAACACCGCACTCGCGACGGCCGGCCTCGAACCGCCGTTCCGGCACCTGTCCACCGCCCCGGCCGTGCTGGCCGTCAGCCCGATCACCGACCACCAGGTGCTGGTCTCCGGACGGGGATTCGCCCCGAACGCCGCAGTGACGATCAACGGCGTCAAGGCGACCAGCACCGTCCACATCGGACCGAACCACCTCACCGCGGTTCTACCCGACAGCGTCTACGACGGTTACGTCCAAGTCGGCGCCAGCCCGATCGGCGACGCCGCCTACACCTACGACCCGAGCCGGAACATCGCGCAGGGCAAGGCCGCCACCCAGTCCTCGACGGCATTCGGCGCCCCGCCGGCCAACGCGGTGGACGGCAACACGAACGGCTCGTACTTCGCCGGTTCCCTGTCGCACACCGACTACGACCAGTACGCCTGGTGGCAGGTCGATCTCGGCGCGAGCCAGTCCATCGCCGGCATCAACCTGTGGAACCGCACGGACTGCTGTGCCGACCGCGCCACCGACTACTGGGTGTTCGTGTCCGATACGCCGTTCGACCACTCGCTGCCCCCGGCGCAGCAGGCTGCGCGCCCCGGCGTGTGGTCGAGCCACCAGCCCGGCGCGATGGGCCGGCCGACCCGGCTGCCGGTCGGCGCGAGCGGCCGGTACGTGATGGTGCAGCTGGCCGGCACCAACTATCTCGCGCTCGCCGAGGTGCAGGTGTTCCGCACTCCCTAAGGTGCATCCATGCAACGATTCGCTTCCGTCATCCGCCTGCGGCCGGAGCACGAGGCCGAGTACCGGGCACTGCACGCGGCGGTGTGGCCGACCGTGCTCGCCGCGCTGGCCAAGGCCAACGTCCGCAACTACTCGATCTTCCTGCGGGACGGCCTGCTGTTCAGCTATCTCGAGTACGTCGGCGAGGACTACGCCGCGGACATGGCCCAGGTGGCGGCGGATCCCGAGACGCAGCGGTGGTGGACGTTCACCGACCCGTGCCAGCAGCCGGTGGACTCCGCCGCGCAGGGCGAGTGGTGGGCGCCGCTGGAGGAGGTGTTCCACCTCGACTGAGCTCAGTGCCGGGCGGCCAGCCAGGCGCCGAATGCCCGCAGCCGGTCCGCGAGCTCGGCCGGTTCGACGACGTCGAAGTCGAGGTTGAGGTAGGCCAGCCAGCGGGCGGCCCAGTCGAGGTCGTCGGTGCCGAACCGGAGCTCGCACTCGTCGCCGTCCTCGACCACCGTCGCCACGCTTGGTTCGACGAGTTCGCGGACCAGGTCGGCGCCGGTGTGCACGCGGACCCGGACGCTGTGCCGCCACGTCCCGTGGGCGAGGGTGTCCGCGACGAGTCGGGCCGCGTCGGCCGGCGGTTCGGGCGCTGGCAGGCGGATGCCGAGCGGCTGGGCCTCGTCGATCCGGTCAACCGCGTACACCCGCCACTCGGCGGCATCGCGCGGGCAGGCGACGAGGTACCAGTTGCGGCGCAAGGCCACCAGGCGGTGCGGCTGCACGTCGACCGGCCGGCGGTGGCGGATGCGGATGGCTTCGTTCACCCGGCAGGCCAGTGCGATCGGAACCAGCACGTCACGGCTGGCCCGGCGGGACCGCTGACTCGGCAGGGACGTCACGTCCGCGAGCGCCGCGAGCCGGGCCTGCCAGCGCGCCGGAACCACCTGGGCGAGTTTGGCCAGCGCGGTGACCGCCGCGGTCTCCAGCCCGTCGACGGTCACGGCCGTCCGCAGGCCGAGGGAGACCGCGGCGACCTCGTCGGCGTCCAGCAGCAGCGGGGGCATGGTGCTGCCGTGCGCGAGCCGGTAGCCGCCGGCCCGGCCCGCCTCGCCGTCGATGCGGTAGCCCAGCCCGCGCAGCTCCGTGATGTCCCGGCGGACGGTGCGCTCGGTGACGCCGAGCCGGGCGGCGAGGCCGGCGGCCGGGATGCCGGGGTGCGTCTGCAACAGGGACAGCGTCTCCAGGCGGCGGCTCGCGGTGTTCACGAGGGTGATTGTCCGCCAAACCCGGACACTGGCTGACCGGGTAGTGCGCCATCCTGGGCGGCATGACCGAGATTTCGCTGCTGCGCCCGGCCGGGCTCGTGCACTCCCCCGCCTTCACCCACGTCGCGGTGGTGCCGCCCGGCGCGACGACGATCTACGTCGGCGGCCAGAACGCCGTCGACGCCGAGGGCTGTCTCGTCGGCGGGGACGACGCCGCCGCGCAGACCGAGCGGGTGATGGCCAACCTGCAGGTCGCGCTGGCCGCCGGGGGCGCGACCGTCCACGACCTGGTCGCGGTGACCCTCCTGCTGGTCCACGGCGTCGACCTCGCCCAGGTCTACCCGGTCGCCGCCGCCGCGCTGGCCGGCGCGACGCCGCTGGTCACCGCCGTGCGGGTCGTCGACCTCGCGGTCGCCGGCGCGCTCCTGGAGGTCAGCGCGGTCGCGGCGGTGGTGCGATGAGCGAGGTCGGCCGCACCAAGGGCGCCGGCTGGCAGATCGGGGTGTCCAAGACCGTCAACCGGCCGGTCGAGGAGGTCTGGGACTTCGTCACCTCGCCGGCGGGCATGGCGATCTGGCTGGGCGAGGGAGTCGCCGTGCTGTCCGAACCGGGCGCCGGCTACGAGACCACCAGCGGGATCCGCGGCGAGACCCGCAGCTTCCACGCGCTGGACCGGGTCCGGCTCACCTGGTGGCCGCCGGGTTGGTCGCACGACACCACTCTGCAGGTGGCGGTGCGGGCGACCGGCCCGGGGCGGGCGATGCTGCGGGTCCACCAGGAACGGCTGGCCGACGCCGCCGAGCGGGAACAGCAGCGCCGGCACTGGCAGGGCGTGATCAACGCGCTGGTGGCTGCCCTGGCCTGAGCCGGTCCTCAGCCGAGGCTTCGCCCGCCGTCGACGCTCACGTACGCGCCGGTGACCTGGCGGGTCGCGTCGCCGGCGAACATCGCCACCGCGTGGGCGACGTCCTCGGGGCGGGAGACGCGCCGCAGCGGAGTGGCGGCTTCGGCCGCGGCGATCCAGGACGCCTGATGCTCCCCCGCGTTGGCGTCGGTAGGCACCAGACCGGGGGCGACGGTGTTGACGCGGATGCCGTCCGGGCCGAGCTCGCGGGCCAGCGCCATACCCGCGGCGTCCTGGGCCGACTTGGCCACGGCGATCTCGGCGAGCCCGGGCGCTCCGCCGCCGGCGGAACCGCTGGCGCCGATGAGGATGATCGACCCGCCGCCACGGGCGCGCATGCCGGGAACCACCAGGTGGACGCAGTTCAGGGTGCACGCCAGCTGGACGGCGACCCGCCGCTGGACCGCGGCGACGGCGTCCCAGGAATCGACGGTCGGCCGCCGCCGGATGCCGGTGGTGGGACCGAAGGCGTTGCACACCAGGACGTCGACCTGGCCCAGGCCCTGCGCTTCGCGGACGACGCGCTCGGCCTCGGCGGGATCGCTGACATCACCCCGGACGGCGATCGCATGGCCGCCGGCGGCCTCGATGTCGGCCACCACCTGGGCGGCGCGGTCGGGGCTTTGCACGTAGTTCACGGCGACCGCGGCGCCGTGGCCGCCCAGCGTGCGGGCGATGGCCGCGCCGATGCCCCGACTGGCCCCGGTGACGAGCGCGACCTTGCCGGCCAACCATCCGTCCATGTCTCCACCCCTCCGCTATCGACAGGGTCCTGTCGATAGCGGAGGCACTCGACAGGACCCTGTCAAAATCCGGGCTAGGGTGTCCGGATGGACCAGCACCATCGGGACACCGGCGGCGACCTGATCACCGCGTTGATCGACGAGGTCTTCCAGCTCAACGGCAAACTGCTGCGCGCCGGCGACGGGCTGGTCGCCGAGTTCGGCCTCACCAGCGCCCGCTGGCAGATCCTCGGCGCCATCGACCGCGACGGCACGACGGTCGCCCAGATCGCCCGGCACCGCGGCCTGCGCCGGCAGAGCGTGCGGGAGATCGTCACGCGGCTGCGGGCCGACGGCCTGGTCGCCGTCCGGGCCAACCCCGACGACCGCCGGTCCCCGCTGGTCAGCCTCACGCCGCGGGCCCACGAGATGCTCGCCGCGGTCCGGCCCGCGCAGGCCCGCTGGGCCAACGGCCTGGGATCGACGTTCCCGCCCGGCCGACTCGCCGACGCCGTCCGACTCCTCGCCGCCCTGCGGGCCGCGCTCGACGCCTGAAACCGACAATCCGGCCGCGAGCCGTTTATGCCGAGGCGGGTTCCGGCAACCCGTAACCATGACCGAACTCCGACGACAGACGATCCGGCGGCACCGAATCGTGGCGCTGCTGGCGGTACTCGGCCTCGTCGGCGTGCTGGTCTGGCTGAAGGTCATGCACGACGCCGATGACACCGACGCCCTCGTGCGCTGCCCGGAACCCGCCGCCGGCCAGGCCGGCTGGCAGCCGACGCCGTACCACGCGCTCGACACCGTCCAGCCGGAGCCGGCGAATGCGATCCGCGTGCGGGTGCTCAACGCCGGCACGCAGCACGGGGCGGCCGAGCGGACCGACGGCGAGCTCCAGCGGCTCGGCTTCGCCTCGGCGGGCCAGCCCGGCGACGACCCACGCTATGGCGCCGGCGCGATGACCTGCGTCGGCCAGATCCGGTTCGGCGCCGCCGGTCAGGCCGCCGCCCGCACCCTCAGCCTGGCGATCCCGTGCACGCAGTTGATCCGCGACGGCCGCCACGACGACACCTTGGACCTCTCCGTGGGCACCGGCTTCTCCGACCTGACGCCCAACTCCGCCGCGCGGGAGGTGTTGCAGCAGCTGGACACCTGGTCGAAGCAGCACCCTCAGCCGGCCGGCGGCCTCCAGTCCCACCCGGAGTCCGCGCCGCACATCGACCCCGGCCTGCTGGCGACCGCCCGCGACACCCAGTGCTGACCGCTCACGCCCCCGCGGCGGTGATCACGGCGTCGGTGGCGAAGCCGAGCACCAGGCCCACGAACACGCCCCAGGTGGTGATCTCCTTCAGGGCCGCCTTGCGGGCGACGGCCAGCAGCTCGATCACGACGTACAGGATGGAACCGGCGGCCAGCCCGAGGAACGCGATGGACAGCGTGTCGTTGACGAAGGCCTGCCCGACCAGCGTGCCGACGAAGGTGGGGCCGCCGCCGATCAGGCCCAGCAGCGCGAGGAAACCCCAGGACGGGCGGCTGCCGGTGAGCGGGGCGACGATGCCGAAGCCCTCGGTCGCGTTGTGCAGGCCGAAGCCGATGATCAGCAGCACCGCCAGCTCGAGCTCGCCCTTGGCGGCGGAGTTGCCGATGGCCAGGCCTTCGGCGAAGTTGTGCAGGCCGATGCCGACCGCGATCATCAGCGCCAGCTCGCCGGCGCCGCTGCGCGCGGTGTCAAGCTCGCCGACGGCGGCCGCGCCGGGCCCCGGGCGCTTGGACCGGCGCGCGGACCAGCGGTCGAAGTACACCAGCCCGAGCAGCCCCACGCCGACGCAGGCCGCGAGCACGAGGCCGTTGGCCAGCGCGGACCCGACCTCCTGGTGGCCCAGCGCCTCGTCGACCGGCTCCCACGCGTGGGTGAGCACGTCCCAGACCAGGAACACCAGGATGCCGATCGCCACCGCGTTCAGGCCGGCCTTGAGCCGCGGCATCGGCGCCCGCAGCCGGCCGATCGGCAGGCCGAGGTAGATGGTGAAGCCGGCGATGGCACCGAGCAGGGCGATCTGCGCGGAGGACATGGAGGTGACTCCCTGCGGTCGACGGTGGGCCCCGAGCGGCGCACACCGTAACCCAGGACAGCCTCACCTAACAACTACAGTGATGTAGACGCGATTGGGACGAGTGCCGGTGCCGAGCCTCAATTGATCTTCGTATACTCGACGGTGCTGTCGCCAGCACACGTGAGGATCACTCGGATGTCCGACCGCACGAGACGCTCGACCATCATGTCGTGCACAGCCGGAGTCGGCGGTCTCGCACTGATGATCGCCGGCATCGCGATCCCGTACGAGGTCGTCCCACCTGGGGATGATCCGTGCTTCTTCTGCGCCGCCCCGCCCCGCGCCTCGACGCCACCGCGGTCGGCGTCGTCCACGCCGATCGGCCTGGCCACCACCGGCGTGACCCTGCCGCGACCGACCGTGGCCGTTTCGACCACCACCCCCACTGTCGTGCCGCCGCCGAGCACACCCGGCGGCGGCGTCACCGCGACCAGTGCCGAGCCCGCCTCACATCCGTCCACTGGGGACCGAGACGCGCCCGCTCACCCGGGACCGCAGGGGCAGGACGGCGACGAGCAGCGCCACCGCCAGCACCCCCAGCACGGGATGCCCGCCGGCGGCGGCCAGCACGCAGACAAATCCCCACATGGCCCTCATAGTTCCAAATTCTAGGAAACACACCGTTCCCGGTCTTCCGATTTTCCGGGACTCGGTCCGTCCCACCCGAACACTTCGCTACGCCGCCGTCGCGACGGCCCTGCGGCGTGACGGCTTCGCGCGCAGGGACCGCCCACGGATGAACCACTCGGCGACCGCGAGGTTGAGCAGCCAGGCGCCGAGCGACATCAGAGCGTTGGTGAGCACGTTGAGTGGACCGACGGCGAGGACGACGGGCAGCTGCGTCACGGCCTGCGTGCCGGCGCCGATGCCGATGGCGTAGGCGCGCATCATCCACGCGCGGTGCCCGGCGATGTCGCGCCGCAGGACCGCGACGAACCCCAGCACGAGGGACACCGCCATCGCGGTGCCGAACACCAGCCGGAAGGCGGTGAGCAGATCGCCGACGTTGACCTGACGCGGGTAGAACACGGTCATGTACAGCCCCGACAACGCCGCCGCGAGCCCGCACGGCGCCACGATCCAGCCGGCGATCCGGTGCCAGCGCGGCCATCGCGACCGAAAGCCGACCGAGAACTGGAAGGCGCCGAGCAGGCAGAAGACGGTGACGCCGACGATGTGCGTCACGACCGGCACGGGGTCGGCGAGGTATTTCGCGTTGTCCGCGATGATCCGGGAGCCGGTGTTCAGCTGGTCGATCAGGATGCCGCCGGCGACCAGCGGAATGGTGCTGAGCAGGATGAGTCCGGTGGGCAGGAGCCACATCCGTCTGGTTGACGAGGTCATGGCCAGATCGTCGCGGCGGGACCGGGTCCGGATCATCGGAGCACGGGCCGGAGTCGGGCCGTCCGATGGTCGGGGGCGGGCCTAGTACTTTCGGCCGGGCCGCGTCCGGCCGGTCTCATACGCCCACATCGCGATCTCCACCCGGTTCCGGGCCTGCAGCTTGGTCATCAGGCTGGCGATGTGCGTCTTGACGGTGCTCAGCGTGATGTACAGCTCGTCGGCGATCTCGGTGTTCGTGCGGCCGGCCGCGACGGCCGACAGCACCTGTTCCTCACGGGCGGTCAGCGGATCGAGCGGCTGCGCCGGCGGGGTCGTGGTCCCCGCGTCGGCGAAGGCGTCCAGCAGCCGGGCGGTGATGCTCGGTGCGATGAGCGCCTCGCCGCTGGCCGCTGCGTGCATGGCCTGGGTGAGCATGGCGGCGCCGGCGTCCTTGAGCAGGAAGCCCCGGGCGCCCGCCCGCAGCGCCGCGTAGACGTACTCGTCCAGGTCGAACGTCGTGATCACCACTACCGCAAGGGGATTCTCGACGTCCGGGCCGGCCAGCCGCCGGGTCGCCTCGATGCCGTCGACGACGGGCATCCGGATGTCGAACAGGCACACGTCGGGCCGCAGCCGGCGGGCCAGCTCGACGGCCCGCTCCCCGTCGCCGGCCTCGCCGACCACCTCGATGTCGGGCTGGGCGTTGAGGATGATGGTCAGCCCGGTGCGGACGATCTCCTGGTCGTCCGCGACGACCACGCTGATGGTCATGCGCCGGTTCCCGTGCGCGGCAACACCGCGGTCACCGTCCAGCCGCGGTCGGGGTTCGGGCCGGCGTCGCAGGTGCCGCCGAGCAGACCGGCGCGTTCGGCCATGCCCACCAGGCCGTATCCCGACGATCCGGCGGCGCGGGCGTGGCTGTCGCCGTCATCGCTGACCCGTAACCGCACCGACCGCTCGTCCGCGGCGACGCGGACCTCGATACGGGTCGCGTGCCGGGCGTGGCGGCGGGCGTTGGTCACCGATTCCTGGGCCAGACGGTAGATCGCGGCCCCCACCGACGGCGACACGCCCTGGACGTTGCCGTCGATCGCCACGTCCACCAGCGGGCCGGTGCCCTCCCGGCCGGCGAGTTGTTCGAGGTCGGTGATGCTCGGGTTGGGCGCGAGCTCCGCCGGTTCGTCGCGCCGCAGCACGCGGACCATGGCGCGCATCTCCGTGAGGGCGCGTGACGCCTCCGCCTCGATCAGGCGCAGCGCCTCGGACGCCGCCTCCGGCTGCGTCTCGGCGATCGCCAGCCCGGCCTGGGCGCGGATCGCCATCGCCGACACGTGATGCGCGACGGTGTCGTGCAGATCCCGTGCCAGGCGTTCGCGTTCGAGCAGCTTCGCCTTCTCCAACTCGCGCCTGCGTGCCCTGGCCCGGTAACGCATCGCCGCGCCGACCGCACCGGCCGTCACAAGCACCGCCGCCTCACCGAGCGCCTGGCCCGCGCCGACGAAGCCGGCCAGCAGCCAGAAGCCGATCTTCGCCAGCACCACCGCCGAGCCGAGCACCATCTCGCGGCCGGATCCCCAGCGCAGCAATGAATACGGCAGCAGCAGCATGTAGACCATGGCGTAGACGTTCGGCGGCTGGCCCTGCGTCAGCAGCGGCGCCAGGCCCGCCACCACGAACGCGATGGCGATCGCCAGCAGCGGCCGGCTTCGCCGCCACAACAGCAGCGGCGCCAGCGCGATCGCGACGGTCACCGAGACCGCGCGCCACGCCAGATCCTGTTGCAGCGCACCCTCCAGCGCCGCCCCGGCCACGAACACGCCGACCAGGGTCCAGTCCCGCCACACCCGCGGCGACGGGAGCGCGGGGCGGGGTTCGTCCCACAGGGAGCGCAGCACCGATTCATCGTAGGTGCCGGGCCCGCCGCCCGTATCAACCGGAAGTACGAGGTCGCCGAGACGGGCGATCCCGCTACACGATCTCGCTGCCATCATGGAATTCCGCGCCGACCCCAGGGAGCCGCCCACGTGCCAGCGGTGGAGATCCGGTTCGCGGCCGACTGCGGGATCGCCGACGTCGACCAGCCGGAGATCGAGTCCGTGCTGAGCCGGATCCCGGTGGGATCCGGGCCGGGCCACTGGCCCGAGTCGGTGCGGGCGGTGGAGGTGGCCCGGCGGCTGACGGGCGGCCGGTCCGGCTCGGAGGTGCTGGACATCCGGGTCTACCGGGCCGACTCCAACCAGTCCCAGCGGTTCGTGGCCAAGCTGGGGTCGCTGGCGGCCACCGGGGACGAGTGGCAGGCCTACCACCGGCACTTCGCCGAGGAGGACAAGGCGCTGCTGCTGAAGATCAAGGCGGTCACCACCGGCGCGCTCGGCCGGCCGACGGGGCTGGCGGGCGACCGCGAGGCCGTTGTCTACCAGCACATCTCGGACTTCGCGGCGGAGCCCGACGGCGTGGCCCGAACGTTGGAGGACGTCGTCACCGAGGCGTTCGACCGCGCCGACGGGGCGACGGCCGTCCGGGCGGTCGGCAAGCTCATGCGCCAGGCCGTCACGGTCCTCTACCACGGGGTGAAGGCGGACGCCCGCGCCCGCATGCGCCACCTCAACCGGCAGCTGGGCACCGACATCGTGGTCGAGGTCGACAACATCACCAAGGACGGGCAGCTGCGGTTCCAGTATCCGCAGCCCGCCGAGCTCCTCGACCAGCGCCAGCACCCGCGGGCGATCCTGAGCTCGGCCTGCACGGTCGCCCCCGAGCCGCCGCTCATCCGGGCCGGCGAGCTGATCTGGCTGCCGCTCATGGAACTCCGCCGGCACGCCGACGGGTGGCTCGGACTGGCCGACGAGGACGTGACCGTCGAGATCCGGACGACCGACGGCCTGCTCATCGACGAGCTGGTCGGGCAGCGCCCGGTCGAGCTGCACGGCCGGGTGGTGCGGACGCGGGCTACGCACTGGTGGCAGCAGCTCACCGCGCTCCTGCCCACGCTCGCCGCCGACCAGGACGGGATCGTGCTGGACGGCGTCCGGATCGGGCACCCGCTGCGGCACGTGGACGGCCTGCTGGGCGGCACGTGGGTGTCCTCGCTCGTGCACGGCGATCTCAACCCGCGCAACATCATGCTGGTCGGCGATCTGCTCTGCCTGATCGACTACGCCAGGACGGCGACCGGCAAGCCGCTGCTGTCGGACCCGGCCTGGCTGGAGATCTCGCTGCTGCGCGACGTGCTCGCCACCCGGCTGACCCGGCCGGAACTGGTGCGGCTGCAACGCCTGCTGGCGGTCGCGAGTCGGCTGCCCGTCGACACCGTGCTGGCCCGGATCGAACCGGTCCTCGCGACGACCTCCCCGCGGTTCGCGCTGGCGTTCCGGCTCCTGTGGGAGGTTCGCCGCGGCGCCCGCGAGGCGTATCCCCTGAACGGGCACACCTCGTGGAGGGTTGAGTACCTCGGGGCCCTGACCCTCGGCGCGTGCCGCACGTTCAAGTGGCTGGCCGACGAGCAGGACCCGGACGCCGTCGCCGCCGCGGTGATCGCCGCCGGCGTGGCGGCCGAGCAGCTGAAGCCGGGTGCGGGCGGCCCGTTCGGCCGCTGGACGCCGGCCGAGCTGGCGGCCGTGACCATGGCCTTCGCCCACGAGGGACGCCCCGGCGACGAGGCGGTCCTCGCCGATCTCGTGCTCGCCGTCGACGCCATGGACGCCGACACCTGGCCCGCCGGACTGGCCGAGACGTTGAACGCGGCCAGGGCCGAGTTGACCCGGACCCACTGCGCCGCGGCCGCGCAGGCGCTGCTCCCGGGGTTGCGGCGCGAGCGTGGACCGTTCATCCCGCTGCGGGCCCGTGTGGGACAGGGCCCCGAGGACGAGGCGCTGACGGTCGTCGCCGGACTGCCGACCGCGACGCTGATCGGCGACGCGGGCTCCGGGAAGAGCACGGTGCTGCGCGAACTGCGGTTCCAGCTGGTCGCGACGGTCGCAGGGGACCCCGACCGCAAGGACATGCCGACCCGGATGCCCGTCCTGGTGCGCGCCTCGGACATCACGCGCGACCTGCACGACCAGGGCGACCGGACGGTCGATCCGGGCGAGGTGCTGTGCCGGCTGTCCGGCTTCGTCGGTCTCGTCGGCGTCGAGCAGATCCTGGCGCTGCTGGCGATCGGCGGCCTGCATCTCATGGTGGACGGCGTCGACGAACTGTCCATAACGGACTCCAGCCGTTTCCTCCACTGGCTGCGGAAACTGCGCCGGCGCTACCCGCGCGCGCCGCTGGTGGTGTGCCAGCGCACCGCGCGGTACCGCACCGAGGTCTTCGACTTCCCGCTCGTGCGCCTCGGCCAGGTCGAGCTGACCAGCGCGACGGCCTACGTCGAGGAGGCGCTGCGCTCGCGCGGGCTGTCGGACGACGGCGAGCTCCTCGGCCGCCTCACCCACAGCCCGGAATACCGGCAGCTGCGGGAACTGACCCGCACGCCCCTGTTCCTGTGGATGATCGTCGAGTGGTACGCCGGCGCCGGCGAGATGCCGACCGCGATCGGGGACCTGTTCGCGGAGTTCACCGACTGGTACCTGACCGAGCGGCACCATCCCGTGCACGAGCGCGGCCCCAAGCGGTTCGACCTGGCGACGAAGAGCCGGGTGTTGCAGGCCATCGCGTCGAACCTGGTGTCGCAGGGCAACATCACCGAGCTGCCGCAGGCCGAGGTCCACCAGCTCTGCGCCGACCTCGACGATCTCGACGCGGTGCTCGCGGAGATCGTCGACTGCGAGATCCTGCACCGCGAGAACGGCCGGCTGCGCTTCCTGCACCAGCTGTTCCAGGAGTACTTCGCGGCGTGCGCGCTGGCCGGCGAGGGTCCGGACGAGCTGGGCCGGCGGGTGCTGGCGTTCGACTGGCGGGAGCCGATCCGGATCCTCGTCAGCGCGCCGACCACCCACCCGGACACCGTGGACTTCGTGCTGCGACAGGCGGTCGACACCGATCCGCGGTACGGCGCGTGGCTGCTGCGCGCCGCGAAGTCGGTCTCCCCCGAGTTCCTGGCCTCCTTCGTGGACCAGCAGGCCGCGGCGCTGCGTTCGTGCGCGACCGGCGAATACGGCTGGCACCGTTCCGCCCGCGCCCTGGTCGAACTGGGCACGCAGCCGGCGCTGGCCGCGCTCGTCGCCGTCGCTACCGACGTGGGCGCGCCGCAGCTGGCGCGGGCCGAGGTCGTGGACGTGATGGTGGATGCCTGCCACACCGTGCCCGAGGTCGAGACCGGGCTGCGAACGGCCGTCGCGGCGGCGCTCACCGCGGACACGCCCGAACCGGTGATGATCAGTGCCCTGCGCGCCACCGCCGAGGCCCGTCTCACCGCGAACATCGGCGTGACCTGGGAGTTGGTCGACCCCGCCCGGCCGTGGCCGGTGGTCAACGCGGCGCACCGGACCCTCACCGAGCTCGGCGCCACACTCAGCCCGGCCATCGACGAGCGGTACGTCGAGGCGGCCGCGCGCCGTCTCGACCAGGTCGAGCGGGATCTGCTCGGCGCGGTCCGCACCGACGAGATCGACCGCCTCCAGGACGACCGGCTCACCGTGCTGACCGCGTTCGCCGGCGCCGGCCGGCTCGCCGACCTGCTGGTCCGGCGGTTCGGCTACGGGCTGGCCGACCGCCCGGAATGGCCCGTCCTGCTCGCCACCGCCGCCACTCACCCGGCGGCAGCGGGCAGTCCGGCGGCGCGGCTGATCACCGAGCCGGCGACGGAGGCCGCGCGGCAGTCGTGGCGGGAGGTGTATGCCGGCGACGACGAGCCGATGCTGGTCGCCGCCGCACACCGCTTGCTCGCCGACGGCTCGGTGGCGACGGAGGAGCTGCTCGCCGCGGTGGAGCCCGCCTCCCCCGCGTCGCGGCTGTTGGTCGCGGCCGCGCTCGTCGAGTCGGCGGTCGTCGTCGACAGCGCGGCTACGTTGGTGTCGGGGGTGATCGATCGGGTGGACGAGTCCTGTCCGGAACTGCTGGAACCGTTGGCCGCGCTCGTGTCCGCGCTGAACACCGCCGGCCATCCGGCGCGGCTCGCGCTGGCCTGCCGGGCGTCGGAGGTGCTGCGGCAGCGGAATGTGCGGCAGTCGATGTGCTGGCCGTGGGCGCATGCCTGGTGCGACATCACGGTGGACGACACCGACATCGCCGACCTGCTGCGGGACGAGCAGGGCGGCATCGCGGCGGAATGCCTGAACATCACGGACTTCCTGCTCACTGCCTGCGCCCGGCCGGCTGAGTTGCACGTGTCGCCGATCGCGCGCCAGCAACTGCACGCGTTGCGGCCGGCGTCGCCGCACGGCCCGGACGCGAGCCGGTTCGTGCTGACGGTCGCCCATGCCGGTCTGGTGGAGCTGCTCCCGTACGTCGAATCGGTGGCGTCGTCGGCGCAGAACCAGGCGACGCTGCTGCGGCACGTCAACTCCGCGTACGGGGTGCTGGACATCGCGCTGGCCAGCCACGCGGTGAGCGCCATCGGCTACCTCGGCCGGGTGCTGGCCGACAGCCGCAAGGCCGACGGCCAGGACGAGTACCGGTTCCTGCGCGGGCTGGACACCACCGACCTGCACCCCAGCATCCGCCAGGCCCGCCTGGTCGGCCTGGGCTTTCTCGGCGACTGGCAGCACATCCTCGACGAGCTGACCGCGGAGCGGGTGCTGCTGGACGCCGCCGAGAACATCGTGGCGCACTGGCTGCCCGGCCCGTTCACACCGTCCGACCAGGGGCCGGCGGACATCGCCGAGTGGATCAGCGGCCGCCTCGCCCGGGCCGACCTGGACGCCCGGGTCCGGTCCACCCTGGAGCGGATCAAGGTGGGACTCGAGTCGATCGCCGGCCACTACGTCAGCGCCGCGGAGCGGGGTGAGGTCCGGTGACCAGTTCCCTGAGCCGCACGGACATCCTGGGCCGGATCGCCCTCGCCCTGAGAGACGCCCAGGTGCTCCGGGACGAGGCCAGCTACCGCGTGCTGCTGAGCCAGGTGGGCGACCGGCTGCGGCAGCGGTTCCACCCCGACGACATCGTGTCGGTGGTGCACACGCTGGCCGACCACCCCAGCGGCATCGCGTCCCTGATCGACATCCTGGCGGAGCTGGAGGGGCCGACCGACTCCGTGCGGCTGCTGCGGCTGCTCCAGAGCGAGTTGGACGCGCTGGACCTGTTCACCGAGGAGGACCTGCTCCCGCTGCGGGAACTGCTGCACGGCCAGCCGATCGACATGGACGCCATCGCCGCCGCGTTCCCGCTGCACATGCTGGCCGGGCAACGGGACGCGTGGCCGACCTTCCTGCACCTGAGCGGATACAACTCCGGGCCGGACGGCGTCCCGCCCTGCATGGCGTTCGTCGAACGTGTGGCGGACCGGGCCGACGCGGACGTCGCCGCCGCGCTCCGCTCGTGGAACGACCGGATGGCCGAGCGCTTCGCCCTGACCACGCAGCTGTCGACCGTCCGCCGCCAGACCTTGCCGCCGGGCGGCGGGGCCGCCGGGATCTACCTCACCATGGCGCTGGAGCCGGATCCGCTGGACTCGGACATCATCCGGCTGTCGCACTGGGTCCAGCGCGGCCCCGGCACGGACCGGCTCGAACGGGGCGAGGACAACCTCGTCACGCTGGCCGACCTGCCGGCCCGAACCGAGGAGCTGGTCAAGCGGATCGAGGCGACCGCCGGTCCCGCGGTGACCCTGGAGTTCGTCGTGCCGCTGGCATTGTTGAACGAACCCATCGCCCGCTGGTTCTCGGACGACGAGTTGCCGAGCCGCCACCAGGTCGTCGTGCGGAGCCTGGAACGGCTGCGGACGCCGTCCCTGCACCTCAACTGGCGCCGCCGTTGGCGGCAGTTGAAGGACGACCCGACACCGCAGGTGCTGTGGGCCCGCGGCACCCACGGGTCGATGATGCGGCTGTCCGCCGAGCTGTCCCTGAACTACGACGTCGGCTGCCTCGTGCTGAGCAACCCGCCCGCCGCCGACTCGTACCAGGAGATCGCCGTAGGGCTGCGCATGGGCATCCCGGTGATCATGTGGCATCGGCACGACTGCTCCACCAAGGCCTTCTCGGACACGGTGTCGAGGCTGGCCGAGGGCCCGCTGCACGACCTGCCGACGCGGCTGCACGACCTGCGCCGGCGGGCCCGGCCCGACGAGCGGGCGAGCGAGGACGTGGTCGTGCTGTGGGACGACGCGGACCGGCTGGCCTTCTGGGTGGACGGTCGCACATGACCGACTACGAGCTGACGGAGGGCTGGCTGACCACGCGGTCGCCGCGGGCCAGGGACCGGGCCACTGCCTGGGGGCGGCCCGCGCGGCGCGAGGCCGTGCAGCGCATCGGCAACCGGTTGTGGCCGTCGGTGCCGGCGCTGGACCAGGTGGACGAGCTGGCCGAGGCGCTGGTGCCACCGGCCGCGCACGGCCCGGACCAGTCGGGCGGACACGTCCGGGTGCGGGACTGGATCGACGATCCGCTGTGGAGCGACGAGCGGGCGCACGAGCAGCTGTGGGAGCTGGACCTCGTCGTCGACGCCGGGCTGACCATGCCGATCTGGGACGACACGGTCGCCGACGTGGTGGCGGCGCTGCGGCGCACCCGGGCGTTCCACTCGGTCGACGTGCACGACCTGGACACCGGCCGGCGCGATCTCCGGGTCGGCCGGCCGCTCGACCGGCGGGTGGCCCCGGCGGAGCCGGCCGTCGGCGGTCCGTCGTCCCGCATGGTGCTGGTGCTGACCGACGGGCTGGGCGTGGCCTGGTCGGCGGGCACCGCGCTGCACCGGCTGCGGGCCTGGGGGCACGACGCCGCGGTGGCGATCGTGCACCTGCTGCCGGCCCCGCTGTGGGGCATCTCCGGCATCACCGCGCAGCGGGCGCGGTTACGCTCCCGGTCGCCGGGCGGCCCGAGCGCGGCCATCGACTGCTCGCTGTCCGGCGACGGCGGCCTGCCCGTTCCGGTGCTGGAGCTGAGTTCCCGCTGGCTGCGGACCTGGACCCGGCTGCTGACCCGCTCGCCGGCGTGGACCGACCTCCAGGTGGCCACCCCCAGTCCTAAGTGGACGTTCGAGGCCGGCGGCGCGGACCTGACGGCGGGCCAGCGGGTGATCGACTTCCGCACGTCCGCGTCCGGGCAGGCGTTCACCCTGGCCACGCTGCTGGCCGCCGCGCCGCTGAACCTGCCGGTGATCCGGATGGTTCAGGGCAAGTGGCTGCCGCTGTCCCTCCCGCACCACCTGGCCGAGATCCTGGCCGCCGGGCTGCTGCGGCCCGTGGTCGACCCGGCCGGCGTGTTCGCGCCGGACCGCATCACCTACGAGTTCCTGCCCGGTGTCCGGCGGGAACTGCTCGGCCTGTCCCGCCGCCGCACCACCGGCGAGGTCGCCCGCACCGCCGCCGACTGCCTCGGCCACTACCTCGAGTGCGTCCGCGACTTCGGCGAGGTGCTGCGCGCCCCGGCGACCGCCGAGGGAACCGCCCTGACACCGGAGAACCAGCCGTACAACGAGGTGTTCCACGCCGTGCTGGAGGCCCTGTCCGGCCCCTATCTGGGGCACGCCCGCCGCCTGGCGCGCGGCCTGGGCGAGCACACCGGCTCATAGCAGGGTGGCGGCCGCGGCGAGGAAATCCTGGTGCCGGACGAAGCCCCAGTCGGTGCGGGCGGGCGCCACGGCCCACTGCACGGGGCCGTGCCGCGTCGGGGTGGGCGGGACGGGAACCCAGCCGTCACGGGCGGACACCCGGGCGTCGAGCCGCCCCAGCACGGGCCGCCACGGCAGGTCCCGCTCGACCCAGAACAGCCGATGGCCGCGCTCCCGCCAGACCGCCACGGGCGTCAGGGTCTGGCGCTCGGCCAGCGCGGCCTGGACCTTGGTGCCGGTGGTCTCGGGCAGGCTGACGACGTCGAAGACGACGCCGGTGCGCACACCCACGGACAGCGTGAGCAGGCGGAACCAGGCGGCGACCATCTTCGGATCGGCACTGGCGCGGTCGTGCCAGAGCCGCCACACGGGATGCAGGGTCTCCTGGTAGCAGTCGGCCTGCACGCACCGGTAGCTGTGGCCGTCGAAGTACGACACGGGCACCACTGGCCAGCCGTGCCCGGCGAACTCGACGGCCGCGAGCCGAAGCCCCCGCCGCACGGCGGAACCGGACAGCCGTGCCGACGCCGCGCTCACCGCTGCGGCCTGAACACCCGGGTGAGCACCACGGAGTCGTCCCGCAGCGCCACCCCGTCCAGGTCGTCGTCAGGTGTTCGCCCCCGGTAACGGAGTTCGAGCCCGTCGGGGGTCACCGACAGTCCCACGTACGGAAGTTCCCCGCACGACGCCGCGATCCGCACCCCGCGCTCGACCCACGCCGCCAGGTCGGCCCGCGAAGGGGTGGAGATCATCGGGTCCAGGTCGGGCGGCACGTCCGCGTGCGCCACGAGCCCGCACTGGCCGGCCTCCGCCAGCAGGACCGTCACCAACTCCTGCCGCATGTCGGGTCGGGGGTCGGTGGCGCCGCGCAGCCGGCCGTGCAGGCGTTCGATGGCGGTGGCCAGCGTCGAGATCGCACTGGCCAGCCGGCGGTGGACGTGATCGTCGGCGGCGGCGCCGATCCGCGACAGTTCGATCGTGACGTCGAACAGCGCCGCGGCGGTCCGGTTCGCGATCCCGGCGTACTCCTCGGCGGTGATGGGCGCGGGCGCGTCGCCGTCCTCGCCCAGCACGAGCGACCAGCCCATGTGCTCGGCGAAACCGACCAGCATGTCCCGATCGGCGTTGCGGAACTCCGGCCGGCCGATGTGCCGACCCAGTCCCACCACGCCCACCATCCGCGAGTCCAGCCAGACCGGCGCCACCAGCGCCGGGCCGACCCGCACGCTGCGCTCGGCCCGCACCGCGCCGCTGTCCCGTTCGATGTCGCCGAGCAGCACCGCCCGGCCGGCCTCGATCGCCAGCGCGGACACCGATCCCTCGACCGGGATGAGCCGGCCGGCCCAGTCGCCGAAGCCGCCCGATGTCATCGCGACCCGCAGCCACCGGCCGCCGTCGATGAGCACCGCGAGCACCGCCGTGTCCGCCGTGCCGCACACGGCCGCGCTCTCCAACAGCGCGCGGAGGAAGGCCTGCGGCTGTTCCTGGGGACGCGCGTCCAATAGCACCCGGCCGAGCACCTCGCGCCAGTCCGACCGTCGGTCGTGCCGGCGGACATGCTCGTTCATGGCGTCGATCGTCTGGCGGAACGGCTCCAACACTGGCTCCTGTCACGGATCGGGGACGCGCCCACCGTGACGTCGGCATCGGACCGCCGGCGCTAACCCCACGACGGCGACAATCACCCGTTCACCAGCCGGCACCGCACCTTCGGGTGTAACACGCTGACGGCCGACGACGATTCGAGGACAAGGCCGCCGCTACCGTCGCGAGCGCGCTGACGGCGAGTGCGGCGCGGGGCCCGACCAGAGTGACCACCACGGCTGTCAGTGGCGCGCCGATGGCGAATTCTCGCCAGGACCGGGCCGACCGAGCTGGCTCGCCGGTTCCTCCAGCGCTGGTCTCAGTGCTGGACGACCACCTTCCCGAAGGGCTTGCCGTCACGGAAATACCGGTACGCCTCGGCGGCTTCGTCGAACCCGAAGACCCGGTCGATCACCGGCCGGCTGCCGTGCTCGGCGATCGCCCGGTTCATGGCCTCGAAGTCGGCGCGGCTGCCGACGGCGATGCGGCGGATCGACAGGTACCTGCCGCCGAACGGATCCGCGGTCGGCGTCCCGCCCGGGAAGGCGCCGATCAGGGTGACCTGCGCGTTGAACGCGCCGGCGGCAACGGATTTCGGCAGGGTGAGCGATCCGACCGTGTCGACGACGTGCTCGGCGCCGGCTCCGCCCGTGAGGTCCAGCACCGGCCGCTCCCAGTCGGGCGTCTCGGTCCGGTCGATGGTCTCGTCGGCTCCCAGTGCCAGCAACCGCTTCGCTCTGTCCGAAGTGGACGTCACCGCGACGACCCGGGCGCCGTGCATCCGTGCGAACTGCACCGCGAACAGGGCGACGGTGCCGGTGCCGACCGTCACGACGGTCTCCCCCGCCCGAACCGGCCGCGGCTTGGTCAGCGCCGACCACGCCACGACGCCGGCACAGGTCAGGCTCGCCGCTTCGGGGTCGGTGAGGTGTGCCGGCACGCGCACCGCCGATTCCTCGTGCAGCACGACGTGCTCGGCGAGCCAGCCGTCGTGATTGGCGCCGAACTGCTCCCGCACGTGCGACAGCCGTTGCGGGCCGTCGATCCAGTGCGGGAAGTAGGTCGACGCGACCCGGTCGCCGACGACGACCCGCGTTACCGCCTCGCCCACGGCGATCACCTCCCCACAGCCGTCGGACAGCGGGACGACGCCGGCTGTGGCGGGCAAGGGATACGTCCCGTCCAGCAGCATGAGGTCGCGGCGGTTCAACGACGCCGCCCGCACCTCGACCACGATCTCGTGCGGACCAGGCGTCGCCGGCGCCTGCGGTGCGACGCACAGGCCGAAGACGCCCGGCCGGTCGCCCGGGAGCGTGAGACGGTAGGCGTTCATGCGACGTACTCGTGGTCGGAGCGGACACGGCCGTCGGTGTGGAACGTCAGCACCTCGAGTCCGGTGCCGGCGACGGCGCCGTCCGGCCGGGACCGCATCACCCAGGTCAGCGCCACCGCGTTGCCCGCGTGCCGGACCACCTCGCCCGACTGCTCGAACACGTGCTCGCCGGCGGCGACGAACATCTCGTAGGCGCGGGTGACCCGCTCGTACAGGGCGTCGTGGCCGCGGATCTCGACGGCTGGGAACGGCACTCCGTACTGCGCGGCGGTGTCCCGGACACCGGCCGGCGGGTTGACCATCACCTGGTGCCCGTCCTCGGCCCACACCTCGCGGATGAGCCGGCGGCGCTCGTCGTCGTCGGGCTCGTTCCACTGGGCGATCCAGCGGTCGATCAACTGCGTCAGGTGGCTGTCGGTGGGTTCGTGACTCATGCCGACGATTCTGGGCAGCGCGCGGCCGCGCTGCGATTCCCCGCGGGGAATGGCGGATCGTCGGCGCAGCGCCGACCATGGAGACAATGACCACCGTGACCGAACCGGGGCCGTTCGCCCGAGAACTGCGCCGCTGGCGTGGCGCTCGCCGACTGAGCCAGTTGGACCTGGCGATCCGCGCGGACACCACACAGCGCTACGTGAGCTACCTCGAACAGGGACGGTCGCAGCCCGGCCGCACGGTGGTGCTGCGTCTGGCGGAGTCGCTGGGACTGTCGCTACGGGAACGCAACGCGCTGCTGCTGACGGCCGGCTACGCCCCGGCGTACCAGGAATCCGGTTGGGACGCGCCGGAACTGGCGCCGATGCGGTCGGCGCTGCGCAGCGTGCTCGACGGTCACATGCCCTATCCGGCGCTGATCGTGGACTCGCGCGGCCTGCTGGTGGAGGCCAATGCCGCCTTCACCCTCTTCCTCGACGGCACGCCGCCGGAGCTGCGCCGCGAGCCGGTGAACGTCCGCCGGCTGATGCTGCATCCGGACGGCGTCGCCCGGCGGGTGATCAATCTCGCGGAGTGGGGCCGTCACGTCACCGAGGCGCTGCGGATCCGTGCCCAGGCCAGCCCCGATCCCGAGCTCGACGCCCTCATCGCCGAGCTGGACGGCTACCTGCCGCCGACCGAGCCGGGCCCGGACTACGTCGGCTTCGCCGTCCCGCTGCGGCTGCGGACCGAGCAGGGCGAGCTGCGGCTGATCACCACCCTGATGTCGATCGCCACCGCGACCGACGTGAGCCTGGCCGAGCTCCGGCTGGAAGCCTTCCTCCCGGCCGACGCCGCCTCCGCCGAGATCCTCCGGGCCCGCGCTCAGTCGGTGCCGCGCGTGACCGATTCCCATCCGGTGTAGGTGTTTTCGAGCGACGCCATCTTGTCCCGACTCGCGCTCGGCGGCCACTAACGGTCTGGACCAATTCAGTCGTTCGGCCGATGCGCCGCACGTGACCAGCTCGCGATCATGCTCCCAGTTCGATCACCGGTCGGTGGACGCGGACGAGAACTGGGGAGTTCGATGACGAAGCTGGTGCGGGTCATCCTGGCGCTGCTGGCCCTGCTGCCGGCGACGGTGGTCACGCCGCACCCGCATCCGTTCACCGTGCTCGCCTTCTACAGCGGCCGGCCCGACGCCGCGCACATCGCGTTCGACAACGAGGCCGCGATCTGGTTCCCGCAGGCCGCGAGCCGGTACGGCTTCTCCTACCAGCAGACCACCGACTGGTCGCTGCTGACCGACCTGACCAGGTCCCGCGCCGACGTGGTGATGTTCCTCGACGACATCCCCACCGACCCCGGCGAGCGCGCCGGCTTCCAGCGCTACGTGGAGCACGGCGGCGCGTACTTCGGCTTCCACTACTCGGGGTACAACGACCCGGACATCACCTGGCCGTGGTTCAACAACACGTTCATGGGCACCGGCCAGTTCGTCAACAACACCTGGTCGCCGACCACTGCCGTGCTGCACACCGACGCGCGGCGCCCGGCCACCCGCCGCCTGCCGACGACGTGGACCACGGCCGTGAGCGAGTGGTACAGCTGGCAGAACGACCTGCGGCAGAACCCGGACATCGAGGTGCTGGCGTCGGTCGACGCGTCGAGCTTCCCGGTGGGCACCGACCCGACCCAGTCCTGGTACAGCGGCTACTACCCCATCCTGTGGACGAACAAGCGCTACCGGATGCTGTACGCCAACTTCGGCCACGAGGCCATGAACTACGCGGCCAACACGCCGCTGTCGTCCACGTTCGCGAATCCGGTGCAGGACAAGTTCATCATCGACGGCCTGCTCTGGCTCGGCGGCGGCACGCCGACCAACGCCCCCACCGACCAGATCGACCCGACCGCACGGCTGCGCGTGGTCAACGCGGGCAGCGGCATGTGTCTCGACGGCTCCACCCAGGCCGTCACGCAGGACACGTGTGGAAACGGCGCGGCGCAACGGTTCCGGTTCCGCTGGCTGGACGGCCCGTACCTGCGGATCGACAACGGCCCCCGATCCCTGACCGACAGCATGCAGTTGTCCCCCTTCGACGGCGGCGACAATCAGCAGTGGCAGGCGGTCTTCGAGTCGAACGGCAACTGGCACATCGTCACCAAGGTCGGCCGGAAGTGCCTGACCGCCACAGTGCCGATGACCCTGGCTACCTGCACCGGCTCCCCGACCCAGTCGTTCACACTGGCCCGTTAGGACGCGGCGGTGAGATACGTCCACTCCTCGGCCAACTGGAAGCCGAACGACTCGTAGAGCGGGCGGGACATCGGGGTGTTCTGGGTGAAGGCATGGCGGGCGCTGGCGGCGACGGCGTGCCGCAGGCGGGCGGCGACCAGGGCGCGGTAGTAGCCGCGGCCGCGATGGGCGGGCGGGACCGAGCCGTTGTACATCCCGACCTGGTCGCCGACGAGCATGTTGTAGCCCGTGGCGACGGCCTCGCCGGCCACCTCCAGCACGAACGCGGCCGACCCCGGCGCGTCGAGGATCTCCGGGGTCGCGAAGGCGTCGGCGATCCCCCGGGGCATCCCGAAGCCCTGCGCCATGGCCTCGGCGTACACAGCGCCGTCGCCACCCGCGATCCGGCGGACGGTCGCGCCCGGCGGGACGTCGGCAGGCAGCGTCGGCAGCAGCTCGGCGTCCCAGACCAGCAGCGGCAGTGTGCTGGACGACGTCCGACCGTGGCGCGCGGCCAGGTCGAGCAGGTCCGCGTCGGGCTCGGTCCGGGTCACGATGCTCCACGGGGCGCCGAGTGCGGCCATTTCCACCGCGAAAGCGTCCACTTCGGACAGCCTGGAGTCCCGTCCTACCGCCACCACGTTCAGCGTGTCCATCGGCAGCCCGGTGAAGACCAACCGGGTTCCGGTGTCGCCGACCCGCGAGAACATGCCCGGCGACAACGAGGTCAGCCGGTCGAACGTCGCGTAGAGGGCATCCACCGTCGCGTCCACCACCATGGCGGCAGCCTAGCCCCGAGGTGAGCCGGCCTCGGCCGGTGGCAGCAGCGCGTTCACATTGTCCTGCCCGTTCGCACGGAACGGCGTCGCCGGGAAACCCCGGCGACGCCGTTCCACTGCTGATCGACTATCCGATGTGCAGCACGTCGGCCTTCGCGGCCGCCGCCTGCTGCGCCGCGCACGACCCGGCGTCACTGCCGGCCTTCACGTCGAACTTCGGCAGGTTCCAGCCTTGCAGGCTCACCACCGGCGTCGCGCCGTGCAGGTCCGCCGCGTTGTAGGTGACGGTGAGAGTCTGCGACTCCCCCGGCCACAACGTGACGTCGTTGTCGCTCCACAGCCCCGAGGTGACCTGGTTGTCGCCCGCCTGCTCGCTGCCGTCCGCGTTGCCGCGGCGGATGTCCGCCCGCAGGAAGAAGCCGACCACCGGCTGCGTCGAGGTGTTGGTGACGGTCACCTTCGTGACCTGCCTGCCGTCGCGCTGCTTCTCCGACGACGCCACCGCCGACACCTTGGCCTGGACCAGATCCTGGAGGCCCTGGAGGTTCCCGTACTGGCTCATGGTCGCCTGCGGGTTGCCGTAGGTCGACTGCCAGTCCACCACGTCCTGCTGGGTGGACAGCCAGTACACGTTCCGGTCCACGACCTGATCGCCCTTGCGCAGCAGCAGCTCCACGAAGTACGTGCTGGCCTTGGCCGGCGGCGCGGTGACCGCGGGCGTCTTCGGCTTGAGCACGTCGTTGCGCACCTGCTGGCTGTCCAGGCCGGCCGGCTGCGAGTGCTGGTCGTCCAGCACCTTGCCGGCCGTGTCGTACACCTTGGACTCGACGGTCAGGCCGTCCTGCCTGTCGGCGCCGAGGTTGTCGATGGTGACGCCGCCGTCGTCGTAGGCGTACTGCACGTGCAGCGGCTCGTTCGCCTTCTTGGCGCCGAAGAAGCTGCCGGCCTGGTCGCCGTCGTTGTTGTACAGCGTCCACAGTAGACTCGGCCAGCCCTTGTTGCCCTGCCAGTAGATCGTGCCGGTGGCCGGCGTCGGCTGGTTCGTCGAGTGGTCGATGAACGCCTCGAACTGCGAGCGGGTGTTCTCGTAGTTCTGCACCTGCGCCCGCTGGATGTACTGGTCGAGGCCCGACCACTGGCCGTACCGGTTCTGGAGGGCCTGGTCGAAGGTGAACAGCGTGCCGAAGTTGTAGCCGCCGTGGTCCGCCTCGAAGTTCAGGTGGTACTGGTTGTAGGCGGGGTCCTGCCACAGCTTGGCCTGCTCGTCCGCGGTCATGAACCGGTTGAGCGAGTCCCGCGTCGGCACCGTGTCGCCGGCGCTCTGCTCGCTGTCGAAGCCCCACGAGCCGCCTACGTTGGTGCGGGAGTCGTCCGTCGGGTCGAAGTGGCTGGTGTCGTAGAAGTAGGACGGCGGCACGTAGTCGTACGGGCCCTCCTTCTCACCGGCCTGGCCCAGCTGCGGGCTGGCCTTGTACTCCGCGGAGGCCACCAGCGGCTGCGTGAAGCCGGCGTCCTTGAAGCCCTGCAACGCCACCGCTTCCTGGCGCGGCGTGGGCTGGTTGTCGCTCCAGCTGAACGTGATCACGCTCGGGTGGTCACGCAGGCGCTCGCCGACCGTCTGCGCGGACAGCTGGATCACGTGGAAGTCCGCGTCGGTGACGCCCTTCTCGTCGCCCGGCAGCTCCCAGCGGTCGCAGCACGAGAAACCCGCGTCGACGACGATGCCGGCGCGGTCCATCTGGTTGTAGAAGTCGTCGGGCAGGAAGTGGCCCTCGACTCGCACGAGGTTGATGCCCATGTTCTTGAGCAGCTGGATCTGCCTGGCGATGTCGGCCGAGTCGTAGTGCAGCAACAGGTCCTCGGCGAAGCCGGCGCCGCGGATCACCAGCGGCCTGCCGTTGACCGCGTAGCTGCGGACGCCCTGCGGGGCCTCCGGCGACGCGCCGACCAGCCGCGTGGTCACGGTGCGGATACCGAACTGCTCGCTCGTGCCGCTGCCCGGCACCGAGGTCGTCAGCGTGTAGAGCGGCTGGCCGCCCAGGTAGTACGGCCACCAGATCTTCGGGTGGTCGATGGTGATGGTGTGGAAGGTGACCGTCTGGGTGCTGTGCGCCGGCACGGTCACCGTCTGCGCCACCGTGGTCTGCCGACCGTCCGGGCCCGTCACCGTGGCCTTCGCCAGGGTCGTCGCCGCGTGGTCGGAGTTGTTGGTGACGTCCGTCTTCGGCGTCAGCGTCGAGCGGCTCAGGTCCTTGGCGTTGTCCTGGACCACGCGGGCGTTGCCGGCCGTCAGCGCATCGGAGACGCGGAGCTGGACCGGGTAGTGGATGCCCGTGTTGTTGTCCGGCGGGACCTGGTTCCAGTCCACGTCCGAGACCGTGAACATGCTGCCCGGGTCGTTCGGGTACATCTCCAGCGCCACCGAGTTGCGGCCGCTGGTGAGGATCTTCGAGACGTCGAAGGTGAACCGCGTGTACGCACCCGTGACCGTGGTGCTGCTGGCCACCTGGTGGCCGTTGACCCACACGTCGGCCTTGCCGATCACGCCGTTCACGACCAGTTGTGCGGTGCCGCCGCTGCCCAGGTCGGCGGTGAAGTCGGTGCGGTACCACCAGGGCACCGCGAACTGCGGGATCGTCACCGGGCCCGCGTTGTCGGTGGTGTAACCGAAGCACTTGCGCAGGTTGTCGGAGAAGTAGACGTTCGGGCACTTCCCGTTCTGGACCAGCGCCTCGATCTCCGTGCCCGGCGCGCCGCCGTCGTCCGGGCGGACCTTCAGCCAGCTGCCGGTGTCGAAGCCCGGCTTGGAGATCTCCGTGCCCGACTGGCTGGCCTGCGCGCTGCTCTGCACCTGCCAGCCCTGAAGCCCCAGCGTCGTCAGGCCCGTCTCCGGGGACGCCGGCGTCGCCGCCACCGGCACCACCCCGGCGGCCGCCATGCCCACCGCCACCGCGCACGCCAGCACCGTGCCCAGCGTTCGTCTCATCAGCCTTCGCTCCCCGCCGCGGAAATAGTTCAGAAGGTTTCCTAACACACAACCCCGCCGGCCGGTAGGTTCGACCGTCCCTCGGTCCGTGCCCCTCGCCCCTCGTTGCCCTGTCCCTCAGGCCATCCCACGCAGTCCGCCGATTTCCGGTGTCAGCGGGATGCCCGCCGGTCCAGCCAGAGGGCGCCCACGGTGAGCGCCGCGCCCGCCGCCTCCCATATCGCCGCGCCGAGATAGGACCTCGGCGCGCGGCCGGTGGCGATCCTGGCCAGGAAGCCGACCGCCTGCGCGCTGCGGGTGGCCACCGTGAAGTGCGGGAACCACGGCCACGACTTGGCCACCCCCAGCACGAACGCGGCGCCGTTGTTCGCCGCCGCGACCGAGCCGCTGGTCAGGGTGATCCGCAGCGGGTCGTCGGCGGGAATCGTGCTCGGGTCGACGCCGAGCAGCCGCAACTGGCCATCCTGGTCGACCAGGCCGGCGACGCCCATGGAGAAAGCGATCAGGCCGGCGGCGGCAACGGTCCAGCCGGCTTTGGTGTGGGTGAGCATGAACTCACGTTAACACTCATTTCAAGACGCTGAATCCACCCGGCCGACATCATCTCCAACCGGTGAAATGACGGACAAGGAACGGCCACCATGTGATTGCCAAAATCCTCGCCGATCACATCGTGACCGGCCACGGCACTCATCGAACAGCAGGTCGGGCGCGGTTCGGGCCTCGGAATGTAGGGTTCGGGCATGACATCGCAGGAATCGAAACCCGAGGCGATCGCCCGTATCGCGGCGAGCAGGAACGTCCGATTGACCACATTCCGCAAGGACGGCCGGGCGGTCGCGACTCCCGTCGGCGGCGTTGTGAGCGACGGCACGCTCTACATCCTGAGCTACGCCGACACCGGCAAACTCAAACGCCTCCGGAACAATTCTCGGGTGACGGTGGCGCCGTGCGACTCCGCCGGTGCGATCCCGGCCGGCGCGGCGACCATCGCGGGCGTCGGCCGGATTCTGGACGCCGACGAGACGCAGCAGGCGTACCGGCTGATGGCCCGCAAGACGCCGCTCGCGCGCCTGGTCCACGCCTGGTACGCGGTGCGCCGCAAGCCCGATCCGTGGGTGGGCGTCGAGGTCACCTTCTGAACTGGCGGGCCGGCCCGCGGTGACGCCAGACTTGCCCCACACGACGAGCGGATCGGAGCGGATCCTGACCGAGGTCGAGCCGGCGGTGACCGGGACGCAGAGCGTCTTCCGCGCGCTGTCGATCCTGCGCGCATTCACCGCGCAGCGGCCGACGCTGACCGGCCCCGAGGTGGCCGCGCTGTTCGGCTACTCGCTGCCGACCGCGTACCGCCTGCTGCGCGCGTTGGAGGCCGAGCGCTTCCTCGTGTTCGACCGGGACAGCCGGGCCTACAGCCCAGGGCCGGAGATTCTGCGGCTGGCCGGCGTCATGCTGCACCGCGACGCCCTCGTCGCCCAGACCCAGACCAGCCTGATCCGGCTGCGGGCGCTGACCGGCGAGACCGTCGCCGTCTGCTGGCGGCTGGGCAACAGGTGCACCTGCACCCAGGAGTTGCCCGGCCCGCATCCGCAGCGGATCGAGACCGGCATCGGCGTGGAGTTCCCGCTCACCCGCGGCGCGGCGGGCAAGGCCCTGCTGCTCGACCTGGACGAGGCCGGCGTCCGGGCGCTGCTGTCCGAGCCGGACGTGCCCGAGCCCGCCGGCGGCGTCGACACGCTGCTGGCCGAGCTCAGGCTCGGTCGCGAGCTGGGCTACCTCGTGGAGACGCTCGACGACGTGGTGACGATCGCCGCGCCGATCCCCTGGATTCAGCCTGGCCTGGCGGTTTATGCCGTCACCGCACCCGAATCGCGCTTCGGCCCGGCAGCCCGTGCGGCGGTGGCGCGCACCGTGGTGGAGGAAATGGACCGGCTGCGGTCGATCCTGCGAAAGCGAAATCCTTTCGCCTGATCCGGTCACGACGTGATCGAGCATTTCCCGCCCGCCCATGTCGGCGTACCGTCGGCCCGTGCCGCAGAAACACGACGTGTGGGCGGTGGGCGACGCATACGAGGCGTACATCGGACGGTGGAGTCGGGTGGTCGCCGAGCGGTTCGTGCGCTGGCTGGACGTGCCCGCCGGCCGGCGGTGGCTGGACGTGGGCTGCGGCACCGGCGCGCTGACGGCGACGGTGCTGGCCGTGGCCGATCCCGGCGACATCGTCGGCGTCGACCCGTCCGAGGGATTCCTGGCCGGCGCCCGGGCCGACGTCGTCGATCCGCGGGCGTCCTTCCGCGTCGGCGACGCCCGGGACCTGCCGCTGCCGCCACGCAGCCTCGACGCCGCGGTCAGCGGGCTGGCGCTGAACTTCGTGCCCGCCCCGGCCCGTGCCGCCGCCGAGTTCGCGCGGGTCCTCGCGCCCGGCGGCGTCGCGGCCGTCTACGTCTGGGACTACGCCGAGGGCATGGCCATGCTGCGCCACTTCTGGGACGCCGTGATCGCCGTCGACCCGAAAGCGGCCGACCTCGACGAGGGCCGGCGCTTCCCGCTGTGCCGGCCCGAGCCGCTCGCCGCGCTGTGGGCGGCGGCCGGCCTCCTCGACGTGCAGGTCGAGTCCATCGAGGTGCCGACCGTCTTCACCGATTTCGACGACTACTGGCAGCCCTTCCTCGGCGGCCAGGGCCCGGCACCCGGCTATCTGGCGTCATTGCCCGACGACCACCGCCGCGCCGTCCGCGACCTGCTCCGGATCCGCCTGACCACGCTCGACGACGGATCCATCCCGCTGACCGCCCGCGCCTGGGCGGTGCGCGGTCAGACCGCCCGCTCCTGACGGAGCGCCGCCTCCAGGTCGGCCAGGGCCCGGCGATAGAACCGCGGCCCGTAGGAAACGCGCGCAACGCCCAGTTTCCGGAGCTCGGCCAGGCCGAGGCCGTCCGGCCTGGTGTTGGCGTTGACCGGCCCCGGCACCTCGGTGACGAACGCGGCTATGTCCCGCTCGTCGGCGATCCCGATCGGATAGACGCAGTCGGCCCCCGCCGCCAGGTATTGCCGGCCGCGCCGGACAGCCTCGGCCAGGCCGGCCCCGGCAAGGAAGACGTCGATCCGCGCGTTGACGACGATCGGGATCCCGGCGTCGTCGGCGGCGGACCGGACCGCCGCGAGGTACTCGGCCTGCCGGCCGGCGTCGACGAGCCCGCCGGCACGGTGGTCGGTGTCCTCCAGGTTGCAGCCGACCACGCCGATCTCCAGCAGCTGGTCCACCAGTTCCCGAGGCCGCAGGCCGTAACCAGCCTCGGCGTCCATGGTGACGGGCACCGTCACCGCGCGGGCGATCCGACCGGCGGCGGCGAACATCTCCGGCCACGGCGCGCCCTCGCCGTCAGGGAGGCCGAGCTGCGCGGCGGTCGCGGCGCTGCTGGTGGCGACGGCGGGATACCCCGCGGCAGCCACCACCTTGGCACTGGCCGCATCCCACGCGTTCGGCAGGACGAGCATCTCCTCGCCGTGGTGCAGGTCTCGCAGCCGCACGGCGTGCGCCTTCAGATCGACGGACATGAGGTTTCCTTTCAGTTGACCGGGAGGAGGGCGGTGTTCTGGCGTTCGAGGGCCTTGGCCGGGCCGTCGCGCCAGCCCTCGGCCAGCGCCGCCGACATCGGGTCGGGGAAGATCTCGTCCTCGCCGTCGGCGAGCCCGTCGAGGATGGCCCGCGCGACGGCCGCCGGCGGGGCCTTCGGGATCTCCCAGCCGCGGATCATGTCCGTGTCGATCGGGCCGGGCAGCGCGGCGTGCACGGTCACGCCGCGCCCGGCAAGCAGGGCCCGCAGCGACTGGGACAGCGAGAAGGCGGCTGCCTTGGAGATCGCGTACGCCGGGGTGATCGGCACGGTGGCCAGGGATGCGAGCGACAGCACGTTCACGATGGCGCCCCGGGATGCGGTCAGCGCCGGCAGGAACGCCATGGTGACGCCGTAGGTGCCGAAGAGGTTGACGGCGAGGTGCTGGTCGAGGGCGGTCGGGTCGCCGAGGTCGTCGGGCACGGAGATGCCGGCGTTGTTGACGAGGACGTCGAGCGAGCCGACGGTCTGGGCGGCGGCTCGCACCTGGGCGGCGTCGGTGACGTCCAGGGCGATGGGCGTGACCCGCCCGTCCGGATGGGTGACGGGCCGGCGGGCGGCGGCGTGGACGCGCCCCACCCCGCGCCGAAGTGCCTCCTCGACCAGCGCCTGCCCGAGGCCACGGTTGGCGCCGGTGATCAACACGGTCTTGTCGGTGATGTTCATGGACTTGGAGACACAGCGATCGTCGGAAACTGGTCGGTCCGGGAGCGACCAGTTTTGCCGGCCGCCGGGGTCTGCACAGGAGAGGATTCTTGACGGAGGTGTCGGATGGAACTGCTCCAGCGGGCCCGCGCCGGCGACCGGGACGCGTTCAGCGCCCTGGTCCAGCCGCATCGCACCGAGCTGCGGGTGCACTGCTACCGCATGCTCGGCTCGGTGCAGGACGCCGAGGACGCGCTCCAGGAGACGCTGCTGTCGGCGTGGCTCGGCCTCGACGGGTTCGAGCAGCGGTCGTCCCTGCGCACCTGGCTGTACCGCATCGCCACCAACCGGTGCCTGAACATGCTGCGTTCCAGCGGCCGGCAGCCGGCGGCCCCGCCGGAGGCGCCGCCGCTGCCCGAGCCGACCCGCCTGGGCGAGGTGCTGTGGCTCCAGCCGTACCCCGACGTGCTGTGGGAGGAGCTCTCCGACCAGGCTCCGGGCCCCGAGGCACGGTACGAGTCCCGGGAGGCGATCTCGCTCGCGTTCGTCACCGCCGTGCAGCTGCTGCCGCCGAACCAACGCGCCGTGCTCCTGCTGCGCGACGTGCTCGGGTACCGCGCCGCCGAGACCGCCGAGCTGCTCGGGCTCACCGAGGACGCCGTCACCAGCGCCCTTCGGCGCGCCCGCGCGACGATGAACACCGCACGCTCGCCGCAGCCGCCCGCGCCGGGCGGCCCGGAGGAGCAGGCGCTGCTGGACCGCTTCGTCACGGCCTTCACCGAGCTCGACGTCGATGCGCTCCTGGCGCTGATGACCGACGACATCTGGGTGCGCATGCCGCCGCTGCCGTTCGAGTACCGCGGAACCGAGGCGGTGCACCGCTTCTTCGGCGTCATCCGCTCGCTGCTGGGGCGGATCGACCACGTGGTGCCCGTGCGCGCGAACGGCCAGCCGGCCTGGGGCGAGTACATGCGCGACGGGATCACCGGCAGCCTCCGCCTCGCCGGTGTCGTCGTGATCGGTCTCGATGGCGACAAGGTCTGCGCGTTCACCCGGTTCGACACGGCGGTCGCGCCGTACTTCGGCCTGCCTCGCACGCTCGACTGACGCCGGTGGCCGGCCCGGTCCGGGCCGGCCACCGGTGCGCTAGTGGAGCTGGTTGAAGATCCGCGAGTAGGCGTAGCCGGTGGCCTTGTCGTAGCTGGCGACCTCCCAGAAGGCCAGCAGCTGCAACCCGTTGGACGCCGCGAAGTTCTCCAGCGTGGACGCGTCGTCCTGGCTGAAGTACTCGTTGTCGTCGTTCTGGCCGGCGATCGGCGTGATGCCGATCCGGCCGTAGGCCTCGGACTGGGAGACGCCGTAGAGCGCGGCGAGCTGGTTGCTCGTCGCCTGCGCCGCCGAGATCCCGTCGTTGAGCGGGCTCTCGCCGTCGCCGAAGTCCATGGCCATGACGTCGACGGTGCTGACGCTCACGCCCTGCGACTGGGCGTCCTGGAGGACGGCCATTTCGCCGTCGCGCAGGCCGACGCCCGGGGACACGCCCACGGTGTAGTCCACCTGCACGGCGGGATTCTGTTGTTGCAGCGCGGCCAGCGCCTGGTTGCGGCGCTGGTTGGCGGCGGTGTCGTTCAGGGTGTCGCCCTCGATGTCGAAGTCCAGCCGCGTGACGCCGTACGTGTCGACGACGTTGGCGTAGGCGGCCGTCAGGTCCGGCACGGAGGTGCAGGTCTGGGCCAGTTCGCCGCCCTCGGCCCCGCCGAAGGAGATGATCACCTCACCGCCGGCGGACTGGAGGTCCCTGATCTGCTGGGCGTAGGAGCCGACGGGAGCGCCGCCGGCTTCCCACTGGGCGGTGCAGCCGTTCTGCGGGATGAGGAAGGCCAGCGTGAAGTGGTTGGTGCCGGTGGCCTGCATGTCCTCGGCCATCAGGCCGGCGGTGGAGTCGCTGAGTTCCAGGTACGGCGCGGCGAAGTGCGCCGGCAGGGCGTGCGGTGCGGCGTGCGCCGCCGGTGCGAGGCCGAACAGGGCGACCCCGACCGCGAGCGCGCCGGCACGCAACGATGTCGTGCGAGTGCAGGGCATGTGCTCTCCAATGAGCGCAGGGATCACGCGTTACGGGTAGTCGGTGAGGTCCGCGACGGTGTTGCCGCCGTTCACCGCGCCGCCGGCGTCGTTGATGATGTTGTTGATGGTTCCGGTGCCGCCCAGCGAAACCGTGACCAGGTCGTGGAAACTGACGCCCTGCGTGTTCGGCGCCTCGAAGGCCCGGTCGGCCACGACGCTCGGGTTCGTGCTGAAGTAGCAGTAGCTGCCAAGGCCCCAGGCCTGGTGATCGGTGACATTGTCGGCGACCTTGTAGGCCGCGTACCCGTTGCCGTCGCCGCGCCAGGCGCCCTGATCCGGGACGTCGTAGGGCATCTCGTTCTGGAAGAAGTAGGTGCGGCCGCCATTGCCGTTCCAGATCACCTGGTACTGCTGGAAGTGTTCGACCGCCAGCCCGTACGCGGTGACGTTGTTGCCGTCGACGACCACGCCGTTGTTCGCGGTGTTGTCGTACCAGCCGACGCCGTCGCCGTGATCGGCCCGCCAGACCCACATGTCGTCGGTGATGACGTTGTTGCTGTTGACCACCAGCGCCTGGTTCACCTTGCCGACCCCGGCCCCGCCGACGCGGAAGAACACGTCCGACAGCGTGGTCGGGTCGCCGCCGTGGTCGGCGCTCGACCCGCTCGGGCCGACGTTCAGCAGCTGCTGGGAGCCGTTCGACCCGGCGTCGAACAGCAGCCCGGCGATCTCCACGCCGTTGACGTCGTCGACCGTCATCGCCGCGTTGCCGTTGTCCGGCGTGAGGGTCGCAAGGCCCAGGCCCAGCACCACGGTGTCGGGCCTGGTCACGTGGATCTCGCTGCCCAGGTGGTAGACGCCCGGCGTGAACAGCAGGTTCTGGCCGGCCGCCAGCGCCCCGTTGATCGTGTCGGCGGTGTCGCCGGGCTTGACGATGGAGAACTTGTCGATCGAGAGCGACGAGCCGGGCGCGGACCCGCCGCCCCAGCTGGTGCCGGCGCTGTTGGTCCGCACACCCGGCACGAACACCTGGTAGTTGCCGGAACCGTCGATGTAGAGGAACGGCTTCTCCCGTACCACGGGCGTCTGGTCGACCGTGGTCTCCGGCGGGTTGGGGAAGGACTGCGCCGGTGCGTTCCGCGCGCCGACGAAGACCATGTTCCAGTTGCCGCCGTCCCAACTCCCCCACGATGTGTTGCGGGACAACCACTGTTGCTGCGAGCCGGATCGGACCTGGCCGGTCACGTTCGCGTCGGCGAGGAAGCCGCCGCTGGAGTAGCCGCTGTCGGAGAGCTGGAGATCGCCGTGGATGTCCACACGCCGCATCGGCGACGCCTGCGACACCGCCCAGGTGTCGGTGCCGCCGGACGGGTTCACCGCCAGGTTCTCCGCGCCGCGCCAGAAGTTGACCAGTGCGCCGCCGCCCTGGTCCTGGACGTGCACCGCGCCGTTGATGGTGACATCGTCGGGATTCTGGCCCAGGCCGAGCACCTGGGTGTAGTAGCCGACGTTGACGTCGTTGCTGTACGTGCCGGGCTTGAACAGCACCGCGTAGCGCTCGCCGCCGAACTCGTTGCCCTGCTGCTGGTTGAAGATGCCGTCGAGCTGCGACTGGATGTCCGAGGAGGACATCGACGGGTCGAAGATCTTCACATTGGGCCCGAAATCGGGCGCGTCACCAGCGGCGTGCGCCACCGGGATCGGCGCGGCGCCGGCCGTCGGCGCGAGGAGCGCGGTCAGGGCCGCGCCCAGGACGATCGTGAACAGCCGTTCCCTCGTCCTCAACGGACTTTCCTCCTCTGGCCCGGGGCGAATGCGCTGGCGCTGGACGTCACGTGCACGTAGTCCACGACGAGTTGCTGCGGGAACTGCGTGCTGTCGTCCGGGTCGCCCGGCCAGTCGCCGCCGACCGCGAGGTTGAGGATGATGTGGAAGGGGTGGTCGAAGACCCACTGATTGCCGCCGACATCGGCCGGAGTCCTTGTCTCGTACAGGTTTCCGTCGACCGACCAGCCGATCGAGCCCGGCGACCAGTCCAGGGCGTAGGTGTGGAAGTCGTCGGCGAAGACGGGCCCGTCGTAGCCGGCCCCGATGCCGTTGGCGCCCGAGTAGCCGGGGCCGTGCATGGTGCCGTGCACGGTGGTCGGCTCGAAACCGACGTTCTCCATGATGTCCAGCTCGCCGCACTGCGGCCAGCCGACGTCGCCTATGTCGTCCCCGAGCAGCCAGAACGCGGGCCACATGCCCTGCCCGCGCGGGATCTTCATGCGGGCCTCGAAGTGCCCGTAGGCCTGGGTGAACTGGCCGGCGGTGGACAGCCGCGCCGAGGTGTACTCACACGGGCCGTACCAGCACTGGTAGTTGCCGGGATTCTCCCTTTTGGCGGTGATGACGAGATCGCCCTGGCCGTCCAGCGCGGCGTTGTCGGTGCCGTCCGTGTACCACTCGCGTTCGTGGTTGTTGACGTTGTCGCCGGTCTCGAAGTGCCACTTGCCGAGATCGACGCCGGCGCCGGCCGAGCCGTCGAAGTCGTCGGAGAAGGTCACGTCGTGGGGGCTGGACGCGACCGCCGGCCCGACGCCGGCGGTCGCGAGAGTGGTCGTGAGCAGCGCCGCGAGGCACGCTCGGGTGCGGATTCGCCGTGATCGCCGCAGGGTAGGCGTCACAGTCATGATCACCTCTCAGGTCTGGATCCGATACTCCCTCATGATCGTTCGCTGACGGCGGTAGTCAGCAGTATCCGAGGTCCAGACCAGCGAGGCAAGGTTCAGTTTTGACTTGGAATAAGTCTCGCGGAAAGAAGGTTCAGGGAGTACCTTCCCATCAGCGCCAGGCGAACCGGTAGGCGCGGTAGGTGTTCACACCGGCCGGGAACTTGGCGCTGAACACGACTGCTCCGCGCCGGTCGAACTCGGAGAGGTACGGCAGCGAGCCCCAGCCGACGAACGTCCCGCCGCCCGGCTCCGGCTGGGCGTCGCCCTGCGAGGACGCGGTCAGGCCCGCCGGCTGGGCGTCGGCCCGCACCAGCGTCGCCGTGCGGTTCCGCTGATCCACCCGCACCAGCACGACCCGGCTGTACGGCAGCTCGGAGACGGCCCCGCTGCCGGTGTTCGCCGTCCCGGCGGACTCGTTGTCGAAGAAGGTGTAGTACCCGCCGCCCAGCGGCTCCGGATCGTGCTGCCAGGCGACGATCGCCCCGGCGGCGTTCAACTCCTGACCGGCCGCCGCCCGCACCGTGAAGGAGCTCGCCCTGCCGCCCAGCTGCCACAGGATTCGGCCGTCCCGCCGGGAGATCTCGTACGCGGCCCAGGTGTCGCGCGCGTCCACCAAGAGGTTGTCGCCGTCCTGCTTGACGGCGTTGACGTGGAACCAGTCCCACGGGGTGTCCGGCGACGCCGGCAGCGGCTGCTCGCTCTGCGCGTAGGGGACGTGATCGGCGCTGTCCCACTGGAACAACACCTTGCCGCTGGCGATGTCGATCTCCTGCACGACGCCGTCGATCACCTTCTGGTGCGCCGATCCGCCGATCGACGTCAGGTCGGCGGTGGCCGCGCGGTAGGCCAGGATCAGGGCCGTGTTCCGGGGCGTGATGACGAACTCGTGCCCGTCGGCCTGATAGCCGTTGCCGGCGCGAACCTCGGCGAGCGGGCGGTGGTTCGCGTCGTAGATCTCGTCGACGCCGGCAGCGAGCCCGCCCAGACCGGTGCCCTGCCACCACGTCAGGACCGGCTGGCCGCGGTAGGTCTGCCGGCGGAAGTCCGCGGCGGTGAGGCCGGCCGGCACCGGGTGCGACCAGACGACGTCCTTGCCGCTGGCGTCGAGGATCTCCACGCCGTTGGCGTAGCGGCCGTCGGCGGAGGTCGGCGAGACGAAGATGTCACCGCTGCCGGCCCCGGCGGCGTCGGTGAGGACGGTGAGCGGCGGCAGTTGCGCGTCGGCGGCGACAGCGGGCGCCGGGACGACTGCCGCCACGGTCAGGGCGGCGACCACCGCGAAGGTGTTCTTGGACATGCCGATGTGCCTTTCAGAGCGTCGGCGCGGGATTGACCGCGGACTGCGGAATGCCGGAGCTGTCGACGCCCCACTTGGCCAGGATCTTGGCGTAGTCGCCGGTCTTGATCAGCTTGTTCACGGCGTCGCTGACCGCCTTGGCCACCGGCGAGCCCTTGCCGGTCACGAAGCCGACCGGCGTGGAGCTGAACTGCCCCAGGAACTTCGTGTTCGGCACGTGCTTCTCGTCGTACTTCAGGCTCAGCGTCGGTCCGAAGTAGACGTCGACCTTGCCGTTGGCCAGGCCGAGCCAGATCGGCGCGGTGTCGGAGAACAGCTGCACCGTGTACGGCTTCTTACCGGCGGCGGCGCACTTGTCGGCGCCGCTGGTGAGGATCTGCTGGAACGTCGAGCCGGGACTGGTCGCCACGGTCAGCCCGCACAGGTCGGTCAGCGCATTGACGCTGCTCGGGCCGTGATCGGCGGGGCCGAGGAAGGACTGGCCGTCGGTCAGGTAGGTCGCGAAGTCCACGACCTTCTCCCGCGCCGCGGTGACGCCGAAGTTGTCCTGGCCCACGTCGTACTTGCCGTTCTGCACGCCGGGGATGATCGTCTCGAAGGTGCCGTTCTGCACCGTCCACGTGATGCCGAGGACCTTGGCCACGGCGTCGCGCAGATCCACGTCCACGCCGACGTACTTGTCGCCGTCGACCTGGCCGGAGTGCGGCAGGCTCGCGGTGCCCGGCGCCAGGGTCGTGCCCAGGGTCAGCGACTTGGTCGACGGCGGGAGCTCCGCGCGCACCGCCGCGTCGGTCTGGACGGCCGACACCACGTCCTGCGTCGGGAACGCCACCGATGTCGAGGTGGGGGCGGCCGGATCGGCGGCATTGCCCGTCCCGCACGCCGTCAGCACGACCGCGAGCGCGGCGAGCGACAATCCGACAACACCTGATCTGGCCACGGGAAAGTCCTTCCGATTCTTCACAGCACCGCCGACAGGAACGCGCGCGCCCTGTCGTGGCGAGGGTTGTCGAGCACGTCGGCCGGCGGCCCGGACTCGACGATCCGGCCGCCGTCGAGGAAGACCACCGTGTCGGCGACCTCCCGCGCGAAACCGATCTCGTGCGTCACCACGATCATCGTCATGCCGGTCGCCGCGAGGTCCTTCATCACGCCGAGGACCTCGCCGACCAGTTCCGGGTCCAGCGCGCTGGTCGGCTCGTCGAACAGCATCAGCCGCGGCTGCATCGCCAGCGCCCGCGCGATCGCCACGCGCTGCTGCTGGCCGCCGGACAGCTGCCGCGGATAGGCCTGTTCGCGGCCGCCGAGCCCGACGCGCTCCAGCAGTTCGCGCGCCTGTCCGGCGGCGTCCCGGCGGGACAGCCGTCCCGTCGCGACCGGTCCTTCGACGATGTTCTCCAGCACGGTCAGGTGCGGAAACAGATTGAACTGCTGGAACACCATGCCGATCTGGGCCCGCTGGCGGGTGATCGCCCGCGCGGGCAGCTCGTACAGGCGGCGGCGGGAATGGCGGTAGCCGATGACCTCACCGCCGACCTGCACGAAGCCGGCGTCCGGTCTCTCCAGGTGGTTCACGCAGCGCAGCAGCGTGCTCTTGCCCGCGCCGGACGGCCCGAGCAGCACGGCCACCTCGCCCTCGTGGACGTCCAGGTCGACGTCGTCGAGCACCACGTGCGAGCCGAAACTCTTGCGCAGCCCGCGAACACGCACCAGCGGCGTCACGAGATCCCCCCGAACAGCGGCAGATTCGCGCGGGCGATCGTCCACAGGCCGCGAGGATCGCGTCGGCGGGTGCCGCGCGCGTAGTGGCGCTCGACGTAGTACTGCCCGATGGACAGCACCGTGGTGAGCAGGATGTACCAGATCGTCGCCACCAGCAGCAGCGGGATGATCAGGAAGTTCTGGTTGTAGATCAGCTGCACCGAGTACAGCAGGTCCTGCACGGCGATCACGCTCACGATCGACGTCGCCTTGAGCATGCCGATCAGCATGTTGCCCGACGCCGGCACGATCGCCGGCATCGCCTGCGGCAGCACGATCCGGCGGAAGATCCGCCACGGCCCGAGGCCGATCGCCTGCGCCGCCTCGGTCTGGCCGGGCGCAACCGACAGGATGCCGCCGCGGATGATCTCCGACGAGAAGGCCGCCACGTCCAGGGTCAGTCCGACGAAGGCCGCGAGCAGCCCGGTGAACAGGTGCGCCGTCTTCACGGTGATGAACGCCGGTCCGAACGGGATTCCCAGCGACAGCTCGGGATACAGCGACGCGAGCTCGTACCAGAACAGCAGCTGCACCAGCGGCGGCACCGACCGCACCAGCCACACGTAACCGAAGCTCACGGCCCGCAGCACGGGATTGCGGGACAACCGCATCACCGCCAGCACGACGCCGAGGACGTAGCCGCACACCATCACCGCGGCGGTCAGCCACAGCGTCAGCACCAGGCCGCGCAGGATCGGCCCGGTGGTGAAGTAGCTCCACACGACTGGCCACTGGAAACGCGGGTTGGTGAGCAGCGTGTGCACCACCATGGCCAGCAGCACGACCACCGCCGCGGCCGACACCCACTGCCCCGGCCGCCGCAGCGGAACCAGGCGCGCCGAGAGAAGCTCGGTGTCCGACAGACTTCTGTCGGACACCGATTCTTCTTGCCGCGCAAGAGCAACCGGCGCATCGTTCGAACGCGTCACGTGCCCATCATGGGCAGCCACCGCCGTCAACCGTCAACGCGGGCCCGCCCCGTTCCACGGTGTGGACGCCCGGGCCGGGATCTCCCACCCGACATACGGTTGGATCATGCCGAATCCCGGCCTGCATCTGGCCATCGAGATCGACGGTGACGGCGCGCACCCGGCGGCGTGGCGACGCGCCGCCCACGCACCGGACCACCTGCTGACGTCGCACCGGGTCCGCTCGGTCGCCGCCGTCGTGGAGAACTCCGGCTTCACACTGGCCACAGTGGACGACGATCTGCTGCCGCCCGACGACCGGCCGCATCCGGTCGGCCGGATCGGCGCGGTGGAACGGGCCGCGTTCATCGCCGCCGCGACCAGCACGCTCGGCGTCGTGCCCACGGTGTCGACCACCTACACCGAGCCGTTCCACGTCTCCTCCCAGCTGGCGTCGATCGACCACATCTCGGTCGGCCGGGCCGGCTGGCTGGTGAGCGAGAGCGTCGCCGCCGAGGCGGCGCGGGCGTGGGGCCGGCCGCACGTCGAGAACACCCGGCGGGAGGCGCGCGACTCGACGCGGGTCGTCCGTGACCTGTGGGACTCGTGGGAGGACGACGCGGTCATCCGCGACGTCGCCACCAGCCGCTACCTGGACCGCGACCGCCTGCACTACATCGACTTCGTCGG
>NZ_QUNO01000023.1 GCF_003387475.1 Kutzneria buriramensis | reverse complement strand
GTTGAGTTCTCAAAGAACACACGCACACCGTCACTTGGCTCTTTCAAGCCGCGTTCAGGGGCTTCGGTGTTTCGTTTTGCTGTGTTTGAAGCTTAGCCGGTCCGTTCTCGCCAAGCAAATCGGCCCTCAGTGAAGCTGACACCGTGGGTTCGACTCGTTGGGTTCGTCCCGGATTGTCAGGCTCGTCCTCGTCGTCCCTGCCGGGGAGTCCCTGGCGGTCCGGGGCGAGTCCGTGTTGCGCTGACTTGGAGAAAGTTACGCGGTGCGGAACGAGAAGTCAAATCGCGCCCGCAGCCGCATCGGCAGAGCGGAAAGTCCCAGCTCAGCGACCTTCCGCCCGGCCGACGTCCACGCTAGTCGAGGACCTCGACCCCAGCAGTGTGGCGCTTGCCACGCCGCAGCACAAGCCATCGGCCGTGCAGCAGGTCCTCTCGTGCCGGCCGCCACTCCTCATCGGTCACCTTCGCGTTGTTCACGTAGGCGCCGCCCTCCTTGACCGTGCGCCGCGCGGCGCCACGGCTGTCCGCCAGGCCGGCGGCCACCAGCAGGTCGACGATGGTGGGCTGGTCCGCCAGGCGCGCCTCGCCCCTGGGCACCTCCGCCATGGCGCCGGTGAGCGTCGACAGCTCCAGGTCCCGCAGCTCGCCCCGGCCGAACAGCGCCTGGCTGGCCATGGTGACCTGCTGTGTCTCCTTCTCCCCGTGCACCAGCGTGGTCAGCAGCTCGGCCAGCCGGCGCTGCGCGGTGCGCAGGTGCGGCTTCTCGGCCGTGTCCTGGTCGATCGCCGCCAGCTCCTCGCGGTCGAGGAAGGTGAAGATGCGCAGGTAGTTGGTCGCGGTCTCGTCGCTGACGTTGAGGAAGTACTGGAACCACGAGTACGGCGACGTCATCGTCGGGTCCAGCCACACCCGGCCGCCGCCGGTGGACTTGCCGAACTTGCGGCCCTCGGCGTCGGTGACCAGCGGCATCGTGAACGCGTGCACCGGCTGCTGCTCCACGCGCCGGATCAGGTCGACGCCGCCGAGGATGTTGCTCCACTGGTCGGAGCCGCCGATCTGGAGCGTGCAGCCGTGCCGCCGGAACAGCTCCAGGTAGTCGTTGGACTGGAGCAGCAGGTAGCTGAACTCGGTGAACGACATGCCGTCGGAGTCCAGGCGCTTGCGGACCGTCTCCCGGGACAGCATGGAGTTGATCGAGAAGTGCTTGCCGACGTCCCGCAGGAACTCCAGCACGGTCGTGGGGCCGGTCCAGTCCAGGTTGTTGACCACCACCGCGCCGGTCGGCGAGTCGTCGAAGTCGACGAAGCGCTCCAGCTGGCCGCGGATCCGCACGCCCCACTCGGCGATCGTGTCCAGCGAGTTCAACACGCGTTCGCCCTGGTCACGGGGGTCGCCGATCATGCCGGTGGCACCGCCGGCCAGCACGATCGGGCGATGCCCGGCGCGCTGGAACCGGTGCAGGCCCAGCAGCGGGATCAGGTTGCCGGCGTGCAGGCTGGGCGCGGTCGGGTCGAAGCCGCAGTAGAGCGTGAGCGGGCCCGCCGACAGGTCACGGCGCAGTGCGTCGATATCGGTGGACTGCGCGGTCAGGCCGCGCCAGGACAGCTCGTCGAGGATGTGCTCACTCACGGGAGACATCATCCCGTACCAGCGCAAAGCAGTTGTCAGCGCCTCTTGCCGCCGCGGCGGTAGGTGCTCACGGCCGGCGAGTCGATCCAGAACCGCCACGGCCGGTCCATGGCGGTGGCCACGCCGACGCGCGGGCCGGCGTGGATGGTCTCCAGGGGCACCGGGTCGCTGGCCAGCAGCCGGACCGGCGAGTCCGGCCGCAGCAGGTTGACGCCGTTGTCCTCGCGGGTCAGCGACAACGTGCTGGTCAGGCGGGCCGGGCCCTTGGCCAGCTCGGCGTCGCTGCGGGCACTGGGACGTAGCTTGTGGGCGATGTCCAGGCCGGTGACGACCTCGCCGGCGCGCACCAGCACGGCCCCGGGCACGCCGTCGGTCAGGCACACGATGTTCGCGCAGTAGTGCATGCCGTAGACGAAGTAGACGTACAGGAAGCCGGGAGGGCCGAACATGACGTCGTTGCGGGACGTCCGGCCGCGGTAGCAGTGCGACGCCGGGTCGTCGCCGCCGCGGTAGGCCTCCACCTCGACCAGCCGGACCCCCACCGGCCCGTCCGGGGTGTCGGCCTCCAGCACGCAGCCGAGCAGGAGCTTCGCGGCGTCGACGGGGTCGACCGCGAGCTCCTCCTCAGTGAATTGGCGGCGCGTGGTTGTCACAAGGAGACAACCCTAAGGCCGTGCGGCAGTGGCGGACCACCCACGGGCAGCCGTTACCCGTTCACCCACACGGCCCAGTTGCTCGGCGACGCGGGCGGGGGCGGTGCCGCCGCGGCCGTCGCGCGAGGCGATCGAGCCCTCGACGGTGAGCACGGCCCTGACCTCGGGCGTCAGGTGCTCGGAGACCTTGGCGAACTCGGCGTCGGTGAGCTCGTCCAGGCCGACGCCGCGGGCCTCGGCCAGCCGCACGCACTCCCCGGCCGCCTCGTGGGCGACGCGGAACGGCACGCCCTGCTTCACCAGCCACTCGGCGATGTCCGTGGCGAGGGTGAAGCCGGCAGGCGCCAGGGCGGCCATGCGCGCGGTGTCGAACGTGAGCGTGCCGACCATGCCGGCGATCGCCGGCAGCAGCAGCTCCAGCTGCGCCACCGAGTCGAACACGGGCTCCTTGTCCTCCTGGAGGTCCCGGTTGTAGGCCAGCGGCTGGGCCTTGAGCGTGGCGAGCAGGCCGGTGAGGTTGCCGATGAGCCGGCCGGACTTGCCGCGGGTGAGCTCGGCGACGTCCGGGTTCTTCTTCTGCGGCATGATCGAGCTGCCGGTGGCCCACGCGTCGTCCAGCACGGCGTAGCCGAACTCGGCGGTGGTCCAGATGATCACCTCTTCGGCGATCCGGGACAGGTTCACGCCGAGCATCGCCAGGCAGAACGCGATCTCCGCGGCGAAGTCGCGGGACGCGGTGCCGTCGATGGAGTTCTCCACCGACTCGTCGAAGCCCAGCTCGGTGGCCACGGCGGCGGGGTCGAGGCCCAGCGAGGAGCCGGCCAGCGCGCCGGAGCCGTACGGGGAGACGGCGGTGCGCGCGTCCCAGTCGCGCAGCCGGTCGATGTCCCGCAGCAGGGACTGCACGTGCGCGAGCAGGTGGTGCGCCAGCAGCACGGGCTGCGCGTGCTGGAGGTGCGTGCGGCCCGGCATGACGGCGCCGGGGTGGCGCTGCGCCTGGTCCACGAGGGCGTCGATGACGTCGAGCGTGCCGTCGGCGACCCGGCGCGCGGCGTCGCGGAGCCACATGCGGAACAGCGTGGCGATCTGGTCGTTACGGGAGCGGCCCGCGCGCAGCTTGCCGCCCAGCTCGGCACCAGCGCGGTCCATGAGGCCGCGCTCCAGGGCCGTGTGCACGTCCTCGTCGGCGACGACGGGCGTGAACACGCCAGAGACGACGTCGGCCTCCAGCACGTCGAGCGCCGCGATCATGCGGGTCAGCTCGTCGTCGGTGAGCAGGCCGGCGCGGTGCAGGGCACGCGCGTGCGCACGCGACCCGGCGATGTCATACGTGGCGAGCTGCCAGTCGAAGTGCGTCGACAGGCTCAGCGCCGCCATCGCGTCGGCCGGACCGCTGGCGAACCGGCCGCCCCAGAGCTTGCTCACTGCCCTCTCCTCAAGTAGATGCGTCAGGCGGCCGGGCGGAGCCGGTCGCGCAGGTCCAGGCGCACCTCACCGGTGACGTGCTCCTGGGACGTGGTGATGAACGCGTCGAGCGCCTCGCGCAGCGGCGAGGTCCAGCCGCCGTCCTCGACGAGCTTGGCCCAGCGGCGCTCCACCTGCCGCTTGAAGCGCAGCAGGTCGGGCTCGACGGTGCGGTCCTCCAGTTGCCGGTGCGCGGCGATCAGCGTGGCGGCGCCGGGCTGGCCGCTGCCGCCGACCCGCCAGTTCAGCTCCTGCACGGCCTCGAGCATCGTGACGGTCTCGCCGTCGATCGCCACCGGGACACCCTGGTCGAACGTGATCACCACCTGCTCGGCGTCGGAGCCGACGAACATGTTCGTCGGGCACCACACCGGCGTCGGGTGGTTGATGAGGGCGTTGGCCTGCACCGCTTTCCGGCAGAAGTCCTCGTCACTCATGGCCCGCCGCCAGGCCGGTGAACCGCTCGGCGAGGTCCGCGCCGGTGAGGGGTTCGCGGGCCACCACGAAGATCGTGTCGTCGCCGGCGATCGTGCCGACGACGTCGTGCAGCGCGGCCCGGTCCAGGGCGCTGGCCAGGAAGTGCGCCGCGCCCGGCGGGGTCCGCAGCACCGCGAGGTTGCCGGAGGAGTCCGCCGACACCAGCAGCTCGCCGAGCAGGCGGGTGACGCGGGAGATGCCGCCCTCGACGCCGCGGACCGGGCTGCCGTCCTCGGGGATGACGTATACGGGCGCTCCCCCGTCGGCGCCTCGGAGCTTCACCGCGCCGAGCTCGTCCAGGTCCCGGGACAGGGTGGCCTGCGTGGTCTCGATACCCTCCGCGGCCAGGAGTTTGGCCAGTTCGGACTGGCTGCGCACGGCCCGCTGGGACACCAGCTCGACGATCCGTCCCTGGCGGGCGGCACGGGTGGTCGGCGAACTCATACGCATGAGTATGCACGATTGTGGAAAATTACTCAACCCTGGGGAACGCCACATGCGCTTCCTACTTGGCACTGGGGCGCAAGTGGGAAGCGCATGTGGCGGAAAAGGGGGTGGGGTGGTGGGGCGGTGGGTAGGCTCAGTGGGCGAGGAGCCAGGCCAGCAACGCCTTCTGGGCGTGGAGGCGGTTCTCGGCCTCGTCCCACACCGCGCTGGCCGGGCCGTCCAGCACCTCGTCCGTGATCTCCCAGCCGCGGTGGGCCGGCAGGCAGTGCAGGACGATCGCCCCCGGCGCGGCGCGCCCCAGCAACGACGGGTTGACCTGCAACGGACGGAACGGCCCGATGCGGTCCTTGCCGTCGTTCTCCTGCCCCATCGAGGTCCACGTGTCGGTGACGAGCACGTCGGAGCCGTCGACGGCCTCGTGCGGATCGGTCAGGGCGGCAGCGCTGCCGCCGGTCTCGGCGGCGAGCTTCTGGGCGTCGCGCATGATGTCGCCGGCCGGCTGGAAGCCGTCCGGCGAACAAACCCGAACGTGCAGGCCGGCGTTGACGCCGCCGAGCAGCAGCGAGTGGGCCATGTTGTTGGCGCCGTCGCCGAGGTAGGTCAGCGTGAGGCCGGCGAGCTTGCCGTGTCGTTCCCGGATGGTCTGGAGGTCGGCCAGCACCTGACACGGGTGGAACTCGTCGGTGAGGGCGTTGACCACGGGGATCCGCGACACCGACGCCATGGCGTCCATCCGCTTCTGCGCGAACGTCCGCCACACGACGGCGTCGACGTAGCGGGACAGCACCCGGGAGGTGTCCTCGATGGTCTCCTCGCGGCCGAGCTGCATGGCCCGGCCGTCGACGATGATCGGGTGCCCGCCGAGCTGCGAGATGCCGACGTCGAAGGACAGCCGGGTGCGGGTGGAGTTCTTCTCGAAGATCGCGGCCACGGACTTGCCGGCCAGCGGCTTGTGCCCGAGCGGGTCGGCCTTGAACGTGGCGGCCAGGTCGAGCACCTCGAGCTGCTCGGCCGGGCTGAGGTCGTCGTCGCGAAGGAAGTGCCTGGGCATGGTGTTCAGGACTCCGAATTGTCGAGGAACGAGGGCAGGGCGGCGACGAAGTCGTGCGCGTCGCTGTCGGACAGGACCAGCGGCGGGGCGAGCCGGATGGAGTCCGGCTGCACGTTGTTGACGAGGTAACCGCCCGCCTGCCCGGCCTTGGCGACGCCGGCGGAGACGGGCTTGTTCAGAGCGATGGCCAGCAGCAGCCCGGCGCCGCGGACGCCGGCGACCAGCGGGTGGTGCAGCTGCTCGACGCGGGCGGCGATGTCCTTGCCGAGCGCGGCGGCGTGCTCGTGCAGGCCTTCGGCGGCGATGGTGCGCAGCACGGCGAGGCCGGCGGCGCACGAGACGGGGTTGCCGCCGAAGGTGGTGCCGTGGTGGCCGGGCTTGAACAGCTCGGCGGCCGCGCCGATGCCGATGCACGCGCCGAGCGGCAGGCCGCCGCCGAGCCCCTTGGCCAGCGTGACGACGTCCGGCACGATGCCGGTCTGCTGGTACAGGAACCAGGTGCCGCAGCGACCCATGCCGGTCTGCACCTCGTCCAGCACGAGCAGGGCGCCGGCCTTCGCCGTGATCTCCCGCGCGGCCTGGAGGAAGCCGTCCGGCGCGGGGATCACGCCGCCCTCGCCCAGGATCGGCTCGACGAACACGGCGGCGGTGTCGCCGTCCACAGTGGACTCCAGCGCGGCGACGTCGCCGAACGGGATGTGCACCACCTCGGGCGTCAGCGGCAGGAACGGGGTCCGCTTGGCGGGCTGGCCGGTCAGCGACAGCGCGCCCATGGTGCGGCCGTGGAACGCGCCGTCGAAGGCGACGATCTTGGTGCGGCCGGTGAGCCGGGTCAGCTTGAACGCGGCCTCGTTGGCCTCCGCGCCGGAGTTGGTGAACACCACCCGCGCCGGCTGGCCGACCAGGTTCACCAGCTCCTCGGCCAGTTCCAGCGACGGCTCGTTGACGAACATGTTCGAGGTGTGGCCGAGCTTGCCGATCTGCTCGGTGACGGCCTGAACCACCGCCGGATGGGCGTGGCCGAGGGCGTTCACCGCGATGCCGGTGTAGAGGTCGAGGTAGCGGTTGCCGTCGGCGTCCCACACGTGCGCGCCGTCGCCTCGGACCAGGGCCAGCTGGGGGGTGCCGTAGTTGTCCATCAGCGCCGACTGCCAACGGCTCCGGCTGTCCTCATTGGACAAGATGGTCACTGTCAGTCCTCCTCGTCTGGTAGCACCATGGTTCCGACACCCTTGCTGGTGAACACTTCCAACAGCACCGAATGCGCAAGCCTGCCGTCGATCACGTGCGCGGCGGGCACCCCGCCGCGCACCGCTCGAAGGCACGCCTCCATCTTCGGCACCATGCCGCTGGTGAGCCCGGGCAGCAGCTCCTCCAGCCGGTCCGCGCCGATCTTGGCGACTAACGAGTCCCGGTTCGGCCAGTCCGTGTAGAGGCCCTCGACGTCGGTCAGCACCACCAGCTTCTCCGCGCCCAGCGCGACGGCTAAGGCGGAGGCGGCGGTGTCGGCGTTCACGTTGTGCACCACGCCGTCCGCGTCCGGCGCGACGGTGGAGACCACCGGGATGCGGCCGGCGCGGATGAGGTCAAGCACCGAGTCGGGGTCGACGGTGACGACGTCGCCGACCAGGCCGATGTCCACCGCCTCACCGTCCACAATGGCCGCCCGGCGCTCGGCGGTGAACAGCTGCGCGTCCTCGCCCGAGATTCCGACCGCGTACGGGCCGTGGGCGTTGATCAGGCCGACGAGCTCCCGCCCGACCTGGCCGACCAGCACCATCCGCACCACGTCCATGGTCTCCGGCGACGTCACGCGCAGCCCGCCGACGAACTCGCCCTCGATGCCCAGCCGCTTGAGCATGGCGCTGATCTGCGGGCCGCCGCCGTGCACCACCACCGGGTGGATGCCGGCCAACCGCAGGAACACCATGTCCTGGGCAAAGGCGCGCTTGAGCTCGTCGTCGATCATGGCGTTGCCGCCGTACTTCACCACCACGGTCTTGCCGTGGAAGCGTTGCAGCCACGGCAGCGCCTCGACCAGCACCTCGGCCTTGAGCGCCGCTTCCGCCTTCGTCACGTCGGTCATGAGGAGTACGCGCTGTTCTCTTCGACGTAGTCGTGGGACAGGTCCGTGGTGAGCACGGTCGCGGCGGCGTCGCCCACGTGCAAGTCGATCAGCACCTCGATGTCCCGGCCGGACAGGTCGGCGCCCTCGCGGTCGGCGGCGCGCCCGCCGGCCCGGCAGACCAGCACGCCGTTCAGCGTGACGTCGATCTTGTCGGCTTCGATGTGCGCGGGGGCGTTGCCGATGGCCATGATGATCCGGCCCCAGTTCGGGTCGGAGCCGAAGAAAGCGGTCTTGACCAGGCTGTCACGGGCGACGGTGCGGGCCGTGGCGACGGCCTCCTCCTCGGTCGCCGCGCCCTGGACCGTCACGCTGATCTCCTTGGTGACGCCCTCGGCGTCGCCCTGGAGTTGCCGCACCAGGTCGTGGCAGACGGCGTGCAGCGCCTCGGCGAAGTCCTGCTTGGACGGCTGCACGCCGGAGGCGCCGGAGGCCAGCACCAGCACGGTGTCGTTGGTGGAGGTCGAGCCGTCGACGTCGAGGCGGTCGTAGGTGACCCTGGTGGTGGCCTTGAGGACCTCGTCCAGCTCGGCCGGCGGGATCACGGCGTCGGTGGTGACGACCGACAGCATGGTGGCCATGTTCGGCGCGAGCATGCCGGCGCCCTTGACGAAGCCGCCGATCGAGAAGCCGGTCGGGTGGGTCAGGGCCGACTGCTTGGCGTGTGTGTCCGTGGTCAGCACGGCGGTCGCCGCTTCCAGGCCGGCCTGCTCGGTGTCCGCAAGCGCTTTCGCGGCTTCGTCCACTCCGGACAGCACGGCGGCCATCGGCAGCCGCTCGCCGATCAGGCCGGTCGAGCAGACCGCCACGTCGACGGCGCTGACCTGCAACACCTCGGCCACGTGCTCGGCGGTCCGGTGCGTGTCCTGGAAGCCCTCCGGGCCGGTGCAAGCGTTTGCGCCACCCGAGTTCAACACCACCGCGCGCAGCCGGTTGTCGGCGATCGCCTGCTGCGACCACAGCACCGGCGCGGCCTTCACCTTGTTGGTGGTGAACACCGCCGCCGCGGCGTCGGACGGGCCCTCGTTGACCACCAGCGCCAGGTCCGGCGCGCCGGAGGCCTTGATGCCCGCGGCCACGCCCGCGGCGCGGAACCCGGCCGGCGTGGTGACGCCCGAGGTGCGGGTCACGGCGGCTTGCGAGGTGGTCACGGGGCGACTCCCACGGTGGAAAGGCCGGTGGTCTCGGGCAGGCCGAGGGCCAGGTTCATGGACTGCACGGCGGCGCCCGCCGTGCCCTTGGTCAGGTTGTCGACGGCCGCGACCACGACCAGCCGGTTGGTGTCGGGGTCGGCGACCGCCTGGACGTGCAGCGCGTTGGAGCCCAGGGTCGCGGCGGTGGTCGGCCACACGCCCTCGGGCAGCAGGTGCAGGAACGGCTCGTCGGCGTAGGCCTTCTCGTACACGGCACGGACGACCACAGTGGACTTCAGCGGGGCCGTGCAGGTGGCGAGGATGCCACGGGGCATCGGGACGAGGACCGGCGTGAACGACACCGCCACCTTCGTGCCGGCGATCTTGCCGAGGTTCTGGGCGATCTCCGGGGTGTGCCGGTGCTTGCCGCCGACGTTGTACGCGCTCGCCGCGCCCATCACCTCGGAGCCGAGCAGGTTGGGCTTGAGCGACTTGCCGGCGCCGGAGGTGCCGGTCGCCGCGACCACCACCACGTCCGGCTCGACGATGCCCGCGGCGAAGGCCGGGGCCAGCGCGATCGAGGCCGCCGTCGGGAAGCAGCCGGGGACGGCTATGCGCCTGGCGCCGCGCAGGTTCTCCCGCGCGCCGGGCAGTTCCGGCATGCCGTACGGCCAGGAGCCGGCGTGCTCGCCGCCGTACCAGCGCTGCCAGTCCGCCGCGTCGGTGAGCCGGTGGTCCGCGCCGCAGTCGATCACGAGTACGTCGTCGCCGAGCTGCGCCGCGAGCTCCGCCGACTTGCCGTGCGGCAGCGCCAGGAAGACCACGTCGTGGCCGGCGAGCTGCTCCGGCGTGGTGTCGCCGAGCACCCGGTCGGCCAGCGGGACCAGGTGCGGCTGGTGCTGGCTCAGCGGCGTGCCGGCGTTGCCGCCGGCGGTCAGCGCGCCGATCTCCACGTCGGGGTGGCCGAGGAGCAGCCGGAGCAGCTCACCACCCGCGTACCCGCTCGCACCCGCGACAGCGACCCGTACCGTCATGCGTATGAGTATGCACGTGAGTGGAAACTGATTCAAGCGGTCGGGCGGGTGACGGCGCTCATCCACCCTCGCACGGCCGGGGCACGTCCAGGTCGGGGAATCCTTCGGTCAGCGCCGGAACGCCTCCCGGGCCGCGCGCACTCCCCCGCCACCCAGCGCGACCATCAGCGCCACCCGCGCGTGCCCGGCGGTCATGCCCGGCGCGAGGATCGCGCCGACCTTCTCGGCCAGCTCGGCCCCCAGCGGGTTGCCGCCGACCACCGGCACCCGCGGCGCGATCACCACCGGTATCTCCCAGCCGGTCAGCTCGATGATCGTCGCGAACAGCTCGACCGGCACGTTGCCGGCGCCCGACCCCTCCAGCACGACACCCCGCGCACCGGCGTCGATGACGGCGTTCAGCACCGTCGCGGGCATGCCGGCGTACGTCCGGATCACGGCGACGTCGGTCTCCGGCTCGCCGTGCGGGCGGGGATGCAGCGGCGGCAGGGGTGACACCAATGCGGCCTTACCTGCGACCACCGCACCGAGGCGTGGATACGGTGCGGAGGTGAACGCCGCCGGTCGGGTCGGATCGGCCAGCCGGGCCCAGCGCGCGGCGTGCAGTTCGTCGTCGAAGAGCACGAGCGCGCCGGCGCCCCGCACGGTCCGGTCGGCGGCGACGGCCAGCGCGGACGCGAGGTTGCGCGGGCCGTCGCTGGACAGCTCGTCGAGGTGGCGGACCGCGCCCGTGAAGACGATGCCGCCGAGCGCGGCCGCCGGTCCGACGAGCAGGTCGGTGAGATAGGCGGTCTCCTCCAGGTTGTCCACGCCGTGCGTGACGACGACGCCGTCGAAGCCCTCCTCGGTGAGCGCCTTGTGCGTGCGGCGGGCGATGGCCAGCATCGTCGCGACGGAGGTGTCCCAGCTGGGCTCGGCGAGGATGTCCTCGACGACGACCTCGGCCGGCGGCGCGTCCAGGCAGGCCAGCAGGTCCGCCCCGGTGGCGACCTGGGCGATGCCCGGCCGCTGCGCGATCGTGTCGCCGGTGGCGATCAGCAGCACCCGGTTGCTCATACGATCCCCCACACGATCAGCATCCCGACCAGGACGACCACCAGCATTCTCACTCCAGACCCACGTGCCGCTCCAGCCGGTCGAGCCGGTCCAGCAGCGGCTTCAACTGCTTGCCGACGAGCGCGGCGACGGCGGCCGCCGGGTCGGACGGCTTGCTGCCGGCCTGCTCGCGGTGGTGCACGAAGCCGGCCAGCGCGGCGGAGACCGCACCGCGGGTCGAACGCAGCTCGGCACCGGCGGCGCGCAGCACCTGACCGGCGGCGCCGTCCTGCTCCGCGACAAGGCCGAGCAGCAGGTGCTCGCAGCCGATGTAGTTGTGCCCCATGGTGATCGCTTCGGTCATGGCCAGCTCGAACGCGTTCGCCAGCGGGCCGCTGAACTTGTCCGCAGGGTGGTCGCCGGCCGTCGACGCGGGTAGGTCGGCCAGCAGGCGCTGCGGGTCGATGTCGGTCGCCGTCAGCACGCGAAGGGCCATGTTGTTGCCCTCCTTGACGATGCCGTGCAGCAGGTGCTCGGTGCCGACCAGCGGCGAGCCGTCCGCGCGGGCCTGCTCGATCGCGATCTTCACGGTGGTGCGCGCCCGCTCGGTGAAGTGCGGCAGGCGCGCAGTGGGGTCGCCGCCGCCGAGCTCGCCGATAGTCGCGGAGCGGATGGCCGTCACCCGCTTCACCGACGTCTCCAGCGCGCGCTGGCAGATCGCCGACACCGGCACCCCGGAGTCCCGGACCGCCTCGGCCAGCTCGTCGGACAGATACACGTTGATCTTGGGCATCACGTCGTCTCCCCTTTCCGGTAATAACCCCATGTATACCCCTAGTTGGGGTTACACACAAGGCAGGCCAGGTGGAGGGCCAGCCCGACGGCGGGCTCGCGGACCGGCCGGCCGAGCAGCTCGGTGAGCTTGTCCAGGCGGTAGACAAGCGTGTTCCGGTGGATGTGCAGGGCCTCGGCGGCGCGCACGAGATTGCACCCGCTCTCGCTCCACGCCACCAATGTCGCCCTCAGTGCGGGCCAGTCCGGCTCCGCGCGCAGCCCGCCGAGGGTCACCTCCGCGAACCGGCTCCGCGCGTGCGGGCCGGCGGCGGCGAGCAGCTGGTGCACGCGCAGCGCCGAGATCGGCCGGACGGGGCCGTCGCCCACGGCGATCGCGTCCACGGCATCGCGGCACGCCTCGTGCAGCGCGGCGACGCCGACCGCCGGATCGCTCAGTCCGATGTGGACATCCCCGCGTTCCGCCAGGGTTCGGCACAGTGCGGCGGTGTCACCGTGGTGCAGCACGACAAAACGGCCGGTGGCGATCTCCGTCGGCTCCGGGAAGACGGACCGCACCAGACGGGCGTCGGCCGTGTCGATCACCACGGCCGTGCGCGGGCGCCGGAGGTCGATGCCGAGGTCGGCGGCACGGCGCTCGACCGCCTGCGCCGAAACGACGTCCGGGTCGAAGGACACGATGTCCCGCACCAGGTCCGCGACGGCGCGATCGCGCAGCAGCCGGGACCGCAGCAGGATCGCCTCGCGCACCAGGATCTCGGTGTGCCGCTGGACGAGCAGGCCGAACCGGCGGACCTGGCGTGGCGAGCCGGTGATGCCGACGGTGCCGAGCGCCTCGCCGTCGAGCACGATCGGCAGCGTCATGCCCGGCCGGACGCCGCGCAGGCGCCGGGCCTGCTCGGCGTCGTGCCACGCGGGTTCCAGCGTGCGCATCACGTCGACGGACGCCTCATGCAGCGTGCCGACGCGCGCGGTGTCGCCGCTGCCGATCACGGTGCCGTCGCGATCGGTGACCAGCACGTTGAAGCCGACGATCCGGCTGGTCTCGGCGGCGATCTCCTGGGCCAGGTCGGCGGTCAGCGGTCCATACGAATCATCCAATGAAAGCTCCCAAATCGGGACCGAGTTCATACGGAGCATACGGTGACCGGTGGCCCCGGTGTGTCTAGCGTCACAGCACCGACAGTCAGGAGCCGACCATGACCACCACCCTGGAGCGGGCGCGACCGTCCCGCACCCACTGGCTGATCACCATGTACGCCGGCGGCGGCGAATTCTGCGACGGCTACATCCTCAGCATCATCGGCGTCGCCCTGCCGCTGATCACCGGGACGTTCCGGCTCGACGCGGCGGGCGCCGGCCTGATCGGGTCGGCCTCGCTGATCGGCATGTTCTTCGGCGGCCTGGTCTTCGGCCGGGTGACCGACCGGGTCGGCCGGCAGAAGGTGTACCTGTTCGACATCGCGGCGTTCATCATCCTGTCGGTGCTGCAACTGTTCGCCGACGCGCCGTGGCAGTTGGTGGTGCTGCGCCTGCTGATGGGCGTCGCGATCGGCGCGGACTTCGCCATCGCCGGCACCATCGCGTCGGAGTTCGCGCCGCAGAAGTCCCGCGGGCCGCTGCTCGTGGTGATGGTGACGATGTGGTCGGTCGGCGCGGCCGTGGCGTACATCGTCGGCTGGGCGATGCTGTCGGCCGGGCCGGACGCGTGGCGGTGGATGCTGGCCAGCAGCGCGATTCCCGCCGCGCTGATCCTCTTCCTGCGGATGGGCACGCCGGAATCGCCCCGGTGGCTGCTGTCCCGGGGACGGGTCGACGAGGCGCGGGCGGTGGTGGAGCAGATGCTCGGGCCGGGCGCGGACCTGTCCGACATCGAGGCCGACACCGGCGCGGTCGGGCGGTACAGCGACATGTTCCGCAAGCCGTACCTGCGGCGGACCGTGTTCGTGTGCGTGTTCTGGGCCTGCCAACTGCTGCCGATCTACGCCATCAGCACGTACGAGCCGACCATCCTGCACTCCTTCGGTCTGGCCACCGGCGACGCGGCGTACCTGGGCGCGGTCGTGATCCAGATCTTCTATGTGCTGGGCTCGCTGTCCGGGGCGCTGTTCGTCAACCGGGGCCGGCGCAAGCTGCTGTTGTGGAGCTTCGCGATCTCCGCGCTGCCGCTACTGGGGCTGGCGGCGCTGGACACGCCGTCGGCAATCATCGTGGTGGCGCTGTTCGTGGTGTTCGGCATCGCCTCGTTCGCCAGCCAGTGCCTACAGGCGATCTACCCGTCCGAGCTGTTCCCGACCGGGATCCGGGCCACCGCCAACGGTTTCGCCACTGGCATCAGCCGGATCGGGGCGGCGCTGGGCACCTTCGGCGCCCCGATCCTGCTCGGCTACAGCACGCGGCTGGCGATGCTCGTCGGCGCGGTGATCGTCGCGGTCGGCTGGCTGGTGTCGTACTGGCTCGCGCCGGAGACCAGCGGCAAGACGCTGAGCGAGTCGTCCCGGTGAGCGGTGGCTCGGTGAGCGGTGGCTCGGTGACCGTGGTCGGCGGCGGCGTGATCGGGTTGTGCTGCGCGCACTACCTGGCCGCCGCCGGCCACCGGGTCACGGTCGTGGAGCGGGATCTGGTGGGCAGCGGGGCTTCGCGGGGCAACGCCGGGGAGATCTGCCCCGACCTGGTCGAGCCGCTGTCGGCGCCCGGCGTGATCGCGTCCGCGCTGCGGACCCTGCACCGGCCCGACGCCGCGCTGCACATCCATCCCGGCGTGAACCCCGACCTGGTCCGGTTCCTGGCCGGTTTCGCCCGCAACGCCACCCGCCGCCGCTACGCCGCCGGCGCGGCCGCGCTGGCGCAACTGGCCACCGACACCTTCGAGCTGTTCGATTCCCTTGGCGTGGAAGCGATCCGTGACGGCTTCCTGTTCGCGTACGGCTCGGTCGAGTCGGCTTCGGCGGCAAGGCGGGGCTTTCTCGGGTTGGGGGCGCCCGTCGGCGAAGTGCTGCGGAATCTGCCCGACCATGAGCCGGTGCTGGCCGCCGGGGCGCGGGCCGGGTTCGTGGTGGACCGGCAATGGTCCATCGACCCGAACACGTTCGTCGACGGCCTGGCGGCACAGCTGCGGACCACCGGCGTGGACGTGATCGAAGGTGCCCGGGTCACTCGCGTCGAGGAGGACGGTGAGCGGGTGCGGGTGCACACGTCCGCCGGATCGATCGAGTCCGACGCCGCCGTGCTGGCCGCCGGCGTGTGGACGCGGGAGCTCGGCCGGGGGCTCGGCGCCGACCTGAACCTGTTTCCCGGCAAGGGATACAGCTTCTCCGTCGCCGTCGACAAGATGCCCGGACGGCTCCTGCACCTCGGCGACGCGCACGTGGCCGCCACGCCGCTCGGCGACCGGCTGCGCATCGCCGGGACCATGGAGTTCGACCGGGACCACGACCGCTTCCACGCTCGGCGCATCGATGCCATCGTCCGGGCCGCCCGGCCGTACCTGTCCGGCGTGGACTGGGACGGCCGGCGGGACGAGTGGGTCGGGCCGCGGCCGATGACCCCCGACGGCCTGCCGGCGATCGGCCGCTTTCCCGGGCGGCGCAACGTTTTCGTCGCCACCGGGCACAACATGCTGGGGCTGATGCTGGCCCCGGCGACCGGACGGCTGGTGGCGGAGTTGGTGGACGGCGGCACCGCGCCGGCCGCCTTCGAGCCGGGGCGAATGGCGCGGCGCTACTGAGCCGGCTGCGTGTTCGGCGGCGCGGCCGCGGCGTTGCGGCGGCCGGCCCGTCGGCCGTAGGTGGCGGTGCCGAAGATCAGCACGGCGAGCACGACGTATGGCAGCACGGTCGAGATGACCACCATCGTCGACACCGGCAGGGTGTAGCTGAGGATGATCCGCAGCACAGCCTCGGCGAGGAAGGTGCCGCCCCACACAACGGTGAGGATGCGCTGGGAGCGACGGAAGCCCGCGTACTGCCAGAGGCCGTTCCACCACTCGACGCGGGCGGGGTCGCCGCCGGTGGCGAACTTGCGGCCGAAGTAGAACATCAGCGGGCGCGGAGCCAGCAGGGAGCCAAGAAGAGCCAGGCCGAACAGGCCCGTGACGGCGGAGTCCTTGACCAGCAGCAGGCGGGCGTCATTGAACGCCAGCGAGGCGACGACGCCGACGACGAGGAAGACCAGGACCATGATGCTGAACTCGTCGGCGTGGCGGGTGCGGGCGAACGAGATCGCCAACTCGAGCAGGGGCCACACGCCGCTCAGCGCCAGCGCGAGGGCGTCGGCCATGCCGTACCCGGTGAGCAGCGAGTAGGTGATGATCGGCAGCACGACGTTGAACAGGATCGTCGGCGCCCAGTTCCTGATGACCTGCACGGCGGCCCCCTTATGTGGCGAGGATACTCACGACCGTGAACAGTAACGCAACACAACCGCCGTCGGGGCGGTCCGTGGGACTGGTCCCGTTCCTGTTCGGCGTCACCGGCCGGACGGAGCTGTCCGGCGGCGTGCTGACGGAGCTGCTCATCGACCTGGGCCTGACCCGGTCGGCGGCGCGGGCGCTCATCGCGCGGATGCGGACGGCCGGGCAGCTGGCGTCGTCGAAGCGCGGCCGCGAGGTCGACTACCGGCTCGCCGGCAACTTCGCCCGCGGCTTCGAGCGGATCAAGGCCGGGTCGGACCGTGCCGCCACGCCCTGGACCGGTCACTTCCACGCGCTGCTCTACCAGGTGCCGGAGGGGCAGCGGGCGTTTCGCGACCTGCTGCGCCGGCACGCGCTGTTCACCGGCTACGGGATCATGCAGCCGGGGGTGCTCATCTCGCTGACCGACCTCAGCCCGCGGCTGGCAGACGTGCTGGCGCAGTGTCCCAGCGGCGCCAGCGTGCGTGCCGGCACTATCGGCCTGTCGGTCGAGGATGCGGCGGCGGTGGCGTACGAGGCGTGGGACCTGGCCACCGTTGGGGCGAACTACCGGCGGCACATCTCGTCGCTGCGGGCGGCGCTGGCGTCCGACGCCTCGCTGCCGGAGACGGCCGAGACGCTTCGGGCCTTCACCGAGCTGTCGATGCTGCCGCTGGTCGACACCCTCCGCGACCCCGGCCTGCCGCCCGAACTGCGGCCGCCGGACTGGCCGTGGGGGGAGCTGGTGCGGCTGATCGAGGAGGTCAACGCCCGGTACTGGCCACCGTCAATTGCGTACGTGCAGAGCAAGGTCACTGGCTAGGGTCGCGGTCATGACGTCCCGTTTGCGCCATGTCACCGTCGACTGTGCCGACCCGCACGCGCTGGCCACCTTCTGGTCCGCCGTCACCGGATACGAGCTGGATCCCGACTTCGATGCCGAGGAGGCACTGCTGCTGGCGCCCGGCGACGGCCCCGGCATCCTGTTCCTGCGTGTGCCGGAAGGAAAAGCCGTGAAGAACCGGCTGCACTTCGACCTCCAGCCCGACCGACCCCGCGACGAGGAGGTCGACCGGCTGCTCGCGCTCGGGGCGACGATGGTGCTGGACATGCGTACCCCGGACGGCAAGGGCTGGGCCCAGCTCGCCGACCCGGAGGGCAACGAGTTCTGCGTGGAGCGCAGCGCCGAGGAGCGGGCGGCGACCGAGGCCTGATGCGGGGAAGGAGGCTTTCCCTGCGCTGAACGCAGGCAAAGCCCCCTTCCAAACACGAACTCAGGCGCGGAGGGTGGCTCCGAGCTCGCCGGCGGAGGCGATGGCGGCGTCGCGGGCGGTGGTGGCTTCCTCGACGGTGAGCGTCCGGTCGGGGGCGCGGAACCGCAGGGCGTAGGCCAGCGACCGCTTGCCCTCGCCGAGCTGCTCGCCGGTGTAGACGTCGAACAGCCGCAGGTCCTCCAGCAGCTCGCCGCCGCCGTTGCGCAGCGCGGAAGCCACGTCGGCGACGGGGACGGCGGCGTCCACGACCAACGCCACATCCAGCAGCACCGGCGGGTACGGCGAGATCACCGGCACGGGCCGGCGGTCGGCCAGCGGCAGCAGGTCCAGGTCGAGCTCCATAGCGCAGGTGCGCTTGGGCAGCCCGAGCTTCTCCACGACGGCGGGGTGCAGCTCACCGGCGTGACCGACGGGCCAGCCGCCGACGCGAAGCTCGGCGCACCGGCCGGGGTGCCACGGGGCGAGGTCGGAGGCGACGACGGTGAGCTCGACGCCCCAGGCGTGCGCGACGGTCCGCGCGGCCTCGACGGCGTCGGCCCACGAGGCCTCGCGCCCCTTGCCCCACCAGCCGGCCTGCTCACGCTGACCGGCGAGCACCACGGCGGCGTGCAGCGGCTGGTTGGGCAGCGAGGCCTCCAGCTTGCCGAGGTCCTCTTCGGACGGCCGCCCGGCGACGGCGACGGAAGGCACCGTCGCCTGCTCGGCCTTGGGCAGGAAGACCTGTCCGATGTGGAACAGCGAGAGGTCCCGCTGGCCACGGGAAACGTTGCGGCGCAACATGTCCAGCATGTTGGGCAGCAGCGTGGTGGCCAGCTCGGGGTGGTCGGCCTCGAGCGGGTTGAGCACCTTCACGGTGGTGCGCCGCACGTCGTCGTCGGCCAGCCCGAAGTCGTCCCAGGTGCTCGACGCGACGAACGGGAACGGCAGCACCTCGGCGTAGCCGGCCTCGGCCAGCGCGCGGGAGGCGGCGCGGCGACGGCGCTGCGACTCGGTCAGGCCGCGTCCGGGCGGCGCGGGCGGCAGCTCGGAGGGAATGGTGTGGTACCCCTCCAGCCGCAGCACCTCCTCGACCAGGTCGGCGGGCTGGGTCAGGTCCGGCCGCCACGGCGGCGGGGTGGCGATGACGAAGGTCCGGCCGTCGTCGCTGGTGGTGACCTCGATGCCGCAGCCGATCTGGCCGAGCCGCCGCGCGGTGACGCCCCGCGCGTAGTGGACGCCGGCGACGCGGTCGGGCATGTCGATGGGCATGGACACCGGGGACGGCAGGATCGGGTTGCCGACGTCGGTGCGGCCGGGGTGGATGCTGCCGTCGCCGAACTCGTCGAGCAGCTTGGCGGCGCGCTCCAGCGCGGCAGCGGCGACCGCCGGGTCGACGGCGCGCTCGAAGCGGCGGGAGGCCTCGCTGGGCAGCTTGTGCCGACGCGCGGTGCGGGCGATTGACGCCGGCTCCCAGTTGGCCGCCTCCAGCAGGATGTCGGTGCTGGTGTCGCCGACCTCGGTGGACGCGCCGCCCATCACTCCGGCCAGCGACACCGGGCCGCTGTCGTCGCAGATGATCATGTCGTCGGTGGACAGCGTGCGCTCGACGTCGTCCAGCGTGCGCAGCTTCTCGCCTTCCTGCGCCCGCCGCACCACCAGCGAGCCCTTCAGCTTGCTGGCGTCGAAGGCGTGCAGCGGCTGGCCGGTCTCCAGCATCACGTAGTTGGTGACGTCGACCGGCAGCGAGATGGACCGGATGCCGGCCAGCATCAGCCGGCGACGCATCCAGAACGGGGTCGGCGCGGTGGTGTCCACGCCGGTCACGCGGCGAGCCACGAAGCGGCGGCAGCCCTCCTCGTCCTGCACGTCCACCGGCCACACGGGCGCGTCGGCGGGCCGCACGTCGGTTCCGACCGGGTCGCCGAACGGCAGGTCGAAGGCGCAGGCCAGGTCCCGGCCGAGGCCGCGGACCGACAGCGCGTAGCCGCGGTCAGGGGTGATGGCCAGCTCCAGCACGGCGTCGTCGAGCTGGAGCACTCCCTTGGCGTCGTCGCCGGGCATCGCGGTGCCGGGCGGCAGCACCAGGATGCCGGTGTGGTCGTCGCCGAGGCCGAGCTCCTTGACGGAGCAGATCATGCCCTGGCTGACCTTGCCGTACGTCTTGCGCTCGGCGATCTGGAAGTCGCCGGGCAGCACCGCGCCCGGCATCGCGACCACCACGAGGTCGCCCTCGACGAAGTTGCGGGCGCCGCAGACGATGCCCTGGATCTGGTCCTCGTCGACCTCGACCCGGCAGTAGCGGATCGGCTTCTTGAACTCGGTGAGCTCCTCGATCTCCACCACCAGGCCGACCACCAGCGGACCGGTGACGGTGCTGAGCCGCTCCACGGCCTCGACCTCGTGGCCGATGCGGATCAGCGCCTCGGCCACGTCCTCGGGCGTGGTCTCCTCGGGCAGCGGCAGGTGCTCCTCGAGCCAGCTGACAGGAATGCGCACGGGACTCAGAACTCCGTTCCGAAGGGCAAGGTGAAGCGGACATCGCCCTCGACCATGTCGCGCATGTCGGGGATGCCGTTGCGGAACTGCAAGGTGCGCTCGAGGCCCATGCCGAACGCGAAGCCCGAGTACACCTCCGGGTCCACGCCGGTGGCGCGCAGCACGTTGGGGTTGACCATGCCGCAGCCGCCCCACTCCACCCAGCCGGCCCCGCCCTTCTTCTGCGGGAACCACACGTCCACCTCGGCGGACGGCTCGGTGAACGGGAAGAAGGAGGGCCGGAGGCGAGTCTTGGAGTCGGCGCCGAACATGGCCCGGGCGAACGCGTCGAGCGTGCCCTTGAGGTGGGCCATGGTGATGCCCTTGTCCACGACCAGGCCTTCGACCTGGTGGAACACCGGGGTGTGGGTGGCGTCCAGCGCGTCGGTCCGGTACGTGCGGCCGGGGCACACCACGTACACCGGGAGCTCACGGTCCAGCAGCGACCGGATCTGCACCGGGGAGGTGTGGGTGCGCAGCACCAGGCCGGAGTTCTCCGGCGCGATGTAGAAGGTGTCCTGCATGGTGCGGGCCGGGTGGTCCTTGCCGAAGTTCAACGCGTCGAAGTTGAACCACTCGGTCTCCAGCTCCGGACCCTCGGCGATCTCGTAGCCCATGCCCACGAACACGTCGCCGATGCGCTCGGACAGCGTGGTCAGCGGGTGCCGGGCGCCGGCGGCGATCCGGTCCCACGGCAGCGAGACGTCCACCTTCTCGGTGGCCAGCACCTGCTCGGCCCGCGCCGCCTCCAGCTCGGCCTTGCGCGCGTCGAAGGCGGCCTTGATCTCGGCCTGCGCCTCGTTCACCCGCTTGCCGGCCTCCGACCGGGCGGCCGGCGGCAGCGCGCCGATCTCCCGCCGAGCGGTCAGCAGCGGCGACCGGTCGCCCAGGTGCGCGGGGCGCGCGGCGGCCAGCTGGTCGAGGTCGGCGGCCTCGGCGAACGCCTCGTGCGCCTGCTCGACCGCGGCCTTCAGCGTCTCCGGCGCGAGTGCCGCGACCTGCTTGGGGTCGAAGGGATCGTTGACTCCGGACATGGTCGCCTGACAACTCCTGGGGCTTCATGCGGGTGGTGAACAGACCGATCCTAGAGGGTCGGACTGAAACGATTTCACGCGGAGCGCTGCACCCGGGCCGAGGTGTAGAGACAGATGGCCGCGGCGGTGGCGAGGTTAAGGCTTTCCGCCTGTCCGTGGATCGGCACCCGCAGCGCGGTGTCGGTCGCGGCCAGCACGTCGTCGGGCAGGCCGTGCGCCTCGCTGCCGAACACCCACGCGGTCGGCGCGGTCAGCTCGCCGGCCCGTTCGGCCTGGTCCAGGTTCTGCTCGGCATAGCCGTCGGCCGCGACGAGACGCAGTCCGGCGGCGCGACAGGCCGCGAAGACCGCGTTCGTGTCACGCGAGCGGGCCACCGGCAGGTGGAACAGGCTGCCCGTGGAGGCCCGCACGCACTTGCCGTTGTGCGGGTCGACGGTGTCGCCGGCCAGCAGCACGGCGTCCGCGCCGGCGGCGTCGGCCACCCGCAGCACCGTGCCGGCGTTGCCCGGGTCGGAGACCCCGACCAGGACGGCGACCAGCAAGGGAGCGGCCTTCAGGGCGTCGGCGAGCGGCTGGTCGACGAGGTCGCAGACGGCGACGAGGCCTTGCGGTGACACGGTCTCGGACAACCCGTCGGCGGCCTTGTCGGTCACCTCGCTCACCGCAATGCCCTGGTCGACGGCCCGGTCGAGCAGCTCGGCGTTGCGCTGCGCGGCGATCGCCGTGGCGAACAGCTCGTGCACGCGGCCGTGGCCGGCGTCCGCCCAGGCCAGCGCCTCGCGGACGGCCTGCGCCCCCTCGGCGAGGAAGCGGCGGTCCCGGTCGCGACCGGCCCGCCGGGTCAGCTGGCGGGCCGCGGCGACCCGGGGAGTGCGCTCGGTGAACACCCCGGCCCCGGGTCGCGTCGTCGACGGCTTGCTCAGCCCTGGCTCACCGGGGTCTGGGCCGGCACGTTCTTGCGGGCCAGCTCGACCAGCGCGGCGAAGGCGTCAGCGTCGTTGACCGCGAGCTCGGCCAGGATCTTGCGGTCCACCTCGACACCCGCGACCTTGAGGCCCTGGATGAAGCGGTTGTAGGTCATGCCGTTCAGGCGCGCGGCCGCGTTGATACGCGTGATCCACAGCTGCCGGAAGTCACCCTTGCGGGCGCGACGGTCCCGGTAGGCGTAGTTGAGCGAGTGGAGCACCTGCTCCTTCGCCTTGCGGTACAGCCGGGAGCGCTGGCCGCGGTAGCCGCTGGCGAGCTCCAGGGTCGTGCGGCGCTTCTTCTGGGCGTTGACCGCCCGCTTGACGCGTGCCACTGGTTCATCCTGTCAATCTCAAGGGGGTGTTCGGGGCACCCCGGGGGTCTTCGTAGGGCTACAGCGCTCGCGTCAGAGGCCGAGCATCTTCTTCATGCGCGGGACGTCGCTCTTGGCGACCTCCTTGGCGCCGGCGTAGCGGCGGGTCAGCTTGCTGGACTTCTTCTCCAGCAGGTGGCGCTTGCCGGTGCCCTCCCGCATGAGCTTGCCCTTGCCGGTCACCTTCACGCGCTTGGAGATGCCGCTGTGCGTCTTGTTCTTGGGCATTGTCGTCCTCGTTGTCGTACCGCCGCCCGGAGTGGGCGGCGGTGCGTCGTCGTACCTCGGGGGTTCCCGGGTATCACTCCTGCTCGGAGCCGGTCTCCGGGGCGGTGGCCTTGATAGGCCGGGTCTTGCTGCTCTTGTGCGGGGCCAACACCATGATCATGTTGCGCCCGTCCTGCTTGGCGCTGGACTCGACGAAGCCCAGCTCGTTCACGTCCTCGGCGAGCCGCTGGAGCAGCCGGAAGCCGAGCTCCGGCCGGGACTGCTCGCGGCCGCGGAACATGATGGTGACCTTGACCTTGTGGCCGTGCTCGAGGAAGCGAACCACGTGGTTCTTCTTCGTCTCGTAGTCGTGCGGGTCGATCTTCGGCCGGAGCTTCTGCTCCTTGATCACCGTGAGCTGCTGGTTGCGCCGCGACTCGCGGGCCTTCTGCGCGCTCTCGTACTTGTACTTGCCGTAGTCCATGAGCTTGCAGACCGGCGGGCGGGCCTGCGGTGCGACCTCGACGAGGTCCAGATCCGCTTCCTGGGCGAGCCGGAGCGCGTCCTCGATGCGGACGATGCCCACCTGTTCGCCGTTCGGTCCGACGAGCCGGACCTCGGGCACCCGGATGCGCTCGTTGATGCGGGCCTCGGGAGCGGAGGTGGGGCCACCACGGTCTCGACTAGAGGGAGCTGTCATGCACGTCCTTCACTTGCCTTCGTGCGCCAGGAACAGCAACGGCCCCACATGTCCGTGACATGCGGGGCCCGCTTCCTTCCGATCGCCCGGCGCGCCGCGTCGAGCTGCTCCAGCCTGGGCTGGAGGACCGGACCCGGCTGCCTGCTGGCGGCTCGGGTGGGAGCGGGGCTCCACTTGCCGCCCCCGCACATACGGGGGCTGGTCGCACGTGCAAGGGTAGCAGACGTGACGGAACTGCCCGAAATCGACGTGCGGGAGCTGGCCGCCGTGCCCAGCGTGGAGATCATCAGCCGGGCGGCGGTGATGCTGCTCTCGGCCGCCGCCGAGCGGCTCGGCCTGGCCGACACCGAGCCCGAGTCCAGCCCGCACCGCGACCTGGACGAGGCCCGCCGGCTGATCACCGCGCTCGCCGGACTGATCACCGCGTCCGCGGAGTACCTCGGCCCGCACGCGGCCCCGCTGCGCGACGGCCTCCAGGCGGTGCAGCGCGCGTTCCGCGAGGGCTCCGCCGTGCCGGACGAGCCGGGGCAGGGTCCCGGCGAGAAGTACACGGGCCCGGTGTACTGAGCCACTCCGGCGCCTTTCATTCATCGCGCGGCGCCACGTCGAATCGGGCGTGATCGAAGCGCACGCCCTCTGCTCGCACCACGAGAGGCATGCGCGAACTGCGGTTACCAGCCGAACGGCGGTAATTCTCGGTTCACGCGTCGATTCCTCCACGCGAGGCGGAACGCGGAAAATCCTCGAATGACATCCGCGTCGACCGCGGCAACCAGCCGAGCCGGTCACCGTGCGCACACAGAAAAGGTGACGCCCATCTCCCTCATTTGAGGTACAAACACCCTGCGCTATTCGGGTCAGCGCACTGCTCGCCACATCCCGCCAAACGGGTGGACATCTGTCCGGGTCATTACATTCGGCTGCCGCTGTAGGGCCATCCAGGGTAAACAAATACTGGGCGATACGGAGCAGGATGGAAGGACCCAGTCATGCCGCCAGCGGTATCCGACACCCGCGACCACGTCCACGCCCGAAGGCTGGCCCAGTTCACCGAGGCCCTGGCCCGCGCCCGATCCATCGGTCACTTCACACGCCTGCTCACGGACCTGTCCCGCCACCTGCTGGACATCCCGGCGGCCGGGGTTCTGCTCTACGACCGCGCCGGCGTGCCGGCCGTCGACGGATCACCCGAGGACAAACGGTTCGCGGCGCTGTTCGCCCTCCAGGCCAAATCCGGGCCGACACAGGAGTGCTACCACGCCGGCCAGTCGGTGGTGCTCACCCACGCGTGCGCGGTCCGGGACGACTGGCTCGACCTGGCCGCCGCGATGACCGACTCCGGCGTGACCGCCATCGAGGCCATACCGCTGCGCACCTACAGCACGTCCACCCGAGGGGAGACCATCGGTGCGCTGACGCTGTTCTGCGAGGCCCAGACCACATCGGCGCACCGGCGGCTCCGGCACGTGGTGCAGGGACTGGCCAACATCGGCCTGACGACCGTCACCTTGCGCCAGGACGCGAGCCTGTCGGTGGAGTTCGCCGAGAGACTCAGGGACAAGGTGCGCCGGAACACGGAGATCGAACAGGCCAAGGGAATGGTCGCCGGGCGGCTCCGCATCGGCATCGACCAGGCGTCGAGGCTGCTGACGGCGGTCTCCGAGGAGCACGACCTGCCCCTGCACCAGCTCGCACACGACGTGCTGACCGGACGGACCGATCTCTGCGGCTGACCGGTCGGGCATGGCGATGCTCACAGCGGTGGGCGGCGGAGGTGCCAGGGGGTCACGGACTGGTAGGCGGCGGCCGCCCCGGTCAGCAGGGCCTCGCCGTGGGCGGGGCCGACGAGCTGGGCGCCGATGGGCATGCCGGCGTCGGTGGCGCCGGCGGGGAAGGCGATGGCCGGCAGGCCGGTGAGGCTGGCCGGGAACATGAACGGGGTCAGTACGGGGATCAGCGGCACGCCGTCCACCGAGTCGGTGCCGTGCGGCAGGTCGGGGACCGGTGACGACGGCATCAGCAGCAGGTCGACGGCGCCCAGCACCTCGGTGACCTGCTGGATGAGCCGCCGCCGGACCCGTTGGGCCATCACGTAGTCGGCGGCGTCGGCGTCCTGACCGGCCTCCAGGAACGCCTGGACGTCGTGGCTGAAGGGCTCGCCGTCGACGTGCGGGCGGTAGATCTCGGCGGCCTCCCGGAAGATCATCACCGACGACGCCGCGCCGAAGGCGCCGGGATCGGGCAGGCGCACCGGCACGATGCCGGCGCCGAGATCGGCGAGCACGTCGGCGACGCCGTCCATGGCGGACACCACCTCCGGCCGGGCGGCGGCCAGGAACGAGTCGTCGGGAACGCCGACGCGGAGCCCGGCGGCGGACGGCAGGCGGCCGAGCGTCAGCAGCGGGTCGCCGATCGAGCTGCCGCTCAGCACCTTGAGCAGCAGGTACGCGTCGCGGGCGTCCCGGGCCATCGGGCCGACGACGTCGTGCGACCACGACAGCGGCCGTACGCCGTCGATGGGCACGAGGCCGAAGGTGGGCTTGATGGCGGTGGTCCCGCAGAACGACGACGGCAGCCGCAGCGAGCCGCCGGTGTCGGTGCCGAGCGCGGCGGGAACGAAGCCGGCGGCGAGCGCGGCGGCGGAACCGCCGGACGAGCCGGAGGTCATCTTCGACGGATCCCAGGGATTGCGCGATTGCGGCGTGGAGACGCCGAAGGCGATCTCGTGGGTGTGGGTCTTGCCCAGCACGATGCCGCCGGCGCTTTTCACGGCGGACACGACCGGAGCGTCGGCCGCCGCCGGCTCCGTGAAGACAGTGGTGCCGGCGGCGGTCACCGTGCCGGCGATGTCGATGAGGTCCTTCACGCCGACGGGAACGCCGTGCAGAACGTGCACCGGGCGGCCAGTCAGGGACGCCGCCTGCGAACGGGCGTCCTCCGACACGGAGACGAAGGCACCGACGGCGGGTTCCGCCGCCTCGATCCGCGCCAGGCAGGACTCCACCAGCTCCAACGGCGTCAGCGCGCCGTCGTGGATGGCGCAGGCGGCGTCGACCAGGCCCAGCTGCCACGGCTCCGCGGCGTCCGGCACGACGTCGACCGCGCGGACGGCGTCAACCGCCGCGGTGATGAACGGTTGGGCCCATTCCCGGCGCGAACGGCTCATACCGATGATCAAACTGGGTGTCAGTCGATCCCGGCAAGCCCCTGCTCGGCCTTGATCCGAAAGCCGCCGGCCACGGCCTCGGCCAGGTACAGCGGCTGCCGCAGCCGGCCGGTCGGGGTCACCGTGACCTCGCCGCGCGGGCCGCTGAAGCTGACCCCCGACAGCGCCCCGACCAACGACGTCGGCTCGATGGTGCCGGCCTTGCGGCCGGCGCGGGCGTACAGGTGGATGCCCTCGTAGACGGACTCGGTGACGCTGGAGACCGGCGGCGCGGACGACCCGTAGGCGGCGTGGTAACGGCTCAGGAATTCCTGGTTCTCCGGCGTCGGCAGGTCCATGAAGTAGCCGAGCACCGACCACATGCCCTCGGCCGCCTCGTCGCCGATGTGGTCCCGGGTGGCCTCGTCGAGCAGCGCCCCGAAGCTGCGGACCTGCCGGCGCAGGCCGGCCGCGTGCAGCTGGCGTTCGAACGCGGCGGCGTCCCCGCCGACCAGGCTGTTGACGACCAGTTCGGCGCCGGTGTCCTCGATCGACTCCAGCACCTCGTCGAAGTCGGTGGTGCTCAGCGGGACGTAGCGCTCACCGAGCAGCCGGCCGCCCTGTGCCTCGACGGTCCCGCGCGCGCAGGCACCGACCGCCCGCGGCCAGACGTAGTCGTTGCCGATCACGTACCAGCCCTTGCCGCCGTGCTCGCGCATCATCGCCGGCACCGCCTGGCCCAGCTGCTCCCCCGGCACCTCGCCCCAGCGGAACAACCTCGCCGCCGGCTTCCCGCCCTCGTTGACCGGCGTGTAGAAGTACGGCAGCCCGACCCGCCGCGCGTACGGGCGGACGGCGTCCAGGGTCGCCGAGGTGTGCACGGCGATCACCATGTCGACGTGGTGGCGCAGGTGCAGGCGCTTGAGCTCGGCGAGGCCGGTGGCCGGGGTGGTGGCGTCGTCGGCGACGATCAGCCGCAGCGGCACGCCGTTCACGCCGTCGTCGGCGTTGATCTCGTCCACTGCCAGCCGCGCGCAGTTCTCCACCGCCGGCCCGAAGACGCCGGCGCTGCCGCTGTAGCTGGTGAGCAGCCCGATCCGGACGACGTCCTCGTCGGGGTCGTCGGCCAGGTCGCCGCCGAGCAGCCGGGCCAGCGGCGCGATGCTGCCGTCCTCGACGGACGTCACGAGGCGGACGCGGGTGCCGGCGCCGTCCGGCTCGAAGTCGATGATCACCCGCCCGCGCCACGGGCTCTCGTGCCGGAGCACGATCCGCTGGCCGGGCAGCACGCGGTGGACGCGGGCGAGGCCGGCGAGCGGCATGCCGCCGATGGGGAAGGCGACCCGGACGGCGTCGCCGACGCGCAGGTCGTCGGTGCGGGCGTCGAAGGTCCAGTCGGCCCAGCGGCCGCCGCCGAACATGGCGTAGGCGTTCTCCCGGGCGGCGGGCACTGTCACCTCGGCGGTGAACAGGACGTCGGCCATGCGGGCTCCCCGGGAAGCGGGCCAGGTCGCGCGAGCGTACCGGCGTTGATCATCCGCCGGTCAGCCGGATCCGTTGCTCCACTCGATGGTGTGGTTGGTGACGGTGCGTGTGCACCAACCGGGCCAGCACGTCCGCCGCCTCCTGCACGGGACGGGTGCGCAGGGAGTACAGCCGGAACCGCCCCTGGCGGCGTTCCTGCACCAGGCCGGCCTGACGGAGGATGCGCAGGTGCGTGGACACGGCGGTGCGGCCGATGTGGTGGAACGCCGCGGCGATCTCGGACGCCGTCAACTCGCTGTGTTCGGACAGCAGCCGCAGCACCGCCCGCCGGCTCGGGTCGGCCAGTGCCCCGAAGGTGGCCGACTCGGTGTCCCTGGAATCGTGCACGCGCCCTCCCGGTGATCCCGACACAAGGCCTTACGGCTGGATCCCGGCGGGAGTTCATCGGTGACGGTACGGCCAAGATTCGCCGAAAGCCTTGCTGGAAAGCGCTTACCGCCTACAATGTAGACGGTAACGCCGCTTCCGAGTCCGCCGCCAGGGAAGGGAACGCGATGCCCGAGATCTTCATGGCGCGCCTGCGCCCGGAGTTCGCGCGGGGCGAGCGGGAACGGTGCTGCCACCTGTTCCCGGTGCCCTTGGCCGGCTCCATGCCCAAGATGCTGCACGCCTACTGCGGCCAGACGATCGCGCCCGGCCAGGCCGAGCTGCTGGACAAGCCACGGGGCATGCCGTGCGTGACCTGCATCCTGCTGTCCCCCGCGGACAGCCACGCGCAGCCGGTGACCGGAGTGGACCTGCTGGGGATCGCGTAACGACGGGGGCGGCCCGGTCGATCTCACGAAGCTGTGCCCGAGATCGACAACGGGGGAACCACCGTGCGCTGGCAGCTGATCGACGAGGACGACGTGGTGTGGGGGCAGTGCGCCGACGTCGAGGGACTGTTCGTGGACCCGGAACCGCCGCTCCGGGAACGGTTCACGCTGGTGGACTGCGAGCCGGTGGGTGAGCTGGCGGCGGCCCTGGCCGACGGCCGGCCGACGATGATGGACCACATCGCCGGCTACACCGGCGACTGGCCGCTGCGCTGGCTGCTGAACGACGTCCTGGTGATCGGCGCCGATCCGGTTGTCGTCGAGGGCGTGCTGGACCCCGAGGGCGATCCGGACAGTCCGTCCGGTTACCGCCTGGACGGCCGGCACGGACCGCTGGGTACCTGCCGGGAACTGGCGGGGCTGGATCGGGACCGTCCGGAACCGGCGCTGCCGCCGCTGCGGCTGCTCGGCTGCGAGCCGCGCAACCCGCTGGAGTCGATCGCGCCCGGCGACGTCGGCGGCATGTTCCTCGCGCCGCTGGGCCGCAACGGCTGGTTCTTCCACCTCCGGATCGCCGAGGTGGAACCGTCCACGCTCGGCGACGGCCTGGTCGACCTCACGGTCGGCGAACGCGCGTTCTGGTCCGACCGGCCGCCGCGCGCCGCGATACCCGTCTGGGACATGTGGTTCGCGGGCGGACCCGACACCACGAACCTGTGGGCGCCGCTCGACACGGCGACCAGAACGGAGTGGGTGGCTGCGGCTTGCCAGATGCGGCAGCCGGGCCACGACCGCGAGCCCGGCCGGACCTATCACCTCGACGGTCGGTACGTGACCGACGAACCGGGCTTCCACTGCGCGCTGGGCGAGGCGATCAACGGGCCCGGCGGGTATTTCGGACGGTGCTGGAACGGGGTCCGCGACTGCCTCGGCGGCAACTTCGGCGCGCAGACGCCGTTCACGCTGATCTGGCACGACTCCGCAGTGGCGCGCCGCTTTCTGACGCTGCGCGATCCGAAAGGATTCGACGAGTGGGCGGGGTTGTTGCGCGACAACCGGGTCACGGTCGAGCTGGCGTGACCCGGTTGCCGCAGCAGCCTCAGTCCAGGACGGCCAGCGCGTCGATCTCCACCAGCAGGCCGGCCGGCAGGCCGACGTAGACGGTGGTGCGGGCCGGGTACGGCTCCTTCATGAACTCGCCGTAAGCCTCGTTCATCTCGCCGAAGTGCGCGGTGTCGGTGAGGTACACCCGCAGCATGATCACGTCGTCCAGGCTCGCGCCGGCGGCGGCCAGCACGGCGTTGACGTTGGTCAGCGCCTGGCGGGTCTGCTCCGCTACGGTCGTGCCGACGATGTTGCTGTCGGCGTCGAACGCGACCTGCCCGGCGACCTGAAGCACGTTGCCCTTGCGGACGCCCTGCGAGAACTTGGCCACCGGGGTGGGCGCCTCGGACGTCCTGATCTCAACCTTGGCCACCGGCCATCCTTTCGTCACCAGTCCAGCCGCACTCGGTCGAGGCGGCGGCCGCGGTCGCCTGCAACCGCGGCACGAGGGCGATCAGCCCGTCGTAGTCGAGGAAAACCTTGGGCACGGACAGCGACACCGCCGCGATCACCTCGCCGCGCTGCCCCCGGATGGGCGCGGCGATGCAGTGGATGAAGTCCTCGTGCTCGGAGTTGTCGACGGCGAAACCCCGCTGCCGCACCAGCGCCAGCTCCGCGAGATACCCCTCGGGGGTAGTGATGGTGTTGGCGGTGAGCCGCGGGTACTCCATGCGCGCGGCGATCTCCCTCGCCTCGGGGCGCTCGGCCAGCAGCACCTTGGCCACGGCGGTGCAGTGCAGCGGCGCGCGGCGGCCGATCCGGGAGTACATCCGCACGGGATGGGTGCTGTCGTACTTGTCGATATAGACGACCTCGCCGTCCTCGTAGCTGGCGAGGTGCACGGTGTGGCCGGTCTCCAGGTTGAGCTCGCGCAGCGCGTTCTCGGCGGCCCGCCGCACGTCGAGATCGTCGAGGGCCTTGTTCGCCAGGTCGAACAGGGCCGTGCCGAGCCGGTAGTGCCGCACGCCCTCGCGCTGCACGAACCGGTGCTCCTCCAGGGTTCGCAGCAGTCGCAGCACGGTCGACTTGTGCACGTCGACAACGGCGGCGAGTTCGTCGAGGGTCTTGCGGCCGTCGGACATCGCGCGCAGCAGCGTCAGCCCGCGGTCGAGGCTCTGACTCACAGACCCTCCTCGCTAGCGCTCGGAGCGTCTGCGGCCAAGGACACAGTGCTCGATGGTTCGCTCGCAAGCTCGCTCACGGGAGGATCACTCCCCTACCTGTCACGTAGGTCCCGGTCCAGGTGGCCTCGTCGGCGTCGAGCAGCTTGGCGACGACGTCCTCGGGCAGCGGCTCGCCCAGGTCCTCGGCGGTGAGCAGCACGCCGGCGGCGGTCAGGTGGCCGCGCCGCAGCCGCCGCAGCACCGACTCGCCGTTCAGGTCGGCGGCCAGGAAGCCGGCGGCGAAGGCGTCGCCGGCGCCGACCGGTTCGACGACGTCGACCTTGAGCGCGGACTCGAAGACCGGCTGCTCGCCGGTGAGCAGGGTGGCGCCGCGGGGGCCGTGCTTGACCACGATCTCCGCCGGCCTCGGCAGCAGGGCCCGGATCTCCGCCGGGTCCTCGACGCCCCAGACGGCCTGCGCCTCGTCGTCCCCGACGAACACGATGTCGGCGGCGTCGGCGAGCTCCCGCAGCACGCCCTTGTCCAGGTCGGTCCACAGCTTGGGGCGCCAGTTGACGTCGAAGGAGACCCGGATCGGCAGCGCCAGCACGGCCCACAGCAGGTCGAGACAGCTCGGCGACAGGGCGGCGGTGATGCCGCTGATGTGCACCAGTGCGGTCTTCGAGGTGTCGAGGGACGCCAGTAACTCGGGGCCCATCCCGGACGCCGCCGAGCCGCGGCGGTAGTACCGGACGGGGCTGCCGTCGGCGCTGACCTCCTTGACGTACAGGCCGGTCGGCCGCTCCGGGTCGGTCCGCACGTCGGAGACGTCCACGCCGACGCCGGCGATGCGGTCGCGCACCGCCAGACCCAGCGCGTCGTCGCCCAGCGCGCTCACCCAGCGGGCGTGGAAGCCGTAGCGCGCGAGGTGACTGGCCACGTTGGACTCAGCGCCGCCGACGCTGAGCGTCCACGCGCGCGCCTCGTGCACCGGACCCGCCTGCGCCGGCACGAACAACGCCATGGACTCACCGAGGCAGACGACCTCTTGGCGCTCCATCGGCACCCCTTCCCGGAGTTGCTGGTTCGTTGACGGCGGCTGTCCGGAATGCTACACACCACGGAATCACATTGCGCAACTACCGTTGCATAATTTGCAACGCCGGGGAGCGGGGTGCAGCAGTGAGCTCGATCAACCGGGAAGCGGTCGCCGCGCTGCGGGCCGAGACGATCGACTGGCGGTTCAAGGGCATGCCGGCCTGGGCGTACGGCTCGACGGTCGGCGACCTGAGCGCGTCCGGGCTCGACCTGTTCGAGGGCGGCTTCGTCGGCCCGCTGGTGGTGCTGGACGAGCCGGCGCTGGCGCACAACATCCGCGTGATGTCCGACTGGTGCGCCTCGGTCGGGCTGGCGCTGGCCCCGCACGGCAAGACCACCATGGCGCCGCAGCTGTTCCAACGGCAGTTCGAGGCCGGCGCTTGGGGCCTGACCACGGCGAACATCAGCCAGCTGCGGGTGTACAGGGCGTTCGGCGTGTCCCGGATCCTGATGGCCAACGAGCTGGTGGACCCGTTCGCGCTGCGCTGGCTGTCCAACGAGCTGGCCACGGATCCCTCGTTCGAGTTCACCTGCTGGGTGGATTCCGTGGACGGCGTCGCGCGCATGACCGAGGCGCTGGAGCGCGGTGCCGCGCCGGTGTCTGGACCGCGGGCTGATTTCGACCGCATCAGTCCAGCGGTCGAAATCAGCCAAGGGAAGACACCGGATCAGAGCGGCATCGCCCGGCGCGGGACGCGCCGAGAAGGCACTGTGGACGTCATCCTCGAACTCGGCGGGCCGGACGGGCGGACCGGCGTGCGGTCGCTGGAGGACGCCGTCGAGATCGCCGAGGCGGTGCGCAAGAGTCCGGTGCTGCGGCTGGTCGGGGCCGGCGGCTACGAGGGCGCGCTGGCGCACGGCACCGAGGACGAGGAACTCGCCAAGATCGACACGTACATGTCCCGGCTGCGCGAGCTGATCACGCGACTGGCCGGCGACGGGCATTTCGACGGCGTGGCCCAGGTGATCGCCACCGCGGGCGGCAGCGCCTACTTCGACCAGGTCGCCGAGGGGCTCGCCGGGCCGTGGCCGGACGGGCTGCCGGTACTGGGCGTGCTGCGCAGCGGCTCGTACCTGATCCACGACGACGGCCTGTACCGGCGGATGTCGCCGTTCTCCCGCAAGCACCGGCTGCCCGGCGGCGAGCCGTTCCAACCGGCGATGCACGCATGGTCGCAGGTGACCTCGCACCCCGAGGAGGGCCTGGCGCTGCTCACCATGGGTAGGCGAGACGTGTCGTACGACCAAGAACTGCCGGAGCCGCAACAGGTTCGCCACCTCGACGGGTCCATTGAGGACCTTCGCGGGGCGTCGGTGAGCGCGTTGAACGACCAGCACGCGTACCTGCGGCTCGGTGCGCAGCAGGTCGAGGTCGGCGAGTGGGTCCGGAGCGGGCTCTCGCACCCGTGCACGGTGTTCGACAAGTGGCAGCTGCTGCCGGTGGTCGACGGCACGCGGGTCGTCGACCTGGTCAGGACGTTCTTCTGATGGACATCGTGTTCCGTGGGGCGACCGTCGTCGACGGGACCGGCTCACCGGGGCGGGTCGCGGATGTCGGTGTCACACAAGGCCGAATCGCCCAAATCGGCAGCGGTCTGACCGGCGGGCGGATGATCGACGCCGCCGGCCTGGTGCTGTGCCCCGGGTTCATCGACATGCACTCGCACTCGGACCTCCAGGTGCTGGCCAGGCCCGACCACCTCGCCAAGGTGTCACAGGGTGTGACGTGCGAGGTTCTGGGCCAGGACGGACTTTCCTACGCACCGGTCGACGACGAGGTGCTGGCCACGCTGCGCGGGCAGCTGGCCGGCTGGAACGACGACCCGCCGGGATTCGACTGGAACTGGCGCTCTGTCGGCGAGTACCTGGACCGGCTCGACCAGGGCATCGCCGTGAACGCGGCCTACCTGGTGCCGCAGGGAACCGTGCGAATGCTGCACGTGGGCTGGGACGACCGGCCGGCGACGGAGTCCGAGATGGACGCCATGAAGTCCACTCTGGACACCGCGTTGTCGGAGGGTGCGTTCGGGCTGTCGTCGGGGTTGACGTATACCCCCGGAATGTATGCCGACACGTCGGAACTGGTCGAGCTGTGCCGGGTCGTCGGCGCGCGCGGCGGCTACTACAGCCCACACCACCGCAGCTACGGCGCCGGCGCGCTGGAGGCGTACGCGGAGATGGTCGACGTGTCGCGGCGCTCCGGCTGCCCGCTGCACCTGGCCCACGCCACCATGAACTTCCCGGTCAACGAGGGGCGGGCCGGGGATCTGCTGACGCTGCTGGACGAGGCGATCGAGGCCGGCGCGGACATCACCCTGGACACGTATCCGTACCTGCCGGGCGCGACCTACCTGTCGGCGCTGCTGCCGAGCTGGGTGAGCGCGGGCGGGCCGGACGCCGCCGTGGCACGATTGTCCGATGTGGACACCCGGGAGCGGATCCGGGCCGAGATGGAGGAGACCGGCTCGGACGGCAACCACGGCGTGCCGGTCGACTGGCGGTCGATCGAGATCAACGGCGTGCGGCGGGAGCACAACGCCGGCCTCGTCGGCCGGTCGGTGGCGGAATCCGCTGCGGCACAAGGGGTTCGGCCCGCCGAGCTGTACTTCGACGTGCTGGTCGACGAGCGGCTGGGCACCTCGTGCCTGATGCACGTGGGGCACGAGGACAACGTGCGCGCGATCATGCGGCACCGCACGCACACCGGCGGCAGCGACGGCCTGCTGGTGGGCGACCGGCCGCATCCGAGGGCGTGGGGCACCTTCCCGCGCTACCTCGGGCATTACGTGCGTGAGCTGGGGGTACTGGGGTTGGAGGAGTGTGTGGCGCACCTGACCGGACGTCCGGCGCGCCGCCTGGGGTTGACCGACCGGGGCCTGGTCCGCGAGGGGTACGCGGCCGACCTCGTGCTGTTCGACCCCGAGACAGTCGCCGACACGGCCACCTTCGACGAGCCGCGGCAGCGCGCCCTGGGCCTGCCGTACGTGCTGGTCAACGGGGTGCCCGTGATCGACGACGACCGGCCCACCGGCGCCGCGCCCGGGGGTTCCCTGCGGAGAGGAAACCGATGAACTGGCTGCAACATTCGACGGGCGGGCTGCTGCTGCTCGCCGCCGTCGGCATCGCCGTGCTGCTGTTGTTGATCATCCGGTTCAAGACCGAGCCGTTCATCGCGCTCGTGGTCGCCGGCCTGCTGGTGGCGCTGGGCGCCGGGCTGCCGGTGTCCACCATCGTCGGATCCGCCCAGTCCAGCTCGAAATCCCTGCTGGAGACCGGATTCGGCGGCATTCTCGGGCACATCTCGCTGATCATCGGCCTGGGCACGCTGCTCGGCTCCATCCTGGAGGCCTCCGGCGGCGCGCAGGTGCTCACCGCCGGCCTGCTGCGGGCGTTCGGCGAGAAGCGGGCGCCGCTGGCGATGGGCCTGTCCGGTCTCATCTTCGGCATCCCGGTGTTCTTCGACATCGGCATCTTCGTGCTGGCACCGCTGGTGTACGTGGCGGCCAAGCGCGGCGGCAAGTCCATCGTGCTGTACGCCCTGCCGCTGCTGGCCGGCCTGTCCATCACGCACGCGTTCCTGCCGCCGCACCCCGGCCCGGTGGCCATCGCCGGCCTGCTGCACATCGACCTCGGCTGGATGATCCTGATGGGCCTGGCCTGCGGCCTGCCCGCCTGGTTCGTCGGCGGCATCCTGTACTCCACCTGGATCGGCAAGCGCATCAACCTGCCGGTGCCCGAGGAGATGCTGGCCGCCGCGCAGAAGGCGGCCGAGGAGAGCGGCGCAGGCGAGCGCAAGCCGCCGTCGCTCGCCCTGGTCGGCACGATCATCGGCATCCCGCTGGTGCTGATCCTGTGCGGCACCTTCGGCAGCATCCTGCTGCCCAAGGACTCGGTGGCGCTGAACGTCTTCGCCTTCCTCGGCACGCCCGGCATCGCCCTGACCATCGCCGTGCTGCTGGCGTTCTGGCTGCTCGGCTACCGGCGCGGCATGAGCAAGCAGCAGGCCGGCCAACTGTCGGCCGCGTCGCTGCGGCCGGTGGCGATGATCCTGTTGGTGGTCGGCGCCGGCGGCTTCTTCGGGGCCGTGCTCGCCGCCACCGGCATCGGCACCGCGCTGTCCGGCTCGCTGCGCGCCGCCGGCCTGCCGGTGATCGTGCTCGTGTACGTGATCAGCTGCGGCCTGCGGCTGGCCCAGGGCTCGGCGACGGTCGCGATCGTGACCACCGGCGGCATCATCGCGCCGCTGCTGCCGGACCTGCACTACTCGCAGCCGCACACCGCGTTGATCGCCATGTCCATCGCCGCCGGCTCGATCATCGCCTCGCACGTCAACGACGGCGGGTTCTGGATCGTGTCGCGGTACTTCGGCATCCCCGTCAAGGAAACCCTGGCCAGCTGGACGGTGTTGGAAACGGTGCTGTCAGTGGTCGGCTTCGGCATGGCGGCCCTGCTGAGCGTGTTCGTCTAGGAATCTCGCCACCCTTCGCCACGCATCCGCCGATTCCTCCTCGAATCCGTCGATGCTGGCGTCGAAGAAGCCGTGCGGCGCGCCGGGGTAGGTCACGATCTCGTGCTCCACCCCGGCGTCCGCCAGGGCCCGGTCGAAGCCGTCCACGAGTTCCGGCGGAATGCCCTCGTCGGCGCCGCCGAAGATCGCCAGGATCGGCGCGGTGAAGGTGTGTGCCAACTGGGTCGGGCCGGGCGCGTCCCGGATCGGCTGCACGGCGCCGTAGAAGCCGATCGCCCCGGACAGGCCGAATCGGGCCGCGGCCGTCTGGAATGCGAATCGGCCGCCGAGGCAGAATCCGAGGGACACCACATTGTCGCCGAGCCGGGCGATGGCCGCCTCGAAATCGGCGAAGAGCGTGTCGCGGCGCAATTCCGCGAGACGCCGCATGAGCGGAGCGTCGGCGTCCGACCGCGCGAAGTAATCGATGACGATGGACGGGTGGCCGCGTTCGGCGAGCCTGGTCGCCAGCTGTTCGTAGAACTCCCGCAGGCCCAGATTGTCGGGCAGCAGCAGCACCGCGGGGCCGCTACGCTCGGCCGGGACCACGTGGAAGGCCCGGACCGCCGCGCCGTCCGCGGAGCGCAGCGGCTCGCGCGAGACGGTCACGGGATTTCCCGAGAGTTCGGAGAGGGGAGGCGCGGCATGGGGTTCGTAACACACGACAGAATGCTAGAGCACCTTTTATTCAGTGTAGCAGAATGGAATTTCTTTCGCGACCGCTGTTCGGCTGAACCGTATCGTCGCCGATCGCGTTGCAGTTTCATATGAGCGGCCTCCACGACGCTGCGGTGCTGGCCCGGGCCGGCATGATCAGCCCCGCGCACCTGCTCCGCAGCCGGAAGGCGCTGTCCGACGTGCGGCACTGGGGGCCGGTGGTGGGCGCGGCCAAGCTCGCCGCCCGCCGGCGTCCGGATGACGTCGGCATCGTCGACGACCGCGGCGAGGTCACCTTCGGCGAGCTGGAGCGGCGGACCACCGCGCTGGCGAAGTCCTTGCGGGCCAAGGAGATCGGCCCCAAGAGCGTGGTCGCCGTGCTGTGCCGGGACCACCGCGGCCCGATCGAGACGATGCTGGCCTGCGGAAAGCTGGGCGCCACCACCATCCTGCTCGGCACCGGCCTGGCCGCGCCGCAGGTGGCCGCGCTGGTCCGCCGCGAGCACGTCGACGTCCTCGTGCACGACCAGGAGTTCGGGGCGGAGCTGGCGGAGCTGGCCCCCGCGGTGCGGCGGTTCGTGGCGTGGCGGGACGAGCCCGGCGCGGGCGTGCCGACGCTGGACGAGCTCGTCGCCGACGCGCCCAAGGGCCGGCTGCGGCGGCCGCCGGACGTGTCCAAAGTGGTCCTGCTGACCAGCGGCACCACCGGCACGCCCAAGGCCGCGCCGCGCAAGATCCGGTCCGGGCTGGCCGCCGCCGACTTCCTCGACCGGATTCCGTTGCGCGCCGGCGAGTCCACCTTCATCGCCGCGCCGATCTTCCACGGCATCGGCTTCCTGCACGTGGTGCTGGCGCTCGGGCTCGGCTCGACCATGGTGGTGCGGCGGCGGTTCGACGCCCGGCAGACCATGGCCGCCGTCGACCGCTACGGGTGCAGCACGCTCGTGGTCGTGCCGACGATGTTGCAGCGGATCATGGAACTCGGCGAGCGCGAGCTCTCCGGCTACGACCTGGCCAAGCTCCAGGTGCTGTTCTGCTCCGGCTCCGCGCTCGCGCCGGCACTGGCGACGCTGACCATGGACCGGCTCGGCGACGTGCTCTACAACTTCTACGGCACCACCGAGGTCGCCGTCGCCACCGTCGCCACGCCCGCCGACCTGCGCGCCGCGCCCGGCACCGTCGGGCACAGCCCGCACAACTGCACGGTCCGGCTGTACGACGTCGACAACGTCGAGATCACCGGCGCCGGCAAGGTCGGCCGCATCCTGGTCGGCAGCTCGCTGCGCTCGGCCGGGCGCAGCGCCCGCGACGAGATCGACGGGCTCGTCGACACCGGCGACCTCGGGCACTTCGACTCCGCCGGCCGCCTGTTCATCGACGGCCGCGAGGACGACATGATCATCTCCGGCGGGGAGAACGTGTTCCCCGGCGAGGTCGAGCACCTGCTCATGACCCACTACCAGGTGCGCGACGCCGCCGTCGTCGGCGTGCCCGACCACCAGTTCGGGCAGCGGCTGCGGGCCTACGTCGTGCCCACCCCCGGCGCCGAGCTGGACCCGTCCGAGCTGCGCGAGTTCGTGCGGGTCAGCCTGGCCCGGCACAAGGTGCCGCGGGACGTGGTGCTCGTGCCGCACCTGCCCCGCACCGCCACCGGCAAGGTCATCCGCGCCGGCCTGGAGGCCGCGAACGGGCCGTTCCCGCGCTCCGAGTAGGGAACGGCCCGTCCCGAACGGCTACACCGGGGCGTTGACCAGGACCTTGCCCTGGTCGTTGACCACCGACACGGACGCCACGTCGTTGATGGACATCAGCGCGGAGCCGTCGAGGGTGATGCCCTTGTCGGCCTGCGCCGGGTTGCTCGACACCAGCCAGCCGCCGAACTGCTCCTGCTGGCCGGACCTGGAGTTGACCACCAGCTTGCAGCGCTGCCCCGGCGCGATGTTGCTGGCCTGCACCTGGAGCTTGATCCAGCCGTTGGCCGGCATCACCGTCGCCGCCAGCCGCGCCCCGGTCTGCGGGTCGACGGTGGCCGCGTGCTTGGTCCCCGACGGCAGCGGGCTCGCGGTCGGCGCGGCGACGCTGCCGGTGGGGGCGCTCTGGTGACCGACGAGCACGCCGGCGCCGACGCTCAACGCCACCACGGCGACCAGGCCGGCGGCGGCCAGCGAGCCGCCCCACACCCGCTGCCGTGACGAGATGGTCCGGACCTCGCGCAGCGTGCGCTGCAACAGCAGGTCGCCGCCCTCCGGCGGGCCGTCGAGGAACGCCTCCGGCGGCACCTCGCCGAGCTCGTCGTGCAGCAGCCGCAGCTCGTCCAGCTCGCGGCGGCACTCCGGGCAGCTCTCCAGGTGCGCCTCGGTGCTGGCGATCTCCTCGGGCTCGAGCAGGCCGAGAACGTACGCGCCGACGAGCGCCTTGTCGTGCTCGGGAGCGGTCATCGGGTCACCTCCGTCGGCTGCTCGGCCATCGCCGTGCGCAGGGCTTTCAACGCGTAGTGCGATCTGGATTTCACGGTGCCCGGCGGCAGGCCCAGTGTGGAGGCCGCCTCCGTCACCGACTTACCACGGTAGTAGATCTCGACCAGGACGTCTCTGTGCTCGGCCGAAAGGGTGTTCAGCGCGGACAGCACCGCCATCGAGTCGACGACCGACTGCGCGTGGTCGCGCTGGATCGGCGGCGCGGTCGGGGTCTCGGCGACCTCGGTCGGCCGGACCGCGCGGGCCCGCGCCCGGTCGGTGACGATGTTGCGGGCCACCGTCAGCAGCCAGCCCCGCACCGAGCCCTTGTTGTTGACCATGTCGTCGGCGTGCTTCCACGCCCGCACCAGGGTCTCCTGGACGACGTCCTCGGCAGCGGCCCGGTCGCCGGTCAGTCGCGTCGCGTAAGCGAGCAGACTCCGTCCGTGTTCCTCGTACAGGGATCGGATCAGCGCCTCGTCGCCGGCTTGCCTCCCTCCCCTGCGCGACCAGCGTTCTGCGATCCCCACCCGCGTACCTCCACGTTGCTGCGGTCGATTCGCGGTATTGGGTATCAGATCGTTCCGGCCCACGACAGCCCGGGTCGGGCCGGTGAACCAGCCGGGGGTCGAGGAGACTGCGAGCAGCTGCATCTCAGGTGACTTTCGTCAGTAGCCGGTGGTGCCGGCGCCCAGGTCGGGACTGCTGGTCGTCGGGGCCGCGCCCGCCTTGGAGGTGCCCGGCGCGCCGCTCGTGCCCCCGGAGGTCGCCGCGCCGGCGGCCTTCTTGCCCTGCGGCGTCACCGCGAACCACTTCTGCATCGCGCCCTGCCCCTTGGCGTCACCCGGCGCGGTGTCCTTGGCGTACTTGTAGACGGCCCAGCCGTTGATGGTGATCTGCTTCGTGCCGTCCTTGCGCAGGATCACGCCCACCACCGACTGGTCGACGCCGTCCAGCGTCGCCGTGCTCGAGGTGGCCAGCTCCGGCGGCCAGGCCTTCGCGCACGCGTCGTTGCAGTTGGACGTGGGCGGGTTGGCCGTGTCGCCGTCGAACCGGTACAGGGTCATGCCCGCGGCGTCGGTGACGACCTGCCCCAACTGGCCGACCGTGGTCGCGGTCAGCTTCACCTGGTTCGGGTCGGTCTGCTGGCTGGTGGGCTGGGCGGGCGCGCCGCCGGCCGCCGGTGTCTGAGCGCCGTTGCCACCACAGGCGGCAACGGTCGCCAGCCCGAAGGCTGCGGCCGCAGCCAGCACGATCACGCGGGTCCGGTTCATGGAGGGTTGCTCCTTCGGTTGACTTGGACACCCCAGAACACGACGGCGATGTCTGACTGGTTCAGGTAACGGGGGAACTTTTTTGTCCGACCCCCTACGGTGCACACCGTGACGTGGCGGAACCTGCTCCCGATCGTCGCTCTGGTGCTGGCCACCGGCGGTGTGGCCGCCGACGGCGGGCAGCAGAGCGAACTGGTCGTGTACGCCGGCGGTCGGCTCGGGGCCGGCGTGCCCTGGCTGGACACGCTGCTCGTGCTGGTCGCCGTCGTCGGCGCCACCGGAGCCGGGCTCGCGTTCGGCGCGCGGTGGCCCACCCTGCTGCTGGCCGCCGCGCCGCTGGACGTCGTGCTGCTGGTCGCGTCCCTGAACCCGCCGGCCGACCTGCGGCTGGCACTGGTCGTCGTGGCCACCGCCACTCGGCTCGTGTCGCTACTGGCCGTGCTCGCCGGGGCGCAGGAGCGGGAATGCGCGCCGGTGGTCGGGCTCGCGGTCGGTGGTTACGTCGCCGGCAGTTACATGCCCGGCGCGCACTGGTTCCTCGCCGCCGGCGCGGTGGGCGGATTGTTGGCGGCCTTGGTGGGCAGACCGGCCGCGCGAGACGAACTCCCGCCGAGCGCTCCCGCTACGCCCGACACCACGGCACCCACGCCTGTTCCTCGCCCGACCCCCACTCCCCGCCCCTCCACTCACCCTGCGTCCACTGTGGATCGCCGGGTGGTCATCGTCGGCACGCTCGCCTCGCTGCTGGCCCTGCTGCCGTTGGCGTTGACCGGTCGATCACCGCAGGAGACCCTGGGGCTGACCGGTTCTGTGTTCGCGGCGGCCGCTGTGGTGCTGGGTTCCCTGTTCGGCTGGCGTTCCCTGCTGTGGCAGCTGGCGACCGCTTTTGTCGTGCTGGGCATCGGTTTGCCGCTCGGCGGCGGCGTTTCCTGGCCGTACATGGTGATCGGCGTGGTCGTGGGCTGCGCGCTGTCCTTCCTGCCGTACCGCGCCTTCATCGCCGCCGCGCTGTGCCTGGTTTCGGCCTTCGTGGGCAGTTCCGTGCCGGGAATCGTGTTCGCCGCGCTCGCCTGCCTTGCCGCCGCGGCGCTTCCGTCGCTGGTCAAGCGCTCGTCGACACCCGTCGTGTTCGGACCGTTGCTCGCCGTGGCGGTGACCGCCGGCTCGGAACTGATTCTCTGGTCACAGGTAACGTTTAACGGCCAGCAGGGTGGGGTACTTTTCGGCGACGGACAGGTGACGGTCCCTCTGTTGTGCGCGGCCGCGGCGGTAGCCCTGGGACTGGGCGTCGTCGAGACGCTTAACAGTTAACCCCACCAGACGAAAGTACCTACTTCACGAGTGTTGCTCACTCTTACTTTTGCCTTTCCAGATCTCCCTGCACCTGATCTGAAAAGGACAGTCCATGAGCAACACGCTCTCCCGTGTCGCGATCGCGCTCGTCGCCGCCGGCGCCGTCGGCGCGATGGCCGCCCCGATCGCGACCGCCGCCCCGGCCCACCCCCTGCACCGGGCCAACGGCGCGCTCCTCTCCCAGCACCGCGCCACCCACCGCGAGGCCCTCGCCGAGCACGCCGCCCCGCGTGTTCCGGCCAGCGCCTCCCTCGAGCAGTACACCGTCTCCCCCGGCGACCAGGGCCAGGTCGGCTCCTGCGTGTCGTGGGCGATCGACTTCACCGCGATGAGCATCCTGGAGAACGAGCAGGGCATCAGCGGCCACCCGCAGGCCCCGATGTACACCTACGCGCAGCTGGCCCGCGGCAACGACCAGGGCAGCACGCCGTCGGACACGTTCGACATCCTGACCTCGCAGGGCGTGGACACCATGTCCGACTACTGGCAGGGCAACTTCGACTACACCACCCAGCCCGACGCAGGAGAGCGCGCCAACGCCGCCAACTGGAAGCTGTCCGGCTACACGCCGATCTCCACCGGCAACGGCATCAAGGCCGGCGTCGAGCAGGCCATCGCCAGCGGCCTGCCGGTGGCCATCTCCATCCCGGTGTACCGGAGCTTCGAGGACATCAGCCAGCAGCAGGCGACGGACTACAGCTACTACCCGTCCCAGGGCGACCAGTACATGGGCGGGCACGAGATCACCATCATCGGCTACGACAGCAACGGCGTCCGCGTGCAGAACTCGTGGGGCACCAGCTGGGGCGACAGCGGCTTCATCAACCTGTCGTGGAACTACCTGGCCAACCAGGTCGAGGAGGCCAACGCGGTCGGCAAGCTGGTTCAGTAGTCGCGGTTCGCGTGAGGCACCGGTGCTGCGCCGGCGAGATGTCGGCGCAGCACCGGGAATCAGTCGCGTTCGGCCCGGACGGCGGCGATCGCTCAGCACCATCCGGTGTCCTGGTCACACGGAACAGCGTGGTCAGGGGCGGAGCAGCGCCTTGACGGCACGACGCTGATCCATCGCGGCGAAACCCTCAGCCGCCTGGTGCAGCGGCAGGTCGAGGTCGAACACCTTGCCCGGATCGATCTGCCGCTGCCAGATCAGGTCGATCAGCTCGGGCAGAAACCGGCGGACCGATGCGGGGCCGCCCTGTACGCGAACCTGCGAGCCGAACAGTTCCCGCCCGTCGATGGCGACGCCATGCGGGGCGCCGACGATGCCCATGCCGCCGCCCGGTCGGGTCGAGCGCAACGCCTGGCTGAAGGACTCGGCGGTGCCGACGCATTCCAGCACGGCGTCGGCGCCGATCCCGTTGGTGAGGTCGGCGATGCGGGCGGCGCCGTCGTCGCCGCGTTCGGTGACGATATCGGTCGCGCCGAACTCGCGAGCGAGCTTCTGCCGGGACTCGTGCCGGCTCATGGCGATGATCCTTCGCGCGCCCATGTGGTGGGCGGCGAGCACGCCGAGCAAGCCGACAGCGCCGTCCCCGACGACCGCGACGGTGGCACCGGGCCGGACGCCGGCCGCGACGGCGGCGAACCAGGCGGTGCCCAGGACATCCGAGGCGGCCAGGAGGCTGGGAAGCAGGGCATCGTCCGGCACCTCGGGGGTGGCGACCAGGGTGCCGTCCGCGAGCGGGACGCGCAGTGCTTCGGCCTGGGCGCCGTTCGCGCCGATGAATTCGCGGTGCTGGCAGGAAGCCTGGTAACCAGCCCGGCAATGCGGGCAGGTGTTGTCGGAGGCGAAGAAGCTGCCGACGACGAACTGACCCGGTTGGATCGTCCTCACGTCCGCGCCGACCTCTTCGACGATGCCGCAGTATTCATGCCCCATCGGCGTGGGGCCGGCGACGGGATCGATGCCGCGGTACGACCACAACTCGGACCCGCACACGCAGGCCGCGGAGACACGGATGATCGCGTCGGTCGGATTGATGACGCTCGGGTCGTCGCGGTGCTCGACACGGACGTCACCGGGTGCGTGTAGGACAGTGCCCCGCATGCGTGTTTCCCCTTATCTGAGCGAATGCAGCCCGATCTCGGCGGACTGCTTTCGATTCGGATCCCAGATGCCCTGGGCATCACCAAGGAAACCCGTCGCCGTCGCCGGGCGGGAGGCCGCGTCTATCGGGGGTAGAGACACAACCCCCTTTGGCTCAAGAAAGCGGCGTACCATCACAAACGTGGACAACCGAGCGCAGATTCGGGAATTCCTCGCCACCAGGCGGGCCAAGCTCACTCCCGAACAGGCCGGCCTGCCGGCCGGGAGCGGGCGACGCCGCGTGCCAGGCCTGCGCCGTGAGGAAGTCGCGGTTCTCGCCGGCGTGAGCACCGATTGGTACGTACGACTGGAGAAAGGGCACATCGTCGGTGTCTCCGACGATGTGTTGGAAGCGGTTGCCCGTGCCCTGCAGCTCAACGATGCCGAGCGCGCCCATCTGTTCAACCTCGCCCGTGCCGCGAAACCCGCGCACGCGCCACGCCGTCCGACCAAGTTCGCGCTGCGGCCGAGCGTGCAGCGCATCCTCGACTCGATGACCACCGCCGGCGCGTTCGTCCACAACGGTCGCCTGGACATCCTCGCCATCAACCCGCTCGGCCGCGCACTCTATGCGCCGGTCTTCGACAATCCGGCCCATCGGGCGAACATCGCGCGGTTCAACTTCCTGGACCCCAGCGCTGAGGACTTCTATCCCGACTGGAACGCGACGGCCGACACGACGGTCGCCCTGCTGCGCACCGAAGCCGGCCGCGATCCGCACAACCGCGAGCTGGCCGACCTCGTCGGCGAGCTGGCCACCCGCAGCAATGCCTTCCGCATTCGGTGGGGAGCACACGACGTCCGGACGCACCGCACCGGCCGCAAATCGTTCCACCATCCTGTTGTCGGTGCCCTCGACCTCGACTTCGACACGATGGACCTGTCCGGCAGCACCGGCGAAAGACTCACGCTGACCGCGTGCACCGCCGAGCCGGACACCGCCTCGGGCGACGCGCTGGCGCTGCTCGCCAGCTGGGCTGCCACGCACATCGATGCCGCTGCCGAACCTTCCGGGCGCGCCCATGCCGGGTGAGCCGAAGGAATCGGGGTCCCGGCTGGCCGAGCCCCCGATTCTCCATGGAGATCGGCGTTGTCAGTTCTTCAGCACGTCCCGAAGGAATTCCGCGGTGTAGCTGTTCTTCACCTCGGCGATGTCCTCGGGCGTGCCCTCGGCGATCACCGTGCCGCCGCCGGAGCCGCCCTCCGGGCCCATGTCGATGATCCAGTCCGAGGTCTTGATCACGTCGAAGTTGTGCTCGATCACGATCACCGTGTTGCCCTTGTCGACCAGGCCCTGGATGACGCCCAGCAGCTTGCGGATGTCCTCGAAGTGCAGGCCGGTGGTCGGCTCGTCCAGGATGTACACGGTCTTGCCGGTGGAGCGCTTCTGGAGCTCGCTGGCCAGCTTCACGCGCTGCGCCTCGCCGCCGGACAGCGTGGGCGCCGGCTGGCCCAGCCGCACGTAGCCGAGGCCGACGTCGACCAGCGTCTTGAGGTGCCGGTGGATCGCGGTGATCGGCTCGAAGAAGCCGGCCGCCTCCTCGATCGGCATGTTCAGCACCTCGGCGATGGTCTTGCCCTTGTAGTGCACCTCCAGGGTCTCCCGGTTGTACCGGTCGCCCTTGCACACCTCGCACGGCACATAGACGTCCGGCAGGAAGTTCATCTCGATCTTGATGGTGCCGTCGCCGGCGCACGCCTCGCAGCGGCCGCCCTTGACGTTGAAGGAGAACCGGCCCGGCTGGTAGCCGCGCACCTTGGCCTCGGTGGTGGAGGCGAACAGCTTGCGGATGTTGTCGAACACGCCGGTGTAGGTCGCCGGGTTGGACCGCGGGGTGCGACCGATCGGCGACTGGTCCACCTGCACCAGCTTGTCCACCAGGTCCAGGCCCTTGATCCGGGTGTGCCGGCCCGGCACCTGGCGGGCGCCGTTGAGCTTGTTGGCCAGCACCGTGGCCAGGATGTCGTTGACCAGCGTGGACTTGCCCGAGCCGGAGACGCCCGTGACCGAGACCAGGCAGCCCAGCGGGAACGACACGTCGATGCCGCGCAGGTTGTGCTCGCGGGCGCCGACCACGGTCAGCTGCCGCTTCTTGTCCACCGGGCGGCGGATCGCCGGCGTGGCGATCTCCTTGCGGCCGGCCAGGTACGCGCCGGTCATCGACTGCTTGTTGGCCAGCAGCTGCTTGTACGTGCCGCTGTGCACCACCTGGCCGCCGTGCTCGCCCGCGCCCGGGCCGATGTCCACGATCCAGTCCGCGTGCCGGATGGTGTCCTCGTCGTGCTCGACGACGATCAGCGTGTTGCCCAGGTCCCGCAGCCGGGTCAGGGTCTCGATCAGCCGGTGGTTGTCCCGCTGGTGCAGGCCGATCGACGGCTCGTCCAGCACGTAGAGCACGCCCACCAGGCCGGAGCCGATCTGCGTGGCCAGCCGGATGCGCTGCGCCTCGCCGCCGGACAGCGTGCCCGCCGCGCGGTCCAGGGACAGGTAGTCCAGGCCGACATCCAGCAGGAAGCGCAGGCGGGCCTGGACCTCCTTGAGCACCGCGCCGGCGATCATCTTCTCGCGCTTGCCGAGCGTCAGGCCGTCCAGGAACTTCGAGCACTCCGAGACGCTGAGCGCGCACACCTCGGCGATGGAGCGGTCGCCCTGGGTCTTGTGCGCGAGCGTGACGGCGAGGATCTCCGGCTTGAGGCGCGTGCCCTGGCAGGCGGGACAGGGCACCTCCCGCATGTAGCCCTCGTACTTCTCGCGCATGAACTCCGACTCGGTCTGCTCCTGGCGGCGCTCCAGGAACGGGATGACCCCCTCGAAGTTGGCGTAGTAGGAACGCTCACGTCCGTAGCGGTTGCGGTAGCGGACGTGCACCTGCTCGTCGATGCCGTGCAGGACCGCCTTCTGCACCTTGGCCGGCAGCTGCCGCCACGGCGTGTCCATGCGGAAGCCGATGGTGGTGGACAGCGACTCCAGCAGGCGGATGAAGTAGTCCGCGGACTGGCCGCCCTGCCAGGGGGCGATCGCGCCCTCGGCCAGGGAGAGCTCGTCGTCCGGGACGACCAGCTCCGGGTCGACCTCCTTGCGGGTGCCCAGGCCCGTGCAGACCTGGCAGGCGCCGTAGGGGGAGTTGAAGGAGAAGGAGCGGGGCTCCAGGTCCTCGATGGCCAGCGGGTGCGCGTTCGGGCAGGCCAGCCGCTCGGAGAAGCGCCGCTCGCGCTGCGGGTCGTCCTCCGGGAGGTCGACGAAGTCCAGCACCACCAGGCCGTCGGCCAGGCGCAGCGCGGTCTCCACGGAGTCGGTGAGCCGCTGCTTGGAGGAGGGCTTCACGGTGAGCCGGTCGATCACCACGGAGATGTGGTGCTTCTCCTGCTTCTTCAGCTTCGGCGGCTCGTCGGAGAGCAGGTGCACGGCGCCGTCGACCAGGGCGCGGGCGTAGCCCTGGGACTGGAGGTTGGAGAAGAGGTCGACGAACTCGCCCTTGCGGCCGCGCACGATCGGGGCCAGCACCTGGAACTTGGTGTTGGCCGGCATGGCCAGCACCTGGTCGACGATCTGCTGCGGGGTCTGCTTGGTGATGGCCTCGCCGCAGACCGGGCAGTGCGGCTTGCCGGCGCGGGCGTAGAGCAGGCGCAGGTAGTCGTAGACCTCGGTGATGGTGCCGACGGTGGACCGCGGGTTGCGGTTGGTGGACTTCTGGTCGATGGAGACCGCGGGCGAGAGGCCCTCGATGAAGTCGACGTCGGGCTTGTCCATCTGGCCGAGGAACTGCCGGGCGTAGGCCGACAGCGACTCGACGTAGCGGCGCTGGCCCTCGGCGAAGATCGTGTCGAATGCCAGGCTGGACTTGCCGGAGCCCGACAGGCCGGTGAACACGATCATGCTGTCGCGGGGCAGGTCGAGGTCGACACCGCGCAGGTTGTGCTCCCGGGCGCCGCGAACGACGAGGCGGTCAGCCACTGGTTCCCCTCTTCACGCAAGGCTGGCGGACGGAAAGATCGAAAGTGTGGTCGAGCCCCCATGTTATGCCGAGGGTCCGACAATTTGCGTCGAGGGGCAGGATCCGCAGGTCGGGGGCACTACCGGTGAGCCGTGGCTGGCCGTAGGCTGGGTTAGGTATCTGATCACGCCGCGACGTCGGGATGAGCTGATGGTCAGTAATACCTCCGCCACGCACACGTCAGAAACCACTGGGGTCACCGTGCCGCCGCAACGGGTGCAGCAGTCCGAGGCGGTGCGCGAGGCCGCCGCCGGCCTCGCCGCGGTGGAACGGGCCACAGCCAGATTGCTCCAGGTCGTCGAGGGTATGGACGATGCCGCGGCGCGGGGCGCCAGTGCCCTGCCCGGCTGGACCCGGGGGCACGTGCTGACCCACCTCGCCCGCAACGCCGACGCGCTGGTCAATCTCCTGACGTGGGCGCGGACCGGCGTCGAGCACCCGATGTACGCCAGCAAGGCGGACCGGGACGTCGACATCGACGAGGGCGCCCCGCGGTCGCTGTGGCTGCTGGAGCAGGACATCGTGGCGGCCTGTGGCCGGTTCTCGGCCGCCGCCACCGGTTTGGGTGACACCGCCTGGCAGGCCGAGGTGGCCATGACCGGCGGTCGGCTCGTGCGGGCGTACCAGGTGCCGTGGAAGCGCGTGAGCGAGTTGTGGGTGCACATGGTCGACCTGGCCATGGGGGTGGGTTTCGACGACGTGCCCGTCGACGTGGCCGAACGCCTCACCGGCGAGGCGCTGGCCTACTACCGGTTGCTGGATTCCCGTCCCTCCGTGCACCTTACGGTCGGCGGCCGCAGCTGGGACCTCGCCGGCGACGGCGCCGTGCACAACGTCACCGGCACACCCGGCGGTGCACTCGCCTGGGTGACGGGCCGCGGTGACTCCGGGGTGAGCGGCGACGTGCCCGCCCTGCCGTCCTGGCTGTGAATTCCACCCCAACGAGTGAGACCTCGGCCGCCATGGAGGGACGGTGGCCGAGCGACTAAGTTCGATGGCGTGGACGTTGTCGAGGAGTACACGGGACATGTCGAGCCCAACGGGCCGGCCGCGCGGCGGACGCTGGACGCCCTGACCATCACCAAGATCTCGGTCGGGCCGATGGACAACAACGCCTATCTGCTGGTGTGCCGGCGGACCGGCGACGCGCTGCTGATCGACGCCGCCAACGAGCCCGACCGGCTCGCCGACCTGCTCGGCCACGACCCCGAGCGGCCGCGGCTGAAGACCGTCGTCACCACCCACCAGCACCCCGACCACTGGCAGGCGCTGGGGGCCGTGGCCGGGGCCAACGGCTCCAACACCGCCGCCCACCCCCTCGACGCCGACCCCCTGCCCGTGCCGCCCGACTTCCTCGTCGAGCACGGCGACACCCTCGAAGTCGGCGAGTCCACCCTGGAGATCATCCACCTGCGGGGCCACACCCCCGGCTCCATCGCCATCCTCTACCGCGATCCCGCCGGCCACCCCCACCTCTTCACCGGCGACTCCCTCTTTCCGGGTGGCGTGGGCAAGACGACGACGCCGGAGAACTTCACGTCGCTGCTGAACGACGTCTCCGAGCGGCTGTTCGATGCCCTGCCGGACGACACCTGGTTCTACCCGGGCCACGGCGACGACTCGACGCTGGGCGAGCAGAAGCCCCACCTCGACGAATGGCGCGCCCGCGGCTGGTGAGTGCCGTCGACTGAGCCGCACAGTCCTCGCCGGGATCAGGCAGAGCTGAACCCGCGAGGACTGTGCGGCAGAACGGAAAGAGCCCTCCGATTTGCCGTGCAAGACAGTCGGCCGCCGACGAGGGCAACTCCAAGTCGACCACTCGGGTGAATCGCCCCCGACCTCACCCATCGCTGGCCGGCGGGCCCTAGGGTCAGCCCAGTGGTGGAACCCCAGCCAGAGAATCAGCAGAACCACGGCAACCGGCGTATCACCTTGCGTGATCTCATGGACGCCAGCCTGATCAACACAGGGGAACAACTGCGGTTCAGTCGACCGCGGTCCGGCGAGGAGCACCTCGCATCAGTGTCCGCCACGGCGCACATCGTTTTCGCTGACGGCACCGAGTACAGCACACCGTCCGATGCGGCGAAAGCTGTGACCGACACTCAGGTGAACGGTTGGACGTGCTGGCGGATCAGCGACGGCCGAGTTCTCGCTGCGCTACGCTCCGAACTTCAGGACGGTTCCAACGAGATCGTCGACGCAGCCGAGGCGACCCAGTTCCTGATCGACACCAAAAAATCGCTACGAACCGGCGAGGCCGTGGTTCTCACGGTACGCGAGTTGTTGCAGCACTGGAACGCCCGGACGCGGGGAAGTCGGATCATCCGCCGAATAGAGCGGGATCTAGCCAGTCACGATTTGACAACCTTCCCACATTTCCGAGACGTCACATTGGACACCCAGGTCCGACTTTCATCCAGCTCCCACACATTAACAGGAGCACGTAAGGCGTTCGAGGTGAACGAAATTCACACCGTAGAAACGCCGACTCCCAAGGATGACGCGCCCCGGATCGGCCGCAAGGTAGGAAACCTCACGTCGGCTCTGGGCGGCGTTGCCTACGTGCTACCGGACAGCACTCTTGAACAGGCCGTCACTCGTATGCAGGCCGACGACTTCTCCCAGCTCGCCGTGATGCAGTCCAACAAACGGACGCTGGATGGCGCGATCACGTGGAAGTCGATCGCCATCGCGCGACACAGCAACCCCGACGCCAAACTCCGCGACTGCCTGGTCTACGCACCGTGGATCTCGTACGATCAGGATCTGGTCGGTGTGCTCAGCCAACTGGAGAGCATCGGATTCGTTTTCGTCCGCAACGAGCGCAACGAGGTTTCCGGGATCGTGACAGCCGCAGACCTGGCACAGGAATACGGCGACATGGCAACGCCGTTCTTCCTCATCGGAGAACTCGATCAGTTGCTGCGCCATATCATCACGAGACACATAGACTTGGCGGACGTCATCACCCTCTGCGACTCAACCGGCAAACGCCGCATCACATCGTTCAACCAACTGACGATGGGTGATTACGAGCGCACACTCCAGAACCCGGACGCATGGGCGCAACTGGGGGTGAGGCTGGATCGAAGGATCGTGTGCGAGCGATTGGCGGAAATTCGAAACATCCGGAACGACGTCATGCATTTCAACTCCGAGGACATCCCCAAAAGCTCGGTCGACATGGTCAGCAACTTCCTCCGCATGATCCGCACGAACTTTCCCGGATGCTGACTACGGTTGCTCACACCGCGATGACCTCGAGCATGTCGTGCAGGCCCTTGAAGTCAGCTTCGTTGCGCGTGTAAAGGGGTAGACCCCGGGCGGACGCGATGGCGGCGATCATCAAGTCGAGCCGGCGCGGCTTGGGGTCACGCTTCGCCTCCAGGGTCAGCGCGACCAAGGTGCCGTACCGCGTCGCGGCCTCGCCGTCGAAGGGCAGCGGATCGAACTCGACGATGGCCGCACCCAGGATCTCAGTCCGCGCCGCCCGCGCCACGGCGGACTTGGCCATCACGACACCCTGGTGCAGCTCGGCCATCGTGATCGCCGTGATCTCCGGAACGGCAGGCAGCACCGCTGGATCGAGCACAGCCAGGTCAATGTAGGCGCACGTGTCCAGCACACCGGACTCATGACGATCAGCCACGGCCGCGCTCCCACACATCGTCGTCACCGAGACGGTCCTCAGAGCCGAAGACCTCGTCGGCCTCCTGCCGCATGCGGCCGTAGTCGACCCTCGGCAGCGTCCGGTGCCGGTCCACCAGTTCCTCAGCCGTCAGCCGTCGCCGGCGGGCGACCGGGCGCAGCTCTGCGATCTCAACGCCGTTGCGGGTGACATGGAACGTCTCGCCCGCCTCCACCGCATCCATGACAGCCGCGGAGTTGTTGCGAAACTCGCGTTGGGTGATCACCTTCACGAACACCAGTGTAGCCCCATGTAGCTCAACGGGCTACGAAGTTCACCGCTGTGGTGATACGCTCTTTCCGGGTGGCGTGGGGAAAACGACGTCCCCGGAGAACTTCACGTCGCTGCTCAACGACGTCTCCGAGCGGCTGTTCGATGCCCTGCCGGACGACACCTGGTTCTACCCGGGCCACGGCGACGACTCGACGCTGGGCGAGCAGAAGCCCCACCTCGACAAATGGCGCGCCCGCGGCTGGTGAGCTGGTACTTCGGCGGGGCTGCCCAAGCGTGCGGGCAGCCCCGTCTCGTTGTGCCCCAGCAACGGAGCTGCGAAGTATTCAAACAGGTCAGAGGCTCTAACCGACGAAACGCGGTGCCGCCAGCCACAGCCCAGGCCCCACCCGCGACACTTGGTTGCTGCCGGCCGGCCGCGCAGGTCACTCGATCACGAGAAACTGTCGGGTGCTGTAAATTGACCACCGACGCGGTCGCGACGAAGAAGGACGTCATGATCAGTCCCTTGTCCCGGCGAAGGATGCTTGGCGGTACGGCACTGGCGACCGCGGTGGTGGCCGGGATGCTCGCGAGTCCGGCGGGCGCCGAGGCGGAGACCACTCCGAGGCTGATCATCGACACGGACATCTTCGCCGACGTGGACGACGTCGGCGCGCTGGCCATCGCCAACGCGGCCCATCAGGCAGGCGATGTCCGCCTGCTCGCCGTTGTGGTGAACACGCCGAGCCGGTGGGGCGCGCCCGCCGCCTCCGCGATCAACACCTACTACGGCAACAGCCACGTTCCGGTGGGCGCGCGGGAACCGGTGGACGATTCCGTCGCCGAGCGCAACTACGCCCAATACCTCGCCGAGCACTTCCCCAACAGCCTGCGCGATGGCCGGTACGCACCAGAGGCGGTTTCGCTCTACCGCAGCGTGCTCGCCGGCCAGCCCGACCACGGCGTGACAATCGCGGCCATCGGCCTGCAAACCAATCTCGCCGCGCTGCTGGCCTCCGGGCCCGACAGCCGCAGCCGGTTGACCGGCCGTGAACTGGTGGCGCGCAAGGTGGCGCGGCTGGTCGTGATGGGCGGGCAGTACCCGGCGGGCGCCGAGTTCAACTTCACCCAGGACCCGGCTGCCACCCAACGCGTGGTGGCCGCATGGCCGACGAGGATGATCTTCGACGGCTTCGAGATCGGCGATACGGTGTACACGGGCGCGGGGTTGGCCGGCACCGCGGCGGACAACCCGGTACGGGCGGCATACCGGATCTACGTCGGCGAGGGCAACAACCGCAGTAGCTGGGACCTCACCGCCGTGCACTACGCCATCTACGGCGCGCCCGGCCTGTACCGGCTGTCCGGTCCCGGCAACAACGACATCGCCACCGACGGGTCGAACACCTGGCACGACACCCCGCCGAAGGACCAGTACTACCTGGTGAAAACAGCATCCGACGACACGATCGCCGGAGAGCTGAACCAGTTGCTGACCCGACCACGACGGTAGCCCGGCAATTCGCCACCGAGCCGACCCCCGACTATCTCAAGCATGTCTTTCAGGCCCTTGAAGTCGGCTTCGTTGCCCGTGTGGAGCGGCAGGCCCCCGGGCGGATGCTATGGCAGCGATCATCAGGTCGAGCCGGCGCGGTGTGGGATCGCGCGTCGGCTCCGGCGTCAGCGCGACCAAGGTCCCGTACCGAGTCGCCGCCTCGGTGTCGAAAGGCAGCGGATCGAATTCGACGATGGCCGCACCCAGGCCCGCGTCACAGCGTCCTTGGCCGTCGTGACGCCCTGATGCAGCTCGGCCGTCGTGATCGCCGTGATCTCCGGAATCCTCGGCGGCGCCGCCGGATCAAGGACAGCCAGGTCGATGTAGGTGCATATGTCCAGCACTGCCGACTCATGACGCTCAGCCACGGCCGCGTCCCCACACATCGTCGTCGCCGTTGCGAGTGACGTGGTACGTCTCGGCAGCGGAGTTGTTGCGGAACTCGCGCTGGGTGATCACCTTCACGAAAGACGGTGTCGCCCCCACGTAGCGCATCGGGCTCCGCGGTGGCGGTACGCCGTTCCCCGGCAGCGCGGGACCCGATGACCGCTCTCCCACATGACCGGATTCACCGAAGCAGGTACGGAAGACTGCCTACGGCGATAACTTCGGGGAGTGGTTGGCCAAGAGGATGAGCCAGTCGTGAAGGTCTACACCGGCGGTGCCTGCGATGGCGATCCAGGACCGGGTGGCTGGGGCGTGCTACTGAGGTCGGGGCGGCACCAGAAGACGCTGCACCACAGCGCCGCGACCACCACCCTCAGCCGGATGGAGCTAACGGCGTTCGTGCACGCCCTCGAATGCTTGAAGAAGCCCAGCCAGGTGCGTCTGCACAGCGCCAGCGCGTACCTGCGGGACGTCCTCACTAAGGACCCAGGGCGGCCGGATCAGGAGAGCCGAAGGAACGCGGATCTCATGCGACGACTCGGCAACTGCGCGGACCTGCATGTGTTGTCGTGGCAGTCGACCACTGACGGAGTCGATGCCGCGTACCTCGAGTGGATCAATCGAGTCGCACTCAAGGAGATGCTGGCCCAGGCCGCCAGCAAGGCGACAACCAGGGCACAGGCGCCAAAACCCGCCAGCACACCGGTCCCCGACCTGGACAAGGAATGCAGGCACGGCATGAAAGTTGCCTACTGCGCCAATTGCAAACAGCCGATGGCGGGAGTTCTCCCCAACGGGTACCGAACGAAGGGAGGAACTACATACCACAACGACCCGGACTGCTACTGGCTGCGCTGGGGCCAAACACAAGCACACCGGCAGGGCAAGAACCTCCGCGACATCGTGAGCATCGCGTGGAGCAACGTGGTACCCGGCGAGTTGGAACCGTGCGAGTTCTGTTGCACCGTCCATTGGTTGCTGGGAAGTGGGCGGGTGCGTCAAATCTCGTGGTGATCCACACAGAGCACCACGCACCATCCTCAACACGACGGAGGCGGCGTGACCAACGATCTCGACTGGAAAGAGCTGCTCCTGGAACAGGCGGAGTGGCACTGGCACAACCAACTACGCCCACGGCTCAACGGCCTGACCGACGACGAATACCGCTGGGAACCCGTGGACGGCGCGTGGAACGTACGGCCGCGAGGCACCGGCGCGACGGCGGTGGGCAGCGGGGATCACGTCCTCGACTGGGAGTATCCGGCACCGGAGCCGGCGCCGGTCACGACGATCGCCTGGCGGATCGCGCACCTGGTGGTGGGGGTCTACGGCATGCGGGTGGCGTTGCTTTTCGGTGGCCCGCCGATGAGTCACGCGAGCCACGAGTACCCGGGTGACGCGGCGACGGCCCTCCGGCAGCTCGACACCGTGTACGAAGCGTGGATCGACGGGATACGGAAGTCGGATCTGAGCCGGCCGTGCGGACCGGGGACGGGCATGGACGAGGATTACCCGATGGCGGCGCTGGTGCTGCACGTCCACCGGGAGCTGATCCACCACGGCGCGGAGATCGCCCTGCTCCGCGACCTGTACCGGGGAAGCACCGATCGAGGACGGTAACCGTCCGGAATTGACCCTAGGGTCGGCGGCGTGACCAACGATCTCGACTGGAAAGAGCTGCTCCTGGAGCAGGCGGAGTGGCACTGGCACAACCAACTGCGCCCACGGCTCAACGGCCTGACCGACGACGAATACCGCTGGGAACCTGTGGCCGGGGCCTGGAACGTACGGCCGCGAGGCACCGGCAAGACGTCGATGGCGGCGGGCGGCGGCGAGTACGTCATCGACTGGGAGTACCCCGAACCCGACCCGGCCCCGGTCACGACGATCGCCTGGCGGCTCGGCCACATCGTGGTCGGCGTGTTCGGCATGCGGGTGGCGTCGCATTTCGGCGGCCCGCCGATGGATTACAACAGCCACGAGTACCCGGGCGACGCGAAGACGGCCCTCGCACAGCTCGACACCGTGTACCAGGCCTGGATCGACGGGGTGCGAAAGGCGGATCTGAGCCAGCCGTGCGGTCCGGCGGAGGGACCGTTCGCGGACTACCCGATGGCGGCGCTCGTCCTGCACATCCACCGGGAACTGATCCACCACGGCGCGGAGATCGCCCTGCTCCGGGATCTCTACCGTCGACGCTGATCGCCCCAAGGTGAGCGCGTAACCGAACCATCGGCCGGTGTGAAAGGGTGCGGGCGAAGCTGGGGTGATCGTCTAGGTTGGCGCGCATGTTCATGCGCAAGGCGGTCGTGGGCGAGGCCTGTGTCGAGGCGGCGTTCCCGGGCGCGGACGTGGCGGGGCTGCGGGAGGCGGCGGCGCAGCTGCGGGCGGTGTACCCGTCGGCGGTGGCGGAAACGCTGCTGGCGTCGGTGAATTCCCGGCGGTGGAAGCCGGCGCGGACGGCGATCGGCGGGCTGCGCAAGCAGGGGCGGGCGGGGATGTGGACCGCCCCGGCGATCGCGGGGTGGCTGAAGCTGCGCATGGACGAAGGGGTCCACGAGGAGGAGAGCTACGCGATCAGCGACGCGTTGTTCGCCCTGACGGAGATGCGGCCGCTGCTCGGCGAGTACGGGTGCGAGCCGATGGAGCGGTTCCTGGACGACGTCTTCCAGCCCTACCTGCTGACGCTGCTGGCGCCGCCGGTGAGGTACTGGCAGCGCGCGATCGTCGGCTACCTGGAGCGCGAGGAGGGCGACCTGGAGGCGGTGGCGGCGCGGCTGCAGACCTTCGTGGTGGCGGTGCGCGAGGAGACGTCCGACTGGGACCAGTACACGCACGCGGAGATCCTCCGCCTGCTCGGGGAGATCGGCCCGAAGCTGGAACGCCTAGGGGTGGAACGGAAGTGGCGTACGGAGCGGCGGCCGGAGCCGATCGAGCGGCCGGTGGACTGGCTGATCGCGGAGCTGGCGGCACCGTCGGTGGAACGCCGGATCGAGGCGTGCCGGGCGGTCCGGCGGCTGGGGGCGGCGGACGCGATGCCGGCGCTGCTGGCGTTGGCGAAGGAGCTGGAGTCGGCGCCGGAAAACGTGGTGGAGCAACTGCGAGAGGAAGCGATGGCGGCGATGCTGGCGCTGGCGCCCGAACCGCAGCGCGAAGCCACACCGGTGACGCATCGGCTGCTGGTGCTGGCGGCGCAGGACCCGAACCCGAGCGTCCGGGCGACGGCGTTGGCGGCCCTCGCGGAGGGCCCGTCGACGCCGGAGGCGTTGGACATCGCGCTCCAGGCGGCGGAGTCGGACGACCCGGACGAGCGGGCGGCCGGCGTCCGCCTGCTGGCCCGGCTCAACCTCTGACGGCGTCGAGCAGATCCAGATAGCCGTCGGCGGCCCGCCACAACGAATCCGCATAGGGTTCCAGCTTGCCGGGCCGCCACCGCTTGTCGTCGTACGCACGATGCTGCTGCCGCAGCGCCCGCAGGCTGACGGCGAGCTCCGCCTCGATCTGGGCTCGCAGCTCCTCCGCGGCGGGCGCGTCGGCACGCACCTCAGCCCCGCGCCCCTCGCGAAGGGCGGCCAGGGTGCCCTCGCGCACTCCCCCCGACGCATCCCAGACGAGGGCGGGCCGCGAAATGGCGTGGTTCCACACCGGACCGGCGGCCGAGCGCCAGTACCCGATCAGGGGCTCCTTCAGCTGCTTGGCCATCGACCAGTGCTGGGCGCCGCGCGGCAGGTCCAGCCACGGCACGTCCGCCACGGGCAGGTCGACGACCAGCGCGACCTGAACCCGGTCGAGATCCGCCGCCTCACCGAGGATGTCGCCGAACGCCCACAGCCCGACGACCGGCAGCATCGGCACCGGTGACGGCGTGTCGCACCGGCGGGCCAGCTCCTCGAGGTGGTGAACGCCCCGGCTCCACTTCATGAAATCCATCCTCCCACACCCGGAAATGAGGGAGAGAATGCTCCGTCGGGGTGGACCGAATACGATTCGGCCGCCCCGGCCCGGCCGCGCGGGACAGAATTCCGGCGTCTGGGGAGGGAATGTGCCGGAGCAAGAATTTCGCACGCGGCCGGATGGCACGGTCTATCCGCTCACGCCGCGCAAGGGCAAGGGCGGCGCGGGCATCGTCGTCGCCGCGCTGCTGGCGGTCGGCCTGATCGCGGCCAACGGCGGCATGCACAATGCCACACTGGTGTCCACGACGACCGATCCGACCTGGCACGGGCTGCCGGTCCGACAGCAGGACGCGACAGCGCCGCAGCATCCGGACTGCGTCGCCCAATCACACGACCAGGTCCGGCAGTTCTTCGTACGCACACCATGTGCGGGCATGACCGAGGCGCTCTACACACTCGTCGATCGATCGGGAAACACATTCGCACTGTCGGTGGCGTGGGTGCGAATGAGCTCGGCCGCCGACGCCGTCGCATTCCAAAAGCTCGACGACACGTACGGCACCGGCGACATCACGGCGCTGGGCGGCATTCGACTCACCGGCCAGCACTATCGGTCGGCGATCGACGGCACGCTGGTGGTGATCGCCGAGGCCGAACCGCTCACGGGTCAGTCGACGCTGCTGGACGACGCGGCCCTGACGGGTACGCAACTGCCTGCGCCCTGACCAGTAAGGTCACCGGCGTGGCGGACCAGAATGCGGTGGAGATCTACACCGACGGCGCGTGCAGCCCGAACCCGGGCCCCGGCGGCTGGGGCGCGGTGCTGCGGTACGGCCGCCACGAGAAGGAGCTCTACGGCAGCGAGTCCGCGCAGACCACCAACAACCGGATGGAGCTGATGGCGCCGATCCGGGCGCTGGAGTCGCTGACCCGGCCGTCGACCGTGCTCGTTTACACGGACAGCACCTACGTCCGCAACGGCGTGATGAGCTGGCTGCCGCGCTGGAAGAGCAACGGCTGGCGCACCAGCAACCGCGAGCCGGTGAAGAACGCGGACCTGTGGCAGCGGCTGGAGACCGCGATGGCCCCGCACCAGGTGGAGTGGCACTGGGTGAAGGGCCACGCCGGTCACCCGGAGAACGAGCGCGCGGACCGGTTGGCGGTCAAGGGTTCGCTGGAAGCCCAAGGGGTTCGGAGCTAAGCGACCGCGATCGCCGCGATGCCCGCCAGGACGACCAGTGAACCCGCGATGCGGCGCACCGCCTGCGCCTCGCCGAGGATTCGCCAGGCGGCGAAGCCGCCGAGCACGATGCTCAGTTCACGGGCCGGGGCGACCAGGCTCACCGGGGCGAGCTGCAGGGCGTACAGGACGAAGAGGTAGCCCAGCGGCGACAACAGCCCGACGATCAGCACGTCACGCCGGTGATCACGCCACAGCTCGGCGATCGCCGGCCGGTCCCGCAGAGCCGACGGCGCCATGAGCGCGCTCTGGGCAATCGCGCCGAGGCCGAAGTAGATCACCGGCGGAATCCCCAGCGCCGTAACGGAATGCGCGTCCCACAGCGTGTAGCCGGCGATCACCACGCCCGTCAGCACGCCGTAGAACACGCCCGCCCGACGACGTTCCGGCGACGCGCTCGACCTACCGGTGCTGATCACCAGCACGCCGGTGATCACCAGGAAGGCGCCGGCCAGTCCGAGCCAGCCCGGGTGTTCGCCGAGGAACAACACCGCCGCCAGCACCGACAACAGCGGCCCGGTGCCGCGGGCCAGCGGGTAGACCACCGAGAGGTCGCCGGCCGCGTATCCCCGCTGCAGCACGATTCCGTAGGCCACGTGCAGGATCGCCGTGCCCAGCGCCCCGACCAGCCACATCCATTGTGGACGTTCCGTGCACATCAGGATCACCGCCGGCGGGCCGAACACCAGCGCCGACACCGTGTAGTACAGGAAGACGAACCGCGCGCCGCCGTCGCCGACGCGCTTCGCCGACAGGTTCCAGACCGCGTGCACGACCGCCGCCGACAGCACCAACACCAGGGCCAAGCCGTTCATCCGAGCGCCTTCCCCCGAGGTCCGCGCGGACCCGGGAAGGCCTCCAGGCTTTTGTCCCGTCAGCTGAACAGCCACGCCCCTTCGTGGCTGATGGTGCCGCTCGGACCAGACCCGCCGACGAACGGCGACGGAACCCTAGGCACTGCGCCGCCCACCCTACTCCGCGTCCGCAAGCACACTGACGCCGTGCGGTTCCCGGCTCGCGAGGCCGGGAACCGCACGGCTCAACCGCGTTCAGGCGCCGCCGACGGCGACGACGCCGTTCATCGTGCCGACGTAGGCCCGCTGACCGGACAGCGTTGGCGACACGAAGTGCGGCACGCTGCCGACCGAGATCTGCGAGCGCACCGCCCCCGTCGTCTGGTCCAACGCGAACAGGACGCCGCTGCCGGACACGATCCACACCGCGCCGCCGCCGACCGTCGGCGATCCGAACACTGCCTGCTTGGCCGTCCACGTCACGGTGGGAGTGCCGTCCGCGGCGATGGTGACGGCCTGCGCACTGCCGCTGTGGCAGGCCAGGTACACCGTGTTGCCGACCACCGACGTGCCGCCGAAGGAGCTGCACGTATTCGCCGTCTTGACCTGCCCGCCGATGCCGCCGAGATGGTTGGCGCGCAGCACGTACGTCGTCGGGCGCTTGCCGGTGATCACGACGAACGACCCGACCATCGCCGGGCTGGCCGAGCCGAGGTCCAGGTCGCTGTTGTTGTCACTGGCCCACTGCGACGGGGCGAAGAAGTCCAGCCGGCCCAGGGTGGCGGTGGACAGCGCCGTGACCGAGTCGCCGCCGTCGTAGGCGCCGCCGCCGGCCGCGCTGTTGCCCACCGAGTAGTACAGCCGGTCACCGCCGAGCACGGCGCCGCCCGGCGCCCAGATGCCGCCCTCCCGTGTGGTCGGAATGGCGAAGCTGAGCGGGTTCTTGCCGTCGGTGGTGGTGGACACCACCGATCCGATGTAGTTCGAGCAGTCGCCCAGCAGGCCGCCGTAGGCGATGTAGACCCGGCCGGCCTGCACGGTGAGCGCGGACCGCTGCTGGTGGGCCAGCGGGCTGCCCTTCGGCGGCTCCGCGGCCACCCGGACCTCCACCGCGCCGGTGGTGCCGTTGATGCCGACCAGGGTGTGGTGGCCGCCGTTGGTCTCGGCCAGCGCGAACACCCGGCCGGTGGCCTGGTCGTAGGCCATTGTGCTGGTGATGCCGAGCGGGTCGATGTCGCCGCACGGCAGACCCGACTTCGGCTGGGGTGCGCCGAGGTTGGTCTTCCACTTCACCGCGCCGGTCGCCGCGTCCAGCGAGTACACGGTGTCGTGCTCGGTCGCGGCCAGCACCTGCGTGCCGATGACGAGTGGCTGGCCGTACACGGCGCCGTCCAGCGTGGCGTGCCACGCCGTGGACAGCGTCGACACCGGCGAGAGGTCGGTGGCGTTGCCGGATCGGCCGTTGTCCTTGTGGTACGTGGGCCAGTCGCCCGGTGCGAGCGGGCGGGCCTGCTGCCCGATGCCGGCCGTCGTCGGGACGGCGTTCGGCGCGGCGGTCGAGACAGCGTTCACTGACAGGAGGGCGCCGAGGAGCACGGCGCCGATTGAAAGCGCTTTCCGCATGTTCACAGTGTGGTCTGGACCACAAGCCCGCCGTTCGGACGCATCAGCACTGTACTCCCTGGACACCAGCCCGCGCATGGTCGCGCCGCCCTGCCCTTGACATATAAACGATGACTCACGACCGGACGGAAATGCCGCAGAGGCAAGGAATCCGCCCAAGAAGAGGTCCGATGTCCACACCTTGCGCAGGCATGGAGCACTCACGTTACCAGTTCCGCCAAGAGAGGAATCCTCATATTGGTGGCGACGATCGCGACACCCCCTTCCGGAACCAGCGCGGAGCCACCGTCCCGCGCACGCCGACGGGGGCGAAGCCCAGCCCGACCCTCGGCGGCCGCGTGCTGGAGCAACGCCCACGTCGGGACTTTCACCAGGGCAAACACTTAATACATGACTTGGCCCAAGTCGTCACCAGCGCGGTGGCCGCGTCACCCGGAAAGCCCAGGACCGACAAGGTTGTCACGTCCGATCGGGCGCGTCGCCGCGCCGCCGGACGCAGCACGTCCCGGCCCGTGCCGCCGAGCACTCGTCATGATCGCCGGCCCGGGTCCACGCCACACTTGATCGACGCCAGGAATGGCTTGTTTACAAGCAACAGCCCGTGAAGCTACGCTCCCCACCTCGGCATGGAAGCGCTCCCAACCGCCCCACGACCCGCTCGGTCCTCTCGTGGCACGGCGTCGCCGTCGTTCGCAACACTCCCACGCAGCAACAAGATCGCCACTCGAACCGTTGCGGAAAGCGCTCTCCCACCCCCGATCCCGCCGCCACGCCCCACCAGCGATAGGAGGAACAGTGCCCCAGTTGAGCAGGCTTCGACTGGCCGTGACGGTCGCCGCTGCGCTGGCCGTCGGGCTCGCCCCGGCCGCCGCGTCCGCGACACCGCACGCCGATTCCCTTTTGTCCCAAGGCAAACCGGCGGCGGCCTCGTCCGTGGAGAACAGCACCTTCCCGGCCTCCAACGCGGTCGACGGGAACGCGGGCACCCGCTGGTCGTCGTCCTTCAGCGACCCGCAGTGGATCAGCGTCGACCTCGGCGCCATCGCGCAGGTCGACCAGGTGAAGCTGGTGTGGGAGGCGGCCTACGCCACGGCGTACCAGATCCAGGTGTCCTCGGACAATCTGACGTGGAACAGCGTCTACACCACCATGGCCGGCAAGGGCGGCACCGAGACGCTGACGGCGCTGGCCGCGTCCGGACGCTACGTGCGGATGCTCGGCACGCAGCGCGCGACGCAGTGGGGCTACTCGCTGTTCGAGTTCCAGGTCTACGGGTCGCTGACCTCCGCGGCGTCCCCCACCGCGCCGGCGAACCTGCACAGCACCGCGGCGACCGACACGAGCGTCGCGCTGGCCTGGAACCCGTCCACGCCCGGCACCGGCGGCGCGATCAAGGAGTACGACGTCTACCAACACGGCTCGCAGATCGCCACCGTGCCGCCGAGCGCCTCGACCTACACCGCGACCGGGCTGACACCTAACACCCAGTACTTCTTCACCGTCTTCGCCAAGGACGTCAACGGCAACGTGTCACCGCCGTCGGCCGAGGTGCCCGTCAAGACGATGCCGTCGAGCGACACGACGCCGCCGACCGCGCCGGGGAACCTGCACGTGACCGGCGCGACGGCCAACACCGTCTCGCTGGCGTGGAACGCCTCCACCGACAACGTGGGCGTCGTGGGCTACGACGTCTACAACGGATCGAGCAAGGCCGGCTCCTTCACCACCACCTCGGGCACCATCGACGGCCTCGCCCCGTCGACCAACTACACGTTCACCGTCAAGGCGCGTGACGCGGCCGCGAACGTCTCCGCACCCAGCAACGCCGCGACCGCGACAACAACCGCCGGAACCGGTGGCGGCGGCACCAATCCCGGGCAGGTCACCCAGATCACCACCGACTCCGACATCCCGTGGGGCCTCACCTTCCTGCCCGACGGCACCGCGCTGATCTCCGAGCGCGACACCTTCCAGATCGTGCACGTCACGGCCGGCGGGCAGAAGACGGTCGTCGCCAAGGTGCCCAACGCCACCGGCACCGGCGGCGAGGGTGGCCTGCTCGGCATCGCCGTCGCCCCCACCTTCACCACCGACCACTGGCTCTACGTCATGCACACCTCCCCCACCGACAACCGGGTCGTGCGCTTCCAGTACGTCAACGGGACGCTCGGCGCCGAGCAGGTGCTGCTGACCGGCATCGCCCGCAACCTCTACCACAACGGCGGCCGGCTGGCCTTCGGCCCCGACGGCAAGCTCTACGTCACCACCGGCGACGCCCAGAACGGCGCCAACGCGCAGGACCTCAACTCCCTCAACGGAAAACTCCTGCGGCTCAACCCGGACGGCAGCGTCCCGTCGGACAATCCGTTCCCCGGCAAGTACGTCTGGAGCTACGGCCACCGCAACGTGCAGGGCATCGCCTGGGACTCGCAGGGCCGGCTCTGGGAGAGCGAGCTCGGCGACTCCACCCAGGACGAGGTCAACCTCATCGTCAAGGGCGGCAACTACGGCTGGCCGATCTGCGAGGGCACCCACGACCACGACGGGTCCTGCAACAACCCCAACTTCATCCCGCCCAAACGCACCTTCGCGCCGACCGGCGCCAATTCGCCGAGCGGCCTGGCCATCGTCGGCGACGTCCTGTTCATGTCCGAACTCACCGGCCAGCAGATGCTGCGCATGCCCATCTCGGGCAGCTCGCTGCCGTCGCAGCAGGCGTTCTTCAGCGGCACCTACGGGCGGCTGCGCACCGTCGCGCCGGCGCCGGACGGCGGCCTGTGGCTGACCACCACCAACGGGGACAAGAACAACACCCCGGGCCGGCTGAACAACCTCATCCTGCACGTCGCGTTGACCAGGTAACCGCTCGGACCGCCGATGGCGCCCGGCTGCCGGGCGCCATCGGGGTCTCGGTCAGCCGGCCGAGACGATCCGCAGCACCCAGTCGTCGTCCCCGCCGTGGTTGGCGCCGGGCGGCGTGAGCGTCACCGTGCCGCAGCCCTGCGGCGGGTCGGCCAGCCGTGACCGGCCGTCGGTCGGGTCGTACCAGAACGCGACCGCGCCCGGCCGCATCTTCGACATGTCCACGGTGATCGTCCGCGAGGTCGGCAGGTACACGAACGCGAACCGGCCGTCCGCGGTGCGCGCCGCGGTGGCGTAGTCGTTGTCGTTGACATTGCCGACCGCGCTCGCGACGCCGTAGCCGGCGGTGAGGAACGTGTGGTCCTGGTCGGGCACCAGGTCGTACCAGGGGCTCGACTTGAACAGGTCGGTCATCAGCTTGAACTCGCGGACGCCCTGGGTGTCGACGTGGTCCTGCCAGCCCGGCTTGAACTGCCAGGTCCAGCCGCTGCCGTAGAGCTGGCCGGTGGCGCCGCTGGTCATCGTCCAGTACTCCTGGCGCCGCAACGTCTTCGGGCCGCTGTAGTCGTGCTCGTCCTCGTAGTTGGCCTCGGTCATGTACACCGGCAGCGGGTTGGCGCGGTTGTACTCCTTGAGGACCTGCGCGTAGGTCGGGTAGTACGTGTACGCCGCGTCGAGCCGGATGTACTGCCGCCAGGTCGGATCGTCCAGCGAGCCGCTGGTGAGGTAGTTCAGCTCCACGGTCTGGAGATGCCGCGGATCCGTCTCCTTGAGACCGCTCGCCACCGCCTGCGTCAGCGCGCGGACGGTCGGGTCCTGCCACGTCTGGAGGTCGCAGCCGTTGAACCAGACGATGTTGGGGTACTTGGCGAATCGGTCGCCCAGGAACCGGCCGAACGCGTGTGCCTTGTCGACCCCGTTGTCCTGGAGCAGTTGCAGATGCCCACAGGTCTCCACCGGCATGAGCCAGATGGTCAGCCCCTCGTTCCTGGCCGCGGCGACCATGCGCTCCACCCGGTCCCAGTAGGCCGGGTTGGGCGTGGACATGTCGCCGGCCGTGGTGAACGGGGTGATGCCGTCGTAGGTGGCGTCGTTCGGGTGGCCGCCCTGGTCCGGCGGCACCAGCGAGTTGATCCACAGCGCGTTGAAGCCGTTGGCGCGGCGGTCGGCGAAGAAGTCCTCGGCCTGGTCCTGCGACATCGTGACGAACAGGCCCTGCGGCGAGTCGCCCGAGATCAGGTACGGCCGGCCGAACTGGTCGAGCAGGTACCGCCCGTTCGCGCTGGGCGAGGTCGGCCAGGCGAAGATCGGACCGGGTGCGTTCGGCGACTGCGCCGCGCCGCTCGCGGCGGGAGTCGGCACAGTGCCGACCATGAGGATGGCGGCCGCCGCCGCAAGATACTGCCGTAACATGACTTACCCCCCTGTGCGGGCCCCGTCAGATCGTCGAAGCCCATGGTGGACAGGCTAAGGCGCTGACACGGACCGGTCCAGCCCTATCCGGACAGAGGGGGATCCGGAAGCCGGGTGAGCCCGGCGACGGCGCGGTCTCAGGCCTTGGCCGCGGCCTTCGCGGCCTTCTTGAACGCCCGCACCTCGCCCAGCGACTTCGCGTCCACCACATCGGCCACGCTGCGGCGCGAGCCCTCCTCGCCGTACGCGCCGGCAGCCTCGCGCCAGCCCTCCGGCTTCACACCCATCTGCTTGCCCAGCAACGCCAGGAAGATGCGGGCCTTCTGGTCACCGAAACCGGGCAGGGCCGTGAGACGCTTGAGCACCTCGGCGCCGGAAGGCTTGCCCTGCTTCCAGATCTTCTCGACCTTGCCGTCGTAGTGCTCCACCAGGAACTGCGCCAGCGTCTGCAACCTCTTGGCCATCGACCCCGGGAACCGGTGGATCGCCGGCGGGGTGGACACCAGGGCGGCGAACTCCTCCGGGTCGGCCTCGGCGACCGCGTGCACGTCGAAGGTGCCCATGCGGTCCAGGATGAGCTTGGGGCCCTTGAACGCCTTCTCCATCGGCACCTGCTGGTCGCAATACCTTCGCCGATGTATGACAGCAGGTCCACCCGATCGGGCGGCAACCGGCCGCTGGTCCGCAGCCGGATCCTCGATCAGAGCTGAACACTCACCAACTCACGGCTACCGGAAGCCGTCCGGCTAGCTTGCCAGTTGGTGAGCCAGCGCTCCCTCCAAGGCACGGCGCTGTGGTAGTCCGTGTTGCCGTTGCACAGCATCCACGGGACATTACGATCCTCGCCGTCCCCCGGGCCGGCGATGGATCCACATCCCGGCCGCAGTGCTCCACCTCGTACAGGTTTCCGCCCAGCAGTAGTGTGGGAGCGGCTGATCGTCACCATCTTCTCCTAGCGTCACCAACCTGTCGTGATGTCGCAGGCGACGCCCGTGTGGCGTCGCCTGCGACAGTTCTCTCGGGGTGTAGCTCTGTGGCTCCTTGTGTCGGCGACGCGTGAAAACTGGTTTCGGCACGCTTTCCGTGATGGACCTGCGGTGACCGGCCGCGGGCGACGAGGGGTTGGAGCGCCTTCCGGAGTTCCTCGAGATTGGGCGGGACGAGCTGTACCGGCACTTCACCCTCACCAGTGCCGACCGCTTGTTCGTCGATCCCGATCGGGGACGCGGAGCCGTCGACCGACTCGGTGGAGCTGCTGAAGATCGACAGGGCGACGCGTCGTTGGCGAGGTCGTCGAGCATCGCGCGGCCGTCGTCGGCCAGTTCGAACCTGTCAGCGGCGTGACCAACTCACCGGCCCCGTGCATGGACTCCATCGGGAAACTGGCGATGAGGTCGGCCAGACCTGTCGCCTGCTGTAACACCAAGCCGATAGCAACGATATTCGCGTGTGCTCCTCACGGACGACCCGACCCCTTGGTACGACACCACCTGGCTGTGGGGCGCCGTATCTGCGGTGATTGCCTTGGCTGTCCTTTACGTGGCGTGGCGCGCGATCCCCGCCCGTCCCACCACGATCTACTTCTGGCGCTTCGACGCGATTCAACTCGTCCGCAGCAACTCCAGTATGCCGGTCACACTGGAGATCCGCCGCAACCACACTGTCCTACGCGACCCTCACTTGGTGCAGGTCCTTCTCGCCACCCGAGGTAGGGCCGACGTCGGGCAGGACGCCTTCAACGGGCCCATCATGCTCGACATCGGTGCGCCAATCGTCGACGTGCTGAAGTTCGAGTCCGACGCAGATCACATCCCTGCTCCGCCCTGGCAGGCCGAGGGGTCTACCCTTCACGTGGGACCCGCTCTACTTGCGCGGCGTCACGAGCTGACCTTCTCGCTGCTGGTCGATGGGCCACCCATCTCAGCATTGACCCTCACTAATCGTCCCCGCGATGTGACAGTCCAGGCCGCGCAGAGCAACGCCGCGGGGCCGTCTCCCTTAGACCCAGGAGTTCGACTTGCCGCATGCGGCGCTATCGTGTTCGGCGTGATGTTCGTCGTGATGCGGTCGTCCGTCGATCCACTCGCAAAGATAGCCGCTCTATACGGTGTTTTTCTCCTTGGGGCAATGATCGTGGTGCCGATAGTGCAAAAGCGGTTACGCCGTCGGATCGCTAAAAAGTAGAAGGCGGCTATGCGGCTACACGTGCCTGGTCTGATTGAGTATCCGTCTTGATCAGTTCCTGGCCGACGGCCGGATCGATCATGCCGTTCGCGGCCCGGTTCATCTGCACCTCGATCTCATCGCTGCCACCAGACATCTGAATAGTTGTCGACGCTCGTCCGGCCGGTTGACAGCATGTCGACCGCCTTGCACAAACACCTGTTGCGATCACTAGTCTCCGTCAAACATAGCCGCTGAGCTGCTGAGACTCCGTTGCAGAGTCCACGCCAGGCTGGTGCTCCCTGGAGAAGGTGCCGATGCGGTGCTGCTGGTGGACGAGGCCAGCGCGATGCATGGCCGGTGGGCCCAGCCGGCGCCAGAGCCGCCGGCGCTGCGGCTGTACGACGCACTCATGCTCGCCGGCGTGCCGCTGACCGCCGATCGGCGCCGGGCCTGGTCGTTCGGCCGGCCTGACTGTGTCGAGCTGCGCGTGGCGGTCACCAACGACCAGGTGCTCGCGGTCACCACGCCGGCGCCACGATCCCGATTCCGACCGCGGTGACCGACCTGGTGTTGGACTTCTACCGCCGGCACATCGACGACGTCGGCAGTTGATCACCGTTGCGTCTCCGGCAAGCCGCCGGACATCACGGAGGAGCGCACCCAAGCCAGCCGTCGCAGGCCGGCCCGCGAAGGGCGAGCATCAACCGCTGACCAGCACGAACGGGACTCCATTACCGGTTTTCACGTATTCCGGCAGCACCTCACGTGGGAACCGTTACGAAAGTCCACGCACCCATATGCACCCATATGCGCCCTTGGCACACATGGGGTCGCAAGGCCCTGAGCTGCTGAAATCCGAAAATCCGTCGAAGCTGCCTCGCGTGGACAACAGCGGCCTTTCAACGTGATACAGTGGCGTTGCTCGGCACAGTTGTGCCCTCAGGCCCCCGCCTACTTTGGCCGGGGCCTTTTTTGTTTCCCCACCCGCTCGCCGCCGCCTCTCGCGTCGGCGTCTTTGTCGTGCCCGGAGGCTCCCGTGTTGACCCTGCTCGTCTATCTGTCGCCGCTGCTGATACTCATCGTCGTCTTCGGCCTGGTGGTGATCGTCGCCCTGTGCCAGGCAAACCCCGAAGACGTCCCGGCGGTGCTCACTGAGGCCACCAAGGTGTTTCGCAGACTGGCCGACCGCGTCCCCCGTCGCAGCCACGCGATCCCCCTCGCCAGTGATACTGATGACAAGGACGAGGAGGTGCGGTCATGACGCGTCGGCGTGCGACACCGCGCGACGAGACCCGCCACGTCGCCGCCCTGCTACTCCTGCAGCAGATGAACTCCGTGCTGCACACCCTTCGTCCACGAGACGCCGAGGTCATCGCCCTGCTCTACGGCCTGCGCGATGGCCTCGCCCGATCGCGCGCCGACGTTGCGGCCAGCCTTGACCTAACACGTGATGAAGTCCGCCAGATCGAATCGCGAGCGATGTCCTCGCTGCGACATCCCACGCGGGCGCAGGTGGTGCGCGACTATCTCGACGGCCCGGGTCATGTCCTGGTCCCGGACGCGGTTAGGGCTCAGCTGCTGGGAAGGCCGGAACCGCACTGGACTACCGGGCACTGCGATCGGCACGGGGCGTGGCGTGCAGTCATCACGTCGCTTGTCACCTGCGCAGTGTGTCCGTGCCCTCTGACGCCACAGGGCCCGGTGACCACCAGGTCCACGATCAAGGAATTCGGGCGGCCTCGCCGGTACTGCTCGGACGCGTGCCGGCAAGCCGCGTATCGCCAACGGGTCCAGGCACGCAAAACCACCGCTACCGGAGAGCTGCCGGTTCGCGAAGACCCGCCATGAACACGATGAGGTTCAACACAGCCTTGCCCGCCGATTCGGCGGCTTCTTCACCGCTTCCGCTTTCCGCTGCTGCGGCGGCACCGCGTTGGCGGCCGCCGTCAGCGCGGTGACCTTCTTACGCGCCAACTCCACCGACGCGGCGCCGGTCAACGCAAGCAGTTTCCTGCTCGGTCTCCGGAGACGTTCACCCAACACCGCGGAGGGCCGGATGCACAGGTCGACCTGGATGGCGCCGTACCGGTGCACGGCGTTGGCCGCGCCCGTGACCTCGCTGGGCACCATCCTTCGTGCCTACCGCACCGGCGCAGAGCGAGGACACGATCGCCGCGACGCCGCCGTTCAGGCAATGGGCTATGGGGGCTGCTCGTCGTGCGAGGCCAACCAGGCGAACCCCCGGGCATCGTCGTCGGTCGCAAGCTGGCGCAGGCGGGAACGGAGGTCACGATACCTGCTGTCATCGAGTTCGACCCGATCCGGCAGCCGGGTCTTGGCGATCACAAGAACCCAAGGGACCTCGCTGGGAGGACATTCGTTGCAGCGCAGCACAAGTAGCGACGGCTGGCCCGGGCGCGTGATCGTTTCGTGGGTGTACTCCACGACGTGCAGCAGGTGGTTCCCGCACCGGCACGACGCCGGCTTGTAGCTAGGGTTTGTAGCTGACCACCTGACCACGCAGGGCCACCGCTCCCGGTAACGGAGAAGTGTGGCCTATTCCGACGGGGCTGGCGTGCCCTGGGGATCGATGTCGTCTTCTGTTGCGGGGACGGGTTCGTCGGTTCCCGTGCTGGCGTCTGGTTGCGAGTACACGAGCTGGCCCCACTGACCTTCACCGTGGTCGTCTGGCAGGCTTCCGGCTGACGGCTGCACCATCCAGCCGGCCGGCCAGACCCGTGATCGTGTCACCAGGCCCGGCACGTCCACTCGAGCCCACCCCTGCGCTGGCCCGTCCAGCGGGTCCTGGTCTGGCGCGATTGTGTTGATACCACTGCGCGCGGAGGACCTTGTCCTGAGGAGCCGGGCGGCCCCGGCGAACTTCGCCCCGTTGAACCAGGCGTCTCCACCGAACGTCGCACCCTCGAACCTGGTGGCCCTGAGGGAATTCATCTTGGTGGATCGGACGTCCTCAGCGAACTCAGCCCCGTCGAACTGGATGCCCCCACAGAACCTCGCCCCGCCGAACCATGCGTCTCCAGCGAACTCCGCTGAACTGAACCCGGCGTTCGTGGTGAACTCCGCCTCGACAAACTCGGTGTAGCCGGTGAACCGCGCCCCGCTGAACCCGGCTTCCCCGCAGAACGCCGCCCTGCTAAATCCGGCGTTCACGTCGAACTCCGCCCTATCGAACTGGGCATCCCCAGCGAACTCCGCCTCGGCGAAGTCGGTGGTCCAGCGGAACTTTGCCCCGCCGAACCTGCCTTCCCCGACGAACCTCGCCCCACCGAACATGGCGTCACTGGCGAACTCCGCATAGCCGAAGTTGGTGACCCCGACGAACCTCGCCCTGGTGAACACGCCGACGGTGAGGTGGCAGCCGCTCAGGTCGAAATCTATGAGGGTGGCGCCGGTGAGGTCGAGTGCGGTGTTGGGCCAGAACGTCGTGGCGGGGTGGTCGAAGTCGTAGCCGGGGCGGAGATGTTCGGCCAGGATGCGTTGTGCGGTCAGGCGGACTTCGCGTTCTTGGACGAGGTCGCGGTATTCGTGGCGCTGTTCGGTGGTGTTCCCAGGCTCGGGCGTGGTCCCCGGTGGCGTGTAGGGCATCCGCAGGTAAGCGCACATCACCTGCACGATGGTGGTCCGCTGGCTTGGGTTAACCTGCGCGAGGCGTTCCAGCGCATACAGGCCAGCCAGGCGGACTGGTGCCTTGTCCGAGCCGAGTTGGTCAGCGGCCTTGGTGTACAGCTCGGTGATGCGGCGGGCCGTGGCATCTATGGTGACGTCGGCGGCGGTCAGTTCCTGGTGCCACTGCCGTCGCACGGCCAGCAGCAGCGCGAACACCCCGCCCGCGCCCGCGGCGGTGCTCAAGCCTGTCTTGATGGCGTCCACCTTCGCAGCGGCGGCCGGGTCTTTCGGCGCGCTGGCCACGTTCCACAGTTCGGTAGTGGCCACCCACGCCACTACCACGACCACCACAACGGCGGCCGCCACCATCCACCAATTCAACGGTGTGCGCGTCGTCGTCGTTGAACCACGGCCGTGGAGCCGGAAGCGGTCCCGTTCGTAAGCCGTCCCGGCGTGCCGACTGGGTGCCGTTCGCGAGGTAGCCCAAGCTGTCAGCAATACGACCAGCGCCGCCAACCCGAGCGAACCGGCACTCCGAGCCAGCCATGCCCCAACTACAGGCCAGTCGATCCAACCATCCTGCATTGCTATCCACGCCGCCGCAGCCACACCAGCCAGGCCCCATCGGATGGTCGCGGCCACCCAAGGGACCACCCCGTGCTGAGTCACTTGGTTCCTATTTGCCACGTGGGGATGTCGTCCCGCCCCTCCTCTGCGCTACACGGCTTCGGGCTGGTCTCGCGGTTCTACGAGCGGTTCGCCGACCAGGCTGTGTCGGTGGTGAAGCGGCTGGACCAGCCCCGGCTCGGCCTGACCTACTAGAGCGGTCGCATCCCATCAGCGTGCATCGAAACTCCACGCCCATGTGCTGACGGGCGTCCCCATCCGCGTGGCCGCCGGCCGGACAGGATGGCGCGGCGACGGTGGCCGGTCGGCGCCGTTGAGGTGGGCTAGCACAACACTGGCCAGCGCCGCCGCCACCGCGCGGAACAGGGCCCCACCCGCGCCACGCAGCCGAGCCTGCTCCGGCAGAAGGTTGGCGGAGTGCGCCAGCAGTACCGCCAGCAGGTTCCGCTTCGACTCGGAGCTGCGCAGCAGCGCGTCGATGACCACGTCGCCGACCTAACGCGTCGATTCGAGTAAACGTACGGGGGACGACGTTGGGTGCGCGATAGCGAGGGGAGGGGGCCGGTTCCCGCAGGCACGGGAAGACCGGCCAGTCCCGAGTTGCCCGGACGTCGGACGGTGCCTCGGAACGTCCCTCTTGTCCGCCGGTGAGGCGCGTTCAGCTCCTCCGCTCCGGCATCACATCAGATTGCCTGTCCGACCCGCACGTGGGGAACCAATCCGGCCAAGTCCGGCCAGAGACAGCGGAGGCTGCTGCTCTCGCTCGCACGGGAACGGCGGCCGATTCCGCTGGTAGGAGGCAGTTTTCGATCGCGGATGCTTTCATGTTGGGTCACGGGAGACACCGCGGCGCGGGTAACACGGACCCTTGTTACCCGCCCACGGTGGACTCCAACGGCGGCATCTGCGCCGACATGGGTGATCTGGGCGCGCATTTGGTAACGGGGAACCGCTTCAAGACCGACGATCGAGGCACTACAAAGGATCTCGGCAAGGGAACGGGTGGTCCTTCGTGGCAGGCACCACGAGGACTGCGACATTCGATCGCTTGCCCGCCCGGACGATGTTCTCCCACACCCGTGGGGAACCCAGACAAGGACGGTGCCTCATGTGCTCAACCCGCTGTCGCACCCCGCTAGATTCCAATGGCCGCAAGGGGTGTAGTCAAGTCCCCCACTACTGTGCACGTCGCAGACAATTCGTCGAGATCATTCTGATGCGCCTATGCATCTTCGTCGCCATGGCCACCGTGCTGCTGGTGTTGCGCCTGCTGGGCGCCGACTTGGGCCTCGCCTCCACCACAGTGGCTCTGCTCGGCGGAGCGGCATCCCAGATGGCTGCGCCGAGCGGATCCCGTAGTCGCCCGCTGCCGCTGCCGGGACGATAACCGGGCGCCCCACGATGCCGAAGACGGAGATCAACTCGGCGCCGTCTGCCGACGCGGCGCCCGCACTCAGATCCGAACTGCGGGCGCTGCGCGTCGCCTCCGGCCTGTCCCTGCGCGACCTGGCAGCGAAGATCAATTACAGCCACGTGACGATCCACAAAGCCGAGACGAATGTCCGCCAGCCATCTTGGGCCGTCGTCGAGAAGATCGTCAACGCGTGCGCACCACCTGGCGAGAACCTCGCCTGGTGGCAAGGGCTGTGGAAGGCCGCCGGGCCCAGGACGGAAGAGCAGCCGATGCCACCCACACCATCGGCACCCGCCAGCCCTCCCACCCATGCCACCGCCCGGCGCCGGCGCCACGGCAACCCCGCACGCGCCATCGCGACCTGCGCGTCACTGTCCGCGGACCCCAACGCCATTCGCACCGTGCGCGACTACATCGGGGCCCTGAGAAGCCTACGGATGCGCAGCTACAGAGAAGTCGCGAGGCGGGCCGCGAAGGCCCTTTCCGGCCTGGACCAATCCCAGTCCTTTGCCCACGTCTGGCGCAGGAGGGAGAAGAAGCCTGAAGCCGTTGCATCCTCGACCCTGGCGGACCTGTTCCGCCCAGATCGGCGCTGGTTGGACTGGCGTGTGATCCGGGCATTCCTGCTCGGCTGCGACGTGCCGCCTGCCGATTTGCCCTCCTGGGAGCGCCTCCTGCATCGAGTACAGGGATACAGCCGCCCGGTACCGGTCCACCGGACCGCCCCACACGCGCCGCCACCCGCCGTCGACCTTACCGGGATCGACACGATCCCGGCGTTCATCGCCGCACTCAAGGAGTTGATGCGCAAGGCCGGTAAGACGATGGCGACCGCCATCTCCGACGCCCGGTGCCATCCCGGCGTTCACATCCCGGGCCGCTCTACCGTTGCCGCCCGCTTCAGCCGGGGTATAAACCATGGTGAGCTGCCCGAACGCGACTTGGTCAAGGCGTTCCTGCGCGGTGCCTACTGCGGGTCGGGGTGGCCGCGGGAGTGCGTTCCCGACTGCAACGCTGACGAAATCGCCGCGTGGATGCGCAGGTACGACGACCTGTGGCGGCAGAACATGCGTAGGCGCTAGACGGCAGCCGCAGTGGGCGGCGTGTGTCGAAGCATCGACCACTTGGCAGGCCGACTTCGATGAAGGACATCTCCGCTGCACCGGGCGGGAGAGTTACCCAACCTTGCAGATTGATATCAGTTTGATGCCGAGATGAGAGCTAAGCGTTTACCGCGGACGTCCTCGGCAATCTGGTCCAGGTCGTAGACGGGGCGGCCTTTCTCGCCCCTGGCGAGGTGTCCGGTGGTGATCGTGCGGCACAGCCGGGTGTAGCCCTCGGGCCGGCGGGCCAGGAGCAGCAGGTGCTGCCCCTCCGGGTCGGCGACGCCGTTCTGCGGGGCGCTCAGGTCGAGGCTGAGCTCGGACCCGAACACGGTCGGAAGACCATGTTCTCGTGCGGCTTCGGCGAATCTGACAACGCCGGACATGCCGTCATGATCGGTGATGGCCAGCGCGTCCAACCCAAGCCGGACGGCTTCCTCCACGAGTTCTTCCGGGTGGCTGGCACCGTCGAGGAAGCTGAAGTTGGAGTGACAGTGCAGCTCCGCGTAGGGCACCCGATCGGGGTCGGCAAGGCGGTCGGCGTAGCTGGCGACGCCGGGCGGCGGGGTGTAGCCGTCGCGGTGGCGGGACCAGGCGGGGCTGTCGTTGCCGTCACCGACCGGCTGCGGCTTGCCGGACAGTGCTCGTTCGAGCTCGCGCCACGGGACGGGCGGGTTTTCGTAGGTCATGCTGCTCCCCACGGTTTGTGCTCGCCGTGGGGAAGCCGGCGCATGCTCTGTTTGTGCAGCCTGTGACGTTTTCTAGGCACCTGTGTTCGACTACTAGGGCAGTGAACGGGACGGCGCTCGCGTTGTCAACCAAGACTGGTGGCGCTATCTGACACTTGGTGTCTGCTTCAAGGCCATGATGGATGAGCACGGACACGCCCGCCCGCCATGGACATCGGAACTCAGCGGGAATTTGAGTTGCTGGGCTGGCCGGGAGTAGATGAGCCGTCGGGATCCAGCCCGTACGGCCACCTCGACTTAGAGGTGCCAAGCGTGCATCCGGCGTCGGCAATCTTCCGGTAGAGGTCTTCTGCACCCTTCAGGTCCCCATGTTCCTCCCGCATCCGCGCCAGCACTAGCAGTGCGTCGGCATAGCCACCGTCGGCGGCCCGCCAGGCGAAGGCTTCGGCACCCTCCAGGTCCCCGCTGTCGACCCGCATCCACGCCAGCAGTAGCAGGACGAATGGGTCGCCAATGTCGGCGGCCCGGCGGTAGAGAGCTTCGGCGCCCTCCACGTCCCCAGCTTCCTCCCGCATCCGCGCCAGGACTAGCAGGACGGATGGGTTAACAATGCCGTCCACCCGGCGGTAGAGAGCTTCAGTGGCCCGGTTGTAGAGAGCTTCGGCGGCCTCCAGGTCCCCAGCTTCCTCCCGCATCCGTCCCATCATTCGCAAGAAGTATGCGCCGCCGGCGTCGGCGACCCGGCGGTAGAGAGCTTCGGCGCCCTCCACGTCCCCAGCTTCCTCCCGCATACGCGCCACCACTGCCAGAGCGTCGGTGTTACGGGCGTCGCCAATCCCGCTGTAGAAGGCTGTGGAGACCGCCAGGTCCCCCGCTTCCTTCCGTATCCGGGCCAGCTCGGGCAGAGCGGTGGGGTATCCGGCGTCGACGGCCCGGCGGTAGAGAGCTGCGGAGTCGCCCAGGTCCCCCATTTTCTTCCGTATCCGCGCCAGCTCTGGCAGAGCGGCGGGGTATCCGGCCTTGACGGCCCGGCGGTAGAGAGCTTCGGCACCCTCCAAGTCCCCCACTTCCATCCGTATCCACGCCAACGCTGCCAGGGCGTCGGAGTTGCCGGCGTCGGCGGCCCCGCGGTAGAGAGCTTCGGCACCCTCCAAGTCCCCAGCTTCCATCCGTATTTGCGCCAGACTTCGCAGGGCGAACGGGTGACCGGCGTCGGGGGCCTGCCGGGCGAGGGCTTCGGCGCCCTCCCGATCCCCGGCCTCCTCCCGCAGCCGCGCTAGACGATCCAGGGCGAACGGGTCGACGACGGCGTCGATGGCCTGCCGGGCGAGGGCTTCGGCGCCCTCCCGATCCCCGGCCTGCTCGCGCAGCCGCGCCAGCGCTATCAGAGCGTAGGCCTGGCCAGCGTCGACGGCCCGACGGTAGAAAGCTTCAGCGCCTTCCAGGTCCCTGTCCTCCTCCCGCAGCCGCGCCAGCGCTATCAGAGCGTCGTTCTTGCCAGCGTCGGCGGCCCGGCGGTAGAGAGCTTCAGCGCCCTTCAGGTCCCTGTCCTCCTCCCGCAGCCGCGCCAGCGCTTGCAGGGCGTCAGGGTGGCCGGCGTCGGCGGCCCGCTGCCGGAGGTGGTGGGCCCACTGCAGGCGGCACCTGCGGTACGCGGCTTCGGCGAGGTTGTTGAGGTCACCGGCGTCCGTGAGATAAGTGTGCGCGGCGTCCCAGAAGGACCCAGGCGGACACTTTCTGCGGCGAGTGGCGCGGCCATGCTGTTCGAGGTAATCCGCGAGACGGAAGACCACCCCCGCCGCTGGGACAGGCGCCATGCCCGGCCGGCGCACGCGACGGACAGCGGTGCGGCGCAGGGGCGCTTGTTTGCCGTGGACAGGACGGGCGAGGTCGGCGAAGGCGGCTTCAGCCCAATCTTCGGCGCGCTGGTCGTAGTCCTGGTCCGCGAAGTAGTCGCTAGCGGCATCGATGAGAAAGGCCTGCTCGAGGTGGAGGCCGACACCGAGACGGCGGGCGTCCATCGCCGCCTCCAACAAAGCCCTCACCGGCGGGGTGCCCTGTTCATAGCGGCGCAGAAGCTCCGGCGCGCCAGCGAGGTCCTGCGTGAGACGCCCGTGAACCTGAGCCCGAGTCAAAGCGTCCTCGATGAACTCGTCGCCGCCCTGAGCGAGGGCAGTCGCGGCCTCGAGCGCCTCCTGGTCGAAGGCGTCGGGGACGGTAAGGGTGCGTCCGGTCAGCAGCTCCCGAACCCGGCTGTGCGGATCGGGCCCACTGGCAGGGGGCACCAGAGCGTAGGTGTTGGCGTAGTCGGGCCACAGGGTGCCCACAACGAGAACCGGTGAACGGTCAGGGTCGGTGAGAAGCGTGTGGAGCGCGGCCGCGATGCGTTCGCCGTGCTGGGGGCGGCCGAGGTAGTGCTGTGCCTCGTTGAGCCACACCACCGTGCAGGGCGCCACGCGGTCGAGTTCGGCGAGCGCGGCCTCGGCCCGCGTCGGGTCGTGCGGGTGCCACAGCCGCCACCCGTGGGCGGCCAGTGGTTGGACGGCTTCCCAACACGCCCTGGTCTTGCCGGTCGAGGACGACCCGACCAACACGAGCATCCGACTGTGACCGGCCGCGGCGTCGCGCACCGCCTCGGCCAGGACCCCGTCGTGGGCGCGGCGCACGTAACCGGGCAGCGCCCGCCGCGACCGTGCAGACGAGTCGACCCCGCCGGCCGGGCCGGCAGGATGGACCTCCAGATCGTGCGGATCCCACTGCCCAATCGCCTTACCCGGCCTGTCTTCTACCGATGGCGTGGCATGGGGTGGTGCCGTCGCGGCGTGGTGCAGGTCCAGCAACTCCTGGACCGGCAAGCCGAGTTTGTCGGCCAGCTTCGCGACCGTTGCGGCTGTCGGGGCTGGTCCGCCGGGCCGGAACGCCGCCTGGACGGTAGTGCGGCTCAACCCGGCCAGCCGGGCGAGCTGGGACTTTTGTCGCCCTGTTCGGGCCAGACCGTTAGCCAGCCGCACGCGCAGTTCGGCCAGCGCCGCCTCTCGCCCCTTACGCTCCCCCGTCATTCCCCCACCAACCCCTGCGTGTTCAACAGTGTTCATCGTTGTCCGGATCGGACCACGCTGAACACCAAACCCGTGATCGTCGGTTAGGTCACCAGACCGCCCATCTCGGGGAGATCGCCGTGAACCGTATCGCCGTTATCCTGCTCGCCGCCGGCCTGATCGGCGTGCTCGCGCTACTGGCCGCCGCCGCAGCGGGCGTCCTCGCCCGTCTCGACGGCGCCACCTACCCCGCCGCCCTGATGCGGGCCGCTGCGACCTTCGCCGCCGTCCTCACCCTCGCCGCAGCCATCACCGCAGCACTCGCCCGACTTCTGCCGTGAGGCTCCCCGCCCACGGTGTGCGCGGCGCCGGCACCGCGCCGGCGACCGGAGAGGCCACACGTTTTCTCGTGACCCGGCGTGGCCCTGTGCGGGGAACAGGGCCACGCCGGCTGGACGAACCACACGAGGTGGGTGTGGGCTCGGTTCAGCGCGTCGGGGGGCTCCGCGCTGGACCGTGGTCATGGCATCGCCGGAGCAACGTCGACCGTTACGCCATCCGGCGGAACGCGCTTCGATGTGAAGCCCACTGTCGCCGTAGTGACAAGGTTCCACACGGCCCAGCCGACCGCGTGCGCAGGGAAGACCCTTGCCGCACTTCGGGCAGTCCTTCGCGCCTGGGACACCCCCGCGTGCGCGGGGAAGACGACGCCGAGGACCGGGCCACGTTCCACAAGCACGGAACACCCCCGCGGGCGCGGGGAACACAGGTTCAGGTAATACGTCGTGGCGTTGATTTCCGGCACACCCCCGCGCGTGCGGGGAAGACCACAGCTTGAAGTCGTGACCTGCGGGAACCTCCGGAACACCCCCGCGTACGCGGGGAAGACGGGCCTGCCGGTCGGCGGCGTGGATGCCAACCTATTCGCTCACGGAACACCCCTCCGCTCGCATGGGAGGACAGGTCGTTGAGGTCTTCTCGGCCGAGGTACTGGAACAGCGCCGCTCGCGCGGGGAAGACTGCTTTTGGCGACCGTGCAGCGGGTAGGAGCAGCCTGGCATGAGACAGGAGCGAATGGCGGCGCGGCCGTCCACTGTGGATTTGCCAAAGAACATGTGTTTGGTTCGAACGTTGTTCGGCTACTGTCGTTGTGTGCGTGGCAAGGCCAGGCTGAGGAGCCCGCAGCCGTAGGCCTTCGCGCGGCCGATGCCGGTGCATAGCGCGTCGGTGAACGTGTCTGGGTCGGTGACGATGAGGTGGCCGTCATACCGCACCGGTAGCACGGTGATCTTGCCGTTCAGGTCGGTCTTGCGGCCGGCCAAGTCCGGGCAAGGTGAGGGAGTGACGTCGGGGTGGCCGTCGCCGCCTACGGGAATAACGAAGCCGTGGCTTTCGCCTCGGCGCACGAGCCATTCGATCTGCTTGTCCGGGCTGCGGTGCGCGAAGCGTCTGCCCCGCACATCAGGTCCCTGGCTTTTGGCGTAGGTCGGGTTGGCCACGATCCGGAACGACAGCTTCCGGCCGGGTGCGACGGCGTCGAGGACGGGTTGCAGGCTCTTGACCTGCGCCGGGCCGGTCAGATAGTCGAAGGGGAGGCGGGTCCAGTCCGGTGCGGTGCGACTTTGCACGTACTGGACGAAACCGCCGTACGCGTCCTCGAGGCGCCAGAGGATGCCCTGCTCCTGCCGGGGCGCGGTGTCGGTGTCGACGGTGCTGAACGCGGACATGACGGTGCGGTGCATGTCGTGGATGTTGGCGTAGTCCCGGCGGAACTCGCGCGAGCGCACGTTGATAGTGAGTTTGCTCAGGAACACGGCGGTTCTCCGATGGCGGTCATCTCTGGTGTGAGCGGCACATAGCCCGTGCGCACGGTGCGGGTGGCGTGGCGGCGGTCGCCCTGGGTGAACCGCAGCGGCACGTCGTGACGTACCTCGGCGTCGGCTAGGCGTGGGTCGCAGTCGACCACGGTGCGCAGCTCGGCGCGTTGTGTCTTGTTCTGTTCGGCGCGGCGCACCTGTGGGTCGAGCTCAAGCCACGGATGCTGGGTGAGCACTGTCTCAGCGGGTGTGTCGGACAAGCCATGGCCGGTGTCTGCCGCGCCGAGAAGCGGGCGCGTGGGTACGTAGGCCTTGCGGCCGAGGAAGATCGGCCAGCGCGGTCGCTGCACCGCGGTCGCGATGTCGGTGAGCAGGCTCGGTTCGCCTTCGAGGACGACGAGGAACAGCGCGTCGGCAAGGTAGTAGCGTTCGCTCACAACGGTGCGGTGCCCGCCGCCGAGGGTGGTGGGCACGTTCTGGGTGGTATGGAAGTCGCGTTCGAGGATGCCCTCGCGGTCGACCCGGATCGCCAGGCGCAGTGCGGCGAGCCGGGCGATGGCCGCATCGTCGTCACGCGCAATTCCCAGCGCGGCGGCCATCACGCCGACGACACCGGACTTGGTGGGTTCTCGTGCGGTGTCACGGATGACGCCGTGCGAGCGGGTTCCCCACGACTGCATCGGGGCGTCCAGACACAGTGCGAGTGAGGTTGGCATCGCGGTCATGCCTGCGCGGCAGTGAGGACTCGGGAGGTGAACGCGTCCAGCGTCGGCACCACCTCACCCGCGTCCGAGGCGGGCAGTTGGCCGGTCACCGACGCTGCGGCGACATCACGGATCGCGGTGGTGCCGTAGAATCCGCGCAGCTGGGTGAAGTGGCGCATCAGGCGGTCGGTGGAGGCGGCCATCAGGTCGGGCTCGGTCACGGGTGCGAGGAAGGCGTTGGCCAGGTTCCAGGCGCCGTGCTCGCGGACGACGCCCAGCAGCGTGTCGGGCATGGTGCGTGCGGCCATGGAGTTCTGTTTGCCGCTGGGCACGGCGTGGATGAACGCGGACAGCCACGCCTGGGCGGCTCGCGCGGCGAGGTCGCTGTCGCCGCCGAGGTTGCTGGTCAGTGTGGTCAGGTCGAGGTTGGCGTAGCGGTAGTAGCAGGCGGAGTTGAAGTCGACGGTGCCGATCATGTCGGCGCCGGACTCGCCGTCGGGTTTGAGGTCGTCCACGGCGGTGTAGTAGTCGAACTCGTTGACCACGGCGTGGGTGGAGATCGCGTGGGCGACCTGGGAGGCGGCGTCGACGTTGAAGTCCTTGTTGTCGGCGATCATCCGGCCGAACAAGGCGACGTCGGCGACCCGGGTGGCATCTAGGATGCGGCGGGCGGCGTCGAGGTCGTCCTTGCTCGGCTTGATCTTGACGGGCTTTGGTTCCTTGGCGCCGTCCTTGGTGGTCTTCTCCTTGGCCTTCTGTTTGTCCGTTGCCGCTGCGCTGAGCCGGTCCCACTGCTGGTTGCAGAACTCGGCGAGCAGGTCGATCGCTTGGCGGCCGACGAACCACAGGTACTGTGTCAGTCCCGTGGCCGGGTTGACACCGAAGCCCAACACCTCCAGTCCCACTTCGACCACTCGCGCGGCCTCGTCGGCGTCACGGCCCTGGGCGACCAGCAGCTCTGCTGCGTTGGTGAGTAGCCGCTTGGTGCGCACGCCGGTCTCCGTGGTGTCCAGGCCGTGCTCGTTGAACAGAAGCCGCGCCGAGCGCTTGAGGCACTGGCTAGAGATTCGACCTCGGGTGTGTCCGCCGAAGGTGGCGGTCTTGGGTTGACCCACGTCGTCACGGTTGAGGTTGCTGACGGGGAAGGACTGCAGCAGGTGGAGCTCGATGATCACGTGGTTCTCCGGTAGTCACACAGTCGTGGTGGGGGACGGGGTTTCGGTCTGGGCTGGTTGCCGGTGGAAGTCGCGTGCCCATTCCAGCCGGACCCGGTGGGCGCGGTCGCTGAGGTAGCGCTCGCCGAGCAGCACGATGAGGTCACTGAGCAGCTGGGTGTAGTCCAGCGCAACGTCCTCGGACCGCAGGAGCTGGACGGCCTGGCGGAGGTAGTGGGGCAGCGAGTCGCGGTCGACCGCGACGAGTTGGGTGAAACGCCGCGTCACCGAGTCCCCGCGCTTGTCGGCCAGCGCGCGCAGGGACGCGCCGATGGTCTTGGGCCCGGGCCCACGCCGCCGCGGTTGGGGGTGCAGCGCGTACAGGCCCGCCACCAGCAGCCACGCGTTCTGCTCAGCGCGCGGCGGCTCGTGCGCCAGGACGAACTCGTAGGCCTCGACCTCGTGGCGTGGCCCGGTCAGACTGCGACGCAGCCGCGCCAATGTCCTCCGGGCCTGCGCCTGCAGATGAGGGGTGGTCGACTCCAGGCCCCAGTGCAGGGCGTAGAGGGCCTTGAGGAACTCGGACCTGCGATCAGCAGGAGTGGCGCCCGATTCGGGTGAGCGTTGATCGGGTGGCGGGATGTCGGTCACGCGGTGTTCTCCCGGGTGATGAAGGCGGCGGTGTGCGCGTGGAAGAGAGCGACGATCGTGTGGAGGCGGCCGGTGAACCGGGCGTGTTGTTTGGCGGCCGCGACCAGGTTCCGGCCTTGTCGTGGCGAGCCCTCGGCCCACCGGTTGGCTGTGGTCAGCGCTGCGATCCGCACGGCGGCGGCCCAGGCGTTGACGGCGTCCGTCTGCGGGCCGCGGCCGACGTGGGCGGCAGCCAGGCTGCGCAGGAAGACGGAGAACGGCTGCGGGAGCTGGGGCCAGTACGCGAGGTCGATACCCGCAGTCGGCGCACCACGCAACTCGGCCCGGTGGTCGCGTTCCAACGCCCGCAGAGCCTCGCCGACATCGTCGGCGAGCTTGACGGCGAACCCGAGGATACCGCCGAGCGAATCGTCGTCCGCGCGGAGCAGCGCTACCGGCGCCGGGACCTCCTCCTCCGCCCAGGACTCGACGACGGCGTTGTTCTTGTCCAGTTGTTGACCGAAGATCCTGAGTGTGTAGACGATGTCGTCGGCGATGTATCCGTCCTCGACCAGGTCGGCGATCTGGTCGAGCAAGCGGGGGCGCTGCCGGCCGCCGCCGCCGGCCAGGAGCAACTCGACGCTGTGCCGCCAGACACCCCGGACCTCCCGCAGCCGGATCGGCAGCAGCGGGGCGTCCTTCTTCGGCTTGCCGTTGGTCGTCGGCTGGCGGAACGCGGCCATCAACTCGACCATCGCCAACTCGGTCCGCAGCCGCACGCCGGGAGTGACCACCACCTTGTCGACGACCGCCGCGCCGTGGTGATCCGAAGTGGACAGTAGGATCCGGCGTGCCGGCCACGTCAACAGGTCCGTCCATCCTCGGGGCACGCGCTGATCCGGATGGGGTGAGGGTGCCTCGGCCTCCTCCCACGCCGGTCGATCCTCCAGCGTGGTCAGCTCCGGCCTGCCGTCGGCCGGTGAGTACTCATGCGTGTTCAGCAGCAACGTCTCCTTCAGCGTCGCTCCCTCCACCACCACGACGCCGAAGTAGTTGCACGGCGCCCGCTCAGACGATTTGTCCTTCTCGAAGGGTGTCTTCATCCCGCCCGGGTCGAAGGCCTGCGCGGCGATCAGCCATCGCGCGGCCTCGGCCAGGGACAACCGGACGCTGTCGCTGTCGGTGGTGTGGTCGAACAAGGTAACGTTGTTGCCACTGGCCCGAAACGGCACCAGCTTGGCCGCACTGCTCGGGGATTTGGCTGCCAGCGCCGGGCATTGCAGAAACGGGCGCGTGGGGTGCAGCAGATCGAAACGATCACGCAACGGCTCCAGGTACCTGCGCAACGGCGCGAATTCCAGCCGCGGCTTGTCCCACAGTTCGCTCCACGCCGGGTTGTCTGCAGGCGCATACGCGCGATGCATGACCGCGAGGACAAGGCGATACAGGGCGGCGGTCATCGGCGGCGCTTCCGCGGAGATCCGCCGAAGCCGGTGGGCGCCGAGAATCGCATACGCGAGGCTGACCTCGCGCCGTATGCCGTCCAGGTCGATCACCGGTATCCACGGTTCGGTGACCAGGTCGAACTTCACGCGTCCTCCACATCAGTGCGGTCGTCGATGTCGCCGAGGCGGAGCCCGATGCCCTCCAGATACCGCAGCGTGGTGTCGCCGACGGTGCACCGGCCGTTACGCAGAACGAGCACGCGGTGCTCGTAGAGCCAGGGGCTGTCACGGAAGGCCGCCGGCACCGGCAGCGCTGCGATCGCGTCGGCGACGACCGGGTCGATGTCCTCCGGCACCGCCAACCGCACCGCCGCATCCAGCAGCGCACCCACGATGGCCCCGTCGAGCCCGCCGCCTGCGTCGAGGACAACGGTGTCGTCGCCGCCGAGCGGTCGAAGGCGGCCGGTCTCGTCCTCCCGTAGGAGCACAATCGACACCGACTCGGGCGTCTCGTCGATGTCGTTCACCTCGATCGCCCCGACGACAGCCGCGTCTGGCTGGGATTGCGCGGTCGCACGGTCAACTCGCGTGGATGCTGCATGCTCGCCGGCATGGGAATGAACATCATGCCGGCGCGATGCCGCTCATGGGCTAAGGCCGCGTCCATGCGCGTGGCAGCGCGGTCCCACGCGTCCTGCCAGCCGGCCGGGCAGGACACCGCCTCATCGGGGCCGTAGACGTCGTCGACCAAGCCCTGTACGTCATCGGGGCAGACGAGAACCTGTCGGTCACGCAGGACTGCCCACGTCCGCAGCAACACCCACGGCTGGTACACCGTAGACAGGTACGGGGGGAACACCGGGCCGTCACTGGTGTCCGCGACGCCGGTGATCGCCAGCGTCAGCGTTCCACGGCCCGTCCGCGAGTGGCGGTGCACGCGGCCGACGCGTTGGATCAACGCGTCGATCGGCGCCAGATCGCTGACCATGGCGTCGAAGTCCAGATCCAGGCTCTGCTCAAGAACTTGTGTGCCCACCACGATCGCCCGGTGCGGCCGGACACCCTCGGGGCCGAACCTGCCGTGCAGCTCCGTTTCCACGCAGTGGCGTTCCTTGGTGGACATTCGGCCGGTGATGGCGATCAGCTCAGGCTGCTCGTCGGTCGGGAGACGAGCGATCTCGCTGCGCAGCGCGGCGCAGGTCGAGGCCACCCGCGAGACCAGATTGTGGATCACGGCAACACATCCGCCGTCGCGCACGCGGTTGAGCACCCAGCGCACCACATCGGAGTCGTCGACACGGGACAGCTGCACCCGCCGACCGCTGTTGAGCGCGCAGGCCGCGACGGGCACCTGCTGAGCGGGCCTGCTGGGCAGCGCGAGCGTGGCGCGCGGGTAGGCGGCCGCAGACCCGACCGCGTCACGTTCTGTACACCCGCACCCCTGAGCCCCTGCTTGCCAGGCTGCCACGAGTTCGGTCCGACGCCTCGACGGCAGCGTCGCCGACAGCACCACGACCGGGACACCCATGCGACCTAGCCACATCAGCAGACGGTCCAGCAGCGTGGACATGTAGGTGTCGTACGCGTGCATCTCGTCGATCACAACTACCTTGTTCGACAGCCCGGCAAGACGCACGAACACGTGACCGGAACGGATGACCGCCTTCATCGGCTGATCCACGGTGCCCACGCCCAGGCCGATCAGCAGATTCTTCTTCCGCGTAAACCACTCGCGCGCCTTCACGTCGCCGTCGGCGGGATCGTCCACCGACACGTCGCCGGGAGCCGCTGTTTCCCGCTGCTCGGCGGCGCGCGCGGCCAGGTAGTCGTTCGCGCTGCTGTGCACCAACCCGACGGTGGTGGAGTCGCCGAGCCCGTCCAGAAGCCGTGTGACCACGTCGAGGATCTGGTTGCTCGTCGCCCGAGTGGGCAGCGCCACGAACATCCCCGCCAAGCCCCGCTGGCGCACCATACTGGCGGCGAACTGCAGCGCGGCCTTGGTCTTGCCTTCCCCTGTCGGCGCCTCGACGATCAGTAGCGCCGGCTCCGTCAGGCTCGTCGACCACTGCTGCACCACGAGCTGGACGGGTCGAGGCAGCTCGGGACCGAACAAGGCGGTGAAACTCGTGTCGGCCGGCGGCGACCACGGTTGCCAGCCCAGCCGGTCCATCGCCGCGCGCGCAGCCGCAGCGCGCGTCTTGGTGTACTGGCTCAAGTCGACGCCCGCGCCCGCGTAAGGGAAGTTCGTGTTGTCCGAGGCGATCCAGTCACTGACCGACGTCAGTGCGGCGAGGCTGACCGCGGCTTGGTGGCTGAGCCTGACCTGCTGCCACTGCGCCGCCGAGGGAAGCGGCAACGCGACCAGGTGCGCCAACGCCTCGACCATGGTCTGCCGCCACGACGCCCACTTCGCGCCGCCGTGATCGTTGATCGTACCGCGCGCCTGTTGCACTCGTTTCGATTCGGCGAAGTATCCATGGTGGCCGCCGACAGCGGCGCTGATCCGGGCGGCGGTCAACCGCTCGGCGCCCCATGACAGGAGCAACTGCTGCATGTGTAGCTCGGTGATCACACCGTGTGGTGTGTCGGTGCGCGTGCGTACCCGTACCGCGTCGAGCCAGTCCACATCGTCTACGGCCGACGTACCCAGCAGCTCCTTGGCGAGGCTCGCGCGGAGCGCCTGGAAGGCCGGTGAGAACTTGCCCAGATCGTGAAGACCACACAGCAACGCGATCCAGCCGAGCGGGTCCGGTAACACGGCGAACCCGTCGAGCAGTTCCGTGCGCATCGTGGGGCCCAACAGGACAGGAAAGACCAGCTTGGCTACGGCTGCGGTGTCCAAGACATGGCAGGCCAACGGGTGGGGAATCGCACCGGTGGAAGCCTTACCCCAAGCTGCCCCCAGTGCTGGCGGGTCGTAGTCCGCCCTGAACCGTTCCCTCTCCACTCGATACTCCGATTCGCGGTACTCGCAACAACGGATCGCTCATGATTTCGTTGAGAAGTGCTGGTGGACGCGTCAAGAATCAACGACAACCTCTTCGGGTGGTACGGGTATTCGAGGCTGATTGCGGAGTGCGTCTACCGGGTTGTAGCAGCAGACGCACGACGCGAGGCCTGGATCGATCCTGCTTCACCTGAACGGCTTAGCTGAACACTCTGCGCGCTACCGAGCTGGTGTCATTCAAGTAGCTTCCGGAGAGTTACAACCACCCTCGGAGTGACCAGGGACCCGGATGCCACGCCGCGCCACCGATTGGAATTCTCCGTGGTGGCCACCGGCGATCTCCGCGATTCGGTGCGCGACACTTTCCACCATGGGGTCTTCGACCTCGGTGAACCCGTTGAGCAAGGTCGGGAGCGTGAGGTAGCTGACCTGCTCGTGTCGGACGTAGTCGGCGCTGCCCGGCGGTGGCCACTCGTCCTGGAAACAGGGGCACGCCTTGCCGACGTCATGGAGGCCGGCGAGGAACGCGACGAAGCGGCGGGCGTCCTGGTCATCGAGGCCGAGTTGCGCCACCAACCAGGCCCGCACACCGGGCGCGAGATGCTTGTCCCACAACACATACGCGGCGGCAGCCGTGTCGATCAGGTGGTGCAGCAACGGGTAGTCGCTAGGCAAGTCTTTCCGCTTCCCCCACAGCTTCGGCACCCGGCCTATTCAAGCACGATGTTCATCGGCTCGTCGCTGAGGTGGGTACCGTCGTGTCCTGCCGGCCCGCACCTCTCGGCTAGTTGTTTGACAACTCAACAGAAGGCGTGAAATCCGGGGCGGGCAGTGCTTGGGGACGTGGCTGTATGAAGTGATGCTGTTTGATGGTCGAGCACTGCAAAATCGCAGGTCAGAAAGCGTGCTCCCCGCGCGAGCGGGGGTGGTCCGTCCTGCCGCAGGTCGGCCCAGCACTGCGTGCAGTGCTCCCCGCGCGAGCGGGGGTGGTCCGCTCGGCTACACCTTCGACGTCGGCGCCACCGCGTGCTCCCCGCGCGAGCGGGGGTGGTCCACTCACGACGGCGATCCGGCTGCAGTAGTGGCTGTGCTCCCCGCGCGAACGGGGGTGGTCCGTCATCGTGTCGCAGGACGATCTCGCGCCCGAGGTGCTCCCCGCGCGAGCGGGGGTGGTCCCACGTTGATCGCGGCCTCGACCTCGGCCATGTCGTGCTCCCCACGCGAGCGGGGGTGGTCCGGCGTTCTCTTCCGCGGTCGGCCCTGTCACCGAGTGCTCCCCGCGCGAGCGGGGGTGGTCCGGTGCGGCCGTTGTTGCCGAACGAGTTGAAGTTGGTGCTCCCCGCGCGAGCGGGGGTGGTCCCAACGACCTTCAGGTGCTGAAGGTGCCGACGTTGTGCTCCCCGCGCGCGGGGTGGTCCGGCCAACTACACCTGCCCGTCGGTGTGGGAGGACGTGCTCCCCGCGCGAGCGGGGGTGGTCCGGAAGGCACGACGGCGCAGGCGTGGCCGAGCGGGTGCTCCCCGCGCGAGCGGGGGTCCCAGATCGTCGTCTCGGCCAGTAGCCGGTCCGAGGTGCTCCCCGCGCGAGCGGGGGTGGTCCGGATCCGGCCGAGCCGTCGGTCATCCTTCCCCTGTGCTCCCCGCGCGAGCGGGGGTGGTCCGCTGCTGATCGCGATCCCGGCGCGGATAGGTCTGTACTCCCCGCGCGAGCGGGGGTGGTCCCTACGTGCAGGGCGACTACTCGCTGGACGGCATGTGCTCCCCGCGCGAGCGGGGATGTTCCGCGGAAGATGATGCCGACGGCGGTGTTCGCGACGTGCTCCCCGCGCGAGCGGGGGTGGTCCGTACGCCGCCGACGCGTTGACCTCGGCCTGCGTGTGCTCTCCGCGCGAGCGGGGGTGGTCCCAACACCTACGTGCAGATCCGCACTGAGGTCATGTGCTCCCCGCGCGAGCGGGGGTGGTCCCTACGAGGCGACCGGGGTCGTCGTGCACCCGTAGTGTTCCCCGCACGAGCGGGGGTGGTCCGTAGCTGCTCTGGTGGCCGTCCGTCGCGGTGACGTGCTCCCCGCACGAGCGGGGGTGGTCCGTCGATGCCGGTCTGGTGCCGCAGAGAGGCCGCGTGCTCCCCGCGAGCGGGGGTGGTCCGATCTGGAGGATGCCGCCGCCGGCGCCCTGGATGTGCTCTCCGCGCGAGCGCGGGTGGTCCTCATCGGGGTGCCCGGCGCCGCATTCAAGCTCTGTGCTCCCCGCGCGAGCGGGGGTGGTCCCGTCTTGGTGACGGCCGATGTGGTGCGGAAAATGTGCTCCCCGCGCGAGCGGGGGTGGTCCCTGGGCCGCGCCGGTCGGCGCGAAGTCGCAGCAATGCTCCCCGCGCGAGCGGGGGTGGTCCGGCGGGGGCGTCAATGAGGCTCCGCTACGCGGAGTGTTCCCCTCGCGAGCGGGGGTGGCCCCTCGGCGATGACCCTGGCGCACGCGTTCGGCTAGTGTTCCCCGCGCGAGCGGGGGTGGTCGGGCATCGCGCAGCGGCGAGTGTGGTTGCGGCATCGTGCTCCCCGCGCGAGCGGGGGTGGTCCCGGTTCCACCTACGCGATCGCCACACGCCTCGGGGTGCTCCCCGCGCGAGCGGGGGTGGTCCTGAGGGATACGTGCCGTATGACAAGGGGATCGAGTGCTCCCCGCGTGAGCGGGGATGGTCCCTGGCGCCGATCGAGGTCCCCGTTGATGTCGAACGTGCTCCCCACACGAGCGGGGGTGGTCCCATGTTGTCGTTCTTGACGTCGATGGTGTCCCAGGTGCTCCCCGCGCGAGCGGGGGTGGTCCGGGCTGGTGGGAGGGCAACGTTCCGGTGCCCGGGTGGTCCCCGCGCGAGCGGGGATGGTCCTCTCAGCCGGCATGACGTTGTGCACCACGTTCGGTGGTCCCCACGCGAGCGGGGGTGGTCCGTACGGGCGGGGCGTTCCCGGCGTGAAGCTGTTGTGCTCCCCGCGCGAGCGGGGGTGGTCCGTTGTCCAGGTCGGTCTGTCCACCCTCAACGGCGTGCTCCCCGCGAGCGGGGGTGGTCCGGATCAGGCTGACGCGACACCGGGTGCGGTCAAGTGCTCCCCGCGTGAGCGGGGGTGGTCCGGGCGGACCGGCGAACATCCCGGCCTGCCGCAAATGCTTCCCGCGCGAGCGGGGATGGTCCGGTCACGACGCACTGTGCTCCGGCCGCCGGGCCGTGCTCCCCGCGCGAGCGGGGGTGATCCGCGCTGGTCGCTGCGCTACCACCTGGCTGGCGCGTGCTCCCCGCGCGAGCGGGGGTGATCCCTACGGCGACAACATCTACTACCTGGAAACTCAGTGCTCCCCGCGCGAGCGGGGGTGGTCCGACCTACGGCATCACCGAAGAGCAGTACTGGGCGTGCTCCCGCACGAGCGGGGGTGGTCCGGGCTCCGCCGTCATCCAGGTGGTCCTCGCGGAGTGCTCCCCGCGCGAGCGGGGATGGTCCGGCCGGCCCTTCGATGATGCGCTCGGCGGCCTCGTGCTCCCCGCGCGAGCGGGGGTGGTCCGGTTCCGATTCCGGCGGTCGACGAGACGTCGCGGTGCTCCCCGCGCAAGCGGGGGTGGTCCGTAGCTGCTCTGGGGGCCGTCCGTCGCGGTGACGTGCTCCTCGCGCGAGCGGGGGTGGTCCGTTCCCGTGCGGAATCGCTTGGTTCGAGGACATGCGTTCCCCGCGCGAGCGGGGGTGGTCCGCTGGCGAACCCGTGAGGGAGAGGCCCCGCCACGTGTTTTTTCCCCGGTGAGCGGGGGTGGCCCGTGCGCGCCGGCCACCAGGTTCACCGCGAACGGCGTGTTCCGGGTTCCCGTGACACTATGCGTGACGCGAAACGGGGTCAACAGGGGGCATGGCATACCGAAGAGCTTGATCATGTTGAAAAGTTGCAGGTAGTTGGTGGTGCCGATGACAACAGTCCGACTTTTAATCTGTCGGTCCAAGGACATGAAGACCCGCAAGGGTCGGCCGGCTTCCTATAACATCGAGTACTTCCTGGTGCACGCGCCGGTGGCCTAGACGATTCCCATGAGCGTGTCAACGGATCGCCGATCTTGGTTCTGGCACGCTTTCCGGTCTTACCCTGCTCGGGCTTGTCCGGGCGGACCAGGTCCGGCTCACCAGCCGGGGAGCGGACCTCAACGTTATCGAACCACGACGCGGCAACGGGGGGGCAATGCGGGGCGGACCCGGACCGACTCGTTCTTACCCCGCCTGACCAGACGAGACAGATCCCAGTCCTCGTCTTCACTGAGGCGGCGGGCTCTGACAAAGTGAGGACATAACACACCTCGTCTCACCTCGACTCGGCGCGATCAAGCCTGCGTCGCACTGCTTCTGGAGTCACGCACTCGACTCGGCCGGTCGCTAACCCGGTAATTGTTACTGCTCACCGCACTCGCGACTGCGCTCCGGCCGGACGCCCGGCGATGAGGACACGATGGCGAGGCATCAGTACCAGCCGCTGTCGTAGCGCAGGTGCTCGATGTTGACCTTCTCGGTCGAGCCGTTCTTGAATTCGACGACCGCATATCGGTTGAACACGCCGTGGCTGATGCCCAGAACCTTGCCCTCGGTCTCCTTGGGCACAGCCCCGCCGAGGATCCCGCCGACAGAGCGGGTGTTATAGACCTTGTCGCCACGCTCCAACTCGTGACGACTGCTGGAGGAGCTGCTCCAGGTTGCCGAGGAGGAGCGTGGTCGGGCTTGCTCGGTCCGCCCGCCACGGTAGTCGGGGCGACGCAGCGCGGCGATCGCGTCGTCCGAGCGGGTCGGGAAGGTGCTGGTGTAGCGGGTATCCGGTTCCAGGCCGCCCCACCACATGTCGCTTCTGGGGGGTGCCGGTCGCGCGACATCGCGTGAGGGCACGAAGAGGTCTGATTCCTCGGCGTCGCCGCTGCTGCGGAAGCTGTCGTAGTCGCCGTCGGTCGCTTCAGGTCGCCTCGGCACGCTGGTCCCCCTGATGCTAGGTCGTGGCCGGGATCGTGAGTATGCCCCGGTTTCTGGCTCGGGTGTACCGAAAATGCGGGACGCGTGTGTACGACAGATGGTTGACAACCACACCCACCCGCCCCACTGAACTACTACACACGGTGGCAGCGCCTTGCGCCGAATGGGTGCTCACGGGAAAGAAGTTCAGTACGCACCTGCCAGCTCTCCCTCGGTAACCGTGTGAGGTCCTACAGTCACCGGACGACCAGACGGACGGGCAGCGGCTGTGACAGATGGGGGCAGCTGTGTACGACGAGGCGGCGGACGGGTTCTCCTCGGGCGCCCCGCGGCCAGGCAACGCGGTGTTGGCGCGCCAGTTGTTTCAGCCCGCGGAGCGGTGGGGGTGGGTGCACCAGCAGCCCGTAGTGCCGGCCGAGGGGTTCACCGAGCCCGAGCCGGCCTGGACCGCGCTCGACACCAGCAACATCGAACGCTTCAAGGGGTGGCGACGCTCGGCCCGGCAGGGTGCTGTGCGCCGTACGGGTGTCGGGCTGGCACTGATCGGTGGTGGCTGGCTGGCGCCGTCGGTGGCACCGCATGTCGGGGTGTGGTCGCCGATCGCGGTGGCCGCCGGTGCAGTGCTCTCCGTCGGACCGTTCCTGGGACCGTCGGTGTTGATCTGGGCAGCACGCGTGCGGAACCTGCTGCTGCGCTACCGGTTCGGTCAAGAGCACAAGCGGTGGGAGTCCAGGCGCCGGCAGCACGAGTTCTGGCAGCAGCAACGGCACGCGCAGCGTCCGACGTGGGAGCCGATCACTCCAGGCCAGACCACGCGGGTGGACGTAATCGGCGGCACTGGACACGGATGGGCCAGCCTGGTCACGACCATGGGTGCCTCGCTCGTGGCCGAGGGCACCAGCATCACAGTGGTCGACCTCAGCGAAGAACGGGTCGGCGGCGGGCTGGCGATGTTCGCCGCCGGCCTGGGCTATCCCGTCCAGCAGGTCGATCTGCCCGATAGCCTGGGTCAGCTCGACCTGCTGGACAACCTGACCCCCGCCGGGGTAGCCGAGCTCATCGCCCACGCGGTGTATACGCTGCCCACCGCGGGCACGCGGACCGATCACCGTGCCCTGCATCGGGACCTCATTCGTGCGGTCGTCGACGAGCTGGGCGAGAAGGTGACCTGGTCTCGCCTGGTGGCGGGGCTGATGGTGTTACGTCGCGTGCATACGTTGGTGTCCGCCGAGCTCCCGTTGAGCAAGGAGGAGATCCGGGCGATCACCGCGAAGATCGACTTGGTCGGTTCGTCTGAGCGGGTCTCCGAGCAGGTGCAGTACCTGACTGCGGTGCTGTCCCCGTTGGCGGAACGGGACACCTCGGCATCCGCTGCCAGCAGCGGGTCGACGATTGGCGAGGTCAGGATGTGGCCGCCGCGGGGCGTGACGGTGGTGGCCACGGGCGGCACGCACGAGTCGACCCGCGAGATGCTGGACGCGTTGCTGGTGCGCCGGCTCGTCATCGACCTGTCCGTGCACGAGCGCGCCGGGGCTCCATCTGTGCTGATCCTGGCTGGTGCGGACCATCTTGGGCTGGCCACGATCGAGGCGGTCGCGAAGCAGGCACAGCGCGTGGGTGTGCGGGTGGTGTTGTTGTTGGCGCACCTGCGGGATGACCTACGCAAGCTGCTGGGCACCGGGGATGGGGCCACGGTGCTGATGCGGCTGGGCAACGCCCACGACGCGAAAGAGGCGGCGGAGTTCATCGGGCGCCACCACACGTTCGTGCTCTCGCAGATCACCGACACGGTCGGGAAGTCGTTCTCCGATTCCCAGTCCACGTCGCAGGGTTCCAGCGACTCCACCGGCCGCAGCGAGGGCACCTCCACCGCCAAGACCCGCGCCGCGTTTCAGGCGATGGCCAGCGGCTACTCGTCGTCCACCCAGGACTCGGTCACCACCTCCCGCGCCCAGACCTGGCAGGACACCGTGTCGACCACCAGCAGCGAGTCCACCAGTACCGGCACCACCCGCTCACGGGTGTACGAGTTCCAGGTCGAGCCTACGAAGATCCAGTCGCTGCCGCACACGGCGTTCATCCTCGTGGAGCATGGACGCGACGGCCGCCGGGTCGTGGCTGGTGACTGCAATCCCGGTATCGGTCTGCTTCCGCAGGTGCTGTTCAACCCGGAACAGGACTAACACTCCGTGCACATCCTTGATCACGTTGCCGTGGTGCGGTTGCAGCAGGTCCCCCGGCATACCGACGACGCCAAGCCTGACCCGAGTAGTTCCCAGATTTTCGCTGCGCTGGCGGCGGCGCATGCTGAGCTGCGGACAAGGTCGGAGGCGGCGTTGCTGTTCGCTTGGTACCGCCCGAAGCTGGGAGGTCCGGTACAGATTCTGCTCGGTGGCCGGCCCTGGTGTCCCGCACTCTCCGATGGCCCAAGCGCGATGGAGTTGGGGCAGGTGCCGGTGGCGTATCCGCCTGGTGCCCGCGGAACCCGCGTCGATGCGGACGTTCTGGGCCGGGCATGGCGGGATTTGCCGGCGTGGGTGCGCTGCACCGGCACCGTGGATCCGTTGTGGACCAGCCAAGCAGAAGAAGCGACATCGGCGCCGCGGCGTGGTGGGTTCGACGACTACGTGGCGCACCTACGGACGCCGTTCGTGTGGTTGATCATCGCCCGCCCCGTCGACGTCACGACCGTCCGCGAGGAACTGGCCGATCTGGAGGCGGCGTTTCCCGGTCTGCGGCAGCGGGAGAACTCCGCCCAAGCCCAGATTGATTTGGCCCGCACCCAGACCCGCTACCGCGAACTATCCCGCGCCCTGGCGGCGGGGGTATGGGACGTGGAGGTCCTGGTCGGAGCCGACACACCGACGAAGGCTCATCGGGCCGCAGCGCTGCTGTGCAGTGCGAGCGATCTGGATGACCTGCCTTATCTGCTGGCCCCCGGTGACAAGGCCACTGATCTGACCACTGCGTCACGTCCCACCGACACCACCCTGGTTTCCGACCGCGGACAGCAGCCCGGTCTGCGGGCGGCCGCTGCGGTGGTGCGGGCCAGCGGCGAGTTCCTGGCGGCGATCGCCCGACCGCCCCGGCGGGAGCTGCCCGGGATCCGCTTGGTGGAGCGCGCCGAGTTCGACCTCACTCCCGACCACCACGGCGACGACAGCAACACGGTGATGCTCGGGTCGATCCTGGATGACGCCGACGAAGAGGCCGGCGAGTTCACGGTGTCCACCGCCACCCTCAACCGGCACGTCCTGACCACCGGCGCTACCGGCTCCGGCAAGTCTCAAACCACCCGGCACCTGTTGGAACAACTCCACCACCAGCAGGTTCCATGGTTGGTGATCGAGCCGGCGAAAACCGAGTACATCGGCATGGCCGGCCGTATTGGCGCCGACCAGGTGGTGGTGCTGCACCCGGGAGATCCGGATGCGGTGCCCTACGGCCTGAACCCGCTGCACCCCGAGCCGGGTTTCCCGTTGCAGACCCACATCGACCTGCTACGTGCCTTGTTCCTGGCGGCGTTCGAGGCGGACGAGCCGTTCCCGCAAGTGCTCAGCCAGGCATTGGACCGCTGCTACCGGGACCTGGGGTGGGATCCGACGATCAGCGCGTCCCGGCTGTCGGGGATTACGCCGCGCTACCCGCGGCTGGCTGATCTGCACAGCACGGCGCTGGAGGTGGTGGAGGGCATCGGCTACGGCAAGGAGGTCAGCGACAACGTCCGCGGCTTCGTCGACGTCCGTCTCCGCTCGCTCCGTTTGGGAACGCCGGGCCGGTTCTTCGACGGCCACTACCCCATCAGCATCTCCGACCTCCTTCGCCGGAACGTGGTCCTAGAAATCGAGGACGTCGGTGAGGACGGAGACAAGGCGTTCCTCATGGGCGCCCTGCTGATCCGGATCGTCGAGCACCTCCGTGTCCGCCACACGAAGGAGCCGACCGTGGGGCTACGGCATGTGACCGTGATCGAAGAAGCCCACCGGCTGCTGCGCCGCGCCACCCCCGGCTCACCCACCGCCCACGCCGTCGAGCTGTTCACCGCGCTGCTGGCGGAGATCCGCGCCTACGGCGAAGGAATCGTGGTCGCCGAACAGATACCCGACAAGATCGTCCCGGACGTCATCAAGAACACCGCCCTCAAGATCGTGCACCGGCTGCCCGGCCAAGACGACCGCGACGCGGTCGGGGCCACGATGAACCTCGATCCGGCGCAGTCTCGGCATGTGGTGTCGCTGCCGCCGGGCCGGGCGGCGGTGTTCGCCGACGGCATGGACCGCCCGATCCGCATCACGGTCCCCTACGGCGAACCTCGCGAAACCCGACCGGCCGGGCCAGTACCGCAGATCGCGGTCGACCGCGCATCCGCTGGGCCGTTGTTGACAGCTAGACAGCTCGCCGAGACCGAGGGGCTGGCCGAGGACCCAGAGCTGGTGCTGTGGATCGAACTCCTCACCGTCGCGCACTTGACCGGGCGGCCCTCCCCCAACCCCAGCCGAGACTGGTGCATGGCACTGATGAGCCGTGCATCCCACGAGATCATCAGTCATGCCATCCTGCACCAGATCAATGACGCAATCGACGCCCGCTACACCAGCCTGACCTACTACTTCCAACCTGAGGAGCTGGCCACCCACCTAGCGGGGATCGCGTTGCGCGCACTCGATGGCGGGATCTCGGTTTGCGATGGTTCGGACGTCGAATGGCAAGCGGGCAGGTACCGGTGGGTAGATGTGCTTCGGGCTTTGAGCGCATATGAGGGCGACGGACAGCACCCAGACACCGATCAGTGGGCTGAGCGCGGCTTGTATCTGACTTCAGCCACGGTTGTCGAGCAACTGGAACAGTTGGAAGCACACCCCGACAGTTGGCGGCCCGGGACCACAATCATCACCGGCGGCATCCCTTCACGCTACGAACTCGCCGTCGCGCAGTTGAGTTCAGCCGGTGACGACGAAGCCCGCCTAGTCGAAGCGACCTGGTTTCTCGATCTTGCCACTACATGGCCTCTCGCTGTGATCACCGAGCCAAGGAAGATCTAAATGGCGAGGGACACGCCTGCAGTATCCACCGACCACTCCCTTCTTAACAAGGCTACAACCGCATGCGAGAAGCCAACCAAACCACAACACCCTAGTCAATCAGAGGCTGCGCAAGCTGAAAGTACCGAACGCCCACTGCGTCGACGCATGAACGATCGTCGCGCCACAGCGGTCGCCGGTACGACCAAGCTGGATCCAGCCGCTACACAACACCAGATCCTCGATCGCGCCGCCCGGGCTCGAATTACACAATCAGATGCCGCGCGAGCAGAAATCGGAGAAAAGTCACTAAACTCTAACCATGAACGAAATAAAAAGTCCAGCAATCAGGAAGAGTTGCAATCATCCGACGCAATCAAACGCAAGAATTCAGATACCCCACCGGCGGTTCATTCGCTGCAGCCATCCAGCAAAGCAAAAGATCGAGCTGAATCAAAGCATCCACAAGCGTCTGAAGCTTCCAAAACAGGACGCGACACTAAGCCACCAGAGCCAGAGCGATCGAAAAATGGCACATCAACACCGGATAACACCCCGAACGACTCGAAAAAGGGGAAGTCATCCGATCAACTAGCCGACCAAGACCGCGAAAGCGTCGATCGAATCCGAAAAGCGGTAGAGCGAGCACGAAACGGCGACACAGAGGACATAGAAGACGTACTTACACTGAAGGAAATGCGAGCAGCGCGAGACGCTCTTCGCTCCGGTGAGCCGTTTCGCGCACGACAGATGTACGGCAAATACATCGAGCGAAGCGCTCAAGGCGACCGCGACGTTCAAATAGACACGAACGTAACTCCACTAACGGCCATCGGAAAACGGGAACCCGACTTTACAGTTGGCGGGTTCAATATAGACATCACAACCAACTCAAAGTCAACCAAGGGAAACCATCTCAGACGTGACTACATCAGATCGGAAGATAACCTAATAACATACCCCAGCCTTACAAGTAGCGAGGTTTACGAGCTCTTCGGCCTCAAATCTCCAACCAACAAGTCGTGATTCGCACTGCTAGAATAGATAAGGGAGACCGCCATCAACAAGGAGAGCTCGTTGCGAAAGATGGTTGCAGATCAGAATTTTAGCCACGTCAAGCACGTTGGCGAGCGAATTTCCTTTCAAGATCTATCACTATCTCGATGCACGTTCTCCAGTTGCACCCTAGGCCAAGGCGCGGGTCTCGAGACTCCCACGCACGTACGGAACGTCGACTGCACTGAATGCACATTCGACTCATGCAGCGGGCTTGGCATCCTATTCGATTCGGTCACATTGACCGACATTAACATAGCAGGACACCCACTTTCCCTTAGCGGATGCCTTTTTCGGCATGTCACACTCCAAGGAAAACAGGGTACTTGGGTTCTCAAAAAGCTCTCACCCCACGCAGCAGACAGCACGACAGCAAACTCCCTTGAACTGACACAAAAATTCTACCAAAAAGGCGACTGGGCACTCGACACTTCGCGGGCCCAATTCTCCGAAACCGCCGTGTTTGACTTGCCCGGAGATCTGGTACTGCGAGATAACGCCACCCAGTTTATTATAACCAAGACCAAAGCATCCGAATTCGATAATCGAGAATCGCTACCCGACTTGGCCGATCTTGTGATACGAAAGGCCGCTCGAAGCCAATTCGATTCGATCGTCGTCGTGGCCGGCGGAGACGCATCCGAACTTGCCGAAGACCTCGAAGTTCTACAAAAGCTAGTCGACCTAGGAATCGCCGCATAGACCGACAGAATGGCTTGCCGACGCATCCAGGACCATGACAACGCAACCGTTTGACAAGTCTATCACTTCCCTCGTTCCACGAATCAAGTACAGTTAGATATCCATTCGACACTGGACTTGGCCAAGACGAAGACAGAAGTGTGAAAGTGGCCAGCCGGACTTTAATTCTTCGCGGCCACAGGCGTGGCTTCCCGCCACACTCCGCTCGGCCGCTCGGCGCGGACCGGCCGCCAGGCCGCACGCCGCGCCAGAGCGGCCGGTAAGCAAGCTGGCGGCGCGCGGCGGCCACGGCCCGCCGAAGGCGGGCCGCTTGACATAGAAAAGGAAATTTAGACACACGCAGCAGCGAGGGAGCGGAGGCATGGTTGCTGCTAGCGGTGCCATCATCGTCGCGTGTTCGCCGGCATCACTCTGGCTCGTTTGCCGATCGCAAGCGTTGCTGTAGCCACCGCCCTGCGGGCGCTCGACACTAGATCAGGCTCCTGACACTCGCGGACTGCCCTCGGTGACCGATCCACCATTTCAACCGGGCGATCCCGCAGTCTCCAGCGGACCCAGTTGCTGCCGCGCTGCCACGGACTCTTCAGGTCGCAGAAGTACACCCGTACCCCAATGGCGATGGTGAACCGGGCGTATTCGGCCATCTCCTGACCCTGGTCCCAGGTCAGCGTCCGTGCCAAGATCGCCGGCAACGTCTGGCTCTTCGCAGCGAGCCCGTCAGCGACCACCTCGGCGCGGCGTCGGCGAGCCCACGACACGACCGATCCGACCAGCCACACGTAACGGTCTGGTCACGGTCTCCGTGACACCACACGTGACGCGAAGCAGCGTTGATCAGTGTGCTCAAAGGGGCGGCGGAGACTAACGCTGTTGGCAAAGTCGCAGGTAGATGCGAGTGTCAGTAACGGAGGCTCCGGAGGCGGGTGCGCAGGTTCGAATCCTGCCGGAGGCACTCCGCAGAACTGCGCTGCTGACAATGGTTTCGCGGCGACAGTAATTATGAGCCGTTCGTAGCCGTGTGGCCGGCGAAGCTACCTCAAGACCGAGGGCATCGACCCAGCCCCGCACCGGACAACCGTCACCTGAGCGGCCTTCCTATGTTCCCAGGGCGATGCGGTTCTGGCCATGGACTTCATCGAAACGGTCACACTCACCGGGCAGCGCCAGTACATCCTCGCCACCATCCACCACACCGGCAGGCGCGTACACGTCCACGGCACTTCCACACACCCACACATACCTGGGTGACACAGGCCGTCCGCAACAGTCCGCAATATGCTGCTCATGGACCTGGAGGACACCGCCAACCTCACACGGGTCAGGTTCCCTATCCGTGACCGCGACACCAAATACCCCAAGCTGATCGACAAGATCCTCAGCGACGCCCGCATCTCCTCAGTGTTGACCGGTGTCCGGGATGCCCCGCATGAACGCGATCGCCGAACGCTGGGTCAAGGTGCTGCGCGCGGAACTGCTGGACCGCACGCTGATCTGGAACCCGACCCTGCGGATGCCCGATACTCGGTCGTGGGCGTTGACCAGGGGTGAAGGCAGGCGGATCGCGTTCGGCATGATCGATGGTCGTGGCGTTGCGACTCGTGTACCTGATCCTCTGACGACTCCTGTCCTGAACAGCCCTGCTCGTCCGCTCAGACACCGCCAAAGACGTGGAGATTCTCCTACTGCACCATCAACTGGCTGTCTTGCGCCGGCAGGTCGCGCTGCCACGGCCGTCCTCGGCGGATCGCGCCGTCACGTTCATCAGACCCGTCGAGGTGTACGACATCGACGTGCGGTAGTCGCCGGCCAGTCCAGTCTCCGCCGCAGGAATGCGCACGAGGGTGCCGGTCGGGTCGCCGGCGCCGTTGTAGCCGGTGACGCCGACCTGATAGTTGCCGCTGGCGGTATAGCGCGTCGACGGCGCGAGCTTGCCAGCCTGGACGGTGTCATATGACCAGAAGGTCAGGATTGTCCCGGTAATCGCTGGGCTTGCGCCCCAGCTCGTCGTCGGAGAAGGCGAGGGTCTGCCCTCTGACGTCGGTGTCGGAAGTCAGGAGTCCGGCGTTGTCGTAGCTGTAGATCGTGGTGCCGGCATCGACGTCCGTCTGGGACGTCTTGCCGCCCATGAGGTCATAGTTGAACGACCAGTTGTTGCCGTCGGCATCGGCGCCCTAACCCTGGAGTCCCAGGGGCGTGTAGCGGTAGATCGTCGACTGATAGCTACCACCGGGCACCACATTGCATTGCAATTGATCGTCGGCGCAGCCGTGTACCGTCGCTCTTAAGAACGCCGCCAGTACCGATCCGACCACCAATAGAGAACTGTGCGGTCCGACGGCCATTGAGCGAGCTCTGAGAGCGTTTCTTCAAAGTCATCGCGCGCGAGATCAATACGGCGCCACAATTCATGAACCGGCTCGATTTTGGCCGCCGTTCGAACTGAAGCAGAAAAGCGCTCCTCGGAGGCGCCGAAGGATTGGTAGTTCTTTTGCGCCGTCACCAGGTCGACACGGTTCGCCGCTTTTTCCAATAGCGGCCACCGCAGCTGCATTACATCGTCCTCCCAGAAGCACACCGGACAGATCTCCTGACACCCCGGCGGACCGGTTAGAGTCCGATGTCCGCAGCATGAACAGGGAAAACGCTCGCCCCACTCAGCGCCTGACGACCGCTGATCGCTCACCAACTTGGCTCTCCCGGGCTCCACGGCTTTCCTGGCATCTTCTTAAAAGTGCCAATCCCGCCATCCAATTTATAGTAGGTGATAATCCCTTTGGGGCCCTTCATTCCATATTCGTTTGTCGAGGGGTCAAAATATCTGATCACAACTCCCTCGTCGCTGCTATCATCGAGCTTGCGCATCACGCCAGGTCGACCACCATCACAATCACACGTGAGATCCTTGGCAGCTTCACTGTATTCTCTCTGTGAGTCATACCCCATCTCATCGCCATGCTTTTCGTAGTGGTTATCAAGGTTTCCCTGCTTCGTCCACTCGTCACAGTTGTGAACCAGCACCGGCGTGTCGCCCGCGATCACATAGTACGTGTGGACGGTGTCGATGGTCAGGTTGTAGGTACGGATTGACTTTGTGTATCGGTGCGTCGACACCACCGCGGCATGCCCATCTCCGGGTGTGTCGAGCTGTTCCCCCACTCGCAGGTCAGCCGCATCGACCCACTGATGGGTCGTCGCATCCCAGAACAGATGGTGTGCGGTCACGGTGATCGTCTCGGACGCGCCGGGCAGTCCGACAGTAAGGTCGACGAAGTCGGTGTCGGTGTCGGTGACGTGCACGGCCGTGACCACATGCTGCTGCCTCTCGCCACTGTCGGGATCGGCGTTCTCCACCGCATCGCCGACCTTGACGTCCTCGATCGGCTCGTGCGATCCGTCCGCCAACAACACGAGCGCGCCGGCGGCGAAGCTGTTCCCCGTCGCACACGACAATGCCGAACGAACACGCTCCGGCATTTCTTTTAGCTGACCAAATTCACCAACTGCGTAATCTTTTTCACCGACCGCCGCCTTAGCGGCGCCGGCACCTTCCATTCCCGCTGCCGCCAATGAGCCTGCCGCGAGGCCGCCGTATGCCACGAGGTCCCGACCGGCAATTGCGATATGCAAATGGAAGAGCTTTTCGCCAACACCCTTGCCGCAGTCGTCCTGATGACAGACGGCCTGTAACATCGTCACCACGGTGTCGTCGGGCGCCAACGGGTCTTCGAAACTACTCCGAATATTCCAGTACGTTTTATTATCGGGCTTGGCCATATAGTCGGCCAGCAGTGAGATCGCCCGGTCGAAGTCCAGATCCTTCGGCATCTGAACATGGTTGATGAAGTTCAGACCGGTCACCGGATCGTGAATCGCAACAACACGCGGAGTATTGAACTTGATCTGCGGCGCCGTGGGATCCGGCGGCAAATTGTGCAACGCACCAACCGGCCCGCCGTCGATGCAGTTCGTGTGCGTTTCCTCGCAGCCAGCGAGACGCGTGCCGGTCGGGTCGCTGAACGTCGTCGGGTTGTCCGCGCTGTACGCGTAGCCGTTCAGCTGACCCGGACTCGCCGGATCGAGCTCCGGGTCGACTGACAGAAAGCGGCCCATGGTCGGATCGTATTCACGGGCGCCGTCGTCGACGAGCCCGCTGGTTTGGTCGGTGGACTTGTTGAGGAACCCATGGTCGTCCGGCCAAATGCCCTGAGGCGTGCCCAGCGCGTTGCCGTACGGGTCGAACGTGCGCCGCGTGACGGCACCGGTGTAGGGCTGGTACACGATGCTATTGGTGCCGTGCTGATCGCCGGTGAGCACGGTGGGGTCCCCACCACCGACACGCATCGCAACTGTAGAGCCGCCGATTCCGTAGTACCGCGTGCCGACGACGTTCTTCGGTGTGGTGTTGTACTTCAGCTCCTCGCCCGGTAGGTAGAGCGTGCTGCTGCCGGGATCGCGGCGGATGAGCACGTTGCCGTCGGCGTCGTACACATAGGATGACGCGCCGGCGTCGGTCTGGTCGGTGGCCAGCCGGCCGTCCTCGTTCCAGGTGAGCGTCTGCTGGCCGGTCGGCAGTGACCGCGTCCGTGTGTTGCCGACCGCGTCGTAGGTGTAACTCGCGGTGGACGTGCCGCCCGGGCCGGATGTCGAACTGGACGACAGGGTGTGAGCCTGAGGTGCGGTCGGGTTGGGATACGTATACGTCGTCGTGGTGTCAGGCGTGTTCGCGGTCAGGGCGTGCTGCACCTGGGTCTTCCGCAACCCGGCGGGGTCGAAGGTCCAACTCGTCCAGTACCGGTCGGCCCCGCTGATGCCAGCCGCCGTGGGCTGGACCGAGCAATCGCTGGCGGTCCAGGCCTGCGACAGCCGGTCGAGGGAGTCGTAGGCGAAACACTGCTGCTGGGTTGGAGAGCCTGCCGGGCCCTCGACGTCCTTGCTCGAGGTGAGGTTGCCTGAGGGATCGTAGGAGTAGCTGGTGTCGTCGATCTGTGGGGGCGCCTTGGTCGCGGTCAGCTTGACGTCGGTGACGCGGCGGGTCTGCGCGTCCCGTTCGAACCCAAGCTCGCCCTGGCCACCCGCAGTGTTGAACTTGTGAAGTTCGCCGTACGGCGTGTAATCCGCGTTCGTGGCGTAGGTGTTGTAGCCCGAAACGCTCGTCGGGTTGGCCAGCGGGTCATACGCGGTGACGACCTGCTCACCCGGCAGCCCGCCGCCGGGCGCAGGCGTCGTCACGTTCATCAGACCCGTGGAGGTGTACGACATCGACGTGCGGTAGTCGCCGGCCAGTCCAGTCTCCGCCGCAGGAATGCGCACGAGGGTGCCGGTCGGGTCGCCGGCGCCGTTGTAGCCGGTGACGCCGACCTGATAGTTGCCGCTGGCGGTATAGCGTGTCGACGAACTCAGCTTGCCAGCCTGGACGGTGTCGTAGACCCAGGAGGCCAGCATCGTGCCGGTCTGCGAACCCCGATACTCGGCGGTCTTGCGGCCCAGCTCGTCGTATGAATAGGCGAGGGTCTGCCCGCGGGCGTCGGTCTCGGTCGTCAGCAGTCCGGCGTTGTCGTAGGTATAGGTCGTGGTTCCGGCGTCGACATCCGTCTGAGATGCCTTGCGTCCCATCAGGTCGTAGCTGTACGACCAGGTGTTGCCATCGGCATCGGTGATCCGATCTTGGAGCCCGAGCGGCGTGTAATGGTAGCTCGTAGACTGGTAGCTGCCGCCGGACACCATATTGCCGTTGATCATGGGTTGCGCGGTGTACTGGCGCAGTTCGCTGTTGTGGCCGCGGCCGTCGACGAGTTGGGTAGTCGTGACGCCGCCGGCGGGCGGAATCGTGGTGGTGCGGTCGCCGCCGTAGACGGTTGTGGTGGACCACTTAGGCGTCAGGCCGTTGTAGTCGCTGGCGACGAGGATGCGGCCGTTGCCGTCGTACGAGTTCAGCGTGCGGTCCTGAACATCCTTGTCGGCCACCGAGACCAGGTCCGTGCCCGGCTCGCCGTCGGTGTAGTAGCGATTGTTGCTGCGGATCACCCAGCCGTGCGAGTCGTAGAAGTTGTCCGAGACGATCCGGCCGCCGCCCTCGGCGTTAGACTGGGTCTGGATCACCTGTCCGAAAGCATCCAACAGCGTGACATTCGTCGTGTAGTTGGTGCCGCTGCCATAGTCGATCAGGGTCTTGGCGGTGACCGTCGACGGACCGGAGCTGTTGAGGGCATAGGTGTACGTGCTCGACGCCGGGTCGCTGCCGTGATGATGGCCGGGCAGCCACACCGCCGTCAACCGGCCGAGCTGGTCGTACTGCGCGTCGGTGACGTGGTTGGCGACGTCGACGATCTCCGTGGGCTTGCCGTTTGCGGGCTCGTACACGTAGGTCGTGTTCTGCTGCTTGGCATTGGCCACCACGCGCTTCGCCAGCACTCCGCCGTCCGGCGGTGTGTAGGTGGTCCTGGTGACGTTCTGCCGTCCGTCCGTTGTGGACGTGACGCGCCCCGAGGCGTCGTACGTGGCCTTCATTGTCGTGATGAACGTGGGCACACCGTTGGTGACCGTGGTCGCGTTGTCGGTGCGCGTCACGTCACCCGGCCCCGGCAGCGTCCCGAGGTCGGACTGACCGTCGTAGTAGGTTTGGACGTCACTGAGCACCGGCGTCGGCGCCGTACCGGCGGCCGGACACTTCTGTTGCGAGGTGACGACTTCCTTGACCAGAGTCCGGATCCACTTGTCGGTGTTGTCGGCGTAGGTGGCCGTCGTACACAGATCGGGCAGTCCATCTACCGTGGACGTCTGCTGCGACACCCGGCCGGCGCTGTCGTAGGCCGTGGTCTCGGTGTCCGTGCGGACGCCGCCCGAAGCCAGTGCCGTCAGGGTCCTCGACTTCGTGGTGGCGACGACGTCCGCGGTCAGCGGGGACAAGCCTGCGCGGTCGCGTGATGCGGTGGTGGCGATCACGGAGGCGTCGGTGATGACGGTGCTGAGCTGCTCGCCGCCGTCGCCGTTGAAGGTCTGGACCTCGCGTGGCGTGCCGGAGAGCTGGTTGCTGTCGGGTACCTGGCCGCCGAGCGAGTCGGTCACCGTCACGTTGGCGCGATTGCCACCGTTGGGCAGGATGTCGCCGTCCATGCCGCGGTAGTAGGTCGTGCGGGTCAGTGTCTGCTTGTCCGGGGTTCCGTTGCTGGCGTTGGCGGTATCGCCGCTGCGGACCTCGACCTGGGAGAAGCCGCGGAACTGACCGTAGGTCCGGTTGCTTGGTTTGACGAGCTCGTTGTCGTCGTAGTGCCAGGCCGGAGCGCCGATGTAGTTGTAGGTGGTCTTGTGGACCGCTGACAGGTTGCTGGTGCCCTGGACGTCGACCTCGGCGGTGACGTACTTGTAGAACAGGTCCAGGATCGGCGTCGAGTTGAACTGCGGCGTCCAGTAGACCGGGAAGCACATCATCTGGTCGTTGGACATGTCCGTCGGATGGTTCGCGGCGGTGCAGTCCACCGGCTTGTACGTCACCGCGGTGACCTGGCCGGTCTCGGCGGTGATCGCGGTCATCCGTCGGTGCGCCATGACGGGCTGGGTGTTGTAGCCGAAGACCCGGTTGTCGTACGTCTGGCCGACGAAGCTGACCGGAGGCGTGGCGAGCGTGGAACCGTCCGCGCCGAACCCGGTGTGTTTGATCGAGGACAGCCAGAGGTCGGAGTCGCTTGCCGTGAAGAACTGGTGGGTGAGGTCGTAGCCGTCGACCGGAACATACTTGGAACCGTTGTAGTACTGCGTGGTGATGTTGACCAGCCGCTTGGTGCTCCACAGCGACGGGCTGTCGTTCTCACACGTGGGCGTGGTGTTCTGGTCGTCCTTGACACATTGCTGGTCCTGGGGCGTGTCGGGCCAGGACGCGGCGTTGGCCTTGGTGAACTTCGACGGCGCGCAGTCCATCGTGTCCGTGGGCAGGCAGCGCTCCGCGGTGGTGAAGACGATCTGCTCCGGCGCCGGATCGCTGGAGACGGTGCCGTTGTTGTCCCGCAGTCCGTAGTCGATCCGGGACAGGTAGCCGTCGCGGGTGTACTGGACGCCGTTCTTCCCGCCGTTGGCGCCGTAGTAGTTGGTCTCCGGCGTGTAGTAGTAGGCCGTGACGTTGCCGTGCGGATCCTCGACGTAGTCGAGGTTCCAGCGCCAGGCCTGCGGGCATGAGGAGTCGGCGAAACCCGAGGACTTGTAGCAGGGATCGCCGGAGTGGGCGCCGTAGACCGGCTCTGTCCACGCAGAGTTGGTCGCGCCCGCGGGGCCGCTGTTGCGGCCGAAGTAGTACTGGATGCCGTCCGGCGTCGTGACCCGCCAGTACTCGCCGTTGTTGACGCCGTTGTTCGCGCCGGTGGCAAGTTCGATTCGGTCGCCGGTGTCGGCCGAGGCGTGCCAGGTCTGGCCGTTGTCGCCGGTGACGAGCGAGACCGACTGGCTGTTGAGGTCCATCGACACGACCTGGCCTGCCCAGCAGAGGTCCTGCACCTTGGGCGCGGTGCCGGCGGGGTCCTCGGCGCAGCTTCGATAGGAACGCTCGATATAGCCCGGAGCGTAGTCCCAACCCTCGCCGATCCACGACGACTGGTTGTTGGTGCCCGAAGTCTGACCGTCGACCGCGCTGGAACTGTAGGAAAGGCCGACCGCCGGAGCGACATCGGCACCGGCCGCAGACGGCGGCACGGCAATGGGATAGGACCAGGTGAACGCGCCGGTGCTGCCGCCGACCGACCACGTTCCCGATGGCGAAAGCGACGACGCCGTGAAAGTCCCGTTCGGCCCGCTGGGGCCGGCCGTGGCGGCGAGCACCATTGGCGTTTGGGCGTTCTGCGTGGCGAAAGAAACCTTAGCCGACACGTGAGCCGATTTCGCATCGTTGCTCGACGACGTCAGCGGTGTCTGCTTGCGGCAGTCCGGGCGGTCTGGCGTGGTTAGCGCGCAGGCTGGGAGCTGGCTCAGGTGCAGACGGGACCCGAAGTCGCCGCCGATCGCATTGCGGAAGGACGCATAGTCGACGTCGACCGTGTCGTGCTGGTTCTGCGGCTTGTCCGGTTTGACGGTGAAGAGCACGCCGCTGACGCCCGCCTTGCGGGTCGCCGTCTGGTCGGCGAGATGCACATGGAATGTCGATGACGGCACGTCTGCCGCTTGCTGCTCGTTTTCAGGGCTCATGGAAATGGGCAGTGCGCCAGCCCGGGTGGGAGTGGCCGCCTTTGCGGTCCGCGGAATTGTCTTGGTGATCACATCAGCATCGCCGGCTGCGGGCCACGACACGTTCGTGATCGGATTCGACGATTGGCCGATGTTCTTCTTGGCCCCACTCAGGACCCGCTCCACGTGCGGGATCGGTTTTTCGACCGGCGCTTGTCCATTTCGGTCCGCCTGGGCCGGCGGAGGCGTCAGACCCGCGCTGGCCAGCGATGCAACGAGCGCTACGGCCATCAAGACGGCGACGAGGACACCTCGCGGCCGTCTGATCGCACGCACGACAGATCCATTGAATCGGCTCACAGCGCCCCCCTTGGCAGACTCAAACCGCCCGGTAGCGGACGCTACACGGACAGTGTTCCCAAGGGAAGAAGGATCTCACCCGCAGGACACACATCGGCCGACGTTGACCCTTTCGGCAGAGCCACCCCGCATTCCCTTGCCGGTACTCCGGCCCACAGCTATCGTGCCAGCCGCTGTTCAAACGGCTTCGGCCGCGACAGAGGGGGAGGCAGCACAATCATGCGCCCATTCAGACGGGTGTCCGATTCGCGAATATTTTCGCCTTTGCAACGCGTGGGCGCCAGCGGGATCGTAGCGGTGGCACTCGCCGGCGGCCTGTGGCTTCCCACCGCGCACGCCGCGCCTGTGCCGACGCCGGTCGGGCCGCCGGTCAACAAGATGCAGACCCAGTCGGAGACGACGGCGTCCGCGCAGGCCCGCCGCACTGGCGCCAAGGTGGAGGTCGCGGGCGAGGGCAGCGAGACCAGCAAAGTCATGGCGAATCCCGACGGCACCTTCACGATGAGCACCTACACGGCGCCGGTGCGGGTCAAGCGGGGCAGCGCGTGGGTTCCGATCGAGACGTCACTGAAGCCCACCGCCGATGGCCTACTAGCCCCGGCCGCTAGCGCGGAGGACGTGAAGTTCTCCAACGGCGGGAGCTCTCCGCTCGCGACTGTCAGCACGCACGGCAAGACCGTGTCGTTCTCCTGGCCGACACCGCTGCCCGTGCCTCAGGTCTCCGGCGCGACGGCCGTGTATCCGTCCGTGCTGCCGGGCGTCGACCTCCAGCTCACGGCCCAGGCCGACGACTACAGCGAAGTGCTGGTCGTGCACGACGCGACGGCCGCCGCCAATCCTGCGCTGAAGGCGATCAAAATCACCACGGCCACGACCGGCCTGACCCTGTCCGCAGACCATAATGGACTGTCTGCTCGCGACGGCTCAGGCGCCGAGGTGCTGCACGGCAGCACACCGATCATGTGGGATTCCACTGCCGCTCCGAACGTGGGTCCGCCCCCCAGTGCCACCTCGCCCGGTAGCGGACACGTCACCGCCCTATCCGTCACTCAGACTCCGTCCACTTCGGAGTTAACAATCGCGCCGGATCCCGCAGCGCTCACCGGTCCTGGCGTCATCTACCCGCTCTATATCGACCCGCAGATGTCGGGCCGAACCCAGCACTGGCTAGTGGTGTCCAGCAGTGGCCCACGGGAGAGCATCTTCGACGACAGCACCTTTCCGCAGCAGGTCGGCTACTGCGGAGACATTGTCTCGCACTGCAACAACATCGGCACCGCCCGCTCGTACTTCCAGATCGACACCTCGCCACTGCAACAGCGAGCGGGTTACACAGCGACGATCCATTCCGCGTACTTCTACGCGACTGAGATCCACCAGTACAGCCGGTGCACCGACGAGCCCGTCAACCTCTACGAAGCTGGACCCATCCACTCCGGCATCGCCTTCCCCGGGCCGACCGGCGCCTTCATCAGTCAGGCGAGTTCCCATGCCGGTGACACCTGCGGCGGCGCGGCGCCTGTACAGTTCGCAGCCAATCAGCTGGCAGCCGACGCCGCCAACGGCAACTGGATCAACATAACGGTCGCCCTGCTCGCCCCCAACGAGAGCGACGGCGCGCAGTGGAAGACCTTCGCGCCCACCGACGCGCACCTCGACGTGACGTACAACTTCCCGCCGAACACTCCGACCGGTCTGCACGTCTCACACGAAGTGAGCTGCAACGGCGGCCTGCCCACCACCTCCGACACGACCCCCACCCTCTATTCGTCGGCTACGGACAACAACGACTCACCACTGCCACTCGGCCTCCAGTTCCAGCTGTGGAACAAGGACGCGACCAAGCAGCTCGCGGCGAACCCGAACCTGATCGGCATCGCCAACGACACCGAAGGCGGATGGACGGTTCCCAAGTCACTGGCCGACGATCAGTACGCCTTCCGAGCCACGACCATCAACATGCCGGCCGACGGCGCTGACTGGCTCACGTCCAACTGGTCGGACTGGTACAGCTTCATCGCCCGGACCGGGCCGTTCGACGAGACACCGACCGCGTTCAGCTTCGACTACCCGGAGGGCTACTGGGGCTCAGCCCAGGGCACCCCTGGCACATTTCAACTTCAGGCCAACGTGCCGCCCGGCACGGCGAATCCCCCTCATTTCGCGGGAATCACCTACACGTTCGACGGCGCCGGCACCGAGGCCATCCCGTCCACCGGGGACTGCAACCTGAACAAGACTTTCGGCAATGACGGCGGCTGGATCGCCACCACCAGCGGCAACGCGACCCTGACCGTCCCCAGTGGACTCTCGCCCGGTTACCATACGCTGAACCTGCGGACCTTCGACGACGCCCACCGGCTCTCACCCGAGTCGCCCACGTACGCCTTCTACGTCGCACCCAACGTCGGCGTCACCAAGACCAAACTCGAAGCCGAACTCAACACCGACGTGACCCCGAGCCAGCCGGCCGGGCAGAACATCCCCATGACCACGCAACAGGGTGGAGAGCTGTACTCCAACGGCTGGCAGCTGTTCTTCCCTGGCAACGCCGACCAGCAGAAGTTCGACCTCACCTTCACCACGCCACTCGAGGCCGACTACGCGCTCGGCGCGGAGATGACCAAGTCCACAGACTACGGCCGGGTCACCGTGACATTGGACGGGAAAACACCACTGGCCGGCACGGACAAAACGCCATTCGACGGCCACTGGCAGAGCCTCAGCCGCGCCTACCTGCCGCTCAACGGCGCACACCTGACCAAGGGCACACACACCCTCACCTTCACCCTCAACGGCACCAACTCCACCACTGGAAACCGCTACCAGGTCGGCATCGACTACCTCACCGTGGCACCGCTGAACAACGTCATCGCCGACAACTTCACCGACGCGATGAACAACCACGGCATCGCCGCCGCCGGCAGCCCGGTCAACCTGGACTTCAACGGGGCCGGACTCGTCAGCTCAACGCTGTCAAACGCCGGACTCGCGCCCGGCCAGTCAACGACCATCGGCGGCGCCACCTTCACCATGCCAGCCCCCAACACCAACGGCAACGACAACGTCGTCGCCGTAGGACAGACCATTCCGTTCCCGGCAAACCAGCAAGTCAAGGCCAGCGCCGTCGGCCTGCTCGCGGTAAGCACCTGCGGCAACACCCCCGCCACACCGGGCACCATCACCTACCAGGACACCGGCCACACCCACTCCAACCCCCAGTTCCCCACAGTGACAGACTGGATCGGCAGTTCCGCCGACGGCGCGGCCTTCGTCCTCGACCAATGGTCCGGCGGGGACCACCCCGCCAAACCGAAGGTGTTCGCGATCTTCGCGCCAACCGACCCGGGCAAGACCCTGGAGTCCATCACCCTGCCCAACATCGGCACGAGCTTCCGATCCACCATCTGCGACAACGCGCTGCACGTGCTGGCCATCGGCGTTCGCCCGGTCCAGGCCGGCTGGCTCGGAGCCTGGGCAGCCCCAATCGATCACACCATACCGGCCCCCGCGGACAGCGACGCGAACCGAACGATGCGGATCATCGCGCATCCGACCGTGACCGGCGCTAACGCCCGTGTGCGGCTGTCCAACACCGGCGTCCCGACACCGTCCACATTGGATCACGTCACGATCGCCCGGCAGGCCGGCACCGGAGCGGCGACCTCAGCCGCTCCCGCGCAGCTGACCTTCTGCGCCGCCGCGGGCAAGCCCGCCGGCTGCGGCCTGCGGTCCATCACCATCCCGGCCGGCGGTGAGGTCTACAGCGATCCCGTCGCTCTCCCGTCGGGGACGGGAGATCTGGCCATCAGCTATCACAGCCCGAATGCTCTCAACTGGCTCCCGGTGCATGCCGGCAGTTCAACCCCGACGTACTCGGCGGCCGGCGACGTCAGCGGCAACGTCGACGGCGCACCGTTCGTCTCCGCGATGAACACCACCGCCTTCGTCACCGGGGTCGACATCTCAACGACCGACAACTCCCAGGGCACCATCGTGGTCCTTGGCGACCAGACGTCGGCGGCGGGTTCCACCGGCGGCACCTGGGTCGACAAGGTGCCAGGCAAGGTCGGCTCCGCCCTGCCGGGAAGCATCGTCAACGACAGCAAGGTCGGACTGCCGCCCATCGCCCGGTGGAAGCTGGACGACGGCTCCGGAACCACGGCCAAGGACAGCGTCGGCACCAACCCCGGCACGGTCACCGGCGGCGTCACCTGGAGCAGCGACCACGGCGGTTCCGCGGTCTTCAACGGACGGGACAGCAGGATCACCACGGCCGGACCGGTACTGGACACGACCGGCAGCTACAGCATCTCCGCCTGGGTCTACGCCAAGTCGGCCAGCAACTACATGACCGCCGTCGGAGCCGGCGGTCAGCAGTCGGCGAGCGCGTACCTCCAGTACAACAAGGTGTTCAACGCCTGGACGTTCATCAGTCCCAGCACGGACGTGCTCGACCCGTCCGACTACCCGGCGGTGCACGCCAGTAGCCCGCCGACACTCAACAAATGGACCCATCTGCTCGCCGTGTTCGACGCGACGTCCGGCACGATGAAGCTTTACATCGACGGCGCACTCGTCGGCACAACGACCAATCCGACGCCGTGGAAGGCCACGTCGAAGCTCTCGATAGGCGCGGTCACGCCGGGCCAGACTGCAGCTGACGACTTCTTCAACGGGTCGATCTCGGATGTGCGGGTCTACCAGCAGGCACTCACCAGCACCGACGCTGGCGTGCTAGCCCACGGCGACGCACCGACCGGGCCTGTCGGCGGCGTCGGTGCCCCGAGTGCCCGCACTGCTGGCGCGACGCTCAATCAGACCGTGACGGACGAGCCCAACCTGCGCACTGTCGTCGTCAGTCTCGGGGCCAACGACATCCTGGCCGGCGACAGCGCCGCCACGGTCGAGGCCAGCCTCACCAAGCTGATCAAGGCGACGAGCGCCGATGGCCTCAAGCAGATCAACCGGGTCGACGGGACGGCGGTGCACGTCATTGTCACGACCATCGCCCCACTCGGTCTCAGTCCGAACGATCCGCGTGAGCAGCAACGCCAGTTGCTCAACTCCGACATCCGACAGTCTGCCGGCAGCTACGGCGAGGACGGTTTCATCGACTTCGACCAAGCCGTCCGCGACGGCGGCAACGTCAACCAGGTCGCCTCGCAGTACCTGACCAGCGGGAGCCCCAACGACAGCTACTACAACGCACTCGTGCAGGCACTGCTCGACGCGATGAACGCCTTCCCACCGCAGGCCGACCTGTGACACGGTGAAACAACCGGCGTGGCGTGCCCAGATCCCTGGGCACGCCACGCCGCCTCTTGGCGTCAACTCGTCCAGCCGTCGGTGAAATGTTGAGGCCCCTCCGCGAGGATCAGGTGCAACGGGTCACGCGGCAGGTGCAGTTCGGGCACAACGCGAAGAAGTGATGCCCCGCGCTTCAAACGCACGCTCTCGACACGAGAGGACGCGGCTGACCGTGAGACTAGCGCAGGTTGGTGCCTCCAGAGGAAGTTCCAGATGAACCCCCTCACTCCAAGAAACGCCAGGTCAAAGCCAATGCAAGAAGATCGACATCGCAGGTGCGCTTCTCCCCGGGGGCACCCAGTCTGACCTGTGTAAACGCCGGCTAACATGAGTACTGCTATCAAATAGCGGCCCCTCGTGACGCCAAATCGGCCATCTTGAACACCCTTGACGACCCCCGTGGGCGCCGTGGCACGCCCCACGAACCATCCGTGAACTGGACAAATCTCCAGACCGTCAGGATTCGAGCAGGATTCGAGGCTGATCCCAAGACGGAACCGCAACTGCGGTCAGTCAACGGGCCAACTCACGCAACCCCGGTCGATGACGCGGGTGTGTTCTGCCAGCACGCAGGTCGCCAGCGAGGTCCCCGTTGGACACGGCCCGCGCCTGCGGGTAGCCGGCAGCGCTCGGACAGGGCCGATCCCGCTCATACTCGATATGGACGGCACCACGATCGACGATGGCGTTACGAGTCCGCACGAGTCCTGGCGTGGGCCAGCTGACCCCACGCGTAGACCAGAGCAGCGTCGATCTGATCGAACTAGGGCATCGGGTCACAGGCCAGGCTCGACCAGCGGCACGAGACGACCCGTAGCGGGCACTGCTGATCTTCCCCAGCGTGTGTTGGTCGGACCTATCGAAGACCGTGGGCGGGAACGGAACCTCACCCTGGCTGACCGTCTCGAACACGTCGAGACTTGCCGTGTCGCCGCGTACCCCCGCTTGCTCGGCCCGTCTGAGTGCGTCAGTGAAGGTCGCGAAGACGTTGGAATAGCGACCATCGTGCTGCTGCACGCGGGCCGTTGCCCATGCGGGCCCCAGAGTCGGTGGGACCTCGCTGGGAACTGGATCACATTCCTACGGACACCAGCCCGCGCTGCTCGACCAGCCGCGCCCGGAGCAACTGTCTCACAGAGCCGGAAACTCACGCCGTCGCAGCTGAGCTTGATTCGATCAGGTACTTCGAAGGCCAGATTCGGATCCAGTCGCCCGAGGCGAGCATGACCTGGCCGTGCATGGAAGCGCCGTTAGGTGAAGCCGAGCCTGAACTGCCTGAACCGAGATCGCACTGATCGAATCGCACACTTCGACAGAAGGTCGCGTCATCCAGCAGAAGGTCGCCGGAGAAGTGCGCACCGGAGAACCAGGCGTCCATCGAGAACGTCGAGCGCACAAACGACGCATCCGTTCCGAAAGTGACCAACCGAAAGGTGGCGTCATCACGAAACTCGGCACCATCGAACCTGGCGAGGCCACCGAACTCCGCGCCTGAAAACCCGGCAAGGCCAACAAAGATCGACCGGGCAAACACGGCGTTTCGATTGAACCGAGCACCTGAGAACCACGCCAGTCGTTCACAGCTCAGACCATCGAACCAAGCATCACCGCCAAAGGAGACAGCCGACATCCAGATGTCGCCACGAGCGATCGCCCGGTCGAAACGAACATCACCACCGAATTCGGCGCCGGTGAACCAAGCCGTGTCGTCGAATCGCGTCCCCTTGAATCGCACCCCACCCCCGACCCGGACACGGGAGAAGTCGGTGTGCCCGATGAATACCGCACCGCTGAAGGTACAGGATCCTGCACGACAGTCCGCCAGTGAGAAGTCGTGAAGGACCGCACCGGCAAGGTCGACATCAATGTCCGACCAATGAACACCAGGAGCTTCCGGTATATCGGCGGGCCAGTTTAGGTGCCGCGCGAGCATCGTCTGAACGGTGCGGCGGACTTCACGCTCCTCAACACTGACATTCCGCCACTCACCATCTCCCGAGCACGGCATTCGCAGATACGCGCACAGCACGTCGACGATCATCTGCCGCTGCTCGACGTTGTCCTGAGCGAGTCGCTCCAGCGCGTACATGCTGGCCAGCCGCACGGGTGCCTTGTCGGAGCCCAATTGATCGGCGGCCCTTGCGTAGAGTTCGGTTATCCGCCTGACTCGAGCGTCGTCCTCGGCCGCGGCGGAGACCAGGCGCTGGTGCGCGAGGTTGCGTTCCAGCGTCTCGCCCTGCAACGCGAACGACTTCTCCGCGAGCAGTTGGTCGCGATGCTTCTGATTCAGCCCTATTTCATTCGCACGCTGCCGTCGCGCGGTCAGCCACAACGCGGCTCCACCACCCAGCCCGACCACGAACGTGCCGGCGGTCTTGATCGCTTCGAGTTGCGCATCGTGCCGGCCATCCCCAAAGGCCACGATCAGACCACCGGCGACGAGGACTCCGGCCAGCACAAGCAGGAGCGAGATGCGGACGATTGCCTTGGTGGTGAGCTCGGCGTATGGCCGCTCGTCCGGTGTCGAACGGCCAGGTCGTGGCGCGCGCTCCTCGTCGCCGAGCCGGCCGGCGGACCGCTCAAGATCCATCTGACTCAGCCTCCTCGTCGCTGTCGGCCTGGGTGAACACGGTCGAGGGGACCGCGAGGCGAGCCCCGTGGTCCCCTCGGCCGGGTTAGACGTTGGAGGCGTTCTCCTGCTGCATGGCGTTGTTCTTGGCGGCGGTGGCGGCCTCGCGTAGGGCCTGGGCGACGGCGGTGAGCTGGGGGTGGTGGGTGCCGCTCCAGTCGCCGCGGAAGCGGGTGGCGTCCGGGCCTTCCCAGCGGGCACCGTTGAGGGTGGCGGTCAGCACGTTCGCGATCTGGTCGATCTCGCCGGCCTTGGAGTCGAGCTGGGCGGCGAGGTTGCGGATGGCGTCGGTGTCCATCCCGAGGAAGCCTGGCATGGCGGTTCCTTCCTATTACTGTGTGATCCCAACGGGTTCCGGGTTCGCGACTTGGACGACGGCGGTCCGGCCGCCGGTAACGAGCAGCGCCCGGCCCGGCGGGAAGTCGGCACGGCGCAGCCGCGGCGGGAAGGGCGTGTGGAAGACGGTCGTGCCGTCGTTGGTGTCGGGTTGGAGGGCGAGGCCGCAGCGGCCGCTCTTGGCGTACTTGACCAGCTCGTTGTACGAGTTGGACAGCACGGTGGTCTCACCCTCGACGACCAGCAAGTGCCCCTCCTGCAGGCACCGCTTGGCCAGTGCGAGCAGCGGAGCACCCGCCGGGCCGTCGGAAATCTCGTTGACGCTCTCAAGGAACACGGCGACGGGGCGGTCGCCGGGCACCCAGGAGTCGAGGCGTTCGGCGAGCTGACGGGCATGGTCGGTGTGCTCGGTGACGGTCCGGGCGGCCGATGCCCAGCAGGGGAGGTCGCCGAGTTCGGACTGTCGGAGGCCGAAGTAGTGCAGCTCGCGGTCCGGTTGCCAGCGGAGCAGCGCTGCGGCGATCGCCCGCAGGGTGGTGGTACGGCCCGAGCCGGGCGGCCCGCAGACGACGAAGCTGCCGGTCGGCCGGAAGGTGAACGGCGCCAACGAGTCCGAGGCGACACCCAGCACCGGCTCGGCCTCGAGAACAGGCAGCTCCGACAGCGGAATCTGATCGGCCAGCTGCCGGATGGGCGGCGCGGCGGGCAGACCCGCGCCGGTCATCGCCGCGGCGAGCCGACGGACACCGGCAGCCTGGGAGTTGACGTCGGGCTGGGACCCGAGGACAGCGACCTGGATCTCGGCACCGCCCAGCATGCCCCGGCCGGGAGGCGAAGACGGTCCCAGCACGTCGACGGCCATCCCGACCTGGGTGTAGTCGGTCGGATCGGCCATCCGCAGCACCACCCGGCGTTGCATCGCGGAACCAAGCGCGGTGGGCACGGCGTTGAGGCGGTCGGCGGACAGCACGAGGTGCACGCCGACATTGCGGCCGTCGGCGGCGATGCCCAGGAGCACCTCGTACCAGCGGCTGTGCTCGCCGACCTCGTACGCCTGGCGGAAGGCACTCATGCCGTCCAGCAGCAAAAGGATCCGTGGCTCACCGGAATCGCCACTGAGGCTCCGGTAGTCACCCAGTGAGCCGGCATGCGCCTGGGAGAACCGGACAGCTCGTTCGTCGATCTCCGCACGCAGCCAGCGCAGCAGCCGCACGACGCGCTCGTGCTCGGAGCCTGGGATGACGCTGCCGACGTGCGGCAGCTCCTCGAGCATGGCCAAGCCGCGGGCACCGAAGTCGAGGCCGTAGACGTGGCAGCCCCCGGTGAAGCCGGCGGCGATCGCGATCGACCGGAGCAGCGTGCTCTTGCCGGCGCCGCCGGTGCCGTAGACGGCCAGGTTGCCGTCCACGTCCGGATGGAAGACCACCGGCCGCTGCTCCTGGTCGTGCGGGTCGTCCTCGATCGCGAAGACGAGCTCGCCTTCGACGCTGTCCCGGGAATTGCGACGGCGCTTGTACAGGTCGTGCAGGTCATACACCGGTTCCAGCTCCGGCAGCCATGGCCGGGTCGGGCGCGGGAGCCGGGCGTGCTCGGCCGCCTGCCGCACGGCCTCGACGAGTCGCTGGATGTCGGTGGGACCGGGATCGGGCAGCACGGCCTTCCGCTTCTTGGGCAGCGTCCATTTCCGTCCACGTCCGAAACGGAGCTCCTCGACGACGATCTCCGGCTTGTCGCCCTCGGCGGTGGTCCATCCGCCGGCGTAGCCGGTCTGGAACGGCACGAGCCGTCCCGGCCCGGTCTTCGACACAGCGCGGCCGGGGGCTTCCGGATCGAAGAACGCGGCCTGGGGCGACCCGAGCACGTCCATGCTGTCGGCCTCGTCGGCCATCCGCAGCGCCAGCCGGAGGTTGGTGTTGGCCCGCAGGTTCTCCTTGATCACGCCGGCCGGTCGCTGGGTGGCCAGGATCAGGTGCAGGCCGAGGGATCGGCCGCGCTGCGCGATGTTGACGACGCCATCGACGAACTCCGGGATCTCCGCCACCAGCGCGGCGAACTCGTCGACCACGATCACTAGGCTGGGCGGCGCGTCACGATGGCCGTCCTTCTCCATCTGCACCAGGTCCTTGACCTTGTGCTTGGCCAGGATCTCCTCCCGGCGACGCAGCTCGGCGGTCAACGACTCCAGCGCCCGGCGGGCCTGGTGCGGCCCGAGGTCGGTGACGATGCCGACGGTGTGCGGCAGCTCGGCGACCTCGTGGAACGCGGAACCGCCCTTGTAGTCGACGAGGAGGAAGGTCAGGCGCTGCGGGCTGTGGGCGGCGGCCATCGCCAGCAGCCAGGCCTGGAGCAGTTCACTCTTGCCGGCGCCGGTCGTGCCGCCGACCAGCGCGTGCGGACCGTCGGCGCGCAGGTCGAGGGCATGCGGACCAGTCGCGGACATACCGATGACGGCGCGAAGCGTGCCGGCCCGTTCGATCGGCTCCTCGGGCGCGTACGGGCCGGTCAGCACCGACTGGTTGGCGGTCCACTGTTCGAGCACGGCGGCCGGGGCCATCGCCATCGGCTCCTCCGGGACGGACACCAACGACACCGACTTCGGCAGATCGCTGTCGTCATCGAGCCGCGCGCCGGCGTCGACCAGGGGTGAGAGCGCGCGACCCAGCTCTGCGACGGTGCCGGCGTCCAGCGTCTCGACCACGACTGAGGTGACGCTGTGCCCGTCGTGTCCGAACCCGACCGTCGCCCGGTCCGGGCCGTGCTCGACCGACACGAAGGCCCGGCACGCGGCGGGCAGACCGGTGGTGTCGCCAGCCAGCCACAGCACATGGATGCCGAGTTTCCATCCCCGCTCCGCCAGCTCGACCAGCCGACTGCGGTCAATCGGCGCGTCGTCCTCCACCAGCACGAAGACGGCCGGGCCGGGGCCACCCGCTTCCCGTCGTTCCAGCAACGCATCCAGTTCGGCGGCCAGCGCCGTCGCCTCGGGCGTGCTCGACGTGAGCTGACGGCAGTTGATCGGCGAGTGCGGCGATGTCGTGTGCGGCAGCCACCGCAGCCACTCCCAGTCCCGAGCCGATTCCGACGAGGCGAACGCCGTGAGCACGACCTCAGCGGGCGAGTGCAGCGCGACGAGCTGCGTGACCAGGGCCCGTGCGACGCCGAGCATGACCGGTCTGGGCCCGGCGACCCCGATCGCTCCGTGCTCACCTGGCCGGGCAACGATCGGCACGCCGGCCACGACGCCCAACGGATCCACGGCCTTGGCCAGCTCCGCGACCAGGTCTCGGGGCAGTGCCTGCGTGTCGGGCAGGCGCACGGAAAAGCGCGACGGCAGTGCCCCGGTGGCCAGGCGCAGCTCCAGGAAGCCACGGTCGTCGGGACGTCTGGTCCACAGCAACGGTGCGCGGGTGCGGACGGCGTCGACGCAGTCTCCGGTCGCCGGATGTTCCCGGTCACGTTCGACGGCTTCCCGCTCCAGTTCACGGCGCACGTCGGCGACCAGATCGTCCACGTCGGAACGGAACAGGCGGAGCGCCAGTCGGAAGTCCTTGCGAGCGCCCCATTTGGTCTCGACCGCTCCGCCGATCATCATCAACGGACTGAGCCCGACGAACAGCAGGGACAGCAGCGAGCCGGTGACCGCGTAGAGCACGACCCCCATCAGGATCGGCGCTAGCACGGACAGCATCGGGAACCGCTGGCCATGCGGACGTTGCGGTGGCGTCGGTGCGGCGAACTCGACGCCGACGTAGCGGGGGTCCAGCCGGGGCGAGCGGACGAACTCGACGGTGGTCACGGCCGCGCCCCGAGCAACTGCGGGCGTGAACGACACGAGCGCCAGCTCGGTGTCGCCGAGCCGGACCGTTTCTCCCGGCCGCAGCACCGTGTGGGAGACCTGGCTCTCGCCGATCTGCATGCCGTTGGCGGAGCCGAGGTCGGTGATGTCCACGACGTCGGTGACGTTCACCCTGGCGTGGCGGCGTGACACCAGCGGATCGGTGAGCCGGACCGTGCAGTCGTGCTCCCGCCCGATCACGCTCGATCCGGTCCGCAGTGGAAACTCCCGCCCGACGTCGGGCCCGTCGACGATCCGCAGCGTCGCGACGGGCATCGACGGGTCGGCGAACGTACGTCCGCCGGGTACGAGGGCGATGGTGGCGCCGCAGCACAGGGTGGTGTCCCCGACTGCCGTCCAGGGATCGAGCGCGAGGTGTTCTCTGCCGACCACCGCGATCGTCAGCGCGCTGTCGCCGGTCACGCTGCCGGTGGGATCAGCTCCGGCGAGGTACTGCGCCAACTCGCCGATCTTCGTCCGCGCGTCCACGGTGACGAGCAGATCGGCATCCGGGCGGCCAGATCGCCGCAGGGTGAGTTTCAGCTTCATCGGCGACGCCCCCAGCCGGGCCGGAGTGTGGTCAGGTTCAGCGCAGCGCGGATCCGCCGCCACCGGCCGACACCGGCGCTCATCGCCCGGCGGGCGCGGTCGATCTCCCGCCAGAACAACTCGGCGTCCTGGTCGGAGGAGAGACCGGGGCCGAAAACGGTGGCGTCCGCGGCGAACGCGAGGCCGCCGATGTCGTACCGGGCAAGCTCACCGGCTTGTTCCCGCCGCGTACCGCCACGGGACACCGCGACGCCCAGGTCCCTCGCGTGATCGACCAGCTCCAACCAGCCGGTGGCGAAACGGGAGACCGGCGTGCCGCGGCTACGTCGAAGACTGCGCCGTCTCGCCTTGATGGCGACGATCAGTCCGCACACGAGGGCACCGAGCAGGATCGGTGGACCGCCCCATGTCAGCGCGGCCACTACGAACTCGGGCAGCTGCCAGCCCTCTGGTCCGGGGTCGCCGGTCACACGACCGCCGCGGGTGGCGGCCTGCTCCGCGTCGTCGAGCGTGCTCGGCGGGCGTACGGCGTTCGGCGGCGGTACCACCGCGGCGCTCGCGTTCTGGATCTTCTGCGGCGGCTGCTGATCCGGCTTGCGGCTGGTGTCCGGCATGAACGTCGTCTGCGGAATCGGGATCCATCGGCCGTCCGCCACGTGCACCTCGACCCAGGCGTGGACGTCCTTGCCCTTGACGGTCCCGTCCGCCTCGGGCACCGCACCCAGCACGACGCGCGCCGGCATGCCCAGGTCGTTGGCGATCAACGCGAATGCGGCGGCGTACTGCTCGTCGTCCCCGACCGGTTGGTGGCCGTTCAGGAACGAGCCGAGGCGGCCCGCGCCGTGACCGGGCAGGAACTGCGTCTCGCCGGGGCCACCGTCGCTGTAGGCGCCGTTGGCGTGCAGGTAGGTGGTGACGGCTTGCAGTTCGTTCCAGGGGCCGCTCGCCTTTCCTGCCCACTGCACTGCTCGGCTCGCGGCGAGCGCCGTGAACTTGGAGTCCACTTCGGACTGTCCGAGTGGCTGCGGATCGACCGGGGACGTCGTCGAGTCGATCACGGCCTGCACGGTGTAGGAATCGCCGGCGGACAGGCGGTCCGTGACCACGCCCGATCGCGCGCCGAGGTTGTACCGGAAACTGTCGGACTCCGACGCCGCGTGGGGGCCGGTGAAGTCGACTGCGGTCGCCGCGCCGACGGTCGGGAGCCACGCGTCGAGATCGTCCGCCTGCGCGTAGGCGGGTTTGATCGTCACCCGCATGCTCACCTGAGTGCCGGTGACCGATTGTTCGATCCGCGTTCCTACGCGTTGGAACGAGGTGGCCGCGCCCGGGCGGTTGCTCGCTCCCCACACTGAGCCGTCGTAGTCGTCGAGCGTCGCGATCCGAACCGTGGCGCCGGCCGGCAGCGACGACACGGTGAACAGCGCCTGGTCCCACAGCTGGTTGGCGTCCTTGGTGTACTTGCGGAAGCCGACCAGCGGGCTCGGGAACGCCGCGACGTCCACCGGCGGTTGGACATGGTCCCGGAGCACAAGCCGAGGATTGTCGCCCGCGCCTGGCAGCGCCGGACCGGCGACGGCGGCGATCGCGACCGTCACTCCGAGAACACCCGCGCCGGACAGGAGGCGGGACGCCCGGCCGGCACGGCCACCGACCCGCTGGTGCCTCCGCGCGGCCCGCAGCGCGGCCCACAGTCCGGCAACGCAGGTGAACACCGCTCCCTGCAACAACAACGCCGCCGGCTCCGAGGTGCCGAGCAGGATGACCGACGCCAGCAACGCCACGGGCACCGCGACCGGGGCGATGCTGAGGCGCACCCGCCGGGCCAGTGTAAACCCGGCCGCCCCGCCGATAAGTCCGAGGATGTACGGGATCACCAGCAACGGACCGCTGGTGTCGACCGGCGGCAGTGTCGTGAGCAGCTGCATCCACCCGTGCACGCTCAGGTCGGCGAGGCTGGCCAACACCGGCACAGTCGGCAGTATCTGGCCACGCAGCGCGACAGCGCCGCCGAGCAGGAAGAACACGACCACGGTCAACAACGCCACCATCAACACCGGCTGGCGCAGCATGCCGCCCAGCCAACCCACGATCACCCCGAGCAGCACACCGACGGCGCCGACGAGCAGGAAGGACAAGCCGCTGTAGGTGGTGCTGAATCCAAACAGCGCCGCCATGCACAGCACCACTACGAAGGCGGCGTCCGCCAGAGCCGCTCGATTCACGCCGACCTCCGCAGCAGCGCGGGCAGACTGTCCAAAGTGGGCATCGTCAGTAGCGTGAGTGCGCCACTCACGGATACGCCGGCCTTCGACGTCGGGTCCACGCGCAGGGCGACGACGCTGACTTGCGGGGGCAGCGCGCGAGCGGCCCGCCGGAGCACCGAGAGCTCCGTGCGCGCGCCGGTGACGAGCAGCGCCATGCTGGTCGCCGGCGCGGTCTTCGCCACCCGGCCGGTGAGCTCCACCAGTCCGCTGCCGCCGAGTTCCGCGCGGCAGAAGGCGTCGAGCGGATGCCGGACCGTAGCGACGGGGCCTGCCGCGAACACCGACGTCCGCATGTCGTCGCGGGCGGCCCGGCCGACCACCGAGGCTGCGGCGGCGATGGCGGACTCGAAGTCCTCGGGATCCCGGTAGGCGGCGGGATCACCGTCGACGACCACCGTCAGATGGGTCCTTCGAGTGTCCAGGAACTGCCGGACGAGGAACCGGCCGTCCGAGTCGGAGGTGGCCAACTTCGCCGACGAACGCCAGTGGATGTGCCGGCGGTCGTCGCCCGGCACGTAGTCCCGCAGGCTGTGGAAGGCCAGGTCGCTGTTCGACCGGTTGTTGCTGGTCCGGCCCTCCAGGTCGCGCAGCAGGCCGACGCCGAGCGGGGCGAGCGCGACCGTCACCGGGTGCACGAACACCTCGGTCGGGCCTCCCCAGGTCGTCGACCGCCAGCACAGCCCGAACGGGTCTCCGCGCAGGCAACTGGCCGGTCCGATGGTGATCACGCCGCGCCGTGTGGTCTGCACCGAGATCAGTTCCTCATGGACGGCGCCGTTCGCGAGACCAGGAAGCGCGAGCCGGGTCGAGGAGTCGCCGATCGGCACGTCGAGTTCGACGGGCAGCAGCGCCCGGCGAGAGGCGCAGGTCGCCGTGATGCCCACTACCACCGGGGTGCCCGCGACCACTCGTCGCGGCTGCGTGTCCACGGTCACCTCGAGCGCGATCCGGCCGATCGTGAACAGCGAACAGAGCCCGAGGAGCGCGGCACAGGCCGCGGCGGCGACCATCGCCTCTGCCCAACCGAGTTGCCAACCCACCAGCCAACTCAGCACGGCGACGACCGCGACCGCCCGTCCCAGCGGGCTGACCACGGACAATAGCGGCGCCAGCCGCCTCAAGACGGTCACGCCGCCCTCATGGTCGGGGCCGCGACGGCGGCGAGGACATCATCGATGACGCTCTCCACGCGGACACCGGCGAACTCCGCGTCCGGGTCCACCAGCAAACGGTGCGAGAGGATGGGCTGCGCCAGTTGCTTGATGTCGTCCGGCACCACGTACTCCCGGCCGCATCCGAGGGCCCACGTCTTCGCGCATCGGACGTAGGCCAGGCAGCCGCGCACCGACAACCCGAGCGTGACGTGTCGATGGCGGCGGGTCTCCTCGGCCAGCCGGCTCACGTAGGCGAGCACCGCCGGGTCGACATGGACCTGGTCTGCCAACGAGCTCATCGTGGCCACCACCGATGCGGTGATCACCGGCTGGGCCCGTGACGCCCTGTCACGCACGGCGGAGTCGGCCAGCAACGCGACGGTGGCCTCGTGGTCGGGGTAGCCGACGCTGGTCTTCATCAGGAACCGGTCCAGCTGGGCCTCCGGCAGCTGGTAGGTTCCGGCCTGCTCGATCGGGTTCTGGGTGGCGATCACCATGAACGGGCGGTCGACCGGCCGGGACTGGCCGTCCACGGTGACCCGTCCCTCCTCCATAACCTCCAGCAGCGCCGACTGGGTCTTTGGCGAGGCCCGGTTGATCTCGTCGGCGAGCACGATGTTGCTGAACACCGGTCCCTTGTGGAACTCGAACTGCTGCGTACGCTGGTCGTACACGGTCACCCCGGTCACGTCCGAGGGCAGCAGGTCCGGCGTGAACTGGATGCGCGACTGCGAGCCCTGCACGGTGTTGGCCAGCGCCCGCGCCAGCGAGGTCTTGCCTGTGCCCGGGCAGTCCTCGAGCAGGAGGTGTCCTTCGGACAGCAGGCAGACGACGGCCAGCCGGGCGACGTGGTGCTTGCCCAGGACGACCTGGCTGACGTTGCTGGCCATCCGCTCGAAGGTCTGCGCGAACCAGGTGGTCTGGTCAGTGGTGATCGTCATCTCGTGTCTCCATCTAGTACCAGGTCATCTGGCCGGTGACCCCGCCGCAGGTGGCACTCACCCATTGGCCTCGGTAGCCGAACCAGTCGTAGGAGTCCTTGCTGTCGTTCGCGCCGTAGGGCGTGTTCACGAAGCCGCCGTTGCCGTGCTGGCTGTTGAACACGCAGGTGACCGGTCCGCTGAAGTTGGCCGTCTGCACGTGGATGTAGGCGCAGGAGGGATCCGTGCACGAGCTGGCGCACTTGGCGCCGCACGGCGCGCCCTTTGTCACGGTCACTGTCTGCGGTGGGGGCGGCGGCGCCGGCGTGCCCTGCGTCTTCGATCCGCTGACAGTGGCGCGGCCTGGGTCGGACACTGTCACGTTGATGGTGTCGCTGCTGCTGTAGCCGACGTTGTCCGAGCCGCTCCAGCTCCAGGCGCCGACGCCGGTGGTGAATGTCTGTGACTGCCGGCTGGTCTGCACGGTGACGGTGGCGGGCTTGCCGTTGGGGTCGACGGAGACGGTGAAGTTGACAGTCTGTGCGTTGGCCGACGTTGTGATGTTCAGGTTCTTGATCGGCCCGTAGGTCGTGACGTTGGCGGAAACAGCACTGTCGCAGGGACTTCCGGCGTACGCGCCGCCACTGCTGCCGTTGCAGTCCTGCAGCGTGATCGTCGACGCTGTGCCGTTCGGCAGGCCGTTGACGGTCTCGGTGACGCCGGTCTGGCCGCCCGTCGGGAAGGTCCAGGTGCCGCAGCTGCCGCCGGAGTACCGGCAGCTGACTGTCGAACTCGCGCCGTGTGAGGCTGGGGCGTCGAACTTGATCGTCGCTTGGCCGTCGGAGCCGGTCGCGGTCGCCGAGAGTCCGGTGATTGGCCCTGGAGTCGCGGTGGCCTCCATCTGGGCGCCGGGGCTGGGCTTGGAGGTGTGCCCGACGGCGTTGGCAGCGGTCACGGCGTAGGTGTAGGTCGTGCCGTCGTTGGCGAGGCCGTCATCGTCGCAGGAGTTGGTGGACACGTTGGTGCACACCGTTTTGCTTCCGCCGCCGGTCCTGGTGACGGTGTAGGTCGTCGGTCCGGGACCGTTGGGGTCCTGTGGTGTCCAGGACACCACGACCGCGCGTGAGGAGGCGTCCGCGGAGTCTGTGGCGGTGAACGTCGGTGCGGGTGGACTGGGTGGGGTGCCGGCCGACTGGCCCTCGACGGTCGCGGCCGGGCCGGGGCCTTGGCTGTTCACAGCGATGACCGTGAAGGTGTACTTGCTGTCGTTGTCCAGCCCGGTTGCCGTGGTGGAGGTACCGGTGACGGTCTGGTGGCCACCGCCGGTCCAGGTGACCTGGTAGTTCTGCACCGGCGTGCCGTCGTTGGGCGGTGCCGCCCAGCTCAGCGTCAGGGCTCCGTCGGACGGGGCCGAGGTGGTGAGCCCGGTGACGGCCCCGGGCACGGTGTTCGGCTCCACCGCGGCGGACGCGGGGCTCGGCTTGCTGGCGCCGACGAGGTTGATCGCCTTGACGGTGAGGGTGTAGCTGGTCCCGTTACTGAGCCCGGTGATCGTGCACGGCGATGCCTGGCAGGTCTGCGAGCCGCCGTTGTAGTCGACTTCGTACGACGTGATCGGCGCGCCGTTGTTGGCCGGTGCCGCCCAGGCGAGTTCGACCGATCGACTGAGCACCGTGTTGCCCGGCGTCGGGGCTCCGGGTGCGTCGGGAACGCCGAGCACGTGCAGGGTGATCAGGCCGCTGGCGTGGCGGTCGGCACGGCCGTGGTCGGCGACGTCGCTGGCGACGATCGTGAACGTGATCGTGCCGTGCGAGTCCGAGCCGGGGGTCAGCCGGACGGTGGAGCCGTTGGCGCTGGCCGTGGCCGGCATGCCCGACGCCTGGGAGACGCTGATCGCGGTGACGACTGGGTCCCGCAGCTGGGAATGCAGGTAGCCGCTGAGGTCGACGGTGGCCGTGCCGCCGGCCTTCACCCCGTCGACGGTGATGGCCGCGAGCGAGGGTGGTGCGGCCGACTGCACGACGACGGGGATCTCGGCGGTGGCGGTGAATCCGCGCGCGCTCACCGTGATCACGCCGCTCGAACCGGGCTTGGCCGACCCGTTGGCGGTCGCCGTGACCGTGTGTGCGCCGGAGACGCCCAGGTCCACGCCCGAGATCGCGGTCTTCCAGCTGGCGGTGAAGGCCAGCGAGGACAGCGAGCCCCGATCGGCGGTCCAGACGTGGCAGACCGACACCACGTTCAGGCTCGCCGTCGGACCGCCCTCGATCAGGGTGATCGGCGACGTCGGGCAGCGCAGCACCGGCGTTTCTCGGCCTACCTGGACCGGCACGGAGACGATGGCGGTCTGCGCGTGCGGATCCGTCAGGGATGTTCCGTCGGTGACCTGGAAGGTGATGGCGGCCGGCCCGGTGTAGCCGGCGTGCGCGGTCAGCACCAGCTGCTGCTCGCCGTCGTTGCGCACGTTGAGCCCGGCCGCTGGCGACGCCCAAATCTGGTCGGTGGTGGTCAGCCGCAGCGGCTTGCCGGCGGGGTCGGTGACGTAGTCGGCAAGTTTGATCTCCTGGCTGCCGTCGGCCGGAACGGTGATCATCTTGCCGGCGGTGGCGTACGGCGCCCCGGAGTCCTTGGATGGAACGTGGATCAGGCCGACCGCCCGCGCCCCACCCTCGTCGCGCACCTCGTAGGCGACCGCCTGAGGGTGGTCGAGCACGGGCACCGTCAGGTGCCCGCCGGAGACCTTGGCCTGCTTGTCGAAGACCTGATCGACGACGAGCCGTGAGGAGTCGCCGTCAGGGTCGGAGTCCTTGGCCAGCACGTCGACGTCGACGGTGTCGGCGCCGGGCTGCGGCGTCGCGAACGAGTCGACGGTGACCGGCGGGACGTTGTAGCCCTGTTGGCTGCGTACGGTCAGCACGCCGACAGACGGAGTACCGATGCCATCAGTGACGCCATAGGAGACAACCAGCGGCTTCCCGGTCAGCGGCGGCGCGGTCACCGCCACCGGTCCCTGGCCACTGACAAGCGAAACACCGTCGGGAAGTTGCTTGTTGGTGCGGGCCAGCGGTTCCACGGTCACGTCATCGTCGGCAGCGATCAGGTCGTTGGCCAGGACGTCGATGTTCAGCCGAGCGCCCGGCGCCGCCGTCGCAGTATCGTCGACCGCGACCGGGGGTTGCGGGTCGCCCGGTGGGACAACCGCGACACGAATACTCGCGCTCGCCGACTTCCCAAACCGGTCGACCACCGAATAACCGAAGGAGTCCGTGCCGGTGCTGGTCGGATACGCCTGGTACGTAAGAGATGTCGCACCGACGGCAGTGATCCGCCCCAGCGTGGCCGGCCCGCTCAACCCGGTCACAGCGACGCTGTCGCCATCGGGGTCGACACCGGTCGTCGGGACGGTGAGTGTCACGGTGTCGCCGGCGACGACACGAGCGTCCACAGTGCTCGGAGTCGGGGCACGGTCGGGGTTCGCAGGTGAGGGGGCCGGCGTGACCGTGACGTGGGCGTAGCCGGTCGCCTGGTCGCCCGCGGGGTTCTGCACCGTGTACGCCACCAGCACGGTCTGCTGGTTGGTGACGGAGTCCGGCGCCACGTAGCGCACCACGCCGCCGGCAACGTAGGCCGTGCCGACCTGCTGCCCGTTGTCCGTCTGGGCGGACAGCTGCCCCGGATGTGGGCTGCCAGCCACGTCGCCGACGAGGGTGAGCTGGTCACCCGCTGGATCGCTGTCGTTGTCCAGCACGGGAATCGTGACGATGTCGCCCGCCCGAACCGTCGCGTAGTCATCCTGCGGCGCCGGATTGTCGTCGGCCGGTGGCGGGAGTTGGGTCACCGAGACCTCGCCGGTGACGGGGCTCGTGACGCCGTCGGTGACGGTGTAACGGATCAGGTGCTGGCCCGGCGGCAGCGACGGGGTCAGGGCGTTGATCCGCAGCCAGCGGCCGCGAACGACGGCGACCTGAAGCGACTGCGAGGAATCGGCTTCGGCGGCGTGTTGCACGGCGAGCACGTCCCCGGACGGGTCGAAGTCGTTGGCGAGCACGTCGACGAGCGCGGCGGTCTGCCCGTGCAGAACGGCGTTGTCGGGTATGGCGACCGGAAGCTGCGGCGAGCCCGGCGGCGCAGTGACGTCGACCCGGATGCTGCCCTTCGCGAACGGCGCGTTGCCGAAGGATGCGGTGTAACTCAGGAGGAACGTGCCAGCACGGCTGGCAGTCACCGTCAACGTCCCGGCTGTGGTGTCGGTGTCGACCACGGTGCCGGCCGGGCTGGCGACGGTGCCGGCGATGGCGAGCTTCGCCGCCGGGTTGGTAGGGTCAGAGCCGGGCAGATCGTTGTCCAGCGGCCGCACGACGATCGGCTGGCCAACCTGGCCACGGGCGACGTCGGGCGCGGTCGTCGGAGCGATTCCGGTGGTGCTGTTGGGACTCTGCACAGTCACAGTGAACGAGGCGTTCACCGGCGCTCCGATGCCGTCCGAGACCTGGTAGTTCACCGTCTGCGTGCCGCCGGCCTTCGGCGCGGTGTAAATGACAGTGCCGTCGGGGCCGGTGGCCGCGGTGCCGCCGGTGCCACTCGCGTCCACCAACACGACCGGGTCGCCGTCGAAGTCCCGCCAATCTCCCAGGACTGGCAACTGAAGCCGGCCGCCCGACGCCACGGTCCAGGTAATCGCTGGCGCTCCGGCCCGTAGCGCTGGTTGTTCGTTCTGGCCCGGCGGTCTGGACTGGACCGTCACAGCCGCGGTCGCGTTGAGGCCCTTGCCGTCGTCCACGGTGTACTTGAAGTGGACATCGCCGGCCCCGGGCGGCATCGCCACGAGGACGGTCTGTCCGTCGGGTGCGATCGAGAGTGTGGCGGTGGGGTTGTCGGGAGCGGTGACCGAGCTGACGGACAAGATGTTGCCGCCGGGGTCGGAGTCGTTGTCCAGGACGTGCAGGGCGGTGGTGCGGCCTGGGCGCGCGCCGAGCGTGTCGTCTACGGCCTTCGGCGGCAGGTTCTCGGCCGCCTGCGCGTTGTCCTCGTTGTTGTTCTTGTCGCTGGTGGATTTCTCCGGCGGCGGCTTCACCGACGACCAGTTGTCCACCTTCGCCTGGCGTTGGAGGTCCCAGACCGCTCCGGTGGCCAGGTCGTTGAGCACGATGGCGTTCCGGTTGACGCGGAACACTGGGCGCACCAGTGTCTTCTCGTCCTTCAGGTTGCCTGGCGTTGCCGGTGCGCCGTCACAGGACCGCACGTAGCCGCCGGACGCGCCGGCCCACGCGGCATGCACGCATTCGCCGAGTCGCACAGGGGCCGCAGGGCTTCCGTCGGCGCCGTGGTAGAGCGTCGCTGCCTTGCCGCTGCCGAGATCGACGGTGACCAGCGTGCGGGTCGACGCGACCACCACGGTCGTGTCGCTCTGTCCTGGCTGCTGGAGCACCGCTCCGGGATCGGAAATGCCGGCCTGCGCCGTCCGGCCGTCGTTTAGGTACAACGAACCGCTGCTGGGGTCGAGAGCGACGCCGACTGTGCCCACCGCCGTCACCTGCACGGTGTCGAGATGCTTGCCGACGTTGTGGTATTCGGCCTTGGCGAAGTCCGCTCCGTCCGGGCGAACGGTGGCGATCACGCCGTTGCTGCCAGCCGCGTAGACGGATCCGTCGATGCCGACGGCGAGGGCAGCCTTGCCGGCGTCATGGCCCAACGTCGCCACGGTCGGGGCCGCCGCGTCCAAGCGGCTGAGCGAGTCGATGCCGGTGCCGGTGGCTGCTCGGCTGGCCCACACCCGCCCTGTGGCCGCGTCGAGAACGGCGACGGTTCCGCCGCCGATCGCCATCTGTTCGCCGGCTGAGACGGCGACCGCCTGATCCGTGAGGGTGACGCCGCGGCTGACGTCGACCGGCATGAGTTTGCCACCGGCGCGGTCCCAGGCTACGACGTTCGAGCCGTCCTGTCCGATGTCCAGTTGGTAGGACTGCTGGGCGCCACCCGGCGGGTAGAAGGCGGCGTCGAGCGCGCCAGCTGGCCGGTTGAGCCGGCCGAACAGTCCGTCCTGGTCACTGGTGACCCAGATGCCGCCGTCATTGAGATCGACGTGCCGTACCGGATAACCGTTGCTGGACAGGATGAACGCCACCAGCGTGACCACACCCACCAGCAGAACAGTCGCGGAGACCATACCGGCGCGATGCCGACCGAGGATTCCCTTGCCCTGCCGCCCTCTCACTCCCGACCTTTCGGCCGCACGGCCGATTCCGTTACGGCGTAACGAATGAGATTGTCACACGATCGAGCGAAGGGTCAGGACCCACAGGCGGCCGGCGAGTAGTCTGTCGTCCCGTCGTCGCCGGTCACCCGGACGACTTTCACCTGAACGCACAGCTTCGTCCCTGCCGGATCGCTTATGTCCAAAGAACTTTCGTGGGTCGTTCCGGACTTCGCACCGTCGGGGGTGCGCCAGCGGAAGGTGTCACTGGCGAGTTGCGCGGAGTATGTCCAGCTGAAGTGCAGTGTGGACGGATTCGATCGCACGACGACGAGAGTCGGCGTGCCCGGCGGCTCGTTCTCGCCCAGCGCGCCGGCGTTCTGCTGTGGTTGCACGGAGTTTGCCGGCGGGACGACCGTCGGAGCACTTCCGCCGCCGGTCAGTACGACGGCTGCCCCACCGACGCCCGCTGCTGTCATCGCGGCCACGGAACCGATGAGGATCCACCGACGCGGAACCTTCCTCTCCGACGGGCCATCCGCTTGCTCGGCCGACACCGGAACAGACCGGAGCATCGTCGGTTGAGCCTTCTCCTCGTGGCGGCGAGGGCGGGCAACCGTGTCCGGCGGCAAGAATTGCTGGACCTTGGCCGCAGTGACGACCACCGAAGCCTTGCGAGTCGGACTCGCTGCCACCGGCGCCACGACCACCGGCTCACGCGGCCCTTCGTCCGGAACGGACATGGGCGTTGGTTCGCTGCCCATCTCCTCCTGCACGAGTCGCAGCAAGCGCGCGAACTCGACTGCCGACGCGGGACGCGCAAGCGTGTCCTTCTCCATCGCCCGCTGGAGCAGACGCTCAAGTCGTTGCGGCACATCGGAACGTCCTGTGGGCGGCGTGGCCATGGTGGTGATCCTGGCCATCACAGGACCATCCGAGTTGTCGCCGCCGGGTATCTCGAACGGCGAATGGCCGGCGAGCAGATGCCAGAGCGTCGCCGCGAGCGAGAACAGATCCGACAGCTTGGTCGACGGTTCGTTGCGCACGACCTCGGGCGGCGCCCAGTGCAGCGACAGGTGCTCGGCTGGCGCGGAACTCCCCGCCGCGAGCGTGCTGGCGATGCCGAAGTCGGTCAGCGCCGGCCGTCCGCGCTTGTCCAGCAGGATGTTCGACGGCTTGATGTCGCGGTGCAAGATGTTCTCGTGGTGGGCGGTGGCAACTGCGCTCGCGATGCGGACGCCGATGTCGAGCACCTCGGCGACCGGCAACGGGCCGCGCTCCAGGCGGCCCCGCAGATCACCGTTGGGGTAGAACTCCATCACGAGATACGGCCGGCCGTCAGGCAGCTCGCCCGCTGACAGCACCCGAACAATGTTCTCGTGACCGGTCAGTTCGGCCATCACGCTCGCCTCGTCGGCGAACTGCTGACGTGCCTGCGCGGAGAGGTCCACATCCTTGAGGATCTTGACCGCGACTTCGCGGTCCGGCCTGAGCTGGCGATAAACGTGGACGTCGGCGAATCCGCCGGAATCGAGCCGACGGACGTACCGATGCCCGGGGACGTCCGGTGGTGCGGCGGACATCAGCCGGCCTCGAACCGGAAGGTGACGACGTCGGCAAGGCCGACCACTGTGCCGGCCACGATCTCGACCGGCACGTTCGGCGACAGGACCGTCCGCGGACCGCCCGGCGGGGTGACAGCGGTTCCGTTGGTGGAGCCCAGATCCGTGACGAACACGGACGCACCCTCGATGTGGACCCGCACATGGTTGCGTGAGATGTCGTCACCCGCGTGGGGCAGCTGAACCAGATTCGGTTTGGCGGCCGGCTTCTCCGTTGAGGTTGGGGCACGGCCCAGGATGACGTCGCGGTCCAGCGCGATGACGTCTCCCGTGGACAGACGGAGCACGCCCGGTTTCGATCGCGGCGACGCCGACGGCAACTGGTCCCGTCTCACCGTCGACGCGACCTTGCTCGGCTCCGCCTTCTGCTCCCAGGGGACGGAAGCAATGACTCCCGTCTGCGGCACAGGTGGGATGGCAGCGCGGTAGCGGGTGACATCGGCGGATTCCCGCTGGGCGAAGATGTCTTCATAGGTTTCCTCGACGACGTGCTCTTCTTTCGCCGGTTCGACGGGTGCCGCTGCTTCGGGCGCCGGAACGGGCCCCACGACGATGCGTCCCGCCAACGCCACGCCCGTCACCAACGGCAGTTCCGGCCCATCTGCCGACACACCCGGTGCCGACAGCACGGCCGTCACGGTGGCGTCCCAAGGCCGCTCCAGCCAGGTGGAGACGTCCACTGCGTGCAGCGCCTCCGCGCCGGCGACCTCGATCGCCGCCTTGCCGCGAACCACGAGCTGGCCCTGCCGACTGCCGAAACTCGCCAGGGCGAAATCTCCGACCGCACGAAGCCCGTCCCGCACAACCGCGTCCAGCACGTCCTCGACGGACGCCCCGTCCCGCACGAGTGACCAACACCGCGCGAACACTCCGCTGTCCGGAGCCCAGTCCGCGAGCAGGCAGATGGACGGCCCCACCAGACAAGTCCAGGTGCCAGGTGTGTAACGGACCTCAGGCGCCATCTAGGACTCCTTCGGCAAGCTCGCCCGGGGAACCGTGCGTTCGTCCGCGCGGGCGAGGTCGGCCTGGAGATCGACGACCACCGCGGTCACGTCGTCCTCTGCGCCGGCCGCCACCGCCAGTGCGATCAGCTCTTCGGCCGCGGCGCGCGGCTCCGAATGGGTTCCCAGCGCGGCGGCCAGCACGGCGTCGGAGACGACCTGGCAGAGGCCGTCCGTACAGAGCAGGAATCGCTCCGCCGGATCGGGCGGGAACATCCACACGTCGATCTCCGGCGCCGGGCGGCTGCCCAGCGCCCTGGTGATCACGTTGCGCCTCGGATGGCGCTGGGCGTCCTGCAGGGTCAGCGTGCCCGCTGCAACCAACTCCGCGACCTCGGAATGATCCACCGTCAACTGGGTGAGCACTCCCCCGGCGAAGCGGTATCCCCGCGAGTCGCCGACGTTGAACACGAGCCAGTGCGGCGCGCCGGCCATCCGCACCAGGGCCAGCCCGGCCACCGTGGTTCCCATTCCGCACTGGTCCGCGTTGCCGGCGCCGGCGAGGAAGATCTCCTCGCTCACGCCGGTGAGCGCGGCCAGCACGGAATCCGGGCTGAGGTCGGCCTGTGCGGCGAGCGATCGAAGGCGGGACAGCGCCATCGCGCTCGCGACCTCGCCAGCGGCGTGGCCGCCCATTCCGTCGGCCACCGCGAAGACCGCGTCCGCGACCAGATGTCCATCCTCATTGGACAGGTGTCGCCGCCCGACAGCGGTTGCGGCGCCCGCGCTGACGGTCGAGATCATCTCGTCCCGCCCACGGCGGCCGCATCCCCGTCGAAGACTTCGACGACCCGCGCGCGGGCCGCCTCCGGCGTCACCTCGCGGCTACTCGTGGCGTTCAAGGCGGAGTCCGACAGGTGCCACTCGCCGTTCACGCCACGGGCCACGGCCATGCTGATCGGCTCGCTCGCGGTGGTCTCCATCTTGAGCAGCACTGCGGATTCGCCGTCACCGGTCAGACACAGGTCCATCAGCCGGACGAGCCCGGCGCTCAGCGGTCGATCAGGCGCCAGTACCTCGACGGCAAATCGGCCGTGGCCAACCGCCCGGAACGAGAGTTGACCGCCGGGACAGCTGAACACGTGCAGGAGCACCATGTCCTCGCCGATCCAGCCGAGCGCGTTCACAGCGATGTCGGCCGTCACCAGGACGGCAGCGATTGCCGCGATCTCCCGGCCGAGCTTGACCTTGCCATGGGTCTCGACGCACAGGTCCCGGGCCAGCAGGGAAGCCAACCCGGCGGCCGCGACCACGTCGCCGGCCGCCTCTGCCTTGATCCGCAGGAGCTTGCGCACATCCAGTTTCGGCTCCCGCGACCGCAGCAGGAACTCGATCTCCGCGAAGGTGAGGATCATCTCGTCGGGCACGGGCATTCCCTTCTACAGCCAGCTCAGCACGGCGTGCGCGCCACCGGAGATCACCGATTCGGCGGCGTCCACTGCCTTCTTCCCCGCTTGCCCCACCGCGGACACGACCTCGCTGGGCAACTCGGGATCGACGGCGACAACGTCGTCGTAGACCAGGTGCACCGCGTCGATGGCCAGGATGGCCGTCGCAATCGGCTGCGCGCCCGGAATGAGCTCGGCCATCGCTGCAACCTCAGCCGTCGACGCCAGCGTGGCGGCTCCGTCGAATCCCACGTCCGCCCATTTGTTGAACGAGTCCGCACTGCCCGGCTCGGTCCTCGCGGCATCGCCGATGTCGAGGGCCATGCCGACTGCGTTGAGCCCGGCGCCCAGGCCGGCAAAGGCCACCTTCGCAGCCTTGGCATCCGCGACAGGGTTGAACGCCAGCCCGCGCACCCATTTGGGAAGCTTGGCCACCAAGTCTTTCGACGCCCTCTCCGACATGCCGGCCACGTCCCCAAGCACCGTGGCGATGCCAAGTCCCAAGGACAGGGCAACGCCGCCATCCTCCGCCTTGCTGGCATCGGTCTGCTGCGCCGCGTTGTCCCGGAGCGTCGAGCCGCAATCCCGCATCGCCGCCGCAGCGGCGCTCAACTGCCCGCGCAGCCTGCCGTGCCATTCCGACCGAAAGCGCTCACCATCGGCTCCCTCCCAGCGCGAAAAGGACAGCAGCGCCGTGATACCGGCGGTCACGTGGTCCACCTGATCGGCCGAACTGTCCATACGGCCGCCCAGATCCCTCAACTCGTCTGGGTCGGCCCCCAACTGCTGCCCCACGAGTCCTCCAGGTCGAACGTCGCACTCGGTGATGCGGTCCATGGCGTGCTGGCCTGATCGTGAGCAGCACCGAACTCGTTACCACCCGATCGGCACGTAACGTCCGCCGGGCGAACGGCGAATCAGCTCTCTGTGAACGGCTTGTACGACGGCGAGTTCGTCGGCTTCAGGATCGCATCGTCTGAGGAACTCAACGCCGCCCTCGCCGAGGCCGTCGTCGCAGTCGACACGAACGTGCTCTTCGACCTCTACCGGTTCCGGCCGCAAACCTCGCAAGACCTGATCAAAACGCTGACGAGCCTTGGTGATCGGCTGATCGTGCCCCACCAGGCGCTTCGCGAGTTCTGGCGGCACCGACAGCGTTCCCAGGGCAGCCCCGCCACCGCGACCAAGACCGCCACCGACGCCCTGGCGAAGTCGGGCCGGTCGATGAACGACGCGCTGACGACCTGGGCCAAAGCGGTCGGTGTGGTGGACGACGAAGAGCTGTCCGAACTGACCTCGCGGGTCGACGGATTCCTGGACACGCTGAAGGACGAGCTCCAGAAGGTCCTGCAGGATGCCGACGCCAACTCCGGCGATCCCCTGCTCGCGCAGTTAGAGGCGCTACTCGCAGGACGGGTGACCGCCCCGCTCGACCCTCAGGAGTGGGAGGACTGCCTTACCGAGGCCAACCGCCGCGTCGACGCCGAGGAGCCACCGGGGTATCGGGACGCAGAGAAGCGCGCCAGTAAATCGCCGGACGGCGCCGCCGGCGACTACCTCATCTGGTATCAGGCCACCCGGCAGGCCAAGGGCCAGGACCGGGACCTGATCATCGTCACCCGTGACGAGAAGGACGACTGGTGGTGGCGGCAGCAGTCCGCCTTCATCGGCCCCCGGCCTGAGCTGACGCGGGAATACCACGAGCTGACCGGCCACCGCCTGTTCCTGATGCGCCCGGCCGACCTTCTCAAGCGCGCCTCGGTGCTCCAGGTCGAGGTCGACGAAGCTTCGTCCGCCGACGCGGAGAGCGTTACAACGACCGAGGGGGAGCCAGCTGACCAGTTCAGTCCTTGGACCCTCGATGCCGTGTCCGAGTTGTTGAAGCACCTCGACGTTGAAGCCGCCGTGCAGGCAGCCGCGCTTCGCCTGGCCACTACCGACAACGGCGGCCAGGTGAGCCGTGCGAAGGTCTACGAGCTGGGCGAATACGCCGACGATCGGATGCTTCGCGGCTTCACACGGCCGTTCCTGCGGTTGACGGAAACGCTGCAGAAGCAGGGGAAGATCCCGCCTGGGGTGGCACCGATCTTCGTCGCACAGTATCCCGACGGTGTGAAAGCCTCCTACTTCAGCGTGCCCGCCGAGGTTCCGGAGCTGCTCGACAAGCTGGCGTCGGAGTGAACGAAGACCATCTCCACCTGGCAGTAGAGTTTCTTGCTGGTTCAAGGCGACAACTTCGCGGCAGCAACGTGTGAGGCTGCGTCGGGGGACGCCTCATCGTCAGTTGCGAGGCATCTTTGCCGGACTGCGATCTTGAAGCAGTTCACAGCACTCTCCGCCCATCATCAGAGCTACTGGGTGATGGTCGGCATGCCGACCGCCACGTGGCTGCCGCCCTGAAGCGTGTCTACACGATGGTGATGAGCCTGGCCCCGACCTGGATCGGTCGCTGCGGCGGTTGATGCGGTGGAAGCAGGCCCTGAACGCGTTCGATACCGCATTCGACGGTCGCCGGGCCGCCAGTCGTACGTCCAGGCCGTAACATCAGTCCGATGACGTAACGTGACGCACTCCGGCGGCGATACGAGTCGCAGTTGTATTCCTGACCAGGCTGGATGGGGGGCGACGCGCGTGTTACCTGGCCCTCAGATGCCATAGCGCAGCCACCACCGCAGCAGCAGAGGTTGCCTGCAGATTGGCCGACGACCTTGGTCTCGGCGCGACCGCGGCATTCAACAATCGTCGTTGGGTGAGCCATAAATATGACGGACACTCAGAAGGAACGGATCGCCCGGCTGATCGCTGAACAGGGGCCATGCGACGATTCAGAGCTGCTTGCGCGAGCGCGCAGTCGCTGGCCCGGCCTCACGGTTCAACGACTACACAGGGTCGTAGCTGCCGCCATCAGCGCAGGGCTGCTCATAGACGACCACGGAATGCTACGACTGGCCGGACCTGTTTCAATCCGGCCGTGCACCGAGGAATCGCCGCCTGAGAGCTTACCGGTTCCCCGCGCAGTCGTCGTCGACGTCGAGGCAGTCGTCCGGCCAAGCGTCCAACGATCCGGCAAGGAACGCCATATCTACGAGGTCGGTGCGGTTCGGTTGTCTGCCGACACAGCCTGGGTGGACGATGCTCCGCGATTCAATGCATGGGTCATGCTGCCGGACCAGGAGTGGGAAGATGAGCTGAGGTCCGCCTCGGTCCGCACGAGGTACGACGCGGGTAAGACACCCGCCGCACAGGTGCTGCTTGCCCTGCGCGCCTACCTGGATGGGGCAGACGTCCTCGTTGCCTACAACGGCACCGGCGCCGACTTCCCGATGCTCGAGGACCTGGCCGCACGAGCGGACCAGCCTCCGCTCGGTGGGCTTCGGCACGTGGACGCACTTTACCTCGCGTACGCTGTCTGGCCCTGGGCCCAGTCGCACCGGCTGGCTGACCTCGCGGAAGAGGTCGGCGCGGACCGGTCCGGATTGCACTGGCACGACGCGGCCGATGATGCCGATCTGACCGCCAGGCTGCTGCGCCGCGCCGCGGAAGTCGTTGGTGGCTGGGATAAACCACTCCGGGATCTGCTGTTGGGGATCGGTACTGGGTCTCCTGGCTGGGATCTAGTCGCGTCTCTGCTTACTCAGCCTCCGGGACCGCCCGCGGCCGGCGACGGTGCCGTCGCGCAAGTGCTTGCCGCAGCGCTCAGTGGCGACGGACTGCACGACCCCACGCGCCGCGGAGGTACAACCACGGTGGCGCTATCGATCCCGAAACCCATGCTCGACGATAGGGGCCGTACGGACCCGCATGCGCTGGCTCAAGCTGCGTCACGCAACGCGGTTGAACGCCGGCCTGCCCAGCAACTCATGGCGGAGGTGCTAACCAAACAAGTGGCGGCTGGCCGGGACGCGCTGTGTGAGGCGCCGACCGGAACCGGCAAGAGCTTCGCCGTCCTCGCCGCTGCCCTCGACTGGTTGGCCGTCGATCGCTCGCGGCGTGTGGTATTGGCGACGTACACCAAACAGCTACAGTCCCAGCTCGCAACGGACATCACCCGGCTCGCGTCTGCCATCAGCGGCCTCGGCAGCGCCTGCGACCTGGTCAAAGGCAGACGCAACCGACTGTCGATGCGGTCGCTGGTCGCTGCGGTCACCGACGCGATCACGTCCGGCGTCAGGGCCGGAAGACGCTCAGACCGCAACCGATTCGCGGCCAGGCCCGAATACCGCGAGCTGCTGGTGTACCTGATTCGTCGGCTCACCAGCACCACATCGGCATACCAGGGCTGGACGGCGCGCAGTGTCGACCCAGCCGATCTGCCTGTCTTCCTGGCGGAATACATAGAAGTCATCGCTGGTCCAGTACTCGGGCCATGGTTGACCGAGCTGAGCCAGGAATACGGTGACTACGGTGGGCGCTCCGGTTCGCCGCTGGCTCGGATGACCGACACCGTCGCCGAGGCGCTGGCAAACCACAGGCTGGTAATCGCCAACCACGCGCTGCTGCTGAGCAATCCGGACGTGTTTGCCGACCACACACTGCTCATCGTCGACGAGGCGCACTCTCTGGAGCACGCCGCCACGGGTGCTGCAAGCGCCAACGTCGACTACCGCTCCTTGGAAAACCTCATGGCGGAACTGCTCCGTTGGTGGGACGCCGAGCGGAGGGCGCCTGCGACGATCGGTGAGCAGATCGCTGATCTGGAGCGCACACTTGACACCGAGGTAATGCCCAAAGCGGCTCAGGCGGTGTTCGACGCGGCCGGCGGCGAGCCGGGCCACCGAGCCGCGACCCTGGCGAGCCCGTTCGGAGGACTCGGTGGCAGCGCGCCCGCACGGCACCTGCTGCTCCGCTTCACCAGGCTCGCTGATATCGCCGGGCGGATTCACCGCCAACTGTCCGGCTACCTCGGATCACCGGAGATGCGGACCGCCTCGTGGTGGGAACGCGAACGGGCCGAGTCGCTGTCGACCAAGGTGGACCGCCTGAGCGAGGCCGCCAGGCGGATTGTCGCTGATGCCGACGAGATCCTCGCCCTGCGCGACACGCCAGACAGCCCGTCGGACATACCAGAGCCTGCGGACGAGGGCCAGGGCGACGAGCAGGATGCCCCGGTCGATCCGCTGGAGGAGCAACTGGGTGAGGACAGTACGGATGGCTACCAGCCCCGGTTACCACATGGTGATCCGCAGCAGGTGGCGTCGAACCGGGTGGTGTACGCCACCGAGCTTGAACTACATGGATTAAGTGTCTCAGCCCGCAAGTACGCCTTCACAGTGACGTCTGCGCCGATCGAGCTCGCCTACGACCGGCAGTGGCGACTAGCCAAGGCACGTTTCGCCCGCATCTTCTATGTGTCGGCAACCTTGCAAGTCTCGGGCCGATGGGACTACATCCGCAGCCGGCTTGCACTTGGTTCCGACGTTGATGCGCATTGCCTTGCCGGCCCGTTCGACCTCGCCAAGCAGGCTCGTCTGATCTGCCTGACCGACTTTCCCAGCTGGGCTGAGCAGAGCGACGGCGCGGTCCGTGCGGTCGGCCACCAACTCGCCGGGTATGCACGAGAGGTCGTTCGCCGGGAGGTGATCCCACCCCGATCCGGCAGACAGCACGCAGAGGCGTTCACAGGTGGCGCGCTGGTGCTCACCACCGCCACCCGCACGGCGTCTGCGATCGCCGAGAGCCTTCTGGCCGAACTGCCGGCAACCGCACCCGACGTTCCTGTCGCAGTTTCCCCGATCCTGGGCAATGCGCGAGCTGCGCATGCCTTCACGGAGTCCGGCGGGTTCTGCGTCGCGACCCGTGGCATGTGGCAGGGCGTCGACTTTCCCGCTGACCGGCTGTCGCTGGTGTGGATCAACAAGCTCCCGTTCGCACCGTTCGCTGACCCAGTGGTCGCGGCTCGCCGCGCCGCCGTCGCCCGCCGTGCCGCGTCCAGTGGGGACCCCAACCCCGACCGAGCCGCCACCGAGTTGTATTACCTGCCCTTGGCCGCGATGGACCTGCGGCAAGCGGTCGGCCGACTTATTCGATCAGCCGGCCACCGCGGCGTCATCGTCATCAGCGACCGGAAACTCGACGGGCGGACCGCGCTTCGACGCAGCTATCGGAAAGTGTTCTTGGAGTCGCTGGACCCCGGTCTGCTGGTGGCCGACCCGGATACCGGCGAGGCGGCAGGCGGGAATCTGGCCACGATGGCTGAGGGGTGGGAACGGATCTGGCGATTCCTCGCCGACTGCAAAAAGATCACTTACGAGCGTGCCAACGAGCTGTGCACGCCTAAGTCGCTCGCTGAGCACACGCTTCTGCCCGCCACCCGCAAGATCCTCAAGGCGCGCATCGAGCCGGATGTCGAGGCAGCGGCACGTGCGAACGGGTCGCTGGGCGACCTGCTCGTGGAACGCTGCACACAGATCGCCAGATGCCTCAGGCCCCGCGACGAGCCGATGACGTTGCGGTCTCAGCAGGAAGAAGTGATCCGTGCCGTCGCCGATGACACCGATGTACTTGCGCTGCTGCCGACTGGATTCGGCAAGTCCTACACCTTCCAGTTGCCTGCACTTGCCTTGAGCGGCGTCACCGTGGTGGTGTCACCACTGGTCGCGCTCATGGCGGACCAGGCCCTCGAACTCAACGCGACCATCGGCGGCGCCGTCCGAGCCCTGGTCGGGCCGATGGCGGAGTCCAACAGCCGCCGCGGAAAGACCGAAGTCGCCGAGCAGCTCACCGGAGTCCGCGACCACGGCATCAGGCTTGTCTACATCTCTCCGGAACGCTTGGCGAACCGTCGCTTTCAGCAACTGTTGCGGGAAGGAGCCGAGAAGGGCAACCTGCGCCGCGTCGCCATCGACGAGGCACACACCTTCGTCCAGTGGGGAGACGACTTCCGCCCCAGCTTCCGCCGGGCCGCCGCATTTTTGAGCGAGCTGCGGACTTCACACGGGCTGCGGGTCACGGCGGTCACCGCCACCGCAAACCGCGGAGTCCGAGAAGGGCTGCGCAGCGGGCTGTTCGGTCTGCCCGCCGAAGCAGCTGATGGTGAACCGCTGGTTACGGTGTTCGAAGACCCATTGCGCCCGGAGCTAGCGATCTATCGACGGTTCATGCGCACCGCCGGACCTAATGCCGTGGCTGGCCTGGCCGAGGCCGTCACGACGGCCTGTGACGACCACGCCATCTTCTACTGCCTCACCGTCCGCGAGGTGGACGCTTTGTACGCGCATCTGCGCGAATTTGTCGGCGAGGGTGGCACCAAGCGGGTGCGCAGGTTCCACGGCCGGATGCCTGAGGCCGAGAAAGCCTCGGTGCTCACCGAGTTCCGCGACGCCGCAGCCAAGGATGAGGAGGGGTTCGCCCCACTGCTGATCGTGGCCACCAGTGCGTTCGGGCTCGGCGTCAACCGCAGGGATATCCGCTGCGTTTTCGCCGTGTCCCCACCCACCGACCTTGCTGGGCTGTACCAGCAGCTCGGCCGGGCCGGGCGCGACCAGGTTGGGAAGGCACCGGCCGCGATCACCGAGCCGTCCCACGGCCTGGCGCTCGGCACCCGCAGGGGCTTCCAGACGGTCGCCTGGATGGCGTCCCAAGGCCTGCCCGAACCGACTCAGCGACACATCGGCAGCGCCGTGCTGACCGCCGCCCGCAGCAGCGGCGTGCTCGATCCCGACCTGGTCGCCGACACCGTCATCGGTAACGAGATCGCCGCAGGCCGCCTGTCGGCTTACGACGCCCGCAAGACGGAGACGGTGGCGACGTACCGGACGACCGTCATCCGGGCACTGGCGACACTCGCCACGGCCGGCACCGTGGACGACGGCGGAGACTTCCCAGCGACAGTGACCGTAACACCGGTCGACGATCCGGTCCGCTACGACGACGAGGCCCTTGCCGCCGCCATCACCAGCGTCCAACAGCTTGCCGCGACCCGTCCCGGCCGGCACCAAGTCGTCGAGATCCACCGACAGCTCACCGCCCAGGTGCCCGGATACGCCGATCATGCCGTCGACGCCGCCGGCACCTGGGCGCTGCTGGCGACTATGCACGACCTGGGTACGGTCGACGTCTCACAAGCTGGCAACACACGGACACTCGTGTCCGTACGGCCGCTTGGTGGGGCCAGCATGCTACCCGCCGACTTCGGCGCCCGGATGAACACACAGCGGGCGAGGCTGGCCGCGGAGATAGACGCACTGCGCGACTGGTACTGCGACACAACCCAGTGCGCCAATACGGCGTTCACCGAATACTTCGGCCAGCCTGGCCAGTCTGCGCCGAAGGGTACCTGTAGCACTGCGGGGTGCCGCTGCTCAAGCTGCTGGTCGACCGTGGACGACACCGCACCGCAGCCTGCGCTGCTGCGGGCGTTAAACACCCCACGACCGCGGCCATCCGCCAACCGGGACAGCATCGTGTATCAGGCGGCGGTCGAACGGTACGTCCGCGCGTTGCTGTGGGACAACTACCGCGGCCTGACCGCCGGCATGCTGCACCGGGTTCTTCGCGGTGATGAGGCGTTTCTCTCCGGCAAGCTGGGACGTCTGCGGCCGTTATGGCCGCAACTGCTCTACCACCGGCTCCGAGGAGTCGATCCCGGCATCAAACTCAGGCACGTCGAGGACGCGCTGGCCCGACTGGGTAGCGCTGGCGAGGTGACGCTGGCCGACGGCGAGCGAGTCTGGCGGCTGCAACGGCACGTCGACCGAGACCGCGCTCGCGTCATGGCAACGCAGGCAGGAGCGACCCCATGACCACCATGCCAGAAGCACAAGTGTGGCAACCGCTGCACGACGAACCATTGTTCACTGGTGCCCTGCTGCGCGGCATCGACGCCATCTCCGACACCGATCGCGCCAGGATTCTCACCTATCTGGACCAGGTGGCCCGAGTCCGCCGCATCCCTCTGCACACCACCACAGCGTTCAATGCACTGCACTTCGGATTCGATCTGGAGAACGGCGGTTACCGGGCGGCATTCGTCGATCCGGAACTCTTCGTGCCGCTGACCACAACGGCCAAGCCACTTACCGTGCTGCCGGTCGGCACGTTCGTGCGCATCGAGCGTGGTGAACACCTACTGTGGGCAGAGGTGATCGCCCGCTTCGGCGCAGACGAAGCCGACACCGACGGATGGATACCCCCACGCCTGTCCGGCGCGCGAGACTCGTTCGACGAGCACGGTTGCCGCCCCGAACGGATGATCATTGACCCGCATGCATTCGGTGGCTTCCTGAATCGACGCGACCGCAACGAACTGCAACGGCTGCGGCGCCGGGGAGTGCTCGACGACCACGGGCACCTGACCGGCCGCGTCTACTATCCGAAACCGCGACGTGGTCGCCTCGACGACATCGCTTTATACACCGAGTACATGCTCACGACAGCCCGGTCACTCGTGGTGTGCGGCCCACTCGGTAGCTTGCTCACCGAGCCAGACGACGACACCCTAGCCGCAGCGCTGCGCGCTGCATTGGACACGATCGATGCGCTGCTGGGGCAAGCACCACACCTGCGCCGCTGGGCGGGTTACGCGACTCCAACCAGCCGGTACCAAGAACAGTGTCGCGACAACAGGCTTCTTGGCAAAGCGGATCTCGACGAGCTAATCCACACCATTGCCCGGCCCACTCCCAGCCCTCGCTATACCGGAGTCTGGCCACTGCTGGCGAGCACGGTAGACGCCGCGAAGCGAGCAGGCTCCGACGACGAGTTCGTCCCCGACCCGCTCGAGTTCACTGGCGCGGCCGAGGCGCTCGTACACGCCAACCTCGCCGTCGCCGACCTTGTTACGTCCGCAGTGGATGGACTGCTCCCGAACGGCGTCCATGTCCGTGTCGACGATGTGTGGCAAAGCGGCGGGGTATGGCGGACCCAAGCCGCGCCTGTCTCGGTGGACCTGCGCGCTGTTGATCCGCTTCAGCCGCTCGGGCTCGGACGGCACGGCACACTTCCTGAGCCGACGCCGGGCGCCGGCAAGCCAGATTCCGAAGATCAGCACGACGACAGCAGCATGGTAGTTGTCGACTACTTCTCCGACAACCTGATCGCCTACACAGTGGCGCTGCGCCCGATCCACCTCAACAACGACACCCTCCCGCTTCCGGAACGCTTCAAGGCGATGGTGGCCGATGGCGATCTCATCGTGGAACTGCACCACGACGGCGACGATCTCGCCGAGGACGAGCGGGTGCACCGGGCCGGGCGGTCACAGGACATGCTGACCGGCATCGCCTGGCCGCTGTCCTTCTACCCCGGCATCAAGGTCATGGTCGCGCTGGCGCACGGTGCCCGCCGGCTGTCAGTGACCACGAATCTGCTTGACGAGCCGCTCACGTACGGAGCGGATTACCGGTGGGCGGCCGACCTGCGGATCCTGGCCACCTTTCTCGGAGACGACCCAGGCACCATGACAGACATCGGTGCGGCGGGCACAGACGTGCCCGCACCCCGACAAGCGATCGACCCGCTGCGCGCACTCATCATCACCGTGCTGCGTCGCCATGGTGCCACCGGGCCGTTCGGGGCCCGCCGGCTCACTGGCCCCCAACTGCTTGCTGCCCTGTTCGGGGACGACCTAGTGCACCCCCTGCTGCTGTGGCAGGTCATCCACACCTGCGAAAGGCTAGTCGACGCCGGAAAACTAATCTGCGAGCCCGGCGGCGACGAGCCCGACACCTTCGCGTGGTGTCCCAACCAGTCCGCCCTGCGCCAGGCACAACAGCATGCCGAGCGGCAACGACAGGATGCGCTGCGCGCCAGGATCAAACAACACTGGGTTCCACCGCGCCTACGAGCACTTCCCGATGGATGGTGCGCCAGCGACGAAGCCAGAGAGGCGTACGCCTGCTACATCCAGAAGCTGCGCGGCCGGAAGGCAAACCCAGAACTTCCGGACGGCTACACCTTCGTCAAGGGCCACACCCGGGGAAGCGAACTGGGACCCTACTGGGTCCAGCTGACATGACCGATCAGCATCCACGACCTCCATGCTTCGCCGGATCTACAACGTCGACAGGAGAGTTCATCCCAGATGTCCAGCCGTTCCCGCCGCGCACGCAACCAGAACCAGCCGCTGATCTACACCTCGGAGGGATTCACCCGTCTGGCTACCGAAGCGGCCAGCCTGGCGGACACGGCGCTGTACACGGCCGAAGCCGAACTCGCCGCTCAGCTGGAACGCCTCGGTGATCCGGTGAACGATGCTCTCGAGGTCATCGGCCCGGAGGAGTTCACCGAGCTGGTGTGGCGCATGCCCAACCCCGGGCGGACTAACTTCCTCCGCGATCTCAAGGTGCCAGCGGCGAGGAAGCCGGCACCGGCTACCGCCACGATGGGCTTGCACCGTATTCGCAACTTATCACCCGAACAGCGAATGAAGGGCGTGCATTACTTCTCCACATCGGCGCTGCGGGGTCTGTCCGTCGCGTTGCAACGATGGTTGGAAGACCGCGACGACGAGGCCCTGAAGACGGCGCTAGTGGAAGATCAGTCGCAGATCAATGCGGTCCGGCTCATGGTTGTCACGCACTGGTACGACGCACCGGAACTGGTTGCCGCCCTTCGGTGCGGGCTGGGTTCCGGCCTGGCACTACCGACGTGGCCCACGGATATCGTCACCGACGTGGCCGCAGGGTGCGTGGCTCTGGAAGCGGTCTGGCTCGAACACGACGAACACGAGCATGCGGACGGCAGCAGCGTGGAGTCGGTTGTTCCCCACGCAGGCGCCGCTGCAGCCAATCTCGATACCCAGCACCAGGAATCCGACGTCGTTGCCGAGGTCGTCGTGAGCTTCGACGACCTCACAGCCGCAGCCATGCAACTCGAACACGCCGTAGCCGCCGCCCGCACACAGGCGGAGAAGTTCGCACGGCACCTTGAGAACAAGCGGTTGCCGGCGAGCAGGCACCTCGAGCCGATTCACGAACTCTACGCCCTCGTCAAGCGCGTAAAGCCGCTCCTCCGCGGAGCAAACGCGCAGCTCGGTCTCGACACAGCCGCAGCAGAGTTCGCGGACACAGAGGACTGCGGGATACTGCTGGAGATGCTGGGCGCGGCGATCGCCGCTGCATCCGACGAGAGATCTACCCGCGACCAACTCGGGCGCTTGGGCACCATCACTGGGCCCGAGTCTTCCCGCGACGTGCTCGGCAAGATCAGTGAGCTCACGCAGGCGCTGGTGCGGGCGCATTCCTGGGACGAAGCCCAGCGCAACTACGTCAGTGCGCTGACCGCACTGCTGCGACTCATCGACGCGGCTTCGGCCGGTGACTCCTCCACCGCGATGGAGTGCTACTCCATCGCGCACCAGCACCTCCCCGCAGAGTTAACGCCGATTGTGGCGGTGGCGCTCTTAGGCCAGCTCACCGTTCCGCCCCGCTCACCCGGTGAGGACCGCATGCCCCGCCCCAAGGCCCCCGGCACGGCGGTGGCGGAGGGGTTTCCCATGCCGAACGGCCATTCACAGCTCGCGGGCACCCGTCAGACACCGTTGAGACCGGAACACCCCGAACCGGTTACCGAGGAACCCGTGGCTACAGCGCATTCGACTATCTTGGGCGACGAAGTCCGGCCCGCTCCCGCCTCCGTAGCCGAACCAGACGCACAATCCCCGGAGCTCGCCGGACAAGGCAAGGTCGCAGAGCAAACCGCCGCCCGCGACAAGCCCATCGATAGCAGCCAGGACACCATCCCCAACGGCCGTACCTCGGGCGACGCCACTGCCGAGCCCGGGAACGACGGCGAAGATCACTGCAATAACCAGCAGATCGCTTCGTTGTTACGCAATGGAGAGTACGGCCTGGCACACCACGCAGCAGCCGTGGCCAGACTGGACACCATAGCGCTGGCGCTGCGGCTGCTTACCCTGTCCGAGGCGGTCCGCAGCGAAACCGGCCCAACCGCGATAGCGTTACGCAACGCCATTGGTGAGCTACGCGTCCACCACTTCGACGGCAACCGTCCAGCGCAACTTGCCCTGCTAGCCGCTACCGTCCGCGCCGCCTTGGTGATCGCCGATCCCGCAGCCGGCGAGATCGTCAAGGACGTAGCCAACAACCTGCATGAACTGCAGGCAGTCGGCCAGCTGACCAGAACCATCGGCACGGCTTCCGCTCAGGGCGTGCTGTCCGACAGCGATACTCTCAAGGCCCTGGCACCCATCGCCGGCGCCGACAACGACATCGCAACCGCCTCCGCGCACGCATACCGCGAACGCACCAAGCCCCGCACAATCCGGTTCGCCCGGGCCAACCAGCTCGTAGACAGCTGGTGGTCACCAGACGGACTGATTGGCTCCTTGCTCAACGTTGCCGCCAACGACCGGCGGGAAGAAGTAGACGATGTCGCGGAAAAGCTTCGCAAGCTCCTCAAGCGGGAATTTCTCGCCAGAGAACTACGCAGCGAGGACGAAAGGCTGCGCGGATCAGGCAGCCGGCCCCTCGAAGGCTCCGCCCGCCGCCGCTTACTAGACCACGCGATGGAGTCGCTTGAGGTCGCTGGCAGCTGGGTCGACGCAGTTCGCTCCGAATTAGGTACCGAGCAAGGCAGAGTACCTGTTCCCTCGATCCTGGCCGAGCTGCGTGCCGCAGTCCGCCAGGAGTTCGGCGCCGCGGAGTCCGAACTGAAGACGGTGGCGGACACAAAACTGGATGTGGTGATGGCGGCGTCCGCGCATGCGTGCCTGTCCAGTCTCACCCGCAGCGCCCAACTGCTTGACGGCCGGAGCCTGAGTGGGACTGAACCGGACCCAATTGTGGTCGTCAACCGGGACCTGCTGCGCTGTCCGTCGCTGCGTATGGACGGCAAGCTCGTCCCGATGGACGACATCACTGTCGACCACATCTCGACTGCCGCCATCACCAGCTGGATGGATGCCTTCGAGAACCGGCTTGCGCATGAGGACTACGTGGCTGCCCGCACCATTGTCGACGTCATCGCCGACACCCAGACCGAAACCGATCCGGTACGGGCCGATGAGATGTCCGACTGGCTGGAGCAGTGCATCACCAGATCTCGGCAGGAGTTGCGCACGCTACGCCAGAACATCTCGTCCCGCGTCAACAAGGCGGCGCGGCTGGGGCAACTCGGCCCCGTCGAGTACGCGCAGGTGATTGCACAGCTGGAAGCCGCACAGATCGAAAGACCCGACCTTGGCATCGTGCGCGGCCAGCTCACCGGTATCGCCGAGAACCTTCCCAGGTACGCCGAGCAAGCGAAGGCGGCGTTGTGGGCACGGGCACAGCAGGAGCTCAACGCCGCCGCGGGTCAGGTGGCTGACAACGCGGCGGAAACCGTCAAGTCGTGCATCGACACCGGCGATCTCGCGACAGCCGAGGAGTACCTCCTCAACGCCCTCGCCGGCGAGGAACCGCCGACGGCCGAGACGTCTGGGCACCGGGCGGCGTTCCTGGCCGTCGTCAGCTCGTTCAGGACGGGCGTGGACGCCGACGTCGTCCGGGCCGCGCGGGAGGGTACGTCCGCGCACGGTCTGGAGTTTGGCCACCTGTCCGACGCCTCCCGGTCCGCTGCCGCGGACGGGCTGCGGGAGTGGATGGAGATGAAGACCATCCGGGAACAGCGCCACGGCAAGCTGAAGGCGGCGTTCGCCTCGGCGCTACGGCTGGCCGGTATTGAGTTCACTGGTGAGCGACCGCCGTACAAGCTGACCTACGCCCCGAACCGCAAGTGGTTCGAGCTGACAGGGTTCAAACGGATGCCGCAAGCGCTCATGCCAGCGTTCGGGTCTCGCACCGACGACAAGCTGAAGATCATGATGTGCTGGGATGTCCAGGATGCACAGACCTTGCTGACCTGGGTCGCGCAAGATCTGACTACAGACCCCATCCTGATCGCGCTATTCGGCACGATGACCCACGACCAGCGCAACCTGCTGGCGAAGGCCTGCGCCGAGCAGCCGGATCGGTCGATCATGGTGCTCGACGACGCGGCGATCGCCTATCTAGCAACAACCGGTGGCGGCCAGTTCCCCACGACCGAACGGATTCTGCTGCCGTTTGCGGCGACTAACCCCTATCATCCACATGCAATCGGCAATGTCCCACGTGAGATGTTCTTTGGCCGCAAGCACGAGTTGCAACAGGTAACCGACAGTTTCGGAACCAGCCTCCTGTACGGCGGCCGACAACTCGGCAAATCGGCCTTACTTAAGGCGGCGGCTCGCCAGTTCGAGGCCGTTCCTGAACGTGCGGCGGTGTACCTATCACTGCCGGTCGGGTTCGGATCGACGGATCAGGTAGACGACCTGTGGAGCATGATTGCCGGCGAACTCGACCAGCGCGGTATAGTCCCATCGAAGGGCCGTCCCCGGGACAGTGCCCAGTTCGTCGAGAGGGCGGTCACCTCGTGGCTGGGCACCAACCCAAGCCGGCGGTTGTTACTGCTGCTCGACGAGTGCGACATGTTCTTCGACGCGGACGCCGAAACCAGCTTCCGGCACACGACCCGACTGCGCGATCTGATGAACGCGACCGATCGGCGCTTCAAGCCGGTTTTCGCCGGCCTGCACCAAGTACAGCGGTTCGCACACCTCCCCAACCAGCCTCTGGCCGGCGCACATTTCGGCGATCCGATCGTGATCGGCCCGCTGTCGCCGGACCCCGCGTACCGGCTGATGTTCACCCCGATGGAGACCCTCGGTATCACGTTCGAGTCCGACGAGCTCGTACACCGGGTACTGGCCTACTGCAACTACCAACCCAAACTGCTACAACTCGTTGGGGAGGCCCTGGTACGAGAGTCGCTAAGCCGTCGCGGGATCGACGGGCCCGACTATCTCATCCGCGACGAGGACCTTGAGCGGGTCATCGGGTCGGATACTGTTCGACAGAAAGTGCGGGAAACCGTCCAGCTCACTCTCGAACTCGACTCCCGTTACAAACTGATTGCCTTGATCGTCGCGCTCGACGCGCTGGACAACGGGGCAGACCACACTATCGACACGAACACGTTGCGCGACGAATGCCGTGCGTGGTGGCCCGATGGATTTCCACACCGGGGCCCTGACGAATTCCGCTCCCTCTTGTCGGAGATGAGTGGACTGGGCGTTCTGTCGGAAAGGAACGGCCGATGGCGGTTGCGCTCCAGCAATGTCCTCCGACTCCTGGGTACCAGAGAGACGATCGAGGATGAATTGTGCAGGGAGAACTGGAAAGAGAAGGTCACGCGACTGTCGGCTGAGCACGTGCGTCGCACCTTGAAGGACGGATCAATCTCACCGCTGACGGAACGACAGCTGGCCACGGTGATCGAGCGAGCTAATCGACTGCTGGTCGTCGTAGGCACCCCAGCAAGCGGTATCAACCGCGTTCAGATGCTTCTGGAGGAGGAAGCCGACCGGATCGGGGCCCGGTTCACCATTCACAAAGCACTACGTCCGGGGACCTTCAAGAAGGAACTGACCGGCGGCACGGAGGGCAGTCGACATCGGGTCGTTGTCTCGGAGCTGTCCAATACCCGACTGGACAATGCAATCACGTCATTGCAGAACGCACTGGACCTTATGCCGGTGGCAGGGGTCACCAGATCCGTCGTAGTGCTGGCGGATGCGAGCAGGAGTGACCTCCTCACCTGCCTGGACGCGCCTAACCTCACTTCCTTCACCGACCAGATCATTGTGATGCGTCGACTGTCTGCGGATGGGCTGCGGTCCTGGGCGGCATCAGAGAATGAGAAGATCTCCCGTTTCAGCGACACCGACCAGAAGCTGTTGATGGATGCAACTGGGGGCTGGCCAACCCTGCTTGACGAGGCTGCACAGCTTGCCGCATCCAGGCACAGCGCCCGGCGGGTGTGCGAGCTCGTCACCGCTGGCGTGGCCAGTGGAAAGTACGCTATCAAGCTCGTCGAGGAAGTCGGCATCACCAATAACCCGGCCGTGAACGCCGCATTCGCCAAGATGATCGAGTACGACGGACCAATGACTATGGAGGATCTGGTCGAGCTGTTCGACGAATATGACTGCCATGGCATCCGGCTGGCCGATTTGTTGCGATACCTTGATGTAATCGAGGAGCGGCCAGAGGATGGCAGGTGGGTACTGGAACCAGTGTTCGCCGCCGCCTGGAAAGCCGCCCGGAGCAACAAGCCTGCCACGGCGGAGTAGGTTCGTGCCGAGTCGCGGCTGGTCCGACGAATATGACGTATTCGCCGGACCGGCTCGAACGCCGTCAACGGTGGCAGCGTTGGGCAGGCCAGTGTCCGCGACAGCGATGATGGTCAGAGTCGCCCCCCGGAAGGGCCTTGTTGGTTCTAACCGCAGTCGGCGTGGCCGATGCGTCGCAACACGCCCGAGCGGGCATGCCTTCCATAACGTTCTGGTCAAGCCTTTCGTGACACCACGTGTGACGCGAAGCAGCGTTTACCGGTGTGGTCGGGGTGGCCTCGGAGGCTGTAGCTGGGGGTAAAGTTGCAGGTAGATGCAGGTGTCAGTAACGGAGGCCACCCTCCGGAGGCGGGTGCGCAGGTTCGAATCCTGCCGGGGCACGAACCTGCGCACTCGCTCGACGGCAGGTTGGTTGCAACGTGCCGCTCCGCCGTACCGCGATTCAAGCCTTGACCGCCGCCTTCGCCGCCTTCTTGAATGCCCGGACCTCTCCGAGCGACGTGGCGTCCACGACGTCGGCGATGCTGCGACGGGAGCCCTCCTCGCCGTAGGCACCCGCGGCCTCACGCCAGCCGGCAGGACGGACACCCATCTGCTTGCCTAGGAGAGCCAGGAAGATGCGGGCCTTCTGGTCGCCGAAACCGGGCAGCTTAGTCAGGCGCTTGAGCACCTCGGCGCCGTCGGGCTTGCCCTGCTTCCAGATCGACTCGACCTTGCCGTCATAGTGTTCGACCAGGAACTGGGCGAGGGCCTGCAAGCGCTTGGCCATCGAGCCCGGGAACCGGTGGATGGCTGGCGGCGTGGAGACCAGGGCGGCGAACTCCTCCGGATCGGCCTCGGCGATCCGATGCACATCGAACACGCCCATCCGGTCCAGGATGACCTTGGGACCCTTGAACGCCTTCTCCATCCCGATTTGTTGATCGCAATACCTTCGCGGATGTATGACAGCAGGTCCACCTGATCGGGCGATGGGAGACCGCTGGCGTGGCGGGAACAGAACCACGCCGTTGCAGTCGCAGGGGAGGGCTTCCAGGGCTGAGCACAGGTCTCGATGGCCGGGTGCCTTGTCGCAGCTGCGGCGGTCGCCCTCGCCGTCTGCAATAGGCTTTACAGCACCTAACAAAGCACCACCAGCCCGGCCGTCACCACGGCGGCGCCAGACCTGCGCACACAGCCTCACCCGACGTGCTGGAGCGGGTCGAGGGCGCGCTGCGGGTGCGGCTGGACCGTGCGAGACCTGTGTCCGCAAGCGCCGTTCGGTCGGCGCGGTCACAGACTGGGACACCTGGGTGCGCGTCGAGGTCCACTCCGTCGCGAAGGTGGCGCTGGCCGGGCAGGGCTTCGACGGCGCGGAAGCCGCTGCCGTGCTGGAGGGGATCGCGAACCGGCCTGGCGCGCCGCCGTGTCCTAGACCGACCCGGAGCACGGGCTGCTGGGGCGGGCGGACGAGACTGGGCGGGTCACCGCGTCGCCGATCAAGCCCGGCGGCCTCCTGACCACCGACCCTGGCCGGTCCGACGGGTGGTGGACCATCCTGAACATCTCAACTCCGAACACTGCCGCTGCCTGCCGGTAGCCCTCGACTTTCCCAGACTCCAACGCGGCGACCACCCGCAGCCGCAGTACCTCCCGCTCCGCAGGCGACAACTGGCGCGCGTCCTCTACCTCGACCACTAGTGATCAACATACAGGAAAAGATCACTTTCGGCTTAAATACTCATGGCTGTGATGTGTCCCACATGAAGACTCGGTCGATCGACTGGCGTTGAAACCCCTGCTCCACGCTACGTTGACACGCAGAGAGATTTCCTACTAAATTTGAGAGAAATAGATAGGAGCTAAAACAGTGAATCGAGCGGAAGTTGCATCAAACGACATTGAAACTGTCAACCTCGCGCCACTGAAAGTCCTTTTGGGATGTCTTCCGGTGACTTCTTACACTGCCATTCAGGCTGCCGCGAAAGCCTTTGCTGTCGCCACCAAGGGGGTTGACCGGCAGATGGCTGGGATTATTGAGACAGCGAGAGGCTACGTGCCTTCCGCTTCTGCAGCACCTCGCTCTCGTGACACAAACTTGACAGGCTTGACCGGCGATCAGTTGATCGCCAAGATGGGAGACCTGGTCTGATTTTTTGCAAAATCGCAGATCTGGCGGCATTTATTGAGCCAAACTATTCAGTTGCATACATGATCCCGTAGCGGACATGAGGTGCCCGGAAGTAGCCGCGGACGAGGTGCGGCTGGCGCTGACGTCGACGCAGGAAGCGGCGCGTGTCCCGGGCCAACTGCTCCGCGGTGCGGGCACGGGAGGCGGGCCTGTTGCGTTTGAGATCGGCGTTGAACAGCTCGTCCGGGTTCAACTCGGGGCTGTAGCCGGGCATCACGTGCAGTTCGACCCGCTCGGTGTTGGCCGCCAGCCAAGCGCGCACGGCCCTGCCGCGATGGACCGGGTGTCAGTCGGCGATCGATGACGGCCCGGCCGTCCACGAACACCGCCACGGCCGCGCCGACGCTCTGCCCGTCGGTGAAGCTCGCTTCGAAGACGTCGCGCGCGGTCTGGAAAGCCGGGTCGACCCGGCCCTCCACCACCCCACCCATGGCGAAATTAGAACACGTTCGAGTTCTTGGGGCTGGCGGCAGGCTGCGTGGTCACTACCCCACCTGACCCACCCGCGTCCCCGATGATCGACGGCGTGCAGTGTTCGGCGCCGAGACGCGAGGGCCAGGGCACCACGGATGGATCCCGAATCGTGTTCGCCGCCAAAGGACAGCACCCAGATTATGCCCACACCAGTTGCACGATCAGGAAGCCGTTGCAGCTCTTCGACAGCACATCGAATCCGGCGCCGATCGCGTGATCGCCGAGCAGCGCGGTGACAAGGCCTGTCTTCGCGTCCATCCGTTGGCCTGCATGGAGGCCAAGTTCACCCGGTTGTCGGACATGACGGCTGCTACGTTTGCGTGCCAGGTTGTTGTCTTGTCCACCGGAAGTGAGCGAGGCGGGAAAGCCCGAGCACCTCGTACTCGCGAGCGAGATCTATCGGCCTGGCCTGGGGGAGAGCAGAAACGGTGCCGCACAGAACACAACCCGCTCGTGTCTCGGTGGCCAACTTGCCGGAAGCGCTGGCCAGGATCGCAGAGGAGCGCGACTGGGTCGGGCTCGAAGCCCTGTGCGACCAGCACATCCTCGCGGTGGAGGGCGAACTCGCCGGTCGGTTGCTTTTCGTGTTGGGCCAGGTGCCGGACGAGGAGTTGCGCGCTCGTCCCCGCCTGATGATCTCGTGGATCGGCGCCTACCACGCGGCGAACCAGCCACACGTCAGCGAGCTTCGATCGTATCTGCGCCACTACGCCGAACTTGGTACCCGCCTGATGGCGACGATGGACATCGCGAGCGAGACGTCGATCGCAACACTCGTCGCGGTCGGCACCGCGGCGATGATCGGGTTGCGCATGCACGGGGCGTGCGCCGAGGCCGAGGAGTTGGGGCAGCGCCTGACCAGCCGCGTTGCGCAGCTCAGCCCGTTGCCCGGCGTCGATGGGGTGCCGCGCCCTGGCTGGCTGGCCATGCAGCGAGGCCTGACGCGGTCGTTGATGGATGACTTTCCGGCTGCGGTCGCGTTGTACCGCCAGGCCTATGAGCACGCGACGGTCGAGCCGACAACGGCAGCCACGGCCCTCAACGCGACCGCGAATCTCGCCATGATCTTCGGACATCTCGGTCACGGTGCCCTCGCGCGGCAGTGGCTGGACCGGATGCGGGACTTCGAGTCGCCATCCCAGCGGGTCCGGTTCCTGCTCACCGCGGGTGGGACGGTCGCGCAGGGCTGGGATGCGTTGGACCGCTACGACGAGGCGACTCTCGCGACCTGCCTGGAGATCACCGGGGACGGCACGAAACAGTTGGAGGTCTGGCCCTTCGCGGCGGCGCTCGTGTTGGCGCGCGGGTTGTACCTCGGTGATCCGGCCGCGTCGCTGGCTCACCTGGGCGCGCTCCGGCTCAGTCACGCGCCCGCACTCGTCGAACAGGGCATCGCCGTCCGGGTGGTGCGACGCGCCCACGTCGATCTACTGATCGCCAACGGCCAGGCCACCCGGGCGCTCCGCGTGATCAAGGAGGCGGATCCACAGACGTCGTGGCTAGCACTGCCCGCCGCTCGACTCCGCCTGCTCAACGGCGAGTACGAGGCTGTCCGTGCGATGGCCGCGCGCATGCCCTGGCACGAGACCACCTCGCGCCGGGACGCCCGGCAGATGCTGCTGCTCAGGGCGATCGCCGCGCTGCGCATGGGTGACAAGGACGAGGCCCGCCAGTCGGTCGGGCTGGTCAGCCGCGTGCGCTCGCCCGATGACGTGCTTTCGCTCGCGTCGTTGTCGCCGGTCGATCGCGACGACCTGATCCGGCTGGTCGACATTCCCCTGACGGATGAGGCGACATGGCGGCTGGCCCGTGCCCGGCCGGTGTTCCCCGAGCGCGTCCGCCTGGTCGAGTTGACCAGCCGCGAGCACGTGGTGCTCACGGAACTGGACGCCGGCCTGACCGTCGCGGAGGTTGCGCGCAAGCTCGTCGTGTCCGTCAACACAGTGCGTACGCAGGTGAAAAGCGCTTACCGCAAGCTCGAGGCGTCTAGCCGGGAGGACGCGCTGATGCGGGCGTACGAACTCGGCGTGCTCTGATATCCCACTATGGACTGATTGGTCAGCGGAACAGGGTGGCGCCGAGCGGGCGTTGCTGGTCGAAACCGGGGAGTATCAGGAAGGTCGCGCTGGCTGTGGTGGTGGTGAAGCGCAGCAGCGCATCAGAATTGTCCATGTGGGTGAGGGTGTTGGTGAAGGTTCGCAGGTTGTTCTGGAAGCTGACGAACAGGAGGCCGGGGACGGGTTCGTCGGTGCTGTAGGAGCGCCGGAGCATGAGCCCCACGCCGACCACGTTGGAGTGCGCCCGGCGGATATGGGCGTCTGCCGGGATGAGGTAGCGCCCGTCCGGCGTCTTGGCGCCGAGGTCCGGGTCCGAGGCGGTGTCGCCACCGGAGAGCGGGACGCCGGTGTCTCGGCGCCGGCCGAAGACGGCCTCCTGCTCGCCGACCGACAGTGTGGCGAACTGCGGCAGGTCCAATTCCATCCGGCGCAGCACGGCGATGGTGCCGCCGGCGACCGGAGTCGGTCCGGCCAGCCAGAGGTCTCGTTGTTGTTCGGCAGTCGTGTGCGGGCCCACGATGCCGTCGATGAAGCCGAACACGTTTCGTGGCGCGGTCCGGTCCTGGTCTACGGGAATGTTCGCGCCGCGGCGGCCGGACTGCCGCCAGCGTTCGTGCAGACGGTCACCGGCTTGGCCCAGCAGCGCGGCGGCGACAACCGGGACAACCACGACGTCGCTGGCACAGATCTGGATCAGGAGGTCACCGCCACGTGCTTGCGTGGCGATCTGCTCGCGGGAGAACTCGGGGAGATCCGCCGCGCCGGGCAGGGACGGATCGACCATGCGCACCAGCCTGGGCCCCACCCCGATCGTCACGGTGAGATCGCCCGGTGGTAGGCCCAGCAGTCGCGCCTCGGTACCCGCGGCGAGCGCGCGGATGGTCTGGCCGAGTTCGGCCAGCAACGGGCCTACAGCCACGCCGTCGGCGACGTCGGCGATCACGGCCAGGAGGTTGGGCTGGGCCGGTTGCGGGAGCGTGATGCCCGCCTGTCCCCGACCCGTCGGGGACACCGGCGTGGCCGACGCAGGGGCATCGACCTGGCCCGACGGGACGGAACGCGATTCACACCCGGCGGTGAGGCCGGCTAATGCCATGGCACCGGTGACACCGAGAAAGGCACGGCGTGACGGGTGGCGATCGGCTCGGCGCACGAGTCCGGAGAGTGCCATACCCGCCCTGCCGCAGGCGAATCCGGCATCCATGCCAGACTCGGGTCATGCCGCGTTTTGGTCTTCGCGTGATGGTCGCGGTGCTGGGCTCGCTGACACTCGTGTTGAGCGGCTGTGGCACCGGTGGTGACGGACCAGGCCAGGGCCGGCGACCGGCCGGTGCGCACGTGACGATCCGTGTGCCGGCGGACGCCCCGACGATCTCGGCCGCGGTGTCGCTGGCTCAGTCCGGTGATCTCGTGTTGGTCGCGCCGGGCGTGTACCACGAGTCGGTGAAGGTCACCACGGCCAATGTGACGCTTCGCGGCGAGTCCCGGGACAAGGTCGTCATCGACGGACAGTTGCGGCAGCCAAACGGCATCATCGTCGCCGCGCCCGGCGTGGCCGTGGAGAACCTGACCGTGGAGGAGAACACCCAGAACGGGATCCTGGTCACCGGTTCGGCGAAGGCGGCCACGGGACTGCCGGGGCAGAACGGCGGCTACGACACCGGCGACGAGCCCGTCACCTTCCTGAAGTCGTTCCTGGTCTCCTACGTCACCGCGACCCGCAACGGTCTGTACGGCATCTACGCGTTCTCGGCGCAGGACGGTGTCATCGAGCACTCGTACACCTCTGGCGGGGCGGACTCGGGGATCTACGTCGGCCAGTGCAAGCCGTGTCGGATCGTGGTGCGGGACAACATCGCCGAACTCAACGCGGTCGGCTACGAAGGCACCAACGCCAGCGGCGACATGTACGTGGTCGGCAACCGTCTTGTCGGCAACCGCGTCGGGCTCACCACCAACTCCGACCATCAGGAGAAGCTGCTCCCGCAGCAGGGAGCCGTCGTGGCCGGCAACCTGATCGCGGTCAACCAGCAGCCGTCGACGCCCGAGCAGGCCGACGGCGGGTGGGGCATTGGCATCGGCATCGACGGCGGCAGCGACAACCAGTTCCTCCGCAACCGCATCGCGGGCAATGTCAACGCGGGGCTGGTGATCACCGCGACGGCCGACCTGCCGCCCATTGGCAACCAGATCGTGGACAACACCTTCGCCGGCAACGGTGTCGACGTCGGCTGGACATTCCCCGACGGCACGCAGGGGCGGGGCAACTGCCTGCGGGGCAACGACCTGCGGGCGACGGTGCCGTCCGAGCTCGCCACGACCGCTGGCTGCCCGGTCTCCACGCAGTCACCTACGCCGTCCGGCACCTGGACGATGCCGAAGGCGCCGGGCGGCATCCCGTTCACCGATGTTGCCGCTCCGGGCACACAGCCGCAGTTTCCCAACGCTGCCACCGCCGGCGCCACCGCTGTCCCGGCCGTCCCGGAACTGCCGGACACCGCGAGCATCCCGCTGCCGCCGGTGTCACTGCTCGCCGACGGCGCGCGGGTGCAGATGTCCTGAGCAGCGACTACCGCGTCGGGCCGGCGCCGGGGACCGGCTGAACTTGAACGTATTTCTGGGTGTCGAAATCGATGACCACCGGCTGCGGCTCGGAGGCCACACCGGCCCGAACCCGGTACATGGCGCCGTCCGAGCCGATCCAGTAGCGCACGTCGCCCGCCGTCCCGGACACGGAGTGGGTGTGCGGCCCGGTCATGACATCCACCTGATGGCCGGCCACCTGGTCCGGCCCGACCCAGGCGGCGCCGTTCTGGGGCAGCAGTTCGGCGTTGTCCGGCCGGTCGCTGCCGAGACTGAGCGCAATGGCCAGCGAACTGTCCAGCGAACTGCCGGACGACTGCAGCGGGCGGCTGAACCAGCCCGACCCAGGCGGCGATGCCGGGGCCGTCGCCGGGGTGTTCGCCATCGGGTGGACGAGCACAGTGGTGGCCGTCCACTGGACCAACCCGTCGCTAGACGTGTCGCGGCCGGCGCCGTGCACCACGCCGTAACCGAGCTTGGCGCGGTAGTCGACGGACCCCGTGATCACCAACCCGCCGGCGGTGCTCGGCACGGTGATCGTCACCGCGCGGCCCCCCGTCTGGTAGTTGCGGAACCGAGTGATCGCCAGTCGGTTCGCCTCATCCGAGGTCAACGCCCGCGGGCCGGTAGGGCCAGAAGTGCTGTCCACGACCACGAACGCGGCCACCGCTGTGGCCACGAGGCCGATGGCTGCGACAACCACACAGCGTGGCCGCGGCCATCGGCGCCGGTCGGTCGCGCGCCGCGGGAGACGTTGCTGGACTTTGCTGCTCCGCACGCGACCCGACGCTAACAGCTTCGCCGATTCACCCCCTGAATCACCCTGCCGTGGCGTCAACGTGATGAGGACTTCTGGTTGGCTGTGACGGTTCGTGGTCACTTTTCGTGCCCGGCGTGCCAGCGGGGCCACGGGCAGGCGGGGGCTGGTGCTCACATGACAAGGGGACAGCGATTCCTATGAGCCGAGCCGGCAGAGGACTGAGCCGGAGAGTCGGGACGCGCACGGGCAGGCTGGCGCGGCTGGGGTTATCCGGCCTGTTGCTGGTAGCCAGCGCCACTGTGGCAGCTGGACCGGCAGCCGCGTCGACCGCCGACGGCACACTGACCGTGCAGGTGCTGCGGGACTTCTTCGGCACCGGCGTGATCAACGCGACTATGGACGTGCCGCAGCGGGGCATGAACATCGACGTCGCCGACCCGGGCGGCCATCACGTCGCGGGCGTCACGGATGCCACCGGAAAGGTCGTGGTGTCGCCGTCGGCGGAGCTGACCGGTGGCCAGTACCGCGTCGATGTCACCGTCCCGGCGTCCTACAGCAACCACTTGCGGGCGGCGCCGGCCTCGACCGCGAAGAACCATTTCGACAGTTTCACCACGTTCGTGGACGTGTCGGGCGGCAAGAACGCCTCGGTGATCACCGGGGTCTGGGACGCCGCCGACTACGCCCTGCCGGATTCGCGGTACTTCGTGCCGATCCAGAACGGCGCCAGCGGGACGGACACTCGCGCGTTGGTGGCGTTCGGGCGGGACGTTCGCGGCACTTGCCCCACCGCGGTGGCGTGCCCGTCCACGCTGGACACGCAGTCGCAGGTGGGCACCACGTTCGCGTTGGCCTACGACAAGTACCGCAACCGGCTGTTCCAGGGCGAGTTCGCCCGGCGGTACGCCCCGTACGGGCCGGACGGCGGGGATGCGATCTACGCCGTGCCGACCACCGGTGGTGCGCCGGCGTTGTTCGCCAAGGTGCCCGGCGCCGCGGTGACCCCGCACGACACCGCCAACATGATCAAGGACCCCGGGTTCACCAACGCGCCGGGCAAGGAGAGCATCGGCGGCCTGGCCCTGTCCGAGGACGGCTCAACACTGTACGCGGTGAACCTGCTGACCCGGACCCTGGTGAGCTTCGACGCGACCGGCGCCACCGCGTCCGAGTCCGAGTCCACCGTGCCGATCCCGGACCCGGGTTGCGCGGCGCCCACCGACTGGCGGCCGTTCGCGGTTGCCACGCATGACAACACGCTCTACGTCGGCGGCGTGTGCAGCGCGGAGAGCACGCAGAACCGTGCGGACCTGAAGGCCGTTGTCTACACCTACGACGGCACGCGGTTCACCCCGGTGCTGACGCACCCGCTGAACTTCGAACGCGGGGACGTCATCCTCGGCGCCCCGGCGGCGTCTGACCAGGACAACCACTGGAACCCGTGGAACACCAACCTGTTGGACTGGGACAAGTTCAACGACGGCGGTCCCTTCATCGATCCGCAGCCCGAACTGGCCAGCCTCGCTTTCGCTCGTGACGGTTCAATGGTCCTGGGGTTCCGTGACCGGTTCATGGACGTTCTCAGCGCGAAAGGGCTGGACCCTCGGCCGCTGAACAACACTGCGGAACTCGGTATGGCCGGCGGCGACATCAACATGGCCTGTGCCAATCCCGCCGGTGGCTATTCGTGGGAAGGCACCGGGAACTGTCCCAACCATGCGACCCCTGCCAACGACCTCGGCGAGGGTAACGGCGTCGTCGAATACTTCCCGGGCGACTACTTCGCCCAGGGGTCGCACCAGGAAACCGCGCTCGGGTCGGTGGCCTACGTTCCGCAGCAGCAATGGGTCGTCAGCACGGAGTTCGACCCGACCGTCAACATCGAAACCGCCGGAACCGGCTACTACAACATCGACACCGGCGCGGGCCCCGGCAACAACCCGGCCGCCAACGCCTACCAGTTCGTCGGTCAGGAACAGAACGGATTCGGCAAGGCCGGTGGGCTCGGCGACATCGCATATGAGGCGGCGAACGCGCCGATCCAGATCGGCAACGTGGTGTGGTTCGACGGCGACCACAACGGGATCCAGGATCCCGGGCAGGTGCTGCTGCCGGGTGCGACGATCAACCTGTTGGACGCCAGCGGCAAGCAGGTAGCCACGACCAAGACCGATGCCGCCGGCGAGTACTACTTCGGCGGTGTCGGCGCCGCGTACCAGTTGACACCGGGTGCGAAGTACACGGTGCAGTTCGATGTGTGCACCGCGGACACCAGCAAGGTGCCAAGTCAGCCGCCGGCGAAGGATCTGCGGTTCACGCTCCCGCTGGCTGGCAGCGACCGGGCACACGACTCCAACGTGATCCCGCCGACCACCGGGCAACTGTGCAACGGGTACGCACCGGTCACAGCACCGGCCAACCCCGGAGGCGTTGACCACACGATCGACGCCGGCGTCTACATCCCACAGGCGCCACCGCCGACGTCGACACCGCCGACGTCCGTGCCGCCAACGACCCCGGCCCCGACCGGCACGCACACGAGTTCGCTGGCCTACACCGGTGTCTCCGGCCTACCGTGGACGATCCTCCTCGGTGTCCTGGTCCTCGGTGCGGGCGCGGCGCTCGTGTTCGTGAGCCGGAAACGGCGCGCCAAGCAAGGCTGACAACCAGGTGGTCTGCCCGCCCGCGATCCGGAGACGTGCGGGCGGGCAGACCACGTGTCCCGGTAGACGACAGTGGGCCATCCATGCTGTCTACTTCAAGCTTTCGCCCAGCACCCACACGGTGGCCCTCTCGCCGCGCCTCTCGTCCGGCGGTACAACGGCAGCGACGACCGATGACCACAGCGCTCGATGCCGCGTGTTCGAGCCGCGTATCGGCAATGAGAGGACGCGGCTGACCGTGAGTCCAGCGCAGGTTGGTGACTGCAGAGGAAGTTCCAGGTGAACGCCCTGGCCCCGAGAAACGCCAGGTCAGAGGCAGTACAAGAAGATCGACATCGCAGGTTCGCTTCTCCCCGGAGACACCCAACAGAACTGCGACCCACGCGGCACCAGGCCATGACTTGCCTGCCGCCAGGCGCACCACGGCAGAGCATGCCTGTTCGCCGCTATGACCGGCAGGCCGTGACGCCAGCGCAGTCGCGATCCGCTGCGGCCACGTAGGCGAGGTCACCGGCGAGACGGACCTTGACTATGCGCTGGCCCAGGACGCTGCTGGTCGCGGTGACCCTTGAGGTCCACGTTGTCACGCCTCACCCAGCGACTCGTCGAGGTCGGCACGCGCCTCGTTGAGCAGCCGGCTCGCGCGCGTGAGGTCCTTGAGTTGTGCGGCCAGGACGTTGAGCGCTGGGAACAGGACCTGGCTGGGCACGCCCCGCGCCATCAGGATCTCAGTGGTCCAGCGCAGGAACCCGGTGAACAGCCCCGGCGAGTCCGTGTAGAGCGCGGTGGCCAGGAAGTCGACGATGTGCGCGATGTCCTCGGCTGTGTGATCGAGTTGCTGGCTGGTGTAGCGCTTCATCGCCGGCAGCTGTTCCATCAGGTCTGTCATGGTCTGTTTGATCAGGGAGCGGGCAGTCCGGGTGACCAGCGTGTACTCCTGGTCGGCCAGGTGCGGCAGGTCGTCGACAGGCCGGTGGGGCTCGGCAGCCTGGGGATGCGGCAGTCCACCGGCCAGCAGGTCGGCGGCATGGCGGGCGTCCGGTGCCTACCCGTTGGCGCCGAGCATGCACGCGTACCGGCCGTCGCCGGCGAAGGCCGCGCCACCGGCGAGGACGGGGACACCGGCGGCCTGGCAGGCGATGATGGTCGCGTGTGCGGCGGGCAGCCGGGTCGCGATCGAACTGGACAACGCCACCGCGTCCGGTCCGGCCAGGTGCAGGTGGGCGATCAGGTGCGGGGTCGGGACCGTGGCGCCGAGAAAGTCGATCTGCCATCCCCGTAGCCGTAACACTTCTGAAAGCAGCCGGGCGGGCAGCCCGTGCCATTCACCATCGATGCAGGCCACGGTGATCCGGCCGCGTCGTGGCTCGACGCGAGCGGCCGGATCACCTGTCAGCGCGGCGATCAAGCGGTCGTTGATCGCGGTCGTCGCGTGCTCCTGCGCGATGCTGATCCGGTTGGCCGCCCATTCCTGCCCGATCTTGGCCTGGACCGGGGCGATCAGCTCGAGCAGCACGTCCTCGATGCCGAGGCCTTCGTCCAGCGCGGCGAACGCGATGCCGGCCGCGGCGTGCTCGTCACCGGCCAAGATTGCCTGCCACAACCGGTCGCCCCGCTCGATCATGGCGGTGGACGCGGTGTGTGTCATCGCGTGTCCTGGTGTCTGGGTGCCGTGATGGCAAGGACGGCGATGTCGTCGTGCTGGTTGTCGCCGATCCATTCCGCGGCAAGCATGTGCACGCGTTCCACGATCGCTTCACCGGGGATGCCGGCGCATTCGGACAACACGTCCTTCAACCGTTGCTCACCGAAGTACGCCTCGCCCAGCGGGCCGCCCTTCGCCTCCGTAATACCGTCGGTGTACAGCAGGCATGACTCTCCGGGCGCTAGACGCACGACGGTGGTGTTCGCGTGAACCGTCGGCAACACGCCGACCAGGCGGCCGCGGGTTCGGGCCTCGTCCACGGTCCCGTCGTTGCGCACGATCAACGGTGGCAGGTGACCGGCGTTGGTCAGGCGTAGCCGGACGTCGGGTCCCTCCCGGACGGCCGAGGCGAACACGAGCGTGGCGAACCGCGTGTGGTGCGAACCAAGCAGGGCGCTGTTCAGCATCGTCAGGATCCGCTGGTGGTTGTGTGCCAACGGCAGCAACGCGTGCAGTGTGTTGCGGATCTTCCCGGTCACCACCGCGGCCTCGAGGCCCTTCCCACACACGTCACCGAGGACCAGGAAGGACTCGTGACCCGCCGTGCCTGCTGGGTGTAGGTCGTAGAAGTCGCCGCCGACGCGCTCGGTCGTGGCAGATGGCTGGTACCCGCCGGCGAACTCGATGCCGTCCACCTCGTGCAGCTGTGGCGGCACCAGGTCCCGCGTGAGGATCTCGGTGATGCTCGCCTGCTCGGTGTGAAGCCTGGCCGTCGCCATCGCCGCGCCTGCATGGGCGGCGAACAGCTGGACGAATGTTTCCGCGTTCTCACTGAACACCGCGCGGGTGGATTTGCGGAGCAACACCAACGCTCCCGAAGGCATGCCTTGTCCGCGCAACGGTACGACCACGGCGGACCCGATCGGGCCGAGTCCAGCAGGCACGATCCAGTCCGGCACGGTGGCGGGATCGGTCCTGTGCAAGGGAGCCGGCGGGAACCATGTCAGCGCGACGTCCAGACCGGGTATCGACGCTAGGTCGGCGGCGACCGTGTCGCGAACCACCTGCCCGCCACGCACGCACGTGACCGTTGTCAGTGTGGTTCCCTTCGGCGGGTGAATGACCACTGCGGCATCGCCGAGGCACTCCGCTGCCAGCTGTGCCGTCACCTCCATACAGCGGCCGAGGTTCATCGACGACAGCAGCAGGGTGGACGCGCGCGCCAGGAACGCGGTGCGCTCCCGCTCCACCTCAAGCAGCCGCGTAGTCCGCTGCTCCATGGTCTCGTCGAGCAGCCACCACGCCATGGCGTCATCCGGCGGGGTCGCGGGCGCCGGGGAACTGCGCCTGGCAATCTGCCCGCGTACCGGCTGCCGCGCGTTCGCCCGCTGCACCTCCGCAAGCCAGGACGCCACCTCGTCGTCCAGGGCCACACCTGGCCGGACGGCGATGAAGACCAGGTCAGTGGTCTTGTTCCGTTCCAGCAGATCTCCGTTTTGGCCAACGACTATGACCGGCGAGGGCGCAGCCCGCATCGCCGACCCGGACTCGCCGTCGGCCAGCCGCGTCGAACGCTCTTCCGATGTGCTCACAACAGCACCCGCGCTCCCCTCGCCACCTGATTGGTCGTCGCACGCTACCCGTTCCAGAACCCGACATAAGCGGCAATGCTCGCCAACGGCCAAACTTGGCCATCGCGGCTCCAAGACCCGATGACACGACGAACGTCCCGATCAGCCTCACGGTTCAGTTCTGCTCGCCGCGTGCCGCGCAGGTTCAGCAGGCGTGAGGCAAGGACATCTGCTCTTCGGAATAGAGGACGCGACTGATCGTGAGTTCAGCACAGGTTGGTGACTTCAGAGGACGTTCCAGGCGAACCCCGTAAGCCTTCCTCGCGCCACAACCGCTGGACCTTCTTGTGGTTGACGATCCAGCCCTCGCCGCGGGCGTCGTGGTAGGCCCGCCGGAATCCCCACCGCGGATGGTTCTTGGCGTAGTCCCGCAGCCATGCCCGCAGCGCCGCGTCGGGATCGGCTGGGGTTTGTGCCACCGGCTCGCGGCGCTGGGTAGCGCGGTGCTGCCCGGTGACCCGGCAGGCGAACCGCTCACTGACCCCGAACATCCGCATGAGGTGGTGCACGGCCGCCCGTCGGCGTTGCGGGCTCAGAAGTTTCCCTTCGCGATCTCCCTGAGCGCGGCCTTTTCCAGCTCGGCGTCCGCGAGTAGTCGTTTGAGGGTGGCGTTCTCCCGTTCCAGGTCCTTGAGCCGCTTGGCGTCATCGGCTTTCAGACCACCGAACTGGTTACGCCACCGGTAGTAGGTCGGCTCGCTGACCTGCAACTCCCGGCAGACATCGGCGACGTCCTTGCCCTCGCCCAGCAGCCGGTCGGCCTGGGCCAGCTTGCGCACGACCTGCTCCGGGGTGTGTCGCTTCCTGGTACTCATCGTCCTCGAGCCTTCCCGCCGCCCACTGCGTGGGCCACAAGGCTCTCACTGGGCCTGGATCAGCTCATCGGGGTCATTCCACCGGGTCAGCAGCTACTTCGATGATGGCAAGCTGATCCTCAACGACGGGTCGTCCGCGGACTGGGCGGACACGATCTGTGTGGCTCCTCGGTCTGCTCCCTGCTGGCACCCCTGCGGTCGCGATGATCGAGGAGAACCCTGACGAGATCGTTCCCCTTCCTGCCGGCGCGACTGCGGCCATGATCGAAGCACTGCTCGACGGGCTGGCGGGTGCCTAGAACCTTAGCCACGGAGTGACAACGCCGATGACGCTAGTTAGCGCAGGCGTTCGGCATGCGTGAACCCACGGACCATCTCAACGGACCACTACCTTCGCGACTCAGTTCCCACACGAGATCCTCAACGCTCGCCCAGCCCTCCGCCGTCCCGAGTGGCCCGACTGCATAAATTCTCTGCTCGTTCTCACTGCCGGACTCGATCAGCAGCACCTCGTCGCTCCGCGCGCCCTCAGCGATCATCACGTCACCACGGCAGAACGGTCTGGTCCGACCGCGTTCCGCAGCAAAGCGCGGACCTGATCGGCCAATCGGTTCGCACCCGGCAACTGCGACCCCGGTGCGAACAGGGTGTTCAAGGTGCAGCCGTGCTCGTCACCGGAGAGTTCGGAAATCGGCCAGGTGCCCGGAGATGACAAGCCATAGGGCGGCGGCGATGACTGCGGTGCCGACGAGAACCTTGCGCACCGCGTCAATCCGGTCGGACACGCTGGCGAGCATCGTGCCGGCGGCTTCGAGAAGGTTGCGGGCACCTGGTGTCTCCGGCATCTCCGCGGTGACGACGGTGGCGCCCTTGGCCGCCAGGGCGACCGGGTCGTCCACGGCGAGCACTGCGATGGCATAGCGCGTGAGCGTCACGAACTGCGCCTGTTCGACAGAATCCGTTGTGGCGCTGAGCGATCCCCGCCGAAGGTCGATCGCGACGGCGCCGAAGACTCGGCGGACCAGGTCCGCATCGGTGGCGTCCAGCCGGCGCCCGGTCGCCGCGGCGCACCTCTCCAACTGGCGGGCGATCCGGAATCCGGTCCAGTGCCGGCCGACACGCCAGCGACCCGGCCGCAGCGTCCGCAACGGCGGAAGATGCGGACTTCCGGCCGGCCGCATCACCGAAAGCCCGACGAGGACCAGACCGAGATGCGGAGAAGTCAGATCGATGCCGAAATACAACGCCGCCAGCAACGCGACCGAGGTGACTCCGGCAGCGATGGCCGCCAGCCCCGAGAGACCCTGCCCCGCGACCGCACCGTCGCCAGCGAAATCAGCCATGCCGAGACACACCGCGAACGGCCAGATTGCTGGCAGCATCAGGAAGTATGCCCACCACAGCCGGCTTGCCACGTTCGCGCAGTCCGTACGGGCGATCGCTTCGAGCGCGGCATCCCGATCCTCCCCGAGCGCCTCAGCCCAGCCGCTTCGGTCGCCGAGACGGGCCCTGCTCATCGGGTAGGTCCACACGGCCACGCCCAGATTGAGCAGCACACCAACTGCCGGCAGCGCAACCATGACCCAGAACAACGGAACGCTGTGCAGAAACTCGTACAGCGCGAAGGCGGTCATCGTGCCGAACGCGAAGGAGATCGCCGAGAGGACCAGCCACATGCTGGCACTGGTCGTTCGCGCCAGCCACAAGCGCCTCTTCGGGGCACCGGCGTGGTTGGTCCAGAAATGCAATGTGTTGACCAACAGCGGGCCGCGCAATGTTGATGCCCATGCCGCATACAAGATGCTCATGACCAGCAGGCCGAGGTACTGCCGGTACAGCTGTACGAACATCGGAGCCACCCTCTCAGTCATCACGAACGATCAGCACGTGCTCGGCCATTGTCTACAGATACGAACCTGCCGATAATTCACCTGATGGTGTTCGCCTGAACCGAGGGCGCCTTCCCGGGCGGCGACCACCGTAGCCTCGGAACCCGAATTCCGCTGAAGATGTTTCCGCACTTTTCGGAACGACATGCGCCGTTCTGATGCCCAGTCCGACGCGAGCCATTCACCACGTCCGACCTCATTGGACCGAACGGGTGCATCACCGCCGGAACTCGCCTGAAACGGCCAGCAGCGGGTCTTACAGTGGGTTCCGGTCGCATCGAGGAGGTCATACCGGGTGAGCGAGCCCTGGATGGTCGGACGGGCCGTCTTCGACGTCTCGTTCGGCGATCGCGTCCGGGTGCTACTACGCACGCGCCCGGTGGCCGGCGCAGCGGACAACGCCACCCGTCAGGCCTGGGGCGACCGAGGGTATGACGTCGTCGCGCTGTCGCTGGCGGCCATCGATGCGGTGATCGCCAGGCAGGGATTCGAGCAGGAAGTCACCTACGACGAGACCGTGCTCGGACTCGCCGGCCTGGCCGCCAACGCCGCTCCCGATCGCCTTCACGACGAGCATCTGGCCGTCGCGGGATACGTGGTGGATTCGCTGCTCAACCGCAGGGAGCGGGAGGCGCCGTTCAGCTACCCGGTCTCCGTGTTCGGCCGGGACCAGGACGGCTCGGTTCGACACAGGCGCAGCGCGGTGGAGTTCCGGCTGCTCACCGAACACGAAGACCACCGGCGGGGCGTCAACGTGCTGCGAGCGTCCGCCGACGCCATCAACGCGCTGGTGGGCGGGCTGGAGTTCGACGTCGAGGACGAGCAGTCCGCCATCGAGCTGATGCTCAAACGACAGCTCAAACGCGGCGCCTTCGGGCAGGCGGAGAAAGCCGCCGAGCGATCGCGGCTGCTTTCCGTCCGCTACGCGGATGAACTGCGGACCGTTCTCACCGACACCACCCGCGACATCCGGACGGTGTTCAGCCAGTGGGCCGAGCAGGTGCCGGCGCAGCTCGAGCGCAACCGCGTCCACGTGGAGGAGAGACTCGACGGGGAGGCCAGGCTGCTCGATCACGTCCGGGGCGCGTTGGATGCTCCCGACGTCGAGCCGGAAGTCGCGGCGGCCGCGGCGCGCATCGCCCGACTGCTCGAGGAATGCCGCCAGCGCCACACCGAGCTGCACGGCCGGCTGGTCACCGCCCGGACGACGTTCCTGGACGAACAGACCAGGCAGTCGTTCCGGCCGATCGGTGGACTGCGCAACACCGACATCAACGACGGCGTGTTCCTCCCCTTGCTGACGATGCCCGCCGAAGACGCTGCCGGCCCGGCCGAGACGTTCAGCGTGTTGCTGGCGGGCACCCAGCCGCCGAAGATCGTCCGGCTCGCCGATCTGGTGGACGACCTGCTGGCGCCGCGCCGGGAAGCCCTGCTGGAAGAACTACCCGTGCCGGACGAGGAACTCGGGGACCCGGATCCGCCGGCGGTGCCGCCCGAGGTCCTGGCCGCGGCAGCAGCCGTCGTGGATGACGTCGAACTGCCGGCGAGGCTTTCCGACCTGCTGTTCGCCGTTCGCGAGGCCACCCTGCCGGAGGGGGTCGACCGGGGTGCAGTCGAACGTTTGGTCGTCCTGGCCGCGTTGTGGAACTACGCACCGGAGACGAAGCAGAACGTGTCCATGGCCGTGGACGCTGCGGCGCACGTGCTCGGCCCGACGGCAGCTGTCGATGCGGACGGCGCACAGATCGCCGTGCCCGGCTGGTCCGGCGACGACCTGATCGTGGCCCAGGACGAGCATTCGCTCGCGCGGTGGGCCGAGCGGCATTCCACCGAGGTGGGAGGAGATCGGGAGGCATCATGACGCTGAGCCAGCGAGACCTCGCCGACGTGGGCGTGCTCATCGCCTGCGCGCTGCGGCCCAAGATGCGGCCCGGCGCGGATTCCGACTACCGGCGCCTGCTCGTCCGGTACCGCGCGGATGTCGAGTTCCGGAACGCGGTGGACAGTGTCCTGGACGGACTCGACATGCGAGTGCTGTCCGACTCCGATCTCGGCCTGGTGCTCGGCGTGCGCCGGGAGTCGGTCTTCGCCTACCGGCTTTCGGACCTGCCGAACGTCACCGGCGTGACCGAACGGCTGTTGGTCGGCCTGGTCAGCGTCGCGATCACGGCCTACGCGTTCCCGACACCGGCCGACTTCGACGACGATCGAATTCGGTGGGTGTCGGTCGAGGACATCGAACGCTTCATTCGCGAGGCCTGCGAACGGTTCAAGCGCACGCCGACGGAAGACGATGCGCTCGACGAGGCCTGGCGCAGCTACGACCGACTGTCCCCCGGCTACAAGGCGGACAGGGGCAAAGGACGACCACGCCGATCTGCGGCGTCGTCACCGTACTGGGTGGCGAACGTGCTGACCTGGATGACGGACCAAGGGCTCGCACGGCTGACGCCCGCTCGCGGGCCGGAGGCGTACCAACTGCTGGAACGGTTTCGTATCCAGGCCGGGGAACTCGCGGGCAACGCCACCTACGAGGAGCTGGCCGCCATCCGACGGGGCGAGGTGACGTCGTGACGTACCAACTGTCCCGGCTGCGACTGGCGAGCGTGGGAGATCGCGCAGCCCGGTTCAGCGACGTCACCCTGGACATGTCAACGTCCGATGTGGGCAGTCTTGGCGAGCCGGTCGACTCCATCCTTTGGCTGCGCAACGGCGGCGGCAAGTCGAGCCTACTGTCCCTCTTCTTCGCACTATTGCTACCCCTGCGCAAGGACTTCATGGGCAAGACGGTCAAGCGCTACCTGGAGGACTACGTCGGCACCGGCGACACCAGCCACACCATTGCCGAATGGGTTGCTCAGTCCGAGAACAGCCTGCTGCCTGCGGCCGCGCCTCGGCTGATCACCGGCGCGGTGTACGAGTGGGTGGACCGCCGGCGGCCGTTCGACGCCGATCGGGACCGCGACAAGCTCAAGGGCTGGTACTACTCGTTTTTCACGGTGCCGGGCGAGCTCGACCTCGACCGGCTGCCACTGCACGACGAGGCCGGCCAGCTCCGGAAGATGAAGGACTTCGTCGCTCTGTTGCGCGACATCGCGACGACCCGGCCGCAGCAGTTTTCGTTCGCGTTGACCGATCAGCGCAACCAGTGGATGGAGACGCTCACCTCGCGCGGGTTGGATCCCGCTCTGTTCGGCTACCAGAAGGAGATGAACCATTCCGAGGGCGGAGTGGCCGAGCTGTTCAACTTCCCCTCCACCGACCGGTTCATCGACTTCCTGATCGATCTCACGGTGGACAGCGCCGAGCCGGATCTCGTCGCGAGCAACCTCCGAAAGATCATCGACATTCTCGGCCGCAAGCCTGATCTGCTCGCCGACCGTGACTTCTGTGTCGAGGTGGCGGCAAGGTTGGACACGCTCGCCGAGCGCCACGAGGTCGCCACCGCGGCCGAGAGCGAGGCCACCACCACCAGGCACGCCGCCGCCCGGCTGGCCGGCGCGTTCGCGGCCACGGCGCGCGGACGCGCAAGCGACGCGACGTGGTTCACGACCGAGGAGGAACGGCTGCGCGCGGCAGCGCTGAAGCTCGACCGCGAACGCAAGGGCGTCAACGACATCGCGAACGAGCTGTTCAGAATCGCCGCCTTGCACCGTCACACCGCAGCGATCGGCGTCCGGGACGAGATCTCGTCGGCCCATACCGATGCCAGGGACGAGGAACTGGCCTGGCAGGCCGTCGTTCCGCTCGCCGAGCGAACCCAGGTCGACCACGAGGCAGCGCTCGTCCGGAGGCAGATGGCCGAGGAGGAACGGCAGACCGCGCCGCTGCGGGAGGAACGTGACCGGGCGGCCGCCGCATTGAAGGCCCGCTACGTCGAGCTGGCCGCCGCGGAAGCCGAGGCCGGGGATACCGAGCTCTCCCGCGCTGAAACCGCGGCCGGCGAAGCCGGCGAGGAAGACCGCCGAGCGCAAGCCAATCGGGATCGGGCGACCGAGGCGGAGGTTCGAGCCGAGAACCTCCGCGGCAAGGAGATCGAGATCGGCGAGGCCGTCGAGGCGGCGGTGCGGCTCGGTGACCTGCCGAGCTCCGAAGCAGCGCCGGAAGTCGTGCTCGCCGAGACGCGAACTACCAAGCGCACGAGGAAGGATGACCTCGAGACCATTCGGCGCCGCCGGTCGGAACGACCGGCAATACGCGGCTCGCTGTCCAATCGACGACAGGCCCTCGCCCGCGAGCGGGCGACCAAGGTGTCGGAGCACGACCGGCTCGCGGCCGAGCACAGCAATCTCCGGCAACGGGCCGATGAACTGGCCGCGCATCCCAGGCTGGCCGAACTCGTGCAACTCGACGATGGTGGGCGGCTGGACCTGTGGACGGAAGCGGCTGGCATCCGGGCGGCGCTGACGCACGCGATCGCCCTGGCCGAATCAGCCATTGTGGACACTCGGGTGGACGCGGCCGACGACGACCGCGCCCTGGAAGGACTGCGTACTGACGCCTTCCTTCCCACGACGCGTGACGCCCAACGGGCAGTCGAAGCCATCCGGATGGCCACAGGCAAGGCCGCCCGGCCGGGCTGGGACCTGCTGCGCGATCTGGTGCCCGAGCCTGAGCGTGGCCGGGCGTTGGAGAACCCAGTCGTCGCCGAGCTCGCCGCCGGCGTTGTCGTCGCGGATGCCGCCGCGGAGGAAGTGCGCGGAGCGATCCGGTCGCAGGACGGATGGTCGGTTGCTCACGTGTCCGTGTGCACCGCGAGCCAGCTACAGCACGCGCTGACCGGTGCCCGGCCGGAGTGGCTGGTGGTGCCCAACGATCCCGCGCTGTTCGATCCGACCGCAGCAGAGGCAGCACGTGCTGACCGTGAGCTGCGTCGCGACGCACAAGACCGCCGCATGACCGAGCTGCACGAACAGGCGGCGGCGGATCGAGCGCTGCTCGGTGACCTGGGCACGATGCTGAAGGACTGCCCGGAGGGACACCTGCAGGGGCTCGAGACCGGCATCGAGGAATGCCGACAAGCCATCGCGGGTATCGACGAAGTCGACGCGGACCTCAAGGAGCAGGGCGAAGAACTCGAGCGTCAGGACGAGCTGGACGCAATCGCCGAGCGAGATATCGGCGACGAGCTCACCGCCGTCGAGGGTAGGATCCAGCGGTTGACAGCGCTCGCGGCACAGGTGGCCGAGCTACCCGGCGTCAGGCAAGCAATCGAGCAGCTCGACGACGACGCCCGGAAATTCCGGCGATTCGCCGGCGAGGCGACCAGACGAGCGAACGACCATCGTCGGACCGACCGCGAAGCCCGCGACCGTGCCGCATCGCACCAGGCCGATCGAACACGATACGAGCAAGAGAACCTCAGGATCTCCCTGCTCGACCCGGATCGCGCCGCTCTCGGCGAGACGGGCGAGATGCTGCCGGCGCTGCTCAGTCGCTTCTCCAGCGCGGACGAGCAGTGGCGCACTGTAGTGGCGAAATCCGTGCTGGCGGAACGGCTCAACAACCTGCTCCGTCGGGCCGAACGAGCCGACGTCGAGCTGGCCGGCTACCTGGAAGCCACGCGAACTCGTGCCGCCGCACTCCTCGATACCCCCGACGGTCAGGACCCCGCCCGTCGAGCGACCGCCAGGGACACGGCGCGACGCAACGCCGAACAACTCCAGGTCCAGTTGACACACGCCGAGACCGAGGTCAAAGCGGCACAGGCCGAACTCGATACCAACACGCCACGAGATCGCGCCCGGCACACGCAGTTGGATACCGAGCCCGCCACCGAAGCGGAAGCGCGCGAACAGGCGCAGGAGCAGGCCGCCCGGGCATTGACGATGAGCAGCCAGGTTACCGCGCTCGGCCGCGATGCGGACGAGGCCGGCAGGTCCGCGACGGAGGCGAACTTCGCTGCCCAGGTCTTCGACCAGCGTGCTCACCGGTTGGAAGACGCCGCCGTGCCGGTGGCGGCACCGCAGGATGCACAGGCCTTCAGCGGTGATAGCGCGCAAGCCGATACCGAGACGGAGCGGATGCTGGACAAACTGGTGAACGCCAATGCCGCCGCCGCGTCGACGGGTCAGCTGCGTGACGAGGCCGTCCAGGAGGTGCGCAAACTGGCGTCGGCGAACCGGTTCTCCATGATCCCCAGTGCGATCAAGGACCGGTTCACCGGTGACGAGTCCTCCGTGCTCTCCGCCCGCGCCGCCAGCCGGGCCGAGGAGATGCGCGTGCGCCGGCAGACGATCGAGGGCCAGCTCACGGACCTCGACCGGGATCAAGGAATCGTGGTGGTCGAGATCGCCGCACTGGTCCAGAGCGTGCTAGCGAACCTGGACTCCGCGAACCGGCACTCGAAACTACCCGGCACGCTGGGCGGCTGGGCCAACGAGCACTTCCTCCGGATCCGCTTCACCCGCCCCGTGAGCGAGGAGGATCTGCGAGCCCGGATCGACGCGGTCGTGGACCGGATCGTGACCGAGAAGTCAAAACCCGAAGGGCTCGCTCTGCTCAAGCGATGCGTGCACGAGGCCGTCGCGCCGCGCGGCTTCACGGTCAAGGTGCTCAAGCCGAACAGCGATCTCGCGGTGGAACCCGTCGACGTGACGCGTCTCGGCAAGTTCTCCGGCGGTGAGAAGCTGACCGTCTGCGTCGCGTTGTACTGCACCCTCGCCCGGCTGCGGGCGATCAACCGCGGGCAGGGAACGTCCGCACTGGGCGGAACGCTGGTGCTAGACAACCCACTGGGCACTGCCAGCCACGTCGCCCTGCTACGACTGCAACGTGACGTCGCCGCAGCGCACGGCGTCCAACTCGTCTACACCACGGGCGTGGAGGATCTTGGCGCGGTCGGCCAGTTCCCCAATGTGCTGCGGATGCGCAACGCCCCGGGCACGCTTCGTGCCCGGCGTTACGTTGTCGTGGAAGACCGCTTCGACACGACCGCCGACGGCATCACCAGCGTGCGTGTCGCTGGCGACGAGCCGACAGCGGAGCCATCGGCATGACGCTGAACGCCCTCGCTCAACACCTCGCAGCACACGTCGTCGAGGCGACCAAGCAGAAGATCGAGGTCGAGTCGCTGTACGCCGCTGCCGTCGAGTTCGACCGCAGCCTTGCCACGGCACCGGCCGCGCGCGGCGAGGTTCGCCGCGCGCTGGACGAACTCGCCGCCGCCGGCTTGGTGTCGTTCCCTCGCTCACCACGGGATTTCGACACACGAGACGAGCCGCACCTGCCAATGTGGGTGCGGCGGCCCGCTCGCGAACGCGTCGCACGGTCAGCAGCGCCTGCTCGGGTATGGCCGGCGGCGCTGGAAGCCGCCGGCCGGATCGCCAGCCGTGACGAGGAATTCGCCGTGCTGGACACGGTGACCGCTTTCTTACGGAAGGGCGGCGCGAACCGTCCGAGCGTGCCGACGCGGGAGCGATCGCTGGAGCTGTTCGGCGACGAGAAGAAGCTCGACCGGCTCATGAGCACCCGGCTGTTCACAGCCGGGGCGCTGACCCTGGACCTGCTGCGCTGCCACAGCGTACCCATCCCCTTTGTCTCCCAATGGGTCCCGGGGCGGGATGATCCACTGGGCACGGCGTTGCTGATCGCCGAGAACCATCACACCTACACGACCTTGCTCACCGTCACCCGTCAGCGCGCCGCCGTCAACGGTCCGGGGCGGCACGTCGGGTACGGGACCGGCGGGCAGTTCGCGTCCGCTGTGCAGTGCGTGCCGCTGCTCTCCCCCGTGCCCGATCGCATCGTCTACTTCGGAGACATCGACCTGAAGGGATTGCAGATCCCATTGGCCGCCAACGACACCGCCTCCCGTGCCGGGCTTCCGGCAGTCGAGCCGGCGGCGAGGTTATACGAGCTCCTCTTCGAACTCGGCCGTGAGCGTCCCGCTCGGGCAGTCCGACCAGCGATCGCGGCGGAAGCCTCCGCGTGGCTGGGACCAGGACTCGCCTCGCGCGGGCGTGATGCCCTGGTTCGCGGTGTCAGATTGCCGCAAGAGGCCGTCGGGTACGAACAGCTGACAGACCGTCGTGGTCAGCTGCTGGACCAGGTCTGACATCTGACGCTCCGTCCTAGATCTTCGGTGAAGATGTCGGATCCAAGGACGTTCTCGATCGCCGCTGCCACGAGGACGATCGCCTTCCGACAGACATGTCCACGCTGTCGCTCGGTCTCTCGACGGCGGTCGTAACCATCCCCCCCCCCCCCCCCCCCCCCCCCGAGGATCCGGTCGGCATTAACCACGACATCCGGCGGCGACGCGGCACGGCGAGACGCCGTCGGCTGCAACTCCCTATCGGCGGCTTCGTTCTTGCAGCTGGGTAGGTCGGAGACGCCGCCGATCACGAGAGCCTCAGCGGTGTTCACGGAGGCGCTGTGGAGGAACTGTAGCCTTCCATCTCAACCGCCGAGGCGTCCCCACAATGCTGAGCCAGGAGCTGGGTGATCACCGAGCTCTGATCGGCGATCACCTTTCCACCGGCCGGGATCGGCTTGACGGCAGGCTTGGGAAGGGCCCCGGACGCGACCGGGAAGATGCGGCGCTACCACAACTGGTCGTGGGCGATCTGACCGGCGCGCTGGACCAACCGGTAGTAGGGGAACGGACTTCATCTGCGGCCGGGAACGCACCGGCTGTGTCCCTTCCGGACTCGTTGTCGTAGAAGTGATCGGCGATCACGACGTCGCCGGTGCGACATCCTGGCCTCCGCGCCCGACACCGACGACGCCCGCTCGACCTGCACTCCTGCAACGGTATTGCCGGCCCCGGTCTGGGCAGTAACAATTGTCCATCTACCTCTGTCTGACGTGAACCTTCCGATCCTGTGGAGGGTTCCGCGCTGCTCGCGTTCCTCCAGCGGGCTTTCGAGGTAGTCACGGGCAGCGAGATCTTAGACAGTCAGCGCAATACCGATCACCACCGTGCTCAGATTCGTGCTCACGGCCGATTTCCTTCCTGCACCGTCACGACAGACCCGCGTTCACCAGAAACTGAGGTCTCAGGGCAACACCAGCCAATTCCAGCGCGTCGGTCGGGTCCTGATGCTCCGGACCGTCGACTTCTGCCAGCATGGCGCACACGCTGCGTCGTACTTGACGAGAAGCGCCGGGAAGCCACTTGCCCCGACCGAACCGATCGCCTACGCCGCCTGCGGCACGCAGGCGCGGCGACGGCGAGCGTTCTGGGATCCAGCATCTCCTGTGGAATCGGCACTCCCGCGAATTGCGAGAGCCACCGCAGTAGGGGCCGCGGTGTTTGCGACCAAGCCCGCGTTGGCCTCCCGCATGATCGGGCGCGCCCTGGACGGCGGCGTGCCGGCTGGATGGGTCGCTGGTGACGAGGTCTACGGCGGCAACCCGACCCTGCGGGCCGATCTGGAGACGCGGCGGCTCGGGTATGTGCTGGCGGTGGCCTGCGATCACCGCGTCAGCACTGCCGCGGGCACCTGTCGGGCCGACGAGTTGGTTGGGCGGTTGCCCAAACGCGCCTGGCAGCGCCTGTCCGCCGAGAAAGGGGCGAAAGGACACCGGTTCTACGACCGGGCCTGGATCGGCCTGGCCGCCAGCGGGGACGAGCCCGCCGGGCAGCGGTGGCTGCTGGTATGGCGCAACCGCCGCACCGGCGAGTTGGCCTTCTACCGGTGCTGCGCACCCGGACGGGTGCCGTTGGCCACGCTGGTGCGGGTCGCCGGGCGACAGTGGACGGTCGAGGAGTCCTTCCAAACCTCGAAGGGGCAGACCGGTCTGGACGAGCACCAGTGCCGCACGTGGAGATCGTGGTACCGCTGGACCACCCTGGTGCTGCTCGCGCACGCCTTCCTCGCGATCGTGAGGGTCACCGCCCGCGCCAGTCCCGCCCCTTCCGGACTGATCCCGTTGACACTCAACGAGATCCGTCATCTCTGCAACGCGCTCGTGGTCACCCCGGCCGCGAACATCGCGCACATCCTGCACTGGTCATACTGGGCCGCCGCCACCAATACCGCGTCCAACAAGCCCACTACCAGCGACAATCGCTCCAGGAGCCATGAAGATCACGATCTACGGCTGGAGTAGTACTGCAACGGCACTTGGTTGATGCGTAGTGGATCATAGAGGCTGTTGTAGTTGATCTCGTGGTCGCGGCGTTAGTCCGGGTGCACCAACGGATCGCGGGCCGGTCCCCCGGTCCGCCCCCCCGCGCGCGGGTGCGAGAGCACGTGTCCGGCCTCGTCACTGGACTGGAACGCAAGAACGGGTGGACCCTGGCCGAGCGCGCCGGTGAGGTGTCCCGGACGGGATGCAGCGCCTGCTGCGCCGGGCGGACTGGGATGTCGACGGGGTCCGCGACGACGTCCGGGACTATGTGATCGAGCACTTGGGCGGCGCCCAAGGCGTGTTGATCGGCGACGAGACCAGATTCCTCAAGAAAGGCCGCCGATCGGCCGGCGTGCAGCGGCAGTACTCTGGCACGGCGGGGCGCGCGGAGAACTGCCAGATCGGCACCTTCCTGGCCTACGCCTCCCGCCATGGGCACACCCTGATCGACCGCGAGTTGTGTCTGCCCGAGTCCTGGACCACTGATCGGGACCGCTGCCGCGCCGCCGGCGTCCCCGACGAGGTCGAGTTCGCGACCAAACCCCGGCAGTTGATCGCGATGCTGGCCCGCGCGATCGAGGTGGGGGTGCCGTTCGCGTGGGTCACCGCCGATGATGCCTACGGACAGGCTGTCTACCTTCGGGACTGGCTGGAAGACCAGGACGTTCCTTACGTGTTGGCAATCCGGTGCAAGGACTCACTGGCCACGCCGGCCAGGGATCGCGGTCGGGTCGACGAGCTGATCGCGGCGCTGCCGACGCGGGCGTGGCGGCGACTGTCGGTCGGCGCCGGAGCGCACGGCCCGCGCGAGTACGACTGGGCAAGGGTCCCGATCCGGTCTGCCTGGCGGGCTGGCCGGGGGCACTGGCTAATGGCGCGCCGCTCGCTGACCCGCAACAGCAAGGGCGAGCACGAGATCGCCTAATACGTCTGCCACGGGCCGCGACGCTCACGGTTGGTGGACCTGGCCTGGGTCGTCGGCAGTCGTCGGCATGTCGAAGAGTGCTTCCAGCAGGCCAAGAACGAGGCCGGGTTTGATCACTACCAGGTCCGGTCCTGGCGGGCGTGGTATGCCCACGTCACGTTCTTCATGCTCGCGCTGGCCTGGCTGGCGGTAGCCAGAGCTGTTGCGACAAAAGGGGAATCGGGACCGGCGAGGAGGGCATGATCGGCTACACGTTACCGGAGATTCGATGGTTGTTGATCAACCTGGTACACCGCTGGCTGTCCAACCCCGAGCACGTCTGTGCTGTAGGCCGGTGAACGGGGCGATCCACTCCGAGCGCGATGCCGAGATGACCTACATCCCACCATGATCAACGATCACGACATGGCGTCTGTGATCCGGTTACGAGACATCGCTTACGACCTCGTGCATGGTTGTGGATCACGAGTGAGATGATCTTGGTGTGGATCGTGCTGCTGTGCTTGCCAAGCGTCGAGTGACAGGCTTGTCCAC
>NZ_QUNO01000022.1 GCF_003387475.1 Kutzneria buriramensis | reverse complement strand
GTCTACACCGCCAGCCGAGCCGAGCCATCGAGGCTGAGCGCCAGCGACCGAGCCGACGCCTTCTTCGCCGAAGTCAGGGCCCAGGGCCGGATCCCCACGCAGCAATTCGAGTTCCACGACGTGCTCGCCACGCCCGACCTCGCCACGCCGCTGTGCGTGCCCGAGGGCAGCCCGCTGATCCTCCGCCGGCTGCTCAGGCTGGTCGACGGCCGCCCTGTCGCCTTGCAGGACAGCTACTACCCCGGTGACATCGCCGATCGCTGCCAACTGCGCGTCACGGAGAACATCCCGGAGGGCACCATCGCCCGCATGCTCGCCCACGGCGTGGAAGAGATCGCCTGGCTGCACGACAACCGATCACGCAATCCAACGCCCGACGAGGCCAACGTTCTTCAACTCGGCGACGGCGTCTCCCTGATGATCAACCTGAACCTGGTCGGGGCCCGGATCCACGATCCCGACGACCCCGAGCGGATCGAGCGCCGCCTCGTGCGGCTGACCCGGACCCTGTTCGACGGCTCCTCCACCAACCTGCGCTACGAGCTCGGCAAGCTGGAGGAGATCTACGACGCCTTCCCCCAACTACGGGAATACCTTCCGTGACCAAGCCGACCACACATCCCGCGGTGGGACCGACCACGACTCCGAGGCAGCTCATCGCCCGTCTCGCCGCCGACGAGCACCTGGCCCTCATCCTGAGCTGGCGCGAGCAGGCCAGCCGATGGTTAGCCAGCCGCGGCATCGACCAATGGCAGCGGCCCTGGCCCGACCAGGACACGATGAACGCCCGGATCCTGGCCGGCATCCGGGCCGGCACCACCTGGATGGTCTACCCCTCGTGGACCGACGCCGCACCGATCGCCACCGTCACCCTCGACTACGACGCCGACCCGCAGCTGTGGCTGCCGGAAGAGGCCGCTGAACCGGCCTTGTACCTACGACGCCTGATGACCAGCGACGACGCGCGATGCCGTGGGCTGGGACCCCGCATCCTCGACTGGGCCGCCGAACGCGCACGCGACGCCGGCGACCGGTGGCTGCGCCTGGACGCCTACAGCACCAACACCGCGCTGCACGCCAAGTACATCGAGTGGGGCTTCACGCACCTGCGCACAGTCGAGGACATCGACAACCCGAGCGGCGCCGTGTTCCAGCGGCCGACCTAACACCAGAAGCAGGCAGCCGAAACGCCGCCGGCCTCAGCGCACCACCGGCAGCTGATCCCAGCGCGTGGTGTAGGCCGGAGACAGCCGCTCCTGACGCATCGCCCACACCGGTCGTTGACGAAACCCCGCCCGCCCAACGCCAATCGCGTCCCGGCCGAAGCGCGCGGTGATCGCGTCGACCGCCGCGGCGACCGCGTCGTCGGCGGCTGGGCTCGCCCACAGCGCCTGCTGGCCGGGTTCGGCGACGAGGTCCAGCGCCATCACGCCGACCCGGCGAAAGGTGTGTCCCGGGCGCCACAACGCGCGCGCGAGCCGAGCGGCCGCGCGGGCCAGCGGGACGACGGCGTTGGTCGGCGCGAGCAGCGTCTGCGTGGCCTGGACGCTGAGGGCCGGCCCGGCGTAGAACCCACCGCCGGTGGACAACCACACGCACACCGTGTTGGTCGCCCGACCGTAGCGCCGCAGGCGGGCGGCGACGCGCTGCGCGAAGGCGCACGCCACATCGGCCACCTCGTCCTGGCGGGCGACGGGCCGGCCGAGCATCCGGCAGTGCATCAACTGGCGCCGCGGCGAAGGCTCCTGCTCGACCGGCAGACACGGAGTGCCCGCCAGCTCCCGCACCGTGCGCTCAACCACGACGGTGAACGCCCGCCGCACCCAGCCGGGGTCGAGACGGGCGAGCTGACCGGCGGAGGTGACCTCGTGCCCGGCCAGCCGCGCGGTCAGCCTGCTGCCGATCCCCCAGACCTCGCCGACCGGCAGCTCGTCCAACACCTGCCAGACGCTCTTCGGGCTGGCCGCGGTGAGGTCGTGCACGCCTTCGCGTCGGTCCTTGGCGATCTTCGTGGCGACCTTGGCCAGGGTCTTGGTGCTGGCGATCCCGATCGACACCGGCAACCCGAGCCACTGTCCGATCTGCTCTCGCAGCCGCCAGGCGATGGCGCCGGCGCGGTCCGCCGGCAGGCGGAGGAACTGCTCGTCGATCGAGTACGGGTGGATGAACGGCGTGTGCCGCTCGGTCACCGCCAGCATCCTGGCTGAGAAGTCCCCGTACAACGCGAAGTTCGAGGAGAGCGCGACCACGCTGCGGTAGCGCGGGTTGTTCTTGAGCTGGAACCACGGCTGCCCCATCGCCACGCCCAGCGCCTTGGCCTCGCGGGATCGGGCGACCGCGCAACCGTCGTTGTTTGACAGCACCACCACCGGAACTGAGCGCAGGTCGGGCCGGAACACCCGCTCGACGGAGGCGTACATGCTGTCCACGTCCACCAGGGCGTACACCTCAGCCGGCATGCGCGCCGCCGGGAAGCACGTGGTGGATCACCGTGGTGACCACGCCCCACACGGTGATCCCCTCCTCGGGGATCGGGATCGGCTCGAAGTCGGGGTTGGCCGGCTCCAGCCGCGGTGGATCGGTGCGCAGCGTCTTGCACGTGAACTCGTTGTCGAGCACCGCCACGATGATGCTGCCGTCGCCGGCCCGCAGGCTGCGATCGACGATGATCTCGTCGCCGTCGTGGATGCCCACGCCCTCCATGGACCTGCCGGAGATCCGCATGATGAAGGTGGCCGCGGGGTTGCGTATCAGGTGCGCGTCCAGGTCGATGGGACCGTCGTAGTAGTCCTCCGCCGGCGAGGGAAAACCCGCCGGCACCACCGGCGGTCCCTCCATCGTGATCGAACGCAGCACCAACACCCCGACATTAGAACACACGTTCGATGCCGTGTGGACGGTGTGCACATGCTGTGACCAGCGCTTTCGACATGTGACGGGCACCCATGTCTGCGCCGCGACGGTCTCGCCGGGTGCGCTTACGAAGTGGCGCCGTCCGGTTCGGCCTGCTGTGCCGTGAACGAGTGCCCGGTGTCGCGACCAAGAATGGATCAAGCAGCCCAGGCATGACCTGTGCGGCCACCGCGACGGTGGCGTCCAGGCTGGCCAGGCCGGAGCGGTGCTGCAACAGGGTCTGTTCCAGGGACAGGTCCGTGACGACGCTGCACAGCACCGCCGTGGTCTGCTACCGCAGCGATCCGCACCGGCGGCGCCGTCGTGTATCAAGCCGGCGTGTTGGTGGGCGAGTCGGCCTTGGCATCCGCGTGGCCGCCGGGCCGAATCTCGTATAGGCCAGGTTCGATCAAGATGGAGTCGCGTCGGATCTGGTCCTCCCAGCCTGGTGGCCAGCGCGTTGCGTGTGACCAGCGCACGCCGTCCAGCGGGATGCCGTGGAGGTCTGCCTCAGTTAGATCGGCACCAGCCATGCTGGTGAGGGCCTCATCGATGCGGTCGACGGCGTTAACCACCGCTTGGCCAAGCGAAAGGCCGCTGATGCTGCTGAGAGCTCGGTCAAGATCACCAGCGCGGGCATCGGCGAGGTCGAGAACGATCACGAGGGCACGGACGAAGTCGAGGGCGATGGCGCCGTCGAGTTCGAGGGCGCGTGCGAGGGCCTCGTAATCCGGCGGGACAACGCCGGGGATGAGCTGGCTGAGGCTAACTATGCCGAGACCGACATGTTCGCGGGCGCCGGCGAAGTCGCTGGCGAGGTCGAGGGCACGGGCGAGGGCGTGGTCAATGAGGCGCGCCTTGTGGTGGGTGAGGTCGCGAGCGCTGGCGACGTCGCTGGCGCCGACCGCGACACTGGCGAGACAGTGGTTGAGGTCCCCGGCGAAGTTACCGACGACGTCGTAGGAAAAACCGACGCCGAGCTCGAGCTCGAGGTCGAGGTTGCGTACACGGGCGCGTGCGAGGTCGAGGTTGAGGTCAATGCCGAGGTCGCCGGCGGCGTCAGACGCGCGAATGAGGTCGCGGTTGAGGGCGCGGGCGGCGGCGCGGCAGAGGTGAAGTGCGAGGTCGAACTCTCCGGCTTGGGCGAGGTCGAAGGTGTGACCGGCTTCTTGGGCGTGGGTTCGGGCGTCGGCGAGGGCTCCGATGAGGTCGAGGGCGCGGGTCGCCTGATGCGCTGAGGATCGGAGAGCGCGCAGTTCGCGGAGTGGAAACCAAGCGCGTGCGGCGAGTCGCTCGTGGGGTGGACGCGCGGCGATAGCGTTGGCGAACCCGCTGAGACCGCTGGCGGTCTCAGAGCGATCGGCATGCATGGTGGCGGGTACGGGTCCGCCGATGATGTGGCTGAGCCCGGCGTCCAGATCGACCACGCCGTCCAGTGCGTGGACAAGCTTGTCGCCCAGGCCAGGAAGCTGGGCATCAGAGAGTCCGGCGTCGATGTCGAGGATGCCGTCCAGGCCAGCGTTCAGCGAGGCCATCGCGGTTGTGAGCCAGCGGTCGAGGACATGGTCGGGTTGGGTCTGGTGGTCCTCACTCATCGGTTGCCCTCCTTCCTGGACAGCCAGGCACTGAGCGCTATGCGGGCCAAATGCAGGTGCTGGCGCACCGTGCCGGCATTGAGGCCCAGCTCGTCGGCGATCTCCGCTGGGGTGTAGTCGAACAGGGTCCAGGCCATGACCTGGCGTTGCCGCCGGGGTAGCTGAGCGAGGGCCTGGATGATGTCCTCGCGTAGCTCCCAGCGGTCGAGGTCGATGGCCCGCAGCAACGGGTTCGGCTCGGGAGCCTGGCAGACCGGGGTCTCCCGCTCGCCGAGCTTGTGGCGGATCAGGGCGCGGCTGGCGACACGGTAGACCCAGGCGCGGGGGTGGTCGATTGCGTGCCAGCGCTTGTACGCGGCGGCCATGGTGTCCTGGGCGATGTCGGCGGCGTCGACGATCCGGGCGCCTTGGACGGCGAGGAACACGATCAGGGGCCGGGTGGTCGCGCGGTAGAAGATCGCGAACTCCTGGTCGCGTTGGCTGCCGGGGTGCCGGTCTCCGGCGGCTGATTGCGCTGCGGAGGCTGCGGTCTGGGGCTGATCGGGTTCATTCATGGCAGTCCGACGGGGAGGTGGGCGCGGGGGTGATCCGCAACCGTAACTGGCTGCCATCGTCGCGGATGTCGTGGATGTCGACCACGCTGGCGCTGGGCACGTCGGCGGTGAGCGCACGCAGGGTGTCCTGCCGACGTTGGTCGCGCCGGGCCTGCCAGCGCAATCGCGCAAGCAGCCCCATCAACGCCATCACCGGCGGACCGAGAAGGCATACCGCCGTCAGGATTTGTGTCATCGCGGCCTCATCCGGATCTGGTTCGTAGGGTTGTCGAAGTTGAGAGGCCTGTGGCCGCCACGTCGTCAAACCCGGTCTCCGGATGTCACTCGTTTGGAGTAGCGAGGCGGTGTTCGTGGGACGCTCAGGTCAAGTGCTCGTCGCGGCCAGGTTCGCCGGTCGGAGGTCCAGTTGCGGCGGCCGGCACGGTCCAGAACGCGATCGCGCCGGCTGGGCAGTTATTTGAACGGGCGCAGATACATGCGCGGTAGCGGTGGCGACGCGGCGTCGGCGCCGGCGCCGGGCGATTTGGCGGGCTGGGTGTCCACTTGGGAAAGTCGGGCCGCTGCGGTCGAGATCGGGCCGCCAGCGGCAGCGTCTACGCCGTACCGAGGCGTCGGGCGTAGAGGCGCGCCACGCGACAGGCGCTGCTTCGCTACGGGGCCTTCGTGCTGCGGGCGGCTTTCGACGACCGCCGGCTCACTGGAACCTCCCGACCCAGCCGCTTCGACCGAACCACCTGATCCTGGTCGTGGTCCCGCCCGGCCTGCAGACTGAGCGTGCTGAACGCCGCGGGATCCTCGCCGGCGCGCTCGGCGTAGCGCTTGATCAGCAGATACACCGCTTGACCCGTCATGGCCTTGGTGCCGATGTCGCCGTTGCGATGCACCCGCGGGAACAGCGCTAGCCCGGGCGCCGGCGCGGACGTGTCGAGGCCCGGTTGATCACAGCAGTGGTACGCGTCCAGTCGCAGCTCCGTCACATCGTCGATCGCGCTCACATAGTCCCGCAGGCCGTCGACGCCGGAGGAGGCGTGCACGTCCAGCAACTTGACCCACGCCACATACGCGCATACCGGACACACCAGAGCGCTCCGGGTCCTTGGCAGCGCCACGGCATCGTCGAGCGCGCCCCCGGGCACGAGCAGCAGGACCGGAGCGCCGGCGCCGTCTTGGTCGAGCAGAACGTCGTCGACGGTGAGGCCTGGCAGTTCGCTGCGGCTGAGCCGGCCCGCGTAGCCGAGCAGCAGCAATGCCTTGTCGCGGCGACGGGTCACCGTGTCGCCGCCCGCCGTCGCCGGCCGGCCGGCGATCGCCCCCGGCCAACCCGGACCGGGCCGGCCCGCGAGCATGTCCTTGATGACGTCGAGTCCGGCTGGCCGGTGATCACGCCGGTGATCGTTAGCGCGGAACGCGCGGATCGCCTTCATCGTGTCCTTGACGAGCGGATCCCGCGCGGCGGAAGGAAGACCGTGCGCCTCATGCACCTTGGTGATCGCGACGAGCCGCCGTTCCATCACCGACAGGGAGTACCGCCAGGTCTTGTCACTGGATGCGGCCGGCTCCGGCCGCAGGAGCGCGTTGGCCACCAGGAACGCCGCGAAGTCGAGGGGCGCGGCCGGCAGCGGCGTTCGGGCCCGCAGCGTGCACCACGCCGTCCACGTGCCCCAGTCGGCGCGGTAGGCCCGCAGCGTGTTGTCCGGCACGGCGCCGTCGGCGTGGATCGCCACGGCCTGCACCTGCTCGTCGGCGGTTGCTCGGGCGCGGCTGACCGCGGCCTCGTCGGGCCAGCCCTTGTCGTCGGCCACGGCCAGGTGGGAACGCAGTGCTTGCGGCAACTGCTGGACCAGGTCGGCGTCGAGGTCGGGCTGCGAGGAGGGAAGATCCACGCGCCTATCCTCCGTCCTGGCCCACTCCGCCGTGCATGCGCCCAGCTCGACGCGGCCTGTCCGGCCATGGTGCGGGGCTCGACCTCGCCGCGAGCGGAGACGCATACGCCCGGTTGTTCTGCGGGTCCTCGAGGATACGGTGCGGGGCAGCCGGCGGCCGCGCGTCGGCCAGCGGCGAGTCATGGGGCCGGTGGTCTCGAGTCCGGCCCAGGCCTCGACGGCTCGAGCAGCTCCTCGAGCACGCTCAAGTCCTCGGTCTCCTCGTCCAGCGGCACGAGTTCGTACGTCGCGTCCAGAAACTTGCGGGCGGCGCGGGCGTCGAGGTTGAACACGGCGACGCCGTTCGGCGAGCGCAGCTCGAGCAGCAGCGTGTTGTCCTGGGCGGGCCGGATCCGGACGTCGGCGAGGCCCGCCGCTGCCAACTGGTCGTCGATCAGCAGCCCGTTGACCAGCAGGTCGTGCGCCAACATGCCGTCGACCAGCAGGTCGCGGGCGAACCGCCACCTGACCCAACCGTCGGGCACGCGGAAGTGCACGGTGATGGCGTGCTGGTCGTCGGTGCGGTAGCTCCAGCGGGTCTGCACGAGCTGGCGCTGGTTGTGGCCGTACAGCAGCTGCACGGCTTGGTTGCTGACGATGGTCTGGACCGTCACGGTGATCACCACCTGTTCGGGTTGGAGACGGCGGCCCGGGCACGGGCAAGCCACTGCACTTCTGCCGTCCACGGGTCGACGGCGCTGGCCAGCGCCGCGTCGCGCTCCGGTGAGGAGCTCTCGGTGCCGACGCCGAGCAGGTAGCAGGCCGTGGGCCTGTCGATGGCCTCGCTCCAGGCGGGCGAGCCGACTCGGCTGCGCACGACGTGTTCCAAGGACTGGAGGACCTGCGGGGCGGTCAGCATCACCAGTTGGCGCTGTGGCGGGCCGCCGGTGGCCTGGGCTTCGACGCCGACCCGGGCGAGCTGAGCGACCGCCAGGCGGAGCAGCGTCTCAGCGTGTTCGCGCCGAGCGAGCCAGGCGTCGAACCGCGTGAGGTCCGTGACCTGGTGCCACTCGGAGAAGGTCAGGTCCCGGACGCCGGCCTCGGTGCTGACGGTGGTGGTGCCGGACTCGCGGTCCCAGGCGATGCTGGAGCCCGCGGGCAGGCCTGCGGCGTTGTCTTCCGCTGGGCTGTCGTGGACAAACTGCGCGAACAGTTCCAGCAGTTCCGTGGCCCTGTGGACGCCGTAGACGTCGACGAGGCCGGCGTGCACCCACATCCAGGTGCGGTCGCGATGGGCGGTCGGAGCGGCCGCGGAGTCGGCGACCGGCGGGCCGCTGCTGTCGGTGTGCATGAGGAACTCCCTGTCAGGGATAGGAAAAGTTGAGCGCCGAGCGCTCCGCTCATGTCCCCGTCGGCGACGGGGCCATGAGGCTGGGCGAGGTGCTCGCCACCGCGGCGGTGTCCTCGGTCAAGCCGCACGGAGCTGCGGGTGCCGTCGTGTGTTCGATGACCACGCCGGCCTGGTGCGCGTTGCGGAGGAGGCGGGTGGTGCCGTTCCCGGTGGCCATCTGCAGCAGGTCCAGCCGGTGCCGCGTATCGCTCGTGCTGCGGTCGAGCCTGATGACCGGTGTACCGGCGGGAACCTCGTACATCGGCACATCCGGCAGCTCGTCGAACGCGTGCGGGGTGGCGTAGCAGAAGTCGCTACACGTTCCGGCCGGAGTGTGCTGCACGCCGACGACCACCGCGTTGCCGCGCACGTCGACCAGGATCAGCCGCACGACGAGCGCGGTCAGGGAGATGCCGGCGGGGCCGCGACGGAACGTGCGCTGGGGAACGGTCAGAATGTCGGGAAGTTGCCCGCGTCGTGCGGTGAGGGCGTCGAGCGCCGATCCGGAACCGCCGGTGATCCAGAACTTCAGGTAGAAGCCCCACACGTTGCCGTAGGACTTGCAACTCCAGTCGCGGGGCAGGCCCACGGCGCGCTCGATCGACCCGAGCATCGGGATGTCGATGCTGAGCTCGCCGTCATAGCGGACCGGGATCTCGCGGTGGTCGGCGAGGTCACCGATGTACCCGCCGATCATGATCGAACCGTCGGCTCGGGGGTCCACGTCGAACGGGCCCATCTCGAATCGGACGTCCCCGTCGTGCAAGGTGACGATCACTTTCTTGCTGGAGGTCGCCAGGCGGTTGGGTTCGGGCATTTCCTTACCTCTCAACGGAGTTCGGATCGTCGTGTGTGGACGGTCCGGGCACGGTAGAAGGGCCGGGGCGACCACGCCGGCGGGCGGCGCGAAGGGAGCGGACGCGGCTGTCCAGGAGCACCGCCGACAGGAGCGCCGCCCACCAGCACGGCGTCGGGACGTTCGCCAGCAACGCGTGAAGCTGGTCGTGCCACATCACCAGGGCGCAGCCGATGGCGACGAAGACCGCCGGCTCCAGCAGAAACCAGATCTCGCGTAGCGAGAGCGTGGATCGCGTGGGCTGGGCCATCGGAGTCCCCTGTTCGTCGGGTGTGCCGCCTCGGGTTGATACTTACGATAATGTCGTCTTATCATAAGTATGTCAACCGGGAAGTTCACACGGACCGCGAGGTGAAGATGAGCCCGGAACAAGCCACGAACCACAACGACAGCGCCACCAGCACGGCGCCGGTCCCCCCGGGCCCGCGGACGGAAGACGTGCTCCGGCGCGTCGTCGCGCTGCTGCGGAACCCGACACCGCAGACCTGGGAAGACGCCCACGACATCGTCCTGGACGCCGACCGTGACCTGACGCTGTGGCAGGCGTTGCAAGACCTGGACGACACCTGTCCGCGGGCCAAGGCCGGCGACGGGGCCGACGGCTGGAGCGGATACGTCCCCCTGCCCTTGGTCACCACGATGGCGATCGAGCAGGCCATGGCCGGCCCGACCGACGAGTCCACGACGGTCGCCGCTCCCACCACCGCCAACGAGACCTACGACCCGAAGACCCTCGTGCTGTCCCTGGTTTCCACCCTGGCTCACACCAACGAAGCCGTGGCCGACCTGATCGACAAGCAGGCCCGGGCCGAGGCAACCGAGAAGAAGCTGGTCGGCGGCATCCGCGACTGCGCCGGACGCCTCAACGCGGCCCGCGCCGCACTGGCCGACGCCACCTACCGCAACGAGAGGCAATCCGAGGTCGGCGCGGTGGTTGTCCCCACCGTCCTGGCGCTGCGCTCGCTGCTGCGCCACATCGCATGCGCCTACGCAGACCCGTTCGACACCGAGCGCGACCACAGCGACTGCCAGCAGACCCCCGTCAGCCAGGTCGCCCTCGCCCTCTACTCCCTGTGCGACACCGTCCAGTTCGAGGGCCCGGCGGTCACCCAGGACATCCAGGACTGCCTCTGGGAGTTGCACCGGGGATTTCGCGCCGAAAGCGAGCGCTGGACGCCGCCGGCCACTGCCGGCCGCGCGCACACCTGATCCCCGAAAGGCGGCACATCCTCATGTACGAGCTGCGCAACCGGGCGGCACCCGCTGCTCATTCCCAGCGCGCTGACGTGCGCTACCGCATCCACCGGCCCGACGAGGCCATCGCCGAACTCCGCGCGGCACTGCTCGACCTCGACATGGCCACACCGGCCCCGCGACCCGGCCATCCCCTGCCGTCGAGGGCCGGCGACGTCGAGACCATCCCGCTGGCGGTCTTCGACCTCCGGGAGGGCAGCGCCGTCAGCGCGCAGCAATGCCACGCGGCCCTGGAGAACTACTACCGCGCGATGGCCGCACAGCGGTCGCACCCCATGGCCTTCGACGAGGACCTGGTGCCGTTCCTTCGCGCCTGCGCCCGCGCGGACGGCTTCGAGGTCTGGTGACCGCCCGGCTCCGGAACCGCCACGACGGCACCGGAGCCCACGAGAGGAGAGAACCGATGTCACGACGCTACGAGTTCGACACCGCTGACTGTCCCCTGGAGATCGTCCCGCCCGGAGCCGACCTGGGCGAGGACGACCTGGCGCCAGGTATCTACGGCCTGGTGATCGGCGATCCCTGGGCGTCCGCATTCGTCGTCGAAGGCACGCCGCCGGACCTGCGGAGGTTCGTCCAACGGATCGGCGACGCCGTTCAACGCGACCTGCCGGCCTGAACACGTTCGGTCTCGGGCCGGCAGCACCATCGCCGCCGGGCCGAGACCGAACGTGAAGCCACGCCGCGAGCACCGCCAGATCAGGTAGTTCTCCCGCAGCACGGCGCCCGCCGCCTGCGGGCCGGCTGTGTAGTCGAGAAGAACCCGCTGAGGCTGTCGCCACCGCGATCGAACTGCCGCCTATAGGCAACGGACAATCCAAGCGAGGAGACGACGATGAGGACCTGGGGACGTGGACCGACACCGCCCAGTCGGAGCGCCGCGACGTGACCGACTCCTGGCTTTTCACCGCCGACCTCATCCACAGCGCGATCTTCATCGCCAGCCTCGCCGCCGTGTCGAAGACCGCCGAGCGCACTGACTTCGGCGCACTGCCAACCGGCCTCGCGGTCGTTGCTGCTGCCGCCGCCAACTGGGCCCTCGGGACCGGCCCGTGGCTGGTCGACTTGTTCACCGTCCATGCCGCGGTCGGTCCCGCCTCGGCCTCGGAGCAGCCAATCCACGGCACGCTCACGCAGGCCCTGGCGGCCATGTCTCGCATGATGTCGAGGGCGTTGGTCATCCTCGCGGCGGCGGCATTCGTGTTGATCATGCTCATCAACTGCGCGGCGGGCATCTGGACACGCCGGCGAGAACACGACCAGCCGTGGGCCGATCTCACCCAGACGCACGACGAGATCCGCGACCAGTGGCATGCCTACCTGCTCGACGCCCGCGCGCAACTACGGTCCCCCGCGCTCAACGACGTGACCTTGCCCACGACCCAGACGTTCCTCGACGCGGCCGAGGACGCGGAGATCTGCCGCCGGCGAGGCACGAGCCCTTCCTCCGACGATCTCGCGGCCTACGCCGACGCTGTGCAGCGACTCCAGCAGGCATGGAACCGCGTCGCGCCTGAGGCCGAGGCAGCCGGCCCGCCCAATCCTCCACCGGCGGCCGCCGACCTCGACGCGGACGCACCGCCGGCGTCGGCCGGATGAACGCCCTCTCGCCCGCCAACTGTTCGTCCTCCGGCCCCGTGGAGACCCCATGACCACCGCCCCTGGCGTCGACGGCACCGTTGTCCCCCTGCCCAACCCCTGCCTGATCGTGATCATGGGTCTGTCCGGCAGCGGCAAGAGCACGTTCGCGGAGGAGCACTTCGCGCCGATCGAGATCCTCAGCAGCGACCGGACGCGCGCCGTCGTCAGCAACAACGCGGCCGACCAGGACAGCACCAGCGCCGCGTTCAACCTCCTGTACGCGACGCTGTGGTACCGGATGGCCAACCACGTCACCACCGTGTTCGACGCCACCAACCTGGAGGCCGCGCACCGCGAGCGGCTGCTCAACATGGCCCGCCGCCACGCCGTGCCCGCCATCGCCGTCGTGCTCGACGTGCCGGTGAAGCGGTGCCTGCAGCGCATCGCCCGCCGGCGTCGCACCGTGCCCACGGACCGCATCCTGGCCCAGGCCGACCTCTGGCCGGAGGCCATGCGCCAGATCGGCGACGAGGACTTCGCCGCGCTGCACGTCTTCACCGAGGACCAGATCCCGAACGTGGTCTTCCGTCAGGACCTCCCGCCCGCCGACGACCACGGGCGGTGGGTCCACGTGACCCAGGTCGCCCCGGGCCCGGGCGCCGTGTTCCGGTTTCCCGTGGACGAGGTGCGGCGCAGGCCGGACTTCTTCGACCATGTCCACCACGGTGAGATGGCCGAGGTGCACGCCGCGGCCGAACGAGCGTTCACACTGGGCAACGCCCACCCGGACGACCTCATCGAGCCCTACAGCAGCCAAGCCCGCCAGCACATCGCCGCCGGCAACACCTCGATGTCGGTCGGCGCCCGACTGAAGATCGAGTTCCCCGGCGAATCCCCGGTCTACCTGCGCTGCGAGGACACCGGCTGGACGATCACCGACGCGGTCGGAACCGGCCCCGCCTGGTCCGACAACGGGCACGACGTGCAACGCGAGATCGACGACCAGGACCCGGACTGGCGGGACGAAGAAGACACCGTCGAACGCCGCCGGCGGCTGGCCATCATCCACGGCGCCGTTCCGGAGATGGTCCCCCGACTGCTCGGCCTCACCTCCAGCCGACGCAGCACCCGATAGCTCGGCTGAATGCCCCACCAATCGACCACTCGATCGGAACCTCTAGCCGACTTCCTATCGGCCTACTGGTCGGTCTCGCCCTCGAACTATCGGCGCTGACCAGCCTGAACGCCATCCGGTCCGTCAGGTGTGGTCGTGATGACCATGATGTTCAACGCCCGCGTGTCAGTCGCGGCGTTGCTGCGGGTCCGCACGGCCAGCGGCGCGCGGCTGATTCTCGTCACACCGGCAAGGCGCAGTTCGAGCCTCTGGGCGGTGCGCTGACCTACCGGCCCTGCGCCGCGGCGGGACTGCTGGACGAACTCGGGTGGCGCGCCGAGCGGACCCCCGACTCCACCGGACGCGTGGATCTGCGAGGCGTCCTCCCCTTGCACTCCCTGCCGGTGTTGTTGGCCTGGCTCGGCACCGGCCACGGCCGTGAACAGGCAGACCAGTGTCTGCGCCGCGAACTCGGCGAGAAACTCGCCACGATCGCCCGCACCGGCCCGGACGCTCTCATCGCCGCAGCCGCCTTCGCGCACGTCCGCACGGTCGTGGAGAAGCTCGCCGCCCCAACGCCGGACCGGCCGTGTTGGCAAACCCGCTGGTTCGAGATTCTCGACCTCGCCCCCGGCGCCCTGCAGGACCACCTGGCCGCCCTCGCCGCGGATCCCGACGTGCCCGGCGTCTGCAGCGCGACCTGGCTGGACATCTCACGCGGCCAGGTCGGCGCGACGACGATCGCACCGCAGACCCGCCACCTCAGCACCGCGGCGACCGCGATGCCCGGCATGCCGGTGATCCCGTCCCGGCAGATGAGCCGACGGTGACCCAGATCGGCGTCCTCCCCACCGGGGACGTCGAGCCAGCCCGCGTCGCAGCCCTGGCCACCGGCGCAGTCAGCACGTTTCCTACGATGATCGGAATGCGCAGCTCAACGACCCCTGGCGACGACCCGGTCGCGCAGGCACGCGGTCTGGTCGACCGCACGCTGACCGCACTGCTGCGCCCCGACATCACCGACGAGCAGGAACACGCAGCGGCCGAGACGTTCCTGGACACCTGCACCCCGCAGTTCCTGGCCGCGCTGACCGGCTCGGCCGAGGACACCAACGGCCGGCTCGTGCCGGTCGCTGAGGCCATGGCCGCGGCTGCTGGCCACTTCCGAGCTGTCCAGGTTCTCGATGCCCGCAGTGAACTGGTTGCCGCACGAGGCTCGCTGGTCGCCCTGGACCCGGCTCCAGCCCCGGCGACCACCACCGAGACCTGCGATGTGTGCGAACGCGAGTCGCCCTGCTGGGCGTTTCCGATCCGAGGGGCCACGATCCTGCTGGACCTCGGCACGGCGAAAGCGGCGATGCTGCTCGTGTGCGACGGCTGCCGCACGCTGGTGCAGGAGTCCCGCAGCGACGCGGAGTTGGCGCAACGCGCCGGACGACCAGACGTGTTGCCCCGCTCGTTGCGTGATCTACGCGCCCGCCTGCTCGGCGAAGCCGCCGCGTGGCCCGGTCAGGCCGAGTGAGCACCTGTCGAACTGAGCGGAGCCCGGCGGCCGGGTCCGGCCAGCGCGGCCGCGCACGCCCTGTGCGCGGTCACCAGCGAGCCGCCGGCGGTCCGGTCGACATGCCAGCCGGCGTTGGCCAGCCAGCCCAGTAACGGCGCGGGCAGTCGCCCGTCGGCGTTCGCGGTCGCCAGGACACGTTCCAGGAGGTAGCCCTCGTCGCAGACCGGGCAGGACAAGCTCACCCCGACGATCCCGGTCGGTTCGCAGCGGATGCAGTGCCGGCGCAGCACGACCTGTTCCCCGACCATGTCCAGCCACAGCATGTCCAGGTACTCCAGATGCCGGGACCGCTCAGCAGGCTCGGTGCCCGGCTTGTAGCCGCAGGACGGACACTGCAACAGCACCGTGCTGGCCTTGGCCAGCTCACGCACCGCGACGAAGACCGGGGTGTCCAGAAGATCTCCGGCGTTCATCGGTGTGGCCAACAGCCATCGCAGCTCTCGCCGCAGGCCCTCCCCGTTGTCGCTGTTCACCGTGGCGACCAGCCGCTTCAGCCACCGCCGCAGGTCAGCCGCCAGCACACTGGATCCCGGCGAGGAGATCGGCTCGACCTCGACGGCGTCAACGACAGCCTGGACCGCGATGGCCACCGCCTCGGGGACCGCGAAACGCCAGCCGATCGGGTCGACGACCTCCGCACCACCCTCGGCGACCGGCGCGCTGTCGCCGGCCAGCGCCGTGTCGCCGGACTCGGCCTGCTGCTCGGCGGGTACGCCTTCCCGGACCGCGAACATCTGCTTGGCTCGGCGCGTGGTCATGCCCAGCTGAGCGGCGATGGCCGGCCAGTCGGTGCCGGCCAGCAACTCCGCCTCCACCGCCGCGGCCAAGGCCTCGGTCGCGGCGGCGTGGACCTGCTTCGCCGCCGCCAGCGGGCCTGCCGGTTCGACGGCGATGGGCTGCCACTCGGCATCGAGGCGGGACTGCAGTTCACCGGCCTGCGCGAGCAGGGCGTCCACACGCCAGGCGACTTCGCGCTGAGCCGTCGCCACCGCCGCGCGCCGGACCAGCTCGTCCGCGGCGACTGCGGCCGGGGACGCCACCGACGACGGTCGGCGGTCCCGGTACGCCGCCTGGCGGCACTTTTGGCTGCAGTACGTGCTAGGGCGGCCGCCACTGCGCCGCTTCTGCGGGAGACTCGTGCCGCACTTCGGACAGGTTTCGTCACCCATAGGCCGACGCTAAAGCGGCGAAGGTTGTGACGAAACTAGGCGCGCCGAGCACGACCGAAGTCGTCTTCAGCATGACGGCGTGCCAGAGCCGGTGCTCGTTCGCCGGAGAAGATCAGGTGCTCAGGCAGCGTGCACGGACGACGTCGGGGCCAGCACCTGGGTGATCCGACCGTAGAAGTCCCCCGCCACCCACTGGATGTTCGACGGGCGCGTGCCGCCGCCGGCGACGAACTCCTGCAGCGCCGCGCGTGTCTGGTCGAGCGGGATCGCGGTGAACCGGTCGTGGTAGCGCGCGGTGTCGGGGTCCGAGGCCAGCCACGGGTCGTCCAATGGAGGGTTCGGGTTGTAGCTCACCGAGAAGCCGCTGTCGGCGTCGTTGAGGTACCACAGCAGGGCGCCGAATCCGGCGTCCGGGTTGGCGGCCACCCGGCAGACCTGAGCCGGCTGCTCGTCGGAGAAGTCGTCGAACGGGGCCTCGGTGAGCAGGAGGTCGCTCGGGCGACGTGGGTCGGCGCCGAACACCAGCTGGTCCAGCAGCGCCGAGACCTCGGCCGGAGTGCGGGCGTGCCGCCACTGGCCGTCGACCACCGCGTTGAGGATCATCACCGTCGCCTCCCTTCCAGCACCGATGGTAGCCCGGCACCCCGGGTCCACACAGTCAGCGCGCTGCCCCGGGGCAGGATCGCGGCCACAGCCCGCGGGCAGCTGAGGAACCCGGAGCAAATGGAGTCGTGGTTGATCACCACCGTGAGGTGCTTGATGTTGAACTCGCGCATGAGCATCGCGAGCTGGACCTCGACGTGGCTGGCGACCGGTACCGCCGTGAGCCGGGGCTTGCGGACCGCGGGTGAGGTTAGGTGTTCACGCAGGTAGGCGTCCGCTTTGACGAACCACTCGCTGTGCTCCCCGCTGATCACTAGCTCGTCGAAGCGAAACCCGTCGTCGTCGAAGACGATGCCGGTGGTGACGTGGGTGCGCGGGTCGGTGGTGGCCGGGTCGATCTCCTTGCCGACCTCGGCGGCCCAGACGGCGTCGCGGGCCCACGGCGGCCTGCTGGGCTCGGACGTCGACACGCCATGACCGTATCGACCCGATCACCAGCCAGGCTCGCCGGCGTCCGCGCCGCCAGCACATCCCGTTGGCAGCGGCCGCTACTGCGGCTGTCGGGTGTTCGGGACCAGGCCCGAGGCGGAATCCCACGCGGCGTCGACAACCTTCATCAGCGCGCGCAGCTCACGCAGCACCGGACCGGCGGCGGTGCTGACCACCCGATGTCCTTTCCGAAGTCGGCGCAGCATCAGCTCCCGGCCGGCGCGCGTGCGCAGCACCAGGACCCGGCACTCCTCGGACCCGACCTGATCGGCCAGGGGGCGGTCAGGATCGGTGGTCTCGACGTTCGCGCCCACCCGCGCCCAGCCCTCGAAGCTGATCAACAGGCCGAAGTAGCTCGGACCGAGCACGGAGGGCAGCGCGTGCCGGTAGGGCGGCGTCGCGAAGTCCTCGGCGGCGACGCTGAGCAGCAACTCGGGGTCCACACTCGCCTCCGGCGCGACAAGCGGCCTGATGCCGACCTCCCGATCCGACAACCGGTCGAGGGTGAACAGCCGGGGCGGCTGGTCCCAGCCGGAACGGGTGATCTCCTGCTCCAGGGACGCGAGCATCCGCCCCAGACTTTCGCGCCCCGGTTCGACGATGTGCGGCACCCGCACGGCCGGAACCTTCGTGGTCGAGCACTCCATGGCGTGTCCTCCGCCATCTGCCGGCCCCTGCCGGCCTCAAAGTCCTTGTGACAGCACAATTCTACCGGAGTGTTGTGCAGTCACAACAGTTTTGACATGCTGTTTTGGCCCCATCACCCGAGGAGGTCACGGTGGGCGAGAAGAACGCCGAGTCCGAGCCGGCGCCGAACTCGCCGCGCGCCATCGGCGCCGAGGACCTGGTGACCTTCACCGAGATCGCGCGCCGCGTCGTCGAGCAGAAGCTGGCGCCGAGCATGAGCCAGCAGAGGGTCTCCCGGCTGGCCGCCAGCGATCCCGACTGGCCCGTGCCCCGGGAAGACTGGATCCGCGTCGGCCGCGCCTGGCTGGTGCCGTGGCAGCCCATTCAGACCTACTTCAAGAACCGGCGTCCGCAAGCAGGGCGTCCCCCCAGGGACAAGACCGCTGCGGACCCCGCCACGCCCGTCTGACCTGCGAATTCGCGCTGGCGGTGCACGGTCGACCTACCGTGGAAGTGCACTCATCAGGGGGACGGCATGGGCAACGCGCGACGTCACACGAAGGTGGTTTTCGCCGGCGAACACGACACCACGGTCGCGATGCCCGCCGCACGCGCGAACGGCCAGAAGGTCCTCGCCGAGGACATCAACACCAGCAAGGACACCTGGCCGCCGCCGCTGACCTGCCTGTTCTGCGCGACACCGGTCGTGGCGGTGCGCAGCTCCACCGGCGAGCACAAACGCCAGGCCGCCCACTTCCGCCTCGGCCGCAACGAACGGCACCGAGCCGGCTGCGACTTCGACGTGCACGCCCAGGTCACCGAGCTGATCGAGCTCGGTGATGGCCTGCTGCAACGCGGCCGCGACGGCTACCGCCTGGTGCTCCCGGAGACCCTCGCGCAGCCCCGTCCCCGGCTGGCCGACCGACACAGTCCGGACCGCGCCGACCCGACCTACGCGCGCAAGGCGCGGACGTTGCTCAACACCGCGGCGAAGGTCAACGACCTCGTCGAGACGTACCGCCTGCATGGCGGCGACCTGCACGAGCTGTTCCACGCCAGCTGCGGCGGCCGCAAGGTCAGCTGGGCCGAGTTCTTCCACTTGCCGCGCGCGGCGTGGCGGCTCGGCGACCGGCTGAAGAACGGGCCGCTGGAGCACCCGGTCGCGGTCGCGCTGCAGGTGCGGTTCTCCGGGACGTCCCGCACCGGCGAGACCTTCTACATCGAGCAGCGCGCCCCGGCGGCCTGGAGCGACACCCGCGGACAGCGCTACCACCTAGTGATCCGATCGAGGGAGGAAGCCCTGCTGCAGCCCTACTTCCAGCAGGGAACCTGGGCGCTAGGCCTGGGCTTGTGGGAGCTGTTCGAGTGGCGCGGCGGAAACCGGACCGACGTCTGCCTGTGGGTGGACTCGCCCGAGCAGATCGCCGCCATCCCGGCGCCGCCGACGATGACGACCAGCCGCGGCACTGCCGGATAGCTCGACTAGCTCGCCGCGGCGCTGCCCGGACCCGGGCGTCGTAGCCGGCCAACCCCCTCATCCGGCGCCTCGGGATCAGCACCCTGGCCGTTCTCGGCATGACACGCCGGCCAACAGCAGTCCGTCGACGACGATCTCGGCATACCCGGAATCCGAACGCCGCCGGCCCGCGGGGCGACCGCCCCCGGCAACCCGGAGGACCGATTCGAGACGAACAGACGCGGGCCGGTCTCCTCCCCCGGCCCCGGCCTCTCTCCGTCGGGCCCCTGACCAGCCCCTCCCGCGGCGGCGTCCGAGAAGCACCGCCACCCACCGGTACGTGACTGTTTTGCTTACTTAACCAGAACTGCCAGGTTTTGGTTATTAAACCTATTGACCTGGTTTTGTGAGCCGTTCAGCTGACCGCCATGCGACGGCCCCATCCCGCGGGTCTCGGCGCTGGCTCTCCCGGGCAAGCGCAGAACTTCACGGCCGCGTGTCGCCCGAACGGGTCCGGCCCCGCCTATAGGCAACGGAAGGTCCCGAGCGGAAGGAACCGGAGATGCCGTGCACCAACCACGCACTGGCGGCGCAGCTTCGGCGTCCGGCCCGACCGCGCCGGCCCCGACCAACCACGTAATGCCACCACCCGGCGCGGCATCAGCCCTAGCCTGACCGCCCGCCCCTCGTGGTGCTCCAACGCAGCAACGGCACACGGCTCGGCCACCGTGCGCCGCACGAGCACCGCACCGCGACCAGCACGTCCACAAACGGGGAGCACCGATGAGCAACCACTTCAGCGGGACCAACACGGGATTTCTCCTGCAGACCTCGTCCCGCATCGAGCAGGTCGACCTTGACGCGTCCGGCGCCGGCGTTCACATCACCGGCCACTCGCCGGAGTCGGGGGACCCGTCACAGCTCATCACCTACCTCCAGGGCGAACTGACCGCGGTCAACCGACGCATCGCCGAGGACGGCGCGACCGAGGCGCTGACAGGCAAAGCAGAAGGCATCGAACTGGCCATCGCCGCCGCGCTACGGCTCTTCTCCTGACCCCGGTCGCACACGGAAAGGAGGCGACGATGCGACCGTTTCCCACGGGAGACTCGGTGTGGCCGGCGGGCGAGACACGCCTGCACGCCTACCTCATCCCCGACCTCGAACGCGACCCGGACCTCGGCGACCTCGTCAACGCCACCCGCGCTGTGCTGGCCGACTACCCGATCGTGCCGGTTCGCGACGCGTGGCTGCACGCCACGGTGCAGCCGGTGACCGGCCGCAGCGCGCGAACCATCGACGGCGAGCACCGCGCTCGCCTGATCACGGCTCTTCGACACCGGCTCGCCGACCTTCCTCCGTTGAGCCTGCTCGCCGGGCCGCCGCTGATCACCAGCGCCGGCGTGGTGCTGGACCTGATCCCGGACAACGAGTTCGACGCGATCGTCGCCCGCGTCCGCGGGGCGATCACCGCGGTGCTCGGCGAGGACGCCGTCGACTACGACGCCCGACCCGGACACCTCGCGATCGGCTACGCGGCCGCGACTCCAAGCGTGGACGAGCTGGCCGACCTGGCTCACCGGCTGCGCCGGATCCGGCCCAACCGAGCCACCCTCACCGTCGAACAGATCCACCTCGTCGATGTCGAGCAGGACGCCCGACGTCACCAGTGGCGATGGACCGAGGTCGCGGCCTTCCCGCTGCGAACACCTGCCGGGATGACGGCGTGACCGGCCCACGCTCGCGCGCAGACGCCCTCGGCCCCTTTGCGGTGGCGGTGTTCGCGGTCGCCTCCGTGGCCATCGGCCGCGACGGCATCAGCGGCTCCGGCGCGGCGCTGAGCGACTTGAGCTACGCCTCGCCGGTGTGGACCTACCTGTCGGCCGCGGCGATCATGCTCGCCATCTGGGGCGTGCTGGCCGGAGGTGCCTATCCCTACCGGGTGGTGCTCGCCGACCACCCCTCGCGAGCGCAAGTATGCGTCCTGCTGGGCCTTGTCACGGCGCAAGGATTGGCGGGAATTCTGGCCGCTGTCGCCTTCGATCGGTTGCATCCCATTGCGCAACTTGCCGTGGGGACGCTACTCACGGCCTCGGTGATCGCGATGCCATTGTGGGTGACGGCGGCAGTCGTCAACGGCTATTCCGTGGTATTCAACGCTCCTCTATTTCGGGGCGACGTCAGCTAGGACAACTGCTCCTCAAGTTTGCACGCGGGAGGGTGGACCGATGGTGTTGGGAACTGGTGCGAGATCGTCTCGGGCGGTGGTTGCGGATTGTGACTCCGGGACCGCGTCTCGCTCGGAAGAGTGAGCAGTGAATGTGACGGCACGTGGCGATCATGGGTCATCTGTCCCTCCATGGAGTGAGGATTACTCATCTCTGTCGCTGGATCACCGCAGATCGGGAACGGTGAAGCAAGCACGGCCATCCCAGTCGGCACCAGCGGGCAGCTGCTGTGAAGGGCCGTACAGGTACGTGTAGGGGGTATGAAGTGAGCATTGACGACGGCGATCAGTACAGCATTTTCGAACCGACTCGACGGCAGCAGGCCAGCAGTGCGCTGGTCCGCGCGGCTGAGGCCGATACGGCACGGGAGCGCGCAAGCCGCGGAGCGACCGCCAACGCGTTCGACGAGAGCGACGTGTTCATCGCAACAGACCTCGAAACCGGCCGCATGATGATGAACACCGACTCCGACGGGCGGTGGATGAGGGTCTATTCGGACGCGAATCTGATCCCCGGCTTCAAAGAAGGCGAAATCTCGCACACCTGGCGCAAGGGCGCGCGACTTCTCGACGAGCTGCCGTTTGACGTCGGCGTCGTGCTCGACCCGGGCAAGCCGCACCAGCGCGTTATCCGCTACCCGCGCGCCACGCCGAAGGTTCCCGAGCAGGCACCGGGCGAGACCGAATGACCACCGCGCCGGCGTTCCTGGACACCTACCAGCGGGCCCTGCACGAGGGGGCCGACCCGGCCACGTTCGAACAGCGGATGCGCGCGCAGTTCCGGGCCGCGCAGCTCTACGCCACCCGTGACGGCGGAGCGGTGCAGATCCGCGTCTCCCCCGGTGTCGGCGGCTGGCTGTGCGTGTTCACCAGCCTGGAGTCCATGGCCAACGTCGTCCCAGAAAGCGACTACTTCTCGCTTCTGGGCGCTGACATGCTCGACAACGTCATCCCCATCCTGTCCGCCGCGAGCGGCGACCAGCTCGCCGGTGTGATGGTCGACCTCGGCGCCGAGCACATGCTCCCGCTGCCAATCGAAACCCTGCGCCGCTGGCGAGGCGAGCCCCCACCTGCAGCGCAGGCTCCGCCGCCGGCGTTGGCGGGCATCCCGCGGCAGCAGCAGCAAGACAGGCAACCGCTATGAACCCGCCCCACGACGACGCGCGAGCAGACGTGGTGGTCAGCCTCCGCGCGGCCGCCCTGAGAACCGAGACCATCGCCGACCAGATCCGCGATCTACGCCCGGCCGACGGGTCCGACCTGTTCGGCAACAGCCAGCTGTCGGCGACGGTGGGCGCCTTCGTGCAGGCATGGGCCCGCGCCGTCACCGGTCAAGCCGCGAGGGTCTCGGCACTGGCCGACGACATCGAGAAGACCTATCCGCACCAGCCCGGTGGAGAACTGCCATGACCATCCCCGGCCAACGACGCCCAAGCCCGGTCGCGACGGCGGCGACCCTGCCGCTCTGGCGGGCGCAGATCAGCGCCTACCTGGCCTGCGCCCGGCTGCGGCGCCTGGCCGACAGCGGCCACGGAGCGTTCGCCGACGCCGTCACCGCGCGCCTGCCGGAACTGCTTCGCGACGCCCGCGACCTCCACCGCCAGACCACCGCGGTCAGCGCCTTGCTGTCGGCTGCGCCCCTGGAGAGCGCAGCTGGCGGACAGGGCGCAGCCCCTGTCCTGGTCGACGCGGCGCTCGCCGGCGTCAGCCAGCAGGTCGCCGTGCTGCTCAGCCGGGTGCCCGAGACCATCTCCCCAGGCCTTGCCATGCTGCTGGACAAGCTCCAGGCCCAACTCGACGGGCTGAACGCCGCCGGCGAGAGCCTGGCGCACGTCCTGTCCGGCCAGCCGGCACCCGCCACGTCGGACGGAGCCGCTCGGTGAGCGCAGGAGCGTTCGGCGTCGACCTGGACGGCCTCAAGCAAGCCGGCGACGGAATCCAAGGCGTGCTCGACGAACTGGGCACGCTTGGCTTCGCCGCCGACGCCATGTCCGGAGGGGCCGTCGAAACCCTCGGCCTCAGCGCCGACCAGATGGGCGACGACGCCCTCTCCGCCGCCGAGATCGACCTGTGCGGGCGGGCGCACTACCTCGTGCGCGGGCTGGTGGACCAAGCCCGGGACACCGTCGACAAGCTGCGCGACACACGGTCGATCTACGAGAAAGTCGAAGGCGGCATCACCGACTTCCTCAACCGGCTCAAGGAAGACACCTTCGGGGATCCAACGAAGTCCTCCACCGCCGTGGACGACGACCCCCCGGCCCCACCTGCCCCGGCCGGGCCGACCCCGCCACCGCGGCCACCCACCATCGGCATCGGCCGGCTGGCAGAGCGCCCCGAGTTGGGCAAAACCGACGACCCGATGCTGCTGGTGCCCGGAGACTCCCAAGCGATCCTCAAAAGCGCCCAGGGCCTAACCATCCTCGGCGACGCCATGGTCCAGGCCGCCGACGGGATGGCCCGCATCGACACCAGCAGCCACTGGAACGGCGAGGCCGCCGACGCGTTCCGCAGCTACTTCCACGACCACCCCGCCCAGTGGGCCAAAGGGGCCGCCTTGTCCACGGCCGGGGCCGCGCTCCAGCCGTGGGCCGAGGTCCTCGTGTGGGCGCAGAACGAGGCCGCGGCCTGCATCGCGCAGTACAACCACGGCCAGCAGGCCACCGAGCAGGCCAAGACGCAGTTCGCCACCGCCGTTGACAACTACAACAGCCGCGTCGACGCGGCCCACAACGGAGGCCCGCCGCCCGGCCCGGTGCCGCAGTGGACCGACCCCGGCCAGGCCGACCGCGATGCAGCCCAGCACCGCCTGGACGCGGCCTACGCCAAGCTCAAGTCCGCCGCGCAGACCGCCCTGGGCACGATCGGGCAATGCCGCGACAGCCTGCCGGAGGAACCCGGCTGGCTCGAGCGGATGGCCGACGACTTCGCCGACCAGAGCCGGCTCATGGTCACCGAGACCGGCTCGATCATCCAGGGCGCGTTCGAATCGATCGAAGGCATCGCGAAGCTGCTGCGCTCCGTCAACCCGGTGGACTCCTACAACATCACCCACCCGATGGACTACATGCACAACGTGCAAGGGCTCGGGCAAGGCCTGCTGCACGCGGTGACCCACCCCGTCGACTTCCTCAAGGCCGCGGTGGACTGGGACACCTGGTCGAAAGATCCCGGCCGAGCCATCGGACACCTGTTGCCCAACGTGGCCGCCGCTGCTTTCACCGGCGGCGCCGCGGAGGCAGGGTTCGCCGCCGCCGACGGGGTCACCGCCGGCATAGTCGGCATGGCGCGGGCATCCGTGCCCAAGGTGCTGTCCGCCTTCGGTCGCGACGCCGGCGAGACCGCCGCGCAGGCCGGCGGCCGCGAGGTGGCCGAGGCGGCAACCCAAGCCGCCACCCGGGAGGCCGCGACCGGAACCGCGCCGTGGCACCAGTTCCCGGACCACGCGCCGCCACCGCAGCCCCACGGCCCCGTAACCGACTACGACTCGTACGCCAAGTACTACTCGACCGGCGACCCCAGCTTCGGGCCGACCGGACACACCCCGCCCGACGCGGCCGCGTCCCCGGAGATTCCCGCCCAGCACGTCCCCGACACGACCACCGCCGGCATCGACCAGCACCAAGCGGCCGTGCTCGAGCAGGCCGGCCACGGACTCGACGGCGTCGAACAGAAACTCGACGCCCTGCACGGCGTCGGGACGCACGTCGAGAGCTACACCCCACATCCGGTCGAGGCGCCGCCTGGCGGTCCCCACCACGCCCCACCCGACCTGCGTTCCCCGGACGTCCCAGGGCCTGGCCACCGGCCCGGCGACAGCCCGGCCGGCACACCCCAGTCCCGCCGGGACCCCAACCTCTACATCGAAGAAGACCCGAAGGTGCGCGACGACATCGCGCACACCGCCGTGCATCCCGACGCCGACCCGGCGAAGCTGTCCGTCGACACGGTGTGGCGCGACTCGCGGGAGCCGCTGTACCGGGTCGACGACCGCAGCCCGGCAGAGATCTTCCAAGGACAGGAACCCGCGGGGTTCGCCCCGTTGAACCCGAACAACACCGACCTCAGAACCTACGTCGGATGGAACCACGAGTCGGCGTTCGTCTCCACCACCCGGAAACCGGACTACTGGCTGACCGAACGGAACGGCGGCTGGTACTACGAGGTCGACGCCAGCGGCGGAATCGACGTCAACAAGACCATCGGATCTCATTCCTATGAGGAAGAAGAGGAAATCGCCATGCTGGGAGGGATTCGCCCGGAGCGAATCCGTGGAGCCTGGCCAATACTGTACGACGAAGCGACCCGCACGCGAACACTCGGCGAGTGGCTCCCCAATCCGAACTTCCGGCCGATAGGATGACCAGCATGGCACGGCTTGCCGAGACCACCGTCGACGCCCGGCACCGAGACGGGCGGACCTGCGCGGCCCACCTCGTGCTCACCCGCAACGCGGACAAGCCACCCCGAGCGCGGCACCCCACGCCGGTCGATTTGTACGAGGTCGTGGTCGACGCGGAGCCCTTCGGCGTGATCACGGCGCGCAGCGGTGTTCTGTGGCACGCCCTCAACGACGCTCGGACACAGCTGGAGAAGCAAGGCTGGCTTCTCGGGATCATCGCAGCCCATCCCGACTACTACCCCACGCACTGGCCGCGGAACCCCGAGGCGGACATGCTCGCCGACTACCGCCGACAAGTCGCTCCCACACTCGGAATCTTCGAGAAGATCGACCCTGCGGACGCGGCCACGGTCGATGTTCAGGAAAAGCGCTACCAGGAGTGGCGTGAAAGCGGTCAGGTGGTTCGCTCATGACCGCGGCCGTCGACTGGTCACAACCTATCCCCGTCACACCGGAAATGCTCCGGCAGGCCAAGAGTGCTACGCCCGGGCAATGGATCTACAGCGTCGATCCCCAGTTCGGTCCGAATGACGGATGCCCGCCCTGGGCTATTCGGGGCGGGTATCAAGTGGGTCCGCACGGTGAGATCGACACCAGCACCTGGACCTACAACCCCAACTATCGTCCCGGCCCGCGCACCCAAGGATGGCCCGAGCCGACGAACGCGCTTGAAACAGCCCTGGAACTAGCGGCGTGCGGGTATGGTCCGGAATGGGACCTGCTGGCCGCACTTCTCGACGCGGAGGTGATCGTCCCGACCGTGCCCGGCGACCCGGGGTCCCTGTCGATCGTGAGCGACGCGGACGACCGCCCCGTGATCGTCATTTACACATCCCGGCGGCGTCTGACCAACCACGTCCGCAGCTACCAGACCGTGCCGTTCGCCGGGCTCACGACTGCTCTCGGCGGGGCCGCCGTGAAAATCAACCCCGGGTCTCCGCCGTCGGTCGTCATTTCCGGCGACGAAATCGTGGATGCACTCCGCCGTCGGAGTGAGCCGGGACGCGCGCCAGGGCAATGAAGGTGGCGGGCACCTGCCCTTCAGGTGCCCCCGTCAATGTGCGAACCGGTGTCAGTTGTGCGCGGCCTGGAACTTGGCGACCAGTTCGGCGGGGATCCGCCCACGGTCGGAGATCTTCTCTCCCTGTCCGCGCGCCCACTCCCGGATTGCCTGGTTCTGCGCACGGTCGCCTCCGGCGCGAACTGTCGCCTTCACACCCGCGCCGCGCTGCTTCCGGCCGCCAACTCGACGAGCCTTCTCCGTGTAGACCTCCACGCTGCCCCTAAGACGCTTGGCATTCGCTTCGGAGAGGTCGATGGTGTAGTCGACGCCATCGAGACTGAACGTGACGCTCTCGTGGGCCTCGCTTCCGTCCAGGTCGTCAACCAGCTGAACAATCGTTTTCTGAGCCACGGGTTTCCCATCTGTTGATCAAGCGCATGTGGCCACTCGGCTACGTTGTAACGTCAAGCGGGAGCTAACCGGGTGGCTAAGCGCGTAGTTAGCGATGCGCGGTTCATGCTAACTCACTGGCTGCGAATTCGCCAAATCTGTTCTTGGCATGTTCTTGCACGCTGATGATGTGTCAGAGAGCGGGCGCGGACGAGTGAAATCCGGGGCTGGTGTGTGCTATCCGTCATGGACCATCACGATGCCGCCGCCCGCCGATCGAACAGCTGTACCGCGCCGGAAACGGCCTCCTCGGCCGCCCAGGTCGGGTACAAGGAGAGACGGTAGTCGCCTTCGATCCGAAGGGTGGAAACGCCAGCCTCCGTCGCAGGCGTCACGTGCTCCCCCTGAACGACACCCAGTATGTTCCACCGTCGGCCGTGCGCGTGACCTGACGCGAACTGCCACGGGAAGAGCACCCCCATCGCGGTGTCGAGCTGCTCCTCGGCGGCCTTGACCGCCTCGCTGCTGGTGTACCCGCGGCGGATGCCCGTGAAGTCCAACCCCCGGCGCGCGGCCACGACCTCGAGCTTGTCCATCCGCTCCTGCAACGACACCGGCACCGGGACGCCGGCGGAGCGTGCCGCCCGGTCGCCGTCGGTGATGTCCTTGGCGTTCCACTGCAGGGCGCGCCGAACACGGTCATCCCTGCCGGCCGGGCACAGCATCCAGACCGCGGCCGAGGCGGTCTCCAGCGCACCCCGAGCGAGGGTGAACGGTGCCGTGGCGTGCAAGTAGCCGGAATGCAGGACCAGCGCGCACAAGGCGTGCAGATGATCGATCGCGCTCAGCAGGCACACCTGAGCCGCATCGGAGACTCGATACGGAGTCGCCGCGGCGTCATCGCCGGCCAGCGGGCTGCCCGAGGCGACCGCGAACCCCGTCGGCGAGCCGGAGCGCTCGATCAAGGAGTGCGCCCGCGTAGCGATCCTCTGCCACTGGTGCTGCACCTGCTCGTCGGACAACTGCGCCGGGTCCACCTCGCCATCTGACCACGAGAGCCGGCGCAGCTGTGGTCAATCCCGAATATCCGGTACTCCGCAGCGTGTCGAATGCCCTGATCCGGTGACTTCTCCAACGGCTTCTACCCGAACGCCTGTTCGACCATGCGTCGGTTCGCTATAGAAGATCGTGCCCGGTCGCCCGGCCGGCCAAGGCAGGGAGGTGCTGTGGCCCGACGCCGCCGACCAGTGGAAAACCCCTTCGCTGGCACCGAAAACGAGCTGGTCACTCCAAAGTGGAGGTCGGCCGCCTTCGAGACGCAGGCCCGTAATACCTCCCTGTGGCGCATGGTGCTGCGCTTGCCCGACACCGCTCGCTACCTCGCCGCCCGAGCATGGGCGCAGCGGCCGACCATCGTGGTCCTGGTCCTGATCACCACTGCCGTCAGCGGCGTTGCGTCCGGTGTCGGCCTCTACTCCACCGCCTCGGTGCTGCGCCAACTGTTCACCACGGCGCCGACCCCGCAGCGCCTGCTGGCCGCGGTGCCCGCCGTGCTGGTGGTGATGAGCGCGCTGGCCGTCCAGCGGTTGGCCGACGCGATCAGCCAGTACGGCACCGAGGTCACCAGCGTGCTGATGCGCCGAGCCTGCGGGGAGGAGGTGTTCACCGCCTCCATCACCGTGCCGGTCTCCGCCTACGACGACGCGACCTGGTACGACGCCCGCGAGCTGGCCTCCCAGTCGGGCAGCATGCACGTCGACGGCGCCTGGACGCGGATGGTCACCGCCGTCGGATCGCTCACCGGCCTCGCCGCCACCGCGACCACACTGGCCTTGCTCGACCCGATGCTGCTGCCGGCGTTGCTCATCTCGGTTGTGCCCGACTCCTGGGCCGCGCTGTCCAACTCCCGCGCCCTCTACGACATGATGCGCCGCCTCTCCCCCTTCCGCCGCCGACGTTGGCTGATCGAGCGCCTGGCCGACAACGAGGAAGCCGCCCCGGAGATCCGCGCCTACCAGGCCCAACCGGCACTGCTGGCCGAACTGGCCAAGTTCGGCGACATTCTGCAGGACGAAGAACTCGCCCTGGCCAGCCGGCAGGCCCGCACCCGACTGCTCGGCCGCGCGGCCGGAGGCGTAGGCCTCGGCCTGGCCTACGCCCTGCTCGGGCTCTTCGTGCTCATCGGACGAGTTCCCCTGCCGGTGGCCGGCAGCGCCCTTATCGCCATCCAGACCTCCCGCGCGCGCCTCGCCGACGTCGTGCTCGCTGTCAACCGGCTCTACGAAGAATCCCTGTACGTCAACGCCTTCCGCGAGTTCCTGCGCGACTGCGCCGACCGCGTCCGACCCGCCGTGGCCGGACGAGCCCCGACCGCGCCGGAGACCTACGAGTTCGCCCACGTGTCCTTCGCCTACCCCGGCTCGGAGAAACTCGTGCTGCACGACGTCACCCTGCGCATCCGCCGCGGGGAGAAGGTCGCCTTCGCCGGCCTGAACGGCTCGGGCAAGACCACGACCGCGAAGCTGCTCGCCGGCCTCTACCTCCCTACCAGTGGACGCATCCTCCGCGACGGTGTCGACGTAGCTCAGGTTGACCCGGACTCCCTGTTCGACGGCGTCGCCATCGTCATGCAGGACGCCATCCACTGGCCGGTCAGCCTTGCCGACAACATCCGCTACGGGCGCCCCGACCGCCACGACCTGGACGACACCGCTCTGCTCGCCGCCGCGGCCGCGGCCGGCGCCGACGACGTGGCGGCCAGCGCACCCCACGGCTGGCGCACCATGCTGTCCAAGCAGTTCGTGCTGGGCACCCACCTGTCCGGCGGCCAAGAACAGCGCGTGGCTATCGCCCGCGCCCTCTTTCGGCAGGGCAGCCTACTGATCGCCGACGAGCCCACCGCCAGCCTGGACGCCCTCGCCGAAGCCCGGATCTACCGCTCGCTGGCGGAGTTGGACGAGGACACCACCTGCGTGCTGATCACCCACCGAATGGCCTCGGTGCGCACGTGCACCAAGATCTACGTGTTCGACGAAGGACGAGTCGTCGCCGAAGGCACCCACGACGAACTGATGTCGCTGGGGCCTGGCACCCGCTACCACGATCTCTACCAAGTCCAGGCCGCCGCTTACCAGTCGCCCGACGCCCTGTCGACAGCGTCCTGACCATCGTCGCGGCCACGCTCCGGCCAACCTCGGCGCCGCTTGGCCCCTGGTCGGGCTTCCTTCGACCCGCAGCCCCAGCCACGAACGGAGAATGACCAGTGCCGTTTTTCAAACGGGACAACCCACAACGCGACGACGGGCCGAACCCGCCCCGGACGCCGTTGATCGCCCTCCAGGACATGCCGAAGGCGACTGCGCCCGTCCCCTACCTCGGCGCGGAGACGTTCGACCTGATTCCCGGGTACCTCTTCCTCAACTGGGGCACCGCGGCCGGGGTGCTGACGGCCGCCTACGCGACCACCGACAACAACGGCTGGAGCCGGTCGGACTGGGTGCGCGACCTCAAACCTGAAACGAAATGCCTGATCCAGGTCGCCCGCGAGGGATTCCACGCGCCCGACGGCCCGGACGTGATCGACTTGTCCATTGAGGACGCGCACGACCGCGGTCGGCTGTGGCGGTACTACGCCCGTGCCATCGGCCAGCCGGCCCCGTACTGGCCCAAGGACGTCGCCTTCGAGGACTTGATGACGGCCTGGCGGCCCGGCCATCCCCCGGTCACCACGACGCCCGTGCTGAGCCCGGACGTGTCGCCGCTGCTGCAGATGTCGGCGCTGTACCCGCCGGACTCTCCGACCCATCGCGTGCTGATGTACTACTACCTGCGCGTGCTGCACGACGCTGGCACGCTCAGCCGGTGGGCGGCCGAGGCGGCGACCGACGAGCACTTCCAAGCCTTCGACGAGGACCACCCCGCGGCCTTTACCGACCGACTCGTCCTCGGTGCCGCCGCGATCGACGTGCCACAGCCGAAGGCACTCGACGACCTCGGCGAGACCGCGATCCGCGCCGTCTTCGCCGAGATCAGCAGCAGGCATGACACCCTGGCGGTGCGCGTCATCGAGTGCATCCACATGTTCGGTGCGGAGCACCACCTGCCATTCGCGGCGATCGACCGCTACCGCGTGGGCGAGACCGCGATGCTCGACGAGTGGCTCAAGCAGTTGGACGAGGTGCCGATACACGTCCCGGACCCCCGGTTCGGGCACTTCGCGCCGAAGTACTACCCGCAAGTCCAGCGACGTCTGGTCGACCGGGCAACCGGCGCACCCGTCGTGGAGCTGGTCGACTTCCACGGCGAGGTGGAGGAATACGTCACCGCGCTGCCCCGCCGGCTCCCCGCCACCACCCCGCTGGCCGAGCTGATCATCGACAACGGCGGCCACAGCCTGTGGGTCCGCACCGGTGACGGAACCCTGTACCCCGCCCGGGCGGTAAGTACGACGTGGCCTGGGGCTACTCCGGCTCCTACATTGCTCCGCTGATCGAACGGCTGCTCGACAACGTCAACACCGAACCCATCGACTTGCCCGAGGCGCCGCAGGGCAACGGGCTGACGAAGTTGACCAAGAAGGACGTGCCCAACGGCACGGTGTTCAGTCGGGCCGAGTTGGAGGCTGCCCGCAGGCGTTCCTGACCGACTACGGCGGCCCGGCGCTACACGGCGTCGCCGTATAGCTGGTCGGCGTCCAGCCATACCGGTGACGGCGCCGCCGTGACCACAACCGCGCTGGCCAGCGACGCGAACGGTCCCCGCCGAACACCAACCCGTTCGGCGGGGACCGCAGAGCACCAGGCGCTGGTCAGGCCGGCCGTGGCGGATCGACCAACTCGATCCCGATCGCCACCACGCCCAGCGCTTCACGCTCGGGCGGGTAGATCTGCCGAATGTTGGCCAGCTGGTCCTCCCGCGTGGCCAGCGGATTGACCGACGCGACCGGCTCGTGGTCGAACATCTCCTCGAAGGAGTCGTAGCGGGCGACCTTGGTGACCCTGGTGAGGACCTCGTCGCCCTGGCAGCGGAACCGGATCAGGTTGCCCACCTTGATGTTGCGGCGACTGGAGTCGTTGACCCGGATCTCCGTGGTCTTGCGGCCGGTCGCGATCAGGTCGAAGTAGCGCTTGTAGATGCCCATCTCGTGGGCGCGCACGGGCAGCGAGACGGGTCGGGCGGTCATCAGGCGTCCCAGTTCCTTGACAGTGAACGAGCGGAAGAAGTGCTTGGGGTCGGTCAGCAGCTCGGAGACCAGCCACACCAGGGAGTCGACGTAGTTGTCGACGTCGCCGGGCCAGGCGGTGGTGTCCAGCATCCACGGCTCCACGTCGGCCGGCAGCACGCCTTTGCCCTGCTCGCGCAGCAGCGACTTCGACAGCTTCGCCCCGGTCGGCGCGAGCACCTGCGGGGTGAAGATCCGCGAGGGCATCGCCGCCGGCGGGGTGCTCAGCGCGCCCAGGGCGCCGTCGACGAGCTGGCAGCCGAAGGTCCAGTCGCCGCCTTTCATCATCACGTGCAGCACGTCGCCGTCGCGTCCCAGCGCGCGTTCCTTGACCAGGTTCCGGTACAAGGTGGCCAGGTCGAGGTATGGCTGATCGTCTTCCGGGTCGATGTGGACCTCGTAGTCACCGTGGTCCAGACACACCGCCGTGAACGTGGCGCCGTCCTCGTCCAAGCTGACGAGTTTGGTGCGGTCGCCGCGCTTCTCCGCCCACCCACACTCCGGGCAGGGCACCCGGATGTGCACGACACCGTGGGACGGGGCCATCCACCAGCGGATGTCCTCGATGCGTTCCAGCGTGCGCAGGAACTCCGCGCGGAAGCCGGGGCTGGCCTGCTGGTCGGTGTAGGTCTCGATCACGTACGGCGTGCCGGTCGCCTCGGACAGCGAGTTGAAGAAGGCCCGGTAGTAGCCGTCGATCAGCTCGCCGATGCGGTCCTTGCCCAGCGCGTGGAAGTAAGTCTGCTGGTAGGCGTGGTGGGTCTCCGGGTCCAGGATGACCTCGTGCGGGGCGTTGTCCAAGGCGCCGAACCGGACCGTGGTGTCGATGGAGAACTCCCGGCGGGCGATCTTGGCCAGCAGGAACGCCGCGGTCTGCACCAGATTGGTGCCCAGGTGCGGAGCTCCGTTGATCTGGGTGCCGACCACGAACTCGATTCGGGACGGCCGCGAGGCCAGCACCCGGGGGCGTAGCAGGTCGATTGACCGCAGCAACGCGTTGGCCAGCACGCTGTTCGGCGAGACCAGCAGCCCGGGTGTGCCGGGCTTGGTGGTGCGGGACACCGCCATCACGCTCCTCGGCTCGGTTTGGGCAGGCGCAGGTTGGCGCAGATGAAGTCCAGCCGGGCGGCGGCCGCGTCGGCGGGGACGAACACCGGCTCGTAGCCGGCGTCGTAGTAGCCCTGCACGATCAGCTCGTGGACGCGGCGGATCTCCCGTTCCTTGGCCCACACGATGTCGTCGGGGTCCTCGAAGGTGTCCAACGGGTCCAGCACGAAGATCGCGTCGTAGCGGTAGCGCTTCGTGGCGTCTTCCAGCTCGGCGGTCGGCTTGAGGCCGAAGAAGCCCTCCCAGCCGTAGCCGTCAGGGATGCCCCGGTTGTAGAAGCGGATCCCGTGGGTGTGGGCGGTGTACTCGGCGATGAACGCCTCCAGCACTTCGAGGGAGTACTCGCGCCGGTCCTCCTTGAGCAGGTGCCGGCCCAGCCGTTCGCGGTGCTTGCGGTAGATCTCCCGGCCGGGCTCCTCGCTCATGCACGGGATGCCGGCGGCGTGCACGGCGGCGATCAGGTCGTCCTTGCCGGAGGAGGGGCCGCCGGTGATGACATAGCGGCGCGGGTCGCCGTCGGCAGCCGCTTCCAGGGCGGCGGCCAGGGTGCGGGTGGTGGGGGTGCTCACGTGGTCGGTCCGTTCTCCTGCTCGATGGAATCGGTGGGTTCGGCGGCCGCCGGCGGGGTGAGAAAGCCGTCGATCCAGGTGTTGCCCAGCCCGGTCTCGTCGTGCAGGGCGTGCACGAACTGCTCGCGGCTGGCGCCGCCGGCGGCGGCCTCGGTCAGCCGGGATGCCTGTGCCTGCGTGAGCGTGGGGGCCCAGCCGGCCAGCGCGACCAGGTCGGCGTTCGGCACCGCCTCCAGGTCGGTGCCGAACGCCGTGGTGTAGCCGATGGCCTCGGCGCGGGCCGCCGCCCACCGCCACGCGGCGGTCACCGCGGCGTGCACGACGTCGACCCGGTCAGCGTCCAGGCTGACCAGCCGCTCGACCGTGAGCAGTTCGGCGCGGGCGGCGTAGATCGCCGACCACAGCCGGCACAGGTGCTCCTCATGCTCGGCGACCTCCCACGCGAACGGGTCGGCCTGTACCGGCTGCCGGCTGGTTGTTGGCGCCAGGCGGGGGGCGATCATCGGCAGCCGGGTGAACCGGTCGGCGTCGGCGAGCAGTTCCCAGGCCAGCTTCTCGACAAGTTTGGGCTCGACCCGCTTGCGAAAGTGGTGCACCTCGTGTCCGGCCTGTTTAGCCGCCAGCTCTCGACGGGCGGTGAGGTTCTGCCCGGGCTCGGCCGGCGGCAGGCCGAACAGCGCACGGGCCGCCGTCGCGTAGCGGGCGTCGGGGAACCGGGCGAGCAGGCCGCGCAGCGTGCCGTCCAGCGCCGCGGTGCGGCTGGCCGGGTCGGCGGGGTCGACCGCCCGGGCCACGATCCCGCGCAACTCCAGCAGAGCAGGGTCAGCAGCGGCCGGGGTGACTGGCAGGCCGAGCCGCGTAAGGCGAGCGACCGCGTCGACCACCTCGTCCTCGGCTGGGCGTTTTGTGGGCATGCGTTGAGTGAACCACGATGCCCACAAAAAGCCCAGTCATAGCGGCCCGGATGCTTATGGCGCTGGGTGAGACCGGCACGGTTGAGGTGATCCCGCTGCGCCTGGCGGGGTTACCCGGCGCTGCCCTCTACCTGGAGGACACAGACGTGTCGGATCCGTTCAGGACGCCGCTACGACGCGTCCACCAACTTGCGTCGCTGTCGTGCTGGAGGGTGCCGGCCGGGTGTCTAGCGCGTGTCGGCCGCGGCCAGGACGGCGTCGACCAGCCGTTCGGCCGCGTCCGTCCGGCCACGCAACCGAGCCCGCCGCGCGATCTCCTCACGCCGGCCGGCGTCAGCGAGCAAAGGCGTCAGGGCGGCGGTCAACGTCTCCATCGACACCTCGTCCACCAACGAGATCGCAGCGCCGGCCGCGGCGAGGTTCTGGGCGTTGTGGACCTGCTCGTTGGCTGCCGACGACGCCAACGGCACCAGCACGGAAGCCTTGCCCAACGCCGTCAACTCGGCGATCGTGCCCGCGCCGCTGCGGGAGATCACCACGTCGGCCAAGGCGTACACGTCGGGCAGCTCCGGGCCGACGTACTCGGTCACCAGGTACCGCCCCGCGAGCTCGCGAGGCAGGGACGCGGCGGCCGCCTGCAACTCGGTGGCTCGGCCCCGACCGCACTGGTGGATCACGTTCGCCTTCGCCAGCAGCCACGGCAAGCCGTCGCGGATCATGTCGTTGATCTGCTTGGCGCCCTGGGCGCCGCCCGTCACGTACACCGTCGGCAGGCCCGCCGAAAACCCATGCAGCCCTAGCGCCTGCACCGCCTTGTCCGGCTGGCCGTGCAGCAGTTCGGGGCGCACCGGGTTGCCCGTGACCACTGCGTCTTCTGCGATCCCTGCCGGCAGCAACGGCAACGACGACTCGGAAGAGAGCGCGACACGCGTGGCAACACGGGCCAAGAGACTGTTGGTCAGGCCCAGCCGCACGGTCTGCTCGTGGATCACCAAGGGCCGGCGGCACACCTTGGCAGCCAGACCAACCGGCACCGCCACGTAGCCGCCAGTGGCGAGCACGGCGTCCGGGTGGAAGTCTGCGACCAACGATCGCGCCTGCAGCACGCCCAACGGCACGCGCCCCATGTCCGTGACGTTAGCCTTGGATATCATCTTCAGTGGATTCTTGGCGCGCCGGATCTTGCCGGTCGCGACCGGGGCGAACCGGATCCCTTCGGCTTCAGCGACCTGTTGCTCCAGCCCGCCGGCCTTGCCGATCCACAGCACGTCCGTTGTCCTGCCGGCGCCCGCGAGACGCGCCTGCAGCGTGCGGACCGCGGTCAGGGCGGGGTAGGTGTGGCCGCCCGTCCCGCCGCCGGTGACGAGCAGTTTGAAGGCCCGGTCGGGCCTTCCCGACCGCTGTTCGCTGTTCACAGAGACGTTCTCCACTGTGCGTTGTGGGGGTCGGAGCCGTTGCGCTGCAACGACCAGAATGTCGCATCGCTGCCTGCACACCCGTTAGGGGAAGCGGGCGTTGACGCGATGAACGGGTTGCCTGTGAGCCTGGAGATGTCGTATGGCCTCACGAGGCGGCACCGGAACGTGCCGCCCGGATGCTCTCGCACAAGCCGGCCACCTCGGAACGGCGAAGGAACGGTCCCGCGGCATCGGCGATCGGCTGCAAACGGGCGAACGCACGCGGCGAGTTCAGCCTGCTGATCGCGCTGACGGCCGCTTCGCCCGTGGCGACGGCCGCGTCGATGTCGCCGGCGTAGAAGTGGGCGGCAGCGAGGGATGCCTGGTTGACCGCACGGCTGCGCGCGAACGGTTCTCCGTAGCCGTTCACAGCGTGATGTAGTTGATCGACGGCGCCGGCCGCGAAGCGGGGGTGGATCTGCGCGAGTAGAAACAACGCGTGCCCCTGCTGGGCGGCGATCTCGGCGTCGTTTACGTGCCAGGCCCACGACGGTGTGGTGGCGGGATCGGCGGCAGCGAGGGCATCCAGGGCCTCCCCCATCGCTCGCCGGCAGGGCTGGGCCTGCCCAAGTGCTGCCCGGCACCAGCCCAGGCTGACCAAGATGTAGCTCCGGGTGATCGCGCTGATGGGCTGCTCTCGGTCCGCCGCGGTGTTCTCGGCGAGCTGGACTAGGCGCAGCGCCTCCTTCGGCCGCTGCCGGTGCAGGGCCTGGTGGGCTGCATCCAGCAGCACGTCCACGGCGAGATCGGTGCTGCGTTCATGGCTGCGAGCCTGCCACGCGGTTTTCAGGGCGAACGCCCACGCGCGTCGAGCCGCAGCGTGCTCGTCGACGTCGTAGGACATCCAGCCGACCATCATCGCCAAGTCCGCTGTCGCCATCAGCAGCCGCGTGCGCACCGGATCGGCGCATCTGGCCTTCTCCAGCTGTCGGACCTGGTGCAGCTGTGCGATGGCGGCCGCCCGGCACACGCCGCCACCGGACGCGAAATCGGACCGTCGGAACCCGTCGGTGATCGCCTCGATCGCGGCAACATCGGCGTTGCCGATGTGCAGGCGCCGAACCGGTTCTGCGCGGACGGGCAGCATCGCGTCCAGCCTCTCCAGCTCCGGGTACAAGCGTGACCCTGTCGCCGCCGCGGTGACGATGGCGATGTAGTCGCTTCGTTCGGCCCAATCCTCGTCGGAGTCCACCGAGGCGGACTCCGACGACGGCTGGCTGCGGCCCAAGCTAATCAGCCCGGGCGGGACGTCCAAGCCCGCCGCCACCCGAGCGATCACCTCACCGAAGCGGAGATGGTGTTGGCCGCGTTCGACGTCGCTGACTCGGCCTGCGCTCAGACCGCACCGGATGCCCAGTTGCTGCTGCGTCTCCCCCGTCGTTGCCCGCACAGCGAGGAACAGCTGACCGAACTCGTGGCTGGCCAGCATCTCCCGGATTTGAGGGATATCGAAGAACCCGCGCGGCAGCGCCGGGTGGCTAACAGCCACTGCGCGGCGGCAAGGATCGCACATTTGTTCGCAGTTGGTGGATCTCAGCGAACAGCCACAGCGGCTGCATTGTCTGGCGGCGGCCAAGGTTTCCTCCGTCACCGGGTGTTCCAGTGCGGGGTCAGAGCGTAGCCCCGTGCGAAAAGGCGCTGTGCCGCAGGTCACTGGACGCCCATACGTGCAGGTAGTGATCCACTTTTCGGCAACTACCCAAGTCGGGTACCCGACTCGGGATTTGCGCGAGAGACGCGGCCCGCCACGGTTGGTGACCGCATGAATTCCTGGCTCGACCAGTGGTCTTGGAGGCCCTGATGAGCTCGACCGCCGTCGACATCGGCGAGAGCGCGACCGCAACAACGTCCTCGGAATGCGGGCGTTTCCGGCCCGCCGGAAATGCCGACGGCAAAGTCGTTCGAGGGATCCGCTACAACGGGACTAATCGCTCCCAGGTCTACGACTTCCTCGGCCTTTGCGCCGTAAATCGGCCCGAGGTCACCGGACTGGTTGTCTGGCAACCCGAGGGCCTCATCTCGGTGAAGCCGGGAACCTGGGTCCTGGGATCCGATGGGGGTGGGCCCCTACGTCTGCTCGACCAGACCGAATGCTCCGCTCGATTCGACCGCGTCGACTCAGCGGTCTCGCGATGGACGTCGTGCCAGAGCCGGCACTCGGCGACGACCACCGGACCGCCAACACTCTGAGCCCTCGCGATGGAACCGACCCGTCCTCGTCGGGAACTCATGCGCACACAAGGAAAGGAGGCGCATTCATGGACATCACCGTCCGGGCGGCCAGCCAGCGCTGACCGCTGCTCGACGCCACAACGAAGGCGATTCCGTTACACACCAACAATTCGCGATACGAGAGACGAGATCGTGCGAAGAATTATCGCGGCAGTCGTGCTCGCGGCCACGGCCCTCGTGGGCCTGGGCGGCGCCCCCGCGAACGCCACTCCCACGCCCGCCGACCGGCCAGCGGCAACCACGCAGGCAACGCCGAACATCGTCGGCGGCCGTCCAGTGGCCAACCCCGAGTCCTATCCGTGGTTGGGCAACTTCCAGCTTCTCTACCAGAGCAACCCGAATTTCCTCGACTGCACGGCGTTCGAGGACTCGCCCTACAACGTGATCACGGCCGCGCACTGCGTCACCTACGACGACGGCACGCCCGCCGACCCGGCCCGGTTCGGGATGCACGTCCGGATCGGCAGTAACGACTACACCCGGGGCGGTGTCGACACCAAGGTCACCAAGATCACGGTGTTCCCATCGGCCCCGAACGGCGGCTTCGGGTGGCTCACTCCGGACGCCTTCTACGAGATCGGCGATCTCGCCGTGCTCCAGACCGCCGACCAACTGCCGTACGAGCCGCTGGCCAACGGCGTGCACAACCTGCCCGTGGGCGCCTCGGTGCGCCAGATCGGCTGGGGCCGCACCGACCCGAGCAACCGCGGCGACGTGCCCCACATCGCGCACTACGTCGACACCACCATCGACCCGGCAGGCCCGTGCAATACCAACTCGGCGTTTCCGATGGGCGTCGACGAAGTGTGCGTGCACAACGCTGATGGGTTCCGGGGCGACTGCGGCGGGGATTCCGGCGGCCCGCTGATCCACGAGGTCGAGGGCGAATGGCAGGGCTACGGCGTCGTCTCGCGTTCGCCGGAGCTGCTGCCCGGCTGCGGCGGCGAGGACGACATCTACGCCTCGACCGTTTACTACCTGGGGTGGATCAAGGCGGTCGAACGCGGTGAGAATCCGGTGTCAGCGGAGCGATACCTGCCGCGACCGGTCGCACACCACGGGCCCGGCCCGCAGACCCTGACGCCGGCGGTCGCGCAGCAGCGCACCGCAGCCATCGAGCAGTGGAAGAAGAACTACGCCCTGGCCGGCTGACATAGGGCCAGGACCGCAACCGTCAGCTTCCCGAGCCCACCCGCGCGCACTCCTGAGGGGTGAGTGTGGCCGGGAGGAGTCGCTGACCTTCGGCGGGTGACCGGCGAAGGTCCGAGCCGGACCGTTCTGGTCTGTGGCCCGAACGGCATTTCACGGAGCGACTGGTGGTGCGGGTACGCCCTGGCCGGAAACGGCCAGGGTGTACCTCGGATGCCGTGGGTGTTGGCTCTCGTAGGAAAGCCAACACCCACGGTGGCGATGACATCTGCCGCCATTTGTACAACCGCCCTCGGCGGGACATCGAGAATGGAACCGGAGCTATAAGCATGAGGATTGTTTTGCGAGCCGTGGGTGCCGCGGTCGTGATGGGGGCGCTGACCGTGGCATGCGCCGGGGCGGCCGAGGCCGCGACGGTGGCGAACCGGCCCGACGCGGTCATCATCCTGCCGCTGGACAACACCCACCCGGCGCCCGCGGTCGTGCCCGCGTGCGTCCCGGTGAAGGACCGCTGCCCGACCGGCGCCACGAACTGACCTTCGGTTCGGTTGCGCAGCAGCCGTGAGTTGTGTTCGGCGGTCGGGGCCGCAGGGCACCACTCACGGCGCCACGGCGGCGGCCGCTCTCCATCGCGATCGCCGCCGTGAGTGCGGGTTCGGACTGGTCAAGAACTGGGCGTCTGAGACCGAAACTGGACAATATTTGGAAAGCCCCGTGTCCTTCCTAGATTGCCGGCATTGACGTCGGTCACCATTGCGCACGTCACGCACCCGCATGGTGCGTATCCCAACACTGGATTGCGGAAAGGATGCGGACCACGGTGTTCGGTCGCATGTCGTTCGACTCGGCGTCGGTGCGCGCCCAGGACGTCGCTCTGGTGCCCGATGAGGCCGCATGGGCGGCGGGATTCGCCACCACCACCGGCTACACCGAGAACGCGCTCGACGAGTTCGGCCAGAACGCGGTCCCGGACTGGCAGACCGGCAGCGGCCCGCGGTTGCACGCCTGGACCCGAGGCCTGGAGCGGATCTCCCTGGGGCGGTGGGTTGTACCGGGCGGGTGCGACGCCGAGACCGTCATCCCCCCGATGGGCCACCACGACATCTCCATCCCCACCAGCACAGCCCGTCGCCCCCGACAGGTCCCGCAGCGCCTCCAACAGCTGTTCGCCCACAGAGGATGGGCCCGTGACCAGCACGGTCGTTGCCTGCACCCGTTCTGGGAGCAGCTGATCCAGGACGCGCGCATCGGCCTGCATACTGGGCTGGGAAGCAACCGAAGCTGGGGCGAGGCCGTGGTCGCCAACGCGGTCGTGGTCGACCGCCGGGATCAGGTGCTGCTGATCCGCCACAGCAGTCCGCCGGACTCCGCGACGCGACTGGCGTTGCCCGGCGGCTACGCCCTCCCCGTTGACGAGGGTGTCGCGCCGGCGCGCTGGTGGGCCGGCCAGCGGCCGGTGACTCGTGCCGGGATCCTGCGCGCCGCCAGCCGGCATGTGGCAGCCGCAACAGGGCAGGTGGTGCCTGCCGACGCCGCCATGGCCATCACTGCGGCAGCCCGACCAGTGACTTGGTTGCAGACGACAGCCAACGCCTGGACGGTGGAGTTCACCGTGTTGATCCTGCTGCCTCGCGGGGTCGCGCTTCAGCCCCGGGACGGCGCCGGCGCGTGCGTGCGTTCGCTGGCCGACCTCGGCGATCGCGTCGGCCTGGTCGACCCTCGCCACCGTCGATCGCTGCTCGCTGCCGTGACTCGGATCGGGCCCGGTATCGCCAACTGCACTGCAGGCCAACGGTAGAGTTCGCACATGTGAGCGACGGAACAACACCTACCGCAGTGTCCTGGACGACGACGCCGGCGGTGACGTCGGTGACCGCGGAGCCGCTTGCTGTCCGCGACGGCCGATTGTTGCTCGGCCGGGGCACCGCGCCGGAGGTGACGATCGAGATGACGCCGACCTCGAGCACGGAGGGCGTGTCCGTCGCGGCCGCCTTCGAGGCCGTCGGGATGAGGCTGTCCCTGCCAGCCACCACGGAGGTGTCCGGCCAGGTCGTGACGGTCACGATCGAAATCAGCGGCGGTCTGGCCCCGGAGACGCCTACCGTGCTCCACCTAACCGGCGTGAGTCCCGCCGGCGAAGAGGTGTTCGCCATCAACGCGCCGGTCGTGTTGGCAGCACTCGAGAGCAGCATGGAGGCCGCCATGGCGGGAGCGGAGTCAGCAACTCCGGCGGAGCAGCAGTGACATCGGTCCAGACGCTGGCCGCCTGCGCCGCCGGCGACGTGACCTGGGAACGCGTTCGCGCCCTGGTCGATCTCGGACTGCCGGAGAGCATCACGCTGGAGTACAAGAGCGCCTACTCGCCGAGCCTGGTGAAGACCGTGGCCGCGATGGCCAACGCGTACGGCGGGCTCGTCCTGGTCGGTGTCGCCGACGCCAAGCAGGTCGCCAAAGACCCGAGCGCGGACCGCGTCGTCGGTGTGCCGGGCGAGACCACCACGAAGATCGCCGAAGGCTGCCGCCACGGCCTGGAACCGCCGTGGCAGCCCGAGATCGTCGAGGTTGCCGTGCCGGGCCGGCGCGACACCTACGTCCTGGTCGTGCGCGTGGACCCGGCACGTGCCCCACGGCCGCTTCTGCATGAGGGGAAGGTCCCGTTCCGGCTGCACGGCGCTAACGCCACCGCCGGCCGAGACCGGCTCATCCAGCTGTGCACGGAAACGACGGCGCCGATCGGGAGCGCGTGGTTGGCGCTGCCGCGCCCGCAACTGCCGGAAGGCGACGGGATGGCGCGCCCGGACTATGTGCTGCGTAGCGGCATGCATATCCCGGTCGACGCCGCGGAGGCCTGGCGGCATCTGTCCGAACGGGGCGTCGACGCCCTCGCCGCGGCCCTGGACGACTCGCCGTTGCAGCGGGCGTTGCTCGCGTGGTGCGCCGAGCTGGGCATCTCGGACTTCAGCTCCTTCCGACGCCGCGGCTTCAACCGCGCCCGGTATGCCCGCCTGGTTTGGCAGGCCGTGAGCGAGGACCAGGTGCCCATCGAGGTCGTAGCGGAGGCCAAGCTGCCTGGGGCCTCGGGCGTGCCGAACGACCACTTGCAGTTCACCCTCGACGTTATCCCCCGCGTGCAGAGCTACGTCGCCAGCCGAGCTGCGGCGCTGCTGCCCGCCGGCGGCAGCATGCCCGACGCCCTGCTGCAGGTTGACGGGCTCCACCACCTTCTGGACGCGCTGCTCGCGACGCTGACCACAGCGCCGATCATCAACGCCCTGGCCGGCCTGACCGGCATCGATCCTGTGCTGATACCGCAGCCGGCGAGCTTGGACCTCCACAGCGGGCGGCCAATCAACGAAGTCGTCAACATGGCCGGCCTGAACCCGATCGACGGCAGCGGCCGCTCGTTCGGGGCCAACCTGCGGGCCCAGCCGGTCCTGGATCTGCGCGACGGCGCCGACCGACACCGCCAGGTTGACGACTGGCTGGTCGAGATGGCTCTGGACGCAGGCGTGACCGGCATGGAGGCCCTACTCGACGACCTTCACCTGCGCCAGCGGAAGCAGATCGGCGGCCAGTAGACCGGACGTGCCGATATCAGCGCTGGCATCCGGCTCGTGGATCCGTCGCCGTCGCCGGCTGGCAGGGCGGACCTGTCCCGGAGATCCTGGGGGGATGGACACAGCGCAACAACTTGGCCCGCGCCACGAGATCGGCGCAGTGACCTGGAGGTCGGCGATTCTGCTGGGCATCGGTGACGACGACACGGTCGAAGCGGTGGCCGAGTCAGAGCACGACAGCGAGCAGGCTGCGCGGGCATGGGTCGAGGAGCACCTGCCGGACGCGTCGTTCCCCGAGTGGGTGGCCCGGCGTCAACACGGTACGGCCGGCGCGTTCTTGTTCGGGCAAGTCCAGCGCGGCTACTACAGCGGCGAGAACGACGACGACTGGGAACTCGACCACGACGCGTCCGGCTGGGACGCCGACCTCGTGGACGGCGTGATCCGCTGGCGTGCGGCCGCCTGACCCCGGCCTAGCCGTCCTTGGCGACGGCCGCTAGGCCCTGGGGCGTCCCGCCGTCGTCGAGACGAGACGGACGGCATGCGGCGGCCAGGGCGTCGGTGCGTTCGGTGTGGTGGACCGCTAGATCGTCGCCGTACCGCTTGAGTTGGTCGGCGAGGCCGGCCAACTCAAGGGCCTGAGGATCAGGGTGAGACAGGCGCAGCGCGGCCGCGACCGCGTCTCGGATCTCGTCCGCCGCGGTGGCCAGTTGGCGAGCGTGCGCGGCGAGTCGATCCCGGGAGATCCTTCGCGAGCCCGCCTCGGTGGCGTAGTCCAGCCGGGGTATGGCCTGCGGAACAACTGCGGCGATCTCGGCGGTGCGGGCGAGCAGCGCCTCCAGCTCATCCCAGCGGGCCTGCCGGGGCCAGCGGTCCAGGGCGACGGTGCTGCACGCGCCGCGAAGCAGCCCTCGGGACTGGCGAGTCAGTTCAGCGAGCAAGTCGATGGTCCGGAACCGATGGGTGCCGTGGGGCTCGTCGGCCAGGGTCGGGTCCACCACAAACACGGTCGCGGCAGCTCGGCAGTGCTCGGCCAGCTCGGCCAGGATCTCCCGCGCCCGCTGATGATCAGGGTCCTCGCCGGGGAACTGCGCGAGATCGCGATGGCAGCGCGCGATCTCCTCCAGCAGGAACTGGTGCTCCCGACAAGTCGCCCCGCTGGGCGCGTCGGGCGTCATGCCTGTTCCTCCGGCGGCGGGCTGACCGGCAGCACACCGCCCGGTCGGTGGCACCACCGTTCGGTGCCGGCATAGGGGTACCCGGGCTTCCCCCGGCCGGGGACGCCGTTGGCGCCGGCGTTGTTGATCGCCCATCCGTCCAGGGCCTCCGCCGCGTCGCGGGCGTCCCGCCAGACCCGAGCGAGCGGGGTGCCGCCGTAGAGGTCCACGCCGTGGGCCTCGGCGGTCGTCTCGGCTTCGCTGAGGTGCAGCAGCGCCGCCTTGGCGTGCCGGGCGATGCCGGTCGCGGCCGCGACCGGCATGGACACTGTCGCCGCGAGCCGGTCAACGTCCGCCGCGGCGGCGCGCCGGACCATGAGCTCGTGCCAGTGCCGCGCTTCGTCGGCGCGCCCCCACAGCTCCACGGTGCGCGGTTGGGTATTCAGCCAGGCGATCTGGTCGCCGAGCCAGTCGATCCACCGGTCCACCTCCTCAACGCCGGTGTCCCGCGCCGTGGTCGCTCGCTCGGCCTTCAACTGGGCCAGCAGCGCCTGCGCCTGCAACGCGCGCCCGCGGTCGTAGTCGTCGCCGGCCGGGTCGAGGCTCGCGTGTGCGAGCACCATCGCGACCCAGTGATCTCGTTCTCCTCGGGCGCTGGCCTTCGGTGCCTCGTCGGCGTCCGGACGGGCTGCGCGTCGGGACGTCATGAGCGATCCTCGCTGTCTTCCGGACCGGCAGGCAGGGGTTGGTCGCTGCCGGTGTCGTTGAAGGTCTGGACCCAGCAGCGCACGTCGTCGATTCGGTTGAGCAGCAACCATTGCACGTCGGGCTGCAGCGCTACCGGCACCGTGTGGCCGCCGTCGCGCAGCAGCGTCGCGAACTCTGGCAGCGACGGGACCTCGTCGGTGTCGCCGAGGACCTCGAGGCCCGCGCGCGCCCCGGTGACCAGGTCCCGGATGTCGGGCATCGCCAGGACGGCCGCCAGTTGCCCGGCCCGGTGGAACTCGGTGATCGCGGCGGCCAGCAGCTCGAGCCGGACATAGCCCCACTTCCGCTGGTGCTGCACCGCCGCGGGCACGCCGAACACGCCGAACACCTCGGCCAGCGTGGTGTGCAGAGCCTCGCGGGTCCGGACAGAAATGTCGACCTTGGCCAGCTGGGCCTGCACCAGCGTCCAGGCCAGGTGTCGCTCGCGCGGCGACTGCATCGCGGCGGCGAGCACGGCGGTGGCCACGAGAAGATCACGCGGCACTTCGCCATCCGGCCTGGGCTGCTTGGCCACGGCGGTCACGCGGTCCGGTTGCGCCGAGTCCTTGTCCTGGACGTGCTGTCCCGTGGCGCTCGGCGAGGCGGCGCCGGCGGCCAGGCCGTCGATCCAGCGGCGCACGGCGTCGAGCCTGTTACGCAGCAACCAGGCGACGTCCTGACGGATCGCTCCGGGAACCTGTTGGTCGGGCTGGTTGAGCAACGACTCCAGGCGCCTCTTCGTCGGCACCTCGCCGCCCTGGGCGTCGACGGCGGCCAGGCCGACCGGCAGCGCGTGGACCAGGTCGCGCAGAGCGGCGAGGGCCAGCATGGTGGGCAACTGCCCGGCCCGGTCGCAGGCGTCGATGGCGGCGGCCATCAGCTCCAGCCGGACGTAGCCCCACTTGCGGCTGTGCTGGGTCTGCGCGGGCACAGCGTCCGCGCCGAACGCGGCCGCCAGAGCGGCGTGCGCGGCTTCGCGGGTGGGGACGGTGATGTCGGCGCGGGCCAGGCAGTCCTGGATCTTCCGCCAGGGCACGTGGTGGTTCGACTCCGGAGGCAGCGTGGCGGCCAGCACGGCGCCGGCCACGACCAGTTCGGTCGGCGGGACCGTGTCCTGCGCTGCCGAACCGGTTTCGGGCTCGGAGCCGGGCTCAGCCAGTGCCAGGAGACGGTCCCGGACGAACCGCCGCCGGCGGACTGCCTCAGCTGCCAGGTGCCTTCCGGCGGCGGTGCCGGCCAGGCTGACCCGCAGGGCGTCGCCGGGCCGGTTGAACCGCGCGCTCAGCCAGCTGCGGGCGCAGGTGAGGCGATGGGTGAGCAGCCACACCAGGTCGGCGCGGGTCGCGTCGGAGATGCTCGGGTGGCTGGCCAGCCGCTGGTCGAGCTCCTCGGCTGTGTCGAGCTGCGCGGCCAGCTCGACGGCGGTCTCGAAGTGAACGTGCTGCACGATTTCGGCGGCCCCGGGCAGGATCGCGCGCAGGTCGCCGACCTGGTCGTGCCAGTCCAACGCCGCGGCCATCAACTCCCGGCGCGGGTAACCGGGGACACCGTCGACGTGGACCAGGGCGGGCGCGGCGAACCCGTCGAGCGTGGCGGACAGGACCCGGTCCAGTTCATCAGCGTCGGGCACGTCGAACCCGTCGTACTCCAGGGCGGCCAGCAGCGCGGCCGCGGGCACGTGCGCAGCCTCGACTTCGTCCACGGCGGCCAGAGCCGCGTAGGCGACCGCCGTGGACAGCGTCAGCTCGGGCGCATCGGCCCCGGCCGGCGGAGGCGCCGCCATCGGCGCGGTGAGAGCCGGGGAGGCAGCGGGAGCGTGATCGAGCCCGCGGTGCGGGGCCGGGGTGTAGACGACCGGGGCCGGGACCTCCGATGTGGGCGCGGGTGCGGCCGGAGCCGTGCCTGGGTGGCCGGCCAGCCAGCGGCGGGCCAGGTCCACGTGGTCGTTGACCAGCCAGGCCGCCGCCACGCGGACCTGCGCGGCCAGGCCGGGCACGCGTTCGTCGATCAGCTCGGCCACTTCGCCCGGCCCGTACATGGCCCCGGGCTCGTCCACGATGGACACCGCGGCGCGCAGCGCGGTGATCAGCGAGACCAGGTCGGGCGACAGCGGCGCGGGGGGCAGCGCGCCGGCGTGGTCGAGGACGCACAGGGCCGTGATCACCGCGTCGACACGGTCGTAGCCGCGGGCGTCGATGTCCGCGGTGAACGCGGCCAGGTCCTGCGCGCCCACGGCGTTGGCCAGTAGTTGCCGCGCCTGGCGGTCTGATATCCCGCCGGGGAGGCCGGCCTCGCGCAGCGCGTCGCGAACCTCGCTCCAGTGCAGGCGTTCCGGCATCGGGGACGGCTTGGCGGCCACGGCCAACAGCGTCGAGGCCACCGCCACGGCCTCCGGCTGCGCGAGCGCGGCTGTGTCCTGCCTGGGGCTGTCGGGCTCGGCCGCCACGAGGCCGGCGGCGGTGAGCCAGCGGTGGACGTCGTCGAGGTTCTCGTGCAGCAACCAGCAGGCGTCCAGGATGACAGCGGGCGTGACGGTGTGGCCGGCGTGGTCGAGGATCTCGGCCAGCCGCTGCGGGTCCGACACGGCGCCGATGTCGTCCACAGCGGACAGTCCCTCGCGCAGGGCCGTGAACAGCTCGCGGATGCCGGGTGTGGGTGGCTCGCCGCGCAACGCGTCGGCGTCGGCGAGCACCCGCAGCGCGCCGGCCAGCACGGTGAGCCGGTTGTAGCCGAGGACCCCGTCCACCTCGGTCGCGCCGCGCGGGCCGCGCTCGTCGAGGATCTGGCCCAGCACCTCCTGGGCGTCCCGGTTCGTCATGCGGCGGGTGACGCCGGCTCCGGTGAGGCTGTCGCGGATGGTGCGCCAGGGCAGATGGGGCTGGCTTGCGGGAGCGCCGGCGGCGGCGAGCGCGGCGGTGGCCATCGCGATCCGGTCGGCGGGCTCCAGCGGCGTGAGGGCGGTCAGGCCGAGGTCGGCGTAGCCCAGGATCGGGTGCGGCATCAGGGCGTGCACGGGGTGGTCGGCCGGCAGGTCGCGGGCCAGCAGCACGGCGGCGCCGGTGGTCTGGGCCAGGGCGAGGGTGAGCTGCTCGTCCATGCGCAGCCGGGGCGCGTGCTGGGTCGCGGCGTGCACCGGGGAGGAGAACTGGGCGGCCAGCGGCGGCTTGCGCCGCATGCCCAGCAGGTCCAGCTCGTCGTGCAGGTGGGCGAGCAGCGCGTGGGTGTCGGCGTCCCGGGCGTCGGGTGCGACCGCGGTTGTCACGGCGGCCTCGATCAGTCCGACCGCGGCCTCCGACACCGACCAGAAGCCGCCTCGGCCGCTGGTGAGCGCGGCCACGAGCGCGACGGCGTCGGTGTCGGTCAGGGTGCGGTCGTCGAGCAGGTGCAGCACCACCACGCCGTCGACGACCAGCGCCGCGGTGCTGGTCGGGGGGTGCAGGAGGAGCCTGTCGCGGGCGAGGGCGCGTCCGGGGATGCTCGGCTCGCCGGTCATGGTGTCCAGGACCGCGGTCAGGGGCCGGCGCACGGCGCGGGCTATCGTCGCGCGCAGCGCCAGGACGGTGGTGGCCAGGGACTCGAGGGTGATCGTGCCGTCGGGGTGCAGGCGGGTGATGACCGTCCCGCCGGCGTCGGCGATGCCGAGCCGTCGGCGGGCGGCGCTGGGCAGGTTGAGCTTGCCTCGGGCGTCGCAGTGCGTCGCCACCGCCACCGAGGCCGCAGTCGAGTCTGCCGGCGTGGACGACGACGCGTCGTAGAGAGAATCCGCGGTCACCTGAGCAGTCTCCCCGTCAGCAGCAAGACGACGCAAGGCAGCTCACGCCGTTCCACCCACTTGCGTCGGAAGCAATCTCTCCGCCGAAGCACATCACCACGGCTATCTACACGGGCCGTCGGGAAGCACCACTACGGGGCACAATGAACTCCGGCGCAGATCTGATTTACGGGGGACGCGGAGCGTGACGTCAATGTCACTGTGGGACACCCGTATCTTACTGCGAGTAGGGAACGGCAAGAGAATCTTCTCGCTCGTTACTCGCGAGTAACTACCGCTCGACGTCGCGGGTGGCAGAAACCTGGCAGGTTTCGTCACCGTCGACGTTTCGTCACGCGTGACACCTTGGAGTGGAACACGTGTTACACGCTGGACAGGTGCATGCGTTGGTGGCACCGTTGTTCCATGCGAGTGCAGCTGTGTCCGCCGGAGGGCGACCCGACCGCCCTGATCCCGCTCGACTACCTCCCCGGCCCCGTCCGGGCCGACGGCGGCAAACCGCGCTGGGCCGGCTGGCGGCCCTGCGTCGTGCTGTCGCTGGGCGACGGGGAGCTGACCGCCGAGCCCGCGCCGGCCAGCTGGCGCTCCGCGGCGCCGATCGTCGACGCCGACGAGATCCGCTGGCCGCTCCCCCGCCCGCTGACCACCACCGCGGCCGCCGCCCTGCTCCCCGAGCTGGTCGAGCACGCCCAGGCCATCCTCGACGACACCACCGTCGAGGCCGAGGAGCCCCACCGCCTCACGTGCGCCGTCGGCGACCTCGGCCGCACGCACGCGCCCCTGATCGAGCAGCACATCGCCCTCCGCAGCCAGGAACTGCCCGCCTGCCAGACGATGCCCGTCCAGCAGTGGATCGAGACCGAGATCGACAGCGACGACGCGCTGCACCCGGCTTGGTGGCGCATCGACGCCGCCGACACCGACGACGACCTCGTCCGGCAGGCCCGCATGATCCTGGCCGGGCTGGCCGACCGCCGTCCCGACCCGCCGCTGTTCCCGGTCGGGCTGCTGGCCCACATGCAAGCCATCCGCGAGCACCTCCGCGACGCCAAGCGCGCCGAGCTGCGCCGCTACGGCGACGAACTGCGCGCGCTGCAGGACCGCATGGCCTGGCTCACCGAGCAGATCCTGCCCCCGCTCGTGCACGAGATCCACGACTTCGGCGACGACAAGACCGACAGCAACCGCAAGCTGGCCGAGGCCGCCGGCGTCTCCCACACCGAGATCGGACGCTGGCTCAACAACCCCCTGGGCGTCAGCCGCACCCGCGCCGCCGAGGGCAAGACCAGCGCCGCGGTGATGCTCGGCGACCTGGCCCACGTCCTGGAGCGGCCGGACGAGATGTTCGACGCGACCCCGGGCACCGACCTCGCCGCCGTGCTCCGCAAGCACGCTGCCACCTTCGACACCGTGCTGATCGACCCCCCGCCCGCCGACGTGCCCGGCACGGTGCTGCCGTTCACGGCGGATCGCCAGCCCCAAGCCACGTCGCGGTTCGTCGACGCCTCGGGCGAGGTCGCCGGCTCCGGCGTGCCGGCCTCCAGGACGAACGACCTCGGACAGCTGGCGCGGATGCTGCGGGAGAAGTTCGGCGACATCGTGACCGTCGACACGGAGCCTCCGACCAGCGCCGGCTGGCCTGCCCGGCCCCCTCGGCCAGAAACGTCACGGTGACGAAGCGGATGCGTCCACCGAGGACTAGCGGCACGCGGGGATCGCGATCGCGCCGTGCGCTTACCGAGGAGAAACAGCGGGAGCTGACCGACCCGCTCACGCGGACCAGGACGAACTGGCTAGAACCCCGTGCACCTGAATGGAGAACCATGATGAGCGATCAGTCGGTATTGCCGGCCGGCGGCGACGCCCGCTCCCGGTCCGAACTCATCGCCGCCGTGCCCACCATCCGCCAGCTGATCAAGCAACTGGACGCCGCGATCAAGCCCGCGGTCGTGGCCGAGTGCGAAGCGCCCGAGGCACAGGCCATCTGCCAAGCGATCGCCGCGATCAAGTGGATGGCCGACGCCGTGGACGCGCCCGACCGCGCCGCGCGGATCGAGCGGCTCACCGAGGTCGGCAACCGGGCCGACTACGTCACCCGCGCTGCCCAGCAGCGGCTGGCTGAGTTGCAGAGCATGGCCGAGCTGGCCGCCGACGAACTGCACCGCCGCGTCATCGGCCTGGACACCACGGCGATCATCGATCGCGCCCAGTTGGACGTCGGGCTGCCCGGCGGTGCCACCGCCACGATCACCGTGGCGGTGGCGGCCGATGGGCGGGTCGCATGGGAAGCCCCCACGATGGACCTCGACGCGGTCGACGGATCCACGCAGCTCGCCGTGACCACGGCACTGACCCAGCTCGGCGAGACTCTGACGAAGGTCCTGCCGGACTCGGCTTTCACCGAGCAGTAGCCCGGCGAGCCGGCTGGGGCGCAACTCCCCCACCACGTCCACATAGGAGTGTCAGGGGTCGCCGCTACCGTGAGCGCATGACCGAGCAGCCGGGCGAACAACGCGACGGCGGCTGGCGCCCTGATCCCCTGGCCGCGCCCGCGAGCAACCTCCGGAGCTGGATCGTCGGAGATCCGAGGCTGCGGCGGCCGCGGGAGTCCGACGTGACCCGCTGGCTGGCCGACCACCTCGACTGCCTCGCTCCGCACCTGGGCGTGCGACACCTGGAGGTCATCGGCCGGGAAGTGGTGATCGGTGAACGCTGGTCGACGCCGGGCCGGTATGGCATCGAGCAGACGGTCGGCGGCCTGCGCCTGGATCTCGCCGCCCGCGACGAGCACGGCCGACTCGTCATCGTCGAAGTCCAATTCGGGCCGGCCGACCACAAGCACGTCGGCCAGCTGATCACGTACGCGGTCACCGCCGACGCCGCGCTCGCGGTGTGGGTCGTCGCCGACTCCGATCCGGTGTTCTGCGGCGATCACCTGGCCACGTTGGCGCGCCTCAATACAGCTTGCACCGGCCGCCCGGAGTTCCGCGTTGTGGGGCTCACCCTGGAATCGCACGGGACCCTCGTTCCCGGCGCCGACGTGCCGTGGGTGCCGACGCTGCGCGGCGTCGATCCCGGCACGCAGCGGTACACCGACTGTTCGACCGCCGGCCCGGTGTTGCTGTGACGCCTGGCGGCGGCCAGCAGCGCGGTCAGGGAATCAGAGCGTCGAGTCGCAGACGGGGAGCTGGTCAGGATCCCCGTAGTACTCGCCGACCCGACGCGACGTCCGCTGCGTCCAACTGTCCCTGGGCGATCAATGACTACGACGCGGCGATGGTCGCTACGCTGGGTCACTGTGGCAGGTGATGTGGACAGCGAGCTTCCGCCGCGCCGGGCCGGTGAGATCTGGACCGACGGCGAACACGAGCAACTCGTCGAGTGGCTGCGCGACGGTGTGGCGTTGGACGAGATCGCCGACCGGCTGGGCCGGGGCATCAGCGCGGTCGAAAGTCGCTGCCACCGGCTGCTTCCTCCGGACGTGCAGTGTCGGCGCAGCGAGGCCGACCTGCTGCTGCGTCAGTTCCTCGCCGAGGACCCCGACTTCGACTGGCGTGCCGGCCTGCGGGCCGCGGCCGAGCGTGAGGGTGGCTTCTACTGGGATCCCTCGCTTGACGCTCTGGTCCGCCACGGCTGGGACACCCAGCAGCCGTTGGCCGAGTTGGTCGCCGCTACCGGAGCCTCCGAACTCGAAGTGGCCCGCCGGTGCCTGCACCTGGGCCTGGCCCCGACCGTGATCACCGTGGCGCAGCGGTTGGGTTGTGCACCCGATGGCACGCTCGCGGTCCGGGTCCTCATGGCCGAGGACCGGGCGGCCGCCGCGGTGTGGGTGCTGGTCGTCGACGGCGCACGCACCACCTCACGTGCCAAGGGGCTGGACGCTCCTGACGGGCCCAAGGCATACCGGCACGTGTCGATCCACGCCACCGCTGAGGACGCCGACGACACCCTGCACGACCTGCTCGACCGCCACAACGAGCATGGTGGGGACCCCGAGGAGGTCTCGGTCACCCTTGCGCAGCGGGCCGTGGGCGACCTGGTGGGCGGCACGACCACCCACGGCCGCCCACTGATTCCCTCATAGCTCCTGACCAGGGGTTTCAGGAGCTCATTGCCCCGTTCTCCCGTACCCCGGAACCGCCCCTTACCGGTGGGCTCACTCCGGCATCTCGGACAGTTCGACGCTGTGTCCCTCGGCCAAAGCCTCCGTGGGATCCGCCCAGCCGTCCTTGGCCGCCGTGATGCCGTGCTCGCGCAGATGCCCCAGCATCGCGGCGGCTGTGTTGTAACGCAGGGGGTAGCCGCTGTCCATGATCTCGCTGCCCGCGAAATCCAGTGTCGTCACGCCACGTTCGACCAGCACCAGTGCGGTGCCGTCCTCGATCTCGATGTCGTAGAGGAGTCGGCGGGCCTTGTCCTGCAACGATTCCAGGCCGAGCAGGCGGCGGGCTGCCGGCTCGGACATCACATCCCGAACCTCAGCCACCAGCGTAATCGGGTCGACACCGCGGTCTTTGGCTGCCAGCACTGCGTTCTTGAAGGTGCGCCGTGCCGCGAGCATGGCGGCTTTCGCGGCGCGGACTGCTGCCAGCGGGTCCTGGTCCCCAGACGCCGTGGTCGGTTCGGTGTCGCTGGTGTCCTGCTGGGGTGGGTGCCATCCGGTCTTCTCGCACAGGTCAGCCAGGGTGATGGCGTGGTCGCGCCACGCGATCACGTCGTCGAAGTGCTTGGCGACCTGGGACACCGAGACGGTCACGCCGGCGTCGGTCAGCATGCTGTGGATTCGTCGCGCGGCCTGCTGCTGCCGCGTGGTCAGCTCGTTCCACGTGTAGGTCATGGGCACGTATGGGCTCCCTGGAGTGGACGCGTTGCGGCGCGTGGGTGATGCGGGAGCCCTGATAGGGCCGATGAATGGACGGCGTAGCGACCTGCCCGTCGTTGGGCAGTGTAGCCGAAGAGTCCCGGCGCAGAGCAGCCGGCCGGGGCCCATCCTCTCCCGGCATCATCTCGAGCTGTAGTCCGCGATGGAGGGCAACCAGCCCGCCCGGCTCGTACGTGACGCTCGACCACGGGCCGCCGACGGCACGGTACGAACTCACGGTCGGAGGCGGCTTCGGCGGCGGTCGGGATCGGCCAGCGAGGTAACACCGTTCACGCAGGAGCCGAAGTACCAGGGACAGCGGTGTCCACAATGGAGGGGGAGGCCATGGCCCGCACACCCACTCTCGCGCCCCGCGTGCTGTACGTGGCGATCCCGGTGATCGTGACCATCCTCTTCGTCGCGGCGCTGGGATCGATCTTCCTCGCCTACGGACGCCACGAATCCGTGCTGCTCACGGTCTTCGTGGTCGAGGCGACGCTCGCGACCGTCGCCGGCGGCATCTGGACCTGGCTGAGCTGGTGCTGGGGCCACAGCGCGACCCGGGCGATGGCCGCCCGCTACCGGCAACTGCGCGAGCTGGTCGATGAGGCCGGCGACCAGTCCCACCTGGACGCTGCGGGCGTGACGCTGCTGATCCACCACGACTACAGCAGCGACGACGGCGGCGACTGCGACGTCCTCGTGCGCGTGCCGGCTCACCTGCCCGACGAGCTGGAGTTGGTAACGCGGCTTCCCGCCGGGGCTCAGGCCGGCGAGTTGTTCGTGCTGCACTCCTACCGTCAGGTCGTGCGCCACCGGTTCGCGCCGGTGCTGGTCACGGGCGATCGGGTGGTCGTCGACCGTGGCCAGCGGCGACGCCGAGAACCGGGCCTGCGAGCCTTTCTCGCTCGCGCGCGGGCGGCCCGCGCCGGCGCTGGCGCTGGCGTCGCCTCCCTCGAGCAGCTCGACGAACTGCTGCTCCAGCTGCGCGCCGCGCTGGACAAGACGGGACTGGCCGACGTGATTCCGCTGCGCCGGCGGGGCTAGCCGCGATCAACGTCGGCCTACGCCCGGGCCCTCGCCCAGCCGCACGTGCGGTCACACTGGCCCGGCTGCACGGTCCCACAAGCGGTCCGGGTCGTCGGTCTCCGGCAGCCACACGCGGGTGATCTGCGACGGCACGATCCCGAAGCGGCGGTCCGAGTCGGCTTCGGCGGCGGTGGGGACCAGCCGCTCCCGGGCCACGCTGTCCCCGGCGAGCAGGTGCCAGACCCCGGTCAGGGCGGCGAGCGCACCACGCGTCTCCGGGCCCGCTTGGTTGGCGTCGTGCAGGTATTCCCCGCCCCAGCCGCCAGGGGCCGGCCGGGCCCGGATCGTTTCGGTGGCGTGGATGTAGTGCAGCAGGCCCAGGTGCCCGACCGACGTCGTCCACAGGTCGGGTTCCGGGTCTTGCTCACGAGTCCAGGCGACGTAGGAGCGCATGTCGGCCCACCAGGTGATCCACCAACCGCCGCCGACGGCAGGCCCCCAGTGCGCAGCGACGAGCTGCATGCCGTCGGAGGTGTAGCCCAGGCCCGACGGGCACAGCACCAGCCCGTACGGTGTCGGCGCCCGAAACGAGTCGCCGATGCCCCGAGTGCGCAGGTTCGCGCCGACCTGGATGGCCAACTCTCCCACTGGAGGCTCGAGATAGGTCAGCCGCGCCCGGGCCACGCGTTCGGCCTCGGCGCTGGCCAGCCAGTCCCCGAACGCAGGAGTGGCATCCGAGCTGCAGATGCCGGCGGAGATGGCCTCGGACGGCACGAAGTAGGGCCTGGCGCCCAGGGCGATCTCGGTGCGAAACAGCTCACCGGCGACTTCGGTCAGGAATCGTTTCGCGAGCTGCCGGGTGAGGTGCAGCTTGTCCGCGCTCCACGAGAAGCCCTCGTCCAGGACCCAGTTGGTGGTCACGACGACGGTTGTACCGCACCGGTTTGCGCGCAGCATCTGGCCAAGCAGACGCCCGGGACGGTGACCGCGACCACGGCGAAGGCGGCCCGGCAGGGCCGCTGCTCTGCGCAGTGTGTCCACCCACGGGGCTGCACCGGGGCGCTCGAGCTCACGCGATGCCGGCGTCGATGAGCTGGGGCCAGATCTGGGCCTGGTCGGTGACCTGGACGCCGAGCTTTTCGGCCTTGGCCAGCTTGCTCGCGCCGACCTCGGCGCCGGTGATGAGCAGGTCGGTGTTGGCCGACACCGACGAGGCGATGGTCGCGCCGGCCTTCTCGCACAGCCGCTGGAACGCCGGGCGCGGCACCTTCTCGCCGGAGCGCGGGTCGTTGATCGCCCCGGTGACCACGACGGTCTTGCCGGCCAGCGGCGCGCCGGCGGCCACCACCGGCGGCAGGTCCTCTTCGCGGACGTCGAGGGAGACGCCGCGCTCCCGCAGCCGCTTGAGCTCCGGACGCAGCCGGGTCAGGTGCTCGGTGAGCGAGGCGGCCACCCGGGGGCCGATGTCCTCCACGGCGACCAGGCGCTCTTCGCCGGCGTCGGCGACCTCCTCCAGGGTCCGGAAACCGGCGCGGCACAGCCGGCTGGCGGTGCCCTCGGAGGCCATGGGGATGGCCAGGCCGATCAGGGCCCGGCGCAGGCCGACGTTCCGGCTGGCGGCGATGGACTCGATCATGCGGGCGGCCGAGGTCTCGCCGATGCGGTCGAACTCCAGCAGCCGCTCCTTGGTCAGGGTGTAGAAGTCCGGCGGGTTGTCCAGGTCGCCGGACTCGGCCAGCCGCTCGATCCACACCGGACCGACGGCCTCGATGTCGGCGGCCGCGCGGGAGGCCCAGTGGATCAGCCGACGGGTGGTCTGCGCCGGGCAGGAAGCGTTGGTGCAGAACAGTTCCCGGCTGTTGCCCTGCTCGGTCAGCGGCTGCTGGCAGGACGGGCAGGTGGTGGGCGGCACGATCTCCCGCTCCGCGCCGGTGCGCTTGGACTCGTCCAGCACGCCGGCCACGAACGGGATCACGTCGCCGGCCCGGCGGACCAGCACCGTGTCCCCGATGCGGATGCCGCGGGCGCGGATGACCTCCTGGTTGGCCAGGGTCGCCCGGGTGACGGTGGTGCCGCCGACGAACACCGGCTCCAGATGGGCCACCGGGGCGATCTTGCCGGTCTTGCCCACGTCCCACACCACGTCCAGCAGCACCGTGGTCTTCTCCTCGGCGGCGAACTTGAACGCCAGCGCCCCTCGTGGCGAGTTCGAGCGTGTGCCGGCGGCGGCATACGCCTCCCGGTCGGCCAGCCGCAGCACCGCGCCGTCGAGGTCGTAGTCGCGCTCGTTGCGGCTGCGCTCGATCTCGGTGATCGCCGCCTGCGCCTGCTCGGCGTCCGCGCAGACCTGCATGTCGGCGGCTTCCAGGCCGAGCGCCCGCAGCGCCTGGCCCAGGTCGGCGGCGGCCTCAGCCGAGGTGTCCAGGTCGAACCCGAAGAACTGCAACCGCCGCTCGGACACCGTTGCCGGGTCCTTGGCCCGCAGCGTGCCGGCGGCGGCGTTGCGCGGGTTGATCAGCGGCTTGTCCGGGTGGGCGGCGTTGTAGGCGGCGAAGATGGAGCGCAGCATCACCGCCTCGCCGCGCACCTCGACCCGGCCCGGGGCGTCGATGCGCTCCGGCACGCCGTCGACCAGCGCCCGGACCAGTGCCGTGACGTCGTCGCCGGTTGTGCCGTCGCCGCGGGTGACCGCCCGCACCAGCCGGCCGTCCTCGTAGACCACGGCCACCGACAGCCCGTCCAGCTTGGGCATCACCGCCACCGGCTGGCCGGGGAACCGGTCGAAGAACGCCGCCACCTGCTCGGGCTTGGTCGCCTTCTCCAGCGACAGCATCGGCCGCGAGTGCCGGACCGGCGCGTGCAGCACCGACGGGGCGCCCACCTGCTCCAGCGGGTTCGGGTCCGGCGTCAGCCCCGGGTTCGCCTCGATCAGGGCCCGTAGCTCGTCCTCGATCGCGTCGTACTCGGCGTCGGCCACCAGCGGCGAGCCCCGGTAGTAGGCGTCGCGCAGCGCCACGACCTGGTCGGCGAGTTCCTGGATACGTTCCCCGGCGTTCACGGTGGTCAAGCTACCGACACCCACCGACAACCTGGTGGGGCACGGTGACCATGCTGCCGCGGGCCGCCGCCACGTCCGCACGGCCCGGGCAGCCGTGACGGGCATCAGGGGTTCTCCTGCGATGGGTCTTCGACCGGCGGCAGCCCGGCCTCGTTGGCGCGAGCGCCGGGCAGGTCACGGCGAGGGTGGTCGGCGGGCTTCTCGTTGCCGGAGTCGCGCTCGCGGTCGGCCGAGCCGTTGATCGCCCGGACGATCCCGGCGACCGCCCACAACACGGCCGGCACGCCGACCAGTATCCAGGGGCTGATGGTGATGAACACGAACACGATCACGACAAGCAGCAACGCGGCGACGGCCGATATGACGACATTTCGCGAGTCTTTGGTCATGACACATGGAATACACGGTGAAATCGCGCGACAGAAACGTTAAGCATGACCTCGGAGAGTGTTACGTAAAGCGTGATTCCCTGGCGCAGGTCGTGAACCGTTGACCGTCAATCCGGCACGTAAAGCGTGAAGCGTGAACCGCCTAGACGTCACGACAGGCTGAGCACCGTCCGGAGAATTCGGTACAGGTCAGCGAAACGATCTTGTGCATAATTCTTGCCTGCTTTGCCTTGCGGGCAGTGAAACCAAGGGTTGTCGCGGACCAGCTCCTCGACCAGTTTGCGTACGACCCTTGCTCCGCTAGCGCGAAAGTTTTCGGCCGCCTTCTTCTGCTCTTCGGCGGTGCTGTTCGGATCAGGGAGAGGTGTCTCCTCGGGGCGGAACAAGAGCAGATCCAGGCGGTTCATGTCGAGGCCCAGGATGGGACGGTGCAGTGTCGGCTTCTTGGGATCGTGGTCGAGCTCGTCGCGCCGGTTGTCCACGCCGGTCTTGATGACGCGGGCCTTCGGGATGTCGCTGATCCCCCAGGCCCGGAGGACCCGCCAGTTGTCCGAAAGGGCCGCCGCGACCTCGTCGTTCCTCACGATCTGGGCCATGCCGGGCTGGAAGATCCTGAAGACGTCGCCGGTGAACGGGACGCCCTCACTGAAGGGGTGGCGGTCGCAGGCATCCTTGATCAAGTCCGTCACGGCAGGGTCCGCCAGCGCGTCTTCGGGATACACAACCTGCAGGACTCCGACCTCATGCCAGCAGGTCGACCTCGGGAAGAACCCCTCCGCGGCCGGCAAGTTCCTGTTGCGGAAGTCCTCGGCGAGCGTGCGGTAGTCCTTCCATCTGGGGTCCTGGCCGCGGGGCGGCGGCGCGGACGGCAGCACCAGCACCAATCCGGTGTACCTCTTGATCGAGATCGTCAACGCCTCGTCCAGGGTGTGCAGCCTGGCACGGACGCAGCGCACGGCGCACGTCTGCTCAATGGTCACCGCGACCTCTTCCGAGGCCGTCCCTGGGCCGTAGACCACGAGCCAGGGCATGGCCGGCCCACCAGCCGCGCTGAGCCACCCGCATTCGTGCGGGGGATGGGTGAAACCCGTGTCATCGCTGCCGTCGCACGGGTCGCTGCCTGAGCTGGTGGGGTCCGACTCATCGGTCACGCTCGCGATTATGGCCGAGGCGCCGCACGCGCACTTCCAGGGTTGCGTGAACCGTCCGGGCCATGCGTGATTCACGCTTCTGTCGTCGGGTTCACGCTTCACGTTTCACGGACTTCGCGGGCGGTTAACGTTATTTCACTTGTGAGACCGGGTGAATGGCGGCACGCTGTGTGGCGTGAGCGACCAGGTTGCAACGCGCTATGGCGTGCTCGGCAGGGACTTGTCCATCGCCGTGCTCCAGGTAATCGTTCTCGCGTCTCGCGACGCTGTCAACGCGCTCAACGACGTGTGCCTGCATGCCGCCCGCGTGGACGCCCTGCCGCCCGGCTACAAGAGCTCGCCGCTGAGTAGATGGCAGGAGTTTCTGGGGAATCTGTTCCCAACGGAAATCCTCATTGTGGACGGTGCTGGTTCACCCTCGCCCTGCCTGGTCGAGCTGCCAGAGACGGAGACGGAGACGGAGCAGCGTGCGATCCGCCGGCTGCTTGGTGCCGCCGCGGCGTTCCTGGTCTCCGTTTCCGCCAGAGTCGACGAGGTCTGGGCTCTGGCGGAGGCGACTATGGCAGCGCACGCCGCCTTCGCGCGTGAGGCGCGGTCGCAGGCGCGGTTGGCAACCGCGGCCAGCGATCTCCTGCTGGACCACGCGGAGGCCGGGAGCTGGCGCGCTCTGCTGGCAACCTTCGTCGGGGACCAGACGCTGGCGGCTCAGGAAGTGCCGGCCGCGGACGTGCTGCCCCGAGATCGCGAATTTCCGCCGGTGGTCGTGAGCTTCGACGAAAAGCCCACCGAGGAAGACCTTCGCAGGTGGTTCCAACCTCCGCGACTCGGGGTCAAGATGGCCGGGCTGGGCGTTTCCGGAAAGACACGGCTCGTGGTGGCGCTCAAGGTCATCGCGCGCGTCCGGAATGGCTGGGAGCTCCGGCTGTTGGGGGAACCCGAGCTGGACATGCCGCCCCTGCATGATGCCGCGCCGCCCACTGAGACATGGGCGAGCCGCCCTCTGCCATGGGACGCCGCCGTGGAGACGCCTCCGACCACGTTCCTCGAGTGGTTGCAAACTCAAGAGGCTACGAACACGCCGCAATACCGAAGCCGCGTCGCCGCAGCTGTGGCGATGGTGCGACGTCACGACCTCACCGCGCGAATCGCGGACTTGGTGGTGCGCGTCGGCCCGGACATCGCCCCTGCGGTGGGCACTGCGTTCCGAGCTCTGGCCACCGCCTCCATCGGAGGCGACGACGTGGTGCGCACCTCGTGTGGGGCCGCCGGCCGGGATCCTGAAGCGATGTTGGCGCGCGAACTGACACCGCTGCTTCAGCTCGTCAGTCACGACCATCCGCCCGAGGAACGCCGAGGAGTCAGCCTCCCTAGCCTCTTCTGGCTGCTGCCCGAAGACAAGGCAGCCGCCTTCCTCATCGCCACCGCGTGCCTTTCCACGGAATCAGTCGCGAAGCAACTCGAACACGCTCCAGGTCCGGCGGACGTGTACGAGGACGCCCATCGAGCCCCGTGCCCCGTCGCGGACGGCAGTCGGAACGCTGACCGGATTCACCTCGGCCTGTGCGGCCATGAGTTCACCGAGCGTTCCCGCCTGCGGGTCACGCGGAAACCTTTCCTGGCCGGACGATCCGACGGCTATCGAGTCCAGTGCGGCGCGGTGTCGTCAAGGATCCAACGAAACGTCTCGGATCCGGATGGGTGGGCGTGGGAGCTGCTGACAGCCCTCGACGGCACCCGGACACTCGACGAAGTCGTTGCCACGCTAACCCGCAGCTTTCCCGACACAACCACTGACGAGATCCGTGCGGCTATCGACGAGATGGTCCGCGGCGGCTACGTCGAGGACGCCGGCGCTGTCGATGCGTTGACCGCGCGGGAGTCAGAGCGGTACAGCCGCAGCCAGGAACTCCTTCGATGGATGGACCGAGTGCCACGACGCTCGGGGTGGGACACCCAGCTGTTGCTGCGGCAGGCCCGGGTGGTCGTGGTCGGTGTCGGCGGGGTCGGTTCCTCTGCCGCTCTAGCTCTGGCCCAGTCGGGCGTCGGCGAGTTGCACTTGGTTGAGCCGGATGCGGCGACGGCGTTCAACCTCAACCGGCATGCCCTATTCCACGAGTGGGACCTGGGCCGGCCCAAGGTCGACGTGATGATCGAGCGGGTGCGTGAACGCAACTGCGAGATCACCGTCACTGGCGAAACGGCGGCCGTTACCGGGCCGGCGACGTTGGCCGAACTTGCAGCCAGGTGCGACCTGCTGGTGCTGGCCGTGGACCATCCCCAAGGCATCCGGTCCTGGACGAACCATGCCTGCGCCCAGACGAAGACGCCGTGGGTGTACAGCGGCCATCACGGCACCCATGTCACCGTGGGCCTGTATCTGCCGGGCACGGGGCCCTGCTACGACTGCACCTCCCTCGCAGAGCACGACCAGCGAGACGAACTGCCACTTCGTCCCCCGGCCTACACCGCCCCACCAGCGGCGACCGCGGCTGTGGCTGGCGTCGCTGGGCACATGGCCGCGCATGCCGCTTGCAGCCTGCTCTCCGGTATGCCCGAAATGCCGGCCAATCGGCAGTACGGATTCGACCTCGCCACTTTGGAAAACAACATCCGCAGCCTCGACGCATGCCGACCTGACTGCCCGACATGCGGTCAGAACGCTCGCTCCATCCCCGAGGCCGGTCCCCGTCCGCCAGTGGTGAATCCGGCGGACGGGTCGGCCGACGGCCTTGCACGCTCCGCGGCCCAAGCGGCTACGCCGCGCGATACGAGCCGGCCCGCTACGACGGGCACCATCAACTGGAATGCTTACACACACGAGCAGCTGTACGAATGGCTGCAGACCCCGGGGGCTTCGCAGGTCTCGTCGATTGCGGACGATTGGCTCTGGCAGAGCACCGAACTCGCCGACATCGCGTCTATCTTGGATGCCCTGCTGACAGCGTTGCTACAGAACTGGTCTGGGCCAGCAGCAGAGCTGGCCGGGAACCGGCTGGTTGCGCTGGCCAAGCGCGTGTCTAACTGCAGCGACCGCGCGGCGAGCACGGGGCACACCATCCAGTGGATAGCGGACGCGCATTGCCAGGCTCGCAACACCATGCCCCCGCCGGTGCGCCAACCCGACCAGGTAGCACTGATAAGGGCCGCGATCACCGGCGGCGGTGACAGCGTGTTCTGGGCCAGCGCCGCGGCGACCGCAGGAAAGGCCCAGGCGGTGTCTGTGATGCAGCAGTACGAAGCCTCACTGGCCGATGCGAATCCGCCAGACTTCGGTGCGAGCGTCGCAGACGATGAGCGCATCAACCGGCTGTCTGACGTCGACCACGACCTCGTCGACAACCACAATGACGCGTCCCCGGTCACTGCTCGGGTGCGAGGGCGCGATGACCCACGTGGTGAAGTGATCGTGTTTCGGGCCGAGGAAGTGAACGCCCAGATCGCCAAGCTTGCAGCGGTCCGAGACCGGATCGGCACCCTGGCGGACTCGGCTCACCGACTGGCTCAGCAGCAGCTTCTACTCGGCACCGCGCCACCTGCGGTGCACCTGGCCAGTCGGCTGCAGGAAGCGGCCGGCCCGTCGGGGCTATGCGGAGAGATCGGGGCCGCCAACACTGAATTGACCAACTTCGTCGCAGCGCTGAAAGCCAGTGTGGCCATGTACCTCGAGGCTGATGCGGCTTGCGCACCGTTCACCACTCTTGAGCGCTGATATCGAGCTGAATCAGCTGGCCGATCCTGCCGGGTCGAAGGGCCTGGCCGGAGCCGCATGACGCTGTTTGTGTGCCGGAGCGAACCCCGTCAGGCGCACCTCGACGACACCACTTGACCGCGTGCGGAGAGCGGCGCGAAGACTACCAACCGGCGCCGCCTCGGCATCCCGGCCGCGGCTGGTCCCGCAGCCGCGTGCGCCAGGCGTGCTGGCGAACGCGGCCTTCTGTGATCACGCCTCCACGATCCCGCGCAGTTCCGCCCACACCAGCCGTGCGTCAGCGAGAGCTTGACCGGCGGTCTCCCAGCAGTGGTGGTTTGGGTCGTCCAGCACAGCAGCCTGGTCGAAGTGACCCTCGGCAGGCGGTGGGCCGAGCGCGTCCAGCAGCGCATCGAGGTCGTCGACCGTGGTCAGCAGATACACCAGGTCCTGCAAATGCCGTGAGTTGAACGACGCGGCGGGCCCTTTCCTGCTATCCACACCGTAGGCACTCGCCTTGATCAGCATGGCGCGGCCGAGATCCGGCACAACCACCGCCGCCGACTGCCCGTCGTAGCTGGCCTGGATGACCACACGGTGCTGCAATGCCTTCCTGCCGCCGAAAACCTCGATCGTGGTGCCGGGCGGTGTCGTGACCAGATCGGGTCGCGGCTTCACCCCCGCGGGGGCGAGCACGTCGATCACCTCGCCTGCCGGGCCGACGTAGCGGTGTGCCAACCCCGCAGGACTGTCGATGGCAAGGTGGTACCCGAGCTCCTGCTCAAGCACCGCCACAGCGGCCTGCAAGGAGCCGGGCATCACTTCGACGTTGAACAGGACGTCGACATCTCGGGTCACCCGGGCCGGCGGACGGCGGCCGGCGGCCAGACCGTGCAGCAAGACCATGACGCCGCCGATCACCGCGTGTTCAGGCGGCAGCCGTCGCGACATCTCCAGCAGCGGCGGCCACAGCTTCTGATCGGCCTCTCCGGCCAGTGCAGGCAGAGCGACCCGGCCGAGCACGGGCAACTCCGCCCACGCCGCTGGGATCACGCGCCGCGACCGGGCAGTAGTCGGATCGCCGCCTGAGCGGCGCGCTCGTCGTGCTCGTCGAGCAGGTCCGCCGCCGCGACGGCGGCCGGGACCACCTCGCCCTTCAGCAGTTCGGTCAGGGCCGCCTCGCTCAGGTTGTGCGGCTCCACCAGCCGGATGCTGACGTTGGCGTCGCGATCGCCCCAGCGAACGCCCCGCAGCCCGCGTAGCCGCTCGTATCCGTGTGGCGATGCGTAGAAGATCGTGGCCACGTCGTCGGGCACGACGAGGTCGGCCCCGCGGGCGATGGCGGCATGCGCTCCCCCGACGGCGACCTGTGACAACGTGCGGGCCTGTTGCCGGGCTGACGAGAGCATCCTGGCCGGGATGTGGTCCGCGCGCCGCGCCAGCAACTGCGGCAGTTGACCGAGTGGGCGCTTCGCGTAGTCACGCACCCGCATCAGCTCCGTGGGTGAGACCCAGCTCGGCCGGTGACCGCCCAGCAGCCACAGCACCGCCCACGCCATCTTCGGCGACAGAGGGCGCCGGCTGCCCTGCGCCAACGAGCGGGCGCGATGACGGACCGCGACGGCGTCGACGAGCACCTCGTGGCCGGGCTTACGCGCGGCTAACTGGTCGGCGTTGACGAGCTCGCGCACCCGACGCCGGCTCACGCCCAGCTCGGCGGCCGCCTGACTGACGGGCATGACGCCTCGCATCTGCTTGTCCATCATCACCTCCCTGACCAGCTCAAATATACACTGCCCCCTACATATGCGCGAGGGAAGTGTATAGCGCCTGGTCGGCCGGGGATCGGGACTGACGCGGCCGCATGCGCGCGAGAGGCGGCTTCTTGGCCCGCCCGGGCTGGCGTTGCCGCGCCGATGAGGGTCAGGTGGCGTCGTCGTCGAGGTAGCGGCGGTAGACATCGAGCACCATGTCGGTCAGCCGCCGGCGCAAAGGCATGGGAGCGCCGCCGTCCCGGACGGTCAGGACCTGATTGTTGGTGGCGGCGACCAGCAGCTCGACCCATTCCGGTCGGCCGATTACCCAAGCCCGAGCCGGGTCGCTAGTCAGCGGTGCGCCAGCGAGCACGAGCGCGTCGTACAACCGCGGCCCAGTCTGACCAGAGGCCGGCAGGGCCCAGCGGCCTTGCACCGCACCGCCGTCGTCCAGCAGTAACACCCCGTCAACGATGACCACCAGCCGCTCCCACACCTGCACGACCACATCGTCACAGGTCAGCGCGCTTCAGACAGCGTCGCCTAGCGCGAGCCGTGGCACCGATGGCGGGTCACCCGGTCGAGAGGGGACTAGGGCGCTAGCGTGCCAGGTATGGCCACGCCGACGCCCACCGTGATGCCCGCACGCCGCGATCCGCACCTGGCCGCCAAGGCCGCACCAAGCCCGGCCGGGGCAGGGGAAGTAGTGTTCACAGACCTCGCGACCGGACTGACCGGTGTGGTTTGTCAACGTCCCGGTGACCGCATCTTCGTCTTTCACCCCACCGCGCCTGGTATGCCAGTGGAAGTGGTTGAGGAACCTGGTCGCTTCCGCGTCCTCCGCCCTGGTCAGGCTGGCCACAACGCTCACTCCGGCGACCACAACAACCGAGAGAGCGAGCAAGACACGACCGGGCAGCGCCGGCGCCGAGCACACCCCCGCGGACATCGCGGCGGTGGCCGCGGTCGTCGACAGAAGCGCTGACCAACTGCCCCGAGGAGAATCGCTGCAGTGACGACATCGTCCCGCGCTGCTGCCCTGCCCATCGCCCGCAACGTGGTGGAACGGGTCGACCGGCGCCACCGGTCGTCGCTGTGCACCGCGCCCGTGCTCAACGACGCCGGCGCTCTGTTGGACGCTTGGTGCGTCACCGCGGCGGACCGCGGCATCGACATGTCCGGGGGCTACCCGGGCGGCGAGTGGGCCGAACGGCTCGCCGTCGTCGCCCTGGAGATGGCCACCCGCCAGGTCCGCCAGCCTTGTCCGTCCACACCGGAGGAGGCAACCGCGCTGCTGGACACCGTGGTTGACCGCCTGGCCGAACGCGGCATCACCACGCGCCGGGACGTGCTGTACGTGGCCCTGCCCCGCACCAGCAGCACCCCCGCGTGGGGTGCGTTCGAGCGGTGCCGACTGGCCATCACCATCGACATCGCGTGCGGCTGGAAACTCGTCATCGACCAGCCGACCGGCTCACCAGTCGTCGAACTGGTCGGCCGCTGCGACGAATCGGGGATCGACGCCATGCTCGACCTCGCGACCACGGTCAACACCGGCGCTTACGGCAATATCTTCCGTTGACAGCAGGTGATCGACGGCCCAGCCGCTCACCTGCGGATCTCGAGATCACGCCGGATACCATTCGGGCGTCGTGGCTACGGCTTGCGCGCCAGCGCGGCGTACGCCCCGCTCTTCGACGCGCGCGGCCCGTCCGGCCGCCACAACTCCGTCGGCACCACACCGGGCTCCACCAGCTCAAGGTCGTCGCCCATCAGCGCCGCAACCTCCTCCCGGGTACGGGCAAAGACCCGCTCTAGGCGGTCGTTGTCCTTCTCGTACGCGGCGATCGCGGCGGCCATCTGCTCGGCATCGAAATCCCCGGTGGCGTGGCTGAGTGCGTGACAGCTGCCCGACGGAAGCGCGGAGTGGTAGTTAGCCAGCAGCGCCCTGGGGTCGTCGGAATCGGGGATGAAGTGGAGGACGGCTACCGTGAGCAGCCCGACGGGTTGGCTGAAGTCCAGAAATTCCGCGGCCTTGCTCAGGACGTGGTCCGGGAGGCGCAAGTCGGCTTGGACCGCGAGCACGTTCGGATCGCCGTTGAGGATGGTGTTGGAGTGGTTGACCGCGGACTCGTTGTTGTCGACGTACAGCACGCGGACCCAGGGAGTCACAATTCGTGCGACTTCATGGACGTTGCCCAGCGTGGGGATGCCGGAGCCGATGTCGAGGAACTGCGTGATCCCCTCGCCGACCATGTGTCGGACGGCCCGGCGCAGGAAGTTTCGGTTGCTGCGAACGTAGCCATGCGTGTCCGGCGCGGCTTCGCTGATCCGGTGAGCCAGCTCGCGATCGATCGAGCTGTTTGAGGCCCCGCCGAGAAAGTAGTCGTAGAGCCGCGCGGCGTTGGGCGTGGCGAAATCCACGGGCAAGTCACGAGGTCGCACGTCGGCCTCCAGACACACCGGTGCTGAACGAACGGTGTGGCCGGGTGGTCTTCACGGCGCGTCGACCTGAGCTCGAGGCGGCACCGGTTGAGCCGCGGCCGGCGTGAGGGCGGGGCAATGCGGTAGGTCGCCGGCGATCACGTGAATGGCCCGTGGCTATGAGGGCGACGGTCAGAGCGCCAGCGACGGCGCGCAGTCGAGCCGTCTCGGACATCCAGGCCGCCGACGCCGCTGGGCGTTGTTCGGACATTCCTGGGGCTCCCGTCAACGAGATCCTGCACGGCAATGGTCAACTTCCACGACCTGCGGTGATCGTTAGCGACCGCGATGTCCGGGCGCCAGGAGCGTTGGGGGAAAATGGGCTTTCGAGCAACGCTCCCGCTCGAATGGGTGATCGGCGGCGATCAGGAGGCGTAGGTGGCCACGGACCACGGTCCCAACGAGGCGCTGATCCACGCCCGAGAGGGCGTCATGGGCCTGACCGTCCCGGAACTGGTCGCGGCGGTCAACGAGCGGTTGGCCGAAGTCGGCGTGGTCCTCGACGACGCCCTGTACCGCAAGTGGGAGCGCCTCGGCTGGCGCCCACGGGATTCCCGGATCTCCGCCGCGGTCGCCGCGGTGTTGGGCGCTGCGGAGACGGAGTTGTTCCCACCGGCGCGGCCGCGGGGAGCAGCCGCGGTGCCGGCCTTGGAGCCGACAGCGCGGTGGGAGAACCCGCAGGCCGCGGCGGCGCGGCTCACCCAGTTGACTGCGGACACGACCTCGGCGCTGACCATGCTCGACGACAGGATCGACGGCGTCGTGGACCGCTACGAAGCCGCGGGCCCGTTCCGCCTGATTGGCGAGGCCCGGGCGATCCACAAGTCGGTCATGAGGATGCTGGCCGGCGGCCACACGCCGAAGGTACAGACCCAGATCTACCTCCGCGCCGCCCGCGTCGCCGGGTTGCTGGCCTACATGGCGATCAACGCCCGCCGGCCGGCGCTGGCGGACCTGTACGGCGAGGAGGCGTGGTTCTACGCCAGCGAGACGGGAGACCAGGACCTCCGGGCCTGGGTTCGCGCCACCCAGGCTCAGGGGGCCTACTGCGTCGGCGACGCCGAACTGGCGCTGGAGCTCGCGACCGACGGGCAGCGCTACGCCCGCCTGGACGGCCAGTTGGTGCGGCTGCTCGTCAACGGGCAGGCCCGCGCGCACGCCAAGCTCGGCAACGCCAGCGAAACCTACCGAGCGGTGGACCAGGCTCTGGCGGCGCTGGATGCCCACCGCGACGCGCCGGCCCAGCTGACCTCCTGCATCTCGTTCGGCGCCTACGGCCTGCCTCGGGCCGCGGCCAACGCGGCAACCGCGATGCTCGGCATCGGCGACACCGCGCAGGTCCGGGCCTACTCCGCCCTGGTGGACACCTCGACCAGCATCTGGTCGCAGTCGCTGGTGGGTCTGGACAACGCCGCCGCGCTGCTGCTGGACGGCGAGGTCGAAGAAGCGATGAAACTCGGTAGTGAGGCCCTGGCCGCTTCCGCCCGACACCCGATCCGCAGCGTCTACGACCGGGCGCACGCGCTGCACACGGACGCCGCCGGTGTCGCGCCGGTGCCCGCTGTCGAGGCGTTCGCCGCCACCTTGACCAGTTGGGCCTCGCGCCGCGAGAACCGGGTCGCCGCCGGACTGGCCGCATGAGTGGCCGCAGCGCCCCGTTTCCTGCGACTCCTCCCGCGTCCCTGACCGACACCGACGTGATCCACGAGCACGACTGGGTCTCGTTCCAGCAGGTCGAGACGATGGTCGAGCACTGGGACCGACCCGGCTGGTGGACCGGCCGCGCCAGCTACCACTGGATGGTGCTGACCCGACCGAACTCGGCCGTGCTCAACCTCGTGTGCCAGGCGCAGGCCGGCCTCGCCGACCACTCCGGCCTCGACCTGGTCGCGCCGGACGCCCTCCACCTGACGGTCAGCCGCGTCGGATGGGAAAGCGACGTTCCACTCGATCACCTCCCCCGCCTCGCGGCCGCCGCGCGCGCTCGTTGCGCGGATCTGAAATCGCTCGCGCTCGAAGTGGGCCCCTTGGCCGGATCACGTGGCGCTATTCGGTTGTCCGTCGCCCCGTGGGACGACTTGCTGCGGCTGCACGACCGGCTCCGAGCCGCCACGATCGACGTGCTCGGCGAGACCGCCACCCCGCCGCCGCGCAGCGCGTTCCGCCCGCACCTGGGTGTCGCCTACAGTCGCCGCGCTCAGCCGGCAGGACCTCTCGTGCAGGCCGTGGAGGCCCTGCGACCCCTCCCCCGAGCTCTGCAGGTGGTGTCGACCGCCGAGCTGGTGCGGCTCGAACGGGCCGACCGCGGCTACCTCGTGCAGCCAGTGCACACGGTGCAGCTGCAGGGCTGAATCCGCCGCCTCCGCCCGCACGAGCCGAACCGCTTCACGGCTACAGAAAGGCGCCGTCGATCCTCGGTGTTCGCGCGGGTTTCGCCGCTGCTGTCGCCGCACGCCGGCCGGCGCCGCCTATAGGCAACGCCGGGAGCCAACAGCCGCACGGATCGGCAGCTCCGGGCAGTACCTGCTGCAGCCAGATCGCGCTTCAAGGAGGCACCTATGGCGGTCGGTACCGTGGTCACGGCAGACCTCACCGTCGCGCTGGACGTCGGCTCCCGCGCGGTCCCGTGGACATCGTCACGCAACGCGTCCGCTGCCCGGATCGAGGCGTCGACGCTCGATGTGGAGGCCGGGCAAGCCGTGCCACGCCGGGTGCTTGTCGAGCATCACCTCGCGGTCGATGGCGGCAGGGCATGACCGAGTTCGGGGAGGATGCGGACAACCCGGCGCACTTGGCGGACGTGCTCAATCGCTGGAACAAACGGCATGACGCAGAGGCGATGCTGTGCCCGGCGGGCCCGCACGGGCTGATGGAGGCCGTAGACGATCCGGAGACCAGCGCCTTGTGGTGGATGTGCGTCACGTGCGAAGACATCCAGCCCGTCACCGAGGACCAGGTGACCATGGCGCTGGGGTGGATGGAGCTGCCCGAACTGGCCGACCGACCGGCGGGCGGCGAGGTGGTGATGCCGGACCGGATGCCGGGAGACCGCGGCGACGGAACCGTGCGGGTGCCGGTCGACGTCGTGGAGATCGGCGGAGACAGGACAGTGCACGCCACGTCCGCACAGCTGCTGGGCGTGATCGCGGGTGCACTGGTCAGCGCTGCGGTGTACTGGCAGACACAGCCCGTCGGCTGGTGGCTGCTGATCCTGGTGGTGGCGCCGCTGGCGGGCTTGCTGATCGCCACCTGGCGGTTTCCCAGCGCGACGGTGCTGAGCGAGGAGGCGGTATGGGCGACTGATCTGCAGCGCGGGCAGTGGGTGCGGTTGGCCGCCGGCGGTTCGGCAGCCGGCCTTGCCACCCGGATAGTGCGGATGCGCGGGCTGCCGGCCAACCATCGGTACTTCCCCGGCGTGGAGGTCCATCTGCTCGACGGCGCGGTGGTTGAGTGTCGCCACGACGACATCTGGTTGGTGCTCCGACTGGCCTGACCTCAGGTGAGCCGACCACCCCGACCAGGCCCGCGCACCACCTCCCGCGCGTTGCAGGTGGTCGCGGCCGCCGAACTGGCGCGGTTCGAAGATCGACAAAGCATTGCCGCCGCCGGCTGCCAGGCAGCCACTACCAGCGGGTTCATAGCAGCCACACCGCCCCGTAGGCGCCGAGCCACACCAACGACATCAGCAGCGGCATCCCCAGCTCGGCCACCCATCGCGGTAGGTAGCTCAGCAGCTTCTTGCCCCTATCGGCGAGTTCCCACTCGGCGGTGTATGGCCGGACCGGAAGGGTGGATTCCATGGACTCGATCACCCTGTACTTGCGCTCGGCCTGCCGTGTGATGGACAGGATGTTCCACGCCCAGCTGATGTTGACCAGCAGCATGACCACCAGCCCGAGAGCGCCCACCTTGAGGACGTCCCCGCGGCTCGGTGTGATGCCCAACTTCAGAAACAGCGCGATGCCGGCGACACTGGCCATGTGTATGCGCAGGAAACGCCAGTTCGACCGCACGCGGGACCGAACCAACTTTTCCGCCGTAGGCGCGTAGTCCCGGTACTGCTGGGCGGCGACCTTGACCAGTTCCAGTTGTGTCGGGTCTGTCGGGTTGAAGTCCGGATGCCGGATCGACACTTCACGTCCCTTGTGCCGGGCCGGGATACCGCTTCCGAAGACTGTCATGACAGGTCAGCCCTCCAGGCTGTACGCACCGAAGTACTTGTCGTCCGTCCCGTCGACTGCGTAGCTCGCCGAGCTCCGCGCGGTTAATCACCGTGTCCCGCAGCTCCGTCTGCGGGTCCTCGACGCGCATGTCCAGCCACACCAAGGCGAATCGCCTCGTCGAGGTGCCTGCCGCTGTCCTTTTCGGTCAGGTGTGTGCCGGCTCGTGGCACCAGCACACGCCGCAGCGGAAGCCCTGTTCCGGGTCGTCAAAGCGCGCTCGGACCTCGTTCGCGCCGTCCAGGGCCAGCATGGACCCGGCCGGCGTGGTCGGGTCCATGCGCCACACGGCGGCCGGCCGGCGGCCGGGGTCGAACCGGACCCTGGTCTCCACCAGCGCGAGACTGGCTGCCGGGGTGACCTGGTAATCCTCGGCGATCGGGTGGCCGTCGAGGGCCTGGTGCACGATGGTGAAGGTGTGCGTTTCGTTACGCGTCAACGGTTTAGGCAGCGCGAGCAGGTGCCAGAACGCGGCTGTGCCGAGGCGTTTCGAGGCGACGATGCGTGCCCCGTAGTCGATGTCGGCGTCCACCAGGCGGTCGGCGTTGTCGTGCCGGGGCGGCACATCGAACGAGACGGCGAGGTGCGCGAGGCCATCGCGGCTGGCGACGATGGTGTACTGCTCGACCACCTCCGGTGTGGGGCGGTCGAGCCGGACCAGCGCCCGCAGCTCGCGCACGGCCCAGCCCCGCTCCGGGTCGTGCCAGCCAGTGTTCTTGGCGACGGCGCGGGCCAGGGTGACGAACGCTGCGTCAACGCGGCGGCGCGCGGTGCGCTCGCCCAGCTTCTGGTCAGCGGCGATCAGCGCGGTGCGCCCGAGCAGCGTCACGGCGCCCAGGTTCGGCTCCAGGCCGAGCGCGGCCAGGACGATCCTGCGATCGGCCGCCGGCAGGTCCGCGTCCGGGATCTGGCCGACGGCCGCTGTGATCAGTCGCTGGACCTCCGCACTGCCGCAGCCGGGCGGGATGTCGGCCCAGCGGGCGACCCCACGCCCGACCAGCTTGTCCACGTAGGACCGGTGCAGGCCCTCGCCTCGGCGCAGGACGATGAACTCGTGAACCAGATCGTCCTGCATCGTGGTGATGTTGTTGCGCCGCAACAGTCAGCCCACCCTGACCGTCACGCTCAGCCGCTTGTGATCGCTGTCGGGATTGTCCGGGTCGACGGGCTCGTGGATGCAGCCCGAGCCCGGCACCACTCGATTCGCCAGCGCGGGGCTGAGCAGGATGTGGTCGATCTGCGTGCCCTGCCGACCGGACGGCTTGAGGAGATTGGTGCTGGTGAAGATCCCGGCCTGCTCCGCCATGTCCACGAACCCGATCCCGCCCGTGCGGCGACCCTCCTGGTCGTTCCACGCCCCGCACAGGAAGTCCAGGGCGCTGGTGGTGCGCCGGTAGGGCCGGTCGGGGATGCCGGCGGTGTGGCGCATGCGGTGCAGGAAGCGCGCGGGCTGCTCCACGAGGGCGCGGTCTTCCAGGTCGGTGGGCTCGCGCTTCGGGCCGGACAGGTGCTCGTTCATGTCCAGCAGCGCCGCGCTGAGCCGGTCGTCGTAGGCCAGCCACCGCCACCCTTTCGCGTCGGCGGTGCGGTAGACGTCCTCGTTCAGGTCACCGTGGCCGGTGACCACGTGCAGGATCTCCTCGCCGTCCACGGGCCGCACCTTGAGCAGGTTGCGGTTGCGGGCGGCGAAGTCGGGTGCGCGGTGGTCGAAGAACCTCTTCACGATAAGGGTTTGCGCGTCGAAGAAGATGCATGGGGCGAACGCGCCGCCCTCACGCGGCAGCTGGCAGGGCAGCGGGATGTAGGCGCGGCCGCCGGCCTCGCGCATCGCTTCGGCCGCGCCCCACATGCCCGCGCCGCCGAAGTACTCGTACAGGTCGCCTTCGCCCATGACCAGCACGTGCGGCCAGCGTTCCCGCATCACCCGGACCAGGCCGGTGAAGTCGTAGCCGCCGGGCGGGTTCTCCCCGCGTGAGGTGGGGTTGGTCAGGCCCCCGTGGGCATAGTTGAAGTACGCGAGGTCGATGTCCACGCGGTCCCCTCTTTCGGTCCTGTTGTGGCTGGTCGTAGCGGTGGCTGGTGTCGGCTTCGTCAGCGGGATCGGAGCCGGATCCGGTCGATGAGGTCGGTTCCGACGCGTCGATCACCGCCGTGCCGGACGGTGCATTCGGGCGGGATCCACAGGAACGGCTGCGGTGAGCCGTCGCGGTGGACCGGAACGAGGTTGGAGGCACCCAGCAGCAGCGAGAACGCGACGCCGAGCCGGCCCGAGGCGTCCACGCACGCGCTGCCGTGCCACGGGTACAACAAGGACCCGCCCAGGTACGAGAAGCCGATCTTGCCGGGGCCCGGCAGGCTCGTGCTCAGGTGCAGACCGTCGCCGAACAGGGCCTCGTTCACGTTGTGTCGCGCGTCGGCTGCGCAGGTGCCGAGGTAGCTGGCCGTGGCCAGCCATGCCCGCCTGATCAGCTCCTGCCTGGCGGCCCGGACCGCCGCTGATGGCTCGTCCGTGCGGCTGAACGGGTCGGCCAGCACCAGGCGCGACCACTCGGCGTCGCCGGGGCCGGGCACCGCGACGGAGTACAGCAGCGATGCGAACAGGCTGGGGAACGAGGGGACGGAGCCGTCGGGGAGGTCACCGGTGAGCGCCCGGACGGGCAGCTCCGCGCCGTGGGGGTCGCAGGTGTCGGCGGCCGCGCTGGTCGCCTCGACGATCGCCGCGCGGTATCGCTCGACGTCGTGCCTCCAACGCGCTGCCCGCTGCGGCCCGAGGCTGCTCCGCGCCGCCTCGAGCTTGCTCACCCATCCCATGTCTGGGTCGCCGATCTGGGCCCACAGCGTGTCCACCGCCGCCCGGTAGACGGCCAATTCCTCGCTGGGGCGGGGGCGGTAGTAGCCGCCGTCGCGCATGACCGTCAGCCACACGCCCGGCGGGTAGAGCTGGCGCAGCGCCTGCACCAGCTCCCACAGCCGCAGCATCGCCCCGAACTCCGCCAGGTCCGGCAGCGGGCCACTGGCTTTGAGCAGGTTGTCATGCTGCTTGAACGGGAAACCTTGGATGGTGATGGGGACTGGGGAGCCGTCCTGAACGAATGGGCGGACCTTGTCGGCGACCTCCGCCACGGTGGTGTACCGCCTGGGCCCCTGCCGGTAGCGGTTGTGGGTGAGGACCGGGTGGAAGCCGGTGGCGACCTCGTCCACCGTTGTCGCTGTCGGTGTGCCCATCTGCGTGACCGCGAACTGGGCGACCTGGTCGGCTGCTGCCGCTGACCGGTCCCGCAGCGCCAGCAGGAGCCTCGTGTGCTGCTGGTCGGTCAGCGTGACCGCGTGGCCCAGGCGGGTGTCGGTCTTCACGGCGGCCAGGTCGAGCGCCGCCAGTGAGCGGGCGCTGTTGAGTGTGTGCATTGAGTCGATCCCCTTGCTGTGGCTGGGAAAGATCACTGGTTCGCTGGCTGATCGCACCGGCGCGGCGGCGCCGCGCCGGGTCGGTACGCTGCGCGGATGACGCAACGGTCAGGCGGCGCGAACGTCGCTGCGGTGGATGTCGGGGGAACCCAGATCAAGGCGGCGCTGGTCGACGAGGACCTGACGGTGACCGCCGAGCGTCGGTGCTCGACTCCTGTGGCCGGCCCAGACCGGGCCCGTGAGGTCGCGGACGCGGCCGCGCGGCTGGTTGCCGAACTCGCCGACGCCACGGGCCGCAGGGTGGACGCGGTGGGCCTGGTGGTGCCGGGCATCGTCGACGCCGAACGTGGCGTGGTGGTGCGCTCGGGCTCGATGGGCTGGCGGGAGGAACCGCTGCGGGACCTGGTCGCTGAGCGCACCGGGCTGCCCACTGCGTTCGGGCATGACGTGCGGACAGCCGGCCTCGCGGAGTACCGGCTGGGCGCGGCGGCCGGGTCGCGCAGTGCGATGTTCCTGGCCTTGGGCACCGGGCTGGCGGCCGCCTTGGTGCTGGACGGCCGGTTGTTCGAGGGTGGCGGGTTCGCGGGCGAGCTGGGGCACGTCGACGTCGGCGTCCCCGAGCCGTGCCGCTGCGACATGTCCGGCTGTTTTGAGGCCGTCAGTTCGGCGGCCGCGATCGCCCGCCGGTACACCGCGCGCACCGGGCGGCCCGTCGACGGCGCGGCCGAGGTCGCCGCGCTGCTCGAGACCGATCCGGACGCGGCGGCGGTGTGGGCCGACGCCGTGCACGGGATCGCCGTCGCGTTGGCGTGGAGCGTGAGCCTGCTCGCGGTCGACACGGTCGTGATCGGCGGTGGGCTGTCGCTGGCCGGTCCGAAGCTGCTGGAGCCGGTGGAGAAGGAACTGGCGGGGCTGCTGACGTTCCAGCGGTCGCCCACGCTGGTCGCTGCGGCGCTGGGTGACCGGGCGGGCTGCCTCGGTGCCGCGCTGCTCGCGCTCGACGCGCTGGCCGGGTGAGTGACCACCTGCGCCCTCACCATCCGTGCGCGCTGGCCAGGGTGGTGGCGCCGGGCCGATCGACCCAGTCAGTGGCCAGGTAGGCCGCCTGGGTCTCGATGCGCGTGGTGCCGTGCCAACCCTCCGCGATCGCGGCTTCCGACACCGCGTGGACGGTCGGTACCGCCGGGTCGAGCGCGAGCGCGGCCAGCGTCTCGGCCAGCGCGCCCGGCAGCAGGTCGTATACCGCCAGCCGGCGGGTCTGGAGCATGGTCCCGACCAGCGTGGGCGCGGGCCCCTCGACGACCGTGCGGACGTGTTCCAGGCGGGCGGCGTCGACGAGGTCGACCAGGCCGGGCATGCCGACCTCGCCGAGTTCCTCGCGGATCTCCCGCAGCAGGCCGTCCTGGCTGGTTTCCCGGTCGGTGCCGGCCTCGAACCACCTGACGAACTCGGGGAACCTCCGCACCGGCAGGGTGCCACGCAGGTCCACCTCCGGGCCGATCGTGTCCCGCTCGGGGCACCAACCGATCCCGGCCAGCGTCGCAGTCGCGGCGCAGTGGTAGGTCAGCGCGCCGCCGGGCGGCCCGATCACCGCGCCGTCGCCGGTGTCGAGCAGCACGAGGTCGTTGTCGACGCGTGCCCGCAGCAACGCCGCGACCGAGACCCGCATCAGGGCACTGGAGGAGGACTCGACAACGGGCGCCTGCTGTAGGCTCACGCGAACTCCTTGTCGGATAAGGGAATTGACAACTCGGGGTAGTGGTAGCGACGTCGGTTCAGCTTGAGGCCGTGACGGCTGCAGACGACGCGAGAAGGTGGTCGTCGAGGGTGTTTTCGTTCCAGCGTTGGGCGATCGCAGCGCACCGGGCTTGCAGCGCGTCTAGCACGATCGGCAGCAACGGGTTGAGGTTGCTGGGCCGGTGTACGGCCACGATGCGGCGGAAGACGTCGCCATCGATGAGGTTCAGCACACCGAGTCCGGCGCCGCTGCCCACGGCCAGCCGCGGTGCCAGCGCGATGCCGAGCCCTCGATGCACGAGCGAGCAGACGACGCCGTAGTCGTTGCTGCGCATGGTGATTCGGGGGGTGAACCCCGCGGTGACGCAGAGGCGTTCCATGGCCGTGGAGCCGGCGGTGTCGCCGCGGGTGCAGATCCAGCGTTCGTCGGCGAGCTCCACAAGGGATACCTCCCCGCGGGCAGCCAGCCGGTGTGCGGGTGAGGTGACCAGCACGAGCGGTTCGTCCAGCAACGGCGTCGCGACGAGTTCCTCGGGCCAGGCACGGGGATCGAGGTCGTAGGCGAACACAACGCCGGCGTCGCGGCCGCCGTCGAGCACGCCGGCGACCACCTCGTCCGGGTCGCCTTCGTCTAACAGCACATCCACGCCAGGCCGCTGCTCGACGACCGCGGTCAAGGCGGATGCCATGATCCGGGCGTTCGCGGTGGCGAAGCTGGCTAGCCGCAGGGTGCCGGTGTCGCCTCGGGTCAGGGCCTGCACCTCGCGCTCCAGTTCGGAGAGGCCTGCGAGTGCGTCCCGACTGAGCAGGGCCATCCGCTCAGCGACGGCGGTCGGCCGCACGCTGCGGGCCGAGCGCTCGAACAGTTGGGCACCCACCGCTCGTTCCAGCATGGCGATCTGTTGCGACACCGCTGAAGTGGTGTAGCCGAGCAGACGTGCGGTCTCGGCAAACGAACGGGCCCGGACTGCCTCGGTCAAGGTGCGAAGGTGGATGGGGTTCAGCATCGGGGCGCCGACGTTGGTCTGGTGCAGGCCGGCTCGGCAGGGCGCTGCACGCCGGCGGACGGTGACGGCGGAAACGGCGTCAGGTATAGGTCAGCCGAGGTGATGGTCAACGTCGGGGTGACCGCGGCGAGCAGCACGGCGATGCCGGCGGCACGCTGTTCGGTTGCCGAACAGAGGTGCGCGATCAGCAGCGCGGCCAGCACCGTCGCTGCGATCGATGTCGTTACGGTCAGGGGTGTACCCACGGCGTGCTTCCTTCGGAGTTGGGCTGGCTCGTCGACGCTCGGCCGGTGGCGTTCTCAGCCGTGCTGGGGTCGCGGGCTTGAACGTCTTGCCGCGGGGCCCCGGTCCAGGTGGCGACCGGCGGCGCCGGCCTGGGTCGCGGTTCGGGGTGGTCAAGGCCGAACACGTGGGCCAGACCGGTCACCACGATCATCGTCACGACCACGGCGAGCAGGGCGATGCCCACGCCCCTGACCGGGGCTTGGTCGGGCAGCGCGTGCTGCGAGCGCACCAAACGGTGTCGGTCGGGCTGCTGCTCGGGTGGGGGGAAGGCCACGTCCGGAACGGACCTGGCGTGGTCGGGCGGCGCTGTCGGGACGTGCACGCATCCTCCGTGCTCGGGTGCGCAGGGACGGGGTCGTGGGGTTGTGAAGCCGGGTGTTGTCCATCGGCTGTTCGGCGTGATCCGCCGCCGGTCGAGGTCGATCAAGCGTTGGCGGACCAGCGCCGGGTCAGGCGGGCAGCAGCGGGGCGACTTCGCGTTCGTAGAAGCCGTGGATCGGCTCGCCAAGCTGGATCAAATCGGCGATGCGGTCGCGCCAGTGCGCGATCACGTCACGGTCGGTGTACCGGGTTCCGCCGATGTGGAGTCCGCTGGCGTCGTAGAGGACCTCGTAGACGGCGACCTCGCCGCACACCACGACCTCGGGCCAGTCCGCGGGGCCTCCGAGATCGGGTCGGTCGACGAGGTTGATGACGTGGGTGCGCATGCCGATGTCGTCTCGCATCCGCAGCAGCGGCAGCTCCCACAGCAGGTACCGCGCCAGCGGGGTGACGACCAGCCGTACCCGCTGGTTCGTCGAGCCCTGTTGGAGCATCCGTGCGTGCCGGCGCTGCAGTCCCGCGCGGCGATCCTCGTGCATTCGTATCGCTTCGCCCAGTCCGCCCGCGTTGAACGTCCGCCAGCTCGCGCTGCGCGGCTCCAAGAAGGTCTGGCGTGCTTCGAGCTTCCAGAACCCTGCCGGCCCGCTGCGGAAGAAGTCCTTGTCGAAGGCGGCGTGGTAGTCGGCGAGGTTCATTGTCTCGCCAAGGCCGTCGGGGAACACGTTGATCGTCATGGGAGTCCGTTCTCAGCAGGCGGTGGTGGTGTCGCTGCGGGTTTGGGTGCGCGAGTCCGGCCGCGCGTGGGTGTGGTTGTGCGCTCAGGAGCTCCGGCGGCGTCTGCATCTGGTCGAGAAGCCGTCCCGCTGGCGGCGCGGAGTGGGCCTGCCCGGGTGGCTGCGGCCGCCAGCGCAGCCACCCGCATCTCCATGAGGGCTGGCGTGCCTGTCAGCCCGGCCCACGGGCGCTGGTGCCCGCGGTCACCCGTTGAGCAGCAGGTCGGGGTTGTTTCGCCACTGCAGGAGCCGGTCGATCGTCTGCTTCGGGTCCAGCGACGCATCCCGCACGGCGGTCCAGTGGTCCTGCGCCCGCTGCCGCCCGCGGCGGCCTCGGACACGTCGGCCGCCGGTGGCGTCCTCGACGTAGACGTAGTCCCGCCGCCACCAGCTGTCGAACTGCACCTGGCAGAAGTCGCTCGGGATGTAGACCAGCTTGTTGTCCCGCGGCAGCAGCCTCAGCGTGAGGCGGTCATCGCTCACGCCGTCCTCGTGCCGGGCGACCGTCAGCATCCAGTCGAGCTGCGCCTCGGCGACGCGCCGGTCGAAGGCGGAGAACAGCTGCACCAGGGCGTGTTCGCCCAGGACGTAGTCGAGGTTGCGCATGGCCGGTCGGGTGAACGCATCGCGCCGGCGCGTGCGCAGCGCGATCGCCGTGTTCCTGTCCAGTCCGCTGCTGGGCCGCCCCGCGTGTTCCTTCTGGAAGCCGACGAACAGCTCGTCCTGCCACCCGCCGGGAAAGCTGATCAGGTGGAAGTGCTGGCCGGACACGGCGTGGTTCAACTCGTCGCGGATGAAACCGCGGGCGTACTTGGGGACGTGACGGAACTGCGCGGTGGCCGCAGGGGCGATCGGCGCGGTGGTGCTGGTCATCGAGTTCGTGTCCTTGACGTCGTGGGTATCGGCGGGGCTTAGCGCAGGGAGTCGCGGATCGTCTCGACCAGAGCCAGGGTGCCGTCGTAGTCGAGAGCGTGGGCGGCCAGTTCGTCGAGGTTCGCGCCGGCTTCGTCGAGCGCGTCCTGGCTGGTCAGGTACAGCGCGTGGTGCACGCCGTGGGGTCCGAAATCGAGCTCGAAGTAGACGAAGTCCTGTTCGCCGGCGGTGTCGTCGAACGTCAGGATGGTGAGCTCGCTGGGCATCGAGTCGGCGCTGGCCTCACGCGGCACGAGCCGGATTTCGGTCGTCTCGTCGCACCACTGCATGTGGCCTTCGATCGCGTCGGTCAGGAAGTCGAGTTGTCGCCACATCAAGTCGATGCCGTAGGCGCGCCGGATACGGTGCAGGGCCTCTTCGTAGATGAGGATCTGGTTGCTATGCAGGGCGGATGACCGCAGCGCCCTGCGCCGGTAGTCGCGTTGGGCCAGCGCGACGTCGGCGCCGAAGGGCAGCGGCTTCTTCTTCGTCGCCTTGGCGTGCTGGGCCCCGGCCAACGCGGGACAGTGCAGCGCGCCGGGCAGGCGCATCGAGTGGTACCGCCGCACGGTCCGGGCCTTGTGTTCGGCCGCGATCAGCCGATGGGTGTAGGCCGGTGTGCCGGCGAACAGGTCGACGGTGTCGGTGAGCACGGGTGGGTCCTTCCGGTGTTGGGAACGAGGCTCGAATCGACTGCGCCCGCGTGGCGGTGCCCGCGGCCGCGTCGGCGGCTGGCTCAGCACGGGACTTGCGTGAGCAGTTCGTGCGCCTGAGCCACGCCCCGCCGGTCGCCGGCGACGGTGTAGTCCTGTTGCGCTTGCTGGAAAAGCTGCGCTGCTGTCCGGCGGTCTCCGTTGCGCAGATGCAACTCCCCCAGCGCCAGTGCGGCATCTGCGACATAGCGAGGCGATCCGCTGTTCTCCGCTGCGGACAGCGCCTGTAGCAGAACGTCTTTCGCCCGACCACACTGTCCATTTAGGACCAGCGCGCGTCCCAAATAGGTGTTGCAGCGGCCCGCCTCGACGCCGTGGCCGAGGGCGAGCAGTTGGGCGGCCGCGGCGCGGTAGAGCACGATTGCCTGGTCGAGCCGCTCCAGCTCGACCAGGACGTCGCCGAGCCGGCGTGTGTGCACGGCGGCGTCGGTGGCGAGCACGTCGTTGGAGATCGCCGCCTTGATCATCTGCTCGGCTCGGTGCGGCAACCCGCTGGCCAGGGCGATCTTGCTGAGGGCAGAGTAGGCGCTGGCGCGTAGCGCCGGGTCGTCCAGCTCGTCGGCGATCGTCAACGCCCGCTGGGCGTGCGGGTGCGCGGCGGACGCGCGCCGGTCGGCGAGCATCGCGTGCACGAGCATGCAGCGCAGCCGGCCCTCCGCCAGAAGATCGCCGCACAGGTGGGCGGCGTCCACACCGATCTGGTTGACCCGGATCCAACTGTCGAGGTCGCCGTGCCGGTAGAGGCCATGTCCCCACAAGGCGACAGCCAGCCGCCACGCGAGGTCGTGCCGGCCGAGGTTTTTCATCGCCGCCTGCGCGGCGATCACGTTCGGGCGGTGCCAGTCGAACCAGGCAAGGGCCTGGTCACTGGTGAACGGGGTCCGCGTCCCGGGCTTGTGGGCGGCGTAGTCGAGGCCCGGACGCGGCCGGGCCGGCAGGATGCTGTACTCCCGCGGCGCCGCCTCCTTCAGCAGGGCGGTAGCGATGGCGATCTGGGCGTTGCGGCGGTCCTGGTCGGTGTCTAGCTCGGCGCTGTGGCGGCGGGCGCTGGCGCGCGCCGGTTCGGGATAGGTGTAGCGGTCCTGCTCGCGCTCGAGCAGGTCAGCGGCGACGAGTTCGTCCAGGTACTCGCCGGCGGTGCCGTCGTCGACGTCGACGACCGCCGCGGCGATCGAGACGGTCGCGTGCGGGCCACGGTGCGCGGCGGCTAGGAGGCGGTATAGCCGGGCGGTGGCGGGCCGCAGGCTGGGCTGGGACATCTCCGAGGCCCTGTCCGCAATCACGTTCACTCCGAGGTCGGGTTGCGATGGCCGGCCGTGCGTCGTGCGTCGCTGTTCGCGACCGCATCGGCTCGGGGCGGTCACGAGGTCGATTCGGGGTCAGGGCAGGCGGCGAGCAGGATCCGCGCCTCGGCAGCGCGGGGGCTGGCTACCGCCTCGAACAGGGCCTCGGCCGCCATGAGGTGTTCGCGGGCCACGTCGGTGTCGCCGACACGACGGGCGAGCTCCGCCCGCGCCATGCGTGCTTCAGCTTCTTCTTTCGGCGCGCCGAGTCGCTGCAGCTCAGTGACCGCAGTGGCCAACGTTGAGCCGGCGCGGTCGTACTGCCCGAGTGCCGTGTGGATCCGGCCACGCGTGATCCGGACTCGGGCCAGGTTGTACGGGTCGGGTGGTTGCATCTGCGGGCTCGCAAGCAGCTGCTCGGCGCGGGAAGCCAACGGCAGTGCCTCGCCGGCTTCGCCGACGGCCAGGTAGGTGGCCGCGAGGTTGTTCATGGTCAGCGCGATCGTGCGGTCAGAGGATCCGAGTTCGCGGTGGACATGCAGGCAATCGCGCAGCAGCTTGATCGCGTGATGCGGGTCGCCGTCGGACCGTTCGACCAGGGCGAGTTGTTCGGTGGCGCCCGCGGCTTCGGCCCAGGCACCCAGGCCGGTCCAGATCGTGCGGGCCATCGAGAGGTCAGCCTTCGCCAGCGCGTTGCGGCGGGCGCTGTGCTGGAACATGCCCCGCCGTTTGGCCGCCTCGGCCACCTTCCACGGCTCTCCCAGGGCACGGGCCGCGGACAGGAACAGCCAGTCGATGGGCTCCCGTAGCTCGTAGTGCTTGCGTTCGAGCAGCACCGGCCAGGTCGCGTCCAACAACGTCCAGCACAGCAGGTGCAGGCCGATGTCGTAGACGGCTTGGGCGGCGGCGAGCACGTTGGCGAGTTCGTCGCTCAACCAGTCCATGGCCGCGTCGCGGTCGAGCTCGGGTACGGAGTCGAGCTGGTAGTCGGGGACGTAGGTGCTCGGGCGGGTCCGGTGCGGCGTGGCGAGTTGGTCGACGGCGCTGGTCCTGGCCAGGTAGTAGTCGCCGATTCGGTGCAGCAGGTCGTGCACCTGTTCGGTCGGAACCTGCCAGGCCACGGTCCGTTCGTGTTCCAGCACCGTGGCTTGTCGCCGCCATCGGCCAGGCCCGGCCGGCTCGAACAGCTCCGCCTGGGTCAGGGCATGAAGGTGTTGTTCCGCGGTCGCGTTCGAACAGACCAGGGCCGCGGACACGACGCCGACGTCCACAGTGGCGCCCGGCCAGTGTCCCAGCAGCCGGTACAGCAGCTGCAGGGTGCGGTCGAGCGCGTTGTAGGCCAAGTCCAAAGCGGGCACGTGGGGTCCTTGAGGGGCGTGGCTGGACGTGGCGGCCAGCTCTGTGAGCAGGGAGTGCACGGATCGCTGCGGCTGCAGCACGAGGGTGGCCGCAGCCAAGCCCGCGGCCATCGGGCTTCCGCCGCAGAAGGCAATCAGCTCGTCCAGCGCCTCCATCTCGGCGCTAGCCCGGTTGTCGCCGAGGATGCCGATGATCAGGTCGCGGATGGCGCTGCTGGGCAGCGGCTGCAGCTGCAGGACGACGGCGCCGTCGAGAATGGCCGCCGGCCCGAGCGAGGTGCGGGTCGTGACCAGCACCAAGGCGTGGGCGGAGGCCGGCAGCAGGGCCCGCACGGCGTCCCAGCTGGCGACGTCCTCCAACAGCACGACCAGCCGCCGGTCGGCGGTCTGCGTCCGGTACTGGGTCGCGGCCTCGCCGGCGTCGGCCGGGACGTTCTGAGGCGGCACGCCGAGCGCGCGCAGGAACTGCGCCAGGCCGGCGTGCATGCGGTCGCCGGCGGGTTGGCGCGGCCAGCTGCCGCGCAAGTCGAGCACGAGCTGGCCGTCTGCGAACTGATCACGGTGTTCGGTGGCCACGAACGTCGCCAGCGCGGACTTGCCGATGCCCGCGGGGCCGGTCAGCACCACGATCCTCGGGCGCCGTTTGGTGTGGGGCTGCGCGACCAGGGTGCCAAGCTGGTGGCGCAGGTCTTCGCGGTCGGTGAAGTGGGCGGGCACGGGCGGCAGCTGCGCGGGAACAACGCGGCCGGGCACACCGGTGCCGTGCACGATCACGTCGCCGTAGACGGCGCCGGCTTGCATAGCCGCGGAGACCGTGCTCGCCGTGAGGGTGTTGCGCGTGCCGGGTTGCAGGCCGTGCTCGCTCATCGCCGAACTCCCGCACGGCGCGGCGCTCGATACGGAGGCCGACTCGTTCGGCCTCCGGCGTCGGGCACAGGGAACTGCAGGCTGCGCAGAAGGGCCAGTGCTTGGCGAACAGTCGCGGCAACCGCCGGGCCACCGCTCCGCACGCCGCGATCCAGTACAGCTGATCTCCGTGGCGCAGCGGCTGCGCCGACCGACTGACCCAGTGCAGCCGGTCGGCCGTGAATACGCCGGGTCCCCACCCCGAGCGGTCGGTGCCGGTCGTCGGCGGGCTGCTCACGACGCGCGGTCACGAGACCGTGGGCGGGCAGTAGCCGCCCTGGCTCAGCGCGACCACAGGGCTGCTGGGCTCGGCGCTGGCCGCGGCGAGGACGCTGGGCATGACCTGGCAATAGGCCGCGACGGCCACGATCCACTGCGCGGTGGCGTCCAGCCGGGTTCCGGTGACCGGCAGCGTGACCATGTCGGAGTCGATCTGGCAGCGCACCGCGCATCGGACTGCGCTCAGCTCCGTTCCGAGCTCGCGGAGAGCGTCCTGCACGCGTTCGACCGGGGGAACAGCAGCGGGCAGACAGAAGCCGAGGCCCAGGTCCGCGGCCACCCGGGCGACGGCGCGCAGCGCCGCCGCGAGGCGGGTCACCAGCTCGTCGCGGCGGCCGAGGTGGACGACCGCGGTCACCGTGATCACGTCGATGCAGCGGGTCAGGTCCGTCAGGCTCGCATGCACGGCGGCGGCCTGGTCCTTGTCGACCAGGGGCCAGCGAACAACTCCGACGACTGTGGGAGCGCAGGTCAGCTCAGACACGGCCGAACGCCCGCCCGGCCTCGGCAGCGTGGAAGTTCTGTGTGGCCGGCGCGCGCCAGGTGCGGGGTTCTCCCCCGGGTGTCAGCAGGCTGTGGATTCCGCCGGCCACGACCGCAAACAGCGTGCCGTCAGGTCGGATGCCGTACCGCCACTGCGATAGCGCGGTCTCCTTGCCCGCAGCGGGGGTGCGGCTTGTTGTCACGAACCGGACCTTGGCGGTATCGGCGGCCGTGGCCAGCATGGCCGGCGCGGACAACCCCGCTTGGCGAAGAAGATCGTTGACGAAGGTCCTGGCCATGTTGCCCGACTGCTGACCGTGCACCACTTCCACCAGCAGCCGCCGGCTCAGCGGGACCATCGAGTGCGGGTCATGGGCTGGCAGACCCCACAACGGGCGCAGAACACTCAGGTCGGCGGCCAGATTTTTCATGTAGAGCTGAGTGCCCCATTCCGGACCGTTCACGAGGATTCGCAGCGTGAACCGCGAGAGCAAGGCCGGCATCGCGACGAACGCGGTCATCGCGGTCCGTGCTTGCTCACGGCCTTTGCTGCCGGCGCTGACGACGGTCAGGCCGTGCCCGAGGTGGCACCGCCAGAGCCGGCCGAGATCTGCGCATGTGGCGTCGCCGTCGTTCACCGTGGCGGACCAGTACTCGAGTGGGTCCTGGCCCAGGGTGCACAACACCGTAGGAGCCGGGAAGGGCAGACCGAGGTGCAGACGAGCAAGGGCCAGCTCCGCCAACCGCTGTTCGATGACCGCCAGCGGAGCCCGCTTGGTCGGCTTGCGACCGCGATCGTGATCGCTGGGGGCGATGGCGCACACGTAGTCGAGCTGGCGTACGACGTCGCCCAGCGGAACGTAGGGCGGGGGCTGTTCAGGCATGCTGCACGTCCTCGGTTGTCTCGGTGCCGCTGAGGTCGTCGACGACGCGGCTGCGCCACCGGTCCAGGCCCACTCCCGCAGCGAGGTCGGTCAACGCGGCCGTGCAGCGCCGGACGCGGCCTGGGTGGACGCGGATCAGGTCGGCCAGCCGCGTGCCGGCATCCCGGGCTTGGGTGACGGTGGCCGACCCGAGGTGGTGCCGGTAGACCTCCAGCGCGGCCATGGCCAGCTGCGTGGTGAGCGCCCTGCAGTTGTGCGGGTCGGCGCAGGTCTGGCGGTCCGGGCACGCGAGGATCAGGTCGCAACGCCACAGCTGGGCGGTGCGCGCGCTGAGGTCGACCCCCAAGGCGGCGCGCAGGCCCTGCCGGCGCGCGCTGTCGGTGCTGCGGACGTGCAGGTCGCGTTCGGCGAAGGTGGTCTGCCGAAGTTCAGCGACGTGCTCCAGGCGGTCAACGCGGATCGACGTGGTCGCCTCCAGGGCAACCACGAAGGCGTCGTTGGTCGGTTCCAGTTGCATGTGCAGGGCCCGGTGCTCGACAACTACCGGCGCCGGGCTGGTCCGCAGCAACTGCAGGGCCTCGATCGCGGCGAGCTGGTCCGCCTCCACCGAGGTTCGCCCGGCGGGCCGGGGCATCTCCTCGGTCATCACGCTCGCCCCGAGTTGCCCGGCGACGGCGCGGGCCAGCGAGGACTTGCCGGACGCGGTCGGCCCGGTGATCAGCACGCGTGCAGGGGTCACGGCAGGACCGGCCACGGGGAGCGAGCAAGCCTCAGGCTCGTCTCGCAGTTGGTGATGAGCACGTAGTCGACGACGTTTTCCGCCCCTCGCCCACAGCCGGGGCAGGAGACCGCGACGCGGCCGTCGACGTGGTCGACGGCAACCTCCAGTTCCTGTTCACACGGCCGGCACCACCGCGACCTGGTCCAAGCATTGACGTGCAGCGGGGAACTGACGCAGTCGTGCAGCCACCGCCGGTGCGTGTGGCAGGTCAGGCGCAGGTCAGGCAGGAGCCTGCGGCCGTCCTCAGCCTCGTCCTCGGCGGTCAGGTACAGCGCGAGGCGCTGGTCAGCCAGATCGGCGTAGCGGGGCGACACCGTGTCCAGCCGCAGCACGTCGTCCGGCTCGACCGGTGACGTGGTCCAGCAGACCCGCTCAGTTGTGACGGTCACGCTGCCGCACCCGCCGTGGCATGGTGATCCCCCGCCAGCGTGGCCACCAACTCGCTCAGCGGAACGCACGGCGCCGCCACTGGTGCGCCCCAGACGTCACGGCAGGTGCGGCAGTGGCCGCGGTGGTCAACGCGGTGTTGGTTGAGCTCGTCGACCAGGTCGACGTTCTGCTGGCTCAGGGCGCGGCCGTCGCCTACGGCCACCCCGCCGGCGGCGGCCTGCCGACGCTCGATCAGCTTCTCGATGGCCGACTCGACGGCGCGCGCCGCCTGCACGCGGTGCGCACGGCGGGTGATCCGGGCACAGCGCAGACGCGCGTGGAAAGACGCGAGAGGCACGACAATCTCCGGCTCGATTCGCGGATGGCGCGGGACGGTCGGCCCTGGTCGGGGTGGACAAGGCCGACCATCTCCGCGGGTGAGCGCATCTACCGTGGCCAGCCCGCCGGAAGGAAACAATTACGCGTCGGGGTATCCCCGTGGGGATACCCCGGAAGGGGTGCCATTCGGGTGAACTCGAAGATCATGACAACACCCCCTCCGGGGTGTTCCGGCATGCTGGCCGCGCCTCATGCTCACCCTGTGCTGTTCAGCAGCCGCGGGAAGGTTGACGTCATGCTCGAACGGGACTCGTCACTGTGCCAATCGTGTGGTGCTGTGCTTCGGCAAGGACACACGAGCAGTGTCTGTGATCCGTGTGCGCTCGCAGCGCTGCGGTCCGGCGCGGCCTTGGTCAAGCCCGAGTTCTTCACCGCGCCAGGTCTGCGCGCTTCGGTGTCCCGGTTCGACCTCGAGTCGCTGTTCCCCGCTGTGCGTGGGGAGGCCCAGATCAGCCAGGCCAAGCTGGGGCAACTCCTCGGCATCCCACAGGGCCGCGTCTCGGAGATCGAAGCCGGCAAGCACCGGATCCGGGATGTCGAACGAGTCATGGATATCTATCAGGCCCTAGGGGTGCCAGCCGAAGCGATCGGCTTGTCCTCCTGCGTCCCCGGTAGCGTTGTGCGTGGGGATGACGAGGAGGCGATCTGGATGTTGTTGACGCGCCGCGGCTTCATATCCACCTTGGCTGTCATCGCGCTAGGCGCGGGGGCGGTGCCGCCGGAACTCGAGCGGCTGGAAGCGATCCTGCCGAATCCGCAGTCCCCGGACCTGCCAAGTCAGCTCGGCCAGGCCGATATCGCCGCCATCGAGGCGATGACCGAGCAGTTCAGACTGTGGGACTACGAACGCGGCGCGGGTTTGGCCAGGGAGGCCGCCGTCGCCCAGTTGCGCAGTGTGCTGGCGCTGAAATCGGTGCCGTGTCCTGAGGCGCTCAAGCTGCGGTTGCAGATGGCCACGGCTGACCTCGCCTCGATCGTGGCGTGGATCTGCTACGACTGCGAGAAGCACCAGTCGGCGCAGCAGTGGTGGGTGGTGGCGCTGAGCGCGGCCAGGGCCGCTGCCGAGCATCCGCGGAGCATGGATCTGCGCGTCGGGGTGCTGTTGGACATGGCCCATCAGAGCCTGCATCTTCGCGAGTACAAGGCCGCCCTGGACCTGGTGAACTTGGCGAACGCGGTCGCGGTGACCAGCCGGTACCCGGTGTGCGACACCACCCGCAGTTACGTGGCCACGAACCTGGGCTGGGTCCGTGCCTCACGCGGGGAGGCGGAGCTGTGCCGCCGTGCGATGGACGAGGCGCTCACCACCTACGAGCATGCCGACACCACCGGCGCGGCGCCGTGGGCCGCCCACGTCACCAGCGCGGAAATCGCCGCCCAGGTGGGGCACAGCTCGTGGCTGTTGTCCTCCTACGACCCGTCGTTCGCGCCGGAGGCGATCACGCAGTTGCAGATCGCGGTCGATGGTTATGGCGCGTCGTATGCGCGCAGCAGGGCGGTCAACCTCGCCGGGCTGGCCGGCGCCAAGTTCATCGCCGGCGACATCGACTCGGCCGTCGCTGTCGGCCGCGACGCGGTCTCGGCGATCACGGGCATGCAGTCCAGGCGGGCATATCGGCGATTGGCGGTGTTGAAGGACGTCGCCGCCCGGGTCGGACATCGGTCGGACGTCCTCGACCTGCAGGCCGAAATCGACAAGGCCCTGGAAGCAGCCTGACCGCGTGACCGCTACTCCACGCCCAGAACTCCAGCTCGAATCGGCCGCGCTGCCGGAGGTCTGCGCTCTCGCCGGCGTCACTCCTGCCGGCGCGGTGCTGCTGCATCACCGGTCGAACGCGGTGTACCGGCTGCCCGAGGCCGGCGTGGTGGCGCGCCTCGCCCCGGACACGCCGCTGCGCCGCGACCGCGCGCGCACCTCGGTCGCGGTCTGCCGCTGGCTGGCCGAGCGAGCTCCTGGCCTCGCTCTTCCTCCGATCCCTGGTGACCAGCCAGTCGTTGCCGCCGGTGTGGTCGCGACGCTCTGGCCTTTCCACGACCCCGACGGCCAGCGGCCTGGCCCGGAGGTCGTCGGCCAGTTGCTGCGGGGGCTGCACGCGCTGGAGCCGCCGCCGTTCGCCGTGCCGGAGTTTCGGCCGCTGCACCGCCTGACCGAGGCCCTCACGATGGACGACGATCGCGCCGCGCCAGCGCTGAGCGCGGACGACCGGGTGTGGCTGCGTCGCCGCGTCGACGACGTCGTCACCGACTTCACCGCGACGGAGTTCCCGCTGGGACGTGGCGTCGTACACGGCGACGCCCACGACGAGAACCTCGTGCCCCTGGCGTCCGGCTGGACCTTGATCGACTGGGACCAGACCTGCATCGGGCCGCGCGAATTGGACCTGGTCTCCGGCCTCCCGGACCACTTCCACACCCCTGAACACCAGCGGATGAGGCTGTTCAGCGCCTACGGCTACGACCTGACCAGCTGGCCCCGGTGGCCGCTGCTGCGTGATCTCACCGAGTTGCACGCGCTGGCCAGCTACATCCGCTTGGCCCCGACCAAGCCGTCAGCCGCTGAGGAACTGCAGCGCCGGGTGCGGTCGTTGCGGTCTGGTGACCGTTCGGTGGTGTGGCGAGCCATCGCATAGGCCGGCGGCGCCCGGATCCGCTGACATCCGGTGACAACCATCTGCTGACACCTGGTGACGTAACCCGGGTCAGTGACGTGACGCCGCAGGCGAGAGTCGGCTGATTCCGCGGGAGGGCTGACGCTGGTAGTAGCATTGTGAATTCAAATCACAATGCTTTGGGGTGGTGATGGCATCGAGCAAGGGCACCTTGGCGCGCAGGCTGGCGGCCCGGGTCGAGAAGAAGACCGGGGTGCGGACCGAGGCCGGGTACGACTCCAAGGGCCGCAGCACCGAGTGGTATCTGGAGTGGCGCAACGGCCCGACGAGGGAGGCCATGCGCGCGGTCGCCGAACCGCTGGCCAGGAAGGTACCCGGGCTCGACTTCACCATCGGATACAAGCGCACCAGCGACGACCGACACCTGGTCGCCGCGTGGATCCACCAGGCCACCCACGACGACGACGCGGGGCCGTGGTCGATCGACACCGCCTTCACGAAGACCGGCTTTCCCGACGACATCGCCCACGACGACCCGGTGTGGGCCCTGGTGGACTACGTCTTCGCCTCCTGCGGCGGGCCGAACGCCAGCGGGTACAACGTCGTCAAGCACATCGCCAAAATTGGCGTGCGCGGCCTGCGGATGGAGTATGTGCTCGACCAGCACGAACGCGTCGACGCGCCCGTGGCGGCGTCTGTGGTGGAACCGCTGTTGGAGGTCTCCTCCGCACTCTCCGAAGACACCCAAGGTCGAGTTCGAGGACTCGTCGACACGCTGATGAGCGAGTTGGCCGGCCGGAGCCCGCGCAGCTCCGACCCGCGGGCGCAGGTGTTGATCGCCGAAGCTGTCCACCACGTTCTCGCCGAGGCCGTCAACGAACGCCAGCGCCGCCAGGCGCTGATGAGCGTCGCCGAAGGCACGCCGCTGTACCGGCTCAGCATGATGCTGGGCAAATCAGCCTCGACGCTGAGCAAGAGGTGGCCGGCCGCCGAGTTCAACGCGGACCTGGCGCCGCTGGTCTGGTTCCACGCCCATCGCCAGGCGTGGACACGAGCATGCGCACAGGTCGTCACCGAGGTGCGCGCGCTGGGCAACGACGTCGCCCAGCACCGCGAGGTGTTTCCGCACCTGCACTGGCTTGAGCTGGACGAGCGGGACTCGGACAGCTTGCCGCGTCTGCTAACGACCACGGAGGTCGCCCGGACGTTGGTGGCCGCGGTGCCGGAGGTCGCGGAGCGGACCTGGAGGGAGCGGCGGTTGCGCCGCCAGCTGCACGGAGCCGCCCGGGACGACGACGTCCGCCCCGAGGTGCCCGGACCGGCGCTGCGGGAGCTGGCGGATCTGCTCGCCCAGTTCGACGCGCCGCCCGTCCCCCGGCGTCGCGGCGGTGCTCGAACGCCTCGATCGCGCACGCCCTGACCGACGACTCGCCCGCGTCCGGTTCCACCAGTTGCGCCTCGACGCCGCCTACGATGATCGGGTACGCCCCGGGAGCTGCCTCTGCCTCGCACGCAACCCGGGGCACCGCTCTGTCCGGACCGCGCTCCGTGATCCACACGGTTTCGTCACGCCTGCAGGTTTCGTCACGCGCGGGTGCGTTTTGTGCTGATGGGGGCCGTGATCTCGAACTGTCGGGGGTATGGGGTATGCAGGGGGCCATGACTGCTGTGCCGCCGCCCCACGAGCTGGTCGCCGTCGACGACTCCGCGCCGGTCGTCCTCGACGGTGTCCTCGTCGATGACCGTGCCGGCGCGACGCCGAGCCCGGTGCTCGACCTGCGGTCGTTCGTGGCGAGGTCCACGGTGTCCGACCCTGAACGGGTCGCGGAGCTCGCGTTCGCGCTGGCGCAGGCCGAGGGGTTCTACGACGCCGCGCTGGCCGAGTCCACTCGGGCCTCTTACGAGACGGGCTGGCGGCACTTCACGGCGTGGTGCGCGCGGTTCGGCTTCACCCCGCTGCCCGCCGAGCCCGAGGTGATCGCCCTCTACCTCGGCGCGTACGTGGAACCCAGCGACTGGAAGCCGTCCACGGTCGACGGCCGGATCGCGGCCATCGCGCATGCCCATGCCGAGCATGGCCTGCCCTCCCCCACCGCCAACCTCCCGATGCGGCGGATCCAGCGCGGCATCCGCCGCAAGCTCAAGCACCGCCCCCGCGGCAAGGCCGCCGCACGGTTGCAGTTGGCGATCACTCTGTTGAAAGCGCTGGAGCTGCCCAACGACAAGGGCCGTCTGCGGCACCCGATCGCGCTTCTGCGAGACCGCGCGCTGATTCTGACCACCTACGCGGCCGCGCTGCGGCGGGCGGAGGTGGTGGCGCTCAACCTCCCGGACATCCGGGTCACCGCAGTCGGGTTGGAGCTGGACATCCGGTCGTCCAAGGGCGACCAGGAGGGCCGCGGGTTCACCGCAGTCCTCGAGCGCACCCCGCACCAGCCGGACCTGTGCCCCGTCACCGCAGTGTTGGCGTGGCTGGACGCCATCGGGATGCGTCATCTTGTCGGAGCTGCGCACTTCCCCGAGGCGCACGTGCCGGCGTTCTACCCCGTCACGGCACACGGGACCGTCCGGTCGAGCCGGCTCACCGCCCAACACCTGTGGCGCTTGGTCAAAGCGACTGCGGAGGCTGCCGGCCTCGAGCCCGAAGCCGTCGCCGATCTCGGCGCGCATTCGCTGCGCAGGGGGTTGCCTTCCGACGCCGAAGACGCCGGCTTGAGCTGGTTCGAGATCACGCGGCTTCTGCGGCACCGCAACCGGGCCACGTCCCAGGTGTACGTCGAGGGCGGTGGCGGGGCCCATCCAACACCGTTCGGCGCCGTCGTCGCGGGGGCGGAAGCGACCTGAGAGGCCCGTGCCCCTCGAACAGGTCGGCAGCACGTAGCGTCGGCAGTTCGGTCGAGCAGGGTGGGCCGGCATGTCGGCTAGTCGCGTAGACGGGGTCGCCGGGCCTCGGCGACTGGATGTAGTGCTGACCGGACACGCGGCCGATGGCGAAGTAGTCGCCCCGCCAGCAGCGCATCCGCCCTTCTGTGCCCAGTTCCAAGCCGGTGACGGCCGACGTTTGGGTGCGACGCCCCTCGACCGGCTCCCCGAGACGACCTCGGCGCCTTCGGGCACAGGCGTGACTCCAGCCCGCCCGCCCTCCAGTAAGAACCCGCCCCACCGGCGCACTGCACCGCGCTTGGTCAGCTCCGCGCAAGCCATTTCAAATCATTTCATTTCATCTGGACATGATTTGATATGCTTGCCGTATGCCCGAAGAGAGCCCGTCGCCAGGAACGTGCCAGCGCTGTGGAGGACCCATCCCGCCGCGGCAAGAGCGGGAAGATGGCAAGAAGTTGCAGGGCCGCGCGCGGCGCTTCTGTTCGGCCGAGTGTCGGACGTCGTTCCACAACGCAACACGGGCCTCCAGCTCGTCGACGTCCAGCTCTTCTGTCGACCGCACCGACGAGGGCTGGCCGATCGATCGCCTTGTTCGGCTCGCCGGCGACACCCTCGCCACCGCCCGTCAGGCGCGTGATGGGTTCCTCGCGATGCAACCGGACGCTGTAGCTGCGCAGCTGGCCGAGGCCCGATTGCAGGCCAGCACAGCTCAGGCCCGTGTGGTCCAACTGGACAACGACAACGCCGCGGCGTGGGAAGCCGCAGAGGACGCCGAGGACGAAGCAATCAGGCTGCGGTCGCAAGTCGCGGACCTATCAGCGCAGGCCAGCGAGTTGCGCGGGCAGATGGAGGCCTTGGAGCCACAACTTGCGGAGCGGAACGAGCAACTGGCTCAAGCCAACGCCACTACAGCCGCGCAGGCTGAGACGATCCGTCAGCTCACCGAACAGGTCGAGTCCCTCACCGGCCAACTGACTTCGACGCGAGAATCCGCACGGGACTACCGCACCCAAGCCGAGCAGCGCGAACGGCGCCTGTCAGACGAGTTGGAGTCGGCGCGGACCAACCTGGCCGAGGTGAACGAGCAACTCGCACTCGCGAACCGAGCCCTGGGCGAGAAGACCGGTGAGCTGGACCAGTTGACCGCGCAGGCCAGCGAGTTGCGCGGGCAGATGGAGGCCTTGGAGCCACAACTTGCGGAGCGGAACGAGCAACTGGCTCAAGCCAACGCCACTACAGCCGCGCAGGCTGAGACGATCCGTCAGCTCACCGAACAGGTCGAGTCCCTCACCGGCCAACTGACTTCGACGCGGGAGCAACTCGGCGAGGTGAACCGCGAGTTGGGGCAGAAAACGGGAGAACTCAGCCAACTTCGCCAGCAGGTCGAGGAGATGGGCGCGCTGCGCCGGCGGCTGGAAAGCAACCTGAACCAGCCCCGGGACACGCACCTACGCCCTCGGCGCGCCCAGGTCCGGCGTGTAGCGGGTCTTCGGCGTCCCCGACCGCCGCAAGGCTGATTTCTCGACACCAGGCGAACTCCCCCCACCAAGTAGGTCGTACCGAGTTGCTGGACAAGGCTCGGACAGCCGCGTCATCCGCGCGTTCAGCGTCCGCCGTCGGCGCGGTGCTGTTCGACCGCGTGCCGGTGCTTGATCACGACGTCGATCTGCGGTGGCATGGTGCTGGGCCCAGCAGGCCGCCACGAACCTCCGCTGCTCATCGCCGAACGCGACCTCGCCGCCTCATGGACCTGAACCGGCTTGGCCCTGAATGGCGCCACATCGTCGTGTTGGACGGCAAGCCTGGGCATTGAGAATGTCGTTCACAATGGGCTCACCAGCATAAACGAGACAAGGTGGCGGCCGCTGGTGATCGGAGCGGGGGGAGGGTCCCGACCTGGCCAGCGGCCGCGCGGTTCCGGCGCCCCGGGGGGTGGGGCTTCAGCGGAGCCGTGCTGGCACTGTAAGTCGGTCTGATGCCGTGATTCCGGAGGTTCGTCCGGCGCGCCACGAACGTGTGACGGCCGGGTCTGCTCTGCCGGCGGGGTGAGCAGTCTGGGGTCAGCCGCCAACCAGCTTGGTGTTCGGCGCCCCATCGGCTGCGACCACGGCAGCAACGACGGGTGAGTGGCTGTAGGCCCTCGCAACGCTCACCCACCAGTTGTATTCGGCTTCAGGGTCGCCGTCTCGGGTTTCGTCGACCGGCGTTGATCGTGGCGGTGCGGCAACACCGGCGCGCGCGGACGTGACCGCGGCCTTGAGCTGAGCGGCCTCGACCACCGCGTTGAGTGCCTCCCCCGTCAGACCGGCGTCGCGGCCGCGGCTGAGTGCTTGCTCGCGAACGCCTTCGTCGAGGTACCGGCCGAGGCCGAGGCGGAACTCGTTGAGCTCGGTGAGTTGCCGGCGAACGCGGTGGTGCGGATCGAGCGCCTTGCCGGGCGCGACGGTCACCGCGCTCGGGTTGACGTGCCGCAGTGCGCGGTGCAGCGGCCTGAGCGCGAAGAAGCCGCGCCACTTGCGTGCCCACCGGCGAAACACCGGCCTGCGCGGACCCCAGATCGGCAGGATGAAGCCAATCACGCCGGGGACGATGCCCAAGGCCCCAAAGGCCGGCGCCGCAGTGGACAGCGGATCGAACTGGCGGATCCCCAGCCAGTCCAGGACGATCACAACCAGCAGCACGACGTAGCAGATGACTCCGAACCAGACTGCCGTGGCGTAGAAGCGCAGCCCTCGCCGCAACCACGGCAGACCCGCCTCCGCCGCCATCCTACCGCCTTTAACGCATTGATAAACCAGTGCGCCGTCGGCAATAAGGCTCGCCACGAAGAATGCAACAAGGAATGCCGCAACAGTCGGCTCCGTCGCATAGTAGGTGATGAAGTCCACCTGCCGGATCGCATGAACGTCAGACACGGCGAAGAGGACCGCCATGGCAACGATAACGCCCGCGTAGCACGGGACAATCCAGCGAACGCGACGCCATGCCACTTCTGCGGGAAAACGCCAGAACAACACCAAACAGAGAGCGGCCGCAGAATATGCCACTTCGAGCGAATAGACAATAGGGGCAGCAAGGTTTGGAACACCAGTTGCGGCGTACACCATGTCCACAAAGACCGGGGCGGCCAGTGTCATCCCTAGAGTGGTGGCCAAGATCAGCACGCACAGCGACCATAGCTGCGGACTGCTCCAACGTCTACGAAGATCGGGAAGCTTGTAGACCAGGAGAATGATCCCTAGCGCCCCGCAGACGATATAGACGAGGTTGAAGATCGACACAACCTGCCCCCAGGTTCGAATGGTTTAGTGTTCAAGTGTTTCGCGCAGTCGACTGAGGTTGTCCGACGTCCCAGGTGGCACGGGCTGTGTCGGCGAGCGGTTTTCGGTGAGCGCCGCCAGCAGTTCATCGGCAACAGTCTCAGCCTCAGCCTCTTCCGCCTGGGAGAATTCCGTCCGCGTGGCGATAAATTCCGCCATCCTTGGAAGCACGTTCGGCATGAGAAGGTTCAGTCCTGCACGTTTATCCAAGGTTATGTACTTGTGCCCAAGGAGCTGGTGGGCAAACTCGTGCAACAGGACCTGGAGGCGAAAGTGCCAGCCTTGCGAGTCGACACAGATCACCAGGAAGCTGCCGTCGGCAAGAACGGCAGTGGCGCCCGTGATGTGCTCATTAGGAAGGCGAGCGAAGCGAACAGTGACTCGGTGGCCGGTGTGATTGCTCCACACCGTGCCAACCTGGCGTGCGAGGTCCCTGTAGGTGACGTCAGCGGAAAGGTCGAACTGGGCGGCAACGGACCCTACGAGTTCCCTCCGTTGGTGCTTGTCCATCGTCCACCTCCTCGTTCCCGAAGCCGCCCGCCATACCGCTATCTTCACCCTGCGCCCGTCCCTGCGGCCGGAGAACCGCCGTCACCCGATCGAGGGCGAGGCTGGAAGACCCAATCGTCCGCATCCAGTTCCGGATCAAGAGCCCGAGCCACAGCTTCCATCGCGGCGCGTTTGGTTCCCGGACTCAGCTCCGGCAGCCGTTCGCTGATCCTAGTGACCAGCGCAACCACCCCGAGTTCCCTGAGCAGCTTCCCCTCCGCGAACTCGGCGTCAACCTTCGCCGCGAGCTCGTCATCGAAGAAGTAGGCCGGCGCAACCCCGAAGAACCACGCCAGTCCCAGCACGTGCTTCAGCTTCGGGTTGTCGGCGGCGCCGTCGCGTAGCTCCTGGACGGTTCGCCGGTTGATCGTTCCGAACGCGCCATGTTCGTTGATCGCCTTGGCGACCTCGCCCGGCGTGTACGGACCGCGGTCGGCTGGATGGTTGGTGGCAAACAGGCCGGCCAGCGCGGTGCGACGCCAGCCCGGCTGCTCCCCGTCGCGCAGGTCCCCTCGCCCGCCAACTAGGGCGGCCGGATGCCTACCGAGCGCTTTGCCCAGTTTCACCAGCACTTCGACCGTCGGGTTGTCCTGGCGGCCGGACCGCAGGTTTGCGACGTACGCCTGAGTGATGCCGCACTCTTCCGCCAGCGCAACGTTGGTCCACGCCGGCCCTCCGCCAACCGGGTGTTCACACAGGGCCTTGAGGGCGTCAGCGAGCGACGGGGCCTCGTCCGCGCTCATGATCACCTCCCGCACTCGTTGGGGGCCGTGACTGCCGGAAACCGGTTCTTAGTCCATCCGGGTGGCGTTAGCGGCCACGAATCGGCCAACTTCCCCACTGGAGCGCCCCTACTTTCTCACGTCGGACCGCAGAATTCTACTGCGGTGTCACCTGATCAGAGTAGATGAGAGTTGTAGTTGAATCTCCCTGGTTTGAGGCATATAGTCACGCCAGCTGATTCATCTGCGGCTCCCAGTCACACCTTCGGTTGAGAGTCTCAGGCGAATCTCGGGGGCGGCTGCTAGGAGGCATCAACGCGCCGCCTCCTGGGCGTGGGGAGCGCGCCCGGTTCAACGGCGTGACAGCCGGCTCGACGTGGCCCGGTTCCACGGGTGATCGCCGAGCTGACTGGGGGACGGAAGGCCAGACCACGATGACCGCACCAACGACAACGCCAACCAGTCAGCCTGCAGACGACTGGTGGTTGCGCGCCGCCTGCCGTGGCAGCGTCAACCCGGACATGTTCTTCCCGACCCAGGGTCGGCCAGAGCCTGAACGTGTTGAGCTCTGCCAGCGCTGCCCGGTCCGCGCGGACTGCCTGCGAGAGGGCCTCGACACCGGATCCAAGGGGATCTGGGGCGGGACCACCGAGCGGCAGCGCCGGAAGCTGAAGGAGACGATCCCGCCTCAGCGGTGATCGACGTCATCGAAGTAGGGCCTTGCATGCCAACAACTTCATGACCACGCCCTGCGCGCACCTCGCCGGCCCTCAGGTGACCCCAACACCTGCAGGAGGCGCGCAGGGCTTTCCCCCTCACCACCCGGGAGATCCTCGATGATCGCTCGTTCCCTGTCGGACCTGGGGCAGCCGGTGGCCCTGGATCCCATCGCCATCCGCGCTGAGCTCGGCCCGTTCTCGCTGTGCGCGCGCTGCGGTGGCCAGGTTGCCGCCGCCCGCCGCGCCGACGAGCACCGCGTGCTCGACAAGCAGAGCTGGCACCGACACGCCGAGGACATGCTCGCCCTGCACCGACGGACCGGCAGCGCAACGGCACTGCTGTTCCTGGACCTCGACCACTTCAAGCGCATCAACGACACCTACGGCCACGTGGCCGGCAACCAGGTCCTCGACGCGATCAGCGCCATTCTGGAACGCAGCACGCGCCCCGAGGACCTCCTCGGGCGCTACGGCGACGAGTTCCTGATCCTGCTGGCCGACACGAGCCTGTCCGACGCGCTCCACGTGGCACGACGGATCCACGACGCAGTCCGAGCCCTCCGGCTCAGCGTGCCCGCAATCGGCGGCGGCACCGCCACCATCACCACCGTGACGACCTCCCTGGGTGTCGCCGGCTACTCCCCCGGTCACCACCGCACGGTGGACGACCTCGTCGTCGAAGCCGACACCGCTCTGTACGCGGCGAAGAACAGCGGACGCGATCAGATCTGTCCGGCGCCGCCTCGTCCGCGGTTGGCCCGGTAGCCGAGCGTCGCCGCGATGAGCGTGCAAACCGACCTGCCGCGTGTTGTGGCCGCGGTCGTCGCTCCCGACAGTCCCGTCGGCCAGTTGGCCGCTGTGATCGAGGAGCTGACCTCTCATCTGCCAGCGGCCGACCAGCCGCGGGAATGCGCGCTGTGCTCGCGCTCCTGGCCGTGCGACGGATTCGACAACGCCGCGAAGGAACTCGGGCGCGCGAGGATCCCGGTCGGCTTGTGGGTGCCGCTGAGCCTGCATCCGATCCTGTGGCCGCAGCAGCCGTCGTTCGGCACGCGGGCCAACTAACCCCGAGCACGCCACGACCAGTGCGGTGACCCCCGCAGTGGGGTGTCGCCGGCTCGACACAACCCCATCTCGAACGGCCTGAGGCGACCAACGTCGCCACGGGCGCCGTCAGCTCGCACCGTCATGTCGGTGCGGCTCGGAACTCGCGCGCCATTCGACCACCGTCCACACAGGACCGCCGTTTTCGGCGGATCCGCCCAGCCGAAGGGATTCCCCATCATGCAGTCCCAGACCGTCACCGCGTACAGCTCCGGCATCTACGCGCCCACACGTGGCCTACTACTATGCGCCGCCTGAACCCCACCCCCTTTGTCCACGGGGCGCAAACCGTTTTCGGCGCCGCCGTGATGGGCACCGGCTTGGCCGCGACCTACCAGGCCCGGCTCGGAGTGCAGCCGTGGGATGTCCTGCACCAAGCCCTGGCCAACCTGACCGGGCTCACCGCCGGCGAGATCATCGTGCTGGTGTCCGTGGTGACCCTGGCGATGTGGTGGCCGCTGCGGCAGCGCCCCGGTCTCGGGACAGTGGTCTGCACCCTTGTTCCCGGCCCCGTCATGGACTTCGTGCGGGAGGTGCTTCCCGCCCCCGACTCAGTGCTGCCCCGGATCGTGCTGCTCGTGACGGGGATCGCGCTGTTCGCCGTCGGCACGGCGCTGCTGATCCGGGCACGTCTGGGGCCCGGCGTCCGGGACGGGTTGATGACCGGGGCGTGTGGCCGGTGGGGGTGGCCCATCGGGGTCGTCCGCGCTGGTCTGGAGTTCGGCGTCCTCCTGCTGGGGTTGGGCGTGGCGCTCCTGAGCCGGGCCAACGTCATCGCGAACGGATCGGTCGGGCTCGGCACGCTGGCTATCGCCCTCGCGCTCGGTCCGCTGCTGCACGTGCTGCTTGGCCGCCGCCGCGGTGCGGCCGCCACCGAGGCGTCCGCGCCCGGCCAGGTGTGACGGCACACGCCGCCAAAGGCAGTGCCACAACCGCGCTGGACGAACACAATCCACCGCCCCATCCGGCCCCGCGACTCGGTGTGATCGCACGACGAGGACATCGCCGCGCCCACGGTCCACCGAATCCCCGCAAATGCTTCCCACCATCGAGGCCCACCATGACCATCAGCCCTCACGCCGGCCGCACGCCGGCCCTGCCAGACGACCCCGTGACCGCTGATCTCCTCAATCCGGCGGTCTTCGGCCCCCTGTTCTCGCTCGAGGAGGTCAAGCGCCGCGCCGCCCGGTTCCTCGGCGACCCCGCGTTGCCCGGCGACCGGAACACGCGGGTCGCCGAGGCTCTGGACGAGCTGGACCGGACTGGCACCTACCGGCTGGCCAGCACCGAGCTAAGCTACGGCCTCAAGCAGGCGTGGCGCGCTGACCCCCGCTGTATTCGACGAGGCATGTTCGACAGACTCGCCCAGGTTGAGTGGGATGACCTTGAGCGCGCCGACTTCAGCGGCGCCAAGCTCACCACGGACCTCGTGGCCGGCGTGATCGGCTATTACGTGCGGTCAGCCACCAATCGCGGCCGGTTGACGCCGAAGATCATGGTGTTCCCGCCGGACGGACCGGACGGACCGGCGCTGCGGATCTGGAACGACCAGCTCATCCGCTACGCGGCCGAACGACAATCGGATGGCCGAGTGCTGGGCGACCCGGCACAGCTCAAGCTCACCGCGGCAGTGCGACGGCTGGGCTGGAGCGAGCGGGTCGGTCGCCAGACCGTGTTGCCGATCGCGTTCCAGATCGGACGCTCTAAACCGGAGCTGATCACTCTGTCCAGGAAGGACGTTCTTGAGGTTCCCTTGCAGCATCCCGAGTATCCGTGGATAGCGGAGCTGGAGTTCAAGTGGCACGCGCTGCCGGCCATCAGCCGCATGGTGGCGATCATCGGCGGCTTGGTGCATCCGGTCCTGTTCTCGGGCTGGTATGTCGCCGGGGAGATCTTGGACAACTGTCGCCGCTACGGCATCGTCGATGAGATTGCCGAGCGACTCGACCTGGGCCCCCGAGACCGGCTGCGATCCCACCGGGTCGACCTCGTCGTGCTCGAGGCGGTCCTCTACAGCTTCCGCGAAGCGGGCGTGATGATCGAGGACAACCGGTCGGCCGACCTCCACCATCACCAGCACGTCCTCACCGAAGCAGCCGCAGGCACCACGGTGCGCGGTGACAAGAGCAAATTGATGCTGGCCGGATCGACCTCGGACATGCACGCACGCACCGACCCGATGCTGCCGCCCGATCGCGACCAGGACCCGGGCTTTCACTACTTGCCCGACGCCTGGCCCAGCGCGGTGAGCACGCCGACGTGACCACCGCCGCGTCCGGCGAGATGATCGGTACGTGATGGCGGACTGGCACCTCAGCAACCAGGTGGAGGCCGTCGCGGCCGCGTGCGGCCTGGCGACCGTCGAACTCGACGTCCGTCGCGACGACGTGCACCTCGGGCTCCACCCCGCTGGACAGGTCGTTCCTCGGATCGACGTCCGGGTGCACCAGTGGACAGACGACGAGGTCCACGGAGACCTCTACCTGTGTCCACTGCCAAGCGCCGCGTTCGTCCGGCTCAGGCAGCCGGACGTAACCGTGCCCCGCTACCTGGTGGTATGGCGGCCCCTGACTGAGGGCGACCGGGACCGCCCGATGGATATCCAGAGGCTGGAAGGGCGGAATCTGGGCGTGTACGCCCAGCTGACCTCCCACCCCCAACCCGCCGACCCCGCCCAGCACACTGCAGTCGAGGTGGCGCTGACCGCCGTGCTCACCGGCACGGTGCTGCGCAACCTGGTGCTGTCGCAGTAGAACCGCCGCCCGCGCCTGCCCTCCGTGTCCTGATCACGATTGCCCGGAGGACGGACGCAGATCCAGTGCGGCCATTTCCTGCTCGGTGAACGGCGGATCCGCCGGCGGTGTCCGATCGGGTCCGCGGAGGACAGCCAGCAGTATCCGCGGTGCCAGCAGCCGGCTGACCATCGGCGCGGACAACGTCATCGCGTCGATCAGCGCCTCCGCGACATCGGCCCGGCTCATCGCAGTCCGGGTCATGCGCTCGACGTAGGCGCGGACCGCCAACGTCATCCGCGTGGGCCCCGCTCCTTTCACGTCCGGGTACAGACAGTCCTCGCCGGAGGCCATCATCCAGGCCGGTTCCACGGTCCGGCCAATGGCGCGTTGGACCCGCCGCGCGGTGGTCGGTCGCAGGCCGTGTTGGCGAAGTTCGTCGCGCAGGGCGACGGCTCCCAGCGCCGCCACCGACATGCCGTGGCCGTAGACGGGGTTGTAGGTCGCCACGGCGTCGCCTATCTCGATCAGGCCGGCGGGCATCCGCGCTCGTTCGAAGAACCGGCGGCGGTTGACCAGGCCGTGCGCGGTGACCACCGGGGTCAGCGGCTGCGCGTTCGCGATCAGGTCTCCCACGATGGGGTGGCGAACGCCGCGGGCGAATCGGACGAACTCCTCCTCGTCGGCCGGTGGTTCCCCGCCGCGGGTGCCGGACAGGGTGACCAGCCAACGGCCGTTCTCCTGCGGGATGATGGTCGCGGTCTGACCGGGAACCGGCGTCCGCGCGTTCGCCTGGACGTTGATAACGGGGCAGTCGGCGGCCACGGCGTCGGGCGCTTGGTAGATCCGGGTGGCGTAGGACAGGCCGGAGTCGACGATCTCCTCCCGGGCTTGCGGTAGGCCCAGCTCGGGCAGCCAGTGCTGGATGCGGGAACCGCGGCCGGTGGCGTCGACGACCAGGTCGGCGTCGAGGTCGGTCTGCGCGTCGGTGTCGCGGCCGCGCACCCGAGCGCCGGTGATGCGCGATCCGGTACCGATGAGGCTGTCGACGTCGGTGTTCTCCAGCACGGTGATCTTGGGGTTGGCCAGGACCTGGCGGCGCACGACCCAGTCGATGAGGTTGCGGCTGCAGGAGATGAGGTACTGCGTGCCGGGGAAGCGTGTGAGCCAGCCCTGCGCGGACATTGACACCAGGTGGTGCGGCAGGTGGTGCTGGTGCGCGCCGGCGGCCAGCAGCTCGCTCAGCGTGCCCGGCAGCAAGTCGTCGATGGCGCGGGCGCCGCCGGACATCAACAGGTGGGCGTGCTTGGCCTGCGGAACGCCTTTGCGGTCAGCTGGCCGGTCGGGCAGCTGGTCGCGTTCCACGATGGTCACCTGGTCGACGTAGTCGGCCAGGGCGGCGGCAGCGAGCGTTCCGGCCAGACCGCCGCCGAGCACCACCGCACGTGCCGACGTCGTCATCGCGCACCCCCAAGTCGGTCCACAGCACCCAACTTAGGCCACCAGTCGGTGCCCGTGGTGTCCGGTTGACCGGGCGGTCACCAACTGACCGGCCCAGGCCGGCCGCGAAATCCAACCAGACCGCGGTGTGGTGCGCCTTCGGGATGCCGCACCGGTTCGTCCCTAGCGTCGAGGACCGCTCGACAAATCGCGGAAAGGGACGAACCGAGGTGGCAACCGGACCCACACACGCAACCAGCGGCGCCGCGGCGTGGGCGGCGGTGTGCTGGCTCGGGGCCGGTGCCGGCCATCCGCTGCCAGTGGACCAGGTGGTCCTCGGCGCCCTGGTGTGCGCCGGCGGCGCCCTGCTGCCCGACCTGGACACCGGCGGCTCGATGGCCGCCCGCACGTTCGGCGCGCCGACCCGGCTGCTCGGTCGCGGCCTGGGCGCGGCCAGCGCCTGGATCTACCGCCGGACTCGAGGCCCGCGCGACGGCGCCCGCGAGGGCGGGCACCGCACGTTCACGCACACCGCCGTGTTCGCGGTACTCGTCGCCGCGGTAACCAGCGAGTCGATCATCTTGGCGGGTTCGGTCGCGGCCGCCGTGGCGCTGTTGGTCTCGGTGGGCCTGGCGCTGCGCGGCCTGCTCCATCGGTGGGCCAGCAGGTCCGCCGTCGCCTCGGTCAGTGCCGGCGCGGTCGTGGTCACGGTCGTGGCCTGGCCGGTGCTGAGCTCGCAGTCGTGGTGGTGGCTCGGTATCCCGCTTGGTCTCGGGTGCCTTGTGCACGACGTGGGCGATGCGACCACCAAGACCGGCGTGCCCTTGTTGTGGCCGTTGTGCCTGGCTCCGGGCCAGCGCTGGTATCCGGTGGCGCTGCCCCGGCGGTGGCGGATGCGCACCGGCGGCGAGTTCGAGCTGAAGCGGGTGTTCCCGGTGGTCGTGTTGGTGACCGCCGGCGCTCTGGAGCAGGCGGTGGTCAGCGCGGCCCCCGCCGTGGTTCCGATCTCGGCTGTGGTCATGGAACTGACAACCGAGCTGCGGACCGTCACGCACGGCTTGGTGCCGATACCGCAGCCGCTGAGCACGGGTCTGGTTGGCTGCGCCGGATCTACGCTTCCGACAAGGCCGTCGGTTCGGTGCTGGTCGGCCCCGCCCAGGCCTCGTCGAGCCGACTCGGTGGCCGGGCCGGCCGCGATCGTCGCCGAGGAGCGAGATCAGGCCGGTACGGTCCCCGTCGTCCGCAGGGTCCGCAGCTGCGCCAGGGACAACTCCCGCGTCCGGTCCGACACCTTCGAGGACGTCCAGTCGTCCAGGTAAGGATGCGCCGTCACCTGGCTCGTGTCCGGGGTGACGTCGTGACCGTCGGAGGCCACGATCTTCTCGATCATCTCGGCGAACTTCCCAGGCCCACCGCCGCCGTAGCCGACGTTGTAGCCCTCGCCGGTCTTCTCGGGTAGGAAGTGCAGCTCGCCGCGATCGTTGCGCAGCCACATGGCGCCAGCGTCCCGATCGATGATCAACCGCTCCAGCACCTGACCCTCGGGCAACGACAACGGGGAGAATGTCCAGTAGGTCCAGTTCTCGATGTTCCCGCTGACCGTGCGGTAGTGCTGTTTCACCACCGGCATCCAGGTGAGCGGATCGTACAAGGTCTGCAGGCACACGCAGCCGTCGCCAGCGATTGCCGACGGCGACTCCGGGTCGTCGAAGACGCAGGGATCCCACAGCCGCGGGGCCTCGTTACGGGAGACCAGGGCCATGTGCAGTGGGGTCGGCTCGGTGTCCTGCAACCGGCCAATCCATTCCTGCGCGTACCGGCTGGACTCACGCAGTTGCTGGGTGGCGTTGAGCGCAGATCCCCATGCCTTCGGTGTTTCGGTGTAGAGCACGAAATTGAACCATCCCCGCTGCGGGTCATAGGTCAGGTTCAATTCGCCGCGCCCAGGCTCGTAGGTCATCAGTCGGGATCCCTTCCGTGGCCGGTTCCGCCAGCGTCCCATCCGCCCCCCGACAAGAGCGTTCGGCAGCCCTGGGATAAAGGGGACATCAACCAATCGGCGCAACCGCGATCACGGACGAGGTCAGCCGCCGAATTTGGCGACTCCCGGCCGCGCCGATCACCGAAGGCAGTTGCTAGTGCCGCACGCCTCGGTGCGCGGCGACAACAACGGCGTCCACCAGCACGGTGAAGACGGCTTCGTCGCCGCCGTCGAGGTCCTCGACCAGTTCGCACAGGTAGATCTGGGAGTGCCGGCAGCACACGGCGAACTGTTGGAGATCGCGGACAGCGGCGATTGTCACGTTCCGACCACAGCACGGCGTCTGTGCGACCACCGTGCCGGGCCGCCGGCCAGGCGTCGTCCAGGTGCGCACCTCGGCGCCGACGAAGAGCTTCTCCGGCGTCACGGGGCCGATCCCCAGACGGGTACGGGCCGCGGGCTGGGCGTGTTCTGGCAGCACCAGCGTCGCGCGGTGGTCTGCTAGGTCGACAACGACGTCGTGTCGGACGTACATCCCCGAGCCGGCGGCCACGGGCTTCACAGTGCGGCTGCCGTCGACTTCGCACAGTTGGACGAGGAGGTCCTCGCCGTGCCATCGCCGGTGCTCGATCACGGCCCATCGCTGGTGGACGTCCGCGAGCATGCCGACGCCGAGGTCATCACGAGGGCACCAGTCGCTGGTCGGGGTGCCACCGTCGGCTCCTTGGTGTTGAACGAGGTGCAGTTCCTTCAGGGAGATGGTGCGCACACGGTCCTCGCAAGGTGATCAGTGGTGGTCTGGTGTGGTGGTGTTGTCACGGCACCCGGGGTCGACGGATCCGGCCCGGGCCGGTCTCGTGGGCGGGCTACCGCAGATGCGCGCGGAGGTGGAGCGGGATGACCCCGGACCGCGACAGCGCGGCGTCGCAGAGGGAACTCCGGGAGTGCTCGTGGATCCAGGCGGTGATCAGCGGGCCGTGGCCAGGGGTGGGATTGGCGACGATCGGCTGCTGGCACCCCCGGCACACAACGGTGACCCCGGATGTGGCGTCAACGCCGCATTTGGGACAGGGGATCGTCGGGTCGGGCCGCCACCCCTGGGGCTGCTGCCAGACCAGTGGGCGCTGGTGGTCGCAGCGGGCGCAGCGGCCACGTACACGCACCAACGCGGCCAGTGCGAGGGCCTCGGTCTTGGTTCGAGCGGCGAAGTCGACCGCGGCGCAGCCGTCCCATTCGCCGCCGGGCACGTACACGCTGAAGGGAAGCTCGTCGACGTACCGGTCCGCACGGCAGGTGTGGTGGTCGAGGACTCGCCCGTCGCTGAGGGGGTAGCGGGTCGTCCGCGAGCCCATCGGGTGGCTGGGCGCGGCTTGGGTGACTCGGTCACGGCGCAGATCGGCGGCCAACGCGAGGACACCGAGGGCATCGAGCGGTTCGACAGCGACGGTGCCGCGGCCGACCAGCACGTCGTAGGCGCCGTCCTTCGTGATGGTCCAGGAACGCACCAGGCGGGAGCGGCGCAGCGCGGCCAAGGCGTCCTCGGCGGCGGCCGCCTCGGCGTGGTTGTCATCGACTTCGTCGGACATGGCATTCCTTAAGCGACAAGGGGAAGCGAGGTGATGTGCTCGGCCCACTGGGCGGCGAAGGCCGGGCAGCTGCTGCACGACTTGTGGGTATGGCCGGGCATCGGGGGTTCGTAGGTCGCCGCAGTCGACCAGGCCATCGAGTCGGCGCTGAGCAGTTTGCGTCCGAGTCGTTGCAGCGCAACAGATTTCATGCCGAAGGCGTGCATGTTTTGCAAGCCTTCCTCGAACAGCTGCGTGACCAGGAGCGACACTCGGATGCTGGTTTGCCGTTTGCACACCGAGCCCAGGCCCACGACGGGCAGCGCGTCCAGGTCGACGTGGCGGGCGTAGGCGTCACGATGGCGCAGGTACATCCCGTTGGTGACCCCGTGCACGACCGGCACCCACGGCAGATCGGGTGCGAGGTCGGTCAGCTCGAGGTAGTTGTCCAGCGAGCGGCGCTGGTGCTCCTGCGGGGTCAGGCCAGTGGCCCGGAGCATTTCTTCCTCGACTGGCCAATCCTGGCAAGCGCACCACGCAAACGGGCCCGCCTCGTCCTGGGTCTTGCGCAGCAGCGCGACATACTCGGCCGGGTTGAGCCGCCACTCGCCGTACAGGCCGAGTTCGGTGTAGGCGCTCGAGTCGACGCAGTAGGTGTGGATGGCCCTGGGCAGCGTCGCGTACCGGGCGAGCCGGTGGGCGGTGACCATCATCGGCGGCATGCCGTCGTAGCTCAGCCACGCCGGCTCGGGGACCGTCAACCAGAACGTCAGCACGTCCCCCACCGACGGCGGCATGGCCGGCAGCGCTGCGGCCGCGACGGCGTTCACGAGGTGACCTCGGCCAGCCGGCCGTCGGTGTAGGCGAACCGGCGGACGTGCTTGAACGGCGCCGGGTAGAACCGCAGCGTGCCGCGGACCAGGCCGTGCCGGTAGGAGCGGGTCAAGCCGAGGACCCACTGGTCGGGCTTGTCGTCGGTGAAGTCCTCGGGCAGGACCGTGTCGGGCCGCAGCCGGTGGTCAGGGACTCGCCGGTGGCGCTGGATCGCCAGGTGCGGGCACCAGGTAATCGCCGCGAGCACGCAGTCCAGGTGCGTGCCCGGGTCGGGGTAGGTCAGGTGCGCTGCCGAACTCGGGCCGCCCAGGAACGCGATCCAGTAGTCCAGGGCGGTCCCGCACATCCCGCACAGGCCCTGCTCGGCGCAGTGTTGGGCGCGCTGGGCGTTGATGCTGGTGAAGTCAACCACCAGGCCCTCGTCGGTCTGGTGCTCGTTGGTGACCGGAATCGGCACGCCGCGCCGCGGATCCCAGGGGCGGGCCGCCAACGCCGCGGGCAGGCCCGCTGGGTCGGGAACGCTGTTCATGATCGAGGATCCGGGGAGAGTTCGAGCCCGCACGCGTCGGTGCGGGCGAGGTGGTGGCCCAACTCGTCGACGGCCTCTCCGAGGTACTGGCGGTAGGCCACCGGCTTGTCCTCGGGGCGCAGCGGGCAGCGGACCTGCCACAACATCCCTCGGTGAAGACGGATCAGCTCGTGGTCGCCGGACTTGCGCTTGCTGATGACGTAGCGGTTGCCGTCCGCGCTGCGCTGGCGTGTCCACACGTCTGGCCAGTAGATCGGGGGCCGCTGGGTGATGATCGGGTCGTTGTCGCGGGCGGCGCGGCCGGCGGCGGTGATGATCCACTGCGTGGTGGTCTTCTTCTTGGTGCGGCGGGTCACCGCTTCGGCCCAGCCGCGCCGAGCGAGGGCCTTGACGGTGCGTCGGTCGGTGATCGTCAGCTGCCCGGTCTCGTCGGCGCTGCGCAGCACGGTGTGCTGCGCGGGCGACATCCGTGCGCGGTCGCTCATACGGCCACGCCCTGGGCCACGATCCAGCTGGTGTCGAAGGCGTTGATCACGACGGCGCGGTGCTCGTTGCGCCGACGGACGGTGGGCCTGATCTGGCCGTCGGTGAGTTCGTGGTCCGCATAGGGCGTGCCGAAGCGGTGAACGCCCTTGTCATGGTCCGGATTGACCGCGTGCACAACCAGGTGGCCGTCGCCGAGGTTGTGGTCCACAATCACGGGCACGTTGGCGGCCCGGGCTGGGAAGCCCAAGACGTCGCCGGGCCGGGCGCGGAACTGCGGCCGGACGCCCTGGTTGTCCTTCGCGCGGGCCATCCACCGGCGTAGTTCGTCGCGGTATTCGCTCAGGAGGGCGGTGCCCTGCTCGACGTCGTCGAACGGCCGTGCGCGGGTTGTGTTCGGCTGGTGAAGGTGGCCGTGGGTGATGGTGCCGCCGGACACGGTGAGCAGGGCCTCGCACCACCAGGTGCTGGCGCCGGGTTGGCCGGCCACCACGCGCACGGTGTCGTCGAGGACGCCGCGCGCCGCGTCGGTGGTGACGACCCAGCCGAGCATGTGGAAGAAGAACAGCAACCCGTACGCGTCGCGGCGCAGCGTCGTGACGCTGCCGGGTAGTTCCACCACGGTTTCGTCGGCGATGCCGGTCACCACGCAGCGGCTGTCGTGCGGCGTGGTGCTGGACTGGGCGGTCGTGTCGGGGTTGTTCATCGTGGAGCTCCAGGTGGTGTCGCCGCCGTGCGGCGCCGGTCGTGGGTGCTCCCGCTGGACAGCCGGTGTCGCGGGAGGGCGGGCGGTGTGGTCAGGCCGCCGGCGCGGGGTCCGGCTTGGGGTAGGGCGTCGCCGCCAGCGCGATGACGGTGCGGGTGCGCTGGGCGCGTGTCCCGGTTCTCGTGGCGAACCGGTAGTTGCCGGGGTGGACGAGGCGGCCGGCCCCGATGTGGTCCAGGGCCTGTTTGAGCCACAGCCGCAGCGCCCGCGTCGTCGGCGGCCGTCGCGTGGCGGCGATGCCGCTCAGCTCGGCCTGCGCCGCGTGGTCGGGGTGCGGCGCGCCGAGAGCGACCAGGCGGGCGATGACGCCCGCCGCCCCGGTCTCCCCGCCGGTGACCTTGGCCAGCGACCGGGCGGTCAGCGTGGTGGCGTCGGGCAGGACGACCAGCGACCGGGGCGTCGAGCGGCCGAGGGCCTCGAACCCCAATGCCTGGTAGACGATGCCCAGGTGGCCGGGCTTGATCAGCGTGCGGCTGTCGCCGCTGACCCGCCAGCGCGGCACGGGGTCGGCGAAGGTGACCACTCCACGAAGCCCGTGGTGGGTCGCCGCGTGGTGGAAGACCCTGGCGCAGAACCAGCTTTCGCCGTTTCCCGGAACCGCGTCCGCCAGCACGAGGCGGTTGAGTTCGAGGCTTTCCTGGTAGGGAACGAGCGAGGGGAACACGTTCGTGAGGACTGCTCGGCTCATGGGCACGCCCAGCGTGGCGACGCCGAGGAGCCGGCGTTCGCCGGCGTCGTGGTCGATCAGGCCGTAGCGGTGGGTGGTGCTGGGCAGCGACTTGGCGTAGTGGTGGGTGCGGACGTAGTTGCCGGCGGTGGCCTCGTCGATCGGCGCGACCTCGTAGCGGTCGGCGTCGAAGCCGCCCTCGGCCACGGGCCGCCAGCGCGGTGTCCCGTGGTGCCAGCGTTGGGTCAGGACCGGTGGCATCGGGGTCTCCTCACGCGAGCGTCGGGCCGGGTGTCGGCTCGGTGGCGGGCTGGGTGGGTCGGGCCCAGGGGCCGGGTGCGCGCGTGGTGATCGGGCCGCCTCGTGGGCACTGCTCGTGGTCGGTGGCGCAGAAGTGGAGTTCGAGCCAGTCCACGGCGCCCACCAGGAGCGCGGCGGCGGCCAGGCCGTCGGTCAGGGCGTTGAACGTGGAGGCGCAGTGCTTGCCGCCGAACATCAGGTCGTCGCCGTGATGGGCGACGGCGTCGGCTCCCGCGCCGGCTTTGGCGTGCAGTGCCTCGTCGGCCCAGTCCCGCATCTCGAACATGCGCAGCGGGACGGACATCTGGAGCGTGGACCTGAGCGTGTCGACGGCGTGGGTCGTGCCGGCCGGCTCGCGGGGAACGGCCGGCGTCGAACCGGGGGTCGGCGTGGTCGCGGCGGCGCTGGTTGTGCGCGCTCGGGTCTTGGCCTTCGGCGTGCGCTTCGTGGTCGTGCCGGTGCTCGGCGTCCGGGCCCGCCGGACCCGGCGCGGCGGGGCCGGTGTTTCCGCCGCCGGCGGTTGGGCTCGGTCGGCGGCGAGCGGGAACGTTACGTCACTCATTCCCGGCAGTTCAGGCGTGACGAAACCAGCCATGGGGTTCTCCTGGTCTGCTCAGGCCACGTCGGGCGTCGAGGTGCCGCCGCGGTCCACGTTGTCGGCAGGTGCCTCGGGGGCGTACGGCGTCCCGGGTGGTGTGCAGGCCCCGAGCAGCGCTAGCGCGGAGCGCGCCTCGTTCAGGCCGGTGGTCATCTGGGCGGTCTTGACGGCCATCTCCCGTTCGGCGACGGCGCGGTCGAGCCAGTTGTCCAGCAGCGCGTCGCCGACCCCGACCAGCACCCGCGGCAGGCCCCAGATGTGGGTGTTGACCGCGCACAGCGCGGCGACCGTCGGATCGATGTCGCAGCAGAACCACAGCACCGTGGCCGGATCACGGCCCAGCTCGCGCATGGCCCGGGCGGCGCCCAACACGATGCCGCCCGTGCCCACCGCGGGCTCATGGAAGCTGCTGTGCTCCTCCGGCGGGCACAACCGCCCCAGCAGCTGCGTCACGCACCCCGGCGTGAAGAACTGGCCGGTCCCGGCGCGGCTACCCCGAGAACTCAGGTCCTGCCAGAGGATGCCGAACAGGTCGACTTCGCAGACCCGGTCGCGGTCGCCGGTCAGGTGCAGCTGGCCGGCGCGCAGCGCCGCCTCGGCGACCGCGCGTGCGGCTCGGACCTGGGTTGCCGACGGATTCGACCACAGCCAGGCGGCGAGGGTGTGCACCCGCGGCCACAGGTCCGGCCGCAGCCGCACGAACATCGTCCAGACCCCGCGGAGGAAGGCGTCGAACTTGTCGGTGGGCCACGCCAGGATCTGGTCTGCCAGGTCGGGACCGTCCGGGTCCCGGGGAACGGTCAGCGCCAGCGCGGCCACCGTGGACAGCGGCACCTCCAGGCTGGAGCCGCCGTAGGCGCTCCACCATGCCTGGATCACCGCGTCGACGATGGTGTGCGCGTGCGCGTTGGCGTCGGACGGGAAGTGCCTCGCGCTGGATCGCGTGCTGGAGGAGCGCCGTGCTGGCCCTGTTGCCGCGTCGGTCGCGCTCCTAGCGCCCTCTTGGGTCATCGGGACCCCCTCTTTGTTACCGTAATCCGCAGTCTACGGATTACGGTAACACATGGCAAGGGGAAGGCGCCCGCACGCGACGCCGACCGACTGCCCGGTGACGTCGCCTCGGTAGCGGTCTCAGGCCCGAGATTTACGTGATACCAACGGTTCCTCACCGCGCGGAGAGCCACGAAGGCCTCGCCCGTCGGCGATGCAAGGCGACGTCATGTGTGCGGACTGCGGCACCCCAAACAAGGTGCGCCCGGAAATGGTCAACAGGCGTGCCGCCGGGCAACCGTCCTCCGACAAGCCTCGGGGACGGGAAGGCCGCTGATGAGGTGGAGCACCGGTTGGCATCCGGCGCTCCACCGTCGTCCCCTCACACCCGACCCGGCAAGAGACAGGAACCTCGGGACAGAGCCAGCGTGGCCGCAACGACGCCGAACACCGGCGCCGACTCTACTGTGCCGCGGCAGGTGATGTTCGCCGTCGGGCTGAACTGGAAACAATTGTCGGAGGTCGGACCTGTCGAGCGTGCCGATTCGAGCGCGTCGAGTGTCGGATGTGGACGGTCTTAGCCTGAGTCGGAGTGATCGCACGACCACTGGTGCGCGCGGCGGACCTCTTCTTCGGTGGCGCCGAAGACGACGGCGAGCTGCGCGACGTCGGCCTCCCGGATCTGCCGCGTCCTGCCGGACTCCAGCCGCTGGTACCGGTCGACGGTGAGGTCCGGGCCGGCCTTGTCCGCCACCGCTGCTTGCGTCAGACCGGCGGTGATGCGCAGGGCCAGCAGGCCCTGCCCCACAGCGTCGGGGTCGAACAGGCCCAACGGCTCGGTGTCGAGTTCGTCGGCGAGCCGGGCCAGCACCTGCACGGTCGGGGTGCGCTCGCCGGCGAGGTAGCGGTGGATGGTGACGCGGCTGACCTCGATGGCTTCGGCCACCGCGGCGGGGCTGCGGGCTCCTAGCAATTGGCGCAGCCGAGCGGGGTCGAACCCCGGCAGTTCCGTGTTCGCCACCCGCGCCCCTTCCCTGCCGCTCAACACGCCACGCGACGTTATGCGGGCGCGGGAACAGGATGCCCGACCTGCCGCCGCGCGTTGACGGGTGGCCGGCCTGCCATCGCTAGGGCCGCGAGTTGCCGGACGCGTCGACGGGAACCTCGTCGTCGACGGGCTCGCCGTGTGGGGCGGGGTGGTCGTCCCATGCGATGTCCGCGTCGGCTTCGCGGCGCCGGTGGCGCCACCAGGTTCCGAGGCCGAACAGCACACCGCCGCTGATCAGGCCGCCGATCGTGGCGTCGGCCGGGGCCTTGATCAGCACGCCGATGAGGGCGAGACCGAGCACGGCGCCGCCCACCAACCGCAGCAGTCGGGGCCCGGCCGCTACCGCGATGACCACGCAGATGACCACCAGCAGGCCAGAGCGCAGGAGCTCTTCCACGGCCTGCCACCTCCTTGATGTCGTCCCCCGGCATCAGGGTCCCAGCGTGCTGTCGGTGGCCGATCCGCAGCTGGCGCTGGTGGACTCGCCGGTTCGGCGTGTCCACCGATAGGGTAGCGCCGACCGTACGTACGATCGCGTACGTACGCGCGTTCGTGTGTCGAGGTGGTCTGTCGATGTCCGAAGTGGACTGCACGGATGTCCGAACTCCTGTGCACGCCAGGTGATCCGGTTCTAGTTTGACCTGCGGCAGGTTGTTGCTCAATCAGGAAGATCAACGCCCGACGCTACCCAGCCCGATCGATACCTGCCCGGAGCCGGGCCACGCGAATGCGGTGTCGGGCGCACACCAGGCGCCAGTCGTGGTAGAGCACGCCGAGATGCACCTGCCAGGGCGACAGCCCGGTGTCGGCGCAGATCTGGGGCAGTTTCGCGGTGCCGCCGCGCTGGTCGATCGCCCAATAGACCTTGCCCGCCCACAGTTCCCGACGCCGCCACGGCCGGGCCGCGTACTCGGCCCGCAGCGCGGCCGCGTGGTCGGGGCAACATGCCTGCACCACGCGCTTGCCGTCGCGTTCGCTGTGGCCGATGTGGATCGCCGAGGAGTCACGCACCAGCATCAGCAGCGCGTTCGGGTTGTCGCCGATCTCGGCGCCGCAGTGGTCGCAGATGTCAGCCCAGTCGTCATCTGCGTCGTCGTTCTCGCCCGGCTCCTGCTGCGGGTCGGGCGGGTCCTCCGCCTCGTCCACGGTCCCGGGTCTACACCCGGCGGCACGCCAGGCACCAGCCCGCCAGGCTGGCGCAGGCCCGCCGCGGACCACAGGCCGCCACCGGGGTCTGTGCGGGCTAGCAGTGGCCCGCGGCCCGTCGCTGGCCGAGGTCGAAGTGCCGGGCGGTGGTGGCCACGGCCGCGGCGTCGGGAAGCGGCAGCAGCGCCGCGCTCGCGGCCCGCAAGTCCTGGAGCTGGTCGCCAGTGAGGTAGTCGAGCACCAGCTCGCGGACGCCGCGGGCGTACACGGAGTTGGCCATCGCGAACATGTCCAGGCCCAGGTCGGTCAGGGTCGTGTCGACGGCGCGGCCGTCGCCGGCGTCCCGGGTGTCGCGCCGGACCCAGCCCGCGTCCTCCATGCGTGCGACCGCGTGCGACAGGCAGCTGCGGGACAAGCCGACCGCCGCGGCCAGGTCGGTCATCCGCAGCCGCCGCTGCGGCCGGCAGGCCAGGGCGGCCAGGATCTGGAACTGCGCGTAGGTGACGCCCACACCGTCGCAGAGCCGACGGTTGAGCTCGGACTCCAGCAGGCGGGCGGCGTGCAGGAACACCTGCACCGGCAGGCACTGCTCGGCGGACACCTCCGCCAGCCGCGTCGACGCACTCACCGTGACCACCCCCGTTTCTTGCGGCCCGCACTCCGGCACGCTGCGGGAAACCAGCCTGACCGCGATGTCGGCGCGGCCCGCGTGGCCGTTACGCGCCCCTGTCATGGGTCTTGAAAACGATCGTTTTGGAGACCCATGGGCGGCGACGGCATCGCCGCAGGTAGCATGGGTCTCGTTACTCGATCTCGGAATCAACGTCCCGGAAACGGTGAGAGACGCATGACGCGGTACGGCTACGCCCGGGTGTCCACCCGCGACCAGTCAACCGACCACCAGATCGACGCGCTGCGCGCCGCCGGGGTCGCCGAGGAGAACCTGTTCATCGAGAAGATCTCCGGCAAGCTGTCCTCCCGCCCCAAGCTCGACGTGCTGCTGAACAAGCTCGAAGCCGGGGACCAGGTCGTGGTGACGCGCTTCAAGCGAATCGGCCGCTCCCACCAGCACCTGCTGGAGCTGGTCGCCTGGTTCGGTGAGCACGACGTCGACTTCGTCGTGCTGGAGCAGGGCATCGACACCACCACCCCGGGCGGGCGGATGATGTTCCGGTTCCTGGCCGCGCTCGCCGAGTACGACCGGGAGATGATCGTCGAAGGCACCCTGGACGGCCTGGCCGCCGCCCGCGCCCGCGGCCGGGTCGGCGGCCGCCCCGAGGCGCTGTCGCCGGCGCAGCTGGCGCAGGCCCAGCTGCTCTACGACAACGACACGCACACCGTCGACGAGATCGCCGCGATGTTCCGCGTCGGCCGCTCCACCCTCTACCGCCAGCTGCACGCCTACGCCGACGGGCAGAACTGCGCCCTGGTCGTCTACCGCAACACCCGCACCCGCAAGGTCGACCCCGACACCAACCGCCGCTACGGCGAGACCGGCGCCAGCACCGAGGTCCAGCTGGAGGCCGACCGCAAGTGGTTCCCCATCGGCAAGACCCGCCGGCCCCGGCTCAAGGCGATCGTCTACGTCGTCGACGGCGTCGTGGCCCGCGTCCGCGCGGTCGACCCGGACGGCCGCTGGCAGGTCGACGACCGCGGGTACTGCGACGTGCCGGTCGGTGACGCGCTGACCGAGGTCGACATCGCCCGCCAGTTGCCCACGCTGCCGCTGCGTCTGAACGACCAACGCCCGCACATCAAAGGCAAGATCCGTGAGTACGTCACGCTGTAATCGTGACAGGGAAAGGGAAAACGGCTAGCGCGCCAGGCCCGCCTGAGTGGTCGGGGACCGGCCAGCTCATCCGGACCCGGGTGCCCAACCCGGGAGGTTGGACGCCGGGTGTGCGACGGGTACGGAAACGACGCTGACCTGCGGCGATGGCCTCGTCACAGCAGGTCGGTGCGGCCGAGCTCGCCGGCGCTGGGTAGGTACCCGGCGGGGATGCCGGCGCCGAACAGGTAGCCGCGTTGCTCCTCGAACCGGGCCAGGGTGCGGCAGCCGACGGTCAGGTAAGCCAGCAGCTGCCAGGCGACGGCGCGGTCGGTGCGCGCGGTGATCATGGCCGCCTCGGTCCGCGAGACGGCCTCCCGCCAGGCGTCGTCCGGCCAGCCGGGCCGGTCGCCGTCGTAGACGTACTGGTCGCGGGCCGGCTGGATCGCCGAGGCGAGCCGGCCGCAGGCGGTGATCGTGTCGTCGGCGGCCAACTGCAACGCGGTGGCCGCAGCCAGCAGCAGCGACTCCTGGACCTCGCGCTCCAGGTGCTCGTAGGGCCGCCACCCGTTGATGCCGCCGCGTTCGGGCAGGCCGGTGGCCGCCCACACCGTCTCCAGGGTGGCGCGGGCCTGGGCGTGGCGGGTGGTCAGCGCAAGGCTGACCTCGTCCAGCAGTGACCGCAGCAGCCGGAACCACACCCCGGCGTGCACCGACCGGCCCGGCAGTTCGACGCGGCCGGTGGTCAGCGTGGCGTGGGTGTGACGCTCCATCGTGGCCAGCGGCTCGGGCACCGGCCGAGGCGTGATCGGCTCGCCGGCCATCCGGGCCAGCCCGACCTTCCCGTGGTGCTCCAGGTAGCAGCCGTGCTCGCCGCAGCCGACCAGCAGCGGCAACCGCCACACCAGCGCCGTTCCCCGCTCCGGCGCGCAGACCGGGCACACCCGACCGCCCCAGTTGGCGCCGCGCCACGGCCCGTACCAGCGCTTGCGGGCAGCGACCACGCTGTCGCCGGCCTCGCCGGGTGCCAGCAGCACGGAGTTGGCCCGCACGTAGGTGTCGAACATCGGCTGCTGCTGGTCGACCTGCGGATGGAAGGGCCAGTCGAACAGCCACGGCGACCAGCCGATCAGCGTCATCGCCCACAGCCGGCCCAGGTCGTGGCCGGTGCGTTCAGCCAACGCGACCAGCAAGGTCTCCGGCGGGTCGAAGTCGAGGTCGTAGGGCACCGCAGCCCCGTCCAGGTCGAGGTTGCGGTCGTCGAGCAGCTCCTCCACCCGCATCCCGTACAGCGCCGCCAGCCGGGACACCCACGACGACAACGACTCCAGCGGCGCCGGCCGCGGGTGCACCGGCCACCGCGCCACCACCGGCCGGGACGCGGCGCGCGCCGCTGGTCGACGTCGACTCACGCGAGGTCGATCCGGCCGAGGTCGCCGGCGGTGGGCAGGAACGCGGCCGGGACGCCGGCGCCGAACAGGCAGGCGCGGGCCTCCTCGAACTCGTCGCGGGTCTCCAGGTGGCGGGTGACCAGCGTCAGCAACCCTTCGGCGGTCTCCCGATCGGCGCAGGCCCGCGCGAGAACCTGCTCCACCAGCACACTCAGCGCCTGCTGCCACACCGGCGCGACGTCGATGTGGTGGCCGTCGAAGACATGACGGCGCGGGCCGGGAGCCACCGCGGACCCGAGCCGGCCGCGCGGGACGATCTTGCCCTGCTCGGCCAGGCGCAGCGCGGTCGCCGCGGCCAGAAGCATCGCCTGCTGCGTCTCCCAGTTCAGGCTCTCGTACGGCGCCCACCGGTAGATCCCGGCCCGCGCCGGCAGGCCGGCGGTCGCCCACACCTGACCCAGGGTGTGTCGGCTGCTCGCGCTCATCGCTCGGGTCGAGAGGCTGACCTCGTCGACCAGCGAGCGCAGCAGCCGGAACCAGACGCCAGCGTGCACCGACCGGCCGGGCAGCTCGACCCGCCCGGTGGCCAGTGCGGTGTAGGTGTAGCGGTCCAGCGTGGCCAGCGGCTCGCCGATCGCCGTGGGCGAAATCGACCGTCCCCGGGAGAGCGCCACCGCGATCTCCTTCTTGTCCACCAGCCGGCAGCCGTGCTCGCCGCACCCCATCACCAGCGGCAACTGCCAGACCAGCGCCGTTCCCCGGTCGGGATCCAGCGCGCAGACCGGGCAGGCCCGGTGCGCATGGGCGCCGCCGTACCAGGGGCCGGTCCAGCCCCGCGGGTACTCCAGGTCCGGGCTGCCCGCCTCGCCCGGGGCCAGCAGCACCGAGTTGGCCCGGACGTAGTTCTCGAACGCCTCCGCGTGCCGCCCCGGCGGCAGCGCACCGAGGTTGTCGAACAGCCACGGCACCCACCCGGCCAGCGTCATGATCCGCAGCCGGGCGACCGAGACGCCGGTACGGTCGGCCAACGCGGCCAGCAGCTCGGCCGGCGGATCCCAGTACAGCGACCGGTACACCGGCGCGTCCCGGCCGCCCAGGTTGTGCTCCATCAGGTCCCGCACCGGCATGGAGTACGCCCGGGCCAGCCGCTGCACCCACGAGTCCAACGACTCCAGCGGCTGCGGCAGGGGATGCACCGGCCAGCGCGGCAGCGCCGGGCGGACCTCCGGCGACACGGGTGGGCTCACGCCAGCTCGCGCTCGAACAGCCGGCGCCGCTCGCTGGGTCCGGCGTAAGCCGCGGCCAGCAGCGTGGCCTGGTTGATCGCCTCCTGCCCGGAGGTGATCGCCGCGACGGCGGCGTCGGTCAGCAGGCTGGTCAGCTCGCCGATCGTGCCCTCGCAGCGGGCCAGCAGGTAGGAGGCCATCTCCGGCGTGGCGATCGGCGAGGGCTGGCGCAGCGGGAACGCCGCGGCGAAGCTGGCCAGCAGCGAGCAGGTGTCCGCGTCGGGCTCCCAGCGCGGCAGGGTGAGCGGGGCGAAGCGGTTCTCCAGCTGGTCGTCGGCCCGGATCGCGAGGTAGGCGTCGCGGGTGCCGACGCCTACCAGCGGGATGCGCAGCTCGTTGCCGAGAAACCGCAGCAGGTTGAGGAACTGGCGGCGCAGGTCCCCGCGGCCGGCCAGCACGTTGTGCAGCTCGTCGATCACCAGCATCCGCACCCCGGCGGTGCGCAGCAGCCGCAGCGCCAGCTGCTCCAGGTCGGGCAGCCGGTAGCGCACCGGCCGCATCGGCGCGTTCATCGCGGCCAGCAGCGCGGTGTAGAACCGCGACACCGACGGGTCCGAGGGCATCTGCACCACCAGCACCGGGAACTCCTCCCGGTCGGGGTGGGAGATCACCGGGTGGGTGCGCCGGAACTTCTCGATGATCATCGACTTGCCGTTGTTGGTCGGGCCGATCAGCAGCAGGTTCGGCATCCGCTGCTTGGCCGGCCAGGTCAGCAGCGTCTCCAACCGCTCCAGCGCCGCGGTGGCGCGCGGGTAGCCGATCCACCGGTCCGACCGGATGTAGTGCAGCCGCTGCTCGTTGTCGAGCCGGGCGATGTCCCGGGCGGCCGGGTGCAGGTGCGCCAGGTCCCCGTCGGCGGCCTCGTTGGTGTTCGTGCTGGTCACCACTGTTCGATCACCTCGAACGGCGCGACCACCGCGCCGGCGTCGTCCGCCGGCGGCATCGGCGGCGGCGCCGCTGGTCCGGGGGCCGGCGTCGCGTTCGCGCGGCGTTCGTGGTCGCGGCGGGCCTTGCGGGTGGTCGCCGTGGCGGTGTCGGTGATCTGCCGCATCGCCGCGACCATCGCGAACAGGGCCTGCTCGTCGACCTCGGCCCGGCCCTGCTCGCGCAGCCGGGCCAGCGCGGCCTGCTGCTCCCACACCGTGATCGGCGGCCGCGCCAGCGTCCGGTACGGCACCGCCAGGTAGGCGTTGTCGTCCGGGTCCAGCGCCCAGATCCGGGAGATGTCGCGCGGGTCGCGGCGCAGCACGAACTTCCCGAGCTGCTCGCGGCGGGCGATCCACGGCTTGAGCGCGTCGCAGTAGTACTGCACGTGGTCGATCTGGAACCCCGACCGGGACAGCGTCCGGCGGATCACCGGCAGGAAGTCGACCAGGAACGCCGTCTGGTTGGCCACCGTCACCGGCGTCCCGTGCTCGGCCACCAGGTCCGTCCAGGCGCCGGCCGGGGTGCGGCCCAGCGTCTCGTGCACCGTGCCGTGGTAGCAGGCGACCGCCAGCGCCAGCCAGCGCTCGAGCTCGGCCACCGTCAGCACCGCCTGGCCGTCGCTGTCGTACCGGCCGCGGTCGGCGGTGGTGGAGAAGGTGGTGCCGGGCAGCTCGTCGTGCACCATCTGCATCATCGTGCCGATCAGCCGCTCCACGATCCCGCCGAAGTGCGGCTGGCCCGGCGGCCGGTAGGCCAGCGTGATGCCGTGCTGGTCGCAGCCCCGGCGCAGGGCCTCGCTGTGGAACTCGGCGGCGTTGTCCACGTACAGCTGGCCGGGTTTGCCCGACATCGGCCACACCGCGGCCGCGCCGAGCCGTTCCAGCCAGGCCCGCTTGTCGGTGACCATGTGCGCCAGGCACAACCCGACCGAGGTCGCCGACGGCGCCTCCAACGTGACCACCAGGCCGACCACGCAGCGGCTGGCCACATCAATGGCCGCGGTGACGTACGGGCGGCCGATCGGCAGCCGGTGCCGCTCGTCGACCACGATCACGTCCACCGGCGTGTGGTCGATCTGCACCTGCTGCAACGGCCCGGTGATCTCCGGCGGGACACCGCCGGCCGAGCGCCGCGACCGGGCCGCGTCCTGGCCCTCGCGCGTCGAGACCGTCCTCACCGGGTCCAGCTGCGCGATCCGCCGCAGCACCGTCCCACGAGAGGGTGCCGGCAGGCCCAGCGCCCGGCACTGCCGGGTGATCTCCCGGCACACCGCCGCGACCGAGCGGCGCTGCCGGGTCAGGTACCGGGTGCGCAGCACCTCCCGCACGACCGCCTCGACCTCGTCCGGGAGTCGGCCGGCGCCGCGGCCGCCGCTGGACTGGGCGGGCAGCAGGTCGGACACCACGCCCTCGCCGGCCCGCCAGCGGCCGACCAGCAGGTAGACCTGGCGGCGGGATATGCCCAGTTCGGCGGCGGCGTGGTCGGCGGCCGCCAGGCCCACCGTCGGCTTCTCCGCGAGCGCACTAATCACTTCGGCCCGTCGGGACGCGGCGTCCCAGACCGGGCCGGGTGCGGTCAGCACACCGCGTTCGACCACCGGACTCTCGACCACCTGGGCACCCCCGTCACGCAGACGATCATGGCCGAGGGTGACCGTAGTGCAGACGACTTCAGTACAGCGCGCAGACCCGAAGTCCTCTGCACGGCAAGGCAAAAGCCCACGTCAGCCGTGCACGCGACTTCGGACATCGACATGGTCCGTGCCGCAGTCCGAAGGACCTGAGCCCGACTTGCCGGCCGACTCGGCCGGCGGGCTGGAATGCCTGCAGTGCGGGGTAGCCCTGACGGCGCCTTCCGGCGGTGGCCCCACGCCGAAATTCTGCAGTTCGGCGCATCGAGCCAAGTACAACCGCGACCAGGCTCGCCGCAGGGTGCAGCCGATCGAGGGCGGAGCCGTCCCCGCGGTGCTGGGCCGGTTCGACGAGCTCGTCACAGCCCTGCAGGAGACCGCGCCCCAGGTTCGGCAACTGCTGGTGGACTACGACCCGGTCCGGGTCGCGGCTGAACTCCAACGGCTGCGGTCCGAATTGAACGCCACCACCTCTGACTTGGAGGCGGCGAACAGAAAGATCGAAGGCTTGGAGCGGGCGTTGAGGCTGTCCGAGGAGCTCAACACGGCGTTGCGGAAGCTGAGCGGCACCGACGTTCCCGACGCGTGATCTCGGAGCGCATTCCGTTTGTCACGCGAGGACAGTTCAGGCTCTGAGTCGGTGCACCGTCGCCATGGAGCCGGGCGCGTCGTCGCGGAGTGCGGGGCCGTTGGTGCCGCGAAGCCGCACCGGCACGGTCTTGGGTCGGGCCGCGGTGCCGCGGCCGCGGACGGTCACGAGCGCGTCCTGGGTGCGCAGGTATCCCGTGCCGGCAGCGAGGCCCTCCCATCGAAGCTCGGCGCACTGGAGGGTCAGGTCCGCGACGGGCCAGGCTCCGATCGTCAGCAGCACCGCAGCGCGGCTTCGGGCTCGCGCTGTGAGTCGGCGGGCCAGCGTGAGGCCCCGTTGACCACGGGGCAGGGCCTGCTCGGCGGCGACGGCGACGATGTCGAAGCCGTCAAGCAGTGCGGCGATGACGTCGCCGGCCGTCTCGTGCGGCACGCAAGGGATCATCGCGACCCGGTGCGTGACCACGCCGAGCTCGTCGGCGGCGACCAAGCCGAGATCCGGCACGCCGACCACGGCTGCCCAGGAGCCTCGCTGGGTAACTTCGGCGATCAGTGCCAGCAGCAGCGAGGTCGAGCCGGTGACGGAGATGGTGCTGCCCTTGCGCAGGCCGGCGTCGGGCAGAACACCGGACAGGCTGGGTACGACGGGAAGCACCGGGCGGGCAGCGAGGTCGCTCGCCCGTTCGGCGAGTTCGGTCGCGCTCTGGACAACGTCGGAGGCCCGAGTCAGCACATCAGCGAGGGCGGCTTCTGACATGTGCGGCTCCTCCCCCGTGACGTGCCGGCGGTCTGGTCACGGGTCGATGGGGTGTCGACCGCAACCTCGAAATCGAACACAGTTTCGAGATGAGGCTATCAGTGAGAGAGGAGCTTCGACACCTCTGCCAGTAGTAAAACGCGCGTTTTGCTACGCATTGGCTCGCCTGGCAGCGCCGCGCTCACCAGCTCGAGCACGCAACGTCTACAGTGCCCGGTGCCGTCGGCGGTGTTCCTCGTCGACGTCGTGACGTAGGGGTGCTCGCGTCGCCGGCGGCCCCCCAGGTTCTCCCTCGGGTCCGTGTCCAACCCTGGAGGACGGCCCTGGTTGTTCCGCCCTGGCGGCAGTGCCGAGACTCCCCCGAGCGGTTGCGCCGAGAAGGACCTCCTAGTCGACCCGCTGCTCCGCCGGCCCTGGATCGTCCACCTCACGCGGCGGGCGCCCCAGCCTTCGCGGCACCGGCCAGTGCGCGGCCAACGTGGCCAGCGCCTCGTCCGGGTTCGCGGCGAGCCACACCAGCGTCGCCCGCAAGTAGTCGCTGAGCACCAAGCCGCGGGCGTCGAGCACAGCACGCGCGGGGGCGAACTCCTCAGGGTCCGGCCGGAACAACCGGGCGTGCTGCCGACGCTGATCACCGGACATGCCCCCATCCTGGCTAATTGGCTATCCACTTTGCAACCGCAGCTGCTACCGTCATGCCAGAAAAGTGGATATCCACTTTGTGGAGGATGGCGATGACCACCACGGAGACGGACCACCTGCCGGTGGCCGATCCCGACATGACGGCCGGCCGGCTGCGGCAGATCGTCGAGGAGCTGACCGCGAGCTTCCTGGAGCGTCAGGAGGTGGTCCGGACACTGCTGCTCGCCGTGTTGGCCGGCCAGCACGCGCTGGTCCTCGGCCCGCCCGGCACGGCCAAGTCCCAGCTGGCCCGGGAGTTGACGAGTCGGTTCACCGGCGCCCGGTACTGGGAAGTGCTGTTGAGCAAGTTCACCGATCCCAAGCGGATCTTCGGGCCGGTCGACGTCGGCGCACTCACCCGCGACGGGGAGTACCGGCAGTTGTTCGAAGGCCGAGCGACCCAGTGCGAGATCGCGTTCGTGGACGAGATCTTCAAGTGCTCGTCGGCCTCTCTGAACGAGATGTTGGCGTGGCTCAACGAAAGGCTGTACCACCCCGAGGCCGGCGGTTCCCCGCTCGAATGCCCGCTGGTCAGTGCGATCACCGCGTCCAACGAGCTGCCCGCCGACGACGAACTGGCGGCGATCTACGACCGTTTGCTGGTGCGGATCGAGGTCGGTTATCTCGTTGACCCCACCAACTTCGCCGCCTTGGTGCGCTCGGCGGTGCAGACGCCGACGAAGTCCGAACCCACCACCGTCGATCTGGCTGATCTGCTGCACGCGGTGCGGGTGACGGTGCCGGCCGTGCAGGTGCCCGACGGCGTCATCAACGCGATCTGCGACCTTCGTCGGGCGCTGCGCCGCGCCGAGTTGATCACCTCCGACCGCCGGTGGAAGCAGGCCATCAGGCTGCTGCAGGCCAGCGCATACCTCGACGGCAGGGCGGAGGTCACCGACACCGACCTCGAGGTCCTCACCCACGTGCTCTGGGACTCCCCCGCCCAACGGCCCACCGTGGAGCGCGAGGTCCTGTCCCTGATCAACCCGGACGCCCGCGCCGCGCTCGATCTGGGTGACGCCATCGCCCAGATCGAACGTGAGCTGGATGCCAAGGCCGGCGAGTCCCACGAGAAGTTGTCGGAGTGGGGAACGAAGGAGGCCAACAAGAAGCTGAGCACCGCCCGCAGGAAGCTGGAGGCGATGCAGAAGAAGGCCCTGGCCGACGGCCGCTCCACCCAGTCCGTCGACCGCGTTCTCGCCCAGCTGCGCGCGGTGACGGCCCGCGTGTTGATCGAGGCCCTGCGCATCGACCCCGCCGTGGTCCGCCAAACGCTCGACCAGGATTGATCACGACCGGGAGGTGTCGCCGTGGGCGCGTTGACCAAGCTCGCTGACCTCGCCCGCCGAGCCGGCCGGTGGCTGACGCAGGCCGTCTCGGCGCCGGCGGCACGGCACGCGGCCGCGGTGGCCGCGGACCGGTTCGACGAGATGATGTGGCGCGACACGCTCGAGCAGTCCGGCGCGCTACGGGACCTGGCTGACGAACTCGCCGAGACCCACGACCACACGAGTGACCTTCTGCGGGACCTGTTCGCTGCCGCCTACAAGGTCGATCCGCAGGTGCGCGGCGAGAACGAGATGCTGACCTCCCGTCTGCCCAACCGGCAGATCATCGCCTCGATGCTGGACAGCCCCGAGTTCGACGACTTGCGCCGTGAGACGGTCGGCGACCAGTACGCGTCGGCGATGGCCGTGCTCGCCCAGGCCGACACCCTCCGATCGTTGCTCGATCGCACCGAGGACGCCCGCGACCAGGCCGAGCAGGCCGAACGCGCCCAGCAGCAGCTCGCCCTGGCCGCGCAGCAGGTCAGCGACGAGCTCAACGGCGCCGAGCAGGCCGCGGACGCCGACGGCGACGTCGCGCCTGAGGCTGCGGAGTCGGTGGAGAGCGCCATCGCCGGCGCCGAGCAGGCCGAGCACCAGGCCGCCGCCGCCGGCGCGGGCGCCGACGCCGCGCTGGCCGGCCACGCTGCCGCGGTTCGAAGCGAGATGCGTCAGGCCATGGCCACGGCGGCCGAGCAGGCCCGTCAGGAGGCCGCGCTGATGGCCGCCTGGGGTGTGAACCCAGGCCAGCTGGAGCGGATGAGTTTCGAGCAGCGAGCCGAGCTCGCCAGCCGGCTGCGCACCAACAGGATGGCGAGGTTCGTTGACCTGGTCGGCCGATTCCGGGTGATGGCCGAAGGCGAACGAGCACGGGCCGTCGAGCACGCGCCGGGAGAGCTGATCGGCGTCACGCTTGGGGACGACCTGGGACTCGTGATCCCGTCGGAGATCGCCAACCTCGGGGTGCCGGCGCTGCGGGCGGCCTTCGCCGCACGGTACGCCGAGCGACGGCTGCTGGTCTTCGACACCAAGGGCGAGGAGAAAGCCGGCCGCGGCGCGATCATCGCCTGCGTGGACTGCTCCGGCACGATGGGCGCGAGCCACACCACCACTGACGGCCGCACCAGCACCCGCGAGGCGTGGGCCAAGGCGGCCGCCTTGGCGCTGCTGGATCAGGCCCGCGCCCGCAAGCGGGACTTCGTCGGGATCCTGTTCTCCAGCAAGCACGAGGTGCAGGCGTTCCACTTCCCTGCCCGCCAGGCCCTGGACATCGACGCCGTCCTGGAGTTCGCCGAGACCTTTTTCAACGGCGGCACGGATTTCGAGGCGCCGCTGGGGCTGGGTGTGGAGATGTTGGCCACCGAGCACACCCAACACGGCCGCGCGCACGGCGACATCGTGCTGATCACCGACGGGTTGGCCGAGATCTCCGAAGCCTGGATGCGCGACTGGCTGGACGCCAAGCGCCTGCTGGACTTCCGGCTCTTCGGCGTCCGGATCGCCCCCGGTCCCCCGCAACCTGACGACGTGCTCACCACCTTGTGCGACAACCTCCGCGACATCAACGACCTGGCCGACCCCGATCCCGTCGCGGACCTGTTCCGCTTGCTCTGACCCGCAGCATCCGAGTCCGAAAGGTGCCGTCGTGACCGCGTTCGTCAGGCCCACCGAGGAGCTGTTCACCCGCCTCAAGGCGGAGGCCGGCGAGGTTCTGCCGCAGACCAGGCAGCGACCGCGCGTCGAGTTCTGGCCAGACTGGGACCACATCGCCTCGCCGGCCGCCTCGACCGAGGCCGTGGTCGCGGCGCTGACCTTGTCCGCCGTCGACGTGCCGGAGCGGGCGTGGGCGCTGGTGGTGCGCACCCACTGCCCTCGCGCGCACAAGGCTCTCGCCGCCCTCGGGCTGCCCATCGAGTCCGTGCTGTACGGCCAGGCCCCCGCCGACGTCGTCGCGACGATCGCCACTCTGGTGAACGCCGAACTCGGCGGCTTCGAGGTGCTCACCGCCCTCGACGTCCCCGCGATGACCGCAGAGGTCATCGCGATCCTCGGGGGCGTCCCGCGGTTCGACGATCGCCGGTCCTGACGGCGCACCACCTCCTCCCCCAACTGACGCGTCACCGCAGCTCACACGGCATCAACTCACCAACGACTCCGATTCCGATATGGTAGTAAAACGTGCGTTTTCCTACGGAGGGCGATCATGGCACCGCAGCAGCGCGCCGAGGCCGACCAGTTCGCGTCCTACGCCGAGGCCTTGGAGGCCCAGCAGACTCCGCTGCTGGGCTACCTGGTGCTCTACTCCGTGTTCGACGGCGAGGTCACCCTGGACAAGCTCACGCAGTGGTTCCGCGAGTTGGACCTGGACCTGCGGTACCTACCCCCTCCCCTGCGCAACATCGACGCCTTCGAGCGGGTGACCGGCCGCAAGGGCCCTACGGAGTCCTACCCGCTGGACGACCCGACCAGCCCGGAGGCCCGCCGACGGCTACGCAAGGGCGGCGGCGCGGCCGAGAAGGTCGCGACGCTGCTCATCAGGCCGGTCAGCCGCGACCCGGACCGAGTCGTGCGGCATCTGGTCCGCGAGGTCCGCGACGAGCGTGCCGAGCAGCTCAGCTACGACACGCACCTGGGGTACGTGGTGTTCGAGCGCGACACCAGCAACGCCTCCCTGGGCGATGGAATGGGCGCGATCAACGTCGCCCCGGACAACAGCGTGATCAAGACACTGCCGGAGGCGGAACAGACCGTCGTGCGCCAGCTTCTCGACGAGGTCAGCGAGAGCTACCAGCGGCTGTGCGTGTTCCTCAGCGCGGACAAGCTGCGTTCGTTGCTGCGCAACTACATCGAGGACCTCGGCGCGCTGCGGGTGCGCCCAACCGGGGGCGTGTACTTCGTGCATCGTCAGCACGCGGACACCTTGGCCGCGCTGCGGACGCTGGTCTCCCGGTTCGGTGGGCGCTCGCAGCTGGCGCGCATTCCCCTTCCGGACCAGGATGAGATGCGCGAGCTGATCATCGCCTCGTTCACCAGCAAGGCCACGGACGAGCTGCAGAAGCTCGCCATGGACATCGCCGAGGCCCGCGGCGCCAACGCGACCGATGCCGAGAAGCAGGCCCTGTACCGGCGGTTCACCGCGCTGAAGGACGAGACCGCCGAGCACTCCGAGCTGCTGTCGACCTCCTTGGACGACGCCGAATCGGCGCTGCAACTGGTTCAGCTCCAGCTGACCAGCCTGCTGGCCGGCATCGCGCCGACTCCCGACGACGACGATGACGACGAGTAGGCGCCCGGCGTTCGTGCCTTCGTCCGCGGGTCCGTCGCCGGACTCCGTCCGGGAGTGCTCGCGTGGTGTACGCTGCGTGACGCGGGCCAGCAGGAGGCCTTGCTGGCGCGTTGCCTCCCGGCTGATGGCGACGCACTTGGCCAGCAGAACCTTGAGCAGGGGCTCGGCCTGTGCTGTGTCACTCACGGTACGTCCGACACTTTTCGACGGCCCGAGCCGGGCGGTGCACGTCGGGAAGGCCAGCGGCTATGTCCGCCCGTTCACGTAACGTGTCCCGCGCTCGGGCCCGCACCGCCTACACCGGAGAAACCCTTCAGCAGGCGGAAGTTCAGCTGCGCAACCAGGTGCCGGGCATGGCCCTGGTGCCGGACGCGACGGAGCCGGAGCAGGCGTTGCTGGAGTTTCGGGTCCTGTCCGCCTTGGCGGCCCGCATCGGCCGGCACGCCCCCGCACGGTTCGACCACGCCCCGTATGGCATCCGCGCCAGTTCCCCCACTGCTGGCAACCTCGCCCTGTACCTCACTGACGAGGCCACAACGCTGCTGGCCGACGCCGTCGTGCCCAGGTGGACCTATGCCGCCGGCGTGACCGGGATCGAGGGCTTGCGCTGGCGACTGCTCGGACGCAACCGCGTGAGCCTGTACGTGCCCGGCCAGGCCGCTGAACTTGTGCTGCACAACACCGCCGCGGTGTGGAAGCGTGCGCTGGCCGAGTTGAGCGCCTCGCAGCCCGACGCGGTCGCTGTTGATGCGAGCGATAACCCGTGGCAGCCAGTCGAACGCCTCGCCGCGCGTCGATTTGACCGGCCCCACGCGGAGCTGATCGCCCGCGGGAGCACCGCGCTGCGCCGTATCGGGTTGTGGCGCGATGCCGTGGAGATCGACTTCGCGAAGGCGCTGCCGACGATGGCCGATCTGGTCGGCCCCCATCCGGAACTCCTCCTTCCCACTCGGGCTCGGCGCCCGGCGGGCGTCACGGTCGCCTGCGTTGCCCAACGCGGCGGCACCGGCCGGACCACCACGGTGGTCAACGTCGGCGCCTCCCTGGCCGAAGCCGGGAAACGGGTGCTGATCATCGACTTGGCCGAGTTCAACGGCCTGTTGGACTGGTACGCCAGCGACCGCGTCGAGCAGGCCCGATCAGCCGAGGCCCGCGCGGCGATGGACCGCCTCATCGCGACCGGCGACTGGTCGTCCGTGGCCGAGCAGGTGATCACGCTGCACGCATCCGACGGCGGCGGGCGCCTGGCGGTGCTGCCCGGGCCGGTGGATTGCACGCAGGCGCAGCTGCGGGCGCTACTGGTGGCAGCGGCCGCCACCTCGGACCTGGTGCTGCTCGACGCGCCACCGCTGGGTGCAGGCCCGGCCGCTGCGTACGCGGCGCATCTGGCCGACGCGGTGTTCACCTGCGTCCCAGTGAACCAGGCGATCTTCGGCACCTGGGAGACCAGCGACTCCGACCGCGACGAGGCGGTGCTGGCTCGGGATGAGCTGTGGTCCTGGTTGGACGACGCCTACGACCGCTACGTCGACCTGGCTGAGGTGCTGCGCATCCAGGCGCAGGGGGACGAGTTGGTGGCGCCGAACGAGATGCTGGACAACGCGTTGGCCAGGATCGGCTACACAAACGAGCCCCTGGGCGACTGCCTTGCCGCGCTGTCTGGCTTGGACGACGTGTACGAGTTGCTCGACGAGGACGACAGCGTGACCGAGGACGAGCTGACCGACGAGCACCGGGCCCGCGAGGCCGCCGCTGCAGCCAGGGTCGAGGCGTGGCGCGAGGCCAACCGGGCGCCGTTCCTGACCCAGGTCGCCGAGACCGGTCGGTCGCTGTTCGGCTCCACTTGGGACACTGAGCACCAGGGGTGGATCGAGCACAATGCCGGCTTGCTGGACGTCCCGGCCGACTCCATCGAGCCCGATCACTCAGGCGAACGCGGTGACGATGACGGCCTGGCCGAGGACGATCTCGTGTCCGAGCCGGACATCGCCATGGAGTTCATTCCCTATTCGGCCGAGGAGATCGCCGCAGAGCTCGAGAGGATCCTGCACGAATCGGGTGTCGCTCCGGAGGACGTGGGCGGCCGGTTCCTCGGCCTGGTCCCGACCCGTATCGGGCAGCGGCTGGTCGAGGCCGTACGCGGCTTGCCGGAGTCGGCGACCGGGCTTCTGCTGTCCCCTGGGATCCCGAGCGATTCGGCTGTCCAGCGGTCGGTGTCCTTCGGCCAGCTGTTCGTGATCACGGAACCCGACTGCCCGGCCAGCGTCGCAATCGCGCAACTGGCCGACGCCCTCTACCGGCGCGTGCTCGACGCCGGCGCGACACAGAGATGATCACCGGCGCGGCGTCTGTGGCACCGAACGGGGCAGGCAGACCAACCGGCGCCGCGCCACCACCGACATGCTCGCTCGTCCGACGTCCATGTGGACAGCGGCTGGTCGCGGTTACGTGAGGAACTCGAGAAACTCGATCAGACGTTCCAGACCGTCCCCGATGGCGCGTTCGGCTGGCTGGTCCAGACCGCCAGGGACGACACCGAACACGTGTGGGTCGCCGCGGTCCTCCTGCTCGAAGTTGCGGCGGTAGTCGAACTCCTGTCGTGGATCCATGGTGGTCTGGATCAGTCCGAACTGGAAGAGCTCGCGGTGGGCCTCGAAGGTGTCCTTGCCGAAGTCGAACCATTGCTCGCGAGTGCGTTTGGGGAGGCTGACGGGGGTTTTCACCTCGCCTACCTGGAGAGACTGCAGGTAAGCGACCGCGAGGTAGAAGGTGATCTCGCTCTCGGTGAGCAGCCCGACCCACCCGTTGGTCACGAACGTGGTCGGGATTGTGAACGCCCGTGTGCTGTCGGGGATCTGGTACGGGACCGGAGTGCTGTGGTTGTCGACGTTCTCAGCGAGCACTTGGAAGCCCTCGAACCGGTCCCGAACGCCGTGCTCCTTGATCTTGACCATGCCGACCTGGTCCAGGGTCGACAGCGCGGAGGTGACCTGCCGGTACCGCTTCTCCTCATGGCGGCGGCCATAGACGGTGCGAGGGTCGTCGGAGGTGTCCTTCGTATGGGCGGTGACGAGGTCGGGCCAGGCCACCTGGTTCTGGTGGGTGCGGTTGGACGGCTGGACCGGCACCGTCGTGGCGGTTCCGCGGTCGGGTTCCGGCCGTGTCTGTTCGATCAGGAGAGCCAGGAGCAGGACTTGCACGGTGATGCCGCGGGGGCTGGCAAGGCGCCTGATCAAGGGCTTGCGGTCGTGCGCCGCCACGTCACGGCACCAGGGCATCGGATGCTCGGGCCGAAGCACGAGCGAGCGATCGAGCACGAGGTGTTGCGGCGGCGGGTTGGCCTCGAGCGCAGCAGCCCAGGCGGCCTGGACGTGGTCTACGAGCCCGGGATAAGCGCGGGAGCCGCAGGACTCCCGCAACGCGGTGAGCGTCTTCAGCCGGGCCTGTAGCCGGCTGCGGCGCCTGCGGGGGTCCTTGGCGCCGGACGGTGGTTGTGCGGGTTGATCGCCTTGGGGCATCGACGTTGCTCCTTATGGGGCAACTTCAATAGGTAAAATTCCCTTTGCATACGGCTTGGCCGATACGTTTTGGACCGCCATGTGCTCCTCGTTCGAGGAGGGAAGCTTCGGGTCGACCGTGGCGGTCCAAAGCGTATCGAACAGGGTGGTGGCGGCGACGGCCGGGGTCCGGCTAGCTTCGCATCACGTTCACCGCACGGCCCAGAAGCCCAGGTCAGAGCCCTGTTTGGGTAGGTGGCCCCCTGCTGACGACAGGGGACCACCTCGGTGGCGCCAATCCCCGGAAGCGCACATAGGCAGGAGTCAGCACCGTGTCGACCGTATCTCCTTCTCCCCGGCCCCGGCGTCTCCGCCGGCATCGCGCGACGCCGGACCGCCGTCGGCGGCCGGTTCTGCCGCGGCTGGTGGATCTCCTTCAGGGGGTCCTTCACGACCAGGCACAGTTCCAGCGTCTGGTGATCCTCGTCCTGCTGGTCCTGGCGGTGACTTCGGTGGTCGGCGTCGTGTTCGTCGCGCGGGCGCCGGAGATCGTGTCGATCGTGACCGCGGTGCGGGGCAAGGCCTGACGCCGGCACGGTGGGGCCCGGCCGGGCCCCACCGTGCCGGCTGGTCGGGCTGGCCGCGCCGAGCATGAACACCCCGGCCTGCCGCTGCATTCGCGGTCACGGCGCCCCGGTCGACCGGATCCGTTTGGCCGGCCACGGCACACCTGGCGTCCGGACGGCGTAACGGGCCGGCCGTCGGGAACGACGTTCTGGGCGAGGTCCAGCGCGACGCCCCCCGACGCGCTGGACCCGTTTTCGCTCCGAGGGTCAGGCGCCGCGCCGGAGCGACCGCAGCCCTCGGGGCAGCAGTTCGTTGAACGTGGCGAAGGTGTGCGGAGGCAGGTCTTCGGGCACCTCGGCGTCGGCGTCGGCGAGCAGCTGGCGGGCGTGCCGCTCGAGCGCGGCCTGGTCGCCGCGGGCGTGGGCGATGCGCATCAGGTCCAGCAGCGGCCGGTCTTCGGTTCGGTAGGGGTCGGCGGACAGGGCCGTGGTGGCGGCCCACTCGGCAAGCTCGAAATCGCCGGCGGCCAGCGCCAGGTCCACCAGCTCGGTCGCGGTCTCCGCGACGAACCCAGGCAGGTGCCGGTCGTGGCTCTGGTCCCGGTTAGCCAGCCACGAGTAGCCGCCCGGGCGGAGGTTGGCGAAGGCCGGACCGCGCACGAGGTCCAGCGCCGCGCGGTAGTCGGTGACGGCGGTGTCGACGTCGCCGGCGGCGGTGGCGGCCTGCGCGCGCTTGCGCAGCCGCCGGAACAGCGCCCAGTCCAGTAGACAGTCGACCAGCCGGTAGGGCTCGTCGCTGCGGGCGTGGGTGAGGTAGAACTCCTGCGTGCCGTCGTCGCCCGCGAAGGTGCCGGCCCATTTACGAGCGGTGCTCATGACCTGTCGGTAGGTGACGCGCTGGACCTGCTGGCCTTCCCAGAGGTCGTCGACGAGCTTGTCGGGCTTGACGCCGCGCGGGTGCAGGGCCAGGTAGGTCAGCACCTCGGTGTAGAACTGCATGCGTTGCTGCGGCGGCAAACCGGGTCCTGCCACGGTGGGCTCGCCGAGGATTCCGACCTTCGGCCGTACGCAGTCCACGGCGTGCCATTCCCGCAGGTCCGCGTCCAGGGTCGGGTCCTGTTCGCGGACGAGGTCGAGCTGGGCCTGTGCCTGCTGCTGGCTGCCGCCGTCGCGGGGCGAGAACTCGACGAGCCGGCCGTGAAACGCCGGATCGCCCTGGCCGTCGCGGTCACCATCCTGTTGGCCGGGGTCGGCGGCCGACAACTGCTGGGCTGCCGGCGGCTCGGCGGGCTGCGCTGGGCGTCCGACGTTCTGCTGCGCCATCGGCTCGGCGGCTTCGGTGCCGTCGCCGGGCGTCCTGTCTGCGGAGACCAGTGGGGTCTCCTGGCTGGTCATCAGGCGGCCGGAGGCGTCCATCATCTGGGCCCACGGTGCCGGATCGGATGCCTCGGGGATGGGTTCGTCGTCGGCCTGCGCGGCGGCGAACAGCTCCACGAACTGGCCCACGATGGCCTCGGGGATTCCTTCGGCCCGCAGCGGGTCCGCGACCAGGTCCGGCACGGTCAGCGTGCCGGTCGCGTCGATCTCGATGGTCAGGCCGGGCGCGGTGGGGTCGGCCACGCCGGTGGCGACCACGGCCACGACCGAGCGCCCGACCTCGGCGAGCTGCCGCAGGACGTCGACGAGCTCGGCCTCGGTGCTGGCCTCGGGGTCAGAGTCCTCGGGACAGGCGACCAGGAGCACCTCGGGCATCCAGGCGTCCCCGTCCAGGTCGTTGACGCGGCCGTGCAGGACGGATTCGGCGTCGGAGGACTCCAGCGTCCGGTGGGCGTCGTCCAGGCGCTGCCTGAGGCCGGTGAGGGCCTCGGAGAGGGTCGGCACGGCGCGGATGCGGGCGGGGTTGATCGCGGTGAGGGCGGCGCCCCACTCTCCGACCAGCAGGACGTCCAGCCCGTCCGACCAGATGTTGTGGGCCAGTTCGGCGGCCAGGTGGCGCAGGAGCTCGACGGCCTTCGTGGGGTTGCCCGTGATGCACAGCGCGCCCAGGCCCTCGAGGTCGAGCAGGAACTGCTCGTCGTCCAGGCGTCCCACGCTGGCCAGGGTGGGCAGGGGCGCGAGGTGGTCGGCCGCGGTGTCCGCGGTGACCGGCAGGTCGGCGTCGGCCGGCACGAACCAGTGCAGCCCGTCGGCCTCTGCCTGGAACGGCGCGGGCGCGTCCAGGCGCGGCTGGGCCAGTTGCAGACGCAGGCCGGCCGGTCCCAGCCAGGCGGCGAGGACGTCGGGAAGGTTGTCGTGGTCCTGGTCGGCCAGCTGGGCCGACAGCGACCGCAGGGCCAGGTCCAAAAAGGAGATGTCGGCGCGAGCGGAGGCGGCGCGCATCGCGCGTTCGACCCGGACCGCGGCGTTGGACGGCAGCGCGACCTGGCGGCCGTCCCCGCGGTGGCGGTGCTGGCGGCGGCGGGCCACCACGAGCCCGACGCTCAGGGCGCCGGCCAGGATCGCCGAGACCGTCAGGGCGAACGGGGCGTGGAGCAGGTCGCCGAGCAGGCCGTCGGCCGCAGGTTCCGCCACAGGTGTGGTGGTCGGCGTTGCCGGGGTGGCCACGGGCGTGGTGGTGGTCTTCGGGGGTGCGACGGGCTGCTGGGCCGAGGTCGGTGCCGGCGCCGTGTTCGTGGGCTGCTGTTGGGCGGGCGTGGTGGGCTGTGCCGGCGCGGTCGCCCCGGGCGGAACGGCGGCGCTGGCCGGCGGGGCGGTGGTCGCCGGCGGGGCGGCGCTGGTGGGTGCGGAGGTCGTCTGCTGGGGCGTCGACTGTTGCTGGGGCGTGGCGGGCGGGGCACTGGGTTGCGCTGCCGGCGGTTGGCCCGATGTCGCCGCGGGCGGAGCCGGCGCGGCGCCGGGGACCGGGACGGTGAGTGTCCAGTTCGGATAGATCAGGTCCGGGTTGGTCAGGGCCCGGCCGTCGGCCTGGGGGTGTCCGGCGTTGCGGGCGAAGATGGCCGGGTAGTTGCTGGCGTCGCCGGTCTCCTCCAGGGCGATCTCGGAGAGTGTGTCTCCCGGGTAGACGGTGACCTGGACGTCGTGGGCCGGTCCGGGCGTGGTGTCCAGCTCGGACGCCGGCACGGCGGCGTCGGCGGGAACGACCAGTTTCCAGCCGGGGAAGATCTCGCCGCTGGCGTCCATCGCGCGGCCGTCGGCCTGCGCCCGACCCACGTTGAGGTCCTTGATCTTGCTGAACGCGACACCGTCGCCGTACCAGCGCTGGGCCAGTCCCCAGAGGGTGTCGCGGGTGCGGACGGTGTAGGTGCGCTGCGGGGCTGCGGCCGGGCTCGCCGCGGGAGCGGCGGGCTGGCCCGCTGCCGGCGGCTGGGCGGAGGTCTGCTGCGGCGAGGAGGTGCTGACCGGCGTCGCCGTCGTGGAACTGGTCACCGACGTGGTCGCCGCGGCCGCCGTCGGCGCGCCGGTCGGGGCCGTCGCCGTGGGGAACGCGGGCGCGGAGGTCGTGGCCGGCCGGCCCTGATGGGCATCCAGCGGCAGGGCCTGCGCGGTGGCGGCGTTGGCGCCGGTGCCGCCGAGCAGGCCGGTGATGATCGCGGTCAGCAGGATTCCGGCGATCGTCTGGGCCCAGCCCAGGCCGCGGATCTGCAGTGCCGGACGGCGGCGCACGCGCGCGGCGAGCTCGATGACGGTGGAGATCGCGAACACCGCCCAGGCCAGGAAGCCGATGACGACCGCGACTCCCAGCAGCAGCTGCCCGGAGTCCTGTGTGGTCAGTGCGTCCTGGACCTGCTGCAGGCTCGGCACCGACGAGGGCAGGTAGCCGTGGCCGACGATCCACAGTCCGATTGGGACGCCCACCAACAGCACGAGCAGGGCGGCCAACGCGCCGGCGCCGCGCAGCGCCGCCTGCAGGCGGCCTGGTCGCCGCGCTGTTCGTGGTGTGCTCATATGGTCGCCTCCCTGTGGCCTCGTGGACATGTCAGCCGGTGCGCAGCAGCTGCGCTGTTCCGTGCCCGGTGACGGTCCACTGGTCGACGCCAATCATGCCTAGCAGGACGGTCGGTTGGCTGATGGTGACGGTGACGGTGAGTCGGTTTCCGTCTTCGACGGCGACGGTGCCAGGCACGCCGGCGGCGGCCAGGTAGGTGCGGGCGGCGGCGACCGCGGCGTTCGCGTCGAGGACCTGGCCGCTGCCCTGGCCCAGCGCGCCGATGTTGACCCCGGTCGTGCCGGCGCGGGCGGTCTCCTCTGCGATGTTGTCGGCGCGGCTGATCGCCCGCGCCTTGCCGCCGCCGTCGACGACCAGCGCCAGCACGATCAGCGCGACCGGCACGAACAGCACGATCATCAGCGAGATCCCTCCGCCGCCCCGCTCGGGGTGGAAGGCCAGGCGGGACCAGGCGGCGCGCAGCCACACGATCATGCTTGCCCCCGTTCACGGTACGGGTCGATGACCGAGACGAAGGTGCTGGTCATAGTCTTACTGCCCGGGGCACCCGGCAGCCCGAGGTCGGACAGCCGGACCTGGCAGGTGATCGTGGCCGTGACCTGGGCGGGCTGGCCCAGTGGCCTGCTGAACTGGCTGGTATCTACCACGACCTGCAGCGAGTCGCACACCAGGCCCTGGCCGGCCAAGCTCTGCTCGGCAATTCTGGTGGCCCTGCTCTGCGCGGTGGCTCCGTCGCGTTGCAGCGAGGCTTCGCGGGCCGCGGCCCGGGCGGCCTCCTCCACCGCCGAGCCGGCGCTGCTGATCCGCCCGCCCGCGATGACCAGGATGATGAACACCAGGATCAAAACCGGGGCGAGGATAGCCGTCTCCAGTGCGGCTCGGCCGCCGCCGCGCTCGGATTCGCTGGTCAGGGTGTGCCACCGGTGCCGCAATGCGTGGTGAGGATTGCTCATGGCGCTGGCCTCTCCACGCCGCCGGCGGCGGTCTGGCTGAAGGTCAAGTTCAATCCCGGCACGATCGTCAGCGATCGGCCGGTGACAGTCACGCGCACGGTGTCGCCGTCGGTGGTGGCGTCGACGGTCGGTGCGGTGATCCAGTCGCCGGCGGCCTCGTCGAGGAACTGCTGGGCTCGCTGCTGGGCACGGGCGGTGGACACCGGGTCAACCCGGCCGGCCAGCACCGCTTCCTGGGCAGCGTGCAGCGCCAGAACTCGTCCGTAGAACCAGAGGCCGGCCTGTACCCCGGTGAAAATCACGAGCAGGATCGCGGGCATCACGATGACCCACGCGAGTGAGGTGCCTCCCCCGCGCTCGGGCTCGGCGCGCAAGCTTCGCCAGCGGCGCGGCGGCATGATTTGAGTCCCCGGCTTCCGGCCGCGATCAGCCGAGCTTGCCGACCGCCGCCGCGACGGCGGCGCCGATCCCGGCCAGCACGGCGGCTGCGATGATCGTGCCTCCGACAGCGAGCAGGATCTCCTCCATCGACCCCTTGCCGCCGCCGCGCTCGGGTTCTGCGCGTAGCGCGGCGAGCCGGGCCCGGACGGACTCCGCGGTGTCGCCAGTGAAGGCGAACAGCATCATCAGGTGGGTCTGCAGATTGCGGATCATCGGTTGTGCTCCTCGGTGTTGATTCCCCCACGGTGAGACGGTCGCGAGGTGCTGTCATGTCGTCGTTTCGGCATCGGTCTCACCCACCCAGCAGCCGCATCATCGCGGGGAACAGCAGGAACACCATCACCACCGCGGCGAGCACGGTCTGCGGGTAGGTCAGCTTGGTGGAGGACTCGGCGGCCTCGGTCTTCTCGTCGGCCAGCAGTTGAGAACGCAGTGACCTGGCTCGGGCCAGCAGGGTGTCGAAGACCGCAGCGCCCTCCACGCCGGACACACTGGCGATGCTGCCGATGTCGGCGAGCTCCTTGATGTCCAGCGTGCGAGCGAGGTCGGCCAGACCCTCCCACGGCTGCTGGCCTGCGCGTTCGGAGTAGGCCAGTTGTCGAGTGATCTGCCGGAAGGCCCAGGACCCGGACACCGTCGCGGCCTCGTGCAGCGCGGAGACGATGCCGGCCCCGGCGGCCCGGTGCAGGGCCACCACGTTGATGTAGCTGACCAGGGCGTAGCGCATCTCCCGGCGAGCGTCCTCGGCCCGGCCGGCGACGACGCGGCCGACACACCACCAAATCACGGCGGCCAGCAGCAGTGACTCCACCAGGCTGAACACCACCGGAATCGGGAAGCCGGCCACCCAGCCCAGCACGGTGAGCACGGGGCCCAACGCCAACCCGACCAACGGGGCCAGAACCCGCAGGCCGATGTACTGGTCGCGGGTCATGCTCAGGATCTGCAGGTCGCTGTCGGGTGTGGTGATGTTCAGCCGGCCGAGCCGGTGGCTGACCGCGGTGAACAGCCGGGTCAGCGTGGTCGGGTCCTCGACGGTGCCGAGGCTGGCCAGGCCGGGCTGCTCGGCCAGCAATGTGCTGGTGTCTAGCCTGGCCAGGCCGTCGGCGAGATCGGTCTGGACGGGCGCGAGCCCCCGCAGCAGAAGCAGGACCCCGAGTCCGACGGCGCCGCCGGCGATCAGCAGGAACACCAGGTTGCCGCTCATCGCTCCTCCCCCGCCTCGGGCACCGGTGCGTCAACCAGGATCCGCGGCACCGGTGTGCCCAACTGCAGGCGGCGCATCCACAACAACGCGGTGAAGGTCACGGCGCCGAGTGCGACGAGGACCATCTGGCCCAGCGGTGTGCCGTAGGGCCGAGTGAACTGCCCGGCCAGCACGATGGCGACGACCAACACCGCCAGGATGATCAAGATGTTGCGGGCGACCGACCTGGGCTCGGCACGGTCGGCCTCGATCGCGCGCTGCGCCTCGACTTCTTCGCTGACCTGCGCTGCCATGTCGCGCAGCACGTCAGTGACGCGGCGGGCGCCTTGGGTGCTCACCGCAATGCCCAGGGCGATGGCCACCATGTCGGCCGGGGCATCGTCGAAGGTGTCGGCGAACTGCCGCAGCGCGGCCTGCTTGTCCCAGCGGGGCGTGGACAGACGATTGGCCAGGGTGGTGACGTCGGCGGCGATCGCGTCCGGCGCGTTGTGCGCCGAGCGGACGATGGTCTGCACGGTGCCGCTGCCCGAGGCCATGGAGTCGGCCATGCGGCGGGTCCACTCCTCCAGGGCTTCCAGTCGCGCGATGCGCCGCTTGGCCTGCCTGGCCGCGCCGAACAGGTACGGCACGGCCAGGATGCCGCCGCTGACCAGCAGCGCGGCCACCGGCCATCCGGTGAGCACCCACACGCCCACCAACGCCACCGCGGCGGCGGCCGCGCGCAACCGGCGCGAACGGGCCTCCGGGCCCTTGCCGCGCAGGCTCAGCCGGGAGCCGAACCGACGGTTACGGACGAAGTCCGGCGCGCTGTCGGGTTCGCGGCCGCGGATGGCGAGCACGAGCAGCACAACGCCGGTGAGCACGACAGCCGTCGACACGGCCACGATCAGGCTGATGGGGTTCATGCCGCGCTCCTGCCGCCGTGCGGGAACGGGTTCTCCCAGCTGCCGTGCTGTTCGCTGAGCCAGTTCCAGTTGAAGCCGACCCGGCGCAGCCGGCCGCGGGTCGACTCGGGCTGGTGCAGTGGGTATCCGCGCGGGTCGCCGGCGGATTCCAGCTGCGGGTTCGGGCCGAAGATCGTCGTTGTCGCCGGTCGGGTGCCCTCGCCGGGCCCGGTGACCTCCACGATCTCGGTGACGAACCGCTGGCGGCCGCCGGGGATGTCGACGTAGTCCACGTAGACGATCAGGTCGAGGGCGCTGGCGATGAAGTGTTGGGCGGACTCGCGGTTCCAGGCGTTGTTGTTCGACATCAGCAGCGAGCCCAGGCCGTCGAAGCTGGAGTGGGCGGAGTTGGCGTGGAACGTCGACATGCTGCCCGGGTAGCCGCGCAGCATGGCCATGAGCATCGGCTCGACCTCGGGTCCGCGGGCTTCGCCGACGATCACGCGGTCCACGCTCATCCGCAGCGACTGCGGTAGCAGGTGCTCCAGGTTCACCTCGCCGATCACGCGGCCGTCCGCGAGCACCTCGCCGGTGCCCGGGCGGGTCTCACACGGCAGCATGTGAGGCCACCTCAGCTCGCCTCGGTCGTCGCGCAGTTCGTGCAGCAGCAGCTCGTACTCGGTCTCCAGGGTGGCCACCCGCTCGGCCGCGGGCAGGCACCGCGCCAGCGCCCGCAGCAGCGTGGTCTTCCCTGCCCGCGGCGAGCCCACGACCAGGATGTTGCACTTTCCGGCGACCGCGGCCGACAGGAACGCGGCCATCGCGCCCGACAGGGTTCCCATCCGGACCAGGTCGGCCAGGCTGATGTCGACGAACCGGTGCTTGCGGATGACGATGTGCGGCTCGGGGGTGATCGACCACATCGCCGCGAGCCGGGACCCGTCGGGCAGGCGCATGTTCAGGAACGGCATGCTGGCGCTGACCTGCCGCTCGTTCTGGCCGTGGTGGGTCGCGATCAGCTGAAGCTGGTTGAGCAGCTCCTCGTTGGTGTCGGCCACCGGCGGCGCGAGTTCCTGCCGGCCGTCGGAGTAGAGCAGGTACACCGGCCTGGTGCCGGTGATGACGATGTCCTCGACGTCGGGGTCGTTGAGCAGCGGCTCGATCCGGCCCAGGCCGAACAGAGCGGAGAAGACCGCGGCCCGGACGCGCTGCTCCTCCTCCGCCCGCAGCGGCGCCTGGCCGGCGTTGGTGCGGTCCCGCGCCAGCCCCTGCAGCGCCTCCTCGATCAGCTGCCGCGCCAGCTGCTTCACGCCGTCGTCGTCCAGCGGCGTCTCGCGGGACTCCTGCACCTTGTCCAGGCTGCTGTTGACCGAGTTCTTGATCCGCTCGATCAGCGCGTAGTCCACTGTGGCCGGCCGCTGTGAGGCAACCACCGCCCGACCCGGTCCGGCGGCCCCCGGTGCTCGACCGTTGCTGGCGGTGGCGATCAACGCCGCCGGAACGACGCTGGTCGGCCCGTTGCCGTCGTCCTGCACCGGGAACCCCACGTAGGGCTGGACGGTGCGATGTTGCTGGTCAGCGGCCACGTCGCTCCCCCATCATCGTCGGCACCGGATACCCGTTGGTGATCGGCTGGGCGCTGCGCCGCATCGCATCGGCTTCGCTGTAGTGCTGCCACGCCCACGTGCCCGCCCGCTGTCCGGCGTCGGAGGCGGCCTTGACCAGCTTCGAGTGCAGGTAGCGATCCCGCATGTCAGCACCCTCGCTGAGCACCCGCGCTGCCGTTTCGTGCCACGGAATCTCGCCCAGTACCGGCAGGTCCAGCTGCTTGCCGATCTCGTCCTTGGAGTAGCCGTGCGGGCTGGACACCAGCAGCGCGACCAGCCGGTCGGCGCCCATTCCGTTGTTCTGCAGGTCAGTGCGGAGCGCGGCCGCGGTCTTCACCGCCACTCGCACGGCCGGCATGGTCGTCCGCGCCACCAGCACCACGAGGTCAGCAGCCCGCAAGATCGGCGCCGGTGAGTGCTGGGCGTGGACCTCGCCACAGTCCGCGAGCACGTCGACCTGGCGCTCGTCGTGCAGCCGCCGGAACACGCCCGCCAGCTGGTCCCAGTCGATCGCGCCGGCCTGCTGCGCGGACTCGATTCCCGGCAGCAGGTACTGGGCCTGCGAGGTGCCGGGCAGCTGGACCAGCTGGGATGGCAACTCGTTCGCCATGGTGTTGTTGCGGCCACGGATCTGCAGCTCGACCAGGCCGCGGTCCGCTGGCAACCGGCCGGCCGCGAACCCGGCGAGCACGTCGCCGCCCCGAGGGTCGCACTCGGCCAGCACGACAGCGCGGGGCCAGGTCAACGCCATGGCCAGCGTGGAGGTCGTGACGCCGGGCGCGCCCTTCGCGGACACCAACGCGATCAACATGGTCTGGTCGTTCCTCTCCTTATTGCTTGGGCAGCAGCACGATGGCGATCTGCCCCGCAGCCGCGCGCTGCGCGAGTCCGGCGCCCTGGCCGTCCTGGACCAGCACGTCGACGACACTCACGCCGTTGGCGTCGGCCGCCCGCACCGCGTACACCTCGGCCGACAGCGCCGACGAGCCAGCCCCGGAGCCACTGTCGGTGCTGGCACCCCCGGACTGCTCTCCGGAGCCGCTACCGCCGCTGTAGGGCACCAGCAACACCCGGTCGCGCGGGTGCAGCGGCGTGCCGGGCATCTGGTTCGACTTCGCCGGCACCCCAACCATGTCCTTGCCCTGCGGGGGCACGCCCTGGTCGGTGACCGCGTTCGCGGTGATCAAGCTGCCGGCCTGCAGGTCGGTAGCGGCCCGTTTGCCGACCAGGGACGCCGCCTGCGACCACGGCACCGGGTGCAGCGCCGGATCGTCGGGCAGTTGCACCTCGACGAGGTCACGTTGCTGCACGGTCTGTCCGAACGCGACGGTGTCCCGCATCCCGACGACGGACACTCGAGCGGACGCCTGGTTAACCGCCCACACCGCACCCAGCGCGCCCAGCACGATCAACGCGACCGCGAGCGCGAACAACGCCGGCTTGCGGCGCCGGCGCGGCGCGGGCATCGCCGGCGTGCCGGCCCCGCCGAGTGGCCCGCTGGACGGAGCACCGCCTGGCTGCGGTCCTGAGTAGACGGACGTGGTCGTGGTCATCCATTGCCTCCGCGGTTGACGCTCTGCAGCTCACCGACCGCGAGGGTGGTGCTGGCGGACAGGCGCAGCGTCTGGTTGCCCTGTTGGCCGCCGCCGGCCCAGTGGATCGACCACACGGAAGTCGCCGTGATCTGGTACTTCCCGCTGCCGCCGGTGCGCTCGGGCAGGCTCCGCAGCTGGTAGACGTACCCGCAGTCCGGGCTGCCCTGCGCTGCACGGGAGACGTCGTACGGCGTTCCCGGGCTCGTGCAGGTCACGCTGTGGCCGTCGCCCATAGCCCAGTCCACTTCGGATACCACCGCCGTCGCGGTGACCGTGACCCCGCCGGCGGAGACGCTCTTCGAGACCGGTCCGGTGTTCGACGGACCGCGGTCGATCCACATCCACACCGGCACACCGACCACCGCGCCGGCGGATCCGGGCGGCGGCGCCATCTCGATAGTGGGCTTCAATAGCACCATCTGGGCAATCGCCTGCTGCGCCAGAACTGCTGGATCCGGTGGTGCGACCGCTGCAGGATCCTGGCCGTTTGGTACGAACACCACCGTCATCAAACCTATGCTCGTCTGCGAACCACTCAGGCAAAGTTGCTGCATAAGCGTCCCATCAGACGGCTTGTGACCTTGCCACATGGGATCCCCAGCGGGCGGCTGGGGACTCAACGGCACGTACTTGCACGGGTTCGTTACTGGACTACCCGGTCCCGAGCCCTGGCCACCCTGCCCTCCCTGCCCTGGGTCCTGCGGCCCACCCGGACGACCCGGGGATGTGACGTCAATCAAGCAAACGCCCTGGTCGCTGATGACCTTGCATGGCTGACCATCAGCAAAGGCCGGCGTAGTAGACACGACGTTGACGCCGACGAGTACTACTCCGGCGGCGAAAACAAGGACCATTACCTTCGACAGTCTATTCAGCATGTCTGATCCAAGTGCGGCTCGGTTTTTTGAACCAGCCAGCGCGACGGATCTTGATACTGCACGACTTCGGCAGTGAACTTGTACCGCTGCGGTTGGTTCGGATCATTCAAGTTCTTCCCCACCTCGCCAGGCTTGTCACTGACCAACTTCCACTCGGAAACGTCCAAGCAGTCTGTGATCGTTACCCGCGGCGGCTGCTGCAGGGATACAGAAGTTGGTTGTGGCGAGCGCTTCGGTTCTCCCACGAAGTGAGCGGGTACGGAAGCGAAGTTGGCGAGCGCCTGGATCCGCTGTGTCAGCGCAGGGTCTGCCGCGTACTTGGCGAGCTCGGCGTGCCAGTCCTGCTTCCCAGGCGCCGAGTTCGCCTGATTGCTCACGGTCCAGTAGCCCTCGTATGCAACCATCGCGGCGTTCGTCGCTAGCGCTTCTGGCGATGCGGACGTAGCCGTCGGCGAACTCTCAGTCGACGACCCACCGACGCTTGAAGACCCCGTCCCTCCGCCACCAGCGCAGGCGGCCAGCATGAGGCCGCTCGCAAGCGCAAGGCTCAACGACGCCCTCGTCGTCACCCAGCGTTGCCGCAAGCCTGGTGCCATGCGCATCTCCCCCAATACCCGGTGTGCCATAACCCCCGAGTGTGGAGGACCGGGGCACCCCGGTGTTGTCAATAGAGCAGGTTTCCTCCTACCTGTGACGATAGAACCTCGACACCCACACGCTAGTCCAAAAGATCCATGCGAACTTCACCCAGTTGGGCTAGCCTTGACACTTACGGACAGTAGTAGCTCGCAGGTCCATCACCCATACGGGCAGCGCTTGCAAAGGCTGTCGCTTGCGCCGAGTAGCCAAATGGCCCTGCAAGTACGACTGTGGGCCCCGCGGCAACCTTCGCGCGCGGGGCCCACATCAGGCGGGGGGATCTACGGGGGTCCTGACTCCTTACGACGCCTCGGCGGCGGCAGGCTTCTCCGCGTCCTCAGGTGCCGACGTAGCCGCGCCCTTCCTGGACGACCGACGTATCCGCTGCGGCAGAAACATGTCCAGCGCCGTGCAGAGCAGGTCCGACCGGTTGGTCGGAACTCCTCGCGCCTTGACCTCCTCAACCAGGTCGTCAGCGGCATCCAGGTTCGACGGGATCATCGTGAAGTGCCAGCCGGGCTTGTTCACTTCGCCCGTGGGCTTGACGGGCTTCATCGCGACGAACCGGGACTTCTTGGCCGGCTCCGGCCGGTGACGGCGGACAACCTCGGCGATCAAGCGGTCCTCGTCCACCTCCATCAGGGCGTCGAGCACGACCCGGCCGTTTGCATACTGTCGCAGCCGGAGACTCTTCTTCTGGGTCTCCTGATAGCCCTCAATGCGGTCAACCAGAGCGCGCGGGGGGTAGATCGTCACGTTCAAGGGCCGCTCAGTGGTCGACCCTCCCTCAGCGCCGCTCTCGTCGGTATCGTCAGCACCTGCAACATCCTCCAAGGCCGGAGGTGCCGACTCCCAGTCGTCAGCGGCCGGCCCCTGCTGGACGCCAGTGGCCCAGTCTTCGTCATCAACCGGCTTGGCTGGCTTCTGGGGCGCGTTCACCTCAACAGGAGGCACGTGCGCTGCGACCGCCGCCTCAGGAACTGTGCCAGCCCGCCCACCACTGCGGCGATCAGGCAACTGCGGCGCGCCGGCGCCACGACGACGGCGACCGGTGGCGAAGGCAGCTCCGATGGCCTCGTCCTCAGTCCCGGCCTTGGACTCGGTCGTTGAGTCGGTCATTGGATCTCCTACGCAGCGGTTGATTCGTGTTCGGCTAGCATCTGGCAAAACTGGGCATAGATGCCGTCGTAGTCTTCCGCCAGCTCTTCGATCGGCGTCTTCCTACGGTTGGGATCGTCCGGGTTCCGGAGACGATCTAGACGATGCTCCTCAAGCTCGAAGACCAGCTTGCCCTTGGTTCGAGCTTCTTTGGCGATCTTCTCGGCGTGCCCAACCACCCGATCGAAGAGTGGTGCAACGTCACCTAGCATCGCCTTCACCCGTGTGGCTACGTCCCTACGGATCGCGCTTGACCCTCGTCCAGTAGCGAACAGCAGCACGCCCAGGATCTCAAGGTCAGGGTTGAGCGCCTTGGCATCCGTGAACCTATCCGCGACCATGCCGAGGCCATCCAGGCTCGCGTCATCGGACTTAGTTGGCACGATGAGGTACCGCGAGGTGGTCAGCACGAGCCGTTCAACAGGCGCATTCTCCGGCGGCGAGTCAATCACAATGAGGTCGTAGTCGGGCGCGATCGGCACAAGGCACCGCGCGAGCGCGAGGTTCGCGGCAGGCCCAACGACCCCCACCATCGAGTTGAGCAGGCTGCCAAGGCCTTCGAGCTCGGAGCCTCCAACAACCACATCCAGCCCCGGACGTACGTCTCGCGCAGGTTCGAGCGGCCGGCCGCGGCGGATCGACTCGTAGAACGCCTCGCCCTTGTCGTCGATCGCGCTCTTCCGATACCCGAGCTCGCGAGCGATGTTGCCCTGAGCGTTGGCGTCAATGAGCAGCGCGTGCTGCCCGTTCGCAGCCGCCAGCCCTGCCATGTTGGCGCTGACGGTGGTCTTGCCGACGCCGCCCTTGCCGTTGATGAGCGCGACCACTCTCTGAATCTGGTCGAGCCAGTCGACTGGCAACCAGCTGTGCGCCTTTGGAGACAGCCACGTTGGCGGCCAAACGTACTCGGTGTCCAGGGACACTAGTGACCTCCGGCTGAGGAAGGCAGCGCGCCAGGATGCACGTCGCCGTCTACAGGCCCGGGTAGACCGGCCTGCCGAGGCCAGATCGTACCACAGCCCTACCTAGCCGCCCGACCGAGCCTGCCACCAACTGCCGCAGTTAGATGTGCACCGAAACGTGCATCCAGCAGTACCCATGCGTGCAAATCGGAGAGCGCGTATATGGGCATGTCGGACCATGGAACTGTGCGCCAATGGGAGTCTACCCCGGTAGCTACACGGGGCTTCCTAGGCTGCAATCTATACCTGCCTACGCAGTGTCCGACACCGCAGTCTAGACAACCGGGCACGTGACGACATGCACCTGCCGGCTTCGAAGTCGCATGGTTCACCAGCGCATGCAGCTGCACGCGGGGCCGTAGGCGAAAAACTAGGTGGTTTTATGTATCGAGCAGCTGTGAACATCTTGAGCGGCCTGGTGCACAAGCCCCCTTGGTAAATGGCGAGCGAACAGCGCTGCGTGCCACTTACCACAATTATTGGTTCGGCCGTTAGCGCTGTAATGCGCCAGACAGTACGCGTTCCGCCCGCCAACTTACTCCACCCTTTGGCTTGCGGTGGGGTTCCTGCGTCTGTTGGCGGCAACGTGCGGTGACCAGCCAACCGGCACCTACCTGACCTTACTGATGACACCGTCCGCATTCGGTTTGGCTGCCAGCTTGCCATAGTGTCATGGTGACGTTTCCACATAGCTGCAGGTCCTGACTCAGGCAAGGACACCGACACCATGTCCGGCAACTTGTTAGACAGGTCGTTTGGTAGTACGTCAGGCAGGAGGTAAGGCAACCAGTCAGGCAGGTCGTCAGGTAGGTACTCCGACAAGTTTGCAGCTGTTCGTGCAGGTCGGAAGTTTGATCGGAGCTGTACCGCTCCGCTTGCGAACATGCTAGACCGACAGGTGCGCTCTTCACCCCGGGGTACGCTGCAGGCTGCAGCCCACGCTCGTGCACGTGCTCGGATGGCGGCTCCTGGTGACATGTCGGCTGACAAGTGGGCGCGCCACCCGCTAGGCCAGAGGGCCTCCGAGTCGGCGAACAATTCGCCACACAACTGGGCCGACAACACGGTCCACCGGTTCACCCGGCCGCTGGTATCTGAACGCAATTGTGTACCGACTGACCAACGAGACCGTGGACCAACCGATGAAGCGGCAAGGCATTCCCCGCTATTCAGGGCGGTAGAGGCACTCAGACTAGGTTCCATTGCCTCTCGAGGGTGATCACCCAAGAGCCAGCCGCCGGCCAGGCAGAGGTCCGCAAAGTCGCCGGAAGTCAACAGTCGTCTTCCATCTAGAGCTCGCATGATCACCTCCTCAGCCGCCTACAAGCCGGGCCTTGATGCCTACAACACTACTCCCGGCAAAATTTTGAGCCCACTTGCGTCAGGCAACGGGCCTTGGGTGAACGGCTTAACCGACACGGCAACATGCAATTCGACCATCGGCACGGCAGGTCACTGCGGACCCGACGGGGTAACCGCGCTCCCTGGCACCGCACCTACGCGCAGGGCTCCGAACTGCCGCCATCAACCTGCGGGCTTGCCGTGATCGCCGACCTCTGCATCCGGATCCGCGTACGGGCCCTTGATGGTGCCCGAGCACGTTCGAACCCACCGCCGCCCACTTCGCAGCGGTGCGGCAGCGATGAGAAGCGAAGCAGGTTGGGGGGATGGGCTTGGCTAGAGCGCCTCCACTACTAGGCCATCCTGGAATATGACTCTCCGCCAAGCTGCGGCTGCACGTCAGCTCGGGCGTCAAGGCTGACATGCTGGGCGGATGACCTGGCGTATGTAGTCAGGCAGGGGCTAGCAGGTCACGTTTCGACTGGGCGGAGGTTACAACCGATCTGTTTGAACAAGGCGCAGTTGCGGACGCTCAGACGACTGGTCGGACTAACGTCGAGCGAGAGGTGTCCGGACCGCGCGGGTGGAAAGCCTGACCAGGGCACCATGCAGTCCCTTACAGCCATTCACCACGCCCGTGTGGACGCCGGAGCCCAACCAGGTGCAGAAGCAGGCCGCAGCGGCGCCCAGCGCGACAGGAGAGGGGTGCACGATGGGTACTTGGTCGCGGGTGCCGCGCAGCCTTGGCTAAACCGGTGCTACCCCGCCTATCGGGCCGGCTCGGCGCTCCGAACTGCCTTTGCCTCTGCTCAGTCGATCGGACTGGCTCGCCATGCGTCGATGTCGCCAGGCTCCGGCCGAACCTGGTGCGATCGACCGGAGCCAGCAGCACTCGAGGAACGTCCCGTCAGCAGCCAGCCAGCTCGGACGACGTTCGATCACGGCGCCCTGTCGACTACCTCCGCCATCCGTGTCAGCACCAGGACAAGCGCCCGCATTGTCAGAGTGAAACGACGCTGAATGCAAAACCCTTCCTGGCCACGCGACACCTCGGCCTTCGTGATGGTCCTACTTTTCCTTGAGAACCCTCCACGCGGGTAACCGGCGAGACCTGGTCTCCGCAAACGATGACGTCTCCTACCGACGTCGGCATGCGATCCGAAGCGCCGCCTGCCACGTCCGATGCCCCAAGTCAGAGCAGCTCCTAGCCCCTCCGCTCGTGGGGCGGATACACGCTGCCAAGACAGCGACCAAACCCGTACATATCAGACATAATTTCGACACCCCTTCTGACCTGCTGTTATTTTTCGTCACCGTGACGTAACTAGTCGGACTGACCGCCTATGTCGTAGATCATCCAGTCTCAGCGGATGAATGCTGGGGGCGTTTGCGACGTAGTAAGCCACCAGTCCGAAGTGCGTCGAACCAATCCACCCCTGGTGTTGATCAACTCGGGCTGATCTCGTAGTGTCCGGCAAGCGACACGCCGAACCTCCGAAATCGGAGGCATCGACGGCTTGCAGGTGTAGACCTGACCTTGACCCGATCGAGCAGAGGAGGACGAGATGACGGCAGTGGCCCCGCTCCAGCAGTCGTTGGATTTGGGCAGCAGCCGGATGCCGTTCGCCGAGGCCGCTCGCCGCTTGACCGTCTCGCAGGCCGATCTGTGCGCGATGATCCTCGCGGGGCGCCTAACCCAGGTTGCACCGCGACACGTCGACGCGTTAGAGGTCGAGCAGATCGCGGCTCAACAGCCGAGCTTCGCACAAAGAATGCGGCGCTCGCCTGACAGACTGCCGCGGACTACTGAAAGTGCCTTGTGGTTGCTTGCCGACTGGGGAGGTACCGGAAGGCCACAGGAAGTGGCCGCGGTACTGCAGCTGAGCTGGCAAAACACCGACCGGCTGATGAAGAACGCACTCCAGGCGGGGTTCGTTGACACCGATTCCGCGAACGGGGATAGCGGTCGTAAGAACCGGCTTTACACGCTGACGACAGAAGGGTGGGAGTACGTCGACAAATACCACACGATGATCGTCAGCAAATAACACAAAACCCGCCCCGTTGGCCCGGGACGGGTTCTGCCAGTCGGAGTGAGGCTGCCGGCCTGCCTCCGATCTCACCTGCTGGAGACCTCACATGTCTACCACCTGCAGGGTGGCCCACGCTTGCGCGGACCACCCCATGATAGCGCGTACGGCGCACGATCGGCTGACGATCTTGTGGTGTGTCGTGCCGAGCCGGCGCCTGCGATGACCACGGCCCAAGCCTGGGCAGGACCACTACCTCCACACGACGAACAGGCTGAACAGTCTGTCCTCGGTGCGATGCTCCTGTCCAAGGACGCAATTGCGGACGTCATCGACGCCGTCCAGATCGGCGACTTCTACAGGCCCGCCCACCAGACCATCTTCGACTGCATCCTCGGCCTCTACGGCCGCGGAGAGCCGGCAGACCCCGTGATGGTCGCCTCCGAGCTCGGTCGGGCAGGCGTTCTGCAGAGGGTCGGCGGAGCGCCTTACCTCCACACGCTGATCGCCATGGTGCCCACGGCGGCAAACGCTGGGTACTACGCCGCGATCGTGGCCGAGAAGGCTGTGCTGCGCCGGCTGATCGAGGCCGGCACGCGCATAGTCCAGATGGGTTACCAGGCCAACCACGCCGAGATCGACGAAGTGGTCGACCTGGCTCAAGCCGAGGTCTACAGCATCACCGAGCGGCGCACCCGGGCCGACTACCAAGCGCTGGACGAGCTTCTCGAGCCGACGCTCCTGGAGCTCGAGGCCATCGCCAGCAGTGGTGGCGGCGCCATCGGCATCCCGACCGGCTTCGTGGACCTGGACCGCCTCACCAACGGCCTGCAACCAGGACAGATGATCACTGTCGCTGGCCGGCCCGGCCACGGGAAGTCGACCCTCGGCCTCGACGTCGCGCGCTCTTGCTCGATCAAGCACGGATGGACCAGCGTGATCTTCTCGCTGGAGATGAGCAAGACCGAGATCGTTTCGCGCATGCTGTCAGCCGAGGCGGAGATCCGCATGGCGGACATGCGCAGCGGCAGCATGACCGACGAGCACTGGACCCGGCTTGCCCGGCGGATCACCGAGATCAGCGAGGCACCGCTGTTCATCGACGACTCGCCGAACCTGACGATGATGGAAATCCGGGCCAAGGCCCGCCGGCTCAAGCAACGCCACGACCTTCGGCTCGTGGTGGTCGACTACATGCAGCTGATGACGTCCGGCAAGCGGGTGGAGTCCCGCCAGCAGGAGGTCTCCGAGTTCTCCCGGAACCTGAAGCTCCTAGCCAAGGAGCTGGAGGTCCCGGTCATCGCGATCAGCCAGCTCAACCGCGGCCCCGAGCAGCGCGTGGACAAGCGGCCGATGCTGTCCGATCTACGCGAAAGCGGATCGATCGAGCAGGACAGCGACCTGGTAATCCTGGTCAACCGGCCTGACGCCTACGAGCGCGACGACCCCCGCGCCGGCGAGGCTGACCTGATCTTGGCCAAGCACCGAGGCGGCCCCACCGCGACGATCACGGTCGCACACCAGCTGCACTACAGCCGCTTCGCCGACCTGGCCTCCGACTACCCGTCACCCCACCCCGGGCACACGGGTTCCGCTACGCACACGAGGGGAGGTTCGCCGGAGCACGCCCTAAACAGGATGGCGTCCTGACGCAGCTGCTAACTGCACCAGGACGCCGTCCTCAGTTGCCCCACCTTCCGTAACGACGCGCGCTTGCCGGCTCCGGGTCGCTACGTAGGTTGGCTATACCCAAAATCACTGGCAACCAGGGTAGCCGGACATGCGCTCATGTCCAAGACCACAGGATCCTTGTCACCTGCTCAGCCCCCCGGGCTGACACTGGTGACGTTCAACGCACGCGAGCCCGGGCTCGACCGGGACGCGCTCGAACTCGCGCTGGCGTCCGCCGGCGAGCAGCTAGAGCTGCTCCCGGACGGGCGCGTGCTGCGCGGACTGGAGAACAGCAAGTTGGCGCGCCGCATGAGCACGGCGGCCAGCAGGGCCGGGCTACGGCCGCGCCTAATGCGGGTGTTCAACACCGCCGTCCACTTGACCGTCCACTACTCCCGCCTGGTCGACGAGGTGTCGCTGGGCCAGCTCGCGCACGAGGCCGGGCTGGGCCCCGGCGCGGCCCGCAAGCTCGGCGCCGACCTGGCCGAACTCGTCACCGCCGGCGTGCTGCTGTACCGGCCAGGCCGCGGCCGCGGCCGGATGAGCACCATCGGCATCCCCGCGCGGTTCGCTAGCGACGTCCTGCTGCGGCTGCAGCGCGAAGGCCGCTGGACCCCACCGGTCACCGACCAGCCCCGCGGCGACAACATCGACAACGCCACGCCCGAACCCAGTGTTAGCACTGGGGGGCCAGACGTTGTCGACCAACCCGAAGACGATCTCCATGCCGATCTTCGGAGGCCCGATTCAGCTGCTCACGAGGGTCACAACGTCCCTCAAAACTCACCGGGTAGGGGTGGGGTTTCCGAGCGCGCCCCCTCTTCTTATGTGCCGAAGGCACCCCTCCCACCTTCCAGCGCACCGGCTGCTAACACTGCCTCCAGCCCCCAGACGAGGGGGGCGGCAACGCCCCACGACAACCTCGACAACGCCGGCGACAACGTCCGCCGGGTCAGCCCCGCCGACCTGGACTGGATCCTCAACCGCCTGCCCCAGCAGCTGCGCACCACGCCGGGCAGCCGCGGCCGCCAGCGCCAAGTCGCCTCGCTGTGCACGGCTCTGGCCGAGGAGTTCCGCCGGAAGGAGATCCTCGACCGGATCACCCACGCCCTGCCCGCTGTGGTGGACAGCGCGGCAGGGTTCCTGGCCTACCGCGTCAGCCGGTTGATGGACTGCGCCGAGAGCCCCCGCCACCGCCGGCTCCGGGACCAGGCGCTCCAAGAAGCCAGCCGCGTCGCCGCCCAGGAATCGTCTGCCACCCGCGACGCCGCGGCCGACTGGCAGGCGACCGTGCTGGCTGAGCTCAGCCCGGCGTTGCTGGCAGCGATGGCCGAGCTCAGCCTGGCTACCGTCTGGCGCCGGCCCACGGCCGCCCTGGTCGACACCCCCAACCCGACTGGGCTGGCGCACACGGTCAGCTCGATGCTCCGCGAGGCGGTGGCGGGGGTCGAACCCAGTGTTAGCACTCGGGGCGAGGGGGTCGTGCGTGAAGCGGCGTTGCGGCTCCTGGCCGATGCGGGCCTGGAGCCGAAGGAACTCTCCTCCGACGCCGTCGACGCGGTGGTCCAGGCACCCACTCTGGCCGCCGCTGTGGTGGCGTTGTGCCGCCCTGACCAGCGCAACAACGCCACTGACACAGTGCTAACACTGCCTCCAGACCCCCGGCCGGGCCCCGCCGCGGAGGAGTTGTCGTGCGTGGCGTGCGGCGAGGAGGACGACACCGTGCAGCAACGCCCGGAGCTGCCGAGCGGCAGCGCCGTCTGCACCGCCTGCTACACCGCCGCAGTGGACGACAACCTCGTCGTCGAGCACGAGGTTGTCGAGACCGACGACGAGGTTGTCGATCGCCAGCCGTGGTGGGCCACGATCCACGATGACGACGAGGGCGACCTGGACGATGAGGAGGTCGCGTGACCACCAACGAGCTCGGCCGGATGCCACAGCGACCTCAAATTGTCAGGGTCAGCCGCCATGCTGGTCTGGTGGGCAGCTCACACCATGGTCAGGATCCCGATCAGCTGCCGCTGCTGGAGCTGCCGGTTCCGGCCGCCACCGTTGAGCCGGCGGCACCGCGGTCGGTCGGGCTGTACCTGGTGCGAGACCTGGCCGCCGAGCTGGCCGCCAACCCCGCCATCGCCTGGCGGTTCTGGTCGAAGGTGTGGACCGCCAACGGCGACGACTCCGAGTGCTGGTTGTGGGTGAGCTCGCTCAATGGAGCCAGCGCCGACGGTCGCAGCGGCGCCGGCTACGGCAACCTCCACATCAAGTACGACAAGCACCCGGTCACCGGCAAGCTCGTCGAGTGGGTGGCCTATGCCCACCACGTTTCCTGGCTGCTGGCCGGCAACGCCGATCTCACCCCGGGCCAGGTGCTGCGCCACAGCTGCGATGAACGGTCCTGCGCCAACCCGCATCACCTGTCGGTCGGCACCAAAGCGGACAACTACTGGGACTTCCGGCTCCGAGAGTTCGAGTGGCGCGGTCCGATGAACGATCCGCGTGGGCCTGGCCGGCGTGCCGCCGACATCCGCGAGGCCCTGAGGGCCGCCGGTGCCGACGACTACCAGACCTTGCTGCTCCCTGACAGTGCCGACCTCGACCTCCAGCGCGCCGCGGTAGCCAAGGCGCGCCAGGCCGGCTTCGACCAGATCGGCCAGGGCACGCTGTTGCCGGACGACGAGCTGGCCGGCTGACTCCCGCCCGCGCCCACGAGCACCAGCCCGGCAGGGCCGTCTCCCCTCGAAGGCCCGCTGCGACCGGCGGGAGTAAAACGCACGTTTTGCTACCGGCACGAGAGCGATCTGGGCCGGAACGCTCCGGACGCCGGCCTCCGTCGACGCTTGCCGCGCACCCACCGGCGAGGTTGCCTCGCAGCTCACAGCACCCCGGCCGGCCGTGGCAACGGCGTGAAGACCGACGACAACGTCTCGCCGAACATCCCCTCTGAGCTGGGCGACAACGCACGCCAACGGTTCCACAAACCTCGCTGAGCAGCGTGAACGCCACCGGATCCCGCACCACGGAACCAGGTGGTCACGATGGCAACACCCAGCACTTCCTTGACGCCCGGCCGCACCATGGCGGCCCGGTGGACCCTTGCCTCGGCGCTGCTCGACGACCTGCACTCGCTGGACGCGACGCCGCAGGCGTTGCTGGCCCTGCGCGGCTGGGGCACCGACGAGCCCGCCTTGGTCGGCATCGCGACGTTCGCCGAGCTCCGCGACAGCGTCCACCACGGCAAGGACGCCGACCGCGTCGACGAGATCCTGCTGGCGCTGGCCCGGCTGGCCTCCATCTACGGCGCCGGCGACGCGCTGGCTGCCCGCGTGCTGCTCGCGCTGATGGCCACCGGCCTGGCGGCCTGGCGTCGGCGGCTGGCCGATCTGGAGATGGGCGACCCCTGGTGCTACGGCGACGAGGTCGAGCAGGCCCTGGCCGCCGAGCTCGCCGTGCGCATCCGCACCTGGCGAGGCACCCGGGCTGTGGCCGCGAATCTGCTGCGCAGCTCTGCCCGCGACGTTCGGGAACGGCTGCTGCGCCAGCGCGACCTGCCCGACGTCGGCGCGAGCCGGGCCAGCCTGGACGTGGTCACCGACCACGACAGCTCGGACGACGCCGCCGGCGCGGACAGCCTCGCCCGCCGCACGCGGGCCAGCACGGTCACCGACCCCACGGCCGACCCCGCCGGCGACGCTGAAGTCCGCGAGCTGTTCGAGTGGGTCGTCACCTCCGGAGCGCTCTCGGCCGAAGACGCCGAACTCGTTCGCGCTCGCCGGCTGCTCGGCTTCTCCGACGACGAGCTGGCCGCCGCGACCGGCATGACCCGCCGTTCCTTGCAGCGGCGCTGCCAGCGCGCCGAAGCCCGCCTGGTCGTCGCCGTGGGCGACTGGGCCCAGGCCAGCTGAGACCCGTCTGGCCACACCACCAACTTCCCGCGCCGTCGTTGTCGCCGACGGTCGCCGACAGCCGCCTATAGGCAACGGACAGACCACCCGGAAGGAGGCGGCCGTGCCCGCACACCACGGCGTCACCGCGACGCCCGACCCCGAGCTCGACGAGCTGCGCGCCCGCGCCGCCGAGGGCGAACGCCGACTGGCCGACCTGATGGCGCAGTTGCTGGCCAAGCCCAGCGTGCTGGACCGCGGCCTGCTCGGCGAACTGGCCGCCGAGCTGGACCACAACGCCTGGATCGCGGTCGACGCCGCCGAGCAGGTCGCCCGCCGCCAGCCGCCGCCGGCCGCCGTCCGAGAATCCCGGAGGGCCGCCTGATGCCGCTCAAGCTCGGCCGCCGCCCAACCCCGCCCGGCCCGGCCTTCTACGCCCCGGTACGTCCCGACCCGCAGACGCAGATCACCGACGCCGAACCTCAGCGCAGTGGATGGCGGCGGTTGCTGTTCGGCCCCGGCAACGGCGGCGCCACCACCGGATCGGCCCGCCGCGAGCGGTGGGGCCAGCGGCAGCCGCTGCGCACCCGCGCCCTGGCCACGCTGCTGTGGCTGCTGCTGGCCGTCGCGGCCGGCGGCGGCCTGCTGGCGATCCTGCAGGTGATGCGGCCGGCCACGGCCACGCCGACCAGCGCCACCAAGACCACCGCCGTCGCCGATCCCGGGGCCGGCGCGTTCGGCGCGCTGTTCCTGCAGGCGTGGCTGCCGGCCGGCCGCGGCACCGAACGCACCCTGGCCCGGTTCATGCCCGCCGTGCCGGACCTGACCGCGGTCGTGCCCGGCGCGCTGGTGGCCACCGGCACCACCCCGGTGTCGGTGCAGCCGGTGCCCGGCCCGGGCGGCGCCGCCACCCCCGGCTACTGGTCGGTGACGGTGGCCGCCACCGTGGCCGCGGTCAAGGGCGACGGCAGCCTGACCCAGCTCGGACTGCGCTACTACCAGATCCCGGTGGCCTCCTGCGGTGTCGCCAGCGGCCCGGCCTGCCCGGCCGGAACCTCCTCCCCCGGCTACAGCGCGGTCACCGCCCCGGCGCTGGTGGCCGGGCCGGGCACCTACGGTCTGGCCGGCGCCGCGCCCGGCCAGACCGTGACGGTCACCTCCGCCGCCGGCGACACCATCGCCCGCTACCTGTCGGCCTACCTGGCCGGCGACGGCGAACTGGCCCGCTACTGCCCGACCTGCACGTCCCTGCCGGCGCCGGTGATGACCCACGTCGACGTCACCGCGATCACCGCCACCGGCGACCCGAACCAGATCCAGGCCGCCCAAGGCACCAGTCCGCCGGCCGACGGCAGCCAGCTGACGGTGCTGGTCACCGCGCGCGGCGTGGACACCGCCGGCGTCGTCCAGACCTTGTCCTACCCGCTGCTGATGGTGGTGCGCGCCGGGCAGTGGACGGTCACCGGCGTCACCGCCGCGCCGCCCATGGCCCCTGCGGCCACCTCCACGCCCGGCACGTCGACCGCGCCCGCGACGAGCAGCCCGTCGGCCCCGACCACCAGCTCGACCAGCACCACACCGCCCAGCCCGTCGGCCACGACCCGCTAGGCCCTCGGGAAAGGACATCCGATGCTCGACGCCGCACGAACGCTCATCAGCACCCTCGAAGACATCGGCCGCGCCCTGCTGATCCTGATCTGCCTGTTCACCGTCATCAAAGTCGCCTTCAAGACGAGTTTCGCGCTGGTGCCGATGATCGGCGTCATCGCCGCGGTCTGGTTCGTCAACTGGGCGATCGGCAACATCAGCTGGGCGAGCAACCTGTTCAACAAGGACGCCCAGAAACTCAGCAGCGCCCCAGCGCCAGCCTGGGTCCGCGACCGGGAGCCGATCACCGCCGACAGCGTGGTCCGGCTGCGGCCGCCCACGCCGGCCGGCGCCACGACCACCGCCACCTCGAGCTCGACGCGGGACGCGACGTGAGCCGGCCCGCGCCGGCCAGCCGACCACGCCCGGGCCGGAGGCGAGGCCGGTGAGCGCCGAGGACGAGGTGATCGTCCGCCGCACCTACACCCGCGCCCGCCGGTTCACCCAGTGGGTCCGGTGGGTCATGGGCTACCAGCTGCCGGTCGCCCTGCAGGCCGCGCAGTTCGTGACCGGCGTGGGCACCTTGGCGCTGCTGATCCAGACCCGGGCCTACTGGGCCGGCGGGATGCCGTGGTCCCTGCAGATCCTGCTCATCCTCGGCCTGCCGGTGGCGGTCGGCGTGGCCACCCGCTACCTGCGCACCGACGGCACCGGTCCAGCCGCCGTCGCCGCCGGCCTGCTGTCGCTGGCCACCGCCCCGATCAGCGGCCGGGTAAACGGCCGCACCCTGACCCTGCCCCGCGCGCACCGGGCCCCGGCGTTCTACAGCGTCCTGATCGACATCGACGAGCTCGCCCGCGTCGCCGACGCGGCGGCCGCCACCCGCTGGCCCGGATCGCCCGCCGCTCCCGCCACAACGCCGACCGCGACAACGTCGTCCGCCGCGGCCCCGGCGGGCGCACCGCACCGGGCCAGTGCTCCGGGCCCGCGCCGCGCACCCGCGGCCGCCACCGCGCCGGGGCCCCGGCTCGTGTCGGTCGCCGAACTCACCCGGGCCGCCACGGCCTTGGCCAACGGCGAGTTCCGTCACGGCCCCGAGGTTTCGTCACACGAGTCCGGCCAGCCGCCGCTGCGCACGGCGTCCGGCCACTGAGGAGAACGCCATGCTGCGCGCCGCCCCCGTCCGTCACATCTCCGGCAACCTGCTGTGGACCGTGCACGGCACCGTATGGGGTCTGTGGGAGCTCACGCCCAAGACCTACCTGTACCTGACCCGCCAGGAGAAGCTGCGGTTCTGGCAGGCCACCACCCGGGCGTTGAGCCGACTGCCCCGGCACTGGAGCCTGCTGTCGCTGTGCGCGCGCATCGACGCCACCTGCGTGCTGGAGCGGAGCCTGAGCGACGTCGACCTGGACGTGACCCCGCAGCTGCGCACCAAGACCACGGCGCTGCTGGAGCGGCTGGACGGCGTGGAGATGTTCGAGCGGCGCTTCTACCTGACCGCCGAGCTGCCCTCGGCCGGCCAGGGCTGGTCGGCCAGCGCCTCGGCGACCGCGTCGAACCTGCGCCGCCTGTTCGGCCTGACCCCGCCGCCGGTGACCGTCGCCGACCGCAGCGACGCCTTCGCCGCCATGGCGCGCCTGGAGGAGTCGATCGGCGCGCACCTGCCACTGCGCCGGCTGACCGCGGCCGAGCAGGTCTGGATGATGGACCGCTTCCCCCGCCGCGGCCTGGACGAGCCGCTGCTGGAGGACTACCAGGACCCGAAGCTGTTCTGCGACCGCGTGGTCGGCCCGGACACCGGCCCCGGCGCACCGCTGCGCGGGGTGTGCCTGGCCGGCATCCTGGATGAGCCGGTCTACCGCGAAGGCGGCACGGCCCGCCTGCCCAGCTGGCGGGACCTGGCCCGCAAGACCGCCACCGTGCCCCGCTACCTGCAGGTCCAGGTCGCGCCCCGGCCCGGCGCAGACCTGGACGCCGAGGACGCCGTGCACGACCTGGTCGGGCACCAGGCGTTCGTGGTCCAGCACTCCCTGCCCGGCGAGTTCCCGTTCCCCGGCGGCGAATGGTTCGCCGCCGCCGAGAACGTCGCGTTCCCAGTGGACTGGGTCGTCACCGGCTGCTCCATCCCCAACACCGAAGCCACCCGCCGCAACGCCACCGCCCAGAAGCACCTGGTCGGCCAGCACGAGCAGTGGGCCGGCTCCCCCAACGGCATGCCCACCGAGCTGGACCAGGCCCACAACGCCGCCGAAGCCGAGCAGTTGGCGCTGGCCGAGGACCGCAACGCCCCCGAACTGGAGCTGACCGCGGTGTTCGCCGTCTGGGCCGAAGACCCCGACGAGTGCCAGCGCCGCGCCCGCGTGCTGACCGACCAGCTCACCGACGGCGAATACGCCGCGACCCGGCCCGTCGGCCGGCAGGAGGAGTGCTACTGGGCGTTCTGGCCCGGGCAGCCGCTGGGCGGGCTGCACAAGGCCTACCGGCAGTGGATGATGCCGGCCGACTTGGCCGCGTTCGCGCCGCTGGCCGGCAGCAACCTGGGCGACCCCAGCGGCGCCCTGCTCGGGTTCAGCCTGGACGGGGTGGTGCTGCGGCCGGTTCTGCTGGACCCGGGACGCGGCACCCGCCTGGTCAACCGGCGCTCCGGCAACATCGTGCTGACCGGCGAGCCCGGCGCAGGCAAGTCCTACGCCCAGAAGCGCATGGGCGAGGACACCCTCGACCGCGGCGGCCGCCTGATCATCTTGGACCGCACCCCGCGGGCGGAGTGGTCCACCTGGGCGGAGGTGGTCGCGCACAACCCGGCGATCGTGCGGCTGACCGGCGGCAGCGGCTTGTGCTTCGACCCGCTGCGGGTGTTCGCGCACCTGGACGACCGGGGCGTGCGCTACACCAACGGCTACCTCACCCTGCTCACCGGCGTCGAGCCGCGCAGCCTGCACGGCACCATCCTCAAGCGGGCCATCAAGGTCGTCGCCGACCAGGGCGGCGGCATCAACGACGTCGTCGAGGAGCTGCTCGCCGCCGGCGCCACCGACCCTGCCGCCCGCGAGGTCGGCGAGCGCATGGCCAACCTCCGCAACGACGAGCTGGCCGGCATCGTGTTCGGCGAGGGCATCGTGCCCGACCTGGACGCCCACGACGCCGTGGTGTTCGCCGCGCCGGAGCTGCAGCTGCCCACCCGGGAAGACCTGGCCAGCGAGTACGCCCGCCGGCACCTGTCCGACGAGCAGATCCACAGCCAGGCGCTGCTGTACCTGCTGACCGCCGTCGCCCGGCACGTCGCCTTCGACGTCGTCACCCGCTTCACCGCGCTCGTGCTGGACGAGGCCTGGGCCCTGACCGACTCCGCTGAAGGGCAAGCGCTGGTGCGCGCCGCTCTGCGGGATGGCTCCAAGCATGACTGCGGCGTGTGGCTGTCCTCCCAGACCGTCGAGACCTTCAGCCCCGAGATGATCGACCTGTTCTCCCGGTGGATGTTGTTCCGGATGACCACCCGCGCCGCCGAACGCACGTTGGAAGCGTTCGGGATCCAGCCCGAGCCCGGCCTGGTGGAGCTGTTCGACGGCCTGGACGCCGGCCAGTGCCTGCACTCCGACCTGGACCGCAACGTCGGCATGCTCCAGATCAGCGCCTCCGTGCTGGCCACCCACGAGATGGCCACCCGCACCGACTACGAAGCCGCGCTGCACTACCTGGCCGAGCAGCACGCCGAGCAGGACCAGCACGCCGCGGCGGTGCCCGGCGCCGACAACGCCGCCTGACCAGGGCGGCAACGCCCGTCCCGCCGGACTGGGACGGCGACAACGCCGGCAGCCGCGGCGACAACGCCCCTCCGGATCCGGCCGCGTTGTCGCCGCCTCGGCTCCCCCACCGCCTATAGGCAACGGAGGCCACCGAGACCTCCGCCCGACCAAGGAGTCCCCGTGGCCCTGCTCCCCCACCCCGCGCCCGGTCCTCGACGCCAGTCCCGATGGACGGTTCTGACCGCCGCCGGCATGCTCGCCCTGGTCTGCGCCGGTGTGCTGGCCAGCGCGGGCGCCGCCGCGGCTGACCCCGTGCCAGTGCCGCTGCCCGTGCCGACACCGTCCGCGCCGGTGGCCACCGCGCCGCCGCCGGGCATCCCGCTGATCCCCGTGCCGGGCACCTCCACTGCGGCCGCACCGCCGGCCTCGGGGACGCCGGCAGCGCCGGGGACGCCGGACATCTGCAAGGACCCGGCGATGCAGAACCTGCCGATGTGCCTGCACGGGCTGCCCACCGGGCCACCCGCGGGCAGCCCGCCGGGGACGCTGCCCACCGAGGTCATCCACATGCCCGGTGAGGAGTTCAACCTGTCGGGCTCCGGCGGCGTGATGCCGACCCTGCTCGGGTCCGGCGGCGCCGACTTCACCAAGTTCGACATCGGCTACGACCCGGGCAACATCTTCACCGGCTCCGCCGACGAGTGGTTCTTCGGCATGCTCACCCGCCTGGCGTTCAGCCTGCACACCTGGCTGGTCGGGGTGAACACCTGGCTGGTCGACCAGGCGCTGGGCTTCTCGATCGCCGGGTTCTTGCTCGGCCCGGTCAACGCGCTGGCGGCCACCTGGAAAGGCCTGGTCGTCGACCGACTCGGGCTGCCCCAGTTCGCGATGGTCGCCACCGCGTTCGTCGGCGGCACGCTGATCCTGTCCGGCCGCCTGGCCCATGGCTTGACCGAGATGGCGACTTCGCTCATCGCCGGCGCCGTGTTCGTGGTGATCCTGGCCAACCCCAGCGCGACCCTGCTGGGCGACAACGGGCTGCTCGGCAAGGCCAAGAGTTTCTCCCTGCAGACCGCGGCGGTGGTGCTCAGCGACAACCCCAACCAGCAGCAGGTAATGGACTACCAGGTCGCCGACCCCCTGATCACCGGTCTGGGCTACGCCCTGGTCGTCGAGCCGCACATGATCCTGGACTGGGGCAAGTCGCTGGACGACCCGCAGCACCCCGACAACAACTGCCTGGCCGAGTACCAGATGATCGTCGACAGCGGGCCGCACGGCACCGACAACAGCCCTCGCGACCGGATGCGCGACGCCGGCTGCGGCAGCCTCGCCGACTTCAACGCCAAAGCCACCCCCGAACGCCTCATCGGCGTCGTGCTGGTGACCGGCGGCTCCCTGATCCTGATCGTGCTGCTGGCCCTGATGTCGTGCTCGCTGGCGTTGGCGCAGGTCATCCTCGCCGGGATGGTCGTCGCCGCGCCGTTCGCGTGCGTCTCGGCCTACGCCCCGCGCGGCGGCCGCAACGTGTTGTGGTGGTGGTGCGTGACCGTGGCCGCCGCCGTGCTGCTGGTGGTTCTCACCCTGGTCGGCCTGGCCGTCTACATCCGCCTGATCATCGGCATCTTCCAGGCCAGCAACGACTCGTCGCTGATCATGCGGTTCGTCGTGTTCGACATGGTCGTGCTCCTGGGCTTCCTGCTACACCGCAAGATCAAGCGCATGGCCGGCCGCGCCGCGCACAGCCTGATCGGCAAACTGGCCCGCACCGCCTCGGGCGGCGGCATGTCCGGAGGCCTGGGCGGCTACGGCGGCTACGGCGGGGGCGGCATGGCTCCCTGGGCGGCCGCCGGCGCCGGGCTGGCGTCCGGCGTGGCGCTGCGCCACATGATGTTCGAAGGCCGCCAGGAATGGCGGTCGGCGACCCGCCCGCTCAAGCGACTCACGCGCTTCGGCCGCCGCGGCGCGCGCCGCCTGGCCCGCACCGCCCCGGGCAAGGCCGCCATCGCCACCTTGCGCCAGCAGCGCCAGCGCCTGGTCAACACCCGCAAAGCCGCCTTCCGTAAGATCAAAACCGAGAGCTCGAGGGCTCTACAGACCGGCGCGATCTATGGCAGCCTGCTCGCCGGCGAGGCCGGCCAGGCCGCCAGTGCGGCCGCCGCCCGCCGCCACCGCATGTTCGCGGCCCGTGTGAACCCGCCCAAGTTCCCGCGCCGCCCGGGCAACCCTGGTTACCGCACCCCCGACGGCGTGGCCGGCGTGACCGTCACGCCGCGGCCGGGCACCAGCGCCGGCGGCCTGCGCCCCGGCGGCATCCGGCCCGGCGCCCGCGGACCGGTCGCGACCCGCGCCGCCGGACCGGTCCCGCGCCGGGAAACCCCGCACGCCGACGCCGCCGTCCGCAGCCGCCTGGCCCGGCAGCTGGCCGACAAGCGCGCCCGGGAAGCCGCGTCCCGCGCCGAAACCCGGGCCGGCGGACCCACTCCGCACGGCACATCCCGGCTGGGCATCCGCCACACCACCGCCGAGGCCGACCAGATCCTGCGCAACGCCGCCTCCGTCACGACCGGCCACAACGTCCCCTACGGCAGCGCCGCCGGTGTCGACCGGGCCGGCCGAACGCGTATGCGTCCCTCCAGCGGGGCCAACGGCGGTCAGGTCCCCGGCGGGGGCAGCTCACGGGATCGGCGAGCTCGGCTGCGTGGCCGGCTGAACCCGCCGAACGTGTAAGGCCCGGCGGTGCCCGTGCTCACCCCGCCGCGCCCGTCCGCCCGCCGTGGTGGGCGGGCCGGGCGGGCGCTGGCCGCGCTGGTCGGCCGCCGCCGCGGCCGGCAGGCGGCCGCCGTCCAGCGCAGCGCGACCCAGGTCGCCACCCGGGTGGTTGCCCGGCTGGCCTGGCGTTGGATCCGCCGCATCCTGCTAGCCAAGGCGTCGGTGATCATCCTCATCGTCGCCGTGGTGATCGTCGCCGCGTGGCTGGCGGTCCTGGCCCTGGCCGCCGGGGCCGCCAGCAGCGCGAACAGCGCGGCCGGGGTGCCGTCTTCGGTGCCGGGGCTGAACCCGATCGTGCTGGACGCGATCACCAAGGCCGTCGGCCGCGCCGGCCAGCTCGCTCCCGGCTGCACGATCCGGTGGAGCCTTCTGGCGGGCATCGGCGAGGTCGAGTCCAACAATGCCGGCGGCCGCACCGTGGCGCCCAACGGTGACGTCAGCCCGCCGATCGTCGGCCCGGTCCTGGACGGCTCGGGCGTTGGCGGCAACACCACCCCGATGAGCGAACGCGCCCAGGGCCCCTTCCAGTTCATGCCCTCGACGTGGGCCTCGGTCGGCCAGGACGGCAACGGCGACGGCAAACGCGACCCGCAGAACGTCTACGACGCCGCCGCGGCCGCCGTGGTGTACCTGTGCGGCGGCAAACCGGCCGACCTGACCAACCCCGACCAGGAACGCGCCGCCATCTACCGGTACAACCACTCCAACGCCTACGTCGCGCAGGTCATGGCCGCCGTGGCCCGGTTCGACGCCTATGGCACCAACCCTGGCGCCGGCGGCCCGGCCGGGCCGGCCGTGGAGACCGCCATCGCCTTCGCGCTCAAGCAGCAGGGCCTGCCCTACGTGTGGGGCGGCAACGGCCCGCCCAGCTCCGCCGGCTTCGACTGCTCCGGCCTGACCAAAGCCGCCTACGCCCAAGCCGGCATCACCCTGCCCCGGGTCGCGGTTGACCAGTTCGCCGTCGGTCCCCAGGTCGCCGGCCCCGGCGACGGCCTGGCCAAGCTGCAACGAGGCGACCTCTTGTACTGGGCGTATGACCCGCACAACCCCGCCACCATCCACCACGTCGCCCTCTACCTGGGCAACAACCAGATGATCGAAGCCGCCGACTTCGGCATCCCGGTGCGCGTGCGGTCCGTGTACTTCGAAGGCTTCGCCGGCGCGACCCGCCCCGCCGCCCACTGACCGAAGGGGACACCGTCATGCCGTCGTCGCGTCTGCTGCGTCCACTGCTGGTTCTCGGCCTGGCCGCCGCCGTCGTCGCGCTCACCGTGACGCTGCTGGGCGGCGGACCGGCCACAACCACCGGCGCTGCCGCCTCACCGTCGGCCGCAACGCCCGCTCCTCATGCCGTCTCGCCCGCCCCGGCGACAACCACGAACTCTCCGGACGGCCAACGGGCCTATCCGCCAATCGACCCGGGATACCCGGTGCCGCCCGGAGCGGGAGCGCTGGACGGTCCCATCACCGACCAGGCCCTGCAAACGCTGCTGGACCAGGGCAGCGACCTGGACCCCGCCCTGCGGTTGTCGGTGTGCACGCTCGGCGCCGAAGTCATCAACGCCGACTTGACCACCACCGGCGCGGCCGCCCTCGCCCGCACCTGGCCCCGGTTGTGGCCCGCCGGCCCGCCGGACCGGCCGGTGGTCACCGGGTTGAGGGTGCACGCCATCACCGCCCGCACCGACCGATCCACCGGCGGCTATCAGGTGATCGCGGTCTACTCCGGCACCAACGCCATCACCACCGAGACCATCGACCACGCCTCCATCACCATTCAGATTCAGCGCACCCCCAGCGGACTCCAGCCCGTCGCACCGTCCTGACCTGGGCGACAACGCCACCGCACCGCCCTGGCCGCCGGGAGTTGTCGCCGCCGTGGCGACCCGGCCGCCTATAGGCAACGAGGCCCGGGACCACCTGGACCGCTTGCCGTCGACCACGTGGGGAGCGCGTGTCATGTCGAGCAGCCGCCACCAGATGACGCCACCAGCAGGCCCGACCACAGCCGAAGCGCCCTGCCGCCGGGCGTACCGCCGATGACCGCGGCGCCGCAGCTGACGGTCATCCCCAACCGGGTCTACCGCGGCGACGGCGAGTTCGCCGTGCCTCGGCTCCTGCTCCCCTCACCCCGCCACCGAGGACTGTGGCAGGGGGTCGGCGCCGTCGCCCTAACCACCGAGGCCGTCGTGGCCGCGGTCGCCGCCCGCCTCGCATGGACTGCGGGCACAGCGACCGACCAGGCGCTGCACCAACACGGGCTCAGCGCGCAGGTCGGCCTGATCACCTTCGTGGCGACGCTCTACGCCGGCGTCCGGTGGCTCGGGCTGGGTGAGTTTCTGCAGCGTCGGCTTTCACCGGTGGCCCTGCTCGGCTTCCCCTGGGAACGCGTGCCCGCTAGCCAGGTCGAGGTCGGCGACTGGGTGCGCGTGCCCGGCCGGCCCACCCGGGCCAGCCGGGTCCACCGCGTCGTCCACCACGGGCAGATGGTGACGGTCACCTTGCTCAACGGCCATACCGCGACGGTGTGCGGTTACAGCAGCCGCTGGTGGTGCGCCTGCACGTGGTGATCAGAACCCACCTGCCGGCCCCCTGCGGCAGCCGGTGACGGCAGGAACTCGACTGCCGCGTAGCTCCCTGGGCAGACGCCCGCGCAACCCCGAATGGGTTGCCACGGCGGCCCGATCGAGCCGGTCGCGCGTGGTGCTGGTCCGTACTGCCGCCCGTACTGCCGCCCGTACTTTCCTCCGTACTGCCGCCCGTACTGCCCTCCGTACTCCCGCCCGTACCGGACGTTCGTTCGCGTTCGATCGGATTCGCGCTGGTCACCGGCCGTTGTTGAGGCCGGCGACAACGCCGACATATCTCTATAGGGAGGGTAGGTGAGGTTCCGATCGGGGCAGGGAAGGAAGAAGAAGCGAGTTCCGAACGGGGCGGGTGCCAGGACGGGGTTCCCCTACGCGGTCAGGTCAGTATCAGTGCAGCGCAGAGCAGAGCGAAGTGGGGTGGTGGTGCGGGTTTGGTGGTGCTCTCTCGTTGATGTCGGTGTTCTCGGCTTGGTGGGTGTTCTGGTCGGCTGATGGGTCGGGGGTGGTGGGCGACGGGGCGGGCGCGTGATCAACACCGGGGGCGACCAAGATCGTGGATCATGGTCCGGCCGGGGGTGAGGATGATCTTGAACCGAGGTGATCTTGGTGTCGGGTGATCGTGAATCGCGGGGACGGCCGGCGCTGGGACTGACTGGGGGCGGACATGCGTCCGCCCCGGAGGATCGTCCTCCGGGGCGGTGAGAATCCGGTGTTGTGGGTCAGCGGCGGTCTCCCCCGACCCAGATCGCGTCGGCCGGCACGGTGAACTTGTCGCCGGCGCGGACAGTGGCACCTGTGTCCTTGGTCTGTACGTCGACGGTGTCGCCGTGGTCGGTGATCACCGCGACACGGACGCCCCAGCCTGCGCTGTCGCTGGTCCAGCGGTCCGCGCAGTTGCGCCACCGGGCGGGGACATAGCCGCGCTCGCCGCCGTGCTGCGTGGTCACCATGGTCGTCGTCCTTTCCAAATGAGGGACACAGGGATTGCGCGGCCTGGGGATTGGCCGCATCTGGGGGCGGGGCGGCGGCACGAGAAACGGCATCGATCAGGGGCGGGCCGCCGGGTGTTGTCACTCTGGCGGCCCGTCGATCAGTGCGCGATCGGAGTAAGGTCGTTGCCGTAGTGCTTTGCGTGCCGTGGGCACGAATAGCGCGGCGGCTGGTCGGGGGCCAGCAGCTCGGGGTTGACCATGAAGTTTGCCGGCTGGCCGCATGGCACCTCGTCGCCCATGATCTCGTCGCCGTAGACGACCTCGTTGATAACGACGCCGTACGTGCACGTCGCGCCGGGCTGGCCGTGGTTGGTCCGAATCTCTGCGGCGAACTTGGCGACCATGGTCTTCCGCCCTTCATCTGCGCTCTGTTGCCATAAGGCTACATCATCATGTTGCCATATGGCAACAGGTGTTGGCCGTGGTCTTGCTGTCGGTCGGGACTGAGAGCGGAAGGGGGCTTCCGGTGGGCAGTCGGGAGGTGTTCCGCCCAAAGGTGGTCGACGCGACCGGGCTGACCGCCTGGCGTGTTGTCATATGGCAACATGATGGTGTAGCCTTATGGCAACATCGGGATGGAGTAGAGAGGGAAGGTGGTCACGATGTCCACGTCCAGCATGGGAGCCCTGGCGATGGAACTCCCCGACGATCTGGCTCGGCGATTCGACACCGCTCACCGCGTTCTCGCGGAAGTGCGAGCCACCCCTCCGTACCTGATGACCCGGGCCTTGGACGAGACGCGCCTGAACGCGCTGGCCGAGCTGTCAACGGTCTGTTCTGATCTCAGCGACCGTGCCACGGGAGCGCTGGCGATCATGCTCGACGCCGCCGCTGAGCACTTCGGTGCCACGTACACGGAGTTGTTGGAGGTGTACGAGGAGGACGCGGAACTGGACGAGGAATGAGCTGGGCGCACACGCGTGTACTGCCTCACCTGCTTCGGGGGGACGATCCTCCGGGGCGGTTGATCCTCCATACTTCCGAATATCTGCGACCAGCCTCAGCGCCGCGAAGGTGGCGTCCGAGTACATCGCCACCGCGAGGATGCAGAGCCCCGTCGAAGGATGCGAAGAGGACGATGGAGACGAACGAGCCGAGGGCCGGGGAGACTGCGGACTTGGCGACCACTGGTCTAGTCGCCGGATTGTCCCCACTGCCCGCCGGCGACTGTTGGCTCGCCAATCCGCAGGTCGCCGCACTGGCTGGAAAATCCGTCAGGTGGTTGGCCGTGCAGCGGGGCCGCCCGCAGCGCGCCACGCCGCCGCAGGCCTACCACCTGTCCCCGAAGTACCAGTTCTTCAAGCTCAGTGAAGTCAGGGAGTGGCTGCAAGCCCTGGGCATTCGCGTCGACCTGGCCGCACTTCGCCAGGCGTATACATCCACGACCTCCGGCGACCAGGTGGACTGAACCGGGCCAGGTCTGTGAGGCCGGCAAGTACGCGCAGGCACGCCAGTAACAGTGGGTCGCGAACTCCGCGGGCGCCTGAAATAGGGGCCGAGCGCCGGCCGACGGCCACGGCCCCGTAGCTCGCTGTCTGGTCAAGCCAACACGATCGTTCTCGGTGTTGTTCGCGCCGCTTGTCGCGACGAGACGTCCACCCGCGTTCACCGACGCTGCGACGAACCCCAGTGAGGTTGTCGCTGCCGGCACCCGCAGGCCGCCTATAGGCAACGGGGGCGTCTCCGCGCCGCCCCGGTCCGGACCCCCGGACCGGACGTCGCCGCCGAGGAGAACACGGATGCGCTGGGCGAGTTCACCGGACGTGGGCACGGCGTGGTCGTTGTTCACGCGCTCGATCGCCGATTTCTTCGGCAACACCGCGCTCATGATCGGCTTGGCCGTGCTGGCCGGCCTCGCGGTGCTCGGCATCGCCGTGCTCCGCCGGCACGGCCTGCACCGCCGACTTGCCCAGCGCGTCACCATCGAACTCAAGCCGAGCGAGGAGTTCACCGCCAGCCTCGACGAGGTGCAGGCCATCGCGAAGCGATGGTCCCGGGTCCGACCCAGCGCGCACCGGCTGTTCAACCGGTGGCTGGGGCCCGCCGGGGCGCACGCCCTGAGGGTCACGTTGCTGACCGACGACGAGGGCCTGCTGCGGTACAGGCTGACTGTGCCGCCGCACGCGGTGCCGCTGATCAGCGCGTCGGGCTACAAGGCAGTCGAGGTCCGTCAGATCGACCGCGCCACCGGCGACGAGGAGCTGGTGCCGACTCTGGCCGCCTGGCTCCAGGCCAACGGCCTGCCCGCAGGCTTCCCGGCCGCGGATGACTCCGCCGGCGTTGTCCGCGCGGACGACGAGTCGGAGACTGCCGGCCAGGTCGTCGACGAGGTCCGGTCATGAGCGCGGGCAACCTCGACATCCCCGTGGTCGGCGAGACCGAGGACCTCGTCCCCGGCTTCTGGGCACGCCAGCTGCTCAAGTTGCCCGGCGTGCACTGGGAGCCGCCTGCGCCCAAGCCCGCGCCGGCGCCATCGAGGGAGGACGAACCTCCCCTGCACGTGTCCCGCTTCGAGGTGGTCCTGGCCGCCGACCCGCGCTACCCGTTGGCGCGGCCGAACTTCGGCGTCGACAACGACCCGCTGCACCAGATCGCCCAGGCGCTGACCGGGTTGTCCAACACCAAGGGCGAGTCCTTCGAGATGCACCTGGATCTGTTGCCGGTCGCCCCCGCCCGGCAGCGCCACCTGCGCAGCCAGGTGCTGCGCGAGGACGGCGCCGGCGCCGACACGGCCAACCGCGGCGCCTCGCTGCGGCAGAGCGTGCAGATGATCGCCTACGGGGTCGACTCCGCCAGCACGCGCGCCACCCGCCAGCCAGCCGCGCCGCGGCTGACGCCCCTGCAGCGCACCGCAGCCACTCAGCAGGCCCGCGAGCTCGGCGGCAAGATCCTCGCCCTCGACGAGGCGTGGTGGGACCTGCAGATGCTGATGGTCGCCCGCAGCCCCAAGGAAGGCCGCGCCGAACAGCGACTGGCCATGGTGTTCGCCGCGCTGCAGCAGTTCGGCGACCAGAACCACTTCCGGGTCTACGGGCAGCGGCTCGGGCCGTTCTACCTGGGCTCGGACATCGCTTGGCGCCGGCGCCGCTTCGACCACCGCCTGCGGACCGGGGCGTTCGCGCCGCCCAAGAGCGGCGGCTGGGTTACCACCGGCGAGATCGGGGCCTTCCTCAAGCCCCCGACGCAGAACCTCCAGATCACCAACATCGCCCGGTCCGGCGGGCCGGTGCCGCCCCCGCCCAAGACGCTGCCGCTCTACCGCGGCCCCCGCGACCGGCACCTGCTGCCCATGGGTTGGGTGCGTGACAACCGCGGCTGGCGCCCAGCCGGTGTGCCGCTGGAAGACACCTTCTTCGAGCTGCTCACCGGCAAGTCCCGCTCCGGCAAGTCCGAGCGGATGCTCGGCCAGTTCGTGCACCTGGCGCTGGCCGGCCACGGCGGCATGTACCTGGACCCGCACGTGCAGGCCATCGAGCGCATGAAGCCGTTCCTGGGCTCGGTGGCCGACCGGATCCTCGAGTTCAACCTGTCCCGGACCCGCGCGTCCAAGCAGGCCGGCTTCAACCTGCTGTCGATGACCGGCCGCGACCGGGCCGACATCGAAGGCCGGATCTCCGCGGTGGTCTCGGCGTTCTCCGCCGCGCTGAGCTGGTCGAACGTCAACAACCGGGCGCAGAACCTGGTCACCCAGAGCGTGTGGTCGCTGTGCGAACTCGGCCTGGTGCTGCCGCCCGACCTCCAGCCGACCGTCTTCCAGATCACCACGATCCTGTCCGACGAGGAATGGCGCGCGCACACCATCCCGCACCTGCCCCGAGACGTGGCCTCGTTCTGGCAGACGCGGTTCAACAACTTGGAGAAAAGCGCCATCACGCCGGTGACCAACCTGCTGGACCGGCTGCGGTCCTCGCCGTCGGTGGCCGCGCTGCTGGGCACCCCCCAGTCCACCTACGACGCACGCCGCGCGATGGACGAAGGAAAGATCATCCTCGCGTCCCCGGCCGGCACCGGCGACAAGGACCGCTTCCTGGCCTGCTTCTTCCTCTACGACGTGTTCCTCGCGGCACTGTCCCGGCAGGACACCGGGCTGCCGATGGACAAGCTGCGCACGTTCTGGCTGGCCGTCGACGAGATGCAGATCTACGACACCGCCGGTTCCGTGCTGGAGCTGATGTTGCGGGAGACGGCCAAGTACGGCTTGAAGGTGTTCGGCGCCACCCAGTCCCTGACGGTGCTGCAGAAGGCCACCCAGGACATGTGGCTGACCAACCGCAGCCACATCATCAGCAACGCCGAGCGCGCCGAAGCGGCCCGGATCCTGTCCAAGGAAATGGGCGACGTGGTCGAGCCCAAGACCTTCACCCGGCTCGAACGGTTCTGCTCCATCGGCCAGCTCACCCTGCACAAGCAGACCACGACGCCCATCTGGATGCGTGGCTTCGACTCCGCCGACATCTTCGCCGACTACCACGACCCGAAGGCCCCGGCGGCCATCGCCGCCGCCGTCGACGCGAACCTCGCGCGCAAGCCCGTGGAACAGACCCTGGAAGAGCTGCGCACGCTCGACGAGCGCATCGCCGCCTACCTCAACACCCACATCCCGCGTAGCCGGGTGGAAACGCAGAACAGCCACGGCGCCGCGCCCGGTGGCAAGACCACGGGTGCCAAGACCAAGAACGCCCGGCGCCGGGACGCCGGGGGCGGCGAGCCGCAGGGCGCCGAGGACCTGCCGCCCGGCGTCACCAAGCTGCGTCCGCGCCGTCCTCGCACCGACCCGCCGGCCCGCTAGGAGCACCATGCCCGCCACCAGCACCCCGCGCCGTCCCCGCGGCGGCAACATCACGCCCAAGATGTGGAGCGCCAAGCTGCTCACCGGCCAGGTCACTTTGTCGCCGATGCAGGAGCAGATCCTCGCCTGCCTGACCCAGCACCGGCTGATGACCACCCAGCAGCTGCACACCCTGGTAGCCGCCGACTACCGGCGCGAGTTCCTCCACCGCAACCTCCAGAGGCTCGCCGCCGCCGAACTGGCGGCCAGCACGCCGGTCCAGCACGAGCGCAACGCCAAGGCGTGGTGGGTCACCCCGGCCGGCCGCGCCCGCGTGGCCGCCGCCCTGCGGCCGCGGGCCTACGTGATGACCGCCGGCCGCGCCGACTCCAACCTGCAGAGCCACACCCTGCTCGCCAACCAGATCGGTGTGGAGTTCGTCCGCCACGGCCGCGCCCGAAACGTGCCCATCAGCTACCTGGACTGGGACAACGAGATCGGACACCGCGTGCGCGACGGCGAGAGCGAGGCCTCCAACCTCGTCTCCGACCTGCGGATCCGGTTCGTGCTGACCGACGACGCCGACGGCGACTCCGGTGTGGTCTGCCTGATCGAGGCCGATCGCGGCACCGAGACCGTGCTGGCACTGACCGAGAAGATCCGCAACTACACCCGGCTGTTGACCTACATCCCGCTGGAGGCCCGCCGCGCCGGCGACACCGTGCCCAACTGGCGGCGCCACTACCGCCGCTTCCCCCGGGTGCTGATCGTCTTCGCGGACAAGGCACAGTCCACATTGGAACGCCGGGCCGAACAACTGCTCGGATTCTGCGCCGAGGACCCGTACATCAACCAGCACCTCGACCGCCTCGGCCTGCTGTGCACCACCATGACGCAGCTGACCGACCACGGCCCGTTCGAGCCGATCTTCTGGGACGCCTACGGGCACAACGTCAACCTCCTCGGCACGGCGCCCAAACGCCGCACGTCCGGCAGGTCGACATGAGCACCGCCCTGGCCGCGGAGGAGCAGCGCGCCGAAGCCGGCGGGCTGGAGGCCGCCGTGCGCGGCCTGGACAGCTCGCCGCGGCTCGCGCAGCGCCGGTTCGCGTGGCTGCCGGTCACCGGTCCCGGCGCCGTGCACACCGGCCTGCAAGGCCGCGGCCCCAGCGAGTCCACCAGCCTCAACGGCCTGGGCGAGCTGCTGTCGTCGATCGCCGTGCACGGCGTGCTCTCCCCGATCCTGGTCGAGGAGCTGACCGACGCCGACACCGGCGAGGTCCACCTGCGGCTGGTCACCGGCGAAGGCCGGCTGCGCTGCTGCCGCATCGGACTGCGCGAGGACCCGGACAACACCTACTTCCAGCGCGTGCCGGCGATGATCTGCCCCGGCCCGCTGACCGAGGAAGAACGCAACGCCTGGCAACTGATCGAGAACCTTGCCCGCCAGGACTACCAACCCGGCGAACTCGCCTCGGCGCTGCTGCTGGAGCGCTGCGCCGTGCTGGCCACCCGGCTGACCGAGGCCGGCGCGCCCGTGCCCGAGGCCGACCTGGCCGACACCGACGACCCGGTCGCGCGCTGGACGCTGCTGGACAAGACCCGCCTGCGTCACGCGCCGCAGGTCGGCGCCCCGTGGGAGCTCGTGCTGCGCCGGCTCGGTGTGTCCTTCGGGCCCCGCAAGGCACGGCAACTGGTGGCCGCCTTCCAACACCTGCCCCGGGAGCTGTCCACCGACCTGGACGCCCACCAGATCGCCCTGACCACCCGGACCGGGCTGGTGCGCCTGGCCCGCGATCCCCGCCAGAACGTCGCCGAACTGTGGACCGCGGTGAAGGCCCTGGGCCGCCCGGAACTGCTGGCCGCGGCGACCGCGGCCGCGCAGGCATCCGCGGCCGCCATCGGCGCCCGCGCCGCGCTGCCGCCAGTCGAGCAGGCCGTCGAAGCCGCGGTCGCGCTGCACGACGCCGCCAACGCCGCCCGTGCGGAAAAGCTCAGCCGCACCGACCTCGCCACCACGCCGCACCCGGACGACGACGCCGGCCACACCACCGTCGCCGGCGGGCCGCAGGACGACGACTCGGTCGGCGCCGACGACGCCCGGGAGCACGCCGGCATCGACCCGCACCTGGTAACCGACGTGCTGGACCGGCTGCGCGAGCTGAACGGCGAGCTGCGCGCCGGACGCCGACCGCCCCGCTACGCCGTGGGATCCCTGCAGCTGCGGCTGGCCGAGACCACCGACCTGCTGGCCACGCCAGCACCGTCCCAACCCACCACCATCAAGGAGGCGGGATGACCCCGGTGTTCCTGTCCACACCGACCCTCGGCGCGCCGACCGGGCCCCGCCCGGCGCCCGGCTGCAACTGCGCGGTCTGCGACTTCTGGATCGACAACCCCCGCGCGGTCGAGCCGATCTGCAGCGGCACGTCCTCCAGCTGCGAGTACTGCAGCTGCGCCCGAGCAGAAGACCCGTCCCGGGCCGCGGTGCGCGACGGGGGCGCCTGCCGCACCTGCCCCATCCGCTGCGGCTCCCGACCCGACGTCGGCGACTGGATCGCCGCGGTCGGCGGCACCCTGCGCTTCACCGACCTGCACGTCACCCAGCCGGCCCCCACCGGGCTCCCGCGGTTCATCCCGATGGGCGACGGCGACGACATCGCCCCGCTCGACGACGGCCTCGGTTGGCCCGCCTACGCCGTGGGCATGCGCCGCGTGCTGTCCACCGCGACCGGCAAGATCATGCCGAAACTGCACGACACGACCGCCCACCAGGCCTTCGCCATCCCCGACACCGCCAAGGCCATCCTCGTCGGCTACGGCACGGACCCGCTCGTGGAGAAGTACTGGAGCGGCCGGCACCGCGACGGGCTGATGCTGTCCATCGCCGCCCAGGGCTGGGACCTCGTGCTGACCAGCAACTACAGCATGTACCTCAACCAGCCCCGCACCGAGCACCTGATCAATTACCGGCGCAACCTCCTGATCGCCGCCGAGCTGGCCGACCTCGGCGTGCCGACCGCGCCGTGCCTGTACTGGGCCCGGCTGGAAGACCTCGAGCGCTACCTGGACTGGGTCGCTGACACCGAGCCGGCGCAGGTCGCGGTCAACCTGCAGACCTTCCGCGACGCCGAGGAATGGAACGAACTCGTCGTGCCCGGCCTGGCCTACCTGGCCGGCACCCTGCCCGCCGACATGCCGATCTGGCTGGTCGGCGCCTCACGCCCGGATCGGATCCGCACGCTGGGCGCCCTGTTCGGCGAGCGGCTGCACCTGGTCGCCCAGAACGCGCTGCAGTACGCCCGCCGCGGCGCGGTGATGACCGACCAGGGCCGCCAAGACGTGCACGCCCTGACCCGGGACGCCTTCCACACCAACGTCCGCTACTACGCCGACCTGCTCGACGGCCACGCACCCGCCGGAGGAACCCCGTGACCGAGCCGATCTCGACCAGCCCACGCTTCGCCGTCCAGCGCAACCCCGCCGAAGCGGCCGACGTCCCGCCTGTGCCCCCACACCCCGCCGGCCGGCCCTGGCGGTTCGAGATGATCTTCGGCGGAGGAGCCTGGCGTGCCTACGCCGACACCGCAGCCGACCTGGTCGCGGCCCTGATCCCCGGCTACGACGGTCTGGTCGCCCCGACCGAGCGCGCGCACGCCCGGCTGCGCACGGCCTGCGACCTGCAGGTGCGCCTGCAGGCCGCGCTCGCCGCGGGGCCACAAATCGTGGAGTGCACCGCCGAGCAGCGTGAGGTGCTGCTGGGCAACTTCTCGCAGCCGCCGGTGCTGGTCTGGTGGGACGCGCCGGTCCCGCTGGTGCTGGTCAAGACGTTCTACGCGCCCTACCGGCCCACCCCGGCCCCCGAGGGGAACGTGTGGTGGCTGGATCCCAGCGACGAATGGGAGCTGCTGGTCACCCTCGCTCAAGCCGACGTGATCCGCCTGCACGCCCGCGACGACCTCATGCCGCCGATGCCGGCGCCCGACCCGGACCAGGACGGCGACGATGGGCGCCGGTAGCCGCTCCCACCACCAGCACCACCACGTCGACCCGGGCACGGGCGGTGCTGGCGGAGGCATCGCGCTGGTCGACGAGCCCGACGACGAACTGGGCCAGGTCACCCAGCGCGACGTCGACGCCGTGGCCGCCGAAGAGGCCGAGCTCGCCCGGGCCGACGCGGACAACTACCAGCGGCTGCGCGCCGCCGCCGGCGACCAGGGACAATTCACCACCGACGGCGTCGAGCACATCCTGCCGGACTCCTCCGCGGTCCGGCTGCTGTCCTACGCCCCGGGCTCCGGGCCGAACCAGCTCGGCACCCTGGAGGTCTGCTGGCGCAGCAACGGCAGCACCTATCGGTTCGCCGAGGTTCCCGGCCCGATGTGGGACCGCCTCCAGCAGACCCACACCGCCGGCGGCAGCGTCGGCCATCTCGTCTCCACCGAGGTCGTCGGGCACTTCAGCAACCACCTCGTCGGTGACAACGACACCCTCATCGCCCGTGCCCGCGTCCCCGCCGCGCTGCCCGGAATCGGCCCTGGGCAACAGCATTGCCCCACCTGCGGGCAGTTCGTCGGCGCTGCGGCACACCACTGCCCCATCAGCTCCTCGATCACGATCCAGGATCAGCGGCCGAACGCCGGCGGTGGCCCACACCTGGCCATCCCCGGCACCGTGACGATGCCCGACGTCTCCACGATGCGCGCCAACGCCGACTTCGCCCACGGCCCGCTGCTGGTCCCGGTCACCGCCGGATACGACAACGACAGCGGCGAGCCCCACCAAGTCACCGGGCACGCGCAGCTGCTCCGCGACACGAACGACATCGTGTGGGACGACGCGATCGCGCACCTGGACTGCACGTGCGGCGAGAATCCGTGCTCGCACCGCTACGACACCGTTCTGGCGCTGAGCAACCAGTTCCACGGCATTCGGGGTCAACGCCGATGCCCAACCTGCGGCCAGTTCGTCGGCGCGATCACGACACACGACTGCCCGGTCCCGGCTGCGTCGACCTCCTACTTCAGCGGCCCGATCACGTTGAACTGCCCGTCGATCACCGCGATGCAACGCCACTGCGCCTTCGGCGAGGTGTCCATCCCCGTACCCATCACCGCCGCCGTCGACGTCACCCCGGAGGACGACGGGAACTCCGTGCATTTCGTCGAGGGCACCGTCAACGTCTACGGGCGCCAGGTGCCGGTCGACCCCGCCGCCGCCGCGGCGGGGCTGTCCTGCACGTGCGGCCAGCCAGCGTGCCGGCATGCACAGCTGGCGGCCGCCGACCTCATCGAGCGGGTGCACTCGCCGCTGGTCAACAGCCCCGACCGGCGGGCCACAACGGCCGTGCTCGGCGAGCTCGCCGCCGAGCACTTCGCCTCCACCCAAGCCCAAGACGCCGCCCGCGCCGCGCCCGCCGCGGTCACCACCTACAGCGGCAACCCTGACGCGTTCCAGGCCGCCTACCGACAGGCGCTGGCGCGCGTGGCCAACGGCGAGCCCGCGGTCCCCTACATGACCGAGAACGCCACCGGCGGCCTTGGGTCCCGCGACGGCGGCCGGGCCTTCGGCGTCGAGTTGGAGTTCGACCTGTCCGGCCCCAACCAACGGAGCCGCCTCAACGCCATCGCGCGCGACCTGCATGCCGCCGGTCTGAGCACCACCACCATGGTCGGCGGCTACCACTCCAGCGAATACGCCGGATACACCGAGGCCCGCAACGGATGGCGGCTGGAAGAGGACTGCACGGTCTCCGGCGAAGTCGTCTCGCCGATCCTGTGGGACACCCCGGAAACCTGGAACGACCTGCAGACCGTCTGCGACATCATCCGACGACATGGCGGCCGTGCCACCACCCGCACCGGCGGCCACGTGCATGTCGGCATCGGGAACTTCGACCACACCGTGGGCAACCACAACCGGCTGATGCAGTTGGTCGACGCGCACTCCGACACGCTGTTCCGGCTGGCGTCCAACCCCGAACGCGGCACCCACCGCGGCACCTACTGGTGCCGCCCCAACCACGTTCCCAGCCAGGGATACCGCAACATCGGCCATGCCCGCGACGCCAACAACGGGCACAACCTGGCGGTGAACATGCAGTCGGTGTCCGGCAGGCGAAGCGACCACGTGGAATACCGCATGTGGGACGGGAGTCTGGAGCCCAGCATCGTCCAGTCGCAGATCAAGCTCTCGCTGGGCCTCACCGAGGCCGCCTTTCGAGAAGCCGGAAGCACCTCCGCGCCCAACGACGGCCACGTGGACCACGTCGGCGCGCACCGACGGGTCTTCGGCCGCCGGCGCCTGCACGGCGAGGACTGGCGCGCGTCCACCCGCGGGTTCCGGTCCCTGATGGACACCGTGTTCCACCGTGACGAGGACCGGGCCCAGCTGACCGGCCTGTTCGCCATCACCCGCTGGCAGCGCTAGCGCCACCACACCGCACGAGGGAGGAGAACACCATGGGCGGCGGTCGTCGATCCCACCACCAGCACCACCACGTCGATCCCGGCCTCGGCGCCGGCGTGGCCACTCTGCAGGACACCGCGCCGTCCGAGCAGCCTCAACCGGTCCGCGTCGAGCACCTGTCCACGCCGAGTTCACGGCTCATCGACGGAGTCCGTTTCAGCTACGCCGACAACGACGCCGACCATGGACTGCTCGACGTGACCTTCCGGAACGTCACGAACGGCGACCTCCAGACCATGCGGTACGCCGACGTGCCCGTCGAGCTGTGGCGGCGGATCCAACAGGCTGGTGACGACGCGAGCGTCTCCCGCGCCGTCAACAACGACGTCTTCGGCGCCTTCCCCTCCCACCCGCTGGATGAGGACGACCTGCGCCCCCAACCCGACACGGCCGAACCCGCCGCAGCGCAGGAGGAACCGACCACCAACGCCGCCGCGACGTCGCGCGGTGCCCAGGCCCACTGCCCGCACTGCGGGCAATTCGTCGGCGAGACCGAGCACCACTGCCCGGTCACCACCGCGGCGCGGCGCGTCTACGTCAGCGACCACGGCCAACTCGCCATCCCCAACGCCACCGCGCTGCGCGAGCACTGCGACTTCGGCGACGACGCCCAGCTCCGCATCCCGCTGGAGGGCTACTACCGGCTGCCCGACGATCCCCACGGCTACGCGGTGTTCGGCGACGCCACCATCCCCGGCCCCCGGGCCGAGTTCGATCCGGCCGCGGCCGCCGCGGACCTGGCCTGCGGCTGCGGCCGCGCCGGCTGCCAGCACGCCCAACTCGCCGCGGCCGAACTGGTCGACCTGATGCGCTCCCCACGCGTGCGAACGCCCGACCGGCGGGCGAGCACGGCGGTGCTGGGCGAACTCGCCGCCGAACACGACGAGTCCGTCCGCGCTCAGGAGCGCTCGCGATCCGAGCCCGGGACCGCCGCGATGTCCTATATGGACAACCCGTCCGCGTTCGAGACGGCCTATCGCCAAGCCCAGCAACGAGTCGCCGCCGGCGAACCACCCATCCCCTACCTGATCGAGAACGCCACCGGCGGGCTCGGCTCCCGCGACGGCGGCCGGCCTTTCGGCGTCGAGTTGGAGTTCGACCTCCCCCACGACGTGAACCGCGCGGCCGCCCTGCGGTCGATCGCCGAAGACCTCTACCAGGCCGGCCTGAGCCAGAGCCGGACTATGGACCGCTGGCACGCCAGCGCTCGGGACGGCTACACCGAGGCCGCCAACGCCTGGCGGCTGGAACACGACGCCACCGTCGCCGGCGAGATCGTCAGCCCGATCCTGTGGGACACCCCAGAAACCTGGCGGAACTTGGCCACGGTCTGCGACATCGTCCGCCGGCACGGCGGCCAGGCCAGCGTGCGCGCCGGCGGCCACGTCCACGTCGGAGCCGGAAACTTCGACCACACCGTGGAAAACCACAACCGGCTGATGGAACTGGTCGACGCGCACTCCGACACCCTGTTCCGGCTGGCGTCCAACCCCGAACGCGGCACTCACCGCGGCGTGCGCTGGTGCAGTCCCAACAGGATCCCCGCCCAGGGCTATCGCGACATCGGCCATGCCCGAGACGCCAACAACGGGCACAACCTGGCGGTCAACATGCAGTCGGTGTTCGGCGGGCACAGCGACCATGTCGAGTACCGGATGTGGGATGCCACCTTGGACCCCGCGGTCATCCAGTCGCAGGTCAAGCTCTCCCTCGGGCTGACCGAGGCCGCGTTCCGCGACGCCGGCTCGCCGTCGCGGCCCAACGGTGGCCGCGTGGACCGGCTCGGCGACCACCACGCGCAGTTCGGCCGGCGGCGCCTGGTCGGCGAGCAGTGGCGGCAGGCCACCCGCGGGTTCCGGTCCCTGATGGACACCGTGTTCCACCGTGACGAGGACCGGGCCCAGCTGACCGGCCTGTTCGCCGTCACCCGCTGGCAGCGCGCCCGCGCGACTCGGTGAGGAGACCAGGAATGGGCAGCGGTCGTCGCACCGACCACCAACACCACCACGTCCACCCCGGCACGCCCGCCGGGGGCGGCGCCGCGCCCGCCGGCGCCGCAGGCGCCCTCGTCACCGAGCCCACGAGCGCAGACCTCGCGCTCGACTACGACACCCGCCTGCGACGCGCGACCTTGCTCGAGTCCGAGATCATCCCGACACTGCCGCCACCGCCCGCCCCGTCGGCGAACGAGCGGTGCGCCCGCTGCGGCCAGTTCGTCGGCGCGACCACGCACCACTGCCCGCTCGACACCATCCCGTACGTCACCCGCCACACCCCCACCATCGGGATGCTGATGCCGGACCCGCATGCACTGCCCGGCGCGGTGAACTTCGCCGGCGGCGTCCTGCTGCCGGTCCGCGCCGCCGTCGACGACCCGCGCATCCCTTCGGGCGGCCACCTGGTCGCCGGCGAGGTCCGCATCGCCGCCCCACTCACCCACATCGACCACGACGACCTCGGCGCCCGCCTGTTCTGCAGCTGCGGCATCTCCGACTGCCGCCACGCCCGCCAGGTCGCAACCGCCGTCCTGGACCAGGTCGTGCCCGACCACCGCCAACGCGCCACCGCCAGCCGCCGCGCCGCCACCACGGTGCTCACCGAGCTCGCCGCCGACCACCAGGCGTCCCAGCGGGCGCACCAAGCCAGCATCGATACCGCCGCCGACGCCGGCTCCGTGTCCTACCTGGACGACTTCGACGCCTTTCAGCAGGCATACCGGCAGGCCCGCCGGCGCCACGACGCCGGCGAGCCAGCGGTGCCGCTGCTGCTGGAGGACGCCACCGGCGGACTGGGCGTCCGCGGCTTCGGCGTCGAGCTCGAGTTCGACTTCGAGGGCGGAACCTCCCGCACGGCACTGCGCCGCATCGCCAGTGACCTGCGCGACGCGGGCCTGAGCCAGCACTCCGAGATGCTGGGCTACCACCAGGGCCGTCGCGACGGCGGCTACACCGACGCCCGCGACGGGTGGCGGCTGGAGGCGGACAGCACCGTCGCCGGCGAGATCGTCAGCCCGATCCTGTTCGACAGCCCACAGACCTGGACCGACGTGCAGACCGTGTGCGACATCGTGCGCCAGCACGGCGGGATCGTCTCCCGCCGCACCGGCGGCCACGTCCACGTCGGCACCGCGAACTTCGACCACGAGGTCGGCCACCACAACCGGCTGCTGCACCTGGTCGACACCCACACCGATACGTTGTTCAGGTTGGCGGCCAACCCCATCCGGGGACGGCACCGGGGCTTGTTCTGGTGTTCCCCGAGCCCGGCGCCCGCCAACGGATACGCCACGCTGACGCAGGCCCGCGACTACAACTACTCCCACAACTACGCGATCAACCTCGGCGGCGTGCACGGCGGAGCCAGCGACCACGTCGAGTACCGGATGTGGGACAGCTCGCTGGACCCCGCGATCATCCAGACCCAGGTGAAGCTCAGCCTCGGACTGACCGAGGCCGCGTTCCGCACGTCTGCGCAGCCGCGGGCCACCACCGACATCGAGCGCGTCGGACAGCACTGGCGCGCCGTCGGCGGCCGCGGCCGCGGCGCCCGCCTGCGCGGCGAGGAATGGCGCTCCTCCACCCGCTCCTTCCGAGCCCTGGTCGACACGGTGTTCCACCGATCGGTGGACAAGGCCCAGGCCACCGGCCTCTTTGCCATCACCCGCTGGCAGCGAGGCTGAAAGATAACGTCCCGCCACCCCGCCTCGACCACCTGGAGCACCACGATGACCACACCGCCGACTTCCGTCCCCGCGGTCGACGACGACGGCCCCGTGATCCTGCGCAACCCGGCCGCGGCCGCCGACGCCCCGCACGCCCCCCGACGGCCCGACGGCACCCAGTGGCGCTTCGAGATGATCCACGCCGGCGGCAGTCTGCGCACCTACGCGCAGACACCAGCCGCCCTGGTCGAGGCGCTCGTTCCCGGCTACCGCGCCATCACCACCCCGACCGAGGCCGCCGCCGCGCGCATCCGGCTCGCCTGCGACCTGCAGGTGCGCCGCCAGGCCGAGCTCGCCACGGCGCCGCAGCTGGCCGAGTGCACCCCCGAGCAACGCCAACTGCTGCTGGGCGACTTCTCCCGACCGCCGGTGCTGGACCAGTGGGACGGCCCGATTCCCCTGATCCTGGTCACGACGTTCTACACGCCCGTGGGCCGCATCGCCGCTCCCCAAGGACGCGATATCTGGTGGCTGGACCCCGGCGAGGACTGGGAACTGCTGGTCAGCCTCGCGCAGGCCGGGATCATCACATTGGCCAGCAGCCAGCCGGCCGGTGCCGGCGCGCCCGAGGACGACGATGGGCTCGGGTAGGCGCGCCAACCACCAGCACCACCAGGTGAACCCCGGCCCGCCGCCTGCACACCCGGTTCCCCCGGCCGGCGCCGTTGTCGGCGCCGCGGCCCAGGACGCTCCCGAACCCGTCCCCGACGGCATCGAACACCTCGCCCCACACCGCCAACGCCTGGTCAGACACCTCGCCTACCAGCCCGCGACCGACAACACCGGCGGCACGCTCGAAGTGACCTTCCGGACCGGCGGCACCTACCGCGTCAGCGGGATCCCGACGCAGACGTGGAACGAGCTGCAGGACGCCGCCGAGCGCAACCGGTCGGTGCACTACCTGTGGTCCACCGGCGTCCTGGCCCAGCCCGCGGCCGAGATCGAGGCCGGGACGAGCTGGTACGCCGAACTGCTGCGCGATGGCCGGCCACGAACCCGGTGCTCCCGGTGCGGCCAATTCACCGGGCTCGCCGCACACCGCTGCCCCGTGGCCACCATGCCCGAACGCCGCCACTACTTCGAGCACGGGATGCTGTACGCGCCGCTGCTGTCGCTCGTGCGCGAGGCGGTGGTGCTGTCCGACGAGCCCGTCCTCGTCGACGTGCACGGCCAGTACCACGACCCCGCCACCGGCGTCGCCGGCGACATCACCGGCGCCGTCGCCGTCTACGCCCCTGCTTCCCCCGACGCCGGCGAGCATGCCGCGGACGGACTGAACTGCACCTGCGGCCAACCGCACTGCGCGCACCGTCAACTCGCCGCCGCCGACGTCACCGGCAGCATCAGCTCGCCGACCAGGCTGGCCACCGCCCGCCGCGCCAGCACCACCGTGCTGTCCGAACTGGGCGCCGAGCACGCCGCGGCGCAGGCGGCGCAACAACGCGCCCAACAGACCTGGCCGGCGCCGGAGGTGTCCTACCTGGACGACTTCGATGCCTTCCAAGCCGCCTACCAGGACACGCTGCGCCGGATCGAACGCGGCGAGGACACCGTGCCCCTGCTGTATGAGGACGCCACCGGTGGGCTCGGCGCGCGCGGACACGGCCGCGGCTTCGGCGTGGAGATCGAATTCGAACTCGGCGAAGAGGCCAGCTACGGCGCACGACGCAACATCGCCCACGACCTGGCCGACGCCGGCCTGGCCGAGGACAGCACGATCTGGGGCTACCACGAGCCCCGCATCGGCGGATACACCGACGCCCGCGACGGCTGGCGGCTGGAGGAGGACTCCACCGTCGACGGCGAGATCGTCAGCCCGATCCTGTTCGACACGCCGGAAACCTGGCAGGACATCGAAGCGGTCTGCGCGATCGTGCGCGCCCACGGCGGCATCGCGACGGTCAGCACCGGTGGCCACGTCCACGTCGCCACCGGAAACTTCGACCACCTCGCGGCCAACCACGCCCGGCTGCTGCGCCTGGTCGCCGCCTACCAGGACACCCTGTTCCGGCTGGCGACCAACCCGGACCGCCGGACCCATCGCGGAACCGCGTGGTGCACGCCGAATCCCACGGCCAGCGCCGGGTTCGAGTCGGTCACCCAGGTACGCCAGCGCAACAGCAGCCACGGCGTGGCGCTGAACCTGAGCGCCGTACACGGCCATCCCAACGACCACGCAGAGTTCCGGATGTGGGACGGCTCCCTCGACGCCGCGGTGATCCAAACCCAGGTCAAGCTGTCCCTCGGGCTCACCGAGGCGGCCCTGCGCACCGCGGGCCACGCCGGCGATCTCCAGGTGGACCCACTCGGCGGGCACCACCACGCCTTCGGCGACCGCGGCGGCCGCCTGCGCGGCGAGGACTGGCGCGCGGCCACCCGCTCCTTCCGTGCTCTGGTCGACACGGTCTTCCACCGCGCCGTGGACAAGGCCCAGGCCACCAGCCTGTTCGCCATCACGCGATGGGCTCAGCCCGCGACGCGCTCTGCTCGCTGATCGCCGTGCTCTGCCGGCCCGGCACACGACGGACGTCGCCTCGCCGGCCTGCGGCATCCACAGCAGCAGTCACCGGGACACCCACTGGTGCGCGAAGCCGGCCGAGTGCGGCCGGCGGCCGGCCAGCACCGGCTTGTCGGCATCGCGATGATGGACACCGGCGGTCCAACCGGTCGAGAGAGCGCGGAAATACAGCTGGTCGGACACGACCACGCTGCTTTTCCGGACTAAGGAGGCTCGCAACTTCGAAGTAGCGTCAGCCCTGGTCAATCGCCTCCTGGGCGATCATCCGCTGGGCAAGGCTGACTTGCCGTCCTGCTCTGGCGGCTCGGCGGTCCGTGCTGCTTGATCCGCAGCGTGTTGGAGGGCGGACAGGCATGCTGCCGGATCGCGTACCAGGTCCGGGTTTCGTTGCAGGTGGGCAAGTTCCAGCTGGGTCAGGTTGCGTACCATCGGCACGCCGTCGACCTTGATCAGCAGCACCGAGCCGATCTGGATGGCTGCGGCAGAGGTGCTCGCGAGTGCGGTCAACAGCTTCGCGACGACATCGCCCTGGGCAGCGTCGACCTGGGCTTGCGCTTGGTCGACCGCCCGCAGCTCCACAGCCCGGCTCAGGTCCCCAGCCAGTCGGCGCGTCAGCTCGTGCTGACGGGCCTTGTTGATGGAGACCCGCATCCTGCGGAACCACGAGCTGCGGATCGGTTCGCCCCAGCTATGGACCTGGAAGCCGTACTTCCTGAGCACCGTGACGAGGACCGACTCCACCGGGTCTGCGGCTTCCTCGACGTCGAGATACACCGAGACGTCTACGTCAACCCGCTCATGTTGTCCAGGGGCCTCAAAACTTCCGAGGTTGACGATAATTTCGTTCCGGCGATAAATGATCGTGCCATTGTCATGTTCGTTCTCGTGGCCGGAATCCGTGTTTTCGTCATCCGCCATATCGACGTCGTCGCCGGCCAGCACCGCAATGCCGCCTGTGCTGCCGGTCTTGGGCACGCCGGCGTTGCTCCCGGCCTGTTCCGACCAGATAGGCGCAGGTGCAGCCGCCTCGGCTCGTTCCCACAAGTCCAGTAGTTCGGCGGCGAAGACGGGATCAGCCTTGCAGGCTCGATCAAGTACCTCAGCCAGCAACGCGATCCAACCCAGACTGTCCGGGTGCGCCGACGCCTTGGCGAGCACGTCCTGTGGACCTGGTTTGTCGGTGAATCTCTCGTTAACTCGCAGCCGCAACTGACGCATGATGTTGGCTCGGACGCCCGTGCCGGTTTCCATCGCGTCGTCGGCTGGCTCACCCTGTTCCCGGGCCAGTGCGGCGGCGATCGCCTTCAGGATCTCGTCCATGCGTCCCCCGGTTACGGCAGTCGGCCTACCACGGTAGTGCACCGGCAGGTGATCACGGGCAGAAACGCGACTGCGTGTCAGCCACGCGGGGTGGGCCGGCAGCCGGCCCACCCCGCGCCCGTCTCAGGCCAAGGTGATGATCGGCATACCGAGGTCGGTGATGGTCGGGCGGGCAGTCGTGGTCGTCCGGTCGAGGCTGGTCAGCTTCGCGGCCGCGGCGTTGAGGCTGGTCTGGAGCCCTTCGACTTCGCCGAGCCAGCCGTTGTGGCGGGCCTCGGCGATGCGGTCGCGGAGGTTGGCGATGATCTCCACCAGCCGCTGTCGTTGGCGGGGATCCATGCGGAGCACGGGGCAGCGGATGCAGGCGTGCTCGTGCTTGCACGGGCTGCCGTAGGGGCGGCCGCAGGTACCGAGGGAGACCTTGCGCAGTTCGAAGTGCTGCTGGAACTCCAGCCACTCCTGGTCGGTGGGCTCGCGGTACTCCTCCGCCGGCCGGTCCGCGCGACGCCGATCAAGGAAGCCTCGGTAGGTCCGGACCAGATCGTCTTGGAAGACCGCGAGGTACGCCTGAGTGGTGGACAAACTCTTGTGCCCCAGCAGCCGAGCGGCGATGTGAACGGGCAGGCCGCCGGTGACGGCCTCGGTGGCGAACATCCGCCGGAAGTCGTGCGGGGTGTAGCGCAGCGGTTCGCCGGCGGCGTCGCGTAGGCCGGTGTGGGCCAGGGTGGCGTCGAGCAGGCGTTTGATCGCCGCGTAGCTGAACACCTGGTTCTGCCAGTACGGCCGGCGCTGGAACAGGTGCGGCAGCGGCGGTCCGGTCACGCGTTCGTGGTGGTCGTAGCGGGCGACCAGCGGCACCTTGCCGCCGTTGTTGTTCCGCAGCCGGGTGATAATCGTGGCCAGCACGCTGGCCAGCTCCGGGCTGACCAGTAGCAGCCGCTCCTCGTTGCTCTTGGACGGCACGATCTGGAGCAGCGGTACGACCTCACCGGTGTCGGGCAACCGGTAGGAGACCAGCGCGAGGTGAGTGATCTCGGTCAGTTCCTCGACGCGAACCCCGGTGTGCCGCAAGGTCTCCACCACCACCCAGGCCCAGAACGCATCGTCCTCGGCATGGGTCTGGTTGATCGAGTGCAGCGCGGTGCTGCCGACCTCCCGGATGTAGACGTCGGTGACCTCACGGCCGGGCGTCTTGTTGCCGGCGGGCAGGATCCGCAGGTACCGGCGGCCGGCGTGCTCGAACTCGGTGCCCAAGACGGCGGCGGCCGCCGCCGCGAGCAGGTCGGCGGCCTCGTGGCGCACTCGTTCGGCGGTCTCCACCAGCACGGGCAGGTGCGGCAGGCGTTCCCGGACGCGTTGGTGCATCCGGGCCTGGGTCTGCGTGACGATCTTCAGGCCGCCGGCGCCGTCGCCGCGGTTGATCGGGCTGGGCACCGCGTGTGGCGCCCAGAACGGGTCCTCGTGCGCCCACTCCTGGATGTCGAGGTAGAAGCCCCGGACGCGCATCATGATGTCGACTCGCCCACGGCGTTCGCGGACGTTCCCGGCCTTGTCGACGTAGGTCAGCAGCCGCTGTTTCCAGCCGTCGACGACCTCAGGCGGCAAGCGGAGGGAGTCGATACCGGGGTGGTGGGTCTCGATGTCGACCCAGAACACCTTCACGAGTTCGCCGACTAGGCCGCGGAACGAGCCGTAGTCCAGCCCGGGACGGCGTTCCTCCAGGTAACGGACCAGGACGTTGCGGATCGTGGTGCTCTGCACGTTGTGCTGGTCGACCAGCTCGGCGGTCGGGCGTTGGCCGTGCCGCAATGCGTCCTTGAGGGAGTCCTGGGACTGGATGACCCCGACCGCCCGCAGCAGGTCCCATGCCGGGAACGTGCCCGGGAACGCCTCGCCTCGGCACCGGCGGCCCAGCGCCCGCACGCTGATGATGTCCTCGGCGGTCAGCTCGGGAAGGTCGCGGCCGGTGTGCAGCACGAGCGAGGAGATCACCCGCAGACCCTGCTGGAGATGCGATTCCGACATCCCGACGGACTCGACGAATCGGCGCATCGTGTCCAGCGTGCCTGGCGGGAACATCAGCTGGGCGTACTTGAACAGCCGCATTGCCTTGTAACCGCGGAGAAACAGCATGTCGGGCAGCACGATCTTGTTGAGGAACAAGAAGGTCAGCCCCGAGACCAGCTGGTTGAACCGGAGGCCCTCGCAGCCCGGAAGGTCGGCGACGGCGGCGGCGTACCACTGCTTGTCCCGGTCGCATCCTGCGGTGCGCCATCGTGCTTGCCATCCGTCGCCGGGATGGGTCTCCAACCAGGTCAGCACTGCCGCGGCGCCGGACATCCGTCGGTGGTTTCGGGTCGCTTCGTTCTTTCCGCCGGCCAGGGGCGTGCCGTCGAGGTCGAGGTTCCAGATCGGCAGGGTGGGCAGCAGCTCCAGCACCTGGGCGCGGCTCAGGTGGTCGTGAGGGCCGACCCGGGTGTGGTCGGTCGTGACCTCGTGGTCGACGAACAGCGGCTGAGGCGGCAGCGCGGTGACCGTGTCGGCGAGCATGACGCGGTTGGCGCGGCGAGGGCTCATTCCGCACCACCGCCGAACAGCACGTCCAGGTCGGTGCTGGCGTAGCCGGCGCTCGGTGCGGCCGGGCGCTGTGCTTGCTCAGCCCGATCCGCGAGGTGGCACTGGACTCGGCGTACGACCTCGGCCTGCTGCTCGATCAAGTAGGTGTCGCCGGTGGTGGCCAGGTGGGCGTGCCCGAGGATCTCCTGCACGTCCCGCAGCGAAAGCCGCTCGTCGCGAGCCATCCTCAGCGCGGCGGTGTGCCGCAGATCGTGCATCGACCAGTTGGTGCCCAGCAGCGTGTTGATCCGACGGAGCACCGCGCGCAACGCCTCGTAGTTCAGCGGCTGGAACTCCAGGCCGGCGCCGTAGTCCCGTCGGCGAAGCGTTCGCCACACCTGTTCCTGCGGGTCGAGGGGCGGCAGCTCTGCCAAGTAGAGGCGGGTCCAGACCAACGCCTCCGAGCTGACCGGCAGCCACTGCTCCGCGCCCGTGCCCTTTCGGAACACCCGCACCATCTGCTCGCCCCAGTCCAGATCGACACCGCGCACGCCCAGCAGTTCGGCCGCGCGGGCGCCGTTGCTGACCGCGGTGGCCGTGATCGCACGGTCCCGGTTGAACCGCAGCGCGCCGAAGAAGTCCTTCCAGCGGTCCTCGGGCATCTCCCGGGGCCGCCGCTTGGGGATCTTGGGGTTGTACCGCAGGCGGCCCTCGCCGGCCCGGTAGGGCTGGAGCGGGTTGTGGTGGGCGTGCGGCCGCCGGTGGCCGGAGCGGTCCAGTGGCACCGGGTTGACCAGCGGTGTGCCGTCCTCGTGCACCCAGAACTCGTAGAAGGCGCGCAGCACCGCATTGGAGTGGGCGATCGAGCGCGGCTTGTACTGGTCGTCGAGGTACTGCTTGCCGGTGACCGGATTGAGCGTGCCGGCGGTCGCCGCCGAGACGGTGCGGGCATGCCGCCGCACTTTCCGGGCCTGTTTCATCCACAACACGAAGTCGCGGACCTCGGCCGAGGTCGCCTTGTCCCACGCGACGTCGACCACGATCAGCCAGCGCCACCACCGAAGCAGGTCGTAGGCGTAGCTGCGGACGCTGCCGAGCCGGGTGTCCCGGGCGACGAAGTCGATGAAGTACCGGTGCACCGGCAATACGGCCTGGCCGTCGTCGTCGACGAGCAGCCACGGGACCGGGCCGGATGCCGCGCGGACCGCGCCCCACTTCGGCAGCTGGATGGCCGTGAGGTCGCGGAAGGTCGTGCTGGTCAAGACGGGCACCTCCATGATCTTGAGGTGCCCACGAGTACCGATCAGCCGGGCAGCGCCACGAGCTACGTGCCGGCGTGTCGGTCGTTAGTCCGGTCAATGGGTCGATGACGGCCGCCGACGCAACCAGCCGCCAGGTTGACCGTGCCGAGTCCGAGCTGGACGAGTTCACCCGCAGCGCGGAACACCTGGTTGATGAAGCCGCCGACGCCGGGCGTGCTCAGGACGTTGGCGATGACTTCGGGATCACGGCCGGTCAGCTCGCGCAGTCTCGACGAGACATGCGGGTCACGAAACCAGGGGCGCAGGTCCAGGACGATGTCGGCGGCCGGAGCGGGGGCGTGCCCGAAACCGAACGAGGTGACCCGCAGTTGCGGGACGCTGCCGTGGTCTCTGGTGCTGATCGAATCCGTCGCCATGACAACACCATCGAGGAGAAGCCGTTGTGCGGGAAGGGGTTGCCCGACGGCAGGCAACGGTCAACCCCCGACTCAGTGTCTTGGACGCCCTTGTCGGCCAGCAGGGGACGTGGAGGGAGGATGCGCGCGGCGTTGCCGCCGCGGCCCGAACGCGGCGAAACCGTGAAGGAATCTACGGCCGCAGTCGGTTCACAGGGCTGAGTCTCTAGGCCCGGCGTCAGTGTCAGTCGAGGTGGATGGAGTACGCCTGCGGGTACTTCTTGCCGGGTGCCGGCTTCGGCGACCCGGTGAACGACACCGGTGTGTCGATCGGTAGATCTTCATAACCGTCGGGAAGCTCGTCGCGCGAGGCGAACCAGGAGACGCCCTTGCTGTCGGTGATGAAGCCGTGCGTGCGTCCCGGAGTCCATCCGGTCACGGTCCCGTGCCAGCGGCCGTTCTGCGGCTTCGGGGGCGCGGCCGTAGCGGATCGCACGAACGGGAACTTGAGCGGGTAGTCGTCGGCATCGCCAGGAGCGAAGAGTTGGTCGAACGTGGGCGTGTCGCTCGTCGCTGCTCGCAGTTGCGCCGCGGTGTGCAGTACCTGGCCGCCCGCGTCAGTCGCGTCCAGGACAGGAATGATCACGCGGACGTCCCGGTCGATCAACCGGGTCACTAGTGGCGCGAAATCGGCGTCGCCGGTGATCAGAACGACGTAGTCCAGCGGCAGGGTGGTCGCGCACTCCCATGCTTCGAGCGCGAGATGGACGTCGACGCCTTTCTCCTTGCCTTCGTGTAGTTCGAGATCATGGCGGGTCACGCCGGCGTTGGCCAGAACGGCATCGAAGGCCGTCGAGGGCACAGGGCTGCGTCCGCGGACATAGTGCGCCTGGGCGACCTCGACGGCGTCGAGGTCGACGCCGTCGACACGGTGTACGTACCACCGCACGGCGTCGTGCAGACCGCCCAGAGAAGGTCGTGCGGCGCGACGGTGGTGGGTGGCGTAGAAGTCGCTGACGTGGGCGAACCAAGTTCCGTCGTAGAACACGCCGATTCGGTAGCGGTCACCCACAGCGCCGATCGTACGCGCGGTGGGTGACCGCCGTGCCGTTACGAGGATGGGCGTGCCGACGATGTGCGCCCGATACCACTCGATGGTGCTCGCCACGCGGTTGGTCGCGCACGACAGTGCCGGCGCGTCCTCGCGGCGGATCACCGCCGTGGGCGACACGGTGCGCCGACATCCGCGAGGGTGGCCAGGATCTGCGCGACCGCGTCGCCCAGGTCGGAGTGCGCCGGCATCCGGGGCCTTGTCGGATCTGCAGGCGAGGACGAGCGCGGATCCGCCCAGCGTTGCCGCCGCGGTCCGAACACGTCGAAATCGCGGTGGCCCGCCACCCACACGAGGTGACGGGCCACCGCGGTCACAGCCGGAATAAACCGGTCAGGCGACCTCCCAATCGAAGTCGTCCCAGTCCGGGTCGCCGACCAGCGGCTCACCCGGCATCGGCCAGTCATCCACGTCTTCCGCGCCGAACACCGGCCACGGATCGCTGCGCCACCGGCTCGTTCGGACCGCCGTGACCAGCTTGTTCCTCAACCTCGCCTCGTCGTCGGCGCGATCGGCCCGAGTGAAGCCACGCCACGCCGCGATACCGGCCACACGCCGATCCTGAAGCCGGACGAGCGGGACGAACGCCGGGCTGATCTGCACATCCAGATCGCCGTCACGGCCACGAACCCGCAGCAGCGAGCCCTCCCGCAGCATGCGGGGCGCGGACAGGCCGAGGCCGAAGTGCTGCTCGACCCGGCGCAGCCACTGGGGATTGCTCGCCCACCACAGGCCACCCTGCCCGTCGCCGGCGACCGCCAGCGGGCTGAGCGCCCCGCGCGCGAGCCACAGCCCGTGCGGCTGGCGATGATCGACCCACGTGAGCGCAACCCGGCCCTGCACGGTCTCCAGCACCGACCGCACCGCAGCGGCGGTGCCATCGGTGGCGCCCAACGCCGCCAACAGCACCTCGGTGTCGGTGCTGCCCGCCAGCCGAACCTGGTCATCGACCAGCTCCCGAAGAGAGCTGACCGCCACATCGCCATTGTGGCAGCCCACGATCGGGCCGATCACCAGAGGACTGGCGTTGACCAACTTGTCGCCGCCTTGCGTTGCCCACCGGGTGTGGCCCAACGCCACGCGAGCCCGGCGCAGATCACTGTGGATTGCGCCCTGGTCCAACGTCGAGAACCGCCCGCGCGTCTTGACCACGCGCCAACCGTTGACCCGGACGTCGGCGAACCGCGTGATGTCCGCCCGCCGCGTGCCGCTGGCCGTACGACCAACAGCACCGCGCATCGCCAGCCCCGCCGCGTCGACACCCCGCTCTTCGGCGAGCAATCCCAGCATCACCAGCGCTCCGGCGGCGCGGTCACAGCGCTCGTGCGACCAGTTGCGCACGCGCATCATGCCGAACAAACCACACACCTCGGTTCACCTCCTCCCACGCCATCCCGGCGTGCACTTCCCTTGCGCCTCAGCGCTTGTCCTTGTCCTGGTCCGGCTTCGCGCCTGCCAGGACCGCGAGCACGGCGGCCAGTTCCTCGTCGTTGAGCTGGCCGTGCTGGCGCATCAGGTGCGCGATCTGTTCCGGCGAGTTCTTCAGCAGCTCACCGAAAGCCGTGCTGACCAGCGACCCGATCGACACGTTCATCGCCGCCGCCGTCAACCGCATCTGCGCGATCGACTCCGACGTGGCCGGCGTCTTCCACACCGTCATCGGGTGCAGGTTCTTGCGGTTGATGACCGGGTTACGCGGCATGCCGGTTCACCCAGTCCCCGCCCGGAATCAGGTCACCCTCGTCGAACCGCGCGATCGCGCGGCTGCCGGCCAGGTACAGGTACGCCTCTCGCGGCATCCACTGCCCGTCGATCTCGCACCGCACCGTCCGGGTCACCCGGACGTAGTGCGAGGACTCCGGGCGCTTCTGCTCGTATCCCTCCAGTATGTCCAGATGGCGCAGCACCTCGTCGTAGCGCTGCGGGTCGATGACCATCAGCTCGCCGACGACCACGCCGCCCTCGCGGACAGCCGCGTACGGGAACGCGAACCGCGTGCCGTACAGCGCCAACCCCTCGGCCTGAGCCGAGAACTCCGCCGTGGTGCAGCCCTCCAGCAGCGCTTCGTAGTTACCACAGCCGTGCCGCAAGGTGCCGTAAACGAACACCGGCAACTGCTCGTTCATGATCTCCACCTCCTCCAACTTGTATAGACCCATTATAATGGGACATTAGATGTCCTGTCTAGTCGGCGGTTTCCGCGTTCTCGGCACACCGCTGTCGCCGCCCTCGGTGCGCCGGTGCCTATAGGCAACGGGGAGCGCACCCGCCCACGACGAGGAGGACTGGATGCCCACTACCCCCGACCGCCCTGCCCCTGTCGCCGCGGCCATCCCCGAGCCGGCAGACGCATTCGTGGGTGAGCTCCACTGGCTGACACACACGGGCCTCGTTCGGGCTCAGCAACCCGCCCGGCTCGCGCCGCGCGATCGGAACGCCGACGGACCCGCGGCCGCGGACGCCCCCGGCCTCGCGCCAGCCCGCGTCACCCTGGTCCTGGGCGACGCCGGGTGCGGGAAGAGCCGGCTGGCCTACCTGCTGGCCGGCGCGGCTCGCCCAGTGCGCTGGGGGACGATCCTCCCCCGCCCCGGGCAGACGGTCGTCAGCGACCATCACCCCTGCGAACTCCTCGCGACCGACCGCCGCCGCACCATCGCGCACACCGTCGACAGCGGCCTCGTCCGGGACACCCCGCACACCGGACGGCTCATCCTCGTTCGCTCCGCCGCCGAGCACTACGCCCACCTGGCACTGGATCCCTCGGTCGCCGTGTTCCTCTTCCGCGTGCGCGACACGGCGCACCCCACCGACGACCAACTGCGCATGCTGCTCGGACTGACCGCCCAGGACGCGCCCCACCTGCTCGAACACGCACGCCACTTGGCCGACTACCAGTGCCTGTATCGCGCCCCCTCGGATCACCTGAGCACCTACGGCCCTCGCGCACTGCTGGACGTGGCCGCCCCGAGCACGGTGTTGACCCGCGGCTGACCGCCCAGCGACCAATCCACAAGGCGTTACGCTGATGTTCTAATGAAACATCAGCGTAACGCCCTTTCTGGTGGAAGAACCCGGTGAAGCCCGGACTCGACGTTGGCGCCGCAGCCCGCAGGCGACGGCCGCTGAATCGGCCGCCGCGGCGGCGTGGATCCGCGCGGTTGGGCGGCGCTTGTCGCCGGCCGCACCCGGCCGACGCCTATAGGCAACGAAGGCCCGACACCAGACCCGCGAGGAGACCTCGATGCGCACCACCGGCCGACAGCGCACCACCAGCGCCGCGCCGCCCACCGAGCAGTCCTCGCGTGTGCGCTCGCTGCTGACCCGCCTCCGTCCCCACGGGACACTGGGCTGGATCCGCCGCTCCCTCGGGATCACCGTGATCGGGCTGATCGCCCTGGGCCTCTACCAAGGCTTTCTGGCCACCACGCCCGCCACCCAGCACACCGTCACGGTTGCCCAACCCCCCGTTGTGGGAGCGGTCGACGTCTGGCTCAGCCACGGCAACGGCGCGGTCCGGCTGACCACCGCAGCCGTGGTGGTCGTCGACTCGCTGACCGTCGACGGCCACCACGGCCCCGTCCAGCGCGTGCTCTACGACATCCCGGCGACCGCGAAGGTCGGCGACCACATGTCCGCCTGGATCTCCGAGGACGGCCTCCAAGTCCGCGTCGGACCACTGCCCGGCCCGCCGGTGCTCCCCGGCCCGCAGGGCGCCGCCCTGCTGTTCGGCGCAGTCGCGTGGCTGGTGCTGGGCCTGGTGATCCGACGCCGCGCCCGCCGAACGGCGGTGGCCTGATGTCGACCGCGTCCAGCTCGCTCACCGGCCTCATGCCGAAGTTCCGCGACCGCGCCGTGTGCGCCGAAGTCGATCCGGAGATGTTCTTTCCCGACAAGGGGCAGTCGCCCCGCGCGGCCAAGAAGATCTGCCTGGGCTGCGAGAGCCGGACCCAGTGCCTGGAATGGGCGCTCAGCCGTGGCGAGGAGTTCGGCGTCTGGGGCGGAACCACCCCCACGGAACGCCGTGACCTGCGCCGCGGCCGCCACTCCGACGGTAGCCACGCCCCCGGCGACCAGCACGACGACCCCGACGACACGCGACCCGCCTCGCCGCTGGCCGCCGCCTGACCACGGAGACACCGATGCCCCGCGCCGCCACCGTCGTGCTCATCCTCGCCGCGACCTTCGCCGGCAGCTACGCCACCGACCTGTTCGGGTTTCGCGTGCTGGTCGACGCCGTCGGCTCCGAGATCAGCCAGCAGGTGCGCGGACTCCACACCCCGGCCGGCAGCGGGGACGGCATCGGCTTGTCCACCGCCGAGGCGACTCGCGTGCCCGACGGCACCCTGGACCTCGACCAGGCCCGCGAGGCGCTCACCCGCCTGGCCGTCGCCCCGCAGGGCACCCTGCAGGGATTCGCCGACGACCAGTTCGGCCCCTGGGAACGCGTCGGAGCCTGCGACACCCGGGAAGAGGTCCTCCGCCGCGACGGCACCGACGTGCGCACCGACCAGAACTGCGCGGCTCAGTCAGGAACCTGGTACAGCCCCTACGACGCCCTCGTCGAGAAACGCCCGGCCGACGTCGACGTCGACCACGTGACCAGTCTGACCGACGCCTGGCGCTCCGGCGCCGCCAGCTGGACGCCGGCACGCCGGGCGGCCTTCGCCAACGACACCCGCAACCTCCTCACGGCCTCGACCTCGGCGATCCACGCCAAAGCCCAACGCGACGCCGCGACCTGGCAGCCCACCCGGATGGCCTACCAGTGCCCCTTCGCCCGGATCGTCATCACCGTCAAGGACGCCTACCGACTCACCGTCACCGCCGCCGAGCGCGCCGCTCTGCAGAGGCTGCTGGACACCTGCCCGCTCGGGCCGGCGGCCCTCGCGTCCGGCGCCGGGCCCGGTTCTGCCCTCTCCCCCGCGCTCACACCGGCGAGTGCCGTGCGCCGTGACAAGACAACATCCCGAACATCCGTTACGCTCAAGTTGCTATGCAACTTCATCGTAACGCCAGTGGTGACGCGGGAGGGACCGTCATGACCGCTGCATGCCGAACTGGGCCACCCGACACGGCCGACTGGCGCGACCGCGCGGCCTGCGCCCGGCACCCCGAGCCCGACATCTTCTTCCCGACCGGCCGCGGCACGGAGGAAGTCCAGGCCAAGAACATCTGTGGCCGGTGTCCCGTCGCCGAGGAATGCGTCCGAGAAGCCGTCCGCACCGGCTCGATGGGCATCTGGGCGTCGACCAGCACCCGGCAACGCCAACGTCGCCACCGCGCCGCGCCGACCGCGCGCTGCTGACCCAACCCCTGGCTGACGCACCGCAGTCCGAGTGTCCCGGGGCCCGCGTCAGCCCGCCGGAGGTCCTGCAACTTGCCGGCCCCCTCTCACCGCGCGAGAGGAGGAAGCAGGACCGCCCCGGGGCCTCACCGCCGACAACCGGACGCCAGACGGAGAGGACCGCCACAGGCTCCACCGACGCGCACCGTCGAGCACCACAGGGAGACACCGATGCAGCCCGACCAGGACATCACAATCCGAGCAACGCTCACCATCCGGGCCCGCCGCTGGTCCGCCGACATCGTCGGCCGCCCGCCCCTGCAGCGGATCAAAGCCGACGACAAGACCATCGAGCAGGCATGCCAGCGCCTGGCCGACGCCGTCCTCGACGCCCTGCCCACCCTGCCGGCCGAGCATCGAGACGGGCTGGAACTCGACGAGATCGCCGCCGTGCGCGTGCTCGCGACAACCAGCCGCATGATCGCGGCCGGCCCCGGCGACACGCTGACCGCGATCCCGGTCCCCCGGCTGCCCGACCAGACCTGTCTGACCGTCCCCCTCGAGCAGAACCTGGTCGAGGGGCGAGTGCGCGTGAGCGTCGACCCCGACGTCGCCGTCCTGGGCGGACTGGCCGCCGTCGGCCCGACCCTCGCCGTTGCCGAGCACGCCCTGATCGCCGCCATCCGCGGGAAGCTCGCCGTCCCGCCACTGGCCGACCTCGGCATCGTCTCGCTGCGGCTGCTGCGCACCACCGCGTTTCGGTTCCCCGTGGACACCACCTGTCACCGGAGCGCGTCGTGATCTGCGTCCGCCACCGACCCACAGCGACCGAGACCCCGCAGGCTCCGACCAGTGACCTTCTCCGGATCCGCTACCTCGGCGGCCTCATCGACTTCGACCACCGCCGCCACCGCGTCGCCCGGATCGCCACCACTCGCACCGGCAACTACCTCGGTCTGCTGTGCGGGCACTACTGCCCCGCCGACCAACTGCCCGCGTCGGCCGACCAAGTCGAACCCGCCGGCCCGGACTGCCCCGGCTGCCAACTGCTCGACCCGGCCTTCCATCAGGCGCTCAAGACCGGCGGAACGCGATGACCTCCCACCGCTGTGTCCACTGTGGACGTCAATGCCGGATCGACTGCCGCACCGCCAGCTTCGCCCGCAAGGCGTTGCGGGCTCGAGGCTGGCGGTGGGCGGACAGCAAACACCGCGACCTGATCTGCGACAGCTGCGCCAGCACACCCAGCGTCGACACCGCGCCCGTCGAGTGGGTCACCCACCACCTGGAAGCCCACGGACAGTTGCTCGTGCGCGCGACCACCCTGGCCACCGCGCAGGAGATGGCGTTCGCGGCCCTGGGCCACAGCCCCGTGCCCCTTCCCGGCGCCGCCGCACAGCTGCGGCTGATCCGCTCCGGTTACTGGCGCGCCGTGCTGTGCCAGTGCCGGCAGCACGCCGGCAACGCCGCCCACCCGCGATGGCACTACATGCCCGCCGACCCCGGTGAACCGGGCGCGTATGCCGGCGCCGAATTCCGCCTGGCGCTGGACGGCGCCGTGAGCACGAGCCCCCGGAGGGCCGCATGAACCACACCCCCATGCCCCGCATGCTGATCGCCATCCGCGCGGTCGCCACCGACCCGGACCGCCGCTACCCAGACGCCGAAGTGCCGCTGGTGGTGGAGACCACCGCCGACCCGCACCTGGGCGTCGGCACCTACCCAGTGCTGCGCGGACCGAACGTGGTCGAGTTCGGCGGCGACTTCGCCGTCATCCACATCCCCAGCGGCCTGGCCATCACCGCCAGCATCACCCACAGCGTCGCCAGCGCCCGCAATTTCGCGGCGCACCTGGCGACCACCGCGGTGGACTGGTCACGAGCCACATTGTCCGAAGACGACGACGAGCTGTGCAAACAGGTCAAGCGCGCGGCGGCGACCTATCTCGCACAGGACACGTCCGCGCATCTGCAATGGGAAGCGGTATGACCACCGCCCCACCGCGAGCTGCCGACGCCGACGACTCCCCCTCCGGGACCCGGCCCGCCGTGCTGACCCGGGCGTTGGCCGCCTGGATCAGCACCGCGACGAACAACCTGTCCGGCGGCCGCCCCTGCCCGGCCGCCGAGCAGGCGATGGTCACCTGGGCCCACACCACCGCGCTGCTGCGACACGCCGAACTCCGCCGCCTCGCCCCGGTCGCCCTCGGCCCCGGCGGCGGCGAGCCGCCGGCCGGCACCGACACCCGCACCTGGATCCGGCGCGCGCTGCACGACCTGGCCGCCGCCCACCCGGACCTGCGGCCGCTGGCCGACCCGGTGATCAACCCGATGCTCACCACCGACCCGACCGCCGCCGACGCCGCCGCGCTGCTGCAGCTGTGGCGCACCGGCACGGGCCTGTCCGCCGACCTGATCGATGGACCCCACCAGTGCCGGGGCCACCGGCTCGGCGACCTCTACCAGGCGCTGTCCACTCAGGCGCGGTCCGGCCGCGCGCTGGTCCAGACGCCGACCTTCGTCACCCGGCTGCTGCTGCGCTGCACCCTGGACAAGGCCCGGTTCGAGACCCCGGTGCCCACGATGATCGACCCCGCCTGCGGCACCGGCCACATCCTGGTCGAGGCGCTGAGCGCCACGTTGTCGCACCAGCGCCACCGCGACCGCCTGGACGCCGTCGCCGCCGCCCTCGCGGCCGTGCACGGCGTCGACCTGGACGGCTACGCCGCCGCCGTCGCCCGCTACCGGCTGCTGGCCCAAGCCGCTGCGGTGCTCGGCGGACACACGCTGGCCGACATCCCCGACCGGCTCCGGGTGAACATCACGCAGGCCAACGCGCTGCTGGACGACCACCCGCTACTCGAGGCCGGCCGCTACGACGTCGTGCTCGCCAACCCGCCCTACATCACCTGCAAGGACCCCACCGACCGGTCGGCCATCCGCGCCGCCTACCCCGAGGTCTGCCACGGCAAATTCAGCCTGGCCGTGCCGTTCGCCGTGCTGGTGCACCGACTCGCCCGGCCCGGCGGCTGGGTCGGCCAGCTCACCGCCAACAGCTTCATGAAACGCGAATTCGGCCGCCCCCTGGTCGAGGACTACCTGCCGAGCGTGGACCTGCGCTGGATCATCGACACCTCCGGCGCCTACATCCCCGGCCACGGCACCCCGACGGTCATCCTGATCAGCCGCAACCAACCGCCGTCGACCCCGACCATCCGCGTGGTGCGCGGCAACCGCGGCGAGCCGTGCGTCCCGGCCGATCCCGCCCGGGGACACGTGTGGAGCGCCATCCGTGAGCAAGTCTTCGCCGCCGAAGCCCGCGAGGAGTTCGACATCGGCTACGGGCGCCACCTCGCCGCGCAGGCCGTCACCATGCTCGCCGGCGTCGCGGCCACCGGAACTCTCCCCGCTCCTGTCACGAGGCCTGACCTGACCCGACCGCAGCCCTACCCCGCCCTCGGCACGCCCTCGCTCACCGCGTGACCACCCACCACCCAGGAAGGTGCCTCCTCCCGTGCGTGCACACCTCGCCGGCCGCCTCGGTCGAATCCTCGCCGCACTGGCGCTGCCCGTGGCGCTGGCCGCCTGCCACCCCGGCTTCGCGGCCACCCCGGCCGAAACACCGGCCTCACTCGGACCGCTGATCACCGAGCCGGACGAGCACTGGACCGCGGTCCGGCAGTTCATCACCACCGCCCAGCACACGCTGGACATGACGATGTACGAACTCGACGACACCACCGCCGAACAGAACCTGGCCAACCTCGCGGCACGCGGCGTCACTGTCCGCGTCATCCTCGACCACAACCGCGAGGCCACCCACAACCAACCGGCGTTCGACTTCTTGACCCGCAACCATGTCCACGTCGTCTGGGCACCGACCGCGTTCCGCGCCACCCACCAGAAAACGATCACCGTGGACCGCGGCGCCGCGCTGATCCTGTCGGGCAACCTGACCAGCCGCTACTACGCCACCGGACGCGACGTCGGCGTGCTCGACCGCGACCCCGCCGACGTCGCCGCAATCGAGCACACCTTTGACGGCGACTTCACCGCCACGCCCGTGACCCCGAGCTCAGGCACCGACCTGGTCTGGAGCCCGACCACCTCGCAATCCAGCCTGCTGCAGCTGATCGGTTCGGCTACCACCACCCTCGCCGTGGAGAACGAGGAGATGGCCGATCCCGCCATCGTGGCCGCGCTGGCCACCGCGGCCCGACGCGGCGTCGCCGTCACGGTCACCATGACCAGCAACCCCAGCTGGAACACGAACTTCGCCACGCTGACCCGCGCCGGCGTGCGCGTGGCCACCTACTCCACCTCGGCCCGGCTCTACATCCACGCCAAGATCGTCCTCGCCGACGCCGGCACGCCCCAGGCCCGCGGGTTCCTGGGCTCGCAGAACTTCTCGACCGCCTCCCTGACCGCGAACCGCGAGCTCGGCCTGATCACCACCAACACCGCGATCCTGCGACCGCTCGCCGCGACTGTGTCCAGCGACCTGGCCGGCGCCACGCCCTGGCGGGGCTGACCGAGCCCGCCATCCCGCCGCATGACCAGCCCCCGCGAGGACCCACCGATGTCTCACCCGAAACCCCAGTCAGCCGGCCGACGCGGACGGAGCGGGCCGGATGACTCCGGCGTACAAGAGAGGTCCAAAGACTCTGAGACTTCAGTGGCGACCGATAGCAGCGCTCCGGCAACCGAAGACCACACCGATCCCGCCCAGGACACCCCCGCGCCAGACCATGCGACAGCCGGTCGAATCGTCACGCTCCTGACCGCGATCAGGTATCAACACCGTGACGAAACCCAGCTGCAGCAACTGGTCGCCCAGGTCCTTCTCGGGGGCGGCTACGCCGCGACCCGCGAAGTCAGCCTGACGCCGGCCAGCCGCATCGACCTGGTGGGCCCCCGAATCGGCATCGAGGTCAAGGTCGCCGACCCCCGGGCGCCGTCGCCGGCAGATCCAGCGCTACGCGCACCGGCCGCCTGGACGTGCTGGTGCTGGTCACCACCCGCGCCGAGCACACCACGCCGCCCGACCAGCTCGGCGGCCTTCCCTTGCTGGTCGCGCACCGCCCCCTTGCACTGGCCCGACCCGCGCCACTCCGTCCGATCCCACATCAAATCCCGTTGAAGGAGCACCGAGTTGTCCACCACCCCGGCCGGCAGGACCGCATCCACGGTGCTCGTGCTCATCGCGTTCGCCACCTCCGTGGTCATGACCACGCCGACGGTCCTGGGCTGGTGACCACGATGTTGCCCGCCGCCACCACGCCGCCGAGCCGCTGCGACGGCAGCATGCGCCCGGCCAAGTCCGTCGTCGACGGCCACGCCTCCACCTCCGGCGGAGCCGTAGTGGCCAAGAAGTGGGCCAGCTGCTCACACTGCTGCGCCACGGACCTGACCGTCGTCAGCGGCACGCCCGACAACCTGCTGCAACCGCACACGCCCTACTACCCCGACTAGCGCAGATCGCCTGGCACCCAAGGGAAATCACCAACTCGTCCGCAGTGGACACAGACCGGACAAAGGACCGCCATGGACCGCACCTACGGCACCTTGACCTACCTCGGGGCGCCGCATCCCACGCGGCCGCCAGTGCGCAGGACCGCGGCCCGGTGGTGCGGTGCTGGGCCGTCACCACCGACCACATCCACTGGCTGGCCACCACGGTGCTGCACCGCGCCGGAATCCCCCTGCCCACGACCGGGCAGCACGACATCACCCTGCCCGCCGCCGGCTGACCGAAGGGAATCAGCGTGCGCTACACCGTGATCACCACCTTCTACGACGACGTGCTCTTCAATCCGGCGGCGAAAATCACGCGGACCGAGCGCGTCACCGGAACACCGATCGAGGCCCTGGCCGCGGCGATCAGGCAGAACAACACACCGGACGATCGGGAGATCGCCATCCACCGCGAGCCCACCGGCCAGAAAGCCGACCTCGCCGAACTGGTCGTCGCCGCCCGGGACACCTCCACCAGCCCGCACACCCGCAGGCAGTGGATCACGAGCATGGTCGACCTCATCCACGGGTGGGTCTTTCCCTGGGACGACTGGCCCCGCCTCGAGCCACCGCCGCCCGTCTACTGGGAACAGGCCGCCGACAACTGGGCTCGCCTGTCCCCGGCCGCGCCGCCGGACGATCTCGTCGCGGTGCTGGGCACACGATCGGACATGAGCGGGCACATGGTGTTCGTCCACGCCGCCCGTCTTCGCGTCCGCGAGCACTGGCCGGTGGTCATCGAAGTCGAGGACGACGCCGGGGCGACGGCGCTGATCGGGCCGTTCACCGGCATCGGCGGCGCCCTGGCCTACGCCGGAGTGCGGCTGCCCAGCTGCGGCCCTCGCCGGCACCGGTTCCTCAGCGTCGTCCCGCCCGAGGCCGCCCCGGATCACGCCCTGGCCCTGACCCAGGGCATCACCACCGACGATGAGCCACCGCTGCTCGCGCTGCTGCGCGCCGCGATCAACCCGCACGGACACGAGCCCGGCGAGGACGCGGAACTCGACTGCCTTCTCGCCCACCTGCGTGGCCACCGCCCGGTCCAGCTGTACGACGCCCGCTGCCTGGACGACGAGTGCGAGCACGCCGACGCCGCGGCCGACGGCCGCTGCCACCGGCCCGCCGAGCTGGGCACCGCCTGCTGGGGCTGTTCGGCGATCTACGCCCCGGGCGGCGAATGGGGCGCATCACCGCTGCCCGGCTGCACCATCCCCTGGCCGTGCCAAGTCATGCTGACCATGGCGGAGCACTTCTCGATTGACATCGCCCCACACCGCCCACGCCACTTCCCGCCCCAAGCCGTCTGATCAGCGCACTTGCCCGGAAGGACCCACTGTGTCCCCTCCACCGCGCGGCCCGGACACCGGCGACCAGTTCACGCTGCAGCTGCCGGCGTCCACCTCGCACCCGCCGGCGCCGCCGATCACCGTCGCAGGCCGAGCCCTCACCCCCAGCCCGGTCTTCGACACTTACTGGCGGTTCGCCGCCGCCCGCCACGCCCTCTACCAAGCGCGCCTGGCCGGCCACCCCGGGCCCTGGACCAGCGACCCGATCTTGGCCCGGCACCGGTTCACCAACGCCTTCCGCGCCGCCGACCGCGTCAGCCAGCACCTGATCAACCAGGTCATCTACGCCGCCGACCCGGCCCCGACAGAGGTCGTGTTCCGGACCCTGCTGTTCAAGTCCTTCAACCGCATCTCCACCTGGCAACTGCTGCACACCGAGCTCGGCGAGATCAGCTGGGCTCGGTTCGACCTCGACCGGTACGAGCTGATCCTGGGCCGGGCGGCGCAGGCCGGGCAGCGGCTGTACTCGCCGGCCTACGTCATCCCGCCGCCGCCGATGGGCGCCGCCCGCAAGCACACCAACCACTTGCGGCTGCTGCAGCACGTCATGGCTGGCGGCCTGGTCGAGCGGCTGCTCGCGGCCGGCGGCATGGCCGAGACCTTCCGGCTACTACACGACATCCCCAGCTTCGGTGACTTCCTCGCCTACCAGCACACCGTCGACCTCGGCTACTCCGACATCGTCAACTTCGACGAGGACGACTTCGTCGTGGCCGGCCCCGGCGCACGCGACGGCATCCGCAAGTGCTTCGGGCCGGCCGCCGACGGCATCGAGCACGAGATCATCCGCTACGTCACCGAGCACCAGGAGCAGCACTTCGCCCGACTAGGCCTGCGTTTCGACGGCCTGCTCGGCCGCCGCCGGCTGCACCTGGTCGACTGCCAGAACCTGTTCTGCGAGGTCGACAAGTACGCCCGGGTCGCGCACCCCGACGTCGCCGGGCACAGTGGCCGCAGCCGCATCAAGCAGACCTTCCGACCGCTGGCCGAGCCGCTCACGGCGTGGTTCCCTCCGAAGTGGAACCTCAACGACGCGGCCACGGCCGACAGCGCCGAGGCGACCCGATCATGCTGGCCGTCCCAAACGCCGACCCCGTCGGCCACCACGCCGTGATCACCGGGTCCACCACCCGCACACCCGCCGTGACGTACCGTCCTGCTGGGCGGCGACAACGTCGCGTGAGTGAGGAGGAGCGCGTGGGCCGACCGAGCATTCCGCTGTTCGATTCGGCCGCCCTCGCACGCGCCCTCGCGGACGCCCAGATCAGTGCGTCTGAGCTGGCCAAACGGCTCGGAATCGACTCCAGCTGGGTGCGGCAGTGGGCTGGCGGGAACCGCGGCATCAACGCCGAGCGGCTGCGAGCTCTGGCCGCCGCGCTCGGGCTCACCCCCGACCAGCTGCAGACCCGGCCGACCAATCCCACCCTGGCCGAGCTGCGCAGCCTCGCGGCCAAGACCCAAGCCGAGGTCGCCGACGAAATCGGCGTCGCGCGCCTGGTGTTGGTGAACTGGGAGGACGGCGGCCGGAAAGGGCTGGCCCGGCCGAGCGCCACCTCCAGCGCTCTCGGTCTCAGCGGTGAGGACCTGAAAAGCACTCCGGCAGGCCAGCTGCCCAGCCAGGTGGCCACGAAGCTGGGCCGGGCGCTGGGCGTGGACGCCGAGCAAGTTCAGGCCGCCTACGCCGCCTCGGCGGCCCGAGACCAGTGAGCACCGTCGGCGCCGTCCTGCTGGCCGGTTTCCTCGCCGCGTTGGTGATCGGGCCGATCGTGCTGGTCCTGGCGAACACGACCAGCTCCTCCCGCACCGGATTCTCGCTGCGTTCGCCCGCGGTCGTGATCGCGACCGTCACGGTGTGCGGCGCTGTCGGCGCGACCGCGGCATACCGCTGGAATCCGGTGATGCTGTTGGCCAGCCTGCCCCTGCTGGTGCTCGCCGGCCCGGCCGCGCTGGTAGACCTGCGCGAGCACCGGCTGCCCACCGTGCTGACGCTGCCGTTCACCGGCGCCGGCGTCGTGCTGGCCGGACTGCCCGCCTTGGTGAGCGGACAGCCCGCGCCGGCGGTGCACGCGGTGATCGCGGCCGTCGTGGTTGGTGTGCTGATGCTGGTGCTGGGGCTGCTGGGAGGGCCGGGCCTAGGCGATGTGAAGTTCGCCCCCGGACTGGCCGCCTATCTTGCGGCCGCCGGCTGGACGACACTGGTCACCGGGCTGCTGGCGTGGTCGCTGCTCATCGCCGTCAGCGTCGTCATCAACCGGCTGGCCGGCGCCCGCGCCATGGACATCACGCCCTACGGACCCGCGCTGTTGCTCGGTACGTGGCTGGCGCTGCTGATCGCCTGATCAGATCCTCACGCGGCGGCCGACACCGGCTCGAGCTGGAGTTCTTGCCTGGCCTCGGCGAGGTCGGTGGCCCACATGCGGCACTGCTCGCACCGGTCCAGGTGGTTCTCGAACGCGGCCAGATCCGCGGCCCGGAGCCGCTCGAAGACCCAGTCGACGAGCTGGCTGCTGACCTCGCACCGCCGGCGGCGGTCGTGGTAGCTCGCCTGCACCTCCAGGAAGGCAGCACGCAGGCCGCGGCGGGCCCGGTAGGCCAACGCCGAGACGCCGTTCGGCGACATGCCGAACATCCCGGCGACCTCGGACGGCGCCATGCCCTCGACCTCGACATGCCACAGCACCCGCTGCCACCGCTCGTCCAGCCGGGCGAACGCGTGGGTCACCCAGACCTGCTCGAGCTCCGTGACGGCGAGATCCTCGAACGGCACAGTCAGCTCCGCGCGCTTGCCCAACAGCTCACCCAACCGGGCCTCGAGATCGTCGCTGATCTCGAGCCGGCGCTGGCGTCTGGTCCGGTCGTACGCGATGCGCCGCAGCACGGTGAGCAGGTACGCCCGGAAGGCGCGGATCTGACGGCCGGCCTTGACGGCGCCGAGCACCTTCTCGAACGCCGCCTGCACCAGGTCGTCGGCGTCGGACCGGGAGCACGTCAACTGGCCGGCGAGGTTGTAGGCGGCGATGACGTGCTCGGCGTACAGCTGGCCGTAGGCGGCGATGTCCCCTCCGCGCACCTGCTCCAGCAGATCGGTGTCGGTCGGCGTGCCGCCGGTGCCGTTCGCGCGCGTCCGAAGTGGCCTCGGGGGCTGGGACGGCGAGTCCACGGCGGTGCTCATCGGAGGCGTCCTTCCACGATCGGCCACCGACGTGGTCCGGTCGGACCAGGATCGGCGCGAGCGAGTCAGCGCGTGCGTCGACGCGGTCGCGGACGCACTGCGAGAGGTGAGGGTGAGGGTGGTGGGTCGGGGAACGCCGTAGCCGGCACAACACCGGCGCTCCCCGACCCACCACATCCGTCATGGGCACCAGGGAGGCACCTGCCCATGACGACGGAACTCGGCCCTCGGCAGCTCGGGATTCTGCCTAGGACGGCCGGCGGGGGTCTCAGCCGTCCGGCGAGTTCCAGGAAAGGGCACGCCGGCGCGTCGCCGGCCCGGGGGGCGCGTCGCGGTCGGCGACGCAGCGCATGAAGATGACGTGCCCGTCGGTTTCGATGCTGTTGTCGGTTACGGCGCTTCGCCGATGGCGTCTCAGGGACGCCCGGACGCCGCGAAATTGAGCTGATCTGGTGCCGGTCGCGAGATGCCGTCCCGGAGACCGGTCACGGTCGCGGACCTCGCAGACGACGGCCGCAGCGATCAGCAGCACCACTGCCGCGATCACCGCTGCCCACATCTGCGACACCTCCGAGGTGGAAGCGGCGGACCTGGGCCCGGGGGATAAGCCCAGGTCCGCCGCGTCTGAAGCCGTAACGACGGCACCGGCACAGGTAGCGGGGAGCACACCCGCCCCGGTTGCCGCCGTTCGGCTTGGGGTCCTGCTCGGCTGCCCGGCCAGGCCTCCGAGTGGGTGACCGGCACAGGCCCTGTACACCCCAACCCCAAGTCATTACTACCATTCATTGGTAGTAATGGAATGATCGAGCACGGCGCGTCGGAGGTCAAGCTGTATGGGACTATTTCTGGGTAGTAATCACCTGAATGGCGGCGGGGAGGCCTCGTTGTCTACACCGCCAGCCGAGCCGAGCCATCGAGGCTGAGCGCCAGCGACCGAGCCGACGCCTTCTTCGCCGAAGTCAGGGCCCAGGGCCGGATCCC
>NZ_QUNO01000021.1 GCF_003387475.1 Kutzneria buriramensis | reverse complement strand
CATCGATCTTGGTCGACGCTGTTCTAGCAGGAGCTCCGTTGTCCGTCTCGGCCGGCTTGACAGCCGCTGCCCGCGCCTTAACTGAACGGCATTGGATCTAGTCCTCGGCGGCGATGGCCAGCCGCTCGCGGACGACCTCGGCCTCCAGCAGGCCGAGCTCCTCGCCGGCCTCGAGCAGGTAGCGCAGCAGGATCCGGGTGTCGTCGGAGATGGGACCGCCGGCGACGCCGAGCCGGGTTTCCATGACCTGCCACGCTTCCGCGAGCACGATGCCGGCGGTCTTGCGGTCGCCGCGGGTCTCCTCCACGCCGGCGAGGCCGATCAGGGTGATGACGACCCGGCGCGGATCGTCGACGTCCTTGCCGACGATCAGGGATTCCCGGTACAGGGTGACGGCCTCGTCGAACCGGCCGGTGCACTGCGCCACCCCGGCCAGCCCCATCAGCAGCCGCGCCCGCGGCCCGGGCTCGGTGGCCTTGGCCAGGCTGTACCGGACGCTGTTCTCCCAGTCCTGGAGCAATCCCCGGCGCAGATAGAACCGCTGCATGGGAACGGTGAGCCGCCACGGCTCGTCGATCCGCCGGATCAGCGTCTCGACGACGTCGTACTCCCGCGTGTACCAGGCAACGGCCTCCAGCTCGTCACGGTCGGCGGCGAGGCTGTCGTGCGCCCACTGCGTTCCTTCGACGTAGTAGTCGACCATCCGCGTGCGGGCGGCGGCGCGTTCCGCCGCGGTGTCGAGCTGCGCGCTGAGTTCCTGCGCGTGCGACAACGCCAGCTCGTACACCCGGTAGCGGCCCGGTTGCACCTGGTCGACCAGCCACGCGTCGACGAGTTCGGCGAGCGCCGCGTCGGCGGTCGCCTGGTCGACGTCCAGCAGCCGCGCGGTGACCGGCGCCGAGAAGCCGACCACGGGATGCAGGCTCAGCAAGCGGAACAGGCGCGCGGCGACCGGCCCGAGCTGCTCGTACGACCACGAGAACACGGTTTGCAGCTCGCCGCCGCAGTCGCCGCCGAACACCGTCGTGAGGTCGTCGACGACGGCGGCGAGGGTGAAGCCGGGATTCATCAGCAGCCGCGCGGCAACCAGCGACAGCGCGAGCGGCAATCCGCCGCACGCCAGCACGATCTGGTCCGCGGCCGCCGGCTCCGCGTCGAGACGGCCCTCGCCGAGCCGCCGCACGAGGAGCTCCCGGGACTGCTCGGGCCGCAACATGCCGATGGAAAGCTGCCCGGTCCTGCCGACGGAAGCCAGGCCCGGCAACCGTTTCCGGGTCGTCACGAGCACCAGCGAGCCGGGCATCGCCGGCAGCAGCAACCGCACCTGCTCGGCGTCGCTGACGCAGTCGAGCAGCACCAGCAGCTGCTTGCCGGCGGTCATCCGCCGGTACTCGGCGACCAATTCGTCACGGGTGTCCGGCACCTGGTCGGCCGGCAGGCCCAGCGCGCGCAGGAAGGAGCGCAGCGTCGTCTCCGCGGCCTCGGCGCCGGAGCACTGGATGTCGGCGTACAGCTGCCCGTCGCGGTAGCGGAGCCGCTGCCGGTGCGCCCAGTGAACGGCCACAGTGGACTTTCCGGAGCCGGGCATTCCTTCCAGGCACAGGATTTCCGGCCGCTCCTCGACCATGGCGTCCAGCGCGGCCAGTTCCTCGTCGCGGCCGGCGAAGGAGCGCACGTCGGCCGGCAGCTGGGCGGGCCGCAGCACGGCGGACCGCACGTCGGCCATCCGCAGCGCGGCGCGGAGTTCCTTGCCGGGATCCAGGCCGAGCTGGTCCACCAGCCGCAGCGCGATGTCCCGGTAGACGTCCTCGGCGACGCTGGGCCGGCCCATCGCGATGAGGATCCGCATCAGCCGCACGTGCAGCGCCTCGTCCAACGGCATGAGGCCGGCGATGCGGTGCACGGCGCCCAGCACCGCCGTGGGCTGCCCGAGGTCGAGCGCCCGGTCGGCGGCGGCCCGGGCCACGTCGGCGATCTCGTGGTCGACCTCGGCGAACACGGGGTGCGCCCGGCCGACCTCGGCGGCGCACCGGCCGCGCACGAGATCCAGCGCCGCAACGTAGTCGTCGAGACCCGTCGACATGCTGGCCCGTGCGACCAGCGCGCGGAACCGGGAGAGGTCGGACGCCTCCGCGTCGACGATGAGCTCGTAGCCGCCGGCCTGCCTGGTCAGCAGTTCGCCCTGGCTGCGCGTGGTGAGCCCGGGTTCCAGGGCCCGCCGCAGCGCTCCGACGTAGCGGTGCACCAGGTTGGCGGCGCTGGTCGGGGCGCGGTCGCCCCAGACCAGGTCGATCAGCTCGGACTGCCCCGCCGGCTTGCCCGCCTTGGCCAGCAGCAGGGCGAGCACGGCCCGCTGCTGCGGCGGGCCCAGCTCGACGGGCTTGCCGTCCCGGGCGGCCGTCACCGGGCCGAGCACCGTGAACGTCAGCACCCTGCGAGTCTAGTCGGACCGACCCGCCGAACGGCCGTCACCCGATCGGACAGTCAGTGGCCGTGACGACCTCGTCACCACACCACCGGCAGCGCCCGCAATCCGTGCACCGGCGACCGATCCGTGAACAGCAGCTCGCTGCGCGGCTTCGCCAACCGCACGGTCGGGCGCAGGCCGAACAGGGTCGTCAGCCCCTCCTGCACGAGCACGCGGGCCAGCTGGCTGCCGGCGCACTGGTGGGCGCCGTAGCCGAAAGCGAGGTGTGCTCGGGAAGTCGGCCGGACCAGCCGCAGATCATCGGGGTGGTGGAAGACGGCCGGGTCGCGGTTGGCGGCGCTGACCGACACCACCACGCACTCCCCCTTGCGCACCAGGTGATCCCCGATCCGGACGTCCTCGGTGGCGTAGCGCGGCAGGCCGTGCTGCACGACGGACAGGTAGCGCAGCAACTCCTCGACCGCCACCGAGACGCCGACCTCACCCTCGGTCAGCGCCTGCACGCGCTGCGGGTCGTCCAGCATCACCAGGATGCTCAGCGACAGCATGCCCACCGACGTCTCGTAGCCGGCCAGCAGCACGCTCAGCGCGAGGGTGACCATCTCGGCGGTGGTCGGCGGGGTCGCCCACACCGCCGCCTGCCGCAGCATGCCGCTGATCATGTCGGCGGCCGGCTCGCGGCGGCGCTGGTCGACCAGGTCGACGAGCATCGGCCGGAGCAGCGTGGGCTCCAGGCCCATCGGGACGCCGTCGGGCAGCCCGACGACGTCGCCGATCACCTTCGCGGCCAGCGGGCGGGCGTACTCCGTGACGAGTTCGGCCGGGGACTTCAGGGCCTCGGCACGGTCCTCGGCCACCGCGCGGATCCGCGGCCGCCAGCCCTCCGAGCGGCGGATCGTCAGCTCCGGCACGATCAGCCGGCGCAGTCGGGCGTGGTCCGGGTCGTCGAAGTCCGACAGGCGGCGCGGCTCGCCGGGGCCGCGCACGCTGAACCGCGGGTCGGACAGCACCGTGCGCGCGTCCTCGTGCCGGGTGACCAGCCAGGCGGGTGTGCCCGCCGGCGTCATCACGTACGACACCGGGTCGTCGCGCCGCATCCGGGCGAACTCTGGTGGCGGGTCGAACGGGCATTGCGCGTTGCGGCGCAGCGGCATCGTGTTCATCGGGTCCTCTCCTCGGTGGACACCACGAGGCAGGTGGTGGAAGCGGTGGCCAGCACGGCGCCGGCCGCGTCGCAGACGTCGGCCTCGGCGAACTGGACCTGGCGGCAGGACTCCCGTACCCAGCCGCGGGCGTAGACCTCGCCGACGGCGGGTGTCACCGGGCGCACGTAGCTGACTCGCAGGTCGAGCATCACGTAGTCGCCGCCGGGGCCGAGCGTGCTGCGCACGGCGTACCCCAGCACCGCCTCGAGCAGGCCGGCCACGGTGTGCGTGTGGCGCGGCACGGTGGCGATGACCACGTCACCCTCCTCGACGCACACCCAGCGGGGTTGGCCGTTGGCCGGCAGCGGCGGGCGGGTTGTCGTCCGCAGCAGGTCCAGACCGGACGGCTGGTCGACGGCCTCCATCGGCTCCCTCCCGTGTCCTGACCCGATCAGGCCACAGGGCGTCGGCCGCCGGACAGGGGTGACGACCAACGGGTACGCGAACCGATCCGCGCGGTGCACACGCGCGTGCGTGCGGCGGTCACTCGATCCTCACTTCGCGCGCCTACCGTCGGCAGTGGACGTTGGGAGGATCAGGTGGAGACCGTGCTGCGCAAGGAACCGACGGTGTGGTTCACGCTGTTCGGGGACGACATGCTCGCCGCGGAGGGCGTCGCCGCCGCGGGCGCGCGGCTGCGTTTCGTGGCGGCCGCGCCGGAACAGGCCGACGCTCTGCTCGCGGTGACCCTGGACCTGACCGACGAGATGCTGTCCAACCTGGCGTTCGCCGCGATGTCCCGGCGGCGGCCGGCGGTGCTGGTGGTGACCGGGACGGTCGCCGGGCGGCCGCTCACGCGGGAGCTGGTGTCCGGGCCGGTGCGGCTGATTCCGCGCCGCGACGTGACGATGGCCGGTGTCGCGACCCTGCTGTACGAGGCGGCCGCGGGGCGTTCACTGCCGTACGAGCCGGCCGCGCCGCACCTGGACCGGCTGCTGGCCGAGTTCCGGCGGGAGGACGCCGACCGGCCACGTGGCCTGGACGAGCGCGAGACCCGGCTGCTGAACCTGTTGGCCGACGGGGCCGACACCGCCACCATCGCCCGGGCGCTGCACTGTTCCAGCCACACCGTCAAGCGCCTGGTGGCGGACCTCCTCCAGCGCTACCAAGCCCGCAACCGCGCCCACGTGGTCGCCCACGCCCTCCAATCCGGCCTGATCTGACCCCCGCGAGTCGCGCTCTGGGACACACCGAATGTCAATCTCAGGCACAAACGAGCTCCAAGGCTCAGCTCTCCCGAAACCGGATTTCGGTGTGACGCTGCTTGTGCCGCGCGTTCCGCGCGGGGTGAGGTCCCTGAAGATCCGGTCTCTTCCCTGGTCTCAGCTCGATCGATGAACGGACTCGATCGAGCTGAGCCCGCGGTCCTTCAGACCGGCGCGACCTCACGCGGGACTCGCGGGGTGTGCCCGAGACCTGCATTCGGTGTGCCTGAGAGCGCGACTCGCGGGGGTTCAGCGGCGGCGTTGGTGGGTGGTGACGTCCATGAAGGCGGTTTTGAAGGCGGCGTAGGCGTCGCGGCCGAGGCGGCGGGCGTGGCGGTCCTGGATGGCGGCCATGATCTTGTCGGCGGCGCGCATCTGGGCCAGGCCGCGCTCGGTGGGGCAGACCCGCTTGGCCCGCCGGTCGGCCGGATCGGGCCGCCGCTCCACGTAGCCGAGCGCCTCCAGCTCGTCGATGATCGTGCCGATCACCTGCTTGTGCTGGCCGGACAGCCGGGACAGGTCGGTGGCCCGCACGCCGTCCACGTCGAGGTAGGCCATCACGGAGCCGTGCCGCGGGTGCAGGTCGTCGAAGCCCTGCGCGGCCAGCCCCTCGAACAGCTCCCGCTGGATCGCGAACAGCAGGCGCCCGGAGAGTATCCCCAGGTCGGGGTTGGTCTCGTTGCGCTCCGCCCGCGTCGCCACCCGCGTCTCCTCACACTCGGCCCACCCCCGAGTGATCATCCCATACGGCGAGACGTCAGCAATCGTGACTGTCAGCGGCGGACACCATCCGGGCCGCGGCCGGGTCGCCCAGCTCACGCCGGATGTCCACGGCCTGGTCGAGGGCGTCCTTGGCGGTGGCGATGTCGTAGTCGTCGATCGCGACGGCGGCGATCCGCCGCAGCGTCTCCGCCTCGGCGGCCCGCGCGCCGAACTCCCGGTGCAGCGCCAGCGCCCGCCGGTAGCTCAGCAGCGATTCACGGTGCCGGCCGCGCCGGTGGTTGACGTAGCCCAGGGTGTCCCAGGTGTCGGCCTGCGCCCGCCGGGCGCCGAGCCCGTGCAGGATCGTCAGCGCCTCCCGGCAGTGGCCGATGGCGGCGTCGTGCTTGGCCTGCACGGCCTGGTACCAGCCGAGCGCGTTCAGCGCGGACGCGACGTCGACGGGCTCGGCGCCCGCACGGGTGATCGACAGCATCCGGTCGGCGTGCAGCCCGCCGGCGGCCGGCCGGCCGGCGCGGGCCCGCAGCCACGCGGATCCCAGGTGGATGCCGGCCAGCGACTTGCGGTCGTCCAGCTCCACGAACACCGGCGTGGCCCGGGACATGTGGTCGATCGCGGCGACGTAGTCGCGCAGGCCGGCGTGCACACGGGCCAGGCCGCGGCGGATCTGCGCCGCCTTCTCCCGCTCCCCAGCCTGCTCGGCGCCGGCCAGCGCCGCGGTGCCGGCGGCCAGCAGCTCGGGCCAGGCGCCGGTGTTGTCCAGGTAGTCCTCGACCACGCCGGCGAGCCGCCAGACGTAGTCGCCGTAGCCGTCGACAAGTGCCCGCCGCAGCATCACCCGCAGCATCCGGCGCTCGGCCTCGTACCCGGCGGACGCCGGCCGCACCGGCGTCTCCGGCGGCACGGTCGCCAGCCGCATCCGGGCGACCGCGCCGGTCTGCCGGTTGTTGAACAGGTAGTGGTCGAACATCCGGCGGCACACCAAGTCCCGCTCCGCCGCCGGCAGCCGCACCGCCGCCAGCTCGGCGCCGTAGTCGTGCACGAGCCCGTGCCAGGTGTACCGGCCGGGCCGGTATTCGTCGAGCAGGTTCTGCGTCGTCAGCTCGCTCAGCAGCCGCCGGGCGCCCGACGGCGTCTCGCCGATCAGGCTGGCGGCCTCCTCCGGACCGATGTCCCGCGCGGGGTACAGCGACAGCACGTGGAACAGGGCGGCCGCCGACGGCGTCAGCGCCTCGTACGACCGCGCGAACGACGTCCGCACGTCGTCGGTGAGCGGCTGCTCCGGCCGCGCGGTGATCAACGCCAGGGGTAAACCGCCGGAGCGGCGCACGATCTCGTCCACCGCCCGGCTCACCCCGAACTGAGCGATCGTCAGTTCCCGCGCCGAGGTGGGCGGCAGCGGGCCGAGCCGGATCGGGTAGGCGTCGTTGAACGCCACCAGACCCGACAGGGCGTCCCGACTCGTCACGATCGCGGCGCAGCCTGCCGAACCCGGCAGCAGGTCCCGCGCCTGCGCGGCGTCGCGGGCGTTGTCCAGCACCACCAGGACCCGCCGACCGGCCAGCGTGCTGCGGTACAGCGCCGCCGGATCGCACGGATCCTGCACGCCGAGCAGCGCCCGCACCGCCTCGGACGCGCTCAGCGGCGGCCGTCCCGCGGTGAACCCGTGCAGGTCGACGTGCAGGACGCCGTCCGGAAAGCGGTCGGCGACCAGCCGCGCCGCCTGCATCGCCAGCGACGTCTTGCCGACGCCCGCCATGCCGGTCAGCGCGATCACCGCCGCCGGCTCGTCCGACTCCGGCAACCGGTCCAGCAGCGACGCCAACTCCTCCGCGCGGCCGACGAACACGGGCTGCCGCACCGGTTCCGCGTCGGCCAGCACGTGTTGGTACGCGTCGCGCAGCGCCCGGCCCGGGTGCACGCCGAGCTCCTGCCGCAGCCGGTCGCGCACCTCGCCGAACAGCTCGACAGCGGCGGCCTGCTGGCCGTCCGCGTGCAGCAGCAACATCAACCGGGCGTGGAGTTCCTCGTCCAGCGGACGACGGCTCGCGGCGGCGCGGACCATCGGCAGCACCACGGCGGCCATGCCCTCGGCCAGCGCGCGGTCGGCCGCAGTGCGCAGCACCGCGTCGATTTCCTCGGCCACGGCGGTGAAAATGGGATGTGAGCGAACCTCGATCGGCACGTCCTCGGCGACCTCGCCGGTGGCCAGCGACAGCGCCGTCACTAGGTCGCGCAGCGACGGCCGACCGGCCGCCAACTCGCGAAACCGCAGCAGGTCAAGGGTTTCCGACGTCATCGCCAGCCGGTAGCCGCCGGGTGCGGGGAGCAGCCAGCGGCCGGTGGCCCGCCGCGGCAGGTCCGGCTCCAGCGTCCGCCGGATCGCGCCGACGTGTCCCTGCACCACGTTGGCCGCGAGCTCCGGCGGCTCGCCCCGCCACAGCGCCCGGGTGATCTCGGTCATCGTCACCGGCCGGCCGGCGCGGGCCAGCAGCAGCGCCATCAGGGCCCGCCGCTGCGGCGAGCCGAGGCGCGCCTCGCGGCCCGACCGCCGCCCGCGCACCGGCCCCAGCACGGTCCACCAGATGGACGTCTCCACGGTCCCGTCCCATCGAATCCCACACGACGACCTTGGAAACAAACTATACGAATGGGCGCAACGGCCGGTGGCGAACCGGCCATTCGGGCGGCGAAAGCCCACCCGTTCGTTCAGGGCCAAACAATCCGTTTCACATATGAAAAAAGGTCGCCCGGCGGCCACCGTCCACGTGTGGCCGCCGGACGACCCGTGACGGTCCCGAGGTCCGCCCTGTAGACCTCGGAACCGGTCTCGGTCACCCGCTGTCCGTCCCGGTGGAACGGTCAGCGGGTGAAGGTCCCCATGATCTTCGAGAACTCCCACGGCAGCTGCTCGATGCCGGAGCAGCCGTCGGTGTGCCGCCCCACGCAGGTGCCGTTGTCGCGGTTGAGCCCCCAGAACGACAGCAGCGCGATGCCGTGCTGCCAGGCCCAGAACGTCAGCGTGAAGGCGTCGTCGGGGGTGAACTCCTCCACCGGCCCGGCCTCGCCGCCGGAGCCGTAGTCGTCCAGCCCGATCATCGCGGTGATGCCGACCATGGCCCAGAGCTGCGACGGCGTCCTGTCCGGCCACAGGCCGTGCAGGGTGGTCACGAGCGCCGCCGCGGCCGACTTCGCGTCGGCGGCCATCTCGTGCTGCTTGTCGTCGTAGTAGTCGAAGGTCATGACGTTGACGACGTCGACCCGGGTGCCGTTGGCCACCGCGTTCTGGAGCATCTTGACCGCGTCGCCGTTGGGCGCGGTCGGCCCGGTCCCGATCGTGTAGACGACCTTCAGCGGCCGGCCCTGCGCCGCCGCCCACCGCTCGGTCTCCAGCAGCGCCTTGTTGCGGCGGTCGATGCCGACCGCGTTGGTCAGGGAGTTGTCCTCGATGTCCATGTCGAGCTGGGTGGCGCCGTACCTGACCAGCGCCTGCTCGTAGGCCAGCGCGATGGCGTGCACGTCGGCGCAGCTGTCGGCGATCTCGATCCCGTTGTCGCCGGCCCAGGCCCCGCCGAAGGACGGGATCAACTGGCCGCCGGTCGCGCGCAGCTTCGCGGCGGCGTCCGCGTAATCGGGGCCGTTCGCCACGCCATTGGGATACACCTGGCACGATCCGGGCTTGTCCGTCTCCAAGAACGCGAGGTTCTGGAAACGCGCGCCCGACTGCGCGGCCATCTCCGCCGGATCACCCGGCAGGTACGCCTGGAAATAGGGGGCGAACACATGGGGCGGAATCGGCGCGGGGCCGTAATGGGCGGTCGTGGCTTCCGCCGCGCCGGCGAGTGTGGACGAAGCGGCCAGCACGGCCGCCGCGATCACGCCACACCGACGGAATGTGGACAGGTTTCGCACGCCGAAAGCGTCCCGTAAGGCGGTCGCCGGAAAAAGCCGCGACCCTCGAAATGGTCGGCGGCGGAACCCGATTCCTGTCCGAATTGCCGGTGAGCGGACCGTTCCCGACAACGCTGTCGCGAACGGTCCGCTCGGTCAGGCGGTCACTCCTGGACGTAGTTCACGTCGAAGGAACCGTTGGAGACCTCGCTGGTGTGGTCCTCGAAACCGGAGTTGTTGCTGGCGTCCAGGGCGACGCCGCCCTCCCCGTTGTACGTGGAGCCGTCCACGGTGGCGCCGCTGAAGTGCACGGTGCCGAAGTTCGGGTAGGCGCCGGTCGGCGACTCCAGGATGAACTCGGCCGAGGAGTTGGCGCCGTTGTAGGACTTGGTGACGTGCTCGGTCCAGCCCTGGGTGTTGTCGGTGATGGTCAGCGTGTAGTTGGTGCCGCTGCGCTGGACGGTGCCGGTGAAGTTGTCGCCGGCCGACACCGGGTCGTTGTAGTAGACCGGGGAGTCCGGGTACATCTCGTACCACGCCTGGTAGTTCGGCGAGCCGGACGAGCAGTCGGTGGCCACGCCGGTCTGCTCGACGGACTGGCTGCCGTAGCCGTCGATGCCGACCCACGGCGCGTACAGGTCGTTGGACGAGTTGCAGGTGACCTCGGGCTCGGTCCAGCTCGCGCTGACGGAGCTGAAGCCGCTGCCGGTGGACACCCAGCCGGACCAGTTGCCGCCGTCCTGGTTGAAGGTGCCGCCGACCCTGGGGTGGGCGTGGCCTGGATGGGTGGCGTGCTGGGGAGCGAAGCCGGCCGACGCGGTCGCGGCGGCGGGTGCGGCGCCGGCGAGCAGGGTGGCGGCGCCGACCGCCGCGAACGCGAGTAAACCGGGGCGTGCTCGCATGATGGGAAACCTCCGGAGGCAGGGTTGGGGCCGGGTGGCCCCGCCGGTGTCCCGAACTCTGACCGAACGGGCAGTCCCCGGGCACCCTGCGATCGGAGGGTTTCTCGGTTATCGCCGGTGGGTACCCCCTTTGACTGTTGATTTCCGCAGGTCCGGTTGTCACGTTCGTGAGGTATTGTCGGATTCCGCCCGCGATGACGCGTCGACGCGTGCGAACCTGTCGTCACATGCCGGATCGTCACCTGAGTGTGATCAACAGTCGCTACGATTCGGCGGCGCACGCGTCGGTGATCTCCTCTGGCGGGCGAGGGTGGTGACGTGCGGTCGAAACGATGGCGGCGGACTCGGTCGCTGGTGCTGCTGAGCCTGCTGATGCTCGCCTCGGTGGTGGTCTGGGTGCGGGTGTTCCAGGAGGTGCCCACGATCGACCAGACCGTGGGCTGCACGCCGGCCGCCAAGATCAAGGGCGCCACCGCCGTCGGCTACCACGATCTGGACGCGGTCGGCCCGCTGCCGCCGTCGCAGGTGCCGGTGCGCGTGCTCAACGCCAGCGACTTACGCGGGGCGGCCACCCTGATGACCGCCGAGCTGGCCAGACTGGGCTTCCCGACCGCCGCCCCGGCGGGTGACGACCCGGCCTATCCGCTGGGCAACATGACGTGTGTCGGTCAGATCAGGTTCGGCGCGCAGGGCGCGGCGGGCGCCCGGCTGATGAGCATGCTGGTGCCGTGCGCGCAGCTCGTGCGGGACAACCGGCAGGACACGAGCGTCGACTTCGCGATCGGCACGAACTTCAACGGCCTGCTGGTGAACCGGTACGCGCAGCAGGTGGTGTCCCAGCTGTCGGACTGGGCGCACGATCACCCGCCGGCCCCGGGCGGCCTGCTCACCCAGAGCCAGGCCCTGCCCAAGCTGGCCGCGCCGCTGCTGGCCGCGGCCCGTCCCGGCCACTGCGGCTGAAGATACGAAGAAAATTCACCTATCGGCCCTCGTGTCGGCGGGCGGCGAGCTGCTGGACTGCCGGGCATGACGATCACCCTTCGTTTCGCCGCCGTCGGGCTCGCCGCCGGCATGCTGGTCCTGGGGGCCGGCACCGCCGAAGCCGCCCCCGCGGCCGCCGCCGCACCCAGCGAGTCCGTCTGGATCGCCGACGTCACCACCGTGACCGACCAGGCGACGGCCTACCTCCAGCAGCGCCTGGCCAACCCCGGCCGCAACGCGATCGTGCTCGACATCGACAACACGTCGCTGGAGACCTACTACCACCCGCAGTGGACGACGCCGGCGACGCCGCCCGTGCTGGAGCTGGCCAAGCTGGCCAAGGCCGACGGCGCGGCGGTCTTCTTCGTCACCGACCGCACCGAGCTGATCCGCTCGGTCACCGCGGACAACCTGACCGACGTCGGCTATCCGGTGGACGGCCTGTCCATGCGGCCGCTGTTCAACTTCGACCCGGCGCAGGTCAACAAGACCAAGGCCCGGGCCGCGATCGAGGCGCAGGGCTACACGATCGTCGCCAACATCGGCAACAACACCACCGACCTGGACGGCGGGCACGCAGAGCGCACCTTCAAGCTGCCCGACTACAACGGCGCCTTGTCCTGACGGCTGCGCAGGTAGAGCGGTAGGAACAGGATCCACAGCACCAGACAGCACAGGAACCAGGTGACCGGGTTGTCGATCCGCCACGCGCCGATCGTCACCACCACCGGGTCACCCTGGTCGGCGCGGGCCTTGGCGTCCACGTAGACCCACAGGTCGGTGGCGAGCGCGAGGCACCAGATCAGGACGGGTAGCGACCAGCTGAGCGTGGCCATGCCGGCAGTATGCGCGGACACCACGACCGCCGGTAGGCCGCGCCGGCCGGCTCACCTTGATCGATGCCACGGTCGTCGATCAAGGTGACCGGACCTCCGCGCGGCATCACTTCCGCAGCAGCGCCGACAGGGCGGCGACCGTGTCCGAGTCGCAGTCCTCGATGCCGCCCCGCAGCACGTCGGTCCAGTCGGCCGTGCTCAGGTGCCGCTCCAGCAGCGGCACGACGAACAGCTCGGTGGCGCAGACGTGCTCGCCGTGGGCCTGCTCGAAGCGTTCCAGCGCGTCGGCGAGCATCTCCCGCCGGTGCCGGGTCGGCTCGTCCTCCCAGGCGAGGATCGCGGCCTGCACGCCGAGCGACATCGCGTCGAGGGCGCGGTGCTGCTTGTGCATGACGTCGACCATGATGTCGGCCTCGCTGGGCCGGTCCCCGACCAGGCGCGGCCACAGCACGGCGTCCTCGGCGCAGTTGTGCCGGTAGATGGCGTTGTCGACCAGCCGGATCCGGTCGGCGACGAGTTGTGCGGCGACGCTGTCGTCGTCGGCGACCGCGCGCGTCAATTCGACATTGCGGGCGAGCTCGCGGCGGAAAATCGCGTGCAGGCGGAACACTCGGCGGCCGTCGAAAGCGCGACGGTCGGTGGCGGCTGTCATGACACCCTCCTCGTTCGGATGTCCTGACACACGCAATTTTCGGCGAACCGGCCGACCCGAGGGTGCGAAGGTCCCGCAAGTGTTACCCGAACGGCCTAAAGCCGGATGCTTTTCTGGTTCATGAATTCCTCGATACCGGCAGGGCCCAGCTCACGGCCCATGCCGGACCGCTTGATGCCGCCGAACGGCAGATCGGCCTGCGAACCGCCGGCGCTGTTGAGGTAGACCATTCCGGACTCGATCCGCTCGGCCACCCGGCGCATTCGGTCCGGATCCGTGCCCCAGACGCTCGCGCCCAGCCCGAACGGCGAATCGTTGGCGATGGCGATCGCCTGTTCCTCGGTCTCGGCGCGGAACACCAGCACGACCGGCCCGAAGATCTCCTCGTGGTACGCGTCCATGTCCGGCGTGACGTCGGTGAGGACGGTGGCCTCCAGGTAGGCGCCGGGCCGGTCGATGGGGTGGCCGCCGGTGCGCAGCGTCGCGCCCTGCTCGATCGCCTTGGCCACCTGCCCGGCGACCTCGTCGCGGGCCGCGGTCGAGGCGAGCGGCGGCAGCTTGGTGGCGGGGTCGGAAGGGTCGCCGGGCTGGTAGTAGTCGCCGACGCGCTTGGTCAGCTTGTCCACGAACTCGTCGTAGAGGTCGGCCATGACGATCATGCGCTTGGGCGCGTTGCAGGACTGGCCGCAGTTGCGCATGCGCGCGGTCGCCGTCCGGCTGACGGTCTCGTCCATGTCGGCGGTGTCGAGCACGATCAGCGGGTCCGAGCCGCCGAGTTCGAGCACGGCCTTCTTGAGGTTGCGCCCGGCGTCGGCGGCGACCGCGATGCCGGCCTGCTCGCTGCCGGTCAGGGACACGCCCTGGATGCGGGGATCGGCGAGGATCGCCGGGACCTGGCGGCTGGACGCGAAGGTGTTGACGTACACGTCCTCCGGCACTCCGGCGTCGTGCAGCAGCCGCTCGATGGCCAGCGCCGAGCGCGGGCAGATCGACGCGTGCTTGAGCAGGATGGTGTTGCCCAGCACCAGGTTCGGCGCGACGAAGCGGGCCACCTGGTAGCACGGGAAGTTCCACGGCATGACGCCCAGCAGCGCGCCCAGCGGCGTCTTCTGGATGACGGCCTCGCCGCCGCGGATGGCCAGCGGCTGGTCGGCGATCAGGTCGGGGCCGTGCTCGCCGTAGTAGCGGAAGATGTCGACCACGATGCCGATCTCGCCGCGGCCCTCGTTGATCCGCTTGCCCATCTCCAGGGTCATGATCGCGGCCAGTTCGTCGGCGCGCTCGGCGAACAGCTCGGCGGCCCGCAGCACGATCTTCGCCCGCTCGGTGGCCGGCCGGCGGCGCCAGTCGGCGAAGCCGGCGTGGACCCGGCCGACGGCCGCCCGGACCTCGGCATCGGTCGCGTTCGGGATCTCCTCCACGAGCTCGCCCGTGGCCGGGTTGGTGACTGTGTACATGGGGACGCGCGCCTCCGTTCACTCACCTGCCTGCGCCTACTGTATACCGTATGCAGCCGACTGTCAGCGGCTGCTCCCGTCCGCTAAAGCACCCGGTCAGGTGATTAAGTGCGCCACCGGCCCCCTCGACTGGACTGGCTCCCGTCCGCGTTGTTATCTCTGCGCCCGGAAGATCATCTCCAGACCTCCCGACAGTTGTCCGCGCAAACACTGTCGGCGACGGTCGTGACGCAGCGTTAGGACTAGGGCGATCATGGCCGATCGGGCGACCGTGCTCATCGTGGGCGCGGGGCCAGCCGGGCTCGTGCTGGGCAATCTGTTGCGAGCCAACGGAATCGACACACTCATTCTGGAGCGGGGCAGCCGCGAGCGGGTGCAGACCCGGGCCAGGGCGGGCTTTCTCGGCGCGAACAGCGCCCGCGTGCTCACCGAGCACGGCCTGGCCGCCGGCATGCTCCGAAGTGGACAGTCGCACGACACGTGCGCCTTCCGCGACGCCGAAGGCGAATTCGAGCTCAACTACGGCGAGCTGGGCCGCGGCGAGGTGCACACCGTCTACCCGCAGCAGCACCTCGTCACCGACCTCATCGCCGAGTACCTGCACCGTGGCGGCCGGATCCGGTTCGACGTGACCGTCACGGAAATAGACGCGGCAACGGCCACGGTCCGTCACAACGGCGGCGAGTCCCGCGGGCGGTTCGTGGTCGGCTGCGACGGCAGCAACGGCGTCTCCCGCCGGGCCCTGCCGGCGGACCTGGCCACCCGCCACGCCCGCGACCACGGCATCGCCTGGCTGGCCGTGCTCACGGAGGCCCCGCAGAGCATGACCGCGGTGACCTATGCCTTGCACGACAACGGATTCGCCGGCCACATGGCCCGCAGCCCGCAGGTCACCCGCTACTACCTCCAGGTCTGCGCCGACGACGACCCGGCGGCCTGGCCCGACGAGCGGATCTGGTCCGAGCTGGCCATCCGGATGCGGGTGGACAGGTTCGGGCCGCTGCGCGAGGGACCGGTCACCGAGCGCCGGATGGTGCGGCTGCGCTCCGACGTCGTCGACCCGATGCAGCACGGCCGCCTGTTCCTGGCCGGCGACGCCGCCAGCCTGATCAGCCCGTCCGCGGCCAAGGGAGCCAACCTGGCGATCATGCAGGCGGAGGTGCTCGCCCGCGCCCTCACCGACGCGGTGACCCGCGAGGACGAAGCCGCGCTGCGCGCCTACTCGCGGACCTGCCTGCCCCGCATCTGGCGGGCCCAGGAGTTCTCGCACTGGATGATCACCCTGCTGCACGGCCCGGCCGCCGCCGAGCCGGACGCCGGCTTCCAGCGCGTGCTGCGGCGCGCCCGGCTCTCGAGCCTCCGGGACAGCCGCTCCCACCAGGACTTCTTCGCTGAGAACTACGTCGGCATCTGACAAGTTGGAGTGCACACCATGACCGTGACGATCGCGCCCGCGCTCGCCCCGGAGGACCTCGCTCGCCTCACCGCGGTGACCACGCTCATCCGAGCCAACGACACCGCTTCCGTGCTGGCTGCGGCCATGCCGTCGCTGGACGAGGCCGAGCGCGCGGCGCTGGCCGCGCACACGCGCTTCACACACGCCGCCGTGCTGGTGTTTCCCCGAACATTGGACGGCCTGGGTGCGGAGCTCGCCCGCCGGGGCATCCAGGTCGGACAGACGATCCCGAGCGTGGTGGTGCGCGACCGGCTCAGCGGCCGGTACGGCCTGCCGGTCGAGGAGCTGACGGTGGGCATCCTGCGCGCCGCGGTCACCGACCGCCTGGGGAACCCCTGTGAGCTCGAGATCTTCGCCATGGCCACGCCGCCGGCGCTGGTGCACGTGGCCGAGGACGAGCGGCGGCACGGCCGGGAGAACCACTTCGCGCTGGCCGTGCCGCGCGCCGACGCGATCGTCCTGTGTGGACTGCGGGAGATCGTGGCCGGCCGGATGCGGCCGGACGGCGGCGGCTACAACGGCCACGAGGACAACACGATCCTGTACTTCCGCGACGCCCAGCACCCGCAGCCGGCGTTCCGCCGGCTCGAGCTGATCAGCGCCGGCAAGTTCCCCCAGCTGCTGGACCTGCACCGGCGGGAGTCCGCCGCCGGCACGCACGTGCTGCGGCTGATGACCGGCGCATGGGCCACGCAGGCCATCGCCGCCGCCGCGGAGCTGTGCCTGCCGGACCACCTGGTGACCATGTCCGACCTGCCGAGCCTGGCCGCCGCGACCGGCACCGACGGCGACAGCCTCGGCCGCCTGCTGCGCTACCTGGCCACCCTCGGCCTGGTCCGCGCGTCGGAGGGCGGCCACGCGCTGACCGAACTCGGCTCACTGCTGCGGTCCGATGTGGACGGATCGCTGCGGCCGCTGGCCCTGATGTACGGCGGGCCGTTCTACCGGTCGTTCGCCGAGCTCACCGCCGCCGTCCGGACGGGCGAGGAGTCGTACGCGAAGGTCTTCGGCGAGCACCACTTCGCGCACATGGCCGCCGACCCCGAGCTGGCCGAGCTGTTCCACGCCTCGATGGCGGCCAGCAACGCCGTCTTCACCGACCTGGCCCGGATGATCGACTTCGGTCGGGCGAAGACCGTCGTCGACATCGCCGGCGGCAACGGCGCGCTGCTGTCACGGGTGCTCGCCGCCAACCCGCCCCTGCACGGCGTGCTGCTGGAACGCCCGCACGCGCTGGCCGTCGCCGAGACCACGCTGGCGCCGGTCGCCGACCGCTGCACGCTCGTCGCCGGCGACTTCACCGAGAGCGTGCCGTCCACCGGCGACGTCTACCTGCTGTCGCGGGTCCTGCACGACTGGGACGACGCCCAGTGCCGGTCCATCCTGGCGACCATCGCCGACGCGATGCCCGACCACGCCGAGCTGCTGGTGATCGAGCGCCTGCTGCCGGACGTCGAGGGTGGCGAGTCGCTGGCCGTGGCGTGGGACGTGCACATGCTGTGCAACGTCGGCGGGCGGGAACGGACCGAGTCCCACTACCGCGCGCTGCTGGCGGAGGCGGGCTTCGAGCTCACGGCGACGGTCGGGCTCCCGCTGGACACCTACGTCCTGCGGGCGCGCAAGCCACTGATCCCGGCCGCGCGATGACTGCAACCGGTGAGCCCTCGGCCCGGGGCTCACCGGTACGGCGTGAGGAAGCGGCGGGCCAGCGCGCGCAGGCGGGCGACCTCCTCGGCGAGGCCCTCCTCCCACACCGGACCCGGCCGTTCGATGATCACCGGCACCGCCCGCCCGGCCGCGTCGAAGGCGGCGGAGACCAGCTCTACCAGCGACGGCTCGGTGTCGACGGTGCCGACGTTGACCTGGCTGAGGCGGTCGGCGTGGTCGCCGGCCAGGGCCCGCAGCAGGAGGTGGCCGCCGGTGGCGAAGGCCAGCGAGGCGTCCAGGCAGAGCGACGCGGCGGGGTGGGCCGCCAGCGCCTGGTCGAGCAGCTCAGGTTCGGCCGTGTTGCGGAACGTCAGCAGCTTGGGGATGTCCAGCAGTGGCTGGTCGGCCGGCACGATCAGCGGCGCGTCGACGTCGATCGGGCGCGTGCAGCCGTCACGGAGGAGGACGGAGGGCCGCAGGCCGTGGGCGCGCAGCTGCTCGACAGCGTGGGCCAGGACCTCGGTGCGGGTGGAGCCGGCGCAGGCGAGCTCCACGGCGTTGCCGCCGTAGGCCTTGCAGGCCAGGGCCGCGACCGGGAAGTCTCCCGACGTGAAGCAGGCGGTGGAGAAGCCGACGACATCCCCGAGCGTCGTCCGACCGGTCAGAAAACCGTGCCCGTACTGCCGGCCGTCCCCGGGCCACTCCACCGCGCCGCCCACCCCCACGCACAATCCACATCCACCCACCACAACAGGGTCGTCGCCCGATCTCCAAATGATCTAGACGCCGTCTCCAGACCCGCTCAGCGCGGCTGTGGCCGAGGCGGCGCCTGATACGTGAGACTGTTCGGTGATCGTGACGACGACCGGCGGAGTGATTCCTGATGACGAGTCAACCGACACCCGAGCTGCGGGCCAAGCTGCTCGGGCCGGTGCGCGTCTGGGTGGGGCCCCGCGAGGTGACGCTCGGCTCGCCGCTCCCCCGCGCCGTCATCGCGATGCTGGCCATGCGGTCGACGAATGTGGTGTCCCGTGAGGAACTGATCGACGGCGTGTGGGGCGAGAACCCGCCGGCGACGGTCGAGGGCAGCCTGTACACGTACATCTCCTCGCTGCGCAAGGCGCTGGAGCCGGACCGGGGGCGCCGCGAGTCGTCGGGGCTGCTCGTGTCGGAGGGCGCCGGCTACCGGCTGCTGCTGCCGGCGGCGAACCTGGACGTGGTGGAGTTCGAACGCCTGCGGGAACACGGCCAGCACCAACTCGCCGACGGCGACGCCGTGGGCGCGCAGCGCTCCCTCGACGACGCGCTGGGGCTGTGGCAGGGCGAGGCGCTGTCGGGCGTCACCGGCCCGTACGCACAGGCGCAGCGCTACCGCCTGGGCGAGCTGCGTTTAGTGGCCCGCGAGCTGAGCGCGGAGGCGGCGCTCGCGAACGGTCAGCACGCGACGGCGGTGGCCGACATCGCGGCGCTGGTGCACGAGCACCCGATCCGTGAACGCCCGCGCTGGCTGCTGATGCTGGCGCTCTACCGGTGCGGCCGGCAGGCGGAGGCGCTGACGGCGTTCCGCGAGGCCAGACAGGTGCTGATCGACGAGCTGGGCGTGGATCCGAGCCGGCAGCTGCAAGAACTGCACGAGCGGATCCTCGCCAACGACCCCACGCTGCTGCTCACGCCGACTGTCCCCGTGCAGACGACGACGCGTGCACCGGCTCCGACCACTCCCCCACCTGCCGCCGCGCTCGTCGGCCGTGAGACCGAGATGGACGCGCTGCGCGCCGCCGTCACGGAGGTCAGCGCCGGCCGCGGGCAGACGGTGTGGATCGAGGGCGAGATGGGCATCGGCAAGTCCGCCCTGCTCATGGCCGGTCTCGCGCATGCCGAGTGGGCCGGCTGCCAGGTGGCGCACGCAGTGGCGGACACCCTGGGGCAACGGTTCCCGCTGCGGGCGATGCTGGACTGCCTGGACGTGACGCCGCAGTCGACGGACCCGCGCCGCGTGGCGCTGGCGCACGCGCTGCGCGACAGCGAGGCCAATCAGTCGATCGTCGGCGGCGGCAACAGCATCTTCAGCACCATCGACCGCCTCGTGGCGCTGGTCGAGGAGCTGTGCGCGGACGGCCCGCTCGCGGTCGGCCTCGACGACGTGCAGTGGGCCGACGAGTCCAGCCTCGAGGTGTGGCACCGGCTGTGCCTGCTCACCGCGAAGCTGCCGCTGCTGCTGATCGGCGCGACGCGGCCGGCACACCAGCGGCCCGAGGTGGACCAGCTGCGCCGCGACACCGAGAGCCTGGGCGGCGCGGTGCTGCGCTTGGCGCCGCTGACCATCGACGACGTCGCCGGCATGGTCGGCGAGCTGGTGGGCGCCCCGCCGGGGCCGCGACTACGTGAGATCGCGGGCCGGTCCGGCGGCAATCCCCTGTACGTGCGGGAGATGGCCGACGCGTTGGTCCGCGAGCGGATCGTGCACGTCGACGACGACACCGCGGAGGTGACGGCGGAGGCGTTCGAGCGCGTGCCGGTGTCGCTGGTGTCGGCGGTGACCGGGCGTCTCGGCTTCCTGTCGGAGGCGACCCGCGAGGTGCTGCGATGGGCGGCGCTGCTCGGCGGCGAGTTCGGCGTGGTCGACCTGTCGGTGGTCGTGGGCAAGTCGGTGTCGGCGCTGGTGCAGCCGTTCGAGGAGGCGATCGCCGCTGGTGTGCTGCGCGACGCCGGCCTGCGGCTCGCGTTCCGGCACCCGCTGATCAGGCAGTCGCTGTACGAGGGCATGCCGGCGGCGCTGCGCGTGGGGCTGCACTACCAGGCGGCGCAGGCACTCGCGGCAGCCGGCGGGCCCGAGGAGCACGTGGCGGAGCAGTTGCTGGCGGCCGAGTCCGGCATGGGGCCGTGGGCGGCGGAGTGGTTGGCGCAGGCCGCGTCGGTGCTGCACCACCGTGCGCCGCTGGTGGTCGTGGAGTTGCTGCAACGTGTGCTGGAGACCGTGCACATCGCCGACTCCGCGCGGGCGGCGCTGATGGCGCACCTCACCAGCGTGCTGTTCCGTATCGGCCGTGACGCCGAGGCCGAGCAGTGGGGCCGCAAGGCGTTGGCGCACCTCCATGACGCGAACCTGGCCGCCGAGGTGCGGTGGGTGCTGGCGTATGTGCCGTACCGGGCGTCGCACGCGGAGAAGGCGCTGGCCATGTTGGACGAAGCGCTCGCCGACTCCGACCTGCCGCAATTGTGGCGCGCGCGGCTGCTGTCGCTGCAAGCGCTGGTGCAACGGGCCAGCGCGGGCGAGCTGGAGGTGTCGCAGGAGACGGCGCACCGCGCGGTGGCGCTTGGTGAACAGGTCGGCGACGCCTTCACCGTGGGACAGTCGCTGGAAGTGCTGTGGCAGGTGGAGGCCGTGCGGCGCGACTACGCCCGTGGCGTCGAGTACCTCAACCGTGCGATGGACATTGTCGGCACCGACATCAGTCTCACCGACCTGAGGCTGGTGCTGCTGGACAACCGCATGTTCACGCTGCAATGCCTGGACCGCCTCGCCGAGGCCGGCGAGGACCTGCGCATGGCGTTCGAGATCGCCGCCCACAACACGCCGCTGGCCAGCCTGCACGTCGCCGGGGCGGTGCACCGGTATTGGCTGGGGCAGTGGGATGACGCCCTCAGCGATCTTTCGCGGGCACTCGGGGATTCGCCTGACTTCACCGGGTACGGGCTGCGCGAGGGCGGTCCGGTGCTGCTGCTGCACGGGTGTGGGGCGTTGATCGCCGCGCACCGGGATGACGAGGAGCGCATCCGTAAGCACCTGGAGGCCGGGCTTACGCTGCCCGTGCTCAGCGAGTCCGACCGTGAGAACAGCGATTTCCTGGTGGCGGCGAAGTCGATGGCTGCCGCGCGGGAGGGCCGGGCTGGGGACGCTGTGGCGGAATTGGGTGTCATTCTCGATCCGCGGTTCGAGGGGATGATGCTGCGGCACCAGTGGTTGCCGGAGTTGGTTCGGATGGCGATTGGTGTCGGGGACATGGCGACCGCGCGGGAGGCGGTTGCCGCGTGTTCGGCGGAGGCGCACCGGGAGACGACGCCGGCTCGGGCGGCTGCGGCGGCGGAGCGGTGTCGGGCGGTTTTCGAGCGTGACACTGATGCGTTGGTGTCGGTGGCTACGCATTACCGGGCCGTGGGACGGGTGTTCGAGCTGGCCCAGACGTTGGAGGAACGGGCGGGGTTGCTGGCTTCGATGGGCCGTGCTGGGGAGGCCGAGGCTGTGTTGGGGGAATGTCTGGAGCTGTACCGGGGGTTTGGGGCGGTGTGGGACATTCGCCGGGCTGAGGCGGCAGTGCGGGGCTAGGGTGTCGCCATGGCGACGGTGCTGCCTCGGATGTTCGTGGACGATCCTGCTGGCGCGGTTCGGTTCCTGCGTGAGGTTTTCGGCGCTGAGGGGGCGTTTGTTGGCGACCGGCCGGCGGAGATGGTGATCGGGGACAGCGTGGTGCTGGTGTCCGGGACTGCTGACCGTGGGCGGTTCCCGGTGTTTCTGTATGTGTACGTGGGTGACACGGATGCGGCGTTCGGTCGGGCGGTGGGTGCTGGGGCCGAGGTGCTGGAGGAGCCGACGCAGACGCCGTACGGGCAGCGGCGTGCGATGGTGCGGGATCCTTACGGGAACGTTTTCCAGATCGCGGCGGTTTGAGTGGTTGTGTTGCCCGGGATGGAACCTTTGGGACCGGTTGCCGGGTTTTATCGTGTGTATGTCGCGTGGATTTTGCGTGGAGCCTCTGGACGATGGCCATGAGGGGCATCTCCGGGGCAGGCTACGCCTGCCCCTCACGCAGTAAAGCTTAGGCCATCGTCCCCCTCCACGCAAAATCCACGCTTATCGTGTTGTTGGCGGTTCTGTGCGACCGATCGCTCGATTATGCATGAAACAGTTCACCCGTTAGGGATTCGATTTGGATCTTGCAGGTCGGTATTCTTAGAGGTATGGAACTCACCCGGGAGTTGGAGAGAGCGGAGCCCAGCGGGGCCCTGCTCGATCTTCTCGCGGGCCTCGATCTGGACGCCCTTTCCGCCGACGAGCGGGTCACCGTCACCATTCTCGCCCGCAAGATCCGGGCCTTCGCCGACTACGTGGAGTTGACTGTGCTGCGGGGTGTCGAGGACACCGCCGAGTTGGCGATGGCCATCACCGAACCCGAGCAGACCGTGGCCCGGCGTAAGGTGTTGACCGAGGATCTGCGGACCCTGCCCCGCCTGATGGACCAGTTGCGGGAGGGGCGCCTGGACCTGCGGCGGCTGGAAGCGGTCCGTGATCGGGTCTGCAATCTGCCGTCCGTGGCGCTCATCGCCGAGGTCGAAGACGCCCTGCTCGACATCGCCCCAGGACTCACCCACTCGCAGTTGGGCCGGCGGACCACCGCCCTGGTCGCGCAAGCCGACCCCACCGGCTACGAACAACGCCACCAGAAAGCCAAAACCGAGCGTCGCGTGGAGATCCGGCCGCGCCCGGACGGCATGGCCCACCTCACCGCCATCCTGCCCGCAGTCGACGCCCGCATGGTCCACGACCTGCTCTGCGCCGACGCCAAAGACCTCCCCACAGACGAGCGCACCACCGACCAGAAACGCGCCGACGCCTTCCTCGACCGCTTCCTGGGCAACGTCCGGAAGCGCGATGTCCAGGTCCACGTCACCATCTCCATGGAAACCCTCATGGGGTTGACCGAAGACCCCGCCCTACTCGAGGGCTACGGCCCCATCTCCGCCGACACCGCCCGCGAACTCGCCATGCACGGCATCTGGCGGGCGATCCTGCTCGACGAACACGACCAAGCCGAAGCGATCGGCAAACACACCTACCGACCAGGCCGCCGCCTCAAAGAACTCGTCGGCGTCCGCGCCGGCAACGTCTGCTCGGCCCCCGGCTGCACCCGGTCGGTTCAGGAAGGCGACCACGTCACGCCGTGGCCCAAAGGCCACACCACACTCGCCAACGTCAAAGGCCTCTGCACCCGCCACCACCACTTGAAGCACGACACCCACAAGGTCACCGTCGACGACGACGGCACCCTGCACTGGACCACCCCACACGGCCGCACCTACACCACCACACCCCACCAATACTGACCGGCCAACCGGCCACATGGCTCCGCCCCGCCGGCCATCCATCCCGCCGCACTACCGATCACCGCACCGACTCCATTCCCAACCGCCTCACCACGCGCCATGTTCCTTGACAATTCCACAGCGACCGAAAATTCGCCAACACACCACCTGCAACCACCGCCTCGGGTCGATTTTGTGTGGAGGTGGACGATGGCCTAAGCTTTCCGCGCGAGGGGCAGGCGTAACCTGCCCCGGAAAGGCTCCTCGAAGGCCATCGTCCAGAGGCTCCACACCAAATCGACCCGAACACCGCCGCCCAAAAACCGGGCCACCACCAGCCTCAAACGAACCCGAACCGCGCCGCCCTAAAACCCACGCCGCCCACCCCGAAACCACGCAGCACCCCCGCCCAAAAACCGCATCACCCGCACCTCAAACGACCCCGAACCAAACCACCCCCACACCAAACGGCCCAGAACCACACAGCCGAAAATCCCAACGACCCCGCCCCACTAAACCCCGCCCCCAAGAACGACCCCGAAACGCCTCAGCGCCGGAAGAGTTTCCGCAGCCGCGCCCACCAGCCGCCGGCGGCACGAAACCGCTCACACGAGCACAAAGCGCAGTCGTTGCCGGGCCGGTAGTGCTCATGCGCAGCGAGCACATGACCGCACTCGCACATCGGATCCGCTGCCACGACACCAGATCATAGGCGTCCCGTGAAGCGGCGACTACGCTCGGCGACCGTGAACCTCGACGAACTGATCAAACTCATGCCGTTCGCAACCCAGCTCGGCATCACCCTCGACGCGGCAAGCCCCGAAGAAGCCCGCGGCCGCATGACCTGGGCACCGCAACGCTGCACGGCCGCCAACATCATGCACGGCGGCGCGCTGATGGCCTTCGCGGACACCGTCGCCGCCGTCAACGCCTTCCTCAACCTGCCACCTGGCGCGACGACCTCGACGATCCAGTCCGGCACCAACTTCTTCCGCGCGGTCCGCTCCGGCACCGTCACCGCCGTCAGCCAACCCCTGCACGTCGGCCGCTCCACCATCGTCATCCGGACCGACCTGCACGACGACGAACTGCGCACGGTCGCGACCATCACCCAGACGCAGTCCGTCCTCGCCTAGTTCACGCCAGCAGCTTCTCGATCAGCGCGAGCTCCTCGTCGCTGAAGTCGAGGTTGGCCGCGGCGCCGACGCTGTCCTCGATCTGACGCACACTGCTCGCGCCGACCAACGCCGACGTCACCCGGCCGCCGCGCAGGATCCACGCGATCGCCATCTGCGCCAACGTCTGCCCCCGCCCCTGGGCGACCTCGTTCAACGCGCGAATACGATCCAGTTGCGCCGCAACGCCTTCGCCCGTCAGGAAGGGGCTGTCGCTGGCCGCCCGCGAGTCCTCGGGAATGCCGTTGAGGTACCGATTCGTCAGCAAACCCTGTGCCAGCGGGGAAAACGCGATCGCGCCGGCGCCCACCTCGTCGAGCACGTCCAGCAGGCCCTCCTCCACCCAGCGGTTCACCATCGAGTACGACGGCTGGTGGATCAGCAGCGGCGTGCCCAGCCGCTCCAGCACCGCCGCGGCCTCACGGGTCTGCTCGGCGGAATAGTTCGAGACGCCGACGTAGAGCGCCTTTCCCTGCTGCACAATGGAATGCAGCGCTCCCATGGTCTCGTCGAGCGGCGTCTCCGGGTCCGGCCGGTGATGGTAGAACACGTCCACGTAGTCCAGGCCCATCCGCCGCAGACTGGCGTCCAAACTGGACACCAGGTACTTGCGGGAGCCCCACTCGCCGTACGGGCCGTCCCACATCAGGTAGCCGGCCTTGGTGGACACCAGGATCTCGTCCCGGTACGGCCTGAGGTCCTCGGCGAACAGCCGGCCGAAGTTCTCCTCGGCGGAACCGGGCGGCGGGCCGTAGTTGTTGGCCAGGTCGAAGTGCGTGACGCCCAGGTCGAAGGCGCGCCGCAGGATCGCCCGCTGGGTGTCGATCCGGTTCACGTCGCCGAAGTTGTGCCACAGCCCCAGCGACACGGCCGGCAGCTTCAGGCCGCTGCGACCGGTGCGGCGGTAGGGCATCGTGGTGTAGCGCGCGCCATCGGCGACGTACGGCATTCGACTCTCCCCGTCAGTACTGGAAAAACACCCGACCGGATCCTAACCGCCGGGCCGCCAGCCGGGGTCGGCGAGCTTGCGCTCCAACGCATCGGCGTCCACGATCTGGTAATAGCGCCGGTCGGTGATCAGCACGCCGTCCTGCCGCAGCAGGTGCACCGCGTGCTCGATGGACTTCTGCGAGGCCGTCACCAACTGCGCCAGCTCCGCCTGCGTCACCCCGCGCACGCCGAATCCCGGCCCGACCGGCTCGCCGAACTCGCGGGCCAGGTCGAGCAGCACCCGCGCCAGCCGCGCCTGTACGTCCATCGACGCCCGGTACTCCAGCCGCTTGTCGGCCCGCCACAGCCTTTCCCGCAACAGATCCGTGACGAACCGCAGCACCTCGGGATCCTCGGCGGCCAGCGCCAGGAACCGCGCGCCGTCCACGTGCACGGCGCGGCCGTGGGTGCGGGCGACGATGCTGGCCGACCGCTGCCGGTCCCACAGCACGCCCATCTCCCCCAGCACGTCGCCGGGCCCGTAGAAGCCGAGGATCGAGTCGACGCCGTTCTGACCCGGCAGCACCACCTTCACCGACCCGGCCTCGATCAACAGCACCTCGTCGCTGTCGTCGCCGGCCACGCAGAGCAGGTCCCCGTTGCGGAAGGGCACCGCGCGCCCGTGCGTGCGGAGCTTGGCCCGCACGGTCTCGAAGTCCACACCACCTGTGCTACCAGGTCCGACGGTTCCAGCGGAACGTTATGGCACCGCCTTCCCCCGAGCGGCGGTGTAGAGGGCGTACCACTCGACGTTGGTCATGGCCGCCGCCTGCGCCTCGGCGTCCGCGCAGGCCCGGATCCGGTCCGGGTTGGCCGTGCCGACCACCGGCTCGATGCGGGCCGGGTGGCGCAGCAGCCAGCCCAGCACGATCGCCTCGGCGGTGGTGCCCTTCTCCGCCGCAATGGCGTTGACCAGCTCGTACGCCGCGTCGTCGGCCTGCGACCGACGGGCGCCGCTGTAGATGCCCTGGGCCAGCGAGCCCCACGCCTGGATCCGCACATCATTGGCCCGGCAGTACTCGATCGTGCCCTCCGGGAAGGACAGGCCGCTGCCCTCGGGGTGGTTGACCAGCACGCCGGCCTCCAGCCAGTCCCGCCGGTGCAGGCTCATCTCCAGCTGGTTGGCGACCAGCGGCTCGTCGAGGTGCCGCTGGAGCAGGGCCATCTGCGCCGCCGACATGTTCGACACGCCCAGCGCCCGCACCTTGCCGGCGGCGCGCAGCTCCCCGTACGCGTCGGCGACCTCGGCGGGATCCATCAGCGGGTCGGGCCGGTGCAGCAACAGGACGTCCACGCTGTCCACGCCGAGCCGGCGCAGGCTGGCGTCCACCCGCTCCAGGATCGCCGCCCGGGACAGGTCGTAGTACGCCCGGAGACCGTTCTCCCCCAGCCTGATGCCACACTTGGTCTGGATCTTCACCCGGTCGCGCAGCGCCGGATCACGGCGCAGCACCTCGCCGAACACCTGCTCGGCCTTGCCGTTGGTGTAGATGTCGGCGTGGTCGAACCAGGTGATGCCGATGTCCAGCGCCGCGTGCACGGCCCGTTCCGCGTGGTCGACGTCGGCGTCGGTGAAGGACGCGTCGTCCCACGAGCCGCCGAGGCCCATGCAGCCGTAGATCAAGGTCACGGGCTCGACGCTAGCCGCCGGTGCCACCACCGGGCGACCTCGGCGCGGTTGCGCAGGCCCAGCTTGCTCATGATGTTCGCCGAATGGCTCTCCACCGTCCGCGTCGAGATGAACAGCTTCTCGGCGATCTCCCGGTAGGTCAGCCCCTCGGCCACCAGCTCGGCGACCGTCGCCTCACGATCGGAGAGCGCTCCCCGCTCCGCCTCGACGGCCGGCGCCCCGCGGTTGTCGTCACCTAGGCTGACGAAGGCCAGCAGCGTCGCCTCCGGATCCGCGCCGACGTCGTCGGCCCGCTGGTCGCCCAGGATGCGGGCGGCGCGGGCGGCCCCCTCGGCCAGCGGGACCATCGCCGCCAGCCGCATGCCGGACCGTTCGACCAGCACCAGCGAGGCGTGCAGCACGGTCGCCGCGCTCTCCTGCTGGCCGACCACGGCCAGTGCCTCCGCCAGTTCCAGCCCGACCAGACCCGGTCCCCACTTGTCGCCGGCGGCCAACTGCTGCTGCAAACCGTTGCGCAGCAACTCGACGGCCTTGGGCGGATCGCCGTGCCGCAGCTCGGTGAGACCGGCGGTGGCCAGCGCCCAACTCCGGTTCCACGCCGGATAGCCGGCATCGGCCGTGTCGGTGAGGAGCCAGTTCGCCAGGCGCAGCATCCCCGCCGAGTCGGCGGAGTACGTCGCGCCGGCGAACACCGCCAGGTTGCGCACGAAGTAACACGGCCCGCGCTGGCCCAGTTCCTCCCAGCGGTCGGCGGCGCGCAGCAGCATGTCGACGCTGTCCGCATGGCCGCTCAGCCAACGGTGCGCGCCCTCGATCCCGGCCAGGACCGCAGCGACGTACGGGGCCTGCGGATCGTCGTCGGCCACGGGGACCTCGGCCGCCTGCGTCAGCAGGACACGCGCCTGCGCGTGGTCGCCCTGGCAGGTCGTGAAGAAACCCTGCTGCGCCAACGCGACCGCCAGCCCCGGGCCCGGCTCGTTGAGCGCGGCCGTGCGGGCCAGCCAGGTCTTGCCCTCGTTCAGGCTGCCGTGGAACCACCACGCCAGGTAGGCGCCCAGGCCGGTGGCCATCTCCAGCCCGATCGGCGCCAGGCCCGACACCTCGCAGGACGCTGTCAGGGCCGCGCGGATGTTCGGCAGATGCGTGCCGAACCACCGCATGCCGTCGAGTTCCCCGGCGGTGTAGTAGAGCTGGGTCGTTTCCCTTACGCCGTAACCGAAGTGTTGAGTGTGCTGGCGGCGCACGTCGTCGACCAGACCCGCCTGCTCCGCCGCCCGGCGACCTTCCTGGCGGAACGTCTCGCGCATGCGGAACCGGGGCGAGCCGCCGGTCAGGTCGGCCACCACGACACTGCGGAACTCCAACTGTTCCAACACTTCCAGCACGCCGGCGGCGGACACCTCCTCGCACGCGCCGACCGCCCGCGCCGCGTCGAGATCCCACTCGCCGACCAGCACCCACAGCCGCATCCATACGGCGCGCTGCGCCGGCGTGCAGTCCTTCCAGGTGGCGCCGACCATCGCCGCAAGCGACCGGTGGCTCTCCCGCCGGCCGACCTGAGAACCGGCCTGCCCCAACAGGTCCAGGTGCTGCGGCAGGTCGGCGGCCTTCACCATGCGCAGCCACGGCGCGGCCATCTCGATCGCCAGCGGAATGCCGTCCAGCGTCCGGCACAGCCGGATGAGGTCGGCCCGGTTCGTCGGCGTCACGGCGAAGTCCGGCATCTGCTCGCGGGTCCGCTCGACCAGCAGCTGCAACGCCTCGCCGTCCGGGTCGTCCTCCGACGACGGCATGCTCAGCGGCGGCACCCGAAGCCACCGCTCGCCCGGCACCCGCAGCGGAATCCGGCTGGTGGCGAGGATCCGCACCGCCGGGGCGGCCCGCAGCACGTCCACACACAGGGCCGCCACGTCCTCGACGATGTCCTCGCAGTTGTCCAGCACCAGCAGCACGCGCTCGTCCTCGGGCAGCTCCGCCAACGTCGCCAGCAGCGCCTCCCGGCCCGGGCGCGCGGACTGGTCGTGCAGCGGGCGCGGCAGCGACTCGGCGACGAACCGCGCCAGCCGGTCGCGCTGTTCCAGCTGGGTGAGGTCGATCAGGGCGACGCCGTGCCCGTACGCGGGACGCAGCCGGCGCGCGGCCTCCTCGGCCAGGCGGGTCTTGCCCATGCCGCTCGGGCCGTACAGGGTGACCAGGCGGGCGGTGGCCAGCAGGTCGGCGATGTCCGTCAGCACCGAGTCCCGGCCGACGAAGCTCGTCAGCGACGCGGGCAGCGCGCCGGTCACGAACGGGGAGAGGCGAAGGACGGCACGAGTCACACCCTAGTTGACCGGCCGCGCGCCTGCTGGAACGCGCCCTGCGCCGCCGCTATCCTGGAGCGCCCGCCACACCTGCCGCCGAACTTGGGGTTCCCGAAGCATGAGCGACTCCTCCGCCGTCCTGCCGGGCTATCCGGATCCGCTGTGGATTCAGGCGGTCGCGCTGGTGCGGGGCGAGATCGAGCGCGGGGTGCTCAAGCCCGGCATGCGGCTGGCCCCCGAACGCGAGCTCTGCCAGCAGCTCGGCATCAGCCGGGTGACGCTGCGCCGCGCGCTCGGCCACCTGGTCGAGGAGGGCGTGCTGAGCGCGTCCCGTGGCCGCGGCTGGTACGTCAGCCAGACCGCGCAGCCCAAGAAGGAATGGCCCAACACCCTCGAGTCCTTCACCGAGACCGCCGCCCGGATGGGCCTCACCCCGCACTCGCGGGTGCTGCAGAACCGCATCGACCCGGCGACGATCGACCAGGCCGAGCGGCTCGGCATCGCCCCCGGCACGCCGCTGTTCAGCCTCGAACGGGTCCGGCTGCTCAACGACGTGCCGATCGGGCTGGACCTCACCCGGCTGCCGCTCGGTCTGGTGCCGGAGCTCGGCGAGCTCGACTTCACCGAACGGTCGCTGTACGCCACGCTGGCCGAGGCGGGCGTCGAGCCGGTGCGCGCGGACTCCACCATCGAGGCCACCAAGGCCGACGACCGGACCGCCCGGCACCTGGAGGTCGCCCCGGGCGAGCCGCTGCTGGTCATGCACCAGCTCGCCCTCGACGCGGACCAGGAACCGCTGTTCATGTCGAGCATCCGGTACGCCGGCGAGCGCTACCGGCTGCGCACCTCGTTCAGCCGGGCGCCGCAGTGAGGTTTCAGGCCCCCACCACAGCCTTCACGAAGCCCGGACCGGCCGCCTCCATCGCGGCGAAGGCCTCGTCCACCTGGTCCAGGCGGTATCGGTGGGTCACCAGCGGGGCGTAGCTGAACCGCCGCTGGGCGATCAGGTCCAGCGCGGTGGCCATGGCGGCGATGGTCCGGGTCCGGTCCGGGCAGAACCCGTTGACCACGGTGACGGCCTTGTACCAGAGGTTCATGTCCATCTTGGCGTCGCCGCTGTGGTGGTAGCCGATCACGTTGAGGGTGCCGAACGACCGGACCAGGCTGCCGGCGGTGGTCAGGCCCGGGGTCACGCCGGTGGCCTCCAGCACCACGTCGAAGTCGGCGGGCAGGTCGTCCAGGCCGTAGGTGGCGTCCGCGCCCAGGGAGAGTGCCCTCCCACGGCGAGCCGGATCGGGGTCGACGCCGACGAGCAGGCCCGGGGCGTGCCGCTTGGCCAGCTGCACCAGGCCGAGCCCCATGAAGCCGAGGCCGACCACCGCAACGCGACTACCAGCGGTGATGGGCGACCGGGAGAGCGCTTCCTCCAGCACGGCGACGGGTTCGCCCAGCGCGTGCGCGGGCTCGATGCCGACGGGAATCGGCAGGACCGTGTGGGCATCCATCACGGCCCGCGACGCGAAGCCCTCGCCGCCCAGGCCGGTGACCAAATCGCCGACGGACCATCGCGTGGCATCGGATCCGACGGCGGCGATCCGGCCGGCGATCTCGTGCCCGAGCCGCGTCGGGGGTGAGCCCGAGTCGTGGTCCTGCCAGGCCGACAGGTCCGAGGTGCACACGCCGCACGCCAGCACCTCGACCAGCACCTGGTCCGCCGCCGGCGCCGGATCCGGCAACTCCACGACCTTCGACGTGCGCGGGCCGACCAGCTGGCTGAGTCTCATGCTCGTCTCCGAGTGGTTTGAAGTGGTATGCGGTGGATTGGTGACCTGTCGCACGCCCGAGCGCCGCCGACGATCCTCGCACCGCGTTTTCGGAGCGTCACTACTCTGTTCGGCCGCTAGACACCGGCCTGCCGCCTGGCCAGTCTGGTATGCCGTGGTATGCATCTGGTACGTCGTCCGTCCGGGCGGGAAGGGAGCCGAGCCATGCGCACGGTGCTCAGGAAGCTCGGCTTCTACGTGCTCACGGCGTGGGTCGCGATCAGCCTGAACTTCCTGATCCCGCGGATCATGCCCGGCGACCCGGCCGAACACCTGATCAACCAGTTCCACGGCAAGCTCAACCCGGCCGCCATCCAGGCGCTGCGCGTGCTGTTCGGCCAGCCCGACGCCAGCCTGTGGAGCCAGTACCTCAGCTACTGGCACAGCATCCTGACCGGCGACTTCGGCATCTCCTACGCCTACTACCCGGCCGACGTCGGCACCGTCCTGGGCCAGAGCATGTTCTGGACGCTGGGCCTGATCACCGCCTGCACCGTGCTCGGCTTCGTGATCGGCACCGGCCTGGGCATCCTCGCCGGCTGGAGGCGCGGCAGCTGGCTGGACTCGCTGATCCCGGCGACGACCTTCCTGTCGTCCATCCCCTACTTCTGGTTCGCCATCATCATCGTGCTGGTCTTCGCCATCACGCTGAACTGGTTCCCGCTGTCCGGCGGCTACTCCGTGGACACCACCATCGGCTTCTCCGGCGACTTCGTCGCCAGCGTGCTGTATTACGCGGTGCTGCCGGCGGCCACCATCGTGATCACCTCGGTCGGCGGCTGGCTGATCGGCATGCGGAACATGATGGTGACCACGCTGTCCGAGGACTACGTCCGGCTGGCCGAGGCCAAGGGCCTGTCGCGGCGCCGGATCATGTACTCCTACGCCGCCCGCAACGCCATGCTGCCGTCGCTGTCGGGCTTCGCGATGTCGCTGGGCTTCGTGATCGGCGGCTCCATCGTCACCGAGGTCGTCTTCAACTACCCGGGTCTCGGCACGACCCTGTTCAAAGCCGCGCAGGCCGCGGACTACCCGCTGATGTCGGCCATCTTCCTGCTGATCACGGTGATGGTGCTGATCGCCAACCTGATCGCCGACGTCGTCTACGTGTTCCTCGACCCGAGGACGAGGGAGGGCTGATGGCCATGCAACCCGCGGTCCTCGCCGAGGCCGACCAGGTCGAGCCGCGGGCCGGCCGGCTGTGGCTGCGCGCCCTGCGCTCGCCGCTGACCCTGACCGGCGTGGTCATCACCCTGATCTTCTGCGTGCTGGCGGTGATCGGGCCGTGGATCGCGCCGTACGACCCGTCCGCGGTCACCGACGCGGCCACCGCTCCCCCGTCGTTCGACCACTGGCTGGGCACCACCCAGAACGGCCAGGACATCCTGTCCCAGATGCTCTACGGGGCGCAGGCGTCCATGTTCGTCGGCCTCGGCTCGGCGGTGGTCACGACCGTGCTGTCCGTGCTGGTCGGCGTCACCGCCGGCTACCTCGGCGGCGTCAGCGACGAGCTCCTTTCCTTGCTGGCCAACGTGTTCCTGGTGCTGCCGGGCCTGCCGCTGACCATCATCCTCGCCGCCTACCTGCCGCACAGCGGGTCGCTCGGCATCATCCTGGTGATCTCGCTGACCGGCTGGGCCTGGGGCGCGCGGGTGCTGCGCGCCCAGACGTTGTCGTTGCGCAAGCGGGACTTCGTGGAGGCGGCGCGGGCCACCGGCGAGCGCACGTCGAAGATCATCCTGCGGGACATCCTGCCCAACCAGCTCGCGGTGATCGCGGCGTCGTTCCTGGGCACGGTGACCGCCGCCATCCTCACCCAGGCCAGCCTCGCGTTCCTCGGCCTGACCGACGTCACCCAGTGGTCCTGGGGCACGATCCTCTACTGGGCGCAGGCCGACAGCGCGCTGCTGACCGGCTCCTGGTGGTGGTTCGGCCCGGCCGGGCTGGCGATCGCGCTGATCGGCACCGCCCTGTCGCTGGTCAACTTCGGCATCGACGAGTTCATCAACCCCCGACTGCGCCAGGCCGGCATCGCCACGTTGAAGGCGCAGCGTGCCCAGGTGTCCCGCAAACGCGCTGGTCGCGGCAAGCGGGTCAGGCGCGGCGTCCAGGATCGTCGACTTCGTCCGGCCGGCAGCACGGACGTGATCCTGGACGTCCGCCACCTCAAGGTGAACTACGGCGTCGTCACCGCCGTCGACGATGTCTCGTTCACCTTGAGGCGGGGGGAAGTCCTCGGCATCGCCGGCGAGTCCGGCTCCGGCAAGTCCACGCTGGCCTACGCGATCACCCGGCTGCACAAGCCGCCGGCGGAGATCCCGCAGGGCGAGATCCGGTACACGCAGCCGGACGGGTCCACTGTGGACGTGCTCGCGATGGACTCCGACGAGCTGCGCTCCTTCCGCTGGGAGGAACTGTCCATCGTCTTCCAGTCCGCGATGCACGCCCTGAACCCGGTGATGCGGATCGGCGCCCAGATCGAGGACGCACTCGTCGCGCACCGGCCGGGCAGCACCGCCCCGGAGCGGGCCGCCCGCGTGGTCGAGCTGCTGGGCATCGTGGGAATTCCGGCCGACCGCGCCAATTCCTACCCGCACGAGCTGTCCGGCGGCATGCGGCAGCGGGCGATGATCGCGGTCGGGCTGGCCCTCGACCCGGAGATCATCGTCATGGACGAGCCGACCACCGCGCTGGACGTGGTGATCCAGCGGCAGATCATCGACAAGATCATGGAGCTGAAGGATCGGCTCGGCTTCTCCGTCGTGTTCATCACCCACGACCTGTCGCTGCTGATCGAGATGTCCGACACCATCGCCGTGATGTACGGCGGCCGGATCGTCGAGCTGGCTCCCGCGCAGGACTTCCACGAGCGCCCGCAGCACCCGTACAGCCGCGGCCTGCTGGCCTCCTTCCCCACGCTCAGCGGCCCCAAGAAGGAGCTCACCGGCATTCCCGGCTCGCCGCCGGACCTGCGGCGACTGCCCAGCGGCTGCTCGTTCCGGCCGCGTTGCCCGGTCGCGTTCGACGCCTGCGCCGAGCGTTCGCCGAGCCTGTACCAGATCGGCTCCTCGTCGGCGGCCTGCCTGCGGTACGACGAGGAGCACGCCGTCACGATTGGTGAGACCGCATGAGCGCCCCGGTGCTGGAGGCCGTCGACGTCACGAAGCACTTCCCGGTCCGTGGCCTGCTCAAGCGCGGCGCCGGGCGGGTCGTGCACGCCGTGGACAACGTGTCGCTGAAGCTGTACGCCGGCCGGATCACCGCGCTGGTGGGTGAATCCGGCTCCGGAAAGTCCACTTTGGCCAGGCTGCTGGCCCAGCTGTACCCGGTGACCAGCGGCGAGATCCGGCTGCACGGCCAGCCGGTGCGCGCCACCAGCGGCAAGGCGTTCCGTGACCACGTCAGCAAGGTGCAGCTGATCCTTCAGGACCCGTTCGCCTCCTTCAACCCGGTCGCCTCCATCGCCAGCACGCTCAAGCGGGCGGTGTCGATCCACCACGCCGACAAGCGCGGCGACGCGCAGCTCGCGGTGATCGACGACCTGCTGACGCAGACCAATCTGGTGCCGCCACGGCAGTTCACCGAGAAGTTCCCGCACGAGCTGTCCGGCGGACAGCTCCAGCGGGTGTCCATCGCCCGTGCCCTGGCCGCCAGCCCGGAGGTGTTCCTCGCCGACGAGCCGGTGTCCAGTTTGGACGTCTCCATCCGGCTGGGGATCCTGAACCTGTTGCGGCGTCTCACCGAGGAGCGCGAGGTGGCGATGCTCTACGTCACCCACGACATCGCCTCCGCCCGGTACTTCGCCACCGACACCGCCGTGATGTACGCCGGCGAGATCGTGGAGACCGGCCCGTCGGAGACCGTCACCCAGCAGGCCGCGCACCCGTACACCAAGCTGCTGATCTCCTCCGCGCCGGACCCGTCCCGTGTGGACACCGAGCGGATCCGGGACATCGGCCAGCCGCCGAGCCTGATCACGCCGCCGAGCGGCTGCCGGTTCCACCCGCGCTGCCCGTTCGCCCTGGATCGCTGCAAGCAGGAAACGCCGCCGACCTTCGAACTCGCCGACGGCCACACCACGCGGTGCTGGCTGTACGCGGACAAGCCTGAGCCCGCCGCGTCAGAAAGGCCTGATGCCTCGTGAACACCCAGATCACCAGAAGGAGCCTGCTGGCGGGGATGATCGCCACCGCGGGCGGTCTCGCGCTGGCCTCCTGCTCGTCGGGCGGCGGCTCGTCGTCCGGCGGCACTTCGACGATCACCGTCGCCGGCCAGTCCGACAACCTCACCCAGGTGTTCAACCCGTTCCTGGAGAACACCGCGCTCGGCGTCACCTACAACGGCTCCTTCATCTACGAGCCGCTGGTGCAGATCAACACCGCCGACATCGGCAAGGACATCCCCTGGCTGGCCAGGTCGTGGGCGTGGTCCGACGACAACAAGACGCTCACGGTCACCTTGCAGGACAAGGTGAAGTGGACCGACGGCAAGGAGTTCTCCGCCGACGACGTGGTGTTCTCCTACCAGCTGCTGGCCAAGTACCCGGCGCTGAACCTCCAGGGCGTGCCGGCCGGCGACGTCAGCTCGCCGGCCCCGAACAAGGTCGTGTTCACCTTCAAGGACCCGTCCGAGCAGCTGTTCCCGAGCATCGTGTCCGCGCCGATCGTGGCCAAGCACCTGTGGGAGTCGGTCAAGGACCCGACCACCTACCAGGACCCGAATCCGGTCGGCACCGGCGCGTTCAAGGTCGGCCAGTTCTCCCCGCAGAGCCTGCTGCTGGTGCGCAACGACGACTACTGGCAGGACAAGGCGCAGATCTCGGCCATTCGGTTCGTGCCGTACAAGGACAACTCCACCATCACCAACGCGATGGTGCAGGGCCAGGCCGACTGGGCCGGCGCCTACATCGCCAACGCGGACAAGACCTTCACGTCCAAGAGCCCGAACTACCACTTCTGGGCGCCGCGGGCCGGCACCGACGGTCTGATCCCGAACCTGGAGCGGTGGCCGCTGTCGGACATCGCGGTGCGCAAGGCGATCAGCCTCGGCGTGAACCGGAAGCAGGTGGCCGCGGCCAGCGGTGAGCAGCCCGCGACGAGCATCACCGGCCTGCCGCTGCCGACCTACCAGTCGGCGGTGTCCGCGCAGTACAAGAGCGTGGGTTTCGTGGAGGACAAGGCGAAGGCGGAGCAGACGCTCCAGGCCGCCGGCTACGCCAAGGGCAGCGACGGCTACTACGCCAAGGACGGCAAGCGGGTCGAGTTCAGCTGCAGCTTCCCGGCCTCCTACACGGAGATCGCCGCACGCGTGCAGGTGCTGGTGTCGCAGCTCAAGGACATCGGCATCAAGCTGAACATCGACACGACCACCGTCGACGACATCAACCCGCGCACGGCCAAGGGCGACTTCGACTCGACGATGGGCTATCCGGTGAGCTCGCCGCCGCGTGCGTTCTCCTTCTACAACGACACGATGAACCCGAACCTGTACTACCCGATCGGGCAGGCCACGCCGTCGTTCCAGAACATCGAGCGGTTCAAGGACGACGAGGCGGCCGCGCTGTTCAAGCAGTACCCGCTCGCCACCACCGACGAGCAGCGGCAGCAGATCCTGGACAAGATCGAGACGGTGTTCGTCGAGAAGCTGCCGTGGATCCCGATGTTCTACTGGGGCTCCTACAGCAGCTGGAGCACCAAGCGGGTGACCGGCTTTCCCGACCCGGACAACCCCTACTTCACCGCGGTGCCCAACGTCGTGGTGGCGCTGAGGTTGAAGCCGGCGTGACCGCGGACATCGCCGTGATGGCGTACACCGTGCTCGACCAGGCCCGCGCCGATCTCGACGGCACGTTCGCCCGGCTGGCCGAGATCGGCTATCGGGGCGTCGAGACCTACGGCCTGGTCGAGCACTTCGGACCGGCGCGCGTGCGGGACGCGCTGGCCGCGTCCGGGCTGGCCGTGACGAGCGCGCACGCGCCGTTCCCGGCCGGCCCGGACGCGGAGGCCATCCTCGACCAGAACCAGGAGCTGGGCGCCGAGGTCCTGGTGTGGAGCATGGAACGGAAGGAGTTCGACTCCCCCGACGCGGTCAAGCGCGGCGTGGAGCGGGTGAACGTGGCCGCCGAGCACGCGGCGGCGCGGGGCATGGAAATCGCTTACCACAACCACTTCGCCGAGTTCTCGCAGTTCTTCGACGGCGTGCAGGCCTACGACCTGCTGCTCGCGGAGCTGGACGACCGGGTGCTGGTGGAGCTGGACGCGTACTGGGCCGTGCTGGGCGGCGCGGATCCGGCGGAGATCCTCGCCCGGCTGGGCGAGCGGGCCCGGTTCGTGCACGTCAAGGACGGCCCGGCGGTGAGCTACTCCGACGACGTGATGGTGCCGATCGGCGAGGGGCGGATCGACTGGCGGCGAACGCTTTCCGTGCCGTCCGGGCTGCGCTGGCACATCGTCGAGCTGGAGCGCCTGCACATCGACACGTTCGAGGCGCTGCGACGCAGCTATGACCATCTGGTCGGCAACGGACTCTCGCTGGGGGCGCGATGAAGGTGCTGTTCCTGGGCGGGGCCGGCATGATCGGCTCCGCCTGCGCGGACGAGGCGGTGGCGTCCGGCCTGGACGTCACCATCGTCACGCGCACCGAGCCTCGCCGGCAGCCGCCGCCGGGCGTCCGCGAGCTGCGGGCCGACGTCCGTGACGGCGACCAGCTGCGGGAGGCGTTGGGCGGCGCGGAGTTCGACGCGGTCGTGAACTGGGTCGGCTTCACCCCGGACGACGTGCGGGCCCATCCCGAGGTGTTCGCCGGGCGGACCGGGCAGTACGTCTTCATCAGCACCTGTTCGGTGTTCGCGCGACCGGTGCCACAGCTGCCGGTCACCGAGTCGACGCCACGCCGGCAGCCGGTGTTCGACTACCCGCGCAACAAGATCGCCTGCGAGGTGTTCCTGGAGAACGCTTACCGGGAGGGCGGTTTCCCGCTGACCATCGTGCGGCCGGCGCACGTGTACGACCGGACCGTGGTGCCGGTGCTGGCCGGCTGGACCGCCATCGACCGGATGCGCGCCGGTAGACCGGTGGTCGTGCACGGCGACGGCACCTCGCTGTGGACCTTGATGCACTCCCGGGACTTCGCCCGGGCGTTCGTGCCGCTGCTCGGCAACGGGCACGCGGTCGGCGAGTCCGTCAACGTCGTGTCCGGCGACATCCTGACCTGGGACCAGATCCACCTCACCCTGGCCGAGGCGGCCGGCGTGCGGGAACCGGTGCTGCGGCACCGGTCCAGCGAGTCCATCGCCGAGGTGCTGCCCGGCTGGCGGGACGTGCTGGAACACGACTTCCGGCACTCGATGCTCTTCGACCCCGGCAAGCTGCGCGCCCTGGTGCCGGGCTTCGCGCCGACGGTGTCGTTCGCCGAGGGCGCCCGGGAGCTCGTCGCGCACCACGACAAGGAACCCCGGTTGCGCGCCGTCGACGCCGAGCTGAACTCCGCGTTCGATCGCCTCATCGAGCAGACCGATGCAAGACCAAAGTAATACCACTTGGTATTCTGGTCATGCCGACAGGAGGTAAAGCCGATGCAGGGGCCCGTGTGACCGCCGAACAGCCGGTGCTGCCCGCCGCCTATCCCGAGCCGCTGTGGACGCAGGCCGCGACGCTGCTGCGCACCCGCATCTCGGACGGCGAGCTGCGCCCGGGCACACGGCTGCCGCCGGAGCGGGACCTGTGCCAGCAGCTGGAGATCTCCCGGGTGACGCTGCGCAAGGCGCTGTCCGCGCTGGTCGACGAGGGCGTGCTGCGCTCGGCCCACGGCCGCGGCTGGTACGTCACCGCGCCGGAACGCGGCGACTGGCCCAACACGCTGGAGTCGTTCTCCGAGACGGCCCGGCGGATGGGGCTGGCCTCCACCTCCATGGTGCTGCGGGCCGAGGCCGCGCCGGCCAGCTTCGACGAGGCGGAGACGTTCCAGATCGCGCCGGGCACGCCGTTGTTCCGGCTGGACCGGGTGCGGCTGCTCGACGGCGTGCCGATCGCGGTGGACGAGTCGCTGCTGCCCGCGGACGTGGCCGAGGGCTTCGAGAGCGTCGACTTCACCACCGCGTCGCTTTACGAGATCGTCACCGGCCGCGGTTTCCAGCTGGCGCAGGCGGACACCACCATCGAGGCGCGGCCGGCGACCGCAGCGGTCGCCGGGCACCTGGCCATCCCGGAGGCGACGCCGATTCTCCAGATGCGGCAGGTGGTGCGGGACCGCGTCCAGCGCCCGCTGCTGTCCTCGACCATCCGGTACGCGGGCGATCGCTACCGACTGCGCACGTCCTTCACCAGAAATGCGGGAACGGAGCAGACATGATCGACGGCTTCATCGCCTACACGCGGGCCCGCGCCACCCAGGCGGCGGACCTCGCGGCGGCGGTCGACCGTCTGGCCGGCTCGGTGACCGAGCTGGCCGCTGGGGGTCGTTTTTCCGGTCCTGGACCGGTTTTCGTCGGCATCGGCGCGAGCCTGGCCGCCGCGTGCGCGCCGGTGTGGGCGCTGCGCTCGCGCGGCATCCACTCGTGGCGGCTGGGGGCGGGCGACCATCCGCTGCCGTTCCCGCCGAGCAGCCACCCGATCTTCGCGGTGTCGCAGAGCGGCCGCAGCGCCGAGACGCTGGCCGTGCTGGAGACCATTCCCGAGCCGCGGCGGTTCGCCGTGGTCAACGTCGTGCCGTCGCCGATCGCCGACCTCGCGTCCGGCCTGGTCGACCTCGGCAACATCGCCGACAGCTACGCGTCCACCATCGGCTTCACCGCGACCATCGCCGCCCTCGGCCTGATCGCGGACGCCTGGCACGGCGGCCGGATCGACGACGGCTGGTCGCGCGTCGGCGATGTCGTCGATCTCGTCGACCGGGACCTGGGGCCGCGGATCCGTGCACTGGCCCCGCTCTTCGCCGCCGCGACGTCCGCCGACTTCGTCGGCGCCGGGCCGTCCGTCGGCTCCGCCGAGGCCGGCGCGCTGCTGTTCCGCGAGGTGGCCCGCATACCCGCCACCGGTATGAGCACGCGGCAGTTCCTGCACGGCGCCATGGAGTCCGCCGGCGGTGGCGTGCACGTGCTGTTCGGCTCCGACCGGGAGCTCGTCATCGCCGAAACCCTTGCCGGGGCAGGGCATCCGGCCATCCTGATCACCAGCGACGACGTGGACGCCGGGCCGCTCGTGCACCCCGTGCGCATCCCGGACCTGCCGCCCGCGCAGGCCGCCATCGCGCAGATCGTCGCCGTGCAGATCCTGGTCGAGGCAGTCGCGGCCGTGCGGGACGTGGCGATCGAGGAATTCGTGTTCCACAACAACGACATCAAGGTGCCGGGGCTATGAGAGTTGTGGTCGGGGTCGACGTCGGAGGCACGAAGGTCGCGGTGCGGATCGCGACGCTGGACGGCGAGGTGGTCAGCGACCACCAGTGGCCGGCGGACGGCTGGTCGGCGACGCCGGCGGCGAAGGCCGCGCGGTGGCTGCGGTCGCTGTTGTCGCTGGCGGTGCCGGCCGACCACGAGATCGTCGCGGTGGGCGTGGGCGCGCAGGGGTGCGACACACAGGAGCACTGCGAGGCGTTGGCGGCGGCGGTCGCGGCACTGGGGGTGCACGCGACCGTCGTCAACGATGCTGCCCTGCTGGTGCCGGCCGCCGGTCTCGACGCGGGCATCGGCGTCATCGCCGGCACCGGCTCGATCGCCGTCGGCACGGACGCCGCCGGAGAGGTGCTGTTCGCCGGCGGGTGGGGCTGGGTGCTCGGCGACGAAGCGAGTGCGCCCGCCATCCTGCGTGAGGCCACCAAGGCCGCCCTCGCTGCGTACGACGACCGCCGTCCGGACGACGGCCTGATGCGGGCGTTGCTCCAGCACTACGCCGTTCCCGACCCGCCCGCCCTGGCCCGCGCTGTCAACGACACCCCCACGCCCGAGAATTGGGGCCCCGCCGCCGTCGCGGTGTTCGAGGCCGCCGACGCCGGCTCCACCCTCGCAGCCCGCGTCATCGACGAGGCCGCCCGCGGCCTCAAGTTGCTGGTGAGCCAGCTCATCGCCCGCGGCGCCATCGGCGACACCGTGGTTGCGGCCGGCAGCGTGATCGTCCACCAGCCCCGCCTGGCCGACCGTTTCCGCTCCAAGCTCGCGGACTTCTATCCGTCGCTCAAGCTGCGCCTGCTGGAGGTGCCGCCAGTGGCCGGCGGCGTGATCCTGGCGCTACGGCGCTTATCTCCTCAACGCTGACTCCGCCGCCGGCGCTGGACCCGGTCAACGCATCAGCGAGGCCGCCAGCAGGAACCAGGCCGAGTGCGGGATCCACTGCTCGGCCCACCGCCACGCGTTGCCCGCGGCGACCGGACCTGCCGGCATGAAGTCGATGTCGTGCTCGTCCTCGAAGCCGGCGGTGATGCCGTTGAGGATGCCGCCGGGCACGTTCTTGAAGATCGCGTGGTATTCGGGGGTGTTGCGGCCGCGACCTTGCAGCAGGCAGCTGTCGAACGGGTTGAGGCCGAGCACCCAGTGCACCTGGTCGTCGGCCAGCACCTGGAGCCGTTGCCGGAGCTCGTCGTCGCACTCGGGCTGGCCGGCGGTGACCAGCGCGGCGTAGGCGGCGGAGCAGATGCCGGCGTTCTCGCCCTGCCACCAGTAGCCGGTCTCGTTGCCGTGCGGGAAGAAGAAGGTGGTACGAGGCTCCTCGCCCTTGGGCTGCGCGTACTGCCGGTTGAGGCCGAAAGGATTGGCCACTTCCTCGTTGAGGTGCACGGCGTCGCGGGCGAGCGCGAGTGCGGTGACGCGCGCCTGGGGACTCACCGGCGAGCCGGGGCAGACCTCGGCGAACCGCAGCAGGGCGATGATCGGCAGGCCGGGCTCGGCGGCGTGGAAGAACGGCCGGCCCTCGACGTCGCCGATGAGGTAGCCGAAGCCCGGACCGCCGGTGTAGCGGGCGATCAGCGACAGGGCGCGGGATTCCGCCTGCGCGACAACGCCTTCGCCGGCGTTGACCAGCTCGGTCGCGGCGAGCAGCGCGCAGTAGTCGTCGATGACGCTCTCGGTGCCGTCGAAGCTGTAGTCGGTGTTGTGGTGCTCCAGGTGATCGAAGCCGCGGCGGGCGGCGCGCAGGTACTCGGCCTGGGCGAAGTCGCCGCTGACCTCGGCCAGCGAGGCGCGGGCCAGTGCGGCGACGGCGAGGCCGCCGCCGTGGCGGTAGGCGGCCTGCCAGCGCTGGGTGCGCACACTGTCCTGCAACGGCGCGTTGATCACGCGTTCGTTCAGGTCCTTGGTCAGCGCGTCGAAGATGCCGGTGTAGAAGTAGCCCTCGGGCGACTGGAATCGCACCAGGAAGTCGGCGCCGTGCAGACCTTCGTCACGCAGCTTCGCGCCGAGCGCGCCGTCCAGGGTCGGGTCGGCGCGGAGGTTGTCGCGGGCGGCGAAGAAAGCCCACGCGCACAACGGGATCTGCTGCGGGCTCATCATCCGTGTGTACGTGAGATGGCTGAGGAACTTGCTGAAGTCGCCGGACGCGTCCAGCCAGCCGCCGCGGGCGTCGACCGTGCGGCCCGAGTCGTCGTTGTAGAACCTGGCGGCGCGGTCCTTGCGGTCGATCTCGCCGGTGGAGCGCACGGCCCGGAAGTAGTTGACGCAGTCGGAGATCCCGGTGGCGGGAATCCGCTTGTCCGCGATGGGGAACGGCTCCGAGCGCTGGGTGCCCTCCGCCGTCTCGATCTCCACCTGGTACGTGCCCGGCTCGCGGACATCGCTGAAGTCGAGACGGCGGAAGGCGCCGAGCGACCAGCGATCCACGGTCACCTCGGGGCCCGGCGTCAGCTCGACCCGGGCGCCGTCCTCCCCCACCAGCGCCGCGGCGCGGACTTCGGTGGGGTTCCGGTGCAGCAGCACGGCCTTCTTGCTGCCGGCGGTGTCGTAGCCGAGGTGACTGGTCAGGATCGTGGTCGGCACCGGTCCGACGCTAGCCCACGGTCCGCCATGGTTCAACTGGTATGGCTCTGGACTGCCCTTTGTATTGTCGGTAGCTTCGGTGTTCGTGAAGCTGCGCGCCGTCCCGTCCACGCTCGTCCTCGTCGACGGCACCGACCTGCACCACGATCTGATCGGCGCCGCCCTGGCGTTGCAGGAGATCGTCACCGAGGGCGGGCTGCCGGCCGCACGGGGCGTGGGCGTGAACCGGTTCGCCGATCCCATGCCCGCCACCGCCGAGGCCGACGTCTACGTGCTGTACCTGTCCGGACCGCGGTTCGACCCCGAGGAGCAGAAAGCGCTCTCCGACCTGGTCGCCGCCGGCAAGGGCGTGGTCGCCGTGCACGCGAGCAACCTGTTCGGCTTCGGCCCCGGCGGCGTCGAGGCGGACCGCGCCGGCATCGACCTGATCGGTTCGCGGTATCTCTCGCACGGCAACGCCGGCTCCGAGGGGCGGTTCGACGTGCGGGTGCGCCCCGGGCACGCCGTCACCCGCCACCTCGGCGACTTCGCCATCGACGACGAGTACTACCTCATCGACTGCGCGCCGGATGTCGAGGTTCTGGCCGAGCGGGACACTCCGGAGGGGCCACAGCCCATCGCATACGTCCGGCAGCACGGGCAGGGCCGGGTCTTCTACACCGCCCTCGGCCACGACCCCCGAGCCTGGGGCAACCCCTGGTTCCGGCAACTGGCGCGGCAGGCCGTCCTCTGGGCCGCCGGCGTCCCCGACGAGGACATCCAGTCCTGGTCCACCCGCTGGCCCCTCGGCAACGGCCGCACCATCCCCGGCTGAACCCCCGCGAGTCGCGCTCACAGACACACCGAAATGCGGTTTCGCGCAGCTCCGAGACCCTGGGCCCGTTTCTGTGTGAAACCGCATTTCGGTGTGACGTTAGGCGGGACTCGCGGGAGTCGGCACCGGGCCGGTGGAGGCGCGAACGATGAGCTCGGTGGCCAGCTCGACGTGCAGGGCCTCCAACTGGTGGCGCTCGAGCAGGCGCATCAGCAGCGTGACGGCCATCCGCCCCATCTCCCCGAGCGGCTGCCGCACGGTGGTGAGCATCGGCTTGGTCGCGCGGGCCAGGTCGATGTCGTCGAAGCCGGCGACGGACAGGTCCTCCGGCACCCGCAGCCCACGACGGGCCGCCGCAGCCATGGCACCCACGGCCATCTTGTCGTTGAAGCCGATCAGCGCGGTCGGACGATCCGGCAGGTCGAGCAGCTCGGAGGCGGCACGGAAGCCCTCGTCGGCGGTCGGCTCACCGCTGCGGATCAACGACGGCGGCGTCAGCACGCCGACCTCCGTCAGGGCGGCGGCGTGCCCGGCTCGACGGGCGTCGGCGGCGAGCCAGTTGTCCGGGCCGGCGATCACGCCGATGCGGCGGTGGCCGAGTTCGACCAGGTGCTGGGTCAGGCGGCGGGCGCCGGTGAAGTGCGCGGCCGACACGGCGGCGATGTCCCTCGGCAGCGTCGTACGGGGGTCGATCACGACGAACGGGAAGCCGGTGCCGCGCAGGGCCACCAGCTGCTCGCCCGGTTCCGGCGGCAGCAGCATGATCGCGCCGGCGACGCCGCCGAGCAGCGGCAGGCCCGACAGCACCGGCTTGTTCTGGGCGGCCTCGCCGGCGTTGAGCACGAGCCGGCGGCCGTGCAGGTCCAGGGTCTCCGCCACGGAGGAGACGATCAGACCGAAGTAGTCCGAGAGCACGTACGGGCAGTGCACGTAGACCGCGCCCTCGGCGACGCGGTTGCGACGGGCGCGCGGCACCGGGGCGAGGCCGCCGAGCCGCTCGATCGCCGCCAGCACCAGATCACGGGTGCCCGGCGCCACGTCCTCGCTGTCGTTGAGGACGCGCGACACGGTCGCGATGGACACCCCGGCGCTGGCCGCGATGTCCCGCACGGTGGCCCGACCGTCCGACCGCCTAGCCATTTGTTACAGGCCTTTGTTTCACGCAAGGAGTGTAACCGGGAATACGCTTTCCGGAACCAAATCCGATCACATATGTGCACCACGACCGGCCCCGCGGTCCCGAATGGGTCCACTTCACACCGCCCAACAGCGATGACGGTTTCGCCGCGACGCTCGAGCCCGGTCACCCGGCACGCCGTTGACACTGCCGAGCGTCGGCTGCTTTGCTGTCCGCGCCGGCAATTGTTCCAGTTCTGTTTCAATTGTTTCAGAATCTGAGGAGGGGCCGATGACGTCCCGTGCCAACCTCGCCGCGGCCGTCGCCGCGACGCTCGTGCTCGGCACGACCGCGGGTTCCGTCGCCGCACAGGCCACGCCGTGGACCTCGGTGTCGGTGTGGGAGACCACCGCCGACCAGAGCAGACTGCTGACCCAGTTACCCGGCGCCAGGTTCGGCCGCGAGACCGCAGGCGGACCGACCATCACCATCGACCAGACCAAGAAGTACCAGTCCATCACCGGGTTCGGCGCGTCGTTCACCGACTCGTCGGCCTGGCTGGTGGCGAACTCGCCGCAGCGCGACGCGATCATGACCAAGCTGTTCGACCCGCGGCGCGGCATCGGGTTGAACTTCCTGCGCCAGCCGATCGGCGCCTCGGACTTCTCCCGCTCGCTGTTCAGCTACGACGACGGCGCCGCCGATCCGTCGCTCTCGCGGTTCTCCGTCGCGCACGACCGGGACTACATCCTGCCGGTGCTGCGCGAGGCGCTGCGGCTGAACCCGGCGACCACCGTGATGGCCACGCCGTGGAGCATGCCCGGCTGGATGAAGACCAGCGGCTCGATGATCGGCGGGTCGGTCAGGACCGACGACCAGACACTTCGGACGTACGCGAACTATCTGGTGAAGTTCGTTCAGGCGTACCGAAAGGCCGGCGTGCCGGTGTCGTTGCTGTCCGCGCAGAACGAGCCCGAGTACTCCCCCGCCGACTACCCCGGCGCCACCATGAGCGCCGCCGACGAGGCCCGGTTCATCGGCGACTACCTCGGCCCCGCACTGCGCGCCGCCGGCCTGCGCACCGGGATCCTGGCCTACGACCACAACTGGGACGACACCAAGTACCCGTCCGCGGTGCTCGGCGACCCCCAGGCCGCCAAGTACACGTCCGGCGTCGCCTGGCACTGCTACGGCGGCAACCCCGACGCGCAGTCCACCGTGCACGACGCCTTCCCGGCCAAGGACGCGTACTTCACCGAGTGCTCCGGGTCACAGTCGTCCAATCCCGCCACCACGTTCGCCGACTCGCTGGACTGGCAGACCGAGCACCTGATCATCGGCGGCACCCGGAACTGGGCCAAGTCGGTCGTCACGTGGAACGTCGCGCTGGACCCGAAGGGCGGGCCCACCATGCACTGCACCACGTGCACCGGGGCCGTCACCGTCGACGACGCCGCGAACACCGTGTCCTACAACGCCGAGTACTACGTGCTCGGGCAGGCCAGCAAGTTCGTCAAGCCCGGGGCCGTGCGGATCGACTCGAACACGTTCGGCCCGGGCGACGTCGAGGACGTCGCTTTCCGCAATCCGGACGGCTCCACCGCGCTGATCGTGTTGAACGCCGACGCCTCGAACGCACGTACTTTCACCGTGTCGGAGCACGGCCGATCGTTCAGCTACACCCTGCCCGCGAAGGCGGTCGCCACCTTTACCTGGCGGTGACATTGTGACGGGCCGGGCGGGCGGAGCAACCCGCCCGGCCCCGGGCGCGTCCGATCCCATGAAAGGACTGTGCGATCCGGCCCGCGGCGCGGCATGATCGAACAGTGGCGGTGGCATCGGAAGGGCGTGTTGTGATGAAGAAGTGGCCGGCGATCGTGATGGCCGCCAGCGGCCTGCTGGTCGCGGCGTGCTCACCCGGCGGGGGCGGCGTGGGCAGCGCGCTGACCACGACCACCACGCCGCCGCCTCCGCCGGCCAAGGCCGCCATCGCGCCGGCCGCCGGCGGGCAGAACGTCGCGACGGACAGCCCCATCACGGTCACCGCGAGCGGCGGCACCATCACCGACGTCGAGATCACCGGCGGGGGCAAGGTCTCTGGCAGTCTCAGTCCCGACAAGAAGACCTGGACCAGCACCGGCACCCTGAACGTGTCGGCCACCTACACCGTCAACGCGACCGTGGTGAACTCGGCCGGCAAGAGCTCCACCGCCACCAGCTCGTTCACCACGCTCACGCCGACCAGCGTCGAGCACACCCACATCTTCGAGGCCGAGAACACCGCCTACGGCGTCGGCATGCCGATCATGCTCACCTTCGACAAGCCCGTGGCCAACAAGGCGGCCGTCGAGCAGGCGCTGTCGCTGACCACCTCGCAGCCCGTCGTCGGGGCGTGGGCCTGGGCCGACGACACGCACGTCGACTTCCGGCCCCGGGACTACTGGCCCGCGAACACCACCGTCAGCTTCGCCGGTCACCTCAACGGCGTGCAGGTGTCGCCCGGCGTGTACGGGGCCGCCGACCTCACCCAGACGTTCAGCATCGGCGACTCGATCGTCGTCGTCGCCGGCGCGGCCAGCCACCACATGCAGGTGTACAAGAACGGGGCGCTCCAGTACGACTGGCCCATCAGCACCGGCAAGCCGGGCCACGACACCCCCAACGGCACCTACCTCACCATCGAAAAAGGCAACCCCGTCGAGATGAAGCCCGCCGACATCGCTCCCGGCGGTCCCGGCTACTACGACCTGAAGGTGCCGTGGTCCGTGCGGTTCACCTGGAGCGGCGACTACCTGCACGACGCGTACTGGTCCGTCGGCGATCAGGGCAACTCCGACGTCAGCCACGGTTGCGTCAACATGCCGCCCGAGGCCGCGCAGGCGTACTACGAGGAGGAGCTGCCCGGCGATCCGGTGACCATCAACGGCAGCCCGCTCGCCGGCACCCGTGGCGACGGCTGGACCGACTGGTTCGACTCGTGGCAGGACCTGCTCGGCAAGAGCGCCACCCACATGGCCCTGCAGGCCGGGCCCAGCGGCAGCACCTTCGTCGCCCCGGCGTCGGTCGCCGCCTCCGCCGCCACCGCCCCCACCTGGATGCCCGCCGCGAACAACGCCGCCGCGGCGTAAAAGTCAGGCGGGTTTCACCCTCCGCGAGGGCCAACTCCGCAGGATCCTCGCCGCCTCGAATTCCCCGAGGTCGGCGAGGATCCGTCACACTTCTCCGGAGCCTCGACGCGGTCACCTTCTGGTCGCCGATCGCGGCGAATGCAGTAAGCACGCCCACAGCCCCGGTCGTCGTAGCCGAGGCCGTTGTCCCGCGCCAGGCGGCGGTGGGTACACCGAGGCCGTGACCACGGTAAATCGGAAATCGTGGGGATTACCTAGTCAGACGGAAATGCCTAGGTGATACCGATTCAATTACCTAGTGGAACGCCCTGTCCCTAGGAAATTCAGCTCACTCCTAGGGATTTCCGGCCATACCTGGAAACCGGTGACAGGATTAGCGTTGCCGGCCGGGGAAAGCGATGGCCGGAGGCCGATGATGGCGAGGATCAGCAGAAGGCAATTGCTCGTCGCGGGAGCGGCGGTGGGGGCTGTGGGGTTCCCGGCGGCGCGGGTGCTGGCGGCGGGAAGCGGAACGGCGGCGCCGGAAGCGGTGACGCAGGCACAGACGCCGTTGCCCAGCGCGAGGATCCCGAAGTACGTGACGGCGCTGCGAACCTTCCCGAGCCGCGTGTCGGGGGCGAGCTTCACGACGCGGCTGGTGGAGGCGCCGCAGCTGGTGCTGCCGAGCGGGATGTACCCGCCGGACCACACGGACGGCACCTGGGTGTGGGCGTACCAGGTGGACGGTCGGCCGCCGAGCTGGCCGGGGGTGTCGGTGGAGGCGACGAGGGGCACGCCGACGACGGTGACGTACGTGAACGCGCTGCCGAGGAGCTCGAGGGTGCAGCCGCTGCTGACGGTGGACCAGACGATCCACTGGGCGGACCCGCTGAACGCGAGCAAGCCGTCGCAGCCCTACACGGGACCGGTGCCGACGGTGGTGCACCTGCACGGAGCGGAGGTCCAGTCGGCGGCCGACGGGTTGCCGGAGGCGTGGTTCACGGCGGACGGCCGGCACGGCCCGGCCTACACGACGGGTTCGGCGACAGCGCAGAACGCGACGGTGTACTGCTACCCGAACACTCAGCCGGCGACGACGCTCTGGTACCACGACCACGCGCTGGGCATCACGAGGATCAACGTCCTGAGCGGCATGGCGGCGTTCTACCTGGTCCGCGACAAGTTCGACACGGGCCGGCCGGACAACCCGCTGCGACTGCCGGCGGGCGCATTCGAGATCGAGCTGATGCTCCAGGACCGGCTGTTCGACACGAACGGCCAGCTGCGCTTCCCGGACGGCAGCAACCCGGACGCGGACCTGAACGGCCCGCCGTCGAACCCGAGCTCGCACCCGTTCTGGATCCCGGAGTTCTTCGGCGACGCGATGGTGGTCAACGGCCGCACCTGGCCGACGCTGGCGGTGGAGCCGAGGCGCTACCGGTTCAGGATCGTCAACGCCTGCAACGCGCGCTTCCTGCGGATGAACCTGACGGACCCGGCGAACGCGTCCTCGACGACGCCGCCGTCGGCGGTGGCGTGCTGGCAGATCGGCACCGACGGCGGCCTGCTGGACCGGCCGGTGAGGCTGAACGACCCGGCGGACCCGAACGCGCCGAAGCTGTTCCTGGCGCCGTCGGAGCGGGCGGACGTGATCATCGACTTCAGCGGCCTGCGCGGCCGGTCGCTGATCCTGACCAACGACGGCCTGTTCCCGTACCCGAGCGGCGGCCCGCCGGACCCGAACCTCGACGGCCAGCTGATGCGTTTCGACGTGACACAACGGCTTTCGAGCACGGACACCACCTACAATCCCGCGACCGGCGCCGCGCTGCGCGGCGGTCAGAACCAGCCGGCAGCGATCGTGCGGCTGGCGAATCCGACGACGGGTGCGGTGGCCGCGGGCGTGCGGCCGACGGTGAAGCGGCAGCTGGTCGTCTTCGAGCAGGAGACTGTGGACTGCGCGGTGTCGGACACCAATGACGGCCCGCTGGAGGCGTTCCTCAACAACAGCAAGTGGAACGGCCTGCGGGACGGCACCACGACGCCGATCGCGGGCGGGAAGGCCAACACCGGCCTGTACATCACGGAGCTGCCTCGGGTCGGCGCCACGGAACTGTGGGAACTGCTGGACATCACGGACGACGCGCACCCGATCCACATCCACCTCATCCAGTTCCAGGTCCTCAACCGCCAGAACGTGGACGTGGACGGCTATCGAGCGGCGTGGGCGGCGGCGTTCCCGGGCGGGACCTTCGCGGGCCAGCAGTGCGACGGAACCTTCGGCCACACAACGTATCCGGCGGGTCAGATCATCCCGGGCTACGGCCCGCCGCGGGACTACCTGACGCCGAACGCGGACGGCGCGCTGGGTGGGAATCCGGGGATCGGCCCGTTCCTGACGGGACCGGTGCTGCCGCCGGACCCGGCCGAGGCGGGCTGGAAGGACACGTTCAAGATCAACCCGGGCATGGTGAACCGGGTGCTGATCCGCTGGGCGCCGACGGAAACGGCGATCGCCGACGCGCAGCCGGGCCTGAACCGGTTCGCGTTCGACCCGACCGCCGGGCCGGGGTACGTCTGGCACTGCCACATCCTCGACCACGAGGACAACGAGATGATGCGTCCGTACATCCCGGTCAAGTAGCCATGCGCCGCACGATCACGGTCCTGGCCGCCACGGCCCTGGCGCTGCTGGCCAGCGCCGGGGCCGCCTCGGCCCACGTCGCCGCCCAGCCCTCGACGGCGACCAAGGGCACGACGGCCGAGGTCGCCTTCCGGGTGCCGAACGAGGAGAAGTCGGCCGCCACGACGGAAGTGCAGCTGAGCCTCCCGGCCGACCACCCGATCGCGTCGGTGCGACCGAAAGCGATGCCCGGCTGGACCGCCGACATGACGACCACCCGCCTGGCGACGCCGCTGAGCTCGGACGACGGGCCGGTCACGGACGCGGTCTCGGTGATCACCTGGCACGGAGGGAGCATCGCGCCGGGCAGCTACGACGACTTCGTCGTGCTGCTCGACCCGGTGCCGGCCGACGCGGACTCGTTGGTGTTCAAGGCGGTCCAGACCTACGACAACGGCGACGTGGTGCGCTGGATCGACACCGCGCCCGGGTCCGACCACCCGGCCCCGACTGTGTCGCTGGCGGAGCCGGCGCGGCAGGCGCCGGATCTGTTCGGCGTCACCGGCACGGCGATCGGGGTGATCGCCGGGGCCATCGCGACCCTGGCCTGGCGGCGGAATCGCCTAGCCCGATGAGGTCCGTGCTGTTGGTGCTGGCCGGCGTCCTCGCGGCATTGCTCGCGGGCGCCGGCCAGGCCGCCGCGCACGCGTCGCTGCTGGGCACGCAGCCGGCGCCGTCGTCGACGCTGGCCACGCCGCCGACGAGTGTCACGCTGAACTTCGGCGAGCCGGTTCAGGTGACGCCACAGGGCATCCACGTGCTCGGTCCCGACGGGTCCACAGTGGACGACCAGAAGGCCGGGCAGGTGGGCGGCCGCTCCGACACGGTCGGCGTGGCGATCAAGGCGCAGGGGCAGGGCACGTACACGGTGTCCTGGCACGTGGTCTCGGCGGATTCGCACCCGGTGTCGGGCGCGTTCACCTTCTCCGTCGGCCACGCGACGGTTGCCGCCGCCACGGCAACCGTCGGCAGCCCAGCGGTGGCCGTGCTGTACTGGATCTTCCGCGTGCTCGGCTACGTCGCGTTCGCCGGCCTGGCGGGCTCGCTCGGCTTCCTCTTCCTCTGCTGGCCCAACGGTTCCATCAGGAAGAGGCTGATCTGGGGCAGCTGGGCGACACTGGCGGTCGCCACGGCCGCGGACGCGGTGCTGCAAGGCCCGTACGGCGCCGGAGTCGGCCTGGACCACGCGTTCGACGGCGGCCTGCTCGCGGTGACCATGGGCATCCCGATCGGCACCGGCCTCGCCGTCCGAATGTCGTTGCTGGCGCTCACCGCGCCGGTGATCGCCGACGCCTATCCGTTCGGGCGGCGCACGATCGCGGCGGTGCTGCTGAACGGCCTGGCGGCGACCTGGTCGATCTCCGGCCACGACGCCGGCGCCGCCAGGCTGCCCGCCGATATCCTGCACCTCGACGCGATGGCGCTGTGGGTGGGCGGCCTCGCCGTGATCCTGCTGGCCAAGCCGCCGGCGGAGGCGATCGCCCGGTTCAGCCGGCTCGCACTGGCAACCGTCGGCGTCCTCATCGCGACCGGGATTTATCAGAGCTGGCAACAACTTGGCGCCCTCGACACCGATTACGCGAGGCTGCTGGCGGTCAAGGTCGGTGTGGTGCTGGCGATCCTGGGCGCGGCCTGGTTCTCCCGCCGGTGGCTGAAAACCGAAAGGGTCCGGCGCTCGGTGCTCGTCGAGAGCCTCGGTGCGCTGACAGTACTCGCGCTGACGGCGGCACTCGTCACCACCAACCCGACTGCACCGTCCACAACGGACCAAGGACCGCTGGCGTTCGACACAGGTGGCCCGGGCGGCAAGGGAAAGCTCCAGATCGGCGTCCTACCGAGCACCGTCGGCCCGAACATCATCTCCGTCACGGTCACCAACGGCGCCGGCACGCGCATCGACGTCGCCGAGCTGAACGCCCAGCTGTCGTTGCCGGACAAGGGAATCGCCCCGATGACGGTGCCGATCCGGCACACCGGCATGGGCATGGGCGGCTACCGCGCGGGCAGCACGGAGCTGCCGTTCGCCGGCCGGTGGCGGCTGGCGATCACGGTGCGCACCTCCGACTTCGACGAGACGACGGTGGTGCGGCAGATCGAGGTGACCTGAACTCAGAACACGATGAGCCCGCGGCCGCCGTCGAGGGAACCGGCGACCAGGCGGGCGTAGGCGTCCTCGATGTCGTCGAACGGGAAGCGCCGCACGTCGTTGCGCAGCGAACCGGCGAGCGCGATGACGTCGTGCAGGTCGGCGACGGACGAGCCCTGGAAGGTGAAGACCTCGCCGTCCTTGGGAAGCGCGCCGAACCACGGGCCGGCCAGCTTGCCGCCGGCGGCCCCGATCAGCCCGTACGACCCGCCGGCCCGCAGCGCGCGAAGGCCGGCGGCGATGGTGTCATCGGTGCCGACGAAGTCGAGGACGGCGTCCGCGCCGAGCCGGCCCAACGACTCGGCGGTGTCGTGGGCACCGAGCTCAGCAGCCACCTTGAGCCGCAAGGGATTGGTGTCGACGGCAACCACCCGGCAGCCCGTCAACAGGCCGAGGAACTGCACGGCGAAGGAGCCGAGACCACCGACGCCGATCACGGCGACGGTACCGCCGGGATAGACCCGAGGCAGCACCCGCCGGACGGCGTGGTACGCGGTGGCCCCGGCGTCCGTCAACGGCCCGGCGGTCACCGGATCCAGCGAGTCCAACCGGATCAGGGAACGCTCTCCCGAGACCACCACGTACGGCGCGAGCCCGCCGTCACGGCCATAGCCCCGACCGGCCAAAGCGTTGGGGCAGGAGGAATCCAGGCCATGGAGGCAGTGCCAACACCGCCCACACGAATTCTGCGTCACCACCGCCACGGCATCGCCCTCGGCGAAGCCGGGAACGCGCGACTCGGCGACCCAGCCGGCGATCTCGTGCCCCAGCGTGAACGGCAGCTGCCAGCCGAGCCGCTCCCCCACCGCGGCGGGCATGTGCGGCAGGGTGACGTCCGTGTGGCACAGCCCGCAGCCGGCCACCCGGACCAGCACCTGCCCCGGACCGGCCGACGGCCTCGGCACCTCCGCCACCTGCGGCGGCCGTCCCCACTCGGTGATCCGAAATGCGCGCATGACGATCACCGTAGCGGCGGGCGCCTACTTGGTCACCTGGTCGCCGAACGCCGCCAGGAACTTGTCCCGGAACGAGCTCATCGGCCACACCGGGGCGTGCGGGCTGGGCCGCAGGCCGTCGGTCCAGCCCCAGCCGGCGACCCGGTCCAGCACCGACTTGTCCTTGGCCACGATGGTGATCGGCACGTCGTGGTCGGCGTCGACGCCGCTGGCCACGGTCTGCGCCTGGTGGTCGCCGAGGAACACCATCACGGTGTTGTCGTCGCCGTAGTTCTGGAGGTACGAGATCAGCGTGCTCAGCGAGTACTGGATGGACTCGCTGTACGCGTGCTGCACCTTGGCCGGGTCCGGCCAGACGTCCTTGACCTGCGTGCCGTTCGCCGCCTGCGGCGCGAACACCGTGCCGTCGCCGATGGTGTTCCAGTCCACCACCTGCGGCCACGGCGCCCACGGCACGTGGCTGGAGACCAGGTCGATCTCGCCGAAGGCCGGCCCGGGCCTGGACAGCTCGTGCTGGCGGATGAAGTTCATCGTGTACTGGTCGGGCACGGGGGCGTAGGAGAAGTTGGGGCCCTTGTAGCCGACGTTGCGGGAGTCGTAGACGCTGTTGTAGCCGTAGAACTGGGTCTCCGGCACCCAGTCGCGGGTGTTGGCCGGGTCGTCGGCGAAGGTGCGCCAGCCGGCGTCCTTGAACGCCCGCGCCAGCGTGAAGCGGTTGCCGTTGACCAGGTTCGTGTACCGGAACTGGCTGTTGACGTCCACACCGGACTCCAGCGTGGAGTGGGCCAGCCAGCTGCCGCCGCCGAACGTGGGCGAGGTCAGGAAGCCGGACTTCGCGGCGAAACCGGCCTGGTTCAGCTTCTGCGTGCCGTCGTCGAGGACGCCGTCGACGGCGGGCGAGAAGCTGGAGTTCATCACCGCGGAGCGGCCGTAGCTCTCCACGAACACCAGCAGCACGTTCTTGCCGCGCAGGCCGCTGAGCAGCTTGTCGTGCGCGGTGTCGACGTAGGCGTCGGTGTCGATCTCGTGCGCGAATTCCTGCCGGTCCTTGAGGTCCGCGCTGACCTGCCGCACGTCGCTGGCGGCGAGCGCGGCGGCGTTGCTGGCGGCCAGTGGCTGGCCGGCCGCGAGTTGCGCGCCGGTCGGGGCGAGCACCATCCAGATCACCGCGAGCAGCGCGACGCCGCGGAAGGCGCCGGTGCGGTGCCGTGCGGCCAGGCCGCTCAGCCGTGCCGCCGCGAGCGCCATCAGCACGATCAGGGCCGTCGCGACGACGATCGCCACGCCCACCGCGACCCAGCCGAGGAAGTCGCCGACCTCGCCCTGGAGGAACTCCAGGCCCGGGCTGAGGAAGCTCCAGTCGTTGATCGGGTCGAACGGGCGGTTCAGCGAGGCGTAGAAGCCCATGTTCGCGAGCTTGAGAATGGTCAGCACGCCCAGCGCGCCGCCGCCGATCAGCGCCACGGGCTTGCGCCAGCCGTTCGGCAGCAGCAGCACCACGAGCACGCCGACCAGGCCCTCCACCGGGATGCGCACGAAGGCCAGCGGCGTCAGCTGGGTCAGGTCGTCCGGCGCGACCAGCGCGAACAGGACCAGCAGGAATGCCAGCAGGGAGGCCACGACGGCCAGGACTCGGCGGGTGCCCGACGGCGCGGTCCGGGTTTCCGTATCCGGTTCCGGGGTCCGGCGCAGGCGCGTGAGGATCGACAAGCCGAGCGTCCTTCCTTGCGGTGGTGCTGCCACTTCACCACACGGCTCGCGTTCACCTTCGGTTCAAACGTCGGTTGTTTATGCCCGCATGACCGAAATGCCGGTGCCGGATCCGTCCGGCCGCCGGCGCGTTCGTCCCTGTCGCGGGCCCTGACCTGCCGGTTAGCGTCATGCCATGCGAGTGCTCGTCCTGGTGCTTCGATACGTCAACCTGCTGGACCTCGGCGGTCCCGTGCAGGTGTTCGACGCCGCCGCGCACCTCGGCGCGGACTACCGCATCCGGTACGTCGCCGACGCGCCAGAGCGGTCGTCGGCGCAGGGGCTGCTGCTGGCGGGCTCGAGCCGCTGCCCGTGACCGGCCCCGACGACCTGATCCTGGTGCCGGGACCTCGGTTGACAGGGCCGCCGCAGGTGTCGGCGGCGGTGATCGACTGGCTCCGGCGGGCGCTCGCGGCCGGCACACGGATCGCCGCCGTGTGTAGCGGCGCGGCTGCGCTTGGTGAGGCCGGGCTGCTGGACGGCCGCCGCTGCACGACGCACTGGGAGCTGCTGGAGCCGATGCGGGCCCGGTATCCGGCGGCGCGGGTGCAGGACGCGGTGCTGTACGTCCACGACGGGCCGATCAGCACCAGCGCCGGCATCTCGGCCGGCATCGACCTCGCGTTGTCGCTGGTGGAACGCGACCAGGGGCCGGAGCTGACCGCCGCGGTCGCCCGGCAGCTGGTGGTGTACCTGCGGCGCAGCGGCACGTCCGAGCAGGTCAGCGCGTTCCTGGCGCACCGCGATCACCTGAACTCGGCGGTACATCGCGTCCAGGATCACGTCGCCCAGCACCTCGCCGATCCGTTGACGCTGACCGACCTCGCCGGGGTCGCGCACCTGTCGCCGCGCGGCCTGAGCCGAGCCTTCGTGACGACCATCGGCATCACGCCGTTGAAGTACCGGCAGCAGTTGCGGGTGGAATTGGCCCGGACGTTGTTGTCCGGCACGGATCTCACGGTCGAGGCGATCGCCGCCCGCTGCGGGTTCCACGATGCCCGCCACCTGCGCCGGCTGTTCGCCACCACGCACGGCGCTCCGCCCTCCGCCCACCGCTGACCGGGAGTTCCCCCATGCTCTTGCGCAGAGCTCTCTTCGTCGTGCTCGGAATCGGCCTGCTCGTCGGGCTCGGCTTCGCCGGCGTGGCCGTGTCGATGGGCCGCAGCTTCTCCTCCTCGAGCGCCCCCATTCCGCCACTTAGGACGATCCCCAGTGGACGGTTGACCGTGGCGGTCGCGCTGGGATCGCAGGGATCCGTCACGAGCGATGCCTTGGCACCGTTCGACGTCTTCGCCTCCTCTCCCAGGTTCTTCGCCTACACGGTATCCTCGCGCCGTGATCCGGTGGCACTGTCCGGCGGCCTGCACGCGATCCCGGACCACACCTTCGACGAGGCGTTGACACCGGATGTCGTTGTGGTGCCGGCGGTTGTGGACACCGACGAGCAGCCGCTGCGGGACTGGATCAAGCGGCAGGCGGCCCGCGGGGCGCACATCCTCGGCGTGTGCGCGGGCGCCGAACTGCTGGCCAAGACCGGCCTGCTCGACGGCCTGTCGGCGACGACTTTCTGGTCGGACATCGGCGGATTCGCCGACGCCTATCCGGCCGTGCACTGGGTGAGCGGCCAGCGGTACGTGGCCCGGGGCCTGATCACGACGACCGCCGGCGTGACGTCCGGTATCGCCGGCGCGCTGCATGTGCTGGCGCAGCTCGCCGGCGACGAGGAGGCTTCCCGGGTCGGCGCGATGATCAACTACCCGGGCTGGTCGCTGCACGGTTCGACGGCGATCCCGGTGCGACAGATGTCGTTCGACGATCTGCCCTACGCCTGGAACGTCGCTTTCCCCTGGTTCCAACCGACCTGGGGCATCCGACTCGCCGACCGGGCGGACGAGATCGACGTCGCCGCCGCGTTCGAGACCTACGGCGGGGCGTCCTTCGCCGCCCGCCTGATCCCACTCGGCCCGCATCCCACCGTGACAACGAGACACGGCCTGGTTCTCGTCATCGCCAACTCCACTGTGGACAGAACGCTGGACCTGCCGCACGGCTACGACGGGGCGTTGTCGCAGCTCGCGGCGTTGCAGGGCACGACCATCGCGCGAGTCGCAGCCAAGTTCATGGAGTACCCGATGTGCTAGCAGTTGGAGGTGACGCAGGGGCGGCGGCTCAGCGCGTCGAACAGGACGCTGCGGAAGTCGGCCCCGTTCAGCGCCTGGTACGCCTTGCCGCCGGTGGCGCCGGCCAGCTGCTGGAGCACGCCGATGTCGGCGTCCGGGCCGAGTCCGATGCCGATGATCTGGACCGGCTTGGTCGCGTCCACCTCGGCGTGCAGCCGGGCCAGCATGGTGTCCAGGTCGGTGCCGCCGTTGATCTCGTTGCGGCCGTCGGTGATCAGCACCAGCGAGTTGACCTTGGACGCGTCGAAGCCGTCGCGCAGCGCCTGGTACGCCTGCAACACCGTGTCGTACAAGGCGGTGCTGCCGCCGACCAGGCTCGGCAGCGAGGCCGCCGCCTGCTGCAACGCCTGCCGCTGCGACGCCCCGGCGCTCTTGCCGCCCAGCGGCCCCAGTGGCACGAGCTCGTGCCACTGGTCGGAGAACGTCCACAGGCCGACAGACGTGCTGTCGGGCATCAGCGCCATGCCGGCCAGCGCGCCGTCCCGGGCCACCTCGACGCGTTTCTGGCCGTCCGGCATCGGGTCGTTCATCGAGCCGGACGTGTCGATCACGGCCAGCGTCCGGCCGTCCAGGTGGATCACGTCCCACGCGCGCAGCACCGTCGCCACCTGCGCCGTCGTGGGCGAGGGCAGCCGGTTCGGCGTGTCGATCCGGACACCTTGCTGCATCGGCCACGCCGCGCGGCCGCCCGGCTCGCGGAAACCGGCGTCGCTCAGCCACTTCGCCGTCTCGTCCGACCGCAGCCGGCGCTCGAACTCGTCCGCCGCGGCGGCCGTGCCGGACACCTCCGTGCCGGAGGTCACCCGCACCACCGGGTAGTCGAAGAGCACGGAACCCTCGCTCGGGTACAGCGCCGTGGCCGGCACCGCCGAGCTGCTGTTGTGCGCGATCACCGACTGCTCGGTGGCGGTGAACAGCGGCGCGGTCGCCGGGTTCTTCGCCATCAGCTGGTAGCAGGCGTCGATGCTCTGCTGCGTCGAGTCGCGCAGGCGGAGCAGGGCCGCGATCAGCTGCGGCGGCGGGGCGCCGTCCTGCGCCGGCGCCATGCCCTCGGCGAGGCCGAGCGTGGCGATGCCCTCGGTGTTGGTCAACGGATCCGCGATGTCCACGGGCACGCCCGGATCGACCAGCCGCTGCCAGCTGACGCTCGACTGCGGCCAGTCCAGCTTCGCCACCTCGTCGCGACCGCCGACCACCACCAGCGGCGAGGACGCCAGCGAGCCGTGCACGGCGACCTTCGGCGTCACGCCCGGCACCCCGGAGTCCTTCTGGCCGGCCGTCGACGCCCACAGCGAGGAGTCCGGGATCCACAGCGCCGGCGGGTCGATCGGCTTGGTCGGCAGCTCCGCCACCACGTCCGCGGCCTGCTCCGAGACGACCGTGACCTTGATGCACACGCCGTTCACCGAGGCGCGGTCCCGCTCGAAGGCGTCCGCCGTCTGCTGCACGATCTGGTCGATCGCCGGCGTCACCGTGACGCGCAGCGGCAGCTCTCCCCCACAGGTGTGCGCGGCGTTGGTCAGAGTGCCGGCGACGACCGCGCCGACCGCGAGGAGCGCGACGACAACCGGCAGCAGGAAGTGAAGCAGCCTGCGCCGTGGTGCCCGTGCGTGCCGATGCGGGCGCATGGCTGCGAACCACCTCCGGAGGACGTCCCCAGGATTCTTCGACGGTTCGGGGCCGATCGACACCGCCGGACGGCGTGTCTCACGACTGCCGAGTGGCCGCGCGCAGCGCCTCCAGCACTCGGGTGACCGGCTCCGTGCGGTGTTTCGGCAGGTGGGCGACGGTAAGGCGGCGCAGTTCCGCCGGGCCGCCACGGACCGTCAGAAGGCGGACACCGACCGGCACCGCCTCGGCCATCGACGCCGGCACCGTCGTGAAGCCGAAGCCCGCCGCCACCAACTGCAACTTCGCCAGCCAGTCCCGGGTCAGGTGGGCGATCTCCGGCCGTTCCGGCAGGCCCGGCCAGACGCCCAGCAGCGGCTCGTCGCCCGAGCTGCGGCTGGCGATCCAGCGCCGGCCGGCGAGCTCCTTGATGTCGACGGAGTCGTTGTCGGCCAACGGATCGGTGACGGGAACCGCCACCCGGAGCGGCCGCTCGATCAGGGTTTCCACCACCAGCGCGGGCTTCTCCGTGTCGGGCGCGCGGAACGGCGGCACCGCCGCGAGCAGCGCCAGGTCGATCGTGCCGGCCCGCAGCGATCGGGTCAGCGCCGGCGTCGAACCCTCGCGGGTGGTGACGGTGATGCCCGGATAGGTGCGGCGCAGGATCGTCAGCGCCCGGGGAACCGTGACGGCACCTGCGCTGGGGATCACCCCCAGCCGCACGTGGCCCGTTTCCGTTGGCAGGCCGCGGAGTTCGCGTTCCACCGCGTCCATCTCGTCGAGGACTCGTGCCGCGTGCCTGAGGATCACCCTGCCCTGCGCCGTCGGCGCCGCGCCTTCGCGCTTGCGCTCGAACACCGCCGCGCCCGCGGCCTTCTCCACCGCCGCGATCTGCCGGGACACCGCCGATTGCGTGTAGCCCAACGACTCCGCCGCGGCACTGAACGTGCCGCACTCGGCCACCGCCCGTACGACCCGCAGGCCCGTCAGCGTGAACTCCATGACGTTTACGCATACCATGGTTGCCATACTTTCGTTGGACTCATGGCCCGGCGGTTCCTAGCGTTGGTGTCATGACTGCTGGACGCATCGCGCTGGTGACCGGGGCCAATCAGGGCATCGGTCGCGCTCTCGTGTCGGAAATCGCTCTCCGCTGGACCGCTGGCGATCTTGTGCTGCTCACCGGCCGGGACCCCGATCGGGTGTCGGCGGCCGTGTCGTCGATCAGCGGCGTGGCCCGGGTCGAGGGTCGGGTCCTCGACGTCAGCGACGCCGCCGCCATCGCCTCGCTCGCGGAGTCCCTGGGCGCGGTCGACGTCATGATCTCCAACGCCACCATGCGACTCACCCCCGACCGCTCCCAGGCGGACCAGGCCGACGAGTTCCTCGCCGTCGCCAACGGCGCCACCCACGCCGTGCTGCGGTCCTTCGCCCCGATCATGCGCCCCGGCGGCCGGCTGATCATCGTCGCCAGCTCCCTCGGCGCGCTGGGGAACCTGGGTTCCCAGCTGCACCACCTGTTCGAGGACGCCTCCCTGGCCGAGGTCGAGACCGTCGTCGCGGAGTGGCTCGCCGCCATCCACGCCGGCATGGACCAGTCCCTCGGCTGGCCCGCGTGGCTCAACGTCCCGTCCAAGGTCGCCCAGGTCGCGGCGGTGCGGGCCGTCGCGCGGGAGCGTCGTGCCGAGGACCTGGCCGCGGACCGCCTGATCGCGGCAGTCTGCCCGGGGTTGGTGGACACCGCCACGTCGCGCCCCTGGTTCACCGACTTCAGCCGGGCCAAGTCGCCGGAGCAGGCGGCCCGGGACCTGCTCGACTTCATCCTGGCGTCGCCGATGAAGCCGGAGATGTACGGGGAACTGGTCCGTGACGGGGAGGTTCTGGACTGGCACGGCCACACCCCGATCCCCAGGACCGAAGCGGCGGCCAGCTAGTCCAGCAGCGCGAGCGCGGGGTCGACGTCCAGACCGATGATCGCGCGAAGTTGCCGGAGATCGGCGGCCAGCAGCTTGGGGGGAAAGCCTGCGGTCAGGGCCAACCGGATCTCGGCGATGGCGTCGTCCTCGCGACCGAGCACCAGCAGGCACAGCCCGCGATCCGAGCGGCCCGAGACATCGGCCAGAACGGACTCGACCATCGCCACGTGGTCTTGCCCGCGCCTGAAGCTGATCAACGCCAGCAGGTAGCGTGCGTGGCCAGGGCGATACCCGAGCTCGGCAGCCCGCTCGAGATCGGCGGCGGCACGATCCAGCTCGCCCATGGACGCGAGGATGCTGCCCCGGCACAGCAGGCCGTACGCGTAGTCGGGCTCCAGTTCGATGGCGAGGTCGGCATCGGCCAGGGCTTCGGGGAGCCGCTCCATCTGGCGCAGCGTCTCAGCGCGGGTACCCAGGGCCCAGGTGTATTTGGGCCGTAGTTCGATCGCTTTGACGAGATCGGCGAGGGACCTGTCGAGGTCGCCGAGTGCATGATGGGCGGCTCCGCGGCAGCCGAGCGCCCAATCGTTGTTCGGTTCTTCGGTAAGGACGCGGTCGAGGTCAGGGATGGCGTCGGCGGGGTGGCCCATTCTCCGGAGCGTCTCGCCGCGCTCGGCGACGTAGCGAAGTTCGTCGGGAGCCAATGAAACCGCTGCCTCGAAGTCGGCGAGGGCGGCGTCGAAGACGCGTGCCGCGCGGAGCAGGACGCCCCGTTCGGCATGGGCGAGCGCGCGGGTCGCAGCGGGCAGGGATCGGTCGTCGACGAGCAGGCCGATCATGACTGTGTAGTCGGCGTCGACCAGTTCGCTGCCGCGTTGCACGACCTCAGCGGTGTCGGTCTCGCGACCGGCCTGGACGATCATCCGGGCCCACGACGGCGCCAGGGATCGCCGTACCGAGAAGGCCAGGACCAAGCCCTGCAACGCTTCCGGCAGCGCGGCGGCCCGATCGGCGCAGAGGCGGTGGTATGCCCGCTCCAAGGTGGCCGCGCCGTGGTGTTCGGCCAGGGCGTGGTGGCGTGCGCGCCACTCGGCGGGTGATCGGCGTTGCAGGGCACGGAGCATCTGGGAGCGCACGACGTCGTGGTACTGGAAGCCGTCGGACTGTTCGGTCACGAACGGCTGCTGGAGCAACCAGGGCAGATGTTCGTCGGAGCCGGCGGCGACCGCGAACACCTCGGCGGAGAACCTGCGCGGCAGCGCGCCCAGCAGCGCGGCATTTCGGCGTCGGGGATCGGGCTCCCACTTGAGGAACCGTTCCACGGCACTGCCACTGGGATCGCCGACCTCGTCGACGCTGGTCGGCTGGGCTTCCGCCAGCATCGCGACCAGCACCGGCAGCCGGCCGGACAGGCCGAGAACGACCTCCGCGACCCGGGGATCCGTGACGCCGCGGGCGGCGAGGAAGCTGCCCGCCTCCTGCTCGGTGAAGACGTCCAGCGGGAGGTCCGCGCGGATGCTGAGGTAGTCGCCCCACAGGTTCAGGTCCAGGGGGCGCTGGCCGGCCAGCACGAACACGACGTCGGGCCGCAGGGCGCCGTACTCGCCGGCCAGGAGGTCGCGGAGCCACTGGTCCAGGAAGGGCGAGGTGCGTTCGTACGTGTCGAAGAACAGGACCGGCGGCTGCTTGAGGGCGTTGAGGTCGCTGACCAGCGCCGGCGTGAGGACGCGGGCCGGGGACAGCATCAGCTCGACGTCGTCTCGGCTGCGGAGCTTGCGAGACAGGAAGACCCGCAGCTTGTCGACGTCCTCGGCCGTGGACTTGGCGTCGATGGCCTTGGTGAACGCGCCGACCACGGGGACCTCGCCGGCGGCGGCCAGGCCGGCGCGGACGGTGGAGCGGGTGAGCAGCGACGACAGGCCCTCGGGCGCGGTCGGATCCGAGTCGAGGTCCTGGCGGTGCTGGCGGTAGGCGGCGAGCCGCTTGCCGAACTCCTTGCACGGGCCCAGATCCGCGGCGAGCGCGGCCAGGGCGCCGGGCACGTCGTAGGCGGACTCGTCGACCTGGCCGGTGGCGAAGCCATGATCCGCGGCGATCCGCCGGAACTGCCGTACCAGGAAGGACTTCCCGATGCCGGCGGCGCCGTGCACGCTGAACAGGAACCGGCGGCGGGGATCCGTCACCGGCAGCCGCAGGTTCTCCGAGAACTGCGCCAGCTGCCGCTCCCGGCCGACGAAGACGCCGGCCTGGCGGCTGCGGATCAGGTCCTGCAAGGACAACGGGCGCTCGGACGACACCCGGTCGAGCCTAGTGGCCGGTGAGCACGTCCGGGGGCACTTCGGCGTCGGTGCGCAGGGCGTTGAACAGCCGTCCGGCCTTGTCCTTGTCCCACAGCACGACGGAGCCGGCGCCGGCGATGGTCGGCGTGCCGGCGATGGGCACCGTGGTGGTGACGAGATCCTTGCTGGCCAGCGTGAACGCGAGGCTGGCGAGGTGCCAGACGTGGTCGCCGTTGTTGACGGTCAGCGCCGCGGGCACGCTCGACATCAGCGGGATGATCTTGAACGGGTTGAACATCACGCCGGGGCTGGTCACCTTGCTGACCACCGCGGACAGGAACTGCCGCTGGTGCACCACGCGGTCCAGGTCGGCGCGCGGGGTGGCGCGGGTGCGGACGTAGCCGAGCGCCTGCGCGCCGGTGAGGTCCTGGCAGCCCGGCTGGAGGTTCAGGCCGGCCTTGGGATCCACCATCGGCGTGTCGATGCACATGTTGACCCCGCCGATGTCGTCCACCACGCCCGCGAAGCCGGCGAAGCCGATCTCCATGTAGTGGTCGATGTGCAGGCCGGTCGCGCCCTCCACCGTCTGCTGGAGCAGCGGCGCGCCGCCGAAGGCGAAGGCGGCGTTGAGCTTGTTCTTGCCGTGCCCGGGAATGTCCACATAGGAGTCACGAAGCAGGCTGACCAGGGTCGGCTTGCCGCTGCCGGGCACGTGCAGCAACAGGATGGTGTCGGTGCGGGAACCGCTGTCGTCGCCGGTGGCCAGCTGCTGCTTCTGCTCGTCGGTGAGGCCGTCGCGGCTGTCCGAGCCCACCATCAGCCAGTTCGTGCCCGAGCCGGCGGCGGGCCGGCCCGAGTAGTCCTGCAGGGCGTCGGTTCGCTTCAGCGAGAAATCCGCGTACACGAACAGACCCACCACGAGCAGGATCAGGACCACGAACACGATCCCGATGACGCGCCCGATGCGCACAGACCACCTCCAGGTCGACCGAGCATTCCACAATAGGGACGTTCGGCCCATCCCGCTGGTTGCTACGGAACGCGCTGGGACAGCACGAGCGCGCCGGCCGCGCCGAGCACGGTGAGCACCGCGCCCAGGGCCACGAACGGCTTGCTGACGTCGGTCTCCTGCGTCTCGTAGCCGATCTGCTGGCCGAGCGAGGCGTAGATCTGGTTCAGCTTGTCGCTGGTGTCGGCCTTGAAGAACTGGCCGCCGGAGATGTCGGCGAGCTGGTGCAGCGAGTCGTCGTCGACCGGCACCGGCACCTCCTGGTTCTGGAGCATCACCACGCCGTCGCTGGTGCCGTAGGAGATCGTGTTGATCGGGATCTTCGCGTCCTTGGCCTCCTTGGCCATCGCGAACTCGTCCCGGCCGGCGGTCTGCTTGCCGTCGGACATCAGCACGATCTGCGCCGGCGGCGCGCCGGCCGGGCCGCCGAGGCCGCGTTCGAACTGCTGGATCGACTGGAGCGCGGCGGCGATCGCCTCGCCGGTGGCGGTGGCCGGCTGGAGCGTGATGTTGTCGATCGCGTCCGTCACCGGCTTGCGGGCGGTGGTGGGGCTGACGTCGACCGTCGCCGAGCCGCCGTACGTGACCAGGCCGAGGTTGACGCCGCCGGTCATCTTCTCCACGAAGGACTTCGCCGCGATCTGCGCCGCCTTGATCCGGGACGGCTGGATGTCCGTGGCGTCCATCGACGGCGAGACGTCGATCACCAGCATCACGGTGGCCCGGTTGCGGGGCACCTTAGCCTCGGCCATCGGGCCGGCGAGCGCGGCCGTCAGGGCGACGAAGGCGATCAGGAACAGGATCGGCGGGACGGCCCTCCAGCGGCTGGGCTTGCGCGGCGCGACCTTGTCCAGCACCGCCATGTTGGCGAACCGCACCACGTGCCGGCGGCGGCGTCGCGACACCCAGAAGTACGCGCCGAACACCGCCCCCACGCCGAGCAGCAGCGCGAACCACACCGGCGACGCGAACCCGTCAATCCCCACGCCCCCAGTCAACCGCACCCCAGGTAAAACCCCCGCGAGTCGCGCTCACGGACACACCGAATGTCGGTTTCCGGCAGATCAGAGACCCAAGGCTCAATTCTGCACGAAACCGACATGCGGTACGACGGTGAGCGGGACTCGCGGGGGTGTGCCTGAGACGTGCATTCGGTGTGCCTGGGAGCGCGACTCGCGGGGGTCGGACTCGCGGGGGTCAGCTGAGGCCGCGGAGGCCGATGGTGGGGCTGGCACGGCGGACCATGGCGGCGGGGTCGGTGGGGAGGACGTGGTTGAGGAACTCGTAGGCGTGCAGCTCCTCGGCGTCCCGCCGGCCCAGGTAGCGCCACCAGCTGGCGATGTCGTACCAGCCGGGCGCCGACAGGGATCCCCCGAAGTGCTGTACGGACAGCGCCGCGCAGAGGTTGGCGAAGTTGACCCGGTCGGCCAGCGGCCAGCCGGCGAGAGTCGCGAACACGAAGCCCGCGCCGAAGACGTCACCGGCGCCGGTCGGATCGAGGGCCGCCATGTTCAGACCGCCGACGTCCACAGTGACCCCGTGCTCGGCGTCCACCGCATACGCCCCGTTCCCGCCCCGCGTCACGACCACCACCGGCACCAGTTCGGACAGCTTCCGCGCGGCCGCCTCCGGGGTGTCCTCACGGGTGTAGCGCATCGCCTCGACCGAGTTGGGCAGGAACACGTCGTAGCCGTCGAGCTTCCGCAGCATGGAAGGGGCCCACTGCTCGGTCGGGTCCCACCCCACGTCGGCGAACAGCAGCGCCCCCTGCTTCTTCACGGCCGTGACCCACTGCTCTTCCTGCAGGTCGACGTGCACGTACGCGGCACGGGTCGACGGCGGCGGATTGAGCAGCTCATCGGACGCCACCGGCGAGGGGTGACCATGTGTGACCATGCTGCGGTCCCGGTCGACGGCCATCGACACGGTCAGCGGCGAGTGCCAGCCGTAGAACCGCCGGCTGTAGGTCAGGTCGACGTTCTCCTGGTTGGCCAGCACGTCCCAGCAGAAGTCCCCGTACAGGTCCTCGCCGAACGCGGCGGCCAGCGCGGTGCGCAGCTGGAGCCGGCTCAGCGCGACGGCGAGGTTGGCGATGCCGCCGGGGCTGGAGCCCAGCCCTGTCGACCACACCTCGGTGCCGGCCGCCGGCTGGTGCGCCAGGCCGGTGAAGATGATGTCCAGGAACACCGTGCCGGACAGCAGCACGTCGAACGCCGGGACCTGCTCTGTTTCCACCCTGGCACCTTAGGGCGGGACCGCCGCGCCGACCAGGATCATCGGCCGCGCGGGCGGGTGATCGCTGCTCACTTGGCCAGGCAGAACTGGTGCACGTCCAGGTAGCCGGCCCGGAACCCGGCCTCGGAGTAGGCCAGGTAGAACTCCCACATCCGGCGGAACGTCTCGTCGAAGCCGAGCGCGGCGACCTCCTGCCAGCGGTCCAGGAAGCGCCGCCGCCACAGCCGCAGCGTCTGGGCGTAGTCCTGGCCGAACGCCCGGTCGTGCAGCACCCGCAGGCCGGTGTGCTGGGCGACGGCGTCCTCGATGGCCTCCACGGACGGGATGAGCCCGCCGGGGAACACGTACTTGTGGATCCACGTGTACGCGTTCGCGGTGGCCAGCATCCGGTCGTGCGGCATGGTGATGGCCTGGAGCCCGATCCGCCCGCCGGTCCGCACCAGCCGGTCCAGGGTGGCGAAGTAGGTGGGCCAGTAGCCCTTCCCGACGGCCTCGATCATCTCGACGGACACCACCGCGTCGTAACTGCCGTGTGCCTCACGGTAATCGCGCAGCACGACCTGCACGCGGTCGGCCACGCCGGCGGCCTGGATCCGCCGCTCGGCGAGGTTCTTCTGCTCGGCGGACAGCGTCAGCGTGGTCACGCGGGCGCCGCGCAGCGCGGCCCGGATCGCCAGCGCGCCCCAGCCGGTGCCGATCTCCAGCACGTGCGTCTCCGGTCCGACGCCGGCGAGGTCCAGCACGCCGTCGATCTTGCGGAGCTGGGCGTCCACCAGGTCCTGTTCGGGGTCGGCGAACCAGGCCGAGGAGTACGTCATCGTCTCGTCGAGGAAGGTCGAGAACAGGTCGTTGGACAGGTCGTAGTGCCGGTGGATGTTCTCCCGGGCGCCGGCGAGGTCGTTCTCCTCGGCCGACGGCTGGGTGCGCTCGGCGACCCGCCGCAGGGTCTGCATCGGCCGCGGCACCAGCGTCGCCATCCGCGCGGCGAACGGGGTGAGCACATCCGCCACGTCGGGACTGGTCCAGTCGCCCACCATGTACGCCTCGCCGAAGCCGATCTTGGCGTCGGCGCCGAGCCGGTGGAAGAAGTGCGCGGGCCGGTGCAGTCGCATCACCGGCGCGTCCGGCCCGCCACAGCCGAGCACGCGCCCGCACGGGAGCTCGACGCGCACGGGGATGGTGCGCACCGCGTGCCGGAACAGCCGTTCCGCGACGGCCGCGCGCAGCGGGGACCGCGGCACGGTCGCCAGCCCGGGCCAGATTCCCTTGCTGGGGAACGGAACCGCGTGGCGGGACCGGCCGATCGCCGTGCCGGGGGTGGTCTCGCTCATTGGACTGTCTCCTGGGCCTTGTGCGGGGTACGGGGGACGATCGGGATCCGGCGCAGCCAGAGGCCGATGCCGTGCCGGCGGATCAGCGCGGACACCCGGTGCGTGGTCAGCGGCCGCCGCAGCAGCAGCCCGACGAGCGTGGAGGGGGTGGCCGGCAGCCGGCGGCCGCGCAGCGTCGCGGTGAGCGGCGTGCTCTCGCCCTGGCGCAGCGCGATGGTGACGGACAGCTTCGGCCCGGGTTCGCCGAAGCGCATAAGGTACTCGCCGCCGACCGTCAGGAACGGCGACACGTAGAACACCTTGTCGGTGCGGGCCCGCCCGGCCTCGTCGGGAAAGAGCAGGTAGCAGTGCCTTTCCCCGTACGTGTTGTGCACCTCCGCGACGACACAGGCGAGCTCGGTTCCCCGATGGCACCAGTACACCGTCAGCGGATTGAACACGTGGCCCAGCGACCGCGCGTTGGCCAGCATGAGCACCCGCCCACCGTGCAGGTCGACGCCGTGGAAAGCCAGGAACGCGTCCAGATTCTGACGAATGGTGCGAGACGGCACTCCCAGATGGTCACGGGCCTCGAACCGCGCGAACGGCCGCAGCCAGCGGGGCAGCGTCGGCAGCTCGTCGAGGTCGACCAGCCACAGGAAAACCCGGTGCTTGAACGCGTGGTCGACGCGTTCACGCCGCGAGTGCGCGACCTCCGCGTCGTACAACGCCGCCGCTACCACGTGACGCCCAGAGACTCGGCGGCGCGCACCCCGGCGGCGCAACCGTCCTCATGGAACCCCCAACCGTGGTAAGCCCCCGCGTACGCAACGGTTCCGTCGTTCAACTCCCCCAGGCGGCGCTGCGCGGCCAGCGCCGCCGGCGTGTAGATCGGGTGCTCGTACACCATCTTCGCGACCACCGAGTCCGGCGCCACCCGGTCGGTCGCGTTCAACGTCACGACATACCCCACCGGGGTGTCCAACCGCATCAGGCGGTTCATGTCGTAGCTGACGAGCACCGGCCCGCCGCCGTCGTGACAGGTGGTCTTGAGGTAGTTCCACGACGCCCGCGCGCGGGCGCTCACCGGCAGCACCGACGGATCGCTGTGCAGCCAGGTCTCGTTGCGGGAGTACTCGAACGCCCCGAGCACCTCCCGCTCCGCGGAACTGGGCGCCGCCAGCAGCCGCAGCGCCTGGTCGGGATGGGTGGCCACCACGACCCGGTCGAACTCGTGCAGCTGGTCGGCGTCGTCCCGGACGGCGACGCCGCCGGCCGTCCGCGACAGCGACCGGATCGGCGTGGAGATCTCCACCGCCGACAGGCCTTTCGCGGCGCGCTCCACGTAGCGGCGCGACCCGCCGACGACGGTCTTCCACTGCGGCGACCCGCCGACCGACAGCATGCCGTGGTTGGCGAGGAACGCGAACAGGTAGCGCGCCGGGTAGCTCGGCGACAGCGACTCCCCCGCCGACCAGACCGCCGACACCACCGGAACCATGAAGTGCTGCACGAAGTACGTCGAATAGCCGCCGATCGCGAGGAACGCTCCCAGCGTCACGTCGCCGGCGCGCTCGTCGGCCATCACCCGCCGCGCGTGCCGGTGGAACCGCACGACCTCGCCGAGCATCCGCAGATACCGGCCGCGCACCGCGTTGGCCCGCTGGGCGAGCAGCCCCGGCAGCCGGCGCGCGCCGGCGTACTCGAGGCCGCAGCCGTCGCAGCGGACGCTCATCGACATCTCCGAGTCCTGCGTGGCGACGCCCAGCTCACGGAACAGCCGCAGCAGGTTCGGGTAGGTGTGCTCGTTGTGCACGATGAAACCGCTGTCCACGGCGACGTAGCCGCCGTCCGGGGTGGCAAGGTCGTGCGTGTGGGCGTGGCCACCCAGCCGCGCGTCGGCCTCGAACAGGGTCACGTCGTAGCGGCGTTGTAGTAGGTAGGCGGCGGTCAGGCCGGACACGCCCGCCCCGATCACGGCAACCTTCGCCCGGCTCATCCGGCGGCCCCTTCCAGGCTCAGCGGCACCCGCAGGCCCCGCGGCGACGGCTCACGGACAGCGTTCGCGATCCACGGGGCCATCGGTTCGTAGTTCAGGCGTCCGAACACGAAACTTCGGACCAATCTCGTCCACTCGCGGGCGCGACGGAGCATCGCGTGCCCGTCGCCGAGCACGTCGAAGCGGCAGACGTCGTCGGTGACGGCCTTGGCGCGGACCGCATAGTCGTACGACAGCCGCGGGTCGGTCCAGCGCTCCCGGTCGCCGTGCGCGATCAGCAGCGACCTGCCGGCCAGTTGCGCGACCGGCTCCCCCGGCTCCGTCCACGGGGCCAGCGCGCACACGCCCAGCACGGACGGGTCGTCGGCGGCGTGCAAGGCCGCGCGGCCGCCCATCGAGTGCCCGACCAGCACCACCGGCACGTCGTGCCGGCGGAGTCGGTCCAGCGCCCACCGCGTGTCGGCCACGGGATCGCCGCCGTTCCAGCCACGAAACCGGTAGCTGAGCTGGGCCACCAGCAGGCCGTGGGCGCGGCCGTGCCGGGCCAGGTCGCGGGCGAACGGCGCCATCCGCAGGTACGTGAGCTGCGAGGTCCGCGCCGGCTCGTGGCTGCGGGACCGGCCTCCGTGCAGCAGCAGCGCCACGCCGGTGGGCCGCCGATCTCCACCCCGTTCCCGCAGGCCGGGGGCGACTGAGCTGGGCATGCCCCGGCGTTCGTTCGAGCCGATCTTTCGGTTCGCTGTGACTTTCCGTACACACGCGGGCCCGGATGTCCTGGCAGTGTGGAGAAGGTGTCCAGGGGGTGAATCAGGGGCGAACCGCCGGTGCGGCATCCTTGATCAACATCGACGGTATCGGCATCGACGGCGAGGAGCGGGCGTGAACGACGAGATCTTCGGCTTGATCAACGGGCTCGCCGGCAGAATCGGCCCGCTGGACCTGCTGATGGTCTTCGCCGCCAAGTACCTGATCTTCCTGCTGTTCGCCGCCGGCGCCGTCGTGCTGTACCTGCGGGCGCGGCAGGACGGCTGGTGGCCGGTCGGCGCGTGGCGCATCGGCCAGGTCGGGGCCACGCTGGCCATCGCCCTGGTGTTGTCGCAGGTCGTCCGCCTGTTCCACCTGTCACTGCGGCCGTTCCAGACCCACCAGGTGCACATGCTGATCCCCCACGACCCGGGGGTGTCGCTGCCCAGCGACCACGCCACCGCGTCATTCGCGCTGGCCGTCTCGGTGTGGTTCTTCGTCTCGGCCAAGTGGGGCCCGTACTTCATGGGCGTGGCCGCGTTGGTGGCGATCTCGCGGGTGTTCGTCGGCGTGCACTACCCCGCCGACATCACCGCCGGCGCGCTGCTGTCCACCATCGGCGGCCTGGCCGTCTGGGGCGCGACCCTGCTGTGGCAGGACAGGTTCCTGCGCCGGTACACGCCGCAATGGGACGAGGATCAGCTCGTCGACGAGCGAGCGCTAGAGTCGACCGTGTGATCGAGAAAACGCGCATCTCCACGCCGGCCGGCACGTTCGACGCGCTGGCCAGCGGCGACGAGGGCGGCCGCGAGGTGCTGCTGCTGCACGGGTTTCCGCAGTCGTCGCTGGAATGGGAGCAGCAGCTGCGGGTGCTGGGCGGCGGCGGGTGCCGGGCGGTGGCGCCCGACCAGCGCGGCTACTCCCCCGGGGTGCGGCCCGAGCACGTCAGCGACTACCGCCTGGACGAGCTGGTCGGCGACGTCGCGGCGATCGCCGACGAGCTGGGCTGGCGGCGCTTCGACCTGGTCGGCCACGACTGGGGCGCGATCGTGGCGTGGGCGGCGGCGGCCGCGATGCCGGAGCGGATCCGTACCTTGACGGCGGTGTCGGTGCCGCACCCGGCGGCGTTCGAGCACGCCCGCGCCACCGACGAGGACCAGCACGAGCGCTCCCGCTACATCACCACGTTCCGGCAGGCCGGGTCGGCGGAGAAGACGCTGCTCGCCGACGACGCCGACAAGCTGCGCCGGATCTACGACTGGAAGGTCCCCGAGGACCACGTCGAGCACTACCTCGAGCGCTTCACCCAGCCGGGGGCGCTGACCGCGGCGCTGAACTGGTACCGGGCGATGGACCTGCACGGCGACGTCGGCAAGATCGAGGTGCCGACGCTGATGGTGTGGAGCACCGAGGACAACGCCATCGGCTCGGCCGGCGTGCTGGCCACCGAGCAGCACGTCAGCGGCCCCTACCGGCTGGAGATCATCGAGGACGTCTCGCACTGGATCCCCGACGAGGCGCCGGAGCAGCTGTGCCGGGTGCTCATCGAGCATCTGCTGGCGCACCGGAGCTGAGCACCCGCTCGTAGCACAGGGACAGCTCGGCCCCGACGTAGTCGCCGTAGAGCGGAATGGCGACGTAGCCCTCGCGCTCGTAGAAGCGGACGGCGTCGGGCTGCCCGGTGCCGGTCTCGAGTCGGACGGTGGTCCAGCCGCGGTCGACGGCCGTCTGCTCCAGCGCGCGGAGCACGGCCGTCGCCACGCCGGTGCCGCGCGCGGCCGGTTCCACGTACATGCGCTTGACCTCGGCGGATGTGGCGTCGAGCCGGCGCAGGCCGCCGCAACCCAGCGGCGTGCCGGCGTCGTCGAAGGCGATCATGAACACCGCGACGTCGGCGGCGCTGGGGTGCACGCCCGGCTCGGTGTCGACGCCGTCGTACCGGTCGAGGATCTCCAGGTGCTGCCGTTCCCGCAGGTAGACGCCGGCCGGGTCGTCCCAGGGGCGGTGCTCGATGATGGTCACGTAACGGATGTTACGGTAACGGTTGTTACGACGGAAGGGCGGTCATGTCCCGAGCGGCGAATCCCCGGGCGGCGGAGCAGCTGTCGGCGGCGGTGTGGGACGTACTCGCCCACCAGGGCCTGGAGCACCTGACCATCCGCGCGGTGGCGGCGGCCGCCGGCTGCACCACCGGGCTGGTCATGCACCGCTTCCCCAACCGCCGCGCCCTGCTCCGGCACGCGCGCGAGCTCCTGCACGAGCGCACCCGGCTCCGGGTCGAGGCGTTGGAGGAGGCCGCCGGCTCACCACGGGAGGCGTTGCGGGCGGTGTTGGCGCAAGGGCTGGCCAGCACCGAGGCCGGCACGCTGGAAAGCGTTGTGTGGATAGGGTTTCTGGCCGCGACCGTCGGCGACCCGGAGCTGCTGGAGCTGCACCGGATCAACACGAGGGCGTGGCGGCGACGAATCCTGCGACTCGTTGCCGCCACCGCCCCCTCCTGGTCGGCGGACCAGGTGTCCACGGCCGCCTTGGTGCTGATGGGCATGGCCGAAGGCGCCGCCGCGCTGGCGTCCGCCGATCCGGAGACGTACAGCCCGGAACTCCAGGAGGCCGCCCTGGACCGGACGCTGACCGCCCTGGGGCTCAGCTAGGCAGCGACCAGATCTGGTTCAGCTGGTTGTCTCCGCACTGGTAGAGCTCCAGCGCCGTCCCGTTGTCGCTGCCGCCGCCGGTGACGTCCAGGCACAGCCCCGAATTCACCAGATTGCCGTTCAGCTTGTACGACCACTGCTGGCTCGCGCTACCGTCGCATGTGGACAAAACGGCCTTGTTGGCGCTGTTGGCCAAGCACTTGCCGAGCGTCTGCACGGTGTTGCCGGAGAGCTGCCAGCGCTGGTTCGCGGTTCCGGTGCAGGGCCAGAGGACAACCGGGTTGCCGTCGGCGGTGCCGCTGCCGGAGTCGTCCACGCACTTGCCGCTGGTGCCGGCGATCTGGCCGACCGGTTTGACGGCACCACAGTCGCTGCCCGGCTTGACGCGGAAGATGGCCGTGCCGTGGGAAGGAATCGTTGCGCTGATGGCGTTCGAGCTGGCGCCGGTCCACAGATCCTTCGCCGTGAAGGAACAATTCAGCCCGACGGTGGTGCTGGTGGTGACTGCCGAGCCGCCGCGGTTGAGAATCGCCACCGCGCGGTCACCGTTGGCCAGCGGCCGGTAGAGCACGTCGGTGGTGCCGTTCTGGGCGTAGACGGTGCCCTGCTTGCCGAGCGAGTCCTGGTCCACGGCAACGATGTCCTTGTTGCCGAGCGTGGCGACCGCCTCGGGCGACAGCTTCGACACGTCCGAGCTGAGGATCATCGGCGCGGCCATCATCGCCCACAGCGCGACCTGGCTGCGCGACTCGTCGGCGGTCATGCCGCCGTCACCGGCGATCAGGAAGTCGGGGTCGTTCCAGTTGCCGGGCCCCGCGTAGCGGCCGATCGGGCTGTTGTAGCCGTAGTTGCCGAGCACACTCCCCCAGCGGCTGGCGTCCGGCTTGTTCTTGTCGTAGGTCGCGATGTCGTAGCCCTCGCGCCACAGCTGGCCGTACTGCTTGACCCAGCTCAGCACGCTGTACCAGGAGGTCTGGCCCTGGAAGTAGGCCGGCGCCGACTCGGAGAAGACGATCTTGCGGCCACTCTTGGCCAGCGCGGCGGCCTGCTGGGCGTAGGCCGACTTGTAGGTCTGCTCCTCGGTCTGGCCGGCGACGCTCGGCAGGTTGCAGCCGTCGAGCTTGAGGTAGTCCACGCCCCAGCCGGCGAACCGGTTCGCGTCCTGCTGGAAGTGGTTCCAGCTGCCGGGATAACCGCCGCAGGTGAGGGTGCCGGCGTCCTCGTAGATGCCGAAGCGCAGGCCGTGGTTGTGCAGGTACTGGCCGACGTAGGCCATGCCGTCGGGGAACTTCGTCTTGTCGGCGACGAGATTCCCGCTGCTGTCACGGGATTTGGCCATCCAGCAGTCGTCGATGGTGACGGTGTCGTAGCCCTTGGCCGCCAGGCCCGTGGCGACCAGGGCATCGGCGTTGGACAGGATGGTCTGCTCGGTGAAGTCGCACTGGTAGTGCGCCCAGTCGTTCCAGCCCATCGGCGGGGTGGCCGCCAGGGGTGGGGCGGCGGTCGCCGTCACCGGGGTGAGCAGGGACGCGGCCGTGACGGCGGCGAGCAGTAGCGTTGTTCGCACGGCGGATGCCTTTCAACTCAACGTGCGGGTCAACTCAACGTGCGGGCGAAGCTGATCGGTTTCGGCGTCGTCTGGTGCAGGTCGAACACGAGGATCTCGTTGTGCCCTGGCCGCAGCCACGGCGCCGGGCAGAACAGGCGGTGCTGCGGGCCGATCTCCCAGTACCGGCCCAGGTTCTTGCCGTTCACCCAGACCACGCCCTTGGTCCAGCCGGACATGTCCAGGTAGGTGTCGCCGGTGGTGTCGAGGTGCAGCGCGGCCCGGAAGAACAGCCCGGGCCTCGCCGCGTCGCCGACGACCGGCTTCAGGCCGGCGACGTCGTCCAGCGGCAGCGGGAAGATCTGCCAGCCGGTGAGCCGCTTTCCCGCAAGGGCAACGGATTCGAGGATGCCCTTGCGGTCCACTATGGCCTGGCCGTAGTTGGTCCGCCCCATGCCCTCGACCAGGATGTCGAGCGTGGTGTCGCCGTCGGACGGGCCGAGGGCGAGCGGCGCGTTGTCGTTGGTGACGTTGAGCCTTCGCGACTCGGCGTCCGGGATCAGCGTGCGGGAGAAGCCGCCCTGGTAGCGGCCGTCGACGAAGACGGTCGCGTAGTCGTGCACCCAGCGGATGTCCAGCGCTCCCGTGCCGGCGATCTCCTTGCGGTACAGCGCGAATCCGTAGCTCTGGCCGAGCATCTCGAACGGTTGCGGGTCCGCGGACTCGACCGCCACCGGGAGGTTGTCCCAGATCGACGCGTACACGGTCGGCGTGACGGGGGCGGGCGCGATCGTCGGCTTCGGATCGGGAATCGCCGGCAGCGCGGGGAGATAGCTGCCGATCAGACTGCGATACGTGTGGTACTGCGGCGTCGCCACGCCCTGCTCGGTGATCGGTGCGGCGTAGTCGTAGCTGGTGATGTCGGGCTGGTAGGTGCCGGACAGGTCGTTGGCGTTGGCGCCGGCGTGGAAGCCGAAACTGGTGCCGCCGTGCACCATGTACAGGTTGAACGACAGGCTTTTGGCCATGAACGCCTTGAGGTCGCCCGAGATGTCCGTCGGGGCGGCGAGGTTGGTGTCGCCCCAGTGCGTCAGCCAGCCCGGATACACCTCGCCGGCCATCGCCGGCACGGTCGGGAAGGCCTTGCGTGCGGCGGCGATCGACGACGCGTCGCCGCCGCTGAGCGCGATCGCGCCGCCGGCGACGTTGCTGTGGTTGTGTTCGAGCTGGCCCAGACCGTCCTCGGTGTAGAACGGGCCGTCGACGCCCTGAGCGAGCCACAGCCGGCGCAGTGCGTCCAGGTAGGCGGGGTCGCTGCCGTAGGAGCCGTATTCGTTCTCGATCTGGACCATCAGCACCGGTCCGCCGTTGCCGATCATCAACGGCCGGATCCGGGGCGCGAGCTCCCCGACGTAGCGACGGACCGCGGCCATGTACCGGGCGTCGGCGTCAGCGCGGAGCCTGATGTCCTTGGTGGCCAGCAGATACGACGGGATGCCGCCGAGATCCCACTCGCCGCAGACGTACGGGCCGGGGCGCAGCAGCACCCACATGTCCTCGGCCTGGCAGAGTCGGATGAACGCCTCGACGTCGCGCCGCTCGGTACGGAAGTCGAACTCCCCTGGCCGCGGCTCCACGTAGTTCCACATCACGTAGATCGAGATCGTGTTCAGGCCCATCGCCTTGGCCAGGGCGATGCGGTGCCGCCAGTACTCGACCGGGATGCGCGCCGGGTGCATCTCGCCGCTACGGATCTGGAACGGCTTGCCGTCGAGCAGGAAGCCGCCACTCGGGGCGAAGGCGAACCGGCGCCCGGTGCGCGCCGGCATCGTCGCGGCCAGCGGGGCCAGTCCGCTGACCGCCAGGAACCGACGCCGGGGCATCTGCATCGCTGTCTCCCACCGTTGGGTAGCCGCCGCGAACGGACGCTACGGTGCGCGCCGCTGCGTGTCCATGCGTCGAAAGTAGGTAAACCGAGCAGTTTCGAGCATCCGAGTCTACGGAACCGGTTACGGGGCGGTCGCGGCCGACGCCCGTCGATACGCGAGGTTGCTTCGCCGTGATCAACCCCATTCGCGAGCTACCTTCGGGGCCGCCCGGACATCCTTCCAACAAGATCGACGGAAGGGGACGACATGAAGAGGGCAGCGGTAGCGGTGGCCGTGCTGGCGGCCGGCGGATTCCTCGGCGCGTGCGGCGTCAACGCCGACGTCACTCCCACCGGCAACGCGACGGGCCTGGGCGCCGGCGCCAGGCCCGTCTCCGCCACCAAAGGCGATTCCCGTTGCGCCAGCACGGATCTGTCGCTTTCCGTGGGCACACCGAAGAAACACGACGACGTCTCGGGCCAGCTCGACGTGCCACTGACGTTCAAGAACATCTCCGCGCACACCTGCGCCCTGTACGGCGTGCCGGACGTCTCACTGATCGGCCCGGACGACCCGAACGGCACCACGTATCAGCTCATCGGCACCGACAACGGCGTGCAGCACAACGATGTCGAGCCCGGGATGACGGCCACCGCGACCGTCACCGTGCTCCAGCCCGGCGGCGATTCCGTCGGCAGCATGGGCTCCAAGACGTGGACGCCCACCAAGGTTCAGGCCACCCCGCCCGGTCAGCAGCAGGCGCTGACCGCCGCCTGGCCGTCGAGCGTCGCCGTGCTGCGGCAGGATTCCGCCACCCATCCCGGCACCTTCGTCAACGGCATCCTGGCCGATCCCGCCTGATGTCCTACGACTACGACGGCATCGCCGAGGGCTATGCGGCGTCGAACGAGACCAGTATCTACAACGCCTACTACGAGCGACCCGCGATGCTCGAACTCGCCGGGGACGTGGCCGGCCGCCAGATCCTCGACGCCGGCTGCGGCGCCGGCCCGCTGTTCGCGGCGCTGCGCGACCGGGGCGCCGCCGTGACGGGCATCGACGCCAGCGCCGGCATGCTGGAGGTGGCCCGTCGCCGGCTCGGCGACGCCGCGCATCTTCGGGTTGCCGACCTCGCCGACCCACTTCCCTTCCCCGACAACGCATTCGACGACGTCATGGCGTCGCTCGTGCTGCACTACCTTCGGGATTGGGAGCCGACCCTCGCCGAGCTGCGGCGGGTGATCCGCCCCGGCGGGCGGCTGATCCTGTCCGTCGACCATCCGTTCGCGATCTTCACCCTGCAGCGGCGGGACGGGAACAAGGTCAACTACATGGAGACGTACAGCTGGTCCGAGGAGTGGACCATGGGCGGGCAGACCGCCGAGTTGACCTTCTGGACCCGGCCGGTCCACGCCATGACCGACGCCTTCACGGCGGCCGGGTTCGGTATCGAGGTGATCAAGGAACCGGTGCCGGTGGCCGCGGCCGAGGAGCTGTACCCCGAGGACTTCCGCTCGCTCACGAACAACCCGTGCTTTGTGTTGTTTCTGTTGAGGGGATAGGTCAGCCCCTAGTCGCTGGGGGTGCGGATGGTCAGGTTGAAGTCGGCGCCGATGGTCAGCGGCGGGTCGAGCTTCCAGTCGCCCCGGTCGGCCAACTGCTGCAGCGCCTGCACGCGGTCGACGGCGGCGGTCCACACCTTCTGGCGGCCGGGGGTGCACGGGTTGCGCATGTGCTTGAGGCGCACCTCGTTGAAGGAGGCCAGGAAGGCCTGCTCGGTGACGCCGGAGAACGGGGTGCCGGAGGCCTCGATGATGGACTCGCTGATCAGCTTGGGGAGGCCGTCGCAGTCGGAACTGCTGGCGCCCATCATCAACGCGGTGTCGAAAAGGTCCTCGGCGCCCAGGTTGCTGCGGATGTTGAGCTGGGCGGCGATGGCCAGGGCGGGGGTGAGGAACAGCTCGTGGCCGACGTTGAGCTGGACCTCGTCGAAACGCTTGTCGGCGGCGGCGGTGCGCCAGTCGTTGATGAAGGAATCGCCGAGGGCGGTGGTGTCGTCGCTGTGGGTCTCGCCCAGCTTCTGCAGGGTGGGCAGGTAGCGGCGCAGCGGATTGTTCGGCACGGCGTCGGTGAACTGGCTGACGACGGTGAACAGGTCGCCGCGGGCGGTGCAGAAGCTGGCCCAGCCGGCCTTGAAGCCGCAACCGTCGTGATCGTTGACGATAGTGGCGTACTGCGGGGTCGTCTTGCTCTGCTCGAACACGGCGGTGACGTCGTCGAGCATCGTCACGACCTGCGCCGGCAGCGTCGGACCTGCGGGCGGGCGGCCGGCGGCCGGCGGCGGGACCTTGGTGGTGGTCGTCGTGCCGCCGGTCGAGGAGGTGCCGCCGGGCGTGGTGGTGGTCGCCGGCGGCCTGCCCGCCGGCGGCAGGGTGATCACCGACGGACCGGTGGGCAGCACGGGACCCGACGCGGTGGCCTGGCTCGGGCCGCCGCCCCACAGCGTGGTGACGGCGATGCCCACGCTCGTCACCAGCGCGAGCGCGACCGGCACCGCCACGCGCAGCGGCAGGCCGCCGATCTGGGTGTCCCAGAATCCCTTCGACCGGGGCTCACCGGCCTTGTCGGCTCTCGACTCCACTCGCGTTCGCCCCGTACTCGATCGGATAGCGCACACCACTGGATTTACGCAGGTAGGCCCCGTCCGGTTCAACCGTTCGGCCTAGCCATCAAAACATCCGATGACCTTAGCAAGGAAAGCGTATTCCAGACAGATACTAGGGCCATAGATCGGATGTCCAGGCTTGACGCGCCGACCGTGACCGGAGTACTTCGTTCAAGGACACGCCACGAGCCTCCCGCCGCGGGCTCCATCGAGAGGAGCACGATGCCCAGCCCGCGCACGCGGAGCGGCTGGATCCGACGGATCGGGATCGTCCTGGTCGCCAGCCTCGCCCCGATCCTGCCGGTCACGGCCACCGCGGCCCCCGCCCACCCGCAGCCCACCACGGACTGGTCCAAGGCCGTCGTCGACTCGACGACGAAGCGCTTCACGCCGGACACGCTCGGCAGCTGGGGCTACCAGACCGGCCTCTACCTCTACGGCCAGTTCCTGGTCTACAAGCGCACCCACAACAAGGCGTACCTGGACTACATCAAGGCCTGGGTGGACCGCTTCGTCGATGCCAACGGCAAGGTCAGCAACAGCTTCAGCAGCCTCGACTCGATGCAGTCCGGCAACCTGCTGGTGCTGCTGTACCAGGAGACCAAGGACCCGCGGTACCAGACGGCCGCCGCGCAGATCCGGACCCGGCTGAACACCTACCCGCGCACCGCCGACGGCGGGTTCTGGCACGCCACCAGCCGCCAGCACCAGCTGTGGCTGGACGGCACCTACATGGTGCTGCCGTTCCTGGAGCGCTACGGCGCCACCTTCAACGACTCCGCGTACGCCAACGCCGAGGCGGCCAAGCAGCTGGTGATCTACGGCAGCCACCTCGCCGACCCGTCCGGCTTCTTCTTCCACGCCTACGACGAGTCCGGCACGCAGACCTGGGCCGACCCCACCACGCACCACTCCCCCGAGTTCTGGTGCCGGTCGATCGGCTGGTACGCGATGGCCAGCGTGGACATCCTCGACTACACGCCGCGGTCCGACCCGAACCGGGCCAAAATCGTGCAGAACGTGCAGAACCTGGCCAAGGCCATCCGCAGGTACCAGGACCCGAAGACCGGCCGCTGGTTCCAGGTGCCGGAGAAGCCCACGCTGGCCGGCAACTGGACCGAGACGTCCTGCTCGGCGATGTTCACCTACACGCTGTCCAAGGCCGTGCAGAAGGGCTACATCGACCACAGCTACCAGGCCGTGGCCAACCGTGGCTACAAGGGCGTGCTGGCCCAGGTCACCGTCGGCAGCGACGGCCTGACCAACATCGCCGACATCTGCATCGGCACCAACGTCGGCGACACCGCCTTCTATCTGGCGCGTCCGAAGGCCGTGAACGACCCCCACGGCCTCGGCGCCTTCCTGATCATGAACGAACAGATGCGCAGCGCCGGCGCCTAGCCCCTCCGTGTCACCCGGCGATCTAGGATCGCCGGGTGACCGTGGCGGGATTGGTGCTGGCGGCCGGTGAGGGCCGGCGGTACGGCATGCCCAAGGCACTCGTGCCCTACCGTGGCCGGCTGTTCGTGGAGTCGACGGTCGATCGGCTGCGGGCGGCCGGCTGCGCCACCGTCTATGTCGTCGCCGGGGCGGCCATCGACCAGGTCCGTGCCGCCGACCTCGGTGACGCGGTGGTCGTGGAGAACCCGGACTGGCCGACGGGAATGGGATCGTCGCTGCGGGCGGGAATCCAGGCCCTGCACGACGAGACCGCGGTGGCGGTGATGACGGTGGATCTGCCGGGGGTCACCGCGGAGGCGATCAAAAGGATCATCGACCACGCCACGCCGACGGCGCTCGCGGCGGCGACGTACCACGGCATGCGCGGGCACCCGGTGCTGATCGGGCGCGACCACTGGCACGGGGTGCACGACTCGGCCGAGGGCGACCGGGGCGCGCGGGCGTATCTCAGAAGGCACGACGTCACGGAGATCCCCTGTGAAGATGTCGCGGACGGGCACGACGTCGACCGCCCGGCGGACCTTCCCCGGTGAGGTAGCGTCCGCCCCATGAGGTGGATCACGGGAATCGTGGCGGCACTGCTGGTGATCACCACGGCGACGACCGCCGAGGCGACGACGGGCCCCACCTGGCGACTGCATCCGACGGGATCCACCGCGCGCCTGCGAGGACTGTCGGCGGTGAGCCCGCTGACGGCCTGGGCGAGCGGCAGCGCGGGCACGATCCTGCGCACGACCGACGGCGGCCGGACGTGGGGCCAGGTCGCCCCGCCGAACACGGCCACCCTCGACTTCCGCGACATCCAGGCGTTCGACGCGCAGCACGCGGTCGCGCTGGCGATCGGCCCGGGCGACAGCTCCCGCGTCTACCGCACGGACGACGGCGGCAAGTCGTGGCAGCAGACGCAGACCAACACCGACCCGAACGCCTTCTACGACTGCATGGCGTTCTTCGACCAGCGGCACGGCCTGATCGTCGGCGACCCGGTCGGCGGCAGGTTCGAGGTCCTCGCCACCGACGATGGCGGCCGCAGCTGGCAGATCCTGCCCAACGCCGGCATGCCGGCGGCGCAACCCGGCGAGGCGGGGTTCGCGGCCAGCGGGCAGTGCATCGCCACCAGCGGCCCCAGGGACGCCTGGATCGGCAGCGGCGGCGGGGCGCAGTCCCGCGTCTACCACTCGAGTGACCGGGGCCGGACCTGGCAGACGACGGCCACTCCCCTGCCCAGCAGCCAGTCCTCGGGCGTGTTCGCGGTGGCCTTCCGCGATCGCGACCACGGCGTCGCCGTCGGCGGCGACTTCTCGGCGCCCGCGACCGGTTCGGCGGCCACCAGCCAGAACGGCGGCCGGTCCTGGCAGTCCGCGACGGTCAGCGGCTACCGCTCCGGCGCGGCCTGGCTGCTGGGCGACGCGGTGGTCGCGGTCGGCCCGAACGGCAGCGATCTGAGCCTGGACGGCGGCCGGCACTGGCGGCAGTTCGACACCGGCAGTTTCGACACCGTCGACTGCCCGACGCCGGTGACCTGCTGGGCCGCCGGCGAGAAAGGCCGCGTCGGCACGCTCGGCATCGATTGAATCGCTCGCAAGCTCGCTCATGCCTTGACAAGCATATAGCCGGTGACGTACTCCAACAGCGTGGCCACCACCTTCGAAGTGCTCGCGGAGCCGAGCCGGCGTCGCATCCTGGACCTGCTGCGGGTGCAGGAGCGGTCCGTCAACCAGCTCGTCGACCAGCTGGAGCTCAGCCAGCCCGCGGTGTCCAAGCACCTGCGGGTGCTGCGCGAGGCCGGCCTGGTGACGGTGCGGGTGGACGCGCAGCGCCGCTGCTACCGGCTGCGCCTGGATCCCCTGCGCGAGCTCGACGACTGGCTCGCGCCGTACCGGCGGCTGTGGTCGGAGCACCTGGACGCGCTGGAGCGCCATCTGGACCGGATGGTTGAGGAGTCTTGACGGCCGGGGTTTAGTGGTATGGACCAATCACACCGGCACGGAGGCTGTGGAATGACCGAGGACTACGGCACCTCGCTGCGCGAGGAGCTGGGCCGCATCGAGCGGCACAACGCCGACACCCTGGACAAGGTCGCGGACGTGCTGCTGGCCGGGATCTCCCAGGACGGCGTCGTGCTGTCCGCGGGCGCCGGGCACTCGCTGGCCGCCGTCGCCGAGACGTTCTACCGCGCCGGCGGCCTGGCCTGCGTGCGGCCGCTCTACCACCCGTCGCTGCTGCCGATGCACGGCGCGGTGTCGAGCACCACCGCGGAGCGGCGGTCCGGGCTGGCCGCGGAGGTGCTGGCCGGCATCGAGCTCGGCGAGCACGACGTGCTGATGATCTTCTCCACCTCGGGCGTCAACCCGTACCCGGTGGAGCTGGCCCGGCAGGCCAAGGCGGCCGACACGCCGGTGGTGGCGTTCACCTCGCTGCCGACGAGCTCGGTGGCGCCGAAGCGGGCCGGCACCACGCTCGCCGAGGAGGCCACGTTCGTGCTGGACAATCTGGTCATCCCGGGCGATTCCGCCTACCCGGCCGGCGCCCCGGTGACCGCGCCGAGTTCCTCTCTGGCCAACGCCTTCCTGTGGAACCTGCTGCTGGTGCGGCTGCTGGACCGGGCGGCGGCGACCGGATTCGACCTGCCGCTGTGGCGCAGCGCCAACGTCGAGGGCGGCGACGCCGCCAACAAGGCACTGCTGGCCAAGTACACGCCCCGGATCGAAGTCCTGGCGTGACCCAGTAGACACCGGGTGTGAGTAGTAATACCGAGGAAAGGAAGTCCGGGAAGGGCTAGCGTCCGATCAGCGATCCGACGCCAAGGGGGGCCTGAACTTCATATGCAGCCGAAGACCAGACGATGGATCCTGGGCACGGGCGGCACGGCGGTGGTCGCCGTCATCGCGACCGCCGCCTACCTGCTGTTCCACCCCGGACCCCCGTCGCACTACGTGAACAGCTCGCCGGCGACCGACCCGCAGCCGTTGTCCGCCAACGATGTCGCGCGCGCCTACGTGCAGGCGTTCGCCGCGACGAACGCGCAGGCGGCCGCCGACCTCACCGACGACTCCACGTCGGCGTCGGCGGCGCTCACCCTGCTGTACAAGAACATGAGCGGCGCACGGTTGACGGCCAGCCTCGCCGGCGCGCCGACGAACACCACGGCCACCGCGGCCGTCGACTGGAACCAGGGCCAGCTCGACTATCCGTACCAGGTCCAGCTGCAACTGGTGCAGCGCAACGGAAAGTGGCTCGTGCACTGGTCGGACGCGGCGATCCAGCCCGACCTGGGCAAGGGGCAGTCGCTGGCGCTGCGCACGACTCCCGGCGGCTCCTCGCTGACCGACCGCGCCGGCAACCCGATGAAGCTCGACGCCGTGCCGAGGACGCTGAAAGGCGGTGTGCAGCAAGCGATCGGGGCCGATCTCCAGGCAGTCGACGGTCACTCGATCACCGTCGTGGACGCCTCGGGCGCGGACGTGAAGACGTTGCGGCAACAGGACGGCGCCAAGAAGGCGGCCTACGCGCTGACCATCGACGCCGGCATGCAGGACGCGGCACAGAAGGCGGTGGACGGCTTCCAGGGGCAGGCCAGCCTGGTCGCGCTGTCGGCGTCCACCGGCGAAGTCCTCGCCGTGGCCACCAACTCCGCCTTCGACACGGCGGGGCTGAGCCCGCTGACGGGGACGTTCCCGCCGGGCTCCACGTTCAAGATCGCCACGGCCACGGCGGCGTTCCAGCACGGCGTGACCGCGAACTCCATAGTGACCTGCCCGCACACCGTCCAAATCGGACCGCGTACGATCCCCAACGAGGACGGCGTCTCCTCCGGCAGCCCGCCCGACTTCGCCACGCCGGTGCACTCGGCGTTCGCGGCCTCGTGCAACACGACTTTCGCCCAGCTGGCGGCCAATCTGGGCGCGAACGACCTGCCCACCGCCGCAAAGCAGCTCGGCCTCGGCGTGGACTTCGACATCCCGGGCATGACGACCAACACCGGGCGCGTCGACCCGGCCGACGACGAGGTGGACCGCGCGGTCGACGGCTTCGGCCAGGGCACCGTGCTGGTGAGCCCGTTCGGCATGGCCGTCGCCGCCGCCACCGTCCACAGCGGACACGTGCCGACGCCGGTGTTGATCAGGGGTCAGCAGACCACCGCCAGCGGCATGATCGCACCGCCGTCGGCGTCCGTGCTCGGCCAGGTGCAGGGCATGATGCGCGAGGTGGTCACGAGCGGCACCGCGCGCTCGCTGGCCTCGCTGCCCAACACGTTCGGCAAGACCGGCACGGCCGAGGTCGGCGACGGACCCGCGCACGGCTGGTTCGTCGGCTACCGCGGCGATGTCGCGTTCGCGGTCCTGCTGCCGCACGCCGACGAGTCCGGCCCCGCGGTGAACGTGGCCGGCGCGTTCCTGCGCGCGATCGGCTGATCCCTACTGATCACCCGGACGGCCGAGCGGAATCTGGTCGTCCGGGTGCAGCCTCGCCCTACTTCTTCTTGGTCCTCGTGGCACCGCCCCGGCCCCGAAGCTGCACGCCGGACTCGGACAACACCCGGTGCACGAAGCCGTAGGAACGCCCGGTCGACTCCGCAAGCGCGCGGATGCTGGCGCCCTTCTCGTACTTCTTCTTCAGGTCAGCGGCCAGCTTGTCCCGCGTGGGCCCCGTGATCCGGGCGCCCTTCTTCAGGTCAGCCACCTTGTCCCGCCTTCCGTGGGAGTGCAGGTCGGGCCGCGTGCGGCCCCTGTCGTCGCAATGATCGAACACGACGGGCCCGAACGCCAGGCGATCAAGCAAAATCATCGCTCAGTGATCGTTGAGTTACCTCTGGCTGATCACCGGAGTGAGTGAAGTGATCAGTGGTGTCAAAGGTGCAGATCAGCGGCTCGACCAGCGGATCATGCCAACTCGATGAGCTCCAGGTAGTCATCCGACCAGTGGTCCTCGGTGCCGTCCGGCAACAGGATCACCCGCTCGGGTTCCAGTGCCTGAACGGCGCCCGGATCGTGGGTCACGAGGACGACCGCGCCCTCGAACCGCCGCAGCGCGTCCAGCACCTGCTCCCGGCTGGCCGGATCCAGGTTGTTGGTTGGCTCATCCAACAGAAGCACGTTGGCCGCGCTCGACACAAGACCCGCCAGGGCGAGCCGGGTCTTCTCGCCGCCGGACAGCGTGCCGGCCGGCTGGTCCAGCTGCTCGCCGCTGAACAGGAACGTGCCCAGCAGCGAGCGCAGCTGCTGCTCCTGAACGTCCGGCGCGGCGTGCCGGATGTTCGCCCAGACCGACGCGTCGTGGTCGAGGGTCTCGTGCTCCTGCGCGTAGTAGCCGATCCGCAGGCCGTGGCCCGGCACGAGCCCGCCGGCGTCCGGCTTCTCCATGCCGCCGAGCAGCCGCAGCAGCGTGGTCTTGCCGGCGCCGTTCAGCCCGAGCACCACGACCTTGCTGCCGCGGTCGACCGCGAGGTCGACGCCGGTGAAGATCTCCAGCGAGCCGTAGGACTTGCTCAGCCCCTCGGCCATCAGCGGGGTCTTGCCGCACGGGGCCGGCACCGGGAAGCGGATCTTCGCGACCTTGTCGGCGGTCCGCTGGTCCTCCAGACCGGACAGCAGCTTCTCCGCGCGCTTGGCCATGTTCTGCGCGGCGACGGCCTTGGTCGCCTTGGCCCGCATCTTGTCGGCCTGGGCCATCAGCGCGGACGCCTTCTTCTCGGCGTTGGCCCGCTCGCGGCGGCGGCGCTTCTCGTCGGCGGCCCGGGCCTCCAGGTACTTGGACCAGCCCATGTTGTAGATGTCGACCTCGCCGCGGGTGGCGTCGAGGAACCACACCTTGTTCACGACGTCGGCCAGCAGCTCGACGTCGTGGCTGATCACGACCAGGCCGCCGGTGTGCTGGCGCAGGAAGGAGCGCAGCCAGGAGATCGAGTCGGCGTCGAGGTGGTTGGTCGGCTCGTCCAGCAGCAGCGTGGTGCCGGCCTTGCCGCCGGCGCCGGATTCCGAGGCGCCGAACAGGATCCGGGCCAGCTCGACGCGGCGGCGCTGGCCGCCGGACAGCGTCCGCAGCGGCTGGGCCAGCACGCGGTCGGCCAGGCCGAGGTTGGCGCAGATGCGCGCGGCCTCGCTCTCGGCGGCGTACCCGCCGAGCGCGCCGAAGCGCTCCTCCAGCCTGCCGTACTTGCGGACGGCGGTGTCCAGCTCGTTCTGGTCGACCAGCTCGGCCATGGCCGTCTGCGCCTTCTCCATCTCGCGCAGCAGCTGGTCCAGACCGCGGGCCGACAGCACGCGGTCCTTGGCCGTGACGGAGAGGTCGCCCTCGCGCGGATCCTGTGGCAGGTAACCGAGTTCGCCGCTGCGACGGACCTCGCCGGCGTACGGCTGGCCCTCGCCGGCGAGCACCCGCAGCGAGGTGGTCTTGCCGGCGCCGTTGCGGCCGACGAGGCCGATGCGGTCGCCGGGCTGGACGCGCAGGGTGGCGTCGGAGAGCAGGATGCGCGAACCCGCGCGCAGTTCGAGATCGGTGACGGTGATCAAGGCAAGGCTCCGGGAATCGGGATGGTGATCGCGGGCAGGACTCGTCCGCCCGCCGGCTCGTGGCCGGCGGGCCCGGCGGCCGCCTAGCAGATCAGCTTGATCACGCCTACGAGTTTACGTGCCGGCGCGAGCCGTTTTCGCCGAACCCGGGGTTTCGGCGACGGGTTGTGACCCGACGCACAGTCACGACCCGTCAAATGTGAATGTCTTGACTAGTCCGTTCGGGGCATGCCTACACTCCACCGGCCTAATGAAGTTGCTAGATCAACAACTTTCCGTGACCACTGGAGATCGATTCACCGCCGCAATTGATCTCACTCCGGGGTAAGCGCTTTCCCTGTTGCGATGCCGCGCGCCCGGAACCCGACCGGTGAGGGGATTCCCTTGATCCGACCGCGCAAGTGGCTGCCTCTCGCGGCGGCGGCCCTGCTCCTGCCCCTGTGCGCGCCCGCCGCCTCGGCGGCGCCCGGACCGCTCGAAGCGGGCGGCTCGAACTACGACTTCTACGACCTGACCGGCGGCTGCGACCGTGAGCCGTACGGCGTGATCGACCGCTTCGACGCCGCGCGGGACACCATCACCGCGCAGCTGAACCAGATGTACGCCGCCGGCCAGCGCCGGCTGCGCATCGGCATCTTCCACCAGCACGGGCCGGACTCCGGCACCGTCATGGACTCCAGCTCCGGCGATCTCTCCCCTGTCGACCGCCAGCAGCTGACCGAGTTCCTCGCCGCCGTGAAGACCGCCGGGTTCCAGGAGATCGAGGTCGCCTTCCTGCCCATCGGCGCCGACGACCCGCACGGCTGGTCGGCGATGGACTCCTCGGCGTACCGCGAGGACTGGGGCGTGATCTCCAATCTGCACCCGCTGATCGCCGACGCCGGCATCCCGTACCGCATCGACCTGCTCAACGAGGGCATGCCGATGTCCGACCAGTCCGTGCTGCGCTCCTACACGCAGCGGCTGTGGTCCGACTACACCGCCGCCTTCGGCCGCGACGACACCGTCGGCTTCTCCATGACGGTGTGGATCGCCGACCGGGCCACGCAGCTGGCCGCCGTCTACGGCTCGAACCCGCCCGACGTGTTCGACCTGCACCTCTACGGCGACGACTGGAACGGCGACGAGTACAAGCAGTTCGTCGACGCCGACCAGAAGATGACGTCGCTGGGCTACCACCAGCAGTGGATCATCGGCGAGACCTACTTCGACGACGGCGCCGCCGCGGACGGCATCCGCCGCGCCATCGCCGACACCGGCCGGCCGGTCCGCTACCTCACCCAGTGGCCGCTGACCCGTCAGCAGAAGTGCGCCGACGTCGACCAGGCCCCGCCGGTCACCTACGCCGCCTACTCGACCGACGGCTTCTAGCTCCCGACTATGCAGGGAAGGACGCCTTACCCTCGTCCAACGCGGGTAAGGCGTCCTTCCCTGCATGCGGTGTCCGAAGAGGCGGGGTTCACACCGGCCACGTGACCGGCTGACGGTCGCTAGGGCACGAGCGGCCGGACCTCGTCGGCGACGAAACGCACGAAGCCGACGGGGTCCGGTTCGTCGCCGGTCGGTTGCAGCACAACCGTGTCGGCGCCGACGGCCGCCAGCGTGCGGACGGCGGCGGCGACCGTCTCGGCGTCGCCGGCCACGCCGACGCCGGAAGGCACCGCCCGCGCCAGGCGCTCGGCGGCGTCGGGCCCGGTGGTCACGTGGAGCGCGGCGATGATCGGCTGGGTGGGGCCGACGGTCTCCCGGATCCGGCGGACGCCGTCGGCGGGCTGGTCGGCAACGGCCAGGGTCCCGTCGGCGGCCTCGCCCGTGAGCCGCAACGTCTTCGGGCCGATGCCACCGGCGAACACCGGCACGGGCTTCAGCGGCGGCCAGTCGAGGCGGACCTTGTCCAGCTTCACGTACGTGCCGTCGACGGTGACCTCCTCGCCGCGCAGCAACGCCCGCAGCGCGTCCAGGTACTCCCGCAGCAACGTGAGCGGCGACGACACGCGCGCCCCGGCCTGGCCCATCCACACCTGGAGGCCGTGCCCGACGCCGAGGATCACCCGATCGGGGAACAGCCGATGGAGGGTCGCCGCCTCCATCGCCGCCAGCGCGACGTTACGCAGCGGCACCGGCAGCAGCCCGATGCCGACGCTCACCCGCTCCGTCCACGCCAGCGCCGCCGCCGCGCTGGCGACACCGCTCTCCGAGAAGCAGTCCTCCCACACCCACAGCTGATCCAGCGCCGAATCGTCGGCGGCTTCGGCCATGCCGCGCAGGATCTCCGGCGGGAACTGGGGTCGGAACACGGTGCCGAGGGCAGTCATGTGGCCTTCCTACCAGTCGCCGGTGCGAGTGATCACGTCCAGGAGCGTGACCGGATCCTCCACGTGCAGGTTGTGGCCGAGATCCGGCAGCACCTCGACGTGCTCGGTGAGGGCCCGCACCTGCTCCGGGGCGCTCATCGGGTCGTTCTCGCCGGTCACCATCAGCACCGGGCACTTGGCCGCGGCGAGCAGGCCCCGCATGTCCGGCCGGCCAACCGCGAAGGTGGCCGGGTCCAGCGCCAGGCGCCAGCCGTCGCCGGTGCTGGCCAGCCCGTCCGGGTCGGCGGGCACCAGGCCGCCGAGGCCGGACACCTTGAGGTAGCGCTGCGCCGCCTCCTCCTTGCTGCCGAAGATCTTCACCGGCCGGTGGGCCATCGCGGTCGCGCCGGCGAGTTCGTCGTCGGTCCACTCGACCTTCACGCCGACCGCAACCGCGCGCCGCACGTCCACGCCGAACCAGCCGCTGGCCAGGGCGACCGCGAGCACGCCGCCGAGGGAGTGCCCGATCACCGTGACCGGCTCGCCGGCCGGCAGGTGCTCGGCGACCGCGCCGGCCATGGCGCCGAAGGAGTAGCGCTTGAGCCGGCCCGATCCGCCGTGTCCGGGCAGGTCGGGGGCGATCCAGCGGCGGTCCAGCCGCTCGGTGAGGCCGTCCCACACCGCGCCGGTCGCGCCCAGTCCGTGCAACAGCACCACGGTCGGTCCGCCGGCTCCGCCTGTCCGCACCCTCAGCGTGTCCACCGATGGGATCTTTCCCCACCACCGGCCCGGCGGGCTAGCGTCGTGGCCGTGGACGCCGCCGTCATCAACGATCCCGAGACCTACGTCCGCGCCGTGCCGCACGACCTGCTCGACCACCTCCGCGAGGGGGCCGCGGTCGTTCGGGTGCAGGACTTCTGGGCCGTGCTGCGGCATGCCGAGGTGCGCCAGGTGCTGCGCAATCCGCGCCTGTTCTCGTCGAATCTGGGCGGCACGCAGATCCGTGACCCCGCGACACCGGAGGATCTCCGTTACGTGCGGCGGATGATGCTCAACATGGATCCGCCCGACCATCCGCGGCTGCGCGGGCTGCTGACGCGGGCGTTCACGCCGCGGGCGGTCGCCCGGTTGACCGATCGGATCACCGAATGGGCCGACGACCTGGTCGCCGCCGTGCAGCCGGACGGTCACGCGGATCTCGCCAGGCAGCTGGCCGATCTGCCGCTGCTGACGCTGGCCGAGGTGTTCGGCGTGCCGGACCGGGACCGGCGGCTGATGTTCGACTGGAGCAGTCGGGTGATCGGCTTCCAGGACCCCGAGTACGCCGTGATCGACACCGTGGACGCCGCCGGCGTCACCGATCTGGCGCGGGCGGCGCTGGCCGTGCGTCCCAAGCCCGGTCCCGACGGCCGGATGCCCGATCCCCGTACCCGGCAGGGCATGCCCGACCTGTACGCGTACGCCACCGCGCTCGGCGAGCACAAGCGGGCCGAACCCGGCGACGACGTGATGAGCGACCTCATGCGGCACGTGGACGACGACGGCGGCCGGGTTTCGATCGAGGAGTTCGAGAACCTGTTCTGGCTTTTTTCGGTGGCCGGCAACGAAACCCTTCGCAACGGCATCCCCGGCGGCCTGATCGCCCTGATGTCCCATCCCGCGGAGTACCGGCGGCTGCTGGCGGATCGGTCCCTGCTGCCCACCGCCGTCGACGAGATGCTGCGATGGTGGACGCCCGTGATGCACTTCCGCCGCACCGCCACCGCCGACACCACACTGTCCGGAGTGGACATTCGCGCCGGCGACAAGGTGGTCGTGTGGTTCTCGTCCGCCAACCGCGACCCGCGCGTGTTCCCCGATCCGCACCGGTTCGACGTCGGCCGGACCCCCAACGACCACCTCACCTTCGGCCACGGCCCGCACTTCTGCCTCGGCGCGCAGCTGGCCCGCGCCCAGATGACCGCCGTCTTCACGGCCGTGCTGGACCGCCTCGGCGAGATCCGTCCCGCCGGCGAGCCCGTCCGACTCCGCTCGAATTTCCAGAACGGCGTGAAGAGCCTGCCCGTGACCTGGTAGGCCGATCGGGTGACAGGCAGTCACGCGGGCGGCCCTTCGCGCCTCTCAACCCCGTTCCTCGTTCCGACGACAGTGAGGCCGAGATGACGGAGCTCTGGGTGAATCTGGTGTGGCCCCTGCTGGGCGCGGCGGCGCTGACGGTTCGCGTCCGCCGCCGGCGGGCCGTCAGGTTTCGGCTGACCGTGCAGATCAGCAACGACGGGCCGGAGGCGGGCACCTGGTGACCGGCCACGATCCCGAGGCGGCCCGGGTCTCCGCCGGACCCGACACCACCGCCGAGGAATTCGCGGGGTTCTATCGCGCGACGACCAAGCCTCTCGCCGCCTTCCTGCTCAAGCTCGGCGCCACTCTGCCGGAGGCCGCCGACATCGCCCAGGACACCATGGCCAAGGCGTTCCAGCAGTGGCACTCGATCGAACACCCCAAAGCGTGGGCGCACCGGGTGGCGAGCCGCGAGTTCATCCGATTACGGGTCAACGGCAGGGAATCGCCGGTGGATCCGCTGCCGGCCGGTCCCCTGCTCCGTGGCGACGAGGTGGCCGGCTGGGAACTCCGCCACGACCTGATCCGCGGTATGGATCTGCTGTCACCGCGCCAACGTCAGGTCATCGCCTGGAAACTGGCGGGCTACGAGCCGGCGGAGATCGCCGAGGAGTTGGGCCTCACCGGCGACGCCGTGCGGCAGCACCTCCTGCGGGCGAGGAGAACATTGAGCACCTGGTTGAGCGGAAAGGAGCCCAGCGGTGAATGACGACGATCGGCTGGAGTCCGCCGACCAGAACCTGCTCGACGCGCTGGACGAGGTGTTGGACCTCGACGCGGGACTCGCCGACGCCACCCTGCCGTCCCGCGCGCGGACACTGGGCGAGGCCTTGGACACGGTCCTCGACCTCGACGCCGGATTGACCGCGATCGTCGGACCTGGCCCGGCGACCGGTCCGAGCCTCCTGCTCGACTACGCCCTGGATTTCGCACACCGACCGGCGCCGTGGCGTTTGGCGGCCCGCATGTGGTTCCCGGTCGGCGGTCTCGCCGACCTCCGGATCGTCGTCGTGGCGGAGGCCACCGCGACGGAAGTCACGCACGCCGCGGACGTCGTCGATCTCGATCGAGCCCTCGACGGGGAGGCGGCGCTCGAGCCCGTCAAGGTGCTGTGCGAACGACTCACCCGGGAGCTCCGGCCGGGCCTGCGTGGCTACCTCGTCCGTCACCCCGACGCCACCGAAAGGATCCTCACCGAGTTCACCGCCGCCACGTCCATCGCCGCCGAACTCGGCCTCGCGGTGCCCGGCCTGGCCGTCGCCGCGGCGCTCGGCGAGTCCCTCGCCCACGCGACCAGGTTCGCCGGCCGGCTCCAGGGTTGGCGCGGCCCAGGTGACTTTCCCGCCGACAGCGCGGCTCACGTGGCCGCCATCCGACGGGCGCTTGCGGGTGGCCAGATCAACTTGGCCGAGCCGCACATCAAGCACCTGTTCCGGACCGCGCCACCACTGCTGGCCCGGCTCCTCCGGGTCGCTGTCGGCAGGGCACGCCTGACGACGATCGCGGCGTCGCGGGACAGCGCCTTCGCCGCGGCGATCGAGACGGCCGATGCCGGCGAGTTGGCTCGGGCGACGCCGATCCTGGAGCGGGCGCTGATCGACGTGACCGATGCCGATCTGTCCGACGCCAACCTTTCCGGCGTGCCGCTGGTCGGCGTGCTGTGGTCCCGCGCCACCCGATGGCCCTCCGATCTCGTCGACGGGATTCGGGCGCGATCCGAGCAGATCGGACCCGACCTGTGGCGCGTGACCAATCCCGATATCCGGCTCGGCCATACGGTCTGAGCGTGACGTTCACACGATCGGGTATTCCGCCGAACGGAGGTCACGGAGAGGATCGAGGGAGCACTCGTCCTGGGGAGGTTGAGCCGTGCTCAAGGTCGTCATCGGCATCGCGCTCGCGGCGGTCGCCGGCAGTTGCGCGCCGAATCAACTCGACACGCCGCCGGCACCCGGCGCCACGACGACGTCGCCGGTGATCCAGATCCACCACTGGGCGATGCCGAACGAGGTCGGCGCGGGGCTTCAGGACGCGCAGGACGCGATCCAGAAGCTGACCGGCTACGAGATCTTCTTCACCAGCTCGCACGACGTGAGCGGCAAGGGCCGGCACCAGATCCTGGACCGGGACTGGAAGGTGTGCAGCCAGAACATCGCCGCCGGCTCGCAGATCCAGCCCGGGGTGAAGATCGACTTCGGCGTGGTCAAGCTGGCCGAGAGCTGCCCCTGAGCAGCCGCGCGGCGGCCAACTGGTCTCGCCACACGTAGACGAAGGCCAGGACCATCCCGCACAACACCACGAGGTCCAACCAGAATGCGACCGCTGACAGCCGTTCGGTGCTCGCGAACAAGGTCGGCAGCCCGCTGACCATCATCACCATGCCCACGATCGAGGACCAGCACACGCCCCTGCGCAGCACCTCCTGATGTGCCCACCGCAGAGCGACGTCCTGGAGCTCGGCCGGCACGACGTCGCCATGCCGGATCGCGCTCATCAGCCGCTTGCGAACCGCCGACGGCAAGCCGACCAGCGCCGACATGGCGAGGAACCGGACGCCGGCCCGCTGATAGGCGTTCGCCATCCGGATCCATATCACGACCAAGATCACGACACCGGCCAGGTCGACCCCGCCGCCAATCGCCCCCCACATGGATCGGCATCCTAGATGTCGAGGACCGGCAAGCGATTCCGACCGTAGGGTGACCGACGCCTACCTGAGGAGACAGCACCGATGGACTTCGAGCGCCACTGCGCCGAGATCGTCACCCAGACCGAACTGCTCGCCGACGGCCTGGCCGGCGCGGACCTGACCGCGCGGGTGCCGTCCTGCCCCGACTGGAGCCTGGGCGGTCTGCTCCGCCACCTCGGCGGCGCGCACGCCTGGATCGAGGAGGTCGTCCGCACCCGCGCCCAGGAGCCGGTGCCCGACCCGTCCCGGGACGTGAACGGCGACGATTCGGGCGAACCGCCGACCAAGTGGCTGCTGGACGGGGCGAAGCGACTGTCGGCGACGATCGCCGAGGCGGGACCGGACGTCACGGTGTGGACGCCGCTCGCCCCTATGCCGGTCGGCTTCTTCGCCCGCCGCATGGTGCACGAAACCCTGATCCATCGAGCGGACGCGATGCTGGCGGCCGGACGCGAGTACGCCGCGGATCCGGATGTCGCAGTCGACGCCATCGACGAGTGGATGGAACTGGACGCGCTGCCCCAGCACTTCGAGTTCAACCCGGCCAAGCGTGACCTGCTCGGCCCGGGGCGGGCGTTGTCCTTCCGTGCCACCGACATCGACGCCGCCTGGCACGTGGACCTCACCGGCGACGCCATCGTGAACCTGCGCGGCGACGAGCCGGCGGCGGTCACGGTCGAAGCTCCGCTGACGGAGCTGCTGCTGATCATCTACCGCCGGCGGGAGCCGCACGGCGTGACCGGCGACGCGGATCTGCTGGCGTTCTGGTCGAAGCACGTGACCTTCGGCTGAAAGTCCTAAGGGGCGACGGCCACCCAGAGCGGCAGCGGGTGGCCGCTCTCCTTGGGGATCAGCCGCTGCACGGCGGCGAAGCCGGCGGCGGTGAGCCCGGCCGTGACCTGCGCGCCGGTGATCACCTGGTGCCGGGTGGACACGGCCCGGATCAGCTCCCACTGGCTGCCGGAGCGGGCCAGCTGCAGCACCTCCAGGCCGTAGGACTGGCCGTCCTCGGCCCAGTCCCACAACTGCACGGTGACCTGGCGCTGGTCGCCACGCCCGGACACGCGCGGCGGCGGGGCGGTCGGCCGCAACCGGCGCAGCTTCTCCAGTTCCGGCACAGCGGCGATGAACAGGCCGCCGGGACGCAGCGCCAGCCGCGCCGCCGACAGCGCGGCGTCCAGCCCGTTCTCGTGGGCCAGCCGCGGCAGCAGGTCGTCGTTGGCGTGCACCACATCCACCGGCCCGGCCGGCATTCGGTCCAGCACGTCGAGGAGATCGGCGAACCGGTGGTCGCCGGGCCCCAGCACTGCGGTGGCCACGTCGGCGAACACGCGGTCGCCCGCGGGTCTCGGGGTGGTCACGGCATCAGCCTACGGGGCGGCCGAAAGGGGGCTTGCCCGCGGTCCGACACTAAGGTGAACCAACCCGTACGCGGGACCGTCGAACCGGTTACAGCTGGACACCTGGCGACTCCACGTAATACTTTACGCCATTAGGAGTACACACAGCCTCCGTTCAGAGGTGCCACGGTCACGTGCTCACCCAGTAGTGTCACTGCTGCGTGACAAGTTGACAGCGAGGAGTCACTATGACGATCGCTGCTGGTCATCCGGACCTGTCGTTCGTCGACACCGTGCCAGCCGACCGGGACGAACTGGTCGGCCTGCTGGCCACCGGTCCGTTTCCGGACGCCTTGCGCGCCGCGATCAAGACCAGCCGGTTGAGCCTGGACCGCATCCAGCACCGGTTGGGGCTGCGCGGCATCACCATCAGCGTCGCCACGCTCAGCTACTGGCAGTCCGGCCGCAGACGCCCCGAGCGGCCGGAGTCCCTTGAGGCCCTGCGCCACCTCGAAGCCGTGCTCGGCGTGCCGCCGAGCTCGCTCACGGCGCTGCTCGGCCCGCCCCGGCCACGCGGCCGCCGCAGCCGGCCCACCCGCGTGCTGCCGATCGACGCGCTGTGGTCCCGGCGGGAGCGGCTGGCCTCGCTGCTGTCCCGGGTCGACACCAGCTCCGACTGCCGACTGGGCCGGCTCAGCCAGCACGACCGCATCGAGGTGGCCGCCGACGGCGGTCAGCGCTCGCTGTGGGTGCGCCAGGTGCTGCGCGCGGAGCAGGACGGCGCCGACCGCTGGGTGCTCGTCTACGACGCCGAGTCCGGCCCGGGCGTGATCCCGGAGCTGACCAACCTGAGCAACTGCAGGGTCGGCCGCACGGCGGTGGACGAGGAGTCCAGCATCATGGTCGCCGAGCTGGTCTTCGACCGGACGCTGGCCCGTGGCGACACCGTCATCATGGAGTACCAGCTCAACAACCCCGGCCCGACCTTCCCGGCCAGCGGCAACGCCTACTGCCGCAAGTTCCGGCTGCCGGTCCGCGAGTACGTCATCGAGGTGCGGTTCGACTCCTCGCGGCTGCCGGCGCGCTGCCAGCAGTACGCGGTGCCGGCCGGCGAGGAGGGCCCGTCCCGCCGCCGCAACCTCACGCTCGACCCGTCCGGCGGCGTGCACTCGGTCGCGCTGGGCTTCGGCCCCGGCGTGTTCGGCATCCGCTGGGACTGGCCCAGCCGCTAGGTCATCCGAAGGAGCCCGTCGCCTCGCCCAGGCGGCGGGTTTTTTCGTCCGTAACAGCTGCTCGTAAATTACGAATAAATATTGACACGGTGGGTGCCCCACCGGCAACCTTCGACCCGGCAGCAGCGCAGCCGCCAGGAACGAGGGAATCGATGTTCTTACGCAGACTCACGCTCGCCTGCGCGATCGCGCTCGGCATCGGCTCGCTGGCGGTCCCCCCGCTGGGGGTGGCCACGGGGACCGCCGACGCCGACCAGCCGAGCGCCGGCCAACCGGGCCCTGGCCAACCGGGCTCTGGGGTCGTGTCCCCCACCCCGTACATGGGCTGGAACTCCTACTTCGGCCTGGGTCGCCCGACCGAGCAGAACGTGCACGCCGTGGCCGACTTCCTGGTGTCCAGCGGCCTGGCCAAGGCCGGCTACGACATCGTGTGGCTGGACGGCGGCTGGCAGGCCGACAACACGCCGCGCGACAGCAAGGGCAACCTGGTCGTCGACCCGGCGCGCTGGCCGCACGGCATGGACAACCTGACCAAGTACCTCCACGGTCTCGGCCTGAAGGCCGGCATCTACACCGACGCCGGCGCCTACGACGGCAAGAACTGCGGCCTGGGCAGCGGCGGCTACTACCAGCGCGACGCCGACCAGTTCGCGCACTGGGCCTTCGACGCCATCAAGATCGACTTCCTGTGCGGCCTGGCCCAGAAGCTGGACCCGGCGGTCGTGTTCAAGCAGTTCTCCGACGCCGTGGCCAACACCGGCCGCAAGATGATCCTCAACCTGTGCGACCCGGTCACCGGCGCGTGGGGCGTGCCCGACTGGCCGTCGACCCGCGAGGCCGGCTACGCCTACACCTGGGGCCCCGGCGCGGCGACGTCCTGGCGCACCGACACCGACGTGGCGTTCGGCAACCCGACGCCCGGCGAGTGGTCGGACATCCTGCGCAACGCCGACGACAACGCGGCGCACCCCGAGGCGCAGACCGTCGGCCACTACAACGACCCGGACTACCTGATCCCGATGCGTCCCTACCCGACCGGCGGCACCGAGCTGACCGAGGAGGAGTCCACCACGCAGTTCGTGATGTGGGCGGAGATGGCGTCGCCGCTGATCATCGGCTCCGACCCGCGCACGCTGCCGCAGTCGATGCTCGACACGCTGAAGAACCCGGAGATCCTCGCCGTCGACCAGGACCCGCTGGACATCCAGGGCGTCCGGGTCGAGGACTCCGGCGGCGGCAACGTCTACAGCAAGGTGTTGTCGGGCAAGGGGAACCGGGCGGTCGTGCTGCTGAACCGCAGCGACGCCGACTCCTCGATGACCGTCGACTTCGCCAAGGCGGGGCTGACCGGCAACGTCAAGGTGCGTGACCTGCGGGCCCGCGCCGACGAGGGCACCACCACCGGCTCGTACACCGCCACGGTTCCGGCGCACGGCACCGTGATGCTGAAGCTCCAGGGCACGGACCTGACGCCCGGCAACGACCTCGGCGGCAACGCGAGCGACAGCCCGGCGCTGGTGCGGTTCGACGACACGCACGCGTACACGTTCGTACGGGACGCGTCCGGTCAGCTGGCGGAGAGCACCGTCGGCAGCGGCAAGTGGGCCCTGCTCGGCGGCCCCACGCACAACGAGATCGTCGGCCAGCCGGCGGCCTACGCGTCCGGCGCCGACCGGGTCGACGTCTTCGTGCGCGGCACCGACAACGCGGCGTACCAGCGGACGTTCCAGAACGGCCACTGGGGCGGCTGGGTGCGGCTCGGCGGCAACCTGACCGACTCTCCCACCGTCGCCTTCACCTCGCCCACGCAGTGGACGCTGGTGGCCCGGGGTGCGGACGGCAAGGTGTGGCAGCGCGACAACGGCGGCTACGGCACGTGGACGTCGCTGGGGAGCCCCAGCGACAAGCCTATCTACGGCCGCCCCAGTGCCGTCGCCGACGCCAACGGCACGCACATCGTGGTGCGGGCCTTCGACGACAGCGCCTGGCTGTGGGAGCAGAACACCGGCTGGACCGGTCTGGGCGGTGTGATCAGCACCGCCCCGACGCTGCTGGCGACCTCCGGGCGGCTGTACATGTTCGCCCGAGCCAGTGACTACACGCTGTGGCAGCGCAACTTCACCGACGGTGCTTGGGGAGGATGGTTCCCCCGCGGCGAGTACGCCAGCAACGCCATCGTCGGCACCCTCGGTGTCGCGGCCGGCGGAGGAGGCTCGGCGTGGGTGGCCTCCCGGGGCGTGGACGGCCACGTGCACCAGACCGTGCTGTGAGGAGCTGCTTTGTCTGATCGAACCGCTGTTGTGACGGGGGCCGCGTCGGGCATCGGCGCGGCCACCGCCCGGCGGCTCACCGCGGACGGCTACCGGGTCATCGGCGTGGACATCGCCGAGGGCCCCGAGGTGGCCGTCCGCGGCGACGTCAGCGCGCCGGCGACCTGGGACGAGGTGTCCGAGGCCGCCGGCGGGCAGGTGGACGCGTTGGTGAGCAACGCCTTCACCGTCGTCGTGAAGCCGCTGCACGAGCAGTCACCGGCCGAGTGGTCGCGCCAGATCGACGTCAACCTGACCGCCGCCTACCTTGCCGCGCACCGGTTCCTTCCCTTGCTGCGCGCGCGAAGCGGAGCGATCGTGCTGGTGTCGTCGGTGCACGCGCGGGCCGGTTTGCCGGGGCATCCGGCGTACGCGGCGACCAAGGGCGCACTGGTGTCGCTGGGCCGGCAGCTGGCCGTGGAGTACGCGCCGGAGGTGCGGGTGAACACGGTGCTGCCGGGGCCGATCTTGACCGCCGCGTGGGACCGAGTGTCCGAAGAGGACCGCTTGCGCAGCCAGGAATCCACCCCGCTGCGCCGGCTCGGCGACCCCGCCGAGGTGGCGTCGGTGATCGCGTTCCTGCTGTCGCCGGGGGCGTCTTTCGTCACCGGCGCGGACATCCTGGTCGACGGCGGCTGGATGGTGCAGAAGGACTCGGCGTAGTCAGCGGGTCAGCACCACGCGGGCCGGTGCGGCTTCGGCGTCGGTGAGCCGGATCGGGAGGCAGGTGAGCTCGTAGGGCCCCGGCGGGGCGGCGGCGAGGTCGAGGCCCTCGATGATCGGGACGCCGGCGCCGAGCAGCGTGTGGTGGGCGGGGAAATCGTTGGCGCCGAAGCATTCGACGGACAGGTAGTCGATGCCGACGAGCCGGATTCCCCTGGCCACCAACGCTTCTGCCGCCTGCGCGCTCACCGCGACGTAGCCGGGGTCGAACTCCCGGAACAGCCGGCCGGCGGTGGAGTTGGTGGTGCGGAAGAGAACCCGTTCCACCCCGGCCGGGATCTCGGCGACGTGGTCGGCGCGGATCGGGCTGTCGTCGGGGATGCCGAGGACGTGGACCGGTCCGCACAGCACGTCCAGCGGGATGTCCTCGATGCCGGCGGCGCCCGGGATGAAGTGCGACGGGGCGTCCACGTGCGTGCCCTGGTGCGCGGACAGCGTCCACTTGCTGGCGTCGGACTCCTCGCCGCGGTCGAGGCGGGTCTCCCACTCGCACACCGGGGACGTGCTTCCGGGCCAGTGCGGCATGTCCGGCCGGATGGCCAGCGTGACGTCGATCAACACGGAGGCCATCGTAGGAGACCTGTCAACAAGTATCCATAATTAATGTTTTGTTGTACCCTCGGTGATGATCGGCGGACGAACCGTGAGGCGGGCCTGTGAAGATCACTGACATCGAGACGTTCCTGGTGCCGCCGCGCTGGCTGTTCCTGCGGGTCAGCACGGACGAGGGCGTCGTCGGCTGGGGCGAGCCGGTGGTGGAGGGCCGCGCGGAGACCGTGCAGGCCGCCGTGCACGAGCTGGCCGACCTGGTGCGCGGGCAGGACCCGCTGCGCATCGAGGAGCACTGGCAGGTGCTGCGGCGCAGCGGTTTCTACCGTGGCGGCCCGGTGCTCTCCAGCGCGCTCGCCGGCTACGACCAGGCGCTGTGGGACATCGCTGGCAAGGTGCGTGGGGTGCCCGTGCACGAGCTGCTCGGCGGTCCCGTCCGCGACCGGATCCGGGTCTACTCCTGGGTCGGCGGCGACCGTCCACACGGGATTCGCGAGGCGGTGCAGACCCAGGTGGACCGGGGCTTCACCGCCGTGAAGATGAACGCCTGCGGCCCGATCGACGCCATCGCCACCCCCGCCGACGTCGACGGCGTCGTCGAACGCGCACGCGAGGCCCGCGAGGTGCTCGGCCCCGAGCGCGGGCTGGCCATCGACTTCCACGGCCGCGTCTCCCCCGCCATGGCCCGCCGGCTGCTGCCGCTGCTCGAGGAGGTGCGGCCGCTGTTCGTCGAGGAGCCGATCCTGCCAGAGTTACCGGTCGACGTGCTCAGGTCCGTTGTGGACTCCTCGCCCGTGCCGATCGCGACCGGCGAGCGCCTCTACTCCCGCTGGGACTTCAAGCCCGCGCTCGACGCCGGCATCGCCGTCGCACAGCCCGATCCCTCGCACGCCGGCGGCATCTCGGAGCTGCGCCGCATCGCGTCGCTGGCCGAGATCTACGGCGCCAGCCTCGCCCCGCACTGCCCGCTCGGGCCGATCTCGCTGGCCGCCAGCGTGCAGGTGGCGTTCGCGACGCCGAACTTCCTGATCCAGGAACAGAGTCTGAACCTGCACTACAACGCCGGCAACGAGCTCACCGGGTATCTTGCCGACACCGGCCCGTTCGCCTTCGTGGACGGGCAGATGGCCCGGCCCACCGGGCCCGGGCTGGGCATCGAGATCGACGAGGACGCCGTGCGGCGGGCCGCCGAGGCCGGGCACGCGTGGCGGTCGCCGGTGTGGCGGCACGAGGACGGGAGCCTGGCGGAGTGGTGACTTTCGGGAACATCCTGCGGACGACTCGCCTCGTCGGCATCATCCGCGGCGACGGCGTCGAGAAGACGCGTGACGCCGTGCGGGTGCTGTTCGACTCCGGCGTGCGGTTGGTCGAGGTGTCGCTCACCGGCCCTGGGGCGTTGGAGGCCATCTCGTCGGTCGAGGCGCCCGACGGCTGCTGGCTCGGCGCCGGCACCGTGCGCACCGCCGCGCAGGCCTCCGCCGCCATCGCCGCCGGCGCGACCTTCGCCGTCAGCCCTGCGCTTTCCGCTTCGGCGGCCGCCTGCGTCGAGGCCGGCCTGCCGCTGCTGGCCGGCGCCCTGACACCCACCGAGATCGAGACGGCGCTGTCCCTGGGCGTCGAGGCCGTGAAGCTGTTTCCGGCCTCGATCGGCGGCCCCGCCTACCTTTCCGCCCTGCGCCAACCCTTTCCGGACGTGCCGTTCGTGCCCGTCGGCGGGGTCGGCCTCGCCGAGGCCGAGGCGTACCTGGCCGCCGGCGCCATCGCGGTCGGCGTCGGCTCCCCGCTGGTCGGCGACGCCGCGTCCGGCGGCGACCTGTCCGCCCTGGCCGAGCGGGCCGCCCGCTTCGTCAAGCTGGCGTCGTCGTAGCGGCCCGAGATCCCCGGCAATCAGTGCCCGGAGATCCGCCGCAGGTCCTCGCTGGCCTTGTCCACGAGCGCCCGCATGGCCTGCTCGGCCGCCTCGGCGTCGCCGGCCCGGATGGCCTCCAGCACCTTGCGGTGGCTGGGCACCGGATCGTCGGCGGGATCGGCGTTGTGCACGACCTGGTCCCGCATCGCCAGCCCGCTCGCGATGACCCGCTCCATCTGCACCACCAGCTGGTTGTGGGTGGCGCCGAGCAGGGCCCGGTGGAAGTCGAGGTCGGCGTCGACGAGCTCGCCGGGCTTGCCGGCGGCGCCGGCCATCCGGGTCAGCGCGTCGTCCATGTCGGCCAGGTCGGTGTCGGTGGCCCGCTGCGCGGCGAGCTTGGCCGCGGCCGGCTCCACGATCGACCGGACCTCGGCGAGGTGCTCCAGCAGGTCGGGGTCGGGCGGCCCGGCCGAGCGCCAGCGCAGCACGTCGCCGTCGAGCATGTTCCAGGTGCTGCGGGGCTGCACGAAGGTGCCGCGTTTCTGCCGGGCGTCGATGATGCCCTTGGCGGACAACACCTTCAGCGCCTCGCGCAGCGCCGTGAGGCTGACGTCCAGCTCCTCGCGCAGCGCGAGCAGGTCCAGCGTCGCCCCCTCGGGGATCTCCCCGGACAGGATCCGCCGCGCGAGCGCCTCCACGGTCTGCCCGTGCACGCCCCTGAGCTGGTAACCGGCCAACATCCCTCCACCCCTCGCGCTGAGGGCATACCTTAGCGCGCGGCGACCGCAGATACTAATTTAGTAATATATCTTGACACCGACGCCTCGCCGCTGCAACCTCACTGTCACCTCCACCCACGTGCACGACAGGGGCCGCCGATGACCACCGCACGCTTCTCCCGGCGCAACTTCCTCGCCGGACTCGGCGCCGTAGGCGCGGCCACCGCGCTCGGTGGCTGCGTGACCTCGACCGGCAGCTCGGCCGGCGGCGGGTCGGCCACCGGTCCGGTGACCGTGCAGTCCAACCTCTCCGCCCCGTCGGCCAAGGCGGCCATGCAGGCGCTGATCGACGCCTTCAACAAGAAGGGCGGCTCGCAGGCCAGCCTGAACACGGTCGCGTCCGAGACCTTCCGGACCCAGCTGCCGACCTACCTCACCTCGTCCAACCCGCCGGACGTGATGACCTGGTACGCCGGCTCGGTCGCCCGCTCCTACGCCGACAAGGGCCTGCTGCTCGACGTGAGCGACGTGTGGAACGGCGCCACCGGCTACAGCGACGCGCTCAAGCAGCTCAGCACCGACAGCGGCAAGCAGATCTTCGTCCCCACCAGCTACTACTTCTGGGGCCTGTTCTACCGGAAGTCCAACTTCGCCAAGTGGGGCGTGCAGGAGCCCACCAGCTGGGCCGACTTCCTCCAGGTCTGCGAGACGATCAAGTCCAAGGGCGTCACCCCGATCGGCCTCGGCGCCGACAACTCGACGCCGTGGGTGGCCTCGGGCTGGTTCGACTACCTCAACATCCGCATCAACGGCGCGAACTACCACCGGGAGCTGCTGGCCGGCAAGCACAGCTTCGCCGACCCGCAGGTGCACAAGGTGTTCGACCAGTGGAAGACGGCGCTGCCGCACTTCGATCCCAAGGGCACGGCGCTGTCCTTCCAGGACGCCACCACCAACCTGCTCCAGGGCCGCACCGGCATGATGCTGATCGGCACCTTCCTGCTCGACACCACGCCCAAGGAGGACGTGGACGACATCGGCTTCTTCCGGTTCCCGGTGGTCGACCCGTCGGTGCCACTGGCCGAGGAGGCCCCCACCGACGGATTCTTCGCCAGCTCCCACACCAAGCGCACGCAGCAGACCTTGGACTTCCTGAAGTACCTGACCACGGTCGAGGCCCAGGAGGCGTACCTGAAGTCGTCCTCGGGCAGCTCGCTGCCGGCCAACCCGGCGGCCAAGGACGCCGGCACCGCCCTGATCACCAAGGGCAAGGAGATGCTGAACAAGGCGGCCGACCTGACCCAGTTCTTCAACCGGGACTCCAGCGACGCACTCCAGCCGACCGCCGACGCGGCGCTGATCAGGTTCATCCAGCACCCGGAGCAGATCGACTCCATCCTCACCGACTGGCAGACCGCCGCGAAGAAGGTCTGGAACTCCTGACATGACCGCGACCCTCACGGCGCCGGCCGTGGCCCCGCCCTCGGCGGCGGGGCCGCGCCGCCGGCGCCGCACCCTCTCCCCGACGCTGCTGGCGTTCGTGCTGGTGCCGCTGCTGGTCGAGACGCTGTGGGTGTTCTGGCCCGCGCTCCAGGGCGTGTACCTGTCGTTCACCAGCTGGGACGGCGTCTCGCCGGCGGTGATGGTCGGCTTCGGCAACTACGCGGAGCTGTTCTCCGACCCCACCTTCGGCCGGGCGTTCCTGGACACCGTGCTGTGGCTGGTGCTGTTCGGCGGCCTGTCCGCGCTGGGCGGCCTGGGCATGGCGCTGCTGCTGCTCAAGGACCGCCGGGGCGTGGGCTTCTACCGGGCCGCGCTGTTCACGCCGGTGGTGTTCTCGCTGGTGGCCACCGCGCTGATCTGGCAGGCGATCTACCAGCCGGACGGCCTGGTCAACACGATTCTCGGCGCGCTGGGCCTGGACAGCTGGCAGCACTCCTGGCTGTCCGACGCCAACACCGCGCTGTACGCGGTGATCGTGCCGGCGCTGTGGCGGCAGATCGGCTACATCATGGTGCTGTACCTGGCCGGTCTCAAGGGCATCGACCCGACACTGTACGAAGCGGCCACTGTGGACGGAGCGTCCAGGTGGCAGCAGTTCACCAAGATCACGCTGCCCCAGCTGAGCAGCGTCAACTCCGTGGTGCTGTCGGTGATCATCATCGACTCGCTGCGCTCGTTCGACGTCGTGTGGGCGCTCACCCGCGGCGGCCCCTACCACTCCTCGGAACTGCTGAGCACCTACATGTACTCCACCGCATTCCAGTCGCTGCGCCTGGGCTACGCCTCGGCGCTGGCCGTGGTGATCTTCGTGCTGGCCTTCGGGGTCATCCTCACGTACCTGGTGCGTGCGTTCCGGGACGCGGACGCATGAGCCGCCGCCCCAAAGGACCTCAGGCGGCGTTGAAGACCGGCGGCTACCACCTGGTGGCCGGCGGCATCTCCGTGCTGTGGCTGCTGCCCATCCTGCTGGTGGTCGTCACCAGCCTGCGCACCTTCGACGACGTCGCCGCGAACGGCGTCGGCAGCCTGCCGCACTCGTTCACGCTGGGCAACTTCGCGCAGGCGTGGATCGACGGCGGCGAGTTCCAGGCGATGGTCAACAGCCTCGTGGTCACCATCCCGGCCGTGATCATCACGCTGGCGCTGGGCGCGATCTCGGCGTTCGCGCTGAGCCGCTACGACCTGCCGTTCCGGCGGACGGTGCTGCTGGTGATGCTGGCCGGCAACCTGCTGCCGCCGCAGATCCTGCTGGTGCCGGTGTCGAAGATGGCGGAGATGCTGGGCATCTACGACACGCTCGGCGCGCTGATCGGCGTGCAGATCGGCTTCGGCCTGGGCTTCTACACCTTCGTGCTGTACGGCTTCATGCGGGCCATCCCGTCGGAGATCCAGCAGGCGGCGGTGATCGACGGCGCGACGCCGCTCCAGATCTTCTGGCGGATCATCCTGCCGCTGACCCGGCCGGCGCTGGCCTCGCTGTCCGCGCTGGCGTTCACCTGGGTGTTCAACGACCTGCTGTGGTCGATCACGGTGATCCGCACCGACACCAAGATGCCCATCACCTCCGCGCTGCTCGGCCTTCAGGGACAGTATGTGTCGCAATGGAACGTGATCGCCGCCGGCTCGGTGATCGCCGCCATCCCCACCGTCGCCGTCTTCCTCCGGTTCCAGCGGCACTTCGTGGCCGGGCTCGCGCTGGGGGCGGTCAAGTGACCCAGCAGTGGACGCTGCGTCTCGCGACCACCACGTACACCGTCGGCCTGCCGGAGCACCGCCGCTGGGCGGAGCTCCGGTCGTGGGGGCCTCTCGGCGTCGAAGACGGCCCGTCGCCGCTGGCCAACGTCGGTCGCACGCCGTATCTGACCGAGGCCGACGGCGCGCCCGTCGAGTACGCCCCGTTCGGGCTGCGGCCGTTCGCCGGAGCCGACCTGGTGGCTGGACCCGTTGGGGCAGCGCGGGAACTGTGGTGGCAGTTCGACTCGGCGTCCGCCACCGACACGTCGCTGCGGTTGACCTTCGGAGACGCCCTGACCGGCCTGCGTACCGATCTGTACTACAAGGTGGTTGACGGCACCGACGTCCTGCTGCGGTGGACCGAGCTGACCAACACCGGCTCCGCGCCGATTCGGTTGGAGCGCTTCGACTCCGCCGGCTTCTGCGTACCGGTCGACACCGCGCGGATGTCTTTCCTCATTGGACGGTGGGCGCAGGAGTTCCAGCTCCGGCAGGTCGTGCTGCCGGCGGGTCGGTTCTCGATCGGCAGTCAACAGGGCGTTGCCGGGCATGGGTATTCGCCGTATCTGGCCGTGCAGGACGCTTCGGACGACGGTCCCACCTGGGGTTTCCAGTTGGCGTGGCCCGGATCGTGGCACATCGACGCCGACATCGAGCTGAGCGGGTCGTGCCGGGTGCGGATCGGCCGGCAGCCGCACGAGTCGGCGGTGCTGCTGGAGCCCGGGGCGTCGCTGGAGACGCCGCAGGTGGCCGCCGCGCACAGCGCCGAGGGTCTCGGCGGCCTGGCCCGGGTGTGGCATTCGTACGAGCGACAACTGTCCCCCGGCGGCCGTCGCGTGCTGTACAACTCTTGGGAGGCAACGGAGTTCGCCGTCGAGGCCGACGGGCAGCTGGAGCTGGCCAAGATCGCGGCGGAGGTCGGCGCGGAGCTCTTCGTCGTCGACGACGGCTGGTTCGTGGGGCGCAACGACGACACCGGCGGCCTCGGCGACTGGACGCCCGATCCGGCGAAGTTCCCGCACGGCTTCGGGGCTTTCGTGGAAGAGGTCCGATCCCTCGGCCTGGAGTTCGGGCTGTGGGTGGAGCCGGAGGCGATCAGCCCCAAATCCCGGCTGTACGCCGAGCACCCCGACTGGGTGTACCACCTCGACGGCCGGCCGCCGACCCTGATCCGCAACCAGCTGCTGCTGGATCTGGGCCGGGAGGACGTGTTCGAGTTCGTACGGGCCACTTTGGACGATCTGCTCACCGACTACCCGATTCGGTACCTGAAGTGGGACATGAACCGGCCGCCGACCGAGCGAGGGCGCCCCGGCGCGGGTGCGCCGGAGTCGCTCGACCTGGACGGCGCCCATGCCCGGAACTACCTGCGGATCCTGGACTTCCTGCGGGCCGCCCATCCGAACGTGGCCATCGAGGGCTGCGCCGGCGGTGGCGCTCGGGTTGAGCTGGCGACGATTGCCCGTACGGATGTCGTGTGGCCCAGCGACAACACCGGTCCGCTGGATCGACTGTCCATTCAGTACGGATTCCTGCACGCCCATGCCCCGCACGTGATGAGCTCGTGGGTCACCGACGCGCCCGGCCTGTTCGACCCGCGGCCGCGATCCCTGCGGTTCCGGTTCGTGCTGGCCATGGCCGGGGCGTTGGGCATCGGCGCGGACATCCGGTCGTGGACCGTTTCCCAGCGTTCCGAGGCGGCTCTGCTGGTCGCGCAGTACAAGGAGCTGCGGGAGTTCCTGCACTCCGCCACCGTGACCATGATCGGCACGCCTTCGGATCCGACTTTCGCCATCCAGTACACCAGTCCCGACAAGGTCGTCGTGCTGGCGTGGAACACCGGCGCCTTGGACGGCTCCCCCGCGCTGTCGGCTCGGCAGCCTCGGGTGCGTCTGTCCGGTTTGGAACCGTCGGCGCGTTACGGCACGTACAGCGGGGCCTACCTGATGTCAGCCGGACTGCCCGTCAGCTGGGCGGACGTCGACGCGGACGTGATCGTGCTGGAGCGGTCGTGACCATCACCTTCGCGCCCGCCTCCGGCCGAATCCTCCAGGCCTCGGTGCGCGGCCGGGACGCTTTCTGGGTCGCTGCCGAGCCTTCCGGCTGGAACCTCGGCGGCGACCGGCTCTGGCTCGGGCCCGAGCGGGACTGGTTCTGGGCCGGCACCGCCCGTGACGACCTGTCGAAGCACCTCGTTCCCACCGAGATCGACCCCGGCAACTGGGACGTCGTGCACCAGCATGCCGACGGCGTCGACCTCGTGCTCACCGCCACGCTGCGGGACCGCAACACCGGCGCCGCCACCAGCGTCGTCGTCGAGCGGCACATCACCGTGCACGCCGACACCCGCTACGTCGCCGAGTACGCGACCGAGACCGTCCTCCACGTCCAAAGTGGACAGCCCGTCGACGCCTGGAGCGTCGTGCAGGTTCCACTGGGCGGGTTGCTGGAGATCGGTGTCACCGGCGGCTTCTCCTTCCGCGACCACCTTTCCTCCCCCGTCGACCCCCACCGGTTCGCCGTCGCCCGTGGAACCGCCGCCATCGACCTCGCCGGCAAGCAGATGACCAAGTTCGGGCTCACCTCCGACGTCGCCACCGGCCTGCTCCGGTACACCCTGCCCGGCCTCGTCATCGAGCGGCACGTCGACGTCCATCCCGGCGGCGACTACCGCGACGGCCCGTACCAGCAGACCGGCGACGTCATCCAGGTCTTCGAGGACGACGGCCACTACGGCGGCTACGCCGAACTCGAACACCACTCCCCCGCCGCCCACCCCGGCGAAACCGTCCTAGACCGCTGCCGCACCGTAATCCGCGCCACCTGAACCCCCGCGAGTCGCGCTGAACCCCCGCGAGTCGCGCTCTGGGGCACACCGAAATGCGGTTTCGTGCAGAACGGAGACCCGAGACTCGTTTCTGCCCGAAACCTACATTCGGTGTGTCTGAGAGCGCGACTCGCGGGGGTTGGGGTCGGTTATCCGATCGTGAGCACGGCCTTGCCGCGGACCTTTCGCTCGGCCAGCGCCTCGAACGCCGCGGGCGTCTCACGCCAGTCCGCCGCCAGCCCGATCCGCGGCCGCAGCCGGCCCTCGGCGACCAGGTCGGTGAGCACGGTCAGATCGGCGCCGATCGCGTCCTCCGGGGCGTCGCTGATGAAGCCGACGATCCGGCCGTTGTGCGCCGACCGGTAGAAGTCGCCGAGCCGGATCTCGGCCGCGCCGCCGGGTCCGCCGTACAGCACGACGGTGCCGTCCGGCGCGGTCCGGTGCAGGGCCTCGGTCAGCCCCGGGCCGCCCACGCCGTCAAGCACCAGGTGGAACGGGCCGTCGCCGTCGGCCAACGACGTGATCACGGAGTGCGCGCCGAGTTCGCGCGCCTCCTCCTCCCGATCAGCGCCACTGACCCACGCGGTGACCCGGGCGCCGGCCAGCGCCGCGAGCTGCACCGCGAACTGGCCGACGCCGCCGGTCGCGCCCGTCACCAGCACCCGCCGCCCGAACACGGCCCCGCCCTGCCACAACGCCCGCAGCGCGGTCAGCCCGGCCACCGGCAGTGTGGCGGCCTGTTCGAACGACACGCGGTCGTCGAACCGCGCGGCCCGGCTGGTCGGCACCGGCACCCGCTCGGCCCAGCCCTCCCAGTCCAGTCGGGCGGCCACCCGCGCGCCGACGGGCGGGCCGCCGCCGTCGGCCGCGGCCCGCACCACCACGCCGGCCACGTCCTGCCCCGGCCGCCAGCGGTCGGGCCGCATCTGGATCAGCCGCGCCTCACCGGCGTTGATCGCGAACGCCCGCACCTCGACGACCGACTCGTCGGGCGCCGGCGTCGGCTCGGGCAGATCGTCGGCCAGCAGCAGACCGGCCCGGCCGGCGGGATCGGTGACGTAACCGCGCATCGTCGCCCTTCTCAGTTGTTCGCGGCCGCGGCCGGCTCCTCGGCCTTCGCCGCCGGCGCGGGCGCCGGCGCGGCCGGCCGGCCCTTGGGCAGCAGCAGGGTCAGAACCGTCATCACCACGACCACACCGAGGTCGACCCACAGCGCGATCTCGGTGGCCGAAGCGTAGGACGCCGCCCCGGTCCGCGACCCCAGAGTCGCGAAATACAGCACGCCGATGGCGGCCAGGCCGGCCGCGCCGGCGAACTGCTGGGTCGTCGTCAGCGCGCCCGCGGCGACACCGGCCTGCTCGGGACGGATGCCCGACAGCGTGGCGCCGATCAGCGACGGCAGCACCAGGCCCTGCCCGAAGCCCATCACGGCCAGCGGCAGGATCATCCACAGCGGACCGACCGCACCGCCCAGCGTGTGCAGCTCCAGCACCAGCAGCAGCACGCCGACCACGTTGATCAGGCTGCCGAAGGTCAGCGTGCGCAGCCCGTACTTGGCCACCAGCGGCCGTCCCAGCAGCGACGTCGCCATGGCCAGCACCGCCAGCGGCACGAACGTGAGGCCGGCCTGCAGCGCCGTCAGGCCGAGGCCGGTCTGCAGCAACAGGCTCAGCGTGAACATGCTGCTCGCGAAGAACGCCATGAAGGCGATGTTGATGGCCAGCCCGGTGTTGAACGAGCGGATGCGGAACAGGGCCAGGTCCAGCAGCGGCTGGCCGCCGGAGTTGGCCAGTCGCCGTTCCCACAGCAGCGCGGCCGCCATCACCACGACCGAGGCGCCCAGCGACACGAAGGTCCACGCCGGCCAGCCCTCTTCCCGGCCGATCACCAGCGGCACCAGGGCCAGCGCGATCGCGCCGGAGATGCCGACCACGCCGACCGGGTCGAGGCCGGGCTTGCGCTGCGAGGCGACGCGCGGCAGCAACTGCCAGGCCAGCGCGAACACCACGATGCCGATCGGCAGGTTCACGAAGAAGATGACCCGCCAGCCCAGGTCGAACAGCTGCACGGTGAGCAGCAGGCCGCCCAGCACCTGGCCGGCGATGCCGCACAGGCCCATCACCACGCCGAACCAGGACAGGGCCTTCGGCCGCTCGGTGGCCGGGAAGATCGACGTGATCAGCGCGAGCACCTGCGGCACCATCACGGCCGCGGTCAGGCCCTGGATGAAGCGGGCGCCGACCAGCTCGGCCGAGTTCTGCGACAGCCCGCACAGCACGGACGCGACGGTGAAGCCGGCCATGCCGGTCAGGAACATCCGGCGGTGGCCCAGCAGGTCGCCCAGCCGGCCGCCGGTCACCAGGCCCATCGCGTAGGAGAAGGCGTAGCCGCCGACGACCAGTTCGAGGGCGACCTGGCCGGCGTGCAGATCCTGCTGCAGCGACGGGATGGCGACGTTCACGGCGTTGCCGTCGAAGCCGTACATGAACGTCGCCGACAACAGCACCGGCAGTATCCACCAGCGGCGCGGTTCCAGCTCGGACACAGGTCCCCCCCTTGTTCGACATCCGTCAACTATTCGATGTTCGTCGTATATTACTGCGATCATCGAATCAGGGCCAGGCCTCGGCTATGCTCGTCATGTGAACATTGCGGTCGCCCAGCCAGCCGTGACGGAGCTGCGTCTCGAGTCGGTACTCGCCGCGCTGGCCGATCCGGTGCGCCTCGCGCTCGTCCGGGTGCTGGCCGGCCAGGGCGAGTCGGCCTGCTACCACGCGGCCCACCAGGCCGGGCTGACCATCTCCCGCTCGACCGTGTCGCACCACCTGCGCATCCTGCGCAACGCCGGCGTGATCTCGCAGCGCGTCGAGGGCACCGCCCGCATCGTGCGGCTGCGTGAGGACGACCTGGCCGCCTGCTTCCCCGGCCTGCTGGAGGCCGTCCTCAACGCGCCCGCGCCGCGGGACTGACCCGTCACCGGCCGACGAACCGCGCCCGGCCGGCGCCGTCGGTCACGAAGCTGCGCATGCCGATCAGCCGGTCCTCGGTGCCGAACAGGTCGCTGAACAGCGACGTCTCCCAGTCCAGCGCCTCGGCCATCGGCAGGCCGGCCCCGACGTCCACGGCGGCCTTGGCCGCCCGCAGCGCCGCTGCCGGCCCCGACACGAACTGCTCGGCCCACCGCCGCGCCGCCGGCACCAGATCGGCCTCGTCCACGATCTCGTCGACCAGTCCGATCTCCAGCGCCTCCACCGCGTCCAGCTGGCGCCCGGTGAACAGCAGGTCCTTGGCCTTCGCCGGCCCGACCAGCCGGGTCAGCCGCTGGGTGCCGCCGGCGCCCGGGATCACCCCGAGCAGGATCTCCGGCAGGCCCAGCCGGGCCTGCGGGGTGCAGATCCGGCGGTCGGCGGCCAGCGCGAGCTCACATCCGCCGCCGAGCGCGTAGCCGTTCACCGCGGCCACCACCGGCTTGGGAATCCGGGCCACGGCGTCGAAGGCGGCCTGCAGGCGGGGCGCGTGGTCGGCCATCTCCGCGTGCGACATCTCCGCCATCTCACGGATGTCCGCGCCAGCCGAGAAGATCCGCCGCCCGCCGGTGACGACCACGGCGCGGACGTCGTCGCGCTCGGCGGCCTGCGTCGCCACCGCCCGCAGATCGGCCTGCGCCGCGACGGACAGGGCGTTCACCGGCGGCCGGTCGACCATGATGGTGCCGATCCCGCCGTCCACCAGCAGCCGCACCAGCGGCGTGGTCGTCACGCCCACAGCAGGCCTCCGTTCACTTCCAGCACGTGCCCGTTGACGTAGGAACTCGCCTCGGCGGCGAGAAAGACCGCGGCCTGCGCGGCCTCGGCCGCCGAGCCCGGCCGGCCGAGCGCGAACCGGGACCGGTAGGCCGCCCACACCTTGTCGTTCCCGGTCAGCTCCCGCCCCATGCCCTCGTCGAGGATGCCCGGCGCGAGACAGTTGACCAGAATTCCCTTGCGCCCCAACTCGATCGCCGAGACCTTGGTGAACATCTCGACGGCGGCCTTGGTCGCGCAGTAGCCGGCCGCCCCGATGGCGACCCGGGTCGCCATGCTCGACGACACGTTCACGATGCGGCCGCCGCCCTGGCGCTCCATGTGTCCGACGGCGGCCCGGGTGCAGTGGAAGACGCCGCTCAGGTTGACCCCGACCATCTCGTTCCACCGGTCCACCGGCAGCCGGTGCACCTTGCCGTCGTGGTTGACGCCCGCGTTGGCGACCACCACGTCCAGCCGGCCGTGCCGGTCCACGGTCCGGTCCATCAGCCGCTGCGCCGAGTCCGGGTCGGCGACGTCGACCTGATCGAACTCCATCAGGTCGACGTCGGCCGGGCCGGGCCGACGCGACGCGCACACCACGGTCGCGCCCTCGATCGCGTAGGCCTCGGCGATCGCCCGTCCCAGGCCTCTGGTGCCGCCGGTGACCACGGCGACCTTTCCCTTGAGCAGCATCGCTCCTACTCTCCTCAGTACCAGGTGAGCACGGCCGCGCCGGCGCTCATGCCGCCACCCACAGCCGCGAACAGGATCCGCTCGCCGCGCACGAACGGCCGCTGCCGCTCGGCGGTGCGCAGCGTGATCGGGATGGACGCGGCGCCGGTGTTGCCGAAACGGGGCGCGGACAGCACCACGCGGTCCATGCGCACACCCAGTTCGTGGGCGAGGTCGGCCAGCATCCGGGGATTGGCCTGGTGCAGCACCAGTCTGTCCACATCGGACAACAGCAGCCCGGCCTCGTCGAGCGTCTCCACGACGAGGCCGGGCAGGGTGGCCATGGCGTACTCCCGCACGGCTCTGCCCTGCATCCGGAACAGGTGCTCGCCCTTCTCCCGCGCCGGCTCGTCCAGCGCCATGCGGGTGCCGCCGGCGGCGACCTCCACCAGGCCGCGGTGCTCGCCGTGGGTGACCAGCCGGTGCGCGTGCAGGCCGTGGCCCTCGGGAACCTGGCCCAGCACCACGGCGCCGGCCCCGTCCCCGAACAGCGTCACCGTCCGGCGGTCGCCACGGTCCATGATCGTCGAGTAGATGTCCGCGCCGACCACGAGGACCCCGCGGTCGTCGGTGACCAGCTGGGAGCCGACCACGAGCGCGTAGAGGAACCCGGCGCACACCGAGTTGACGTCGAACGCCGGCATCGGCGGCAGGCCGAGCCGGCCGTGCAGGACGGCGGCGGTGGCCGGCTGCGGTTGGTCCGGAGTGGACGTCGCGAGCACGATCGCGCCGACGCCGGCCAACGCCCCGGGGTCGCGCGAGAGCATGTCGTCGACGGCGCGGTGGGCCAACTCGGAGGTCGGCGTGCCGACGTCGGCGTAACGGCGCTCGAAAACGCCGGTACGGTCACGGATCCAGTCCTCGGTGGCGCCGCTCCACCGCGCCACCTCGGCGTTGCCGACGACGTGGTCGGGCACATAGCTTCCGGTGTTGAGAATTCCGACGGGCATGTTGCCTCCTCAAGGACCCCCCAGGCCAGGCCGAACGCTGCCCGGCTCGCCTCGAACCCGACTCGAAGTCCGATTGATGAGATCGCTCAAGTCGTTCTGTAGCCGGGGACATCGTGGAAGTGCTTACCGTCGTGGGAAAACCGTGCGCAGGAAAGGGAGTTGGCGTGCCTGACTTGACCGGCCGGACGGCGCTGATCACCGGGGCCAGCAGGGGAATCGGACGGGCCACCGCGCTGCGGCTCGCCGCCGACGGCGCGGCGGTCGCCGTGCACTACTCACGGGAGGAGGCCGCCGCCAAGGAGGTCGTGAACGAGATCGGCGAGCGGGGCGGCGTGGCGTTCGCCGTCGCCGCCGAGCTGGGCGCGCCGGACGGCGTGGACAAGCTGTTCGCCGGACTGGACGCGGGCCTGCGCGAGCACACCGGCGGCGACCGCCTCGACATCCTGGTCAACAACGCCGCCGTCGGCTGGCCCGGCTCGATCGAGAGCATCCGACCCGAGGACTTCGACCGGGTCTTCGCGGTCAACGCCCGCGCGCCGTTCTTCGTGGTGCAGCAGGCATTGCCGCGGCTCAACGACGGCGGCCGGATCATCAACGTCTCGTCGGTGGTCGGCCGGCTCGCGTTCCCGGCGGACATCGCCTACGCGATGACCAAGGGCGCGCTGGACGTCTTCACCCGGCACCTGGCCAAGGCGTTGGCGCCGCGGCAGATCACCGTGAACTCGGTGGCGCCGGGCGTGATCGACACCAGCGGCACGCCCCGGCGGCTGGGGCATCCGGAGAACTGGGACGCCGACAGCGTGCGCACCGTGCTCGCGGCCCGGTCGGAGCTGGCCGGCCGGGCGGTGCTGGGCCGGATGGGCCGGCCGGAGGAGGTCGCGGACGTGGTGGCCTTCGTCGCCTCGCCGGACGCGCGCTGGATCACCGGCGACTGGTTCGACGTCAGCGGCGGCTCATTGCTGTGAGACAGCGAGGAATCGGGGCCGCACCGGTCGGTGCGGCCCCGATCGGCGTCCTCACACGGACGGCACGAGCACCACGGTGCCGTGGTGCTGGCGGCCCTCCACCATCTCGTGGCCCCGTGCGGCGTCCGACAGCGGCAGCCGGGCGTGCACGGCCGACACGACCCGACCGGCGCGCAGGTGCTCGGTCAGCTCGGCGACGCCGTCGCGGAAGGCGTCCGGATGGGCCCGGCGCCAGGTGTTCAGCGCGAATCCGGTGACGTGCTTGAGGCCGATGAGGTCCATCACGGACACGCTCGGAATCTCCCGGCCGCCGCCGGCCGAGCCGAAGAACACCAGCCGTCCCGACGGCGCGAGCAGCTGGATGCCTTGGCGCAGCACGTCTCCGCCCACGCTGTCCAGGACGAGGTCCACGCCGCGGCCGTCGGTGGCGGCACGCACCTCGTCGGCCCAGTCCGGCTTCGTGTAGTCGACGACCACGTCCGCGCCGAGCGAGCGGGCGAACTCCAGCTTCGCCGGGGTGCTGGCGGTCGCGACGACGAGGCCGGCGCCCGCGAGCTTCGCCAGCTGCACGGCGAGATGCCCGATGCCGCCCGCCGCCGCGTGCACGAGGACGGTCTCGCCGGCCGCGAGCCGGCCCTCGCTCAGCACGCCGACCGCGATGGGGCCGCTGCCGGCGAGCACCGTCGCCGCCCCCGCGTCCAGTTCCGCCGGCACCGGGATCAGCGTGGCGGCCTCGGCGACGACGTGGTCGGCGTAGGCGCCCTCCAACAGGAACGCGCCCACGCGGTCGCCGACGCCGACACCGGTGACATCGGGCCCGAGCGCGGCGACGACGCCGACGACATCGCCGCCGAGCACGACCGGCAGCTTCGGCCGCCACACCGGCGCGGGGAAGATGTCGCGCCGGATCTGGGTCTGCGCGAAGCCGACGCTGATCGCCTCGGCGGCGATCCGCACCTGGCCGGCTGCCGGCTCGGGTACTGGGACCCGTACCGGCCGCAGCACGTCGGGCGCGCCGTAGCTGTCGATGGGCATGGTCAGCATCGCGTGACTCCCGTCTACCATTCGATCGGCCCGTCGGCGGACTGGAACGTGCCGGTGGGGCCGGTCTCGTCCAGCGTCGCCAGCCGGACCACGATCTCGGCCCCCTCGGCGGCGGTGCCGGGTCCGCGGTGCCCGTTCAGATCCGTCGCGACGAAGCCCGGCTCCGCCGCGTTCACCTTGATCCCGTCCGCCCGCAGCGCGTTGGCGTACAGGATGGTCAGCGAGTTGAGCGCCGCCTTGGACGAGCAGTACGCCAGCATCTGGTAGGCGGCCAGCCGTTCGTGCTGCTCGCTGTTGCGCCGCTGCGAGCCGAGCCCGCTGGACAGGTTGACCACCCGCGCCGCGGCCGACCGCCGCAGCAGCGGCACCATGGCGGAGGTCACCGCGACCACGCCGAAGACGTTGGTGTCGAAGGTCTCCCGCATCTGGCCGGCGGACACCTCGGTGACCGGGACGCCGGCGTCCACCAGGATTCCGGCGTTGTTGACGAGCACGTCGAGCCGGCCGAAGTTCGTCTCGACGAACGCGGCGGCCGCCTTCACCGTCTGCTCGTCGGTGACGTCCAGCTGGATCGCCCGCGCGGCCACACCGGCCGCGGCGAGTTGCTTGAGCGCGAGTCCGGCCCGCTGCGGGTCGCGGATGCCGAGCACCACCGTCATGCCGAGCCGGCCCAGCGCCAGCGCGGTCTGGTAGCCGATTCCCTTGTTGGCGCCGGTGACCAGCGCGATCGCGCTCATCGGGCCCCTCCCGTCGACGGCAGCAGGTAGGACAAACCGTGTCGTGCGGCCAGTTCCAGCACGCGGTCGCGGTCGGGCGGCCCGGCCGACACCAGCTCGGCCAGCTCCTCGAACATCCGCTCGGCCCCGCCGGGGGTCGCCACGCACAGCATCCGGGCCGGCGCGTCGCCCACGTTGCGGAAGCCGTGCGGCACCGTGCGCGGGCCGTGCACGACGGTGCCGGGTCCGGCGACGTGCAGGTCGTCGCCGAGCCGGATCTCGTAGCTCCCCTCGAGGACGTAGAACGTCTCGTCCTCGCGGTCGTGCCGATGCGGCGGCGGGCCGCCGCCCGGTGGCGTGGTCAGCTCGAACAGCGAGAACAGGCCGCCGGTGTCGGTCGACCGCAGCAGGAACCGGCCCTGCTCGACGGTCCAGCGGACCGGCTCGACGTCGGCGGTCGCGACGACCTTGCCGGGGGTGATGGTCACCGTGTCACTCCTCAGCTCACCGGCGCGGCGGTCGGCCGCGGCCGCGGCGCCGGCCGTCGCCGGCCACTGATCCACTTCTCCGCCGGGCGCTCCACGCCCGTGTGCAGCAGCCAGGCCAGCGGCGCGGAGATGACGAACGCCAGCGCGATCAGCCCGATCGCGGTCGGCGTGTCCCACGTCCGGCCCGGTCCGAGGGCCAGGTGCCCGAAGTGCAGGACCATCCAGTGCACCAGATAGAAGGCGAAGGCCAGCTCGCCGAGTCGGACCATGGTGTTGCTGGAGAACGGCGTGCGCCGGCCCTTGATGTCCGCGGCCGCGCAGGCGCCGATCACCAGCGCCAGCGAGGTGCCGATGGCGACGTAGCCGTAGGACACCGGCAACACGAAGATGCCGGCGAGATAGGCCAGCACGACGATGCCGAGCGAGGGCAGCACTCCCAGCCCGGGCCACTTGCCGGCCTTGATGACGCGGGCCAGCACCATGCCCAGGAAGAAGTCCAGCGCTCGGGTCACCGGCAGCAGCTCGACCAGCCACACCCGCCACACCGGGCTGGTGTAGTACATCGGCGTGGCCGGCAGCAGGTTGGCCACCAGCGGGACCAGGAAGATCGCGACGACCACGACGCCGGCCCACAGCCACAGCCGCCGCTCGGCGATCTTGTTGACCAGCAGGAACAGCAGCGGCGCGGCCAGGTAGAACCAGGCCTCGCAGGCCAGCGACCAGCTCACCACGTCCATGCTGAACATGTTCTGCACGCGCGGGATCCACGGGTGCAGCATCAGCAGGTTGGGCAGCGCCACGTCCAGGCCGACGGCCTGGCCGAGGGCGAGCAGGCACACCAGCGCGACCGCCCAGGCCACCGCGTGGTTGGGGAAGATCCGCGCGAACCGGCGGCGCCAGAAGGTGCGGGCCGGCACGCCCGGCTTCCAGGTGTAGGTGAGGATGAAACCGCTGAGGATGAAGAAGAAGGCGACGGCCATCGGGCCGGCCTTCTGCATGACGAACTGGCTCGCGTGCCCCATGCCGGCGTTGGCGAAGGGCAGCTCGTAGGTCGAGTGGAAGAGGAACACGATCATCGCGGCGATGAAGCGCATCCCGGTCAGCGAGGGCAGCAGCGTGCCCGATCTCTGCTGTGGCGCGGTCGTGGTCACAGGTCATCAGCTCCATTGGCCGGAAGTGCTTGGAGAATGGGCCGCACCGGTGGAGCCGGGCTCGAGTCCGACTCGGCGAGGACGTCCAGGATCGCCTTCTGCCGGTGGTCCCGGCGCGCGCTGAGCCGCTCGTACCCGTCGGCGCCGAACAGGCGTTCCGCCTCCGTGCTCAAATCGTCCACAGTGGACGGGTCGAGCGCCGGCGCGCCGAGTCCGGCCCAGGTGCGCGGCATGCTCGGCGCGACCGAGGTCAGCCACTTGCGCAGGCCGCCCGGCCCGCCGCCGAGATGGAACGCCTGGAACGGGCCGACCGTCGCCCAGCGCAGCCCGACCGACTGCGTGACGACCTCGTCCAGCTCGGCCATGTCCAGTACGCCCTCGCGGACGAGATGGATGCTCTCGCGCAGCAGTGCGGCCTGCAGCCGGTTGGCCGCGAAGCCCGGGACGGCCTTGCGCAGCACCACCGGCGACTGGCCGAGGCTCCGGTAGAACTCGACCGCCCGGGACACGGCGTCGGGATCGGTCCGTTCGTCCGGCACGACCTCCACCAGCGGGATGAGATGCGGCGGGTTGAACGGATGGCCGACCACGAGCCGCGACCGGTCGGCCATCGACGCCCCCATGTCGGCCGGCAGCAGTCGGGACGTCGAGGACAGCAGCAGCGCGCCGTCGGCAAGGTGCGGCTCGATCTCGGCGAACAGCGCCTGTTTGAGCTCCAGCTGGTCCGGCGTGTTCTCCAGCACGACGTCCACATCGGACACCGCGCCGGCCCGGTCGTGCCGGATCTCCAGCAACGCCAGGGCATCGGCGATGGCGAGCTTGTCGCCGCGCACAGTCGGGTGGAAGAGCTCCATGGCGTCGGTCGCCAGCTGCTCCGCGTCCGCCCGACGTGAGTTCAGCCGCACCCGCACGCCGCGTGCCAGCAGCAGCACCGTCCACCCGAGGCCGATCGTGCCGCCGCCGATCACGGCGACGGTCTTGTCCGTCATCGACACTGTCTCCAGATCCCTTTCAGGCCAGGCACTCCGGCACCGTGCCGCCGTTGAACTCGACCATATCCCCGAAGGCGCCCAGCACGTCGAGTGGCGCGCCCGGACGTTCGCCGCCCAGCTCCGCGTACGCGCGGTGCAGGTTGCCGACGAGCCGCTCGGGGTCCAGCAGCGAGGCGAATTCGCCGAGGTCGGCCTGCCGGGCGGCGTCCAACGGCGCCAGGCCGGCGGCGCTGCCCTCCACCGCGAGGCGGCCGAGCCAGAGCAGGTACCGCTCGGCCGCGTCGAGCACCTCGACGCCCGCGACGGGGCCGTGGCCGGACACCACGACCTCGGGCTCCAGCGCGCGCAGCACCGCCAGCGCCTGGTGCGTGCCGACGATCGATCCCATGAGGTGGAAGGGAGTGCAGCCGGACATCACGACGTCGCCGGCGAACAGCACGCGTTGGTCGGGCAGCCAGCCGACCACGTCGTTCGTGGTGTGCGCCGGGCCGACATGGATCAGTTCGAGCCGCCGCTCCCCCAGGTGCACGGTCAGCCGGTCGGAGAAGGTCACGGACGGCAGCCGCAGCCGGATGTCGCCCCACGCCACGTCCGGCCACAGCCCGGTCAGTCCCAGCCCGACGGCGGCCATCTCGGTCCGGGCGAGCTCGTGGGCGATCACGGTGACGCCGGCCCCGAACACGGAGTTGCCGAAGGTGTGGTCGCCATGGCTGTGGGTGTTGACGATCGTGCGCACGGGACCCGCGCCCAGCCCGTCGACGGTGTCCCGCAGCCGCAGCGCGCGAGCCTCGGTGGCGACGGTGTCGATCACCACCACGCCCTCGTCGTCGACCAGCACGCCGGCGTTGTTGACGCACCAGCCGCCCTCGGGCTGGACGTAGACGTGCACGCCGTCGGCGATCTCCCGCAGCGCGGGCTCGGCCCGCAGCGCGGTCACCGTGCCGCCTCGGCGAATTCCTTGGCGTGCGCCAACGTGGTCAGGCTGTTGCCGCCCAACGCCTTGCGGGCGAAGGCGCGCGCGTCCTGAAGGGTGGCCGAGGCGCCGAGCACGCCGGCCACCGCCGCCGGGTCGATCAGCACGGTGTGCGTCGCGGTGACGGTGGCCCCGGTCGCGGTGGGCCGGAACGACCACTGTCCACTGTGGCCGATCAGCAACGCCGGCGGCAGCACCTGCTTGTAGACGATCAGCTCGTCGGGGAAGCAGACGCGGACCGAGCTGGTGGTGTGGGTGTCGCCGTCCTTCGTCACGGTGTCCATCTCCAGCCGCTGGATGCCCGGCGCGGTCTCGACGAGGTCCACCCGCCGGACGTGCGGCAGCAGGTCCGGCCACCGGTCCGCCTCGTCGATGAACCGGTACGCGTCGGCGGCCGAGCCGGCGATCTCCACCGAGTCCTCGAACGTGAAGCAGGCCTGGTCGAGCGGCACGCCGAGCTCGGCGATGCGCCGCAGGCCGGCCAGCTCCGCCTCGCTGTTGCGGTCCAGCGTCTGCTCGATCCACCCGACGGCCTCTTCCTCCGTCGCGGCGAACCGGTGCCGCAGCAGGACTTCCGAGCCCTCGGCGGAGTCGCGGAACTCCCAGCGGCCGCCCATCGAGGCGACCGGCGGCTGGCTGCGCTCCTGCCGGAACGCGACGGCCGACGGCTCGAACTCGCGGCGCGAGGTCCAGGTCAGCACGCCGTCGCCGGCGACGGCCCAGATCTGGAACCGCTCGCCGCGCTCGTCCCGCGCCAGGTGCCGGACGTGCACGGTCGGCGCGAAGATCACCGGCCAGCGGGTGACGTCGCGCACCAGGTCGTACACGGCGGCGGCCGGCGCGGCCACCGCGATGCCGTGCTCGACGTCGCGTTCGCGCAGAGTCTCCATCAGCCGGCCTCCACCAGCGTGCCGTTGACCAGGTCGAGCACCTCGGCCGGCGTCGCCAGCCCGGCGATGGCGTCGTCGGCGATCTGCACGCCGAAGCGCTGCTTGATCAGGGCGGCGGTCTCGATCAACGCCAGCGAGTCGTAGCCCAGCTCCGCGAACGGCGTGTGCTCGATGTCGCCGAGCAGCAGGTCGTCCTCGCCGGCGCTTTCGACGAGAATCTGCCGCAGGTCGGCCAGGGTGATCCGGTCGGACATGTCAACTCCTCTGAGTGGAAGGGAATTCGCGCACGACGGCGGCCGCGTTGAAGCCGCCCCGACCCCGGGCCAGCACGAGCGCGGTGCGCACCGGCAGCCGCCGGGCGCTGCCGGTGACCAGGTCGAGCCGGTAGTCCTCGCCGGCGGCGCTCGGCGTCGGCGGCACCACACCGTCCCGAATGGACAAGAGGGCGGCGGCGACGTCGAGCGGCGGGCCGCCGGAGTACAGCCGGCCCGTCAGCGCCTTCGGCGCGGTGACGGGGACGCCGTACGGGCCGAACAGCGACACCAGCGCCTCGGCCTCCTGCCGGTCCAGCTCGGGCGTGCCGGCCGCGTCGGCGAAGACCACCTGCACGTCGGCGGGGCTCACCTCCGCCTGCTCCAGCGCCAGCCGCGCGGCACGGCCGAGTCCCGGCGGGCGGCCCGACCCGGGTCGTGGGTCGAAGGTGGCGGCGTAGCCGGCGATCTCTCCGTAGACCCGGGCGTCACGCTCGCGTGCCGACGACTCGTTCTCCAGCACGAGGATCGCGCCGCCCTCACCGGCCACGTAGCCCGAGGCGGTCGGGTCGAACGGCCGGTACGCGGTCGCCGGGTCGTCGTCCGTGGTGAGCCGCCCGCTGGCGATGTGCGACACCCAGCCCCACGGGTCGAAGGACGACTCCACGCCGCCGGTCACCATGAGCCGGGCGCCGCGGGCGAGGTTGCGGCGGGCATGGCCGATGGCGTCGAGGCCGCCGGCCTGCTCGGCGACGACGACGCCGCTCGGGCCGCGCATGCCGTGCCGGATCGAGATCTGCCCGGTGTTGACGGCGTAGAACCAGGCGAACGACTCGTAGACGCTGACGAACTGCGGGCCCCTGGTCCACAGCTTCTGGATCTCGGTGTGGGTGAAGCCGAAGCCGCCGGACGCGTTCGAGGTCACGACGCCCATGCCGTACTCGGGCAGCGCGGCCGGGTCGACGCCGGCGTCGGCGAGCGCGTCCTCGGCGGCCACCAGCGCCAGCCGGGTCACCCGGTCGGTCTGCGGCAGCAGCCGGCCCGGCAGCCGCCCGGCCGGATCGAGGTCGACCTGGCCGGCCAGCCGGACCGGGTACTCGGACACGTCGAACCCGGTCAGCCGGCCGATGCCGGTCCGCCCGGCCAGGGTCGCCCGCCAGTAGTCCTCGGCGCTGACGCCGTTGGGCGCGAGCACGCCGATACCGGTCACCACCGTCGGCTCGGTCGCGGTCAGCGTGGTCGTCATCGGTCGCCCTCCCGGGGGTCGCGCAGCACCATCGCGCTCTGGAAGCCGCCGAACCCGCTGCCGACGGTCAGCACCGAGCGGACCCGGTGCTCACGGGCCTGCAGCGGCACGTAGTCCAGGTCGCACTCGGGGTCCTTCTCGTGCAGGTTGGCCGTCGGCGGCACGGCGCCGTTCTCGATCGCCAGCGCGCAGGCGGCGACCTCGATGGAGCCGATGGCGCCGAGCGAGTGGCCGATCATCGACTTGATGGAGCTGACCGGCACCTCGTAGGCGTGCCGGCCGAGCGTCGTCTTGAAGGCCGCGGTCTCGTGCCGGTCGTTCTGCTTGGTGCCGGAGCCGTGGGCGTTCACGTAGTCCACTTCGGACGGATCCAGCCGCGACTCGGCCAGCGCATGCCGGATCGCCTCGGCCATCTCCCGGCCGTCCGGCTTGAGCCCGGTCATGTGGTAGGCGTTGGCCCGCGTGGCGTAGCCGGTGATCTCCGCGTACATGTGCGCGCCGCGGGCCTTCGCGTGCTCGTACTCCTCCAGCACGAACATGGCGGCGCCCTCGCCGAGCACGAAGCCGTCCCGGGTCCGGTCGAACGGCCGGGAGGCGTGCTCCGGGTCGTCGTTGCGGGGGCTGGTCGCCTTGATCGCGTCGAAGCAGGACACGGCGATCGGCGAGATCGGCGCGTCGGACGCGCCGGCCACCATCACGTCGGCCGAGCCGTCCTGCAGGACCTGGTAGGCGTAGCCGACCGAGTCGATGCCGGACGTGCAGCCCGAGGAGACCACGCTGACCGGGCCCTCGGCACCGACGGCCCAGGCGACCTCGGCCGACATCGCGCTGGGCACGAAGTAGTCGAACAGGTGCGGCGAGGCGTAGTCGTTGTCCACCAACCAGTTCCGCCCGGTGTCGGAGAGCACGAGGTACTCCCGTTCGAGGCTGGTGGTGGCGCCGACCGCGCTGCCGACGGTGACGCCGATCCGGGCCGGATCGACGTCGTCGAAGACGATGCCGCTGTCGGCGGCGCACTCGCGGGCGCTGACCACCGCGAACTGCGCGGCGCGGTCCATCCGCCGGATCTCCCGGCGGCTCAGGCCCGCCTCGGCCGGGTCGAAGTCGCACTCGGCGGCGATCTGCGACCGGAACGGCGCCGGGTCGAAGAACGATATCCGCCGCGTCGCCGTGCGGCCGGACATGAGCAGCTCCCAGAACGACTTGGCGCCGGCGCCGCCGGGCGCCAAGACCCCGATGCCGGTGATCACCACGCGTCGGCTCACCGCGTACCTCCTGGCTGGACTCGCACTTCAGCTGGCCGCGCGCCAGCGATGCGTCCACGCTCGCCCGGCCGGCTCAAACGCGACTCGATTACCGCTCGCGCGGGTTTTCCCTTGGCTCACAACGACTTCCAGCCGACCGTCGAGTCGACGGCCGGCTGGACAGCGGTGTGCGGGGCGCGGTCGGCGCCCGGGGACCAGCGGCGGATCAGGCCAGCGCCCGGTCCGCCTCGGCGAGCCGGGGCAGCGGCACGATCGGGGTGTCGTCGAGGGCCGGGTCACAGGTCAGCACCGAGCGCACCAGGCGCTGGAGCTTCGGCGAGGGTTCCAGCCCCAGCTCGTCGATCATGTTCTTGCGCAGGTCGTGGAAGACGCCCATGGCGCGGATGCGTTGCCCCGACCGGTACAGCGCGAGGATGTACTGCGCGCACAGGTCCTCGTGGAAGCGGTGCTGGGCGGTGAGCCCGGCCAGCTCGTCGAGGATCACGCGGTGCAGGCCGAGCCGCAGGTCCAGCTCGAACCGGTGCTCGATCATCGTCAGCCGGGACTGCTCCAGGCGGGCCACCGCGGCCCGCAGCAGCCGGCCCTGCTCCACGTCCATCAGCGCCGGTCCGGCCCACAGGGCCAGCGCCTCCCGGAAGTCGCGGTGCGCCGCCCGCAGGTCCCCGTCGGACAGCGCCGCGGTGGCGGAGCGGTCCAGCTCCCAGTACCGGTCGAGGTCGAGCCGGCACAGGTCGGTGTCGAACCGGTAGCTGTTGCCGCACGTCTGGAGCAGCCGCTCGGCGACCTCGGCCAGCGACCAGCCCAGCGCCGCCGCCAACTCCTTGCGCAGCTGGAGGATGTACGTCTGCATGGTGGTCAGCGCGCTCTTGGGCGGCCGGACGTCCCAGAGCTCCGACACCAGCGCCGACACCGGCACGGCGTGCCCGCCGTTGAGCAGCAGCAGCGCGAGCACCTTGCGTGGCTTGCGCGCCGTGGGCACCGCGTCCACCCCGCGGTGCCGCACGGCTAACACGCCGAGAACATTGATGTCCATATTCTCCCCCTGCGTTCCCTGGACCTCGTCGTCGATCCGTGACCATGGTCGCCGTGCGAAACCGGGCTATCCCCATTGTCGTTATCCGACTAGCCCGGTGCTGAGGTCGTCAACCGGCGCCGCTGAGCGGTTGACACGACCCGACGAATTATGTGCCGCAACCGCAAGCTACACCGGCTGTCCGCACCCTCACCAACAAACGTCGCCAGTGTGAGCCACATTACACCCGATTGCACATATACGCGTTGTTACAAACGGTGAAATTCAACCCGATGTCAAGCGGCGGTCCCCAACATGACGCCAATCGGGGAACCGCTTTTGCCGCCGAACGATCGAGGGAGTCACCATGGACGTCGCGTTGCTGCTGCCGGGACAGGGCGCCCAGCACCTCGGCATGGCCGTCGAGCTGTACGGGGCCGACCGCGTGTTCACCGACACGGTCGACGAGCTCTTCGACGCGATGGGTGAGCGCGGGTCGACCCTGCGGGCGGAGTGGCTGGCCGCGGACCCGGAGCTGGCGCTGGACGACGCGTCCCGAGCCCAGCCGCTGCTGTTCACCACCGCCTACGCCGTCGGGCGCAGCCTGCGCGAACACGGCGTGCACCCCGCGGTGATGCTCGGACACAGCGTCGGCGAACTGGCCGCGGCCGCGCTGGGCGGGGTGTTCACGGCCACCGAGGCGGCGGCGCTGCTGGTGGCGCGCGACGCGGCCACCGCACGCGCACCACACGGCGGAATGGTGGCGGTGAGCGCCTCGGTCGCGGAAATCGCCGAATATCTGGACGAATCGGATGATTTGCAGGGCGTGGTGGTGGGCGCCCGCAATGCGCCGCGACAAACCGTCATCGCCGGTCCCGAGCCCAGACTCACCCAGGTCGTGGACGCGCTCGCGGCCGCCGGCTTCGCCGGCCGCCGGGTGCCGGCCCGTCAGCCGTTCCACAGCCCGTCGATGCGCGCCGCGGCGGCCGCGTTCGAGGAGGCGCTGGCCGGCTGCCGGCTGCGGCCGCCGTCGATCCCGATCATGTCCACCCGGACGGCCCGGCTCGTGGAGCCGAGGGAGGCCGTCGACCCGGCGTTCTGGGCGGGCCAGCTGACCTCGCCGGTGCTGTTCTGGCCGGCGTTGGAGGCCCTGCTCGGCGCCGGGCCACGCCTGGTCGTCGAGACGGGTCCGGGGCAGACCCTGTCGCTGCTGGCCAGACGCCATCCGCAGGTTCGGCGCGGGGTGAGCGCCGTCCGGCCGGCGCTGTCGGCCGGGCGGGACGGCGCACTCAACTCCTGGACCGCCGCCCGCACGATATTGACAGCCGCCGAACCTGTGTCACACTCTGTCAAGGACGGCGTGACACCGTTTTAACTCCGGTTTCGGCATTTCCCTCTGTTCTCGATACTTCTCGTAATACAATGAACCGTGTGAACAGTGGGTTACGTTTGGCGAGGCGGGGTGGCAAAGTGAGCCGAACCCGAGGAATCCTGCGCGACGCGGCGCCGGTGACCGGGGAGACGATCGGGCAGCGCGTGCGGCGGCTGCGCACGGGGCTCGGCCTCAGCCAGGCCGACCTGGCCGGCGACGAACTGTCGGCCAGCGCGATCTCACTGCTCGAGGCGGGCCGCCGCGAGCCCCAGTCCCGCACGCTCGAACTGCTCGCGCGGCGGCTCGGCGCCACCGTCGAGTACCTGACCGACGGCGCCGATCCGGCCGGCGAGGACAAGGTCCGCCTCGATCTGCTCACCGCCGAGCTGGAACTGCTGGCAGGCCACCCTGAGGCGGCGCTGGCCGGCTTCGACGAACTGGCCGCCCAGCCGCTCGGCCCCGCGCTCGCCCACCGCCGTCGGCTCGGCCGCGCGCTGGCCGTGGAACTGCTCGGCGACGTGGCTGCGGCGATCACCGAACTCGAGGCGCTGCACGCGGATTCGACGACCCGGTCGTCGCTGGACGTCGACGCCGCGCTCGCCCGCTGCTACCGCAAGGTCGGCCGGCACGGCGAGTGCCTCGCGCTGGCGGCGGCCGCACTCGACCGCGCCGAGGGCTTCGGCCTGCGCGGCGTGGCCAACCACTCGGAGCTGGTGATCAGCCTCGTGCACGAGTTGCACGAGGCGAACCGGGTCGATGAGGCGGTGGCCCTGGCGCTGCGGCATGTCGACCACGTGACCGTGGCGGTGACGGCCGTGCACGCGGACGGCTACTGGCGGGCGAGTCGCAAGGCCGCCGACGCGGGCCACGTCGCGGAGGCGCTGTCGCTGGCCGAGCGGGCGCTCGCCGGCCACGCGGCGGCGGCGGACTCGCGTGCGGCGGCGGTGATGTGCGCGGTCACGGCCACCGTCGTGCTGCACAATCGGGTCGACTACGCGCGGGCCGCCGAGGCCGCGCTGCACCGGGCGCATGCGGCGCTGGATTCGGTGGGCACGGCGGCGGACCGGGCCTTCTGCGAGGTCGGTCTGGCCGGCGCGGCGGCGCTGCGGGGCGACCTGCCGGCGGCCGTCGCCCGGGCGCAGCGGGCCCTCGACCTCAGCGCGGGGCAACCGCCGCGCCTGGAACAGGCGTGGGCGCTGATGGTCCGCAGCCGCAGCCGCCAGCACGGCGGTGACGCGGCCGGGGCGATGCGGGACGTGTTCGCGGCCAACGAGGTGCTGATGGCGCTGACGCCGAGCCGGCGCAGCGCCATCGCCCTCCGGGCGCTCGGCGACCTGTCCAGCGGCCTCGGCGACACCGAGACGGCGCTGGCGGCCTACCGCAACGCCCTGGACGCCGCGGCGGTCGACTGGCCGGGGCGCCTCTGAGCACGGTCAGCCGGCCGCGGTGGCCAGCCGGCCGCCGACGAACTCGAGCACCTGGCGCGGCGTGCGCAGGCCGTCGATCTCCTCGTCGGACACGGTGATGCCCAGCTCGTCCTGGAGCCGGGTGACCACCTCGTACACGGCGAGCGAGTCCAGGCCGAGCTCGACCAGCTCGACGTCGAGCGTGCTCTCCTCGATCTCGGCGGCGTTGTCCGTGCCCACACAGGATTCGACGACGCGCTTGAGTTCGGCGAGGGGGAAGTCGGTCATGGCGCCTCCAGGGCGAGTGAACTCCGGGTCGCCGCCGACGATGCGCCCGCCGCCTCGAACGCCGGTCCAGCCCGGGTCCACCGGCCGCCGCCGTTCGAGCCCCGTTCGACCCGGCCTGTAGCCCGCGGTCCCAGGCTGGTCGGCGTGATCGAGTCGCTTCGCGCTGGCCGGCGCCAGCACAGCAGCCTGCACGGCGTCGGCGTGTACCGGCCGACCCGGGCCGTGTCCAACGACGAGGTGTGCCGGACCATCGACTCCACGCCGGACTGGATAGAGGCACGCTCAGGTATCGTCACCCGGCGCTTCGCCGGCTCGGAGGAGACGCTGACCGCGATGGCGGTCGCGGCCGGCGGCAAGGCGCTGGCGGACGCCGGCGTGCCTGCCGACCGGATCGACTGCGTCGTGGTGGCCAGCATGTCCAATCTCGTGCAGACGCCGCCGCTGGCGATCACCGTCGTCGACGGACTGGGATTGCCGAACGCGGCGGGCTTCGACGTCTCGGCGGCGTGCGCGGGCTTCTGCCACGCGCTGGCGACCGCGAGCGACATGGTGTGCACCGGCCAGGCCGAGCACGTCCTGGTCATCGGCGTCGAGCGGATGACCGACATCGTCGACCCGGCCGACCGGTCCATCGCGTTCCTGTTCGCCGACGGCGCCGGCGCGGTCGTCGTCGGTCCCGGCGACCGGCAGGGCATCGGCCCCGCGATCCGCGCCGCCGACGCGGAAAGCCTTGCGGCACTGCGGATGAACACCTCGTGGGGCGACTTCCGGGCCGATCCGGCCCTGGACCCGCCGATGATGAAGATGGACGGTAAGCGGGTGTTCCGCTGGGCCGTCGAGAACGTCGTGCCGGCCTGCCGGCGGGCGCTGGACGCCGCCGGCGTCACCGCGGCCGACGTGCGGGCGTTCATCCCGCACCAGGCCAACCTGCGCATGATCGAGGTGCTCGCGGACCGGCTCGGCCTGGCCGAGAACGCCGTGGTGGCAAGGGATGTGCGCGACAGCGGCAACACGTCGTCCGCCTCGATCCCGCTGGCCATGCACCGGCTGCTCGCACAGGGCGACGTCGGGCCGGGCGACATCGCCCTGCTGGTCGGCTTCGGCGCCGGGCTGAACCTGGCCGCGCAGGCCGTGCTGCTGCCGGGGCAACGCCGATGACCGCCCGCGCCGGGATCGACGCCGACACGTTCCGGGCGGCGATGGCCCGCTACCCCGCCGGCGTCACCGTCGCGACCACGGTGGACGACGAGGGTCGCTCGTTCGCCTTCACGGCCAGCTCGTTCTGCTCGGTGTCGGCCGACCCACCGCTGATCCTGCTGTGCCTGTCCACGTCGGCCAACTCGTTCCCGGCGTTCTCCCGTTGTGCGCGGTTCACCGTGAGCATCCTGCGCGAGCACCACGTCGACGTCGCGAACCGCTGCGCCACCAAGGACGTGGACAAGCTGGCGGCCGGTTTCGTGCCGGCCGAGGGCGCGCCGGCGGTCGAGGACGCGTTGTGCGTGCTCAGCTGCGAGACGGTGAACGTGTGGCCGGCCGGGGACCACGTGGTCCTGGTCGGCGAGGTGGTCGCCGCGACCGTGCGCGACGGCGCGCCGATGGTCTATTTCAACCGCTCGTTCCGACGACTCGTGGGAGGGTGAGCATGACGCTCAGCCGGGAGTTCATCGGCCGCGCCTACCCGCCGAACGCGGTGTACGCCGTGGGCCGCTCGGCGCTGCGGGCCTTCGCGTCCTCGATCGGCGACGACACGCTGGCCTGCCACGACGTCGAGTCCGCGCGGGCCCTCGGCCACCCCGATCTCGTTGCCCCGCCGACGTTTCCGATCGTGCTGGTGTGGCGCGCCGACGACCGGGTGGCCCGCGACCCCGAGCTCGGCCTGGACTACGGCCGCGTCGTGCACCGGGAACAGCGCTTCGTCCACCACCGGCCGATCCACGCCGGCGACGAGCTCCTCGTGCACTTGACGGTCAAGGACATCAAGTCGGTGGCCGGCAGCGAGCTGCTGGTGACCCACCAGGAGATCACCACGGTGGCCGGCGCGCCGGTCTGCGACGCGACGACGACGCTGGTATGCCGCGGGGGCGCGCGATGACCGTGCGCCATCGCCGGTACCCCGTCACCCGGGCCGACCTGGCCCGCTACGCGGCCGCGTCGGGCGACGGCAACCCGATCCATCTCGACGCCGACGCGGCCGTCCACGCCGGGCTGCCCGACGTCGTCGCGCACGGGATGCTCACCATGGGGCTGGCCCTGCGCCTGGTCACCGAGTGGGCGGGCGATCCCGGGGCGGTGCGCGACTGCCGGGCGCAGTTCCTGCGCGCGGTGCCGGTGCCGGCCGAGGAAGGCACGTTCCTCGACGTCCGAGGTGCGGCCGCCGCCGTCGACGCCGACGGGGCGGTCACCGTGCGGATCGTGGTGAGCTGTGGGGACGAGCAGGTCGCCCGGGTCACGGCGACGGTGTCAGGCGACCACGTTCTCCAGCCGGAACTCGGGTGAGCTCAGCGAGCTGTCGGAGGCGAGGATCGCGCGGTGCAGCCAGCGCAGCAGCGGGGACGGCTCGATCCCCAGCTCGCTGGTGAGCTCCCCGCGCAGCCGGCCGAACACCTCCAGCGCCCGGGCCCGATGGCCGGAACGGTGCAGCGCCAACATGTACTGCGCGTGGATGTGTTCGTGCAGGGGATGCTGCACCACCATCGCCGCCAGCTCGCTGAGCACCTCCCGGTGCCGCCGGAGCCGCAGCTGGGCGTCGAACAGCGTCTCCAGGGTGGTCAGCCGGGACTGTTCGAGCTGGGCCGTCTCGGCCCGCAGGAACCGACCCTGGTCGACATCGGCCAGCGCGGCGCCCTGCCAGAGGCCCAGCGCCCGGGTGCAGGCGGCGACGACGCCGGCCGGGTCGTCGGCCCGCTGGAACCGGTTTCCCGCGTCGAGGAGAGCGCGGTATTCATGCAGATCGAATTCGGCGCCGCCGAGATTGATCAGGTATCCGCCGTGCCGGGTCTGCAACAGGTCGCGGGCGACGGATTGCGGACACATTCCGGGAATCTTCGCGAATTCCTTGCGTAACTGGAGCACGTAGGTCTGCAGCGTCGTCAGCGCGCTGCGCGGCGGCGCGTCGTCCCACAGCTCGCTGACCAGCGACGCGATCGGCACCGTCTCACCGTCGTTGAGCAGCAGCAACGCGAGCAGCTGGCGCGGCTTGGCCGCCGTCGGTATCACGGCGACGCCGTCGTACGTCACGGACAAGGGCCCCAGCAGCGCGACACGTATTCCCGCCATCATTTCCCCCAGGAAAGCACGATGCCCGATAACCGATTCCCCCGACAATCGGTTGCCAAAAGGCTAACCGTGACTCCGAGACAGGGTCAAGCGAGACTCAAGAAACTCCAGCGAGACTTGAGGGCCTCCTCTTGACTACTCGGCCCGGCATTATTCGAGCACTGCTCGGCATTTCCCGGATTCGGCGCCGGGCCGCGTCCGCGGCCCGGCACCTCGGTCAGGCCGCGTGGTCGTGGTCGACCCGCCGCGACCGGGTCAGCAACACGCCGTCCGACCACACCAACACGTCGTGCACGACGCAGCTGGGCCCGATCTCCGGCTCCCGGACGCCCGGCCGCACGTGCACGATCAGGGCGTAGAAGGTCGACCGCACGCTGCCGTCCTCCTGCGGCTCGAGCACGAACCCGTTGAACCAGTGCCGGCGCTGCACCGGATCGGCCTCGAACCGCTCGTGGAAGCGGTGCAGCTCGGCCAGGATGGCCGTCCGGGTCACCGCGGGCGGCACGCCGGGACTGTGCTGGAACTCGGCGTCCTCGGTGTAGGTCGCGGCGTACTCGTCGAACGCCCGCGAGTCCAGCAGCTGCACCTGCTTCGCGTAGAAGTGCTGGACCTCCGCGTAGAGGTCGGTGAACGTCTGGGTGTTACTCATCGAACTCCTCCGCCGACAACGCTGCGTGCATGTGACCGTGCCACCGTCTCGGCTCGCTCTTGAGACACGCTCGAGTCGCGACCGGGACCGGCGTCCGCTCCACCACGGGTCGACCCTGGTTCCACCGCGACGACCCAGGCTCGCCACCGATGCCTGTCGCGCTGCGGAGTGGAGGAACCATGCAGGAACGGGCCGGATCGGTCGCGCTGGTGACCGGAGCGACCAGCGGGATCGGCCTCGCGATCACCGAGCGCCTCGCGGCCGAGGGACACCGGGTGTACGTGTGCGCCCGGCGCGAGGACGCGGTGGCCGAGCTGGTGAAGTCGTTGCAGGACAAAGGGTATGACGTCGACGGCAGCAGCTGCGACGTGACTGACGGGGAGCGGGTCACCCGGTTCGTGCAGAATGCGGTGGACCGCTACGGGCCGGTCGACGTGCTGGTCAACAACGCCGGCCGGGGCGGCGGCGGCGTCACCGCGGAGCTGCCGGACGAGCTGTGGTTCGACGTCATCGACACCAACCTCAACAGCGTGTTCCGCATGACCCGGGAGGTGCTCACCACCGGCGGCCTGGCCGGGCGGACCGGCGGCCGGATCATCAACATCGCCTCCACCGGCGGCAAGCAGGGCGTCGTGCACGCCGCGCCGTACTCGGCGGCCAAGCACGGCGTCGTCGGTTTCACCAAGGCGCTCGGGCTGGAGCTGGCCAAGACCGGCGTCACCGTGAACGCGGTGTGCCCCGGCTTCGTCGAGACGCCGATGGCGGCGACGGTGCGGCAGAACTACGCCCAGCTGTGGGGCGTGGACGAGACCGAGGCGTTCGACCGGATCACCGCGCGGGTGCCGCTCGGCCGGTACGTCCAGGTCGAGGAGGTGGCCGCGATGGTCAGCTACCTGATCAGCGACGCCGCCGCGGCGGTCACCGCGCAGGCCATGAACGTGTGCGGCGGACTGGGCAACTACTGAGCCCGCGCCGGCTGCGCGGTGGGGCCGCAACGGCTCCACCGCGCACGGCGGTCGAGATCAGCGTAGGACTTCCTCGGCGTAGGCCAGGGCCGCCGGTTCGAGCTGGATAACCATGTGGCTGGCGATGGCGTGCACGTCCCGCCAGATCCGGGCCAGCGGGCTGCTCTCCGTCTGCACGCTCGTGCCGCCGGCGGCGAACAGGCGGTCGACCGCGGACCGCAGGTGGCGGATGGCCAGCGCGTAGTCGCGAGCGCTGCGCGCCGTCTCCCCCGACGTGACGTCCGCCCGGTCGGCGATCTCGGCCGCCCGCGACAGCAGCAGCTCCACGACCTCGATCTCGCCGGCGGCTTCGGCCAGTGTGAGGCTCAGCGCGGACTTGTCCACCGGACGGCCGGCGGTGGCGCCGTTGCGGATCTTCTGACCGGTCGACGCCGTCCACCCCGACAGCATGGCCCTCGCCGCGCCGAGAGCCGGCGCGCAGAACGGCAGTCCGTTGACCGCCCGCAGCGGCACGTTGTGACACGGGGCCGGCGACGAACTGCCGCGGCCGTCGATGACCGAGTCCCGGGCGGTCACCCGGCTCGCGGGGACGACGACGTCCTCCAGCACGAGGGTGTTGCTGCCGGTGCCGCGCATGCCGAGCGTGAACCACGTGTCGACGACCTTGTGCTCCGCCCGCGGCACGGCGAAGTAGTGCGGCGCCGGTTTGCCGTCGGTCAGCACGTTGCCGCAGACCAGCGCCCAGTCCGCGAAGTCGACGCCGCTGATGTACGGCCACTCCCCGCTCAGCCGCCAGCCGCCCTCGACCGGTTCGGCCTTGCCGAAGGGCACCAGCGCCGCCACGACGACGGTGTCCGCGCCGTCCGACCACACCTCGGCCTGCCCCTCGTCCGGCAGGTGCGCGGTCATGCGCGCGGCCGCCGCCAGCAGCGCCGCGATCCAGGCGGTGGCGGTGCAGCCCTCGCCGACGGCCGCGACCGCCCGCGTCAGCTCGGTGAAGGAGCCGGCGTCGCCGCCCCGGCTGGCCGGCACGAAGTGCCGCGCGAATCCCGCCTCCACCACCGCCTCGGCGACCTCGGCCGGGACCCGTCGATCACGGTCGGCGGTGGTGGCGTGCTTGGCCGCGAGCGCCGCCACGCCCACCGCCGCCGTCAGCAGTTGGCCCATCTCCGCACCCTTCCGATAGCAGACGTGTCGGTGGCAGCATCTCGGCGGGAACTCAGGGATGGCTTGAACGCGTGTCGGGCCGGCCCTGGATCGCGAGTCCACCGCCGCTCGAGACGCCGCCAGGACGGTGAGGCCATGACAGCCACCCTCTTCGACGACGACTTCACCGGCGGCCTCGGGGCCGACTGGCTGGTCCGGCCGCTGGGCTCGCTGCCGGCGGGCGACGGCGTGATCACCGCGGGCGCGGGCGGGCTGGCCGTCGAGCCGGCCGGCCGGCACGAGACCACCGGCGAGCCGGCGTTCGAGCTGGCCACCGACCACGTGAAGTGGAACGCCATCCTGGCCCGCCGGTCGTCGCAGGGCCTGCCGGGCTTCGACGTGCCGGCCGCCGGCGCGCTGACCGGCGCCGCCGAGGTCTCGGCCCGCGTCTTCGGGGCCGCCGGCCATCCGTTCGGCCCGGCGGTCGCCGGCCACGCCGCCGACTTCCGGCTGGCCGCGGGGGTTTTCATCGCCGCGGACCTGGAATCCGGTGTGGTGCTGGACTTCCTGCTCACCTCGACCGCGGTGTACGCCTACTACGAGCGGCTGCCCAGGCCGGGCAGCGACCACGCGTCGTTCGCCTACGCCGTGCCGGTGGCCTCGCGGCAGCCCGACGACTGGCATCGCCTGAGCATCGCCCTGGACGGCGCCGCGGGCGTCGCCCGCTGGGCCGTCGACGGCGAGCAGGTGCTGGTCATCGACAAGATCGGCTACCGGTGCCTGGACGACCGGCACCTCGTGATCGACCAGGGCGGTGTCGAACAGCCGGCCGCGCCCCGGCAGCTCACGTTCGGACTGGGCCTGCTCTGCCTGCTGCACGCCGCCGGTCCCGACGGCACCGGCCTGGTGCCCGAGGCCGACAGCGCCTACCGACTCCCCCGCGCCTTCGTCGGCGGCTCCCCGCTCTGGGGCCAGGGCGCCCGCCTGCGCGCCCGCCGCCTCACCGTCCAGTCCGGGTGAACCCCCGCGAGTCGCGCTCACAAACACACCGAACGTACGAAAACCGGCAGACGGGTGTCTGCCGGTTTTCGTACATTCGCACTGACGCCGAGCGGGACTCGCCGGGGTTAGGCGACGAAGCCGTTGAGGTGGAGGGACACGGCGCGGATGCTGCCGGTGTCGACGGGGCCGCCGTCGACGACCTTGAACGTCCAGGTGCCGTCGACCGCGTCGGTCAGCAGCGAGCCGAGGCCGGACTGGGGTTTCCAGGAGCCGGTGAAGGGCGCGTTGGTGGAGCTGACGGAGGAGAAGGCGGTGGCGGCGTTGTCGTCGAAGACGACCTGGCAGAAGTTGTGGCCGGGGCCGCCGCGACGCTGGAACAGCACGGCCGTGGCGCCGGACGGGGACGTGAGGGTCCCGGTCAGGTCACCGACGTAGGTGTGGTCCAGGCCGACGGTGGTGGAGCCGGCGGCGGTGCTGCACGACGTGCCGTCGATGGAGAACGTGATCTTCGAGGCCCGCCCGACGCCGCTGACGGGAATCTGCACGCTGGCCCCGACGGCGCTGTTGTCGGGAATCGCCACCGGCGCGCCGGTGTACGCGAAGTCCTGGACCACAGTGGACGGTTGGCCGATCGGGATCTGGAACGTCTGTGTGGTCGGCGAATGCGCCCCGGCGAAGGTGACCTTGGCGTTGATCACCACGGGCACGCCGAGCTGTTGCGTGGCCGGCACGGTGAGGGTGAACGAGTTGATGACGGTCTGGCCGGCCTCGATGGTGCCGTACCGCTTGGACCGCGGCGCGATGGTCACGCCGGGCGTCGGCGAGTCGACGACGACGCTGGTGGACGCCGCGGTGCCGTCGCCGCCGTTGTACACGGGCAGTGTGACGGTCGCCGTGTCACCGGGCTTCACGAACGGGGAACCGTTGGGGCCCTTGACCGACGGCGCCTGCGCGACGGCCAGCGGCTGCGGGCTGGCGCCGGTGTAGGCCAACACGCGGTCGGCGAGGATCACGCCGGCGCCGGTGCGGTTGTCGACGCCGGGCGCGCCGATGTCGACGGCGGTGGCGGTCAGCGCCTGCCGCACGTCGGCGTTGGACATGCCGGGGTTGCCGGACAGGACGAGACCGGCGATGGCGGCGGCGTGCGGCGCGGCGGCCGAGGTGCCGTAGAACGGGGAGAAGCCGGCCACAGAGGTGGAAACGCCGTCGGCGGCGGTGATGTCGGGCTTCTGCCGCACCACGGAGCCGCCGGCGACGGGCGTGCCGTCGGCGTTGAAGAAGATCTTACGGGGACCGTCGGAGCTGAACCGCTCGATCTTCGTGGCGGAGCTGAACGTGCCGGGGTACGGGCCGGCCGGGTTCGGCGGGTCGCCGGGCTCCAGGGCGCGCGGGAAGGCGTCGGCGGCCGGCGCGGCGGCGACGCTGAACGCGCCCGCGGCGGCGGAGTGGCCGCTGGTCTCGCCGGGCGTCACGTAGGCCTTGAGCCCGTCGGAGGAGTCGACGAACCGGCCACGCAGGGCCGACAGCGACAGATACTTGGCGTCGCCCTTGAACTTCACGACGGCGAGCCGCTGGTTGCCGCCGGTGGTGTTGATCCGCTCGTACGGGTCCTGCGTGCCGTTCTGGATGTTCTGGCTGAACGTCACCACGTTCCCGCCCGCATCCAGCAGGTACAGGTCGTAGTCGTCGCCGGCGTGGCCGAGCGGGTCGTTCCACCACAGCGTCACCGGCACGCCGGCGGACGACGCCGACAGCGGTTCGAGGATCTGGGTGCCGCCGGTCGCGGCGGCGAAGTTGTTGGCTCCGCCGGCGAACTTGGCGATCGGCTGGCCGGAGTCGACGTAGTTGCCCTCCCAGTGCCCGGCGGTGCCGTCGCCGACGTTGCCCTCGTTGCCGGCGGAGGAGAAGTACAGCGCGCCGTCGGCGATGACGGCGTTGACGGCCTGCGCGATCGGGCCGTCCTGGAAGGCGGCCTCGTTGAAGTAGAAGACGTCGTCGACGATGATGTCGCAGTGTTCCTGGCTGCGCAGGGCGCGGATGTTGTCCGCGAAGCTGGCGTCGCCGTTGAACGCGGTCGCGAAGCCCAGCGCCGCGCCGGGCGCGACGTCGTGCATGATCTCCAGCATCGCGGTGCCCTCGTCACCGCTGCCTTCCTGGCCGGGCAGCACGTCGACCGGCGGCAGCTCGCCGGTGGCCACCGAGGCGGCCAGCGACGACACACCGTCCGACAGCGCACACAGCTTGGTGCCGACGCCGGTGACGCCGTTCTGCTGACGGGCGGTGTCCGCGGCGTGCGCGCGGTCGCCCTGGCTGACGACCGCGGCGGCGAGGTTGGCTCGCATTCCGGGCTTGGTCGCCTGTTCGACCCGCGCGTCGCGGGTCTGCTTCGAGACGGGGTCGGTGTCGGCCGAGTTCCGGCCGGGTGCGCTCGACGCCGAGGTCATGGCGTCGCTGCCGGGCTGGATCTGCTTGACGTCGTCGCGGGTCGCCAGCGACGAGACCGCCGCCAGCGGCACCTCGGCGCGCACGGTGGCCTCGCGCTGCGAGACGTTCTTGACCTGGCCGCCCGCCTTCTGCACGGCGTCGACCAGAGCGTCGGACGTCTTGGTGGCGCGGATGTCGACCAGGACGGTGTTGCCGGCGGCCACCTTCACGCCGGACTGCACCTGCGGCAGCGCGGTGTGCGCGGAGCGGTCGGTGCGCAGCTTGTTCTCGACGAGCAGGCGGCTGTCGACCTTGCGGTCGGACGCCGATTCGGTCTGCTTGATCTGCTGGAGCGCGGCGATCTGCGCCGCGGTGTTGGCAGCCATGTAGCCGGGATTGGGGTGCGGCGCGGCGGTCGCCGGGGCGGCGAGGCCGAGCACGGCGGTGAGGCACGCGGCCCCGGCGGCTAACAGAGTGGTTCTGGGTCGTACCGATCTGCGCAACTGGCCCTCCAGGGGTGCGGCGCGGGCGTGACGGCCGGTGATCACCGGACGTCTGCCCAACGTAAAGTTTCCGCACGATCACCCATAGCAGCCTTGCGGGTGTCGCCCAAGCGGGCCAATGATCACGATTTGTCGATATCTACAGGACAAAGGCTTCTGTCCACAGCTGTCCGGTTCGCCCGGACAGCGCATCCAGCATCGCCGCCGCCTGACCGTCCGTCAGCGACGCCACGAAGTCCACGACGGCGCGTCCCCGCGCCAGCGCGCGTACTGCATCCGGCCCAGTCCGAACGTCGCCAGCCGGTCCGGCGAGCAGCTCGGGGACCGTTCGGGCCAACCCGCGGTACTCGGAGTCGGCGAGTTCCACGAGATCGTGCAGCCGCCGCGGCAGCCGGTCCGACTCGTGCCGGTCCGACAGCCATTGGTCAAGCGCCTCAACGAGATTCGTCAGCAACCGGGCCTGCCCGCGCTGGTGCAGCGCCAGGTCCGGGCGCAGCAGCACGAACCGCCGGTGCACGAACTTCAGCACGGCCACTTCGTGCCACTGCGCGGGCGCCAGCAGAACGTGACCGGACCTCGGCGTCGGGTCCAGCAGCACCTCGACGCCGTCCACCAGCCGCGTGGTCCACCGGCCGGAGAAGTCGGCGACGCGCTGCTCCGCCTCGGCCGAGCCGTCGAACGGCACCGCCAGCAGGCCGTCCACCAACTCGGTCCGCACGCGGCGGACCGCCGCGGCGAAGGCGTCGTCGTCGACCGCCCAAGAGTCCTTCTCGTGCAGCCGCCGGCGCATCGCCTCCAGCGACCGTCCCGGCAGCCGCGACTGGGCGGCAAGCTCCTCTTTGGACAGTGCCGCCAGGTCCAGCGCCTCGGTGAGCCACGTCGTCAGCTCGGCCGCCACGGTCGCGTGCTGCAACACGCCGACGCGATGGAAGTCCTCCACGTCGTGGATGGCGTACGCGATGTCGTCGGCAGTGTCCATGACGGACGCTTCCACGGTCTGCTGCCAGTCCTCGATGCGTCCCCGGAACGGCGCCCTCGACTGCTCGAAGTCGTCGAGTTCCGTGACGTACGCGGAGAACTTCGCCGAGCCGCTGCCGGCGGACTCCGGCGGCTCCGACGCGCCGCGCGGCGGGATCCGCAGCGCGCGGGGATGCGGGGTCGGGTGCGACAGCCGGGTCCACGGGTACTTCAGCACCGCCGCGCGCACCGCCACCGTCAGGTTGAGGCCGACCGCCGCCGGCCCCCGCACGTCCGTGGTGGTGATGATCCGGAACGACTGGGCGTTGCCCTCGAAGCCGTCGGCCAGCCCGAACCGGTTGCGGGCGATGCGGTCCAGCACCTCCTCGCCGAGGTGCCCGAACGGCGGGTGCCCGAGGTCGTGCGCGAGGCTGGCCGCCTCCACCACGTCCGGGTCGCAGCCGCCGAGCTTGTCCAGCACGGCCGCGGTGTCGCCGACGGCGGTCAGCCTCTCCGCGATGGCCCGCGCCACCTGCGCCACCTTCAGGCTGTGCGTGAGCCGGTTGTGCAGCAGCAGGCCGGAGCCGGTGGGGCTGACCACCTGGGTGACGCCGGCCAGCCGGGCGAAGAACGGCGAGCTGGCCACCCGGTCCCGGTCCGCCCGGAACGGGCTGGCGGCCAGGTCGGCCGAGGTCTCGCTGGATCGGCGGTGCGCCCGAAGGTCGTGCATAGCGGTGACGTTAGCCTGGTCTGGTGGTCGACGTCCTGGTGGTCGGGGCCGGACCCGCCGGGTCCGCCCTCGCGGCCGCCTGTTCGGACCTGGGCCTGCGCACGATGCTGCTGGACCGGGCGCCGGAACGCCCGTGGCGCGCCACGTACGGCTCGTGGGCGCGGGAGCTGCCGCCGCTGCCGGCCGACGCGATCGCCGCCCGGGCCACGAATGTCCGGGCGCACGCCCTCACCGAGCACAAGCTCGACGGCGAATACCTCGTGCTGCACAACGAGAATCTCCGCCGGCATCTGTCCCGTCCGGACATCGGGATCGTCACCGGGCGGGCCGAGGCGATCACACCCACCGAGGTGCGGCTGGTCGACGGTCGCACGCTGCGCGCGGGGGTAGTTGTCGACGCAACCGGCCCGCCGCGCGGCCGGCACGCCGAGCAGACCGCGGTCGGCGTCGCGCTGCCGGCCGACGTGCTCGCGCCCGGCGAGGCGGTGTTCATGGACTGGCGGCAGGCCGGCGACCCGCCCACCTTCTGCTACGCGCTGCCGCTGGACGGCGAGCGGGTGCTGGTTGAGGAGACCTCGCTCGCGCATCTGCCCGGGCTTTCTCTCGGCCTGCTTCGCGAGCGACTGCACCGGCGGCTGACCGTGCACGGGTGGCCCTTGGACCGTCCGGAGCACGAGCTGGTCCGTTTCCCGCTCGACCCGCCGCTGCCGCGCGGCGGGCTCGTGACGTTCGGCGCGCGCGCCGGCATGATCCACCCGGCGACCGGCTTCGGCGTGGCGACCGCGCTCACGCTTGCCCCCCGGGTCGCGCGGGCGATCGCCGAGACGCCCGCCGTGATACCGCGCACAATCTGGCCGATGTCGGCCAGAATGACGCATGTATTGCGTCGACGGGGCCTGGCGGCATTGCTCCACATGCCGCCGGCACGCATCCCCGAGTTCTTCGAGCATTTCTTCCGTTTGCCCGCCGAAAATCAACGGGATTACCTCTCTGGGCGTGAGAACTTCACCGGGACGGCGGCTGCGATGCTGGCCCTGTTCCGGTCCGCGTCACCCCGGTTACGCAGCGCTATTGCATTTGCCGCAACGACTCGATGAACACATAGTGAAGCCACTCGTTAATTTCACACCGCAGCCGCCAGTATCGCCGTGTGACCGGGTTGCTGGAGGATGTGCGCTTCGCGTTCCAGCCGTTGTTCAACCTGCACACCGGCGGAGTCGTCGCGATCGAAGCGCTGGCGAGGCCCGCCTCTCGTAGCGTCTACGAGCTGCTACGCGATGCCGCGCGCGCCGGGGAGCTGCTGGAGACGGACGCGGCGCTGGCCGCGGCGGCCGTGCGGGCCGCCGCCGAGCACAACAACGTCGTGCCGCTGCACGTCAACGTGCTGGCCGCGACCGTGTCCAAGGCCGCCGAGTTCATCGGTCCGCTGCTGGAGGCGATGCGGGACACCGGCCGGGCGCCGGACACGCTGTGGCTGGAGATCGGCACCCCGTTCTCCCGGCTGCGCCGCGAGAACCTGCGCGCCGGCCTCGACCTGCTGCGGACCAGCGGCTTCCACGTGGCGCTGGACGGCGTGGGCGACGGCGACGTGCCGCTGGCGCTGTACACCGAGCTCGCCCCCGAGATGATCAAGCTGGACCGGCGCATCGTCGCCGGGCTGGCCATCGACGCCGGCAAGGCCGCCCTGGTGCAGGCGCTGGCCGTGCTCGCCGAGCACAACGGGGCCCAGCTCGTCGCCGAGGGCGTGGAGAGCGAGGAGCAGTTGGCCGCGGTGCGCCGGCTCGGCTTCGGCATGGCCCAGGGCAACCTGCTGGCCAAGGCCGGCCGCCGGCCCAACGTGGAGACCACCATCTCCGCGGCGCTGACCAAGCTGCCCGAGGGCGAGCTCACCGGCCCGGTGCGCCGCCGCGCGAGCGGCCCTCGCGTCACCGACTTCCTGCACCCGGCGACCATGCTGCCGGTGACCGCGACCGCCGAGGAGGTCCGGTCGCTGCTGGCCCAGGGCACGGTCGGCGGGGTCGTGCTGGTCGACGAGCTCAACCGGCCGATGTTCACGGTCGACCGAAACCGCTTCCTGCTCGCCGTCACCGGCCCGTACGGGCACGCCCTGCACGCCAAGCGCGACGCCGCCCGGCTGGCCGACCGGCCGTACATCCTGCCCAGCGACGCCACCGGCCTCGACCTGCTGGACCTGCTGGGTCAGGCCGAGCGGCAGCGGATGAACGACGAGGTCGTCATCGTGGACGCGCGCGACCGCTGCCTCGGCGTCGTGCACGCCGCGGACGTGGTGCGCGGCATCGCCGAGATGAAGGTGGAGCAGGCCGCCTCGCTCAACCCGCTGACCCGGCTGCCCGGCAGCGACGCGCTGGCCCGCGAGGTGGACCGGCGCATCGCGACCCGCGAGATCTTCGCCGTCGGCTGGCTCGACGTGGACGGCTTCAAGCAGGTCAACGACTCGGCCGGGTTCGCCGCCGGCGACGACCTGATCCGCGAGATCGGCCGCGCGCTGGCCGACGCCGCCGCCGTGCTGCCCACCGTGCAGGTCGGGCACGTCGGCGGCGACGACTTCGTGTTCGTCTCCGGCCTGGACGACCTGGTGCCGCTGTCGTCCGGACAGCTGGACAGCACACACGCCGCCGGCGGCATGGCCGTGTCGATGTCGCTGGCCACGCTGGTCTGCTCTCCCGGCAGCGTGACCGACTACCGCGAGGTGTCCCGGCTGCTGGCCCCGCTGAAGAAGCAGGCCAAGGCGCTGCGCGGGGACAGCTGGGTGCTCGGCCGGCCCGGCTCGGACCGGATCGACGTGCTGCGCGGGGCCAACACCGCGCCGCAGGTGCCGCCGGCCCGGCGCGGCGCGGTGAGTGCGTAGCGCCAGGGCCAGCCGGGTTAGCACTCCCCACACTCCGACCTACTGCTGCCACCATCGTGGGCCTGGGGACCACACCAACGCCGGACGCGCGTCCGGTTGGTCACTCCTAGCATTACCACGGTGACGGAACGCGACTATCCCCACGGCGGCGGCGGGAGTTTCGGTGCACACCATCAATGAGCGCGGGCATCAGCAGCACGGCAAGACGGACCGGCTGGTGGTGCCCGCACCCAGGGCGGCCGCGAAGCGGGCGCCCCTCACCGTCGGCGTGGAGGAGGAGTTCCTGCTGGTCGACTACCGCACCCGGCGGGTGTCGCCGCGCGCACCGCAGGTGCTGGCCGCGGCGTCCGACCGGCTGCCCGGGCTGCAGGCGGAGATCACTCAGTTCCAGCTGGAGACGGCCACGCCGATCTGCCACAGCATGGCCGAGGTTCGCGAGAACATCGTTGCCAGCAGGGAAAACCTCGCCGCCCTGGCGCGCCGGCACGGGCTGCGGCTGGCCGCCACCGGCACGCCCGTGCTCGGCCGCGCCGCGCCGCCACCGCTCACCGACAGCGCCCGCTACCAGCAGATGGCCACCGAGTTCGGCGCGGTCACCGACGGGCTGTCGATCTGCGGATGTCACGTGCACATCGGCATTTCCGGGCCGGAGGAAGGGATTCGGGCCAGCAATTACCTGCGGCCGTGGCTGCCGGTGCTGCTGGCGCTCAGCGCCAATTCCCCGTTCTGGGAGGGCCGGGACACCGGCTACGCGAGCTGGCGCTACCTGGTGTGGGCGAGCTGGCCCACGTCCGGGCCGCCGCCGGTGTTCGAGTCGCCCGAGCAGTACGAGCACGCCCTGCGGTCGCTGCTCCAGGCCGGCGCGGCCATGGACCGGCACATGGCGTACTGGGACATCCGGCTCTCCCAGCGCCATCCGACCATCGAGGTGCGGGTGTGCGACGTCGCCGCGACCGCCGACGAGGTCGTGCTGATCGCGGCGCTGACCCGAGCGATGGTCGCAATGGCGCTGGAGGACACCCGGCCGCCGCTGGCCATGCCGCACCACCTGCTGCGGGCCGCCGGCTGGCGCGCCGCCCGCGACGGGCTCGACGGCAGCTGCGTCAACCCCGTCACCGGACACACGCTGCCCACGCCCGTGCTGGCCCGCCAGCTCATCGGCCGGGTGCGGCCGGCGCTGGAGGACGCCGGCGACCTCGACCTCGTCCTGGACCTGCTGGAGTCGTTGGTGGCCAAGGGATGCGGCGCGACCCGGCAGCGGCGGGCGTTCGGGCGCAACGGCAAGCTCACCGACGTGGTGGACCTGCTGACCGCCCAGACCGCCGGCGCGGACGAACTGGTGTGAGCCTCACTCGCCGGTGGTGCCGTCGGCGAATTCCCTGAGCACGTCCAGATGTCCCACGTGACGCGCGGTCTCCTGCACCAGGTGCGTCAGCAGCCAGCGCACCGTCTTGTCGTCGTCGATGCTCGACTTGTCACCCGCTTTCTTGCCGGCCAAGGCCTGCTGGGAGAGCGCCCACTGCGCCCGGTACTCCGCCACCACGGATTCCGGCGTGTCCTGTTCGGACAGACGGAAGTCGATGTCCCGATCGGGGCTCTCCCAGCGGTTCGGCACGTCCATGCCGCCGCCCACCCAGGACAGCCAGTAGCGCTCGACCGAGGTGAGGTGGCGGATCAGGCCCAGCATGCTGAACACCGGCGAGGCCGGGAACGGCGTGGCCGCCGCCTGCTCGCGGTCCAGCCCGGCCAGCTTGTTCACCGCGGTGATGCGGAGAAAGGTCAGGAACTCGGTGAGCAGCGTCAGCTCGTCGGCGGCGTCCGTGGCCGGCCATTCGCGCGGCAATTCGCTCGAACTCATGTTCGATACGGTAACATTGGGTCAGGTCGTGACTGGCGAGGGTGGGCTACCACCGGGGAGCGGCCGGGACCGGATGCGAGCGTCGACCGCCTGGGCGCCTCCGTCAGCAGAGGAGCTGAGGAGGCAGCGATGGAGTTCCGCTACGGCCTGAACCCGCAACAGGCCGCCGAGTACGAGGGATCGGCGGTCAGAGTCCTCAACGGGCAGCCGTCGTACATCAACATGCTGGACGCCCTGAACGCGTGGCAGCTGGTCCGGGAGGCGTCCCGGGCGCTGGGCCGGATCGTCGCCACGTCGTTCAAGCACGTCTCCCCCGCCGGCGCCGCGCTGTCCGGCACCATCGACCAGGTCACCGCCGAGCTGTACGGCATGGACGGGCTCGGCCCCGTGGCCAGCGCCTACCTGCGGGCCCGCGACGCCGACCCCAAGTCGTCCTACGGGGACTTCGCCGCCGTGTCCGCGCCCGTCGACGCCGAGCTCGCCGCCCTGCTCAGCGCGGTCGTCTGCGACGGCATCGTGGCGCCCGGCTTCGAGCCCGGCGCCGTGGCCACGCTGAGCGCCAAGAAGGGCGGCCGCTTCCTCGTCGTCGAGGCCGACCCGGATTTCGTTCCCCCGCAACGGGAAACCCGCGAGGTCTTCGGCATGCGGCTGACCCAGGACCGGGATCCGGTGCCGCTGTCGCGGTCCCTGTTCGGCGCCGACCTGCCCTCGGCCGCCGTCGACGACCTGCTGCTGGGCATGGCCGTGCTGCGCTACACCCAGTCCAACTCGGTCTGCTACGTCCGCGACGGCGTGACGCTGGGCATCGGCGCCGGGCAGCAGTCCCGGGTGGACTGCACCCGGCTCGCCGGCAGCAAGGTCGACATCTGGTGGCTGCGGCGGCATCCCGCCGTGCGGGTGCTGCTCGACGTCGCCCCCGGCACCCGGCGGCAGGACCTGGTCAACGAGCAGATCCGGTACATCGAGGAGGACCTCACCGCCATCGAGCGCGCCGAATGGCTCCAGCGGCTGACCGGCGTCTCCTTCGCCTCCGACGGCTATCTGCCGTTCCGCGACAACGTCGACCACGCCGCCCGGCACGGCGTCCGGTACATCGCCGAACCCGGCGGCTCCATCCGCTCCGACGAGGTCGCCGAGGCGTGCCGCAAGCACGGCATCCACCTCACCCGCACCGACCTGCGGCTGTTCCACCACTGATCCGCGCTTTCCTTGCCCTTTCAGGCATTCGCATGATCAAAACCGTTAATGATCACGGCCTGAACGGCGTCGCGCAGGCTTGTGCTGTCACCACCACACTGGAGGGAACAGCATGAAGTTGCAGCTCGTGGCGGCAGCGGCGGCGGCCTTGGCCGCCGCCGTGGTCCCCACCGTCGCGTCCGCCCAGGGCGCGCCCGCCGCGCCGCACAGCGCGCAGGCCGGCGTCACCATCACGTCGCCGGCCGGCGGCCTGTGCCTGACCATCGCCGAGGCCAACAACTTCCACGGCGCCGAGGTCGACATGGAGAACTGCACCGGCGCGCCCAACCAGCGCTGGAGCCACCAGCCCGGCGGGCTCGTCGTCAGCGACCTGACCCCCGCGGCGGGCCAGCCGCAGCTCTGTCTGGACGACCGGTGGAACAACCCGCGCGCCGGGGCGGCCATCGACGTCTACGACTGCCACTCGGACTGGCCGGCCGAGCGGTGGACGTTCGACGGCAGCCACGAGCACAACGCCAACGGCCTGTGCCTGGACATCACCGACGCGAACCCTCTCCAGGGGGCGGCCGTCAAGCTGTTCGGGTGCACGGGGGTGAACAACCAGAACTGGCACGAGGGCTGAGGTAACCTGCTCGACTCCCCCGTGCCCGCGACCCTAGGGTGGCGGGCATGGGGGATTACGAGTCTCTGGTGACGGCCGCGGCGGAGGTTCCGTTGCACGGCTGGGATTTCGGCTGGCTGTCCGGACGGGCGGTGGGCGCGGAGCCGTCGTGGCACTACGCCGAGCTGGCCTGCAAGATGCTCGTCGACGCCGATCGGGTGCTGGACATCGACACCGGCGGCGGCGAGCTGCTGGCAGCGCTGGGCCCACCCGCCGGTCGGACCTGGGCCGCCGAGGGGTGGCCGCCGAACGTGCCCGTGGCGCGGGAACGGCTGGCGCCGCTGGGGGTCACGGTCGTCGCCACGGAAGAACTTCCCTTTCCTGACGGGGAGTTCTCCGTGGTGCTGAACCGTCACGGCCGCTTCGACGCCGCGGGCCTGGCCCGGGTGCTGGCCGCCGGCGGCACCCTGCTCACGCAGCAGGTCGGCAGCGAGGACTGCTCGGGTGTCAACGAGGCCCTCGACGCGCCGGTCACCGCGAAGCGCTGGAACCTGGACGTGGCAACGGAAGCGCTGACCGCCGCCGGGCTGGACGTCGTCGATGCCGTCGAGGAGTTCCCGGTGCTCGCCTTCCACGACGTCGGCGCGCTCGTCTACCAGCTGCGGATGGTGCCGTGGCAGGTGCCGGACTTCACCGTCGACCGGTACGACCCGGCCCTGCGCCGGCTGCACGCCCGTATCGAATCGGACGGGCCCTTCGAGGTCCGCACGCACCGATTCCTGGTCAGGGCCGTGCTTCCGCGTGCCGGCGGATCGTCTTGAGCATGCGGCCGACGACCTGCCGGTGGGCGCCGCTGCTGATCACCAGGGCGCGGTAGACGGAGCCGAGCAGGCCGGGGAAATCGGCCAGGGACCGGGCGGCCAGCACGGTGCCGCCCGGCTCCTCGGTCAGGGTGAAGATGAGCTCGTAGTGGGAGAAGCGATGCCGGCCGACGAGGCGGATCAGCTGCTCCGGCACCACCTCGGCGGCGGCGAAGCCCGGCAGCGTCGAGCCGGTCTCGAACGGCCCGCCGCTGGCGCGACGCGGTTCGGTGCCGAGCACCGCCGACAGCGCCGAGGTGCCCAGGCTGCGGGTGATCCCCTCGACCAGCGCCGCCCACACGGCCGCGGCCGGCGCGGCCACCGGCTCGCGGTGTTCGTCGATGAACGGAAGTTCCACGGTGTGCCCCCTGAAAGGCCACCGGCCCCTCCGGTCGGAGGGGCCGGTGACGACACCGTTTCACAACTCTCAGACGGTGAAGCCCAGGGCGCGCAACTGGTCACGGCCGTCGTCTGTGATCTTCTCCGGCCCCCACGGCGGCATCCACACCCAGTTGATGCGGAAGTCGCTGACCACGCCGCCGCCCGGGCCGGCGGTCAGCGCCGACCGGGTCTGGTCCTCGATCACGTCGGTCAGCGGGCACGCCGCCGAGGTCAGCGTCATGTCCAGGGTGGCCACGTTGTCGTCGTCCAGGTGGATGTCGTAGACCAGGCCCAGGTCCACCACGTTGATGCCCAGCTCGGGGTCGACCACGTCGCGCATGGCCTCCTCGATGTCCTCCAGCGACGGCCGGTCGGCCTTCACCGGCGCCTCGGGCAGCGCCTCGGCGGTCCGGGCCACGTCCTCGGTCACCGGTTCATCATCCTCTCGGTCCGCCTGCGGCGGGATGTCAGTTCGGTCAGGTCGAGCTCGATCGGGAACGGCAGGTCGAGGACGACCCTGCCGGTCGCCGACGACGATCCCACCGTCAGCGAGACCGGCGGCGTGGGAACCACCATCCAGTAGTGACGGATCCCCGCCTCAGCGTATTCCAGCCGCTTGCGACCGGTGTCGGCCTCCCGCGTGCCAGGTTCCATGATCTCTATCGCGACGAGCACGTCGGCGGCGGCCAGCTGCTCGGCGTTCCAGTCGATCGCATTGCCGTCGACGACGACGATGTCGGGCACGCGAACGCAGGCCGGGAAGGCGGGCCGAGTGATCACCTCGACCGCCGGCAGCACCTCCCAGGGCTCGGGCAATTGCTCCTGCAGCGCAAGCGCGAGCTTCGTGGCCACGAACTGGTGCCGGGGTCCCGGGTTCGGTCCGACGAGCATCACGCCGTCTTCGAGCTCGAAACGGCAGCTGGTGTCCTCGGGGAGTGCGGTCCACTCCCCGAGGGTCCACAGCCGAGTCGTCACGCACCGTCTCCGTCGACGACGCGGGCGACCGCGTCCTTGAACGCCATCCAGCCGAGCAGGGCGCACTTGACCCGCGCCGGGTACTTGGCGACGCCGGCGAACGCGACGGCGTCCTCCAGCACGTCCTCGTCCGGCTCGATCTTGCCGCGGCCCTGCATCAGCTCCACGAACACGTCCAGCGTGCCGAAGGCGTCCCCGACCGTGCGGCCGATCACCAGGTCGGTGAGCACGGAGGTGGAGGCCTGGCTGATGGAGCAGCCCTGGCCGTCGTAGGACACGTCGACGACCTTGGCGTCGGCGCCCTCGCCCTCCAGGTGCACCCGCACGGTCACCTCGTCCCCGCAGGTGGGGTTGACGTGGTGCACCTCGGCCTCGTACGGGTCGCGCAGGCCGCGATGATGCGGGTTCTTGTAGTGATCCAGGATGATCTCCTGGTACATCTGCTGAAGCTGCATCAGGCGTTCACCCCGAAGAACCGCTGCGTCTCCCGCACGCCGTCGAGCAGGGCCTGCACGTCGGCGAGGTCGTTGTACACGTAGAAGGTGGCGCGCACGGTGGCGGCGGCGTCGAGCTTGCGGTGCAGCGGCCACGCGCAGTGGTGGCCCACCCGGACCTCGATGCCGAGGCTGTCGAGGACCTGCCCGGCGTCGTGGGCGTGCACACCCTCGACGACGAACGACACGGCGGAGCCACGGTCCACGTTCTCGGTCGGGCCGACGATCCGCACGCCCGGGATCTCCTGGAGCCCGGCCAGGGCGGCGCCGGTGAGCTCGTGCTCGTGGGCGGCGACCCGGTCCATGCCCAGCAGCCGCAGGTAGTCCACGGCCGCGCCGAGGCCGATGGCCTGCGACGTGTTGGGCACGCCGGCCTCGAACCGCTGCGGCGGCGGCGCGAAGGTCGAACGGTCCATGAACACCTGCTCGATCATCGAGCCGCCGGTGATGAACGGCGGCATCGCGTTGAGCAGCTCGAACCGCCCGTAGAGCACGCCGATGCCCGACGGACCGAGCATCTTGTGCCCGGAGAAGGCGGCGAAGTCCACGCCCAGCGCCCGGAAGTCGACCGGCCCGTGCGGCACCGACTGGCAGGCGTCCAGCACGGTCAGCGCACCGACCGACTGGGCCTTGGCCACCAGCACCGACACCGGGTTGACGGTGCCGAGCACGTTGGACTGGTGGGTGAAGGCGACGACCTTGGTCCGCGGCGTGATCACATCGTCCAGTTCGGACAGATCGAGCCGGCCTTCCTCGGTGACGGAGAACCACTTCAGCGTGGCCCCGGTGCGCTGCGCCAGCTGCTGCCACGGCAACAGGTTGGCGTGGTGCTCCATCTCCGTCACGACGATCTCGTCGCCGGGGCCGAGCACGAAGCGCCTGGCCGCCGGGTCGTCGGAGAACGCCGCGTTGCCGAAGGCGTAGGCGACCAGGTTGATGGATTCGGTGGCGTTCTTGGTGAACACGATCTCGTCCACGCCGGCCCCAACGAAGTTCGCGATCTTCTCGCGGGCGTCCTCGTAGAGGTCCGTGGCCTCCTCGGCCAGCTGGTGCGCGCCGCGATGCACGGCCGCGTTGGCCGTCTCCACGTACTGGCGCTCGAAGTCGAGCACCTGCCGGGGGCGTTGCGACGTGGCGCCGGAGTCCAGGTAGACCAGCCGTTTGCCCTCGCGCACCGTGCGGGCCAGGATCGGGAAGTCGGCCTTGAGTGCGGCGACGTCCAATGGTGCAGCGGTGGTGGTCACTGCCGGCGCCTCCTCGCGTTCAACGGACACATCACAACAGGTGCAACGTCAGGAGACCTGCGCGGCTTCCTGCTTGCCGGTGTACTTCACGTAACCCTCGTCCTCCAGGCGCGCGGCCAGCTCGGCGCCGCCGGACTCGACGATCCGGCCGCCGGCGAAGACGTGCACGAAGTCGGGGGTGATGTGCTTGAGGATGCGGGTGTAGTGCGTGATCAGCATGACGCCGGACTCGCCGTTGGCCCGGAAGCGGTTCACGCCCTCGGAGACCACCCGCAGCGCGTCCACGTCGAGGCCGGAGTCGGTCTCGTCGAGGATGGCGATCTTCGGGTTGAGCAGCGCCAGCTGGAGGATCTCGTGCCGCTTCTTCTCGCCGCCGGAGAAGCCCTCGTTCACGCTGCGCTCGGCGAACGACGGGTCGATCTCCAGCTCCGACATGGCGTTCTTGACTTCCTTGACCCAGTGCCGCACCTGCGGCGCCTCGCCGCGGACGGCGGTGGCGGCGGTGCGCAGGAAGTTCGACATGGACACGCCGGGCACCTCGACCGGGTACTGCATGGCCAGGAAGATGCCGGCGCGGGCGCGCTCGTCGACGGCCATCCCCAGCACGTCCTCCCCGTCGAGCAGGATCTCGCCCGAGGTGACCTCGTACTTGGGGTGGCCCGCGATCGCGTACGACAGCGTGGACTTGCCGGAGCCGTTGGGGCCCATGATGGCGTGCGTCTCGCCGGCCTTGATCGTCAGGTCCACGCCCTTGAGGATCTCCTTGGGGGCGTCGTCGGTGACGACCGAGACGTGCAGGTCCTTGATCTCCAGGGTGGCCATCGGTTCTTCGTTCTCCTGTGTGGCGGTTAGAAACAGAAAGTCAGTTTGTTCGGTGGTCCGGGTCGACGAGCACGTCGTCGCCGGCCACGGTCACCGCGTACACGGCCACCGGCTCGGTGGCGGGCGGCGAGGACGGCGCGCCGGTGCGCAGGTCGAAGCACGACCCGTGCAGCCAGCACTCCAGGCCCCTGCGGGTGAGCTCGCCCTCGGCCAGGGCGAGCTCGGCGTGCGTGCACTCGTCACGCAGCGCGTGCACCTCGTCGCCGCGGCGCACCAGGACGATCGGCGTGTCCGCCAACTCCACCGGGAACGGCTTGCCGTCCTCCAGTTCGGCCAGCGAACACGCCCGAAGCATCGTCACGCCCCCACGGCCTGGAGCTCGGCCTCGATCGCGGCCTCCAGGCGCTCCCGCACCTCGGGCACGTCGATCTTCTGGAGCACCTCGTGGAAGAAGCCGCGCACGACCAGCCGCCGCGCCTGGTCCACCGGGATGCCCCGGGCCTGGAGGTAGAACAGCTGCTCGTCGTCGAACCGGCCGGTGGCGCTGGCGTGCCCGGCGCCCTCGATCTCGCCGGTCTCGATCTCCAGGTTCGGCACCGAGTCGGCACGCGCCCCGTCGGTGAGCACCAGGTTCCGGTTCAGCTCGTAGGTGTTCGTGCCCTCGGCCGCCGCGCGGATCAGCACGTCGCCGATCCACACCGTGTGCGCGCCCTCGCCCTGCAACGCGCCCTTGTAGACGACGTTGCTGCGGCAGTTGGACACCGCGTGGTCGACGAAGGTGCGGTGCTCCAGGTGCTGGTCGGCGTCGGCGAAGTACAGGCCGGTCAGCTCGGCGTCGCCGCCCTTGTCGCCGTAGGTGACGGTCGGGCTGACCCGCACCAGGCTGCCGCCGATGGTGACGACGGTGTGCTTGAGCGTCGCGTCCCGGCCCAGCTTGGCCAGGTGCGCGCCCACGTGCACGGCGTCGTCGGCCCAGTCGTGCACGACGACCACGGTCAGCTTCGAGCCGTCGAGGGCGACGATCTCCAGGTTGTCGGCGTACGTGCCGGAGCCACGGTAGTCGACGACCACCACGGCCTCGGCGAAGGCCTCGGCGCGCAGCTGCACGTGCCCGTAGGCCGCGTTGCCCTCGCCGGGACCGGTGACGGTCACGATCGTCGGGCTGGTCGTCCTCGTCTCCTTGGGGAAGGTGACGACGGTGGCCTCGGTGAAGGCCGACCACGCCTGCGCGGACACGCGGTCCGCCGGCACGCCGCCCTCGCCGATGCGCTTGTCGTCGCGGGCGACGCGCTCGACGCGCACCTCCGGCGACTCCTTGACGTCCACGGAGGCCGAACCGCCGGCCGCCGCCGTGCCGTTGTGCAGGCCGTTCAGCCGCTTGAGCGGCGTGAACCGCCAGTCCTCCTCGCGGCCGCCGGGCACCTCGAAGGCGTCGACGTCGTAGGAGGTGAAGCGGTCACCGCGCGAACTCTGGGGGACAACTGGCTCCCCCTTGGAGACGTCACCGTGCGAGTGCTCGGTCAACCCGTGCTGCTCGGTCGTTGGGTTGGCCATGTCAGCCGACGGCCCCTTCCATCTGCAGTTCGATCAGGCGGTTCAGCTCGAGCGCGTACTCCATGGGCAGCTCGCGGGCGATCGGCTCGACGAAGCCGCGCACCACCATGGCCATCGCCTCGTCCTCGGTGAGGCCGCGGGACATCAGGTAGAACAGCTGGTCCGCGCTGACCTTGGAGACGGTGGCCTCGTGGCCCATGGACACGTCGTCCTCGCGGACGTCCACGTACGGGTAGGTGTCCGACCGGCTGATCTGGTCCACCAGCAGCGCGTCGCACTTCACCGTGGAGGCGGAGTGGTGCGCGCCCTTGTTCACCCGGACCAGGCCGCGGTAGGAGGTGCGGCCGCCGCCGCGGGCCACCGACTTCGACACGATGGTCGAGGAGGTGTGCGGCGCCAGGTGCACCATCTTCGCGCCGGCGTCCTGGTGCTGGCCCTCGCCGGCGAACGCGATGGAGAGCACCTCGCCCTTGGCGTGCTCGCCCATCAGGAACACCGACGGGTACTTCATCGTCACCTTGGAGCCGATGTTGCCGTCGATCCACTCCATGGTCGCGCCCTCTTCGGCCTTGGCGCGCTTGGTGACCAGGTTGTAGACGTTGTTCGACCAGTTCTGGATGGTCGTGTAGCGGCAGCGGCCGCCCTTCTTGACGATGATCTCCACGACCGCGGAGTGCAGCGAGTCGGAGGAGTAGATCGGGGCGGTGCAGCCCTCGACGTAGTGCACGTACGCGCCCTCGTCGACGATGATCAGCGTCCGCTCGAACTGGCCCATGTTCTCGGTGTTGATCCGGAAGTAGGCCTGCAGCGGGATCTCCACGTGCACGCCCTTGGGCACGTAGATGAACGAGCCGCCGGACCAGACCGCCGAGTTCAGCGCGGAGAACTTGTTGTCGCCGGACGGGATCACCGAGCCGAAGTACTCCTGGAAGAGCTCCGGGTGCTCCTTGAGGCCGGTGTCGGTGTCCAGGAAGATGACGCCCTGGCGCTCCAGCTCCTCGTTGATCTTGTGGTAGACCACCTCGGACTCGTACTGGGCGGCCACACCGGCGACCAGGCGCTGCTTCTCCGCCTCCGGGATGCCCAGCTTGTCGTAGGTGTTCTTGATGTCCTCGGGCAGGTCCTCCCAGGTGGCGGCCTGCTTCTCCGTGGAGCGCACGAAGTACTTGATCGAGTCGAAGTCGATGCCGGAGAGGTCCGAGCCCCAGTTCGGCATGGGCTTGCGCTCGAAGAGCCGCAGGCCCTTGAGGCGGTGCTCGAGCATCCACTCGGGCTCGCTCTTCTTGGCCGAGATGTCCCGGACGACGTCCTCGTTCAGCCCGCGGCGAGCGCTGGCGCCAGCGACATCCGCGTCGGCCCAGCCGTACTCGTACTTGCCCAGGGTCTCCAGGGTTTCTTCCTGGGTGAGCGGCGTGGTCTGGGCCGTGGTGGGCGTGCGCTGCTCGGCAGCGGCAGTCATGCGAGTTCCCCTCCGTCCGGGGTGGGTGGTGTCGTGTTCGGGGTCTTACCTTGGGTCGGGAGCACCGGCACGTGGGTGGTGCACGCTGCGTCACCGCGGGCGATGGTCGCCAGCCGCTGCACGTGGACACCGAGCATGTCGGCGAACGCCGCCGTCTCGGCCTCGCACAGCTGCGGGAACTCGGCCGCGACGTGCGCCACCGGGCAGTGGTGCTGGCACAGCTGCTCCCCGGCGCCGACGTGCCGTGACGACGAAGCGTAACCCTCGCGGGTCAGCGCGGTGGCGAGGGCCTTGGCCCGCTCCGCCGGCTGGTTCGGCTCCGTCACCGCGTCGCGGTGCCGTTCGATCATGGCTTCGACCCTGCGCTCGGCGAAGGCCCGGACCGCCTGCTCCCCGCCGTTCTCGGCGAGGAAGCGCAGCGCCGCGACCGCCAGGTCGTCGTAGGCGTGCCCGAAGCGGGACCGGCCCGTCTCGGTCAGCAGGAAGAGCTTGGCCGGGCGGCCGCGCCCCCTGCGCCCACGCAGCGGCGCGTCCCTGGTGGCCGCTTCACCGTCGGCCAGCAGGGCGTCCAGGTGCCTGCGCACGGCGACGTGGCTCAGTCCCAGCTCGTCGGCGACGTCGGCCGCGGTGACCGGTCCCCGTTCGAGCAGCAGCCTCGCCACCGCCTGCCGGGTGCGGCCGTCCGCCGGCTGCGGCGGCGCCGCACCCTGCGTCTGATCGCTCCCGACGTTTTTCACAACACAAGTGTTGCCTATTTCGATCGGTACAGCAAAGCCAGGGGGGCTTTGACACCACGCTGAGTGACTCGCCTCACACCCGAGCGGGTGACGGCGGCCCGCTCTTCTGCCACATGCGCTTCCTACTTGGCGCCTGACGCCACATGGGAAGCGCATGTGAAAAAAAGGGGCGCCAGCCGGGTGACGGGTGTTGAGGTGGGGCTCACGCGCGGGTGGATACGCTGCCTGGGTGTTGGCGGCCAAACTTCGCGAGCTGGTGACCGGGTCGGTCGGTGAGACCTCGCCGCCCGGACTGGTGCCGGTCGAGGACGCGCCGCTGCGGCTGGACCGGGCGGAGCGCCGCCAGCTCCAGGTGATCCGGCGGTTCGGCACGATCGGCTCGCTGCTGCTGGCCTGCGGCGGCCTCGGCGCGGGCGCCTCGCCCACGATCAACCCGCTACTGGACACGCCGGTGCTGGGCATCTTCTCCCGCATCCCGACGGTGGCGATGGCCAGCGCCTTCTCCGGAATGCTGATGATCGTGCTGGCCTGGCTGTGGCTGGGCCGGCTGGTGTGGCCGGGCCGCCCGCGCATGCTGTCGCGCGCGCAGATGGACCGCACGCTGGTGATGTGGACGATCCCGCTGATCCTGGTGCCGCCGATGTTCAGCCAGGACGTCTACAGCTACCTCGCGCAGAGCGCGGTGGTGCAGCGCGGCCTGGACCCGTACACGGTGGGCGCGGCGCAGGCGCTGGGGCCGGACAACTTCCTGGCCCGCAACGTGCCGACGATCTGGCGGGACACGCCCTCCCCGTACGGCCCGCTGTTCCTCACGGTCGGCCGCGCGATCACCGGCATCGCCGGCGACAACATCGTGGTCGGCATCCTGCTGGAGCGGGTGCTGGCGCTGATCGGCCTGGGCCTGATCGTGTGGGCGATCCCCCGGCTGGCACGCCGGTTCCAGATCCCGCCGGTGGCGGCGATCTGGCTGGGCGCGGCCAACCCGCTGGTGCTGTTCCACCTGGTCGTCGGTGTGCACAACGAGGCGCTGGCGATCGGCCTGATGCTGGCCGGCTTCCACGTCGCGATCAAGCACCTGCCCCGCGTCAGCCCGGGCGACGAGATACCGCCGTGGTCACGCCGCGAGCTGGTCGGCATTCTCGCCGGCGCGACGCTGATCACGATGGGCGGCGGCGTCAAGGTGCTGGCGCTGGTGGCGCTGGGCTTCGTCGGCGTGATGATCGCCCGGCGCCGGGGCGGCGGCCTGCCGCAGCTGCTCAAGGCGGCCGGCGCGATGGCGGCGGTCGGCGTCGCCGTGATGACGTTGATCACGGTCATCAGCGGCCTGGGCTGGGGCTGGCTGGGCACGCTCAACGGCGGCACGATCATCATCAGCTGGCTGTCCCCCGTGACGCTGGTCGCGCTCGGCGGCGTCGCCCTGGGCATCCTGTTCCAGCTCGGCAACCACGTCGACGCCACCGTCGGCGCGGCCCGGGCCATCGGCTGGGTGGGCTTCGCCTGCTCGGGCGTGATCCTGCTGTGGCAGGCCTACCGCGGCCGGCTGTCGGCGATGGCCGGGCTGGGCCTGTTCCTGGTCTGGTTCGTCGTGCTGGGCCCGGTCGTTCAGCCCTGGTACCCGCTGTGGGCGATCATCCCGCTGGCCACGGCCAAGGCCAGCAAGCGGTTCCGGCTGTGGGTGACGGTGTTCAGCGCGCTGATCGCCCTGGTCACCCCGCCGACCGGGTCGACATTCGACGGCCGGGCGTTCCTCATCCCGACCGCCGCCGCGGCCGCGCTGATCCTGGTCGGCCTGCTGTTGTTGCTGGTGCGCGGCAAACTCCCCGAACGTGAACCCCGAGGTGAACTGACCGTGACCCCCGCCACCGTGGAGCCCTGCGGATGAGCCCCACGAGCCTGCGCTCGGGCCACCCCCTAGGCTCGACAGTCGTGACCGCACACCCGACCACCCCGGCTGTCGAGGTGTCGGGCCTGGTGAAGCGCTACGGGTCCACCGTCGCGGTGAACGGCCTGGACCTGAGGATGGACCGCGGCAGCGTGCTCGCCCTGCTGGGCCCGAACGGCGCCGGCAAGACCAGCACCGTCGAGCTCTGCGAGGGCTTCCTGCGTCCCGACGGCGGTACGGTCCGCGTGCTCGGCCTGGACCCGATTCGTGACGGCGCGGCGCTGCGCGCGCGGATCGGCGTGATGCCCCAGGGCGGCGGCGCGTACCCCGGCGTGCGGACCGAGGAGATGCTGCGGCTGGTGGCCGCCTGCGCCGCGAACCCGCTCGATCCGGCCTGGCTGCTGGACGTGCTGGGCCTCAGCGCCGCGCGCCGCACCCCGTACAAGCGGCTCTCGGGCGGCCAGCAGCAGCGGCTGTCGCTGGCCTGCGCGCTCGTCGGCCGGCCGGAGCTGGTGTTCCTGGACGAGCCGACGGCCGGCCTGGACCCGCAGGCCCGCCGCCTGGTCTGGGACCTGGTGCAGGCGCTGCGGTCCGACGGCGTCGGCGTGCTGCTGACCACGCACCTGATGGACGAGGCGGAGACGCTGGCCGACCAGGTGGTGATCGTCGACCACGGCCGCGTGGTGGCCAGCGGCACCCCGCGCGAGCTGACCAGCAGCGGCTCCGCCGAGCAGCAGCTGCGCTTCCGCGCCCGGCCGGGCCTGGACACCAAGCTGCTCGTGGACGCGCTGCCGGAGAACTGCAAGGTCGACGAGGTCGGCCCCGGCTCCTACCTGGTCGCCGGCTGCATCGACCCGCAGGTCGTCTCCACGGTCACGTCCTGGTGCGCGCAGCAGGGCGTGCTGGCCGAGGAGCTCCGGGTGGCCCGCCGCAGCCTCGAGGACGTCTTCCTGGAGCTGACCGGACGGGAGCTGCGCTCGTGACTGAGTCAATTCCCCGGGCCTTCCCACCCGGCACATTCACCCCCGCCCCCGGTCGAGGAAAACTCGGCCGGATGCTGTTGGCGCAGGCCCGCACCGAGGCGGCTCTGGCGCTGCGCAACGGCGAACAGGTGCTGCTGACCCTGCTGATCCCGCTGGCGCTGCTGATCGGCCTGACGCTGCTGAAGATCGTGCCGCTGTCGGAGCCGCGCGTGAACGCCGTGACGCCGCGGATCCTGGCGCTGGCGGTGATGTCCTCGGCGTTCACCGGGCAGGCCATCGCGCTGGGCTTCGACCGCCGCTACGGCGTGCTCAAACGCCTTGCGGCCACGGCGATCCCGCGCTGGCTGCTCGGCGCCGGCCGGGTGCTGGCGGCGCTGACGATCGTCGCGATCCAGGTGATCGTGCTGGGCGTCGTCGCCGCGCTGCTGGGCTGGGCGCCGGAACTGAGCGGCGTCGCCTGGGCGGTCGTGCTGGTGCTGCTGGGCACGATCGCGTTCGGCGCGCTGGGCGTGCTGCTCGGCGGGGCGCTGCGCGCGGAGATCGTGTTGGCGGTGGCCAACATCGTGTGGTTCGTGCTGCTGCTGGCCGGCGGCATCGCGCTGCCGCCGAGTTCGCTGCCGGGCGGCCTGGGCGCGGTCGTCGAACTGCTGCCGTCCGGGGCGCTCGCCGACGCCTTGAACACCGTGCTGACCCGGGGCGGCGCGCCGGGCTGGCAACCGGTGCTGGTATTGATCATCTGGGCGGCCGCCGCGGGCGGCATCGCCACCAGGACCACCCGGCTGACCTGACCCGAGAGGGCCCCTCCCCGACTTGAGCACGACGACTGTGGAACAACGCGAAGAAGAACCGTCCCTGGCCAGAGCCAGCGGCTCCATGGCCGTGGCGACCCTGGTCAGCCGCATCACGGGCTTCGTCTCGAAGCTGCTGCTGGCCGCCGTGGTCGGCTTCAGCGCCAAGGCGATCAACGACTCGTACACGGTGGCCAACACCGTGCCCAACATCATCTACGAGCTGCTGCTCGGCGGCGTCCTGACCAGCGTGGTGGTGCCGCTGCTGGTGCGGGCCCGGCACGAGGACCCCGACGGCGGCGAGGAGTACACGCACCGGCTGCTCACCGTCAGCTTCACCATGCTGATCGGCATGACCGCGCTCGCGGTCGCCGCCGCGCCGCTGCTGACCAAGCTGTTCGTGGACGACGCCAGCGGCAACTCCAACCCCGCGCTGGTGACCGCGTTCGCCTACCTGCTGCTGCCGGAGATCCTGTTCTACGGCATGTTCGCGATGGTGGGCGCGATCCTCAACACCCGCAACATCTTCTCGCCGCCGGCGTGGGCGCCGGTGTTGAACAACGTGACGCTGCTGATCACCATCGGCGCGTACTTCGTGCTGCCGGGCGACATCTCCACCGACCCGGTCCGCATCACCGACTTCAAGCTGCTGCTGCTCGGCCTCGGCACCACGCTCGGCATCGTCATCCAGGCGGTCGTGTTGCTGCCGCCACTGCTGCGCACCGGCTACCGGCCGCGCTGGAAGTGGGGCTGGGACAAGCGGCTGTCCGAATTCGGCGGGCTGGCGCTGTGGGTCGTCGCGTACGTGGTGGTCAGCCAGGTCGGCTACATCACCATCACCCGCGTCGGCACCAACGCCGCCACCGGCAGCATCTCCGTGTACACGTACTCGTGGCTGCTGGTGCAGATGCCGTACGGCGTGCTGGGCGTGTCGCTGCTGACGGCGATCATGCCGCGGATGAGCAAGGCCGCCGCCACCAAGAACATCCCGGCGCTGCTGGACGACCTCTCGCTGGGCAGCCGGATGTCGGCGGTGATGCTGGCCCCGATCAGCGCCCTGATGACCGTGCTGGGGCCGGCGCTGGCCGTGGGCATCACCGTGTTCGGCAAGGGCGGCTCGGACGCCACGCGGCTCGGGCTGGCGATCACCGCCTCCTCGTTCGGGCTGCTGCCGTACGCGCTGACCATGTTGCAGATGCGGGTCTTCTACGCGATGAAGGACGCCCGCACGCCGACCGTGATCAACGCGGTGATGATCGCCCTGAAGGTGCCGGTCTGCCTGCTGGCGGCGTCGATCCTGCCGCCGTCGCAGGTCGTGTTCGGCCTGACGTTCTCCGACGCGATCAGCTTCAGCCTCGGCATGCTGGTCGGGGAATTGTTGCTGCGTAAGCGATTCGGTCGGCTGGGCAGCCGGCGGGTGGTGCGCACCTACGTCAAGGTCGGGGTCGCGGCGGTGTGGGGCGCGGCCGTGGCGCTGGTGATCGAGCTGGGTGTCCGGAAGTTCGTGCCGGGCGGCGTGCACGGGGCCGCCGGCGCGTGGCTTTCCCTTGTCGGGGGTGGCGTCCTGGGCCTGCTCGCGGCGTTCGGCATGATGGCGCTGCTACGGGTGCACGAACTCCGCCCCGCCCTGGACAAGATCGCCTCTTTCGTCCGGCGGTGATGCAGGGAAGGACGCCTTACCCGCGCTGAACGAGGGTAAGGCGTCCTTCCCTGCATAGATCAGAAGGCGCCGAGGCCGTTCGGGGTGCCGAGACCGGTCGGGCCGTCGTAGCCGGCCTTGGCGGTGCACAGGTACGTGCCGCCGCAGCTGCCGTTGGACCCGCTGGTCACGTCGAACAATGAACCGGTGTGCGAGTACGCCAGCGAGGCCGGGGTGCTGCCCGCCGCCGGGCGGCCGGCCAGTGCGTACACGGACGCGATGATCGGCGACGAGACACTCGTGCCGCCGAACACCAGGAAGCCGCTCTCGTTGAACGTGTCGTTGACGGCGACGCCGGTGGCCGGGTCGGCGACCGCGGAGACGTCGGCGACGGTGCGGCGCGCGCAGCCGGTGTCGTGCTGCCAGGTCGGCTTCGCCTCGAACCGCGAGCAACCGGAACCCGCGCCGCTCCACGCGGTTTCGCTCCAGCCGCGGGCCGTGGACGCGGTGCGCAGGCTGGTGCCGCCGACGGCCGTGACGAACCGGGAGGCCGCCGGGTACTCCACGCCGAAGCCGGAGTCACCGGAGCTGGCGGTGACCGCGATCCCCGGGTGGTTGAAGAAGGCGTCGCCGGAGGTCTGCTCGCCGTTGAACTCGCCGCCGCCGTAGCTGTTGGAAATCGCCACCGCGCCGAGCCTCGCGGCCGTGTTCACCGCGGTGCCCAGGTTGTTGAAGGACGCGGAACTGGCCTCCACCAACAGGATGTGGCACTGCGGGCAGATCGCCGACACCATGTCGACGTCCAGCGAGATCTCCTCGGCCCAGCCGGTGTCGCTGGCCGGCAACGGGCTGGCGGCCCCGTTCTGGTTGAGCTTGCGGAAGCAGCCGTTGGCCGTGGTGCACGCCGGCAGCCCGAAGGTCGACCGGTAGGTGCCCAGGTCCTTCTCGGCGTTCGGGTCGTCCATGGCGTCCACGATCGCCACGGTCAGGCCGGCGCCGCCGGCCGTCGGCAGCTTGTACGCGGCGTGCAGGTTCGCGGGGCTCAGGCCGGCAGGGGCGGCCGGCGCGAACGAGCGGGCGCCGGAATCGGTGCGCACCAGGGCGTTGCAGGCGGCGAAGCCGGGCGCCGGGGTGGTGTTGCAGGCATGCGTCGTCGTGATGGTCGGCAGGGGTTGGGCCTGTGCGGCAGTCGCGCCGCCCAGCGCCGTCACACCGGCCCACAGTGTGACGGCGGCAAGGATTCTCAGGGCTTTCGAGGTCACCGGTTACCTCCACAGGGAGCGGGACGAAGCTCCCTGACCGTAAGGAGACGGCTACCGTGCGCCAATGAGGGAAAACCCGCTCCCTACCCTCGAACCGGACGAAACGCCGGGCGGGTGACCCCGCCCGGCGCTGACCGTCAGAAGGCTCCTGTGCCGTTCGGCGTACCCAGACCCGTCGGACCGTCGTAACCCGCCTTCGCGGTACATAGGTAAGTGCCGCCGCAGCTTCCGTTCGAACCGCTCGTCACGTCGAACAGCGACCCCGTGTTGGCGTAAGCCAGCGACGCCGGGACGCTCGTGCCGGCGAAGCTGCCCAGGGCGTAGACCGAGGCGATGATCGGCGACGCGACGCTCGTGCCGCCGAAGACCAGCCAGCCCGACTCGCCGTACGTGTCGTAGACGGCGACGCCGGTGGCCGGGTCGGCCACCGCGGACACGTCCGCGACGGCGCGCCGCGAGCAGCTGGTGTCGTGCTGCCAGCTGGGCTTCGCCTCGTACGCGGAACAGCCGGAACCCGCGCCGCTCCAAGCGGTTTCGGTCCAGCCACGGGTGCCGCTGCCGGTCTTGAGGCTGGTGCCGCCGACCGCCGTGACGTAGCGGGAGGCCGCCGGGTACTCGACGCCGTAACCGGAGTCGCCGGAGCTGACGGTGATCGCCACACCCGGGTGGTTGTAGTAGGTGTCGTAACTGGTCGTCTCCGCCGAGGACTCGCCGCCGCCGTAGCTGTTGGACACGGCGTTGGCTCCCAGCTTGACCGCCTCGTTCACGGCCGTGCCGAGGTTGACGTAGGAGGGGCTCGTGGCCTCCACCAGCAGGATGTGGCACTGCGGGCAGATCGCCGACACCATGTCGATGTCCAGCGAGATCTCCTCGCTCCAGCCGGTGTCGCCGGTAGGGTAGCTGGTGCCGCCGGTCTGGTTGACCTTCTTGAAGCAGCCGTTGGCCGTGGTGCAGGCCGGCAGGCCGAAGGTCGACCGGTAGGTGCCCAGGTCCTTCTCGGCGTTCGGGTCGTCGTAGGCGTCGACGATCGCGACCGTCTTGCCGGCGCCGCCGGAGGCGGACAGCTTGTACGCCGCGTCCAGGTTGGCCGGGCTCAGACCGGACGGGGCCGCCGGCGAGAACGCCCGGGCTGCCGCGTCGGTGCGGCGCAGGGCGTTGCAGGCCGCGTAGCCGGGGGCCGGCTTCGCGGCGCAGGAGTGGACGGTGGTGACGCCGGTCGGCTGCGCCATGGCGGCCGCGCCGGTCATCGCCATCGCCGCGCCGGCCATCGCGGCAACCGCTAGCAGGGAACGGAATTTCACAGGGACCTCCACGCAGGGTGTGGGGGTTGAGCACGCTCCGTCAGAGTGGAAGCGCTTCCCCAACGTAGGCATCCGACTGCGGAGAGCCAACGAGGGAAATCCCTCGTCCGATCACCCCACCCCTACATCCGGACAAACGGCCCGTGTGGGACTGACGAGACGGACCAGACCCGGGTGGTGGCAGCGTTGTCGGCGGCTTCCGCGCCGGCGCACGCAGCCCGGGCGACCCGGGCCGGTCCGCGCTGACCGCCGGCTCGGGCTGCCGCGCGGTCGGCGTCCTCCCGCCGGCGCTCTCGACGTGGGCCCCGTGGCCCGGTGCCGGGCCGCCCACCGAGCGGTCCTACCATCGACTCGTGTCAACCCCCTCGCTGCTGTCCCGCGTCCCGTCCCCCAGCCGCGCCGTGCAGCGCCTCATCACCGGGGCCGCCGTCGTGACGCAGGCGGGCATCGCGGTCACCGGCGCGGTCGTCCGGGTCACCGGCTCCGGGCTCGGCTGCACCACGTGGCCGCAGTGCCAGCCCGGCAGCCTCGTGCCGGTCGCGGACCCGGTCGGCGGCCAGGCGCACCAGTGGATCGAGTTCACCAACCGGCTGCTCGGCGGCGGGCTCGGCGTCGTGTCGGCGCTGTGCGTGCTGATGGCGCTGTTCGCCAAGCCGCTACGCCGACGGGTCCTCGTGCTGGCGCTGATGATGCCGCTGGGCGTGGTGGCGCAGGCGGTCATCGGCGGCATGACCGTGCTGACCGGTTTGCAGTGGTGGGTGGTGGCGCTGCACTTCCTGGCGTCCATGCCGTTGATCTGGCTGGCCGTCCTGCTGTTCAAGGCCGTCGGCGAGGGTGACGAGAAGCCCCGCCCGCTGCTTCCCCGGCCACTGCTCGGTTTGCAGCTGGCTCAGGCCGTGATGGTCGGTGTGATCCTGATCGCCGGCACGCTGGTGACGTCCGCCGGCCCGCACTCCGGCGACATCCACACGCCGCGGCTCGAACTGCCCATCTCGGCGCTGGCCCAGGCCCACGCCGATCTCGTGTTCCTGCTGATGGGCTCGCTGTTCGCGCTGGGCTTCGGCATGCGGATCAAGGACGCCACCCGCGACCAGTGGCGGCGCTACTGGGTGCTCGTCGCGGTGGTGCTGGCCCAGGGCGTGGTCGGCCTCGTCCAGTACTGGACCGGCGTGCCGGACATCCTGGTCCTGGTCCACGTCCTCGGCGCCACCCTGGTCCTGGTCGCCGGCGCCTCCCTCTGGACCGCCAGCCGCACCCGCGGCCCCGCCCCGGTCGCCACCCGCCCGGAGCCGGCCACCACCCCCGAACCCGAACTAGCCACCCACTGACCCCCGCGAGTTCGCCCAGAAATCGAACACAGCGGGGCACACCGAATGTCGTTCTGGGGCAGATCCGAACTGCCCGGTCTCGTTTGTGCCTGAAACCGGATTTCGGTGTGCCTGACAGCGTGACTCGCGGGGGTTCAGGTGCGGGGTGGGAGGGGGCGGCGCTGCCAGACGGCGGGGAGTTCGTCGGCGAGCCAGCCGTACATCTCGTCGATGTTGCGCAGGCGCTGGGCCCGCTGCGGGTCGCCGCTGAGCAGGCGCAGGCCGGCCGCGGTCAGCTCGCGGGTGCCGGCCAGGGCGCGCAGCCGGCGGTCGATCATGTCGTTCCAGCCCTGCTCGTTGAGCCGGTACTCGGCGGCCTGCCGGCCGCGGCGGGTGGTCTTGGTGACGACGCCGAGGTTGATCAGCAGCCGCACGTTGGTGCTGATCGAGCCGCTGCTGGCCTCCAGCTCCTCGGACAGCTCGGCCGCCGTGCGCTCCACCGGGTCGCACACCAGCAGGTACGCCAGGATCCGGCCGCCGATCAGCGGGATGCCCTCCGGCACGAAGTGCGCCGCCATCCGCTCGATCCACGCCGACAGCTGGCTCTGCGTCGCCACGCCATCCACCCCCACCGATCGACTTCAATCGACACTGAAGCCCCAGTGTAGGAGGTGAAAGCTAAGCGTGGTCGGCGACACGCTCGACGGACCGCATGGTCGCGGCGGCGTCGGCGTCCCGGGTGGTCAGCGAAACGGCCGCGGCGAGCAGCGCGAACGTGGCCGCGGTGAGGAAACCGGCGTGGTAGGCGATCGGACCCGGCCCCTCGCCGTCCGAACCGAGCGCGGCGACCACCGTGCTCAGGCCGGCGACGCCGGCGGCCGAGCCGAGCTGCCGGCCCACGTTGTACAGCGCGGACGACTGGCTGAGCGACTCCGTCGGCATGGTGGCGAAGGCGGCGGTCTGCGTCGGCATGAAGACGAACCCCATGCTCACGCCGGCCAGGAACATCAGCGCCACGATCTGCCACCGCGGCGTGTCCAGGCCGATCAACGCCATCCAGCCCACCACCGCCGCCAGCCCCAGCAGCCCGACCAGCTGGAGCCGGCGCGGACCGACCCGCGGGTAGACCCGCGCGATGACCTGGAGGCAGATCACCACGCCGACCGCCTCGGGAAACGTCGTGAGCCCCGACTCCAGCGGGTCGAAGCCGCGAACCGTCTGGAGGAACTGCGGCATCAGATACAGCACGCCGAGAAACGCCGCCGTGCTCAGGAAAAGCACCGACGAGCTGGTGCGGAACGGCCGGTTGCCGAGCAGCCGCAGGTTCAGCACGGGCGTCTCGGTCCGCAGCTCCACCAGCACCAGCGTGATCAGCAGCGCGACGCCGAGCGCCCCCGTGACGAGCACGTCCGGCCGGTCCCAGCCGCGCTCCGGCCCCTCGCTCAGCGCGTAGATCACCGCGCCGAAACCGCTGCCGGACAACAGGAATCCCGCCACGTCGAAGCGGCGCGCGAGCGCCGGCGACGATCCGGTCAGGAACAGCAGCCCGAACAGGAACGCCGCCGCCCCGATGGGGATGTTGACGTAGAACACGTACCGCCAGGACAGCCGCACCGTGAGCAGGCCGCCGATCACCGGCCCGGACGCCGGCGCGAAGATCGTGGCCAGGTTCATCATCCGGGTCAGCCGGGGCCGCTCCACCGGCTCGAACACGCGCAGCACCATCGCCATGCCGACCGGCACGAGCATGCCGCCGCCCGCGCCCTGCACCACCCGGAACACCACCAGCGCCGGCAGGCTCTGCGCCAGCCCGCACAGCGCCGACGCCGCCACGAACAGCGCCAGCGACGTCAGGAACACCCGCTTCTCCCCGAAGCGGTCGGCGAGCCAGCCGGAGACCGGCATGAACACGGCGAGGCTGAGCAGGTAGCCGATGATCACCGCGTGCCCCTGCTCCGGCTGCACCTGGAACTGACGGGCGATGGACGGCAGCGTGACGTTGACCACCGTGCTGTCCAGGATCGACATGAACACCGCGGCGACGTACACGACGGGCACGACGATCTTCTGGCTCAGCTGCGGCACTGCTCCCCCTCCGGCGTCGTTCCTCCCGCACCTTACGCACCGGAACCGGGCGTCCTCACGAACGACGGCGCGCGGTCACGCGTGCAGGCCGACTTCGACCGCCAGGGCCTGATTGCCCACCTGGGCGCCCTCACCGGCGTGACTCGGCGACCCAGCGCCGGATCTCCCGCGCCGCCCGGTCGGCGACGGGATTGCCGGCGGGGCGGGTGACCAGGTCGCTGAGGGCGAACATGTCCATGACCCGGCCGAGGTACAGCCATTCCGCCGGCTCGTCGGCGAAGGCCGACTGGAAGCCGGCCACGAACTCTGACGGGTAGTCCGCGCCAAACCGCGTCATGTTGGCGGCGTCGGCGTACGGGCAGCCGGAGAAGCTGAACTCCCAGTCGAGAACGGCGTCGACGCGCCATCCGCCGCGGACGCGGGTGACGAGGATGTTCTTGGGGTTCAGATCGGCATGGACCAGGCGGGCGTCATCGTCGACGGCGGCAAGGGCCGGGGCGTGGCCCGCGCAGAGCGCCGCCCAGGCCGTGCGCGTGGCCGGGTCCAGCCGCGCGGCGGGCACGGCATCCATGCACCCGGCGGCGAACTCGGGAAGTTGTTGCGACCACGGGATTTGCGGCTTGACGTCGAGGTCGGCGTCGGCGAAGAACCCGGGACGGTCGAACGTCGTCGCGCCGATGGCCGCGGCGACCCGCCCGACCTCGACGCCGAGCGGCCCGAGGTCGGTCCCGGCGTCGTCGAGCACCTCGCTCAGCGGGGTCCCGACCACGTACTCCAGCACCATCGCCGACCGCGAGCCCACCGACAGGACGTCGATCACCTCGGGCACGGGGACGTGCCGGCGCGCGGCCGCCATGACCGCGGCCTCGATCGCGTGGTCGGTGTCGCCGATCCGCACCACCACCGGCCCGCTCGCCAACGTGAGCAGCGACGTCTCGTGGGAGAACCCACCGGCCAGCACCCGCGTCCCGACGACCGGGCTGCCCAGCGCCGCCGCCACCTGCTCCAACTCGCTCACGTGCCGAATCTATCGACAGGACGCGGCGGGCGAACCGCCACAAGATTGCCGCTCGATTTCGTGGTCACGGATCACCACATCCCGTACTCTGGTGCAGTCCAGGACTTCCTGGCGCCGCGGGTGATTCGGGGGGAACACCATGCCAGCAGCAGTCGTCGTGGCCAGACTCGAGGCCACCTCCTTCGCGCAGCCGTGCCTCGACCGGACAGCCGCGGACATCACCACCGAGCGCCGCTTCGAGCGGCCCTAGGCGCACGCCTGCCGCTCCGCGTCGATCGCGAACCGGCGAGTGTCCGCGCGCGACACTCAGCTTTCGGCGGCAGGACCACGAAGTGCATGCAGGACAGCCGATTCGGCTGCGCATGCCGCCGCGCGCCCACCACGCCAACCAGCGTCCCGCGCTGGATGGGTTCACACTCAGGAAAGGCAATGATGAAGAAGGTATTCTCCGCGCTCGCGGTCATGACACTGGGCGGCTCCGTGCTGGCCGCAGGCGTCGGCACGGCTTCGGCGGCGCCCACCGCGTCGGGGTCTGCACACACGCACAAGGTGGCGAGATCCACCGCGGCGGCGCACGGCAAGGCGGCTCCGTTCGCGTCGGTCGCCAAGCCGGACGCGTCGGTGAACCCGAAGTTCGTGAAGCCGAACGCGAACGAGGCGCCGGTCACGAAGATCTACAACTTCGACAACTACGGTGTGCTGGACGCCGACACGGAGACCATCCGCGACAACGGCACCAGCGTCGCACTGTGGCCCGACGCCGGCGCCGACGCGTCGAACCAGCAGTGGACGATCGCCGGCACGGACACCGCCGGCCTGTACAAGATCGTCAACAACGCCAGCGGCCGCCCGCTCGACGCCGACCTGGACACCATCGGCGACAACGGCACGCACGTGCAGCTGTGGGACGACCTCGGCCCCGACCAGGCCAACCAGCTGTGGTGGCTGGTGGACACCGGCTACTACGACGTGCAGACCAACAACGAGCTGTTCAAGTGGGTCAACGCCGACAGCGGCCGGGTGCTGGACGCCGACGCGGACAACATCGGCGCCCCGGGCACGCCGGTGCAGCTGTGGGACGACCACGGCATCGAGGGGTTCAACCAGGACTGGGAGTTCTGAGTCCTCCTCGCCGTCTGACCGACGCGTGACAACCGAATGACCGACCACGGGGTGTGCGGCCGCCGGCCGCACACCCCGTGGCGTCCGATCAGGCGGCGAACCGGCCCCGCACCTCCTCGCGCCGTCGCGGTCGTCCCCTCGGCGGCGGTTGACACGAACTAAGTTCGTCGAGTAGAACTTAGTTCGTTATTGACGAACTAAGTTCGTTTCCCCTGTTCGGGAGGTTTGTGATGCAAGTTTCCGTGGCCGGAGCCGGCCTGGGCGGCCTTGCCCTGGCCCAGGGCCTGCGTGGCGCCGGCATCGACGTCGACGTGTACGAGCGCGACCCGGCGATCACCGCGCGGTTCCAGGGCTACCGGCTCGTGCTGAACGCAGTCGGTTTCGAGGCGCTGCGCGGCTGTCTGCCGGCGCGCTGGCACCCGCTGCTGGACGAGATCGTCGACGACACCTATGTCGAGCGGCTGGTGCTGGACTCGCAGCTCAACCGGATCGGCGAGCTCGGCCCCGGCCGCAGCGGGTTCGTCGTCGACCGGCACGTGCTCCGGCACCTGCTCCTGACGGGGCTGCCGGTGCACACCGGCGCCGCGCTGACCGGCTACGAGGTGCTGTCCGACGGCCGCGTCGAGGCCCGGTTCGCGGATCGCGACCCCGCCGTCGCCGACCTGCTCGTCGGGGCCGACGGCGTCGGCTCCGCCGTCCGCGCGGCGCTGTCGCCGCAGACCAGGCAGACCGACACCGGCGTCCGGTTCGTCATCGGCCGCACGTCGCTGACCGAGCAGTTCGCCGGCCTGTCCCGGGCATACGGCTCGAAGATCGCCGGCGACGGCGTGAGCCTGCTGCTCGGCGCGATGCGGTTCCGGACCCCGCCGAAGCAGGCCGCCGAGGAGCTCGCGCCCGAGGTGACCCTGCCGGACATCCGCGACTACGTGCGCTGGGCCATGATCCTGCCGCCGGACGGCTCGCTCGGCGCGGCGACCCCGCAGGAGGCCGCACTGTCCAGGATGGACGGTTGGCACCCGGATCTGCGGGCGCTCGTCGAGCAGTCCGACCCGGACAACAGCACCCTGCTGTCCATCCGGGTCGTCGAGCCCCGCGAGCGCTGGGCGCCCGGTCCCGTCACGCTGCTCGGCGACGCGATCCATGCCACCTCCCCGACCGGCGGCAACGGCGCGAACACCGCCCTGCGCGACGCCGATCTGTTGCGGCGTAACCTGATCGAGGGTCGCCGGGACCTGGTCGCCGCCGTCGGCGCGTACGAACGGCAGATGTTCGAGTACGGCGCCGAGGCCGTTCGCCACAGCCTCGACGCCCTCCCGGCGTTCGCCCCGACCACGAAGCCGGCCTAGCGGGTCACTTGCAGACGACGCCGACGCAGCCGTTCGGGTCGCCCACCGAGATGTTGCCGCCGCCGTCGATCACGGTGCCCGGTGTCGCCTCGATGCCGTGATCGGCGTTGTCCAGCGTGACGTTGTTGCCGATGGTCACCTGGTTGCCGGCCGGGATGTCGACGTGCACGCCGTCGTCGACGGGGACGCCATGCCTGTCGACGAATCCGTTCGATGCCTTGCCGTTCGACGCGAACACGTTGTCACTGATGGCGACGCCATGCGCGCCGTCACCCTTCGGGGCCTCCAGGAGAATCCCGGCCGCCGAGTTGTTGAAGAACACGTTGTGCGTGATGGCGATGTTGTCGATCCGCCCGAAGTTGGCGGTGTTGATGGCGATGCCCACTCTGGCGCCGTCGAACACGTTTCCCTTGACGGTGCTCGCCCGGAAGATGCTGTCGTCGACGGCCAGGCCGGAGCCCGGCCCGGTGAACTGATTGTTCTCGATGTCGAGACTGTTGACCAGGAGCACGTCCAGGTGGCTCTGAATGAACTTGTTGTCGATCGCGACCTGATTGCCGGACTCGTCCTCGCCTATCACGGTGCGCGTCAGGGTGTTCCTGGTCAACGTGAAGCCGACCCCGTTGGTGGAGAATCCGCTGTCGGTCACCGTGCTGTCGGTCATGGTGATCCCGGAGGACATGGCGCGCGTGTGGACGCCGATCATCGAGGACCTGACCAGCGAGAGGTCGCCCTGAAGGTTGATGTTGCCGTTCTGGATCACCGAGTCCGTGGCCACGACTCTGGTGCCCAGCTTGAGCGTGAGGCTGTCGACACGCAGGTTCGTGAAGGCGCTCGGCTTCACCCCGATGAGCGATATCCCGCCGCCGACGGTTCCGTTGACAATGGTCACATCGGTCTGGTTCTGCGCCGATATCCCACTGGTCGTCCCGACCACCGTGTGACCGCCGAGATCGACGGTGACGCCGCTGGCGGCAATGGTGAGCGCCGCCCCGGTGCAGTTCAGGTCGCTGTCGAGCTGAATGCTGGCCGTCACCGTGTCGCCGCACTGCACCGCGTCCCCGGGGGCGCTGGCCAGCGCCTGCGGCGCCCCGAGAACGGCGACGAGAATGCCGATTCCGGCGACGGAGAAGACCCTACCCGGCGACACCGGGCGTCTTAATCGACTTCGAGAGAGCATCACGTGCGCCTTCCTGATATTTGCCGCGACCGATGGGCGGAAACAGATCCGGGAGCGCGTATTTGCGAACCGAAGGACCCCCTGCCGCCCACGATACGGGCGATAGGCGCGCCGAAACATGTCCCAAAAGGCAGTGCTTCGACGTGAGGGTGCGGCTGCCCCGAATGCGGTCTTCGAGCCTCATCCATCAGGCGCAGGGGTGTCCGAATCGCCCAAGTCGACGGCATGAGGTCGCCCGCCGGCGATCGGCGACCGTCCCGTCCGACCGGACTTGGCGGATCGCCGTGCCGTCAGCTTGCGTGTGGCGTGGTCTTCGACTTCTCCGAAAGCCCGCCGTAGGCCAGTCGAAGAGCTGCCCAGCCTTCGCGTTCCGTGGCACAGATCTCCTCGACGGCCTCGACCAAGGCGACGGCCGCGCCGGGCCCGGCGTATTTGCCGTGGTGCACCGCGAAGAGAGCGATCTCTCGCTCGATGGCATACCTCGCCCGTGTTCGGCTGGTCCAGTTCTCCTTGAAACCACCCAGCGCCCGGAGTCCGTTGACCAAAACCGCGAGCGAACCGACAGCGGCAACGATCCTCGCGTCGAACGCGAAGGCTGCCAGCGCGGGGATGGCGGCGCTGACGACAAGGCTCGACACCTCGACGACGGAATGTCGACGTCGCGCAGACCACGAGGTCTTCTGATAGCGCTGCCACTCGGCCAGCACGGAGGGCGGAACGGGTTCGCCGCCGGCTCCCTGGGCCTCCAGGACCCACTGGCTCTTGAACACGGCACGCTGCTCTGAGGTCATGGGTGAAGGTTCACAACAAGTCGATGTGCGAAGCAAGCCGTCACGCGCGATGCCCGGGACGAGTCAGGGAGACCGGCCCGACAACCACGCCCGGACACCGACGGATTCGGCCAGTGATCAACGACACCCGACGAGCCTCCTTGCCCGCCTGGTTGCTTTGTTCTATAACTACTACAACAGAGCAACAGGAGGGGGGTCACGTGATCATCAGCCTCGACCTGTCCAGCGAGGTGCCGATCTACCAGCAGCTGCGGGACCGCATCGTGGAGGGCATCGCCGCCGGCACGCTGCCCGACGGCGAATCGCTGCCGTCCACCCGACAGCTCGCGGCTGACTTCGGCATCAACTTCCACACCGTGAACAAGGCGTACGACCTGTTACGGCAACAGGGATTCGTGCGGCTGAACCGCAAGACCGGGGCCGTCGTCGGTCCCACCGCCTCGGACGAGTCGTTCGCCGCCGACTGGTCGGCGCGGGCGCGCACGCTGCTCGCGGAGGCGGTCGCCAAAGGGGTACCCGCGGACGAGGTGCTGGCCACGTGCCGGGACCTGCTCGCGGCTTTCGACAATCAACAAGGGGATGAGTCATCGTGACCACGACCGGTGTTGTGGTGCACTTGATCTTGATGGCGCTGCTGGTCTACCTGGGCTGGCTGACGCCGACGCTGACCGCGCGCACCGTGCGCTTCGGCGTGCGCGTGCCGGACGACCGGGTCGAGGACCCGGTGGTGCAGCGGGAAACCGCCCGCTTCCGCACCGCGATCCTCATCGCGGGCGTGCTGATCACCCTGGTGGGCATCGCCCTCGTGCTGACGGTCGGCATCGCGCTGCTGCCGGCGCCGATCCTGGCGCAGGTGATCGTTTGGTACGTGCTGTACTACCGCGCCAACCGCGTGATCACGGCGGCGAAGCGCGAGCAGGACTGGTTCGGCGGGCTGCGCCAGGGGGTCGCCGCCGACACGTCGCTGCGCAGCGATCCTCCGAAGTTCCCGTGGGCCTGGATGCTGCTGCCGGTCGCCGTGGTCGCGGCGAGCGCGGTGATCGGCATCATCCGCTACCCGGACCTGCCGGCCATGCTGCCGGTCCACTTCAACGGCGTGGGCGACGCCGACCGGTTCGCGGCCAAGTCGGTCGGCAGCGCGTTCTCGGTGGTGTTCATCCAAACCGGACTGACGGCGGCGCTGTGCGTCATCGGCGTGCTGGTGTTCCGCAGGCCGGCGGACGTGGATCCGGCGCGGCCGGCGGCCTCGATCCGCGCACACCGGGAGTTCGCCGTCCGGCTGGGCAAGGGTTTCATGGTCTTCGCGGCGCTGCTGGACCTCGGTCTGCTCGCGACCGACTGGGCGATGTGGAACGGCAGCCCGCACGCCGCGGTGGAGCTGCCGCTGACCCTTATCCCGATCGCCGCCGGCACCGCGATACTGGTGATCATCGTGGTGCGGCGCAACAGGAACGCCACCGCCGACGAGGGCACCGGACTGTCCCATCGGGACGACGACGGCAACTGGATCGGCGGCATCATCTACCGAAACGCCGACGACCCGTCCTGGTTCGTGCAGCGTCGCTTCGGTTTCGGGTGGACGCTCAACATCGGCAACCGGCTCGCGCTCGTCACCTGCGTCGCACTGACCGCCGTGGTCATCACGCTCGCCGTGCTGCTGCCGCTCATTCTTCGCTGAAGGGGAATCTCATGCACAGCCTCGTCGTCGCGGCCATGCTCGCCGCGACCCTCACTCCTGCCAACTGCGTCGCCGCGGTGGACCGGGAGATCTCGTTCCAGGCCGACGGCCTCACCGCCTACGGCACGGTCCACGTGCCAGCTCACAAACCTGGCGCACGGCTGGCGGCCGCCCTGCTGTTACCCGGCAGCGGTCCCACAGACCGCAACGGAAACCAGCTGCCCGCGTTCCATCCGAACACGCTGTCGCTGCTGGCCGACGCCCTCGGTCAGGACGGCATCATGACGTTCCGGTTCGACAAGTACGGCAGCGGGCCGACGCACACGCTGCCGCCGGTCGTCGACGAGGGCGCTTTCGTGCGCCAGGCCGACGCCGCATATGCGGCCCTGGTTGCACAGCCCGAAACGAATGCGCATTCCATGCTTGTCGTCGGCCACAGCGAGGGCGGCATGAGCACCCTCCTCGTCGACACCTCGGTGCGGCCGCGGCCGGCTGGGCTCGCCCTGGTCGAGCCGCAGGACGAGCGGCTGCTCGACCTCGTGCGGATGCAGCTCGGCGAGTACGCCGACGCCAACCTGCCGGCCGACCAGGCCAGCACGCAGAAATCGCTGGTCGCCACCGCCATCGCCGACTTCCGGGCCGAGCAGCCGGTCGACACCACCGGCATGATCCCGCTGTTCGCCGCGTACTTCCGGTCGTTCGTGGCGCAGGCCGTCTTCGTGCGCAGTGACGACGCGATCTACCCGCCGGACGTCGCCCGGCACGTGCCGGCCGGCACGCGGGTGCTGGTGACCTGCGGGACCGCCGACACCCAGGTGCCGTGTGACACCACTCCCCCGCTGGTCCAGGCCTTGCACAGCGCGCACCTGGCCGTGCTGGACGGCATCGACCACGACCTCCACCCGGCCGGCAGCCCGGTCAACGACCAGCCGCTGGCCCCGGCGTTCCTGACCGCCCTCCACGACTGGACCCGCCCCTGGTCCCGCTGACCACCGCTTGGAAAGGACCATTCCTGTCGTTCAACGTCAGGAATGGTCCTTTCACCGCATAGACGTCACACCTTGGGGGCGGCCATGCGGCGGCGGTGGCGGGGGCCGATCTTGGCGGCGGCGGTGGTCTCGCGGTCCCACTCCGCCGCCTGCACGCCAGTGACTGCGCCGACGACGGCCTCGCCGGTGGCCACGTCCGGCACCACGATGTCGCCCAGCGCGCCGTCGTTGCCGACGAGCACCACCCGGGCGCCGGCGCGGCCGATGCGTTCGACGACCGCGCGGGTGGGCCGGCCGTGGGCCGCGACGAAGGCCTTCGCCGAGGACACCGCCCGGCCCGGAATCTTGGTCTGTTCCGACATGGGCCCCACCATAAGTCCCGCTCAGGCCGAATCACGCGACTAGATTGGGCGCAGTGACGCTCGTTACCTCATTCCTCGACTGGTACCTGCCCGCGCACCCGATGACCGCCTCCTATCTCGGCCTCACCGAGCACGACAACACGCTGGGCGACCATTCCGAGGCCGGTTTCCTGGCCCGGGAACGGGCGCACGCCGAATGGCTGACGCGGTTCACCGACGCCGCCGCGCCGACCGAGTTCAGCGACCTCATCGACCACGAGCTGGTGCTCGCCCACCTGCGCGGCCAGCGGGCCCGCGCCGACTGGCCGGCGTGGCGGCGCGACCCCGCCGTGTACGTGGGAGAGATGCTCTCCGTGCTGCACGCCTCGTTCCAGCACCGCCTGCGCCCGGAGCCGGAGCTGGTGGCCTCGGCGCTGAGCCGGCTGGCCGAGCTGCCCGGCGTGTACGCGGCCTGCCGGGCCAACCTGGACGCGGAGCTGGCCTCGCCGCTGATCGTCCGCCGCGCCCTGGACCAGCTGCGCACGACCCGACAGTTCCTCACCGCCGTGCTGCCGGGTGGCGTCGAGAACGAGAAGGACCGGGCCCGGCTGGTCGAGGCCGGTGAGAAGGCCGCGGACGCCGCCGACGCGCTGGCCGCGTACCTCGACGAGTTCGCGAACCGGGCGACCGGCGACTGGCGGATGGGCGAGAAGCTGTACTCGACGCTGCTCACCGAGTACGAGCTGCTCGGCTACGGCGCGTCCGAACTGCACGCGCGCGGCGAAGCAGCGTACGCGGAGCTGCACGCGGAGGCCACGGAGCTGGCCGGCGGCGACTGGCGGGCGGCGGTGCGGGCTCTCCAGGACAACCACCCGCCGACGCTGGACGCGCTGCTCGAGGCCGTCACCGAGGAGACCGAGCGCGCGCGGCGGTTCCTGCGCGAGCGGGACCTGGTGACCTTCGCCGAGGGCGAGGAGTGCCGGGTGGTGCCGACCCCGACGTTCCTGCGGCCGCTGTTCGCGGTGCCGGCCTACATGCCATCGCCCGCGATGACGGCGTCCCGCATCGGCCACCACCTCGTGCCGTTCACGCCGGACGGCGCCACCCCGGAGCAGGTCGAGCAGCGCCTACGCACCAACGCGTACGACCACCTGCGGGCGATGGCCGTGCACGAGGCGTATCCCGGGCACCACTGGCACTTCTCGTGGCACGCCGGCAATCCGCGGCCGGTGCGCAAGGTGTTCCGCACCTCGTACTTCGCCGAGGGCTGGGCGCTGTACGCGGAGCGCATGATGCGTGAGCAGGGCTACTACGAGACCACCGGCCAGCTGCTCGCGCACCTGGACTTCCGGCTGTTCCGGGCGGCGCGGATCATCGTCGACACCGAGCTGCACTGCGGCGACATGACCGTGGCGCAGGCCGAGGAGTTCATGACCACCAGGTACACGCACACGGCCGGCACGGCCAAGGTCGAGGTCAGCCGGTACTGCGCGTGGCCGACGCAGGCTCCGTCCTATCTGACCGGTGCCCTGGAGATCGAGGCCACTCGGGACGAGTTCCTGGCCCGCGGGCTGGGCACCCTCAAGTCGTTCCACGACCGGATCGCCGGCTCCGGCGCGCTGCCGCTCGGGCTGGCGCGTCGTGTGGTGCTGGAACAACCCGGCGAGCAAGCTGGTTGGCGCTGAGAAAGACGTCCTAACTCAGGAGGAGAGCCCATGCGGGCGGTACAGGTCGAATCCCCCGGCGGTCCCGAGGCGCTGCGGGTGGCCGAGGTGGCCGATCCGACGCCGGGCGCGGGCGAGCTGCTGGTCCGGGTGGCCGCCGCAGGCGTGAACTACATCGACACGTATCACCGGACCGGCGCGTATCCGATGCCGCTGCCGTTCGTGCCGGGGCTCGAGGGCGCCGGCGAGGTGGTGGCCGTCGGTGACGGCGTCAGCCGGTTCAAGGTCGGCGACCGGGTGGCGTGGGCCAGCGCGATCGGCAGCTACGCGGAGCTGACCCGGGTGCCCGAGGCCGTCGCCGTGAGCGTGCCCGACGGCGTGGAGCTGGACGTCGCCGCCGGTTCGATGCTCCAGGGCATGACCGCGCACTACCTGACCCGCTCCACGTACCCCGTGCAGGCCGGCGACACCGCGCTCGTGCACGCCGCCGCGGGCGGCATGGGGCTGCTGCTCACCCAGCAGATCAAGGCCCTGGGCGGCCGGGTCATCGGCACCGTGTCGACCGACGAGAAGGAGAAGCTGGCCCGCGAGGCCGGCGCCGACGAGATCATCCGGTACACCGAGACCGAGATCGCGCCGGAGGTGCGGCGGCTCACCGACGGGCAGGGCGTGGCCGTCGTCTACGACGGCGTCGGCAAGGACACGTTCGACGCCAGCCTGGCCAGCCTGCGCATCCGGGGCACGCTCGCCCTGTACGGCGCGGCCAGCGGGCCCGTGCCGCCGTTCGACCTCCAGCGTCTCAACGCCGCCGGGTCGCTGTTCGTCACCCGGCCCACGCTCGCGCACCACACCCTCACCCAGGAGGAGCTCGGCTGGCGCTCCGGCGAGATCTTCGCCGGCATCCAGTCGGGGCGGCTCACCATCCGCATCAGCAACCGCTACCCGCTGGCCGACGCCGCCCGGTCCCACGAGGACCTCCAGGCCCGCCGCACCACCGGCAAGCTGCTGCTGATCCCCTGAGTGCTCGGAAGGGGGCTTTCCTGGCTTTGAACGCCAGGAAAGCCCCCTCCACTGCGTCACCGCTGGAAGTGGATCTCACCGTGGTCGGCGCCGGTGCTGCCGGCGCAACGGTGGTCGTAGCTGCCGTCGAAGGCGGTCAGCACCGAGGTGGACGGGTCGAACTCGATGCGGTCGACGGTGAAGCCGCCCTCCTCGGCGTAGCAGCCGAGGCCGTTGGAGATGACCAGCACGCTGGCCAGCTCCGGGTGCGAGTGCGGGTCGCCGACGGTGTTGTACGTGCCGGCCTGGAGCGGCGCGCCGTTCGGGCCGCGCAGTTCGACACCGATGTAGTCGAAGCCGGCGCCCCCCTGCGCCCTGAGGGTGTTGGCGCGGTCGCTGACGAGGACCTCCTGGTCCGGCGCGGCCCAGTGCACGGCGGACGTCACCGGGAACGAGCCGGGCGTGGTGGTGATGTCGATGCTGGCCACCGGGGTGGTGTCGGCGAAGGCGGCCGGCACGGCCAGCACGGCGATCGCGGCGGCCACGGGCAGCGCGGCGAGAGTACGGATATTCATCGATTTCCCTCCCTGGAATCGGTGGATCCGCCTCGATCGTGTCGCAGTGCGTGATCACGGGGCTACGGGGGGAACCTCACAACAACGGCGGCCACCGTTGCGCGTCCAGATCACCCGATCGCATGACACATGCAGGTCGGAGCGGCTGGTCAGCGGCGGCCACCGACTGCACAGCCATATGCACGTGCACGATTAGCTGCTACGGTCAGCATGTGCACGCGCCCCTGCACGTGCATGTGCACTGGAACAGCTAGTGACCGGGAGGGGTCATGGCAGACCAGAACGAATTCCACAACGGCATGTCCGCTACCGATCTGACGGGCGTGGCCTGGCGCAAGAGCAGCTACAGCGGCGCGGTCGGCAACTGCGTCGAGGTGGCGCGCCTGGCCAACGGCGACGTCGCGGTCCGAAACTCGCGGTTCCCGGACGGACCGGCGCTGGTCTACACGCCGGCCGAGATCGCGGCCTTCGTCGACGGCGCCAGGGACGGTGAGTTCGACGACCTGGCCTGACGCCCGATAGGCGGGGTGGCCTCCTGCGTCAACAGGAGGCCACCGCAGGCCCGCCCGAGGACCCGGGACAATGAGCCGGAAGCGAGCCTAGCTCACGGACACGGCGAACACATGCGCCGCGCCGCCGGAAGTACCCGCCGGCAGCGTGACGGCGCGAACCTGCTTGCCCGGCGCCAGCGCGATCGGCGCGGTGGCGAACAGGTAGGACGTGTACGGCCGGTGATACCGGAACCCGTACCGCGGGAACGCCGAATCGATGTACGGCGTGCTCGTGACCACGGTGTTCCCGAACTGCGGCTGCTCGGCGCCGCCTTGCAGCAGCCACTCCGACAACCCGAGGTCGGCCGCCTGGGTGCTGCCGTCGGTGTAGGTGATGGTCACCTTGCCGGTGGCGTCGCCGCCGGTGGCCGAACCGAGGAATGCCAGCTTGGTCGCGGTGGCGGGCGCGTTCAGCTGGATCGTCTGGCCATTCGCGACGACGTTGTCCGGCGCGCCGGTGCCGGCGGCGGCCGGCCAGGTAAAGCCGTCCACCGACCCACCGGGCGTGATCCCCTTGGCGGCCAACTGCTGCGCCGAGTACGAGAACCCGCCCGGATACAGGCTGGTGCCGCCGAAGTTGCCCAGCCACACCTTGGTGTCGTCAGCCACACCGACGTTGGACGCCGCCGCGTCGAACGAGTCCGCCGTCGCCACGTCGACGGAAAGCTGCGCGGGTAGCTGCTGAGCGCCGGATCCGGTGAAGGAAACCGGAATCGTGGCGTAGGTGTCCGCCAGACCGGCGGCCGCGCTCACCGTGACGGCCTGGGTCGCCTTGCCGTTCGAGCCAACCGTCAATGTGCCGCTGGACGGCGTCACCGTGATGCCGGCCGGCGGCTTCGCCTGCCACGTAACGGTTCCCGCGGCCGTGAGGCCCTCAGCCCGCACGGTCGCGGTCGCCGACTCGCCGGGCGCCAGCTTCACCGTGCCGGACACCGCTCCCCGCACGGGCACCTCGCCGTCACGGAACGACGGCGGGGCGTCCTGCGGGCTGGTGCCCCAGGTCGGGCTGGGGGTCGACCCGAGCGTGTAGTCCAGGCGGCCGCCGTTCACCGGGAACGACTCCGGCACCCACGGCTTGTCGCTCGGCTTTCCGTTGACCCGCAACGACTGCACGTACTTGTTGGCCGACGACGCCCCCGGCGCGGTGACCTCGATGCGCTGCCCGCCCTCGCGGGTGATGGTGATCTTCGGGAACAGCGGGCTGGCCAGCACCAGCTCGGCGCGGCCCGGCGCCTCCGGGTACATGCCCAGCGCCGCCCACACGTACCACGACGAGGTGGCGCCGAGATCGTCGTTGCCGGGCAGGCCGTCCACGGTCGGCCTGAACAGCTGCTCGGCGCTGCGCCGCACCACGTCGGCGGTCTTGGCCGGCGCGCCGGCGTAGGAGTACTCCCACGGCACCTCGAACGACGGCTCGTTGGCCATCCAGGCGAACGGCTGGTCCGGGGAGCTGTTGAGCTGGGTGAAGAAGTAGTCCAGCCGCTTGGTCACGGCCGTCGACCCGCCCATCGCGGTGAACAGCCCGGACACGTTGTACGGCACCATCCACGTGTACTGGGCGGCATTGCCCTCCTGGTACTGGAACTCCTGGTGCTCGGCCGGGTCGAAGGGGCCGGCGAACTGCCCGGTGCGGTCCCGCGTCTGGAGGTAGCCGGTGTCCGGGTTGTAGACGTTCTCCCAGTACTGGGATCGGGCCATGAACTGCCGGTACACGTCCGGCTTGCCCAGCCGCTGCGCCAGCTGCGCGATGCCGAAGTCGGCGGTGGTGTCCTCCAGCATGTCCGAGACGTTGCCGGCGTGGTAGCCGAGGGTCTCGTAGTCCCACAGCCCCGGCCGTTCCAGCGCACGCTCCCCCGGTTTCTGGATACGGGTCGCGCCGGCGACCATCGAGGTGAGCGCGCCGCGGACGTCGAAGTCCTTGGCGCCGAGGGCATACGCGCTGGCGATCATCGAGTGGTACGGGTCGCCGGCCATCACGCCCATGAAGTCGTTGTTCTGCGACCAGCGGTCCCAGATGCCGCCGGCCTGCGTCGCCTGGTTGTACAGCGACTGCGCGATGTCCGAGGTCTCGTGCGGGGCAAGCAGTGCGAGCAGCTGGATCTCGTCACGGTAGACGTCCCAGCCGGAGAAGTTGGCGTACTGGGCGTGCCCCGGCGGCTGCCGGTGGATCTGGTTGTCGAAGCCGATGTAGCGGCCGTCGACGTCGGAGAAGACGTTGGGCTGCAACAGGGTGTGATAGAGCGCGGTGTAGAACGTGGTGAGCTGGTCGTTGCTGCCGCCGCCGATCCGGACCTGGCCCAGCCGGTCGTTCCACGCCTGCCGGGCCTGTCGGACCAGCTGGTCGAAGCTCCGGTTCCCCTGCTCGGTCCGCACGTTGTCGTCGGCGCCGGCGGGGTCCACATAGGACAGTCCGACCCGGGCCTGTACGGTGGTGCCCGGCTTGAACGTCACGTAAGCACCGGAGCCACCGTCGGCGGTGACGACCTGCTTGTCCCAGGTGGTGTTGCTGAGGTTGCCGCCGTGGGCCTGGGTGCCGCCGGGCGTGACGGTGTTGTTCTGCCAGGTGCCGACCGTGGCGAACGGCTGGTCGAAGGCGGCGGTGAAGTAGACCTTGTACTTGTTCGGCCCGCCGCAGAAGTGGCCGCTCGACACCCAGCCGGAGATCGTGCGGCTGGCCGCGTTCACGGTGACCGAGGCGTCGTCGCTGCCCATCGCGGAGTCGGCGGTGTCCACCAGCAGCGTCGCGGGGGCGTTGGCGGGGAAGGAAAAACGGCCCATGCCGGAGTGCAGGGTCGCGGTGAGCTCGGTGGTGACGCCGGCGTCGGTGGTGACCTTGTAACGCCCCGGCGACGCGGACTCGTTGGCGTGTGAGAAGGTCGAGTAGTAGTGCGCCTGGTCCGCCGCCGGCGAGGTGGTGACCTGCCCGGCGTACGGGATGAAGGGCAGGTCGCCGGCCGCGCCGCCGCAGCCGGCGCCGTTGAAGTGGGTCAGGCTGAAGCCTCTGAGCCGGTTCTCCTCCCACGCGTAGCCGCTGTCACGGTCGCGCACGTAGTACCGGCCGACGCCGTCCGGCGCCTTGGGTTCCAGCGGATTGTCCGGGCTCCACTGCACCATGCCGAACGGCACGTCGGCGCCCGGGAACGTGTCGCCGGCGTAGCTGTTGCTGTCGGCCTGTTGGCCGGCGGCCGCGCCGACGAACGGGTTGACATGGGCCGCCAGGTCGGAGCCATGATCAATCTCCGCGCTCGCGGGTGCGGCGGCGAGGGCGCCGACGGCTAACGCGAGCGGGAGTACCAGCCCCAGGGTTCGCCGCATCGAATGCCTTCCCTTCGCTGACAACGTTGTCACCCGAGCCGCTGGGTGACCGCTTGGAGACAATCAGTGGCGGACACTCCCGTCAAGCGCCATTCGTCGGCGATCCGTGACCGGCCGACCACTCTGCATCACCTTTCCCCGCCATGTCGGGAACGCTCCCCGGAGCTGCGGCCAACAAGCGTTCGTGTCGATGGAAACCGCGCTCGTCGCAAGGTTGGCCAGCCTCGTGCCGCCAATGTCCACAGAGGCCTTCACGGCCGGCCGGCTCCGGCTGACGGAGTCACTCGGCGCCGAGCGCCGCCGGCGCGTCGCCCGACGCTTCGCCTTTGCCGCCTGGGCGACAACGTTGGCGTGGCTGACCGTCCACCTGGTATGGCTGCGCGGTCACGACATGCTTGACCTCCAGGTGTACCGCAACGGCGGCCTGGCCTGGCTCCGGGGAATCCCGCTCTACGTGGGCTTTCCCGGTCCGCTGGGCGGCCCGAACCTGCCCTTCACCTATCCCCCGGTGGCCGCCGTACTCTTCGGCGTACTCGCTGCGATGCCGCTCTGGCTGACCGAGACACTGGTCACGGTGGCCAGTTTCGTCGGGCTGTCGACGGTGACGGTCGTGGTGGCCGGCAAGCTGGAACACCGTTTGAGGTGGACGCTCGGGCCGGCAGCCGCGGCACTCGCGCTGACCGTGGAGCCGGTGCGGACGACGTTCGGCTACGGGCAGGTCAACCTCGCGCTGATGGCGCTGGTCGTGGTGGATTGCCTTGCGGTGCGACGGTTCCGGGGCGTGCTGGTCGGACTCGCCGCCGCGATCAAGCTGACGCCCGCCGTGTTCATCGTGTACTTCCTGGTCAAACGCGACCGGCGGTCGGCCATCACCGCCGTCGCATCGTTCGCCGGGTTCGCGTTGCTCGGCTTCCTGCTGGCGCCCAAGGACTCCGTCGAGTTCTGGTTCACCGCCATGCTCAACCCCGGCCGGATCACCACCCTGTCCATCATGACCAACGAGTCCATCCGGGCCGAGCTGTATCGGCTGCCCGCCCTGGGGTCCATGCAGACGCTGGTGTGGGTCGTGCTGGCGGCGATGGTGCTGGCCCTGGCCTGGCGGGCCGCGAGCCGGGCCCGTGACGACGTCGTCGCGCTGGTCGCGATCGCCGCCGCCGGGCTGCTCGTGTCGCCGATCTCCTGGTCCCACCACTGGGTCTGGGTGGTGCCCGCGTTCATGGCGTTCGGCTGGCAGCTGTGGCGCGACCGGGCCTGGCGCCGCGTGCCGCTGCTGCTCGGCGCGGCCGCGGTGTTCTGGTTCGGGCCCCCGTACGGCTGGCTGCCGTCGAGCGGCGACCAGGAGCTCGGCTGGTCCCTGTGGCAGCACCTGCCCGGCGCCGCCTACGTCTGGCTGGGGCTCGGCATGCTCGCCGTGCTGGCCTTCGGGCTCGACGTGGTCAGGAGCGGCTCACCGGCGCCGGCTCGGGCTCGGCCGGCTGCGGCGGATCCGTCCGATCGATAGACCGCGCGAAGATGTCGATGAGGAGTTCCCAGTCCATACCCTTCTTTCGTCGTGGGCCGATCGGCGTTACGGCCGCCCGGCGATCCGCCGCGCGGCCTCCTCCGACCAGCCCAGCATGGCGTCGGTCAGGCGCAGCGACAGGTCGATCGACAGGTTGTGCGGCCCGTACGGCGGGGAGATCGCGGCGCTGCGTTCCAGCACCGAGAGGATGCCCTCCCGCCGCGCGCGCAGCGCCGCGATGTCCTTGTCCAGCACGCACAACGCGTCGTCCCGGCTCAGCGCGATCGACAGCAGCCACGCGCGCAGGTACGTCTCGCTGCGCATGGTGCGGTCCGGCTCCACGTCGACCAGCCAGTGCCGCAGCTCGGCCCGGCCCTCCTCGGTGATCGTGTACACGCGCTTGCCGCGGGCGCCCTCCTCGACGACGTCCACGTGCCCGTCCGCGGCCAGCCGGGCCAGCTCCGGGTAGAGCTGGTGGCTGCGGGCGTTCCAGATCTGCCGCAACGGGTCCTCGAACAGCTTGGCCAGCGCGTAGCCGCTGTTGGGGCCGAGGTTGAGCAGCCCGAGCAGGGCGTGCCGCAGCGACATCAGACCTTCTCCTCCGGCACGTCCAGGTACGCCGAGGCCTGCAACCGGAACAGGTGCGCGTAGCCCTGGTCGGCGGCCATCAGCTCGTCGTGGGTGCCGTACTCGGCGAGCGATCCGTGCTCCAGCAACAGGATCCGGTCGGCCTGGCGGACCGTGGAGAACCGGTGCGAGATGTAGAGCGTGGTGCGGCCGTGCGAGAGGTTGCGCAGCCGGGCGAACAGGTCGTACTCGGCCTGCGCGTCCAGCGCGGACGTCGGCTCGTCCAGGATCAGCAGCGGGGAGTCGCGCATGAACGCCCGGCTCAGCGCGATCTTCTGCCACTCGCCGCCGGACAGGTTCGCGCCCTCGTTGAACCAGCGGCCCAGCGGCGTGGCCATGCCGCGGGACAGGCCGGCGATCAGCTCGTCGGCGCCGCCGGCCTCGGCCGAGCGCTCGATCAGCGGCCCGTCCGTGACGTGGTCGATGTCGCCGACTCCGATGTTCTCCGACGCGCTCGCCTGGTACGTCACGTAGTCCTGGAACATCGCGCTGATGTGGCGGCGCAGCTCGTCCGGGTCGAACTCGCGGATGTCGATGCCGTCCAACAGGATCCGGCCGGAGTCGGGGTCGTACAGCCGGCACAGCAGCTTGAACAGCGTGGACTTGCCGGCCCCGTTGCGGCCGACCACGGCGGTGGTCTGGCCGGGCCGGATCTCGAAGCTGACCCCGCCCAGCGCCACTGAATCCGTGCCCGGGTAGCTGAACGTGACGTCCTCGAACACGACGTGCCCCAGCACCGGGCTCGGCAGGGGCCGCGGCTTGGCCGGCGCGACCACCTCCGGCTCGGTGGCCAGCAGCTTGTACAGGTTGTCCAGGTAGAGGTTGTTCTCGTACATGCCGGTGAAGCCGCTGAACAGCTGGGACACCGACTGCTGCACCGAGTTCGACGCCTGCGTGTACAGCAGCAGGTCGCCGACCGTGAGCCGGCCGTTGACCGCCTCCAGCGCGATGTACAGGTACGTCAGCGAACCGGTGATCGTGGTGACCAGGCCCCAGGCCGTGCCGCGCAGGTTCCGGTCGGTGACCAGTTTGCGCTGCCGTCCGAAGTAGACGGCGCTGATCCTGCGGAACCGGTCCACCAGGTAGTCGCCGAGGCCGAAGAGCTTGACCTCCTTGGCGTACGTGTCGGTGGTGACCAGAGTGGACAGATAGTCCATGCGGCGGCGGATCGGCGAGGTCCACACCGCGAACCGGTAGCTGCGCGCGCCGTAGCGGGAGTCGGCGATGAACGCCGGGATCGGCGACAGGACCGCGAGCAGCGCCAGCAGCGGGCTGATCGACAGCAGCAGCGCGATCATGCTGACGAAGGTGATGCCGGTGCGGATCAGGCTGAACACCGAGGTCAGCATGGCCACCGGCCGGGACGGCGCCTCGTCCTGCGCCTGCCGGATCAGGTCGTAGGACGCCGAGCCCTCGAAGAACGACAGGTCCAGGCGGCTGGCGTGGGCCATCACGCGCAGCCGGATCGTCTGCGACACCCGGTCGGACAGCAGCTGCTGACTGATCGTGGACGCCGCCGTCATCAGCGCGTTCAGCACGTACACCAGTAACTGGAGCACCGCCACCGCGATCAGCGCCTGCACGGTGGTCAGCTCGAACGGGCCGAGCCGCACCTGGTCGGGCAGGTGCTCGGCGTGCACCCGGATCGCGCCGGTCACCGAGTCGATCAGCAGCTTGGAGATGTACGCCGTGGCCGTCGGCGTGAGGCCGCCGACGATGGTGGCGAAGACCAGCCACAGCGTCGGCCAGCGGCCCGCGTCCCAGGCCAGCTTGACCACCCGCGGCAGCCCCTTGAGCAGGCCGCCGACCGACCGGCGGACCCGCTTGAGCCGGGACCGCAGGTCCTTCGGCTCGTTCTCCGGCGCCGGGTCGGGGATGTCCACCGATCCCGTGAGCCCGCTGTCCGGCACCGCCGTCGCGCGGGCCATCAGCGCCCCGCGGCGGCCGCCACCCCTCGTCACAAATCCCCCCACAAGTCCAATTCGACAGGTCGAACTCGATTGGTGCGCACGGTACACCGGATCGGACGCCGAAGTCACCGGAATAGCCCTCGAAAGCTCCCCTACCGTGGCAAACGTGGCTGCTGACCAGTTGCTCGACGACGAGTGCCGGATCTGGTGGGCCCGCCCCGACCAGGTGCCCAAGTCCCTGCTGACGACCGTGGTGCCCGAGGCCGAGCAGCGCCGGGCCGGCCGGTACCGGCAGCGCGTGGACCGGCTCCGGTCGCTCACCGGCGCCTGGCTGCTGCGGACCGCCGTCGCCCGGATCACCGGCGAGCGCCCCGGCGACGTGCTGATCGACCGCACCTGCGCCGACTGCGGCCAGCAGCACGGCCGCCCCCGGCTGCCCGACGCCGTCGGCATCGAGGTCTCCGTCTCCCACGCCGGTTCCCTCGTCGCCGTCGCGCTGACCCGGCTCGGCGACGTCGGCGTGGACGTCGAACACGCCCCGCTCATCGGGCACTTCGACCACGAGCTCGCCGAGAACACGCTCAGCGCCAGGGAACTCGCGGCCCTGTCGGACCAGCCGGGCATCGACTTCCCGCGGCTGTGGGTGCGCAAGGAGGCGCTGCTCAAGGCCACCGGGCGCGGGCTGCGGATGCCCATGAGCCGGATCGAGGTCACCCCCGCCGACCGGCCGCCCTCGCTGCTGGCCTGGCCGCTGGGGATCCCCGTCGACCAGGTGCGGCTGGCCGACCTGACGCCCGGGCAGCGCCACCACGCGGCCGTCGCCGTGCTCACCGGTGCCCCGCTGCGCGTGCACGAACTGCACGCCGATCTGCTGCTGTGAGCAGAACAGCCATAAGCGGACCGTACGCTCCGGTACGGTGGGAACGTTCAGGAACTACCGGAGGGACAGACGTGTCCGACGCGATGCTGGCCGAGACCATCACCATCAAGGGCGACAACGGTGACGAGATCGAGGCCTACCTGGCCAGGCCACTGGACACCACGCCGCGCGGCGGCGTGCTGGTGATCCACCACATGCCCGGCTACGACGAGGGCAGCAAGGAGATCGTCCGCAGGTTCGCGGTGAACGGCTACAACGCCATCGCCCCCAACCTGTTCTACCGCGTGGCCCCCGGCGCCAGCCCCGACGACGCGGCGGCGGCCGCGCGGGCGCAGGGCGGGGTGCCGGACTCGCAGGTGGTGGGCGACGCGAACGGCGCGATCGAGCACCTGAAGTCGCTGGAGTCCAGCAACGGCAAGGTCGGCGTGATCGGCTACTGCTCGGGCGGCCGGCACACGTTCCTCGTGGCGTGCTCGCTCAAGGTGGACGCGGCCGTCGACTGCTACGGCGCGTTCGTGACCCGCACGCCCGACCCGGCGTGGGGCATGACCGCCATGACGCCGCTGCTGGAGCTGGCGCCCAACCTGTCCAGCCCGCTGCTGGGCCTGTTCGGGGCGGACGACCAGTACCCGTCGCCGGCGGAGACCGCCGAGCTGGAGGCGGAGCTCAAGCGGCACGGCAAGACCACCGAATTCCACACCTTCGAGGGCGCGGGCCACTCGTTCTTCTCGGTGGAGCGGCCCAGCTACCGGTCCGAGGCCGCGGCCGAGGGCTGGCAGAAGGTGTTCGAATTCTACGGCCGCCACCTGGCGTCCTGACCGGCCCGATCGTCCTGGGAGGACAGTCCGATGTGCACGTACCTGACGGAGAAGGTAGTCCTCGACGGCGCCGGCAAGGGCGCGGCGGGCTGGTTCCGGCTGACCGACGGCTCGGTCTACGTGGACCACCCCACGCACGCCCGCTACACGCACACGCTGAACATCGACTTCCTGAACCCGGCCGAGGGCCCGGGCGCGCGGGTGGCGGTGGAGCTGACCGAGGAGGCGGCCCGCGCGCTGGCCGCCGCCATCACGGCGGCCCTGGACCACGCCCCCGCCGGCATAGCCTCCGAAAACCAGCCCTAACCCCCGCGAGTCGCGCTCTCGGTCCCACCGAATGCGGCTCTCAGGCACACCCCCGCGAGTCCCGCCCAGCGTCACACCGAATGACGGTTTCAGGCAGATCCAAGACCGCAGTCTCGTTTCTGCCCGAAACCGTCATTCGGTGAGCCTGAGAGCGCGACTCGCGGGGGTTCAGCTCTGGTAGGCGTCCAGCGGCGGGCAGGAGCAGACCAGGTTGCGGTCGCCCTTGGCGCCGTCGATGCGCCGGACCGGCGGCCAGATCTTCGGCGCGCCGACGCCGGCCGGGAACACGGCCTCGTGCCGAGTGTACGGGTGCTTCCACTCCTGCTCGGTCAGGCAGGCCGCGGTGTGCGGGGCGTTGCGCAGCGGGTTGTCGTCCACCGGCCACTCGCCCGAGCCGACCCGGTCGATCTCCCGCCGGATGGCGATCATGGCGTCGCAGAAGCGGTCCAGCTCGGCCAGGTCCTCGCTCTCGGTCGGCTCCACCATCAGCGTGCCGGCCACCGGGAACGACATGGTCGGCGCGTGCAGGCCGTAGTCGGCCAGCCGCTTGGCCACGTCGTCGACGGTCACGCCGGTCGCCTTGGTGATGCCGCGCAGGTCGAGGATGCACTCGTGGGCGACGAAGCCGCCCTCGCCGACGTAGAGCACCGGGAAGTACTCGTCGAGCCGGCGGGCCACGTAGTTGGCCGCGGCGACCGCGGTCAGGGTGGCCCGGCGCAGGCCGTCCGCGCCCATCATCCGCACGTACGCCCAGGAGATCGGCAGGATCGAGGCGCTGCCCCACGGGGCGGCGCTGATCGGGCCGACGCCGGTCGCCGGGCCGGCGGCCGGCTGGAGCGGGTGGTTGGGCAGGAACGGCGCGAGGTGCGCGCGCACGCCGATCGGGCCGACGCCCGGGCCGCCGCCGCCGTGCGGGATGCAGAACGTCTTGTGCAGGTTCAGGTGCGAGACGTCGGAGCCGAACTTCCCGTACTGGGCCAGGCCGATCAGCGCGTTCAGGTTGGCGCCGTCCACGTACACCTGGCCGCCCGCGTCGTGCACCAGGCCGCAGACCTCGCGCACGGTGTCCTCGTACACGCCGTGCGTGGACGGGTAGGTGATCATGATCGCGGCGAGGTCGGCGCTGTGCTCGGCGACGGTGACGCGCAGGTGGTCCATGTCGATGTTGCCCTGCTCGTCGCACTTGACGACGACGACGCGCATGCCGGCCATCACCGCGCTGGCGGCGTTGGTGCCGTGCGCGCTGGCCGGGATCAGACAGACGTCCCGCTCGCCGTGCCCCTGCGACCGGTGGTAGGCCCGAATCGCCAGCAGGCCGGCGAACTCACCCTGGCTGCCGGCGTTGGGCTGCAAGGAAACCGCGTCGTAGCCGGTGATCTCGGCCAGCCACTGCTCCAGGTCCGTCACCACGGACAGCAGGCCCGCGGCGTCGGAAGCCGGCGCGAACGGGTGCAGCTGCGAGAACTCGGGCCAGGTGACGGCCTCCATCTCGGTGGTGGCGTTGAGCTTCATGGTGCACGAGCCCAGCGGGATCATGCTGCGGTCCAGCGCGACGTCCTTGTCCGACAGGGCACGCAGGTAGCGCAGCAGCGCCGTCTCGGAGCGGTGCTGGTGGAACACCGGGTGGGTGAGGAACTCGCTGGTGCGGCGCAGGGCCGGCGGGACGCCGTCGGCGGTGTCCGCGTCCAGACCGTCCACATCGGACACGGTGACGCCGAACGCCTGCCACACCAGGGAAAGGTGCTGACGGGTGGTGGTCTCGTCGCAGGCGGCGCCGACGTGGTCCTCGTCGACCAGGCGCAGGTTCACGCCCAGGTCCCGGGCCTTCGCCACGATCTCGGCGGCCCGGCCGGGCACCTCGGCCAGCACGGTGTCGAACAGCTCGCCGTGCACGACGGTCACGCCGCCCTCGCACAGGCCGGCGGCCAGCACAGTGGCCATCCGGTGCGCCCGGGTGGCGATGGCCTTGAGGCCGTCCGGACCGTGGTAGACGGCGTACATCGAGGCGATCACGGCCAGCAGCACCTGCGCGGTGCAGATGTTGCTGGTCGCCTTCTCGCGGCGGATGTGCTGCTCACGGGTCTGGAGCGCGAGCCGGTAGGCGCGGTTGCCGTCGGCGTCCTCGCTCACGCCGACCAGCCGGCCCGGCAGCTGCCGCTCGAAACCCTTGCGCACGGCCATGTAGCCGGCGTGCGGGCCGCCGAAGCCCATCGGCACGCCGAACCGCTGCGTGGTGCCGACGACGACGTCCGCGCCGATCTCGCCGGGGGCGCGCAGCAGCGTCAGCGCGAGCAGGTCGGCCGCGACGACCGCGGCGGCGCCGGCCGCGTGGATCTCCGCGATCACGGACTCCTGGTCGCGCAGCGCGCCGGAGGCGCCGGGGTAGGACAGCAGCGCGCCGAAGAAGTCGCCGCCCAGGCCGAGGCCCTCGATGCCCTGCGACAGGTCGGCGACGACGACCTCGATGCCCAGCGGCTCGGCCCGGGTCTCGATCACCGCGATGGTCTGCGGCAGCGTGTCGGCGTCGACCACGAACTTGGTCGACTTGGACTTGCCGGCCCGGCGGACCAGGGTCATCGCCTCGGCGGCGGCGGTCGCCTCGTCCAGCATCGACGCGTTGGCGACCGGCAGCCCGGTCAGGTCGCCGACCATGGTCTGGAAGTTGAGCAGCGCCTCCAGCCGGCCCTGCGAGATCTCCGGCTGGTACGGCGTGTAGGCGGTGTACCAGGCCGGGCTCTCCAGCACGTTGCGGAGGATGACGCCGGGGGTGATGGTGCCGTAGTAGCCGAGGCCGATCATCTGGACCATCGGCCGGTTGCGGTCGGCCAGCTCGCGCAGCTCGGCCAGCGCCTCGGTCTCGGTGGCAGGGGCCGGCAGGCTCAGCGTCAGGGCGTCGGACCGGATGGCCGACGGCACCGCGCGCTGGGCGAGTTCCTCCAGCGAGCCGACGCCGATCACGTCCAGGATCTTGCCCAGCTCGGCGGCCCGGGGACCGACGTGGCGGTCCGCGAAGGGCGTGCCGTGCTCGAGCGCGGCAAGGGGAATGCGGTCAGTCGTCATGCGTCGGGCCTCCGGGGGCATACGGGCGCGGGCCGTTGCCCTCCCCCTCTGTCCCCGCCCGTGACGGGCACCTGAGAGCTTCACCCACTCGCGTGGGCTTGCACCGTCGGCGGGGCGGGCTGTGTTACACCCGCCCTCTTTCCAGAGGCGTCTGTCCCGTACGGTCCTTGGGCCTGAGAGGTTCCGGGGAGGATTTGCTCCTTCGGCGCCGAACCGGCTGGTGACCGGCGCGGACTCTCCCGCACGGGGTGTGCGACTACGCCCGCGAGTTTACCCCGGCCGGGTTAGGAGTCCCAGGGTCCGGTCGCGGCGTGTCACCGCCGTCACGTCCGGCGCTCAGCCGGTGCGACGGGTCCGGCGGCGCGTCAGCTCGTCCTCGACCGGCTCCACCACGCCGTCGGCCCGCTCGGCCTGGAACTCGTGGATGGTGCCGCTGATCTCGCGCATGGCCCCGCTGACCGCGATGCCGAACACCCCCTGGCCGCCCTGGAGCAGGTCGACGACCTCCTCCGGTGAGGTGCACTCGTAAACGGTCGTGCCGTCGCTGAACAGGGTGATTTTGGCCAGATCGGCGACGCCGCGGCGGCGCAGGTGGTCGACGGCCACCCTGATGTTCTGCAGGGAGACGCCGGTGTCCAGCAGCCGCTTGACCACCTTGAGCACCAGCAGGTCCTTGAACGAGTACAGCCGCTGGCTGCCCGACCCGTGCGCGCTGCGGATCGTCGGCGAGACCAGGTCGGTGCGGGCCCAGTAGTCCAGCTGCCGGTAGGTGATGCCGGCGATCTGGCACGCCGCGGGCCCCCGGTAGCCGACGAGCTCGTCGGGCACCGAGGCGTCCGGGAACAGGGCTCCCTGCTCGCCGGCCTCGGCCCTGGCGGGCGCACCCTCCACCACGACAGCCTCCCCTCGACCGGCCTGACGACCGGCGACCGGAACCGACGGTCCTCCGTCTGGGGAACCGTCGGTCACAAGGTCGCAACGATGGGGGTTCACACCGTCACGACCGACTCCTCTCTGACGGTAAGTCCGCCCATGGGACGGGTCAACGCGACGCGCGGAGCGGCGAAACCGTCATCTGGAGTCGGTCGTCACGATGACGACTGTCTGTCACTGAACCGAAAACGGCGTTGACGGTGGGTGGCTGACTCCCCCGAGATCGCTATCGACCAGCGATCTGCACGTGCAGGATGTCGACCGGCAGATTCGGGAAGCCGTCGCCGGGGTTGTTCTGGTCGTCCTCGCCGCCGGCGGCGATCTTGCGGAGCACGTCCTGACCGGCCACGACTCGTCCGAACGGGGTGTAGTTCGGGGCCAGCTTCGTGTCCTCGGTGCAGAAGAAGAACTGCGAGCCGTTGGTGCTGGGGCCGGCGTTGGCCATGGCCACCGTGCCGGCCGGATAGGTGGCGCCGGTCAGGTTCTCGTCCGGGAACGAGTAGCCCGGGCCGCCGCTGCCGGTGCCGGTCGGGTCGCCGCACTGGAGGACGAATATTCTTTGGGTGACGAGGCGGTGACAGTGCGTGAAGTCGTAGTAGTTGTGCTCGGCGAGGAAACGGAACGAGTTCGTCGTGCACGGCGCCTTGTCGGTCAGCGCCTGGAAGCTGATCAGGCCCTGGTCGGTGACCAGTCGGGCGGTGTACGGCCTGGCCGCCTTGGCCGGGTCGAACGAGGGCAGGCCCTTGAATCTGTCGGCGGGCACGGCCTTGGTGTAGACGCAGGCGGGATTGTCGGCCTGGGCGACGGCGGGCGCCTTCGGCTTGGCCGGCACGTCGAGGGTGTTGACGGAGGGCGCCGCGCTGGCCGTGACGATTCCGGACAGGCACAGAGCGGCGGCTGCGGTGGCGATCGCGAGGACCCGACTGGAGATCATCGGGACAGGCTAGAGCCTGGCCCGTGACCCCGCCGCCCTACGAAAGTCGGTTCCGAACCCCGGACGCGCCGGCAACCCTGCGAGGCCGCGCCGGTGCTTCGCACGGTCGCGGCATTTCGATCGCCGCCACCCGACGCAACCCACCACCGAGCCGATGCGGCGTTCGAAATGCCGCAAGGGCGAGGCACCGGTCACGAGCGGCCTCGCCCGCCGCGGAACGCGGCGAATGTTACTGTTCCGCTCCGCGGAAGTCCTCGGGCGACACCGAGTCGAGGAACTCGCGGAACTTCTCGACCTCGTCCTCCTGCTCGTCGGGAATGACGAGGCCGGCCTCGGCCAGCACGGATTCCTCGGCGTGGATGGGCACGCCGGCGCGCAGCGCCAGCGCGACCGAGTCGCTGGGGCGGGCGGACACCTTGATGCCGCCGTCGAACACGAGCTCGGCGAAGTAGGTGCCTTCCTGGAGGTCGGTGATGCGGACCTGGGTCAGCTCCCGACCGAGGGCGGCGATCACCTCTTTGAGCAGGTCATGGGTCAGCGGCCGGGCCGGCCGCACGCCCTGCTGCTCGATGGCGATGGCGGTGGCCTCCGCGTTCCCGATCCAGATCGGCAGGTAGCGGTCCCCATCGGTCTCGCGCAGCAACAGGATCGGGCTGTTCGCGGGCAGCTCGACCCGGACTCCGACGACGCGCATCTCGCTCATCGGGTATCGCCTCCCTCAGCGGGCTGAACCTCGGCGTCCCCGCACCTACGAGGATCCCCCACGGACTCCGTCAACGCTACCCGCCATGCGGGCACGACGCTCGGGGCGGCCACGTCGGCAAGATCACCCGCCCGCCACGCCCCGGAGCCCGGTCTTGACCAGAAGTGTATGCAGCGCAACCGAGAGCGACGCCAGTTCCCGGACGATCTCGTCGGCGCGCTCCCGGGCGTCCGGGTCGCGCTGCCGGTACATCGGCCCGACGATCTGGTGCAGCAGCCCCACCTCGCGGTCCGCGGACACCTTGAAGGTGCGCAGGTGGCGGGGCTCGATGCCGAACTCCCCCATGGCCACCACGATGCGGGCGACCAGCATGGCGTCGGAGTCGTAGAAGCCGGCCGCGCCCGACCGGACCAGGCCGTAGTTCTCCAGTTCGGTCAGCAGCCGCTGATCGATGCCGGTCTCGGCGAAGAGTTCCTCACGGGTCATCCGCACCTCGTGCCCGGCGGCGAAGTCCTCTGGCGTGGGTAAGCGATCGACCCCGACCAGCGCGCGTGCCGGCTGGTCGGGGTCGGATGCCGCGTCGAGCTGCTGCTTGATCACCTTCAGCGGCAGGTAGTGATCGCGCTGGGCGGCCAGCACGTAACGGAGCCGGTCCACGTCCACCTGTGTGAACTGCCGGTAGCCCGACGGCGTGCGCGCCGGGCGCAGCAGGCCCTCCGACTCGAGGAACCGGATCTTGGAGATGGTCACGTCCGGGAACTCGGGGCGCAGCTGCGCCAGCACCGCCCCGATGCTCAACCCCTCGCGCTGTGGCCGCCCGGCCGACGTCACTGGCCCCCCTGGCCCCCGGATCCCGGGCCGGTGAGGAACACCAGGCGGAACTTGCCGATCTGCACCTCGTCGCCGTTGGCCAGCACGGCCTGGTCGACGGGCTCGCGGTTGACGTAGGTGCCGTTGAGGCTGCCCACGTCGATCACCACGAACTCGCCGCCCTCCCGCCGGAACTCGGCGTGCCGGCGGGAGACCGTGACGTCGTCGAGGAAGATGTCGCTGTCGGGGTGCCGGCCCGCGCTGGTGGTGTCCTGGTCGAGCAGGAACCGCGAACCGGCGTTGGGGCCGCGCTTGACCACCAGCAGGGCGGACCCGGCGGGCAGTGCGTCGACACCGGCGACGGCCGGCTCCTGGACGGGAGCCCCGACACCCTCGGCGTCGGTGAGGAAGTCGGCGCGGAAGACAGTGGTCCGCTCCGGGGACTGCTCCGGCGGAACACCGGGCCCGTCGTTCGTGCTCACCTGAGCTCGCCTCCTGCTGGTGGATCCTTCGGGACCGCTCAAACCTACCGTGCTGGACTGATCGCGCCCCTGGCGGCTCCCCAACCAGCCGAAGAGCTTCTGGAAGATCGACATCAGCCCTGCTCCGTGAGTTCCGTGTAGTCGGCCGGGGACAGCAGCGCGTCGACCGCGGCGGGGTCGTCGATCGCCAGCTCCACCAGCCAGCCCTCGCCGTACGGGTCGGCGTTGATGAGGTCCGGGGCGCCGTCCAGCTCGTCGTTGCGGCCGCTCACCGCGCCGGCGAGCGGCGCGTAGATGTCGGACACGCTCTTGGTGGACTCCACCTCGCCCAGCGTCTGACCGGCGGCGACGCGCGCGCCGAGATCGGGCAGTTGGACGAACACCACGTCGCCGAGCTGCTGCTGGGCGTAGCCGGTGATGCCGATACGCACCGTGCCCGGCGCCGTCACCTGCACCCACTCGTGCTCACGGGTGTACCTGAGGTCCTGTGGAACCACCTAACGAGCCTTCCTTCTTCCTGGTCATCGCGACCGTCGAGGCGCACCGTCGAGGATGTCACCCCCCGCCGCCGCCCGGCCGCCGTGGGTGCCCACCGTACCTGGATCGTGATCAAACGGAGGCGAAGGAAGGACACCTAGAGTGTTCCCGATATCCCCCGTCCGGAGCAGTCATTCACGGGCACGCATACCGCCGGTTGGAGAGCGCTCTCTGTCAATGCGTTTCGGTTGGCTGTTTGGTCCTTTTCGACGGCTTCGGCGACGCCATTGACAGCGCTTCGACGGCGATGGATCCTCGTTTGGGAGAGCGCTCTCCGAACTCGGAATCCGCCGGGCGCACCGTTCCCAGTTCCCCGTCCCGAGGAGCGTCCCCATGCGTGTCCCGTCGCGGCCCCGGCCGCGTGGCAGAGTCGGTGCACTGCTCATGTCGTTGCTGGTCGGTCTGACGCTGGTGGCGTCGGCCGGCGCCGCCCACGCCGCCGGCGGCCTGCTGTCCCAGGGCAAACCGGCCACGGCGTCCAGTCAGGAGAACGCCGGCACTCCGCCGTCGGCGGCGGTCGACGGCAACCCGGGCACCCGGTGGTCCAGCGGGTTCGCGGACCCGCAGTGGCTCCAGGTCGACCTGGGCGCGGTCGACGCGATCGGCCAGGTCGTCGTGCAGTGGGAGGCCGCGTACGCCAGGACGTACCAGATCCAGCTCTCCACCGACGGCACGACCTGGACCACCGCGTATTCAACGGGTGCTGGCGCCGGCGGCACGGAAACCCTTGCCGTGAGCGGAAACGCGCGGTACGTCCGGCTCTACGGCACCCAGCGCGCCACCGGCTACGGCTACTCGGTGTTCGAGTTCCAGGTCTACGGCACCGGCGGCGGCTCGGGCTGCGGCACCGACAACGCCGCGAAGGCCCGGCCGGCGACTGCGTCCAGCCAGGAGAACGGCGGCACGCCGGCGTCGGCAGCCGTCGACGGCGACACGACCACCCGCTGGTCCAGCGCCGCCTCGGATCCACAGTGGCTCCAGGTCGACCTCGGCTCGGCGATGACCGTCTGCCAGGTCGTCCTGCAATGGGAAACCGCGTACGCCAAGGCGTACCAGATCCAACTCTCCACCGACGGCGCCACCTGGACCACCGCCTACTCGACGACCACCGGAGCCGGCGGCACAGAAACCGTTGCCGTCAACGGCACTGGTCGCTACATCCGGCTCTACGGCACCCAACGCGCCACCGGCTACGGCTACTCGCTGTGGGAGTTCCAGGTCCACACCACCGGCTCCACCGGCCCGATCCAGGGCGGCGGCGACCTCGGCCCGAACGTGCTGATATTCGACCCGAACACGCCGAACCTCCAGGGCCAACTGGATGCTCTGTTCCAGCAGCAGGAGAAGGCCCAGTTCGGCAGCGGGCGCTACCAGATCCTGCTCAAGCCGGGGACGTACGACAACATCAACGCCCAGATCGGCTTCTACACCTCGATCTCCGGCCTCGGCCGGGACCCAGACGCCGTCGACATCAACGGCGACATCACCGTCGACGCCGGCTGGAACGCCGGCAACGCGACCCAGAACTTCTGGCGCTCCGCGGAGAACATGGAGCTCAACCCGGTCAGCGGCACCGACCGCTGGGCCGTCGCGCAGGCCGCGCCGTTCCGCCGGATGGGCGTGCGCGGCGGGATGAACCTGGACTCCGCCAGCTACGGCTGGGCCAGCGGCGGCTACATCGCCGACAGCCGGATCTCCGGCGCCGTCGGCAACTACTCGCAGCAGCAGTACTACACCCGGGACAGCGAGATCGGCGGCTGGACCAACGGCGTGTGGAACCAGGTGTTCTCCGGCGTGCAGGGCGCGCCCGCGCAGGGCTTCCCCAACCCCACGTACACCACCCTGGACACCACGCCGATCTCCGTCGAGAAGCCGTACCTGTACCTGGACAACACCGGCGGCTACGCGGTGTTCGTGCCGTCCAAGCGGACCGACGCCCGTGGCGTGTCGTGGGCGAACGGGCACACGCCCGGCACTTCCCTGCCGCTGAGCCGATTCTACGTCGTCAAGGCCGGCGCGACCGCCGCGACGATCAACGCCGCACTGGCGCAGGGCCTCAACCTGTTGTTCACGCCCGGCATCTACCACGTCGACCAGACGATCACGGTGACCCGGCCGGACACCGTCGTGCTGGGCCTGGGCGAGGCGACCATCGTGCCGGACAACGGAGTCGTGCCGCTGCGGGTCGCCGATGTCGACGGCGTGCGCGTCGCCGGGCTGCTGTTCGACGCCGGCCCGGTGTCGTCACCGCAGCTCATCCAGGTCGGCGCCGCCGGCTCGACCGTGAGCCACGCCGCCGATCCGATCGTGCTCCAGGACGTCTACGCGCGCATCGGCGGCGACGTCCGCGCGGCCGCCGGCACCGCGATGGAGATCGACAGCAACGACACCGTCGTCGACCACACGTGGCTGTGGCGGGCCGACCACGGCGACAGCGCCAACAGCGACGGCGTCGGCTGGGACAAGAATCCCGCCGATTACGGCCTTGTGGTGCGTGGGAACAACGTGCTGGCCACCGGCTTGTTCAGCGAGCACTTCAAGAAATACGACGTCGACTGGTTCGGCAACGGCGGCCGGACGATCTTCTTCCAGAACGAGAAGGCGTACGACGCGCCCAACCAGGCCGCCGTGCAGAACGGGAGCACGCTGGGCTTCGCGGCGTACAAGGTGGAGAACCCGGTGACCAGCCACGAGGGGTGGGGGCTGGGCAGCTACTGCAACTACACCGCCGACACCACCATCCGCCAGGACCACGGCTTCGAGGTGCCCGACACCGCGGGCGTCCGGATGCATGACCTGACCGTGGTGTCGCTGGGCGGCAACGGCGAGTACAACCACGTCGTCAACAACACCGGGCCGCCGACCGTCGGCACGGCGACGGTTCCCTCCACCGTCACCGACTATCCCTAGCGATTGTTCGCGACCGCTTGTACGGACGGCCGCGGAGCGACACCGAACACTCCGGTGGCGGTAGACCCGTCCGGGGCGGCGCGCAGGGCGCCGCCCCGGACGAAGGGGTAAATCGTGAAGAACAAGCGCTTCGGCATGGTCGCCCTGTGTGCAACCACTGCCTTTCGTGGATAGATTCGCGATGAGTAGTCCTCGGACGAAAGGCGCGCGGTGGCACTCGAACGGTTCGCACTGGCGATGCAGGCCCGACAACAGGTGGAGGGCGCCCGGGCCGGCGCGCAATTCCTGACGCTGCTGGGCGCGATTCAGGAGAAGGGATGGACGCGTTTCCTCGCCGCGCCGCGGACGGTCGACGAGCTGGCGGAGTTCGCCGGCCTGCCGGCCGCCCGCGTGGCGGACGTGCTGGCCGCGCTGGAAGGGCACGGCGTCGTCGAACAGGCCGACGGCAAGGTCCGGCTCACCGCGCCGTTCGAGGCGTACACGGCAGCGGACTCGTGGGTGCCGCTCGCCGACAAGCTCGCGGAGACGGTCCTCGACGCCCGGCTGATCCGGGACGCGGTCGCCGATCCCGCGCCCCTGGCGTTGACCGAGGACGAGGCGCTGGTGATCGCCAACGCGGTCGGCGGCCGGACCACCGACGTCAGCAAGGCGGTGTACCAGCAGCTGCTCGACCAGGTGCCCGAGCTGGCCGAGCGGGTGCGCGGCCGGTGGCTCGACGTCGGCTGCGGCGTGGCGTGCGCGAGCCTGACGTTCGCGTCGCTGGTGCCGGAGATGCGCACCGTCGCGGTCGAGCTGGTGCCGGCGGTTGCTGCCGAGGCCGCGCGGCGCGCGGCGGCGCTGGGCGTGGCCGACCGGGTGGAGATCCGTCGGATGGACGCCCGGGACCTGCCGGAGCTGGACGAGTTCGGCGGCGCTTTCTGGGCCCAGCCGTTTTTCCCGGAGTCGTCGCGGGCGGCGACGCTGGCGGTGATCCGGCGGGCGCTCAAGCCCGGCGGGCTGCTGTTCGCGCAGGAGATGGAGGTCGAGCCGGCCGACGAGGGCCGCGCCGCGTACCTGGTGCGGCGCCTGACCTTCCGTGGCCTCGGTGTGCCGTTCGGGCCGACCGCCGAGGAGCTGTCCGCGGAGGCCGTGGCCGCGGGGTTCGAGCCGGTGCGCGTCGCCACCACCGACTTCGGCCGGCTGGTGATCACGCGCCGGCCCGGCTGAGCCCTTTCGGGCAGGACATCGCGGGCGACGGCTCGTATCGTCTTGGAGCTATGGCCCGGTTTCTGGTGGCCTCGACGCCCGTTGTGGGGCATACGACGCCGATGGCGCTGGTCGTCCGCAGCCTGGTCGACCGGGGCCACGATGTGCACTGGTACACCGGCGTCGGCCTGCGTGCGGACGTCGAGGCCAGCGGCGCGCGGTTCCATCCGATCACGCACGCCGTCGACTTCACGCGCGTGGGCTTGGTGGATCTGGTGCCGGAGTTGCGTACGGCCTCGCGGCTGGGGCGGCTCCGGCTCTACTTCGAACGGGCCTTCGTGGACGCCGCGCCCGGCGGGATCCGAGACATGGAAGCCATCCTCGCCGAGTCCCCGGCCGACGTGCTGCTCGCCGACATGTTGATCATGGCTGCGCCGATGGTGTCCGAACGCGGCGGGCCGCCGTTCGCACGGCTCGCCACCACCCGTCTCGGCACGTACAGCCGGGACACCCCGCCGCCGGGACTCGGGCTGCCGCCGGGATTCCCGTTGCGGGACCGGCTGCTGACCGCCGTGCACCGCCGGTTGTTCGGACACACCACTCGTCACCTCGACGACGTGCGCGAGGGCCTCGGGCTGCCGCGCCGTCGCCGGTCCCCGTTCGACGAGTTCATGTCGCCGTGGCTGTTCATGCAGGACACCGCCGAGTCGTTCGAGTACCCGCGGCGAGACCTGCCGCCCCAGGTGCATTTCATCGGGGCGTTGACGCCCGAACCGCCGGCCTTCACTGCCTCCTGGCTGCCGGAGCTTCGTTCGGGGCGGCCGGTGGTTCTGGTTGCCCTGAGCACCGTCGCCAACGCTCGGGCCAACCTGATCGGTGCCGCCGTCGAGGCCTTGTCCGGCGAGGACGTCGCCGCCGTGATCGCCACCGGCGGCGCCGAGTTCACACTACCGGCTACACTTCCCGGAAACGTCCACATTGAACAGCACGTGCCGCTGGCGGCGGTGATGCCCTTTGCCAGTGTCTTCGTCACCAACGGCGGTTACGGCGGCGTGCAGATGGCGCTGTCGCACGGGGTGCCGATGGTTGTGGCCGGCGTGACCGAAGAAAAGCCCGACATCGCCGCCCGCGTCGCGTGGTCCGGCACCGGCGTCCGGCTCGCCACCGACGCCCCCTCCGCCGACGTCCTACGCACCGCCGTGCGCAATGTCCTTGCCGACCACCGCTATTCCGACGCCGCCGCCCGCCTCGCCGCCGATCTCGGTCGGCACGATGCCCCCACCGAAGCCGCGAACCTGTTGGAGAAACTGGCAAGCACGGGCCGGCCCGTCCATCGGTGAGTCAGACCAGCATCGTCGCAATGGTGTCGACGAGTTCCGTGATCGCGTCCGGCTCGTCGAGTTGACGGGACCAGAGAGCCGATTCCGCCGCCCTGGCCTGCGTCCACCGGTGCACGCGCTCCCGATCCACCTCCGCCGCCTCCGCGAACTCCGCGATCCGCCGCGCCACTGCCCGGCGCGGGTCGGCCTCGGCCATGACCGCCGGCCAGTCGTCACGCAGCACGGGCAGCAGTTCGTAGGCCGGATCGCCCGCCAGCCCGCTCGGGTCGATCGCCTTCAGTTCCTCGCCCCCGCGCAGGACGTTCCCGAGGTGCAGATCCCCGTGCACGAGCGAGTCGGGCTGACCGACCGCGAGGTCGCGGACGTTCGCCACGCAGGCGTCGATCACCCGGCTCGGCAGCGGGTGGCCCAGCCGTGCCGCGTGCTTCGGGACGTCCACCATCCACGCCCGTGCCCTGTCCGCCAGCGAGTTCAGCCCTCTCGGCGCCGGGATCGCCAGCCGGCGTGCGAGCCGACCGATTTCCGCAATCGACGCCGGCTTCTCCAGCGGTTGCAGCCTTTCCAGCAACATCGCGCCGCTGTCGTCGCTCGCCAGCAGCCGCGCCGCGCCGTTGCCGTTCCACGCCGCCAGCGCCACCGCCTCGGCGGTGTTGGCGGGGAACCCCAGCTTCAGCACCACCTCTTGGCCGTCAGCTCGGATCGCCGGGATCACCACGCCCACGAACCCATGCATGACGGGTCCGGACATGGCGCATTGCCACCGTGCCAACACACCGGCCGCCAGCTCCGGGAGCGCCTCGATCCACCGCCGGCCGGCCTCGCCCTCTCTGGTGATCGTCGCCTCGACGAATCGGCGTGGAACGGTCAGCACACGACCCCCGGAAGCTCTTAGTTACAGCTGCTCGCTGTAACCTATCCGGTACGGTAGGTCCATGTCCAAGGACGACAGCGAGCGGGGTAACGTCGGCGGCCGGCCCCGTGACGCGGCCATCGACGAGGCGATCATCCTCGCCACCCGTGAGCGGCTGGTGCGGGACGGCTACTCGCGGATGACCATCGGCGACATCGTCGCCGATGCCGGCGTCACGCGGCCGACGCTGTACCGGCGTTGGAGCACCAAGTTCGACCTCGTGGTGGACGCGCTCGACTACGGCTTCCGCCGGCAGCGCGACACGTACACCGTCGACCTCGCCAAACTCGCGCCGCGCGAGGCGCTGGTGGAGGCCGTCCGGCGGCTCGACCCCACGTACTTCAACCCGGACGCCATGGTGCTGATGGGCAACTTCGCCGGCGAGGCCATCCGCACCCCCGAGCTGCTCGACATCCTGCGCACGCACGCCATCGAGCCCAGGGTGTCGCTGCTGGAGGACGTGCTGGCGCAGTTGCAGAACCGCGGCGAGGTGCGGGACGCCATCGACCCGCACACCATCGCGATCATGTGCTTCGGCAGCTACTTCGGGGCTTTCTACCGGGGTGAACCGTCGAAGGACCTTGCCGAGAAAGTGGTGGCCGTGCTGTGGCCGGCCATCGCTGGTTAGTCGGCGAGCCAGCGGCGCCAGACGGCTACGTGCAGGATCACGGCCAGGCTCACGGCGTTGAGGGTGGTGTGCGTGGACCAGCTCAACGCCTGGCGATCCGGCACACCGATCCAGCCGGCGACTACCGGCAGCATCAGGGCGAAGACGGCGGTCAGGGCGACGACCAGCAGCAGAATCAGGGTGCGGCCGAGGACTTCGGACAGCAGAATTCCGGGCCACGCCTCGAAGAGCATGGCCACGAGGAGGATCGCGGCGATGGCGGAGCCGGAGACTTCGGCGAGGCGGTTGGCCTCCCAGCCCAGGACGTGCACGGCGAACAGGTAGCTGAGCCAGCCGCAGGCGATCACGGCTAGATGGGCGGTGATCAGACGGATACCCCGCCTAGGTATGCGGGCGAAGGGCCAGCCGCGGAGGGCGACGTACCAGATCATCTGCCACGCGCCGAGGGCGGCGATCCAGCTGGCGTACGACTCGCCGACGACGAGGCCGGTGCGGACGAGACCGAAGTACAGGGCCAAGCCCACCAGCCAGCAGACGGCCAAGGCGGCGAGGCCGGAAGGGACGCGGGCGAGCCCACGCAGCGGCCAGCACTCGCCGACGAGGGTGAGCTGCAAGATCACGCCGAAGATGCCGACGGCGAGGGGTACCACCGAGGACATCGACGGATGGCCGGGACCGGGGGCGAAGATGCCGGCCAGGTCGACGCCGGAGACGAGGCCCTGACCGAGCACGGTCAGCAGCACGCCGCCGACGGCGACGATCACCGTGTCGTACAAACCCGACCAGCCGCCGGTGAGCAGGCTGCCGGGCCAGTCCTGCCACCAGAACGCGATCACGGCGACGATGGGCAGCGCGAACGTCAGCAGCGGGCCGAGCACGGTGAAGGTGTGCACGGGACCGCCCCAGCCGACCGCCAGAAGCACGGAAGCCGGCAGGGCGAAAAACAGACCGAGCAAGCCGCGCCGGGGTTGCCCCCGCCGGGCATCGGCGAGGGCCTCCGGGCTCAAGGCGTCGGGCGCGCTGACGGAAGGACGGCCGACGACCTCCGAAGCGGCGACGTCAGATGACATGTTCGATCCGGATCGGCAATCTGTAGTGCCGCCGGCCGGTCGCGTGATGCACGGCATTGGCGACGGCGGCGGCCGCGCCGACCATGGAGACTTCGCCGAGACCCTTCACACCGACCGGGTTGTACCGGTAGTCGGGCTTGTCGATGAAGTCCACGTCGATGCTGTGCACATCGGCGTTGACCATCACCGGATACTCCTCCAGCGTGGAGTTGACGAACCCACCGAAGCGATCGTCCACCATGGACTCCTCACGCAACGCGGCGCCGATCCCCCAGATCACGCCGCCACGAACCTGGCTGGCCGCCGTGACGGGACTGGCGACCCGGCCGCAGTCGGCGACGCTGACCACGCGAGGCACCCGGATCCGGCACGTGGTGGGCTCCACCCGCACCTCGACGAAATGCGCGATCCAGCTGAAGGTGACGAAGCCCGGATACTCCGGCCCGGTGATCGCGAGGTGCCCGGTCATCGACTGGGCCAACGCGTCCGCCGGCTGGCCGGGGCCGACCGAGTCCGCGTGCACCGTCACCGCGTGGCCGACGGCCGCGACAGCCGGCGCGACCTCGACGTCGCCGGTGTCCGCCACGTCGAGGTGCTTGCGAAGCTCCCTGAGTCCGGAGTGGACGGACGGCAGCGCCGAGGCGGTGCCCCACGAACCGGCCGTGAGGTGCTGTGTGCCGACCGTGGTGTCGCCGACCTGCACGACCACGTCACCCACGGGAATTCCCAAGTCCTGGGCCACGTGCAGGGCGATCGTCGACCGGATCCCCTGCCCCATCTCGTGTCCGTCGACGGCGACGGTGACCCGGCCGTCCTCGCCGGCGGTCAGGGTGGCATTGGTGGCGGCCGTGTTGCAGGGATAGTTGCCGATCGCCACACCCCAGCCGATGAGGGATCCGTCGTCGGCACGCATCGAGCGCGGCTCGGGGTTGCGGCCGGACCAGCCGAACAGCTCGGCCCCGCGCCTCAGGCAGTCGGCCACGTACCGCGTCGAGAACGGCAGCCCGCTGATCGGGTCGGTGTCGGTGTCGTTGGCCAGCCGCAGTTCGACCGGGTCCCGGCCGACCTTGTACGCCAGCTCGTCCACCACCTGCTCGAAGGCGAACATCGACGGGCTCTCGAACGGGGCCCGCATGTACCCCGGCGTCTGCACGTCGGTCTGCACCAGCCGCTGCCGGCCGCGGTACGCCGACAGGCCGTACAGCCGGGCGGAGGTCTCGGTGTGCATCGCGGGGAACAGATCGTGGCGCGAGGTCTGCTGATCCACCTCGTGCACCGCGGCGGTGATCTTGCCGGTCTCGTCCGCGCCGAGCCGGATCCGCTGCCGGCTGGCCGGCCGGAAGCTGCCGTTGTGGAACGTCTGGGTGCGGGCAAGCACCAGCTTCACCGGCCGCCCCAACCGCTTCGACACGAGCGCCAACGGTCCTATGTGGACCAGAAGCGAGTTCTTCTGGCCGAAGCCGCCGCCGACGTACGGCGACCGGACCTCGATGTTCGCGGCGTCGATGCCCAACTGCTGCGCGAGGCCGAACCGCAGGGCGTTGGCGTTCTGGGTGCCCTCGTGCACGATCAGCGTGTCGCCGTCCCAGTGCACCACACCGCCATTGAGCTCCATCGGCACGGCGTGCTGCGGCGGGTGCTCGTAGGTGCCCTCGATCGTCACCGGGCTGGCGTCGATCACCGCGTCGGCGTCGCCGACCTTGAGGTCGGCCAGGAACGGCAGGGGGATGGCCTCCTCCTGCACGAGCGTCGTGGCGCCCTCGGAGTCCAGGTGCAGCGCGGTCGGCTCGTCCTCGTACTCGGCGGTGATCGCCTCGGCGGCCTCGGTGGCCGCGACCGGTGTCTCCGCCACCACGATGGCGATCGGCTGCCCGCGGTAGGCGATGTGGTCGTCGGTCATCGGCTGGAGGCTCTGGAAGCCGAAGCCGCCACCCATCACGAAGCCGGGGCTGGCGAGGTCGAAGTGCGTCTCCACGGCCAGCACCCCGGGCACGGCCGCGGCGGCGCTGGTGTCCACGCTGATCAGCCGGCCGCGGCCGGTCCTGGCCAGGGCCAGGGCGGCGAACGCCATCCCGGGCAGCACGCGGTCCGCGCCGTAGAGCGCCTTCCCGGTGACCTTCTCGTACGCGTCGACCCTCATCGGACGGCCCGCTCCCCGGCAGTGCGCACGGCGTCGGCGACGGTGCGGATGCCCAGCTCGATGCGGAATCGGTTGGTGCGGCCGGGACGTGCGTCCGCGAACGCGATCTCGCCGGCCCGCCGGGCCGACTCGGCGGTCAGCGGCTGGCCCAGCAGCGACTGCTCGGCCTCGACCGCCCGCCACGGGCGGGTGGCCACCCCGCCCAGCGCGATCCGGCTCTCGGTCACCACGCCCTGTCCGTCGATCACGAGCCCGACCGCGGCCGACGCCAGCGCGAAGGCGTAGGACTCACGGTCGCGGATCTTCAGGTAGGTGGAGCCCCGACCGGCCGGGGTGAGCGGAACCCGGATGCGGACGATCAGCTCGTCGACGTCCAGCACGTGTTCGCGGCTGGGGTCCTCCCCCGGCTCGACGTGCAGGTCGGCCAGCGCGATGGGGCGCTCGCCGCGAGGCCCCACCACGTCGACGACCGCGTCGAAGGCGCGCAGCGCGATGGCGAAGTCGCCGGCGTACGTGGCGCTGCACAGGGAACTGGCGCCCAGCAGCGCGTGGTGCCGGTCGTGCCCCTCGATGGCGGCGCAGCCGCTGCCGGGATTCCGCTTGTTACAGGCGAAGTCCGTGCCCCGGAAGTAGCCGCACCTGGTGCGCTGCAACAGGTTTCCGCCGAGCGTGGCCATGTTGCGCAGCTGCTGGGAGGCGGCCCGCCAGATCGACTCGGCCAGCGCGGGGTAGTCGGCGCGCACCACGGGGTGGTCGGACACGTCGGCCATCCGGACACCGGCGCCGAAGACCAGCTCGGAGTCGGTGACGGTGATGCCGGCGAGTTCCGGCAGCCGCAACACGTCCACGACCGCGGGCGGCGCTTCCACCCCGAGCTTCATGAGGTCGTACAACGTGGTGCCACCGGCGAGGATCTTGGTGCCGGGCACGGCGTCGCGCAGCACGGCGACGGCGTCATCGACGCTGCCGGGCGCGGCGTAGGCGAACGGTCGCACGGGTCAGCCCTCCTGCGTCATGCCGGCGACCTGCCGCACGGCGGCGACGATGCCGCAGTACGCGCCGCAGCGGCACACGTTTCCGCTGAGGTACTCGCGGATCTGGTCGTCGTCGGCCATATGCCCCTCGGCGATGCACGCGAGGCCGGACATGATCTGCCCGGGCGTGCAGTAGCCGCACTGCAAGGCGTCATTGTCGACGAACGCCTGTTGCAGCGGATGCAGTCCGCCGTCGGGACCGGCGACGCTCTCGATGGTGTGGATGTCCTGGCCGGCGGCCTGCACGGCCGGCGTCAGGCAGGACACGACGCGGCGGCCGCCGAGGTGCACGGTGCAGGCGCCGCAGTGGCCCTGGTCGCAGCCCTTCTTGGTACCGGTCAGGGCGAGTCGTTCACGCAGCACGTCCAGCAGCGACTCGCGCGGATCCAGCGTGAGCCGTACGGGATCGCCGTTGATCGTGCAGGTCACTTCGACCGTGGTGGCGGGCAAGTCGTTGGTGGACACGCCGCCACCGTAAGTGGCCGATCCGACGGCCGCATTCCGCAGATTGCGGTGTGAACCGGCGATTATTGCGGTCGGCCCGCCCGATACTCGGAGGGTGACTGGCCGGTTTCGCTGCGAAAGGCCGACGTCAGCCTGGAGGGTGACGCGAACCCACACAGATGAGCGATCTCGGTGATGGACAGTTCGTGACGGCTCAAATGCCGCCGGGCGCGCTCGACCCGAACCTTGGTCAGGAAGCGATACGGCGTCTGACCGGTCTCCGCCTTGAAAACGCGGAGGAAGTGGAACGGACTCAGGTCGGCCACCGCGGCCATCTCGGCCAGCGTGAGCGGCAACTGGTGGTTTTCCCGGATGAATTGCGCCGCGCGGCGCACCCGCTGGTCCTCCCGGCCCAGCTCACGGGGCGTCGGCGCGGACGCGTGCACGGTCAGCAGGTGCGCGGCGAGAAATGTCGCCGCCGACTCAGCGTAGAACTCGTCGACGCCGGCGCGGGCGGCCGCACACAAGGCGTCGGCGACCGAGGACAACACCGGATCCTCGACGGACAACGCGTCCGGTCGGCCCAATCTTGCGGCGTCCCGGCCCCACAATTCGACGCAGGTGCGGTCGATTAGCGCGCCGGGGATCTCGATATGCGTCGTCAATGTGCGTTCCGTGCCGCGCCAGCGGATGTCGGTCGCCCGCCCCGGCGCGGTCAGTCCGATTTGGCCGGGGCCGAAACGGGCGGCGCCCCAGGTCGAACCGTGTCGCGACTCGATGGTCGTCACGCCCACGTTCGCGAGCACAATGGACTGGTCGCCGCTCGGCGGCAGTTGCAACTCCGCGCGTTCGGCGTTGTCGTACTGGTAGACGCGCAACACCGTCCAGCCGACATCCGGCCAGTCGTCCCGTCTTCGGCGCGCCTCGGGCGCCGCGCTGTCCACGCTCATCAACCGCAGTATCCATCGCGGCGCCGTGCGATGCCGCGAACGCGGCGACGGGTACCCGCTCCGTCCGGCAACGACTGGACGAACGGTCGGCCGGGCCACTGTCCGCACACGATCAGTCGCCCGCCCGAAGTCCACTGTGGACTATGCCGCGGGCGGCGTGATGTCGTAGGAGATCCGGCCGGCGGGCAGGTAGAACAGCGCGATCAGCGCGCCGCCGCGAACCTCCGGGTAGTGGTGGCTGCCGGGCGCCGGCGCGGTCCAGCCGGGCCCCTGCCAGCCGCGCGGGCCCATCAGCTCGGCGCCGGGCGTCAGCGGGACGACCAGGTTGAGCTCGCCGTACGGGTGCTGGTGGTACTGGCCGCGGTACGGCTCGACGCTGTCCATGTAGACCGCCGTGACGCTGAAGTAGTTCAGCGCGTCGGCCGGTTCGGCGATCTTGCTGCGGCGGTAGCGCGGGCCGTCCACCTCGATGTTGGCCGCCCACCCGTCGCGCACGCCCTCGGTGATCATGCGCGCGAGGTCGTCGTAGAGCGCGGTGCCGGGGCCGTAGGTCTGGTTCAGCCAGGTCTCCAGCTTGCCGCCGGCGGTCCGGTTCTTCACCTGGTCGAGGAAGGGAATGCCGCGATCGATCAACTCCTGCGCGGTGGTCATGCCACCACGGTAGCGTTACAGTCAATAGCTGTAACGGAACCTGACCTCGCCGTCCTGCGTCTCGTCGGTCGGCTCAAGACCGGCGGCTGTCGCGACCGCGACGGAGGCGTGGTGGTCGGGGTGGACGTGCGCGACGACCGTGCGGACCGACTGCCGGCCGAGCCACTCGACCAGGGCCTTCGCCGCCTCCTTGGCGATGCCGCGGCCTTGCCAGGCGGTGCCGACGACCCAGGCGATCTCGGCCGTCGGGCCCGGGCCGACCGTCGCCTGCACCGTGCCGGTCAGGCGGCCGTCGAGGCTGATCACCCAGTTCAGCCAGGTGATCTCCGGGTTCGGCGAGCCGGCCTCGAGATGCCGGTACCGGACGCGCAGCCGTTCCACCGTGCTCGGGGCGCCGCCGATGTACGTGTGCAGCGCGGGATCCGCCAGAACGGCGGCCATTTCCTCGGCGTGCTCGACCCGTAGCGGCAGCAGTCGCAGCCGCTCGGTGGCGATCGCCTCGACGAGCATCAGCGGCGGATCGGGTGGCGGGCCGCGTTGATGCTCTGGAACACGTAGAGGGCGCCCGACCAGACGTGCATCAGCAGGCCCCAGCCGGCGAAGCCGTAGCCGATCGGGCCCGCGATCATCGCGGTGGTCGGGCCGACCTGCGCCAGCAGCAGGATCGGCAGCGCGTACAGCAGGCAGAAGGTCGCGGCCTTGCCGAGGTAGATCACGTCCGGCGTGTCGTAGCCGGCGCGGCGCAGCAGCGGCAGGCAGAGCGAGACCGCCACGTCGCGCAGCAGCACCAGGGCCACGAACCACCACGGCAGGATGCCCCGCACCACGAACGCGAACGCCGTGGCCAGGATGTAGAGGCGGTCCGCCGCCGGGTCCAGCAGCGCGCCCAGGCGGCTGGCCTGGTCGAGCCAGCGGGCCAGCTTGCCGTCCAGCCAGTCGGAGATCGCGGCGAGCGCGAGGACCACGATGGCCCAGACGTCCTCGCGGGGGCCCAGCAGCAGCCACAGGAACAGCGGCACGCCCGCCAGCCGCAGGATGCTCAGCAGGTTGGGGACGGTGAACACCCGGTCGGACCGGACGTGCGCGTTGCCTTGGACCACAAGGCACAAGCCTATGTTGCGAGGTGGAGAACGCGCCCGGTGGGCGGGTGGCGTGTCGCGCGGTCTGAGCGGGAGCGGTCCCGGCCGGGCGGAGCAGCAGCAGAGCGAAGGAGCCCGCCTGAGTGAGGCAGCCGGGCGAGCGAGGCGACGCCGCCACAGCAGAGCAGCCCCCGGCCGAGCAGAGCAGCCCCCGGCCGAGCAGAGCAGCCCCCGGCCGAGCAGAGCAGCCCCCGGCCGAGCAGAGCAGCCCCCGGCCGAGCAGAGCAGCCCCCGGCCGAGCAGAGCAGCCCCCGGCCGAGCAGAGCAGCCCCCGGCCGAGCAGAGCAGCCCCCGAATCAATCCAACCACGAGGGTCTGACAGTTCCGGGCGGGCGAGCGGCGGCGACCACTCGCTCCCGCCGAAGTGTCAGACCCCATGGCTAGGGTTGATTCGGGGGCTGCTCAATTCGATCTCTGTGCGGAACCGGCTCCGGCCTGTCTCAGGCCGGTCGGGTCGATCCTGAACTGGTGGGGTCGACCCGAAACCGGCCGATCGATGCCGAGTCGGCGAGCTGGTCCCAAGGCGGTAGGTCGATCCCAAGCCGGCGGATCGATCCCGAGCCGGCAGGTCCGATATCGAGGTCCCGATCGCGAGGACCGCGACCGCGGGTCCATGGCCGGTGGGTGAGATCTGTGGTCGTCTGCCCCAGACCTACATTCGGTGTGTCTGTGGGCGCGACTCGCGGGGGTTACCGGGAGCGGGACCAGCCGCGGAGCTGGAGCTCGTCGCCGGTGAAGAAGCGGGGGCGGCCGCGGTCGTCGACGCCGACCCAGCGGGCCCGGCCGTGCGATCCCTCCAGGACGTACGCGTGCCCGCCGCTCCACACGACGCTGCACGGCGCGGTCGGCAGCGGACGGGAGTTCCGGTTCGCCTCGGACTGGCTGGTTGCCTCGGCCATGACGCTCATCTAGCTGAATCCTCCGTGAGGGGTTCCGTCCGGGAAGCGGGTCACCCGGTCGCTGTGCGTTACCCCGACGACGTCGATTCTGGCCCCCGTTCCGGCGCTCCCGGCCGGTTTCCGACCGGCCCGCGCCCGCCGGGTCAGATACGTCGCCCAGCTGCGATTCCTGTCACGTGATCGACTTGTGCCCGGGGTCACCGCGCCTGCCGTTCGGCGCGTCTGCCCGACCGACGAACGGCGCCCGACCGCGGCACCGCCGATCGGCCGCACCGGTCACACGGCGGCTGACCTGCCCAGTTCCGCCAACCTGCGCCGCATACGCCGCTGCCACGGCTCGAGCCCCGCGCGGGTGAACAGATCGAGCGCCGCGGTGAGCCGGTGCCGGCCGAGCCGCTCGTCGCCGTCCCGCAGCGCCAGCTCGGCCAGGCTCCAGCCGGCGAAGGCCTCGCCGAACACGTCCCCGATCTCGGCGAACGCCCGCTGGCAGCCGGTGAGCACTCGCTCGGCGCGGGCGGTTTCGCCACGGATGACGAGCACGTGCCCGAGCTGACGCAGGCACCGCAGCTCCCCCAGCCGGTCACCGAAGCCCCGGTACAGCGCGGTCGCCTCGGTCAGGCACCGCTCGGCGGCGTCCTGGTCGCCCCACTTGCAGTGCGAGGCGCCGAGGAACAGCAGCACCTGGGCCTGCCCGTACGAGTCGTCGAGGCGGCGGAAGGCCGCGAGCGCCGCAGCCAATGCGGACTTCGCTGCGTCCACGTCCCCCAAGTCGCGACTCAGCAGCCCCAGGCAGAAGCCGGCGTTGACGCTGCCCCGCTCGTCGTGTTCGGTGGCGTAGTCGGCGGCGGCCTCGTCGAAGCAGGCCCGCGCGAGGTCGAGCCGGCCGTTGTGGTGGTGCACGTCGCCGAGCGCCATCAACGCGTGGGCCTGCGACAACCGGTCGCCCTGCCACAGCTCCAACGCCTGCCGCAGCAGACGTTCGGCCAGCTCGTGCCGGTCCTGGGCGAAGCACAACCGGCCGAGCCCGTACCGCATCCGGGCCTCGCCCCACCGGTCGTTGCCGGTCACGGCGGCGACCAGCGCCCGCTCCTGGCACCGCCGCCAGTCGTCCCAGTGGCCCCGCACCTCCAGGAAGCCCTCGCACGCCGCGGCCAGCCGCCACGCGTGCCCCACGTGCCCCTCGGCGGCCGCCTGGTCGATCGCCACGGCCAGTTCCTGCCGTTCCACCTCGAACCACGCCATGGGATCCACCGACGACGCCGCTCCCCGGCCGGGCAGATGCGGCAGCCAGCCGGCGTTGGGCAGCATCGCCTCCGCCTCCTCGGCGGCCGCCAGCCACGCCGACAGCGCCCGCTCGACGGCCTCGTCCCGCTCCCGGTCGGACATCGCCTGCTCACGGGCGTAGACGCGGACCAGACCATGCATCCGGTACCGGTCGGCGACCAGCTCCAGCAGCTGGGCGTCCACCAGGTCCTCGACCAGCCGCTCCGCCCGATGCGGCGGCCGATCCAGCACGGCGGCCGCCAGCCGCGGCGAGTAGTCCGCGTTGTTCAAGGACCCCAGCAGGCGAAGGGCCCGCTGCCGTTCCCCGTCCAACGCCCGGTAGCCGGTGGCGAGGCTGGCCCGGACCTGCATGTCGCCGGCTTCGAGGCCGTCCAGGCGGCGCTGCTCGTCGGCCAGCTGCGCCACGAGCCAGCTCAGCGGCCGGTTCGCCCGCGCCGCGAGCCGAGCGGCGGCGATCCGCAGCGCCAGCGGCAGGCCGCCGCAGTGCCGGACGAGGTCGCGGGCGGCGGCGGGTTCGGCGGCGACCCGCTCGACCCCGAGCACGGTCTCCAGCAGCCGCAGCGATTCGCCGTCGTCGAGCACGGTCAGGTCGACGGTCCGGGCCCCGGCCAGCCCGGTGAGCCGGTTCCGGCTGGTCACCAGCACGGCCGAGCACTCGTCGCCGGGAATCAGCGGCCTGACCTGGGCCTCGTCCACGGCGTCGTCCAGCACGAGCAGCACCCGCCGGCCCGCCAGGCGGTCCCGCAGCAGCGTCGAACGGCCCTCCACGCTGTCCGGGAGGTGCGTGCCGAGCACCCCCAGCTGCCGCAGCAGCCGACCCAGCACCTCCGCCGGATGCAACGGGCCGGTGGCGTCGCGAAGTGTGGCGTGCAGACGGCCGTCGGTGAAGTGAGGGCGCAATCTGTGGCCTATGTGGACGGCAAGTGCGGACTTGCCAACACCCGGCATACCGGCGATCACCTGCACCACCGGCGTCCCGCTGTGCCCCGACGGCGCCGCCAGGCGGGCGGTCAGCTCGTCCGCGAGGGATGCTCGGCCGACCAGGTCCGGCACGTCGGGCGGCAGCGCCTGCGGTCTCAACACAACGCGATCGGGTGCCTCCGGCCGCCAGTCCAGCGCCGGATCCCCCACCAGCACGCCGCGTTCCACCTCGCGCAGCCGCTCCCCCGGCTCGATGCCCAGCTCGGCGACGAAAGTCGCGCGGGCGTCCCGGTACGTCTCCAGGGCGTCGGCGCTGCGGCCGGCGCGGTGCAGGGCGAGCATGAGCTGTGCTCGGAACGGCTCGTGCAGCGGCGAATCCGCGACCAGGCCGGCGAGCTCCCCCAGCAGGTCGGCGTGGCGGCCGAGCCGGAGGTCCGCGTCGATACGCCGCTCCAGCGCGTTGATCCGCAGCTCGGCGAGCCACCTTCCGGCAGCGAAGTGCAGTGACGGCGACGGCACGTCCGACAGCGCCGGTCCCCGCCAGAGGTCCAGCGCCTCGCGCAGGCGGTCGGCGGCGGCCGCCGCCGGCGCCGATTCGGCCTCCGCGACCAGCGCCTTGAACCGGTCCAGGTCGAGTTCCTCCGGCCCCACCTCGATCAGGTAGCCCGGCGGCCGGGTGCGCACCGGGTCCACCCCGGCGGCGGTCAGCGTGCGGCGCAGCCGCAGCACGTAGCCCTGCAATGTCGCCTTCGCGCTGGCCGGTGGTTCCTCACCCCACAGCCGCTCGGCCAGCTCGTCCACCGACACCGGCCGGTTGGCGCTGAGCAGCAGCGTGGCCAGCACGATCCGGTGCTTGGCGGCCGGCAACGCTGTCGGCTGTCTGTCGATCGTGACCTCGAGCGGCCCGAGGACGGCGTAGCGCACCCCCACAGTGGAGATAATGCCCCTGTTGACAAGCATGAGTAGGGGGAACGAGTGTCTCCAGTCACGATCGTCACCGGCGGCAGCCGCGGCATCGGCGCGGCGGCGGTGCGCCGCCTGGCCGCCGACGGGCACGCCGTGTGCCTGTCGTTCCGCGCAGACGCCGACGCCGCCGAGAAGGTCGTCCGCGAAGTCGTCGACGCCGGCGGCCGCTGCGTCGCGGTGCGCTCGGACGTGTCCGTCGAGGACGACGTCGAGGCGTTGTTCCGCACGGCCCGCGAGGAACTGGGTCCGATCACCGGCCTCGTCGCGAACGCCGGCGTGACCAGCCCGATGATGCCGCTCGCCGACCAGCCGGTCAGCCAGCTGCGGCACCTGATCGACGTGAACGTGCTCGGCGCGCTGCTGTGCGCGCGGCGGGCCGTGCAGTCGATGTCCACGGCCCGCGGCGGCAACGGCGGCTCCATCGTGCTGGTGTCCTCCTCGGCGACGCTGCACGGCGGGCCCGGCGAGTACGTGCACTACGCGGCGTCCAAGGGCGCCGTGGACGTGCTGACCGTGGGGCTGGCCAAGGAGGTCGCCAAGGAGGGCATCCGGGTGAACGCGGTGGCGCCGGGCATGGTCGACACCGAGATCCACATCGTGTCCGGCGACCCGGACCGGGCGTGGAAGGCGGGCGACCGGATCCCGCTGGGTCGGCCGGCCGACCCGGCGGAGATCGCCGACCCGATCGCCTGGCTGCTGTCCGACCAGGCGTCCTACACGACCGGCGCGATATTCCGGATCGCCGGCGGACTCTGACTCACACGTCGTTGTACGTGAGCTTCAGCAGGTCCAGCTTCTCCAATGTCGGCGTGGACAGGGCGGTGCCACCGGAATTGACGAGCGTGATCGGAGTTCCGGTGTTGCCGCCCACCCAGCCGGCGTTGTTGGCCAACGCCTGCGCGTCGTCGAAATACACCACGCCGTAATCGGGCAGCGTCGTCGGCGAACCGCCGACCGACGGCGTTTCCACGATCCATTCCGCGCAGTTGCCGCGCAGCGTGGTGCCGGACGGCGCCGTGATGGCGAACGAGACGGACTGGTCGGTGCTGTCGTTGGTCAGCCAGATCGACGCGGTCGTGGTCGAGGTGGCGCAGATCAGGCAGAACATGGTGTCGCCGGCGGAGACCGGGAAGTTCGAGATGGCGATCTCGAAGTCCGGGTACCACTCCCACCAGGCGTAGACCCGCTTGCTGCCGTTGACCAGCGAGGACTCGGTGCCGGCCTGGAGCACGTCGGGCGAGCCCCAGCCGTCGATGCCGACCCAGGACGACGAGTAGTAGGAGGTCTTGCCGCCGCTGGGGTCGGACGGGTCGGCCACGGTCCACTCGCCCTCGACCCACTTGAACGAGTCGCCGGAGGCGGCGAACACCGCGCTGCCGGACCAGTTCGTCGAGGTGGCATTGGCCTTGTGAGAACCGGCCGGGCCGGTCGACTCCGCCTCGGCGCTCGGGCCGCGCATCGGCCCGTGCACCTTGTCGGTGTTGCGCACGAAAACCGGCTCGATCCGGGTGTAGTTCCTGCTGACTCTGCGCTTCCACTGGGTGTACAGGGGGCGCTGCGCGTCCTGGTCGGGACGGGCCGGGAATCCGTAGGCCAACAGCTCCCGCTGGTCGGCGGTCAGCGGGTCGAAATCGGCCGGCGGGGTGGAGAACAATCGCACGCCGAGATCGCTCGGCGACATGATGGTTTCGGTCACCAGTAGCACCTCCACACACGGCGTCGGGCATTTCTGATCAATGCGAAGAAACGACGCCGATGGTTCCAGGAGCCGTCCGGCCGGGAACAGATACAGTTGACCTCGCCGGGCAGCGATCCTGACCGGCGACGTGAAACGATGAAGGAGGAAGGATCCCTGTGGCTGAGATCCGCCGGGTGGGCGTCGTCGGCGCCGGACTGATGGGGTCGGGCATCGCGGAGGTGTGCGCGCGGGCCGGGCTGGACGTGGTCGTCAGCGAGGCGAACCCGACCGCGATGGAGGCGGGCAGGGAGCGGATCGCCAAGTCGCTGGCGCGGGGCGTGCGCAGCGGCAAGCTGTCCGAACAGGACCGCGACGCGGCGCTGGGCCGGCTGCGGTTCACCACCGACCTGGGCGAGTTCGCCGACCGCGAGCTGGTGGTCGAGGCGGTGGCCGAGAACGAGCAGGTCAAGACCGAGGTGTTCGCCACCCTGGACAAGGTGGTCACCGACCCCGAGGCGATCTTCGCGTCGAACACGTCGTCCATCCCGATCATGAAGCTGGGCATGGCCACCCAGCGGCCCGACCACGTGATCGGCATCCACTTCTTCAACCCGGTGCCGGTGCTCAAGCTGGTCGAGCTGGTGCCGTCCCTGCTGACCAGCCAGGAGACCGCCCTGCGGGCCCGCGGCTTCGCCGCAGGCGTGCTGCGCAAGGAGGTCATCACCGCCCAGGACCGGGCCGGATTCGTGGTGAACTCGCTGCTCATCCCGTACCTGCTGTCGGCGATCCGGATGATGGAGTCCGGCTACGCCTCGGCGTCCGACATCGACCAGGGCATGGTGCTGGGCTGCGCGCACCCGATGGGGCCGCTCCAGCTGACCGACCTGATCGGCCTGGACACCACCAAGGCCATCGCCGAGTCGATGTACGAGGAGTTCAAGGAGCCGCTGTACTCGCCGCCGCCGCTGCTGCTGCGCATGGTGGACGCGGGTCTGCTCGGCAAGAAGTCCGGCCGCGGCTTCTACGACTACTCCGCCTGAGGCGCACACCGGCCGGACGGGAGCGCCCGCCCGGCCGGTAGTCCCTTGTGGATGGTCACTTGTGGACCATCAGCGCGACGGTGATGCCGGCGACGGTGCTGGTCCTGGTCACCGTGTAGTACTTCTTCAGGGCGTCGATCTTCGGCTGCTCCATGAAGGAGAACGGGTCGCTGGCGTAGGTGTTGAGCACCCACAGTCGCTGCGGCCCGGACGCCAGGCAACTGTCGGGCGACGGGCACTCCGGCGGGTTCCACGTGCCGTTCGCCTCGGCGGTCCTGGTCGCGAGCACGTCAACGAGCGGCATCCGGCCGTGCAGGTTGTACTCGACGCCGAGGTCGGTCATCGGGAACTGGCCGCGTTCGCCGTAGACGACGCCGTCGCCGGGCTGCCAGCCGGCGGCGATGATCTTCGACGCGCCGAGGTAGTCGAACGACGGGAAGTTGTTCGGCGCCGGGTAGTTCCACCAGTCGTGTGACTGCGGCGCCCGGATCGCCTGCTGGTCCGGCCACATCAGCAGGGCCAGCGCCAGCAGCGCGACCGCCACCCCGCGCAGGCGGCTGACCGTGGCCACGCCCGCGCCGGCCAGCACCGCCCACGCCGGGACGGTGAACATCAGGTACCGCGCGACGTAGTACGACGTTCCCAGTTCGGACGCGACGACCACCGCAGCGGTCGGCAGCAGCGCCAGGGCCGTGCCGATGGCCGCCGACCGCTTCTCGTTGTTCCACGCCAGCCCGGCGAACACGACCACCGCGCCGGCGCCGATGCCGGAACAGAACAGCATCAGCCACATCGTCGTCGCCGAGCCCAGCGGGTTGTGCAGGTCGGGCTTGGGCCAGCCGATCTGGGCGCTCGTCTGGGGCAGTGAGCCGAGGGCGAGCGGGATCACCGGCAGCAGCGCCACCAGGACGGCCGCCGGGAACCACCAGTACTCCCGCAGCGGCCGGCGCTCCTCGTCGTCCCGGCCGCGGTGCAGGAAGATCACCGCGATGTGGCCGGCGACGCACGTGAGAGCGACCAGGTGGAAGATGCCGGCGGCGGAGAGCGAGAGGGCGTAGAGGAGCCAGCGCCACCAGGACGGGCGATCCAGCGCCCACAGCAGGAACAGCGTCGCCAGCGCCACGAACATCACGACGAACGCGTACGCGCGGGCCTCCTGCGCGAATCGGGACACACTGGGCAGCAGGGCGAACACCATGCCTGCCGCCAGGCCGGCGCGCCGGCTGAACAGCCGCTGGCCGATCAGCGACACGCACACCGTCGCCACGCACATCGCCAGCACCGACGGCGCACGCATCGCGAGGGCCCCGTCACCGAACACCGCGATCACCGGGTGCAGCACCACGTAGTAGGCGCCGTTGGCCAGGTCGATATGGGACAGCAGGTGCCACAGGTCAGGGAAGCTGCGCGACGCCGCCGTCCACGAGGCGAGCTCGTCGCGCCACACCTGAGGCTGCGTGATGTAGTGCAGGCCGAGCGCCAGCATGACCACGAGGGGCGCCAACCACACCCTGGTCCGCAGGACACGCACCAGCCACGCGATGGCCCCCATGTTTTGCCCCCTCCACCGCGGTCAGCGGTCACGATCACGCGACCGTGCAGAACGCACTTCGAGCTCGCTGGCGTGGATAGTAGACGGACCACCGGACTGCGTCTCCGCAGGGTGTGATGGTGCTCAGGTCTGCCGGAAACCGTGTTTCGGTGCGACGCTGAGCGGGACTCGCGGGGGGTCAGACGAGACGGGCAGCGGTGTTGTGCGGGTCGCGGAGCCAGATGTCCAGCGGCTCGCCGTCGGGACCGGGGAGCGTGAGGCAGCGGACGCGGCCGGGGCCTCGAAGCCGGACGAGTTCGCCGTGCCAGGGGCGCTGCCACTCGAGGGACGTCATGCCACGGCGGCGGTCGGCCTCGCGCGGTTCCCATCGGAGGACGTCGCCGTCGATGACGAGCCGGCCGAGGAATTCCTGCCGCTGGTACCGCACCTGGTCGTCCTCGACGCCGTGCCGCGCGGCGCCGCGCAGGCCGAGGCGGTGGGCGAACACCCGCGGCAGCGAGGCGGCCCAGCCGTCGCCGGCCATCCTCCGCATGATCAGGGCGATCACCAAGGGAGGCACGGTCACCACGGCGAGGACGCAGAGCGCGGCCCACAGCGGGCCGATACGGAAGGACAGCCCGGCGAAGAGCACGAGCGTGCCGAACACCAGCGCGATCATGCTGTCGCGGCGGCGGCCCCGCCTGGCCAAGCCGTGTTCGGTCATTTCCGCCTCAGGTGAATGCCTTCCACCAGCTCCGGCACGAGCTGCGCGCCGCGGGCACTGTCCAGAACGGTGGTGGACGTCACGGGGACCATCAGCCACGGCTGCCGGTAGCCGAGCACGGGCGAGTAGACGGGGACGAAACCCTGGTCGTACAGCCAGATCGCGAAGTCGGTGGACAGCGTGCCCTTCTCGTCGACGGCGGCGGTGCCGTGCCACGGCAGCAGCGCGGACCCGCCGAGTGCGGCGAAGCCGACCCGGCCGGGCGACGGCATGCTGACGGTGAACCGGACGCGGTGTTCGAACAGGCCCTCGTAGCCGAGTTCCCGGTCTGTGAGCACGGCCGACAGGTACCGTACGGTGTCGCTCCACGCCTGCCGCAGCACCTGCTTGCGGGCCCGGACGATCTCGACGGGCGTGGTGGGATCGGCCAGCTGGTACGGGTCGGCGTACACGTCACGGGCCCACGTCATGCGGTCCTTGCCGGCCGGCACGTCCATCGCCACCGAGTGCAGGATGGACCGGAACATGTCCCGGAACGCCAACCCGCCGCGGTGGTCGGCCATCGGGTCGACCTCGGCGGCCCGCGCCAGGGCCCCCATCGGGTCGGCGGCGATGTCCAACTCCGCGAACGCCTTGCGGAAGACGTTCTGGTAGTACTCGATGAGCAGCAGGCGGTCGCCGTCCAGCGAGGGCCCGATCCTGCGCCGCGCCACGTCGTCGAAGTCGACGAACTCCAGGAAGTCCTGGCCGCCGACCAGCCGCAGGTACTGGTTGAGCTTGCGCACGTACGACTCGACGATCACCGCGGGCCGCGGCCGGAAGTGGTGCCCGTCGGTGAGCACGGTGATCCGCAGCCCCGGCGCGTACACGCTCTTGACGGCCTGCTGGAGTTCCCGCAGCCGCACCAGCACGCCGAGTTCGGCGAGGTCGGGCAGCACGCCGGAGGCCTTCAGTCCGCTCTGGCTCTGCTTCACCGGGAAGCCCGGCACCACCACCTGGATCGGCTCCCGCTTGCGCAGGAACGGCATCAGGTCGGTGGCGGCCATCTCCGGCGTGTACGTGGCGCGCGATCCACGATGGAACTGCTTGCGCATGAAGATGTGGTGCAGCAGCAACACCGTGCGCTGCAACGGATCGGACACAGTGGACAGCGCCTCGCGCAGATGCCCGGGTGCGGCGGCCGCGGTGCGCAGCGCGGAGGCGTCGGCGTCCGCGACGAGCCGGTCCACAATGGACAGTGTCTGCGCGACGGACAGGTTCACCGCGTGCCCGCGCGCCGGCAGGCCGACCGACAGCTCGCCGACGTGCAGCTCGGCGATGGAATGGGTGTGCGACAAGGCCGGCACGGCGTCGGTGGCCTGCCGCGGCAGGCGTTCGAACGTGGCGATCAGCGGCGCGCCGTCGGGCGGCGGGCAGCCTGGGACCCGGTCGCTGGTGAAGCCCGGAGCCTCCACGGCGATCACCATCGCGCCGGGGAAGGCGTCCCGCAGCACCTGCCGGTTCTCGGTGAGGTCGTCGAACACCGCCACCACGTCCAGCGCGCCCAGCCGGCGCAGGTTCTCCACCTTCAGCTCGGCGATGGGCCGCACCCGGTCGTCGGGCAGCGTGAGCAGCCGGACGTGGCTGAGCCCGCCTCGGGCCAGCACGGCGGTGGTGTGCTCGCGCACCCGGTCCCGCCGGCCGGTGTTGAACACGACCTCGCCGCCGGCGTCCTCGACGTCCCGCACGAACCGGACCAGGCCGGGCGCCAGCGAGTCCGAGCGCAGCCGCTCCCACGGCCGGTAGAACGCGGGGCAGAACTCGGCGTGCACGTCGTCCCACTCCACGTCCGGGTAGCGCCCGGCGACGCCGGACACCTCCAGGAACCGGTCCCACGCCGGCTTCGAGTAGGACGGCAGCGCGCGCAGCGTGCCGGGGCGGGCCAGCTCGGGGATGCCCTGCGGCGCGCCCTCGCGCGGGCCCGCGAGCGTGCGCGCGGCATGCAGCGTCCGCGCCTTCGGCACCAGTCCACACAGGTCCAGGTCGATGACGACGGCGGGGACCGGCAGCGACGGGTCGCGCCGGCGCGCGGCCGAGCTCTCCTCGACGCGCCGCAGCACCTCGCGCAGCAGCCGGTCCTGTTCCTCCGGCACGGAGTGCACGTGCCGGTCCAGCGGATGGTCGCCGCGCAGCAGGCCGGCGGTCTCGGGGGTGAGGTACCGCAGCTCGGCCGCCAGCACGGCGTCGAACGCGGCGCGCACCGTCCGGCCCTTGTACTGCCGCCCGTCGAAGCTCGCCTGCTGGAAGCCGGTGGCCAGCGCGGTCAGCGCCCCGTGCAGGGCGCGGGCGGCCCGGTCCACGTCGAGGAGGTCCGCCTCGCCGGCCTCGCGCAGCCCGGCGACGGAGGTGACCACGATCCGCCCGGTGGCGCGCACGCCCGGCGTGAGCTCGAAGTTGACGGTGTCGGCGTCCAGGTCGACCAGGACCAGCCGGTGGCGTTCGAGCAGGGCCCGGAACACGGTGATCAGCGGTCGGACGAAGTGCTCCACCACGTGGTCCAGCGCGTCCACCGGCTCGTGCTGGTTGCCGATGACCTGTTCGAGCAGGGTGCGTTCGTCGCTGGCGCGCCGGTCGAGCAGGGCGGCCAGCGACACGATGCGGACCCGGTCGGACGCGCGCGGGTGCGGCGGCTGCGGGCCGTCGCCCAGATCGGCGGACAGGTCGTGCGGCGGCCGCAGCGCCAGGTGCAGGCGCAGCTCGGCGTCGCGCCGCACCAGCTCGGCCAGCCGGCGCCAGCCGGCGGCCGCGGCGAGGTGCTCGGCGACACCGTCGCTGACCGGGCGCGACACCGCCCGCGGGGCGGCCGCTCCGTCCAACATGCTCATACCAGGGCCCTAACGAACACGTGGCTCTCCACATATTCAGCCGCGGTTCTTGGTCCCCGGAATTCGCGGCACTGCGCACGAGTATATCGAGGACCGGTCAGCGTGGAGCGCCTCTTCCGGGTGTTACGTGATCTACATCACTCGCTTCGGAGCGAGCTTGACATGCCGCCGGCACGGACCCCACCATGTCCGGCCGCGGGTTCACCGGATACGTTCTGTGGCGTTGCCGTTTGCCGCCGGCCCGGCTTTCACCTGGTATTCACCGCCGGTTTCTACAATGCCGGGGTCTACCGGCAAGCGCAGTGTCCCCCCCGAGGCTCGCCCCGATCAAACGAACGCCCCCGCAGGGGCAAGCCGGTGCGGGTCGCCGGCCGGGGAATTACCCGATCGGGTCGGCACTTCGAACGACCACGGCGAGACCGGTAACCGCCGTCGGCACGAACGGGCCGGGAACCGACCACCGTAAAGGGCACGGCCCCTGTTACCCAGGCCTCGCGATCGGTAAACATCGTCATCCGGTCATGACGAATTGAGACGCCCGCCAGGGTGAAATGCCGGTGACGTGAATCAGTCCTCGGGCCGCAGCCGGGTGCTGAAGCTGAACCGGTCGCCGCGGAACAGCGACCGCACCCGCTCGATCGGCACCCCGTCCGGGTCCAGCGAGCGCCGGTGCAGCAGCAGCATCGGCAGTGCCGGGTTGGTGCCGATCAGCTTGGCCTCGCGGGGCGTGGCCAGCACCGTCTCCACCCGCTCCTCGGCCTCGGCGAACACCACGCCCAGCCGGTTGGCCAGGCAGCTGTGCAGCGAGGTGGCCGGGTCGAACACGTCCAGCAGCGACGGGAACCGGGCCGCCGCCAGGTAGGTGGACTCCAGCCCCACGTTCTGGCCGGTGGCCTCGACCGTGCGCTCGATGTGCAGCACCAGGTCGCCGGGCTCGATCCGCAGGTCGGCGGCCAGCGTCGGGTCGGCCGGCAGGTGCTCGAGGGTGACCAGCTTGCGGCTGGGCGTCGCGCCCTGCCGGCGGATGCCCTCGGAGAGGCTGACCAGTGACAGCGGCTGCACCAGCTTGGGCGGCATCACATACGTGCCGCTGCCGTGCCGGCGCTGGAGCTTGCCCTCCAGCACCAGCTCGGAGACGGCCTGGCGCAGCGTCATGCGGGCCACGCCGAAGCGCTCGGCCAGCTCCCGCTCGGACGGCAGCGCGGCCCCCTCGCCGAGCTTGCCGGTCAGCTCCAGCAGCTGCGTCTTCACCGCGTAGTAGCGCGGCACCCGCCCGTCCTCGGGAATGCCCGCGCGAACCGGCTCGCCGGCGCGGTGGCGGGCCGGATCGGCGGGGTCCGTGGACAGGTTCTGGATCGTCGGGTTGACCCGGGCCGCGCTGATCGGCTCGCCGTCGACCAGCATCACCAGCCGGCGGTCGGCCATCGGCTCGCGCAGGCGCACCCGCAGCGTCGACAGCGCCGCGTCTATGGGGGTCTCGGCACCAGCCTCGGCCAGGGTCGCCAGCTCCACCTTCACCTCGGCCCCGGCCTCGCTGACGGCGCGGTCGGCGAAGCGCGCACCGGTCGGATGCGTCACCTGGATCGCCAGCTCGGTCTCGTTCTGCTCGACCCACCAGATCGGATGCAGCGAAATGCCCGTACCCACGGCCGCGACGGTACGGCCACCGGCGGGGGCGGCGGTAGCGAAGTCCGGATGTTCCCACTGGTTGGCTGCGTGCGCTCGGCCACCCGGCACCCAAAGTGTGCACGAATGGTCCGGCCGGGTGTGACGCGGTTCTCCACGCGCGGTCCGGCCGCCCCCGAAAAGACGGCCGCGCCGACCCCCGACGCGGCCGCGTTCAGCCGATGCGTCCCCCAGGTTGCGTCGTCCGGCGCAACCCTCGGACCGACCCTCCCAGCGTCGGCCCGACTCCCCCGAATGCCGCGAGCGGCGTCAGAGGTCGAGGGCGAAGGCCGCCGAGTTCACCGGGGCGCAGGGCCAGACCTGACCGCAGTCCTGGCAGTGCTCACCGGCCCGGACGTGCGCGTTCAGCACATCCGCGGCGACGTGGTGGTACGAGTCGAGCAGGGCCTCCAGGCCGCGCTCGCCGCTGGGAGTGGCATCGGGGTGCTGTACCGAGAGCACCATCCGTGCTCACCGCCTTCCGAGTTCGCCCCTCAACTGCTCTGTTGAGGTGTGGCAGCCGCCACAACGATTACCATCCGCGCATGGGCCGTCAAGGACATCCGCCAACAGGCGGAGAATTGTGACCGTCGATTCGGCCGGCGGTGACGCAGAGCGACCAAGGCCCGGTGAATTGGTCCACACCACCACGCTCCGCACACGAACCGGCGAGCGCTCCGTCCGGGTGGTGGACGAGCGACCCGACTCAAGATCCGTCTACGCTCGCACCATGGGGCCAACCGCGGCGACGGAGACCTTCGTGGGGCGGCACGCGGACGTGGCCCTGCTCGGTCGGCTGTTGCGCGAGGTCGTCGCCGGGCGCGGGCAGTCCGTGCTCGTCGAGGGCGACCCCGGCATCGGCAAGTCGGCGTTGCTGGCCGCGGGCCTGCGCGCCGCCCGCGACCTGGGCTGCGACGTGTACTGGACGGCCGCCGACGAGCTCGGCCAGCCGTTCCCGCTGCGCGCCGTGCTGGACTGCCTGGAGGTCGTCGGCCGGGCCGAGGACCCATGGCGGGCCGACATCATCCGGCTGCTGCGCCAGGAGCACTCCCCCGGCGTGACCGGCACCGGCGACGCCGTGCTCGGCGCGTCCGAGCAGCTCCTCGCGCTGGTCGACCGGGCATGCGAGGCCAAGCCCGTGCTGATGGTCCTGGACGACATGCAGTGGGCCGACGCGGCCAGCGTGCACGTCTGGCACCGGCTCACCCGGGCCACCGAGCAGCTTCCTTTACTTCTCGTCGGCGCCTACCGGCCGGTGCCGCGGCGCACCGAGCTGGAGCAGCTGCGCCGCGGCGCGGCCAGCCGCGGCGGCGTGCAGCTCGCGCTGGGAGCGCTGGCCGCCGACGAGGTGGCCGAGCTGATCGCCGTGCGGACCGGCGGCCGGGAGGTAGGCCCGGAGCTGACCCGGCTGGCCGAGCGGGCCGCCGGCAACGCGGGCTACCTGACGGAGCTGGTGGACGCCCTGGTGCGGGAGAAGGCCGTCCGGGTCAGCGGCCGGATCGCCGAGCTGGCCGGCCGGGCCGTCGGCTGGAGCGCGCCGGCGTCGCTGGCCGCCGCGGTCGCCGACCGCCTGGGCTTCCTGTCCGACGAGACCACCGAGGCGCTGCGGGCGGCGTCCCTGCTCGGCGCCGAGTTCGCCGTGCACGACCTGGCCGTGGTGGCCCGCAAGCCGGCGTCCGAGCTGGCCCTGCTGCTGGCCGAGGCCGTCGGCGCGGGCGTGATCACCGAGGCCGGCAGCCACCTCGCGTTCCGGTATCCGCTGATCCGGCAGGCGCTGTACGACGGCACGCCGGTCGCCGTGCGGACCGCCCTGCACCGGGAGGCGGCGCGGGCGCTGGCCGAGGCGGGCGCGCCGACGTCGCAGGTGGCCGAGCAGCTGCTGCCGGCGGCCGGCAGCGAGGACGAGTGGTTCCTGGACTGGCTGGCCAGCGTCGCCCCGACGCTGACGCACCGCGCCCCGCAGACGGCGATCGAGCTGCTGCGCCGGGCCATCGACGAGGTCGGCTCGGACGATCCGCGCCGGGACGTGTTCGCCAGCTGGCTGGCGACCTCGCTGGCCGGCATGGGCCGCAACGCGGACGCCGCGCAGCAGGCCCGGCAGGTGCTGAGTCGGACCACCGATCCGGACCGGGTCGCCGAGATGAGCTGGGTGCTCGCATACACCTCGCTGCGTACGGGCCATTCGGCCGAGGCGCTGGAGGTGCTCGCCCAGGGGCTCGGCGCGGAGCTGGCGCCGGGCTGGCGGGCGCGGCTGCTGTCGCTGACCGCCCTGGTGCAGGCCGTCGACCTCGACACGACGTCCGCGCTCGCGACGGCCGGCCAGGCGATCGAGGCCGGGCGGGCCGCGCCCGACCGGTTCGCCGTCGGCATGGGGCTGCACGTGATGTCCCTGGACCGCAGCTTCGTCGGCGACGAGCGCGGCAACCGGGAGCTGATCGACCAGGCGCTGACCGTGCTCGGCGACGACCGTGAACACCTGGACCTGCGGCTGCTGCTGTTGTGCAACCGGATCGTCGCCGACCTCAACCTGGACGAGACCGACGGCATCGACGAGCGGATCATGCTCGTGCGGGGGCTCGCCGAGCAGGCCGGCGCCGCCCGGTTCACGCAGGTGCACGTGATGATGGCGGCGTACTACTTCCTGCACGGGTCGTGGGACGACGCGCTGAGCGAGCTGGAGTCCATCCCCGAGCTGAGCGAGGGGCGCTACTCCTTCCTCACCCTGCACGGGCTGCTGGCGCTGATCGCCGGGCACCGCGACGACCGGACCACCGCCGCCGTGCACCTCAAGGCCGTGCGGACCGAGCCGCTGGCGATCGCCGACGACCGGCGCAACTCCGGCTACGTGCTGCTGGCGCGGGCGTTGGCCAGCGAGCGGGACGGGCTGCCCGCCCAGGCCGTGGCCGAGCTGACGCCCGTGCTGCTCAGTCCCGAGACGGGACTGGAGATGAACGTCCGGTACATGTGCCTGCCGGAGCTGACCCGGCTGGCGCTGGCCGCCGGCGACCGGGAGACCGCGCTGTCGGCGACGCAGCAGTGCCGGGCCGAGGCCGACGAGGCGCCGATGCCCGTGAAGGAAGCGGCGGCGCAGCGGTGCCAGGGCATTCTGGAGCGGGATCCGCAGCGGCTGCTGACCGCCGCCGAGCACTACCGGTCGGCCGGGCGGCGGCTGGAGCTGGCCACCGCGCTGGAGGACGCCTCCGTGCTGTTCGGCGAGGCCAACGATCTGGTGCGGGCGCGGGCGTCGCTGGCCGAGGCCATCGAGGTGTACACGGAGCTGCGGGCCGACTGGGACATCCGGCGGGCCGATGCCCGGACGCGGCCGTACGGCGTGCGGCGGGGCCAGCGGGGTCGGCGGGCGCGGCCGACGACCGGGTGGGAGAGCCTGACGCCGACCGAGTTGCGGGTGGCGCACCTGGTGGCGCAGGGCCGGTCCAACCCCGACATCGCCGCCGCGCTGTTCCTGTCGCGGCGGACCGTGCAGACCCACGTGTCGCACATTCTCGTGAAGCTCGCGGCGCACTCCCGAAGCGAGATCGCACGGGAGGCCGCACACCACCCCGTGTCCACTGTGGACTAGCCGAATCCCCAGCCGATCTGTGCCTAGGATCGCGCGGTGCGCACGTCGTTGTCGCCCTTCGGGCTCGTGGTCACGCCCGAGGCCGGTGAGGACGTCTGCTCATTGCCGCCCGCGCTGCTGGCGCGGTGGGTCGGGCAGCACCGGCTCGTCGTGCTGCGCGGGTTTCCCGTTGTGGGCGTCGAGGATCTCGCCGACTGCGCCCGCGCGTGGGGCCCCTTGCTGCGGTGGGACTTCGGCGAGGTCTTCGACGTCACCGCCGTGCACGCCGTGCCCTTCCACTGGGACGGGCCGTGGGCGGAGCAGACCCCCAGCTACCTGTTCTTCCACTGCCCGGCGGCCCCCGTCTCCGGGTGGGAGATGACCTTCTGCGACACCACCCGGCTGCTGGCTTCGCTGTCGGTTGACGAGCTGCGCCGGTGGGATGGCGTCACCATCACGTACCACGGGGGTTACGCCGACTGCGTCTACAGCAGCCGACTCGTGGACGTGCATCCCATCACCGGCGAGCCCGTGCTGCGGTACCAGGAACCCCACGACCCGGCGGCGTACCCCATCCCCCTGCTGCTCGAGTTCACCGGCGTGCCGGATGCCGCCGGCCTCGTGGCCGAGCTCCGGGACCGCCTCTACGACCCCCGGTTCTGCGTCACCCACCGCTGGCAGTCCGGCGACTTCCTCCTCGTCGACAACCACGCGCTCCTCCACCGCCGCGATCCCCTCCCCGTTGCGACGCTGCCACCCCTGCACCGAGTCCACATCCTGTGAACCCCCGCGAGTCGCGCTCTGGGACACACCGAATGTGGGTTTCAGGCAGACGGGGGCACGTGAGCGGAGCAGTTGGCTTGAGTGGCTCACTTGCCCCGATACACACGTGCGACGGCACAGCCGGTGGCCGCGAGCACCGCATGACACCCCCCACCCGAGCGGCTCACCTGGCTCCTCCGGCCAACTGAGCCACTCACGTACGCTTCACCGTCTGCCTGAAACGTGCATTCGGTGTGCCTGAGAGCGCGACTCGCGGGGGTTCAGCGGCGGATTTGGCGGGCTATCTCGGTGCGGAGGCGGACGAAGGTGTCGGTGCCGCGGGTGGTGATCTGGTCACGGGGCGAGGAGAGGTCGACCTTCAGGGTCTCGACCACCGTCGCCGGGGACTGCGACAGGACGAGGACCCGGTCGGCCAGGTAGACGCTCTCGTCGATGTCGTGGGTGACCAGCAGCACCGTCATCCCGGCCGAGGCGCGGACCGTCAGCACCAGGTCCTCCAGGTCGGCACGGGTCTGGGCGTCGACGGAGGCGAACGGCTCGTCCATCAGCATCAGCGCGGGCCGGTAGGCCAACGCCCGCGCGATGGACACCCGCTGCTGCATGCCGCCGGACAGCTCGAAGGGATGCTTCCCCGCCGCCTCCGACAAGCCCACCCAGGACAGCGCCTCCTCGACCCGCGAGCGACGCTCCACAGTGGACAAACCCCGGTCCCGCAGCGGGAACTCGACGTTGCCGGCCACGGTCCGCCACGGCAGCAGCGACCGGCTGTAGTCCTGGAACACCACGGCGAGATCGGACGGCACGCCGACAACCCGGTCGCCGTGCAGGGAAACCGTGCCACGGGTCGGCGGCAGCAACCCGGCGATGCACCGCAGCAGCGTGGACTTCCCGCAGCCGGACGGCCCGACGATGCAGACCAGCTCCCCCGGCTCGACGACGAACGACACGTCCGACACGGCGTCGACGCCGCCATAGGCGTGGCCGAGCCCGGCCACCTCCAGCATGCTCACGGCCGGCTCCACGCCAGCGCCCTGTGCTCCACGGCGAGCAACCCCCTGTTGAGTAGGTAGCCGAGCAGGCTGATCAGCGCGATCCACGCCCACATGCCCGGCAGGTCGGACGCGCCCTGGGCGGTCCCGAGCTGGTAGCCGATGCCGCTGGTGGCCCCGACGACCTCCGAGATCACCATCAGGATCAGCGCGATGGACAGGCTGACCCGCAGCCCGGCGAAGATCTTCGGCCCGGCCGCCGGCAGCACCACCCCGAAGATCCACCGCGCCCGGCTGAGCCGGAACACGCGGGCGGTGTCGGCCAGCACGGGATCCACCGACCGCGCGCCGTCGACGGCGTTGAGCAGCACCGGCCACACGGTGCCGAACGCGATGGTGACGACTTCCATCTCGGTGCTGATGCCGAAGACCAGCATGAACACGGGCACCAACAACGGCGGCGGCAGGGTGCGCAGAAACGTGAACACGAACTCGAAGTAGTCGGCCAGCGCCCGGGAACGGCCCAGTGCCACGCCGAACGCGACGCCCACGACGGACGCCGCCGCCCAGCCGCCGAACACCCGCGCGAGGCTGGGCAGCACATCGGCGGTGAAATGCGCGGACGGCCACAGCCGAGCCGCCGCCTCGAGGATTCGCAACGGCGGCGGGAAGTAGGGATTGGCCGCCAGCACGGAAACCAGTTGCCACACCACGAGCGCCCCGAGAAGAACGGCGACGCGGACCCACCACCTCACGCCGCCACCTCCCCGGAACTCGACGCCACGGAACCCCACGACACCCAACGCCGTTGCACGGCCAGGAATCCGGCGTTCACCAGACAGCCGAACAATCCGGCGAACACGGTCGCCGCCAGCACCACGTCCATTCGGCCGCCGCTGGTGCCCTGGACAAACGCGTACTGCCCCAACCCGATGCTGCCGCCGGCCAGGAACTCGGTGCCGACAATGGCGATCAGCGCGATGGACGCGGAGATCCGCACGCCGGTGAGCACGAACGGCCCGATGCTGGGCAGCGTCACGCCGACCAGCCGGCGCCACCGGCTCACCCGGAAGCACCGCACGGTCTCCAGCAGCCGCGGGTCGACCTCGCCGAGGGCGTAGCTGGTGTTGAGCAGGATCGGCCAGGTGGCCGCGAACACCCCCAGCACGATCTTGGTCTGCGCCTGGGTGCCCAACAGCGCGATGGCCAACGGGATCAGCGCCACCGACGGGAGCGGCCGCAGGAACTCGATCACCGGCATGGTGATCAGCCGCAGCGCCGGCACGGAGCCGAGCAGCAGCCCGACCCCGACGCCGAGCACCGTCGCGCACAGCAGCGCGATCGCCCACGACAGCACCGTCGACACCGCGCCGGCGACGAAACCGCGGTCGGTGAACAGCAATCCGAAGCGCACCAACACTTCCGACGGCGGCGGCAGCACCCGGGCGTCGACCAGCCCGAGCCGGCCGGCTGCCTCCCACAGCAGCAGGAAGCCGACCAGGCCGGCGAGCTTGCGGACGAACGGCATCGGTCAGGAGGTGGGTGTGGGCACGACGAGACCGCTCACGTCCATCGACTGCTGGAGGTAGCCGTAGGTCTTCATCAGGGTGACGACCCGCTGGAGCCGGGTGGCGTCCACGGACGTCGGGTACTGGCCGAGCTTGAGCAGCGAGGAGGTCTGCTTGTCCACGCCGGTCAGGTCGGGCAGCACGGAGCTGATCGCGGTGCGGTCGGTCGCTGCCTTCTGTGCCTTGACCATCGCCTTCTGGAACGCCGCCACGGCGTCGGCGTGCGCGGTGATGAACTTGCTGGTGGCGATGTAGCCGGACAGCGGGATGTTGTCCGTGGCACCGGCCACGATCTTGAACGTCGGCTGGAGGCCGTACTGCTGCTCGGCCTGGGTGATGTACGGCTCGAGGTCGACGCCGGCGTCGAGCTGGCCGTTGGCCACCGCGGCGGGGATCTGAGGGAACTTCACCTCCAGGTAGCTCACCGAGTTCGGGTCCACGCCGTTGTCCTGGAGCACCGCCTTGATCAGCAGCTCCACGATGTTGCCCTTGGCGTGCACCGAGACCTTCTTGCCGGCCAGGTCCTTGGGCGTGCGGATGCCGGAGTCCGGCTTGGCCAGCAGCGCCAGGGAGTCGGGGGTCCCCTGGTAGGCGTCCGAGACCACCTTGGCGTCGAGCGTCTTGGCCGCCTGCGCCTGGAAGTACGAGACGTAGTTCATCAGCGCGACGTCGATCTCGCCGGACTGGAGCGCCGGCATGGTCTGGTTGACCGACGGATACACCCTGATGTTGGCGTTCAGGCCCTGCTCGGCGAAGTAACCCTTGGCCTGGGCCAGTTTCACCGGCGCGTCGTCGACGGTGGCGAGGATGCCGACGTTGATGCCGGTGTGGCCGGGCGGCGGCGCCGCGTTGTCGGCACCACCCCCGTTGAGCAGGCTGCACCCGCCGGCGAAAACGGTCATCACGGACACGACCAGCGCGGCGGCCGCCACTCGACGGGCACGGGTAGCCATCGGCGGACTCTCCTTTATTCAACAGTTCTTCAGCGATGCTCGGGGTGCGGTTGTGAAGGGAATGACCCATTCACGGGCAGATCTGGTTCGGAACGGCGACCACCGTAGCCGACCGTTCACCCTGCGTGATTCAATCATGGACGCGGATGACAGCCGAGGGAGTGACCTTTTGAGATAGATGCCAATTTCGCCACCCCCAGGCCGCGGTGTTACCACCTACGGTCACCGCTCGTTTACGGTGCAGGATCATCCCCATCGGTCGCCACTGCCGTCCAGACCGCCAAACGCTTGAGCACGTTGACCCGAAGGCACCACCATGCGCGTGACTGTCGTGCCCAGTACTCCGATCGGCGGTACGGAATGAGCCTGTCGCACCCCAGGATCCACCTTCGGCGACCGTCCGAACCAACCGTGGGGAAGTGCTGACCGTGCGTGGCCAGGCCGAGGAGCGGCCCCAGGGTGATCGAGCCGTCGAGACCGGACCTGACCAGCGGCGCGCCGGCGGCTGGCGGCTGCGCAACTGGAAGCTGGGCCGCAAGCTCGTGGTCATCCTGCTGGTGCCGGCGCTGAGCACGGTCACGCTGGCCGGCCTGCGGCTCCAGAGCCAGCTCGAGGACGCCCGCCAGTTCGGCGACGTGCGCCAGCAGCTGGCCGTCGCCGGCCAGGCCGGCACGGTGGTCGACCTGCTCCAGGCCGAGCGTGACTCGGTTGTCGCCTACGTCGCCGCCGGCCGGGTCGACCAGTCGCCGAAGTTCGGGCCGGTGGACGCGGCCGTCGACACGCTGCGCGCCGACGCCGCCAAGGACGGCGTGACCGGCCCGGTGCGCGACGCCGTCGACAAGGCGTTGGTGGAGCTGGACGAACTCGCCGCGCTGCGCAACAGCGCGCTCACCACCCGCCTGCCGGATGTGGCGGCGCTCACGTCGTACACGGAGATCATCGACGGCCTGCTCCAGATCGTCCGGGTCACGGCCACCACGGTGAGCCACCCTCAGCTGTCCCCTTTGGACACCTCGCTCCAGGCGCTGACCGACGCCAAGGAGCAGCTGCGGTTGCAGAGCACGATCGTGCTGTCGGCCGCGCTGCACAAGGAGTTCCCGCCCGGGCTCGGTGACCAGCTGCGGGCGACGCAGGCCCGCTTCGCCGCCGACCAGGAGGACTTCGACAACGCCGCGAGCGCCGACAACCGGCAGCTGGTCCAGGACACCATCAGCGGCCCGGACGTCGACGGCCGCAACCGGATCGTGCAGCTGGCGCTGGTGCAGTCCGGCGACGGAACCGGCCCGGTCTCCGTGGCCCCGAACGAGGTGCAGGCCCTGACGGCCACCACCGCCGGCCTGTTCACCAAGGTGCTGGGCCAGATCCAGCAGCAGTCCGACGGCGTGCTGCGCACCCTGATCGGCGCGGCCCGCCGGGACGCGTTCCGGGACAGCGCGCTGGTCGTGCTGGCGCTGCTGATCGCCTTGGCGGTCACGGTTTTCGTCGCCCGGTCGATGCTGATCCCGCTGCGGGTGCTGCGGCGCAGCGCGCTGGAGGTGGCGCGCACCAAGCTGCCGGCGGCCATCGAGCGGATCATGCGCGACCGCGAGGCCGAGGCCGTCGCCGTCGAGCCGGTGCCGGTGCACACCACCGAGGAGGTCGGCCAGGTCGCCCGCGCCTTCGACGCCGTGCAGCGCGAGGCGGTGCGGCTGGCCGGCGAGCAGGCCTCCTTGCGCGGCAACGTGAACGCGATGTTCGTCAACCTGTCGCGGCGCAGCCAGGCGCTGGTGGAGCGGCAGATCGGCGTGATCGACCGGCTGGAGCAGGAGGAGCAGGACCCCGACCAGCTGGCCAGCCTGTTCGAGCTGGACCACCTGGCCACCCAGATGCGCCGCAACAGCGAGAACCTGCTGGTGCTGGCCGGCACCACGCTGACCCGCCGGGTGACCAAGCCCGTGCTGGTGTCCGAGGTGCTCGGCGGCGCGGTGTCCGAGGTCGAGAAGTACGCCCGGGTGCAGGTCGCGCCGGCGCCGGACCTCACCATCCACGGCCGCGCCGTCAACGACATCACGCACCTGATCGCCGAGCTGCTGGACAACGCCACCGCGTTCTCCCCGCCCAGCACCAAGGTCACCGTGCGGTCGGCGAAGATGCGCCGCGGCGAGCTGGCCGTCGAGATCCACGACCGCGGCGTGGGCATGCAGGAAGCCGACCTGGACGCCGCCAACGACCGGCTGGCCGAGCCCGGCGAGGTGGACGTCACAGCCTCCCGGCAGATGGGCCTGTACGTGGTGGCGCAGCTGGCCAAGCGGCACGACATCAAGGTCCGGCTGCGGGACAACGCCGACATCGACGGCGGCGTCACAGCACATGTGATCATCCCCGCGAGCCTGGTCGACGTGGCCGAGGCGGTGCCCCCGCCGCCCGCCGCGCCGCCGACCGTGGCCACCGCCGCCACCCAACGCACTCCCCTGCCCGAGCCCGACCTGCCGCAGGACATCGTCGGCCTGCCGAAGTGGAGCCCCGGGCAGCTGCCGCCGCTGGTCACCCACCGTCCCGTCGAACCCGAGGTCACCGAGTCCGTCGACCTGTTCGCGCCGCGCCGCAAGACGCCGCCGGCCGAGCCCGAGGTGACGCCGACGAGCAGCGTCGAACCGTGGCCCACGCCACAGCGGCGCTTCGACTACGACGACCCGCCCACCGAGCGGCTGCCGATCTATCAGGAAGTGCTGTCGCAGTGGTTCCAGGTGGCGTCCTCGGACGGCGGCGACGAGCAGGCCGTGCCCACGCCCCGTGCCGAGGACGAGCCGGTGGAGACCCCGGCGGAGGAGCCGGCGGCCGTCGGCGGCGGCTGGCACTCCGCCGGCGACGCCGGCTGGGCCGCCGCCAGCACGCTGCTGGTCCAGCCGCCGGACACCGTCACCGAGGCCGGACTGCCCAAGCGGACGCCGAAGTCCCAGCTGGTGCCGGGTTCGGCCGCGCCGCGGGTGGCGGTCGCGCCGGCGCTGCCGCGGCGGTCGCCGGACGCGCTGCGTAGCCGGATGTCCACCTACCAGCACGGCGTCAGCCTCGGCCGGCACTCCGCGCCCGCCACGGACGAGGCCATCGACGCCGGCTACACCCAGCCGACGTCCTTCAACAGGCAGGATCCTGAGCAAGGCAAGGAGCAGTCGTGAGTTCCCCGTCCGACCAACAGATCGCCGACTTCAGCTGGCTCATCGACGACTTCGTGGACCGGGTCGCCGGCGTCGCGCACGCCGTCGTGGTCTCCGCCGACGGCCTGGTGCTGGCCCGTACGGACGGTCTGCCGCGCGACCGCGCGGAGCAGCTGGCGGCCGTCTCATCTGGTCTGATCAGCCTCACCGCGGGCGCGGCGCGCTGCTTCGAGGCCGGAACGGTGAACCAGACGGTCGTCGAAATGGAGCGCGGGTATCTTTTCCTGATGTCCATCAGCGACGGCTCGTGCCTCGCCGTCCTCGCGGCCCCCGGCTGCGAGATCGGACTGGTCGGGTACGCCATGGCCAGGCTGGTGGAACGGGTCGGCCAGCAGCTCACCCCCGAGCTGCGGGAGCAGTTGCAGTTGGCGGCGTCGCGCAGGTGAGCGACGCGGCGGTTCGTGAGGGCTGGAGCCGAGTGGAATCAGGAACGAGCCAGGGCGCACAGGTCGCCCGGCAGGCGACGACGTCGGCGAAGATCGTGGTCGCCGGTGGGTTCGGTGTCGGGAAGACGACGTTCGTGGGGTCGGTGTCCGAGATCGTGCCGTT
>NZ_QUNO01000020.1 GCF_003387475.1 Kutzneria buriramensis | reverse complement strand
CGACCGGACTACCTACAAGGCCACCATCAGCATCGATGTCCTGGCCTCGCCCGAACCTTGACAGCTACGTGTCACGGCTAACTGAACGGCATTGGACCTAGTCCGCCAGCGTCCGCGGCAAGCCGAACCGCGGCAGCAGCTCCGCCCCCAGAAACGCGGTCATCCGAACGATCCCCGTCCCGGCGAGGGTCAACACCGTCACGCCATGGGCCCGCGCGATCCCGGCCTGGGGATCGCACACGTACCGCCCGAACGCCGGCTGGCCGTTGGCCCTGGTCGGCACGAGCCGCCACCGCCGCGTCCCCTGCACGAAGACGATGGCGTCGAAGAACTCGCCGATGGCCGAGCGCCCCTGGTATTCCAACGGCAGCGGCGGCATCGACATCCAGGCGTCGTCGGTGAGCAGCTCCACCATCGCCGGCACATCGCCGCTCTCGAACGCCACCACGAACGCGTCCACCACACGACGCTCCGCGACGGAACCCGGCAACGGAGGCGCCTCGACCGGAGCACGACTCGCCAGCGCACTCCGGGCCCGCTTCAAGCCGCTCGCGACGGCATCCTCCGTCGTGTCGAGCATCGACGCCACCTCGGCGCCGCGAAACCCGAGCACATCCCGCAGCACCAGGATCGCCCGCTGCCGCGGCGGCATCGTCTGCGCCGCGGCGATGAACGCAAGCGACACGGCCTCTCGGCTCTCCACCGACGCCTCCGGGCCGAGAGTCGGCACGTCGAAGGGGTACGGCTCCAGCCACGGCACCTCGTCCATGCGGCTCGGCTCCGGCAGCTGAGCCGCGGTGGCGTACGCCGGCCGATGGTCGCGGTCGCGCAGGGCATTCAGGCAGCGGTTGGTCGCGATGCGGTACAGCCAGGTCCGCAGGGACGACCGGCCGGCGAAGCGGTCGATGCCCCGCCATGCGGCCAGCAGCGTGTCCTGCACCAGGTCCTCGGCGTCGCCGAGGGATCCGAGCATCCGATAGCAGTGCACGTGCAGCTCCCTCCGGTACGGCTCGGTGAGCCGGCCGAACGCATCCGCGTCGCCGCCGCGAGCTTCCGCGAGCAGCGCCTCGTCCACGGTCATGTCCATGCCTGTATCGACACCGCCCGTCCCGGAAATCGGTCGCGCCCGGTTTCCCGGGTCGCCCGTGTCTACCCCGACATGACATCCCAGACCACAACACCCCGCGCCCCGGCCACCGACCAGCGCTGGACGCTCGGCCTGGCCAGCGTCGGCTCCTTCCTGGTGATCCTGGACCTGCTCGCCGTGTCGACGGCGCTGCCGACCCTGCGCACCGCCCTGAACGCGACCATCGCCACGCTCGACTGGACGATCAACGCCTACACGATCACCTTCGCGGTGCTGCTGATGACCGCCGCCGCGCTCGGCGACCGCTGGGGCCGGCGGCGGGTCTACGCCGGCGGCCTGCTGCTGTTCACGGGCGCGTCCGTCGCCTGCGCCCTCGCGCCGAACGCCGCCGTGCTGATCGGGGCGAGGGCGGTGCAGGGCGTCGGCGCGGCGGTCACCATGGCGACGGCGCTGGCCTTGATCAACGCCGCCTTCCCGCCCGAGCGGCGGGGCTGGGCGATGGGCGTGTTCGGCGCGGCCACCGGCGCCGCCAGCACCCTGGGGCCGGTGCTCGGCGGCGTGCTCACCCAGCTGCTGTCCTGGCCGGCCATCTTCTGGATCAACGTTCCGGTCGGGCTGGCGGCCGCGGTCGGCGTCCTGCTGCGCGTCCGTGACGGACAGGACCGCACCGCTGCGCCACTCGACCTGCCCGGGCTGCTCCTGGGTGGCGCGGCGGTGCTGGCCCTGGTGTGGGGCGTGATCCGCGCCGCGACCGACGGCTGGGCCGACCGCACGGTGATCGGCGCGCTCGTGCTGGGTGTCCTGCTGCTCGGTGCGCTGCTGCTCCGGGAGCAGCGCACGAAGCACCCGATGATCCCGCTGCGCGTGTTCACCGACCGCGCGTTCACGTCCGGCGTCGTCGGGATCTTCCTGCAGTCGGCATCCCTCACGGCGATCGTGTTCTTCACCGCCCAGTTCCTGCAGAACGGGCAGCACGACGGCCCTCTCGAAGCCGGTCTGCACCTGCTGCCGCTGGGCCTGGTGCCGCTGCTCCTCGCGCCACGCACCGGCGCCCACACCGACCGCGTCGGCACCCGGCCGATGATCGTCATCGGCCTGACGCTCCAGACGGTCGGCACCGCGATCCTCGCCGTCCTGGCCGGTCCCGACCTGCCGTACGCCGTGCTCGGCGCGGCCGTGGCGGTCGTCGCGACCGGCGTCACCTTCGCGGTGCCAGCGCTGACGAAGTCGGTGGTCGGTTCCGTGCAGCCGGCCGACATCGGCACCGCGTCGGGACTGTTCAGCACGGTCCGGCAGGTCGGCGCGGCCTTCGGCGTGGCTGCGAGCTCCGCGGCCTTCACCGCCGCCGGCGGCTACGGGAACGTCGCCGCCGGCTACCGCGCCGCCATGATCGTCGCGGTGGCGGCTGTCGGGATCGCCGTCGTCACGACACCCAGCCGGCGGTCAGCGACTGCACGACGGAGCCGTCCAGGTCGCTGAGCTTGGTGCCGCTGAAGGTGCGGGCGGCGTCCGAGGTCTGCACGCGGAACGCGGGCTTTTCGGCGGTGAGGACGTCGACGATCGAGGCGGCGGCGTCCTCGGAGGTCTGCGCGCCGTCGAACGCGTTGCGGGTGCGCTCCAGGTAGGAACGCAGCTGCGGCGCGTACGGGCCGGCGGCCTCCAGCTGGGCCGGGTCGAAGCCGACGTTGGCGACGAACTCGCTGGCCACGGCCCCGGGCTCGACGACGGTGACGCGGACGCCGTGCGCGGCGGCCAGCGGGGACAGCGACTCCATGAAGCCCTCGACGGCGAACTTCGCGCCGCAGTAGGCCTCGTTGAACGGCTGGCCGACGACGCCGCCGACGCTGGTGATGGTGATCAGGCGGCCCTGGGCGGCACGCAGGTGCGGCAGGGCGGCCTTGGTCACGTTGAGCACGCCGAAGAAGTTGACCTCGAACACCCCGCGGATGTCGTCGATCGACTCCTGCTCCAGGGTGCCGACGTGGCCCGCGCCGGCGTTGTTGATCACGGCGTCGAGCCGGCCGTACTCGGCGACGACGTCGTCGACGCAGGTCGCGGCGGCATCGGTCACGTCAAGGGCCCGCACGTCGATCAGGTCGGCGACGCCGGCGGCCTTGGCCGCCTCGACCAGCGCCCCGGACCGGGAGGTGTCGCGCATGGTGGCGACGACCCGCCAGCCGGCGCGGGCGGCGGCGACGGCCGTGGCCAGGCCGATGCCCGAGGAGGTGCCGGTGACGAGCACGGTGTTGGTCATGTCCTGCTCACTCTCGTTAGTTATGTTCCATAACCTTTATACTTCATAGCATGCCGGATGACGATGTGACCCTCGACATCACCGCCCAGGTGGTGCGCCTGATCGCCGCGATCACCCGCCGCTACTCGGCCGAGGCCCAGGCCGCGGCCACCCCGCACGGCCTGACCGCGATGCAGGCCAAGGCCCTGCTCGCGGCCCGGACGCCGGTCCCGATGCGCCGGATCGCCGAGGTGCTCAACGCCGAGCCGTCGAACGTGACCCCGCTCGTCGACCGCCTCGCCGAGTACGGCCTGCTGGAGCGCCGCCCGAACCCGGCGGACCGCCGCGGCAAGCTGGTCGCCGCCACCGAGGCCGGGCTCAGCGCCGCCGAGGACATGACCGCCCACATGCCGTTCGCCGCCGACCCCCTCGCCGCCCTCACCGACGATCAGCGCCACCTCCTGCGCGATCTGCTCGAACGCGTTCTCGAGGGCTAGCGGACACCAACCCCTCGGATCCCGCCACCCGTGGACCCCAGTGGTGGGACCAGGGCGTCCCACGGGTGCGACGGGTCTCCGCGACGGCGCAACCTTGTGCCAGCGGCCGCCGACAGACGGCCCCGGAACAGGGAGTCCGATCATGGACATGAAGCTCGAAGTGGTGGTCCTGCCCGTCACCGACGTCGACCGGGCCAAGGCGTTCTACACGACGCTGGGCTGGCGCGAGGACGCCGACTTCCCCGGCGCGGACGGCTTCCGCGTGGTGCAGCTGACCCCGCCCGGTTCGCCCGCCTCGGTGATCTTCGGGTCGAAGATCAGCGGCGCGCGGCCCGGCTCGGTCCAGGGCCTGCACCTCGTCGTCAGCGACGTGGAGAAGGCCCGCGCGGAGCTCGTCGAGAAGGGCATCGCCGTCAGCGAGGTCTTCCACGACGCCGACGGCGTCTTCCACCACGCCGACGGCGAGAAGGAGGTCGCGGGCCCGGACCCGCAGCACCGCAGCTACTCCTCGTTCGCGCGGTTCAGCGACCCGGACGGCAACGAGTGGGTGCTCCAGGAGATCACCACCCGCCTGCCCGGTCGGGAGTGGTGAGCCCGATGCCCGCGACCTACGAGAACTCCGACGAGCTGGCCGACGCCCTGCGGCGTGCCGCGGCGGCCCATGGCGAGCACGAGAAACAGCTCGGGCATGAAGACGCGGACTGGCCGAGCTGGTATGCCCAGTACATGGTGGAAGAGCAGCAGTCATGACCTACGACTTCGATGCCATCGTGCTCGGCGGCGGCGCACCCGGCGAGCACTGCGCCGCCGCCATCGCGGCCGGCGGCCTGCGGGTCGCCATCGTCGAGCGGGAACTGCTCGGCGGCGAGTGCTCCTACTACGCCTGCATCCCGTCCAAGACGTTGCTGCGGCCGGGAGAGGCGGTTGCCGGCACGCGGGACGTGCCCGGCGCCCGCGAGGCGGTGACCGGTCGGGTCGACGTCGCGGCGGCGTTGGCGTGGCGGGACTTCATGGTCTCCTCCTACGACGACGCCGGGCAGCAGAAGTGGGCGGCGAGCGCCGGCATCGAGGTCCTGCGCGGGACGGGCCGGCTTGCCGGCCCGCACGCCGTGGCGGTCGGCGACCGCACGCACACCGCGGCGCACATCGTCATCGCCACCGGCGCGGATCCGGTGATCCCGCCCGTGCCGGGGCTGGCCGACCTGTCCGGCGTCTGGACGAACCGGGAGGCCACCGGCGTCAAGGAGATCCCGCGCCGGCTGCTGGTCCTGGGCGGCGGGCCGACCGGCGTGGAGCTGGCGCAGGCCTTCCACCGCTTCGGGTCCGAGGTGACGCTGGTGGACGGCGCCGACCGCGTGCTGCCCCGGGAGCCCGAGGCGGTCGGCCGGGCCCTGGCCGAGGCGCTGACCGCCGACGGCGTCACCCTCCGCCTCGGCCAGCACGCCGCCGCCGCGCGTCTCGACGGCGACGACTACGTGCTGGACTTCCCGGACGGCTCCCAGCTGCGCGGCGACAAGCTGCTGGTCGCGACCGGCCGCAAGCCTCGGGTCGACGGCATCGGGCTGGAGACCGTCGGCATCGAGGCGAATCCGCACGGCATCGCCGTCGACGAGCGGATGTCGGCCGGCGACGGGCTGTGGGCCATCGGCGACGTGACCGGCCAGTGGAACCTCACCCACGTCGGCGAGTACCACGGACGGGTGGTGGCCGCGAACATCCACGGCGCCACTCGGGTGATCAACTACGACGCGGTGCCGCGAGTGGTTTTCACCGACCCGCAGGCCGCGGCGGTCGGCGCGGCGGAGGGGGCGTTCACGGCGACCATCCAGCTCGCCGGCGTGCCCCGCACCGCGACCTACACCCGTGCCTACGACACCACGCCCGGTTTCCTCACGCTGGTCTCCGACGGCTCGGTGCTGACCGGCGCCCACGCGCTCGGCCCCGAGGCCGGCGAGTGGCTCCAGCAGGCCACGGTCGCGATCCGCGCCAAGGTGCCGCTCGACGTGATGCTGGACGTCATCCAGCCCTTCCCCACCTTCTCCGAGTCGTTCCTGCATGCGTTGCGCGACCTCGACAAGCAGATCAAGGGGCAGTCGTGAACGCGCTCGGCGGGCAGACCGTGCTGGTCATCGGCGGCAGCGCCGGCATCGGGCTGGAGACGGCCCGGCTGGCGCGCGCCGAGGGCGCCGAGGTGATCATCACCGGGCGGAACGCGGACCGGCTCGAGCAGGCGGCCGAAGAGGTCGGCGCGGCACGGGCGGAGGCCTTCGACGCCACCGACTTCGAGCGGCTGGACGAGTTCTTCGGGGACCTGCCGGCGATCGACCACGTGCTGGTCACCGCCGGCAGCCCGTACTACGGCCCGCTGGCCGACTTCGACTTCGAGCGGGCGAACCGCAACACCGACCAGCACCTGTGGCTGCCGGTGCGCGTCGCCAAGCACGCCGTCGACAAGGTCCGCCCCGGTGGGACGCTGCTGTTCATGAGCGGCACCGGCGCGCGGCGGACCTACCCCGGCCTGTTCCTGGCGTCGGCGATGACGGCGGCGCTGCCGGCGCTCGTCAAGGGCCTGGCGCTGGAAATCGCGCCCGTACGGGTGAATCTGATCGCCGCCGGCTTCGTGGACACCCCACTGTCCGCGCAGCTGCTCGGCGACCAGCTCGACAACCGCCGCCAGCAGCTGCGCGACACGCTGCCGATCCGGCGGGTCGTCGGGCCGGCGGACGTCGCGGCGCTGGCCGTGCACCTGATGGCCAACACGGCGCTCACCGGCGCCACGTACGACATCGACGGCGGCCAGCAACTGCTCTGATTCGTACCGGATCGGGGGATGCCGTGTGTGGTACTCACATTCCATGCCAGCTTTCACGGCGTTGCTGATCGGCGCCCTGCTCCTCCCCGCCGCACCCTCGAGTTTCGCGCCGGAATACGTGGCGCTGGGCGATTCCTACGCGGCTGGGGTGGGCACCCCGGGCTCGTCCGGCCCCTGTGGACAGAGCCCGCAGGCCTACCCCAGCCTCTACGCGGCCCGGCAGAACCTGCCCGTCGTGCACGACGAGGCGTGTACCGGCGCCAGCACCGCCGACGTGGTCAAGGACCAGCTCGGCGACCTGACGCCCGGCACCTCGCTCGTCTCCGTCACCGTCGGCGGCACCGACATCGGCTTCTCCGACGTGATGACGACGTGCGTGATCGGCAGCGACTCGGCGTGCCTGGACAAGGTGCACCAGGCCGAGGGCGTCATCGACGGGCCGCTCGGCGGCGACCTGGACCGCATGTTCGCGGCGATCCGCGCCAAGGCCCCCACCGCTCACATCGTGGTGCTGGGCTATCCGCACGTGGTCGAGGCCGGCGGCGCCTGCTCGCTGAGCTCGACCAAGCGACAGGCCCTGAACGAGGGCTCGGACCGGCTCGCCGCCGTGACGCAGGCCCGGACGGCCCACGCCGGCGCCGATTTCCGCGACGCCCGGCCCGCCTTCGCCGGCCACGGCTACTGCGGCGGCGACCCGTGGATCAACGGCGTGAGCCTGCTCGACATCGCGGGTTCGTTCCACCCGAACGCAGCCGGCCAGCGCGAGGGATATCTCCCCCTGCTGGCCGGCTGAGTGCGTGCGGGTCGGACAGCTGGTGGTCCGGCTGTCCGGCGGCGGGAGGGTTCGTCAGCACTGCTTCCAGTTGAACTGGTACACCGTGTCGACGCTGGCGTGGCTCGAATCCATCTCGATGAAGCTGGTCGCGCCGGAATCGGATGTGCCGGCGTTGGCCCGCACCTCCGCGTTGATGTTCAGGTTCCGGTCGAGGCCGCACGGCGCGTACACCAAAACATCGGCGACGTCCTTCGCGGTCCATTGGCCGTCGAACGGTCCGGTAAGCGGGTGCGGCACGCGGGCCGTCGCCGCCTGTCCGGTGAAGTAGTAGTTCGCCTGCTCCAATGCGGACGCACCGGCGGCCACATGCGCGAATCCGCTGTAATCGGCCTCGGCGATCGCGAAGGTGAATCCCGCCGGAACGTGCACGAGCACGTTGATCTGGCAGTTCTTGCGCCCGTCGACGGCGGACGCGCCGTTGCCGGCCTTGGCCGCGAAGTTGTTGTAGTGAACGGTGAACGACGTGTTGTCGGACGAGACGTCGGCGGACGCGTCCGCCGTGCCGGCCGGGCAACCCGAGCCGTTGATCGTTTTGATGTCGAGGGTGATCTTTCCGGGCGGCGGCGACGATGTCTGCGAATCGGTCACGGGTGTGAACAACGACAGGACGAGGCCGACCACGGCCAACGCACCACGCATAATTCCCTCCGAAATGCGCGACAATTCAAGGTCGCGCGGCGTCAACGACCATATAGCACGTCCGTCGACACGCCGCCTGCTGAACGGAGTAAAAATTAGCCGCGAATTGCGAAGAAAGGGTGGCACGCTGATCCCATGAGGGGACCAAACCGATAGAACCTCGACTGTCCCGCCACGGCGGGACAACAGGGACATCCGGGCGGCGCCCACCACCCGGACGAGGCAACCTCGACTGAGCCGCTCGGGGGCGCGCGCCCGCCGTTCCCGACGCGACACGGCCGATCCGACACCGCCACCGCGGTGTCCCCTCCCCCGCTCCTCTGGCAGCATGACGCCGACGGATCTCGATCTTGAACCGGGCCTGCCGTTCGGAGCAGCCGCGACACGCGAGTGGACCTGGGCGAACGTGACAAAAACTTGATTGATTCCAGATTATGGGCGAGACTTCGTCCCGTGCCCACCTCCTCGGACTACGAGCGGTTGCTGCGCGGGGCCGCGCTGCGGGTGACCCGGCCCCGGGTGGCGGTGCTGACCGCGGTGCACGCGAATCCGCACGCCGACACCGAGACCATCCTCGGCGCCGCCCGCGCGGACCTCGGCGAGGTCTCCCACCAGGCCATCTACGACGTGCTCAAGGTCCTGACCACCGCGGGGCTGGTCCGGCGCATCCAGCCGGCCGGCCACGTGGCGCGCTACGAGTCCCGGATCGGGGACAACCACCACCATGTCGTGTGCCGGTCGTGCGGCGTCATCGCGGACGCCGACTGCGCGGTCGGCGACGCACCCTGCCTGACCGCGTCCGACGATCACGGATTCACGATCGACGAGGCCGAGGTCATCTACTGGGGCCAGTGCTCGGACTGTTCGACACTCGCCGCCTCGAGTCGTTTCCACTAGTTCCGGAAAGGTTTCCCGTGTCTGACAAGCCCGACGCCGTTGTTGGCGAGATGAACGACGAGAGCGCAGGCGGGTGCCCGGTCGCCGGGCGCTTCAAGCACCCCACCGAGGGCGGCGTCAACAGTGACTGGTGGCCCAACCAGCTCAACCTGAAGATCCTGCGCAAGCACCCGGCCGTGGCCAACCCCATGGGCGAGGACTTCGACTACGCCGCCGCGTTCGCCACCGTCGACCTGGACGAGCTGGCCCGCGACGTGGACGCCGTGCTCACCACCTCGCAGGACTGGTGGCCCGCCGACTTCGGCCACTACGGCGGCCTGATGATCCGGATGGCCTGGCACAGCGCCGGCACGTACCGCATCCACGACGGCCGCGGCGGCGCCGGCGCCGGCATGCAGCGCTTCGCGCCGCTGAACAGCTGGCCGGACAACGGCAACCTGGACAAGGCCCGCCGCCTGCTGTGGCCGGTCAAGCAGAAGTACGGCAAGTCGATCTCCTGGGCCGACCTGATGATCTTCGCGGGCAACCGCGCGCTGGAGACCATGGGCTTCAAGACCTTCGGCTTCGCCGGCGGCCGCGCCGACGTGTGGGAGCCCGACGAGGACGTGTACTGGGGCCCGGAGACCACCTGGCTGGGCGACGAGCGCTACAGCGGCGACCGCGACCTGGAGCAGCCGCTCGCGGCCGTGCAGATGGGCCTGATCTACGTCAACCCCGAGGGCCCCAACGGCAACCCGGACCCGCTGGCCTCGGCCCGCGACATCCGCGAGACCTTCGCCCGGATGGCGATGAACGACGAGGAGACCGTCGCGCTCATCGCCGGCGGCCACACCTTCGGCAAGACCCACGGCGCCGCCGACCCCAACGTCTACGTCGGTCCCGAGCCCGAGGGCGCGCCGCTGGAGGAGCAGGGCTTCGGCTGGCGTAACAGTTTCGGCACCGGAAAGGGCCGCGACGCCATCACCAGCGGCCTGGAGGTCAGCTGGACCGCCACGCCGACGCAGTGGAGCAACGGCTTCTTCGACAACCTCTTCGGCTACGAGTGGGAGCTGACCAAGTCCCCGGCCGGCGCCAACCAGTGGAAGCCGAAGGACGGGGCGGGCGCGAACACCTTCCCGGACCCGGAGACCGGTGAGCTCAACCGCACGCCCACGATGCTCACCACCGACCTGGCGCTGCGCTTCGACCCGATCTACGAGCCGATCTCGCGCCGGTTCCACGAGAACCCCGACCAGTTCGCCGACGCGTTCGCGCGGGCCTGGTTCAAGCTGACCCACCGCGACATGGGCCCGATCCAGCGCTACCTCGGCCCGCTGGTGCCGCAGGAGGAGCTGATCTGGCAGGACCGCGTGCCGGCCGTCGACCACGAGCTGGTCACCGACGCCGACGTCGCGGCGCTCAAGGAGCAGATTCTCGCCACCGGCCTGTCGGTGTCGCAGCTCGTCTCCACCGCGTGGGCGTCCGCCTCGACGTTCCGCGGCAGCGACAAGCGCGGCGGCGCCAACGGCGCTCGCATCCGCCTCGAGCCGCAGCGCGGCTGGGACGTCAACGAGCCCGACAACCTGGCGCAGGTGCTGCGGACCCTGGAGGGCGTGCAGGCCTCGTTCGGCAAGAAGGTCTCGCTGGCCGACCTGATCGTGATCGGCGGCGCCGCCGCGGTCGAGCAGGCCGCCAAGGCCGCCGGCCACGACGTCACCGTGCCGTTCACGCCGGGCCGCACCGACGCGTCGCAGGAGCAGACCGACGCCGACTCCTTCGCCGCGCTGGAGCCGACCGCCGACGGGTTCCGCAACTACCGGGGCAAGGGCAACCGGCTGCCGTCCGAGTACCTGCTGGTCGACCGGGCCAACCTGCTCACCCTCAGCGCGCCCGAGATGACCGTGCTCATCGGCGGCCTGCGGGTGCTCGGCGCCAACTACCAGCAGTCCCCGCTGGGCGTGTTCACCTCGAACGTCGGGACCCTGTCCAACGACTTCTTCGTGAACCTGCTCGACATGGGCGTGCAGTGGCGCAAGGGCTCCGACGAGGAGACCTACGAGGGCATCGACACCGCCACCGGCGACATCAAGTGGACCGGCTCCCGCGTCGACCTGCTGTTCGGCTCCAACTCCGAGCTGCGGGCCGTCGCCGAGGTGTACGCCAGCGACGACGCCAAGGCGAAGTTCGTCGCCGACTTCGTGAAGGCCTGGGCCAAGGTCATGGACCTGGACCGCTACGACGTCTGACGCAGTCCGATGAACCGGGCCGGTCGCTGAGCGACCGGCCCGGTTCTCGTTTCACCGACTTTCGGCGGGTTGACCGGGGCTGGTCAACTGAGTGCGGTGGGGGTCGTGCGACGACTGAGCCTTGCCACAGTGATTCTGGCGATGGCCGCGACCACGTTGGTCGCCGTCTCGCCCGTCGGCGCGAACGGAGCGCCGGCCCCTAGTGTGAACGCCGTGATGTCGAATGCTGATCTGGACGCGGCGACGATCCCGCAGCTGCAAACGCGCATGGCGAAGGGGGCGCTGACGGCGGTGGGACTGACGGAGGCGTACCTGGGGCGCATCCACCAGCTGGAACCGAAGGTGCACTCGATCCTGTTCCTGGACCCGACGGCGGTGAGCCAGGCCCGGGCCAGCGACGAGCGCCGCCGGAGAGGGCACGTGCTGGGCCCGCTGGACGGGATTCCGGTGCTGCTCAAGGACAACATCGACACCAGGGACCTGCCGACCACCGCCGGCTCGCGGGCGCTGCTGGCGAAGAACCCGGTCAAGGACGCGCCGCTGGTGACGGCGCTGCGCCGGGCGGGCGCGGTGATCCTGGGCAAGGCGAACCTGTCGGAGTGGGCGAACTTCCGCTCCACGACGTCCACCTCGGGCTGGTCGGGCGTCGGCGGCCAGACGAACAATCCCTATGTGCTGGACCGGAATCCGTGCGGCTCCTCGTCGGGGTCGGCGGCCGCGGTGGCGGCGTCGCTGGCGCAGGTGGCGATCGGAACCGAGACGGACGGTTCGATCGTCTGCCCGGGCGGGCAGAACGGCATCGTGGGCATCAAGCCGACGCTGGGCGTGATCAGCGGCGCCGGCATCGTGCCGATCTCCCACGAGCAGGACACTGCCGGCCCGTTCGGCCGGCACGTGGTGGACGTGGCGCTGACGCTGTCGGTGTTGGCGGGCAAGGACTACGTGCCGCCGACGACCTCCCTGCGCGGCAAGCGGATCGGCGTCTGGGCGATGGCCGGCACCGACGCCGGCGTGGACAAGGTGATGCAGGAAACCGTGGCGGCGCTGACAAAGGCGGGCGCGACGGTGGTGGATGTGGTGCCGGCCAACCAGGACACGATCGGCAACGATGAACTTCCCGCGCTGCTGGCGGAGTTCAAGCACGACCTGAACGCCTACCTGGCCACCCGGCCGGGCGTGCCGCAGACGCTGGCCGACCTGATCGCCTTCAACCAGCACGATCCCGTCGAGCTGTCGAAGTTCGGCCAGGAGCTGTTCGAGCAGGCGCAGGCCGCCCCGCCGATCACCGACCCCACCTACCTCAAGCAGCGGGCCGAGGCGACCGACCTGGCCCGGCACTCGATCGACGACCTGATCGCCGCCGACCACCTCGACGCGATCATCGCGCCGACCAACGGCCCGGCCTGGGTCACCGACTACGCCAAGGGCGACGTGGACGAGATCGGCTCCTCGACGCCGGCCGCGGTCGCCGGCTACCCGGACATCACGGTGCCGGCGGGCTTCGCCGGTCCGCTGCCGATCGGCGTGTCCTTCATGGCCGGCAAGAACTCCGACGCCCACCTGGTCGCGCTGGCGGCGGCGTTCGAACGGCTCACCGCGGCGAGGCAGGCCCCGAAGTTCCTGCCGACCTCACCTTGAGCCAGTGCTCGTTGCAGCACACGACGTGCAGGCGCAGCGGCGTGTCCCGCCGCTGCCCCCGCTCGGTTCCGACGTGCCACAGGCCGAGATCGATCTCGGCGCAGGTGTGCTTGTCGGGACGGACCGCGAGCGCGGCGGGGGCCTCGTCGAGTAGTTCCATCACGGTCTCGCCCTCGAGCTCGTACCCGTGCCGGCTGCCGGTCAGGAACAGGGTGTCGGCGGCGACTGCGTAGCGGAGGTGATCACGCGACGCGCGTTGGTGGTGCGCGGCCGGGTCGAAGGCGCGGAACGGCCGCTCCGGCAGGGTCACCTGCTGGATGCCGGTCGGCTTCAGCCGGGCCCGCACCTCCTTCCAGCGTGACGCCGGGAAACCGAGCCCGTGGTGTGCCAGCACCAGGTCCATCTTCCGGCCGCAGTACGACGACACCTCGTCGCAGCAGCTCTGCCGCAGCGGCAGGTACACCAGGCTGTGCGGGGACCGCGCGGCCAGCCACCAGGCCAGCACGAAGTCCACGGTGGCGGCCTTGTTCACGTACAGCTCGACGCCCCAACCGGCTTCGTGCATCGGGGCGTGCACGATCGGCCGTACCGGGTGGATCACCCGGTACGCTTCCGCGCCCAACCGCACCTCGTTGGTGTAGAAGCGTCTTCGCACTGCCGCCATGGTGTCCACCCTAGGCACCGCCGCGACCCGATTTCCGTGGTCAAGCGGCCCCGGTCCGGGTGCGAACGGCCGATTCGGAGGCATGATTACCGCCGTGATCGGTTTGGAACTCGTGGTGGCGCTGGGCATGGCGGTGCTGGTGTCGGGCGTGGTGGCGCAGCGGTTCCGGCTCGCGCCACCGGTGGTGCTGCTCGCCTGCGGCGTCCTGTTGGGATTCGCGCCGGATCTGTTGGACGTGCACCTGCCGTCGGAGGTGGTGCTGCTGCTCTTCCTGCCGGCGCTGCTGTACTGGGAGAGCCTGACGACCTCGCTCCGGGAGATCCGCTCCAACCTGCGGGGCATCGTCCTGATGAGCACGCTGCTGGTGATCGTCACGGCCGGCGCGGTCGCGTGGACGGCGCACGCGCTGGGCGTGCCGTGGGGCCCGGCGTGGGTGCTGGGAGCTGCGGTCGCGCCGACGGACGCGACGGCGGTCGGTGTGCTGGCGGGGATGCTGCCGCGTCGGTTCGTCACGACGCTGCGCGCGGAGAGCCTGGTCAACGACGGCACGGCGCTGGTGATCTACGCGTTGGCGGTCGGTGTGACCATCGGCCAGGAGCAGCTGAGCGTGGTGCACGTCGGGGGCCTGTTCCTGCTGGCCTACCTCGGCGGGGTGGCGGCCGGCGCGGTGACGGCGGCGGTGGGGATCCCGATCCGCCGGCGGCTGGAGGACCCGCTGCTCGGCAACGTGGCGATGCTCCTCACGCCGTTCGTGTCCTTCCTGCTGGCCGAGGCGATCCACGCGTCCGGGGTGCTCGCGGTGGTCACCACCGGTCTGATCATGAGCCAGGTCGGCCCGCGCATCGGCCGCGCGGCGACCCGGCAGCAGTCGCAGGGTTTCTGGAACCTGTCGACGTTCCTGCTCAACGGGGCGCTGTTCGTGCTGGTCGGGCTGGAGTCGCACGGGGCGGTGCGCGGCCTCGTCAGCGGCAGCCTGATCCGCGGACTGGTCATCGTCGGCGTGGTCTGCGTGGTGTTGGTGGCGGCGCGGATCGTGTTCCTGTTCGTCACCGTCTACATCATCCGCGCGGTCGACCGCCGCCCGTCGCAACGGCTGCGGCGGGTCAGCCACCGCACGCGGATCGTCAGCGGCCTGGCCGGTTTCCGCGGCGCGGTGTCGCTCGCGGCGGCACTGGCGGTGCCCGAGACGATCGGTGGCGGGGCCGCCTTCCCGGACCGGGACATGATCGTGTTCGTGACGGCCGGCGTCATCATCGTGACGCTGGTGGCGCAGGGCCTGGTGCTGCCCGGTGTCGTGCGCTGGGCGCACCTGCCCGAGGACCGGGTCGTCGAGGAGGAGCGCAAGCTCGCGCAGACGGTGGCAACCGAGGAGGCAATGGCCGCAATGCCGGCCGTCGCCGAGGAACTGGGCACCGACCCCGAGGTGGTCGACCGCCTCACCCGTGAACTCGAGGAGCACCTGGCGGTGCTGCACGCCGGCGAGACGCAGCTGGAGGACGAGCCGGCGCTGCGGCACGACCAGCACTACACGGCGCTGCGCCTCGCGCTGCTGGCCCGCAAGCGTGCGACCGTCGTCCGTCTACGCGACGAGCGCCGCATCGACGACACCGTGCTGCGGCAGATCCAGGCGCGCCTGGACATCGAGGAGGTCCGGCTCTCGCAGCGCGAACTCGTCGACTAGGTGTTGAGCACGAAGGCGACGTCCCGAGTCGGGATCTCCACGCCGTCCTCGCCGACGAAGGCCACGCGCACGGGCCGGCCCTCCTTGCTGCGCCGCAGCGCCGACGGGCCGACGGTGCGCGGCCGGTGCTCGTCGCCCCACTGCTGCAGCGCGCCCAGCACCAGCTTGAGCTCCCGGCCGGCCGGGGTCAGGTGATAGCTCTGCCGCTGGCGGCTGCCGGGCTCCTGGTACGCGCGGGCCTCCAGCACGCCGGCGGCGACCAGCGTCTTCAGCCGGGCGCTGAGCAGGTTGGGCGCGATGTCCAGCGCGCCCCTGATCTCGGCGAACCGGTGCCGGCCGGCGAAGATCTCGCGCAGCACCAACAGGGTCCACCGCTCGCCGAGCACCTGCAGGCTCCGCTCGATCGAGCACGCCGGCAGGTCGTCGGCCACCACCAGCTCCGTCATCCGGACCACGGTACCTCCTGACTACAGATTCGCAACCCAGCTGCGCTGTGAGAACAGCCACCAGGTTCAGCTGAGTACAGTTTTTATATCCAGCTGCTACGGTCGCTGCCAGGAACCGACCGACAGGAGCAGGACGATGACCGACACCCAGCAGGCCGTTCGCGTCCACGAGGTCACCCCCGCCTACTGGCAGGTGACGCTGGACAACCCGCCGCTCAACGTGGTCGACGCCGCGATCATCACCGGCCTGGCCGAGGTGCTCGACCGCGTCGAGGCGTCCGACCAGGTGCGGGTCGTGGTGTTCGAGAGCGCCGACGACGAGTTCTTCCTGGCCCACTTCGACATGACCGGCAACTCCACCGCCGCCGCCCGCACACCCGGCCGCACCGGCTTGCCCGGCACCACCGACGTGCTCGTCCGGCTGGCCGCGCTGCCGGTGCTGACCATCGCGAAGATCCGCGGCCGGGCCCGCGGCGTCGGCAGCGAATTCGTGCTGGCCTGTGACCTGCGCTACGCCAGCGCCGAGCGCGCGATTCTCGGCCAGCCCGAGGTCGGCGCGGGCGTGATCCCGGGCGGCGGCAGCATCGAGCGGCTGGCGCACCTGGTCGGGCGGGCCCGTGCGCTGGAGATCGTCATCGGCTCGGACGACTACGACGCCCGCACCGCGCAGGAGCTCGGCTACGTCAACCGGGCGGTGCCGGACGCCGAGCTCGACGCCTTCGTCGACGCGTTCGCCCGGCGGGTCGCCTCGTTCGACCGCCGCCCGATCGCCACCGCCAAGCGGCTGGTCGACCGGATCACGTTGCCGGAGAACGGTCATCTGCTGGAGAGCCAGGCCCAGTTCGCCGCCGCGCTGACGTGGCCGGAGACGCAGAAGCGGGTCGTCCGGCTGTTCGAGAAGGGCCTCCAGCAGCGCGGCGACTTCGAGCTGCGGTTCGGGCACCACCTGAACGGACTGTTCGACGAGTCCACCGTGGACTGAGCGCGGTCGCCAGGGGCAAGGCTTTCCACCGACACCGCGAGCGGGCGATTCCGCCACGATGTCGGCCGCCATGGGGGTGGTCGCACCCGGCGGCCACCCCTATGGTTGAAAAACGAACGTTCCGTCTCACGGCGATGTGACAGGCACGGATTCCAACACCGGCCGTTCGATCGCCCAGCGTGCGCCATCACGGCCACGGCTCCCGCCAATTCGGCGACCCGCGTAACGGGTTACCTATGCCGTTCCGGTCAGATGACCGATGCTCATCGCCGCCCGGCCTGGATACGTTCTCGGCAACCCGAGCAATACCCGTAGGAGCGTGCGCTGATGCGCAACGGAGTGACAGTGGCCGACGCCGTGCGAACGGGCGTCGGTTCCGCGAAAGGATGGCGACCATGGCAACGCCGCTACCGGCCGGTCCCGCTCCGAGCTACGGCCGACTCTGGCGAGCGCTGCCGCACGGGGAACGCGCTGTGGTGATGCACACCGACACCGCCCCGACCTCCGGCGGCTCCCGGCCGACGCTGTCGCGCGGGCGCTTCCGCCACGTCATCGCGCTGGTGGTGCCGACCGACGCCGTGTCGCTCGACATCGACGTCGTGCGTCAGGTATTCGGCCCGCGGGCGGCCGCCGAGTCCGATGTCGCCGGCCAGTACGAGGTGATGCTGTGCGGTGAGCGAAGCGACACGGAGAGCGACAAGCTGGCGTCGCTGGAGAGGCTGGTCACCGCCGACACCGTCATAGTGCCCGGTGTCGAGAATCCGCTCGCGCCGCGCAGCACCGCCCTGATCGACGCATTGCGCGCGGCCTATGCCGCCGGCGCCCGCATGGTGGGCTTCGGCAGCGGGGTATTCCTGCTCGGCTACGCCGGCGTGCTGGACGGCCGCCGCGCAACCACACATTGGCGTTATGCCCGCGAATTCCGCGACATTTTCCCGAACAGCCGCCTCGACACCGAACTCCCGCACGTGGACGACGAACGGGTGCACACCGGCGGCGGCGTGCTGTCCGGCGTGCACCTGGCGCTACACCTGCTGGCCATGGACGTGGGCCGCGGCCGCGCCGAGGCCGTCGGCCGGGCGGTGATCGCCGCGCCGTGGCGGGCCGACGCCCGGACCCGGCGGGAGCAGGACCGGGAGCCGATGGCACCGGTGATGACGTGGCTGCGGGAACACCTGCACGAGCCGCTGTCGCTGGCCCGCGTCGCCGAGGAGTCCTACATCAGCGAGCGCAGCCTGGTCCGCAAGTTCCGCGCCGCCACCGGCACCACCATCTTCGACTGGGTCAACCGGGAGCGGATCGACCGGGCCAAGCTGCTGCTGGAGACCACCGACCACCCGATCTCCGACATCGCCGCCATGGTCGGCTTCGGCTCGCCGGAGACGCTGCGCCGCAACTTCCAGCGCCACGTCGGCACCACCGCGCGCAGCTACCGGCACAAGTTCCGGCACGCCGGCGCCCGCGCCGACCGCGACTGAACGGCAGCGGGCCGGGGATGCCCCGTCGCCGTGTCGTGGATGACGTCGCGCGGTACTTGTCGTAGCCGAACCCCCGCGAGTCGCGCTCACAGACACACCGAATGCAGGTTTCGGGTAGATCAGTTGTGGACGGGGCAGACTCGCCACTGTGGACGCTCGGCAGCTGGAGTACTTCCTGGCGGTGGTGGATCACGGCGGCGTGAGCCGGGCCGCAGCCGCGCTGTACGTGGCGCAGCCCTCCCTCTCCCAGGCGCTGCGGACCCTCGAACACGACCTCGGCCAGCCGCTGTTCCACCGGATCGGCCGCCGCCTCGTGCTGAACGACGCGGGCCGGGCGCTGGTGGAGCCGGCGCGGCAGGTGGTGCGGGGGCTGGCGACGGCCCGGTCGAGCGTGGAGTCGGTGGGCGGGCTGGCGGTCGGCCGGGTGGAGATCGCGGCGACGCCGTCGCAGGCGGTGGAGCCGCTGGCCAGCCTGATCAAGACCTTCACCACGGCGCACCCCGGCATGACCGTCGCCGTCAGGGCCGCCTTCACGGCGTCCAGTGTCATCGACATGGTCCGCAGCGGCGTCGTCGAGGTGGGCCTGCTGGCCTCGACGGAGGAGCCGGCGGCGCCGGGGCTGCGGTTCACGGAGCTCGGCCGCCAGCGGTTCGTGCTGGTCACGCCGCCGGACGGCCCGTTCCCGCCGGGACACGTCGTCCAGCACGGCGAACTCGCCGGCCGGCGGCTGATCGTCGGCCAGACCGGCAGCGGCATGCGGCGGCTGGTGGACCGGATCCGCGACGGCGGCGTGGAGCTGGCGCCGATCGTCGAGACCGAACACCGCGAGGCGATCCTGCCGCTGGTGCTGAACGGCGTCGGCATGGCGGTGCTGGCGGACTCGTGGGCGGGCCTGGCCGAGCGCGCCGGCGCGCTGGTGTTCGACCTGGAACCGGCGGCCCACCTGCACATCTCGCTGGCCAGCCGGCCGGACGCGCTCGGCCCGGCGGCGGCCGCCTTCCTGGCGTCCCTATAGGCGTTGCCTATGAGCCGGGCTGGGATCCGGTCTTGGACCGGGGCCGCGCGCACGGTGTTGGGTCGAGGCATGGTCACGCATCGCATCGCGCTCATCCCCGGCGACGGCATCGGCCACGAGGTGACGCCGGCCGCCCGCCAGGTCCTGGACACCGTCGGCGCGCGGCACGGCGTGCGCTTCGAGTACGACGAGTTCGACTGGTGCTGCGCCCGCTACCACGAGACCGGCGCGATGATGCCCGCCGACGCCCTGAGCCGGATCCGCCATCACGACGCGGTGTTCCTCGGCGCGGTCGGCGATCCGTCGGTGCCGGACCACGTCTCGCTGTGGGGCCTGCTGATCCCGATCCGCCGAGGCTTCCGCCAGTACGTGAACCTGCGGCCGGTCAAGGTGTTCGAGGGCCTGCCGAGCCCGGTGCGCGGGGCCCGGTCCGGCGAGGTCGACCTCGTGGTGGTGCGGGAGAACGTGGAGGGCGAGTACGGCGAGATCGGCGGCCGCCTGCACCGCGGCTTCCCCGAGGAGATGGCCGTGCAGGAGGCGGTGTTCACGCGGGTCGGCGTGACGAGAATCGCCGAATACGCCTTCACCCTCGCCGAAAACCGTCGCGGGGTGCTGACTTCCGCGACGAAATCGAACGGGATCGTGCACACCATGCCGTTCTGGGACGAGGTCGTCACCGAGGTCGCCGCCAGCCACCCGGACGTGTCCTGGCGCGCCGAGCACATCGACGCCCTGGCCGCCAAGCTGGTGCTGGATCCGGCCCGGTTCGACGTGATCGTCGGCTCGAACCTGTTCGGCGACATCCTCAGCGACCTCACCGCGGCCGTGGCCGGCGGCATCGGCATCGCGCCGTCCGCCAACCTCAACCCGGAGCGGGAATTCCCGTCCATGTTCGAGCCGGTGCACGGCTCCGCGCCGGACATCGCCGGCCGCGGCGTCGCGAATCCGTTGGGGGCCATCTGGACCGCCGCGCTGATGCTCGATCACCTCGGCCATGCCGAGGCCGCCGCGGAGATCGAGCATGCCATCGCCGCCACCCTCGCGCAGACGTCCATCCGCACGCCCGATCTCGGCGGCACAGCGACGACCGCGGAGTTCACCAAGACCCTGTTGGAGCTGCGATGAGCGTGCCGCTGCCGGACAGCTTCACCTATCACGACATCGACGCCGGCGGCGTCCGCATCCACTGCGCCGTCGCGGGTGACGGCCCGCCGCTGCTGCTCCTGCACGGCTATCCGCAGACCCACCTGATCTGGCACCACGTCGGGCCCGCGCTTTCCCGCGACCACACCGTCGTGCTGGCCGATCTCCGCGGTTACGGCGACAGCGACAAGCCGGCGCCGACCGCCGGCGATGCCGAGTACACCAAGCGGGCCATGGCCGCCGACCAGGTCTCCCTGATGCGGACACTGGGTTTCGACCGGTTCGGCGTCGTCGGGCACGACCGGGGCGGACGGGTCGGCCACCGGATGGCCCTCGACGCGCCGGAGACCGTCGAGCGGCTGGCCGTGCTGGACATCGTGCCGACCCGGCATTCCTTCGAGCACGCCGACGCCACGTTCGGGCTCGGCTACTTCCACTGGTTCTTTCTCGCCGCCGGCAACGGGATCCCGGAGCGGCTGCTCGCCGCCGAGCCGGAGTTCTGGATCCGGTCACGGATGAATTCCCGGCACCGCGGCGGCACCGCCTTCGACCCCGCTGCCGTCGACGAGTACGTGCGCTGCTTCGCCGACCCCGCCGCGATCGCCGCCTCCTGCTCCGACTATCGCGCCGCCGCCGGCCCCGATCTCGTGCACGACAGGGGCTCCGGGCCGGTCACGTGCCCGCTGCTCGTGCTGTGGGGCGAGCACGGTTTCGTCGGCCGAACCTACGACGTGCTGGAGGTTTGGCGGGAGTACGCGGCAGATGTCACCGGTCGGGCGCTGCCCGGCGACCACTACCTGCCCGAGGAACAGCCCTCGCTGGTCACGGATGCGCTGCGGGAATTCTTCCGGCCTGCGTGATCCCTCCGCTCGGGGGTGACAGAGGGACCACGCGGCACCGGGTGGAGACTTTGGGAATCCCGGCTACGGCATTAGTCGCCGACGCGCCGCTGATCGTTAGCCTTTCGGGCACAACTTCTGCCCACCGGCCCGCTCCGGCTGGTCAGCAATACTTTCTGCCCCTTGAGGCAAGCCCGCGACCCGGCGTCTGCCGTAGCATCTGGGTTTCACACTGAAACCTAGGGGGCGGTCATGCCGATGCTCGATGTGCACATTCCCGACGGCGCGCTGACGCCGGCAGCCGAGGCGGAGCTGGTCGCCCGGCTCACCGAGATCCTGGTGCGACACGAGGGGTTCGACCCGACGGATCCGGCGACCCTGGCGGTCTCCTGGGTCTTCGTGCACCGGCCGGCGGCGGTGTACGTGGGCGGCAAGGCCGCGGACGCGCCGCGGTACAAGGTGGTGCCGTCGGTGCCGGAGGGGCAGCTCGACGCGGAACAGCGGGCCGGCGTCGTCCGCGAGGTGACGGCGGCGATCCTGGCGGCGGAGAACGGCGCCTGGCCGCCGGATCCGAGCCGGGTGTGGGTGTTCCCGACGGAAATCCCGGAGGGCCACTGGGGTGGGACGGGCCGGATCCTGCCGCTGGCGGCGATCCTGACCCGCCTGACCGGAAATGACGAGGAGCAGGCCCGGAAACTCGCCGCCGAACGGATCGAGCGCAGCCGGGCTAGGTGATCGCGGCGAGGATGTCGGTGCGGGCCGCCCGGTGTGCGGGCCAGAGGGCGGCCAGCACGCCGCAGGCGACGATCCCCGGCAGCGACAGGCCGATGGCGTCGAACGGCGCGGTGAAGGCGAGCAGTTCCTGGCCGAGCATGGCGTGCTGCATGACGGCCCCGACCCCCACGCCGATCAGCACGCCCGACAGCGCACCGAACAGGGAGATCACCAGGCTCTCCATGGTGATCATCCGGCGGACCAGACGGCGGCCGGCGCCGAGGGCGCGGGTGAGGCCGATCTCGCGGGTGCGTTCGAGCACGGACAACACGAGCGTGTTGACGACCCCGAAGACGCCGATCACGATCGCGACGCCGAACATGGCGTCGATGACGACGAAGGCCAGGGCCTGCTCGGCGATGTCGGCGGCGACGAGGGCATCACGGTCGGTGACGACGACGTCGGGGCGGTCGTGGAAGGCGGCCTCGATGGCGGCTCGGGGGCCGGCAGCGTAGATCATCGACGGCCGATCGCGCAGCTTGGCGGGGGCGAGCGAGACGTCGAAGTACAGGCTGGATTGCAGCTCGGTGGCGTTGTAGACGCCGGCGACGACCGTGTGGATCGCGGTGCCGTCGACCGTGATGGTCAGGGCGGAGCCGGGGCGCACGGCCATCATGGCGGCCTGGTTCCGGGAGATCATGACGCCGCGACGCAGATCGGCGACACCGGCGGTGAGCTGTGGCGTCAGCACCGTGCCCAAGGCCGACGGCTCGATGGCGGTCACCTTGAACACGGTGCCGTTGACGTTCGCCAGGGCGGTGCGAGCGGCGGCCGCGGTGACGCCGGGTAGCGACCGGACCGCGGTCAGGTCGGAGGCGTCCAGCGCCGCGGACTTGCCGGCCGCCGGTTCGAGAATCGTTGTGGTGGCGGGAATGTTGGCCCGGTCGGCGGAGCCGATCAGTGACGTCAGCGTGGCGCTCAGGGTGCCGAAAGCACGCACCAGCCCGAGCCCGACGGTGATCGCCGTTGCGGTGCCGGCGGTGCGGCGGGGATCCCGCCCCGCGTTCTGGACACCGAGTCTGGTCGCGGGTCCGGCGCGGCGCGCCAGCGCGATCAATGGCCGCAGCACCAGGCCGGCAAGAACCGGAGCCAGCAGGAGAATCCCGAACGCCCCGATGATCGCGCCGCCGATGGCGACGATGCGAGCGGTGGTGTCGGCAGCGGGGTCGAGCGTGGCAAGGACCGCTGTCACAGCCACGGCGACGGCCACCAAGCCGATGGCAGTGCGGCGATTTCGGGCCTGCCGAGTCACCGTGGCGTCGAGCCGCAACGCCGCCATCGGCGAGACCGAAGCCGCGCGGCGGGCGGCACCGTAGGCCGACAACGTGGTCACCACGATCGCCACGAGGTAGCCGACGCCGATCGTCAGCGGCGTGATCGTGTAGTCGATCTCCTGACCGGGGCGTAGCACGGCGATCATCAACGGCCCCAACGCAATGCCGAAGATCTCCCCCACCGTGCCGCCGACCAGCCCGAGCGCCGACGCCTCCACGAGAACGCTCCGCCGAACCTGCCGACGGTGGGCGCCGACCGCGCGCAACAGCGCGTACTGCTGGGTCCGCTGCGTGATCAGCATCGAGAAGGTGTTGGCGATGACGAACATTCCGACCAGCAGGGCCACGGCCGCGAACGGCAGCAGCGTTTCGCGCAGGTCGTCGGCGTTGTCCGTAGCTGTCGACTGCGCCGCCGAGGACAACTCCGCTCCGGTTTCAGCGGTGTAGCCCAGCGCCTGCGCCTCGGCCTTGACCTTGTCCGGCGAGTCGGTGGTCAACTCGACGCGTGAGTAGTCCCCGGTCGACGTGGCATGGGCAACCACCGGAGTCGGGTCCGAAGCGGATCCGAGTGACCGATACCTGAACAGACCTACCACCGTTGGGTTGTCCCGCTTTCCTCCCGCCAGCAGCACGCGGTGCTTGGTCCCCACGTGGATGCCGACCGCCGCGTTGACGGCGATCTCGCCGGGACGCGCCGGCGCCCGGCCTGCGACCAGCACGAATCTGCCGGTGTCGTCCCAATTCGTGCCGGCCTGCTCGGGCAGCGTGTCAGCGGCGACGAGCTTGCCGTTGTCCCCCACCAATCCGGCGCGGGCCACCACGATGCCCGTCGCCCGGGTGACACCGTCGAGCTCGGCCAACCGATCCCGGTCGCCACCCGGCACCGACACACCGTCGAGCACGCGAATGTCCCTGTGGGACAACGTCATCGAGACGGAATCGCTGACGATCAAGGAGGCCACCGTGGCCGCGACGCCGAGGGCCACGGCCACCACGGTCATGACCACGCGGCCCTTGTGCGCGAACAGGTCCCGCAGCGTCGCCCTCAGCATGACGACGTCACGATCGCGCCGTCGGCCAGGTGCAGCACCCGATCCGCGTACGCCGCGGCGGCCGGATCGTGCGTCACCATGACCACCGTCTGCCCCAGCTCGTCAACGCTCCCCCGCAGGAACCCGAGCAGCTCGGCGGAAGCGGCCGAGTCCAGCGCGCCGGTCGGCTCGTCCGCGAACACCACGTCCGGCCGCGTGACCAGCGCGCGGGCCACAGCGACTCGCTGCTGCTGGCCGCCGGACAGCTGGCTGGGACGGTGGTCCAACCGGTCGCCAAGTCGCACGACGTCGACCACCGACCGCACCGCCGCGGGGTCCGGCCGCCGGCCGGCCAGGTCGAACGGCAGGGTGATGTTCTCCCGCGCGGTCAGCGTCGGCAGCAGGTTGAACGCCTGGAACACGAACCCGATCCGGTCTCGGCGCAGCGCCGTGAGGGCGTCATCCTTGAGCCCGGTGAATTCGGTGTCGCCGAGCCAGATCCGGCCGGCGTCTGGCCGGTCGAGGCCGGCGACGCAGTGCATGAGGGTGGACTTGCCCGAGCCGGACGGCCCCATGATCGCGGTGAAGCCGGGCTCGAACTCGACGTCCACGTCGTCCAGGGCGAGCACGCGGGCGTCGCCGCTGCCGTAGGCCTTGGTCAGCCCCACGGCCCGGATTGTCGTCTTGACCATGGTGGCTAATCCTGGCCACGCACGTTCCCCGGCACGTCGGCCGATGGACGATCGGCAGGCCCTACTTTAGGTGTAGAGCTATGGTGGTCGCCGTGACCGAGAATCGGGGGACGGCCACCACCGCGATTTTGGCGGCGCTCGCGTTCGGCGGCTCGCTGCTGCCGGCCGGCGCACGCTCGGTCTCCTACTTCCAGCTTCCGGTGCCCGATCTGCTCCAGGGCGTGGCGCTCGGATTGCTGGCCGCAGCGGCGGTGCTGCTGAACCCACGCTTGTGGCCGCTGTTCGTGCTCACGGTCGTGGCCTGGCTGCTGCGGTCCACCTGGCCGGTGCTGATGATCACGTCGTACCTGACGGCGTCGACCTATCACCGCTCCCCCAAGCTCATCGGCTACGGCGTCGCCGCCACTGCCCTCGCGCTCGCGCCGATCACCCCGTCACCGGACCTGCCCAGCATGATCGGCGGCGCTGGTCTGTTCGTCTGGCTGCCGATCGCCTTGGGGCTGTGGCTGGACGACCGCCGGCAACTACTCGCCGGCCTGCGCGAACGGGCCGCGCAACTGGAGCGGGAGCAGGCCGTGCGGGCCGGGCAGGCCAGGGCCGAGGAGCGGGCGCGGATCGCGCGAGACATGCATGACGTTGTGGCGCACCGGGTTTCGCTGATGGTGCTGCACGCCGGCGCGTTGGAGATGAACGCGAAGGACGACTACACCGCCGGCGAGGCCGAGCTGATCCGGATCACCGGGAAGGACGCGCTCGCCCAGCTGCGCCAGGTGCTCGGCGTGCTGAAATCGTCCCCGGTGGACGGTTCGCCGGGTGATCTCGACCGGCTGCTCGACCACACCCGTTCCGCCGGCGTGCAGGTCTCACGCCGGGACGAAGGCCAGCCGCGCGAGCTGTCTCCCATCATCGCGTCGACCGTGTTCCGGGTCGTGCAGGAAGCGCTGACCAACGTGCACAAACACGCCCAGGCGCCGACGACTGTCGTGCTGCGGTACCTGCCGGACGCCGTCGAGGTGGAAGTCGTCAACGAGCGTCCGGCCCGGACGCCGGATCCGTTGCCCGGCAGCGGAATGGGGTTGGTCGGGCTGCGGGAGCGGGTCGAGCTGCTGGGCGGTGGGTTCAGCGCCGGTCCCCGTGACGGCGGCTTCACCGTGACAGCACACCTGCCGGAGGAAGCCGAGTGATCCGCGTGCTGATCGTCGACGACGAGGAGCTGGTCCGGGCCGGGTTCCGGATGATCCTCGAGCCCGTCGACGGCATCGAGGTCGTCGCCGAGGCCGGCGACGGGGCCGCCGCGCTGACCGCCATCGCCGCGCACCGGCCGGACCTCGTGCTCATGGACGTCCGGATGCCCGGCATGGACGGCCTGGCCGCCCTCGCCGCGATCGGCCGCCTCCCGCAACCGCCAGCCGTCGTCATGCTCACCACCTTCGACCTCGACGACTACGTGCACACCGCCCTGCGCCACGGCGCCGCCGGCTTCCTCCTCAAGGACACGTCCCCTCGCGACCTCGTCGCCGCCGTCCGCACCGTCGCCGCCGGCAGCGCCATGCTCGCGCCCACCGTCACCAAGCGGCTCATCGACGTCTTCGCCGGCCAGCACCACCCCCGGTCCGCCGAGGCCCGCCGCAAGCTCGCCCTGCTCACCGCCCGCGAGGGCGAGGTCGTCCAGGCCGTGGCCCGGGGCCTGTCCAACGCCGACATCGCCCGTGAGCTGGTCATGAGCGAGGCCACCGTCAAGGCGCACGTCAGCCGCTGCCTGACCAAGCTGGACCTCACCAACCGCGTCCAACTCGCCCTGCTGGTCCGCGACGCCGGCTGATCAGCCCAGCCGCTCCTTGAAGAGGGCAGTCGCCCGGGAGAAGGCGTCGTCGGCGGCATCGGCGCGATAGGTGTCGCGTTCGTGGCAGAAGAAGCCGTGCGGGGTGTCGGGGTAGACGACGAATTCGTGGTCGACGCCGTCCTCCACAAGTCGGGAACGGATGTCGGTGAGCTGTGACCGGGTGAAGAGGTGGTCGTCGGCGCCGACGACGAACAGGAGCTTGGCGCCGTGTTTGGCGATGCCGGGGGTGAGCGCCAGGGTGGGCTCGGGGCGGCCCAGGGGGATCGTGTCGTCGGTGAGCCAACCGGGATAGAACGTGGCGATGGCGGCAAGGGGGAACTGGGTGGCGGTGTAGTAGGCGAGGTGCCCGCCGACGCTGAGGCCGATCATGGCGGCGGGTCCGGGGAAACGGCTCAACACCGCCTCGACGTCAGCGAAGACGCCGGAACGGGTGACCTGGGACAGCAGCTCCAGGCCACGGGTGCGGCCCTCGGCGGTGGCCGGTAGCGAGATCCGACGGCCGGAGCGGTGGTAGAAGTCGGGGACCACGGCGGTGTAGCCGAGGCCGGCGATGCGGTCGGCGACGGACCGGACGTAGTCGGTGACGCCGAACATCTCGAAACCGACGAGCACGGTGGGGTGATCACCGGGCGCGTCGGGGCGGGCGAGGTAGCAGGACATCGGCTCGGCGACATGGGGCACGGTCACGTCGAGCCAACTGGTTTGGATCTCCACGCGGCGACCGTATCCGGCGGCTAGGCTGCGGAACCATCCGCTGTCGTTGCTAGTAAGACGGGTACCAGGATGAGCGAGCTCGCGGACCTGCTCCGCACCCGCCGGGCGAAACTCCAGCCGGCGGACGTGGGCCTGCCGACGCACGGCCGGCGCCGGACGCCGGGTCTGCGGCGGGAGGAGGTGGCGCAGCTGGCGGGCATCTCGACGACGTACTACACGTTCCTGGAGCAGGGCCGGGACGTGAGCCCGTCCCGGCAGATCCTCGACGCGCTGGCCCGTGCGTTGCGGCTGTCAAACGCCGAGCGGGATCACCTGTACGCCCTGGTCGACAGCACACCGGACGACCGGCCGCCGGAGGTGTTGGTGCCGGGTGTGCAGGACCTGGTCCAGCGGCTGGATCCGCACCCGGCGTACGTGAGCGGCCGGCACTGGGACGTCCTGGCGGCGAACCGGGCGGCGTGTGCACTGTGGACGGACTGGACGACAAAGCCACCGGAGGAAAGGAACATCCTCTGGTGGACGTTCGCCGACCCCGAGGCGCGCAAGATCCTCGTGGAGTGGGAGGCGGAGGCCCGGGCGCAGCTGGCACGGTTCCGGGCGGCGGCCGCGCGGCACCCCGACGACCCGAAGTACGGCGACCTGATCGACCGCCTCGAGGGCACGGAAGTGGACCGGTGGTGGCGGGACCACGATGTGGCGCGGCTGACCTCGGGGCGGAAACTCCTGTGGCACAAGGATCTGGGACGACTGGACCTGGAACTCGTGGTGTTGCAGGTCGCCGACGACCCCGAGCAGAAGGTGATCACGTTCCGGGCGGACGAGGCCGACGCCCAACGGATCGCCGACCTGATCCGCCCGGAACGCTGAGGGTCACGTCTTCGGGTTCAACGTCAACCCGAAGTGGTTGAACACGTCCGTGGCCTCCACCCAGAACACGCCCGGCGCGCCGTCGCCGGGGTCGCCGTCGGACAGCACACCCCGGGCCTGACGCGTGTTGCCGCTCTGCACGGCGAAAATCGTCGCACCGGAGTCACCGCCGGCCGCGCCCCACGAGCCGTCGCCCCACACGCCACGCACCCGATAGCTCAGCCCCGGGCAGCCCTCGGACGGCCCGCACCACTTGTCCTGGTTCGTCACCTTGATCCCGCACGGCGTAGGATGCCCCATGAAGAACGACCGCTGGCCGTCGTGGCAGACGTAGTCGCCGTTGTACGAGTAGGCGAAGCTGGTCAGCGGCAGCCACCCGCTGGTGTCGCTCTCGTCGGCGTTGTTGTCCGCGCCGTCGATGGTCTCGGAGTCGAACTGCTCGTACCGCGCGGTCACGGTGCCGACGTAGTTGCCCAGCTTGCCGCTGCTGTAGTCGCCGGTGGTGCCGCCACGCGTGTAGACCTTGGTGCCGACGCCGAAGCAGTGCGCCGCGGTGATCATGATCGGGTGGTTGTCGGACTTGCGCACGGCCGGCAGCCCTGCGGTGCAGCCGTGGCCGGAGCCGCTGCCGGTGATGGCGTCGCCGCCGATGAACGGCGAGCTGTCGTGCCACTTGGAGTCCCGCCATGCCTTGGGCACGAGCGTGTGGCCGGGTTGGAAGCTCGCCGGCACGCCGATCGCCGCCGACGCCGCGAACGGCACCGCCTGCGGGTTGTCGACGTTGATCTCCAGCCCGGACGCGTCCGGCGCCGGCCCGACCAGATCCACGTGGTACGGCAGGCTGTGCGCGTCGGCGAGGTCGAGGACGTGCACCGCCGCGGCGTCCAACTGTTGGTGCGTGAAGGCGGCCTTCGCCACCCGGATCAGGCCGGCGTTGATGGACGGGTCGATCCGCTCGGCCGCCGTCACCACACGGTCCAGCTGGCCGGGATCGGTCAGGTACAGCTCGACGACGCCGTGATTGGCGTCGATGTCCAGATTGCCGTAAATGTCGGCCGCCGGGCCGCGGCCGACCTCGCCGACGGCGTTGGCGACGGCGCGCAGGGGATCGAGGATCTTGGCCTGCTGCAAGGGATCCATCGACGCCAGCTGCGCGTCGGTGTAGACCGGCGCGGCGGTCGCGGGCGCCGCCAGCGTGCCGGCCAGCGCGAGCGCCGCGACGAGCGCCCGGGTCGTTCTTCTCACGGTTGCTGCTCCCGTCTGTAGGAGGAACCAAGGACTACTCGGATCCGCCGCCGGCGGGCAGCCGGTTTGCAGGTTTAGGCACGGACGCGGGCGAAGGAGTCACTCGACCGGTTGGTCGATGATCATCTACGGCGCGTCCGCCGCCACCCGGAACATCCGGTGCGGTGCACTCCACGCCATGCGTACCTCACCGCTCGCCCGCACCCTCACCGCTCTGACGGTGGCCTGTGCGGCGCTCACCGTCATGCCCGTCGCGGCCTCCGCCTTCCCGGCCGTCACCCAGGCGCCGGCGAAGCACAAGATGAAGGTCCAGGCCAAGCCGGCCAAGACGAAGATCAAGAAGCAGGAGAAGACCCAGATCAAGGGGCGGATCGACGACACCGCGCGATCCGCGTCCGACACCGCCGAGACGCTGATCGTGCAGGAACTCCAGGCCGGCGTGTGGGTGGACGTGGCCACCGACGAGTGCCGCCCGAACGGCGCCTTCGCCATCGACGTCAGCTTCGACGTGTCCGCGACGCTGTCCCTGCGGGTGTTCCACCCGGAGAGCACGCTCTACGCGGCCGCCTACTCCGACGTGTTCGCCCTGGTCGTGCTCTGACCTTGTCGGTCGAACGGCCGACGTCTGTCGCCTGATCGAGGCGTTACGTCGGCCGTTCACCCTCTGTGACCGCCGCCCCGAAAAGCTCACGCTGTGCAGTGTCCAGTCGTCGAGCGGAACGGGGTGATCGCCGTGGCGCTGCTGTACGAGCCCGTCCCGGTCGTCGCGGTCCGCCTGATGACCGTCGCCGCCGCCGAGCCACGCGTGGCGACCACCCGGGGCACCGCCATCGACGCGCTGGTGCAGTCGGTGGAGGCGGTGGCCGTGATCGGCCCGACCCTGCCGCTGGCGGCGGCGCTGGAGTTCGCCGCCGAGGCCCGGCTGGCCCGCCCCGGCGCGGGCATCGTGCTGCTCCGGGACAAGATCGACGACGACGTGCTGGTGCGGTCGATCCGCGCCGGCGTGCTCGTCGTGGTCGACGCCAACGACCCGGTCGCGGTGGCCAACGTCTTCAAGTACGCCCACCCGTCCGAGGTCTCCTACCGGCCGGGCCAGGTCACGGTGGTGCTGGGCGCCGCCGGGGGCTGCGGCAAGACCACCGTGGCGATCAACCTCGCGACGGTCCTGGCGGCGGCCGGCGCGCAGGTGTGCCTGGTCGACCTGAGCCTGGACACCGGCGCGATGGCGGCCGCGCTCACCCTCGACCCCGTCTCGCCGCTGGTGACGCCGTACCGGCCGGGCCTGGACTGCGCGCTGGCGCAGGCCAAACCCGGCGACGCCGAGCGGTTCACGCCGACCTTCGTCGCCGAACTGCTCGTCGCCCTGGAAGGCGAGTACGACCACGTGGTCGTCGACACGCCGACCCGCTTCACCGAGCACGTGCTGACCGCGCTGGACGCGGCCCGCCACCACGTGCTCGTGGGCACGTCCGAACGGCCGTCGCTGAAGTCGATGCGGCTCGCGCTGGACATGCTCGACCTCCTCACGTACGACCGGCGGGGGCGTCGGATCGTGCTCAACCGCGTGGATCCGGCCATCCGGCTCGGTGCGCGGGAGATAGACGCCGTGGTGCGCAACCGCGTGGACGGCGAGCTGCCGGCGACCCGTGCCGTACCGGCATCCATCAACCAGGGCGTGCCGCTGGCCGCCGCTCTCCCGGACCACCCGTTCAGCCGGTCGGTGCGCCGGTTCGCCGACACCTGCATCGACCACTGCTGATGTCCGAAAACCCTGTCCAGCAAAGGAAGCGTGCCATGCTCGAGCAGATCCGCGCCGCCCGCGAGAACGAGAGCGGCTTCACCCTGATCGAACTGCTGATCGTCATCGTCATCCTCGGCGTGCTCGCCGGCATCGTGGTGTTCGCGGTCAGCGCCTTCAACAACGACGGCGTCGCCGCCGCCTGCAAGTCGGACGCGAAGAACGTCGAGGTCGCCAGCGAGGCCTACTACGCCAAGACCGGCGGCTGGGCGAACGACATCCCCACGCTGGTCACCGCGAACTACCTGAAGCAGGCCCCAAGTACGTCAAAGTACACGATCACCTACACCAAGGGCACCGGCACCACCGAGTCCACCGTGACCGGCGCCATCAACGGCGGCGGCTCCTGCTACCCGTAATCGTCCACTGAGGAGGGTCGGGTCACACCGGCCCTCCTCTATCACTTCCGTTGGGAGGAAAGCGATGCACGGACCGGAAGCGGGCGGCAGGGTCGACGGCCTGCTCGCCGAACTCTGGCGGGCGCAGGGCACCGATCTCCTGCTCACCGTCGGCATGCCGCCGCAGATCCGGGTGCACGGCGAGCTCTCCGCCGTGCCCGGCCAGCCGGCGCTGCGCGCGGAGGACACCGAAGCCCTGCTGGGCGAGTTGCTCGACGCCGAGCAGAAGGCGGCGTGGAAGGCCGCCCACGAGTACGACTTCGCGTTCACGTGGCGCACCGACGCCCGGGTCCGCGGCAACGCCTTCACCCAGCGCGGCTACACCACCGTTGCGTTGCGGATGATCCCCATGACCATCCCGACCATGCAGCAGCTGGGCCTGCCGCCGGTGCTGGGCTCCTTCGCCCGCAAGCACCAGGGCCTGGTGCTGGTCACCGGGCCGACCGGCTCGGGCAAGTCGACCACGCTGGCCGCGGTGATCGACCAGATCAACACCGAGCGGGCCTGCCACATCATCACCGTCGAGGACCCGATCGAGTACGTGCACCAGCACAAGCGGGCGGCGGTCAACCAGCGCGAGGTGGGCATGGACACGCCGTCCTTCCCGCACGCGCTGCGGGCCGCCCTGCGGGAGGACCCGGACGTGCTGCTGGTGGGCGAGATGCGGGACCTCGAGTCGATCCGGTTCGCGCTGACCATCGCCGAGACCGGCCACCTCGTGTTCGCGACGCTGCACACCAACGACACCGCCCAGTCGCTGGCCCGGATCATCGACGTGTTCCCGGCCGAGCAGCAGGCGCAGGTGCGGGTGCAGCTGGCGGCCGCCCTGACCGGCATCGTCTACCAGCGGCTGATCCCCCGCGTCGGCGGCGGCCTGGTCGCGGCGTACGAGGTGCTGGTGGCCAACTCCGCGGTGCGCAACCTGATCAAGGAAGGCAAGACCAACCAGCTGCGCAACTCGCTGGTGACCGGGCAGCGCGAGGGCATGGTGACCTTCGAGCAGTCGCTGTCGGTCCTGGTGCAGGGCGGCTGGGTGAGCTACGAGGACGCCGTCGCCCGCAGCCTGTACCCGAAGGACATCGAGCGGCAGCCACGACTGCGAGTGGGGGCGCCGGCATGAGACCACGCAATCCGCTGCGCGACTTCGAACGCGTCGATCTCGGCGCCATCGCACCGGATCCGGCCGCGACGGCGCTGCTGTCCGAACGCCAGGCGCGCGAGCTGACGGCGATCCCGCTGTCGGTCGACCGCGACGGCGTGATCGTGGCGGTCGCCGACCCGACGCCGGACGTGGTGGAGAAGCTGCGCGCGGCGATCAGCCAACCCGTGATCGTGCAGACGGCGGCGCGGGCCGACGTCCTCGGCGTGATCGGCGCCGTCTACCGGGCGCTGTCCGGGGTCGGCGACCAGGTCAAGGCGTTCGAGACGCGGGACGCGATGCGCCGCGACCAGGCCCGGGCCGAGGTCGCCGGCGTCAACGAGGACGCGCCGGTCGTGCACGTGGTGCAGATGATCATCACGCAGGCGCTGCGGGACCGGGCGTCCGACATCCACATCGAGCCCAGCGCCGACCGGATCCGGGTGCGCTACCGGGTCGACGGCGCGCTGCACGACGTGCTGGACCTGCCCGGCTCGATGGGGCCGGCGGTGGTCAGCCGGATCAAGATCCTGGCCGGCATGAACATCGTGGAGCGCCGACGCGCGCAGGACGGCCAGATCAGCACCGAGGTGGAGGGCCGCCCGGTGGACATCCGCGTGTCGACCGCGGCGGTGGTCGGCGGCGAGAAGGCGGTGCTGCGGCTGCTGGACAAGAGCCGGCCGCTGTACCGCCTGGACCAGCTGGGCATGCCGGCGGCGATGGCCGAGCGCTACACGGCGATGCTGCGCGCCCCGTACGGCATGCTGATCAGCGCCGGCCCCACCGGCAGCGGCAAGACCACCACGCTGTACGGCTCGCTGGGCGAGATCAACAGCCCCGACCGGAACATCATGACCATCGAGGACCCGGTCGAGTACACGTTCCCGTCGATCAACCAGATCCAGATCAACGAGGCCGCCGGCATCACCTTCGCCGGCGGGCTGCGGTCCATCCTGCGCCAGGACCCGGACGTGATCCTGGTCGGAGAGGTGCGGGACGTGGAGACCGCGCGGATCGCGGTGCAGTCGGCACTGACCGGCCACCTCGTGCTGTCCTCGCTGCACGCCACCGACGCCGCCTCGGCGCTGCACCGGTTGCTGGACATGGGAATCGAGAACTTCCTGGTGGCCTCGTCGGTCAGCGCCGTGCTGTCGCAGCGGCTGGTGCGCCGGATCTGCGGGCACTGCCGCGAGTACTACCACCCGACCGCGCAGGAGCTGGCGTTCCTCGACGCGATCGGCGGCGCCGCCCCGCCCGGCGGCTTCCTGCACGGCGCGGGCTGCAACCTCTGCGCCCGCACGGGTTTCCTGGACCGGATCGGAGTGTACGAGATGATGCCCGTCTCCGACGGCATCCGTGAGCTGGTGCTGGATCGCGCCCCGCACGGGGAGATCCGCAAGCAGGCCCGGTACGAGGGCATGCGCACGTTGCAGGACGAGGCGGTGCGGCTGGTCGGCGAGGGCGTGACGAGCCTGGCCGAGGTGCTGCGGTCCGTGTACCTCCCGGGGGTGTCGTGATGGCCAGGTTCACTTACGTGGCAACGGGCCCGGACGGGATGCCCGCGCACGGCGTGCAGAAGGCCGCCACCCGCGAGGCCGCCGAGCTCGCCCTGTACGAGCGGGAGCTGCGGGACATCCGCGTCACCGAGCGGCCGAGCCTGCTGCGCACGGAGCTGTCCGCGCCGCGGGTGAAGCGGGAGGAGGTCATGCACCTTTCCCGCCAGCTCGGCGCGTTCGTGCGGGCCGGCCTGCCGCTGATCGACGCGGTCCGCTCGCTCGGGCTGGAGTCGTCGAACTCGTCGGTGCGGCGGATGATGGCGCAGATCGAGGAGGGCCTGCGCGGCGGCGAGAAGCTGTCCGACTGCCTGGACGCCCACCCGAAGGTGTTTCCCGAGTTCTACCGGGGAATCCTGCGCTCGGCGGAGCTGTCCGGGCAGCTCGACACCGTGCTGGACCGGCTGGCCAGGTATCTGGAACGGGACCTGGAGGCCCGGCGGAAGATCACCTCGGCGCTGATCTACCCGGCCATGATCTTCGTGATGGCGATCGTCACGGTGGTGGTGCTGTCGACGTTCGTGCTGCCGCGGTTCAAGGACTTCTTCAACAACCTGCACGCGCAGCTGCCGCTGCCGACGCGGATGTTGTTGGCGGTCACCGACTTCCTCACCGAGTGGTGGTGGGCGCTGACCTCGGGGCTGGCCGTGGTCATCGCCGTCCTGATCGTCGTGTTGCAGTTCGAGTGGGGCAAGTACGCCCGCGACCGGTTCTATCTCGCTATTCCCGTGGTCGGCGACACGATCCGATTCGCGCTGGTGGAACGGTTCTCGCGGATCCTGGCGTCGATGGCGGGCGCCGGCGTGTCGCTGCCGGAGGCGCTGCGCGTGGCGACGGAGTCGTTGCGCAACAGAGTGTTCACCAACGCGCTGTGGCGGGTGGCCGAGGCGATGCTGGAGGGACAGGGGCTGGCCGGCCCGCTGGCCGCGACGGGCCTGTTCCCGCGCACGGCGGCGCAGATGATGCGGGTCGGCGAGGACACCGGCACGCTGGACACCCAGCTGGAGGTCACCGCCTCGTACTACGAGGGCGAGTTGGACTACAAGCTGAAGAAGGCGACGGCGCTGATCGAGCCGATCGTGATCGTGGTGATGGGCGTGATCGTCGGCTTCGTCGCGGTGGCGCTGGTGTCGGCCATGTACGGCATCTTCAACCAGGTGCAGGTGTGAGATGACCGACGAGCGGGGCGAGACCCTGCTGGAGCTGCTGATCGCCGTGGTCATCATGGCGGTCGCGGTGGTGGCGGTCGTCGGCGCGCTGGTGAACAGCATCCAGCTCTCAGATGTGCACCGGAAACAGGCCACCGCTTCGGCGGCCGTGCGCGACTACGGCGAGGCCATCACCAACGCGGTCGACGGCGGCGGCTACGTCAGCTGCGCCGGCCCGTCCAGCTACGGCACGGGTTTCACCCCGCCGGCCGGCTACACCAAGTCCGTCGGCTCGGTGAAGTACTGGGACGGCGCGGCCTGGCAGACGACCTGCGGCGCCGACACCGGCCTGCAACAGGTGACCATCCAGGTGGCCAGCGCCGACGGCCGGGCCAGCGAGCAGCTGGTGGTCGTCGTGCGCAAGCCCTGCGGACTCTCGGACTCGCCATGTGCATGAACGACGACGACGGTTTCACCCTCATCGAGCTGCTGATCGCGATCGTCGTGCTCGGCATCATCGTGCTGGGCTTCGGCAACGTGCTGATCGCGGCGTTCCGCAACACCGACGCCACGTCGGCGCGGTTGCAGCTCTCGCACGACGCCCAGATCAGCTCGGCGTACTTCGCGCAGGACTTCGCGGCGACCGGCCGGCGTGACTACTCGGCCGCCGGCGCGGCGAGCGGGACCGTGACGTTCCTGCCGTCGGTGCAGACCAACGCGGCGTACAACGCCGGCGGCGTCACGTGTGGCACCGCCGCCACGCCGACCGCCCTGCTGCGGCTGCTGTCCGACGACTGGGACTACTCCGGCCCCTCGCCCGTCATGGGCACGGATGTCGTGGCGTACTACCTGTCCGGCACGGAGCTGCACCGGTTGAAGTGTGTCGCCGCGTCGACCCCCAGCTCGGACGTGGTGCTCGCGCACTTCGTGGACACGTCGACCGTGACGGTGACGTGCTCGTCGACGTGCACGGCGACGCCGATCCCCCAGCAGATGACCCTGGCCTTCACGGTGACCATGCCGTCGGCCGATCCCTACCCGGTCACGCTGACCAGCCAGCGGAGGCAGTCATGAGACGCGGCGACGACAGCGGCGCGGCGCTGATCCTGGTGCTCATCGTGGTCACGGTGCTCGGGCTGGTGCTCGGCGCGCTGCTGACCTTCACCGACACCGGTCTGCGCGCCACGCTGGCGCTGCGGGATCAGGCCGCCGCCGCGTACAACGCCGACGGAGCGGTGCAGGCGGCGATCAACAACCTGCGCAACAGCTCCTACGACGCCGCCGTCGGCCAGCAGTGCTTCGGCGGCTCGAACACGTTGGCACTGAACAACTTCTACGGAGCGGACTCGGCGGCGGTGACCTGCTCGCCGGATCCGGCGAAGGTGCTGATCCAGTGTCCGTCGCTGGCCCACTGCAACCGACCCGGCTCGGCGATCCTGACGCTGGGGCGGATCGCCGGCGAGGACGGCGTCAACATCACGCAGCCGAACGGTTCGGCGTTCAACGTGCACGGCGTGGTGTTCTCCAACTCGAACATCAACGTGGTCAAGGGCAGCCTGGCCACCAATGCCGCCGCCTACGCCCGCGGCGCGTGCACCGGAGCCATCACCAGCACGCCGGCCGCGCAGTGCAATTACGGCAACACCGCGAACGCTCTCGGCAACGATCCCGGCTATGCGGCGGCGACCGCCACCGTGCCCGTGCACCAGGACCTGCCGGCGTGCACCGCGGCCAACTCGGTGGTGACGTTCCTGCCCGGGTACTACGACGACGCCGTCGGCCTGTCGCAGATGATGGCGGGCAACAGCTTGTGCAAGCACAGCACGTGGTGGTTCAAGCCCGGCACGTACTACTTCGACTTCCACAACGGCGGCACGAGTCCGAATCCGCTGCTCACCGCGGGCAGCGACATCTGGACCGTGAACGACGGCTACCTCGTCGCCGGCTCGCCGGTGAACTCCTCCGGCGCAGCCCTCGCCACGCCGCCGGTGCCCGCGACGATCCCGGGCTCGTGCGACAACCCGATCAACCACGCCAACGCGCAGGGCGTGCAGTTCATCTTCGGCGGCGACAGCCAGCTCGCGGTGAAGGCCGGGCAGGCCGAACTCTGCGGCACCCTCACTCCCGACTCGCCGCCGGTCGCGCTGTACGGCATGACCTCGGGCGCGGAGACGACGTCAGCGGTCACGCTCAAGACCACCGCCGTGACGCCCGGCGACTTCACCGACGCCACCGTCACCAAGCTGGCCAACATCGACGGCAACATGGCCACGTGGGCCAACAACAGCAACGGCAACCAGACCGGCACGGTCACCACCAGCGGCTACGCCCCGCCCGCGGCCGTCCCCGCCGGGTCGATCCTGCGGTCGGCGAAACTTCGCGTCGTCCATGCCAACTCCGCCCTGTCCGCTATGGACAACCTCACCCTCAAGATCACTCCGAACGGCGGAACCGCCTACACCGTACCGATTCCCATCACCAACCCGATCGACTCGTCGGTGCACAACGACCTGATCGACATCTCGCAGGGCGGCACCGGCGTCCTGGCCCAGCAGATCTACGCCGGCACGTTCACCGGTGCGCAGATCCAGTACTCGGCCGCGGTGAAGCACAAGGGGAACGAGCAGCTGGACTCGATGCAGCTCGAACTCAGCTACGTGGCCCCGGCGCTGCGGGCCGAGAACGGCTGCACCACCACCGGCCCGTACACCGGCGTCGGCAACTCCACCACGTGCGCGATGGTCACCACCGTGAACAACGCCGGCGGGCTGTTCTACGTGCAGGGCACGACGTATGCGCCCGGGGCGGTCCTGGACATCACCCTGAACAACGCCACCGAGCAGGTGTTCCGGTTCGGAGTGATCGCGAGGTCGTTGTGGGTGAAGGAGACCGGCAGCTTCGCGTACATCGGTCCGGTGATCGAGGTGCCGGACGACTCACCCGGCTTCGTGTTGAGCGTGTTCCTCCAGGCGTACATATGCCCGAAGGCATCGACGTGCACGCCGAGTGGGACACCGGTGTTGACGGCGAAGGTGGCCATCGTGGATGCGGATCCGACGACGCCGGCGCCGGGGAGGCGGCAGATCTCGGTGCTGAGTTGGTCGAGCCGGCGGTAGCGGGTGCGGTCGTCCCCCGACCCCTACCACCCGGACCTCGCACGCGATCCCGTACGCCCAACTCGGCGAACCCCCGGCTGCTGACCGACAACGGTCGCCGCAGGCATCAAGATCATCGTTCGGGAGCCTGCCCTCCGACGTCGAGGAGCGCCCGTCCGAGCCGCTCACGGCTGGCGTCAGCAACCAGAAGTTGATGCCGGCATGCGACCTCGATGTCCCGCCAGATCCGTTGAAGAGGGCTCGCGGAGGCGAACCCGCGAGCAGCGCAGGAGTCCATGAGCAATCCAATAGCCTCGCGGATCTGCGTAGAAGCCACGCCGACATCCATATGTGTGCGAGCCGCTGCCGCCGCGTCCAGGCCAGTGCGGCTTTTCATGGCCGCAGAAAGTACGCCAACCGCGCGGTCGACGTGCAGGTGGGCGCCGTCTATCAAGCCGACCGCTTTCGCGACGGAGAGCTGAACGGCCGGCGAATACACCGCCCTTGAGTAGTCGGTGCCAACAATGGCGCCGCGCTCACGGATCAGACCGAGCGCGTGCGCCAAAGCGCTGTCCACCATTCCCAACACCGGCCCGACGGCTATCGTCGCCAAAAATGGAACAATGGGAACCGCCGCAAGTGGAAGATTGATTTTCCGCGTCGCATAACCACCCGAAAGCGCTCGCGAGAAGGACAAAGCTCTACGATTCGGAACAAACACGTCATCTGCAATAATCGTGTCGCTAGCGGTTCCACGCATGCCAGGCGCAGACCACGTCGGTTCGATACGGATCTCACTCGCGGGTATCAACATCTGTGTGATTTCATCCTTGCCGCGGTCTCCCGGCACCGGCGTCCCCACGAGTACCCACTGTGCATGCCGCACGCCCGATGCGGGTTGCCAACGTCCAGAGACATGCCAACCGAATGACACTTTCCGAGCGACCCCACTCGGGCTCGTCACAGTCGCAACGGCGGCATGCGGGTCGCCACCCCACACTTCATCGCAGACCTCGTCATCCAGCAGAGAAACCAATGCGCAGCCGCCGGAAAGGATCATAGCCACCCAGGCGGTCGAGCCGCAGCCGCGACCGAGTTCCACGAGTGCCTCAACGACGGCCGGGAGCCCGCTGTCCGGGCCCCACGCAGCTCGTGGCGCAAGCATGCTGAACATGCCGGCTTCCTTCATCAGCGCCAGACAGGGCGGCGCTATGTCGCCCGCGAGCTCAGTTTCAGCGGCATGCTTCGCCAGCAGCGGACTCAGCCTCCGCGCGTGGCGCACCAGCGGCGACACGGCAAGATCTCCAGACATGAGTGCCAACCTAGATTTCCATTTCACTTGGTGACGGATAGGAGCAACCAAGCTCGAACCGGCCGGTCGCGGCCCGGGCGCACAGTTGAAGACGGTCGCCTCGTAGGCACCGGCGGCAGCCGTGTCGAGTCAGCCCCACTCGAGCACACACCCTGACAGTCCCCCGCCGATAGCCTTCTCAGGGAGTCACACATCGAGAAGGTCCGAAACCTGACGCGGACGACAACACCTTTGACCAACAACACCACGGGTTTACGCGACCAAAGTTGGCAACGTCAGAGGATTGAAGATCAGTCGATTACAAGTATTTACACTCCCTCATCACACCTCCGGATGAAAAGTGATTTCACATAGGAAAACATGAATACACTTGCCTCCGGATGCGGTGCGCCGTCACCGTCCGGCTTCCGATTGGACGGGGTTCGCCGTTGTCCCGCTGCGATGGATGGCGCACGCTCACCCTCACACCTCTCCGGTTCAGGACGGTCTGAGACAGCGAACGTCACTACGCCAGGCCCACGACTGTCATCCGACAGGCCTCGATCGCAGCCCGCCTGATCGTTCGTCGTGTGTCGGTCGCCTCGCCGGCCACAGTTTTACGACAAGCAAGAGTGCACGAAAACCCGGGTCGCACCGTTTAAGGCCGACTCGGTGACGGCTTGACGCCATTGTTACCGAGATACCGCGACTCAAGCACCACGTCCCTGATTAGGGTCTCATGTGTCGCATGCTCGATCGAGCGCCATGTCCTCCCTTCTGCCGACTTCATGTACGCGCGGTACTCCGGAGCGCCAGGGAACTTGACATTGTCCGCGACCACGACGGAGCCTGCGTGCAGCCAGTCTCGATCGACAACTCGGTGGAGGTCAGGAAGGTACGCGTCCTTGGCGTGGTCGATGAACACGAAGTCCACCGAGCCGGGCGCAAAGCCATGTTCGACCTCGAGCCGTTTCAGCGTCACGTCGCCATCGCCGAGCGTCCCGACCACGACGGCCACACGGCTTCCGACCCCGGCGTGATCCCAGATCCGCCGCGCAATGTCGGCGTTGGCAGGGTTGAACTCGACTGAGACCAGGCGACAGTCCGCATCCAACAGTCGCACTATCCGCAACGCGCTGTATCCACAATAGGTCCCCAGCTCGAGCACGCGCTTCGGGCTTGTACGCCGGACAGCGGCGTCCAAGATCGCACCCTTCTCCTCGCTGACGTGGATCATGAAGCTGCGTCGAGCGCAGAATTCGTCGATAGTTCGGATCACATCGTCGACGTCACCCGCCCGCGCTCTCGTGACCACATAATGAGCAAGCGCTTCCTCGCGACCGTCGCCGACCTGCCACTCGGTGGTCAACTTCTTAAAGGAGAACAGCAATCGCAGAAAAGACCATCGCAGAAATGGCACGCGCTTGCCGACCAGCTCCAGCGGATTCACAGAACAGGATCCTTCCCTCTCGAGGTCGAGTTGATTCAACGCAATGCGATATTAGGCCTCCTTCCCATTTTCGACGGCGTCACGCCGGACATGCGCTGCGGGCACCGCAGCAGATCCCATTCCACGATCAACCGGACAGGACGGTCGACCCTGCGTCCGCGGCGGCCCAGGTACACGCGACCACGCACCGGTCCGACCCCATGTCACACCGGGACCGCGGATCAAAGTCCGACACCCCGCCTTCTGGTGCACACACAAAGCTCCCACCTCGACGAGGCCATTCAAACGAATAACGGAGGTAGTTTTCGGGCCAGCCTCGGGCTGCCAAGAGGCCGTCGAAGGCGATATTGAATTTCTACAGGACCGCTTCCCGTCGGCTCGATATAGAACCAGGCAGGATGAACCCCGTATCGAACTCCTAATTGTCGTCGACCTCCGACCGTCATCACTATAAGTGTCAATTTGACTACCGCGCGTGATGCAATCGGGTGAGTCGAACGGAAAGCAGTCGAGTGAATCCAAACGGAGTACGCCCGCACCTCGCATACGCTTCCCGCTCGGCATCGGGCGTCAAGCAGGCGGGCCATGCATCAGGGCATGGATCCTCGCGCGGTTCCGGTGTCGATTCGGTCCAGTGTGGCCGCCATGAAGGTGACCGCCGGTCCGAGAGTGGCGGTAGGGCGGCTCAGCCCGAGCACGGACCCGGCCGAACCGGGTGCGCGGCGACAAGGCCCAATCGTCGCGGACGATCCGGGCTCTTCTACGCCGGATTCGTGCGGCCTCGGGGTGGCCGGCCACCGGCGTTGGACGCGGTGGACCAAAGCTCCGTCAGACACGCCCTATGCCAAGCCCTGTAGCAAAAGTTTCACGTACCCGTCGGCAATCGCGTCGGCGGTGAACATGGCCAGCAGCGCTCCCGCGACCATGAACGGTCCGAACGGGAGCGCTGTTCGGCGTCCGCCCTTGCGCACGGCCATCACCACCACGCCGACGACCGCGCCCAGCAGGAAACCGCCGAAGCTGCCGATCAGCAGCGCCCGCCACGACAGGTAGCCGAGGACCATGCCGATCAGGCCGGCCAGCTTGACGTCGCCGAAGCCCATGCCGGCGGGGTACACCGTGGCGAGCATGAAGAAGAACGCGAACAGCACGACCCCGCCGACGCCGGCCCGCAGCAGCGGCCAGAAATCCCGTTGCCACGCCGCGGACGCGGTCAGCAGCACCGCGATGACCGGATAGGACGGCAGCACGATGGCGTTGGGCAGCCGCCGGGTGTCGAGGTCGATCGCCGACAGCGCGACGCCGATCGCCGTGAAGTACAGGTACGCCGGCAGGTCCGGGATGGACACCCGCAGCGCGACCGCCACGAACAGCAGACCGGTCAGCAGCTCGACGAGCGGGTAGCGAGCGCTGATCGGCTCCTTGCAGTCGAAACACTTGCCGCGCAACAACAACCAGCCGAGGACCGGGACGTTGTGCCGCACACGGATCCTCACATCACAGTTGGGACACGCCGAGGGTGGGGTCGCGACCGAGATTCCGGCCGGCACACGGTGGATGACGACGTTGAGAAAAGAGCCCACGACCAGGCCCAACAGCCCGATGAAGATCAGCAACACGGCCATCGCCAACCCTCCGCCAACCTGTGAACTCCCTGAATGGTGTAGCACACGCTGGGCCAAAGCGATGAAGAGGGCAACACGCACCACGCGGGACAGGACGGCCAGCCAATGACGATCAGAACGGCAGTCATCGAGGAGCACACGCTGATCCGCTACGGCCTCGCCCGGCTGATCGAACAACAGCCGGACATGGAGTTCGTCGGTGAGGCATGCTCGGGTTCCGACGCCGTGCGCCTGATCGCCGCGCAGCGGCCCGATGTCGTCACGGTCGCCGTCACACTGCCCGACACCGACGGCATCCGGCTGGCCCGCGAGCTGCGCGACCGCCACCCGAACCTCGGCATCGTCGTGCTGACCTCCCAGGGCGAGGACGACGTGCTGTTCCGCGCCATGGAAACCGGCGCCTCCGCCTTCGTGCCGAAGACCGCCCCCACCAGCGAGGTGCTCGGCGCCGTGCGGCACGCCTCCGTCGCCGCGTCCTCGTTCACGGCCAGCGGCCTGGCCGGCGCGTTCGCGCGGCAGCGGGAGGCCGAGGCCCGGCACGGGCTGAGCCCGCGCGAGCGGGAGACGCTGGAACTGCTCAGCCGCGGGCTGTCCGTCCCGGCCATCGCCGGTCAGATGTACGTCAGCCTCTCCACGGCCAAGACCTACGTCACCCGCCTGTACGACAAGCTCGGCGCGAGCAACCGGGCCCAGGCGATCATGGCCGCCGTGCAGCACGGCCTCATCCAGGGAGTCGCCTCCTAGGCTGGCGCGGTGACCGATTTCGCGCCGCAGACGGCGACCGGCAAGGTGTTGTGGCACTTCGCGATGTCGCTGGACGGCTTCGTGGCCGGCCCGGACCACTCGATGGACTGGATGACCGGCTTCACCGTGCGGCCCGGCCTGCACCAGGAGTACATCAGCACCACCGGAGCCGTGCTCGGCGGCCGCGACGGCTGGGACGTGATCGACGACGCCCGCCCGTACGGCGGCGCCTGGCAGGGCCCGATCTTCGTGCTGACCCACCATCCGGAGGACGCCGAGCCCGCCCCGGGAGTCACCTTCCTGAACTGCGACGTCGCCGAGGCGGTGCGGATCGGCCTGGAGGCGGCCGGCGGCAAGAACCTGGAGGTGTTCTCGCCGACCATCGGCCGGCAGCTGCTGGCCCGCAACCTGATCGACGAGATCGACCTGCACATCGTGCCGGTCCTGCTCGGCGACGGCATCCGCCTCTACGACAACCCCGGCGGCGTGCCGATCCGGCTGGAGCCCGCCGCGGCTGTCAATGTGCGGTACCGGCCGGCCACCCCCTGACGGCCATTCGTACATTTTAATTAACCCCAGCCACGCCGAAGCTGCCCTGTCGGTTAACATCGGGGGCGCTCCAGGCAACGAGGGAGGGGTGCGGTGGACACTCGCATCGAGGGGGCGGCCCCGTCGACGTTCGTGCTGGCCAGCCGGCTGAACCACCTGTTCGACATCACGGTGAAGTCCCTCGACCCGCAGGGTCGGCCGGTGCGCTACTCCACCCCCGAGGTGGCCTACGCCATCAGCGCGGATCCCTCGCACCCGCTGTCGATCTCCCGGCTTACGCTGTGGCAGGTCCGCGAGGGCAAGGCGAACCCCACCATGGAGAAGGTCCGCGCCATCGCCAAGTTCTTCGACGACCACCGCCCCGTGGGCGCGCCGCGGGTCACCACCTCCTGGCTGCTCGCGCTCGGCGAGGTCGGCGATCCCGGCGGCGAGCCGAACTTCGAGTAGGAGCCGCATGAGCAGGGTGCTGGTGATCGGCGGCGGGGTCGCCGGCATGGCGACGGCGATCGCGCTCAGACACGCGGGCCTGGACGCCACCGTCTACGAGGCGCATCCCACCGGCGCGGACGGCAAGGGCGCCTTCCTCACCATCATGGCCAACGGCCTGGACGCGCTGCGCGCCGTCGACGCCGAACACCTGGTGCTGGATCGCTCGTTCGCCTCGCGGGACGTCAAGATGCGCAACGGCAAGGACCGCGCGCTCGGCGTGCTCACCATCCCGACCCCGGATCCCGAGAAGGTCATCCCGCGCACCCTGCGCCGCGCCGACCTGTACCGCGCGCTCACCGACGAGGCACAGCGCCGCGGAGTCGAGGTGGTGTACGGGAAACGCCTGGTCGCCGCGAGACAGGAGGGCAGCGTCACCGCCTTCTTCGACGACGACACCCGCACCGGCGGCGACCTGCTCGTCGGCGCGGACGGCGTGCACTCCACGACCCGGACCCTGATCGACCCGGACGCCCCGAGGCCGGACTACACCGGCTGGAACATCGTCATGGGCGCGGTGCGGGACGTCCTGCCGTCGAGCAGCCGCGACTCGTACTACATGTACTTCGGCACCAAGGCCAGCTGCGGCCACACCACCGCGCCGGACGGCGAGACCTGGTGGTTCGCCAACGTGCCGTGCGGGGAGGAGGAGCTGGCCGGCGCGACACCGGCCGAGCTCCGCAGCCGGCTGGGCGAGCTGTTCGCCGGCGACCGGATCGACACCGTGGAGGCGATCCGGGAGACGGCCGACGAACAGTTCATGGCGACGGCCTGTTTCCAGCTGCCAACCGTGCCGACCTGGTCCCGCGCCGGCATGACGCTGGTCGGCGACGCGCTGCACGTGGCCTCGCCGGTCACCACGCAGGGCGCGTCCATGGCCATCGAGGACGCCGTCACGCTCGCCCATTGCCTGCGCGACATCCCGGACACCACCGCCGCGCTGCGCACGTACGAGCGGTTGCGCCGGGAGCGGGTGGAGCGCGTGGTGAACACCGGGGCTCGGATGCTCGGGCCGAAGAATCCCGGGCCCCTCCTGCGAATGATCCGGGACTGGGCGATCAGCCGGCAGACGCGGAAGCCGGACATGGACTGGCTGCACCTGCACCACATCGACTGGGACAGCGAGCTCACCGGCTGACAGCCGGGCGTAACGAACACCTTCCGTCGGCAGACATTCGCATGCAGTGACCGTCGCGACGAAGGGGCGTGCCGCCGTGAAGATCGACCTGTTCAACGAGATCCAGAACCCCCGGCCCTGGCCCGAGGGGCACGAGCAGCTCCGCTTCCGGCGGGCGATCGAGCAGGCCAAGCTCGCCGACGAGCTGGGCTACGGCTGCTGGTGGCAGGTGGAGCACCACGGCGCGGGCGAGTTCAGCCTGTCCTCGGCGCCGGAGCTGATGCTGGCGGCGATCGCCCAGCACACCAGCCGGATCCGACTGGGCCACTCCGCGGTGCTCGCACCCGGGCGGTTCAACCACCCGATCCGCGTGGCCGAGCGGGCGGCGACGCTGGACCACCTGTCGGGCGGCCGGGTGGAGCTGGGGCTGACCCGCTCGACCATCCCCGAGTGGCGGCTGTTCGGCATCTCGCCGGAGCAGGCCCGGGCGCAGACGCAGGAGGCCTTCGAGATGGTCCCGAAGATGTGGACCACCGAGAACTTCTCCCACGACAGCGAGAACTACCGCATCGACAACGTCTCCATCGGGCCGAAGCCGTTGCAGCAGCCGCATCCGCCGCTGTGGCAGGCGGCGGCCAGCCCCACCTCGTTCGAGGACGCCGGCCGGCGCGGCGTCGGCGTGCTGGGCACGACCATGTGGGAGTCGCTGGAACGCGTCGGCCGGATGATCAAGCTGTACCGGGCGGCGGTGGAGTCCTGCACCGACCCGGTCGGCTCGTTCGTGAACAACCAGGTCGGCTACTTCACGTTCGTGCACTGCGCCGAGACCGACGAGCAGGCCATGCGCAACGGCGCCGCTGCTGCTGCAGCCTGGTACACCGTGACGGCGCTGCGGTTCTTCGAGGCCGCCACCGAGTTCGCCGCCACCATGCAGCGGCACCAGGACCTGCTCGACTCCCCCGACGGCGGCGGCCTCACCGGCGACTTCCTCCGCGGCGAGATCGACAACGCGCCGACCGACGCCCAGTTGTTGATCGGCCGTGTGCTCCAGGGCGAGGACGTGCCCGACGAGGAGGTGTTCACCGTGCTGAGCGCCCAGCAGTCGCTGATCGTGGGCAGCCCGGAAACGTGCCGGGAGAAGCTCCAGGTGTACGCCGACCTTGGCATCGACCGGCTGATGTGCCTGCACCAGATCGGCAGCATCCCGGACGAGGCGGTGACCACCAGCATCCGCCTGATCGGCGAGCTCATCGGTGAGTTCGAGCGCTAGGGTGACGGCATGGAACGACCCAGCTGGGCGCCGCCGGACGTGGACATCGACCAGCCGAGCATCAGCCGTATCTGGGACTGGTTCCTGGACGGCTCGCACAACTTCGCGGTGGACCGCGAGGTGGCCAAGCAGATGCTCAAGCTGATGCCGGAAGGTCCGAAGATGGCGCAAGCCAGCCGGGCGTTCCTGCGCCGCGCGGTGCGCATGTGCGCGGCGGCCGGGGTGACACAGTTCCTGGACATCGGCTCCGGCATCCCGACCGTCGGCAACGTGCACGAGATCGCCCGCGCGGCCGACCCGCAGTCCCGGGTCGTGTACGTGGACACCGATCCCGTCGCGGTCAGCCACACCCGGCAGCTGCTGGGCGGCGATCCGACGACCACCGTGCTGCGCGGCGACCTGCGCGAGCCGGACGCCATCCTGGACAGCCCGGAGCTGCGCGGGACGCTGGACCTGGAGCGGCCGGTCGCGGTGATGCTGATCATGATCCTGCACTTCATCCACGACGAGGACGACCCGGTCGGCATCCTGCGGCGGTTCCTCGACCGGCTGCCGGCCGGCAGCATGCTGGCCATCGCGCACGGCAGCCCCAACACCGAGCGCATGCCGGACGAGCACCTACACGCCGCCCGCGAGATGTACACGAAGTCCGTGGCCCAGGTCCGGCTGCGCACCCAGCCCGAGGTCCAGGCCCTGTTCCAGGGCTGGGAGCTGGTGCGGCCGGGCGTGGTGTGGATCCCGGACTGGCGGCCGGACCTGGCCGACAACGGGCCGGAGTCGCTGATGCCGAACGCCGGCTACGCGGGCGTGGCCGTCAAGGTCTGAGCGGCCAGCCGGCCCTTCTCCTGGTTCTCCGCGACGTACGGGCGGAGCTCCCGCTCGTACGCGGACGGCTGGTCCAGGTGGCGGGCGAGCGTCCGCGCGCCGATGAGCGCCTGTGACGTGCCCATGCGGCTCGGTGCCGCTGGCCCTGTTCACCGGCCTGATGCTGCAATGGCTGGTCGACCCCGTGCACGCGCCGTCCGGGGCTGACGTGGTGGCAGAGCTGGAAAAATGGCCGGAAGGCCATAGCGCGTTCTGCGAGAATCCGCCGCATGTTCGCGGGCGACTTCGAGATCCACTTGACCGGCGCTCCGGTGGAGGCGGACGCCCTGGCGACGTTCGCGCAGCGTGCCGGGGCCAAGTACACCTGCATCGAGCTGAACCGCGGCGCGCAGGCGACGCAGCCGATGCTGACCATCACCGCCAGCGGCACGCTGGACGACGTGCGCCGAGTGGCGCAGCGCTGGGCCGGCGATCTGGCCACGGCCGGACTCCGTGTGCTGCGAACAAAAATCGAGGCGGCGCCGTGGAACGAGGGCGTGCCGCGCACCGATGACGACCACCGCGACGGCCTGTACTTCGAGCACCACGTCAAAGTCCTGCTGCCGTCCGGTGATCTGCGCACCGTGCTGGCGTTGACGATGACGGCCGTGGGGCACGACGGCCACGTGTCGCGCAACGCACGCCGCCGGCGCGCGGACGGCCGTGAGGAGCGGTTCGTCACGCAGCGGTGCCGCCTGGTGGGGCTCGACACCGCCCGGGCCCGGCTGGACGGGTTGCTGAATGCCTTGCGGGGCTTCGAGGTTCTGGAGGTCGAGCAGGAGTACGTGGTGGTGGACGACGCCCCGAGCGTGGACGTCGGCTGGTCCACCACGCAGTGGCGGGACGAGCGGCTGCGCGCCTGGAAGGCCGGCCGCGAGGGCTTCCCGGCCACGTACCGGCCGCTCGCCGTGGAGCCGGGGCAGGGTGTCTGGCAGCAGGCGATCTTCGATCCGGCACTCAAGCAGTACTCGAACGCCTATCGCGCCGGCGATCCCTGGTTCGCCGACGCCGCCGACGGCAAGCGGTGGATCAAGGCCCGCCGCGACGCGATGGGACACGTCCTCGCCACCATCGCGGAATCCCCGTGGGCCCAGAACCTGGTGCTGCGCGGCAGCATCGTGCTCAAGGCGTGGCTGGGCGAGGCCGCCCGCGAGCCCGGCGACCTGGACTTCGTGGTGGTCCCGCGGCGGATCGATCCCGACGACGCCGAGGCCGAGGCGATGCGGGACGGCCTGGTCGAGCGGCTGCGGGCCAACCCGGGCCCCGGGCTGCGCGCGGACCAGGCCGTCGCCGAGGAGATCTGGACGTACGAGCGGGTGCCGGGCCGGCGGCTGGTGATCCCGTTCGACGTCCCCGACCTGCCGCAGGGCGCGATCCAGCTGGACTTCGTCTACCGCGAGCCGATGCCGGAGCCGCCGGAGGTGGTGCGGATCCCGCCGCTGGACACGCCGATGCTCGCCGCGCCGGCGGATCTCTCGCTGGCGTGGAAGCTCCAGTGGCTGGTGACCGACTTGTACCCGCAGGGCAAGGACCTCTACGACGCGGTGCTGCTCGCCGAGCACGCCACCGTGTCGCTGGATCTGGTGCGGCGGCTGCTCAAACCCGAGATCGGCAGGGACGAGGCGGAGGCGTTCACGGCGCGGAACCTCCTGGAGCTCCGGGAGGTCGACTGGGAGAACTTCCGCAGCGACCAACCCGGCGTCGACGGCAGCGCCGACAGCTGGCTGCGCCGGCTCGTGTCGGCGCTGGAGCGGGACCCGTCCTGGCGCTGAGCGAACCAAGGAGGTTGCGGCCGTTCGGCCCGCGCCGATCGGCCGCGTTGACAGGAATCGCCTACGGGCCAAGTGTTACCGGCATGGAGCCCTTACGACCAAGTCGCCGAGGTTTCCTCGCCGCTTCCGCGGCGGCGGCCGTCGGCGCCGCAGCATCCACGACACCAGCAGCGGCCGATCCGGGGCCGGCGGCCTGGCCGCCCGGCCCCGGGACCCGGTTGCGGCCGCAGGCCCCGGACGCCGAGCTGCGCGGCATCCTGGCCCGCATCGACCAGACCAGACTCCAGGCCACCGTCCAGAAGCTGACCACGTTCGGCACCCGGCACACCCTGTCCAGCCAGACCGACCCCAACCGCGGCATCGGCGCGGCCCGGGACTGGATCCTGGGCCAGATGCAGGACATCGCCGCCACCTCCCAGGGCCGGATGACCGTGCAGGCACAGTCCTTCGTGCAGCCCGTCTCCAGCCGCATCCCCACCCCCACCGTGATCACCAACCTGATCGCCACCCTGACCGGCGCCGCGTCGCCGAACCGGGTCTACGTGGTGTCCGGCCACTACGACTCGCGCGTCAGCGACGTCATGAACTTCACCAGCGACGCCCCGGGCGCCGACGACGACGCCTCCGGCGTCGCGGCCGTGCTGGAGATGGCCCGCGTCATGGCCACGCACCAGCCGAAGGCCACCATCGTGTTCGCGGCGGTCGCCGGCGAGGAGCAGGGCCTGTACGGCGCGGCGCACATGGCCGCGCAGTTCAAGGCGGCCGGCACCGACGTGCAGGGCATGTTCACCAACGACATCGTCGGCAGCAGCCGGGCCGACGACGGCACCCGCGACCCGCACGCGCTGCGGCTGTTCTCCGAGGGCGTGCCGACGTCCGAGACCCCGCAGCAGACGGCGGTGCGCCAGGCCGTCGGCAGCGAGGCGGACTCGCCGAGCCGGCAACTGGCCCGGTTCGTCACCGATGTCGCGAACAGCGCCGACATGACCGTGCACGTGATCTACCGCCGCGACCGCTACCTGCGCGGCGGCGACCACATCCCGTTCCTGCAACAGGGTTTCCCGGCCTGCCGGTTCACCGAGCCGCACGAGAACTTCGCGCACCAGCACCAGGACACCCGCGTCGAGAACGGCGTCCAGTTCGGCGACCTGATCGAGTTCGTCGAGTTCGACTACGTGCGGCGGGTGGCCCGGGTCAACGCGGCGGCGATGTGGTCGCTGGCCAACGGCCCCGGCACGCCGAAGAACGCGCTGCTGCTCGACGCCCAACTCGGCAACACCACGACACTGACCTGGGACGCCTCTGCCGAGGCCGACCTGGCCGGCTACGAGGTGGTGTGGCGGGAGGCGACCGAACCGGACTGGACGCATGGCGTGCCGGCCGGCAACGTCACCTCGTTCACCGTGAACCTGGCCAAGGACAACGTGTTCTTCGGGGTGCGGGCGATCGACAAGGCCGGGCGGCGCAGCCCCGTCGCGTTCCCGACGCCGTCACCCTGACCGCTCGCCGGACAGCCTGGCGATCTCGACCCGGGACTGCGCGCCGAGTTTGGCCAGGATGTGCGAGACGTGCGTCTGAACCGTGCGGCGGGACAGGAACATCAGGGCGGCGATGTCCGGATTGGACAGTCCGTCGGCGACCAGCGTGGCCACCTTCGACTCGGTGACCGTGAGCGCGTCCCAGCCGGTCGACGGCCGGTTGCGGGGGCCGCGCCGGCCCCGGCGGACGCCGTGCCTGCGGGCACGGCTGTCCGCCCGCATCACGTCCCAGGTCGCGCCCAGCGACAGGTAGGCGTCGACGGCCTCGGTGAGCGTGCGCAGCGCCGTGGGCCGGTCCTCGTAGGCCATCAGCACCGCCGCGTCCTCCAGGCAGTGCCCCAGTTCGAGCGGCCGGCCGGCGGTGCGGAAGTACTCCGCGGCCTCCAGCAATGCAGCCCAGTCGCCGACCAGCAGGCCGCGGCACCAGCGCGCGGCGGCGGTCTTGACCGGTATCGGTTCCGCCTCGGCCTCGTACTCGCAGAGGTCGCTTGCCCGGCGCGCGGTGTCCAGGTCGCCGAGTTCCATCGCCAGCCGCACCAGCTGCGGCGACCAGCGGTGCCGTAGGTACTGGTACTTCTCGACGCGGTTCGGGTCGAGGGTCTCGCGCAGCACCGCCAGCGCGCCCTCCGGCCGGCCCGCCCGTTCCTCCGCCATCGCGCGGGCCCGGACCAGCAGGATGGAGTCCGAGCCGCGGACCTTCGGCCGGTTCAGGTCCGCCTCCACGGAGGCGACGTCGTCGCGGTGGCCGGCGATGAGCGCCTTCATGCCGTACACGCGTTCCCACAGCTCGGGCCACGAGTCGGCAGCCGGCAGGTGCTCCGCGGCCACGTCGGAGGCGGCCAGCGCGTCGTCCCACTGCCCCATCGCGAACCAGATGTCCGCGGCGTTGGTGTAGACGTGGCACAGCCGGGGCGTGCCGGTGTGCTCGGCGAGCTCGATCGCCTCCCGTACGGACCGGCGAACCTCGTCCCAGCTGTCGAGCTGCGCCAGGAACGCCGTCTGGTCGATCAGCAGCGTCTGGCGCAGGTCGGTGGTGTACGGGTTGTCGCCGACCGCCCGCAGCGCCCGGCGGACCGCCCGCAGCGCGCCGGCGGTGTCCCGCTGCCGCAGCCGCACCAGGCTGATCTCGTGCAGGGCGTACCCGATGGCGACGGGGTCGTCGGCGAGTTCGGCCTGCGTCAACGCCTTCTCCGCGGCGGAGTCGTCGAAGCGGCGGCCGCTGCGCCGCAGCCGGACGCTGATCGCCAGCAGCCGCGCCTCCCACAGCGGGGGCAGCTCCGGGTCGCGCAGCGCCACCTCGACCATCTCGCGGGCGTCGCAGAACCGGCGCGACCGGTGCAGGCAGCCGACCACCGTCCAGCGCATCTTGGCGACCATCTCGGGATCGCGCGTACGGGCCAGCACCTGCCGCGCGAGGCGTTCGCTCAGCTCGCCGTTGCCCAGCAGGAACGCCGTGATGGCCAGCCTGGCCTTCAGCTCGTCGTGCAGCGGGTCGTCCGGCGGGATTCTCGCCACGGCCCAGGTCAGCAGCCGTTCGGCGACCGGCGACGCCCGCTGGGTCAGGGCGGTGGAGTGCTCCGCGAGCCACTGCGGGACCCAGTCCGCCATCTCGCCCCGCGCGGCGGTCAGCTGGGCGGAGATCCGCTCCACGGGGCCGTTCGCCCGCACCAGCGCATGGGCGGCGTCCTGGTGCAGCGCGGAGCGCAGCATCTCCGGGATCGCGGCGTACAGCGCGTGCCGGATCAGCGGATGCCGGAACGCCAACCGGTCGCCGCGCTCCGCCAGGACGCCGGCGGACATCGCCTCCTCGACGCCGTCCGCCAGCTCCGGCGGCGCATGCCCGCTGACGGCGGCGAGGTCGGCCAGGGAGAACTCGTTGCCGAGCAACACCGCCGGGCGCAGCACGCGGGTCGTGGCGTCGGACAGGAACGCCAGCCGGTCGGCGATGGCCGTGCCCAGCGACGCCGGCGCTCGGTCGATGCCCGCCGCCAGCTCGACGAACCCGTCGCGCTCGACGTGCTGCTCGCGCACCAGGGCGTCGACCAGCTCCCGTACGAACAGCGGATTGCCGCCGGCCTGGCGGGCCATCGCCCGCAGCCGGGGGCCGGAGGGCGCGCCGACCAGGTCGTCCACCAGTTCGTCGACCTGCTGGTCCGGCAGCGCCCGCAGCCGCATCACCGTGGTGCCGTGGGTGGTGAGGGTCCGCCGCAACTCGGCGATCTGGGCCCGCCGCGGCACCGGCCGGCAGGTCGCCACCAGCAGCAACGGCACCTGGTCGACGGCGCGGCTCAGCCGCCCCCACGTCAGCAGGCTGGCGTCGTCGGCCCAGTGCAGGTCGTCCAGCACCAGCACCACCGGCGAGTCGGCGCACAACTGGTCGGCCAGGGCCAGAAACCTCTCGACCCCGGCCGTGACCGGATCTCCGACGGCCGGGCACGGGCCGAGGCTCTCCCGCTCGGCCGGCGTCAGCGCGTCCCGCAGGGCCTGCAGCGGGAAGCGGCTCACCAGCTCGTCGGCGGCCGCCCACAGGACGCGGCAGCCCAGCGTCGCCGCCAGGACCAGACCGGCGTTGACCAGCGCGGACTTGCCGATGCCGGGCTCGCCCTCGACCAGCACGGAGCGGCCGCGACCGGCGACCAGGTCCCGCAGCAGCGCACGGAACAGGTCGAGTTCGGCAGCGCGACCAACGAGCACGAGGCGAGGGTATCCCGGATCTGTCACCGCTTCGGCCGTCGGGCTGCCCGAACAACGAAGTCGGACTGCCCGGTCGGTCAACCGCGCGCGTCCGTCCCCACCGCGTCCGCGACGCGGGTGAAACCGTCGCGCCGCAACAGCTTGGGCAATTCTCGGTTGATGGCGCGCGCGACGGTCGGTCCGCGGTAGACGAGCGCGGTCAGCAGCTGCACGAGCGAGGCGCCGAGCCGGATCTTGGCGTACGCGTCCTCGGCGGTGAACACGCCCCCTGATCCCACGATCACATGTCGTTCGGGGTCGATCGATCGGTAGAGCTCCCGGATGGTCCGGTTCGCCGCCGCGGCCGCGGGCCGGCCGGACACCGCGCCCGGCAGCTCGGCCGCCGACGCCCGCAGCCCCGGCGGCTTCCCGGCCGGCAGGTTCACCGAGAAGCCGGACACGAACTCCGCCGGCGCCACCGCCTGGAGGAAAGTCTCCATCGCGCGGAGATCGGGGAACGGCGCCACCTTCAGCAGCAGCGGCTTCTCGATGCCGACCTCGCGCAGGCCGTCGATCAGCATCGCCAGCCGGTGCGGCTGGTGGAAGAAGCCCTGACCGTCGTGGGTGTTGGGGCAGCTGAGGTTCAAGCACAGATAATCAGCGTGCGGCTGGAGGATCCTGGTCGACGTCAGGTAATCGGCGATCACTTCGTCCTCAGTGGACGGTGGCGCGTCGATGCCGTGATTGGTGTTGACGATGTTGATGCCGAGCGTCGCGGTGCGGCGACGGTTCGCCAGCCGCTGCGCGACACGGTCCGCGCCTTCGTTGGGCACCCCGTAGTACACGACGATCGCCTCGTCCTCCGGGAGCCGGAACAGCCTCGGCCGGGGATTGCCGTCGGACGGCCGCGCGGCGATCGAGCCGACCTCGACGTGGCCGAAGCCCAGCGACGCCAGCGCCGGCACTGCCCGGGCGTTCTTGTCGAAGCCGGCGCCCAGCCCGATCGGCGTCGCCATCCGCAGGCCGGCAACGTCGGTGACGAGGCTGGCATCGGTCGGCGCGCAGTAGCTCGCGATCGCCGGCACGCGGCCGACCCGCTCGGCCAGCCGGATCGCCCGGTCATGGATCCACTCCGGCTCGGCGCGGAACAGCGCCGGCGCGAGCAGCCTCCGGTACACGACGCCTCCTCCCCGGATCGCTGGAAAGCGCTTACCCTATACCTCCCACGAGCCCGGGAGTGATCGATGAAAGCGGTTCAGGTCATCGGCTACGGCGAACGAGTCCGCGTCGGCGAGGTCAAGGAGCCGGCCATCGTCGACCCGCACGACGTGATCGTGCGCATCGCCGGGGCCGGCATCTGCCGCACCGACCTGCACATCCTCGACGGCCAACTGGCGGAGGCGTTCCACCCGACGCTGCCGTACACACTGGGCCACGAGAACGCCGGCTGGGTGCACGAGGTCGGCCCCGCGGTCGACGCCTTCTCCCCCGGCGATCCGGTGATCGTGCATCCGGCCGTGACGTGCGGGCTGTGCACGGCCTGCCGCTCCGGCAACGACATGCACTGCCCCACCTGGCGATTCCCCGGCGTGGACGGGTGGAACGGTGGCTACGCCGAGTTGCTGCGCACCAGCGTCCGCTCGCTGGTGAAGCTGGCGCCGAAGACCGACCCGACGCGGATCGCCCCGCACGCCGACGCCGGCCTCACCGCCATCCACGCCGTCAAGCGGCTGGCGCCGTTCACGTACCCGGGCAGCACCGTCGTGGTGATCGGCTTCGGCGGGCTCGGACACCTTGCCGTGCAACTGCTCCGCGTGCTGACGCCCGCGCGGATCGTGGTGGTGGAGGCCGATCCCGGGCGCCTGGAGTGGGCGCGCGGATACCCGGTGGACGCCGTGCACGCCAGCGGCGAGGACGGCGGCGTTTCGGTCGTACTGGACGAGACGAACGGCCTTGGCGCGGACGTCGTGCTGGACCTGGTCGGCGACGGCCGGGCGCCCGAGCACGCGCTGCGGATGCTGCGCAAGGGCGGTGTGTACTCGATCGTCGGCTACGGCGGCGGGGTCGCCCTGAACCACCTGGACATGATCAACCGGGAGCTGACGGTGATCGGCAACCAGATCGGCTCGCACCGGGACCTGATCGACCTGATGGAACTCGACCGGTCCGGAAGGGTCGTGCTGCACACCCGCTGCTTCCCGCTGGACGAGGCCGCCGACGTGCTGGCCGAGGTGGCGGCCGGTCGGGTGCCCGGACGGGCCGTGCTGGTGCCGTGAGCCTTGACAGCGGGCGCGTCGTCGGCGACCGTGGACGCGCGGGAAAGCGCTTACCTGGATCTCCGCCGGGAGGCTCGATGACGAGTGCGGCCGGGCTGCCGTCGATTCGTGGGCTGCTGTCCGTGCGAGGCGTGAGCAAGGCCTTCGCCGGCACCACGGTGCTCGACGACGTCTCGATGGACGTCCGGGCGGGCGAGGTGCACGCCGTCGTCGGCGAGAACGGCGCCGGCAAGTCGACCCTGATGAAGGTCGTCGCCGGCCTGCACCAGCCCGACGGCGGCGAGCTGGCGCTGGACGGCCGGGTCGTGCGGTTCCAGCATCCACGGCAGGCGATGGCCGCCGGAATCAGCCTGGTGCACCAGGAGTTCAGCCTGCTGCCGGACCGAACGGTGGCGGAGAACGTGTTCCTCGGCCGGGAGCCGACGCGGCGGCTGCGCGTGGACCGCCGGGCGATGATCTCCCGCACCGCAACACTGTTGGCCGAGTCCGGTGTGGACAATGTGTCGCCGCATTCGCTCGTGCGGCGGCTTTCCGTGGCCCAGCAGCAGAACGTCGAGATCACCAAGGCCCTGGTGCACCGACCGCGGATCCTCGTGCTCGACGAGCCGACCGCCGCCCTCGCCCCGCACGAGGTGGACGCCCTGTTCGCCCGGCTGCGCGCGATGGTCCACCGCGGACTGACCGTAGTCTACATCTCGCACCGGCTGTCGGAAGTCTTCCAGCTGGCCGACCGGGTCACTGTGCTCAAGGACGGCCGGGTGGTGGACACCGTCGACATCAAGTCGATCACGCCCGCCGACCTCGTCCGGATGATGGTCGGCCGGGAGCTGTCCAACCACTACTTCCCCGACCGCGCAACCGATCCCGGCAAGGGCCCCGTGCGGCTCCAGGTCAGCGGCGGCGGCAACGACGCCGTGCACGACATCGACCTCGCGCTTCGCGCCGGCGACATCGTCGGGCTGGCCGGCCTCGACGGCTCCGGCCGCTCCGAGCTCGCCAGGGCCCTGTTCGGGGTGCAGCCGTTCACCCGGGGCACCGTCCAGATCGACGGCTCCACCAGGCGATTGACCTCGCCGCGAGCCGCCATCCGGGCCGGCATCGGCCTGCTCACCGCCGATCGCAAGGCCGAGGGCCTCGCGCTGCCGCTGCCCGCCCGTGACAACGGACTGCTGGCCGCCCGCGCCCTCGGCGGCCGCGTCGCCTCCGCCGCCGTCGCCGCGCTCGTCGAACTGGCGGTCAAGGTCGGGCTCCGTCCCGAGGCCCTGCATCGGGAGAGCCGGCTGCTGTCCGGCGGCAACCAGCAGAAGGTCGTGCTGGTCAAGTGGCTCGCCACCGACGCCAGGGTGTACCTGTTCGACGAGCCCACCCGCGGCGTCGACATCGGCGCCAAGGCCGGCATCCACGACCTCATGCGGCAACTCGCCGCCGACGGCGCCGCCATCCTGATGATCTCGTCCGAGCTGCCGGAGATCATCGGCATGAGCGACCGGATCCTGGTCATGCGCGACGGCCGGATCGCCGGCCACCTGCCGGCCGGCGCCGGCGAGCCGGAGATCATGGCCCTGGCGGTGCCCGCATGACCGCCGCCGCGCACCGCCACGTCGGTTCCAGCCGGCCGGTCTGGCTGGTGCTGGTGCTCCTGTTCGGCGTCGCCTGGCTGGTCGTCGCGCTCGACGGCGGCAACTTCGTCGCGCTGCCCAACCTCCAGAACATCGCGCAGTCCTCGGTGGCGCTGGGGCTGGTCGCCGTCGGCCAGAGCCTGGTCGTCCTCGCCGGCTCCCTCGACCTGTCCGTCGCCTACGTCGTCAGCGTCTCCGCCGTCACGGCGTCGGTCGTGATGAACGGCAGCGCCGCCGACATCCCGCTCGGCCTCGCCGCCGCGCTGGGCGTCGGCGCGGTGATCGGCCTGGGCAACGGGGCCGTCATCGTCGGGCTGCGGGTGAACCCGTTCATCGCCACGCTAGGAATGTCCCTGGTGGTACGGGGTATCCTCAACGCACTGTTCGACAATTTCGCCGGGGCGGTGCCCGACGAGTTCCAGGCCCTCGGCTACGACGCCGTCGCCGGCGTGCCCGTGAGCTTGTTCCTGCTCGCCGCGGTCGTGGCCGGGGCGTGGCTCCTGTTGCACCGCACCAGGTTCGGATATCACGTGTACGCCGTCGGCGGCAACATCGAGGCCGCTCGGGCATCCGGCATCCGTACCGGACGGGTCGTGCTGGTGGCCCACGTGCTGGCCGGGGTGTGCGCGGCGGCGAGCGGCGTGTTCCTGGCCAGTCGCCTTGGTGCCGGGGCGCCGTGGGTTGGCCCCGACGGCGGCTACGACCTGGAGTCCATCGCCGCGGTAGTCCTCGGCGGCACCGCCCTGGCCGGCGGCCGCGGGCGGCTGCTCGGGACCATCGCGGCGGTGCTGATGCTGGCCGTCCTGGACAGCGTGTTCAACCAGTTCCAGGCCAACGCCTTCGTGCAGACCCTGGTCCGCGGCGTGATCATCATCGGCGCGGTGGCGCTCTACGCGTTCCGGGAGCAGTCATGACCGCCGCGACCACCGCCGCCCGGCTGCGCCGGATCGCCCCGATCTGGGTCGTCCTGGTCCTCGTGCTGGTCGGCATCGTCTGGCGCGACCCCACCTTCGCCGACCCGCCGACGCTGCTGGCCTTCGTCAAGCGCTCCGCCCCGCTCGCGGTGCTCGCCCTCGGCCAGCTCTTCGTCGTCATCTCCGGCGAACTGGATCTCTCCGTCGGCGCGCTGATCACGGCCTGCGTGGTGGCGGCGGCCCGCCTCGGCGAGGGCGATCCGTCCCGAACGTGGTGGATCATCCTGCTGGTACTGGGTTTCGGCGTCGTGGTGGGCGTGGTGAACGGCCTGATCACCACCATGCTCCGGGTGCCGTCATTCATCACCACGCTCGGCATGATGCTGGTGCTGGGCGGCGCGGTTTTCCTCTGGACCGGCGGCTCGCCGACCGGGGCGCTCGCGGAGAACTTCCGTCAGTACGGCCGGGAGGACATCGGCCCGGTCCCGTACGCGGTCGTCATCCTGCTGGCGATCGCCGTCGCCGCGTACTTCCTGTTGCACCGCAGCAGGTTCGGCCACCAGGTGTTCGCCACCGGCGGCGGCACCCGCGCCGCCGAGCTGTCCGGCGTGGCGGTGCGGCGGATCCGCGTCACCAGTTTCGTGCTGTCCGGCCTGCTCGCCGCCGTGTCCGCGATCCTGCTGGCCGGCTTCGCCGGGCTGTCCGCCAACGCCGGCCAGGGCTACGACTTCCAGTCCATCTCGGCGGTCGTGCTCGGCGGTGCGGTCCTCGGCGGCGGCCGCGGCGGCATCGGCGCGGCGCTGGGCGGCGCGTTCGCGCTGCAGGCCATGTTCACCCTGCTCAACCTGCTCGGCATGGCGGCGCCGCTGCGCGACACCGTGCAGGGCCTGCTCATCGTCGCGGCGGTGGCCTTCGCCGCCTACCGACTCCGAAGCAATCGGTGACCGGAAGGAGATGCCATGTCCCGCAAGGTGTTGCCCGGCATCGCGATCGCGGCAGCGGTGCTCGCGATCGCCGCGTGCACCTCGACCAAGCCGACCGGCGCGGCCGGCCCCAGCTCGTCCGCCACCCCGACGGACGCGAGCCAGTCCAAGTTCTACAACCAGGCCGACTTCGACCGCGAGCTGAAGCAGCGGACCGAGACGGCCCAGGGCGATCCCTCGACGCCGTGGTTGCAGACCATCGATGCGTCCTATGTGGACACCACGAAGTACAAGAAGAACCCCAAGTGGCACCTGTGCTTCTCCAACGCCAGCGTCAGCAACCCGTGGCGGGTGACCGGACTGACCACCATGAAGGCCGAGGTGGCGCTGCACCCGGAGATCGGCGACTTCACCGTCGACGACGCGCAGGGCAAGGACGACAAGCAGATCTCCGACATCGCCGACCTCCAGACCCGCAACTGCGACGCGCTGATCATCTCGCCGAACACCACCGACGCGCTCACCCCCGCCGTCACCAAGGCGTGCCAGAGCGGCATTCCGGTCGTCGTCTTCGACCGCGGCGTCAACACCACCTGCCCGGTCTCGGTGGTGCACCCCATCGGCGGCTACGCGTTCGGTGCCGCCGCGGCCGAGTTCGAGTCGCAGCGCATCCCCAAGGGCGGCAAGGTGCTCGCGCTGCGCATCCTGCCCGGCGTCGACACCCTCGAGAACCGGTGGGCCGCCGCGAAGTCCGTGTTCCAGAAGGCCGGCGACAACGTCGTCGGCGTCGAGTTCACCGACGGCGACCCCGCCAAGACCAAGACCATCGTGTCCGACTACATCGACCGGTTCGGCGGCCTGGACGCCGTGTGGATGGACGCCGGCGCGACCACCGTCGCCGCCGTGGAGGCGTTCCAGGACGCGGGCAGGAAGGTGCCGCCGATCGACGGCGAGGACGAGCAGGACTTCCTGGAGCTGTGGCAGAAGGACGGCCTGAACGCCATCGCCCCCACGTATCCGGTCTACGAGTGGCGGACCGCGGTGATCGCCGCCGTCGACATCCTGTCCGGCAAGCAGGTGCCCAAGGAATGGGTGCTGCCGCAGCCGGTGATCACCAAGGACAACCTGTCGCAGTTCATCACGCCCGGGATGCCGCCGCTGTTCTATTCCACCTGCGGCTGCCAGAAGATGCCGGGATTCCCTCAGACCTGGGGCGGAAAGTGACGCTCACAGCGCGACGGTGATCGTCACCCGATTCTTCGCCGTGCGCCGCGCGACGGCGTGCCCGGTCCGCTGCCCGCCGGGAAGGTCCAGCGTGAGCGGGCCGCCGTCGCCAGTGAAGTTGCGCCACCAGTTCTTGATGTCGGGCATCATCACCGCGATGGTGACGGCGTCGCCCTTGCGCCGATAGCCGACCGGCGTGCTGAACGTGCGACCCGATCGGCGGCCGGTGTAGCTGACAACCGTGAGATGGCGGCTCAGCCACGGGCCCAGCAGGCGTGACGTGCGCAGATTGTCCAACCGGCGGTTGAAACCGTCGACATAACGCGCGACCGAGCTTTCCTGCACCCTCATCTTTCCTCCTCCGCTGCTGAGAAAAACGTAGCACCGGAAGTGGAGCACCCCGTCCACTTGACCTAAAGTGAGAGACATGCGCGCCGACCCGTCTCACCTGCGCTCGGACGCCGCGGCGAACCGCGACCGGATCCTCGCCGTCGCCCGGGACCTGTTCGCGGAGCGCGGCCTCGACGTGCAGATGGCCACCGTCGCCCGCCGCGCCGGGGTCGGCGTGGCCACCCTGTACCGCCGCTTCCCCACCAAGGAATCCCTGGTCACAGCGGTGTTCGAGGACCAGTTCGAGGCCTGCTTCGTGACCCTGGACGCGGCGATCGCCGATCCCGACCCGTGGCGCGGCCTGTGCACCGCGGTCGAGCAGGTGTGTGCGATGCAGGCCGTCGACCGCGGCTTCAGCGCGGCGATCCTGTCGGCCTTCCCGGACATCGTCGACGTCCACCGGCAGCACGCCCGCGCCGTTCGCGGCATCGCCGAACTCGTCGACCGCGCCAAGTCCGCCGGCCATCTTCGTGCCGATTTCGTGCCCGAGGACCTGACCCTGGTGCTGATGGCCAACAACGGCATCGTCGCCGACTCGCCGGAGACCGCGCTGGCCGCGTCGCGGCGGCTGGTCGCCTACCTGCTCAGCTCGTTCCGCGCCGAGCACACGGAGCCGCTGCCGCCGCCCGTGTCGGTCGACCTCCGGGACGTGCTGCCGGGATTCAGCGCTTCTCGAACTTCGTCTCCAGCCAGTCCAGCGTCTCGTCCGTCACCGGGTCCGTGACGTCGGCGAACCCGTCGTGCTTGCCCAGGTACGCCAGCACCGCCGGGCACACCGGCACGATCCGCTTGCCCGCCGCCACGGCGTCGGCCAGCGCCCGCTCGATGAGCACAGTGGACAGTCCCTCGCCGCGGTGCGAGCGGCTGATCTCCGTGTGCGTGAAGATCCGCTGCCCGTCGCGGTCCACGTAGGCGGCGAGGCCCGCGATCTTGCCGTCGACCCAGATCTCGTACCGGTCGTCCTTGCGCTGCACGTCGATGTCGGTCACGGGGTGATCCTATGTCCCGAGGCCGCCGAGCCTCCGAACCTGCGCCGGGGAGTACACCACGCCCGGCAGCCAGTCCTCGTGCACCTGCGCGATCTGGGAGGGCAGCGGCTCGAGCGGGTTGGACGCGACGCCCCGTGACCAGTTCCGGAGCAGACCCTCGGTGGTGTCGACCGCGGTGACCACCAGCGTGACCGGCACCTTGCCGCCGAGACCCCACGTACGCCACAGCGCCCAGCCCTCAGGCCGCGGCTCGACCCCGAGTCGGTCGCACTCCTGCTCGTAGTCGTCCTGCTCCGGGCGCACGATCCGCGCGCCCGCCAACCTGATCAGCGGCCGCCCCTCTTCCCAGCATCCGTCGCCGGTGAAGTGGTCGTGCCGCACCGCGCGGGCCAGCAGATTCACGGCTCGCTGCAACTTCGATGCGTCCGATTCCGCTTCGTAGGAAAGCCAGCCCTCGTCGTACGCCGCGTCGACCACCCGCCGGACCCGTCGCTCGATCTCCCGCAGATAGTCCAGCTCGGAGGGCTCTTCACTCGACACGGCCGGCAGTCTGACAGCCCGCACTCGCTGCGAGCACGACAATTTCCGCATGCGGATCCAGCAGCTGACCGCCCGCGACCATGCCCTGCTCGACACCGCCGTCCGCACCTTCCGAGGCGTCGCCGTCGACAACCACGAGCCGTTCCTCACCGACCCGGCGTCCATCGCCTTCGTCGCGGTGGACCGCGACGAGGTGATCGGCTGGGTGTGGGGACTCCGCCAGCGCCACGCTGCCGGCTACTCGCAGGTGCAGCTCTACGAGATCGGAGTCGTCGCCACCGCCCGACGCAAGGGCGTCGGTCGCGCGCTGCTCACCGCGTTCCGCGAGCTGGCCATCCGCGAGCGCCACCGTCGGATGTGGCTGTTCACCGACGAGGACAACCACCCGGCGAAGGCCCTGTACGAGGCGATGGGCGGCGAGCCGTCCCCGCACGACGACGCCGGCTACTGGTGGCAGCTCGGTCAGTAGTCGTCGTCCCCGGTGAACTGCTCCTCCAGCAGTTCGGCGGAGCCGGCGATCAGTTCCAGCGGCTCGGTGAACTCGTTGATGTCCAGGTTCACCAGCGGCAGGGAGTGCCGCAGCACCAGGTAGTCGCCCATGATCACGGCTCCGCCGACCACGGTGGTGGCGCCGATCTCGGCGAGCACCCCGGTCACGTCGACGGCGTCGGCCCGGGCGAACGGGGTGGCGATCTGCACCCAGTCCTGGCCCTCGACGTCCTCACGGGCGACCACCACGATCTGCGTCCGCTCGCCGTCGTCGACGTCCTCGCCGCCGTAGTGCAGCCGCACCCGGATCTCGTCCGGTTCCCTCCTGGTCACGTCGTACTCGAGCTCGATGAACCGGACGAGATCGCGCCAGGCCGCCATCGCCGACTCCTTCCCGTGTCCACGGTACGCGCCGGCGACCTACTACAGCGTTGTAGTATCTAGCCTGTGCTGACCTATCTCGAAGCGATCGTGGTCGGCGCCTTCCAGGGCGTCACCGAGCTGTTCCCCGTGTCCAGCCTCGGCCACTCGGTGCTCATCCCGGCCCTGGTCGGCGGCGAGTGGGCGCGGGACCTCGACGTCTCCGCGCCCGAGTCGCCGTACCTGGCGTTCATCGTCGGCCTGCACGTGGCGACCGCGGCCGCGCTGCTGCTGTTCTTCTGGCGGGACTGGGTCCGCATCATCGGCGGCTTCGTCACGTCGATCCGCCACCGCCGCATGCAGACCCCCGACGAGCGGCTGGCCTGGCTGATCATCATCGCCACGATCCCGGTCGGCGTCGCCGGCCTGCTGCTGGAACACCTGTTCCGCACCACGCTCGGCCGCCCGATCCCGGCGGCGGCCTTCCTGATCGCCAACGGCGTCGTGCTGTTCGTCGGCGAACGGCTGCGCCGCAAGGCCGAGGCCACCGACGAGGCCGACGCCGACGCCCGGCTGGCCAAGATGTCCATCGGGCGCGGCACGCTGATCGGCGCGGCGCAGATTCTGGCGCTGCTGCCCGGAATCAGCCGCTCCGGTGTCGCCATGGTCGCCGGCCTGCTGCGCGGACTGTCCCATGAGGACGCCGCCCGGTTCTCCTTCCTGTTGGCCACGCCGGTGATCCTCGCCGCCGGCGTGCTGAAGATTCCGGACCTGTTCGGCCCGCTCGGCGCCGGCATCCACGGCCAGGTGCTGGCCGGCAGCATCGCCTCCTTCGTCAGCGCCTACCTCGCGGTCCGATTCCTCACCCGCTACTTCCACACCCGCACGCTGACGCCGTTCGCGATCTACTGCGCGATCGCCGGCACGGCCAGCCTCATCTGGCTGACGGTATGAAGTCCGGATCCACCTGCGCCGCAAGGTCCTCGCCGGCCCAGGCGCGGGCGTTGCGCAGGTGGAACTCGACGGCCTGACGCTGGTAGGCGGCCCAGTCCCGGGTCGTGCCGTCGAGTTCGGCGCGGATCGTGTCGAGCGCGGCGAGATTGTCCGGCTCCAGCTCGGAAACCGGCAGCACCCGGCCGCGCTCAGCCGCCCGGACGTGCGAGGAGCGACCGAGCCAGCACAGCAGGTTGTCGCCGACCTCGTCCCGCAGGAAGTCCAGGTCGTCCTGGTCGCAGACCTTGTTGCCGATCACCGCGATCCGGATGCCGAAGTCCTTGGCGTAGCCCAGATACTGCCGGTAGACGCCGACGCTGCGCAGCGTCGGCTCGCAGACCAGCGCGGTCAGGTCGAAGCGGGTGAACAGCCCGGAGGCGAAGGAGTCGGCGCCGGCGGTCATGTCCACCACCACGTACTCCCCCGGCCCGTCGACGAGGTGGTTGAGCAGCAGCTCGGCCGCCCCGACCTTGGAGTGGTAGCAGGCGACACCGAGGTCGTCGTCGGTGAACGGCCCGGTCAGCGCCAGCCGCGCGCCGTCGATCTCCCGCACGCAGGCGGCGTAGATCGGGTTGTCCTGCGCCACTTCCAGCAGCCGCGAGCCGGCGCCGGGCGGCGTCGTCTTGATCATCTCGGCCGCCGAGGAGATGCGCGGGTTGCTGCCGCGCAGCCAGTCCTTGATCAGCGGCAGGTGGGCGCTGAGCGTGGGCAGCGTGAGCACCTCCTCCTCGGTGGCGCCCAGCGCCGCCGCGAGGTGCTGGTTGATGTCCGCGTCGATGGCGAGCACCGGCGCCCGCTCGGCGACGAGCCGCCGGGTGAACACGGCCGACAGCGTGGTCTTGCCGCTGCCGCCCTTGCCGACGAAGGCGATCTTCATTCGGGTGACCCCTGTTGATAATGAATTCGATGTTCAGTAGAACGGTAGCACCCGACGATCACCCGGAGGTTCTGGTGTCCCTGGACGTGTCCCCCGCCCTGCTCGCCCGCGCCGTCGACGGCGACGTCAGCGACGAGGAGTTCGTCGCCTGCGTCCGCGAGTCGCTGCCCTACGCCTGGCAGGTGATCAGCGGCGTCGTCGCGGACCTCGGCTCCGGCGACTTCGCCGACGACGCCACGCCCCCGCCCACCGAGGCCGAGCGGGGGCAGCTGCTGCGGGCGCTGGCCTCCGACGCCATCCGCGGCGGCCTCGAACGGCACTTCGGCGTGACCCTGGCGTTCCAGAACTGCCACCGGGTGGCGGCGTTCCGACCGTCCGCAGTGGACGGCCAGCGCTACCGGCGGTTCGTGTCGCCGCGCGGGCAGTTGCTCAACCAGAGCCCCGAACTGCGGGACTGCTAGGCCAGCGTCTCGTCCAGCCAGTCGAAGATCACCTGGTGGGAGCGGGACATCGCGCCCATGTGGCAGTGCTCGCCGGCGCCCTCGGCCTCGCGCAACGTGACGAGCGTGGCGTTGGCCAGGGCCTTGGCGACCTGCTCCGGCTGGCCCTTGAAGAACTGGTCGTTCTCCGCGTCGAGCACCAGGGTCGGCGCGATGATCCGGTCTGCGACGCCGTCGAGCGTGTAGCGGCGGAACTCCCGCGCCAGCGCGGCGTCCGAGTCGACGCCCATCGTCCACTGGCCGTTGCGCATCGCCCACCGGAGCTGGGTGTTGAACGCCCGCAGCATCGCCATCACCGGCGCCACCGCGTCGTCACGGCCCTCCTCGATCCACTGGGTGATGAACGGCGGCAGCGAGTGCTGGATGGCGGCGTAGAAGTCGAACAGGCCGTCGTCGAGGATCACGGCGGCGGGGCGCTGGTCGAACGCCGCGGCGCGGGCGACCAGGTAGCCGCCGAGGCTGTAGCCGAACAGCGCGACAACGCCGACCTCCGGCCGGGTCAGGGCGAAGTCGATCACCGGCGTGATGACGGCTTCCCAGTCCGGCCGGAACACCAGGCCCTGGTTGCGCAGCGCGGCGCCCTGCCCGGGGCCGTCGAAGGCGAGCACGTTGTAGCCACGGGCGAGTGCCGCGGCGGCGATGGCGAAGTACGACTCCTCCAGGGTGGAGTCGTAGCCGCTGTTGTAGATGACGGTCGGCCGCCGCGTACCGTCGACTGTGTACAGATAACCGGGCAAGGTCGTGTTCTCGTAAGGGATGTCGATCCGCTCGAAGCCGAAGTCGAACAGCTCGGCGGCGGTGACGAAGGCGTCCCGGGAGCGTGACGACAGCTCGATGACCTCCGGGTCGTGCTTGGGGTCGTCGCGGCGGTAGAACTCGGCCGTGCGGAAGTAGTTGGACGCCCGCAGCAGCGCCTCGCGGGCGCTGACCTTGTGCCCGGCGGCGAGCGAGGCGCGCCCCAGCGCCTCCACCCGCTCCGCGGTGGCCTTCCACTCGCGGTGCCACGCCGCCTCGTCGCCCTCGGGAATGGCCCGCGCGGTCGTCAGGACCTCGCCCAGATCGGCCCCGCCGTAGTTCGCGAAGCCGGCGGCGCGCAGCGCCTCGAAGGAGAAGGACTCGTCCTCGAACAGGAACTCCATGGCTCTGACCTCGTCAAACCAACGGAACGGAACGGTTACGTTCCGTACGATAGACCCGACGGGTCGCGAGACGCAACCGTTCCGTTCCGTGCTACCGTCGGTGCCATGACCGTGGGCAAGGCGCTGCGCGACGACGTCACCGACGCGATCGGCGAGGCGTTCTTCGTGGAGCTGGCCGAGACCGGGTACGGGCGGCTGTCCGTCGACGCCGTGGCCAAGCGCGCGGGCGTCGGCAAGGCCGCGATCTACCGGCGGTGGCCGTCCAAGCAGCGGATGGCCGTCGAGCTGATCGCGTCGGTGGCCGTGCCCGCGATCGACAGCCCCGACACCGGCAGCCTCCGCGGCGACGTCCGCGCCTACCTCGTGAACGCCCGGGCGGCACTGGAGCACCCGCTGGCCCGGACGATCGTCCCGGACCTGCTGGCCGAGGGGAGCCGCAACGGCGAGCTGGCCGAGGCGCTGCTCGCCAACATCCGGGATCCCCGCCGCGCCAAGGCATCCGACCTCCTCTCGCGGGCGATCGCCCGCGGCGAGCTGCCCGCCGACACCGATGTCGAACTGTGCCTCGACTTCCTCGCCGGCCCGCTGTACTGGCGGCTGACCGCCATCCACAGCCCGATGGCCGAGGACTATGTGGACCGGCTGGCCGACATGGTGGTCGCCGCCTTCCGCGCCTGAATTCCGGTTGCCGGCGTCGGTGAGACTGGCGCCATGGAGGAACCACCCGGGGCGCTGACATGGTGCGTGGTCGCGAACGTGGCCGCGGAGACGACTTACGGGCCGGACGCGGAAGTCCGTCGCGGGCTGCGGCACTTCGCCGGTGGAGCGAAGGTGTGGGTGTTACCGCCGCAGTGGGGCGACGGCGGCGACAGCGTGTTCGTCATCGGGCGGCACCGCGGTCGCGGGCAGAGCCGGTATGTGCGCATCGTGATCGAAAGGTTCCATCTGACCAATTTCCGGGTACGCGGTGTGTACAGCCCGGCGGTTCATCGGGAGCTGACGCGGCCGTGGAAGCACTGGGATCGCGAGCTGTGGCTGTGGGACACGCGGGAACTGGCCGAGCAGGTGGCGCAGCGGTGGAACCTGGTCAGCACCGGGCTGACGGAGGTGCGCCGACCTCGCAAACGCCTCGAACTGCTCGGCGCGGTCCAGAACCTCGCGGACGGCGGAATTTATCGATGGGACACACTGCTCCGGTTGACGCCCGGCGAGGTGCTGCGCAACGATCTCGAGGCCGCCGCATTCGAGGCCGTTTTGGCGCTATTGCAACGAATGGTCGGCGACCTTGGGCCCGATGCGCGTTATGAGCGGTATTCGGAGGATCCACGATGGACCGATGTCGTTGACGCCGCGGCAGCACTGTTCACCGTCATGACGAGTTGAACCCTCGCGGGCTCCCCCGCGTATCAGAGCGTGGAGATCTACGTCCCATCGTCCGGTCGGAGGTGCTCGCGCCCCATGGCGGCACATCACTCGCGCGACTCGCGGCATCCGCTGCGTCCGTTCCTCCTCCCCCTCATGGTCGCCTCCCTCGCTGTCACCGGCGTGGTCGTGGCGAACGCCGTGCGCTCGTCGCACTGCCACGGCCAGTCCGTCACGCTCCGTGTAGTCGTCGCGCCCGCCATGCTCGCGCCCGTGCGGAACATCGCCGAGGCCTTCGACCCCAGCGCGGCCGACGGCCCCTGCTTCTCCGTGGAGGTCGCCGGCGAGCAGGCCGCCCAGGTCGTGCAGGACCTCCCCGTCAACCCGATCGACCCGCCGGCGCTGTGGATCCCCGACTCCAGCCTGTGGGTGCCGACCGCCCAGCAGCTGGAATCCAAGATCACCGGCCCCACCCCGCACCTGCTCGAGCACTCGTCGCTCGCCTCCTCGCCGCTGGTCATCGCGACCAGTCAGCAGCAGGCCGCCAAGATGGGCTGGCCGGCGTCCCGGGTCAGCTGGCAGCAGCTCGTCGGCGGCGACGTCGCCATCGCCGACCCGCTCAGCAACACCGAGGGCATCGCCACGCTCGCCCTCGCCCAGCAGCTCTCCCCCGCCTCGACCGGCACCCCGCCGCCCCAGCTCATCTCCGCGCTGCTCAAGCTGCGCAGCTCCACTGTGGACAGCGTCGACTCCGCTTTCGGTGTCCTGCAGGGCAAACCCGGCGCCGTCTTCACCACCACCGAGCAGTCGGTCGTCGCCCACAACGCGTCGGCCACCACCAAGGTCGTCGCCGTCTACCCCGCCGAGGGCAGCGTCCTGTTCGACTACCCCGTCGTCCGCGTCGCCACCAACACCGAGTCCTCGGCCGTCGCCGCCGCGGCCACCTCGTTCGAGAACGAGCTCCGCTCCGCCCGCTCCATGGGCGTCTTCGCCGCCGCCGGCTTCCGCGACCCGCACGCCGTCGCCTCCGCCTCGTGGGGCGGCAAGGACGGCGTCCGCTCCCAGACGCCGGCGATCCTGCCCGCCCCCACCGCCGACCAGGTCACCACCGTCATGCGGGCGTGGAACGTCGTGCACCTGGACGGGCGGACCCTGGCGATCATCGACACCTCCGGTTCGATGAACGAGCCCATGCCCGACCACCAGAAGCGCATCGAGGTCGCCCGCGACGGGGCGCTCGCCGGCCTGTCGCTGATGCCCGACACCACCGCCGTCGGCCTGTGGACTTTCGCCCAGCAGACCACTGAACTCGTGCCGCTGGGACCGCTCGGCGGCCTGGACCACGGCGTGCCCCAGCGGCTGGCCCTGCAACAGGCCGGCCTCACCCTGCCCGGACGCGTCGGCGGCAGCACCGCGCTGTACGACACCGCCCTGTCCGGCTTCGAGGAGCTGCGCAGCACCTACGACCCCACCAAGGTCAACGCCGAGGTCCTCATCACCGACGGCCGCAACGAGACCCCCGGCGGCCTCGACCTCAACAGCCTGCTCACCAAGCTCCGCACCGAGGTCGACCCCACCCGCCCCATCGAGATCATCGGCATCGGCCTGGGCCCCGACGCCGACATGAACGTCCTCAACCAGATCGCCGCCGCCACCGGCGGCAAGGCCTACCAGGCCCTCGACGGCGCCGCCTTCCGCGCCGTCTTCTTCGACGCCCTCAGCCGCCGCCCCTGCACCAGCGGCACCTGCTGACCCCAGTCCCGCCACTCCGCTCGAAGGCCCCACCCACCGTTCCCAGCCCCACCCACCACGACCCTGCTCAGCCACCTCGCCGTTCCACCGCCCGCCCGACCACCGCACTAATCCCGCATGTGGTCCACCACGTCCAGCCTCTGCTCCCGGACCCGCCCATCGCCGCTCCGCCCCTCGACCGATTGCTCACCCTGCAGCGCGACCACCCCGCCCGCTCCTCAGCCTGTCAACCACCCTCAGGACCGTCGCCTCCCTTGTCGCCACCCGCTACTGCCACTCAGTCGCCGCCTTCTCCACCGCCGCTCGCCGTTCGGCCCAGAACGCCGCATCGCGGCCCAGCATGTCCGCACCGGGCTGGCCGTCGAGGCCCTCGCGCAGGATGTCGGCGTGCCCGGCATGCCGGCTGGTCTCGGTGAGCATGTGCACCAGGATGTTGAACAACATCACGTCGGGCCGCGGCCACCACGGCACGTGCCCGGCGGCGTCGATGGGCAGCGCCTCGATCGTCGCGTCCGAGTGCTCCACCACGCGCCGATAGCGGTCGACGATCTCCGCGCGGCTCTCGAGCTCGGTGGCCCACATGTCCCGACCACGCTGCGACAGGTCGTCCCACCGCGGCATGGCCTCGGCGAACGGCCGCCCGAAGACGTCGCCGAAGTACCGCGACTCCGACAGCGTGAGGTGCTTGACCAGGCCGAGCAGGTTGGTGCCGGTGTAGGTCAACGGCCGGCGGATGTCGTGCTCGGACAGGCCGTCGAGCTTGCCGATCAGCTCCTCACGGATCGAGCGCAGATCGTCGTGCAGATACTCTTTCGCGAATTCGTCGATCATGGACGTCAGCTTGTCACTGGGACTCGCCCGGGTCCTCGGCGCCGTCACGCTCGTCCCGCTCGGCCCACTCCAGCAGCGGCTCCAGCGAGTACGCCACGTCGTCGATGCCCTCGTGCAGGTCGCCGAGCTCGGCGAACCGCGCGGGCACTGTGGCGATGGTGAAGTCTCGTGGCTCGACGCCGGGCAGCTCGTCCCAACGGATCGGCGTGGACACCGTCGCTTCCGGCACACCCCGCACGGAGTAGGCGCTGGCGATGGTGTGATCGCGGGCGTTCTGGTTGTAGTCGACGAACAGCGTCCGCGGATCGCGGTCCCGCCGCCACCAGGTGGTCGTGACGACGGCGGGCGCCCGGCGTTCCACCTCGCGGGCGAAGGCGAGCGCGGCCCGGCGGACCTGACCGAACTCCCACTCGGGCCGGATCCGCACGTAGACGTGCAGGCCACGGCCGCCGGAGGTCTTCGGGTAGCCGGTGACGCCGAGTTCGTCGAGCACCTCGTGCACCACCCCCGCGACCCGGCGGACCGTGTCGAAACCGCACTCGGGCATCGGGTCCAGGTCGATGCGCCACTCGTCGGGTCGCTCGGTGTCGGCGCGGCGGGAGTTCCATGGATGGAACTCGACGCAGGACATCTGCACCGACCAGATGACGTCAGCGAGCTTGGTGACGCACAGCTCGTCGGCATAGCGCTTGTACCGGGGAAAGTGCACCCGCACGGTCTCCAGCCAGGGCGGCGCTCCGGCCGGCACCCGCTTCTGGTGCACCTTCTCGCCGGCGGTCCCGCTCGGGAACCGGTGCATCATGCACGGCCGCTCCCGCAGCGCCCGCACGATGCCCGGCCCGACGGCCAGGTAGTACTGGGCCAGATCCAGCTTGGTCTCGCCGCGAGCGGCGAAGTACACCCGGTCCGGGCTGGACAACCGGACCGGGAGGCCGTCGACGTCCAGTTCGACCGGGCTCGCCACCCGATCACGGTAACTCGGGACCGGGGAATGCACCCGGCAAGCGCGCGACCAACCTGGCGCCGGTGTCGCTGTTCTCGACGCACAGCGAGCCGCCATGCCGGACCGCGATGCCCCGGGCCAGCGTGAGCCCGAGCCCGGAGCCGCCGACGTCGCGTGCCCGGGCATCGTCCAGCCTGACGAACCGGTCGAACACGCGTTCACGATCGTCCACGGGTATGCCGGGCCCGTCGTCGAGCACCGTCAGCACCACCTCCCTTCCACCGGTCAGGGACACCGTGACGGTCGAAGCGGCGTGTCGCACGGCGTTGTCGAGCAGGTTCCGGAGCAGCCGCTCCAGCTGCACGAGCTCGCCGCGCACCATCGCCGGACCATCCACAACGGACCGCACCGTCGGCCCGCACTCCAGCGACGACCTCTCGGCGACCTGCTCCGTGACCACCTCGGCCAGGTCGACCAGGTCCGGCGGCGCCTGCTTGTCCTCGACGGCGAGCTGGAGCAGGTCGGCGGTGATCCGCTGGAGGCGCTGCACGTCGAGCAGCGACTGCCGGGCGACGGTCGGCCAGTCGGCCCGGTCCGGGTGTTCGAGCGCGACCTCCAGACCCGTGCGCAGGCTGGCCAGCGGGCTGCGCAGCTCGTGGCTGGCATCGGCGACGAACCGTTCCTGCTGGTCGTGGGCCCGCTGGAGTCGTTCGAGCGTTTCATTGGTGGTGACCGCGAGCTGGGAGATCTCGTCCCGCGACGGCGGCACCGGCACTCGCCGGTCGAGCCGGCTGCCGTTCACCCCGGCCAGCTCGCTGCGGATCGCGTCCACCGACCGGAGCGTCCGCCGCAAGGCGAACCACGCGACCACCGCGGCGATGAACGCCGCCAGCGGGACGAAGATCTCCATCGACTCGTCGAGCAGCTCGACGGCGTTGAGCGCGTCCCAGGGCAGTACGAACTGGTACACCGTGAGCCGTTGCCCGGACGTACCGGTCGCGATCCTCCCCAACGCGGTGTACGTGCGGAACTCACGCCAGTGCGAGTGCTCGACCGACCGCAGCGTCACCTCGGTCGTCGTCTGCCAGTTCCCTGGCGCACCAGCAGGTGCTGGCGGCGGCAGCGTCCACTGTGGATGCAATCGGATGATGCTGTCGCTCGTCACCACCGCCTTGCCGCCGTCGTCCACCGCGACGAACATGGCGTCGCCGTTCAGACCCGAGTCCTCCGGCGCCGTCCGGCCGGCGGCAAGCGTCGGCGCCAGCCGTTCCACCTGGGCCCACGTGGCTTTCGCCGCCCCCGTGGACAACCGCGCCTCCACGAAGGCCCGGACGCCCAACGCTCCCAGACTGAACACCACCCCGCATGCCAGCGCGGCCGCGAAGGCCGCGCCGTGCCGGACCGACGCCGGCCACCACCTACTCATCGTCGACCAGCCGGTAGCCGATGCCGCGCACGGTGGCGATCGTGCGTCGCCCGAACGGCGCGTCCACCTTGCGGCGCAACGTGCTCACGTACACCTCGACGATGTTCGGATCGCCGCGGTAGGCCATGTCCCAGACCTGGTCGAGGATCTCCTGCTTGGCGACGACCTCCCCGTCCTGGCGCAGCAGGCACTCCAGCACCGCGAATTCCTTCGACGTCAGGGTGATCGGCTGCCCGGCCCGCCGGACCGTGCGCTTGGCCGGATTCAGCACCAGGTCGTCGAAGGTCAGCTCGGCGGCCGCGCTCACCCGCCCGCGCCGCGTCAGCGCACGCAGCCGGGCCTTCAGCACCACATAGGAGAACGGCTTGCTGAGGAAGTCGTCGGCGCCGGTGTCGAGCGCCTCCGCCTCGTCGTACTCGCCGTTCTTGGCGGTGAGCATGAGGATCGGCGTGGTGACCCCGCATGCGCGCAACGCCTCGCACACCTTGTACCCGTTCAGCTTCGGCAACATGATGTCGAGCACGATCACCTGGTACGCGTGCTCCTGCCCACGCGCGAGGCCCGTCAGCCCGTCGTACGCGAGGTCGACGGCGTAGCCGTCCGCCTCCAGTCCCCACTGGAGCGACTCGGCCAGCCGCCTCTCATCCTCCACGACGAGCACTCGCATGCGTCGATCCTCCCAGATGGGCCCGACAGATCCTGAAGAGAACTTCAGGTCGCTTCAGGACTCGTTCAGCCGCCCCCCGGCACGATCGCCGTGCGAGCCCGACGAGCGAGGAGAGCACAGTGGACAGTCCAGCGGCGGTCGAAGCGGCCGACGTGGTGAAGGTGTACGGACACGGCGACGGCGCGGTGCGGGCGCTCGACCACGTGTCCGTCGCCTTCCCGACCCGCCGGTTCACCGCGATCATGGGACCGTCGGGCTCCGGCAAGTCCACGCTGATGCACTGCCTGGCCGGCCTGGAGCGGGTGGACTCGGGACAGGTGCGGATCGGCCGGCACGAGGTCACCCGCCTGTCCGACGCAGCGCTCACGCGTGTGCGCCGCGACCACGTCGGCTTCGTGTTCCAGTCCTTCAACCTGCTGCCCACGCTGAGCGCCGAGGACAACATCCTGCTCGGCCTCCGCCTCGCCGGCCGTGACCCGGACAAGCAGTGGTTCGACACCGTGGTGGACGTGCTGGGACTACGTGCCCGGCTGGGACACCGGCCGAGTGAGCTGTCGGGCGGCCAGCAGCAGCGGGTGGCGTGCGCCCGCGCGCTCGTGGGCCGGCCGGACGTGGTGTTCGCCGACGAGCCGACCGGCAACCTGGACTCCCGCTCCGGCGCGGAGGTGCTGGGCTTCCTGCGGGCGTCGGTCCACGAGTTCGGGCAGACGGTGGTGATGGTGACGCACGATCCCGTCGCCGCCTCCTATACGGACCACGGAGTTCTACTCGCCGACGGTCGAGTCGCCTCGCATCTTCAGCGGCCCACAGCCGACGCCGTCCTGTCGGCGCTGACGAGTCTGGGGGCGTGATGCTGCGTACCGTTGTCGCCGGTCTCAAGGCCCGGCCCAAGCGACTGCTGCTGTCGGCCGTCGCCATCATGCTCGGCGTGGCCTTCGTGTCCGGCGCGCTGGTCCTGGCTGACGCCGTGCACGCAAGCGTGCGAGCAGCCGTCACATATCAGCTGCGCGGCGTCGACGCCGACGTCACCGTGAAGCATGGCGATCTGGACGACACCGTCCTGAACCAGATCCGCCAGGCGCCGGGCGTCGCCTCGGCCGAGGGCCGCGCCTTCACCCCGACTCCCCTGCTGGTCGACGGTCACGCACGGGACGCCGGCGCGATCGCCCTGCCCGCCGACCCTCGGCTCCGCCCGTTCGACCTGGCCGGCGGCCGTCTCCCGGGCAAGGCGGACGAGGTCGCCACCGCCGCCGAGCTCGGCTACGCGCCCGGTGAGCGCGTGACGGTGTTCGACCAGAACGGCACGCAGCACCAGTACTCGGTCGTCGGCTCGTTCAGCCGGCCGACCGACGCGGGCATCGGCGCGCCGCAGTTGGTGCTCACTCCGGACGCGGCGCGGCAGCTCGCGCCGGGGACGGCGTACAGCGAGATCATCGCTCGCGCGGCGCCGGGCGTGAGCCAGCAGCAACTCGCCGACAGCATCGCCCGGACCGTGCACGGCGTCGACGTTGCGACCGGCGAGCAAGCGGCGTCGCAGCTACTGGGCAACGCCGCCCCGGACTCGGCGAGCCTGACCAAGTTCTTCACGGCCTTCGCGGTGTTGGCGATGGTGGTGGCGGGATTGGTGATCCTGAACTCGTTCACCATCCTGGTCACCCAGCGGGCCCGCGAGCTGGCACTGCTGCGCTGCGTCGGCGCCGACCGGTCGCAGGTCTTCGCCAGCGTGCTGGCGGAAGCCGTGGTGGTGGGCGTCGTGGCATCTGTCGTCGGATTGTTCGCAGGCCTGGGCGTCGCCGCCGCGCTCCAGACGATCATCGGCGCACAGTCCGTGTACGTGCCGCTCAGCGTGCGCAGTGCCGTCGAATCCGTGGCGATCGGCGTGCTGGTCACGGTCCTGGCCGCCGCTGTACCGGCACGGGCGGCCACCCGGGTCGCACCGGTGGAGGCACTGCGGACCCCGCTCGAAGGCAAGTCCACGCGGGCCGGCCGACTGCGGGTCACCGCCGCGGTCGTGGCGTTTCTGGTCGCCGTCGGAGCGGGCGCGCTGTCACTGGGCGTCGACACCGACACCGGCGCCGCACTGGCGATCGTCGCCATGGTGGCGCTGCTGCTGGCGGCGCTCACCATCGGCCCGGTCCTGGTCGGGCCAGTCGTACGCACCTTGAGCTCGGTGTTCGCGCCGGCCGTGGGCCAGCCCGCCAAGCTGGCCGCGCTCAACGCCGACCGCAACCCCCGGCGCACCGCCGCCAGTGCCGCCGCGCTGACGATCGGTCTGGCGGTGGTGTCGATGGTGACCACGACGACCGCCGGCATCGAGGCCGGCCAGAGCCGAGGCCTCGATCAGCAGCTCGCGGCGGACTTCACCGTCACCACCGCCGTCGTCAACCGGCCACTGCCCGACAATCTGGCCGGCACCCTCGCGCGGGTTCCGGGTGTGTCGGTCACCGCCGAGCGGCTGTCGTTCAACGGCGACCTCGGCTCCGCCGGTGTCTACAGCATGGCCGCGGTGACCGGGAGCGCCGTCGGCAGCCTGCTGCACCCGGCGGTGCTGTCCGGCCGGCTCGACCACCTAGACGTGGGCGAGATCGCCGTGAGCAAGGAACTCGCCACCGAGACGAGGCTCAAGGTCGGTGACACCGTGGCAGCCAGGACGCCCCTCCGTGTCGTCGCCGTGTACGACAGCGTGAACGCCCCCGGCGTCGACCTCGGCCTCGCGCTGGTCGATCTCGCGCAGCAGCAGGCGATCGCGTTCAAGGGCGAGCCCGGCTACGACGAGAGCGTGCTGGTCAAGGTGGCCTCCGGGTCGGCCGCCGCTCAGGTCCGTCCCGTACTGGAGCAGGCGCTGTCCGGCGCACCGCTGGCACAGCTCAACACCGTCGCCGACATCAAGGAGCAGATGACCACACCGCTGCGCGGCACGCTGAACCTGTTGTGGGCTCTCACCGCCCTCGCCGTGTTGATCGCCTTCGCCGGCATCGCCAACACGCTGTGGCTGTCCGTACTGGAACGAACCCGCGAGTCCGCCCTGCTGCGGGCCCTCGGCCTCACCAGGGGCGGCCTCGGCGCCACCGTGATGACGGAGTCGGTGTTCGTGGCCCTGCTCGGCGCCGCATGCGGTCTGATGGTCGGCGTCGCGTCGGCCTGGATGCTGGCCCGCGTGGCCTCCACCGACGCCCAGCCCGTGCTGTTCACCCTGCCCTGGGACCGCCTCGGCGTCCTCGTCGCCGCCTCCGTCCTGGCCGCCGGTCTCGCGGCTCTGATCCCCGCCCGCCGCGCCGCACGCCAATCCCTCACCACCGCCATGGCCGACCGATGAACCCCCGCGAGTCACGCTCACAGACACATCGAATGTACGTTTCGAGCAGAACTGCGACTCGAAGCTCGGTTCCCACGAGGACGGGTCGGTGCCAGCGTGACCCTGATTCCGGGCGTTCGCGGTGGACCATGACGACGACCCATCGTGCGGGCCGACCGTCGTGTACGGCGGGGACCTCGGCACCGCGTCGGATCAGCTCGACGACGACCGCGTGGGGCCGAACTTCGTGGCCTGGCATCGCACGTGCCCGCGCCGACGGTTCGCGCGGCTCGAGTCCGCGCCAGCGACCGCCGCCCTGACCATCTCCGTCCAGTGCGGGCCGAGCCAAGTCTTCCCCTCGCTCAGCTGCCATGCTCGGACTGACTTTGGCCGTGTTCATTCCGGGCCCGGGAGACCCGAGAGGCGAGCCGCGGATAGACGCGGCGGGCGTTGTGCTCGTACACCTTCGCGGCGTCCTCCTCGGACAGCTTCACGGCATCGACGTACCGCCGGGTGTCGTCGAAATGGTGGCCGGTGCGGTGATCCACGCCGCGGACCGCGCCGAGCGCCTCCGAGCCGAAGAGCACGGCGTCCGGCTCGATCACGTCGAACAGGAGGTTGATGCCCGACTGGTGGTAGACGCAGGTGTCGAAGGAGACGTTCGCCAGCACGTGCCGGGCGGGGTCCGGACGGCCCAGCATGTCGGCGAGGCCGCGGTAGCGGCCCCAGTGGTACGGGACCGCTCCCCCGCCGTGCGGGATGACCAGCCGCAGCTCGGGCAGGTCGCCGAACAGGTCGCCCTGCACCAGCTGCATGAAGGCGGTCGTGTCGGCATTGAGGTAGTGCGCGCCGGTGGCGTGGAACGCCGGGTTCGCGGAGGCGGACACGTGCACCATCGCCGGCACCTCCAACTCGATCATCGCCTCGTAGAAGGGATACCAAGCATGGTCGGTTAGCGGTGGCGCGGTCCAGAAGCCGCCGCTGGCATCGGGATTCAGGTTGCAGCCGACAAAACCCAGCTCCGTCACGCACCGCCGGAGCTCGCCGATCGAGCGCTCGATCGGTACCCCCGGCGACTGCGGCAGCTGGCACACGCCGACGAAGCGGTCGGGGTGCAGCGTGACGACGCGGTGGATGAGGTCGTTGCATGCCGCTGCCCAGGCGGCGCTGAGGGTCTCGTCGCCGAGGTGGTGGGCCATGGCGGACGCGCGGGGCGAGAAGACGGTCAGGTCGATGCCACGTTCGTCCATGAGCCGCAGCTGGCCCCGCACGGACTCGCGGATCTCGTCGTCGGAGATGGCCGGGTACGGCCGGATGTCGCCGGCGAGCTGCTGTTCCCGCCATGTGGTGTGGGCGGCGGGGGCGGTCGTGTAGTGGCCGTGGCAGTCGACGATCACGGGGAAAGCTCCTCCAGAGCACGGTTGCGGGTACGCGGCGTGAACTGGGCCAGCACGGCGGCGACGACCAGGAAGCTCGACACCAGCAGCAGCGCCGGCAGCGGCGCGAGCAGCGGGACCAGCGGGGCGATGACCAGCACGCCCGTCGCGCCGCCGAGCACGCCGATGCCGTCGACCAGGCCGAAACCGGCGGACCGGATGCGGGTCGGGAAGCTCTCCGCGGACAGCGCGAACGTCGGCGGCACCCAGACGTTGAAGCCGAAGAACACCAGGAAGGAGCCGGCCAAGGCCCAGCCGATGTCCGTGCCGAACACGGCGATGATGACCGCGCCGAGCACGGTCATCGCCGCGCCGACGGGCAGCCAGTAGCGGCGCTCCAGCACCTCCGAGTAGCGGGCGGAGAACAGGCCCTGCACGAAAAAGCCGACGCCACCGGCGGCGGAGATCATGCCGGCGACCGGCGGCGTGAAGTGCAGGCTGGTGAGCACCACCGTGGAGCCCGTGGAATAGGAGAAGACCGTTGCGTAGCCGGTGAACCACATCGCCACCAGCAGCAGCGCGCGTCGCCGGTAGCGGCGGTTCGCGAACAGCTCGCGGTAGGCGTGGCTGGCGTGCTCGGCCGGCGGCGGCACCGTGGACGGGTCGGGCTCGGGCAGCGGACCTCGTGCCCTGGCCTCCAGGCCCGTCACCACCGTGTCGGCGTCGTCGAGGCGGCCGTGTTCCACCAGCCAGCGCGGGGATTCCGGCAGGCGCGACGCCGCCGCGGTGGCGAGCGCGCCCAGAATCACCGCCACCCAGTGGATCCAGCGCCAGCCGTTGGCGAGACCGAACGCGAGCGGCATGCCCTGGGGAAACGGCGCCGCCTCCGTGGTGAGCACCAGCCCGAGACCGATGCCGACCATCGCGCCGAGCGTGCACAGCACGAAGGTCGTTGCGGTGTAACGGGCCCTGGCTCCGTGCGGGGCGAGTTCGCCGATGTAGGTGTTGCCGACCGCGAGCACGCCGCCCATGGCTATGCCCGTGACGGCCCGGCCGACGGTGAACGTCGCGTAGTCGCCGGCCAGGGCAGCGATCACCGAGCCCAGCGCCGTGAAGGCGACCGAGGCTGCCAACACCGACCGTCGGCCGAAGCGGTCCGACATCGGGGCGATGAGCAGGCCGCCCACGACGTAGCCGGCGAGGTACGCGCAGACCGGCAGCGGCAGCCAGGACTGCGCGTTCGCCGGCGTGCAGCCCGGGACGATCTGGCTGCACGTCTGGAGGAACGAGACGTTGATGTCGAAGTTGCAGTAGAAGATCACGAACATGCCGAAGCCGACGATGCCGGTGGCCGCGTAGCCGACGGCCCGCCGCGGCAGGCGGTCCAGCCGGGCCAGCACGGCGGCTCGGTCCTGCGTCGGCGCTTGCGCGCTGCTGGACATGAACCCTCCCTCGGGTCGATGGCCCGGAACCGTAGCTTCGCCACCACGATCGTCACAAGAGTTGTGAACGAGATTGTTGACAATCTTGTGTGAGATGCTTAGCGTCCGTTGTCGAGGAAGGGAGCACCCATGTCGAGCGCGCCACGGGACGGCGAGGCCGGCGGAGCCGGGCAGTACCTGGCCGAGAGCGTGGGCGGCCGGCAGATTCGGGAGACCCATGCGGGGCCGCATCTCCAGGAGAGCAGGCTTGGTCGGCAGCAGCAGGAAGGCGAGGCCGGCAAGCAGGCGGCGATCGCCGCGTTGCGGGCGGCACTGCTGTCCGGCGACGTCGTGCCTGGTCAGCGACTAGTGGAGGCCGAACTGGCCGAGACGTTCGGGGTCACGCGCGCCAGCGTGCGGGCCGCGCTGATCGACCTGACGGCCGAGGGGCTCGTGGAGCGCATTCCGAACCGGGGGGCGCGGGTGCGGGTCGTGACCGTCGACGAGGCCGTGGCGATCACCGAGTGCCGGATGGTGTTGGAGGGGCTCTGCGCCGCCAAGGCCGCGGAGAAGGCCACCGACGACCAGATCGAGGCCCTCGTCGAGGTCGGCGAACAGATGCGGGCGGCCGTCGCCGACGGCGAGCCGATGAAGTATTCGGCGCTGAACCGGGAGTTGCACCGGCTGGTGCGGGAGATCGCCGACCAGCCCGTTGCCGGCGAACTGCTGGAGCGGCTGCACGGGCAGATCGTGCGGCACCAGTTCCGGCTGGCCATGCGTGACGGCCGCACGCACGTGTCGCTACCGGAACACCTGGCGATCATCGAGGCCATCGCCCGCCACGACTCCGACGCAGCCGAGGAGGCGGCTCGCGCCCACCTGCGCAGCGTGATCACCGCGCTCCGCGAAACGGAGTAGACACCAACGGAACGCGGTCACGAGGCTTCGCGAGACAGAACAGCGGCGCACACCAGCACAACATCCGCGCTCCGCGAACGGAGCAGCGGCGTGCACCAGTGCGGCATGGGCACCAGCTCCGCGAACCGAGCAAGCGAACCGAGCAAGCGAACCGAGCCGACGAAGCGCCACCACAGCACGTCGGCCAGCGTCCGAGGAGCGCGGTCACAGCACTTCGGCCAGCGTCCGAGGCGCGCGGTCACAGCACTTCGGCCAGCGTCCGAGGCGCGCGGTCACAGCACTTCGGCCAGCGTCCGAGGCGCGCGGTCACAGCACTTCGGCCAGCGTCCGAGGCGCGCGGTCACAGCACTTCGGCCAGCGTCCGAGGCGCGCGGTCACAGCACTTCGGCCAGCGTCCGAGGCGCGCGGTCACAGCACTTCGGCCAGCGTCCGAGGCGCGCGGTCACAGCACTTCGACAAGCGTCAAAGGAGCGTGGTCACAGCGCTCGCGCAACACACCAGGTGGCACACAGCGGGCGGCTCGCGATCACCGCACTCCACGAGATGGGTAGGCGGCACAGCACTCAGGGAACGGAGTTGGCATGGACACCGTGGTGGTGACCGATGTCCCGCGGGCGTCGCTCGAGGCGATCGACCGGTTGGCGCCGTACGGAGTGGCGACCGTACACGAGGCGTTGGGGCGCATCGGGTTCGTGGGCCCCGGGCAACGGCCGACACACCTGGGCAACCGGATCGGCGGCTCGGCGGTCACGGTGTTGTCTTGGCCCGGGGACAACCTGATGATCCACGCAGCGGTGGAGCAGTGCGAACCGGGTGACGTCCTGGTCGTCACCACGACTTCTCCTTGCACGGATGGCATGTTCGGCGAACTGCTGGCCACGTCGTTGCAGGAGAGGGGCGTGCGGGGACTGGTGATCGACGCCGGCGTGCGGGACGTCGCGGAGCTGCACGCGATGGGGTTTCCGGTGTGGTCGAAGGCGATCAGCGCTCAAGGAACCGTGAAGTCGACCGCCGGCGCGGTGAATGTGCCGATTGTGGTCGGCACGCAGACGGTTCGACCCGGCGACGTGATCCTGGCCGACGACGACGGGGTGCTTTGCGTGCCGCGCGAACAGGTCGACCAGGCAATCGGACTGGCTCAGGCCAGGGTCCAGAAAGAAGAAGCGGCCCGGGAAGCATTCCGCGCCGGGCAACTCGGCCTCGACCGGTACGGGCTACGGGACAAGCTGGCGGCGCTGGGCGTTCGGTACGTGACCGCAGAAATGTACGCAACCCAGTGACGCCGAAGGCTGGAGGAAAGCAAAGGGCCAGAAGACCGCACGATTGACGACAACCGCCCGTTGCTGACGACGCAAGAGACCAAGGCCGCGCGAATGACGCAACCCACCCGTTGCGATGCAAGAGAGCGAGGCCGCGATTGACGACTACCTGCGCGTGAAAGAGGCGAGGTGTGGGGATGGCTGGGGTTCCGTGCATGCTGATGCGAGGTGGTACCTCGAAGGGGGCCTACTTCCTGGCCAGCGATCTGCCGGTGGATCGGGAGCGGAGGGATGATCTGCTGCTGAGGATCATGGGGAGCGGGGATCCGCGGCAGATCGACGGCATCGGCGGGGCGACGCCGTTGACCAGCAAGGTGGCGGTCGTCTCGCCGGGCACGGAGCCGGGTGCGGACGTCGACTATCTGTTCCTGCAGCTGGGGGTCGAAGAACGAACGGTCACGGATAGGCAGAACTGCGGGAATCTGCTGGCCGGAGTGGGACCGTTCGCGGTGGAGCGGGGTCTGGTGCCGGCGGGCAAACCGGTGCGGATCCGCATGGTGAACTCCGGCAGCGTTGCGACGGCACGGTTTCCGACGGAAGGGGCGGCGATCTCGGGGGTTCCGGGCACGGCGCCGGGAGTGGTGCTGGACTTCGAGGACACGGAGGGTCCGAGAGGGGTGCTGCCGACCGGCAACACCGTCGACACCATTGGCGGGGTGCGAGTGACGTGCGTCGACAATGGGATGCCGGTGGTTGTGGCCTGGGCGGAAGACCTCGGGATCACGGGATACGAGACGGTCGAGGAGCTTGCGGAGAATGCCGAGCTGACGAATCGCATCCAGGAAATGAGGCTGGGGGCGGCGGAACTGATGGGGCTGGACGACACGACGTCGGTGCCGAAGACGACGTTGATCGCGCCGCCCAGGGACGGCGGCACGGTCTGCACCCGGACGTTCATCCCGCTGGCACCGCACACGGCGATCGGCGTGCTCGGGGCGGTGAGTGTCGCTACGGCGCTGATGATCGAGGGCACGACGGGCCACGTGCTCACAGGTCGAAAGGCCAGAGTGGACGTCGAGCACCCTACCGGCCACCTCCAGGTGGAGGTCGAGCTGGACGAAACCGGCCGGGTGCGGCGCAGCGGCGTGCTGCGCACGGCCCGGAAGTTGTTCGACGGCAAGGTTTTCCCCCGCTGACAAGGAGATCCCATGGCCCCCAGGCACGACGTCGCGCACCTCGGGCATGTCGAGCTGCTGACCCCGGAACCCGAGCGCAGCCTGTGGTTCTTCACCGAACTCATGGGCCTCACGGAGAACGGCCGCGACGGCGACTCGGTGTACCTGCGCACGTGGGACGACTACGAGCAGTACAGCCTGATTCTCACGGCGAGCGACACCTCGGGCCTCCGGCGCACGGCGCTACGCACGTCCAGTCAGGATGCCCTCGACCGCCTTGCGGCCGCGATCCCGGACGGCCGTTGGCTGCTCGCCGGTGCCGGCATCGGACCGAGCTACCTGTGCACCGACCCGGACGGCCACGAGATCCAGCTGTACTGGGAAACCACCTGGTTCGAGGCCCCGACCGGGCTCAGGCCGTCGCTGAAGAACCAGCCGCAGGCCTACCCCGGCCGCGGCGTGTCCGTGCGGCGCCTGGACCACGTCAACTTCCTCGCCGCCGATGTCCCCGCCAACGGCCGCTTCGTCGCCGGCGCCCTCGGCGGCGAGGTCACGGAGCAGATCGTGCAGGACGACGGCGCGATCGCCGCGCAGTGGCTGCACTTCGGCAACAAGTCGTACGACCTCGTCTACACCAACGACTGGACCGGCAGCGCGGGCCGCCTGCACCACATCGCGTTCGCCACCGACACCCGCGAGGACATCCTGCGCGGCGCGGACATCTTCCTCGACAACGGCGTGTTCATCGAGACCGGCCCACACAAGCACGCCATCCAGCAGACCTTCTTCCTCTACGTCTACGAGCCCGGCGGCAACCGCGTCGAGCTGTGCAACCCGCTCACCCGCCTGATCCTCGCCCCCGACTGGCGGCCGATCAGCTGGACCCAGGCCGAACGGGCCAAGGGCCAGGCCTGGGGCCTGAAGACGATCGAGTCATTCCACACCCACGGCACTCCCCCGGTGCCGGCGAAGGCGTTGTAGGGCAAGGGAAACTGGTCAGCCGATGACCCGCCGGTACTGACCGGGGGCGCAGCCGTACTCACGGCGGAAGGCAGCGGAGAACTGGGCGGCGCTCTGGTACCCGCAGGCGAGCATCACCTGCTGAACGGTCTGCGAACTGTTCCGCAGCAGACTGGCGGCCTTGCGCATGCGCAGCCGCACGAGGTACCGGTGCGGTGTGGTTCCGGTGGAGCGCTTGAACGTCCGGAGCAGGTGGTACTTGCTCATGTTGGCCTGCCCGGCGAGATCGTCCAGGGTGACGTCCTCGTGCAGGTGTTCCCGCAGGTAGCCGAGCAGCGAATGCAGCGCGGTGCGCCCGAGCATGACGCGCGGCTCCTCCGGCCGGCGGCCCTGCACGGTGCACAACAGGTGCGCGGTAAGGGAATGCGCCAGCGAGTCGGCGTACAGCGGGCTGGCCCTGTGCTCGATGGCCTTGGCGATGACGTATCCCGTGGCGGTGATGAAACCGTCGTCGACGGCGAGCGAATCGGGCAGCTCGTGCGGGCGCAGCATGCCCATGCCGCCGAGTTCGTGGCTGATCTCGTCGACGAGATCCGGGTACAGGTACATGTGCACGGAATGCAGCGGCTCGGCCGACTTGGCCCGCCACCGCAGCGAACTGGTTCGCAGCGGCGCGGTCACACCGGTGGAGCCGGGCTGGTAGGCGGCGCTGTGCCAGCGCGGGCCGGACTTGGCCTCGATGGTGTAGGCGCCGTTGGTGACGACGACAACCAGCAGCGCGGCGCTCGGCGCGGTCTCGAACTCGTCGGCGACAGAGGGGTCGTGGTACGTGCGGGCCAGCATCGACCGCCAGCCGTAGCCGTCGCTGCCGGCGATCCGCCGCGACGGCAGCGCCCGGTCGGCGGTCAGCACGCCGGCCAGCGCCTCGCTGTGCGACATGGAGCCGCAGCCGACGGGCACCAGCGCGTCACCAGGCTGAGGCGCGGTGGCAGTCATGCCGGGATTGTCGCAGGCACGGGGCGACTAGCCGAAAGTAGTACGCGGTCAGCGGTTCTGAGCCGCGAGGGCGTCCCGCAGCGCGGCCCGCGAGGTGATGCCGAGCTTGGGGAAGATCTGGTACAGGTGCGCGCCGATGGTCCGGTGCGACAGGAACAGGCGCTCGCCGATCTGCTTGTTGGTGAGCCCGCTCGCGGCGAGTTCGGCGATCTCCTGTTCCTGCGGCGTGAGCAGCGACGCAGTGTTCTGCTGCGCGACCGGTTCGCCGGCGGCCCGCAGCTCGGTGGCGGCGCGGGCCGACCACGGTTCGGCGCCGAGCTGGTCGAAGGTGTCCAGAGCGGACCGCAGCCACACGCGCGACCGGGCGGTCAGTTTGGTCCGCCGCAACCGTTCGCCGAGCAGGAGGCGGGCCCGCGCGAGGTCGAACGGCCAGGTCCGGGCCTCGGGCACGCCGACGGCGGCCTCCAGGTGCTCGACGGCGAACTCGTCGTCCCCGTCCACCAGCGACTCCGCGCAGGCGACGAGCAGTGCCATCCGTGACGACAGCTTGGCGATCTCGGCTTCCCGCATGGCCCGCACGTGGGCACGGGCTTCGACCTGACGATTCGTTCGCACGGCCGCCTCGACCAGATCGAGCGCGGCCCACAACGCGTGCGGCACGTGCGAAGCCAGCGTGCCGGGCGGGTTGAACACGATGATCTGCTGGTACGCGGCCTCGAAGTCGCCCTGCCCGATCGCCGAGAGCCCGCGCGGGTGCTGCGCGAACAACTCCGCGCCGCGAGCGCCGCGCAACGCCGACCAGTTGACGACCTCGTCGCACAGGGCGCGGCTCGTCTCGAACTTGCCGCGCCGGGCGGCCAACACGGCGTGCACGTAGGCGAAGTACCAGCGGTAGAACCGGTAGCCGTGCTCCTCGCACACCTGCATGCCCTCGTCGGCGAGGGCCGAAGCCTCGTCCCACCGGCCGCTGAGGTAGTCGTCCAGGCACAGGTGCATGAGCGCCCCGAGGTGCCGCCGGACCGGGCCGCCGCCCTCCCGTCCCTGCCGGACCACCCGCCAACTCGGCTCCCGTACATCGGCGAGCCGGTCGAGGTACACCGAGGCCGATCCGACTCGAATGATCATCGTCGGATCGGGTTCGGTGGCGAGTTTCCGCAGCAACGCGTCCAATTCCGGGGCGGCGGCCACCCCGGTCCGGGCGGGGTCGGCGAACGTCCGGCAGCACACCGACAGCACCGCCGGCGGCGCGGGCCGCAGCCGGCCGACGGCGTCGAACAGCGTCGGCCAGAACTCGGTGGTGCCGCTGAACCAGCAGAACAGCAGCAAGGTGTGCAGCGCCTCGACGAGGGCGATGTCGTTGGCGTCGTAGCCGTGGTCGCCGGTCTGCACGGCCCCCATCAGCAGACGGAACGCGGTGCCGACCTCGCCGCCGCTGTTGATCAGCAGCAACGCCGCCGCGGCCGCCGCGTGCAGCGACTGCCCCTCGCCGGCGAGCGTCCGCGCACGGTCCAGCAGCTGGGAAGCGCTGCCCAGCTCGCCGGTCAGCTCCGCCGCGATGTACGCCGCCTCCGCCAACCGCCGGCTGCGATGCCGGCGCTCCGGTGTGAGGTCCGCGGCACGGATGAGGGCGTTGACCGCGCCGACCGCGTCCCCGCGCGTGAGGGTCGACCGCGCCGCCTCCTCCAGCATCGCCGCCACGTCCTCGTCGGCGGTGATCGTCGCCTCGGCGAGGTGCCACGCACGCCGTTCGGAATGGTCTTCCAGCACCTTCGCGACGCGCCGGTGTGCCTGCCGCAGCTCGACGCTGGTCGCCGCCGCGACCACCGCCGCGCCGATGAGCGGGTGCCCGAAGGTGATCCGGTTCGTCGCGGTGTCCACGGTGACGAGTCGGTCCCGCTCCGCGGCGGCCAGGTCGTCGACGGGGCCGATCGCGCGCAGAACCGCCAGGTCGCCGGTGCCGTCGAGGACGGCCAGCAGCAGGACCGCCCGTGTCGCCTCCGGAAGCGCCTGCACCCGCGTGAGAAACACCGCGTGCAGACGTTGACCCAGCGGCAACACGGGCGGCAGTGTTGCCATGGCGGCAAGCTGCGGGCCACTCAGCGCCGCCGGCAACTCCAACAGCGCCAACGGGTTTCCGGCCGCCTCGTCGAGCAGGCGCCGGCGCACCCGCGGCGCCAGCTCGGGGAAGTGCGAATCCAGCAGCGCGCCGGACGCCTCGGTGTCCAGCGGCAACAGCTCGTGCACGGGCATGCTGCCGCGTTCCGGGAACACACCCTCGCCGGGTCGGGCGGCGGTCAGCAGACCGACATCGCTTCCGACCAGGCGACGTGCGACGAAGCCGAGCACCGCGCCGCTGGCCCGGTCCAGCCAGTGCGCGTCGTCGACGATCAACCGCACGGCGATGTGCTCGGCGATGTGCCGCAACAGCAGCAGGACGGAGTTGGACAGCAGCAGCCGGTCGGGCGGCGTGCCCTGGTCGAAGCCGAGCGCCGCCTTCAGCGCGTCGCGGTGCAGCGGCGGCAGTGCGTCGAACTCCTCGTGCACCGGGAAAAGCAGCTGGTGTAGTCCGGAATAACTGATGTCGGCCTCGAACTCCACGCCGGCGGCACGCAACACGCGGTGCCCCGAGTCGGCGAACGCGGCCGTGACGGCGTCCAGCAGCGCGGTCTTGCCGACGCCGGCCTCGCCCAGCACCAGCAGCGCCCCGCCGCGCACGGGCGCTTCCTCGAAGTAGACACGGATCGTCTCGAGGTCGTGCGCTCGACCGACCAACCCGCGTCGCAAGCTGTCCATTGCGGCAAGGATCTACGACGTCGAGGGGCCCGCACCACTCCCAATCTTGCGTCGTTGTGACCGGAAGTTGCGTTCTGACCGGACGTCCGCGACCGGATTCCCGTATTGCCGGGCCCGGTGTCCACAGCGGACACCGGGCCTGGTCGCCGACGGCGTCAGAGCGGGTACTCGCTGTGCCGGTCGGCGACGGTCACCCAGCGGGTCTCGGTGAAGAAGTCCGCGCCCCACTGGCTGCCGAACCGCCCGAAGCCGCTGTCCTTCACGCCGCCGACCGGGGCCTGCGGGTCGTCGGCCACCGAGTGGTCGTTGACGTGCACGGCGCCGTGCTCCAGCCGCCGCGCCACGTCCAGGCCACGGGTGGCGTTCTCCGTGTACACGGCGCTGGAGAGGCCGTACTCGGTGTCGTTGGCCAGCGCGATGGCGTCGTCAACGGTGGCCACACGGTAGATCGTGGCCAGCGGGCCGAACGACTCCTCGTGGTAGAGGCGCATGTCCGGGGTGACATCGGCGACGACGGTGGCCGGATGGAACGCGCCCTCGGGAGCGCCGCTGCCGCGCAGCACGGTCGCGCCCTTGGACACGGCGTCCTGCACCAGCCCGGCGACCCGCTCCGCCGCCCGGGCGTTGATCATCGGCCCGACCAGCGTGCGCGGGTCGGTCGGGTCGCCCTGCACGACCCGGTCGACGGCGGCCAGGAACTTCTCGGTGAACTCGTCGGCGACCGACTCCAGCACGATGATCCGGTCCACACTCAGGCAGATCTGGCCGGAGTTGAAGAACTTCGCGAAGGCCACGCCGCGGGCCGCGTGGTCCAGGTCGGCGTCGTCCAGGACCACGATCGGGTTCTTGCCGCCCAGCTCGAGGATCACCGGCTTGAGGTAGGTGCCGGCGTGCCGTCCGACGATCCTGCCGACGGTGGTGGAGCCGGTGAAGTTGACCCGGCGCACCCGCGGGTTGGCGATCAGCGCCTCGACGACCTCGGGCGCGTCCGACCGCTCGTTGGTGACGACGGTGACCGCGCCGGCCGGCACGCCGGCCTCGATCAGGAGATCGGCGAGAAAGTAGCCCGAGGTGATCGGGGCATCCTCGCTGGGCCGGATGACCACGGGATTTCCGGTGGCCAGCGCGACCGCGACGGCGCGGGTGCACAGGATCAGCGGCCCGTTCCACGGCACGAACGCCGCGACCACGCCCGCCGGCGCGCCGACCGCCATCGACCACTTGCCGGGATCGTCGGTGGCGAGCATCTTGCCGGTCGGCTCGGTGGCCATGGTCGCCGCCTGCCGCAGCAGGTCCACGGACATGGAGACGTTGAAGGCGGCCCAGGCGCGGGTGCCGCCGGTCTCGCCGAGGAGCAGTTCGGTGAACTCGCCGACCCGCTCGGACAGGAGCTGCGCGGCGCGCTCGAGGATGAGCCGCCGCTGCGAGGCCGGTGTGCCGGCCCACTGGGGGAACGCCGCGTGCGCGGCGGCGATCACGCGGTCGACGTCCTCCTTGCCCGCGGCCGCCATCCGCGAGTGCACCTCGCCCGTGACCGGGTCGAGGTGCTCGGTGATCCGGCCCGACGCGGCGGGAATCTCGGTGTCGCCAATAAGCAGCCCACGTTCGATGGGCTGCGCTCCGACTGCGGTCATGTCGCATCTCCTGGCTTGCTGGGGTTTCGACCGCCGACGAGCCTGCCGCCGAGGTCTAGCTGCGACATCGGTCACATGACGGTGACGATGGCTCGGATGGACATGTGACTGTGGTGAGGCCGCGGCGAAACCCCGGACACTGTGTCCGGAAGCGAGGAGAAAGCCATGACAACGCCGATCCGCGCGCTGACGCGCCTGAAGCCGGCGCCGTCCCGGTGGCCGAATGCCTGGCGGTCTGGGGTGTGCGCCGCGATCGTCATCGGCACCGCGACCGCACTGGGCCAACCGGCGCTCGGTCTCGTGGCCAGCGTCGGCGCGTTCGCGCCGCTGTACGGCGGACGTGGTCCGGTGAGGCGGGAGGCGGTGGTCGTCGTCATCGCGGCGGTCGGCCTCGCGCTGGCGATGCTCGTCGGGTCGAGTGCCAGCGGGATTCCGTGGCTGGCGGTGATTCTGGTGGCGCTGTGGACGGCCGTTGCCAGCGCCGCGACGCAGATCCTGAACGCGCCGCCGCCGGGGCAGCTGATGTTCGTGCTGACGTGTGCGGTCGGCGCCGGTCTGCCCGCCGGCCATGCTGTCGGGTACGCGTGCGTCGTGCTGGTGGCCGGCGTTGTGGGGATTGTGCTGACGGTGTTGCGCCCGTGGCGGGCCGCTCCTGGCTGGGCTCCCCCGGTGATCATGTGGCGGCTGCACTGGGTGTTGCGGTCGCCGGTTCCGCGGGTGGCCTGGCGGACGGCGCTCGGTGTGGGGTCGGCCGGCCTGGCAGCGGTGGCGTTGGGGCTGTTCCATCCGTCCTGGGCGATGATCGCGGCGGTGGCCGTCCTCGCCCAGGGCACATATGCGGCCATCACCATCGAGCGGGCGCTGCTGCGCGGTGTGGGGGCGATCGCGGGCTGCGTGGTGGCTATCGGCGTGTTGCTGTGGCATCCGCGCGACTATGCCGCGGCGGTGCTCGTGGGCGGACTGTTGTGCATGATCGAGCTGACGGCGGCGAGGAATCATGCGCTGGCGATGGTGTTCATCACGCCGCTGTCGCTGACGTTGGTGACCGCTGGTGGAGCGCCGCTACCCGTACTGTCGACGACCGGCGCGCTGCTGACGGACACCGCGTTGGGCTGTGTCGCCGCCGTCATCGTCGGGCAGCTCGTGTCGACGACGTGGGTCGACAGGCAGTCCTTCTATGTCGTGAACGGTGTTCTGAAGGCGGCAACGGCCACTTTGGACGATCACGGGCGGGTCGCCGAGTTGACGCATGCCCGGGCCCGTGCGGCAATCGTCCGGCAGCGGATGATGGGTGAGCGGCGAGGAGTTCGGCCGGTGGCGGCGGCGTGGCAGGAACTGGCCGCCGATTGCGACGCGGTCGCCGGTCGGGTAATGGCCATTGTGGACGGTGAGTCGGCCGGCGCGGGTGAGGCGGCGGCGGAGATCCGGCGGCTGGCCGAACGCGCGGGACGGCAGTGGGCGCAAACCGGCCAGTCCCTCTGACACAGGAAAGCCGGGCGGTGCGCACCCCGATGCGCGCCGCCCGGCCATGTGCAGCGGGTCCTAGATGGCACCGCCGTTGGCGTAGACGACCTGGCCGTCGACCCAGCGCCCCGGGCCGGTGAGGAACGCGATGATGTCCCACCCGGCCAGCTCCCGGGCCAAGGTGAGGGTCATCGCCTCGACCGCGCCTTTGCTCGCGCCGTAGGCGGTGTAGCCGGGACGGCAGAACCGGGTGATGGAGCTGGAGAAGTTGACGATCGAGCCGCCGGGGCGGATGCGCCGCGCGGCCTGCTGGTTGACGACGAAGGTGCCGCGGATGTTGACCCGCAGGCTGGTGTCCAGCACGGCCAGGTCGAGGTCGACGAGCGGCGCCAGCGGCATCATGCCGGCCGCGTGCACCACGACGTCCAGGCCGCCGAACTCCTGCTCCACCTTGTCGAAGACGGCGGCGACGGCGATCTCGTCGGCGACGTCCGTCTGGAACGGCAGCGTCTGCGAGCCCGCGGCGGCGATCGCCGCGACGGCCTCGTCGGCCGCCTTGTCGTCGCCGACGTAGAGCAGCGGCAGGTCGCAGCCGTCGGCGGCGAGCCGCCCGGCGGTCTGCCGGCCGGTCCCTCTCGAGCCACCGGTGACGACGGCGACGCGTCCGTTGGTCAGGATGTCCTCACCTTCTTCTCCGCGAGCATGCCGAGGGCGTGCAGCCAGTGCCGGGTGATGTTGTCCGACCAGCTCGGCCGGCTCTCCCGGTATGCGGCGGCCACCGGCCCGACCGCGACCACCTCGGTGATCACGCGGGTGCACGGCCGGGCCGCGACCAGCAACCACGACTGGTAGACCTGCACCTCCGCGGCGATCGCGGTCCAGCCGACCCGGTTCGGCGGCCGGCACTCGGCGACGAGCACCTCGAACCGTTCACCGCGCATGTCGACGTCGAACGTGCACTGCGTCCGCAGTGGACCGCCGAGGTGGGTGATCGCGCTGACGCCCGGCACCCACGACGGCCACGCGGCCACGTCGGTGAGCACGTCGAACACGACCGCCGGCGGGGCCGGCACCGTGGTCTCCGCATGGCAGAAGCAGTCGGCCCGCTCGGGGGTGAACCCGGCGGGCCAGTGGATCAGTGGACGGCCCGCGTCGTCCTCCGTCATGACCTAGCCCTCTCGCCCGCGTCCGGAACGGGTACGGCGGTCACCGTGCCCGGCGGCGGGGCGGGTGGCTTCAGTCAGATGACTGGGCGAGCGACTGCCCGTCGATCAACTCGGCCCATCGGTCGAGGTGGTCGACGTCGTCGGCGCCGGAGGCGAGGGTGAACAGGCAGCGGTCGACGCCGGCATCGGCGAAGGCTCGCAGCATGGGGGCTTCGGGTATCGCGCTGAACAGCGTGACCGGAACGTCGCGGTGGGCCCTACGGCGGAGGTCGGCGATCCGGTCGGCGAGTTCCTGCACCGAGTCGAGGTGGCCGCACTGGGGCATCCAGCCGTCGCCGAAGGCGAGCACGCGGTCCTCGACGCCGGGGCCGTTGCCGCCGACGAGGACCGGTGGGTGGGGATGCCGGGTTGGCTTCGGCCATGACCAGATCGGGTCGAAGTTCGCGTGCGGGCCGTGGTGCTCGGCCTCGTCCTCCGTCCAGATCTGTTTCATCGCACGGACCCGGTCGGCGAGGACGGCCATCCGGTGGCGGGCGTCGGTGCCGTGGTTCGCGAGTTCGAGGTGGTTCCAGCCGGCGCCGACGCCGAACAGGAAGCGGCCGTCGGACATCCGGTCGACGCTGGCGACCTCCTTGGCCGTGATGATCGGATCCCGTTGCGGCACAAGGCAGACGGACGTGCCGAGCCTGAGAGTGGTGGTCACGGCCGAGGCGGCGGCGAGGGCGATGAAGGGATCGTAGGTGGCGGCGTAGTCGCGCGTGGGGCGGCCGTCGTCGCGGCGGCTGGCCACGGGGATGTGCGTGTGTTCGGCGTACCAGAGGGACTCGAAGCCGCGTTCCTCGACGGCGCGGGCGAGTTCGGCGGGCGGCAGGCCGTCGCAGCCGCCGAAGACGGCGATCCCCAGATCCATGGCGGGACACGGTAGCCGCGTCGGCGACTGGAGTGTGCGGATTTTCCGGAGTGGTCCGATGTGTGATGCGTGGACGCGTCAGCACGTGGTGAAGCATTCACATATGTGGCACGGAACTGGGGAGTTCCCGTTGACAGCGCAGGGTGACCGTTCTAGGGTCGTTACCCACAAGACATCGGATGTTCTGGCCCACTCGGGGCTCGTTCTACCGCCGCCCGATGTGTACCCCCTGTCGTACGCCGCCAGGAAGGACACATTGACGATGCCGGAATCCCTGCCCGGTTTCTCCCGTAGGACCGCACTTCGGGGGCTGGCCGTGACGGCGCTCGCCGCGCCGCTCGCGTTGCGCCCGCTCACCTCGGCGTTCGCCGCCACGACGCTGTGGCACCCGAACCCCGCCACGGACGGTCTGAACGCGTTCGAGGGCATCGAGGCCGACCGCGGAAACAAGCATCCCGACCGGAAGTACGTCGTCGTGGAGGGCGGCGACCACTACCGGTTCAACATCTGGGCCGACGACCGGGACACCACCGGCGGCGGCGACCGTCAGCGGACGGAGTCGAAAGGCATGGTGCAGAACGGCACCGTGCTGAAGATGCACAACGGCGAGACGTGGACCATCGCGTACGAGATGTTCATGCCGACCACGCTGCACGGGACCAGCAAGTTCACGCACATCTTCCAGACGAAGACGCCGGCGACCAACGCCGGGCCGTGGGTGACCATCGACCTGAGTCGCAGCGGCAGCAAGGAGATCATCCAGGCGCGGGCGTACGCGAACCCGGGATCGCCGGCGATCGCGTCGACGGACCTCGCGCCGTTGCGGAACAAGTGGATCACGGTGGAGTTGACGTTGACGATCGGGGCCAAGGGAGCTGCTTCGGCGGTGTTCCGGGACGGAGTGGGAGCTGGTGCACCGGTGGCTGCTCAGGGGCATTTGAGTGGGGTGAGCATTCCGGATCAGGGGGATTATGTGCGACCCAAGTGGGGGATCTACCGGTCCGTACAGAGTGCCAAGACGGACATTATTGACACGTATGTGTTGTTCAGGAATTACACCGCCAGCAAGGGGTAGCGGTGTAATTCGTGTGTAGGTCGCGTGGATTTTGCGTGGAGCCTCTGGACGATGGCCATGAGGGGCATCTCCGGGGCAGGCTACGCCTGCCCCTCACGCAGTAAAGCTTAGGCCATCGTCCCCCTCCACGCAAAATCCACGCTTATCGTGTTGTTGCCGGTTCTGCGCGACCGATCGCTCGATTATGCATGAAACAGTTCACCCGTTAGGGATTCGATTTGGATCTTGCAGGTCGGTATTCTTAGAGGCATGGAACTCACCCGAGAGTTGGAAAAAGCGGAGCCCAGCGGGGCCCTGCTCGACCTTCTCGCGGGGCTCGATCTGGACGCCCTTTCCGCCGACGAACGGGTCACCGTCACCATTCTCGCCCGCAAGATCAAGGCCTTCGCCGACTACGTGGAGTTGACTGTTCTGCGGAGTGTCGAGGACACCGCCGAGTTGGCGATGGCCATCACCGAACCCGAGCAGACCGTGGCCCGCCGCAAGGAGTTGACCGAGGATCTACGGACCCTGCCCCGCCTGATGGACCAGTTGCGGCAGGGGCGCCTGGACCTGCGCCGGCTCGAAGCGGTTCGCGATCGGGTCCGGAACCTGCCGTCCGTGGCACTCATCACCGAGGTCGAAGACACGCTAGTTGAGGCGGCTCCCGGCTTGACCCACTCCCAGTTGGGCCGGCGGACCACCGCCCTGGTCGCGCAAGCCGACCCCACCGGCTACGAACAACGCCACCAGAAAGCCAAAGCCGAGCGACGGGTGGAGATCCGGCCCCTGCCCGATGGCATGGCCCAACTCACCGCCGTGCTGCCCGCCGTCGAGGCCCGCATGGTCCACGACCTGCTCTGCGCCGACGCCAAAGACCTCCCCACCGACGAGCGCACCACCGACCAGAAACGAGCGGATGCCTTCCTGGACCGGTTCCTCGGCCAGGCCAAGGAACGTGACGTGCGGGTGCACGTCACCATCTCGATGGAGACCTTGATGGGGTTGACCGAAGACCCCGCCCTACTCGAGGGCTACGGCCCCATCTCCGCCGACACCGCCCGAGAGTTGGCCATGGACGGCATCTGGCGGGCGATCCTCCTCGACGAACACGACCACGCCGACACCATCGGCAAACACACCTACCGCCCCGGCCAACGCCTCAAAGAACTCGTCGGCGTCCGCGCCGGCAACATCTGCTCCGCCCCCGGCTGCACCCGCCCCATCCAAGAAGGCGACCACGTCACCCCCTGGCCCAAAGGCCACACCACACTCCCCAACCTCAAAGGCCTCTGCACCCGACACCACCACCTCAAACACGACACCCACAAAGCCACCGTCGACAACGACGGCACCCTGCACTGGACCACCCCGCTCAACCGCAGCTACACCACCACACCCCACAAATACTGACCGGCCAACCGGCCACATGACGCCGCCCCACCGGCGAGCCCCCCCATTGCCTAACCGTGCCACCGCCTAACCGTGCCACCGCCCCAACTCCATTCTCACCGCCCAACCTCCTCACCACGTCCCAGTTCCTTGACAACTCCACAGCGAACCGAAAACCCGCCAACGCACCTCCAGTAACCGCAAACTCGGGTCGATTTTGTGTGGAGGTGGACGATGGCCTAAGCTTTCCGCGCGAGGGGCAGGCGTAGCCTGCCCCGGAAAGGCTCCTCGAAGGCCATCGTCCAGAGGCTCCACACAAAATCGACCCGAACACCGCCACCAAAAACCGGGTCACCACCAGCCTTAAACGACCCCAAACCACGCCGCCCTAGAAACCACACCTCTCCAACTTCAAACGACCCCGAAACACGCCACCAAAAAAGCCACGTCTCCACCAGCCTCAAGCCAACCCAAAACACGCCACCCAAAACACGCGACACCCCAGCTCAAGCAATCCCCGAATCACACCACCCAAAAACGCCGCCACCCAAACCAAAACCACGCACAAAAAAAGGGGGCGCCCGCGACCAGCGCGGACGCCCCTCAGACACACCGGATCACTGGAACGAGCAGCCCGGGTTCGGCGCGTCGATGGCGACCGGCTGACCGGCCGGCGCCTCGTAGAGCACCTCCAGCACCACCGGCGTCGTGCCCAGGTTGCGTCCGATGTGGACGTACCCGTCGCCGGCCGTCTCGCTGATGACCTGCCCCGGCCGGTAGACGCCGTCGACCGAGCAGTCGGACTTGTTGTGGGTCAGCACGCCCGCCTTGACCACCGCGTACACCGGGCCCGGGTGGTAGTGCCAGCCGGTGGCGCCGCCCGGGTCCAGGGTGATCTCCTTGAACACGTAGTCCGTGTCCCCGATGACGTGGTCGAACAGGGTCACGGCGGTGATCCCGTGGCCCGGGGTGGCGTTCGCCGTTGCCGGCAGCACCGTCAGACAGAGGCCGGCCGCCGCCGCGACGGCGACGGCGGCACGGATGGTTGTACGCATGGATCAGCACTCCTAGCGAGACCCCAGTTGGCGCAGGTCACGCTAATGGACGAACGCCCGCCACCAGCCCGTTCGCCCCCTTCCCCGCCCGAACGTGCGGAATTCCCTGCCGCGCCGACAGCGCCCGGCCGAAGCCCGTGCGTACGACTTATCGCCGCAGGTCTTGCGTTCGCGCCCAGATTGGTCATGCTCATCCGCTCATGAGTCGTACTGATCGAGGGAGCCGCCGTGGGGGACGCCGCCGAGACCACCGGCAACGGCCGGTACCGGCCGGGCAACGAGCTGGTCGCGGAGCGGCTGCTCCAGCACATCGCCGAGCAGAACCTGCACGCCGGCGACCGGCTGCCGACCGAGCAGGGCCTGGCCGAGCTGCTGGGCACGACCCGGAACCAGATCCGGGAGGCGGTCAAGGTGCTGGCGGCGATCGGGCGGCTGAGCGTCCGCCGCGGCGCCGGCATCTTCGTGGCGGCGGCCGACAAGAGCACCGACGAAGAACTCGCGCACTTCCAGCCGACCGACATGGCGCACGTGTCGATGCTGCTGGACTTCCGCCGCCTGATCGAGGCCGAGACCGCGCGCCGGGCGGCCTCGCCGGCCACGCCGATCCAGGTGCGGGCGATCCGCGACAGCGCCCAGGAGTCGCTGACCACCGGCGCCGCCAACGGCGCGAAGGCCTTCGCCCAGGCCGACAAGCAGTTCCACGACGCGGTGGCGATCGCCGCCGACAACGTCTTCCTCCAAGCCGACGTCGTCAACATCGGGCGCTTCGCCGCCCAGACCGACACCCTGCTGTTCCACGGGAACGTGCCGGGCTCGCTGGAGGTCGCCGGCCGGCAGCACGTCGCCATCGCCGAGGGCGACCCGGACCGGGCCGTGCAGCTGATGACCGCGCACGTCGACACCACCCAGCGCCAGTTCGAACGCAAGATACGCAACCGGATGTTCAAGATGAACGACTGACCCGCCGCACGACCAACTACCCCTGGGACGGCCCGAACCACGCCGCGACCCGGTGTGGCGATGCCCCCTGCCCGCGCACAACCCTCCACACTGGACAGACCTCGAAGGTCACGCACGTCGAGTCGCACCGGATCCACGTTCCCCCGACGCAGCCGCCGTTCCACTGGCGGGACGGCCTGGCCGGCAGCCCGTCCCACACCGACGGCCTCGCCATCCTGGGCAGCACCTTCCAGCACCTCGGCGCGGCCGGCCTGCAACTCGGCCAGTACGTGCACAACTCGTCGATCACCGGCAACACGGCCACCAACCGGTACCGGTGGTCGTACCAGGTGGATCTGCGACAGGCGCAGTCGATCGACGTGGTGTCGCTGCTGATGCCGGCCGACAAGTTCGCCACCCGGTTCCACATCGACGTGTCGCTGGACGGATCCACGTACTACACCGCCGCGCGCCGGGTGGACAGCGCCGGCGGCATCACCGGTGTCCAGCTCGACCAGACGGTCAGGGCCCGCTACGTCAAGGCCGTCGCCGACCGGCCCGACGAGGGCGGTCAGACCGGCGGCCAGATGGCCGTGAGCGAACTGGCGGTGCACGGCTCGCGGTGAGGCGGCTCCGCGGCGGCCGGCCCACGCGCATTACCCTGCGCGTGGGCCGGTTTCTCGACGTCAGGAGGCGCGATGCTCGCAGCGCTGGGCATGACCGTGGCCGAGGAGCGGGTGTACCGGGAAGTGATCGCCGCTCATCGTGTGGCCACCGACGAGCTCGCCGCGCGGCTGGCCGTCACGCCCGGGGAACTGGCGCCGATACTGGACAATCTGGTGGACAAAAGCCTGATCAGCCGGGCCGGCGGGGATTTCCTGCCCGCGCCGCCGGACGTCGCCCTGGGGCCGCTGCTCGTGCACGGGCAGGCCGCCCTGGAACAGGCCCGCGCGGCGGTGGGCCAACTGGCCGAGCAATACCGCAACGACGTGCGGCGGCGGGACTCGATCCAGCTGGTCGAGGTGGTCACCGGCGCGGAGGCGATCCGGCAGCAGGCGCTGCGACTCCAGCGCGGGGCCCGCGAGGAGATGCTCTGGTTCTGCCGCAAGAGCCCCATCGCCATGGCGTCCTCGGAGAACGAGGAGGAGTTCCTGGCGCTGGCCCGGGGCGTGCGGTACCAGGTCGTCTACGAGGCCGACATGCTGGACGAGCCGGAGGCGCTGAGCGGGCTGGCCGAGGGCATCCGGGCCGGCGAGGAGGCCCGGACGATCTCCTCGGTGCCGGTCCGGCTGGCCATCGCCGACCGGGAGGTCGCGCTGTGCCCGCTGGGCGACGAGACCGGCGAGCCGACCGCCGCGCTGGTGCAGGGGACGAGCCTGCTCACCGCGCTCATCGCCCTGTTCGAGAACTACTGGAACCGCGCCGCGCCGGTGCGGATCGACGAGTCGACGGACGGGCCGCTCACCGCCGACCAGCTGCGACTGCTGTCGCTGCTGGTCGGCGGCGTGAGTGACAAGTCGATCGCCACGCAGATGCGGGTGAGTCAGCGGACCGTGCAGCGCCGCGTGCAGGACCTCATGCAGCGGGCCAATGTCCGCAACCGGATGCAGTTGTCGTGGCAGGTCGGCAAGCTCGGCTGGCTCGATCAGCCCAGCGGCAGCCGGTAGATGCCGCTCGACCCCGTGCCGACGAACAGCCAGTCCCCGGTGGTCAGCAGCGATCGGACGTCCCGATCGGGCAGGCCGGCGGACAGGTCCGTCCAGTGCTGGCCATCCCGGCTGCGGAGCAAGCCGTGCCCCGGGCCGTTCGGGCCCGAATGCGAGCCGACGTACACGGATCCGTCCGGGCCGAGGGCGACGGCGTCGTAGTCGGCGGTGAGGCCGCTGTCCGTGAAGGTCTTGCCGCCGTCGCGACTGATCTTCACGATCTTGTCGCCGACGGCGACGACCGTGGTGCCCTGGACGGCAACGCCTTCCACGTTGCCGGCGAACACCTTTACAGCAGTCACGCCGGAATCGGTGCTGTGGAACAGCCCCGCGTGGTCGGCGATCCACACCGAGCCGTGAGCGTCCGTCGCGACCGCCCACGCCCCGTCGGCGCCGTCGTAGCTGCGCGGCGTCAGCGTCTTGCCGCCGTCGGTGCTGGTGTAGAGGCTGGCGCTGGTGAGGTACGTGGCGACGTAGATCGTGGACGGATCGGCGGCGACGGATCGGGTTCCGCCGGGGACCATCGGAGCGGTGGCCTGCCAGGTGGCGCCGCCGTCGTGCGAGCGTTCCAGCGAGATGCACGGGTCCGGGCAGAAGGCGTTGCGCACCCGCACCATGTCCTTGCCGGGCAGCGCCGCCAGACCGCCGATGCCGTTGCCGATGGTGGCCGGGGCCTTCCCCGTCCAGCCCCAGTCCTGGTACCCGGCGGGCAACCGGTTGCCCAGCGCCGAGGTCGACCGGTAGCTGTCCACGGACGTGCCGGCGACCAGTGCGGAACCCGACACCGCCATGGCGTTCACGCTCGCGGCCGGCACGCCGATGCGCCGGAACTTGGCGGAGTCGGTGGTGGTGTAGATGCCGGCGGCGGCGCTGATCACCAGTTCGCGCGGGCGATCGGGGAAGCTGCCCAGGTCCGAGTACAGGTCGAGGGCGGGCAGCGCGGCCGGCTCGGCGGTCCAGTGCCGGCCGTTGTCGTGGCTGACCCAGGTGTTCTTGCGGGCGGACGTGCCGTCGCTGGGTTGCAGCGTCTGGGTCTGGATGTCGCCGCCGGGCGTGATCGCCAGGAAGCTGACCCAGTCCGTGCCCCACGGACCGGTCATCGGCCGCCAGCTCCGGCCGCCGTCGGTGGAGATCACCGCGCTGCCGTCACGTTCCTGCGACGCCACCACGACCTGCCCGCGCCCCGCGAGGTACTCGACGAAGATGTCGCCGGGCACAGGGAGCTTGGCAGTGCTGCCGTTGTCGATCCGGTAGACGGCGTTGTCCGTGGCGACGAACAGCGTGCTGCCGTCGAGAACGAGTCGCTTCGCGCCGGCCGGCGAGCCCGACAGGAGCCGCCAGTGCGCGCCGCGGTCGTCGCTGGCGAACACCCCGGACGTGCCGGCGGCGTAGACCTTGCGGCCGGACGTCGCCACGTCGGTGATGTCGGCCTTGTCGTCCAGGATCGGCCGGAACGTCCGCGCGCCGTCGCTGCTGCGGAACACATGCCCCTCGCCGCCGCCGAGCACGCTCGCCGCGACGTACACGACGTCGCCGTCGGTCGGGTCCGCGGCGATGTGGTCGCCGCTCATGTTCGGCGTGCCGAGCTGCGCCGGCTTCGCCCACGTCACGCCGTGGTCGTCGCTGCGGAAGACGCGGTCCGCACCGTCGGGCAGGACGAACAGGCGGGCCGGCGCGGCCGGCGTGAAGGCCAGGTAGCCGCCGCTGGCGTTCGGCCCCATCGACGTCCACTGCGGCTGTGCGGCCGAAGCGGGCGCGACCACTGTGGCGGCCAGTGCCGCCGCAAGCCCCATCGAGAGCAGGAAACGATGCTGCATGTGATCAGCATTGGCGACGCTTCGAGGCGCTGTCACTGTCCGAATTGCGACACGTCGCATGCCCGCCAACGCGTCACACGGCGAGCAGCCGGTAGTGCGCCACGGTCGTGAATCCCATGCGGCGGTACACCGCCTCCCCCATCGCGCTGGCGGTGAGCGCCCCGAGCCGCAGGCCACGTTCACGGCCGGCGACCAGCGCGGCGGCGGTGACGGCAGTGCCGATGCCCCGGCGGCGGTAGTCGGGATGCGTGCCGACGAGGTACACCGTGGTCACGCCGTGGCTCAACCACCCCACCGCCGTGGCGGCGAGAAAGCCGTCGACGCGGGCCTCGAACCGGAGCACGTCGAGGGTCGATTCCCGTTCGACGGCACGGGGAACGTCGTGGATGTGTGAGACCTTCGAATACGCGGTCACGAATTCGGTCACGTCATCGGCGGGACCGATGCGCACCCCGTCCGGCACGGCGAAGTCCACCCGGTCCAGGTCGATGGTCATCACCGGCAGCCGGAACACCTCCGTCGCGCCACGGGCGAGAAGCTCGTCGGCCAGGCCGGCAGAGCTGTCCGGGCCGACCCACCACGTCCACGGCACGCCGGCGAGGCGCCGCCTCGCCTCGGCGATCGCCTCCTCGACGGGCACGCCACGGCTGCGCACCACGCCGTTCAACGGCGGATGCGCGACGCCACTGCGGTAGATCACCAGGTCGCCGTCGGGCGGGTGCGTGGGATCCCAACCGCGCAGGTACGCCCGGTTGGCCGCGAAGACGTCAGGCACGCTTGCGCGCCCGCCGATTCACCATGAACGCCCGCAGCAGAACTCCCGGCTTGGCCAGCGTGCCGGGGTGTTTGAGCATGTAGGTGACCTCGTCGAAGCGGCGGCTGATGTCGGTGTCGTGCACGGCGGCGGCGGTGACCTGGCCGCCGATCCGCTTCATCAGCCAATACCCGCGCGGATACGGCCCGTCGACGTGCGGCAGCTCCAGGTCGGCGCGGGTCGAGGTCTCCCACGCCGCGTCGACCAGGACCTTCTGCAACGCGAAGAACTGGCGCGCGGGCCGGGACAGATCCGGCCGCGAGCGCAGGTACTCCGACAGTGCCGAGGCGTGCAGAATCGCCGACGACATGCCCTGGCCGTACACCGGGTTGAACGAGGCGACGGCGTCGCCGGTGGCGATCAGCCGCGCCGGAAGCCGGCGCAGGGCGTGGAAATCGCGGCGGCGGCTGTCGGCGTGCCGGTACGTCTGCGGCTCCCCGACCGGCTCCTTGGCCGCCACCTCCCCGAACTCGGCGGGATAGCCGGCGCAGAACCGCCGGAGGTCCTCGATCGTCCGCCCGGGCTTGCTGTCCTTGAAGCCGGCCACCAGCACCTGCCACCGGTCGCCCTCGATCTGGATGAAGTTCGCACCGGTGGCGTCGGTGGAACCGCCCGTCGCCCCGTAGGCGATCACGGCGTTGAGGTCGAAGTCGTCGTGGTTCCGGTGGAACATCGTGGTGGCGTAGTTGACGTCCACGTGCATCCGCTGCATCGCCGGCCGCTGCCAGCCGGCCTGCTCCAGCCAGTCGCTCAGCCGGCTGGACCGCCCCATCGCGTCCACCACGAAGTCGGCCCGCTCCACGGTCTCCGCGCCGTCGGCCTCGACCCGCACGCCGGTGACCGCGCCGCCGTCGAAGTCCAGGCCGGCGGCCCGCCCGACGATCGACTTCACGTTGGGCAGCGCCAGCGTCCGGCGGCGCATCTGCGCCTCCAGGAACGGGCGGCTGCCGGTGAGGAAGTTGGTCTGCGAACCGGCCGCCTTGCGCACGCCGCTGATATACGTGCGGCGAACCGACGCCGCCGCCATCCGGCCGCCGGCGGCCAGCGTCTGCTCGGTGAATCCCGGGAACCAGCGCTCCAGCTGCACGAGCCCGCTGGGCAGCAGGCCGTGGATCTGGTTGCCCTGCGGCACACCCGGCCGCGGCTCGGTGCTCGCGCCGGGATCATCGCGTTCGACGATGACCACGCTCTCGGCGTGATCAGCGAGGATGCGCGCGGCCAGCAGACCGGCGACGCTGCCGCCGAGCACGATCGCAGTGCCGAGCACCAGCGGGGTGTCGGTCGGCGGGTTCGGGTCGCTGAGGCGGGCGAAGACCGCCGCGGGTGAGGCCATGCAACGATTTTACTGGCGGTAGCCGCCCGGTCACGCCCGGACGCCAGCTCGGGCAGTCGGGCCTGGTCGAACTGTCAGGGGTGCTGCGTAAGCTGCGGCCCATGGGTGTCAGCAGTGCCGTGTTCCACCGTGTCCTGGACGCGCTCGGCGAGGTCGAGCACGCGCAGGGGCGCGACTGGACGTCGTTCAGCGTGCGGGGCAAGCGCTTCGGCTACTACTGGCCGCGCACCGAGACCGTCGGCCTCAAGCAGACCGTCTCCGAGCAGCTGGCGCTGGTGTCCGAACGCCCCGACGTGTTCGAGGAGCAGTTCACCATGGGCGGCTTCGGCTGGGTGGTCGTGCACCTGGCCGGCGTCGACGGCGACGAGCTCGCCGAGCTGGTGTACGAGGCGTGGCGGCTGAGCGCCCCCGAGGAGCTGGTCGAGGGCCTGCCGTTCGCCAAGGTCGCCAAGGCGGTGCCGCGCAAGCGCGTCAGGAGTTGAGGTCCTCCATGCCGATCAGGCCGTCCTGGATCGCGCGCTCCACCAACGCCGCCTTGGTCCGCGCCGGCCGGCCGGTGTTGGCGTACTTGATCCGCACCCGGTCGATGTAGGTCTCCACCGTCTTGATCGACACGCCGAGCTTGCCTGCGACCAGCCGCTTCGAGTCGGACTCGAACCACGCCACCAAAGTCTCCATCTCCCGCTCGGACAGCTGAGGACGGCTCGGCCGGCGGTCGGTGCTGATCGCGCCGCCCAGCGACGGCGAGGTGTACGGCAGGTTCGCGGCGGCCGCGCGGATCGCCGGGATCAGGTGGTCGGGCCCCTCGGCCTTGGTGAGGTAGGTGAACACGCCCAGGTCCAGGCAGGTCAGCACGGTGTCGCGGTCGGCCCGCTGGGAGTAGACGATCACCTGCCGGCCGGCGTCGACCAGCTGCTCCACCTCGCGGAACGCCGGCGGCCCGCCCAGTTGCAGGTCGAAGATCACCACGTCGGCGGACGCGCCCGGCTCGGTCCAGGCGCGGGCCACCTTGCCCTCGGCGTCGACCAGCGTCACCGGCGGTGTCGCCGCCGCGCACCACGCCCGCACGCCGGCGGTGATCGCCGGATGGTCGTCCACAATGACGGCGGTGATCAGCTCTGCCACGTCGCTCGCACCCACAGGCGGTCCTCGTCCTCCACGGTGGTGATCATCACAGCCCCGTCGGCCTCGGCCGGGATGCCCGCCGCCACGGCGTCGGCGACCACGCTGACCGAGACCCCCGAATCCGTGCCCAGAACCGTAACCCGCGCCCAGTTGCGGGCCGTGCTCAGCACCCGCACCGGCGCCTCGGTCAGGCCGCGCCGCACGTCCAGCGGCAGCCCGGGCCAACTCCCCTGCGTCGCCAGGTCCACGAGCACCCCGCGCCGCTCGGCGACATCCACGCAGGCCTTCAACTCGTGCAGCAGGCGGTCGTCCACGTCGTCGCCCTCGGCGAACAGCCGGCGCATGCGAGCGGCGGCGATCGCGCAGTCGCGGCGGGTCTGCTCCGCGGCCGGGTCCAGGCTGCCGTCGGCGAGGCCGGTCAGTAGCGGGCGCACCTCGGCGTCGAGCTGCTGCGACCGACGCCGGCGGTCATCGTGCACACGTTCGGCGATGCTTTCCGCCGCCCGCACGGCCTCCTCGGCCTCGGTGGCACGCGCGGCGGATGTCGCCGCGTACCGGAGCATCCACGTCGCGGCGCCGGCCGTCACCTGGAACGCGCCGATGGTGACGATGTCGGTGCCCACGTTGATCACGGCGATCGGCGCGAAGGCGCCGGCCACGGCCAGGTGCACGAAGCTGGTGGCGAAGTGCGCCGCGAGCACCCCGAGCAGCACGCCCAGGTGCAGGTCCATCAGCAGCAGGATGGCGACCCAGCCGATGCCGTCGATCGTCCAGTTCGCGTAGCCGGGCACCTCGGCCGCCGGGATCAGGGCGTTGACCAGCACCGACACCGCGAGCGTCAGGCCGAGCGCCGGCCACCGCCAGACGCCCCACGACCGCCGGCGCGAGATCAGCACGGCCTCGGTGGCCAGGATCGCGACCAGCACCAGGTAGCAGGCGACAACCAGCCAGGCGACCCGGTAGACGTCGAGGTGGGTGACCATGGCCGGCAGGTCCAACGCGGCCAGGTCGGCGACGGCGATGATCAGGACGGCCAGCCGGAGCTGGCCGCGCAGGCGCGCCATGGTCGCGCGGGAGTCAGCCACGGTCCCACTCCAGCCGCACGGTCGTGCCTTCGCCCGGCGCGGACGTGATCACGGCTCGGCCGCCCGCGGCGGCCAGCCGGTCGACGATCGAATTGGCGACGCCGCGCCGCTGTGCCGGCACCGCCTCCGCTTTGAAGCCGCGGCCGCGATCGGCGATCACCACCGCCACCCGACCGCCCTCGTCGGTGACGGTCACCGACGCCTTCTGCTCGCCCGAGTGCCTGGCCACGTTGTTCAGCGCCTCCCGCAGCGCCCCCAGCACCGCCGTTCCGACGGCCGACGGCAGCGGCAGCACGTCCGGCGCGGACAGGTCGACCGCCAGCCGACCGGTCCCGATCACGTCCAGCAGACCCGGCATGACGTCGCCGTACTCGGGCGTGGGGTCGGTGTCGGTGACCAGCGCCGTCAGGTCGCGGCGGGCCTGGCCCCGCACCCACGCCTGATTCGAGCCAACCTCACCCAGCCCCACCATCAGCAACGTCGTCGCCGCCGTGTCGTGCAGGGTCGCGATGTGCACGCGCTCGTCCGCACGGACCGCCTCGGCCACCAGCGCCTCGCGCCGCGCGGCCTCCGCCCGGGCCTCCTGCGCGTCGGCGGTCCGCGCACCCAGCAGCAGCAACGTCACCAGCACGCGGGACAGCACCGCCTGCACCGGCGTCCAGGCCCCGATCGCCGCCGCACCGACCCACAGCGCCGGCGCCGTCCACCACGCGCCGAGCAGGAACGCCGCCGTCACGATCAGCGCCGTCACCAGGCCGGTCGCCGGCTTCGTGTGCCACTGGTGGAAGACGACCGCCACCGACACCAGCGTGATCACCCAGCCCTGGCCGTTGGCCACCGACACCACCGGCACCGTCCACGGCTGGAACAGCCCGATCGCCGCCAGCACCGCCGCGTCCGCCCAGGCCAGCCCCACCGGCGGGTCGCGCCACAGCCATCTGGCGTACAGCGCGCTCCAGGCCGTCACCGCGATGATGATCACAACCGTCTGCGTCTGGTGGGCGCTGGGCGCGGACATGATGCCGAGCAGGCCGGCCACCAGCGCGACCGCAAGCCTTGCCCCGGCGAGGATGCGCAACGCCGCGCGCATCAGCTGCCGCTCCACCGCGCCCCTTGTGGGGTGTTCACCCGACACCATCGGCAGCGAGTATGGCGCATCCTTGGTCTCGGACGGGGAACTGTCCGCGGGGGAGAGAAAACAGTGAGGGGAAGACGGGCTCGGCGAATCTGTGCGCCGAGCCTGTCTGAATTTCCGGGCCTGTCCGGTTATCCGGGTCGTGTCATCACCGACCAGCTGCGAGACCCCCTCACCATCTGACCGGTTTCCCCGCACGGCGACCGCCGTGTGATCTTGCTCCCGTGTCGAGCCGTCAACGGCTTGTCGGTCGGCGCGCACGGAACCGTCACATAGTCGGCAGAGCCTTGTCCTCTCACGGATCGGTGAGGGGATAACACCATGGCACTGCGGTTGGTTGCTGTTGTACTGCTGGCGCTGCTCGTCGGCGGCTGCGGCGGACGGGCCGTCGGTCGGCCCGGACCGACCGACACGACGACCGACGGCCCGCTCGGCGCGGCCGACGGCGTGATCGCGGACGACGCCGGCATCAGCCCGTTCGACACCGGGCTGCCGGCCATCGCCAAGCTCGACGCGGGGCTGCTGGACGCCGTGCAGAAGGCCGCCACCGACGCGGCGGCGAAGGGGATCACCATGCGGGTGACGTCGGGGTGGCGCAGCAAGGCGTACCAGCAGCAGCTGCTCGACGACGCCGTCCGGACGTACGGCGGCATGAATGAGGCGCGCAAGCACGTCGCCACGCCGGACGCGTCGCACCACATCACCGGCAAGGCGGTGGACATCGGTCCGACCAACGCCGACGACTGGTTGCAGCGGCACGGCGCGGACTACGGGCTGTGCCAGGCGTACGCGAACGAGATGTGGCACTTCGAGCTGGTGGTGGCGCCGGGGCTGACCTGCCCACAGCCGCTGCCCGACGCCGCAAGCTGAGCCGCCCGTCACACAACTGGCACAGTCCGGGCGATGTGCTCGCACATCGGGCGCTCAGCGTGGGGTCATGGACAGAGGACTCGGGCGGGTGCATCTGGTCGGCTGCGGCGGCGTCGGCATGACCGGTCTGACGGAACTGTTGCTGCACATGGGGATTCCCGTGTCCGGCAGCGAGCTTCGCGCCGATCCCACGCTGGATCGGCTGCGCAGGCTCGGCGGCACCGTCCACACGGGACACGACGCCTCGAACGTCCACGGGGCGGACACGGTGGTGTATTCGACGTCGATTCCGGACGACCATGCCGAGCTGGTCGAGGCCCGGCGCCTGGGGTTGCAAGTGCTGCATCGCGCCGAGGCGCTGGCGATCGCCATGCGTGGGCACGAAGTCCTTGCCGTGGCCGGGACTCACGGCAAGACCAGCACCACCGCGATGGCCGTCGCCGCGCTCGGCTTCGACGTGCCGTTCGTGGTCGGCGGCGAGATCACCGGCATCGGCAACGCGGGTTACGGCGACGGCACCTTCGTGGTCGAGGCCGACGAGAGCGACCGGTCGTTCCTGAACTTCTCGCCGCATGCCGCCATCGTCACCAACATCGACTCCGATCACCTCGACACGTACGGGGACATGGCCGAGTTGCGGGACACGTTCCTGGAGTTCTGCCGCCGGGTGAGCGGGTTCCTGGTGACCTGTGCCGATGATCCCCGCTGCCGCGATCTCGCCGCCCGCGTGGACGTTCCCGTGCACACCTACGGCCTTGACCCGGACGCCGATCTGCGAGTGACCGGTCTTTCCTCCGGCGTCAACGGTGTCCGCTATCGAGCGCTTCTCGGCGGCAACCACCATGAGGTCGAGCTTCCCGTGCCGGGCAACCATCTCGGGCTGAATTCCGCCGCCGCGCTGCTGGCCGCGGTTCGCCTCGGCCGACCGGTGGACACGGTCGTCGCCGGCCTCGCCGAGTATCCGGGCGTGGGCCGGCGGTTCGAGCTCAAGGGCATCGGCGGCGGCGTGCGGGTGTACGACGACTACGCCTGCCACCACACTTCCATGGAGGCGTCGCTGCGGACCATGCGCGACCTGGCCGGCGACGGCCGGTTGCTCGCCGTCTGCCAGCCCTGCCGCACGTATCGGCTCCGCGACTTCCAGGACGAGATGGCCGCGGCGCTCGCCCTGGCCGACCAGGTGGTGGTGACCAGCGTCTTCGCCCCGGCCGGCCCCGGACCGGACGGCGCCTCCCTCACCCGGGCCGTGCCACTGCCGAGCGCCGCAAAGTCCTATGTGGACGACTGGTCGGCGGTGTCGGACGAGGTCGCGCGGCGGGCCCGTCCCGGCGACCTCGTCGTCACGCTGGGCGCGCCGGCGGTGTCCGCCATTGCCGACCAGATACTCGACGCGCTCCGGAGGTCGGGATGACCACGCTGGAAACGCTTGTCGCGGAGGCACATCACGACACCGCCGACCGCCAGGCCGACTTCTCGCTGGAGCAGATGAAGGCGCTGACCACCGACGCCCCGCCTGTCCGCGACTTCGCCGCCGCCTGCCACGCCCGCCGCACGGCCGTGGTGTGCGAGGCCAACCACCCCGACCAGGCCGCCCGCCACGCCGCTCGAGGCTGCGCAGCGGTGAGCGTTGTGACCGAACGCCATCACGGCGACGTCATCGATCTGCTCCGGGTGCGGCCGGTCGTGGAGATTCCCCTGCTGCAACGGGACATCGTCGTCACCGACTACCAGGTTTGGGAGGCCCGCGCCTTCGGCGCCGACGCCCTTTCGCTGCTACCGGCAGTGCTGAGCGACCGCGAGCTCGTCGCCCTCTACCAACTCGTCCGCGACATCGGCATGACCCCGGTGGTCGAGGCCTACAGCACCGAGGACGCGGTTCGCGCCGGCGACATCGGCGCCGAGCTGGTCGCCCTCAACCTCGTCGACTCCGCCCGCGTCGCCGCGCTCCTGCCGCCACTGACGATCACCCTCGCGCCGGCCGGCGCCGACGTCGTCCTCCTGGGCGAAGGCCCCGTTATGACAGTGCTTGTGCCGCGCGGGGTGAGGTCGCCCGACTCACGAAGTCCAGGAGATCGGCGTTGAGCTGCTCGGTGTGGGTCAAGTAGATCGCGTGGGCGGTGTTGGCGTAGACCTTGAGCTCGGCGTCGGGGATCAGGTCGGCGGTGACGCGGCCGGTCAGTTCCAACGGGGCCGAGGCGTCGTGGTCGCCGTGCACGACCAGCGCCGGCACGGTGATCTTGGCTAGCTCCGGCCGGAAGTCGGCGGCGACATTCGTGGCGGTGCAAGCGATGGCGGCGTTCAGGTTCACGCTCATGCAGTCGCGGACCGTCCAGTCCCTGGTCGCCTTGGGCACCTCACAGCCGGGCAGGCCGTCGCCGAAGAACGCGCCGGCGTTCTCGTCGATCCAGCCGCCGAAGTCGACCCGCAGCCGCGCCAGCAGCTGGTCGCTGGCCGCCGCGGGCACGCCGTCGGGGTTGTCGGGTAGCTGCCCCAGGCACGGCACGGTCGACCCGACCAGCACGATCTTGGCGACACGGTCGTCGCCGTGCCGGGTCAGGTAGCGCACGATCTCGCCGCCGCCCATCGAGTGCCCGACCAGCGTCACGTCGGCGAGGTCGAGGTGCTCGATCAGCGCCGCCAGGTCGTCGGCGAGGGTGTCGAAGTCGTAGCCGGCGCCGGGGTCGTCCGACCGGCCGTGTCCCCGCCGGTCGTAACCGACGGCGCGGAACCCGTTCTCGGCGAAGTGCTGCATCTGCTGCTGCCACATGATGCTGCTCAGCGCCCAGCTCGTCACGAACACGACCGGCCGCCCGGTGCCCCAGTCGCGGTAGAACAGCTGCGTGCCGTTGGCGTTCAGGTAAGGCATCTCTCGTCCCCTCCTCGGTTCGACGAGAGCAATCCTGGCCGCCGGCGGGGAGCTTGGCGATTACGCGACAGGTAATGGGGGCTACTCCCCCGGCGCGTCGCGCCCGATGGCCAGCCCGATCACGGTGATCACCGCCGTGACCGCGACATACGTGGCCAGCGCGGGCCAGGTGCCGGTCCAGGCCAGCAGCGCGGTGAACAGCAGCGGGGCGGGCGCGCCGCCGATGACGCCGGCCAGCGTGTACGCCAGCGAGCTGCCGGTGTACCGCAGCCGGACGGAGAACTGCTCGGCGACGAAGGCGCCCTGCGGGCCGTACATGGCCGAGTGGATCACCAGCGCGACGATCACCCCGAAGAACACCCACGCCACCGATTTCCCCGCCACCAGAGGAAAGAACACCAGCGGCCAGACCGCCGCGGCCAGCGCCGCGACGAGGTACACCTTGCGACGGTTGATCCGATCGGACAGCGCACCGAAGGCGGGAATCGCCACCACCTGCACCGCGGAACCCACCAGCACCGCCGCCATGCCGACCGCGCGGGGCATGCCCAGCTGCTGGATGTAGGTCAGCACGAACACCGTGAACAACGCGTAGTGCACGTCCGGGCAGACCCGAGCCAGCACGGCGGCGAGCAGCCCGCGACCCTCGTGCCGGAACAGCTCCGTCACCGGCGCGCTGGGCCTCTCGTCGCGAGCGGCCAACTCCTGGAAGATCGGCGTCTCCTCCAGACGGACCCGGATCCACAGGCCGAAGCCGATCAGCAAGGCGGACAACAGGAACGCCACCCGCCAGCCCCACGACTCGAACTGCGTCTCGGTCAGCGCCACCCCGAGGATCGCCAACACGCCGTTGGCCAACAGGTTTCCCACCGGCGGACCGACCTGCGCCGCCGACGCCCAGAACCCGCGCCGCCCCGGCGAGCCGAACTCGCTGGACAGCAGCACCGCGCCGCCCCACTCGCCGCCGATGCCCACGCCCTGCGCGAAACGCAGGCACACCAGCAGGATCGCCGCCGTGCCGCCGATGTCGGCGTACGTCGGCAGCACTCCGATGAGGACGGTCGCGAATCCGGTCAGCAGCAGGGTGGCCACCAGCACCCGCTTGCGGCCGATCACGTCGCCGAGCCGGCCGAACACCACGCCGCCGACCGGGCGGGCCACGTAGCCGACGGCGTACGTGGAGAAGGCCAGCATGGTGGCGGTCAGCGGGTCGCCGCCGGGGAAGAACAGGTGGCCGAAGATCGTCGCGGCGGCGACCGAGTAGGCGGCGAAGTCGTACCACTCCAGCGACGTGCCGGACAGGCTCGCCGCGAACGCGCGCCAGAGGGAACGCCGGTCCACCACCACGTCAGCCATGTGGCATATTCTATGTATACAACTCGTATGCGCAAGGGAGGACACGTGACCGAGCTGACGTTCGAGCTGGTCGACGGGCAGAAAGCGGCAGTCGAGGTGCGGTCCGCGCTGAACGGCGGCTACGCCGGGCGCAGCCAGGACGACGTCGCCGCCCACGTCGCGGAGCTGGCCGCGCTGGGCGTGCCGGCGCCGAGCACGACCCCCAGCCTCTACCCCGTCGCGCCGTACCTGGTGAGCCAGGCCGACACCGTGCCGGCGCAGCACGGCCGCACCTCCGGCGAGGCGGAGTGGGCGCTGGTCGTCACCGACGACGATGTGCTGCTGACCGTCGCCTGCGACCACACCGACCGCGACCTGGAGGTGCACGGCGTCGCCTGGAGCAAGCAGGCCGGGCCGGACGTGGTGGGGCGCAAGGCTTGGCGGCTCGCCGACGTCGCCGACCGCATCGACGACCTGACGCTGACGGCCTGGGTCGGCGACGGCGACACCTGGACGGAGATCCAGCGCGGCACGCTCGCCGAGTTGCTGACGCCGCATTACTGGCTGGAGGTGCTACGAAAGCGGGATCTCCTGGCACCCGGCACGGTCCTGCTGTCGGGCACCATCCCCATGCACGAGGGCGTCGACCAGTTCGCGCCGGCCTGGCGCGTCGAGCTCGGCGATCCGGCCACTGGTGACACCATCCGCTGCGAATATCGCGTCCAGCTGCTCCCGGAGCCGATCGGATAGCCCACGATCGGGCGTCTTTTCGGTCGGCGGCAAGGATTTCCGGTGATCTTCCCGCTAGCGTCGCGGCCGTCACAGCGAGGCGGGAGCATCCACATGGGAACGTCGACAAAGACCGTCGACCTCGTCATCCAGGGCGGCGGCGTGAAGGGGGTCGCCGCCCTCGGCGTGATCCTGACCCTCGCCGAGGCGGGCTACCGGTTCAACCGGATCGCCGGCACCAGCGCGGGCGCGATCGTCGGCACGCTGGTCGCCGCCTACCAGCGTGCCGGCGAGGACCTGCACAAGCTCGAACCGGTGATGCGCGAGCTGGACTACAACCGGTTCAAGGACCCGAGCACGCTGGAGCGGTTCACCGGCCCCATCGGCCTCGGCATCGACCTGCTGGTCAAGGACGGCCTGTACAGCGGGGACTTCGTGCAGGAGTTCATGACGCCGCTGCTGGAGGGCGTCGGCGTGACCACGTTCGATGATCTCCGCCTGGACGACCCGGACGCGGCCATGCCCGACTACCAGGCGTACTCGCTGGTCATCGCGGCGACCGACATCTCCCGGCGGGTGCTGGTGCGGCTGCCGTGGGACTACGGGCAGTACGGGCGGCAACCCGGCGAGCAGCGCATCGTCGACGCGGTCCGGGCGTCGATGTCGTTCCCGTTCTTCTTCCGCCCGGTGCAGTTCACCACCGGCGCCGGCGAGCAGGTCACCTGGGTCGACGGCGGCATGGTGGCCAACTTCCCCGTGACCATCTTCGACCGCACCGACGACAAGCCGCCGCGCTGGCCCACCTGGGCCGTGATGATCTCCGCCGAGCCGGTGGCCGCGGACAAGCCGGTCACCTCGGCCCTGGGCCAGGCCCACGCCCTCTACGACACCGTGCTGTCCGCGATGACGAATCGGTACCACCTGGCGGAGGAGGGGCTGACCAGGAGGACGATCACCGTGGACACGAGCGAGGTGACGCCGCTGGACTTCGGGCTGACCCGCGACCAGCAGCAGACGCTGTTCGCCCACGGTCGGGCCGCGGGCCAGGCCTTCCTGGCGCGACAGCCCTCGCCCTGACGGACAGGGGACCGCCGAGATGGATCTGATGCGCTTCTTCCGCCGCGAGGCCCGCGAGGCCGAGATCGGCGCCTTCCACGCCGTGGAGACGAAGGTCAAGGCGGCCAGCACCACCGCGCTGGTCACCAGCTTCGTGATGGACCTGGCGGCCAGGTACGTCTTCCCCAACGGCGTGCCCGGCTGGGCAACGGCGCTGATCAGCGGGGCCGTGGTCGGCGGGCTGACCTTCGCCGCCGGGTGGCTGGCCAAGCACACCCCGCGCGAGCCCACGACACCCGCCGCGCCCGCTCCTGCGCCTGAAAAGGCGTGACAGGGTCGTCCGGCCGGTCCAGGGACGTTGCGCTGCCCGCTAACCTCTTCCCCCGAAAGTGTTATCGAAGGGGAGTCGTGCTGTGAGGCCGTTAGGGACGTCCGACCCGGTCGCGGTGGGCCCGTACCGGACCATCGCGGTGCTGGGCCGCGGCAGAACCGGTCGTGTGCTGCTGGGCGTCGCCCCGGACGGCCGACTGGTCGCGCTGCGGCTGCTGCACCCCTACCTGATGCGTGACGAGGGCTTCCGCCGCGAGGTCATCGCCTCGCGCGACGTGACCGGTCCGAGCACCGCGCCCCTGGTCGACGGAGACCTCGACGCGCCGGTGCCGTGGCTGGCCACGGGGTACATCCCGGGCCCGTCGCTGCGGCAGGCGGGGCGGCTGCCGGCGGACTCGGTGCTGGTGCTCGCCGCGGGCATGGCGGCGGCGCTGGCCGAGATCCACGCCGTCGGCCTGCTGCACCGCAACCTCAACCCCGCCAACGTGCTGCTCGCCGACGACGGCCCGAAGGTCATCGACTTCGGCATCTCGCACGCGCAGGGCCTGGCCGGCACGCCGGGCTTCGTGTCGCCGGAGCAGGCCGCCGGCCAGCCGGCGAGCTGGGCCAGCGACGTGTTCGCGTTCGGCACCGTGCTGTACACGGCGGCGACCGGCCGCAGCCCGTTCGCGGCGCAGTCGCCCCAGCAGACCCTGGCCAACGTGATGAACGTGGTGCCCGACCTGGCCGGCGTCCCGGACACGGTGCGCTGGATCGTCGGCCCCTGCCTGGCCAAGGACCCCGCCGGCCGGCCGACGCCCCAGCAGATCGCCGAGGCCATCGGCCAGCAGGCGCCGTTCGTGAGCCCCTGGCCGCAGTCCGTGCAGGAGATGATCAACCGCCGGCGCGCCGAGGCGGCCCGCACGGTCGAGGCGCCGCCCGAGCCCGGCACCCCGCCGGTCGCCGTGGAAACCCCGGAGAAACGCCGGAAGACCGCCACGATCGTCGGCGCGACCGTGGTGGCGATGGTGTTCTTCACGGCGATGGCCGGCGTGCTGCTGGCGTTCGGCGGCGGCCCGCACACCGACGCGGCCACCCAGACCCCGCAGCCGACCACCACCACGCCGCCGCTGCCGACCACCACCGTCGCCCCGACCACGACGACCACCAGCACCACCACGACCACCAGCACCTCTAACGCAGTCCCCGTCCAGGCCGGCATCTGGTACACGATCACCAACGCCGGCACCGGCAAGTGCCTCGACGCCGCCGGCGGCGGCCGCCGCGACGGCACCCCGGTGATCGAGTTCGGCTGCGGCACCGGCAAGTCCAACCAGCTGTGGCAGTTCATCCCCGTCGGCAACGGCTTCTTCCGGGTGCTCAACCGCAACGCCCCCAAGCTCGCCCTGGACGTGACCGGCGGCCCCGGCTCGACCTCCCCCGGCACGCCGGTCCAGCTCTGGGCCTTCGGCGGCGGCTCGAACCAGCTGTGGAAGCTGGCCGACCAGGGCAACGGCGCGTTCTCTCTGATCGCCCAGCACAGCGGCCAGTGCCTGGACGTGCCCGGCAGCGGCGACAACACCCGGCTCGACCAGCAGCAGTGCAACGGCAGCCCGTCCGAGCAGTTCACGGTGCAGCAGCAGAACTGAGCGGCGGAGACCACCCGCCTACGATCGAGCCATGACACCGGACGTCGTCGAGCTGTTGCGGGCCGGCAGGTTCGCCGAGATCCGCGAGCTGTTCACGCCGCAGCTGCGGCCGCTGGTGCCGGCCGACGCGATCGGCACGGCCTGGACGGCGGCGGTGGCCCAGTACGGCGAGCTCACCGAGACCGGCGCGCCGGTCGGCGATCAGGGCACGATCCGGGTCCCGCTGACGTTCGAGCGGGGCCGGCTGACGCTGGTGCTCCAGGCCGGCCCCGGTGGACTCGGGGGGTTGCAGCTCGCGCCAGCGGAGGCGGCCGAGCCGGTCGCGCCGTGGGAGCCACCGTCCTATGCGGACGGTTCCCGTTTTGCCGAAGAGGCCGTCACTTTGGACTCCGGTCCGCTGGCCGTGGGCGGCACGTTGAGCGTTCCCCACGGTTCCGGGCCGTGGCCGGCGGTGGTGCTGCTCAGCGGTTCCGGCGCGCACGACCAGGACGAGACCATCGGCCGCAACAAGCCGCTCAAGGACGTCGCCTGGGGGCTCGCCAGTCGCGGCATTGCCGTGCTGCGCTTCGAGAAGGTCACGCACGCGCACCCGCAGGAGGCCCGGGCCGACCCCGGCTTCACCATGTACGACGAATACGCGCCGGCCGCGCTGGCCGCCGTCGAGTTGCTCAAGCAGCGCGAGGACATCGGCCGGATCCACCTGCTCGGGCACAGCCTCGGCGGCACGGTCGCGCCGCGCATCGCCGCCGAGGAGCCGGCAGTCGCCGGCCTGGTCCTGATGGCCGGCGGCGCACAGCCGTTGCACTGGGCGGCCGTGCGCCAGATGCGGCACATCGGCTCGCCGGAGGGCACGATCGCGGCCATCGCCAAGCAGGCGGAGCTGGTCGACAGCCCCGACCTCTCCCCCGACACACCCGTCACCGAGCTGCCGTTCGGCGTGCCCGGCGCGTACTGGCTGGACCTGCGCGGCTACGACGCGCCGACCACCGCGGCCGCTCTGGACGTGCCGATCCTCGTCCTCCAGGGCGCTCGCGACTACCAGGTGACCGTCAAGGACGACCTGGCCCGCTGGCAGGAGAAGCTCGCCGACCGCCCACAGGTGACGGTCCGCGTGTACGACGCCGACAACCACCTGTTCTTCCCGGGCAGCGGTCCGTCGACGCCGGGCGAGTACGAGCCGGTCCAGCACGTGGACCCCGAGGTGATCGCCGATATCGCCGGGTGGCTCACCGCGTGACCGGTTGGGAGACTCCGATGGCATCACGGCGGACCGTGTTGACCTGCGCCGCCGTTGTCCTCGCCGCGGCGGTCGGGGTCGGCGTGTATGCGCTGACCCGCGGACCGTCCGCACCGTCGTCTCCGCTGCCCTTGCGGGCGGTCCGCAAGCTCCCGCTGCCTGGCGACAACTCCCGCTTCGACTACGCCAGCCTCGACGCCCGGCGGGGCTTGCTGTTCGTCGCGCACCTGGGCGCCAGCGAGATCGTGGAGATCGACGTGCACGCGAACAAGGTCGTGCGCACGATCCCGAACGTGTCGCAGGTGCACGGTGTGCTCGTGGTGCCGGCCCTGAACCGGGTCTACGCCACAGCCACCGGCGCCAACCAGGTCGTCGCGGTGAACGAGGACACCGGCGAGGTGATCAACCACGGGGAGACCGGCGCCTACCCGGACGGGATCGCCTACGACCCGCGCCGGAACACGGTGTGGACGACGAACGAGACCGGCGGCACCGAGACCGTGGTCGACGCCGCCACCGCGGCCGCGCGGGGCAGTGTCGATCTCGGCGGCGAGGTCGGCAACGTCGCCTATGACCCGACCATGGACCGGATGCTGGTGGACGTGCAGGGCCGCAACGACCTCGCCGTCATCGACCCCGCCTCGCTCGCCGTCACCAAGCGGGTGCCGCTGCCCGGCTGCGACCACGACCACGGCCTGGCCCTGGACACCGCCGCCCGGTTGGCGTTCGTCGCCTGCGACGGCAACGCCACGCTGCTCACCGTGGACATGAGCACCTGGCAGGTCACCGGCGCCGACCTGGTGGGCGCCGATCCGGACGTGCTGGCGTACGACGCCTCGGAGCACCGGCTCTACGTCGCGTGCGAGAGCGGGACGGTGTCGGTGCTGGATCTCCACGATCGCAGGCTCACGGTGGCCGGCTCGGACCACCTCGCCGACGGCGCGCACGTGGTGGCGGTGGATCCGGGCACGCACCACAGCTACTACCCGGTGCCCGCCGGCAGCGACGGTCGTCCCGCGTTGCTGGAGCGGGAGCCGGTCACCCCTTGACTCGGCAAAGTGTGAGTGGTTTATTACTCCTATGACACGGACGCGACCACGGACCCTCTCCACCTCGGAGGAACGGCGGGACACGGTGCTACGCACGGCGGTCGAGACCTTCGCCAGCCGCGGCTACTACGGCACCACCACCACCGAGGTCGCGACCCGGGCCGGCATCTCGCAGGCGTACGTCTACCGGCTGTTCCCGAACAAGGAGGCGCTGTTCCTGGCCGTCGTCGAGCACGCGTTCGACCTGGTCCGGGACAGTCTCGCCCGCGGCGCGGCCGCCGCCGCCAGCACCGATCCCGAGCTGGTGCTGCGGGCGATGGCCGACTCGTACGCGGAGCTGATCTCGGACCAGAACCTGATCCTGGTCCAGCTGCACGCCCAGGCGGCGGCAGCGGCCGAGCCGACGGTGCGAGAGGCCGTCCGCGCCGGCTACGCCCGGGTCGTGGAGTACGTGCGCAGCGTGTCCGGGGCCAGTGAGCCGCAGGTGCAGAACTTCTTCGCCGTCGGCATGCTGTGCCACCTGATCGTCGCCATCGACGCCAGCAGCGTGGACGCCCCCTGGGCGCGCGTGCTCTCGGCCGGCATCAAGCACGTCTGAAACCTGAGTTCGGGCCGTCGGCCCTGCTTTTCGGCCGCTTAGTGAGTGATTAACCACTCTATTCCTCGAGGAGACCATCATGACCACGACCGCCACCGAGATCGTCCTGCCGGGCAAGGTCGAGCCGGAGGGCCTTCGGACCCGCTCGCACGTGATCGCCGAGCCGGCCGCCGGCCAGGTGCTGGTGCGCATGGAGGCGACCGGCGTCTCCTTCGCCGAGCAGCAGATGCGCCGCGGCAAGTACTACGACCAGCCGGCCTTCCCGTTCGTGCCGGGCTACGACGTGGTCGGCGTCGTCGAGGCGACGGGCCCGGGCGTGGACCCGGCGCTGGCCGGCCGGCGCGTCGCCGCCCTGACGAAGATCGGCGGCTGGTCCTCGCACCTGCTGCTGGCGGCCGACGCGGTGGTGCCGGTGCCGGAAGGTGTGTCCGCCGCCGACGCCGAGACGCTGGTGGTCAACGGCATCACCGCCTGGCAGATGCTGCACCGGACGGCGAAGATCCGGCCCGGCCAGACGGTGCTGGTGCTCGGCGCCAACGGCGGCGTCGGCTCCACCCTGGTGCAGCTGGCCCGCGCGGCCGGCGTCCGCGTGATCGGCACGGCCTCGCCCCGCCACCACGACGCCGTTCGGGCGCTCGGCGCGACGCCGCTCGACTACCGCGCCCCCGACCTGTACGACCAGATCCGCGCCCTGGCCCCGAACGGCGTCGACGCCGTCTTCGATCACGTCGGCGGCGCCGGCATCGTGGAGTCGTTCCGGCTGCTGGCGCCCGGCGGCACGCTGGTGTCCTACGGCACCGCCTCGACACGTGACCAGGAGGGGTCGTCGCGGCTGCCGGTGCTGAAGCTGATCGGCCGGCTGCTGTGGTGGAACGCGCTGCCGAACCGCCGCCACACCAGCTTCTTCAACATCTGGACGGGCGTCCGCGACAAGGCCCGCTTCCACGCCAAGCTGCGGCACGACCTGGGCCAGGTGTTCGACCTGCTGGCCGACGGCACGCTCCAGGCTCAGGTCGCCGCCCGGTTCCCGCTGGCCGACGCGTCGGCGGCGCTGCGCCTCGCCGAGTCGGGCACGGTTGCCGGCAAGGTCGTACTGGTCCCTTGACGGCCCCGGCACAGCGAGCTTGCATGCATCCCATGACCGACATCCACCTCGTGCACGTCTTCCCTGCCGGCCCCGGCGGCGGGAACCCGGCACCGATCGTGGTCGACGCCGACGGGATGTCCGACGCGGAGATGCAAGCGGTGGCAGGGAAGTACGGGCACGAGTCGGGGTTCGTGCTCGCCGGGCCGCCCGGTTTCGACCTCGCGCTGCGGTTCTGGGTGCCGGAGCACGAAATGTCCATGTGCGGGCACGCGACGGTCGGCGCGGTGTGGGTGTTGCGCCGCCTGGGCCGCGTGACCGGCGACCAGCTGAGGATCTCCACCGCCAGCGGCGAAGTCCGGGCCCGGCTGCGCGACGGCATCGAGATCAGCCAACCGGTCGGGACCGTCGAGCCGGTCAGCGAAGTGGAGGCCGTGCTGGACGTTCTCGGCATCACGGCGGCGGACCTCGCGCCGTACCCCGTGCAGAACGCCAGCACCGCCCGGGTGAAGACGCTGGTTCCCTTGGCCAGCACGGACATCCTGGACGGGTTGCAGCCGGACTTCAGCCGGGTCAAGGAGGTCTGCGACCTCGTCGGTTCGACCGGGTTGTATCCGTACGCGATGCGGGACCGGCAGGTGTTCGAGGCCCGGCAGTTCCCCCGCTCGTCGGGATATCCCGAGGACGCGGCGACGGGCATCGCCGCCGCCGCGCTCGCGTTCGGGTTGCTGGAGAACGGACTCGTGGAACGCGGTGACCGGCCGATCCGGGTCCGCCAGGGCCGCGCGATGGGCCGCCCGTCGGAGATCACGCTCCGGCTGGACGGGTCGCGCGGGCTGTGGCTAGGAGGTCACGTGCAGGTCGAGTCGGCGGCCGGCAGCGCGCCACCGGTGAGGTAGTCGACCACCGCCGCGTCGATGCAGGCGCTGCCGCCGAGGAAAGCGCCGTGATGGTACGCGTTGAGCTGCGTGACCATCCGTGACGCGGTGAGGTCGCGGTGCATGGCCAGCTGTCCCGGATTGGGTGTGGTCGCGTCTCCGGCAGCGCCGACCATCAGCACCGGGACTCCATTGTGGACGGTTGTCGGCGGCTCGACCGGGGCGGTGGGCCAGAACGCGCACGGCGAGATGTTCCGGGTCAGCGGTCCGAAGAGCGGCTCGTCGGCCCGATGGGCCTGGATGTCTCGGTAGTAGGTCCACGGGTCGCGCGAGACGGCGCGATCCGCGCACAGGACCGGCGTGCCGAACCTGGCGCCGGCTTCGCCGGAGCCGGTGGCAAGGCCGTCGAGCTGCGTGGCCAGAGCGCCGGTCGGCGCCGTGCCGTCGCGCAGAGTCCTTGTCGTCGCGGCGAGTTCGTCGTACCTCCGGTCGTCCGCGACGCCGGTGTAGATCAGGTACGGCAGCACGTGATCGTCCACTGTGTACTTTCCGACGGTCGTCGGCTTCAGGCCGTTCACGGTGGCCAGCACGTCCTGGGCGGTGTCGCCGAGCCCCTCGTGACCGGCGGCCCACTGCGCGAAGTGGTTGAGCGCAGCCTGCCGCGCCGGGCCCTGGTTGGTGAAAAGGTTCGGGCCGTATGCGTCCGGGTCGACCGAGCTGTCCAGCACGAAGCGGTCCGCGTGGTCGCCGAACATCTGGAGGTAGACGGCGCCGAGGTAGGTCCCGTACGAGAAGCCGATGTAGGAGATCCGCTGTTCGCCCAGGGCCTGCCGGATCACATCCATGTCGCGAACGGCGTTGCGGGTCGAGTCGTACGGCAGGTTCTTGTCGGCGCAACCAGCCGCCAGACGGGCCTCGAAGGCGACGGACTCCTGGAAGCTGCGCAGGCTCGGCCCCGCGGAGCGTTGGAACGTGGACGTGTTCCACCGGCACTCGTGCGGCGTGCTGCGCCCGACGAACCGGGGGTCGAAGCCGATCAGGTCGTACGCCTTGCCGAGCTCCGGCGAGTACTGGCCGAGCAGCGCGTTGTCCAGGCCGATGTCGCCGGGGCCGCCGGGGTTGATCAGCATGACCCCGCGGCGGTGGGCTGGGTCGGTGGCGGTGATCCGCGAGATGGCGACGGTGATCTTGTCGCCCTGTGGTCTTCGGTAGTCCAGCGGCACGGTGATGTCGGCGCACTGGGCGCCGGCGTCGTTGAGGGCCTGGCCGACGGGATCGGGCGGGGTCGTGAGGCACGTGTGCCAGGCGATGGGTTGGTGCGGCGCGGAGGTCAGGGCCGCCGCGAGCACGGCGGTCGTCAGGTAGGTGGTCAAGGGCATGGCGGAAGGGTCGCCGTGGCGGTGGTCAACTCGCGTCGGACCGGGAGCGGAGGGCAAGGGTCGGCCCGCGGTGGGATGTGCGGGCAGCGGTCACTGTGCTAGTTCGGCGCAAACCGAATCCATTCACGGCCGCAAACGGTTATTTCGGTTCACCGTTCGACGCCCGTAGCGGGCTGCGGAAAAACCATAGACAAGGCCCGCCATCCTTGTTCGCGACGGAATGGACCGGAAAGCTCTCTCTCGACGGCGGAAACCATTCCGGACCGTACGCGACAGAGGAGAGAACAATGAACGCTCTGCACCGTATCGCCACTGCTGTCGTCGCGACCGCGGCCGCCGGCGCCCTGCTCGGCGGCACCGCGGCGGCCTCGGCCGCGCCGGTCGCCCCGGCCGCCTCCGCGTCCGCCGAGGTGTCGGTGTCCGGCAGCCTGTCCGCCGTCGTCGGCAACGTCATCACCGTCACCACCAGCGCGAACGCGCACGTGAAGATCACCCTGACCAGCGGCACCACGATCGAGGGCAGCCTGTCGCTGGACGCCCTGATCACCGTGAAGGGCCACCAGGTCGGCGGCTCGCTCGTCGCCGACGCGGTGATCGTGGGCTGAAACAGGTGCGGGCGCGCTGGGGTTAATTCCCCAACCCCAGCGCGCCGCGCAGCTCGCGTCGGCCGGAAACCCCGAGCTTGCGGTAGACGCTGGTCAGCGCGAATTCGACGCTCCGCGTCGTGACGTACAATTCACCGGCTATTTCCTTGTTCGTCCGGCCGGCCGCGGCCCGCTGCGCGACGAACGATTCCCGCTCGGTCAACATCGCCGGATCGGCGGCGGCGAATCTGCGGCGACCCCCTGCCTGCCGCAGTTCCCGACTCGCCGTTTCCATCAGCGCCACCGAGCCGCAGCGCATGGCCATGTCGTGCGCCATCCGCAGCACCGACCGCGCCGCGAGCTCGTCCCCGGATTCCCGCAGGCAGCGGCCCCAGTCCGCGAGCGCTCGGCCGTACTCCAGGCGCGTGGGCGACTCGCGCAGGGTGTCCACGGCCTCCGCGAGCAGTTCGGCGTTGCCGGTCACCACACCGGCGCCGCGCAGCGCGACACCGACCGCCGACGCCGAGCCCCAGTGCCGGGCGAGGTGGAGTTCCCGCTCCGCCAACGTCACCGCGCGGCGACGGTCCCCCAGCTCGACGAGGATCCGCGCGGCGGTCGACCGCCACGGGCACACCGCCGGGTTGAGCACGCCCCGCTGGTCCTGCCGGCGACCGCATTCCAGCAGGTCATTCACCGCGCGGGCGTTGTCGCCGGTGGCCGCGCGCAGGCGTCCGCGCTGGAACAGCACCTCGTCGTACCGGGCCGAGCCTGGGACCTCGCCGTCCAGGCCGTGCGCGCTCAGCAGCACCGCCGCCGACTGCGTTTCGTTCACGTCGATCAGGGCGCCGATCATCGGCGCGAGCGCCGTGACGTGCGGGTCGTTTTGCAGCAGGGTGACCCGCCGCGCCTCGCGCAGGTCGCCGCGGCGCAGCGCGAGCTCGGTGCGCAGACCTAGCGCCAGGCGGGACAGTGCCGGCCTACGGCGGTCGGCCACAGCCGCGAGGGCGTTGTCGCACAAGCGCTCCGCCTCGTCGAGATCGTCCATCAGGGACAGTGCGGTGACGATGTGCAGGAAGGCGCGGCGGTCGACCAGGTCAGAACCGGCCGTGACGGCCAGGTTCCGGCCCGACACCCGCCGTAGCGCGGCCGATGCCCGCAGGCGGTCGCCGGAGAGGGCAAGGGAAACGGCCGCGACGGCGTGCCAGAGCCGTTGCCGACGGGCGGTGTCCGGCAGCGGCGGCATCTGGTCGACCGTGCCGGCGTGCTCGACGGCGATGGACACCGGGGCCAGGTCGTCGTCGGTGTCGGCCAGCACGCGGGCCGCGTCCACGAGTTCGCCCCGCTCGGCAAGCTCGTAGGCCAAGGTCACGCCGCCGCCGGCCTGCGTCAGGTGCGCCAACGCGGCGTGTGGGTCGGTGTGCACCTCGGCCTCGCCGAGCTGGGCGAATACCCTCCGGCGGTCGTCCTCGGTCAGCGGCTCCGCGAGCAGCCGCCGGAGGCAGTCCGCGGCGCGCTCGGGATCGCCGTCGGTCATGGCCGTGGCGGCGAACTCCGCCAGCAGGCGGCAGGTCCACTCGTCGCCGACGGGATCGGTGGCAAGCAGGTGCTCGACGACATCGTCGACCGGGGCGCGGCGCTGGTGCAGCTGCCGCGCCGCCCGCAGCCGCATCTCCGACGGCGTGCCGGCGTTCACGGCGGCGATGACCAGCGGCACGGCGACCGTCTCGAACTCCAGCAGCCCGCGGCTCGCGGCCTCGTGGCCGACGGCGGCAACCGCGGCGACCAGTGGGATGTCGCTTCTGCCGACCAACTCCGCCGCCCGGCCGACGGCCACGAGCTCCGGCCCCAGCGTCGTGACCACAGTGGACACCAGCTCCGCCGAGGGCGTCCGGCACAGGTCGCCGACCGACTCACCGCGCAGCTCGGATTCGCGCAGCAGCTCCGTCACCAGCCACGGATGCCCGCCGGTCGCCTCGTGGCACAGGGCCGCCTCGTAGCCGACCAGGGCCCGAACCGCCGGCACGTCGAGTCCGCCCAGCGTGAGGCGGCGGGCGCCGACCGTGCATTCCAGCAGCCGGCCGGGCAGGGTCGTGGCGATCATCGCGACCGGCAGGTCGGTGAGGCGTCGGCGCAGGTAGGAGAGCAGGCGCAGGGAGTCCCGGTCGGCGAGGTCGAGGTTGTCGACGGCGACCAGCACCGGGGTCCGCTCGGCGAGCTCCCGGAACTGCCGGTACAGCTCGCGCAGCGCCGCCTGGTGGGCGCGGGGATCGGGATCGGCGCAGCTGGCGACGCGATCGACCACGTCGGCGGCGAGCGGCTCGAACAGCTGCGACGCGAGTTCGTACGGGAAGTCGGTCTCCACGGCCGAGCCCTGGGCCTTGAGCACGGTGAAGCCCATGGTCGCGGCGAGCTCGGCACAGGCCTCCAGCAGGGTGGTCCGGCCCATCCGGGGGCCGCCCGCCACGCAGACCACCGACGGCAGCCGGCACAGCGCGTCGGAAAGCGCTTGCTGAACCACAGCCAGCTCCGACTCCCGGCCTACACACCCTTGCACTGCCCGCACACCCACTCCCCTCGACGTTTCGTTGAGGGGTCGTACGGGAAGGGCTTCACCCGCAAAACAGATGTCATTCAGTCACTGGGCGATTCCGGAGCGTCCGGCGTGTTAGCTTCCGGATCGATCGAGGGAGGGCCATGACCGTCGACGAGTACGGCGCCGTGCGCGCCCATGCGCTGCGCCTGTGCCTGGCCGCCGGGGCCACCCTCGAGGAGGCCGAGGACTGCGTGCACGAGGCCCTGGTCGAGCTGCTGGAGGTGGACGACCCCGAGTCCGTGCGGACGCCCGCGGGCTGGGTCGCCACCGTGTCCCGGCGGCGGCTGATCGACCTGGTCCGGCGGCAGTGCCGGGAGCGGCTGGCCGGCCGCCGCCAGCACCCGATCGGCCCCGACGATCCCGCCGACCTCGTCGCCGATCGCGACCTCGCCCGCTACCTGGTCCGGTCCATGGCCGAGCTGCCGCCGGCCACCCGCGAGGTCTGCGCCGCCATCGGCGACGGCATGTCCGAGGCCGAGGTCGCCGAGGCGTTCGGGCTGACCGCCCGGGCCGTCGAGTCCCACCTCACCCGGGCCCGGCGCCGGCTGCGCAAGCTGCGGATCGCCGTGGTGATCCCCGTCGGCGTCTGCTGTGCCCGGTTCGCCCAGCGCTTCGCCGCCCCGCTTACCTGCGCCGCCGTCGCCGCGCCGGTCGCCGCCGTCATGCTGCTGCCCGGCACCGCGCCGTCCGCCCCCGCCCCCCGCGCCGAGGCGCCGGCCGCCATGACGACCACCCCGACCACGACGGCCGTCACCACCACGACCACCACCACCCTTGCGCCCACCACCACTACGTCGGAAGCGCCGCCGGCCGCTCCACCGCCTGTGACTCCTGAGACCACTCCGCCGCCCAGCCCCAGTCACCTGTTGCAGGCCCGCGAGGTGGTGCCGCACGTCGACAGCGTCGTCAAGGAGATCCTGAGCCAGGTGCCGACCACGCTGCCCCTGCTGCCGCCGCTGCCGTCCCTGCCGCTCAAGCTCCCGTTCGGCAACTGATCAGTCCAGTTCCGCCGCGATCGCGCCGCGCAGCAGCCTGCGGGCGCGGGCGAGGGTCATCGACCCGCTGAGCCAGCGGTCGCTCAGGCCCTCGACCAGGGCGGTGAGGAGGTCGGCGGCCTCGGCCGGTCGGACGTTGCCGGAGACCGATCCGGCCCGCTGGGCCCGCGTGATGGCGGCGGCGATCTCGTCCACCCACACCTTGGTCGACGCGGCCAGCGGTTCCCGGAGATCGTCGTCGAAGACGGCGGTGGCGCGGAGTTCGCCCCAGGCGGTGCTGTTGACCCGCACCTCGTCGGTGTCCTGGAGCTCCAGCAGCAACAACCGCTCGACCTCGCGCCGCGGATCCGGCCCCGCCGGCTTCCGGGTGTAGCTCGCCGCACGGTCGTTGATGTGCTCCAGCGTCCGCCGCAACAGCCCGGCGCGGTCCCCGAAGTGGTAGTAGATCAGCGCCATGGAGACGCCGGCCTCGGCGGCGAGCTCCTCCACGCGCAGCCCCCGCACCCCGGCGCGGGCGATCACCCGGACGGCGGCGTCCAGGATCGAATTCCGGCGGTCCGGCACCGTCACCTCCACTGAGCCATGCTCGACTTGACTGAAATTTTAGTCAGACTCATGATGAGCGTCATGCGACTGTCCCGACGGACCGCGCTGCGGACTTTGGCCGGCTTCGGCATGGCCGTCGGCGGGGCGGCGTGCGCCCGGCCGGACGAGCCGGTGGCCGCCACCGCGCAGCCGTCCGCCGACCGTCGGCTCGGGGCCGAGTGGGAGAAGCACGCGCGGACGTTCATGTCCTGGCCGACCACGACGATCTGGGCCGACGAGGTCGGCGCCGTCCGCTCGGACATCGCCGGCCTGGCGCGGGCCATCGCCGGCTACGAGGCCGTCACGCTGCTCGCACGCCCCGAGGACGTCGCCGGCGCGCAACAGGCGTGCGGCGGCGATGTAGAGGTGGTCCCGATCCCCGTCGACGACCTCTGGTCCCGCGACACCCTGCCCGTGTTCGTCCACGAGTCCGGCAACGTCGCGGGAGTCGACTTCAACTTCAACGGCTGGGGCAGCAAGCAATCACACGCCGACGATTCCCGCGTGGCCCGTGCGGTGCTCGACAAGTACGGCATCCCCCGCGTCCAGACCTCGCTCGTCGCCGAGGGCGGCGCGTTCGAGACCGACGGCGCCGGCACCCTGCTCGTCACCGAGAGCTCGGTCGTCAACGACAATCGCAACCGGGGCAAGTCCCGGCAGCAGATCGAGGACGAGCTCAAGCGGGTTCTCGGCGTGCGCAAGGTGATCTGGTTCGCCGGCGTGCGCGGCAAGGACATCACCGATGCCCACGTCGACTGCCTGGCGCGGTTCGTCGCGCCCGGGATCGTGCTGCTGGACAAGGCCTTTCCCGACTCGCCACAGGACATCTGGTCCCGGGCCGCCGACCAGGCCCGCACCGTCCTCGCCGCGTCCACCGACGCCGCCGGCAAGCCCTTCCAGGTCGTCGACCTCTCCCAGCCCGATCCGGACCAGGTCACCGTCCGCAGCAGCAAGGCCGTCATCTCATACGTCAACTTCTACGTCGCCGACAAGGCCGTGTTCCTGCCGAAGTTCGGCGACGCCACCGCCGACGACCGGGCCGCGCAGATCCTGCGCGACCACTTCCCGGGCCGCGAGGTCGTGCCGGTCCGCATCGACGCCATCGCCTCCGGCGGCGGTGGAATCCACTGCGCCACCCACGACCAACCCGTCACATGAAGGTGTCCCGCCCATACCCATGAGCGGGACACACCACGGTCTCGACCTGTCAGCCGGCCGGGGTCAGGACCTTGTCGATGACGAACACGGTGGCATTGCCGGTGGGGATGTTGCCGCACAACACGTGCGCGTCGTTGACCATCATGCCGGACGACTTGTCGCCGCTGATCTTCACCGTGCCGCCCTGGAGGGTCTTCTCGGAGCCGGCGGCGATCAGGCCGTCGGCGTCGTAGCGCTGCGGCAGCACGTGGAACTGCAGGATCGGCGCGAGGGTGCCGGGGTCCTTGGCCAGGGCGGCGAACTTGTCGGCGCCGAGCGCGTCGAACGCCGGGTCGTACGGGGCGAACACGGTGATCGCCTTCTGCGAGTTCAGGGTGTCGCCGAGGTTGGCGGCGCCGACGGCGGCGACGAGCTTGGTCAGCAGCGGGTTGTTGCTCGCGGCGGTGGCGACCGGGTCGGAGGCCATGCCGTTGAGGGAACCCTTGCCGCTGGCGGGAATCTTGTCGCACGCGGGCCCGAAGGTGTCGGTGGTCTTGGTGACGCCGTCGGAGGCGCTGGTCGTGGTGGTCGGCGCCATCGAGGAGCTGGAGGTCATGCCGCCGGAGGCGGCCGAGCCGCTGCCGCATGCGGCCAGGGCGAGGGCGGCCGAGGTGACGACGGCAGCGGCGGCGACGCGGTGGAACTTGCTCACGGAGATCACTCCAGACGTTGGGCGGTACGAACACCGAGGCGTTCGCAAGTCGAGCTCGGCTCGGTTCGACGAGATTGGTAACGCTTGGATCACGCCGTCGTGAAGACGATCGTGTGCAAACCCGTTGCGCCGTCGGGTATCGGGCCGACGCGCCCTGTGGTCTGGGTGTAGCCGGTGGTGTCGGTGGCGCGGCAGATCACGGTGTGGGTGCCGGGTTTGAGATCGTATTCCTTGCGCCACATGCGCCACGTCTCGGCGCTGACGCCGGCGGCGAGGTCGGCCTCCTGCCACGGGCCGCCGTCCATCCGAACCTCGACCTTGGCGATTCCCCTGGTCTGCGCCCAGGCTATGCCGGCGACCACGACCTTGCCGTTGGGCAGCGCCTGCAATCCTTGCGGCACATCGATTCGCGACTCGGTCTTGATCGGCGCGCGTTCGGAGTAGCCGCGCGGCACCCAGTATTGCCGCTTCGCGGCGAACGTCGTCAGCTCGATGTCGTGCACCCATTTGGTCGCCGACGCGTAGCCGTAGATGCCGGGAACCACCAGCCGTGCCGGGAAACCGTGCTCGGGCGGCAGCGCCTCGCCGTTCATGCCGACGGCCAGCATCGCGTCGCGCCGGGGATCGAGCACGTCGACGACCGGGCTGCCGGCGCTGTAACCGTCCACACTGGACGACAGAACCTGGTCGGCCTCCGGTCTGACGCCGGCGCGGGCCAGCAGGTCCCGCAACAGCACGCCGGTGAAGTTCGCGGTCGACACGTACGGGCCGCCGACCTCGTTGGAAACACAGGTCATGGTGATGGTCCGCGTGACCAGGTCCATTGCCATCACGTCGGCGAACGTCAGGTGCAGCTCGCGGTCGACCAGGCCGTGCACGCGCAGCGACCAGTCCTCGGCCCGCAGCTGCGGCACCGCCAACGCCGTGTCCACGCGGTAGAACTGGGGATTCGGCGTGAGGAAACTCGGCGTGCCGTCACGAGCGAAGTCCGCGCCGTCGGGAATCCGAGGCGGCACGCGACCGGCGAACATTCGGGTCACCTTGTCCCGCGAACCGGCCACGTCCACCCGCCCGACGAGCAGACGACCGCCGACACCGGCGACGGCGATGCCGGCGAGCGCGCCGAGCGACCCCAGCAAGAACCTGCGGCGACCCGGTCCGTCCACAGTGTCCACTGTGCCGGAAAGCCGGTGCAGCCAGCGGAAAACGGTCACGCCGACGATCAAGCTGGCCACCGGGGCCAGCACACCGAGCGGCGTGAAGTTCGGCCGGCCCAGCACGGCCGCGACGCCCAGCAGGCCCAACAGCACTGCCAGTACGGTACCGGGAAGCGGTCGCCGCCGCGACAGCACGCCGGCGATTGCCGCTGCCACCAGCAGAAACGCGCCCATCCCGGACAGCAGCACGACCTTGTCGTAGGTGCCGAAGGTGCGGACGGCGAAGTCCTTGAGCGGCAACGGAGTCAGGTCGATCGCGGTGTTGCCGACGGCCAGGAACGGCGACGCGTCGGCGTCGACGAACGCGGCGACCAGGTCGCCGGCGGCGAGCGCGGCGCCGACGCCGAGCACGCCGACCGCCACGGACGTCACCAGCGAGCGTTGCTCCATGACCCGGTGTTCGCACCGGGTCGGCAGTTCGGTTCAGAACATCGTGTTGGCGTTGGCGGCGGCTTCGGGAACCTCCTGGATGACGTCCCAGTGTTCGACGATCTTGCCCTGCTCCAGCCGGAAGATGTCGATGGTCGCCAGGTCCGGCACGCCGGGACGGATGAACCGGTTGTGCAGCACGACGTGGTCGCCCTCGGCGACGGCCCGCTTGATCTCGACACGCGTCTGCGGGGCGCGCTCCCGGTTGGCGTTGATGAAGGCGACGAACCCCTCGGCCCCGTCGGCCGCCCGCGGGTTGTGCTGGATGTAGTGATCGCCCAGGTAGGCCGCCGCGGCGCCCTCCGGGTCCTTCTGGTTGAAGGTCCGCTCGAAGAAGTCGACGGCGGTCCGCTTGTTCTCGTCGATGGCCATGTAATAACCATAATCTGATTGCCTATGTCGACGTCAAGGTCGGGATAGAGTACGGGGATGTCGAACCTCCGCGAGCGGATCCTGTCCGAGCTGGGCGTGAAGCCCACTGTCGTGCCGAAGACCGAGGTGCGACAGCGGGTCGACTTCCTCAAGGACTACCTGCGCTCGACCCCGGCCAAGGGCTTCGTGCTCGGCATCAGCGGCGGCCAGGACAGCACGCTGACCGGCCGGCTGTGCCAGCTCGCCGCCGAGGAGCTGCGCGCCGAGGGCCACGAGGCCACCTTCGTCGCCGTGCGGCTGCCTTACGGCGTGCAGGCCGACGAGGACGACGCCCAGATCGCGCTGCGCTTCATCCAGCCCGACCGGTCGATCACCGTCAACGTCAAGCCGAGCGCGGACGCCGTCGCCGCCGAGTCCGCCGAGGGCCTGCGCGAGCTGCTCGGCACCGAGCCGAAGCTGCGGGACTTCGTCCGCGGCAACATCAAGGCGCGCGAGCGCATGGTGATCCAGTACTCCATCGCCGGACAGCTCAACCTGCTGGTCGTCGGCACGGACCACGCGGCCGAGGCCGTCACCGGCTTCTTCACCAAGTACGGCGACGGCGGCGCCGACGTCACTCCGCTGACCGGCCTGACCAAGCGCCAGGGCGCGGCGCTGCTCCAGGAGCTGGGCGCGCCGCCCAGCGTGTGGGAGAAGGTGCCGACCGCCGACCTCGAGGATGACCGGCCCGCGCTGCCCGACGAGGTCGCGCTGGGCCTGAAGTACCGGGAGATCGACGACTACCTGGAGAACGCCGACGTCGCGCCGGAGATCGCCGAGCGCGTGGAGTCGGTGTTCCTCGCGACCCGGCACAAGCGGGCCGTCCCGGTCACCCCGCTGGACGACTGGTGGCGCTGAACAACTCCCGGCAGTAGGCCGCGAACACCTCGGCGCGGCGGGTGAGCCGGCCGCCGGCGGCGCGGCCGAGCACCAACGGCGTGGTGGGCACCGTGTCGCGGAGCGGCACGGTGCCGAACGCGATGCCCTCCACCGACCGGTCGACCGCCGGCCGCTGCACGGAGAGCGTGTATCCGAGGCCGCGGGCCACCATGGCCCGGGCCAGCTCGAAGCTGCCGGCCCGGTGCGCGACGGCCATCGGCACGCCGGCGGCGTCGAACACCGACCGGAAGTAGCGCTCGCTCGGCTGCACGTCGAGCAGGATGAACGGCTCGTCGGCGAGCTCTTCGAGGGCCACCGACCGGCGTCGGCGGAAGCGGTGGTCCGGCGGCAGCAGCACGTGCGGCTGCTGGTCGGTGAGCACCTGAACCTCGATGCCGGGCAGGATGTCCTGCCGGTACAGAAACGCCAGCTCGCAGCGGCCGTCGAGGAGCTGGCGCTGGAGGTCCGGCAGCGAGCCCTCGACGAACTCGATCGCCACCTCGGGCTGCTCGGTTCGGAAGCCGGCGATCGCCGCCGGCAGGCACAGCGCCGCCACCGGGGCGTAGCAGCCGATCCGCAGCGTGCCGGCGATGTCCTGGCCGAGCCGGCGGGCATTCGCCCCCAGTTCGGACACGGCCGTCAGCACGCCCCTGGCCTCGGCGACGACCTCGCGGCCGGCGTCGGTGAGGACCGCGCCGCGACCCGGGCCGCGGATCACCAGCCGGAGGCGGAGAGCACTCTCCAGCTCGGAAAGGCCCAGGGAGACGGCCGATTGGGAGACGTGGCACCGCTCCGCCGCGGCGGTGAGGCCGCCGGTGTCGGCGACCGCGACCAGGTATTCGAGCCGGCGGAGATTCATCAGCTCAGCTTATGTCCTTCCCCAGATCTTTGAGCTGGACGCATGTATCGGGGCGTGCGATGGTCGGAGCGTGTCCCGCAGCCACTCGCATCCGTTCGTGCCGTACCGGCCGCCACGCCCCTCGGTCGAGGAGTCGTTGCGGCGCGGCCAGGAGTTCCACCGCCGGCTCGACGAGCGTCGGTCGGTGCGGTGGTTCTCGCCGGACCCCGTGCCGCTCAAGGCGATCGAGCTCGCAGTCCAGGCGGCGAACACGGCTCCGAGCGGTGCTCACCTTCAGCCGTGGACGTTCGTGGCGACATCGGATCCGGAGCTCAAGCGGCAGGTCCGGGCGGCGGCCGAGGAGGAGGAAAGGCGCTTCTACCACGACCGCAGCGCCCCCGACTGGCACGCGGCGCTGGCGAGGCTGGAAACCGACAAGCACAAGGACTTCCTGGAGACGGCGCCGTGGCTGGTGGTGGCGTTCGCGCAGAAGAGCACGCCGCTGCCGGACGGCTCACTCCGCAAGAACTACTACGTGAACGAGAGCGTCGGCATCGCGTGCGGGCTGTTCATCGCCGCCCTGCACGAGATGGGCCTGGCGACGCTCACCCACACGCCCAACCCGATGGCGTTCCTCACCGAGCTGTTCGGCCGCCCGGCCAGCGAGCGGCCGTACATCCTGTTCCCGGTCGGCTATCCGGCCGACGACTGTGAAGTGCCTGCGCTGCAACGAAAGCCGCTGTCGGAGGCGCTGGTCGTCACGCGATCTCCAGCAGGATCGGCTCCAGCACCTCCCTGATCCGGTCCGGATCGCTGCGGGTCTTCTCGCTGACGAGCAGATGGTCGGTGGCGGCCCGGTGCGCCCAGAATCCGTCGACGGGAAGCATGGTGATGCGGAGCCTGAACGGGATCGGCTTGCGACCCAGAGTCTGAGCGACGCCGTCGACGATGCGGTTCACCAGGAGCGGGTATGCGCGACGTCGCCGCATGAATTCCTCGATGTGCTCGTGCTTTCGCCGCCCCGCCCACTCCGAGGCCTCCTCGAGCAGGTCGGCGACCAGGGCGTGGAACTGCGGATCCCGCTCGATCGGGAAGTCCGTGTCCACCAGGTCGGCGAACCAGCCGCGCCAGGCCTGGGACCAGCGCTCGTCCCGCCGTTCCGGCGCGACCGCCGGGACCAGCGGCGGCACCCCGATCTCATCGGACAGGCCGAGGCGGTCGCGGACGAAAAGGGCGATGGTGAGGTGCCAGCCCATGTCCTCGGCGATTCTCCAGCTGTCGCTGTTCGACAGACGCATGGTTTCCCCCCTTGCGTGTTGCCTTTGATGCTACTGCCGATCGGTGTAGGCGGAGCGAACCGTCGGCCACGGGCCGGGCTGGCCGGCCAGTCCGGACAGCACGGCTCGAACCAGGCGATCCGCCTCGACGTCGACCGCGGCGGGGTCGTCGAAGCGGAGCAGGCCGTCGGCGAGCAGGGCGGCCAGGCCGTGCATGGCGGCCCAGAGCAGGAACACCGCCCCGCCCAGGTCGAGGCGGTCGAGCTCGGCGGCGAGGATGTCGTGCGGATGCGGCGAAATCGGGGCCTCGGGGTCGTCGACGCCGAAGGCGAGCCGCCACACGGCGGGATCGTCGAGGGCGAAGCGGACGTAGGTCTGGCCGATGGCGACGATCCGCGAGCCGGGGTCGTCGAAGGCGGCAGAGGCGTCGCGGACAGCAGTGCCGATGCGGCTGAGGATCCGGTGCGAGAGGGCGCGGACCAGGGCGTCGCGCGAGGCGAAGTGGTGGTAGGCGGCGCTGGGACTGACGCCGACCTGGGCGGATGCCTCGCGCAGCGACCAGCCGTCGACGCCCCGCGAGCGGACGAGCTCCTCGGCGGCGTCGAGCAGCGCGACGCGGAGGTCGCCGTGGTGGTAGGGCACGGCCAATCTTAACACCGTTCAAATAGCGTGCTACGGTCGAGAGCATCTGAACACCGATCAGATGGGAGCACCGACATGACCCTGCCGGACGTCACCGAGAAGCCGGCGGTCCGCGGCGAGCCGACGGAAGTCGCCGACGGCGTGCACGTGATCGCCGACAACCGGGTGCCGCTGGTGCCGAACGTCGGCATCGTGGTCGGCGACCGCGCCGCCCTGGTGATCGACACCGGCATCGGGCCGCGCAACGGCGAATACGTGCTGGGACAGGCAAGACGACTGGCCGGTGGCCGCCCGCTGTTCCTGACCACCACGCATTTCCACCCGGAGCACGGCTTCGGCGCGCAGGCGTTCCGAGGCGAGGCGACGATCATCTACAACCGGGCGCAGCGCGACGAACTGCGCCGCAAGGGGCCGGGATACGTCGAGATGTTCAAGGGTCTCGGCCCGCACATCGCGACCGCCCTGGATGGAGTCGAGCTGGTCGAGCCGGACGTCGTGTACGACGGGGAGGCGGAGCTCGACCTCGGCGGCCGACAGGTGACACTCGCCAGCGCCGGGCCTGCGCACACGATCGGCGACCAGACGGTGCTGATCGACGGCCGCGTGCTGTTCACCGGCGACCTCGCGGAGACCCGGATGTTCGCGATCACCCCGCATTTCCCGCCGCACGACGCCGATGTCGACATCGACGGCTGGATCGCGCTACTGGAGAAACTCGCCGCCCGACGGCCCGAGATCGTCGTCCCCGGGCACGGCGAGGTTTCGGACGTCACGCTGCTGCACGACGTCCGCGACTACCTGGACTTCGTCCGGAGCGAAGCGCAGCGGTCACAAGGCAGGGATCTCGCCGCGGCGACCGCCGAGATCTCCGCCGCGGCGCGGAACCGCTGGCCGGACTGGGCGAACCCGGAGTGGATCGACTTCGCGGTGCGGATCTGTTCCCCGGCACAATGATCGGGTGCTTGTGACCTCGCGATCGGCGGCGGAGTACCGCGCGATGTTCGACCTCTCCCCCGCCGACCTCGCCGGCCCGGTGCTGGACTGCTGCGCGGGCGGCGCCAGCTTCGCCGCGGAGACGCCGAACGTGCTCGCGGTGGATCCGTCGTACGCAGTGGGTTTCGACGAGATGGCCCGCCGGGTGAGGGCTTCCCTGCCCGGCACCGACGCGATCATCGACGACCACCGCGATGCGTTCGAGTGGAGCTGGTACGGCGATCCCCAGCGGCGGCTGGAGATCCGCAGCCGGGCACGCGAGATGTTCCTCGAGGACCTGCGGGACAACCCGAGCCACTACGTCGCCGGCGCGCTGCCGAATCTGCCGCTGGCGGCGAAAAGCGTGGACCTGGCGCTCTGCTCGCACCTGCTGTTCACGTGGTCGGATCAGCTCGACGAGCAATGGCACCGCGCCGCCCTCGCCGAGCTGGTCAGGGTCACCCGCCGCGAAGTGCGGATCTTCCCGCTGGTCGTGCAGGGCACCGGCGAGCCGGTGGAGTTCCTGGACCGGCTGCGGGCCGAGCTGCCGCCCAGCGAGCTGCGGGACGTGCCGTACCGGTTCCAGCGCGGCGCGCGGCAGATGCTGGTGATCGACGCTAGGCGGTGAAGAACTTCTCCAGCAGGGCGTTGAACGGGGCGCCGGTGTCGGGGACGAGATGCCCCGCGCCGGGGCACTGGGCGCGCTCCGCGCCGGCACGCGAGGCGATCACGTCGCAGATCGCCTCGTACGGCTCCAGATGGGCGCCGGTGATCGCCAGCATCGGCAAGTCCCGCAAGGCATCCAGCGGCGGATGCGCCTCGTCCGGCGGCCGCGCGCCGACGAGCTGGCGGGTGCCCTGCAACAGCGTGGGATGCACGGGATCGGCCACCTCGACCTGCGCGCCGACCAGCGCCAGGAAGTCCCGCAGCAGCGTCGGCAGGTCCGGGTCCGCCGGCGCCATCAGCCGGCGGATCGCCGCCGCCCACTCGTCGACGACGGGATTTCCCTTGGCCAGCGCGGTTGCCGGCGGTTCGACGACGGTCAGGGTCAGCACGTTCTCCGGCCGCCGCGCGGCGGCGTACATGGCGACCAGCCCGCCGTACGAGTAGCCGACGAGGTGCACGGGCCGGTCCAGCAGCTGGTCCGCGAGCTGCACCGACTCGGCCTCGAAGTCCTGCCGCGCCGGCGGCGTCCGGCCGTGTCCGGGGCGGTCGACCGCGCGCAGCCGCCAGCGCTCGGCCAGCGGCCGCTGCCCGCGCCAGCACTCCCGGCCGCCGAGCACCGCGCCGTGCACCAGCACGACTTCCGGCCCCTGTCCCCACTCGTGGACGTACACACGGGTCACGGTATCGGGCTTTCCATACGGCTACGTCACCAACTCGGGCGTATTGGTTGCCCGTTTTGTCGAACGCCCAGAATTCGCGCCTACTCTCCGGCTCGTGAACATTCCCACCGAGCTCGCGGAACGGTCCGAAGCCGAGGCGCTGTACGACTTCGTGTCGGCCACGCCGGCGGCGCGCGAGGCGATCGGCATCACGCTGGCCCGGATCGGCGGCGGCGTCGTGATCTCCACCCGTACCGACGAAACCGGCTTCTGGAGCCGGGCCAGCGCCTTCGGCTTCAACGAGCCGGTCACCGCGGACCTGATGGCGGAGGTGTCGGCCTTCTTCCACAACGCCGGCACGCCGCGGGCCATCGTCCAGATCGCACCGTCGGTGCTGCCGGAGGACTGGGACGAGATCGCCGCCAGGATCGGGCTGACCGCGAGCAGCCGCTGGGCGAAGCTGGCCTGCGACGTGGATGTGGCGCTGGCCCGGACCGTCGAGACGGACCTGCGGATCGGGCCCGTGTCGGCCGCCGACGGTCCGGAGTGGACGTCGACGATGCTGACGACCTTCGGCATGGACGAGAAGTACACGTCGATGGTCGAGGCGAGCATCGAGCGGCCGGGCTGGACGGCGTTCGCGGCGTGGCTGGGCGACGAGATCGTCAGCACCGGCGAGGTCTTCGTGCGCGGCGAGACCGGCCAGTGCTTCGCCGGCTCCACCAAGCCCGAGGCACGGCGCCGCGGCGGGCAGTCGGCGGTGTTGCAGGCCCGGGCGCGGGCGGCGAAGGCCGCCGGCTGCCGGTGGCTGGTGTCGGAGACCGGGGCCGAGGAGCCCGGCGAGCACAACTCGTCGCTGCACAACATGTACCGGCTCGGCTTCGAACTGCTCTACGAGCGGCAGAACTGGATCTGGTCGCCGTCCCAGAACTGAGATACTGTCCCAGATGTGGGACACGACTTGGATGGGCGGCTCGCCGCCCGGCTGGCGGAGCTGCGCCAGGCCCGGGACTGGTCGCTGGACGAGCTGAGCCGGCGCAGCGGCGTCAGCCGCTCGACGCTGTCGCGGCTGGAACGGGCCGAGCTCAGCCCGACCACGGCCGTGCTGAGCCAGCTCTGCGCGGCCTACGGGCGGACGGCATCGCAGCTGCTGGCCGAGGTGGAGGAGGAGTCGCCGCAGCTGGTGCCGGCCGGCCGGCAGCCGGTCTGGCGCGACGACGACGCCGGCTTCGTACGGCGGTCCGTGTCGCCGCCGCAACCGGGTCTGCGCGGCGAGCTCGTCGAATGCACGCTGCGGCCCGGCGCGGACATCTCCTACGCGGGGGCGTCGGTTCCGGGCCTGGAGCAGCACATCTGGGTGTTCGACGGCACGCTGGAGATCACCGTCGACGGTCGCGTGCACGTCGTCGACGCCGGCGACTGCCTGCGGTTCCGGCTCTGGGGCGCGTCCCGATTCCGTTGCGCCGGCGCGGATCCCGTGCGCTACGCACTGGTGGTGGTGCTGCCATGACGTACCTGCACCGGCCGGCGACACCGGACGATCTGCCGGCGATCGTCGACATCTACAACGCGGCGGTGGCCGCTCGGACCAGCACCGCCGACCTGGACCCGGTGAGCATCGAGGCCAGGCGACGGTGGTTCGAGGAGGCCAAGCACCCGATCTGGGTCGGCCACCGGCCCGACGATCCCGACACCGTCACCGGATACCTGTCGTTCGAGCCGTTCCTCAACGGCCGGCGCGGCTACGACGTCACCCTCGACCTGGCGATCTACCTGCACCCCGAGCACCGCGGCCGGGGTCAGGGCCGCGACCTGCTCGGCGCGGCGGTGGCGCATGCCCCGAGGCTGGGGGCCCGGACGCTGGCCACCACGATCTTCGGCAGCAACGAGGCCAGCCTGCGGCTGTTCCGCTCGTTCGGCTTCCAGGAGTGGGGGCGGCTGCCGGCAGTCGCCGATCTCGACGGCGTGTGGAAGGACCTGGTGATCGTGGGCCTCAAGCTCCAGGGGTGTCCCGTGGATCATGGGCGATGAGAGTCGGGATCGAGGTGGTTCCTGGCGGCGCCGCGGAAACGCCCTCATACCGGGCGTATTTGGACGTTTCCGCGGTGTCGTCAGGGGCCGCGTCGGCGCGGCTGTCGCCGTCTTTGATCCACGGGACACCCCCAGGCCCCAGCAGGGCGATGGCCGCCCGCACCGAGGTCTCGGTGATGTCGGTCAGCCGGCCGCCGTCCTCCACGGTGGCGGCCATCAGCTCACGCAGGCCGCCGAGCAGCACGATAGCCACCTGCCGCGGCGCCCGGACGATGCCCTTCGCGCGCAGGCTCTCGGCGTCGGTCAGGGTCTGGATCATCGTCACGAACCGCTCCATCAGGTCCCGCTGGAGGTCCCGGCCCAGCACGCCGAGGGCGGGGGTGTCGCGGATCCAGCTGTGCGTGACCGCCGGCTGCGAGTCGGCGCAGGCCAGCCACTCCTCGACCGCCCGCCGCACCTGGGTCGGCCAGGGCGCGGCCGGGTCCACGGCGGCGGTGATGCGCCGGATCATCTCGTCGTTGGCCTCGGTGATCAGCGCGACGAAACACGTCTCCTTGCTGGCGAAGTGCTCGTAGAAGGTGCGGCGGGAGGTCTTGGCGAGGCGCACGACGTCGGCGACGGTCGTGTCGCGGTAGCCGCGGTCCGCGATCGACGCGGCGAGCGCGTCGAGCAGCCGCTGCCGGTGGTGCACCGGAATCGCGGTCGTCACCGTGGTCACGCTATACCCCTCCCTTGAAACGACCTGGTACATGGGCGTACCGTCGCCATGGTACGACGCCGTACCACCTGGGAGGCAAGGATGACCACGCTGCGGCTGCCGCCGGGCCCCACCACTCCCCCGCTCATCCAGGCGGTCTACGGGCTCACCCGGCCGCGCCGCGGCGTGCACCGGCGGCGCGACCGCTACGGCGACGCCTTCACCATGAACTCCCCGGTGTTCGGCCGCTCCCTGATGATCAGCGACGCCGCCGAGATCCGGCAGCTGTTCCAGACCGATCCGGCGATCGCCGACAACGTCGAGCCCAACCTCGGCCGGGTGCTGGGGCGCGGCTCGCTGTTCGCCCTCGGCGGCGACGAGCACCGCAGGCAGCGCAAGCTGCTGGTGCCGCCGTTCCACGGCCGCCGGCTCGCGGCGTACGAGCAGATCATGGAGCGCGAGACCCTCCGCGAGTTCGACTCCTGGCCCCAGGACCGGGAATTCGCCACCATGCCGTCGATGATGCGGATCACCCTCAACATCATCCTGCGGGCGGTGTTCGGGGCCGAGGGCGCCGAGTTCGACGAGCTGCGGGAGCTGCTGCCGCGGTGGGTGAAGCTCGGCTCGCAGCTGGCGCTGCTGCCCGTGCCGACGGTGGACTGGGGCCGCTGGAGCCCGTGGGGCCGGTTCCACATCATGCGCCGCCGGTACGACGCGATCATCGAGCGGCTGATCGCCAAGGCCGAGCGGGACGGCGACCTCGACGACCGCGAGGACATCCTGGCGCTGATGCTCCAGGCCCGCTACGACGACGGCTCCCCGATGAGCCACCGCGACATCGCCGACCAGCTGCTGACCCTGCTCACCGCCGGCCACGAGACCACCGCGACCACGCTGGCCTGGGCGGTCGAGCGCCTGCGGCGGCACCCGGACGTGCTGCGCGCGCTGTCGTCCGGTGACGACAAGAAGCTGCGTGAGGCGACGATCGTCGAGGTGCAGCGGACCCGGCCGGTGATCGACACGGTCGGCCGCAAGATCCGCGCCGACGGCTTCCGGCTCGGGCGGTGGACGCTGCCCAAGGGCATGACGGTGCTGGTCAGCATCGCGTTGATCCACGAGGACGGTACCTTGTTCCCCGACCCGCTGCGGTTCGACCCGTATCGGTTCGTGGACGCGAAACCCGATCTGTACCAATGGATTCCGTTCGGTGGCGGCACCCGGCGCTGTCTGGGCGCGGCCTTCGCCAACATGGAGATGAACGTGGTGCTACGGACCCTGCTGCGTGAGTTCGAACTCGTTCCCACGGCCGCGCCGGACGAGGCCTGGCACTCCCGGGGCATCGCCAGCGCGCCCGGCAAGGGCGGCCTGGCGGTGGTGCGCCGGCGGGTCTCGACACCGGCCGCCCAGGCGACGGCGACGGCGGTGGCCCGGTGAAGCCGCAGCTCACCGGGCGGCCGGTGATGATCACCGGTGCGGCGTCCGGCATCGGCCGGAGCCTGGCACGGCGGCTGAGCCGCCTCGGCTCGCCGGTCGCGATCGCCGACGTCGACGAGACGGGGCTCAAGGAGACCGCCGCCGGCCTGCGCGGCAAGGTGCTCACCCGCGTGCTGGACGTCAGCGACGCCGCCGAGCAGCGGAAATTCGCCGACGAGGTGCGGGACTGGCTGCCGGCGCCGCTGGCCGCCGTGTTCAACAACGCCGGCGTCGCCCTGTCGTCGACCGTGCTGGACGGCGACCCCGCGGACGAGAACTGGCTGCACGACATCAACTTCCACGGCGTGGTCAACGGCACCAAGGCGTTCCTGCCGATCCTCGTCGAGCAGAACGAGGGCGTCGTCGTGAACACGTCGAGCGTGTTCGGACTCGCCGGCATGCCGTACCAGAGTGCCTACTGCGCCGCGAAGTTCGCCGTTCGGGGCTTCACCGACTCGCTGCGGCAGGAGCTGCGCGGCACCGGCGTCTCGGCGGTCAACGTGCATCCCGGCGGCATCAAGACGAACATCGTCCGAAATGGACGGATGCGGCAGGACCCGGACGGCGAGGAGCGCGGCAAGGACGAGATCGCGGCGTCCTTCGACAAGATCGCCATGACCACGCCGGACAAGGCGGCGCAGATCATCCACCGGGGCGTGGAGCAGGGCAAGGCCCGCATCCTCGTCGGACCCGACGCATACTTCTTCGACACCCTCATGCGCGTCGCCCCCACGCACTACTTCGACGTGCTCGCCCGCTTCATGCGCTCCGGGAGTCAGCGTGGCCAGTGAGAATCTTGACGTGCTGATAGTCGGCGCCGGCCTGTCCGGGGTCGGCGCCGCCCACCACATCCAGTCCGCCTTCCCGCACCGGACGTACGCGATTCTCGAGGCGCGGGAGGCGATGGGCGGCACCTGGGACCTGTTCCGGTACCCGGGCGTGCGGTCCGACTCCGACATGCAGACGCTGGGCTACCGGTTCCGGCCGTGGACGCAGGCCAAGGCCATCGCCGACGGTCCGTCGATCCTGGAGTACGTCAGGGAGACCGCCGCCGAGGCCGGCATCGACCGGCACATCCGGTACGGGCACCGGGTCGTCGGCGCGGCATGGTCCACAGAGGACTCCCGCTGGACGGTGGACGTCGAGAGCGGCGGGGAAACCTTCCAGCTGACGGCGAAATTCCTCTACCTGTGCACCGGCTACTACCACTACGACGGCGGCTACACCCCCACCTTCCCCGGCATCGAGCGGTTCGGCGGCACGGTCGTGCACCCGCAGCAGTGGCCGGAGGATCTGGACTACGCCGGCAAGAAGGTCGTGGTGATCGGCAGCGGGGCAACCGCGGTGACGCTCGTGCCGGCGATGACCGACAAGGCGTCGCACGTGACGATGTTGCAGCGCTCGCCCACGTACATCATCGCCGTGCCCGGCGAGGACCCCATCGCCAACCGCCTGCGGGGACTGCTCGGCGACCGGCTGGGGTATCGGGTGACGCGGTGGAAGAACGTCGCCGTGAGCACGCTGCTGTACCAGCTCAGCCAGCGGCGCCCCCGGCTGGTGAAGTCGTTGCTGCGCAAGGCGACCGTGAAGATGCTGCCGCCCGGCTACGACGTCGACACGCACTTCAGGCCCCGGTACGACCCGTGGGACCAGCGGCTGTGCCTGGTGCCGGACGGCGACCTGTTCCGGGCCATCAGCAGCGGCAAGGCATCCGTGGCCACCGACGAGATCGCCGACTTCTCGGAGACCGGCATCCGGCTGCGGTCCGGGACGGAGCTGCCGGCGGACGTCGTCGTCACCGCCACCGGGCTGCGGCTGCTGGCGTTCGGCGGCATCCGGCTGGCGGTGGACGGTCGCGAGATCAAGCTGCCGGAAACCATGGCGTACAAGGGAATGATGCTCAGCGGCCTGCCGAACTTCGTGTTCACCATCGGCTACACGAACGCGTCCTGGACACTGAAGGCCGACCTGGTCAGCGAATACACGGTACGGCTGCTCAAGCACATGGACGCCAACGGTTTCCGGCGGTGCGTGCCGGTGAACGACGACCCCCGGGTCAGCGAGCGGCCGCTGATGAACTTCCAGGCCGGCTACGTGCAGCGGTCCGTGCACGAGTTCCCCAAGTCGGGCTCGCGGCGGCCGTGGCAGCTGAGCATGACCTACGCCGTCGACGCCGTGCAGCTGCGCCGCGGGCGCGTCGACGACGGCACGATGCAGTTCGGTTAGAGGATTTCCGCCGCGTCCGGCCAGGTCATCGGGATCTCCGCCGAGTCGGAGATCCGCAGCTTGCGCCGGGCGCGCTGGAAGAAGGTGGTCCGTCCGAGCCGCACCACCCGTGCGGCGCCGGGGCGGGCCACCAGCTCGATGACGTCGCCCGGCTCCACGTAACCGGTCACCTCGCCGTCCACCTCGACGGCGAGCCGGCCGCTGGTCGGCAGGATCTCCAGTTCCACGGTGTCGTGCACGGAGAGCACCACGCCCCGGCTGTAGGCCGAGTGCGGCGCGGCCGGCGTCACCAGCAGGGCCTCCACCGACGGGCTGGTGATCGGGCCGCCGGCGGAGAAGCTGTAGGCGGTCGACCCGGTCGGGGTCGCGACGATCACCGCGTCGGCGGCGTAGCTCACGAACGGCTGCCCGTCGACCCGCACCGCGACCACGGCGCTGCCGTCGCCCGGCACCCGCACCACCGCGACGTCGTTGAACGCCGTCATGCGGCGGCCCGCGAACAGGGCGTCCACCGCCAGGCGCGGCTCGATCGTGAACTGGTGGTCGTCGATCGCGGTCAGCGCGTCCGGCAGCTCCGGCACGTCGACCTCGGCCAGGAAGCCCAGCTTGCCCAGGTTCACGCCCAGCACCGGCGCCCGCTGGCCGTCCGCGATGCGCATCGCCCGCAGCATCGTGCCGTCGCCGCCGAGGCTGACCACGAGGTCCGCCCGCTCGCCGAGCTCGACCGGCGAGACCGGCACCGCGGCGCAGTCCAGCCGGCCGACCTCGCCAGCGATGCCGAGGATCTCGATGTTCCGCTTCGCGGCCCAGCCGAGCACCGCGGACACGGCGGCCATCGAGTCCCGCTGGGGGTGCAGCACAAGACCGGCGGAGTGCATGGGTGAAGTCTGCCCCGTCCCGGGCGTTCCGGCGAGGCCGACTGCCCCATCGATCATCGCGTCCCGGCCGTCCGGCCCAGGTGGCCGGTATTCTTGGCGGATGAGCGTGGGGTCGACGGCACCGGCGCGGGGACAGCGCCGCGCGGCGCTGGTCGCGGTCGCGTCCGAGATGTTCGCCCGCAAGCCGTACGACGAGATCTACATCAGCGACATCGCCAAGGAGGCGGGCGTCGCCCACGGGCTGCTGTTCTACCACTTCAAGGACAAGCGCGGGTTGTACCTCGAGGTGCTGCGGCAGATGCAGGCCGAGATCGCCGCGCTGCACGACCGGCGGCCCGGCGAGGACACCAACTCGGAGTGGCTGCGCGGCGTGGTGCGGCGGCAGATCGAGTACCGCCGCGACCACGTGCACACGTCCATGGCGATCATGCGGGCCGGCGGCCAGGACCCCGAGGTCGACGAGCTCGTCGAGCAGACCCGCCGGTCCGGGGTCTGCTTCCTGCGCCGGCTGCTCGGCGTGGAGGGCGAGCCCGTGCCCCAGCTGCGGGTCGCCATGCGCGGCGCCATGGGCGCGGTCGACGAGATGACCGTGGACTGGCTCGCCCACGACCTCGACCTGGACCTCGACCAGCTGATCGAGTTCGCCTACGGCACCGTGCTGGCCATCCTCGGCTCCGTCTGCACCGCCGGCGACCACGACATCACCCAGGCCCTGGACGCCCTGCGCCCCGCCGGCTGATCAGGCCACCGGCACCGGGGCCCACAGGCCGTCGATCTCCTGCTCGGCCTGGAGCAGGCTCTTCTCCGCCAGCGGGATGAGCTCCGCCATCGCCGGCACGACCGGGGCCAGCGTCAGCTCGGCGGTGATGAAGCGGGGCTCCAGGCCGGTCGCCTCCAGGGCGTGCGGCAGCCACGGGGTGACGTGGTCCCAGCCGTGGCGCGGCGTGCCGGGGCCGTAGCCGCCGCCACGGGAGCCGAGGACGATCAGGTCCCGGCCCTCGAGCAGGCCGGTGCCGGTGCTCGGGTCGTAGGACAGACCCGGCGCGAGCAGGTGGTCCACCCACGCCTTGACGCTGCTCGGCGCGCCGTAGTTGTAGAGCGGCAGGCCCAGCACGATGGCGTCGGCCTCGCGGATCTCGCCGATCAGCTGCTCGCTGAGCCGCCAGGACGCGGCCTGCTCCGGCGTGTGCTGCTCGACCGGCAGCTGACGGGCCATGCCGCCGTTGTCGTCGAGGTGCGGGATCGGGTTCCGGCCCAGGTCGCGGTACGTGACCGTGCCGTCCGGGTGGGCCGCCCGCCACACCGCGACGGCACGCGCCGTCAGCTTCCGGCTGACCGACTGCCCGCCCTTGATGGACGAGTCGATGTGCAACAGATGAGCCATCCCGTGTCACCCCTGGCTTGACTTGACTTCATGTCAGTTGAGAGCTCAAGCATGCAACCTGACTTGACTTCATGTCAAACCCCGAGACCGGCATCACAACCCCCGCGAGTCGCGCCCACAGACACACCGAATGTCGATTTCAGGCAGAAACGAACCCCGGGTCTCAGCACCCACCCCAGGGCCTCAGATGTGCACGAACCCGCATTTCGGTGTGACGCTGGGCGGGACTCGCGGGGGGTTCTGCCCCAGAGTTACATTCGGGGTGTCTGAGAGCGCGACTCGCGGGGGTTCAGGCGAGTTGGTAGGTGATCTCGGTCCAGACCTGGGCGGGGTCGTCGTGGTGGGGGCCGTAGGTCTCCCATGAGACGCCGTTGCGAGAAAGACCTTCAGCGCCGCAGAAGTCGGTGACGGCGCGGTGGGCGGCGCCGAGGTCGGCGTACGATCCATAGTGGACGGTGCGGGCCACCCGGCCGGCGGGCAGCACCGAGGCGACGACGCGGCCCGTGAGCGGACACGGGCGATCCAGCATCACGCCGACCTCGACGTTGGGCACAGCGTCCTTGTACAGCATGATGTTCCGGCAACCGCTGGTGATTCCGCCGGCCCTTAGGCAAGCCCACACCTCGTCCAGCAGCGGCTTCCACAGCGACGGGAACTCCCGCCACGTGGTCGCCGCGGCCACGACGGCCGTCGGAACTGCGTCCACATCGACCACGGTCACGGCGTGTGCCATGCGTGCATGGTAGGCGTGGATCTACCGTTGCGGAATGACGGTCGTGTTGTGGGTTGTCATCGCGCTGTGGGCGATCGGCGAGGTCGCGCTTCAACTGACGCAGCTGCTGCGCAGCGAGCGAACCAAGGTGCGGGAGTTCGGCAGCTACGGCGGCATCGCCGTGTCGGCGCTGCTGGCGGTCGGGCTGGCGACACTGCTCCGCAGAGCGCTGCCGGCGCTGGACTTTCCGTCCCGGCAGCCGGGCTGGCTGGCGGCGAGCATCGTGCTCGTCGCGCTGGGCGGCGGCTTCCGGCTGTGGTCGATCGCCACCCTGGGCCGCTACTTCCGGGCGGTCGTGCACATCCAGGAGAACCACCACGTGGTGCGTTCGGGGCCGTACCGGGTGCTGCGCCACCCGTCCTACACCGGTCTGCTGGTGGCGCTGCTCGGCGTCGCGCTGATCATCGGCAACTACGCGTCGTCGGCGATCTTCTGGCTGACGGTGGTCGCCGGCATCCTGTACCGGATCCGCGTCGAGGAGCGGATGCTGCTCGACGGCCTCGGCGACGACTACGCCGCCTACATGCGCGAGACGAACCGGCTCATCCCCGGCGTGTGGTGACCCACTTGAGGGTTGTGCGCCATAACAGCAGACGGCAACGACGAAAGCCTCACATAGCGGTTCAATGACACACTTGAAGGGTGGATGTCGACGAACTGACCAGGCACATCACTGACACCTTCGCCGGAGTACGGGTCGCCGAGCACCAGGGCGACCTGTTCTTCCTCTACGACCCGGACGGCGACCTGCCGCCGCAGCGGCAGCTCCCGTTCGTCACGATCGTCACCGGCGACCACTACGACACGGCGTCCGATCTCGGCCGCGACGGCGCGTACCGCGTGAACATCGGCCTCACCAAGGCCGGCTACGCCGAACTGATCACCAAGTCCACAGTGGACTCATACACCGCCCGGGACACGCTCCTACCCCACCCCGAATATGCCGGCCAGCACTGGGTCTGCGTGGTCAACCCCGGCTTGCGCACCGCCGACACGGTGCGCAAGCTCGTCGCCGACGCCTACGAGTTCGCGGCCCGCAAGCACGACAACCGCACGGTCACCAGGTGACCGGCATGCTCCGCAGCCCGTAGACGATCCCGTTGTGCTTGAAATCGGACGGCGCCTGCGGCTCCGCCAGCCGCAGGCCCGGCACGCGTTGCAGCAACGCCGTCAGCGCGACCTGGAGCTCGATCCGCGCCAACTGCTGGCCGATGCACTGGTGCGCCCCGAAACCGAAGGCCAGGTGCGTGCGGTCCTTCCGGGTGACGTCGAGGCGGTCGGCGTGCGGGTAGACCTGCTCGTCCCGGTTGCCGGACTGGGTGGCGGCGATCAGCCACTCCCCCGCCTTGACGTCGATGCCACCGACCGTGAGGTCCTCCGTCGCGTACCGGAAGATCCCGAACTGCACCACCGACAGGTAGCGCAGCAACTCCTCGACGGCGGTGCCGATGGTCTCCGGCGCGGCACGCATGGCGGCCAACTGCTCGGGATTCGCCAGCAGCGCCGACATGCTCAGCACGATCGTGTTGGCGGTCGTCTCGTGCCCGGCGACCAGCAGCGACAGGGCGAGGATCTCCAGCTCTTCCATGATCAGCGGCCGGTCGGTCTCGTTCCCACGGGCGATCAGCCGGCTCACCAGGTCGTCCCGCGGTTCGACCATCCGCTGCTCGATCAGCTCCCGCAGATAGTCCCGCAGCCGCTGCGCCGTCGCCTCGCGGGTGGCCATGTCCGCCTCGAAACCGATCAGCACCTGGCTGTCGTGCTGGAACATGTCGCGGTCGGCGTAGGGCACGCCCAGCATCTCGCAGATGACCAGCGACGGGATGGGCAGCGCGAAGTCGGTGAGCAGGTCGGCGTCGGCGCCCTTGAGCATCCCGTCGATGTGCTCGTCGGTGATCCGTTGGATGTAGGGCCGCAGCGCCTCCATCCGCCGCACGGTGAACTCGCCGATGAGCAGCCGACGCAGGCGCGCGTGCTCCTCGCCGTCGTGCGAGAGGATCGCCCCGGGCAGCGGGTCGGCGTCGTCGTAGTCCGGCAGCATGTGGTTGGACGTCGCGGCGCGAGCGCTCACGCGCGGATCGGCCAGCACGGCGCGGATGTCCTCGTACCGGCTGACCAGCCACGCGTCCATGCCGGCCGGGCAGCGCACCGGGGTCACCGGGTCTTCCGCGCGCAGCCGGGTGAAGGCCGAGTCCGGGTCGAACGGGCAGCTTTCCGGCCTGGTGGCGGGGAATTCGGGGATGTCGGCGCGGGTGGCAGGGCGAGTTTCCGTCACGTGAGCTAGCTTGCCAGCCATGAGGAAGCACTGGGGTGGTGTTCTCGCCGTGCTCGGACTGGCCGGCGCGCTGATCTTTCCCGTTCAACCCGCGATGGCGGCAACTGTGCCCCTGACCCGCTGCACTTTCACGCCGACGCCGGACAATCCGGCCGCCCGGCCGGTGCTGCGGCCGCTGCCGATCGCACCGACCATCGGCACCGTCGACGTGACCTACTGGTTCAACTACGGACCGGTCACCGTGCGCCTGAACCGGGCCGGCGCCGCCCCGTGCGCCGTGCACAACATGATCAGCCTGGTGGCACAGCGGTTCTACGACCACAGCCAGTGCTGGCGGCTGACCAACAGCACGCGGCTGGGTGTGTTGCAGTGCGGGGACATCTACGAGGTGGAGAAGGGCGGCCCCGGCTACAAGTTCCCGGACGAGACCGACGGCACCGAGACCTACGGCCGGGGCACGATCGCGATGGGCAACCAGGGGCCCGGCACCAACGGCAGCGAGTGGTTCATCGTGCACTCGTTCGCCCACATCCCGACCGACTACTCGGTGATGGGCACGGTCATCCGCGGCATGGACGTGCTGGACCGGATCGTTGCCGCCGGCATCATCCCGAGCGACCGGGGCCCGCTGGACGGCTCGCCGGCCCAACCCGTCAAGATCCTCCGGGCGGCGGTGACGAACTAAGTTCGTACAGGCCGGTAGAGTGGCCGGCATGCCGCGCAAGACTCCCATCACGGCCGACCGCATCACCGACGCGGCGCTCCAGGTCATCGCCGCCGAGGGCTACGACGCGCTGACGATCCGGCGCGTCGCGGCCGTGCTCGGCACCGGACCCTCCTCGCTGTACGCGCACATCGTCAGCAAGGAGGAGCTCGACGACCTGCTCATCGGCCGCCTGCTTGCCGGCATCGAGCTGCCCGCGCCCGACCCGGCCACGTGGCGACGGCAGATCCGCGACGTCTACGCCCAGATCCGCGACCAGTACCTGGCCTACCCCGGCGTCTCCCGCGCCGCGCTGGCCATCGTCCCCACCAACCCGGAGACGCTGCGGGTCGCCGAGGGGATCCTGGCGATCCTGCTGGCCGGCGGCGTCGAACCCCGGACCGCCGCCTGGGCGCTGGACGCGCTCACCCTCTACGTCTGCGGCTACACGCTGGAGCGCTCGCTCGTCCAGCGGGGGCAGGAGTGGGTCCTCAGCCGTGAGGAACTCATGGACCGGTTCGGCGCCCTGCCGGCCGACCGGTTCCCGCACACCCGGCGCCACGCCGCCGACCTGACCGCCGGCACCGGGCACGACCGGTTCGACTTCACCCTGTCGCTGATCCTCGACAACCTCTAACGGTGGTCGTCCTCGCCCGCCTCCAGCAGGGTCGACGCCGCGCCGACCACGTTCGGGTCGGGCTTGCCGATCACCTCGTGGTCCTTGTCCTCGAAGTCGACGAGCGAGAGCACGTGCCGCATCGCCTCGACGCGGGCCCGCTTCTTGTCGTTGCTCTTCACCACGGTCCACGGCGCGTAGTCGGTGTCGGTGGCGCGGAACATCGCCACCTTCGCCGCCGTGTAGGCGTCCCAGCGGTCCAGTGACTCGACGTCGTTCGGGCTGAGCTTCCACTGCCGCACCGGGTCGACCTGGCGGATCAGGAAGCGGGTGCGCTGCTCGGCCTGGGACACCGAGAACCACAGCTTGACCAGGATCACGCCGTCGTCCACCAGCATCCGCTCGAACGTCGGAGCCTGCTCCAGGAAGCGCCGGTACTGGTCCTCGGTGCAGTAGCCCATCACCCGCTCGACGCCGGCGCGGTTGTACCAGGAGCGGTCCAGCAGCACGATCTCGCCGGCCGTGGGCAGGTGCGCGGCGTAGCGCTGGAAGTACCACTGGCCCTGCTCGCGCTCGGTCGGCTTGTCCAGCGCCACCACCCGCGCGCCGCGGGGGTTGAGGTGCTCGGTGAACCGCTTGATCGTGCCGCCCTTGCCGGCCGCGTCCCGGCCCTCGCAGACGATGACCATGCGGCGGCCGGTTTCCTTGATCCAGTACTGCATCTTCAGCAGCTCGATCTGGAGCAGCCGCTTGACGAGGTCGTACTCGTCCCGGCCCAGCCGCGAGGAGTAGGGGTAGTTCTCCCGCCACGTGTCGACGACGGAGCCGTCGGCGCGCAGCAGGATCGGCTCGTCGCCGTCCTCGTACTCGACCACCATGTCGTCGTGCTGGAGTTCCGGGAAGCGGGCGAGGACCTCTGGGGATTGCTGGATCACAGCTCAGGCATACCCGGCGGGTCACGGCCGGAACAAGGAACTCCGGGTTACCAGCGGATTGACTTCAATTGACACTGAAGCCACAGTGTTTACTTTTCGCAGGCGATGCCGTCCCCGTCCCGGTCGAGCCCGGACCGGTAGCCGGGCTGGCCGCGATAGAGCGGCGCGACGCCGGCGGCCCGCGCGGCGGCGCAGTTCGCGTAGTAGACGTTCGCCGGTGGCGGCGCGGCGGCCGTGGTCTGCGGCGCGGGCGGGGGCTGCTCGACGGTCGGCGGCGGAGGTGGCGGCGCGATCGTGGTGGTGGTCGTCGGGGGCGGAAGTGTGGTGGTCGTCGTGGTGGGCGCGGCGGAGCTGGTCGTGGTTGTCGTCGTTGTCGTCGTTGTCGTCGTGATGGGTGGTGGGGTCGCCACCCCGGACCCGCAGGCCGCCAAGGCCACAAGCAAAACGATCGAGACCGTCAATTTCGCGCACGTGCGCAATTCCACGAATTCCTCCCCTGGCCCTGTCCTGGTCATCACTATCGACGCCCGGTGCCGCCCGTTACGCCCGCAATGACCGGTCGGTGCCGCGCCCCGCGTTGGCCTAGCCTGCAAGCAGGGGAAACTGCTGAGGGGGATGGTTCGTGGCGCTGTGTGAACGGGAGTCGGAACGTACCCGGCTGGCGGCGCTGGTCGGCGGCATCCGCGAGCGGGGCGGGGCGCTGGTGGTGCGCGGCGAGGCGGGCATCGGCAAGTCGGCGCTGCTGGCGGAGATCCGCGCCACCGGGCTGCGGGTGCTCACGGCGACCGGGGTGGCGGCCGAGCAGCACCTCACCTTCGCGGGCCTGCACCAACTCCTGTTCCCCCTCCGCAAGTCGATCGACTGCCTGCCGGCGGCCCAGCGCGAGGCGCTGCGCGCCGCCCTCGGTCTGACGGACGGCCCGCGGCCGGAGATCTACCTGGTCGGCATGGCGGCGCTGAACCTGCTCGCGGAGGCGGCGGCCGAGCGGCCGGTGCTGCTCGTGGTGGACGACGCGCACTGGCTGGATCCGACCAGCCAGGACGTGCTGACGTTCGTGGCGCGGCGGCTGGAATCGGAGCCGATCGTGTTCGTGGCGGCAATTCGGGACGGAGAGGCTTCCCGTTTGGACGCCGCCGGCCTGCCGGCCCTCAACCTCGCGTCGCTGTCGGCCGAAGCATCATTCGAGCTGCTGGACGAGGCCGCACCGGAATTGGATTCGGCGACGAAATCTCGGGTGGTCACGGCGGCGGCCGGCAATCCGCTGGCGCTGCGGGAGCTTTCCCGCGGCGACATCACCGGCATGGAGCAGACCTTCGCGACGCGCGCGCGGGCGCTGCCGGCTACGACACAGACCTTCCTGCTGATCGCCGCCCTGAACGACAGCAGTGCGGTCTCCGACGCGTTGTGCGCAGCGAATGCGGACCTGGTGGCGCTCACCCCGGCGGTCGAGGCGGGGTTCATCGTCGTCGAGCAGGACACCATGACGTTCCGGCATCCGCTGATGCGGTCCGCCGTCGTCAAGGATGCCTCGCCTTCCGCACGCCAGGCGGCGCACAAGGCCCTGGCCGGGGCGATCGACGAGCCGGACCGCCGCGCCTGGCACCGCGCGGCGGCCGCCAACGGCCCGGACGAGGCGGTGGCTCAAGAGCTGGAAGACAGTGCCCAGCGAGCGGAGCGCCGGGGCGGCGTCGAGGCGGCGGTGGCGTCCTTCGAGCGGTCGGCGCAGCTCAGCGAGTCGGCGGAGCTCAGGGCGGTGCGTCTGTTGAAGGCGGCCGGCCTCGCCGTGGAGACCGGCCAGCGGGAGCTCGTCGACCGGCTGCTCACGGACGCCTCACGGCTCGAGCTGAACGCGAACCAGCAGGCCGTGGTCCGGTGGTTGCCGACCAGCTTCGATGACGGCCTGCGCGACGGCCTGTCCGGCCCGGGCGAGCTCGCCGACCTGGCCGTGTCGGTATTGGCCGACGGCACACTCGACCTGGCGATGGGGATCCTGTGGGGCGCGGCGATGCGCTGCTTCTGGGTCGAGCCGGGGCCGGCGGACCGGCGGCGGCTCACCAGGGCCGCCGACCGGATGCCGCTCGACCGGCACGACCCGCGGCTGGTGGCGATCAACGCGTACGTGACGCCGTTCGAGCGAGGCGAGTCCGTGCTGGCCGATCTGACCGTGCTGGCCGGGCAGGTTCGCGACCCGCAGGTGGACCGGTTCCTCGGCAGCGCGGCGATGCAGGTCGGGGCGTTCGACCTGTCCGCACGGTTTTCCGCCGCCGCACAGCCGGGTCTGCGCACGCAGGGCCGGCTCGCGTTCCTCGCCCGGGCGGTCGGCGTGCAGGCGTGGAGCTGTGTGCGGCTGGGTGATCTCGCGACGGCGTTGTCCGCCGCCGAGGAGGGTGAGCGGCTCGCCGTCGAGACCGCGCAGCCGTACATACACGGGCTTTCCGTTGCCGTACAGGCGGAAATCGCCGCCCTGCGCGGCGACTACGCCAGGTCCGAGGAGCTGTGCGTTGCGGCGGAACGGATCGGGCTCGCCGCCGGCGCCCGACCGGTGTTGGCGACCGTGCAGCTGGCTCGCGGCGTCGCGGCGCTCGGCGAGGGTCGGCACGCCGACGCGTTCGCGAACCTCATGCGCCTCAACGATTCCGCCGACCCGGCGTACCAGATGGCGTTGCGCTGCTATGTGATCGCCGAGCTGACCGAGGCCGCCGTCCGCTGCGGCCAGCTCGGGCCGCTGGAGGAACTGTTGCGGGAGTTCGAGATGTACGCCGCGATGACGCCGTCTCCCGCGCTGCACATCGGACTCCGGCACGCGCGGGCGGTCCTCGCCCCGGACGACGAGGCGGAGAAGCTGTTCCGCGCGGCCCTCGACGCGGACCCGTGGCCGTTGGAGCGCGGCCGCATCCAGCTGGCCTTCGGCGAATGGCTGCGCCGGCAGCGACGCCCCTCCGATTCCCGCCCGCAGCTGCGGGCGGCCCGCGAGACGTTCGAGGCGCTCGGCGTGACGGCGTGGGCCGAACGGGCCCGCAACGAGCTCCGCGCGGCCGGCGAGGCCAGCCCCGACCAGGCCGCCGACGCGGTCGGCGAGCTCACCCCGCACGAGCTGAACATCGCTCGGCTCGCCGCGTCGGGCCTCACGAACCGCGAGATCGGGCAGCAGCTCTACCTCTCGCACCGGACGATCGGCACGCACCTGCACCGCATCTTCCCGAAGCTGGGCATCAGCTCGCGCGGCGAATTGCGAGACGTGCTCGGCGGGTGACGTACACCGGTTGAGTCATCCGACGGTCGCGGGCTCAGCCGCCGGTCACTAGCGTGGGAAACGCCGTGATCGCCGTTGCCGTCAGGAGTTGTGATGATCAGCAGGAGACTGTTCGCGCAGGGGTTCGCCGGCGTGGTGGCGGCCGGCACGCTCGCCGGCACCGGCTCGGGCACCGCCGTCGCGGCGGAGAACGGCCACACCGCGTTCAAGGAGCTCAAGCAGGTGCAGGCCGGGCCGCTGAACATCGGCTACGCCGAGGACGGGCCCGCCGACGGGCCGGTGGTCATCCTGCTGCACGGCTGGCCGTACGACATCCACAGCTACGTCGACGTCGCCCCGTTGCTGGCCGCGGCCGGATATCGGGTCATCGTGCCGTACCTGCGCGGTTACGGCAGCACCACGTTCCGGTCCGCGCAAACCGTGCGCAACGGGCAGCAGTCCGCCACCGCGTCGGACGTGATCTCGCTGATGGACGCCCTGCACATCGACCGGGCGATCCTCGGCGGCTACGACTGGGGTTCGCGCACCGCCGGCTGCGTCGCCGCGCTGTGGCCCGAGCGCGTGAAGGCCGCGGTGCTGGTCAGCGGCTACCTGGTGACGAACCTGAAGGCGCAGCAGACGCCGCTGGCGCCGGCGGCCGAACTGGGCTGGTGGTACCAGTACTACTTCGCCACCGAGCGGGGCGTCACGGGCTACACCGAGAACCGCCACGACTTCAACAAGCTCATCTGGACCAACGCCTCGCCGCGATGGAAGTTCTCCGACGCCACCTACGACCGCAGCGCGCAGGCGTTCACCAACACCGACCACGTGGCCATCGTGATCCACAACTACCGGTGGCGGCTCGGCCTGGCGCCGGGTGAGGCCCAGTACGAGGCGATCGAGCAGCGGCTCCAGGCCGCGCCGCCGGTCACGGCGCCGACGATCACCATCGGCAGCGACTTCGACGGCGCCAACATCGACGGCTCCTCGTACCGAAAGATGTTCACCGGGCCGTACCAGCACCGGATCTTCCGCGGCGTCGGGCACAACGTGCCGCAGGAGGCCCCGCGCGACTTCGCCAAGGCGATCGTCGCGGCGGACCGGCTCTAACCGAACCGGCCGTGCACGGAGTGCGCGGGTCGACCGGTGAGCCGAACATCGCCTCGGTCGGCCCGGCACGATCGTGCATCCGTGGGCACAACCCGATCGCCCGACCGAATAGTCGGGCTTGGCCGCACCGAGCGTATCTCGGTGGTCTCGGGCGGGACGTGCGGAGACAATCCGCACGTGGACAGCTACCCGGGACCCGCACGACTGGAGTGGCAGGCGAACTCCGACACCCGTCTCGGCTCGTTCGAGGTGAACTCACCGTTGTTGTCGACGACTCGGGGTGGCACGCCTCGGCCGTGCTGGCCGCTTTGCCACCAGGCGGAAATCGCGATGCCTGGACGTTTCTGATGCAGCTGGACCCCTACTTCACCCTCCGACTGCCGGAGGAGGAGCAAGCCACGATCTTGGTGCACGTCGACGAGGAGACCGGGGAAGGCCGACTGCTCTTGACCGCCGCTTGATCCTCGGCCAGACGAAGCCAGGCGTTGGAGTCGGTCGGCTGCGGACGTCGGACAAGCCGTCGGCATCCCAGCCGCGAAGATCCGGCAACCGTGTCAGCGCCGCGGACACGTCTCAGTCCAGGCAGAACTCGTTGCCCTCGATGTCCTGCATGTTGATGCACGACTCGTTCTGGTCGTCGGAGACCAGGAGTTGCACGCGGGTCGCGCCGAGGGCGACCACGCGGGTGCACTCCGCCTCGAGCGCGGCCAGGCGCTCGGCGCCGGCGAGGCCGGGCGCGGCCCGGACGTCGATGTGCACTCGGTTCTTGGCGACCTTGCCCTCGGGCACCCGCTGGAAGTACAGCCGCGGTCCCACGCCGGTGGGATCGCTGCACGCGGACCACGAGCCGTCGGACTCGGCCGCCGGCCCGTAGCCCAACACCTCGCTCCAGAATCGGGCGACGCGCACGGGATCTGCGCAGTCGAACGTGACCTGGACCTGCTTGACGGACGCCATGGGCCCACCCTAGCGGCAACCCGTTTGCGGCGGGTCGCAACCACGCGCTACCGTGAAAACGGCGGTGCCGGCCGCCTCTGGGTCCGCGGGCAGGGCTGCAAGCCCACCGGAAAGAGCTCCACCCACTGACGGCAGGTCTTTCCCGCCCGATGTCGCGGACCCACGGGCGCCGAGGAAGGACTGCCTTGTCCGAGTCATCCCGTGCCCTCCCCGACCGGCCCAGCCTGCGCTTCCTGAAACTCGAGGCGAAGCGGCGGCTCGCGGCGGCGGAGTTCGGCACCCTGCACGAAGCCCAGCTGGCGATCGCCCGCGAGCACGGGTTCCCCAGCTGGCCGGCGCTGAAGAACGCGATCAGCCCGGAGACCACGGCCCTGCCGCACGTGCGGTGGCTGGTCGACCGGTTCAAGGACGACGAGAACTGGTCGCCGCCGAGCGACACGGAGCTGGGCGAACACCTCACCGAGCGGTTCCTGGGCATGGTGCCGCCCGACATCCTGACCAAGCAGCTCCGCTCGGTGGCGGCGAAGCTGCGCGAGGAGCTCACGGTCGACGCGAGCACCGACGACACCGTCCGGGCGGAGATCGCGGGACTGCGCATCGAGGCCTCGGCGGAGGACGAGCCGCCGCACCGGCTGCGGGCACTGCGCATGTACCCGATCGCCAAGAGGCTCACGGACACGCGGGTGAACAACCCGACAAGCCGAACCACCGGGGACGCGCCGCAGCGGGGACAGGACATCGCCGAGCAGTCGATGGCGGAACTGGGCCTGCCGGGCCTGATCCTCGCCGGCAGTCCGGAGTGGACGGTCGCCCGCGGCTGGGCCGACCTGGACCGCCGCGAGGAACTACGCCCCGACCACCGCTTCCCCGCCTACGGCGTGGCCAAGCTGATCACGGCCGTCGCCGTGCTGAAGGTCGTCGACGGCATCGACCGCCGGGCCAACGAACTCCTCCGCGGGCCACGCCTGGCCGACGACGACATCACGGTCCGGGAGCTGCTCACCCACACCGCCGGCGTCGTCAGCCCCGAGGTTCAGTTCGCCCCGGAAGCACCCGAATTCGCCTACCACGACACGACCATCCCCTGCTCGGACCGGCGCGGCGAGTTCGTGCCCAGCAACGGCGGCTACGCCGTGCTGGGCAAGATCATCGCCGACGTCACCGGGGTTGCCTACCCCGACGCGGTGCGGACCCTGGTGTTCGAGCCGCTGGGCATGGCGGACTCGGACTTCCCGACCCACTGGCCGGGAGGCGCCGTGGTCACCGGCTACCACCTGGCCGACGACGGGACGTTCGAGGAGGCGGAACGCCACGTGTCGACGACGGCGGCAGCCGGGGGCCTGTGGACCACGGCGCCGGACCTGGTGCGGTTCGGCCGGCACTGGACCTCGCTGCTGACACCCGAGCTGACAGAGGAAGCCCTGCGCCCGCAGGCTGGACCGCCGGGAGCCGCCCAGCTGGGCCTCGGCTGGCTGGTGAATCCGGCCAAGGCGGTCTGCGGCCACTCCGGCGTCGGCCCCGGCGCCGGAGTGTCGCTGATCATCAGCATGAGCACCGGTTCGGTCACGGTGGCGGCGGCCAACCGCCTGGTCCCGATCGAGCCGGTCAACGCCCGGCTGAGCCGGCCGATCGCCTGAGGAACGGGGGCCGGTGCCACGAGCCGGCCCCCGCACCCGTCAGACCCCCGGTGTGGTCGGGGTCTTGGACAACCCCTTGCCACCGGTGCTCTTGTTGGAGGCGCCGATGATATTCGGCGAGTTCTCCGAGGTGCACTGGCTCTGGTCGGTCGCGTTGATACCGTATCCGTTCTTGTTCTTCACGGTCAGCGTGTTCTTGCTGAACGTGTTGCCGCAGCCGGTGTTGCCCCACACGTTGTGCAGCTGGATGTCGTCCAGGAAGCCGTTCTTGGCGATGTTGTTGGTGATCTTGTACTTGTCGCCCTTGATGTCCATCGTGGAGTCGGCGTCGTGCTGGTTCTTCTCACCGGTCCCGTCGAGGGTGTTGCCGTCGATGACGCCGTCGTGCGTGCCCTCCTTGACGTCGATGCCCTCGGCGGCCACGTTCGGCCCGATCTTGTTGTTCAGCACCTGGGTGTAGTTGCTGGCGTCCGGAGTGCTCGGCGTCGCGCCGTAGCACGACCAGTTGCTGTTGGCGGAGCCCAGGTACACGCCCTCACCGAAGCCCGGCTCCTCCTTGCCGGTGTTGTAGATCGAGGAGTTCTTGATCACGCCGTAGGCGCTGCTCTTGCGGAAGTGCACACCCTCGTACCCGATGTCATGCACGCTCACGCCGTCGATCGTGACGTGCGACGCGCCGTCGAGCACGATGCCCTTCTTGGAGGTGGTGACCGTGAAGCCCTTGAGATTCCAGTAGTTCGCGCCCTGCAGCCACAGACCGTACCCCGTCTGGCCGGACGGGCAGTCGGTGTCGCCGAGCTTGAACTTCGGATCGTGCAGCACCGCCTTCGCGCTGCCCACCAGCGTGATCGGGTTGGCCGCGGTGCCCGGCGTGGTCGCGATGAACTGGTCGCCGTAGTCGCCGTCGGCCAGCTGGATGGTGTCGCCCGGCTTGGCCGCCTTGAGCGCGGCGATCAGCTGGGCGGCGGTGCTGACGTTGATCGTGGAGGAGACGTGGGGCGCGGCCAACTGGGCGACGAGCGCGGCCGCGGCAATGCTCTTGATCACAGGGAATTCCTTTCCAGCAGGGGGAACGGGGGCCGGCCCGCATAGCGGCTGGATGCGGGACGGCCCCCTCTCCGCTACACGCCCGGTGTGGTCGGGGTCTTGGACAGGCCCTTGCCCCCGGTGCTCTTGTTGGAGGCGCCGATCACGTTGGGCGACTTCGACGAGACGCACTGGCTCTGGTTGGTGGAGTTGACGCCGTAGCCGTCCTTGTTCGTCACGACGAACGTGTTGTTGCTGAACGTGTTGCCACAGCCGGTCTTCTTCCAGAGGTTGTGCGTCTGGATCGCGTCGAGGAAGCCGTTCTCGGCAGTGTTGTTGGTGATCTTGTAGCCGTCACCCTTGATGTCCATCGTGGAGTCGGCCGAGTTCTCGTTCTTCTCGCCGGTCCCGTCCAGAGTGTTGCCGTCGATCACGCCCCCGGTGGTGCCCTCCTTGACGTCGATGCCCTCGGCCGCCACGTTCGGGCCGATCTTGTTGTTCAGCACCTGGACGTTGTCGCTGGCGTCGGGGCCCTTGCCCTTGTTGGTGCCGTAGCACGACCAGTTGCTGTTGGACGAGCCGATGTAGACGCCCTCGCCGTAGCCCGGCTGCTCCAGGCCGGTGTTGTACACCGAGGAATTCTTGATCACGCCGAACGGGCTGCTCTTGCGGAAGTGCACACCCTCGTACCCGATGTCGTGCACGCTCACGCCATCGATCGTGACGTGCGACGCACCGTCGAGCACGATGCCCTTCTTGGAGGTGGTGACCGTGAAGCCCTTGAGATTCCAGTAGTTCGCGCCCTGCAGCCACAGACCGTACCCCGTCTGGCCGGACGGGCAGTCGGTGTCGCCGAGCTTGAACTTCGGATCGTGCAGCACCGCCTTCGCGCTGCCCACCAACGTGATCGGCGCGGACGCCGTGCCCGGCGTGGTCGCGATGAACTGGTCGCCGTAGTCGCCGTCGGCCAGCTGGATGGTGTCGCCCGGCTTGGCCGCCTTGAGCGCGGCGATCAGCTGGGCCGCGGTGCTGACATTGATCGTCGACGACACGTGCGGTGCGGCGAGTCCGGCCACGAGGGCGGCCGCCGCCATTGTCTTGATCACAGGAACCGTTCCTCTCTGGCCGTTATTTCGCCGTGGACGTGTTGACTGTCTTCAGGAACAGCGACTGACCGGAATCGCTCTTGCTCGCGTCCACGCCGTGGCCGTTGGTGTAGTCCTTCTGCTCGTTGTGCGCCCAGTCGGTGATCGGCGCGCCACCGACGTCCAGGTGGTGGTAGCCCGTGCCGTCCCAGCCGAACTGGTAGATCGTGTGCCGGCTCGGGTAGTACGGCGTGTACGGGGCGCCGTCGGTCACCTGCTTCTGCATGTCGTTGTTGAAGAAGACGTTGCGGTAGCCCGAGGAACCCGACCACTTGACCGCCTTCTGGCCCGTGGACCAGTAGATCGGGAACCAGGTGGAGTCGTCCGGCGGGTCGTTGCCCTCGTCGCCGCAGTGCGCGGTGCAGTTGCCCGAGCGGTGGGCGTAGGACACCTTCTGCGTGTTGTCCTCGATGAGGTTGTTGCGCTCGTACCCGCCGTGGACGTTGAAGTCGGAGTCGATGTCGTTGCCGATGGCCACGTTGCCCGAGGCCGACCACTGGAAGGTGAAGTGGCGCAGGTCGCGGGTGGTGTTGCCGGCATACAGCGAGTCCCACACGCGGGAGCCGCGGAAGTAGCCGTTGCCGCCCTTGCCCTTGTTCCACGAGCCGTCCAGCTCGTTGTTCACGATCTGGAGGTTCTTGGCCTCCTCGGTCACGATCGGGTGCGAGCCGGTCATGATCGCGTGGATGCCGGTCACCCAGTCGTTGGCCGCCCACTTGAACACGATCCCTTGCATGGCCAGGGACGGCGCCAGGTTGCCGTAGTTGTCCTTGGCCTGGGCCTGGGTCACGCCGGGCGGGGCGACCTGGGTGTAGGAGAAGTTCTCGAAGCCCACACCGACGATCGGGTCGACGATCGGCGACGCCTTGGAGGCGTACGCGGTGCCGTCGATCGGCGCCGAACCGTCCGAAGTGGAGTCGACCGGCACGTCGTACTCGAGCGGCTTGTCCACGGTCACCGTGTGGTTCTTGGTGTCGACCGCCGCGATGGTGAACCACTGCTGCCGCATGTGCAGGTTCTGGAGCGGCCAGGTGGTCGGGTACGCGTTCATCGACTTGTAGAAGTTGACGGAGTTGGCGGCGCGGATGTTGATGAAGCCGCCGACCTTCATGTTCTTCATGTCGGCGTTGGTGGCCAGGTAGACCACCTTGTCGCCGGTGCGCGCGGCGAAGCCCTTGTCACCCGGCTTCACGCGGAGCTTGGCGCCGACCTTCCAGTGCACGTTGACCGTGCCCTCGAACTCGTCCTTCCGGTTGGCCGGCGCGGACTTGTACTCGCTGGCGTAGCTCGGGTCCACGCCGCGGGACTGCACCCGGAACAGGCCGCGGCCCGGCCACAGCCAGCCGCCGCTGGCGTCGTCGAAGCCCATGTTGCTCTGGTCCCACTGGTCGCCGTCGGGCGTCAGGACGTCGTACTGGGTGTTCTTGTCCGGCGCGTACACGAACTTCGTCGCGTCCGTGCCGGCTCCGCGCAGCACCAGGTAGTTGGCGTCCACGTGGATCTCGTGGGTGACGTCCAACTGCCCGGCCGGGAACGTGATCAGGCTGAGCTTGTTGTAGCTGCCCTTGGCCGAACAGGTCGAGTGCAGCTTGTCGATCGCGGCCTGGATGCCGTTGGTGTCGTCGACGTTGTCGTTCGGGATCACCTTGTACGTGCTGGCCAGCTGCGCCGCGGTGATCTGGCAGGACTTGTCCGGGTTGATGTCGCCGGCGCCGGGCAGGTTCTGCCCGCCGCGGAACCCGGCCTTGCTCCAGTCGTACAGACCGGAGACGGGCGCACGCCGGTTGCCGGCCGAGGTGTCCAGGTTGACGAGGGCGTGGCTGCCCGCCGTGGCGCCGATCGCGGCCTGTGAGGCCGCCACCAGCCCCCCGGCGACGCACATGGTGGCCGTCACGATGGCGACGACCCGCTTTCGAGACAAGGAGAACCTCCGGGGAAATGAGGGAATTGGCGAAATGGCAGTGTTGGCTGCGATGCGCGGCGGACGCCCCAGTCCGCCGCCGGCCCCTTCGCGCACCCTGACGCGCGTCGGGGCCGGCGACGTCCCGCCCCTGCCTGGGCTTTCTGGTACGACCGGTTACTTCGCGGTCGTGGTGGGGAACGTCCACTGCGCGGCCGAGCCCGAACAGCTGCCCGCGGTCACCGCGGTCGCCGTCGCCCGGAAGCACTTCTTGCCGGTCTGGATGTCGGAGATGGTCCCGTTCGGGTTCTCCGACCACTGCTGGGTCGGTCCACCGGTGCACGTCTTGAACGCGATGCTGCCGCCCTTGGAGTCCGCGCACAGATTCTTGTTGAGCTGGGCGCGGCCGTTGACGGACAGGAACGTGCCGTCGAAGGTGAAGGTCTGCTGGGCCGAGCCGTTGCACGCCTTCACGCCGAGCGTGAAGCCGTTCTTGGTGCCACCGTTGGTGTCGAGGCAGACACCGGAGCCCTTGCTCTTGTACGGGCCCGTGGTGATGGTCGGCTCGGCGCCGCCGATGCAGTTACCCGTCGAGGTGTTGAAGATCGGGTCCGAGCTGACCTTCTCGTTCGACGGCGGGTCGATGATCACTGGTTCCATCGTCGGCGTGCCGTTGTCGTTGTAGTGGGTAAGCGCGTCCTCGCAGTCGATGGCACTGATCGGGGACCCACCCTTGCCACCGAGCCAGAGGTCGAAGTGCCACAGGTTCGGGCCGCCGTTGGGGCCCTTGCCGTTCCAGTCCGCGTTGCACTCGTCGCAGCCGTCTTCCATGATGAAGTACTTGCCCACCCGCGGCACGTAGATCCTGCCGCCCGGCTTGACCTCCTTGGTGGAGGTGGCGAACGTGATCGGGTCCGCGAACGTGCCGGTGCCGCCCGCGGTCTGGTGCAGCTTCGGGTAGGAGATGTCCCCGCCCGGGGGCGTGTTGTCCCACCAGCCGTAGAACGTCAGGAACGTCTGCTGGGTGCTCGCGTGCGGCGCGGCGGGCGCCGCCGACGCCGGCACGATCGCGGTGAGCACCATGGCGATGACGGCGAGCACCGAGAGCAGACCGGACGTCAGGACGGGGACGATGGCACGTCTGGACATGGTTGCCTCCGTAGCTGGCTGGCTGGGGCGCCAGGACTGCGAAGGCGGCGGTGACGCAAAGCTTAGGACCAATCACCCGGATTAGTAAAGAACCCTTCCTAACAATTTCGCCGCGGCAGACCGCCGAACGGCGGATCCGGTCACGACCCGGCCGGATCCGGCCACCAGTGCTCCATAATGGACAGTCATGACCGGTCCGCCGAGGTCAGCCCGTGCGAGCGCAGCACCCGCCGCTCCACCGGCGCGAACACCAGCTGGTTCACCCCGATGCCCACCACCAGCACCAACGCGATGGCGCCGAAGGCCAGCGCCATGTCGTTGGTGTCCTGAGCCTGCTTGAGCAGCTGGCCCAGGCCGTGCCCGAGCGAGGCCGAGGTGGCGATGATCTCGGCCGCCATCAGCGACCGCCAGGCGAAGGCCCAGCCCTGCTTGAGGCCGGCGACGTAACCGGGCAGGGCCGCCGGCAGCAACACGTGCGCCACCGAGGAAAGCCCGGTGGCGCCGAGGTTTCGGCCCACCTTGAGGTAGAGCGGCGGCACCTGGTCGAGCCCGGCGATCAGGCCGTTCGCGATGGACGGCACGGCGCCGAGCAGGATCACCGTGTAGATCGTTCCAGGTGTTACACCGAGGAAGATGACCGCGGGCGGAACCCACGCCACCGACGGGAGATTCTGCAACCCGGAAAGTATCGGCCCCACGGCGGTGCGGATCGTCCGGCTGCGGCCGACCACGATGCCCAGCGGAGTGCCGACCGCCACCGACACCAGGAAGCCGAGTCCGCCACGCGAAACGCTGTTCCACACACTGGACCACACCTCGCCCCTGCCGGCCGCGTCGGCCAGCGAGTGCCACACCTCCGCCGGCCCGGGCAACACCCAATCGGGTTGCACTCCGGCCAGATACAGGCCCTGCCAGGTGGCCAGCACCGCCGCCACCGCGACCAGCGGCGGCAGCAGCTTCTGGCGCAGTCGTCGTCGGGGCGCGGACCGGGCGCCGGCCAGCGAGTCGAGACCCGCCTCCAGCCGGGCCAGCCCGTTGTTGTCAGGTCTGGCCATGTCGTCGGATCTCCTCCCGGAGATGTTCGGTGATTTCCACGGACAGCGCCGCGACGGCCGCGTCCTCGACCCGCCGCGGGTGCGGGATGTCCACGGTCCACTCCCGCGCGATCCGGCCCGGCAGCGACGTGAGCAGCACGACGCGCTGCGCCAGCCGGACCGCCTCACGCACGTTGTGTGTGACGAACACGGTGCTGAACCGGGCGTGCTGCCAGAGTCGGATCAGCTCCTCGTGCAGCACGTCCCGGGTGATCGCGTCCAGCGCGGCGAACGGCTCGTCCATCAGCAGCACCTCGCTGCCCTGGGCCAGCGCGCGGGCCAGCGCGACCCGCTGCCGCATGCCGCCGGACAGCTCGTGTGGACGCTTGTGCTGGGCGTGTTCCAGGCGTACCAACGACAACAGCCGCCGGGCCTCGGTGTGCCGCTGGCCGCGCGGCATCCCGCGCAGCCGCAGCGCGAGCTCGACGTTGCGGGCCGCGGTGAGCCAGGGGAAAAGGGCGGATTCCTGGAACATCAGCGCGGCGTGGCCGCCGTCGAGCTCGACGGTGCCCGCGGTGGGCGTGTCCAGGCCGGCGATCAGGTTGAGCAGCGTGGACTTGCCGCAGCCGGAGGCGCCGAGCAGGCAGACGAACTCGCCGGAGCGCACGGACAGCGAGATGTCCTCCAGGATCGGCGGGCCGCCCTCGAACGTCTTGCCGACGCCGTCCAGCGCGACCGCCTCCCTGATGGTCTGGCCCGTGATCAGGGTCATTGCTTGGCCCCCAGCCCGGCGTCGTCGACCGCGGGACGCTTCTTCGCCGCCAGCTCCGCGTTCAGCGGGCCGGTGTCGACGATGCCGCGCAGGTCGGTCGCGCTCATCAGGCCGACGCTGACGGCGTGATCAGCCTGCACGCCGACCGTCGAGGCGAGCGGGTCGTCGGTGACCTGCTGCTCGCCCCAGGCGCGGATGATCTCGGCGTCGGTGAGGGCGGCGCCGCTGAGCCGCTTCAACTCGGTGTTCGCGGTCTTCTGCGCCTGCGCGGCGTTGGCGTCGATCCAGTCGTTGGTGGCCAGTTCTCCGTCGATCAGCCGCCGCACGATGTCCGGGTGGTCGCGCAGAAAGGTGGTCGAGACGACCAGGTCGGTGCTGGGGAAGCGGGCGTCCGGCCACAGGTGCCGCTCGTCCACCAGCATCTTGGCTCCTCCCTCGACCACCATGCGGGACGCCCACGGCTCCGGCAGCCAGGCGCCGTCGATCTTGCCGGCGTGGAACTGGTCGAGCGTGGTGGCGTTGTCCTGCGGGCGGATCGACACGTCGCCGCCACCGTCGGTGGTGGTCCTCAGGCCGTGCTGGCTGAGCCAGTACCGCAGGGCCACATCCTGGGTGTTGCCGAGTTGGGGCGTGGCAAGCGTTTTCCCCTTGAGGTCGGCCGGCGAGCCGATGGTCGATCTGACGACGAGCTCGGCGCCGCCCATGGTCGCCCCGGCGACGATCTTCAGCGCCTCGCCGTGACTCTTCACGTAACCGTTGAGCGCGGAGGACGGTCCGACATAGGCGGCGTCGAGCTGGTTGCCCAGCAGCGCGGTCATCTCCGCCGGGCCAGCGTTGAACACCTGCGTGGTCAGCGGCGTGCTCCCCAGTGCCCTGGCGAAGAACCCGTTCGCCACACCGATGATCGGCGTCACGTGCGTGAGGTTGCCCAGATATCCCAGACGGAGCCGGTTCTCCGACGACGCCGCCGAGGAGCAGCCGGCGAGCAGCAGGGCCGCGGCGGCGACGGGTAACAGCCGTCTCACGGCCACCACGTGGGCACGCCCACCATTCCCGCCGTCAGCGTGTCGCCGCTGGCTTCGTCGATCAACAGCACCGCGCCGCAGTGCCGGTTCGCCTCGTACGGGTCGACCGCGACCGGCTCCGCCGTGCGCACCGACACCAGCGCGATCTCGTTGGTGTACAAGGTGTCCAGCGCGTTGTCGGTACGCAGCGAGTGCACGTCCAGCCGCTCGTCGATGCCCTCGACCACGGCCCGGACGGTACGGGTGGTGTGCCGCAGCAGCACCCGGTCGCCGACCCGGATCGGCCGCGACGCGAGCTGACAGCCGACCAAGAGCAGGCGGTCGGCCGGGATCGGCTGGGTGGCGACCGGGGCGATCATGTCGCCGCGGGCCACGTCCACCGCGTCGGCCAGCCGCACCACGGCCGACTGCGGGGCGAACGCCTCCTGCACCGGAGCGCCGCCCAGCTCGATCCCGGTGATCCGGGTGTGGTGGCCGGCCGGGAGTACGGCCACCTCGTCGCCCACCCGGAGCATGCCGGACGACAACTGTCCGGCGTAGCCACGGAAATCCGCCGCCCGCACCACGTACTGCACCGGGAACCGGGTCGCCTCGGGCACGCCGTCGGTGTCCACCGTCTCCAGGTGCTCCAGCAGCGTCGGACCGGCGTACCAGCTCATGTTCGGGCTAGGCTCCACCACGTTGTCTCCGCACAGCGCGGAGATCGGGATCGCCACCACGTCCGGCACGCCCAGTCTCCTGGCGTACTCGGTGAATTCCTCGGCGATCTCGGCGAACCGCGCCTCGTCGTGGTCGACGAGGTCCATCTTGTTCACCGCCAGCGCCACGTGCGGCACCCGCAGCAGCGCGGAGACCACGGTGTGCCGGCCGGTCTGCTCGACGAAGCCGAGCCGGGCGTCGACCAGGATCACCGCCAGCTGCGCGGTGGACGCGCCGGTGACCATGTTCCGGGTGTACTGCACGTGCCCGGGCGTGTCGGCGAGGACGAACCGCCGCTTGGCGGTGGCGAAGTACCGGTAGGCGACGTCGATGGTGATGCCCTGCTCCCGCTCGGCGCGCAGGCCGTCGGTGAGCAGCGCCAGGTCGGCCTGGGCCAGGCCCTTGTCGCGGGACACCCGGCGGACCGCCTCCAGTTGGTCGGGCATGACCGCGCTGGTGTCGTGCAGCAGCCGCCCGACCAGGGTGGACTTGCCGTCGTCGACGCTGCCGGCGGTGGCCAGCCGGAGCAGCCCGCCGACGGCGATCTCGGTCGTGGTCATCAGAAGTAGCCCTCCCGCTTGCGGTCCTCCATGGCGGCCTCGGACATCCGGTCGTCGGCGCGGCTGGAACCGCGTTCCGTCACCCGGGACGCGGCGATCTCGGCGATCACCTCGTCGACCGAGGCCGCCGGCGAGTCGACGGCGCCGGTGCAGGACATGTCGCCCACGGTGCGGTACCGCACCATCCGTTCCTGCACCGGCTCCCCGTCGCCGGGCCCGCCCCACGACCCCGGCGCGAGCCACATGCCGCCGCGCAGGAACACCTCGCGGCGGTGGGTGAAGTAGATGGAGGGCAGCTCGATGTCCTCCGCCCGGATGTAGCCCCACACGTCCAGTTCGGTCCAGTTGGACAGCGGGAACACGCGCAGGTGCTCACCCGGCCGGTGCCGGCCGTTGTACAGCCGCCACAGCTCGGGCCGCTGCCGGCGCGGGTCCCACTGGCCGAACTCGTCGCGCAGCGAGAAGACCCGTTCCTTGGCGCGGGCCTTCTCCTCGTCACGGCGGCCGCCGCCGAGCACCGCGTCGAACCGGTTGGCCTCGATCGCCCGCAGCAGCGGCAGGGTCTGCAGCGGGTTGCGGGTCCGGTCGGCGCGCTCCTGGAGCAGGCCGGCGTCGATGTAGGACTGCACGTCGGCGACGAGCAGCCGGACGCCGAACCGTTCCACCGTGCGGTCGCGGAACTCCAGCGTCTCCGGGAAGTTGTGGCCGGTGTCCACATGCAACAGTGGGAACGGGATCGGGGCGGGCAGGAAGGCCTTGCGCGCCAGGTGGAGCATCACCGTCGAGTCCTTGCCGCCGGAGAACAGCAGCGCCGGCCGGTCGAACTCCGCGGCCACCTCGCGGAGGATGTGCACCGACTCGGCCTCCAGGGCGTCGAGGTGCGAGAGGATGTGCCGTGCTCGGGTCGTCGCCCTCACACCGAAACCCCTTTCGGTCACGGCGGGCGGCGGTTCCGCCGGATGTGGTCGTGCTACAGGGATGTTCGTGCCGGTGGGGATGTTTGTGCCGCGGAGATCTCCGGCTCAGCCGTGCAGGCCGCACTCGGTCTTGACCAGGCCGAGCCAGCGGCCGCTGCGCGGGTCCGCGCCGGGCGTGACGCGGGTGGTGCACGGGCGGCAGCCGACAGACAGGTAGCCGTCCGCGAGCAGCGGATTCTGGAGAACCCCGTGCCGTGCCGCGTGTTCGGCCACGTCCTCGGCCGTCCACCCGGCGAGCGGGTTGATCTTCACCATGCCGTGCCGCTCGTCCCAGCCGATCACGGGCGTGTCCGCCCGGGTGGGCGAGTCCTCGCGGCGCAGCCCGGTCACCCAGGCGTCGTAGTGCTCCAGGGCCGCGTCCAGGGGTGCGACCTTGCGCAGGGCGCAGCACTTGTCCGGATCGCGGGTGTACAGCCGCGGCCCGTAGGACCGGTCCTGCTCGGCCACGGTCTGCTCAGGTGTGACCGTGACCAGCGTGATCGGGTAGATCGCGGCCATCGCGTCCCGGGTGCCGATGGTCTCGGGGAAGTGGTAGCCGGTGTCCAGGAACAGCACGTGCACACCGGGGGCGTGGCGGGCCGCGAGGTCCACCAGCACCGTGTCGGCCATCGAGGAGGCCACCGCGAGCCGGTCGCCGAAGGTGCGGCCGGCCCAGCTCAGGATGTCCTCGGCGGTCGCGTCACGCAGTTGTGCGGCGGCGGTGTCGGCGATGCGCCTTATTTCGGCACGCGGGCGAGCGTCCATGACGGGTCCTCCTCCAGAGGGAGCGACCAGTTTGTTAGGAAACTTTCCTTACTGTGCGGCGGAGCGTAGGCCCGTCGCGCACGGGCCGTCAAGCCCCGGCCAGATGGCCTCATAGTGCAGGTCCAGCACGGAAAACGTTTCCATCCACGGCGTCGAAGACGAGCTTCGCTCGGCGGTCGGCGGCTTGACGCGGTCCACGTATGCGAATAGTCTCCGAGTCCGAGTTAATAAACTTTACTATCTAACTCGACCGGCCGGCGGACCCTGACGCTCTCCCGCCGACGCTCCCCCCGCCTGCGCGATCCCCTGGATTCCTCGCGGTCGCGCCATGGTGGTCCCTGGACAGAACTCCCGAGGGGTGCATTTCGCATGCGTGTACTTGTTCTGGGCGGAGACGGATTCTGCGGCTGGCCGACGGCGCTGCACCTGTCCGACCACGGCCACGACGTCGCCATCCTCGACAACCTGAGCAGACGAGCCATCGACCTCGAGCTGGAGGTCGACTCGCTGACCCCGATCCGCCCGCTCGGCGAGCGGTTACGGGTCTGGCGTCAGATTTCCGGGCGGGACATCGGTTTCGTCCGACTGGACCTCGCCACCGAGTACGACCGGCTCGTCGAGACGCTGCGACGGCTTCGACCGGACGCCGTCGTGCACTTCGCCGAGCAGCGGGCCGCGCCGTACTCCATGCGCTCCACTGTTTCAAAGCGTTACACCGTCGACAACAACGTGCGCGCGACTCACAACCTGTTGGCCGCGCTGGTGGTCACCGGCGGTGAGACCGCGCTGGTCCATCTGGGCACCATGGGCGTCTACGGCTACGGCTGGTCGGGTTCCGCCCCCGTTCCCGAGGGCTACCTCACCGTCAAGGTGCCGACCCCCGACGGCGACCTGGAGCGGGAGATCCTGCACCCGGCCAACCCCGGCTCCGTCTACCACCTGACGAAGACGTTGGACCAGCTCATGTTCGCCTTCTACGCGCACAACGACGGGCTGCGCGTCACCGATCTGCACCAGGGCATCGTGTGGGGCACGCAGACCCCGCAGACCGCCCGCGACGAGCGGCTGATCAACCGCTTCGACTACGACGGCGACTACGGCACCGTGCTCAACCGGTTCCTCATGCAGGCGGCCATCGGCCACCCGCTGACGGTGCACGGCACCGGCGGCCAGACCCGAGCGTTCATCCACATCCGTGACACCGTGCGCTGCATCGAGCTCGCGCTGGCCAATCCGCCCGAGCCGGGCGAGAAACCCACCGTCTTCAACCAGATCACCGAGACGCACCGGGTGCGCGACCTGGCCGAGCTGGTCAGCGCCATGACCGGCGTCGAGGTGGCGAACCTGCCCAACCCGCGGCAGGAGGCCGTGGAGAACGACCTCGTCGTCCGCAACGACCGCTTCCTCACGCTGGGCCTGTGCCCGACCACGCTGTCCGAGGGACTCCTGGAGGAGTGCACGGACATCGCCGACCGCTACAAGGGCCGCGTCGACCCGTCGAAGATCGTCTGCCGGTCGGTGTGGCGGCAGGGCATGGCCATCGCCGAGGACCTCGTCACCGAACTGGCCGACCGCCGGCCGGTCGCGGTCGACTGAGCCACGGGACGGTTGCAGCGATGGCGCGCCAGGCCCGGGTCCGCGGCATGAACGCGGCGGCCGATCTGACCCCGAACCTCAACGGGCACGACAAGGAGTTCCCGCACTCGTCGGTACGTCAACTTCTGGTGGCGGTGGCGATCCTGTCCGGGGGCGGGGTCCTGGCCTACTTCACCTACGCGGACGTCTCAGCGCGGTCCAGCTTCGTCGGGGCCGTACAGCCGCAGCAGACCCTGAACCTGGACTTCACCCAGACCGGGCGGATCCAGGACGTGATGGTGCGGGCCGGCGAGACCGTCAAGAAGGGGCAGCCGCTGGCCACGCAGGACCAGGCCATGGCCAAGGCGACGCTGGCCGACGCGCAGGCAGTGCTCGCCGCCGCGCAGGCCAAGGTCGCGGCGCTCCAGACGCCGGCGCTGACCGAGGCGGCCCGGCAGAACCTGGATCTCCAGGTGGCCAAGGCTAATGCGCAGCTGTCCGGTGCCCAGCGGGCGTCGGCCGACGCCACCTCCGAGGCGAACACCCAAGTGGCGCAGGCACAACAGGCCGTCACGGACGCACAGGCCAACTACGACACCGACAATGCCCAGCTGACCTCGTTGTGCGGCCCGGATTCCGACACCGACAAGACGTACTGTCTGAACCTCCGGTCCCAGGTCCAGAAGGGCAGCACGGCGATCGCCAACGCCAATGCCAACCTCACGCACACCAAGGCGTCGGCGACGCAGCTACGCGACACGGCGGCCAACGCCGTGACGTCGGCGCAGTCCGCGCTGGCGCTGACCCAGAACCAGCGCGCGGCGGCCAGCGACCCGGCCTCGCCGGCGGACATCTCGTCCGCCCAATCCGGGGTGGCGTCCGCGCAGACCGCCGCCGACCAGGCCAAACACACCCTCGATCAGCTCACGCTGACCTCCCCGATCGACGGTGTGATCGCCAATGTCGGCGGCGTGCCCGGCGAACTCGACGGCACGACCGGCGTGCACGGGTTCGCCGGGCCCCAGTCCGTACAGCCCGCGCAGGCCCCGGCGTTCAGCCTGTTCCCGCCGGCCGACGGCGGCGGGTCGCAGAACACCGGCGCCGCCAACCAGCATCCGCTGATCACCATCGTCAGCACAGCCAGCGACGCGATCGCCCAGGTGGCCGAGTCGGCGATGCCCCGGCTCAAGCCCGGCAGCAAGGCCCGGGTCACCGTCAACGCGTTGCGGCAGACCGTGGACGGCACCGTGGAGCAGGTCATCCCGATGCCGATCGACCAGTCCGGCGGGGTCGAGTACGCGGTGCGGACGAGCGTGCCGCGCTGGCCCGACGGCACCACCTCCGGCATGAGCCTCAGCGTGGTCTTTCCATGATCAGATGGACCGGGCTGCTCCTGCTGGCGCTCAACATCGGGCTGATCGCGGTGCTGGTCGTGCACGCGCTGCGGCGCCGGTTCGACGACTCCGACCGCGGCGTCGGCAATGTGGTGCGGCTGCCCAAGCCGCACCCGCCGTCGCTGCGCCGGGTCGCCGCGTTCGTGCTGATCACCCTGGGCGGCAGCGCCACGCTGAACGGCCTGCGCTCGCCGGATCTGTCCACTTCGTACAGATGGGTGATCGGCCGCGCGGTGACGTCGGTGGTGCCGATGCCGGCCGTGGTCGCCGACTACGTGTCGCACCTGCGGCCGGTGATCCCGATCAGCTTCCTGGCCTTCACGGCGGCGCTGGCGCTGTGCGTGCACGCGACCCCGTTGCGGCGTCTGCTGATCCTGCTGCACGCCCCGCTGGCGATCTTCGCGGCGGTCACCGCCGACACCGCGCTGGCGGTGATCGGCATCGAGTTCCGGTTGCCGCTGGGGCCCTTCCCGCTGATCAGCATCCTGATGCACTACTTCGTCGCGTACGTGATGGCGATGCGGCTGGCGCTGACCACGTACCTGCTCCCCCGGCCCACGCAGGTGCCGATCCGGCGCAAGGGTGACGCCCTCGACACCGTGATCACCATCGTCTCGCTGGCGGCGGTGTCGGCGTTCGTCGCCGCCGGCGCCGCGTACGTGGTGAGCCTGATCGGCGACGACCCGGTGGCGTACACGTTCCTGCTGCTGGCCATCCCCGTCTACCTCAAGTTCGGCCTCTACGTGCTGCTCACGCTCCTGCGCGTGGTCGGCCGGCGGCGACTGCCCGAGCCCGGGCCGAATCCGCCGCCGGTCGACGTGATCGGGCCGGCGTTCAACGAGGAGACCAACATCGTCAACTGGGTGCAGAGCGTGGACCGCGCCGCCGTCGCCTATGGCGGCCCGGTGCACCTGATCCTGTGCGACGACGGCTCCACCGACAACACCCGACAACTGGCCGAGGAGGCGATGGCGCGTGCGACCGCCCTACAGGGCACGGTGATCGCCGGTTCCCACACCGGCAAGGCGACCGCCCTCAACCTGGCTCTGACCCGGTGCACCGCGGACTACGTGGTGCGCCACGACACCGACTGCGAGCTGCACCCGAACGTCCTGCGCCACAGCATCCCCTGGTTCCAGTCGGATCCGCGGATCGGCCTGGTCGGGGCGTTCATGCTGCCGAAGTTCCCGTTCCACACCTGGGTCGACCGGATGCGGTCGCTGGAGCTGGCGGCGGGTTTCGGCCTGCCCCGCCTGGCGTACGCGGTGGTCGACATGCAGCCGTGTGTGCCGGGCAACTACACGGCGGTGCGGCGCGAGGCGGCGCTGGAGATCGGCGGCTGGCCGGAGGGCATGCTCGGCGAGGACATCGACTTCACCTGCGGCCTGGCCCGGATCGGCTACCGCGCGGTCTACGACCGGCGCGTCTGGGCGTACGAGGACGTGCCGGAATCCCTGGCGCAGCTGCGATTGCAGCGGCGCCGGTGGAGCCAGGGCTCGATCTACAACTTCGCCCGGTTCGTGCCGTTCGCCGCCGGCTCGGCCGGCCCGCGGTTCTGGTTCGCCGAGTTCTTCAAGGGCGCCAGGCGGTTGGTGCAGCCGATGCAGTTCGCCGCGTACCTGTTCGCCATCCAGGGCGCGGTGTTCCAGCCGGGCCTGCGGCAGAACCTGGTGCACCTGCTGGCGTTCTTCGTGCTGGCCAAGCTGCCGATGCTGCTGGTGACGGTCTGCGCGCTGTGCTACCGGCGGATGTGGAAGTCCCTGCTGTGGTGGCCGTTGTTCCTCGGCTTCGTGATGGTCAAGAGGCTGGCCAACGTGGAGGGCCTGCTGCTGCTGAGAACCAGACCGGTCCGGCCGGTCTGGCGGCGCGCCCGCCGCGTCGTCTCCGACGCCGACATGACCTGGCCGGTGCTCGCTCCCCGGTACCTCGTCCCCCCTGCTTACTCGAACGGAGAAGCGTGAAGCGACTGCATCGTGTGGTCGTGGCCACCGCCGTCCTGCTCACGGCCTGCGCCACGACGACGTCGGCGAAGGCGGCCGACCCGTGGTCCACGGCGGCCGCGGACGACACCGTCATCGTCGACCCGACCCCGCACCTGACCGCCGACCAGATCTCCTTCCTCCGGGAGGTCGCCGCCCGCACCTGGCGGCTGCTGTCCGGCCCCGGCGTGGATCCGGCGACCAAACTGCCGCTGGCCAGCGTCATGCTCGCCGGCGACCCGAGCACCGAGGTCGAGCTCGCGCCGGCGACGCCGGCCCAGCAGTACACCAATCCCACGCTGATCGGGAACTACCTGTCGGCGATCGTGGCGGCCAAGGACCTCGGCCTGACCACCCCCGAGCAGGCCCAGGCCGAGGCGGTGGGGGTGCTGGCCGAGATCCGGAAGCTGGCCAAGTACAACGGTTTCCTGTTCCGCTGGTACAGCACGACCACCGGGCAGGCGATCCAGACCCCGCAGGGCCGCCCGGTCAAGAACGGTTACGTGTCCACTGTGGACAACGGCTGGCTGGCGCAGGGCATGCTGACCGCCGCGCAGGCGTTCCCCGCGCTGTCGGGGGACTTCCACGCGCTGCTGGACGCCATGCAGTGGGACTTCCTCTACAACAAGAAGTCCAACGTGCTGTACAACGGCTACCAGGTCGGCCGGACGTACTCCGACGCCACCTACGACAATCTCTACTCCGGCCCCCGCATCGCCGACTACATCGCGATCGGCAGCGGCAAGGTGCCGGGCGCGCTGTGGTGGGGCCTGGCCCGCACGCCGCCGGCCGACCACCGGCAGCGCCAGGTGCCCGAGGGCATGAACCGGACGTACACCGATCCCCAGGACGGCAAGCCGTACACCATCTTCGAGGGGCACTACTCCTTCGACCGGATCAAGTTCGTGCCGACGTTCAACGGCAGCATGTACCAGGCGCTGGCCCCGGCGATGGTGGTGCCGGAGCAGACGCTGGCGCCGGAGAGTCTGGGCCTGAACAACCGGAACTCCGCGCTGACGCAGGGCGCGTACGCGCAGTTCCGCGCGAAGACGCCGGTGTGGGGCTGGTCGGCGGCCACCTCGCCGACCGGCAAGCAGCGCTACACCAACTACGGCGCCACCGCGCTGGCCATCAACCAGGGCGAGGTGCCCGACGACGTGACCACGCCGTCGGCGGCGTTCCTGGCGCTGCCGGTCATCCCGGAGCTCGCGTTCGCCAACATCAAGCAGTTCATCTCGTCGTTCCCGATGGTCTACAACCAGTACGGGATGCTGGACGGTGTGGTGGCGCGCAAGGGCGACCTGGCGCCGCGGTTCATGGCCATCAGCCAGACCATCATCCTGATGGCCATCGACAACGCCGTCGACCACGACCAGCTCCAGGGCTACTTCGGGGCCAGCTCGTACTCGAAGGCGCTGTTCCCGTACCTGTCCATGGAGCGGTACTCGATCCACGGGCTGGTCGGGCCCGGTGGCTGATCAGTCCCCGGCCAGCAGCGCCTCGACCTTCGCGCGGTGCTTGGCCTCCCACTGGTCCAGGGTCTGCTCCGCCTCGAGCGCCAGAACCTGCTGCGCCTTCGCGAAGATCTCGTCCGCGTCGGCGGCGGGGACGACCACAACGCCGTCCTCGTCGCCGACGACGATGTCTCCCGGGTGGACGGTCACGCCGCCGCAGGTGACGGGAACGTTGTGCGGCCGCACAGCCTTCTTCACACCGGGAATCGGCACGACTCCCCGGGCCAGCACCGGGAACGGCAGGTCGCGGATCTCGCCGATGTCCCGGATCACGCCGTCCAGGACGAACGCCTCGACCCCGCGCCGGTGGGCGACCGCGCAGACATTGCCGCCGGCAAGGGCGAAATCGGTGTCGCCGGACTCGACCACGATCACCGCGCCGGGCTCGGCGCGGTAGATGGCGGCGTGCAGCATGAGGTTGTCGCCGGGCGGGCACTGGACCGTGAACGCCGGCCCGGCGACCCGCTCGGACGGCCACAGCCGGCGGATGCCGAAGTCCATGACCTGCTTCTTGCCGAGCAGGTCGGCCAGCGTGGTGGTGGGAATCGCGTGGAAATCACCCATGTCGCGGAGCCTACCGGCGCGCGCCGCACGGGTGCGGTGGATTCCGTGACGGTGACCGGCGGGTTTTCCACGCCTGGCGAGTGTTCGTCAGCCGTCGACGACCGCCGTCAGCTCCGCCCGCTGCGCCGTCGTCAGCTCCAGGTCCACCGCGGCCAGCATCGGCTTGAGGTGCTCCGCCGACCGCGGCCCGACCACCGCCGCCGTCACGCCCGGATCTGTCAGTACCCAGGCCAGAGCCAGCGTCGTCAGCGAGACACCGTGCGCGTCGGCCAGCTCGATCAGCCGCGGCAGCACCTCGAACGCCCGCTCGATGGTCAGATCCGTCAACTCGGGCGGCCGCAACGCCATCCGCGAGCCGGGCGCGGGCGGCTCGCCGCCGCGGTGCTTGCCGGTCAGCAGGCCGCCGGCGAGCGGGCTGTACGCCGTGAATCCGACCCGTTCCGAAGAGGCCAGCGCCAGCATGTCCGAGGCCCAGCGCCGGTCGAACAGGTTGTATCCGTTCTGGACGTTCACCGGCCGGCCGACGGCCAGCGCCGCGGCCAGTCCCGGGGCGTCGAAGTTGCTCATCCCGTACGCGCCGATCTTGCCCTCGGCGACGAGCTCCTCGAACGCCCCGACGGTCTCCTCGATCGGCACCGAGTCGTCGGTGGTGTGGGTGATGTACAGGGCCACCCGCTCCACGCCCAGCCGCTTCAGGCTGTGGGCGATCTGGCGGCGGATGTGGTCCCGGGAAAGCCCTCTCCCGCCGTCGGCCGGCCCGCCGACCTTGGTGGTGATCTGCACGTCGTCGCGGGCGTTACGGCTGGCCAGCCACTCCCCGATCCACTGCTCGGACAGCCCGCCGGCGTACGCGTCGGCGGTGTCGAACATCGAGACGCCGCTCTCCCGGGCCGCGTCCATGACCTCGAACGCCGTCTCCCGGTTGTCGCCCTTGCCCAGGAACTCCTTGGGCGAGCCGATGCCGCCGAAGTTGCCGCAGCCCAGGATCACCGCCGGGACCAGCGGCCCGGCCTCCCCCACCGTCGCGTAGCGCATGCCGCCACCGTAGTCGCCCCCTTGACGACCAATTGAGCAAGTGATTTAGTCAATTTTCGCCACCGCCGCCGAGGGGAGCCCCACATGACAGAGGCGCCGCAGGCCGGCGGGCTGTCCGACCGACTGGTCGACGGCCTGCTGGACCTGATCAGCGAGGGCGCGTTGGGCCCGGGCGACAGCCTGCCCACCGTGCGCGAGCTGGCGCAGCGGTTCTCCGTCACCACGCCCACCATCCGCGAAGCATTGAGACGCCTGCAGACCACCGACGCGGTGCGGATGCGGCACGGCTCGGGCATCTACGTCGGCGAGGGCATCCACCGCAAGCTGATGCCCAACCCGAACTCCACGCCGCTCAAGGACGAGCACATCATCCAGCTCGTCGAGGCCAGGCTCACCATCGAGCCGGGCATCGCCGCCCTCGCCGCCGCCAACCGCACCGTCGACGACCTGGAGCGGCTGGCCCGCGCGGTCGACACGGCCAAGCGCGCCGCCGACGACAACCGGCCCAAGCTCAACTTCCACCGCGAACTCGCCGCCGCCTCCGGCAACCAGGTGCTGTTCGAGGTGGTCGACTCGCTGCTCGCGGCGCGCAGCCGGGAGCAGCGGGCGTTGCGGGCACAGATCGAGAACCACACCCGCGACTACGACCAGCACGTGGCGATCTTCCTCGCCGTCGAGGCCGGCGACGCCGAGCAGGCCCGCCTGCTCACCGAGCAGCACCTGCGGGACCTGCGCACCACCATCACCACCAACCTGGGCGGCCACGAATGACCTTCACCCCTCGCACCCACCGGCTCGCCGACCTGACCTGGCCGGAGATCGACGAGCTCCGCCCGCACGCGCCGGTCGCCATCGTGCCGCTGGGCGCCACCGAGCAGCACGGCCTCGGCATGGCCCAGCGCACCGACACCACCCGCGCCGAGGCCGTCGCCGACATGGTCGCCCGCCGGATGTCCCCGCAGGTCGTCGTCGCACCGGCGATCCCGGTCGGCATGTCCGAGCACCACATGGGCTTCCCCGGCACGCTCACGCTGTCCGCGGACACGCTCCAGCGCGTGGTCGCGGACGTCGTGACCAGCCTGCACCGGCACGGCTGGCGCCGCATCTTCGTGCTGACCGGCCACGGCGGCAACAACTCGGCGGTGGACACCGTGGTGTCCCGGCTGCGGGCCGAGCTCACCGACACGCACCTCGCCTGGAGCGGGGTCACGCCGGTGGTGTCGGACCTGGTCAAGCAGCACGCCGACAGCCCTGTCCGCGGGCACTCCTGCGAGATCGAGACGTCGCAGGCGATGTACGTGGACCCCGACCTCGTGCTGTCCGAACGACTCACCCGCGGCAGCGCCACGCTGGACGACCTCGACCCGGCCGGCCGGCTCGGCCGCTCGCACCCGGGTTTCCACTTCCCCCAGGCCTACGACGTGCTCAGCCCGACCGGCAACCTCGGCAACCCGCGCCTGGCCACCCCCGAACTGGGCGCGCTGCTGATCGACACCGTCGTCGACCGCATCTGCGGCTTCCTGACCGGCCTGATCGGCCTGCCGGACCGCCTCCCGGCCCCGCCACCCGCCCGTATCGCACTGGAGACCTCATGACCGCCGCCCCGACCCGGCGCCGTATCGGAGTGGCCGCGCTCGCACTCGCCGCCGGGATGTCCCTGGCCGCGTGCGGGGGCGCCGACGCCGGCTCCGACCCCAACTCGCTCGGCCTGATCAAGCCCGGCGCCATCTCGTTCGCCTTCCGCTCCGACGACAAGCCGGTGTCCTTCATCGACAACGGCAAGCCGGCCGGCTTTCAGATCGAGCTGACGCAGGCGATGGCCGCGAAGATGAAGCTGACGCCGCAGTACACGTCCACCGACTTCGCGTCCATGCTGCCCAACGTCCGCAACCACAAGTACGACTGCGCCGCGTTCGGCACGTTGGCCACCGACGCCCGCAAGCAGGTCACCGACTTCACCACCCCGGTGTCCTACGGCGAGGCGAAGATGGTCAGCCGCAAGGCCGCCCAGCTGTCCACTGTGGACGCCTCCGCCGGCAGGACCATCGCCGTCACCCGCGGCAGCGAGCTCATTCCGCTGCTCAAGGCCAAGGTGCCGACGGTCACCGTCAAGGAGTTCCCGAACATCGCGGCCAGCGCCAACGCGCTGACCGCCGGCCAGGTCGACGGGCTGTTCACCGGCGACGCCACGGCCCTGGACCTGGTGTCCAAGCACCCGGACTACTTCGCGTCGCCGTCGATCACCAGCGGCGAGACCGCGTTCCCGGTGGCCAAGGACCGGCCCGAGCTGAAGAAGGCCCTCGACGACGCGCTGAAGTCGGTCATCGACGACGGCACGTACACGAAGCTGTTCGACAAGTGGAACCCCAAGGGCGTGCCGATCCCGCAGGACATGATCAACGCCTACCCCGGCATGCAGCAGCGCCCCGGCGCGACCACATCCTGAGGCGGCCGCCATGGACGGACTCCAGCACGTTCTCGACACCTTCTTCGACCTGCCGCTGATCTTCGGCACGCTGCCCTCGCTGCTGCGGGAGGGCCTGCTCAACACCCTGCTGCTCACGGTGTTGGCCAGCGTGATCGGCCTGATCATCGGGGTGGCGCTGGCCAGCGGGCTGATGTCGCGGCACCGGCTGCTGCGGCTGCCGTGCCGCTGGTACGTGGACGTGCTGCGCGGCCTGCCGCACATCCTGTCCATCTACCTGATCGGACAGGGCCTGCCGCTGGCCGGGATCACCGTGTTCGGCAGCTGGACCTACGGCTACGCGGCGCTGGCGATCGGGCTGATGGAGGGCGCGTACATGGCGGAGATCTTCCGCTCCGGCTTCCAGAGCGTGGAGAAGGGCATCGTCGAGGCGGCCCGGAGCCTGGGCCTGTCCCGGGCCAGGACGATGCGGCTGATCGTGATCCCGATCGGCTTCCGGCGCGTGCTGCCGGCGCTGACCGGGCAGTTCATCCTCGTCATCAAGAGCACGGCGCTGGTGTACCTGCTGGGGCTGGCCACCGGGCAGCGGGAGATGTTCGCCATCGCCCAGGACAGCTCCAGCAACAACGCCTCGCTCTCGCCGCTGGTCGCCGCCGGCCTGCTGTACCTGGTGATCACCGTGCCGCTGACCTACGTGGTGAACGCGTGGGACCGGCGGATGCGGGAAGGCCGCCCGGCCGTCGCCCTGCCGCCCGTGGAGGCCGCCGCATGACCACCATGACCCGCGCCGGCACGACGGTGCGCTTCGAGCACATCGACAAGAGCTTCGGCGACCACCAGGTGCTGCACGACATCGTGCTGGCGGCGCCCGGCGGGGCGACCACCTGCGTCGTCGGCCCGTCCGGCTCCGGCAAGTCGACGCTGCTGCGCTGCGCCAACCTGCTGGAGGTGCCCAGCGCCGGGCGGGTCCTGATCGGCGAGGAGGCCATCACCGACCCGGGCGCGGACGTGGACCGCATCCGCACCCGGGTGGGCATGGTGTTCCAGAACTTCCACCTGTTCCCGCACCACACCGTGCTGCACAACGTGACGCTGGCCCAGCAGAAGGTGCTGGGCCGCTCGCGGGACGAGGCGGTTCGGATCGCCCGCTCCCACCTCGCCTCCGTCGGGCTGGCGAGGCTGGAGGACCGGCGGCCCGAGCAGCTGTCCGGCGGGCAGCAGCAGCGCGTGGCCATCGCCCGCGCGCTGGCGATGGATCCCGAGGTGATGCTGTTCGACGAGGCCACCTCCGCACTGGACCCCGAGCTGGTCAAGGGGGTCCTGGCCGTGATGCGCGACCTCGCGGGCCGCGGCATGACGATGATCGTCGTCACCCACGAGATGCGCTTCGCGCGCGAGGTCGCGCAGCAGGTGGTGTTCCTCGACCAGGGACGGCTGCTGGAGAGCGCGCACCCGACGGAGTTCTTCGACTCCCCCCGCACCGACCGGCTCCGGTCCTTCCTCAAGCAGGTGCTGTGATGAGACGTTTGCTCGCCGTCGCGGCGGCCGCCGCGATCGGCCTGGCCTTACCCGGGGTTGCTTCCGCCGACGACAATCCCGTGCACGACTACCCGATCCTGTCCTTCGGCTGCCTGAACCCGCAGACGCCCGACAACCTGGGCACCACCGTCGACGAGACCATCACCTCCGGCGGCATCCAGCGCGACTACCTGATCCACGTGCCGACCAGCTACCGGCCGTTCCACCCGATGCCGGTCGTGATGGCCTTCCACGGCCGCAAGGGCGACGGCAGCGACATCGCGGCCTTCTCCGGCATCGACAGTCTGGACGCCATCGCCGTGTATCCGGTCGGCGCCAAGGGCGAGGCCGACCAGCGGGCGTGGGAGAGCGCGCCGTACGCGGCCGTCGGCGTCGACGACGTGAAGTTCGTCAGCGACCTGCTGGACCACCTCCAGGGCACCCTGTGCGTGGACCCGAACCGGATCTTCGCCACCGGCAAGTCCAACGGCGCCGGCTTCGTCGCGCTGCTGGCGTGCCAGCTGCCGCTGCGGATCGCGGCGTTCGGCACCATCGCCGGCGCGTACTACCCCGGCACCACCACCGGCTGCGACACCAGCCCGCCCGCGCCGATCGTCGACTTCCACGGCACCGCCGACCCGACCATCGCCTACGACGGCGATGTCAGCCACGGTGTGCCGACCCCACCGCTGATGGTGTGGGCCCAGGGCAAGGCCGACCACAACCACTGCACCGCGACGCCCGAGCAGACGAACATCGGCACGGACGTCATCGAGTTCGCCTGGACCGGCTGCGCCCAGCACGAGAACGTGACCCACTACCGGATCCTCGGCGCCGGCCACACCTGGCCCGGCGAGCTCGTCGACAGCGGACCGGGCTCGGCAACCCAGACGATCAAGGCAACACAGGTGATCTGGAACTTCTTCACCGCGCACCCGCTGCTGTTGCACCTGACGCACTGAGCACTCCTCCGGTACCATCTTCCGCGAAGGACTTCGCGCCGCCCTCCGCCGGCAGCCCGCAACCCTGGGGGCTTCACCATGCCGCTCGGACGGACTCCGACCGCTGTGCCGCCGGTTCCGGCTTCGCCGTCGTCGGGACCGGCGCTCATCAGGGGTGCATTGGCGGGAATCGGGCTGCTCGCCGCGGCGATCTACGCGTGGGGCATCACGGTTCGTCCCGTGCACAACTACTACGCCTCCGCCGTGCGCAGCATGTCCATGAACTGGCGGGCGTTCGTGTTCGGCGGCTTCGACCCGCAGGCGTCCATCAGCATCGACAAGATCCCCGGCGCGTTCTGGTTGCAGGCGTTGTCCGTGCGGGCCTTCGGCTTCCACGACTGGTCGGTGGCGCTGCCGTCGGTGCTGGAGGCCGTGCTCACGATCCTGGTGCTGTACAAGGTGGTCTCCCGCTGGTTCGGCCCGGCCGCCGGGCTGCTCGCGGCGCTGGTCATGGCGTTGACCCCCATCGCCGCCGCGCTGGCGAAGTCCCAGATCTCCGACACGTTGCTGACGTTGCTGCTGGTGCTGGCCGCCGGGGCGTGGCAGCGCAGCGTCCTCGACGACAAGCCGCTGTGGCCGTGCGCGGTCTGGGTGGGGCTTGCGTTCCAGGTGAAGATGGTGCAGGCGTGGCTGGTTCTGCCTGTCTTCGCCGTCTGCTATCTGCTGTTCGCGCGTCGCCGCCGGATCTGGCACCTGCTCGCCGCCGGGGTGGTCACCTTGGCGGTGTCGTCGATCTGGGTCGTGATCGCGCTGCTCACGCCGGCCGTCGATCGGCCGTACATCGATGCGACCACCGACAACAACCCGCTGGGCATGGTGCTCGGCTACAACGCCACCAGCCGCTTCCACGGGTCGGGCGGCTGGCAGAACCTGTTGTCCGAGCACACGTTCATGCAGGTCGGCTGGATGTATCCGATTTGCCTGCTCGCTGTCGTGCTCGGTCTGCTGTGGACTCGTGAGCGCAGCGGTTTCGCCATGTGGGGCCTGTGGCTGGCCGTGCACTTCGTCGCCTTCGGTCTCGGTCAGTTCAAGCACGCCTACTACGTCGTCGTGCTCGCCCCGGCCGCCGCGGCCCTGACCGGCGCGGGATTGGTGCTGTTCTGGCGGGAGCGGACCCGGTACCGGTGGCTGCTGCCGTTCGTCGTGCTGGTGACCGCCGGTTGGACACTTGTGTTGCCGCACAAGTCTGTCACCGGGCTCGTGGCCGTATTGGCGTTGTTCGCCGTCCTCGCCCTGCTGGCCGCCCGCTCGTCGCGTGTTGTCGCAGTCGGGGCCGCGATCGGGCTCGTCGCCGTGCTGATCACCCCTGCCGCGTGGACCCTGTCCACCGACTCTTCCGTGGCCCGCGCCAATGCCGCCAATCCGTCTGCCGGCGCTCCTCCGCGTAAGCCGCACCTTTTGTCCAAAGAGGACCTTGAGCTGCTCGCTTTCGTCCGTCAGGGCAGCGTCAACGCTCGCTACGTGCTTGCCGTCGACGGCGCCGGTCCCGCCGCCACGCTGATCTCGCAGGCCGGGGCCAGTGTGCTGCCGATGGGCGGGTACAGCGCCAAGACCCCCTTCCCCAGCGCCGAGCAGTTCCAGGGCTTGATCCACAGCGGCCAGCTCCGGTACGTCAAGGGTGACGTCAAGAAGCCCGCGAAGACCGTGCCCGAGGCCAACGTCGACTGGGCCGCCGATCACTGCAGGGAAGTCCGAAAACACCTATACGACTGCGGCGGGGTTTGAGCACTACACTCCACCGGGTGATGATCCCCGTTCGGCAGGTGCTCGGCGACCAGCCGTTCGCCGAGATCAGCGAGCCTCGGGCGGTCGCCGTCGGCGAGGAACACGGGTTGATCGCGATCGGCGGGCACCGGGGATGGCTGCACTGGGCCGGGGCCGGCACCGCGAGCCAGGACTGGCTGCCGCACGCCGTCTGCCTCTACGACCAGGCCACGCACCGCTTTCGTTCGCTGCTCACCACGCGGTGGCCGGTGCGGTCCCTGGACTTCCATCCGCGGCAACCACTGCTGGCCATCGGCACCGGCAGCTACGACGGCGGCTGGAGTTTCCACGGCGAGCTGCTGCTCCTGCACCTCGACACCGGCGAGGTCGTGTCGGCGCTGGCCGACAGCCGCGAGGTGCGGGCCGTCAAGTGGCGGACCTGGCGGCACGGCCGGGTGCTCGACCTCGCGCTCGCCCCGCATTCCGAGGCCGAATACGGCAACGACGCCATGAAGATCGGTTTCGACGCCATGGTCGTCCGGGAGGACTGGCTCGCCGTCCGCGACGGTGAGATCGCCGAGCCCGAGCTCGACGGACCGTTGCGGGACAGCGACATCGTCACCGCCGACCAGGCCCGCGCGGCCGTCGAGGCCCTGTCGCCCACGTGGTCTCATCGCGGTCCCGTGCGGGCCGTCGAGCAGCTTCGCGACGGTCGGATCGTGGCCACCATGGACGGCGTCCGCCTCGAAAGTCGGCTGCCGTCGGGGGAAGTGGACTGGTCCGTCGCCGAGGACGGCGGCCGCCAGCTCTTCGTCGCCCCCGATCAGGAATCCGTTCTGGTCGCCGCCACCGTCACCGGCCGGAAGCCCTGGTATGAAACGGACATCCACGTGGGCCGCTATTCCCTCCGCGACGGGAAGCTCCTGTCCGCGCTCGACCCCGGCTTCCCCGGTGCGGTCGTCGGACGTACCGACGGCTCCTTCGCACTGCGATCCGTCGACCATGTCGCCGAGCCTGCTGCGTTCTTCTCCCCTCGCGGCGACGAGATCGGCCGGGTCGACCTCAAGGGCTTCTCCCCCTTCCACCATGCCTTCCCCATCCGCTACGCCTCGGCCCTGTACTTCCTCCGCAGCGAACTACCCACTCCTCGTGTCAACCTCGACATCGATGCCGTTGCGGTCGGCGACGATCTCATCGTGCGCCACCTTTTTCCGCTCGATTCGCAGTCCGCCGGCCCGGGCGTCGAAGTCGGCGATTCGTTGGTGTACAGCACCTCTCGGCCCGATTCCTGCCTCGTGCGCCGACGCCTCTCCGACGGGGCGGCGCTGTGGCGACTTCCACTGGCGCGGCCGGTCACCGCCATCGAGCTCGACGCCGGCGGCTCGGTCCTCTACGTCGCGCTGAACTCCGGCGAGTTGCTGGCCGTCTCCGCCGATACCGGAACCGTGTTGTGGCGTCAGGACCTTCGCGTCGGCGACGCACCGACCGTCGGCACGTCGCTCGCCTCCGCCCGACCCGGCCGGCTACTCATCGGCACCATCGACGGCCGCATCCTCGACGTTGATGTGAGTGCCAGCAACACACGAGCGGCGACGTAACCACGGGGTACGGTGGGCGGGGTGGAAGGGGTTCGTACGTGCTGGACAGCGTGGAGCAGGCGATCGTCGACACGGTGCGGGACTTCGTGGACCGGGCGGTGCGGCCGGTGGCGCGGGAACTCGAGCACGGCAACACCTATCCGGAGGCGCTGATCGAGCAGATGAAGCTGCTCGGGGTGTTCGGGCTGGCGATACCGGAGGCGTACGGCGGGGCGGAGGTGTCGACGGCATGCTTCGCGATGGTGACGGAGGAGCTGGCACGGGGGTGGATGAGCCTGGCGGGGGCAATGGGCGGCCACACAGTGGTGGCGAAACTGTTGCTACGACACGGAACCGAGGAGCAGCGACGGCGCTACCTGCCGGCGATGGCGACGGGTGAGTTGCGGGCGGCGATGGCGCTGACGGAGCCGGACGGCGGGTCGGACTTGCAGGCGCTCAGGACGGTGGCCACGAGGCAGGGCGACGAGTACGTGGTCAACGGAAGCAAGACGTGGATCACCAACGCCCGCCGAGCCGGCCTGGTGGCGGTGCTGTGCAAGACAAATCCGAACGCGGAACCCGCGCATCGCGGCATGAGCGTGCTGCTGATGGAGAAAGGGCCGGGGTTCACGGTCAGTCGCGATCTGCCGAAGCTGGGCTACAAGGGCGTCGAGAGCTGCGAACTGTCCTTTCAGGACTGCCGAGTGCCCTCGACGGCTTTGCTCGGCGACACCGAGGGCGAGGGCTTCGGGCAGATGATGCAGGGCCTGGAGATCGGCCGGATCCAGGTGGCGGCGCGGGCGACGGGGGTGGCACGGGCGGCGTTCGACGACGCCTTCGCGTACGCCCAGCAACGGGAATCGTTCGGCAAGCCGATCTGGCAGCACCAAGCGGTCGGCACGCTGCTGGCGGACATGGCGACGAAGCTGACGGCGGCGCGTCAACTGCTGCTGCACGCCGCCACCCGCTACGACTCGGGCGAGCGGGCCGATCTGGAGGCGGGCATGGCCAAGCTGTTCTGCTCGGAGACGGCGATGGAGATCGCGCTCAACGCCATCCGCGTGCACGGCGGCCACGGCTACTCCACGGAGTTCGACGTGGAGCGCTACTTCCGGGACGCGCCGCTGATGATCGTCGGCGAGGGCACGAACGAGATCCAGCGGGACGTCATCATCCGCCAGCTGATCCGTCGGGGTGGGCTGGCTCCGTAGGGAACATGATCAGGCTGGTCAGGTACGGCCGCCGCGCGCCGCCGGGGCCGTTCGCGGCCCGCCGGCGGAACACCTCGACCACCTCGAGCGCCAGCTCCTCCATCTCGGCCGGATCCACCCACAGCACGCCCTGCTTGTAACCGACGGAATCGGCGGGCGGATCGGCGTCCTCGCGGTCCAGGTAGGCGTTGAACTCGGCGAGCAGCGACGCCATGGCTCCGGTGAATCCGCGGCGATGGTCGTCCAGGGTCATCGCCAGCGCGGTCTCCCGGTCGATCACCGCGCCGCCGCGCCGCAGTCGGTAATGCCGCTCGACGGCCCCGTGCACCCGCTGCTCCTCGACGACCTCCAGGATGCCGCCGTCGGCGAGCAGCCCGACGTGCCGGTAGACGCTGGTCTTGGGCACGTCCGGCAACTGCCGGCACAGGTCGGTCGTCGTCCGCACGCGGTCGCCGGACATGGCGTGCACGATGCGCAGCCGGATCGGGTGCAGAAGCAGGTCGAGCTGGTCCACGCCGTTACATTCCCACATCTGGTACCGTTCTCAAAGTTGGGAACGCAACCGGAGGGGGAACCACGATGCTCAGCGACGCGGCGATGTTCGGACTCGACGACCTCGACCGCCTGGCCCAGGCCATCGGCGGCGCGCGGGTGGTCGCGATCGGCGAGAGCTCGCACTACAACCGCGAGCAGTACCTGCTGCGCACCCGCCTGCTGCGGCACCTGGTCGAGCGGCACGGCTTCCGCACGTACGCGATGGAGAGCGGCTTCGTGGAGGGCTGGGGCGTCGCCGACTGGGTGCGCGGCGACGACACGCGGCAGCTCGGCGACGTGCTGGCCAACGGCGTGACCGGCCTGATGGGCCTCTGGACGGAGATGCGCGCGCACCTGGAATGGATGCGCGAGCATCGGATCGCCTTCTACGGCACGGATCTGCCCGGCTCGAACGCGTCCACTCTGCCCGGCCTGGACGCCGTGCTCGCCTACCTGGCCGAGGCCGACCCACAGTTCGAGGTCGACCCCCGCATCCGCGAGATCGCGCTCTCCCTGTCCGGAGCGTCGGCGTTCTCGCAGCTCACGGCGCTGAACGCGTACACACAGAGCGCCGACAAGGACAGCCTCACCGCCGGTCTCGCCGATCTGCGCTGCCGGCTGACCTCCGGGCGGATCGGCTACGTACGGCGGACCTCCATCGAGGCGTACCAGCGCGCGCTGCGGGCCCTCGACGTCACCATCGGGCTGGACGGCACCGCCCGCGGGATGGCGCGCGGCGACCAGGCCGGCGGCATGGAGGTTCGCGAGGTCACCATCGCCGACACCGTCGAGTGGATCCTGCGGCGCGAGGAGCGGATCGTGCTCGTCGAGCACAACGCGCACGTCCAGCGCCTGCCGGCGGCGCTCACCAACACCCGCCCGATGGCGACGATGGGTGTGCATCTGTCCGACCGCCTCGGCGACGAGTACCGCATCGTCGGCACCACGACCGGCGGCGGGCAGACCCTCAACTACACGGCCGGTTTCTACGAGGGCGTCATGTTCGCCGACCTCGACGAGCCCAAGCCGGACAGCCTCGACGGCCTGATGGCCGCCAGCCGTGCCGGCGACGAGCCGTTCGCCGTCGACCTGCGGCGGCTGTCCCCCACCGACGAGGCCACCGTGCGGGCCGTAAAGGAGCAGCGGTACGGGGTGGTCTACGCCGAGGTCGATGCCATGGCGGCGTACGACGTGCTGGTGCACCTGCCGCACGTCACCGGCGCCACCCTCGACCGCGACACCGTCTCGTATGCCGTGCCGGATGTTCGGGACCGGCTGCTCAAGGCGTGACTATGATTCGCAGGTGCCCAAGGACTTCCTGGCGAGGTGATCAACGTCGACCTCGATGAGGAGCAGAACCCTGAGCTGTGGGCGTTCCTCAAGGCGTGTGAGCGTGGCAAGATCCTGTCCGGGACGGTGGCGTCGATCCGGCCGTTCGGCGTGTTCGTGGCGCTGGACGACGGCCCTCAGCACCCGATTTTCGACGGCGTCGGATTCGTCACCTATCCCGAACTGACGTGGCGACATTTCGACGACGTCAACGATGTTGTCCAGGTGGGCCAACGGGTTTCCGGCGAGTTCCTCCAGTTCGACACATGGAACGGCGAAGCCAGGCTGTCGCTGAAGGCACTTCAACCGGATCCCTACGCCACCACCGATCTCGCCGCTGGTCAGGAAATCCTTGGCACCGTGGCCAAAGTCGTGCCGTTCGGTGTGTTCGTACAACTCACCGAGGACATCACCGGCTTTCTCTACACCAACGAAATCGATGTGACAGCCGGCGACGAGATCACCGTCGTGGTGGCGGAAGTCGACCGCCTCCGTCGCCGAACGTCGTTGACTAGAGGGACAGCATCTTCTGGATGGCCTGACGGCTGACGCCGAGTTCGCGGGCGATGTCGGACTGGCTGACGCCCTGGGCGATGAGGCCTTCCATCAGCCTCCGCCGCTCGGTGGCGTACTCCCGGGCCAGACGGGTGTGGTGGATCGCCTGCTCCCGAACCTCTTTGATGCGGTCGTAGGTCTCACGATGCGGATCGTCTGGGGTTGTCATGACACCATCGTGACAACCCCCGGTTGTCACGTCAACCCCTAGTTGTCACCGCTTCGCTTTCTTGGCCGGCAACGACTTCGCGAAGCCGACGCCGCGGTTCACCCACACCGCAAGGTCCTCGTCAGCCGCCACCGCGGCCAGGTCGACGAACAGCCAGCCGGTCATCTCCCGGCCGCCCATCACCATCGGCGCCACCAGCTTGTCGTCGATCAACGGGCCGGCGTCGGCCGGGTCGACCCGCACCAACAGGCCGCCCTGTCCGCTGGCCGCCACCGACATGTTCCCGTTGACCAGAAAGGCAAGGCCGCCGAACATGCGCTTCTCGTCGACGCCGGTCTCGGCGGCGACCAGCGCGCGGATCCGTTCGGCCAGCTCGAGGTCGTAGGCCATGCCGGGATTATTCGCCGTGCCCGCGTTTCGCGCTACGCTCGCGGCAGAACCGGGACAGGGCACGCGTCTGGTGGCTGGGTAGGCGCGTCCCCGAGGTGTGCCCGGGAGACATTCATGTCCTACCGCGAGCTCGTGCGCTCGTCCGGTCCCCTGTTCCTGGCGCTGGGTGTCATGGCCCGGCTGCCCTACGCGATGCTGCCCCTGGCCACGCTGCTATGGCTGCGGGCCGGCGGCGTCGGTTTCACCCAGGCCGGTGAAATCGCCGCCGCCCAGAGCGTCGCCATCGCCGCCGGCGGCCTCATCGTCGGCCGCATGGCGGACCGCCACGGTCCGCGCCGCGTCGGCGTGGTGACGGCGCTGCTCAACGCCACTGCCGTTGGCGTCATGCTCGGCACGTCGCCGCACGATTGGGCGGCATGGCCGATGACGGCGCTCGTCGGGCTGACCCAGCCGCAGGTCGGGCCGCTGGTTCGAGTGCACTGGACGCTGCGCCGCCCCGACCTGCTGCCCGTGGCGCTGTCCTTCGAGGCCGCCGCCGACGAGCTGAGCTTCATTCTCGGCCCGATCCTGGCCGGGCTGCCGGTCATGCTGATGCTGTTGGTGGGCGCCGCTTTCCCGTTCGCGCTGCGCTATGACGCCGGGCGGCCCGCCGGGCAGGCTGCGGGCGCTGTGCGATGGCTTCCCATCGCGGCTCTTGTGGTGGCCATGGCGTCGGTGGGGGCGATCTTCGGCGCGGTGCAGACCGGCGGCACCGCGCACGGCTCGGCCGGACCGCTCTACGCGCTGCTCGGCGTCGGCAGCGGGATAGGTGGGCTGATCAGCGGCTGGATTAGTCTTCCCCGCAGGGTTTCCGGCGCAGTGCTGATGGTCGGCATGACCGTCGTGGCCGCAGGCGCGTACGGGGTGGTGCCGTTGCCGGCGGCGATGATCCTCGGCGGCGCGACCATCGCGCCGTACATGGTCAAGCTTTTCCTGGCAGCAGAACGGTTTGCGGCCGGGCGGGTCGGCACCGTGATCGCCGTGCTGAGCGCCGGCGGGCCGGTCGGCACCGCCGTCGGCCAGGGCATCGCCGGCCGCCTGACCGACCAGTTCGGGGCCGCGGGCGCGTTCTCGGTCGTGCCGGTCGCGGCCCTGATATGCGTGCTGATCTAATGCCGCGGTGCCGCATGCAGACCTGACGGCCGCCGCGTGGCGGGACCTGTCCGACGAGTCGGCGACGGAGGTCGCGCGGGCGATCGCGAGCGAGAACGACCTGGCGCTGATCGGCGTACGCGCTCGCGAGTACGCCGGTCGGCGGCAGCGCATCGCGGTGTTCGAGCGGGACGGCCTGCGGTTCTCGCTGCTGCCGGCAGATCGCGTGACACTGGGCTTCGACGGTCACCGGTTCACGCCCACCGAGGCGCAGGCCGAGAGCTACGCCGACAGCGTCGACGAGTACGACCTGCCGCCGCTGGCCGAGCACGTCGACGCCATGACCTCGCCGGTGCGAACTGTTGACCTGCCGGCGGTGCTGGTCGGCATCGAGGCGTTCGACGGGTGCCGGGTCGACGTCGACGCCGACGACCCTCGGGTGCAGGAGGTCATCGCCCACCTGGGTCCGAAGCCCGGCTGCGAGATCACCTCCACAGGCGACGGCGACGGCGTGCGAATCCGGTTCGACCAGGACGGTGGCATCGCCGAGGCGCAGGTCATCGAGGACGTCACCTACGCCGACGCCGTGCGGCGCGTGACCGAGTTGGGACTGCGGCCGGCCAGCCCCGACGAGTGGGAGTACGCATGCGGCGCCGGGGCCACCACCCTGTTCCGCTGGGGCGACGACTGCCGTGGCGACCGCTCCCCGTACGACGACCCGGACGGTGTGCAGCACAAGCCGAACCTGTGGGGATTGCGCATCGGGCAGGACTCCTACCGCCACGAATGGACGTCCGAGCCGACGATCGTCTGCGGCGGCGACGGCGGTGGCACGGAGTGCGGCGGAGCGGGGGCGTTCCTGGCCTGGCTCACCCTCGCCACCGCCTACCGTGACGTCGACTTCGGCGAGTGGCTCAACTCCCCCGCCGCCTACAGCGACACGCTGCTGCTCCGGCCCGCCATCGACCTCAAGTGACACGTCGTGACCGGTCAGCGACGGACCGTGCCACGGCGTGGGAGCATGGGCGAGTGGGGACCTCACACCAGGACCGGAACATACCGCCGCCGCGGTCGCCGTGGAACGAGGTCTTCGACGACCTGTGGATGGGCGGCCACGAGTACGTGGACGAGAAGGGTGAGCTGCGGGACGCCGTCGTCACGGACGAGTTCGACCTGGTGATCAGCCTCTACAAGCAGCCCGGCCACGGCCCGCAGAAGGGCAAGCGGCACATTGTCTACCAGATCCCGGACGGGCCGCTCACGCCCAAGCAGATCGCCCGGCTCCGGGAGTTGGCGGAATGGACCGGCGACCGGGTGCGCATGGGGCGCAAGGTGCTGATCCGCTGCCACAGCGGCTACAACCGGTCCGGCCTGCTCACCGCGCAGATCCTGATCGAGCTGCACGTCAACCCGCACGCGGCGATCGAACTCGTGCGGCGGGCCCGCGGGCGGTGGGCGCTGAACAACCAGATCTTCGTCGACTACCTGCTCACCGGCCTGGACATCGCCTACCTGCTGACGGGCCTGGAGGCGCCGAGCCTGTAGGTCCACAGTGGACGCTCTCACAGCCGGCGATCGAGCCAGGCCCGCACGCGGTCGAGCACGTCGAGCTGGTGGCGGCGTTCCCGAAAGCGGTGCCCCTCACGGGGATAGACGACGAACTCGTGCTCGACGCCGTGGTGGTCCAGGGCGCGGTGGAAGTATTCCGCTTGGGAAAGCGGCACATTGGTGTCGGCGGCACCGTGCAGGATGAGCACGGGAGTCCGCACCTGGGAGGCGAACGAGATGGGGCTGAGCTCATCGTGCCGGTGCGGGCCGACACCCTCCCAGCCGGTGCTGCCGCCCAGCGCGGCCTCGAACAGGCCCCATTCGCCGCTCCCGGCGAGCATTCCCCAGTCGGTGACGCCGGCGCCGACGATCGCGGCGGCGAAGCGGTCGGTGTGCCCGACGGCCCACGCGGCCATGAACCCGCCGTGACTCCAGCCGGCGATGGCGAGCCGTCGGGGATCGGCGACGCCGTCGGCGACGAGCAGGTCGATGCCGGTGAGGATGTCGGTCCACTCCTCCTGCCCGACGGCCCCGCTGACGGCGGTCGCGAACTCGTGCCCCCGCCCCTGGCTGCCGCGCGGATTGGGTAGGAACACGGCGTAGCCGGCGAGCGCGAGCCATTGCCCGGACGGGACCCAGTGCAGGCCGAGATGGTCGGAGTGCCGGTCGTAAGGACCGCCATGCACGACGGTGACCAGCGGAAACGGGCCGGATCCGGGCGGCAGCACCAGCAGCCCCTCCAGCTCCAGCCCGTCAGCTGCCTGGTACTCCAGCCGCGACTGGGTGCCCCACTCGATCTCACGGGCCCACGGCCGCGTGTCGGTGACCCGAACTCCGTTGAGATGCACGTCCTGCGGCTCGTACGCGGTGCTGACGACCGCAGCAAGGGAATCGCCGCCGACACTGACCTCCTTGACCAGGCCCGTGTGCCGCGAGACCAGCCCGGCGGCAAGGCGGTGGATGGCGGTGTCCAGCCCCTCCGCGACGACCATGAGCGGGTCGCCGTCGTCGGTCTGCACGAGCTCGAACGGGCACGCCGGCAGGCCGAGAGTGAGGTTGCCGTCGACGACGTCGTAGACGGCGGTCCCGGACTGGAGACTCGGCCCGGTCTGGCCGAGGTAGGCGATCCGCCAGTCGCCGGCCCGCCGCCACACGGGCGAATGCGCCTCGACCGCCGCCGGCCCCAGGTCGCGGACCTCCCCGGACAGCTCGACGACGTGCAGCTCGGGGTGCAGCAGCCCGGGATACAGCTCGGGGCGCGACCAGGTGAGCACGGCCAGCGGCCCGCCGCCGGGCTGCTGGGCGATCTCGCTGACGTGCCGATCCCCGTACAGGACACGAATCTCGCCGTCGCGGAACAACCTCAGTCGTGACGGCCGGAACTCGCCGCGCACCTCGATGTCGTCGGTGGCAGGCGAATCGGCGGCGATGAAGGCGATGCCGTCGACGAGCGGCAGGAAGTCGTCGATACCGGCGTCCCACTCGACCACCACGGTTTCCCCGCCGGACAAGGCGATTCGACGCAGCTCAACGCCGTCGACGACGAACACGGACCGCGAGTCCGAGGCCCAGCGCGGATTCGACCCGACGGCCAGGCGACGCGGCGTCGATTCGAGAGAAGCGAGCCACACTTCGCTGACCGGCTCCTGGTCCGAATGCCCCACCGGTCGCCGCTCGTACGCCACCCAGCGGCCGTCCGGCGACACCCTCGGATTCGAGGCGTTCCACGAGTCGACGATCATCGAGGCGGTCAGCACCGGGCCGACGCTACCGGAAATCCGTTGAAATCAGGCGACTTTCGGACCTTGTGAGCGGTGCGCGGGGTTCCTAGCGTCGGCCGTGTGTTGAGACGAATCCTCATCGCCGGCATGGTGTCGGCCCTGGCGCTGCTCCCGGTCCCGATCGCGACGGCGGCCACCGGGCCGGCCACGGTCGTGCCGATCCGGGTCACCGGCGACCCGGCGAAGCGCTTCAACCTGGTGGTCCTCGGCGACGGCTACACGACGGCGGACATGCCGAAGTTCCGTGCGGACGTGGACAGACACATGAACGTCTTGTTCACGTTCGAGCCGTTCAAGTCGTACCGGAACTACATCAACGTGTACTCGGTGGAGATCCCGTCGGCGGAGTCGGGCGTGAGCTGCGACCCCGACCTGACCTCGCCGCAGCGGAACACGCCGCTGCACATGGCGTTCTGGTCGGGCTGCGACCCGAACGGCGTGCAGCGAGCGCTGGGCATGGACGGCGACGCGGCGACGGCGTACGCGAACCTGGTGCCGGGCACGACGGACGCGAACCGGCAGATCCTGGCCATCGCCAACAGCACGACGTACGGCGGCGTGGGCGGCACGTACGCGACGGCCTCGGGCGGCAACGCGATGTCGTCGCTGATCACGCCGCACGAGCTGGGGCACTCGCTGGGCGGATTGCAGGACGAGTACGACTACTACGCCCGGGGTGTGCGCGGCGGCGCGTACACGGGCGGCGAGCCGGACTCGGTGCACCACACGCTGCTGACCGAGCAGGAGATGAAGGACCAGCAGAAGAAGTGGTGGCGCTGGCTGGGCGAGCCGAGCGAGGCGGGCGGCACGATCGGCCGCTACGAGTCGGGCATGTACAGCGGCAGCGGCGTCTGGCGGCCCAGCGCGCACTCGATCATGAAGACACTGGGCTACCCGTACGACCAGGTCGGCCGCGAGGACATGACCAAGCAGATCTCGGCGAAGACCAGCATCGTGCAGGACACGACGCCGATGGCCAAGGCGATCGGCGCGGACCGGGTGGTGTGGGTGGAGCCGATGCACCCGAACAGCCACCCGCTGACGATCACCTGGAGCCTGGACGGCAAGCAGCTGTCGGCGAACGGCCAGCAGCTGGACCTGCGGCCGCTCAACCTCAAGGGCAAGCACAAGCTGACGGCGACGGTGGTCGACCCGACGGACTTCGTGCGTGACCCGGCGATCCGGCAGGCGCTGACCAACACCCACGCCTGGTCGGTCGACGCCTCGATCAAGACACCGCCGACCACCACCCCGGTCACGTTCACGGACACCACGGAGACCGACCGGCCGGTCGGTGCGGACGAGGTCGTGTTCGCCGACACCACGCACCCGTCGAACCAGGTCGTGCCGGTACGGTGGGCGCTGGACGGAAAATCGTTGGCCAGCACGGCAAACGACCTCGACCTCAAGGCACTCAGGCTGACGGGCACGCACACGCTGACCGCCGCGGTCGGCACCGACACCCGCAGCTGGGCCGTGGACGCGACGGATCCGACCACCGACTACCAACTGTCGAACTCGCTGCTCACCGTGCGCAAGGCGGACGGCACGAGCGAGTACGTCTACAATGGACCGTTCACGATGAAGCTGACCGCCGCCGACGACCGCACGGGCGCGCTCACCAGCGAATTCCGCACGGACGGCGACGGCTGGTTCAACTACTTCGGCTGGCCGAGCGACTCCACCTCGCCGTGGCACTTCACGCCGAGCGGCACCGAGATAGACCACCTGGTCTACGGCAAGCTGGGCAAGCCGCGACTGTCCCCTTGGGACGATCCGACGCCGAGCTACGGCCAGCACACCATCGAGTACCGCACCACCGACGCCGCCGGCAACACCGCGACCGCCAAGAGCTTCCAGGTGAACCTGCTGCCGGCCCCGCCGGCTTGCACCAACACGATCACCGGCAGCCACGACGGCGCAATCGTCGTCACCGACGGCGTCACCTGCCTCGATCACGCCCAGCTCCACGGCGCGATCGTCGTGCAACCGGGCGCGTCGCTGGTCGCGACCGGTTCGACGATCACGGGCGGCATCAGTGCCGCTAACGCCGACTCGGTGGAACTGCTCGACACGACCGTGCGCGGCGCGGCGACCATCGCCGGCACCGCGCACGACGTGACGATCGTCGGCGGCAGCGTGCAGGGCGCCCTCGCCCTGTCCGGCAACAACACCGGGGCACGGCAGCCGGTCGTGGCCGGCGTCAGCGTCACCGGTGCGCTGACCTGCGTCGGCAACTCCCCCGCCCCGAGCAACATCGCCGCACCCAACACGGTGCGCGGCGGTGCGCTCGGGCAGTGCTCCTCACTGTAGTCATGTCGCCGATCCCGGCTGCCAATCCGGGTGGCCGGGCATCGGCGGCGTGTGATCGCTGTAGAGCCAGTCCTTGACGTAGCCGGTGAAGTCCTTGCCGGACACCTGGTTCGCCACGTCGATGTAGTCCTGCGTGGCCGCCGATCGGTTGCGGAACCGCTCGAAGAAGGTCCGCTCGATGCGCTGGAACGTGTCCACGCCGACCTGGTAGCGCAGGCCGTACAGCATCAGCGCCATGCTGTTGGTGGTGCCCAGCACGCTGATCGTGTCCTTCGGGCGTCCCGGCGGGCCGTCGCTGGCCCGGAAGCTGTTGTCCTGCTGGTACCAGCTGTGCAGGCCGTCCTCCGTGGGCCGAAATCCCTTGTCCCCCTGGTAGAGGAAGCTGTAGAAGCTGGCGTGGCCCTCGCTGAGCCACATGTCGCTCCAGTTCCGGACCGACACGGCATCGCCGAACCACTGGTGCACGAGCTCGTGCACCATCGTCGCGGTGAGCCCGATCGGGCCTTGCAAGCCGGCCTGGGCGTTGAACGTCGACAGAGTCGCGTTCTCCATCGCCCCGAAGTACTCGCCGTCAACGCCGAGCACACCGTACGTCTCGAACGGGTACGGCCCAAGATGCTGCTCGACCCACGCGACCTCGCTCGGAATGTCGTTGACGAAGGTCTTCGAGGCGTCCGCCTGCGACGCCGTCACGTAGCTGCGCAGCGGCAGGCCGTGCGGGCCGGCAGCGGTGATCTCCGTGAAGTGGCCGACCGCGAACACCGCCGTGTCGGTGGGAATCGGGTCACGGGTGCCGTAGGTGTACGTGGTACGGTCGCCGACCGTCTTCTTGTCGCGCAGGGTGCCGTTGGACACCGCCTGCACGTCGTTCGGCACGGTGATGTGCGTGGTGAACCGGGCCTTGTCGCTGGGATAGTCGTTGCTGGGAAAGAACTCGTGCGCCCGGTCCGGCTGCGCGAAGGTCACGAAGCCGTCCGGCTTCTCGAACCAGTGCCGGCCCTGCGGATCGGCCGGCGCCGGTGACTTCGGGTCGTAGGTGCGGTCGGAGACGTACGAGATCTCCACGTCGAAGTGCTGACCCCGGCCCACCGGCCGGTCCGGGGTGACGTAGAGCTTCTCGTTGGCGTCCTGGGTGCGGAAGGCAGCCGCCCGGCCGTCCACCGTCACGGAATTGATCTTCCGGACGACCGAGTCGAGGCTGAACGAGGACAGCGATTGCGTTGCCGTGGCGTCGATCCGCACGGCCGAGTCCATCAGCGTGCTGCCAGCCCGGTAGTCGTAGCTGACGTCGTAGTGCTGGACGTCGTAGCCGCCGTTTCCCAACGCCGTGAAGACACGGTCGCCGAGGCTGTCCGCGCCCGGCGCGGGCCCGGCGAACGCCGGCGCCGCGACAACCAGACAGAGCGCCGCGGTCGCTGCCGCGGCTGGGGTGCTTCGTCGCATGCCGGCGACGGTAGCGACGAGTGACCGGTCCGACGCGGAATGTGGGGAACCGTCGAGGAGCTGTCACAGAGCGGGCATAATCCAGCGCATGGACGAGGAGTTGCACGAGCGGATGCGGGAAGCGATCAGGGACGTGCCGCCCGGGCAGGTCTCCACCTACGGCGACATCGCCGCCATGGCCGGCGCGCCGTCCCCGCGCATGGTCGGTGCGATGCTCGCCGAGGACGGTCACGACCTGCCCTGGCACCGGATCCTGCGGGCCAACGGCACCCCCGCCCCGCACATCGCGCACGAGCAGCTCGCGCGGCTGCGGGCGGAGGGCGTGCTCGCCGACGGTCAGAAGGTGAACCTCAAGAAGTACCGCTGGCAGCCGGAGAACTAGCGCGCAGCGGGCAGCCCGTGTCCACGCGCGCCACCAGATCCGCGCGCAGCGTGGCGAGTTCCGCCATCCGCGCGTCGATGAGCCGGATCTTGTCCCGGAACAGCGCGGACAGCGCTTCGGCCGAGTCGGGCACGTCCCGCAGTTCGGCCAGGTTCTCGGCGATCTCGCCGAGCGAGAACCCGAGCGCCTGCGCGGTGCGGACGTACTGGAGCCACGGGACGGTCTCGGGCGGGAAGTCACGGTAGCCGTTGCCGAGCCGCCGGCCGGCGACCAGCCCGACCTTCTCGTAGAACCGGATGGCGTCCCGGCTCAGGCCCGTCCGCGCGGCCAGTTCCCCGATACGCATGGTCGACTCCGTCGCTGGCGTGGACTTGACCCTGGAGCGTACTCCACTGTTTAGCGTCGACCCCATGGACTACCGACGACTCGTCCGCCTCAGCGCCGGCTACGACCTCGTTGTCACGGCGGCTTTCGTCACGCCGTGGACGTACGAACTGGCCCGGCGGGCGCTGTCCGCGCTGGGCCTGGCGCTCGGACTCGGGGCGATGCCCGCCGGCGATCCGACGCAGGTCATGTACGCCAACCTGATGGGGTCGGTGGTGATCGTGTGGGCGGTGTTGCGCCTGACCGACCCGCGAGCCGTCTACGGCCTGTACGACGGCGCGGCGCGAACCCTGTTCGCCCTGTGGGAGGCCTACGGGGCAACGCACGGCGCCACCGGACTGTTGTGGGGGTTCTTCGCCGTGGAGGTGGTCTTCGGCGTCCTGCAACTGGCCCCGTGGCTGTCCGCTCAGCCGCCGACCAGGTGGTTCACCGCGCGCCGACGCCGCAGCAGCCGCGGCAGCATGCCGTGATCCATCTGCCGGCTCAGCGGCGACGGCGGCACCAGCAGGACGGAACACAGCGCGTGGGCAGCGCAGTACCTCGGCACCGAGGGAATCAGCGCCCGCCGCAGCGGACTGCGCCGGCCCGCGCCGATCACCAACAGGTCGTTCTCGTCCTCGGCGATCCGCACCAGCGCCTTGCCCGCGTCGGCCCGCACCGCCACCTGCTGCACGTCCACGTCGTGCGGGATGCCGCCAAGCGCCTCGTCCCACGCCCTGGCCAGCCGCTCCCAGGCGCCCTGCTCCCACATCTTCTTCAGCTTCACGTCGAGCGTGCGCCGGTAGGCGACCTCGCCACCCGGCGCGCTCCACGCGACCACCGCGACGAGCGGGACCGCGCGCATCCGCGCCTCGGTCACCGCCCGTCGCAAGGCCTGCAAGCTGCCGACCGAGCCGTCGACACCGACGACCACTCGGCGAACGCCATCCATCACCGACCCATGGTAGGCACCGAACGCAAGGGGCCAGCGTCACCCGAACAGGTTCTTTACGGTGTCCGGCTAGAAGTCCTCGTCGAAGCTCACGGTTCCGGTCACCGCGACCTGATACGCCGACACCCGCCGCTCGAAGAAGTTGGACAGCTCCTGCACGTCCTGCAACTCCATGAACGCGAACGGGTTGCGGGCGTTGAACTCCGGCGCCAGGCCCAGCGCGGCCAGCCGCCGGTCGGCGACGTGCTCGAGGTAGGACCGCATGTCCGCCAACGACAAACCGGCCACGCCCTGCACGAGCAGGTCTTCGGCGAACTGCGTCTCGGCGTCGACGGCCTCACGCAGCATCTGCCGGACCTGGTCGTGCAGCTCGTCGTCGAACAGGTCGGGTTCCTCGCGGCGCACGGTGTCCACCACGTCGAACGCGAACGCCATGTGCATCGACTCGTCGCGGAAGACCCAGTTGGTGCCGGAGGCGAGGCCGTTGAGCAGGCCCCGCGAGCGCAGGAAGTACACGTACGCGAAGGCCCCGTAGAAGAACAGGCCCTCGATGCACGCGGCGAAGCAGATCAGGTTGAGCAGGAACGCCCGCCGGTCCTCCTTGCTGTGCAAGCGGTTCAGGTGCTCGATGGAGTCGATCCACTTGAAGCAGAACTCGGCCTTGTTGCGGATGGACGGGATGTTCTCCACCGCCGCGAACGCCTCGATCCGCTCGTTCTCGTCGGGCAGGTAGGTGTCGAGCAGCGTCAGGTAGAACTGGACGTGCACGGCCTCCTCGAACAGCTGCCGCGACAGGTAGAGCCGCGCCTCCGGGGCGTTGACGTGCTCGTACAGGTTGAGCACGAGGTTGTTGGCGACGATGGTGTCGCCGGTGGCGAAGAACGCGACCAGCCGGTTGACCAGGTGCCGCTCGGCCGGCGTCAGCTTGTTCAGGTCGGCGAGGTCGGAGTGCAGGTCGACCTCCTCGACGGTCCACGTGTTCTTGATGGCGTCGCGGAAACGCTCGTAGAACAGCGGATACCGCATGGGGCGCAGGGTCAGGTCCATGCCCGGGTCGAGCAGGGACTGCTTACGGGCGAACGTCGTCACTGGCATGCCTCGCAGGACTCGGGGTTCTCCAGGGAGCAGGCGATCGCCTCGACAGCCGGCACCGTCGCCTGCTGGATGCGCGTCGCCGGGCGGGAACGCAGGTAGTAGGTGGTCTTCAGCCCGGATTGCCAGGCGTAGCGGTACATCGACGACAGCTTGCCGATCGTCGGCGAGGCGACGAACAGGTTCAGCGACTGGCTCTGGTCGATGTACGGGCCGCGCGCGGCGGCGAGATCGATCAGGGACCGCTGCGGAAGCTCCCACGCGGTGCGGAACAGCGACCGGCTCGCCTCGGGCAGGCCCGTCAGTCCCTGCGCCGAGCCGTCGTCCCGCTTGAGCTGGGCGCGGGTCTGCGCGGTCCACTGGCCGTGCCGCTTGAGCTCGGCGACGAGATAGGTGTTGACCTGCAGGAACTCCCCGGAGAGGGTTTCCCGCTTGAACACGTTGGACACCTGCGGCTCGATGCACTCGTAGCAGCCGGCGATGGACGCGATCGTCGCCGTCGGGGCGACGGCGATCAGCAGCGAGTTGCGCAGGCCGTGCTCGGCGACCTTCTCCCGCAACCGAGTCCAGCGCTCGGACTGCGTCGGGGTCACGCCCCACAGGTCGGGCTGGAGATCGCCACGGGCCGCGCGGGTCTCGGCGAACGACGGGTGCGCGCCGGCGCTCGCGGCCAGATCCGCCGAGGTCTCCAGGGCGGTGAGGTAGATCTCCTCGGCGATCCGCGTGGACAGCTCGCGCGCCTGCTCCGAGTCGAAGTCCAGACGCAGCTTGAAGAACACGTCCTGGAGGCCCATGACGCCGAGGCCCACCGGCCGCCAGCGCGGGTTGGAACGCCCGGCCGGCTCGGTCGGGTAGTAGTTGATGTCGATCACGCGGTCCAGGAACGTGACGGCGGTGCGGACGGTCTCCCGCAGCCGCTCCCAGTCCATCCCCTCGCCGAGCACGTGCGCGCCCAGGTTGACCGAGCCGAGGTTGCACACCGCGGTCTCGGTGTCGCTGGTGACCTCGAGGATCTCCGTGCAGAGATTGGAAAGGTGCACGACGTTGCCGCGTTCGGCGGTCTGGTTGCAGGTGCGGTTGGACGTGTCCTTGAACGTCATCCAGCCGTTGCCGGTCTGCGCCAGCGTCCGCATCATCTTCGCGTACAGGTCGCGGGCCTTGACCGTGCGCACGGCGCGGCCGGCCTGTTCGGCGGCGCGGTAGGCGCGGTCGAAGTCCTCGCCCCACAGGTCCGGCAGCTCCGGCGTCTCGTCCGGGTCGAACAGCGACCAGTCGGCGTCGGCCTCGACGCGGCGCATGAACTCGTCCGGGATCCAGTTGGCGATGTTGAGGTTGTGCGCGCGGCGCGCGTCCTCGCCGGTGTTGTCGCGCAGCTCCAGGAACTCCTCGACGTCCGGGTGCCAGGTCTCCAGGTACACGCAGGCCGCGCCCTTGCGCCGGCCGCCCTGGTTGACCGCCGCCACCGACGCGTCAAGGGTCCGCAGCCACGGCACGATGCCGTTGGAATGGCCGTTGGTGCCGCGGATCAGGGCCCCGCGCGAGCGGACCCGGGACCACTGCACGCCGATGCCGCCGGCGAACTTGGACAGCTGCGCCACCTGCGCGTACCGCTCGTAGATCGAGTCGAGTTCGTCACGCGGCGAGTCCAGCAGGTAGCAGGAGGACATCTGGGTGTGCCGGGTGCCGGAGTTGAACAGCGTCGGCGAGCTCGGCAGGTACGCCAGCGAGGACATCAAGCGGTAGAAGCGGATCGCCTCGGCGGCGGTGTGCGACAGGCCGCAGGCCACGCGCAGCAGCCAGTACTGCGGACGCTCCAGCACCGCCCGCGAGTTGGGGTGGCGCAGCAGATAGCGGTCGTACACCGTGCGCAGGCCGAAGTACTCGAACCGGCGGTCCGCGTCGGCGTCGATGGCGTCGTCGAGCTTGCGGGCGTGCGTGGCAACGAATTTCGCGGTGGCGTCGCCGATCAGGCCCTCGCGGTGGCCCAGCGCGATGCTCTGGCTGAACGAGTGCACGCCCTGGCCGCGGACCTCCTTGTCGATGTAGGCGGCGAGCAGCTGCGCGGCCAGCCTGGAGTACTCGGGCTCCTCGGCGACGAGCTCGGCGGCGGTCTGGATGGACAGCCGGTCCAGCTCCTCGGTGGTGGCGCCGTCGTACAGGCCGTTGATCGTCTTGGTGGCCACCCGCAGCGGATCCACCTCGGCCAGCCCCACCGCGGACCGCCCGACCGCCCTCACGATCTTGTTGACGTCGACGGTTTCGTAGCCACCGTCCCGTTTTCGCACCCGCATCGTCGGATGGGGATCGGCGTCTGCCCGCACGACCGTCTGGTCGGAGACCGTCACAGCCCTTGACTCCTCGCACGCTGTCGGCCTTTCGGGGCACGCGCGAGGACACGCCGGCAGGCGCCGGTCGGCGGGTCCCCACGCCCTCCCTCGGGGCCTGGACACGAGCCCGGCCGCGGTGCGGACGGGCGAGCGGGCAGGTCTTCGGACTCACGGGCATGCCTGTCGGCACCTACCGGCCGTCGCTTCCCGGACTGGGCGTCCAGTGCTTCCTGACGGCTTTCGTTCCCGTTCACCGCTGCGGGGCAGTCCCGGACTTCCACCGGGTTCCCTCTTGCGACGACCGCCCTGGCGGGGCGGCCGAACCAGCTCAGTGAACACAATACATGGGCCGAGCACGGTCGCAAGCACCCACATGTTGTGTCGGCGTGTCGCCCCGCGGAACGTGGTCACGGTCACCGTCACGCTTATTGCACCGTTCGTTCTCAACAGAGTACCGTCGAAGGCATGGACCTCACCAACACCGTTGCCGTTGTCACCGGCGCGAACCGCGGCCTGGGCCGGGAGTTCGCCAAGCAGCTCGTCGAGCGCGGCGCGAAGGTGTACGCCACCGCGCGCCGCCCCGAGACCGTCGACATCGAGGGCGCGATCCCGCTGCGCCTCGACGTCACCGACCACGCCAGCATCGAGGCGGCCGCAAAGGTCGCGTCCGACGCCACGCTCCTGATCAACAACGCCGGCACCTCCGGCGAGCTCGAACTGCTCACCAGCGATCTCGACGCCATCCGCGACCAGATCGACGTGCACTACGTCGGCCCGCTGGTCGCCATCCGCGCGTTCGCCCCGGTGATCGAGGCCAACGGCGGCGGCGCCGTCCTCAACGTGGCCTCCGTCCTGTCCTGGGCGCACTTCCCGTCCGTCGGCGCGTACTCGGTGGCCAAGGCGGCCGAGTGGGCGATGACCAACGTGGTCCGCCAGGAGCTGGCGCCCAAGGGCATCACCGTCACCGGTCTGCACGTCGGCTACATGGACACCGACATGGCGGCCCACGTGGAGAGCGGCAAGTCGGACCCGGCCGAGGTCGCCAGCACCACGCTGGACGCGGTGGCCAAGGGCGAGCCCGAGGTGCTCTTCGACGAGCTCACCCGGAAGGTGAAGGCCGGCCTGAGCGCGGCGCTGTGATCGTGTGAGAGGTTTGTCCCCATGGTGCGGCACAAGGAATTCGACCCGGACGAGGCGGTCGCGGCGGCGATGGCGCTGTTCTGGGAGCGCGGCTACGAGGCGACCTCCGTGCAGGACCTGGTCGAGCACACCGGTGTCGGCCGGCGCAGCATGTACGACACCTTCGGGGACAAGCACTCCCTCTACCTCAAGGCGCTGGACCGCTACACGGCCACCACCGAGAAGGTCTTCGGGGACGCGGCCGCCACCGCGCCCGACGGCCGGGCCGCGATCCGAGGCCTGTTCGACATGCTGCTCGACTCGGCCCCCGACGACCGCCGCGGCTGCCTGGTCGTGAACAGCGCGACGGAGGTCGGCCCCACCGACGACGACGCGGCCGAACGTCTGGGCCTGCACCTGGCCGGCAGCCGCGAACTCCTCGAAGGGTTGATCCGGCGGGGCCAGCGGGACGGCTCCGTCACCGATCGGATGAGCGCGGAGACGCTGACGAGCGTCGCGTTCAACGCCTGGCTCGGCGTCCGCGTCGCGGTGCGGGCCCGCACGCCGCGCGACCGGATCGTCCACGATGTGGAAGAACTTCTGACCCTGCTTTCCGGTTCACAGCTCTGAACAATTCACGTGCCTGAACACTGTTCAGAAGTGTTGACGGCGCTGCCCGGGTAACCGCAAACTGTTGTCCCCTGCTCTTCTCGAAGTCGGAATGGCACCGCCGCCAGACCGGAGGAGATAGAACTTCATGAGCACCACCCCTGCCAGCGCTGCCATTTCTCGCTGTGACGGGGCGGCCCGAAAACCGTGACTCCTGCCTGATTCCACGGTTCACCTCACGCCGCCACGTGTCCCTGCGAGGAGAAGAATTGAACAAGAAGCTGACGGCGAGCGCCCTGACCCTCGCCGCGGCCGGCGCCCTGTTCGCCGGCCAGGCGGCCGTGGCCGCACCGGCCCTGAGCACGTCCGTCGCGCCGGGCGGAAACTTCAACCTGTCGGTGTGGGAGCTCCAGGAGCCGACCGGCTCGCCGGGCTCGCCGAACACGATCAGCCCCAGCCGGCTCAAAGGCGCGAACGGTTACCAGGACAGCTACTTCTACACCGACAAGACCGACGGGTCCATGACGTTCTGGGACCCGGAAAACGGCGTGCACACGCCCAACTCGAACTTTTCCCGATCCGAGCTGCGGGAGATGAACGCCAGCGGTTCGGCGGCGAGTTGGGGGCTGCCCGGAACGCACAAACTGAGCGCCACCGTGAAGGTGACGAAGGTGCCGTCCAGCGTGTGCATCGGGCAGATCCACGCCAGTGAGAGCAGCGGCACCACCAAGCCGCTGGTCGAGCTGTACTACCACAGCAACGGCGACATCGTGGCCGGGCTGGAGGGCGGTCCCGGCGGCGGCCAGACCCCGCACACCATCGGCCACGTGGCGCTGAACACCACGTTCAGCTACGTGATCAGCGTGACCGGCGGCAACACGCTCTCGATCCAGATCAACGGGGCCACCACCAAGCTCACGATCCCGTCGGCCTGGAACGGCTACCCGCAGTACTTCAAGGCCGGCGACTACGACCAGACGTCCGGCAGCAGCTCCACCATCGGCGCGACCGTGCACTTCTACGCGCTGACCGTGGCGCACAGCTGAGTGGTGACCGGGCCCGGCGGACCGCGGATCCGTCGGGCCCGGTTCACCTGCTCGCGGCCATGATGAGGTCCCGTACCCGCTCCGCGCCGTCGATGGCCCGCAGCTCGAACGGTCGCTGCGGCATCGGCCGGTTCCGGTTGGCGCGCACCATGTCCACGAACCCCGGCTCGTCGAACCGCACATCGCCGAGGCCGCCGGCGCGGGCGGCGACCCTCGGCGGCGACAGCTGGCGCAGGTAGCGGCTCCGGCTACGGGCCACGCCGAACACCTTCGCCTCGATCACCACCCGCTGGTCGGTGACGGTGTACACCGTCGCCCGCAGCTCCAGCCACCGGAGCGCGGGCCGGCCGATCAGCAGAAACACCGTCCAGGCCAGGAAGACGTACCCGAAGGCGACGAAGAAGCTCGGCGCGCCGGCGTTGGTCGCGGTCGAGATCCAGAACACCGTGAACGGGACACCGAAGATCGCACCCGGCACCACGAGCCGGTCGGAGGAGTCGAAGACGGGGTGCCGGACCGGCGATCCGGTCCACAGCACCCGCTCCGACGGCGCTAAGTCCGCTACCACGAACGGGACGATACGACCGGCACCGCCCTGCCGTCCCGGGTTTCAGCGATCCCGTTCGCTCAGGGTGGTCCCCGTCCGGACGACGGGCATCAGCGCGCCGCCAGGCCGGGCAGCTGCGGCTGGGACGCGCAGCGGTTGGTCGGCCCGCGCCACATGTCGATCGCGTCCGGCTCGGCCGGGTCGAAGTACCGCACCCGCCAGGCTGCGTCGTCCTCGATCCGCCGCACCCCGTAGGAGTACTCGTAGGTCAGGCCCTCGGGTCCCTTGAAGTACAGGAAGACCGCGCCGGACTGGGGGTGCCGGCCGGGCCCCTGCTCGATCTCGATCCCGTTGTCCCGCAGGAAGTTCCAGTTGCGCATGACGTCGTCGATCGTGGCGACCTGGAAGTTCATGTGGCACAGGCCGGGACCGGCGCCCTGGAACACGGCCATCTTGTGGTGCACGGGGTCGAACCGCAGCAGGCAGGCGACGTCGCCGATCCAGTCGGACACCTTCATGTTGAAGTGCCTGGTCCAGAACCGGTACGCGGCACGGACATCCGGCGCGTCCAGGCAGAGGTGGCCGAACTCGGTGATGCCGGCGGCGCGCGCGAAGTTCACCGGCGTGGGCACCTCCTTCTGGTCCACCACGAGCTCGACGACGTTGCCGAACGGGTCCTCGAAGGCGATGAACTCCCGCACGTGCCGGTCCGCGGCGGCGGCCTTGTCGCCGCGGGTCACCGTCAGCCCGGCCTGTTCCAACTCCGTTTCGGCATCGGCCAACCGGTCCTCGTCGGCGAGCACGAAGGCCGAGGCCAGCACGCCGGACTCGCCGGCCACGAAGGACAGGCAGTGGTGGCGGTTGTCGGCCCGCAGGTAGGCGCGGTCCGCGGTCCGCTCCACCAGTTCCAGGCCCACCACGTCGACCGCGAAGCCGACGGCGGTGGCCAGGTCCGCCGTGCCGGAACGGACATAGCCGATGTCCTGGATGGTGATCACAGCCCCACCTCGCTGTCTGCCGGTGACCGAACGTGCACCACGTTACAGGTATCGATATACATGTCAATACACCGTTGACAGATATACAGATACCGGTAACGATTGCCCCCATGACGACAGCCACCCTCACCGAGGACCTGACCAGGGCCGGTCACGCCCTGCACGCGGCCGGCCTCGTGACCGCGTTCGGGCATGTCAGCGCCAGGATCTCGGACGCGGAGCTGCTGATCACCCCGCCCCGGCCGCTGGGCTCGCTGACCGGTGAAGAATTCCCAAGGCTGCCCATTGGCACGAACACTCTTCCGGCCGGAACGCCCCGCGAGGCGTGGATGCACACCGCGATCGCGGCCGTCCGACCGGACGTGGGCGCGATCTGCCGCGCCCAGCCGACGGCCGTCGCGGCCACCGCCGCGCTGGCCCTCCCACTGATCCCGCTGCACGGTCAGGGCGCGCTGCTCGGCCCGATCGTGCCGATCTTCCACAACTCCCGCCTGGTGCGGGACCCGGCCATCGCCGACGACCTGGCCGCCGCGCTCGGCAGCGCGTCCGCGCTGGTGCTGCGCGGCAACGGCGCGATCACCGTCGGCGCCACCGTCGCCGAAGCGGTGGCGCGCATGTGGATTCTCGACGAGACCGCCAAGCTCACGCTCGCCGTCGCCCCACACGGCCCGGTCCGCGCGCTGCCCGCCGAGGAACAGGCGTCCTGGGCGGCGACCGGATCCGAACTACTCAACCGCATCTGGCTCCACCTGACCGCAACGTCGCGGTGAAAGGACCCCCGCCATGCAGCCCAGAAGAAGCTTATGGATCGTCGTGGCGCTGTGCGCCTTCGCCGTCACCTTCGACGGCTACGACCTCGTCGTCTACGGCACCACGGTGCCGTCCCTGCTCGCCGACTGGCACATCGGCCCCGCACAGGCCGGCACGATCGGCAGCTACGCGCTGATCGGCATGCTGCTCGGCGCGCTGCTGGCGGGCACGGTGACCGACCTGATCGGCCGCCGCCGCATCCTGGTCATCTGCATGCTGTGGTTCTCCGTCTGCACGGCGCTGTGCGCGATCGCGCCGAACCCGGAAGTGTTCGGGGTATTGAGGTTCGTCGCCGGCATCGGGCTCGGCGGGTTGATGCCGACGGCCGCCGCGCTGGTCGTGGAGTACGCGCCGGCGGGCCGGCCCAACCTGACGTACGCGATGATGCAGTCGGGGTACGCGGTCGGCGGCATTCTCGCGTCGGCGGTGGCGATCCCGGTGATTCCCGCGCTGGGCTGGCAGATCATGTACCTGATCGGCGCCGCGCCGGTGCTGGCGGTGCCGATCGCGCTGCGCTGGCTGCCGGAGTCGTTGGAGTACCTGGTGTTGCGGGGGCGCACGTCTGAGGCCTCCGCATTGGCGGCGCGGCTCGGGGTCGAGGTGCCGGTGATCTCGTTGCCGGAGAAGCGGAACTGGCTCACCGGCCTGCGCGAGCTGGCGGCGCCCGGTTTTCGTGTCGGCACGGTTCTGTTGTGGCTGGCCACTTTCAGCTCGCTGCTGGTCGTCTACGGGATGAACACGTGGCTGCCGCAGATCATGCGCCAGGCGCACTTCCCACTGGGTTCGGCGCTGAGCTTCCTGCTGGTGTTCAACCTGGGCTCGATCGTCGGCTCGGTGATCGGCGGGCGGGCGGCCGACGTGCTCGGGTCGAAGCCGGTGGTGGCGGCGTCGTTCCTGCTGGCCGTGCTGAGCATCGCGCTGCTGGCGACGCGACCGTCCACTGTGGCCATCTACGTGCTGGCCGCGGTCGCCGGCTACGGCGCCATCGGCACCACCAACCTGCTGAACGTGTTCGTCACCCGGTACTACCCGCCCACGTCCCGCGCCACCGGCATCGGCTGGTCGCTCGGCGTCGGCCGGCTCGGCGCGATCCTCGGGCCGGTGCTCGGCGGCCTGGTGCTGGCGTCCGGCGCGAACTACGTGTGGAACTTCTATCTCTTCGCCGCCGTGGCGGTGATCGGCCTGGTCGCGACCGGGCTGGTGCCGGTGGCCGGCCGGGCCGCGGCCACCATCCGACTGAGGGAGCAGACATCGTGAAGATCCGGCACATCATCGGCGGCGCGGAGACCGACTCCGCCGACGGCGCCACGTACGACGACATCGACCCGTACACGCGGCAGAGCTACGCCACCGTGGCCCGCGGGTCGGCCGCCGACGTCGACCTTGCGGTGGCCGCGGCACGGAAGGCGTACGACGAGGGTCCCTGGCCGCGCATGGGTTTCGCCGAACGCGGACGTCTGCTGCACAGGTTCGCCGACCTGATGGAGGCCAACGCGGCGGAGCTCGGCGAGGCCGAGGGTCGTGACATGGGCAAGCCGATCGCGGCCGCCTCGTCGCACGACGTGCCGCGCTCGGCGGAGAACTTCCGGTTCTTCGCCGACCACGCGCGGCTGTCGACGGCCGAGACGTTCCCGTCCGACATCGGCATGCACACGTACACGCGGTACGAGTCGGCCGGTGTGGTGGCGGCGATCTCCCCGTGGAACTTCCCGCTGATGCTGGCGACGTGGAAGATCGCGCCGGCGCTGGCGTGGGGCAACACGGTGGTGCTGAAGCCGGCCGAGGACACCCCGCGCTCGGCGGCGATCATCGGCCGGCTGGCGCTGGAGGCCGGCATCCCCGAGGGGGTGCTGAACGTGGTGCTGGGCTTCGGCGACGCCGGCGCGGTGCTGACGCGGGACCCGCGCGTCGACCGGATCACGTTCACGGGAAGTTCCGTGACGGGTCGGGCAATCGCGGCGGCGGGCGCGGCTCATCTGACGCCGGTGAGCCTGGAGTTGGGCGGCAAGGGGTCGAACCTGGTGTTCGACGACGCGGACCTCGATGTGGCGGTGGACTGGTCGATTCGGGCGGCGTTCAGCAACACGGGGCAGGTGTGCCTGGCCGGGTCGCGGCTGTACGTACAGCGCGGCGTGTACGACGAGTTCCTGTCGCGGTTCGTCGCGGCGGCGGCGAGCCTTCGGTTGGGTGATCCGTCCGATCCGTCGACGGCGATCGGGCCGCTGGCGTCGGAGAAGCACTTCGCGAAGGTCGTGGGGTATCTGGATCCGACGAAGACCGGTGGGGCGTCGGTGGTGACCGGCGGGGTCGGCGAGGACTGGTTCGTCCGGCCGACGGTGCTGACCGAGGCGCCGGCGGATGCTCCCGTGCAGCGGGAGGAGGTGTTCGGGCCGGTCGTGACGGTGACGGGGTTTGCCACCGAGGAAGAAGGTGTCCGGCTGGCGAACGACACCCCGTACGGGCTCTCGGCGATGGTGTTCAGCGAGGGGGTGAACCGGGCGCATCGGGTCGCCGCGAGGCTGCGCAGTGGGAACGTGTGGGTCAACTGCTTCTTCGTGCGGGACCTGCGCTCACCGTTCGGTGGGGTCGGCGATTCGGGGCTCGGGCGCGAGGGTGGGACGTTCAGCCGGGAGTTCTTCACCGAGCCGAAGACCGTGAGCGTGCGCATCGGCGCGTGACCGTTAGTATCGGATCATGTCCCTACAGCATGCCTTGTTGGGGGTGCTGGAGGCACGCCCGATGAGCGGTTACGACCTGGTGCGGTTCTTCGACGGGTCCACCGGGTGGATCTGGGCCGCGCCGCAGAGCCAGATCTATCCCATGCTCCGGCGGATGGAACAGGCCGGGCTGATCTCCGGTGACGAGGAGGCGCGGGGGCCGCGCCTGACCCGCACGGTGTATTCCGTGACTCCGAAGGGGCACGGTGAGCTTGTCGCTTGGCTCGGGGTGGCGCATGACGCAGCGCCGCCTCGGGATCCGTTCATGGTGCAGGCCCTGAACTTCGACATGATCGATGCCGGGGATGCGGCGGCTGTGTTGGAGGCGTTCATCGCCGAGCAGGAGAAGGCGGCGGCGGAGGCGGAGGCGCATCGGGATCGGTTGCTGCGGCGCGACACGGCGTTGCTGAAAGAGCGGCTGACGCGGCGGGATCCGGAGGACCATGAGCGGATCGCGCGGTTGAAGGCGCACGTGTTCGACGGGATCGCTCGGGTGGCGCGGGTGCGGGCGGAGTGGGCGCGGGAGGGACAGCGGCTGCTGGAGGAGTAGGGGTGTTCCGGTCTTCTTCATGGCTTGGGCTCTTCGCGTATCCTTTAGCCGGCCATTTTGGGGTTGGCGGGTTTATCGTGTGCATGTCGCGTGGATTTGGCGTGGAGCCTCTGAACGATGGCCATGAGGGGCATCTCCGGGGCAGGCTCCGCCTGCCCCTCACGCAGTAAAGCTTAGGCCATCGTCCCCCTCCACGCAAAATCCACGCTTATCGTGTTGTTGGCGGTTCTGCGCGACCGATCGCTCGATTATGCATGAAACAGTTCACCCGTTAGGGATTCGATTTGGATCTTGCAGGTCGGTATTCTTAGAGGTATGGAACTCACCCGAGAGTTGGAGAGAGCGGAGCCCAGTGGGGCCCTGTTCGACCTTCTCGCGGGGCTCGATCTGGACGCCCTTTCCGCCGACGAACGGGTCACCGTCACCATTCTCGCCCGTAAGATCAGGGCCTTCGCCGACTATGTGGAGTTGGCTGTGCTGCGGGGTGTCGAGGACACCGCCGAGTTGGCGATGGCCATCACCGAACCCGAGCAGACCGTGGTCCGCCGCAAGGAGTTGACCGAGGATCTGCGGACCCTGCCCCGCCTGATGGACCAGTTGCGGCAGGGGCGGTTGGACCTGCGCCGGCTGGAAGCGGTTCGTGATCGGGTCCGCAACCTGCCGTCCACTGCGCTCATCACCGAGGTCGAAGACACGCTGCTTGAGGTGGCTCCCGGCTTGACCCACTCCCAGCTCAGCCGACGGACCACCGCCCTGGTCGCGCAAGCCGACCCCACCGGCTACGAACAACGCCACCAGAAAGCCAAAGCCGAGCGACGGGTGGAGATCCGGCCGCTCCCGGACGGCATGGCCCACCTCACCGCGATCCTGCCCGCCGTCGAGGCCCGCATGGTCCACGACCTGCTCTGCGCCGACGCCAAAGACCTCCCGAAGGACGAGCGCACCACCGACCAGAAACGGGCCGATGCCTTCCTCGACCGGTTCCTCGGCCAGGCCAAGGAACGTGACGTTCGGGTGCACGTGACGATGTCTATGGAGACCCTGATGGGTCTGACCGAAGACCCCGCCCTGCTCGAGGGATATGGCCCCATCACCGCCGACACCGCCCGAGAGTTGGCCATGGACGGCATCTGGCGGGCGATCCTGCTCGACGAACACGACCAAGCCGAAGCGATCGGCAAACACACCTACCGACCAGGCCAACGCCTCAAAGAACTCGTGGGAGTCCGCTCCGGCAGTGTGTGCTCGGCCCCTGGCTGCACCCGGTCGGTTCAGGAAGGCGACCACGTCACCCCGTGGCCCAAAGGCCACACCACACTCCCCAACCTCAAAGGCCTCTGCACCCGCCACCACCACTTGAAGCACGACACCCACAAGGTCACCGTCGACGACGACGGCACCCTGCACTGGACCACCCCACTCGACCGCAACTACACCACCACACCCCATCAATACTGACCACCCACGGGCCACAGACCCACACACCGACCAGCCACCCCCATCGCCCCACCAGACCTCCGCCCCACCGGGCCACAGACCCACACACCGGCCAGCCACCCCAATCGGGGCCGGCCCCCCTCGGGCCACCCCTATCGCCCCACCGGGGGCCACCACCCCGCCCGACCTCCGCCCAGCCGGACCCCACCCAGCCGGACCCCAGTCCGCCGGATCTCCGCACCACCCAACCTCCGCCCAGCCGGACCCCGCCCGCCGGACCACCGCGCCACCGCCCCGCCGGACGACCGCACCACCCCACCACCGCCCCGCCAAGCCACCGGCCAACCACCCCACCGCCAAACCGGGCCACCCCCACGACCCATTCCCACCACCCAACCACCCCCAATACCACCCCCACGTTCCTTGACAATTCCACAGCGAACCAAAAGTTCGCCAGCACACCACCGGAAACTACCGCCTCGGGTCGATTTTGTGTGGAGGTGGACGATGGCCTAAGCTTTCCGGCGCGAGGGGCAGGCGTAGCCTGCCCCGGAAAGGCTCCTCGAGGCCATCGTCCAGAGGCTCCACACAAAATCGACCCGAACCACGCCACCAAAAACCAGGTCACCATCAGCCTTAAACGACCCCCAAACCACGCCGCCCTAAAAACCACACCTCCCCCACCTCAAACACCGTACCACCCAAAAACACAAAAAACCGCCACCCCTTCTCACCCCTCAACAAAACCGCCGGTCCCTTTCACCACCCCAAACGCAAATCCCACCCCGACCGCCACCGCCAAAGCACCAGTCTCCCCCACAACACCAACAGCGCCGACACACACAAACACACCCCTAGCGCTCACCTCTCCCCCACAACACCAACGACCCCTCCCACCCACCACAAACACACCCCAGCACCCCACCCCGATCCACCTACCGATTTCCCACCCCTCACCCCCACTGCCGACTCAGCATCAGCGCCGTAGTCCGCAACGCCGGCACCACCCGCTCCACCTGCATCCGGTTCACCCACCCGGACACGGACACCGCCGCTATCGCCGTCCCCGCCCCGTCCACCACCGGGCACGCCGCACACACCACCCCCTTCGCCGATTCCTCGTACTCGTGCGCCACACCGTCCGCCCGAACCCGACGGAGCTCCCGCAGCAGCACCCCACGCATCACAACCGTCCGCCCGGTCACCCGTTCCAACGTCCCGGCCAGCACGGCCTCCCTGACCTCCTCGGACGCATGGGCCAGCAGCGCCTTACCCACCGCAGTCGCATGCGCGGGCATCCGACCACCTATGCGAGACGGCACCGCAGGCGCGGCACGGCTGGTGAGCTTGTCCAGGTAGACCACATCCGGCGGCTCCAGCACGGCAAGGTGCACGGTCTCCCCGGACGCCCGGTGCAGGTCCTCGAGGTACGGCCGGGCGGCATCCCGCAATCCCCGCTGCCGAGGCACCAACTGCCCCAGCTCGAACACCCGCATCCCGAGCCGGAGCCCACCATCCCCGTGCTCCAACAACCCCAACGACACCAGTTGCCCCGCCAGCCGGTGCGCCGTCGGCTTGGCGACCCCAGCGCGACGGGCCAGTTCGGACAGTGTCACGCAGCGGTCGTCATCGGACTCGAAGGCCGACAGCAGGGAAACCGCCCGGCCCAGCACCGAATTCCGACCGTCGTCTCGCTGAGTGGAACGCATAGCTGGCATCCTGCCACCGCGAACCGCCATCGTCGACCTCGTGACCACCACGACCGAAGAGGCCGCCGACCGCCTCGAACGGGCCGCAGCCACCGGCAAGCCCTGCGCCCCGGTCCGCGATCTCATCGGCGACACCGACATCGACACGGCGTACGCGGTGCAGGAGATTCAGACCAAGAACCGCCTCGCCCAAGGCGCCCGCGTCATCGGACGCAAGATCGGGCTGACGTCGGACGCCGTGCGCAGCCAGTTCGGCGTCTTCCGGCCGGACTTCGGCACTTTGTTCAACGACATGGGCTACGCCACCGGCGAACCCGTGCCGCTGCGACGCCTCCTCCAGCCGCGCGTCGAGGCCGAGGTCGCCTTCGTCCTCAGGACCGACATCGACCTCCCCGACGCCTCCGTCGCGGATGTCCTGCGCGCCACCGACTTCGTCCTGGCCGCGATCGAGATCGTCGACTCCCGGGTGGCCAACTGGGACATCCGCATCACGGACACGGTCGCCGACAACGCCTCCAGCGGCCTCTACACCCTCGGCTGCGTCCCGTTCTCCCTCAACGGCCTCGATCTCGCACAGGTCGGCATGGTCATCGAGCACGACGGCGAGCCGGTCTCGGTCGGCAGCGGCGCAGCCTGCATGGGCAACCCGGTGGTCGCGGTCGCCTGGCTGGCCCGCGAGGTAGCCCGCCGCGGCGCGCCGCTGCGCGCCGGCGAGGTGATCCTCTCCGGCGCGCTCGGCCCGATGGTCCCGGTCACCGAACCGGGGGTGTTCACCGCCAGGCTCGACGGCCTCGGCGAGGTCCAGGCAGTCTTCACCGACGACGGAGGTGCGCGATGACCGTGGGCGCGGTCGTGATCGGATCCGGCAACATCGGCACCGACATGATGTTCAAGATCAAGCGGCTCTCGAACGTCCTGCACGTCGCCGCGATGGCCGGCATCGACCCGGATTCCGATGGCCTCGCCCGCGCCAAACGCCTCGGCGTCGCCACCACGTCGTCCGGTGTGGACGGTTTGACCACGCTTCCGGAGTTCCGCGAGGCAAGGATCGTCTTCGACGCCACCTCCGCAAGGGCGCACCGGCACAACGCGAAGATCGCCGCCCAGCACGGCAAACTCATGGTCGATCTGACGCCCGCCGCCATCGGCCCGTACGTCGTGCCTCCGGTCAACCTCGACGACAACCTCACCGCCGACAACGTCAACATGGTCACCTGCGGCGGCCAGGCCACCATCCCCGTCGTCGCCGCCGTCTCCCGCACGACCGACGTCCTCTACGCCGAGATCGTCGCCTCCATCTCCTCGAAGTCCGCCGGTCCCGGCACCCGCGCCAACATCGACGAGTTCACCGAGACGACCTCCGCCGCCATCCGCACGGTCGGCGGCGCGGCCCGAGGCAAGGCCGTCATCGTGCTCAACCCGGCCGAGCCGCCGCTGGTCATGCGCGACACCGTCTACTGCCTCGTCGAGCACGGCGACCAGCACAAGATCACCGAGTCGATCCACGACATGGTCGCGCAGGTGCAGCAGTACGTCCCCGGCTACCGCCTCAAGCAGGACGTCCAGTTCGACCCGATCTCCGTGCCCTACCTGCCGGCCCTGGGCCGCCCCTTCGACGGCGTCAAGGTCTCCACCTTCCTCGAGGTCACCGGCGCCGGCCACTACCTGCCCGCCTACGCGGGCAACCTCGACATCATGACCTCGGCCGCGCTGCGCACCGGCGAGCGCATCGCCGAACTGCGCGGCTGGCTGACCGGGAGCGCGGCATGACCGACATCTACGTCCAGGACGTGACCCTGCGCGACGGCATGCATGCCATGGCGCACAACTACTCCGTCCAACAGGTACGCGACATCGTCACCGCGCTCGACGCTGCCGGGGTGGCCGCGATCGAGGTGGCGCACGGCGACGGGCTCGGCGGTTCCAGCGCCAACTACGGCTTCGGCGCGCACACCGACACGGAGTGGATCACCGCCGCGGCCGAGTCCGTCACCAACGCCAAGCTGACCACCCTGCTGCTGCCGGGCATCGGCACCATCGAGGACCTCAAGCACGCCAAGGACCTCGGCGTCACCAGCGTCCGCATCGCCACGCACTGCACGGAAGCGGATGTCGCCGCGCAGCACATCGCCTGGGCGCGGGAGAACGGCATGGACGTCGCAGGCTTCCTGATGATGAGCCACCTCAACGAGCCGGCGAAGCTCGCCGCACAGGCCAAGCTGATGGAGTCCTACGGCGCGCACTGCGTATATGTCACCGATTCCGGCGGCCGCCTGACCATGCGAGACGTCGCCGAGCGGGTCGACGCCTACCGCGAAAAACTCAACCCTGACACACAGATCGGTATTCACGCGCACGAGAACCTGTCGCTGTCGGTCGCCAACAGCGTCACCGCCGTCGAGCACGGTGCGTGCCGCGTGGACGTCGCGCTCGCCGGACAGGGCGCCGGTGCCGGCAACTGCCCCGCCGAGGCGTTCATCGCCGTGGCGGATCTCCTTGGCTGGCATCACGGTTGCGACCTGTTCGCGCTTCAGGACGCCGCCGAGGACCTGGTCCGGCCGCTCCAGGTGCGCCCGGTTCGCGTCGACCGCGAGACCCTCACCCTGGGCTACGCCGGCGTGTACTCCAGCTTCCTGCTGCACGCCGAGCGGGCCGCCGAACGCTACGGCCTGGACACCCGCGAGATCCTGGTGGAGCTGGGCCGGCGGCGCATGGTCGGCGGGCAGGAGGACATGATCGTGGACGTCGCGCTCGACCTGGCCGGGAAGGCGACATCGTGACCGCCGTTCGACTGCACGAGGCCCAGCGCAACGCCGTTGCGACACCGCAGCTCCCCGAGGGGATCTCCATCGACGAGGCGTACGCCATCCAGCACGCCGTGCTGGACCTGCGGTTGGCCGCCGGCGAGCGGCTCGTCGGCACCAAGTTCGGCTTCACCAGCCGGGCCAAGATGGCGCAGATGGGGGTCTCCGACATCATCGTCGGCCAGCTCACCGACGCCATGCGCGTCGAGGACGGCGGCGAGGCGGACCTCACAACCCTCGTCCACCCGCGCGTCGAACCGGAGATCGTCTTCCGTCTCGCCCGCGACGTCGATCCGACGGATCCCTTGGCGGACATCGTGTCCGCGGTGGACGCCGTCGCGCCGGCGGTCGAGATCATCGACTCGCGGTACTGGGACTTCAAGTTCAATCTCGCGGACGTCATCGCCGACAACACCTCGGGCGCCCTGTTCGCGATCGGCGGCTGGCGGCCCATCGCCGACATCGGCAACCTCGCCGTGCGGCTGTCGGTCGACGGCCGGGACGTCCAGTTCGGTTCGACCGCCGCCATCCTCGGCCATCCCTTCCGTGCCCTGCGGCAGATGGTCGGGATCGCCGCGCGGCAAGGGTTCCCGCTGCGCGCCGGGCACGTCATCCTCGCTGGAGCCGCCACCGCGGCCGTGCCGTTCGGACCGTCGGTCGTCCGGGTCGATGTCGCGGGTCTGGGCGGCGTGACCGTCCGAGGGCGATAGGGTGATCCCCTCGGACGTACTGGGGGAATCACATGCCGTTGCCTCGCCGCACCCTGCTGTTCGGCGGGCTCGCCGCCGCGCTCGCCGGCTGCTCCACCACCACGACGCCGGCCGCGCCGTCGACCGCCACCCAGACCACCGCCGCGTCCGATCCCGACCTCGCCGCCCTAGAGCGGAAGTTCGGCGGCCGGCTCGGGTTCTACGCCCTCGACACGGCGAGTGGCAAGACCGTCGCCTACCGCTCGGGAGAGCGGTTTCTCATGTGCTCCACGCACAAGGTGCTGGTCGTCGGGGCGATCCTCCAGCTCCGCCAGCAGCAGCCGGGGCTGCTGGACCGGGTCATCACCTACGACAAGTCGCAGGTCCTCTCGTACGCGCCGATCACCTCCCAGCACAGCGGCATGAAGGTCGCCGAGCTGTGCGACGCGGCGCTCAGGCTCAGCGACAACACCGCCGACAACCTGCTGATCGATCTGCTGCAAGCCCCCCAGGCGGTCACGGCGTTCGCCCGCGACCTCGGCGACAACGTCACCCACCTGGACCGGAAGGAACCCGACCTCAACGACGGCGCGCCCGGCGACGAGCGGGACACCACCCGGCCGCCGGTCTTCGCCTCCGACCTGAACGAGCTCACCCTCGGCGAGGGTCTTGACTCGGCCGGCCGGGACATGCTCGTGAACTGGATGAAGTCCAGCACCACCGGCCTCGACCTGGTCCGCGGCGGGCTGCCGCCGGGCTGGGTGGCCGCGGACAAATCGGGCAGCGGCGCGAAGGGCGAGGTGAACGACGTCGCCGTGGTCTGGCCGCCGAACCGCGCACCGCTCGTCATCGCGGCGTATACCGCACCGACCGACCCGAAGTCCACCGCCGGGCGCAAAACCATCGCCGACGCGACCGCGATCGCCGTCAAGAAGCTCACATGAATTCCTTGGAGCACCGCACTTCTGGCGGTATCCACCCCCGACACCCGTAGCACGTCCGAGTGGACTTCCCGGACCGGTCCCCAGGGTTGTGGCTTACTGGCAGCATGTCCCTGATGTCTCGGCTTCTTGCCCCGAGTGTGTCCGGAGACCCGGCCGAGCTGGCGGCGGCGGTGCTGGCCGACATGCGCGCGGCGCCCTCCGTCGAGCTGGCGGCGCTGCTCGACGACGGCGCCGACCGACTCGCCCCAAGCCTGTTGTTCCCCACCGAGCAGCCGTCCACGCTGGGCATGTCGGCCGCGCGGCTGCCGCTGCTGCTGGCGGACCGGCCGCGCGAGCCGGCGGCGCTGCCGCCGGAGCCGGCCGTGGACGACGATTCCGACGAGGTGCCGGAGCTCTTCTGCCCCGGCCCGGTGCGGGACGATCCGGCGCTCGGCGAGGAGGTCAACGAGCGCATGGTCGAGTGGGCCGGCGAGGTCGGCATCTACGACGGACGCCTGGAGCACCTGCGGTCCTGCGGCTTCGGCCGGCTGATCATGCTCACCCACCCCGGCACCGACGACGCCGACCGGCTGCTGGCCGCGGCCAAGGTGGTCGTCGCCGAGTGGGCCTCCGACGACTACTACCTGGACGAGGAGGAGATGGGCGCGGATCCCGCCCTGACCGCCGCCCGCTTCGGCGTCCTGTACGGCGTCGTCGACCCCGTGACGATGCCGCAGCGCTACCGGCACGAGTTGGAGCGGTTCGTCAAGGAGGAGCCGATCGCGCTGGCCTTCCGGACCGGCATGGAACACCTCGCCCAGTACACCACCACCGCCCAGATGGGCCGCTTCCAGCACCAGATGGCCATCCTGTTCCAGGCCCTGGACCAGAACGCCAGCTGGCGGCAGACCGGCCGGCGGCCCGCGGTGTGGGAGTACTACATGCACCGCTACCACAACAGCTACCTGCCGCCGATGATCCTGGTCGACGCGATCGCCGGCTACGAGCTGCCGGCGCAGGAGTTCTACCACCCCCGGCTGCGGCGGGCGTTCACCATGGCCGGCATGGCGGCGGTGCTGCTCAACGACCTGCACTCGATGGACAAGGAGGCCGACGACGACATCAGCCTGCCGATCGCGCTGATGGAGGAGGAAGGCCTGTCCCGCGAGCAGGCCACCAAGCGCACGGTCGAGATCCACAACGAGCTGATGCGCGGCTTCGTCGCCGAGGCGGCGGCCATGTACCTGGAGGGAACCCCGATGCTGCAACGGTTCCTGGCCGACACGTGGGCGTGGTGCGGCGGCAGCCGCGAATGGCACGCCACCAGCAAGCGCTACCACAGCGACTAGCGGACCGACGACGTCGAGGCCCGTGTCCGATCCGGACACGGGCCTCGATGTCGTTGCGGGTCAGGCGATCCGGTCGGCGGCGATCAGCAGGTAGTGGAAGCTGCCCTCGCGGTACGCCTGGAGGAACGGGCCCTCGATGCCGGTGGCCACCGAGGACCGCTGCCGCAGCTCCCAGTACGGGATGGTGTCCGCGGTCAGGTCGATCACCGCGATTGGCGCGAGCTTGTTGGCCGCCATGGCCTTGAAGTACTCGCTGCGCGGGTGGATGTTGCACGTGTAGTGCTGGTCGATCTGGCTGACCGCCTTGGACCGGCCGCCGGTGACGTCGTTGTAGCATCCGGTGATCGTCACGTACCGACCGCCGATCTCCAGCTGCCGCGAGTGTTCCGCGAACAGCTGGTGCAGGTCGACGTACATGGTGCTCTCGTTGTTCCAGATGGCCTTGCGGCTGGCGTCCTCGAAGCCGGTGTCGAGCATGTTTCGGAAGTGGTAGCGCACCTTGTCTGCGACGCCCCGGCGGCGGGCCTGCTCGTTGGCGAAGTCCATCTGCTGCTCGGAGATGGTCACGCCGTCGGCGTAGCAGCCGAACCGCAGGTTGGCCATGATGCTGGTGCCGCCGCGGCCGCAGCCGGCGTCCAGCACCGCGTCGTTCGGGCCGACGTCGCCCAGGTGGTCCAGCAACACCTCGGCCTGGGCGGTCTCCAGCCGGTGCAGCTCCGCGATCACGGCCTCGTCCGGCCCGTCCAGCACGGCGGGGTCGTAGGCGCCGAGCCCGTAGTGGTGGTGGTAGAGGCCGTCGACGTCACCGAGCCGCAGGTTGACCGGGTCCTTCTCGTTGTTCCAGTACTCAGCGACGGAACGCTGGTAGTCGCTGCGGAGGACCGGGCGAGCGCGGTGGGTTGTCGTCATGCGCGAACTCCTTAACCGTGCGGACGTGCGCCATCGATCAACGGTGGCAGAAGAGGACTTCCCGGCGTCGGTTCGTCGACGTCTGCGGGAGGCGTGCGTGGTTGGCCGGCCGGCCCAGCCGAGGCTAGCACCGGTTTTCCGGGCCATCACAGTCCCTCGGAAGGGTGGTGTGGCAGGGGTTCCGGTGTGGACACGCGCTGCGTAGATCCCGCTGCTCCGTGCGGGTGACGACGCTTAACCCGGTGGTGACCGTTGCGCCGAAAGGGAAATCGGGCGATCAGAGCCCGGCCGGCCCGAGCAGCGCGTGCTCGCGCAGCAGCTCGCGGGTCACGAAGTCGTTGCCGTTGCGGGCATCGAAGCGGATCGCGAGCGAGCGCACGCCGGCGCCGAGGCGCTCCGCGAGCCGGCCCACGTGGTACCGGCCGCTGGACCGGAAAGCCGGGTGCCAGGGCGGTATCCGCAGGTCGGTCTCGACCACGCCGTGTCGGCGCAGCGCGCAGACCACCAGCCAGACGCCGACGTCGAGCCGGTAGCGGCCGTGCTCGGTGAGCCGGTCGGCGAGTGCGAGGTGTTGGCCGGCAAGGGAAGTCGCCCGGTTCAGATCGCCGACGGCGGCGAGGAAGGCGAGGTGCTTGCCGATCTCGCCCAGCGCGCCCGATCTGCCGATCACCATCGCCAGACCCCGCCGATGGCAGGCCCACGCATCATCCAGACGGCCTAGCCGCACCAACGGCGCAAGGGCGTTCGCGTGCCCCCAGGACCTCAGTCCTTCGCACTTCTCCTTCACCCCAACGGCGGTGCCGTCGAGCAGCGGCGCCGCGGCGGCGATCGCGTGCTCGTCCCGGCCGATGGCCGCGTACCACTCCAGAACCGCGTCGGACTCGCAGACGTCGCAGTCCAGCCGCCACGAGGATTCCCTCGGCAGCGAGCGCCAGCGGTCGAACGCCTCGCCGGCAGGCCCCAGGTCACCCATCCGGAGCAGGACGAAGTGGCGGATCTCGGTGATGGCCCGCAGCGGCATGCCGGCCCGCCGCTGCAACCGCTCGATCTCGTCGAGCAGTCGGAAGATGTCGTCGCGGGGCAGGTCCGGCACCGACGGCAGCAGCTGCGCGATCGTGCCGGCGGTCCGCAGGATCCGGCCGCCGTCCTCGGCCCGCACGGCCGGGTCGCGGTCGAGGGTGGCCAGGCACCAGGACACCGCGACCAGCGCCCGCTCGGCCAGGTCCAGGTTGTTGCACACGCCCGCGAGCTGGGCCCGCATCCAGAAGCCGGCCCAGGTGTCGCCGGCCTCGTCGGCCAGCGGCACCGCCTCCTCCAGCAGCGGGAGCAGACGTGGGAAGTGCCGATCATCCCACGGCGTGCCGAGGATCTCGCGTCGCAGCTGCTCCAGCCGCGCCGTCACCCCCGGTCCTCGACAAAGCCGAGGACGACGTCGTCGAGCAGGCCGAGTTCGCGGTCGCGCAGCGGGTGGTGGCCGAGCAGCAACGCCTGCACGTACAGCAGTTCGATGGCCCGCCGGACGCGCATGATGCTGCCCTGTCTGGCCTGCCGCGCCAGCTCGCGCACCGCCGCGTTGGCAACATTCAGGCACAGCTGGGAATTCGCGGCGGATGCAGTCGGCAGCGCGGCCAGCACGCCGCTCCACGGACCGTCCACAACGGACCTCGTGCGGTCGAGTTGCCTACGGAAGCGGGAGTCCTCGTTGGTGACGAGCGTCGCGTGCATCTGGCTCGGCGCGAACGCCCGCACCTGCACGCCGACGTCGTGCGAGCGGAGCGCGGTTTCGGCCAGCCGTACCAGATCCGCGACCTCCGACCGCTCCTCGGCGGTGAGGTCGGCGAACGAGTCCACGATCTCGGTCGGGTCCAGCTCGGAGATCCTGCGCTCCGGCCGCAGCACCGCCAGTCGCTCCAGCAGCGTCGACAGGTTCACGTGCCCGCCGTTGACCACGCAGCGGCCCTGCGCGGCGGCGATCGGCGCCACCTGGCGGAAATCGTCGAAGCGGCGGACGAAACGCAACTCGCCGAAGCGCCGGGCGTGCTCCCCCAGCGTCATGCGGCCGAGCGAGGTGTCCACCGGCAGCCAGTCCGCGAACAGCAGCAGGCACTCGTCGTCGTGCACGGCCAGCGCCGAGATGCCGGCGTCGTGGGTGGCGACGATGCCGGCCAGCCGCGCCGGCCACAGCCGGGCCAGATCCTTGAGGTGGTCCCGGATGCCGCGGCCCAACTGCTCGCGGACCCTCGCCAACCGTTCGTCCTCGATGAACCCGTCCCTGGCCGCGTTCGGGCTCAGGTCGTCGGCGTCGATCACGCAGCGCACGAAGAACGCCCAGTCCGGCAGCAGGCGGTCGGCCGACTCCGACAGCAGCATCCGCCGCAGGTAGACGCGGTGGTCCTGGCGGGCCGCCGGACTCGGCTCGTACGGCAGCACGAACGCCAGCCCGCGGACGCCGTCGGCGTGCAGCGGGATCGCGTCGAGCGGGTCGAGGTCCAGCACGCGGCTGGCGTAGGCAAGAGCGCTCTCCCTGCCGTGTTCCATCGTGAGGGCCGGGAAGTCCCACGGCGGCGGCTCGTTGTTGACCTGCACCGAGCCGAGCCGGATCGGCAGCGTCAGCAGGCCGCCGTACCGGCGAGCCAGTGCCAGCACGTGGTCGCGGGTCAGGTGGTGCTCGAAACCGGTCCGAGCCCGCAGGTGCACACGGGTCCCCGCGGTGAGGTCGCTGTCCACCGGAGTGATGTCGTACGTGCCGTCGGCGCGCCCCTGCCAGCACAGCGCCTGCGCGTCCGGGTCCCTGGCCGAGCGGGTGACCACCGTGATCTCGTCCGCCACCAGGAAACACGCCAGCAGGCCGATGCCGAACTGGCCGATGAAGTCCCGGTGCTGCGCCAGCTCCCCACGCTTGGAGCTGCGGCCGATCGTGGCCAGCAGCTCCACCAGCTCGGTCCCGGTCAGCCCGATGCCGTTGTCGGTGACGACCACCGTCGGAGGCCCGTCGGCCGGTTCCACCACCTCGATCTCCACCGCCCCGGCCACGCCGGGCTCGAGCCGGCGCCGGGCGGCGATCGCGTCCACGGCGTTCTGCAACAGCTCCCGGACGTACACGTCGGGGCTGCGGTACAGGTGTCGCGACAGCAGGTCGACCAGGCCGCGCAGGTCGACCTGGAAGGTTCCGGGCGTGGTCGGGTACGAGGGACGCACCCGGCCGATTCTGGGGTGGCCGGGCACCCCCTAACATCGGTGAAACCCCTAACCTTCGCCTAGGGAGCGCTACGGGTTGTGGCAGCCTGAGGGCATGGGCAAGGGGGCGATTCTCGGGTCGGCGGTGTTGGCGGCGCTGGCCACCATCCGGTCGGTGAACACGGTGGCGACCTGGAAAACGGTGCAGCCGCTGCCGGACATGCCGCTGAACGACGGCAAGGTCAGCGTGGTGATTCCCGTACGTGACGAAGAGTCGACGATCGACGGCTGCCTGGCGTCGCTGCGCACCCAGCGCCACAGCGACCTGGAGATCGTCGTGGTCGACGACGCTTCGACCGACCGGACCGTGGCGATCGTGCAGGAGCACGTCGACGCCGATCCGCGGGTGCGGCTGGTCCGCACCGACGGGCCGCCACCCGGCTGGGCCGGCAAGGTGCACGCCATGTGGCGGGGCGTCGCCGAGACCAGCGGTGACTGGCTGCTGTTCGTCGACTCCGACACCGAATCCGCCCCCGACCTGGTCGGCAAGCTGCTGGCCGCGGCCGCCCGGGACGACGCCGACCTGATCACGACGCCGGGCCGGCCGACGGTGGCCAATCCCGGCTGGTGGCTGCTGCTCGCGCCCACCAACGTGCTGCTCTTCGACTCCGCCAGCCCGGACGGCAGCCGGGGCAAGGCCGTCGGCATCGGGCACTGCATCCTCGTGAGCCGGGCCGCGTACGACAAGGCCGGGGGTTGGAGAGCGCTCTCCGCGGAGCGGGCCGACGACATCGCGTTCGCCACCGCGGTGCGGGACGCCGGCGGCCGGACCCGGCTCGTGGACGGCATGGACTCGCTCACCTCGTCCGGGCTGGACTCCTTCGGCGCGGTCTGGCGGTCCCAGCGCAAGAGCTCCGTCGCCGGCGGGGCGATGCTCGGCGGCCCCACCGTCGGCGCCGCCGCGCTGGGCTTCGCCGGCCTGCTACACATCGGCTACGGCATCGGCCCGGTGCTGATGGCCTTGCGCGGCAAGGGTTTCACCCGGCTGGCGGGCCTCGCCGCCTGGGCCGCACAGTCCGCCGCGCACCGCTCGTACATGCGCGCCAGCCACCTGTCCACCGGGACGTCCGCGCTCGCCCCCGTCGCCAACGCCGCCTTCGGCGTGAACCTGCTGGACGCCGCCTACCGCTCCGTCCGCGGCGGAGATCTGTGGAAGGGCCGGGACATCCGCTAGCGCCAGGTGACCTTGCCGTTCACCTCGCGCAACAGGCGCTCGATCCGCTCTGTCTCCTGGCGGATCTGCCTGTCGCTGTTTGTCTTGCCCGGCCGGAGATCGCGGTACCGGTTGGTCAGCACCCGGGCCAGTCCGCACAGGAAGTCGAAAGCATCCGAGGTGCGGTCGCGCGCGTCGACCGTACGGACGTCCACCGACAGCACGGGTTCGCAGTGCGGCGCGTCACCCGGCCACCACATGGACTCCCGTATCTCCTCGGTGCCATCGGCGCGGATGTGAGCGAGCAGGGCGGCGGGATCGCGGAACAACACCACCTGGCCGTAGCCACCGAGAAAGGGGTGCGCCGAGGTGTCCCGCGCCCTCAAGTCGTCCATCGCGACCAGCGTGACGCCCGAACCGGACGGCAGCGTCAGCCGCACCGGCTGGATGTCGCGCCCCATCCAGTAGTCGCGCTCCTCGTAGCCGGGCTGCTCGAAGTCGTCGCGGCACGTCGTCAGCGCCGTCACCCGTGCCAGCGCGTCCTCGAAGGATTGCGGATCCTCGATGCCGCAGGCCTCCACGACGAGCAGGCACTCCGTCCAGATCCTCGCCGCGTCGTCCTCGTCGACATCGGGATCACCGAGGAGGTCGAAGTCCGCGAGGTACCCCGGTTCGACGCTCGTGACATCCACGCCGTCCATCCCGTCGTCGAGGCTGTGCGGTTCGCCGGAGGCGAGGAAGTCGGCCATGCCGTGCCGGGTCGGGAAGAGGTACATGCCGCCCTCGGGTCCGAGCACCCGCAGCGATTCGTCCTCGGCGACCTCGAGGACGGTCAGCCCGGACATCTCCGCCAGCCGCACGCCCATCAGCCACAACCCGGGCGCCGGCACCCCAGTGTTCCGCACGTCCACACGGTAGGCCCTCGCCACCGGGTAGCGGGGCGACTGTCGGAAAGGTCCGAACGCGGCCCCGCCTTACCGAAGTGTGAAAGGGGGCTCACCAGCGGGTTTCCGACCGAGGGAAGTGGTAAGCCTGAGGTATGTCGGACGAGCGTGACGGCCGCACGGCCGCCGATCTGATCGTGGCCTGCCTGGTGGCCGAGGGCGTCGAGGTGGTCTTCGGCATCCCCGGCGAGGAGAACATGCGGCTGACCAACGCGTTGGACGCCTCCCCCATCCGCTACGTGCTGACCCGGCACGAGCAGGCGGCGTCGTTCATGGCCGAGATGTACGGGCGGGTGACCGGCAAGGCGGGCGTGGTGTCGGCGACGCTCGGCCCGGGCGCTATCAACCTCCAACTGGGCGTGGCCGACGCCAACACCAACTCGACGCCGCTGGTCGCGCTGTCGGCGCAGGTGGGGCAGTTCCGCGAGTACAAGGAGTCGCACCAGTTCGTGGACCTGGTCAGTCTGTTCGCGCCGATCACCCAGTTCGCCGCCAGCGTGCCGTCGGCCGCGGCGGTGCCGGAGATGCTGCGGCGGGCGTTCAAGACGGCGCAGAGCGAGCGCCCCGGCGCGGTGTACCTCGCGGTGCCGGAGGATGTGGAGATCGAGGCGGCCCCGGCCGCGCTGAAGCCGTTGCCGCTCAACGTGGTGCATCCCGAGGCGCCGTCGGCCAGCCAGGTCGGGCGGGCCGCGGCCATCCTGCGCGAGGCCCGCAACCCGGTGCTGCTGGCCGGTCACGGCGCGGCCCGCAACCACGCCAGCGCCGCGCTGGCCCGGTTCGCCGAGCACACCGGCGTGGCCGTCGCGACCACGTTCCACGGCAAGGGCGTGCTGGCCGACGACCACCCGAACTCCATGGGCACCATCGGTTTCATGCGGCGGGACTACGCCAACTTCGGCTTCGACCAGGCGGACGTGATCATCGCCGTCGGCTACGAGCTCCAGGAGTTCGACCCCGTCAAGATCAACCCGGACGGCGACAAGCAGATCATCCACATCCACCGGTTCCCGGCCGAGGTGGACGCCCACTACTCGGTGGCCGTCGGCATCGAGGGCGACATCAGCGCCTCGCTGGACGCGCTGCGCGAGGCGGTGCCGGCCCGCGAGCCGCACGCCGGCGCGGCCAAGATCCGCGAGCTGGTCGGCGCGGAGCTGGCCCGGGGCCGGCAGGACGACCGCTTTCCCCTGTCGCCGCAGCGTATCGTCGCCGACACCCGGGCGGCGCTGGACCGTGACGACATCGTGCTGGTCGACACCGGCGCGGTGAAGATGTGGATGGCGCGCCTGTACCCGACGTACGCGGCGAACACCTGCCTCGTCTCGAACGGCTTGTCCACCATGGGTTTCGCCGTGCCCGGCGCGCTCGGCGTGCACCTGGCCCGGCCGGACCGGCGCGTGCTGGCCGTGACCGGCGACGGCTCGTTCCTCATGCACTCGCAGGAGATCGAGACCGCCGTGCGCGAGCGGCTGCCGCTGACCGTGCTGGTGTGGGAGGACAGCGGCTACGGCCTGATCGAGTGGAAGATGCGGCTGGAGACCGGCAAGGTGTCCAATGTCCGGTTCACCAACCCGGAGATCACCCAGTACGCCGCCAGCTTCGGGGCCACCGGGTACCGCGTGAGCCAGGCGTCGGAGCTGCTGCCCACGCTGCGCAAGGCCCTGGACGACGACGGCGTGTCGATCGTGGTCGCGCCGGTGGACTACGCCGAGAACATCAGCCTCACCGACCGGCTGGGGCTGCTGACCGATCCGCTGTGATCAGGCGACGAGTCGTAGCGGCTCCTCCAGAGCGGTGACGAGCGCCGCCATCCACTGCGCCGCCAGCGCGCCGTCGATGGCGCGGTGATCGACGGAGAGCACCAGGTTCAGCTGGGTGGCGATCTTGAGTTCGCCGTCTTCGACGGTCGGGGCGGGTTTGCCCGCCCCGACCGCCAAGATGGCCGACTGCGGCGGGTTGATGATCGCCGCGAACTCGTCGACGCCGTACCTGCCGAGGTTGCTCACCGCGATCGTGCCGCCCTCCAGGTCGCGCTGCATCAGCCGGCCGGCGTCCGCCTGCTGGGCGAATGCCTTGACCTGCCTGGAGATCTCACTGAGGGACGTCTTCTCCACGCCGCGCAGCACCGGCGTCACCAGGCCGCGTTCGGAGGCGATGGCGACGCCGATGTCCACCGATTCGTAGCGGCGCATCGCGTCGTCGGTCCAGATGACGTTGGCGTCCGGCACCGCGACGTGCGCCACCGCCACCGCGCGGATCACCAGGTCGTTCACGGAGATCCGCTCCGGCGAGACCTCGTTGAGCTGCTTGCGCAGGGCCAGCAGGGCGTCGATCCGGGCGGTGCGGCGGAGGTAGAAGTGCGGCACGGTCTGTTTGCTGGCGGTCAGCCGGCTCGCGATGACGGCGCGGACCCGGCTGTGCGGCACCTCGACGAAGGCGGACTGACCGGGTCGCGGGGAAGGACCGGCCGGCGGGGCCGGAATCGCCGCGGCGGGAGCAGGCGCGACGGCGGAATCGGATGCGGCGGTCGCCTCAGCGGGTGCCGTTGCCGAGTCGGCTTCCGCCGCGATTGCCGCCTCCACGTCCTTGCGAACGATCCGACCGTTGGGGCCGGTGCCCTGGACGTCCGCGAGCGCGATCCCGGCTTCCTTCAACAGCTTCCGGGCCAGTGGACTGGCGAAGATCCGCTCCGGAGCGGCCACCGACTCCCCTGCCGCCGGGACCGGTTCAGCCGCAGCCGCCTGAACCGCACCACTCCCCAACTCCGCCAGCACCGCGCCGATGTCCTCGCCGACCGCGCCCAGCACGGCGATGGGCGTCCCGACCTCGACGGTGGAACCGCCGTCGACCAGCCGGCGCAGCACCGCCGCGCCGGATTCCGCCTCGACCTCCACCGCCGCCTTGTCGGTCTCCAGCACGGCGATCGCCGCGCCCGCCTCGAACGCGACGTTCTCCGGCACCAGCCACTCGGTCAGCACGGCCTCGGTCGACCCGGTGGCGACCTCCGGCACCCGCAACAGCGTTGCCATGGAATTCCTCCCCGCTCAGGCGACGATCCGCCGCAGGGCGGCGACGACTTCCTCGGTGCGGGCGATGGCGGCCCGCTCCAGGACCTTGCTGATGCTGGGCGACGCCTCGCCGCCGGTGACGCGTTCGATGGGCGCGTCCAGCCAGTCGAACAGCCGGCGCTGGAGCTCGTCGGCCAGCCGGCCGCCGTAGGACGTGCCGACGGCCCCCTGCTCGACGATGAGCACCCGGTTGGTCTTGCGGACGCTGCGTTCGAGGGCGTCCCAGTCGAGGCTGGCGCGATCCAGCCACCGCAGGTCGATCAGATCGGCGCTGACGCCGGTGATGTCCAGGGCCTCGGCGCAGCGCCGGACCATGGACAGGTAGCTGATCACGGTGAGGTCGTCGCCGACCCGGCGCACCGCGGCCCTGCCGACGGGCAGGCGGTAGTCGAAGTCGTCCACCGGCGCGGTACCGGTCGAGCCGTACAGGTCCACGTGCTCCAGGACCACCACCGGGTCCTCGCAGGCCACGGCGGTGTTCAGCAGGCCGACGTAGTCGAACGGATTCGAGGGCGCGACGACGCGCAGCCCGGCGGCGGTGGTGAGCACGCCGGCGGGGTCCATGGAGTGCTGCGACCCGTAGCCGGTGCCGGCGGCGAGCTTGCTGCGCAGCACGAACGGGACGCTGCCGTGGCCGCCGAACATGTGCCGGGCCTTGGCGACCTGGTTGAACAGCTGGTCGGCGGCGACCCACATGAAGTCGGCGTACATGAACTCGACGATCGGCCGGCTGCGGCCGTCGATCGCCATGCCGCCGGCGAGGCCGGTGAAGGCGTTCTCGCTGATCGGGGTGCCGAGCACGCGGTCGGGAGCGCGCTCTATCGCCCGCCTGGTGGCGCCGTTGGTGCCGCCCTTGAGACGGTGCACGTCCTCGCCGAGGACCACCACCCTGGCATCGGTCTCCAGACGCCGGCCCAGCACGTCGCTCACCACGTCGATGAACCGCCGCTCGGCCAGCTGGCCGGCGAACGTCTCGGCCTCCTCGTACCGGCTGCCGTCCAGCTCGGACAGGTCGCCGCGCACGCCGACGTCCACGAACGCCGGGTCCGGCCAGGCGGATTCCCTGATCGACCGCCGATCCTCGGTGAGGAAGGAGCCGCCGATCTCCCGCAGCGCGGCGACGAAATCGTCCTCGAACGCCTTGAGCTCGGCCTCGCCGGCGAGGCCGCGGCGCAGCAGGTGGCCGCGCAGGAGCTCGATGGGATCCCGCTCCCGCCAGGCCCTTTCCTCGTCCTTGCTGCGGTAGCCGAAGGCGCTGCCGGGGTACGGCCCGTTCTGGTGGAAGTACCGGTAGAGGTCCGCCTCAATCACCGTCGGACCGCCGCCGGCCCGCATGTGCGCCAGGGCCTCGGTCATGGCCAGGTGCACGGCCAATGGATCCATTCCGTCGACCCGCCAGCTCGGGATCCCGAACCCGAGCGCACGGGCCGACAGCCGCGGCTCGGCGGTCGCCTCGCCGACGGCGGTGGACACCGCGTACTGGTTGTTCTCGATGAAGAAGCAGAGCGGCAGCTTCCAGGCCGCCGCGAGGTTGAGCGTCTCCAGCACCGAGCCGATGTTCACGGCGCCGTCGCCGAAGTACGTCACGGTCACCGCGTCGGTGCCGAAATGCCGCTGGTTCCAGGCGAAACCCGCCGCCTGCGGCACTCCCCCGCCGACGATGGCGTTGGTGCCCATCGCGCCGGCCTCCCGCCACTGGAGGTGCATCGAGCCGCCGCGGCCGCTGCTGAACCCCTCGGCCAGGCCGCAGATCTCGGCGAGCGTGCGGCGCAGCACCGTGCGGACGTCGTCGTTGAGCGCCGGCAGGTCGCCGGCCTTCGGCCGCAGGACGTGTCCGAACGCCTTGGCCAGGAACTGGTGGTGGCCGCGGTGCGAGCCGTTGACGAAGTCGTCGCTGCGCAGCGGCAGCACCGAGCCGACCGCGCCGCCCTCCTGCCCGATGCTGGAGTGCACCGGCCCGTGCACGAGGCCCTGACCGGCGAGTTCGAGCACGTACTCCTCGAACGATCGGATCCACTGGGCCTGCCCGTACAGCCTGAGCAGCAGGTCGCCGTCGGCGTCGTCCCAGTCCTGCGGGGTGGTGCGCAGCTGGAGCCAGGGCGCGCCGGCGGCCAGGTCCTCATGAGCGGGCATCGCGGCCTCCATTGGATCCATTTGACCTCGCGTGCCGTACACTATGCGAGGTCACCAGCATTAACGCAAGCATTAATGGATCCAATGGAGGTGTCAGTGCCCATCCCGGGAGTGACCGGCGTCGACCACATCGGCGTCACCGTGCCCGACCTGGAGCAGGCCCACGCGTTCTTCGTCGACGTGCTGGGCTGCGAGTACATGTACAAGCTCGGGCCGTACCGGCACGACGGCAGCTGGATGGGCGAGCACCTCGGCGTCGACGACCGGGCCGTGATGCGGGAGCTGCGCTTCTACCGGCTCGGCGGCCGGGCGATCTTCGAGGTCTTCCGGTACGAGGCGGCCGATCAGCGCACGGAACCACCGCGCAACTCCGACATCGGCGGCCACCACATCGCCTTGTACGTGGAGGACATGGACGCCGCCGTCGCCGACCTGCACCGGCGGGGCCTGCGCGTGCTCGGCGAGCCGACCGCCAGCAAGGGGCCGAGCGAGGGCCAGCGCTGGGTGTACTTCCTGTCGCCGTGGGGCATGCAGTGTGAGCTAGTGTCCTATCCCGACGGAAAGGCCTTCGACCACAACCCTGAGGCCTTCGACTGAAGGGATCGCAGCCGTGTCCGTTCCCGCCGGCGTGGCCAGCCAGCGCGTCGCCGACGAGCTGCGCGAGCGCATCCTGGCCGGCCGGCTGGCGCCGGGCACCCGGATCATCCAGGACGAGCTGGCCGAGGAGCTCAACACCAGCCGGCTGCCGGTGCGCGAGGCGCTGCGCATCCTGGAGTCGCGCGGCCTGGTCACCCTGCGCGCCAACTCGGGCGCGTGGGTGACGTCGATGGACGCGCGCGAGTGCGAGCTCAGCTACAAGATCCGCGAACGGCTGGAACCCTTGCTGCTCACCGAGTCCGCGCCGCGACTGTCCGAAGAGGACATAGATGCCATGGACGAGCTCCAGGACGGCATCGAGGCGTGCACGGACGTCGAGGAGTTCCTGGTGTTGGACCGCCGCCTGCACTGGGCCGTCTACCGCCGCCACGAGGCCGAGGACCTGGCCGCCATCGTGAACCGGTTGTGGGACACCACCCAGCACTACCGGCGGGCGTTCACCCGGCTCGCGTTCGAGCGGCGCGGCTGGATCATCGGGGCCGAGCACCGGCTGCTGATCCAGGCGCTGCGCGACCGCGACCACACGTCGGCGGCGCGCGTCCTGGAGCTACACATTCGCCGCACGCGGGTGGAACTGGCCAAGCACCCCGAGCTGTTCACGGGCTGAACAGCTCGGGGCGTCGAACCTCAGCTGATGGTGAACCTGGCCGACAGCAGGTCGCGCGGCCGCGACGAGTGACCGACCAGCAGCTCGAACTCGCCGGGCTCGACGATCCGCCGGCCGTCCGCGGTGACCAGCGTGCAGTCGGCCGCCGGCAGCTCCAGCGCCACCCGCACCGACTCCCCTGCCGGGACGTCGACCTGCCGGTACGCCTTGAGTTCCCGGTCCGCCCAGGTCACCGACGTGATCAGGTCGCGCAGGTACACCTGCACGGTCTCGCGCGCCGGCCGCGACCCGGAGTTGGTGACGGTGACCTCGGCCCGCACGGTGTCGGCGGGGCCGACCGACGGCGTCGACACCGTCAGGTCCGAATACCCCAGGGTGGTATAGCTGAGGCCCTCGCCGAAGGCGAACAGCGGATCCTGCGTGAGGTCGGCGTACCGGTGGCCGTGCTGGCCGCGGATCTGGTTGTAGAACACCGGCTGCTGGCCGACGTGGCGCGGCACGGTGATCGGCAGCCGGCCGCTCGGCTCGATCAGGCCGAGCAGCAGCTCGCCGATCGCCCGGCCGCCCTTCATGCCCGGGTTGAACGCCTGGATGATCGCGGCCGCGCCCTCGGCCGACGGCGGCAGCACCAGCGGCTTGGAGCTGATCACGACCACCACCAGCGGCTTTCCGGTCGCCGCCAGCGCGTCCAGCAGCGCGACCTGGCCGCCGACGAGTTCCAGCGTGGCGGTGGAGCGGGCCTCGCCGACCAGGCCGATGGTGTCGCCGACCACCGCGACGACCACATCGGACGCCTCTGCCGCGGCGACCGCGTCGTGGATCAGCTCCGGGTCCGCCGGCTCGGGGTTGACGACCTCGGGCGCGGGCTGGCCGTCCGGCAGCACCGCGCCGTCCGGATCCGGGCCGAACGAGGCGATGCGAGCGCCGAGGGCGTGCTCGATCGTCCACTCCGGAGGGACGACCGCGCGCAGCCCGTCCAGCACGGTCTCGGTGAGGTGGCGGGGATGCCCGTCCGGCAACCAGTCGACCTGGCCGGACGCGCCGGCCCAGTCGCCGAGCTGGGCGTCGACATCGTCGGAATTCGGGCCGACCAGGGCGATCCGCAGCTTGTTGCCGGCGAGCGGCAGCGTGCCGTCGTTGCTCAGCAGCACCAGGCTCCGCCGCGCCATCTCCAGGTTCACGGCGGTGTGCTCGACCTGGCCCACGTACAGCTTCTGTCGCTCCGGGTCGGGCAGCCGCGGGTTCTCGAACAGGCCCAGCTCGAACTTGAGCGTGAGGATGCGGCGCACCGCGGCGTCGATGTCCTCTTCGGACAGAATGCCGCGCGCCACGGCGTCCTGCGCGCCCTGGAAGAACTGGGGCGTGGTCAGCACGAGGTCGTTGCCGGACCGCACCGCCAGCGCGGCGGCCTCCGCGTGGTCGGCGCAGATCTGCTGCTCCCACACCATCCGGCCGACGTTGTCCCAGTCGGTGACCAGCGTGCCGGCGTACTTCCACTCGTCGCGCAGGACTTCCTTGAGCAGCCACTGGTTCGCGGTGATCGGCACGCCGTCGATGGACTGGTAGCCGATCATGAAGGTGCGGCAGCCCTCGCGCGCCACCCGCTCGAACGGCGGCAGGAACCAGGACCGGAGCTTGCGCCGGCTGATGTCGGCCTCGGTGGCGTCGCGGCCGCCCTGCGTCTCCGAGTAGCCGGCGAAGTGCTTGGCGCAGGCCAGGATCGCCGTCGGGTCGTTCAGGCCGTCGCCCTGGTAGCCCTTGACCATCGCGGACGCGTACTCGCCGATCAGGAACGGGTCCTCGCCGAACGTCTCGTCGACACGGCCCCAGCGCAGGTCCCGCGCGATGCACAGCACCGGCGAGAACGTCCAGTGCACGCCGGTGGTGGACACCTCCACCGCGGTCACCCGCGCCGCCCGCTCGACCAGCTCGGGGTCCCAGGAGCAGGCCATGCCCAGCTGGGTCGGGAAGATCGTGGCGCCCGGCCAGAACGAGTGGCCGTGGATGCAGTCCTCGCCCGTGAGCAGCGGAATGCCCAGCCGGGTCCGGCTCGCCAGGTCCATCGCCAGCACCAGGTTCTCCGGCGAGGTGTGCAGGATCGCGCCGACGTGGAAGTCGTCGATCAGCTCCCGGACGCCGCCGCGCGCGTCCAGGTGCAGCATCTGACCGATCTTCTCCGGCAGCGTCATCCGGGCCAGCAGGTCGTCGATGCGCTCGGCGACGGGGAGGGCCGGATCACGGTAAGGCTGGTCGACCACCTGCGTTGCTCCTGTCTTCACTGGTTGTCGAGTGCCCGGTGGCGGGCCGGGAGCGGACGGGTCGCGGCGGCCAGGCACAGCGCCACCACCTGTAGTGCGGCCACCGCGAGCAGGGCCCGCAGGATCGTCACGTGGTCGCCGAGCAGACCGAGCAGCGGCGGCCCGGCGAAGCTGGCGACCTTGGCGACCGAGGACGCCACGGTGACCCGGCCGGCGGCGTGCGCCGGGTCGTCCGCGGCGGCGCTCATGCCGACGGGATAGCCGAAAGCCACGCCCACGCCCCACAATGCGGCGCCGACGAAGGCCAGCGGAACCGCCGGGGCGAAGATGAACAGCAGCAATCCCAGCACGGCGACGACGCCCTGGATGCGCAGCACGGTCACCCGGCCGTAGGCGTCCAGCAGCCGCGGCCCGAACCAGCGGGTGGCGGTCATCGCGGCGAGGAAGGTCGCGTACGCCACCGTGCCCAGCACGGCCGGCGCCTTGTAGCCGTCGACCAGGCTGACGCCGGTCCAGTCGTTGCCGGCGCCCTCGCTGAAGCCGGCGGCCAGCACGAAGACGCCGATCATCAAGGTGCGGGGCTCGCGCCAGTAGCGCAACGTGTGATGCGGCTTCGGATTGTCCGATGTGGACGGTTGCTCGTCGGGCAGGAAACCGCGCACCCCGTACGGCACCAGCACGGCCAGCAGCACGCCGACCGCCGCCAGGTGCACGATCACCGGCACGTCCAGCTGCACCATCGCCGCGCCCAGCAGCGCGGCGGCCACGGTGCCGATGCTGAAGCCGGCGTGGAACCTCGGCATGATCGACCGACCGAGGTGGCGCTCCACCACCGTGCCCTGCACGTTCATCGCGACGTCCCAGGACGAGCTGACGAAGCCGAACAGCAGCAGACCGCCGGCGAAAACCCAGGCGCCCAGCCGGTCGCCGAGTCCCATCACGACAAGCGCCACGCTGGAGGCGGCGGCCATCCAGGCGACGGTGCGGCGCTGGCCGAGCCTGGCCACCACACGGCCGGAGAACGGCCGCGAGACCAGGGCGCCGGCCGCGCCGGCGAGCAGGATCGCGCCCAGCCGGCCGGTGTCCAGGCGCAGGTCGTCACGGATCTGCGGGACGCGCGCGAGCCAGGTCGCCAGCGCCAGTCCGCAGCCGGCGAAGGCGACGTAAGTGGACGTTGCGGCGGCGCGCACGATCGCCGGCCGCGGTGCGGTCGGCTGGATGGTTGTCACGGCGGCACGTCGCCCGGGCACGGTGGAATTTCTACCATATGGTCAAGATTCGTGGAAGCGCTCTCAAATGATGGTGACACGGATCCTGCGCCCAGTGTCGGACACGCGGCCGCGACGCGCGACGATCTTTGGCCGGAAGTCACTCGAACCAACCAGTGAACGCAGGAAGCTCCCCCACGCGGCAGTCTGGGGGTACCGGCCGCGAGAGGGAGCTGGTCGTGGGGAATGTCCTGCTGAATTCCGGCTTCCAGGCTAAGGCGGACCGCAGCGGGCGACAACACAGGCGGACGAATCGAGTGGCGAGGCTGCCCGAACGCCCGTAATTGTGGGGGGACAAAACAAATGCGGCGCCCGTTTCCGGCCACCGCGGTCCGTTCGGACTCAATCGAGCTGGTCGCGGATGTCCCGCAAATGGTGGCGCGCCTCGTGCACGGTGTGCACCGCGACCCAGCGCAGCGACCTCCGCTGCGGCTGCGGCCAGGAGTAGACCATCTCGTTGTCCCAGTCGTCGCCGAGCCGGTCGAGCACGTTGCCGAACAGCGCGGCGGCGTCGGTCAGCTGCCGGGCGACGTCGTCGGGATCCTGTTCGGCGTACCCCTCGTGCTCGACCCGGATGTCGCGGCCCATGGTCACGCACGTGAATCCGTTGTCCCGACGGGCCTGCAGCACCCGCTCGCGCTGCACGAGGAGCACGTCCCTGAGGTGGCAGCCGTACTCCACCGGCGACCACAGCTCCGGCCGGCGACGCCCGGCCAGGTCGGCATCGGGCGTCGCCAGTGCCCTGGCTACTTCGCCGGCCAGCCGCCGGATGTCGGCGGCGGCGGTCGGCGCGTCGGCCTCGTCGTAGCGGAAGCCGCACTCGGCGCAGAGATCATCCACGCCGCGATGGTATTTCAGGCGAAGGCGTTCACGCCCGTGAGTTCGACGGAGAGGTCCCACAGCCTGGACGCCTGCTCGGGGTCGGTGGCGTACGCCTTCACGCCGGACCAGGTCGTCGCCGGGTCGGCGTCCGCAGCAACGCCCTCGGCGACGTCGCAGTCCTCCAGGTACACGCCGCCGAGCTCGGCCAGCTGCGGCGAGGTGGCGGCGAACACCGTGGTCGCGGCGCCCTGTTCCGGCGTCTTGAACTGGACCAGCTGGTTGCCGTCCGCGTCGATCCAGCCGCGGTCGATCTTCTCCTGCTGCGAGAGGTGGCGCTGCAACGGAGTCCAGATGCCGCCGGGGTGCACCGCGAAGGCGCGCACGTTCCTGGCCGCGGCCAGCTTGTCGAGCTGCACCGCGAACAGGACGTTGGCGGTCTTGGCCTGGCCGTAGGCCAGCCACTTGTCGTAGTCGTGCTCGAACTGGAGGTCGTCCCAGCGGACCGGCGAGAAGAAGTGGCCGCGGGAGGACAGGGCGACCACCCGCGCGCCGTCGGCGACGGCCGGCCAGAGCCGGTTGACCAGCGCGAAGTGGCCGAGGTGGTTGGTGGCGAACTGAGCCTCCCAGCCGGGGCCGACACGGGTCTCCGGGCAGGCCATCACGCCGGCGTTGTTGATCACCAGGTCGAGGCTGCGGCCGGTGGCCAGGAAGCGGTCGGCGAAGGCCGCGACACTGGCCAGGTCGCCCAGGTCCAGCTCGTCGACCTCGACGTTCGTCAGCTCGGAGAGCGCTCCCCGGGCGTTGTCCGGGCGACGGGCCGGCACGATCACCCGCGCGCCCGCGTCCACCAGGGCGCGGGTGGTCTCCAGGCCGATGCCGGAGTAGCCGCCGGTGACGAGAGCGAGCTTGCCGGTCAGGTCGATGCCGGCGAGGACCTCGGCCGCGGTGCTGGTGGCGCCGAAGCCGGTCCCGATCTTGTGCTGAGCCGTTGCTGTCATGGCTACGACGCTAGGAGCTGGAGTGCACTCCAGCGCAAGTCACTCGAAGGTGAGCAGCGCGAAGCCCCGGTCCACGATCTCGTCGAAGTCCCGGTCGGTGTCCAGGCTGACCAGCCGCATGGACGTCTCCAGCACGCTCACCGCGAGGTCGGCCAGCTGCGGCGCGACCAGGTCGACGTCGGCGCGGCCGGCCAGCCGCTCGCGCAGCTGGGTCTCCACCAGCCGCAGCCACTTGATCCGGATCTCGTAGGCCTGGCCGAGCAGGGTGCGCGACCCCATCATCATCAGCCGGGCGTACTCCACGGTGCGGGCCCTGGTGGTCTCGTCCATGCCGGCCACGTGCGCCTTCACCGCGGCGCGCAGCGCGTCCAGCACCGGCTCGTCGCCACGGGCGGCCAACTCCGCGCCGAACGCCTCGCGGCGCTGGTCGTCGTCGAAGTTGAGCACGTCCTCCTTGGCGTTGAAGTACCGGAAGAAGCTGGCCCGGGACACCTCGGCCCGCTCGGCGATGTCGTCCACCGACGTCTGCTCGAAGCCCTGCCGGGCGAACAGCTCGAACGCCGCGTGCCGCAGCGCCTCCATCGCGGCGAGCTTCTTGCGCTCGCGCAGGCCCGGGGTCCTCGGCTCGGTCATACCGGTCAGCCTAACAGAGCTGAGACTCCAGTCTCCGTATGGCCGGCCATTGGCAGCCCGGAACCGGCGGCGGACGATCCGGGAGTGCGCTCTCCCATCCTCCTGCCGACACTGGTCGGCGGCGGCCCCACCACCCTGCTTTCCCCCGCCTCGGCCGCCGTGGACGGTGACACCGACATCCGTTGGTCCAGCGCGGCGGCCGACCCCCAGTGGCTCCAGGCAGACCTCGGCGCGACGTCGTCGATCACGCAGGTCGTGCTGCAGCGGGAGACGGCCTACGCCATGGCGTTCCAGATTCAGGTCTCCGACAACGGCAACGACTGGAACCCCATCTACACCAACGCTTCCGGCGCCGGCGGCAAGCAGACCCTGAACGTTTCCGGCTGCCAGAACCCGGCGATCCTGAACACCGGGCTCTACCAGCAGGCCGCCAACACCGGCCTAACCGTGGAGATGCCCGGCGGCTACTGCTACGCCGACTACCTGATCCAGGCCGCGCAGAACGGGCAGGGTCAGTCAGTCCACTGTGGACACAGTGGTGTCCCGCGTGCTGACCCAGATGTTCCGGTTCGGCATGTTCGACAAGGCCCCCACCGGCAGCCGCAACGCCATCGTCACCACGCCGCAGCACGCAGGTGAGCTACAACGACGGCACCGACCAGAACGCCGCCGCCAACCTGGCGCGGTCCTCGTCGGTGGCGGTCGTGTTCGCCAGCGACAACTACCGGCACGAGGAGGCCGACAGCGCGTCGCTGAACCTGCCCGACAACCAGGACGCGCTGATCTCCGCGGTCGCGGCGGCCAATCCCCGGACCATCGTGGTGCTCAACGACAACTCCGCGATCCTGATGCCGTGGCTGAACCAGGTCGCCGGCGTGTTCGAGGGCTTCCACGACGGCCAGGTGTGGGGCAAGGCCGTCGCCGCGCTGCTGTTCGGCGACGCCAACCCGTCCGGGCACCTGCCGGTCACGTTCCCGACCTCGCTGTCCGCGGTGCCGGCCAACACGCAGGCGCAGTGGCCGGCCCAGCCCTGACCCCCGCGAGTAGCGGCCAGGACCAGAACGATTGCAGGTCTGGGGCAGACCCCGCGAGTCCCGTCCAGCGTCATGCCGAAATGCGTGTCGGGCAGATCTGAGCTTCGAGTCTCGTTTCTGCCTGAAACCGCATTTCGGTGTGTCTGTGAGCGCGACTCGCGGGGGTTCAGCGGGGGTCGAGCAGGGCCAGCGTCGACAGCAGCGCCGCCAGGCCGGCGTCGGCGGTGGCGGGGTCGCCGACGAGGCGTTCCAGCAGCAGGCCGCGCAGGGTCGCCACCACCATCGCGGCCACGCCCTGGCGACGCTCCTCCGACCACTCGGCAGGACAGGCCGTCATCAGCACGGGCATGTACTGACCGGGACGCCTCCCGGCCCAGGTCGCGATGCCGACCGGGGTCGTACATCGCCAGCCCCACCGCCTGTTGAAGCACTCGCCGCACGCCAAGGTCCTCCGAGATCAGCGAGCCCCAGGCCAGCCGCACGAACTCGACCAGGCCGTGCGCGGGCGTGCCGGCGGCCAGCGCGTTGTCGATACGCCGTTCGCGCAGTCGGAAGACGGCCTGCCGCAGCAGGTCCTCAGCGTTGTCGAAGTGGTACAGCAGCACCTTGTGCGTGGTGCCAGCGGCGCGGGCTGCCCGCCGCAGCGAGAAGTCGACCAGGCCGTTGGCCGCCAGGTCGTCGGTGACGAGCTCCAGCAGCGCCCGCTTGCGGGCCTCGCCGCGCGGCGACCCGGCCGACCGCCGGTAGGTCGGCGCGGTCATGCCCCGATGCCGAAATTGCGCACAATCGCCCCTTTTGTCCTCCAGGGACCGTTCAGCCGGATCCGATGATCATCTTACCGGCCGAATGGGGAAAACCTTTCCCGACAGGGCCGTCCGGCCGGCGAACCCGTCCCCTTCGATCAACGTGCGGGTTCAGCCTGGGGAACCGGCGGACAACCCCCGAACGCGGCCGGACTATTGACAGCAATGTGTCCGCACCGCAAGGCTGTCCGACTATAGGAAGGAACCTTTCCTAATACTGGACCAAGCAGCGGAACGCCGCCGCCGCCGCTCGCCCGCGTCATTCGTCCGCAAGGAGCTGACCATGAAGCGAGTCATCGGCGCGGTGCTCGGCGCCGCGCTTGCGCTGGTGGCGCCGGCGCCACCGACCAGCGCCGCCGCGGCCCCGCCGGGCCTGACCACACTGGGCACCGGTGGGTGGACGGTGCTCAGCAGCGCGACCGCGACGCAGACCGGCGCCGCGATCTCCACGCCCGGCTTCAACACGTCGGGCTGGCTGAAGGTCCAGCCGGACGACGGGGGCGCGCCCGGCACCGAGATCACCGCGCTGCTTCAGAACAACAAGTGCCCTAACGTCTTCATGGCCGACAACATGAAGACCTGCTTCGGCACCCAGAAGAAGAACTCCGGCCCGGTCACCACCGCGCAGTTCGCCAAGCCGTGGTGGTTCCGCACCGACTTCACCACCTCGCTGGCCGCCGGCCAGACGGCATCGCTCGTGGTCAACGGCGTGGTCGGCAAGGCCGACGTCTGGGTCGACGGCAAGGAGGTCGCCACCAACACGACCGTCACCGGCGCCTACACCAAGTTCACCTTCGACGTCAGCAGCGTGCTCAAGTCCGGCGCGAACTCGCTGGCCATCGAGATGTACCCCAACGACCCGTCCAAGATGCTGACCCTGGACGACGTCGACTGGAACCAGCTGCCGCCCGACAACAACACCGGCATCCAGTTCCCGGTGCAGCTGCTGGTCGCGAACGCGCTGTCGATCGGCAACGCGCACGTGATCCAGGCCAACGCCACCGACCTGAGCAGCTCCAAGCTGACCGTGAAGGCCGACGTCACCAACGGCGGCGGCTCCAGCCAGACCGGCAACGCCACCGCGACGATCACTCCCCCGGGCGGCGGCACGCCGATCACGGTGAGCCAGAGCGTCACGGTCGCCGCGCACTCCAAGGCCACGGTGACCTTCCCGGTGCAGACGATCTCGCACCCGCAGGTCTGGTGGCCGTACCAGATGGGCCCGTCGCCGCTGTACACATTGGACACGACGGTGGCCGGCGGCAACAGCACGCACGAGCAGTTCGGCATCCGCAACATCACCACCGCCCTGGTGGGCAAGGCGACCATCGCGCCGGACGGCGTGCGCCAGTACTCGATCAACGGCCAGCCGTTCGTGGTGCGTGGCGGCGGCTTCGCGTCGGACCTGTTCCTGCGCTACGACTCCGCCAGCATCGCCCGGCAGATCGCGCTGCTGAAGAACATGGGGCTCAACACCATCCGGCTGGAGGGCCACCTGCCGCCGGACGACTTCTTCCAGCAGATGGACGCGGCCGGCATGCTGATCGACTCCGGCCAGCAGTGCTGCGACTTCTGGGAGACCCCCGGCACCGCCGCGGCCACCCTCAGCCTGCTGACGCTGTCCGCGCAGACCATCGGCGAGAGCGAGCGCGACCACCCCAGCGTGTTCACCTACAGCTGGAGCGACAACGCCCCCAGCGCCTCCACCGAGAAGGCCGAGCTCGCCGGCTTCAAGGCCGCCGACTTCAGCCAGCCGATCATCTCCTCGGCCGAGTACAACAGCAGCCCGCAGCTGGGCGCGGCCGGTGAGAAGGAGGGCCCGTACGACTACGTGCCGCCGAACTACTGGTACGACACCAGCCACTTCGACAGCGGCGACAGCACCCGCACCAACGCGGGCGGCTCGTGGGGCTTCGACAGCGAGCAGAGCGCCGGCGACACCGTGCCGACGCTGGACTCGATCAACCGCTTCCTGTCCGCGTCCGACCAGTCCAACCTGTGGCAGAACCCGGACTTCAACCAGTACCACGCCAACTACGAGACCGGTCACGGCGGCTACAAGTTCGGCACGCTATTCACCTTCGACACCGCGCTGACCAACCGCTACGGCAAGTGGAGCGACCTCCCGTCCTACGTCGAGGAGGCGCAGGTCCAGAACTACGAGAACACGCGCGCCCAGTTCGAGGCGTTCCTGGACCACTCCACCAACGCCAGCGCGCCGGCCACCGGCACCATCTACTGGCAGGCCAACAAGGGCTGGCCGACGCTGCTCTGGGACCTCTACAACTACGACGGCGACCAGGCCGGCAGCTTCTTCGGCGCGAAGAAGGCCAACCAGCCGCTGCACGGGCTGTTCGCGATCGACGACAACGCGGTGACCCTGGACAACCTGTCCGGCACGACGCAGTCCAACGTGTCGGTAGAGGCGAAGGTCTACGACACAGGCGGCAAGGTGCTCGACGACCAGGGCGTGAACGGCCTGACGCTGAACCCGCAGCAGGTGCGCAACTCCGTGGTCAAGCCGAAGGTGCCGACCAGCACGCCGAACAACGTGTACTTCGTCGAGCTGCTGGTCAAGCAGAACAATGCCGTGGTGGACCGCAACGTGTACTGGCAGCCCACCAAGCAGGACGCGGTGAACTGGTCGTCCACGCTGGGCAACCCGCAGGCGACGATGACCACCTACGCCGACCTGACCGGCCTGAAGTCGTTGGCACAGGCCAAGGTCTCGGCCACCGCGAGCACGTCGAACGCGGCCGGGCCGGACGGCGCGGACCGGGTGACCAAGGTGACCATCACCAACACCTCCACCACCCCGACGGTCGGCTTCTTCCTACGGGCCGACGTCCGGCGCGGCACCGTGGCCGGCAGCGAGCAGTCCGGTGACAACCAGGTCACCTCGACCCTCTGGGACGACAACGACATCACGTTGTGGCCCGGCGAGTCGCAGACCCTGAGCGTCACCTGGAAGTCCAGCGACCTCAACGGGGCGTCCCCGGTGGTCAGCGTCAGCGGCTGGAACGTCGGCAAGATCGACGTCAAGGGCTGAGTGATCAGCCAGCGGCAGTGAGCGGGAAGGCCGGCGCGAACCAGTGCGCCGGCCTTCCCCGCTTTCAGACCAGTTCGAGCACGTCGCGCAGTTCGGCCCGCAAAGCCGAGGGATCCTCGTACACCCGGATCGCCCCGGCGTCGCGCAGCTCCGCCTCGCCGAAGCCCCCGGTGCGCAGCCCCACCGTCGGAATGCCCAGCTTGCCGGCGGCCTCGCAGTCCCAGACGGAATCCCCCAGTGCGAGCGCCCGCTCCGCCGGCACCTTGTGCAGCGCGACGCCGAGCAGGTCCGGCGCCGGTTTGGTCGCCTCCACGTCCTCGGACGTCGTCCAGCCGTCGACGAGATCCCGCACGCCGAGCAGGCCCAGGTAGTGGTCGACGTGTTCCGGCTTGCCGGAGCTGGCCAGCACCAGCCCGCAGCCCAGGCGTTTCACCTCGACGAGCAGGTCCCGTGCCCCGGACAGCGGCACGATCTCGCCCAGCAGCGGCTTCACCTGCTCGGCCCACGCCGCGCGCACGTCGTCACCGTGCAGCAACTCCACGCGCTCGCCGGCGACGGCGCTGACCAGCTGGTCGCCGCCCATGCCGATGGCCCGGTGGATGCGCCACGTCGACACCGTGACGCCGCAGTCCCGGAACGCCCGGGACCAGGCCACGGCGTGGAGGTAGTTGGAGTCGACGAGCGTGCCGTCGACGTCGGCCAGCACAACCGTGTCCACGCGCGGGGATACCGCACGTAGCGACCCGTGAAACCTCCGTGGTTGGTCCGAATGGCCGGTTTTCCGACGTCGTGGGGCGGTCACCCCACCGGCGAAGGAGGTTGGGCCATGATCACCCTTGGAGTCATTCTGCTGATCGTCGGGTTCATCTTCGGGATCCCGACACTGTGGACCATCGGCATCATCCTCGCCGTGATCGGCGCGATCCTGGCGATCGTGGGCGGCACCGGCCGGCGCATCGGCGGCCGCGCGCACTGGTACTGACGGTTTCGCAACCGTCCCGCGGTGGCAATCCCGCCACCATGGGCAAACTCGCGTACAAGGTAGCCGCAACACTGTTGAGCATGCTCGCCGGCGCCGCCGCCGGGGCCGTCACCAGACGGCTCTGGCGGGTGGCGACCGGCGAGCACGACACTCCCACCGCGACGGACCGGCGCCAGGGCTGGGCCCGGGTGCTGACCGCCGCCGCCATCGAGGGCGCGGTGTTCGGCCTGGTCAAGGCGGCCACCGACCGGGCCGGCGCCACCGCGTACGAGCAGGTCACCGGCGAGTGGCCGGACTAGAACCAATGCCGTTCAGTTAAGGCGCGGGCAGCGGCTGTCAAGCCGGCCGAGACGGACAACGGAGCTCCTGCTAGAACAGCGTCGACCAAGATCGATGAACAGCAGGAACTCCGTTGCCCACACAGTCTGT
>NZ_QUNO01000019.1 GCF_003387475.1 Kutzneria buriramensis | reverse complement strand
GGGCGGGCTCAGGTGGACGTGTACAAGCTGGCCGAGGAGGTCACCGCCGGCCTGGAGGGCATGGAGGTGCCGCTGCGGGTCGCGGTGATGGGCTGCGTCGTCAACGGCCCCGGCGAGGCCCGCGAGGCCGACCTGGGCGTGGCGTCGGGCAACGGCAAGGGGCAGATCTTCGTCAAGGGCCAGGTCGTCAAGACGGTGCCGGAGCACCAGATCGTGGAGACGCTGATCGAGGAGGCCATGCGCATCGCCGAGACAGAGTCATTGTCCTCTGGGGAGCCGGCCGACGGCGCCTCTCCGGTGGTCACCGCCTACTGACCATGGCTTTCCCGACCGCACGGGCGGCGCCGCACGGCGCCGCCCGTGTCGGCTGTTCGGACCCCCGAGGGGAAGACGAGGGATCCCCCCCGCGCGAAGGCCCCGATGACGCCGCCGCCGCTCGCTCCCGGCCGCGGCCGCATACGGTTTTCGAGTCGGCATTTGCCGCCACGAAATCTGGGGAGGCTTGGTGAACCTGGTGAAGGTCCTGGTGCGGGCGCCGGATGCGCTGACCGAGATGGTGATCGGCAAGCACCTCGACTCCCTGTCGGGGGTCGAGGTGGTGTCCGGCGAACGGCACATGCCGGTCGATGTCGCCGTGATGGTGGCCGAGCGGATGAGCGTGGAGGTGATGTCGACCCTGCGGAAGGTGAAGGAGACCCTGCGCGTGCCGGTGGTGCTGATCCCCGGCGAGATCGACCCCGCCGACCTGCTCGCGGCCGTGGACTGCAACGTCGTCGCCGTGCTGCCGAGAGCGGCGGCGACCAGCGACCGGATCGAGGAGGCGGTGCTGACCGCCGCCGCCGGCGGCGGAGCGTTGCCGCCGAGCATTCTCGGCGAGCTGTTGAGACAGGTGGAGCAGATTCAGCGCGAGGTGCTCTCGCCGAACGGCTTGCACTTCTCCGGCCTCACCCCGCGCGAGATCGACGTCCTCCGGCTGCTGTCGCACGGATTGGACACGGCCGAGATCGCCGCCAAGCTGTGCTTCTCGGAACGAGCCGTCAAGAAGGTCATCTTCGGCATCACCAGGCGCCTCAACCTCCGCAATCGGCCGCACGCCGTCGCTTACGCGCTGCGGACGGGCGTCATCTGACGGCGGCGGCTGGGCGTTCGGTCCGCCGAACCGGGCGGAACGCCCACAGCGAGCGTCCCTCGGCGCGCATCGTCCGGCGCAGCAACACCAGGTACGCCAGGTCCAGGCCGACATAGGTCGGCACGAGCACCAGGAACAGCAGGTGGGACGGATAGAGGACGAACGCGGCGAGACCGGCGAACAGGGATCCGACGAACTTCGCGGCCGCGATGGGCATGGACTGCCCCGCCGAGGACCCGCGCCGCCGCAGCATCAGCAGGAACGCCGCGCTCAGCGGCACCTGGATGATCATGCCGGTGTACATCCCGTCGCGGTCGTGGAACTCGTTGGCCCCGGCCACCACCGCCACGGCGGCCCAGACCAGCACGCCGACGACGGTCCAGCGGAACGCGCGTGACGACAACGTGGGGTAGTCGCTGCGGCCGTATCGGAACACCTGGCACAGCAGGACGGTGTCGAAGACGAGCCAGACCAGGTCGATCCCCCGCTGCGACGGGGTCTGCTCCATGACGAATGTGAGGCTGAACTCCCAGGCGAAGTTCACCACCGCCAGGTACGCCGGGATGCCCACCCTGCGGTCCACAATGGCCTGTCGAATGGCCAGCACATAGGTCAGCAGCCAGCCGACCGCGGTCGGCCCGGCCACCGACCAGTACAGCCAGCCCGGCACGGTGGCCGGTCCCACGGAGACCGGCGGCACCGTCGACATCGGAATGAGATAAGGAGGCAGCCAGTTCACGGATTGTCCCCCGAGGTCAGAGGGTGGGCACGATGGAGTCCAGGCCGAAGAACGCGCCGCCGTACAGTTCACGGCCGACGTACGGGTTGAGCACCGCGTGCCGGGCCGCGGTGTTGGCGTCCCGCCAGAACTGCTGCAAGGGGTTCGACTCGGCGAACGACGCCGCCCCGTGGGCCCACATCAGCTCGTCCAGCGCGACGGTCACCAGGTTCACCGCCTGCCCGACGTCGCCGCGAATCCGGCGCAGCTCGCTCTCCGGCAGCGGGATGGCCGCGGCGGCGGCCGCGTCGATCACGTCGGCGGCCCGGTCCACGTGCAGCTCGGCGGCGTCGATCGTCAGGGCCGTCCGGCCGAGGGCGGAGACGAAGGTCCGCGAATCCGGTTGGCTGGTGTAGCAGGTGGGTGCGATGCCCCGCCCCGGCGCCCGGTCGACGACAAAGGCGCGCGCGGCCTGCCCGATGCCGACCACCACGGACGCGCAGATGACGGCCATCGCCGCGACCGCGGGCGACCGGAACAGCGGCGGCACCATCACGTCGGTGGCGTTCTCCCGGCCCAGCTGCACGTCGATCGGGATCACCCGGTGCTCGGGGACGAAGGTCTCCTCGGCGACGACGGTGTGGCTGCCGGTCGCCCGCATGCCGACGGTGTGCCAGGTGTCGTCGATCGCCACATCGGCCGTGGGAACCAGGACGGACACCGGACGAACCACGTCCCCGGCGGCGTCGCGCTCCAGCGCGCTCAGGATCGCCCAGTCGTCGTGCAGGATGCCGGACGCGTACGGCCACCGGCCCGAGAGCAGGTAGCCGCCGTCGGTGCGGACCACCTTGCCCGGCGCCGCGAAGACCGAGGCCAGCTTCGCCCCCGGGTTGTCGCCGAACACCTCGTCCCGCGCGGTCCGGGGGAACCGGGCGGCGAGCAGGTTCGACCCGTTGATGTTGTTCACCACCCAGGACGTGGACGGGCAGTAGTGCGAGAGCGCCTTGGTGACCTCGCTCAGGGTCCGCACGTCGGTCTCGAAGCCGCCGTAGGCGCTCGCGGTCCACAGCCGGCTCACCTGCGACTCGTCGATCACGCGCACGGTGTCGGCCGGCAGCCGCCGTTCCCGCTCCCCCTCCGCGACGCCGGCCGCCAGCGTCGTCCCGATCTTGTGGACGCGCGTCACCAGGTCGACCCGCAGGTCGGTCATGTGCGTTTGGATCTTCATCATGGTCACCGTTCCGGGCGCTCGGAGATGAGAGTGGTGATGTCGAAGTAGTCCCGCCAGGCGCTGATCCGGCCGGCACGCAGGTCGAAGGCGGCCATCACCTTCAGGTTCAGCGCGATGGGCGGCCCCTCGGCGCGCAGCATGTTCTCGACCCGCTCGACCAGGACGGTGTCGCCGACCGTGGCCATGTGCCGGAACTCGACCTCCAGCCGCGCGAAGTCGGGCGGCATGAGTTCGAGGATCTGCTGCTTGCCCTGGCACACCGGTGAACCGGGGTTCTCCCACACGCAGTCGTCGGTCAGGAAGCGGTCGACCGTCGCCCGCACCGCCGCCGGTGTGGGTCCCATCCCGGTCAGGAACTCCCGCACGACACGCTCGTGCTCGCCGCGGGACATGGCTCAGCTCCTCTCGCCGGGCGCGGGGGTGTGCCCGAGGATCCGTCGGAACACCGCGTCGAGTTCCTCGGCGGCGTGATCACTCCCCTGTGGACTGCGCCAGGCCACGTGGTTGTCCGGACGCACCAGCACGGCGCCGCCGTCGCCGATCCCGCTGACCGCCGACCAGCTGCCGTCGGCCTGCCGCCAGCCGGCCGTCGCCGGATCCGTGCCGATCGGCACGACGGACAGGGCCACGCCGTGGGCGTCGGCGGCGGCCTTCGCCGCGACCGTCCACTCGTCCGCCAGCGGTCCGGTCAGCAGCGCGAAACCGCCCTGGTTGCCGACGAGGTCGTGGGAGGAGACGCGGACGTCGTCACAGGTCAGCCAGGCATGCGGCAGCCGATGCCCTGGCCGGGCGACCGGGTGGTACGTGGTGCCCATCGGGTCGCGCGGTGGCGGCTGCGACCCGTCGGGCACGATGGCGCCGGTCGGATAGGCGAAGCCGATCTCGATGTCATGAGCCTGGTACTCGGTCCGTTGGGTCCCGAAGACCTCCCGCGCGCGGGCCCGCCGGGTCTCCCCCATCGGCGTGTCGGACAGCAGCTCGCGGAAGTTGGCCGCGCGGGCCTCCGCGGGAAGCCCGGGCATCGCGCCCAGGCACGCGTGCAGCACGCCGTGGTTCAGGAAGCAGGACATCGCCCAGGCCACGTTCTGGTGAGCGGCCGGCAGCCGTTCCGCCTCGTACGTGTCGAGCAGCGCGTCGTCGGCCTGGCCGCCCAGCACGGCCGCGAGTTTCCACGCGAGGTTGTGCGCGTCCTGGATCGCCGTGTTCAGACCGAGTCCGGTGGCGGGCGGCTGCCGGTGCGCGGCGTCCCCGGCGAGGAAGACCCGGCCGACGCGGAACGACCGCGCGACGACGGCCTCGGGCAGGTACTCGCTCACGTGGTGGATCCGCAGGCTCAGCTCCGGCAGCTTCAGCAGTTCCCGCACCCGCGCGGCGACCGCCTCCGTGCTCAGGTCCACCGTGCCGCCCGGCGGCAGGTTGAAGTGCAGGGCCCATTCCTCGGACGCGAGTCCCCAGCTGGGCCCGGCCGCGACCATCGCGTACGCGGAGATCAGCCCGCCCTCGGGGCTGACGAAGTTGGTCATCAGCGCCGAGTCGCCGCTCCACCAGCGGGACAGGTCCGCGCTGAAGTGGACGGAGATGATGGTGAAGCCGCCGGCGTCGCCGTCCATCGGCACGCCGAGCGCGCCGCCGATGCCGCGGCCGCCGTCGGCCGCGATCAGATACCGGGCGCGGACGGTGCCGGTCTCGCCGGTCGACCGATCGGTCACCCGTGCGGTCACGCCGTTCTCGTCCTGCGTGAACTCGTCCAGTATGTGGTTGAAGCGCACGCCGCCCGGCGCGCGGTCCTCCGCATGCAGGCGCAGCAGCGGCTCGAGCCGGTGTTGCGGGAGGTTCGTCGAGGGGCAGGCGCTGTCCGCCGCGTACGGCCCGGCCGTGCTGCGGCCGCCGAAGGCGTCGATCCGATACAGGTCCCGAGCGTCCAGGGGGCCGTCGCCGGCCAACGACGTGCGCCACACGACCTCGCTCATGTTGGCCAGCGGCGCGCCGATCTCGTAGACGTCGTCGGCGATGCCGTGCTGCCGGAAGATCTCCATGGTGCGCTGGTTTAGGTAGTGCGCCCTGGGCAACGCCGAGGTCGATTCCCGGCGCTCGACCAACAGGTGGCGCACGCCCACGTCGGACAGGAAGATCGACGCGGCAAGCCCGCAGCCGCCACCGCCGACAACGAGAACTGGCACGTCCACGTCAAACATGGCTTCCTCTGGGGGTGATGGGAGTTCCTGGTGTCGGCGCCGCGTTCTCGTGCACGACGATGGCGGCCGCCGGGCACAGCAGGGCCGCCTCTCGCACCCGGTCGCTGTCCGGCGGCGCCGCGTCGAGCAGGATCACCACGCCGTCGTCCTCGCGCTGGTCGAAGACCTCGGGCGCGATCCCGGCACACCGCCCGACCGCGGCGCATCTCGTGTGGTCGACCTCGACCCGCATGGTCTTCACCACGCGACCGGCAGCGTCCGCACGCCGAAGACGAGCGCGGTGGTCTTGTAGTCGACCTCGTCCGCCGGCACGGCCAGGCGCAGCGTGGGGAACCGGGCGAACAGGGCCGGCAACGCGGCCCGCAGCTCCGTACGCGCCAACTGCTGGCCCAGGCACTGGTGCGGCCCGTGGCCGAACGCCATGTGCGGCTGCGGCGGCCGGCGCACGTCCAGACGGTCGAGGTCCCGGCCGGTCCCCCGCGGATCCCGGTTGGCGGCCAGTATCGACACCACCACCCGTTCCCCCTCCTCGATCTGCTGGCCCCGCACGCACATGCTCGCGGCCGCCTGGCGCGGCAGGATGGTCGCCGGCGTGCAGTACCGCAGCAGTTCCTCCACGGCGCCGTCGACGGCCGAGGGTTCGTCACGCACGATCGCGAGCTGGTCGGGGTGCTGGAGCAGCAGGGCGATGGCGACCGCCAGCATGCTGGTGATGGTCTCGTGCCCGGCGATGAGCAGCATGTTGCCGATCCCCATCAGCTCGATGTCGGTCAACTCGTCGCCGTGGTCGCGCACGATGCCGCCCAGCAGGTTGTCGCCGGGCTCGTCGCGGTGGCGCGCGACGAGCCCGGCCATGTACGCCTGCATGTCGGTGGCTTTCTGGATCTGCTCCTCCCGCGTCGCGTTGACGTCCAGGGCGACCTCGGCCCGGTGTCGGAAGTCCTCGCGGTCGGCGTAGGGCACCCCCAGCAGTTCGCAGATCACCTGCGTCGGGATGGGCGCGCAGAACGCCTGCACCAGGTCCGTGCCGGGACCGGCCGCCGCCAACGCGTCCAGCCTGGACGCCACGACGTCGTCGATCATCGGGCGCAGGGCCCGCGCCCGCTTGGTCGTGAAGAAGCCGGTCAGCATGCGCCGCAACCGGGAATGCTCGGCGCCGTCGTAGCTCAGCAGGTTGCCCGGCTGGGTCGGCAGGGACTGCCCGGTCAGCAACCGGTCGTCGCTGAGCAGGCTCCTGGCGTCGTCGTACCGGGTGACGGCCACCGCCTCGAACTCGCCCAGCAGCGGGCTGGGCACCTTGATCCGCCGCAGCTCGTCCTCGTGCAGCATCTCGCGCAGCTCGGGAGCGGGGTCGAACGGGCATTCGGCGGCGCGCGCCGCGATGGGAAGCGCCTTGAGCTCAGGCATGGAACAGCCTCTCTGCCAGAGGGAAGGAGTGGTCGTCAGGACCGACGGCCGAGGATCAGCGCGGCGACGTCCCGGAACTCGCCGTGCACCGCGTCCGCGATTCCCGCGCCGGCAAGGCATTCCTCCGCGGCCGCGGTCATTCGGGCGGCTTCCTCCTGCGCCCAGTCCCGCCCTCCGCCGCGTTCGACCAGGTCCGTGATCCGTCGCACGTCGGCCTCCGTGAAGGGCTCCGGGCCGTGGTAGAGGGCGTGGAGCTCGTCCGACTGCGCCGCGTTCAGAGCCGCCACCACGGGCAGCGACTTCTTGCGGGCCCTGATGTCGGCGCCCGTCTCCTTCCCGGTGTGCTCCGGGTCGCCCCAGATGCCCAGCAGGTCGTCGACGAGTTGGAAGGCGAGTCCGATGTGCTCGCCGAAGGCGGCCAGCCGCTGGACCAGCGCCACGTCGCCGCCGACGAGTTCGGCGCCGAGCGCGCAGGCACAGGCGAGCAGCGCCCCGGTCTTGTCACCGGCCATCCGGAGGCATTCGGCCACCGTCACGTCGTCGCGCTGTTCGAAGTCCATGTCGGCGGCCTGGCCGCTGATCATGCGCTGGGTCGCGGCGATCAGTGAGCGAGTGGCCGACGCGGCCCCCACGCGGCGCGTGTCCAACAACACCGTCGTCGCCGCGGCCAGCAGCGCGTCGCCGCCGAGGATGGCTTGGGGCGCACCGAAAACCGTCCACGCGGTCGCCCGACCGCGACGGACCGTGTCACCGTCCATGATGTCGTCGTGCAGCAGCGAGAAGTTGTGCACGAGCTCCACTGCCACCGCGGCGGGCACGCCGTCGGCAGCGGTGAACGACGCCGCCCGTGCGGACAGCAGCGCCAGTGCAGGCCGGACGAGCTTTCCACCCCGCCCCTCGGCCGGCCGGCCGGCGGCATCGGTCCAGCCGTGGTGGTACGCGGTGACGCGCGCCAATTCCGGGCACAGGCAATGCCGGACGGCATCGCGCAGCGCCGGCTCGACCAGCGACCTGCCCAGGTCCAGGGCCAGGTTTGTCGGCGTTGTGGTCACCGGGTCACCGCCACTGGTCGGGATTGCAGGCATCGCATCGGGAAGACCTCGCTCTCGGATGGGCGTGGCTCATGGGGTGGGCAGGTCCGGTGGTGTCGGTGTCGGGGCACGCAACAGCGACCGGAGAACGACTTCGGGGGAGGTGAGCAGGCTGCGGGGCGGCGCCAGCAGGAACAGCACGTCCCGGAAGGCCTTGCACACGACCGGATCGCCCGGCACGCGATCGCGCACCCGCCCGAGGTACCAGTCGGCGAGCCGGTCGAGCGGGCCGTTGCGCAGGGCGTTGCCGACGGCGCCGGGCATGGGGCTGTCCGCGCCGGTGGCGACCTCCCACGCCCACTGCGACGACCGCAGGATCGCCTGCTGCAGCTCATGCGCCGATGGCGTCCGAGCGGCGCCGGCCAGCACGCGGTCGAGGAACACCGCGTTCTGGGCGGCGACCGACATACCCTGCCCGTAGACCGGATTGAGCGCGCAGACGGCGTCGCCGACCACGAGCAGGCCGGCACGAGCGCGGTCGTAGCGGCGGCGGCGATTCGCGGTATGGCGGTACCCGACGGGTCGGCCGAGGGGACGCGCGGTGCTGAGCCACTTGTGCGGGGCGTCGTGCGGCAGGTTCCTGGCGTAGTCGACGAAACCCGCCGGATCGGTCGGCGGGGCCTGGCCGCGCGGTCCGGACAGGGTGACCATCCACCGGTCGTCCTCCGCCGGCAGGATGATCGCGCCGAGGGGTTGCCCGGCGTCGGGGACGATGTAGAAACCGCCGATGTCCCCGGCGGATGTCCGATCGTCCACGTGGAAGACACCCGTCGCGTACGCGCGTCCGGCGTCCAGCAGCTCGTCGGCGGGCTCTGCCGCACCGAGCCTCGCCAGCCACTGGGGCGTGCGACTGCCTCGGCCGGTCGCGTCCACCACGAGGTCGGCCGCGAGTTCCTGTTCGCCCCGTCGGCCGGCAGCTCGGCCACGGATCGTGACGCCGGTGATCTGGTGCGGCCCGCCCAGCAGGCCGGTCGCCTCGGTGGACGGCACCATCCGTACGCGCGGCTCGGCCAGCACCCGCTTCCGGACGAGATGGTCCAGGAGCGGTCGCGACGGCGTCATGACCGGCGCGGACGGATTTCGACGCGAAACCCACTGCCCCGACTGCCACACGCCGACGTCCGCCGGCACCGACAGCGTCGGCGCGCCGGCGTCCGTCAGTTCGGCGACGAATCCGGGCAGTAGCTGGTGCAACGCCTGGATTCCGCTGGCCAGCAGGACATGCGTGTGCCGCGACTGCGGGACGCCCGCGCGGGGCTCGGGGGCGTCGGGACACTGGTCGCGCTCCACCACCGTCACCTCCGTCGCGTAGCGCGCGAGGACGTTGGCGGTGAGCAGCCCCGCGATGCCGCCTCCCAGCACTGCCACGTGTCCGAGCGAAGGACCTGAATCCACCCCGTGCCCCCTCAGGAACGTGCGCCGAGCGGCGAGTTGGTCATCTGATGGGCCAGGTAGCGAACGCCGGCGGTGTCGCCCGTGCCGCGCCGGTTGCCGATCATGTCCGCAACCATCTCCAGGTGCGTGGTCCGCCAGCGCCGCACCGCGGCCGCCAGCCTGGCCACCCGCTGGTGATCCGAGGCGGCGTGGCGCTCGTCGTTCGCCGTGACCACCACGTCGGTCAGCCTGAACAACTGTTGGAACTGAACCGACTGCGCGCCGCTGGCCGTCCCCAGCCGGTCTCGGAAGACCAGGAAGTCCTCCGACGGCAGCGCGCCGCGCAGCAACGCCAGATGCGCGACCAAGGTGTCGACCAGCCACGTCACCCGCTCCACCCGCTGGGCGAAACTGGCGTGGCGGCAACCGGTCGCCACGATCTGCCGCAGGTCGGCCAGCGCCTGGCTGAGCAGGATCTCGGAAGCCTGGTGGACGACGATGAACAGCCGCTCGCTGTCGCGCACCTCCGGCCGGTCCGCCGGCGTGCGCGGCTGCTGGAGCGACAACAGCTCGGTCAGGCGCAGGTAGCCCGAATACGTCACGGCGGTCACAGGAGCACCTCCTCGCCTCGCCCGCCCGCTACACCAAGCGACCCGGCACCGTGAGTTCGATCAGCGCGGTCCGGTGTTCGGTCGGCGGGAGGTCGTTCAGGGCCATGGCGGCCATCCGCACATAGCGATGCGACATCTCCCGGGCCGACCGGATGCCGTCGAACTCGTGCACGAGCTCGGCCATGGCGTCGTGCCGTTCCTCGGCCGGCGACGCGGTGTCGGCCAACAGCCGCTCGATCACCCGCTGCCGATCACGGGGCGCCCGCCGATGGGCGAGCAGCACGGGCAATGTGGGGCGGCCATTGCGAACGTCGGAAACGTTCGGCTTGCCCGCCCGAGTTCCGTCGTAAGCCATCATGTCATCGCGAATCTGGTATCCGATACCCAACAGGTCGCTGTACCGCCGGAGCGCCGCGACAGAACTCTCATCCGCCCCGGCGAGGGTGGCACCCACCCCGCAGGCCATCCACAACAATGCGCCGCTCTTGTCCTTGATCATGGCAAGGTACTTCTCGACGGAACAGATCGTGCGACCCATTCGAATTTCCTCGACCGCCGCACTTCCGATTCGCAGGCCGGCCTCGGACAGCACCGTGAGGGCCCGGCCGACCCGGGCCGCGGGAACACCGGCCTTCCCGCATTCGGACAGCGCGGCGAATCCGTGGAAGAAGAGGCCGTCACCCCCGACCACCGCGGTCGGTGTGCCGAACACGGCGTGCGCGGCGGGCTTGCCCCGCCGCTGCGGATCACCGTCGATGATGTCGTCGTGCATCATCGCGCCGACCTGAATGCATTCCACCGCCACCGCGGCCGGCAGCACCGGCCTTATCTCACCGCCGACGGCCAGGCTCGACCGGATCAGCAGCCAGGGTCCCATCATCTTGCCGAACGGAACCAATCCGTAACGGGCCACCTCGTCGAGTCCGGCGACACCCTCGGGCCACCGGAAGTCGACCTCGGCCCGTACCAATTCGGCCACTTCGGCATCCGCAACCTGCGCCACGTCAATGTCCGCCATGCATTCGACCCTAGGGCGACCAGCACCACATTGTCGCCGACGACGACCGGCGCAGTCCCGAAGGGGAACACCGTTTGTACTCTTCGAACCCGGCCGATCGGCGCCCATTCACCTGGCCCGCGCAAATCACCGGGCGGCCGCGCACAACTGCTCGTCCACGAGTGCGTTGGTGGCCTGCTGCGTGCGCTCGTCGCCGTCACCGGTGGCCAGGACCACGACGGTGCGTCCGGCGCGCGGGCTGATGGCGTCCCAGGTGTGGTACCCGGGAACGTCGCCGGGGTGTCCGAAGTAGCCGCCGCCGCAGGACAGCGGGAACCAACCCAGGCCGAGCCCGTAGCGGGCGCCCGGCCAGAGCGCTTCCAGTTGCGGCGCGACGATGGTGGTCTCCATGGCGGCGAGCTGCGCCGGAGCCAGCAGCCGGCCGCCGACCAGCGCCGCGAGGAACCGGCTCAGGTCGCCGGCGGTGCTGATCATCGATCCGGCCGCGTCGAACATGCTCGGGTTGGCCACGGTCACGTCGATCGGGTCACCTGCGCCGAAATTGGAGTACCCCTCGGCATGCGGGCCCAGGACGAAGGGGAAAGCGCCCGGCGTGGTGGTGTGGGACAGGCCCAGGGGGCGGATGATCCGCGCGTCGACCTCGTGCGCCCAACTCCGGCCGGTGACCCGGTTGATGATCATTCCGGCGAGGATGTAGTTGGTGTTGGAGTACGACGCGCCGGCGCCGGGCAGGAAGACCGGTGGGTGCCGCATCGCCAACGCCACTAGTTGCTCCGGGGCGTAGGTGCGGAACCGGTCGGCCCGGAATCCTGCGGTGCTGGCCAGCCCGGGGAGGTCGTCGACGTAGTCGTGGATTCCGCTGGTGTGCTCGAGAAGTTCCCGGATGGTGATGCCGGCGCCGTCGTTGCCGCTGCCCTCGACCACTCCGGGCAGCCAGCGCGCGACCGTGTCGTCCAGGGACAGTCGGCCTTCGCCGACCAACTGGAGCACGACCGTGGCGACGAACGTCTTGGTGACACTGCCGATCCGGAACTCGGCGTCCAACGGCACCGGCGATCCGGTAGCGGTGTCGGCGACTCCCGCACGCGCGCTGCGCGATCCGTGCCCAGCGGTCACCGACGCCAGCACGCCGACCACCGCGGTGTCGTGGATCGCGTCCACCTGCTGTTGCAGCGTGCCGGTGTCGGCGACGGCCGGTGCGGCTTGCGCGAGCCCGGTGGTCAGCGTGAGGAGCACCGCGGCCAACGCCTGATTCGGTTTCCTGAACGGCATGTTCGAGGTCCTTCCGGTACGTGGTGGCCCCGCCACCACGTACCGGCCGACCACCGGCCGTCGGTGTCGGCGCGGGCTCTCCGGGATGTCAGTCGTCGAGATTGTCGGTGACGACCGCGACTATTTCCTTCAGCACCCGAGGATTGCTCAGCAGTTCGTCGTGGGTGCAGGCCAGCTCGTGTTCGATGATCTCCCCCACGACGTAGGGCGACCACTCCCGCGCCGACGCCGAGTCGGCCACCGGGTTCGGTTCGGCCACGAACAGGTGCAGCGCGCCGCGCAGGGTCCCCGGCTTGTGGTCCTTCCACGCGGTGAGGTCGGTGAGCATGGTGTCCACGAAGGTCTCGGCCGCGCTCCGCCGGCCCTGCCAGGCGTAGTTCGTCGCCATGTCCGCGAACTCGGCGATGTCGTCGTAGGTCAGCGGCCGGTCGTAGTCGGCCGGGTTCACGCCGTGGATCATCAGGATCAGCGCCATCAGCTCCTGCTCGCCCCGGTCCTCCTTGACCGAGATGAGCGGGTTCGTGTTGAACACGCCGAGGAACTCGATCTCCTGGCCCTGCTCCTGCAGCTCGACCGCGACCGCATGGGCCAGGATCCCGCCGAACGACCAGCCGAGGACGCGATACGGGCCTTCCGGCTGGACACCGCGGATCAGCCGGACGTAGTCGGCAGCGATCGCGGAGATGCTCGTCAGCGGGGTGTCGAGCTCCTGGAACGTGTGCGACTGGAGGCCGTAGATCGGGTAGTCCGGGCCGAAGTGCTGCGCGAGCACGCCGTAGCTCCAGGCCGTGCCGGCCAGATGCCGCATGCAGAACAGCGGCCGCCGGTCGCCCCGGACGATCAGCGGGAGCAACACGTCGAAGGAGTCCTGCGGCTCCTCGCCGGTCAGCTGGCGGGACAGCGCCGCGACCGTCGGGTGCTCCACGAGCAGCCTGATCGGCAGATCCACGTCCATGGCGGTCCGAACGAGCTTGATCAGCCTCGCCGCGAGCACGGAGCTTCCGCCGAGATCGAAGAAGCTGTCGTGCGGCCCCACCTGCGGCACCCCGAGCACCTCGGCGAACAGGCAGGTCAGCAGCAGCTCGGACTCGGTGAGGTGATTGTGGATCATGGCCGCGTTCTCGAGCACCGGCGCCGGCAGCGCTCGGCGGTCGAGCTTGCCGTTCGGTGTCAACGGGAGCTCAGGCAGCACCACGACCGCGGTCGGCACCATGTAGAGCGGCAGTTTCTCCGCGACGAACTCGAGAATGCCATGGGCGTTGGGCTCCCGGCCCGGCGCCGCCGTCACGTACGCGACGAGCCGCCGGTCCCCCGGCCGGTCCTCGCGCACCGCCGCAACCGCCCGCGCCACGTTCTCGGACAGCTCGATCGTGGCCTCCACCTCACCGAGCTCCACCCGAAAACCGTGCAGCTTGACCTGGTTGTCCGAGCGCCCCACGTATTCCAGCGTGCCGTCGGCGCGGACCCGCACGATGTCGCCGGTCCGGTACATCTTGGCGTCGGGCGAGCCGAAAGCGTCGGGCAGGAACCGCTCCTCGGTGAGCTCCGGCCGGTTGAGGTAGCCCCGGGCGACGCCGTCGCCCGAGATGAACAACTCGCCTTCGACGCCGACCGACACCGGAGCGAGGTTCGCGTCGAGGACGTGCAGTCGAGTGTTCCGCAGCGCGGTGCCGATCACCGCGGCGTCCTCCGCGCGGGTCACCGTGTGCGCCGTGGACCAGACGGTGGTCTCGGTCGGGCCGTACCACTGGATCACCTCGGCGCCGAGGCCGAGCAGGGTGGCCGCGAGCTTGTCCGACAGCGCCTCACCGCCGACAAGGACCCGGAGTCCTCGCACCACGTCGGGGCTGACCGTGGCGAGCATGTGCCAATGCGTCGGCGTGGCCTGCGCGGTGGACACCGCGCGCTGCTCGATCAGGTTGGCCAGTTGCTGCGGATCCTGCCCCGTTCCCATCGGCGCCACCACCGCGCGTGCGCCGGTGAAGAACGGCAGGAAGAGCTCCGGCACGGACATGTCGAAGGTCGCCGTCGTGACGGACAGCATCCGGTCACCGGGGCCGAGCGACAGCCGATCCTGCATGGCCAGCAACAGGTTGTGCATCGCGCGCAACGGAATCTCGACGCCCTTGGGCGTGCCGGTGGAACCGGAGGTGTAGATGACGTACGCGAGGCTCTCACGCAGCGGGGTGCCGTTGCGCTCGCCGTCGTCCAGGTGCCCCACCGGATAGACGGACAACGTCTCGGCAGTCTCCGGCGCGTCCAGGACGATGGTCGGGATGCCCAGCTCGGCGCCGCTCGCGGCGGTCTTCGCAGCGGTCACCAGCACGACCGGTTGCGCCTCCGCGAGCATGAACGCGGTCCGCTCGGCCGGATGCTCGGCGTCCAGCGGGAGATAAGCCCCACCCGCCTTGAGGACGGCCAGCAACGTCACGAGCAGATCGGCGGAGCGCGGAAGCATCACGGCGACCAGCCGATCAGGCCCGACCCCGTAGGTCACCAGGTGCCTGGCCAACTTGTTCGCGCGCTCGTGCACCTGCCGGTAGGACAGCTCCTCGCCGTCGAACTCGAGAGCGACCTCCGCCGGGACGCTGTCCGCCTGTTCCTCCAACGCCTTCACCAGCGTCGCCGGTTCCCGTTCGGTGACGGTCTGACGGCCGAGCACGCCAAGGTCTGCCATGTGTGTATGCCTCGATCTCCTGCGTTGGAAAGCGACCGACAGCGGACGGCGATGGGCGACGGCACCGGCGCGGCATCAGCGTCGGTTCATACCAACGAAAGCCCATCGCACGACCGAAGCTACGAGCTCCGCGCCGCACTGTCGTCAGGCGTGGCCATGGCGGGCCCGAAAGGGAACGCAACGTGGAACTTGCCGACCCGCGCCCCGGGCGCGATCCACGGGCAGACCGCGGCACCGCGCGTCCCAGATCGGCTCGTCGTCCAGGCGGGCGCGCGGTCGATCCTGCCGGGACAGCGCGCAGCGCCGGTCTCACCGGCCAGTGTGACCACCAGGGGCGATCAGCGTCACGGCGCAGCGAACTCGTCCGCGAGTCAGCTGCCCCCGTTCACGGCGGGCGGGCTGGCGTCTCTCGCCGGCAGCCACGCCTCCGACCGCGCGATCCGTCGCGCCGATTCCTCGATCAGCTTCGCGGCGCGGTCGACGAGCAACTTTGAGACCTCGCAGCGCAGCCGAGCCCGATCGGTCGTCTCGGCGACCTGCCGCGCCCGGGCGGAAACGGGCTCGCCGTCATGGTGCGGACCGGACAAGACGGCTCCTTTCGTCGGCGTGAGAAGTCCCTTGCCAGTGGTACTTTCCGTACATGGACGCGGCACCGCCGCCAGATGGGCAGTCGATCGACGACCGCCGGCCCTACGAACCGCTCAACACGGAGTTCGCCAGGCCGGTGGTGGCGTTCGTCGAGGACGAGGCGGACCTCGTGGCGATGGCCGAGAGCTACCTGCGCCGTGACGGCTTCCGGGTCGTGACGGCGGTGGACGCCCGATCGGCCGCCACGGTGCTGAGCGAGCACGACCCCGACCTGATGGTCCTCGATCTCGGGTTGCCCGACGGCAACGGGCTGGACCTGCTGCGCGAGGTCCGTGCCGGCCGGCACCTGCCGGTGATCATCCTGACGGGGTGGAGCAGCGAACGGGAGCGTGTCGTCGGCCTGGAGCTGGGTGCCGACGACTACGTGGTGAAACCGTTCTCCCTGCCGGAGCTGGCCGCACGGATCAGGGCGGTGCTGCGCCGCAGCCGGTCATCGAGGGCTCCGGCGGTGATCCGGCACGGCGGTCTGGCCATCGACACCGACTCCCACGAGGTCACCGCGAACGGCCACCCGGTCAAGCTCACACCGCTGGAGTACCGTCTGCTGCTCCACCTCGCCGCCGCGCCACGCCGTGTCTTCACCGCCGCGCAGCTGCTGACCGCGGCCTGGGGTTGGGCGAGCGAGCGCCAGGACCCGTCGTCGGTCGTCGAGCACGTCTACCGGTTGCGCCGCAAGCTCACCGAGGCCGGGGTGGACCGGCCGCGCATCGTCACCGTGCGCGGCGCGGGTTACCGGCTGGACCCATGACCACCGAGTTCGCGGGCCTGGACTACCGGCGTCTGTTCGAGCACCTGCCGTCCCCGTACCTGCTGATGACGGCCGATTTCACCATCGTCACCATCAACAACGCCTACGCGCGGGCCACCATGATCGACCCGGCCGAGGTCGCCGGCCGGCCGATGTTCGAGGTGTTCCCGGACAACCCGGACAACCCGAACGCCAACGGCGTCCGCAACCTGCGGCGTTCGCTGCAGACCGTGGTGGAGACACGGCGGGCGGACGCGATGGCACTACAGCGCTACGACATCCGCGAACCGGACGGCCGGTTCGTCGTGCGGTACTGGAGCCCCATCAACAGCCCGATCCTGGACGACGCGGGTCGAGTGGTGCTCATCGTGCACCGGGTCCAGGACGTCACCGAACTGGTCAACCTGCGTGAGGAGGACCGGGAACGCGCGGCGGCGCAGTTGGAGCAGATGGAGGCGGACCTGTTCTCCCGGGCACGCGAGTTGCAGGAGGCCAACCAGCAGCTGCGCGCGGCCAACGCCGCACTCGCCGTCGCCACCGCGGAGCTGCGCGCCCAGCAGCAGGCCAAGGACCGGTTCATCGCCATGCTGTCCCACGAACTTCGCAACCCGCTCGCGTCCGCGAGCGCCGCGCTGGACGTGCTGGGCCTGGACGTCGCCGGCCACCACGCCCACACGGTGCTGGAACGCCAGCTCACGGCGCTCAGCCGCCTCACCGGCGATCTGCTCGACGCGGCCCGCGTCGTCACGGGCAACCTGCGCGCCACCCGCCACCCGCTGGACCTGCGCGCCCTCGTCCATGCCGCGCTGGACGACCTGCCCGCGCACCTGGCCCGGCCCGTGATCACACTCCCCGAGGAGCCGGTGATGATCGACGGCGACCCCGTTCGCCTCGGTCAGATGCTGACCAACCTGCTGGACAACGCGCGCAAGCACACCGAGGACACCGCCGTGGTCACCGTGCACCTCGAGATCCGGGACGGCCAGGCACATCTGCGGGTCCGCGACACCGGTCCCGGGTTCGACCCGGCGCTGGCCGACACTCTGTTCGACCCGTTCATGCGGGTCGACTCCGGCGCCGACACGCCGAACGGACTCGGGCTCGGACTCGCCATCGTCCGCGGCATCGCGGAGCTGCACGACGGGGAGGTCAGCGCGGACAGCGCCGGAGCGGGCACCGGCGCCACCTTCACCGTCCGCCTCCCGCTCACCGCCAAACCCGTTCCCCAGGCCGAGGAGCATCCCGGTCACCAGGCGCTGTGCATGCTGCTGGTGGACGACAACGTCGACCTGGCCGAGATGTACGCGACCATGCTGCGGCGCCGGGGCAACGCGGTCACCGTGGCCACCACCGCGGGCGATGCGCTGGCGATCGCGGGTTCCACGCCGTTCGACGTCATCCTGTGCGATCTCGCCCTCGGGGAGGACATCGACGGCTACGAGATCGCCCGGCGCCTGCGTCAGGGCAGGCTGCACCGGAACTCCCTGCTGGTGGCGGTCTCCGGCTTCAGCCAGGACACCGATCGGGAACGCAGCCGCGCGGCCGGGTTCGACGCCCACTTCGCCAAACCACTCAACCTCGCCGACCTGGACACCCTGCTGGCGCAGGGGGTCGGCACCCGCAGTCCGTGACGACGGCCCATCGGAGGCGGTGACCAGTTGATCGACCCAAGCAGGACACGGCACTTGGTCCTCAACATGCATGACGCGCTCCGCCGAGCCCACCAGAGGGTGATCGACGCCGAGATCCGCGCCAGCCGCCGGGCGATCGTCAAGAGCTTCCGCGACCGGCTGCGCACCGACCCCGGCACACTGGCCGCCGACGATTTCCTCGCCCTCGCCGACCGTGCGGTCCTGCACGCGGCCATCGTCGCCACCGCTCAGAGCCACGCCAGGGCGGACGCCTGCGATCTGCAGACCTACGACCGCACGAGCAGGATCCTGAGCCTGGACCAGCACGTCGGCTTCGCACCGGCCTTCCTCGCGTACTTCGCCACCGTCGAGGCCGACATGCCGTCCGCGTGCGCCCGAGCCCTCGCGACCGGCGACCCGGTGCTGGTCGACGACGTCGCGACCAGTCCCATCTTCGCCGGCCAGCAGACCCGTGAGGTGATGCTCGCGGCTGGTTCGCGGGCGGTGCAGACCTACCCGTTGCTCGATGAGCACGGCGGCATCCTCGGCGTGCTGTCGATGCACTACCACCAGACCGGCCCCCGCACCGACCAGGCACCGCTGGTCAGAGCGGCCGCCATGGCCATGACCCGTATCGATGCGGACACCCGCGCGTGAGCGCCGGCCCAAGCCCAGTCGGCGGGCCGCCGCACCACCCCAACGCGCGTGTGTGGCCCACTACCAGGTCACGTCGGGCGCAGACGCTCCCGTCCACCTGGCGATCCGACGAGGGCGGCCGTGTCGGCGGCGGACCGCGTGAGTATCTGGGCACTGCGCCAGCCGGGCGGAACCCGTTCGGCCAGCAGGGCTTCACGCATGCGCGCGGCTCGACGCGCGTGCCGTTCGAAACTGCGTGCGCGCAGGACACGGCCGCGCCCGCGCTGGCCGGCGATCGCCTCCTCGGCGGTGACGTCGAGCCAGAGCATGCGAACCGGACGCCGGGTGACCGCGCCGAGCACGGCGAGCCACGCCCGCGTCGTCGCGCGGGTTGACGGCTCGTGCACCACAACCGGACCGCGCCCGAACGCCGCCGCCGCGGCCACCCGGAATCTGTGCCACACATGGACGATCGGCCGGTAGTAGCGGTACGGCGTGGCGGCCGGCAGCGCGGTGCGCAGTCTCCCGCGGACCTCGTCGGAGTCGAGCACTGCAAGGGCGCCGGCGGCGTGACCGAGCATGGTGCTCTTGCCCGCGCCGGGTAGACCGGCGACGACCATCATGTCCCGGTCGCCGAGCTCGATGATGAGTCCCTCCGTCATGACAGGACAACGGAGCAGCGTCGGTAATGGTTCCTTTACCAATTAGCCGCCGGTGATGACTGCGGCGGGTGACCGCGCCATCAGGTGGCCTCAGGTGTCGGTGTCGGCCCGCACGGCACCCGACGCGATGGCGGCGAGCAGTGCGGCGTGGTCACGCTCGTTCTGATCGGCGTACGCCGCAGCGAATTCCGCGACCGCCTCGTCGAACACCGATGCCGAGCCGAGGTACGACCCGATCGCGATCGGGTCGCCGGACCGGGCGTGCGCGCGAGCCAGGGTCCAGCCGCAGAGGCGGCCGTAATCGGTCATGTTGGGCCACAGCATCCCGTCGATCTCGGCCGAGCCCTTCCAGTCGCGCAACTGCCGCAGGTAGAAGTCGCGCGACTGGCTGTCGAATCCGGCGACCCTGACCCAGCCGAGGAAGATGTCGCTCACCGTCTGCATGAGACGCTGCCCCGTCACGACACGCTGCCCGGCGTTGTCGAAACGGCTCGGCGCCAGGAACTCCTCCAGCACCGAGGGACCGGCCTCCTTTGCCTGGAGGAAAAGGGGATCCTGGTTGTCGACACCCAGCATCAACACCATCCAACAGCGTGTGCCGACGCTGCCGACTCCGACGATCTTGCGTGCGAGGTCCACGTAGGAATACCGGTCGAGCAGCGCACGGCGCTCCGGCTCCAGCGTCTCCCGATACGCCGCCAGCACCTCGCCGAGCCGTGCTCGCAATTCCTGCGGGTCCTGGCCGGGGTCGGCGATCTCGTCGACTCGGACCACGCGGTGAGCTTCGGAGACGATCCGCAACCCGCCGTCGGACGCCTCGGTGAACTGGCGCAGCGCGCCGAGATTGTTCTTCGTGCGAACCCTGGCGAGGTTGCCGTCCAGCTTCTTGCGGCTCGCCGCGCTCAGGTTCTGCGCGTAGACGGTGCGTACCATGTCGACGTCGGCGTGGGCATACCAGACGTCGAGCGCGGTGGCGCTCGCGAAAGCACGCATCGCCCGACGGTACTCGGCAACCGCGGCCACGACGATGCCGCGGCGACGCTTCGTCGGGTAGCCGTTGGACCTGCCCGCGATCTCCAGGCTTGCCGCCAGCCGTTTGACGTCCCACTCCCACGGCCCCGGCAACGTCTCGTCGAAGTCGTTGATATCGAAGACCAGCCGGCGCTCGGGCGAGGCGAACACGCCGAAGTTCATCAGATGAGCGTCCCCACACACCTGGACCGACAGGCCGCCGCGCGGGGTGGCGGCCAGATCGGCGGCCATCGGCAGCGCCGCGCCCCGGAAGTACGTGAACGCCGAGACCGCCATCCGCCCGTAGCGGATCGGCACCAGATCCGGAATCCGCGACTCGTCCTGCCTTGCCAGCAGTTCCAGCGGCGACGGCCCGGCGGAATCCCGCACGAACTCGGCATGGCTCGAGCGAGGGACCCTCGCCCGGGCCGCCTTGCCGCGAGCGACCCGCTCGGCGCGGGAGAGTCCGACACCTTCGACCGCGCCGCGTTCCTGCACCAGGACAGTCATCGACACAGTGTCCATACTCACGACCACCGAGACGCTCCCCCGTTCAGGGCGGACTCCCGATCGCGAGCGGCCAAAGGGCGCCATCGACGCGTGTGTGCCATCGGTGAGGAGCAGTGGTCGCAACAAAGTTGGTCCGTCGCGAGGGCGACGGACCAACTTCGGGTGATGCGCTATTTCCCGCCCGGCGACCAGGCGATCAGGTTGCCCGCCGTGCCGGTGCCGAAGCCACCGGAGTTGCCGTCCACCATGTACAGCGTGCCGTTGGCCAGGATGGGACTCGACCAGTGGTGTTGGCCGATGTCGCCCGCCCAGAGCACCTTTCCGGTCGTCGGATCGATGGCTTGAACCTGGTGCTTGGTGAGCTTGTCGGTGTGCTCACCGCCGCCGTTGGCCGCGTACAGCACACCGTTGGCCACGAAGGCCGAAGTGGTCCAACTCGTGGCGTTGAACCACTTCAGTCGAAGGCTCGGCACGCCCGCGGTATCGACCGCGATCTGGAATCCGGCGATGCCGTTCCCGCCCGGGACGAGCACCCAGACGGCGCCGCTGCGAGGGTCGGTCCACACGGCGCCCTGCGAGCGCATCAGGCCCATCTGCGGGAAGTCGAACAGTTGCAGTTCGCCGCCGAGGTTGCCGGGGCCGCCCTTGCCGGACAGATCGGCCAGGTTCAGCAGTCGGATCTTGTGGTCCTTGCCCGGCTGCACGCCCAGGTGCGGGTATTTCTTGCTCAGCCCGACCGGCAGGATCAGCAGCCCGCCCGCGCCGATGTCCTGGTCGGACTTGACGGTGGCGGCCCAGTTCGTCGGGGTGTAGCTGTCGACCGGGTATCCGCCGCCGCCGCGGAGCGTGGTGCTGCCGTCGGGTGGCAGCGCCACCCAGCTCTGCCGCCACACCTTGCCGGGCACCCAGGTTGTGCCGTTGTTGGTGCCGCCCATCTGGAACAGCAGGTTCAGCGACGGGTCGTAGGACGGTCCGCGTGACCAGGGTTCGGGGCCGTTCACCGTGCAGTCGTTGGGCGCGCCGGGTGCGCCGAAGTGGATGTCGGGGCGGTTGGCGCAGGAGAAGCTGAACACGTGCTGCTTGCCCGTGGCGAGATCGATCGTGGTGATGTGGCCGTGCCCCTCGTTCGAGGCGTAGAGGTGGCTGGCGCCGGTCGAGTCCGTGGCGATGGTCAGTTCGGAGCTTGCCTTGCCCGGGCCGGCCAGCTCCGGCCAGCCTCCTCCGGTCACTTCGGTGCCGTCGGCGACGCGCACCTTGTGCACGTTGCCGTCGTTCCCGTTCACGTAGATGAATTGGCGGTCGGGATCGATCGCCGGGCCGGTGTTGCTGCTGCCAGTGGTCGGCCCGAAGCTGGTCGACCAGACCTGCGTGCCGGTGTGGCCGTCGTAGGCGTTGAGGTGTCCGTGCTCGCCCTGGATGAACACGAGATCACGAACACCGGTGGCGGTGGTCACCCCGCTGAGCAGCAGCGGCGCGCCGTCGGGGACGTCGGTGATCGGGGTGGTGAACAGGCGGCCGAGGGTGGCGACGTTGCCCGCCCCCACGGTGGTTTCCTTGGTGTTGTCGGCCGATTTCGACTCGTCGAAGGCGAACTGCGGCCAGTCGTAGCGGGCTGACCTGGGGGCTGCCGTCGCGGGCGTCGCGGCGAGCGCCAACAGTCCGGCGGCGGCGATGGCGGCGAGGCTCTTGCGGGCGTGTGGTCGCATAACTCCTCCTCGCTGCGGCGGGATGAGACATATGTAACCGTTTACAGCGGGTTCAGGTGTACACCGGTCGCATCCTCGCGGTCAACCGGCCGGGGACGTCCGCTACTTCCGACGTGCGCAGGGTGTCTGCCTTCGGCGGTGACATGATCTCTCCCCCGACCGCGACAGTCCCCAGGCCGCCGGTTGGCGCACCGGTGTCAGATCCAGCCGTCGTCGGCGGCGATGCCTGGACTGCACCAGGTCCTCGGCGGGGCGCCAGTCACCGCACATGCGCTCTCGAAGACATCGGCAATGTCTTCGGCCGAGGTTGTCGAATCCGGGCCGCGCTGTTCGTCGCTCAGGTGACAGGGCACCCACGACCACAGGAGATGACGACCGATGTCGCACCCACAGGCCAAGGTCCACCGCATGTTCGAGCTCCTCGAGCCGATCGCCACCGTCACCTACTCCGAAGTGCCGAACGAGGCGTTTCTGGCCCTGGGGATGCGCAACTACTGGGACGGATACTTCGCCGGCCGCGCCGCGCCACTCGGCCTGGCGCCGGCCGAAGTGGTGCACGCGGTCTTCTACAACTTCGCCGACGGCGAGGTGGCCCGCCACATCCCGTGGGTCTGGGGGAAGATCACCCCCGAGGAGGCGATCGCCGTGCGCGAGCGGGGCAGCGCCACCGCGCTGCGGCAGAGGATCGGGGAACTCGCCGAGTCCCCCGATCTGGTCCGGATCGCCGACCTCGCCACCCGAGCAGCAGTCAGCGCCCCGACCGAGGGCCGAGCGCTCTACGCCGGGCTCCGGGCGCTCCACGTGCCTGAGGAGCCGGTGGCCAGGCTCTGGCACGCGGCGACGCTGCTGCGGGAGCACCGCGGGGACGGCCACAACGCCGTTCTCGTCGCCCACGGCATCGGCGGCACCGAGGCCCACGTCCTGCTCGCCCTCTCCCTCGGCATGAGGGCGGAGGAGTTCGGTCGGATCCACCACCTGCCCAACGCACAGCTGGCCGCCGTCGTCGACGGGCTGCGCGCCCGCGGCCTGGTGGACGACGCCGGCGGGTTCACCGACACCGGCCGGGAGACCAAGGAGCGGATCGAGGCCCTCACCGACGAACTGGCGGCACCGGCGTACGACGTGCTCAACGTGGACGAACTCGACGAGCTGATCGCCGGGCTGGAGCCGATCGCCGCCGCGGCACAGACCGACGACGACTGAGCAGCGGATCCGTTGTCAGGTCGGGGCCGCCGTCATCCGCTGGACTGCTTCCGTGATCAGTTCCGGCGTGGTGGCCATGTCGAGCCGGACGCGTGACCGATATCGAAGGCCCCCCGCACGTCTCCCAGTCGTGGATGGTTGTCGTCTGTAGGCTTTGGGAGCCTATTTTCACTCGTCACTGAAGTCATAGTGCTATACATCCATCAAGGAGGCGCGCCACCGGCAGGCACGGGGAACTCCCGTACGTGCCACTGGCGCGACTGTCCATCCACTGTGGATTTCATGGCGTGACCCGGCAGCTCCACGAGGAGGTCCTGCTACGTTTCGGCGGTGATCGAATTTCGACGCCTGTTCTACGGAATCGGCAAGACGAAGGCCTACGCCGCCGTCGGCAGGGCGCTGGCGCCGGTGGATCGGGTGCTGTTGCGCGTCAGCGGAGGAAAGGTCGGTCTGGGCTCCGCGCTCGGCGTGCGCACGCTGCTGCTGACCACGGTGGGCCGGCACAGTGGTCTGACCCGCCAGGTCCCGCTGGTGTTCGTCCGGCACGGCAAAGGGTTCCTGGTCGTCGGCTCGAACTGGGGCGGCGGGCAGCACCCGGCCTGGACCGCCAACCTGCTCGCCGACGCGAACGCGACGGTCGCCACGAACGGCCGGTCGACGCCGGTGCGCGGCCGCCTGCTCGACGGCGACGAGCGCGAGCGGGCATGGCGGGAGATGGTGGCCTACTGGCCCGCCTACGACACCTACGCGACCAGGGCGAGCCGGCGCGAGATCCGGGTTTTCCTGCTGGAACCCCGATAACCGCCTCGCACCACCGGCACACCCCGCAGGGCGGCTCACCGCCCGCCAGCCGCCTCCTCAACCTCACAGTCAGTACAGCTGGGTGACGTCGCAGACGGCCAGGGCTTGACGGTACTCGATGCTGTTGACGACGACCTCGCTGTTGGAGAGTTGCTGGGCCGACAATCCGGCGCCGCACTCACTCAGCGTCCAGCCTGATGACGTGCAGAGCGCGAACTTGCCGCTCGCGCCGATCGACGAGCGGTCGAGGTAATTGCCTTCGGGCTGGTCGGTGCTGACACCGGACGCCGGAATCGGGCAGGACACCAGGTCGGCGTGCGCGGCCGGGGCCAGCCCTGCGGTCAGCCCGCCGGCCACGAGCGCCGCAACTGCTGCCGCGCGGCCGGCCCGCCGGAATCGCGTTCGATGGCTTGTTCGCACCGTGGAGGCCATGACACCTGCTCCTTCCCAGGCGGCCGCCCCAGAGGGCCGGCCGTTGTCTCTTTGGGGACTCAGTCCGCGCCCTCGACGTGCAGCAGCCGGTTCGGAGAGCCGCTCAGTCCGGTGAGAACATCCTTTGTGGACGTGCGCATGAGCGCGTTGGCCACCTGCGCCGGCGGCGCGTCGGTGTGGTCGGCCAGGTACATCGCGGCCGCGCCGGTCACGTGCGGTGCCGCGTCCGAGGTGCCCGTCCAGCTGTAGATGGCGTCCTCTTCCAGGCCCGGCGCCTCGATGTCCTTGCCCGGGGCCATGATGTCCACGCATTTGCCGTAGTTCGAACCCGGCTCGCCGTCGTCGTTCGGATCTGCCGGGTCCTTGACCCACATGGCGTCCTTGCTCTCGGTCGCGCCGACGGTGATGACCTCCGGTATCCGCGCCATGGGCGACTTGCAGGCGTCGATGGCCTCGTTGCCGGCCGCGATGACCCACGGGACGCCGTTGGCGATCGACTTCTTGATGGTGGACTCCACCAAGGAGTCCGCGCCCGTCGCGGTCACCCCGGCCGGGGCTCCGACGCTGAGGTTGACCACCGCGGGTCGGACGATGTCGACCGTGATCCAGTCGATGGCGGCGATCAAGGTGGAGTCCTTGGTGGCCGCTCCGCAGCCGCCGACGCGCACCGGCACCAGGTCCACGGCTTTGGCGACGCCGTAGTCCTTCGAGCCGGCGACGCTGGCGACTCCGGTCCCGTGGCCGACGCAGTCCGTGGTGCCGTTGCTGTCGCCGGTGGCGTTGTAGCCCGTTTTCAGGCGGTCTCCGAACTGGTCCGGGATCTCCCGGACTCCGCTGTCCACCACGTACACGGTGACGCCGCGGCCGTCCTTGGCGGGGTTGTAGCTGCCGTCCAAGGGGAGATTGGCCTGGTCGATCCGGTCCAGGCCCCACGGCACCTCGTCCTCCTTGGCGTGTCGCACGGCGCGGTCCCGCGGCATCGGGACGATCCCGTCAGCCACCACCGAGGCAACGCTGGGGTCCCCGGCGACTCGACGCGCCTGGTCGGCGGTCATCGTGGCCGAGTAGCCCGACAGCACGTGTTCGTAGCGATGCGTGATCGTGCCCCCGTACTGTCGCGCCAGGTCAGTGGCCGATCTAGCGCCCGGTGATTGCTTGAGGACAACGATGAAACTGTCCGACCGGGGTACGGCCTCAGCCGGCGACGCAAGTAGCGGCATGGCCAATGCGGCCGCCACCAGCCCGGCCGGCCATCGACGACCCGCACGGGTGAATTGCCAGGTGGAGCGCGGCACCGCCGGCCACGAGCGGGCCCGAGAACGATGTGCCCGAGCGTTCGGCATACCCGCGGAGGCCGCGGCCCATCTTCGACGCCAGCGCGACATCGTCATCCCTCCAGAAGGCGGAACACTCGTCGTTCCCACCATGCACCGATCCGGACGGTCCGCCACCGCAGTGCCCCCAACGGGTTACCCGTGTCGGTTGTGGACGGCAAAACCTGGACAGCCGTCCATATTCGCTGCTACGGTTCGCCGCGTGCCGACATCGCGGACGCCGCAACAGGAACGCAGCCAGCGGCGGCGCGAAGCCGTGCTGCAGGCTGCCATCGACCTGATCGCCGAGGGGGGCGTCCAGGCGGTCAGCCATCGGGCCGTCGCCGCCCGAGCCGGGCTGCCGGCGTCGACCGTGGGCTACTTCTTCGCCGCCATCGACGACCTGACCGCCGAGGCGGTTCGGATGTACATGGCGCGGGAGATGGCCGCGTACCGCGACTTGGCACGGGAAGCCGGCACGCTGGACAAGCTGGTGGATCTCGTGGGCCACCGGGCCGTCGATGTGCGGCTCGCGCTGGCGCAGGTGGGCGTCTACCTTGAGGCCGCCCGCAATCCCGCCCTGCGCGGGGCGGCCGTGGAGATCCTGAGCGGGTTTCGCGCACTGGCCGGGGAGCTGCTCCAGTCGCTCGATCACCCGCGCGCGGCGGCGGCCGCCCCCGCGGTGGTCGCCCTGCTCGACGGATTCATGTTGGCGCAGCTGGCCGATCCCGAGGCGCCGATCGACCCCGATGCTCTCATCGAAGCGATACGCGCTCTGGTCATGGGCTTTCTGCTCACCTGGTCGACGCCGTAAGGAGAATCCATGCGCCGCACCGTGTTCGTGTGCCTGCTGGTCGCGATGCTGGCGTGCGGGACCGCCGCCGCGGCCTCGGCCACGCCCGCGTTTCACGAGTACGTCGCGCTGGGCGACTCGTGGTCGGCCGACTCGACCGTGATGCCGACCCGCGTCGCCACGACCTTCGCCCCGTTCGGCTGCGGGCAGAGCGTCGGTGACTACCCGAAGCAGGTCGCCTCGGCCTTGGGAATCACGAACTTTCGGGACGCCACCTGCGGCTCGGCGTCCACTGTGGAGCTGACCCGACCACAGGGCGTGCCCTTCGGGGGTGTCAACCCGCCGCAGTTCGACCGGCTGACCCCGACCACGGACCTCGTGACCCTGGGCATCGGCGGCAACGACATCGGCCTGGCCGGAGCGATTACCGGGTGCCTGAACCTGTTGCCCAGTCTTGGACTTCCGCTGCCCGCGCCGCTGGGCGGCTCGTGCGAATCACGGTGGGTGTCGGGCGGCGTCGACCAGATGTCGGTCAACATCGCCCACGCCGAGCCGCTGGTGGCCGCGGCGATCGAGGGCATCCGGGTTCGTTCGCCGCACGCGACCGTCCTTGTCGTGGACTACCTGCAAGGCCTTGCCCCGCATGGGTGTTGGCCGTACGTGCCGATGCTCGACGGCGACGTGCGCTGGCTGCGTGCGAAGCTGGAGGAGACGAACGCCATGCTTCGGCGGGTCGCCGCCGCGGAGCAGGTGGGGTTCGTGGACACCTACAGCACCAGCGCCGGCCACGACTTCTGCCAACTGCCCGGCACCAACTGGGTCGAGGGGCTGCTTCCACTGACGACCTCGCCGCTGGGCCTCGCCGTCCCGTTCCACCCGAACCAGCTCGGCGCTGATCACCAGGCCGGCAGCGTCCTGAGCGCGCTGGGCCGGCCGTCGCCGACCGCGCCGTGATCCGGTGGGCGAAAGCGCGTCCCCCGGGCGTGACCAGACCGGCCTCGTACGCGGCGGCCACGATCTGCGCCCGGGACGACAGCTTAAGTTTGGCCATCGACCGGTTGAGCGGTCCCTGAGGGTTGAGCTTGCCCACCAGCTGCGGCAGCGTCAGGCCCTTCTGCTTGGCCGCGCGCCAGAGGCTGAACACGCCCGGCTGCTTGATCGCGTCCACCGGCGCCTCACCCAGGGACTTGGCCAGATCCGCCCACGGAATGTCCTTCGGATCGGTGAGCGCGCCGGCACCGAGATCGCCGGCGACGCCCAGCGGCGAGACCCGGCTCGCGTCGGCGACCGAGGAGCCAGTGGAGGCCGGCTCGGGCGGCGTAGGACGCCTGGGTGACCGTGGTCAGCGCAAGCGCGGCCACCACCGTGGCCACCGCCGTCCGCAACGGCCATTTCACGACTGTCTGTTCACGCATCTCCTCGTTCCCTTCGATCGGCGAAGAACCTGCCGAAAGAATGTGGGAATTCGGAGCGAACGCCAATACGGCAGACGGGATATTCCCCGCCTGCCACACTGGGTTGAATTACGTTGAGACATACCGCGCAAGTTGTAGAACACACCCGTCCGCCATCAACCGGCTGGTGAACCTCGCGCCGAAAGAGGCGCCCGCAGGCTCGCTCAGGCGGCCTTCACGGCGCGGCCGAGGCGCAGGGCGGAGACGAGGAAGAAGATGCCGCCGAGGGTGGCGTAACCGGCCAGTGTGGACAGTCCGGCACCCTGCTGGCCGGCCTGGAGGATGAACGAGGCGCCGGCGAGAGTGGAAATGGCGCCACTGATGATCATGGGCCACTGGCCGCCGAGCTTACGACGGGTGAGGCCGACGGCGAGTTGGACGAGGCCGGACAGGATGGCCCAGGCGCCCCAGACTCGGAGCACGCCGGGGATGCCGGCTGAGACGGCGACGGCCAGGCCGATGGCGGCGAGCAGGCTGATCGCGATGTTGACGTACAGGCCCGGCACCGGCTTGGTGCTCCTGGACGAGCGAGCGTCGACAACGGCGGCGGCGACGTCGAACACCGGGTAGAGCACGAGCAGCGTGACGCTCAGCGGGTTGACGGTCGAACCGGTCACGACCAACAGACCGGCCCAGACGATCGCGAAGCCGAAGCGGATGAAGTACAGCCGTCGAAGGGAGGGCGCGATGCCCCCGTCGACCGCAGCCGTGGCGGTGCTCATGGGTTCTCTTTCTGGTTCGATGACCTGCTCGCTGTCGACACTGGCACCGGCCGTCCATCCCCGGAAAGGGCCGTTTTCGTCCCCTGACAGGGTTGTCCTGGGACAGTCCAGGCCCACCCTTGCCGGTGTCGGCGCTGTTAGATTCCTGGTATGACCGGCGACGCCCATCGCGGCGAACTGGGCGATTTCCTCCAGGCGCGGCGCAGCGAGCTGAGCCCCGACATGGTCGGGCTGCCCGGCACCGGCAACCGGCGGCGTGTCCGAGGACTGCGCCGGGAGGAAGTGGCCGCCCTCGCGTCGATCAGCACGGATTTCTACACGCGACTCGAGCAGGGACGACGCCGGGCGTCCGAGGAAGTGCTGTCCGCCCTCGCCCGGGTGCTCCGGCTCAGCGCGGACGAACGCGACTACGTGTTCGAACTGTCCGGCCGGGAGCAGCGGTCGGGGCGGCCGGCACAGCAACAGGCCCAGCCGCAGCTGCGGCGTCTGCTCGACGACCTCGCCGCCACCCCGGCGGTGGTCCTGGGCCGGCGTACCGACATCCTGGCCTGGAACCCCATGGCGGCAGCGCTGTTCACCGACTTCGGGCGTCTTCCGGAGAAGGACCGGAACTTCGTGCGCCTGGTCTTCTGCGATCAACGCGTGCGGGGGCTGTATCCGCGCTGGGAATACGCGGCCCGTAACGGGGTCGCGCAGCTGCGGCGGGAGGCCGCGCAGGATCCCGATGACCCTCAGCTCGCGGCTCTGGTCGACGAGCTCTCGGCGCAGGACACGGACTTCCGTCGATGGTGGACCGCACACCAGGTCGCGGTCCGCGGCGCCGGCAGCAACCAGGTGCGGCATCCGGTCGTCGGCGATCTCACCCTCGACTGGGCGGCGCTCGTCTGCACCGCCGATCCGGACCAGCAGTTGTTCACCTGGACCGCCCAACCCGGCACGCCGTCCCACGACGCGCTGCGCGAACTCGCCTCACGCGTCAGCGCGGGCGTCCTGCCCTGATCCTCGGCGGCGCCATCGATGATGTCCGGCCCGGGCCGGCGCCCGAGTCAGCGCGGCGACCCAGTTTGCCCGCGGATCGATGTCGACCAGCACGGCCATGATCAGCAATGTCGCCGGAATCGCCAGCAGCAGGCCCAACGGACCCAGTACCCACGCCCAGAACGCCATCGCCATGAACGCGGTCACGGCCGACAGTCCGACGGCGTCGCCCACATAGCGCGGCTGGATCAACGATTGCGCGACGAAATTGACCGCCGTGTAGACCAGGACGACGACCAGCATGAGTTGCCAGCCGCTGATGACCAGGGCGAGCAACGCGGGCGGGAGCAGCCCCAGGACGAATCCCACATTGGGCACGTAGTTGGTCACGAACGCCAGCAAGCCCCACAGCACCACCAGCGGAATGCCCACCCACGCCAGTGCGACCGCGTCCAGCGCGGCGACGATCAGTCCGAAAATCGTGGTGGTGACCAGGTATCGCCGGGTTCTGCGGGCGAAGCCCTGCATCGCGACGCTGGCGTGCGGGCGGTGCGCGGCGATCTCCAGCAGCCTCCTGTCGATGCCGTTGGCCTCCACGCTGAGGAACAGCAGGAGCGCGAGCAGGAACACGACGCTCGTCGTCATCCCGGTCAGGTCGACCAACAGGCTGCCGAGCGCTGACAGCACCTTGCCGACGTCCAGCGCGTCGGCGACGTATCGGAGCTGTGCCGGACCGACTCCGAGCCGGCCCATCACGTCGGTGACGTCGGCGACGAGGGCGTGGAACCGGTCACCGTACTGGGACAGCAGCGCGGCCAGCTTCGCGAAGGAGACGATCACCACCAGGCCGAACGCGATGAGCACGCCGTACACCAGGAGGACGAGCGCCAGCGTGGCGGCCCAGGCGGGGACCCCGCGTCCCCTCAACCACTTGATCACCGGGCTCACCACGATCACGATCACCAGTGCCAGCAGCGTCGGCGCGACCAACCACGCCGCCGCCCTGATTCCGGCCACCGTGATCACCGACGCGCCGGCGCCCAGCAGAAGCACCAGGCCACGTGGCATCGCCACGCCCGCACGCGGCGCGGCTTGCGCGGCCGCCGCGATCCGGTTGGACGCAGTGGAAATCGTCATCCGCCGAGGCGGATTTCGCCGCTGTGCGCTGCGCATCGCCACCTGGCGAGGCCGGCGCGGCGACGTGTGCGCTCGCCTGTCCCGGTCACCGTTCGCGCTAGCTGGATCACCACCCGGCATCTGGCCACTCTGACATGGCCAAACGGTGCGCTCCTCATCCTGCCGGGGTGATACCGCTCGGCCCGGTCAGGGAGCGGGCCGCCAGCTTGCCCACTTCCCACAACGTCAACAGCACAACCGGCGGCACCATCGCCCAGCCGAACTGCTGCGCGTTCAACTCGGTGGTGCCGAGCAACCGCTGGAGCCCGTCCACCTTCGTCACCAGCACCGCCAGCACGAACTCCCCGAGCACCACCCAGTTCAGCTGCTTGCTGTCGAACGTCGCCGTCGTCAGCACGGACGCCGTCTCGCTGCGGCATTCGAGGCCGGCCACGATGAGGCAGAGCGCGAACGCGGTGAACGCGATCGTATTGGCGACGCGCGGATCGCCGAAGTGGGACTCGCCCAGGTAGAGAACCGCGAGCAGCATCGCACTGATCAGCAGGCCTGCCGCCCCGACAGTGACCATCATCCCGGTGCCCACCACCGATGCGCCCCGAGGACGGGGACGGCGGGCCATGAGGCCGGGGCTCTCCCGATCGAAGCCGAGCGCGAACCCGAAGGGCGCGTTGACGACGAAGTGGATCCACAGCACCTGCCCGGCGTTGAACGGCTCCCCGGCCGCGATGTCGAACAGCGCCGCCCCGAGGAACGTCAGCACGAACACGACCAGCAGGACGAGGACGAACCGGATGTACTTGGTGAGGTTGTCGTAGATCTTGCGGCCCTGCTCGACGGCGAAGACGATGGTGGCGAAGTTGTCGTCGGACAGCACCATCCGCCCGGCGTTGCGGGCCACCTCCGTGCCGCTGCCCATCGCGATGCCGATGTCGGCGGCCTTGATGGCCGGGGCGTCGTTGACGCCGTCGCCGGTCATCGCCACCACATCGCCCCTGCACTTCAACGTCTCGGCGAGCAACACCTTGTGCTCGGGGGCGACCCGGCCCAGCACACCGATCCCGTCGATGCGGGCCAGTCGCTCGGACTCGTCCAGCGCGGCGAAGTCGGCGCCGAGCATGGCCTCGCCGGAGATGCCGAGCCGGCCGGCGATGGCGGCGCCGGTGATGACGTCGTCACCGGTCACCATGCGGACGCGGATGTGCGCCTCCTGCGCGCTGGCGACCGCCTCCTTCGAGGTGTCCCTCGGCGGGTCGACCATGCCCACCAGGCTCGTCACCCGCAGCCGAGTGACGTAGCCGAGCAGGTCGCCGTGCGGGTCGAACCGCTCGGGGTCGATGTCACGCGTGGCGGCGGCCATCACGCGTTTGCCCTCGCCTCCCATGCGTTCCAGATGCGCCAGGGCCCGTGCGGACAGGTCGGTGTCCCACGGAATGCTCTCCTGATCGGCCAGGGCGGAGCTCGCCCTGGACAGCACGGCCGGCGCCGCGCCCTTGACGAAGCAGCGGACGACCGGCCGCCCCGAGGCGTCCTGGGCCGGGTGGAACGTCGCCATCAGCTTGTAGGTCGGGTCGAAGGGCAGGGTCGCCAGCCGGGGAAGCGCCGCGCGAGTGGCGTCGACGTCGACGCCGGCCTTGTGCCCCAACACGAGCAGGGCTCCCTCCGTGGGATCGCCGACGACCTTGCCGTCGACGAGCTTCGCGTCGCTGGCCATCAGATAGGGCAGGATCGCGTCCTCGATCGTGTCCTTGGACCCGGCCACGCGCTGCACGCTGCCCGTCAGGTCGTACCCGCTGCCGGAAATCGTGTAGCGATCGGTCGGGTCGACGACCTCGACCGCGGTCATCTGGTTCATCGTGAGGGTGCCGGTCTTGTCGGAGTTGATCGCCGAGGTGAAGCCCAGCGTCTCCACCGAGGGCAGGTCCTTCACGATCGCGTTGCGCCTGGCCAGGTCGACGCCACCGAGCGAGAGGATGGTCTGGGTGACGGTCGGCAGGGCCTCCGGGATCGCGGCGATCGCGAGCGACACCGCGCTGACGAACAGCGCGTCCCAGGTCTGGCCCCGGTTGAGCCCGAGGACGAACATCACGATCATGGTCAGCCCCGCGGCGGCGGCGATCCACAGCGTCAGCCGGTCGAGCTCCCGGGTCAGCGGTGACTGCTCCGGCGGTGTGGTCGACAGCATCCCGGCGATCCGGCCCAGCTCCGTGGCGGCGCCGGTCGCGGTGACAACCATCGTGCCGCTGCCGTGGGTGACCGGGGTGTGCATGAACGCCATGTTCGTCTGGTCCCCGGGACCGAGGTGGTCGGCCGGGAGCGCCTGCGCGCTTTTGGCGGCGGGCACACTCTCGCCGGTCAGGGCGGACTCGTCGATCTGGAGCGAACTCGCGTCCAGGATCCGCCCGTCCGCGGGCACCTGATCGCCGGCCGCGATGAGCACGATGTCGCCCACGACGAGGTCCTCCGCCGGCAGCACCGCCTCCTTTCCGTCCCGGCGCACTCTCGCGGTCGGCTTCGTCATCGACTTCAGCGCGTTCATCGCGCTGTCGGCCTTGCCCTGCTGCCGCAGCCCGACAACCGCGTTCACCACGGTCAGGACCACCAGCAGGATCGCCGTGGTCCATTGCCGGATCGCCAGCGAGACCACCGCGGCGGCGACCAGAATGATCTGCATGTAGCTGCGGTACTCCTCGAGGAAGCGCAGCCAGCCCGGCTGTGGCTTCTCCTCCGGCAGCGCGTTGGGACCGTTGGCGCGCAACAACTCCACCGCGCGGGCGGTGAACAGCCCGTGGGCGGGATCGACGCCGAGAAGGGCCGCGGCGTCCTCGGCTCCGTGGGCGTACCACGGCCGGGCGGGCGCCGGGGCGTCGAACGGCTGCGTCATCTCGTCATCTCCTCTCAGGCTCGGCGTGAACCGCCCGCCGTCGTGGGAGGCTGCTCCTCGGCCTCGAGCTCCGCCCTGGCCTTGCTCAGCTCGTCACGAGCCTCGTCGCTCACACGCGGGTACTGAGGATCGAGCTCCATCAACGTGTGCGCCAGCACGGCGCCGGCGCACAGGCGTGCGAACCACTTGCGGTCCGCCGGGATCACGTACCACGGCGCCCAGGGTTTGCTCGTCGCCGACAGCATCTCGGAGAACGCGTGCTGGTAGTCCTTCCAGAACCGCCGCTCCCGGATGTCGGCGGCGGAGAACTTCCAGTTGCGGTCGGGCACGTCGATCCGCCTCAGGAACCGCGCGCGCTGTTCCTCCCACGACAGGTTGAGGAAGAGCTTCACCACGGAGAACCCGTTGTCGGTCAGGTACCGCTCCCAGTCGTTGATCTCGCGGAACCGACGGGCCCACAGGTTCTTGCCCGCGGAGGCGCCGGGAAGCCGCTGCCGGTCCAGGTTCTCCGGGTGCACCCGGACCACGAGGACCTCCTCGTAGTGCGACCGGTTGAAGATCCCGATCTCACCGCGGGCGGGCAGCCGGCACGCGTAGCGCCACAGGTAGTCGTGGTCGAGTTCCTCGGCCGAGGGGACCTTGAAGCTGCTCACCTTCACGCCCTGCGGGTTGACCCCGCTCATCACGTGCCGGATGGTGCCGTCCTTGCCGCCGGCATCGAGCGCCTGAAGGCACAACAGCACCCCACGGGTGTTCTCCGCGGCCAGCCTGCGCTGGTACTCGGCGAGCAGTTCGACCCCGGTCCGCAACAGCTCGCGGCCGTCCCGCTTCTTCGTGACCCCGGCCTTGAAGGCCGGGTCGAAGTCCTTGGCCAGCCTGACCTTCGAACCCGGCTCGACGCGCAGTGGCTCGATGAAGTTCGCGATCCTCTTGGCTCGCACGTCGTTCATCACGACGCCTCCTCGGTTTCGGCCTCCGATCGAGGCTCGGCGGATTTTTCCGTTCTGTCGAGGGTCTTTCGTCTCCTCCGATGAGGACCAGCTCCCCGGGAGAGGTGCGGGCGTGCCGGCTAGCATGGTCACCACCGTCCGTCCGCTGAAGGGATTGGCCATGTCCCAGTGGATCCCCGGTCTGCGGCAGATCAGGTCCTACCGGCGCAGCTGGCTGGCCAAGGACGTCGTCGCGGGTGTCGTCCTCACGACGCTGCTGGTGCCGCAGGGCATGGCCTACGCGGAACTCGCCGGGCTCCCCGCGATCACCGGGTTGTACACGTCCATCCTGTGTCTGCTGGGCTACGCGGTGTTCGGACCGTCGCGGATCCTCGTGCTGGGTCCGGATTCCGCGCTCGGGCCGATGATCGCCGCGACGATCCTGCCGCTGGGCGCGGCTCGCGGCGATCCGGCGCGCGCCGTCGCGCTCGCGTCGATGCTGGCGATCACGGTCGGGGCCATCATGCTCGTCGCGGCGGTGGCGAAGCTCGGTTTCATCGCCGATCTCATCTCGAAGCCCACGATGATCGGGTACCTCAACGGGCTGGCGCTCACCATCGTGGTGGGCCAGTTGCCCAAGCTGTGTGGGTTCAGCGTCGAGGCGGACGGTCTCATGGCCGAGATCGGCGCCGTGGCGCGGGGAATCGCCGGCGGCGAGGTGGTCGGCGCGGCCGCCGCGGTGGGAGTCTGCGGCATCGCGGCGATCCTGGTGCTGCAACACTGGCTGCGCAAGATCCCCGCAGTCCTGGTCGTCGTCCTGCTCGCGATCGCCGCGGCGCCGCTGTTCGACCTGGCAGCGCACGGCGTGCAGCTGGTCGGTGTCCTGCCGGGCGGCTTTCCACCGCTGACCATCCCGGACGTGCGCCTCTCGGATCTCGGGCCGCTGTTCGCCGGAGCGCTGGGCATCGCGGTGGTGTCGCTGGCGGACACGATCTCCACGGCCTCGGCGTTCGCCGTGCGCACCGGGCAGGAGATCCACGGCAACCGGGAGATGGCCGGAATCGGAGCGGCGAACCTGGCGGCCGGGCTCTTCCAGGGGTTTCCCGTCAGCACCAGCGGCTCGCGGACCGCGGTCGCCCAGCAGGCCGGGGCGCGGACCCAGCTGGCCGGAGTCGTCGGCGCCGCGCTGATCACGGTGACGATCGTCTTCGTGCCCGGGCTGTTCCGGAACCTTCCCCAGCCCGTACTCGCCGCGATCGTGATCACCGCGGCGCTGTCGTTGGCCGACGTGCCGGGAACAGCGCGGCTGTGGCGGCAGCGACGCACCGAGTTCTCGCTGTCGGCCGCCGCACTGGCCGGAGTCGCCCTGCTGGGTGTGCTGCCCGGGATCGCGATCGCGGTGGGCCTGTCGATCCTGAACGTGTTCCGGCACGCCTGGCGTCCTTACCAGACGGTGCTCGGCAAGGTCGAGAACCTGCCCGGCTTCCACGACGTGCGCTCCTACCCGCGCGCGCTCCGGCTGCCCGGCCTGGTGATCTTCCGGTTCGACGCGCCGCTGATGTTCGCCAACGCCAAGACGTTCCGCGACGAGATCCGCCGGCTGGCGGCGACAAGCCCCGCGCCCCACTGGATCGTCGTGGCCGCCGAGCCGGTGACCGATGTGGACACCACTGCGGCCGACATGCTGCGCGACCTCGCCGAGGAGCTCAACAAGCGCGGCGCCCACCTGGTGCTCGCCGAGCTGAAGGATCCGGTGCGGCGCAAGATCGACCGCTACCAGCTGACCCGTGCCCTCGATCCCGCCCATTTCTACCCCACCATCGACTCCGCCGTCGCCGCGTTCCGCGAGGAGCGGAACACCGACTGGATTCCCTTCAGTGCAGGTGAACCAGAACGAGGTTCTTCAGCAGGATCATGACGACGCCGAGCAGCCCGGCCGCACAGGTCGCCCCGATCAGCGCCGGCCCCCGCAGCCGGGCGACCCGCGCCGCCGACCACGCGTGGTACACCAACAGCATTACCGCGACGGCCAGCCCTGCGTTGGCCGCGGTCACCGGTGAGGCGCCCGCCAACCGAACCAGCAGGAGCGCGGCGAGCGGGCCGTAGGACGCGGTCACCATGGGCCAGGTCCTGCGCAGTTCCGCGGAGATCTGCGCCATCCCGGGTAACTTGCCGTCGTCGACGTGCTCGCCCAGCAGTTCCGCGTATTCCTCGGCTGTCCAGTAGACCAGGAGCGTGACCACGACCGCGACCGCGAGGGGCAGAGTGGGCAACTGCCCGCCCGCCGCGGTCAGGGTGGCCGCGGTCACGATCGACCCGTAGATTCCCGAAGCCCGGCGCCGCCCGGCAGTCCGCTCAGCCGTTTCGTCGGCCATGTCCCGAGTCCCTGTTCTGGCCGGACAGGACGGGACACAACAGCGACTCGGTCCGGCGAACCGCACCCGCCCGCTCCGCACCGTTGTCCGCCAGCGCCCGCACCACGGGATCGTCGGGACCCCGCCGTGCGCACAGCTCCACCGTCCGAGTCCGTAACGAGACGGGCAGGCCGTCGGGGCTCGTGGTCAGGTCGCAGTACCACAGCGCGTCCCGGACCGGGCCGCGTTCGTCCGGGAACTCCGCGAGCTGGTGGCCAAGGCCCATCAGCGCGGCGACCGATGCCGCTCCCGAGTGATGGGCCACCAGTCCGCATACCCTGCCGGGGACACCGAGCGCGGCGAGGTAGCGCGCGCCGTCGAGCGGGTGCAATCCGCACTTCCGCAGCACGGCGGCATATCCGATGTCATGCAACCACGCCGCGGCGATCAGCATTGGCCGGTCCGCGGGTTCGAGGGCGAGGGCGACGTCTTCGGCCTTGCGCGCCACACCCTGGCTGTGCGCCCATCTCCGCGGCAGCTCCGCCAGTAGCCGGCCCGCTGTCGACCGGGCCCATTCCTCCAGCGAGGGCAGGAATGTCGCCGACGGTTCCGCGCCACCCGGTGAGACCGTCGGGCCCTGAGGCTCCTCCATGTGCCCGACGCTAGGACGCCGCCACGGCCCGCTGCTCATCCCGGCCGGGTGAATCAGGCGCCTCGCGCGACGAAGCCACGCCGGACAGGCTCCAAGCCTCGCCCGCGCCGGGTGAAGCCCGCCGCGGCGGGCTCGGGAACAGTGTTGGCCGCCGGCAGGAGGGTGGTGTGGTGATGGCCCGGTACGTGGTTCGCTCCCCTGCGGCACGGCGCGGTTTCGCGCTGGTCGCGCTGGCCACCGGTGTCGCGCCGCTCGTCCTCACGGTTTCCGTGCTGTTGCGCGATCCGCTCGAGTTGATCGCCGCCGTCCTGCTCGTCGGCTGCGCGATCGCCGCCGCGTGGGCGGCGCTGGTCCGTCGGGGATGGCGCCGTATTCCGGCCGCCGCGATCGCCGTGCTGGCGCTGGCCGCCACCGCTGCCCTGCCGGACCTGCGCGCGTACCTGTGGGTCCTGGTGGTGGCCGTCCTGGTCGCGCTGTCCGCGGGCGCGACCAGGGCCGCATTGGGGCACACACCCGCCCGTGCCGTCAGCCGGACCGCGCCGGCGCGCCATGGCGTCCTGTTGATGAACCCACGCTCCGGCGGCGGGAAGGCCAGCCGGTTCGGCCTGGCCGCCAAGGCCCGCGCCCTCGGGGTCGAGCCCGTCGAACTGCGGCCGGGCGACGACCTGCGGGCGTTGGCCGAGCAGGCGGTCGCAAACGGTGCGGACGTGCTCGGAATGGCAGGTGGCGACGGATCCCAGGCAATGGTCGCCGACGTGGCACGCCGGCACGGCGTGGCGTTCGTCTGCGTCCCTGCGGGCACCCGGAACCACTTCGCGCTCGACCTCGGGCTGGACCGCGACGACGTGCCCGCAGCGCTGGCCGCGTTCGGCGACGCCGTCGAACGGCGCGTCGACCTGGCCGAGCTCGACGAGCGGGTCTTCGTCAACAACGTCTCGCTGGGGGTCTTCGCGACCGCTGTCCAGTCCCCCGCCTACCGAGACGCCAAAGCGGCGACGGTGGTGCGGCAGTTGCCCGATCTGCTCGGTCCGGACGCGCAACGCCCGGATCTGCGATTCGCCCTGCCCGACGGAACCCGTCGCGAGTCGGCCGATCTCGTGCTCGTCTCCAACAACCCGTACCGGCTGGAGCACCTGAGCGGGTTCGGCACCCGGCAGCGCCTCGACGCCGGAACGCTCGGCATCGTCACCGTGACGGCGAACCGAGCCGCGCAGGTGCCGGCGCTGATCTCGGCCGAGCTGGCGGGCAGGATCTCACGATTCCCCGGCTACGTGTCGTGGTCGGCGCCGGAGTTCGTGGTGGACTCCGGGCGCCCCCTGATCGAGGCGAGCATCGACGGCGAAGCGACGTGGCTCGCGCCTCCGCTGCGTTTCCGGATCCTGCCTGACGCACTGCGGGTCCGCGTACCCCGCGACGCACCGGGCACGTCCCCGGCGGCGACACTGCCGTCCGGAACGTGGGCCACGGTCGTCGCGCTACTCCGTGTGCTGGGCGGCCGGCCGAGTTGACCGCGAGGATCGCGACAGCTGGATTGCCCTGTCGACACCGACACCGGCCGGCACGATGAGCGACAGCGCGATCACGACCGTCCACTGCGCTCCGCTCAGCGAGACGGTGCTGAGCAGGCGCTGGAACATGGTCAGTTCGACGGCCGCCCACGTGAGCAGCCAGCCGAGGACGATCCAACCCAGGTACGGGAACACCGGAGGCGACCACGGCGCCTGGCGTTCACGGCGCATGACCAGGCCGATGTTGACCGCGCTGAGCGAGATGATCGCGAAGACCATCGTCATCGAGACGGACGGCTGCGTGGTGCTCGGCGTGTCGGGTCCCCAGACGAGCACGGCAAGGGCGAGACCGGCGAGCACGAACCCGCTGACGAGCCAGCGGACGACCTGCGGCCGGTTGACGATCGTCGTCCCGGGCCGGCGCGGCGGCATTCGCATCACGCCGGGATCGGGAACGTCGACGATGAACCCGATCACCACCGTGATCACCACGAAGAACTTGCAGAACAACAGCTGGAGCGGGAACAGGGCGACGCCCCGGTTGATGTCGAGGACGGTGGCGTACACCATCAGCTGCAGCACCGACGACAAGATCGTCAGTTGCAGCCGGACGTAGGAGGAGATCCGCCGGTAGATGTCGCGCCCCAGGTCGACGGCCCGCACGAGGGTGGCGAAGTTGTCATCGGTCAGCACGATCTTCGCCGCCTGCTTCGACACCTCCGAACCGCTGCCCATGGCGACGCCGACGTCGGCCTGCTTCAGCGCGGCCGCGTCGTTGACGGCGTCGCCCGTCATCGCCACGACCTCCCCCGACTCCTGCATCAGTCGCACCAGCCGCAACTTGTCCTCCGGCGCCACGCGCCCGAAGACATGCAGGTCGGGAAGCCTGCGCACCAGCTCGTCGTCGCCGAGCCGGTGCAGCTCGGCGCCGGTGACGACGCCGGGGCCGAGGCCGAGCTCGTCGGCGATCGCGCGGGCCGTGACGGCGTGGTCGCCGGTGATCATCCGCATGTCGATCCCGGCGGCCAGGGCGACGTCCACCGCCCGCTTGGCCTCGGGGCGGAGTGGGTCCACGATCCCGACGAGTGCCACGAAGACGAGGCCGCCGACCGCGCCCATGGGATCGGCCAGCGTCGCGGGCATCCTGGCGGCGTCGAGATCGCGGGCGGCGAACGCGAGCACCCGAAGTCCACGCTCGGAGAGCTGCCGGTTCGCGGCCTCGACATCCCGGCGGGCAACGTCGATCGGGACCTCGAGACCGCGCCACAGTGCTCGATCGCAGCGTGCCAGCACGACCTCCGGGGCGCCCTTCACCGTGACGAAGTGCGGCTTGCGCAGGATGCCGCCGGCCAGCAGGCCCGAACGGTCGTGGAACGTCGCCATGAACTTGTACGTGGAGTCGAACGGGACCTCGGCGCGCCGCGGCATCGCCTCCCGCGTCTCGACCGCGTCGACGCCCATCTTCGCGGCCAGCACCACCAACGCCGCTTCGGTGGGGTCCCCGATCACCGTCCCGTCGTCGGCGACGGTGGCATCGGTGCACAGCGCCAGCCCGAGGGCCAGGCGCCGGAAGTCCGGCGGCCGCGCCCCTGCCACGCCCAGAATCGCACCGGTCTTCCGATAGCCGGGGCCCTCGATCCGGTACCACTCACCGCCGGCCTGCATCGTGGTGACCGTCATCGCGTTCAGTGTCAGCGTGCCGGTCTTGTCGGTGTTGATGACCGTCGTCGCGCCAAGGGTCTCGACATCGGCGAGCGACGTGACCACCGCCTTGGACTCGGCCAGGCGCCGCGCGCCGGACGACAGCATCGCCTGCACGAAGGTCGGCAGTCCGGTGGGTATCGCCGAGATCGCGGTGGACACGCACAGCAGCAGGAGGGTGCCGAGCTGCTGTCCCCGTGCGACGCCGACGACGGCGATCAATGCCACCGACAGCCACGCGACGACCCCGAACACCTTGGTCATCCCGTCGAGCTCGCGTTGCAGTGGCGACCGGGCCCGCCGCGTCGCCGTGACCATGCCGGCGATCCGCCCCATTTCGGTGGCCCTGCCGGTCGCGGTGACCACGACCGTCGCCGTGCCCCGGGTGACCTGCGTGCTCTGGAACGCCAGATTCGTGCGGTCGCCGAGCTCCGTCTCCCCCTCGGACAAGGTCGTGGCGTCCTTGGCCACCGGCGTGCTCTCGCCGGTGAGCGCGGCTTCCTGCGTCTCCAGCGCCACCGACGAGATGATCCGCCCGTCGGCGGGAACGACGTCACCGGCCTCCAGCAGCACGATGTCGCCCGGCACCAGCTTGGTGGATTCGACCTCCACGACCTTTCCCGAGCGGCGAACCCGGGCGCGGGGAACCTGGACCTGCGCCAGCGCCTCGACACTGGCGTGGGCCTTCAGCTCCTGGCTGGTGCCCATGACCACGTTGAACGTCACCAGGCCCAGCACGACCAGACCCGTCGGCACCTGCCCGATCGCGAAACTGGCGACGCAGACCATCAGCAGCATGATGTTCATGGGGTTGGCCACCTGACCCCGGGCGACCGCCCACATGTTCGGTGGCGGATCGGTCGCCATCTCGTTGGGCCCGTACTCGGCCAGCCGGCGCGTGGCCTCGGCAGTGTCGAGGCCACGTTCCGGATCGACGAACAGCTGCTCGGCGACGTCCTCGGCCGGCCGAGCGTGCCACGCGGGAGTGCCCCTGTCGGCGTCTCCGACAGGTGAACCGAAGTCATGCATGTCGTGTCCTGCCTGCGAGGCTCATCCCCAGGGGCGCGCCGGAGGCCGGCTCGTGGATGAGGGTGGTGAACGCTTCCTGCCCGCGGTCAGTCTCGGCGGCTCGGAGGTGGCAGCGCTTCACCCGGTGCGGATCAGAACCGTGTGGCCGCGCCACCCTCGCATCCCATAGGCGACGCTCGCAATGCACACATTCCCTGTGGCGCTTCACCATTTGACAGTGAAGGCCAGCAATCCACGACTCCGGCGTCCGACAGGCATAGTGTCGAACTTCAACCAAGTCCTGGCCAGCGAAGCGCCGCGCGGCGACGTATTCACTCCCCCCACGAAGGTTTTCTACGCGATGCCGTCGGATTCGAGGTCGGCGCCATCGCTGCGCTCGCAATCGAGTGGCAGTGGCGGTCCTGCCGAGCCGCCGTCCTTTGCGGACGATGGTCAGTGTCAAGCCCGCGCTGCCCGTCGGCCCCGCAGCCACCCAAAGCAGGCAGTAGACCGGCCGCCGGACGCTCAGCCGCACTCCCCATTTGCGCGCAACATGTGCGAGCAGTAGCCCGGCTCCCCGAACCGAGGTTCGTGCTGCGCGGCCAGCGACGCGCAGAACGCCCGCGCCGGAGCATCCGCCGGCACTGTCACTGTCGACCAGGCGAACCCTGGACCACGAGCCAGCACGCATGCGACAAGCACAGTCGCCATCCGCCGACGCCGATGCGACGGCTTCACCTCCACCAGGGCGATGACACCTCGCCGGTCGACCGCGCACATCTGCACCCGAACCCGTGCCGCCGGCTTCTGCTCGAAGTGCAGCCGAAACTCACCAACCCCTCCGGTCGCACGCGGCGGGTACATGACGAACTCGACCCCGAGTTGGAGCCGTGGCGGCGCCTCGCCGGCTCGCCGCACCACGGTGTGATCGACAGCGAACCACGCCGGACGGTCCAGACTTAGCTCGGTGCACAGCACGCACGCCGTCGCGTGCAGATTCAGGCCATGGCTGAAGTAGCGGACCGACCCGGCAAGCCCGAGGCGATGGCCGTTCAAGCACTCGACGTGCGGATCTGACGTCCGCAACACGTACCCGAAGTCTCTACCCGCCGCCGAGCTATCGATCATACGTTCGATTATGCATCACTCACCGCTTCCGACCAGCAGTGACGTCCGCTCGCAGCGGACGGCGCGTACATGGCGCTAATATCGCCCAGTGGCGATGACATCCCCCGATCTTGAGGTACAGCGGGTCGAACTGGCGCCGGCAGCGGCGTTGTTCCGGTCGCTCGGCGACCCCGCTCGACTGGCGATCCTGCGTCAACTCGCCGGTGGACCGGCTCGGGTGGTCGACCTGGTCGCCACGCTGGGGCTGGCGCAGTCCACGGTCTCCAAGCACCTGGCCTGCCTGCGCGACTGCGGCCTGGTCGATTCCCTGCCACAGGGCCGGGCTTCGCTGTTCCGGCTGGCCCAGCCGACCGTGATCGACATCCTCGCCGCCGCCGAGCCGGTGCTGGCCGCCACCGGCAAGGCCGTCGCGCTGTGCCCCACGTACGGCATCGACGCCTGCTGCGAGGAGGACCCGTCGTGAGCACCGCCGACCAGCCGGTCCAGGACCAGGTCGACTGCTGCGCGGCCGCACCGGTGCGGCGAGACGAGAACTGGCGCCGCGACGCCCGGCAGGCTCGGCTGCTGTCCTGGTTGTCGCTGGCCTACATGGCCGCCGAGGGCACGGTGGCCATCGTCGCGGCGGTCCTGGCCGGCTCGGTCGCGCTGCTGGGCTTCGGCCTGGACTCCGCCATCGAAGGACTGGCCAGCATGATCGTCGTCTGGCGATTCACCGGCGCCCGCACCCTGTCCGAGACCGCCGAGGCCCGCGCGCGGAAGGCCGTCGCGGTCACGTTCTTCCTGCTGGCCCCCTACATCGCCTACGACGCGGTCACAACCCTGGTCGCCGGCGATCACGCGGGCATCAGTTGGCTGGGCATCGGCCTGTCGATCGCCAGCTTGATCGTGATGCCACTGCTGGGCGTGGCGAAGAAGCGCCTGGGTGGCCGGCTGGGTTCGGGGGCGACCAGCGGTGAGGGAGCCCAGAACCTGCTGTGCGCGTACCTGGCGGCGGCGGTGCTGGTGGGCCTGCTGGCCAATGTCGCGTTCGGCTGGTGGTGGCTGGACCCGGTGGTCGGACTGGGCATCGCCGGGCTGGCGGTGTGGGAGGGCGTCGAGTCCTGGCGCGGTGACGGCTGCTGCTGAGCGCCCACCGCGGTGGCGCCGGCCGGTCAGTTCTCGTCCGACCGGGCGAAGAAGATCGCGTAGACCTCGCGGGCGGCGTAGAAGACCAGGACGTAGCCGGCGACGGGGTCGGCCCACCACCATCCCAGGGCGGCGTTGAGCACGAGCCCGACCAGGACGGCCGCGGCCAGGATGCCGTCGACGAGGGTGACCCGCCCCTCGGTGCGCAGCACCGGGTTGTCCAGCGCCGCCCCGGTGCGGGCCTTGCCGGCGGCGAGCGTGAACATCACGACGGCGGTGAGCGCGGTCCACGCGATACCTCCCGGGCTGTGCCCGGGACGGTCGCCGTTGACCAACACCACTGTGGACTGCGCGGCCAGGTAGAGCGCCAGTAGAGCGAACGCGACGCCGATCAGCTGCAACGCACGTCGCTGGCGCTGGCGGTGCGTGTCCGACAGCTCCCACACCACGACGATCGACGCGCCGATCTCGATCAGCGAGTCCAGGCCGAAGCCGGCCAGCGCGACCGAGCGCGCGGCGATCGCGGTGACGGCGAGCACGACGATGCCGACCACGTTCCAGCCCAGCGTGACGTACTCCAAGACGAACCCACGGCGGACCAGCAGCGCCTCATTGTCCACGCGTCAGCCAACCACATCGGACCGTTCGGGCCGGCCCAGGGGACGGTCGGTGAGCCGATCAGCCGCCGGGAGCGCTGGGCCGGTGCCGTCGAGCGGTGCTCGTCGAACCTGGTGCGGCGGGCGGGTGGCGCCGACGTTTTCGCACCGACGACGCGGGTACGCCGAACGCATGCGAGCACTGGTATACGAAGGACCGCGCCAGGTGGCCGTCAAGGACGTGCCCGACGCGCGGATCGAGAAGGCGACCGACGTGCTGGTGCGCGTCACCAGCACCAACATCTGCGGCTCCGACCTGCACATGTACGAGGGCCGCACCGACGTGGAGGAAGGCAAGGTCCTCGGCCACGAGAACCTCGGCGAGGTGATCGAGGTCGGGCCGGCGGTGGACCGGGTCAAGGTCGGCGACCAGGTGTGCCTGCCGTTCAACATCGCCTGCGGATTCTGCAAGAACTGCGAGCGCGGCTTCACCGGCTTCTGTCTGACGGTCAACCCCGGCTTCGCCGGCGGCGCGTACGGCTACGCGTCGATGGGCCCCTACAGCGGCGGCCAGGCCGAGCTGCTGCGCGTGCCCTACGGCGACTTCAACTGCCTGCGGCTGCCGCCGGACGCGATCGAGAAGCAGAACGACTACGTGATGCTAGCCGACATCTGGCCCACCGGCTACCACGCCACGGAACTGGCGCAGGTCGAGCCCGGCGACTCCGTCGTGGTGTGGGGCGCCGGTCCGGTCGGGCTGATGGCCGCGTATTCGGCACAGCTGCGCGGGGCCAGCAAGGTGATGCTGGTCGACCACCAGCCCGACCGGCTGGCGCTGGGCGAGTCGATCGGGGCGATCCCGGTGGACCAGTCGGCCGTCGACGCGGTGGAGGCCGTGCTGGGCCTGACGGGCGGCGAGGGTGCGGACAAGGGCTGCGAGTGCGTCGGCTGGCAGGCCCACGATCCCGCCGGCCAGGAACGGCCGAACACGACCATGAACAGCCTCGTCCAGTCGGTGCGGGCGACGGGCGCGATCGGCGTGGTCGGCGTCTTCGTCCCGCAGGACCCCGGCGGTCCCGACGAGCTGAGCAAGGACGGCCGGATCGCGTTCGACATGGGCCTGTTCTTCCAGAAGGGCCTGCGGATGGGCTCGGGGCAGGCCAACGTGAAGCGGTACAACCGCCAGCTGCGCGACCTGATCGCCGCGGGGAAGGCGAAGCCCTCGTTCCTGGTGTCCCACGAGCTGACCCTCGATCAGGCGGCCGAGGCCTACGAGCGGTTCGACCGGCGCGAGGACGGCTGGACGAAGGTGGTGCTGCACCCGTGAGCGGTCGCGCGGGCCGGGCTCAGCGGAGCCTGGCCCGCAGGCACCGCAACAGCTCCTCCCCGTACGGCAACGCGATCAGGCCGGCGATCGCCGCCGCGACACCCGTGAGGTAGTTGCTCGGCAACGGGTTCTTCTTCCACTGGAACCGCCACGCGCCATCAGCCTTCACCAGCTCGCGGACCTGTTTCCAGTGCAGACAGGCGATCGCCGCCGTGCCCATGAACGGCAGCGACTCCAGGAAGCTGTGGATGTGCTGCTCGATCGGCCGCACCTCGCGCCCGCTGTCGACCGCCGTCTTCACGTCCCACAGGGCGGTCGCCTCGTGCGCGGCCACCGCCACGGCCATCGCCGTCAGCACCGCCGGGTTGACCTCGCACAGCAGCACCAGCGTGATCGGCACACCCACCTCGGCCATCATCAACAGGTGAATCGCCGATTCCTTGACGCCGGCGGTGTGCTCGATGTCCGTGCGGCGGTGCTGCCACCAGTCCAGGACGCCTGGCGCGAACCACGCGGGCAGCAGCACGTACAGCAGATAGCGCAGCGTGGCACTCTCGACGTCACTGGCCCGATCCGGAATCCGCATCACGGGCCGGCTCGTGACGACCTGGCGCAGCGCACGCAGTGGTTGCCTCATCACCGCCACCGGCTACCCCGACCGGTGTGACGCCACACCAACGTAGTTCTGCATCAGTCGCGGACGAGGTGGGGCACGCGTCCAGCGCGGACGCCGCCCGGCTCCGCGAACGACGCGCCGTGCGTGGCCGGCGGATTGTCGACGCCGACCACGCACCGGTTCGGATTCAGTGCGCCAAGTGAGCCGCGTGCCAGCAAGAGACCTGGCCGTGACAGGCGGTCATCGCTCGCAGATCGTCGTGCAGGGCCGTCAGCGTCGCGGCCGGCAGCTGCTTCACGGTGTTGTGCAGCTCGTGCGGATCGGATCGCCGGTCGTAGTACTCGGTCCCGCCGTCGCTGTACTCCACATAGGTGTAGGCCGCGGTGCGCAGCGCCTCGTAGCTGGTCGGGTTACCGCTGTTGGCTGCCGGGAAGTCCGGGTCGTCGGGATTGGTGTCCGGTCCGTGGTGCTCGATCAACGCGGCAGTGCGCCAATCGGCCGGGTTGTCGTCCGTCAGCAGCCGGGCCAACGTGTGCCCGTCGACGTCGGTCGGCGTATTCGCCCCCGCCAGGTCGGCGAAGGTCGGCCGCAGGTCGATGTTCTCGACCGGCGCGCTGGACGTGCGACCGGCCGGCACACCTGGTCCGGAGACGATGAGCGGCACGTTGACGTCGGTGTCGAACGCCGTCATCTTTCCGGGATTGAGCCGGTATTCGCCCATGTGGTAGCCGTTGTCGGAGCTGAACACGATGTCGGTGTCGCCGGCGACACCCGCCGTCGACAGCGTGTGCTCGATCGAGGCGATCATCCGGTCGACGGCCTGCACCGCCTGCACCCGCTTGCGGAAGCTGGTGTCGATGTTCTGCTGCTCCTGCGCCGTCAACGGAGCGCGGCCGGCCAGCCAGGCCGGCGGATCCGTGGGCAGCGTGTCGTAGGCCGGCCCTTCCGGCGCCGTCAGCCCGGGGAACGAGTTGGCGTCGGCCGGCGCGGGCGTGTACGGCGCATGCGGCGCGAAGGTCGCCACCTCGAGGAAGAACGGCGAATGCGCGGTCGCGGACGAGGTGATGAAGTCCGACGCCTTGCCGCTGAGCACGTCGGTGAGGTAGTCCTTCGGCTGGCTGCCGTAGTGCACCACCTTGTGGTTCTCGTTCAGGTCGTAGTTGAACTCGGGATAGCCGTCGCCGGCGACGTCCCAGGTCGACCAGCCCGGCGGGACGTAGTCGGCCTGACCGTCCAGAGTGGACGCGGGCTGGTAGCCGTTGAGGTACTTGCCCATCATGCCGGTGCGGTAGCCGGCCTGCTGCAACGAGGTGGCGACGGTGTCCTTCTCCTCGCCCCTGGCGTGGAAGGTGCCGAAGCCGCCGTCGTTGCCGCCGTTGGTGTAGATGCCGGTGTCGTGCGGGAACCGCCCGGAGAACAGCGACGACCGGGACGGGCAGCACAGCGAGTCGGTGACGGTGTAGTTGCTGAAGGACGTTCCGGCCTTGGCCAGCGCCTGCACGTGCGGCATGTACTGGACGAGGTTGGTGGCCAGGTCGTCGGTCAGCACGAACACGATGTTCGGTTTGGCATGGCCGGCGTTCGACGCCGCCCGGGCTCCGGGCAACGCGCAGGCAGTGGTGACGAGAGCCAACGCGGTCGCGGCAACGGCCCATCGGCTGCGAGCTAATCCGTTTGCGCTCATGTGCGGAACGTAGCGAGCCAGCCTGAAGCAGCGCTGATGATCCGGGAACCGGCACAGGTCTATTGCCCCCGGCCGGGCAAGCACCAATTCCACGCGCCACGTCACGCAATTCGGCTGCCGTATGAACGCTTCGGGTCGGCACACGAACGTGAATTCACGAAAACCCTGTCGTGTCATCACCCTTCGGGCCGCCCACGGGCCCGACCTCGCATTCGGGAGTGAAGATCACACGCCTAGGTCGATGCCGGACAGGGCACGTGGGCATCGGCCGGCAGAGCCCAATGGCCCTGCCCGATCCGGCCAACCAGCCCTGGACGCCGCCATCTTCCACGCCGTCGACGGCGGTTCGGACGCGCGGGCGGACGCTGTCGACACCCCCGCCGTGGCCGCTCAGCGGAGTCGTCCGAGGGCGAGTCGAGAAACTGTCACCCAACGGCAGTCGGAGCCGATCCCCGCGCCGGGGATCGCACTATTGCCGGCACCGACCGGTCGACACACCGAAAACCTGCGGCGACGAGAACGGTCGATGAACCGTCGAGATCGCGTCGTCGTAGTAGAGCCGCAACCCGGTCGTCCCGAGATGAATCCCAGGCAAGCCGAAATTCTCGGCAGCCGCTCGACCGGGCCGACAAGAAGTGACGTCCGACCGCCGGCCGTTCGATCGACCCGAGTGCGAACCGCGCCATCTCGATCGACGCGGCCGCGCTCATGCGACCATCCGGGAGGAACTCAAGTGTCGCCGCAGTTGACCGCCCTGACCCAGTTGATCACCTCACCAGCAGTGCACTCCCCGCACGACACCGGCGTGCGCCAGGTCGCCCAGCTCAACGCCAGGCTGTCCTACGCGTTGACCTGCATGACCCTGGTGTGGGGAATCTTCACCGCCACGGGGTGGGTGGCGAAGCTCACGGGCCGACAGGCCGTCCGCAGCACGCACATGGTGCTGGCGACCTTCGCCCTCGCGTTCGGCGGCATACACACGGCCAGCTTTCTCTTTCTCACCGACTCCGACGAGACGTTCGGATGGATCAACGTCCTCGTGCCGCTGGTCGGCGGGGGCCAGTTGCGCTGGGCGCTCGGTATCGTCGGCGTCGAGGTGATGGCGGCCATCATGATCTCGACCGGGCTGGTCAGATTCTTCGTCTACCGGCGGTGGTTGCGCCTGCACCAGACCGCCTACCCCGCGGTTGCGCTGATCATCGTGCACTCGTGGCTGGGCGCAATCGCCAACGGACACCTGGAGATCCTCTGGCTGGCCGGGCTGACCGTGCTGATCCCGACCGCCGTGCTCACCGTCCTGCGCGTCATCCCCAGTCGCACCCTCGTCGGCGCGGGTCTGCTCAACGGCGGATAGCCGACCGTGGACGACGGCGACATCGCCTGCTGACGTCCGGACACCACCCAGCCTGAATCGTTTTCGGATCGATTTCGGGATAGACTGCCGGCCGACAGTGACGAGCGCAATCACTGAGGCGGGTGCCGATGACCAGTCCTGGGGAGCCGGAGTGGACCCCGGGTGCGTTGGCCCGCATGCTGGGTGTCTCGCCCAACACCCTGCGCACCTGGGACCGTCGGTACGGTCTGGGACCGACCGTCCGTGAGGACGGGCGGCACCGACGCTACAGCGAGGGCGACGAGCGCCGGCTGCGCCGCATGGTCGCGCTCACCGCCAGTGGCATGAGCACGGCCGCGGCCGCCGCCATTGCCCGCGGCGAGTCCGCGGAGTCCCAGTCCCCGGGCCCCGCCGTCGAGCCGCTCGCACCGGCGGCCGCGGTGCGAGGCTTCCTCCGCGCGGCCGCACGCCTGGACGCCCCGCTGATGCGCGACCTCGCCCGGCGGCTGATCGCCGAGCACGACGTGGCCACGGCGTGGGAGCAGGTGTTCACCCCGGTGCTGGTCGAACTCGGGAACGGGTCGGCCATCGAGGTCGAGCACATGGCGAGCGCGAGCGTCCAGCACGCGTTGCGGCAGATCCCGGCGGCGCAGGAGCGCGGCCGGTTGCCGGTGCTGCTCGCGTGCGCCCCGGACGAGCAGCACACTCTGCCCCTCGACGCGTTGGCGGCGGTTCTGTCGGAGCGGGGCTGCGCCCATCGGAGCCTGGGGCCGCGGGTCCCCGCGCCGGCGCTGGTCAAGGCCGTCGATCAACTTCGCCCTTCCGCGACGGTCGTGTGGGCGCACACCGTCGCGCTGGCCGGCCTCGTCCCGCTCGACGACCTGCTGGCGTCCGGTCACACGACGGTCGTGGTCGCCGGTCCCGGTTGGATGCCGGAGGCGGTGCCGCCCGAGGTGCGGCAGGTCCGCTCGCTGCGGGGCGCGGTGGACGTGGTGTCGGAGATCTGCGGCATCCCCGTGTGAGCGGCACTCAGCACCTGGGCGACCCGGTCCAGCAGGCCGGTGACGACCCGGACCGCTCGACGCCGGCCGGCCGCGTCGACGTCACGCGTCGTGTTGACGCGTTCGACCAGCCGGCGGTCGGCCTCGGCGAGCAGGGCGAGTTCGTCACGGGTGATGCCCCGCCGGACGAGTTCCACCGCGTCCCGCTCGGCCATCACTCCCCCGAGCACCGCCCGTAACGCGCCTGTCGCCCGGATCCGCAGGTCAGGGCCGGGCATTCCGGCGAGGCGATCGGCCACCACGTCGGCGAGATCGCATCGGCCGGCGTCGACCAGGACAGCCCAGATCAGCCTGCTCGCTCGGTCGACGAGTCCGCTCGCGGCGCCGGTCATGGCGTGTGCCGACGCCCGGCGCGACGGCGCTGGGTGATCAGAGAGCGGAGTTCCACCTCGGTCAGGCCGCCCCAGATGCCGAACGACTCCTCCACGCTGAGGGCGTGCTCCCGACAGCGATCGAGCACGGGGCAGCGGGCGCAGACCTGCTTGGCCCGGCTTTCGCGCTCCTCCCGGTGGCACCCCCGCTCGTTGCCGGGATGGAAGAACACGGCGCTGTCCTGGCCGCGGCAGGCGGCGCGGAGCTGCCAGTCCCAGGTCTCGGCGACCGGACGGGGCAGTCGGCTCACGTCGGGCATGGCGGTCTCCTGTCGCTCACCGGGCGGACCGGACATCGCAAGCCTAGAATCGATTCGAAATCGATTCAAGTCGGGAGGCGACGATGACGGTCCTCACGGTGCGCCGCCAGGCGGGCGCCGGCGCGGTGTTCGCCCTGGCGGTGGTGCTGGCGGCGCTGGTCGGTGCGCTCGCGAGCACACGCACGGCCCAGGACTACGCGCGGCTGGCGCAGCCCTCCTGGGCGCCGCCGGCATGGGTCTTCGGCCCCGTGTGGGCGGCGCTCTACGCGTCGATCGCAGTGGCCGGCTGGCTGGTCTGGCTACGCGCCGGCGCGAGTCGGGGACGCGGGGCGCTGATCGCGTACGGCGTGCAGCTGGCGCTCAACGCCGCATGGACGCCGATCTTCTTCGGCCTGCGGCAGTTCGGGGCGGCATTCGCCGAGGTCGTGGCGTTGTGGCTGGCCATCGCCGTGACGGTGGTGCTGTTCGCGCGGATCCAGCGCGCGGCCGCCGCCCTGCTGCTGCCCTACTGGGCGTGGACGACGTTCGCGGCCGCACTCACCTTTGCCGTCTGGCGGCTCAACCCGTGAGTGGCGGCGATCCCGATGTCGTCGTGGTCAGAACTGCTGGCGCTCGGCCTCCTGGGCGGCGACCTCCGGGGCGTCGTCCAGCCGGCGCAGCGACTGCACTGCCCGCGCCATCCGATGGTTGCGGCTCATGGGTTCCTCGTGACGGCTCAACCAGGCCCAGTAGCCGGCGGTGAACGGACAGGCCCGCTCGCCGCGGCGGCGCTTGGGGTCGAACCAGCAGTCCCGGCAGTGATCGGTCATCCGGTTGAGGTAGGCGCCGCCGCTGAGGTACGGCTTCGTGGCAATGAGTCCGCCGTCGGCGTGCTGGCTCATGCCGATCACGTTGACCGGCATGACCCACGGCGTGCCGTCCACGAAGGCCGTGGCGAACCAGTCGTTGAGCGCGCGCGGATCGTACTCGCGCTGGAGGGCGTGATTGCCCAGCACCATCAGGCGCTGGATGTGGTGCACCCAGCTCCGGTCGCGCACGGACTCCAGCGCCGTGCGTACACACGCCGCCCGGACGTGGCCCGGTCGCAACCCGGTCCACCACACGGGCAGCTCGGCCGTCGCGTCGAACACGTTGTGCCGGAGGTAATCGGGGCCGAAGTGCCAGTACAGGTGCCACACGTATTCGCGCCATCCCAGCACTTGACGCACGAAACCCTCCACACCGGACAGTGGCAGGCCCTTGTCCCGGTAGGCGCGCTCGGCGGCCCGGACGACCTCCAGCGGATGCAGCAGGCCGTGGTTGAGCGGCACGGACAACAACGAGTGCGCCATCGTCCAGTCGCGGGTCAGCACCGCGTCCTCGAACGGCCCGAACAGGCCCAGCCGTTCGTCCACGAAGTGCCGCGCCGCCCGCACGGCCTCGTCCCGGGTCACCGCGAACCGCCTGGGCCCGTCCTTGCCGACCGTGGGCAGCGACCACCGGTCGAGGTCCCGTCGCACCTCGGCGTCGATGTCGTCCTCGTCCGGCCACCAGGGCTCGGCCACATCCAGCCGTGCCGTGCCCTTGGGCGGGGACTCCCGGTTGTCGGCGTCGAAGTTCCACCGGCCGCCGGCCGGGTCTCCCCCGTCCAGCAGGATCCCGAAGCGCCGCCGCTGATCCCGATAGAAGTCCTCCATCAGGAATCGGTCCCGATCACGGGCCCATTCGCCGAACTCCTTGCGGGACAGGGCGAACGCCGGCGTCGGCAGCACCTCGGCCACCAGGCCGTCGGCACGCATCCGCTCGACCAGCCGCTCGGCGGCGTGCGAGCCCGGCTCGTGCACCAGGACCGGCCGGCCGAACTCGTGCAGCGCCCGCCGGTAGGTGTCAGCCCGCAACAGCACCGCGCGGTCGCCGAGTTCGGCAGCAGCGTGCCGGAGGCCGGAGAGCACCAGGTGCAGTTTCTGTCGGTGGTAGGGCCTTCTGCGCAGCGCGGCCGCCGACTCGACCAGCACGATCCCGCGCTGCTCGTGACCGGCGCGGAAATGCGGGCCGAGTTGGTCGCCGAACAGCAGCAGCGGCGTGTCGTCGGAGTTCACCGCACCAGCCAAGCAGCGCCGGCCGCCGGCCGCATGATGGAGCCGTCGTCATGTGCGCCGGGCGAACCCCCGGTAGCGTCGGAACCCGTGGGCATCAAGCATTCGAGCGTCGTCGAGTTCCCGCTGGCCGAGGTGTTCGACTGGCACCGCCGGCCCGGAGCCATGCCGCGGCTGACGCCGCCGTGGGCGCCGCTGCGCGTGATCGCGGAATCCTCGTCGCTGCGGGACGGCCGGGCGGTGCTCGGGCTGCCGGGCGGACTGCGGTGGCTGGCCGCGCACCAGCCGGACGGCTACGACCCGCCGCACCGGTTCGTCGACGAGCTGGCCTCACAGCCGCTGCGCACCGTGCTGTCGTGGCGGCACACCCACGAGTTCGCCGCCGCGGGCGACTCGGCGACGAGGGTGACCGACCGGATCGACACCCCGGTGCCGGGCGCCGCGTTGCGGTCCATGGTCGCCTACCGGCACCGGCAACTGGCCGGCGATCTGACCGCGCACCGATGGGCACGCGAGCTCCGCGGTGACCCGATGACCATCGCGATCACCGGCAGCGGGGGCATGATCGGCTCGCAGCTGGCCGCGCTGCTCAGCACCGGCGGGCACACGGTGATCCGGCTGGTCCGGCGCGCACCGCGCACGGCGGACGAACGGCATTGGCGGCCCGATGATCCCGATGCCGAACTGCTGGCCGGCGTGGACGCCGTCGTGCACCTCGCCGGGACGTCGATCGCGGGCCGCTTCACCCCGGCGCACAAGGCGGCCGTGCGGGACAGCCGGATCGAACCGACTCGTCGACTCGCAGAACTGGCTGTACGCGGACGGCACCGGCCCGCGTCGTTCGTCAGCGCCTCGGCGGTCGGCATCTACGGCGCCGACCGCGGCGACGAGCTGCTGACCGAGAAGAGTCCGCGAGGCGAGGGCTTTCTCGCCGACCTCGTCGCCGACTGGGAGGACGCTGCCCGGGTGGCTGCGGACGGCGGCATCAGGGTCGTCACCGTGCGAACCGGCATCGTGCAGTCTCCGCGTGGCGGCACCCTCCGCCTGCTGTTCCCGTTGTTCGCGGCCGGCCTCGGCGGCCGGCTGGGCGACGGCCGGCAGTGGCTGCCGTGGATCGGCATCGACGACGTGCTCGACGTGTACCTGCGGGCGCTCGTCGACAGTGGCCTGTCCGGCGCGGTGAATGCCGTTGCGCCCCAACCGGTTCGCAACGTCGACTACACCAGGGCCCTGGCCGCCGTGCTGCATCGGCCCGCACTGCTGCCGGTTCCGTCGGTCGGACCGCGCCTGCTGCTCGGCGAGGAAGGCGCCGTCGAGTTGGCGTCCGCCAGCCAACGGGTGGTGCCCCATCGCCTGGAACTGGCCGGCCACCGTTTCCGCCACCCGTCGGTGCACGAGGCGCTGGCGCACGTCCTCGGCCACGAACTCACCGCGAAGGACCGGCACTGATGGCGTTCCTACCGCGACTGCTCGGTGCCCTGACAGCAGCATACGGCGTCGGCCTGATCGCCCGACCCCAGCTGTTGGCCGAACCCTGCGGACTCGTCGACGCCGACGGCCGCCTCTCCGATGGCGTGGCGGTGTTGAGCCGGGCTCTCGGAGCCAGGGATGCCGTGTCCGGACTGGCGATGGCCGTCGCGCCGGCCGGACCGGCACTGCGGCTGGCGATCGCGGTGCGCGTCGGTTGCGACCTCGCCGACGCCGTCGGCCTCGGTCTGACGTTGCCGAGCAGGCGGGCCCGGCAGAAGGCTGCCACGGTTGCCGGCCTCTGGGGTGCGTTGTGCGCCGCCAGCGCGCTGACCGTCCGAGCAACGGGCAGCGGCGGTGGCAGTCGCACTTGAGGAGACCGATCGTCCCGGCTGGATCAGTCGCCGTCCGGCCCGCGCTGGAAGGTGTCGTGGATGTCGCTGTCGGTGGCATGACCGGTGATGACGAGGACGGCGTCATCAGCGCGGAAGCAGTAGTCGCCGCGCGGCACGGTCAGCGCGCCGTCGTGGATGACGGCGGCGACCACCGTGTCGGGCGGCAGTGTGAGCTGGTCGACGGCTCGGCCATTGGCGAACGAGGCCGTGGTGATCTTCGTTTCGATCAGGCTGACCCCCGCGCTGGTGAGCCTGATCAGGCCGATGGTGTCGACGATGTCCGCGGCCTCCTCGATCAGCGACACCAGGACCCGCCGCCGCCGGCAGGGCCGCGTCGACGCCCCAGCGGGCGTCGAACAGCCACGCGTTGTCGGGCCGTGGGCTGGACCATCATCGTGGTGGGCCGGGCCAGCTTCGTCAACGAGGTCGACGATCTGGTCGTCATGGCCGGAATCTGGCTCCAGCCGTGGGCGCCGGGCCGTCGGGACCACTTCGTGCGCATCCGGCCCGAACGGGTGACCGGGCGCCGCCTGCATCCCGATCACGACCCCGGGCCCGGCGTGTAGTCATCCGCCCGCCGAGCCGCCGTGCCCCACAACGGATTTCGGCGTCGCACGCTACCCACGATTCGATGATCACCCTGCCTCGTCACCGGACAGGGCAGGAGTCCCGCCCGCAGGCGCCCGCCGTCACTGTCGCGCCGGCCTCGCCCGGAGACGTCGTCGCTCAGAAGCCACTCACCGGCTCGCCGACCTCGATGCCCTCGCGGGTGATCACGAACTTCCTGGTCTCGGGCCGGTTCTCGTTCGCCCGGGACTTCAACACGGTCATCGCGCGTTCCAGCGTCGGCCCGTTGCGGACGTAGTGCAACAGCACCAGGTTGTCGGACAGATGGGACGTCCCCAGCTGTGTCAGCCGGGACTGACCGAACAGGTCCGGCACTTCGAGCGTGAGCAGCGTGCTGATGCCGGCCTGTGCGCAGCGGCTCAGCAGTGAGTGGACGAACTCGCCGAACCGGCGCTCGTCCTCGCACGCGGCGGCGAGGTCGCCGACGCCGTCGATGACCAGCCGACGGCACCCCGTGGCTTCCAGGAAGTCGACGAGTTCGTAGAACCACTGGTCGATGTAGATGTCGTTGGGGGACTCGCAGCGCAGCGCGACGTTGTCGTTGTTCGGATCCCAGCCCAGGCTGCGGATGGCCCGGTCGAGCTGAACGTGGTTCTCCTCCAGGGTGGTGAAGGTGCACTTCTGCCCCAGGTCCGCGCCCCGGTACACGAATTGCAGCCCCAACACCGTCTTGCCGGCTCCCGACGGACCGGCCACCACCGTGCTGGAACCGGGCCAGTAGCCGTCGTTGAGCATCTCGTCCAGCGCCGGTATGCCCGAGCTCACCCGGCCCACGGCGTCGCGCGGCTGAGCCACCGACTTGACGTCGCTCAAGCGGGGGAAGGCAGCCAGGCCGTCCGCGGTGACACGATAGGCGTGCCAGCCGGACAGGCACGTGCTCCCCCGGTGCTTGAGCACCTGTAGGGCCCGGTTGGTTCGTTGACCGGTGGTCTGGGTGGACAGCACGACGGTGCTGTCGGCGATGGCGTACTCCGGCGACGTCGCCAGTTCGGCCGTGGCGTACTCGGCCAACCACACCGTGCAGGTGGCCAGGGCGCTCAGGCGGCCGGCCAGCTCGCACAGGAAGCGGGCGTACTCATTCGCGTCGCGCGCGGCGAACCGCAGCGCCCGGACGCTGTCGATGACCAGCATCCCGCACGACGTGCGGGTGATGATCTCGGTGATCCGCTCCAGTCCCGCCGGCAGACCCCCGTTGAGCACCACGTCGCCGAGGTCCTCGAACACGACGTCCACGCCGATCCGGTCCGGCTCGCAGAAGGCCAGTCCCTGCACGAACTGCGTGATCTTGGCCAGCGGTTCGGTGAGGGTGCTCAGGTAGACCACGGGGGCGTCGGGGCGGCCGTTGGCGAACGCGTACTGCTGGGCGAGCACGGTCTTGCCGGTGCCGGGCGACCCGGCCAGGAGCGTGATCGACGGATCGACCAGGCCGCCGCCCAGGATCGTGTCCAGCCGAGGGCAGCCACTGGGCAGCCGCCCGCTCATGCTGGCACCTGCTCCCGCGCGGCCGGGTGCAGGCGGCGGACGGCCGCCACGACGCGGGCGGGCGGGATCGGCCTGTGCAGCAGGACGGCGGCCCCGGGCGGCGGCTGACCGGCCGGCACGGCGGACATCGTTATCACCCGGGTTCCGCCGGCGGCCAGGTCGCGCCCGAACTCGACCGCGCCGGGCAGGAGCTGGTCGATGACCGCCACGGGGGGCGGGTTCGCCCGCTGGCCCCGCGCGTCGTGCACCGTCGCGGCGGTGATGACCTCGAAGCCCTCCTCGCGCAGCATGCCGGCCAGACACTTGCTGACGAAGGGGTCGGCCTCGACCACCGCCACCCGAGCGTCGCGGTCGTCGCCGGAGAAGGCGTCGCGCGCTTCCGGCGTCCACGCCAGGACCTCCCGCGCGCTGCGCGCCAAGGGCTGGCTGTCGTCCACGGCGTGCCGGCGGAGCGCGGCTGACGCGGTGGGGATGTCCACGCCGCGTCTGGCGGCCAGTGCACCTGCCGCCTGCCACACGGTGATCTGATCGTGGAACGCGCCGTACTGCGTGAGGGGCGAGGCCGTGTTGGGAAGGGCGTCGGCGGCAGCGTCGGCCAGCATGCCCGCCGCGGCGATCACCGCCCACCCGTGTGCGGCGTCGAGTTCGGCGGCCGTCAGCACCGGCGCGCGGCGGCACACCAGCACGAGAGTCCCGACGGGAACGCCGAAGGCCCGCATCGGTACAGTGCACAGGGCCCGGATCCCGTGTGCGGCGGCGAACCGTGCCAATCGCGGCCATTGGCCAATCCGCGTCGCGGGGGCCGCGTACACCGTCGCCGGCTCGCCCGGTTCCTCCGTGGTGGTCCGGAGGTCGAGATCGGCCTGAACGGCGTGGAAGGCATCGAACAGCCCGGAGTCGGTCGCGGCGATCACGCGAGGACGGGCCGGGCCGGCGGTGACCAACACCCCGGCGGCATCGACGCCCGCCAGTTCCACACATGCTTCGGTGAGCAGGCAGGCGGCGTCGAGCGCACAACCCCGTGACGCCAGTGTCCGGGCCAATCGCGTCAGCGTCGAGTTTCCTCGCGGTGCCAAGGCGCCCACCTCCTGTGACTGCTACTCGTATGCATCATCGCCCTCTTCGGGAATGCCCGGCGAGTCATCGCGTCGAAGTCTCAGCAGGCCCCCGATGACGTCCTCAGCGACATCGGACAGCCGTCGGCCGGTGGCGTACGCCTGGCCGCGCAGCCGGAGCAACGCCTCGGTGAGCGTGCAGCGCAGCTGCACGCTCACCATGCCCGTCGCCTGGTGCACCGTCTGCCAGCGACCGTGCAACCCCTCGACCGCGAACGTCTCCATGTCCGGCGCTCCGACCTCGGCCACCTGGTCGATCAACTGGCTGGTCATCACCTCGGCGAAGGCGAGGGCCACCTCCAGCTCGTCACCGGACAGCGGGAGCACGCCCGTCCGGTAGACCTCCAGCGCGCCGACCGTGATCTGGCCCATCAGCAGGGGGAAAGCGAAGATCGCGGACAGGGACACGGCCGCCGCGGCCGGGCCGAACACCGGCCAGCGCGCGAGGTGCCGCCGGTGCGACAGGTCCGCGGCCAGCACCGGCTCGCCGTCCGCCATGGCCGTGACGGCCGGTCCCTCGCCGAGGGTGATCTGGAGTTCGACCATCTGCTCGACGATCTCGGTGGTCGCGCAGGCGGGTTCCACCATGCCGAGGTCGCCGAGGATGTACACACCGACGCCGCGGGCGGCGAGCTGATCGTGGCACACGGAGGCGACATGACGCACCGACACCGGGACGCCCTCGGCATCCGCGCGGGCGCACGCCTCCTGGTAGATGCTCTCCGGATCCTGCTCGATGACCACGCGCGCCGCCTCCCCAGCACCTTGACCATGTTCGTCCAGCTCAGTGAGACCAGCGACGCTAACGTCCGGCCGAAGAATGCGGCCAGGGCCGAAATGCCGTGCGCAGACCCGGCTTTCGTCACGTCGGGAGCCGTGGCGCTAGGGCTGTGCGACGCCGTCGGTCGGCTCGACGGAGAACAGGTGGACCTGCCAGGGCACCAGGGCGACGTACAGGCCCGAGTCGGCCAACTCGTCGCCGTCCCGGTCGAACACGGCGTCGCCGAGCAGGTCGGCCAGACGCCAGCCACGGCCGGGCAGGTCCGGCCAGTCCAGCGGGATCCGGGCCTGCGCCGGGCGCGCCGAGAAGTTGATCACCACCAGGTGTCGCGGCGCGCCGTCGGCGGACAGCCAGCACCAGGCGAGCAGGTTGCGGCAGGACTGGTTGTCGGGCCAGCCGACCGGTTCCAGCAGCCGCCACACGCCGCGGCGGACGCGGTGGCCCGCGACGGTGGCCAGCAGGCGGGCGTGCCACTCGACGAGCCCGGAGTCCACGGGTTCGTCGGGGCGCCGCGACAGGAACACCGACGGTCGCACCCGGCGGCCCTCGAACTGTCCTTCGTGCCACAGCGTCGCGCCCGGCACCGTCGCGATGGCGACGGCCGCGGCGCGCTCCGCGGACGCGGGCAGCCGGCCGACGATCCTGGGCTCGTCGTGGTTCTCCAGGAACCGCACCAGCCGCGACTGGTAGGCCCGGTCGGCGCGCAGCGCTTCGCGCATGGCCGCCGGGTCCTGCTCGACGACGTGGTCGTGCAGCCGCTTGTCATAGCAGAACGTGAAACCCTGCTCCTGGAGGGTGCGTTCGAGGTCCCAGTACGTCTCGGCGACGAGCACGGTGTCCGGGTGCCGGTCGCGCAGCCGGCCGATGACCGCGGGCCAGAACTCCTCGGCCGGCGCCGGGCCCACCCACTCGCCCCAGGTCGTCCCGAACACCCGGTTCGTCACGAGCATGGCCATGTCGCAGCGGATGCCGTCGCACTGGTCGGCGATGTCGGCCAGGGTGTCGGCGGTCGCGGCGCGCAGCGCGGGAGAGTACGCGTTGAGCTGCACGACGTCGGGCCACGGCGGGAAGTACGGGTCCCGGCCACGGGCCAGGATCCGGCCGGACATCTCCAGCCATCCCCGCGGCTGCGCCCGCACGTCGCGCGGCTCGCCCAGGACGAACAGGTCCGGGCGGTCCATCACCCACGGATGGTCGGGGGCGACGTGGTTGGGCACGTAGTCCAGCACCAGCCGAACCCCGCGGTCGGCCAGCACGGACCGGGCCACCGCCAGTTCGGCCGGTCCGCCGAAGGCGTCGTCCACCACGTATTCCCGGACGCAGTACGGCGAGCCGACCACATCGGTGGGGCGCAGGTCCGGCAACGCCGCCCGGAACGTCCGGCGCAGCTCGGGATCCGCGTCGGCCAGGGCGAGACCGGCCGGGCTGCGCCGCCAGACGCCCATCAGCCAGACCGCGTCGATGCCGGGCAGGGTGATCGCGTCCCAGTCGCGCGCGGACACGTCGGCCAGGGTCGTGCGGCGACCGGCGTTGCGCGAGAGCTCGTCCAGCCACACCGCGGTGTTGACCTCGTAGATCACCGGCTGGGTCGGCCACCCGTTCATCGGCCCACCCCCGCGAGCCGGCCGCCCGGCCCGGCGGGCGCCAGCGCGCCGCGGAACAGCAGCGGCAGCAGAGCGACCGCGCCGGTCCAGCCGGTCTGGTGGCTGGCGCCGAGACCGGCGCCGTTGTCGCCGTGGAAGTACTCGTAGAACAGCGGCAGGTCACGCCAGAGCGGGTCGTCCTGGAGCACGGCCTGGCCCCCGTGCACGGGGCGATGACCGTCGGCGTCCGCGCGGAAGATGCCGACCAGCCGGTCGCTGATCTCCTGTGCCACCTCGTAGAGGTTCAGCCGCCGGCCCGACCCGGTCGGGCACTCCACGCGGAAGTCGTCGCCGAGGTAGGCGTGCAGGTTCAGCAGCGCCCGCACGAGCATCAGGTTCACCGGGAACCACACCGGCCCCCGCCAGTTGGAGTTGCCGCCGAACATGCCGCTGTCGGACTCCGCGGGCAGATAGCCGACGCGATGCTCCTGGCCGTCCACCCGCAGCACGTACGGGTGATCGGCGTGCCAGCGCGACACCGACCGGATGCCGTGCGGACTCAGGAACTCCGCCTCGTCCAGCATCCGCGACAGGATCCGGCGCAGGCGCTGCTCGTCGAACAGCGCGAACAGCGCCGGGCCGGTCTCGCGGGCCTGCCGGCCACGGCTCCACAGCTCCGCCGTCACGGCCGGGTGGCGGTCCAGGAACGCGGCGGCGCCGGCGACCAGCTCCGGGAAGCGGGTGCGCACGTCCGCGCTGACGACCGTGGCCGCGGCGAGCGGCATCAGCCCCACCACCGAGCGGATCCGGAGCGGGACCGAGGTGCCGTCCGGGCGGCGCAGGACGTCGTAGAAGAAGCCGTCCTCCTCGTCCCAGAGACTGGTCGCGTCCGGACCGACATGGTTGGTCGCGGCGGCGATCCACGCGAAGTTCTCCAGCATCGCGAGCGCCTGTTCCACGTACACCGGATCATGCTCGGCGAGCTCGATGGCGATGCGCGTCATGCTCTGGCAGTACAGCGCCATCCACGCGGTGCCGTCGGCCTGGTCGATGCGGCCGCCCGACGGCAGCGGCGCGCTGCGGTCGAAAACGCCGATGTTGTCCAGCCCGAGGAAGCCGCCCTGGAAGATGTTGCGGTCGTCGGCGTCCTTGCGGTTGAGCCACCAGCCGAAGTTGCGCGTGAGCTTGTGGAACGCGTTCTCCAGGAAGCGGCGGTCGCCCACGCCGGTGGCGGCCCTGTCCAACTCGTACACGAACAGCGTCGCCCAGGCGTGCACCGGCGGGTTGACGTCGCCGAAGTTCCACTCGTACGCCGGCAGCTGGCCGTTGGGATGCAGATACCGCCGGTCCAGCAGCAGGTCCAGCTGGTGCTTGGCGAACGCCATGTCGACGGGGGCGATGGCGACGGCGTGGAAGGCCAGGTCCCACGCCGCGAACCAGGGGTACTCCCACTTGTCCGGCATGGAGATCACGTCCTCGGCGAGCAGGTGCCGCCATTCCCGGTTGCGCAGCGGGACATCGGCGGCGAGCGGGTCGGCGCCGCGCTCCACCAGCCATCGCTCCATGTCCAGCGCGTAGTACTGCTTCGACCAGAGCATGCCCGCCAGCGCCTGCCGGACGACGAGCCGCTCGTCGTCGGTCGGCTGTTCGGTCAGCGCGCCGTAGAACTCGTCGGCCTCGTCGCGGCGCCGGCCCATGACGTGGTCGAAGTCGCCGAACGGATCGCCGCCGTCGCCCGGCCGGACGGGCTCGGCGTCGGTCAGCCGGACCCGCACGGTCACGCTCTCCCCCGCGCGCACCACCAGCGCGTGGTGCATGGCCGCCTTCGTGCCCACCCCGGTCGGGTCCACCGCGTCCCGGTCCCCGTGCACCACCGCGCGGTCGATGCCGTCCTTGACGTACGGGGTGTCGTTCGGGGACCCGAAGACGCGCTCGTTGTCGGTCTCGTTCCCGGTCACCAGCACCGGCACCACCCGGTCCGTGTAGCACCACCTGGTGCCCAGCTGGAGGTGGTCCGCGCGGACCGCGCTGACGCCGGTCAGCTCGTTCGCCACGCGCAGCACCGGCCGCTCGTCGCCGCCGGCCCAGGACCAGGTGTGCCGGAACCACAGCGTGGGCAGCACGTGCAGCTCGGCGTCGTCCGGTCCGCGGTTGTGCGCGGTGACCCGCATGAGCACGTCCTCCGGCGCCGCCTTGGCGTACTCCACCTCGACGTCGAAGTACCGGTCGCCGTCGAAGACTCCGGTGTCGAGCAGTTCGTACTCGGGCTGCGTCCGGTCCCGTGAGCCGTTGACGGCCACCAGGTCCGCATAGGGGAACGGGGCCTGCGGGTACTTGTAGAGCATCTTCAGGTAGGACGACGTCGGAGTCGCGTCCAGGTAGAAGTAGCACTCCTTGACGTCCTCGCCGTGGTTGCCCTCGGCGTTGGTGAGCCCGAACAGCCGCTCCTTGAGCATCGGGTCGGCGCCGTTCCACAGAGCCAGCGCCAGGCACAGCCGCTGACGGTCGTCGCAGATGCCGGCCAGGCCGTCCTCGCCCCAACGGTAGGCGCGGTAGCGCGATTGTTCGTGTGTGAACGACGACCAGGGACCGTCACCGATGTCCTCGCGCACCGTGCCCCACTGCCGCTCGCTGAGATACGGCCCCCAGCGCCGCCAGGCCGCTCCGGCGTCGGCATCGGCGAGCCGCTCTCGCTCCGTGTCGGGCATGGTGTACCCACCTCCACTCGAGCCGGTTCGGTTGCGCCGCAAGCATGTGCGCGGCTGCCGCGCGCGACGTCATCCCGGCTGGGTGGTTCCGGGCAACAGGACGGCGACCACGAGCCCGAGCACCGCGACGACGCCCAGGGTGGCGAGGGCGAGCGCGAACGAACCGCCGCCGGGGCGCGCGGCGCCCACCAGAACCGAACCGACGAGCGCGGTCCCGACCGAGGACCCCAGGTTGGACACGGCACGGGAGATCCCCGAGATGTCGCCCTGGAGCTCCAGGGGTGAGCCGGACTGCACGAGGTTCACCGACGCCGTCAGCATCACCCCGATGCCGGCCCCGATCAGGAACAGGCCGGGAACGAAGCTGAGCACGCCGGAGTCCTCCCGGACCAGGGCCAGCAACAGGCCCACGCCGACGACGGTGAGCACGAAGCCGCCGCAGATCAGCCACCGCTGGGTGTGGCGGCGGGCGAGCCGGCCGGCCGCGCCGGAGGACAGCAGGATGCCCACCGTCGCCGGCAGCAGCATCAGTCCGGTGCCGATGGCGTCGAACCCGCGGACCTGCTGGAGGTAGACGGAGATCACGAAAAACGCCCCCTGGAGCACCAGCCACTGCAGAAGCTGGGTCGTCAGCCCGAGGCACGTGGTGCGGCCACGGAACAGCGCCACCGAGAACAGCGGATCGCGGCCGGCTCGCTCCCGGGCGCGCAGGTGCAGGACGAGCAGGGCCAGCGTGACGACGCCGGCGCCGATGGAGATCCAGACCGGTGACGGCCCGCCGGCCGGGACGAGGACGGCGCCGGCGACGCGGAAGTCCACGCGGGCGACCAACCAGCCGTAGGTACCCGTCCGCAGGATGCCGAACACCACCAGGAACAGCCCGAGCGCGCACAGCGCGGCGCCGAGCAGGTCGAACCCCGGACGTGGCTCGGGTCGGGGCGGATCGGCGACCCGCCGGGCCAGCACGATGATCGACAGCACCAGCAGAGCCTGGAGCAGGAACGACGCGCGCCAGCTCAGCGCGCTGGTGACCACGCCGCCGATCAGCGGGCCGGCCGCCGCGCCGAGGCCGCCCGCGCCGCTGACCACGCCGAAGTTCCGCGCCCGGGCCGCCACGTCGTCGAACGACACCGTGATCAGGATGTAGATCGGCGGGATCATCAGCGCCGAGCCGACGCCCTCCAGCACCGAGTAGCCCAGCACCATCACGCCGAGCCCGGTGGCCAGCGACGCGAGCACCGCGCCGACGCCGTAGACCACCAGCCCGACGAGGAAGCAGACCTTGCGGCCCCAGATGTCGGTCAGCTTGCTGCCGGGAATCATCAGGGCCGCCATGGTCAGCGTGAACAGGGTGATCGTGGTCTGCACGCCGATGACGGTCGTGCCGATGTCCACCGCGATCGCGCTGATGGCCACGTTCATGGTCGTCGCGGCGAAGCTGGCGACGAACTGGGCGAGCGCCAGCGGCAGCACGAGCGTGGCCGAGCCGGTGCGTGTCATCGCCATCACCTCGAGGGTCGGCACTGCGGAGGTCCGGTCGCGGCCCACGCTGCGGCCTCGGCGGCCGGTCGTCCTCATCCGCCCGAGGCGACCGGGTCACCGCGAGAGGTCGGGCGGTTCGTGGACCGGCGTCGGCGCCCCGTCGGCCGCCGTTCGGAGCAGGCCGAGTTCGCGGGCGCGCCGGATGGCGTCGTTGCGCCGGTTGACCGACAGTTTGCGCAGGATGCTCCGGATGTGCGTCTTCACCGTGTTGACCGACACGAACATCGCCTGTGCGATCTCGTCGGTGGACAGCAGCGCGGCCATGTTGCCCAGCACCTCGTGTTCGCGCTCGGTGAGCGGTTCGACGAGCGCCGCCGGCCGGCTGTCGTCGTCCGAGCGCATCGTCGGCACGACGGCGAAGGCGCCGCCCAGCCAGTGATGCTGGTGGAGCAGCTCCTGGTCCTGCGACAGAAATCTCCGCAGCCGGGGTGGGGCCTCGGCGATCGGCCGGCGAAGGCTCTCCGGCGCCGCCAGGTGCAGCGCGTGCCCGAGGGCCCGCCTGGCCAGATCGTCGCGTCCGCGGTCGAGTTCGGTGGAGGCACGGCGCAGCCACGACTCCACCGGCACGGTGACCACCCCGTCGCGGGTCGGCCGGACCGCGGCCACGAGCCAGGCCGGAGCCGCCCGGTCTGCCGCCCGGTCCGCGCGGCTGTGCAGCACCCGGTCGCGCAGCACCGCCAACGCCGCGGCGGTCACCGGATCGTCCGGCTCGGGCCGGGCCCGCGCATGCCGCTGCGCGGTGCGCAGGTCGTGCTGGTTGAAGTGGATCCAGGCCAGCGCGGCGTCGATCGCGGCCGGCCGGCGCACGCCGGACAGGCCGACCTCGTCGGCGACCTCGGCCGCCGCGCCGGCGTGGTCGCCGGCGCGACGCAGCCGGCCCTGTGTGGCGTTGAGCAGGGCCAAGTGGCCGAGCACATGTGCCCGCAGGCGGCCGAGTTCGGCGACCTCCGCCGACCGCGCCGCCGCGAGCAGCGTGTCCTCCGCCTTGTCGAGCTCGCCGGCCCACATCAGGGACGCACCGGCGCGGGCATGGACGAGAGCCGACAGATCCTCGGCCGGCGGCCCGGCTTCGGCGGCCAGCGCGTCGAACGACACGGCGGCCTCGGCCGCCCTGTCCACATCGGCCGACAGCACCTCGACCGCGGCCAGCACCATCCGGACCGCCAGGTTCTCGCGCGTCGGCGGGTTGCCGGCGATCACCCGCCTGGCCTGGGCGAGGTGTGGGGCGGCGCCACCGCGATCGCCGGCCACCACCGCGAGCGCGGCTCGCAGCACCGAACCATGCGGACCGCCGACCTCGTCGGGTATGCCGGCGAGGGCCTCCGTCAGGTCGTCGTCGGTGCCGGCCAGCACACCGCCGACGGCGAGACCGTCGATCGCGAGGGTGGCCGCATGCCCCCACTCGCCGGCCGCGGCGGCGTGAATCGCCGCGGCGGCGGTCTGTCCGTCCGCCATCAGCCACCGTGCCGCCGTCTGGTGCAGGCGGACGACCTCCTCGGCCGGTCGGCGGCCGAGCTGCGCCCGCAGCAGGTCCCGGTACAGGCTGTGGTAGCGGACCGCGCCGTCGTCGGCCGGCAGGACGAAGACGTTGGCCTGCACCAGATCGTGCAGGAGCCGCGCACTGTCGTCGCGGCCGCTGAGCTCGTCGGCCAGCGCGGTCGGCAGGAGGTCCGCCACGCTGGTGCGCAGGAGGAACTCGCGTACACCGGGCGGTTGCGCGTCGAACACCTCGGCCAGGAAGTACTCGGCGACGTCCTGCCGGCCGCCGCCGAACCGCCGGACGATCTCCTCGCTCTCGTGGGGGTCCCGGTCCTGCAACGACATCGCCGCCATCCGCAGCCCGGCAGCCCATCCCTCCGTGCGGCGGACCAGGATCCGCACGGCCTCCGGCCCCACCCGCGCGCCGTGCTCGGCCATCATGGACTCCGCCTCGTCCTCGGTGAACGCCAGCTCGTCGAGCTGGACCTCGGTGAGCCAGCCGGCGAGGCGGTACCGGTGCAGCGGCAGCGGCGGGGCGGTCCGGCCGATCGCCACCAGCCGCAGCTGCGGGCTGGCGTGCCGGAGCAGGAAGTCGACGCCGTCGAGCACCGAGGAGCCGAGCACCTCCACGTTGTCCAGCACGAGCACGGACGGTTCGTCCTGGTCGGACAGCCAGGCGGCCAGCCTGGTCAGCAGCGACCTGCCGGTGGTGTCCGACCGGGCGGGCGGCCTGAGGGCGGGCAGCGGGACGCCGCTGCGCGCCAACCCCTCGAGCACGTACGTCCAGAAGACGCCGGGCTGGTCGTCGCCGCACTCCAGGCTGATCCAGGCCACCCGGCCGGGCACCCGTCCCGCCGACACCCAGGAGCTGGCCAGCACGGTCTTGCCCGCCCCGGCCGACGCCGTGACCAGGGTGAGCGGCCCTCGGGTTCCCTCGTACAGCCGGTCGAGCAGCCGCTGCCGCAGCACCACCCGCGTCCGGATCTCGGCGACCCGCAGTTTCGCCGGCATCAGCGGCTCACCGCCGGGAATCACGGCATACGCAGCGGCAGTATCGGCACGCACCTCAAGTCACCAGCCTGATCGTCTTGGTCGCCAAAGATCAGCGGTCGCGTCGCGGTGCCCAGCCCCGGCCGAGTGTGACGGTCCGCGACCGCTCGGCACATCACCTCACACGGATGGTGTTGAACGACGGCTGCCGGCGCGCGAACAGCTTCGTGTCGCAACGACTCCGGTTCACGCGCCGCGGGGGAGGCGGCTGCGCCGCCGCCCCGCTCCGATGGACACCGGAGCCGGGCCGCGCATCGGCCGGCGGAAGGGAGTGGACGCACATGGCGACGTTGGTGGCCATCGGGTATCCCGAGGAGGCAACGGCCGCGGCGGCGGCAGCGGAGGTCCAGCGCCTGGCGGCGGACCTGGTGATCGAACCGGACGCCATCGCGGTGGTGACCAGGGACTCCGGTGGCGCGTTCCACACCACGACGAACCACCACGCGGTGGCCGGCGGGGTGTCCTGGGGCATGTTCTGGGGCCTGCTGTTCGGGTTGTTGTTCTTCGTGCCGTTCCTGGGCATGGCGGTCGGCGCCGGCCTCGGGGCGCTGCTGGGCAAGGTGGAGAAGTCGGGCATCAGCAAGCAGTTCCAACGACAGGTGCGGGACATGCTCCAGCCCGGGACGTCGGCGCTGTTCCTGATCATCGAGCGGGCGACGACGGACAAGGCGGTCGCCGCGCTGAGCAGGTACGGCGGCACCGTGCTGAAGTCCTCCCTGCCCGAACAGGCGGAGGTCCAGCTCCAGGCGGCGCTGCACGGCGACACGCCGGCGCCGCGGCCCACCGAGCCGGCTGCCAAGCAGCAGACGCACTGAGGGAGACACGCCATGGCGATCGGTCCCGTGCAACTGCTGGTGCTGGGCTTCCAGCATCCCGATTTCAAGGGCGAGGTCCTCGCCGAGCTCGAACGGCTGCGCAACAGCGACACCATCAAGGTGATCGACGCGGTCATCGTGCGCAAGGACGCGGCGGGGCGGATGGACGTCGAGCACCTGACCAACCTCACGCCGGCGGAGACGACCGAGTTGGGCGGCAAGATCGGCGCGTTGGTCGGCCTCGGCTACGGCGGTGAGGCCGGGGCCGTCGAGGGCATGGCGACCGGCGCCGAATCCGCGGCGGAGCGCGGCGTGCACGTGTTCCGCGACCAGCAGACCTGGGACGTGCTGGCCGAGATCCCGAACGACTCGGCGGCCGCGCTGTTGCTGCTGGAGCACCACTGGGCGGTGCCGCTGCGGGACGCGCTGATGCGCACCGGCGGCTTCCGGGTGGGCGACGTGTTCATCAGCCCGTTCGACCTGGTCGACATCGGCCTCGCCACCCGCCAGGAGGCCGAGCGGATGCACGACCTGGAGGCCCCATAGCCGGCGGGTGAGCGGTGACGGGGCGCCGTTTCGGGCCACCTGTCGGATAAACCCACCGCCCCGCCGTTCTCGGTCGCGGGGCGGTGGTGTGTCACGGGCACACGTCGGCGGCCTGTCGTTTGAGCGCGTCCCATCCGGAGCCGACCGCCGCGATCTGCGAGCGAAGCTCGGACAACGCGGTACGGACACCGGCCGCGTCGGTCAGGCCGGCGATCGTGTCGCCGAGGTCGTCCAGCTCGGCTCGCAGGGTCCGCAGCTGCGGGCCGAAGGCGCCGCTCGCGTCGCGGGCGACGACGCCCAGCTGCGCGCTCACCCGCTGCACGGCGGTCTTGAGCCCACCGACTCCGACGGCGACCACGTCCAGCGTGAGCAGAGCGTGCACATCGGAACCCAGTTGGCGCATGGACGCGCAGAACACTGCCGTGCTCGACGGCGAGGGCGTGACGTGGGTGGCGGTGCCGTCGGCCGGGAACGTGGGTGTCGTGCTCCCGCACGCGACCGCCGCGCACATCGACAGGACCACAGCCGCCGGCCACACCTTCCGTTCAGTCATACCTGAAGCCTGTGCCGGCCGTCCGCGTCCGGTCGTCACCCTGCGCGGATGAGGACGCCGTCCACCCGTGACCGGTTCACCCCCGGCGGGTGAGGCACCCTCGGCCGGCACCCGCCAGGGTCGGCCGGCGACACCATTCACTCAGGGAAGGATCGTCCATGGTGCTGAACAAGACGATGTGGGCCGGCTGGGTGTTCTTCGCCGGTGTGATGCTGCTGGTGACCGGGGTGCTCAACGTCGTCGAGGGCCTGGTGGCGCTCGGCCAGACCGCGCGCGTGGTCATGGTCGAGGACAAGCTGTACATGATCGACCTCAGGGGCTGGGGCTGGGCGCTGGTGATCTTCGGCGCCGTGATGCTCGCGGCCGGGCTCGGCCTGTTCGCCGCCAGCAGCGCGGCGCGCATCGCCGCGATCGTGATCGTCGGCGTGCACGCCGCGGTGCAGGTCTTCTGGCTGGGCGCGTATCCGGTGTGGTCGCTGCTGATGATCGGACTCGACGTCGTCGTGCTGTACGCGCTCACGGTTCGGTGGCAGGAGGTCCGGGTCCCCGACAAGGTCGACAACAAGTTCAGTGACCGCAGCACGGTGACGTGACGCGTGGCGGAGGACGAGCTCGCCCGGTTACGGGCCGAGGTGGAGGAACTTCGTTCCCAGCTGGACAGGAAACAGGGGCGTCAGCGGCGCCTGGCCGTCGCACGCAGCTGTGCGGCGGCCGTTCTGGTTGCCCTCGCGGCACTGGGCGTCGTGGTGAGCATGGTCGGCGTCTGGGCCACGTGGACCGTGCTGGACACGGACCGCTGGGTTGCCACCGTGGCCCCGCTGCCCCGGCAACCCGAGGTGGCGACGGCGATCGCCACGTACACGACGGACGAGGTGTTCCAGGTGGTCGACGTGCGAGGGCGGCTGGCCGAGGTGCTGCCCGGCCCGGCCGCCTTCGTGGCCGGGCCGCTCACCGGGCAGCTGCACGAACTCGTGCAGCGAACCGTCGATCAGCTCGTGCGCACGGACCAGTTCCAGAGCCTCTGGACGGCGGCCAACCGACTGGTCCACCAGCAGGCCGTGGCGATACTCGACGGCGACAGCCAGGTGATCGCGGCGACCGGCGACGAGGTGCGCATCGACCTGCTGCCCGTCGTCAACCAGGTGCTCAGGCAGTTGGAGCAGCAGTTGCCGACGTTGTTCGGGCATCGGCTCGACCTGCCCGACGTCACCAGCGGCGAGGTGCCGCCGCAGTTGCGGGCGATCGTCGGCAACGCGCTGGGCGTCACACTGCCCGCGGACTTCGCCCGGTTCACCGTGTACCGCGGCGACGAGCTCCGCCAGCTCCAGGAGGGCGTGGTGCTGGCGAAGCGGTGGCTCTACGGCGTGATCGCGGCGACGGTGGTGGCATTGGCCGCCGCATTGTGGACGTCGCCGACCCGGCGACGCACGCTGCTCCAGTTCGGTGTCTGGCTGGCGGTGTGGGTCGTCGCCGTGACCGCGGCGATGCGGGCGGTGAAGGCCCAGGTGCTGGTCCAGGTGCCCGCCGGCGTCTACCGCTCGGCGGCCGACACCGCCGTCACAGTCGTGTTCTCCGGGCTGCACCGGAGTGGAATCGGGCTGCTCGCCGCCGGCTGCGCACTGGCCGTGCTGGCCTACCTCGTGGGACCAGGACGATTGCCGGTGTGGTTGCGGCGCAGCGCAGTTGCCGTTTGCACGCGGATGTGGCCGGTGGTGCGCCGGATCTGGGCAGCCTGCCCCGGCTGGATCCGCCGCCACGTCGACCTGCTGCGGGTGGCCGGTGTCGTCGTCGCGGCGGTGGTGGCCTCGGTGCTGTCGTCGTGGACCGGACTGCTCGTCGTGGCGGCAGTTCTCGGCGCATATGAACTGGCGCTCATGTTTCTCGCTCGTGGCGGCGGCGTCGCACGGCGCCGAGCAGAACGCGAAGCACCACCCCGAGCACCAGCAGGTCACCCACCATCTGGACGGTGACCGCGATCCTGGCCGGCTGGCTGACCGCGACGATGTCGCCGAACCCCACGGTGGCGAACACCGTGACGGTGAAGTAGAGCGCGTCGGTCCTCGTCAGCGACTGGTTGAAGCTGCCGGGCACGTCGGCGGCCAGCAGGTGGTAGGCCGAGGCGAACACGAGCAGGAACAACGGGATGGCCAGCGCCAGCGCCTGCACGCCCTGCGCCACCGGGCGAGTGGACCGCAGGATGGTCCGGAGCTGCCAGATCACGACGCCGACCACCGCGACCAGCCCGCCGGACAGGACGGCGAAGGCCCCCGCGCCGGCCGGGCGGTCCATCGGCAGCAGGTAGTACAGCGCCACCAACACCGCGGTCGACAGCGTCGGCCGGACCGCTGCGAGCACCACATGACGAAACGACATTCTCCGGTCCACGCTGGCCTCCCACCTCGAAGTCTCCTCCTGCAGGCTGTTCGGCGGTCCATCCGCGCGGGAGGAGGCGGCGGCGGCCGGAGCGCGGGCACCGTGTGTCCCCTGATGTGCGACCGCATGTCAGCTGCCCGACCAGGGAGGCATGATGAATCTCGCGCAGTCAAGCGGGTACCCCATGCTGGACGTGCTGTGGACGATGCTGATCGTGTTCGCGTGGATCATCTGGTTCTGGCTGCTCATCACCGTCTTCGCCGACCTGTTCCGCCGGCACGACATCTCCGGATGGGGCAAGGCCGGCTGGACGGTGTTGGTCATCCTGCTGCCGTTCGTCGGCGTCCTGGCGTACCTGATCGCCGAGGGCAGCGCCATGGCGGTGCGCCGCGAGGTCGCCGCCCAGGAGACCGGGATGTGGCACAACCACTCGGCCCGGCCGGTCTCGGCCGCCGACGGTCCGGCCGAGCAGATCGCCAAGGCCAAACACCTGTTGGACAGCGGCGCGATCACCAGGGCGGAATACGAGACCCTCAAGCACAAGGCACTCATGTCGTGACGGCGGGCGCGGTGGTGACATCTGGTGTCCGGAGCCCCTGACCCCGGGGGACCAACTGCTCTCCCCGAGCACGGCGACCCGCCCTCAGAGTTGACGCCGACATCGTCGAACCGGCTCGGGGAGACGACGACGCCGACTCCCCGCCGACAGTGAGGAGAGGTCATGCCGTCCGTGAAGGCCGCGGCAGCCGCGTTCCTGGCCAACCGGCGGATCGCGGTGACCGGCGTGTCCCGCACCCCGGAGAACCACGGCAGCAACGTGGTGTACAAGCGGCTGCGGGACCGCGGTTACGCCGTGTTCGCGGTGAACCCCAACGCCGATCGCGTCGAGGGCGACCGGTGCTACGCCGACCTGAAGTCGATCGACGGCGGCGTGGACGCCGTCGTGATCGGCACGCGCCCGGAGACCGCCGAGGCGACCATGCGCGAGTGCGTCGATCTGGGCGTCAAGCACGTGTGGATGCACCGCGCGTTCGGCGCGGGCAGCGTGTCGCCGGCCGCGACGGACTTCGGCCGCCGACACGGAGTCGCTGTCATCGACGGCGGCTGCCCGTGCATGTTCGAGCCGACCGCCGACGGCGGGCACAAGGTGATGCGCCTCATCGGCACGATCACCGGCAAGGTGCCTCGGCAGGTCTGAGCGCCGCCGCACCCGGCGCGCGGGACCGGGCCGCCGAGGTCGATCGGCGACCCGGCCCTCCGGCCGACGACCCCTCACGACTACCGCAAGACCGTCACCCCCTGGTTCCGGTCGATCTTCTATCTCCAGCCGCAGCCGTCGCTGATGGCCGCCGCCCCGCTCGGCTTCCAGCTGCACGCCCTCGCCGCGTGGACCCTGTTCGCGTTCTGACCGTTCAGCCGCCTGGTGCACGTGTTCTCCAAGCCGCTGGGCTATCTCGTCCGCCCGTACATCGTCTACCGCAGCCGTGACGAGCGGCCGCCGCGACGGGGTTTGGAACCGATCCGCTGACGGGCGGCCGCCTTGCGCAGTTCCTCCAGCCACAGCACCGTCGACGCGATGGCCGCCGCGATCAGCCAGTCGATCGGCGTCAGGGTGGTGGTGGCGAACAGGCCTTGCGCGAACGGCAGGTACACGGCGGCGGCGTGCAGGACGACCACGCTGCCCATCGCCGCCCACAGCCGCCAGTTGCGGGCCAGCATCGGTCCGAACGCGCTGTCGCGCTCGTCGCGAACGTTGAGCAGGTTGAACAGTTGGTACAGTACGAAAGTGGTGAACGCCAGGGTGCGCGCGGCGGCGAAACCCCGGCCCAGTCCGAGCCAGAAGGCCGCGAGCGTGCCGGCGGCCATCACCGCGGCGGCGGCCGCGATCCAGCCGAGACGGCGGCCGGTGAGGATCTGGACATCGGTCCGCTGGGGTCGTTCCCGCATGACGCCGGGCCGCGCCGGTTCCAGGCCCAGCGCCAACGCAGGCGGTCCGTCGGCGATCACATTGACCCACAACAACATCAGCGGCGTCATCAGGCTCGCGCCGGCCAGCAGCACGGATCCCGCGGCCATCGCGAAAATGGCGGCGACATTGGTGCTGACCTGGAAGCGGACGAACTTGACGATGTTGTCGCGGATGGTGCGGCCGCGTCGCACGGCGGTGACGATGGTGGCGAAGTTGTCGTCGGCGAGGATCATCGCGGCGGCCTCCTTGGCCACGTCCGATCCGGTGCGTCCCATCGCGACGCCGATGTCGGCGCCCTTGAGTGCCGGCGCGTCGTTGACACCGTCGCCGGTCATCGCCACCACATGGCCGGCACGGCGCAGCGCCCGCACGACGCGGATCTTGTCCGCCGGGGCGACCCGGGCGAGCACGCCGGCTCGGGTCAGGGACGCGTCGTCCAGGCGCTCGATGTCCGCGCCGGACAGGACCGGGCCACCGATGCCGACGGCCTGAGCCACGGCGGTCGCGGTGGCGGGGTGATCGCCCGTGATCATCTTGACCTCGATGCCGGCCGCCCGGCACTCCGCGATGGCGTCCGCCGCCTCGGGTCGCGGCGGGTCCATCACGCCGGCCAGACCGAGCAGGAGCAGCTGGGCGGGCAGCACTCCCGGTTCGGCGTCGCCGATCGCGACGGCCAGCACGCGTTCGCCCCGCTCGGCGAACCGCTCGATCTCCGCCGTGAGGCCCTCGCGCGCCGAATCCGTCAGTTCGACGTCGCCGAGCTCGGTTCGGACGTGCGTTGCCAGCGCGAGCAGCACGTCGGCCGCTCCCTTCACACACGCCCGCGTCTTGGCGCCGGAGCGGTGGAACGTGGCCATGTACCTCAGGTCCGGGTCGAACGGGATCTCGGCGATCCGCGGCGCGGCCGCCCGTTCGCCGGCGACGTCCAGACCAGCCTTGCCGGCCAGCACCACCAGCGCGCCTTCGATCGGATCCCCGACCAGCTGCCCGCCGTGCACCACCGCGTCACCGCACAGGACCGCCGGCACGAGTAGACCACGCAGGTCCGGCACCGCTCCGCCGTCGAGCGCGGCGATCGTCCCGTCCGGGGCGTAGCCCTCGCCGCTGATCAGGTAGCCGCGGCCGGCATACCAGACCGAACGGGCGGTCATCTGGTTCACCGTCAGCGTGCCCGTCTTGTCCGTGCAGATGACCGTGGTCGCCCCGAGGGTCTCCACCGCCGGCAGCCGTTTGACGATCGCCCGCTGCGCCGCCATCTTCCGCATCCCCAGCGTCAAAGTCACGGCAACAGCCGCCGGCAGGCCCTCGGGAATGGCCGCCACGCCCAACGCGACCGCGACCGTGATCACCTCGCCGAGTTGTCCACCGGCCAGCCACAGCACGGCCGCCACGGCCACCACAGCGATCGCGGCCAGCAGTGCGAGCCGTAGCCCGAGCCGGTCTAGCTGCCGCTGCAACGGCGTCGGCTCCACGTCGGTGTCGGCCAGCAGACCGGCGACCTGGCCCACCTCGGTGCGCATCCCCGTCGCGGTGACGAGCAATTCCCCGCTCCCCCGGGTCACCGCGCCGGTCATGTGGCACATCGACGTCCGGTCGGCCAGCCCCGCGTCGCCGACCAGCGACGTGGCCGACTTCGCCACCGGCAGGCTCTCCCCGGTCAGCCCGGACTCGTCGATCTCCAGGCTCACCGCCCGCAGCACGCGGCCGTCCGCCGGAATCTGGTCGCCGGCCCGCACCAGCACCACATCACCCGGGACCAGGTCCGCCGCTGGCACCGCGAGCACGGCACCGCCGCGGCGCACCCGAGCCGTCGGACTGAGCAGCAGTTTGAGCTCAGCCACCGCACGCTCCGAACGCCGCTCCTGCGCGAAGCCCAGCACGCCGTTCAGCGCGAGGGCCACGCCGATCGCGATCGCCTCCCGGTAGGAGCGCTCCACCGCACCCGCCACCGCCGCCGCAGCGGCCAACGTGACGGCCAACGGATTGGCCACCTGCGCGAACAGCAGGCGCCACCACGGTCGGGCCGGCGGCTCGTCCAGCCGGTTCGGCCCGGTCTCCCGCAGCCGGCGGCGGGCCTCGGCGGGCTCGAGGCCCTGCGCGGGATCCACGTCGAGCCGCTGCGCGATCTCGTCGGGTTCGGCACGCCAGGGCGCGGAGATCATCGGCGCGCCGGGACGACGGCGACCGGGCACGGGCTGTGGTGGATCAGGGCCTGGCTGGTCGATCCCAGCAGCAGCCCGCGGAATCCGCCACGGCCCCGTGAACCGACGACCACGAGCTGCGCGCGGGCGGCCTCGTGCAGCAGCGCACGAGCCGGGCCATGACGGACGACGAGCGGGCGCACTTCGACGTCCGGGTGGCGCGTGCGGTGCGCGGCCACCTGAGCGTCAGCCACATGCTGCCAGTCCGCGCCGATTGCCGCTTCGTGCCATGCGCTCTCGACGATCGTGTCCGGGCACGCGTGCACCACCACCAACGGCACATCACGCAGCTCGGCCGCCTGAAACGCGAGGGCGAGCGCGGCATCGCTCTCGACCGACCCGTCCGCCCCCGCCACGATCGGCACCGCAGCGTCCGGTTCGTCGCCTCGGACGACAACGAGCGGGCAGTGGCCATGCGCCGCTACCGCAACGGCCGTCGAGCCGACCAACAGCCCGGTGAACCCGCCGAGCCCGCGCGAACCCACGACGACCAGTCGCGCCGCCGACGACAGGCCGATCAGTGCCGGCGCCGCGCTCGCGCGGCTGAGCCGCACACCGACCTCCACCTTCGGCGTCACCGCCTGAGCCTGCGCTGCGGCGGCCGCGAGGTACTGCTGACCTATCTCCAGCACTGCCTGGTGATAGGGCCTTGGCAATGGGAGGCTTGCGGGCACGTACACCGCGTCCAGTGCCGTGGCGTGGACTATGGACAGCGGGGAGCTCGTGAGCTCCGCTTCCTTCGCGGCCCACCGCACCGCGTGCGCCGCCGACTCGGACCCGTCGACGCCCACGACAACCGGGTCCGGCCCCGGCGTGTCCTTGATCATGGTGACTCCTCGGGTTCAGACGCCGGTCGACCGGCGGGCAGCCGCCCGGTCCGGCGCAAGCCGCCGGCCCCACCGCTGCGGCGGGAACATCAGGACCAGCACGCCCACCAGCCCCAGCAGGTTGCCCACGCCGTAGGCGCCGCTGGCCGCAGCGGCGATCACCGCCGCCAACAGCGCGGTCGGCTTCACCAGCCGCCTGGTCCAGTGCCCGTCCGGCAACCAGAACGCGACACGCACGAGCATGTCCGCCAGCGCCAGCCCGGTGCCCACCGCCCACAGGAACGCACCGACGCCGGGCAGGCCCGCGACCGTGAACGCCGCGCCTGCCACCAGTTCGTGGCCGACCAACGCCAGCAGGGCCGGCTCACCGTGTCGGGCCGACCAGTTCCGCAGCCCCGTCGTGGCCATGCGATCGCCTCCCGGGTGGTCGCGGCTCCCGCCGGTGGCCTTCGCCACTGGAACCATCACAGCTCGCGACCGTCCCGAGGCGACAGTGCGCGAAGACCTCCGGGCCGGGGACCTTCGGCCTGCCCGCCGCCCGGAGGCCGTGCCAGGTGGACCGCAAGAGCCAGATCACGGCCGCGCTGTCGCTGACGGCTCAGGTCGACGGCGTGGTCGATGTGATCGACCAGCTGGACTTCGTGTTCGACGACAGCCATTTCGGGCCGGCGGACGAGGTGAAACTGGGTCTCACCGACATCTGACCCGACACCGCCTGCGGGGCACAGGGCCGCGGCTGGATCCCGCTGTCACCGCCATGGGATGACGACTGAGGACACGCCGCGTGAAAGGCCTTGTGGCCCTGTGGGGGCGCACGACCACGCTCCTAGCGTCGATTTGAGGACCGGGTGTGCCGGAGAGGAGGCCGGCATGGTGACCGAATGGGACGCGGACCGCATCGAGCGAGAGGTCCGTCGGCGGGCTGCCGTCGAACGCGCGCCGCTGTCCGCCCGCCACTTCGTGATGGTCTGCCACGACGTGTTCGACGCCGCGGGCGTCGGCGTCCAGCTCATCGCCGACGACGGCGCGCTGGAACCTGTCCACGCCACCACCGACGTCGTCGAGCGGGTGATAGAACTCGAGACCACGCTGGGCGAGGGGCCCGCTCACCTCGCCGTCGCCGGCGGCCGGGCGGTGGCGGTCGACGACTTCCGACAGCAGCGCGCCCGGTGGCCGCTGTTCAGTGACGCCGCCGAGTTCGCGCGGGTACGCGCGGCGCTCGCGTTCCCGATGTGGCTGGGGTCGGGCACCATCGGCGCCGTGGAGGTCTACTCGCCCGAACCGCGCCTGCCCACCACGGCCGAGCTGGACCTGGGCGGGGTGTTCACGGAACTGCTGACCGACCAGATCGTCACGCGACTGGACGAGGTGGGCGCGGATGCGCCCGAGGAGTTCGGCATCGAGCGGTTCCACATCCGCTGGCAGGTGGTGTACCAGGCGACCGCCATCGCGTCGATCCACCTGCGGTGCGGCCTGCCCGAGGCGTCCCTGCGGCTACGCGCGCACGCCTTCGCCAGCGGGCGACGCCTGTGCGAGGTCGCCGAAGACGTCGTGACCGGCGTTGTGAGGCTTGCTCCCGACGATCCGTTCGGCCTGGAGGCGCCCTGATCGACCTCGGCCGCGCGGCGCAGGACGACGTCCGGCTGCTACGGGGGAACTTGGCTTGCCACAACGGTTTACTGGCTGGTAACAACGGTGTCTCCGTACTCCCCGCTCGAGGAGGAACGAATGCACCGCCGCATCCTGCTCCCCGTGCTGGTGGCCGGACTCGTCGCCGAGACCGCGGCGCCGGCGTGGTCGAAGCCTGCTCACGAGCAGCACTCGGTCACGCTGGTCGCCCGCGACGGCATCCATCTCGCCGCCACCGTGCTGGAACCGACCGCTCCCGGCCCGCATCCGGGCCTCGTCCTGGTGCCGGGCTACGGCACGAACGACAACCTCTACGCCGCCCAGGCGAACAAGTTCGCCGAGGACGGCTACGTCACGCTCACGTACACGCCTCACGGGTTCTGGGACTCGCAGGGCACCATCGACGTGGCCGGACCCGACGACGTCGCCGACGCCTCGACCGCCGTGGACTGGCTGCTGGCCAACACCGACGCCGATCCGCAGCGCATCGGCATGGCGGGCCTGTCCTACGGCGCCGGCATCAGTCTGCTCACGGCCGCCCACGACAGCCGCGTGCGCGCGGTCGCCGCACTGAGTCCCTGGGCCGATCTCGGCCGGTCCTTGCTGCCCAACAACACCTGGAGCCAACAGGCCATCGGGCTGTTACTCGCACTGGGCGGCCTCACCGGCCGGCCCGGTCCGGACCTGACCGCCGCGACGACGGCGTTCCAGCACGACGACCGCAGCGCGGTGCCGACCCTGTCGGCACAACGGTCCCCGGCCGGCCAGGTGGACCGGCTCAACACCAACCAGCCGGCCGTGCTGTTGGCGGCCCCCTGGGGCGACGACATGTTCCCGCCCGAGCAGCTCATCGACTTCTTCCAGCGGCTGAACCTGCCCAAGCAACTGCGCCTCGTGCCCGGCGACCATGCGATGCCGGAACTGGGCGGACTGCTCGGCCTGCCCAACGAGACGTGGGACGAGGCGCACGCGTGGCTCGATCACTACCTGTTGGGCGCGCCGAACGGCGTCGACCGGCAGCCGGCGGTGCAGGTGCGACCGACGCTGGGCGGCCCGTGGCAGGGATATCCGTCCTGGGCAGCGATGAGCACTTCGCGCGAGCGCGATTTCCTCGGCGCCACGACGATGTCTCCACAGGGCGCACCCGCTTGGAGCGAGCCCGTCACGGCCGGCTTCGACACCGTCGCCGACGGCGGCATCATCGAGTTCACCGCGGCACTCCAACAGATCGGTGTCCCGCACGTCGCCTGGATACCTGCTGTCGCAAGGACAAACGCCATGGTGTGGGAGTCTGCGCCCGGCGTCCAGAGGCTGCGCGGTGAGCCGCACATGCATCTGCGCATGACGTGCGGTGCCACGTCCACCACGGTCATCGCCTATCTGTATGACGTCGCGCCCGACGGTGTCGGCACGCTGCTGTCCTGGCAGCCCGACACACTGCTGGACGTCGCTCCGTCCGCACCGCAGGATGTGGACATCACGCTCGGGCCGGTCGTGCACGACGTCCCCGCCGGGCACCATGTCGCGCTGGTCGTCGACACGGTCGACCCGCTCTACCGGGACGCGACGAGCCCGGGCAGCACGGTCGCCTTCAGCGCCACCGCGACCGACCAGTCCTATGTGGACTTCCCGCTCGGCTGATCCGCCATCCCCAGCACGTCGACGATCTCCAGGGCCAGGTGCAGTTGCGCCACATCCGCCGGCCGGCCCAGGTTCCGGCCGGTCAGCCGGGCCACCCGGTGCAGCCGGTAGCCGACCGTGTTGCGGTGGCAGTGCAGCCGCCTGGCGGCCGCCGCTGGTGAACCGTCCTGCTCCAACCAGGCCCGCAAGGTGGACAGCAACGTCTCGTGCTCGCGCCGGGCCAGCGACAGGATCCGGCCGAGCACGGCGTCGGCGAGCCGTCGCGCCGCGTCGGGCGCGGCGGCGATCAGCAGCGGCACCAACGCCTGGTCGTGCCGCACGACTTCGGTGCTGCCGGGCCGCCCCGCCGAGCGCGCGGCGCTCGCCTCGGCGAGGGCGGTCCGGACCTCGTCGAGGTTGTGGAAGACCTCACTGACTCCGATACGCGTGGTGGCCCGATCGGCGAGCTCCCCGCACAGCTGCGCCAGGTCGAACCGCGGCCCCAGCACCACCAGGCCGTGTTCACCCGTCCGGCGGCGCAGCCACACCGACACGACACCGCGGGCCAGCAACCGGTCCTCGATCCCGGACAGTGCCGGTCGGCCGTCCTCGCTCTCGCCGGTGACGACCACGAACGTGCCGTCCAGAGGAAGCCTCAGTTCGGTCGCCACCTCCGTCGCGCACCGCTGCCCGCCGTGGAACAGCGCGTCGAGCGCCTCGGCCCGCGCCTTGGTGTCCGGCCGGATCCGATACGTCTCGAGCCGCTCGTAGGCGTCGGTGACCGCCTGGGACAGCTCGTCGATGACCGTCCAGACCCGGTCGGAGGCGTCCAACAGGATGGTCCGCCGAGTCTCGGCCGCCATCACCGCCGTCCACACGAACTGCCCGCCGATCCGCAGCGCGTGCAGCGCCGCCGTCACCGGGACTCCCTGCTCCGCGTGCAGCCGCGCGCCCTCCCGCACCTCGGTGAGCGCGGCCGCGCTGTCGTCGGCGAGCACGTCGGCCGCGTTCACGAGCGCGCGACGGCACATCGCCGCCACTTCCTCGGCCGTCAGCAGCACACCGGGCCGGTAAGCCGACTCCTGCTCGGCTATGCGGCTGGCGAGCTCCGGCGCGAGCTCGTCGGCACGGCGGCGGACGAGCTGGACCACACGTAGCACGGCCGGAGCAATCGTCCGGCCTCCGTCGGACGTCACCCGCGAAGGATAGCCAGGACCGGTCGTGCTTGTGTCAGGGCACAAAGTCCCGCATCCGATCTTTGTGCCCGACCCCCTGGCGTCCCCCCGCCGGCTGGGCCAGGCTCGGAGAGGTTGCCGCCGGCCCTGCCTCCCGGCCTTCGCCCGGGCACAGCGCCGTGCTCGCCTTCACCCTGTTGCCGCAGACAACACGGAGGACGCTTGCACGCGCAGCAAACCAGGGCCCGCGACCAGCGCGGGGCCAAGGCCGTCAATCTGGAGACGTTGCAGCGTAAAGGATTTTCCGTACCATCCTGGGGCGTTGTCGAGGTCGACGTGTTCCGCCGGTTCGCCGCGGAGCGACGCGTCGCCGGCCCCATCGCCGCCGCGCTGCGGGAGGTGACGCCCGACAACGCCGGTGTCGTCGCGGAGCTGATACGGCGCCTGGTCACCAGCGCCGAACTCACCGCGGACGCCGTCGACGCCGTCGCCCGCGCGTGTCGGGACGCCGGCGGCGACACGTTCGCGGTGCGGTCGTCCGGACCCGACGAGGACGGGGCCGTCCTGTCCTTCGCCGGCCAGTTCGACACCTTCCTGAACGTCGCCGGATTCGACGAGGTCTGCGCCCGGGTGCGTGACTGCTGGGCGTCCGCGTACAGCGAGCGGGCCCTGCACTACCGCATGGACCACGGCCTGGCTCCGGTGTCCGGCGGACTCGCGGTGATCGTGCAGACGATGGTGCACGCGGACAAGAGCGGCGTGCTGTTCACGGCGGATCCCGTCAGCGGCAGCCGGCGCGAGTACGTCGTCAGCGCGACCCCAGGACTCGGTGACGGGCTCATGGCCGGACTCGCTGCGGCCGACACCGCGCACATCGACGTGGCCACCGGAGCCACTCGTGACAACGGCAGCGGCTGCCTCACCGATCAGGACATCGCCGCCCTGCACCGGGTCGGCCGCGACATCCGCGAGGCGTTCGACGCCCCGCAGGACGTGGAATGGACGATCACCGGCGACGAGCTGCGCCTGGTGCAGTCCCGCCCGATCACCACACCGCTCGGCGGCGAGCCGCTGATCTGGGACAACGCCAACATCGTCGAGAGCTTCAGCGGCCTCACCTCGCCGCTCACCTACAGCTTCGCGGCGGACGTCTACACGCGGGTGTACCAGGAGTACGCCCGTTCACTGCTTCTCCCCCACGGCGTGCGCCGGCAACTCGACGACTGGCTGCCGGCGATGCTCGGCTACTTCCACGGGCGCGTCTACTACAACCTGTTGCACTGGTACCGAATGGTCCGGCTCGTCCCCGGGTACCGGCTGAACCGCAAGGTTCTCGAGGTGTCCCTCGGCGTGGCTCCGCTCGACGACGACATCGCCGACCGGGTCCGCCCGTACCGGCGCGCGCCGCTGGTCGCGCTGACGTCCGGAGCCGTCTTCGCCTGGCGGTTCCTCACCATCGGCCGCTCGGTGCGCCGCTTCTGCGGCGAATTCGACGCCGCCGCCGCGGTGTTCGACCACGCCGACCACGACGGTGTGCCGTGCGATCAGCTCTACCAGCGGTTTCGTCTGCTCCAGCGGGAACTCATCGAACGATGGGGGCCGATGATGGCGCTGGACGCCACGCTGCTCACGTCGGTCGGCGTGCTGCACCTGCTGACCCGCCGGTGGCTGCCGGCCGCGCCCGACTGGTTCTTCTGGGCAGCGGCCGGCCCGGGACCGGAAGTGCAATCCATCGAACCGGTGACCGCGCTGCGCCGGCTGGCGGCCGAGACGCACCGGGATCCGGACCTGGCCGCGCTGGTCCGCGACACGCCGGCCGCCGAGCTGCGGGCGCGACTGGCGGCGGCCGGTCGGCACGATTTCCTCGCGGCGCTGGACGACTACGTCGCGCGGTTCGGGTTCCGCGGTGTCGACGAGATGAAGCTGGAGACGCCCGACCTGAGTGAGGATCCCTCGCCCCTCGTGGCCATGCTGCGGGCGGCACCGGCCGCCGGGGACACGCCGCGCGGCGACGTCGCCGCATATCTCGACGCCGTGCTGGGCGGCGCCCGTCGAATCGTCTACGACGTCGTGCGCCGCAAGGTCTCCACCGGCATGGCCGACCGGGAGCGCCTGCGCTGGCGGCGGGCCAAGGCGTTCGGCATGGCCAAACGGATGCTGCGGGCCATCGGCAAGGACCTGGCCCGGCTCGGCGCCCTCGACGAGTGGCGGGACATCTTCCTGCTGCGCCTGGACGAGGTGCGCGGGTGCTGCGAGGGCACGATCGCGCACACCGAGCTCAAACCGCTCGTCGCGCTGCGTCGCGAGCAGCGGCTCCGCGACGAGCACGTGACCGCCCCGACCCGCTTCGAGACGCGCGGGGCGCCCTACTGGCTCGGGAACCTCGAACGCGCCGGGTGGGGTGCGCCTCCGACACCGTCCGACGGAGCGGCCCGCGTCCTGCGCGGAACGCCGTCGAGTCCGGGCGTCGTCGAGGGCACGGCGGTGTACGCGGGCGGTGGCGCCGGCATCATGCTCGCCCGCCACACCGATCCGGGTTCGGTCGCGGCACTGTCCTCCGCGTCCGCCCTGCTGGTCGAACGCGGCAGCCCGCTCACCCATGTGGCCATCGTCGCCCGTGAACTCGGCATCCCCACGGTGGTGCAGATCGAGCATCTGCTCTCGAGCGTCCGCACCGGTGCACGGCTCCGGGTCGACGGCGGCGCCGGGATCGTGGAGGTGCTCGAACCGTGACGAGCCCGGACGTCGAGCAGTTGCTGAAGCTGGCCATGGCCGAGGTGCACGTGCCGCCGGGCAGCGCGGTCGTGCTGGAGGGGTCGATCGCCGAAGGGTTCGGCACACCGCACTCGGACGTCGACTTCCTCGTGCTCGTCGACGGCGAGGACCAACCGTCGATGCCGACCGTGTTGTTCCTCGACGGCCGGCGGGTGGAGGTGCGCATGCGGTCCGTACGGCAGGTCGCGGCGCAGTTCGACGCCGCCCTCACCGCGCCCGACGCGGAGGTCCTCGACCGCTGCCAACGGCTGCTCGGCGCCGTGCCGATGCGGGGCGAGTCCCTGCTGCGCAGCGCACGGAGTGCGGTGTCCACCGAGGCGTTCGGCGACCGGGTGTCCGCCTGGTGCGGCGAACGGTCGCGACAGGCGCTTCGGTACGCGCAGGCGATGGCGCAACTCGCACAGGCCGACGATGCGGCGGACTGGGCCGCCGTCGGGCTTCTGTACGCCGTGAAGTCCTGGGCGGCGCGTCACGGCGAGACCTACCTGGAGCCCAAGTGGCTACCGGCCCAGCTCGATCGGATCGAGGCGCGTGCCGGCGGTCCGCAGGACCTCGTGCGCCGGTACCGTGCGGGCGTCACCGGCGCGGCCTGCGTCGACCTGGCCGAGGAGTTCGGTGTCACGGGTTGCCGCGTCGAGCCGGGCGGCGTGCGGCTGCGCCGCGTTCCGGACGTGACCACGTGGCCGATCGGCGACCGGGTGCACGTGCTCCGTGACGGTGTCGACGTGTTCGCGTTCGACGACGGCGCAGGCGAGGTGTGGCGGTCCATCGTGTTCGACCGCGCGCCCGCCGACGGTGTCGACCTCGACGTGCTCGCGCAGTTCGTCCGGCTCGGCCTCGTCGGCCTGTCCGACGCCGCCGGGGACCCCGTCCGACCGGACCTCCGGCCGGTCACGCCGCCGCCCGGTCGCACTTGCCCGGCGCTGTCGGCGCGCGGCGGCGCGGTCGTCGGGCCGGTGACGCTCGTGCCGCTGCCGGCACACCGATTCTGCGCGGCCGGCCTGGATCTGGTGTGGTCGAACGTGCTCGCGGAGAACGCGCGGGAGGACCTCCTCGGCGCGCTCGCCGTCGGCGGCGCCGGCGCCGGCGAGTTCGCCGGGCGCCGGATGGCCCAGGTGGCCTGCCGCGGATTGTTCAGTGCCGCCGGCGTCCACCCGCTGCCGCCGGACGACGCCCTGACGCGGTCGCTGGGCGAACTGCCCTTCATCGACGGTTCGCTGGTGGAGCTGGCCCGGCGGGCCGAGCGGCCGCCGGTGTCGCTCACCGACCTGGACTACCTCGTGGCGGAGGTCCGCGCCCACACCGGCGCGGCCGGGTTCCCGTCCTCGTTCGAGTCCGCCGCGGACTGGCAGCGCACGCTCGAACTCGGCCACGACTGGCTGCGGCTGGCCGCCTACCTCGGCGCGGTCCTGCCCATCAGCGACGCGGCCGACCTGCTGGCCCCGAGGGGGACGGCATGAACGTCGTCGTCACCGGCGCGGCCGGTCTCGTCGGCGCGGAGGTCTGCGCGCGACTCGCCGCGTCCGGGCACAGCGTCGTCGCCCTCACGCACCGCAGCGCGACCGTCGCCGACCACCGCGGCGTCATCCCGACGACGCCGTTCGGCGGGCGCTTCGCCGCCGGTGTGTCGCGTCTGACCGTCGACGTCACGCGACCCGACCTCGGTCTCGCCGCGGAGCTGGTCGACCGGCTGTGCCGGGGCCGGTGCACCCTCGTGCACGCCGCGGCGGTGACGGAGTTCGGCCGCGACGACAGCGTCTACGACGCCGTCAACGTCCGTGGCACCGCGCACGCCCTGGCGCTGGCGCGGCGGGGCGAGATGCCGTTCGTGCACGTCAGCACCGCGTACGTGGCGGGTGCCAACGGGTATGAGCGCAGCAAGTCCGCCGCCGAACGTCTCGTGCGCGGCAGCGGCCTGGACGCGGTGGTGATCCGGCCGAGCATCGTCGTCGGCACCGAGGCGACCGGCGCGATCCGCGCCTTCCGCAGCTTCTACGTGCTGCTCCGTCTGATCGTGGAGGGCAAGGTCGGCGCCCTGCCCGGTCGTTACGACGCCCTCCTCGACCTGGTGGCCGTCGACCGCGTGGCCGACCTCGTGGCGGATGCCGTGCACCGGTTCGGCGAAGTCCGGGGCCGGACGTTGCCGGCGATCGGCGGCCGCCCGGTGTCGCTGCGGGAGTGTTCGGACCTGTTCGCCGAGTACCCCTCGTTCCGTGTGCCGAAGTTCGTGCCGCCGGAGGTCTTCCGCGCGGACACGCTATCGCCCGCCCAGCGCCGCTACCACGACCGCGTCGTTCGCCTGTACGAGCCGTACCTGCGCGACAGGACGTCCTTCGAGGACAGTGCGACCCGCGCTTTCCACCACCGCCGGCCCGGCATCACCGGCGTCGCGCACCTGAGGCGCCTGCTGGACTACTGCCTGGCGATCGGGTACCTGCGATGACCGACGTCTACCTGGACGACTGTGTCGCGCAGCTCGACCGGCTCGGCGTCGACCCGGCGGCGTTCGCCCACGAGCACGGTCTGCTGCTGCTCAAGCCGGACGCCGTCGTGGCGCGACGGCTGCTGCCGGCCGTCGACTGGTTGTCGCGCCACGGCTTCCGCATCGTCGCGGCCGAACGGATCAGCCTGGGGCGGCACGCCATTCGCGCCGTGTGGCAGGAACCGTGGCGGTCCGCGACGTGGCAGCGGCGGCGCATCGCCGACCTGCTCGCGACCGCCACGGATTCCCTCGTGCTTCTCGTGCGCCGGGAGGTCACGGGACGGGCGCCGGTCTGCGTGCGGCTGACCGCCATGAAGGGTGCCGGTGACCCCCTTCGGCGTGAGCAAGGTCAGCTGCGCCACGCGCTCGGCGCACACGGGTTCCTGCTCAACATGGCGCACACGGCCGATGAACCCGTCGACGTGCTGCGCGAGTTGGCCATCTACTTCGACACCGACCATCTGTTCCGCACGCTGCGCGGCACGCTCGCCGGCGCGGACCGGTCGGCGCGCGCCAGGCAACTCGCTCGGGAGCTCTGCGCGCGATTCCCGCCGCAGTGCCTCGATCTTGCCGAGCGAGCGGCCAGCCTGCTGCGGGAGGTCGACCGTCTGCTGGTCGACGACGCCATCTCGACGGCGGCGCGGGCCGGCCTGCGGGCCGCCGTCGGACCGCCGGACGCGGACCTGCGGGCGGCGCTCGCCGGCATTCTGCTGTGGGCGTGGCAGTGGGGTGTTCGGCTCGACCCCTGGAACGTCATCGTCGTCGGCGCGGCGGTGCTCCCGCTGACCAGCGAGACGACCGACACGAGGCGAGGAGTGGCATGCACCGGCTGACGTTCTCCCGTACCGTGCCCCGCGAGCTCGTGCATCGGGCCTCGGTCGCCGAGGTGTTCGTCACCTCGTTGGTCGAGCGCGGCGGCCAGATCGCCGTCGGCGTGCAGCTTCCCAGGTCGCACGCCTTCTACCGGGACTCCGTCACCGGCCACCACGACCCGGTGGCGTTCGTGGAGGCGGGCCGCCAGGCGTGTCTCGCCGTGGCGCACCAGTGCTTCCGGGTGCCGCCCGAGGCGCGGTTCGTGCTGCGCCGCTTCGAGCTTCGCGTGCACGACCCGGATGGCCTCGCCGTCACCGGCGCTCCCTGCGACGCCATCCTCCACTGTCAGGTCGTACGGCGCTTCACCCACGACGAGCAGCTGTGCGGCCTGCACCTGCGCCACCGGTTCGAGATCGATGGCAGTCACGTGCTCACTGCGGACTTCGCCTTCTCCTGGGTGCTGGAACACGAGTGGGCCGCGGTGCGCGGCACGATCGAGCCGCTGCGCACGTCACCGCCACCGGCCAGGTGTGCGGCTGCCGTCGTCGGACGCAGCTGTGCGCGCAATGTCGTGATCGGGCCGCCGCACATCGACGGCGTCTTCGCCCGCGCCGCCGTCGTCGTGGACACCGGCCATCCGACGCTGTTCGACCATCCCGTCGACCACACGCCGGGCATGGTGCTGGTCGAGGCGGTCCGACAGCTGGCGACCGCGTGCGCGGCGGTGTCCGCGAACCTGGGTTTCGGTCTGGTGACGGCGCTGCGCTGTCGGTTCAGCGACTTCACGGAGCTCGGCGCCGAGGCGATCTGCCACTGCCAGCTCGGTGCGGTCCAGACGGTGGGCGACGCCCGGGAGGTGGACGCCTGGTGCTGGATCGACCAGTCCGGCAGCGCTGTCGCCGACGCTCAGCTCCGGATGCGCTTCCCGGTGACCGCGGACGCCGAGCAGACCGATTTCGCCGCGCGCACATGCTGATCGACGAGGCGCTCACCACCACACGCGCCGTGCGCCGCGGCGTCGACCTGCGCCGACCAGTGACTCGCGACGTCATCGAGCAGTGCCTGCGGCTCGCGGTGCACGCGCCGACCGGGGGTGGCCGGCAGGACTGGCGGTTCGTCGGGATCGACGACCCGGGGCTGAAGCACGCCGTCGCCGAGTACTACCGCTCGGCCTCGGCGGCGCACCTGAAGCACGCGCCGCCGTCCACGGACGTCGAATCCGCTCGGTACCTGGCCCAGAACCTGGAACGGATCCCGGTCCTGCTGCTGGCGTGCATCCTCGGCCGGCAGAGCCCCTCGGAGCACCCGGCCAGGACCGCGAGCCGCTACGGCTCGCTGTACCCGGCGGTGTGGAGCTTCATGCTGGCCGCGCGGGCGCGGGGCCTCGCGACGGCCTTCACCACCGTGCACCTGGCGTACGAGCGCGAGATCGCGGACCTGCTCGGCATCCCGTACGACCAGGTGACCCAGGGTTGTCTGGTGCCCGTCGGGTACGCCAAGCGCTGGTTCGGCGCGGCGGGTCGGCGGCCGGCCGCCGACGTCACCAGCTGGAACCACTGGCGGCACGGATGACGGCGCCCGCGAGCCGCCTCTGGGGCTTCGTGCTGGTCAGATTCCGCCCGCACATCTACGTCACCTACGGCGTGCTGTGGTCACTCGCGCTGGAGGCCGTGGCGAGTGACCACTGGCGTCCGTCGCCGGCGACGGCGGTCCGCGCCACGAGCGTCGTGCTGAGCCTGTTGTTCCTCCGCGTGCTCGACGAGCAGAAGGACCTCGGCTACGACCGTGCGCACCACCCCGACCGCCCCTTGGTGACGGGCGCGATCAGTGTCCGCGAGCTGCGGACCGCGATGGTGTTTCTCGCGCTTTCCGTGCTGGCGCTCAACTCGCTGCTGTCGGCGCTCTCGGTGGTCCTGTCGCTGCTGGTCCTTGGCTACGGCCTCGTCCTTGCTGCCGTGGAGCGCCGATCGGCGGCCGTGCGGGACGACCTGCTGCTGAACCTCGCCGTCAGCTATCCGGTGCAGCTCCTGATCAGCTGCTACCTGTATGTGTCGCTGACCGCCGGCGTGGATTGGCGGGTGGTGCCGGTCGTCGTGGTCTTCGCCTGCGTGTTCCTGCACTTCGAATTCGCCCGCAAGACGCGGTGGCACGGCGTGCCCGGGGAACGGCTGTACTCGGCGGTGCTCGGTCCGGCGCTGAGCGGCACGGTGACGCTCTGCTGGGCCGTCGCCGCGGTCGCATTCATCGTCGCGCTCACCACCACCTGGTTCGTCGTGCTGCTCGTGCCGCCCGTCCTCGCGGCGCGGCGGTTCCTCGCCGGCGCGAGCGAGTGCTGGCCGCTGCGCCCCGCCATGGCCTTCGTGCTGTTCAGCTACCTGTTCCTCATCGCCTACGGGCTTCGCTGACGTCCGGGAGCATCGCCTTGCTCAACCGCCTTGCCGACTTCGCCGTCACGCGTCCCCGCACAGTGCTCGTCGCGGCGGCGGTGTTCCTGCTCGTCGCGGTGGTCTGCGGGTACGGCGTGGCCGATCACCTGCGGGGGCTCGGCGCGACCGATCCGGCGGCGCCCTCGTCGGCCGCCGCCCGCACTCTGGCGGCGGAGTTCCCCACCGCCGACCCGAATCTCACCCTGCTGGTGGACTGCGAGCGCGGTGTGGACGACCCGGCCTGCGCGGTCGACGGGTCCACCGTCGCCAGCCGGCTTGCCGGCGAGGAATCCATCACCGGCGTCACGTCCTACTGGACCGGCCGGCAGCCCCCGTTGCGCTCGCGCGACGGCCGGCAGGCGCTGATCACAGCCCGGATCACCGGCTCCGATCTGGCCGCGGCCGACCGCTCCGCGCAGCTCGCCGCGGCCTACGACGGCCGACACGGCAGCGCGCTCGTTCGCACCGGCGGCCCGGCGGCCGTGGCGGACCAGGCTCGACGCGCCATCAGTGACGACCTCACCCGTGCGGAGCTGATCGCACTGCCGCTCACCCTGCTGGTCCTCGTCTTCGTCTTCGGCAGTGTGGTGACGGCGTTGCTGCCGCTCGTGGTCGGCGCCATCGCCATGGTGGGCACGGGCGCCGTGCTGCGCGCCGTGAGCGCGTTCGCCGATCTGTCGGTCTTCGCCCAGGACTTGAGCGTCGCGCTCGGCCTCGGGCTGGCGATCGACTACGCGCTGTTCATCGTGCGCCGCTTCCGCGAGGAACGACCGCATCCCGACGCAATCCGCCGCGCCGTGCTGACAGCCGGCCGCACAGTGCTGTTCTCCGCCGCCACCGTCGCGGTGTCGCTCGGCGCCCTGGTGCTGTTCCCGCTGGGCTTCCTGCGGTCGTTCGCGTACGTGGGAGTGAGCGTGGTGCTGCTCGCGGCGCTGGCAGCCCTGACGGTCGTGCCGGCCGCGCTCGCCGTGCTCGGCGACCGGGTCGACGCCGGCCGCCTCGTCCGGATGTCCGAAGTGGACGGCCGCCGCTGGACACGAGTGGTCATCAGGTACGCCCCGCTCGTCGCCGCTCTGACCGCGCTCGGACTGGCGCTGTCCGCGGTGCCGTTCCGCGACGTTCGCTTCGGCTCGGTCGACGACCGGCAGCTGCCGGTGGTCGCGCCCGCCCGCGTGGTGCAGCAGAACATCCGAGACAACTTCAGCGGCAACGCCAACGGGCGGATCGACGTCCTCGCGCCGGAGTCCGCACCGGACGTGGCGGCCCGGTTGTCAGGTCTGCCCGGTGTGGTCGCGGTGACCATCACCGGTCGCGCGCAGGGCACCGCCGCCTACGCCGTGGAGTCGGCCGGCGACGCCGTCTCGCAAGCCAGCCAGGATCTCGTCCGCGCGATTCGCGGCCAGCGCGGCGACCTCGCGGTGGCCGGCCCGGCCGCGGAGCTGGTCGACGCGCAGGCGGCCGTCGGCGGCCGGCTGCCGTACGCGCTGGCGTGCATCGCCGCCGCGACCCTCCTGCTGGTGTTCCTGATGACCCGGACCGTCCTGCTGCCGGTCAAGACCGTCGTGCTCAACGCGCTGAGCCTCACGGCCACGTTCGGCGCCGTCGTCTGGGTGTTCCAGGACGGCCACCTGTCGGGCCTGCTCGGCTTCACCCCCGTCGGCGCCGTCGACACGACGCTGCCGGTCCTCATGTTCTGTCTGGCGTTCGGGCTGTCCATGGACTACGGCCTGCTCGTGCAGTCACGGATCCAGGAGGAGTACCGCCGGACCGGGGACAGCCGGGAGGCGGTGGCCGTCGGTCTGGCTCGCAGCGCCCGGGTCGTCACCGCCGCGGCGGCGATCCTCGTGATCGTGCTGGTCGCCGTCGGCACCTCGGACGTGCTCAACATGAAGATGCTGGGCCTGGGATCGGCCCTCGCGGTCGCCGTCGACGCGACCGTCGTCCGCTGCCTGCTCGTGCCGTCCGTGATGGTCCTGTTCGGACGCGTCACGTGGTGGTCCCCTTTTCCCAGGGAGAAGCGATGAACACTGTCAGCACCATGCCCCACCGGCTGCCGGTCATCGGCCACGGCCTGCCGCTGCTGCGCCGGCCGCTGCCTTTCGTGCTGTCGCTGCGCGACCGTGGCGGCATCGTCCGGATCCACCTCGGTGGGACCCCGGCGTACGTCGTCACCACGCCCGCCCTGACCCACCGCGTGCTCAGCGGAGCCGCCGGCGACTTCACCCGCGACGATGTCGCCGACGCCGTCCGGGCGTTGTGCGGACGCGCGCTGGCCACGCTCGGCGGTGCGGAGCACCGGCAGCGACGCCGCCTGCTGGCGCCCGCGCTGCGGACCGCCCGCGTTCGCCAGCACGTGCCGACCATGGCGGACCTCGCCGAGAGACGGGTCCGGTCGTGGACCGACGGGGCGCGCGTCGCCGTCGACGCCGAACTGTTCGAACTGTCGCTCACCACCTTGACGACGACCCTGCTCGGCGCCGACCTCGCCCCGGCCGTGGCGGCCGAGATCCGCCGCTCGCTGCCGGTGGCGCTGGCCGAGATCCCCCGCCGGCTGCTGCTGCCGCGTCGACTCCGGCAGCTGCCCACCCCCGCCAACCGGCGGTTCGTGGCCGCCGCCTTCCGGCTGCGGCGGGCGTTCCGCTCGGTGGTCGCACAGCGCCGCCTGGTCGGCCCCGGCGGCGACCTGGTGTCCGTCCTGCTGTTCGAGGCCGGCCTGTCCGACGAGGAAACGGTGGACGAGCTGGTCGGGCTGGTGATCGCGGGCGTGGACACGCCGGCTGCGGCCATCGGGTGGGTGTGCCACGAACTCGGCGAGAATCCCCGGCTCGAGGCGCGGGTGCACGACGAGCTGGACACGGTGCTGGGAGACGGTCCGATCACCGCTGACAGCGTCGCCGCGCTGCCCCTGACCGGTCGGGTGATCACGGAGGCGCTGCGCAAATACCCCGCCTGGATCAACCTGCTGCAGGCGGCGACCGAGGTGGACCTCGGCGCCGTGCGGCTGCCACCGGGCACCACGGTCGCCGTCAGCCCGTACCTGCTGCACCACGACCCGGCCCGCTTCCCCCGGCCCGCGGAATTCGACCCCGACCGCTCCCTCGCCGGCTCGCTGCCGTTCAGCACGGGGACGCGCCGGTGCCCGGGCGAGGGGTTCGCGCTGGTGCAGATGGCGGTGCAGGTCGCGGCCGTCGCTCGGCGGTGGCGACTGCGACCGGCCGGCCCGGTCCGACCGGCGACCAGCGGTGTCGTCGTTCACCCGGACCGGTTGACCATGACCGCGCGCCGGCGGTGATCGTCCCCGTCGGCGCGGCGGCGCGCCCGGCCCCGTCCGGCGGCGGCTACGCTCGTCCGACGGCAATCGGCTAGGGGCGACTGTGGATCCCGATCGGGAAATCGAGATCACCGAGGCGATCCGCGACCGAGCCCGGATCGAGGGCGCGACGGTGGCGGTCCGCCATGTCTGCGCCGTCGCGGCGAGGACCCTGAACGCGACGGGCGTGGGCGTGTACCTCGTCTCCGACCTCGGTCCGATCGAGCCGGTGCATGCCACCGACCCCGTCGGCAGCCGGCTGGCCGAGCTCCAGGTCGTGCTCGGCGCCGGTCCGGCCACGGTGGCCGTGGCCAAGGACCTCCCGGTGCTGGTGGCCGATCTCGACACGGCGGCCAGCCGCGAGCACTGGCCCATGTTCGCGCCCGAGGCGCTCGCCGAGGGGGTTCGGGCGGTGTTCGCCTTCCCCATCGGCGCGAACGGGGTGACGATCGGGGCGCTGGAGATCTACCGCGCCGACGCGGGGCTGCTGTCCGCGGCCGATCTCGAGGACGCGTGGCTGTTCGCCGACGCGGCCATGGCGCTGATCCTGGCCGGCGTGTCGGACGCGCCCACGGTCACCGAGTACGGCCTGTTCGCCAGCGAGTTCGGCGAGCGGTGGGCGGAGGTGCACCAGGCCACCGGCATGGTCGCCGCTCAGCTGGGGGTCGACCCCACCACGGCGTTCCTGCGGCTGCGGGCCCGGGCGTTCACCAGCGGCGAGGGGCTGTCCCGGCTGGCCGAGGACATACTGGCCGGGCGAACCCGGCTGGACGACGGCAAGGACACGGAAGGGCCATGACTCAAGGGGACAACGCAGGCGGCCCGTCGACGGCCCGCGACGGGCGGCTGGCGGCCACGTTCGTGGAGCTGGCCGACACCCTGGTCGCCGGGTTCGACATCATCGACATGCTGCACACACTGACCGAACGGTGCGTTGAGCTGCTCGACGTCACGGCTGCCGCCGTGCTGCTGCCCGACCGCCGCAGCGCACTCCAGCTCGTCGCCTCCTCCAGCGAACAGCCCCGTCTGCTCGACCTGATGCGGCTGCGCAACCAGGAGGGGCCGTTCCTGGACGCCTACCACTCAGGAGAGCCGGCCGCCAGCGCCGACCTCGCGGCGGAGGTCTTCCGGTGGCCGAGGCTGGCCGAGGCGGCCCGCGACAGCGGCTACGTCGGCACGCAGGCACTCCCCCTGCGGCTGCGCGACCAGCCGCTCGGCGTGCTGGGTCTGTTCAGCGCGGACGCCGGCGCCCTCGCCACGGACACCGTGGCCGTCGGCCAGTCGATGGCCGACATCGCCACCATCAGCATCCTGCACACCCGCGCCTTCCAACGTCGGGAGCAGGTCGCCGAGCAGCTGCACAACACGCTCAACGCCCGGATCACCATCGAGCAGGCCAAGGGCTTCCTCGCCGAGAAGCTCCGGGTGCCGGTCGGCGAGGCCTTCGCCCTGATGCGGGCGCACGCGCACGCCCACCACCTGGCGCTCACCGAGCTGGCCCGAGGTGTCCTGACGTCCCAGGTCGATCCCGCCGACCTGCGCAGCTCACCGCCGGGCGGTTGAGCACCGGCTCAGGGACTTTCGGCAGTACGCCGGCGAGCACTGCTTCTCTTCGCCGGCCACCGCGTTGCTCCTAGCGTCGAGATGCACGGAATTCGTGCCCTGACGTCGAGGAGAGCGAAGTGACCAGCAACCTGGCCGGCCGCCACATCGTGGCCGGCGTGGACGGATCCGAATCCGCGCTAGACGCCGTCCGCTGGGCGGCGGACGAGGCGGCACGGCGCCGCATGTCGCTGCGCCTCGTGCACGCCGTCGAGGTCAGCACCATCGCCTACGGGGGCGCATTCGGCCTGCCGAAGGACTTCTTCGAGGCGCTGCGGCAGTCCGGCCGCGCCTACCTCGACGCCGCCGTTTCCGCCGTCGGCAAACTGCACCCGGACCTGACGGTCACCACCGAGCTGATCGACGGCTCGCCGATCCCGGTGTTGGTGGACGCGTCCGAGCACGCGGCGATGATCGCGCTCGGCTCGCGCGGGCTGGGCGGCTTCACCGGCATTCTCACCGGGTCCACCGCGATCGCGACGATCGCCCGCGCGCACTGCCCGGTCGTGGTGGTCCGCGGCGACCGGCCCGATCCGGCCGGACCGGTGGTGGTCGGCGTCGACGGGTCGCCGACCAGTGAGAGCGCCCTGGCCTGGGCGTACGAGGAGGCGTCGTTCCGGGGCGTCGAGCTGGTCGCCGTGCACGGCTGGACCGAGTTCGCCTCGGAGAACTCCTACGCGTTCGCGCGGCAGTTCGTCGTGGACTGGGACGTCGTCGAGACCAGGCAGGACGAGCAGCTGGCCGAGCGCCTCGCCGGCTACGGGGAGAAGTTCCCGGACGTGACCGTGCGGCGGATCGTCGAGGGCGGCCGGGCCCGGCAGCTGTTGCTGGACCACGCCCGCGGCGCCCAGCTGGTGGTCGTCGGCAGCCGGGGCCGTGGCGAGCTCGGCGGCCTGCTGCTGGGCTCCACCAGCCAGGCGCTGATCCACCACGCGCCCTGCCCGGTGCTCGTCGTCCGAGCCGAGCACTGACCCGCGCCCGGCGCCGACGCGCCGAGCGCGGGCCAGCCAGCTGCGGGCGAAGTCCTTGGCCCACAGGAAAGCCCGTGACAGCGCCGCGCGTCCGTGAGCCGTCGCAGCACCGGCTGCCCCGGCTCACGGACGCGATGGCAACGGTCGGCTTCGAGCGGGCGTAACAGACCGTGCGTCGACGCTGTACGCGGTTCAGGTGATGTCGGTCGGGCGTGCCTCGTCCGTGTCGCGTGCCAGCTCGCGGTCGATGTCGGCCTCGGTGATCGGCCGGCGCACGAACGCGTTCCACGCATGCATGACCAGTCCGATACCCCAGGTGAACATCACGATCGCCGGCCAGAAGAAGCCCTGCGGTCCGACGTTCGCCCAGACAAAGAGCAGCGTGCCGTTGACGAACAGGTAGACGACCAGGTGCGGGAGGAAGCCGCGGCGGTCCTCGATGCGCTTGCGTGCGGCTTCCCTTCTGTCGTCGAGTGTCTCGGTCATGGAAGCCACCTCCTCGCCTCCAGCCTCGGCCGGTGCCGACGCCGCGCACAGGGGCGTCGGTAACCGCGTGGCAGGGACCATCGTCGCGTCAGGCCAACGCGAGCACTGAGGCGAGCAGGCGGGCCGCCGCACCGCCTTCGGTCACCGCGACGTCGACGGCCCCGGCGACGTCGAGATCGCGTGCGAGCACGTCGAGCACCCGACCCGGGTCCCCGCCCGGCCGTCCCGCCGCGGCGTAGAGGCGGTCCACCCGGTCCGCCGCGACGTCCAGCAGCCCCTCCGTGTAGTCCCAACTCCGCGCCCACGGCCGGTCCAGGATCATCATCCGCACCACGGCGGCCGGCGCGGCGGCGAGAAGGTCCTCCACCAGCACCAGATTGCCCGCGGACTTGGCCATCTTCGCGCCGTCCACGGTCACCGTGCCGACGTGCAGCCAGGCCCGTGCGTACGGCCGGACGCCGGTCACCGCCTCGGCCATCCCGCGGTGATAGGCGTGATGAGGGAAGGCGAGATCGGCCCCGCCGGCATGGAAGTCCACACCGACACCGATCACCGACATGGACATCGCGACGCACTCGGCGTGCCAGCCCGGCCGGCCGGGACCCCAGGGGGAATCCCATGCCGGGTGGCCGGCCTCGGCCGCCTGCCAGACGGCGACGTCGAACGGATCCTCCTTGGCGGGATCGTCGAGCCGGCCGCCGTATTCCGCCGCGAGCGCCGCCGCGCGGACCGGGTCCAGCCCACTGTCCTCGACGACGCGGCGGCCCCGGAAGTACACGCTGCCGCCCCGGACATAGGCGTCGCCGGTCGCCAGCAGCGCCGCCGCCAGGCGCACGACGACGTCGACGTACCGGCGCGCACGAGGCTCGTGCTCGGGCTGGCGGATGTTCAGCAGCGACATGTCGTTCTCGAACTGGAACTGCTGCACCGCCGCGAAGCGGTCGTAGTACGCCCCGACCCGGCCGGCGGCGGCGTCCAACACGTCGTCGACATCGGTGACATTGCGGCACATGACCGGCTCCACGTTCAGCGCGCGCAGGACTCGTGCCAGCGTGTCCGCCCACACGAAGGTCGCGGCGTGCCCGAGGTGGGTCACGTCGTACGGCGTGATGCCGCACGTGTAGATCCGGGCGCGGTCCACCAGCGGCACGGTCCGGCCGGCGAGCGAGATCTGCTGCGGCTCTGTCACATCCGGTAGTGTGCGCCGCCGCGGCCAGGGTGCGAGAAGGGTCCTTCGACCGCGCGGGTCCGGTGACATCGGCTCTGGGGAACGCGGTCCGCCCGGCCGACCATCGAGTCATGAGCGACACGCCGGTTCGGCTCGAGGCACGCCTGGACGAACACCTCAGTCCGGGACTGTGGCTGGTGAAATGGCTGCTGGCGATCCCGCACGTGATCGTGCTGTTCTTCCTGTGGATCGCGTTCGTCGTGGTGACGGTGGTCGCCTTCGTGGCGATCCTGGCCACCGGCCGGTATCCCCGGCCCCTGTTCGACTTCACCGTGGGGGTGCTGCGCTGGAGCTGGCGGGTCGGCTACTACGCCTACGGCGGGCTGGGCACCGACCGGTACCCGCCGTTCAGCCTCGGCGAGGACCCGGACTACCCGGCGACGCTGGACATCGCCTACCCGGAGCACCTGTCGCGCGGGCTGGTCCTCGTGAAGTGGTGGCTGCTGGCCATCCCGCACTATGTCGTGATCAGCTTCTTCGTCGGCGGCGGAGCGCAGGGCACGCACTGGAACGCCGGCCTGATCCTCGTGCTGACCGTGGTCGCGGGCGTCGTGCTGCTGTTCACCGGCCGGTACCCCGAGCGCGTGTTCGACCTGGTGGTCGGACTGCAACGCTGGGTGTTCCGGGTGACCGCGTACGCCGCGCTGATGACGGACGCCTACCCGCCGTTCCGGCTCGACCAGGGCGGCACCGAGCCATTGGGGGGAACTGCGCCATGAGCAGGATCGCTGCCACCCAACCGATTCCGGCGCTGGAGAACGCGACGCGGCTTGCGACCGAATGGGTCCGCGACGTCGTCGACGTGTTCGACACCGACGACACACCGTTCGCCTACCGTGTGCTGCGGGTCTGGCTGCACGCCCTGCGGGACCGGCTGACCGTGCCCACCGCGGCGACAGCGAGCCGCGGCTTGGGCATCGCCGCCATGGCACACAGCCGGTCGACGACGGCGTGCAGGCCGGGCGCCTCCTCGGGGCCGACGACACGGGCCCGCATGGCGTCCAGGGCGATCCGGTCGGAGAACCAGAACTGCGCGGCCAGCAGCCCGCCGGCGATGAGCACGACCGCCACCACGGACTTGATCAACACAAGCAGCGCAGCCACGAACGCGACGTAGGCCAACCCCAGCAGGAACATGGTCAGCAGCATCCGCGCGGTGAGCTGGTGGTCCGGGCGGAACCGGGTCGGCGCGGTGGTCACGGTCCGACTGTCCCGCACCGGCGGCGCGAACCGGCAGAGCCGAACGCACCGCCGCATGGGCCGGAGGTCCCGTCGGCCGCCGGTCGCGGTGGGGTCCTTGTGCCCCAACGGCAGCGTCCACCGGCACTACCAGGGACCGGCGTCGTGGCGTGATGGTGAAGACGTGAGCGAGAAAAGGGTGACGGTCGGGACCGACGGTTCCCGCTGGGGCGAAACCGCGCTTCACTGGGCGGCCCGTCATGCCTGGAACCGCGGCGACGAGCTACTGGTGCTGCGTGGCGCGCACGGCGGGTCCACGCGGCCGATCACCCGCGATTTCCCGCTGCTGCCCGTGCGCATCCGGACCACCGTCGGCAACCCTCTGGCCGCATTCGCCGAATCCAGCTGGGAGTCCGAACTCCTGGTGCTCGGCTGCCGCGGCGAGCGGCACCGCCACCCGGGGCTCGGCGACCTGGTCGTGCCGGCGGTGCTGACCGCGCACTGCGACATCGTCATCGTGCGGGGTTCCGACGACGCGGTGGACGGGCGGCACAGGCGGGTCACCGCCATGGTCGGCGGCAGCCCGGACGATCCCCTCGTCGTCGCGCACGCCGTCGACAAGGCGCTCGCGCTTCGCGCGCAGCTGATGGTGCTGCACGCCGTCCCGGACCCGCTGACCCACCACCCGGTGTCACGGCAACACGACACGGACGAGATCCTGGTCGCCGCCGAGAAGGTGGTGGCTGGTCTGGCCCGCTACCCGGCGACGTTCATCGAACCGGTCCGCGCGCACCCGCACGAAGTCGTGGCCTCGCGCACCGATACCGACCTGCTGGTCGTGGGCCGCGGCCGGAGCGGGGCGGTGATGAGGTCGGCGCTGCACCTCGCGCCGTGTCCGGTGATGGTCGTGCACGACCCCACCCCGCCCGTCCGCACCGCGCCCAGCGGCCACCGCGCCACGTGGACACCGTGCCTGCCATGGCCGCGCGACAACCGCTCTCCCCTCACCCCGGCGACAACTGGAGGTATTTGATGGCAAGGCTCAACGTGGTTCTGCTCGCCGGTTGTGGGGTACTCGCCGCGTGCGCCACGACCAGCACTGTGGCGACGCCGTCGACGACCGCCTCGACCGTGGCCACCAGCACGACAGCTGCGGCGGCGCCGTGCCGCACCGAGTCCCTGCGGGTGTCCCTCGGACAGGGCGAAGGCGCCGCCGGCCACCACTACGTGCCGATCGTCTTCACCAACGCGGGGCCCGCCTGCACGATCACCGGCTTTCCCGGCGTGTCCTACTACGCGGGGGCCGACCAGCACCAGGTCGGCGACGCGGCCGCCCGTGAGCCCGGCGCGCCCACCGCGATCGTGCTGGGCCCCGACAGTTCCGCGTACGCCTGGCTCAACCAGGTCAACGTGGACAACTACGACCCGGCGGTGTGCCAGCCGGTCGCCGCGACCGGACTGCGGGTGTACCCGCCGGACAACACCGCCTTCGTTCTGCTGCCCGAACCGAACGCGCGGGGATGCACCCGCCCGATGGATGGCCAGCAGCTGACCGTGCGCGCCGTCCAAGGGGGCAGCAGCCCGCACTGATCCGGAGGAGAAACCATGCTGCACGCCAGGAAGTGGCACATCGAGATCTACATCGACGAGCACGACGACCGCACCCGCGCCGAGGCGCGGCTGACGACACAGGACGCCGCGGTGACCATCGGCCGTGGTTACGCCCGGCGGAATCCGCACGACCTCGACGTGCCGGAGATCGGCGACGAGCTCGCCGTCGCGCGGGCGCTGGCCGATCTGAGCCACCAGCTGGTCGACGCCGCCGTCCAGGACGTCGAGGCCATCACGCACCGGCCGGCGCATTTCGCCGAGTGAGTCCTGGAGGTCGGCGATGAAGGGCACGATCCCTTGTGGACGGTGGGCCGGCATCCCCATCGGAATTCACTGGTCGGCGCTGGCCGCCGTCGCGCTCATCGCCTACATGGTGGCGTTCAGCGTGCTGCCCGGGCTGACCCCCGGCTTGTCGGCCGCCGCGTACTGGATGGCCGGCACGGCAGCGGCGGTGCTGCTGATGGTGTCGTTGCTGGCGCACGAGTTGGCCCACACCGCGACCGCGCTGCGGTCGGGCATGCGGGTTCGTGCCATGACGCTCTGGCTGCTGGGCGGGCAGACGGAGCTCGATGGTGATGCGCCCAACCCCCGCACCGAGCTGCGCATCGCGCTCGCCGGCCCGCTGGCCAGCGCCGCCGTCGGCGGCGTCTTCGCCGGACTGACCTCGCTGGCCGGCTACGCTGGCTGGCCGCCAGTCGTCCGGGCCTGCCTGGCGTGGCTGGCGCTGGTCAACCTGATCCTGGCAGCGTTCAACCTGCTGCCGGCGGTCCCGATGGACGGCGGCCGCGTGCTGCACGCGCTGCTGTGGCGGCGTCGCAGCACGGACCGTGCCACCGCGATCACCGCGCTGGTCGGCCGCCTGATCGGATCCCTGTTCATCGGCTTCGGCGTCGTCATCCTGTTCGGCGGCGACCTCGTGGACGGCATGTGGCTCGGCCTGCTCGGCTGGTTCCTGCTGGCGGCCGCGGCCGGCGAAGAGGTCAACGCCGTACGCCGCAACCAGTTCTCCCAGGTCTTCGTCCGCGACGTGATGGCCCCGGCCGACACCATCGCGCCGGCGTGGTTCACCGTCGACACCTTCCTCGAACAGGTGGCGTCGGCCGCACACCGCCGGGTGTTCGCGGTCATCGACTTCTCCGGCCAGCCGTTCGGCGTGCTGAGCCTGGCCATGCTCACCAGCGTGCCGGTCGAGCGCCTGCGCACGGCACGTGTCGCCGACGTCTGTCGCAAGCTGGCGGACACGGTCGTCGTGGCGCCGGACAGCACGCTCGCGGACCTGCTCGCCGCCCTCCAGCGGCGCGGCGGTGCGGTCGGCCCGGCACTGGTCATCGACAACGGCACGATGGTCGGCACGATCGGCGACGACGACATCGCCAGGGCCGTGGAGCTCGCGCTGCTGCGGCAGTCCTCAGGCGCCGCCGCCGTCGCGGTGCGCCCGTGACCGCGCCAGCAGCGCGAGCACCTCGTCGTCCGTGGTCGGCCGGAAGTCCTCGTACCACTGGCCGACCGCGCCGAACTCCTCGGGACACAGCGGGCACACCAGCTCGTCCACCGCCGGCCGCAGCGCGGCCAGCGCGTCGACCGAGGCGACCGGCACGGCGAGCACGATCCGCACGGCGCCGAGAGTCCGGGCGACCTGACAGGCCGCGCGTGCGGTCGATCCGGTGGCCATGCCGTCGTCGACGACGACCGCCTCGCGGCCGGTCAGGTCGAGACGGGGCACCGTTTGGCGATACCGCCGCACGCGGCGTGCCATGGCGGCGTGCTCCTTCGCCAGCACGGCCTCGAACTCGCTGTCCGTCACGTGCGCCAATCGGCGGAACGGCTCGTCGACCACCTCCGCGCCGCCCTCGCCGATCGCGCCCATCGCGACCTCGGGCCGGCCGGGCACGCCCAGTTTCCGCACGACGATGACGTCCAGCGCAAGGTTCATCCCGGCGGCGACCTCGTACGCCACGGGCACGCCGCCGCGGGGCAGACCCAGCACCGTCGCCTCGCCCACACCCACCAGCTCGTTCGCGAGCCGGCGACCGGCCTCCCGCCGGTTCGCATAGCGCACGTGCCGCTCAGCCACGCCGACCAGTCCACCGCCGTCCGGTGGCGGCGGCAACCGCACGAAAGGAGCCAGTCATGCTCGCCGAACGCGTTGTCGTCCTCGGCGGCGGATTCGCCGGCCTGGAGACGGCGTTCCAGCTCGCCGCGATGGTGAAGCCGAGCCGGCTGCACCTGACCGTCGTCTCGGACCGCGACCGCTTCCTGTATCGGCCGGGCCTGGTGGCGCTGCCCTTCGGCGCGGCCGAGGCGCCGCTGCACGTGCCGCTGAGCCAGGCGCTGGACCTGCACGGCATCAAGCGCCGCCTGGCCTGTGTGGAGAACATCGACACCGACCGGCGGGTCGTGCACACGAACCGGCTGGCGCCGGTCCACTACGACCATCTGGTCATCGCGACCGGAGCGCAGGCGCACCCGCACCGTGTTCCCGGACTGGCCGAGCATGCCGTGGCGATCTCCTCCCCCGGCCAGCTGCACCAGCTCGGCGAGCGGTTCCAGTGGGTCGCGCACAACGCCGGCCATGGCCGCCCGCAGCAGGTGTTGTTCGTCGTGCCGCCGAACACGGCGTGGCCCGGTCCGGCCTACGAGATCGCCCTCATGCTGGACACCTGGCTGCGTCGGCGCGAGGTGCGCCACCAGGTCGGGATCACCTTCGCCACCGCGGAGCGGACCTTCGGCGAGCACCTCGGCGAGGGCCTGCACCACATCCTGGCCGGCGAATTCGCCACCCGGGGCATCGCCGGCCGGACGGGCCTGGCCGTCACCGAGATCGCCGAGGTGCACACGGGCTTCGACGACGGGACGAAGGTCCAGCACGACCTCGTCGTGGGGGTGCCGCCGGTGGCCGCGGCGATGTGGCACGACGGGATGCCGGCCGACGGCCGGGGCTTCCTCACCTGCCGCCCCGCCGACCGGTCCGTCCTCGGACAGGATGGCGTCTATGCGCCCGGCGACGCCGGCGACTTCCCGGTCAAGCAGGCGTTCCTGGCGGTGACGCAGGCCAGGGCCGTGGCGACGGCGATCGCCAGCCGGATCCTCGGCCGCCCGGCCGGGACCGAGTACGAGCCGACGGCGCTGTGCGTGCTGGACACCGTGGACAAGGGCATCCTCGTCGAGGCCCCGCTCACCGCCGAGGGACTGGTCCGCGTCGACCACGACCACGTGCTGACCGGACCCGCCTGGCGGGCGGTCAAGCACGCCATCGGCCGGTACGTGCCGATGCGCTACCGGCACGGCCGGCCCGCGCTGCCGCGAACCGGCGACGGGCTGCTCACCGCGGCTCGGCGGCTACTTGGCCCGATAGGCCGATAGTCCCCGGCCCGGACGGGCCCGTCGGCGCGCGGAGAGGAGCCCACGGGCCGTGTCGGCGGTCACGCTCCCGGCGTGAGACTTCCTTCAGGTTCAGGGAAACTTCGGAGGCGGCCATGTCGACGACGACGCAGCGGGTGATCGACGACCGGCGATACGCGGACCTGCGGGACCGGCGGCTCGCGGCGGCGCTGGCCGCCGAGGACGCCGCCGAGACCGACGGGCTGGACCCGTTGGAGCGCATGACGTGCGGCCTGCACCGCAAGTGGATCCACCGCTGCGTGCACTCGCCCATGCACGTCATCCCGGTCACCGGGCATCGCTGGTGCCGCGACTGCTCGACCGCCGCCGACGTCATGATCGACGAGCTGACCGGCGAGATCCGGGTGACCTGCCCGGGCTGCCGCCGGACGCCGAATCCCCGCGCCACCAAGCAGATCGTCCGCACCTGCCGCGCGAGCCTGTCGGCGGCATCGGCCTGACCTCGTCGAGAACCGTAGTGGGGTGATGACATGAACAAGCACTGGTGGCTCGCCGCCGTTGCCGTCGTGGTGCTGGTCGGGACGGCGATCGTCATCGGCGCGCAGTTGCCGTCCGACACCGCCGCGCCTCCCTCGCACCCGCCGACGGCGACCACGACGAACGCGGCCACCGTCAGCAGAACGACACCCGTTCCGGCGGCGAAGTACCAACTGCTGTGGCCGTTCGCGGACGAGCGGCAGGCGGCCGCGTGGCAGGCCGGCTACCGGGCCGGCGGTCACCAGCCCTGGCACCTCGACGCCGACCTGACGGCCCAGTCGTTCACTCAGGGCTACCTCCGCTACGGCACGCTCGACCAGGTCACCAGCGTGTCCGTGGTCGGCACGGACGCCCGCGTCGGCGTCGGGTACAAGCGGCCCGACGGCAGCACCGCCACCGCCGCGGTGATCCATCTGGTCAAGATCAGCAGCGGCACGGACGCCCCCTGGGAGGTCGTCGGCACCGACGACACTGCGGAGCTGACTCTCACCACGCCCGCCTACGGTGCGATCGCCAGCCCGCCGGTGACGGTCGGCGGCCGGATCACCGGCGTCGACGAGAGCCTGCGGATCCAGGTGCTCCGCCTGGCCGACGAGAACGCCATCGGGCAGGCCGGCGGTATCCCGGCCGGTGGTCAGAACGCGCCGTGGACCGCGCAGGTGTCGTTCACCGCGCCGGCGGACAGCACGCTCACCATCGCCGTGTCGACCGGCGGGCACGTCAACGACGTCGAGCGCTTCGCCGTCACGGGTGTTCGCTCACTGAACGCGATCCACGGATGACCGCTCGGCCCGCCAGGCCGACGGCGAACATCACCACGCCGGCGAGCACCGACTGCCAGGGCAGGGCGGCCACGAGGACCACACAGCCGGCGGCCCCGAGCACGTTGAGCCAGCGGGGCCACCGACGCTGATCGGGCGGCTGTGTGAAGGCACTGGCATTGGCGATGGCGTAGTAGATCAACACCCCGAAGGACGAGAAGCCGATGACTCCGCGCAGGTCGACGGTCGCGGCGGCGACGCTGACCACGACCGCCAGGGCCATCTCGGCGTGGTGCGGGACCTGGTAGCGGTGGTGGACGGCGGCCAGCCAGCCCGGCAGGTCGCGGTGGCGGGCCATGGCCAGGCTGGTACGGCCGATGCCCGCGATCAAGGCCAGCAGCGCGCCGAGCGAGGCCAGAGCCGCGCCGACGCGGACCACCGGATCCAGGCCGCCGGCCCCGGCCGCCTCGACCGCGGTGGCCAGCGGCGCGGTCGCGGCGGCGAGCCGCTCCGGGCCGGCCGCGAGCAGGGCGCTGACGCCGACCACCACGTACACGGCGACGGCGACGAACAGGGCGATCGGGATGGCGCGGGGAATCGTGTGCCGCGGGTCGCGGACCTCCTCGCCCATGGTGGCGATGCGGGCGTAGCCGGCGAAGGCGAAGAACAGCAGGCCGGCGGCCTGGAGGATGCCGTAGACGCCGCCGGTTCCCCAGCCGACGAGGTTGGCCTCGGTGGCCCGCCCGCCGACGAAGATCCCGATCACCACGACCGCCAGTGCAACCAGGCTGGTCGTGACCAGGATCCGGGTGAGCAGCGCGGTCCTGGTGACACCGCGGTAGTTGAGCGCCGCCAGTCCGAGCACGGCGACCACCGCGACCACCCGCTGCGCCCACCAGGGGCCGGGTACGGCATAGGAGGCGAAGGTGAGGGCCATCGCCGCGCACGAGGCGGTCTTGCCGACCACGAATCCCCAGCCGGCGGTGAACCCCCACCACTCGCCGAGCCGCTCCCGGCCGTAGATGTACGTGCCGCCGGACGTCGGGTACGCCGCCGCGAGCTGCGCCGACGCCGTGGCGTTGCAGTAGGCGATCACCGCGGCGATGGCCAACCCGATCAGCAGGCCGGTGCCGGCGGCACGGGCGGCCGGGCCGAACGCGGCGAAGACGCCGGCTCCGATCATCGACCCCAGCCCGATGACAACGGCGTCGCCCGTGCCCAGCCGCCGCGCGAGTGCTCCCTGGCTCACGCCGTCATCGAACCATGTCAGGTCGGCTCGGGCCGCATCTCGATCGCGCCACAGGGGCACTCCGACACGCAGATCCCGCACCCCTTGCAGTAGTCGTAGTCGATCTCGTAGCGCCGGCCGGGGCCGAGCTTGATGACGGCGTTGTCGGGGCAGACGCCGTAGCAGTTGTCGCACTCGAAGCAGTTGCCGCAGGACAGGCAGCGGCGGGCCTCGAACAGCGCGGTCGACTCGTCCAGGCCGCCGGTCACCTCGTCGAAGGTGGAGACGCGGCGGGCGGCCTCCAGCTGCGGCCGCACTGTGGCGTGGGCGTCGGAGTAGTACCAGGTGTTGAGCTTGTCGTAACTCGCGAGCTTCGGCGGTTCCGGTGCGCGGTGGTCGCCGTGGCGGAGCCAGGAGTCGATCTGCCGGGCGGCGTTCCTGCCGTGCCCGATGGCGATCGTCACGGTTCGTTCGGACGGCACCATGTCGCCGCCGGCGAAGATGCCGGGATGCCCGGTCATCAGGTTGGGCCCGACGCGGACAACGCCGTCCTCGGTCTCGATGCCGGAAACGCCGTCCAGCAGCGCGAGGTCTGCCTCCTGCCCGAGCGCGAGCACGACGGTGTCGGCGGTGAGTTCCTCGAACTCACCGGTCGGCTGCGGGAAGCCCCTGTCGTCCAGGCGCATCTTCTCCACGGTGATCGTGTCGCCGTCGGCCCGTTTGATGGTGGACAGCCACTTCATGGTGACGCCCTCGTCGGTGGCCTCGGTGACCTCGATGTCGTGCGCGGGCATCCGGTCGCGGGTGCGCCGGTAGACGACGAGCGCGTCGGTCGCGCCGAGCCGTTTGGCCGTGCGGGCGGCGTCCATGGCGGTGTTGCCGCCGCCGTAGACGACGACCCGGCGGCCGAGCATGGGCGGCTGCGCGTCCTCCATGTCGTGCAGGAGGGACACGGCGTCCAGGATGTGCGCCGAGTCGCCGGCGGGGATGTAGGCGCGCTTGGCGATGTGGGCGCCGACGGCGAGGAACACGGCGTCGAACTCGGCCAGCGCCGCCACGACATCGGTGACGGGGCAACGGCGTTCCAGCGTCACGCCCATCGCCAGGATGCGGTCGATCTCGGCGTCCAGCACCTCGCGGGGCAGGCGGTAGCGGGGAATGCCGTAGCGCATCATGCCGCCGGGGGCGTCGCCGGCATCGCGAATCGTCACGTCATGGCCGAGCAGCCGCAGGTGATAGGCCGCCGAGAGACCGGCCGGGCCGGCGCCGACGATCAGCACCCGCTTGCCGGTCGGCGACACCGTCACCGGCACGGTCCAGCCGCTGCGAATGGCCTCGTCGCCGAGGAAGCGCTCCACGGAGTTGATGCCCACGGACTCGTCGAGCTGCCCGCGGTTGCAGGCGGTCTCACACGGCCGGTAACACACGCGGCCCATCACGGCCGGGAACGGGTTGTCGGCCATGATCTGCCGGCACGCGGCCTCGTAGCCGCCGCCCTCGGCGTGGTAGAGCCACTGCTGGATGTTCTCGCCGGCCGGACACGCCTGGTTGCACGGCGGCAGCAGGTCCAGGTAGACCGGGCGCTCGGTCCGCCACGCGCCGGTCTTGTTGGCCAGGCTGGACCCGACGTCCAGGGTGATCGCGAACGGCTTCTCGCGGTCCATCACGCCTCCTCGAGCAGGCCGTAGCGGCGGATGTTGCGGTCGGCGATCTCCTGGAGGCGCGCCACCGTCCCGGGGCTGCCGTACTCGCCGAACAGGTGGGCGTAGCGGCTCTGGAGCCGCAGGTAGTCCTCGACCGGCACGCGGTGGCGGATCTTCGACACGTCGGTGATCTCGCCGCGTTCGGCCTCGAACACCGGGAACAAGCCGCTTTCCTTGGCCAGCCGGGCGATTCGCACGGTGTCGCAGGAGGCGCTGCCCCAGCCGAGCGGACATGGCACGAGGATGTGCAGGTACCGGGCGCCGTGGAACTCCATCGCCCGAGTCACCTTGTACTCCAGGTCCCGAAGGTCGGCGACGGTGGCCGTTGCCACGTAAGGGATCTCGTGCGCCATCGCGATCGCCGGCACGTTCTTGCCCTGCCCGAAGACGTTTCCCGGCTCCGGACCGACGGCCGGGGTGGTCGTGGTCCGCGCGGCGGGCGGCGTCGCGCCGGAGCGCTGCACGCCGGTGTTCATGTAGGCCTCGTTATCGTAGCAGATGAACAGCACGTCGTCGTTGCGCTCGAACATGCCCGACAGGCAGGCGAATCCGATGTCGACGGTGCCGCCGTCGCCGCCCTGGCCGACCACCCGGACGTCGTCGCGCCCCTTGGCCTTCAGGCCGGCGGCGACGCCGGTGGCGACGGCAGGTGCGTTACCGAACAGCGAGTGCAGCCAAGGAATCCGCCACGATGTCTCCGGATACGGCGTGGAGAACACCTCAAGGCAGCCGGTGGAGTTGACGGCGACCATCTGGTTGCCGGTGGCGCGCATCGCGGCGTCGAGCGCGTAGCGGGCGCCCAGCGCCTCGCCGCAGCCCTGACACGCGCGGTGCCCACAGTTCAACGAGTTCGTCCGGTCGGCCCGAGCCTGCACGGACCGCCGATCTGGGGCCAGCAGGCGGTTCCCGACGACGAAACTTCCGGTTTGGTAGAACTTGATCGGCTGGACCGGCACGGCTCCCCCTCACCCGATCCGGGACGCGACCGCGCCCAGGTCGCGCAGCATGTTCTCGGCCATCGGCCCGGACCGCCGGCCGGCGGCCATCCGCGCCAGCTCGTTGCCGATCAGCTGCCGGTTGAGGTCCAGGAACGTCAGCGGCTCCAGCCGGCCGGCGACCGCCTCGTCGAGCATCCGGCGCAGCGACGCCTTGGTGATGGCACGGCCGCCGAGCCCGGCGATGACGGTGGACACGTGTTCCGGCACCACCGCCATGCGGACGTTGGCGGTGACGATGCCGCCGATGCCGACCGCGAGCGCCTTCTCCAGCACCACAACGTGGTGTGCGTCGCCGACGGCGGCGCGCACGGCGTCCAGCGGGAACGGACGGAAGCTGGTGATGCCCAGGACGCCGATGCGCACGCCGTCGCGACGCATCTCATCGACTGTGTCCTTGATGGTGCCCAGCACCGAACCCAGCGCCATGACGACGGTGTCCGCGTCGTCGGTGCGGTACGGGTGCACCAGGCCGCCCGAGTTGCGGCCGAACGCCTCGGCGAACCGGGCGGCGACGTCCGGGATCAGCTCCAACGCCTGCATCTGACGCGCGTGCGCCAGGTACCGAACCTCCGTGAACGCCTCCGGACCGACCATCGCGCCGATCGACACCGGGTCGGCCGGGTCGAGGACCTGGCGCGGCTCGTAGGGCGGCAGGAACGCGTCGACCTCCTCCTGCGTGGGCGTGTCGACCTGCTCCCAGGCGTGGGTGAGGACGAAGCCGTCCATGCACACCATCACCGGCAGGGACAGCTCCTCGGCGATCCGGAACGCCTGCACGTGCAGGTCGGCCGCCTCCTGGTTGGTCTCGGCGTAGAGCTGGATCCAGCCGGAGTCGCGCTGGGACATGCTGTCGCTGTGGTCGTTCCAGATGTTGATCGGCGCGCCGATCGCCCGGTTCGCCACCGTCATCACGATCGGCAGCCCCAGTCCGGACGCGTTGTAGACGGCCTCCGCCATGTACAGCAGCCCCTGGCTCGCGGTCGCCGTGTACGCCCGCGCGCCGACCGCCGAGGCCCCGATGGCCACCGACATCGCGGCGAACTCCGACTCGACGGTGACGAACTCGCAGGGCGCCAGCCGGCCCGACTTCACGTGCTCCGCCAGCGCCTCGACGATGTGTGTCTGCGGCGAGATCGGATACGCGCACACGACTCCCGGCCGGCACAGCGCGACCGCGTCCGCCACGGCGCGGGATCCCTCAACCTGCCTGAGCATGCCGCAGCTCCTCCTGCTCGGCCCGGACGAACTCGTAGGCGGCGGTCGCCGCCGCGATGTTGCCGGCGGCCACCGGACCGGTGAAGCGCCGGCCGATCGCCGTCGTCACCGACTCCAGCGACACCAGGCCGCTCAGCGCCGCGAACCCGCCCAGCAGCACGGCGTTGGGCACCGGCCGGCCGACGTGCTCCAGCGCCAGCTCCGTCGCCGGCACCACCAGCAGCCGCTCGCGCCGGAAGTCCCGGACGAACTCGCCGATGCCCAGCTCGTCGAAGCCGCGCGCGGAGTTCACCAGCAGGTAGCCGTCGGGCCGCAGGCCGTCGAAGACCTGAACCTGGTGCAGCAGCGTGACGTCCTGGATGATCACCGCGTCCGGCCGCACCACCGGCTCCCGGGACCGGATCGTGTGGTCGTCGATCCGGCAGAACGCCACCACCGGCGCCCCGGTCCGCTCGGAGCCGAAGCTCGGGAACGCCTGGGCGTGGCGCCCCTCCAGGAAGGCCGCCACCGACAGCAGTTCGGCGGCCGTCACCACTCCCTGGCCGCCGCGACCGTGCACACGCACTTCGAACATGTCCCCAGCCTCCCGGCCCGGCGTCCCGGCCAGGCAGGGACGAAAGGCATCACCGGCAGGGTGGAAGTTCCCGAGTCAGCGTTCGGCCCGATCCTCAGGCCACAGCGACGTCCAACACGAACTCCCGGACCCGACCGGCCGGATCGAGCATCGTGAACACGCGGAACGGCGTCTTGTCCCGGACGCCGACCGCGAACGTGCACTGCCCCTCGAAGTAGCCGGCGAACCGGATCGCCCGCAGGCTCGTCCAGGACGCCAGCTGGCTGACCGGATACAGCTGGTCGCCGACTCCCGCCAGCACCGGCCCGGACCCGTCCGCACCGCGCTCGACCGCGCGCACCACGACCTCCAGCGTCGCGCCGCCCCGCACCGGCAGCGGGTCGCCCTTGGCGTCGGAGTACACCATCGGCACGTAGCCGACGGTGTAGCCGACCGGAGCCGGCCCGTCGACGTCGAAGACGATCCGGTCGTAGCAGTCGTGCCGGCCGATCCGCACGGCCACGAGCCGCGACTGCGACATCTCGCTCCGGTACGCCATCCCGGTGCCCCACTGGCCGCCCGCCGGGCAGTTGGTGGTCGCGGTGGTGGTCCGGGGGTCGTCGGAGTGGGCGTGCCGGTCGTCGGTGTCGCAGCCGCACTGGTCGTGGCCGTGGTCGTCGAGACGCTTGTCGTCGGGGCAGATGCCGGACGGCCGCCGCATGCCGTCAGCGCTGCGACCGCCATCAGCGCGGCGGCGAGGATTCCTGTGGTTCTGCGAAGCATGATGGCCACCTCCCGCCATCTGTGGTCAAATCCAGCCGCGCAGCTCCCGCGCGGCGGCCCGGTGCCAGGTCCGCGGCCACAGCACCCGCAGCCGCGCGCGTTCGGCGCGTTCGATCGCGATCAGCTCACCGGCGGCGACGCGGCCCTCGGGCGTGACGTCGGCGGTGGCCCGCAGCCATCCCTCCGCCACCACGGTGTCCTGGTGGTCTCCGAGGACGGTCTGGATGTCGGCGATGGCGCCGGCGAACCGGTGCGCCGGCTCGCCGATCACCGGCGCGACGGCGTCCGCGGCGTAGCGGCAGCGCTTGGCCAGGATGCGGATCGCGTGCAACTCGGCGTCGGTCGGCTCGTCGCCGGCCGCACGAACGGCGTGCGCCAGCCGACGCCAGGCGTGGCCGACGAGTTCGGGCGCATGCTTGCGGGCGGAGCGGGCATCGACCGCCGCGAAACGCGGATTGCGGGCGGCGTCCACGAGCGAGTCCAGCAGTGTCGCGTAGCGGTGACTGCGCAGCGCGGCCAACAGGTCGCACCGGGCGGTATTCGACTCCTCCGCGAGCCGGGCCAGCAGCGCCCCGACTCCCACGTCGTCGACGTCGGGCAGCTGTGTCGCCTCCCGGCGCAGCCGTTCCCCGAGGACGTCACGGTCGCGCACCACGCCGGCCCGGTCACAGAGCCACCGCAGCTCGTCCCGGAGCACCGTCACCCACGCCCCGTCGAGGAAGCCGATGAAGGTTCGCAGGTCGGCGCGCAGACGCCGGGTGCCGACCCGGAACTGGTGCACGTGCTCGGGATCCTCGCCGAGCCGCACGCCGGCATCGTGGCGGACGATCCGTTCCACCGAGGCGGCGACCGCATGCCGGACGAGTTCGAGCATGCCCGCGTCCACTCCCATCTCCGGCACCACCACGTCGGCCGGCTGGCGCGCCCGCTTGCCGAGGGCGCGCAGCAGCTTCGGGGTCGGCGGCCCCGGCTGGCAGCCGGCGACGACCAGTTCGGCCACCACCGCGTCGGCCAGGCCAATGTCACCGGCGGTGAGCTCGACCTCCACCTCCCGGAACCGCCGCGGCTCGTTCATCTGGTCATGTCCGATGACGACGTCGTCCGCGACCTCCACCTCGTCGCCGCCGGCCCGCACGACGACGGTCCGCCGGTCGGTGTCGACCTCGCCGACCTCGACCAGTCGCTCCGTCCGCAGGTACCCGCGCACGAGGTCGATCGCCTTGTCGGGCACGATGTCCGGGGTGCCGGCGAAGTCGATCTCGCGGCGGACGACGCGGGTTGCATTCACACCCAACGGAATTTTGAGTGTCCACACGGGAGTATCGTCGCCGGTGCGGTGTCGCAGTGTCACGCCGGCGCGGGCCAGCCGCAGGTCGGCGGCGTCGTAGTAGCGGGCGACCAGCGTGCGGTGCGGGGCCTGTTCGGCGACCGCACCGTCCACGACACCGGTCAGGTCGGGCAGTTCGAACTCGGGCGGTGCGCCGAGCTTCGACTCCCGTTCGACCGTCATCTCAGGCTCCGGCCTTCACGGGCTGCCGACCGTTCGCCGCGACGGACGCCTCGACCTGCGCCGGCTGCTCGGATGTCTTCTCGAAGAACCGCAGCAGCTCGACCGGGAACGGCATCACCAGTGTGCTGTTCTTCTCCGCCGCCACGTCGACCACCGTCTGGAGCAGCCGCAGCTGCAACGCGCTCGGCGTGCCGGCCATCCGCTCGGCGGCCTCGGCCAGCCGGCTGGAGGCCTGGTACTCGCCCTCGGCGGCGATGACCCGGGCGCGGCGCTCGCGCTCGGCCTCGGCCTGCCGCGACATCGACCGCTTCATGCCCTCGGGCAGCGTGACGTCCTTGACCTCGACGCGTTCGATCCGCAGCCCCCACGGCTGTTCGGTGGGCGCGTCGATCACCGACTTCAGCTCGGAGTTGATCTCCTTGCGGTCGGACAGCAGTGTGTCCAGGTCGAACTCGCCGATCACGGTCCGCAGCGAGGTCTGGGCGACCTGGAGCACCGCCCGCGGGTAGTCCTCGACACGGATGATGGCCTTGACCGGGTCGACGACCCGGAAGTACACCACGGCGTCCACGGTCAGGGTCACGTTGTCCTTGGTGATCGCGCCCTGCGCAGGGATGCCCAGCACCACCGTGCGCATGGACACCTTCACCATGCGGTCCACGAACGGGATGATGAACCGCAGCCCCGGCTCCCGGACGCCCGGCAGCAGTCGGCCGAACCGGAAGACGACACCCTCCTGGTACTGCTGCACGAGCCGCATCGACCCGCCGACCAGAAGGATCAGCACGAAGACAGCCAGGAACACTATCGCCAGCACCATGGCCGGTCACTTCCCTTCCGACGGGTTCCTCTCCCCCGACGGTAGGTCGGCGAGCGGCTTCCGTTGCAGGGCAGCAGGAACCGGCGCGGCAGGGCCCTTGGTCACCGTCCGGTGAGCGGCACTCGCCACCGCACCAGCGTGCCGCCTTCGGGCAGCGCGGAGACGCTGACGCTGCCGCCGGCGGACCGGGCGCGCTCGGCCATGTCCCGCAGGCCGTTTCCGTCGGCGCCGTCCTGGATGCCGACGCCGTCGTCGGCGACCTCCATGTCGAACTCCTCGTCGGCGGTCACCGACACCGACACCGCATGCGCACGGCTGTGCCGCACGACGTTCGACAGCGCCTCGGTCAGCACGACGACCGCGTGTTCGGCGACCACCGCCGGCACCGCCGAGTCCACGGTGCCGTGCATCCGGGTGGTAGGAGTGAGCTCGGTGTTGTCGGTCGCCTGCACGACGACGTCGAGCAAACGGCCGCGCAGTCGCTGTGGCTCGGCGGCGTTCTGGAGGTCGTAGACAGACGTGCGGATGTCGGCGATGACCTGGTCGATCTCCTTGACCGACTCGCCGACCCGCCGCGCCCCGGTGCCGCCGACGGCCGGGATCACGCCCTGTAGCCGCAGGCCGACCGCGAACAGCCGCTGGATGACGTTCTCGTGCAGCTCCTGGCCGATCCGGTCGCGATCGGAGACGACGTCGAGCCGGCGCTGCATGTGCTGCTTCACGGCCAGTTCGAGGGCCAGCGACGCCTGGCTGCCGAAGAACGCCAGCAGCGGCAGCTGCTCGTCCAGGAACGCCGCTTTCTCCTTGCCGCGCAGCACCAGCAGCACGCCGGCGATGTGGTGGCCGGACCGCATGGTGACGGCCATCGAGTGCTGGTGGCCGGCCAGCGCGGCGGCCAGCGCGGTCTCGCCGCGGTGTCCGGCCAGATCAGTCTCGATCATCGCCGACCCGCTGGTGACGACGTCGCCGATCAGCGGGTCGTCACGGGATATCACCCGTCCGAGCACGGCGCGGTCGACGTCGCCCACCACGGCCTGCACCACGCGGCGGTCCCGGTGGGCGTCCGGCGTCAGCAGCACCAGGGCTGCGTCCGCCGCGGTCAGTTCGACCGCGCGACGGGCCACCAGCTCCAGCGCCTTGTCCTGGTCCATGCCGGACAGCAGGTCGGTGGTCAGCTCGGTGAGCGCCTCCAGCCAGCGCTGCCGCTGTCGGGTCTGCTCGAACATGCGGGCGTTGTCCACGGCGATGCCGGCGGCGGCGGCCAGCGCCTGCACCACCACCTCGTCGTCCTCGGTGAACTGGCCGCCGCCGCGCTTGTCGGTCAGGTAGAGGTTGCCGAAGACGGTGTCCCGGATGCGGACCGGCACGCCCAGGAACGTCCGCATCGGCGGGTGGCGCTCCGGAAAGCCGACGGACTCGGGGTGCGCCCCGATACTCGGCAGCCGCAGCGGTCGCGGATCGGCGATGAGCTTGCCCAGCAGCCCGTGGCCGGTCGGCAGTGGGCCCATGCTCGCCACGGTGGCCTCGTCGAGGCCGATGGTCAGGAAGTTGGCGAGTTTTCCGTCCCCGCCGAGCACCCCCAGCGCGCCGAACTCGGCGTCGACGAGGTTCACGGCCGCCTGCACGATCTGATGCAGGGTCTCGTCGAGGTCGAGTCCGGTCGAGACGGCCATCACGGCGTCGAGCAGGCCCTGCACCTGGGTCTTCGCCACCGACAGCTCGGCCACATATGAGGAGAGCTCGGCGACGAGTTCGTTGAGACGCAGGCGCGAAAGGTCCACATCAGGCTCCCTGCTGAACCCGGATCGACCTGTCCTGTCTAAACCGCGCCGCGTGCCCAGGCAAGGGGCCGTGAGCCCTACGCCCCGACGCCGACGGGGTCCGAGGTCCCGGCGCGCGGTGGCCTTGGGCACTCCTACCAGGCATTTCCCGTTCCTACGGTGGAACGCATGACGGACGCGATCTCCGCGTCGGGCCTGCGCAAGCATTTCGGCCGGACGCGTGCACTCGACGGCCTCGACCTGCGTGTGCGCACGGGCGAGGTCCACGGCTTCCTGGGGCCCAACGGGTCCGGAAAGACCACGACGCTGCGCATTCTGCTCGGCCTGCTGCGGCCGGACGGCGGCACGGCCACGGTGCTCGGCGGCGACGCCTGGCGCGACGCGACCAGCCTGCACCGCCGTCTGGCCTACGTGCCGGGCGAGGTCGCGCTCTGGCCGAATCTGACCGGCGGCGAGGTGATCGACCTGCTCGACCGGTTGCGCGGACGAAGCAATCCCGGGCGGCGCAAGGAACTTCTGGAACGATTCGACCTGGACCCGACGAAGAGGACGCGCGCCTACTCCAAGGGCAACCGGCAGAAGGTGGCGCTCGTCGCGGCGTTGGCCAGCGACGTCGAACTGCTGCTGCTGGACGAGCCGACTGCCGGCCTGGACCCGTTGATGGAGGCGGAGTTCCGGGCGTGCGTGGAGCAGGAACGGGATCGCGGCCGGACGGTGCTGCTGTCCAGCCACATCCTGTCCGAAGTGGAGGCTCTCTGCGACCGCGTGAGCATCATTCGCGACGGTCGTGTCGTCGACTCCGGCACGCTGTCCGATCTGCGCCACCTGACGCGGACCGCCATCACCGCCGAGCTCGCCGGGCCGCCGAACGGGTTGAGCACGCTGCCCGGCGTGCACGACCTGGACGTGCAGGGCGACCGGGTGCGGCTGGAGGTGGACAGCGACAAGCTCGACGCGGTGCTGGCCAGCCTGACCAGCACCGGCGTGCGCAGCCTGACCAGCCAGCCGCCGACGCTGGAGGAGCTGTTCCTGCACCACTACGCGGTGCGGCCGTGACCGGCGTGTGGCCGCTGGTGCGCCTGGCGCTGCGCCGCGACCGTGTGATGATCCCGGTCTGGATCGCCGCGCTGGTCGGCATGTCGGTGACCTCGGTGCTCGGCACGGTCGGGCTGTATCCGGACGCCGCCTCACGGACGGCGGCCTCGGCCGGCATCAACGGCGTCCCGTCGCTGGTGGCGCTGTACGGCCGGATCTACGACCCGGCCTCGCTCGGGGCGCTGTCGATGATCAAGATGGACGGCCTCGGCACGGCCTTCGTCGCGATCCTCGGCCTGCTGCTGGCCGTTCGCCACACCCGAGCCGAGGAGGAGGCCGGGCGGCTGGAGCTGGTCGGCGCGGGCGTGGTCGGCCGCTACGCGGCACTGACGGCGGCGCTGATCGTCGCCGTCGGCACCAGCCTGGCGCTCGGCGTCGTCACGGCGCTGTCGCTCATCGCCTGCGGCCTGCCGGTCGCCGGCTCGTTCGCCTTCGGCGCCGCCTGGATGGGCGCGGGCATTGCCTTCGCCGGAATCGGCGTGCTGGCGGCCCAGCTGACCCGAAGCCCGCGCTCGGCCAACGCGATCGGCGTGGTGGCTCTAGGCGCGGTGTACCTGCTGCGGGCTGTCGGCGACACGCGGGGCCCGGAGTGGCTGTCGTGGCTGTCCCCGATCGGGCTGAGCCAGCAAATTCGACCGTTCGCGGGCGAACGATGGTGGGTGTTCCTGATCCTGGCCGGCATCGCCGCGGTCTTCTCGGCCGGCGCGTACGTCCTGCACGGGCGTCGCGATCTTGGCACCGGACTGCTGCCCGACCGAGCGGGCCCGGCCCACGCGGACAGGCTGTTACACGGACCGCTGGGCCTGGCCTGGCGCCTGCACCGGGGCTCGGTGCTCGGCTGGGCGGCGGCGTTCTTCGTACTCGGGGCGGTCTGCGGGAGTATCGCCCACAACCTCGGCGGCCTCGCGACCACCCCGCAGGTGAAGGCGATGTTCGAAGCCCTGGGCGGGGAGCAGGGCCTCACCAACGCGTTCCTCGCGGCCGAGCTGAGCATCGGCGGCATCACCGCCGCCGTGTACGGCATCCAGGGCGCGATGCGCCTGCACAGCGAGGAGACCTCGCTGCACATGGAGTCGCTGCTGTCCACCGGCGTCAGCCGCGTCCGCTGGGCGCTCAGCCACATCGTGGTCGTCGCCCTCGGCTGCACGGTGCTGCTCCTCGCGATGGGCCTGGGCGCCAGCCTGACCGACGGCCGCATGCTGCTCGGCGCGGCGCTGGCGCAGCTGCCGGCGACGCTCGTGCTGGTCGGCATCACCGTGGCGGCGTTCGGGTTCGTGCCGAGGTTCTCGGCGCTCGGCTGGGCCGCGCTGGTGGCGTTCGTGCTCGTCGGCGAGCTCGGCCCGCTGCTGCGACTCAGCCACTGGGTGATGGATCTGTCGCCGTTCACCCACCTGCCCAAGCTTCCCGGCGGTGTCGTCACCGCCACCCCGCTCGTGTGGCTGTCCGTGGTCGCGGTCGGCTTCGCGGCGGCCGGACTGGCGGCTTTCCGTCAGCGGGACATGTCATGACCACGGATTGGAGAACGCCATGAAGGCCGCCGTCGTGCCCGAACTCGGCGCACCGCTGGAGATCCGCGACCTGCCCGTGCCGCGGCCCGGCCACGGCCAGGTGCTGGTGCGGATGATCGCGTGCGGGGTCTGCCACACCGACATCCACGCCGCCCGCGGCGACTGGCCGGTCAAGCCGCACGCGCCGTTCGTGCCCGGCCACGAGGGCGTGGGCATCGTGGACGCGGTCGGTGAGGGCTGCACGCTGCGGCAGATCGGCGACCGGGTGGCCATCGCGTGGCTGGGCTCGGCCTGCGGGAGCTGCTCGTACTGCGTGTCCGGTTGGGAGACGCTGTGCGAGGCCCAGCAGAACAGTGGTTACAGCGTGGACGGCGCCTACGCCGAGTACGCCGTCGCCGACGAGCGTTTCGTGGTGCCGGTGCCCGACGGCGTGTCCGCCGTGGACGCGGCCCCGCTCACCTGCGCCGGCGTGACGACGTTCAAGGCGGTGAAGGTCGCCGACATCCAACCGGCGGAGAAGGTCGCCGTCTTCGGCATCGGCGGCCTCGGGCACCTGGCCATCCAGTACGCGCGGCTGCGCGGCGCCGAGATCATCGCCGTCGACGTGACCGAGGAGAAGCTGGAGGTCGCCGAGGAGGCCGGCGCGGACCGGCTGGTCAACGCGGCCACGCAGCCCGCGGCGGAGACAATCGCGGCGCTGGGCGGCGCGGACGTCACCATCGTGCTGGCGGCCGCGCCGGACGCGTTCGAGCAGGCGTTCCGGTCGCTGCGCCGGGGCGGCCGGCTGATCTGCGTCGGCCTGCCGGCCGGCGGCACGATCACCCTGCCGATCTTCGACGTGGTGCTGCGGGGCCTCACCGTGAAGGGCTCCATCGTCGGCACCCGGCAGGACCTCGCCGACGTGTTCGAGCTGCACGCCGCCGGTCGCACGAAGATCATTTCCGAGACCCGCGAGCTGGAGGAGATCAACGACGTGTTCGCCGAGGTGCTCGGCGGACGGGTGCCGGCGCGGGTCGTCCTGGAGTTCTGAGGAGGAGACCATGGTTTCCGTACTGGTGGGCTACGCCAGCGCGCACGGCTCCACCGAGGAGATCGCCGGCCGGATCGCGGACCGCCTCGCGGTCGACGACATCCACGTCGACCTGCGACGGATGACGGACGTGCGCGAGATCGGCGGCTACGACGCCGTCGTCCTGGGCAGCGCCGTCCACAACCAGCGGTGGCTGCCGGAAGCGGCAGCGGCCGTCAAGCGGCTCCGGTCCGAACTCCTGGACAAACCGCTGTGGGCGTTCAGCGTCGGCATGCCCGGCGCGCTACCCCGCGCCCTGCGATCCCTTGCCATGCGCGAGGAGGCTGAGATCCGCGGGCTCGACCTCGAATCACTGCACCCGCGTGACCACCACCTGTTCACCGGCGTCATCCGACCCGAGCACCTGCCGTTGTTCGGCCGCGTGGTGATGCGCGTGATGGGCGTGCGGTTCGGCGACTTCCGGGACTGGGCGGAGATCGACCGGTGGACCGACGAGGTCGCCGCCGCGCTGCACGGCCACCAGGTCGCGACATGACCGAAGCCGCGGTCCGCGAGACGCACTGCGCCACCGTCTTCTTCACCGGCGACCGCGCCTACAAGGTGAAGAAGACGGTGGACCTCGGCTTCCTGGACTTCACCACGGCGCAGGCCCGGCGCGCAGCGTGCCACCGCGAGGTGCGGCTCAACCGCCGCCTCGCGCCCGACGTGTACCTCGGCGTCGCCGAGGTACACGATCCGGCCGGCGAGCCATGCGAATGGATCGTCGTCATGCGGCGGATGCCGGCGGAGCGGTCCCTGTCGCGGCTCGTGGTCGACGGCGTGCCCGTGCACGACGAGTTGCGGCAGGTCGCCCGCCTGATCGCGGCGTTCCACGCCACCGCCAAGCGCGGTCCGGAGATCGACCGGGTGGCGCTGTTGGAAGGCCTGCGCGAGCGGTGGACGGCCAACCTGACGGAGATGGTGCCGTTCCGGAACGGCCCGCTGGACGCCGCCGTGCTCGCGGAGATCACCGACCTGGTCAACCGCTACCTCGCCGGCCGCCAGCCACTGCTGGCCGCCCGCGCGCAGGCCGGCGTCGCCTGCGACGGGCACGGCGACCTCATCGCCGACGACATCTTCTGCCTGCCGGACGGCCCCCGCGTGCTGGACTGCCTCGAGTTCGACGACCGGCTGCGCTGGGTCGACTCGCTCGACGACGCCGCTTTCCTCGCGATGGACCTGGAACGGCTCGGCCGGCCGGACCTCGGCGCGTGGTTCCTGGACTGCTACGCGGAGTTCTCCGGCACCGAGCGCTGCGTGTCGCTCGAGCACCACTACATCGCATACCGGGCGGTCGTGCGGGCCAAGGTCGCCTGTCTGCGGCACGCCCAGGGCGTCGCCGGTCAGGACGAGCAGGCGCGGCAACTGGCCGACCTGGCGCTGCGGCACCTGCGCCAGGCCGAGCCGAGGCTGGTCGTCGTCGGCGGCCGGCCGGGCGCCGGGAAGTCCACAGTGGCCGGTCGGCTGGCCGACGAACTCGGCGGCGTGCTGGTGCAGTCCGACCGGGTCCGCAAGGAGATGGCCGGCATCTCGCCGGAGACCAGCGCCGCCACCGGCTGGCAGGAAGGCATCTACAGCGCCGCCGGCACCGAGCACACCTACCGCGAGATGCTGCGGCGCGCCGAACTCCTGCTGGGGCGCGGCGAAACCGTGGTGCTCGACGCCAGCTGGCGTCGGGCTGCGCACCGGGAGCAGGCCCGGGCCGTGGCTGCCGGCACGTCGAGCCGCATGGTCGAGCTGCTGTGCCGGGCGCCGGACGAGCTCGCCGACACGCGGATCGGGCGGCGGGCACGAACCTCGCACTTCTCCGACGCCACCGCGGAAATCGCGGCGACCATGGTGCGGGAGTCCGACCCGTGGCCGGAGGCGGAGATCGTGGACACGACCGCGCCAGCCCGGTGAACGGGCCGGCGCGGTCGTGCCGGGAGGTCACTTGTGATCCGTCTTCTTCTCCTGCTTCTCCTTGTACGCCACCGCCCCGAGGTAACGGGCCAGCGGGTCGCCATGCGTCGTCTTGGCCGTGGGCTCCGCCTTGAGCTCGTCGCGAGCCTCCGTCGCGGCCTTGGCGGACTCGGCGTTCGTCATCTCGCCCACCTCCTTCCCCACCAGATCGTCCCGCTCGTCCCGGTCGGGCCGCAGGTGCCGAAAGCCCCGCTCCCCCACGTCCTTGCGGCCCTTCGGAACCCGAATCCGCCTCCCTACCGTCGTGGTCATGACCAACGTGCAGGATCTGCTCGCCGACGCCGTGGGATCGGCCAATGCGGTGCCCGGCGCGGATGCCTCCCCCGACTACTCCCGTGACGAGTCGCTGACGTGCACGCCGCAGACGCCGGCCTTCGTGGTGCGGCCCGGCTGCACCGCCGAGGTCGCCGCGGTGCTGCGGGTCGCCGGCCGCGAGGGAATCCCCGTGACGGCAAGGGGATCCGGGACGAGCCTGGCCGGCGCGGCGATCGCCCGGCCGGACGGCATCCTGGTGTCGTTCGAACGGATGAACGCCATCCTCGAGATCGACGAGGCCAACCAGGTGGCGGTGGTGCAGCCGGGCGTCACGTTGACCGAGCTGGACGCCGCCACGGCGGCGCACGGCCTGATCTACCCGGTGCATCCCGGGGAGATGGGGGCCACGGTCGGCGGCAACCTGGCGACCAACGCCGGCGGCATGCAGGCCGTCAAGTACGGCGTGACCCGGCACAACGTGCTCGGGCTGGAGGCCGTGCTGGCCACCGGCGAGGTCATCCGCGCGGGCGGCCGATTCGTCAAGAACAGCACGGGATACGACCTCACCCAATTGATCGCCGGCTCGGAGGGAACGTTGGCGCTGGTGACGCAGCTGATCCTGCGCCTGCGGCCGCGCCTGCCCCACCAGGCGGTCGTCCTCGCGCCGTTCGCCGACGCGCACGAACTGACGCTGGCGGTGCCGCGACTGCTGGCGACGGGCATCGACCCGGTGGTTCTGGAGTACGTGGACGCGCTGACGATGGCGGCCCTCGCCCACGCCGAGGACATGGCGTCCGCGGTGCACGAGTCGGCGCAGGCGTACCTGATCGTCGAACTGGAGTCGCGTACCGCCGAACGCCTGGCCGAGGACGTCGTCGAGGTAGCGGAATTCCTTGCCGCACAAGGAGCCGCCGATGTCTACCCACTGGATCGGGCGACCGGTCGGCGCCTGCTCCGGGCACGGGAACGGGCCCTGCACACGTCGAAGGCGGCAGGCGCGAACGACCTGCTCGACACGGTCGTGCCCCGCGCGGCGATGCCGGACTTCCTCGCCGAGGTGCAGCGCCTCGCCGCCGACACCGGCTCGTACGTGATCGGCTGCGGCCACGCGGGCGACGGCAACGTACATCTCTCGGTCTTCCAGCCGGATCCGGAGACCCGGCAGCAGCTCATGACGTCCGTGCTCAGGGCGGGCATCGCGGCCGGCGGCAGCATCTCCGGCGAGCACGGCATCGGCGTGGACAAGCGCGTGTACTTCGACGCGTTGGAGGATCCCCTGCGGACGGATCTGATGCGCCGCATCAAGCACGCGTTCGACCCGGCTGGCATCCTCAACCCGGGCGTGTTGTTCGAGCCGGCGGGAGCGATGCGATGAACGGCGCGGAGACGGTGCTGCGGACACTGGTCGCGTCCGGGGTGGACGTGTGCTTCGCCAATCCCGGCACCTCCGAGATGCAGTTCGTGGCCGCGCTGGACGAGGTGCACGGCATGCGGGGCGTGCTGGGCCTGTTCGAGGGCGTGGTGACCGGCGCGGCCGACGGCTACGGCCGGATGGCCGGCCGTCCCGCCGCGGCACTGCTGCACCTCGGGCCCGGCCTGGGCAATGGCCTGGCGAACCTGCACAACGCCCGCCGCGCGAGCACCCCGGTCGTGGTGGTCGTCGGCGACCACGCCGTGGACCACCTGAAGTTCGACCCGCCGCTGGCCTCGGACATCGACGCCGTCGCCGGAACGGTGTCGGCGTGGGTGCGCCGCGCGCATGTGGCGACGGACCTGGGCCGCGACACGGCAGCGGCCGTCGCCGCCTCGATGAACGCCCCCGGTCACGTGGCGACGCTCATCGTGCCGGCCGACCTCGGCTGGTCCGAAGCCCGCAACGTGGGTCAGCCGGTGCCGGCGACCACCGCACCCGTGGTGGCCGAGGTGACCGTCTCGGCGATCGCGAAGATCCTCCAGTCCGGCGAGCCGTGCACGCTGCTGCTCGGCGGCGGAGGCACGCGTCGACGGGCGCTGCTGGCCGCGCAGCGCATCGCCGCGGCGACGGGTGCGCAGCTGCTGTGCGAGACCTTCCCGGCGCGGCTGGAGCGTGGCGGCTCGCTGCCGGCGGTGGAGCGTCTCGGCTACTTCGCCGAGCAGGCCGGCGCGCAACTCTCCGGCGTGCGGCACCTGGTGCTGGCCGGCGCACGGTCACCGGTGGCGTTCTTCGCCTACCCCGGCAAGCCCGGCAGCCTCGTGCCGCCGGAGTGCGAGCAGCACGTGCTCGCCACCGATCACGAGGATGTCACCGAGGCATTGGAGCACCTCGCCGATCTCGTGTGGACCGACACGCCGCTGCCGCCGTCCGGGCCCCGGGTCTCCGCGCCGACCGGGCCGCTCAACGCCCAGTCGATGGCCGCGGCGATCGGCGCGACCCTGCCGGACGGTGCGATCGTCGTCGACGAGGCGAACACGTCCGGGCTGTTCCTGCCCGCCGCCACCGCATCCGCCCCCGAGCACGACTGGCTCACGCTCACCGGCGGTGCGATCGGCCAGGGCCTGCCGGTGGCGACCGGCGCGGCGGTCGCGTGCCCGGACCGTCCGGTGCTGTGCCTGGAGTCCGACGGCAGCGCCATGTACACGATCTCCGCGCTGTGGACGCAGGCGCGGGAGGGGCTGGACGTCACCACCGTCATCCTCGACAACGGCTCGTACGCGATTCTCAACATCGAGCTGGCCCGCACCGGCACCACCACGCCCGGTCCCCGGGCGCAGGAGATGCTGTCGCTCGCTCCGCCGCACCTCGACTTCGTCTCGCTGGCGGTCGGCATGGGCGTGCCGGCCAGCCGCGCCCTGACCGCCGACGAGCTCGTCGCCGAGCTGCGGCTGGCCCAGGCCGAGCCCGGCCCCCACCTGATCCACGCCGTGCTCTGAGGGCCGGAAGTCCCTGCCCCACCGGGAATCCCGCCACTGCCACCGGGACCAGGCCCATCCATAGCCTTGACCCGTAAGGCATCCACGACACCGGGAGCCCGTCATGCGCACGACGTTCCACCAGGAACTGGAAACAATCGACGAGAAGCTGATCGGGATGACGCAACTGGTGCAGTCGGCCATGGGGCGGGCCACGACCGCGCTGCTGGAGGCCGACGACGTCACCGCCCGCGAGGTGATCAGCGACGACAACACGGTCGACGCGCTGCGGCGTGAGATCGACGAGCACATCCTCCGCGTGCTGGCGACCCAGCAGCCCGTCGCCGGCGACCTCCGCACGCTGGTCGCCGGCCTGCGGATGGACCGCGACCTCGAGCGCATGGGCGATCTGGCCCGGCACATCGCCGAGATCGCCGCCGAGGACGCGCCCCGCGACGCCGTGCCGATCCAGCTGCACGGGATCGTGCACTCCATGAACCGGGTCGCGCTGCACCTCGCCGAGCAGGTCAAGGAGGCCATCGCCTTCCGTGACAGGGAATCCGCCGCCGAACTCGAGCGTGAGGACGACGAGATGGACACCCTCCACGCCGCCCTCTACAAGGAACTGCTGGCCAGCGCGCTGCCCATGCAGACCGCCCTCGACCTCGCGCTGCTCGGCCGGTACTACGAGCGCTACGCCGACCACGCCGTCGCCATCGCCGAGAGCGTCCGCTTCGAGGCGGCTGCGTCGGCATGAGCCGCCGCTGGAAGGACCTCACGCCGGGCCAGCGCCGCTGGATCGTGCTGCTCGGCACCGTTCAGCTCACCCTGGCCGCCTTCGCGTGGACCGACCTGGCGCTGCGGCCGGCCGAGGTCGTCAACGGCCCCAAGCGCCGATGGGCCTGGCTCATCGCCGTCAACTTCGTCGGCCCGCTGGCCTACCTGCGCTGGGGCCGCCGCCTCTACTCGGACGAGAAGCGCTGAACCCTCACGGCACCAGGACGGCGGCGCCGTCGACGCGGTCGCCGGCCAGGTCGGTCAGGGCGCGGTCGGCCTGGTCCAGCGGGTACGGCGTCGTCGTCACGTGCAGGCGGTGCTGGGCGGCGAAGGCCATGAAGTCGGCGCCGTCCTGACGGGTGTTGGCGGTGACGCTGCGCAGCTGCCGTTCCTGGAACAGGTGCCGCTGGTAGTTCAGCACCGGGATGTCGGACAGGTGGATGCCGGCGACGGACAACGTCCCGCCGCGATCGAGGGCGGCGAGGGCCGGCAGCACGAGGTCGCCGACGGGGGCGAACAGGATGGCGGCGTCCAGCGGTTCGGGCGGCATGGCGTCGGCGGCGCCGGCGGAGGCGGCGCCGAGGCTCAGGGCCAGTTCACGGGCGGCGGGGCTACGGGTGAGCACATGCACGGTGGCGCCGCGTGCGAGCGCGACCTGAGCGGCGAGGTGGGCGCTGGCACCGAAGCCGTAGATGCCGAGGCGGCCGCCAGCCGGCAACTCGGCGCGCTCCAGCGCGCGGTAGCCGATGATGCCCGCACACAGTAGCGGCGCAAGCTCGGCGTCCGAGTAGCCGACGGGCAGGCGGTAGGCGTACGCCTCGGGCACAACGGTGTAGTCGGCGTAGCCGCCGTCGGCGTCCCAGCCGGTGTACCGCGAGTTCGGGCACAGGTTCTCGGCTCCGCGCTGGCAGTAACGGCACTGGCCGCAGGTGTGCCGCAGCCACGCGATGCCGATCCGCTCCCCCACGGCGAACCGCGAGCCGGCCGACGCGACCTCGCCGACCACCTCGTGCCCCGGCACGACCGACGGACGGTGCACGTCCAGGTCGCCCTCGGACACGTGCAGGTCCGTCCGGCACACACCGCAGGCCAGCACGCGGACGAGCACCTCGCCGGCGGCCGGCTCGGGTCGGGGCTCCTCCGACAGCCCCAGCGGCCCGGTGGCCATCGGTCCCGGTCGGGTCACACGCCACGCCCTCATGCTCATCTCCTCTGACAGAGTTCCGCGAACACCTCGTCGAAGCTGGCGGGCATCTCCGACAGCGTGCCACCGACCCCGTCGAGCGCCTCGGCGACAGCGGCCGTGTCGGAGCCGGTCACCCGAAGATCGCGGCCATGCAGCGAGACGGCCTGCTGATCAGCCCCGGCACCATGATCACCGAGGTCGTCAGGTCGGGGTTGAACAGCACCTCCACCCGCAGCCGCGCGGCGTTCCGCCGGCCGACAACGCCCGGGCGGCGAACAGATCGGTGCCGTCCACCAGGACGCGCACCGACCTGTCGGCCGCCGTCCAGCAGCAACGGGATCGCGATGAGCATCGCCAGCATCCGCCGGTCCCGGCGCAGCTGGTGGAACTCCTTCGCGGCGGTGGCCCACATCTCCGGCTCAGCCGGCGCGTTCGGTGTTCAGGGCGTCGGCGCAGGCCCGTAACAGCGCCGGTGTGCACACGGCGGCCATGTGCGGGTTCATCCCGCGCGGGATCGCCGGTTGCCGGCCCGGGTCCTCGTGCACGAACACGACCTGGCGCCGGGCGCGGACCCCGCACACCGCGCCGTACTCGCGGGCGGTCAGCTCGGGGTCGTCGGCTCGCACGTCGACCAGGACGCCGGCCGGATCCCTGCCGTCGAGCGGGCATCCGCCGCCCGGCGCGACCGCCACGCACGCCGCGCCGTCGTTGTGGCACGTGCTGACCCGGCAACCCAGTTCACGCAGCTGGGCAACGAGCCGGCTGGAGCAGCCGGCCCGGGACTCGGTCACCAGGACGTGCACGGAACTCACCTCGCGGTCGTGGCCGACGTCTCGATGTGGGCGTCCGGGCCGGGGAAGATGATCGCCTCGTGGTCGTTCTCGGTCCACCGCACGACGTAGGGCGGCTCGCCGTCCGCGCCGTGCACCTCCGTGATCAGCCCCCGCCGGGACGGCACGTCCAGCGTCGCCGACTTGATCACCAGCCAGTCACCGGGTTTCGCGTGCACAGCTCCTCCTCCAAGGTCAGCGGGCCGACAGCTGGGCCCATTCCAGATCGATCGCGGCGAACTTCCGGTGGTCCGTACGCCAGCGGACGACCAGGTACACCGCCAACAGCAGCCCCTCGGCGCCGGCCGCGCCGACCGCACCCGCGGTGAGCCCGTTGACCACTGCGTCGTCGGGAGTCATCGGCGTGGCGGCGATACCGCCCTGGCCGTCAAGCCAGACCGGCACGCTCGTGCCGGCGGCCAGCCCCGCGGCCTCCACGGTACGACCGGTGCGAGTGACGCCCGTCTGGTCGGTGTAACGCACCTGCACCGGCATGCTCAGCACGGTGCTGCCAGGGGCGGCGACCGAACTGTCGAGCATCACTCCGGTCGTGGCGTGCAGCTGTGACATCTGCTGCGCGGACGTCGCCAGATCGGACTCCGCGACCGTCAGTCCGAATGCGACACCGCCGAGGGCGATCGCGGCGCTGAACAGCCACGCCAGCACGACGAGCAGGCCCTCGACGCGGTCGACCGGGCGTCGCAGCGTGTTGCGGCCCCAGCCGATCCGGCGGACCAGTCCCAGCAACGGGTCATGCCGCGAGTACCTGCGCATCGTCTTGTCCCTTCCGGCTAGTTCAGCGGCTCGACACGAGCATCGCCTCAGCGCCGCCGCCTCCCCAGAGTCGTTGGCCGTCGCAGGTGGTCCCGTGCCGACAGGGACTTCCGACCCCGTCGTACGCGCCGGATGGCGGCCAGCGCGGGGCCTTCTCCTCTGCGTCCCGCGCCCCGCCGAGGAGTCCGATGGAGGGGCAGGACCACCGAGGAGGAAAGGAGGCCGAGATGGTTACGCCGGCCCGCAGGCAGCACGGCCTGCTGCCGGACCTGATCGACTGGGCCGAGTCCTTCCCGTCCATGTTCGGGTTCCGGCCGGCGTCGGGCATCCAGGGCATCCGGGTCGAGGACTTCGTCGAGGACGGCATGTACGTCGTGCGCGCCGAACTGCCGGGCATCGACCCGGGCAAGGACGTCACGATCACCGTCGACGACCGGCTGCTGACGATCAGCGCCGAGCGCTCCGAACAGACGACCGAGAAGAACCGCTCCGAGTTCCGGTACGGCTCCTTCTCGCGCGCCGTCGCGCTGCCCGCCGACGCCAAGGAGGAGGACATCAAGGCCAGCTACGCCAAAGGAATCCTCACCGTGAGGGTGCCCGTGGACGAGACGGCCAAGGTCCACCGCAAGATCGAGATCGAGACCGGGGACGAGAGCTGACGTCCCCACGTCGTGGCCGCCGCCGGGGGCGGCGGCCACGGCACGCGGCGCGTCGGCGGAAGGAGAAGTACGGTGAAACACCGAGAGATCAGCACCGTGATGACTGCCGACGTGGCCGTCGTGCGCGGCGACACCCCCTTCAAGAACATCGTCGCCCTGATGGCCGAGAACCACATCAGCGGCGTGCCCGTGATCACCGAGGACCAGCGCGTGGTGGGCATCGTGTCGGAGACCGACCTGCTGCGCGGCACCAGCGAGCACCACCGGCCGTTCTTCGCCGGCGGCCGGCACGGCTACGACCCGCACACCGTCGCCGCCGAGATGATGACCTCGCCGGCGGTGTGCGTGCACCCCGACACGACGGTCGCGCACGCGGCGAAACTCCTCGCCGAGGAGGGCGTCCACCGGATGCCGGTGGTCGACGCGGAGGGCCGCCTGGTCGGCATCGTGACCCGCCGCGACGTGCTGCGGGTGTTCCTGCGCTCCGACCAGGAGCTGCGCGAGGAGATCCTCGCCGAGGTCTTCGGCCGCACGCTGTGGATGGACCCGACCGAGGTGTCCGTCGAGGTGACCTCTGGCATCGCGACCCTGCGCGGCCAGGTCGAGACGAAGGCGCTGGTGGACATCGCCGGCTCGCTGACCCGCGGCGTCGACGGCGTCGTGGACGTCCGCAACCACCTGACCTACGAGCGTGACGACGGCCGCATCGATCGCGCGCACGGCAAGTTCGTGGAGTTCGACCACGAACCGCTCAAGCCGGTGCCGCACCACGGAGGCGCGTCGTGATGCCCTGGTACTACAACGGCCCCACCTGGTTGATGCCGCTGACGATGGCCATCGGCATGGCCGTGTTCTGGGGCGGGCTGGTGACGGTGGTCGTGCTGGTGCTGCGGCGCTACGGCCCGCAGCACCGCTCCTCCGGAGCCGAGCAGGTGCTGGCCGAGCGGCTGGCCCGCGGCGAGATCGACGACAAGGAATACACCCGCCTGCGCGACATCCTGCGCACACACTGAAGGAGCTGGCATGTCGCGCTACGTGAGGAACTTCGGCGAACTCGGCAGGAGCGACACCGCCATCGCCGGCGGCAAGGGCGCGAACCTGGGCGAGCTGACCCGGGCCGGGCTGCCGGTGCCGGCGGGCTTCGTGGTGACCGCGCAGGCGTACCTGGACTCGCTCGACCGCGGCGGCCTGCGGGCCGAGATCGACGAGGCCTTCCGCGCGGCGCTGGCGGTGTCGCAGTCGCCCGAGTTGACGGCCGCCTGCGAGCGGATCCAGGCGCTGGTCCGCAAGGCCGGCGTCGCCGACGACGTCCGGGCGGAGATCGAGGCGGCCTACCACCAGCTCGGCGACCACGCCGAGGTGGCGGTCCGGTCGTCGGCGACCTCCGAGGACACCGCCGGCACCTCGTTCGCCGGCATGAACGCCACCTACACCAACTGCCACGGCATCCACGACGTGCTCACCCGCCTGATCGACTGCTGGGCCTCGCTGTTCGGGCCCCGGGTGGTGGCCTACCGCGCCAGCACCGGACTGGACGAGGAGCCGGCGATCGCCGTCGTCGTGCAGCTGATGGTCGATTCCGCCCGGTCGGGCGTGGCGTTCACCGCCGACCCGTCCACCGGCGACCGCGGCCGGATCGTCATCGAGGGCGCGTACGGCCTGGGCGAGGTCGTCGTCAGCGGCGCGGTCGAACCGGACACCTACGTCGTCGCCAAGCAGGGGCCGCGTCTGCTGCACGCCCGCACCGGGCACCAGACGCACAAGATCGTGCGCGGCCCGGACGGCCACGACCTGCGCATCGACCTCGACGCGCAGACCGGCGCGAGCCGGGTGCTGACCGATGACGAGGCGATCGAGCTGGCCCGCCTGGCGCTGCGGGTGGAGGAGCACTACGGCAGCCCGCAGGACATGGAGTGGGCCATCGCCGACGGGCAGACCTGGCTGGTGCAGTCCCGCCCGATCACCACCCTGCACGAGGACCAGGCCGCCGGCTCCGAGCTGGTCACCGGCCTGGCGGCGTCGCCGGGCCGCGCCGTCGGCCGGGTGCGCCGGCTGGCCGGCCCGGACGAGGGCGACCGGTTCCTGGACGGCGAGATCCTCGTCGCCGTCATGACCACCCCGGACTGGGTGCCGACCATGCGCCGCGCCGCCGCGCTGGTCACCGACGGCGGCGGCATGACCTGCCACGCCGCGATCGTCGCCCGCGAGCTGGGCGTGCCGTGTGTCGTCGGCACCCGCAACGCCACGGAGGTGCTGCGCGACGGCGAGACCGTCACCGTGGACGGCGCGGCCGGCAAGGTGTTCGCCGGCCGGCTGGAGCCCGCCGCGCACACCGTTCCGCAGATCACGCCGATGACGGTGCCGGCCGTGGAGACGTTGGCCACCAAGGTGTACGTCAACCTGGCGATGCCCGAGCACGCCGAGGAAGTGGCGGCGATGCCGGTCGACGGCGTGGGCCTGCTGCGGGCCGAGTTCATGGTGACCGACGCGCTGGACGGGGAGCACCCGCGCGCGCTGCTGTCCCGGGACGGCGGCAGCGAGAAGTTCACCGCGCGGATGACCGAATCCCTGCTGCGGGTCACGCGGGCGTTCGCGCCGCGGCCGGTGATCTACCGCGCGATCGACTTCCGCACCAACGAGTTCCGCCACCTGGCCGGCGGCGCCGACTTCGAGCCGGTCGAGGACAACCCGATGATCGGTTACCGGGGCTGCTACCGGTACGTCCGCGAGCCCAAGCTGTTCGCGCTGGAGCTGTCCGTGCTGGCCAAGGTCCGCGAGCAGACGCCGAACCTGCACCTGATGATCCCGTTCGTGCGGACGCTGTGGGAGCTGCGCGCGTGCATGGCCGCGATCGACGCCAGCCCGCTGGGCCACGACCGCCGGCTGCACCGCTGGGTGATGGCCGAGGTTCCCTCGGTGGCGTACTGGATTCCCGAGTACGCCAAGCTCGGCGTCGACGGCATCTCCATCGGCAGCAACGACCTGACGCAGCTGGTGCTCGGCGTCGACCGCGACTCCGAGATCTGCTCGGAGCTGTTCGACGAGGCCGACCCGGCCGTGCTGGACACCATCGAGCGCATCATCACCGCCGCCCGCGAGAACGGCATGACCACCTCGCTGTGCGGGCAGGCACCGTCCACCAAGCCGGGTTTCGCCGAGCAGCTGGTGCGCATGGGCATCACGTCGGTCTCGGTGAACCGGGACGCGCTCGCCGCGACCCGGTCCGAGATCGGCTCGGCCGAGCGCCGCCTGCTGCTGCGGTCGGCGCGAGAGAGGTGAGCACCGTGATCACGACTCCGGACGTGCAGACGCTGCGGGGCGCGGTGGCGCTCGGGGCGCGCGCGCCGTCCATCCACAACTCGCAGCCGTGGCGCTGGCTGCTGGGCACGACCTCGCTGCACCTGTACGCCGACGCCTCGCGCCTGTTGCCGGCGACCGACCCGGACGGCCGGGACCTGATGCTGTCCTGTGGCGCCGCACTGCACCACGTTCAAGTCGCCCTCGCGGCATCGGGCTGGGCCTCGCAGGTGCACCGGTTCCCCAACCCCAACCAGCCCGACCACCTGGCCGCGGTGGAGTTCATGCCCCGCGAGCCCGTACGGGACGACGTCGCACTGGCCGCGGCGATCCAGCGCCGCCGCACCGACCGCCGCCGCTACACCTCCTGGCCGGTTCCGGCCGAGCTGCTCGACGACCTCGCCCGCACCGCCGGCACCTTCGGCACCGTGCTGATGCCCGCCACCGACCCGGACGACCGCTACCAGCTCGTCAAAGCGCTCGCCGAGGCCTCGACGCGACAGGAGGCCGATGTCGCCTACGCCGCTGAGCTGGCCACCTGGACCGGGCGCAGCCCGTTCGTCACCGAGGGCGTGCCGGCGACGAACATCCCGGCCGAACGCCGCCACGGCGACACCACCATGCGGGCCTTCCCCAACGGCCAGCTCACCGAACGCGGCGACAAGTGGGAGGACGACGCCGGCGAGCTGCTGGTGTTGGCCACGTCCACCGACAACACCGATGCCCGCCTGCGTGCCGGCGAGGCAATGAGCGCGATCCTGTTGTGGGCCACGGACTTCCGCATGGCCACCTGCCCGCTCAGCCAGGTGCTGGAGGTCGAGGCGACCCGGAACCTGGTGCGCGACCGCGTGCTGGACGGCTTCGGCGTGCCGCAGATCGTGCTGCGGATCGGCTGGGCGCCGGTCAACGCGGCCCCGCTGCCGGCCACCCCGCGGCGCCCCGTCGACGACATCCTTGGGAGGCAAGAACAATGAGCGTGAAGGTCGGTGTCAACGGGTTCGGCCGGATCGGCCGGGACTTCCTGCGCTGCGTTCTCTACCGCAACGACGGCGTGCTGGACGTGGTAGCCGTCAACGACATCACCGCGCCGTCGGTGCTGGCCAACCTGCTGCGCTACGACTCCACCTACGGCCAGCTGAGCCAGGAGATCACCTTCGACGACCACTCGATCACCGTCGACGGCCGTCGGATCCAGGTCTGGTCCGAGCGCGAGCCCGGCCTGATCCCGTGGCACGAGGCGAATGTCGACATCGTCATCGAGTCCACCGGCCGGTTCCGCACCCGCGAGGCCGCCGCCGGGCACCTGGACCACAGCGTCCGGAAGGTGCTGCTCTCCTCCCCCGGCAAGGGCGTGGACGTCACGATCGTGCTCGGCGTGAACTACGACGACTACGACCAGCACCGCCACCACATCATCTCCAACGCCTCGTGCACCACCAACTGCGTGGCCCCGATGGTCGAGGTGCTGCACCGGGCGTTCGGCGTGCGCCGCGGCATGATGACGACCATCCACAGCTACACCAACGACCAGGCGCTGCTGGACGGCCCGCACAAGGACCCGCGCCGCGGCCGGTCGGCGGCGCTGAGCCTGATACCGACCACCACCGGCGCCGCCAAGGCCGTCGGCGAGGTGCTGCCCGAGCTGGCCGGCAGGCTCGACGGCGTGGCGATCCGGGTGCCGGTCGAGGACGGCTCGCTCACCGACCTGGCGGTCGAGCTGGAGCAGCCGGTCACCGTCGCGCAGGTCAACCGCGCGTTCGCCAACGCGGCCAGCAGCTATCTCAAGGGCTACCTGCGCTACAACGAGGACCCGATCGTGTCCCGGGACGTCATCGGCGACCCGTCGTCGTGCGTGTTCGACGCCACGCTGACCCAGGCCGACGGCCACCTGGTCAAGGTCTTCGGCTGGTACGACAACGAGTGGGGCTACACCAGCCGCCTGGTCGACCTCACCGAGCACGTCGCCCAGCTGCTGTGATGGACGCCTTCGGCCTGGACGGCCTCGACGAGCTGGTGCGGGCGCTGATCGCCGACGGCCACCGGGTGATCGGCCCGCGGCGGCGCGACGACGCCATCGTGCTCGACGACGTCACCGGTGTCGCCGATCTGCCGTCCGGCTGGGGAGTCGAGGTCGCGCCGGGCCGCTACCGCCTGCACCGCCGGGGCGACGACGCCCTGTTCCGCCACTCGGCCGGGCCGCAGTCGTGGAAGCGGTTCGTGCATCCTCCTCGGCGCAAGCTCTGGGAGACGACGGACGTCGGCTTCGCAGCCGCTCCCGACGACGAGCGCAGGCTCGCGTTCCTCGGTGTTCGCGGCTGCGACCTGGCGGCGCTCGGCGTGCTGGGTCGCGTCCTCGGCGCCAGGTCCCGGCCGTTCATCGTGGCCGTGGACTGCACGGAACCCGGCGGGCTGTGCTTCTGCGCCAGCACGGGCACCGGCCCGAGCGTCGGCCCCGGCTACGACCTGGCGTTGACCGAACGTCTCGACGACACCGGTCACTGGTTCCTCGCCGACGCCGGCAGCGAGGACGGCGAGCGCATCCTGGCCGCCGTCACCCGCCGCCCGGCCACCGCCGACGAGGTCGCGGGGGCGCTGCGGGACGTCACGGCGGCCGCCGGCAGGATGGGCCGGCAGATGCCGGCGCTGGACCTGCGGCAGCTCCTGCACGACAGCCGGCAGGCCCAGCACTGGAACGACGTCGCCGAGCGCTGCCTGACCTGCGGCAACTGCACGATGGTGTGCCCGACCTGCTTCTGCACCACCACCGAGGACGTCACCGACCTGACCGGCGACCACGCCGAGCGCTGGGAGCACTGGGCCTCCTGCTTCGAGGTCGACTTCTCGTACCTGCACGGCGGCAGCGTCCGCACCTCGGCCGCGAGCCGCTACCGGCAGTGGCTGTCGCACAAACTCGGCACCTGGCACGACCAGTTCGGCGAGTCCGGCTGCGTCGGCTGCGGCCGGTGCATCGCCTGGTGCCCGGTCGGGATCGACATCACCGCCGAGGTGGCCGCGCTGGCGGCGGAGAGGAGTGGTGACGATGTCGATGTTTGACCAGCTCAGCGCGTTCGCGCTGCTGTCCGGGATGTCGCCGACGCACATCGCGGTGCTGTCCAGCGCGGCCAAAGAGGTCTCGTTCGCCGCGGGCGACCGGCTGTTCCACGAGGGCGCGCCGGCCAAGGGCTGCTGGCTCGTGCAGCGCGGCTGCGTCGCCGTGGACGCCGCGGTCCCCGGTCGTGGGTCGGTGGTCGTGCAGACCGTCGGGCCGGGCGAGGTGGTCGGCTGGTCGTGGCTGATCACGCCGGCGAGGTGGCACTTCGGGGCGATCGCGGTCGCCCCGACGGTGGCCATCGAGCTGGACACCGACCAGCTGAAGGCGTTCGCCGAGCACGATTCGTCCTTCGGCTACCCCATCGCGGTGGCGCTGCTGACGATGGTGCTCGACCGGCTCCAGACCACCCGGGCCCGGCTGCTCGATCTGTACCGCAATCCCGCCGACACGCCGATGAGCCCGCTGTGACGGAGATGCTGCCCGCGCGGTACGTGGTCACCGGGAGGACCGTGGAGACGGCCGACTCCGTGACGCTGCGGCTGGAGCCGCTGGAGCGGCCGATCCCCCGGTTCCAGCCGGGGCAGTTCACCATGCTGTACGCGCGCGGTGTCGGCGAGATCGCGGTGTCGATCAGCGGCGATCCGTCCGTTGTGGACTCCGCGCTGACCCAGACCGTCCGGGCCGTCGGCGCGGTGAGCCGCGCGCTGCATGACGCCAAGCCCGGCACCGTGGTCGGCGTGCGCGGCCCGTACGGCGTGGGCTGGCAGCCGTCGCTGGCGTGGGAGCGGGACGTGTTGGTCGTCGCGGGTGGCGTCGGCCTTGCGCCGCTACGCCCGGTCGTGCTGACGGTGTTGGCCCAGCGCTGGCGCTATCGACGGCTGATCGTCGTCGCCGGAGCCCGCACACCGCGGGAGTTCCTGTACTCCGACGAGCTCAAGTGGTGGTCGTCGCGGGACGACCTGGCGCTGGAGCTGACCGTCGACCACGCCGCCGACGGCTGGACCGGGCAGGTCGGGTTCGTCACCCAGCCGCTGGCTCGGCTGCCGCTCGATCCGGCCGCCACCACGGCGTTCGTCTGCGGCCCGGAGCCGATGATGCGGTTCAGCGCGGAGACCCTGCTGCGGCGCGGAGTTCCCGCTGACCGGATCCGGATCTCGTTGGAGCGCAACATGAAGTGCGGAATCGGGCAGTGCGGGCACTGCCAGCTCGGGCCGCTGCTGGTGTGTCGGGACGGCCCGGTGGTCGACTACGCCAGGGCCGCGGAACTGTTGTCCGTCAGGGAGTTGTGATGACACCGCCCACGCTGGCCGTGTGGAAGTTCACCTCGTGCGACGGCTGCCAGCTGACCCTGCTCGACTGCGAGGACGAGCTGCTCACCCTGGCCGGCGCCGTGCGCATCGCGCGGTTCACCGAGGCCAGCAGCGCCATCTCGCCCGGCCCGTACGACGTGTCCCTGGTGGAGGGCTCCATAACCACGCCCGAGGAGGCCGAGCGGATCCGCGAGGTGCGGGCGCAGTCGCGGGTGCTGGTGGTGATCGGGGCGTGCGCGACCGCCGGCGGCATCCAGGCGCTGCGCAACTTCGCCGACGTCGAGGAGTTCCGGTCGCTGGTGTACGCGAGCCCCCAGCACATCGGGACCCTCGCGACGTCCACACCGATCTCCGCGCACGTGGCCGTCGACTACGAGCTGCGAGGCTGTCCCATCGACCGGCGCCAGCTGTTGGAGGTGCTGTCGGCGTTCCTGGTGGGGCGCAAGCCCGACCTGCCGGACGCGAGCGTCTGCACCGAGTGCAAGCGGCGCGGGCTGACCTGCGTGATGGTCGCCGACGGCACGCCGTGCCTCGGCCCGGTCACGCACGCCGGCTGCGGAGCGCTGTGCCCGGCGTACCGGCGCGGATGCTTCGGTTGCTTCGGGCCGGTGCAGGATCCCAACATCGCGGCGCTGACTGCGCAGCTGCGCGCCTGCGGCCTGTCCGAGGAGGCCATCGACCGCGCGTTCCGCACGTTCACCCACTTCCGTCAGGAGACGGCGACATGAGCCATCGCGCGCGTCAGCTCCGGGTCAGCGCGCTGGCCCGCGTCGAGGGCGAGGGGGCGCTCAACGTGGTCGTCCGGGACGGCTCCGTGGAACGCACCGAGCTCCGGATCTACGAGCCACCACGGTTCTTCGAGGCGCTGCTGCGGGGCCGCGCGCACACCGAGCCGCCGGACATCACCGCCCGCATCTGCGGCATCTGCCCCGTCGCCTACCAGCTCAGCGCCTGTCACGCCATCGAGGACGCCTGCGGCGTGACCGTGCCCGAGCCGGTCGAGGCGCTGCGCCGGCTCCTCTATTGCGGCGAGTGGATCTCCAGCCACGCGCTGCACATCCACCTCCTGCACGCCCCCGACTTCCTGGGCTATCCCGACGCCATCACCATGGCCGCCGACCACCGCGACGCCGTGGAACGCGGCCTGGCGCTGAAGAAGGTCGGCAACGCGCTGCTGGAGGCCGTCGGCGGCCGCGCGATCCATCCGGTCAACGTGCGCGTGGGCGGGTTCTACCGGGCACCGACCCGTGCGGAGCTGGCGCCGGTCGCCGAGCAGCTGACCGCCGTGCTGTACCTCGCGCTGGCGACCGTGCGGTGGGTTGCCGGCTTCGACTTCCCCTCGGTAGAGCTGGACCACGAGCTGCTCGCCGTGCACGAGGACCACCGCTATGCCATCACCCGCGGCCGGCTGGTCTCCGGCGACGGCCTGGACTTCCCGGTGTCGGACTTCTCCTCGCACGTCGTCGAGCACCAGGTGCCGCATTCCACCGCCCTGCACGCTTCCCTGGACGGCCGCCGCTACCTGACCGGACCGTTGGCGCGCTACAGCCTCAATCACGCACAGCTGTCGCCGCTGGCACTTCATGCCGCCGCCGAGGCGGGGCTGGGGCCGTCGTGCCGGAATCCCTTCCGCAGCATCGTGGTCCGAGCCGTGGAGATCGTGTACGCGGTCGAGGAGGCGCTACGGCTGATCTCCGAGTACGAACCGCCGGAACCCGCGCACGTGGACGTTCCGCCGCGGCTCGGCGTCGGGCACGGCGTCACCGAGGCCCCGCGCGGCTTGCTGTACCACCGCTACGGCATCGGCGCCGACGGCCTGCTCACCTCCGCCGTGATCGTGCCGCCGACCTCGCAGAACCAGGCCGCCATCGAGGCCGACCTGCACGCGCTGGTCACCGCCAACCTCGCCCTGCCCGACTCCGAGCTGACGCCCTTGTGCGAGCGGGCGATCCGCAACTACGACCCGTGTATCTCCTGCTCCGCGCACTTCCTCGACCTCACGCGGAGCCCCGCGTGAACGTCGTCATCGGCGTCGGCAACCCTTACCGCCGCGACGACGCCGTCGGCCTCGCCGTCGCCGAAGCGGCCGCCGGTCGTGGCATCAACGCCGTGCAGTCCGACGGCGAGCCCGCCGGTTTGCTCCTCGCCTGGGAAGGCACCGACCTGGCCGTCATCGTCGACGCCGTCGTGTGCGAGCCTGCGACCCCCGGTCGCATCCACCGCACCCCCGCACTGCCGTCCGCCCACGGCGGCACGAGTTCCCACGGCCTCGGCATCCCGGACGCCGTGGCCCTGGCAACCGCCCTCGGCCGCATGCCCCGGCGGTTGATCGTATACGCCGTCGAGGCCGCCGACGTGAGCCTCGGTGTCGGCCTCAGCACCCCCGTGGCCCGGGCAGTGCCATGGCTCGTGGACCGCGTGCTCGCAGACCTGACATGACCAGCGGACGCCGCGCAACTCGAACTTCACCACGAGCACGCACAGATCGAGCGGATCCGGTCGGCTGATCACGGTCTCCCGGAACAACCGTTCGAAGCAGGCGTGTGGACCGCATCATCAGCCATGGCGACAGTCACCTGCACAGCGGACACTCACGAAGCACGGGCGCGCGAAGCCGGTCAGGTGTTCGGGGTGAGGCTGAAGTAGCCCTGCTCCTCCTGCGCGAAGTGCAGCGTCAGCACGGCGTCCAGGCCGTACAGGGTCGCGCGCAGGTCGTCGACCTGGCCCGGCTGCACGGGCCCCTCCGACAGGTGACGGGCCAGCCGGCGCACGAGGCGTTCGATCTCGGCGTGCCCGCGGCTCATCGTGGCGGTGGACTCGCTGCTGCCCAACATCTCCCCCACCGCCGGATACAGCTCGTGCTCCTCCGCCCGCTCGTGCGGCAGCAGGTGGTCGACGAGCAGCCGGTACGCCCGCCGCGTCTCGGTGTCGGAGAGCTCGGTGGCACCGTCGGCGAGCGAGTCGGCCGCTGCACGCACCGCCGCGCGTACGGGCACCAGCAGCTCGTGTTCGCCGGCGAAGCGGCGCAACAGCTCGCGGTCGCGCACGCGGAGCCGCCGGTGACGGTTCGGCAGCAGCGCGCGAAGGCTGTTCAGGATCACCGCCACGTCGATCAGCTCCTGCACGAGCGCGCCGGCAACGGGCGGCAGCAACCCGAACGCGGCGACGCCCATCGCAGCCACGGACAACCCGAGGCCGGTCGCCGCGCTCTGCACGGCGATCCGCCGCGCATGCGACGCCGTCTCCACAGCGTCGGCGAGCGGGTCGATCCGGTCGCTGAGGATCACCGCGTCCGCCGCCTGCGCCGCCGCCGTTGCGCCACGCGCGCTCAAGGCGACGCCGACGTCGGCCGTGGCCAGCGCCGGCGCGTCGTTGAGACCGTCGCCGACCATGAGCGTGACGGCCTGGCTGCGCTCGGCCGCCACCCGCTCGACCTTCGTCTCCGGCGTCGACTCGGCCTGCACGTCGTCGAAACCCAGTAGTCCGCCGACATCGGCAGCGGTATCCACGCGATCGCCGGTGAGCAGCACGATGCGCCGGAGGCCGACGGCGCGCAGGCGACGCAGCGTCCGTGCGGCGTCCAGCCGGATCTCGTCCTTGGCGAGCACCACGCCCGCCGCCTTGCCCCCGATCGTCACCCAGATCGGCGTCGCGCCGTCGAGTGCCGCGCGGCGCAGCGCCGACACTGCCCACCCCGAAGACGGGACCTTCCGTGGCGGCCGGCCCACCGTGACGACCTCACCATCGACGGTGCCGGTCGCCCCCTGCCCGGGTTCCTCGCTGACGTCGGTCGCCGGCGGGATGCCCAGCGGGCGCGCGGCATCGACGATCGCCGAGGCGAGCACGTGCGACGACAGTGTCTCCACCGCGGCGGCGGTCCGCAGCACGGCGTCCCGATCACGGCCGGGAGCGGTCAGCACATCCGTCACCGTCGGCGCGCCGACGGTGACCGTGCCGGTCTTGTCCAACACGGCGGTTTCCGCCCGCCCCAATGCTTCCAGCGCACGGCCGTCACGGACGACGACGCCCTGCCGGCTCGCGCGGGACATGCCGGCGGTGACCGCGATCGGCACGGCCAGCAGCAGCGGACACGGCGTCGCGGTCACGAGCACCGCCACCGCCCGAACCGCGTCCCCGGTCAGCGCCCAGGCGATCGCCGCGATGACGACCGCGAACGGCAGGAACACGGCCGCGTACCGGTCCGCCAGGCGCGCGACCGGGGCGGCGTTCGCGGAGGCGGCGCCGGCCAGCCGGACGATGCCGGCGTACGTGCTCTCGACCGCCGGGCGCACGGCGACGATGTCAACCGCCCCGCCGGCGTTCACCACGCCGCTGCTCACCTGCTCGCCCGCCAGCCGCTCCACCGGCAGCGGTTCGCCGGTCAGCGCGGACTGATCGAACGTGCCGGTCATGGCCAGCCGACCATCGACCGGCACGATCTCGCCCGGCAGCACCACGACGGTGTCGCCGGGCGCCACCCGGTCGACGTCCACGGGCGTCAACTCGTCGCCCACACGCAGCCGGGTCCGCGTCGGCGACCGGTCGAGCAGCGCGCTCAGATCCCGGCCCGCGCGCCGTTCGGCGTACAGCTCCAGCACGCGGCCGGTCGCGAGCATCACTCCGATGACCGCGCCGGCAAGGTACTCGCCGACCGCCAGCGTGCCGCCGAGTGCCAGCACGGCGAGCACGTCAGCGCCGAGACGACCGGCACGCAGGTCGACCACCGCCCACCAGACGGCCGGCACGAGCGCAGCCGCCGCACCGACCGCCCACGCCACGTCGGCCCAGCCGGTGTCGAGTGCCCACAGGACCAGGCCGACAGCGACGGCGGCAGCCGTCAGTACCAGCAACGCTCGCGCGAATCGCTCCATGTCAGTACAGCGGTCCCGGTGTCGCGGGCGCCTCGACCACGTGATGTTCCGTGGCGTGGTGCTCCCTGGCCTTCGCGGTCTGCCGCGCCGGCGTGATCACCACCGGGCAGGTGGCGTGCCGCACGCAGTACGCGGTCACGGACCCGAGCAGCCGCTCCGCCAGCCACGAGTGGCCGTGCCGTCCGAGCACCAGCAGGTCGGCGCCGGCGGAGATGTGCACCAGCGCCCGCGGCGGCCACTGATCGACCATGTGCAGCTGCATGGCGACTCCCTCGGTCGCGCCCCGCACGGCCTCCATGACCCGGTTCTGGTGGGCCTGCCCCTCCGCGAGCGCGGACTCCCTGGCGCGGTAGGGAGTGCCGACCATCGGCGGCGGTCCCTCCACCGGCGGCGGGTCCGTGTGCCACGCGGTCACCACATGCACCTCGGCGCCGCGCTTGCGCGCCTCCTCCAGCGCCCACCGCACCGCATCCACACTTGCGTCCGAACCGTCCACGCCCACGACGATCTTTCCGTTGCCAGCCATCGTTCCTCACTCCTTCCCGACTCCACGGTCGTCCGCCGGCCGGGCGGCCGCCAGCGGCGGGCGGCCCGTGTGCGCCGGGACCTTGGGCCCGGGCCGCCCGGGTTCACACCGTTCGACCGGGTCCGGGCGGGGCTTTGTGCTCTGCTCCCCGGCCGGCGCGCGGAGTGCCATGGAGGTGGCACGACTCCATGGCTGAACGGAGCCAACGATGCGAGTGGAATCGCCGGCGCAGTCGCCGACCGTCGACGTGGAACTCGGCGGAGTGGCCGCCGCCGACAGCGCGGACCGGGTTCGCACCAGGATCCAGTCCCTGGCCAGGTACGCGCCACGGCCGATCATCGCCGCCACGGTCCGGTTCTCGAGCCCCTCCGGCCGCAGGCACACGCTGGTCGCACACGCCACGCTGGCACTGCCCGGCGTCCGCTTGGACGCCTTCGGCACAGGCCCCACCGTCGGCGAGGCGACCGACCAGGTTCGCACCAGACTTCGCCGCCAACTGCTCGATCTGGCGCACGGCCGCCGCAAGCACGCCGCCAGTCCGTCCGCATCGGACGACGAGCAGGCGGTCGCGCGGCACGTGACCCGGATGCCGGCGTGCGCATCGCCCGAACAGGCCGTGCTCGCGCTCGAACAGCTCGGCCTGGAATTCGGCCTGTTCCTCGACACCGCGGCCGGTCGCGAGACGGTGGTGTGGCGCGGCCCCGACGGCCGGCACGAGTTCGCCGCCGCGCAGCCGATCGCGCTGACCGAGGCCGAGGCGATCGAACGCCTGATGCTGACCGGCGAGCCATGGCTGTTCTACACCGACCGGCGGACCGGCCGCGGGCGCATCGCGCACCGGCGCGGGGACCACCGCTACGGACTGATCGTCCCGTAGCCCGACCGGAGGAGGTCGCCATGACCAGGGCACCGATCGTCGCAGCCATCGACGGCTCCGACTCCGCCCGGCAGGCCGTCCTGTGGGCGGCCCAGGAGGCCACCCGTCGGGGCATCGGACTGACGATCGTCCATGTCGCGCCGGATCTCGCCGCCGCGCTGGCGCAGGGCCGTTCGTGGCTCGACGAGACGTCGGCGGCGGCCCGCCGCGCGGCGCCGACCGTCACGACGTCGGCCGAGATGATGTCCGGCTCCGTCGTCGAGACCCTGACCGCGGTGTCGACGTGGGCCGACACGGTGGTGCTCGGCACGCGCGGGATCGGCGGGTTCACCGGCCTGCTCGCCGGGTCCGTGGCCATCGGCGTCTCCACCCGCGCCCGCTGCCCGGTCGTCGTCGTCCGTGCGCCGGCGCCCGCGTCCGGCCCGATCGTGGTCGGCGTCGACGGCGGCAGCGCCGAGGAGGCGACCGAGTGGGCGTTCACCGAGGCCGCCCTCCGTGACGCGCCGCTGATCGCCGTCCACACGTGGACCGAGGGCGCGCTCAGCCGTGGCTGGGACACCGTTCCGTACGTCGTCGACTTCCAGGCGCTCAACGACTCGATGCGCGGCATGCTGTCCGACCGCGTGGCGCCGTGGCGCGAGAAGTTCCCGAGCGTCCGCCTCGACCTGGTCACCGCCCTCGACAACCCGGCACGTGCGCTGGTCGACCAGTCGCGGCACGCACAGCTGGTGGTCGTCGGCACGCGCAGGCACCGCCCGCTCGCCGGTGCGCTGCTCGGTTCCACCAGCCACGCCTTGTTGCACCATGCCGCCTGCCCGGTCGTCGTGGTGCACGCCGATTCGTGAAGGAGGGCCCTATGACTCTGCCCGTGACAGTCGGCATCGACGGCTCCGCCGCCGCGGAACGCGCGCTGGGCTGGGCCGCCTCGGAGGCCGTGCTCCGCCATGCGCCGCTGGACGTCGTGCACGTCAGCCAGCTCGTCACCGTCCCGCCCGGCGTGCCGCCGGCCACCAGCATGAACGCCGCGATGGCCGAGGAACGCCAGAAGTGGCTCGACGAGGCCGCCGCCGTGGTGAAGGCCGTCGCCCCCGAGGTCGCCGTCAGCACCACGCTGATCGACGACCGGGTGCTGGACGGCCTTGCCGGGCGGTCGTCCGGGGCGCAGCTACTCGTGCTCGGCTCGCGCGGTCGCGGCGGCTTCACCGAGCTGCTCGCCGGTTCGGTCGCCGTCGCCCTGTGCGCCCACGCCCGCTGCCCAGTGGCGATCATCCGCGGTTCGATCCCCGACCCCGCCGCACCGGTCGTCGTCGGCATTGACGGCTCCGCCACCGGCGACGCCGCCCTCGCCTTCGCCGTCGACGAGGCGTCACTGCGGTCCGTACCGCTCGTCGCGTACCACGTGTGGAGCGACAACTCGCACCTGCCGGGCGTCCAGGGCCAGCCCTTCGTGCTCGACTGGAACGCCATCCGCGAGGCCGAGGAGAACGTGCTCACCGAGCGCCTCGCCGGCGTGCAGGACCGCTACCCCGAGGTCGAGATCCGGCGCGTCGTCGAACGCGACCGCCCCGCCCACGGCCTCATCCGCCAGTCGTCCCGCGCCCAACTCGTCGTCGTCGGGTCCCGCGGCCGCGGCGGCCTCACCGGGATGCTGCTCGGCTCCACCAGCCACGCGCTCATCCACCACGCCACCTGCCCGGTGGTCGTGGCTCGCTGACCCGGGCGTGAAGGCGGCTCCGCACCAGTGCGGAGCCGCCTTCACGCGTCCTCACACCACCAGCACGTACGCCACGGTGGCGTGCTTCCACGGCACCACGAAGCCCAGGAGGTGGACGAGACCGTGCAGGACGAACAGCACGGCGATCACCCGTCGGACCATGTCAGGCCACCGGGATGTGCGAGGTGGCGATCCGCCTGCGGAACACCCAGTACGTCCAACCCTGGTAGACCAGCACGGCGGGTGTGCCGAACAGCGCCACCCACGACATGACGGTCAGCGTGTACGGGCTCGACGCCGCCCCGGCCACGGTCAGCGAGTAAGCCGGGTCCACTGTGGACGGCAGGACGTCCGGGTAGAGCGATCCGAACAGGGTCACCACGGCCGCGGCGACGGCCACCCCCAGCAGGGCGAAGGCCTGCCCCTCGCGGCCGGCCATCAGCCGGCTCACCGCCAGCAGCGCGGCGGCGACGACCACCAGGAGCGGAATCCAGGTCAGGGTGGAGCCCCGCGAGAACTGGACGACCAGCAGCACCGCCGCGAGCGGCAGCAGGGCGATCGGAGCGACTCGGAGCGCCAACCGGCGCGCCCGCTCGCGAATGTCGCCGTCGGTCTTCAGGGCCAGGAAAACGGCGCCGTGGACCAGGGCGAAGCCGGCCACCGCCAACGCTCCGAGCAGCGCCTGCCACGACACGACGGCCAGCGGCCCGCCGACGCGGTCGCCGTGGGCGTCCAGCGGAATGCCGGTGACGTTGGCGGTCAGCACGAGCCCGACGCCGATGGCGGCCACCCACGAGCACACGAAGATCACCGTGTCCCAGGTCCGCCGCCACCGGTCGGAGTCGATCTTCCCCCGGTACTCGAACGCCACGCCCCGCCCGATCAGGGCCACGAGGAACAGCACCAGCGGCAGGTACGAGGCGCTGAACAGGGAGGCGTACCAGCCCGGGAAGGCGGCGAACGTCGCGCCGCCGGCGACCAGCAGCCACACCTCGTTGCCGTCCCACACGGGGCCGATGGTGTTGATGAGGACCCGGCGCTCGGTGTCGGTCCGCCCCAGCACGGGCAGCAGCATGCCGACGCCGAAGTCGAAGCCCTCCAGGAACAGGTAGCCCAGCCACAGCAGGGCGATCACGCAGAACCACAGCACGGGAAGGTTCACCGCGGTCTCCTAGTACGCGAAGGTGAAGACGTCGGAGGAGGGGGTGTCGTCGGGCTCGTCGAGCTCGACCGGCTTGCGCACGGCCCGCACCACCAACACGGCCTCGACGACGGCGAGAATGCCGTACACGAAACTCAGCACGAGCACGGACGTGAGCGCCTCGCCGGCGGTCAGCGAGCCGGAGACGGCCTGGGCGGTGAACATCCACACACCGTCCACTCCGGACGGATTGGGGGCCACCACGAACGGCTGCCGGCCCATCTCCGTGAAGATCCACCCCAAGGCGTTGGCCAGAAACGGAGTGGCGACGCCGATCAGGGCCAGCCGCACGAACCACCGGCCGGGACTGCGTCCGCGCCGGATCAGCCACAGCGCCAGCGCGCAGCCGGCGGCCGCGAGCAGGCCGAAACCGATCATCAGCCGGAACGCCCAGTACGTCACCGGCAGCACCGGCACGTAGTCGACGGCGGCGCCGTTCGGATAGGTGGCCCCGTACTTGGCGCGGTACTGCGCGACGAGGTCTGTGACGCCGGTGACCTTGCTGCCCGGATCGGAGTTGGCCAGGAAGCTCAGCAGCCCCGGCAGCTCGATGCTCTTGACGCTCTCGCAGTTGGGCTGGGACACGTCGCCGATCGCGAACACCGAGAACCCGGCCGGCTGCTCGGTGTGGCACAGCGCCTCGGCGGCGGCCATCTTCATCGGCTGCTGCTGGAACATCAGCTTCGCCTGCGCGTCGCCGGAGATCGCCACCGCGAGGAAGGCGGCCACGCCGACCCACGCGCCCAGCTTCAGCGACGACCGGAACACCCCGCCGTCGGTCTTGGCCTTCCACAGCCGCCAGGCGGAGATGCCCACCAGCACAGTGCCGGCGACGGCGAACGCGCCGGCCAGGGTGTGCGGGAAGGTGGCCAGCACGGTGGAATTCCCCAGCACCGCCCAGATGTCGGTGAGCCGGGGCTTGCCGTCGACCAGCTGCACGCCGACCGGGTGCTGCATCCACGAGTTGGCCGCCAGGATGAAGTACGCGGACACGTTGGTGGCCAGGGCCGCGGCCCAGATGCAGGCCAGGTGCACCCCCTTGGACAGCCGGTCCCAGCCGAAGATCCACAGCCCCAGGAAGGTCGACTCGACGAAGAACGCGATCAGGCCCTCCATCGCCAGCGGCGCGCCGAACACGTCGCCGACGAACCGGGAGTAGTCGCTCCAGGCCATGCCGAACTGGAACTCCTGCACGATGCCGGTGACCACGCCCATGGCGAAGTTGATCAGCAGGATCCGGCCCCAGAACCGGGTCATCGCCAGGTACCGGGGATTGCCGGTGCGCACCCACGCGGTCTGCATGCCCGCGACCAGGATGGCCAGGCCGATGGTCAGCGGGACCATCACGAAGTGGTACACGGTGAGGATCGCGAACTGCCACCGCGCGATGTCGAGCACGTTCACCGGTCATCCCTGCCGTTCAGGGACTTCTCGTCATGCAGCGCGTCGACACAGCCGGTCAGCAAGGCACCGGAGCGGATCGACGACACGCGGTGCCGCAGGCCGTCCGGGACCGGCGGCTTGTCGTGCCAGCCCGGACCGGTCAGCACGACCGGCACCCCGGCGCGGACACCGCAGACCGCGCCGAACTCACGGGCGGTCAACTCCCGCTCGTCGCGGACGGCGACCACCATGGCGGTGGGCCCCCGGCCTTCCAGCGGGCAGCCGCCGGCCACGACGCCCTTGCAGACGTCGGTGCTGCTGTTGTGGCAGGTGCTCACGACGCAGCCGAGGTAGCGCAGCTTGAGGGCCAGCTCGGCGGACTGGCCCGGGTTCTGTTCCGTCACAAGGACATGCATGGCACTCACTCCGGTTTCACGACGGCGACGGGGCATGGGGCGTGGTGCAACAGGGCGTGGCTGACCGAGCCGAGTAGGGCGTTCGCCAACGCGCCGCGTCCCAGCGAGCCCACCACGAGCAGCTGCGCGCCTTCTGCCTCGTGCAGAAGCCGTTGTGCGGGCCGGTTCTCGTGCACGACCTGACGAACAGTGGTGTCCGGGTAGCGTTCATGCCAGCCGGAGAGGCGCTCGGAGAGCACGATGCGCTCGTCGGTCGCGACGGCGTCCCAGTCCAGGTCGGGAATCGGCACGGAGCCGCCCCACACGGAGATCACGTCGCTCCACACGTGCACGGCGACCAACTCGGCATCCCGCCGCGCCGCCATGTCGTACGCGAAGGCCAGCGCGGCCTCACTCGCGGGCGAGCCGTCCACGCCGACGACGATCGGACCGCCGGCGGTTTCCTTCCCCCGCACGACGATGACCGGGCAGCGCGCTCGAGCGGTCAGCGCCACGGCGGTGGATCCCACGATCAGCTCGGCGAAACCGCCGCGGCCGCGGGCGCCGACCACGACCATCGACGCCTTCTCGGACTCGTCGGCGAGCAGGTCGATGCCGGGCTTGAGCTCCAGCACCGGCTCCACGTCGAGCGTCGGATGCGCGTCGAGCGCGCGCTTCACACCGTCGCGCAGACAGTGCTGCGCCGCGGCCCGCGCCTCGACCAGGAACCCGGACGGCAGCCTGGGCGTGGTGATCGAGTGCCCGTGCGCGATCCGGAGCGTCGCGTGCCGGCGGTCGGCCTCGTCGGCCGCCCAGCGCACGGCGTCCATCGACGGCGCGGAGCCGTCGACGCCTACGGCGATCATGTTCGTCATGTCTGGCTCCAGGGGTTGAGCTCGGCCGGTGTGAGGCCGAGCAGGGCTTGGGGATATCCGCCGAGTGCGAAGTCGTTCATCAGCCGCAGCCGCGTGTCCCGCAGGTGCATGGGCCGCACGATCGGGTGCGGAATGAAGCCGAGTCCCGGCGCGGCCAGCATCGCCACCTGCGTCACCGCGCCGGCGAGCACGTGGTTCGCGCGCGTGTCGGTCTCGGTGACGACCACGAACATCGGCTGCGTGGCAAGGCGATCGGTCAGCTCCCGGATCAATTCTCGGCGGGTCGCCGGCCCGGCGGGCACGAACTGCCGCTGCCAGGGGATGAGCTCGGCCGCGCACCGCCGGTCGCCGTCCAGCTGCCGGCTCGCGTCGTGCAGGATGGCCGCGAACGCGGCGCCGCCGACCGGTTCGAGCCTTGCAGTGTGGAACCGGGAGATGCCGATCAGGCGGCTCAGTTCCTCCGCACCGCCGTGACCGCGGTGCGTCACGTCCGGGGCGGTGATGCTCCGGTACAGCTCCAGCTCGCACGGGCTCGCCGGATCGCTGCGCCCGGTCGTGATCCGGGCGACCAGATCGGGCTCGCGATGCCCGCCATCGAGGCCGACGGCGACGTCCCAACCGAGGGCACGGATGGCCAGCACGACGTTGACCAGCGCGGTACCGCAGGACAGCAGCCGGTCGATGCCGGCGGTGTCGCGACGCTCGCCGCCGATCACCTCGCGGAGTTCGACCTGGTGTCCCGTCGTCTCCAGCACCCACGGTTGCTCGTGACACAGCACGGGCGCGCCGCGCGCGGCCCGCACGATCGCGGCGGTCTCGTCCTCGGTCCAGTCAGTCACAGTCCCACCTCGCCAGCTCTCGGCGGGTCCGCGACCCAGGTCCCTGTACTGAACGGCGCCCTCGCAAGCTCGGTCACAGCTGGTCTCCTTCGAGCAGGCCGACGAGGTGCACGCCGTCGACCACGCCGAGCGCGTCGGTGTGGTCGCGGCGCAGCTGCTCGTCGATGTGGCGGCGGTCCGCGTCCGGCGACACGCAGGGCGCGGGTCGCCGGCACAGCAGGCCGACGAGGTCATCGGGACCGATGGCATCGGCCAGCTCCTGCTCCCCCACCAGGCCGACGCAGTGGCGCTGTTCGACCACCGGCAGGTGGTGCACGTGCAGGCGTCGCATCAGCCGGATCGCCTCCGACACCTCGGTGTCCGGCTCAACCGCCGGCACCTTCCGCATCAACGTCCGGGCGGTGTCAGACATGGCGTGTCCTCGCCGCGACGACCCCGATGGACACGACCGCCAGGGCGAGGACCGCCGTGATGATCTGGACCGGCACCTGGAGTCCGAACAGGACGAACTGGAGCGCCAGCCACCCGAGCAGGATCACGCCGGCGGCGATCGACGTCGCGGCGGCGTGGCGGATGCCCTGCCAGCTGGCGACGGCGGCGACGGCCATGGGCCCGCCGATCAGCGCGATCAGGGCGATGCCCGGGAGCAGCCAGCTGCGCAGTCCCAGCGGCGCGATCCACTCCGTCGGCAGCTGGAAGGCCGCCGCTCCGACGGCCAGTTCGAGGCCGCCCCACACCGCGAGCAGCGCGATCAGCGCGTCCAGACCGGCCAACGCCAGCAGCCACGGATCCCCGTCACGTCCACGCATCGCCACTCACCGCCACTGCTTCCACCGGGGCGCGGTCCGCGCCCAGTCCTGGTCCCAGGTGTGGGCGCTCCACCGCTGGATCGGCAGGCGCACCAGGAACAGCAGGCCCCGCAACAGAAGGAAAGCGACGGTCATGCCGCCGCCGAGCGCGACGGCCACCATCAGGACGATGTCGAGTGTCCCGATCGGACGGTCCACGGCCGCGCCGGCGGCATTGGTCCAGATCCGGACCGATGCCCCCGCATGCTGCTGCGGCATGACCGTGACCGGGCCGCTGTGGTTCGTGCCGTCCGCGGTCTTCCAGCGGGCCAGCGCGGTCGGCGCGGTGCCTGAGTCCGCCAGCAGCACCGCGGTCGTCGCGGTCCGGGTGGCCTGCTGCTGGGTCGCGACGCCCGACTCGTAGGTCGCCAGGCGGAGTCCGAACAGAGCCCCCGCGGCGACGATGGCCGCGCCGACCAGGACCGCCAATCCGACGACGAGGCCGTCGACCCGGTCCACCGGCCGGCGCAGTTCGTTGCGTCCGAATCCCACCTGGCGGGCCAGCCGCAGCACCGGGTTCATCGTCACCACTCTCCCGCCGTGTCGCCGAATTCGTCGCATTCAGCGTCGCGGGAAGCGGCGGTCGGTCCCAGGGCCGTAGGCCACGGCCGAGGTCCCGACCTGACCAGGACTTAGGACCCTGCGGCCGGCACGACCACGACCGGGCAGGTCGCGTGCCGCACGCATTCGCGGCTCACCGAGCCGAGCAGCACCTCGCCGAGCGCGTTGCGCTGGTGGCTGCCCAGCACGAGCATGTCCGCGCCCTCGCTGACCTCGTGCAGCACGCGTGCGGCGTCCCCCTGGACGCTGGAGTAGCTGACGTTGTCCGTGCGGGGCGTGCCGGTGACCAGCGCGACCTCGCGCGCCAGCAGCTCGGTGGAGTCCTCCTTGATCTGCTGACTGGGCAGCAGATCCGTCATCGGGTCGTACCGCCAGGCGTGCACCACGTGCACCGACGTCTGCCGGACCGCACCCTCGCGCACGGCCCATTCCAACGCGTTCTTCGACACCTCGGTGCCGTCGATACCCACAACTATCATGTCGTCCTCACTTGTCCGGACCGGCGGCGCCGACGCCACCGGTTGAGTTCGTCCACGCCCCACACCACGACGGGGAAGGGCACCAACATCAACAGCACCCACGGCGGCAGTGCCGCCGTGCCGAACACCGCCTGCAACGGCGGCGCGTACACCAGGGCTGCGGTGAAGGCCAGCTCGAACGCGATGCCAACCAGCAGCGCGCGGTTGGTGGTCACGCCGATGGACCACAGCGACGCCCACTCCGTGCGGGCCGCGAAGGCGGTGCCGACCTGGCAGGCGACGATGCCGGCGAAGGTGGCGGTGGTCGCCTCCAGGTAGACCTGGTGCAGGGGCGCGCCCACGCCAACCGGGTCACCGGGATGCCACCCTCCGGCCAACAACACCGTGAAGAATGCCAGCAGCACCAGGATTCCGGCGGTGAGGCCCATCAGGCCCCAGGCCCGCCACAGCAGGTGCTTGGTGATCACACCCTCGCGGCGGGACCGCGGCGGCAGCGTCATCAGGCCGGGTTCGGCCGGCTCACGGCTCAGCGCCAGCGCCGGCAACGTGTCCGTGCCGAGGTCGATCGCGAGGATCTGGAGCACGCCCAGCGGCAGCGGCACGAGGCCGCCGGCGAGCGCGAACACCAGGAAGGGCAACACTTCCGGGATGGCGTGCACGAAGATGTAGAGGATGAACTTGCGCACGTTGTCGAACACGCGCCGGCCCTCCTCGATGCCGGCGGCGATGGTGGCGAAGTTGTCGTCGGTGAGCACCAGCGTCGCGGCCTCCCGGGCCACGTCGGTGCCGGCGGCGCCCATCGCCACGCCGATGTCGGCGCGGCGCAGGGCCGGCGCGTCGTTCACGCCGTCGCCGGTCATCGCGACGACCTCGCCCTTGTGCCGCAACGCGTCCGCGATGCGCAGCTTGGTCTCCGGGGTGGACCGGGCGAACACGATCTCACCCTGGTCGGCGAGCAGCCGGTCCAGCTGGTCCTCCGGCATCCGGTCCACCACCAGGCCGTCGACCACGCGGTCGGCGCCGATGCCGACCTGACGAGCGATCTCGGCGGCGGTGTGGCCGTTGTCGCCGGTGACCACGTGGACCTTGATCCCGGCGGCGTGCACGGCCTCGACCGCGGCCGCGACCTCCGGGCGCGGCGGGTCGAGCAGGCCGACCACCCCGACTGCGGTCAGCCCGGACTCGGCATCCTGCTGCGGGGGAACGTCTCTGCTGGACAGCGGCTTCGTCGCTACGGCGAGCACCCGTAGGCCACGACTCTCCAGCTCCTCGGCGTGCCGACGCAGCGCCGACACGTCACCGACGCACCGGCTCAACACCGCCTCCGGCGCGCCCTTCACGTGGATGCCGTTGATGTCCACCGTGGACATCATCTTGCGTCTGGGGTCGAACCTGTTGAGCGCCAACCGCTCCCGGTCGCGAATGGCCACATCGGACTGCGCACCGGCTTCCCGGGCGTAGCGCAGCAGCGCCACCTCCGTCGGGTCGCCGGTGGTGTCGTCGGCGGTGCCGCAGCGGAACAACGCGTCCGCCAGCGCCGGCGACTCCGGTCTCGCCTCGACGACGTGCATCGAGTTCGCGGTCAGCGTGCCGGTCTTGTCGGTGCAGATCACCGTCGTCGAGCCGAGCGTCTCCACCGCCGACAGCCGCTTCACCACCGCGCCCCGGCGGGCCATCGACCGCACGCCGACGGCCAGCGCCAACGTGATCGTGGGCAGCAGGCCCTCGGGCACGTTCGCCACGAGCAGGCCGATCGCGAACAGCAGCGCCGCCCCCAGCGACAGCCCGGCGACGAGGCCGAGCGGAAGAAAGGCCACGCCGGCCCCCACCGCGACGATGGCGATCAGCCACGCCACGCGGCGCACCTGGCGCTCGAGCGGACTCTCGTCGACATGCACGCGCTGCGACAGCGCCGCGATGCGCCCGAGTTCCGTGTGCGCGCCGGTCCCGACCACCAGCGCCTTCGCCGAGCCCTCCGTGCAGACGGTCCCGCTGAACACCCGCACCGGCGAGTCCAGCGGATGCTCGGCGTCGTCGGCCGACGACGCGTCGCGCAGCACCGGCGCGGATTCGCCGGTCAGGGCCGAGTTGTCCACTTCGACGACGCCCTCGACCAGGCGCGCGTCGGCCGAGACCCGGTCGCCCTCCTCGATCAGCAGCACGTCGTCGGGCACCAGGTCGATGGCCAGCACCTGCTGGCGGTGCCCGTCGCGGAGCACCCACGCGTGCTGAGGGAGGTAGCGCCCGAGCGCCTCGACGGCGTGCTCGGCCTGCTGCTCCTGCACGAAGGCGAGCAGGGCGTTCAGGACGATGACGACCAGGATCGCGATCGCCAGCTCGGTCGATCCGGACGCCGCCGACAGCGCGGCCGCCATCCACAGCAGCAGCGCCAGCGGGTGGGTGAACTGCTTGACCAGGTCGCGCCACCATCGGCGCGTCGACCGCTGCGGAAGCGCGTTCGGGCCGTACTGCTGGAGGCGGCGCTGTGCTTCCCGGGTGGACAGTCCAGCCGGGGTCGAACTCACCGTCAGGGTCATGGTTTCGAGGCTCGCGCCCGCGCGTTCGTCACAACTAGGGCCACAGGACCCATGGGTCCCGGGCGCGATGGCACTGTCCGCCAGGGTCCGCGTGCGGTGAGCTGATGTCATGCCGACGAGCTACCCCACGGTCCGATCGGTGATGACCACCCCGGTCATCGCCGTGACGCCGGACGCCCCGTTCAAGGAGATCGCCCGCGCGCTGGCCGAGCACCGGATCAGCGCCGTGCCGGTCATCGACGCCGGCGGCCGGGTCACCGGCGTGGTGTCCGAGGCCGATCTGATCCACAAGGAGGAGATGCGCGGCGGCTTCGACCAGGTGCTGGCCACCGGCTACCAGGTGCGCAGCCGCAAGGCGCACGCCGCCACGGCGGACCGGCTGATGACCTCTCCGGTCGTCACCATCGGCCCGGACGCGAGCGTCGAGGACGCCGCCAGCAAGCTCGGCCACACCGACGTGCGCCGGCTGTTCGTCGTCGAGGGCGACGGGCGGCTCATCGGCGTGCTGGCCCGCGCCGACGTGCTGCGCCTGTTCCTCGTCTCCGACGACGTCATCCGGGACCGGGTGCTCGCGGCCGTTCCCGCGGGCGTGACGGCCACCGTGGCCGAGGGCGTCGTGCAGCTCGGCGGCTGCGTCCCCCGGCGCAGCCAGGCGCTGGCCGCCATCCGCATCGCCTGGGCGCTGCCCGGCGTCGTCGGCGTCACCGGGGCCGTCCAGCACGAACTCGACGACGTGAAGGCGTGACCGGCGACCAGGAACGTGGAAGGCTGACAGACATGACCATCGGCGTGTTCCTGGTGGACGACCACGAGATCGTCCGGCGCGGGATCTCCGATCTGCTCGAGGGCGAGTCGGACCTCAAGGTCGTCGGCGAGGCCGGCGCGGTGGCCGAGGCCATGGTTCGCATCCCCGCGGTGCAACCGCAGGTCGCCGTGCTCGACGTGCGGCTGCCCGACGGCAACGGCGTCGAGCTGTGCCGCGAGCTGCGCTCGTCGATGCCGCAGCTCCAGTGCCTCATGCTGACGTCGTTCTCCGACGACGACGCCCTGTTCGACGCCATCATGGCCGGCGCCGCCGGCTTCCTGCTCAAGCAGGTCCTCGGCAGCGACCTCGTCAACGCCATCCGCACCGTCGCCGGCGGCCAGTCGCTGCTCGACACGCACACCACCTCCGCCCTGCTCGCCCGCCTGCGCCGCGACCAGGAGCAGCGCACCGACCCGCTGGCCGTCCTGTCCGACCAGGAACGCGTCGTGCTGGAGCTCATCGGCGAGGGCCTGACCAACCGCCAGATCGCCGAGCGCATGTTCCTGGCGGAGAAGACCGTCAAGAACTACGTCTCCCACCTGCTCGCCAAGCTCGGCATGCAGCGCCGCACCCAGGCCGCCGTGCTGGCCACCGAGCTCAAGGACAAGCGCGGGTCATAGCCCGAACGCGCCGCCTTCGACCAGGATCAGCACGCCGATGCCGACCAGCACCGCCGGGAGCACGACGTGCCCCCAGCGCGAGAGGGTCCGCGCGATGACCGGCCGGGTCGCCACGTAGCGGCCGATCGCGCACCACAGCGCCGTGAGCATCAGGAACACCACGCCGAACACGATCAGGCTGCCGACGCCGGCGGTGGCGAACACCGGCACGTAGACACCGATGTTGTCGCCGCCGTTGGCGAACGTGACGGCGGCGACCGCCAGTACCGTCGGGCCGCCGGCCGGCACGACTTCGACATCCGCCGCACCGCGGTCGCGCCGGGCCGTCCACGCGGCCCGCAGGCCCAGCAGCAGTGGCACGACGCCCAGGTAGGGAATCGCCGACGCCGGCAGCAGACCCGCGCCCAGCGCCCCGACGACGGAGGCCGCCAGGATCGCCGTGAAGCCCAGGAACTGGCCCAGCACCACGCGGGTCGCGGCGCCGCGCCGGCCCGCGGCCTGGCCGAAGAACAGGGCCAGGATCACGATGTCGTCGACGTTGGTCGCCGTGAACATGCCCACGGCCTGGCCGACCAGCCCCAGTTCCACCGCGATCCTCTCCGTGCCCGACGCGGCGGACGATACGGGACCTCAGGAGACCGGCCGGATGGGGACCTGCCACGTGTAGCGGGTGCCGCCGTCCGGGCTCGGCGCGACGGTCAGCGTGCCGCCGAAGGTGGCGGCGCGGTTCTCGATGTTGGCCAGCCCGCTGCGGGCCAGGGTCTCGGGAACCCCGACGCCGTCGTCGAGCACGTCGACGATGAGGTCCTTGGCGGCCTCGATGGTGACGACGATGTGTTTGGCGCGGGCGTGGCGCAGGGCGTTGGACAGGCCCTCGCGGAGGGCGGCCTCGGCGTGCGGGGCGACCTCGGGTGGCACGAGCGTGTCGACGGCGCCGGACATGCGGACGGACGGGGAGACGTCGGTGCCGTCGGTGAGCTCGGAGACGACGTCGAGCAGGGTCCGGCGCAGGCTGGAGACCTCGTCGGCGGTGTGCAGGTCGAAGATGGACGTCCGGATCTCCATGACGGTCTGGTCGAGCTGGCCGACGGCGGCCTGGATCCGCTTGCGGGCCTCGGTGTCGGGGATCATCCGCAGCGAGCCCTGCAGGCTCAGGCCGGTGGCGAACAGTCGCTGGATGACGTGGTCGTGCAGGTCCCGCGCGATCCGGTCGCGGTCGGCGAGCAGGTCGAGCATGCCCTTGGTGCGCTGCTTCTCGGCCAGCTCCAGCGCCAGCGCGGCCTGGTCGGCGAAGGACGTGACCAGCGGGACGTCATCGGGGCGGTACTCGGCGCCGCCCTTGTCCCGGGCGGTGACGAGCGCGCCGGTGCCGCCGTCGGACGTGCGCAGCTCCACGACGAGACCGGGACCGAGGATGTCACCGGCGAGGCGGCCGTCGAGCTCCTCGGCGAGGTCGGCGATGAGCCGAGGCGCGCCGTCGAGCAGCCGGTGCCCTTCGGGCAGCACCACGGTGGCGAGCCCGTCGGCGCAGGTCCCGACGACGCCCCGCACGGTGAGGGTGTCGTCGCCGTCGGCGATCAGCACCATCGCGCACGACGAGTCCGTCAACTCCATGGCCCGCAACACGACCAGCCGCAGCGCATCGTCCACAGTGGCCCCGCCGAGCAACTCGGCGCGGATCTCCGACGTCGCCTCCAGCCAGCGCTGCCGCTGCTGCGAACGCTCGAACAGGCGGGCGTTCTCGATCGCCACGCCGGCCGCCGCGGCCAACGCGCGCAGCACGACCTCGTCGTCGGCGGTGAACTCGCCGCCGCCGCGCTTCTCCGTCATGTAGAGGTTGCCGAACACCTCGTCGCGCACGAGGACCGGCGCGCCGAGGAAGCTGTGCATCGGCGGGTGGTTGGCGGGGAAGCCGACGGACGCCGGGTGGGTGGCCAGGTCGGCCAGCCGGATCGGCTTGGGGTCGTGGATGAGCAGCCCGAGCAGGCCCCGTCCTTCCGGCAGGTGGCCCATCAGCTTGCGCTGATCGGCGTCGATGCCGAGGTACACGAACTCGGACAGGCCGTCGCCGGTGCTGGCCAGCACGCCGAGCGCCCCGTACCGGGCGTCGACCAGGTCGGCGGCGGCCTCCACGATCCGGTTCAACGTCGAATCCAGCTCGATCCCGGAGCCGACGGCGAGCACGGCGTCGAGCAGGCCCTGCACCCGGTCCCGGGTCTTGACGATCTCCGCGAGCCGCTCCTGCACCTCCGCCAGCAGCTCGTCCAGCCGCAGGCTGCCGAGCATCGCTGACGTCTCGGGCTCTGGCATGCGGCGGCTCCCGTTGATCTCCATCGGACCCCGCCAGCCTCCCACGCCGGCAGGTCACGGCCAAGGGACGTACGCATCTCGTGGACGACGGCCCTAGTCCACCGTGACTTTGGGCCGTGTCTGCGAAACCGCCCCGGCGCGCACCGTTGAGCCATGACCAGTCCAGTTCCCGCCAGCCTCGGTCTTAGCCCGGACGAGGTGGCCACCGTGCTCGACGCGGCGGCGATGGCGCCGTCGGTGCACAATAGCCAGCCGTGGCGGTTCCGGGTGCTGCCCGACCGCATCGAGCTGCACGCCGACGCCACGCGTCGGCTGCACGCCACCGATCCGGACGACAAGGAACTGCGGCTTGCGTGTGGCGCCGCGCTGGCCAACCTCCGGATCTCGCTGGAGGCCCTGGGCATCCGCCCGATGGTGACGCTGCTGCCCCACGCCGCCGGCCCGCACGCCCTCGCGGTGGTGCGCCGCGGCGGCCACGTCTCGCCGAGCGACCACGTCTTGGACCTGCGCCGGGCCATCCCCTCCCGGCACACCAACCGCAAGCCGTTCCGGGACGTCCCGGTGACCACCGCCGAGGTGAACCACCTGGTCCGGGCGGCCCAGACCGAGCGCTCCTGGCTGCACCCGATCACCGACCCGTCGCAGCGGTCCCGCCTGCACGCGCTGGTCACCCGCGCCCACCAGATCCAACTGGGCAACCTGGAGTTCCGCGCCGAGCTGGAACAGTGGAGCGGGCACGGCGGCGAGCGGCGCGACGGCGTGCCGGCGCTGGCCGCCGGACCGGCGTACGAGCCGCAGGACCGGTGGGTGCTGCGCGACTTCAGCGGCGGTCACGCCCGGGAACGCGTGCCGGGCAAGGACTTCGAGCGGGAGCCGCTCATCGCCGTCGTCTGCTCGTACTACGAAGGCGCGCTCGCCGAGCTGCACGCCGGTCAGGCCATGCAGCGGGTGCTGCTGACGGCCACCACGCTCGGCCTGTCGGCGTCGTTCATCGCGCAGCCGATCGAAGTGCCCTCCTGCCGTGAGGAGCTCCGTCATCTGCTGGGCGCCGGCATCACCGCCCAGACCATCCTGCGAGTGGGCCACGGCAGCCCGGTCGCGCCCACACCTCGACGTCCGGTGGCAGAGCTGCTCATCGACGCCGCTCACATGCTGCCGGGAGGCACCCCATGACCACCAAGGCCGTTCTGGTCGGGCTCTCGCCCGACACCGACTCCATCGCGACGATCACCTGGGCCGCCGAGTACGCGGGCCGCCTGGACGCCCCACTGCGCGTCGTCCTCGCCGAAAGCGGGAACCTGCCGGCGCTGTACAACGCCGCAGCCGCACTCCGCGCCCGCTACCCGCACCTGTCGCTGTCGGCGACCACCGCTGAGGGTGGCCTGGCCGACGCCCTGCTGGACCGGACCGCCGAGGCGCACCTGGTCGTGGTCGACCGGGAGGCCGCGAAGGCCGGCGTCGCGTCGGCCGTCGCGGCCGAGGCGAGCTGCCCGGTCGCCGCCGTCGCGCCGGGCACCGGGTGGGACGACGGCGACCGGCCGATCCTGGTCGGCGCCGACGGCACCGAGCACTCCGAGCAGGCGCTGCGCTGGGCGTTCGCCGAAGCGCACCGGCTCGGCCGCGGCGTCCGCGTGGTCCACTGCGGAAGCGCCACCGGAGCCCGGAACTCCGTGTTCGACCTGGTCTCGCTGTTCGCCGGCCGCTACCCGGCCATGGCCGTGCAGGTGCACACGCTCAAGTGCACGCCGGCCGAGGCGCTGGCCTGGCACTCCCAGTTCGCGTCGATGGTCGTCATCGGCCACCGCGAGCACGGCCTGGGCGGCCGGACCTACCGCAAGGTCCTGCGCGAGGCGGCCTGCCCGGTCGTCGTCGCCGGTCCCGAAACCACTCTCGACGTCGCGCTGGCCGCGGCGTCCGCCATGGACACCGTGAGGAGCTGACGATGAGGGCACAGGACGTGATGACCAGCCCGGTCGTGACGGCGCGTCCGGACCAACCGGTCAAGGAGGTCGCGGCGCTGCTGGCCGAGCACGGGTTCACCTCCGCGCCGGTGGTCGACGACGACGGCCGCGTGGTCGGCATGGTCACCGAGGCGGACGTGCTGCGCGACCGCATCCCCGTGGACGCGCGTACACGTATCTGGGGCGACGAGGTGCCGGAGGTCCATCCGGCGCAGACCGTCGCCGAGGTGATGAGCACGCCGGCCGTGGCCATCACGCCGGGCACCGACGCCGCCGCGATCGTCCGCATGATGCTGGACGACCACGTCCGCGCGGTGCCGGTGGTCGACGGCCGCGGCGTGGTCGGCATCGTCACGCGGCGCGACCTGCTGCGCGCCATCGCCACCGACGACGCGACGGTCCTGACGGCCGTCAGGTCGCGGCTCTCCGCGTACGGCGGCGGCGACCGCTGGTCGGTGACCGTGTACGACGGCGTGGTCGAGATCGTCGACGACTTCGACGACGCCACCGACCGACACGTCGCCCAGGTCATCGCCGAGTCCGTGCCCGGGGTCGCCGAGGTGCGCGTGCGTAGCAGGGAATCGGTGCTATGACCGGCGTGCGGGCACTGCTGGCGGACGGGCGCGTTGCGCTCGTCCGCCACCTCACGCCGGCCGACACCGACGCCGTCCGTCTGCTGCACCAGGGCCTGCCCGAGAAGGACACCTACCTGCGCTTCTTCACCCTCCGGCCGCCTCGACTGGAGACCTTCGCCGCCCACCTGACCTCGGAAGACGTCCGGCACGCCACGCTCGGCGCGTACGTCGACGGCGTGCTCACCGGCGTCGCCACGTACGAGGTCGTCGCCGACCCCGCCGAGGCCGAGGTCGCGCTGGCCGTGGACCACCGGCAGCAGGCGCACGGCGTCGGCACGCTGCTGCTGGAGCACCTCGCGTCGCTGGCCCGGCAGCACGGTGTGCGGCGCTTCGTCGCGGACGTGCTGGCGGAGAACACCGGCATGCTGCGGGTGTTCCACGACTTCGGGCTGCCGTGTCAGGTCGACAGCAACGGCTCCGAGGTGCGTGTCGTGCTGCCCCTCGACCCGGACGACCGGTACCTGGACACGGTCACGGACCGGGAGGTTCACGCCGACATCGCCAGCCTGACCCGGCTGCTGCGCCCGCGCAGCCTCGCCGTCGTGGGTGCCGGCCGCACCGCCGGCACGATCGGCCACGCCATCCTCGGACGGCTGGTCGACGCCGGTTTCAGCGGTCGGCTCATGGCCGTGAATCCGCATGCCGGCGACATCGGCGGCGTCCCCTGCTATCCATCGGTGATGGAGCTGCCGGCGGTTCCCGACCTCGTCGTGGTCGCTGTGCCGGCCGGATCGGTTCCGTCCGTGCTGGCCGACTGCGCGGCCCGCAAGGTGCCGGCGGTGGTCGTCATCACCTCGGGCATCACCGGCGACGAAGCGCTGCACGGCGAGGTGCTGAAGGCCGTGCGCGGTGGTGGCTTCCGCATGGTGGGGCCGAACTGCCTCGGCATCGTGAACACGGATCCGCGGATCCGGTTGGACGCCTCGTTCTCCGACCGGCCGGCGGCCGCCGGCGACGTCGGCGTGGTCACGCAGTCCGGCGGCGCCGGCATCGCGCTGGTCGACCAGCTCGCCGCGGCCGGCCTCGGAGTGTCCACAATGGTCTCAACCGGCGACAAGTACGACGTCAGCGGCAACGACATGCTGCGGTGGTGGGAGTTCGACGACGCCACCAGGGTGGCGGTGCTCTACCTGGAGTCCTTCGGCAACCCCCGCAAGTTCGTACGGCTGGCACGGCGACTCGGCCGGCACAAGCCGGTCGTCGCACTGCGCACCGGAACCAGCGAAGTCGCCCGCCGCGCCGCCGCCTCGCACACCGCCGCCAGCGCCACGCCCGCCGTCACGCGGGACGCCTTGTACCGGCAGGCCGGCGTCATCGTGGTCGACACACTCACCGACCTCACCGCCACGGTTTCGTTGCTGAGCAAGCAGTCCGTGCCTCGCGGCCTCCGCACTCTCGTTCTGACGAATGCCGGTGGCGGCGGCGTCCTCGCCGCCGACGCCTGTGCGCACGAAGGTCTGCACGTCGTGCCGCCGTCGCCGGCGCTGCACAGCGCCTTCAGCCGCCTGTTGCCGGCCACCGCAAGCCTGGGCAATCCCGTCGACACAACCGCCGCCGTCTCCGCGGACACGTTCGCCCGCTGCCTGCGTGCCGCACTGGACGATTCGGAGGTCGACGCCGTCCTCGCGATCACCGTGCCGACCGCGCTCGGCGACCCGTCGGCCGACATCGCCGACGCCGTGGCGAAGGCCCGCGCGCACGGTCGCGAGGCGCCAGTGGTAGCCGTGGACCTCACTCAGCGGGAAAACCTGCGCCTGGTCGGCGACGCGATTCCCAGCTTCGCCGAACCCTCGGTCGCGGTGGCCGCCCTTGCGCGCGCCGCGCATTACGGCCAGTGGCTGCGCCGCGTCCCGGGCATCGTGCCCGCGCTGTCCGGCATCAACACCCGTGCCGCCCGTGAGATCGTCGACAGTTTCCTCGCCGAACATGACGGTGGAGGCTGGCTGCCCGCTCCCGACGTGACGAAACTGTTGTCCCACTTCGGGATCCCGACGCTCGACGTCGTCCCGGCGGCCGACGAGGAGGCGGCCGTCGCCGCGTTCCGCGCCCAGCTCGGGCCCGTCGCACTCAAGGCGGTCGCGCGGGGTCTGCTGCACAAGAGCGCCGGCGGCGGCGTCACCCTCGGCATCACCACCGAGTCCGAGCTGCGCGGCCGGGCGCGGGCGATGCGCGAGCACTTCGGCGACGACCTACTTGGCTACCTCGTGCAGCCCATGGCCACCGCCGGCCGGGAACTCCTGGTCGGCGTCGTCGGCGACGCCTCCTTCGGGCCGCTGGTCGTGTTCGGCCTCGGCGGCACCGACACCGACGTCGTCGACAAGCGCGTCAGCTGTCTCGTGCCGGTCACCGACGTCGACAGCCACGAGCTGCTGCGCAGCCTCCCCGCGCCCAGGGCCCTGGCCGGTGTCGACGTGGACGCCGTCGCCGCCACGGTCATGCGCGTGGGTCGGCTCGCCGAGCTGCTGCCGGAGGTCGCGGAGATGGACCTCAACCCGCTCATCGCGTACGAGACCGGCTGTGTGGTCGCCGACGCGCGGATCCTGCTCCGACCCGTCACCCCCACCGACACCGCGCTGCGGGCACTTCGGGTGTAGGGACGCCGACCGAAAGCTCCTCGGGCCTCGGTCCGGGGAGCTTCGTCCTGTGGCGATCAGTCCGGCACCGCAGTGACCCGCCGTCCGGTGATCGAGCCGATCGCGATGCGGATCAGGTGGTCGCGGCCACCGACCCACGACCGTGGCGCGACCTCCGCAGCCTCGGCGACCTCGGCGGGATGGTCGACCACGGCGGAACGGCCGATGACGACCACGCTCCAGCCCTTGCCGTTGTCGAGGTCGATGTCGTCCGCCTCGAATGCCACGACAGCGTTGCGGGTGGCGGCGGCGAGCTTGCTGCCGGCGCCGGTGCGTATCAACAGCGACCCGTCCCACACCGAGAAGTTCACCGGCAGCACCGCCGGCAGCGCCTGGTCTGTGAACACGATCCGACCGAACGACACGGTCTTCACCAGGGCCAGGCACTCGGCGCGGTCCAGGACCTCGAGGCCGGCGGCGTCGAACATGGTTTCTCCACTCTCCTACTACGGACATGGCTGTGTGGCCAGAGCCGAGGCCCTGGCCACACAGGTGGTGGTGCTTGCTCGCCCGTCACCGCAGCCACGGGTTGTTGCGCACGACGGCAAGCCGCTCCCACTGCCGGCCCAACCCCCACGTCACGCCGGCGCCGAACAGCGCGGCGACGATCAGCACCAGGGCGAAGATGATGTGGTAGTCGATCAGCGGGTTGGTCGAGCCGCTGGGCTTGCCGGCGGCGGTGGTCGTGCTCAGCGGCCACTCGGCGGCCCACATCAGCACCAGCAGGATCGTGCCGGCGATCGCGGACAGCCGCAGCGCCACGCCGAGCGTGACGGCGACGCCGATGCCCAGCAGCGCCAGCATGAACAGCCAGTCGGCCCACGCGGCGCCGGCCCAGGCGTGGAACATCGACTGGAACGGGCCGACGGCGACGTTGCCCAGGAAGCCCTTGGTGGGCGAGCCGCCGCTCAGCCACGACTTCGCGGCGGGAGTCGCGTAGCCGAGCCCGAACAGCTTGTCCACGAAGGCCCACACGAAGATCAGGCCGACGGCGATGCGCAGCACGGCCAGCCACTGCATGGCGGCCGGCCGGACGCTCACGGGCGCCGGACTCGCGGCAGGACGCTCCTTGACGGACATGGTCTCCTCCTCAGTTCAGTGTTTCCTCGGTCTGCCTTGCCATCTCCAGGTCCTCGCGGGCCGGCGTCACGGTCGGCGCGACACCGAGGAACTCCAGGCCGACGGTCAGCTCGTCGAGCAGGCCGGGCTGGTGCTCCGCGACGCCGCCGGTGAGGACCAGCGCGTCCAGTCGTGGCAAGGAGGTTCGGGCGGCCGCGATCTCGCGACGCAGCCGGTGCAGGTAGACGCGGACGGCGAGATCCGCGTCGACACAACCCTGCGCGCGGGCGGCGAGCACCTCGCGCAGGTCTCCGCCGGCGCCGGACAGGCCGGCGAGTCCACTGTGGTGATTCAGGCCGTCGGCGAGCGCGTCCAACGGCATCTCCCCCGCAAGATGCAGCAGCAGGCCAGGATCCAGCGCGCCGGGGCGCGTAGCCATCGGCACGCCGTCCAGCGGCGTGAAGCCCATCGAGGTGTCGACGCTGTGTCCACCGCTGATCGCGGTGACGGAGACGCCGGAGCCGAGGTGGCAGCAGATCATCGCCACATCGCGTGCACTCCGCCCCAGCGTCTCCGCTGTCGCGCGCAGCGCGTTGGCGCACGACAGTCCGTGGAATCCGTACCGCCGGACCCCGTACTTGCGGGTCCACTCCGCCGGGATCGCGTAGGTCGACGCGGCCGCCGGCAGGCTCGTGTGGAAGCTGGTGTCGAAGCAGGCCACCAGCGGCACGTCCGGCCACCACGTCCGCAGCGCCCGAGCCAGCAGCAGCGATCGCGGCTGGTGGATCGGCGCCAGCGGGACGAGTGCCCGCAGGCTTGCCTCCGCCTTGGCGTCCAGCAGGACCGGGCCGGTGCGGTCGCCGCCGTGCACGAAGCGCAACGCGATCGCGTCCACCGGGCCGACCGCCTCGACGGCGCCCGGATCGGGCAGGCCGTCCCAATCCGGCACCGACCACTCGCCGATCGCCGCGCCACCGTCCACAACGGACACCTTGAGACTGGACGATCCCGGGTTGACGGTCAGCACGCGGGTCACGGCGTCCACCTCCAGTCACGGATCTCCGGCAGGTCCTCGCCGGTCCGGCGGATGTGGTCGTGATGCACGGCGAGCCGATCCAGCAACTGCTGGCGGACGTGCCCGAGCCGGCCGGCGACCCGCGGCACGCGCTCCAGCGCGGCCAGCGCAAGGTGGTAGCGGTCCAGCTCGTTCAGCACGCACATGTCGAACGGCGTCGTGGTGGTGCCGTTCTCGTGGAAGCCGTGGACGTGCATGTCGTCGTGCCCGGGCCGGCGGTAGGTCAGCCGGTGCACCAGCCAGGGATAGCCGTGGTACGCGAAGATCGCAGGTGCGTCGGTGAAGATCTCCCGGTACGCCGTGTCGCCGATGCCGTGCGGGTGCTGCTCCGGCGGGGCCAGCCGGGCCAGATCCACCACGTTCACCACGCGGATCCGCAGGTCCGGCACGAACTCCAGCAGCACCTTGACCGCCGCCAGCGTCTCCTGCGTCGGCACGTCGCCGGCACATGCCATCACGACGTCGGTGTCGCCGTCGGCGTCGGTGCTGGCCCAGCGCCACACGCCAAGTCCCTGCTCGCAGTGGGCGGCCGCAGCGTCGGCGTCGAGGTACTGCAACGCCGGCTGCTTGCCGGAGACGATCACGTTGACCAGGCCGTGGCTGCGCAGGCAGTGGTCGGCGACGCTGAGCAGGCAGTTGGCGTCCGGCGGCAGGTAGACGCGGACGACCTCGGGCCGCTTGTTCAGCACGTGGTCGACGAAGCCGGGATCCTGGTGGGATGCGCCGTTGTGGTCCTGCCGCCACACGTGCGAGGTGAGCAGGTAGTTCAGGCTGGGAATCGGCCTGCGCCAAGGGATTTTGGCGGCGGTGTGCAGCCACTTGGCGTGCTGGGCGACCATCGAGTCCACCACGTGCGCGAACGCCTCGTAGCTGGACAGCAGGCCGTGGCGGCCGGTCAGCAGGTAGCCCTCCAGCCAGCCCTGGCACAGGTGCTCGGAGAGCACCTCCAGCACCCGGCCGTTCGGCGAGAGGTGGTCGTCGCCCGGCTCGATGGCCAGCTGCCAGCGCCGGCCGGTGACCTCGAAAACCGCGTCCAGACGGTTGGAGGCGTGCTCATCGGGGGCGAACAGCAGCAGGTTGTTCGGGTTCAGCTCGACGGCGTCGCGAAGGTACTGCCCCAGCAGCCGGGTGGATTCCGCCGTCACGACGCCCGGCGCGGGCACCGCCGCCGCGTGCTCGGCGGGATCCGGCAGCTTCAGGTCGCGCTGAACCTGGCCAAGCGTAATGGGTTTCGCGCTGATCCGGTCCGTCCCCAGTGGACGGTGGTCACGGATCATCGGCACCGGCGCGCCGTTCGCCTCGAACAGCTCCTCCGGACGGTAGGACAGCATCCACTGCTCCAGGCACGCGAGGTGGTGCGCGTCCTCGCGGACCGCCGCGAACGGCACCTGGTGCGAGCGCCAGCTGCCCTCGACCTGCTTGCCGTCGATGTCGTGCGGACCGGTCCAGCCCTTCGGCGTGCGGAGCACGATCATCGGCCACTTGCGGTCCCTGCCACCGTAGCCGCGGCGGGCGGCGGCCTGGATCTCCTGGATGCCCAGCACGCACTTCTCCAGCGCGTCGGCGTAGGCCTCGTGCACCTCGTCCGGGTCGCTGCCGCCGACCTCCATCGGCCGCCAACCGTGTCCGATCAGCAGCGAGTTCAACTCGTGGCGGTGCATCCGCGCCAGCAGCGTCGGATTGGCGATCTTGTAGCCGTTCAGGTGCAGGATCGGCAGCACCGCGCCGTCCCGCTCGGGCGAGAGGAAGGACGTGGCGTGCCAACTGGTCGCCAGCGGGCCGGTCTCGGCCTCGCCGTCGCCGATCACGCACGCCGCGATCAGGCCGGGGTTGTCCAGCGCGGCGCCGGTGGCGTGGGCCAGCGAGTAGCCGAGCTCGCCGCCCTCGTGGACGGAGCCGGGCAGGTGCGCCGAGGCGTGGCTGGGCACGCCGCCGGGGAAGGAGAACTGCCGGAACAGGCGGCGCATGCCGTCCAGGTCCTGGGAGATCTCCGGGTAGCACTCGGAGTACGTGCCCTCCAGCCAGGCCGCCGCGTTCAGGCCGGCCGCGCCGTGGCCGGGGCCGGTCACCAGCATCAGGTCCAGCTTGTGCCGCATGATCATGCGCGACAGGTGGGCATAGGTCAGGGTCAGGCCGGGCACCGTTCCCCAGTGCCCCAGCAGGCGCGGCTTGACGTGCCTGGGCTGCAACGGCTCCCGCAGCAGCGGGTTGTCCAGCAGGTAGATCTGTCCGACGGACAGGTAGTTGGCCGCGCGCCACCACGCGTCCAGACGCTGCATCCAGCGCGTCGCCGGCTGCCGCTCGATCGAGCCTGCGGTGATCATCGATGCTCCCGTGGTCGCTGCTCTCGATTCGGCGACCACAGTCGCCCATCGCGACCGTTCCCGGCCGCAGGCGGCGGACTCTCAGGCATGGGGTCTTTAGGCCCCGTGCGGGCCTTACGACGGTCCCTGTCGCAGGTCAGCGGGGTGCGCGACGGTGGACGCACACCCGAGGAGGTCCCGATGCTCGCCGCCACGTCCCTGCCCGCCCCGCGAACGCCCGAGACCCGCGCCGCCGAGGTGGTGACAGTGGGCGCCGACGGCTCGTACTGGGGCGGCATGGCCGTCGACTGGGCCGCCCAGCACGCCTGGCTGCGCGGCGCGTCCCTGCGGGTGGTACGGGCGCAGGACGACGTGCCCTCGGACGTCCCCGCCGACCTCGGCCTCAGCCACGCCCACCGGCTCTACCCGCTGCTGCCGATCACCTGTCACGTCGCCGGCGACACGCCGGTCGTCGACCTCACCGCCGCCAGCGCCGACAGCGCCCTGCTCGTGCTCGGCTGCCGTGGCCACCGCCGCTTCGGCCTCGGCGAGCTCGTCGTCCCGACGCTCGCGGCCGCCAGGTGCGACGTGGTCGTCGTCCGCGGCACCCCCATGTCGGTGCGCGGCGAGTACCACATCGTCACTGCCATGATCAGCGGTGGCGACGCCGACACCGCGGTGCTTCGCCGGGCCGCGGAGTTCGCCGCCTCCCACCGGGCCCGGCTGCGGGTCGTCCACGCGGCGCCGGACGAGCTCTGGCCCAGTCGCCAGCCCGAGGACGTGCTGCACATCGCCGAACTCCAGCTCAAGGCGCTCGGGGCGCCCACGCGAGTCACGTTCACGCTGGCGCGGCGTCTACCGCACGAGGCGCTCGAGGATCCCGGCCACACCGACCTCCTGGTGGTGGCCCGGGGTCACTCCGCACGGCACGCCCTGGGACCTGTCACCCGCGCTGCGCTGTACCACTCCCCCAGTCCGGTGCTCGTCGTTCGACGGTGATCGACGAAGTCGATCGCGCTCATCGCAAATCCCTTGTGCAGTGCGGGAATCGGCGGTGTGGCCGGCTTGGCCGCCCCCGATAGCGTGGCGGCTCCGCCGTCGCGTGCTGTCCGTCGGACAAGGGATGTCACGCATGAGGATGACCGCACCGCTCACCGCCGTCGCGCTCGGGGCATTGCTGCTCGGCGCACCGTCGGCGACCGCCGCACCCGCCAAGGCCGCCTGCTCGCCGGTCGCCTACCTCGGCAAGCAGATCTGCCTCACCGTCACGTCGAGCACCGTCACGGCGACGCTGACCGTCGACTCCGGCGGACGCGGCTGGTACGGCCAGGTCGAGATCGACGGTCCGCACGGCAAGCTGCTGCGCACCGGCGACCACGGGCTCGGCGCGCCGGCAACCTGGTCCAACAGCCACGCGACGGACGGGGCCGGCAGGTACTGTGCGATCGACTGGCGGTGGGACGTCTACCACGACACGTACTTCACGGAGGCCAGTGTCTGCCTGACGGTCTAGCGGCTCTTACCGCATTCTCACCGTCGCCACATCGAGCGCTCACCCGACTACGCAATGGTGATCACCGACGATTCCCGGTCGATCACGAAGGAAGTCATGAGCACCCTCAACGGCCTGCCCGCCCACATCCTGCTCGTGCACGTCATCGTCGTGTTGCTGCCGCTGAGCTCCCTGCTGCTGGTAGTGACCGCGATCTGGGCCAAGGCTAGGCGCAGGCTGGCCGGCGCGAACGCGATCCTGGCGGTGTTCGTGTGGATCATGGTGCCGGTCACGACCAACGCCGGCGAGTGGCTGGAACGGCGTGTCCCCAGCACGGATCTGCTGCGCACGCACACCGAACTGGGCGACACGGCGCTGTTCGTGGCGATCCCGGTGGCCCTGCTCGCCATCGTCGTGTGGTGGCGCCAGCGGGAAAGCGTCGCCGCACAGCAGGCCGCGACGTCCGATGTGGACGAGCCGACCGGCGGCGGCACCACGACCATGACCAAGACGGCCACGCGTCGCCGGACGTTCCTGGCGCCCGCGTCCACCGCCGTCACGACGGTGGTCGCGGTGCTGGCCGTGCTGGCCGCCGGCGGCGCCTGCTACCAGATCTACCGCATCGGCGACTCGGGCGCCCAGGCGAGCTGGCAGGGCAAGTTCAGCTCCGACCCCGCGCCGCGCCCGGGCCACTGACCGCGGTGTCCGAAGAGGACATCCAGGCGGGGCCCGGCGCCGGCTGGGCGCCGTGGCGGCATTATGGTGCCGTGCCGTACCGAGTGCTGGTCGCCGACGACGACCGGGCCATCCGTGAGTCGCTGCTGCGCGCGCTGGAGCTGGAGGGCTACGAGGTCGTCGTGGTGAGCGACGGCGTCGACGCGCTGGCCACCGCGCGCCGCGAGCGGTTCGACGTGCTCATCCTGGACGTGATGATGCCGTCCGTGGACGGGCTGGGCGTGTGCCGGGTGCTGCGCGCGGACGGTGACGGCACTCCGATCATGATGCTGACCGCCCGGGTGGAGACCTCCGACCGGGTCGCCGGGCTCGACGCCGGCGCGGACGACTACCTGCCCAAACCGTTCGAACTGGACGAGTTGCTCGCCCGCCTGCGGGCGCTGCTGCGACGGGCCGCGCCGGACACCGCGGGCGGCCCGGTCCAGCGCCTTCGGCTGGACCGGCTCACGGTCGATCCCGGGGCCCGGCGGGTGTGGTGGCTGGACACCGAGATCACCCTGTCCAAGACCGAGTTCGACCTGCTGGAACTGCTGGTCCGCAACGCCGGCATCGTGCTGGACCGGGCCACCATCTACCGCCGCATCTGGGGCTACGAGTTCGGCCCGGAGTCGAAGAACCTCGCCGTCTACATCGGCTACCTGCGGCGCAAGCTCGAGGACGCCGGGGCGACCGGCCTGATCCACACCGTCCGCGGCGTCGGCTATTCGGTGCGGTCTGCATGAACCTCTCGGCCCGGCTCGCGCTCACGTTCGCCGCCGTCGGCGCGGCGGTGTCGGTGCTGGTCGGCGCGTTCAGCTACGAGACCGCCTCCGACCAGATCCACCAGGAGCTCGACCGGACGCTGCTGGACACGGCCGCGGAGATCGCCGCCGGCGAGACCGCCGTGCTCGCCCCGAATCCGGCGATCACCGGCGCGGACAACACGCACGACCAGGCCCAGCCGATGGTCGCCCAGCTGATCCATCCGGACGGCAGCGTCCAAGCCATCGGCGGACGCCTGGTCGCGCTGCCGGTCACCCAGGACGATCGGGACCTGGCCGCGAGGGGAAGGCCCGGCGACCACCGGTACGACGACGCCACCGTGAGCCCCGACGACTACCGCGTCGTCACCGTCGCCCAACATCCCGGCGACGGCGCCCTCCAGCTGGGCATCGACGTCGACCAGACGCGAGTCGTGCTGGCGGCGCTGGCCGTGCGCATCGCCCTGGTCAGCGGGCTGGTGCTGGTGGTCGCGGCGGCGGTCGGCTGGTTCATCGCCCGCCGCGTCACGCGCCGGCTGGTGCGGCTGACCGCGCTGGCCGAGCAGGTCAGCGCCAGCGGCCGACTCGACGTCGAGGTGCCGGTGGACGGCCGCGACGAGGTCGGCCGCCTCGCGGCCACGTTCGACGCCATGCTGAGTCGGCTGGCCACCTCCCGTGACGACCAGGAGCGGCTGGTCCAGGACGCCGCCCACGAGCTGCGCACGCCGCTGACCAGCCTGCGCACCAACGCCCGCGTCCTGCGCCGCTTCGCCGAGCTCGACCCGGACGCGCGGGAGCGGCTGCTCGAGGACGTCGACGGCGAGACTCGTGAGCTGACCCACGTGGTGGACGAGCTGGTCGAGCTGGCCACCCGCCGCTACGAGGAGGAGCCGCCGGAGCCGGTGGACCTGGCCGAGGTCGTCACCCGCGCCGCGGACCGGGTGCGGCGACGGTCCGGACGCGAGATCCACGTCGACACCGAGCCGGTCCGCCTGCTCGGACGCGCCCGCGCGCTGGAGCGGGCGGTGATGAACCTGCTGGAGAACGCCGTGAAGTTCGACCGCACCGGGCCGGTCGAGGTCGTGCTGCGCGGCGGACGGGTCGAGGTCCGCGATCACGGGCCGGGCATCGCCGAGGCCGACCTGGCGCGTGTGTTCGACCGGTTCTACCGCGCAGACACCGCCCGCGCCCTGCCCGGGTCAGGGCTGGGCCTGGCGATCGTCCGGCAGGTCGCGCTCGCGCACGGTGGCGACGTCGTCGCCGCCCGTCGACCCGGCGGCGGCGCGGTGGTGGGATTCACGGTCGCCGAGGAGCGGCTCTCACCGGACTCTTAACAACTCCACGCTCGGCCCTCACCCTGTGCGGGCAGTGTGGCGGGAAACCGACCCGGGAGCCCCGTTGACCGCCACCCTCCGCAGCCGCACCCCGATCAGGCCGAGGCTGCCGCGACCCGCCCGCCAGTGGTGGCGTGACGTGTCGGGCCTGACCGCCTGGTTCAGCGTCCTGTTCGTGGTGGCGCTGTGGGTGTCCGGCCGCGGCGTGCAGAATCTCGCGACCGATCCGCTGACCACGCTGGGCCGGCTGACCGGCCTCGTGTCCGCCGACCTGTTGCTGCTCCAGGTGCTGCTGATGGCGCGGATCCCGTGGGTGGAACGCAGTTACGGCCAGGACGAGCTGGCCCGCCGGCACCGGCTCGTCGGGTTCGGCTCGGTGAACCTGATGCTCGCGCATGTGGTGCTCATCAGCCTCGGCTACGCCGCCGATGACCGCAGCGGGCTGCTGGGCGAGGTGTGGGACCTGGTCACCACCTATCCCGGCATGCTGCTGGCCACCGCCGGGACTGTGGCGCTGATCCTCGTCGCGGTGACGTCGATACGGGCGGCCCGCCGCAAGCTGCGGTACGAGTCGTGGCACCTGCTGCACCTCTACGCGTACCTCGGCGTGGGGTTGGCATTGCCGCACCAGTTGTGGACCGGCGCGGACTTCACCGCCTCGCCGGTCGCGACCGTGTTCTGGTGGACGGCCTACGCGCTGGCCGCCGGCGCGATGCTGATCTGGAGGGTGGGAGTTCCCGTCACGCGCAACCTGCGCCACCGCATGGTCGTCGACGGCGTCGTCCAGGAGGCGCCCGACGTGGTGTCGGTGTACTTGCGCGGGCGCGACCTGGCACAGCTTCCGGTGGCGGCCGGGCAGTTCTTCGTGTGGCGGTTCCTCGACGGCCCGGGTTTCACGCGCGGCCACCCGTTCTCGCTCTCGGCCGCGCCCGACGGCGTCCGCCTGCGGATCACGGCGAAGAACCTCGGCGAGGGCAGCGCCCGCCTCGCCCGGCTCCGTCCGGGCATGCGAGCGCTGTTCGAAGGGCCGTACGGACGGCTCGGCTCCGTCCGCCGTGGTCCGAAAGTCACGCTGATCGCCGCCGGGGTCGGCATCACCCCGTTGCGGGCGCTCCTGGAGGCGATGCCGTATCGACGGGGCGACGCGGTGCTGCTCTATCGAGCCGGTTCCGCCGAGGACCTGGTGTTCCGCAAGGAACTCGACGCGATCGCCGCGCACCGCGGCATCCGGCTCGCCTACCTGCTCGGGCCTCGGCCTCGCGGTCGCACTTCGTGGCTGCCGGACCGCTACCAGGGCGCGTCCGACCCACATGTGTTGCGGCGCTTGGTTCCGGACATCGCCGAGCACGACGTCTACGTGTGCGGCCCCGAGGAATGGACCGCCGCCGTCATGGCCTCGGCCGAGGCCGTCGGCGTCGAGCGCAACCGCATCCACACCGAAAGCTTTGCCTGGTAGGAGGAAAGCATGACCAGGATCGCCGTGATCTTCGCGGCCACCGTGTCGGTGTTGGTGCTGCTGTTCAGCTATCGCACCAGCACTCACCCGGACGCCCTGGGCGCCACCGGTCCCCGCAATCAGGTGCCGGCCGGCTCGTCGGTGCCGAACACCACCGCCGCCCCGACGACGTCGAGCGGCACGCCGCCGGCCACCAACAGCGCGAGCGGCACGTACGACGGCGGCGCCGCCGACACCCCGTACGGGCCCGTGCAGGTCCGGATCACGGTGTCCGGCGGTCGGATCACCAGCGCCGAAACCGTGCAGGCGCCCAACGAGAGCCGTCGCGACGTCGAGATCAACGACGCCGCCGTGCCCCAGCTGGTGCAGGAGACCTTGCAGGCGCAGAGCGCCCAGATCGACACCGTCAGCGGCGCCACCTACACCTCCGAGGGCTACATACAGTCGCTCCAGTCCGCCATCGACGCCTCCCACCGGTGACCGGCCGGGTGGTCACGGGCCGGTCACCGGGATTCCTTTGTCAGGCCGATGATGGGACGGGTTCGGCGATCCGACGCGACCACACCCGGGCCAGCGCGAAACGGCCGGGACCGGTGAACACCACGATGAGCAGCGCCCAGCAGAACAACGCCGCCGCCTCGCCGCCGTTCTGGATCGGCCACAGGCCGTGGGGTGCGTGCACGGTGAAATAGGCGAAGGCCATCGAACCCGAGCCCAGCAGCGCGGCGGGCCTGGTCGCGACGCCGACGCACACCAGCGTGCCGCACACCAACTGGATGAGCGCGGCCCACCAGCCGGGCCACACGCCGACCGGGGACGGGTGCGAGCCGAACAGGCCGAAGATGGTCTTCAGTCCGTGACAGGCGAACAAAAGTCCGATCACGATGCGATACAGCCCGATCAGGTGCTCACGGGCGGGTTCCAGACGATGCATGTGCCCTCCGGGTCACTACGAGCGGGCGCGCGCGGGCGCCCACGGGCAGGGAAATGCACGGCGGCAGAAACCGTTTTCTCCCGGCAGGGGCCAACTTCCGGAGAGAAACGGCGCGGTCAGGTATACCGTGCCGGGGGTATCCGTGCACCCCTCGAAAGTTGCCCGTCGGCGAGTTCTCACCGTTCTCTTACCGGACATTCCCGCGAGATCACGAACCGGATCGCCCGAGCGGTCCAGCGTCGCGGGACCGTCTGTCGTCCGGTAATGCGAAGACTCCCCGATCGGATGCAAGTTTCTTTCTCCGCCGGCCGACCCGCCCGCCGGGTACGACGTCTACCTCGGCTACGCCGACACCCTCCGCCCGGCGCCGACCAACTTCCCGACGCCGTTCGACACCGGCGACGGCGTCGTCAACGAAAGCCTGCCGGGCAGCGCTTCGCTCGACGGCGGGGCGATCCGGATCGCGAACGCCACTGCCGCCAACGAGAACGTCGACTACGTGACTGTCTCATTTGGACCGTCCGTCTTCGACCTGTGGCCGCACACCGTCGCCGTGTCGTTCGGCGGCCAGCTCGTCCTCGGCCCGACGGCGACCGGCGGCGGTGACGGCTGCACGCGCGGCGTCACCACCGGCCCGCCTTGTCGTCGACGCTGACCAACGCCACCAGCGGCACCCCGTTGCCCGGCAAGAGCGTCACCATGTCGCTTGGTTCCGGCAGCACCGCCCAGAGCTGCACCGCGGTCACCAATGCCGCCGGGACCGCGGCCTGCTCCATCAACCCGGTCACCGTCGGGCTGGGACCGCGGCCGGTCACCGACAGCTTCGCCGGTGACGACGCCGACCTGCCGTCCGACAACGCCCAGCACGCCATCGTGTACGCCTACAGCCAGGGCGGCTCGTTCGTGGTCGGCGACCGCAGCGCGACCGGCGCGGTGACGTTCTGCGGCACCCAGTGGTGGTGGACCGCCAACTCCCTCAGCGGCGGATCCGCGCCGGCCAGCTTCAAGGGCTTCAAGGACACGTCGGCCGGCACACTTCCGTCGTACATGGCGGTCCTCGTGTCCAGCCACATCACGAAGTCGGGGCCGGTCATCGCCGGTGACACCGTGCACGTCGTCATCGTCAAGACCGACCCGGGGCTACCAGCCGAACCCCGGACACCCGGGCACCGGCACCGTGGTGGCCACGATCTGCTGACCGCCGAGTGGGGTGACGGGACGCAGTCCTGTCACCCCACCGGCAACGCGCTAGCCCTGCTCGCGGTCCTGGGCTCCGACCAGGCTCCGAGCGGCGCCGAGCGAGTCGAGCTGCTGACGGGCACGGTCGGCGTCCTCGGTGCGGCCCAACTGGCGGTACAGCTCCAGCGCCTCCAGCCACACCGCCCGGGCCTCGTCGTGCTGGCCGAGAGCGACGTGCGGCTGCCCGAGGTTCTCCAGGGTCTTGGCGAATTCGGCGGTGTGGCTGAGGGTGCGGGCGAAGGTCAGGGCGAGCCGGTAGTGCTCGATGGCATCGCGGTGGCGACCGGTGTGGTGGGCGATGTAGCCGAGGGCGCGCTGGTTGTCGGCGGCGACATCGGGGGTGCTGTCGGGGTCGAGCCGGACGGCGTGCTGGCAGTGCTGCCGCGCGGCGTCGTAGTCGCCGACGCGGGCGAGGCGCCAGCCGACCTGGGCGTGCGCGGTGGCCTGCCAGACCGGGCGGTCGAGGGTCCGGAAGAAGTCGAGGGCCCGGACGGCGTGCTCCAGGGCGCGCTGGTCGTCGCCGCGCACGCCCCAGGCCCACGAGAGCTGGTGGTGGGCATAGGCTTGCTCGGCGACGACCTGGTGGTGCTCGGCCAACGCGAGGGCCTCGTGGAGGTGCTCGATCGCCTCGTGATGGCGCCCCATCATGCCGTAGGCGACGCCGAGACGTCGTTTCGTACGAGCGAGATCGGCCGGATCGGTGAGATGCTCGACGGCGTTCGCCGCGGCCTGCCACGCCGCGAGATCCTCGTGGCGGTATCCCCGTCTGAGCCAGAAGGTCCCCACCTGCCAGGCAAGCTGCCAGATGGCGTCGGACCAGCGCAGGGCGATGGCGGCGTGCTGGGCGGCAAGGAGATTGGCGTGTTCGGCGTAGAACCAGTCCAACGCCGCCGCGTGGTCGCGCGGCGGCGCGGGCGAGATGCCGGGCGCGTGGGAGACGGGCGGGACGAGGGAACGGTGCGGGGCCAGCAGGCGGTCGGCGGCGTGGGCGGTGTGGATGTAGTGGTCGAGCAGCCGCCGCAGCGCCGCTTCCCGTTCCGTGGCAGCAATGCCTTGCAAGGCCGTGTCGACGGCGTAGCGCCGGACGATGTCGTGCATCACGTAGCGCCCACCCGGCCGCCGATGCAGGAGCGAGGCTTCCTCGAGCGCTCGGAGCACGGTCCGGGCCTGCTGCACCGGCAGCGCCGTGAGGCCGGCCGCGGCCGGCAGATCGATGTGGGTGCCGGGCGCGACGCCCAGGAGCCCGAACGTGGTGCGCTGCTCGGCGGTCAGCGCCCGCACCGAGCAGGCCATGACCGCGGACGGGCTGTTGTCCGGATCGTCGTCGAGGTCGGACTCGTGCAGTTCGGCGGCGAATTCCGCCAGCGGAATGTGCGGGCGCGCCAGGGCGCGGGCGGACATGATGGCCAACGCCAAGGGGTACCGGCCGCACAGCGCGGCCAGTTCCGCGACGGCTTCGGGTTCGGCGGCGAGCCGCTCGGCGCCCAACCGCCGAGCGAGCATGGCGTAGGTCTCGTCCTCGGTGAGCAGTCCCAGGGACAGGTGATGGGCCCCGTGCCGGTGCAGCAGCGAGGTGAGGATATTTCTGCTGGTCACGAGCACGGTGCAGCCGGAGGTGCCGGGCAGCAGCGGGACGACCTGCTCGCCGGTCGCGGCGTTGTCCAGCACGATCAGCATGCGCTTGTCGGCGACGTGGCTGCGGTACAGCGCGCTGTGCTCCTCCAGGCCGCCGGTCATGCGGGCGGGGTCGACGCCCAGACCGTGCAGGAAGCCACGCACGGCCGTCAACGGGTCGAGTGGGTCGCTGTCCGGGCTGAACCCGCGGAGGTCGACGAACAGCTGACCGTCGGGAAAGCGGTCGAGATGGCGGTGGGCCCAGCGCAGCGCCAGCGACGTCTTGCCGATCCCGCCGGCCCCGGAGATCACGGCGATCCTGACCTCGGAGTCCATGAACCGGGCCAGGTCGGTCAGTTCCGGGTCGCGGCCGGTGAACCAGGCCGGGGCGGCGGGCAGTTGGCGTGAGGGCGCCGGCTCCGCCGAAGCCGCAGGTCGGGGGCCCAGCAGCTCGTCGCGGTCGGTCTGATCGAGGCCCAGCGCCTCGGCGAGCAGTCGCAACGAGTCGAGCTTGGGGTTCCTGTTGCTGCCGCTCTCCAATCCCCGAATCGTTCGCACCGACAATCCGGATCGCTCAGCCAATTCCTCCTGGGTCATCCTCGCCCGTAGTCGCAGCCGTCGCAGCACCGAATCGTGCTCCCCCACACCGCCCCCTCGGTCGCCGTGACGCCAGGCACCCGAACCGGCAGCAAGCTGCCGGTTCGGGTGCCTGGCGTCGCCCTCGGTACCCCCTGACGATAGTGGTCCGCCCGTCAGATGAAAGGACTACACATGTCCCTGTCGTCCCGCTTCGCCCGGCTCACGTTCGGGATGGTCGCCGTGGCCGCCCCGGTCGCGGTCCCGGCCGCTTAAGGCGCCTCCATCATCGCCTGGTATCCCACTGTGTTGTTGGGGTTGTCGTACGGGGGCGTGCAGTCGCCGCCACCGGAGAAGACGCTCCATCCGATACCGCCGCCGATCCCCAGCACCCGGGCCACCCACGCCGGCACCTCGATCGGGCCGGTCAAGACGCTCCAGAAGATCGCGTTGGCGCCGCTGCACAGCGCACCGTTCCAGGAGAAGCCGCCCGACCGCCGGTAGCTGACGAACCTCGCGTTGTAGTGCGGCGAAAGGGAGACGTCGCCCATGAAGCGCGCGACGTGCCGGACGATGAAGTGCGCGTGCGGGCGGCTGTACCGCGCCCGGCTGTAGTGGCGCGCTCGGACGTGGTAGCGCGCTCGGACGTGCCGGGTGTAGCGATGCCGGACGACGCGGTGGCGGCGGTCGCCGTTGAGGTCGGTGGCGTTGATCGGGTCGGCGGAGACGTAGTCGTAGTCGTTGGCGCTGCCGCCTTCGACCGGATCGACCTGGAGGAAGCGGCCGAGGACCGGGCTGTAGACGCGGGCACCCATCTGGACCAGATCGAGGGCCCCGGCATGCTCGTACGCGCGCTGGTGCTGCCCGAGCCAGCCGTAGTCCATCTTGCCGGGCGAGTTGTCCGGCACGTTCTGTGGGTCGACGGCGCCGGCGGCGGTGAGCGGCTGCCCGAACGGGTCGTACGTGCGCAGGTCGCCTTGCTGCGTCCCGGTGTTCGTGGCGGTGAGCACCAGGTCGCCCCGGACCGACGGGTAGTCCCACGTGGACGCGGCGTTCTGGCTCGTCAGCACGACCCCGCCGGGCAGAGCCGTCGTGACGGAGAGCAGACGCTTGGCGCCGTCGTAGGTGACAGCGGCGGAATCCCCGCTGCCGGTGTATCCGTAGAGGACGGTTCCGGGCGAATCGCCGTCGCGGCGCACGATGCGGTCGGTGGCGTCGCGGGTGTAGGAGATGGCCGCGTTCTTGGCGGGATCACCGCTGGTGCTGGTGGCCAGGATGTTGCGGTCGGCGCTGTCGAATCCGAGGCGCGTGGTGACGTCGCCGCTGGTGTACGCGGTCGTGTTGCCGTGCGTGTCGTAGCCGATGCCGGTCATCGACGTCGCGCCCTGGACGGCGAGGAGCCGGTCGGCGGCGTCGTAGCAGTAGTTGGTGACGGCGGTGCCGCTGCCGGTCTGGTCGAGCAACCGCATCCGGTTGGTGTTCAAGCCCGCGTTGGCCTGGGTACCGGCCGGGCAGCTGGCGGCCGCGGCGGATGTGAAGTCGTAGGTGTAGTGGTGTCCTGTCACGTACGCCTCGGTGAGCCGTCCCGCGGCGTCGTAGGAGTAGTTGGCGCCAGCCGGGTTCGGGTCGGTGCCGCCGAGTGACTCGTCGGTGACGGTGCCGGCCCGGGTCCGTGTGACGGTCGAGGCGATCTGGTGGTTGTCGCTGGTGGTCCAGGTCAGGCCGGTGGTCTCGCCGGCCGCGTTCTTGGCGATGGCGCTGAGTTTGGTGCCGTTGGCGTAGGTGACGGTGGCGAGTTCGCCGGCGGCGTCGTAGCCGCTGGTCGCCAGCACCTGGTTGTCCTTCTTCACGGAGACCTGCCGGCCGGCGTCGTCGTAGGTGTAGCTCAGGGTCGTGGTGCCGTCGGCGGCGTTGGCGAACGCCGTGATCTGGCTGCCGACACGGCCGGCCTGGTCGTAGCTGGTGGTGGTCCTGGTGCCGTGGGTGTCGGTGTAGGCGACGGTGCGACCGAGCAGGTCCACCGTGGTGGTGACGGTGCCGGCCGGGTCGGTGACGGAGGTGGTGAGGGGGTCGCCGCCGACGGCGTAGTTGGTGGTGACGGTGCGGGCGCCGGTGGCGGAGTTGGCCGGGTAGGTGGCCTGCGTCACGCGGTCACGGGCGTCGTATGTGGTGCAGACCCAGTCGCCCGACGTGGCCTTGGCGACCACGCGGCCGGAGGCGTCGTAGACGTGTTCGTCCGTGCGCGCACCTCCGGTCGCCGGTGTGCTGGACGTCGTCAGCTTCGGCAGGCCGCCCTGGTTGACGGCGGGGCTGCCGGCGACACAGGGATTGGCTCGCGTTTCGGTGTCGCCGTAGTAGGCGTAGCTCACCTGGGCGCCGGTGGGCATGGTCTTGCTGGTCTTGCGCAGGTAGCCGGTGCCGACGGGCTCGTATCCGATGCCGCTGGCCAGCTTCAGGCCGTTCGGATCGGTCACCGCGCTGCTCGCCAGGCCGTAGGCCGCGTCCAGTCCGTTCTGGCCGTACTGGGTGCCGGTCGCCTTGTCCGGGACGCCGTCGGACTCGGACGTCGTGCTGGAGGTGCTCAGGCCGTAGCGCGGCCGCAGCTGCGTGCCGGGCACCGGCTGCTGCGTCCCGGACGGCGTGGTCCAGTCCAGCTCGAGCTGCGCGGTCAGGTCGAACTCGTAGTACTCGATGCGGATGCGTTTCGCCTGGCCGGGCGCGTCGCTGTGGACGACGGCCTGGCGCCACTTGGGCGTGGTGTTGATCCAGTCGTCGATCACCAGCTGGTCGTCCACCCACATCCGGACGCCGTCGTCGGCGAGCAGGCGCAGGGTGTAGTCGCCCGCGGCGGGGAAGGCGATGTCGCCGGTCGCCCGCAGGGAGAAGTGGTCCGCGGGGATGCCGGCGGTGGGCGCCGCGCTCCCCCAGTTCTCCACGAACGAGCCGTCCGCGGTGCCGAGGCCGGTGGTGTACACCTTCGGCGCGCCGTTGAACTGGTCGTTGTCGTACCAGGACACGGCGAGCCCGTTGACGTTCTCGTCGTAGCCGGTGTGGGTGTGCGGCACCGTGCCGGTGCACGCGGCGGTCGGGTTCTGGCCGCTGAAGCACGAGGCCGGGGCCGGCCCGTAGGTGTCGGCGGGCCGGTCGGCGTAGTCGTAGACCGTGGTCGAGACCCGGCCGGCGGCGTCGGTCGAGGTCAGCTCCTGGTCCTTGACGTTCCAGGTGGTGCTGGTGGCCCGGCCGGTCGCGTCGGTGGTGGACAGGGCCCGGTCGGCGTCGTCGTAGGTGACCTTCGAGGAGAAGCCGATCGCGGGGCTGAGGCCGGCGACGTCGACGAAGGTCTGGCGGTTGGCCGGGTCGTAGCGGTAGCCCTTGCCGGGCCGCGGCTGGCCGATGGCCGGCACGGCCGAGCTGACGCCGGTGGCCTTCGGCTTGGCGGCGGTGTCGTAGGAAATGGTCGTCGTCAGGTCGCCGGCGTTGGCCGTGCGGTTGGCCGGGTCGGCGGCGATCCAGTCGTTGTCGAGCGGGTCACGGGTGCCGACGAGCAGGCCCTGGGCGTTGTAGCCGTAGTCGGTGATCTCCGAGCCCGGATCCTCGATCCGGCCCAGGCTCAGGGTTCCCGTGCCGGTGTACCAGAGGCGCGTCTCGGTCCCGTCCCAGTAGCTGATCCGGCACAGCATCTGCGACGGCGGCAGCGCGGCGGCACCCGGGGGTGGGGTCACGCCGCCGTAGCAGTCGTCACCGGGTCGGTTGTAGTGCAGCACGTGGGACCGCTGCGCGACGGGGTCCTTGATCTCCCGCAGCCGGGACGGGGTGCCGTCGTAGAGGTACTGAAGCGTGGCCGGCTTGCGGCTGTCGAGCACGCTGGTCTGGGTGTCGAGCTTGCCGTCGGGTCGGAAGACGTACACCTCGGTGCCCTCGCTGAGGGTGACCTTGCCGGCCGTGTCCAGGGCGATCGTGCCGCCCTCGTTGTCCGGTGCGGTGTAGCCGCCGGTGCTCTTCTTGGTCCAGGTGTGCTTGGCTCCGGTGGCGTCGGTCAGGACGATGTTCTGGTCGGTGACCTTGGCCTCGGTGTAGCTCGAGCCGTCGCCGTCCAGATCGGCCGACAGCGTCCAGCCCTGCGGGAGCACCGGCAGGTCGGAGGTGAACAGCCAGTCGGCGGGCACGATCTGCGGGGCGACGGTGGTGTTGTCGGTGGTCCGGACGAACAGGCGCATCTTCGCCGCGCCGGTGGCCTCCGCGTTCTCCACCTTGATCGGGACCCGCTGCCCCGCGGTGAGGGAGACGTTGACGGCCTGGGTCCAGTTCAGGTCGCTCGGGGTGTTGACCTCGTAGACCTTGGCGTTGTCGATCCACACGGTGGCGCCGTCGTCGTGCACGCCCGCGAACTGGTACGTGCCGGTGGCCGGCGCCTGGAAGAAACCCTCCCAGCGGGCGACGAACCAGTCGGCCGGCAGCGCCGGCGGGAACGGTGAGTCCGTGCCCCAGTCGACGTCGACCTGGGGCTCGGTGCGCACGAGGACGGGCTGCTGGGCGTCGTTGATGATGCCGTTGTGGGACAGGTCGACGAAGTAGGACGCCCGCAGCCCCTTGTTCTCGACCTGCTGGGAGTTGTACGTGAACGACAGGCCGGCGTTGCCGCCGACGGTGGTGAACGACGGAGTCTGCTCGGCGGTGGACACGTTGCCGTTGGCCAGGTTGACGGTGACCGGTCCGGCGGTGTCGACGGGCGAGGGGCCGTGGTCGCCGATGCGCTGATCGATCTTGAAGTGGCCGATCCAGGACGGTGTGACCGTGGTGGCGCCGCTGTAGGTCATCGCCTGCCACGTGTAGGCGACGCCGTCCTGGAGGACACCGGCCGGGACGGTCCAGGTCGGCGTGGGCAGGCAGCCCGACTCGACGACGACACCGGACTTCGCGTCGGCGCCGGTGGCGATGCGGAAGCAGTACTTGACCGGGTCACCGTCGGGGTCGCTGACCGGGTTCACCGACAACGTCGGCGTCAGCGACGTCGACACCGTGCCGTCGGCCGGTCCGACCAGCGTGGCCGCCGGCGCCGGGGAACCGGTGTCGACGGTGAGCGTGGCGTTGAGGTTCTTGTACGTCCAGGTGCCGGGGTTCTCCGCGCCGATCAGCATGAACGACACGTTGGCGTCGCGGGCGTTCACCCGGTCACGCAGGAAGTTCGTCAGTGCCGGGCCGGAGAACGTGCCGACGTCGCCGACCAGGGCGCTGACCAGGTAGTCGCCGACGCCGTCGAAGTTGTTGTCCGACGCGTGGGTCAGGTTCGCGTTCCAGGTCCTGACCGAGCCGTTCACGCTCGTGTTGCGGGTGACGTCCACAGTCGCGCCGACGACCGTCTTGCCCCACAGCGGCGAGTAGTCGAAGTGCGCCACCGAGCGGTTGTAGGTGTCGCCGTTGGCCTGGCTGTTGCCGATCCGCAGGCCGCAGTCGTTGCAGTTGTAGCCGTCCGACCGGAACGCGAAGGAGTACTGCACGCCGTAGGTGACCGTCGGGTCGACGAAGACCGGGTACACCCGCTTCGGATCGCGCAGCCACTTCGGGTCGACCTTGACGGTCAGCCACCAGTCCGAGCCCGCCCGGTCCAGGGCGTAGGCGCCGCCCGTCATCGCCGGCGCCGTCTCGCCCTTGCCCGCGGAGTCCCAGGTCTCGATCGGCGGCAGCACGATCTTCGCCGCGCCGGCCTGGTCGGCCAGGGTGATCGAGCCGTTGGACTCGAGCTTCGGGGTCAGACCGCCGGTGGTGAGCTTGAACCGCCACGACGAACGCCCGTCAGCCGGCGCCCGCTTGAGCTTGATGGTCTCCTTGACCGCGCCCGGCGTGACCTCGTAGTCCAGGTCCGTGCCGGCCGCGACGTCGGCGTAGGTGACCGAGTCGCCCTTCACCGTTGCGGTGGACGGCGCGGCCTGGTCGAGCGCCAAGCCCGCGGTGTGGCCGCCGGACGCGACCTTCAGGACGGTGGCGTCGTTGGCCTTGGTCGCCAGCGACGGGCTCAGCGGGTGGTGGTCCGTGCCGGCACGGCGCGTCGTCGTGTCCGTGGTCAGCGCCGTCTGGATCGCTTGCCAGTGACCGGCTTCGTCCTGCACGTTCAGCGGCTGGGTCGACTGCCGCACCGAGTGCGTGCCGTCCGGATTGACGTACTCGGTGCTGAACATCGACCGCAACACCGGCTTCGACCGCTGCGGATCGAAGTGCGACCCGGCCCCGCCGTCCAACCGGCTCTGTGCCGTGAAATCGGCCTTCGACGGCGCCTGCGGCGCGACCGGGGCCGTCGGCGCGGACGGGAGCAGGCCGACGTCACGAGCGTTGATCGGCTTCGGCGCCACCGCCGCGTGGGGCGGTGCGGCGGCCGCGTCCACCCCGCCGACCAGCAGCGCCGCGACCACGATCAGCGGCACAGCCCTGACCCTTCGGGTCCAAAGGGCATGCGAAAAGCGCAGCACGACAGGTTCTCCCCCCTGTGACACGGCCTGCGGACGGCCCGCTGGACAGCCGTCTCACCGCGGGCAGACCCTAGCCCGAACCACCTTGCAGAAACCTTGCATGCACCTTGAACGACCGGCTCGGCGTCCTTCGGATGTCGGCGCCGGGCATGATGTCGACGTGACCACATACGGGCTGTCCCTGCCGCAGGGCAGCAAAGCCGATCTCCGACACGACATCACCACGGTCGCCCGCGAGGCCGAACGCCTCGGCTACCACAGCCTGTGGGTGTACGAACGCGTGCTGTTCCCGTTGCAACCCAACGACGGCATGTACGGCGTGCCGGGGCTGGCCTGGAACGACGGCTACCAGTTCAACGCCGAGCCGCTCACGGTGCTGACCGCGGCCGCGGCGGTCACCCAGACGGTCGAGCTCGGCACCTGCGTGCTGGTCGCGCCCCTGCACCAGCCGCTGCGGCTGGCCCGCACGCTGGCCACCATCGACCAGCTCAGCGGCGGCCGGGTGGTCGCCGGCTTCGGCGCCGGCTGGTCCTCGGACGAGTACCGTTCGCACGGCGCGGAGATCCGCCACCGCGGCCGCGACCTCGAAGCCACCATCGATGCCTGCCGGACCCTGTGGGGCCCGAACCCGGTGTCCTACCAGGACACCCGAACCGTGGTGGACAACGCCCTGGTGTCACCGAAGCCTGTCGGCACCATCCCGATCCTGGTCGGCGGCGGCTCCGCGCCGGCGGCGCTGGACCGCATCGCCCGCAAGGCCGACGGCTGGATCCCGTCCGGTCTGCCGCCCGAGGCGATCGGCCAGACCTGGCAGCACATCCGCCAGCTCGCCGAGGGCCACGGCCGCGACGCCGCCGCCCTGCGCCTGGTGCCGCTGATCCAGGTGTACGTGGCCGACCACGACATCCCCGGCGACCGCACTCCCTACCAGGGCAGCCCGGCCCAACTCGCCGACGACATCGCCGCGTTGACGGCGGTCGGTGCCGACGAGGTGATTCTGTACGTGGTCAACGGCACCACCGGCACGGAGATCGTGGACCGCGCCGGGGCGCTCATCGAGGAACTGCCGAACTGAGGACGGGGCCGGGAGCGCGCCGCGCTCCCGGCCCCCCGGACGGATCACGGCGACGGGTCGCGGTCCCGCGCCGCGCGTTCCACCTCGGCCAGATCCGCCTGGGTGACCAGGCGCAGCTCCGCGGCCCGGCGCGCGACCATGAACCGGACGTTCTGCAGTCGCCCGGGATGCTCGGACCCGTAAGGATCGTTGCGGACCCCGAACGCGAGCGCGGAGATGGTGCGGATGGCCTCGTCCACCCGCTGCGGCCGGTGCAGGTTCCAGGCATGGCCGCGCCAGTGCAGGATCCGCTCGTGGATCTCGCGGTTCGACGGCGGCCGCGGATAGTCGTCCTGACCGGTGAGCCACGGCTCGGTCAACGCGAGCGCCACGAACCAGTCCCGGCCGAACCGCTCCAACCTCGGCCCCTCGGTGGTCGCGTCCGACCCACCGGGCGCCGCCGGCCGACCCGGCTCGTCGGGCCGGGGGCGCACGATGTCGATGGCCAGCAACCGGTCGGTCAGGCGGCCGTCGGGATCCTGCCGGCCCAGCAACACCATCAGCTGGTTCTCGCCGTCGTCCAGCAACGCGGTCATGGACCGCGTCATGGTCACGCGGCGAGCGCCGCCCGGGGCGTCGAACAGGCTGGACAACTGCGCCTCGCCCGCCCCCAACCAACGCAGCGTCACCGTGCCGGTCCCGACGACCAGTTCACCGAGATCCCGGGACACGTGCGGCGCGCAGTCCGGCAGCGCCAGCACCACCCGACCCGGCGCGGGGGAAGCCTGCGGGGCGCGCCCGAACAGCAACGTCTCCCCCGGTCGCAACACCACGACCGGCAGACCGGCGCCCTGAACCGTCACCAGGGGTTCGGCTGTCATGGCCATCCTCGCGTTCACGGGCACGTGGGCGCAGCCCCATGGTCCGGTCCGAGGGCCTGCCACCGCTGCGTCAGTGTGGCGCGGTCGACCAGACCGCACATCGTCCGCACGGCGTCGTCCGGGTTCAGGTCCCAGATCCGGGTGGCGCCGTCCACGCTCGCGCTGGCCACCCGCTGCCCGGTCGCGTCGAACGCGACATCGTTGAGGGTGTCCCTGCTCCGGTCGAGTTGGTCGACCGGTTGGCGGGTGCGCACGTCCCAGATGCGCACCACGGAGTCCTCACCGACGGCGGCCAGGATCGTGCCGTCCGGGTCGAACGCGACCTTGCGCACCACGACGGCACTGGTGAGAGTGCCGATCTGCTGGCCGTCCGACACCCGCCACAGTCGCACCATCCGGTCCGCGCCGGCGGACGCCAGGATCGTGCCGTCCGGACTGAACGCCACAGTGTCGGCGATGTCGTCGTGCCCACCAAGCGTGGTCCACGCGGCGTCCGGATGGACCATGTTCCACAGCCCGATCCGGCCCCCGGACAACGCGACCGCCAGCGTGCGGCCGTCCGGGCTGAACGCGACCTCGTTCGGGTCGTTGCTGCCGGCGGCTTTCGCGTTGGGCACGCTGTTGTGCGGTTCCTGGGCGGTGGCGTGCCGTGCGCGCACGGTCAGATCCACCGCCTTGAGCAGCAGCACTTCGTTGTCATCCGGCGTGCCGCTGTCCGACGCCCGGACGGCCACCGCGATCGTCGTGCCGTCCGGGCTGAACGCGAGGCTGTGGAAACCGCCGCCGGACCCGGCGTACCGGTGGAGCTCGGCGCCGGTCGCCGAGTCCCGGAGGATCAGGGTTCCGCTGTCGTCGGCCGTCGCGAGTTCGCGGCCGTCCGGGCTGAACGCGATGGACAGCACGGCGCTCTGGTGGGTCGGCAGGTTCCGAACCAGGTCATCGGTGGTGGTGTCCCACAGGCGGACCGAACCGGCGCCGGTGCCGGTCGCCAGGAGTCGACCGTGGGGCTGGAACGCCACCGCGGTGACGGCGCCGTCCTCGGACGCGAGCGTCGTCCGGCCCAGCGACCACACGATGACCGGGCCGCTCTCGCTGGCGCCCAACAGGGTGTGCCCGTCGCCGCTCAGCGCGAGGGCGACCATGCCCGTCTGGGTCGGCAGCGGCAGGGCCTGCAGCAGCTGGCCGGTGCCGGCGTCCCACACCTGCACGTCGGTCCCCTCACCGCCGGCCACGACCAACTGGCCGTCCGGGGACAGCCGCGCCGTGACCGCGACCGAACCGTCCGGCATCTGAAGTGTCCGCTGTTGGGTCCAGCTACTGGTGTTCCACAGTAGAACCGGCCCCGAGGACGTGCTGCTGACCAACAGGGAGCCGGTCCGGTCGAAGTCGAGCGACGTGATGAGGCTGGTGGCCCCGGTGAGGGTGGCGAGTAACGTCGCGTCGGACAGCCGGTACACGTCGATGTCGTGGTTGGCGTCGTCCACGGCGATCATCCGACTGTCCGGGCCGAACCTCACGACGGTCGACGCTCCCACCGGGAGCACGGCGAGTTGTGCGAACGAACTCGTGTCGCGGATCACCAGGCCGCCCTCGGTCGAGACGGCGAACATCCGGCCGTCGGGCGAGACCGCCGTGCCGGAGGACTTGTCGGGAGCGGTGAACACCTTCACGCGGCGGGCGACGTCCCACAGGCTCGCCGACCGCTGATCGATGTCGAGCGCGGCCAGCAGCCGGCCGTCGGCGGACAGCGAGACCGAGTGGTACCACCCGCCGCCGGTGGCCAGGGTGGCCAGGGCGCGTCGGTTCGGGACGTCCCACAGCCGCAGTGTGCCGTCCTGGCTGCCGCTGGCCGCGATCCGCCCGTTGGCGCTGACCGCGACCGAGGTCGCGATGGCCGTGTGGCCCAGGAGCTCCCCTCGGAAGTTGTCCTGCTGGGCGTTCAGCAACGCGCTGCGCGCCTCGACCGTCTGTCCGGCCTGCCAGGCGCTGAGCGCGGTCAGCCCCTCCCCCACCGGATCGACGCCCCTGGCCAGGGCCGACTCCGCGGCCAGCTGCCGGGACAGGCTGAGCTGGCTCTGATCCAGCGCGTCCTGGCGCAGCCGGGTGGCCACGACGATCGCCACCGACGCGACGACCAGCAGCACCGACAACGCCGCCACCAGCACGCGCAGTCGCCGGGTCCGCCGTCGAGCCGCCGCGATGCCGGTCCGCTCGGCCGCGTTCGACCTGGCCAGGAAGTCGTGCTCGGCGGTCGGCAGCCGCATCCGGTCGCCGGTCGACTCCAGCCAGGCGTTCAGCGTGGCCAGCCGCACTCCGCGGTAGAGGTCGTCGGCCTGCTCGCCGGACTCCGTCCAGGCCCGGACGGCCTCGCCGAACCGGCGGTACTGGCTCAGCCCGGCGCGGTCCTCGTCGATCCAGTCCCGCAGCCGCGGCCACGCCGACAACAGCGCCTCGTGGGCCAACCGTGCCCCGGACTCGTCCACCGTCACCAGCCGGGCCGCGATCAGCCGGTCCAGCACCGCCGGATGTCCTTCCGCGGCAACGAGATCGCCCGGGTCCACACGGCGTCGCACGACACCGCCGTCGTCGGACACGGTCGCCAGCCGCAGCACCATCGACCGCAACGCCGCCCGGGCGGCCGGGTCCAGCTGGGTGTAGATCTCCTCGGCCGTGCGGGCCACCGACCCGTCGATGCCGCCCGCTTCCCGGTACGCGGCCACCGTCAGGGTCCGGCCGTCGCTGCGGTTCCAGGTCTCCCGCAGGACGTGCGCCAGCCGGGGCAGCGCGCCGGGGTCGTAGCCGGACTCGCCCCGCACCCCCAGGTCGGCGATCAGCCGCTCGGGCAGGCCCGGCTCGACGTCCACGCCGACGTCCCGAGCCGGCGCCACGATCACCTGTCGCAACGCGACGACGTCCATGGGCCCCAACAGCACCGGCGAGTTCAGCGCCGGCACCAGTGGGGCCAGTTCGATGCAGCGTTCGACCAGATCCGCCCGCACCGCCAGCACGACCAGCACCGGACGCGCGCTGGCGACCGCCGTGGCGAACGCCAGCCGGTCCGGCTCCGGGGCGCCGTGGGTGAACAGTTCCTCGAACTGGTCGACCACGATCACCGGGTGGACCGCGTCGTCCCCGACGGCCTGGGCGCACATCGCGCCGAGCCGGGACGGCTCCTCCCGGATCACCCGGATCCATTCGGTGGCGTCGACGGCGGTCCGTGCGGCGAGGGCGGCGGCCAGGCTGCCGATCGGGTCGGCGCCCGGGGTCAGCACGATCTGCGGCCACGCGGCGTGTTCCGGCGCGTCCGCGCTGGCCAACGCGGGCAGCAGACCGGCGAGCAGCACCGACGACTTGCCAGCGCCGGACGCGCCGAACAGCACCACCGGTTCCCCGGTGTCGAGCTGTTCGGCCAAGCGCACCAACAGATCCGTGACCACGTGCGCGCGACCGTGGAACCACGCCGCGTCCGCGCTGCCGAACTCGCGCAACCCGGGGTATGGACAGGGCGGCGGATCGGCGTCCGGTGCCGGCGGCGTCGGCTCGCGCACGGCCGTGGACCGCAGAATCGCCCGTACCAGCCGACTCTGGTCACGTTCCCGCGCCGCCGGTCCGGCCAGCGTCGGGGCTGCCTCTCGCCGCGTCTCGCCCGCGTACGCCGCGGACTGCGCGGCAGCCATCAGCTCGGTCACGGACGGGAAGCGGCGCGCGGGATCCTTCGACAGACCACGCAGCACCACCGCGTCCAGTTCCGGAGTGACGGTCGGGGCGAACACCGACGGCGCCGGCGGCGGCCGCAGCAGGTGTGCGGCCACCTTGGCCGCCGGGTCGACTTCAGGGTGCGGCAACCGCCCGGTCAGGCACTCGAACAGCACACACGCCAGCGAATACTGGTCCGCCCGGCCGTCGACCGGGCCGCCGGACAGCCGCTCCGGCGCCATGTAGTCCCATGAGCCGATCAATTCGCCCGACCCGGTCAGCGCGGTCGCCTCCGCCGCCATGTCCCTGGCGATGCCGAAATCGGCCAGATAGGCGTGCCCGTCGCCGTCGATCAGGACATTGGACGGCTTGACGTCCCGATGGACCAACCCGTTCGCGTGCGCCGCGTCCAGCGCCTGGGCCACCTGAGTGAGCACGAGCAGCGCCTGCTCCGGACCGATCGTCCCGGCGCCCAGCGCGCGGCGCAGATCGGTCCCCTGCACCAGCATCATGTCCAGGAACAGCTGCCCGTCGATCTCGCCGAAGTCGTTGACCGGGACCACGTTCGGGTGCTGTAGGTTCGCCACGATCCGGGCCTCGCGCCGGAACCTGTTGCGGAACTCGTGCTCGGCCGCCGACACCGGCAGCCGCTTGAGCGCGACGGTCCGGTCGTGCCTGGTGTCGTGGGCCCGATGGACCAGCCCCATGCCACCCCGGCCGATCAGTGCCACCAGGCGATACGGCCCGAACTCCGCTGATTCGGACGTCCCCGCCGAGCTCCCCGCACCGGACACCATCGCCCACCCCACCAGACCGTCGGCGCAAATCCGGGGGCACAGAGTACCCGTGATCAGCCGCGCTGCCGACGGCCACTCGGCCGCGACAGCGCCGGAAGTTTCCACTAGCCCGCGATCGACGGCCGCCCCGAACATGACGACGAAACGGGAATCACGAAGGAGTGGCGCCATGAGTCAACTCGCCGGTGAACCAGCAGACGCGCACCGCGTGTCCATGCCCGGCCGTCTCCGAGGCGTGCTGGCCGTCCTGGTCCTGCAAGTGCTCGGCAACGGATTCGTCGGTTGGGTGGTCGTCTCCAGCCTGAGCCAGGACGGCGGCAGCGGCACGGGCCTGGACTACCTCGTCGGCTACCTCAGCCTGGCACTGGCCGTGCTGCTGGTGCTGTGCATCGCCTGCACCGTGCGCCCACAGCCCTGGGTCCGGCCCACCGTCATCACCATCCAGGCGCTCCTCATCCTGAGCGGTGTCGTCAACCTGGTCGCCGGCTCGTTGACCGGGTTCATCGGCATCGGGGTCGGCATCGCCGTCATCGGCATGCTGAACAAGAGCGACGTGCGGAACTGGTACGAGTACGGCCCCTTCCGGGACTGACCGGGCCGCAACAACTCCACTGTGGACGCATCCCGACCGTCCACAGTGGTCATCGAGCTCGACGTGGGGTGAGGACATGGGTGATCCGTGGGGAATCTCCGGACCTGAGTTCATCTGGCTCTACATAGTGGGTTTCGTCGTCGCGGTGGTCCTGAACTACACTGTTGTGCCGCCGCTGTACCGGCCCGGCTCGAGCGCGCTCGGTGCCGATGTCCGACTGGACGCGTATCGAGCCGCCTATCTGGCCGACGGATCCGATCGGGTGGTGGACACCGCGATCGCCGCACTCGCCCTCCGCGGCTCACTTCTGGTCAACCGGACGGGCGAACTCAGCGCGGCGGCCGATGCCACCGTGCGCGACCTGATCGAGTTGGCGGTTCACCGCTCGGTGGGCACGGCCGGACAGCGGTCGGCAGCGGTGCGCCGGGAACTGCGCGACGCCCCGTCGATCCGTGCGATCCGTGATGAACTGCTGTCCAGCGGGCTGCTGGTCACGGGCTGGCGCCTGCTGCCGTACCGGCTGGCCTTGCTGCTGCCCGTCGCGGTGTGGGTCATCGGGCTGGTGCGGGCGATCAACGGCGCCCTCCTGGACCGGCCCGTCGGCTTCCTGGTCTTCCTGCTCATCGTCAGCGGGTTCGCGGTCCTGGCCATGGTGGTCATCGAGCTGGTCATCACAGAACGCCCCTCGGCCGGCGGCCGCCGGTACCTGCGCCTCGCACGTGCGGACCACGAGTACGCCGCGTCACCGCAGGCCGACTATCTCACGGCCTCGTCGCCGGGACTGCTGGCGATCGCGGTACTCGGCCTCGGGGCCGTCCCGGACCTCGACCTGCGCCAGGCGTTGATGACCGGCCCGGCCAGCGGAACCGGCGGTGACGGCGGTGACGGTTGCGGCGGCGGATGTGGTGGTGGCTGCGGGGGCGGATGCGGCGGATGACGACACCCAGCCCCGGGCCGGCCGTCGGCATCGGCTGGCGGCCGGAGATCGACCTCACCATCGAACGGCTGCCAGGAGTGGAATTCGTCGAGGTGATCGCGGAAGGCATTCGGCCCCAACGCCTTCCCGAATCGCTCCGCCTCCTGCGGGCACGAGGAATTCCCGTTGTGCCGCATGGTGTCTCCCTGTCACTCGGTGGTGCACAGCGGCCCGCACCGGGCCGCCTCGCCCATCTCGGGGCTTGCGCGGCCGCGCTGGACGCCCCTCTGGTCAGCGAGCACATCGCGTTCGTCCGCGCGGACGGCCGCGAGGCCGGGCACCTGCTGCCGGTACCCCGCACTCCCGCCAGTGTGGACGTGATCTCCGAGAACGTCCGCATCGCGCAGGACTTCCTCGGCGTGCCAGTGGCCCTGGAGAACATCGCCGCCGTGGTGGCGTGGCCGGACGACGAGCTGACCGAGGCCCAGTTCCTCGCCGAGATCCTCGACCACACCGGCGCACGGCTGCTGCTGGACGTCGCGAACCTGGTCAGCTCCGCCATCAACTTCGGCGCCGATCCGATCGCCGCGCTGGACGCGCTGCCGCTGGACCGGATCGCGTACGTGCACGTGGCCGGCGGCGAGTTACGGGACGGGGTGTGGCACGACACGCACACCTCGCCGGTGTCCGAGCCGATCCTGACGCTGCTGACCGAACTCGCCCACCGCACGGCATTGCCGGCGGTGATGCTGGAGCGCGACGGCAACTTTCCCGCCGCGGCAACACTTTCCGCCGAACTGGCCGCCATCAGGACCGCCGTCGGTCGAGAACCACCCACCGCCGGCGCGCCACGCGCCACCATGCCGCACCACCCGGTGCGATCACCCCACCGGCCGGGCCCGTCCGTCGCACCGGCCCTTCGGCGCGACCTGGCGGCGATGCAGTCCCTGCTGGCCGAAGCGTTGGTAGGGCTGACCGAGCCGCCACCGCGCTTCGACGCCGACCGACTCGGCGTCGCCCGATCCGCGTTGGTCCGCAAGCGATCCCACGCGGTCGCCCGCCACGCGCCCGCCGTCGCCGCCGAGCTCGGCGACCGCCTCGGCCCGCTGTTCGCCGACTACGCCGAATCCCGGCCCAAACCGCCCGGCGGCGCGTCCGCCGACGTCGCCGCCTTCCTGTCCTATCTGGCTACTCCGCCAGCAGCGCGCGGACGACGTCCGCGTCGGGGTGGTGCAGACCATCGAGGATGGGCAGAGCTCGCTGCCAGACCTGATGGGCGGCGGTGAAGTCACCCGCGTCCTGGTACGTCTCGCCGAGGCGCATCAGGGTGTCGGCCTGCGGATGGCGAGCGCCCAGCTTCTCGTACAGGTCCAGGGCGTTGTGGTAGCAGGCGACGGCCCGCTGGTGCTCGCCGAGGTTGTGGTGGGCGTAGCCGAGGCTGTCCCACGTGTCGGCCTCGCCGTGCCGACTGCCGACCGCGCGGTGCAGTTCGAGCGCTTGCCCGCAGGAGTCCAGCGCCTCGGCGTGCTGGCCCAGCTGCGTCTGCATCCAGCCGATCGCGTTCAGCGCGTCGGCCTGGCCTGCCCGGTGTCCGGCCGCGTGGAACAACGCGTAGGCGGTCTTGCCGTGCTCCAGCGCCTCCGCGTGGTCGCCCTGCGCGTGCGCCACGATGCCGAGGTTGTTGTAGGTGCGTGCCTGACCGCTCAGGTCGCCGAGCCGCTCGTCCAGTTCGAGGGCGCGGAGCAGGCTGGTGCGCGCGTCGGGATACCGGCCGAGGCGGATGTACGCCCGGCCCAGTTCCCGCAGGGACCACGTCTGTCCGTGCGGTTCGCCGGCGCGTTCGGCCGCGGCGACCGCGACGAGGTGGGTCGTGACCATCTGCGTCCACTGCCCGGCACGGATACAGAAGCTGGCCACGCTACAGGCGAGTTGCCAGGCGTGGGTGTCGAAGCCGGCGCCGGCGGCGCGGTCGATGGCTCCCGCGAACACCGGGCTCTCGGTCGTGAACCACTGCCATGCCTGCTCGTCGTCGGCGAGTTCGTCGACGTACGTGCCCGGCTGGAGTTCGGCCAGGGACAGCTGGTCGTTGGGCGGGTTGAGCAGCAGCGCCGCGGCGTGCGCCGTGTGGAGGTAGTGATCGAGCATGCGGTGCATCGCGGCACGGCGCGCCGGCTCGCTCTCCTCCTGGCCGGCCTGGCCTTCCGAGTACGCCCGCAGCAGGTCGTGGTAGGCGAACCGGCCGCCGCCGGGTTCGGTGAGCAGCTGCGCCCTGGTCAGCTCGGCCAGAGCAGCGCGGGCGTCGCCGCGGCCGGTTCCGACGAGGCTCGCGGCGGCCGACAGCGAGATCACCGGGCCCGGGTGCAGGCTCAGCAGCCGGAACATCCGCGCCGCCCCGGCGCTCAGCGTCCGGTACGACCAGGAGAACACCGCGCTGAGGTTCACGCTGGTGTCGCCGATGTCCAGGGCGTGCAACCGATCCCGGACGTCGCGCAGCTGGCCGGCCAGCTCGGTCAGCGACAGCGTGGGAGTGAGGGTGGCTCGCGCGGCAACGATGCTCAGCGCCAGCGGCAGGCTCGCGCACAGCTCGATCAGGTCGCTGACGGCCCGCGGTTCGGCGGCCAGCCGCTCCGGACCCAGCCGGCTCGCCAGCAGGTCGTAGGCCTCGGCGGCGGTCATCAGGTCCAGGGGGATGGCCTGCGCCCCCTCGCTGACGATCAGGCCGCCGAGGTGGTCGCGGCTGGTGACGACGGTCACGCACTGGGCCGAGCCCGGCAGCAGCGGCCGGACCTGGCCGGCGTCGCGGGCATTGTCCAGCACCACCAGTATCCGGCGGTCGGCCAGCTGGGATCGGTACAGCGCCGCCTGCTCGGCCAGGCCGGTCGGGATCTGCTGGGCCGGCACGCCGAGCGCGTCGAGGAAGCCCCGGATCGCCTCGGCGGGCTGGACCGGCTGGCCGCTGGAGTCGAAACCCCGCAGGTTGACGTAGAGCTGCCCGTCGGGAAACCGGTCCGCGACCTCGTGCGACCAGTGCACGGCCAGGGCCGTCTTCCCGACGCCCGCGGTGCCGCTGATCGTCGAGATCACCACGGCGCCGTTGCGATCCAGCAGGCTGGTGAGCTCCTTGAGCTGGGACGCCCGGCCGGTGAAGCCGGCCACCGCGGCCGGCAGCTGCCGGGGTGCGGCCACGTTCGACCGGGCGGCGGCCGGCGGGGCCGGTTCCGGGGACGGGATCAGCGCGGCCGGGGTGGCGACCGTGCGCGCCGCCGCGAGCAGCTGTTCACGGCGGCCCGGGTCGAGTCCGAGGGCCTCGGCGAGCTGGCTCACCGAGGAGAGCCGGGGCTGTCGCCGCCCCGCCTCCAGCACGCTGATCGAGTGGGCGGACACCCCTGACCGGCTGGCCAGTTCGTCCTGCGTCCAGCCGACCGACAGCCGGCAGTCGCGCAGAAGCTCGCCGAAGGCGTTACCGCCCATTCCTCCCCCTGGAACGGTCAGCCGCCGAAACGGCACAGGCCAGTCGGACCATTGTCGGTCAGAGGCCTGTGCCGGTTCAACCGCCTCCCGTCCAGCGGGGAGGGCGAGCCGCTCGGGGCGCCGGTGCGGACCACCGGCGCCCCGAGGGCGGTTCACCTGCCGATCAGAAGTGGAGCATCCACTGGAAGTCGGCCTGGGCGCTGCTCACGTGCACGTTCTTGCGGGTGCCATAGGCGAGCGGGTTGTTCCAGTTGTACTCCTCGACGTCGAACGAGCCGTCGGAGTGGACCGCGTTGACGTAGGCGACGTGGCCGACCTTGTGGACGTCGTTGACGGCGATGGAGCCGACGGTCGGGGTGGTGTCGACCCGGACGCCGACGGCGCGGGCGGCGTTGTCCCAGTTGCCGGCGTCGCCCCAGGTGACGCCGCCGTAGGAGTTGCTGAAGTTGGAGACGCCGAGCCGGCTGGCGATCCGGTACGCCGCGAAGGCGGTGCAGTTGTCCTGCGCGAAGCCGCGGGCGTTGCCGTCGTAGTCGTTGACGGGGGTCTGCGAGCCGCCGCCGCCACCGGTGATGAACTGGTGGCTGGCGTTGTTGTTCTTCAGCGTGGCGTCGAGGTTGCCCTTCGCGCCGGGCGCGAAGTCCTGGCTGTGGCCGCCGAAGTCGCTGTTGAAGTAGACCCGAACCGTGTACCCGGTGCGGTTCCACACCGACGCCGCGTTGTTCTTCACGCACAGGCCCTGGCCGGCGCCGGCGCCCTTGAACTCGTAGCAGGTCGGCTGGGTCGCGCCGAGGTCGCTGATCGAGCCGGTGAAGTCGGAGACCGAGCCGGCCTCGTTGCTGTTGTAGTAGTAGCAGAACTCTCCGCTGTCGCAGGACCCGTCCCGGCTCGCGGCGAACGCGGGCGAGGCGGTGGCGGCCAGGAGGGGGGCGACCAGGGCCAGCGCGGCGCCGGCGACGGTGACCATCATGCGTGCGTTTTTCACAGTGTCCCTTTTCCGTGAAGTGTCAGTGATCGTGGTGTCGTCCGGTCAGTGCGTGCGCTGGTACTCCTCCCACGTCTGGATCGGGATCCGGGGCCCGTCGTCGGCGCCGTGGTTGGCCAGGCCGTTGAAGCCCAGGTAGTAGTCACCGGTCTGGTTCTGGGCCTGGGTCGACAGGTCGGTGTCGCTGATCGCCGCCGCGTGGATGTGCCACGGCCAGTCGCCCTGCGTCGGGTTGCGGACCCAGGCCGCGAAGCCGACCTGGCGCAGTGCCTTGGCGACGGCGGTGCGGGTGGTGGCGGACATGCCGTCGATGTTGATGTCCACGACACCGCCGCCGTCGTGGGTGCCGGCCGAGGTCGGGTCGCCGCCGGGGTTGTAGGAACCCTGCGACAGCACCAGCTTGAAGCCCAGCAGGCGTTCGGTCTCGGTGAGCATCGCCTGGGTGCGGGTGTTGATGGTGTACCCGTCGCGCTGGAGCTTCGCGCCCGGCCCGATCACGCGGGTGACGGTGAACCGGCCCTGCCCGAGCGCGGTCAGCGAGGTCGCGCCGGGCAGCCCGTTCGCGGCCAGACCGGTGTACCCGAGCGAACGCTGGAAGGCCGCGTACGCCGTGATGGTCGTGGTGCCGAAGTAGCCGTCGACCCAGCGGGCGTCCAGCAGGTTGCGGGCCTGGAGCGCCTGCTCGACGGCCAGCACGGAGTCCTTGGCGCCCGGGGTCAACGTGTTGTCGGCGCGCCGAGGGTCGATCTGGGCCGCCTTGACGACGGCTTCCATGTCAACGACGGGCAGCGCGGCGGTCTGGGCCGCGTGCGGCGTCACGGCTGACGCCTGCGTCGCGCTCAGCCCCAGGGAGCCCAGGACGGCGAAGGTCGCGAGCACCCCCGTGAGGGCGCGCCGGGTCATCGTCATCGTCTTCATGCGGTGTTTCTGTCCGTTCTTGTCAGCCGCACCGCTGGTCGGTGCGACCGTCGGTGGCGTAGGAGCCGTAGAGGAGGGCGGCCTCGGCGTAGGTGCAGCGGCCACCACCGGCGAAGCCGGGCGACCAGGCCTCCGCCTGCCGGGTGTCGGTGTAGCTCATGGAAACGGGGTTCGTCTCCACGCCGGGCGACTGCACCCAGATCTCACCCAGCGAGATGGTCCAGGTGCCGGGGTGGCTGTTGCGGAAGGACTGCCAGACGTAGGCGTAGGCGAAGTTCTCCTGACAGCGCGGCGACCAGTACTGCTTGATGGACATGGCCGACTGCCCGTGCTCGTCGGGCACCACCTTGGTGCTGCCCACCTGGTACGCGTCGGAGCAGGAGCTGATCGTGGTCGCGGAGGCCGGTGCGGCCGCCGCGATCATCGGCGTCACGGCGAGGGCGAGCGCGGCCAGTCCGCCGGCGACGCGCGGAATCGAACGCTGCATGGCTTCTCGTTCCTGTGTGGAGGTCAGCAGCGGACGTCGGTCTTGGCGGTGGCGTCCCCGGGGTCGGGCCAGTCGCCGAGGCCGTTCCATCCCAGAGCCTGGGTGCACTGCGACAGGGTCGAGGCGCCGAAGGACCAGATCTCGACGGGGTTGCCGCTGTTGCCGCAGCTCTCGTCCTCGAGGGTGTGTCCGCCGTTGGTGACGATGGACGTGCACGCGTTCCAGCTGCTGTGGGTGGACCGGTAGCCCTCCCAGACATACAGGTAGGCGTAGTTCTTGCCGCAGCCCTTGTACTGCTTCACCGAGGCCATGGTCTGGCCGCCGACGGTGAGGTACGCGGTGCTGCCGATCTGGGTGACGCTGGAGCAGCCGGACGGGGTCGAGGCCTGCGCGGTTCCGGCGGCGCCGATGAGGACGGGCACGGAGAGGGCCGCGACGGCGGCCATCTTGGCGATTCTGGACATGTGGTCACCTTCGTTCTGAAAATGGGGGCAGTACCCGACTTCCGCGGCCACTTCCTGCCGACGTAAATCAGGCGACGAGCCGGGTTGTCTCCTTTTGCCGGCGAGAGGCAATGGGTCCCTGCTCTCCGCCTGCCGTTGGACAACATCCTGTCGGCCGCGGATCGAAACCTCCATGACGACAGCTTGACGTTCGCCTGGCGTTCGCATGGTGACCAGCACGTCTTTCCCGGTGGCGTCCGCTCGGCGGGCCGCCGACGCCGCGAGGAGCATCGCCGCTCCGACGCCGGATCCGGCTGCGGGCCCAGGCCTCTTTTCGCGTGTTCGCCGCGTGCCGGCACGCGACCGGGAGGCCGCCGAAGGCGAATTCGACCCAACAGGAACTCGTTCGCCCGAAAATGCGATCCCGCCCGGATCGGGGCATAAAAAAACTGGTGCGAGGACGAAAAGCCCTGTCCTCGCACCAGTCGCTCCGCTCAGTCGCTCAGCAGCACCTGGTCGACCACGATGTGCCCCCACCTGCCGGTCGCCTGGTCGATGACCTGCACCTGGGCGCTCTGCCCCTGGAGTTGGCTGACATCCCAGTCGACGGGTTTGAGCACCCCGGTGTCGTCGCCGGTCGCCGTCCGCACCACGGCGCCGTTCACGACCAGGTTGATCGAGGTCTCCCCGTGCCGGCCGTGCGGATGGTTTCCGCCGGCGACCAGGAAGTGCAGGCGGTTGCGGCCCAGGGTGAACGTCGGTGAGGTGATCGTGCCGGTGGCCGGGTCGCCGCCGCCGGCGGACGTGTCCAGCACGGCATTGCCGACCATGCCGGGCAGGTGCTCGACCGACGGCCCGGTGCCCGCGAGGCTGCCGGTGGTGGTCCAGCCCGGGTCGTAGGAAGTGCCTTCGAACCCGGAGATCAGCTCGGCCGGGCGCTGAGCCAGGTTCTGGAACTCGGTGATCGTGGTGTTGGCGAACGTGCCGCTGCCGCCGCTGGTGTAGAGGTTGATGCCGGTGTCGGACGGGTCGGCGAACACCTCGCTGGAATGCACGTACCGCCCGTCGTCCACGAACACCTCGATCGTGGTGCGGTCGACCAGGATCCGCAGGTGCGCGCTGGTCTTGGCCGGATTCCACGGCGCGTGGCTCTCGCCCCGCGCCCCGGAGGTGTCGGGCTCGCCGGTCTGCCGCCGGTTCAGGTAGCTGTAGTCGTGGTAGATGCCGACGTCGGCATGGCGCGTCCCGTCGGCGGACGCCCGCAGCTGCAACCCGATGTTGTCCAGTTGGGTCCAGCTGACGTCGGTGTCCAGCTCGTACGCGGTGCCGTGGTAGGCCAGCGGCACCGGGCCGCCGTTGACCTGGATGGTGCCGAGGTTGGTCACGGAGGCGGTGCGGGAGGCCAGGGCGGGCGTCGGCCGAGAGGCCAGCGCGTACCTGTCCGCGTAGCGCTTCAGGGTGATCCGCCGGACGATCGAGTCGGTGCCGTTGAAGCCGTCCGCGGCCCAGGTCGGCGTGGTGTCCGCGTACGCCCAGTTGTTCATCCACGCCATCCCGAACCGCCGGTCCAGCGGCGCGGCCGGATCCTCCCACGTGACGCCGGCGTACCAGTCGAAGCCCTGGTCCAGCCACTGCGGCGTGGCCGAGTCGGCGGTGAACTTGGCCCCGTCGAAGGAACCGGTCCAGTACGCGTAGGTATTGGGCATCCCAGCCGACATCCCGTTGGCGCTCAGGCCCAGCACCCAGTGCGTGGTGCCGTCATCGGCGCGGATCTGGAACAGGTCCGGGCATTCCAGCGTGCCGTAGCTGGTCACGAAGTCCGACCGTTGCGTCCACGTCTTCAGGTCCGGCGAGGTGAACAACCCGATCCGGTCGCCTTCGGTGATCGCCGCGACCCACCGGCCGCGCGCGGCGTCCCAGACGACCTTCGGGTCCCGGAAGGCGCCGCGGCCGCCGTTGGGGATCACCGGCGTGTCGCCGTAGGGCCGGAACGTCCGGCCGCCGTCGATCGAGTACCACAGGAACTGCGCCTGCGGCCCGGAGCCGTTCGCGATCTGCGCGGCGCTCGGGTGGTCCATCTGCGTGACCAGTTGGACCACCGCGCCGGTGCCGAAACCGGCCGTGTTCCTGGTGTCCACGACCGTCGACCCGGACCAGAGGTCGTAGTTCGCGTTCGTCTTCTTCGGCGCGGCGACGCCCTGATCGGCGAAGGCGACCCCGTCGGTGCTCGTCGCGAGCCGCCAGGCGGTGCCGACCTGGGTCGGATAGTCGGCGTCGTACAGGTAGTAGTAGTTGTACTTACCGTCGACGTAGACCGGCCGCTGGGGATCATTCTTCCAGTGGTCGGGCACCGTGAAGTGGTACTGGGCGCGATACGTGGTCGCCGACGACGCCGCAGTGGCGCCGCCGGGACCGAACACGCCCGTGGCCACCACGGTCGCCGCGAGGGCGACCACGAGCACCGTCCGCAATAGTCGAGGCCCGCTCGTCTTTGAGCTCATGCCAACCTCCGGAACTGAGGAGAACTACACAACACTGAGGCGTTTGCCGTCCCACGCCACCGGCATGGGATCGCTGATGACACCGACGAAGCCGTCTTCGCCGCGGTGGTGGAAGGCGACCAGCACCCAGCGGTCGTCGGACCGGCGGCGGATCAGCCGTCCGCTGTAGAAGCGGTCGTCGGTGACGGGCTCGGCCGCCGCGATGTCGAACGGCCCGAGCGGACCGCCCGCCGGGGCGGCCCAGATGCCACCGGTCGTGCCCGTCGCCCGCCGGTCCACCGAGGCGTGCTCGGCCAGGCAGGAGAACACCAGGATCGGCCGGCCGTCGACCACCTCGACCTGGGTGACCTCCAGCTGCCCGAATCCCCGCGGTCCGGGGGCCGTCAGCGGCGGGCGCGGTTCCCAGCTCCGCAGATCGGCCGAGACCGCATGGCCCACGACGCCGCGCTCGAACGGCTCGCCGGCGGTGGCGCGGGCGGTGATGAGCATGTGCCAGCCGTCCCCGTTCGGGTCGGCGAACACCCAGGGGTCACGGAAGGCCTCATCGTGCCAGACGCCGACGTCCAGCGTCTCGTACCAGCGGGAATCGGCGGCCAGCACGGGATTCTCCGGATTCCGTTGCCAGGTCACCAGGTCCTGGGACGTGGCGTAGCCGATCCGCTGGACGTTCTTGCCGTCCGGGGCGGCCGCCGCGCCGGTGTAGAACAGGAACCAGGTCCCGTCCGGGTGCCGCACCACCGAACCCGTCCACGTCGCCAGGTCGTCGAACGCCGGGGCGTCCGCCCGCACCAGGGCGTCCTCGATCCGGGTCCAGTCGGCCAGGTCGGTCGAGACCGCGTGGCCGATCGACGCGCGGTAGTGACGGGCCTCGGGGTCGTGCAGGGCGCGCGAGGCGTACAGGAAGAACAGGTGATACCGGTCGCCGTCGTCGGCGAACCAGAAGTCCCAGACCCAGGAATCGGGCAGCGAGAACATCCACGAGCCTTTCGGAAAGGTCGGCAGGCACGGCGAACCGACACCGGCGCCCGGCGACGGTGATCACGTCGAGAAGGTGCGGGGCGTTATCCCTTGACGCCGCTGGCGGCGACGCTGCTGACGAAAGCGCGTTGGAAGGCGAGGAACACCACGAGCACCGGCAGCGTGATCATCGAGGTGTACGCCATGACTTCGCCCCAGGCGGTGTTGTCCTGGAAGAAGTACTGCATGCCGACCATGACCGGCCGCAGGTTCTCGTCCTGCACGACCATGCTCGGCCACAGGTACTGGTTCCAGGCCGGCAGGAACGTGAGGATGGCGACGGTGGCGAACGCCGGCCCGGACAGCGGCACGGCGATCCTGCGGTAGATGGTGAACCAGCCCGCGCCGTCGATCCGGGCCGCCTCGTCGATCGCGGTCGGGATGGTCGAGAAGTACTGGGCGAACAGGAATATCGAGAAGCCGTTGGCGATGAACGGGATGATCTGCACCTGATAGGAGTCCAGCCAACCGAAGTCGTACTCGACCTGACCGTGCTGGAACACCAGGGTCGGCAGCTGCGAGACCCAGTAGACCATCGGCACCGCGATGGTCTCGAACGGCACGATCAGCGTGGCGATGACGACGCTGAGCACGACGCCCCGGCCGGTCCAGCGCAGCCGGGAGATCGCGAAGCCGGCCATGGAGTTCACCACCAGCCCGGCGCCGACGATCGCCACCGTGACGATCACCGAGTTGAGCAGGAACCGTCCGACCGGGACCCGGTCGAACACCCCGGCGTAGTTGCGCAGGCTGATGTCGCCCAGCGGCAGGAACGCCCGCCAACCGCCGAGGTCGGACAGGATCTGGCCGTCGGGCTTGAGGCTGGAGACGAACATGAACACCAGTGGGAACAGGAAGAACACGGCGAGTCCGACCAGCACGAGGTAGATCCAGACGCGCCGGCGGCGGCGCAGCACCCGCTCACCCGCCTCGACCACGTGTGCGGCCATGGCTCAGTCCTTGTCTCGGGTCAGGAAGCGCTGCACCAGCGCGACGACGAGCACCAGCACGAAGAACACCAGCGACAGCGCCGAGCCGTAGCCGATCTGCTGCTGGTGGTAGCCCATCCGGACGGCGTGGTAGACCAGCGTCGAGGTGGCGTCCACGGGGCCGCCCTGGGTCATCACGTCGACCTGCACGAACAGGCCGAGCGCGGCGATGGTGATGGTGATCAGCACGAACACCCGGGTCGGGCGTAGGCACGGCCACGTCACGTCGCGGAACTGCCGCCAGGCGCCGGCGCCGTCGATGCGCGCAGCCTCGTACAGCTCCTCGGGGATGGTCTGGAGCCCGGACAGCCAGATCAGCATGTGGAAGCCGACCGCCTGCCAGACGGACAACACGATGATCGCGGCCAGCGCGGTGCTCGGGTTGTCCAGCCAGGCGGTGCCCCGCCAGGCGCCGAAGGTGATCGAGTCGATGAACGAGTTGACCAGCCCGTCCCGCTGGTACATGAACTTCCACAGGATCGACACCACGACGATCGAGGTCACCACCGGGATGAAGAAGATGACCCGGAACGCGACCGCGCCACGGATCTTCTGGTTCACCAGGATGGCCAGCACCAGCCCGAACCCGGCCTGCACCGGCACCACGACGGCGGCGAAGCAGAACGTGTTCAGCAGCGAGCGGACGAAGGTCGGGTCGGCGGTGAACGCCCGGACGAAGTTGTCGAGGCCGGCGAAGCCGACCGGTTCCGGCGAGACCAGCCGGGCGTTGGTGAACGACAGGACGAAGCCGAGGAGCACCGGGACGATCAGGAACGCCGCCAGCAGCAGCACGGCGGGGGCGACCATGGCCCAGCCGGCCCGGCGTTCGGAGCGCAGGTCGGCGCGGATCCTGCGGCGCGGGAAGGAACTCGCGGCCGCGCCGACCGCGCGGGTGTCCGGCGGGGAGATCGCCGTCATGGGAGGAGCCTTCCCTCTCGGCCCGCCCGGCGTCGCCGCCGGGCGGGGAAGGACGGTCTAGAAGCCGTAGTTGTTCTGCGACTTGATGTCGGTGTCGATCGCCTGCACGGCGGTGTCCAGCGTGGACTTCACCTCGGCGCCGTTCATGATGTCCTTGGCCGCCTTCTCGAAGGTCGAGGAGATCACCGGGTAGCCGGGCGTGGCCGGCCGGGCCAGCGCGAACTTCTGCGACAGCACCGCGAACTGGTGCAACGCGCCGGTGTCGCTGAAGTACTTCGACGCCGCCGCGGCCGAGGCGGTGCTCGGGATGACGACCTGGCTGTCGGCGAAGGCCGTGAGGTAGGAGTCCTGGAAGCTGAACTTCAGGTACGCGCGGGCCCCGTCGGCGTTCGGGCAGCCCGCCGAGATGCCCCACTGCCAGGAGCCGCCGCCGATCTTCGGCCCCTTGCCGAAGTCCACCGGGGGCAGGATCAGCAGGTCGCCGCCGACGGCGGCCAGCGCATCCTTGGCATTCCACACGCCGGTATAGCTCAGCGCCACCTTGTTGTCGATGAAGCGCTGGTTGCCGACCGGGCCGGAGTTGTCAGCCCACTTGTTCGTGAACGCCTGCTGGAACCAGGTGAAGAACGTCACCGCGTCCGGGCCGTTCAGCGCGCCGTCGGCGGACTTCATCGTGCCGCGGTTGATCAGGTCGCCGCCGGCGCTCTGGAGCATCGGCGAGTACGCGTACGACCACCACTCCCCCGTGTCGGCGGCGCCCAGGTCCAGCGGAGTGGCGTAGCCGTTCGCCTTCAGGGTGGTGACGGCCGCGTCGAACTCGTCCAGCGTCCACGGCTTGTCGACGGTGGGGATCCTGATGTTGTTCTTGTCCAGCACCGACCTGCGGGCGAAGATCGACAGCGCCGCGTCCCAGTAGCCGGCCGAGTAGACGGTGTTCCTGTAGCGGCCGACGGTGGTGGGCAGCAGGGAGTTGATCAGGCTGTCCGGTAGGCCCAGCGGCTGGAGGTAGCCCGCCCAGGCCCAGTTCGGCATCACCGGGCCGTCCATGTCCAGCAGACAGGGCAGCTTGTGCGCGGCGGCCGCCGCGGTGATCGCGTCGTTGTAGGAGCCCTGCGGGAAGTTCTGTTGGACGATCTTGTACTGGTGCTGGGATGCGTTGAAGTCGGCGATGATCTGCTTGTACACAGCCAACTCGCCGGGATTGCCGGCCGAGTGCGTCCACATCGTGATCTCGCCGGGGGCTCCGGCCGAGTCCTGGCTCGCGCGGGCGCAGCCGCCGAGCGCGAGCGCCGCGGACAGGCCGGCCGCTACTATGATCGAGAGGGACTTGCGCTTCACCGTGGAGTCTCTTTCTCGGAGCGCGACCGGCCGTCGCCTCCGTGCTGGATGGCAGCGCCAACTGCCATGTGAGTGCAGAGATCCGCCGCCGGTTCAGTCGCCAAACTGGGCCGGCGGCGGGCCCACCGAGGCCCGTCGAACGATCGGGCACGGCATGAGATGCGGGGCCGCCGGGTCCGCCCGGCGCAGTCCGAGGGCGACCTCCATCGCCCACCGGCCCATCTCGTAGTGCGGGAGCGCGACCGTCGTCAGCGGCGGATCGAGCTCGGCCGCGACCAGCTGCTGGTCGTCGTAGCCGACGACGGACAGATCGCCGGGAACCGACAGGCCGCGCTGGTGCGCGGCCGCGTAGGCGCCCATCGCCATGCGGTCGTTGAAGCAGAACATCGCCGTGGGGCGCCGGCTCGCCGGCAGGTCCAGCAGCCGCCGGGCCGCTTCCCGTCCGCCGCCCGCCACCGGCTCGGCCCTGGCGTGCAGGAAGGGATCCGGCTCGATCCCCGCCTCGGCGAGGACCTGGAGATACCCCTCGTGCCGCAGCCGTGAGGCGACGAGATCGAACCGTTCCTCCGCGTCCAGGAACGCGATCCGGCGGTGCCCGGCGGCCACCAGCTCGCGTACCGCCGCCATCCCGCCCGCCCGCTCGTCCGGAACGACCGCGGCCCGGTCCGCCGACGCCGGCGCGCAGTCGAGCAGGACCGCGTCCTCGGGCAGCCCCTCCGGCACCTCGACCACGCGGTGCCACATGCACGCGTAGATCATGGCGTCGACCTGCTGCCCGCTCAGTGCCTGCAGCGCCTGCCGCTCGGCCCCGACATCGCCCTCGGTGTCGGTCAGGATCACCAGGCGCCCGTGTTCGCGCGCAACGTCGTTGGCCCCGGCCAGCATCCGCCCGGCGAACGGCGTGGTCGCGATCGTGTCAGAGATCAGGCCGACCAGCCGCGTCTGCTGGGTTCTGAGGCTTCGGGCCACGGAGTTCGGCTCGTAGCCGACCGCCTCGGCCGCCTCGCGCACCCGCTGCTGGGTCTGTGGGGAGATGCGCGTGCTGTTCACCCCGTTGAGGACCATCGACACCGTCGCCGTCGAGACCCCGGCACGGGCCGCCACGTCGGACATCCGGACTCTGGCCATCGCGGCGCCCTCCTTCCGGGCTCCCGGCTGTTTAATCGATTAACTTGAGGTTAAGCGCGTATGCAGGCCGGTAGTTCACCCGTCAAGGGTCGGCAGGCGCCGAGCAGCCATCGACTCACGGCGACCTCGACGAAGCCTCTTCCGGTTGCTGCCAGTCCGCGAGGCGATGGAACCCTCGGCTGCGGCTGCGATTGCGAGACCAGTTCCCCGAGGCCACCATGACGATCGTGGCGCCGGCGACCGTGCAGGACTACATCGAGGCCATCCCGGCCCAGCACCGGGCGCTGTTCGACCGCGTCCACCGGCTCGTGCTCGAGGCCCGGCCCGACGCCGAGGTCGTCCTCTCCTACGGCATGCCGACGTTCCGCGTCGGCAAGCGGCGGCTGCACATCGGCGTGTGGAAGCACGGTGTGTCGCTCTACGGGTGGCGGGACGAGGGGTTCCTCGACCGCCACCCCGGCGCGCGGGCGGCCAAGGGGACCATCCGGCTGCGTCCCGAGGACGCCGCCGATGTCACCGACGATGAGCTGCGCGAGCTGGCGAGGACCAGCCTCGGCGCGTGACCGGATCGCCGCCCACCTCAAATTTTCCTAAAGTTTGATCACGTGACACGGGTCGCCACTGGTGCTCTAATGCGTTAGGAAACCTTCCTAACGATTGTGGAGGCCCTGCACATGTCATCAGCCCGCACGCGCATAGCGGTGGTAGCCGCTGCGGCCATGGCGCTTGCCACGCCGCTCGCTGTCAGGTCCGCCGCCGCCACCGTGAACACTGCCACCACGGTCGGCGACTCGGCCGAGGCCGCTCAGTCCCCGAACGCTCCGGCGTCGTTCACGGCGGCCCAGGTGCTGGCCGGCGTGAAAAAGAACAGCACGACCGCGAACAAGGTCAACACCAAGCCCCACATCAACACCATGACGCGGGCCCAGAACGTCAACGTCTACCAGGTGACCTCGGGCGTCTACGCATACAGCTCCAGCCTGGCCGTGGACGACGACGGCAGCGACCCCGACTCGGATCCGGACCACCAGGACCAGACGACGTTCCAGGACAGCAACGGCAAGCAGCTCGCTGCGCACCACGTGCCGTTCTACGTCCTGGGCGACGACTGCTGGGACCGCAAGAGCCCGTGCCCGCACTTCTTCTACAAGGAGCACGGCATCAAGGGCCGGCAGTTCGCACTGATGTTCTACAAGAGCAAGGTCATCGGCGCGATCTTCGGCGACACGCAGACCGGTAACGACCAGACCACCTCCCAGAACGACTCGCGCGAGCTGGGCGAGGCGTCGGTCAAGGCAGCCGCGCTGCTCGGCATCAACAGCAGCGGCACCAGCGGCGGCGTCGACAACGGCGTGACCGTCGTGATCCTGTCCGGCTCGCAGTGGGTCGTCAACGGCTCCAACGCCAACCTCAACGCCAACGCCCAGGCCATGGTCCAGAAGGCCCTGGACACCCTCGGCGCGAGCATGCACCTGTAAGTCCATGCGAGGCTGAACGCGATCACCAGCAGTTCGTCGGCGGCGGTGAACATGGTGGTAATCGCATTCAGGTAGGTCCGGTTCGACCCGGCTGATGGTGGATCCACCACCGGCCGGGTCGAATTCGTCGAATACCCATCTGGTCACCCGGTCGGCGTGCTGTTGCGGCGCGGCGCGCTGTGTACGTTGCCAATCATGGTGGCCGTGTCGACGCCGAAGACGTTGTCCGGTCGGGACAACGAATGCGACAGGCTGATCGGTTGGCTGGCCGGTATTGCGCGCGGTGAAGGCTCGGCTCTGGTCCTGCACGGCGAGGCGGGCATCGGCAAGAGCGCGCTCATCCGGTTCGCGACGGCCGAGGCAGTGGGTGTCCGACTGGTGTCAGTCAGCGGACACGAGGCCGAGACAGGTATCGAGTTCGCGGCCCTGCACCAGGTGCTTCACCTGCTGGCCGCGCATCTGCCGGGCATGCTGGCGGACCGGGCGGCCGAGTTGGCGCGATCCCTTGCGGCGAAAGAGGATCCGGGGCTGTGGTCGCGGGTCCAGGTGCTGGAGCTGTTCCGGGCGGCGGCCGGCGAATGTCCGTGGTTGTGCGTTGTGGACGACGCGCAGTGGATCGATGAGCCCTCCCTCGACGCGCTGGGCTTTGTCGCCAGAAGGCTGAGATCCGAACGAATCGGCATGCTTTTCGCCCGCCGCGACGAACATAGAGACAATGCGAGCCTGGCCGGTCTGACGGCCCTCCGGCTCGCCCCGCTCGGCCGGCAGGCGAGCATCGAACTGCTCCGTACGGTCGTCGGCACGCCGACCCTGTTGCCGGCGTTGACCGACATCGCCTGCGGCAATCCCCAGGCGCTGCTCGAATTGGCCGACGCGCTCACACCGGGTCAGCTTCGAGGTGAGCAGCCGGCGCCACAAACGCTGCCCCCGAACAGTCTTCTGCGCCGCGACTACCAAGCACGACTGGACCGGCTCCCGGCCGACGCCCGCTGGCTGGTGCTGCTCGCCGCGGCCGACGACGAGGCGGACGTCGAAACCCTGGTGCGCGCGGCCAATCTCAGCGGCCTCGACATTGCCGCGCTGGAACCCGCGGAGGCGGCCGGAATGGTTCACGTGCAGGGACGGGCGGTGGTCTTCCTGCAGCCGCTTCTCCGCTCGGTCGCCTACCACGAAGCGCCGCTCACGCAACGGAGAGCGGCGCACCGCTGCCTCGCGCGGGCGCTCGACCCGCGGACGGATCCGTTACGCCAGGTGCTGCATCGGGCCGCCGCCACTGACGGCCCGGACGTCCGGCTGGCCGCCGAACTGGAGCGGGTCGCGACCGCGGAGACCGGCCGGTACGCCACCTCCTCCCGTGCCCTGGAACGAGCCGCCGAACTGAGCGGCGACGCGACCCGCTTCCTGGCGGCGGCCCACCACGCCTGGCTCGCCGGCGAACCGAGCCGGGCGGCAACCCTGCTCCGGCGGATCCCCGCGTCACCGGTGGACGTTCGGGCTCGGTCCCGGGTCCTGGCCGGCGAGATCGAGATGCGGACGGGCGAGCCCGCCGCCGCCAGCCGGATGTTCCTCGCCGCCGCGAAGGACCTGGCCACCCGCGACCGGCGGCTCGCGATCGCGGCGCTGATGCGGGCCGGCGAGGCCCTGTACCAGTCGGGCGGCCACGAGCGGTATCCGGAGATCGCCCGTCAGGCCCTGGCGTTGCGCCGTCCTCGGGAAACGCCCGTGGTCCAATCGATGTTCGACTACTTCGAGACGTTGTCGGAGACCTTCCAGGGACACCAGAGCCGAGCGACCACATCGTCGCGTCGTCTGCTCGCCCTGGCCACCACGCTCGACGACAGCGACATGCTGAGCCGGACGAGCATGGCCGCGCTCTTCCGTGGCGACGAGCAGCGGGCGCACCAGCTCGCCGGCCGCGCGATGCGGATCGCGGAGACCACCGGTGACCCGCTGGCACTGGCCCAGGCCCTGGACGCAACGTCGCTGGCCGAGTTCGTGCTCGGCAGGTTCGACGACGTGACGACCACCCTGGACGGGCTGCGACTGGCGCAGGACAGCGGCCAGGACACGATGACCGGCAACTACCTCGCCCAGCTCGGCGCGGTCGCCGGGATGATCGGTGACAAGCGGACGTGCCTGCTGCGGCTGCGTCAGGCCGCGGGCCGGGGCACCAGGCGGGCCACGGCGTACCGGATCTGGGCACTGGCCGCGCTCGACCTCGCCGAGGGCCGCTACGCCCACGCCGTGGACCACCTGCGCGACGTCATCGCCGACCACGACAGCCGAGGGCACCTCATACTCCAGATCCACACCACGCCGCACCTGGTCGAGGCCGCCGCGCGGTGTGGGCGGCGATCACTCGCCGCCAGAGCGCTCAGGGTGTACGACTCGTGGGCCGACAGCACCCGCAACCCGTACTGGCTGGCGCTGTCGGCGCGGTGCCACGCGCTGCTGACGGACAACCCGGCCGAGGCCGAAGCGCGTTTCCACGAAGCGATGCGGCTGCATGCCTTGAGCGCCAACGCATTCGACCGCGCCCGCACGGGACTGCTGTTCGGTCAGTTGCTGCGTCGACGTCGCAAACCCAAGCGGGCAAGGGATCTCCTGCACGACGCCCTCACCACCTTCGAGCGATTCGACGCCACATGCTGGGCCGAGCAGGCCGCCGGCGAGCTCCGCGCCGCCGGCCACCCCACCCGGACCACCCGGACCCGTCCCGCGGCCGTCGACGGGGCGCTGACCCCGCACCAGGCCCGCATCGCCCGGTTGGTCGCCGACGGGGCGACCAACCGGGAGGTGGCTGCGCAGCTGCTCATCAGCGCCAGGACAGTGGATCACCACCTGCGCGCCATCTTCGCGAAGCTGGGCGTGCGGTCACGGGTGGAACTGGCGAAGCTGATGGGCTAGCAGGCCGTGCTCCGGAAGGCCGACACCGCCGCGCCGGCGAACCCGCAGGTGAACGGAGTGAACCGGTCGTCGGAGCTGACGAAGCGCTTCAGCCAGGACACCATCGCCCTGGACACCGTGGGGTTGGCGGTGGTCGGGAAGAAGTGGTCGGCGCCGGCGAGTTCCAGATAGGACTTCGGTCCGGCAGCCGCGTTGTAGAACGGGACGGCGTGCTGGGCGGGCGGCGCGATGGTGTCGTTCTGCGCCCCCACGATGAACACCGGCTTGGTGACCTTGCTGAAGTCCTGCCCGATGTCCCACGGCGCCAGTGGCACCCCGGCCTTCACCGTGCCGGTCGTGTCCTTGGCCAGCGCCTCAAGGGTCCCGCCGCCGCCCATGGACCAGCCGGCCACGCCCCGGCGCGTGCCGTCGACCTTGCCCCGCACGGCCGCCGGCGCGGAGTTCACCGCCCAGTTCAACGCCGCGAGCAACTCGTCGGCGCGCTGCGACGGGCTGTCGAACCCGCTGGTGGTGTCGGCGCCCACGACGACGAAGCCCCAGGACGCCACCCGCGGGCCGAGCCAGCTGATCTGGCTCCAGGTGGACACGAATCCGGGAACGACGGCGACCACCGGATACGTGCCGGCCGCCGTCGGGTAGTAGACGGTGCCGCCGCCGAACCCGGTCTGGTTGGTGATCGGGGCGGACGCCGTGGCGAAGCTGCCGTCACCGGTGATGTTCGCCGCGGTGGGGGCCTGGCCGACCTGGTCGGCGTAGGCGGGTGCGGCGGTGGCGGCCAGGCCGCCGGCCGCCAGCGCCAGGACGACCGCCAGCACCGCCGACGATCGGGTGAACCACCGCCGTGCCTTCTGCTGTGGCTGCATGGGGCTTCCTTCCGGCCCCGGACACGGCGACGGCCTCGGTGCCGGCGGCGATCCGGGATCTTCGACCGGAAGGCTGGCGGCGCGGCCCCACCGCCGGCATCGGCGAAATCACCGGCCTCCGCTGCGTGACGAGAGGGGCGGGACGCCGCGGCCTCGGCGTCCCGCCCCCGACAGCCGCTAGTCCTTCGTGCCGCGCCGGCCACGCGCGGCGATGACGATCCCGAGGGCGAGCCCGAGGATGCCGACTCCCAGACCTGCGCCGCCCAGCCAGCGGGCCGTGTCGTCCGAGGAGGACGTGGCGACGGGGGCAGGCTTGGCCGCGCCGGCATCGGCCTCGTCGGAGACCAGGGTGAGCGTCGGCGCGGGGTGCTCGGGCTCCGGCGCGCCGTTCGCGGCCGGCGGGTCGATCCACCGCACCACGTCGCCGTTGCTGTAGGTCTGCAACGCCTTGAACGTCAGCTTGTCGGTGTTGTCGGGCAGCGGACCGGCCAGCACCGCGAACCGCAGGAACTCGCCGGGCTTGATCTGGGTGCCGGGGTCGGCGGTCCAGGTCACGGTCTGCACGGCGTTCTTGACGTCGGAGTTGTTCTGGTGCACCGCCTTGGGCAGCGTCGTCATGGTGACGGCGGCCGTCCAGCCGGGCATCGGCGTCGTGTTCGCCTCCGGCACGGGATGGTCGAGCGGGAAGCTGACCTCCAGCTTGACGACGCCGGCCGAGTCCTCCTCGTTGGGCACGCGGAAGGTGACGACGGACTCGTCGCCCTTGGTGGCCTGGCCCGGATCGGTTTCCACGTGCGCGGCGGCGATGCCGGCGGTCAGCAGAGCGGTGGCGAGCGTGACGGTCGCGACCGCGCCGACCCGTGTCAGCGCGCGCGAGGGTGAACGAAGTGACATGGCTCCTGACTCCTGTCAGTACGGTGGGGTGAAAGGGGATTCAGGAGTCGGACGGGGGTCCGCGGCGGGACCGGACCCGCCGCAGCAGGAGCATGACCTCGGTGCCCGGGCACGGCGCCGTCACCGGCACGGCGACCGGAGCCCAGGCCGGCAGCGCCGGAACCGGGCGCGGCACCACCGTCGAGAGCACGTCGGCGACGGCGGCCAGCACCGCGTCGGCGTGGGTGAGGACGACCGCGAGGACGGCGGTGGCCAGAACGTGCGCGATCGTCATCGGCACCGGCCCGGCCACCGCGTGGCCGGCCAGGAACATCTCATAGCTGGTGGCGTGCATCGCCAGCAGGCTGTGGACCGCGAGCTGGGTGCCGCCCAGGACCGCGAACATGACGCCACGCCCGCGGACCCGCTCGGCGAGCAGCGTTCCCGCGCCGGCCAGCAGCACCGTCGGCAGCAGGAACAGGCCCAGATCGGGGATACCGCCGCCGGCCGCGGCGTGCGCGGTGACCGTCAGGGCGGTCGAGGTGCCGGCCAGCAGGCAGCCCCGCAGCGCGCGGAGCACGGGGTCGACGGGGCGTGGTGCGGCTGGCACCGGCGCAGCCTAGCGATACGGGCTCATCGGTCGGTTACACCGTCGACAAATCACACGCGGGACCGTCGCTACTCGGCGGTGGCGAGGATGTGGGCCAGGGATGTGACGGCGGTGTCGGCGTCGGGCCCGTACGCGGAGATGGTGACGGTGGAGCCGGCGGTGGCGCCGAGGCTCATCACCGACAGCACGCCGGTGGGGTTGATGGCGCGGCCGGCGTGTTCGATCCGGATGGTGCTGGTGAACTGCGCGGCGGCCTGGGCGAGCTTGCCGGCGGGGCGGGCGTGCAGGTTGGCCGGCAGGACGACGGTGGTGTGGACGTCAGAGCTTGGGGACATCGCGGGCCTCCTGGGCGGCTGAGACGACGGCGTTGAGGTCGCCGCCGGCGGCGGCGGTGACGGCGGCCGCGACGGCGCCTTCGACGAACGGGGCGTCGACGACGACGGTGTCGGCCCGGGGGTGGTCCTCGAGGACGGTCCGCGTGGTGAGCACGGAACTGCCCAGGTCGGGCAGCACGACCACGCCGGCGCCCCGGTCCGCCTTGTCGATGGCCTCGGTGACCAGGTCGTAGCTGGTCCCGATCCGGCCGTCGGCGGTGCCGCCGGCGGCCACCACGGGCACGGCGTCCGAGCCGATCTGCCCGAGCAGGTCACGCAGCCCGTCGGCGAGCCCGGCGCTGTGTGACACGAGTACGATCCCGACTGGTCCGGTCATGAACACGGATGCTAGATATCGGAACGCTGTTCAGCAATACCGAATCGGGGTTGCAGATGCTGGTTCAGTCGGTACGCAGGGCGTCGGCCATCCTGCGGGAGCTGTCGCACGGTGGCCCCCGCCTGGGCGTGACCGAGCTGGCCGACCGGATCGGCGTGGCCAAGCCGACGGTGCACGCGCTGCTGCGCACGCTGGAGGCGGAGGGCCTGGTGGCGCAGGACAGCGAGACCGGCAAGTACCGGCTCGGCCCCGGCCTGCTCCAGCTGGGCAACGCCTACCTGGACACCCACGAGCTGCGCACCCGCTCGCTGACCTGGGCCGACTCGCTGGCCAAGCGCAGCGGCGAGGCGGTGTGGGTCGCGGTGCTCACCGGCGACCACGTGCTGGTCGTGCACCACGCCTTCCGCCCGGAGGGCTCCCTGCAGATCCACGAGGTCGGCGCGAGCATCCCGTGGAGCACCTGCGCCCTGGGCAAGGCGATCGTGGCGTTCGGGCCCGCCGCCGACCGCGACCGCCTGCTCGCCGGCGAGCTGCCGGTGCTGACCGGCACCAGCATCACCGACCCGGCCGAGCTGGCGGCGCAGCTGGACCAGGTCGCGACCACCGGCTACGGGGTGGAGGACCAGGAGTCCACGCTGGGCGACGCCGGCATCGCGGCGCCGGTGTTCGACCGGTCCGCCGAGGTCGTGGGGGCCATCGGCGTGGTCGGCCCGGTGGAGCGCGTGCTGGCCGACCCGGCCCGCCAGGAGCTGGCGGTGATGGTCCGCGAGACCGCCCGGATGCTGTCCCGCGACCTGGGCGCCGCCCGCACCCCGGCGAGGCGCGGCGCCTGAGGGCCGTTCCCACCCTCTTGACAGGGTTCTTCCGCGCGCCTAATTTCTCGGAATCCTGTTCAGCAATGACGAACACGGTACGCCGAGTTCGCCCCGTTCCGCCCCTCGCGCGGAGGAGGTGAGACGTCCGCCGGCGCCGCTGCCGACGGACGCATGTCATGGACGACAACTCCTACCTGCAAAAACTTCTCGCCGAACTGATCGGCACCGCGACGCTGGTCTTCATCGGCGTCGGCTCGGTGCCGGCGACCCTGATCGTGGGCGGCGACGCGCCGTTCACGATGGCCCAACTGGGCGTCATCTCGTTCGCCTTCGCGATGGCCGTGGTCGCCCTGGTCTACGCGATCGGCCACATCTCCGGCTGCCAGATCAACCCCGCGATCACCGTCGCGCTGGCCGCCACCGGGCGCATGCCGTGGCGGCAGGTGCCCGGATACCTTGCGGCACAAGCACTCGGCGCCGTCGTCGGCGCCCTGGCCATCGTCGGCGTGCTCGGCGGCAAGGCGGTCACGGTCGGGCTCGGCATCGCCGGCTACGCCCCCACCGTCGGCGTCGGCCAGGCCTTCCTGGCCGAGGCGATCGGCACGTTCCTGCTGGCGTTCGTGGTGTTCGGCGCGATCGACCGCCGGGCCCCGGGCGGCTTCGCCGGCCTGGCCATCGGCCTCGCCGTCTTCGCCGTCATCATCCCGGTCGCGCCGGCCACCGGCGCGTCGATCAACCCGGCCCGCACCCTCGGCCCGATGCTCGTCGGCCAGCTGTTCGGCGGCACCGTCCACTGGGAACAGCTGCCGGTGTACCTGATCGCCGAGTTCGCCGGGGCGGTCGCCGCCGGCCTGGCCTACACCGCCCTCAACCGGCGCCGCCGGGCGGCGACCGTGACCGAGGGCAGCATCGCGAGTGAGGTGGCGGTGTCGTGAAGAAGTTCCTCAACAGCCCGGACACGGTGCTCGCCGACGCGCTCGCCGGTCTGGCCGCCGCTCATCCCGACCTGTCCGTCGACCTCGACCAGAGGATCATCACCCGCGCGCACGGCCCGCACCGGGCCAAGGTCGGACTGATCTCCGGCGGCGGCTCCGGCCACGAGCCGCTGCACGGCGGCTTCGTCGGCGCCGGCATGCTCGACGCCGCCTGTCCCGGCGAGGTGTTCACCTCCCCCGTGCCCGACCAGATCCTGGCCGCCACCAGGGCCGCCGACCGCGGGGCCGGCGTCGTGCACATCGTCAAGAACTACACCGGCGACGTGATGAACTTCCAGATGGCCGCCGAGCTGGCCGGCGACGAGGGCATCGCGGTGCGCACGGTCCTGGTCGACGACGACGTGGCCGTGCAGGACTCCACCTACACCGCCGGCCGCCGCGGCACCGGGGCGACCGTGTTCGTGGAGAAGATCGCCGGCGCCCACGCCGAGGAGGGCGCCGACCTCGACGGCGTCGCCGAGATCGCCCGGCGGGTGAACGCGGCCTCCAGGTCGTTCGCGGTCGCGCTCACCGCCTGCACCACGCCGGCGTCCGGCCGGCCCGGGTTCGACCTGCCCGACGACGAGATCGAGGTCGGCGTCGGCATCCACGGCGAACCCGGCCGGCGGCGGGAGAAACTGGCCGGCGCCAAGGAGATCGTGGCGACCGCGATGGACGCCATCCTGTCCGACCAGCCGCTCGACCCCGCCGACCGGACCATCGTGATGGTCAACGGGCTGGGCGGCACCCCGCTGCTCGAGCTGTACCTCGTGTTCGGCGAGGTGTCCGCGGTGTTGGCGGACAAGGGAATCACCGTCGCCCGCACCCTGGTGGGCAACTACGTCACCAGCCTGGAGATGGCCGGGGTGTCCATCACGGTGTGCCGGGCCGACGAGCAGATGCTGGCGCTGTGGGACGCGCCGGTGCGCACTCCGGCCCTGCGCTGGGGCTGCTGACCCGCCCACCGACCGGGCGTGCCCGCGCGTGTGCCACAGGCGCGCGCGGGCACGCCCATCCATCACCACACATCACCGGTTCGAAGGAGTACCTGGTGGACGCCGCACTCGCCCGGGCTTGGGTACAGGCCATCGCCGCCGCAATCGACGAGCACACCGACCAGTTGACCCAGTTGGACTCGGCCATCGGCGACGCCGACCACGGCGCGAACATGCGCCGCGGGTTCAGCGCCTGCCTGGACGCGCTGGCCGACACCCCGCTCGAGACGCCGGGCGACGTCCTGGTCCGCACCGGCGCCACGCTCATCTCGAGCGTCGGCGGCGCGGCGGGACCGTTGTACGGCAGCGCGTTCCGCGCGATCGGCAGGGCGCTGGCCGGACCGGACGCCGGCGCCGAACAGGTCCTGTCGGCGCTGACCGAAGGGCTCACGGCCGTCAAGCGGCTCGGCGCGGCGGTGCCCGGGGACAAGACCATTGTGGACGCCTACACCCCGGCGGTCGCCGCGTTCGAGCAGGAACTGTGGGAAGGCGGCGGCCTCGCCGCCGCGGCGGCCCACGCCGCGGAGGCCGCCGAAGCCGGGGCCCGCGCCACGACCACCATGCAGGCCCGGAAGGGCCGCGCCTCCTACCTCGGGCCCCGCAGCGTCGGCCACCAGGACCCGGGCGCGACGTCCACGGCGCTCATCTTCCGCGCCCTCGCCGAGGTGACGGTGCGATGAGCCGGACCGTCTACAGTGGAACCACGGCGTCGCCGGGAACGGCGTTGGGCGTTGCCTTCCGCACCGACCGCCCCCATGCCCAGACGCTGCCGCACCGCCGCCTCGACGATCCGGTCGGGCAGATAACGGAAGCCTTCGACGCCGTCACCCGCCGCATGCGGGAGCTGGCGGAATCCCTTCGCGCGCAGGGGCAATCCGAGCAGGCCGACATCATGGAGGTCGCCGGGCACATCGCCGCGGACAACGATCTGCGCGCCCTCGCGATCGGCAACGCCGAGCAGGGCAGCCCCACCACTGTCGCCATCAAACGCGCCGTCGACAGCTACGCCACCATGCTGGCGTCCCTGGACGACCCGATGCTCGCCGAGCGTGCCACCGATGTTCGCCAGATCGGCCGCCGCGCCCTCGCCTGGCTGCACGGGGACGACGACAACGACGTGGACGGCCCCCTTGTGCTGCTGGCGCACGAGATCGGCGCTGCCGACCTGCTCGAACCGCACGCCCCGGTGGTGGCCGCCGCGTCCGTGGTCGGCGGCCCCAACTCGCATGCCTCGATCGTCGCCCGCTCCCTGGGAATCCCCCTGCTGCTGGGGATCGACGAGGCGGCTCTGCGGTGCCCCGACGGCGTCGAGGTGCTGGTCGACGCGCAGCGGGCGGCGCTGGTCGTCACTCCCGACGCCGAGGAGAGGCAGACCGCGCTGACGACGATGGAGTCCGCCCGGACGCGCAAGGCGAAGCTGGTCGCCGAACGCGACCTGCCCAGCGTGACCCGCGGCGGACGCCGAATCGTGTTGCGCGCCAACATCGCGACCCCGAGCGACGCGCAGGCCGCGCTCACCGCCCGCGCCGAGGGCGTGGGCCTGCTGCGCACCGAACTCCCGTTCCTGGACGCCCGCAGCTGGCCCAGCTACGCCCAGCACACCGCTGCCCTGGTGCCGGTCTTCCGGCGGCTGGCCCACCAGCCGGTCACCGTGCGGACCCTCGACTTCGCCGACGACAAGCTGCCGCCGTTCCTGGCCGGCGAGGGCGGGCGGATCGGCCGGGGGCTGCCCCTCATGCTCGCCGAGCCGGACGCCTTCGCCGACCAGTTCCGGGCGATCCTCACCGCCGGCGCGGCCACCGACCTGCGGATCATGATCCCGATGGTCGCCTCCGCCGACGAACTGGCCGTCTGCCGCGACCTGCTCGCCAAGGCGGCCGTCGATGTCGGCGTGGCCCCGCCCCCGCTCGGCGCGATGATCGAACTGCCCGAGGCGGTGGCCGACATCGACTCCATCGCCGCTGCGGCGGACTTCCTGTCCATCGGCAGCAACGACCTGACCTGCCAGGTACTCGGCCTGGACCGGCGCGACCCCGCCGCCACGCCGGCCATGGCGGCCCACCCCGACGTGCAGGCCGCCATCGGCGAGGTGGTGACCGCCGCGCACCGGCGCCAGTTGTTGGTCTCGGTGTGCGGGGACGCCGCCGCCGACGCCGAGGTGATCCCGCTGCTGGTCGCCCTCGGCTGCGACATCCTCTCGGTCGCCCCCAGTGCCGTGGACGAGGTCCGCGCCCACATCCGGCAGCTCGCCGATTGACCAACTCCCATATTCGTGCGATCGTTGGAATATGAGCGCAGAGGACCGGGCCCGCTCCGGCTTTCCCGAGGAGCCGATCTACGCCGAGCTGGCCCGCCTCGGCAAGGCCCTCGCCAGTCCGGTGCGGCTGCGCCTGCTCGACGTGCTGGAGTCCGGCGAGCTGACGGTCGACGAACTCGCGGCGACGGCGGGGCTGCCGGTCAAGAACACCTCCGCGCAGCTCCAGCAGCTGCGCGCCGCGCACCTCGTCCAGTCGCGACGGGACGGGACGCGCATCCACTACCGGATCGCGAGCGAAGCGGTGTCGATGTTCCTGGGCCAGCTACACGACTTCGCCCTGGACACGGCGGCCGAGCTGCGGGAACAGGTGACCGCGCACCTCGGCACCGGCGATCAGCTGGAGCCGGTGACCGCTGACCGTCTCGCCGAACTGCTGGCCGACGGCAACGTCACCGTGATCGATGTGCGCACGGAGGCCGACTACGCCCGCGGCCACATCCCCGGCGCCCTCTCCGTGCCCATAAGGGAGATGGCAGAACGGGTCCAGGAACTGGGGGGCCACGACATGATCGTGGCCTACTGCCAGGGCCCGTACTGCGTCAGCTCGCCGAGGGCCGTCCGGCTCATGACCGAGGCGGGCCACACGGCCCGGATCCTGCACGGTGGCTGGACCGCCTGGGCTCGCGCCGGCCATCGCCGACAGACCGCTTGATCATCCACGAAAGGCTTGTCGCACATGAGTTTCTTCCTGCCGCCGCACGACTACCCGGCCGCCCGCTACGACGGCGAGCAGGGTGAGAAGAGCGCGCGCTGGCGTCCGCAGGACGCGCCGCACGACATCGAGCAGACCAACGGCGGCTCGTGCGACTACCTGGCCACCGGGGCCACCACCCGCGGCGATTACGGGCTCTACCGCTGGAACATGTCCGCCGCCAACGCCGGCCCCGCGCCGCATTTCCACCGGACGCTCTCCGAGTCGTTCTTCGTCCTCGAGGGCGCGATCCAGATCTTCGACGGCACGGACTGGAAGGAGGCGCGGCCGGGCGACTTCTGCTTCGTGCCCGAGGGCGGCGTGCACGGCTTCCGCAACCGGTCCGAGCAGCCGGCCTCGATGCTGATCCTGTTCTCCCCCGGCGCGCCCCGCGAGAAGTACTTCGAGGGCCTCGCCGAGATCGCGGCCACCGGGCAGCGCCCGTCCGACGAGGAGATGGCCGAGTTCTTCGCGGCGCACGACACGTACTGGGTCTGACCGCGTGAGTGGCTCACCTGGAAGCCCAGGCGAGCCACTCACCTGCCGCCGTCAGGCGATCGTGAAACCGTGGTAGCCGATGAGCGCCGGCGAGCCGGACGAGGCCGACACCACGAACAGCCCGGCGTCCTGGGTCGCGGCCTGACCCGGCACGGTCGCGGTGCCCACGGTGGTCCAGTTCTGACCGTCCGTGGAGTAGTAACCGGTGTAGGTCGCACCGGAACGGACCAGCCTCAGGTGCACCGGAACCGTCTCGGGGATGGTGCCGTTGCCCGGGGTGACGGAGTCGATGTACGGATTGCCGTCGCTGTTCCACTCCATCTGGATGCCACCGGACGGGGAGACGTAGAGGATCACGCCTTCCGGCCCGGAGCCGGCGGTGGTCATCCCGTTGCGGACCATGATACCGGCCTTGGCGTAACCGCCGAACGCGCTGGTCGAGGTGACCTGGGTTTCCACCGTGGCGGCGTTGCCGACGGCGCCGGAGCGATAGATCGCCGAGTAGTTGTCGTTGCCGGACCACACGTCCTGGCCGGCGCCGGAGATCGCGAAGTCGCTGCCGACCTGACCGAACTGCGCGGGCGCGTCGGTCGCCGACGAGTACGTCGAATACGGGGCCTGCACCGGCGAGACGAGCTGGGCCTGCCGGCTGGTGGACACGGTGTCGGTCCGGTCCCGCCATGAGTATTTGGCGGTCGCGGTGATCGTGTCCGTCTCGATGGGTGTCGTCGGAGTCGGGGGCGTCACCGTGAACGTCGCGGTGACGGTCTTGCCGGTGCCGACGTTGGTGAACCGGGTCGAACCGTTGGCCGTGACCGACCAACCGGCCGGCGCGGTCAGCGCCAGATCGGCCTGCCTCACTGCGGTCCGGCCGTTGTTGGTGAAGGATTCCGTTACGGCAGTGGGCTTTCCGGGCGTCGCGCCGGACAGGTCGCTCTCGTTCAGGGTGACGTTGGGACCGACGTTCGCGCCGACCTTGCTCGACGCCCGGTACATCACGACGCCGTGCGCCGGAACGCTGGCCGTGATGGCGCCGGCCGTCTCGGTGGCGGTGTGCGCCCACAGGTCCCGCAGCTGGTAGTCGCTCGCCTTGGACAGGCCGACCTCGGCCGCCGTGGCGGAAATGGTGGCGGTGCTCCCGGTCGAGTTGAACAGCACCACCGCGCGGTCGCCGCCGGCCAGCGGCTTGGACAGCACCCACAAACCGTTGTTCCCGGCCGGATTCCCGCCGACCGCCACCGGAACGGCCTGCTTGGCCAGCGGGTCCTGGTCGACGGCGATGACGTCGGCGTTGGTGTAGGTGGCCAGGTCGGCCGCGCTGATGTGCCGCAGGTCGGTGCCGGCGATCAGCGGCGCGTTCATGGCCGCCCACAGGCTGAACTCGGACCGGTACTCCGCGGTGGTCATGTGCCCGTTGCCGACCTCGAGCATGTCCGGGTCGTTCCAGGCGCCCGGCCCGGAGTACGGGTAGAGCCACACGTTCTGCTGGAAGATCGACAGCATGCTGCCGTAGCCGTCGCTGATGTCGCCGGTGGTGCGCCAGGAGTTGCCGACCTGCGGCCCCCAGGTCCAGGGCTGGTTCACGCCCCATTCGCACAGGCTGTAGAGGATCGGGCGGCCGGTCGCGGCCAGCGCGTCGCGCATCGCGGCGTACCGGTCGACGTACTGCTGGGTGGTGCTGCTGCCGGCGTTGTTGCAGTTGTCGTACTTGAGGTAGTCGACGCCCCAACTGGCGAACGAGGCGGCGTCCTGCTTCTCGTGGCCGAGGCTGCCGGGATAGCCGGCGCAGGTGGCGGTGCCGGCGTCCTCGTAGATGCCGAGCTTCAGCCCCTTGGCGTGCACGTAGTCCGCGACCGCCTTGATGCCTGCGGGGAACTTCGCCGGGTCCGGCACGAGGTTGCCGCCGGCGTCGCGCTGCTTCTCCAGCCAGCAGTCGTCGATATTGACGTACCGGTAGCCGGCCTTCTGCATGCCGTTGGCCACCATGGCGTCCGCGGTCTGCTCGACCAGCGCCGCGCTGACGTCGCAGCCGAACGCGTTCCAGTCGTTCCAGCCCAGCTGCGGGGTCGTGGCCAGGCCGTTGGCCAGGGCGTTCGCGGCGGGGGCGGTGGCCAGCGGCACCACTGTCGTCAGACCGGCGACGAGCAGTGCGGCGGTGAGTGCGGTCGGTCCACGGCGGCGTCTCGCGTCGTTCCGTGGCGCCCATCTGATGCCCAATGGATCGCCTTCCGTCCAGGTTGCAGGGAACCCAGCGCTGTTCTGTCATGGGCGGTCATGTTGAAATACCGCTCGTAACCGAACGGAAACAACCAGGCAACCACCTTCTTAGCCCCACGAACAGGGCAATCGCAAGAGCCGATTTCGTGACTGTTCACTGTTGTTTGATTCATCCGTCCGACGTTCGATCACGACAAGCCGACCGCTTGCTTTCACATGTAACCACTTACGTGTGAATGTTCGACATATTGCAGATATATGTCGACCGGATTACGGTCCAGAGCACCTGCCCCTGTTCTGCCCAAAACCGCTCATGTCGAGCTGTCGACGACGTTGTCCAGCACTCCCTGCCGAGAGTGAGCGCCCCATGGTCCGTTTCACGAGAATTCTCCGACACACCACCGTTTTAGCCACGGGCGCCGCCCTCGCCGTCGCCGGCGCGGTCGCCGCGCCAGCGGTGTCCGCCGCGACCGCGACCGGCGGTTCCGGAGCCGCACTGCCCTATGTCGAGCTGCAAGCGGAGAACTCCGCCACCAACGGGACCGTGATCGGCCCCAGCTACACCCAGGGCCAACTCGCCGACGAGGCCTCGTACCGCAAGGCCGTCACGCTCCAGGGCACCGGCAAGTACGTCACCTTCACCACGCCCGTCGCCACGAACTCCATCGACTTTCGGTACAGCATCCCGGACACCGGCAGCGGCTCGGTCTACACCGCGCCGCTGTCGCTGTACGTCAACGGCGCCAAGCAGAACGACTTCACGCTGACCAACGCCTACAGCTGGTTCTACGGCAGCTATCCGTTCACCAACACGCCCGGCAGCAACCCGCACCACTTCTACGACGAGACCCACCGGCTGTTCACCACGACCTACCCGGCCGGCACCACGTTCACGCTCCAGGTCGACAGTGAGGACACCGCGTCCTCCTACACGATCGACTTCGCCGACTTCGAACAGGTCGGCCCGGCGGCGAGCCAGCCGGCCGGCTCGGTGTCGGTGACCAGCGAGGGCGCGGATCCCTCCGGTGGGGCCGACGCCACGGGCGCGTTCAACGCCGCGATCAGCGCCGCGGGCGCGGGCGGCACGGTGTGGATTCCGCCGGGCACGTACAACATCCCGGGCCACATCGCCGTGAACAACGTGACCATCGCTGGCGCCGGCATGTGGTACTCCACGGTCACCGGCGCCGCGCCGGGCTTCTACGGCAACTCCGCGCCGTCGCCGAGCGCAGGCGTGCACCTGCAGAACTTCGCGATCTTCGGCGACGTCCAGGACCGCTGCGACAGCTGCCAGGTCAACGGCATCGGCGGCGCACTGAGCAACTCCGGTGTGAGCAACGTGTGGATCGACCACATGAAGGTCGGCGCGTGGATGGACGGGCCGATGAGCGGGCTGACGTTCTCCGGCATGCGGATCCGCGACACCACCGCCGACGGCGTCAACTTCCACGGCGGCGTCACCGGTTCGACGGTGACCAACAGCGACATCCGCAACACCGGCGACGACGGCATCGCGACCTGGGCCGACTCCGGCATCGGCGCGGACGCCAACGACACCATCTCCAACAACACCGTGCAGTTGCAGATGCTCGCCAACGGAATCGCGATCTACGGCGGACACGACAACACCGTGAGCGGAAACCTGGTGCAGGACAGCGGCATCACGCAGGGCGGCGGCATCCACGTCGGCCAGCGCTTCACGTCCACACCGGTCGGCACGACCACCATCCAGAACAACACCTTGATCCGCAACGGCAGCCTCGACCCGAACTGGCAGTTCGGGGTCGGCTCGCTGTGGTTCGACGGCAGCCAGGGCGCGATCGCCGGTCCGATCAACGTCACCAACGCGCTGATCGAGCAGAGCCCGTACGAGGCGATCCAGTGGGTCGAGGGCACGGTCAGCGGCGTCAACCTCAACAACGTCACCATCGCCGGCGCCGGCACCTTCGCCTTGCAGGAGCAGACCGGCGGCACCGCGTCGGCGACCAACGTGGTCGCCACCGGCGTCGCGCAGAACCCGCCGAGCTACAGCTGCGAGGGCGGCGGCTTCACGATCGCCGACAACGGCGGCAACTCCGGCATCACCCCGACGCAGTGCGCGGGCGACAACCCGACCCCGGTCTTCCCGCCGTACCCGCCCTCGGGCGTCACCGCGTCGCCTAGCGCGCTGAACTTCGGCGCAGTGGCAACGGGTTCGACCAGTCCCGCGCAATCGGTCACGGTTTCCAACCCCACCAACGCGGCAGCTTCGGTCTCGTCCATCTCGATCAACGGTGACTTCGCGCAGACCAACACCTGCGGATCGTCGATTCCGGCGAACGGTTCGTGCACGGTCGGCGTGACCTTCAAGCCGACCGCGACCGGCAGCCGAACGGGCACCCTGACCGTCAACGCGGGTGGCGTCACCAACACAGTGGGCCTCTCGGGCACCGGCACCGCGCCCGGACCGGTTCTCGGCTCGAACCCGGCAAGCCTGTCGTTCGCCGGCACGGTTGTCGGCTCCACGGCGACGGCGCAGACCGTCACCGTGACGAACACCGGCACCACGACCGCCACCGTATCCGGCGTCTCGATCACCGGGGACTTCAGCCAGACCAACAACTGCACCACGATCGCCGTCGGCGGCTCCTGCGCCGTGACGGTGTCGTTCAAGCCCACAACCGGCGGCACCCGCGCCGGCACGGTCACCATCACCAGCAACGCCAACAACAATCCCTCCAGCATCGCGTTGTCCGGGCTCGGCATCGACAGCAGCACCAACATCGCCGCCGGCCGACCGGCCTCGGCGAGTTCGAGCAACGGCCAGTTCGCGCCGGCCAACCTCACCGACGCCGACGCGTCGACGTACTGGGAGAGCGCGAACGGCTCGTTCCCGCAGTGGGCCCAGGTCGACCTCGGCCAGAACTACGGTGTGGGCAAGGTGATCCTCAAGCTGCCGCCGTCGACGGCGTGGGGCGCCCGCACCGAGACGCTGTCGGTACTCGGCTCCACCGACGGCTCCACCTTTGCCACCGTCGTCGGCTCGGCCGGCTACACCTTCGACCCGAACGCCAACAACAACACCGTCACCATCACCTTCCCGGCCGCCACCGCGCGGTACGTGCGGGTGAACATCACCGCCAACACCGGCTGGCCCGCCGGCCAACTGTCGGACTTCGAGGTCTTCCCTAGCGGCGGCGGCTCTCCGGCCACGCTGACCGCCGCCCCGTCGTCACTGACCTTCGCCAGCCAGGCCGTCAACACCACCAGCGGCGCCCAGACGGTGACGCTGACCAACAGCGGCACGGCCGCCGCGGCCATCTCCGGCATCACCACGTCCGGTGACTTCCGGCAGACCAACGCCTGTGGCGCCTCGGTCGCGGCCGGCGCCTCGTGCACCGTCAGCCTCACCTTCACCCCGGCCGCTTCCGGCACCCGCACCGGCACGCTTACCGTCACCAGCAATGCCGGCAACAGTCCCACCACCGTCGCGCTCACCGGCACCGGGGCCGGCGGCAACACGAACCTGGCGGCGGGCAAGCCGACGAGCGAGTCCAGCCACACCCAGAACTACGGGTCCGGCAACGCGACCGACGGCGACCAGAGCACGTACTGGGAAAGCGCGAACAACGCGTTCCCGCAATGGGTGCAGGTCGACCTCGGGGCAACCACCGGCGTCAGCCGCGTCGTGCTGCAACTGCCGGCGGCGTGGGGTGCGCGCAGCCAGACGCTGTCGCTGTCGGGCAGCACCGACGGCAGCACCTTCACCACCCTGGTGGGGTCCGCGAGCTACACCTTCGATCCCGCCGGCAACAACTCGGTGACCATCACCTTCCCGGCCGCCAGCACACGGTACGTGCGGGTGAACATCACCGCCAACACCGGCTGGCCCGCGGGCCAGGTGTCGGAGTTGCAGGTCTGGAACACCTGACCGCCAAGCGCTGTCCCGATCACCCCGACATCGACGACGGAGGTTTTCGTGCCCGCCCTACCCGTACGCCGACGGCGCCCGCGGCTGCTGGCCGCGCTGCTGCTGGCAGTGGCGCTCGCCGTGCCGGCTGTCGGCATCGCGGCAGCTCCGGCTTCCGCCGCGGCAACGCAGAAATCCTGTGACATCTACGCTTCCGGCGGCACGCCCTGCGAGGCGGCGTACAGCACCACCCGTGCGCTGTTCGCGTCGTACAACGGCCCGCTCTACCGGATCCAGCGCGCCTCGGACAACGGCACGTTGAACATCGGCTTGCAGTCGACCGGCGGCGTGGTCAACTCCACGCCGCAGGTCTCCTTCTGCTCCGGCACGACCTGCACCATCACCCTGCTCTACGACCAGACCGCCAACGCCAACAACCTGCCCATCTCCCCCGGCACCTCGTGTTCGGGCTGCTCCGGCGGCCTCAACGGGCCCGGCCCGAACGGCGCGGACATCGGCGCGAACGCGATGGCGCTGCCGGTGACGATCGGCGGCCAGCCGGCGTACGGGGTGCTGATCAACAACATCGGCACCGGATACCGCAACAACGCCGTCAAGAACGTGCCCACCGGCTCGCAGCCCGAGGGCATGTACATGATGACCTCGTCCATGCTCACCAGCGATTCCTGCTGCTTCGACTTCGGGTCGGCCGAGACCAACGACTCCGACGACGGCAACGCGACCATGAACGCGATCTACTACGGCTCCGCGTGCTGGGTCGGCGGCTGCACCGGCCCCGGCCCCTGGGTCGGGGGCGACCTCGAGAACGGCATGTACTTCAGCGACAACGGCCGCAACCCGTCGAACATCACCAGCGAGACCGGCATGTTCGTGTCGGCGTGGGAGAAGAACAACGGCACCACCAACTTCACCCTCAAGTACGGCAACGGCCAGTCCGGTGGCGTGACGACCGCGTATTCCGGCGCCCTCCCGAACGGCTACAACCCGATGAAGGTCCAGCCCGCCATCGAGCTGGGCACCGGCGGCGACAACAGCCCGATGGGCACCGGCGAGTTCTTCGAAGGCGCCGTCACCGCCGGTTTTCCCTCCGACGCCACCGAGAACGCGGTGCAGGCCGATCTTGTCGCCGCCGGATACGCCAACAACACCACCACGTTCAAGACCAGCACGTCAGTGGTGAGCTTCCGGGCCCACGCCAACGGGGAGTACGTCGACGCGGCGAACAGCACCACCTCACTGATCGCCGACGCCACCTCGATCGGCACGGCGGAAACCTTCGACATGTTCACCAAGACCGACGGCACCGTCAACCTCCGGGCGCACTCCGACAACCAGTGGGTCACCGCGGAGAGCAACGGATCCGCGCCGCTGATCGCCAACCGCGGCGGGCCCGGGCCGTGGGAGACGTTCTACCTGATCCACAACCCGGACGGGAGCGTGACCTTGCGCGCGTACAACAACCAGCACCTCGTGACGGCGGAGAACGCCGGGGCGTCGGCGCTGATCGCCAACCGCACGGCGGTCGGCCCGTGGGAGGAGTTCGACCTCATCACCCACTGACACGTCGCTCCGTCAGCCCGGCCGAACCCACTACGCCGACCGGCGTAGTGGGTTCGGCTTCGGCGGCGGGTACCCGATGTCGTTGCTGCCGTGGGCATCGGGAAGGAGTGGCGATGAGGACCGACCGGATCCACCTGCCGAGAATGCGAGGGTTCCGCAACTTCCTCCTGCGCGGCAACGTCGTGGACCTGGCCGTCGGCATCGTCGTCGGCGCCGCGTTCACCTCGGTGGTCAACGGCTTCGTCCGCGCGTTCCTCACCCCGGTGGTCGGCGTGGCGGTCGGCGCGTCCGGCGACTTCAGCAACGACGGCTTCCGCATCGCCGGCGTGCTGTTCCCCTACGGCGCCTTCCTCACCGCCGTGGTGACCTTCGTCCTGGTCGCGGCGGCGGTGTACTACTTCGTGGTGCTGCCCGTGAACCGGCTGATGGCGCACTTCAAGCCCGACACCGACCCGGGCACACCCAAACGCGACTGCCCGGAATGTCTCAGCTCCATCCCCGCCGACGCCCGTCGTTGCGCGTTCTGCACCACGCAGCTGGTCCGCGACTGACCGCCTTTCGAGCGAGCGCAAGGGGGTCTAGCCCTTCGAGCGGGCCCGGACGCCCTGCGACGCCGCAAGACTGTGGGCATGAGAACACTCGTTGGCGCTGTCGCCATGGCGGCCGCCGCCGTGCTCGTGACCGGCACGAGCGCGGAGGCGGCCGCCGGTCTTCAGCCGGTGCCGAGCCCGAACGTCGCCGGCTCGGACTTCAACCAACTGGATGGTGTCTCCACAACGACTTCCGGCGACGCCTGGACGGTCGGGTTCACGCGGCCGGCCGGCACGCTGACCTTCCACGCGCTGGCCGAACACCTCGTCGGCGGCAAGTGGGCCATCGTGCCCACCGCGCCCGTGCCGGCCGTCGACGACACCCGGTTGCACGCCATCGCCTTCCGTGCGGCAACCGATGGCTGGGCGGTCGGCGAGGACACCAACGCGGCCGGCCCCGCCAACATAGCCCAGAGCATGATCGAGCACTGGAACGGCATCTCCTGGGCACGTGTCCCGTCGCCCGGCGGCGAGCCCGCCAACACCCGACTGACCGCGCTGGCCATTGTTTCGGCAACCGATGTCTGGGCGGTCGGCGGCTCGACCATCGAACACTGGAACGGCGTGTCCTGGACCGTCACCTTGAGCGCCCTGCCCGTCGCGCGGCTGCTGGGCATCGCCGCCGTCGCCGCCAACGACGTGTGGGTCGTCGGCTCCAACGGCGCCCGCCACCCCACTCCGGTCATCCAGCACTGGGACGGCACCTCGTGGTCGCAGGTGCCGCAACCCGTCACCGGCTTCGACAGCGTCCTGCACTCCGTGTCCGCCGTGAGCTCCACCGACGTCTGGGCCGTCGGCGAGCAGAACCTCAACCAGACCGTCACCGAGCACTGGGACGGCAAGTCGTGGACGCTGGTGCCCAGCCCGTCGATCAGCGCGAACAGCGCCCAGGACACGCTCGACGGCGTGATCGCCCTGGGCCGCGACGACGTGTGGGCGGTCGGCCAGACCCTCCAGGGCTTCACCACCGACCAGACGCTGGCGCTGCACTGGGACGGCACCGGCTGGCAGATCGTGCCCTCCGCCAATCCCGGACCGGGCTCCAACGCGCTGAACGCCGTGGCCGGGGCCGGTGCGGGACAACCGTTGTGGGCGGCGGGCTTCGCGACCGGCGGCACCCCGCAGTTCGCGACCCTGATCGAGACCACTACCGGCTGAGCAGCTTGAGGTCGACGGCCCGGCCCATCGCCTGGTAGCCGGCGTTGTCGGGATGGAGGTGATCGCCGCTGTCGTACGCCGGCCGCAGGCGCAGCGGATCCGCCGGATCGGCGACGGCCGTGGCGAAGTCGACCACGCCGTCGAACGCGCCGCTCGTCCGGATCCACTCGTTGACGGCCTGGCGCTGACGTTCCATGTTCGCGTCGTAGCGGGCGCTGCCGGCCACCGAGGTGATGGTGGCGCCGAGAATTCGCGCGCCGCGGGCATGGACCCGCGCGATGACCTGCCGGTAGCCGGCGATGATCTGCTCCGCCGTGGCCGGCGGCGTCGTGCTGCGCAGGTCGTTGATGCCCTCCAGCATGATCACCGTCCGCACGCCGGGCTGGGACAGCACGTCGCGATCCAGGCGATGCAGCACGCTCTGGCCGCTCACCGGGTCGTCGGTGAGCACCTTGTTGCCGGCGATCCCCTCGTCCGCCACGGAAAGGTGGCCGCCCGGCGTAGCGGCGACGCGGTCGGCCAGCACGTCGGGCCAACGGTGGTTGCCGCCGGAGGATCCGGAACCGTCGGTGATGGAGTCGCCCAGGGCGACCACAGTGCCGACGTCGGAGGTGCCGGTGACGGCGACCGAGTCCAGGAAGAACCAGTGCCCGGCCGTCGTGGTGAAGCTCGTGGCGGTCGGATCGGCGGTGTGGTCGCCGGCCGTCGACACGTAGTTGGTCTGGAACGCCGCCCGGTGGTAGGTCGCCGGGCCGGTGTCCGTCGGCAGGTACACACTCACCGCGAGATCCGCACCGGCCGACACCCGCAGCGGCACGGGGTCGCTCGCCACCTCGTGGCCGACCGGCACCGTGACCGAAGCCGCCCGGCCGAAGGTGATCGCGCGCAGCGTGCCCGCCGCCACGGCCCCACCGCCCGCGCTCAGGCCCACGGTGGCCCGGCCGAACGTCACCGGCCGGTCCCCGAAGGTGTTGGACAGCCGGATCCGCACGGCCTTGCCGTCGGCGCGCGAGTGCACGATCAGGCGGAGGGTCTGGTTACCAAACATCGGAGGTGGGATCAGCGTGGTGGTGGACTGCTGACCCGCAGCCCACGCCGTCACCCAGGACGTCGACGCGGTCGCCTGACCACCGAATGCCACGACACCAGCGACCGCCGCGGCCACCAGCATGCTGCGGCGCAGCCCGGATCCGAACATCACACACGTCCCCTCTGGCTCGCGCGGCGGCCACCCCACCGTAGGAAAGCTCCGATGTCTGGTCAATATCGACCAAAGGCCACATCCGGGTCGGGCGCGACCACCATGACGCCGACCACTTCGCGGAGATCCTCGAGTTCCCGTCCTACGACGAGGCCAAACGCAACTCCGAAACGCCGGCAGCCCGCCGTGCGGCACGGGACCGCACGGCGGGCTGGAGGTCAGCTGTAGGCCTCGAACTCGTAGATGCGGGCGGCACCGCCGCTGCCCTGCTCGGGCGTCAGCACGTTCAGTCGGAGGAATCGGGCGGTGACGTTCACCGAGTGCGTGGTGACGTTGGCGGTGTTCCCCCGCGCCTGGACGATGGTCGTCCACGACGTGCCGTCGCTGGACGCCTGAACGTCGTAGTCACGGGTGTTCCAGCTGGTGCTTTCCCCGCCGGCGCCGGCGTGCTGGACGGTGACGGTCTTGACGGGGACGGCGCCGCCGAGGTCGACCTGCCACCACTTGGTCGCGCCGGTCGAACACCACTTGTCGCTGGTGCCGCCGGACACGCTGCCGTTGACGGCCTTGGCCGGGCCCTCGTTGCTGTTGCACGAGGAGTCGGCGGTGGCGGGCTTGTTCAGGGCCACGTCGGTCGCCGACGTCGAGCCGGTGTCGAACGACGGCGGGGCGTCGGCCGCCGCGCTGCCCCACGAGGTGTTGGCGGCCGTGCCGAGCGTCATGTCGACGGTCCCGCCGCTGCTGACCACCGACTCGGGCAGCCAGGGCTTCGTCGAGGTGGTTCCGTTGAGCCGCAGGCTCTGGATGTACGGGGCGCCGGTCGCGGCGCCGGTGGCGTTGAGGGTGAGCGTGACGCCGTTGCCGCGGTGCACCACGACCTGGCTGAACAGCGGGCTGGCCAGCAGCAGGTCGGCCCGGCCCGGGGCCAGCGGGTACACACCGATGGCCGCGAAGACGTACCACGACGACATCGCCCCGAGGTCGTCCTGGCCGGGAATGCCTCCCGGGCCGGTGGTCCACAGGGTGTTGACGACCTGACGCACCGTCAGCTGGGTCTTGTACGGCTGGCCGGCGAAGTCGTACAGCCACGGCGTGCCGATCGACGGCTCGTTGCTCAGGTCCGAGTGCGTACCGTCCGAACTGGACAGTGCCCAGCTGCCGTCGGCGTTGTGGAAGAAGCCGTCCAGCCGGCCGGCGGCCGCGGTGCTGCCGCCCACCTTGGTGAACAGACCCTTGGCGTTGAAGGGAACCATCCAAGTGTACTGGGCGGCGGTGCCCTCGGCGAAACCGTCGTCGCTGGCCGGGTCGAAGGGCTGCCAGGCTCCCGACGAGTCGCGCTGCTGGATGTAGCCGGTGGCCGGGTTGAAGACGTTCTTCCAGTTCTGGGCCCGCGCCAGGAACTGGTCGCCGACGCTCGGGTTGCCGAGCCGTTGCGCCAGCTGGGAGATGCCGAAGTCGGCGGACACGTCCTCGAGGGTCTCCCCCGCGCCACCCCAGGCGTGCCCGTCCGACGGGACGTAGCCGATCGACAGGTACTTGTCCAACGACGGCCGCTCGCCGACGACCATCACGTTCCAGCCGTCGTCGCTCTGGTCGGCGGCGGTCACGGTGGTGGCGGCGTGCACCATGGAGGACAGTGCCCCTGACGCGTCGAAGTTCGTGCCGCCGAAGGCGTAGATGCTCGACACCGCGGCGTGCCCGGGGTCGCCGGTCATGACGTGGGTACCGCCCTGGTTGTGGGTCCAGCGGTCCCAGATGCCGTTGTTCTGGCTGGCCTGGTTGTAGAGCGACTGGGCGATGTCCGAGCCGATGTCGGGTCGCAGCAGGGTAACCAGCTGAACCTGGTCGCGATACACGTCCCAGCCCGAGAAGTTGGCGTACTGCGCGTGTTGTGCGCCGGAGACCGTGTGCACCTTCTCGTCCATGCCCGTGTACTGGCCGTTGGTGTCGCTGAACACGTTGGGGTGCAACAGGGAGTGGTAGAGGGCGGAGTAGAAGGTCGTCTGCTGGGCCGCGCTGCCGCCGGTGATCTCGATCCGGCTCAGCTCCGTGTTCCACGCGTCGTGGGCCTGTTGCCGCACGGTGTCGAAGGAGGTCCCGGCCGGATTCTCGGTGTCGACGTTGGCCTTGGCGTTGGCGAGGCTGACGTAGGAGATGCCGACCCGCATGCTCACGGTCTGGCCCTGGCTGGTGTCGAACGTGACGTAGCCGCCGGAACCCTTGCCGGCGACCGGCCAGCCGTCCGTGCCGTAGGTGGTTGCGCCGCTGACGCTGGTGCCGCCCGCCGTGCGGGTGCCGTCCTGCCAGGTTCCGGTGGCGCTGAACGGCTTGTCGAAGGCGGCATAGAAGTACAGCGTGTAGTAGCTGCGCCGATCGACGTTGTTGATGTAACCGCAGAAGTTCCCGCTCGTGACCGATCCGCTGATCACACGATTGCCGGCGTCGATGGTGGTCTGGGCGGCGCTGCTGCCGACCTCCGAGTTGGAGGTGCGGACCAGCAGCGAGGCGGTTTTCCCGGCGGGGTAGGTGAAGCGTCCGGCGCCGCTGCGGGCGGTCGCGGAGAGTTCGACGTTGACGCCGGAGTCGAGGCCGACCCGGTAGTAGCCGGCGGTGCCGGTCTCGTTGGCGTGGGAGAAGCCGCTGGCGTAGGTGGCGTCGCTGCGATCCGAGCTCGGCGACGAGGACACCGTCCCCGGGAACGGCAGGATCGGGATGTCGCCGGAGCCGCCCGCGCAGCCGGTGCCGGACATGTGGGTGAGGCTGAAGCTGCGCACCCGGGTCACGCCGTAGTCGTAGCCGCCGGGCTGCGGGGTGCGGGTCTGGTTGCCCGCGGTGTTCTCCGGGCTCCACTGCACCATGCCGAACGGCGTGTCGGCGCCGGGGAAGGTCTCGCCGCTGTTGCTGGCGCCGATGAGGGTGTTCACGGCGCCGGCCGGGTCGCTGACCGCCGCGGCGGCAGCCGGCGTGGCGACGCCGGCTGCCGCCAGTGCGACACCGGCCGCCAGTGAGATCGACAACGCGGCGCGAGCGCGCCGTCGGAATCGGGCGAAGTCCATGACATCTCCTCGTCATCACGGCCGGGCGAACCGAGCCGGCCGGGGGCAGGGACGCTCAGTGCGGCGGCTGGGCGGGGAGCCTGACAACGTTGCCGTCACCGAGCATCGGCACCGGCCCGGGCGCTGCGACAGGGCCGAAATTTCGGCCCGGGCGGCTGTGCCCGGCGGCGCGGCGGCGCTAGGGTTGTCCGAATTCGGCGAGGGATGGCGATGTCCGGACCGTTCCACGTGGTGTTGCGCGACGCGATCCGGCAGCGGGGACTGCCGTTGCAGCGGTTGCGCGCCCGGCTGGCCGAACGGGGCATCCAGGTCGGCATCGCGAGCCTCAGCGACTGGCAGCACGGGCGGGCGTGGCCGCAGCAGGCCAACTCGCTGCGGGCGATCGGCGCCCTGGAGGAGATCCTGGGGCTGCCCAGCCGCACGCTCACCGACCTGCTGGCCGGCCGCACCGCCACGCCCTTCCTGCCGCGGCAGGGCATCGACGAGTCCAGCGGCCCGATCAGCGAGCTCCTGGACCAGCTGCCCGGTTCGCGCGCGTGGGAGCTGGACACCCTCACCACCGAGCACATCGTCACCGTCGACGAGCACCGTTGCCCGTCGCTCGTGACGATTCGCAGCCTGGTCCGGGCGCGTAAGGACGGGGTGGAGCGGCTACTGGTGCGGTACTTCGGCGTGCCCACCGGCGACATCGACCGGGTCACCGTCCGCCCGACCCGCAACTGCCACACCGGCCGGCTCCTGCGCCACCGCGAGGGCCACGTCATGGTGGCGGAGCTGCTGTTCGGGCAGCCGCTGCGGCTCGGCGAGACGTGGATCTTCGAGGTCGAGCTCGCCGACCCGACCGCCGAGGCCCGGTCGGACTTCGCGCACGGGTTCCGCCGGATGGAGGGCAACTACCTGCTGGAGGTGCGTTTCCACCCGATGGCGCTGCCCAGCCACGTCAACGGCTACCTCCGGGCCGACCTGTACGCCGAGAGCCACCGCCTCACCGACCTGCGGCTGAGCGGCCATCACTCCGTGCATCTCACGGCGGCCGACATGACCGCCGGGGTGCTGGGGATCCAGTGGGAATGGCCCGCGGCACTGTCCTGAGCGGTTCTCACGGACGGATCACCAGCCCCAGCCGTCCCATTCCCACCAGAGCAGCTTCTTGAGCAACCCGGGCGGCAGGTGGAACGGCTTCTTCTCCAGGCCGGGGGGCGCATCGTCCGTGGTCGTCGGGGCCGTGGTCGTGGGATCGGCGCTGAACGTGGTCGGATCGGGGCTGGTGGTGGTCGGTTGCGTGGCTATCGGCGGATTCGGGCGCGCGGTGGGGCGCGCGCTCGTTGTCGGCGGACGCCTCGTGGTCGAGGAATGGCTCGGCGCCGACGGCGGATAGGACGGAGGCTGCGCAGGTATCGCGGTGGTGGTCGTGTCGGGCGGCGGGAGCTGCGACGTCATCGTCGGCACGGCCACGGCCACCGGCGGCTCGGCCTCTTGGGACATGCGCATGGGACCGAACGCGACCACCGCGCCGGTCACCAGCACGCCGGCGGCGGCAAGCCCGGCCACCCAGCCGCGGGGCACCGCCGCCGTCGGCGACCACCGTCCGGATTCCAGCGTGTGCGCCACCCGCCGGAGCGATCGAGCGCATTCGGCCGCGCTGGGACGTCGCGCCGGGTTCGCACTCGTCATCGCGGACAGCACCCGGGCCAGCGGCCCCGGGATCGGATCCACGCACCGCGCCAGCACGAGCCCCAGCGCGCGAACGTCGGCCGGGGCCTCGCCGTCCTGGTCGCGGCCGAATCCGAAGCCCACCAGACGGCGCTGGCCGTTCGCGTCGGTCACCACGCTGGCCGGCGTCAGATCGCCGTGGACGACGCCCTTCTCGTGCATGTGGGCCAACGCATCCGCCAGCCCGGCGCCGAGAACGGCGGTGTCCGGTGCGGACAACGGCCGTCCGGGCTTGGCGTCGAGCAGTTCGAACCCCTCGACCGTCTCCAGCACCAGGTAGGGGTGGCCGTCGGCGATGCCCCCGTCGGACAGCGTCATCAGATGGTCGTGCCGCAGGCCGACCAGCGCCTTGGCCCGCGCGGCGAACGCCCGCGCGGCCGGCTCGTCCACCGTCGACCTGAACATCTTGACCATGACGGCTTCGTCCTGGACGAGGTCGTGTGCCCGACAGAACCAACCATCACTTCGCTGCCCCAGTGGGGCGTCGAGTCGATACCTCCCGACGAGCACGAGGCTTGGTTGGCTGGCGACCGTCATATCACTCCCCAGACTCGGCCCGCGGCGATCGTGGGGGTGACTACGCCGTGCGAGCAGAAAAGGTTCACGACACCGGCGAACGAAACACGGCACGGACCGCCACATCGTGGATACTGCGGGAATGCAGCAACCGGCCGAACGGGCCATCGCCCATGTGACGTCGCTGTCCACAGGCGAACCGGTGAATCCGTCGGTGCGAGTTACGCTGCATTTCCATCCCGATCGGCTCGTGGCCGGCGTGCCGATCCTGGACCTGATGGCCCGCGACGGTGTTTACCGGTCGCAGTTCGAAACCGGTACCAGCAATGGGGGTCTGACCGCACACCCCGGCGGCGACCGCTGGCGATGGGAGAGCCGGATCTTCGCCGGCGCCTACGACGACGCGACGGCGGCGGAACGGCCGAAGTACGGATCGCTCAACTTCCGTCGCCGCGCGGTGGGCGGCTCGCCGCGCTTCGGCTCGGCCCATCTGCGCCTGGCCGGTCACACCCTGGCCGCTTCCACGTTCTGCTACCCGGACAGCGTCTTCGAGCCGGCGCGCTTCGGCGTGGCGTCGAGACTGTCGACGCTGATCGCGATGGCGGAGGCGGACGACAGGGACCGGCTCGACGACTACATCGAGGCCCACGTGCACGGCGTGCTCGACCTCGGCCGTGACGTGGAGGCGCTGGTCCTCGACCCGTGCTACCGAGACACCTCCACCGAGACAGCGGCCAGGCGCTTGGCGTGCCCGATCGAATGGCACGGCGGGTTCACCCTGACGACGGACGAGCTGCGGCGACACCCGGAGTACCGCGGGCACGAAGTCGTGCGCCTCGGCACCGCTCTCGCCCGCGACGGTCGCCTCGATCCGCGCGTCATCGGCGACGCGTCTCGCACCGGCCGCCACGACGAGCAGGCCCTCAAACGGGTCTGGCACTACGTGGTCAGGTTCGGGCAGCACGCCGAGGCGAACGGGTAGGCGCCGTACTGGCAGAGTGACGCCATGGACTACGTCCCCCACTTTCGGCGTGAGATCACGGCCCTCGAGGACGCGATGCGCCGGGCGGCCGACGCTCCCCTGGTCCCGTCCTGCCCCGGCTGGTCGATGTCGGACCTGCTGGTGCACCTGGGCTGCGTGCACCGATACGTGATCCACATCATCGGGCAGCGGCTCACCACACCGCCGGACCCGAGCGACCGCACCCTCCTCGGCCTCCCGGGGGACACGCGCGGTTGGCCCGTGCCGGAGCAGGCGCCGAATCGGGAACCGGTGCCGACGAGCTTGATCGACTGGTTCGCGGAAGGAGCGGCGACGCTCGAATCGCTGTTCGGCGGCCGCGACCCGGAGGAGCCGGTGTGGACGTGGTCGTGGGAGCAGACCGTCGGATTCTGGGCACGGATGCAGACCATCGAGGCGGCCGTCCACCGCTGGGACGCCGAGAACGCGCTCGAAGCGGCCCAGCCGGTCGACGGCGACCTCGCCGCGGACGCCATCGAGCAGAACTTCACGGTCATGGCGCCGTTTCGGCGAGCCCGCACGCAGGCCCCGCCCGGACTGGGTGAGCGGATCCGCTTCCGCCGGACCGACGGCGCGGACATCTGGACGGTGCAGTTCGACGGCGACACAGTCCGCCTCATCGACCGCACCGAGCCCCGCCACGTCGAACTGGTCGGCACGGCATCGGACCTGATGCTGTTCCTCTGGCACCGGATCGGCCCGGACGAACTTCTCGGTGTGGTGGGAACCCGCGCGGTGCTCGATCGCTACTTCACTCTCGTTCCACCAATGTGACCGATTTTCGGGCAGACCTAATCCATTTGAGTTCACAAAGCCGACCAGCAAACCGTTCGGCCCATCGGATGACCCGTTCCGCCCAGGGGTGCGGCATGCACTCGTGCCCAGAGTCTCCCTATCCACGCCTGCCCTTACGCAATCAGGCCAGCGGGCGACGGCGTCCCGGCGACCCTCATTGCCCGACCCGGAACCGGTTCCTAGGCTCCGGTTCATACGGGCGTGGAATTCTCCGCGACGGTCCATTTGGGGACGAGGGAGAGCATGCATCGAAGAAATCACCTGCGTAGGACATTGACCATCGGCGTGGTGGCCGCGGCGGTCGCGGCCGGCGTGGCGGCCCCCATCACGGCTGCACCGGCGGCGACCTCCGTGCTGACCAAGAGCGTCCAGGACGTGACGAACCCGGGCGCGAACCCGGTCAACCATGCGGACACCCTCAACTGGGTGCTGAGCTACGCCGACAACGGCCCGGCCGGGCCGTCGGCGGCGACGATCACCGATCCGATCACCGGCGCCGGCGCCACGCAGACCTACGTGCCGGGCTCGCTCCAGGTGCCGCCGGGCTGGACGCCGTCCTGGTCCACAGACGGCACGAACTTCCAAACCACCGACCCCGGCGCCGCCACGGTGGCCGTGCGGGCGACCAATCCCGGTGCCCGGCAGGGCGGCACCAACCTGGCGAACATCCTGCTAGCGCCGGTGAAGCCGACCGCGACCCCTACCGGCGGTGACGGCTACACCCCGATCATCTACCGCCAGGCCAACGGCACGGTCGAGGCGTGGAACATGTACCACCACCTGTTCGCCTCGGCCCCCAAGCTGGTCTGCACCGACCTGACGGCCGGCGCGCCGTGCGCCGGCGGCCCCTGGCCACGGCCGGTCAACACCGCGACCGGGCCGTTCGGCTCCGGCTCCACCGGCGACATCGCCAGCACCCTGACCCCGCAGTACGTCCAGGACCCCGGCCGCCCCGGCGTCGTCTACTACGCCGCGGTCACCGCCTCCTCGGTGGGCGTCGGCTGCCTCGACCTCGCCGCGCGGGCCAACTGCGGGTACTTCCCGCTGATCAGCACCGGCGCCGGCGGCGCCTACGGACTCGCCGGCCTCGTCACCACCGGCGGCAATCTCTACGGCGTCGGCAGCAACGGCCAGGTGCTGTGCCTGAACATCGCCTCCCAGTCGCCGTGTGCCGGCCAGCCGTACGCGGCCGTCGTGCCGGCCAACAACAACGTCTCCGGCGCCAACTACCTGGGGTCGATGGCCGTGGCCGGCGGCAAGGTGTTCGCCTCGTCCTCGCCGGGCGGCGGCACGCCGGTGCTGGGCTGCTTCGATCCGGCCACCGCGACGGCCTGCGCCGGCTGGGCCACCCCGCAGGCGATCGGGCCTGCCGGCACTTCGTCGTACAACGCCTACACCGCTTACGACACCGCGAACAACGCCGTCGGCGCGTGCGCGACGACGACCGGCGCTCCCGCGTCGACCACGACCTGCTACACGGTGGGCGGGGCCCCGCTGACCGCGCCGACCGTGTTCAACTCCCTGACCAACCAACTGGTTTTCGACCCGGAGACGGTGACCGGCCCGGACGGCCACCTGCGCACCTACACCGGGACCTGGGGCGGGTCGAGCTCGGGCGACACCGTCTGCTACGACTGGACGGCGGCCGCCGCGTGCGCGGGTTTCCCGCTGCCGGCAACGCATCCCTCCGCCAACGGCGGCGTCACCCGTGACTACGGCTACGCCTACGACCAGGTCACTCGCTGCCTGTTCGGCCTCGGTGACGCCGGCATCCTCTTCTCCGAGGACCCGACGACGTCGAACTCGCCGTGCATCCACAGCGGGGCGGACGTCACGCTGACGCCGTCGACGTTCTACTGCGACGGCGGCACCGGGCACATCCACGGCTACACCAATGCCCGCCTGGAGAACATGAACCTGGCCAACGTCGACCTGACCGCGTCCACCGCGGATGTCAGTGACGCCAACGGTTCGGTGTTCACCCATCCGGCCTTCGCCGCGGACGGTTCCCTGGACCTGTCGGGGATCTCACCGGCCGCACATCCCGGCATCACCGTGTCGGCGCACCTCGTGCTGAACAACAGCAACGACTTCACCGGCGGCAACCAGCCGCACCTGGTGGTGGGATTCGACGGCGACGCACCGCAGATCTGCTTCAAGACCACCGTCTCGCCGTCCTGCACCACGACAACCGCCACCGACACCGCGACCGGGAACGACGCCACCGGCGCGCTCACCTCCAACACCGTGAGCCTGTCCGTCGCGCCCGGGGCGGCCTGCCAGCCGAACGTGACGATCAACAAGGAGATCTGCGCCTCCATCGACGACCAGAACTGCCAACCCGGCGGCCCCGGACCGTGGACGAAACACGCCACGCCGGGTCTGCTCGGCCTGCTGCTGGCCAACCCGCACTGGCGGATCACGGTGACCGACGCCGGCCCGGTCGGCATCACCGGCGTCACCCTCAACGACAGCGCCGAGTCGTCGTGCCGATCCGCCGCGGGCACGTTCGACCTGGCGGCCGGGCAGAGCCGGCAGATCTACTGCTCGACGTCGCTGCTCGTGTCGCTGCTGCCGTTCACCAACACGGCGTCGGCCACGTACACACCGACGAACTCACCGGCCGGAACCCCGCCCTCCAGGACGAGCAACTCCTCGGCGGTGGCCTGCTCCCTCCTCGGCTGCTGAGCATCTGACCGCGGCGGTGCCACCGGCGGCACCGCCGCGGTCTTCCCGAGCTTTCGGTCACGATTCGGCGCGCCGCAGCGGCCGTGGGGGTATCGGCCCGGGACTAGTGGCGCCGTGCGGGGTGCCGGGGCACCCCGCACGGAGTCCTCAGTTGATCGTCCACTGTTGCAGCACGGAGCCGGTGTTCGCCTGCTGTGTCACCAAAGCGCCGTCGGTCGCCGAGGCGGTGGTGAGAAGAAGTCCACTGTGGACGTTGGTGAGCGTGTAGCCGCCGGACGCCTTGGCGGCGGTCCAGCGCTGGTTGCTGTTGCCGGTGCAGGTCCACTGGATCACCCGCGTGCCGGCGGCCGTGCCGCCGCCCTCGTCGTCCATGCACAGCTTGGAGTACGCGTTGGCGATGGTGTACGAGCCGTCGGTCTGCCGGGTGAACGTCCAGTTCTGGTTCGAGCCGCCGTTGAGCCGCCACGTGACGAGCTGGGTGCCCGTCGCGGTGGACCAGTTCGGGTCGTCCAGGCCCTGGCCGGACACCGAGATCCGATGCGTGCCGTCGAGGACGGCCGTCCCGCCGGCCGCGGTGAGGCCCAGGGTCTGCTCGGCCGCGGTGCGCGACCCGCCGGTGGCATCGCCGGTGGTGTTGGTCCAGGACCGGGCGGGCGTCGTCTCGGCGAGCCGGGTCGAATCCGAGGACAGCCCCAGCACCAGACCGCTGTACCGGTTGACCAGCCGATACGTCCCCGTCTTGGCCCCGGTCGCCGAGGTGTTGGCGAGGATGAACCACTGCTGGCCGACGGTGGATCCGATCGCGGTGACCGTCGGCTTGGTCGCCCACGCCCGGTTGGCGGTCGACGTCGAGTCGACGCCGAGGGCCTGGCCGGTGGCGCCGTTGGTGATCGTGTACGAGCCGTCGCCGTTCGCGGCGAAGGCCCACGTCTCCAGGTCTGAGCCGGTCGACGCCGGCACGGACGTGGTCGCCGAGCTGCCGCTGACCTGGGCGAGCACCCGCCCCGCCCCGTTGCTGATCCGGTAGGTCGTGCTCAGGTCCACGGGCGGCATGGCCGGAGACGCCGAGTCCACGGTCTCGTTCGCGTACTCGCCGTCCGAACCGGCGCAGGCGATGGAGCAGTAGGAGCGGAAGGTCTTGCCGACGATCGTGGAGCTCGTCCGGTTCGCCCCGTCGACGAACCAGCGGTACCAGGAGTTCGAGGCGTAGCTGCCGGAATCGCCTATGTAGTACCACTTCTGCGTGGACAGGTCGTCGGTCACGTAGTACCGCTGCGGCAGTTTGGACGAGCTGTCGGCCACTTCCGGCTCGCCGATGTACAGGCCGAGGTAGGCGTCGTAGGCGATGTTCATGACGAACAGTTCCGACTTCGGCGGCAGCGTGCCGGCCGTGATCTGCTGCGGCACCGAACCCGGGTTGGTGGGCTTGTAGTCGTGGTCGACCGCGGTGTAACCGGTCGGGGCGGCCGCCGTCACCGGCGTCATGTTGCTCTCCAGGCCGCCCACGCCGGGCTGGGACCAGGCGCCGTCGTACCACTTCTGCCACGATCCGGTGGCCATCTTCGACGACATCGGCGCGCGGGCGACGTGCGCCAGACCGTCGTAGCTGCCGGCGGTGCCGGCCTTCGGCACGATCCGGGACGCGTAGTAGACGTAGAAGTAGCCCGAGGCCTGGTCGACGAAGAGCCTCGGGTCACCGTCGCCGTAGTCGAAGGTGCCGTTCGGGAACGCCGTGGTGTCGCCGCGAGCCGTGCTGTACGGAGACGTGATGGCGTGTCCCTTGATGGTCCACACCTTGCCCTGGTCGGTCGACTCGGCGTAGTCGATCGCGTCGTAGTGCGAGAACGAGTTGGCGCCGAACGGCTCCGGAGTGAACTCGTTGTGCACCAGGCCGTACCAGTTGCCGGTGTCCGGGTCGACCCAGACGCCGACGAGGTCGCAGAAGTTCTTGTGCGAGTAGGACGAGCCCGCCGGCGGGTCGGTGGCGGCGACGCCGGTGGGGCTGTTGTCGCACCGCCAGCTCGTGTCGTTGTTCTTGTCCCTGGGCTCGGCGGGATTGACCGCGTCGCTGATCGCTGCGGACCGGCTCGCGCCGTCGAAGTCGACGCCGGTGTAGAAGTCCCAGTACCGGGGCTGCGTCGCGCCGTAGAGGGACGCGGACTGCTGGAAGTAGAACGTGCCGTCCTTGTCGAGGAACGGGCTCGCCGGGGTGTCGGTCGGGAACTGGTACGAGCTGGTGGACCCGACGGTGACGGTGTAGCCGGAGGTCGGCGGGCTCGCCGAGGCGGCCGGCGGCGCGCCGAGCAGCGCGACGGCCACGGCCAGGCCGACGGCTGTTCGCGGGCGGCGGGCGATGACGGGCAGGGTGCGCATCGCGACTCCACTGGGGATGAGGGCGGCTCTTGACTCCCGGGGCGTTAGTTATAACACTAGTCGAACTAATTAGGGTAGCGGCAAGGTTCGCGCGCCCGTCCCCATCACAACCGGAGGCACCGCGTGGTTCACCTCGACACGGTGACGCTGCCCTTCGCCGCGCTCGGTCCGGACAACCCGCTGCCGCCGCTGGCCCCGCCCCGTCCGGTGACGCCGCTGATCGACGCCTCGGCTGCCGGCCCCGACATGGCTCGCAACCTCGCGTACGGACGGCCGGCGACGCTGCTGCCCTACACCGTGCAGGACGGCTACACGCGAGAGCTCACCGACGGGAAGCTGACGGTGGCCGTGGTCGACAACGGCGTGGTCCGCGCCGAGTTCATGCTCGACTTCGGCGGCCGGATGCGGTCGCTGGTTCACCTGCCCACCGGACGGGAGTTGTTGCACCGCAACCCGATCCTCCAACCGGCGAACCTGGGGCTGCGCAACGCCTGGTTCGCCGGCGGCGTCGAGTGGAACCTCGGCACCACCGGCCACACGCCACTCACCTGCGCCCCCGTGCACGCCGCCCGGGTGGTGCGTCCCGACGGCGTCGAGGTGCTGCGCATGTGGGAGTTCGAGCGAAACCGGGAGTTGGTGTACCAGATCGACGCGTACGCGCCGGAGGGCTCCGCCGTGCTCCACGTGCACGTGCGGATCATCAACCCGAACGCGCACGAGGTCCCCGTCTACTGGTGGTCCAACATCGCCGTGCCCGAGACGCCCGACACCCGCGTGCTGGCCCCGGCCGACGCCGCCTACCACCTCGCCTACGACGGCGTGCTCCGGCGCGTGCCGATCCCCGTCCACGACGGCGTGGATCGCAGCTACCCGGCGAACGGCCGGCACGCCGCCGACTACTTCTACGACATCGCGCCGCCCCGCCGCCGCTGGATCGCCGCGCTGGACGCCGGCGGCAGTGGTCTGGTGCAGGCGTCGACCGACCGGCTGCGCGGCCGCAAGCTGTTCCTGTGGGGACAGGCCGGTGGCGGCCGCCGCTGGCAGGAGTGGCTGTCGCCGGCCGACCAGCCGTACCTGGAGATCCAGGCCGGCCTCGCCCGTACCCAACTGGAACACCTGCCGATGCCGCCCGGCGCGCAATGGTCGTGGCTGGAGGTCTACGGCCTACTCGCCGCCGACGCCGCCAAGACCGGCGATTGGGACAGTGCCTGCACAGCCGTCGAGGATGCGTTGGAGGAGCTGGTCCCCCGCCACCTCGTCGATGCCGAGCACGACGCCGCCCGGCAGTGGCTGGACCAGCCGCCGGTCGAGCGGCTGCACAACGGATCCGGTTGGGGCGCCTTGGAACGGCTCCACCGCTCCGCGACCGGCGACCCGTCGCTCGAGTTGCCGGGAGTGCCGTTCGACACCACCGGCGACGAGCAGGAACCGTGGCTGAACCTGTTGGCCACCGGCGACATGCGGGGCCCGCTGGAGGCACCACTGTCCTATCAGGTCACTCCCGGCTGGCGGCAACGACTCGAGCATGCCGGGGACAACTGGCTCACCTGGCTGCATCGCGGCGTGGCTCGTTGGCACGCGGGCGAGGCCGACGCCGCTCGCGACGCGTGGCACGCCTCGCTGGCGGCGACGGCCAATCCCTGGGCGCTGCGCAATCTCGCCGTGTGCGACGAGAACGCCGACAGCGCCGCGTCTTTGCTGCTACAGGCCGGAGAAATGCTGCCCACTCCCCTGCGGGCGCTGACCGTCGAGACGCTTCAGGCGCTCCTCGCCGCAGACCGCCTGAGGGACGCCCTCGCCCTCGTCGACGGGCTGCCGCCGGACCTGCGGGCGGACGGTCGGATCCAGATGCTCGAGTGCTCGGCGGCCATCGCCGAGGGCAGCCTCGACCGCGCCGGCCGCCTCATCGGCGCCGGCATCGTCGTGGCCGACCTCCGGGAAGGCGAGGACGCTCTGGACCAGCTCTGGTTCGCCTACCACGAACGGCGCGACCCGACCCTGCCCCGCACGGCCCATCCCCTGCCCCGCAGCTACGACTTCCGCATGACCGAAAGCTGATCCGCCGGCGCCGACACCGAGCCCGGGTCGTGGAACACGGGCTCCAGCGCGTCCTGGGCGGCGCCGCGCGCGGCGCTGGTGAAACCCAGCGTCGAGACCAGCAGCTGGCAGCCCCCGGCGTGCGGGGCCATGACATGCTCGTCTACCACGCGCCGGGTGGTGGCCAGCAGGTGGTCGCCGAGGATCGCGAAGTACCCGCCGAGCACGACCGCCTGCGGGTTGAGCACGTCGATCAGCAGACCGATGCCCAGGCCGAGGCCGTGGGCGATGCGGTCGAGCGCGGCCAGCGTGCGCTTGTCCCCCACCGCGGCCCGGGTCCGGATCTCGGCCAGCCGGATCTCCAGGTCGCGGTCGGGGTCGCGGACCGGATCGCCGGCATCGGCGGCGTGCCGCAGCAGGGCGGACAGGCCGACCATGGTCTCCCAGCAGCCGCGCCGGCCGCAGGCGCACGGCTGCCGTTCGGGATCCAGCGGCATGTGGCCGACCTCGCCGGCGAATCCGGTGGCCCCCAGCATCAGCCGGCCGTCGGTGATGATGCCGGCGCCGACGCCGACCTCGCCGGTGATGTAGATGAGGTCGTTGATGCCGACCGGGCCGACGATCGCGTGCTCGGCGATGGCGCCGAGCCTCGCGTCGTTGCCGACCGCGATGGGCGGGGCATCGGCGGCGAGCCTGGCCCGCAGGCCCGCCACCACAGGCAGCCGAGACCAGTTCATGTTGGCGGCGAACAACACGACGCCCGCGTCCCGGTCGATCTCACCCGGTGTGGCGACGGTGACGCCGATGACCTCGACTCCCTGCTCGCGCATGCTTTCGACGGCCCGGGCGATCAGCGCGGCGACGGCGTCGAGCAGCACCTCGCTGTCACGTTGGGCGTTGATGGTGATGCGCTGGTCCAGCAGCGTCTCACCGCGCAGGTCCAGCGCGATCGCGCGCGCGTAGTCGACGCTGATCTCCACGCCGAGCCCACAGAGCGTGCGGCCGTGCAGCTCCACCGCCTGCCGGGGTCGGCCGACGCTGCCGCCCCGCTGCACTTCGCCCTCGCGGACGAGGTTGCGCTCGACGAGTTCGTTGACCAGCGTGGAGACCGTGGCCTTGGGCAGGCCGAGGTCCTCGGCGAGCTGGGTCCGGGACCGGGCGCCGCGGCTGCGCAGGCGGCGGAGGACCAGGCCGAGGTTGGTGCGCCGGATCGAGGCCCGGCTCGCGACATCGAGGTTGTCCACCGCCACGCGTTAGTTATAACACTGCACGAACTAATGCGTCATGGCAGCGCCTTCACGTGGACCGCCGACGACGAAGCACTTCCCGAAGTCAGCCTCCTCCGGGTTGCGCCGACTTGTTGGCGCTGGCGAGTCTCTCGCGGGAGATCAGCGTGTGCGGGGTCGTCCTTGCCGAGCACCCGCACACGCCCGTCGAGGGTCTGCCGGTACAGCGGGATCGCCCGCTCCAGGTCCCCCGCCGCCTCGTACGCGGCGCCGAGGTTGTTGTAGGAGATCAGCGTGTCGGGGTCATCCCCGCCCAGCACCCGCAGCTGACCGTCGAGGGCCCGTTGGTACATCGGGATCGCCCGGTCCAGGTCTCCCGCGGCGAGGTAGGCCCCGGCGAGACTGCCGCGGCACAGCAGCGTAAAGGGGTCACTCGTCGCGCACCGGCCATGCGTCCGGGACGACGCCGCTTCGGCCTTGCCACCTGAAGATCTCAAACACCTTCTCAATGGCTGGACCCGAATGTCGAAATGGTTTTCCCTGGCGTCCTGTCGTGGTCGTACAGAACACCGTGACCTACGTGCTGCCTGGTCGCAGCCATCCAGACGGGGTGCAGGGATGCGCTGCACCGCGTCACGGGGCGTGTTGCGGCGATGGCCGCTCTGGGTGACAACCGCCCTGGGGCGGCCTAGTAGTACTTCGTTAAGTCGGGTGAACTTGCTTATGTTGACAGCGGTTCGTGCCGTTGATCACGTTGTGAAGCTGGATCAGGTGGAACGCCTGCGTGAAGAG
>NZ_QUNO01000018.1 GCF_003387475.1 Kutzneria buriramensis | reverse complement strand
AACCTCATGCCCGACCGACGCGTACGAACCGCACCACGCGTGGTCAAACGAGCGATCTCCAAGTACAACGCCAAAGGCACCGTCGACCGGACTACTTACAAGGCCACCATCAGCATCGATGTCCTGGCCTCGCCCGAACCTTGACAGCTACGTGTCACGGCTAACTGAACGGCATTGGGACTAGAACCCGAGCATCGACCCCAGCCAGGCGCGGGTGGCGTCCCGATAGTCACCCGCGTTCTCGTGCAGGGCAATGGAATGCCCGGCGTTGGGCAGCACGTACACGGAGAGCCAGGCCGCCGACGAGTAGAACGGCAGCTCCTGCGCGCGCAGCGCCGACGCGGACGAGCAGTCCCGCAGCGCGAGCAGGCCGCAGAACAGGATGTCGTCCTGGCCGACGGCCTGGAGAACGGGCACGTCGATGCCCAGTGTCACCGGCACCACGATGCCGAACACCGCCACGGTTCCCATGCCCGGCACGGAAACCTGGTCCTTGGTCGCCTCGTCGGCGGCGATCACGCTGGGATCGGCGTCGGCCGAGTTGTAGAACAGCGGGCCCCGCGCGCCGGGCCTGGTGGTGAAGTACAGCGGGTCGCCGGGGTTCTGCACCGACGACAGGAACGCCGGCACCAGCCCGAGCGCCGCGCCGAGTCCCAGCGCCGGCACGGACGGGATGTGCGTGACGCCGGTGAGGACCACGCCGTCGACGTCCTTGTACGTCGAGGCTTCCGACGCGACGATGCCGGAACCGACGGAGTGCCCGACGATCACCACCTTGCCGAAGGGGATGCCGCCCACCGCGCCGGTGCGCAGCTGCCCCACGACCTCGTGCATCGCCTCGGCTTCGGCCCAGACCGTCAGCGGCAGGCTGAGCGGGTGGCTGCTCTGCCCGGCGCCGAGCACGTCCACCGCGAACGTGGCGTAACCGTGCTTGGCCATGTCGCGCTGGTACGAGTACTGGTCCGGCAGATAGGGCAGATCCCAGTACGTGCGGTTGTACGTGCCGCCGTGCACGAGGAGCTGCACGGCCGTCGGCGCGGGGCCGTCCGGCAGGCACAGCTGACCGCTGATCACCGCCGGTGTGTCGAACAGCGGCACCACGGACGGCGCGGTCACCGGCAGCGTCGCCATCGAGCAGTTCGCCGCGGACGCGCTGGCCACCGGCGGGGCCACCGCCCCCGTCAGCCCCGCGACGCAGGCAAGCAACAGCACGGCGAGCTTGCGGACAAGCATCTCTCTCCCTGGGGATCTCTCTCAGTGACGGGGCAGAACGGTCATCGGCAGCCGGTTGGGCTGCATGGTCGCGGCCAGCCGCGGCTTGACCCGCACGCCGGGCACCGGCACGAGCCGCCACCGCGCGGCGACCGTCGCGGCGACCATCGCGATCTCGGTCTGGGCGAACAGGTGGCCGGGGCACAGCCGCGGCCCGGCGCCGAACGGGATGAACGCGCCGCGCGGCAGCTTCTCCGCCCGCGACGGCAGCCAGCGGTCCGGGTCGAACCGGTCGGGATCGGGGAACCAGCGCGGATCCCGGTGCAGCGTGTGCTGGCTGACCGCGACCTCGGTGCCGGCGGGGATGGGCACGCCGCCGAGCGTGGTGTCGGTCCTGGTGCGGCGCATCAGGATCAGCGGCGGGTTGCGGCGCAGGATCTCGTTGGTGATCCGCTGGGTGTACTCCAGCCGGGGCAGGTCGGCGAACGTCACCGGCCGGCCCTCCAGGACCCGGTCGAGCTCGGCGTGGAACCTGCGCTCGATGTCGGGCTGCGCGGCGATCTCGTGGAAGAACCAGGCCAGCGCCACGGCCGTGGTCTCCGCGCCGGTGGTGAGGATGGTGACGACCTCGTCGTGCACCTGCTCGTCGGTCATGCCCTCGCCGGTGTCCTCGTCGCGGGCCAGCAGCAGCATCGAGACGAGGTCGCCGTGATCGGTCCCGTCCTCGCGGGCGGCCAGCACGACCCGGGGGATGGTCTCGCGCAGCCGCGCGGCGGCGGCGTCGAAGCGGCGGTTGCCGGGGATGGGCAGGCGCTCCACGACCTTCGGCGAGAACGCCCTCACCAGCACGTTGTCCAGCAGGTCGGGCACGCTGCGCTGGATCTCGTCGAGCACGTCCTGGCCGAGTTCGGTGGCGAACAGCGTGCGGCCGGCGATGCTGAGCACCAGGTTCTGCATGTGCTCGTCGACGGCGACGACCTGGCCGGCCTTCCAGTCCCGGATCGAATCCTGGGCCAGCCGGCTCATCGTGCTCTCGGCGTACGAGGCGATCCGCGTGCGGTGGAAGGCCGGTAAGACCAGGCGGCGCTGGCGCTTGTTGAAGTCGCCGTTGGAGGTGGCCAGGCCGTTGCCGAACAGGGGCCGCATCTTGTCGAAGACGATGCCCTTGTCGTAGCTGTCGGCGTCCGCGGCGAGCAGTCGCAGCGCCAGTTCCGGGGTGGTCGCCATGTAGACCGGCAGCGGGCCGAGGTAGATCTTGACGACCTCGCCGTAGGCGGGCAGCGAGGACAGGAAGTTCAGCGGTCGTCGCAGCATGGCGGCGGTATGGCCGATCACGGGGCGACGGCCGGGGACGACCGGCGCGTCACTGGTGACGTTCTGGTTGTCGGACAACCCTTCCCACCCCATATCGGTGCGCGGCCGGTTCACGATAGGGGTACCAACGTGCTACTGCGAGTGGCCGCGCCCAGGACCACCCGATCGGGTTGCGACTGGCACGGGCGTACCGGGCGCGTCTACGCTCGCGCGGTCGGGCGGCGCGGAACGGGGTGGACGAGATGGTCGGAGACCTGAGCTGGGTGCCGCCGGAGGTCGACCCCAGCGTGGCGCACCCGGCGCGCGTGTACGACTACTGGCTGGGCGGCGCGTCCAACTTCGCCGCCGACCGCGCGCTCGCCGAACAGATCAACAAGCTGATGCCGGGGGTGCGGGAGGCGTGCCGGTTCAACCGGGCCTTCCTGCGGCGGGCGGCGATCTTCATGCTGGACGCCGGCATCCGGCAGTTCCTGGACATCGGGTCCGGCCTGCCCACCGCCGGCAACCTGCACGAGATCGTGCAGCAGCTCGAACCGTCCGCCCGCGTGGTGTACGTCGACCGGGACCCCATCGCGGTCGCGCACAGCGAGCTGCTGCTGCGCGGCAACGACCGAGCCGCCATCGTGTTCGCCGACGCCCGCGAGCGCGGCACGATCCTCACGTCGCCGGAGGCCAAGCGGCTGCTGGACCTCTCCCAGCCGGTCGGGCTGTTCATGTTGCTGCTGCTGCACTTCATGCCCGACGCGTGGGATCCCGCCGGCATCGTCGCCGGCTACCGGGACGTGCTGCCGTCCGGCAGCTACCTGGCCGTCTCGCACGTCGCCGCCGACGGCGACGCCAAGAACCTCGGCGCGGCGGTGCAGGTGTACGACCAGAACACGCACAACCAGCCGTTCCCGCGGACCCACGACGAGGTGCTGTCCTTCTTCGCCGGCTTCGACATCGTCGAACCGGGTCTGGTCGGCTGTCCCATGTGGCGCCCCGACGGCATGGGCGGCATCTCCGACGATCCCGGCATCAACTCCCTCCCCTACGCCGGCGTAGCCCGCAAACCCTGAGAGTAATGCAGGGAAGGACGCCTTACCCGCGTTGAACGAGGGTAAGGCGTCCTTCCCTGCATGAGGGTTCTATAGGCGGCGGATGCCCCAGAGGCCGGCGGCGTAGGGGCCGTCGTCGTCCAGGACGCTGCGGCCGCTGGAGTCGCCGAAGCTGGGGCCGTTGGGGGTGCCACGGGAGGCGATGAACCGCTGCTGGCCGGCGTCGTCGACACCCAGGTAGATGCCGACGTGGTCGACGGCGGTCTTGTTGCCGTCGGTGCTGAACAGCAGCAGATCCCCCGGCTGGGCCAGGAAGCGGGTCTGCGCCGAGCCGAGCGCGTTGCTGGCGATGGCGGCGCCGAGCGGGGCGGACTGCATCTCCGGCGGCGTGCGCGGGATGCCGCCGGCGCCGAGCGGATAGCCGAGCCGGTAGCCGTAGACGAGCCGCGCGTAGCCGGCGGAGTCCACGTCCCCGAGCCGGTCCTTCCGCGCCCTCACGCCTTTCGCCGCTATGCCGAGGAAATCGTTGTAGTCGGCGTCGTCGGCGTAGTGCGCGAAGGTGACGTACTGCGTGGCCACGGCGAGGACGTCCGGGCTGCGGTCGGCCAGCGCCTGGGCCAGCCACGGCCGGAACCACGCCGCCTGCTCCGCGCCGGCGGTCCACGCCTGCGGCGCGAACCGCACCCAGTTCGTCGTGGTGACCACGGCACTGGTGCGCCGCGGATCGGCGAAGGTCCGGCTCGGTCCACTGAGGACGGCCGAGCGCGCGCCGTCGGTGAACGTCGCGACCAGGCGGTCGTGCTCGTCGAGCACGGCGGTGCGCGCCGGGCCGTCCAGCCGGACGAAACTGTAGGTGGTGCTGACGGGATGCGCCTGGCCGATGGCCACGATCGCCGAGTTGTCCCGCGCCCGCGCCGGAATGTCCTGCGCCTGCGCCAGATGCACCACGGCCGCGCCCGAGGCGAGCACCGTCGACAGCAACACTGCTGTGCGCATCAACTTCCTTCGGTGTGTTTCCACGGCCGTGACTCCTACGACGTCGGGACCAGGCCGACCAGCACCCCGCTGGCCAGCACTCCGTACGAGGCGAGGGCGACCGACCCGGTGGCCAGCACGGTCACCGCGGGCGGCTGGCGGACCAGCTGGTACGCGATCAGCCCGGGCACCACGAAGCCCAGCGTCTCGTGCACGTACAGCAGCGGGTAGTGGTCCTGGATCAGCACGAACACCGTTGTCTGCAACAACACCCCGAGCAGCACCACGGCCGCGAACTGCCGTTTGCCGTACAGGATCACGACCTTGCTCAGGCCGAGCGTGGCCAGATAGGTCAGCACCGTCGTGAGCACCACCACCGCCGCGCGCCGGTAGTCCTCGACCAGGGTCAGCGCCAGCCAGCCGGGGGTGATCATGCCGCCCGGGGACAGGTTGGTCGTCAGATAACACAGCAGGGAGAACAACAGCCCGATGGCCAGCCCGAGGGTGGCCACCTCCGGCGACAGCTCCTGGCTGATCATAGCCGCTCCAGGGTTTCCAGTTGGGCGAGCAGGATTTCGCCCTGGCCGTGAATGTTGCCGATGGCGGCCAGCGAGGCGTGCCCGTCGATGCCGGCGACGACCGCGTCCAGCATCTCCGGCGCGCTGCGCCGGCCGCCGAGGTCGACCACGCGGTGTCGCCAGTCCGACGGGATCGCGGTGAACGCGCTGCGGGTCGGCTCGCCGATCAGCAGCACGCGTTCCGGTTGCAGCCGCGGGATGAGCGCTCCCATCTGGCCGTTGCGCTCGATCCGGTCCGGCCGGCAGTTGATCACGATGTGCAGCGGCCGGCCGATCGCGCCGTGGTCGAGCAGGTGCTCGATGTTCATCACCGTCGACTCGGGGTCGTTGGCCGCGAACACGTTCGCGAACGACAGCCGCTTGCCGTGCGCCGCATAGCGGTCCACCCGCAGCACGCCGGGGTCCGGCGGCGCCTCCCACATGCCGGCCATCGCGTCGGCCCGGCCGATGCCGAGCAGCTCGGCCACGGCCAGCGCGATCGCCACGTTCTCCTTGAACGTGATCCAGTCGAAGGCGGCCAGCTCGGCGTCGCCGACCGACTCGGGGTCGACCGAGATCAGCCGGCAGTTCCGCCTGGCCGCCTCCTCCTCGAGGATGTGCAGCCGCTCCTTCTCGGCCGTCACGCACACGCCGCCGACCGGCATGGACCGGCACAGCGACCGGGCCACGTCGTCCAGCGTCGGCCCCATCTCCGCCAGATGGTCCTCGCGGACGTTGCACAGCACGCCGATGTCCGACCGGATCAGCTTGGTCTGGTTGATCTCCTGCAGCGGCGGGGCGACCGCCATGCACTCCATCACCAGGGCGTCCGGGTCGTAGCCGGCGGCACGGCGCACGATGGCGATCTGCTCCACCACGTTGGCGATGTCGAACTTGCGGTGCACAGGCTCCTCGCGCGCGTCCGGGTGGATGAAGCGCGCGGCGGTGCCGGTGGTCTTGGCCACCGTGACCAGTCCCCCGCCGCGCAGTGCGCCCGCGCACAGCCGCGTGATGGAGGACTTGCCGCGGATGCCGTTGACCAGCACGCGGTGGTTGATCCGAGCGAGATTCCTGTTGTGTCTGCGCTGTTCGACGATCCCGCACACCAGCAGCACCAGGCAGGACAGGGCATAGACGGTGTAGAGGAAACGCATTCGGGGTGCTCCTAGACCAGCAGGGGGACAGGGGCGGTGGTGTCGGCGCGTTGTCTGCGCGTGGCGTCGAGACACTGGGTGATGGTCCCGATTTCGTTCAGCCGCTCCGGGTAGATCACGGTCTTCAGGTCGCCGCGGGCGAGTCGGTCCGCGGCGGTCGCCAGCCGCCGCAGCGGCCGCACGAAGCACAGGTGGTACCAGCCGAGCAGCAGCAGCGCGGCGGTGCCCGCGGCCAGCGCCGCGGCCAGGACGTGGCGGCGGACCACGTTGTCCGGCAGGGGAAGCGTGGTCAGCGGTTGTTGCAGCACGACGGTCCAGCGCAGCGGGTCGACGCTCTGGCCGCCGTGCACGGTGGTCGCCGCGATCACGTACCACTGGCCGTCGATCTCGTCGGTGCCGGGCCGGCCGACGCCGCCGAGCGCGTCGGTGACGCTCTGCCGCAGGGACTGGTCGGTGAGCGGGTCGAAGGCGCGGTAGCCGTCGGCAGAGGCGAGGGTGCGCAGTCCGGCGTCGACGAGCTTGCCGTTGCCGGCGCTGCGCCGCAGGATCGACGACAGCTTGGTCACATCGAGCTCGCCGATCAGCACGTGCGAGTGATCCGGCAGAGGCGTGCTCGCGTAGAGCACCGGAATACGCCCAGCTGTGTTCTGTTGGTGCAGGCCGGATCCCGCCGGCGGCCGCTCGACCGTGCGCAGCGGCGTCCGGCCGGCCGTCACCTCAACGGCGCCGTTCGCGTCCGTCACGTAGACGCTGCGGTAGCGGCTGTTCTGCGCGATCAGGTTGCCCAGCGCCGGTTTCAGCGAGCCGACGTCGCCGGTCGCGTGGGTGGCGAACGAGCGCAGGTCGGTCAGGCTTGCGGAAAGCTGGTCACGCAGCGCGCCGGCGGTGACGTCGGCGAGGCCGCGCTCCCCCTGCACGACCAGCTCCGGCACGGTCGGAACTGTTTCCCACGCAACGACTCCGACCGCGACGGAACAGGCCAGCAGTGGAGCAACCGCGGCGAACACCAGGGTGCGGGCGGAAATCCGGCCCCGTTTGTCCACTACCGCGTCGCCGACCAGCGCGCCGGCCACGATCCGCGCCTCGCGCAGCCGGTGTCTGCGCTTGTGGTGGCCGCCGAGCGCGGCGGCGCGCAACCGGCGCAGCGGCCGCACCAGGCCGAACACCAGCAGCAGCAACGTGGTCGCCGCGGCGGCCGCCAACGCCACGGTGGCCCAGGCGGTCTCCACCGGCGTCTGCGGCGCGCCCTGGCCCGGCGCGGAGCCGACGAGCACCAGGTTGAGCCCGAGTGGCCTAGCCGGATCACCCGTCAGAATCGGGGCGTAGACGGCAATCGGCGTCGTCCGGACGCCATTGACCACCGGTCCCTTGCCGGCCTCGCCGGTCACGCTGCCGACGGCGGTCGCGTTCGCGCTGGCAGTGTTGACCAACTGCTGGTACGAGGGGTCGAAGTCGCCGCGCGACTTGACCACCTGGCCGTCGTTCGTGGTCAGCAACAACGCCTCCGCCGGCTCGCCGGACAGCGTCGCGGCGGCGATCTTCAGACCGGTCGTGACCAGCACCAACCAGTCGGTGCCGGCCAGCGGGGCCGCGGTCAGCACCACCGTCGCGCCGGACTGGTCCTGCACCAGGTTGACGGTGATGCGGTCGACGTCCTTGTTCGGCAAGGACTCCATCGGCACCGGCTCGCCGGTGCCGGCCAACAGGGTGCCGGTGGACCGTCGGACCAGGGCCAAACCGCGGGCCTGCGGGCAGGCGCGGGTGAACGCCGTGAGGGTCGCGGCGGGCGTCTTGTCGGGATGGACCGTGTACAGCGCGCCGGCCGTGCTCAGGTCGCCGGCGACGTCGCTGATCGAGTCGGCGGTGGCCCGAGCTAAATCGTTCACGAGCAGTTCCTGGGACTGCGCAACGACTTGCGCGCCGCCGCGGGCCCCGGCGGCGGGTAATTCGATCATGCACCACGCGATCAGCAGGGCCAACGCGGCGCCGACGACCGCGACCGGCGTCCGCAGCCCGTCCGGAAACCCGCTTTCCACCGGCCTGTGGCCGGGCACAATCGCCACCAACGCGCTCTCCATGTATCGGTCCACAGAGGACGGTCAAACGCGGCGGCGGAGTTGCTGCGTTCCACGCGTACTGTCTACTTCATTGCCTATTAGAGTATGATTCGAGTCACAAGGCAAGCACGATTCGCAACCGAACAACCGAGAGCGGCCACCGCCGGGCGGCTTGGAACCCGGAGAAATCCTTGGCTTCTGCACGGAACGCGCTGGTCATCGCGCTCGGCCTGGCCTGCGTGGCGGCACTGGTGTTGATCAACATTCCGGACCGCTCGCCGGACACCGATCTGGCCGAGCGGGCCTCGCAGTTCGCCGCGGCGCTCAGCGCGGACGCGCCGTACCGGCCGCCCACGGTCCGTGAGGGAAAAGACGCCTTGTCCGGCTTGATTCCCCTGCTCACCGGCGGGAAGAACACCCAAAGTTACGTGCAAACGCTTACACCGCTGGGGTTCACGCTGACCGACGGCCGGGACACCGTGTCCGGGCGGCACTTCCTGCTGGCCGCCACCGAGCCGGACGTGGAGCGGGGCTGGGGCATGTACATCGCCGACTACGGGGTGGCCCCGCGGCGGGTCATCGAGGTGCCGCACCCGAATTTCGATCTGGACACCGAACAGGTCGGTGTCCAGTTGTACCAGGCGCTACCCGGATCCGCGGTGCTCATCGCCGGCGCGCACCGCCGGGCCGCCGGCGGGCTCGCCGACGTCGCGCACAACGCGAACTCGCTGTTCAACCTCGTCGCCGATGCATTGGCCCGCAAGGGCCTGCCGCAGGTGCAACTGCACGGGTACGAGGACCGCAGCCTGCCCGGCACCGGTGTCGTGGTGTCCGCGGGCGCGACCGAGCACACCTCGCTGCACGAGCAGATCGCCGACCGCGTCGCCGCCGGCGGCACCGTCGTCTGCCGGGCCTGGCGCGAAAGCTGCGGCAACCTCGAAGGCACCACCAACGTGCAGGGACAGGACGCCGACTCGATCGGCGCGGTGTTCGCGCACATCGAGTCGGACAGCGAGATCCGCTCGGATCCCGCGCTGCGGGCCCAGCTGGTGGCGGCGCTGGTCGGCGCGCTCAACTCGTCGATCCCATAGCGCCGACCACCCTGGACGTCAGCGAGGAGCTGCTCGTCACGGTGCCCGCCTTGACACCGGCCCAGTCCCGCGCCAACAGTTCCCGAGAACCGAGGTATGCACCGGTTCTGGTGTCGATGACGAGCTGGACGCTGTCCCGGCCCTGGGTGACGCCGAACGCCGTGCCCCGCCGGCCGTCGAGGTCGGCCGTGTCGTCCACGATCTGCAGCGCCGGCACGTAGGCCAGCGCCTCGTACACCGACTTGCGCAGCTCCGCCGGAATCAGGCCGGTGTCCAGGCCCAATCCGATGACCCGCAACAGATCGGCGCCCTGATCGCCGTGCTCTTCGGCGCTGAGTTTCTGAAACAACTGGCGCGGGTCGCGCGGCAGCGCCGCCAAATACGCCGGGGTCGGGTGGAAAAACGACGGTTGCTCCGAACGCCCCCAGAACTCGCCGTTCCTCGCCTTCCAATCGCCCAGTTCCATCAGCGGCGGCAGGTCCTTCGGCACGTCCGCCGGCGAGCCCTTCACCCAGGTCTTGGCGCCCGTGCTGGTCCGCCGCAGTTCCCACGTCTGCCCCTGGTCCGCCGGCACCCAGGTCTCGTAGGTCTCGTCGGCGATGTACGCCCAGGCGATGTCGTCCTGGTCTCGGTTCGCCGAGGACATCACGCGGGTGCTGTTGTGGACGTACAGGAACTGCCCCGGCCGCAGGACGACGTCGCCGGTCTCGGTGGCGGCCTGGCTCAGCGCCTCGGCGGCCGTGGCGGTGCCGACCTTCGGGGAGTCGTCGGGCACGAGGGCCGGTCCGACCAGGGTCAGCACCAGCACGCCGACCACCACCGCGGTGGCCACCAACCAGGCCCGGCGCCGCCGGAGAGGTGCGACCGGAGTTGCGGGGCGCATCGCGGCCAGCAGCTTGGCGCGGCCGGCGGCGACCGCCTCGTCGGACATCTCGGGCAGTTCCGACACCGCCGCCTTGACCACGTCGTCCTCCATGGGACGCAGTCCATCAAGCATCGCCGTCACCCTCCAGTCCGCCCATCCGCGCGCGCAGCCGCGCCCGGGCCCGGAACAGGCGCGTCCGGACCGTCGCCACGGGGGTGTCGGTGACCTCGGCGATCTCGGCCGGCGTCAGGTCAGCCCAGGCCACCAGCAGCAGCACGTCCCGCTCCTCCGGCCGCAGCTCGGCCAGCGTCTCCGCGAGGTCGGCGGCCAGCGTCTCGGCGTCGATGACGGCCGCCATCCGCTCGTCCACCCGGTCGGTGACGACCCGCCGGCCGTGTTCGCGGGCCAGCGCCCGTAGCCGCCGGCCCTCGGTGCGCACGTGCTGGCGCAGCAGGTTCGTGGCGATCCCGTACACCCACGCCTTCAGGCCGGCCCGGCTCGGGTCGAAGTCGGCCCGGCGCTCCCACGCCGTCAGGAACGCCTCGTGCACCAGGTCGTCGGCGACCTGGACGTCCACCCTGACCGCCAGGTAGCGGTGCAGCGAACGGGCCTGGTTGTCGTACAGCTCGACCAGCTCGGCGGCGTCGCGTAGCCCAGTCACCCCCGGACCTCCTGTTCGCGCCAGCGGCGCCGTCTCACTCCGCACCACGCCTTTTGGCCGGTGACACCCCCTTCGTTCCCATACGCTGCTGTGGTGTGACGTCCTGGCAGGAATTCACCGACCTCGCGCCGCGCATCGCCGCCGTCTTCCGGCGTCGGCACGCCGCCACCGGCAACCTGTGCTTCCTGGCCACGCTGCGCGCCGACGGCTCGCCGCGGATCAGCCCGATGGAGCCGCGGCTGTTCGAGGGCCAGCTGTGGCTGTCCGGCATGCCCGGCACCACCAAGTTCCGTGACCTGGGCCGCGACCCGCGGTTCTGCCTGCACACCGCCACCGTCGACACCCACGTCGCCGACGGCGACGCCAAGCTGTGGGGCACCGTGCACGACGTCCAGGACCTCGACCTGCACGCCCGCTACGCCGAGGACCTGTATCAAGAAAGTGGCTTCGACCTGCGCGGACAGGTGTTCAGCCCGTTCTACGCCGCCGACATCACCAGCGCGTCGGCGGTGGAGGTGGACGGCGGCCACATGGACGTCACGGTCTGGCAACCCGGCTCCCCCGAGCGGGTGGTCCGCAAGCACTGAACGTACGGTGGGCCGATGCCCAACGAGGACACCGCGCCCATTCCCGTCGTCACGTCCACGGCGCGGCCCGGCACCCGCGCCGTCGCATTCCTGTTCGCCAGCGGCATCCTGCTGGTCGGCAGCACCTTCCTGAACCTGGTGACGCTGCCCCTGCCCGGCGACGGCGACCAGGCGCAGGCCGCCGTCAACGCCTGGGGCCTCGACCTCGGCATCGGCCACGACATCCCGCAGTACGTCGGCGTCGTGACGATGATCGCCGGTGTCGCCCTGCTGCTGGTCGCCGCCGCGTCGCTGCGGGCCGAGTTCCGGTGGACCCGCAACGCCTCGCTGGTCGCCGGCGGCATCGGCGTCGCCAGCGGCCTCTACCTGGCCGCATCCGGCTTCAGCACCGCCACCTTCCTGTCCCAGCTCGCCGGGGCCACCGGGCAGGCGCTGACCCCCGTCATCGGCCCCGGCCTCTATCTCGCCCTGCTCGGCGCCGCCTGCGCGCTGGTCGCCGTGTCCTCGCCGCCTCGTGAGGAAACCCTGCCGGTCGTTCCCCCGGCCGAGGAGACCGTGGCGTACCGCGTGGAGGAGGAGCCCGCGGAGGAGGAGAGCTGACCGGTGTCGAAATTCCGTCGGCGGTCTCGATACTGGGGCATGCTGACTGAATTCACCGCAACGCTGGTTCGCAGCCCCGCCAAGGGCGGGTGGACGTACGTGGTGTGGCCGCGGTCCGCCGAGTTCTTCGGCACCCACGGCCTGGTCAAGGTGCGCGGCAGCGTGGACGGCGTGCCCTTCGAGAGCTCGTTCATGGCGCTCGGCGACGGCACGCACAAGCTCCCCGTGAAGGCGTCCGTGCGCAAGGCCATCGGCAAGGACGTCGGCGACGACGTCACGATCCGGCTGGATGAACGCCTCTGAGCTCCGCCAGGACGAGCAGCCTCAGGTGCGCGGCGCACCAGCCTTCCGGTTTCTCGGCGGCGGCCAGCAGGTCGGCCGTCCGGCCGAGGCCGACACTGCGCAGGCTTTGGGCAGCCTGTTCGAGCCGGGTGCGGACGCCAGCGGTGGCATGCCGCAGGCCCCGATGCGCCGCCTCGGCCGTGGCCTCCAGTGCGGCGGCGATCGCCGCCGCGAGCGGCTCCGACGGGGTCCAGGAACCCGCCGGAAGCGCGGTCGGTTCGCCATCGGCCAGGTCGGGGACGACGACGCCGTCCCTGGTGAGGACCGCGCAGGGGTCGAGCACGAGGCCGCCGGCGCGGCGGACGGTGCCGCTGATCATGCGGGGGCCGTCGCTGAGGGACTTGGCCAGTACGTCGAGCGCCGCCGGGCAGTGCGGGTTGTGCTGGGCGGACACCGTGGCGGTGACGCCGTCGGCGTCGGCGATGACGGCGTCGAGGCGCTGCGCGCCGGGGTCGTAGCCGACGTGGCGGACCTCGGCGACGGCCAGCACCCGCACGAGCTCGGCCTCGACGCGGGGGCGCACGAACGCCGGCGGCAGGGCGGCGAGCTCCGCCTCCAACGCCGCGAAGTCCCTGACCAGCACGGGAAGTTCGGCCCAGGCCTCCCCCACCGGCGTGATCGACGTCTTGGCGACCCGGCCGGTGGTCAGCCTGACGACCCGGCTGGCGCTGCGCACCGCCGACTCCGACACGACGTTCGACGCGGCCAGCCGTCCCAGCGTCGTGCCGGCGACGCGTCGCGATGCGTCGACCCTGTCCCACCGGTTGCGCAGCACGAACACCGTGGTCGGGCCGGCGAAGTACACCTCGGCGGTGTGCTCGTCGAGGACCCGGCAGCCCAGGGCCGTCAGCCGCACCCGGGACAGTGGCGTCTCGGCCCGTTCGTCGGTGCCGAGGACCTGCGACCGGGGCCCGGTGGAGTGCTGCCGGGCGTGTAGTTCGGCGACCAACGCCGCGAACCGGGTCGGGTCGTAGGATGCGCTTCTCGCTCGGTAGGCGGCGACCTGATCGACCAGATCCGCCATCGCGGCCGCCGGCCAGTGCAGGTTTCGCTCAGCCAGGTCCCGCTGCGCGCGCCGGAGCGCCGCCTCCTGCACGGGAGTCGCGTTCACCGCGCCGTCGGCCACCAGCTGCTCGATCAGCTCCGGCACCGCCCCGAAGTCCGCATCCGTCGACGTCCCCGCGCCCGCCTCGAACTCCAGCACCCCGCGCTCGTCCGCCTCGCGGAACGCCCACACCGCCAGCACCACGAACTCGTCGCGCCTGTCGGCCGTCACGTCCGTGTGCACGTATCCGAGCTCGCCCGGGACCAGGAACCGGACCGTGCACAGCGGCAACTCCGCGCTCGCCACCGGATCCTCGGCCGTCGGACGCCGCAGCCGCACCGGCAACGCCCGATACGCCTTGCGCGCCGCCGCCACCACCCGCTCGCCGAAGGCCGCCGTCAGCAGCTCGTCGGTGAGCTCCCCCGGCGACCACGGCTCGAAGGTCGGCACCGTCTGTTCCCGTTGGTACGCAAGCACCACCGCGATGCGGTGCCGGCACACGCCACTCGCGCCGCAGGTGCACGAGGCACCGTCCAACCCGACCCCGGGCGGCAACACCGTGACAACACCGTCGGGGAAGGTGCCGCGCACCACGTCGCCATCGACCTCGACGATGACGTCGGTCTCGCGGCCGGCGCGCTTGACCAGGCCGCGGTTGGCCAGGGCGACAAGGGAATCCTCGTTGAGGGAGAGGAGATCGTGCCTGTTCATCCCAGCCTCTCCGCCACGAACTCCGCCAACTCTCCGGGCGTCATCGCGCCGACGTGCGCCCCGACATCGGCCAGGCGCTGCGCCAGGTGCCGGTCGTAGCTGGGGTTGGCGTCCTCGTCCAGCGCCGCGAGACCCAGCACCTGCGTGCCCTGCTCCACCAGCCCGCGCACGGTCCGCACGAGCCGGTTCTCGTCGCCACCCTCGTAGAAGTCCGTCACCACGGCGAGAATCGCCCGCCGCGGGTTGTCGATCAGGCCGGCGCCGTAGGCCACGGCCTTGGCGATGTCGGTGCCGCCGCCGAGCTGGACCTTCATCAGCAGCTCGACGGGATCGGTGACGTCGGAGGTCAGGTCGACGACGTTGGTGTCGAAGGCGATGAGGTGGGTGCGCAGCCCGGGCAGCCTCCACAGGCACGCGGCGGTGACCGCGGAGTGGATCACGGAGCTGGTCATGGACCCGGACTGGTCGACGATGAGGACGAGCTGCCACTGGTCGACGCGCCGCCGCGTGCGGCTGACGAACCGGGGCCGCTCGATCAGCAGCCGCCGCTGCTCCGGTTGGTAGTGGGCGAGATTGGCGCGAACGGTGGCGTGGAAGTCGAAGTTCCGCGAGTTCTTGACGTTGCTGGGCCGCCGGTTCCGCGTGCCGGAGAAGGGCTGCTGCACCTCCCGCGCGAGCTTGCGCATGAGCTCCTCGACGACGGCGGCGACGATCCGCCGGGCCAGCCGCAGCACCTCGGGGTTCATCAGGTGCTTGGTGCGCAGCACGGCCCGCAGCAGCGCGGGGTTGGGCTCGGCCCTCGACAGCACCTCGGGGTTGGTGACGACCTCGGTGATGTCGTACCGCTCGACGGCGTCCCGCTCCAGCCGCTCGATGGTCTCCTTGGGGAACAGCCGGTGCACGTCGTCGAGCCAGTCGACGGTCCGCACCACCGAATCGCCGCTCCCGCCCCGCCGCACGCCCTGCCGTTGCAGCTCGGGATCCCTGCCGTAGAGCCAATCCAGGGCGGCATCCCGGCGGAGCGGTTCACCGACGAGGCAGCCGGTGTGCCGGTCGGCGGGCTGCCCGAGGATGAGTCGCCACCGTTGCAGATCCGTCACAGCAACCCCTGTTCCGCCAGCACTCTGTCCACGGTGGCCTCCAACGCCATGCCCCGGGCGACCACGAGCGGGTCGACCTCGGCCCGCAGCAGCGACCGCGCCGAGCCGCCGCCCAGGTCGACCACCATCCGGGCGACGGTCTCCCGCTCGGCGGGAGGAAAGAAGGAAAAGCCCTGCCGCAGTGCGGGTAGCGCGATGAGGAAGTCCTCTTCGGACATTCCGCTGACGACGTCGTCCAGGACCGCGATGACCCGGTCGTCGGACAGCACCCGGTCGCGGGCGACAGCGAAGAGGCCGGCCAGCCAGTCGCCGACGATCCGCGGCCCGGAGACCCCGGCCAACGCCCCGACGGCGTCCACCTCGGCGTCCAGCGACCAGCCGAAACCGCAGGCGGCGCCGCGGAGATCGGGCGGCGCGTCGGCGTTGGCGGCGATCCGGGCGACGACGTCCAGCGCGGTCGACCGGGAGATGTCGAGCACGGATCCGGCGTGCCGCAAGGCATCCCGGGTCGCGACGACGGCGCGCAGCCGCGCCGGCTCGGCCGGCGCGGGACCGCCCCGCACACCCTCCATGATCCACAGCGACCGGTCGACCGCGGCGGCGATCAGCGGCTCGAACGCGGGACTGCCGGCGGTGCCGAAAATCCGGTCGTGCCGCCACAATCCGAGCACAGTGGCCAGCACGTGCCCGAGGGCGTCCAGCTCGCCGGCGGTCGCGATGCCGTCGGCGAGGGCGGCCGTGACCTCCATGTCGATGCCGCACAGCGCCCCGTCGAACAGCAGCGTCGCCAGGTCGGCGATACCTGCCTGGGGTATCTGCGAGCGCAACATGGACGCCGCACACGAGGCGAGGGTCGCGCCGTGCCCGGCGGCCTCGATCAGGGCCGGCAGCCGGCCGTCGTCGGGCGTGAGCTGCCACTGCTCGTCCAGCACCGGATCCGCCCCGCTCGACGGCCCGGACCGCCGCTCGAACCCCGGCACCCCCAGCACCCTGAGCCGGTGCAACGTCCGACTCCGCGCGAGTTCGGCGGTCAGATCCAACGTCACCGGGCCTTCGCCGTCGAGGCCCAGCCGCTCCAGCTCGGCGGTGACGTCCGCGACCAGCGGCGGCAGCGGCGTCGCCGCGTGCAGCCGCCCGAGCCGCTCGCCGCTGAACGCAGCGACCATCTCCACGATGGCCGGATGCGTGCCGGGCGCGAGAGTCCCACGCGTGCTCCACGGCGGCGGCTGCGGCAGATCGTCGTGCACCAACGCGCTGACCAGCCCGTCCAGCACGTCGGTGCGGGACGGAAACTCGTGGCCACGCAGCCGCGCCAGGCCGGAGGTCAGCGTACGGGCGGCGATCAGGTCGGCGGTCGACACCAACTGCCGGCGTTTCCGCAGCCGCACCACCACCTCCTCCACCATGGCGTCGGCGGCGCCACCGACCCCGTCCTCCCACAGCCGCTGGTAGTACTCCGGCGACGGCATCCCCGACTGGTAGCCGGTGAACGCGTCCAGCCGCTTGTGCGAGTACGGCACCAGGTAGCTGCCGCCGACGGCATCCGCCGGTGGCTGTGGGACCTCCGGCCAAGGACCCTTACCCACCGCCAAAGCGCGGATCGCCGGCGTGTGAAACCCGCCCGTGACAACAACAACCGGACCGCCGGCGGCCCGCACCCACGACGCCATGTACTCCTCGCGGGCCCGATCGTCCTCCCCCGCAACGGTTTCCCCGCGCACCAGGTCGAAATACGTGGTCAACCGCTCGGCCAGCTCATCGTCCGGCACCGCCTCGACCAGGTGATCCCACAGCGTGTCCACGTTGTCGACGGCGAACTCCCGGCACAGCCGCTCGGTCACCGCCCGGTACCGGTGATCGGCGTCGGCGTACCGGTTGCGGCGGTCGGCGAACGCCGGATGCCAGGCCGGCAGGTCGATGAACCGCACCTCCGCCCCCACCGAGCGGCCGACCGTCAGCGCCACCCACTCCGGCGAGTAGTCGCAGAACGGCGTCCACGAGCCGTGCACCCGCTCGTCGTCGCGGTAGTACGTGTAGACGGCGATCGGCAGCCGGTGGCCCAGCAGCAGCTCGTCCAGCCGGTGGTTGAGGTCGGCCGGCCCCTCGATCAGCACGTGGGCCGGCCGGATCGCCTCGATGGTCGCGGCGACCAGCCGGCTGCACGCGGGACTGTGGTGCCGGACCCCGATGTAGGTGACGGTCATCAGCCGGGCAGCAGGTGTCGGGCGGCGTGCAGCGCCTGCCACTGCTCGCCGTGCCGGCGCGGGGCTTGCTGCTCCAGGTACCGCCGCAGCCGGGCCAGGTCGTCGGCGTTGTCCTTCGCCGCCGTGCCGGCCAGGCACTCCACGATGTCCGCCGCCGTGCCGGCCTCGCCGCGTAAGTACCAGCCGCGCAGGCCGACGGCGTGCGCGACGGACACCGCCTCGGCGGTGCTCATCACCGTGGACAGGCGTTCGGGCTGGTCGCGCAGGTCGCGGAACGCCGTGACCAGCACCTCCAGCACGTCCCGGCGCGGCGCGACGGCCACCCCCGACTGCTCCAGCAGCCGGGCCGCCTCCCGTTCGACCAGCCCGAGCTCGGTGTCGTAGCTGCCGATCGGGAAGACCGTCTCGAAGTTGAACCGCCGCTTGAGCGCGGCGCTCATCTCGTTCACGCCGCGGTCCCGCGTGTTCGCGGTGGCGATCACGTTGAAGCCGGCCTGGGCGAACACCATGCCGTCCGGGCCGGTCAGCTCGGGAATCGCCAGCACCCGCTCGGACAGCAGCGACAGCATGCAGTCCTGGACCTCCAGCGGGCAGCGGGTGATCTCCTCGAACCGCACCAGCTTGCCCTCGGCCATGCCGCGCAGCATCGGCGCCGGCACCAGCGACCGCGGCGTCGGCCCCTCGGCGACCAGCAGCGCGTAGTTCCAGGAGTACTTGATCTGGTCCTCGGTGGTGGCCGCGCCGCCCTGGATGGTGAGCGTGGACTCGCCGGACACCGCCGCCGCGATCAGCTCGGACAGCAGCGACTTGGCCGTGCCCGGCTCGCCGACCAGCATCAGGCCGCGACTGGTGGCCAGGGTGACCAGCGCACGGTCCACAAGGGACGGATCGCCGACGAACTTGCGGCTCACGCCGCGGTCGTCGCCGACGATGAACCGTCGCGCCGCGGCCAGGCTCAGCGCCCAGCCCGGCGGCCGCGGATCGGTGTCCTCGGCGCGCAGTGCGGCCAGCTCGTCGGCGTAGCGGAGCTCGGCAGGCGGCCGCTGGAGGTCCTTGCTCACGCCGTCACCTCGGTCAGCTCGGCCAGCAGCTCGGACGCCGTGATCGGGTCCAGCTCGCCGAACTCGCGCGGCTGGGCGTGGTAGCGCCAGCCGTCGGAGCCCTCGGCCTCCAGCCGGATCGCGGAGAGCGTCTGCTCCGGGAACACGTCCATCGCACCGACGGCGATGCCCGGGTCGAGGTCGATCACCACCACGCCGCCGGGCGAGGGCCGCACGATCCCCCACTCCACGCCGGCGTCCTGCGGCTGGGTCCGCCGCCAGCTCCGCTTGGTCAGCCCCAGCACCTTGCCGATCGGCACCGTCGCGCCCTCGAACCGCTTGAGGGCGGTGGCGGTCCGCTCGTCGTCGGACAGCGTGTACGTGAGCCGCCCCAGCTGCGGGAACGGTTGCAGGATCTCGTAGTCCGCGAACAGCTCGGACCACGTGCCGAGGTCGTCGCCGAGGTCGAGTGGATGCGCGAGCCGGACCCTACCGTCCTCGGGCAGCGTGAAGGTGTCGTCGTTGACGTCGGCCAGCGTGCGGTCCTCGGCGACCCGGAAGCCGACGCCGGCATCGGTGATCCACACCAGCCGGCGCACGATGTGCCACAGCAGCGGATGCCCGGCGAGCAGCGTCGAGAACTCCTCGGCGGACCAGTCTCGCCGGACCACCATCGCCTGCTCCAGGCGGAGGATCTGGTCGGCGGCGACGGTGCGGACGTCCTTGCGCAGCGCGGCGAACCGCGCGTGCTCGGCCGGCGCGAGCTCCTGGTCGTCCTTGCCGGCGGGCTTGGGCAGGTCCTTGCGGCGCTTGCCGTCCTGGTCCATCACGTACGGCTTGAGCTGCTCGTCGAAGCCGACGGTGAACGACCGCGGGCCGTAGTCGATACGCATGGTTGCCGCGTCGTCCAGGCCGAAATTCGGCACGAGCCGGTCGGCCAGCTGCTCGGGGCTCAGGTTCAGGTCGCGGGCGACGGCGGCGATCTTGTCCTGGGCCCGCTGCTTCAACGCCTTGAACTTGACCTTCTGCGCGATGGAGCTCAGGTGCATCAGCGCGACCTCGCTGCCGAGCGCCGACAGGACGTCCAGGCCGGTCACGGCCTTGCTGTGGCCGCCCTCGCCGGGCCAGGCCCGCACGATCGGCGACAGCCGGCGCACGGTGTCGTCGTTGCCGATCAGGCCCAGCGCGGCCAACGCCCAGCCGTCCTTGGGGTTCTCGCCGCACGTCCGCCAGAACTCGAACAGCGCCCACGCGAACTCGGCCAGCGACTCCGGATCGCACAGGTCCCGCACCACGTCGACGCCCGCGTACGGCTCGTCCAGGCGGGACATCGCGAGCATGGTCAACACGTGCTCGGTCGCCTCGCGCGGCAGCCCCGACCCGTCACGCAGCTTGACCTGCGGCAGCTGGTCGACAGTGACCCACTCGATCGCCGGGACCTTCGCCGGCAGCATGTCGAACGGGTCGGTCGCGGCCAGCGCCTCGATCGCCGTGCGCGCCTCCGGTCCGTACGTCTCGGCCTCGGCCAGCACTGCCTCAAGCGACGTCTGGGAGATCACGAGCCGCAGCGCTGCCTCGGCGGCGCGGCGGCCGGCCCCGACCTTGCCCACCGCGGCCGGCACCAGCAGCCGGACCGTGGACACGCCGTGCCGCGCGAACCAGGCGGTCGCCGTCTCGCGGGCGGACTTGAGGCGGGCGTACCAGCCGGCCATCCGCAGCGCGATGTCCGCGTCGGCGAAGGGCAGCAACAGGTCCCAGTAGCTGGCAGGGTGGTCGTCGAGCCCCGCGTACACCATCGGCAGCGCGTCCGTCTCGAAGCGCGCGAGGATCGGCGCGGTGTACGACTCGCCCGACCACGGCCGCTCCAGCCGGTGGTCGAGCAGGGGCCGCATCAGGTCTTCCGGCCCGAACTGGCACATCGCCCACACCATCTGACGACTGGCCTGGCCGGATCGCACCTGGCCCGCGATGTGCTCCCACTCGATCTGCCCGTCCGGGTTCTTCGGCATCCGGTCCAGCAGCCAGCGGTGCTCCTCCGCCCGGGACTGCCAGTCCGCGCGCTCCCCCGGCTCCCAGCGCACGGTCATGCCGCTCGGCGGCTCCAGCCGGAGCACGATCGCCTTGGCCTTGGCCTTCTTCACCGTCCACGGTGGACTGACCAGCAGCTTCGGCAGCGCCTCCGGCGGCGCGTCCGGCACGCGGGCCGAGCTGGCGGCGACCCGCTCCACAACCGCCTTCAGGTTGGCCGGCAGCTCCACGTCCAGCAGCTCCGGATTGGCCTGCAAGTGGCCGGCGAGCAGGTGCGCGGCCGTTGCGTCACGGCCGGCCGCCGCGGCGAGCATTCGCAAGGCCCGTAACGGAAACTGCCGCATTGCGGCGACCAGTCCACTCTGGATGTGCTTCTGCCCCGACCGCGACACCAGCGCGCCGAAGGCCTCGTCGGTCGGCAGCGCGGCGATCACCGTGACGAGCAGCTTGCGGGTGTCGCCGCCGGACCGCTCCTCGTCGAGGCGCTTGATCAGGTAGGGCGCGATGTCCGTGCCGATGGTGTGCACCAGGGTGTAGATGGCGGCCGTGGCCGCCACGATCCGGTCCAGCGTCCGCAGCTGCTCGACGGTGCCGGGCGTGCACGCGGCGAGAGTGCCCAGATAGCGGGCCGGCCCCCACTGCTCCAGCTTCTCGTACAGCTCGTCGACCCACGCCGACTCCGTCGGCAGCAGGAACGCCGCGACCAGCCGGGCCATCTCGGTGTCGCGCTTGTCGGCGAGCGCCTCGACCGCCCGCGCGTACTCCTCGTCGTCGGCGCAGGCCAGCGCGAACCGCACCGTCTCCAGGTACGCGACGCCCGGCCATTGCCACGGCACCCGCTCGTCCGCCTGCAGGTAGCGGATGTAGCGCGGGGCGTCCTGGTCCTTCTTGGACGCGTCGTCGAAGGACACGATCAGCCGGCAGTACTCGAGCAGCGCCTCCGCCGCGAACGCCGGCCCCTGCCGCTGGAGCCAGTCCTGCAGCAGATACGGCTCGTGCGCCTGCCCGGTGATCATCAGCGCCGCCGCCCCGAGCGCGGTGCGCTCCCCCGCGAGGTACGCGTGGCCGGCCCGGCCCAGCGCCGGCATCGTGCGCGGGTTGTCGAACGCCGCGACGATCCACTCCCGGCGGAGTTCCAACTGCTTGCGGGCGGACTCCGCCCGCCCCTCGTCCACCTTGAACGCCCGCAGCACCGGCCGGTCCCGGCGGTAGTGGATGTTGCGCCGCCAATGGTCGGGGATGACCAGCGAGTCCTCGTGCTCCACCGTGCTCTTTCCTCCCGAGCGATCAACTGCGGCGAAACCCTATTCAGGGGGTCTGACAGTTTCACGCCGCGCGTCCCGCGCGGGGCTCGGCCCCCTCGGGGCCACCGCCTCGCCCTTGCTGGATTTCGGGCGCCGCGTCGGCTGCCATCGTGGGCGCGTGCGTGGCGGCCCCCGAAATCCGGCAACCGGGCGAAGCGGTGGCGGGGCCTCGCACTCGGCCGGAACCGACAACGACGCCTGTCGCCTTCTTGCGGCTTTCGGTTGAACTCTTGCGGCCATGTGTCGGAATTCGTAGAGTCGGCGGCACGTGGTTCCGCACCCTGCCTCGCGGGACCAGGAAGCGAGCAGTCGATGAAGCCTGCCAACCCTGCCTTTGGCATGCCCTTGGTGCTGGCCGCGGCGCTGGTGGTCTCGGGCGTCACCCTGTTGTCCGGGACGACTCCCGCCGCGGCGGCCACCTGTCCGACCACCGCCTCGGGCGGCGCGAGCGTGCCGTTCCGGACCGTGGAGGCCGAGTGCTCGGCCACCAACGGCTCACCCGTCGGCCCCGACTACACCCAGGCCAGCCTGGCCTCGGAGGCGTCCGGCCGGCAGGCCGTGCGCATCGGCCAGGGCCAGTACGTCGAGTTCACGCTGCCGGCCGCGGCGAACTCGATCAACGTCCACTACAGCCTGCCCGACGGCAGCGCCGGCCAGCTTTCCGTGTACGTCAACGGAACGAAGCTGTCCACCGGGCTCTCCGTGACCTCGCGGTACATGTACATCGACACCGGCTGGATCCCGGGCGCGAAGAACCACCACTTCTTCGACGACTCGCGGCTGCTGCTGGGCCAGAACCTGAGCGCCGGGGCCAAGGTCCGGGTGCAGGCCGACGGCGGCGACGTCGGCCAGGCCACCATCGACCTGGCCGACTTCGAGCAGGTCGGCGGCGCGGCGACGCAGCCGGCGAACTCGTTGTCGGTGACCGACTACGGGGCCACCGCCAACGACTCGTCCGACGACTCGCAGGCCTTCCGCAACGCGATCGCGGCGGCGAAGTCGCAGGGCAAGACGGTGTGGATCCCGGCCGGGCGGTTCGAGATCCCGTCCGCGTTGCAGGTCGACCAGGTGACCATTCGCGGCGCCGGTCCGTGGTACACCACGTTGCACGGCAACAACATCTTCAACAACGGCTCGGCATCCGGCAACATCAGGCTCTACGACTTCGCCATCTTCGGCGACGTCACCGAGCGCAACGACGGCAGCCCGGACAACGGCTTCCACGGCGTGCTGGGCACCGGGTCCGTCGTGCAGAACCTGTGGATCCAGGACACCAAGTGCGGCCTGTGGCTGATGAACGGGGCGTCGAGCAACCTCACGATCACCGGCAACCGGATCATCGACACCATGGCCGACGGCATCAACTTCGACGGCGCCGTCACGAATTCCACGCTCAGCAACAACTATCTGCGCAACAACGGCGACGACGGCCTGGCGCTGTGGTCCAACGGGCAGGCCGACTCCGGCAACTCGCTGACCGACAACACCGTCGTGCAGCCGAATCTGGCCAACGGCATCGCGCTCTACGGCGGCTCCGACAACTCCGTGAGCGGCAACCTGGTGCAGGACACCAACGCGCTGGGCGGCGGCATCCTGGTGGCCAACCGGTTCAGCAGCGTCCCGCTGAGCGGAACGATCACGTTGTCCGACAACACGACCCTGCGCGCCGGGGCGCTGGATCCCAACTGGCAGTTCGGGGTCGGCGCGCTCTGGTTCGACGCCCGCGACGAGGCGATCACCGGGGTGACCATCAACGTCACCGGGTTCAAGGCGATCGACAGCCCGTACGAGGCGATCCAGTTCATCGACGGCAACGGCGCCGGCAAGTCCATCCAGGGCATCACCGTCAACGGCGCGACCGTCCAGGGCGTGGGCACCTTCGTGCTCCAGTCGCAGACCCAGGGCACGGTGTCGGTCAGCAACCTCAACGCGAGCGGCGTCGGCGTGGTCGGCACGTACAACTGCCCCTACCCGACGTCCATCCCGAAGATGACCTTCAACGGCTCCGGCGACAGCGGCTACTCCGGCACCTGGGGCGACTGCTCGACCTGGCCGCCGCCGAACTCGGGGCCGCCCGCGCCGCCGAGCTCCGGCACGAACCTCGCCAAGGGTAAGGCGATCTCCGCCAGCGGCTCGCAGGGCGGCTTCCCGCCGGGCAACGCCAACGACGGCGACGCCAACACCTATTGGGAGAGCACGAACAACGCGTTCCCGCAGTCGTTGACCGTCGACCTCGGCCAGGCGTACTCGGTCGACAAGGTGGTGCTGAAGCTGCCGCCGTCCTCGGCGTGGGGAGCGCGGACGCAGACCCTGACCATCCAGGGCAGCACCGACGGCACCTCGTGGTCGACGCTGGTCGGATCGCGTGGCTACACCTTCGATCCCGCGTCGGGCAACACGGCGTCGGTGTCGTTCGGCGCGGCCTCGCAGCGGTTCGTGCGGCTGACGTTCACCGGGAACACGGGCTGGCCGGCGGGCCAGGTGTCCGAGTTCGAGGTGGACATGGCGTGAAAAACCGAGGGGCCACAGCCTTGCCGTGGCCCCTCGGGCCTACTCCTGTTCGCCGGGCGGGAGGTAGCCGTGCGCGGACAGGTCGAACCAGTTGCCCTCGGGGTCGATGGCGCGGTACTCGGCGAACGGCCGGGTGGTGTGCCGGACGGCCGGCTCGGGCAGGCCGGCGTCGACGAGGTTCTTGGCGACGGTGTCGACGTCGTCGACGTGGAAGCCGAAGTGGTTGAAGCCGGTGGGCACGTCGCCGTCGAGCGCCTGCTGGATGATCGCCAGGTTGATCACGCCGTCGGTGAGGAACTGGCTGCCGTCGGGGTCGGTGTGGAAGATCCGCATCCCGAACTGGTCGCGGTAGAAGTGCGCGAGCCCGACGGCGTCGCGGGCGGTGAAGGCGAGGTGGCGCAGTTTGGCCGTGGGCATGGGAACTCCTGGTCAGTTCGCGGGGATCATGTTGTGGAAGGCGCTGATCAGCCACTCGCCGTCGCGGCGCTCGACGACGGCCTGCGCGTGGGTGCCGATCGCCTCGCCGTCGGCGGTGTGCACGGTCGACGCCACGTGCACCACGGCCGCGTGCTCGGTGATGAACCGGATCGAGCGGACGTCCGCGGTGAGCGTGCTGCCGCGGTAGTGGGTCTCGAACAGGGCCCGGTGGCCGGCGGCGACGGTGTCGCGGCCGCGCTGCTCCTCGCCGCGGACGTTCACGAATTCGGTGTCCTGGCTGAAGACCGCCGCGAACTGCTCGCCCGATCCGGCGGCCCAGCCGTCGGCCATCCGGTCCCAGAGCCTGGTGATCTCGTTGCTCATGCCGCCGCCCTCACTGTGGTCCGTACCGGCACAGCCGCGCCGCCCGGGCTCCACGCCTCGACGTTGTAGCTGGTCAGGCCGTTGATCCGCTCCAGGTAGCAGATGACGTTGACGGGCCAGCCGGTGGCGGCGAACACGTGCTCGTCCATCGGGGTGGGCCGGGACGACAGCGTGCAGGAGCGCTCGGCCGGCGTCCGGGCGATGCGGTGCCAGTCCGGGTGCATGTGGATGGATCCCAGTATCTCCAGGCCCTCCCGCTGCCCCGCGAGGCTGATGTGCAGCAGGTCGGCGGGGTCCAGCCAGTAGCCGCGGTCGGTGTTCTCGTAGGCGCTGCCGAATCTCGGCACGATGGTGGTGGCGAACTCCTCGACCGCGGCCGGCGAGGTGGTGCGGGCGTTGGCGCCGAAGGCGAGGCGGCGGACGTGCGTGGTCGCCGGCGTGGACTCCCCCAGCAGCACGGCGAAGCAGGGCAGGGGGCGCTCGGGCGTGAGCGACTCGTACACCGGCAGCGCGGCGGCCAGGAACCGCTCGACGACGTCGGGACAGATCACCACGGCAGGGGTGGGATGTGTGGGCATGCGGGCGTTGTCTTTCTGAGTGGACCTCGTGGGCCCCACCGACGATGCCGCATATCGGTTCAGAGTTGGCTCAGAAAGGTTCGCACTCAAACGTTTGCTTTCAAACAGTTGACAGTTGTACGAGTTTGCCGGCGGGCTTGATCACCCGATCGGCCCAGGTTCGGCGGACATCCGCCGCACGGCGACGGCGGCGCGCAGCATCGGCAGGTCCGCCGGGCGGGTCGGATCGAGGCCGGTGAGCCGCCCGATCCGGCGCAGGCGGTTGTCCACGGTGTTGGCGTGCACGCCGAGCGCGGCGGCGGTGGCGTTGCGCCGCAATCCGCTGTCCAGGTAGGCATCGAGGGTGTGGATCAGGTCGCCGTCGACCGGATCCAGCGCGGCTCGCAGCCGTGCCGACGCCTCGGTGGGGCGGGTCAGCTGGTATTCGAGGAGCACGTCGTCGAGGCGGTAGGCGCCCGGCTCGCGGCGGGTTTTCACCGCCACCTCAAGGACTTCACGCGCCAGCCGCACCGCCTTCGGCACTGCTCCCGGCGTCGCCGTCTCGAGCGCCACGGTGACGTCGGCGCCGGCGGCCGCGGTGAGCCTGGCGTGCAGATGGTCGTCGCCGGCCGGCAACAGCGCGAGGCCGCCGGTCGGGGAAAGCGCTGTCAGGACGTCGTCGCGGCCGAGGCGTTCGAGTTCCACCTTGAGCCGCCGTACTTTCCTCCGCGCGGCCACGACGTTGTCGACGCCGGCCTGGTGCTCGTCCGGGTGCGGCCCGATGGCCAGCGCGGCCACGACGTACCGCTCGGGCAGCCGGATCCCGGCGCGGTAGGCGGCGTCGGTGGCGTCGCCGCCGTCGACCAGCGCCGCGAGCAGCGCTCCCCTGGCCGCCTGCGTCTCGCCGACCGTGCTCTCGCGATGTTCGAGGAAGCCGGCCGCGATCGCCTGGTGCACAACGTGTTGGAACGTGAGCACCGCGCCGAAGAAGTCGATCAGCTCGGCGCTGCCGGCCCGCTCCAGCTCCGGCCGCAGCTGGGTGACGCTCTCCTGGAGGCCCAGCAGGTAGGCGTCGAGGATGGCCGCCATCGGGACGCCCTCCTCGCCGCGGGCGATCGCCGACTCGCGGGCCTGCCGGACCAGGTCCGGATCGGGCACGCCGCCGTCGGGCAGCGACTCGACGAAGCCGCGCAGCGCCCGCTCCGCCATCGGCCGGACGTCGGTGGTCAGCGCCTCCACAGGCAGCGAGCCGTAGCTCGGCAGCCGCTCCACGAGGCGGTCGAGCACGCGGTCGACCAGCAGCGGCACGTGTGCGTCGTCGAGCATTCGTCGCCCCCTCGGTTGTGACCCGTCACAATCATCATGCCGGCGAGCTGGGTGGATTCGCAGTACGCTGCCGGCAACTTCTGGCGCAGGATTGTGACGGCCGCCAACCGGGAGGGATTCGATGGCCTTCGGCGACTTCCAGTACGAGATCTACTTCGGCGGCCTGCGCGGGATCGCGCCGGCCCTGCCGATGGCCTTCGACGAACTGGAGGCGCGGGCCGCGCAGGCGCTGCCGCCGTCGCTGCTGTCCTACGTGGCCGGTGGCGCCGGCGACGAGCACACCCAGCGGAGCAACGCCACGGCGTTCCAGAACTGGGGGCTGATGCCCCGGATGTTCGTCGGTGCCAGGGAGCGCGACCTGTCGGTGTCGATGTTCGGGCTGACGTTGCCGTCGCCGCTGTTCATGGCCCCGATCGGCGTGCTCGGGCTGTGCGCGCAGGACGGCCACGGCGACCTGGCCGGGGCCGAGGCCGCCGCGCGGACCGGGGTGCCGCTGGTGCTGTCGACGCTGACCGAGGACCCGCTGGAGGACGTCGCGCCACGGCTGGGCGACACCCCCGGCTTCTTCCAGCTCTACACGCCGACCGACCGTGAGCTGGCGGAGAGCCTGGTGCGCCGGGCCGAGGCCGCCGGGTTCAAGGCCATCGTCGTCACCCTCGACACGTGGATCCCGGGGTGGCGGCCGCGGGACCTGTCCACCGGCAACTTCCCGCAGCTGCGGGGTCGGTGCCTGGCCAACTACACCTCGGATCCGGTGTTCCGGACGCGGCTGGGCAAGAACCCCGCCGAGGACGTGATGGCGACCGTCGGGCTCTGGGCGCAGCTCTTCGGCAACCCCCTGACCTGGGACGACCTGCCGTGGCTGCGGTCCATCACGTCGCTGCCGCTGATCGTGAAGGGGATCCAGCACCCCGACGACGCCCGGCGGGCGCGCGACGGCGGCGTGGACGGCATCTACTGCTCCAACCACGGCGGCCGGCAGGCCAACGGCGGCATCCCGGCGCTGGACTGCCTGCCCGGCGTGGTCGCCGCCGCCGGCGGGCTGCCGGTCCTGTTCGACTCCGGCGTCCGGTCCGGCACCGACGTCGTGAAGGCCCTGGCCCTGGGCGCGACCGCCGTCGGCGTCGGCCGGCCGTACGCGTACGGCATGGCCCTCGGCGGCGCCGACGGCGTGGTGCACGTCCTGAGGTCGCTGCTGGCCGAGGCGGATCTTCTGATGGCCGTCGACGGCTACCCGACGCTGGCCGATCTCACCCCGGACTCGCTGCGCCGAATCTCCTGATTCCCGTTACGTGCCCAGGAGTTGCTGGATGCGCGCGACGACGAGTTGTGGTTGCTCGGCCTGGATGAGGTGCGCCGAGTCGACGCTCTCGTGGCGCCCGTCCGGCAGGCTGTCGGCGTAGCGGCGCTGGTGTTCGTTCATGGACGCGTTCTGCGGTTCCCGTCCCTTGGCGGCGCGGGCCGCGGACAGCACGATCGTCGGGCACTTCGGCAGTTGGGGCGGCTGGGCGCGGAACTGCGGGATGGCCGCGGCCACCGCCCGCATTTCCGCACGGGTCTGGGCGATCCCGGCCGGGGTGAAGTTCTCGGCGAGCATGGCCTCGAAGGTGTCGGCGGAGAACAGGTGTCGGACGTTGCCGCCGAACAGCCGCGCCAGCGGCCGGAAACGGCTGAGCGCCTGCGTCACGGCCAGCATGCGGTCGATCTTCGCGGTGGTCTGGTCCCAGGTGTCGTAGATCGGGGAGGTCTCCGGCGTGGGGTCGACCAGCAGCAGCCCGCGCAGCCGTGATCCCAGGCGTTCGGCGGCGCGGCGGGCGACCAGCCCGCCCATGCTGTGCGCGACGAGCACGAAGTCGCCCGGGACGACCGCCTCGGTCATCGCGACCAGATCATCGGTCAAGTCGTCGATGTCGAGCTGCCGGGGCGTGGGCCCGCTGAGCGCGCGGCCGGCCCGGTCGTACGCCACAAGGCGAGCCGACTCCGCCAGCAGCGGCGGCACCGGATCCCAGCAGGTGCGGCCGCAGCCGCCACCCGCCTCGAAGACCACCCAGTCCGACCCCCGGCCGGACTCCTCGACGTGGACGGTTCGGCCGTTCACCGACACCGGCCGTCCGGAGACGTCTCGCATGGCTCCCCCTCAGGAACGATTTCAACTTCGATAATGGTATCGCATGTGAAATAGTTCGGGGGTGAACACGGTCGACCTGCTCCTGCACCCCGTCCGCCTGCGCATCGTGCACGCCCTCACCGGCGGGGCGGAGCTCACTACCACGCAGCTGTGCGCGCGCCTGCCCGACGTGTCGAAGGTGACCGTGTACCGGCAGGTCGCGCCGCTGGTCGAGGCGGGTTTCCTGGAGGTGGCCGGCGAGCAGCGGGTGCGCGGGGCGGTCGAGCGCCGTTACCGGCTACGCCAGGACCGGCCCGTGATCGACGCCGACGCGGCCGCCGCGATGACCACGGAGGAGCACCGCCGGGGATTCGCCGTCGCCATGGCCGTGCTGATCGCCGAGTTCAACGCGTACCTCGACCGTGACGGGGCCGACCCGGCCGCCGACGGCGTGTCCTACCGACAGGGCACGCTCTGGCTCAGTCCCGAGGAACTCGCGGCGATGACGGGCAGGATGCGCGAGGTGCTGCGGGAGTCGGTCGCCAACGAGCCGGCGCCCGGCCGGGCGCCGTACCTGCTCAGCCCGATCCTGTTCCCTACCGCGCCGCCGTCTGCCTGAAACCGCATTTCGGTGTGTCTGTGGGCGCGACTCGCGGGGGTTAGGGGCGCTTGTCCTGAGGGGCTTCGCCGTCGGTGGGAGCCTCGTCGGTGGGGGGCTCATCGGCGGGAGGCTGGTCGGCGGGAGGCTGGTCGGCCGGGGGCTGCTCCGGACGGGCCGTGAACTTCGCCCACAGCTTGCCGGCCGCCTCCGACACCACGCCGCCGACCTCGTTGAGCACCTTGGCCAGCGGGTCCGTGGTCTCCACGAACGCGTCCCGGTACGACCTGGCCGCCGACTTCACGTCGTCGGCCCACTGGTTGTGCGGGTCCTCGGTGCGCAGCGGATAGGTGCCGGCCAGGATGTCCCGGTACTCGTCGCTCTCCGCCCACTTCTTGATCTCGGCGGCGCGCACCGCGGCCAGCGGGTGGGTCCCCTTCATCACGTTGAGCAGCTTGAGCACGCTGTCGCGGACATCGCCCTCGGACTCGTAGTCACTGGCCTGGGCGAGGAACGCCTCGGTGTCCACTTCGGACGCGTCGACAGCGCCGGCCAGCAGCACGTGGAAGCGCAGCGCCGTCTCCGGGTTCTGCACGCACAGCAGCCCCGCGCGGTCGGCGGACAGCTCGGCCTTGCGGTACCACTCCTTGAGCGCGGCGATGATCGCGCGCAGGCCCCAGTAGCCCACGGGCATCCACGACATGCTGGCCAGCAGCCGGATCAGACGCAGCAGCATGGTCCGGTACAGCGCGTGCCCGGACAGCGCGTGCCCGATCTCGTGCCCGATGGTGAACCGCAGGCTCTCGGTGTCCAGCGCCTCCACCAGCCCGGTGGTGACGATGATGAACGGCTGGTCGAGGCCGATGGTCATGGCGTTGGCCTCGGGGTTGCGCTCGATGAACAGCTCCGGCGCCGGGTCGACGTCGAGGATCTCGGCGCACTCGTTGCGGATCCGGTCCAGCGCCGGATACGCCTGCGGCCCCACCCGGATCGAGGTCGCCAGCGAGGCCAGCCGCTCGCTGCGCTCGGAGAACGCCCCGTTGACCGCCCGCAGCACCTGGGCGAAGCCCGGCACCATGCGCAGCGAGGCCAGCGCGCCGCGGTCCGCCGGGTGCTCGTACGCGCGCGGGCTGATGCCCGGGAAGCGCACCCGTCCCTCGCTGAGGGCCACACCACCGGTCGAGTCGTCCGCAGAAGTCACCGCTCCAGAGTAGCCACGGCCACCGACGGGCGTGGCGGAATCGGCCGATCGATAGGATCCGGCCCATGCGGATTTGCGTGTTCTGCGGCTCGTCCAACGGCGGCGACGTGCACCTGGCCGCCGCCCGGATGGTCGGCCGGACGCTGGCCGAGCGCGGCATCGGCGTGGTGTACGGCGGCGCCAAGGCCGGCACGATGGGTGCGGTGGCCGACGCTGCGCTGGCTGCCGGCGGCGAGGTGGTCGGCGTGATCCCGGAGAGCCTGGTGAAGTGGGAGGTCGCCCACGACGGCCTCACCGAGCAGCACATCGTGGACGGCCTGCACGCCCGCAAGGCGCTGATGGCGGAGCTGTCCGACGGCTTCATCGCGCTGCCCGGCGGCGTCGGAACCATGGAGGAGCTGTTCGAGGTGTGGACGTGGGCCCAGCTGGGCCTGCACGACAAGCCGGTCGGCCTGCTCGACGTCGACGGCTTCTTCGAGCACCTGATCCGCTTCACCGACACCATGGTCGAGACCGGTTTCCTGCGCAAGCCGTACCGGGACGTGCTGCTCGTGGACACCGACCTGGCGGCGCTGCTCGACCGGTTCGCCACGTACACCCCGCCGACCTACAGGTGGTCCAGGGAAGGCTGAGCGGCCTGCCGTAGCCGGCAGCATCCGGGTGACTTCGGTCGGCCCGGCGGCGTCCACCTGCGACACTTGTGGTCGGGAGGTGCGTCACCATGAACACCCCTGAGCTGCCGCTGGCGTCGGTCCGCCCCTACTTCTCCGTCGTGGTCCTCGAAGGCGAGGATTTCGGCTCCCTCACCGAGTTCCTGCTCACCTCCGGGCGCGGCGACGTCGTCGCGCGGCACGAGTCCGACGGCGTGCTGGCCTTCGTGCGGCGGCGCGAGGACCCGCCGACCTGGGCCGGCCCCGACGCCGGCTTCACCGACGTCACCCATCAGCTGACGATCGCCCTGCGGCGCGGCGGTTTCATCGTCGTGTGCACCGACCGGCCCGGCCAGGAGCGGCTCCAGACCTGGCTGGACCGGCAGCCGGCGCTGCGCCGGTACCCGTCCGAGGTGCTGGAGAGCGCGCTGATCCGGGGCGAGGTGAAAAACCTGTGGCTACGGGGAATTCACCGGCGCACCAGCGTCAAGGCCGACGGCAAGGTGCTCAGCGGCAGCAGCGTGGAACAGACGCTCAGCCCGCACGAGGACGGCTCCTACGTCGCCGGCTCCGCCCGCGCGGCGCTGCCGCTGCGGCCGGATCTGCTGCTGCTCAAGGGAAACGCCGGGACAACGCCGCGTAACGCGTTGGTGTGGCTGAGCCAGCGGGCCGACTTCGAGACGTTCACGGCGATGGCGACGGAACTGCTCGACCTGCTGGAGGACGCCCGCGCGCAGGGCGCCGAGCGGCCCGACTTCCTCGCCATGCTGGCCAGTCCCGCCGACATCGCCGAGGTGCGCGACGCGTTCGAGGTGATCGTGGAGGACCCCGACACCCTGCCGGCCGGCGCGCTCAGCGACGAGCTCCGCGACCTCGCGCTGTCCGCACGCGACAATCCCTTGCCGGTCACCGGATTCCCCGACTCGGCGGCGTTCCTGCTCGACGGCGCCGAGGTCACCCCCGAGCTCGCCGGCGACAAGGTCCGGCTCGACGGCGACTCCCCGCTGCTGGAGACCGACCTGGTCACCGTGTACTACCAGTCCGGCCACTCCTACAGCCGCGGCCGCTTCTGGCAGGCACGGGCCCCCGAATACCCCTTTCGCAACTGGCGGTTCGAGGACTTCCGGGGCTGGGACATCCGCCGCGAGAAGCCCCGCGCCGACAGCCCGCAGCAGATCCACGACCACATCGGCAGCGACACGTCCCTGTTCGACTGGGTCGCCCGCCACTATGCGCACGGCTGGCTGATCTGCGACGACGGCCCCGGCGAGGTCGCCGACTTCCTGCACGTCTCCGCGAGCCGGGTGCTGAGCCTGATCCACGTGAAGGCGGCCAAGAGCGACTCCCGGGACCGGGACGTCTCGGCCGCCGCGTACGAGGTCGTCGTCAGCCAGGCCGTGAAGAACCTCATCTACATCAGCCGCGGCCACCTCCGGCCCCAGCTGTCCCGCCCGCCCGTGCGCAGCCCCGCGTCGTGGATCGACGGCCAGCGGGTGCGGGGTCGGCGGGAGTTCCTGCGCCAGCTCGACGCGCGGGTGGCCACCGACGACATGCGCGTGGTGATCCTCCAGCCGCACGTCACGCAGCGCACCTACGAGACCCTGCGCGGTCCCGCCGGTCGCGGCTCCCCCGAGCTGATGCGCCTGCACCTGCTGGAGTCCATGCTCAACTCCGCCCGCCAGTCGTGCACCGGCCTCAACGCCGACCTGGAGGTCATCGCCGGCAAGGAGTGACTCAGGCCGAGGCCCGCACGGCCTTGGACCGCCGCCCGTACACGAACCAGGCCAGCGCGCCGACATACGGCAGGCACAGGTCGACGACGACCCAGCCGTACTTGGTGCCGCCGGGCAAGTCGCGGCGGAGCACGTCGACGATCGCCGCGACGTCCAGCACGAACAGCGGCAGCACGATCAGCAGGTGAGTGAACGTCATCTTGCTCAGCTCCTTCGTCCGGAGTGGACAGTGCAAGCATGCCCCATCGGGCGGCCCGCGTCGGTGGCGCGGACATCCGTCTTTGGGGTGGTGCTAGGTACAGGTCCGGCCGGATGCTGGCGACATGGCCGGGCCCGCCGGCGATCACTACCGTTGTCCGCATGTCGACGCTGGTCAGCCGGGTGCTGCGGGAACCGTGGACGGCTCGCCCGTGGCGGGCCACCACCAACCTGGCGGTGGACGTGCTCATCGGGCTGGTCGCCTCGGCCGTCGTGCTCGGGCTCGTCGCCCTGATGGCCATCTTCTCGACGCTGGCCGGCTCGAGTTTCCTCGGCCTGCTGATCCCCGCCCTGAACCTCACGGGTCCGCTGCGCGGCTGGACCCTCGTGCTGACGATTCCGCTGTTCAGCGCGTTGCTGTGGTGCACCGTGCCGTGCACGGCCGTGCAGCGGTGGCGGGTGCGGGTGCTGCTCGGCACGAGCGTGCCGAGCCCGCCGTGGAGCCGGCCCACGCTCGTGTTCGGCCTCGCCGGCCGGGAATCCACCTGGCGGCAGCTGGTCTATCACCTCTTCGAGGGCTTCTTCGCCGCGGTCGGCTTCACCGTGACGGTCGGGTTGTGGCTGGGCGGGCCGGCGCTGCTGCTGTCCGTGTTCTGGGCGCCGTGGCCGGAGGTGCCGCTGCTCATGCTCCTTGGCGTGGTGGCGTTCCACCTGGCGCCGTGGGTGGCCGTCGGGACCGTCCGGCTGGACCTGGCGCGGGCCGTCACCCTGCTCGGGCCGAGCCGCCGACACCAGCTCGCCGCGCTGTCCGCGCAGGTGGAGACCGTGGTGCACAGCCGGGCCGACGTGATCGCCGCGGCCGACGCCGAACGCCGGCGTATCGAGCGGGACCTGCACGACGGCGCCCAGCAGCGGCTGGTGTCGCTGGCCATGAACCTCGGCATGGCCCGCCTCGACCTCGACGACGTGCCCGACCATGCGCGCCGGGCCATCGAGGAGGCCCACGAGGAGGCCAAGCAGGCGCTGACCGAGCTCCGGGACCTCGTGCGCGGGCTCTATCCGGCCGTCCTGGACGAACGGGGTCTCGACGCCGCCCTGTCCGGCATCTCCGCGCGGTCGCCCGTTCCGGTGACGCTCACCGTCGACCTGTCGGGCCGCGCGTCCCGGACCACCGAGGCCGTCGCCTACTTCGTGGTGTCCGAGGCGCTGGCCAACGTCGCCAAGCACTCGGGGGCGTCCCGCGTCGACGTGCGGGTCAGCCGCCGTGACAACATGATCACCGTTGTCGTCGCCGACGACGGCCGCGGCGGGGCCGAGGTCGCCGGCGCCGGCCTGCTCGGGCTCGCGCAGCGCGTCGGCTCCATCGACGGCACGCTGCACGTCGAGAGCCCCGTCGGCGGTCCCACCGTTCTCACCGCGGAGTTGCCATGCGTGTCGTGATCGCCGAGGACTCCGTCCTGCTGCGCGAGGGCCTCGTCCGGCTGCTCGACGGCGCCGGCATCCAGGTCGTCGAGGCTGTCGGCGACGCCGACGAGTTGCTCCGCGCCGTCGCCGACCACGAGCCCGACCTGGTGCTGCTGGACGTCCGCATGCCGCCCACCCACACCGACGAGGGCCTCCGGGCCGCGCTGGTCATCCGCCGCCAGTGGCCCACCATGGCGGTTCTCGTGCTCTCCCAGTACGTCGAGGAGCGCTACGCCAGCGAGCTGCTCGCCACCGAGACCAGCGGCATCGGCTACCTGCTGAAGGATCGCGTCGCCGACGTCGGCGAGTTCCTCGCGGCCTTGCGCCGTGTCGCCGACGGCGGCACCGCCCTCGATCCCGAGGCCGTCTCCCAGCTCCTGCTCCGCAAGCGCAGCGATCCGCTCACACGCCTCAGCCCCCGTGAGCGACAGGTCCTGGGCTTGATGGCGGAGGGCCGCTCCAACGCCGGCGTCGCCGACGCCCTCGTCGTCTCCGAGAGCGCGGTCGCCAAGCACGTCAACAACATCTTCAGCAAGCTCGACCTGCCGCCGGCCGACAGCGACCACCGCCGAGTGCTGGCAGTTCTCCGATTTCTCAAGGGCTAGCCGCGCGCGACTGGCTAGCATGGGCGCATGATCGTTGTGGCCGGGGGGACCGGCAACGTGGGCCGTGAAGTCGTTCGCCAACTGCTCGAAGTGGGCGAAGCCGTGACCGCTCTGACGCGGGATCCGGCGAAATCAGCGGTGCCGGCCGGCGCGACCGCCGTGGCCGCTGACCTGACAAACCCGTCGACGCTGGGCCCGGCGCTGACCGGCGCCGGCGCATTGTTCCTGCTCAGCGGCTACTCGCCGGACGTCTTCAGCGAGGCGGAGAAGGCCGGGGTGCGGCGGGTCGTGCTGCTGTCCGGCGGCTCGGCCGAGACGGGCGACCGCACCAACGCCGTCGCCCGCTACATGATCGACACCGAGGAGGCGCTGCGGGCGTCAGGGCTCGCGTGGACGATGGTGCGGCCACGGATGTTCATGACCAACGCGTTGCAGTGGGCAGCGCAGATCAGGGCGGGCGTGGTGCGGGCGCCGTGGGCGGACGTGCCGTCGGCGGTCGTCGACCCGGCCGATATCGCGGCCGTCGCGGTGCAGGCGCTGGTGTCGGCCGAGCACGAGGGTCGCGAGTACCCGGTGACCGGGCCCGAGGCGCTGCGGCCGAGCGACCGCGTACGCATCCTCGGCGCGGCGCTGGGCCGGGAACTGCGGTACGAGGCCCAGCCCGACGACGAGGCCCGCGCCGAGATGCAAGCGCAGATGCCGGCCGAGTACGTCGACGCGTTCTTCAGCTTCTACTCCGACGGAACGCTCGACGAGGCGACGGTCCACCCGACGGTCGCGGAGATCACCGGCCGCCCGCCGCGGACGTTCGCGGACTGGGCGATCGCCAATGCGGAACGGTTCCGGTGATTCCTCACATCAGGGAGCCCGCCAGCTGCCACGTGCGGAGGCGGTCCGCGGTCGAGCGCATGCCGGACTGGATCAGCACGACGTCGGTGGCGCCGGCGTCGAAGTAGCGCCGGATGCCTTTCGCCACCTCCGCTTCGGATCCGATCAGCGCGAGGTCGGCGGGGTGGGTGACGCCCTCGACGTCGAGGATCTGACGGTAGGAGGGGATGTCGGCGTAGTAGCCGAGGTTGACGGTGGCGATGGCGCGGACGGCATCGACGTCGTCGGTGACCACAGCCGGCACGGCCGCCACGATGCGGGGTTCGAAGGAGCCGGCGAAGGCGGGGACGATCTGGCGTTCGAGGGCGCGGGGGCCGGCGAGGAAGGGAATGGTGCCGTCTGCGAACTCGGCGGTGGCGCGCAGGGCTTGCGGCCCCATCGCCGCGACGAGCAGCTGCACGCCTTCCCCGCCGGCGACGGTGGTGGACAGCGACGGCCGGGCGACGACGGATGACCCCGTGAAGGAGACCCGGTCACCGTCGAGGGCCTGGTTGAGCACCTCCAGGGACTCCCGCAGCAGGCGGATCGGCGGCGGATACGGCAGCCCGTACGCCGGTTCGAGCAGGCCGCGCACGCCGAGGCCGACGCCGAGCGTGAACCGGCCGTCGGTCGCGGCCTGGGCGGTCTGCGCCAGCGAGGCGATGACGAGCGGGTGCCGCGAGTAGAGCGGCACCGCGGCGGTGCCGACCTCGATGCCGGGCACGGCTCGCCCGGCCAGCGCGGCGAGGCTGATGGCGTCGTGGTCGAACAGCTGGGTGAACCAGACGGACGACAGGCCCGCGTCGGCGGCCTGTCGCGTCTGGGCGACCAGCTCGTCGACGATGTTCTTGGCGTGCCCGGCATCCCCGGCGGGCAGCGCGGCTCCGATGGTCATCGTTCCTCCAGGTACTTCAGCGGCGCGGGCCGCGGCAGCCGGGGCGCGCCGACGAGGGCGACCTGCCGCCGCGACCGGGTGGACCATTCGACGACGGCGAGGGAGCGCTCCGCCAGCCCCTGCCAGCCGGGCTGGTCGAGGCGGTCGAACATGCCCAGCGCCAGCCGGATCCGGGCAGACGCCTGGGAGTAGCGGTGCTCCCGAACGTCCAACTCCCCCAACAGGTACTGCATGGCCGCCTCGCCGAGCCGGTCGCCCGCGCGCAGCGCGGCCCGCAGGGCGCACTCGACGCTCTCCCGCCAGTCGGCGAACTTCCCCTGAGCGCCGGCGAGATCGGCGACAGCGACGGCGAGATTCCAGCAATGTTCCACGGCGTCAATGGAAGCGGCGTGCCGCACGGTCGCGAGCAGCGCGCCGGATTCCTGCTTGTACCAGGCGGCCGGGTCGGCCAGCAGCTCGTCGACGTCAGCGAGCGGCCAGCGCGAGGCGTCGCCGCGGGTGCCGAAGCCCTGCCGCAGCCTGGCCTCGTCGGCCAGCCGCAGCCAGGCGCCGAAAAGCCTGGTCAGGAAGCCGTCATAGTCCTGCGTGGCAAGGAGTTCCCGGGCGTAGACCCGCGCCAGCTTGTCCATGCGGTAGCGCGCGGCCATACCGGCGCCGGCCACGTCCACCAGCCGGGCGTCGACGAGCCCCTCCAACGCGTCGGCGGCCGTGGCGGCGTCCATGTCCAGCAGTGGCGCGGCCACCCAGGAGGCGAAGCTGACGGTCTCCAGCGAACCCAGCCGTGCGAACAACTTCCGCGACACCGGCGGCAACGCGCGCACGGTTCGCTCGAAGCTGGCCCGCACCTGGTGGTCGAGGGAGTTGCGAAGCCGACACACCACGGTGGTGAACGTCCAATGTGGACGCGCAGCGAGCATCGACGCCGCCGCGCTCAACGCCAGCGGCAACCCGCCGCACAGCTCGACGAGCTCACCCGCGGCGGGCAGCTCCGCCCATACCCGCTCGCCGCCGACCATCGCCGACAGCAGCTCGATGCCGTCCTGACCGTCCAACGCGTCCAGCTCGAACACGGTCGAGCCGGGCAGCGGCGCGGTCCGCGCCCGGGTGGTCATGATCAGCCGGCTGGACGCGGTGCCCGGCACCAGCGACCGGATCTGCGCGAGATCGGCGGCGTCCTCGACGATAGTCAGCACCCGCCGGCCGGCGATCGCGCTGCGGTACAGGGCCGCCCGACCCTCGACGTCGGCGGGGATCGCCGTGAAGCCCAGCGCCAGCAGGAACCGCTCCAGCACATCCGCGGTGTCCTCGGTCATCCGCGCGTACAGCTGGCCGTCCGGGAATTCGGACGCGAGCCGGTGCGCGGCTTCAATGGCCACAGTGGACTTGCCGACGCCGCCACGGCCGGTGATCACGGCGACCAACGGCCCGTTGTCGTCGGTCAGCTGCGCGCGCACGGCGTCCAGCAACGAACCGTTCCCGGTGAAGTACGGCACCCGCGCCGGCAGCATGCGCGGCGCGGAAACGCTTGCGGCCACCGGCTTCACGACCTGGCCGTTGAGGATGTCCTGGTGCAGCCGCTGGAGGTCGGGGCCCGGTTCCAGACCGAGTTCGTCCACCAGCGTCTGCCGCACGTCCCGGTACGCCGACAGCGCCTCGACGCGCCGCCCGCACCGGTGCAGCGCGGTCATCAGCTGGCCCACGAACCGCTCCCGCAGCGGGAATTCCTCCACCAGCCTGGAGATCTCGCCGACGATCTCGCGGTGCAGGCCGAGCCGCAGCTCGGCGTCGAAGCACTCCTCGAACGCCTCCACCCGGCGCTCGGCGATGCGAACCTGGTTGGCCCGCACGACCGTGCTGTCCACGCCGGTCAGCGGCTCCCCACGCCACAGCTCCAGCGCCGTCCGGAAGGCCTCCCGCGCGCAGTCCGGCCGCTGCGCCGCCCGGCCCCGGCCGACGAGGTCCTCGAACACGTGCAGATCGAGCTCGGCAGGGGCCAGCTCGATCGTGTACCCGAGGCCACGCACCCGGATCCGCTCGCCGACGCCGGCGGTGACCAGCAGCCGGCGCAGCGCGGAGATGCTGGTCTGGATCTGGGCCCGCGCGGTGGCCGGCGGGTTGCTGCCCCACAGCGCGTCGACCAGGCCGTCCAGCGGCACCACCCGGTTCGCGTTGAGCAGCAGCATGGCCAGCACCACCTGCTGTCGGCGGGCGGTGACCGGCACGGCGTTGACCTGAAGTAGGCCTAACACTCGGAAAGCTATTGTCTGCACTGGTTCTCCCCCGAGACTGGTGCGGTGCCGCCGACGAGCACCTCGCGCGGCGACGGATGGCCGAGGAACGCGGTGGGGCTGGCGGTCAGCCCGTACGCGCCGGCCTGGAAGATCGCGATCAGGTCGCCGACGTCCGCGCGGGCCAGCTCGACCTTGTCGCCCAACAGGTCCAACGGCGTGCACAGGCAGCCGACGACGGTCACGGTCTCCACTGCGGACTCCGACGTGGCCACCGTCAGCGGGTAGTTGCGGCGGATCTTCTGGCCGAAGTTGCCGGACGCCGCGAGCTGGTGGTGCAGGCCCCCGTCCACGACGAGGAACGTCGTGCCTCGCGAGTGCTTGCGGTCCACCACCCGCGTCACGTAGATCCCCGCCTCCCCGACGAGGTAGCGGCCGAGCTCGATCACCACGCGGGCGTCCAGCTGGCGCAACTGCGTGTCGACGAGCTTGGCCAGGTTCTCGCCGATCGGCCCGAGGTCCAGGGCGGCGTCCCGGGCCGAGTACGGGATGCCGAAGCCGCCGCCCAGATTGACGTACCGGACGGGCACCAGCTCCGCGAGCTTGAGCACCAGGTCGACGGTCGCCCGCTGGGCCTCGCAGATGCTGTCGGCACGCAGGTTCTGCGAGCCGGCGAACACGTGGAAGCCGTGAAAGTCCAGGTCACCGAGCCGCGCCAGCACCGCCGGCACCTGCTCGGCGTCGATGCCGAACTGCTGCGCGCCGCCGCCGAGCGTCATGCCCGAGCCGCGCACCGAAAAATCCGGGTTCACGCGCAGGGCCACCCGCGGCCGGATACCCAGCCGCTCCCCCACTTCCCGCACGCGAGTCAGCTCACCCGCCGACTCCAGCTCCACGGTGACGCCCGCCGCGACGGCCTGGACCAGCTCGTCGGTGGTCTTGCCGGGGCCGGCGAAGCTGATCCGGTCGGCCGGCATCGTCGTGTCCAGGGCCTTCTGCAACTCCCCGGCCGAGGCGACGTCGAAGCCGTCCACCTCGCCGCTCATGTGGTGCAGCACCGCCGGCATCGGGTTGGCCTTGACCGCGTAGCTCAGCGAGATCTCCGCCGGCAGCGCGGCCCGCACCGCCGCGACCCGCCGGCTGAGCAGGTCGCGGTCGTAGGCGAAGAACGGCGTGCCGCCGACGCGGGCCGCCAGCCGGTCCACCGGCACACCACCCACCGTCAGCACGCCGTTCACCCGGGGGAACGGCTCCGTCGTGTTCGACATGGCACCCCTCGATCACTTGCCCCCTCAACTTCCCGCCGAACTCTGTCAAGCGCCCCCCACTACCCACATGGGTGCCGGTCCCCCATATTCGCCGGACCCGTAGGGGGTGGGGCGGGGTGTTGACGCCGGCGGGGGCGGTGCGTTATTTCGCGCGTGAGCCGTCGGTGTCCGGTTGTTGCCGAGCAATTCCTGCCACCGTCGCCGCCTTGCCCGGCCCATTCCGCACACCGCACGATCGGCAGCGAATTTCCCTTCTCGTGACGGCGGTGAGCGAATGTCTGGCAAGGGTGCGAACGAGCCGATCGCCGTGGTCGGAATCGCGTGCCGGCTGCCCGGGGCCGAGAACCCCGAGCAGTTCTGGCGCCTGCTCGACGCCGGTCGCGACGCCATCACCGATGCCCCCGATGGCCGCTGGCCGGGGCTGACGGAGTTCCGCCGCGGCGGATTCCTCGCGGACGTGGACCGTTTCGACGCCGCATTCTTCGACATCTCGCCGAACGAGGCCGCGGCCATGGATCCGCAGCAGCGCCTCGTGCTGGAACTGTCGTGGGAGGCGCTGGAGAACGCGCGTGTCGCGCCGGATTCGCTGCGCGGCTCGAACGCCGGCGTGGTGATCGGCGCGATCAACGGCGACTATGCGCTGCTGCACTCGCAGCTCGGCGCCGGCCCCCATTCCCTCACCGGCACGCACCGCAGCCTGATCGCCAACCGCGTGTCGTACCTGCTCGGTCTGACCGGGCCCAGCCTCGCCGTGGACAGCGGCCAGTCGTCGTCGCTCGTGGCCGTGCAGACGGCGTGCGAGCAGCTGCGCCGCGGCGAGTGCTCGGTGGCGCTGGCCGGCGGCGTGAACCTGAACCTGCTGCCGGAGACCACCGAGGTCATCGCCGAGTTCGGGGCGCTGTCGCCGGACGGCCGCTGCCACACGTTCGACGCCCGCGCCAACGGCTACGTCCGCGGCGAGGGCGGCGCGGTGATCGTGCTGAAGCCCCTGGCCGACGCCCTGGCCGACGGCGACCGGGTGCACGCGGTGATCCTCGGCGGGGCCGTCAACAACGACGGCGGCGGCGAGGGTCTGACCGTGCCGCACGGGGAGGCGCAGCAGGAGGTCATCCGCCTGGCGCACGCGCAGGCCGGCATCGCGCCGGACGAGGTCGCGTACGTGGAGCTGCACGGCACCGGCACCCGCGTCGGCGACCCCATCGAGGCGCGGGCCCTCGGCGCGACGCTGCGGGCGGACCGGACGCTGCTCGTCGGGTCGGTGAAGACCAACATCGGGCACCTGGAGGGCGCCGCCGGCATCGCCGGGCTGCTCAAGGTGATCCTGAGCGTGCGCAACGGGATCCTGCCGGCCAGCCTGAACTTCGAGACGCCCAACCCGGACATCCCGTTCGCCGAGCTGAACCTGGACGTGGTGCGGGAGCGGCAGACCTGGCCGACCGGTCGGCGGGTCGCGGGCGTGAGCTCGTTCGGCGTGGGCGGGACGAACTGCCACCTGGTCGTGACGGCCGGTCCGGAGGAGGAAAGAGTTTCCTCGACCGGCACGAACGCCCCTTTGATCATCACCGCCCGTTCGCCGCAGGCCCTGAAGGCCCAGGCGCAAGCGCTTTCGTCCACTGAGGACATCGCGTACTCCCTGCTCCACACCCGGACCCAGTTCGAGCACCGGGCCGTCGTCTTCGACGACCTCGACGCGCTGGCCACCGGCCGGCCCTCGGATTCCGTTGTGGTGGGCAAGGTCTCCCCCGGCTCGACGGCCTTCGTCTTCCCCGGCCAGGGCGGCCAGTGGGCGGAGATGGCACAGGCGCTGCTCGACGAGTCGCCGGTGTTCGCACAAAAGCTGGCCGCCTGCTCGGAGGCGCTGGAGCCGTTCGTCGACTTCGACGTGCTGGAGCTGCTGCGCACCGCCGGCGACCTCAGCCGGGTCGACGTGGTGCAGCCGGCGCTGTGGGCGGTGATGGTGTCGCTGGCCGAGGTGTGGCGATCCCACGGCGTCACCCCGGACGTGGTACTCGGCCACTCTCAGGGCGAGGTCGCCGCCGCGACGGCGATCGGCGCGCTGTCGCTGGCCGACGGCGCGCGGGTGATCGCGCTGCGGAGCAAGATCGCCGGCCGGCTGACCGGCGGCGGCATGATGTCCGTTGGCGCGCCGGCGTCGGTCGTCGGCGAGATGCTGCCGCCGGGCGTGTCGATCGCCGCCGTGAACGGGCCGCGGTCGGTGGTGTTGGCCGGTCCGGCGGAGGAACTGGCCCAGTTGCAGGAGAAGCTGGCCGATGTCCGGACGAAGATCGTACCGGCGGCCTACGCCTCCCACTCGCCGGCCGTGGAGGTGCTGCGCGACGAGCTGCTGCCGCTGTTCGCGCCGGTCCGTCCACAAGCGACGGACGTGACGTTCATCTCCACCGTCACCGGCCAGCCGCTGGACACCCGCGAGCTGGACGCCGAATACTGGTTCGCCAACCTGCGCCAGCCGGTCCGGTTCATCGACGGCACGCGTCGGGCGCTGGCCGACGGCGTCGGCCGGTTCATCGAGTGCAGCCCGCACCCGTTGCTGCTCAACAGCATCGACGAGACCGCCGACGAGGCCGGCCGCGAGATCGCCGTGAGCGGCACGCTCCGCCGCGACGAGGGCGGCACCGAGCGGATCCGCCGGGCGCTCGCCGAGGCGTACGTCGGCGGCGCGCCGGTCGACTGGGCGATCACCGGCCACCGGGTGGACCTGCCGACCTACCGCTTCCAGCGCGAGCGCCACTGGTACGGCGAAGTCGCCGCGCCGCAAGCGATTGCGTACTCCGGAGACCTCAGTGAAATGGTGCTCGGCGCGGTCGCCTCCGTGCTGGGGCACAGGGACGCGACGGCGGTCGACGCCTCGCGCCCGTTCAAGGAACTCGGGTTCGACTCGGGCTCGCTGATGCGGCTCCGCGCCCTGCTCTCGGCACAGAGCGGGCGCAAGCTGCCGACCTCGCTGCTCTACGACTATCCGACCCCTCAGCGGGTGGTCGAGGCGCTGCGGGCGGACGGCGAGCCGGAAACCGCTCTGGCACAGCCGGTTTCGAGCTCGGACCCGATCGCCGTGATCGCGATGGGCTGCCGCTACCCCGGCGGGGCCGACTCGCCGGAGGAGTTCTGGCGGCTCATCGCGTCCGGCGAGGATGCCGTCACGCCGCTGCCGTCGAACCGCGGCTGGGATCTGGACGCGTTGTTCGACGGCGCGTGCGTGACGCGCAACGGAGGCTTCCTGCACGACGCCGACACGTTCGACGCCACCTTCTTCGGGCTCAGCCCGCGCGAGGCGCTGGCCATGGAGCCGCAGCAGCGGCTGCTGCTGGAGATCTCGTGGGAGGCGCTGGAGCGCGCCGGCCTCGACCCCACCGACCTGCGCGGCTCGGCCACCGGCGTGTTCGTCGGCGCGATGGCCATGGACTACGGGCCGCGGCTGCACCAGCCGACCGGCGTCGTCGACGGGCACCTGATGACCGGCACCGCGCTGAGCGTCGCCTCCGGTCGCATCGCCTACACCTTCGGCTTCAACGGCCCGGCGCTGACGATCGACACCGCCTGCTCGTCGTCCCTGGTGGCGATCCAGCTGGCGGTGGAGTCGCTGCGCCGCGGCGAGTGCTCGCTGGCGCTGGCCGGCGGCGCGACCCTGATGTCCAATCCCGGCAACCTCGTCGAGTTCACCCGCCAGAACGGGCTTTCGGTCGACGGCAGGGCGAAGGCGTTCGCCGAGAGCGCCGACGGGACCTCGTTCTCCGAGGGCGCCGGCGTGCTGGTGCTTGAGCGCCTGTCGGAGGCCGAGCGCAACGGCCACCAGGTGCTGGCGGTGATCCGTGGCATCGCCGTCAACCAGGACGGCGCGTCGAACGGCCTCACCGCGCCCAACGGTCTGGCCCAGCAGCAGGTGATCCGCAAGGCGCTGGCCGATGCCGGTCTGTCCACTGCGGACGTCGATGTGGTGGAGGCCCACGGCACCGGCACCGCGCTCGGCGACCCCATCGAGGCGAACGCGATCCTCGCCACGTACGGCCAGCACCGCCCGGCGGACCGGCCGGTGTGGCTAGGCTCCGTGAAGTCCAACATCGGCCACGCCCAGGCCGCCGCCGGCGTCGCCGGTGTGATCAAGATGGTGCAGGCGATGCGGCACGGCGTGCTGCCGCGCACCCTGCACGTGGACACTCCGACGTCCAAAGTGGACTGGTCGGAGGGCAACGGCCGGGTGCTGACCGAGGACCGGGCATGGCCGGCCGGCACCAAGCGTGCGGCGGTGTCCAGCTTCGGCATGTCGGGCACCAATGCGCACGTGATCCTGGAGGGAAGGGAAGGGGTTCGGGAGGAGAAGGCGGCCGCTGGGCCATTGCTCTGGGTGATCTCCGCCCGTAGCGAGAAGTCCCTGCGGGCGCAGGGATCCCGTCTGGCGGCGTTCGCCGAGACCGGCGACCTCAACGCCGCCGCGGCGATGCTGGCCCGCAAGCCGGCCTTCCCGCACCGCGCGGTCATCGTCGCCTCCTCGCGTGACGAGCTGCGCGAGGCCCTGACGGCCTTGGCCGACGGAGAGCCGCACCCGGCACTGGTCACCGGCGAGGCGCCCCGTGAGGCGACCCCGGTGTTCGTCTTCCCCGGTCAGGGCGCGCAGTGGGTCGGCATGGCGGTGGATCTGCTGCGCGAGAACGAGACCTTCGCCCATGAGCTGCGGCGGTGCGCGGAGGCGCTCGAACCGCACACGGGCTGGTCGGTGATCGACGTCCTCACCAAGGGCGAGCCGACCCTGGACGGCACCGACGTGGTGCAGCCGGTGCTGTGGGCACTGATGGTGTCGCTGGCCAAGCTGTGGCGGTCGATCGGCGTCGAGCCGGCGGCGGTCGTGGGCCACTCGCAGGGCGAGATCGCCGGCGCGGCCGTGGCCGGGGCGCTCCAGCTGGCCGACGCCGCGAAGATCAGCGCACTGCGCGGCCAGATCGTCGGGGCCCTGGACGGGACGGGCGGCGTGCTGGCGGTCGGCCTGCCGGCGGCGGAGGTCCGCGAGCGGATCGCGCCCTGGCCGGGCAAACTCTGGGTGGCCGTGGACAACGGCCCGACCGCCACGGTGATCGCCGGCGACCTGGACGCGATCGACGAGTTCGTCGCCGCCTGCGGCGAGGAGGTGCAGCTCCGCCGGACGCCGGTCGCCTACGCCGCCCACACTCCGCACGTCGCGGCCGTTCGCGACGAGCTGCTGCGGCAGATCGGCTCGTTGAACCCGTCCGAGGCGACGACCAAGATCTGCTCCTCGTGCCACGGCGAGTTCATCCCGGGCACGGCCATGACCGCCGACTACTGGTACCGCAACCTGTCCGACCAGGTCAGCTTCGACACCGCCGTGCGAGCCTTCCGCGACCACCCGAGCCCGCTGTTCATCGAGGTCAGCCCGCATCCGATCCTTGCCGGCGCGGTGCGGGAGATCCTCGCCGACGAGGGCGTAGGCGGCACCGCCGTCGGCACCTTGCGGCGCAACGAGGGTGGCCAGCACCAGTTCCTGATCGCCGCCGCGACCGCGTACACGCAGGGCGCGCCGGTCGACTGGACGAAGATCGTCGGCCCGGCGGCGACCCACGTCGACCTCCCCACGTACGCCTTCGACCGGCAGCGGTTCTGGCTGCACACCAACGAAGGCGCCAGCCACCCGCTGCTGGGCGCGGAGGTGCCGGTGGCGGACACCGGAGGCCGGCTGCTGACCGGCAAGGTGTCACGACTGAGCGCTCCTTGGGTCGTGGATCACGCCGTCAACGGCACGGTCCTGTTGCCGGGCACGGCGTTCGTCGACCTGGCGCTGACCGCCGCCGAGGGCGACCAGATCGAGGATCTCACCCTGCACGCCCCGCTCGTCCTGCCGGCGACCGGCGCGGTCCAGCTCCAGGTCACGGTCGGCGGCGAGGAGAACGGCCGCCGCTCGCTGGCGATCCACTCCCGCACCGACGGCGACTGGATCCGGCACGCGACGGGCTTCCTCACCGACGCGCCGACGGTTTCGGGTCGGCTCCAGAGCTGGCCGGTCGGCACGCCGATCGACCTCACCGACGCCTACGACCGGCTCGCGACCAGCGGTTACGAATACGGCCCGGCGTTCCAGGGCCTCCGCAGCGCCTGGCGCGACGGCGACGACCTCCTGGTCGAGGTGGCGGTCCCCGATGCCGGCGCCTTCACGCTGCACCCGGCGCTGCTGGACGCCGCCCTGCACATCCTGGTCCTGGACACCGACGAGCTGAAGCTGCCGTTCGCCTGGTCGGGCGTGTGGTTCAACGGCCGTGGCGTCGACCGCCTCCGCGTCCGCATCGGCAACGGATCTCTGGCCATCTACGACGAATCGGGCACGCAGATCGGCGGCGTCGAGTCGCTGACCCTGGCGCCCGCGCCGAAGGGCGGCGTTTCGACGGCCGAGTTGCACCGGATCGACTGGGTGGAGTCCGAGCCGACCGGCACGGCGTCGCTCACCGTTGCGCGGCAGGGGGATCTCCACAGCGTGCTGGCCCAGGTCCAGCAGTGGGTGGAGAAGGACACCGACGAGCGGCTGGTGTTCCTCGCCGATCCGTCCACCTTGGACGGTTCGAGGGTGTGGGGACTGGTCCGTTCGGCGCAGTCCGAGCACCCCGGGCGGTTCGTGCTGGCCGACTGCGCCGAGGACGAGGTCCCGACCACCGACGAGCCGCAGTTCGCCGTCCGCGACGGCCGGTTCCTGGTGCCCCGGGTGGTCAAGCACGCCAACTCGGGGTCCACTGTGGACCTCGGCGACGGCACCGTGCTGATCACCGGCGGCACAAGCGGCCTCGGCGCGCTGATCGCCCGGCACCTGGCCTCCCAGGGCATCAGCGACCTGCTGCTGGTGTCCCGACGCGGCGCCACGTCGACCGATCTGCCCGGCGAGGTCGTCGCCTGCGACGTCTCCGACCGCACGCAGGTCACCGAGCTGCTGCGGGGCCGGAACGTCACCGCCGTGATCCACGCGGCCGGCATCCTCGACGACGCCACCGTTACCGAGCTGACGCCCGAGAAGCTGGACGCGGTGCTACGGCCGAAGGCCGAGGCGGCCTGGCTGCTGAACGAACTCGCCGGCAACCTCAAGGCGTTCGTGCTGTTCTCCTCGGTCGCCGGCGTGCTCGGCAATCCCGGCCAGGGCAACTACGCCGCCGCCAACAGCTACCTCGACGCGCTCGCCGAACACCGACGCTCGCGGGGCCTTCCCGCGACGTCGATCGCGTGGGGCCTCTGGTCGCTGCCGACGGCGATGACCGCGCACGTCAACAAGGTCGCCTGGGTCGCGCCGCTGAGCGTGCAGCAGGGACTGGACATGTTCGACGCCGCCGTCCGCGAGCCGAATGCCCAGCTCATCGCCGCACGCTGGCACCGCGAGGGCGACGACGTGCCGCCCGTGCTGCGCAACCTGTTCCGGCCGCGCCGGACCGTCACGGTCTCCGAAGCCCCGGCGAAGTTCGACGCCGAGTCGATCTTCCGGCTGGTCCGGGACAAGGTCGCGGTGGCGCTCGGGCACCGCTCGGCCGCCACGGTCGATCCGGACAGGCCACTCCGGGAGCAGGGGCTCGACTCGCTCACCTCGGTCGAGCTGCGCAACAAGCTCGGCGCGGAGACCGGCCTGCGGCTGCCGGCGTCGCTGGTGTTCAACCACCCGACGGTGACCAGGCTCGCCGAGTACCTGGCCGGTGAGCTCGTGCCGGCCGAGCCGTCGCCGGCGGACGCGCTGCTGGCGACGCTCGACCGGCTCGACCTGTCCACGGTGGACGCCGACGATCGGGACCGGCTGGCCGCCGCGCTCCAGGACACGTTGCGCACCCTCGTCCCGGACACGCCCGGCCTGGACCTGGCCTCCGACGACGAGCTCTTCGCCTTCATCGACACGCAGCTGTAAAGACGGATTGGGGTTGCAGGCACATGGCCGGCGAGGACAAGCTCCGCGAGTATCTCAAGCGGGTGACCGTTGACCTGGCGACCGCGCGCCGCCGGATGGCGGACGCCGACGCGCGGGCGCACGAGCCCGTCGCCGTGATCGGCATGTCCTGCCGCTTCCCGGACGCGCCGGACGTGGCCGCGTACTGGGACATGCTGCGGGCCGGGCGGGCGGCGGAGATCACCGACTTCCCGCGCGGGCGGTTCGACCACGACCCGGGCGCCGACGACAACACGCTCTACACGCCGAAGACCGGGGCGTTCCTGCCCGATGTCGCCGGCTGGGACGCGGAGTTCTTCGGCTTCCCGCCGCGCGAGGCGCTGCGCATGGACCCGCAGCAGCGCATGCTGATGGAGCTGGCGTGGGAGGCGATGGAGGACGCCGGCACGCCCCCGAAAACGCTTGCGGGCAGCCGAACCGGTGTGCTGCTGGGCTTCTCCGACGCGTTCCAATATGGACAGTTGGAGCACGACCGCGAGGGCGACGCCGTCTACACCGATCCGTACATGGGCCAGGGCAGCCTGGGCAGCGTCGTCGCCGGCCGCATCGCGTACCACTTCGATCTGCACGGGCCGACGTTCTCGCTGGACACCGCCTGCTCGTCGTCGCTGGTGGCGGTGCACCTGGCGGTGCAGGCGCTGCGCAACAACGAGTGCGACTACGTGCTGGTCGGCGGTGGATACCTGGCGCTGCACGAATTCCTGTACATCTACAGCTGCTCGAACGCCCTGCTCGCCGACCGGTGCAACACGTTCGACGCCGGCGCCAACGGCTACATGATGGGCGAGGGCGGCGGCATGGTGCTGCTGACCCGCCTCTCCGACGCCGAGCGCCACGGCCATCGGGTGCGGGCGGTCATCCGCGGCACCGCGGTCAACCAGGACGGCCGGAGCAACGGCCTGACCGCGCCGAACCGCAGCGCGCAGGTGGACGTGATCCGCCGGGCCCACGCGGCCGCGCAGGTCACCGCGGACGACATCGCCTTCGTGGAGGCGCACGGCTCCGGCACCGCGCTCGGCGACGAGATCGAACTCGGCGCGCTGAACGACGTGTTCGGCAAGCGGACCAGCCCGGTGCAGGTCGGCGCGGTGAAGACCAACGTCGGCCACACGCACACCGCCGCCGGCATCGCGGGCCTGATCAAGACCATCCTCGTGCTCGAGAACCGGCAGGTGCCGCCGAACCTCAACATGTCCGAGCCGGCGGAGGCCGTGGCGGCCAGCGAGACCGTGCGGCCGGCCACCGCTCTCACCGAGCTGCCGGACAAGGCGATCGCCGGGGTGAGCTCCTTCGGCTGGTCCGGCACCAACGCCCACGTGATCCTTGAAGCGGCCGAGGCACCCGCGCGCACCGAGGTCGAGGGCCTGGAACTGCTTCCGGTGACAGGAGCGTCGGAGAACGCCCTCCGAGACCGCCTCGACGCGCTGAGCGGCCAAGACGTCCAGCTGGCGGACCTGGCGAATACGCTCCAGGTCGCCCGCACGCATCACGAATATCGCCGGGCGGTCGTGGCCACCGACGCGGCGGACGCCAAGGCGCGGTTCGCGATGGCCGAGCCCGCGGTGCGGGCGGGGCACGAGAAGCCGAAGGTGGCGTTCCTGCTGCCGGGCGTCGGCGACCAGTACCGAGGCCTGGGCAGAGCGCTCTACCAACACGAACCGGTGTTCGCCGCCACCGTGGACGAGTGCCTGGCGATCGCCGGCGACCGGTGCGGGGTGGACCTGCGCGAGATGTTCTTCGCCGAGCCGCCGGCCGAGGTGCAGGTGCCGTCGCTGTTCGGCGGCGGCCCCTCGGACGACGTCATGGACCACGCCGAGATCGCGCACCCGTTCCTGTTCACGATCGAATACGCGCTGGCCAAGCTGCTCGAACACCGTGGCGTCAAGCCGGATCTGCTCGTCGGCTACAGCCTCGGCGAGTACGTGGCGGCCTGCATCGCCGGCGTGTTCACGCTCTCCGACGCGCTCTGGGTGGTCACCGAGCGGGCGCGGCTGATCGAGTCCGCCCCGGCCGGGCGGATGCTCGCCGCGGCGGCCGGCCCGGACCAGCTCACCGACCTGCCCGTTCCGGTCGACATCGCCGCGCTGAACGGCCCGCAGATGACCGTCCTCAGTGGATCGCCGACGGACATCGACGTCGTCTCGCAGCACCTGCGTGCCAACGGGATCGCGGCCCGCGTGCTGCGCAGCGCGCACCCGTTCCACTCCACTCTGCTCCAGCCGATGCAGGACAAGTTGGCGGCTTTGATCGCCACCGTCGAGCGCCGTGCTCCCCGGATCTCGATCATTTCCAACGCCACCGGCACGGTACTGACTGCGGGCCAGGCCACGGATCCCCAGTACTGGGCCGATCACCTGTGCAAGCCGGTCCGTTTTGCCGAGAGCGTCCAGAACTTCGCCGCCGACACGTACGTGGAACTCGGCCCGGGTCAGACCCTCGGCGGCCTCGTGCGACAGAACATCACCGGCCGCCCGACGGTCCTCGGCACGCTGCCGGCCCCGTGGCCGGCCGTCGACCGGCCGGACGAGAACGTCAGCGTGCTGGAGACGTGCGGCCGGCTGTGGGAGATCGGCGTCGACCTCGACTGGTCGGCGTTCCGGCGCGGCGGCCGGCTCGTGTCGCTGCCGCCGTACCCGTTCCAGCGCACCCGCTACTGGCCTCAGGCGACCGAGAAGGCCCAGGCTGTTCCCAGCGGCGGCCTGCTGTACAGCCCGATCTGGCGCACCGACCTCACCCGGGCCGAGCTGGGCGAACTCGCCGGCACGCTGGTCGTGTTCGCGGACGACAGCGGCGTCGGCGGCCGGCTCGCGGACATCGCCGAGGCCGCCGGCATGCGGGTCGTCGAGGTCGCCCCCGGCACCGGCCGGCGGCGCGACGGCCGGCGCGTGGTGATCGACCCGACCGTGCCTGAGCTGTACCGGGAGATCCTTGCCGCCGACGGGCCGGTGCAGGTCGTGCACCTGTGGAGCCTGCTCGCCGACTCCCCCGACACCGCCATCGCCAGTGGCTTCGACACCCTGCTGCTGACCGTGCAGGCCCTCGCCGGCACCGCGAAGGAGCACGGCGTGCGGCTGCTGACCGTCAGCTCCGGGTCGTCGGAGATCGTCGGCGGCGATACCTCCACCCCGTATCGGTCGATCGTGCACGGCCTCGGCCGTGGCGTCCGCGCCGAGTACCCGGGCCTGACCTGGCGGGGCGTCGACCTCCAGCCGGACGCCGACCCGCTCGAGTCGGCGCGGCGGCTGGCGGAGGAACTCCGGCGCGGGCCCTGGAGTTACGAGGACGCCGCCGCCGAGCCCGCGCTGGTCGGCTGGCGCAACGGCCGCCGCTGGCTCAAGGGGTACGCCGAGATCACCCCTGCCAGCGAGCCCGACTGGGCCGGCACCTACCTGATCACCGGCGGCACGCGGGGCCTCGGCCTACTACTGGCCAAGCACCTCGCCGGCCAGGGCGTCAGCAAGTTGGCGCTGGTCAGCCGTGGCGGCGGCGAGGTCCCGGAGCTGCCCGACGCCCTGGTGATCAAGGCCGATGTCGGCGACCCGGACCAGTTCCGGTCGGCGATCGCGCAGGCCCAGGAACGGTTCGGCCGCATCGACGGCATCGTGCACGCCGCCGGCGTCCCCGGCAGCGGCCTGGCCCAGCGCCAGACCCTGGCCGACGCGCACGCCGTGCTGGCCCCGAAGGTCCGCGCCCTGGACCCGATCGCGGAGTTGATCGCGTCGGAGACCCCGCCGCGCAGGGTGATCCTCTACTCGTCCGTGTCCACTGTGCTCGGTGGCCTCGGCGAAGGCGACTACTGCGCCGCGAACACTGTCCTCGACGCCTACGGCACCGCGCTGGCGTCCACTTCGGACACCCAGGTCGTCACGGTCGTGTGGGGCCACTGGCAGTACGACGCGTGGCAGGACGGCAGCGAGGCCACCGCCGACCGCGCCGCCTACCGCCGGCGCAACGGCTTCAGCGACGCCGCCGGGCTCGCCATGCTGGACCGCATCGTCGGCGGCGTGCACGGCACCGTCGTGGCCATGCGCCAGGAACTCCCGGCGGCGCAACGGGAGTGGACCGCGCTGAGCAACCTTGCCGAGCTCGTCGAGACCGCCGCGACTCCCGAGACCACCGCCCGCTTCCCGCGGCCGCCGCTGCGCACCGACTACGCCCCGCCGCGCGGCGACCTGGAGACCACCATCGCCGAGATCTGGGGCGAGTTCCTCGGCATCGACCGGATCGGCGTGAACGACCCGTTCTTCGACCTCGGCGGCACGTCGCTGGTCGGGATGGCGATGGTGACCGCCATCGAGAAGGTCGTCGGTCGCCCGATCGCCCCGGCCGTGCTGTTCGCGCACCCCACGGTGGCCGCGTTCGCCGCCGAGCTGACGGAGCCGGACCAGCCCAAACCCGTTGTAGGCGTGTCCCGTGGCGAGCGGCGTCGCCGCGCGCGGCAGAAGTGAGGACTGACATGACCGAGGAGATCCAGAGCACCGACATCGCCCTCGTCGGCATGGCCGGCCGCTTCCCGGGCGCGACGGACGTCGAGGAGCTGTGGGCCACGGTCCGGGCCGGCCGGTCCGGCATCCGCCGGTTCACCGACGAGCACCTGCTGGCCAACGGCGTGTCCCCCGAGCTGCTCGACGACCCCGCCTACGTCAAGGCGGGCGCGGTGATCGACGGCATCGAGCAGTTCGACGCCGGCTTCTTCGGCATCAACCCGAAAGAGGCGCAGATCCTCGACCCGCAGCACCGGCTGCTGCTCGAACACTGCTGGCACGCCCTGGAGGACGCCAACTGCGACCCGGCGCGGTTCGACGGGGCGGTCGGGGTGTTCGCGGGCACGGCCTGGAGCACGTACCTGATCAACAACCTGGCGCCGGCCGGCACCGCCCGCGAGATGGGCGACATGGCCCTGGCCCTGGCCAATGAGAAGGACACGCTCGCCACCCGCGTCGCGCACCTGCTCGGGCTGTCCGGACCGGCGTTCGCGATCCAGAGCGCCTGCTCGACGTCGCTGGTGGCGGTGTGCGTGGCGGCGAGCAGCCTCGCCAACTTCGAGTGCGATCTGGCTTTGGCCGGCGGTGTGTCGCTCGCGGTGCCGCACCAGGTCGGCTACCTGTACCAGCAGGGCGGCATCGCGCCGCCGGACGGCCAGTGCCGGGCGTTCGATGCCGCCGGCCTCGGCGCGCCGCTGGGTGGCGGCGTTGGCGTGGTTGCCTTGCGGCGCCTGGAAGACGCGCTGGCCGACGGCGACCGGGTGTATGCGGTGCTGCGCGGCTGGGCCGTCAACAACGACGCCGGCCGCAAGGTCGGCTTCACCGCGCCGGGCGTCGAGGGCCAGGCGGCAGTCATCGCGGAGGCGCTGGCGGCGGCCGGGTTGGCGCCGTCGGACATCGACTACGTCGAGGCGCACGGCACCGGCACCGCCCTCGGCGACGCCGCCGAGATCGCCGCCCTGCAACGGGTCTTCCACGGCGAGTCGCTGCGCATCGGGTCCATCAAGACGAACGTGGGCCACCTCGACCGGGCTGCCGGCGTCACCGGGTTGATCAAGGCGGCACTGTCCCTGCACCGCGAGGAGATCCCGCCGACGCTCAACCTGGACACGCCGAATCCCCAGCTGGCGGCCGGTTCCGCCGACCTGTCGGTGGTGACGTCGCCGCAGGCGTGGCCGCGCGGCGACCGCAAGCGGCGGGCCGGCGTGAGTGCCTTCGGCATCGGCGGCACCAACGCGCACGTGATCGTCGAGGAAGCGCCGGTCACCAGCCGGGAGCCGTCCGAGCGGCAGGAACTGCTGGTGTGGTCGGCGCGATCGGCCAAGGCCGCCGACGAGCAGGGGCAGCGCCTCGCGGATCACCTTGCCGTCACGGAGGATGCCCTCGCGGACGTGGCGAACACGTTGCAGCGCGGCCGGTCGGTGTTTCCGCACCGCCGGATCGTCGTCGCCGACACCGCCGCCGAAGCCGCCAAGAAGGTCCGCGACGGCGACTACCTCACCCGTCACGACGGCCAGACCGACCGTGGCGTCGGCTTCCTGCTGTCCGGCGCGGGCGAGCAGTACCCCGGCATGGCCCGGCACCTGTACGAGACCGAGCCGGTCTTCGCCATGGCGATCGACGCCTGCCTGGAGATCGTCGGCCTCGAACCGTTGCAGGACATGCTCAAGCCGCGCCGGGCCACCTCGAACGGCCTCGTCCAGTTGCTGGGTCGCTCCGCCGACGCCTCCGCCGAGGCGACCGATCGCCTGCACCCGGCCCTGTTCGCCGTCGAGTACGCGCTGGCGCAGCTGATCCGGTCCTGGGGGGTGGAGCCGTCCGTGCTGGTCGGCTACAGCCTCGGCGAGTACGTCGCGGCCTGCCTGTCCGGCGTGTTGTCGCTGGAGGACGCGCTGCGGCTGGTCCAGCACCGGGCCCGGTTGATCAACGCGTTGCCCGGCGGCGGGATGGCGGCGATTCCCCGTTCCGCCGACGAGCTGCGGGACCGCCTCGACGGTGTGGACATCGCGGCGGTCAACGGCCCGCAGCTGACGGTCGTCTCCGGCGACATTCAGGCCCTCGCCGAACTTCGCGAGAAGCTGGCAGCCGATTCGATCCCGTGCCGTCCGCTGGCCACCACGCACGCGTTCCACTCCCGCATGCTGGCACCGATCAGGGACGAGCTGACCGAGTGGATCAAGGCGAACATCACCCTCAACGCGCCGACCATCCCGTACGTCTCCAACGTCACCGGCAAGCTGATCACCGCCGCGCCGGAGCCCGAGTACTGGGCGGAGCACATGTGCGCTCCGGTCCAGTTCGACACCGCCATCGAAACCGTGCTGGCGCAGGGCGACCTGGCGCTGCTGGAGATCGGCCCCGGCCAGTCGCTGGGCGCCATGGTCCGCGGGCACCGCGACTGCGAGCCCGACCGCTGGCCGCTGATCATCTCCACGCTGCCGGCCGCCGACGACCGCCGCGCCGGCGTGCTCGCCGAGGCCGCGGGCCGGCTGTGGCTGGCCGGCGTGGCCATCGACTGGGCCGGCTACCAGGGCGACCGCGAGCTGGGCCGGGTCGGGCTGCCGACGTACCCGTTCCAGCGCGAGCGGTACTGGATCGACGCGCCGAAGCCGGTCGTCCGCGACAACGTGGAACTCCTCTCCCAGCGCTGGATTCCGGCGCGGCCGGGCGAGGCGGGCGAGCCGACGCAGTTCGTGGTCATCCCCGACGCCGGCGGTGTCGGCGAGGCGCTGGTGGAGCTCCTGTGCCAGCAGGGCTTCGACGCGGAGCTGAGCTGCGGCGACCTCTACGGCACCGTCGTCGATCTGTCCGCTGTGGACGCCGTCGACGAGGTCACCGCTGTCGCAAGCGCTTCCCGCACGCTGAGCACCGGCAGCGACCTGAGCGTGCTCATCGTGACGCGCGGCGGCCAGGCCGTCGGAAACGAGTCGGTGTCGCCGATCCAGGCGGCGGTCGCGGCGCTTCCCGTGGTCGCGAACCAGGAGTACCTCAACCTGGAGGCTCGCGGCGTCGATCTCGACCCCGCCTACACGGTTTCCGAGGCAGCGCAAGCGCTTGCCACCGAACTGACCCAGCCGTCGGACGCCGTGCTGGTGGCGCACCGCGGCGGGCGCCCCCACTCCCCCACCTACGAACCCCTCACCCCCGGCACCACGACTGTGGTGAAGCCGGGCGGCACCTACCTGATCACCGGCGGACTCGGCACGGTCGGACGTCAACTGGCGCAACACCTTGCCGACGCCGGTGCTGGCCGGATCATCCTCACCACCCGCGGCGGTGGCGAGGTCGAGGGCGCGGAGGTTCGGCAGATCGACGTCACCGACGTCGATGCCATGCGCGCGCTGTTCGAGGAGGGCCGGATCGACGGCGTGGTGCACGCCGCGGCCGCGTCGGATCCGGACTCGCTGCGCCCGTTGGCACAAAGCGGCGAATCCGTTGTGGCGCGGCACTTCGGTGCTAAGGTCGAGGGCGCACGGGTGCTGGCGACGGTGATCGCGACGCTGCCCGAGGCGGACCGCCCCGACTGGTGCGTGCTGTTCTCGTCCACCTCGGCCGTGCTCGGCGGCATCACGCTCGGCGCGTACGCGGCCGCCAACGCCGCGCTGATGGCGTTGGCCCGCAACGAGAACTGGGCCTGCGCCGCCTGGGACACCTGGCCCGGCACCCTCGACCGGCTGGACGGCCGGATCGGCGCCACCATGGCCAGGCACGCGATGACCCGCGCCGAGGCTTTGGGAGCCTTCGACCGGGTGGTCGCGCACGGCGGCCGGCTGGTCGTCGCGGCCGGCGGTCTCCACGACCGTCTGCCGGCGAGGACCGCCACGGCGGCCGCACCGAAGCAGGAGACCGCAACAACGCGATACCCGCGCCCCGAGCTGCCGCAACCGTTTGTGGCGCCCGGCGACGACAACGAGCGCGCGCTGGCCGACATCTGGTCGTCCGTGCTCGGCGTGGCCCCGGTCGGGTCCCGCGACAACTTCTTCGACCTCGGGGGCAACTCGCTGATCGCGCTGCACATGCTGGCGCTGGTCAGGGAACGCCTGGGCGTGGCGGTCCCCACCGCGACGCTGTTCGAGCTGCCCACCGTGCGGGCGCTCGCCGCACAGGTCCTCATCAACACGGAAACGGAGCAGTCATGGCAGTGATCGGCGTGGTGGGCGCGGGTGTGATGGGCATCGGCGTCGCGCAGAGCGTGGCCACCGGCGGGCACGACGTCGTGCTCGTCGACACCAGCGAGGAGATCCTCGCGGACGCGCGGGCCGCGATCTACCGCAACTGCCGCATGTCCCGCATGATGGGCGGCCCCACCCTGGACCCGGACGAGATCCTGGCCCGCGTCACCACCGCCGTCGGCCTGGACGCGCTGGCCAAGGCGGAGCTGGTGATCGAGAACGTCACCGAGAACTGGGAGATCAAGCGCGAGGTGCACGCCGAGCTGGACCGCGTGCTGCCGGCCGACACCGTGGTGGTGGCCAACACCTCCGCCATCCCGATCACCCGGATCGCCTCCGTCGGCAGCCACCCGGAGCGGGTCGTCGGCGTGCACTTCATGAACCCGGTGCCGGCCAAGCCGGTGGTGGAGCTGATCCCCGGCTTCCACACCACGCCGGAGACGCTCGAGCGCACCCGGGACCTGTTGGCCAGCATGGGCAAGCGCTGGGTGGACGTGAAGGACGCGTCCGGCTTCGTGTCCAACCGGGTGCTGATGCTGACCATCAACGAGGCGGCCTACCTGGTGCACGAGGGCGTGGCCACCGCCGAGTCGGTGGACGAGGTGTTCCGCGGCTGCTTCGGCCACCCGATGGGGCCGCTGGAGACCGCCGACCTGATCGGCGTGGACACCATCCTGTACAGCGTCGAGGTGCTCTACGAGCACTACGCGGACAGCAAGTACCGGCCGTGCCCGCTGCTCAAGCAGATGACCGACGCCGGACTGCACGGCCGCAAGAGCGGTCGTGGCTTCTACACCTACAACAGCTGAGGGGCAGCAATGACCACCACGGATCGCATTCTCGCGTTCATCACCAACCGCTTCCCGCAGGCGGAGATCAGCGACGTCGAGGACATCTTCTCGCTGGGCTACATCAACTCCCTGTTCGCCATGGAGCTGGTCATGTTCATCGAGAAGGAGTTCACCATCACCATCCCCAACGACGAGCTGCGCATCGACAACTTCCGCACCGCCAAGGCGATGACCGAGCTGGTGGACGGCCTGCGGTCCGCGGTCGTCTGAGGAGCGTGACATGACCCAGCAACTGGCCCCCACCATCGACCGGGCCTACGCGCGGTCCTTCGTGGACGACGCGATCCGGCCCGAGGCGGACACCTGGGACCGGGCCGGCGCCATCCCCGAGGACCTGCTGGACCGGATCGCCGGCGCCGGCCTGTGGGCGCCGTTCCTGCCGTCCGAGCTCGGCGGCGCCGGCATCGACATGGTGACACTCGGCGAGATCCACGAGGAGGTGGGCCGCGGCTGCTCGTCGGTGCGCAGCCTGCTCACCGTTCACACCATGCTGTCCTGGGCGCTGCAGCGCTTCGGCACCGACGCCCAGATCCAGCAGTGGGGGCCGGAGCTGGCCACCGGCCGCACGCTCGGCGCGTTCTGCCTGTCCGAGCCGGGCGCGGGCAGCGACACCGCCGCCATCACCACCACTGCCGTGCCGCACAACGGCGGCTGGCTGCTCAACGGCGTCAAGAAGTGGACCACCAACGGCCAGCGCGCCGACCTGTTCCTGGTGTTCGCCAAGGGACCGACCAGCACCATCGCGCTGCTGGTGCCCAGCAACGCCCCCGGCGTGCTGGTGAACCCGATCGACGACATGCTCGGCACCCGCTCGTCGATGCTGGCCGAGATCGCGTTCTCGGACGTGGCGCTCGGGCCGGACGCCCTGTTGGGGCCCAGCGGTTTCGCCTCCGGCATGGTGCTGACCGGGACGCTGGACCTCGGCCGCTACAGCGTGGCCGCCGGCTCGGTCGGCATCATCCAGGCCTGCGTCGACGCCTGTTCCTCGTATGCGGCGCAGCGCCGCGTCGGCGGCACGCCGCTGCGGGACCTGCCGCTGATCCAGGCCAAGCTGTCGGACATGGTCACCGACGTCCGCGCGGCCCGGCTGCTGTTGGCCGAGGCCGGCCGGCTCAAGGACCGCGGCGACGCCGCCACGATCATGGCCACCTGGATCGCGAAGTACTTCGCGTCCACGGCCGCCGCGCGGCACGCGTCCGAGGCGGTGCAGATCCACGGCGCCAACGGGTGCAGCCCGGAGTTCCCGGTCGGGCGGTTCTACCGGGACGCCAAGGTCATGGAGATCATCGAGGGCAGCACCGAGATCCAGCGGATGACCATCGCCGCCGAGGCCTACCGGAAGTGGGAGTCGTGACCGCAGAGGTGCTGGCCAAGCCGGCCCAGGGCAAGATCAAGTGTGTCGTGTGGGACCTGGACAACACGCTGTGGGACGGCGTGCTGCTGGAGGACGGCGCGGTCGCGGTGCGGCCGGCCGTCGTGGCCCACATCCGGCGGCTGGACGCGATGGGCGTGCTGCACTCCGTGGCCAGCAAGAACGACCACGAGGCGGCCATGGCCAAGCTGGCCGAACTGGGCCTGGCCGACCTGTTCCTGTTCCCGCAGATCTCGTGGAACGCCAAGTCCTCGTCGATCGAGCGCATCGCCGCCAGGCTCAACCTCGGGCTGGACGCCTTCGCGTTCGTCGACGACCAGGAGTTCGAGCTGGCCGAGGTCGGGCACGCGCTGCCGCAGGTGACCTGCGTGGACAGTGCCGTGATGGACGAGGTGTTGCAGCGCCAGGAGTTCCGGCCGCGGTTCGTCACCGACGAGTCGGCGCAGCGGCGCGGCATGTACCAGAGCCAGCTCGCCCGTGACGAGATCGAGTCCGACTTCGTCGGCACCAGCGAGGAGTTCCTGGCCAGCCTGGAGATGACGTTCACCATCGCGCCGGCGCGGCGGGAGGACCTCCAGCGGGCCGAGGAGCTGACCGTGCGCACCAACCAGCTCAACTCCACCGGCCGCACGTACTCGTACGACGAGCTGGACGCGTTGCGGGAGTCGCCGGACCACCTGCTGCTGGTGGCCTCGCTGACCGACCGGTTCGGCTCGTACGGGAAGATCGGCCTCGCGCTGGTGGAGAAGGGCGCCCCGGACTGGCGGCTGAACATGATGCTGATGTCCTGCCGGGTGATGTCCCGCGGCGTCGGCACCGTCCTGTTGGGACACATCATGGGCCTGGCACGGGAGGCCGGTGCCGGGCTGCGGGCCGACTTCGTGGAGACCGGCCGCAACCGGATGATGCAGATCACCTACGCGTTCAGCGGTTTCCGGGAGGCCGCGCGGGACGGCAAGCACGTGGTGCTGGCCGCCGACCTGGACCAGATCCAGCCGCCGCCCGGCTACGTCACGATGGAGGTGGTCCGGTGACCGCCACGGTCGGTCTCTGCGCTGAACGGTTCCCTCGCGAGCTCGGTCACAGTCGCTGGCTGCCCTTCGCCGACGCGGAGGGCGGCCTTCGGCTGTACTGCCTGCCGCACGCCGGCGGCTCGGCGTCCGCGTTCCGGCCGTGGATCGGCCGGATCCCGGGCGTCAGCGTGCTGCCGGTGCAGTATCCCGGGCGGGAGACCCGGCTGCGGGAGACGCCGCACAGCCGCATTCCCGAGCTGGCCGCCGAGCTCGCCGAGGCGCTGCTCGCGGACGCCCAGGACGCGCCGTACGCCGTGTACGGGCACAGCTTCGGCGCACTGACCGCGTTCGAGCTAATGCACGTGATCCGCTCGCTCGGCGGCCCGATGCCCGTGCACCTGGTGGTGTCGGGATTCTCGGCGCCGCAGGCCGAGGACTTCGCCGACGACGCCGTGACCGACGAGGAGATCATCGCGCTGCTGCGGGACCTCGGCGGCACGCCCGAGCAGTACCTCACGGACCGGAGGATCCTGAAGATGATCATGCCGCCGCTGCGGGCCGACCTGACCGCCAAGGTCGCCTACCGCTACATGCCCCGCCCGGAACTGGACGTGCCGATCCTGGCGCTGGGCGGCATCGAGGACCGCCAGGCCGAGTTCGACTCGATGCGCGGCTGGGGCGCCCAGACCACCGCCGGCTTCCGGCTGCATCCCCTGGCCGGTGGGCACTTCGCCGTGCTGGAGCGGTCCGACGAGACGCTGGCCGCGATCAGCGAGGCGCTGGCGCCGCACGTGTCGTGAGCGCGGTGACGAACGCGCGCGGGTCGTCGGCCGTCACATGCAGCCGGCCGACGTGCCCCACATGTTCGTCCCGAAAGGACAGTTCGACGGCCGGATCCAGCTCCAGGGTCACGGTCGTCTCGCCGCAGCAGAAGGTCGCCTCGTCGCCGTCGACGATCACCTTGCCAGGCTTGGCCCCCGGCCGTCGGCTCGGCCGCGCGGACCGGATGGCCTCCCGCGGCACCACCAGTTCGGCGAGACAGCCGTAGCGCAGCCGCAGTTCCGTGTCGTCGATCCGGTGCGGCAGCACGACCATCGACGCGTAGTAGCCGAATGCCCACAGCACCGTGTACAGGTCGAGGGCGAACAGCACCCAGAGCCACCACCGGCTGCCGAAGATCGCCAGCAGCACCGCGTGCGTGCCGGCCGACTCGAACACCAGCAGCGTGATGAACACGATGATCAGCGGCTTCTTCTCGCGGTTGTACGCGAAGTGGCCGGGCGAGCGGCCCGGATGTCGGCGCAGGATCCACCGCGCCAGGCACGCCAGCCCACGCGCCTCGGACAGCAGGGTTCTTTTCATGCCGCCAACGCTGCACCATGTCGCTACGACAAGGTCAAACGCGCGCTCCCCGAACCGGGGAGCGCGCGTCGGCGGCGGCGGTCACACCAGGTGGCTGCGACCCCAGCCGTGGGCCAGGCGGAACGTCGCCACCGTGCCGCAGACCAGGCCGATGGCCAGGCAGATCAGCGCCGGCTGCCAGGTGCCGGCGAAGTCGCCCTGCACGGCCGAGCGCAGCATGGACAGGCCGTAGGTGCCGGGCGAGAACTTCGTCACGGCCTGCGCCCAGGACGGCATCAGGTCGACCGGCAGGATGGCGCCGCCGATGGAGCTGATCAGCAGCGCGCCGACGTCGCAGGCGACGAACAGGTCGCCGCGGCTGCGCACGATCGTCGCCAGCATCGCGCCCATGCCCAGCAGGGCGAATCCCCACACGCACATGGCGAAGGTGAGCAGCCACAGCGACTTCGGGAACGGCATGCCGACCACGGCCCAGCCGAAGACGATCAGCACGGCCTGCTGGATGAGCAGCACCACGAACACCGGCAGCGCCTTGCCGATCAGCAGCTCGGCGCGGGCGGCGCGGCTGGCGCGCAGCCGGTCCCAGGTCAGCCACTCCCGCTCGACGAAGATCGAGTTGGCCACGATCGACATGGCGAACACGGAGAACATCATCAGCTGCCCGGTGACCGCCTGGATCGAGCCGTAGCTCAGCGCCTTGGTGTACAGCGGCTGGAACATCACCATGAACACCATCGGCGCGACCAGGTAGCTGATCAGCTGGGACGGATCGCGCAGCCGCAGCAGCGAGTTGTACTTGATCAGCGCGCCCGCCCGGATCAGCGGCTCGGGCACGCGCAGGGTGTCAATGGACATCGGAGACCGCCAGCGAACGGTAGAGGTCGTCAAGGTCGGGGTTGCGCAGCTCCACGGACTCGACGGTGCCCCGCGACTCGGCGAGCAGCTCGAGCAGCGCGGCGGTGGGATCCGTGGTGGCGCGGTGGTATTCGTGATCGGTGGTGCGCACGCGCACCTCGCCGGGCAGGCCGTCCAACAGCTCGGCGCTGCTGCCGCGGGCGATCACCTTGCCGTGCGAGGCGACGGCGATGCTGGCCTTCAGGTCGGCCAGTTCGGTGAGGTAGTGCGTGGTGTAGACGACGGCCGCGCCCTCGCCGGCCCGCTGCTTGACGACGTCCAGCAGCGCCTGCCGGGTCTCGGGGTCGGCGCCGGCGGTCGGCTCGTCCATCAGCAGCAGCTTGGGCCGGTGGATCAGCGCGGTCGCGGCCTGGGTGCGGCGCTGCTGGCCGCCGGAGAGCAGGCCGGCGCGGCGCTCCAGGAAACCGGTGAGCTGCATGGCCGTGGCCAGCTCCTCGATCTCCGACTTGAGCGCCTTGCGGCGCAGGCCGGACAGTCGCCCGTACAGCTCCAGGTGCTCGCGGACGGTCAGCGGCCGGTACAGCGCGATGTGCTGCGGCGAGATGCCGATCGCGCCGCGGGTCTCGTGCGGCGGCACGCCGTCCACGAGCACGGTGCCGGTGTCCGGCCTGAGCAGCCCGGACACCATGTCCACGAAGGTGGTCTTGCCGGCGCCGTTGTGGCCGACCAGCCCGCAGATCTCGCCGGCGGCCACGGTCAGGCTGAACCCGGCCAGCGCCTGCACCTCGTCGTACTTCTTGGTCAGGTCGACCGCTTCTAACACGACAGCTCCTTGGCCAGTAGGTGCCGGTCGAACTTGCCGTTGACCGACCTGGGCAGCTGGTCCCGCACCTCGACGCGGTGCGGCAGCATGTACGCCGGCAGCGCCTCGGCGAGCGCTCGCCCGAGCTCGTCCACGTCGCCGAGCAGCGTCGCGACCAGCACGATGTGCTGGCCGAGCCGCTCGTCCTCGACGCCGAGCGCGACCGCCTCGCCGACCAGTCCGGTGGCGTAGGCGGCCTCCTCCAACTCGGTCGGGCTCACCCGGTAGCCGGAGGTCTTGATCATGTCGTCGCCGCGGCCGACGAAGTAGAGGAAGCCGTCCGCGTCGGCGTACACGGTGTCGCCCGACCAGACCGCGATCTCCTCGCCGTAACTGGTGGGCAGCGGGCGGAAGCGTTCCGCGGTGCGCTTCGGGTCACGCCAGTACCCCTGCGCGACAAGGGCTCCGCGGTGCACGAGCTCGCCGTGCTCGCCCGGGTCGCACGGGGCGCCGTCCGGTCGGACGACGAGGATCTCGGCGTTGGGGATCGCCTTGCCGATGGAGTCGGGCCGGTTGTCCGCCTCGGCCGGGTCGAGATAGGTGGAGCGGAACGCCTCGGTCAGCCCGTACATGAGGAACGGCCGGGCCTGCGGGAAGATCTCCCGCAGCCGGGCCAGGGTGGCGCGCGGCATGCGGCCGCCGGTGTTGGCGAAGTACCGCAGCGACGCGGTCGACTCGGCCGGCCAGTTCTGCGTCACGAGTTGCAGCCACAGCGGCGGCACGCAGGTCAGCCCGGTGACGCCGTGCCTGGCGCAGAGCCGCACGATCTCCTTGGGCAGCAGGTAGTTCACCAGCACCACGTGCGCGCCGACGAGGAAAGACGTGGTGAGCTGGCTGAAGCCGGCGTCGAAGCTCAGCGGCAGCGCCGCCAGCACGACGTCGTCCTCGCGCTGATCGAGGTAGCTCGCCACGCTCTCCGCGCCGACGAGGATGTTGCGGTGCGAGAGCACCACGCCCTTGGGGCCGCCGGTGCTGCCACTCGTGTACATGACCGCGGCGACGTCCTGGTCGATCACGGTGCTCGGGCCCGTGATCGGGTCGGTCTCGCTCAGCGTCCGCCACTGCTCGGAACCGAACTCCACGACGTGTTCGACGGAGGTGTCCAGCGGCAGCGAGTCACGGACCGTGTCCATCCGCTCGGCGGTCGTCAGCACCACCCGCGGCGTGCAGTCGGCGATGACGTGCCCCAGGTGCCGCGCCTTGAACAGCGGGTTGACCGGCACGAAGGCGGCCCCCGCCGCGGAGATCGCCATGAGTGCGACCACCGTGTCGATCCGCTTCTCGGCGTACACCGCGACCCGGTCGCCCCGCCGCACCCCCAGCCCGCGCAGGCCGGCCGCCAGCCGCGCGACCCGGTCGGCCAGCTCCCGGTAGCTCAGCGTGACGTCCTTGAACGTCAGCGCCGGCCGGTCCGGGTCGCCGCGGCCGATCAGCTCGTCGACGCGGATCTCACGCATTGCTGACTTCCTCTTGGGGGAACCGCCCCGCCGGGACCAGGTCGGCCACCGTGGCCCACAGCGAGCCGGCCGTCGCGAAGGTCTCCTCCGTGATCAGCTCGTCCGGCAGCTCCAGGCCGAAGGTCTCCTCCAGATCGGTCAGCAGCTGCACCAGGCCCATCGAGTTCAGGCCGAGCGCGGCCAGGTCGTCGGCGGCGGTGAAGTCCTCGTTCACCGCGTAGGGCAGGTGGGCCAGCAGGGTCTTGCGGAAGGAGCGCGGTATGTCCATGGGTTCCTCACTCGGCTGCGGTGTCGGGGCGGACGCTTCGCCGAGCAGACCACCCGGCCCCCTCACGTCACTACTGCCGCGCCATCACGGGTCCGGTGGCGCGGCAGTAGTGACGTGAGAAGGCCGTTTGCCACCGTGGACACCGCTGAGCACAAGGACTGCTGGCTGGGAGGCGTCATGTCCGTGGTCACCATCGGGTCACTGCCCACTGTGGACGGTTTGGGCGACGACCGTGAGGCCGAGGTCTACCGCTACGCCGCGCGCCTGGGCGAGATCGCCTCGCCGGAGCGCGCCGCCGCCGACCTCGGGCTGCCCGCCGGCGAGGTGTTCGCCGCCGTCACCCGGCTGGTCGAGCTGCACCTGCTGCGGACCGACGGCCTCACCGGCCGCTACCTGCCGATGGATCCCGAGGTCGCCGCCACGCTGCTGATCTCCCCCATCGAGCGGGCGATGTACCAGCGGCGGGAGCTGGCCGACCGGCTGCGGGACCGGATCGACTCGATCACCCGGCCCGCCGTCGACGTGTCCGAGCCCGTCGGCGCCATCGACAGCCTGGAAGGCGTCGCCGAGATCCGCGGGCTGTTCAAGCTGGCCGCCGAGGTGTGCCGGGACGAGATGGTCGTGCTGCGGCCCGGCCACGAGGACGACGAGTTGCTCGACGACCTGCTCGCGCCGTGCTACTCGGTGCTGGAGCGGTCGGTGTCCGTGCGGGTCGTGTGCCCGCACCGCAGCCGCGCCGGCTTCGCCACCCGCGCCAAGGCCAAGCGCCTGATCGCCGACGGCGCGGAGATCCGCACCCTCGCGCAGGTCCCGCAGGCGGCTGTGGTCTTCGACCGGTCGCTGGCCGTCATGTTCAGCTTCGACGACGACATGCCGGTCGCGCGGCGGGTGCGGGACCGCAACGTGGTGCGGTTCCTGCTGGACATGTTCGGGCAGCTCTGGGACAGCGCCACGCCGTTCGCCGCCGACGACACCGGCTACGCCGACGCCATCGACGACCTCCAGCAGAGCGTCGCCCGCCTGATGGCGCAGGGCCTGACCGACGAGGTGGTGGCCCGCCGCCTTGGCATGTCCGTGCGCACCTGCCGCCGCCACATCGCGGCCCTCCTGGCCAACCTCGACGCCGTCAGCCGCTTCCAAGCCGGCGTCCTGGCCGCCTCCCGCCTCACCATCCCCGCCTGAATCCCGGCGAGTCGCGCGTGAGGTCGCGCCGGTCTGAAGGACCGCAGGCTCAGCTCGATCGAGTCTGTTCATCGATCGAGCTGAGACAAGGGAAGAGACCGGCGCGAGCGACCTCACCCCGCGCGGAACACGCGGCACAAGCACAGACACACCGAGTGTAGGTCTCAGGCAGAAACGAGCCTTGGGTCTCAGTTCGCACGTCCGGTCGGCGAGGCCACAGATCGCGCCAATGTCCACATCGGTCGGGGTTCTGTCCCGATGCGGGGCCGCCACGGGGGCCACACCCCGCATACCGTCTGCCGCATCGCCCGAGCTCAGGGTCGCGTCTCTGCCCGAAACACACATTCGGTGTGCCTGAGAGCGCGACTCGCGGGGGTGAGGTGGGCCGGGTCACATCGTTGGCAACTTGATTGTGCACGATGTAATCGTCTACGGTCCACTTCATCAGCACGACAGACCGAAGGAGACCCGAGATGAGCACCCAGCCGACCGTCGTCCTGGTGCACGGCGCGTTCGCCGACTCGTCCAGCTGGAACGGCGTCGCCGCCGACCTCGCCGGCCGCGGCTTCCACGTCATCGCCGCCGCCAACCCGCTGCGCGGCCTCGGCTCCGACTCCGCCGCCGTCAAGGCCCTGGTGCAGAGCATCGACGGCCCGGTCGTCCTGGCCGGCCACTCCTACGGCGGCGCCGTCATCACCAACGCCGCCGCGGGCGAGCCGAACGTCAAGGCCCTGGTCTACGTCGCCGGCTTCCTCCCCGACGAGGGCGAGTCCGCGCTCGAGCTGACCAACAAGTTCCCCGGCGCCACGCTCGGCGAGACCCTCCAGACGGTCAAGCTCGCCGACGGCAACACCGACTTCTACGTGCGCCAGGAGCTGTTCCGCAACCAGTTCGCCGCCGACGTCCCCGAGGCGCAGGCCGCGCTGATGGCCGTCACCCAGCGCCCCGTCACCGAGGCTGCGCTGACCGAGACCTCCGGCGTCCCGGCCTGGCGGACCGTGCCGGCGTGGTCGCTGATCCCCACCGGCGACAAGAACATCCCGCTGGCCGCGCAGGAGTTCATGGCCCAGCGCGCCGACGCCGAGGTGGTCAAGGTCGCCGACGCCTCGCACGCCGTGCTGGTCTCCCGGCCCGACAAGGTCGCCGACCTCATCGCCGCTGCCGCCCGCTGACGCCGCAGAGGGGCCACCCCGCACCGGGGTGGCCCCTGCCGTCAGTCCTCCTGGACCTCGATGATCATGGCCTGGAAGTACGCGCCCTGGCCGATGGCCACCAGCGCGCAGCGGTCGCCGGGCTGGAGCCGGCCGACGCGGTCCGCGTGCTCCATCGCCATCAACGCGTCGGCGCCGAAGCTGTGCCCGGTCTCGGGCATCAGGTCCAGGCAGATCCGCTCCCGCGGAATCCCCGCCTGGCTGCTGAACGTCCGCCAGAACATCTTGTTGTTCAGGTGCGGCAGCACCCAGTCCAACTCGTCGAGCCGCAGGCCCGCCGACGCCGCCGCCCGCTCCAAGGTCTCCACGACCTGGGCCGAGCAGACCTTGGCGAACAGGGCGTTCTCCTCGGCGGTCATCCGGATGTTCCGATGGAACCGGGCATCCCGCCCGCCGGCCCCGCCCAGGTACCGGTACCGCGAGGACGCCGTCAGCCGCTGCACCATCACGCCGGCGGCGCAGTCGCCACTGACGGTCGTCCCGGCGATGACCCGAGCATCGTCGCCGACGCTGCCCTGGTCGCCCCCGAGCACCAGCACCCGCTCGTCGTCGGACGCCCCGGGCCGGCCCAGATACCGCCGCGCGTACTCCACACACCGCAGCACCGACGCGCAGTTGATGTGCGACAAGCCGTAGAACCGGCTGTCGCCGAGCCCCAGTCGAGCGCGCAGCCGGTCGGGGAACTCCGCGCACAGGTTGGTCTCCGCCATGAGCATGGTGTGCCCGTACAACACGAGCGACGCCGTGCCACCGTCCAAAGCCTTGGAACCGGCGGAAACCAGCACGTCCTCGTACAGCTCACCGGGCGCCAGCGAGGGAATGTCCCGCAGCCCGTACACCTTGGTGAACATCTTGCGTTCCGTCGCGGGCCGGTTGGCGCGCACCATGATGTCCTCGACGGGCTCCATCCAGCTCGGCAGCGACACCGCCACCTTGGACAGGCCCACAGCGGTCACGATTCGCTCCTGGCGGCCAGGATCCGCGCGGTCAGCACGGGCCGGTCGGTCTTGCGGTTGCTGTTCAGCGGGAACTCCGCCAGGTGCTGGTAGTGCAGCGGGATCAGGTAGCGTGGGAAGAACGTGCCCATCTCCTCCATGAGGTCGGCGGCGGCCCGCTCCTCCCCCAGGTAGAACGCGTACAGCTCGCCGTCCAGGGCGATCGCCACCGCGTCGGTCACGCTCCCCAGCCGGCGCAGGCCACTCTCCACTTCGGACAGTTCGACCCGCACGCCGTGGATCTTGACCTGGTGGTCGCGGCGGCCGAGGAAGGCCAGCTCCCCGTTGGGCTGCAACGTCGCCAGGTCGCCGGTGCGGTACCAGCGGCGGCCGTCGTGCTCCAGGAACCGCCCGGCGTCGTCACGGGGATCCAGGTAGCCGGGGAACATCTGCGGACCGGTCACGCACAGCTCGCCCGACGCCGCGCCGACGACCCCCTCCGAGTCGACGAGCACGTGGTCCAGGCCCGGGTGCATGGTGCCGATCAGCACGATGTCGTTGACGCACAGGGACGGCGAGGTCGCCGGGTCCCACTTGTGCACGCTGCACGAGATGGTCAGCTCGGTGGGACCGTAGAGGTTCTCCACCAGCCCGCCGGTCGCGGCCTGCCACTGGGCGGCGTCCTCACGCAGCAGCGGCTCTCCGCAGAACACCGCCATCCGCATGGACGGCATGCATCCCGGCGTCAGCTTTCCCATGCGCCGCACCAAGGAGATGACACTCGGCGACGAACACCAGACGGTGATGCCGTGCTTGCGCACGAACTGCGGCACGGCGGCGAACGCCTGCGGCGGCATGCACACCAGCGTCCCGCCGCTGCCCCAGGCGCTGAAGATGTCGAACATGGCGAGGTCGAACGTCAGCTCGCCGGTCTGCGAGAACACATCGTCCGGGCCGAAGCCGTAGCGGTCGTGCACGAAACGCAGGTAGAACTCGACGTTGCGGTGCCGCACCGGCACGCCCTTGGGCCGCCCGGTGGAGCCGGACGTGAACATGATGTACGCGATGTCGTCCGGCTCGGCCGAGTACGGATGCTCCAGCGGCGGCGCGGCGGTCTCGGTGATCACCGGCCTGCCGCCCAGCTCCAGCACCGGCAGCAGGGGAAGGCCGTTGTCGTCGGCGATCACCGCGTCGACGTCGGCGGCGGCGATCATGCCCTGGGTGCGCTCGGCCGGGAAGTCCGGGTTCAGCGGCACCGCCGCGGCGCCGGCGTAGCCGGCGGCCAGGATGCCGGCGTAGGCCAGCTCGCTGCGGCTGGCCAGCAGGCCGACCCGGCGAGGTCTGGAACCCAGGCGGGCCACCAACTCGCCGGCCAGGGCCAGCGCGTGGTCGTGGATCTGTTGGTACGTGTAGGACTCTCCGGCCACCCGCAGCGCGACCGCCGCCGGGTCCCGGCGCAGACTGCGCAGGAACCAGCCGTGCAGGACGCCTTCGGTGGCGATGCTCGTGGTCATGACGTTCCCTTCCGCACGGCAGCGGCCACCGCGACGACAAGATCGACTTGATGGGTGATGGAGACGGCGATGTCGCCGAGGCCGGCCCGCTCGGCCAACCGCCGGGCCCCGCCGTGCAGGGTCACCTCGGGCGCTCCCCACTCGTCGGAGGTGACCTCGATGTCGCGCCAGCGCAGGCCCTGCCCGAAGCCGCGGCCGAGCAGCTTGCAGGTGGCCTCCTTGACGCAGAACCGGCCGGCCAGCCGCTCGGCGTGCCGCGCCGTGCCGGGCTCCCCCGCCTGCGCCAGCTCGGCCTCGGTGAACACGAGTCGGCGGTAGCGGTGGTGCTCGGCGACCTTGCTGAAGCGGCTCACCGAGAGCAGGTCGACGGCGATCTTCATCAGCCGGCGCCCAGCTCTACGCCGCCGGCGTCGACGGCCTGCGCGAGCAGCCAGCCCTCGCGCAGCGGGCCCTTGGTGTGCAACAGGATCCGGTCGCCGTCGGCGACGTCGCCGGCGGACAGCGCGGCGTGCACGTCCAGCCAGCCGTCGCACGCGCCGGCGCCGGTGAACGTCCACTCGACGTCCGGATACGGGCCCGGGGCGCCCTCGCCGGCGTCCAGCACGCGCAGCGGACCGGGGCCCTGGTGCACGCGCATCGACACGGTGGCGAAGCGGCCGGTGCCGACGCGGGCGTCCGCGAACACGGGCTCGTCGCAGATCAGCACCGTCGCCTCGGCCGGCACCGCCCAGTCCAGCAGCTCGAATCCCACGGTGCCGCCGAGTTCGTCCAGGTGCGTGATGCCGATGTCGTCGCCGCGCCAGCCGAACTTCAGCACCATCCGCGCCAGCAGCGTGACCATCGGGTCGCGCAGCGGGCCGGAGCGGATCAGGAACAGCGGCTGGTCGTCGTCCGGCACGCCGACCGCGGCCAGCGCCAGGTCGCTCAGCTCGGGCCGGTCGGAGTCGGCCGGGTTCACGACGATCAGGTGCTCCAGCGGGATGCCCTCCTGGATCGCCGCCTCCACCCGCTGCTTGGGCAGCAGGTCGTCCGGAAACGCCGTCAGGGGAAGGTAATCCGTGTGCGTGCGCACGGCGACGCACAGCTTGGAGATGCTCAGGTCAGCCATCTGCGTCTCCCGACTGGTAGCCGCGGGCCACGTGCAGCCGCTGGATGTTGCTGGTGCCGTCCATGAACTCGAAGGCCCGCACGTCCCGGGTCCACTTCTCCAGCAGCGGGTGCTCGATCAGGCCGGCCGGGCCGATGGACGTGATCGCCCACTGGGCCGTCTGCTGGGCCATCCGCACCGCGCTCAGCTTGGACGCGCTGGCGAAGTAGCCGCGCTCCGGGTCGGCGTCGAGCTTGGCCGCGGCCTGGAAGATCAGCTGCTTGCCGGCCTCCGCGCGGGCCAGCGCCAGGTCCACGCCGGGGGCGTTCTTCCGGTGCTCGGCAACGTATTCCGTGATGGCCATGGCGGTTCCCACGGCGCTGGCGGAGATCTGGATCCGCATGTTGTTCAACGTCTTGACCGCACCCCAGATGCCACGCCGGGTGACCGGCAGGTGCTCGCCCAGCAGCATGTCCGCCGCCACCGGTACGCCGTCGAACTGGAGCTCGGACAGATACGCGCCGCGCAGGCCGACGGTGTTGAGCCGCTGCGCACTCCAGCCTTCAGACGGCACCTCGACCATCGCCGCGCGGATGGACAGCGCGGACCGGCCGGTACGGGCGAAGACCAGGCCGATGCCGCCGCGGGCACCGTGGCCGATGTACCGCTTGGCGCCGTACATCAGGTAGCCGCCGTTGCCGTCCTTCTCCAGCCGGGTCTGCATGTTCGTGGCGTCGCTGCCGTGCCCCGGCTCGCTCATCGCGAAGAACGTCCAGGTCCGGCCGCCGTGCAGGCGGGTGTAGAACTTCTCCTGCTGCGCCGGGTTGCCCAACAGGCTGACGTAGACGCCGGCCAGCGCCGGGCACGGGCAGGCGAACATGGTGGACATGTCGCCGCGGGCCAGCTCGACCATGCCGACGATGTCCTCCAGCACGGACTTCGCCTTCATCAGCCGGTACCCGCCGGCCACCGACTCGCGATACTCCGGAGGGGTGTTGGAGAGCCGGATCATGGTGTACACCGGCGAGTTGAAGTGCTGCTCCATGTCGTCCGGGTCGGCGTCGATGGGCAGGGCACGGGCGCGCATGTCCTCGACCGCGTCCCGGCAGTCGTCGCGCACGGCCCGCAGCCGCTCGTCGAGCTCGATCATCACGCCGCTCCCTTCCGGTCGATCCAGGTGTTGGCCACCAGCGCCGAGACGTACAGCGCCCGCACCGGGTGGTCGGCGATGTAGCCGGACGCGCCGAACAGCTGCGTCACCTGCCAGCCCAGGTCGTCCAACTTGGTGTGCAGGTCGGCCAGAGCCTCGGGGGACAACGGGTTCGACGCGTACGCCCGCGCCATCTCCAGCTCGGCGGCGACGTCGCCGACGGTGCCGGTGATCAGCTGCTTGCGGATCAGCGGCTCGTCGCCGACCGTCCGCTCCGACAGGTAGGCCACGGCCTCGTCCAGCAGCCGCCGCACGGTGCCGATGCGCACCGCCGCGAGCAGCCGGCCGATCTCGGCGAGCGTGTAGTCCGCGGCCGGCCGCTCGCCCGGGCACGCCAGGAACACGATCTCCTCGCGGTTGGCCAGGCTGTGCGTGCGGACCTCGGCGCCCTCGGGTACATCGGACGCCGGCACGGCGGCGTAGCTTCCGGGTGCGGCGGCGGTGACCTCGGTGCCCGACAGCGCGGCGGCCAGGCCGGCGGCCAGGCCCTCGTCCCGCGCGATCCGCTCGCACTGCTCGAGAACAGTGCTCATGAGTCCTCCTCGACTTCGACGATCGCGGTGTGGAAGTAGGCGCCCTGGGCCACCGAGACCAGGGCGCAGCGGTCACCGGGGCGCAGCCGGCCGGTGCGGTCGGCGTGGTCCAGCGCCATCAGCGCGTCCGCGCCGAAGTTGTGCCCGCACAATGGGATCAGGTCCAGCAGGACCTTCTCCCGCGGAATCCCGGCGCGGCGGCTCACGCTGCCCCAGAACATCCGGTTGGACAGGTGCGGCAGCACCCAGTCCAGCTCGTCCACGGTCATGCCGGCCGACTCGGCGGCCCGGTGCAGGGACCGCACGGTCTCGTCGCAGCAGACCCGGCTGAACTCCTCGGCCTCCCTCGGCGACATCCGCATGTTGCGGTGGAACCGCAGGTCACGGGTGCTGACACCGGTGAGGTAGCGGTAGCGGCACCGGCCCGAGGCGGTGGCCGTGAGGCCGACGACCCCGTCGCCGCCGATGGCGATGCCGGGGATCACCCGCGCCACGTCGTGCACGCTGCCGTGATCACCGCCGAGCACCAGCACCCGCTCCTCGGGGTGCCGGGCCAGGTACCGCCGGGCGAAGTCCAGGCAGCGCAGCACCGACGTGCAGTTCACGTGCGACAGCCCGAAGAACCGGCTGCCGGACAGGCCCAGCCGGGCGCGGACCCGGTCCGGGAACCCGCCGCGCAGCCCGAACTCCTGGGTGAGCATCGTGTGCCCGTAGAGCACCAGCCCCGCCGTGCCGCCGGCAAGCGCCGCCCGGCCGGCCGCCACGAACAGATCCTCCATGCGCTCGTGGTCGGCCAGCGTCGGGCTCTCCCGCAAGCCGTGGATCTTCGCGAACATCTTGCGCTCCATGGCGTCCCGCCCGGCGCGTTGCAGGATGTCCTGAACCGGCTCGGACCGTCCGGGCAGCTGGACGGCCACTGTGGACAGTCCGATCGGCATCGTCAGACCGCGGCCTTGGCGAAGCCGTGCTCGATGTAGTCGGTCAGGCTGCCCACGGTCTGGAACACCTCGGGGCCCAGCTCGTCCGGGTCGATCTCCAGGCCGATGGTGTCCTCCAGCGACATCAGCAGCTCGATCACGCTCGTGGAGTCCAGCGCGAGGTCCTCGAACAGGCGCGAGGTGGGCGACAGCTCGCCGACCTCCTTGTTCAGCACGGCCGACAGGGCGACACGCAGGTGCGCGACGATCTCTTCGCGGTTCATCGGGACTGCCTTTCAGTGGGGTTGACCAGAATCTGCGGCTCCAGCAGGTCCTCGGGCTCGTCACGGCGACGCACCAGGTGCGCCTTGCCGTCGGAGACCAGGACCTCGGCCGGGTAGCCGTGGCTGAGGAACAGGCCGGGCGAGGCCGTCGGCCCGTACGCGCCGGAGTTGAGAATGCCGATCAGGTCGCCGGGCCGGAGCGCCGGCAGCTCGGCGTGCTTGAGCACCGAGTCGTTGGGGGTGCACAACGGGCCGGTGACGTTCCACGGCTCCGCCTCGCCCACGTCCTCGCGGCTGGACAGCAGCGCCGCCGGGAAGTTGCGCTTGACGAACGAGCCGATGCCGACCGCCGCCATGTGGTGGTGCGTGCCGCCGTCGGCGATGGCGAACTTCTCGCCCATCGACTCCTTGACGTACCGCACGCCCATCACGTAGACGCCGGCGCGGCCGGCCAGGAAGCGCCCGGACTCCATGATCAGCCGGGTCTCCGGGTGCGCGCCGACGAACTTGTCCAGCAGCGGGTTGATCTCGGTGGCCACGTCCACGGCGTCGATGTCCTGCTCGCCGTCGAAGTAGGCCACGCCGAGGCCGCCGCCGATGTCCACGGTGTCCAGCCGGATGTTGCACGTCGCGGCGACCCGCTCGGCCAGGTCGAGGATGTAGCGGGTGTTCTTGCCCACCACCTCCGCGTCCAGGATGCGGGTGCCCATGTACACCTGGATGCCGGCCACGTCCGCGTGCAGGTACTTCACGCTCAGGTCGCCGGCGGCCAGCACCTGCGCCTCGTCGATGCCGAACTGGCGGGGCTTGCCGCCCATGGTCAGCCGCGAGCCGCTGATCGCGCAGGTGGGGTTGATGCGCAGCAACACCTTCTGCGACATGCCCCATTGGCCGGCGATCCGCTCGATGTGGTCGAGCTCCGCGAAGGACTCGCAGACGATGGCGTAGACGCCGGTCTCCATGCAGGCGCGCAGCTCCCGCTCGCTCTTGCCGGGGCCGAGGAAGATGATGTCCTCCGGCGGCGTGCCGGCCTGGAGCACGGTGCGCAGCTCCACCAGCGACGAGACCTCGGCGCGGGCCCCGCCGGCGCGCAGCGCGGCGAACACGCTGACGTTCGGGTTCGCCTTGAGCGAGTAGAAGATCTCCAGCTTGGGGTGCAACGCGTTGCGCAGCCCGGCGATCGTGTCGTACAGGACGTCGCCGTCGTAGACGTAGAGTGGCGTGCCGAACTCCTGCGCCAGCTCCTCGTACTCGATGCCCTGGATCTTCATGACTGGTTTCCCACCATTCTCTGGAGACGTGCGTCGGCTTCCTGGCGCAGTTCCAGCGCGGCCTCGGCGGTGTCGGCGACGCAGATCGCATACAAACGACCGTGGAAGCTGCCGTCGGTGGCGGCGGCGTTGAGCGTCGCGTAGTTGTTGACCAGCACGCCGGTGCGGCGGCCCGCGTCCAGCAGCAGCTCGCCGAGCGCCGCCTCGACCTCGCCGAAGGAGTGCACCCGGGACGGCCGCAGCGCGAACTGGGCGGCGATGGCGTGCGCGCCCTCGGGGATGAAGCGCTCCGCGATCCGGCTCTGGTAGGTCGACATGTTGAACCTGGCGTTGATCTCCAGGCACGGGTACAGCGTGCCGTCGGTGGCCAGCATCGCGTCCACGCCGACGAGTCCGAAGAAGCCCTCGGCGTGCAGCGCCCTGCCGATCTTCTCGACGGCGTCCTGGAGCTCGGCGGCGGCGACCGGCGGCAGCTCCACCGGGAAGCGGTGGCCCTGGTGCACACCGTCGGAGAGCACGGCCGCCTTGACGGTCTCGAACCGCACGTTTCCGGTGCGGGACACCACGAACTGGTAGTTGAGGTCCTGGGCGTGCTCGATCCACGTCTCGACGACGAGGTTGGCCGGCGCGTCCGGGCCACGGCGCTCGATCAGCCGCAGCAGCCGGTTGGCGGCCTGCTCGTCGGCGACGACGACCATGCCGCGCCCCGACACGCCGAGGGATTCCTTCACGACGACCCGCCCGCCCTCGGCGAGCAGCTCGGTCAGCACCGGCCGGAGCTCGCCGACCGTGCGCACGATCCGGCCCGGAACCTCCCGGATGCCGACGGCTTCCACCAGCTGGCGGCTGAAGATCTTGCCGTTGACCGCCTTGCAGGTCTGCGCCGTGGTGCCGGCCAGCGGCAGCCCGGTCTCCTTGGCCAGTTCCTCCTCGGCCGCGGAGATGCCCAGCGGCATCAGGTAGGTACGGCCGTCGGCCAGCTTGCGCAACTCGTCCAGCAGCGCCGGGGAGTTGAGCGCGTCCTCGGTGACCATCAGCTCGGGGCTGCTGTTCTCGGCGGCGAGCGTGGTGCCGGCGGCCGCGCCGAGGCGGGCGAGGTAGGCGGCGAACTCGTCGTCCATCGCGGCCTTGAGCACGACCACGTCGCCGGTGTCGGCCAGCAGCGCGCCCATCTCCTCCATGCGGTTCACGGTCGCGCCGGCGAACGCGATGCCGGCGCCGGGCAGCTTCGGCTCGCCGACCGCCCAGCTCCGCTCCACCTCGAAGTTGTTCACGAACACGAAGCGGGCGTGTTCGTCGCCGGTCAGGTCCTTCTTCAGTCGTTCGACGAAATTCATCGCTCTCCTCAGTTCGTCGGCGATCGTCCGCAGGGGCCGCGCGCTGGCGAGGTGGCCGAGCGACACGTCGTCCCATCCCTTGTCCCGCAACGCCTGCGCCACCCGCGGCAGCAGCAGCGCGCGGCCCCCGGCCGCCAGGTAGCTGACTTGGGGGTCGACCTGCCCGAGGCCGTTGACCTCGGCAACGGCCTCGAGCAGAGCCCGTTCCGCCCCCGGGTCGGGACGGGCGAGTTCCTTCGTGGCCACGCGTCCGCCCGCCGGAGCGGAGAAGACCGGCTCCCCGCCGGACCGGAGCACGTCCGCGTAGCCACGAAGGAAGCGCTCCACGTCGTCGCGGCTCATCACGTCGGCCGTCGCCTGCAACGCCAGGGTCGTGCCGTCGCACCACTCGTAGACGCGGAAGTAGGTGTCGCCGCCGGACTTGGCCCAGCTGACCGGTTCCGCGTTCCACACGAACCGATCGCGCCTGGTGCGGCAGGATCTCGGCGCGTAGTTGAGGAAGTTCAGCTCCGACTCCACGCGCGGCTCGCCGGCCGCGGCCACGAGCTCGACCACCAGGTCGTAGGGCACGTGCGCGTACGCCATCGCTTCCTCGACGCGGGCCGCGGCCTGCTTCAGGACCTCCGCGAAGCTGCCGGCGGTGTCGATGGTGACCAGCGTCGGATACGAGGCGCAGCCCAGGACCTGCTCGTAGCCGCTGGATTCCCGCTGGCTGGTGTACATCCGGAAGGCGATCCGCCGCTCGCCCGTGAAGGCGGCCATGGTGATCGCGTAGGTGGCGAGGTGCACCGCCGACGGCCAGACCTTGTGCTCACTGGCGATCACCCGCGCGGTGGCGAGCAGTTCCGGCACCGTGAAGGAGGCGGCGAAGGAGCCCTTGGCGCCGGTGCGGCGGTTCGCGTAGATGTCCTGGGGCAGCTCGGCGGCCGTGCGGCGCCAGTGGTCCAGGGCCTTGTCCGGGGAGAGCGTCGCCTCGTGCCGGGCGAGATCGACCGGTTGGTACACGACCGGCGGCAGCTGGATCGGGCGGCGCGCGATCCGCGCGGCCAGCACCGTGTCCAGCTCGCCGAGCAGCGTGCCGAGGCTGACGTCGTCCAGCGACAGGTGGTTGAAGACGAGGTGCAGCCGGCGCACGGTGTCGCCGGCGGCGATCACGCAGGCGCGGAACGGCCATTCCGTGGTGATGTCGAACGGTTCCTCGGTCAGCCGCTTGATCAGCTCCGCCGGCTTGTCGTCGACGCCGACCACGTGCAGCGGCGGCTCCGCCGGCGGCTGCACCTCCTGCTGCGGCCAGGGCCGCGCCAGCAGGTTGTATACCGTACGCAGGATCTCGTGCCGCCGGACCAGGTAGGTCAGCGCGGACCGCACGTTCGCGACGGTGGCGCCGGCCGGCACCGGGTGGTTGATCGCGATGTGCATGTCGAGCCGGGCATCGGCCGGCGTCTGGAGGTAGTGCAGCACGTGGTGCCGCTGCCCCCAGCACAGGTCCGCGCTCTTCGCGACCATCGTGACCTCCGAAACCGTTCGTGCGAGTAGCCAGATAGTGACCCCGAAAAAGCCGCCGCGGCAGTGTTCGACGGTGTCATGTTGTTTCCGGGAAATAGCTGTCAGCACGAGCCGTTGACACCGGCCGGGTCGACAGGCGAATCTTTTGGCACCCCCGGCGGAGCAGCACCGAGGCGAAGCCGGGAAATCAATTCACACCACCAAGGAATGAGGCGTGAGCACGATGCCGAACACCAAGGCCGCGGTCAAGCAGTCCGTCAAGCAGAGCGTGAAGCAGTCCGTCAAGCAGTCGGTCAAGCAGAGCGTGAAGCAGTCGGTCAAGCAGTCCGTGAAGCAGAGCGTGAAGCAGTCGTGATACACGGCGGTGCGGCGGGTGAGACTCCCGCTCGTCGCACCGCCGATCTCATTTCTTCCCAATTGGGAAATAGCACAGTTCCCGGGGGAATGCGCCGAGTTGCAACCGGCGCATTCCCCCGAATACTTCCGTCGGGAGGATCCGATGCGGCACACCATCGCGGAATGCGAACGGGCCGGCCACGAGCACGGCCTTTCCGTCGGGCTGGCCATGGCCCTGGCCGGCGCGGAGACGGCGCAGGCGCCGGGCCGCGTCGCGGCGTGGCCGACATCCGGCATCCCCTCGGGCGCGACCGTGGTCCGCGAGGAGCGGGGCGTCAGTTTCGTCCGCACCGAGGCCGGCCCGGCCGATCCGGAGATCGCCGCACGGCTGGCGGCGGTCCGCCTCGGGCTGACCCGGCGGCTCGCCGAGCGGGTCGTCGAGCACCTGTCCGCGCGCAAGGTCGGCGGCGAGCCGACCATCGGCAAGCAGCTCGTGCAGGGCGCCCTTGCCGACGCGCACGTCGCGACCGAGGCGGCCCGGCGCACCCTGACCGTCGCCGGCGACTGCCCCGAGGCCGTCGCCGACGTGCACCACTGTCTGACCACAGTGGACTGGGAGCTGGCCAAGCTGTTGGGGGCCAGCGGTTTCGTCAGTGTCGATTCATCTGGGACAGGCGCCATGTTCGAGGTTCACCTGTCCCGGCTCACCGCCCACTGCTGGATCGGTGCCGCATGAACACTGTGGACGAACTTCAGGGCCTGTCGGCGGAACTGGCGACGTCGCTGCGCCCGCACGCGCTGGCGGTCGACGCCGGCGAGGTGCCGGAGATCCCGGCGCTCGACATCATCCGCGACATCGCCACCCCACCCGACTTTCGAACCTCTGACCTGCCCAAATGCGCCCAGCTGTACACGGAGACGTGCCTCGCGCGGACGGCCGCCAACATCGAGCTCTCACGCGGCGACGCCGGCGTGCTGAACATCTGCCGCGCCCCGTCGCTCGCCGGCCTGGCCGTCGACGCCCTCGGCAGCGCCGAGCAGCAGGAGGCGTTCTACCGCGTGCTGGCCGACGAGCGCCCGTGGACGTTCTTCGGCATGACCGAGCCGTCGGTCGGCAGCGACGCCACCGCCATGCAGACGCGCCTGGACAAGGACTTCCGCCTGCACGGCGGCAAGCGCTACGTCGCCAACGCCGAACGCGGCGGCATCGGCGTGGTGTTCGCGCGCACGGGTCCCACTCCCCTGTCGATCCGCGCGGTGATCGTCCGCAACCCGAGCCCCGGCTACAGCGGCCGCGCGCTGACGATGTTCGGCCTGCGCGGGGCCGCCCTCGGCGAGATGACCTTCGACGGCATCGAGATCCCCCGCACCTGCCTGCTGGGGGCGCACCTGCCGGCGTCGCGGCGCGGGCTCTGGGGAGCGGCCAGGACTTTCAACATCATGCGGCTGCAGATCGGCGCCCAGGCGCTCGGCGTGGCACTGGCCATCGCCGACTACGTGCACCAGCTCCGTCCACAGTGGAAGCCGCTGATGGCGACGAGACTCGAAGCGGCAAGGGAACTGCTGCTCGACTGCGCCCACGACGTCGACAACAACCCGGACGACCGGCGCGCCCCGTCGATCGGCAAGCTGCACGCCACCCACCTCGCCGTGGAGACCGCGCGCTGGGCCGAGGCGGCACTGACGCCCGGCGGGCTGCTGGAGCACCCGCTGCTGGAGAAGTGGTGCCGGGACGTGCACGCGTTCGAGTTCATGGACGGCACCAGCAACATCCAACGCCTCACCATCGGGACGGGCCATGACGACAACTGAGACGCCACGCTGGTCGAGCCGGCCGTACTCGGACGCCGACCGCGACGCCGTGCTGGCCCTCTACACCGAGCCGGACTTCTACTTCCGCACCGGCGACCCGGACACCCGCCCGGAGTGGGAGATCCTGGAGCTGATCGACGAGGACACGCACGTGCTGCTCGCCGACGGCGAGGTGGTCGGCCTGTACGCCGTCGAGTCCGAGGCCAACAACGCCTGCCACTACAGCATGCAGCTGCGCCTGCGCGCGTCCGCGCCGCCGGCGTGGTGGCAGTCGGCGTTCGGCGAGCTGTTGCGTGCCAACACATGGCGGCGCGAGGTCGTGCGATTGGCGCTGCGCTTCGACGAGTTCGACTACCGCGGCCTGGCCTTCGCACGCTCCGCCGGCCTGCGCGAGGAGGGAACGTTGGGCGCGGTGACGGTGCACGAGGGCCGCCGCCACGGATACGTGTCGTTCGCCCGAATCTGGGAGCCGATCTCATGAGACTGCGTGGATACCGGGGCAGCGACGCTGATCTGCTCGCCGGCCCGTGGCTGCCCGGCGAGCTGCTCGGGCTGCCGTTGGCCGACTGGCCGCCGCTGGCCGCGCCGACCACCGTGCCGCCCCCGGCCGACCCCGGCCAGGAGCTGTGCATCGCGCCGGGGCTGGGCTTCGTCCGGTACACCGAGCTGGACTGGGTGCACCGCCGGGCGCGGGTCGAGATCGGCCTGCACGGTGTCGACGGGCTGGACGTGCTGCTGAAGACCGTGGTGGCGCACGGGTTCCTCACCCTGAACCTGAGCCGGATCCACGGCTGGGTGACGCCGCTGGTGGATCCACCGATCGGTCTACTGGCCGACGTCGGCTTCCAGCGGGAAGCGGTGCTGCCGGAGGCCACGTGGCTGGACGGGCGGCCGATTGACCGCGAGATCTGGGGAGTTGTGCGCAATGACTGAGATTCTGAGCCTCCAGCGCCTCGACACCGACATGGCGATCGCCGAATTGAAGTCCTGTGGTGGTGCCGCCCGCGGCTTCCTCGGCCTCGATCCCGTCACCCAGAACGACTCCCTGCTCGCCGCCGAGTTGAAGTCCCTGCAGGCGCAGCTGTTCAGCGCTGGCGAGACGGTGGTCGGCTTCGCCCCCAACACCGACCAGCCGCGCCAGGCGTACGTCGCCAGCACCTCGGCGGACCCGGAGCCGCTGCGGGCGCTGCTGGAGTTCCTGACGACGTACCAGCGCTGCACCACCTTCGTGGCGATGGTGCCCGACGGCGTGGAGAACTGCTTCGCGGACTGCGGCTTCGAGCAGGTGGGCGTGCTGCCAAGGCACCGCTGGCAGAACTACGATTGGCAGGACGTCCTGGTCTACGTGGGGAGGGCGGACTCGTGCCGTTCATGACGGTCCGGCACTTCACCGAGGCGGACATCCCGGTCCGCACGGAGTTGCTGCGGGAGAACAAGTACCAGACCAACCTGAACGACTTCGCGATGTCGGCGGCCGACCTCGAGCTGGCCGACGGCATGCGGCGGACGATCGAGTCCGGCCACCACGTCAAGCGGCTGTTCACCATGTGCGGCTCGAAGGGCCAGGTGGTCGGCTTCTCGTGGATCACCTCCATCGACTGGCGCAGCCAGACCTGCGAGCTGTCGTTCGCGGTGCTTCCCCGCTACCGCAGCGGTTTCGGCTTCAAGGCGGTCGAGGCGGCGCACGAGTACCTGCGCGAGCAGCTGCACATGGACGTGATCATCAACCAGGTGCTGTCGCACAACACGATGATGCTGTCCGCGGCCGAGCTGGACGCGCACGCGCAGATCCGCGCGGAGTACGACTCCTACACCGTCGGCCAGTGGCGCACGGCCTGCTACTGGACGGTGACGCGAGACGACGTGCGCGGCCGCAAGCAGCGTGAACAGGCGCGCCGGCAGGAGATCGCCGACCGGGTCCGAGCGGGAGTGCAGGGCCTGTCGTGACCGGATACCTGCGGTTCCCGACCATCGCCGGCGACACCGTCGTCTTCACCTGCGAGGACGATCTGTGGTCGGTGCCGGCAGGCGGCGGAAGCGCGCGGCGGCTGACCGCCGGCGTGTCGGAGGCCAGTCGGCCCCGGCTGTCGCCGGACGGGTCGATGGTGGCGTTCGTCGGCTCTGACGACGGGCCGTCCGAGCTGTACGTGATGCCGGTTGCCGGCGGCACCGCACGGCGTCTGACGTACCAGGCGACGCGGTGCGTGACGGTCGGCTGGCACCCCACCACCGGCGAGATCGTCTACGCCTCCGCCGCCGAGCAGCCCGCCGGCTTCGGCTTCCGGCTGTTCGCGGTGTCGCCGTCCGGCGGACTCCCCCGGCTGCTGCGCCCGGGCCGGGCCGACGTCGTCTCCTTCGCCTCGGACGGCCGGGTGGTGATCGGCCTGAACACCGCCGATCCCGCGCGGTGGAAGCACTATCGCGGCGGCCTGGCCGGCGAGCTGTACACGGCGTCCACTGTGGATGGAGACCTGACGAAGCTGCTGTCGCTGCCGGGGAACCTGGCCAGCCCGTGCTGGGTAGGTGACCGGATCTTCTTCATCAGCGACCACGAGGGCACCGGCAACGTGTACTCGTGCCAGCCCGACGGCACCGACCTGCACCGGCACACCGACCACCGCGAGTACTACGCCCGCAACCTCACGACCGACGGCCGCCGCCTGGTGCACCACGCCGGCGCGAGGCTTTTCATGCTGGACACGGAGATCCCGGTGTCGGTCGCGGGCTCGCGGTCGCAGTGCGCCCGCCGAATCGTGCCGGCGGCGGACCACCTCGACGACGCCCGCCTCAGCCCGGACGGCAAGTCCGTGGCGATCAGCGTACGCGGCAAGGCGTTCACCATGGCCCCGTGGACCGGCCCGGTCCGCCAGCACGGCGCGGCCGACGGCATCCGCTATCGGCTGCTGGACTGGCTTTCCGACGGCCGTCTCGTCGCGGTCGCCGGAGACACCGGCCCGGACGAGCGGCTCGTCGTCCTGGACGCCGATGACGCGCCGATCGCCGGCACCGTCACGGAGCTCGCCGCCGCGCCCGCCGGCGGCTGGGTCGCCTTTGCCACCAACCGTCAGCAGCTCTGGGCCGTCGACACCACCTCGACGCCCCTGCGCCCCCGGCTCCTCGACTCCTCGCCGCACGAGCGGATCGAGGATCTCGCCTGGTCCCCGGACGGCCGGTGGCTGGCGTACACGCTCCCCACCGCGCCGCGAACATCGGCGATCAAGGTTGCGGATCCCTTGCGCGGCAGCACCTTCGCGGTCACCGAGCCGGTGCTGCGGGACTCGAAGCCGGCCTTCGACCCGAACGGCCGGTACCTGTACTTCGTCGGGCAGCGGGACCTGGTCGTCGATCACGACCAGGTGCAGTTCGACTTCGGCTTCCCCTACGCCGGCCGGCCCTACCTGGTCACGCTCGACGCCGACGAGCCGCCGCCGTTCGAGCACCGGACCCCGGAACCCCTGGCCCGGGTGGAGATCGACTTCGACGGCATCGAGCGGCGCGTGCTGCCGTTTCCCGTGCCGGAGGGCCGGTACGCGGCGATCGTCGGCCTGCCCGGCAAGGTGTTGCTGCACTCCGTGCCGCTGGCCGCCCCCGACGTCACCCAGCCCGACGCGGAGCCGGACGGCATCGCCACGCTGGTCGACCTCGTCACCGGCGAGGTCGACCAGGACGTGCTCAGCCCCGTCGACGAGCTGTGCACCGATGCCCGCGGCGAAACCCTGCTCTACCGCCACGACGGCACGCTGCGGCTGCTGAAGTCCGAGGACATCGACGAGGACGAGCCCAAGAAGCTCGACCTGTCCCGGGTCAAGGTGTCCGTGCGGCCGGAATCCGAGTGGCGGCAGATGTTCCGGGAGACGTGGCGGCTCCAGCGCGAGGGTTTCTGGGACGCCGGCATGAACGGCGTGGACTGGGAGATCATGCACGACCGGTATGCCGCGCTGCTGGACCGCGTGGCCACGCGGGCGGAGCTGTCTGACCTGTTGTGGGAGTTGCAGGCCGAGCTCGGCACATCGCACACGTACGAGAACGGCGGCGAGTACCGCCAGGTCCCCTACCACGGCCAGGGTTTCCTCGGCGTGGACTGGGAACCCGGTTGGCGCATCGGCAACATCCTGCGCGGCGACCCGTGGAATCCACGCGCCACCTCGCCGTGCAACCGACTGGGCGCGGACATTCGACCGGGCGACCGGGTCACCGCCGTCAACGGCCAGCCGATGTCCGGCGAACTCCTTGTCGGGCAGGCGAATCGTGACGTCGAGCTGACCCTCGTCCGCGACGGCGCCGAGCGCAAGGTCACGGTGACCGCCCTGGCCAGCGAGTCCGCCGCCCGCTACCGGGACTGGGTCGACGGAAACCGTGCCCTGGTCCGGGAACTGTCCGGCGGCCGGCTCGGCTACGTGCACGTGCCGGACATGAACGCCGCCGGCTACGCCGAGTTCACCAGGGGCTTCCTCACCGAGCTGGACCGCGAGGGGCTGATCGTGGACGTCCGGTTCAACGGCGGCGGCCAGATCGCCCCGATGCTGCTGGATCGCCTGGCGCGCAGGCGTTTCGGCGCCGAGACCGGCCGCTGGGCCGTGTCGACGGCGTACCCGCCGGAGGCGCCGAACGGCCCGATGGCACTGCTGGTCAACGAGCACACCGGTTCCAACGCCGAGATCTTCGCGCAGGGCTTCCGCACCCTCCGGCTGGGCCCGATCGTCGGCCGGCGGACGTGGGGCGGGGTCATCGCGACCTGGCCCCGGCACGGGCTGGTGGACGGCAGCGTCACCACGCAGCCCGAGTTCCGGTACGTGCTGGACGGCCAGGTGCTGGAGAACCGTGGTGTGACACCGGACATCACCGTCGACGACGAGGACCGCCAGCTCACCGCAGCCGTGGCGGCGCTCGCCCCGATCCCCCAGCTGACGCCGTGAACCCGGGCGAGGTCGAGGTCTGGCTGGTGCCGGTGCGTCCCCGCGCCGGCTGGCTGGCCATGCTGGACGACGAGGAACGGCAGCGGGCCGCCAAGCTCGCCAGCACCCCCGCCGGCGACACCTTCGTCACGTCCCGGGCCACGCAGCGGCTGGTCGGCGCGCACTACCTGGGGATTCCGCCCAGCGACATCGTCACCGACCGCACCTGCAACCACTGCGACACCGGTGCGCGGCACGGGCGGCCCCGCTTCCGCACAGCGACGATCGACGGGGGCGCCATCGACTACTCGGTCTCCCACACCGAGCACTGGGTGATCATGGCTGTCACCGGCAGTGGGCTCGTCGGCGTCGACATCGAGGACCTGCGCGCCGCCCCCGATCCGGACGGCCTCGCCCGCGCCTGCCTCACCGCCGACGAGCGCCAGCACTTCGACGCCCTGCCAACGTCGGAGCGGGCGTCGTGGCTGGTGTCGGCGTGGACACGCAAGGAGGCCGCCATGAAACTCACCGGACTCGGCCTGCGCGCCCCGCCCAAGCGGCTCGAAGTCAGCGGCCCCGTCGTCGCCACCGCCGTGCCGCGGTGGCCGTCGGCCGCGGTCCACCTGTACGACATCGATGCCCCCGAGGGGCATCTCGCCGCGTTGGCGACCACCGTGCCGCTGCTGACGGTTCGCGCCGCCAGCCTCGACGAACTGGAGGCGCCGCTCAGTCGTGCGGGTTGCTGATCGTGATGCCGAAGTCGGCGGCGATGGTCAGCGGCGTGGTCAGGTCCAGATTGCCGTCGTCGGCCAGCTTCTGGAGCGCGGTCGTGCGGTCGACCGCCTGCGGCCAGTCCGCCTGCCGCCCCGGCGTGCACGGGTTCTTCATGTGCTTGGCGCGGACCTGGTTGAACGCCTTGAGCCAGGTCTTCTCGTCGACGCCGGACGCCGGTGTGCCGCCGGCCGCGGTGGTGGTCTCCCTGACCAGCTTGGGCAGACCGTCGCAGTCGGTCTCGCCCGGCCCCATCATCAGCGCGGTGTCGAAGAAGTTCTCGATGCCCAGATTGGTCTTGACGCCGGCCTGGTCGGCCTGCGCGAGCGCGGGCGTCAGGTAGGTGTCGTGGCCGACCTTGAGCTGGGTCTGCACGAACACCGGGTCGGCGGCCGCCTTCTTCCAGTCGGACGGAAAGGCGGCGCCGAGCGCCGTCACGTCGTCGCTGCTGGTGTCGGCCAGTTTCTGGAGGGTCGCGGTGTACTTCGCCAGCACGTTGTCGGGCTCGGCGGCGTTGTACTGCTTGACCAGGTCGAGCATGTCGCCGGACTGGGTGCAGAACCCGATCCAGCCGGCCGTGAAGCCGCAGCCGTCCTGATCGTTCTCGATGTTGGCGTACTGCGGCGAGCTCGCGCCCTGTTCGAATACGGCGGTGATGTCGTCCATCGTGGCCACGGTCTTCGGGTCGAGGGTGGTCGCGTGCGCGGTGCTGGCGTGCGAGTCCGTCGCGGTGAGCAGGCCGGGCGCGGTGATCGCGACGCCGGCGACGGCGGCCAGTCCGACGCCCAGCAGGACCCGGATCGTGCGTTTCTCCACCCTTGCCTCCAGCGCCGTAATCGTAAGGAAGGTTTCCTATCTGCCGGAGGACTACGCCGTACGACCGCCGATGGTTCACGGTGGTGAACTGACTGAACCCGACGGTCGGCCCTGGTCAGTGGGGCTCGCGCGGAATTACCGTCGGCGGATGGACCGCCAGCTGGCCGCCGCGCTGGAGTCGGGGTCGTTCGCGCACGGGTTGCGGACGGCGATTCGGATGCGCGGCCTGACGTTGGAACAGGTGCAGCACGAGCTCGCCGACCGGGGTGTCACCGTCAGCTCGGTGACGCTGTCGTACTGGAGCCGCGGACGCAGCCAGCCGGAACGCGTCCAGTCGATCAAGGCTGTCAAGCTGCTGGAGACCATCCTGGACACGCCGTCCGGCTCGCTGACGGCGCTGCTCGCGCCGCCTCGCCCCCGTGGTCCGCGCCGCGCGCATGTGGCGGTGAGCATCGACCGCCGTCGGCTGTGGGACGAGCCGCACCGCCTGGACCGGATGATGGCGCAGATGGGCACGCTCGACGACGAGCGCCTGTGCCTGCTGTCCGTGCACGACCGCTTCCAGCTGGACGAGCGCCGCCGTCCGGCCCGACTGTCGATCACGGAGGTGCTCCGGGCGCAACGGGACCGCGTCGACCGGGCGCTGGTGATCTTCCAGGGCCGGGAGCTGGGCTGCACGCCGAGGCTCACCGTGGTCCGCGGCGGCTGGCCGGGCCGGGTCCGCACCGACGAGAAGGCCGGCTTCCTCGTCGCCGAGGTGATGCTCGACCGCATCCTCGACCGCAACGAGACGGCCGTCATCGAATGCGCCCTCCAGTACGGCGGACAGTCCGAGCCGATGACCGACTACGACCGCCGCCTGCCGTATGCGACCCGCAGTTATCTGCTCGAACTGGAATTCCACCCGGCGGCGCTGCCGGTCCGCTGTCACACCACCACCCGGCCGACCATCGAGCACGCCCGCCGCGACACCGGCGAGTTGTCGCTGGGCGGCGCCCCGCACGCCCACCTGGCGTTGTTCGACGTCGAGCCGGGCATCCACGGCCTGCGCTGGGAATGGGACTAACAGTTTCGAACAGAGTCGGGAAGCGCCCGAAACACTGTTTCCCGCAATGCGGAAGCCGCGCTTGAGCTGATTCGAGAAAGCGCTTTACCGTCCGTATTCCCTGCATCTCCCGGACGGAGAGTTCCCTGTCATGCGAGTACCCCTGATCGCACTGTTCCTGGGCGCGTCCCTGCTCGTGCCAACCCAGGCCGGCCCCGCCGGCGCGGCCGCCGGCCACACCGACGGCACCGGCGCCACCCGCACCAACGACCACTGGAGCGGCTACTCCGCCCACTCCGACACCTACAGCTCGGTCTCGGCGAGCTGGACCGAGCCGTCGGTCGACTGCAGCACCGGCGGCGAGGTCGTGTTCTGGGTCGGCCTCGACGGCGACGGCAACGACAACGTCGAGCAGACCGGCACGCATGTGTTGTGCCGCAACGGCCGCGCCGTCCACACCGGCTGGTGGGAGACCTTCCCCTGCTACAACATCATCGACTACGGCCACACCGTGCGGGCCGGCGACAAGATCGACGCCACGGTCACCGACAACGGCGACGGCACCTACCAGTTGTATCTGCGTGACGAGACGCAGGGCTGGATCGAGCAGCCGAACAAGCGGGCCTGCTCGGGCGCGGGCGACGTGTCGGCGGAGGTGATCACCGAGACGCCGGAGTACTCCAACGGCCCGTCCGCGCTGGCCGACTTCGGCACGGTGACGTACACCAACGTCACGATCGACGGGCAGCCGCTGAGCAGCGCCGGCCCGCAGGCGATCAACATGGCCCGGCACGGCCGGACCATCGACACCACGTCGGCGATCAGCGGCGGCACGCGGTTCAGCAACACCTGGCTGGCCACGAGCTGATCAAGGAGCCGCCGGCCGGGCAGAGCCGCGCGGCCGACTGATCCACTGCCGGCGGGTGGCGCCTCGCACCGCCCGCCGGCACCGCTAGATTTCGCCTCGTGAAGGCACTGGCCCGGGGCGCGAGCCTGCTCGTGGTGATCGTGATCGTCGTCGGCGGCACCGCCGGCATCGGGGCCGCGCTGGGCCTGGGCAGCGTGACGATCCTCGCCGGACTGACGGCGCTGTTCTGCTTCATCGCGGCCAACGGCGGCCCGCTGCGCGCGGATCTCAAGCTGCTGGCCGGTTTCGCGCCGGCGGTGGTGATCGGCGGCGCGCTGCCGCGGCTGCTGGGCCAGGTCTCGCAGGTCGCGGCGATCGCCGCGCTGGTGGTGATCGTGTTCGTCGCCGCCCTGTTGCCGGTGCTGGGCACCCGGTTCGTCACCGTCGGTCTCGGCCTGGGCATGGCCTCGGTCTTCGGGTACGGCTATCAGCTCACCGGCGGCGCGAACGTGTGGCGGATCATCGCCGCGCCGGCGATCGCGGTCGCCATCGTGATCGTCCTCCGCACGCTGATGGGCGCCGCCGACCCGGACAAGCCGACGCGCGTCGCGCTGGCCGCCGCGCTCGTCGGCGGCGCCGGCACGGCGGAGCGCGCCGCCCGCGCGTGGCTGTCCGACCGCCCGCGCGTGTGGCAGTCCCGAGTTCTCGGTGCCGGCGCCCGGTTCCAGGCCACCATGGGCGTCCTCAGAGGACGTGCGAAGGCGCTGCCGGCCGAGCAGGCCGAGACGCTGACCGAGGTCCTCGACGCGGCCCAGCAGCAGATGGCGACGCTGGCCGAGGCCGTCAAGGCGAAGTCCACTCCGGACGATCTGCCGCCGGTTTCCCGCGCCACGGCAAGAATTTCCTTGCCCGGTGCGACGGAGCGTCTCGTCGACGACCTGTGGCGCATGACCGACACGGTGCACGAGGCCGTCACCACTCGCGACCGGTCCACCGCGAACTTCCCGCCCTACTTCGTACGGGCGCTCGTCCGGCGCGAGATGGAGGGCGTCTTCTCCTGGCAGTCCGCGCTGCTGCGACACGCGATCCGTTGCGCCATCGGCATGATCATCGCCCTGACGGTGGCATCCTTCCGGCCGGGCGACCCGCTGACCGTGTCGTTCCTGATGACGACGTTCGCGATCATGCAGCCGGAGTGGCGGGACACGCTCGCCAAGGCGTGGCAACGGGTCGGCGGCGCGCTCGCCGGCGCGGCGGTGCTGGCGCTGGTGCTGTGGCTGCTGCCGCAGTCCGCGCTGCTGCCGATCGCCCTGGTGGCACTGCTGATCGGCTTCCCGCTCATGCAGACGCAGCCGATGGTGTTCAACGGCTGCATGGTGTTCCTGAGCGTCGGTCTGAACGCGTCCACCAAGCACCTCGACCCGGACGCCACGCTCATCGAGTACGTGCTGCTGATGGCCGGCGCGGTGGCGATCGGCCTGCTGTTCGGCTTCCTTGCCGTGCCGGGCGTGCCACGACCGCCGCTGAGCCGGCGATTCGCCGACGCAACCGCCGAACTCCAACGCCTGCTGCGCATGGTGTCGTCGCTGCTGCGTGGCGACGAGGTGCTCGGCCGCGCGATCGGCGCCCGATTCCGTGACGCCTCGAGGGCGCACCAGAACCTGGTCTCGCCCGAACCCGGCAGCAAGCCGCCGACCGCGGACCAGCAGGAGGCCCTGGACGAGGCCGGCGAGGGCCTGCGCGGCCTGGCCGGCTCGTCGCTGGCGCTGTTCCGGCTCGGCAACAGCGCCCCCGCGTTGGCCGACTTCACCGAGGCCGCCGCCCGTGCCCTGGACGACGGCGTCGAGTCGCCGCGGCCGCCGGCCGGCCTGGACGACGAGCAGCAGCTGATCGCCGACATGGTCATCGCGGATCTGCTGCGCATCCAGCACGCCCGGGCGGCGCTCGCCTAGAAAATTTGTCAGGCAGCGCCTGACACGGAGCCCCGTCATGCGCTAGCGTGTCAGGCACTGCCTGACAGAGGAGGGATCGTGCTGAGCTGTTCGTTCTGCGCCAAGTCCGAGAACGAGATCGAGAAACTGGTCGCCGGGCCCGGCGTCTACATCTGCAACAACTGCGTCGACCTGTGCGTGAAGATCATCGCCCACGAGAAGTCGCCGGGACGGGTGCCGGAGTGGGCCGAGCTGACCGACGAGGAGATGTTGACCAAGCTCCCTCGCATCGCCGGCACGGTGGCACAGGTCGAGAACGGCCTGGACCAGTGGGTCGGCGAACTGCGCCGACGGGGCGTGACCTGGGTCCGGATCGGCGAGAAGCTGAGCATGACCAGGCAGTCCGCCTGGGAGCGGTTCACCAGGCCGGCGGAGGAGTCAGCCGCCGAGGATCGGACCGAGTAGGCCGCCGTCGTCGGTGGTGGTCGTGGTGGTCGTCCCGGTGGTCGTCGGCTTCGGCGGTTTCGACGGCTTCGTCGGACGACTGGTCGAGGTGGTCGTGGTGGTCGCACTCGGCGTGGTCGTCGTCGTGGTGGTGGGCCGCGACGAGGTCTGGTCGGGACGAGTGGTTCGGGTCCGGGTCGTCACGGGCACGGGGACCACGCGGTCCGGAGTGGTGGTAGTGGTCTGCGCGGGAGCCGGCTGCCCCTGGAAGTCGGTGGTGGTCGGCATCGGCATCTTGATGAACGTCATGCCCAGCACCACGCCCGCGATCGCGGACACCACGACCGCGGTGCTCGCGCTCATCACGCGGTCGAACGGGGTACTCGCGGCCCGACTCACTGGTGCGCCCTCTCGGTAGTCCGTGTTACCAGGGGTTACGTACGGGAGTGCGCCTCGGTTCAGCCCGATCGGGAACCGGTTCCAGGTCTAACCTGATCTGGTGACACTGGGGCGGATCACAGTTGACGGCGGGGAAATCCACTACGAAGTCGCGGGCGCCGGCCCGGCGGTCGTGCTGCTGCACCCCGGGGTGCTCAGCGCGGCGGTCTGGGATCGCGAGTTCGCCGCGCTGGTGACCGGGCACACGGTCGTCCGGTACGACGCGCGCAACCACGGGAAGTCGTCGTCCGCGGCCACCGAGCCGTGGTCCCACCACGGCGACCTGCGGTTGCTGCTCGACGAGCTCGGCATCGACCGAGCGAGCCTGGTCGGCCTGTCGCTCGGCTCGCGGACGTCCGTCGACTTCGCGCTGACCAGGCCGGACCGGGTGCACCGGCTGCTGCTGGGCGCGCCCGGCGTGAGCGGCATGGAGCACCGGGACCCGTTCATTCTCGAACAGCTGGCGCTCCTGCCGGCCGCGCGGGACGTCGCCGGCGTGGTGAATCCCCTGCTGCGGATGTGGGTGGACGGCCCGCGCCGCACGCCGGAGCAGCTCGACCCGGAGCTGCGGGCGTTCTGCGAGCGGGTCATGGCCGACACCGTGACCCGGCACGCCCGGAGTATGGGGATCGAGCCGGTGGAGGCCGGGGCGATCGACCGGCTGGCCGAACTGACCATGCCGATCACCGTCGCGCTCGGCGATCTCGACTCGTCCGACATCGCCCAGGTGGCGGAGAGCCTGGTCCGCGAGGCGAAGCAGGCCGAGCTCGTGACCGTGGCCGACGCCGGACACGTGCTGAACCTGGAGCAGCCCGAACGATTCGCCGATATCCTCCGCGCGTCAGTCTGAAATGGACGGTCATACACCCTGCCGGCGGGCGAGTGCGACCCGGGCGCAAGCCTGGTCAGCACCGCGCGGGTGCGAGTAGAACATGGGGGTCTGTTCGCGGAAAGAGCGGAAGGGATCGCCATGCGACTACGCCGCAGCGTCGGCTCGGTACTGTCGGTAGGGGTCATGGCCGGCCTCACCCTCGTGGCCGGCGCGACGCCGGGCGCGGCCCGTCCTGCGCCGGTGAAGCACCCGGTCGCGCAGGGCTTCCTCGGCGCGGTCGTCTCGGACACGCCCGAATCCACCCAGGCCGGTATCGACGTGCTGCGCCGTGGCGGCACCGCCGCCGACGCCGCCGTGGCGGTGGCCGCCACGCTCGGCGTCACCGACCCGTACGTGGCAGGCCCGGGCGCCGGCGGATACCTGGTGTACTACGACGCCCGTACCCGCCAGGTGTCCACAATAGACGGCCGCGAGACCACGCCCGCGGCCGACGGCCAGACCATGTTCGTCGATCCGGCGACGGGCAAGCCCTACGCTTTCCCGACCGCCGTCACCAGCGGCCTTTCCGTTGGCGTGCCGGGCAACGTGGCCATCTGGCAGCGGGCGCTGCAGCGCTGGGGCCGGTTCGGCCTCGCCGACGACCTGCGGCCGGCCGAGCAGGTGGCGGACCAGGGATTCACAGTTGACACCACGTTCCGGGAACTGACCAGGGAGAACGCTTCCCGGTTCGCGCAGTTCTCCTCCACCTCCAAGCAGTTCCTGCCCGGCGGCGACCTGCCGGTGGTCGGCTCCACCCTGCGCAACCCGGACCTGGCCGCCACGTACCGCGAGCTCGGCCGCAAGGGCGTCGGCGCGCTCTACGGCGGCGACATCGGCCGCGACGTGGTGAACACCGTGCAGCACCTGCCGCTGGCCCCGAACGCCACGCTCAAGCCGATCACCGGCCCGATGCAGTTGTCCGACCTCAGCTCGTACCAGGCGCTGGACACCGCGCCCACCCACGTGAACTACCGCGGCTACGACGTGTACGGCATGGCCCCGTCCTCCAGCGGCGGCATCACGGTCGGCGAGTCGCTGAACATCCTGTCGAACTTCGACCTCAAGGACATGGACCGGGTCCAGGCGCTGCACCACTACCTGGAGTCGACCCGGCTGGCCTTCGCCGACCGCAACCGCTACATCGGCGACGCGCGGTTCGTCAACGTGCCGCAGCAGCAACTGCTGTCGCCGCAGTTCGGCGCGAGCCGGGCGTGCCTGATCGACCCGGCCAAGGCCGGCACCAGCCCGGTCGCGCCGGGCAACCCGGCCTCGCCGGGCAGCTGCGCCACCACGCCGGCCGCGTCCACCAGCGACAACGAGAACCACACCAACCACTTCGTGGTCTCCGACGCCTACGGCAACGTGGTGTCCTACACCAACACCATCGAGGAGCTGGGCGGCAGCGGCATCGTCGTGCCGGGCCGCGGCTTCCTGCTCAACAACGAGCTGACCGACTTCAACTTCACGCCCACTCAGGGCACCGCGCCCGACCCGAACCTGCCCGCCGCGGGCAAGCGGCCGCGGTCCAGCATGTCGCCGACGATCGTGTTGCAGCACGGGAAGCCGTTCCTCGCGGTCGGCTCCCCCGGCGGCTCCACGATCATCACCACCGTGCTCCAGATCCTGGTCAACCGGATCGACTTCGGCATGAACCTGGAGGACGCCATCGCCGCGCCGCGGGCGTCGCAGCGCAATTCCGCGACCACCACGGCGGAGCCGGCGTTCATCGCGTTGCCGACCACGCCGGGGCTCCAGGCGCTGGGCCAGACGTTCGCCGTCAACGACACGTCACCGCTGGACCCGACCATCAAGATCGCGCCGACCATCGGCGTGGCGTCGGGCCTGGAGTTCAAGCCCGGCGGCCGGGTGATCGCGGCCGGCGAGCCCTCCCGACGCGGCGGAAGTGCGGCCCAGGTCGTGCTGCCGACGTGCTACTGTGACTGACATGCAGCGCGCAATCGTCACGACGACGCCGGACACAGTCCCGGCGCCGCGCTGATCCTTTGCCGCAAGAGCCCCGGGGCGAGTGCCCCGGGGCTCTTGCTTTGTGGTCACTCGCCTCCCTGATGACGAGGAGACCACCATGCAGGACCACCGCAAACTCGGCCGTGAGCTCGAGCTGTTCGACACCGACCCGCTGATGGGCGCCGGCCTGCCGTACTGGCTGCCCGACGGCGCGACCATCCGGCACGTGCTGGAGGAGTACGTCCGCGACCTGGAACGCCGCGCCGGCTACCGGCACGTGTACTCGCCCGTCATGGGCAAACGCGCGCTGTACGAGCAGTCCGGGCACTGGTCGCACTACAACCACGACATGTTCCCGCCGATGGACGTCGGCGGCGAGCAGATGGTGCTGCGCCCCAGCCTCTGCCCGCACCACGCGCTGATCTACCGGTCACGGGCGCACAGCTACCGGGAACTTCCCTTGCGCATGGCCGAAATCGGCGGCATGTACCGGGCCGAGCTCTCCGGCGTCCTGGGCGGACTGTCGCGGGTGCGGTCCATCCAGCTCAACGACGCGCACGTGTTCTGCACCCCCGACCAGGTGGCCGCCGAGGCGCACGCCGCGCTGGCGCTGATCCAGCGGGCGCACCGGGATCTCGGCATCGAGCGCGTGCGGTATCGGCTGTCGCTGCGGGGCGACGGCGGCAAGTACGTCGACAATCCCGAGGCGTGGCAACGATCCGAGGCGTTGCTGCGGGAGGTGCTGTCCGGCGTCGACCACGAGGAGGTGCCCGGCGAGGCCGCCTTCTACGGGCCGAAGATCGACGTCCAGGTCGCCGACAGCTCGGAGCGGGAGTCCACCCTTTCCACCGTGCAGGTCGACTTCCACCAGCCGTCGCAGTTCGACCTCAGCTACATCGGGGCGGATTCGGCGCGGCACCGGCCCGTGATGCTGCACCGCAGCCTGATCGGCAGCATGGAACGCGTTGTGGCGCACCTGATCGAGGTGCACGGCGGCGCGTTCCCGGTGTGGTTCGCGCCGGTGCAGGTGGTGATCCTGCCCGTGTCGGAGGACGAGTGGGCGGCGGCCCGTTCGGCGGCGCAGCGCTGTTTGGATCTCGGGCTGCGGGCGGAAGTCGTCGGCGTGGAACGGGGTTCGCTCGGCGCTCGGATCCGGGAGTCACGCTTGGCCCCGTACCAGGCCGTGATCGGCGCCAAGGAGGTCGCCAACGAGGAGCTGGCGCTGCGGCTGCGGGACGGCCGGCGGCTGGATCCGATGCCCGTCGACGAGGCACTCGGCCGTATCGGCGGCTTGGTCGGCTCGCGGTCGCTGGAGCTCTGGTCCTAGCTGGTGAGGGCCTGAAGGCCGAGGCTGCTGGCGGCCACCGCGATCCAGAGCAGGCCGCCCAGCAGCAGCGGGCGGGCACCGGCCTTGCGCATGTCGGCGAAGCGCAGCGACAGGCCGATGCCCGCCAGCGCGGTGGTGATCAGGAAGGTGCCGAGCGTGGACAGCACGGGGTGCCAGCTGTCCGGGATCAGGCCGGCGGTGTCGGTGGCCGCCGCGACGACGAAGCCGATCAGGAACAGCGGCACGATGCGGTGCCAGGGCAGGTGCACCTCCCGCTGTTCCTTGGCGTCCTCGCGGCGGGCCTTGAGGAAGGCGAGGGCGATGACGATCGGGATGATCATCAGGCTGCGGGTCAGCTTGACCACGACCGCGTACGGACCGGCGTCGCCGCCGTAGGCATAGGCCGCGGCGACCACGGAGCTCGTGTCGTTGACGGCGGTGCCGGCCCACAGGCCGAAGGCGTGCGGGCTCAGGCCGAGCAGGTGGCCCAGCGGCGGGAAGAGCAGCACCGCCGCGATGTTGAAGGTGAAGATCGTGCCGATCGCGTACGCGACCTCGGTGTCCTTCGGCTTGATCACGGCCGTGGTGGCGGCGATCGCCGACGCGCCGCAGATGCCGGTGCCGACGCCGATCAGGGTCTTCGTGTCCGTGCCGACCTTGAGCAGCTTGCCGAGCAGCCAGGCGCCGCCGAGGGCGACCGCCAGCGTGCCGACCATGACCGGCAGCGAGGACACGCCGACGTGCACGACCTGCTGGAGCGAGAGGCCCGTGCCGAGGACCACGATCGACAGCTGGAGCACCGTCTTCGAGGCGACGGCGTAGCCCGGGGCGAGGGTCTTCGCGCGGAGCGGGCGGATCAGCGTGGCGGCGAGAACGCCCAGCACGATCGCGAACACCGGGCCGCCGACCACCGGGAGCAGGAGGCCGAGGCCGGTCGCCGTGGCCGCGACGAGCAGCGCCACCGCCAGACCCGGCAGCCTCGTCGCGGCCTGGTGGGTGGTGCCCGCCGCGATGAGGGTCCGAGCCATGCCGCCTCCTAATGTCCGTACATTTACGCTACGATATGTACGTACATTGCACAAGCGGTAGCGTTCCCGCCGTGGTGGGGCGCACATTGGACCGATCCGGGACGACGCCGCTGTGGCGGCAGCTCCAGCAGGAGCTGGTCGCCCGGCTGGCGGACGGGGAGTTCGCCGACCAGTTCCCCGGCGAGCTCGCGCTGGTCGAGGAGTACGACGTCAGCCGCTCCACCGTCCGACAGGCGCTCAGGCAGCTCCGGGCCGACGGCGTGATCGTCGGCGAGCGCGGGCGACAGCCGCGGGTGGCTCCAGTACCGGAGATCCATCAGCCCCTCGGGGCCCTGTACAGCCTGTTCGCCTCCGTGGAGGCCGGTGGCCTCTCGCAGGACTCGGTTGTGCGGGTGTTGGACGTACGGGCCGATGCCCTGGTGGCGGAGCGGTTGGGGCTGGAGGGCTCCACCCCGCTGGTGTACCTGGAACGCCTGCGCCTCGCCGGCGGGGAACCGCTGGCCATCGACCGCGTGTGGCTACCGGCTTCGGTGGCATCGCCGCTGCTGGAGGCGGACTTCCGGCACACCAGTCTCTACGGGGAGTTGGCCGCCCGTACCGGCGTGCGGCTCGACGCCGGGCACGAGGACGTCCACGCCAACGTGCCCACCGCCGCCGAGGCCGCGCAGTTGAAGTGCCCCGCCGGGACCGCCGTGTTCGCGATCAACCGGCTGGGCCTTTCGCAGGGGCAGGCCGTGGAGTGGCGGCAGACCGTCGTGCGAGGCGACCGGTTCGCGCTGACGGCGGAGTTCACCGCGCAGTTCGGGTACCGGCTGACGCAGCGGTAGGGCTTTGCAACTCCGTACAGAATGGATCTTGGAATAGGTTGGTCAACGACGTTGTCGATCAGAGCGTGAGGAAGGGCCATCGCCTCCACGGATCGTGTCCGACGAGTTGTGGGCACGGATCGAGTCGCTGCCGGCTGAGTTGAACGCCACCGGAGACCGCCCCCACCTTGCCAGTGGGGGCGGAGTCAGTGCGGGCTATTCGGGCAGGGGGTTTTGGCCCATGCGCTGCTCGCCGATCCGGGCTGCTTCCCTGACCACGGAGAAGCCATAGGTGGTCAGCTCATCGCGCTCGTAGGCGGCCAGCGCCTCGGCCAGGGCGAGCTGTCCGTCGGCGACCGCGCTCAGCGTGCGGCCGAGCAACGTGGCGTCGCGCATCGCGACGTTGGCCCCGCGCCCCAGGGTCGGGGTCATCGCGTGGATCGCGTCGCCGAGGAGAGTGACGTTGACGGGCGTGTCGAGCGTTGCCGGCACGCTGGTGTACATCTCGACGCAGAACAACGATGCCGGGTCCGCACCGCGAACGAGGTCCGCAGCGCCGCTGGGCCAGTCACGGAGGGTTTCGGCGGCGATGTCGCGAAACTCTTGTCCCGAGAAGGTGCGCATCGCCCCGTCGGCATTCGGGAAGAACTCGTGGCGACCGCCCACGATGCACACGACGTAGTCGTCCTGGTCGCGCATCGGGGTCCCCGGCGCGAAGCGCTCGGCAGCCTCAGCGGGCGAGGTCGGGAAGCGGACCGAGCCGAGTCCGAGGAAGACCTTCCGCTCGTCCGAGGCGATGGTGAAAATGTCGGTGAGGGCCTCGGCGGGCACCAGCGGCTCGGCGACGGCCATCGGCAGGCGCCCGTAGATGGCGGTGATCCCCGCGTCGACCGTCTCACAATGTGGGGCTCGCTGCCCGCGAACCGCAGAGCGGATGCCGTCCGCGCCGACCAGCACGTCGCCGTGCGCCCTCGACCCGTCGGTGAAGAACGCGGTCACACCCTCGTCAGTGCTCTCATAGCGCTCCAGTGTCCGACCGTAGTGCACCGTGTTCTCCAGGCCGGCAAGCAGGATCTGACGCAGGGTCGCTCGATCGACGTTGGCGTGGATCTCCGGACCGTCGTGTCGGGGCCAGACGTCGCCGTACCCGTCCTGCGTCCGCAGGCGCTTGATGACCGACAGGCCGGTGGTGAGGATCGTGGTGAACGGCTCGGTGTACTGGGCCGTTGCCTCGAACACGGCGCGCAGCTCGGCCGGGAGCACCTCGCGGGCGGCGTTGATCGCGTCGGCGTCCAAGTGCAGGCGGTAGCCCTGCGGCCGGTCCCACGGGCTCGCATCGCGCTCGAAGACGGCGACGTCGATCCCGTGGCCACGCAGTGATCGGGCGAGGGTGAGGCCACCAAGCCCGGCACCGACGACAAGAACTTTCAGGTCTGACATGGTCGTCCCTTGTTCGATGTTCGACAAAGGACGCACAGGTGGCCTTGGATCAGGCGCTTGTACGAACGCTCACGCGTCACCCGGACTACCCACCGGGCAGTGACTTTCGTACGTCGCTCTTGACCTTAACGCCCGGCCGTCACGATCCACAAGCCGGGCCAACTGCCGCGTTCATCACCCGGCCAGGCGGTCGGACGGCGGGCACTCACCCGCGATCGATGGGAACCCACAGCACGACCGACTCCGGTCATCCGGGTGATCAACGCATGCCATGATCAACCCATGGCGGGCTTCAGTGCCTCTCCTTCCCGCACCAGCCTTCCACTTGCCACCGCCAGCTCCACCGCCGCGTCCAGCCGCGCGGCCACACCGGCCGTCACCCGGCGTCCCCCGAACACCGCCAGCACTTCTCGCCGCAACTCCCCCAGTCCCATCCCCGCCGCCCCGCGCACCTTCGCCACCACCGCGTTCGCGATCTCCCGCAGCGGCACGTGGTCCAGCGGCCGCTGGACCGCGGCCAGCGTCCGCCGATACCCCTCCCAGGTATCCGGATCCAGCCCCTTCGGCCACACGACCGGCTCCAGCGAATCCACCGCCAAGTCGTCCGGCACGTGCCGAAGAATCGTCGCCCGCCGCGACTCCACCACGCGTCCCAGCCCGAAGGCGGCGGCCACCAGCTTCGCCAGCCGGTCCAGGTGTATCGGCCCCTCGGCGGCGACGATCTCGTCCATCACGGCCATCACCGCCAGCGCGGACTTCGGCGCCGGCAGCCGGTCGAGAACCCCTACCCGGCCGGCGACCTTCACCTCCCACGGCACAAAAGGCTGCTCGACGGGTTCGATGTGCTCGGCGGAAGCCGGCGTCGCTGCCGGGAAAGCCCGATCAACCACACCTTCGGAATCCCGCCGGGTCGAGTCGTCAACCACACCGCCCGAAGCCTGCCGCGCCACCTCGACGAGCCGGTCGACCACGCCGTCCGGATCGGCGAGCCAGTCCGGCAGCCACACCCGCTGCACGGACGGCCAGCCGAGCATCCCGGACAGCACCTCCACCGGCAGTCCGTCCCGGTCCCGTGCGGTCAGCCGCGCCGCCCACGCCGGACCGTCGAACACCACTGCCACCGCGTCGCCGATCACGACATCGATCTTGAAGTCGGACAGTCCGACGGCGGTCCGCACGGCAAGCCCCTTGTCCCGCAACGCATCGGCCACCTCGTCGACGTGACGGTCCGGCACCGCCCGCGACCGCCCGACCATCGGCAGCACCCGCTCGCCGGACACCGCCATGTCCAGGTAGGCGCGCAGATGCTTCACCCCGACCGACGACGTCTGCTCGGCCCGCAGCTCCGACGGGTCGAAGCTGGAGAACACGATCACCTGCCGCCGCGCCCGGGTGACGGCCACGTTCAGGCGCCGCTCGCCGCCGCTCCGGTTCAGGGGCCCGAAGTTCAGTGGCAGCACCCCGCGCTCGTTCGCGCTGAACGCCGTCGAGAAGAGGATCACATCCCGCTCGTCGCCCTGCACGTTCTCCAGGTTCTTCACGAACAAGCCGTCGCGCGCCTCCAGGGCGTCCACGATCCGCGGGTCGTCGGTGTCGCGCAGCAGACCCTCGATGTGCGACCGCTGCTGCTGGTTGAACGTCACAACTCCGAGCGATGGAACGGCATCCGTCTCGAACTGCCGCCGAATCTCGGCTACGACGGCCTCGGCCTCCACGGGATTGGCCCGCAGCAACGGCCCGGAACGCAGGAACTGCCCCTCCACCCGCACCAGACGAACGCCCGCGTCGGACAGCGGCGGGCCCGGGAACGAACTCAGCTCTCCGTCGTAGTAGTGCCGATTGCTGAAGGAGATCAGCGTCTCGTCCTGACTGCGGTAGTGCCAGGTCAGCCGGTGCCGTGGCACGCGGGCCTGCACGCATTCGCCGAGAATCGACTCCTCGTCCTCGACGGTCTCGGCGTCCTCCGGCACGAAACTGCTCTCCGCGACGGAGGTCGGCGGCATCTGCTTGCTGTCGCCGACAACCACCACGGACCGCGCCCGGCCCATCGCGCCGACGGCGTCGGCCACCCGCACCTGGGACGCCTCGTCGAACACGACGATGTCGAACAGGTCGGACCGTGCCGGGAAGAAACGCGCCACCGAGTCGGGGCTGACGAACACGCACGGCATCGCCTGCGTGATCAGGTCCCCGAACCGGGTCATCAACTCCCGCACCTTCAACCCGCCGCGCTGGCGGCCGAGTTGTCGTTGCAGCAGGCCGACGTTGCCGCCGGTCGCCGCCGGGTCGAAGGACCGCGCCCGCAACACCCGCCGCGGCAACTCCCCCGTCAGATGACGTCGAAGTCCACGAGACGTGTCGACGAACCGGGAAATCCCCCGCTCATGCGTCTTCCGGTCGAACCGGTCGAGACCGCTGACGGCTTCCCGTTCCCGCACCGACGCCAGCGCGAGACCGAGTTCGAACGAGCGCAACGCATCGTCCGGCGCGCCCTCGCCACGCAGGATCGCCGCCCGGGCCTCGGCCATCCCCGCCGCACGCAACGGTTCCACCACGGCGACCAACGCCAGCCACCGGTCCGGCGACTCGTCCGAACGCGACCGCCAACGAGAGACGTAGCCGCCCGCACCGCCCCACGACGCCAGCGCCGACGGCTCCAGCCGACACTCCGTCACCAGCTCCGACACGGCTTCCCAGGCCTCCGCATAAAGTTCGGGGTCTGGCCGAGTGCCGACGATTTCCCGCCGTGAGGCGATCACCGGGCCGTCTCCGGACACCGCCTCCGCCGCCCACCGGAGCCACTCCACCCTCCGGTCGACCGCGTCGTCGACGAACGGGTTCCAGTCCGCCGGCAGCACCATCCCGGGCACCTCGACAACGTCCGCCGCCAACCGACGAACCGCCGAGTGCAACTCCACCAGCGCCCCGGTCAAGTCCACCACACCTCGGGGCTTCGGCGCGCCCGCAACCCGCAGCGGCAGCCGGTCCCGCACCGCCGCCAACCGTCGCCGCCGACCGAAGAACCCCGAGGCTGCCGCCGCCCGCGCCGAGGCGTGGATTTCGCCCAACGGCAACGAAAGCACCTCCGGTGCCACGAACTCCAACCCCGGATGCGCCGCCGACACGAACGCGGCGATCTTGGCCCGCATCGCCTCGACATCCCGCCGCCACGAATCCGTCCGCGCACCGTCCAGAACGGACAGCTCCACGCCACTGTCCACAAGCGACGCGACAATCCGCAGATCTTCCGGCACCGCAACCACGACATCCGGCAACGCCCGAACCGCCGCGGAGAACCGCCGCGCCGCCGAAACCACGTCCCCCACATCGGCACGATCGACGAACGCCCACGGGTGATCAGCCCGAGGCCGCGCCGCGTAGGCGACCTCGGGAAGTTCCCGCAACGCCTGACGCACGTCCTCCACCAGCTCGGCACCGGGCACGGATGGCACCGGCATCGCCGGCACGTCGTCGCCGAAGGCCAGCACCGCGTCCCGCGCCGAGTACAGCGAAAGCCCGGCGGTATTGCGTTCGTGCAGTCCGTACGCGTACCGGGTCAGCCCCCGACGGGCCGACCGCAGATCCTCCAGCGTCGCCGTCATGCCCTGGGTGTCCACGGCGACGGTGTGCTCCAACGCCCGCCTGATCTGCTCCCGCACCGCCTGCGGGCTGCTGCCCTTGTCGTGCAGGTCCAGCGACAGCGGCCCCAGACCGACCTCCTCCAGCCGCTGCCGCACGACCTCCAGCGCCACCCGCTTCTCCGCCACGAACAGCACCCGCTTGCCGGCCGCGACGGCCGTGGCCAGCAGGTTCGTGATCGTCTGCGACTTGCCGGTGCCGGGCGGTCCCTCCAGCACGAACGTCCGGCCGTCGAGGGCGTGCGCGATGGCCCGCAGCTGTGACGAGTCGGCCGGCACCGGGCAGCGCTCGGCCAACTCCTCCAGATCCACCAGTTCGGAGCCGTCGTCCACGAACGCGTCCGTCGGCGTCCGCACGAGGTGCGCCACGAGCGGATTGGCCATCAGCACCGGCCAGTGCTCGTCGAGGTCCCGCCACAGCCGGTACTTGGCGAACTGGAGCACCGCCAGGTCGACGGTCGGCTCGACGCGGAACGGCAGCCCCCGCGCGGCGACGGCGGCCCGGACCGCCCCGAACACGGCGTCCACATCGACGCCGGAACTGTCGTGCGTCGGCTCCGCGAGACCGGGAATCTCCAGGTCGAAAGCCTGCCGCAGCTTCTCGACCAGGCAGTAGTTCGGCGTCGACGCCCCGGAATCGTCCAACGACACCCGATACCGTCCCCGCACGGCCGGCCTGAGCGTCACCGGCGCGAGGATCAGCGGCGACCGCAGCGGACGGCCGTCCAACTCCCACACCAGGGTGCCGATCGCGAGGTAGAGGTTGTTGGCGCCGGTCTCCTCGGTGATCGTCCGCGCCCGGTACGCCAGGCTCCGCAGGCGGGTCCGATACGCCGGCTCGGCCAGGTCCAGGTACACCGAGCGGGCGCCCAACAGCTCGATCAGCCGGTCGCCGGGCAGCTCCGGGCCACTGGCCACGCCCCGGGAGCGGTCGACCTCGGAAAGATCGTCCGCGGCCCGCAGCGCGATCGACACGCCCTGGTTGAGCACGTCCTCGAACTGCCCGATCCGGTCACCCGGCACCGCCAGCGACAGCCCCGCGGACGGCGGGAAGTTGACCAGGCGATTGCGCAGGCTCAGGTCCAGCAACGCGTTCTTCCACTGCGTCACCCGCGCCGGTTCCTCGGACCGAACCCGGTCCGCACGCGGCGCGACCGGCGCGGCCCGGACGATCTCCACCGGCGGCACGTACAGGCTCAGCCGGGTCACACCGTCCTCGTCCCGGCTCGACGCCGGCAGCGGAACGATCTGGTCACGTCGAGCCTGGTGCACGTCGGTCACGCCGAGCACACGTGCCAGCCCGCCGGACAGGTGCTCCGTGTAGGCGGCTCGCTGCGCGGACGGGAAATCCCCCGCGAAAACGGCCTCCAGAACGCCGATCTGCCCCAGCTCCACCCGGTTCACCGCGTCGGTGACGTCGGTCAGCGCCGCGCTGCCGAGCGTCCTCTCCTCACGCCAGTACCCGAGGAACGCGTGCCCGGAGAGCACCCAGATCAGCGGCCGGATGCCGACCCGCTCCAGCGCCGACGCGATCGTCACGACCACGTCGAGGCTGCTGCCGACCCGGTCGCCGAGCACCTCCCCGGGCGTCCGGATCCGGCCGGAGTCCGCGATCGGCCGCACATCCCGCACTGCCTCGAACACCGCCCGCACAACCTGATCCACCCGCTCGGGGCCGGAGTCGTAGCCGGGAAACGACAGCGCCGGGAGCGCCGGATCGTGCGGCATCACATACGCGGCGAGCATCTCCAGGCCGAGCGCCAACGGCTCGGCCTGCCACTGCCGAGCCGCCAGCACCCGGACCGGGGTCGACCCTTCGACGTCGTCGAGCCGGGCCCGGACCCGCCCCGGCCGCTGCTCCTCGACGTGCAGCATCGCGCCCGGGTCCAGCCGCAGCGGGATGTCCGTGAGCACGGTGGGGACGCCGGCGGCCAGGTCGACGTCCAGCCGGCAGGGCTGGGTCAGCACGCCATGGGCGTCCGAGATGTCCAGTTCCAGCGGCACGCCGCGGCGATCCGCCGGCACCCCGTCGATCACCACCCGGCCTACCGGGCAGATCCCGTTGTGCGCCATCGCATAGCTGACAACCGGCGCCGCCTCGATGGTGACCGATTCCACCCGGGGACAGTATCAGCGGGCCAGCTTCCGGGCGGTCTGATGCGCGGTGGACAGCTCCCGGCGCGCCTGCACGCGCAGGTCGTCCGGCAACTCCTCGTACCCGTGACACAGCACGACGATGTGTTGCAGGCACATCATCAGCAGCGCCAACTGCTCCGCCGCCGCGAGCGGTCCCGGACTCTCGGCGACCACACCGCGCAGCACCGCCAGCTCGGCGTCGAGACCCCGGACGACGTCGCCGATGGGATAGGACCCGCTGCCCCGCACGGGATTGGCATCGAGCAGGATCGCGACGCGACGGGCGGATTCGGCGATCATCGGACGGCCTCGCGCAGGGCGTCCCCGGTGTGCGAGCCGGTGAACGCCACGAGATCCGCCGGCGTGCCGGAGAACAGCAGCTCGCCGCCGGCGCTGCCGCCCTCGGGCCCGAGGTCGATGATCCAGTCCGCGCGGGCGATCACCTCCAGGTTGTGCTCGATCACGATCACGCTGGCGCCCCGCTCGTCCACCAGCCGGTCCAACACCTCGACCAGCCGGTCCACATCGGACATGTGCAGGCCGGTGGTCGGCTCGTCCAGCACGTAGACCGCGCCCGACCGGTGCAGCTGCGAGGCCAGCTTGATCCGCTGGCACTCGCCGCCGGACAGGCTCGGCAGCGGCTGGCCGAGCCGCAGGTAGTCCAGACCGACGTCGACCAGCCCCTGCAGAATCGGCTGCACGGAACGGTTCCCGGCGAAGAACTCCAGGGCGTCGGCGACGGTCATGTCGAGCACATCGCCGATGGACGCGCCGCGCAGCGAGTACTCCAGCACCTCGGCGGAGTAGCGCCGGCCCTCGCACGTCCTACAGACGGAGGTGATGCCCTCCAGGAAGGCCAGATCGGTGACGATCACGCCGGCGCCCTCGCACGTCTGGCACGCGCCGGCGGAGTTCGCGCTGAACAGCGCCGCGCCGACGCCGTTGGCCCTGGCGAAGGCCTTGCGGATCGGGTCCATCGCGCCGGTGTAGGTGGCGATGCTCGACCGCCGGTTGACGGTCGGCGCGGACTGGTCGACGACCACCGCCTCCGGGTGCTGCGCACAGAAGACGCCGTACATCAGCGAGGACTTGCCCGAACCGGCGACGCCCGTGACGGCGGTCAGCACACCGGTGGGGATCTCCACGTTGACGTCCCGCAGGTTGTGCAGCGCCCCGCCGACCACCGGCAGCCAGCCCGTCGGCCACCGCACCTGCGGCTTGAGTTCCGGCCGCGCCTTCAGGCACCGACCGGTCACCGTGCCGGAATCGGCCAGCGCCGCAACGGTTCCTGCGAACACCACCTGCCCGCCGGCGCTGCCCGCGCCCGGTCCGATGTCGACCACATGGTCGGCGGCACTGATCACGTCCCGGTCGTGCTCCACCACCAGCACGGTGTTCCCGTTGTCCCGCAACGTGGTCAGCAGTCCCGTGAGCCGGCCGACGTCCCGGGCGTGCAGGCCGATGCTGGGCTCGTCGAACACGTACAGCAGATCCGACAGCGTGCTGGCCAGCTGGCGGACGATCTTGATCCGCTGCGACTCGCCGCCGGACAGCGTGTCGGTGGCCCGGTCCAGCGACAGGTAGCCGAGCCCGATCTCCACCAGGTGGCCGACCCGCCGGCGCAGGCCGGCCAGCACCGGCGCGACCGTCGGTAGGTCGAATTCCGCCAGCGCGGCAAGGAGTTCCGTGGCCTCCAGAGAGGACAGATCGGCGATGTTGCGGCCGTCGATCCGGCAGTCCAGAGCGGCCGGCGACAACCTTGTGCCACGGCAGTCGGGGCACAAGGCGGAAGTCGTGTACCGGGCGACCATCCGCTTGGTCCGCTCCGAGGCCTCCGCGCTGTCCTTGCGCACGTAGAGCCGGCGGAACTTCACCACCGCGCCCTCGTACGTGGCGTTGATCTGCTGCCCGAGGTTCTCGACCGCGACCTTGCCGCCCTCGCCGTACAGCAGGTCGTTCCGCTCGGCGTCGGAGTACTCGGCGATCGGCCGGGTCGCGTCGAACCGGTTGGCGAAGATCTGCCAGTGCCAGGTGCCGACCTTGAACGCCGGCGCCAGCAGCGCACCGTCGGCGAGCGACCGCGACGGATCCACGAAGGCGGCGAGGTCGACGTCCGTGACCACGCCCAGCCCCTCACAGGCCGGGCACATGCCGGCCGGCATGTTGAACGAGAAGCAGTCCGCCGGCCCGATGTAGGGCTCGCCGGCGCGGGAGAACATCAGCCGCAGCAGCGGCGAGATGTCGGTGATGGTGCCGACGGTCGACCGCGAGCCGCCGCCGAGGCGGCGCTGGTCCACCAGCACCACCGCCGGCAGGTGCTCGATGGCGTCGACGTCCGGCCGCGCCCGATGGGGCAGAAAACTGCGCACGAACGCCGGCAGCGTCTCGTGGAACTGCCGCTGCGCCTCCGCCGCCACCGTGTCGAACACCAGCGACGACTTGCCGGAGCCAGACACGCCGGTCACCGCCGTGATCACCCGCTTGGGAATGTCGACGTCGAATCCGGTCAGATTGTGCTCGCGGGCGCCCACTACCCGAACAACATCCATGGCTTCAAGCGTATCGTTGAACCACCTTGTTGAGACTTTGCCGAATCGACCCGGAGAACTGTGCGAAAAACCCTCAACCGACCCGTTGACCTGGCCCGACTCGTCGGCATCTCCGCGCAGCAGGTCCGCAACTACCTCGACGCGGGCGTGCTGCCGCCGGCCGGCCGGTCCGAGACCGGCTACCGGCAGCTCGACGACCGGCACCGCCGGGCGCTGCTCGCCTATCGGGCCCTGGCCGACGGTCACGGGTGGAACGCCGCCGGGGACATCATGCGCGCGATTCACGGCGGCGACCTTCCCCAGGCGCTGGCGTTGATCGACGCCGGCCACGCCGACCTGCACCGGCAGCGGGAGGCGCTGCGGCTCACCGCCGAGGCGCTGGAGACGGTCGTCGACACCGAGCCGCCGGCCCGCGCCGCCATGCGCATCGGCGAGCTCGGCGCGCACCTGGGCGTCCGAACGTCCACTCTGCGCGTCTGGGAGGACGCCGAACTCCTTGCCCCGCAACGGGAATCGACCGGCTACCGGACCTACGGGCCGCGCGAGGTCCGGGACGCCCGGATCATCCTGATGCTGCGCCAGGGCATGCACCGCCTGCCGCAGATCCGGCCGATCCTGGACGACCTGCGCCGCTCCGGCAGCAAGGACGCGCTGCGCGCCGCCATCGCCGAACGCCACACCGACCTGGCCCGCCGCGGCGAGGCGATGCTCGCCGCGGCGGCCCTGCTGCACGCCTACGTCGGCGCGAATTCCGACGCCGAGCGGATGTCAAGATAGCGAGGTGGACCGAATCGACCGGCAGATCCTGCGGGAACTGCAACGCGACGGCCGGCTCAGCAACGCCGAGCTGGCCGAGCGAGTGGGCCTCACCCCGTCGCCGTGCCTGCGCCGGGTGAACCGGCTCGAGCAGGACGGCGTGATCCTCGGGTACCGGGCGCTGCTCGAGCCCGCCACCGTCGGCCGCGGCTTCCAGGCGTTCGTCAGCGTCGCGATGGCCCAGGAGGATCCGCCCACGGTGGCCGAGTTCGAACGCCGGGTCGGCGAGCTGCCCGAGGTGGTGGAGGCGATGCGGCTGTTCGGCGACCCCGACTACCTGCTGCGGGTGGCCGTCGCCGACATCGCCGCGTACGAGCGCTGCTACACGGAGTCGTTGGCGCAGCTGCCGGGGGTCGCCCGGCTGACGTCGCACCTGACCATGAAACAGGTGAAGGTGAACGAAGGACTGCCCATCGGGTCGGCCGCTGCGCCGTAGTCGCGCTGGCATAGTGGACGAGGTGGAGCTCGACAAGGCGTGGATCCAGAATCCCTGGCCACGGTACGAGGAAATGCGCAAGCAGGGACCCGCGCGGCGGGTCGTGATGCCGGACGGCGTGCCGGGCTGGCTGATCACCGACTACGCGGAGGCCCGGTCGCTGCTGGACGACCGCCGGCTCAGCAAGGACGTGCGGCGGGCACGGCAGTTCTTCCCGCCGGGCAAGCTCAACGCCTACCGCACGCGGCTCTCCGAGCACATGCTCAACGACGACCCGCCCAACCACACCCGGTTGCGCAAGCTGGTGAACAAGGCGTTCACCAGCCGCGCGGTGAGCCGGCTGCGCCCCCAGATCGAGCGGATCACCGACGACCTGCTGGACGGCATCGAGGCTTCCGACGGCGAGGTCGAGCTGATCGAGGCGTTCGCCTTCCCGCTGCCGATCGCCGTGATCAGCGAGCTGCTCGGCGTGCCGCATGCCGACCGCGACCGGATCCGGGACTGGAGCCGCGCCTTCATCTCCGGTGCGCCGATCGAGCCGCTCATGGTGGCCGTCGACGAGCAGACGGCCTATCTCCACGAGCTGATCGCGGCCAAGCGGGTGACCCCCGGCGAGGATCTGCTGTCGGATCTGGTGCACGTGACCGACGACGGCGACCGGCTGTCCGAGGACGAGCTGGTCGCCATGGCGTTCCTGCTGCTGATCGCCGGCCACGAGACCACCGTGAACCTGCTGGCCACCGCCGTGTATTCGCTGCTGCTGAACCCCAAGCAGGAGGAGCTGTTGCGCGGCGACCCGTCGCTGCTGCCCGGCGCCGTCGAGGAGTTCCTGCGCACCGGCAGCCCCATCCACCTCGCCACCATCCGGTTCGCCACCGAGCCGGTGCCGGTCGGCGACGTCGAGATCCCCGCCGGCGAGTTCGTCATGATCTCGCTGCTGGCCGCCAACGCGGACGAGGCCCGGTTCGAGGACCCGCACGAGCTCGACATCACCCGGCCCATGGGCGGGCACCTCGCGTTCGGGCACGGCATCCACTACTGCCTCGGGGCGCCGCTGGCCCGGCTGGAGGGCGAGATCGCCATCGGCCGGCTGCTGGCCCGGTTCCCTTCGCTGCGGCTGGCCGTCGATCCGTCGGAATTGCGGTGGCGTACCAGCACTCTTGTGCACGGGCTGCGGCAGCTGCCGGTAATTGCCTCGACAGGTGCGGTGTGATGAAGGCACCCGAGTCGAGGAGTGCCGCTTGTCGTCCGACGCCGTCGTTGTCGACGTCCCGCAGGTGCGGCGGCTGATCGCCGCCCAGTTCCCGCAGTGGGCCGACCTTCCGGTGACGCCGGTTGCGACGTCCGGCGTCGACAACATCAGCTTCCGGCTGGGCGAAGGCATGCTGATCCGGATGCCGCGCTTCGCCCGGTGGACCGGGCAGGTCACGCGTGAGCAGCGCTGGCTGCCGCTGCTCGCGCCCCTGCTGCCGCTGGCCGTGCCCGAACCGCTGGGCCGGGGCCGGCCCGGCGAGGGATATCCGTTCCCGTGGTCGGTCTACCGGTGGATCGAGGGCACCAACGCCGACCTCTCCGCCATCGACGACCCCGGGCAGGCGGCGATCGACCTCGCCGACTTCCTGTTGGCACTGCGTGACATCGACACCTCAGGCGGGCCGCCGCCCGAGTGGAGCAACGGGTTCCGCGGCGTCGCGCTGCACGATCACCGTGACTCCGCGGTCGTGGCGTCCCGGCTCCGGGACCGGATCGCCGTCCTGGACGGGTTCTTCGACGTCGAGGCCGTCACCGCCGTGTGGCAGGCCGGGCTCGACGCGCCCGCGTGGGCCGGGCCGCCGGTGTGGGTGCACGGCGACCTCGTCGGCGGCAACATGGTCGCCCGCGCCGGCCGCCTGGCCGCCGTGATCGACTTCGGCACCCTCGCCGTCGGCGATCCCGCCTGCGATCTCATTGCCGCCTGGGGCTTCCTGCCCGCCGGGGCGCGGGCCGAGTTCCGCAAGCTGCTCGCCGTCGACGACGCCACCTGGGCCCGTGGGCGGGTCTGGGGCTTGACGTCCCTGCTGCCGTCCATGGCCGACCTCGCCGATCCCGTGCGTGCCGCGCGGGCACGGCAGGGGCTGACGGAGATCGTCGCCGACCTTCGGGACTAGGCTCCTCGCCGTGACCACCCTGCTGATCGGCGCCGGCGCGGCCGACGAAGCCTGCACCGCGCCGAGAACCGGCGGTCTGCCGCTGCTGCCCGCCGACACCGCGTGGCCAACCTGCTCGGAGTGCGACGCGCCGCAGCAGTTCATCGCGCACCTTCCGCTGACCGACGGCCCGGCGCTGGAAGTCTTCATGTGCGCCAACGATCCCGGCATGTGCGACGCCTGGCGGTCCGGCTCCGGGGCGAACGCCGTGCTGCTCGCAGCCGATGACGTCGTCCCGCTCAACCCGCCAGACACCGGGGTCACGCGGCTGGACGAGGTGACCGGGCTCAGCCTCGTTGTCAGCGACGCCGTCTACGACTGGCCGTTGCCGGAGAACGCCCTTGGGCAGCTGGGCGGCGAGCCGGCGTGGCTCCAGCACGACGAGACCCCGAGGTGCGCCGATTGTGGCGACGCCACGGAGTTCGCGGCCCAACTGGAGGAGCACGGTTCGATCAACTTCGGGTCCGGCGCCGGGTACGTGTTCGTGTGCCGGCCGTGCGAGCGGGGCGCGTTCCTGTTTCAGTGCTGAGCGCGATACGCCCCGGGGGTGACGCCGAGGCGCTGCACGAACACGCGGCGCAGGGTCTCGTCGCTGCCGAAGCCGCTGCGGGCGGCGGCGGAGGCGACGGTGTGCCCACGGGACAACAGATCCTGCGCGGCCTCCAGCCGGACGAGCTCGACGTAGCGGGCGGGCGTGGTGCCGATCTCGTCGTGGAACAGCCGGCTCAGCTGCCGCGGACTGACGGCGGCCCTGGCGGACATGGTGCTGACGGTCCAGTGCTCGGCGGGATCGGCGGCGACGGCGTCCAGCAGGGTCCTCAGTGGACTGTCCCGGCCGACGTGGGCCCGTGACGGGGCGGAGAACTGGGACTGACCGCCGGGGCGCTGCATGAACACGACCATCGCCTGCGCGACCTCGGCGGCCAGCGCCGGGCCGAAGTCGTCCTCCACCAGCGCCAGCGCGAGGTCGATGCCGGAGCTGACGCCGGCGGAAGTGACGACGTTGCCGTCCCGCACGTACAAGGCGTCCGGTTGGACGGCGACGTCCGGGTAACGCTGGCCGAACCGGTCGACCTGCCGCCAGTGCGTGGTCGCCTTGCGCCCGTCGAGCAGCCCGATCTCCGCGAGGAGGAAAGACCCCGTGCACACCGACGTGATCCGGTCCGCGTCCGAGACCAGCCTTCGGACGGCCTCGACGAGCGGGCCGGTGAACGGGAAGTCGACCATGCCGTACGCGCCGGGCACCAGAACCGTCCCTTTCGGACTGTCGTCGGCCGCGCCGTCCACGCCGAGTGTGGTGCCGCTGGCCGTCCGCACCGGCTGCCCGTCTGGCGACACCACTCGCAGCTCGTAGTCGGCGCCCAGCCGGTTCGCGTGGCCGAACACGTCCGACGGCCCGGCGATGTCGATCATCGTCACGCCGTCGAAGGCCAGGATGGTCACGCGGTGAGGCACGCCCCCGATGATGCCAGCAGATCCCGGTACCGCTCGACGTGCTCAGCCAGCTCGAGCGGCGTGACGCCGCGGACGTCGTGCAGCACCAGCGGCGGCGCGTACGCCATGCCCACCCGATGGGCCGTGTTCTCCAGCGGGGCCAGCAGCGCCGACATCGGATACCGGTGGAACCCGCCCTCCCGGTACGCCTCCTCCACGCCGCCCGTCGACGTCACCACCTGCAACGTCTTCCCCGTCAGCAACGGCAGCGCGCCGTCATAGGCGAACCCCTTCACCAGCACGTCGTCCATCCACTGCTTGAGCATGCTCGGCACCGCATACCAGTGGAACGGGAACTGGAACACGATCAGTGAGTGCACCCGGACCAGCCGCTGCTCCCTTGCCACGTCGATCACCCGGTCCGGATACTCCGCGCGCAGGTCGTGCAGCGTCACCGCCGGCAGCTCCCGCACCGCCTCCGCCAGCGTCGCGTTGATCCTGGAGCGGCTCAGGTCCGGGTGATCCAACAACACCAATGCATCCATGCCACCGAAGTTAGGTCGCCCCCGCTCGCAGTGGTCCCCGAGATCGGGCCGGGAACGCCACAGATCGGGCGTGCCCGACTCACCCATGCTTGACGGCATCGCTCGACGCCGTTAGGACCCACCCAGTAGCCGCCATCGCGATGCCTTCGAACACCCACCCGTGCAACCGGATGCGCATTTATCAACGAAAGCCGCCAACCGCTCGGCCCACATTCTGCCGGACCGTCGCCACGACCTCGAGTAAATGAACCAAGCGGTTCGCTACCCCTCGCAAAATCGGTCACGTGTCGAGGTGTATGTTTTGACGCCCAATTTGATGGTCACCGTGCGGATACCCGTCCTCTCGTTAGGTAGTCGCAAGGTGTTCGACAGGAGTCCGACAGGACTCCCGCAACACCTTCCGCACCGCATCCGCCACGGTCACCGCGTCACCGGACAAGATCAAGACCTCTTGACGAAGCTCCACATCGCGCTGTAAAACCTGACGCGCACCACAAGCCCTAGCAATACCTGGAGGAAGACATCCCCAGCCAAATGCGGCTTGCCGGCGCAGCACTGTCCGTCGTGCTCGCCGGCTCACTAGCGCTAGGTGCGAGCCAAGTCGCCCGCACCGACGCCGCGGCCCCGACCGCGGAGCGCAACGTCGTCGAGGTGACCCATGTGGACGCCTCGGCGATTGCACAATTCACCACGATGATTTGGATGGGCAACACGAGCGGAGCCATTTCGTGTCTGTTCAAGGTGCTGCCCGGCCATGAAGTCGGCGAAGTTATGAGATCCATGTAGCAGTAGGGTTTTCAGCGGGACCCGTTCGGGTCACCGGCGACGCTTCACAACCGGTGCTGAACAGCAGCGTCCCGTACCACCGCCGCACTCCTTGGTTGCTGCAACGCTCCCCGAGCCATTGCAGCAGCCAAGGAGTGCACCCTGAGCGGCCGTCCGGTCAGGCCGAGCTCGACCGCGGTTCCTCCGGGGAGCCGCCGTCCGCCGTCCGCGGCGACGGTAGGCCGACATCCTCGCCAGTCCCCTGTGTCGGCGGGCCGACCGGTAGGAACGCGGTGGCTTCGGCCAGGCGCCGGCGGACGACGTCGGCGAGCGGGTCGCCGAGATCCTCGAGCACGGCAAGAGCCCGACGCCAGGAGCGGGTGGCCTGCTCCCGTTCACCGAGCGAGTACTGGGCATGGGCGACGACGTCGTAGGCGGTCGCCTCGCCCTTTGCGTCGCGCACCTGCGCGCACAGCTCGACGGCCCGCTGCGCGAAGCGGACCGCCTCCTCGAACGATTCCTCGTCCTGCGCGATGAGGGCCAGGCCGGCGCAGGCCTTGGCGGCCAGGGCCATGTCGTGGATGGCCTCGCTGATCTCCAGCGCTCGCTTGTGATACCCCTCGGCGGCCACGAAATCGCCCCGTTCGGCATAGGCGGCGCCGAGCTCGGCGAGGCTGAAGGCCTGACTGCGCCGGTCCGCGAGCCGTTCGGCCAGCCACAGCGCGTCCCGCAGGAACGAGATCGAGGCGTCGAGATTGTGGGCGGCACGGTGCGCCTCGCCCAGGCGGTAGAGGACGATGACCTCGTGCCCCTTCGCCCCGAGTGCCCGAAATGCCTCGAGCGCGGTCAGGTGGTATTCAATTCCCTGCCGATATTCACCCCGACCTATCATGACTCGACCCAAATTGTGAACCGCGCCGGCGACGCCTTCGGGCATGTCCACTTCGCCGAACTTCCGCCGCGCCTCGAGCAGGTTCGCCTCGGCCAGGTCGAAGCGACGGAGGTTGAGGTAGGCAAACCCCAGATTATGCAAGGAATACGCCTCGCCGAGACTGTCCTTCGACATTCGAGCCGCACGAATGGCCAACCCGAGAAAGTCGAAGATATCACCGTAGTAGCCCAGCCTCTGGTACGCCTCGCCAATACAGCTGGACAGTTTGGTCACGTATTCGTCGTAGCCGCATTCGGCCGCGAAATGGACCAGGGAGCTCAGGCTCGGCCGTTCGCGCACGAACCAGTTGATGGCACGGTCGTCATCGGCGAAGGACTCCGGCTTCACGCCGTCCATGAGCGGTTCCATGGGCACCGGAGTGCGGTGTGGAAAGATCGTGAGATCGGCATTGTTGGCCGTATGCAAATAATAGCTCAACATGCGCTCTTCTGCGGACAGGCGTTCGGCTTCGTGTTCCGGGGTCGACGTCAGACTCGCGGCGAATTGCCGCAGGAGATCGTGGACGTGGTAGCGATCCCGAGACGCTCCCTGGGACAGCAGGTGCGCGTGCAGGAGACCGTCGAGCGACCGGCGCACGGACATCGGCTCGCAGGCGGCCACGGCGCCGGCAACCCCAAGACCGATGTCCGCGCCGGGATGCACGCTCAACAACCTGAACAGCCGGCGCTCGCTCTCACTGAGCTTCTGGAGCGAGTAGGAGAAGCTGGCGCGAATGGAGGCGTCCGGCCCGTCCCCGTCATCCCCGAGGTCGAGCAGCTCGGCCCGGAGTTCCTCGACGAATTCGGCCAGCGGAACTCCGGGGTGCGCCACGATGTGTTCACCCACGAGGCGAAGCGACAACGAGTTCCCACCGCAGAGCGCCGCCACCTCGCAAACAGAATCCCGATCGGCCTCGGCGCGTGGACCGATCCGTTTCTCCAACCATTCGACGGATTCGCCCTGATCGAGCGGCGCCACGGATATGTGCGATGCGCCACGCCGCGCCAGTCCACTCAGTCGCTGACGACTGGTGACGAGCACCAGACAGGTCGAAAGGTAATCCAACAGCGGTTGGACATGCCGAGAATTCTCCGCATTGTCGAGCACTATCAGCGCGCGGCGGCCCGACAACAGGTTCGCAAGCTTCGAGAATCTACCGATAGCGGTCGGGACGCGCTCCAGCGGAAAGTCGAATGCGGCGAGAAATCGGTCGACAACGTCGGCCGGTTCCAATCTTGGCCCCTCGGAGAAACCCTGTAGATCGACATAGAGTTGCCCGCCCGGAAATCGCTCCGTCGCCCGGTGTGCCCAATGGGTGGCAACGGCCGTCTTGCCGACCCCTGGCGCCCCTTCGAGCACAACGACCCTGGCCAGAGCCTCGCCGGCGCTGGAGGTCGTCAGGCGGTCGAGCTCGCCGAGCACCTCCACGCGCCCCGTGAAATCGGCGATGTCGTGCGGGAGAAGATGGGGTGCGCGGGGCGCGACCTCCGTTCGCGCCTTCGTTTCCGGCTCGCCGGTCGAGACCCGACCTTGCCCGCGTTTGAGCAATGCGTCGTGGAAGCGGGTCAGGTCGTCGGCTTCATCCTGGTCGAGTTCGCTGCGATAGAACTTGCGCATTCTCAGGTAGTATGCGGTCGCATCGCGGTGCCGACCCAGTTCGCGCAGCGCCTGGATGCGCCGCTTGACCAACGTGAGATTCGATTGGTATTCGACAGGCAGGTCGTCAAGCCGTTGCAACACCGCCTGATACTCGCCGAGGGCGAGCAAGCCGTGCGTGAGCGCGCCGTGGGCGTCGATCCAGTGTTGCTGCCGGGACCACATTCGCCACTGCGCGGCCCGATCTCCCCGCGCGTCGGCGAGCGGACGCTCCGTCCACAATTCGAGCGCCGATTCGATCTCCCGGCACCCCTGCGCATGATCGCCCCGACGGCCGACGACTCGCGCCCGGTCGATCGCGCCGCGAAAGGCGAAGAAGTCTATTTCCTGACGGTCGATCCGAATGCGGTAGGCACCGCCATTGGTGTCGATCACATCGACGATGCCGACGCCACGGAGCATCTCACGTACACGCTTGATGTAGGTGTAGCAGGTGCCGGCGCGATCCCTCGGCGCCCTGCCGTCCGGCCATACCCATTCGACCAGTTCATCCATCGGCACGAACTCGCCGGCCTTGAGCAGCAGGACGGCGAGAATTCCGCGCAGCTTGGTGTGGCCCCACTGGTTCCGGATCTCGCCGCCCACCCGAATTCCCGTGTTGCCCAGGATCATGAAGCGAGGTTCCACCAGCGTCCCCTCCGCTGGAGCCGAGCGGCCGAGCGCCGTTCCGACCGCCATCGCTAGCGTTCCTAGTGTCGCCCGCACGCACCGGGGGATCAAGCGGGAGTAATAACGCTGTAACCCTGGCGCTAGAACGTACGGGCGACTCCACCGCCATGGACTGGGCTGTTCGTGGACATGACAGACTTTTGTCCCGGTGCCCGTGCTACAGCCCGCATCAACTGGCCAATTAGTGGCCACGACACGCCGACCCGAAGACGGCCGGCAATCCCGAACCGGCCCGCAACAGCCACTGAGCTGGCGTTTCAGTCATCTCATCCGGCGGTGTCAGCGGTTCGACCACATTGGCTTCGCACTCTTGCCGTGCGGGCTTCTCGGGGGAGCCCGAATGCCATTGGTAAGGGGGCTTCGATGAAAGCACTTGCGGTAACAATCACCGGCTTGGGGTTCACCGGCCTGCCCATGGCCATCGACGCGGTCAGGGCGGGCTGCCATGTGGTGGCCGTCGACAGCTCGCCGGAGCGGGTCGCCGCCATCGCCGGCGGCGCGGTCGCCGACGAGCTGACCACGGTGTCCGATCGCGACCTGCGCGCGATGCTGGCGACCGGCCGCCTGCACGTGCAGACGAGCGCGCACGAGGTGCCGGCCGCCGACGTCCATGTCCTCTGTGTGCCAACGCCTCCGGGCTCACACGAAGGTGTTGATCTTGCCCCGCTGCGTCGGGCGACGCGCGGCGTCGCGGCCAGCCTTCGCGTCGGCGACCTGGTCGTCGTCCAGAGCACCTGCCCACCGGGCGTGGTCGACGACGTCGTCGCCACCGAACTGGCCGAGGGCTCGGGGCTGCGGGTCGGCCGTGACGTGCATCTTGCGCACTCGCCGGTGCGCATCGATCCCGGTATCGCGTCGTCGACGCTGCGGTCGATTCCGCGCATCGTGGGCGGGGCCACGCCCCGGTGCACGAAGCTCGCGGCGCGGTTCCTGCGCCGGCTCACCGACCGGGTCGTCACCGTCAGCAGCATTCGGACCGCCGAGCTCGTCAAGGTCTTCGAGAACACGTTTCGGCTGGTCAACGTCTCGCTGGTGAACGAACTGGCGGCGCTGTGCCACGCCAGCGGCGTTGCCGTCGAGGAGGTTCTCGACGCGGCGGCGAGCAAGCCCTTCGGCTTCCTTCGCCACGCGCCGAGCGCGGGCGCCGGCGGCGACTGCGTCCCCGTGTGCGCCGGCTTCTTCGCTTCGGCGGCACGGCGTTGCGGTGTCGCCGCGCGGGTCGTCGAGGCGGCGATCGTTCGCAACAACGCCATGCCGAGCCAGACGGTCCGTCGCCTCGAGGAGCTGGTGCACGGCGTGCGGCCGCTGCGCGACTGCCGCGTCCTCGTGGTGGGCGTGACGTACAAGCCGGACGTGCCCAACGTCAGGCAGTCGGCGGCGGTCAAGGTGCTCGAACTCCTGCACCACCAAGCCGAAGTCGGCTATCACGACCCCTACGTGCATCGCCTTGTCCTCCGTGACGGCACCGCCCTGCACAGCGAGACGCTGCGGCCGGGCGTCGCGGACCTGGTCGTGATCCTCACGAGGCACCAGGCCGTGGACACAGCTCTGCTCATGCGGTGCCAGGCGCCGATCGTGGACTGCACCACCGGTCTCCCCCACTTCGTCCAGAACGACGCGACCGCGATCGCCTGCTGAGGAGGTGCCATGCACATCGACCGCTGGATTCGTGGCCCGATCGGCATGGACGCCGATCTGCGGGTCACCCGCAGGGATTGCCGCAAGATCCTCGTCGTCGTTCCCACCGTCGCGGCCGGCACTCGGCTGCTGGAGCTGCTCGCGCTCCTCGAGGGTGATCTCCGGGCGCAGGTGCTGTTCTCGGTCCCGCAGAGCGCGAATTCCTGGCCCGACAGCGCCGAGTTCGTACGCAGGCTCGGCGGGCTGGCGATCCCCTGGGGCCAAGCACTCGAGCACCGGTTCGATCTGGTGCTGGCGGCGAGCTACACCGAGCTCGCCGCGGTACGGGGACGAGTGCTGGTGGTGCCGCACGGCGCCAGCAGCCTGATGTCGCGGCGATTCAGCCGCAGCGGCGGCCCGTCGGCCCTGCCGCACATGGGACTTGCCCGCGAAACGCTCACGCACCGCGGGCGTCTCATCCCGTCGGTCATAGCGCTCACCCACGACCGCGAGATGACCGCGCTGCGTCGGTCGTGTCCCGAGGCGGTCCCGCGTGCCTTGGTAGCCGGTGACATCTGCATGGATCGCCTCACGACAAGCTTGCCGCACCGGGAATCCTACCGGCAGGCGCTGGGAATCGGTCCGGACCAACGGCTCGTCACCGTCAGCTCCACCTGGTCGGCGGACTCGGTCTTCGGCCGACATCCGTTGCTGTGCAAGGAATTGCTCGCTCGCCTGCCGAAGTCCGAGTACCGGGTGGCGTTGATCCTGCATCCCAGCGCGTGGGCCGTGCACAGCCCGTGGCAGATCAAGGCGTGGCTGGCGGACTGCGCGCGGGCGGGACTTCTCGTCATCCCACCGGACCAGGGCTGGCAAGCCGCCACGATCGCCAGCGACGTCGTCCTCGGGGATCACGGCAGCACGACACAGTACGCGGCGGCGCTGGGCACACCGGTCCTGCTCGCGGCATACCCCGAACACGCGGTCCGCAAGGGAAGTCTGGCGGCCGCGGTCGCGGCTCGGGCGCCGCGGTTCGACGTCGACGCGCCGGTCGTGGCGCAGATCGTGCACGCGCTCGATCTCCCGGCCTTCCGGGACGCAGCCGTCGCCGAAATGATCAGCTCACGGCACGGGGAGTCGGCTTCGTTGCTCCGTCGAGCGATGTACGACCTGCTCGGACTGATGGAGCCTGCGGAGCAGCCCGTCGTGCCGCCGGCTGTTGTCCCGAGGCCGCTGCGATGGTGACCTCCGCGGGCGTCTTTCGCGTGACGTGGTGGGACGGCGTAGGCCAGCCGGATGCTTTCGTCGTGGCCTACGCCGCCCGCGCGAGTTTCTCGTGGCTGCGGCTCGCCGATGTTGTCGTTCTGCCGCCACAGCCGACGGTTGCCCTCGCCGAGGAGACGACCGCGACCGCCCTCGCTCAGTTGAGCGGGTGCAGTCTCGTTGCCGCGAACGCCGTTGAGCAGCATCATGTCCTGCTGTGGCGGGACGGCCGTCGGCTGGTGACGACGTCAGCTGTAGACGTGCTGTGGTGCTGTGTCGCCGAATACGCGAGTCAGGTCTCCGGCAGCCGGGCGATCCGCTCGGCGAGCCGGTCCGCCTTCGGATCCTCCTGTTCGGCGAACACCGCCCGGGCCCGCAGGTAGTGCGTGCGGGCGGCGCGGAGGTCGCCCGCGAGTTCGGCGACCTCCGCCAACACGACCACCGCCTCGGCCGCGTACCGGACCAGTCCGAGCTGGCTCGTGATCTCCAGGACCTCGTCCAGTTCCCGACGGGCGTCAGCGAGACGACCATTCCGGGCATAGGCCCGTGCGAGGCCGGTCAGGGCCCGCGCGCACTGCGCCCGGTCCAGGGTCGCCAAGGCGTCCGCAGCGTGCCGGAACTCCGCCACCGCCTCCTCGGTTCGGCCGAGATCGAGGAGCACCTCCCCGATCCGGCGCTGACCGACAGCCACCGCCCGGGGTGTGCCGATCCGCTCGCGGATCTGCTTGGCCTGATGGAGATGGCTCAGCGCGCCGGCCAGGTCGCCCTGCCCCTGCGCGCTGTCCGCGAGTTCCGACAGCGCCGCCGCCTTGGTCGCCTCGTCGTGTTCCAGCTCGGCCAGCCGAACCGCGCGGCGGTTCTCCTCGATCGCCTCGTCGTGACGTTCGAGGTTGGCCAGCGCGGAGGCGAGCTGGATCCGCAGCCGCGCCTCGGCCGTCCGGTGGCCGACGCGCTGCGCGGCGGGAATGCCGAGCCGGTGGATCGCCAGCCAGTCACCGTAGGGCCGGAAATTGAGATAGAACGCCCACAGCGCCTCGCACAGCTCCCACACCACCTGGTCCCAGCCGAGTTCCGCCGCCGCGTGCACGGCCGACACCAGGTTCCGTCGCTCGACCTCCAGCCACCGCAGGGCCATCCGCTCGGTGTCGAAGACGGTCGAAGGCGCGTCAAGAGCCTCGCGGAAGTGCGGGCCGACGCGTCTGCGGGTCGGTCTGAGCACCAGATCGGCGGCGATCGCCATGGTGAGGTACCACTCGATCATCCGTCGCCGGGCGGCGTCGCGCACCTCCGGTGGATCTTCCGCCTCGGCCATCTGCCGGCCGTGCACCAACAGCAGGTCGTGGTAGCGATAGCGACCGTCGCCGACCTCGTTGAGGAGGTTCCGGTCGACGAGGGCGTCGAGCGACGGTTCGATCTCGCGCGCCGGTCGGTGGGCGGCGGCCCCGGCGACCTCGATACCGAAGGCCGGCCCCGGGTGCAGGGCGCACAGTCGGTAGAGCTGGGCCTGGACGTGCGGCAGGCCGCGATACGACACGTCGAACACGGCCTCGACGGAACAGTCGTCCTCCAGCGACAAGGTGGCCAGCCGGTCGCTGCCGCGGAGCGCGCTGACCTCTCGGGACAGCGACCGGTTGGGACGCGACGCCAGGCGGGCGCCGACCACCGACAATGCGATGGGCAGTCCGCCACACAGCTGGACGAGTTCCTCGGCATGTTCGGGTTCCTCCGCGAGCCGGCCATTCCCGGCGACGGAGTCCAGCAGGTCGATGGAGTCGGCGACGTTCAGCGGACCGATCTCGAGGAAGCGTGCCCCGTCCATTCGCAGGCCGGCCAGGCGCCATTGGCTCGTGACCACGACCACGGTGTGCGGCGACGCCGGCAACAGCGGTCGTATCTGGGCCGCCGACACCGCATCGTCGAGCAGCACCGCGACGGACCCGTCCGCGGTCACCGACCGGTACATCGCTTCCCGTTGCCCCGCCGAGGCCGGAATGCTGTCCGCCGGCACGCCGAAAGCCCGAAGGAACCATTCCAGCACGTCCTCCGGCGCGGCCGGTCCATCGATCGAGTGGGCGCCGAGATGCGCGTACAGCTGGCCACCCGGAAAGTGCTCTCGCACGTCATGCAGCCAGCGAAGTGCCAGCGACGTTTTGCCGACTCCGGCCGCGCCGCTGATCACAATGGTCGTCGGGCCGCGCGAACGCCATTTCTCCAACGCGGCCAGCTCGCGTTTGCGACTGCTGAACACGCGCGGCACCGGAGGTAGTTGCGACGGCACGCGCACACGCCGGCCACCGCCGGATATGTGCACGTGGTCGACGTGCCCCGCCTGTACGATCGTCCCGTCGACCCGACCCGCGAAATCGTTGCTGCTGCGCGCGGAGAACGGCCCCTCATCGGAACTGCCCTGCATATCCCATCCCCGTGTAGCAGGTGCATTCTCGGTCATGAAGCGGCGATCGAGCCGCCACTACGACGGTAGAAGGCCGCCAGGGGCCTCTGGCAGGCCCCAAGCGAGCTACCCATGGGCCTCGCGCGGCCCCGATTCCCCCAGATGGGGCATGCACTTTACTGACGGCATGGGAGCGTTGGACGCCAGTCGTGGTCGCGGACTTCTCGCGGGTGCTGGCCGGGCCGTACTGCACGATGCTGCTGGCCGATCTCGGCGCGGACGTGATCAAGGTGGAGAGCCCGCACGGCGACGACACGCGGCAGTGGCTGCCGCCGGTCGACGGGGACGGCGTCGGCACGTATTACCTGTCGGTCAACCGGAACAAGCGGTCCGTCGCGCTGGACCTGACCGATCCGGCGGACGCCGAGGTGGCGCGGGAGCTGGCGAAGCGCGCGGACGTGCTGGTGCACAACCTGCGGCCGGGCGGCATGGCGCGCTTCGGCCTGGGCTACGAGGACGTCGCCGAACTGAACCCCGGCGTCGTCTACTGCTCGATCAGCGGATTCGGCCCGGATGCGACGCTGCCCGGCTACGACCTTCTCGTGCAGGCGCTGTCGGGGATGATGAGCCTCACCGGCTCGCCGGACGGCCCGCCGTACCGGGCCGGAGTCGCCGTGATCGACGTGATGACGGGCCTGCACGCGTCGACGGGCATTCTGGCTGCGCTGCACCATCGGGACGTCACGGGCGAGGGCCAGCACGTGGAGACGAATCTGCTGTCGGCCGCGCTGTCGTCGCTGGTCAACCAGACCTCCGCATACGTGGCGGGCGGCGTGGTGCCGCACCGGATGGGCAACGAGCACCTGAGCCTGTACCCGTACGAGCCGATGGCCACCGGCGACGGCGAGCTGATCATCGCCGTGGGCAATGACCGACAGTTCCGGCGATTGACCAAAGCTCTCACCGTGCCCGAACTGGCCGACGACCCCCGGTTCGCCTCGATGGCGGCCCGCAACGCCAACCGCGGGGAGCTGCGCCCCCTGCTGCTGGCCCGGCTGTCCACCAACTCGGCGCAGGAGTGGTTCCGGATCCTCACCGACGCCGACGTCCCGTGCGGGCCGATCAACGACGTACGGCAGGGCGTGGATCTGGCCACCGAGCTGGGGCTGGAGCCGGTAGCCGACGCCGGCGGAGTGCCCACCGTCCGCAACCCGCTGACGCTGTCCGCCACCCCCACCCGGCACGACCTCGCGCCGCCGGCACTCGACGAGCACGGGGCGGAGATCCGCGCCTGGCTCAAGAGCTAGCGGCCTTCTTCCGCTCCCGATACGCCCGCATCGCCGCCTTCGATCCACGAACACCCAGCGCCCGGCACGTCTTGAACCGGCCCCACTCCCCCGCCAGCGACAGCGAGGCGACGGAAGCCAGCGCCTCGCCGAACACGTCCGGCTGCGCCGGCCGCGGCTTCACGCCGGCCCAGCGTCGCCGGCGGCCTCGTCGCCGCGACGAGCGCCGCCGAGGTCGGCCAGCACCAGTTCGGCGTGGTGGTGCTCGGGTTCGGGCTGGTGTCGTGGCTGATCCTGGGTTCGCTGATCCTGGGACGCCTGATCTTCCGCCCGTCGTTGCCGGGCGCGCTGCTGCCGACCATCGCCATCGAGATCGCCCCCGCCCCCGTCGCCACGCTCGCCTACCTGGCCCTGTCCGGCGATCGAGCCGACGCCGTCACCGCCGGCCTCGCCGGCTACGGCCTGCTGATGGTGCTCGCCCGGCTCCGGCTGCTGCCCCGTCACCTCATGCTGCGGTTCGCCCCCGGCTTCTGGGCCTTCACCTTCGCCTGGGCGGGCGCCGCCATCGCCGTCCGCACCGTGATCGCCCTGGTCCGCGGCACCCTGCTGCCCAAGCCCGCCGCCCCGGCAGCCGCAACGGAGGTCGCCCTCGACCGGTGAAACGTTGCCGGCCAGTCCCCACCGTCCTACGGTGGGCGGTGCCGGTTGAGACCACAGCCGCGTGGGTGGCAGCACGTCACCCACCGTCTGACCGAGGGAGACCGGCGATGTCCTCGAACGCTGTGGTGGCGGTGGAGCACATAGGCTCCGTCGCCTTGCTGCATGTCACGGGCGAGGTCGACATGGAGACGGAGCCGATGCTGCGGGAGAGCCTGGCCATGGCGCTGGCCCCCGCCCCGGCGGCGCTCGTGCTCGACCTGACCGGCGTGACCTTCTTCGCCTCAGCCGGCCTGCACGTGCTGGTCGACTTCCAGCACGACATGACCGCGCGGGGCCTGGACATGCTGGTGGTCGCCGACACGCGCATCGTGCTGCGCCCGCTGGAGATCACCGGTGTCGACCAGCTCGTCACGCTGGTGTCCTCCGTCGATCAGGCCCTGGCGCACAGCTGATCTCTGTACGGTGGTTTCGTGCCCTTCTTTCGACGCCGCCGGCGCTATGACGACCGGTACGAACCACGCCCGTACCGCGGTGGCGGCTCCTCGTGCTGGCGCGACGCCTGCCTGATCGAGAGCGGCTGCTGCATCGCCGAGAGCTGCGACGGCAACTGCCTGATCCTGGGCCTGCTGACGCTGCCGCACCTGCTGGTCGCGGCCGGCTCGGCGGTGCCGCGCACGCGGCGGCCGTCCGAGATGATGATCGCCGCCATTCGCGTCTACCAGCGGGAGATCAGCGCCAAGCGGCCGGCCGTGTGCCGGTTCGAGCCGAGCTGCTCGGAGTACGCGGCGCAGGCCATCTCCCGGCACGGCGCGCTGCGCGGCGCCCGGCTGATGATCGGCCGGCTGATCCGCTGCCGCCCCGGCGGCCGGCGCGGCGCCGACCCGGTGCCGCCGGTCAGGTAGTCCCGAACTTCTCGAACGCCTCCGCCAGCGCCCGCAGGTCGAAGCCGGCCAGATGGTCGAGCGCGAACCTGCGGGTGCCGGCCAGGTTGCTCGGCCACGCCGCCTCGAGCCGCGCGAATCCCTCGTCGGTGAGCACCGCGTGCCAGCCGCGCCGGTCGTGCTCGTCGCGCACGCGGACCACCAGGCCCTGGTCCTCCAGCCGCTTGACCACGTGCGTCATGCCGCTGAGCGACAGGTAGGCCATCTCGGCCAGCTCGCTCATCCGCAGCCGCCGGTCCGGCGCCTCGGACAGCCGCGACAGCGTCATGTAGTCGGTGAGCGAGATCCCCCGCTCGCGCAGCATGGTCGCGTCCATCACCCGAGGCAGCACGTTGACGACCCGGTCCAGCGACCGGACCAGGGCTTCCTCGTCGGGGTCGAGCGGGCGGCAGGTGTCCACGGCCACACCTTACTTGCTTCCCGAAGGAACCGTAGATACTTTCTTTCCGAAGGAACTACCTGGGAGGCACACCGTGACCAAGATCGGCATCATCCTCGGCAGCACCCGCCCGGGCCGCAACGGCGAGGCCGTCGCCAAGTGGGTGCACAAGGTGGCCGGCGAGCGCACCGACGCCGAGTTCGAACTGGTCGACCTGCTCGACTACCCGCTGCCGCACCTCGACGAGGCGCTGCCGCCGGCGATGGGCCAGTACAGCCGGCCGCACACCCTCCTGTGGGCGGCCAAGATCAAGTCGTTCGACGGCTTCGTGATGGTGACGCCCGAGTACAACCACTCCACGTCCGGCGCGCTCAAGAACGCCATCGACTACCTGCACGCCGAGTGGAACAACAAGGCAGTGGGCTTCGTCAGCTACGGCTCGGTCGGCGGCGCCCGCGCGGTCGAGCACCTCCGGCTGGTCGCCGGCGAGCTCCAGATGGCCGATGTCCGCTCGCAGGTGGCGCTGTCGCTGTTCACCGACTTCGAGAACTTCCGCGACTTCGCGCCGGGCGAGCACCAGGTCGCCGCGCTCCAGACCACCCTCGACCAGGTGGTGGCCTGGAGCAACGCGCTGGCCCCGCTCCGCGCCGCCTGACCTATTCCTCCACGACACCGCCGACCCGACGCAGATGTTCCCGGAACGTCAGCGTCGGGTTTTCGGCGCGCTGGGCCAGGAATCCGTCGAAGCCGACCTGGGACCGCAGCGAGCGGCCGCCGCGGATCCGCTCGGCCTGCCGCCGTTCCTTGTCGCGAATGCCTTCTGCCAGCTGGAAAAGATCCTCGGCGTGCGCGGCCGGGATGAAGACGACGCCGTCGTGGTCGCCGAGCACCAGGTCGGTCGGGTCGACCACCCACTCCCCCATCCGCGCCGACGCCAGCGCGTCCGCCGGCCGCTCCTCGACGCGCAGCGGCCCGGTCGGCAGCGAGCCGAGGCTGAACACCGGCAGCCCGATCGCCCGCACGTCGGCGGTGTCCCGGTGCAGGCCCCAGATCACCACGCCGGCCAGGCCGGCGGTCTGCGCCTCCTGCACGATCAGGTCGCCGACGCAGGCGTGGTCGAGTTGGCCGCCGTTGTCCACCACCAGCACGTCGCCGGGCTCGGCCGACTCGTACGCCTCCAGGAACACGTCGACGCTGCCGGCGTGGCGGGCCGGCAGCACCCGCCCGACGACCTTGTCGCCATCGCCGACCGACCGAAGTCCCAGGCACCGCACGGGAAGCTCGGCCCGCACGCAGGCGTCGGCGACGTGCGCGGTGGTCAGCGTCTCGAACCGTTGACGAAGATCCATGCCCCGACAATAGGACCGGGGGCACACCGGTACCGACCGATGTGCCCCCGGTACACCGTCACTTCGTGACGATGCGCTCCCCCGGGAAGATCAGGTCCGGGTCCAGCAGCGAGGCCGGGTTCAGCTCGACGAGCCGCTGCCAGCCGCCGGCGACGCCGAGCCGGTCGGCGATCGCGCTGAGCGTGTCACCGGCCTGGATCGTGTAGTCGCCGGCCGGGTTGTCCACAGACGCCGGCAGGGCCTTGACAACGGCCGGCGCGGACTGGGCCGAGCGGTGGACCGGCGCGGAATGCCGTGCGCCGCCGACGCAGTTCGGCCACGCGCCGGTTCCCCTGGCGCGCACCACGTTCTCGGCGACCCGGATCTGCTCCTCGCGGCTGGCGCCGTCGGGTGAGCCGGTGCCGCCGTTGGCCGCCCAGGTGCCCGGCGAGAACTGGAGGCCGCCGAGGTAGCCGTTGCCGGTGTGCGCGGACCAGTTGCCGCCGCTCTCGCACGCGGCCACCGCGTCCCAGTTGACCCCGGAATCGGCCGCGGCGAATCCCGCCGCGGGTCCGATGGTGAAAGCAAGTGCCGCGATTCCGACTGCGGAACCCGCGGCGATACGCCGATTGACTCGACGAGGAGACATCGTCGCCTCTTCCGCCACGCCTCACGCCAACGCGTTCTCCGTCCGGCGGTTCCCTTCACGCGACAACGTGACCCGATCCGGTTTCCGGACGGAGCTGGGCGCTCGCCGGATCGGTACTGCGGGGCCGTTCTCCGGCCCCGCGACAACGTAACAGCGCCTTCGGACCAGGCAAGGATATTCGCCGGCTATCGTGTCGCGATCAAAACGTGATCAGGCAGGTCCGAAACATATTCGATCTTCCGAATTCGACACGCCGAATCACCCGAAACGGTGGTGTCGCACCTTGTGAAAGTGACGTGGCACACAGGACGTAAGACTTCGATCACAACCGACCGGCCGTCGCAGGCGTAGAAAGGGATGACGGGGACGCGGCGAGGCGGGAAAGTGGGTGACGTGACGGGAACCCGGTGGCGGTGGGCGGTGGTGGCCGCCGCGGCGGCGGCGCTGGTGGCCGCGCCGGTGGTGCTGGCCGCGCTGCCGGCGTCCGCGCGGATGGACCCCGGCGCGCTGCGCGCCCGCATCCTGGCCACGGCGACCCTGCCGTACCAGGGCTACGCCGAGAGCACCGGCTCGCTCGGCCTGCCCGACCTGCCGAATCTGTCCGAGGTGACGTCGCTGCTCGGTGGCACCACGCGGCTGCGCGCCTGGTACGTCGCCCCGCAGCACTGGCGGGTCGACGAGATCACCGGCGTCGGCGAGCGCGACACGTACGCGGCGCCGGGCAGTCAGTTCGTCTGGGACAACGGGCAGAACCAGTACACGCAGGTCGTCGGCGACGAGCCGATCCGGCTGCCGCGCGGCGCGGACCTGCTGCCGCCGGACCTGGCCCGCCGCGTGTTGCAGACCGAGGACAAGGTCGCCGCGCTTCCGGCGAAGCGCGTCGCCGGCATCGACGCGGCCGGGCTGCGGGTGACGCCGACCGATCCACAGACCGCGATCGGACAGATCGACATCTGGGCCGATCCGAGCAACGGCCTGCCGCTGCGGGTCGAGCTGACGGCGAAGGGCCAGCACGCGCCGGACATCGTCACCGCGTTCCAGACCGTCGACACGCAGCGCCCGGACGACGACGTGATCACCCCGAAACCCTCGCCGGACAGCGGTTTCACCATCACCGACGCCCCGGACGTGATCGGCGCGCTCGGCCAGTTCCCGCTGCCGCCGCAGCTGGCCGGCCGGGCGTTGCAGACCGACCGGGTCGGCGGCGGGCGCGGCCTCGGCTTCTACGGCACCGGTCTGTCCGCGTTCGTGGTCGCGCCGCTGCCGCGCGACGTCGCCGGCGGCGTCGTGAACGCGATGGGCAAGGGCGGCGCGAAAACCGTGACGCTGCCGCAGGGCCAGGGCACACTGCTCACCATCACGCCCCTGTCCGTGCTGGTCGAACGCACCGGCCGCCGCTCGTACATCCTCGCCGGCGTGGTCGATCCCGCGCTGCTCACCCAGGCGGCCGCCGAGCTGTCCCAGCTGCCCAGGAGGCGCCCATGATCGTCACGCGTGCGCTGACCAAGCGCTACGGCTCGGTGCTCGCCGTCGACGCCGTGGACCTGAACGTGCGCGACGGCGACCGCTACGGCTTTCTCGGCCCCAACGGTTCCGGCAAGACCACCACCGTGCGCATGCTGCTGGGGCTGGTCTTCGCCACCAGCGGCGAGATCGAACTGTTGGGCGAGCGGATGCCACGCAACGCCGCCGAGGTGCTGCCGCGGATCGGCGCGATGGTCGAGGGACCGGCGGCGTATCCGCATCTGTCGGGGCGCAGGAATCTGTCGCTGCTCGACGCCAGCGGCCCCGGCGGCAGCCGCCGCACCCGGCGCGCGCGGATCGAGGAGGCGCTGGAACAGGTCGGGCTCGCCGGCATCGACCGCCGCCCCGTGAAGGCGTACTCGCTGGGCATGCGCCAGCGCCTCGGTCTCGCCGCGGCGCTGTTACGCAAGCCCCGCCTGCTCGTCCTCGACGAGCCGACCAATGGCCTGGATCCCAAGGGCATCCACGAGATCCGGGACCTGCTGATCGAGCTCAACAAGGCCGGCACCACCGTGTTCCTGTCCAGCCACCTGCTGTCCGAGGTCGAGCACCTGTGCACGCGCGTCGGCATCGTCGATCGCGGACGCCTTGTCCTGGAAGAGGAACTGGACACCGTGCGCGGCGCCACCGGCCTGGTCGAGGTGCGCAGCCCCGACGCCGCCGACGTGGCGTCCATGCTCAACGGCCAGCTCGTCAGCCGTGACGGAGAGAACTTGCTGATACGACACGGAGATCCAGCCGCCCTGAACACGACGCTGGTGGCCGCCGGGCTACGGATCGCGTCGATCACCGAGCAGCGGCGCACGCTGGAGCAGGTGGTGCTGGAAGTGACCGGCGCGGGCTCGGACCGGGTGGACGCGCCGTGAGGGCCACCGAACCGGCACACGCGGACTCGGAAGGCCCTGCGCTCATTGGCGGTGCGGCACACAAGAAGGCCATCCTTCGCCCCGCTCGGAGGGTCGCCGCGTGATCGCCGTCGAACTGCGCAAACTCGTGCTGCGGCCCCGGATCTGGGTCAACATCCTGCTGCTCTGCGGGCTGCCCCTCATCGTCGGCATCTTCCTCAAGACCGCCGACTTCGCGCCACCGCCGGGGCAGGGCGGCGCGTTCCTGTCCGCCGTGCGGGGCAACGGTCTGCTCTTTCCGGCCGCGGCCCTCGCCTTGGTGCTGCCGGTTTTCCTGCCGCTGTCCGTGGCGGTGGTGGCCGGCGACTCGATCGCCGGCGAGTCCGTCGGCGGCACCCTGCGCTACCTGCTGATCCGCCCGGTCGGCCGGACCCGGCTGCTGTTCGCGAAGATCATCGCGCTGGTGGCGTTCGTGCTGCTGGCGATCGCCTGCGTGGTGGTGTCGTCGCTGGTGGTGGGCGTGATCCTGTTCGGCACGGGGACGAGCGCGGCCGGCGGGGCGGCGGCGGGCGCCGCGACGTCGCTGTCCGGCGTGTCGCTGACGCAGGGCCAGCTCGCGGCCCGGCTGCTGTACTCCATCGGCTACATCGTGGTGGCCATGATCGGCTTCGGCGCGATCGGGCTGTTCCTGTCCACGCTGACCAGTTCCTCGCTGGGCGCGGCGCTCGGCGCGTTGTCCATCCTGATCACCAGCGCGGTGCTGCAAACCCTGGACGCGGCCACGGGCGTGCGACCGTACCTGCCGACGAACTACTGGCTCTCCTGGATCGACTTCTTCCGCGACCCCATCTTCTGGGACTCCATCGACAAGGGCCTCCTGTTGCAGGCCGGCTATGTCGTCGTCTTCTTCGGCGCCGCCTGGGCCAACCTGGCCACCAAGGACATCACCTCCTGATCCCTCGATTCCGTCGACGTGGCTCGGTCATAGGGACGGGTAGCCGGAAGTCGGGTGTCACATTCGCGGGCGCCGCGGTGTCTTCATGGATGACCAGGCGAAGCCCACAGGAGGACAGCATGGCGGTACGCATCCCGAAGGCAGAGCTCCCCACCGAGCTCCGGGACGCTATGATCAATCAGCTCGGGTCCGTGCCCGAGCCCATCGCGGTGTCGTACAACAACCCGCCCGTGGCGGAGGCCAACTCGGAGTACTCGGCCAGGGTGGCCACGTGGAACGCCTGCGACGCGAGCCTCAAGACGTTCGCGCACATGGCCGTCGCAGCGCAGATCGGCTGCAGCTGGTGCCTTGACATCAACTACTTCCTGGCGCTGAACCAGAACCTCGATCCGACCAAGGCCAGCCAGGTCCCGAACTGGCGCCAGGCGGACGTGTTCGACCCGCTCGAGCGAGAGGTGCTGGAATACGCCGAGGCGATGACCACCACCCCGACGACCGTGACCGACGAGATGTCGGCGAGCCTGCTGAAGCAGCTCGGCGCGGCGGCGTTGGTCGAGCTCACCACGTTCATCGCCTTCGCCAACATGGCAAGCCGGTCCAACACCGCGAACGGAATCACCTCGCAGGGCTACTCCGACTCCTGCGAAATCCCGTTGGCCAAGCGTGCCGTGGTGGCGGACGCATGACGGACGATCCGTTCGTCGTCCACCGCGGCCTGCTGTTCACGGTCGCCTACGAAATGCTCGGCTCGGCGTCCGATGCGGAGGACGTGCTGCAGGATTCCTGGCTTCGGTGGGCGGACGTCGATCGAACACAGGTGCACGATCCGCGCGCGTATCTCGTGCGGATCGTCACCCGGCAGGCGCTCAACCGCCTGCGAACGCTGTCCCGCAGCCGCGAGGACTACGTCGGTGAATGGCTGCCGGAACCACTGCTGACCAGTCCTGACGTCGCCGAGGACGTCGAACTCGCGGAAAGCGTCTCGATGGCGATGCTGACCGTGCTGGAAACGCTTGCGCCGGTGGAACGGGCGGTGTTCGTGCTCCGCGAGGTCTTCGACCTGCCGCACGGCGAAATCGCCGAGGCCGTGGGAAAGTCTCCGGCTTCGGTGCGCCAGATCGCGCGGCGGGCCCGCGACCACGTCATGGCCCGACGGCCCCGGGTGCGGGTCAGTCCGCCGGAACAGCAAGCCGTGATGGAACGGTTCCTGGCCGCACTGGGCACCGGTCGGTTGCAGGACCTGATGGACGTCATGGCGCCGGACGTGGTCATGATCGCCGACGGTGGCGGGGTCGCGGCCGCCGTGCTGGCCCCCGTGCACGGGTCGGAGGCGGTGGCGGCGGTGCTCGCCCGTGCGAGCCGATCCGCTCTCGTGTCGACGGCCACGTGGCTCAATGGTGCGGTCGCGGCTCGGATCGACGTGGCCGGCGAGCCCGCCGCGGTGAGCGTCGTGGTGGCGGACGGTCGGATCACCCACATCTATCTGGTCCGGAATCCGCTGAAGCTGACGCGGCTGGACCATCAGGCGAACCTCGCCAGGTAGAGCCGGCTTCTCCCCGCTGGGCAAGCGCATCCTACTCGCCCGCTAGTCGAGTTCGACACACCTTTCCTGCCCGAAAACGCATTTCGGTGTGTCTGTGAGCGCGACTCGCGGGGGTTCAGGGGCAGGTGGTGGGGGTGGTGAGGGTGGGGGCCTGGAGGGCGTTGATCACGAGGGTGATGACGCGGGGGTCGGTGGGGAGTTGGGCGTGGGAGACGGTGGCGCCGGGACAGACCTGTTGCAGGGGGAGGTTGACGGCGTCGGGGAGGCGGGCGGAGTCCGCAGGAGTGACGGTCTGGTCGTCCTGGGTCCAGATCGACAGCCACGGCAGCCCGGCGGCGCCGGCGACGGGGGCCAGCACGGGACTGCCGGGAACGAGTTGCTGGCAGGCGGTGGGGCACGAGCCGGGGGCAAGCGCCCCGCCGGCGGCGGCGAGCTGGGTGCCGTGCAGGGGCGACCCGAGGGTGATCACCCGCCGGGCCTTCCGCGCGCCGTCGTCGTTGGCGACCCACAGCCGGGCGACGACACCGCCGGCTGAGTAGCCGACGATGTCGACGGACGGGCTGCCGGCCGACAGCGCGGTTTCGACGGCCTTGTCCAGCACGGAAACCTGCTCGTTCAGGTCGCCGGTGCCGTCGCCGGGCAGGGTCAGCACCTCGGCGTTCCGCCCGTCGGCATGGATACGGTCGGCCAGCGGTTGCAGCGAACTGCGGTCACCGCCGAAGCCCGGCACGAGCACCACGGTCCCGGGCCGATCGGGGGCGACGGCGGTCGCCGGACCGGGCCACAGTCGCGCGGCGACGACGACCCCGAGCGCCACGACCACCGCCGCGACCAGGGCAAACAGCATCCGCCGCCGGGGACTCAACGCTCGCCAGTGCACACTTCATCATCCGGTCACGCCGGCAGTCCGGCAACTATCGAGCAGTCCCAACAACTTTCCGTGCACGCCGCGAGGCGCGGCCAGGAACGACCGCTCCCCCACGGTCCACGGCTCGCCGGTAACGGTGGTGACGAGTGCCCCGGCCTCGCGGGCCATCAACGCCCCGGGCAGCAGGTTGGTGTCGTCCCGGCCGAACTCCCAGAACGCGTCGATCCGGCCGGCGGCGGTGTCGGCGATCTGCCACGACGTCGGCCCGAAGCTGCGCACCGCCCCAACGGACGGCAGCACAGCGGACAGGGAGCGGCCCGCGGCGGCAACGGCTGACTGATCGTCGGCGACGGTGGGGGGGCTGGTTGGTGGCGAGCAGGCAAACCGACAGATCGGTCTTCGTGGACGGCGTGATCCGCACGCCGTTGCGGAAGGCACCGCCGCCGAGTGAGGCGCTGTACGTCTCGCCGAGCACCGACGAGTGCAGCACGGTGGCGACGGGCTCGCGGTCCCGCATGAGCGTCACACTCACGCACCACTGCGGCAGCCCCTGGAGGAACTGCACGGCACCGTCGATGGTGTCGACGACCCACACGTCGCCCACCGCGGGAATCTCGGCGCGCATCTCGTCCGCCCAGCGCACGCCCGGTCGCAGCGGCTCCAGGTGCTCGGCGAGCAGCGCGGACGCCGGCTTGTCGACGGCGTCGAAGATCGCGGCGAACTCGGGCCACGAGTCCGGCTTCACGAGCGGGGGCCGCTGCGTCTCGACGAAGGAGGCGACGGCTTCGGCGGCGGAGGTCATGCGCTCGATGAGTTCCATACCCAAACTCTCCACCCAGTTGGCGGATCCAGACTGTCACGAACGCCCAATGTGAGCGAAACTGCTTATTGTGACGTCTGAGATGGCGGTTGAGGTCCTCGACGAGCGCGATCTGCAGCTGATCGAGGCACTCCAGTGCGACGGCCGGCTGACGGCCGAGCGGGCCTCCGAGGTACTGGGCATCAACATCCGGACGGTGCGGCGACGGTGGTCGGCGCTGCTCGGCGACGGCACGATCCGCGTGACGACGGTCCGCGAGCGCCCGCCGGGTCTAGGCGCGATGCTGCTCCGCATCAAGGTGTTGCGCGGCAAGGTGGACGCCATCGCTGCCGCGCTGGCGGCCCGCGACGACGTGCCGTTCATCGACCTGACGGCGGCCGGCGACGAGATCAGCGCGGTCATGTTCACACACGCCAGCACCCGCAGCGGCCTGCTCCACAATCTTTTGCCCGCAACGAAGGCCGTCACCTCGGTCGAGGCGAAGACCGTCTTGCACGTGTTCGGCGAGGCCCCCGAATGGCGGCTCGGCGTGCTCACCGATGAGGAACGCCATGCCCTGACAGCAGCTCCAACCGGTACGTCCACAGTGGACGACACAGACCTGTCTGTTCTGGCCGCGCTCGACGACGACGGCCGCGCCTCGGCGGCATCCGTGGCTGAGCGGACTGGCCTGCCGGAATCGACCGTGCGCCGCCGAATCGCGGCACTCGCCCGGACCGGGGCGCTACGCACCCAGGTGCTGTTCGATCCCCGCCGCGCCGGCCTCGTGGTCGACGCGAACCTCTGGATCCAGGTCGAACCGTCCCGTTTGGACTCGGTAGGCCGCGCCATGGCCGAACATCCCGCCTCGCACGGCACGGTCGCCACCACCGGCCAGACCAACCTCCAGGTCGCCGTCTGGGTGCGCGACCTCGACGAGCTCTATCACCTGGTCACCCGCGACCTCGGCGCACTGGGCGTGCACTCGGTGGACACGGTGCTCGTCGGCCGCGCCGTCAAGCGCCCAGCGACGCCACCGCGGCCTCGGTCTCCTCGGTGATCAGGTCGAAGTTGATCGCCGCCGCGGCCCGCACGCCGGCCGCCGCCGCGCCGATCACCTGCTCGGCGAGGTTCGTCACGTTGCCGGCGACCCACACGCCCGGCACGGACGTCGCCTCGCCGTCGGCTGGGACGAACCGCCCCGCCGGGTGGTCCTCGGCGACAAGCCCAAGGCCCGCCAGCACGTCGGCGTTGGACATCATCTTCGTCGCCACCACGAACGCCTCGTGGTCCAGGTCGTCCAGGCTCCGCACCGGCCCTTCGACGACACGAATGCCCCGCGCCTCGAACTGCCGGCGCTGCGCCTCATCGAGTTCGACGATGTCGTTGGGATAGAAGGTGATGTCGGCGCTCCACTGCCGCCACGTCAGCGCCTGGTGCACGGACAGTGGCCCGCCGCCGATGACCCCGATGTTGCGATCCCGCACCTCCCAGCCGTGGCAGTACGGGCAGTGCAGCACATCCTTGCCCCACCGCTCCGCCACCCCGGCGATGTCCGGCAACTCGTCGGTCAACCCGGTGGCGACCAGCAGCCGCCGACCCTCCACTGTGGATCCGTCGGCCAGCTCCACCGCGAAGCCGGCGTCCGTGCGAGAGGCCTTCACGGCCTCGCCCCGTCGGATCTCGCCGCCGTAGCCCTCGACCTCGGCCCGGCCGATCCGGAGCAGCTCGAACGGGTTGACACCCTCGCGGCCGAGGTAGTTGTGGGCATTCGAAGCCGCTGCGTTGCGCGGCCGGCCGGCGTCGATCACCAGCACCGAACGACGGGCCCTGCTCAAGGTCAGCGCCCCGCTCAGCCCAGCGGCACCGCCGCCGATCACGATCACGTCGTAGCTATCGTTCATGGTGCGATGATGCGGACGCCCGGCGAGTTTCGGCAACGAAACTTGCTGGTTCGGCAACAAGGAGCGGCAGTGGTCGACATCACCGACATCGAGGCGGCGGCCGAGCGGATCGCCGGGCACGTGCTGCGGACGCCGACCGTGCCCAGCCCGGGCCTGTCCGCCCTGCTCGGCGTGCCGGTGACGGCGAAGCTGGAGCTGCTCCAGCGCGGCGGCTCGTTCAAGGTGCGCGGCGCGGCGTCGAAGCTGCTGGCGATGACCGACGCCGAGCGAGCCGCCGGCGTGGTGGCGGTCAGCGGCGGCAACCACGCGATCGGCGTCGCCGTGATGGCCGGGGCGCTCGGCGTCGCCGCGACGGTCGTAATGCCCAAGTCCGCGCCGGCCCGTGCCGCCGCGGCGGCGCGCAGGGCCGGCGCGGACGTCCGGTTGACCGAGGACATGGCGAGCGCGTTCGCGTTGATGGACCAACTCCAGCTGGACGGGCTCACGCTGCTGCACCCGTTCGCCGATCCCGTTGTCCTGGCCGGACAGGGGACGGTCGGGCTGGAATTCGGCCAGGACGCCGGCGAGTTGACGGACGTCCTGGTCAGCATCGGCGGTGGCGCCCTGATCTCCGGCGTCGCCGTCGCACTGCATGCACAGCGGCCGGGAATCCGGGTCTGGGGCGTGGAGACCGAAGGCGCGCAAGCGATGACCGACGCGCTCGCCGCCGGCGGTCCCGTGACGACCACACTGACGTCGTCCGTGTCCACGCTCTGCGCGCCGACCGTGTCGCAGCTGACCTACGACCATGTGTCCACTGTGGTGGAAGAGGTGCTGCTGGTGTCGGATTCCGATGCCATGCAAGGGACTCTGGATCTGGCCGACCACGCGAAGGTGTGGGCCGAGCCGGCCGCCGGGTGCCTGCTGCCCGCGGCACGCCGCGTGCTGGACAGGATCGGACCCGACGCCCGGCTCGGACTGGTCGTCTGCGGCGGCAACATCGCCACCGCGGACGTGCTCAGAACTTCTGGAACGCCTTCGTGAACGCGCCCGCGCCCTGACTGATGCCGCTGCACGTCGACGAGGCCGTCTTCGTGCCGGCGCAGCCGCCGTTGTCGCGGCCCTCCGACCAGAACGACACCATCTTGATGCCCTTCGACTGGGCATGCGACACGACGCTGGCCGCGTCGGCGAGCGAGAAGATCTCGCCGGCGCTGTCGTTCTGACCGATCATGGGCGTGTTGCCCATCATCGCGAACGCCTGCGCGCTGGTCTTGCCGAACACCGACGCGACCTGGCCGGCCGCGGCGTCCACCGCCGAGTTGGACGCGTTGCCCATCTCGGTGCCGGAGGTGCCGTAGTCCATGGACATCACGTTGACCACATCCGGCGTGAACTTGTTGTTCTTGCCGGTCTTGAGCAGCGTGACGCCGTCGGAGCTCAGGCCGGTCGGGAAGGTCGGGATGGTGTAGGAGATCGACAGGCTGCGCCCCTTGCCGCTGGCCCACGTGCGGACCAGCGCCAGTGCCTTGGTGGTGCGGTCGACGTCGGTGGCGTTGGTGATCGCCGCCGCCTCGATGTCGAAGTCCAGGCGGGTGGCGTTGAACGTGGTCACCACGTTCTCGATCTGGGTGGCCGCCGCGCTCGGCGAGGAGCAGGTCGCACCGAGGTCGGTGCCGCCGTTGTCGGAGGTCCAGCCGCCGAACGAGATGATCACGTCGCCGCCGGCCTTGCGCAGGTTGCTCACCTGCGTCTGCCAGCCGGACGAGTTCGGCATCGACCACCTGCAGCCAGCGCCGTCGACGAACGCCAGCGTGAAGTACTTCGTGCCGTAGCTGCTGGCCACCGTGGTCAGGGTGGTGTTGCTCAGGCCGGTGTCCACGTACGGCGCGAAGAACTTGGCGGGGAACGCGTTCGGCGCGGCCTGGGCCGGCGCGGCGCAGGCCAGCGCGGCGAGCGCGGACACGGCCAGCGCCGTGGTGAGTCGCTTCATGCAGGGTCACTTCCTCGGTGTCGCGGCAGGGTGCGCCCACGGTGGACTAGACCAGTTCACGGTGTCAAGGGTCGACAGCGCCGCAACTTCGCGCCACAGTTGAAGTTCACATACATGCACGACAGTGGGGGAAAAGTGAACACCTCAGCGGACGGCAGCCCCGTCGAGCTCTACGCGCTGCTGCCGGACTTCGGCGAGGCGGCCCTGGTCCACGCGTCGACACCGGCCGGCGGCAGCGTGCTGGAGCTCGGCGCGGGCGCCGGCCGCGTCACGGAACCGATTGCGGCGCTGGGACATCCGGTCGTCGCCGTCGACAACTCCGGAGAAATGCTCGGCCATGTCCGGAATGCCGAGACCGTCCGGGCCGACATCGAGACGCTGCGGCTCGACCGCCGCTTCGACACGGTGGTGCTGGCGAGCCACCTCGTCAACACACCGGACGCCGAACTTCGGCGGGCATTGCTTGCCACGGCGGCACATCACGCCGCCGGACGGGTGCTGGTCCAGTGGCATCCGGCGGCCTGGTTCGACACCGTGGACTCCGTGCCGCGCCCGGCCGGGCCGGTGGAGATCGCCGTCCGGGACATCGTCCGGGACGGCGATCTCCTGTCCGCGACCGTGCACTACGACTCGGCCGACCGCCACTGGGAGCACGCCTTCACCGCGCAGCGACTGTCCATAGCGGACCTTGAGCTGGCACAGGTCGGTCTACGGTTCGACGGATGGCTGACCGAGGATCAGACGTGGTTCGCGGCCAGGCCGAACCACCGTTCGAACGCCGCTTCTACCCCCTCGGCGGACGACGCCCAGGCGACGTAGCCGTCCGGCCGGACCAGCACCGCGGCCGGCACGCCCTCGATCGGGTCGGCGGTGATCACGTCGACCGCTCCCTGGAAGCGCGACAGGCCGCCGGTGAAGTCCAGCAACAAGGGGCGCGCAGTACGGGAGAGTTCCGCGAGCCGGAGGGAACCGTCGGGCGTCACGAGTTCCAGCGGCGGCACGAACTTGCCGACGAGCGGATGCGGTTCGTCGACACCCATGTCGTAGCGGACGTCCGAACCGGCAATCTGCTCAGCGAACCTCCGCACGGTGGCGGCGTCGTTGAACAGCTCGCCGAACACCGTGCGCAGCGCCGTCACATCCGAGCCGGGCGAGAGCAGGGCGTTGGTCGCACCCGCATACAGGACAACGCGTTCGGCGGCGGCGCGGCGCTCCGCCTCGTACGTGTCGAGCAGCCCCGCCGGCGCGCTGCCGTTGATCTCGGCGGCGAGCTTCCACCCGAGGTTGGCGGCGTCCTGCATGCCGAGGTTCAACCCCGCGCCGCCGTGCGCGAAGATGTGCGCGGCGTCGCCGAGCAGGAACACCCTGCCGTCGCGGAACTTCGCGGCGATGCGGGTGTTTCCCTTGCTGAGCTTGTTCATCAGGTGCGGGCCGTCGCCGCTCGGCTCGCCCAGCGGCACCTCCACACCGAGCACCCGCCGCACGCTGGCCCGCATCTCGTCCATGGTCAGCGGTTCGTCGCCCGGCGGCTCGTCCCACTCGGTGGTGGCGATCGTCGGCGGGTGATCCGGCAGCGGCGCGTAGGAGAAGCTGCCCTGCTCGGTGCGGATGCCGACGAACGGGAACGCGACGCCGTGGCCGGGGATCTTGAGCCCCTGCGTGGCCGGGTCGATCCAGTCGGCCGGCACCACGGCGTGCGCCATGCGCAGGGTGCGCCGGTCGTAGGTGACGCCGACGAAGTCGATGCCGGACAGCTTGCGCACGGGGCTGTGCGCACCGTCCGCGCCGACGAGGTAACCGGTGCGCAGCTCGTAAGCCCCGTCCGGGCCGGCGATCGACGCGGTGACGCCGTCGTCGTCCTGGTTCAGGCCGACGAGCTCGTGGCCGTAGCGGATCTCGACGCCGAGTTCGAACGCCCGCTCGGTCAGCACCTGGACGATCTTGCGCTGCGGCACCGGCAGCACGTAGAGCGGGCTCTCGTCGAGCAGCCCGAGGTTCAGATACATTCCCGCGTAAGGGAAAAACCCGCTGTTGGCCAGCGGCGGCCCCGGCTTGCCGGCCAGCGCCTCGTACAGGCCGCGGTGGTCGACGAGCCGGACCACCTCGCCGACCAGGCCGTTGGCCTTGGGCGCGGTGCTCGGCTCCGGCAGCGCCTCCAGCACCACCGGCCGCACGCCGGCCAGCGCCAGCTCGCACGCCAGCATCAGCCCGTTCGGGCCCGCGCCCGAGATGATCACGTCCATTGCTCCCCCTCCGGCACGGGCAGCCCGCGCCCGATGTCGTCGAAAACCTTGTCCAGCACGGGAAGCACCGACCCGGTCGGGTCGTTGAGCATCCAGTGCCGCATGGCGGTGGCGATGCCCGCGGCCACCACGGAGGCCGCGAGCTGCGGGAACAGGTCGCGGTCGACGTCCAGCCCGAGCCGGTCGGCGATGGCCGCCGCGAACTCGTCCTTGGCCAGCGCGTCGGCCCGCAGCAGCTCGGCGTGCAGCGACGGATGGGCCAGCACGAGCTTCACCCGCTCCATGTAGGCGTCGTCGCGGGTCTCGCCCGGCGCGGACGTCACGCTGGCCTTGGCCGCGGAGATCACCGCTTGCCAGAACGGCTCGTCGGCGGGACGCGACCGCAGCTCGTCGACGATGAACAGCGCCCGCTCGAGGTGGCTGGCCGCGACGGCCTCCGCCTTGCTGGCGAAGTAGTTGCGGAACGTCCGCTCCGACACGTTCGCGGCGGCGGCGATGTCCTCGACGCCGACCGCGTCCCAGCCGCGCTCCACCAGCAGCGCGATGGTCGCCCGGCTCAGCGCCAGCCGCGTCTCGCGCTTCTTCCGCTCCCGCAACCCGGTCATGGGCACACGGTAGCCAGAATCTTGCCAAGTTGGCAAGATTGCCAAAACGGTAAGTTTTTAGCGGGCGGCCGCCTTGGCCCGGCCGGCGCTGACGACGGCGCCGGCGTCGCGGTCGAGGCGGAGGAACAGCAGCGCGCCGACCAGGGCGATCGCCGCGCCGACCAGGAAGCCGACGCGGAAGTCCAGCACCGACGGCACTCCCCCGCCGGCCTCGACGTGCACGACGGTCGCCGCCACGGCCACACCCATGCCGGTCGCCAGCTGCGTGATGGTGGCGTTCAAGGTGCTGGCGGCGCTCATCGACTCCGCCGGGACGTCGGCGAAGGCCAGCGTGTTGACGCCGGTGAACTCCAGCGACCGGAACGCGCCGCCGAGGAAGCACACCACCACGATCAGCGCGTACGGGGTCGAGGCGCTGAACAGCGCGCACGCCGCCAGCGACAGCGCGACCAGGATGCCGTTGCCGACCAGCACCCGCCGGAATCCGAACCGCCGCACGGTAGGCGTGGTGATCGTCTTCATCACGAGGTTGCCGGCGAACACCGTCAGCACGAGCAGGCCGGAGGTGACGGCGCTCAGCCCGAACCCGACCTGGAACAGCAGCGGCAGCAGGAACGGCACCATGTTGATCGCCAGCCGCAGCAGCGAGCCCTCCGCGGAGGTCGCCGTGTACGTGCGGATCCGCAGCGGCGAGAGGTCCAGCATCGGGGTCGGGTGCCGGCGCGCGTGCCGCACGGCGACCGCCCCGACCGCCAGGCCGAGGATCAGCACACCCGCCGTGAGCAGCCAGTTCGTCGCCCCGCCGGCCAGGTCCATGCCGTACACCAGGCACGCGATCGCCACCGCGCTCAGCGCGAAGCCCAGCCCGTCGAACGGCCGGAGCTGACGTTGCGACGGCTTGATCACCAGCAGCGCCGAGACCAACGCGACCAGCCCCAGCGGCACGTTGATCAGGAAGATCCAGCGCCAGGACGCGTACGTGGCGATCACGCCGCCGACCGGCGGCCCGAGCACCGGCGCGATCAGGGCCGGCCACGTGATGATGGCCGTGGCCGCCATCAGGTCCGCCTTCGCGGCGCCACGCAGCACGACGGTCCGCCCCACCGGCACCATCATCGCGCCGCCGACGCCCTGCACGACCCGGGCCAGCACGAACTCCCACAGCGTCTGCGACCCCGCGCACAGCACCGACGCCAGCGTGAACACGACGATCGCCACGCAGAACACCCGCCGCGCGCCGAACCGGTCCGACAGCCAGCCGCTGAGCGGGATCATCACCGCGACGGTCAGCAGGTACGCAGTCACCCCGAGGCCGGCGTCGACCGCGCCCACCCGGAACGAGCCGGCGATGCCGGGCAGCGCGGTGGTGATCACGGTGCCGTCCAGCAGCTCCATGAAGAACGAGCCCGCCACGATGACGGCTACCAGTCGACTGCTCACACTCGGCAACCTAGGTCGGCGACGGCCCGCCTGTCATGTGGGATGTGACCTAGACGTGGGTCGGCACGCCCCCGATCCGCAGCAGCGCGTGCGGGTAGACGCCGTGACCGAGCTGGCGGGCCAGCCCGTCGCGCACCTCGTCCAGCTTGATCAGCCTGGTCACCGGCCGGATCGCCAGCCCGAACGCGGACGCCGACAGCCGGGCGTTCTGGATCGCCGCGCCGGCCAGCACGTGATCGCGCGGGGTGTCGCCGCTGGTCGTGACGACCAGGATCGGGTCGGCCACCAGCCGCGCCGCGATCGAGCACACCGCGTCGGTGTACGGCTCGGCGGCCATCGTGGCGAGCGGCCCGAACTGGCCGGCCAGCTGCGCGACCGGCGTCGTCTGCTGCGGGGTCAGCCAGGGGGCCAGCTCGTCGGCGCACCAGCGGTCGCCGTCCATGCGCCTGCCGGCGTGCAACACCAGCCGCGCCACCTCCATCGCCGCCGTCCGGTCGCTGAGCAGCCGCAACTCCGTGCCGGGGCACCAGTTGGAGGCGACCAGCTTGGCCACCGCCGCCGAGTCCGGGACCCACTCGGACGGCTCCGCCCAGTACGGGTGCATGCGCTCGATCTGCCGGTGCAGCAACGTCTCCCGGTCGGTCGGCGGCGCCGGCGAGAGGGCCTTCACGGTCGCGACCAGATCCGGGGCCGTGCCGTCGCCGGCCAGCTCGATGGTGGAACGCCAGCCGAGCACCCGCATGGCCAGGAACAGGTTGGCCAGGGCGGTGCCGCAGTACAGCAGGCGGTTCACGCCGGCGCGCTCGTAGCGCGTGCCCGGGCCCAGCTCGAACAGGGACGCCGCGCGCTCGCCGAGCTGGAGCACGTACGGGCGCTCGGGGTGCAGCACGGGGGCGTGGCGAATCGCGTTGAGCAGCGTGGTCGCCTCGAACTTGGTCCACTGGTCACCGGAATTGCGCCGGGTCAGCACAACGGTCCTCCGAACGTTCGCCGGTCTTCGTGAGATCACTCCCGAACGTGAAGACGCCTGCCGGCCACTTCGCGTTCACCACTTTCGGGCAGGACCTTCGACACTGCCCCGGATTCGGCCGCGCGGACTAGGGTTGGGTGTGCCCACCCGAGTGTTCCTGGTCGACGACCACGAGATCGTCCGGCGCGGCATCGCCGACCTGCTCGACGACGAACCCGACCTCCTGGTCTGCGGCGAGGCCGCCTCGGCGGCCGAGGCACTGGCCCGGATTCCCGCGACCAGACCCGATGTCGCCGTGCTCGACGTGCGCCTGCCCGACGGCAACGGCGTGGAGCTGTGCCGCGAGCTGCGGACGCGGATGCCCGAGCTGCACTGCCTGATGCTGACGTCGTTCTCCGACGACGAGGCCCTGCTCGACGCGATCATGGCCGGGGCGGCGGGTTTCGTCCTCAAGCAGGTCCTGGGGCACGATCTGCTGGCGGCGATCCGCACCGTCGCCGGCGGCCAGTCGCTGTTGGACGGACGGACCACCGCCGCGCTGATGAACCGCCTGCGCCGCCAGCGCGACGACGCCGATCCGCTGCGGGAGCTGTCCGACCAGGAGCGGACCGTGCTGGAGCTGATCGGCGACGGCCTGACCAACCGCCAGATCGCGGAACGCATGTTCCTGGCGGAGAAGACCGTGAAGAACTACGTGTCGCACCTGTTGGCCAAGCTCGGCATGCAGCGCCGGACCCAGGTCGCCGTGCTCGCCACCGAGCTCCGCAGCCGCGACAAGACCTGAGAACCCCCGCGAGTCGCGCTCTGGGACACACCGAATGTAGGTTTCAGGCAGGAATGAGCCGTGAGGCTCGGTTCTGCCTCAGAACGACATTCGGTGTGTCTGTGAGCGCGACTCGCCGGGGTCGTCACGGCAGGGGGACGCGCCAGGTGAGGAGGGTGCCGCCGGATTCCCTTGCCACCACGTCCAAAGTGCCGCGGCAGGCGCGGGCCCGTTCGGCGAGGTTGGCCAGCCCGCTCCGCCGAACATCCGACGGTATGCCGATCCCATCGTCACCGACGCGGATGACCAGGTCCTCCCCCGCGTCCACGGCGAGCGTCAGCTCGGTCGCCCGCGCGTGCCGAAGGGCGTTGCTCACGGCCTCCCGCACCACGGCGTCGGCGTGCTCGGCGACCGACGGCGGCACCAAAGTGTCGACGGCGCCGGAGATCCGCACGGACGGGGTCGGCGAAGCGTCGGCGGTGAGCTCGGCGACGGTGTCCAACAGCCGCCGCCGCAGGCCCTCCATGCCGTTGCTGCCGGAAGTGTGCAGGTCGAAGATCGACGTGCGGATCTCCCGCACGGTCTCGTCCAACTGCTCGACCGCCTTCTGGATACGCGCCCGCACGTCCAGATCGGCGGCGCGGCGCAGCGTGCCCTGGAGCCCAAGCCCGGTCGCGAACAACCGCTGGATCACGTGATCGTGCAGGTCGCGGGCGATCCGGTCGCGGTCGGCGAGCACCGCGAGCAGCCACTGCGTGCGCTGCTTCTCGGCGAACTCGATGGCCACCGCCGCCTGGTCCGCGAACGAGCTCAGCAGCGGCACCTCGGCCGGCTCCAGCGACGGGGATCCCTTGTCCCGCAAGGCGATCAGCACGCCGGTGGCGCCGCCGGCCGACCGCAGCGCCACCGCCACGGCGGGCCCGAACTCGGCGGCGTCCGCGCCGAGCTCGCCGCCGAGCGCCTCGGCCAGGTCCGGGATCAGCCGGGGCACGCCGTCACGGGTGATCGCGGCCAGCACCGATCCGCCGTCGGTCAGCTGCCGCCCGACCAGCGCCGACCCGCCCGGGCCGGCGTAGGAATGCACCCGCAGCACGTCGGCTTCCTCGTCCACCAACAGGATCAGCGCGTGGTCGGCCTCGGCCAGCTCACGGACCCGCCGCGCCACCATCTGGAGCGCGTCCGTCGCGGTGCAGCCGGCCAGCAGCTCGGCCCGCACCTCCGACGACGCCTCCAGCCAGCGCTGCCGGCGCCGGCTCTGCTCGAACAGCCGCGCGTTCTCCACGGCCACTCCGGCCGCGGTCGCGAGCGCTTCCACCACTGACACGTCTTCCTCGGTGAACCCGCCGGGCCCGCGCTTCTCGGTCAGGTACAGGTTTCCGAACACCTCGTCGCGCACCCGCACCGGCACGCCGAGGAACGTTCGCATCGGCGGGTGGTTCGCCGGCACTCCCATCGCGGCCGGATGCTGCGTGAGGTCGTCCAGCCGCAGCGGCTTGGGGTCGTGGATCAGCACGCCCAGCAGCCCGTCCCCGGTCGGCAGCGCCCCGATGCGCCCCCGCGTCGCGTCGTCGACGCCCACATCCACCAGCTCGGCCAGCTCGCGGTTCGCGCCGAGCACCCCCAGCGCGCCGTAGCGCGCGTCCACCAGATCCACGGCGGCCCGCACTATCCGGCGCAGCGTCGATTCCAGCTCGATGCCCGACGACACCGAGAGCACAGCGTCCAACAGCCCCTGCAACCGCTCCAACCGCGCAGACCCAGGTCTCCGCTCCCGCACAACCTCACTCCAGCTCCGCCCCGCGACCCCATGATGATCCAGATCCACGGCCGTCCGCGTGACCGCCGAACGGCCGTCGAGGGATCACCCTGACGGCGGGGGCAGCCGGCGTCCGGTGAGCACCTCCAGTCCGACGGCCACGAAGCGGTCCTGGTCGCCGGATCCCCACCTTCTCAGGCCACTCGCCGCAGCGCGTTCGTCCGGACGCACGGATCGGGTGCGTCCGATGCCCAGCACGCTCCAGCCGCCCGTCGGCCCCATCTCGTCCGCCTCGAACGCCACGACTGCCGCACGCGTCGCCGCAGCCAGCCGGCCGGCGCCGGACACCCGCAGCAGCACGGCGCGTCCCCGCAGCAGGAAGTACACCGGCAGCACCGACGGCATCGCCCGGTCGGTGACGGCGATGCGCCCGAGCGGCACGGATGCCAGCAGCCGCAGGCACTCCGCCTCGTCGAGCGCGGTGAGCCCGGTCGAGTCGGTCCCCGCGGCGGACTGATCGAGACTCATGGAGTCATAGTCGACCGGAAGGGGGCGCGTCGACAGCGACAAGAGGCCCTTCAGGCCGGGACCTTCGACCCTGGGATGATCGGCCCATGCGACACGCTCTGGTGCTCGGTGGCGGCGGACTCGCCGGCATCGCCTGGGAAATCGGCCTGCTCACCGGACTCGAGGAGGCGGGCGTCACCGTACGCGACGCCGACCTGGTCGTCGGCACGTCCGCCGGCTCGGCGGTGGCCGCGCAGCTGGCCAGCGGGCTGCCGCTGGCGGAACTGCTGGCGCGGCAGGTGGATCCGGCCAAGCAGACACCGGAGATCCCGGTCGACTTCGACGTGGCGAAGTTCGCGGCGCTGTTCAGCTACGACCCGGCGAACCCGCCGGACCGCGAGGGCCTGCGGCGGGAGATGTGCCGGGTCGCGCTGCTCGCCGAGACGGTCAGCGAGGCGGACCGGCACGCGGTGATCGAGGCCCGGGTGCCGGTCGACGCGTGGCCGGCCGAGCAGGAGCTGCGGATCGTCGCCGTCGACGCGAACACCGGCGCGGAGCGGATCTTCGACCGCGACAGCGGAGTGAGCCTGGTGGACGCCGTGGCCGCGAGTTGCGCGGTGCCGGGCGTGTGGCCGCCGGTCACGATCGGCGGCACCCGCTACGTCGACGGCGGCGTGCGCAGCGCCGAGAACGCCGATCTCGCCGCCGGTCACGAGATCGTGCTGGTGCTCCAGGCGATGGAAGCGCAGGGCCTCACCGACCTCGACGAGCAGGTCGCGGCGCTGCGGGCGCAGGGGTCGACCGTGGTCGTGGTGAAGACCGACGAGGACGTGCTGGCCGCCATGGGCGCGAACCCGCTGGACCCGGGCGTGCGGACGCCCACCGCGCTGGCCGGGCAGCGCCAGGGCGCCGCGCTGGCCAAGATGATCTCCGCCTTCTGGCACTGATCACACAGCCCGTTCGGCGGCAGCCGAACCCGTGTGCGCGCTGTCACACTTGCAGTTCTGCGGCTACCGGGAGGACCCGCCATGCTCGGTCTTCGTGCCCTCGCCCGCTTGTTCCACCGGCGACCGGCCGGGCCGGCGGTGCCCAGTCCGCGGCTGGCCGAGGTGATTCCGCTGGCCCTGGCCGAGAAGGCGATGGCCGACGGCTGCCCCACACCCGACCAGGAGCTCATGCTGATGGCGGCGGGCAGTCCCGCGCACCTGGCCCGCCGCCACTGGACTCTCTGCCGCGCGTCGCGATCTTCGGCGTCGCGGCTCGGCCCCCTTTAAGCCGATGCCTCGCCCTTGCTGGATTTCGACCGCCGCATCGGCTCGGTGGTGGGGCGCGTCGGGTGGCGGCGATCGAAATCCAGCAATCGGGCAAAGCATCGGCGGGGCCTCGCGGCTCCCCTGATCACCGGGGGTCGTCTCCGTCCTAACCGATCCGCTGACGGACCAGGTCGGACTCCTTCAGCGGGTCCACGATGTCCAGACCGCCGGCGGTCTTCGGGTTGGGGCGCAGCACGAAGGACTGCCGGCTGGACGGATAGTTCGAGGACGAGAACAGCAGCGGCGCGGTGAGCCCGCCGGTGTCCACACCGGTCAACTCGTGGAACGCCTTCTGCACGCCGGGACGGGTCAGGTCGCCCTCGTCGCAGGCCCGCTTGAGGATCGCGCCGTAGCCGATGCCGACGACGTAGCCGTAGTCCACGGCCATCGACGGCTTTCCGTTGGGGAACTTGGCCTTGTACGCGGTCGCCAACTCCTCGGCGGCCGGCAGTTTGGCCCCGAACGGCGCGACCGAGGACGACACCAGCACGAGCTGCTGGAACGCGGGGCCGACCGGGCTGGCCAGCACGGACGGGTCGAAGCCCGGATTGGACACCAGGAACGGCACGTTCAGCCCGATCGCCGCGGCGGTGCCGACGGCGACCGCGGTCTGCTGCGGATACGTGCTGATCGCGATCGCCTTGGCGCCGGCCGCCTTGAGCTGGGCGATCTCGGCGGTGAAGTCGGTCTTGGTCGCCGCGACCTGGATGGCCTTGAGCTGGAGCCCCAGCTTGTCGGCGACGAACTGGCTGCCCAGCAGCGCGTTCCCGCCGTACTCGGGGTCGTCGTTGTAGATGTGGCCGATCACGTCGCCCTGGTGCAGCATGCCCTGGCGCACCAGGTAGTCGAAGCTGTTGATCACGTCCAGGTCGTACGTGGCCCCCACCACCACCATGTACGGGTTGCCCAGCAGGTCGCTGGACCACGACGTGGGCGCGGCCATCACCTGCTGCTGCAGCATGTCCGGGGTGATCTTGCTGGTGATGTCACTGCCCACCACCTGCAACAGGCCCAGCACGGTGGGCTCCATCTTGAAGTAGAGCTGCACCGCCTTGTCGGTGTCGAAGCCGGTGTCCTGCACGTCCAGCTCGACCTTGCGGCCGCACACGCCGCCGGCGGCGTTGAGCTTGTCCACGTACAGCTGGTTGCCCTGCACGACCGCCTCGCCCAGCGGGCCGAACGGGCCGGACAGGTCGCTGAGCACACCCAGGCGAATGGCTGTGTTGCTCACGCCGGTGCCGGTCTTCGCGGGCGGCGACGGCGTCCCGCAGGCGGCAGCCGCCACTGCGAGAACCACAAGTGACGACAGCGCTGCGGAACGTGGCCGCAAGAAACGGGGTCTGCAGGGGAACACCACACGAAGGTAGCTTGCGGATCGGCCGAGTCACGTTTTCGTACGACAGTTACCGGGAGTATTACTCCACTCGGCCGATCAAGCGCCTCGGGTTCGGCTCAGCTGGCCCACTCCAACAGCGGCCTGGAGTGCTCCGGATTGCGCAACTGGGCCAATGCGCCCTTCTCCAGCTGCCGGACACGCTCACGGGTCAGCCCGACACGCTCGGCAACCTCCTGCAGGGTGCGGGGGTTGCCGCCGTCCAGCCCAAAGCGCAGGCTGACGATCAGCGCCTCCCGCTGCGGCAGCGTGTTGACGACCGCGCGCACCGACTCGGTCATCGCCTCCCGCTCCAGCACCTCGCTCGCGCGCACCGAGTCGGTGTCCTCGATCAGGTCCGACACGGTGGTCTCGCCGTCCTCGCCGACGGTGGCGTCCAGGCTGGTCGCCTCGCGGCTGGCGCGGCGCAGCTCGTCCACCCGCTCCACGGCCAGGCCGACCTCCTCGGCGATCTCGGCCAGCGAGGGCTCGCGCCCGAGCCTGAGGTTGAGCTGCCGGTCCGCCTTGGCGATCCGGTTCACCTGCTCGACGACGTGGACGGGCAGCCGGATCACGCGCGAGGTCTCCGCGACGCCGCGCTCGATCGCCTGCCTGATCCACCACATCGCGTAGGTGGAGAACTTGAAGCCCTTGGCGTAGTCGAACTTCTCGACCGCCCTGATCAGTCCCAGGTTGCCCTCCTGGATCACGTCCAGGAACGGCAGCCCGCGGTGGCTGTACTTGCGGGCGGTGGAGACCACCAGCCGCAGGTTGGCCCGAATCATGTGATCGCGCGCCGCCTCGCCGTCCCTGGCCAGCATGGCCAGGTCGTCACGGGTCCGTTCCCCCAGCTCGCCCGTGCGCAGCAGCTCGGCCGCGTACACGCCCGCCTCGATCCGCTTCGCCAGCGCGACCTCTTCGGGCGCCGTCAGCAGCGGGGTGGTCCCGATGTCGGCAAGGTAGTGGCGCACCAGGTCCTGGTCGCCATCGGTCGCGACCCGCTGCCTGGGCGTCCTCACCTCAGCCACGATGACCTCCTCACTCAACGCCGGCCCCGAGCGCGCAGGGCTGTCGCTCTGCTACGTTCGAGGAAGCGCGAACTCCGGGAGCCGGTCGGCCCCTCTCGGTGTGTCCGCATGCTGTCCAACGCGAGTACGGGACGGTTAATTCCACGTAGCGTGACGTCGGTTGCCGACGTCAGCCACGTCACACCCGCTAGTTGCGGCTCTGCCCGACGCGGACCAGCAGCTCCTCGACGCTGATGCCGTTGCTCACGGTGTCCGCGCGGTGCCGGCCCGACTCCGGCTCGCGCATGTCGATCAGCTCTGTCAGCCCGGCTTCCGGCTCCGCCCATGCCGCGAAGTCACTGTTGACGCTCATCCCAGGTTCCTTTCCCCGACCTCTGCCCCTTCTCTTACCCTCTCGACACGGATTTCACTCCCGAAATAAGGGTTCAGGTAATTCTGATCACGTCGAAGACGTCGAAACGGGAAACCGGTCGGGGACGGAGGTCCCTTCGGGCGCGCCGTTCCGGGACGGCACGGGGGAGAGTCCCGGAACGGCGACGGGGGTCGGCGGGGCGCCAGCGGATGCACGGCATTCGGGACTGCCGCGACTCGCGGATGTGAGGGGATTCATCGACGCGGTCTCCGCGGCTCGCTCGCCGCCGACCACCTCCTACAACGTGGGACGCTCCCGTTCTGTTCCCTCGATGGCGGCATCGATCCGGGGCATCACCGGCAGGTTCTCGGGACTCCCGGGCTGGCACGGAATGAACACCGCCGGGGTGCCCGAAGGCGCCACGCCGGTGCCCAGTTCCGTGAGTCGGTCACGCAGCAGCACGATGACTTCGTCGCGCCGGCCGTGCACCCATTCGTAACCCAACAACTGGTGGAGTTCGTGTGCGGTCAGGCACAGGATTGCCTCGGCCAGCTCACCGAACGTGAGCCGGGTGTAGTTGCGGAGCGGAAGTGCCGCGGAGCTGTCTGGCATTGTGGGTACCTCCTGCCCTCGCTGGGCCGGTACCAGCAAGAATGCACCATCGCCCTGCCCACACGCGCGCCCGTTTAATCCCGGTTCATCCAGAACCACACGCTCGGCCTAGCGAAACAGCCAGTAATCACCCGAATGCCGACCGTGGTCGCGATACCGGACGCGCACGGAGCGTAGCCATGGCAGGCTGAGCCGATGACGGTGACTGGTTGGGTCGCGCAACGGTTGCTGAAGCTGCCGCCGGCGACGGCGCGCAAGGTGAGGGTCGAGCGGGACCTGAAAGTGCCCGCCGACGACGGTGTGACGCTGCTCGCGGACCACTGGGCCCCGGAGGGCGCCGACAAGCTGCCCACGGCGCTGGTGCGGTCCCCGTACGGGCGGCGCGGGCCGCTCGGCTGGCTGATGGGCCGGCTGCTGGCCGAGCGCGGCTTCCACGTCGTGGTGGTCAGCACGCGGGGCACCTTCGGCTCCGGCGGCGGCGAGTTCCGGGCCATGCGGCACGAGCGGGCCGACGGCCAGGCGACGCTGCGCTGGCTGGCCGAGCAGCCCTGGTTCGACGGCTCCGTCGTCCTGGTCGGCGCCAGCTACCTCGGCTACACCCAGTGGGCCGTCGCCGCGGGCGCGCCGCCGCAGGTGAAGGCGATGGTGCCGCACGTCACGTCGTCCCGGCTGGCCATGACCTTCCTGCGGCCGGGTCGCATCGAGATGGAAACCCTGATGAGCTGGTCGGTGATGACCGCCACCCAGGAACGCCGGTTCGCCATGCTGCGCAACGCCTTCGGCCGCCGGAAGACCGAGGCGGCGATGCTCACCCTGCCGCTGGTGGACGGGGACAAGGCCGCGCTGGGCCGGGATTGGCCCTTCTACCAGGACTGCGTGCACCACGACCAGGACGACCCGTACTGGAAGAACGAGGACTTCACCGACACCGTCGGCGAGGTGACGCTGCCGGTGAGCTCCATCGCCGGCTGGTACGACATCTTCCTGTCCGACCAGCTCCGCGACTACCGGGCCCTCGTCGAGGCCGGGCGGCCGCCGCGGCTGACGATCGGCCCGTGGGCCCACTCCGACCCGCGGGGCATCTCGGCGTCGATCTGGGAGACCGTGCGCTGGGCCGGGCCGCTCGCGCGCGGCGCCAAGCCCAACTACCGCGCGCCGGTGCGACTGTTCGTGATGGGCGTCAAGGAGTGGCGGGAGTACGACCAGTGGCCGCCCGCCGGGTACACGCAGCAGCGCTGGCACCTGCTCGCCGGCAACGCGCTGGGCAGCACCCCCGGCGGCTTCGTCGTGCCGACGGCCTTCACGTACGACCCGTCCAACCCGACGCCGTCGGTCGGCGGCGCGAAGTTGGAGGCCCGGGGCGCCGGGGCCGTGGACAACCGGAAGTTGGAGGCGCGGGACGACGTCCTGACCTTCACGTCGGACGTGCTGGACGCCGACCTCGAGGTGATCGGCGAGGTCGGCGCCGAGGTGTGGCTGCGGTCCGACCGGCCCGCCTGCGACCTGTTCGTGCGCCTGTGCGACGTGGATCGGCGCGGCCGGTCCGTGAACATCTGCGACGATCTGGTCAAGGTGCGGCCGGACGGCATCACCAAGGTCACCGTCGAGCTGTCGCCCACCGCGCACGTGTTCAGGCGCGGCCACCGGATCCGGGTCCAGGTCGCCGGCGGCGCGTTCCCCCGCTACGCCCGCAACCTCGGCAGCGACGAGCCCTTCGCCACCGCGACCACGCCGTATCCGACCCGCTTGGAGGTGTTCCACGACGCCGCGCACCCGTCTGCCATTCTGTTGCCGGTCAAGTGATCCGGTGACAGTGGGGGGACGATGTACGGGCCGACGACGGCGTTACCGCAGGCCGTGCTGGACGCGATGGCACAGGTGGTCGCCGGTGATTTAAGCCGTGTGGCGCAGGCGATTCCGCCAGCGCCGGCGGCGGAACTGGGCCGGCTGCGGGAGAAGGCGCCGGCGCCGGGACGGCTCGGCCTGATGAGCCCGGCGCAGGCGCTGGTGCGGCGAGAGGGGCAGGCGGCGCGGGCCCGGCAGGTCGCCGCTCCCGCCAACGCGAACCGCGCCCAGCAGGCCGCCGTTCGCGGCGGTGACCGGCTGGGCGGCCTGCCCGACCTGCTCGCCGAACGCCTGCTGGGCGCGCTCGAGCTGACGGTTGCGGCGCTCGACGTCGCGCTGCCCGACCTGGTCGCCGTCCTGCCGACGCTCCCGGACGGTCGCCGCACGGTCAGCGTCGCCACGATGTCCGGTGGCAGCGCGATGTCACCGGAACTGTCCAAACTGGACGGATTCGTACCGGGTTCCCGGGACATGGCCCAGTTCGTCGTCACCGAGCTGGTCACCCACCCGGCGATCGCTCCCCTGCTCGTCGCTACGGGTGAGGACGAGACCGCCATCGCCGCCTCGCACGGCGCGCGGCACCTCGCGCTGAGCGTCGTCGCCACGACCGTTGTGCTGCGGTCGTTGTGGCCCAAGGTCTCCGCCCCTGCGATCATCGGCACCGCGCTCGGCATCGCCGCCCCGATCCTGCGGGAAGCACCGATGCCCGCCGCCTACGCCGAGGCCGAGCTGGCCAAGCGCCGCGCGAACTACCTGATGCCCCGGCACAGCAGCGGTCGCGCCATGGTCGCGGACCACATGTTCGCCCTCGCCGAAGGGCCCGTCGAGTCCACTGTGGACTTCTCCGAGAACGGACTGGTGGCGGTGGTTCCCGGTGGCGTGGCCATCCGGACCGGCCACGAGAACCGCAGCGTCGGATATATCCTGCGGATCGTCGAGGAGCCCCCGGTTGTCGAGCCGGATCCCTTCCTCTGGGAGGAAGCGGTCGAGGTCAGCTGGCACGCCCCGGTCGGCGGCGCGTCCATCGCGGGCGCGGGCCGGGACACCGCTCCCCCGTGGCCCGGCGACTACCGCGTGCGGGTCTGCGCGCGCGGCCGTGACGAGGGCGACGAACGCTACGAGCTCACCGTCTGGCGAGCGCCGCTGGCCGATCCGTTGGTGCACAGGGCTTCCGACCGCCTCGGCCACGTCCTGCGCGGCGAGCCCGAGCCGCCGGTCGTCGTCCCGCCCGAGGCCGACTACCACTGGATCGAGTCCAGTTCCCTGTCGGATGCCGCCACGATCACCTTTGTCGCCGGCAAGTCCGCCACCGAGGTGCTCCGCGACTTCGGCGCGGACCCGTCCGCGCCGGCCTCGGCGCGGGAGCTGTCCGAGCAGGGCACGCTCGATCCGTGGGTCGCGGTGCTCGACGTGCCCGGTGGGGTCGTCGCCGTCGAGTACAACGGCTGGGTCGCCAGCGACGAGCGGGTGATGCGCGCCCTTTCCTCCCCCGACACCGTCGCCGCCAGCATGTACTGGAACGTCAACGCCCTGACCAGGTTCTCCCTGGCCAAGGCCGGCGAGTCGCTGGCGTCCTTCGAACTCGGCCTCCAGGAGCCGTCACCGGCCGCCGAGGCGCTGCTCGAGGATCTCGACGTGGCGAACTACGGCCACCGGCCCGCGAAGGGCGTCTTCGCCGCCGCCCGCTTCACCGGGCTGTCGCTGTCCGCCGAGCAGCTGGCGGTCATCGAGTCCGCCGACGTCGGGTACCCGATCCTGCCACTGCTGCCGGTGCTCTACGCCGATACCCGCAACACGGAGTTCCGCGACGTGCCGGACGACCGCCTCCGCGACCTGGCCTGGTGGGCCGCCGCCTTCGTCGTCGAACGGTCCGAACTGACCGATCACCCCGCCGTCGCCGCCTCGCTGGCCGCCCGGGCGCTGACGCCGGAGGCCGAGCTGCTGGCCCGGCGGTCCGGCCTGTCCGACTACCGCGAGCACCACTGGCTGTGGGCGTGCCTGCACCGCGCCACCAACCCCGACGCCCGGTCCGCCGCCACCGGCGCTCTGGAGGCCGCCCGCTACGCCGTCCCCGGTGCCGCCGCCGAGCTGCTCGACCACACCCGCGCCGTGACCGGTGAGACGAACCGCTAACGGGAGTAATTCAGGTCGGCGCCAGCGAGATTCGCCTTCGACAGGTCGGTGTGCGACAGGTTTGCCTGCACCAACCGGGCGTTGTCGAGGTCGGCGCCGCGGAGGTCCGCGCCGGTGAGGTCGGCCCCGTCGAGGACGGAGAACATCAGTTCGGCCCCGACCAAGCTGGTGCCGACCAGATTCCCGTACGGCAGGCCGATCTTGCCCATCGCGGCGTTGTTCAGGCACGCCCCGTGCAGGTCGACGACCGTGGTGCCGTCGGACATCACCTTGCGCCGCACCAACACGTTCAACGCCTCCTGCACGTCCCGGCCGACCCCCGTGTCCGGACAGTTGCCCGATCCCGCGACGGATCGGATGAACGACGCCAGCTCCGCGGTCACGGCCGGCTGGTCGGCCGGCGACTCCTTGGTCACCGACTCCAGCGCGTCGACGGCCCGGATCCGGGCCTGCACGTCGTCGGACTTCAGCCCGGCCAGCGCCGCCGCGTGCCGGGCGTCGACCGACGCGTGGTCGACACGGTCCCAGTACGCGCCGACGATTCCACCGACGGCCAGCACGACACCGACCAGGACCACCACCGGCCAACGCAGCGGAAGTCTCACGGGGTCAGCAGCCCGCGCTCCAGCCGACGCTGCCGCGCCAGCTCGGGGTCGAGCACCGGCACCGCCGCGAGCAGCGACTTCGTGTACGGGTGCGTGGGATTGTCGTACAGCGCGTCCGTCTCGCCGAGCTCCACCACGGCCCCCTTGCTCATCACGGCGACCCGGTCGCTGACCTGCCGCACCACGGCCAGGTCGTGGGCGACGAAGATCAGCGTGAGGTCGAACTCGGAACGCAGGGAGGCTAGCAAACGGATGATCTGGGCCTGGGTCGACACGTCCAGCGCGGACACCGGCTCGTCACAGACCAGCAGCCGCGGCCGCAGCCCGATGGCCCGCGCGATGCCGATGCGCTGCCGCTGACCGCCGGAGAACTCGTGCGGATACCGGTCGATGCGGTCCGGATCCAGCCCCACGAGCGCGAGCAGCTCGCGGACCCGCTGCCGGGACGCGTCCTCGCCCTGCACGCGCAGCGGGTCGGCGATGCTCTCGCCGATGGTGCGGCGCGGGTTCAGCGACGACACCGGGTCCTGGAACACCATCTGGAGCTCGCGCCGGACCTCTCGGAGCGCCCGGTCGTCGGCCAGATCCCGGCCGTCGAACCGGATCCGTCCGGAGGTGGGCCGCAGCAGTCTGACGATCATGCGCGCCAGGGTGGTCTTGCCGCTGCCGCTCTCGCCGACGATCCCCAGCGCCTCGCCGCGCAGCACGTCCAGCGTGACGCCCTCGACGGCGTGCACCTTGGTCCGGTTCAGGAAGGAGCCGACCGTGAAGACCTGGTGCACGTCATCGACCCGCACCAGCGGCTCACCGCCGACGACCTTCGACTCCCGCGGCTGCTCCAGCCGGGGAACGGCCGCCACCAGCTCGCGCGTGTAGACCGCGCTCGGCGCGCCGAGCACGTCGGCCGCCGGCCCGTGCTCGACCGCCTTGCCGCGCTGCATGACCAGCACGTCGTCGACGTTGCCGGCGGCCACCGCGAGGTCGTGCGTGACCAGGATCAGCGCCATCCCGGTCTCGGCCCGCAGGTCGTGGATCAGGTCCAGGATCTGGGCCTGCACGGTCACGTCCAGCGCGGTTGTCGGCTCGTCGGCGACCAGGACCTCCGGCGACAGCGCCAGGGCCATCGCGATCAGGGCCCGCTGCCGCATGCCGCCGGAGAACTCGTGCGGATAGGCGTCGACCCGCCGTGCGGCGTCGGGGATGCCGACCCGGTCCAGCACCTCGATCGCCCGCTTGCGCGCGGCGCGGCGGTCGACCTTGTTGTGCGCGCGGTAGGCCTCGACGATCTGGTCGCCCACCTTGAAGAACGGGTCCAGAGCGGACAGCGGGTCCTGGAACACCATGGCGATCCGGTTGCCCCGCAGCTGCCGCACCTGTTCGTTCGACGCCGCAAGGACATCCGTGCCGAGCACGTCGATCGAGCCGGTCACGTCCGCGTTACCGCCGCGGTGCAGACCCAGCAGGGACAACGCGGTCGCGCTCTTGCCGGAACCCGACTCCCCCACGATGCCGAGCGCCCGCCCGGCCGCCAGGTCGAACGACAACCCGTCGACGGCGCGGACGGTGTCGCCCTCGGTGTGGAAGTCGATGACCAGATCCCGCACCGACACAACGGATTCGCTCACTGCGGCACCTCGCTAGCGCTCGGTGTCCGCGTTCGCGGACGCTCAGCGTTGAATGGTTCGCTCACAAGCTCGCTCACTGCGGCACCTCGCCAGCGCCCGGTGTCCGCGTTCGCGGACGCTCAGCATTGAATGGTTCGCTCACAAGCTCGCTCACTGCACGCTCACCCTCTTGTCGACCGCCGCGTAGAGCAGGTCGGCGATCGTGTTGCACACCACGATGACGAACCCGATCAGCAGCACCAGCCCGACCACGACGGGCAGGTCGACGTTGCGCACCGCCTGCACGGTCATCTGGCCGAGGCCGGGCAGGCCGAACACGGTTTCGGTGAGCACCGAGGAGGTGAGGATGCCGGCGATGTCCAGCGCCGCCAACGTGATCAGCGGGCTCAACGCGCCGCGCAGCGCGTGCCGGCCGATCACCTGCCGCTCGGGCAGCCCGTACGCCCGGGCGGTGCGGATGTGGTCCTCGGCCAGGGTCTCCAGCATGCCGGCGCGGGACATCCGGACGTAGACCGGCATGGTGGTCAGCGCCAGCACGATCCACGGCAGGACCAGGTTCTGCGCCCACAGCACGGGATCCTCGTCGAACGGGACCCAGGTCGGGAACGGCATCCACTGCAACCAGACGCAGACGATCATCAGCGCCATCAGGCCGGTGATGAAGATCGGCACGGCCAGCCCGCCGAGCACGATCGCGTTCACCACGTGGTCCAGCCACCGGCCGCGGCGCAGCGCCGACAGCACGCCGATGCCGATGCCCAGCGACAGCCACAGAATCGCGGCGCCGATCACCAGCGAGCCGGACACCGGCAGCCGCTCGCCGATGATCTGGAGCACCGGCTCGGTGTACTGGAAGGAATAGCCCAGGCACGGCGCCGCACAGTGCACGATGGACGGTCCGGTGCTGTAGTCCCGGCCGGCGAACAGCCCGACCAGGAAGTGCCAGTACTGGAGGTAGAGCGGCTCGTCCAGGCCCAGGCTGTGCGAGATCAGCGCCAGCCGGTCGGGCGTGCACGCCTTGATCCCGCACACCAGCTGCGCCGGATTGGCCGGCATCAGGAAGAACAGCACGTACACCACCGCCGACATGATCAGCAGCACCGCCACCGCGCCGCTGACCCGGCGCACCGCGTAGCCGAGCACCTCAGCCCGCCTTCCTGGTCAGGCGCGTGGTCCGCGGGTCGAGCGCCACCCGCACACCCTCGCCCACCAGCGTGAACGAGAGCACGGTGAGGAACACCATGACCGCGGGGATCAGCACGTACATCACGTCGCTGCGAAACCACGTCGTCGCCGTGGACAGCATCTGCCCCCACGACGAGGTCGGTGGCCGCACGCCGACGCCGACGAAGGACAGCGCCGCCTCGGTGATCACGTTGGTGGGCAGCAGCAACGCCGCATAGGTGATCACCGGCGCGGCCAGCCCGGGCAGGATCTCCCGGCGTGCGATGCGGAACCCGCCCGCGCCGGACAGCCGGGCCGCGGCGACGAAGTCCCTGGTGCGCAGGGACAACGTCTGCGCCCTGCTGATGCGGGCCGTGCCGCCCCAGCCGAGCACGCCGATCACCAGCGCCAGCAGCAGCGGCCGGGGGAAGGCGTCCGGCACGATGGTCAGCAGCGCCAGCGAGAAGATGATGACCGGGAACGCCAGCGCGATGTCGGCGAGCCGGGTCAGCACGGTGTCCACCAGCTTGCTGCCCAACCCGGCGGCCAGACCCACGGTCACGCCGAGGAACACCTGCACCACCGTCGCGCACACGGCCACCAGCAACGAGATCTGCGCACCCTGGGCGATGCGGGCGAACAGATCGCGGCCGGTCTGCGGCTCCACGCCGAGCCAGTGCTGGCCGCTGATCCCGCCCAGCGGCCCGAGCGGCACGCCGCCGCGCGCCGAGTCGACCAGGTCGCTGTGGAACGAGGCGATGTCCTGGCCCTCGATCGCGGTCAGCACGGGGGCGAACACCGCCAGCAGCACCAGCAGGCCCGCCACGACCGCGCCGAACACGGCGGCGCGGTCGGTGCGGAACCGGCCGGCGAAGACCCGGAAGCCGGGTCTCGCCTCGGACGGGGCGGTCACTTCACGGACACCTGGGACAGGTCGTACACGCCGGTCCAGTCGCTGACGAAGGCGTTCTTCACGTTCTTGCCGTACAGCCGCAGCTGGGTGGTGTGGAACAGCGGCACCAGCGGCGCCTGCTTCATGATCTCGCTGTCCACCTGGCCCCAGCGCTGCGCGGCCTGGTCCGGGTCGGTGATCTTGTTGATCGCGTCGATGTCCGCGTTCACCTTGGGATCGTTGAAGTGCGCGGTGTTGAAGTTGCCGCCGCCGGCCAGGTACTGCCGGCCGTCGAAGATCGGGATGATGAACGGGCCGCCGGACGGCCAGTCCGCGCCCCAGCCCTCCACCGACGCCTGCGGCTGGGTCGCCGGGTTGCTGACCGTGGTGGTGTAGCTGTCGCTGTCGATGCTCTGGAGCTTCACGGTGATGCCGGCCTTCTGGAACGCGTCCTGCACCGCCGTGGCCACCTTCGGCCCGTCCTGGTTGAAGTCGGCGCTGCGGTGGGCCAGCGTGATGGTGATGCCGTTCGAGAAACCGGCCTCGGCCAGCAGCTGCTTGGCCTTGGCGGGGTCGCCGTTCTTGCCGGCCGGGAAGAAGTCGAACGCCTGGTAGCCCATGTTCTTGTTGTCGGGCAGGAACGTCGTCGCCGGGTAGGCCAGCGAGCTGCCGCCGGCCGCGTTGACCACCGACGTGCGGTCGATGGCGTAGCTCAGCGCCTGCCGCACCCGGATGTCGTTGAACGGGGCCTTGGTGTTGTCGAAGGCGATGTAGTACGTGTACGGGAAGCCGCCCTTGGCCACCCGCTTGGCCAGGTCCGGGTTGTTGTCCAGCTGGGCCAGCTCCGACGGGCCGAGGTCGGTGTCGGTGGTGACCGCGTCGCCGTCCTTGCCGGTGCCGGTGGTCAGCCGCTGGTTGATCACCGCCGGGTCCAGGCCGTAGGTCGCCTCGATGCGGTCCGGGCAGGCCAGCCGGTTCGGGTCCACCGCGCGCGACCAGTTGGTGTTGCGCACCAACACCATGCTCTTGCCCTTGTCGTACGACTCGATCTTGTACGGGCCACTGGAGATCGGGTGCTTCTCGTAGTCGGCGCCCTTGTCCTGGGCCTTGGGCACCGGCGCGAACTGCGTCGCCGTGGCCAGGTAGGGGAAGTCGCCGTGCGGCGAGTTGAGGTGGAAGACGATGGTCTTGGCGTCGGGGGTCTCGATCGCGGCGATGCCGTTCGGATCCTTGTAGGGCCCCGGGTAGTTCTGCGCGCCGACGAGCCAGTCGTGCAGGTAGGGCGCGCCGCCGGGCAGCTCGGCCGCGAAGCCGCGCTCGATGCCGTACTTCACGTCCTGCGCGGTGATCGCCGTGCCGTCCTCGAACTTCAGGCCGTCCCGCAGGTGATATGTCCACACCGTGGCGTCGGCGTTGGGCTCGCCGGTGTCGGTGGCCAGGTCCGGGGCGACCTTCGCGCCGTCCGCGCCGGCCTTGCGGGTCCTGGTCGTCAGCGTCCGGAACAGCAGGGACGGGATGTTGCCGCCGCCGGAGGTGTAGAGCCGCGCCGGGTCCAGGTGCGAGGCGGCGTCGTCCTGGTTGAGGACATCCAGCGTGCCGCCCTGGCAGTTGTTCGCGTCGAACGCGGTGCTGGCGCTCTGGGCGCCGCCGCCGCAGGCGGTCAGGGTGCCGGCCAGTAGCAGCCCGGCCACGAGCAGAGACGATCCTCGCCAGGTCATCGGTGTTCCCCCACCTCGAACTCGGACAGTGAACGGATGGTCGCAGACCCTAACCGCCGCGGACACCCGTCGATCGGCCGTCCACCCCTTGAGATCCGCGCTTATTGCCATTAAGTTGCAACAGGAGCATCGAACGGGGAGGGCACATGACCAGCACCGACATCGTCGATCCGGCCGTCGCGGCCGAGTGGCTGCGCCGCTGGGACGCGCAGCAGGAGCACTACATCGCCGACCGTGAGCTGCGGTTCACAGTTATCGGCGACATCCTCGCGGACACGCTCGGCGAGCACCCGTCGCCCACCGTGCTCGACCTGGGCTGCGGCCCCGGCTCGCTGGCCGGCCGGCTGGCGGGCCGGCTGCCGAGCGCCCAGCTGGTGGGAATCGACACCGATCCCCTGCTGCTGGCCTTCGCCCGCGCCACGACGCCGCCGAACGTGCGGTACGTCGAGTCGCGGCTGGGCGTGCCCGGCTGGGCGGACGCGCTGGAGCTCACCGGCCCGGTGCAGGCGGCCGTGTCCACCACCGCGCTGCACTGGCTGCCCGAGGAGGGCCTGAGCCGGCTCTACCGGGACCTGTTCGAGCTGATCGAGCCCGGCGGCGTGCTGGTCGACGGTGATCACTTCATCGAGTCGCAGCCCCGGCTGGCGGAGCTCCAGAAGATGGTGCGGCGCGAGCGGGAGGCCCGGGTCGGCGTGACCGCCAACGAGAACTGGCAGCAGTGGTGGGCCGCCGTCGAGGCGGAGGAAACGTTTGCCGGACTCCTCGCCCAGCGCCGCGAGCGGGCGGTGCCGGCCGACGACCACGGCGTCGGTCTCGGCCTCGACGCCCACGTCGATTTGTTGCGGGCCGCCGGGTTCCGCGAGGTGGGCTTCGTATGGCAGTCCGGTGACGATCGGGTGCTGGTCGCCGTCCGCTAGTTGAAAAGGTTCTCGGCCTCGCTTAGGTTGCGGCCATGAGTGAGCTGATCAGCCTCGCGGCGAACGGGGTGGGCCTGGTCCTGGAAACCGGCCCGGGCCTGCCCCGCGTGCTGCACTGGGGCGCCGACCTCGGTCCCGTGGACGACGCGTTGGTTCTCGCCTCGACGCCCGGCGTGGCGCCGAGCTCCGTCGACACGCCGATCCGGCTCACCGTGCTGCCGTCCGAACAGGAGGGTTGGCTCGGCCGCCCCGGCACGGCCGGCCACCGCGAGGGCTCGTACCAGCACGTGCGGCCGGAGTTGATCGCGCCGGTCGCCGTGGACGGCAACTCGGTCACCTTCACCGCGGCCGATTCCCTTGCCGGCGTGGAATTCCACGTCGAGCTGCACCTCGACCCGCAGGGCGTGCTGCGGGTCCGGCACGAGATCGTCAACACCGGCGCCGACACGTGGACGGTGGACGCCCTGCGGCTGCTGCTGCCGGTGCCCACGCACGCGTCGGAGCTGCTGGACCTCACCGGGCGGTGGTGCCGGGAGCGGTCGCCACAGCGCAGCCCGTTCCTGCACGGCCTGCGGGCGCGCGAGAGCCGCCGCGGCCGCACCGGTCACGACGCGACCGGGCTGCTCGTCGCCGGCACCGACGGCTTCGGGTTCCGGCACGGCGAGGTGTGGGGCGTGCACCTCGCGTGGAGCGGCAACCACGAGCACTTCGCCGAGCGGCTGGCCGAAGGCGTCAGCGTGCTCGGCTCGGCGGAAATCCTTGCCCCGGGCGAGATCCGCCTCGGCCCCGGCGAGTCGTACGCGACGCCGTGGGCGTTGTTCGTGTGGTCCGACCGGGGTCTGGACGGACTGAGCGACCGCCTGCACGCGTGGATGCGGGCCCGCGACTCGCATCCGTCCACGCCGCGGCCGGTCGTGCTCAACACGTGGGAAGCCGTCTACTTCAACCACGACCTGGACCGGCTCAAGGCGCTGGCCGACCGGGCCGCGGAGATCGGCGTCGAACGGTTCGTGCTGGACGACGGCTGGTTCCTCGGCCGGCGGGACGACAGCGCCGGGCTCGGCGACTGGTACGTGGACACCCAGGTGTGGCCGGACGGGCTCAAGCCGCTGGTGGATTACGTGCGGGACAAGGGAATGCAGTTCGGGCTGTGGTTCGAGCCCGAGATGGTCAACCCCGACTCGGAGCTGGCCCGGGCGCACCCCGACTGGCTGCTGGTCGCCGGTGACCGGCTCGCGCGGCCGTGGCGGCAGCAGCAGGTGCTGAACCTGGCCAAGCCCGAGGTGTTCGACTATCTGTTGGAGCGCCTGGACTCCCTCGTCGCCGAGTACCGGATCGACTACATCAAGTGGGATCACAACCGGGACCTGATGGAGGCCGTGCCGGGCGTGCACGGTCAGACCGCGGCGGTGTACCGGCTGCTCGACGCGCTGCGGTCACGGCATCCGGCGCTGGAGATCGAGTCCTGCTCCTCCGGCGGCGCCCGAGTGGATCTCGGCATTCTCGGGCACACCGACCGCGTGTGGGCGTCCGACACCAACGATGCCGTTGAGCGGCAACGGATCCAGCGCTGGATGGGCCTGCTCGTGCCGCCGGAGCTGATCGGCAGCCACGTCGGGCCGCCGGAGGCGCACACCACCGGGCGCGTCACCGAGCTGCCGTTCCGCTGCGCCACGGCCCTGTTCGACCACGCCGGGCTGGAGTGGGACCTCACCGGCCTGTCCGCCGAGGAACTGGCCCAGCTCACCGGGTGGATCGCCGTGTACAAGCGGCTGCGGCCGCTGCTGCACGGGGGCGTGACCGTACGGGCCGATCACACCGATCACGGCTCCCTGCTGCACGGCGTCGTCGGCGACGGGCACGCCGTTTTCTGTTACGCCCGGCTGGAAACCTCCCCCGACGCGGTGCCCGCCCGCCTGCGCTTCCCCGGCCTGGACCCCGCGCGCCGCTACACCGTACGGGCCATCCCCGAGCTGGCTCCCGCCGCCAGCCGCTTCGCCCAGCAGACCCCGTGGGTCGCCACCGGCGTCACCCTCCCCGGCGCCACCCTGGCCACCTTCGGCCTCCAAGCCCCGCTCCTAGGCCCCGCCCAAGCCCTGGTCCTGGAACTCACCCCCGCCTGATCACCCCGGCGAGTCGCGCTCACAGACACAACGAATGTAGGTCTGGGGCAGTTGCCGAACGCCACCTGAGTGGCTCACTTGGCCACCACCGCCAACCGAGCCACTCAGGTGCGCCCGCTTCGCCCCCCGAGTCCCGCCCAGCGTCGCGTCGATCCCCGGACTCCGGCAGATCGGCGCGTCGCTCCGCCACCTCATCCCAGCGAGTCCCACCCAGCGCTATCGCGAACCCGGTTCCGCCACAACCGACCCCTCACGCCGCCGCACTCCCCCACCCACCCGGCGAGTCCCCGGACGTCACACCGATCCCCAGTTTCCGACAGAACTGAGCTCCCAGTCTCGTTTCTGCCTGAAACCGACATTCGGTGTGTCCGTCAGCGCGACTCGCGGGGGTTGGGCGTTGACGGGGGCTTCGGGCGCTTCTAACCTGGGGTCCGCCGCGCATGAAAAGGTTTACAGTCCTATTCACGCCCGGAGGGATCATGGTCCGTCGTCCACTATGGATAGTCACCATCGCGATCTCCCTGCTCGTCGCGGTCGCCATGGCTCCCGCAAGCCAGGCCGCCAAGGATCCTGGCAACCCGTACAACGACCCGAACCTCGTCTCCATGTTCGACGGCAAGACGCTGGACGGGTGGACCTCGCAGGCCGCGGGCCAGTGGTCGGCGCAGAACGGCGTCATCCACGGCAACGGCACCTCGCGCGGCTGGCTGTACTACAACAAGGTCCAGGCCGGCACCTTCCGCTGGATCTTCAACGTCCGCCAGGTGGTCGGCAACCACGCCCCGACGGTGCTGATCTGGGGCACCACCAACCCCATCCGCGACGCGCTGAGCGCCATCCAGTTCCAGCCGCCCAACGGCGGCCACTGGGACTACCGCCCCGGCAAGAACAACGGCGGCGGCAAGCTGTTCAAGCAGCTGCCGCACACCAAGTTGGACATCCACAACTGGAGCCAGTGCGAGCTGATCGGCAACAAGACCACCGGCGTCGCCCGGATGGCCTGCTGCCCGCTGTCGGGCACCGCCACCACGTGCAAGGGCACCGAGGTGCTGGACTTCACCGACAAGACCGCCGGCCGTGACGGCCCGCTGGCGCTCCAGGTGCACAACAAGGGGATCCAGGACGAGTACCGCAGCCTGTACGTCGAGTCCCCCGTCGTGACGAGCCCGGACAAGTTCATCACCACGAGCTGAAAACCGTTCGCGAGGGACGCGCCGGCGCGGCTACAGTCGCCGGCGCGCCCTTCGACGACGGCAGAGGAGGTGGGAGCGATGGTCACTCGACTGTTCACGTGCTCCCACCGGACCCACAGGGCGTGACAACCGGGAGCACACACCGATTCTCCCGGAGTTGCCCGCATGTCTGATCTGATCGTCCGGCCCCTCGCGGCCGGCGAAGAGGCCCTGTTCGACTCGCTGCCCGACCCCGGCCTGGTCGGCTACGCCCCCTTGGGTATCACCTACGCCACCGGCGATTACCGCCTCGAATGGACGTGGATCGCGCTGCGCGACGGCGTTGTCGTTGCCCGGGCGGTGTGGTGGGGCGGGCCCGACGACACCGAGCCGAAGGCGTTGGACTGGTTCGACTTCACCGACGCAGACGCCGCCGTGCACCTGCTGCGCACCGCCCCGCTCAGTGCCGAGTACTCGCTCATCCTGCCGCCGAAGTGGCGCGACGACCCGGCGGTGCACGCCGCCGCCACGGCGCGTCTCGACGCGGCGACCGCCGCCGGCATGACCTACCTCGTCGAGCGATACACCTACACCTGGACTCCGGACTGCGGGCTGCCGGAGCGCAGCACGCGCCTGGAGTTCCGGCCCGAGCCCGACGACGACGTCATCTTCACCCTGTTCCGCCGCGTCAACGCGACCAGTGTCGACGCACACGCCCGGCGCGTCATCGAGGAGAAGGGCCTGGACGCGTCCGCCCAGGACGATCTCGACTACCTGCTCTGGATGCCGAGCCCACGCGAGTGGTGGCGGCTCGCGTACACGCCGGACGGCGAACTCGTCGGGCTGGCCGCGCCCTGTTACCACTACAGCGCCCACTGCATCGGCTACATCGCGGTGCTGCCCGAGCAGCGCGGCCACGGCTACTCCTACGACCTGCTGGCGGAGGCCACCCACATGCTCGCCGCCGAAGGCGCGCAGAAGATCGTCGCCAGCACTGACGTGCCGAACGTCCGGATGGCCAGGACGTTCGCCAGGGCCGGATATCCGGTGACGCGGCACCGGATCGATCTGCTGCCGTAACGACCCGTACGATCCTCAAGCGTGCGGATCCCGATCTTGCTGACGGCGATTGTGCTGATCACGGCCGTGCTCGTCACGCCGTCGGCGCAGGCCCCGGGCCCCGGCCGCTTCGCCTGGCCGACCTCGGTCAGCGCGAACGGCCGGTACCTGCTGGACCAGCGGGGCCACCCGTACCTGATCGCCGGCGACTCGCCGCAGGCCCTGTTCGTGACGATGTCGGTGGCGCAGGCCAGGACCTTCCTCACCGACCGGCGGGCCGCCGGCTTCAACACGCTCTGGCTGAACACCCTCGTCGGCCCCGACCAGGGCGGTCATCCCGACGACGCCACCTTCGACGGCGTCGCCCCGTTCACCACCGCGGGCGACCTCTCCACGCCCAATCCCCGGTACTGGGACCGGGTCGAGGAGATGATCTCCGCCGCCGCCGACCACGGCCTGACCGTCTGGCTCAACCCGGCCGAGACCTGCGGCCACCTGCAACTGTTGCGGGACAACGGTCCCGACAAGGCCTACGACTTCGGCGCGGACCTGGGCAGGCGATTCGCCAAGTATCCCAACATAGTCTGGCTCAACGGCTGCGACCTCCAGACGTGGCGCGATCCGAAGGACGACGCCCTGGTCATGGCGGTGTCGCGCGGCATCCGCGACAACGATCCCGCGCACCTTCAGACCGTCCAGCTGAACTACGACAGCAGTGGCTCGCTGGACGACCCCAGCTGGCGGCCGATGATCCAGCTGGACGCGGCCTACACGTACTACCCGACCTATGCTCAGGTCCTCAAGGAGTACGACCGGCCGGACGCGCTGCCGGTGTACATGACCGAGGGCAACTACGAGGACGAGCACGACTACGCCGGCCCGCACACGCTGCGCCGCCAGGAGTACTGGGCGATGCTGTCCGGCGCCACCGGCCAGCTCTACGGCAGCGGCTGGACCTGGAAGTTCAAGGAGGGCTGGCAGGAGCACCTGGACACCCAGCCCACCCGCGAGTTCCGGCTGATGACCGACCTGTTCCGGGCCAGCCGCTGGTACGACCTCGTGCCGGATGAGGATCACTCACTTATCACCGACGGCTACGGCACCTTCGCCTCCACCGGCACCGTCAACGACAGCGACTACGCCACCGCGGCCCGCACCGCCGACGGCCGGCTCGCCATGGTCTACGTGCCCACGGCGCGGACGTTGACCGTCGACCTGGACAAGATGCGGCCCGGCGCGGTCGCGTACTGGTACGACCCGACCTCCGGCGCCTTCCAGCCCGCCAAGCCCTCCACCGACCATGGCCCGGCCCAGTTCACCACGCCCGGCCACAACCACCTCGGCGAGGACGACTGGGTGCTGCGCATCAGCTCGGCCGGCTGACGATTCGGCGTGCGCCGAACCGTCGAATGCCTAAGCTTCCCGGCATGACGACCTTCCGGGAGCTGCACCAGAGCGGGTTCTTCGTGCTGCCCAACGCCTGGGACCCGGCGTCCGCGCAGCTGCTGTCGGCGGTGCCCGGGGTGCCGGCGATCGGCACGACCAGCGCCGGCGTCGCCGCCGCCCTCGGCCAGCCCGACGGCGAGCGGATGCCGCTGGCGGTGATGATCAAGGCCGTCGCCGCCATCATCGAGGCGTCCGCGGTGCCGGTGACCGCCGACCTGGAGGGCGGCTACGGCGACATCCGCGCCTGCATCGCCGCCGCCGTCGACGTCGGCGCCGCCGGCGTCAACATCGAGGACGTCCGCTACCCCGACGGGGCCATCCGCGACGCCGCCGAGGCCGCCGACCGCATCGCCACCGCGCGGTCCGTCAGCGACGACCTCGTCATCAACGCGCGCACCGACGTGTGGTGGTCCGGCTCCCGCGATTTCGACGAGGGGGTGGCCCGCCTGCGGCGATTCCTCCAGGCCGGCGCCGACTGCGTGTTCGTCCCCGGTTTCCCCGAGGCGCAGATCCCCGAGCTCGTCGCCGCCCTGCCCGGCGCCGCGATCAACATCCTGGCCTCGCCCACGCTGCCCTACCCGGAGGTGCTCGCCGCGATGGGCGTGCGCCGGGTGTCCACCGGCTCGTGGTTGTGCCGCCTGGCCTGGGGTTCTTCCCGCGACGCGCTCGCCGGCCTGCTCGGCGGCCAGGGCTTCGCCGGCCTCGCCACCACGCTGTCCTACCCGGACCTGATGAAGGCTCTTGATAAACGCTATTAACCCGTGACCTGAGGGTGTCATCATTCCCGCCGAACAGTAGGGGGGAATGACCACATGGACGAGCCGTCCATCGAGCCGGCGCGCGCCCAGTCCGCGCCGGAGGATCCGATCGCCGACCTGCCGAGACCCGAGTACCAGCCCTGGCAGCCCACCACGCCGCAGAACCCGTGGCAGCCGGGCGCACCCGGGCTCGACCGGCCGCAAGGCCCCTGGCAGCCGGCCGACGGCCAGGTCGGGCCGATGCGGGCGCCCGCCACCTGGCAGCCTCAGCTGACCTGGCCGGACCCGGGCCCGTGGCATCCGCCGCTCAAGGCCGACGCCGGCCTGCCGCCCGGCTGGCACGCGCCGCTGCGCGCCGACCTCGTCCCGGCCCCGCAGCCGCGCAAGCGGCGGAGCAAGCGGGTCATCCTCATCGCCGCGGCGATCGTCGTGCTGCTGGTCGCCGGCGTCACGACCTGGCTCGTGTGGCCGCCCGACCGCAGCCCGTTCGAACAGGCCGTGGCCAACCTCGCCACCCAGCCCGTGGTGAACTACAAGGCGGCACTGCCCGACGGCACGCAGTGGGACGGCCGCACCACCGAGCACGGTGACGCCATCGGTTGGCTGACGGGCCGCGGCCAGCGGTTCCCGTTCATGCTGCTGAACTCCAAGCTGTACGTGCGGCTGGACGCCGGCCTGTTCCCGCCGGGCGTGGACACCCAGCTGCCCGACGGCGTCAAGCTGAAGGACCGGTGGGTCACCGGCGACCTCGGCCTGCTGGGGCCGCTGATCAATCAGTCGATCAAGCCGTCGGTGATCGCCGACCGGCTGCGCGGCGAGGTGGCCGCCACGCCGAAGCTGCCCGCCCCGAGCGACGACGGCACGACGATCGACAACGTCCCCGTGCTCAAGGCCGACACCCCGAACGGCACGCTGTACGTGGCCAAGTACCAGCCGTACCAGGTGGTCCGCTGGATCGACAGGAACACCACGAAGTCGCAGGCCGCGTTCGCCAACCCCGGCCGCAAGCTCCAGCTCAACGGCGGCCAGTCGGGCTACAGCGGGCTCGGCACGGTTGATTTCACGCCGATGAACGCCAACGACGTCGACCAGACGTACGACGACATGGAGACCGACGTCGGCCAGCTCGGCGACGCCCTCGACAGCAGCGTGCGCATGACCTTCGACGGCATCGACCACATCGACGGGCTCAAGGCGTGCGCCACCGGCCCCGGCTGCACGGTGACCGCGCACTTCGTCGACACGCCCCGCGGTCTGCACGGCACCCTGCCCAACGAGGTCACCGCGCAGATGACCGCGCAGGTGACGCTCAACGACACCGACGCCGGCACCTGCACCACGACCGGCAAGGTCGCTTCGAACGGTCCCGGCACGCTCGGCTGCACCGTCACGAACATGGCCGGCGCGTTCCAGCAGGCCAACGACAAGGCCAAGGCCGATGCCGAGGCGAAGGCCGGCTACAGCGGCTACATCTCCTGGTACGTCCAGGCGAACGTGAAGGTGTTCGCGCTGCCGGTCGCCTCGGTCGACCTGGTCGCCGAGGGCAAGCGGCTGGAGTCGCTGCGGCCCGACCGCGCGTGCGGCTGGACCGACAAGGGCGGCAGCAAGCGGGATCCGATCCAGTTGACGCAGATGGGCTTCACCGCCCGGTACGACACCGCGCGCTACCCGGACTTCGAGATCCACGTGTTCCGGGACGGCCAGGCCTACGGCGACTTCGGCCCCAGCGGCTGGTTCGCCAAGAACGGCGGCTCAATCCCGTCCGACGTGCCGGCGGGCCTGAACACCGACCTGAAGACCGTCGCCGTCACGTTCATGAAGGCCAGCGGCACGCTCAAGGACGGCGACGACACCACCGGCGACAAGTGGAAGCGCCCCGCCCCGCACTGCTGAGGAATGATCACATGGACGAGCAGTCCACCGGGGCGGCGCCGGAAAACCCGGGCACCGGCGCGCCCCCACCCACCGATTCGACGCCACAGCCACGGAAACGCCGCGGCAGACGCACCATCCTCATCGCCGCGGCGGTCGTCGCGCTGCTCGTCGCCGGCGTCACCACCTGGCTGGTGTGGCCGCCGGACCGCAGCCCGTTCGAACAGGCCGTGGCCGGCCTCGCCGCCCAGCCGATGGTCGACTACACCGCCAGCCTGCCGAACACCACCAGGTTCGCCGGCCGTGTGACCCGCGAGGGCGATGCCGTCGGCTGGCTGACCGATGTGTCGGCGGCGAAGTACCCATTCGTCACCGTGCACGGACAGACCTTCGTCCGCATGGACGGGTCGCTGGCGCCGTCCAGCACCTTGTCGTTCATCGACACCGGCCTGCTCCACGGCCGGTGGATCACCGGCGACATCGGCGATCTGGCGGCGCTGGCCAAGCAGGAGGTCACGCCGGCCGCGATCGCCGGCAAGCTGCGCGACGAGGTGGCGCGGACCGCGGACCTGCCCACGCCCGGCGACGACGGCACCACCGTCGACAACGTCGCCGTGCTCAAGGCCGACACCCCCGACGGCACCCTCTACGTCGCCAGAAGCCAGCCCTACCGGGTCGTCCGCTGGGTCGACAGGAAGGCCCTGGGCACCGTCGATTTCGCCACGGTGACGGCTGACGGCGTCGACAAGGCGTACGACGAACTGGAGACCGACGTCGGCCAGCTCGGCAACGCCGTCGACACCGGCTTGACCTTCAAGGCCGACTCGTACGACGACAACAACTTCACCGCGTGCGCGGCGACCGGCTGCGCCATGACCGTGCACTTCAGCGTCACGCCGATGCCGGGAGCGACGGTGCCCGCCGAAGTGACCGCGACGATGACCGTCAATGCGAAGATCGACGACGCCGCCGCCGGCTCGTGCAGCGTCACCGCCAAGGTGGCCACGCAGGGTCTCACCACGTTGTCGTGTGTCGACACGGGCATGAACGCCGGTTACCAGCAGGCCATCGGGTCCGGCGTCCCGACGCTGACCGAACTGGCGAAGGCGACCGCCTACGCGCTCGCAACGGTCGACCCCACCGCCGAGGGCAAGCGGCTGAAGTCGCTGCGACCCGACCACGCCTGCGGCGGGACCACGACGTTCACGACGGCCAACGGCACCCCCACCCCGCACTGCTGAGGAATGATCATATGGACGACCAGTCCACCGGGGCGCCGCCGGAGAACCCGGGCACCGGCGCGCCCGAACAGCCAACGCCGACCACAGGTCAGCCGCCCGCGGCGCCACAAAGCCCTCGGCAGCCAACGGCCGAGGCGCCGCAAAGCCTGCGGCAGCCGGGCGCACCCACGGCCAACCTACCGCAGAGCCCGTGGCAGCCCGGTGTTCCCACGGCGAACGTGCCGGTGAGCTCATGGCAGCCCGGCACGCCCACGGCCAGCCTGCCGCAAAGCTCTTGGCAGCCGACAACACCACCGGCCGCCAGCTGGCAGCCGCAGCAGGCCTGGCCGGACCCCGGCCCCTGGCACCCGCCGCTCAAGGCCGACGCGGGCCTCCCACCCAGCTGGCACGCGCCGCTGCGCACCGACCTGATTCCCCTGCCCCAGCCCCGGAAACGCCGACGCACGAGGATCATCCTCATCGCCGCGGCGGTCGTCGTGCTGCTGATCGCGGGCGTCACGACCTGGCTGGCCTGGCCGCCGGACCGCAGCCCGTTCGAGCAGGCCGTGGCCAACCTCGCCGCTCAGCCGGTGGTCAACTACACCTCGACGCTGCCGGACGGCACGGTCTTCGACGGCCGCGTCACCAAGCAGGGGGACTCGGTCGGCTGGCTCACCGGCGACACCATGGTCAAGTTCCGGTACATGATCCTCAACGGCCAGCTGTTCGTCCGGGTCGACGGCAACGTGCTGCCGCACGGCATCTCCGGCGACTTCGACGCGAATCGGCTGAAGAACCGGTGGATCACGGGCGATCTCGGCGCCCTGGCTTCGCTGGCGAACCAGAACGTGACGCCGACGGCGATCGCCGACAGGCTCCGCGCCGAAGTGGCGGCGACGCCGAAGCTGCCGACGCCCAGCGACGACGGCACGTTGGTCGACGGCGTGCCCGTGCTCAAGGCCGACACCCCGAACGGCACGCTGTACGTCGCAAAGGACCAGCCCTACCGCGTGGTGCGGTGGATCGACAAGGGCACCAGGAAGTCCACCGTCGCCTTCGCGGATCCCGGCCGCAAACTCCAGCTCAACGGCACGCGGGCGTCCTACAGCGGCCTCGGCACCGTCGACTTCACGCCGATGGACGCCGACGACGTCGACAGGACGTACGACGACCTGGAGGCCGACACCGGCCAACTGGGCGACGCCGTCAACACCGGGATGGTGTTCCACCTCGACGACATCGACAACCTCGACAGCTACAACAAGTGTGAGCAGACCGGCTGCACGGTCACCGCGCACCTCACCTCCGCCATTTCGGGCAGCCTGGGGCAGCTTCCGTCCACTGTGGACGTGCAGATGACGGCCGAGGTCTCGGTCGACGGCATCCCCGCCGGCTCGTGCAGCACGACGGCCAAGGAGCCCTCGCACGGCTCGTACGCCCTGTCGTGCGTGGACACGGACATGCACGCCGCCTTCGCGCAGGCCGACGCCAAGGCCCTCGCCGACGCCCTGGCGAAGTCCAACCCGAACGACGACTACGTCTACTACTCCGTGCTGGCCGAGGTGCACGTGTACCCGTACGCGCTGGCCTCCCTGGACCTGACCGCCGTGGGCAAGCGCCTGGAGTCGGCGCGGCCGGACCACGCCTGCGGCTGGACGGACAAGGGCGGTGCCGGTCGCACGACGCTCAACCTGTACGACAAGTTCGACGCCCGGCTGGACACCGCGCGGTTCCCGGACTTCGAGATCCACGTGTTCCAGGACGGCCGGCCCTACGGCGACTTCGGCCCCAGCGGCTGGTTCGCCAAGCAGGGCGGCGTCGCGGTGCCGGCCGGTCCGCCGGCCAAACTGAACGACCTCCTGAAGAACGCCGCCGTTGCGTTCATGAAGGCCAGCGGCACGCTCAAGGACGGCGACGACACCAGCGGCGACAAGTGGAAACGCCCCGCCTCGCACTGCTAGGCGACGACGGCCCCCTAAGCCACGACGGTCAGGGCCCTCGGCACGCACTCGACGGTGAGCGGCAGTTCGCGCTGGCGCTCACCGTCGGCGTAGCCGATCCAGTCGTTGCCGGCGATGGACACCGAGCTGGCGCGCATGGTGGTCACCACCGGGTGGTCGACGTGCCGCCCGGTGCGCAGCTTGGGCAGGATCCGCATCAGCTCGGACCGGCTGGCGCGCCCCGCGATGGTGACGTCGAGCAGGCCGTCGCCGGGATCTGCGTCCGGGCAGATGGGCACGCCGCCGCCGTAGAACGGCGTGTTGCCGATGGCGATCAGCGTCGCCTCCAGCTCCGTCTCGCCGGCGGGCGTGCGCACGGTCAGCGGCCGGGACTGGAGCTGCGCCAGCTCCAGCACGATGGCCAGGTCGTACCGCCTCGGCCCGCGGGGCCACCGCATCCGGTTCACGCGCTCGTTGACGGCGGAGTCGAAGCCGGCGCACAGCACCGTGCCGAACCACGCGCCACTCTGCACCCGGCCCAGGTCGATCGCGCGCCGCCTGCCCGCGCGCAGTGCCTCGACGACGCCGTCGAGACTCAGGTCGAGGGCACGGGCGAAGTCGTTGCCGGTGCCGGCGGGGATGACAGCAAGTGCCGTTTTCGTACCGGCACACGCCTGTACACCCGCATGCGCAGCGCCGTCGCCGCCGAGCACCGCCAGCACATCGACGCCGTCCCGTACGGCCGCGTGGGCCAGCCTGGTCGTGCCCTCGGCGTCGGAGGCGACCAGGAGCCGTACGTCACCACAGGCCTCACGCAGGCGGCTCGCCACCGTGCCGGCCACGCGCCCGGCGGCACCGAGCCCGGCCGCGGGGCACACCAGCAGCGCTACCGTCACGTGGCGTCGTCGTCGTACGCGGTGGCCCGGACCTCGGACTCCGGTGTGGCCGTCTCGGGCTGCGGGTCGTAGTTGAGCGGCGAGGCCTCGTCGTCGGACAGGTTCGCCCACTCGTTCTCGGTGTTCTTGCGCCGGTCGTTGAGCCGGGAGATCTGCACCGCCACCTCGAACAGCAGGGTCAGCGAGCCGGCCAGCACGCACATGGAGATCGGGTCCTGGCCGGGCGTGGCGACCGCGGCGAAGCAGAACAGGCCGAAGATGATGCCCCGGCGCCACTTCTTCAGCTTCTCGTACGGCAGGATGCCGACCTTGTTCAGCATCACCACGAGCAGCGGCAGCTCGAAGCTGATGCCGAAGATCACCAGCAGCGCCAGCATGAACGAGATGTACTTGTCCGCGGTCAGCGCGGTCAGGAACTCGGCGGAGCTGACGCTGGACAGCACGGTCAGCGCCTCGGGAGCGACGAAGTAGGCCATCACCGCGCCGCCGACGAACAGCACGACCGCGCAACCGACGAAGATCCGGGCGAACTTCTTCTCCTTGGCGTACAGGCCCGGGGTGATGAACGCCCACAGCTGGTACAGCCACATCGGGCTGAACAGCACCGCGCCGGCCGCCGCGCCGATCTGCAGGCGCACCATGAAGCCCTCGAACGGGCCGCTGGCCAGCAGCTTGCCCTCGGTGCCGGGAAGCTTCAGGTTGGCCGGGATCGCGTCGTACGGCTTGATCAGCAGTTCGCCGAGCGTCGGCAGGGCGTTGAACGGGAACCACTCGAACCAGACGAAGCCGATGATCGCACCGATGCCCACGCCCAGCAGCGCCATGCCGAGCCGGTACCGCAGGTCGTACAGGTGCTCCATCAGGGTCATCGTGCCGTCGGGGTTCTGCCGACGGCTGCGACGCCGCTTCTTGCTCTTGCGTTCCGTCTTCTTCTCGGACGTCACCGGTGCCGCCCCTCAGCGTCCGCCGCCTGTAGCTCCCTGTAGATCCTACGGCGTCGGGCCAGTGCCACACCCAGCGCGGCGATGCGGGCCCGGAGCAGGCCCCGCCGGTCGGCGAGGTCGGCCTTGGCCCGCGCGGCGGTCGCCCGCAGCCGGGCGGCCTTGCGCAGAGTGCGCAGCAGGGTCCGCGCCAGGAACAGCAGTCCCAGGACGATCACCAACGCGCCGATGACGTACACCACGTGCACACGGTAACGGTTCGCCCGTATCGCCCAGGTAGGGACCGCCTTCCCCGGTGCCCGTTCAGCCGGCGAGCTGGCGGCCGGCGCGGTGCAGCGCGGCGGAGGTGCGTTCCCGGATCAGGTCCACCAGGTCGGCCGGGCCCTCGGCGACGGCCAGGCCGCCGGTGCCGATCACCAGCCGTGCCATCCACATCGGGTCGGTGTACCGCATCACCACCCGGCAGGCGCCGCCGTCGAGCTCGGTGACGGCGTCGACCGCGTAGTACTCGGAGATCCACCGGGCGTCGGGCTCCAGCCGCAGCACGGCCGACCGCTGCCCGGCCTCGGGCTGGAACAGGCCCGCCGACACGTCGGTCGGCTCCGCGTACGGCGGCGGCGCGGCCGGCTCGTCGAGCACCTCGATGGCGTCGATCCGGTCGAGGCGGAACAGCCGCACGTCGGCGGCCTCGCGGCACCAGGCCTCGAGGTAGTTGCGGCCCTCCACGAGCAGCGCCCGCATCGGGTCCACGACCCGCTCGGTGATCTCGTCGCGGGACGCCGTGTAGTACCGGATCCACAGTGCCCGCCGGCGGGACAACGCGTCCCGGACGATCTCCCGCACCTCGGCGGTGGCCTCGGCCTCCGGCGCGGCCAGCCCGACCACGACGCCGGCCGGCTGGGCCGCCCCCGCGGCCGCCTCGACCTTGGCCAACGCCCGCCGGACGGCCTCGGTGTCGGCCACGCCCGGGCTGTCGGCCAGCGCCCGCAGCGCCACCAGCAGGGCGGTCGCCTCGGCGCCGGTCAGCCGCAGCGGCTTGTTCATGCCGGCGTCGAACGTGACGGTGATCGTCTCGCCCTCGAAGGACAGGTCGATCAGGTCACCCGGCCCGTAGCCGGGCAGCCCGCACATCCACAGCAGCTCCAGGTCCTTGCGCAGCTGCCGGGCCGTCACGCCGAAGTCGGCCGCGGCCTCGTCGACGCGGATGCCGGGACGCGCGATCAGGTACGGCACCAGCGCCAGCAGCCGGGTCAGCCGATCGGTCCCGCCGGCGCTCACGACGCTCTCCCCTCGGCCGCCGCCAGCGCGCCGAGCAGCCGCTCGTACACCGACTTGCGCAGTATCTCCGGCTCCAGCACCTCGACGTCCGCGCCGAAGCCGGCGATCCAGCCGGCGGCCGACTCGGGCAGGTTCAACTCGATCTCCAGCAGGTCGCCCTCGATGCCGTCCACCACGTCCGCGCCGACCACGCGGGCCCGCCGGCGCAGCCCCTGCGCCTGTCCCTTGGCCACCCACAGCCGGGCCAGCGTGCCCTGGCCGCTGTCGTCCTCGATGCCCTTCACGTAGCCGAGCAGGTCCTCGCCCTGCGGGGCCTGCACCACGCCGGGCTTGCCGACCGCCTTGGCGTCGCCGACGATCCGCGACAGCCGGAAGCAGCGCGCCGCCCGGCGGTCGCGGTCGTGCCCGACCAGGTACCAGCGTCCGCGCCAGGACACCACGCCCCACGGCTCCACGGTCCGGGTGCGCACCTCGGCCGGCACCGGCCGGCGGTAGTCGAAGGTGACCACCCGTCCGGTCTGCACGGCCGCCAGCAGCGTCGCGAACGCCGGCTCGCTGGTCCGCACCCGCGGCTCCACCACCGCCGGCGCGGCCTGGTCGACGTCGACGCCGGCCGCGCGCAGCTTGAGCAGCGCCACCTCGGCCGCGCCGGTCAGCTCCGGCGAGTCCCACAGCCGCACCGCCAGCGCCACCGCCGCCGCCTCGTCCGGCTCCAGGTCGATGTCGCCGAGCTCGTAGTCGCGGCGGGCGATGCGGTAGCCCTCGGCGGCGTCGAAGGGGTTGTTCCGGCCCGTCTCCAGTGGGATGCCCAGGTCCCGCAGCTCGGCCTTGTCCCGCTCGAACATCCGGTAGAACGCCTCGGGATTGGCGTCCTCGGGGTAGCCGGGCACGATCGTCCTGATCCGGTCGGCCGTGAGGTACTGCCGGGTGGACAGCAGGCACAGCACCAGGTTGACGAGACGTTCGGCACGGGCTATGGACACCTCAGCACCCTAGCGCCGTCCCGGCCCACCGTGTCCGCGCAACCCCCACCGCGCCCGGACGAATGGTCCATCCGGTCGCACGACCCCGGCGAGTCGCGCTCTCAGGCACACCGAAACACGCTCTCAGGCACATCCGAGACCGGGATCTCGGATCTGCCGGAAACCGCATTTCGGTCTGGCGCTGGGCGCGACTCGCGAGGGTGTGCCGGGAGCCGTGTTTCGGTGTGACGCTGGGCGGGACTCGCGGGGGTGTGCCCGAGAGGCGCATTCGGTGTGTCCGAGAGCGCGACTCGCGGGGGTTCGGTCAGAGGCTGGAGATGAGGCGTTCCACTCGCTCGTCGACGGCGCGGAAGGGGTCCTTGCACAGCACGGTGCGCTGGGCCTGGTCGTTGAGCTTGAGGTGCACCCAGTCCACGGTGAAGTCCCGGCCGGCGGCCTGGGCGGCGGCGATGAAGTCGCCGCGCAGCTTGGCCCGGGTGGTCTGCGGCGGGGTGTCCTTGGCCGCCTCGATCTCGCCGTCGTCGGTCACCCGGTGCACCAGGTCCTTGCGCTGGAGCAGGTCGAAGATGCCCCGGCCGCGGCGGATGTCGTGGTAGGCCAGGTCCAGCTGGGCGATGCGCGGGCTGGACAGCTCCAGGCCGTGCTTGGCCTGGTAGCGCTCGATCAGCCGGTGCTTGACCGCCCAGTCGATCTCCCGGTCGATCTTGGACAGGTCCTGCTGCTCGACGGCGTCGAGCACCTTGCCCCACAGCTCCACCACCCGCTGCGAGGTCGGGTCGCTGGTGCGCGAGGCGACGTGCTCCACGGCCTTGGCGTGGTACTCGCGCTGGATGTCCAGCGCCGAGGCCTCCCGCCCGCCGGCCAGCCGGACCAGCCGCCGGCCGGTCAGGTCGTGGCTGATCTCCCGGATCGCCCGGATCGGGTTGTCCAGGCTGAAGTCCCGGAACTGCACACCCTGCTCGATCATCTCCAGCACCAGGTTGGCGCTGCCCACCTTGAGCAGGGTGGTCACCTCGGACATGTTCGAGTCGCCGACGATCACGTGCAGCCGCCGGTAGCGCTCGGCGTCGGCGTGCGGCTCGTCGCGGGTGTTGATGATCGGCCGGGACCGGGTGGTCGCGCTGGACACGCCCTCCCAGATGTGCTCGGCCCGCTGGGACAGGCAGTACACCGCGCCGCGCGGGGTCTGGAGCACCTTGCCGGCGCCGCAGATCAGCTGCCTGGTCACCAGGAACGGCAGCAGCACGTCGGCGATCCGCGAGAACTCGCCGGCCCGGGCGACGCAGTAGTTCTCGTGGCAGCCGTAGGAGTTGCCGGCCGAGTCGGTGTTGTTCTTGAACAGGAAGATGTCGCCGCCGATGCCCTCGTCGGCCAGCCGCCGCTCGGCGTCGACGAGCAGGTCCTCCAGGATCCGCTCGCCGGCCTTGTCGTGCGTGACCAACTGCGTGAGTTCGTCGCACTCGGCGGTCGCGTACTCCGGGTGGGAGCCGACGTCCAGGTACAGGCGCGAGCCGTTGCGCAGGAACACGTTCGACGAGCGTCCCCACGACACGACGCGCCGGAACAGGTACCGCGCCACCTCGTCGGGTGACAACCGACGCTGCCCGTGGAACGTGCAGGTCACCCCGAACTCGGTCTCGATTCCGAAGATCCGCCGCTGCATATGTTCACAGTAGGCGGTCCGACGCCGGCTGACCGTGCGCCGTTCGGGGATCGACCCGAAAATTCGGCTACCTTCGCATAACGTGCCCTCCGTGAACCGGCTCGATGAGGCCCTGATGCGCAGGTCGGCGGCGTTGAAGCCGTCCCGCGCCGACTTCTTCGTCAAGAGGCTGTCAACCTCGGCGAACCACAGCTTGATCTGGTTCACCGCGGCGGCGGTGCTCGCCACCATCCCCGGCCGGGGCCGGCGCGCCGCCCTGCGCGGGGTGGTGGCCATCGCCGGCGCCAGCTTCACCGCCAGCCTGGTCGGCAAGCGGGTCTTTCCGCGCCGCCGGCCGGCCGCCGACCTGGTCCCGGTGGCCCGGCGGCTGACCCGCCGCCCCACGTCGTCGTCGTTCCCGAGCGGCCACGCCGCGTCAGCGGCCGCCTTCACCACGGCCGTCGCCCTGGAGTCGCCGACCGCGGCCGCGTTCGTCGCCCCGGTCGCCGCCGCCGTGGCGTACTCGCGCGTGCACACCGGCGTGCACTGGCCTACCGACGTGATGTTCGGGGCGGCGATCGGGGTCGGCGTCGGGATGCTCACGCAGCGCTGGTGGCCGCTGGGCGTCGGCGAGGCGGCCCTGTCCGACGACCGCGTCCGCACGCCGGTCCTCCCCGACGGCCAGGGCCTGGCGGTCGTCGCCAACCCGAACTCCGGCCCCGACGACACGGATCCGGCGGTCGAGATCAAGGCCGCCTGGCCTCGCGCCGACGTGATCCGCATCGACGACCTGCGGGACCTGGACCTCACCGACGTCCGGGCGCTCGGCGCGGCCGGCGGCGACGGCACCGTCTCGGCCGTCGCCGAGGTCGCCGCCGCGCACGGCCTGCCGCTGGTCGTGGTGCCCGCCGGCACCCTCAACCACTTCGCCCGCGACATCGGGGTGGAGAGCCTGGAGCAGAGCCGCACCGCCACCGAATCCGGCGAGGGCATCACCATCGGCCTGGGATCCGTCGCCGTGGACGGCGGCGAACCGTCGATCTTCCTGAACACCGCCAGCCTCGGCGGCTATCCCGACCTGGTGCGGCTGCGTGACAAGCACGCCAAGCGCTGGGGCAAGTGGCCCGCCGGGGCGTACGCGCTGGTACGGGTCCTGCACGAGGCCGAGCCGCTGGTGGTCACCCTGGACGGCCGCCGGGAGGAGGTGTGGATGATCTTCGTCGGCAACAACCCGTACATGCCGAAGGGCTTCGCCCCGGCCACCCGGCACCGCCTGGACAGCGGCCTGCTGGACGTCCGCTACATCAGCGCCGACATCCCGTTCTCGCGCACCCGGTTCGTGCTGGCCGCCGTCGCCGGCGCGCTGCACCGCAGCCACACCTACCGCCAGGTCGACCTGCCCGAGGTCGACGTCCGTGTGCACGGCCGCCCCGTCGCGCTGGCCACCGACGGCGAGGTCCACCCCGAGGGCCGCCTCTTCCACTTCGAGTCCCGCCCCACCGCCCTCACCGTCTACCGCTGAACCCCCGCGAGTCGCGCCCACAGACACACCGAATGTAGGTTTCAGGCAGAGGTCAGCCGCCGTTCGCCGGTTCGACGGAGGCGTCGATCCGCGCGTCCGACATCGCCGCCTCGACGAACCGGCTCGGCGGCAGGTCGTCGTGCTTCACCACGTAGTGGTAAACGAGATCCGGCGCTACCAGCCAGGTCTCCCCGTCCGGCACCCGAACGTCGGCCCTGCCCATCGTCAGCCGGACACCGCCTCGTTCCATCACCACCGGCCACTCGTCAATGCCGGCCTGCCGACAGATCGTGCAGTCCTCAGCCCGCGCGTCTGAGCATGCCGATCCGAGTGACAGCGTTCGAACAGGCGGTCGGCGAACTCCGCGCGGGATACGAAATCGGTGGGTGTCCCGCAGACAGCAGGACACCCACCGATTCCTAGACCCCTGCCTCCCGAAGGAACTGCCGGGCGTTGTCCGCACCGGACGGATCGCTGCCCCATACGGCCCAACGCGTGGCCTTGTCCCGGTTGAACACCTTGGCGTAGGTCCGCCACACGTGCACCCGGAACCCGTCGCCCTGCCACCACCATTCGGTCGACCCGGAGCCGGCGTCGATCAGCGGCAGGGCCCGCGCGCGGTCCTCGACCTCGTCGGCCCACTCCAGGCGGCCGGCGCCGACCTCGGTCCAGTCCGCGCACTCCCAGTGCAGGGCGTCCGCCTCGACGATGCTCTCCGGCCGGTCGAACACGCGGACGTAGTCGGCGCCGTCTTCGCTGGGGAACATGTAGTCGACCGCGCCGTCCAACGTCGCCCACACGCCGAAGGGATGGGCCACGGTGTGTTCGAGCAGGATCACCCTCGGCTCGTTGTCCTCCTCGTCGAAGTCGAGCGCCGGCGCGAAGATCACCACCTCCTCGAACGACCAGGACCGGCTCTCGTAGCGCAGCCCGCCGAACCGCTCCCGCAGCTCGGCCAGCCGTGCCAGCACCTTGTCGACGGCCAGTCCGTAGTGGCCGGCGACCTCCTCGGCGTCCCCTCGGTCCTCGTCCGCGTCCCACCGGCAGTCGTGTTCGGTCGCGTTCGCCCGGAGGAAGCGGACCGCCCGTTCCGACAGTCCGGAGCCGGACCGCAGGAGCTCACTCATCGCTATCCACCAATCAACCAGTCGACGCCGAGATCCTCGAGCACTCTGGCACACGCCGGACAGGGGCTCATGATGACGCCGTCCAGCGCGCGGCCGATCCGCTTGGACAGGATGCCCATGGTGGTGATCACCGACCCGCGCACTGGCACGCCGTCCTCGTACGCCTGATTGAGGCAGTCGATCTCGCCGCAGCCGCCGTGCGGATGGTTGTTCCGCTCCAGCACTTCCTTGAGATCCGGGTGCACCGTGTCCGTCGATGTCCGACCGGATCGGCCCTCGTACGTGAGCGGATCGCCCTCGGGGTCCTCGGGATTCGGCGTCTTCATCTCGGACACGGTGCCGGGCCGCTTGCTCTTCGGCGCGTTGTCCTTGATCTCCAGCCGCCGGTCGTCGAGCCGTTTGACGGTGTCGTCGTCGGCCTTGTTCTTCGCCTGCGGCTCGGACGGCTCCTCCTTGGCCTCCGACTTGGGCGCGCTCTCGTTGGTCTCCGGCTTGGCCTCGGTGCTGGGCTCGGACTCCGAGGTGGCCGATTCGTTGCTGGCCGACTCGGCCGTGTCGGCCTCGGTGGTCGCCGCGTTCTCGGGGGCGGCGGGCTCGGCCGCGGCCTCCGAGTTGACCTCGGTGGTGACCGTGGTCTCGGTCGACGTCTCGGTTTCCGGCACCATCTCCGTGGTCGTGGTGACCTCGGGCGCGGCGGCCTCCGCGGTGCCGACACCGGCCTCGGTGGCGACAGCTCCGTCCTCAATGGCCAGACCGGCCTCGGCAGCCCCCGCGAGGGCGACGTCGCCGGCGCCGCACGTGGTCACCGTGACGGCCACCAGCACGACGACCACGATCACCACGACGGTGACGATCGCGAGCACGTCCCAGAAGCCCCGGCCGCTGGGGTCGGTCCAAGTGACCGGGTTGTTCGCGCTGTAGGAGTAGTTGTTCCAGGACTGCGGGTTGCTCAGGTCGAACTGCGGGTCGACCTGGGTGAACCGGCCAGTGGTCGGGTCGTAGTCTCGTGCCCCGACATTGGTCAGCCCGGTGGCGTCCTGCTGCCCGTCGAGGAACCCGTGCTTGTCCTGCCAGGCCACGGGTGCGGGACCGCGGCCGTTGCCAAAGGGATCCTGGTAGCGCCGCGCCACCCCGAGGTTGCCGGCGTTGACCTGGGCCACGCTGGTGCCGTGGGCGTCGGACAGCACCCAGGTCAGGCCCTTGGCGTTGCGCTCGGCGACCTTGGTCCCGCCGTGGGTGTAGAACCGCGTGCCCTGGGCGGTGGTCGACCCGGCGGGCACGAACAGCTCCAGGTCGTCCACGGTGAGCGTGGTGCCGGACGAGTCCTTGGTGACGAGCCGGGAGCCGTCGGTGTTGTAGACGTAGCTGACGGGCTTGCCGTCCAGCCCGGTGGCGGTGGTGACATGCCCCTCGGCGTCGTAGCCGAAGGTCTGCTTGTCCTTGGTCAGCAGGTTGCCAGCGTTGTCGTAGGTGTAGCCGACCGTGCTGGTGCCCGACGGCGCGGCGGTCTGGACGGACTGCACCGTGTGCGGTTGCTTGGCGCCGGCGGCCGGGTAGGTGCTGGTCGCCGTGGTGTCGCCGGCCCCGGTGTGCTGAGTCTGGGTCAACCGGTTGCCGGTCTGGTCGTACGTCCAACTCGTCCAGTACGGCGCGGCGCCGCCGAGCGCGGTGGCGCTGCGGGGGTCCTCGCACTTGCCGCTGCCCGGGGTCCAGGCGTCGGTCAGCCGCCGCAGGTAGTCGGTTGCGAAGCACTGGACGTCCGAACCGCTGCCGTCCGGCGTGTCGGCGATCTTGGTGACGTTGCCGGCGGCGTCGTAACCGTAGTTGCGGTTGACGACCTGCGGGGCACTGGTCGTAGCTCGCACCGACAAGGTGCTGGCCAGCCGGCCGGTGGCGTCGTCGTAGGTGTTGGTCGTGGAAACCTGCTTAGGGTCGGTGGCGGCGGCGAAGTTCTCGCGCAGCACCTTCCCGAACGGGCTGTAGTCGGTCTCGGACACCAGCGACGTGGTCACGCCGCCGGTGCTGGCTGCCAGGGTCGTCGTCGGGTTGTTGTAGGCGTCGTACCCGTGGTAGATCGTCTCCTCCGGCAGCCCGCCGACCCCGGGGCTGGTCGACGTGGCGACCTGCCCGGTGTTGGGGTCGTAGGTGACGGGGAACGAGTACGTCCCGGCCAGTCCCGGCTCACCGACGATGGTGACCTTGCTGCCGGTCGGCCGGTTGGCATTGTCGTAGCCGGAGACGTCAGTCGCCGCGTAGGGCTGCCCGTTGACGTATCGGATGGTCCGGCTGGGCAGGCCCTTGAGCAGGGAGTCGTAGCTCCACGACGCCAGCTGCGGCCCAGCCGTGGTGCCCTCGAACTCGCCGGTCCGCCGGCCGAGCACGTCGTAGCTGTAGGCGACGGTCTTGCCGCGTCCGTCCGTTGCGGACAGAAGCTGCCCGGCCGGATCGTAGCTGGCCGTCCTGGTCCCGCTGTCCGGATCGGTGACGGAGATCTGCTGCCCGCGCGGATCGTACCTGTACGACCACACGTTCTTGCCGGTGCTGTCGGTGACCGTGGCCAGCTGCCCGGCGGGGTTGTAGGTGTAGCTGGTGGTGTCGGCCGGGTCGCCCAAATTGGTGTGCGCGGGATCGCGGTACTGAAGCCGCTGCGTCATCTGCCCGCGGGCGTTGTTGACGACGGTCTCGGCGGTGCCGCCGGCGGGCGGAATGGTGGTGGTGCGGTCACCGTCGTTGCGGACGGTCGATCGCGCGATCTCGGTGTTGTCCCGCAACGAGATCGCCGCGGTCTGCCGGCCTGCCGAGTCGAACTGGAGCACGGTGGTGCTGGGCACCGCCGGGTCCAGCACGGTCAGCAGGTTCCCGGTCGGCCCGGAATCCCCGTTCCAGTAGGCGTTGTGCATCTTCCACTGCCGACCCTGCGAGTCGAACAGCGTGTCGTTGACGACGCGCCCCGAGGTGTATGGGGTCGGCGCCTGGGTCTGGACCGTGCGGCCGAGACCGTCGACCAGGTTGTACGTGACGGCGTAGCCGCCGGAGGACTGCAGCGTGCCGGTCGACTGCACGCTGGGCTTGTCCGTGGAGATCGAGTACCCATACTTGACGTCGGCCGGACCGCTGTGGTCCTTGTCGTGGCCGGGTCGCCAGACGGCGGTGATCCGGCCGAGCGGGTCGTAGCTGGCACTCGTGACCCGGCCGTTCGGGTCCACCATGCCGATCATCAGGCCGGACGGGGCGTCGTACACCTTGACGCCGGTCAGGCTGCCCACGGAGCCGCCCAGCGAGGGGCTGGTCGTGGTGATCTTCGTCGGCGCGCCGGTGGTCGGCGTGTAGTCGGTGAGCGTAGTGCGGTTCAGCTCATCCGTGCTGGACTTGACCCGCCCGTAGGTGTCGAATGTCGTGCCGGCCGACACGAACGCCTCGGCCGCGCCGGCCGGCCAGCCGCTGAGGCTGTCGGTCTTGGTGATGTTCCCAGTGGTGGGCCCGGCGCCGAGACCCTTGTTGTCGTAGTACGTCCGGGTGTCGGAGATGATGTTGCCGCTGCCGGCCAGGTTCGAGCCGACGCAGGGGCCGGTGACCTTCTGCACCTGGCTCGGGAAGGTGAGCATCCAGGCGCCGGTGTTGTAGGCGTAGCTGGTACGCGTGCAGTTGGCCTGCGACGGATCGGTGACGTCACCGTCGTCCTCGACCGCGACGGCCAGACCCTCGTTGTTGTAGCTGGTCGCGGTGCGGGTGGTACGCCACTGCCCGGTGGCGGCGATCCAGGCGCGCTGACGGGTCGCCGCGGTGCCGGTGAGGAACGACTGCATGCCGTTCCCGGTTGCGGTGGCCCCGGAGCTCCACGGGTCGGTGATGGTGCCGGAGATCGGCTTGCCGTCCAGGAACTGCTGCGTTTCCCGCGTCATGCCGCGGAACTGGTTGCTGTCGACGATGTTCTCGCCCAGCGAGTCGCCGACCGAGACGCTGCGCGTCCCCGACGGCTGCGGGTCGCCGTCCATGCCCCGCAGGAACGTGGTCTGGGTGACCGACGGCGGCCCGGCCGGGTCGTCCGGATCGCCCTTGGTGGTGCGCACGGTGCCGAAGCCCCGCCACACCGACCACGTCTTGTACTTCGGGTCGCCCAGCGGGGACTCGTCGTAGTGCCAGGCCCCGCCGCCCACGTAGTCGTAGTGGGTGTGGGTCTGCTGCGACAGCGAGGTCCGCCCGTCCTCGTGGACGTCGGTGACCAGGTACTTGTTGAACCAGTCGATCTGCGGCTCGGAATTGCCCTGGTACGACCAGAAAGTCGGGTAGCAGCGCGTGGAGTTGTTCTCCGGCGCGGGAGTTCCGCCCTTGCAGTCCGGCGCGGTGTAGTCGACCGACGTGACGCCGCCCTGCTCGTTGACCACCGAGGTGATCCGGTTGCGGGTGATGCCGGTCAGGTTGTTCTGCCCGGGGAACACCCGGTTGGGCATGGCTGTGCCGATGAACGTGGTCTGCGGCAGCGAGAGGCTGCCGCCGGTGAGCCCGGTGCTGGTGATGCCGTCCAGCCACAGCGCGTTGGGCGAGCCGTCGCCGGTCTGTGGGAAGGACTGGGCCAGGTCCCAGCGGTTGACGTCGACGCCGGCTGCCTGGGTGGTGATCGCGGTGACCCGGCGCCGGGTGAAGAACGACGGGTTCATGTTGTTCTTGCAGACGTCGCCGGAGTTGCAGATCTCGTCGGCCGGCACGTCCGGCCACGAGTTGGCGGTGTCCTTGGACAGCTGCCCCGGATCGCACGTGACCGCGCCGCCGGGCACACAACGCTCGGTGGTGTCGAACACGACCCGGTCGGGGGCGGCGTCGTACACGCCGGCCCCGGGCACGTTCACGTTGAAGCCGTACTCGATCTTGGTCAGGTAGCCGCCGCGCGTGTACTGCACGCCGGGCGTGGTGTAGTTGTTGTCCTGGCCGTAGAAGTTGATTTCCGGCTGGTAGTAGTAGGCCTGCGCGTTGCCGTGCGGGTCGACCACGTAGTCCAGGTTCCAGCGGTACGCCTGCGTGCACGCGGAGCCGGCGAAATCGCCGTCCTTGTAGCAGGGCTCGCCGGGGTTGTTGCCGAACACCGGCTCGGTGAACGTCGACTGCGTCTCCGGCAGGCCGTCGTGCCAGCCGGGCAGGTGGTTGCGGCCGAAGAAGTACTGGGTGCCGTCGGTGGTCGTGATCTTCCAGTACTCGCCGTCGTCGTCGCCGTTGCTGGCGCCGGTCAGGTGCTCGATCTTGGAGCCGTCGTCGTTCTTGGGGTGCCAGGCGCCCGTCGCGGCGTCCTTGACCAGCTGCCCGGAGCGGTCGCCGAGGGCGAAGGTGGCGTTGTCCGTACCCCAGCACTGGTCGCCGGTCTTGGTCTGGCCGTTGTTGCCGCCCAGATCCGTGGCGCACGAGGAGAACTTGCGCTCGATGTAGCCGGCCCCCGACAGCTCCCAGCCGTCACCGATCACCGACGGCTGGTTGTTGGTGGCCGACGTCAGGCCGTCCACCGCGCCGGACGAGTAGGTCAGCTTGAGCGGCGGCGCGGTGCCGCCGGGCGGGGCGGGCAGGCCGAGGGGGTACGTGTACGAGAAGTCGCCGGAGGAGCTGCCCGCCGACCAGGAACCGGCCGGGGACAGCGACGTGGCGGAGAAGTCACCGCCCCCGGAGTTGGGGCCCGAGGTGGCGCCGACGACCGTACCGCCGCCGCCACTGCCCCCGTCCGCGGCGGCCGCCGCGGCCCGCTTCTGCGGGGCCAGCGTCAGCTCGCCGACGAGGTGGTGGTTCTGCTCCTGGTTCGCCGAGTCGATCGGCGTCGGCACCTCGCAGGCCGGCTTCTCCGGCGTGGTCAGGACGCAGTCCGGGTACGACACCCAGCGCAGCCGCGCCCCGTAGCCGCCGCCGTAGGCGTCGGTGAACGCCGAGTAGTCCAGGTCCACCGACACCGGGCCGGAGGTGTCCCCGGCGACCGGGGTCAGGTGCACCAGCGTGCCGGAGATCTTCGCCTTCGCGGCGACGGAGTGGTCCACCGTCTCCACACGGACGGTGCCCTTGTCGTGCGCGGCCGGCGCGGCGCCGGCCTTGGCACTGAACTTGCCGTTGGTGTCACGGCCGTGGCCGCGGGTCACCGTCACCGGGGACGTGCCGGCCTTGACGGCGTTCGGCACGGCCCGGCCGGCGGTGGTCGCCGGCAGCTCGACGTCGTCCCGCTCGGCCTCCGGCCAGCTGACCTTCGGCGGCGTCTTGAGCGCGGAGTCCTTGGTCTTGTTCGGCGGCAACGGATGCGCCTTGTCGGCGGCGCCGGCCACGTTGATCGGCTTCTGCAGATCGGGCAGGTCCCAGCCCAGCCCGTGCCAGCCGCCCTTGGGCGCGGCGACGGCCTGGGTCTCGCCCACGACCATGACCACCGCGACCACGGCGGCCATCGCCGCCCTGGCCCACGGCAGTCTTCGAGTGTTGCTCATCTTCCGGAATCCCCCCACCCGCATCAGTGCTTCACCCCGAACAGGTTGCCCGGGTCGTCCACGGTGCGGTCGCCCTTGATCTGGTCCGGGGTGCGCACCCCGGAGTACACCCGGAACCCGGCGATGCCGCCGTACCAGTTGTCCACCAGCGACCCGCCGTTCCACTGGCCCGCGCCGAGCCGCAGCGACCCGCTGCCGTTGTACGGCGCGGTGGCGGTCGCGCAGGTGGACTGCCGCTGGCCGTTGACGTACAGGCAGACGGTGTTGGCCGCGCGGTCGAAGGTGGCGGCCAGGTGCGTCCACGCCCCGCGGTCGGCCTTGGCGTCGCTCCACGCGAAGTTCAGGCAGGCCTGGTGCTGGTCGCAGGACAGGCCGAAGGCCCACTTGCCCACGGGTTGGGTGTCCTTGCGGTACCCGAACATGAACGGGCTGTACCCGCTGGCGTCGTCCATCGCCGCGACGGCCCGGGTGTTGTCGTCGCCGTCGGGAGCGTCCAGGCGAACCCAGGCCTCGACGGTGAATGAGTTGTCGGTGCGGAAGGTGTCGGGCCGCTGCAGACCGACGGTGGCGTTGTAGTTGAACTGGGCGTCGGCGGCGTCGCGCTGGTCGGCCACCTCGGACACCGACCCGGACGGCGTGCCCGGCGCGGTGTTGCCGTTGACGTTCCACACGGCGTCCTGGAAGGACTGTCCGGCCAGGCCGGCGATCTGCGAGGCGCTCAGCGCCTGCTGCCACACCTGCACCTGGTCCAGCGAACCCTTGAACTGGTGGGTGATCCCGCCGATGTCGTAGCCGCCGACGGTGAGCGGGCCGCCGGCCGTCCACGGCGCGCCGCCGAATGCCGTGTCACCGGTGAGCTTGCCGTTGACGTACATCTGGAGCTTCTTGGTCTCGCTGTTGAACACGCCGGTGACCAGCGTCCAGTCGCCGGCGGTGGTCACCGAGTTGGGCCGGTAGGTCCAGTTCATCTGCGCGGCCGCGTGGTCGTCCTGCGGGGTGCTGTTCACGCCGAAGATCCACGCCTTGACGTCCGGCGAGTACCGCATCAGGAAGCCGGGCACGCCCCCGGGCTTGGCCGGCTGGCCGGCGACGCCGTAGTAGCCGTTGACGTCATCGAGCTTCGCCCAGGCCGACACGGTGAACGAGCGGCTGGTGTCCACCACCGGACCGCTGGTCTGGCCGTAGCCGGTGCCGTCCAGGTGCACGGCGGTGCCGGACTTGCCGGGCACCCAGGACGTGCCGCCGGACAGCGTCAGCGGGTGCGGGGCCAGGCCGCTGCCGCTGTTGCCGACGTCGGCGGCGGTGGTGCCGCTGCCCTCGTCGAGCTTCCAGTACCCCTGCAGGCTCGGCACGGGGGCGGGCGTGAAGTTGCCGCCGTCGTTGGTGGAACCGGTGGTGAGCAGCGACGCCGCGCCCTCGCCGAGCCCGTACTGGGCGCGGGGCACGCCGGCCGTGGCCAGCGCGTGCACCTCGGCGTCGGACAGCACCCGCTGCCACACCTGGGCGTCGTCGATGAAGCCGGCGAACAGGCTGGCCCGCGCGCCGTTCCACTGCAACCCGCCGATGGTGAGCGGGCCGTTGGACGCGTATCCCTTGCGCACCAGGCTGTTCTGCTTCGCGCCGTTGACGTACAGCGTGGCCAGGCCGGTCTCGCCGTCGTAGGTGCCGGTCAGGTGCGTCCACACGTTCATCTGCGGCGGGGCCTTGGCCGCCACCCGCGGATTGTACGGGCTGGTGGTGTCGGTGCTGGGCAGGTTGAAGGTCCACGTCGCCGCGTCCGAGGAGTACTCGATGAACGCGCCGCTGTTGACGTTGCCGTCCTGCGCGATCACGGCGTGGTAGCTGTTGGGGCTGGCATCGGCCAGCATCGCCCACGCCGAGATGGTGAACGACTTGGTGGTGTCCAGCACCGGGCCGGCGGTGGCCAGGTAGCCGGTGCGGTTGAACACCAAGCCGCCCTTGACGCCGTCCTTGCTCCCGTTCTGGTCGGGCTGGGTCCAGCCGTTGCCGCGGCTGTACCCCAGCGACCAGGTCGCGTCGCCGTTGAGGGTCACCGGGTGCGGGGTCGCGTCCGACCGAATCGCGGCCACGTTGTCCGCGCCGGTGGTGCCGCCCGCGTCATCGAGGGCCCACGCACCGGCCAACCCCTTCTCCGGGGTCAGCGGCTGCACGATGTACGCGCAGGCGGCGGCGTCCAGGCCGTTGCCGGCGACGCAGGCGCCGTTCGGACCGGGCTTGTTGGTCTTGCTGACGGCCTTGACCCGGATCAGGTTCTGGTTGCCGTTGACGGCGGTCGCGTTCACCGTGGCGGTGACGTTGCCGTTGGCGTCGAGGCCGGGGTTGCGGTTGGCGACCGGCGAACCCTGCACGCTGGGGTCGCTGCCGTCGGTGGTGAAGACGAACCGGTCGATGTCGTCCAGCCCCGCGTTGGCCAGCGGCACGGAGACGCTGAACGTCACCGGGTCGCCCTGGAGCTGCGGCTGCTGGCCGGTCAGCGCCACGGTCGGTGCCTTGGGCACCGCGGTGTCCACTGTGAACTCGCAGTCCCAGTCCCAGCGCGGGGAATCCAGCTCACCGTCGCCGACCTTCATCGCCCACTTGTAGATGCCGTCGCCGCCGATCCAGCCGTCGGGGATCGTGTACTGCGCGGTCGCGCCCTGGTTCGGCCCCGGGGTGCCGACCCAGAAGCGGTTGGCGGCGTTGTCGTGGTAACTGTTGGGCGTGTCGTGCCCGTAGGTCCCGCCGCTGGTCGCGACCTGCACGCTCAGGCTGCCGCCGTCCGGATCGGACACAGTGGCCTGCACCTCGGGCTGCTGCGTGTCCACCCAGGGCCGGTTGTCGCCCTTCACGCAGGGCAGCGCCCCGTTGGCCATGGCGTGGTTGGTGGGGTTGTTCGGCGGCGAGTCGTAGGCGACCTCGAGGTAGGGGTTGAGCCCGAACTTGCGCCAGCCGGAGACGCTGTTCTCCACCGTCGACTTGATCATGAAGGTGCCGGCCTGCCAGCCCTCGGCCGCGGCCCGGCGCACGATGTCGGAGGCCTCGAAGACCTGCGTGACGTTGCCGGCGTCGTGGCAGTTGGCCACGTTGGCGGTGGAGATCTTCTGGTTCCACCCCGGCTGCGCGTTCCACGTGGTCCCGCCGCCGATCCCGCCGGTCCACCACAGCTCGCTGTCGGTGGTGCCCGAGCAGTTCCAGGTGTGCGTCACCGTGGTGTTCAGGTGCGCCCAGTGGATGGACTTGCCGATGATCGGCGCGGTGTTCATCTGGAGGTAGGAGCGCGAGATGTGCGCCGGGTCGGAGTTCTCGTACCCGGTCAGCAGTTCGCCAAGGGAACCGCCGGTGGCGTCGAAGTTGTGCGCGTCGGGGTAGCCCGACTGCACCACGACGTGGTGTTGCATGCCGCACCAGGAGGTGTTGGAGCAGAAGTACTCCGGGTCGATGTAGACCGGGAAGTGCGTGCCCTTGTCGGCGAGGAAGGCCTGGTCCGGGCTGACGTCGACGCCGGTCGGCGTGACGTCGGCGCGCATGCCGGCGCGCCGGGCGCCGTCCGCGCCGCCGGTGACCTGCTCGGCCTTGCTGCCCTGGCCCGAGGAGTCCCACATCCGGGTGGCGTCGCCGGCGAAGACCTCAGCGCCGGAGGCGTCCACCACCTGGAGGTCGCCGCCGGGCGCGGCCTGGGCGCGCGCCCGGACCTGGGTGTTGCTCGTGTACGTGCCGAAGGTGATCCTGCTCAGCTTCGGGTTCTTCGCGGCCTCGGCGGTCTTGACCACCAGCACCTCGGAGAAGCCCATGGAGTCGGCGGTGACCGCCAGGTCCACGCCCGGCCACACCTCCGGGTACGTGGCGGTGGCGCCGTCCAGGGTGGGCCTGGGCAGGTCGCCGGTCCACGTGAGACCGACCTCCGCGCCCTTGTTGCCCAGCTTCACCAGCGGCCGCGCGGCCGAGCCGGGGCCGCCCGCGGACAGCGAGATGTCCAGTGTGGACGCCTTGGGCCCGATACTGCCGTCCGGCCGCACCGCCAGCGTGGTGTCCACCGGCACCCACTGGTTCCCGCGCCGCACCCGGACCGGCCGGGTGTACTGCCGCCACACCAGCGAGCCGTCCGGCTGAGCCGAGACTTCCTCGGTCTCGCTCAGCCGGGAGGTGACGAGCACGTTCTTGTGCCCCTGTCTGGCGTACTGCTGCGCCTGCGTCTCGGTCGGCGCCTGATCCGGTATCGCGGCGGCCGAGGCCGGGGCCGCGGCCACCGGCGTCAGCAGGGATCCGGCGGCGAGCGCCGCGGCTCCCAGAAGCACGCGCACCCGGAAAAGGGCGCGCGGCAGCCCGACAACAGCCATGAGATTCCTTCCCCCTTTGTGACTGGTCACGGCTCATCGAAGCCGCGCCAGGAGCACAACCCAGGTCATCCTCACCGGATCGGCGCCCGCCAGCAAAGAGGCCAAAAGGCGTAAAGCTCACGCAAGGGCGGAACAAACGGACAATAAGAACGAAAGGGCCGGTCGACGAGAATCGCGGCGCCGTTTTCGCAGGTGCCGGGGGCACGACGCGGCGGGCCCGCCGGCGAATCGCCGACGGGCCCGCTGGAAAACGTGGTTCAGCTCTCCTTGCCGGAGTCCCCCGTGCTCGTGTCCTCCGCAGGTGCGGCGGGCTCCTCGGGCTTGGCCTTGGTGGAGTCGAGCAGCTCCGCCAGCACGGTGCCCTGGATGCGCCGGAAGGCCCGCCGGGGGCGCTTGCGGTCGAGCACGGCGACCTCCAGCGAACGGTCGCTGTTGGTGGCGGGGCTGCCGGCGTCGAACGCGTTCACGGCGACGCGCAGCGTGTCGGCGAGCGAGGCGTCGTCCTGGTAGGAGTCCTTGAGCGCGGCGGAGATGGCGTCGGCCTGGCCGCCCATCACCACGTACTTGGGCTCGTCGAAGATCGAGCCGTCGTAGGTGAGGCGGTAGAGCTGGTCGGTGCCGTAGGAGGCGCCGACCTCGGCCAGGCACACCTCGACCTCGAACGGCTTGATCTGCTCGGTGAAGATCGAGCCGAGCAGGCCGGCGAAGGCGTTGGCCAGCGACCGGGCGTTCACGTCCCGCCGGTCGTACTGGTACCCGCGCAGGTCGGCGTGCCGCACGCCGGCCACCCGCAGGCTCTCGAACTCGCTGTACCGGCCGACCGCGGCGAACCCGATCCGGTCGTAGATCTCCGACACCTTGCGCAGCGTGGACGACGTGTTCTCGGCGACGAACAGCACGCCGTCGGTGTAGGTGAGCACGACGACGCTGCGGCCCTTGGCGATGCCCTTGCGGGCGAGCTCCGAGCGGTCCCGCATCACCTGCTCGGCGGATGCGTACAACGGCAACGTCACTGTGCGGCTCCTGTGGTTCGTGGGTACATCGCGGCGGACCTCAGCCGCGGGTGCGGTCCGCGACGACCGCCTCGGACACCTGGGCGGTCACCTCGTCGGACAGCCGCACCGCGCCGTCGGCGCCGTTGACGGTGATGACCACCGGGAAGATCCGGCGCACCATGTCGGGCCCGCTGGTCGCGGAGTCGTCGTCGGCGGCGTCGTAGAGCGCCTCGATCGCCGTGCGCACGGCCGCGTCCTGGTCCGCGTCCGGGTCGTACAGCTTCTTCAGCGAGCCCTTGGCGAACACCGAGCCGGAGCCGATGGAGTGGTAGCCGGCGTGCTCGTCGAACCGCCCGCCGGTGACGTCGTAGGTGACGATCCGGCCGGCCCGCGCCGGGTCGGGCGCGTCCACGTCGTAGCCGACGAACAGCGGCAGCACCACGAGGCCGGCCATGGCCGCCTCCAGGTTGCCCTTGATCATCGCGCCCAGCCGGTTGGCCTTGCCGTCCAGCGTGATCGTGACGCCCTCGAGCTTCTCGTAGTGCTCCAGCTCGAGCTGGTACAGCCGGACCATCTCGACGGCCAGGCCCGCGGTGCCGGCGATGCCGACCGCGGAGTACTCGTCGGTGACATAGACCTTGTCCATGTCCCGGTGCGCGATCACATTGCCCTGGGTGGCCCGCCGGTCGCCGGCGATCAGCACGCCGCCCTTGTAGGCGACGGCGACGATCGTGGTGCCGTGGGCCAGTTCGAGCGGCCGAGCGCCGGGCGCGACCCGGTTGAACGGCAGCAGCTCGGGCGCCTGTGCGCGCAGGAAGTCCACGAACGACGACGTGCCCGGCGCCAGATAGGCCGCCGGCAGCGCCGCGCCCGCTTGCGAGTTGTGCTCCATGTAGTGCTGTTTCTCCTGCCGCCGGTGATAACTGGTCGCGGGTCGGGCGCTGGCCCTACTCGCCGCCCTTCTGCACGTAGGCGCGCACGAAGTCCTCGGCGTTCTCCTCGAGCACGTCGTCGATCTCGTCGAGGATGGCGTCGACGTCCTCGCCGAGCTTCTCCCGGCGCTCCTGACCCGCGGCGGTGGCGCCGTCGGCGCCCTCGTCGCCGTCGCCCCCGCCCTGACGCTGAACCTGTTCCTGAGCCATGGCCGCCTCCCGGTGACTGGTTGGCCTGCTTCAACACTACCCAGCGGCACTGACATTCGTCCTTCAGCCACTCGGGTCGTGATCAACGCGTGTCTACCCCCTGGTGAGGGCGTCCACCAGCTCCTCGGCGGTGTTCGCGGCCTCCAGGAGCGCCCCGACGTGCGCCTTCGTGCCCCGCAGCGGCTCCAGGGTGGGGATCCGCACCAGCGACTCGCGGCCGATGTCGAAGATCACCGAGTCCCAGGACGCCGCCGCGACCGAGGTCGGGTACCGCTCCAGGCAGCGGCCGCGGAAGTAGGCGCGGGTGTCCTCCGGCGGCGTCGTGACGGCCGCCAGCACCTCTTCCTCGCTGACCAGGCGCTTCATCGAGCCCCGGGTCACCAGCCGGTTGTACAGGCCCTTGTCCAGCCGCACGTCCGCGTACTGGAGGTCGACCAGCTGGAGCCGGGGCGAGCCCCAGGCCAGGTTGTCCCGGCTGCGGAAGCCCTCCAGCAGCCGCAGCTTGGCCGGCCAGTCCAGCCGGTCGGCGCACTCCATCGGGTCCCGGCGCAGCGCGTCCAGCACCTCGCCCCAGGTCTTGAGCACGTGCGCGGCCACCCGGTCGCCGCTGCCCTCGGACTCCAGGTACGCCGCGGCCCGCTCGTGGTAGGCGGACTGGATGTCCAGGCCGGAGAACTTGCGGCCGCCGGTGAGCTCGACGGTGGCCTTCAGCGTCGGGTCGTGGCTGATGGTGTGCACGGCCCGCACCGGGTCGGCCAGCCGCAGGTCGTCGAAGCGCTTTCCGGACTCGATCATGTCCAGCACGATCGCGGTGGTGCCGACCTTGAGGTACGTGGAGTACTCGGCCAGGTTGGCGTCGCCGATGATGACGTGCAGCCGGCGGTACTTGTCGGCGTCGGCGTGCGGCTCGTCGCGGGTGTTGATGATGCCGCGCTTGAGCGTGGTCTCCAGGCCGACCTCGACCTCGATGTAGTCGGCGCGCTGGGACAGCTGGAAGCCGGCGTGGTCGCCGGAGGCGCCGATGCCGACCCGGCCGGAGCCGGTGACCACCTGGCGCGAGGTGAAGAACGGGGTCAGGCCGCCGATCACCGCGGTGAACGGGGTGCTGCGGGACATCAGGTAGTTCTCGTGGGTGCCGTAGCTGGCGCCCTTGCCGTCCACGTTGTTCTTGTACAGCTGCAGGCGCGGCTGGCCGGGCACGGAGGCGGCCTTGATGGCGGCCTCCTCCATGATCCGCTCGCCGGCCTTGTCCCAGATGACCGCGTCGCGGGCGTTGGTCACCTCGGGCGCGGAGTACTCGGGGTGCGCGTGGTCGACGTAGAGCCGCGCGCCGTTGGTCAGGATGACGTTGGCCGCGCCGAGGTCCTCCACGTCGGGGTCCGACGGCGGCACGCCCGGCGCCCCGAGGTCGAAGCCGCGCGCGTCCCGCAGCGGCGACTCCACCTCGTAGTCCCACCGGGCGCGGCGCGCCCTCGGAATCTCCGCCGCCGCCGCGTACGCCAACACCACCTGGGTCGAGGTCAACACCGGGTTGGCCGTCGGGTCGCCGGGTACGGAGATGCCGTACTCGACCTCGGTGCCCATGATCCGCCGCATGTCAGCAGCCTACGACCTCACGCCGACACGCGAGCCGGTGACCGGACTCACGAACTGGCCAGCCCGGCCGCCGGCAGCACCCGCGAGGCCGTCCGAGCAGGCACAACGGCGGCAAGCACAGCCAGCGTGACCACCGCAAGTCCCCCGATCGCCAACTGGCCCCAGGGCAGAGTCGGCCAAGTGTGCACGCCCAGACCGGCGATCAGCAGCTCCGCGTACACGGTTCCGAGCACGACGCCGCCGATCAGGCCGCTCAGCGCGAGCAGCACCGCCTCGGCCAGGATGCCGGCCGTCACCCCCATGCGGGTGACGCCGAGGGCCCGCCGCAGCGCGACCTCCTTGCGGCGTTCCTGTACGGAGATGCTCAGGGCGGTGCCGATGCCCGTCACGGCGACGGCGACGCTCAGGCTGAGCAGCACCATCAGCATGACGGCGCCGAGGTCCAGGTTGCGCTGGGTCGCCTCGTCGCTCTGCGACGCCGTCTCCACCTCGACGGTCGGCGCGTTGGGCAGGGCGCCGAGCACGGCGTTGCGATAGGCGCCCTGGTCGAAGCCGGCTTTGACGCTGACCAGCATCGAGCTGACCGGCGCGATGGCGGGGTCGCCGACCACCACCCCGGCGAAGCCGATGCTGACGTCGGGCACCGTGCCCGCGATAGTCACGGTGCGTGACCCGCCGGGGAGGCCGTCGATGGTGACCTGCTGGCCGACGCCGACGTGCCATTCGTCCATCAGCCACGATTCGAGCAGCGCCGAGTCCGTGCCGAACTGCGGCGCCGCGGGCTGGTGCTTGGACTGGAGGTACGCCGTGAGCTTGGCCGGGTCGACGCCGGCGACGGACGCGGGCTTGCCGGCGACGGTGATGTCCTTCTCGGCGGAGCTCACCGGCAGCAGCTGGTCGACCTCGGGCTGCTGGGCGGCCTTGAGCACGTCCGGGCCGAGCGGCCGTTGGCCGGTGTCGTGGATCTGGGCGTCCGGCCTCTGGATCCCGCCGTGCGAGAACGCCACGTCACGGGCGGTGCCGATGAGCACGACCGTGCCGGCGACGATGGCACTGGCCAGCACCAGCGGCATCGCCACGGAGGCGGCCCGCTGCGGCACGCGCCCCAGCTCGATGCCGGCGAGCCGCACGTGCGGGCCGAACGCCTTGCCGGCCACCCAGCCGATGGCGCGCCCGATCCTCGGCACCACGTACGGGCCGAACGAGCCGAAGATGCCGGCGACCGCCGCGATGCCGGAGAACAGTGCGAAGAACGGGGAGGGCACGGTGCGCTGGGTGGCGAGTGCGCCGAGCGCGAACAGGACGGCGGCGGCGACCAACAGCCAGCCGCGCACCAACCGCGCACGGACCGCACGGCGCTCCGGCGTCGCCTCGCCGGCGAGACGCAACGCAGCCAGCGGCGACACGCGCGCGGCGGCTCGGGACGGCCGCACAGCGGCGAACGCACTGAGCGCCGCCGCCACGAGGATGCCGGTGATGAGGTATCCGATGGTTGGTAGCGCCGCCGGCTGTAGCTGGACCGTCCCGAGCATCGAGGACACGCCCGTCACGTCCAGGATCCAGCCGAGCGCCCGGGCGACGGCCCCACCGAGCAGCGCCCCGACCGCGCCGGCCAACGCGCCGGTGATGGTCGCCTCGATCAGGTTGGCCCACACGATCGGCGCGCGGTCGGCACCGACGCAGCGAAGCAGCGCCGTCTGCTTCTGGCGTTGCAGGTATACGGCGCGGAAGGTGGCGCCGGCGACGAACACCGCGGTGGCCATGGCCAGGATGCTGAACAGGAACAGCAGCACCCGCAGCGTGTTGTTGCCGCCCTGGATGGACCGCTCGCCGTCGGCGGTCGTCACGCTCAGACCGCTGCCGAGCTGCTGGGCCAGGTTGCCGCGCATCGTCACGTCGCTGGTGCCGGGCGTCAGCAGCAGGTCCAGTTCCGACGTCTGGAAGTTCGGATTGAGCTTGGCCGCCAGGTCCTTGCCGACGATCAGGAACGGCTGGTCGCCCTTGGAGCCCATCTGCGTCACACCGCTGACCGTCACCTGGATCGGGCGGCCCGCCGCATCCGCGAGCGTCACCTTCGTGCCGGGGGCCAGGTGGCGCTGGTAGGCGGTGACCTTGTCCACCACGACTTCGCCGTCGGCGGCCGGCGTGTGGCCGTCGGCCAGGGCGTACCGGTTCAGCGACGGGTCGCCCGCGTCGATCGCCGCCTGGATCCGCTCCGGCAGCGCGCGCCCGTTCGCGTCGAGCATGTCGACGTTCACCTGCTGCACCGGCACGACCTTGGCCACGCCCCCGACACCGGTGAGCTGCTTGGCCACCTGCGTCAGATCGGGCGGCTGGGTGTTCGAGCCCGGAACCGTCGAGACCACCACACCGACCGGCTGCGGCACCCGCTCCGCGCCCGCCTTGAAGGCGTCGCTCATGGCGTCGCCGAGCATCAGGGACGCGATCAGGCAGGCGACGCCCACGAGCAGCGCCAGGCCCGGCAGCAGGGTGCGGCCGGGATGGCCGCGCAGATCCGACAGGGCGAGTCGGGTGACGATCCTTGGGTTCACGCCGACGACGCTAAGGACCGTGTGGATCACCGGTCGTCATCCTGGCGTCGCGACCCGGCGTCCGCCCAGAGGACTACGGCCGTTCATGCAGGGAAGGACGCCTTACCCTCGTTCAACGCGGGTAAGGCGTCCTTCCCTGCATCAGGATGGGGTCACTGGCCCAGCATCGTCTTCACGAACTGCGCGGCGTCGAAGCTGCCGAGGCCGGTCACCCGGTCGTAGCCCTTGGTCGCAGTGAAGGCGCCGTTGCTGCCGCCGACGATGTCGTGCAGTGCCGCGGTGCCGGACAGCTTGTACAGCGCCGGGTTGGCGAAGCCCAGGGCCGGCTTGCCGGCGGCCTTGGCCAACTGGTTGTACAGCGCGGTGAAACCGGCCCACTGCGGCGCTGCGGCGCTGGTGCCGCCGACGACGCCGAACTGGCCCTTGCTGAACACCGCCAGGCCCGTCGCCGGGTCCGCGTCGGCGGCGATGTCCGGCACCATGCGGACCTTGCTGCCCAGGTTGGCCTGGTAGTCGGGGGCGGCGAAGAGCTTCGAGTTGCCGCCGCCGGAGTCGACCCAGCCGGACTCGCTGGTGCGACCGTTGGCCGCGCTGACCACCAGGTGCGTGCCGCCGGTGCCGGTGACGAACGGGTCGCTGGCCGGGAAGTCGACGCTCTGGCCGCCGTTGCCGGCGTCGTCCGAGCCGCTGTCGCCGGACGCCGCGAACAGCGACTGGCCCTGCGCGGCGGCCTGCTTGTACAGCGTGTCCTGGGCCTGGATGTCGGCCTGCGAGCCGGCCTCCTCCGGACCGCCCCAGCTGATCGACACCACCGGGATCTTGCTGTTCACGATCGCCGCGTACGTGTCGATGACGCCCTTGTTGCTGTTGGGGCCCTCGAAGACGGTCTGCTGGGCCTGCGGGGCGATCGCCGAGATGGCCTCGATGTCCAGCTCGACCTCGGTCTGGCCCTCGCCGAGCGCCACCCCGCCGTCGACCTTCTTGACGATCGGCGTCGGCGGCTTGAGGCCGAACTGCTGGTCGTAGGCGTTGATGTTCTGCTGCTGGAAGGCGTCCAGCTCGAACACGGCGACCTGCTGCCCGGCGCCGGTGGCGTTGAGCGCCTTCACGTCGTACGCGCCGGTCAGGTTGGCCGGCGTCAGGCCGCGCACGGCCCGCTGCTTGAGCGGCGGGTGCGTCAGCTTGCGGTGGTTGTCCAGGCCGGCGACGTCGCTGACGGCGGGGGCGAGGTCCCGGGGCAGGGTCAGGGCGGAGTCGTTGGCGTAGTAGTCCTGGCCGCTCGCGTCGCGGCGGGTGGACAGCTTCGTGCCGAAGGTCTGCTCCATCGCCGACGCGGGACCGCTGGCGTCGACGATCAGATGGTTGGCCGCGACCGAGTCGACGTTGAGGCCCTTCGACTTCAGGTACGCGGTCATCTTGTCGATCTGGTCCTGCGGGGCTCCGTACTTGGCGGTGAACTCCTCCGGCGTCAGGTACTTGCCGTACGTCGGCGACTGCGGGTTGCTCACCTGGCTGATGAACTGGTCCAGCTGCTGGGAGTTGCTCGGCTTGAGGCTGACCGCCACGGACAGTTGCTTGTCCGCCGGCACGTCGCCGGTGCGCGTGGACTGGGCAAGCTTCGGCAGCACCGTGCCGGCCAGGGTCACTCTGGGTTGCAAAGCGACTGGGCTGGCGTTCGCGGCCTGCATGACGGCCGCGCAGGTCCCCAGGACGGCGAGCGGCGCGATTACCGCCACGGCCACCTTGATGCTCTTTTTCACCATCGGCTCCTCGGTCCGGCAGGGTCGAGTGCCAATACGCGCCGGTCAGCGCCGAGGTTCAGTGACGTGCGAAGATCGCCCCATGGCAGCCGACGAACTGGTCGCGGTGTACTCCCCCGACGGCGAGGAGATCGGCAGCGCGACCCGCGCCCGGATGCGCGCCGAGGGCCTCTGGCACGCGGCGACCGCGATCCTGGTCCGCTCCGGCGACGGCCGCCGCGTCTACGTGCACCGCCGCAGCCCCGACAAGGACGTCTACCCCGGCCTGCGGGACAGCGGCGTCGGCGGCGTGGTCGACGCCGGTGAGTCCCCCGACGACGGCGCGCGCCGGGAGCTCGCCGAGGAGCTGGGCATCACCGGTGCGCCGCTGCGCCCGCTCTACCGGTTCACCTTCGACCAGCCGCCCGTGCGGTGCCACAACTTCGTGTACGAGACCAATTGGGATGGACCGATCACGCACCAGCCGGAGGAGATCGTCTCCGGCGAGTGGATGGACCTGGACGAGCTGGCCGCGCAGCTGCGGGACCCGTCCACCGACTTCGTGCCCGACGGACGGGCCATCGCCCTGGAGTGGCTGCGCCGCTACTACGACTGATCCAGCCAGCACAGCGTGCGCACGCCCCTCGGGTTCGGGTGCGGCTTGCGCACGTGCCCGGCGACGGTGAATCCCCAGTCCGCCAGGTCGTTCTCGGTCTGCTCGTCGCCGACGTCCACCGTGTACGGCCCGACGATCAGTCGGTCGCCGATGGTCAGGAGCTTGGCGACGAAGTCCCGGCGGCGGTCGGCCGGCACGTACTCCAGGCCCGTGCGGACGAAGTCGTAGCGCTGTGGAGGAGTCCACGTCAGGGCATTGCCCTCATGGATCCGATCCGCCCACTGCGGCAGCCGTTTCCGGGCCAGGGCAACGAATTCCGGCACGATGTCCACCCCGTGCGGCTCGATGTTCAGCCCCTTCTCCGCCGCCCAGCCCGGGATGCACTCCATCAGATATCCGTTGGCACAGCCCACATCCAGGAGCGTGCCGTCGCGATCCACCGGGTCCAGCACGAACTTCCTCGACTGCTCCCAGTCCTCGGCCGTGCCGCCCTTGCCCGACTGCTGCCACGGCGTCTCGGCGGTCAGATACGGCTCGCGCAGCAGGTTCGCCATCGCGTCATGCCAGCCCTGCTGGTCGATCCGCCCCTGCGCCAACGCCGCGTCGATCTCCTCGATCTGCCGCCATCCCATGTCCCACACAGCTCCCCCTCAACACGGTGACCGATAGTCGAACCCTGGAAAGTACTGCTTCCAGGTCTCCGGAGTCATCTGGCCGTAGGTGCAGGCGTCGGCGTGCGCCACCGCGGAATCGGTGTGCCACCGGTAAAGGCCGTTTGCCGCGCTGGCGATCAAGTCCCCGTTCGAGGCGAAGGCGAGCGCCCCGACGTTCTGGGCGTCGCTGACCATCATCAGCATGAAGTCGGTCTGCCGCGTCGTGTCATAGACGAGGACCCGTCCCTCGACGGTCACCGCGGCCACGAGCCGGCCGTCGTGGCTGATGGCCTCGGGCGCCCCGTGCTGGCCGCCGAACGCGGTGAAGACCAGCGTGGGCTGGTCGCGCACGTCCCAGACCTCCATGTTGTCGCCGACACCGGCGGCGACAACACGTGCGCCGTCGCCGCTGATCGCCCCAGGCATGGAGCCGCGCAGCTCCGCCGGACTCGACTGAGCCGTCAAGGCCCATCCCGGCACCGGCCCCGGCGACTCGATCGGATTCGCGGGATCGGTCACGTCGTAGACGCGCGTGGTGCCGGCCGCATCGCCGGCCGCCAGTCGACGGCCGTCCGGGTCGAATGCCAGCCGCGCCGCCTGCGGCCCGTGCAGCGTGCCGTCTGCGACGGGCCGGCGCTGCGCAGACAGCGTCCAGACCCGGATGGTTCCGTCCGGATAGGACACGGCGAGCCGATCGCCGCGCGGGCTCAGCGCGACCGCCGACGGCCCGGCCGGCGCGGTCAACCCCGCCACCGGCACCGGCCAATCCGCGCGGGTCAGGTCCCAGCTGGTCGCCTTGCCGTCAGCGGTGACCGTCACCAAGAGCTTCGTGTCGTCCGCGAACGCCGCCTTGCCACCCTGCCCGATGCCCACCGACGGGGTCCTCCTGGTGAGCACCTGGTTCAGCAGCGCTGGATCGCGGGGCGCGTGCAGGAGTTCGAAACTGTCGGCCAGCTGCACCGCCAGTGGCTGCTGATCGATGGTGGGGATCAGGTTGTACACGCTGTCCAGAACGGCCTCTTGGCGCTGCTTTTCCGTCGCCTGCTGCGCCGACTCGGCGTTGACGGCGACGGCCGCGGTGCCGGCGGCGAAGACGAACAGCGCCGCCAGCGCGACGGCAAGGATCCGCAGCCGGCGGGTCCGGCGGCGCGCGACGGTGGCCGCGCTCCGCTCCAGGGATCGGCTGGCGCGGAGGAAGTCCCGCTCTCGGGCGGACAGCGCCGAGTCGTGGTCGTCGGCCCATTCCTGGGCGCGGGCGAGGCGGTTGCCGACGTAGAGGGCCTCGTCGTCCTGGTCGAGGGACTCCCAGACGTCGGCGGCCTCGGTGAGCCTGCGGTGCACGCGTAGGCCGTCGCGGTCGTCGGCGAGCCAGCCGGCCAGGCGCGGCCAATGGCGGATCAGCGCTTCGTGGGTGATCTCCGCGCCGTGCCGGTCGTGGGTGATGAGGCGGGCGGCGGTGAGCTCGGCCAGCGGCAGGTCCGGGTCGTCGCCGACCTCGGCAGTAGGCACGCGCCGGCGGGTGTCGTGGGTGACGTCGCCCAGCGAGACAAGCCGGAGGAACAGCTGCCGGGCGCGGAGCTGCTGCGCGGGCGTGAGGGCGGTGAAGGTCTGCTCGGCGGATTGGGCGAGCGCGTGTTGGAGGCCGCCGGTCTTCTCATACCCGGTGAGGGTCAGGGAGATGCCCTGGCGGCGGCGCCAGGTCTCGCGCAGGACGTGCGACAGCAGGGGTAACGCGCCGCCCTGGTTGCCGACGTCGGCGACGAGCCGGGTGACCAGGGCTTCCTCGACCACACAGCCGGCGACGCCGGCGGGACGGATGATGGCCCGGCGCAGCTCGTCGGCACTCATGGGGCCGACGAGCACCTGCGCGCCGTCGAGGGCGGCGACGAGCTCGGGGTAACGGCCGCAGTGGCCGTAGAAGTCGGCCCGGACGCCGATGACGACGCGCAGCGTGGGATCCATGAGGGCGGCGATGAACGCGGCGCGGTCGGCCTCCCCGCACAGGGTGAAGACCTCCTCGAACTGGTCCACGACCAGCAGGTCGTAGCCGTGGTCGTGCACCACCCGGGCCAGGTTCGAGGGGTCCTGCGCCAGCTCGTCGGCGGACGCCGCGAGCCGAGCGGCGACGTCGTCGAAGGGCCGCGCGCCGGGCACGACCACCAGCGCCGAGCACTCGTCGGACGCGGCGACGCCGGCGCGCAACATGGACGACTTGCCGGCGCCGGACGCGCCGAACACGCCGACGAACCGCCGCTCGCGCAGCTGCCCGAGCACCTGAAGGATCAGCCGCTCCCGGCCGAAGAACAGGCCGGCGTCGCCGGCCTGGAAGGTGGACAGGCCGACGTACGGGCACGGGCCGCCGCCGGCGGGCGCCGGCGCGGTCAGCGACCGCCAGCGCGCCTCCCATTCGGCGGCATCGCCGCCGCACGCCGTCACATACGCGAGCGTCACCGCCAATGTCGGCAGTTTCCGCCCGCCGGCGGCGTCGGAGAGCACGCTCGGCGAATAATGCGCCCGCTCGCTCAACTCCCGATAAGTCGGATTCCCCGCACCGATCCGCAATTCCCGCAGACCGGCCGCGAATTCCCGCAGCGGTCCGTTGTCGAGCGGACGCTCGCCACGCGGCACTTCCCCCACCCCCGTCGTCGTTCACCGACCACCATCGGGCACCCGCCGTTGTTCGGCAAGCGCCCGACGAGGCCGGACAACGGATCAGGCGATCGGGGTGTCGGGATCGGCCAGCCGGGCCGCGTCCACGGTCTTGCCGCTGCGGATCAGCTCCTGCACCGGGCCGATGCCGTCGTCCCAGAGGTTGACGTGCATGCCGGCGACGACCTGGTCGCCGGCCAGCCAGAACGCGTGGAAAGCCTGCCCCTCGACGTCGCCGCGGGTGACGACGCGGTCGTAGCCGCCGGGCGCGAACCAGCCGGCGAATTCCATGCCGAGGTCGTACTGGTCGGTGAAGAAATACGGGATCTGGTCGTAGACCACGTCCTGGCCGAGCATCGATTTCGCGGCGGCCGGGCCGGAATCGACGGCGTTCTGCCAGTGTTCGACGCGAATACGCTGCCCGTAGCGCGAATTGGGCACGCTGGCGATGTCGCCGGCGGCGAGGACGTCCGGGTCCTCGGTGCGCAGCGCGGAGTCGACGTGCACGCCGTTGTCGACGGTGAGACCGGCGTCCTCGGCCAGCTCGGTGTTGGGCCGCGCGCCGATGCCGACGACCACGATGTCGGCGGGGATGTCGCCGGCGTCGGTGGCCACCGCGGCGAGCTTGCCCGCACCCTTGAAGCCGGTGACGCCGACGCCCAGCCGCACGTCCACGCCGTGCCGCCGGTGCACGTCGCCGAAGAAGGCACCCATCTCCGGGCCGAGCGCGACGCTCAGCGGGGAGGCCGCCGGCTCGACGACGGTGACCTCGCAGCCGGCCTTGCGCGCTGCGGCCGCGGTCTCCAGGCCGATCCAGCCGGCGCCGACGACCACCACACGCCCGCCGGTGGCGAAGGCCGTGCGCAGGTCGTCGGACTGCGGGAACCGGCGCAGGTAGTGCACACCGTCCAGATCGCTGCCGTCGACCTTGAGCCGCCGCGGCGACGAGCCGGTGGCCAGCAGCGCCTTGGTGTAGCCGATGCGCTCGCCGCCGGCCAGCTCCACCTCGTGCGCGGCCCGGTCCAGGTGGCTGACGCGGCGGCCGGTGAGCAGCTCGACGTGGTTGTCGCCGTACCAGTTCAGCGGATGCAGGAACACGCTGTCCCGGTCCTGGTCGCCCAGCAGGTAGCCCTTGGACAGCGGCGGACGGTCGTACGGTCGCTCCTGCTCGGCGCCGATGAGCACGATCCGGCCGTCGAAGCCCTCCTCGCGCAGGGTCTCGGCCGCCTTCGCCCCGGCCATGCCGGCGCCGACGATCACGTGCGTCTGCTCGCTGGACATCCTTGTCACTCCCGTCGCAGAACCGCTGGTTCCCCCGTTCTACAACCCCCGCGCAAGCCCCGCGCGTTGTTCGCGGCTCGCTGTTCGGCCGGGCGGCGGCGACACCGAACAACCGGGAGCCGCTAGACAGGAGTCGGACGGCAACCGGCCGCAAGGGGGGTACCGGTTGCCTCCTCCTGGTCAGTGTCAGTCGGTGGCGGCCAGACGCGCGGCCGCCGGCACGGCGACCTCCGTTATCAGGTTCTGCGCCTTGCCCGTGGACGTCGTGACGACCTGGACCCTGGCCAGCAGGTGGCCCTTGGCCAGCAGCACCGTGCAGCTGGGCGCGGTGCCCGTCTCGCACCAGCTGTAGCTGGCGTCCACGCCGGCCGGAGGTGACGCGAGGGCGTACTTCGTGGCCTGGCTGCACGTGAGGGCGGCCTTCGTGGCGGCGAGAACCTGTGCGCCGGTGGTCGTCGGGTAGTTGCCGACGTACTCGGTCAGCGTCGTCACCGAGCTGCCGCCGACCCAGCCGGTCTGCGCGCCGGTCGCGGCGGCGGCCGGCTTGTTCAGCGGCGCCGAGCAGACGGGCAGCGCGGCCAGCGTCGTGGTCGCCTGCGGCACGCTCGGATGGAAGCCGATCTCGCTCACCGACGAGTCGACCATCAGGCCGGCGGTGATCTGCGCGACCAGCACGGCGGTGTCCACGGTGGTGGTGGTCGTGGTCGGCGCGGCGGTGTGGGTGGTGCTCGGCGGAGTTGTGGACGTGGTGGTGGCGACGGTGTCCTGGGTCGCGTAGTGCCGCAGGTCGTTGGGCTTGCCTGAACAGGACGCCGTCAGCACCAGAAGGCCGATGCCGGCGACCACGTACGCGCGACGCAACGCGGGGCCCCTCTCCGGGATTCGTCTCGAGGAATCACCCGAGAGTAGTAGCCGGCGATCTTCGCCCCGCGCCCGACCGTCAGTTCCAGGCGAGGTCGGCGCGCAAACCCCAGTAGCGCCCCGGATCCACCGCCAGATGGGCCAGGACGTCCGCATGGGGCAAGGAGACCCGGGCCGCCGCGAGGTTGGCCCGCAGCTGCGCCGGACTGGCCGCGCCCAGCAGCACGGTGTCGGCCCACGGCTGCGCCAGCGCCGCCGCCAGCGCAACGGCGTCCGCCCCGACGCCGGACCGCTCCGCGATGCCCAGCAGCTCCGCCGGCGGCTCCACCGCGAGGCGTCCGTTGGCCAGCGCCTCCTTCACCAGCACGTGCAGGCCGGCATCGTGTGCCTCGGCCAGCGCGGGCCCGGCGGAGGTCTCCAGCACGTTCCACGTCGACTGCACGGTGCTGAACAGCGGCCGCCCGTGCACGGTCAGCCCCAGCGCCCGCCGAATGGTGTCCGCCTGCGCCGGACCCGTGGTGGAGAACCCGATCCGGATGTCCCTTTCGGTCAGCTCGAACAGGCTCTCCTGCAGCAGCGGGTCGTTGAACAGCGGGCTGTCCGCGGTCAGCGAATGCACCTGGTACACCGAGAGCCGGCCGTCGAGCAGCTCCTCGGTCTCCGCCCACTGCTGCTCGAAACGGGCCAGGCTGTGCTCCTTGACCTCGTGCACCTTGGCGTCCGGCCGCCAGTCGGCCACGTAGGCGTAACCCCACTTGCTGGACACCGTCAGGTCGCCGTGGCCCCGATCGGCCAGCCAGCCGGCCAGGAACTCCTCGGCCCGCCCGTACGACCGGGCGGCGTCCACCCACCGGATGCCCGCCGCGTACGCCTCGTCCAGCACCTTCCACGCGGCCGCCCGCATCGCCGGCACGGTCCGCACGCCGGGCAGCGCGCCCTGCCGGCCGAGATTGATGTACGCGGGCCGCCCCAGCGCCGCGAGCCCCAGACCGATCCGTTCGAGCACTTCGCCCCCTCCACCGCCGTCGACGGCAAGACGCTAACCGGGCGACACCGTTTTCGCACGACAGCACGAGTGAATGACCACGGAGAGTGGCGGTCGGCCCCATTCCAGGATTTACCCAATGGTTACGAAAACCGAGCGAGGTCCTTCGCCCGAAAGAGTCACGAACGGCCCGGGTCCGAAGACCCGGGCCGTTCGTGGATTTGCACCGTGGATTTACAGGTACTGACCGGTGTTGCTCGCGGTGTCGATGGCGCGCCCCGACTCCTGGTTCTTGCCGGTGACCAGGGTGCGGATGTACACGATCCGCTCGCCCTTCTTGCCCGAGATGCGGGCCCAGTCGTCCGGGTTGGTGGTGTTGGGCAGGTCCTCGTTCTCCGCGAACTCGTCCACGATGGCGTCGATCAGGTGCTGCACCCGCAGGCCCGGCTCGCGGGTCTCCAGGACGGCCTTGATCGCGGCCTTCTTGGCCCGGTCCACGATGTTCTGGATCATCGCGCCCGAGTTGAAGTCCTTGAAGTACAGGACCTCCTTGTCCCCGTTGGCGTAGGTGACCTCCAGGAACCGGTTCTCGTCGGACTCGTCGTACATCCGCTCGACCGTGTGCTGGATCATCGCGTTGATGCAGCGCTTGGCGTCGCCGGCGAACTCGGCCAGGTCGTCGGTGTGGATGGGCAGCGTCTCGTTGAGGTACTTCGAGAAGATGTCCTTGGCCGCCTCGGCGTCCGGCCGCTCGATCTTGATCTTCACGTCGAGCCGGCCGGGCCGCAGGATGGCCGGGTCGATCATGTCCTCGCGGTTGGAGGCGCCGATCACGATGACGTTCTCCAGGCCCTCGACGCCGTCGATCTCGGCCAGCAGCTGCGGCACGATCGTGGTCTCCACGTCGGAGGACACGCCCGAGCCGCGGGTCCGGAAGATCGAGTCCATCTCGTCGAAGAACACGATCACCGGGGTGCCCTCGGAGGCCTTCTCCCGGGCCCGCTGGAAGATCAGCCGGATGTGCCGCTCGGTCTCGCCGACGAACTTGTTGAGCAGCTCCGGGCCCTTGATGTTGAGGAAGTACGACTTGGCCTGGCCGTCGTCGTCGCCGCGGGCCGCCGCGACCTGCTTGGCCAGCGAGTTCGCCACCGCCTTGGCGATCAGCGTCTTGCCGCACCCGGGCGGGCCGTAGAGCAGCACGCCCTTGGGCGGCCGCAGCTGGTACTCGTGGAACAGCTCGGCGTGCAGGAAGGGCATCTCCACCGCGTCGCGGATGGCCTCGATCTGCCGGAACAGGCCGCCGATGTCGGCGTAGTCGACGTCGGGCACCTCCTCCAGCACCAGGTCCTCGACCTCGGCCTTGGGCACCCGCTCGTAGGCGTAGCCGGCCTTGGAGTCCACCAGCAGCGAGTCGCCCGGCTTGAGCGGGGCGTCGACCAGCGGGTCGGCCAGCCACACCACGCGCTCCTCGTCGGCGTGCCCGACGACCAGCGCGCGGGCGCCGCCCAACTCGTAGTCGGCGAGCAGCTCGCGCAGGATGCACACCTCGCCGGTGCGCTCGAAGCCGCCGGTCTCCACGACCGTCAGCGCCTCGTTCAGCCGGACCGACTGGCCCAGCTTGAGGCTGCCGCTCTCGACGGCGGGCGAGACCGCCACGCGCATCCGACGGCCGGCGGTGAACACGTCCACCGTGCCGTCCTCGTATCCGGCCAGATAGACGCCGTAGCCGCTGGGCGGCTGGGCCAGCCGGTCCACCTCCTCGCGCAGGGCGAGCAGCTGGCTGCGTGCCTCGCGGAGGGTGTCCACCAGCTTGGTGTTGCGCTCGGTCAGCTGGCTCACCCGCTCGGACGCCTCGGCGAGGCGCTGTTCGAGCAACCGGACGTGTCGTGGGGACTCCGTCAACTTGCGCCGCAGCAGTGCGATCTCGTCCTCGAGGAACCTGATCTGCGCGGACAATTCGGCGCCACTCGCACCGTGGTTCAGCTCGCCACCCTCATCGGGCTGGCTGCCGGGACGGTCGGTCGACATATCGGCACCCTCCTCCCGCTCTACGTCTTCCCACGGTACCGGCGATCACTGACAAGTGAGAGGACCTGCCGCCGCGCGCTGGTCGCGAAACGGCCACGAAACGCCCGCTCGGCCGGATGAACTACTCCATACCGGTGTCAGGGGGAACCTCCCAACCGCTACCGTGCGTCTCAGGCACCTGACGTGCCGTTGGAGTGGCAGTCTCCACGCCCACAGCGTGGCGAGCCACCCCTACGTGACGTCCGTCCCGTGGAATGGACACCTGGGAATCCCCCGGTGCCCACCTGGGCAAACCGCCGACGACGAAACATTCGGGGAGAGAGAGCGACGTGACCTATCCGCCCCAGCCGCCCGGCCCGTACGGCCAGCAGCCCGCCGGCGGCTACGGCCAGCCCGGCTACCCGCAGCAGCCCGGCGGCTACCCCCAGCAGCCGGCCGGCTATCCGCAGCAGCCGCCGCAGGGGTACCCGCAGCAGCCGGCCACGGGCGGATTCCCGCAGCAGCCGCAGCCCGATCCGTACGGGCAGCAGCCGTACGGCCAGCAGCCGCCGGCCGGCGGGGTCTTCCCGCCGCAGCAGCCGCAGTGGGCGACCCAGCAGGCGCCGGGCCCGGGCGGCTACCCCGGCTATCCGCAGCCGAAGAAGAAGAGCCCGCTGCCGTGGATCCTCGGCGGCGCCGGCCTGGTCGTGGTGCTGATCGTCGTGCTCGTGGTGGTGATGACGCGGGGCGGCGGCACCAGCAGCGACCCCAAGGTCGTCGCGCAGGCGTACGTCGACGCCGTCAACAACAAGAACCCGGCCGGCATGACCAACCTGGTCTGCTCGGCCGACATGGCCAAGGTCAACCAGATGGCCACCAGCGCGCCCAAGATGCCCGGCAACATCAAGGTCGACATGACCGCGACGCTGGGCGCCGTCTCCGTCAACGGGGACAAGGCGACCGCGCAGATCACGCTGAACATGACCGTGAACGGCCAGAAGTCCTCGCTGCCCCAGTTCCCGCTGCCGCTCCAGAAGAACAGCAGCGGCGACTGGCAGATCTGCGGCCTGGCCGACGCGATCAGCGGCGGCGGTGGCCTCGGCGGCGGTTCCGGCTCCGGCGGCCTGGGCGGCGGCTCGGGTTCGGGCGGTCTCGGTGGTTCGGGTTCCGGCGGCCTGGGTGGCGGCTCGGGCTCGGGTACCGGCGGCTACGGGGGCTGAGCCCCGTCGACGCGGCGGCCGGTCCGGCCGCCGCGTCCCGCCGCGAGACGCCACTTCGTCAACTGGGGGACCATCCGTGACCTATCCGCCGCAGCCGCCGCCGAACCCGTACGGCCAGCAGTACCCACAGCAGCCGTACCCGCAGCAGCAGCCGTATCCCCAACAGCAGTACCCACAGCAGCCTTATCCCCAGCAGCCTTACTACGGGCAGCAGCCGCCGGGCATGTACCCGGGCGGCATGCCGCCGCAGCCGCCGAAGAAGGGCAACGGCGGCGTCATCGCGCTGGTCATCGGCATCATCGTGGTGGTGGTTCTCGGCGGCTTCGGCCTCGTGCTCTGGCTGGCCGCGACTGTCGGCGGCCCGACCGCCAGCACCAGAAGCAGCGCGCCGGCGCCGACGACGACGGCCGCCGCATCGTCCAGCGCCGCGCCGACCACGACCAGCAAGTCCGGCGGCTCAGCCGGCGGCGCGGGCGAGGCGTCGCCGCAGCAGCTGCTCACCGACTACGTCAACGCCGTCAACGGCAAGACCCCGAACGACGTGGTGGCCATGATCTGCCCGGCGGAGAAGGACAAGCTGGCGCCGTCGATCACCGACAGCAGCTCCGTGTTCGCACCGGACGCCCAGGTCATCGCCTCGCCGGGGCAGGTCACGCAGAGCGCGGCCGACACCGCGAACGGCAGCGGGCACTACAGCGGCATCGTCAAGGGCAAGCCGTTCAACAAGGACTTCACCCTTCCGATGAAGCAGCTGTCCGGCAGCTGGTTCCTGTGCAGCAACTAGGGTGATCATCCGTGACCTACCCGCAGCCGCCGTTCGACTCGTCGACGGTCCACCGGTCCCCGAGCCGGACCAAGGACCGGTGGATCATCGCCGGCACGGCCGTCGGCGTGCTGGCGATGCTCGGCCTCGGCGCGTGGGCGGTCATCGCGATCACCAGCGCCAAGAACCCGCCCGCGCCGACCAGCGTGCCGCAGGCCGCCGCCCCGGTTGACCCGATGGCGGCGGCCGCCGCGCAACAGTTCGCCGACGCCCTGTCGGACGACGACGTGGCGGCGGCCAAGCTGGTCGTCTGCTCCACGGAGAACCCCACGACGGCCGGCGTGAAGGTGCCCTACGAGGTGAAGAAGCTGGACGTGACCGGCTCGTCCGGCACGCTGACGCTGGTCAAGCACCCGCAGCCGGGTCAGGACGTCGCCGTGCCGCCCGTCCGGCTGGTCAAGCAGAACGGCGCCTGGCAGGTCTGCGGGACCGCCTAGTTCCCGGTGGAGGTGGGCCGGCGCTGCGGCTTCGGCGTGACGACGCCGTCGGCCAGCCGTCGGGCCGTCAGCAGGAACGCGGTGTGCGCGATCATCCGGTGCTCCGGGCGGACCGCGAGGCCCACCACGTGCCACGGGCGCATCATCGTCTCCCACGACTCCGGCTCGGTCCAGCACTGCTGCTCGCGCAGCGCCTCCGTCACGCGGGACAGCTGCGTGGTCGTCGCGACGTAGACCACGAGCACGCCGCCCGGGATCAGGGCGTCCTTGACGGTGGGCAGCACGTCCCACGGGGCCAGCATGTCCAGCACGGCCCGGTCCACCTCGCCGCCCTCGGCCGCCGAGGGGTGCTCCGAGAGGTCGGCCACCGTCAGCGACCAGTTGTCGGGCGCCTTGCCGAAGAACTGCTCCACGTTGCGGATCGCGTGGTCGGCGTGGTCCTGGCGCACCTCGTAGGAGATGACCCGGCCCTGGTCGCCGACCGCGCGCAGCAGCGAGCAGGTGAGGGCGCCCGAGCCCGCACCCGCCTCCAGCACGCGGGCGCCCGGGAAGATGTCGCCCCACATCACGATCTGCGCCGCGTCCTTGGGGTAGATCACCTGCGCGCCGCGCGGCATCGACAGCACGTAGTCCGGCAGCAGCGGCCGCATCGCCAGGTAGGACGTGTTCGCCGCGGAGGTGATCAGCGAGCCCTCGGGCTTGCCGATCAGGTCGTCGTGCGCCAGCGCGCCCCGGTGGGTGTGGTACTCCTTGCCGGGTTCGAGGACGATCGTGTAGTGCCGGCCCTTCGAGTCGGTCAGCTGCACACGGTCACCGGCCTGGAACGGCCCACTCACGGTCACTGCATTCCTCTCGCCGCGTTCCGCGGCGGGCGGGTCCGCCATTGAGCCGGCGTCTTCCCTTGCCTGATGTCGATCGATGAAAAGACTCGATCGTCATCAGGCCGCGGTCCAGACGCCGGCGCGGACCCGCAACCGCTGGCGGATTTTCTTGACCGCCATCCTCTCAAGCGCGCTTGCGTGTCGTGGAAGCGGCCCTGAGGTCCTGCCGGCGCAGCACCCCCGCCGGCCGTCCCTCGGCGTCCACCACCAGGAACTGCCACGCCGCCGTCGTGCGGACCCGCTCCGCGATCTCGTCGTTCGGGTCCGAGTCCAGCAGCACCGTCTCCGGCCGGATCGGCTCCGCCGCCGCCTCCGCCGGCGTCAGCGGCGACTGCTCCGCGAGCCGGCGGGCCGCGTCCTCGTCCAGCAGGCCGGCCGCCACGCCGTCGGCGCGGACCAGCACCACTCCCCGGCCCGCCGAGGCCGCCAGCGCGTCCGCCACCGGGCTCTCCGCCGGCAGCTGCAACACCGGCCTCGTCAGGTCGGCCAGCGTCACGCCCTCCGGCCACGTCCGCTGGCTCTCCGAGACCAGCTCGCTGCGGGCGCCGGCGATCACGAACCAGGCCGTCACCGCGCAGACGCCCAGCCACAGCCAGCGGTCCTCGGAGCCCTGGACCAGCCGCAGCAGCGCCCACATCACCAGCAGGCCCGCCACGATGCCGCCGCCGACCACCGCCGTGCGGGTGCCCGTGCCGCGCTTGCCGGTCAGGCCCCAGACCGCCGCGCGCAGCATGCGGCCGCCGTCCAGCGGGAGGCCCGGCAGCAGGTTGAACACCGCCACCGCCGCGTTCGCCAGCGTCGTCTCGAGCAGCAGCAGCCAGATCGGGCCGCCCTGCGGGATCACGAACAGCGTGCCGCCGAACAGCAGCGCCAGCACGATCGACACCGCCGGCCCCGCCGCCGCGACCATGCCCTCCTGCGTCGGCTTCGCCGGCGAGCGGCCCACCTCCGAGATGCCGCCCAGCAGGAACAGCCGCAGCCTGCGGACCGGCAGTCCGTATCGCAGCGCAACCACGCAGTGCCCCAACTCGTGGGCCAGCACCGAGACGCCCAGCAGCAGCGCGAAACTGGCCGCCAGCACGAGGGCCGCGGCCAGGCCGATGCCGGGGAGCAGGTTCGTCACCATCGGGGCGTACAGGACCGTGACCACGATCGAGCCGATCCACCAGGACGGCGCGAGCAGCACCGGCACGTTCCCGATCCGGAACAGGCGGAGGCCACCATCGGGGTCGCCCGGACGCGTCCAGCTGGTGGTGGCCACGGAAGCAGGGTAGGCCCAGCCGTGTGGGGCGTGCGTGACGAGATCTTCACGCCACCCTGTCGACACCCCCTTTTCGCCACATGCGCTTCCCATTTGCGCTCCGACGCCACATGCGCTTCCTAGTTGTCACCTGGCGCCAAGTAGGAAGCGCATGTGAAGAAAAAGGCGTGGCATTCGGGTGGTGTTCGCGCGGGCGTGAGGTGGGGGCCGGCAGAACTGTCAGACCCGCTGGGTAGCGTTTTACGTATGGAGAAGGTCGTGCGCAGGCCGGCGCTGTCCCCGTCGCGGGCCAGCGATTTCAAGCAGTGCCCGCTGCTCTACCGGTTCCGGGCGGTCGACCGGCTGCCGGAGAAACCGACCAAGGCGCAGATCCGGGGCACGGTGGTGCACTCGGTGCTGGAGCGCCTGTTCGGGCTGCCGGCCGACCAGCGGGTGCCGGACACGGCCAAGGACCTGCTGGAGCCGGCCTGGCGGGACCTGCTGGCGGAACGCGAGGAGCTGGGCGGGCTGTTCGAGCGGGAGGAGGAGCTCACCGAGTGGCTCGCCTCCGCCGAGGGCATGCTGACCAGCTACTTCGGCCTGGAGGACCCGCGCCGGCTGGAGCCGGAGGCGTGCGAGCTGCTGGTGGAGGCCGAGCTCCCCTCGGGCATGCTGCTGCGCGGCTACATCGACCGGCTGGATGTGGCGCCGACCGGCGAGATCCGCGTCGTCGACTACAAGACGGGCGCCGCGCCGCGGGAGATCGGCGAGGCCAAGGCCATGTTCCAGATGAAGTTCTACGCCCTGGTGCTGTGGCGGCTGCGCGGCGTCGTGCCCCGTCAGCTGCTGCTGATGTACCTGAGCGACCGGCAGAACCTGGCCTACCAGCCGGACGAGGCGGAGCTGCGCCGCTTCGAGCGGACGCTGGAGGCGATCTGGAACGCCATCCTCAAGGCCGGCAAGACCGGCGACTTCCGGCCCAACCGCAGCCGCCTGTGCGACTGGTGCGACCACAAGGCGCTGTGCCCGGAGTTCGGCGGCACGCCGCCGCCGTACCCGGGCTGGCCGGAACCGGACCCCGGGGTGGAGACGGCGTTGGACCGAGCGGACTAGGCTGGTGCTCACCCGACCCGCACGCCCGGTCACTCGGGGTCGCCGGGCGAAGGGAGCGCCATGTCCCTGGAGGACTTCGACCTGATCACGGTCCGCACCGAGCCGGCCGGCGACGCCATGGTCGTGCACGTCGAGGGCGAGCTCGACCTGTCGACGGCCGAGGTGGCGGAGGCCCAGCTGGGGAAGGCCGTGGGCAGCGGGGCGCCGGTGGTGATCGTCGACCTGGACCGGGTCAGCTTCCTCGGCTCGACGGGCCTGCGCGTGCTGCTGTCGACCCGGGAACGGGCCAACAGCACCGGCGTCGACCTGCGGCTGGTCGGCGACCAGCGGGTGGTGCTGCGGCCGCTCCAGATCAGCGGCCTGCTGCCGGCGTTCCGGGTGCACGCGACGGTGCCGGACGCCATCGCGGCGCTGCGGGCCTAGATCCTCGCCACGACCGTCGCCTCCAACAGCGCCGAGTGCCAGGTCGGCGGACGGAAACCCACCTCGGTGAGCAGGCGTTCGGCCCGTCGACGGGTGCGGGCCCGGCGGCGCCACCACGCCGACGGCCCCAGCAGCGGCGAGAACAGGTCGCTGAGCACGAGGGTGCCGCCGGGTCCGAGCATCCGGGCGCATTCGGCGAGGCCTTGGCGCTGGTCGTGCCAGTGGTCGAAGGACGTGGTGCTGACGACCAGGTCGAAGCCGCCGTCGGCGAACGGCAGGTGCTCGGCGAAGGCGTTGCCGTAGCGGATCCGCGGGTCGCGGTTGCGGGTCGACGCGGCCCGCACGACGTCGGCGGCGGCGTCGATGCCGACCAGGGCCTCGGTCTCGGGCCGGCGCGCGGCGAGCAGCCGGAGCAGTGTCCCGGGCCCGCAGCCGACGTCGAGGACCCGCCGCGGCGACGGCACGGCGGCCAGGGCGATGTCCAGGGTGCGCTCGATCGTGTTCCCGGGCATGGCCGCGATCGTTGCACTAGGCATGCATGAACACTGTTACGCCCGAGAGTGTGATCATGGACAGCACGGTGGACAGCAGCACGGCGTTGCGCGGCAGCCGGGTGTCCAGAGCGTACTGGTGGGCATAGACGAACACGTTCTGCGCGGTCGGCAGCGCCGAGCACAGCACCACCGCGAGCAGCAGCCGCGCGTCCAGGCCGAGGGCCTCGCCGGCGAGGAAGGCGACCAGCGGCTGGGCCACGGCCTTGAGCAGCACGGTGATCCACAGCTCTCGCCGGTTGGCGGGTTCGCGCTGCTCACGGCTGTGCAGTGACATGCCGAGCACCAGCAGCGCGGTCGGCACGGCGGCGGCCCCGAGCTGCGTCAGCGGGCCGTTGACCAGATCGGGCAGCCGCCAGCCGAGAGCACTGACCGCCACACCGAGCCCGGACGCCGCGATGATCGGATTGCGCACCGGCAGGGTGAGCAGCTCACGCCAGCGGTGGCCGGACGCGCGCGCGACGTCCATCTCGACCAGGGTGAGCACGACCGGCGTCACCAGGAGCACCTGGAACAGCAGCACGGTGACGATGAACGAGGCATCACCGAGCACGGAGATCGCCACCGGCACGCCCAGGTTGGCCGAGTTGACGTAGCAGGCGGCCATCGCGCCGATCGACTGCTCGGCCAGGCCTCGCCCGAACAGCCAGCGGCTGGCCGCCAGCGCGCCGACACCCACGACGAGCGTGCCGACGGCGAACACCACGATCGCCGGCGACAGCAGCCGGGACACCGGCGTCCTGCTCAGCGTCGTGAACAGGACCGCCGGCATCGCGACGTGGAACACCAGCCGGCCCAGCACCAGCTCGGCGCGGTCGCCGAGCACGCCGGACCGGCCGACGAGGTAGCCGAGCACGGTCAGCGCCCAGATGGGCACGAACGCGGTCAGCACCTCACGAGGCTCAGAGCCGGCACGAGCGGATGTCCGAGGCCAGCACGGCCTTGGCGCCCAGCGCGGCGAGCTCGTCCATGATCTGGTTGGCTTCCTTGCGCGGCACCATGGCCCGCACCGCGTTCCAGTTCTCGTCGGCCAGCGGCGCGATCGTCGGCGACTCGAGGCCCGGCGTGACCTTGAGCGCCTGCTGGAGCAGCGATTTGGGGCAGTCGTAGTCCAGCATCACGTACTGCTGGGCCAGCACGACGCCCTTGAGCCGGGCGGTCAGCTGGGCCATCGGCGCGGTCTGCACCGCGCCCTCCCGCTTGACCAGGTACGCCTCGGACTCGCAGATCACGTCGCCGAAGGCCACCAGGTTGTGCTGGCGCAGCGTGCGGCCGGAGCCGACGACGTCGGCGATGGCGTCGGCCACGCCCAGCTGCACCGAGATCTCCACCGCGCCGTCGAGCCGGATCACGTCCGCCTCGATGCCCCGGCGGCTCAGGTCGTCGACCACCAGCCGCGGGTAGGCGGTGGCCAGCCGCATGCCCTGGAGGTCCTCGATCTTCCAGTCCCGGCCGGCGGGGCCGGCGTAGCGGAACTTCGAGGCGCCGAAGCCCAGCGCCAGCAGCTCCTCGACGCCCGCGCCCGAGTCCCACGCCAGGTCGAGGCCGGTGATGCCGAGGTCCAGCTCGCCGGACCCGACGTAGATGGCGATGTCCTTGGGCCGCAGGAAGAAGAACTCGACGTCGTTGGCGTTGTCGAGCACGGTGAGGTCGCGGGACTCATGGCGTCCCCGGTAGCCCGCCTCGGCCAGCATCTCGGCGGACTTCTCGGCAAGGGCGCCCTTGTTGGGCACCGCGACGCGCAGCATCTGCTTACTCCCGTTGTCGCTCATAGGTGGCGGTAGACGTCGTCGAGGGTCAGGTCGCGGCCCAGCATCAACACCTGGACGCGGTAGAGCAACTGGGATATCTCCTCGGCCAGCCGCTCGTCGGACTCATGCTCGGCGGCGATCCAGACCTCGCCCGCCTCCTCCAGGACCTTCTTGCCCTGGGCATGGACGCCGTCGTCCAGCGCCGCCACCGTGCCCGAGCCCTCGGGCCGGGTCTTCTTGCGGTCGGTCAGCTCCGCGAACAGCTCGTCGAACGTCTTCACGGGGGCTGATCCTCCCATCCCCCGACCTCCCACCGGCTACTTGGGGGCGGCTACTTGGGGGCGGGCTGGTGCTCGGCCCCGAGCAGGCTCGCCTCGCCCCGTTTGCCCAGCGGGGCGGACCCCACCGAGGTCAGCAGCGACAGCAGCGCGGCCATGCCCGCGGTGGACAGCGCCGTCACCCACGGAACGTTCAACAGCCCGAAGCTTCCCGCTCCGAGAACGGCCACCAGCGCTTGGCAGAACGTTTTCACGGCGCGTTCGAGCGCGTCCTGCCAGAAGGTCAATGTCAACATTTCTACTCCCCTCCTCGTTGACCAATGAGCCGCGGCGGGACCGGCTGATACCGGTCGCTGTGACCAATCCGACAACGGTCGCGGAAGCACCCGTTCGCGCTGATCGTTTCCCAGGGTGTGGATGTCGACGTGCTGGTGATCGGGGCCGGGCAGGCGGGGCTGTCGGCGAGTTACTTCCTGCGCCATTACGGCGTGGAGCACGTCGTGCTGGACGGCAACGCGGGGCCGGGCGGGGCGTGGCGGCACCGCTGGCCGTCGCTGCGGCTCGGCAAGGTGCACGGCATCCACGACCTGCCGGACATGCCGCTGGGCAAGCCGGACGGGTCGCTGCCGGCGTCGGAGGTCGTGTCGGCGTACTTCGAGAGGTTCGAGCGTGAGAACGCCCTACCGGTGCAACGACCGGTTCGGGTGACATCCGTTCGGGAGAACGGGGACGGGCGACTGCTGGTTGTCACCGATAAGGGTGAGTGGGTGGCCCGGGCCGTGATCAATGCGACAGGCACCTGGGACCGGCCGTTCTGGCCGCACTACCCGGGGCAGGGCACCTTCCGCGGCCGACAGCTGCACACGGCCGGCTACCGCGGGCCGGAGGAGTTCGCCGGGAAACGCGTGGTCGTGGTCGGCGGCGGGGCGTCCGCCACGCAGGCGTTGGCGGAGATCTCGCTGGTCGCGGCCGAGACGACGTGGGTGACGCGGCGGCCGCCGGTGTGGCGGGAGGGGCCGTTCAAGGAGCAGGACGGGCGTGCGGCGGTCGCGCTGGTGGATGAGCGCGTTCGCGCGGGGCTGCCACCCATCAGTGTGGTCGGCGTGACCGGATTGGGTGTCACCCCGGACGTGGCGGACGCGCGTGCCCGCGGCGTGATGGAGCGGCTGCCGATGTTCGACCGGGTGGTGCCCGACGGCGTGGCCTGGGACGACGGCCGGCACGTCGAGGCCGACGTCATCCTGTGGGCCACCGGTTTCCGGGCCGCCCTCGACCACCTCGCGCCGCTGCACCTGCGCGCGCCGGGCGGCGGCATCACCATGGATGGCACTCGCGTCGTGCCAGACCCTCGGGTTCACCTGATCGGGTACGGACCCTCGGCTAGTACCGTGGGCGCGACCAGGGCAGGACGTGCGGCGGCCCGGGAAGTCCGGGACCTGCTGGCGAGGCGGGCCGTGAGCGCCGCCTGAGAGGTGAGGCGCGTTGGACTTCGTGCACGGCGACCGGGACGTGTTGGACGTGCTGCGGGCCCGTCGGGCCTCCGGCAGCAGGCCGGGGCGGCGCAAGGACAAGCTGCGGGTGGCGCTCGTCGTCGAGGGCGGCGGCATGCGGGGCGTCTACGCCGGCGGCATGGTCTCCGCCCTGGAGTCCCTCGGCCTGCGCGACTCGTTCGACGAGGTCTACGGCACCTCCGCCGGTGCCTTCTCCGCGGTTGCCCTGGCCGTCGGCAAGGGTTCCAAGGCCGGCGCCGTCTACTACGAGGACCTCGCGTCCCGGAACTTCATCAACTACCGGCGGGCGCTGACGGGCCGGGGGCCTCTGATCAACCTCGACTACCTCGTCGAGCACGTGCTCGAGAAGGCCAAGCCCCTCGACTACGAGTTGCTGGCCGGGTCCGACATCCCCGTGCGCACGGTGGCGACGCGGCTGGACACCGGCGCCGCCGAGGAACTCTCCGGTCTCACCTGTGCCGACGACTGGCGGGCGGCCCTGCGCGCCACCTCGTGCGTGCCGTTCCTGTGCGGGCCGGCCGTGTCGTTGCTGGGCGCGCAGTGGATCGACGGTTCCGTCGCCGAGCCCATCGCCATCGAGCGGGCGCTGGAGCGGGAGGCCACGCACGTGCTGGTGTTGCTTTCCCGTGCCCCCACGGAGAAGTCGCCCAAGGGGGGCGAGCATCCGCTGATGTCGGTGGTGGCCCGGGGCCTCGACCCCGTCGTCGCCGAGGCTCTGCGCCGGCGGGCCGAGAAGCACGCCAGCGCCATGCAGTTGTTGACGGGCAAGGGTTTGCTGGCGCTGCGCCCCACTGTCGACTGCGGTGTCAACGGCCTGACCACCAACATCCCCCGCCTCCGCCGCGCCGAGGAAACCGGTGCCGCCGCCGTCCACGCCCTCTTCGCCGCCTGACAACCCCCGCGAGTCACGCGTGAGGTCGCGCCGGTCTGAAGGACCGCCGGCTCAGCTCGATCGAGTCTGTCCATCGATCGAGCTGAGGCAAGGGAAGAGACCGGTCACGAACGACCTCACCCCGCGCGGAACGCGCGGCACAAGCACAGACACACCGAATGCAGGTTTCAGGCAGAAGTCTTGACCCTCTCGCCGGTCAGGGTTCCAGAATCATCGGCGTGGACGAGAACTCCGGCCGGTGGCAGATCGGGCAGTTCGCCGAGCTCGTCGGGCTGACCATTCCTCAGCTACGCCGTTACGACCGGCTGCGGCTGCTCGAACCCGAAGGCCGCGAGGCGCAGTCCGGCTACCGCTACTACACGAGCGGCCAGACCGGCGCCGCCCGGGTGATCGCCCTGCTCCGGTCGATGGACATGCCCATCGCCGACATCCGCCGCGTGCTGGCCGGCGTCGGCGACCCGGAGCGCCGTGAGTTGTTCCGCGACCACCGCGCACGGCTGGAGGCTCGTCTCGACGAGGTCCGCGGCCTGCTGGCGGCTGTGGATGCCCTGACCCAGGAGGAATCCATGCCCACCGAGCCGACGACCTGGCAGCACCTCATGCCTCGACTGCCCGTCTCCGACCTGGACCGGTCGATCGTCTACTACCAGGAAGCGCTGGGCTTCCGCCTCGCCTGGCGCACCGGCGACGACAGCCTCGCCGCCCTGGCCAGCGGCGAGATCGAGATGCTGCTGCTCGCGCCCTGGACCGGTGACGGGCCGCCGGCGGCGCAGTCCACGTACGTCTACGTGGAAGATCCCGACGCCCTCTGCGCGGAGTACGGGGAGGCCGGCGCCGAGATCGTCGACCCGGTCGCCTCCCGCCCGTACGGCATGCGGGATTTCGTCGTGCGGGACCCCGACGGGCACCGCTTCACCCTCGGCCGCGGCGAGGAGCGGCTGCGCGAGGTCGCCGAGCACTACGGCCTCACCGCCGACACCATCGCCGTCGACCCGCACTGGCTGGCGGACCGGTGCTGACAAAGGCAGTGCAGATCTGAGCCCGGAGGCTCAGATCTGCACGAAACCGCATTTCGGTGTGTCTGTGCTTGTGCCGCGCGTTCCGCGCGGGGTGAGGTCGCTGAAGATCCGGTCTCTTCCCTTGGCTCAGCTCGATCGATGAACAGACTCGATCGAGCTGAGCCCGCGGTCCTTCAGACCGGCGCGACCTCACGCGTGACTCGCGGGGGTTCGGCTACCAGGTGTAGTCGGTTACCTGGCCGCCGGCGATGGTGACGGTGCCGTGGGCCGTCAGGGAGTCGCGCCAGACGGTGTAGGTGCCGGCGTGGACGTGCGGGAAGACGGCGTTGTGGCGGATGCCGTCCGGCAGCTCCCGGGCGTGCACCTGGTTGTGGAAGCGCTGGTGGTCGGCGCCGACCGGGCTGAGCTCGATTTCCGCCAGATCCATCTCCCGGCCGGTGTGGATGACCAGCGCGCCGATCTCGCCGCCGATGTTGAGAACCAGACTGTCCAACTGATCCGCTCCTACTTGGAAGGCGTGTCGAAGCCGTCGTGCGGCAGGCCGAGATACGGGAAGTGCGGCATGAACTGGATGTCCAGGTTGGCGGGCGTGAGCCCGTCGGTCACCTGCCCGGCCACGGCGTCCGGCTTGAAGTTCTTGTCGATCAGGCTGAACGTCACGCCGGCGATGGCCCGCAGCTCCACCGACACCACGTCGTCGTAGACCCGCCGCCCGTTGGGGAAGCCGGCCAGGTCGCCGCCGACGACGCCGAGGATGTTCGGCTTGGCGGCCGGCGGCACGGCGGTGTTCAGCCGGAGCATGTCGGCCTGCACGTGTCCGGTGTTGTTCTGGAACCCGTTGACCACACCGGACGGCAGGCCGGTCAGCAGCACCGCGGCGAGGTCGTCACGGGACTTGCCGGACTTGTTCAGGGCGTCCAGGTTCGGGAAGGCCCCCGGGTACAGCACGGGCAGCAGCCCGGCCAGCTCGGGCTTGGTCACGAACTGGGCGAAGTTCTTGTCGTCGGCCGGCTGCGAATGATTCCACTCGTCCTTGCGGGACATGGGAATCAGCACCTCGTTGACGAGCGGGTTGCCCAGCCGCGACACCTGCGTCCACGGCCCGGACCACTCGTGCTTGCGCTTGACGTCGTCCCACAGCTTGACCTGCTGCCGGCTGGCGGCGGTCCACACGCCGATCACCGAGGCCGGGTTGTTGACGTCCTTGGACGCCGCGCCACCGCGCACGAGGTCGCTGATCGGCACCTGCAACGCGATGGTGTGCACGTTGAGGTCCTTGGTGGCGTTGACGCCGCCGGAGTTGACCAGCTTGGCCAGCCCGAAGTTGTTGTGGGCGGCGTCGAACGGGCGCAGCCGGCCCAGGTCGAAGATCGAGCCGAGGTCGACGTAGAAGCCGTCGGAACGCTGGCCGGCGAACACCTTGCGGCCGCCGCCGAGGTCGTGCACGGCCTGCTGGGCCAGCGCCCCGTAGTTCGGGGTGGACAGCGGACCGATGTTGCACGGCGGGCTGGCCAGGTTGTGGCCCACGGTCTGCGCGACGGCCTGGTTGCCGTTGCGGGTGACCTTGGCGACGTCGTAGAACTGCTTGCGGTTCCAGTTGGCCGAGTCGATCGACTGGATGGGGCCGGTGTTGTAGAGGAACGTGTTGTTGTTGCCCAGCACGGTCTTGAACCGGAACTGGTAGGTCACGTTCGGCTGGCCGTCGCCGTCGTTGTCGATGTTGATCTCGTACAGCACGTCCTCGCCGAACTCGAAGAAGTTCGGGCCGGCCGCCGGGGACTGGAGCGGCACGTAGTTGGCGATGATCGTGACGGTGTTCGGCACGTCGGGGCTGACGAACGCGTACAGGTCCGCGGAGTCGGCGACCGGGTCCTGTGAGATCTCGGGGGCTTCGCGATGCGATGACACGGGATTCGGGTCTCCTCGTCAGCGGGCGGCGGCCTGCGCCAGTTGCGCGGCCAGTTGCGGGTCTTTGAGCCGGACCAGCTTGGTGCCGACGAAGATGTCGATGTCCCCCGACGCGACGTCGCGCACGTGCGCCACCACGGGCTCCGAGTCGCCACCGGCGGCCTGCGCGGTGGTCTGCGCCGACGCGCCCGTGGTGAACGCCTCGACGGCGACGCCCCCGACGACGCCAGCGGCGCCGACGGCGAGCGCGCCGCGGAACAGCTTGCGGCGCGACACTGGGGAAAGACTTGTCATGATCCGGGTCTCCAGACAGAAGGTGCGAACTGGCGCGAGTCGGGTCACCAGATCACTTCGCGCGGAGAACCTGATCAGTTCACTCGTTCACTAACTGCAACTCATGTGCAACAGCTCAGGGCAGCACGACGACCTGTCCGGCGAAGCTCAGACCAGCGCCGAAGCCCAGCAACAGGGCGGTGTCGCCGCTGCGGGCGGCGCCGGAGGACAGCAGCGCGTCCATCGCGAGCGGAATTGACGCCGCGGAACTGTTGCCCTGTTCAACAACATCCCGCGCGACGGCCACCGTCGAGGGCAGCCGCAGCGACCGCGCCAGCGCCTCGGTGATCCGGTCGTTGGCCTGGTGCGGGATGAACGCGCCGAGGTCGCCCGGCTCGATGCCGGCGGCCTCCAGCGTGCGGCGGGCGACCTTGGCCATCTCCACGGTCGCCCAGCGGTACACCGGCTGCCCGTGCATCCGCATCGCCGGCGCCTCGGCCGACGGATCCTTGGCCACCTGGTCCCGCCAGTCCAGCCAGCTGTGGTCCTGGCCGATCAGGTCGGCCTGGCTGCCGTCGCTCCCCCACACCACCGGGCCGATGCCGGGCTCGTCGCTCGCGCCGACCACGGCCGCGCCGGCGCCGTCGGCGAACAGGAAGGCGGTGCCGCGGTCCCGACCGTCGATGATGTCGGTCATCCGCTCCACGCCGATCACCAGCACCGTCTCGGCGCTGCCGCCGCGCACGATGTCCCCGGCCAGCGCCAGGCCGTAGCAGAAGCCCGCGCAGGCGGCGGAGATGTCCATCGAGCCGGCGTTGACCGCGCCGACCCGGGTGGCGACCTCGCTGGCCGCGGCCGGCGTCTGCTTGAGGTGGGAGATCGTCGCCAGCAGCACGCAGCCGATCCGGGCCGGGTCGACGCCGCTGCGCTCGATCGCCGCGGTGGCCGCCGCCACCGCCATCTCGACGATGGTCTCGTCCTCGCTCGCCCACCGCCGGGAGCGAATTCCGGACCGCGTCCGGATCCATTCATCGGACGAGTCGATCAGCCCGGCCACCTGGTCGTTGTCCACCACGAGCCGAGGCCGGTACGCGCCGATACCGAGCATGGCGGCGTGGCGCACGGGGGCGCTGGTGCGAATGGACGCCCTCACGGTGGCGGCTCCTGTCGTCGGCGGTGGAGAAAACACGCGAACGTCAAGGAGATCCGCTACCGATCGGTAAGGCAATTCGCCGACCCGGGGTCCGGCAGTCACGTCCGCCACACCGAAAAACGATCCCGTCTCGTTTCGATTAACGGCCGTTCGGGCGATCGGGAAAATAAATCGGGCGCCGGGGCCGATCGGCCCCGGCGCCCGCCCGTCCCCGGTAGTGCCTGCCAGAATGCCAGCCGACCGGGTGGGAAACCACCCGTGGCGGCCGGGTCTGCGCGAATTCTCAGCCCAGCAGTGCTCCGAGGGCAGCGACGTCCACGCCGACCAGCGTCTCCCGCAGCACCATGCCCGGCCCGATCGGCACGTCCACGTCGCACGGCACGACCAGCACGGTGCAGCCGGCGGCGGCGGCCGAGGCGGAGCCGGTCGGCGAGTCCTCGACCGCCACGCAGTCGGCCGGCTCGACGCCCAGCAGCCGCGCCGCCTTCAGGTACGGGTCGGGCAGCGGCTTGTTCCGGCCGTCGACCTCGTCGCCGCAGATGGTCACGTCGAAGAAGTCACGCCCGATGGTGTCCAGCGCGACCTCGGTCAGGGCGCGCTCGGTGGACGTGACCAACGCGGTCGGGACGCCGGCCGCCTTCACCGCGGCGAGCAGATCGGCCGCGCCGGGCCGCCACGGCAGGCCCTCGTGGAACAGCTCCTCTGTTCGCTTGGTGAGAAATCGGCAGCCCTCGTCCATCGCCGACCGGTCGTGCGCGAGGCCGAGGTCGTCGAACATCAGCACCATCGTGCGGTCCATGTTGGACCCGATCATGGCCGCCCTGGTCTCGGGCGTGAGCGCGCCGCCCAGCGAGGCGGCCAGATCCGCCAGCGAGACGTCCCAGACCTTCTCGGAGTCGATCAGAGTGCCGTCCATGTCGAACAAGACCGCCGCCGGCCCGCGCACGGGTTCTCCTGCCTGTCGAAGTGCCACCGCACCCGCAACGGTAACCGAGCCGACCCCGCCCACAGGGGGTTCGCGGGGGCGGTGCGGCCAGCGCCACACCCTCCCGCCGAACGATCGACGGGACGACGCGCGGGGGGCAAACAGGTGCACCGAACGAGTCGGACCTGCCCCGGGTCGTAGGCTGGGCCGGTGACCGATCCGGACCTGAACGCAGAGGGCGCCTCGGCCGAGCAGCGTCAGCTCACCGACCCCGTCCTCGTGGCCGCTTTCGAAGGGTGGAACGACGCCGGCGACGCCGCCAGCACCGCGATCGAGCACCTCGAACTCACCTGGGACGCCACCCCCCTCGCCGAACTCGATCCCGACGACTACTACGACTTCCAGGTCACGCGGCCCACGGTCCGCATGGTCGAGGGCATCACGCGGCGGATCGAGTGGCCGACCACCCGGCTGTCGGTGTGCCGCCCGCCGGGGTCCTCGGTGGACGTGGTGCTCGTGCACGGCATCGAGCCGAACATGCGCTGGCGCAAGTTCTGCGCCGAGCTGATCGGCTACGTGGAGCAACTGGGCGTGACCACCGTCGTGACGCTGGGGGCGATGCTCATGGACACCCCGCACACCCGCCCCGTGCCGGTCACCGGCATGGCCTACGACGCCAACTCGGCGGCCAAGTTCGGGCTGGAGAGCTCGCGCTACGAGGGCGCGACCGGCATCGTCGGGGTGTTCCAGGACGCGTGCGTGCAGGCCGGCGTGCCGGCGATCTCGTTCTGGGCGGCGGTGCCGCACTACGTGTCGCAGCCGCCCGCCCCCAAGGCCACGCTGGCGCTGCTGCACCGGGTGGAGGAGGCGCTCGACATCGAGGTGCCGCTCGGGGCGCTGCCGGAGCAGGCCGAGGAGTGGGAGCAGACGGTCACCGAGATGGCCGAGGAGGACGAGGACGTGCGCAACTACGTCCGCGCCCTGGAGGAGCGCGGCGACGCCGACGCCGACAACCAGCTCAGCGAGACCAGCGGCGACGCCATCGCCGCCGATTTCGAGCGCTACCTGCGCCGCCGCGGCCGCGGCGAGCGCGGCCAGCGGGGCGACGGCCCGCCCGGACCGTTCGACCGCTGATCGTCCCTGTCCCATCGAGGCGGCGGAGCCCCGGCGCTCCGCCGCCTTTTTCGTGCCGGTTTCGCGGAACTTCCGGTCAACCATTCCCGCTGTGGGTTTACGGTTCGGGTATGGCGGATGCGCACGCGGCGTGGAGTCGCACCAATCGCGAACTCGAGGAGTGGGTGCCGAAAGCACGTGCCGAGGACGTCGCATCACCCGAGGCGATCGTGACGGCGCTGCACGATTCGGTGAACGGGCCGAAAGGGGCGTGGAACAGCGATCGGCTCCGTTCCCTGTGCGTGCCGAACGTGCTGTTCGCCTGCCTCACCGTGAACGAGGACGGCGAGACGACGGTGAACAATTGCCCGCTGGACGATTTCATCCGGCTCGTCGAGGAAAAGCACGCCGAATCCGGCTGGTACGAACGCACCACCGAGATCGTGAGCGTGTCCACGGTGGCCAAGAAGGGCGGCGCGCTGGCCGTCGTGCACTACGCCGGCGAGGCCTCCAGCACGCCGGACGGCATGCTGGAGGAGCAGGGCGAGACGCAGGCGATCCTGATGCACGACGGCGTGCGCTGGTGGGTCGTCGCCGACACCTGGTGAGGCTCAGAGCCCGCCCAACATCGTCACCGGCCGTTCCACGCAGTCGGCGACGTAGCGCAGGAAGCCGCCGGCCACGCCGCCGTCGCAGACGCGGTGGTCGAAGGTGAAGGACAGCTGGGTGACCTTGCGGACCGCCAGCTGGCCGTCGACCGCCCACGGTTTGTCGACGATGCGGCCGACGCCGAGCAGCCCGGCCTCCGGGTGGTTGATGATCGGCGTGGAGCCGTCGACCCCGAAGACGCCGTAGTTGTTGAGGGTGAAGGTGCCGCCGGTCATGTCCTCCGGCGTGAGCGTGCCGGCGCGGGCCAGCTCGGTGAGCCGGGTCAGCTCGGCCGCCAGTTCGAGCGTGGTGAGGCGGTTGGCGTTGCGCACGACCGGCACCACCAGGCCCCGGTCGGACTGCGCCGCGAAGCCGAGGTTGACCGCCTTGAAGCGGACGATCTCCTGCCGCTCGGTGTCCACAGTGGAGTTCAGCTCGGGGTAGCGGGCCAGGCCGGCGACGACGATGCGGGCCATCAGCGCCAGCACGCCGACGCCGATCACCTTGCGGGCCTCCATCAGCCCGGTGGCGTCCACGTCGACCCACGTCGTGGCGTCGGGGATCTCGGACCGGCTGCGGCTGAGCTTGTCGGCGATGGCCCGGCGCATGCCGCGCAGCGGGATCCGCTCGCCGTCGACCGCCGGCGCGGGCTTGGCGATCGCCGCCTCGACGTCCTTGCGCAGCACGATCGCGTCCGGACCGGTCGGGGTGATCGTCGCGATGTCGATCCCGTTGTCCCGGGCCAACTTCCGTACCAGCGGCGAGATCACCTTCGGCGCCTGCTCGACGGCCGGCGCGGCCGGTGCCGCCGCGGTGGCCACCGCCGCCTTGGCCCGGCGGCGACGGGTGCGCGGCTCGTCCTTGGTGCCGTAGCCGATGAGCACGTTGCCGGAGCCGGACTCGGCAGCTTGCGCCGCCGCGCCCACGGCGATCAGCGGCTCCCCCACCGACACCACGGAACCGGCCTCGGCGAACAGCTTCAGCACGGTGCCCTCGAACGGCACCGGCACCTCGACGGCCGCCTTGGCCGTCTCCACCTCGATCACCACCTGGTCGACGTGCACGGTGTCGCCCACCGCCACCTTCCAGCCGAGCACCTCGGCCTCGGTGAGCCCCTCCCCCAGATCCGGCAACCGGAACAGCTGTTCGGTCGTCATGAGTGGGCCCCCGTGAGGTACCGGTGGTCGGGCTCGTCGGTGAACTGGAGGCGGTCCACGGCGTCCAGCACGCGGTCCACGCTGGGCAGGTGCGAGTGCTCCAGCATCGGCGGCGGGTAGGGGATGTCGAAGCCGGCGACGCGGATCACCGGCGCGGCCAGCGAGTGGAAGCAGCGCTCCTGGATGCGGGCGACGATCTCCGCGCCGAAGCCCGCGAAACCGGACGCCTCCTGCACGACCACGCAGCGCCCGGTGCGGCGCACCGACCGCATCACGGTGTCGTCGTCGAACGGCACCAGCGAGCGCAGGTCGATCACCTCGAGGTCGACGCCCTCCTCGGCGGCGGCCTCGGCCGCCTGCAACGCGACCGGCACCGACGGGCCGTAGGCGATGAGCGTGGCGTCCTTGCCGTGCCGGCGGACCGCGGCGTGCCCGAGCGGCTCGTCGATGTGCCGGAGCTCGATGTCCTCCTTGGACCAGTACAGCTTCTTCGGCTCCATGAAGATCACCGGGTCGGGATCGTCGATCGCCTCCCGCAGCAGCGTGTAGGCGTCGTTGACGGTCGCCGGCGTGACCACCTTCAGGCCCGGCGTGTGCACGTAGTACGCCTCGCTGGAGTCGCAGTGGTGCTCCACGCCGCCGATGCCGCCGGCGTACGGCACGCGGATCACCATCGGCACCGTCAGGTGGCCGCGGGTCCGGTTGCGCATCTTCGCCACGTGCGAGGTGATCTGCTCGAAGGCCGGGTAGGCGAAGGCGTCGAACTGCATCTCGACCACGGGCTTGAAGCCGCCCATGGCCATGCCCAGCGCGAAGCCGACGATGCCGGCCTCGGCCAGCGGCGTGTCGAAGCAGCGGTCCTCGCCGAAGTCCCTGGTCAGGCCGTCGGTGATGCGGAAGACGCCGCCGAGCTGGCCGACGTCCTCGCCGAAGACGAGCACCCGCTCGTCGGCCGTCATCGAGTCGCGCAGCGCGCGGTTGAGCGCCTGCGCCATGGTGGTGGCGGCCATCAGCCCTCCTGGGCCTTGAGCTCGGTGGCCAGCAGGTCACGCTGCTCGACGAGCTGCGTGGTGGGCCGGGCGTACACGTGGTCGAACAGCGTCATCGGGTCCAGGTGCGGGTCGGCGTTCATCCGGCTACGCAGGTCGGCCGCCAGCCGCTCGCCGTCGGCCTGCGCCGCGGCGACGTCCTCGTCGGTGAGGGCGCCGAGCGTGCGCAGGTGCTTCTCCAGGCGGGCCAACGGATCCGCGTCCAGCCAGCGGTCGACCTCATCGCTGTTGCGGTAGCGGGTGGCGTCGTCGGCGTTGGTGTGCGCCTCGATGCGGTAGGTGTGCGCCTCGACCAGGAAGGGCGCGCCGGCGCGGGCGTGCTCGAACGCCTTGTGCAGCACCGCGAGCATGGCCACCGGGTCGTTGCCGTCGACCTGCTCGGAGCGGACGCCGTAGCCGACTCCCTTGTACGCCAAGGAGGGCGCCTTGGTCTGCTTCTCCAGCGGCACGGAGATCGCGAATCCGTTGTTCTGCACCAGGAAGACCACCGGCGCCTCGAACACCGCGGCGAAGTTCAGCGCCTCGTGGAAGTCGCCCTCGCTGGTCGCGCCGTCGCCGATCAGGGCCAGCACTGCGCTGTCGGTTCCCTTGCGGCGCAAGGCGTACGCCAGACCCGTGGCGTGCAACGTCTGGGTGGACAGCGGGGTGCACTGCGGGGCGGTGCGGGTGGCGTTCGGGTCGTAGCCGCAGTGCGCGTCGCCGCGCAGCAGGCCCAGCGCCTCGACCGGGTCCAGGCCTCGGGTGACCATCGCCATGGTGTCGCGGTAGGTGGGGAACAGCCAGTCGTCCTCGCGCAGCACCATGGCGGCGGCGATCTGGCACGCCTCCTGGCCGTGGCTGGACGGGTAGACGGCGAGGCGGCCCTGCTTGGTGAGGGCGGTGGCCTGGGCGTCGAATCGGCGTCCCACCACCATCCGGCGGTGGGCTTCGCGCAGCTCCTCGGTGCTCGGCCGGGGGTAGCCGGCGGGTCCGTCGACGGTGGTGCCGTCTTCGGCGAGGTAGCGCACGGGGGTGGCCGAGGGCAGCAGGTCCGTGGCGATGTGATCGGACACCGGGGTCCTCCTTCGGCAGACGTTTGCAGGCGTTTCCTCGACATTCTGAGCTCCTTGTCCGACACTGGCGGAAGATCCGAGACAGATTTCCGCCTCGTGGCCGTTTGGAGGGCCGTTTGTCCATCGAGACCGACGTCACACCGGGGCCGGCCGGACGTTCGGCCGCCGAGCTCGACGACGTGGATCGGGCGATCATCGCCGAGCTGCGGCGCGACGGCCGGATGTCGATCAGGACGCTGGCCGACCGGGTGCACATCTCCCGCACCAGTGCCTACGCCCGGCTGGACCGGCTGCTGGCCGCCGAGGTGATCACCGGCTTCACCGCGGAGATCTCGCCGCGCCGGGCCGGCCTGGGCACCAGCGCATACGTGCTGCTGACCATCGAGCAGAACACCTGGCGGTCGGTGGCCAAGGCGCTGCGCGGGATCCGCTACATCGAGCACCTGGCGCTGGTCGGTGGCGACTTCGACGTGCTGGCCCTGGTGCACGCGCCGGACAACCTGGCGCTGCGCGAGGTGGTGCTGGAGCGGATCCAGAGCGTGAAGGGCGTGCGGGCGACCCGGACCTGGCTCGTGTTCGAGGAGGATCCGGGTCTGGGGCCCCAATGGGGATCGGCACAGCGGGGCTAGGTCAGGCCGCCTTCTCGACGGGCATCTCGGCGTCGACCACCTTGCTCAGGCGGGGCACCAGGATCACCTTGAAGCCGACGATGAACAGCACGAACAGGATGATCACCGGCAGGTTCGAGACCAGGCTGGAGGCGGCCACGTCGTCGGCGCCGAACTGGAAGGCGAGCACCACCCGCAGCACCGACTCGGCCAGCAGCACCAGGCCGAAGGCGGCGGTGCCGATGCGCTCCAGGCGGCGGAACTCGGCGGAGTTGTCCCAGGCCCGGTTGTAGGCGGCGTCCCGCTTCGGGTCGCCGGCGACGGCCATCGGGCGGCCGACGACGTACATGAAGGCCTTGCCGCGGAAGACCGTGATGAAGACGTAGACCGCGGCGACGGCGGTGTAGAAGGCCGGGCGGGCGACCAGGAAGCGCGGGTCGCCGCTGCTGACGAAGGTGAGCGCGATGCCCAGCGCGAGCTCGGTCAGCACCAGCAGGGCGAAGCCGTCCAGCTTGCCGCTGCGCAGGATCGACGTGGCCACGCCGACGGCCTGCACCGCCACGCCGGCGACCATCGCGATGGTGACGGACACGCCCGCCGCGTACAGGCCGAACATCACCGCCAGCGAGACGACCGTGCTGGCCAGGACCAGCTTGACGTCGCGTTCGCCGGTGTCGGTGAGCTTGCCGAAGGCGGCCTTGCCGCCGATCAGGACGGCGCCGGCGGACAGCGCGAGGACGGACGGGACGCCGAGCGGTTGCAGGATGAGGTACACCACCGTCGGCACCACGATGTCCAGCGCCATGTCCAGCAGCGCGATGGCTAAGACCTTGGCTTTGGCCGTGTTCATTCGGTGTTCCCCCTTGCTCGACGGGCGCGGCCGCGCTCGGGCCGCTGGTGCTCCTGCTGTTCCCGCTCGACGACGGCGGCCTTGCTGTGCTCGAACTTCCACAGCAGGCGGGTGAGTTCGCGGAGCTCGTCGGCCTCCCAGTCCGCGACGAAGCTCTCGAACCGGCGCATGCCGAACTCGGTGAGCTCCGCGATCTGCTGGCGGCCCAGCTCGGTGAGCTCGGCGATGAAGGCGCGGCCGTCACGGGGGTCCGGGCTGACCTTGACCTTGCCCTCGTCCTCCAGGTCGCGCAGCTGCCGGGTGACCAGCGAGCGGTCCACGCCCATGGCCTCGGCCAGCTCGGACGGCCGGCTGCCCTCGTGCATCGCGACGGTCTGGAGCAGCCGCAGCTCGGCGGCCTTCGGCCGCTGCTTCGCCGCCTTGGTCAGGCCGCCGTTCACCGTGAACAGCGCCGCAACCAGACCCTCGACGTCCTCACGACTCACCATGCGGTAGACGCTAGCAGTAGTTGATGGACTCCATCAACTACTTTTCCGCATGGGGATCTCCGGGCCCCGACCGGAGGCAGGTTCTAGGCCGTGTAGCGCGCGACTCCGTCCACAGTGGACCCGGTGAGCCGGCCGTCCCGGACCAGCACGTCCAGGTGCGCGGAGGTCTCGCCGATGGCCAGCATGCGGTTGAACGTGTCCATTTCGGACAGTTTGCGGTTGTGCCGGGTCCAACCCATCCGGCCCGCCACCTCCGCCGCCGTCGCCACGTCCTGCCCGAGGGCGCGTTCCGTCTCGTCCAGGCGACGACGGTGGTGGTCCAGCAGCTCGTCCACGCGGACGTGGGTGGAGTCGGCGACCGGGCCGTGGGCCGGCAGCAGGCGCATGTCCGGGTGCTCGCGGACCAGGCGCAGCGAGTCCAGGTAGTCCCCCAGCGGCAGTTCCTGGCGTACCAGCTCGAAGCCGATGCTCGGGGTGATGTGCGGCAGGATGTGGTCGCCCGCGAACAGCAGCGAGGAGTCGGCGTCCATGTAGACCAGGTGGCCGGCCGTGTGCCCGGGCGTCGGCAGCGCCTTGAGGGTCCGGGTGTTGAGGCGGATCTCCGTCTCGCCGCGGATCCATTCGTCCGGCCGCTCGTAGCCGTCCGGCTGCCGACCGCCGCGCTTCATGCCCTCACGCATGCGCTCCGCGATGTCCGCCGCGCCCCAGCGCACCAGGTCGTTGAGCTGGCCCTCGACCCGTCCGTTCAGGATCGCCTCCAGCGACGGCTGCTCGCCGATGCCCAGGCTCACCCTTGACCCGAACGTCTTCCGCAGCGTGACGCCGAGCGTGTAGTGGTCGCGGTGGACGTGCGTGACCAGGAAGCGGCTGATGCTCTCGAAGCCGTGGCCGATGCCGCCCAGCGCCTGTTCCAGCCGGTCCCGGGCCTCGTCGAGGGCCCAGCCGGAGTCGATCAGCACCAGCTCGTCGCCGTCGGAGATGGCGTACACGTTGACCGCGCGCAGGCCGTCGTTGGGCAGCGGCAGCGGGATCCGGAACACGCCCGGCGCCACCTCGAACGCCCCCGGCTCCATCCACGCCGACCGAGCCGCCGCGATATCAGTTGCCAAAGCCAACCTCCTCTCCGGAGTGTGCCACACGGGCCCGTCCGGCCTCTTGCGGCTGTGACGCACATCCGTGTACCCCTGCGTGAGAAAGCGCTCCCACTAGCACGTCGGGCCCGCCGCCGGGGCTCGGCCGGAGGACAACCATGTCCAGCTCGATCTCGCGGCGGGATCTCGGCCGCCTCGCGGTGTTGACGGGTGGTCTGCTGGCGGCGACGGCCGGCACGGCCTCGGCGGCGGCCACCGACTGGTCGAAGGCGGTGGTGGACTCGACCATCGCCCGCAACCCCGACCCCAAGTCGCTCGGCGGCTGGGGCTACACGCAGGGCCTGTTCCTGTACGGCACCTACCTCGTCTACCAGCGCCTGCGCACGCCGTCGTACCTGGCGTACATCAAGAAGTGGGTGGACTACTCCGTCGACGGCAACGGGCATCTCAACGACCCGCTCACCAGCTTGGACGCCATGCAGGCCGGCAATCTGCTGCTGATCCTGCACCAGGAGACCGGCGACGGCCGGTACAGGACGGCGGCACAGCAGATCCGCACCCGGATCACCAACTACCCCCGGACCAGCGACGGGGCGATGTGGCACTCCACGTCGTTCACGCAGCAGCTGTGGTGCGACGGTCTGTTCATGGCGCAGCCGTTCCTCGCCCGCTACGGCCAGCGGTACAACGACCAGACGTACTGCTACCAGGAGGCGTGTCACAACCTCACCACCTACTTCGGCCACCTGACGTCGTCGACGGGGCTGCTGTTCCACGCCTACTCGGCCGACGGCAAGGCGTTCTGGGCCAACAAGACCACCCACACCTCGCCGTACCACTGGGCGCGGGCGATCGGCTGGGTGGCGCTGGCCCACTTCGACGTGCTGGACGTGCTGCCGGCCAACGACTCCCGGCGGGCCCAGCTGATCAAGAACCTCCAGCAGCTGGTGACCGCGTTCGTGAGGTACCAGGACCCGGCGACGGGCCGCTGGTTCCAGATCGTCGACAAGGGCACCGACCCCAACAACTGGACGGAGACCTCCGCGTCGGCGATGTACACCTACGCGATCTCCCGCGCGGTGCGCGCCGGCTACGTGTCATCGAGCCTCCAGGCGGCGGCGCAGAAGGGCTACCAGGGGGTGCTCCAGAAGGTGACCCTCGGGTCGGACGGCCGCACCACCATCGCCGACATCTGCCCGGGCACCGCCGTCACGAACTCGCTGTCGGGCTACTACAGCCGCCCGCGCACGGCCAACGACCAGCACGGGCTGGGCACGTTCCTGTTGATGAACGAGGAATTGACCAAGTGAGCTGATAGGTGGCCGTCGCATGAACGCCTACGACGGCCACCCGCCCGCGCAGCGGTGCACGCCGAGTCGGCGACGTTGAGGTCGACTGCGAGCAACCATCGGCTTGGGCGCGCATGATCCGAGCGATCGGCGCCAAGGGCGATTCCTGGGCCAAGACTTGGTGCAACAGTCGAGCAACCAGGGCTCACCGCCCATCGAATGGGGCAAATCAGTCGACGGAGGCCGCTGACCGGATTCCACCAGCCTGGAACGAATCCAGCCGTCCGCGCCATCCTCACCTGTTGCCGGACCACCGGTCTCATCGTCCCCAGTGGACAGGGCAATCGGCTGGATCGTTCCACGCTGCCTCACCCTTGCTCGGCGATAGGGCAGGCCGATATAGTCAACTAGTTAGGAAAGTTTCCTAACCAAAGAATGTCGCGGACATGGCGGGCGGTCCACGGTTCCAGGGGGACGCCCCCGGTGGATGGTCCGTTCCGTTCAACGCGGGATCAAACCCTTGTGGCGCAACAAGTGTTGAACCGTCTACTACATGGTCCATCGCGCAACCGAGCCGCGCCCTCGGCCGCGACTGTCAACTGTGGACGTCGGCTTCATTCGGGAAGCCGGCGGGATGTCACGCACAACCACGAGACGTGGAGGATCCGATGGCGAACGGACGACGATGGGTCACGGCGATCGTGACCGCGACCGCGGCGGCGTTGGGCATGGCCGTCAACGCGGCGCCGGCAACCGCCGGGCAGCCCGACAGCGTCACGACCGCGGTTCCGAGGTTCGATCATGTCGTGCTGATCATGATGGAGAACCGCGGATTCAACAGCATCATCGGCAGTTCCCACGCGCCGTACCTGAACTCCCTGGCCAAGCAGTACGCCCTGTTCACCAAGTCGTTCGCGCTCACGCATCCCAGCGAGCCCAACTACATCGCGCTGTTGTCGGGCTCCACCCAGGGCGTCAAGGACGACTCGTGTCCGCACACCTTCGCCGCGGACAACGTCGCCCATCAGCTCGCGGCGAGCGGGCGAAGCTTCGTCGGGTACTCCGAAAGCCTGCCGAAGGTCGGCTACACCGGCTGCACCAACGGCGACTACGCCCGCAAGCACAGCCCCTGGGTGAACTTCAGCGACCTCCCGACCTCCGCCAACCAGCCCTATTCCTCCTTCCCGAAGGACTTCAGCAAGCTGCCGACGTTGGCCTGGGTGACGCCGAACCTTCAGGACGACATGCACGACGGTTCCATTCAGCAGGGCGACACCTGGCTGAAGAAGAACGTCGACGGATACGTCCAGTGGGCCAGGACCCACAACAGCCTGTTGATCATCACCTGGGACGAGGACGAGGACAACGGCGGGAACAACGGGATCCCCACGATCTTCGCCGGCGCGCAGGTGAAGCCGGGGCAGTACACGGAGAAGATCAACCACTACACGGTGTTGCGAACCCTTGAGGACGCCTACGGAGTGGGCGCGCTGGGCGCGGCCGCGAAGGCCACGGCGATCACCGATGTCTGGTCGGGCAGTGCGTCCTGACCATGGGGTGGTGGCCGTCCACGTCGCAACGATGGCCGCCCGCCGCCAGCGGCCTTGCCGTCCGTGATCGACGCGTCGCCACGCAGCGTCCGGCCGTCACCGTGATTGCCACGGTGACGGCCGCGACGCGACCCGTGGCACCGACACCGGCGAGCCGGGGCGTGGCCGGACTCATGAGGTCAGCAGTCGCGCCAGTTCGACTCGTGATCGAACGCCGAGTTTCACGTAGACACGGCCGAGGTGGTACTCGACCGTCTTCACCGACAGGAACAGCGCCGACGCGACTTCCCGGTTCGTCCGCCCTTCGGCCACCGAGAGCGCGATCTGCGTCTCCTGGGGAGCCAGCCCCGCGGTGTAGGCCGGCTGCCGCGCCACGTTGACCCCGGCCGCCCGAAGCTCCTGGGAGGCGCGGTCCCGCCACGGTTTCGCCCGCAGCTCCTCGAACGTCGCCAAGGAGGCGGCGAGCTGATCGCGAGCGGCCCGCCTGCGCTTCGCGCGCCGAAGCAGCGAACCATAGACGAGCTGCGCCCTGGCCTGAGCGAACGGATCGGGAATTCGCCCGTAGAGGGCGATCGCGTCCTCACACGCGGCATGCGCGTCGACCGCGTCGGCGACGAGCGCGCGGCAGACCAGCAACGCGGCCCGACTCCAAGCGATCGGCGACGAGGAGACGAGGTCGTCGAGTTCCCGCACCACCCGCCGAGCCGATTCCTTGTCACCGCTTTCCAACTGGGACAGGACCAGGTCCGCGTGGTATTGGAGCACGGTGGCCTCACGCAGCCCGGTCCCGGCGAGGCGAGCGTTGACGCGGCGCAGCCGTGCGGCGCTTTCGACGGGCTGGCCGGCGCCGAGTCGATCGAGGCCCAGTGCGATGTCCACATAGGGCTGGACCAGCGCCGCGCCGAGATCGGCCAACTGACCGTCGATCTCGGCGGCGTGCGATCGACAGTCATCGTGGTCGCCCCGCGCGGCGTCGATCCGGGCCATGCTGCTGAGCGCGTAGGCGGCCGGGAGCACGATCTTCGCCTGGTACGCGATGGTCGCCGCCTCCCCCGCACTGACGTACGCCTCGTTCCAGCGTCCGGTGCGCAGCTGGAGCTCGGCGGAGACACCCTCACGACCCCGTAGTCGAGCCGCCTCGGTCTCCGTGGCGGTGGCCGTGGAGACCGAGGTCTATCGGGTCGTCAGGGGCAAAGCCAGCGCGGTGCCGGCGAGCATGAGGACGCCGCTGACGATCAGGGGCAGGCGTAGGTCGACGGTGCCGAGCAGGCCGCCGAGGACGGCGCCGACGGGCTGAGTGCCGTACACGAGGAAACGCCAGGCGGCGTTGACCCGGGACAACAGCGCGGGTTGGACCAACTTCTGGCGGAAGGTCTGCTGGTTGACGCCGTACAGGGCCGGGCCCGCGCCGCGCAGGAGCTGGGACAGGACGGCGGGGCCGGTGGCGAGCAGGAGGCCGGCGGCGGAGGAGAGCAGCATGCCGAACACGAAGGTACGGCCGGGGCCGAGGTGGCGGGTGACCACGGGAGTGATGAGGGCGGCGAGGATGCCGGCGATGCCGGCCACGGTGAGCGCGATGCCGACGAAGGCGGGCGAGAAACCGAGCACTCGTACCAGGTACAGGACCAGCACGGCGTTCTGCGTCTGGCCGCCGAGGGCACCGAGCGCAGCGGCGATGGTCACCGGCCGCAGCACGGGGTGGGAGAACATCTCCCGCAGGCCGTCGAACAGATCACCCTTGCCGCGTAAGGGATTTCCGACACCGGCGGCCGTGATCCGGGACTTGAACAGGGCTGCGATCAGGAACGACACGGCGTCGACGGCCATGGCGAGCGGGGCGGCGAGCAGAGCGACGAGCCCGCTGGCTATGGCGGAGCCCGTCACGCCGACCGTGGAAGTGGTCAGCATCAGGGCGCTGTTGGCGGGCAGCAACTGGTCGCGCGGCACCAGCTGCGGGGTGAAGGACTGCGCGGCGATGGCGTCGAACAAGCTGCACACGCCGGCCAGAGACACGACGGCGTACAGCTGCTCAAGGGTGAGCAACCCCAGCGCAGCGGCGATCGGGACGGACCCGATCAGCACCAGCTGACACAGGTCGGCGATCACCAGGATCCGCTTGTACGGCAAGCGATCCACCCACACGCCGGCCGGCAGCCCCAGCACGAGGTGCGGGAGGAAGGCCGCCGCGCCGAGCAGGCCCATGTCCACCGGCGTGGCGCGCAGGTACACCACGGCGACCAGCGGCAGCGCCACGGTGGTGACGCTGGATCCCAGCAGGGACACGGAGTTGCCGACGAACAGCCGGCGGAAGTCCTGGTGCCGCGCGAGCAGGGTCACGGCGCCGACCCTAGCCCTCAGCCGCCCTGAGCACCGCGAGCGCTGCTCAGGGCAGAATCAAAGGCTCAGATGTTGCGGCGGTACTGGCCTCCGACCTCGAAGAACGCCTCGGTGATCTGGCCGAGTGTGCACACCCGCGCGGCGTCCATCAGCACCTCGAACACGTTCTCGCCGCCGGTGGCCGCCGCGCGCAGCCGGGCCAGCGCGTCGGCGGCCTCGGAGCGGTGCCGGTGCTGGAAGTCCAGCGTCCGCGCGACCTGCGACTCCTTCTCCTGCTCGGTGGCGCGGGCCAGCTCGATCTCCACCGGGCCCTCGTCGGCCTGCGGCGCCAGGAACGTGTTCACGCCGATCAGCGGCAGCGAGCCGTTGTGCTTGCGCTGCTCGTAGAGCATCGACTCGTCCTGGATCCGGCCGCGCTGATAGCCCGTCTCCATCGCGCCGAGCACGCCGCCGCGCTCGGAGATCCGGTCGAACTCGGCCAGCACGGCCTCCTCGACCAGGTCGGTCAGCTCGTCGATGACGAACGAACCCTGCAACGGGTTCTCGTTCATCGACAGGCCCCACTCGCGGTTGATGATCAGCTGGATGGCCATCGCCCGGCGCACCGAGCTCTCCGTCGGCGTGGTGACGGCCTCGTCGTAGGCGTTGGTGTGCAGGCTGTTGCAGTTGTCGTAGAGGGCGCACAGCGCCTGGAGCGTGGTGCGGATGTCGTTGAAGTTCATCTCCTGCGCGTGCAGCGACCGCCCCGAGGTCTGCACGTGGTACTTGAACTTCTGGGACCGTTCGTTGGCGCCGTAGCGGTCCCGCATCGCCACCGCCCAGATCCGCCGGGCCACCCGGCCGATCACGCTGTACTCGGCGTCCATGCCGTTGGAGAAGAAGAACGAGAGGTTGGCCGCGAAATCGTCGATGTCCATGCCGCGGGCCAGGTAGGACTCGACGTAGGTGAAGCCGTTGGCCAGCGTGAAGGCCAACTGGCTGATGGGGTTCGCGCCGGCCTCGGCGATGTGGTAGCCGGAGATCGACACCGAGTAGAAGTTGCGCACCTTGTTGGCGATGAACCATTCCTGGATGTCGGCCATCATGCGCAGGCTGAACTCGGTGGAGAAGATGCAGGTGTTCTGGCCCTGGTCCTCCTTGAGGATGTCGGCCTGCACGGTGCCGCGCACGTTGGCCAGCGCCCAGGCCCGCAGCTCCGCCAGCTCCTCGGCCGACGGCTCACGCCCGTGCTCGGCGCGGAAGGCGTCGACCCGCTGGTCGATCGCGGTGTTCAGGAAGTAGGCCAGGATCGTCGGCGCCGGGCCGTTGATCGTCATCGACACCGACGTGGTCGGCGAGGTCAGGTCGAACCCGTCGTACAGGGCCTTCATGTCGGCCAGGGACGCGATCGAGACGCCGGAGGTGCCGATCTTGCCGTAGACGTCCGGCGGGGTGTCGGGGTCGCGGCCGTACAGCGTGACGGAGTCGAACGCGGTGGACAGCCGGGTCGCCGCCGAACCCTCGGACAGCAGCTTGAACCGCTTGTTGGTGCGGAACGCGTCGCCCTCGCCGGCGAACATGCGGGCCGGGTCCTCGCCGTCCCGCTTGAACGGGAAAACTCCTGCGGTGTAAGGGAAGTAGCCGGGCAGGTTCTCCGAGCGGAGGAAGCGCAGCAGCGTGCCCTCGTCGTCGAACCGTGGCAGGCTGACCCGGCGGACCTTGTTGCCGGACAGCGTCTCCCTGGTGAGCGCGGTACGGATCTCCTTGTCCCGCACGGTGAACACGAGCTCGTCACCGGAGTACTGCTCGACCGTGCGCGGCCACTCGGCCAGCGCTTCGGCGCTCTCCCGGTCCACCTTGCGCTCGCCGGCCTCGACCAGCTCCGCGATGTCCGAAGTGGACTTGCCGGCGGCGTCCAGCGCCTTCTGCGCGTCGACCAGGTGCGCGTGCTTGCGTACGGCCTCGACCTGCTCGTCGGTGCGCTTGTGGTAGCCGCGAACCGTGTCGGCGATGTCGGAGAGGTAGCGCGCCCGGGCGGCCGGCACGACGGTGGACGCCGAGGTGGACACCTTGCCCTCGACCTTCGGCAGCACCCCCGGCTCGAACCCGAGGCTCGTCACCAGGTGCTGGTACAGCGCCGTGACGCCGTCGTCGTTGAAGGTGGCGGCGCTGGTGCCGAAGACCGGCATGTCCTGCCAGGTGGAGCCGAACGCCTCGCGGTTGCGGACCAGCTGCCGGGCCACGTCCCGGCGCGCGTCCTCGGCGCCGCGGCGCTCGAACTTGTTGATCGCCACCGCGTCGGCGAAGTCCAGCATGTCGATCTTCTCCAGCTGCGACGCGGCGCCGAACTCCGGCGTCATCACGTACAGCGAGTGGTCGACGAACGGCACGATCGCGGCGTCGCCCTGGCCGATGCCGGGCGTCTCCACGACGATCAGGTCCGCGCCGGCGGCCTTGCAGGCCAGGATCGCGTCGGCCAGGCCGTCCGGCACCTCCGCGCCGGCCCGGCGAGTGGCCAGCGAGCGGAAGAAGACCCGCTCGCGGTCCAGGCAGTTCATCCGGATCCGGTCACCGAGGAGCGCACCGCCGCCGCGGCGACGGCTCGGGTCCACCGCCAGCACGGCGATGTGCAGCTTGTCCTGCTGGTCCAGCCGGAAGCGGCGGACCAGCTCGTCGGTCAGCGACGACTTGCCGGAGCCGCCGGTGCCGGTGATGCCCAGGACCGGTACGTGCCGGTCGCCGACCGCGTCGGTCATCGCCGCGCGCAGGTCGTCGGGCAGCTGACCGGCCTCGATCACCGTGATGGCCCGGGCCAGCGCGTCCTGGGCGCCCGTGAACAGGCCGTCCCAGCTGGCCGGCAGCCGCGCGGACAGGTCGTAGTCGCAGGCCTCGACCATGGTGTTGATCATGGCGGCGAGGCCCAGGTGCTGGCCGTCGGCCGGCGAGAAGATGCGCTCCACGCCCCGGGAGTGCAGCAGCTCGATCTCCCGCGGCACGATCACGCCGCCACCGCCGCCGTACACCTTGACGTGCCCCGCGCCGCGCTCGGCCAGCAGCTGCACGAGGTAGGTGAAGTACTCCACGTGGCCGCCCTGGTAGGCGCTGATCGCCACACCCTGCGCGTCCTCCTGGATGGCGGCCGTGACGACCTCGTCCACCGAGCGGTTGTGGCCCAGGTGGATCACCTCAGCGCCCTGCGCCTGGAGGATGCGCCGCATGATGTTGATCGCGGCGTCGTGTCCGTCGAACAGGCTGGCGGCGGTGATGAACCGGACCGGGTTGCTCGGCTTGTGGAGAGCACCTGAGCCGCTCATGGAAACTCCTTGGGGTCGCCTCCCAAATACTTTGCCTTCCTACTATCGGGAGTGCAACCAATTGGGACGCGGAACACCTCACGACCGGCGGATCCGGCATCTCGGACAGCCCGCACGGCATCCGGGTTAACGGCGTTCATCCATCCGGCGACCAGCGGACTGCGGTTGTCGGTGGAGGCTGTCGCCTCGCCCTACCCGCCAGTAGGGTCCCACTCCGGGTGCCGCCACACCCCGGTGATCACATGCGGACTGAGGAGATCGCTATGCGGGTGAGCAGGGTGGCGGTCACGGTGCTGGCGCTGGCGGGGCTGACCGCCGGGACCGTGACGACCGGGACGGCGACGGCGGACGGGACGGCTTCGCTGCGGCTGTCCGAGGCCACCACCGTGGGCATACACAACACCTATGACACCGGCGCCTACCAGTACCTGGCGCAGTCACTGGACGCCGGCGCCAATCTGGTCGAGCTGGACGCGTGGTTCAACATCTTCACGCACAAGTGGAACGTCAGCCACAGCAACCCGATCGGCAGCGACAACAACTGCGTGCAGGCCAAGTCGCCGACGGCCAACCTGTACAGCGGCAATCGCAACCAGAACCTCAACGACTGCCTGGACGACATCAACGTCTGGCTGGGCAACCACCCGTCGGCCGGGCCGCTGACCGTGAAGATCGAGCTCAAGGCCGGCTTCGACGCCACCATCGGGATGGGCCCGGCCAGCCTCGACAGCTACGTGCACAACAGCCTCGGCAGCCGGGTGTTCCGGCCCGTCGACCTGCTCGGCTCGTACCCGACGCTGGACGACGCCGCCAAGGCCAACAACTGGCCGACCCGGGCCGCGATGGCCGGCAAGGTGATGGTGGAGATCATTCCCGGCACCGTCGAGGAGAACAACCCGACCGACCACCTCTGGACCGACGTCGAGTACGCCCAGTATCTCAAGGGCCTCGCCGCCGCCGGCAACCTCGGCCAGGCGCAGATCTTCCCGGCCGTGCACAACGCCGCCGCCGGCGACCCGCGCACCCGCTACGCCGACACCACCCTGCGGCCCTGGTTCGTCGTGTTCGACGGCGACGCCAGCGGCTACATCGACGGCGGCATCGACACCTCGTTCTACGTGACCAACCACTACTTCCTGATCATGACCGACGCCGAGAACGTCAAGCCGGCGATCGACGACGTCAACCCGACCGTGCAGCAGGCCCAGGACCGGGTGGCGCTGATGGCCGGCAAGGGCGCGAGCGTCGTCGGCACCGACTGGCGGCAGCTGACCACCGTGCTGCCGGAGGTCCTCCCCCGCGGCTGAGCTCCTGTTGCCACATGCGCTTCCTACTTGGCGCTGGATGCCGAGTAGGAAGCGCATGTGGCATTTCAGCTGGCGTCGGGGCCGGTGAGCATCTTGAGTGTGGTCACCGTGTACGACAGCGAGCCGCGGAACCCGGCGCCGGTGCGCACGATCGTCAGGTCGGCCAGCTCCTCGCCCGGCGCGGCGAAGAAGCTCAGGGTGCTGGTGCCGGTCCAGTTGTCGCCGACCACCGGCGTGTCCAGCACGGACTGCGTCAACTCGTGCACGTCCGGGTCGTCGTACTGGCCGGCGATCAGGCGCGGGAAGTGCCGCAGGTTCACGATCGGCCGGGTCAGCGCCGGCAGCGTGGCCGACGGCGACTGGAGCGTGATCTGCGCCTCGGCCAGCCGGCGCCCGGCCGCCGTCAGGCTGGCGCCGAACTGGCCGCCCGGGCCGACCACCGGGGATCCCTGGCCCGGCACGGAGAACGCGCGCGTCTGCCGGATCGCGCCCAGCTTCTTCGGGAAGCCCTGGAACCAGCCCCGGGCCAGCGCCGCGTCGTTGTCCACCCAGATGTACGGGCACCAGGCCACCGGCCGGCCCTGGAACTGGGCGTCCAGCAGCACCAGGAACTCGGAGTACTGGCTGCGCACCGGGTCCAGGTACTCCTGGTGCGATCCCGCCCACTGCCAGTCGATGAACAGCGCGTAGCCGTGGCCGGGCGTCGTCGGATCCGGCGTCAGTCCGGCCGCCAGCGCCGCCTTGGCCGCCGCGGGCGTCGTCCAGAACTCGACGCCGACCACGTCACCCGCGTAGTGCCACGGCGGCGACGGCACGATGTTCGCGGTTCCCTTGGCGCTCAACGGCAGGCTGTAGCCGAGCAGCTCTCCCGGCGGCACGGTGCCGGTCGCCGCCACCGCCGGGGACGCAACGGCGGCGGTGGTGACCGCCGCGATGCCGCCCGCGATCAGGCTCCGTCTGCCGATCTCGCCCCGGTTCTCGTCGGACACGCGTTCCTCCTTGTGTGGATTGGATTCCGACGCTACCGGCGGCCGTGGCCGAGCCCGGTGACGGACGATCAAGCGATCCGCCACCGGTGCCCGAAGAGCCGGGGCACAGCGCGAAACCGGTCAACCCCAAGGAGAATTCGGTGTCACTTCCGGCGGCTCGCCCGGTGGGCGGCGCGGCGGAGCTGGATGATGCGGCCGTAGCCGGGTATGGCGACGAGCAGCACGCCGCAGATGGCGGCCAGCAGGAGGGCGACGCCGAGCGGGAAGTCGCCGCTCCAGCCGAAGTAGTTGATGGTCACGGTGATGTTGTTCTGGAGGATGAAGATGAGCAGCAGCAACAGCACGACGGCGGCCACCGTGACGCCGACCCAGAGGCCGCTGATGCGGGTGCGCTTGAGGTGCACGGGCCGGTTGAGGTCGGCCCCGGGACGGCTGGCGTCGGGCTTGGTGAGGTCGGCCCCGGCGATGGTGGCGTCGGTGGGCAGTGGCTCGACCGCGCCCCCGCCGGGCGCGGCGCCGCCGGGCACGACGGGCACGGCCGGCGTCTCACCCCCGGCGCGCATGGGCGGGACCTCGGGCGTCTCACGCTCGGCGGCGGAGCCGCGCTTCGGCTCGGTCATGGGGCCACCTCCTCGATGTCCCCAAGTGGTACCCAGAAACGACCGCCGCCGCACGTCCAGCTAGCCCGTTCGGGTGTCGCACACGGCCAGGGCGCTCACCACCCGGTTCCGGCCGGCCCGCTTGGCCCGGTACAGGGCGGTGTCGGCGGCGTGCACGAGCTCGTCGAGCCCGGTGGCGACGCCGGGGTAGACGGCGACGCCGATGGAGGCGGACAGGGTGCTCAGGGTTGCCCCGCCGGCCAGGGGCACCCGCAGGTCGCTGACGGCCCGCCGGATCCGCTCGGCGATGGCCAGCACGTCGCCGTCGCGCAGCCCGGGCAGCACCACCACGAACTCCTCGCCGCCGAACCGGCCGACGGCGTCGTAGTCCCGCACGGACCGCCGGACGGTGTCGGCGACGGCCTTGAGCACCTCGTCGCCGGACAGGTGCCCGTACGTGTCGTTGACCCGCTTGAAGTGGTCGAGGTCGACCATCAGCACGCCGGCGTGGTCGGCGGCGGCCAGCTCCTTCAAGGCGACCTCACGCCACGAGCCGGCGTTGAGCAGCCCGGTCTTCTGGTCCTTGGTCGCCAGCTCCCGGAACTGCGGGACCAGCACCCCGCGGTGCAGCACGAACAACGGCACGAACAGGAACGCCAGCGCGAGCGGCTCGTACACGAGCACCAGGCCGGCGACGGCGCCGATGCAGATGGTGGCCAGCTCCATGGCGTTGTCGTCGGCGGTGCCGACCAGGTGCACCAGCGTCCGGTCGTCGCCGCCGTCGACGACCAGGCTCACGGCGATCAGCACGCCGTCGACGGCGAAGAACACCAGCGCGGCGGCGGCGACCACGACGATCTGCACGGCGGACAGCCGCGTGGCCTGCGTGAGCACGGACAGGCCGCCGGCGTCGAGCATCAGGCGGGCGGTCCACGCCGCGAGCACCATCGCGGCGGCGTTCATCACCTTCCGGTGGACGAAGCTCCGCTGGCTGCCGCGCACCGCGTCGTGCAGCGACACCAGCACGGTCAGCGCTGCCACCCAGGACAGCGGCAGGGTCAGCACGGCCGCGAACACCCACATCGAGATCATGTTGATCCGCACGGACCCGCTCTTGACCCGGCGCATCCGCTCGATCCGGCGCGACGCCTCGCCCTGCACCAGCGCGGCGGCCAGGATGGCGGCGGCGATCCCGGCGTCCGCCGCGCCGGACCGCGTGAACTCGATGATCGCGACCGCGGCCGCGCCGAGGTCCACCACCAGCACGAACCACACCGACAGCGCCGGCCGCCGCCACAGCGGCCATTTCCCGACCCGGCCCAGGCCAGGTTCGTCCCCTCCGACAACGGCCATGGTCTCCCCCCACGGTTTCCCCGAGTATGAGGGAGATCGCGGAGCGTTGCCGGCGGTTCGGCCGGGACCACCCGGCTAGCGGAACGGGTCAGGTCACGTCCTGTGACGCCTCCGCCGCCACCATGCCCTCGCCCAGCCGCCGCAGCACGTCGGCGATGTCCTCGTCGGCGTGCCGGCAGGCGGCGTCGAACACGGCCAGCCGGGCCTCGTAGCGGTCGCCGTCGTACCACTCCAGGTCGTCAGCCAGTCGATGGACGGCGTCGGCCTTGTCGAACACGATGCGTTCGACCGCGTCGCAGGCCACCCTCAGGGTGTCGGCGAAGCAGCCGAGCCGTCGCCACACCACCCGCCGCCACGGCTCGGGCCGCCCGTCGAGCATGTCCGAGCAGAGCGACTCCAGCTGCTGGGCGTCGGCCCGCAGCTCGGCCAGCGGGATGTCCCGCTGCGCGGCGTAGCGGTCGCCGATCTCGGCGTCGAAGTCGAAGTCTCGGCGCCGCCGGCGGGCGTGCTCGGGCCCGTGCCGACGGAAGAACTCCAGTCCGTCCGCGCCGGCGTCCAGGATCGGCGTGGACGACGGCTCGCCGGCGCTGCCGAAAACCTCCAGGCGGGCGGCCAGTTCGGCCAGGTAGCCGGTGCGCGCGCCGGTACAGCCGCAGCGCGTGAGCAGATCGGCCAGCTCCGCCCGCGAGTCGCCGATCCGTTCGTCGAACACCACCCGCATGCGCACCGACGCATCGTCCATGACGCTTCCCCCCACCGTGATCGTGCACAGCAACCATGACACGGGCATGCGCCGACTGGTAGGACCTTTCAGGCAGGCATGAAACATCGGGGGTGGCACATGAGCACGTTGCGGCTGCGCTTCACGGCCCAAGATCTGTTACGCACGAAGGTGCTCACCGCGCCGGACCCGATGTGGGAGCTGGTGCTGAGCGTTCATCGCCTCCAGCCCGGCGGCGAGCTGGACCGGCACACGGCGTGGCGGCGGGCGGTTCGGCCGCGACTGTCCGGCGCCGACTCGGTCCGCGCGTGCCGGCTGCTGCGCACCCTCGTGCCGCCGGCCGGCAACTTCCCGGACTTCCTCACGCCGCTGCCCACGTCCGACGGCGTGGACGGCGCGATCGAAGCGATTCGCGCTACGCCCCGTGACCGGCTCGCCCTGGACCTGAGCCCGGCTCGACTACGCCGCGTGGACGACTCGCGGTTCTGCCACGGTCTGGCGACCGGCCGTGACGCACCGATGTCGGAGCTGGTCGGCGCGCTGCGACACTACTACGATGCGGCGGTCGCCCCGCACTGGGGCGAGATCGCCGACCACGTCCGGTCCGACGGCGATACCCGCGCGCACGAGCTGGTCGACGACGGCCTCGGCGGCATGTTCGCCCGGCTGGGGCCCGGTTTCCGGTGGCGCTGGCCGTATCTGGAGACGGACTATCCGCGCTCGCACGAGATCCGGCTCGGCGGCCGCGGGCTGACGCTGGTGCCGTCGTACTTCTGCACCGGCACTCCCGTCACGCTGATCGACGAGGAACTGCCGCCGATGCTGGTGTTTCCGGCGAGGCGGCTGCCGCGCGACCCGTCCGAGGAGGACCGCGCGCCGTTCCACCTGGCGAAGGTCATCGGCCGCACCCGGGCCAGGATCCTGATCGCGCTGCGCACGCCACGGTCCACGTCGGACCTCGCCGAGGCGATCGGCATGTCGCTCGCCTCGGCCAGCCAACAGGTCACGTTGCTGCGCAACGCCGACTTCGTCGTGAGCAGGCGTGACGGACAGGCGGTGCGCCACTCCGTCACCCGAAAGGGTAAGGCTTTGCTGGAAATACGAACTAACGAATCCCGGCGTCCGTACGACTATGCGTAGGTCCCAATCGAGGAGTGCCAGGAGCGAGATGACCCACGTGGTCGACCACGACGACGAAGCCGTGGCGACGGGCCTGCTGTCCGCGCGCGCCGAGACGGCCGCGCTGGACGGGAACCTGGACGCTGCCTCCCTGCTGGCCGACCAGGCGATACTCGAGGGAGACCGGCACGGGGCCGAGGTCGCGGCGGCGGTGTTGGCGCAGCGGGGAATGCTCGCCGACAGCGTCGCGCTGTACCGGTGGGCGGAGAGCGTGGACGGTTCGCGGTCCGGCTTCGCGGTGGCCGCGCTGCTGGGCGTCGGCGATCTGCCGCAGGCGCAGGCGCAACTGGCCGCCTTCGACGACGCCGAGCGCACGCCGACCTCGCTGTCCACCGTCGAATCCCTTGTGGCCCATGCGCTCAGCGAGTCCGTGACGGGGTCGGCGGTGGCGGCGCTGTCACAGCTGGTGCAGGCGGCCGCGGTGCTGGAACCCCACGCCGGCAAGGTGTTACTGCCGGATACGCCGGCCGCGCTGGCCTGCCTCGTCGCGTTGCACCTGGGGCAGCTGGACATGGCGGAGTCCGCGGTCGGCGACGACTCCGTGCGGCATTCCCTGCTCCGGGCGTGGATTTCCTTGCAGCGCGGCGATCTCGCGGCGGCGGACGGGCCGGCGCAGTGCGCTCGTCCACGGGACGAGCTGTTCGCGGCGGCGATCGAGATCGGGGTGGCGCGCCGCAGGTCCGACCTCGCCGGTCTGCTCGATGCGTGGCCACGCGCTCGTGACGCCATCATCGCGCACCCGGTGGACCTGTTCGTGCTGCAGCCGCTGGGCGAGATCGCCGTGGCGGCGGCGCGGCTGCGCGAGGACGAGTGGCTGGCGCCGAAGCTGGCCGAGGCCGAGGACCTGCTGGTCCGGCTCGGACGCCCTGCGCTGTGGTCGGTGCCGCTGCACTGGTTCGGGTTGCAGGCCGCCGTCGCGTCGGAGTCACCGACCGTGGCCGGCCGGCACGCGGCCGCGCTGGCGTCGATGTCCCGGAGCTCCCGCTACGCCGGCGCGCTCGCCGGCTGCGCGCGGGCGTGGCTGCGGGTGCTGGCCGGGGATGTGCAGGTGGAGCAGGTGGTGTCCGCCGCCCGCGAGTTACGGGCGGTCGGGCTGGGCTGGGACGGGGCACGCCTGGCCGGGCAGGCTGCCATCCGGACCGCCGACCGCAACGAGATGACCACCCTGCTGACCTGCGCCCGAGCGCTGCACGGGGCCCCGCACAGCGTCGAGGACTCCCCCGCTCCGCAGCTGTCGCCGCGGGAGATGGAGGTGGCGGAACTGCTGGTCGGCGGCATGACGTACAAGCAGATCGGCGAGCGCCTGTTCATCTCGGCCAAGACCGTCGAGCACCACGTGGCCCGCATGCGCCAGCGGCTCGGCTCGACCTCCCGGCGCGAGCTGCTGGCGCGGCTGCGGAGCCTGATCGCCTAGGACTCGGTGATGCCCAGGCCGGCGGCGATCATCGGCCGCAGGCTGCGGCTGAACTCCTTGTTCAGATGGTCGAGGTCGTAGTAGACGGCCACATTGCCCACCACCGCGTAGCACTTCTGCGCGTCACACATGTAGTCGGTGAGGTCGAGGTACTTGATCCGCGGGTTGGCGATGGCGCCGACCGCGGCGGCGAGCGGGTCCGGCGGCTGCGCCGCGGCCCGGTCCACCGCGCACGTCAGCGGGTTCTTCGGGTTCAGCGACACGCAGTTCGCCGCCCGGACGTCGCCGTTGAGCGGCGGGTCGCCGAGCACCTCGACCTGGGCGCCGGCCTGCGCCCACTTGGTCCAGTACGGCTCGACGCCGTCCCTGTACTGGTCGGCCGCCGGCCGTCCGGTCTTGTCGTCGACCAGCTCGTGGCGGGCGAAGAAGTCCGTGAAGACGTACGCCGGCTTGTCCGCGGCGATGAAGTCGGCGGCGGCCTTGCTCCAGTCCCGGCACGCCTTGGTCTTGTCCTCGGAGACCTGCTCGTTGTAGCCGACGAACTGGACCTGCGCGAACGGGCAGCCGCCGAGATAACTCGTCTTCAGCGTCCACTTCTGCTTGCGCGCCAGGTCGACCAGCACCGCCTGCCACTGCTCGGCGTGCGAGTCGCCGACCAGCCACACCACCTTCGGACTGGCCGTGCCGGCACTGAAGTCGCACACCGCCGACGTCGTCGTGTCGCCGGCCTTGAGCTGCTCCATGCCCTTGCACTCGGGCGGGTACGGCCAGTACTCGTTGGCGGGACCCATGTCGACGACCTTGGCTGGTCCGAACGGGTCCGCGCAGTTGCTGCCCGGCGCCAGCGCGCTGGCCCCGTGACAGGGCTTGACCGCCTCGTTGCGCTGGTCCTCGGCGGCCTGGGCGACGTGCCGGTTGTACGTCCAGTCCAGGGTGTCGGCCATGACCGCCAGGGCGACCATGCCGGCGACCATCGCCACGAACGTGAGCTTCGTGCTGCGGGCCAGCGGGCCGAACGTGCGGCCGCGGTCCTCCACGAAGACCTTCGACAGGTGGGCCAGCACGAGCGACACGACCAGCACACCGGCGCGCTGCGTGAAGGTGAGGTTGCCGGCGTTGAGCGAGTCGCGCAGCACGAAGGGGGCCAGCACGATCAGCGGCCAGTGCCACAGGTACAGCGAGTAGCTGATGTTGCCGAGCCACTGCACCGGCGGCAGGGCCGTGATGACGCTGTGCCACTGCCGGTCCCGGCCGGTGCCGGCGAGGATCACCAGGCCCGTGCCGACTGCCGGGATCAGCGCCATCGCGCCGGGGAACTCCGTGTGGTGGTCGAAGACGACCGCACTACCGATGATCATCACGAGGCCGACCAGCGAGCCCAGCCCGGCGACGAGCTTCGGCAGCGCCTTGGTGCCCAGCAAGGCGATCAGCGCGCCGATCGCGAACTCCCACACCCGCACCGGCGTCACGAAGTACGCCGGGCTCTTGTCGGCGGCGGTGAGGTAGACGCTGTAGCCGAGCGAGGCCAGGCCGACGACCGCGATGCCGACGCCCAGCGCCCAGCGCTTCTTGAGCTTGAACAGCAGCAGCAGGAGCAGCGGCCAGCACAGGTAGAACTGCTCCTCCACCGACAGCGACCAGTAGTGCTGGGTGACGCTCGCGGCGGCGTTGATCGCCGAGTAGTCGACGGACTTGGCCGCCAGCAGCCAGTTCTCCCAGTAGGTGGCGCTGGCGAACACCTCCCACGCGTTGGCCTCCCACTGCGGGTAGGGCAGCAACAGGTACGCCGCGACGATGCAGAACGCCAGCACCAGGAACGCCGCCGGCAGCAGGCGGCGGACGCGGCGGGCGTAGAAGCGGCCCAGCCGCAGCCGACCGGTGCCGATGATCTCGCGACCCAGGTGGGAGCTGATCAGGAAGCCGGAGATGACGAAGAAGACGTCGACGCCCACGTAGCCACCGGCCAGCCGGCTCGGCCAGACGTGGTTGATGACGACCGCCATCACCGCGACGGCGCGCAGCGCCTGCACATCGGTGCGGAAGCCGGCCGACCCCGACGCGGCCTTGGCCGGATCGGGCGCGGATCTGGCGTACTCGTCCTGCGTGACCGTGCTCAACGAACTCCCCCTAGGGCAACAGCAGGCCGGTCCGAACCGCGCCCCCCGACACAAACAGGTCCGCACCCTACATTCACCCGAAAGTGGTCACTGGACCGGTCGGGTCCACTGCTGGACGGCCGCCGGCCACTGGGCCCTCCGGCGGCACCCCACCAACCCCACCCGTCCCACACGCCCCAATTAACACCACATGCGCTTCCTACTTGCCACTCAGCGCCACATAAGAAGCGCATGTGACGGAAAGGGGGTTAGTCGGCCAGGTCGGCGGCCATGCCCTCGCAGCTGCGGACGACCACGCGGGCCACGTCCACGGTCGCCTTCCGGGCCAGCGGGTTCTCGGCCTGGCGCTGCCAGCGGGCGAGGGCGTCCAGCACGGCGGCCCGCTGCTCGTCGCGGCCGACGTCGGCGGGCAGCCCCAGCCGCGACCACGGCTGCGCGCCGCCGGCGCCGAGCAGGCGTTCGGCCTCGTCAGCGGCGTGGTCGGTGAGGTCGAAGGCGCCGGAACGCAGCGCGCCGAGCACCCGGAGCTCGGTGAACTCGTGCGCGCCGGCGAGGATGCGCTCGATGTCGTCGCGCAGCACGGGGGTGCCGGGCCGGGAGTCGCGGCTCAGCAGCGCGTCCACGGCGAGCAGCGCGGACCGGCATTTCAGCAGGTCACGACGCTGCGTGAACTGGGCGGCGAACACCGCCCGGAGCTCGTCGACGCCGCTGCGGCGGGTGAGCTCGGCGGCCAGCCGCCCGGGATCGCCGAAGCCCTGGCGGATCAGCGCGAGCGACAGCCGCACGCCGAACAGCCCGAACCGTTCCAGCAGCCCGAGGCCGGCATACCGGACGAACCGGTCCGCCGACAGCAGGGCCGACTCGACCTCGTCCCGCGAGGTGACGGCCATCCGGGCCAGCGCGTCGAACTCCTGCTGGTGCAACGATCTCGCCGTCTCGGCAAGCAGCCCGGCGACCGGCACCACACCCTGGCACAGCCGCCGCAGCCGCGGATCGGTCCGATAGCGCCGGGCGATCTTGGCGGCGGACATCAGCGCGTCCACCCGCCCGACGCCGATCTCGTCGGCCCGGGACAGCACGGCGATCGTGTTCACCGGATTGGCCCGGGCGATCCCGTTGTCGTGGAACGACTCCAGCAGCCGCAGGTCGGCGCTGTGCAGGTGCCGCATCAGGTACACGACGGCGTCGGCCTCGCTGGGCTCGTCGTCCGGCGCGAGGAAACCGTTGGCCCGCGCGGAAACGTCAGCCGACAGTGACGCGATGCCGGGCGTGTCGATGAGGATGGTGTCCGACAGCCCCTGCGCCGGCCAGTCCACGACCAGCCGCTCGACGTGCGCGGGGTTCAGACCCTCCAGATCGATCCGCAGCGCCCCGCCGACCCGGTCGATCCGCAGCTGGCGCGGCCCGCCGCCCAGCGGGTGCGCCGAGACCCGCGGCCGGTGTCCGCGCCGGTACCAGGTGACGATCCGGGTGCACTCGCCGGCGTCGGTCGGCGCCAGCCGCTCCCCCACCAACGCGTTGAGCAGCGTCGACTTGCCGGCCTTGACCTGGCCGGCGATCGCCACCCGCAACGGGCCGTCCAGTCGGTCCAGGTGGTCGCGCAGCCCCTGCGCGATCTCCGGCGTCTCCCGGAACACCTCGACGGCGTCGCGCAGCAGCGTCCGCACCTGCCCGCCGAGCCGGCTCATCGGCCCAGCCCGCGGGCCAGCGACGCGAGGTGGTCGACCCGTCCCAGCTCGGCCGTCACGTCCTTGATCCGGCCGTCCCGGCTGCCGGCATCGCCGTTCACGGCCTGCTGCGCCGCGGTCAGCGCCTCCTGCACCGACCGGGACAACTCCTTCGCGTACGCGGTGAAGTGGTCGCGCAGGGTCCGCTGCAACTCGCGCAGCAGGTCGCGGGATTCCTTGCCCACCTGGAAGATCAGGTCGTCGACGAAGCGCCGCGCGGCCACCTTGGCCTCGCTGCGCCGCCGCTGCAACATGCGTTTGCGCTCGTCCTTGACGGTCTTGCGGCCCAGCAGCACGCCGGCCGCCACCGAGACCGGGTTGAGCAGGGCCAGCCCGGCGACCGTGCTCAGCATGCCGATCATGATCGTGCCGCCGTAGCCGCCGCGCATGCCGGTGATCACCTTCTGCCCCAGGCCGAACCGCTCCGCCCCCGGCATCTCGAACGAGCTCGTCGCGTTCGGCGCGTGGAAGTCCAGGTCGGGCATGGCCTGGTCGCCGGCGTCGCCGAAGTGCTCGGCGACCTGCCGGGCCAGCCACTGCGCCCGCTGGTGCGCCCACACGAAGTTGGCCGACGCCGCGGCCGCGCCGCGCTGGTGCAGCCAGAGCGTGAACTCTTCGTCCACAGTGGCCGGATCGACGCGCTCCAGCTCCTCCTCGGCCTCCCGCAGCAGGTGCCGCATCCGGTCCCGAAGGTCGTACTCGATGTCGGCGATCAGGTCGCTGACGCCGTCGTTGAGGGTCTGCTGCCAGCGCGCGGACCGCTCGCGCAGCGCATCGGCACGGGTGCGGGCGCGGGTGAGCTCGGCGATCAGGTCGCCGGCATGGTTGGGATCCCGGTACGCCGCGAGCTCTGCCTGCATCGAGGCGGACAGCTGCGCGGTCACCGACAGCACGTCGTTGGCCACCGACCGGTCCGCGAGCGCGGCCGCCTGGCCGAGAATGTCGTTGCGCAGCCTGGAGATCAGCTCGGGGAAGCCCGATTCCTCGTTCAGCCGCTGGCTGTTCGTGCGGATGGCGTGCTGGCGCAGCGTCGAGGAGACGGCGATCAGGTCGGCGTCGACGTCGGCCGCGGCCAGGTGCCCACGGTTCAACTCGGCGATCCGCCGCCACTGCGGATAGAGGTCCGTCTTCGTCAGCACGCACAGGACGGTCGGGCACATCTTCATGGCCTGGCGCAGGAAGTCCAGTTCCGGGGCGGTGTACTCCTGGGCCGCGTCGGACACCAGGATCACCGCGTCCGCGGTGGGCAGCACGGCCATCGTGCTGGCCCCGTGCGCCGAGTCGAGGCCGCCGACGCCGGGAGTGTCCACAATGCACAGTCCGCCGGACAGCACGGCACGGGGAACCCCGACCTCCGCGTGGCGCAGATGCTCGCGGTTGCCGGGGTTCCCCGCCTCGGAGACGTGCTGGGCCAGCTGGTCGATCGGCACGGAGCGCCGTTGCCGCTCGTCGTCGCCGACGAGCACCACCGATGGCTCCGGCGCGTGCCGGACCAGCGTGGGCACCGCGGTCGCCAGGTCGTCGTCGACCGGGCAGACCGGGGCGTCCACCAGGGAGTTGACCAGCATGCTCTTGCCCTGCTTGAACTCGCCGACCACCAGTACCCGGACCTCCGGGTCCAGCAGCCGGCGCCGCGCCACCGCCAACCGCTCGCCGAGGTCCTCCCGGCGGTAGGCCGTGGTGGCCCTGATCGCGAGGTCCAGCAGCTCGGCGGCGGTCGGCGGCATGGGCGGTGCTCCCGTCAGATGTGGATGAGGTGGTCGTGCTGCGTGTCGACGTCGTTGTGCGACAGGATGTCGTTGTCCGAGGCGACGGTGTCGTGCGAGTCCAGCTCGTTCAGGCTCGAGTTGTGCGTGTCGTTGTCCGACGCCACCGTGTTGTCCGACGCGGTGGTGTCGTGCGAGTCGGTGGTGTCGTGGGAGTCGTTCCCGGACCCGATCGCCGTGTTGTTGTCCGACGCCACCGTGCTCGTGTTGTGCGAGTCGACGGAGTTGTGCGAGTCGGTGGTGTCGTGCGAGTCGTTGCCGGAGTCCACCGCCGTGTTGTTGTTGGACGCCACGGTGTTGTGCGAGTCGGTCGTGTTGTGGCTGTCGGTGGTGTTGTGGCTGTCCGTGCTGTTGTGCGAGTCGTGCTGGCTGGTGCTGCCGTCGGCGCCGGCCACGGCCACGTTGCCGCTGCCGTAGGCGTGCACGTCGGTGGAGTAGTCGTCCGCCGAGCCCGTGGCGCTACCCCCGACGGCCACCGCGCCGCCGTGGTCGGCGCTGACGTCGCCGTTGTTGACCTCGTTGCCGTTGCCGACGACGTTGTGGTCGCCCGTGGTGACCACGGAGTGGTTGTCGAAGCTCTGCGAGACGTCGCGGGCCCAGATGTTCTGGTTCACCGAGTTGTCCACCACGGTGTTGTGGCTGTCCGTGGAGTACGAGTAGTTCTGGGTGATGTACTTGATCTGCTCGATGGCGTGCTCCACGCCGCCGCCCGGGTGCACGGGCGGGGGCGGCGGCGGGGTCACCACGTGGCTCGGGCCGCCGGCGTCGTAGGTTCTGTCGAACGACTGCGCGGCGTCCACCACCAGCGGCAGCGCGTCGTGCACGTCGGCCGCGCACAGCCCGCTGAAGCCGTGCTCGTGCAGCACCTGCTGCGGATTGGCCTGGAACTGGTCACGGGCCGACTGGTCGCCCAGCAGCTCCATGATGAAGTCCAGCAGGCTGATTCCGGTCGCCATGGGATCTCCTCCTTGATCGGCGTCGGCGATAACGCTAGGTAGCGATCACCGCCGGGGGCATCGGGTGCCGTCCCCCGTTCCCGATCCCCGGCGTTAGGGGGTCCGACCGGGGGCCGCGTTGGGGGATTTTTGGGGGTTTCCGGTGCTAATAACCGCAAAGCGCGGGGCGATGACTCACGCGTGGGCTATCTGCTCGGACTCGATCTCGGAACGACGTTCACCGCGGCCGCCATCCGGCGGGGCGGCGGACCGCCGGAAATGGTGACGCTTGGTAATCGAAGCACGTGCATGCCCTCGGTCCTGCACATCGGCGCGGACGGCGCCGTGCTGGTCGGCGACGCGGCCGAGCGCCGCGCGGCGGCCGACCCCTCGGGGGTGGCCCGCGAGTTCAAGCGGCGTATCGGCGACCGGACGCCCATCCTGCTCGGCGACGGCGGACACACCGCCCACGAGCTGACCGCGCGGCTGGCCCGCTGGGTCGTCGATCTGGTGCGATCCCGTGAGGGCGGCGACCCCGAGCTGATCTCCGTGACGCATCCTGCCGGCTGGGGCGGACACAAGACCACGCTGCTCGGCGAGGCGCTGGCCGAGGTCGGCCTCGGCGACGCCCTGCTGCTCAGCGAGCCCGCGGCCGCCGCCATCGCGTACGCCGCGAGCGAGCGCATCGCCCCCGGCGAGGCCGTCGCGGTCTACGACCTGGGCGGCGGCACGGTCGACACGGCCGTGCTGCGGCGCGACGCCATCGGCATGTTCGAACTGCTCGGTGAGCCCGCCGGCGACGACCACTTCGGCGGCGTCGACCTCGACGAGCTGCTGTTCGAGCGGATCCGCACCCAGTTCCCGGAGCTGCTGACCGGGCTGCCCGCCGAGGACACGCTGGTGTTGAGCGCCGTCGGGCGGCTGCGGCGGGAGATCACCGAAGCCAAGGAGGCGCTGTCCGCCGACACCGAGGCCGTGATCCCGGTGCTGCTGCCGTCCGGGCAGCGGCAGGCGCGGCTGATCCGCGCCGAGTTCGAGGCGATGATCCGGCCCGCGCTGGAGGAGACCGTCGACCTGATGCGGCGGACCATCGACTCCGCCGGCCTGACCGAGTCCGACCTGGCGGCGGTGCTGCTGGTCGGCGGCTCGTCGCGGATTCCGCTGGTCACCGAGCTGCTGTCGGCCGGGCTGGGGCGTCCCGTCGCCGTGGACGCCGACCCGAAGGCCACGGTCGCTATCGGCGCCGCACTGTCGGCGTCCCTGGACACGGTCGTCGAGCCGGCGCCGGCCGTCGTCGCCCCGGACCTCGCCGGGCCGCCGACGCGGCCGATCGAACCGGAGATCCCGCTGCACCTGACCACGCCGTCGCGGCCGCACCGGCTGCTCCGGCCTCGGGTGCTGCTCGGCGCCGCCGGGCTCGCACTGCTCGCCATGACCGGCGGGGCGCTCGTGTACAGCGCCGAGACCAACGACGCCGTCAACCCCGCACAGGCCGCCACTCCCGACGCGACGCCGACCTCCGACCAGCCACCGCCCGGCGGCGGTGCCGGGACCGTCAACCACGCGGCGTCGCCGAAGACGTCCGGGCACAACGCCATCACCAGCACGTCCAAGGCGTCGAGCACTACGACGACCTCCGGGCCGAGTACCACCACCAGCAGTAGCAGCGCGCGGTCGCTGGGGCCGCAGGTCGGGACATCGACGTCGACGACGACGGCCGACAGCACGCCGACGGACACCAACACGCCGCCACCACCGCCACCGACCACGACCGTGGATCCGACGACCACAACCGCCACCCAGCAGCCGCACCAGGCGCCGCCGCCGGACACCGGCACCGTCGTGAGCTCCGCGCCGGCGACGTCGTCCTCGGTGATCACCACGACCACGGATCCGACGCCGACGACGGTGTGAGCCTCAGAGCTCGTCGACCTCTTCGGGAGCCTCGACGATCTCCTCGGTGGCGCCGTAGACGGTGTGGATCTCCACCGAGCCCAGGCCGATCGACACCAGGTACTCCCGGACCTGTGGCTCGGTCGCGCCGCCGAAGATCAGGTGCGTCGTCCACGCCGGGCGGCCCGGTAGCTCCTCGAACTGGATGAAGTGCAGGACTCCGTGCGGCACCTCGCGCCGCTCGATGATCTGGTCCCCCCGGCCGTACTCGGCCAGCAGCAGCTCGGTGTACCGGCCCTCGCCGGCGCCCAACTGCCCGAACAACACCGGATCGAGCAGCTTCACCTGCGGCTGCTCGCCGTTCCACGACGCGATCTCCGACACCCCGCAATCATCCCCGTGAGAGGGTGGGCAAAGCAAAGATCACCTTGACCGGGAGGCCGCCGTGCAGCTGCTGCGACTGGAGCGGGAGGACGGCGGGCTGGCCGTGCTGACCATGGACGCGCCGCCGTTGAACCTCTACACCGCCGCCATGCAGGCCGAACTCGCCGAGGCGATCGCCCGGCTGGAGCGGGACCTGCCGCGGGCGCTGCTGATCAGGGCCGAGGGCCGGGTGGTCAGCGGCGGTGTGGACGTTGCCCTTTTCGACGCGCAGCCCTCGGCCGCCGCGGCCAAGGAGCTGTTCGACGAGATGCTGACGATCCCCGACCGGATCGCCGCGCTGCCGGTGCCGACCGTGTTCGCGGCGCACGCCCTGTGCCTGACCTGGGCGTTCGAGATCGCGGTGGCCTGCGATGTGCTGCTGGCGGCGGAGCGGGCGAAGTTCGGGCTGGTGGAGAACGTGATCGGCCTGACGCCGACGATGGGCGGCACGCAGCGGCTGGCCGCCCGCGCGGGCGTGGGCCGGGCCAAGGAGTTCGTGATGACCGGCGACCGCTACGACGCGGCGACGCTGGAGCGGTGGAACGTCGTCAACAAGGTGCTGCCGGACGAGGGCTTTGCCGACGCCGCGCTGGCCTACGCGCGGCGGCTGGCGGCCGGCCCGACCAAGGCGCACGCGGCGACCAAGCAGGTGCTGCGGCACTTCGAGCACGGCGGCGTCGCCGAGGCGAACGCGCACGTCACGGCCGTCGCGGCGGAGCTGTTCGACACCGAGGACCTGCGCGGCGCGGTGCGCTCCTTCCTGACCGACGGCCCGGGCAAGGCGACTTTCTCAGGTCATTGACAGGTTCCCGGGGAACCGAGGCTCCATTGCAGACCGTTTACCAAGTGTTGGTGAACGGAGGTGGAGCGATGGGCACCGGAGCGGTGGTCGGCGTCGCCGACGAGATCGTCAAGGCGCATCACGACGGCGCCGACGGCCATGCCCTGGCCGACCGGATGCGTCTGGCCGCACACCCGGTGCTGCGGGGAATCCTGTTGCCTCCCAAGGAATCTGCGCCCATCGCGGTCGGCGACCGGTGGGTCAGCGTGTGGCCGCGGGGCAGTCCCGTGCGGGACGACCCGTCGGCCGCGCCGTGGGCCGAGGCCGGCCGACTGCTGGCCCGGCTGCACCGGGTGGACCCGTCCCGGCTCGGCCCCATCCCGCCGGCCGGCACCCCGCGCCGATTACGTGACGCCGTCACGCGGCTGCACGGAAACCCCGATGCGACAACGATTCTTGACGCATGGGCGACGGTTCGCCCGCTGGAGCCCGGCTTCCATCTGGTGCACGGCGACTGGCACCTCGGCCAGCTCGTCCGGTTCGAAGGCCACTGGCTGCTGATCGACGTGGACGACCTCGGGCTCGGGGACCCGGCCTGGGACCTGGGCCGACTCGCCGCAGGCTACGCGATCGGGGCGCTGCCGGCCTACGGCTGGCGGCGGTTCCTCGCCGGCTACCGCGCCGCGCACGGCCCTGCCGTGCCGGCGATCGGCGATCCCTGGCCCGCCCTCGAACCCATCGCCCGCGCCTTCACGGTGTACGCCGCGGCTACGGCGGCAGGGGCCGACCGACCGCTCGACGACGTGGACCTGGCGGCGCTCGCCGCCTGCCGCCGAATGATCGACAGCATCGATCAGAAATGAGGAGAGCACCATGATGATGACCTGCCCGAAGTGCCCCGGCGCGATGCGCAGCTACGAGCGCAACGGCGTGCACGTCGACCAGTGCGACACCTGCCGTGGCATCTTCCTCGACCACGGCGAGCTGGAGGCGCTCACCCGCGCCGAAGCCCAGTGGAGCGCCCAGAACCGGTTCGAGGGCTCGCCCGTCTACGGCGGACACCACGGCGGACCCGGCTGGGGCGACCGCCGCCAGCGCCGCGGCGGCTTCGGGCGCTTCCTGTTCTCGTCCTGACGTGGTGAAGGGCCCCTCGGAAGGGGCCCTTCACGCACGGACGACCGGCCCGAACGAAGGCAGGTACATGGGGATGGTGTCGGCGACCTCGAGGCGGGGCAGCACCACCGTCTCCGACTCGCCGGCCAGCTCCTCCGGGGTCCGCCACACCTTGGCCTGCTGCCGGTAATGGTTGACCACGCGCAGCGCGGTGCCCGGCTCGGTCGGCTCGTCGTCGAGGATGTAGGGCCGCCGGAACCAGCCCGAGATCGGGTCGGTGGTCTCGTCCGGCGCCTCCGGCAGCGACTTGACCTGCTCCAGGTTGAACTCGGCGGCGCCGAAGCCGTAGCCGCCGATGACGTCCACATTGAACAGCGACATGGCCGGTTCCGGCGCGGGCGGCGGGGTCGCGAGCCAGTCTCGCACCTCGTCCTCGGTCATGTCCGAGCCGAGCGTGGCCAGCACCCTGCTCCACACGGCCTCGACGGTGTCGCCGAACGCGGCGAGCACGGCGTCGAGGACCGCACACGTGGGCGCGCGCCGGCTGCCGGGCAGCGCTTTGCGCAGGCCCGACCGCGGCTCGCGGCACCTCGTGCAGCGGCCGAACTCGTCGACCTCGTGCTCGTCCAGCAGCGCGAGCAGCGCCGCGCACATGCGCAGCATCCAGTCGCGCTCGTCGGTCGTGCCGAACACCCGGGTGTCGTCGACGGCGCCGGTCTCCAGCCACGCGACGACCCGGTCGAGCTCCATGATCGCTTGTTCACGCAGGGTCAATTTCCGCAAGCGGCCAGGATAGGGGTTCGCCGTCACGGCGCGGGATCGTCCAATGGCGGGATTGTCATGGACGTGACAATCCGTCAAGGAACGTCGACAGCTGCCCGACGCCGCTGATCACCGTGGCCGCCTGCGCCACAACCTGCGGATCGGGCGGGAAGTGCGCGTTGGGCACCGCCACCACTATCATGCCGGCGTTCAGCGCAGCCTTGATGCCATTGGTCGAATCCTCTACGGCAACACAGGCAGCCGGATCTGCACCCAATGCCTTGGCGGCGGCCAGGTACACGTCCGGGGCCGGCTTGCCCGCGCCGGTGAGCTCGCTGGACAGCGCCACCTTCACGACGTCGTCGAGGCCGGTCACCCGCAGCACCTCGGCGATCAACGCCGGAGGTGAGGAACTCGCGATCGCCACCGGACAGCGCCGCGCCGCCGCCCGCACGGCCTCGACGGCGTCCGGCAGCAGCGGCGGCCCCTCGGCGTAGCGACGGACCATGCCGTCGACCACCAGCTCGGCGATCGCGTCGGGCGGCAGTCGAACGCCCCGCTCGGTCGCCAGGTACGCCGCCCATTCCGGCGTGCTCATGCCCATCAGCGCCCGGGTCGTCCGCTCGCCGTCCCAGGTGCCGCCGTGCTCGGCCGTCACCGCCCGGCGCACCTCGTCCCAGGTCTGCTCGGAGTCGACCAGCACGCCGTCAAGATCGAAAACCACCGCGTCCACAGGCCATGAGGCTATCCGGACGAACGGATGACGTCTCGGTGAAGTGAAGATTGAATCGTTGATCCCGCTGCCGCGGCGGGAGATCCTTCACCGGCATCCCCCGTCCCCTGCACCGGAGGTACGCACACCATGCGTCCGATCACGGGCGCGGCGCTCGCCGCCGCGCTGACCGCGGCCCTCTTACCCGGGCTGGCCGCCACCGCGCACACAGCTACCACCCCCATGGCTACCACGCATCGTGTGCTGTTCGACGCCAGCAAGGCCGAGACGGCCGGCAACGCCGACTGGATCATCAGCACCAGCCAGCCGGACCCGCTCAAGCAGAACCCCTCGCCCACCAGCGACAAGGACTGGACCGGCGCGATCTCCTCGTGGGGCGTCGCGTTGCAGAAGACCGGCCAGTACACGCTGGACACGCTGCCCGCCGGCAGCACGATCACGTACGGCACGTCCAACGCCCTGGACCTGAAGAACTTCGACGAGTTCGTGCTGCCCGAGCCCAACATCCGGCTGTCCAGCGCGGAGAAGACGGCGCTGCTGACCTTCGTGCAGAACGGCGGCGGGCTGTTCCTGGTGTCCGACCACACCGGCAGCGACCGCAACAACGACGGCTGGGACTCGCCGAAGATCATCAACGACATCATGACCAGCAACGGCGTCGACAACTCCGACCCGTTCGGCTTCTCGGTGGACCTGAAGAACATCACCTCCGACCACCCGGTCGCGATCAGCGACTCGACGAACCCGGTGCTGGGCGGCTCGTTCGGCACCGTGAAGCACAGCCTGATCGCCAACGGCACCACGTTCACGCTCAAGCCGGCCGACAACCCCGACGTCAAGGGCCTGCTGTACCTGAGCACCTCGTCGCCGGGCACCACCAACGCCTTCTTCGTGACGAGCACGTTCGGCAAGGGCCGGGTCGCGATCTGGGGCGACAGCTCCACCATCGACGACGGCACCGGCGAGTCGGGCAAGACGCTGTACAACGGCTGGACCGACCCGACCGCCGACAACGCCGCGCTCGGCCTGAACGCGACCGCGTGGCTGGCGCAGGCGTCCAGCACCGGCGGCGGTGGCGGCGGGAACTGCACCACGCCCGGGCAGCTGCTGGCCAACCCCGGCTTCGAGAGCGGCACCACGTCGTGGAGCGGCAACGCCGGTATCGGCTCGGTCGAGGCCCCGCACACCGGGTCGGCCGACGCCCTGTTCGACGGCACCGGCACGACGACCACCAACACCGAGTCGCAGACCGTGACGATTCCCGCCGGGTGTTCGGCCAGCCTGAGCTTCTGGCTGCACGTCGACACCGCCGAGACGACCACCACCAGCAAGTACGACACGTTCACCGTGGCGGTCGGCTCCAGCACCGTCGCCAGCTTCTCCAACCTGGACGCGGCGTCGGGGTACCAGCAGCACAGCGTGGACCTCTCGGCGTACGCGGGGCAGTCGGTGACGGTGAAGTTCACCGGCAGCGAGGACTACACCAAGCAGACGTCGTTCGCCCTGGACGACACCGCGCTGACGGCCTCCTGACCGATCCAGTTCATGCGGGGAAGGACGCCTTACCCTCGCTCAACGCAGGTAAGGCGTCCTTCCCTGCGTCAGGCCGCCAACGGGTGGACCACGTGCAGCCGGTGGACCTGGCGGACGAAGCGACTCGCCCGCCGGTCCGCCGGCATCACCAGCGTCGGCCGGGGCAGCAGCGAGCCGTTGTGCCAGGTCGCAAGCAGGGCCCCACAGTCGCCGAACTCGGGGTGCATCTCGGCGTAGGACACCAGCACGGCGTAGCCGTCGGCCCCCTCGGCCAGCACGGCCAGGCTGAGGTGATCCATCTTGCGGGCGGGATCCAGGGCGAGGCCGGCGGCGGCCAGCGCGTCGTAGAGGGCGACGCCGCGGACCTCGTGCCGCTCGCTGCGGCGGCGGGTGACGTAGTCGATGGTCAGCGGCCGGCAGGCGCGGGCGTGCAGCGCCGAGGTGCACCACACCGTGCCCGGCGTGGCGACCTCGCCGGTGATGACCAGCTCATCGGTCCGCAGCGGCGTCACAACCGTCAGAATAGATCCGCATCTGCGGTTGTGTGACGGGTTTCACTCCTCAGTAGCAGCCTCCCGTACGTTGAGTGATCGTGAGCAGGACGGGAACAGCCCTGGCGGTGGCCGCGGGCGTCGGCGGAGTGGCGTTGAACGTGATCGCGCGGCGGGCGCCGTGGCGGCACTATCCGTGGCATCTGGTGGGCATGGCCGGCGGCATCCTCGGCACGGAGCTGCCGGTGCCGACGGCTACGGCCCAGCTGGCGGCGACCGGCGTGGCGGCGGCGTTGGGCGCGGGCCGGAGCAAGGTCGGGGCGGCGGCGCTGGCGTTGTCGGCGGGCGCGGCGGTGGCCACCGCCGCGTTGCAGAAGCCCGCGAACGACTCGATCCGGCAGCTCCAGGGCGCGGTGGACGAGGCGCTGGGCCGCGGCGCGGTGCAGCTGTGGGCCCCGAAGCCGGCGCTGCCGGGACGGTTCCGGCGCGCGGAGTTCATCGCCGCCGACGGCGTCGAGTACACCGACGGCCAGCGGCTCGACGTGTGGCGGAAGGCGGGCGTCACCGGCGCGCCGGTGCTGGTACAGGTGCACGGCGGCTCCTGGACCGGCGGCGACCGCCGGCAGCAGAACCTGCCGCTGCTCGCGCACCTCGCCGACCAGGGCTGGGTGTGTGTGGCGATCGACTACCGGCTCGGCCCGAAGAACCGCTGGCCGGCGCAGATCGTGGACGTGAAGCGGGCGATCGCCTGGGTGCGCGCGAACATCGAGCGGTACGGCGGCGACCCGTCGTTCATCGCGATCACCGGCGGCTCGGCCGGCGGGCACCTTGCCGGTCTGGCCGCCCTGACCGGCAACGACCCCGCGTTCCAGCCCGACTTCGAGGACGCCGACACGTCGATCCAGGCCGGCGCGCTGCTGTACGGGGTCTACGACCTGGCCGCGCTCAACGACGACGGCAGCACCGCCCTGCGCGACCACATCCGCCGCGTGATGATCGACGACGAGGCGGACCTCCGCGCGGCGTCCCCGATCCACCGGCTCGGCCCGGACTCGCCGCCGCTGCTGGTCCTGCACGGCGACCGCGACGAGATCGTCTCCGTCAACCAGGCGCGGGAGTTCGCCTTCCGGGCCAGGGAAGTCGGCGCGCCCGTCGGCTACGCCGAGCTCCCCTACGCCCACCACGCCTTCGACATGCTCGCCAGCGCCCGGACCGTGGCTACCGCGCACGCGGTGGAGGAGTTCCTGTCGTATCTAGCCAAGCGGCGCGGGTGATCTCGTACTCCACCTCGCCGTGCTCCGAGCCGGGCAGCGGGTTCTCCCAGTCCACGAAGAAGGTCCGCACGTGGGTCATGCCGAGCTTGGCCAGCACCCGCCGCGAGCCCTCGTTGACGAACATGGTCTGGGCGGTGACCCGCTCCCGCCCGTCGGCGAAAGCCTTGCGCAGCACGGCTTTCGCCCCCTCGGTGGCGTAGCCGAGGCCCCACTTGTCGCGGCGGATCCGGTAGCCGAGCTCGTCGCCGAGGCCGAACCAGCCGACGAAGTCGCCGTTGGCGCGCTCGACACCGACCCAGTAGCCGGGCCGCCCAACCAGGCCGACCGAGCTTGCCCCGTCCGTGCCGAGGAAGCGCATCACCTCGGGGTCGGCATCGAGCGCCCGCAGGTCGTCCACATCGGACGGTTCGGCCGGGCGCAGCAGCAGGCGGTCGGTCTCCATCACGTCAGACTGAGGCAGACCAGCCGCCGGTAGCCAGCGAATTCCCACTCGGCCACGGCCGCGAAGTCGAACTCGACGCGGGTGCCGGTCCCGGGCACGCCGAACAGGGTGAGGAACACCCACACCATCCAGCGGGCTTGGGTCTTTCATAAATCGGGACCCGCGTGGGGATCGTTCTCGTAGGATCGACGATCATGGTTGACTTCTATCCGCCGACGAGTCCGTACGACACCGGATTTCTCGACACCGGGGACGGCAACCGCATCTACTACGAGCAGCTCGGCAACCCGGACGGGAAGCCGGCGCTGAACGTGCACGGGGGTCCGGGAGCGGGCGCGCCGCGGCAGCCGACGAGAGCGTGGGATCCCGAGCGCTACCGCGTCATCCGCTTCGACCAGCGCAACTGCGGGCGCAGCACGCCGCACGCCAGCGACCCGGCGGCGGACATGAGCCTGAACACCACTCAGCACCTGATCGACGACATGGAACGGCTGCGGGAGCACCTCGGCATCGACCGGTGGCTGCTCAACGGCGCCTCATGGGGCGTCACCCTCATTCTCGCCTACGCGCAGCAGCACCCCGAGCGGGTCAGCGAGGTGATCGTCCCGGCGGTGACGACGAGCCGCCGGTCCGAGATCGACTGGCTCTACCGGGGCGCCGGACGGTTCCGTCCCGAGGCCTGGGACCGATTCCGCGACGGCGTGCCCGAGGACGAGCGGGACGGCGACCTGCTGGCGGCCTACTCTCGGCTGATGGAGAACCCGGACCGGGCGGTCCGGGAGAAGGCCGCGGCCGACTGGCTCGCCTGGGAGGACGCGGTGATCTCCGACGAGCCCAACGGCTCGCCCGGCATGTACAGCGACCGCGACGTCGACGCGTCGATCGCGATGGTGCGGATCTGCGCCCACTTCTTCAGCAACGGAGCGTGGCTGGCCGAGGATCAACTGCTGCGCGACGCTCACAAGCTGGCCGGGATACCGGGAGTGCTGGTGCACGGCCGGCACGACATGGGCTGCCCGGTGCAGACGGCGTGGGAACTGGCGAAGGCGTGGCCGGGCGCGCGGCTCCACATCATCGAGGACGCCGGGCACGGTGGCAGCGATCTGATGTCGGCGACGACTCGGGCAGCCATCGAGGAGTTCAAGAACAGGTGACGTGGTCCGAGTTGACCGACACCTCACGCGGACCTTACATTCAGAGCTGAGAGCGCTCTCACCTGCACGGTTACCCCTGCAAACCGGGAGGTTCCATGCTCAGAGGTGCCTTGGCGAGCGCCCTCACGCTGGTCGCCGCCGTCCTGTTGGCCCCGGTCGCCGCCGCGTCGACCGAAGCACCGCCGACTCCTACGACCGCCGCTCCGCCCCCGTCGGCCGGCAAGGCCGTCGCCCCGATGGCCACCATCTGCGACAAGTACTGCGACGCCAGGGATCCCGCGCTGGCGGCACAGGACCGGCAGGCCACCGCGACCGCCGCCGGGACCCGCCAACTGTCCCTGCACATGGACGACGCCGACGACATGGGCTGGGGCGCGCTCACCAACAGCTCCGCCGGCGACGAGCTGTGGCTGGACCGGTCCTTCGACGCCGGCCGCAGCTGGGCGTCCGGCTCGAAGATCGGCGACACCCGCACGCCGACCGGCTATCCCGGCTGGCGCACGCTCATGTACAACGTGGACGACTGGGCGAACAACGGCATCGGCCTACTGCGGGCTTGCGCCCAACCGGCCGGCACCACGGCGATCACCTGCACGGATTGGCGACGCACCACCTGGAACTCCTACGACCGGCGCACCGCCGCCGCGACCGCGTTGATGGAGGACTACGACACCGCCACCGGCCTGTTCGACACGACCGGCTGGTGGAACTCCGCCAACGCGCTCACGGCGGTGATCGACAACATCCGCGCCGCCGGCATGGGCAGCTACGCCTACGCCATCGCCAAGACGTACGACCTGAATCTCTCGGCCCAGGGCGGCAACTTCACCAACGCCTACAACGACGACACCGAGTGGTGGGGCCTGGCCTGGGTCGCGGCCTACGACCTCACCGGCGACAGCCGCTACCTGAACACCGCCCGCTTCGACGCGGACCACGTGTTCTCCTTCTGGGACAACACGTGTGGCGGCGGGGTGTGGTGGAGCGACGCCAGGACGTACAAGAACGCCATCCCCAACTCGCTGTACATCCAGCTGAACGCCGCGCTGCACAACAGGATCCCGGGCGACACCGTCTACCTGCAACGCGCTCAGGCTGGCTGGAGCTGGTTCCGCAACAGCGGCATGATCAACCCGCAGAACCTCGTCAACGACGGCCTCACGAGTGCCTGCGCCAACAACGGGCAGACCACGTGGACCTACAACCAGGGCGTGCCGCTGGCGGCGCTGACCGAGCTGTACAAGGCGACCGGGAACGGCTCGTACCTCACCCAGGCCCGCACGCTGGCGAACGCGTCCACCACGAGCACTTCGCTCAACCCCGACGGAGTCCTGCACGAGCCGGGTGAGCAGCCCGGGGGCGGCGGCGCGGACGGCCCGACCTTCAAGGGCGTCTACGCCCGGGACCTGAGCGTGCTGAACGCGGTGCTGGCCGATCACCCGTACGGCGCTTACCTGAAGCGCCAGGCGGATTCGGCGTACGCCCAAGACCGCAACGGTTTCGACCAGTACGGGCTGGTCTGGTCCGGCCCGTTCGACCGGTCCGACGCCGCCCGCCAGCAGAGCGCGCTGGACCTGCTCAACGCGACGGGCTGAACATGCGGCGCCCCTCCGTTCAGCAGAACGGAGGGGCGCTGAACTCACTTGTGGGCGATGGCGAAGATGCCGTAGCCGATGATCCCCGCGCACAGCACGAAGCACACGATCGCGAGGACGTTGTTCACCGCGGCCTCGCCGCGCCGCGTCCACGAGGCGATGCCGACCGAGAACAGGCCGACGAACAGCACCGACGCCACCAGGGCGACGAGGAAGACCGCGCCCAGGCCGGCCCAATTGATCGTCATGGGTTCTCCCTGCTCAGGCCGACGCGGTCGCCGGGGTGGTGGTGGACGGCAGCTCGTTGACGTTGCCCGCGGACACCGGCTGGCGCCGGGACAGCAGGTAGGCGCCGACGCCGATGGCGACCGCGGCCAGCGCCACGATCACGGTGCCGGCGGTGCCCAGGGCGGCGGTGCGGCCGGCGATCGCGCCGACGATGGCGGCGGCCGGCAGGGTGAACAGCCACGCGATGGCCATCCGGCCGGCGACGCCCCAGCGGACCTCGGACAGCCGCTTGCCGACGCCGGAGCCGATGATCGCGCCGGTCGCGACGTGCGTGGTGGACAGCGCGAAGCCGACCTGCGAGGACGCCAGGATCGTCGCCGTGGCGCTGGCCTCGGCGGCGAAGCCCTGCGGGGTCTCGATCTCGGTCAGGCCCTTGCCCAGCGTGCGGATGATCCGCCAGCCGCCCAGGAACGTGCCCAGCGAGATGGCCAGGCCCGCGCCGAGGATGACCAGCAGCGGCGGGTTCGAGCCGCTGGGCAGCGCGCCGGCGGTGACCAGCGTCAGCGTGATCACGCCCATGGTCTTCTGGGCGTCGTTGGTGCCGTGCGCCAGCGAGACCATCGAGGCCGACAGGATCTGGCCGGCCTTGAAGCCCTTGGCCCGCTCGGTCTTCTCGGACTTCGCGGTGAGCTTGTAGGCGAGGAACGTGGCGGCCGTGGCGACCACGCCGGCGATGATCGGCGACGCGATCGCCGGCACGATGATCTTCTCCAGCACCGTCTCGAAGTGCACCGCGCCGGAGCCGGCGGCGATCCAGCTGGCGCCGATCAGGCCGCCGAACAGGGCGTGCGACGAGCTCGATGGCAGCCCCAGCAGCCAGGTCAGCAGGTTCCAGACGATGGCGCCGACCAGGCCGCCGAAGATGATGGCCGCGTTGATCTTGGTGTCGTCGACGATGCCGCTGGAGATGGTCTTGGCCACCTGCACCGACAGGAACGCGCCGACGAGGTTGAACACGGCCGAGACGCCGACCGCGACCCGGGGGCTGAGCGCGCCCGTGGCGATCGAGGTGGCCATGGCGTTGGCCGTGTCGTGGAAGCCATTGGTGAAGTCGAAGGCCAGCGCGGTCACGATGACCACGATGACCAGGAGCGAGATGTCCATCCGCGCCTCCTGCCGCATCGGAGGACCGCAAGGTAAACGGTGTAGGCGAACGGCAGGTGAACCGAGTCAGACCAAAGTCAACTTGTACCCGAGATGCGTGCCGGAGAAGCCCAACTTCTCGTAAAAGCGGTGCGCGTCCACGCGAGTCCGGTCCGACGTCAACTGCACCAGATGGCAGCCCCGGCGGCGGGATTCGTCGATGGCCCATTCGATGAGGCGCTTGCCAAGGCCGCCGCTTCTGGCGTCCGAACGGACCCGAACGGCCTCTATTTGCGCGCGGATCGCGCCGCCCCGCGACAAACCGTGCAGGAACGTCAACTGGAGCGTGCCGACGACTTCGCCGTCCCGATCCGCGACGATCAGCAACTCTCCCGGATCCGCGTCAATGCTGTCGAATGCGTCGAAATAGGCCGACATGTCGGCGGCGTTCTCCCGGGTCGCGCCGAGCGGGTCGTCGGCCAGCATCGCCACGATCGCCGGCACGTCGGTCTTGACGGCCCGGCGGAAGTTCACGGTCATGCCGGCCAGCCTAGTCGCCGAGTTACACAAGAGCTCTTGTACAACTTCTCTTGTTGATGCATGCTGACACCCGTGATCGAGTCCAAGGTGCTGGCCGCGATGGCCCATCCGCTGCGCCGCCGGCTGCTCGACGTGCTCAAGGTGGAGGGCCCGGCGACGGTGTCCGCGCTGGCCGAGCGCACCGGGCAGGCCGTCGGCAACATCAGCCACCACATGAAGGTGCTGGCCGCCGCCGGGCTGGTGGACGAGGCCCCCGAACTGGCCGGCGACCGCCGCGAGCGGTGGTGGCGGATCCGTGCGGGATCGCTGAGCTGGTCGGCCCGCGACTACACGGACGACCCGGCGGCCACCGCCGTCGCGGAGGCGGCCGAGTCGCTCAACCTCGACCACCACCTCTCGCTGGTCCGGGCCTGGCAGGCGGGTCGCGAGAGCTACCCGGCGGCCTGGCAGGACGCGGCGTTCTCCACCGACGCCTGGCTTCGACTCTCCCCGGCCGAGCTGGACGAGTTCAGGGAGGAGCTGATCGGGCTGATCGTGCGGTGGGCCCGGCGCGAGATCCCGGACGACGGGCAGGAGCGCGACGCCGTGTTCACGTTCGCCTACGGCATACCGGCCAAGCCGTGAACCGCGACTTCCGGCTGCTGTGGACCGGCGAGACCACCAGCGCCTTCGGTAGCAGCATCACCAGCGTGGCGCTGCCGCTGATCGCGGTCGCCCTGCACGCCGACACGTTCGTCGTGGGTCTGCTGACCGCCGCGGCCTGGCTGCCGTGGCTGGTGATCGGCCTGCCCGCCGGCGCGTGGGTGGACCGATTACCGCGCCGGACGGTGATGCTGGTGTGCGACGCCGTGATGGCGTCGGCGTACGTGAGCATCCCGGCGGCGCAATTCCTCGGATTGCTGACGGTCGCTCAGCTCCTGGTCGTCGCACTGCTGGTCGGAGCGTCGACGGTGTTCTTCTCCACGGCGTACCGGTCGTATCTGCCGGCGTTGGTCGAGAAGCCGGATCTCGTGCCGGCGAATGCCCGCATGCAGGCGGGGCAGTCGGCAGCCCAGGTGCTCGGTCCCGGCGCCGCCGGCGTGATCGGCCAGTTCCTGGGACTGGTGACCGGCCTGGTGTTCGACGCCGTCAGCTTCGTGGTGTCGGCGGTGTGCCTGCTGTCGATCCGCACCCGCGAACCGCGCTCCGACACGAAGGATCGCCTCTCGCTGCGTACGCAGATCGCGGACGGCCTGCGATTCGTCGCCGGCGACCGCATTCTGCTGATGTTCACCGTGTACGGGGCGGCGTCCAACCTCGCATTGACCGGCTACCAAGCGATCGAACCGGTGTTCCTGCTGCGGGACATCGGGCTCGATCCGGCGGCGATCGGCGTCCTGTTCATGGTCGGCGGCATCGGCGGTCTCCTCGGCGCGACGCTGGCCGTGCGGATCTCGCGGCGGCTGGGCACGGCCCGCGGCGTGCTCGCGTGCCAGCTCGGCGCGGCGGCCGCCGGCCTGCTGATCCCCCTGGCCGGCAAGGGTTTCGGCCTTATCCCTTACGTCGTCGGCACGTTCCTGGTCGTCGCGGGAGTCGTGGCGTCCAACGTGATCTTCTCGGGCTGGCGGCAGGGCTACTGCCCGCCGGAGCTGCTCGGCCGGATGGCGGCGAGCGGCTCCGTGGTCGGCTACAGCACGATCGCGCTGGGAGGTCTGCTGGGCGGCGCGCTGGGATCGGCGATCGGGGTGCGGCCGACGCTGTGGGTGATGACGGCGCTGCTCGCGCTGTCGGTGACGATCCTGCTGGCCAGCCCGATCCGAGGGCGCCGCGACTTCCCGTCAGCCGGGGATGCCCATGGACCGCAGCCGGGCGACGAGCTTGGTCGGGCCGTCGACCGGGACGACCGAGCCGAAGTGCAGGTCGTCGAGGTCACGGGCGCTGATCACCAGGCCGGCGTGCGATGACTGGTGGGTGAACAGGTCCTCCAGCCAGTCGGTCTCCTTGGGCTGACCGGCGGCGCGCACCGCCGTGACCTCGGACAGGGGCAGCTCGAACGCGCCGCCGCTGCCGGGCAGGATCTTGCGCACCTCGCCCAGGTGCCGGGTCTCCGGCATGAAAATGAGCCGCCTACCGGTCAGCACCAGTCCACATGCGACAGTCGCGCCGAAGGAACGCCGCGCGTGCACCACTTCCAGCAGGGACTCGTCGTCGTCCAGACAGCCGGCCAGCCGCGCGCCGTGCTCCAACGCCGTGGTGTCCGCCGGATACTTGAAGCGGGACAGGGTCAGCAGCAGATCGCTCAACTCGGATGCACGTCGGAACACCACGGGAACCTTATCGTGGGCGAACCGTGTCCGTTACCGGACAGGAATCCCCTGCCCCACAACGATTACGCCGATTGCAGTGGCACCATGGGCCGGCCGCCACGATTCCAGCCGCTGATCCCGGAGGTTGACATCGTGCACAGAACCGCCGCTGTTCTGCTGACCGCCGCACTGTCCTTGCTGGTCACCACCGTTCCCGCGCACGCCGCGGTGGCCACCGCGACCAACACCGCGTCGGCGAGCGCCCAGGATTCCTACTGGACGCCGCAACGCCTGGCGCAGGCCGAACCGATGGACGCGCCGACGGGCGTGCCCAGTGCCGCCCTACCTCGAACCGGAACGCCGAAGTTCGTGCACGCCACCGCACCCACGGTGGTGCATCCGTTAGCGTCCGAATGGACGACGATCGGCCGGCTGGTGTTCTCCGTGCCCGGCAAGGGCGACTACCTGTGCAGCGCCAACGTGGTGTCCAGCAACAACCACGACGTGATCTCCACGGCCCGGCACTGCGTGATGGACATCGGCACCGGCCAGACCTACGACAACTTCCGGTTCGCGCCGTCGTACAACCAGGGCAACGCGCCCTACGGCTGGTGGAACTGGCGGTCGATGGGCTGGCGGATCGACGACACCAGCCCCGGCGGCGACAACGCGTTCATCGTCCTGAGCACCGGCGGCAACAGCAACCGGCACGTGCAGGACGTGGTCGGCGGCTCCGGCATCGGGTTCAACTGGGGCACCAACAACTACGCACACGGGCTGGGCATCCCGGCCGACAAGGACTACGCCGTCTGGTGCGAGGGGCAGCCCTACGACGGTCCGCAGGGCGGCGTGCAGATCCCCAACTGCGTCGGCCTGTCCGGCGGGGCCAGCGGCGGCGCCTTCATCGTCAACTACCAGGGCGACGGGTCGGCGGTGCAGACCGCGAGCTTCTTCGGCAGTTGGGGCGACTCGTACTTCGCCTACTACCGCGATGCCGCCTGGCAGGTCTACAACGGCGCCCAGAACGCCTAGCTGACCTGCGCATGTGAGGCACCTGGTCCCACCTCCGAGTAGGGGGTGGGACCAGGGGCCGCGAATATGGGGGCGTTGCCCCCATGTAGGGGGGTGCCCGGCGTGACACCTTTCCTCTCGTGATGAAGTCAGCGACGTTCTGGTGGGCCGGGGGCCTGACCCTGCACGAGCGGTTGCCCCGCCCGTCGCAGCAGGTCAGCGGCACGGCGAACGCGCTGGAGCGGCTGGAGCGGTGGCGCCGGGCGCACGAGGAACTGGCGCCGGACTGGTTCGAGCGGCGGCTGGCGGCGACCGGCCTGGACGTGAAGCTGCTGACCGGTCTGCTCGCCGAGGCGCCGGACGCGCTGGCGCGGCGGGTGGCCCGGCCGGGCTGGGCCGACTTCGTCGACTCGGCGCTCACCAGCCCGAGCGGTCGGCGCAAGGCGTTCGGCGACGACTGGCTGGGGGCGCTGGCCGCGGGGCTGCGGCCGTTGGTGGAGGTCGCGGAGTCGGCGGTCGCCGGCCGGGCGCACGCCGACGTGACCAGCGGTTTCGTGCACCAGCTGGGCCGCTGCCTGGCCCGGCTGGCGGCCCGCACGCTGGTGTTGCAGCTGAACCGGGCCCGGGCCCGGGGCCAGCTGGCCGGCCGCACGCCGGCGGAGCGGTTCGCGGAGTTCGCCCGCCGCCCCGACCTGGACGCGCTGTTCGCCGAGTACCCGGTGCTGGCCCGGCTGCTGGCTCAGACCTGCCAGCAGGCCGTCGCCGCGCACCTGGAGCTGCTGGAGCGCGTGGCCGCGGACCGGGACGCGATCGTCGAGACGCTGCTGGGCGGCGTCGACCCGGGCGAGCTGGTGCGGATCGAGCCCACCGGCGGCGACGCCCACCAGCACGGCCGCTCGGTGGCGCTGCTGACCTTCGCCGACGGCCGGGTGGTCGTCTACAAGCCCCGCCCGCTGGACCTGCACGCCCACTTCAACGACATGCTGGACTGGCTGAACGGCCGGATCACGGGCCTGGACCTGCGCAAGGTCGCGCTGCTGCGCGGCGACGGCTACGGCTGGCAGGAGTTCGTCGACGCCGCCGCCTGCGACGAGGTGTCCGGCCTGAGCCGGTTCTACCGCCGCCAGGGGGTGCTGCTGGCCCTGCTCTACGCCGTGGACGGCAGCGACATGCACTACGAGAACCTGATCGCCGCCGGCGACCAGCCGGTGCTGGTGGACGTGGAGACGCTGTTCCACCCGACGATGCAGGTGGACACGGCGACCGGCCACGACCCGGCCGCCCAGGAACTGGTGCGTTCGGTGTTCCGCACGGCCCTGCTGCCGCAGGTCATGCTCGGCGAGAACGGGTCGATGGACGTCTCCGGGCTGGGCGGTGACAAGGGCGTCTTCCCGACCGATGGGGTGGGCTGGGACGGCGCCGGCACCGACTCGATGCGGCTGGTCCGCCGGCCGGTGGCGATGCGCGGCGGGCGCAACCGGCCGCGGCTCGGCGAGCAGGAGGCCGAGCCGCGGGACTACCAGGCGGCGCTGCTGACCGGGTTCCAGGCCGGCTACGACGCGATCGTCGAGCACCGGGCCGAGTTCGTGGCGCTGCTGCGCACCTGCGCGGCCGACGAGCTGCGGTTCGTGGCCCGGCCGACCCAGCTCTACGCGACGCTGCTGGACGAGTCGACGCACCCGGACGTGCTGCGCGACGCGCTGGACCGCGACAGCGTCTTCGATCTGCTGTGGACGGACTCGCTGGACGACCCGATGCGCCGCCGGCTGGTGCCGCACGAGATCGCCGACCTGTGGGCCGGCGACGTGCCGATGTTCACCTGCCCGGTCGGCTCCCGGGACGTCTTCTCCGCCACCGGGGTGCGGCTGCCGAACCTGCTGGCCGTGTCCGGACTGGACGCCGTCGAGGCGAAGATCGCCGACATGGGCGAGATCGACCGGCACAACCAGGAGTGGCTGATCCGAGCCTCGTTCGCGACCCGCCCGCAGCCGGTGCGCCACCAGGGCGTGGACGTGCTGCCGGGCCATGTCGCCACCGTCGTGCCGGACCCGCAGCGACTGCTGGCGGCGGCCTGCGGCATCGCCGACGAGCTGGTCGGCCGCGCCGTGCCGGGCGCGGAACGCACGAACTGGCTGGGCCTGGAGCTGGTCGACGACAAGCAGTGGACCGTGCTGCCGATGGGCGCGGGCCTGGCCAACGGCTACCCCGGGCTCGCGCTTTTCCTGGCACAGCTGGCCGAACTCACCGGCGCGCCCCGCTACGGCGACCTGGCGCGGCGGGCGATCCAGCCGATCCCGCGTCTGCTCGACGCGCTCGGCGACGACCTGGCACTCGCGCTGGCCGTCGGCTCCGGCGGTTTCCACGGCCTCGGCGGCATCTGCTACGCGCTGGCCCGCCTGCACCGGCTGCTCGGCGACGACGCCGAGGTGCTGGGCTGGCTGACCACGGCCGTCCGGCTGGCGACCGCGCTGGAGACCGAGGCCGGCGACGAGTCGGCGGACCTGGCCAACGGCCTGGCCGGCGGGCTGGCGGCGATGCTCGCCGTGCACGCCGAGACGGGCCTGGCCACCGCCGGCACGCTGGCCATCCGGTACGCCGACCGGCTGGCCACCGGCCGGCACGGCACCACCGACGCGACCGGCTTCGCCCGCGGTCCCGGCGGCGCCGGCTGGGCGCTGCTGCGGCTCGCGTCCGTGATCGGCAGCGACCGGCACGAGACGGCCGGAGACGCCTTCCTCGCCGCGGACGGCGATCCCACCGTGGTGTCCGATCACGGTTGGTGCGGCGGTTTGTCCGGTACGACGCTGGCGCGGATCGGCCGTCCGGACGAAGGGCTCGCCCGCCGCGTGGACGCCCTCGCGGGACACGCTCCGCTGCGCGACCTGAGCCTGTGCCACGGTGAGCTCGGCGCCATCGAGGCGCTCACCGTGCTCGGCCGCGCCGGCGACGAGCGGGCCGCCGCCGCGGTCGGCCGCCGGGCCGGCCTGGTGCTCGGCTCGCTCGACCAGTACGGGGCGCGCTGCGGCACGCCCAACGAGGTCCCCACCCCCGGTCTGCTCAGCGGCCTCGCCGGTATCGGCTACGGCCTGCTGCGCCTCGGTTTCACCGAACAGGTGCCGTCCGTGCTCCTGCTCGACTCGTCGCACCACTGAGGGATTTACCGCTTTTCCGCTGTGCCGCTGAGGGAATCCACTGAGGGAGAAACGAACATGAGCGACTTCACCGCCGACGAGACCGCCACCGACGTCGAGTTCGCCACCGCCAGTGGCGACAACCCGGCGGGCGAGATCGTGGTGACCGCCAGAACGCGCGCGGGGGCGCGGGCTCGGGCGCTGGCCGGGCTGACGCTGGGCATGAGCGCCTTCATGGCGGTCAGCGCCATTCCGTTCACGACGGTCAGCGCGCCGGGCACGGTCTGACGCCACGAGAACGCCGGTCCCCTCATCCGATGTGCCCGGATGGGGGGATTGCCGTACACCTAGGGGCAGACCGTCCCGCAATTCGGCCACTCCGGTGGAGTCCTTATGGACATGGGGTGGTGTCGGCATAGGGTCGGCACCATGCAGACCCGCGCGCCGCTGTTGGTCGGCCGGGACGCCGAGCTGACGGAGCTGACGCGGTCGCTGTCCGGCACCCGCGCCGGCCGCGGCGGGGCTGCCTTCCTGGTGGGCGAGGCCGGCATCGGCAAGTCGCGGCTGGCCGCGATGGCCACCGGCCGGGCGTTCGACTCCGGGATGCGAGTGCTGCGCGGTCGCGGCAGCACGATCGGCCCGATGGTGCCGTTCCGTCCGCTGACCGAGGCGCTGCTGTCGCTGTTCCGCGGCGGGGAGCCGTTCGAGGACAGCGAACTCGGGCCGTACCGGCCGGTGCTGGGGCGGCTGATCCCGGAGTGGGCGGCGGGCGCGCCGCCGCAGCCGGTGTCGCTGGTGGTGCTGGCCGAGGCCGTGCTGCGGCTGCTGTCGGTGGCCGGCCGGGGCCGCGGATGCCTGCTGGTGCTGGAAGATCTGCACGACGCCGACGCCGAGACGCTGGCCGTCGTCGAGTACCTCTCGGACAATCTGGACCTTCAGCCGATCATGCTGCTGGCCACCATCCGCGGCGAGCCCGGCGCGGCGCTGGACCTGGCGCGGGCCAGCGAGCAGCGCCGCACCGGCAAGCTGCTGGAGCTGCGCCGGCTGGACCGCGTGCAGGTGCGCGCGATGGCCGCGTCCTGCCTGGAGATGCCCGGGGCCGAGGTCGCCGACGAGGTCGTGCAGCGGCTGTGGGTGGACAGCGCCGGAAACCCTTTCATCGTCGAGGAACTGCTACACGGCCTGGTCAGCAACGGTTTGCTGGTGCCGAGCGGGGACGGCTGGCAGGTGGTCGGCCCGCTGCGCACCGAGGTGCCGGCGGCGGTCGTGCGCAGCATCGCCAACCGCACGGATCGGCTTGGCCCGCAAGGGCGAATGCTACTGTCGGTGGCTGCGGTGCTGGGTCACCGGTTCCCACTTTCGGTGGTACGCAAGGTCGCCGACATCGACGATCGTGGACTGCTTTCCCATCTGCACGCCGGCGTCGCGGCGCAACTGGTCACTCCGGACGAACCGGCGCCGGACTGGTACGCGTTCCGGCACCCGCTGACCGCCGAGGCGTTGCTCAGCCAGCTCACCCCGATCGACCGCACCGAGCTGTCGTCCAAGGCGGCCGACGCCGTGCTGGAGCTGCATCCCACGCTGCCGGGGCACTGGTGCCAGCTGGTGGCGTCGCTGCGACTGGACGCCGGCGAGGATGCCGCCGCCGGGCGGCTGTTCGCCGAGGCCGGCCGGCGGGCGCTGCGCGACGGCGCCGCCGGATCCGCGATCACGTTGCTGGACAAGGCGAATCGACTGCTGACCCGGAAGCTGGACGCCCGCATCCGCGCCGACATCCTGGAGTCGCTGCTGCCCGCGCTGGCCGAGGCCGGCCACTTCGAGCGGGCCTTCCAGCTCGCCGGCAAGCTGGCCGACCTGGACGGCGACGGCCTGGACGTGCGGCGGCGCGCGGCGCTGCACACCCGGCTGGCCAAGGTCGCCTACCTCGCCGGCCGCCCGTCCAACGGCGCCGAGCAGGTGGCGGCGGCGCGAGCCCTGCTCGGCGACCAGCCGGCCGACGAGGACACCGCGCCGGTGGATGTCGTTGCGGCGTACCTGGAACTGGACACGCCGCGACCGGATCGGCTGACCCGGGCGGAGGCCCTGGCCCGGCGCGCGGTAGCCGCCGCGGAGCGGTCCGAGCAGCCGGTGGTCGCCTGCGAGGCGTGGGAACTGCTGGGCATCATCGCCCGTGAGCACGACATCTCGCAGGCGATGTCCTGTCTGGAGAAGGCGAAGCAGCTCGGCGAGCAGCACCAGCTGCCGATGCAGCGGGCGTACGCGATGATGCGGCTGGCGGGCATCGACTGGCTGTCCACAGCGGACACCGGCAGCCTGGAGCGCGCCCGGCAGGAGGCGCTGCGGATCGGCGCGATCACCATGGCGTACAACGCGGACGCCATCATCGCGCTGCACACCGTGCTCGGCGGCGACTTCGACCTGGCGACGCAGCGCATCGCCGCCTGCGGCGAGTCCGCGACCCGCCTGCAGCTCAGCTCGATCGTCCGCTACGCCCTGATGACCAAGGCGACGCTGGCCGCGCACCAGGGCCGGCGGCGCGAGATGGACGACGCGCTGGCCGAATTCCGGGAGTGGGGCGGGGAAAAGTCCCAGGAGTTGCCTCTTTCCTTCGGCCTGGCACGGGTTTTCTGCGCGCTGCTGGAGGAGAACCGGGAGCTCGCCGACAAGGAGCTGGCGCAGGCGCTGGCGTTCGAGGCGGAGAACCCCACCACCTTCCACCTCGCCGGCCGACACGGGCTGGATCTGTTGCTGGGCGTGCTGTCCGGGCGTTTCGACTGGGCGCAACACCGGGAGGTGTCGGCGACGCCCGCCGGCGGCATGCGCTGGAACCGGCACTTCACCGAGCTGGCCGGCGCGGTGCTCTATGGCCGTGAAGGCAAGGTCGAGCAGGCCGAGTGCGCCATGGCCGCCGCGCAGCAGGTCGGCGGGGCGTTCCCGATGGCCCGCAACCTCGGGCTGCGGCTGGTGGCCGAGTCCGCGCACACCGACGGTTGGGGCGATCCCATCACGTGGCTGCGCAATGCCGAGGAGTACTTCCACCGCAACGGTGTCACCGGAACCGCCAGCGCCTGCCGGGCCTTGCTGCGTCAGGTCGGCGTTTCCGTGCAGCAGCGGCGGGTCGGCGCCGAGCAGGTGCCGAGCGAGCTGCGGTCCGTCGGGGTCACCGTGCGGGAGTACGACGTGTTCCGGCTGCTGGTGGAACGCCTGGGCAACAAGGCGATCGCCAACCGCCTGCACATCTCGCCCCGTACGGTGGAAAAGCACGTGGCGAGCCTGATCGCCAAGACCCAGCAGCCCGACCGCGAGGCGCTCAGCAGCTACGCGAGCGCCATCCTCGCCTCTTAGGGCTGTTCGTCGCTCGGCAGCGGATCGCTCGGGGCGCCGCGGCGGCCGCGGACGGCCTCGGCGGTGGCGGCCATGGCGCGGGTGGTGCGGTCCAGCGCGATGCGGGCCACGGTGATGTAGAGCAGGTCGACGACCGCGAGCTGGGCGTGCCGGGACAGCGCCGCCTCGTGCCCGAAGCCGAGCTGGGAGACGCCGGTGACCAGGGCGATGTCGGCGAGCTCGGCCAGCGGCGAGCTCGGGTCGTTGGTCACGGCGACCGCGGTCACCGGGCGGTTGCGCGCCTCGGTGGCCATCGCCACCAGTTCCTCGGTGCGGCCGCTGTGCGAGAACAGGAAGAGCACATCGCCCGGGGCGGTCAGGGCGATGCCGGTGAGCGCGACGTGCGGGTCGGACCAGTCCCAGCTCGGCACGCCGATCCGGTAGAAGCGCTGCTGTAATTCGGAGGCGACGGTGGCGCTGCCGCCGATGCCGGAGACCAGCACGCGGCCGGCGGCGCTGGCGAGGCGGGCGGCCCGTTCCACGTTGGCGAGGTCCAGGTGCCCGATGGCCTCCTCGACGACGCGGCCGACCCCGTGCGCGACGACCTCGGCGACCTTCTCGATGCCGTCGTCGGCGTCGATGCCGACCTCGCCGGCCCAGGTGCCGCGGCGGGGGGCGGAGGCGTCGGAGGCCAGGGCGATGCGCAGGTCGGCGTAGCCGCTCAGGCCCAGCGACCGGCAGAGGCGGGTGATGCTGCCGGTGGAGACGCCGCAGCGCTCGGACAGATCGAGGATGGTCGTCCTCGCCACCCCCGCCGGGTCGGCCAGGATGAGCTCGGCCAGCGTCCGCTGGGCCGCCGGCATGGCCGGCACCATGGCCCTGATCCGCTCGACCGTCGATCCGTCCGGCTGGTGCGGCATCTCCACTCGGTGTACCCCTCCCCCTGCAAGACGAAAATTATTCGCCGTTCTGCGCGGTGTCAAGCCGCCGACGTGGGCAAACGGTGACGAATTGTTCCTCCCCGTAGCCTGGGGATCATGTCCGACGAGGTGCTGGTCTCCCATGCCGACGGCGTCGCCGTCATCACCATCAACCGCCCGGAGGCGCGCAACGCCGTCAACCGGGCCGTGGCGGAGGGTGTCGCCGCCGCCGTCGACGAGCTGGACAGTCGGGACGACCTGGTCGTCGGCATCGTGACGGGGGCCGGCGGCACGTTCAGCGCCGGCATGGACCTCAAGGCGTTCCTGCGCGGCGAGAGCCCCACCGTCGGCGACCGCGGCTTCGCCGGCATCACGCAGCGGCCGCCGGCCAAGCCGCTGATCGCGGCCGTCGAGGGCTACGCGCTGGCCGGCGGCCTGGAGATCGCGCTCGCCTGCGACCTGGTCGTGGCCGCCACCGACGCCAAGTTCGGTATCCCCGAGGTCAAGCGCGGCCTCGTCGCCGCCGGCGGCGGTGTGCTGCGGCTGCCGACTCGCCTGCCGTACCACGTCGCCATGGAGCTGGCGCTGACCGGCAACTTCCTCGACGCCACCCGCGGCCACGCCTTCGGCTTCGTCAACCGGCTCGCGTCGCCGGGCGAGGCCCTGGCCGCCGCGCAGTCGCTGGCCTCGGAGATCGCCGCCAACGGCCCCCTGGCCGTGCGGGCCACCAAGCGTGTCATCGTCGAGTCGCCGGACTGGCCCGCCGCCGAGGCCTTCGACCGCCAGCAGGCCATCGTCGCCCCCGTCTTCACCTCCGCCGACGCCCGCGAAGGCGCCGCCGCCTTCGCCGAGAAGCGCCCACCCCGCTGGACCGGCAAGTAGCAACCCCCGCGGGAGCGCGCGAGGTCGCGCCGGCCTCTGGACCGCAGGCTCAGCTCGATCGAGTCTGTTCATCGATCGAGCTGAGACAAGGGAAGAGGTCGGATCAGAGCGACCTCGCCCCGCGCGGAACGCGCGGCACAAGCACAGACACACCGAATGTCGGTTTCAGGCAGACGGTGCTGTCATGTCAGGGGCGGTGTCAGGACGGTGGCCGGGCGGTGTCAGCGGGGCCGGCAAACGTGGTTCTCGTCAACAACGGAAACCACTCGCCAGGAGCCCACGATGACCACCTTCGCCACCCCCGCCCCGATCTCCGCCGTCCTGACCATCC
>NZ_QUNO01000017.1 GCF_003387475.1 Kutzneria buriramensis | reverse complement strand
GGTCCCATTCCGAACCCGGAAGCTAAGCCCTCCTGCGCCGATGGTACTGCACTCGTGAGGGTGTGGGAGAGTAGGACGCCGCCGGACAAAATTTGGGAGCCCCCTGTCTGCGATCTCGCAGGCAGGGGGCTTTCCCTATTTATGGACCGAAAATCGGTCGCGACGGGGCCTGGTGCCTGGGCACAGTTGGTGCCATGAAGGCCAGGTACTACGACGATGCCGCCGAGTTCTGGACGGTGGCGCACGACTTGTTCGAGGCCGAGCCGGCCAAGCACACGACCGTGCTCAGCGTTGTCCATGCGGTGCTCAACGCACCGCGGCCCGATGCGGCGCCGCTGGTGCTGGTCACCTTGCATGACGAGTCCGGTTCCTTGCGCGGGGCGGCGTTACGCACGCCACCTTGGCCGCTGGCATTGAGTGGGATCGGCGTCGACGATGTGCCGTTCCTCGTTGGGGAGCTGCTTGAACAACATCCAGGACTCGACAGTGTGATGGGGCCACGTGATGTTGCGGACAGGTTCGGCGGTGAGTGGGCCTCAGCGACGGGCACCACAGTAAAGACGATCTTCGACCTGCGGCTGTACCGGCTGGCGGAGCTGATCACGCCACAGGTGGCAGGACGAGCACGGATCGCGGGCGAGGCGGACCTTGACGTGGCAGTCCAGCACTGGGTGGGGTTCTCCGACGAGTCTGCGGCACACCGTGGTACCAACAGCGCCGACGCCGAGGCTGCTGTGCGCCAGCAATTCTCGCTCGGTAGCGCGACGGTGCTGTGGGAGGTCGACGGCGTTGTGGTGAGCAGCGCCGTGGCGAAGGTGCCTAACGCAGGCGCCTCGCGGATTGGGCCGGTCTACACACCACCGGAGCACAGGCGCCATGGCTACGCGGCTGCAGCCACCGCGGAGGCCGCGAGGTGGGCTCGCTCCGTTGGCGCCCGCGAGGTGCTCCTGTACACCGATCTCGCCAACCCCACGTCGAACGGCGTGTACCAACGGATCGGTTTCCGACCCGTCACCGACTTCGTCGAGCTGGCTTTCGACGCGCCAGCCTAGGTCGAGCGCGGAAGGCGGAAGCCAGCAGGTAGCCAGCCGCGGAAGCCTGGCGGAGGCCTGCTGGCGAGACGCGCCGATTGGTCCCAACGTCGTGCGCACTACCAGGCGTGCACGACGAGGACGACGCAGTCGGTGTCGGCGGTGGGAGGCTTCGCGACCTTGGACGCGTCGCCGTGAGCGGGTGGACTCTGGCGCGGCCGGCTGCTGATTGAAGGCTGGTGTCTCAGGCGTGGGCACCAGGTTCTTCGCAGCGTCGAGCGCTCGCCGGACTCTGCCGGCGTCGAACCGGAGTTGTCGAGGCTGTGGATGCATGGGCTGGTGGTCTTGGCGGCTGCGGCAGCGGGATTAGGCTCGGGGTGTGACTCCGCCTCGTCTGCTCGTCATCCAGCCTTCCGACTCCGATCCGGCGGGCCGCCTCGCGGATTGGCTTACGGCGGCTGGTGCCGACATCCACATCGTCGCGCCGGCGCGCGAGCCGCTGCCGGCCCTTGACGACTACCAAGGGGTCGTCTGCCTCGGCGGCGAGATGGGCGCACTGGACGATCGTGAGCACCCGTGGCTGTCGGATGTGCGGCTGTTGCTGTCGAAGGCAGTGGCGACCAAGACACCGACGTTGGCGATCTGTCTGGGGGCCCAGCTGTTGGCGGCGGCGACCGGCGGCCAGGTGCGACGCGGCGACAAGGGCCCCGAGGTCGGGGTGCTGCTGGTGGCCAAGCGGGACACCGCGGCGCGCGATCCACTGTTCGCGGAACTGCCGCTGACGCCGGATGTGCTCCAGTTCCACCACGACGAGATCACTCTGTTGCCGCCTGGCGCCGAACTGCTGGCGTCCTCGCCACGCTACGCGAATCAGGCATTCAGGGTGGGCTCCGTCGGATACGGTGTCCAATTCCATATCGAGACGACGCCGGAAATCGTGTTGAAGTGGGCGGAGCTGGCGCCCGATGAGGCGGCAATGGCGCGACCTGGCCAGCTCGAGCCGGACGCTCTGGCGGAGGCGCACATCACGCTGGCCGAGGTGTGGCAACCGTTTGCGCAGCGGTTCGTCCAACTCAGTGCTGGCGAGCTGGCGCCAGTGGCGGGGAGTTTCAGGAGTTTGCCACTGGTGTGATAACGCACCGTCACTGTACGGTCGCTGTACGCCGCCCACATGGGCGTCGGTCGCCCCATCTGTTCTGGGGTAGCGTTCTACGTGTAGTTGCCCACCGCCGGAGGAATTTGGTGGACGTCCCCCTACTGGTGGCCGTTGTTGTGCTGACGGCTCTCGCCTTCGATTTCACCAACGGTTTCCATGACACGGCCAACGCGATGGCCACCTCGATCGCGACCGGCGCATTGCGGCCACGAGTCGCCGTAGCCATGTCCTCGGTGCTGAACCTGGTCGGTGCCTTCCTCTCCGTCGAGGTCGCCAAGACGATCTCGGGCGGCATCGTGGACGACCTCAAGATCACACCCGCGGTGGTGTTCGCCGGACTCGTCGGCGCCATCGTCTGGAACCTCCTGACCTGGCTGGTCGGCCTACCCTCCAGCTCGTCGCACGCGCTGTTCGGCGGCCTGATCGGGGCCACCTGGATCGCCTCGGGCGCCAGCGCCGTGCACTTCGGCAAGGTCATCGAGAAGGTATTGATCCCGGCTGTCGCCTCGCCGGTGATCGCGGGCCTGATCGCGATGGCCGCCACCTACCTGACCTATCGGTTGACCCGCACCGCGGACCGCAAGGTCGTGTCCTCGGGATTCCGGATCGGCCAGATCGTGTCGGCCGGCCTGGTCTCGCTCGCGCACGGCACGAACGACGCGCAGAAGACGATGGGTGTGATCACGCTGACGCTGATCACCGCCGGCGCGTTGCCGTCGAATGCCGGCCCGCCGGTCTGGGTGATCATCAGTGCCGGCACGGCGATCGCGCTCGGCACCTACTTCGGCGGTTGGCGCATCACCCACACCCTGGGCAAGGGCCTCACGACGATCGACGGCCCGCAGGGCTTCGCGGCGCAGACCAGCGCGGCGGCGGTCATCCTGACGTCCTCGCACCTCGGCTTCGCGCTGTCGACCACGCACGTCGTTTCCGGCGGCATCCTGGGCGGCGGGCTCGGTCGCCGGGCCTCGAATGTGCAATGGAGCACCGCAGGCCGGATGGTCCTGGCGTGGGTGCTGACGCTGCCGGCGGCCGCGGTGGTGGGTGCCATCGCCAGTTCGATTGCGAGTCGCGGCACCGCCGGCGTGATCGTCGTGGCCGCTGTCGGCATCATCGTGGCGGCGGGCATCTACCTCGCGTCCCGGCGCAAGCCGGTTACGCCCGACAGTGTCGTCAACGACGAGTTGTCGCTCGAGCCCCTCAAGGTGGCGGCATGAACGTGAACTGGGCGGCGCTCGGTGAGGTGTTCATCGTCGGCCTGGTCTCGGTCGCCGCGCTTGTGGCGTTGTTCGCCACGGGCATCAGGGGCGTGTCGCAGCGGGTGGCCGCTCGCGCCCAGGGCGGCACGGGCGCCGGCGGCCTGGCCCTGGCGGTGGTGTGCTTCGCGGCGTGTTGCGTCTTGGTGCTCTACGGGCTGTTCCTGATCATTTCGCGTTGACTCGTGCCCGCGTGACGCTGACGGCGACACGGCCGGTGGGACTACGGTTGGGCTCGTCATGACTGATCCACGGTCCACGTCCTCGCCAGCCAGGTTCGGGCTCACCGATCCGCGTGCCGAGGAGATCCTGCACGCCGGCGGCTGGTGGCGTGGCGGTCCGGTGGAAGGCGCCGAGCTCGTGCTCGGCGCCTTGTCGCGCAGCCCCGATCCGGACCTGGCGTTGCAGAGCCTGGACCGGTTGCGTGAGGCGGCCGGCGACCAGTGGCCGGCGCTCGCCGAGGCGTTGAGCACCGACGGCGGGTTCCGCGGCCGGTTGGTCGCGGTGCTGGGCTCGTCGACGACGTTGGGGGATTTCCTCTTCGCGAACCCCGACGAGTGGCGGCGGCTGACCTCGGATACCGCGCCCGACTCCGATTACACGGGGCATCTGCTTCGGGCGGTCGAGGAGGGTGCGGGCGAGGTCCGGCACTTGCGTCGGGCGTATCGCGGGCTGCTGCTGGACATCGCGGCGGCCGATCTGGGACACCTGGTACAGCCGGAGATCGCCGAGCTCGGCTACGAGCAGGTGGCGGAGCGGCTGTCCGATCTGGCCGTGGCGGCGTTGCGAGCGTCGCTCGCGTTGGCGGCGAGACAGTTGGGCAAGCCATCGAAGCTGGCGGTGATCGCCATGGGCAAGTGCGGCGGTCGCGAGCTGAACTACGTCAGCGACGTCGACGTGGTGTTCGTCGCGGACAACGACGACGACATGCCGACGGCGACCCGGCTGGCGAGCACGATGATGCGCATCGCGGGCGAGGCGTGCTTCGAGGTCGACGCGGCGCTGCGGCCGGAGGGCAAGGCCGGCGCGCTGGTCCGGACGTTGGACGGCCACATCTCCTACTACAAGCGTTGGGCGCGCACCTGGGAGTTCCAGGCGCTGCTCAAGGCGCGGCCGGTCGCGGGGGACGAGGAGGTCGGCCGGCAGTACGTCGAGGCGCTCGCCCCGATGGTGTGGACGGCGGCGGGGCGCGAGAACTTCGTCGTCGACGTGCAGGCGATGCGGCGGCGGGTCGAGGAGCACGTGCCCAAGGGCCTGGCCGAACGGGAGCTGAAGCTCGGGCGCGGCGGACTGCGCGACGTGGAGTTCGCGGTCCAGTTGCTGCAACTCGTGCACGGCCGCTCCGACGACGCGCTGCGGTCGCCGACGACCATGGCGGCCCTGGCGGCGCTCGGCTCGGGTGGCTACGTCGGTCGGGCCGACGCCGCCGGTTTGGCGGAGTCGTATCGCTTCCTGCGGACGTTGGAGCACCGGCTCCAGTTGCAGCGGCTGCGCCGGACGCACACGTTCCCGGCCGACGAGGATCGCGCCGGTCTGCGTTGGTTGGCGCGGGCGGCGGGGCTGTATCCGGACGGCCGGCGGGCGGCGGCGGACGTGTTGCTCGCGGAGTTCCGGCGGCACGGCAACCGGGTGCGCCGCCTGCACGAGAAGCTGTTCTACCGGCCGCTGCTGGAGGCCGTCGCGCGGGTGCCGACCGAGGCGATGCGGCTGACGACCAGGGAAGCGACGGCCCGGCTCGCCGCGCTCGGGTACACGGCGCCGGACGGCGCCCTCAAGCACATCGAGGCGTTGACGTCCGGGGTCTCGCGGCGCGCGGCGATCCAGATGACGTTGCTGCCGGTGCTGCTCGACCTGCTGGCGAACACGCCGGATCCGGACGGTGGGCTGCTGGCGTATCGGCGGGTGTCCGAGGCGCTGGCGGACACGCCCTGGTACCTGCGGTTGCTACGGGACGAGGGCGCGGTCGTCGAGCGGCTGGCCGTCGTGCTGAGCACGTCGAAGCTGGTGCCGGACCTGCTGGTGCGTGCGCCGGAGGTGCTGCGTCTGCTGTCCGACACGGCCTCGCTCGCCCACCGCAACCCGGCAGAGGTCGCCGTATCGCTGCGCAGCGCCGTCGGCCGGCACGCCGACCTCACGCAGGCGGTTGCGGCGGCACGGTCGCTGCGCCGGCACGAGCTGCTCCGCGTCGCCTGTGCCGACCTGCTGGGCCTGATCAAGGTCGAGGAAGTGTGCGCGGCGCTGTCGGGTGTGTGGCTGGCGGTGTTGCAGTCGGCTCTCGACGTCGCGTTGCGGTCCTCCGACGGAACCGAGCCGCCGGCGACCATCGCCGTGATCGGCATGGGCCGGCTCGGCGGCCGCGAGCTCGGGTACGGGTCGGACGCCGACGTGCTGTTCGTGTGCGAGCCGCGAAACGGGGCGACCGACGCCGAGGCGGTCCAGTACACGTCCGGGATCGCGGAAGCGGTCCGACGTCTGCTCGCGGCTCCGAGTCAGGATCCGCCGCTTCAGGTCGACGCCGACCTCCGTCCGGAAGGTCGAAACGGCCCGTTGGCGCGGACGCTGGATTCGTACCGCGCGTACTACGCGCAATGGTCGGAGGTCTGGGAGGCGCAGGCACTCCTGCGGGCCAGTGCGGTCGCCGGCGACGAGGATCTTGGCCGGCGGTTCTGCGAGATGGTCGACCCCGTCCGGTACCCGGCGGGCGGGCTCAAGCCGGCGATGGTGCGTGAGGTCCGCCGGATCAAGGCCCGGGTCGACGCCGAGCGGTTGCCGCGGGGCGCCGATCCGACCACGCACACGAAGCTGGGTCGGGGCGGGCTCGCCGACATCGAGTGGACGATCCAGCTGCTCCAGCTCCAGCACGCGGGCGACCGGCCGGAGCTGCGCACCACGTCAACCATCGACGGCCTGGCGCTGGCGGCGGGGCTGGGGTTCATCAGCGAGGCCGACGCGGAGGCCTTGACGGCGGCCTGGCTGATGGCGACGCGTGCCCGCAATGCGGTGACGCTGGTGCGCGGAAAGCCGACCGACCAGGTGCCGACCTCCGGCCGTGAGCTGGCCTCCGTCGCGGCGGCGCTGGGCTACCCGCAGGGCACCGATCCGGGCGAATTCCTCGACGATTACCGGCGAACCACGCGCCGCGCGCGCAGTGTGGTGGAACGGATCTTCTACGACCCGCAGTGATCCCTATTCGGCTACCGGAGGATGAGTCCAGGTGAAGGCAATCGCGCAGAACGCGTTCGGCGACGCCGGCGTGCTGTCGCTCCAGGAGCTACCGGACCCGCTGGTCGGCCCCGACCAGGTGCTGGTGGCCGTGAAGGCGGCCAGCGTGAACCCGGTGGACTACAAGATCCGTGAGGGCTACATCCAAGGCGCCCTGCCGCACCACTTCCCGCTCATCCAGGGCTGGGACGCGGCGGGTGTCGTCGTGAAGGCCGGACCGGCGGCGGACGGCTACCAGCCCGGTGACGAGGTGCTCGGCTACCTGCGCAAGGACCACGTGCAGAACGGCACGTACGCGGAACTGGTCGCGGCGCCGGAGCGGGGGCTGGCGCACAAGCCGGCCGGGATCACGTTCGAGCAGGCGGCGGCGCTGCCGCTGGCCGGCCTGACGGCCTTGCAACTGCTGAAGAAGATCGGCGTCGGCGAGGGCGACACGGTGCTGGTGCATGCCGCGGCCGGCGGCGTCGGTCACCTCGCTGTGCAGATCGCACATGTGCTCGGCGCGACGAAGGTGCTGGGCACGGCGTCGGAGCGCAATCACGACTTCCTGCGCTCGCTGGGCGCGGAGCCGGTGACCTACGGCGAGGGCCTGGAGGACCGGGTGGCCGCCCTGCTGGGCGGCGACGGCAAGGTCGACGCGGTGGTGGACCTGATCGGCGGCGAGGCGCTGAGCGTGTCACCGAAGCTGGTGCGCGATCCCACCCGGATCGGGTCGATCATCGAGGACCGCGTCCGCGAGACGGGCGGCAAGTACGTCTTCGTGAAGCCGAACAGCGAGCAGCTCGGCTGGCTCGCGAATCTCACCGCATCGGGTGACATCACGGTGGTGATCGAGAAGGTGTTCCCGCTCGCCGAGGCGGCGGACGCGCAGCGCCTGGTCGAGGGCGGCCACGTGCGCGGCAAGGTCGTGATCTCGGTGCCGTGAGACGTGCTGGGGTGGGGCGTGCCGGCACGCCCCACCTCGACGCCTCAGGCCACCTCGGCCTCGGCGTCAGCCTCCGCCTCGGGAATGCTGGCGAAGACGTCGACCACCCACTCCTCGACGAACGAGCCGTCTTCGGAGTCGGTGTCCGGGACGAGCCGGTTGGACAGCGCGACACCCAGACCGAGCAGGTCCGCGGCGCGCACCGCCTCCGTCGCCTCGGCGGCGGAGTCGAAGAAGTGAGAGGACAGGAGATTGGTGTCGTTGTCGGCCACGAGCGTGACACTAGAGGGTCGCCCCGGAGCCTCCGTCGTCAGCCTGCCTGCTCGATCCGCACTGGTAACGAGCCCCGGTCGACCTCGAGCATGAAGTCGTCGATCCGGTGGTGGTAGCGCTGCGGCACGTCCTCCTGGGCCAGCGCCAGCAGCTGCGTCGCCAGGCCGCGCAGACCGGCCTTGTCGCCCCGGATCACCACCTCGCCGTGGGCGGTGACGTCGAAGCTGAGCCGGTAATTCGCGGGCCAGGCCCGGTTGAGGCCGCGGACCGCGTCGTAGACGGGAACGGCGACGACGACCTCACGGGTGGACGTCCCTCGATCGGACTGTGCGGGAACGGGTTCGGCCATCTCGCCACCTCCAGCATCACCTGGTGTTCATCCAACCCGACCCACCCGGCCGTTTTGTTACGTCCGTGTGTCACTTCCGTTGTGTGGCACGCGAAAGGCCGGGCCCGTGGACACGGACCCGGCCTCTGCGCGACGTCAAGACCCGGCGGGACGAACCCGCCGTCGATCACACGTCGTAGTACAGCGCGAACTCGTACGGGTGCGGACGCAGCCGCAGCGGGTCGATCTCGTTCTCACGCTTGAGCGCGATCCAGGTCTCGATCACGTCCGGCGTGAACACGCCGCCCTCGAGCAGGAAGTCGTGGTCGCGCTCGAGGTTGTCCAGCACCTCGCCCAGCGAGCCCGGCACCTGCGCGACCTCCTTGGCCTCCTCCGGGGGCAGCTCGTAGAGGTCCTTGTCGACCGGGGCCGGCGGCTCGATCTTGTTCTTGATGCCGTCCAGGCCGGCCATCAGCATCGAGGCGAAGGCCAGGTACGGGTTGCCGGACGAGTCGGGGCAGCGGAACTCGACGCGCTTGGCCTTCGGGTTGTTGCCGGTGATCGGGATCCGGATGCACGCGGAGCGGTTGCGCTGCGAGTACACCAGGTTGACCGGGGCCTCGAAGCCGGGCACCAGGCGGTGGTAGGAGTTCACCGTCGGGTTGGTGAAGGCCAGCAGGCTCGGCGCGTGGTGCAGCAGGCCGCCGATGTAGTGGCGCGCGGTGTCGGACAGGCCGCCGTAGCCGGACTCGTCGTAGAACAGCGGCGAGCCGTCCTTCCACAGCGACTGGTGGGTGTGCATGCCGGAGCCGTTGTCACCGAACAGCGGCTTGGGCATGAAGGTCGCGGTCTTGCCGGCCTGCCACGCCGTGTTCTTGACGATGTACTTGAACAGCTGGAGGTCGTCCGCGGCGTGCAGCAGCGAGTTGAACTTGTAGTTGATCTCGGCCTGGCCGGCGGTGCCGACCTCGTGGTGGGCCCGCTCCACGGTGAAGCCGGAGTCGATCAGGTTCAGCGTGATCTTGTCGCGCAGGTCGGCGAAGTGGTCGGTCGGCGAGACCGGGAAGTAGCCGCCCTTGTACTTGACCTTGTAGCCCTTGTTGCCACCCTCCTCGTCGGCGCCGGTGTTCCACCAGCCCGCGATGGAGTCGATCTCGTGGAAGGAGGCGTTCTCGGCGCTGTCGAAGCGCACCGAGTCGAACAGGTAGAACTCCGCCTCGGCGCCGAAGAAGGCCTGGTCGGCGACGCCGTTCTCGGCGATGAACAGCTCGGCCTTGCGCGCGATGTTGCGCGGGTCGCGGCTGTAGGGCTCGCGGGTCAGCGGGTCGTGCACGAAGAAGTTGACGATGAGGGTCTTCTCGATGCGGAACGGGTCGATCCGCGCGGTCGCCAGGTCGGGCAGCAGCAGCATGTCCGACTCGTGGATCTGCTGGAACCCGCGAACCGACGAACCGTCGAAGGCCAGCCCCTCGGCGATGGCATCGGCGTCGAACGACGCCGCCGGCACGGTGAAGTGCTGCATGATGCCTGGCAGGTCGCTGAACCTGACGTCGACGAACTTCACTTCCTCGTCGGAGATGAAGCGCAGGACCTCGTCGGGATTGGTGAACACCCTCGTTGGCTCCTTCGGCTCGTAGCCCGTCCCGGCACGTCGCCGGCTGTTTTCGTGACGAAACTAGGCGGATGGTGTTGCCCGTCAGTCACCCGGGTGTTTCGCGGGTGTTAACGAGACCGCGAACAGGGTAGTGGCCGACCTCCTCGCCTCCTTGCTGTGACGACGGCCTTACCCTGGAGGGGTGAACAGGTGGACCGGTTCGTGGTTGTCCGGACCCCGCGCGGCGGAGGAGCCGGCCGGCGGCTCCGTGGGCGGCGGGACGCAGCAGCGGTGGCGGGGTGAGCGGCTCGGGCTGCCGGAATCCGGCGTCGGCTCGATCCCGTCGACGGCGCGGCGCGCGGTGGCGATGCTCATCGACTGCGTCCTGGCTGCCCTGATCACGGGCCTGTTCACGATGCCTGACCTGCCGCGCAACTGGAGCCTGCTGACCTGGTACCTGATCGGCGTGATCGCGGTCTCGTTCTTCGGCTTCACTCCCGGCATGTTCGCGATGGGTGTCCGGGTCGCGCGGATCGACGGCTCGGCCATGGTCGGTGTGCCGCGCGCGCTGCTGCGGACGGCGCTGGTCGCGATCATCATCCCGGCCGTCGTCTGGGACCGGGACTACCGGGGCCTGCATGATCGCCTGGTCGGCACCATCGTCGTCCGGATGCGCTGACCGTCCCCGAACAGAGTGAAAGCGGCCTTGGTGGCGTTCGACGCCACCAAGGCCGCTTTCGTTTCGGCTGGGGTCAGCGGCGACGCAGGGTCCGCTGCACGTTGCGCATCTTGGCGCCCTGGGGAAGCGGGCCCTTGGGCAGCGCGGCGCCGCGCGTGGCCAGCGCCGCCATGCCCTTCTCCAGCTTGTCCACCTCGGCGCGCGAGATGTTGCGAGGCAGCTTCATCATGTGCTGCTGAAGCTTGCGCAGCGGCACCTCGCCCTCGCCGTTGCCGATGACGATGTCGTAGATCGGCGTGCTGCCGACGACTCGTGACAGCCGCTTCTTCTCCTGCGCGAGCAGCGTCTTGACGCGGTGCGGGGCGCCCTCGGCGACCAGCACGACGCCGGGCAGCCCGAGCACGCGGTGCACGGCGTCCAGCTGCGTGGTGCCGGCCACGGCCTGGGTCACGCGCCAGTTGCCGCGCAGGTTGTCCAGGGCCCAGCCGGCCGCGCCGGGCTGGCCGTCCGCCTTCTTGTACACGTTCGCCGACACGCGCCGGCCGAACAGCAGCACGGCGCCCAGCGCGCCCAGCACGACGCCGGGGCCGATGAACAGCCACTGCATGTCGAACGCGAGGCCGATCAGGAACGCGACGGCGGTGACGCCCACCAGCACCGCGAGCATGAGCGGCACCAGGGCCTTGTCCTCGCGGCGTTGCATCTTGAACGCCTCGAAGATCTGACTGCGCCGCGCCCGCGACTCCGCGCGCTTGGCCCGCGCCGCCTCCTTGGCGGCCGCCTTGTCGTCCTGCTTACCAGCCATGTGTCCAGGATAAGGCCGGTGGGCGGGCGCGTTCCGCCCTGCTCCGTTTTTCTGTCGGTGGGCTCTGCGAGGATGCAGGCCATGGACGCCGAAGGTCGACTCCTCGAAGACCTGGATCCGGACCAGCTCGGGGCGGTCACCGCTCCCAGGGGGCCGGTGTGCGTGCTGGCCGGCGCGGGCACCGGAAAGACTAGGACGATCACTAGGCGCATCGCGTACCTCGTGGACCGGGGGCACGTCGCGCCCGGGCAGGTGCTCGCGGTCACCTTCACCAAGCGGGCCGCCGGCGAGATGCGCACCCGACTGCGGTCCCTCGGCGTGGGCGGCGCGCAGGCGGTCACCTTCCACGCCGCGGCGCTGCGTCAGCTGCGCTACTTCTGGCCGCGGGTCATCGGCGACGCCCCGTGGGAGCTGCTCGACGGCAAGCTGCGGCTGGTCGGCCAGGCGGCCAACCGGATCGGCGCGCCGACCAGCGCGGAGTCGCTGCGAGACCTGGCCGGCGAGATCGAGTGGGCGAAGGCGTCGCTGGTGGCGCCGGACGACTACCCGGCGGCGGCGTCGAGGACGCAGCGTGACGTCCCGCTGCCGGCCGACCAGGTCAGCCGGGTCTACCAGGGGTACGAGCAGCTCAAGACCCGGGCGCGGATGCTCGACTTCGACGACCTGCTGCTGCACACCGCCGCGATCCTGGAGGAGCACCCGGACGTCGCGACCGAGTTCCGCGACCGCTACCGGTGCTTCGTGGTCGACGAGTACCAGGACGTGACGCCGCTCCAGCAGCGGGTGCTCGACGCCTGGCTCGGCGGCCGGGACGACCTGACCGTGGTCGGCGACGCCAACCAGACCATCTATTCGTTCGCCGGCGCCTCGCCGCGGCCGCTGCTGGACTTCCCGCGGCGGTTCCCGGAGGCGGTGGTGGTGCGGCTGGAGCGTGACTACCGGTCGACGCCCGAGGTGGTGTCGCTGGCCAACCGGGTGATCGGGGCGGCGCGGGACCGGCCGGCGGGGTCGCGGCTGCGGCTGGTCGGGCACCGGCCGCCGGGGCCCGAGCCGAAGTTCTCGGAGTTCGACGACGAGCCGAGCGAGGCGCAGGCCGTCGCGGACCGGATCGGGGCGCTGTTGCGCAACGGCGTGCCGGCGAGCGAGATCGCGATCCTGTACCGGGTCAACGCCCAGTCCGAGGTGTACGAGCAGGCGCTGGCCGAGGCCGAGATCCCGTACCAGGTGCGAGGCGGCGAGCGGTTCTTCGCGCGGCCGGAGATCCGGCAGGCGATGGTGTCGCTGCGCGCGGCCGTCACCGGCGCACCCGAGTCGGAGCTGCCGCAGGTGGTCCGCGAGGTGCTCAAGCCGCACGGCTTGTCGCTGGAACCGCCGACTGGTGGCGCCCAGCGGGAGCGTTGGGAGTCGCTGCTGGCACTGGTCGAGCTGGCGGAGGAGCTCGACACGGTGGTGCCGGGCGCGGACCTGGCGCGGTTCGTCGCCGAGCTGGAGATGCGGGCCGAGGCGCAGCACCCGCCGACGGTGGAGGGCGTCACGCTGGCGTCTCTGCACGCGGCGAAGGGCCTGGAGTGGGACGCGGTGTTCCTGATCGGACTGACCGAGGGCACCATGCCGATCCAGCACGCCGACTCGGACGATGCGGCGATCGAGGAGGAGCGCAGGCTGCTCTACGTCGGCGTCACCCGGGCACGTGAACATCTGTGGCTGTCGTGGGCGCTGTCGCGCAACGCCGGCGGCCGCCGGACCCGCCGACGCAGCCGCTTCCTGTACGGGCTGTTGCCGGAGGATCACCCGGCCGCGCGGCCGGTCGGCGGCGCCCAGCGGGAGGCCGCGCCGGCGCGGCGCTCGATCCGGGTCGAGTGCCGCGTGTGCGGGGACGTGCTGGTCAGCACGCCCGCGATCAAGTTGGGGCGGTGCCCCGACTGTCCGTCTGATGTGGACGAAGAGCTGCTCGAGCGGCTGCGGGAGTGGCGCAAGGCCAAGGCCGGGCAGCTGAGGGTTCCTCCGTACGTGGTGTTCACCGACACCACGCTGACCGCCATCGCCGAGCAGCGCCCGCTGGACACCAGCGGGTTGGTGGCGATCTCCGGCATCGGCCCGAGTAAGCTCGACAAGTACGGCGCCGACGTGCTCGCCCTGGTCCAGGGGGACGCGGGTGCACGGCAAACCTGATCCGTGAGAAGTTTCGGCGGAACTTTTTAAAAACCGGTTGCACGCCCCTGCGCAGGGGCAATAGCCTGCATAGGCAGGGCGCGAGACGCCCGAACAAAGACGAGACCACACACCACGACGAGACCCTGGTTGGGAGGCGGACGGCATGGGCAGCAACGGCATCAACATCCTGGTCGCACCGGCCTATCCGCTCGCCGGGGCCCCTGCCATGTGCGGCAAGGGAAGCACCAGTTCTCTCGTTTCCGTCGATCAGCCGCGGCCGTGGACGGCCGGCTCGGTCGAGCGCGCCCTGACCAATGGTCAGCCGGCGTTCGTGAAGGTCCGCAAGCACGTTCTTCTCTGGTCCGCGCAGGAGCGAAGTACCTGACAGCAGTGTCAGGACTACGGCTCACGAAGGCCGCGGACCCGGGAACGGGACCGCGGCCTTCGTGTTTTTTCGGCACAACTCGAACGGCAGGGACATGCACGCCCCGACGTACGACAGCACCACCGCCAACACCTGCATGAGCACCACCGAATCCGGGAGGAAGTCCACCATGTTCACCGCCACCGTTCCGATAGACGGAACAGTGCTGCCCGACTTCGCCGCGCCCACGGGCGCCGGTGTCGCGGAGCTGCTCGACACCGCACCTGGTGCCGGGCTCGACCTGCCCTGCCGGGCCAACAACCCGGACCTCTGGTTCGCCGACGCTCCCGCCGAGCTGGAGCAGGCGAAGTCCCTGTGCACCTCCTGCCCCGTGCGGACGGAGTGCCTTGCCGCTGCGCTGGCCCGGCGTGAGCCGTGGGGCGTGTGGGGTGGCGAGATCTTCGAGCGTGGCGCGGTGATCCCGCGCAAGCGGCCCCGTGGCCGCCCGCGCAAGAGCGACCGCCTCGCCGAGGCGGGCGCCGGGACCACAGGAAACCAGGAGGCAGCCGCGTGAACACCGTTCGATACACCGCAGACATCCCGATGATTTCGGACTACAAACCTGAGGGGACCTCGGTCATGTTGCTCGACCAAGAACTCGCACGGATCCGATTGCATGAAGTACGCCTGGTAGCGGAGGAGCAACGCTTGGCCCGCCGGCTGAGCGCCACCGCGCGGTGGCGCAAGGTCGCCGGTTGGGCCGCCAGGCGTGCGGAGCGGGCCGCGGCCCGCCACACCGCCTGACACGACAACAAGATCCGGTTCGGCCGGCGTACCGCCCCTCGGGGTGGTGCGCCGGCCGGACGCGCGTCGCCCTAAAGGGCTGCGCCCCACACGGACCCGCAGTGACGTTGCCCGTTGGCTCGACGGTGTCGAGCCAACGGGCTGCTTCCGTCTGGTCCGTAGTGGTATGCCTTGCGGTTCGGCGGTGTCGAGCCGACGGACTGTGCCTGCGTGGGCCGGCAGTGTTGTCGCCATGCGGTTCGGCGGTGTCGAAGTAGCGGGCTGCTTCCGTCTGGTCCGTAGTGGTGTTGCCTCGTGGGTTCATGGTGTCGAGCCGACGGGCTGCGGCTGCCCAGGCCGGCAGTGCTGTTGCCATGTGGTTTGAAGGTGTCGAGGCAGCGGGCTGCGTCCGGATGGACTCGTGGCGCTGTTGCTTTGTGGTTCGGCGGTGTCGAACCAGTGGGCTACCTCCGCGCAGACCTGCGGTGCTTTGCCGTGTGGGTCGAGCGTGTCGAGCGGCCAGGCTGCGTCCGCGTGGGCCGGCAGTGGTGTTACCTCGAGGTTCGTGGGGTGAGCCGAGGGGATGCGTCCGTACGGACCCACAGCGGCGTTGCCTGCCGGGCGGCGGCGTCGAGCGTTTGGCGGTGTTCGCATGGACTCGTAGTGGCGGAGTCTCGCGGGTCGTCGGCGTTGAGCCAGGGGTACGTCCGCACGGACCTGCAACTGCTCGCCCGCGATGGCAGGAACTGTCCTAGCGTCGTCGGCGTGGCAGACAACGAACTGGTGAGCTGTTCGATCTGCGGCCGCCGCCGCGATCTGGCCGCGGCGCCTGCCGAGGCGCTGACGTGGGTGTCCGAGCGGGAGCGGGGCGGGCAGCGTTGGCTGTGCCCCGGCTGCGCCCGCGCGCATGTCCGCGACATCGAGGGGAAGCTGCCGGCCGAGTACTGGTGATCCCGATAGGTGCAACTTCCTGGTTGCCGGGGTGTGAGCCGCGGTCAGTGGGTGGCGGGGCAGTGCTCGGACAGGGCGTGCACGGGTGGGCGGACGCGGTTGGCGGCGCGGCGGAAGGCCTGGATGAGGTCCTTGCGAACGACGCCGGGATCGTCCCGGAGGCGTTCCGGTGACGTGCGAAGGGTGATCACGCCGGCGGCGGCGAGGCGGGCGTGGCGGGTGGAGTCGGTGCCGTGCCGGAACTGCTGAGTGCCGACCTCCCACGCGAGGGCGACGTCGTCCCACCACGCGTCGACGACACCGAGCAGGGCACCGGTGACATCGCGGATGGGCACGTTCCAGCGCGGCAAGGGCAGGGTGGTGCTCCGCGCGACCCGGCGCGCGAGGCCTTCGGTCAGGGAGACGACGCCGTCGGGGACGGCACGCAGGGCGGCCCGAGGGGCAGCGGAGCCGCGCTGGCTGCCGGCGTCGAGCTCGACGCGAAGGTCGGACACGCTGCACGCGCCGCAACGCACGGGCCCGGACAGCAGCGCCCGAAGGCGCATGGCGTCCCGTTCGCGGCGGGCGGCGTCCACTACGGCCCGAGGGACCGATGCGAACAGCAGACCGTCCCGTTCGACCAGGGCGGGCATCCGCGTGGTGCGCTCGATGAGCACGTAGCCGTTGGTGGTGGTGCGCTTGGACGCGGGCACCAGCACGTGCACCTCCTCACCGACCCGAATCCCGAAGTCGTGATCGAGGTTGGCGGCGTCCAGACCGGTGATCACCGCGCCCGCACCGGCGTAGGCCAGCGCGGCACGGAGGCGCTGCCGGCGGCTGGGTGCCGAGCCGGACATCAACACCACGCCCGGCAGCAGCCGCTGCCAGGGCCCGTTGGGCCGGCACCGGGCGATGATGGCGGAGCCGGAGACGCCGTTCGCGCGCAGGTCCGCGACGCGGACCACGCCGTCGGGCACGGTGCGCGCGAGCGAGGCCAGGTTGGGCGGCGTGGTTGCGGTCACGCCCTCGATGGTCGGACCTCGCAGGGCGCGGCGGAATACCGGTTCTGTATCTGTGGACAACTGGCCGCGTTGTCCCCAGTTTCGGCGGTCGGCCTGTGGACAACTCGGGTAACGCGCTGGTCAGTCGGCGAAGCCCGGCTGCCACTGGGAGACGATCGCGCGCGCCGGCACCTCGGCGCCGAGCTGGCACAGGATGCCGGTCGCACCCATCGTCACCCGGTGGATGAGCAGGTACTGCGGCGGCAGGTTCAGCGAACGCCCGGTGCGGAAGTCCTGCCCGCGCAGGTCGCCGATGCGCTCCGCCTGCGCTTGCAGCCACTTCCGGGTGAACTTGAAGCGCTCGGTCCGCAGCGGCTCGACGAACGGCTTCAGGTACCCGACGACGTCGTCCGGCGCGACCTCGCTGTCCGGCCGCACGAAATGCTCCTTGCGCAGCAGGTCCAGCAGCTCCTCGGAGCGGTGGTCCAGCGACAGCCGCGTCATCAGCCCCAGCGTCGGGGGCAGGCCGTCGGGCAGCCGGGCCGCCGCGCCGAAGTCGATCACGCACAGCCGGCCGTCCGGCAGCAGCATGAAGTTGCCGGGATGCGGGTCGGCGTGCAGCAGGCCGGTCTTGGCCGGCGACGAGAAGTGGAACTCCGACAGCAGGGTGCCGGCGTGGTCGCGGGTCTCCTGGTCACCCTCGCGGATGATCGACGCCAGCGGCCGGCCGGTCACCCACTCGGAGATGATCACCATCGGCGCGCTGGCCACCACCTTCGGCACGAAGACGTGTCCGTCGCCGTCGAAGGCCTTGGCGAAGGTGCGCTGGTTGGCGGCCTCGGTCCGGTAGTCCAGCTCCTCGACCATGCGTTCACGCAGCTCGGCCAGCAGCGGCTTGATCTCGGCGCCGGGCACCAGCGCCTGGAACAGCCGGCTGAACCGCTGGAGCTGCTTGAGGTCGGACAACAGCGCCTCGTCGGCTCCCGGGTACTGCACCTTGACCGCGACCTCGCGGCCGTCGTGCCAGATCGCCCGGTGCACCTGGCCGATGCTCGCGGCGGCCGCCGGCGCGTCGTCGAACTCCTGGAACCGCTTGCTCCACGAGGCGCCGAGCTGCTCGGCGAGCACCCGGTGCACGCTGCGCGCCTCCAGCGGCGGCGCGGCGGCCTGGAGCTTGGTCAGCGCGTCCCGGTACGGCGCGGCCAGCTCGTCGGGCACCGCCGCCTCGAACACGCTCAGCGCCTGGCCGAACTTCATCGCGCCGCCCTTGAGCTGCCCGAGCACGGCGAACAGCTGCTCGGCCGTCTTGGCGTTCAGCTGCGAGCTGACCTCCTCGGCGCTCTGGCCGATCAGCCGCTTGCCCCAGCCGCCGACGACCCGACCGGCGACGCCGATCGGCAGGCTGGCCAGCTTGGCGGTCCGCTGGACGGCGTTGCGCGGGATCTCGCTCACCCAGTGATTCTCCCCTTGAGCTGGGGGTGGGCGTGAGTGATCTCGTCCACCCCGGCTGTCGTCCTACACGCTAGCCTCCTCCGCCCGCGCCGCGCCGCAGCGGCAGTCGGGGTGCGGATCCCACGGTCGGTTGGTCATGGTGGCGGCCACCGGGTCGATCTCCACGCTGGTGTTCCACAGCGCCGGCACGCCCTCGCCGGTCAGCCACCAGTCCAGCGTCTGCAGCGCCTGCGCCACCGCGAGGCCGGCGGCCGCGTGCGTGGCGGCCAGTTCGGCGGGTTGCAGCCGGCCCGCGAGCTGGAGCGCCAACGCCGGCCAGGCCGGGTCCAGGTCGGCGCGCTGGAGATCCATGCAGTGCGGGCAGCTCGTCCGGCCCGGAACGATCAACGGGCCGACCACGCCGGTGCCGTCCCGCATCCGGACCAGCATGTACGGCACGCCCTCGGCGTGCAGTGGAGCGATCATGCTCGGCGACGGCACCACCAGGTCGGTGAGCACGGCGAGGTCGGGTTTGCGGGCGGGCGGCAGCGGGCCGGTCCTCGCGTCGCAGACCGACCGGTGGATGGCGGCCACGCCCGCCTCCTGACGTGGCATGTCGACATCGGTGTCGAGGTATCCGGTGCCGGTGTCCTCGGCCCGTACCTTGCCGACCGCGCCGAAGTCGACCCAGCCGACGCCGGCGGCCGCCAGGAGGCAGGCGATGGCGACGCCGAGCCGTCCCTCGCCGCGGACCACGACGGCGGCCTGCCGCCGGCCGGCCGCGAGCCGGCGTCGGGGGTTGCCGGTCCGCAGCGCCCATGCCGTCGCGTCCGCCGACAGGCGGGCCGGCGTGTGTGCGGCGGCACCGCCATCGGCCGGCGAGGCGTCATCGAGCAGGCCAGCGTCGGCCAGCGACGTCAGCATGGCCGTCGCCGCCCGCCGGGCCCGCTCGTCCGTGCCGAAGCGGTCCAGCAGCTCCGGCACGGTCGCCTGGCCGTCCAGGGCCGGCAGCAGCGCGATCAGGTCCTCGCTGATGCCGTCGATCAGCACGCCGTGGCGGGGGTCGATGCCGATCTGCACCTCGTGCTCGGTGCGCCGCAGCACCGCCAGCCCGGGCAGCACCCGGGGCCGTCTGGGCAGCTCGGGGGCGGGTTGTTCCGGTGTCTCGTCCATAGCCGCAGGCTCGCAGGGACGCCGATGGCCGACAAACGGTTGTCCACCGGCCGGGTGGGCAGTCCACAGTTCACGATCGGTCGATTGACAGGGCGTCGGAATCGGACTATTTATCGCGTTCGCCGCTCGCTTACCGCACTTGACACGCCCGCCCGAGGTCGTTCCGAGTGTCCGGGCGGTGGCCCGAACAGCCCTGTCCAGCTGCGGAAACCCGGGGTGCCGGGTCGGTACCTCCCGACCACCCCGGAGAGGGATCCGAGGGCGGGTCGCAGTGCGGACCGCCACGAGTCGGGTCGAATTGTCAGTGCATGGCCTTACCGTGAACGCGTGGCTGATCCACAGGTGGAGGTTCGCCGCAGCCGGCGACGTCGTCGCACGGTGACGGCATATCGGGAGGGTGACACGGTCATCGTGCTGCTCCCGGCCCAGATGACCAGGGCCGAGGAGGAGCACTGGGTGGCTGAGATGCTGGCGCGTCTACAGCGGAGCGAGACCCGCCGCAGGTCGCCGGCACGAACGTCGGACGAGGCGTTGCTGACGCGGTGCGCCGAACTCTCGGCGCGACATCTGGGTAACCGGGCGACGCCCAAGAGCGTGCGATGGGTGCCGCCGATGCGGACGCGATGGGCGTCCTGCACTCCGGCCGACGGCACGATCAGGGTGAGCGAGCGGCTGCGTGAGGTGCCGTCCTGGGTGCTCGACTACGTGCTGGTGCACGAGTTGACGCACCTGTTGGTGCCCGGACACGGGCCCAACTTCTGGAAGCTGGTGCGCGACTATCCCCGGACCGACCGGGCGGTCGGCTACCTGGAGGGCCTGTCGGCGGCGGCGGGCTGGGGCATCACCGAGGAGGACTGAGGGCGGCGTTCAGGTGACACGAATGCCGCATTCGCGGCGCCAGCGGCCAGGCATCACGCATTCGGTGCCGAGCCGACTGGCTCCGCCGGCCCCACCGGTCGGGACATGGCGATGGCCCGGCACGAGGCCGGGCCATCGCTTGCAGTCCGTTCTTGCGGGGTCAGCTCTCCTGCGGGGAGCCGCCCTCGCCGCGTTCCTTCTCCTCGCGCTCGGTGCGCTCCAGCTCCGCGATCGGATCGTCGCCCAGCTCGGCGCCGCCGCCCAGGCGCTCCGCGAACTCCATCGGGTCGTCGAGGTCCTCGGCGGTGGGCACGAGGTCCGGGTGCGCCCAGATGCCGTCCCGGCGCTCGATGCCGTGCTGGTCGCCGACCAGCCGCCACAGCGCCGCCGCGGCCCGCAGCCGACGGGGCCGCAGCTCCAGGCCGACGAGGGTGGCGAAGGTCTGCTCGGCCGGTCCGCCGCTGGCCCGGCGGCGGCGGAGCGTCTCGCGCAGCGCCTCGGCGCCCGGCAGCCGCTCGCCGACGGCGTCGGCGACGACCACGTCGACCCAGCCCTCGACCAGGGCCAACAGCGTCTCCAACCGGGTCAGCGCGGCCTTCTGCTCGGGCGTCGTCTGCGGCTCGAGCAGGCCGGACTTCATGGCCTCCTCGATGCTCGCCGGGTTGCTCGGGTCGACCTGGGTGGCCAGCTGCTCCAGCGCGCCGGTGTCGACCTTGATGCCCCGGGCGAACTCCTCGACGGTGGCCATCAGCCGCTGCCGCAGCCACGGCACGTGCGCGAACAACCGCTGGTGCGCGGCCTCGCGGGCGGCCAGGAACACGAGGACCTCGCTGGCCGGCCGCTCCAGGCCGCCGGTGAACTTCTCGATGTTGGCCGGCAGCAGCGCGGCAGTGCCCTCCGGGCCGAGCGGCAGCCCGACCTCGGTCGAGGTGAGGACTTCGGCGGCGAGCTGCGCCAGGGCGTTGCCGAGCTGGGAACCGAACGCCATGCCACCCATCTGGCCGACCATCGCCAGCATCGGGCCGGCCGCGGCCTTGGCCTCCTCGGGCAGCGCGTCCACCCAGGCGCCGGACACCCGCTGGGCCACCGGGTCGAACAGCCGCTGCCAGGTCGACAGCGTCTCGTTCACCCAGTCGGTGGCCGACCACGCCTTGCTGACGCGGGTGCCGGCCGGCAGCGACGTCACCGGGTCGAGCCACATCTCGGCGAGGTGCACGGCGTCCGCGACGGCCTTGGACTGGTCGGCGCCGGCGGCGCCGCCGGACTGGGCCAGCTGCTGGAGCGCGATCTGCTTGGCCAGCTCGTAGTTGACCGGCCCACCGCCCGATGACTGCGCCTGGCTGAGCATCTGACCCAGCTGACTGAGCATCTGGCCGAGCTGGCCCATGTCGAAGGGGACGCCCCCGGGCGGCATGCCCCCGGGCGGTGTGTTGCCGCCGCCGGAGGAGCCCTCGCCGCGGTCGTCAGGGTTCGGTGACGGATTGAACCCGAACGGCAGATCGGTCATGTCTCCACGGTACGCGGCCGCCCGGGGCCAGACTCTGCGCGCTGGGCGAACGCCGAACCACCCGGTGTGCGAGGCCGCGCCGGTGCCTGGACCGTCGCCGGATTTTGATCGCTCGCCACCCGACGCACCCACCGCCCGAGCCGACGCGAGCGGTCGAAATCCGGTCAGGGAAGGCACCGGTCACGAGCGGCCGAGCCCCGCCCGGAACGGGCGGCATGGACACGGCCACAACCACACCTACAAGCCTCTCACAGGCGAGCCCGTACCCTGTCGGGTCGTGAGTCAGCAAACTGAGCGGCCCGATCAGGACACCGCTGAGCCGCAGCTCCCACGCCCGCGCCGCGGCGGCCCCGGCCGCCGGACCTGGACTCTGGTGTGGAGCTTCGTGCTCGTCGCGGCCATCGGACTGCTCGGTGGGGTGGTGTCGATCCCGTACGTGGCGATCGGCCCCGGCCCGACCTTCAACACCCTCGGCAGCGTGGACGGCACCACGGTGATCTCCGTGCAGGGCCAGAACACGTTCCCCACCAAGGGGCAGCTGCGCATGACGACGGTGTCGCTGACCGACAGCGTCACGCTGTTCGGCGCGCTGGGGCTGTGGGCGTCGGGCCGCTACTCGCTGGCGCCGCGCGAGGAGTACTTCAAGCCCGGCGAGTCGCAGCAGGACGTGCAGAAGGAGAACGTGCAGCAGTTCACCGACTCGCAGTCCAACGCCCAGGTCGCGGCGCTGCGCTACCTCGGCTACCCGATGAAGGTGCTGGTCGGCTCGATCACCAAGGGCAGCCCGGTGACCGGCGTGCTCAACGCGGGCGACCGGCTGCTGGCCGTGAACGGCGCCAAGGTGACCACCTCGCAGCAGGTGCAGGACGCGCTCAAGAACACCAAGCCCGGGCAGGCGGTGCCGGTCACCTTCCAGCGCAACAACGCCGCCGAGCAGACCGCGACCATCACCCTCGGGCACAGCGACGACCGGGCCTGGGGCTTCATGGGCATCGGCCCGATCGACCGGCCGGACGTGAACTTCCAGGTCAAGATCAGCCTCGCCGACGTCGGCGGCCCGTCCGCCGGCCTGATCTTCGCGCTGAGCATCATCGACAAGCTGACGCCGGACAACCTGGACAACGGCGGCGTCATCGCCGGCACCGGCGAGATCGACGACCAGGGCAACGTCAAGCCGATCGGCGGCATCCCGTTCAAGATGATCGCCGCCAAGGAGGCCGGCGCCACGGCGTTCCTCGTGCCGTCCGACAACTGCACCGAGGCCAAGGAGCACGCGCCGGACGGCCTGAAGCTGATCAAGGTCGGCACGCTGTCCGACGCCGTCAGCTCGCTCCAGGCGCTCAAGGCAGGCAAGCCCACCACCGGCTGCTGAACCCGGATGCCACGAAGGCCGCATTCATCCCGCGGGACGGGACGAATGCGGCCTTCGTGGCAGTCGCGGTCAGGGCCGGAGGGTCTGGAGCAGGGCGCCGGTGAGGTTGGGGGCCAGCTCGGGGTGCTCGACGATCTCGTCCGGGCGGGTCTGGTCGCCGCGCAGCCGCAGCACGCAGGCCGCGGTGCCGTCCCGCAGCACGGCGGCCACCAGCCGGGCCTCCCGGCGCTGCGGGTGCTCGGCGGCCACCCGGTGCAGCACGTTCGAGTCGCCGGCGACCGAGTCGATCTCCGCCTCGGCGTCGGGCGGCAGCACGACGATCTCCTGCGCGACGGCGCAGCCGGTCACGGCCTCCGGCCACACGATGCTGGCCAGCGCGTCGCCCAGGTCCTCGCCGGGCAGCTCCTCCTGCGCGATCGGCGTGAGCGCGGCCGCCGGATCCAGCTGCATCCGCAGCTCCGGCTGCTGGGCGATCAGCTCGGCCGTCGGGACCAGCGCGAACAGCTGCGGCGCCTGGTCCCAGCCGGCGGCCGAGACGAACTCCTCGACCTCGCGGGCCAGCGCGGGCAGCAGCGTCGGCCGGGTCTCGTCGGTGTCGTCAACAGAAGGCACGCCCCCCATCGTCCCATCCGGCCCCGACACTTCCGGCGACCGCCCGCCCACGCGGGTGTCCCGCCCGTGGAACTCAGGACACCGTCCGTAGAGTTGTCACAGGTGGCGGGGCCCGGCAGGGTCGCGTCCGCGTTACGCCGACCGCAACCGTAGGAGCGTGCCCCGTGGCAAACCGGCCTCCCGTCGGACTACCCACGTTGTCCCGACGCAGCCGCATCCTGATCATCGTCGGGGTGATCGTCCTGATCGGGCTGATCCTCAGCTCCCGGGTGCTGTCGACGTACATCGACTGGCTCTGGTTCGGCGAGGTCGGCTTCCGGTCCGTGTTCTCCACGACGCTGCTCACCAAGCTCGTGCTGTTCCTCGTCGTCGGCGTCGTCCTCGGCGGCCTGGTCTGGGCCAACCTGCTCGTCGCCTACCGCACCCGGCCGGTGTTCGTGCCGCTGTCCGGGCCCGACGACCCGGTCTCCCGCTACCGCATGGTCGTCAGCCGCCGGCTCAAGCTGTTCGGGCTGGGCATCCCGCTGGTGATCGGCTTCCTGTGCGCGGTCACCGCGATGAACGACTGGCAGGAGGCCCAGCTCTTCCTGCACGGCACCAGCTTCGGCAAGACCGACCCGATCTTCAACATCGACATCGGCTTCTTCGTGTTCACGCTGCCCTTCTACGAGTGGGTGCTGAACTGGCTGTTCGTCGCGACCGCGCTGTCCTTCTTCGGCGCGCTGATCACCCACTACCTGTTCGGCGCGATCCGGCTCGCCGGCCGCGGCGGCCAGCTCTCCGGCCCGGCCCGAGTCCAGCTCTCCGTGATCGCCGGCGTCTTCGTGCTGCTCAAGGCCGTCGCCTACTTCTTCGACCGGTACGACCTGCTGACCGCGCAGAGCAACCCGCAGGCGTTCGGCGCCACCTACACCGCGCTCAACGCCGTCATGCCGGCCAAACTGATCCTGCTGTGCATCGCGGTGTTCTGCGCGCTCGCCTTCTTCGCCGGCGCGTTCCTGCGCAACCTCCAGCTGCCGGCCATCGCCACCGCGCTGCTGGTGCTGTCCGCGCTGCTGATCGGCGTCGCCTGGCCGGCGGTGCTCCAGCAGTTCTCCGTCGCGCCCAACGCGAACGAGAAGGAATCGGTGCCGATCTCGTACAACATCGCGGCCACCAAGGACGCGTTCGGCCTCGGCGACGACAAGGTCAGCTACAAGGACTACAGCAACACCCCGACCGCGACCTCCGACCAGATCAAGTCGGACGTGCCGACCGTGTCCAACGCCCGGCTGCTCGACCCCAGCGTGCTCTACCCGACGTTCAAGCAGTTCCGCCAGGGCCGCAACTTCTACGACTTCCCGCAGAAGCTCGACATCGACCGCTACAAGGTCAACGGCGTCACCAGCGACTACATCGTCGCCGCCCGCGAGATGAACACCAACGGGCTCGCGGACAGCCAGAAGAACTGGATCAACGAGCACCTCGTCTATACGCACGGCAACGGCTTCGTCGCGGCCAAGGCCAGCAACGTCACGCCGACCGGCTACCCCGACTTCACCGTCAGCGAGCTCAACTCCGACGGCAAGGTCAGCGAGGGCGCCATCAACGTCGAGCAGCCCCGCATCTACTACGGCGAACTCCAGGGCGACGCCAACGACTACGCCATCGTCGGCGCGCCGTCCGGGCAGAGCCCCAGCCAGGGCCAGGAATACGACACCGACTCCACCAAGTACACCTACCAGGGCAGCGGCGGCGTCTCCATCGGCAACTGGTTCAACCGGCTCGTGTTCGCGGCGTACTACGGCGAGCGGAACATCCTGTTCAACTCGGCCATCACCGACAACTCGAAGATCATGTACTACCGGGACCCGGCGGACCGCGTGAAGAACGTGGCCCCCTGGCTCACCCTGGACAGCGACCCGTACCCGGCCGTCGTCGACGGCAACATCGAATGGATCATCGACGGGTACACCACGCTCACCAACTATCCGTACTCGCAGCAGACCCAGCTCGGCGACGCCACCGCCGACTCGCTCAACAGCAACGGCGCGGCCCGCCAGCAGAACCAGGGCGTCGGCTACATCCGCAACTCCGTCAAGGCCACAGTGGACGCCTACACCGGACAGGTGAAGCTCTACTCCGTCGACGACACCGACCCCGTGCTCAAGGCGTGGGAAGCGATCTACCCCGGCACCGTGCTGCCCAGCAGCGCCATCAGCGACTCCCTGCGGGCCCACTTCCGCTACCCGGAAGACCTGTTCAAGGTGCAGCGCGGGCTGCTCGCCAAGTACCACGTCACCAACCCGCAGAACTTCTTCTCCAGCGTCGGGTTCTGGAGCGTGCCCAGCGACCCCACCGCGGTCGACAACCCCACCAACGTGCAGGCCATCCAGGCGCAGACCTCGCCGCAGCCGCCGTACTACGTGATGTCCAGCAACCCGGCCAGCCCCGGCGCCAACGCGAGTTTCCAGCTCACCAGCCCGCTCGTGTTCCTCGGCCGTGACTTCATGTCCGCCTACGTGTCCGTCGCATCGGACCCAGGACCCAACTACGGCAAGATAACCGTGCTCAAGCTGCCGACCGACACCCAGACACCCGGTCCCAAGCTGATGCAGACCCAGTTCATCACCACCAACGGCAACGCGCTCAACCTGTTCCGGCAGCAGACCACCAACATCAAGTACGGCAACCTGCTGACCCTGCCCGTCGGTGGCGGCCTGCTCTACGTCGAACCCGTCTACGTCGAACAGAGCAGCAACTCCAACACGTCCTACCCACAGCTGTCCCGAGTGCTCGTCAGCTACAACGGCGGCGTCGGCTTCGGCAACAGCTTCACCGACGCCCTCAACCAAGCACTCAGCGGCGCCACCCCCGCCACCGGCGGCGGCAACGGCGGAGGCGGCGGAACCACCAGCACCAGCACCCCGCCCACCAGCACCACCGGCAGCGGCGGGCCGGGCGCCAGCCCCAACCTCACCAAGGCCGTCAACGACATCAACGCGGCCATCCAGGCGATCAAGAACGCCCAAGCCAGCGGCGACTTCCAAGCCCTCGGCAACGCCTACAAGGCCCTCGACGACGCCACCAAGGAGTTCGCCGCCGCCCAGAGCCAGACCGGCACACCCACCACAACCACCGGCGGACGATGACCTCCGACACATGAGCGACACCTGATTTGCATCAGGTGGCAACCACCCCGTAGAGTAATAACTACCGACGCGGGGTGGAGCAGCTCGGTAGCTCGCTGGGCTCATAACCCAGAGGTCGCAGGTTCAAATCCTGTCCCCGCTACAAATTGGCAGATCCCTGCTCGCGGAAAGCGCGGGCGGGGATTTTCCGCTTTTGTATCTGGGGGGCGACCCCCAGACCCCCGATGTGGGGGCTTCGCCCCCACGCCCCCTTCGGGCCTTCGCTTCGCTCGGCCCCGGTTTGGTGGGTTGCGTTCGTGGTGGGGTTGCCGTTTGGTCGGTTGGCTGGGTGCGTTGTGGTGGCGGGGGTCGGCTTCGCTTCGCTCGCCTGCATGGGGTGGGTGCTTGGGATCGGTGTTCTGGCTCCACCGCCACCGCCGCCTGTGGCGATGGGTGGTTGGCTCACCTCACCTCACCTCACCTCACCTTGCCGTTGCGGTGCTGCGTGATCGCTTGGGCTGTCGTGGGGTGATGCCCGTTTGGGGTGTGGCACCTGGCTGCGTTGTCTGGCGCCTTGTCTAGGTGCGGGTCGGTTGTCTGCTGGTGTTGCGCCGTTGGGTCGGTGGCGCTGCGGCTGAGCTGTCTTCGTGGGGGCACGGGACTTGTGGAGGGTGGTGTCGGGGCGGGGAGGGCGAGAGGGTCGGGGACATGGAGAAGGTGAGCAGGCGGCGGGTGCTGAAGGCGGCGGGCGCGGGGGTTGTCGCGTGGGGAGCGGGAGGAGCGTGGCTGTGGGAACAGCCGGCGGTTGCGGGGACGCCGGGGGTGGAGGGGGTGCACCTGACGTTCGGGGAAGACCCGGCGGCGGAGATGACGGTGTCGTGGATGTCGGAAGGGGCGGTGAGCCGGCCGCGGGTGAGAGTGGGGACGGTCGGCGGCGGCTACGGATGCGTGGTGGGGGCGGAGGGGGAGAGCTACCGGGACTCCGTGAGTGGGCGGGTGGTGTGGGTGCATCACGCGCGGCTGGCGGGACTGCGGGCGGGGGAGCGGTACGTGTACCGGGTGGAGCAAGGGGACGCCGCGCCGGTTGAAGGGACGTTCAGGACCGCGCCGAGAGGGCGGGCGGCTTTCACGTTCACGAGCTTCGGGGACCAGTCGACGGCAGTGCAGGGAGACACGCTCTGGTCGCCGCACGCGGGGGACATCGTCGACCAGGTGGAAGCGGTGGACCCGCTGCTGCACCTGATGAACGGGGACCTCTGCTACGCCAACATCAACCCCGATCGGGTGAAGGTGTGGGGGGACTGGTTCACGACGAATGCTCGGTCGCTGCGGAACCGGCCCTGGATGCCGGCGGCGGGAAACCACGAGAACGAGCTCGGGAACGGGCCGATCGGGTACGGGGCGTACCAGGCGTACTTCCGGCTGCCGGGCGGCGGAACCAGGGACCACGAGATGCGGGGGCTCTGGTACGCGTACACGGTGGGGGCGGTGCGGTTCGTGCACCTCGCCAACGACGACGTGGCGTACCAGGACGGCGGGGGCAGCTACGTCCGCGGCTACAGCGGTGGGGCGCAGCGGGCGTGGTTGGAGCGAGAGCTCGCCGCCAGCAGCAGGAGGCACGACATCGACTGGATCGTGGTGTGCATGCACCAGACGGTCATCTCGTCGGCGGACTTCAACGGGGCGGACCAAGGCGTCCGTGAGGAATTCGTGCCGCTGTTCGACCGGTACGGGGTGGACCTGGTGCTCTGCGGACACGAGCACCACTACGAGCGGTCCCATCCGGTGCGGGGCGTGGTCGGCGGATCGGCGACCCTCACGCCGAACCCGGTGGCGACGGACACGCAGGTGATCGACACGTCCAAGGGGACGGTGCACATGATCCTCGGTGGCGGCGGCACGTCGGCGCCGTCCAACCAGACACTGTTCACGCCGATCAAGGCGAAGATCATCACGGGGGTGGGGGCGGCCAACCCGACCACCGGGAAACGGCCCTCGGTGTTCGCGTACGAAGAAGCGCCGTGGTCGGCGGTGCGCGACCACGACCACGCCTACGGGTTCGCCGGATTCGAGGTCGAGCCGGGACACCCTGGCGGATACACCCGGATCAACGTCACGTACTACGACTCGCTCGGATCCGGCCGCGACAAGCTCGTGCCCTACGAGCGGTTCACGCTGCAAAAGCGCAGGTCGCACGGTGTAGTGGGGGGCGATTTGTAATGGGTTGCCCGCGTCGGCTAGAGTAATAACTACCGACGCGGGGTGGAGCAGCTCGGTAGCTCGCTGGGCTCATAACCCAGAGGTCGCAGGTTCAAATCCTGTCCCCGCTACAAATTGGGAGATCCCTGCTCGCGGAAAGCGCGGGCGGGGATTTTCCGCTTTTGTATCTGGGGGCGACCCCCAGACCCCCGATGTGGGGGCTTCGCCCCCACGCCCCCTTCGGGCCTTCGCTTCGCTCGGCCCCGGGTTGGTGGGTTGCGTGCGTGGTGGTGGGGGTGGTGTTTGGGTGGGTTGGCTGGGTTGCGTTGTGGTGGTGGGGGTCGGCTTCGCTTCGCTCGCCTGCATGGGGTGGGGCAGGTGTGGATGCGTGTGGCGGAAATGCCTGTGGGTGGGAAAAGGGGTGCGCCGGTGGTGGCCGGCGCACGTGGGGATGTGGTGGAAAGTGGGGTCAGCTCATGTTCTCCACCCAGAAGTGGGCGCAGGCCACCGAACACACACGGCCCTCGCCGGTCACCTTCCGGTGCTTGCGGATCTGCTTCCCACACACCACACACTCGTCCTTGCCGGCCTGACCGGGAATGCCCCCTGAGGCCCACGCACGCGCGTGCTGCACAACCTTGTGCTCCATCCACTTCATGCCCACAGCGGCACCTCCGCCCATCAACTCCGGTGGACAACCGCCCACCCGCCGGAATGGTCCCGTGACACCAGCCCGCCCCGAAGAGGGCAAGCCCAACTCCACCGATTCGGAGGATCATCCGAACACTGAGATGGGCGTACCTCGGCACACACCGTGACGATCCAGCCCATCCGGTGCCCCCGGAACACCGCAACCGACGGCTGGAAGGCCACTTGTGGTGGGCATCACGACGGGTCGGAGCCGCGCAACGCGGCCAACCACAACGCCAGGGCGGCGGTGATCACGGTGGCGCCGAGCCAACTCCACACCGCGCCGCCGTCCAGATACGCCCAGAGCAGGCCGATGATCGGGGCCGGCACGATCAGCACGGCATCGGCGCGCAGCTGGCGCAGCCAGCCGGAGGTGGTCACGGCCCGTATCCGCACCGAATCGTCGATCTCGGACGGGTTGTCGGTCCGGCGGCCCCGCGGGTCCTCCTTGACGACGCGACCGGACGGATAGACGACGGTGTCGCCGACCCGGGCGGCGACCCAGCGGGTGTGGCGCGGATCGCCGAAAAGGGCGATCGTGCTGGGCGTGGGCAGGGTGACCAGCACCGGATCGAAGTAGACGGGAATCCAGCGGCGCGGGAGATCCTCGGTTTCCAACCACGAACGGGCCAACAGACCCGACTGGATGCGGACCCTGCGCACGGGAATCTGCACGGTCGGGCGGCGCGGCAGGCCAACTCGGGTCACGAAGCGAACCGCCGTGACCAGCAGCATGAGCACGGCGACGATGACGACGAACAGCAGCTCGCCGCTCGCCCGGTCGGCGGCGACGAGGAGCTCGGCGCCGGGGATGACGGCATGCGAGGGGGACTCGGGGTCGTAGCCGACGGGCACGGTCACGCCGACCTTGGGCGGCGGGCCGTCCAGCTGAACGGTGGCGTGACCCTGCGGCCAGCTGACGTCGGCGGTGTCCGCATCCTGGTCCACGCGGTCGACGTGCGCGGTCGACCGGGACGTCAGCGGGGCCAGCCCGGCGCGGGCGTCGGCCAGGGTGGCGGCGCTGAAGGCGGCCACCACGCCGCACACGACCAGCACCAGGACGGTGGCGGCCAGCCCGTGTCGCACTGCTCGCGTCCGGATGCCCATGGGCACATCCTGCCCAGACCTCCGTCCGTAGGTTCCCGCAGGGTGGGAAACGCGCAAGACTCGGCTGTCGCCTGCATAGGGTGGCGAAACTGGGAACTGGGGGCTTCAGGGGAAGGCAAGCGAGTGAGTCGAACGCCACGTGCGCTGCTCGCGATCGCCGTTTCGGTGACCGCGTCCGCGCTGCTGTTGTCGGCCTGTGGGGGATCGGCAGGTTCTTCCGCGCCGCCGCCCACCAAGAAGATCGGGCAGAACGACATCAATGCGATGTCGCGGGACAAGGTCAAGGACGGCGGCATTCTGCAATGGGGTATCGAGCAGTACCCCAGCAACTTCAACATGTTCGCCATCGACTCCGGCAGCGGTGACACGCCCCCGGTCGTCGAGTCGTTCATGCCCACCCCGGCCATCGCCGACGCCAGCGGCGACTGGGGACCCGACCCCGATTACGTGGAGTCGTTCAAGCTCGTCTCGTCCGACCCGCAGAAGGTCGAGTACAAGCTCAACCAGAAGGCCAAGTGGAGCGACGGCACGCCGATCACCTGGGAGGACTACAAGTCCGAGTGGCAGGCGCTCAGCGGCAAGAACACCGCCTACGAGATCGGTAGCTCGGCCGGGTACTCCAGCATTTCCGACATCAGCAAGGGCAGTGACGACTACGACTTCACCGTCACCTACGACCCGAAGCTCGCGGAATGGCAGGACCTGTTCAACGTCCTCTACCCGAAGTCGATGACCTCCAGCGTCGACGAGTTCAACAAGGGCTGGAAGGACACGCCGAAGGTCACCGCCGGCCCGTTCAAGGTCGGCAACCTGGACAAGACCGGCAACAACGTCACCGTGGTGCCCGACGACAAGTGGTGGGGCGACAAGCCCAAGCTGGACAAGATCGTCTTCAAGTACTACTCCAGCGCCAACGTCGAGGTGGACGGCCTGGCCAGCGGCGCGTTCGACTTCGCGAGCGTCGCCTCCAACATCGACGCGTTCAAGCGCACCTCGGCGATGTCGAACGTGACGCTGCGGCGGGCCAACCTGCCCAACTACCGCGAGATCGTGTTCAACGGCGCCGGCAACTCCATCCTCAACGACCAGAAGCTGCGGGTCGCCGTCATCAAGGGCATCAACCGGGACCCGATCGCCAAGGCCGAGATCGGCCAGCTGATCCCGGACGCCAAGCCGCTGGGCAACCACATCTTCCTGCCCGGCTTCCCCGGCTACCAGGACAACTCGGCCGGCTACCTGTACAACCCGGACGAGGCCCGCAAGGAGCTCGACGCCGACGGCTGGACGCAGCCGGCCGGGGCCAAGTTCCGCAGCAAGAACGGCAAGCAGCTGACCATCCGGGACGCCATCGCCGGCGGCGTGAAGTCCTCGCTGGACGAGGCCCAGCTGGTGCAGCAGCAGCTCGCCGCGATCGGCGTCGACCTCCAGATCGTGCAGGACGACCCGAACACCTTCTTCGACCAGCACATCACGCCCGGCGACTTCGACATCGCCAACTTCGCGCAGATGGGCGACAGCGCGCCGCCGGTCACCAATGCTCAGAGCTGGTTCATCAGCGGCGACCAGCAGCAGGGCAACGTGGGCCGGATCGGCGACCAGAAGATCAACGACCTGCTCAAGCAGGCGTCCTCGGAGCTGGACCAGGACAAGCGCTACGCGCTGGTCAACGAGATCGACAAGCAGGTGTGGGCGCTGGGGCACTCGCTGCCGCTCTACCAGCGGCCGTCCATCGTGGCCTGTCGCAACGGCCTGGCCAACTTCGGCGACACCGGCCTGGCCAGCATCCGCTACCAGGACATCGGCTGGGCCAAGTAATGACTGGTCAGCGGGGTGCCGCCGCGCGGAGACAGCGAGGCGACAGTGGCGTTGTGTGTGATGGACCCCGCCGGGCCGGGCGGCGCGCCACCCCGCGCTGACCAACTGGGGGTCTGCGCGGTGCGGAAACCGCCCGCCCGGCACCCACGGACATGAAGAACGGCGGCCCGGGCGAGAATCGCCCGGGCCGCCGCCGTGTCAGACCCGATCAGCTGTTGGTGAAGCCGATCTTGGCGTAGTCGATCGGGTTGGTGGCGAAGCCCATCGCGCCGTAGTTCGCGACGTTCTTCTTGGTGGCCACCGCGCCCGGCAGCTGGTACAGCGGGAGCTCGCCGGCGATCTCCCAGAGCTGCTTGTCGATGTCGTTGGCCTGCTGGGCGCGCTTGGTGTCGTCCAGCTCGCCGACGGCCTTGTCGAAGGCGTCGTTGATGGCCTGGCTCCCGACGTGGCCGTAGTTCTGCTGGGTGTCGGTCGGGTCCTTGAAGTCCAGCGTGTAGATGCCCTTGCTGCCCGACATCGGCGTGCTGCCCGCGGTCCAGCGGAACGTGGTCAGGTCGAAGTTGCCGACGATGACGTACTTAGAGAAGAAGTCGGCGGTGGGCACCGCGTTGATGGTGACCTTGATGCCGGCCGCGCCCAGCTGCTGCTGGAGGATCTTGCCGGTGTCCTCGGAGGCCGGGGTGCTGGAGCTGACGTAGGTCAGGTCGAGCTCCTTGCCGTCCTTGGACCGGTACTGGCCGTTCTGCTTCCAGCCCAGCGCGTCCAGGTCCTTCTTGGCCTGGTCCAGGTTGAACTTCAGGTCACCGGCGTTGTCCTGGTACTCCTTGGTGCCCTGCGCGTAGATGTGGTTGTTCAGCGCCGGCGGGTTGGGCGTGATCTTGCCGATCTCCGCGTTGGCGATGGACTGCCGGTCGACGGCCTTGAACACGGCCTGGCGCAGCTTCTGGTCGGCCAGGATCCGGCCCTGGCCGCCGTTGAGCGTCAGGTGCGCGGTGTCCGGGGCGACCGCCTGGTGCAGCGTCACGTTCGGCATGGACTTGTAGCGGGTGATCGCGTCCAGCAGCGCGTTGGTGTCGGCGACGTCGATCGCGCCCGAGGCCATGGCGTCCGGCATCGACGGGCGGCTCATCACCTTGAACAGGATGGCGTCCAGGTAGGGCTTGTCGCCCCACCAGTTCGGGTCGGCCACGACCTGGACGGTCTTCGCCGTCTGGTCGATCTTGCCGATCTTGAACGCGGCGCCGGTGATCTTCGGCGCGTCCACCCAGCCGGTGTTGAACTCGGTCGGGTCCGAGTTGAGCTCCTTCGGGTACAGCGGGCTGAACAGCGACTTCCACTCACCGAAGGGCTTGGAGAAGGTGACCTTGACGTCCTGGTCGTCGGAGCCCTTCTCCACGCTGCCGATGTTCTCGTAGCCGACGGTGCCGGTGACCTGGTAGGCCTTGTTGGAACCGTTCATCGCCTTCCACTGCGCCTGGAAGTCCTCCCAGGAGAAGGCGCGCCCGTTGGACCACTTGGCCTTCGGGTTGATCTTGTACTCGATCACCTGCGGGCTGGTCGAGGTCTGCTCGACCGACGTCACGATGTCCTTGTTGGCCGTGAGCGACGCGTCCGCGTTCTCGGTGAAGACCCAGGGCTCGACCGTGTTGGACAGCCGGGCGCTGGCGACGTCGTTGCCGTCGACCTCGTTCTGGTTCCAGTTCGCGGACGGCGAGTCGATCGGGAACTGGAGCGTCCCGCCCTTCTTGATGTTGCTCTCCGGCTGCGGGTTGATGTCGTTGACACCGGCCTTGGTGTCGGCCTTCGGCAGCTGACCGCCGCCACCGCCGCCACCGCAGGCGCTCAGGGTGAGCGCCAACGCGAGGGCCGGCGCAGCCAGCGCCAGCACCTTCCTTCTGCCCATCGAACTGACCTCCGTTGTTACTCGGCACCGATGACGACGTTGTCGCTCGGGTCTGTGGCTGGGGCCCCGTCGCATCCGGTCACCGCGTGTTCCCCGGTGTGCACCAACGGTGATACCTCCCCAGTTGTGGCGCTGGCCCGGCGACGTGGAGTCACCGGGCCAGACCGTCACTGCTCGTGTCGGTCGTTCATGTCAGCGTGACGGCCGTAGCCGTCGCGCGCATCTCAGACCACCTGCTTCGCGCGGGCGAAGTGACAGGCCACCTCGTGGTCGTCGCCCTGCGACTCGCGCGGCGGTTCCACCTCCACGCACTTGCGCTTGTCCGAATCGGACAGTGTTGCGTGCAGGAAGCAGCGGGTCCGGAACCGGCAGCCCGACGGCGGATTGGCCGGGCTCGGCAGGTCGCCGGACAGGATGATGCGCTCACGCTGGCGCTCCTTGACCGGGTCGGGGATCGGGATCGCCGACAGCAGCGCCTGCGTGTACGGGTGCTTCGGCTCGCCGAACACCGCGTCCACGGCGCCGATCTCCACGATCTTGCCCAGGTACATCACGGCCACCCGGTCGGCGATGTGCCGGACCACGGACAGGTCGTGCGCCACGAACAGATAGGACAGGCCCAGTTCGGCCTTCAGCTTGTCCAGCAGGTTGATCACACCCGCCTGGATGGACACGTCCAGCGCGGACACCGGCTCGTCCAGCACCAGCAGCTTCGGCTCCAGCGCGAGCGCCCGGGCGATGCCGATGCGCTGGCGCTGCCCGCCGGAGAACTCGGCCGGGTAGCGGTCCGCGTGCTCGGCCCGCAGCCCCACCAGGTCCAGCAGCTCCGGAATTCGCTTGCGGATGTGGGTAGCGTCGAAGCCGTGCACCTGCATGGGTTCCGCGATGACGTCGCCGATCGGCATCCGCGGATCCAACGACGCCAAGGGGTCCTGGAACACGACCTGCATGTCCCGGCGGATCGCCTTGCGCGCCTTGCCGTCCAATGTGGACACATCGCGGCCGAGCACCGAGATGGAGCCGCCGGCCGGCCGCTCCAGTCCGAGGATCTGCATCAGCGTGGTGGTCTTGCCGCAGCCGGACTCGCCGACCAGGCCGAGCGTCTCCTGCTCGCGGACCTCGAAGCTGACGCCGTCCACCGCGTGCACGGTGCCGACCTTGCGCTTGAGCACCACACCCTTGGTCACGGCGAAATGCTTGACCAGCGAGTCCACCTCAAGCACGACGGGGCGCTCCGCGCGCGGCCGCAGCGCGGCCTTGGGCTCCTCGACCAGCTCCGCGCCGAACACCTCGACGGCCGCCTCGATCGCGGCCGCGTTGCTGGCCTCGACGCCGTCGATGCTGTCCTCCACCTCGGCCTCGGTGGCGGCCAGTTCGGCGCTGCGGATGCACGCGGCGCGGTGCCCGCTCGTGCTGTCCACCTCGGACAGTTCGGGCTCGGCGGTGAGGCAGTCGTCCACGGCCAGCGGGCAGCGCGGCGCGAACGGGCAGCCCTGGGGCAGGTCCACCAGCGACGGCGGCTGGCCGTGGATCGGCACCAGCGGCAGCTTCTCGGCGGCGTCCAGCCGGGGCAGCGACCCCAGCAGGCCGAGCGTGTACGGCATGCGCGGCTGCTGGTAGACCTCGTTGACGTTGCCGGACTCCACCGCGCGGCCGGCGTACATCACCAACAGCCGGTCGGAGAAGCCGGCGACCACGCCGAGATCGTGGGTGATGATCACGATGCCGGCGCCGGTCACCTCCTTGGCCGTCTTGAGCACCTCGAGCACCTGCGCCTGCACGGTCACGTCCAGCGCGGTCGTCGGCTCGTCGGCGATGATCAGGTCCGGGTCGTTGGCGATGGCCATCGCGATCACCGCACGCTGCCGCATGCCGCCGGAGAACTCGTGCGGGAACGCCTTCACGCGCGCCGCGGCGTTCGGGATGCCGACCAGGTCCAGCAGCTCCACCGAGCGGTTGGCGGCGGCCGCCTTGGACAGCCGACCCCTGCCGTGGATCAGCAGCGCCTCCGCGATCTGGTCGCCGACGGTGTACACCGGCGTCAGCGCGGACAGCGGGTCCTGGAACACCATCGAGATCCGGCGGCCCCGGATCTTGGACAGCTGCACGTCGGACAGGCCCAGCAGCTGCTGGCCCTGGAAGCGGATGGAACCGCTGATCCGCGCCTGTTCGGGCAGCAGACCCATGACAGCCAGCGAGGACACCGACTTGCCGGAGCCGGACTCGCCGACGATGCCGAGCACCTCGCCGCGGGCCACCTCGTAGGTCAGGCCGCGCACCGCGTGCACGCGGCCCGCCTCGCTGGGGAAGGAGACGTCGAGGTCCGCGACCTCGAGCACCGGTCCGTCGCCCGCGCCGTCAAGCACGCTCTCGTCCAGCGTGATCTCCGAGGCGCTCATGCCAACTTGTCCTTTCGCTTCTTCTCCCGGCGGCGCGCTCGGGACGACGTCGGGTCCAGCGCGTCCCGCAGCCCGTCGCCGACCACGGCCACCGACAGCAGGGCCACCACCAGCAGCACGGCCGGCGCGTAGAACAGCCACGGGAAGGTCAGCGCCGAGCCGGTGCCGGTCGCGATCAGCGTGCCCAGCGAGACGTCCGGCGGCTGCACGCCGAAGCCGAAGTAGCTCAGGCCCGACTCCTGGAGCACCGCGCTGCCGACGTTGATGGTCGCGTCCACGATCAGCAGCGACGACATGTTCGGCACGATGTGCTTGAAGATGGTGCGCCACGGCGACTGCCCCATGAAGCGGGCCGCGCTCACGTACTCCCTGGTCTTCAGGGTCAGGGTCATGCCGCGCACGATGCGAGCGGTGATCATCCACTGGAACAGCACCAGCAGCACGACCAGGATCAGCCAGCTGGAGCCCTTGAAGATGGGGCTGGCGATGGAAATGATCAGGAACGACGGCAGCACCAGCAGCAGGTCGACGATCCACATCATGGCGCGGTCGGTGATGCCGCCGAAGAAGCCGGCGGTGGCGCCGACGACCGCCGACAACGCGGTCGAGATCACGCCCACGAGCAGGCCGATCGTCAGCGACTTCTGCAGACCCCGCATGCACGCCACGAACATGTCGGTGCCGATGTTGTCGGTGCCGAACCAGTGCGTCAGCGACGGCGGGTCGTAGGTGTTGGTGGTGTCGTGGAATTCGTAGCTGTACGGCGAGAACAGCGGATAGCTGAACGCCACGATGTACAGCACGATGATCACGATGATGCCGCCCAGCGCCCAGCGGTTGCGCATGAACCGGCGGCGCACCAGGGCGCCGCGCGAGACGGGCCTGCTCTGCGGGACGTCGGCCGCGGCCTCGTCGGCGGCGGCCGGGTTCACGGTGGTGCTCATGTGTCTCTGGCCTCCTACACCCGGATCCGCGGGTCGAGCAGCGCGTACAGCACATCGGACAGCCAGCCCGACAGCAGCACGCAGACGGCGACGAACAGCGTGACCGTCGCGGTCACGTTGGTGTCCTGGTCGTTGATGCCCTGCACCAGCCAGGCCCCCATGCCCTGCCAGTTGAAGATGGTCTCGGTGAACACGCCGCCCACCACCAGCAGGCCGAAACCGAAGGCGAACAAGGTGGCCATCGGGATCAGCGCGGTGCGCAGGCCGTGCTTGAACAGCGCGCGCCGCCGGGTGAGGCCCTTCGCCTGCGCCGTGCGGAGGAAGTCGCTGCCCAGCACGTCCAGCATGGCGCTGCGCTGATAACGGCTGTAATAGGCGATCTGGCCCAGGACGATGGTCACCGTCGGCACGATCAGGAAGCGCAGCCGCTCGTCGAACGAGGCCAGCCAGCCGGCATTGGGATCGAGAGTTCCGCTGTACTCACCGGTGAACTGGAGCCATTCGCTGCCGGTGGCGTTGTTGATGGCCTGTGCCACCTGTTTCACCAGCGGGCCCAGCACCAGCACCGGGGTTGCGAGGATCACATAGGAGAAGAAGGTCGAGATGTAGTCGAACAGCTTGTACTGCCTGATCGCGCTGCCGACGCCGATCAGCACGCCCAGCAGGATGCCGATGGTGATGCCCAGCAGAAACAGCCGAAGGCTCACGCCGACCCGGCGCCACAGCTCGTCGGTGATCTGGTGATCGGTGGTGGTCGTGCCGAAATCCCCGTGCAGCACGCCTTCGCCCCAGGTCAGGAAGCGTTGCGGGATCGGCTGGTCCAGATGGAGTTCGGCGCGCTTGGCCTCGATCGTCGCGGCGGGCGGCGGCGGGTTGTGCTGCCTGAGCAGGCTCAACGGGTCGAACGAGACCGAGGACAGCGTGAAGGACAGGAATGTCGCCACCACGCAGAGCACGATGTAATTGATCAGTCGGCGAACCAGGAAGCCGAACATCGGCTAGCTCCTCCCAACGGCGGAACGGATCCGCGCCCGTCGGTGGAAGGATGAGACAGTGGTGGTCGGAGCGGTCACCCGGGGGATTCTGCGGCTTACTCCCAGTTCCCGCCACCCTCCTCCGGCCGGATTCTTGCGCCGATTGGGTAACGAAGGGCATACACGCTGCTCCGGACGGCGCAACGACAAGGCCATTCGGTGATCAGCCACTGTGGACTGAACGGCAGACCATTGTGGACAGCCGCGCGCGGGCGTGGCACCGTAGTGGTGTGTCTGAACTGAACGCAACTGCCGCTGCACTGCTCGGATTGCTGCACGACGGTCCCAAGACCGGCGGGCAGCTGGTCACTGCGGCCGGTGAGCGCTTCGGCGCGTTCTTCAGCGTCACCCGCAGCCAGGTCTACCGGGAACTGCCGGCGCTGGCCGAGCAGGGTCTGCTCAAGTTGGGCAAGCAGGGCCCGCGCTCCAGCCAGCAGTACGTGATCACCGCGGCCGGCAAGAAGGCCTTCAAGACCTGGCTGACCACCGAACCCGGTCCCGACCACCTGCGCTCGCCGCTGATCCTGCGGCTCGTGCACGCCAGCTCGCTGACGCCCAAGCAGCGTGCCGGCCTGGTCGATTCCGCCAAGGTGGTCTACGGGGCGGAGCAGGAGACCCACCGGAGCGCCGCGAAGACCGCGGAGGACCCGTACGCCAAGGCGGTGGCCGAGTTCGCGCTCGCCCACGCCAAGGCGGTGCTCAAGCTTCTGGAGAGCATTCCGACCAGCTGAATAGGGAAGAGCGAGGGCTCGGGGGCACGTGTGTCCGCGGAAAGCGTGGACCACGTCGCCCTCAGAGTCCTGCGGGGGCTTCGCCCCCGCACCCCCGACCCGAGCGCGCAGCGTTAGCCATGGCTGACGTAATCTTGGGGATTGTGAACCCGGACGTCGAAGCCGACCTCAAGGAATTGTCCGCGACCCTGGCGAGTGTCGAGGCCGTCATGGACCTGGACAAGCTGCGCGCGGACATCGAGCGGCTGGAGGCCGACGCGGCCCGTCCGGATCTGTGGGACGACGTCGAGACCGCGCAGCAGGTCACCAGCCAGCTCTCGCACAAGCAGGGCGAGCTGCGCCGCGTCAGCGGCGTCCGCCAGCGGCTGGACGATGTGGCCGTGCTCTACGAGCTGGCCGAGGACGCCGAGGACGCCGACAGCGTGGCCGAGGCCGACGCCGACCGGGCCAAGCTGCGCGAGGAGATCGCCCAGCTCGAGGTCCGCACCCTGCTGTCCGGCGAGTACGACGAGCGCCAGGCGCTGGTCACCGTGCGCTCCGAGGCCGGCGGCGTGGACGCGGCCGACTTCGCCGAGATGCTCATGCGGATGTACCTGCGCTGGGCCGAGCGGCACGGCTACCCGACCGAGGTCTACGACACGTCCTACGCCGAAGAGGCGGGCATCAAGTCGGCGACGTTCCAGGTCAAGGCCCCGTACGCCTACGGCACGCTGTCGGTGGAGCAGGGCACGCACCGGCTGGTGCGCATCTCCCCGTTCGACAACCAGGGCCGCCGCCAGACGTCGTTCGCCGGCGTCGAGGTGGTGCCGGTGGTCGAGCAGACCGACCACGTGGACATCGACGAGAAGGACCTGCGCGTCGACGTCTACCGCTCCTCCGGCCCCGGCGGCCAGGGCGTCAACACCACCGACTCGGCGGTCCGGCTGACCCACATCCCGACCGGCATCGTGGTGTCCTGCCAGAACGAGCGCTCGCAGCTGCAGAACAAGGCGTCCGCGATGGCCGTGCTCCAGGCGAAGCTGCTCGAGCGGCGCCGGCAGGAGGAGCAGGCCAAGATCAACGCCCTGAAGGGCGACGGCGGCTCCAGCTGGGGCAACCAGATGCGCTCGTACGTGCTGCACCCGTACCAGATGGTCAAGGACCTGCGCACCGAGTTCGAGGTGGGCAACCCGTCGGCGGTGCTCGACGGCGACATCGACGGCTTCCTGGAGGCCGGCATTCGGTGGCGGCGCAGCTCCGGGCAGTGACGAAACCCCGGGTGTTCGTAAAATCGGCGTGAGCCGAACCTGGGAAAATGTCACCCGGACGGGGCTAGATGTCGACCCGGTAACGGTCGCGGGTACGCTCCTGGACCGTGATCCGGCTTGAACACGTGACCAAGGTCTACAAGACCTCGACCCGGCCCGCGCTCGACAACGTGAGTGTCGAGATGGGCAAGGGCGAGTTCGTGTTCCTCATCGGCCCGTCCGGCTCCGGGAAGTCGACCTTCCTGCGCCTGCTGCTGCGCGAAGAGGTGCCGAGCAAGGGACGCGTCTACGTCTCCAACTTCGACGTGGCCAAGATGGCCCGGCGCCGGGTGCCCCGGCTGCGCCAGTCCATCGGCTGCGTCTTCCAGGACTTCCGGCTGCTGCCGACCAAGACCGTCGCCGAGAACGTGGCGTTCGCGCTCGAGGTCATCGGCAAGCCCCGGCACACCATCCAGAAGGTCGTGCCCGAGGTGCTGCAGCTGGTCGGCCTGGACGGCAAGGCCGACCGCATGCCGACGGAGCTGTCCGGCGGCGAGCAGCAGCGGGTGGCCATCGCCCGCGCGTTCGTGAACCGGCCGCTGGTGCTCATCGCCGACGAGCCGACCGGAAACCTGGACCCCGACACCAGCCAGGACATCATGCTTCTGCTGGAGCGGATCAACCGCACCGGCACGACGGTCCTGATGGCCACGCACGACCACTCCATCGTCGACTCGATGCGCCGCCGGGTGGTGGAGCTCGACCACGGCAAGGTCATCCGTGACGACGCCAGGGGCGTCTACGGAGTAGGCCGCTAGCAGCCCACCAGCCCTGCCCGTCCCCCGCGGGCCGAATCCCCGAGCCAAGGAACGTCAACCCCGATGCGTGCCAGTTTCGTCTTCAGCGAAGTGATCACCGGTCTGCGCCGGAACATCACGATGACCGTCGCGATGATCCTGACCACGGCGATCTCGCTCGGCCTGCTCGGCGGTGGTCTGCTCATCGTCCGCATGATCGACAAGATGCAGCTGATCTACTCCGACAAGGTGCAGGTCATGGTGAGCCTCACCGACGACATCAGCGCCAACGACAAGAACTGCTCGACGTCGATCTGCGCCGACCTCCAGCGCCAGCTGCAGGGCTCGAGCAACGTCGAGACGGTCACCTTCCAGAACCGGGACCAGAGCTTCCAGCGGTTCCAGCAGCTGTTCCAGGCCGAGCCGGAGCTGCTGCGGCTGACCCGGCCCGAGTCGCTGCCGGCGACGCTGCAGGTCAAGCTGACCGACCCGAGCAAGGCGGACGCGCTGGTCAAGGCGTTCACCGGCAAGCCCGGCGTGAAGACCGTCGACGACCAGGGCGTGTTCCTCCAGCGCTTCTTCGGCATCCTCGACTCGGTGCGCTACGCGACGTTCCTGATCGCGCTGGTGCAGGCCGCGGCGGCGGTGCTGCTGATATCCAACACGATCCAGGTGTCGGCGTTCACCCGAAGGGTCGAGGTCGGCATCATGCGCCTGGTCGGCGCGACCCGCTGGTACACCCAGCTGCCGTTCCTCATCGAGGCCGTGGTCGCCGGCATCATCGGCTCCATCCTCGGCATCGTGGGGCTCGGCGCGGCCAAGGTGTTCTTCCTGGACTCGGCGCTGTCCGGGCCGATCGCCTCCGGCGTGCTGCCGCGGCTGGACCTGCTGGACGTGGTGGCCATCTCGCCGATCCTGGTCGGTGTCGCCGCGGTCATCTCGGCCATCACCGGCTACGTGACGCTCCGCCTGTACGTGCGGCTGTAGTAACCGGTTGTCGCGCGGACGTAAAATCGGATCATGCCCAAGGAACAGGGCCGCAAGGCCATCGCGACCAACCGCAAGGCGCGCCACGACTACTCCATCGTGGACACCTACGAGTGCGGTGTCGTGCTCATGGGCACCGAGGTGAAGAGCCTGCGGGCGGGGCGGGCGTCCCTTGTGGACGCCTTCGCCACCGTCGACGACGGCGAGGTGTGGCTGCGCGGGCTGCACATCACCGAGTACGAGATGGGCACGTGGACCAACCACGAGCCGCGCCGCAACCGGAAACTGTTGCTGCACAAGAGCGAGATCCTCAAGCTCATCGGCAAGACCAAGGAGAGCGGCCTGAGCCTGGTGCCGCTGTCCATGTACTTCAAGGACGGCAAGGTCAAGGTCGAGCTGGCGCTGGCCAAGGGCAAGAAGGCCTACGACAAGCGGCAGACGCTGGCCAAGCGGGACGCCGAGCGCGAGACCGTCCGCGCCATGGGCCGCTGGGCCAAGGGCCGTCGGGACTGAGCAGTTCGCGGTTCGCCGCGATGACGTGAGAACAGCCGGGAAGACCCAGTTCTGGGGTCTGCCCGGCTGTTTTTTCGCGTAAAGAAGCCCCCGTCCTCAAGCCTGGGGGTGAACGGGGGCCTCCGGGTGGGGCCGTCGTGCGGGAGTGGACGACCTCACCGTGATGGAGGGGTTCCGGGGCCAAGTCTGACGCCCAGGTCGCGGGATTCACTCGAATGGAGTAGCTTTGGTGTGATCTGTCCGGCATCCGGGTAAGGATTCCGCAAATATCGCCGTTGATGGACAATATGGCCGTGGGATCGATGGTGTTCGCGCTGGTGGCGGCGCTGGGGTACGGGCTGAGCGACTTCGTCGGCGGGCTCGCGTCCCGACGCACCCACGTGCTGCGGGTCGTGCTCGTCACCTACCCCGTCGGTCTCGCCGGGCTGCTGCTCGCGGCTCCGTTCGCCGGCGGCCAGCTCGGCGGCGTCGACCTGGTCATCGCCATGATCGCCGGCGCCGCCAACGGCCTGGCCATCATCTGGTTCTACAGCGCTTTGGCCACCGGCCCCATGAACGTCGTGTCCCCGCTGACCGCGCTGCTGGTCGCCGGCCTGCCGCTGATCTTCGGGCTCGTCACGGGCGAGTCGCTGGGTGCCATTGCCATCGGCGGCGCGCTGCTCGCCGTCATCGCCGTCGTGCTCGTCAGCCGCGAAGAACGCACCGCCGTCGACGAAGCCGGGCCCGTGCGGTTCACCGCCCGCGTCGGCTGGCTTACCGTCGGCTCCGGCGCCGCCTTCGCCGTCTACTTCGTGCTGCTCGACCAGCTACCGGCCGACAGCGGACTGTGGCCGCTCGTCGTGTCCCGCGGCACCGCCACGGCCCTGGTCCTCGCCGCCGCCCTCGTCGGCGGCCAATTCCGTATCCCGGAACGTTCGGCCATCGCCCTCACCATCACCGCCGGCCTGCTCGACGCCGTCTGCAACACCGCGTTCCTCCTCGCGCTCCGCACCGGCCTGCTCGCCGTCGTCAGCGTCCTGACCTCGCTCTACCCCGCCGCCACCGTGCTCATGGCCCGCCTCGTCCTCGGCGAACGCACCGGCCGCGTCCAACGCGTCGGCCTCGCGCTGGCCGCCGTCTCCGTCACCCTCATCGCCGGCGGCTCCGCCGCCGCGTGAACCGGGATGAACCGAGATCGCCCACGCGTTATGCTTGCGGATGTCAGACCCACGACCAGGGGGTGAACGGTTTCGACTTTGGACGTTGAGTCAGGGGAAGCGTGTAGGTGCAGGCGAGAGACCACCTTCAAGCGTCGCCGCAAACCAATAAGCGCCAAGACGAACAGTCAGCGCGCGTTCGCTCTCGCTGCCTGAGCAGCCTGAGCAACGCTGTCGGCCCGGGAGCGCCTCCGACCCGGTAGCCGGCATCAGCTAGGAGGCTAAACCGCAGAACCCGGTCGCGGGGGACTGCGGGACAACCACAGCGACTGGGCCCGTCACACCGTCTCGTCCGCGTGAACGGTGGGGCCGAGCAGAGACACAGCGGACTGCACACGGAGAAGCCCTGATGAGGCGACAGAGGACCCGGGTTCGATTCCCGGCACCTCCACTCGTTGGACGGCCCGTGCCCGCGGAGGGCGCGGGCCGTTCTCGTTCCGGCCACTTGTGGGGCTCTCGCCCCACACCCCAAGGCAGGAGGGGCTTCGCCCCCCTGCACCCCCCTTCGGGCTCGCTTCGCATCGCCCTCGGGGGCTCGGCTTCGCCTTCGCCTGGCCGGTGTGCTGGTCTGCCGCTCGGCTTCGTCTCCGCCTGGCCGGTGTGCTGGTCTGCCGCTCGGCTTCGCCTTCGCCTGGCCGGTGTGCTGGTCTGTCGCTCGGCTTCGCCTTCGCTCTGCTGTCACCTCTGTTGTGCCTGCCTCGGCCTCGTCTGTTGCTCGTCCTCAGTTTCCCTCGTCTTCGAAGGTCCAGATGGCGGCGGGGCGGCCGGTGGGGTGGGAGCGGACGCGGTCGGGGGTGCGGTGGAGGGTGGGGATGCCGGCCATGAGGCGGTTGAGGTTGCCGGGGTCGGGGCGTTCGCCGCGGAGGGCGGCGGTGAGGGTGACGGCGCGGGTGGCGGAGAAGCGGGTGCCGAGGAGGGCCCTGGTGAAGGGGAGGTCGGACCAGAGTTTGGCGGCGAGGAGGGGGCGGCAGTGGGTGAGGATGGCGGTGTGGTCGAAGGCCAGTGTGGGGACGGCGGTCAGAGGGGGCCAGACGGTCTGCGTGTTGTCTGCGTCCGTCTGAGTGCAGACCGCCCACATGGCTATCGAGAGGGTGGGGCCGCGGGGGTCGCGGTTGGGTTCGTCGAAGGTGATGAGTTGGCCGACGGCGGCTATCGAGGGGGTGGGGACGCCGAGTTTGGTGGTTACGGCGCGGCGGGCGTCGTCGGCCAGGCGGGCGCCGCGGGTGAGGAGGACGCCGGGGAGGGCGAGGTCACCGAGGAAGGGGGGATGCGCGCGAGGGGCGACACCGAGGTGGACGGTGTCGTCGTCGGGCCAGAACCGCAGGGTGAGCACGTCGATGGAGACGGCTGACTGGGGTGGTAGCGCGGTGTCCTCTGGTGGCACCGGTTTATCTTGCCGCACCTGCGGTGGTGGGGAGCCTGCGGTCGAGGCGGTCGGGGCCGTGCGAGGTGAGGACGACTGGGACTTGTAGGTGGGTGGGGATGGTGGTGGCGGGGTCGGGGAGGTCTTCGAGGATGGGGCGGGCCGTGGCAAGTAGGCGGGTGAGGTGGGCCTGGTGGGTGAGGTCTTGCCAAGGGCCGCAGGGGAGGGCGGTGATGATGCCGTCGGGGGTGTTGTAGGCGGTGGCGGAGCGGACGTTGGTGTGCTGGTCGAGGTGGGTGACGGCTAGGCCGTCTATGCCGCCGGAGGCCTCGATGGCGTAGCGGAGCAGGATGGGGTCGAAATGGCCTACGCGGAAGGCGCCCTGGTACTCGCCGGTGGCGTTGTGGGGTTCGGGTAGGCGTAGGTCTTTGTCCTCGGTGGGGAAGGGGCCGGCGCCGTGGCGGGTGAGGTAGGTGCGGGTTACGCCTAGGACGTAAGGGCGTTCGCCCAGGGCCGCGATCATGGCGCGGGCGTAGCGGGGTTCCACTGTGGACCATGTGGTGTGGGGGTGTAGGCCACGCCATTCGTCTAGTAGGACTCCTTGGGCGCCTTCGAAAACCAGGCGGCCGTGGGCGGCGAAGGTGGCCAGTGCGTCCTGGGTGACGATTCGTGTGGCGGCGGCGAAGTCGCGGTAGAGGGTGACCAGGGCGGTGACGGAGTCGAAGCGGTCGCCGATGAGCGGTTCGTAGTGGCGAGCGAGGGCGTCCAGTAGTCGGGCGAGTTCTGCCGGGTCGCGGCAGTCGGCGACGGTGGGGGCGCGGTGGGTCAGGGCGTAGGCGGCGGTCTCGCCGATGCCCTTGCCGCACGAGCCGTGGCGGGCGGCGCCCCGGGCGTCCTCCCGCGCCCGGTTCGCCGCCACGTGGATGGGGGTCGTGAGCAATGCGTCGCCGTCGATGTGCAGTAGGCCCAAGGGGTCGGGGACTCCGAGTCGGGCGAGTTCGACGGATTCCGTTGCGAGTGCGATGGGTTCTACGAGCATGTGCCGTGACAAGAGGGTCGGAGTGCCGGTGAGGGTGCCGGCGCCGAATTGGGAGAACCGGTGGTGTCGGCCGTCGGCGATGACGTTGTGGGCGGCCTGGGCGCCGCCGTTGAATCGCACGACGGCGGCGACGGATCCGTTGGCGCACAACCAGTCCACGGTCGCGCCCTTGCCGGCGTCGCCGAAGCCGAGGTCGACGACGATCACGTGCCGATCAGCGAGGGCCATTCGCCGTCTCCAGCGCGCGGCGGACCGCGGCCGCCTCGGCACGTGAGCCGATGTCGCTCAGGTCGGCCAGCCCGCCGCCGACGTCGATCCGGCCCTCGCCGACGCCGACCATCAGGGCGATCAACTCGCACACCGCGGCGGGATCCTCCAGGCGCAGGAACCGCTCGCCCAGCAGCGTCGCCCAGTGCGCGGCGATGTCCGGGTCGTGGTAGTAGCTCGACTGGTTGGGCAGGATGTAGAAGACGTGCCACCGCTGGGAGAGCTCGCGGTACACCGACGCGACCGAGACGTCCTCACGCACGTCGTCGCCGATGACCTCGCGGATGTGCTGCGCGGCCAGCCGAGGCTTGTTCAGCTCGTCGCCGATCAGGAACAGGTAGCCCTTCCGGCCGCGCTTCTCCCACGCGTCGGTGGCCACGTGGCGGGCCATGAAGTACGCCGCCAGCTCGTAGCTCTCCGACTTCTGCCCACCGCCGCCGCCCTCCAGCAGGATGAGCCGCAGCTGCTCGTCCATCCGGTTGTCGGACTCGAACTGGCCGATCTGGAGCGGCACCCGGTCGCTCTCGGCGTCGCCGATGCCGCCGAACAGGACCTGCGGGTCCTCGGCGTATCCCTTGCTGCGCAACAGGCCGTGCAGCCGGCCGAGCTTGCCCTGCATGATGCGCGGGACCGTGCCCATCGAGCCGGTGACGTCGAACAGCACCGCGATCGGCAGCGAGTTGGCGTGCTCAGCGCTGTCGCGGCTCTCCCGGAACGCGTCCCGAGGGTCGAGCCGCTGGTGCGCCCGCCACGTCGAGCGGGCCTGGCCGTGCATGTCGGCGGTGTAGCCGAAGTCGTCGAGTCCCCGTCTGGCGCGGAACGTCCGCGCCGCCTGGAAGGCGTCGTCATCCCACCGGCCGTATCCCATGTCGGTCTCCCCTCGGTCGTCAACGTACTTTTAGTCTAGATGACTAAAACTAGACGGGCAAGCGTGTGTCGGCTCCGGCCAGGTGTCCGGGCACGATGGCGGGAGCGTCAGCCCGCGATCTCGCTGCCGATCCACCACCGGCCTACCCGTCGGCGTGCAGCTCGTCGGCGCGCCGTGGCGGGAGGACCTGCTGCTCCAGGTGTCGCGGGAGCTCGAACTCGCCCATCCTTGGGCCGGTCGCCGGGCCGATGTCGAGAAGCTGCTGGCGGCTCCGACCACCGGGTGAGCGAAAGGAGCCAGGCATGGGGCAGCCCGTGGTGCACTTCGAGATCATCGGCGGCGAGCCGGACGCGCTGCGCGACTACTACGCCGGCCTGTTCGGCTGGACGTTCGACACCGGCGACGCCGTCAGCCCGAACGTGTCGCAGCCCGGGAAGTACCACTTCGCGACCGGCGCCGGCATCAACGGCGGTGTCGGTGGCGGCGAGGGGTTCGAGCCGCGGGTGCTGTTCTACGTCGCCGTGCCCGACGTGGAGACCGCCCTGCGCACCGCCGAGAGCCTCGGCGGCAAGCGGCTGCTCGGCCCCGAGCCGGCCACGGGCGACTTCACCGTCGGCCGGTTCGCCGACCCGGAGGGCAACGTCGTCGGCGTCGCCGGCCCGTCGGCCTAGCCCGCCAACCCGTCGACAGCGGCCAGTTGGCGGGTCGTCAAGGCAAGCGCGGACCGCCGGAGGGAGTGGCCGCTGTCGCGGGACAGGTCGAAGACGGTGGTGAGAAGGGCAGGTTGGCGGCCTCCACGACCAGGCCCGCCCGGATCCGCTGCTGGTTGGCGGGGGTGATGCAGTACGGCACGGCGGCGACGCCGAGACCGCCGCCGACAATGGCGTCCAAAGTGGAGAGATCCTGCGCGCAGGAGTGCCGCCGACAGCAGGTTCTCCTTGGTGCCGAAGTGGTAGATGATCAAGGCGGGGCTGACGCCGGTTGCCTCGGCCGCGTCGGCGACCCGCACGGCGGCCATGCCCAGCGTGCGGATCTGGGTGTGCGTCTCGTCGAGCACCTCGGCCCGCCGCGGTCTTCATCGGCATGCCGGGCACCATTCCACCAGGGCGTGCGTCGCGGCGGCGTCCGGTGTTGACTTTCCCCGTGCGGATCACTGTGGTGGCGGTGCTGTGGTTGGTGGCGCTGGCGTCGGTCACGCTCGTCGTGGCGGTCTCGCCGTGGTGGCTTTTCCTGACGGTCCCGCTGCTGGCGGTGGCGGCCCTGGGCGCGTACGACCTGATCCAGCGCCGGCATTCGGTGCTGCGCAACTACCCGGTGTTCGGGCATCTGCGTTTCCTGCTGGAGGATCTGCGCCCGGAGTTGCAGCAGTACTTCATCGAACGCAACTTCGACGGCCGCCCGTACGACCGGGACGTCCGCAGCATCGTGTACCAGCGTGCCAAGGGCACGGACGCGGAGGAGCCGTTCGGCACGGAACGTGACGTCTACGCGACGGGGCACGAGTTCCTCGCCGCCTCGATGGCCCCGCTGCCGGTCCCCGACGACGCGCCGCGAATCAGGATCGGCGGCCCGGATTGCACGAAGCCGTACGAGATGTCGCTGTTGAACGTGTCCGCGATGAGTTTCGGCTCGCTGTCGGCGAACGCGGTGCTGGCGCTGAACAAAGGGGCGAAGCTCGGCGGATTCGCCCATGACACGGGCGAAGGCGGCCTGTCCGAGTACCACCTGCGGCACGGTGGCGACCTGGTGTGGGAGGTCGGCACGGCGTATTTCGGTTGCCGCACCAAGGATGGAGGCTTCGACGAAAGGGAGTTCGCGGACAAAGCGGCCCACGACAGCGTGCGCTGCGTGTCGCTGAAGCTGTCGCAGGGCGCGAAGCCGGGCGTCGGCGGTGTGCTGCCGGGCAGCAAGGTCAACGCGGAGATCGCGTCGGTGCGGGACGTTCCCGTCGGCCAGACGGTGATCTCCCCGCCGTACCACCGGGTCTTCGGCACGCCGCGGGAACTGGTCCGCTTCATCGCGCACATGCGGGAACTCGCCGGCGGCAAGCCCGCCGGTTTCAAGCTGTGCCTGGGATCGCGCCGCCAGTTCCTCGCCGTGTGCAAGGCGATGCTGGAGGAGGGAACGGCTCCCGACTTCATCATCGTGGACGGCGCGGAGGGCGGCACCGGCGCGGCGCCGCTGGAGTACGCCGACAACCTCGGCACGCCGCTGACCGAGGGCCTGATCACCGTGCACAACGCGCTGGTCGGCACCGGCCTGCGGGACCGGATCCGGATCGGCGCCAGCGGCAAGGTCGCGACCGGCAGCGACATCGTCAAGAGGCTGTTGCAGGGCGCGGACTACACCAACGCGGCGCGGGCGATGATGTTCGCGGTCGGCTGCGTCCAGGCACAGAGCTGCCACACCAACACCTGCCCGGTCGGCGTCGCGACCCAGGACGCGAAGCGGGCCCGGGCTTTGGACGTCGGGGACAAATCCCTGCGCGTGCAGCGCTTCCAGCAGTCGACGGTGCACAGCGCGGTGCAGATCATGGCGTCGATGGGCGTGGGCCATCCCGACGAGCTGCGCCCGCACATGCTGTGCCGCCGCACGGATCCGGTCACCGTGCAGACCTACGCCGACCTGTACGAGTGGCTGGCGCCGGGCCAGTTGCTGGCGGAGCCGCCGCGGAGTTGGGCCGTCGACTGGGCGCAGGCCGATCCCGACCGCTTCACCGTGTGAGAATCGGACCATGGCCGACCGGGACAGGGACGCGAACGGCAAGGCCCGCAACGCGCGGCCGCGGGACGGGCTGGGCCGGCCGATGGCGCACGGCGCGCCGGGGGTCGAGCGACAGCCGGAGGGCATCGTCCGCACCCCCTCGCAAACGCTTGCGGAGGCTCAGGACCTGCTGGATCGCGGACGGCCGTTCCACGCCCACGAGGTGCTGGAGGACGCCTGGAAGGCGGCCAACGAGCCGGATCGCCAGCTCTGGCGGGGCATGGCCCAGCTGGCGGTCGGCCTCACGCACGCGGCCCGCGGCAACCGCGCCGGCGCGATCAGCCTGCTGCGCCGGGGAGCCGGCAACATCGAGCCGTACCGGGACTCGGACCCGTACGGGATCGACATCGCCGGCCTGGTCGGCTGGGCGAACCGGGTGGCGGACGGCGGCGGGGAAGACGCCACGCCGCCGAAGTTGACGTGATGGGCGCGAGAGGCCGGTTCCTGGGGGCGGGAACCGGCCCCTCGCTTGTTCGATGGTCCTACAGCCAGACGGCGACGCCGTGGTGGCCGGAGCAGGTGCCCGACCGGTGCTGGCTGAAGCTGTACGTGCCGTCGTTGCACTTCGCGGTCGCGCCGGGCGGGGGACCGGGCGCGGCCACCGGACGGTTCACGCAGACACCGTCCACGTTGCGGTACTGGTCGGCGCCGCACGCCGTCTGCGGGGGCGCAGCGGCGGCATGCGTGATTACAGCGGGTGGCGGCACCACGGTGGTCGTCGGTGGCGGTGCGACGGTCGTCGTGGTGGTCGCCTCGGTGGTACTAGTCGTCGTGACCGGGGCCGGCGTTACGCTCGACGTGATCGCGGCTGTGCCGTTGCCGGTATTGGTGACCTGCGGGTTCGGGTCGCAGCCCGACAGCAGGGCGGCGCCGAGCAGGAACGCGCCGGCGGCGGCGACAAGACGTGGCATCCGGGGTGGCCTCTCCCACTCGACGGGGTGGACCACCGCATGATCGCCGCCTCAGTTCGCGACGTTACGTGACCGCCAGCGGTCGAGGACCAAGGGGATTTCCACCCGGAGGAAGTCGAAGAACTCGACCGACTCGCGCAGCCGGGCGCCGGCCTCGCTGTCCTCGCCGACCGCGGCGACGCCCTCGGTCAGCGCCTCGGACCACAGCACGAGCAGGCGCTCCCGGTCCGCCGCCGACTCGTACCAGCTGCTGCCGCGCACCCGGTAGTGGTCCCGCTTCTCGCCGGGCTCGCGCTCCCGAACGACCAGGTGCACCTGCGTGAGATAGCGCACCGCGCCGGAGATCGCGGCCGGGCTGACCGACAGCTGTTCGGCCAGCTCGCCCGCGGTGAGCTGGCCGCTCTCGGACGCGAGCAGCCCGACGAAGACCCGCGCCGGCATGCGGGGAATGCCCGCCTCGGCCAGCATCAGGGCGAACCGTTCGATGAACTTCGACACGGCCTCGTCGTCGCGCTCGGTCACTCGATCATCCTCTCACCCGGTCGAGTTCACTGTCTTCACGAATTTGTGAAATGAGTGTAGCTTGGCGCCATGACAACCGCCATCTCGGTGTCCGGCCTGCGCAAGGCGTTCGGCCGGACCCAGGCGCTCGACGGACTCGATCTCACCGTGACCACTGGCGAGGTGCACGGTTTCCTGGGCCCGAACGGCGCCGGGAAGTCCACCACCATCCGCGTCCTGCTCGGTCTGCTGCGCGCCGACGGCGGCCGCGCCGAGCTGCTCGGCGGCGACCCCTGGCGGGACGCCACCGAGCTGCACCGCCGCCTGGCCTACGTGCCCGGTGACGTCACGCTCTGGCCCACGCTGTCCGGAGGCGAGGTGATCGACCTGCTCGGCCGGCTGCGCGGCGGGCTGGATCCCAAGCGCCGCAAGGACCTGCTGGAGCGCTTCGACCTGGACCCGACCAAGAAGGGCCGGACCTACTCCAAGGGCAACCGGCAGAAGGTCGCACTGGTCGCCGCGCTCGCCTCCGACGTGGAGCTGCTCATCCTGGACGAGCCGACCTCGGGCCTGGATCCGCTGATGGAGGAGGTGTTCCGGGATTGCATCGCCCGCGAGCGCCAGGACGGCCGGACCGTGCTGCTGTCCAGCCACGTGCTGGCCGAGGTCGAGGCGCTGTGCGACCGGGTCAGCATCATCCGCAGCGGCAGGACCGTGGAGTCCGGCACGCTGGCCGAGCTGCGGCACCTGACCCGGACCTCGATCACCGCCGAGCTGGGCTCGCCACTGTCCGGTGTGGACACCATGACCGGCGTGCACGACTATTCGGCGCAGGGCAACAAGGTCCAGTTCGAGGTGGACACCGCCGAGCTGGACGCGGTGCTGCGCAAGCTCACCGAGTTCGGGGTGCGCAGCCTGGTCAGCCAGCCGCCCACGCTGGAGCAGCTGTTCCTGCGGCACTACGAGGTGGAAGCGTGAACACCCTGGTGGGCACCGGTTCCCTGGTGCGGCTGGTGCTGCGCCGGGAGCGGATCCAGCTGCCGGTGTGGATCCTGGCCATCACCGGCATCGTCGCCGCCACCGCGGCCAGCTTCGCCCAGCTCTACCCGACCGTGCAGTCACGGGTCGAGTTCGCCGCGTCGATCGCCAACAACCCGTCGGTGCTGGCGCTCAGCGGCCCGGCACAGGGACTCGACACCGTCGGCGGCATGACGGAGTGGAAATACGGGGCTGTGGCGTGTGTGCTGGTCGGGCTGATGGCGGTGTTCACGACCGTCCGGCACACCCGGGCCGACGAGGAGACCGGCCGGCACGAGCTGCTCGGCGCCGGCGTCGTCGGCCGGCACGCCAAGCTCACCGCGACGCTGATCGTGGTCTTCGGGGCGGGCGTGGTGTACGCGCTGCTGATCGGCCTCGCCCTTGCCGGCCAAGGGCTTCCGGCCGCCGGGTCGTTCGCGATGGGGCTGGGCATCGGCGGCAGCGTGTGGTTCTTCTCGGCGGTGACCGCGGTCGCCGTCCAGGTGAGCTCGAGTTCCCGTGCCGCCAACGGGATCGGCGGCGTGGTCATCGGCGCGGCGTACCTGCTGCGGGCCGCCGGCGACTCGGCCGCCTCCGACGGGCCGCGGTGGCTGTCGTGGCTGAGCCCGATCGGCTGGTCGCAGCAGATGCGTCCGTTCGCCGACGAGCGCTGGTGGGTGCCGGCCCTGTACGTCGCGATTTCCGTTGTGCTGCTGGGTGTCGCGTACGGTCTGGTCGGCCGCCGGGACATCGGCGCCGGCATGCTGCCGGAACGGGCCGGCCGGGCCACGGCGAGCCCGGCCCTGCTCGGCACGCTCGGGCTGGCCTGGCGGTTGCAGCGGGGAATCCTGATCGGCTGGGCCGTCGGCCTCGCCGTGATGGGCGGCGCGCTCGGCGGGATCTCCAAGAGCCTGAACAGCATTCTCGACAGCAGCCCGCAGCTTGCCGAGGCGCTGCAACACATCGGCGGCCAGCAGTCCCTTGTGGACTCGTTCATGGCGGCCATCCTGGACATCATCGGCCTGGCCGTGTCCGTGTACGCCATCCAGGCGGCGTTGCGGCTGCGCAGCGAGGAGACGACGATGCGCGCCGAGCCCGTGCTGGCCGGTTCCGTGGCGCGAATCCGTTGGGCCGCAAGCCATCTGCTGTTCGCGCTGCTGGGCACCGCCTTCCTGCTGGCGGTCGCCGGCACCGTGACCGGTCTGGCCGTGGGGCTCAGCCAGGGCGATGTCGGCGCCCAGCTGCCGCGGCTGCTCGGCGCGGCGATGGTGCAGGTGCCGGCCGTGTGGGTGCTGGCCGGCATCGCCACCGCGCTGTTCGGCCTGCTGCCCAAGCTGGTCTCGCTGGCGTGGGCCGCGCTGGTCGTGTTCCTGCTGATCGAGCTGCTCGGCCCGCTGTTCCAGCTCAAGCAGTGGGCGCTGGACATCTCGCCGTTCACGCACCTGCCCAAGCTGCCCGGCGGCGAGTTCACCGCGACGCCGCTGGTGTGGCTGGTGGCCATCACGATCGCGCTGACCGCCGCCGGGCTGGTCGGGTTCAGGCGGCGTGACGTGGGATGAGGTCGGCCAGCTCGCGCCACTCCGCGAGCGGGATGCGGCCCGGGTCCGAGGTGAGCACCTGGATGCAGACGTGGTTCGCGCCGGCGTCCAGGTGCTCCTGGACGCGCTTGGCGACCGCGTCCACGTCGCCGGTGACCGTGATGGCGTCGACCAGCCGGTCGCTGCCGGCGAAGTCGTCATCGGTGTAGCCGAACCGGCGCAGGTTGTTCGTCTGGTGCTTCGCGACCATGTAGGTGGTGACGTGCTGGCGGGCCACGTCCTTGTCGCCACCCAGCACCACCGCCTGCTCGACGGCCAGCAGCGGCTCCGGGCCGAGCAGCTCCCGGGCCTTCGCGGTGTGCTCGACCGGCACGAAGTACGAGTGCGCGCCCTCGGTCTTCTCCGCCGCGAGTTTCAGCGCTTGTGGCCCCAGCGCCGCCAGGGCCCGCCTTGGTTGCACGCCGAACCCCGGCACCTGGTCCATCGCGTCGAGGTAGTCCCGCATGGTGTCGAGCGGCCGCGCGTCGGTCGGGGCGCCCGGTTGTCCCGGCGACCGGTGGCCGCCGAGGCCGAGTAGGAAGCGTTCCGGGAACGCCTCAATGAGCGTGTGGTGGGCCATCGCCATGGCCCGCGGGCTGCGCAGTGATGTCTGCGCGATGCCGGTCGCCACCGTGAGCCGGCTCGTGGCGTGCAGCAGCAGGGCCGCCTGGGTCAGCGCCTCCCGACCGAAGCCCTCGCCGAACCACAGCGCCCCGTAGCCGAGTTCGTCCAGCTCAGCCGCCGCTTCCCGCACCTGCGCCGCCGGCTGGCCGTCGAACGCGAACGTCCAGATGCCGATGGTGTCCATGCCTCTCCCCTAAGCTGAGGTCGCCTCCGGATATCGACGACCATACGGAGGCTACCTCCGTTTGTCGAGGGAGTTCCGATGCGCGCCGATGCCCGACGCAACTACGAGCGCCTGCTGGCCTGCGCCCACGAGGCGTTCACCGAGCACGGCGCCGACGCCTCGCTGGAGGACATCGCCCGGCGCGCCGGGCTGGGCATCGGCACCCTCTACCGGCACTTCCCCAACCGCGAGGCCCTGCTCGTGGCGCTGCTGTCCGCGCGGCTGCGCGGGCTGACCACGTACATCGACGAGCTCGCCGGCCAGGAACCCGCCGAGGCCTTCGCCAACTGGGTCCGGGCCAGCTGCGAGCACGGCAAGACCTACCGGGGCATCGCCATCGGCGTCATGTCGATGGTGCTCGGCGACCGCACCGAGTTCGACGACGCCTGCGCCGCCGCCAAGGCCGCCGGCGACCGCGTGCTCGTACGGGCCCAGGAGGCCGGCGCGGTGCGCCCCGACATCACCCGCGCCCACCTCGTCGCCCTGGTCCAGGGCCTGATCCTGGCTACCGAGGACGACCCGGAGCTGTTCGACACGCTCCTGTCGGTGGTGCTGGCCGGGCTCAGCGGGTGACGAGGCCGGCGTCGTAGGCGAGCAGGCCGATCTGGGTGCGGTTGGCGCAGTCGAGCTTGACGAGCATCCGCGACACGTAGCCCTTCACGGTGGCCTCGGACAGGTGCAGGCGGGCGGCGATCTGGGCGTTGGACAGGCCCTCGCCGAGGCAGGTGACCACGTCGATCTCCCGCTCGGTGAGGTCGGCGATCAGCGACGACGCCTTGTCGCGGGCGGCCTGCTCGGTGGCGGAGGCGGCGACGAGGCGGCGGGCGGCGGCGGGGGAGAGCACGGTGTGCCCGTCGGCGGCGACGCGGACGAGGCTGATGAGGTCCTCGGGCGGCGTGGACTTGAGCAGGAAGCCGGCGGCGCCGGCGCGCAGGGCGCGGATGACGTACTGGTCGGCGTCGAACGTGGTGAGGGCGACGACGGTCGGCGGCGACGGCAGGCCGGCGATGCGCTCGATGGCGGTCAGCCCGTCGACGCCGGGCATCCGCAGGTCCATGAGCACGACGTGCGGCTGGTGCCGGACGACGGCCTCGACGGCGGCGGCCCCGTCGTGCGCGGCGTCGACGATGGTGATGTCGGGGGCGGAGCCGAGGATCGTCCGCAGGTGCGCGCACACCATCGGCTCGTCGTCCACGACCAGGACCTTGATCACGTCAGCTCTCCGTCGTCGGCACGAACGCGGGCAGTATCGCATCGACCTCGAACCCGCCGTCGGGCCGCGCGGCGGCGGTGAAACGGCCGCTGACCAGCTCGACCCGCTGCCGCAGCCCGAGCAGGCCCGTGCCGGAGCCGCTGTCGCCGAGCTCGCCGGTCCGCTGCGACGGCCCGTTGCGCACGGTCAGCCGCACGCGATCGGCGCCGTAGCGGACGTGCACGCGGGTGCGGGCGTCCGGCGCGTGCTTGCGGACGTTGGTGAGCGCCTCCTGCACGACCCGGTACGCGGTGCGGCCGACCACCGGCGCGGTCAGCAGGGGATTGCCGTCCACGATCAGCTCCACCGACATGCCGACGCCCCGGGACTCCGCGACCAGCTCTGCCAGATCGGGCAGCCGCACGGCGTCGGTCTGCTCCTCCTCGTCCGCCCCGGACTGCGCCCGCAACACGCCGACCAGATCCCGCAGCTCGTCGAGCGCCTGGCAGCCGGCCTCCCGCAGCTCCTCGGCGGCGGTCCGGGTGGCGTCGTCGGGCGCGGTGATCCGCAGGGCGCCCGCTTGCAGCACCATGAGGCTCACTCGGTGCGTGACGACGTCGTGCATCTCCCCGGCCAGCCGCACGCGTTCGTCGGCGCGGGCCTGCTCGGCGAGCAGCTCCTGCTCCCGCTCCGCCCGCTCGGCCCGATCGGTCAGCGCCCGGATCAGGCTGGCCCGGTTGCCGATGTAGAGCCCGAACAGAGCGGGGAACAGGGTGAAGAACGCGCCGCCGGTGACGGCGTCGAACGACGGCGCCCAGCAGCGGGTGGAGATCACGATCAGCAGCGCCGTGCACGCCCACATCCGGCACGATCCGGGGATCCGCTTGAACGCGACGCCGACCGCGAACGGCGTGGCCAGCGGCACCCACTGCGGGTTCGTGTTCAGGTCGCCGACGAACAGCTGCGGATCCGTGTACGCCGACACCGTCATGGCGATGGCGGACGCCGCGCACAGCGCCAGCAGGAGCAGCGGCGCCTTGCGGTGCCACAGCAGCGCGACCGCCGACGGCAGCTGGATGAACGTCTGGGTCCACTCGTGGAACGTCTCCGGTGGCCCGTAGACCGCCCAGATGACCATCATGACGCCGAGCACGGTGGCGAACGGCGACAGCAGGAAGAAGGCGTCGCGCCAACGCGGTCGGGTCACCTCTCGACCCTACCCAGTCCGACAATCCGCCTTAGGTAGCGCCGGCACCTACGAAAGTATCAGCCGCCGGGCACTTTCCGCGCTGTCGGCGGCGGCGGCCGTCCGGGTTGGATGGTCCTCGTTGGGAAAACGAGGGGGGAACGGCAAGTGCGGCAATCCGGGGGAACCACGACCACTGTCCCCAGCAGCGCCGTGGACGTTGCCGCACTTGCCGTGCGGCCGGTCGCGATCATCGCTGGACTACTGGGCATCACGCTGCTGGCCACGGCCGGCCGCTACGGCTACTTCGGCGACGAGCTGTACTTCGTCGCCGCCGGCCACCATCTCGACTTCGGCTACGTCGACCAGCCGCCGCTGGTGCCGTTCCTGGCGCTGATCGCGGACACCATTGCGCCGGGAAACCTCGTGGTGCTGAGGATTCCGGCGATCCTGGCCACGGTGGCCGGCGTCTTCGTCGCGGCGCTGATGGCCCGGGAGCTCGGCGGCGAGCGCCGGGCCCAGGTCATCACGGCCGCCGCCTACGCCGTCGCGCCTTTCCTCGCCGGCGGCGGGCATCTGCTCGCCACGTCCACTGTGGACCCATTCCTGTGGGCGGTGATCACCTGGCTGCTGGTCCGGTGGATCCGGGTGCGGGAGGACCGCCTGCTGCTCTGGGCCGGCCTGGTCACGGCGGTCACGTCGCAGGGCAAGTACCTGATCGTCTTCTTCTGGCTGATCGCCGCCGCGGCGATCCTCCTCGCCGGGCCCCGGGACCTGCTGCGCCGGCCCATGTTGTGGCTGGGCGCCGCGATCGCCGTGCTGACGTCCGTGCCGGCGCTGCTCTGGCAGGCCCGCAACGGCTGGCCGCAGCTGGAGATGAGCAGCGTGATCGCCGCCGACGAGCACGCGAACATCGGCGGCGCGGGCGGCTTCCTGGTGGTCCTGGCCCTCTACAGCGGAATCGTCGGTGTGCCGCTCGGTCTGTACGGCCTGTGGCGCACGTTCCGGCTGCCGCAGCTCAGGTTTCTCGGCATCACCGCCATCGGCCTGATCGTGGTGTTCATCGCGACCGGCGGCCGGCCGTACTACGCCGCCGGCATCCTGCCCGTGCTGTGGGCGGTCGGCGCGGTCGGCCTGGAGGGGCGGAAGCGGTGGGTGCCGTGGGTGGCGTGGCCGGCGTTCCTGGCCTCGGTCGCGCTGGTGGTCTTTGCGCTGCCGACCCGGCCGGTGGAGTCGCTCCGGGGCTCCGACGAGGTCTCGTCCTTCATCGACTTCGAGAGCGTGGGCTGGCCGCAGATGGCCGACGAGGTCGCCGACGCCTACCGCGCGCTGCCCGATGATGTCCGCGCGCACACGGCGATCGTCGGCGACACCTACTGGTCGGCAAGCGTGATGTCCATGTACGGCCCCGAACGCGGCCTGCCCGAGCCCTACGGTCCGAACCGCGGCTACTGGTACTTCGGCGTGCCGCCGGAGAGCGCGACGAACGTGCTGTACGTGGGCGACAACAACTCCGACCTGATGCGCCGACACTTCCGCACCGTCGCCCGAGTGTCCACAGTGGATAACAAGCTCGGCATCCAGAACGGCTACCAGGGCGCGCCGATCTACCTGTGCACCGACCGTGACGAGCCGTGGTCAGCGCTGTGGCCGGCGCTGCGCACCCTCTGAGTTCACCGTCCACAGCAGCGGCTCACCGGCCTCGTACCGCTTGAGGTTGTCCGTGAAGGCGATGACCGAGCGCTGCATCATCTGCTCGGTCACGCCGGCCACGTGCGGGGTGGCGATCACGTTGGGGTGATTGACCAACGGGCTCGCCGGGTCGGCCGGCTCCACGGCGTGCACGTCCAGCCCGGCCCCGGCGATGTGCCCGGACTCCAGCGCCGCCAGCAGGGCGGCCTCGTCGACCAGGCCGCCCCGCGCGACGTTCACGAACAGCGCCCCCGGCTTCATCGCCGCGAACGCCGCGGCGTCGAAGAAGTTGCGGTTGTGCTCGCCGAACGTCAGGCCGCTGACGACGACGTCCGCCTCGCCGAGCACGTCGAGCAGCCGGTCTGTCCCGACCACCTGCCCGACCTCCGGCGGCCCGCCCAGCTCCGGATGCTCGCGCACGCCGAGCAGTCGGACATCGAAGCCCGCCAACCGTTTCGCCACCGCCGCGCCGATCGCGCCCAGCCCGACGATCGCCATCGTGCCGCCGAACAGCGCCCGCCCCACCGGCTGCGCCCACTGCCGGTCGCGCAGGGCCTGCCGCGCCCCGTCGAGCCGGCGGCTGAGCGCCAGCGCGAGCAGCACGGCGAGCTCGGCGACGCTGTCGGCATTGCCGGTGACGTCGCCGGGCAGCCGCGACACCAGCACCCCGGCCGCGGTGGCGGCGTCGATGTCGACGTTCTCCAGCCCCACGCCGAACTGCTGGACCAGCCCGCACCGGCCGGCGGCGATCAGGCCGGCGTCCACCCGCGCGGCGATCGGGCACAGCACGTCCGCGTCGACGCCGAGCTCGGCGAACCGGTCCGGCGTGGTCCTGGCCACGTCCCAACCGGGCAGCAGGTCGTGGAACGGGTCGAGCGGGTACTGGTCGAAGCCGATCAGCAGGCGCATGCCGCCACGCTACCGACGCTCAGCGCTCGGTGATGGCCGGCGGTTTGGGCAGCTGGTAGCCGGAGGCGCCGAGATTGGCCTTCGCCGCCGCGGTCCAGGCGCCGGTGGAGACCATCTTCTCGATGGCGGCGTTCACCCGCGCCTTGCCGTTCGGGTCGCCCTTGCGCAGGCCGATGCCGTAGAAGTCGTTGGTGAACGGCTTGCCGACGACCCGGAGCAGCTCGGGGTTCTGCGCCGCGTAGCCGGCGAGGATCACGTCGCCGGTGGTGACCGCGTCGACGAGGCCGGCCAGCAGCGCGGTGATGCAGTCGGTGTACCGCGGGTACTCGACGAGCGTCACCTCGTGCGCGAACTGGTCCTTCACCGCCTGGGCCGAGGTGGTGCCGACCGTCGTGCACAGGCGCTTGCCGTTCAGCGACTCCGGCCCGGTGATCGAGTTGTCGTCCAGCCGCACCAGCAGGTCCTGGCCGAGATGGAAGTACGGGCCGGCGAAGTCGACGAGCTTCTTGCGCTCGTCGCTGATGGTGTAGGCGGCCACGACCATGTCGACCTGTCCGCCGGTCAGCAGCTTCTCCCGGTTGGCCGGCTGGGCTTCCTTCCAGGTGATGTTCTCCGGCTTCACGCCCAGCTCGCCGGCCACGTACCTGGCCACCTCGACGTCGAAGCCCTGGAACTTCCCGTTGAGCGTCTTCTCGCCGAGTCCGGGCTGGTCGTAGCGAATTCCGATGGTGAGTTTGCCGGCGGCGGCGTCCGCACTCAGCGAGCCCGGATGGCCGTCCGCGCCGCAGGCCGTCGTGAACAGGGCCAACGCGGCGAGTGCGGCCGCCGCTCGTAATAGTTTTCGCGGGCGCATGATCGGGCCCCCTCGAGGTCGAGTCGGGACTGCCTGCTGTGACAAAGCGAAACTGTCGAACCCTTCGAATGGGTCTTGAACTTTGTCACAGCAGATCTCTGCGCGCCAGAGCGAAATTCCGGACGGCGGTGTCCGGAATTTCCAGGTTAATTTTGGAAGATCAACATGCCTATTTGCGGGCGGGGGTGTCGTGCCGGAGTAATCGCCGGTCAGCGCTCCGTGATGGCCGGCGGCGACGGCAACTGGTAGCCCGAGCTGCCGACGTTGCTCTGGAGAGCCGAGCGCCAGGCCCCGGTGGAAACCATTTTCTGCAGCGCCGCGTCGACCTTTTCGCGGCCGCCTTCGTCGCCTTTGCGCAGGCCGATTCCGTACGAGTCCTTGGTGAACGGTTTGCCGACGACCTTGAGTAGTTCGGGGTTCTGCGCGGCGTAACCAGCGAGAATGACGTCGTCGGTGGTGACGGCGTCGACAATGTTGGCCAGCAACGCCGTGACGCAGTCCGAATACCGGCCGTACTCGACCAGAGTGGTCTGCTGTGCGAACTTGTCCTTCACCTGTTGCGCGGACGTGGAACCGGCGACCGAGCAGAGCTTCTTGCCGTTCAGCGACTGCGGCCCGGTGATCGAGTCGTCACTCATCCGCACCAGCAGGTCCTGGCCGACGGTGAAGTAGGGGCCGGCGAAGTCGACGAGCTTCTTGCGCTTGTCGTTGATCGTGTACGCGGCCACCACCATGTCGACCTTGCCGGTGGTGAGCAACGTCTCCCGGTCCGCCGGCTGGGCTTCCTTCCAGGTGATGTTCGAGGGGTCCACGCCCAGCTCGTTGGCGACGTAGCGCGCCACGTCGACGTCGAAGCCCGTGTACTGGCCGTTGAGCGTCTTCTCGCCGATGCCCGGCTGGTCGAACCGGATGCCGATGGTGAGCTTGCCCTGGCCGGCGGCCGCGGTCAGCGAGCCGGCGGGTCCGTCGCCGGTTCCGCAGGCGGCGAGCAGTGCGAGGGCGGCGAGTGCGGCGGTCGCTCGTAATGATCCCCGCAGGCGCATGTGAGGTCCCCTTAAGGTCGAGGCGGCCTGCACTGCCTAACAAACCGGAGGTGGCGAAGTCCAATCGGGCAGACCCGGACTTCGTCACACTCCAGTACGCGCCAGGATCCTTGACAGTTCGACGTTCTTGATCACATGTGAGCGTCCGTCGAGGACTCCGCGCGCTCGCGCCGCAACTGCTGGTATTCGCGGATGACCAGGATGATGATCACCACGTCGATCGCGGCGAAGATCGGCAGCGCGATCGAGTGGGTGTTGATCGCCCGGTAGACCTCGTAGACCACGAAGGCGCCCAGCACCACCGCGGCCACCGGGTAGAGCGGCATGATCTTGCGCAGCAGCGCCGCCACCAGGCCCAGCTTGATGACGGCGTGCAACAGCAGGTAACCGATGGCGAACGCGCGGCTGCTGCCGTCGGCGAAGTTGTGCGCGGCGGTCTCCAGGTGCGTGGACAGCGTGCCGCTCGGGTCGCCGAGCAGGTCCCGCGTGACCACCTCGTTGGCCAGGCCGGTGATCAGCGTGGGCGGGACGAAGATCAGCACGATGCCCAGCACGAGCTGGCCCAGGCCGTCGAGGCCCTTGATCGCGATGGCGACCTTGAACAGCTTGTCGGTGGTGGTCGAGTTCGACATGCGCACCAGGATGCCCTGGTCAACGGAGTTTCGTCCGGCGAGTCGGCGTAGCGGTCACCGGATCCTCCGGCCAGGGGTGCTTCGGATAGCGGCCGCGCAGCTCGGAGCGCACCTGCGGGTAGCCCTGCCGCCAGAAACTCGCCAGATCGCCGGTGACGGCCACGGGGCGTCCGGCGGGGGAGAGCAGTGCAGCAGCACCGGCACGCGGCCGTCGGCGATCCGGGGCGTCTCGGTCCAGCCGAAGGCCTCCTGCACCTTGACCGGCAGGACCGGGCCCTCGGCCGTGTAGTCGACGCGGATCTTCGAGCCGGAGGGCACCTCGAGCCGGTCCGGGGCCAGCTCGTCCAGGCGGGCGGCCGCCGGCCAGGGCAGCATCGTCTGGAGCACGTGCTGGGCGCTGATGTTGGCGAGATCCGCCCGTTTCCGCGCGGCGCTCAGGTCGAGGTTTCGGATGATGGCGTCATCCGAAACCTCCGGCCAGGGATCGCCCAGGTGGGCGTGCAGGAACTCCATGCGCTGGCGCTGCCGGGTCGCGTCCTGCGTCCACCGCAGGAGACCGACGCCTTCCCTGTGCAGGCCGGCCGTCAGCGCCTCACGTAGCTGGTCGGGATCGGGCCTGGCGATCGGACGTTCGACGAGGACGATCGAGCCGAGCCGTCGGACGTGGCGGGCGACGATGTCGCCAGTGGCCCAGATCACCTCGTCCGCCTCGGACAACAGCGCCGGCGCGGCCCGTTCGGCCAACTCCTGGTCCGCTCGGGCCGCCAACCGGACCTTGCCGTGCGCGCGGCCAGGTTCACGGTCCGCGACGGCGACCGCGAGCCACTCGCTGTCGTTCGGGCCGTCCGTCTCGACGGCGGTGCCGCCGGCCATCAGGTAGCTGCGGGAGCCCGGTTCCCTGCGCTTGGCCAGTCGTTCGGGGTGGGCCAGGGCGACGACGAGCGCAGGGTCGTCCCGCGTCGCGTCGGGGCCGGTGACGAGCTTCGTGAGCCGCTGGACCTCGCGTTGCCAGCTGTGCGGCCGGTCCTGGCGGAGCTGTCGGAGCGCCGTGTCGACATCGCTGGACCTGGCGACGGAGTCGTCGTCCAGCAGCGCGACCACCTCGGCGGCGGGCCGTGCGCCGAGCTCCTGCGCGCCGTCGAGGAGGGCGCGGCCGAGGCGCGGGTGCAGGCCCAGCTCGGCGATGCGGCGGCCGCGATCGGTGACGCCGTTGGCATCGAGGGCGCCCAGGGCCTTCAGCGTGCTCTGGCCGGCGGCCAGGGCGCCCGCCGGCGGCTGGTCCCACCAGGCGAGGCCGCTGCCGTCCGGGGTGCCCCAGCAGGCCAGCTCCAGCGCCAGGCGGGTCAGCTCCGCCGTGCGGATCTCCGGCTCCGGATAGCGGGGCAGCGTCGCCTGCTCGTGCTCCGGCCAACACCGGTACACCCGGCCCGGCGCCTCGCGGCCCGCGCGGCCGGCCCGCTGATCGGCCACCGCCGCCGACACGCGCGTGGTGACCAGGCCGGAGAGGCCGCGCCGGTGGTCGGCCCGGGGCGAGCGCGCCAGGCCGGCGTCGACCACCGCCCGGACGCCCGGCACCGTCAGGCTGGACTCCGCGACTGCCGTCGCGAGCACGATCCTTTGGTGGGGCCCGGGTTTCAACGCCTCGTCCTGGGCCTTGGCGCTGAGCCTTCCGTGCAGCGGCAGCACGTTCAGGCCCTTGAGTCGCTCGGTGACCCGTCGGATCTCGCCGACGCCGGGGAGGAAGACCAGCAGATCACCGTCTGTTTCGGACAGTGCTTTGTGGACTGTTCTGGCAACGTGCTGCTCCAGGCGTTCGCCTCTAGCCGGCGGGACATACGTTGTCTCCACGGGGAAAATGCGCGCCTTGGCCTCGATGACCGGGGTGTCGTCGCCGAGCAGCTGTGCGAGTCGTTGCGCGGCAACAGTCGCCGAGGTGGCGAGGATCTTGAGGTCCGGTCGCAAGCCGGCGCGGGCGTCGAGCAGCAGTGCCAGCAGCAGATCGGCGTCCAGGTGGCGTTCGTGGCACTCGTCCAACAGGACCGTGTCGACATTGGCGAGCTCCGGATCGTGCTGGAGGCGCCGCAGCAGCAGGCCCGAGGTGACGACCTCGACCCGGGTCTGCTTCGAGGTGCGGCGGTCGCCGCGGACCGCGTAGCCGACCGTGCCGCCCACCGGCTCGCCCAGCAGCTCCGACATCCGCGCCGCCGCGGCCCGCGCCGCCAGCCGGCGCGGCTCCGCCACCACTACCCGCCCTCGTAGCGCCAGCGGCACCAAAGTCGTCTTTCCGGTGCCGGGAGGGGCCACCAGGACCGCCGTGCCGTGACGGTCGAGGGCGTCGGTCAGCTCATCGAGTACCGCGCGTACCGGCAGATCGGGGAGTCGCACCCCGCTAGCCTGCCGCAGCCACCCCGATCAGCAGACCCACCAGGTAGGTCGCGCCGGCCGCGACCGCGCCGAACAGCAACTGGCGCAGGCCGTTCGACCACCACGGGCGGGTCGTGAAGCGGGACACCACCGCGCCCGCCGCGAACAGGCCCACGCCGCCCACGCCCAGGCCGGCCAGCAGCGACTCCCAGCCGAACAGGAACGGCAGCAGCGGGAACAGCGCGCCCACCGAGAAACACAGGAAGGAGGAGATCGCCGCCACCACCGGCGACGGCTGGTCGTCCGGATTGACGCCCAGTTCCTGCTCGATGTGCACGCGGACCGCCAATTCCTCGTCCGCGTGGATTTCCTCCGCCACCTGGCGCGCGGTCGATTCCGCGAGGCCCATCTCGGTGAACATCTGCACCAGCTCGGCCTTTTCGGCCGCCGGGTTCTCGCGCAGTTCCCGGCGCTCCGTGGCCACCTCGGCCCGCACCGAGTCGTTCTGCGTCTGCACCGAGGCGTACTCGCCGAGGGCCATCGAGAACGCGCCGGCGACCAGGCCCGCCATGCCCGTGAGCACGATGACGTGCGCGCTCGCGCCGCCGCCGCCGACCCCCGCGACCAGTGAGATGTTGGTCACCAGGCCGTCCATCGCGCCGAACACCGCCGGCCGCAGCCAGCCGCCCGACAGGTCGTTGTGGGTGTGGCCGACCTCGCTCTGCGCAGTTTCGTCAACCTGGGTCACGTTCGGAGGGTAATAGATTCACCATGGACTGAGGAAAGCCTTGCGAAGTGTTGCCTAGCCTTAGAGGCGTGCCGAACATCGACCCAGAACTGAACCAGTTCCTCGAGGCTTTCCCGGTCGCCCGGGTCTCCGATCCCGGCGTCGACGTGGTCGCGGTCCGCGACGACCTGAACCGGCGGTGGCAGCGGATGCGGCCGGTGATCCAGGTCGGCGACGTGATCGACATGACAACACCGGTGCCCGTGCGGGTCTACAAACCCGTGGCCGGGGCCGTCGACCTGCCGGTCGTGGTGTTCATGCACGGCGGCGGCTGGTGCACCGGCGGGCTGGCCACCCACGACGACCTGTGCCGGCGGATCTGCCGCTCCGTGCAGGCCGTCGTCGTCGCCGTCGACTACCGGTTGGCGCCCGAGCACCCCTTTCCCGCCGCCGTCGAGGACTCCTTCGCCGTGCTGCGGTGGGTCGGCTCGCACGCCGCCGAGATCGGCGGGGATCCGTCGCGCATCGCCGTCGCCGGGGACAGCGCCGGCGGCAACCTCGCCGCCGTGCTCACGCAGCTGGCTCGGGACTCTGGTGGGCCGGCGCTGCGGTTCCAGCTGCTGCTCTATCCCGCCCTCGGTGGTGAGTTCCCCTCGCAACGTGAGCAGGCTGACGCGCCCGTGCTCGGCGCCGCCGATCTCGCCACCTACCTGCGGTACTACGCCGGTGACGTCTCTGGCCGCCCCTCGACGCTCTACCCCGCGCTCGCCCCGGATCTCACCGGCTTACCGCCCGCGTTCATCGCCACCGTGTGGCGCGATCCCCTCCGTGACGAGGCCGAGGACTACGGCCGCCGCCTCGAGTCCGCCGAAGTCGTCCGGTTCGACCACCTCGTGCATTCCTTCGCCGGTTATGCCCCCTTGGTCCCGGCGGCGTCGGAGGCGCTCGAGCAGTGCCTCTCGGCGTTGCGAAAAGGCCTTCTCAGCTGACGCTAAGAGTCCGTCGGTAGCATTTCGCCAGGACTCGGCCGCCGAGTTGGCCGGCCCCGCGACGAGGAGGACGGTTCAGTGGGCGCGGCCCAGAACAAGAAGCGGACACACACCAGGGCCGACGCGCCCAAGACGCCCAGCACTCAGCAGAAGCGGACCCAGAGCAAGGCCAACGCCGCCAAGACGCTCGCCGCCGCCCGCGGCGCCAGCAACGACCGGCGCAACATCGCCATCGGCGTCGCCGTCGTGATCGTGGTGGCGGTCGCCGTGATCGTCGCCGTGATCGTGACCAGCGGCAACACCAATCAGGCCAAGCCGCCCGTCAACACCAGCAATGCCGACGCCATCGCCGTGACCAAGGCCCCCAGCGAGTACTCCGCCACCGTGCTCGACGACGGCACCGTGGTCGCCGGTCCCGACACCGCCAAGGTCAAGCTGGACGTCTACGAGGACTTCCTCTGCCCGTACTGCGACCAGTTGGAGCAGGCCACCGGGGCGCAGACCGCCAAGGCCATGGCCGACGGCAAGCTCCAGATCAAGTACCACCTGGTCAACCTGCTCGACTCCCACAGCGTGCCGCCCGGGTTCTCCACCCAGGCCGCCAATGCTGCGATCGCCGCCGCCAAGCAGGGCAAGTTCGCCGACTTCCACGCCAGCCTCTATGCCCAGCAGCCCGAGGAGGGCGGGCCCGGCTACACCAATGCCCAGCTCCTCAGCCTCGGCAAGCGCCTCGGCATCACCTCGCCGCAGTTCACCAGCGACGTCAACAACAACGCGTACGGCAAGCTCGTGCAGCAGCAGTACAACGCCGCGTTCAATCCGCCGCTGTCCCTCAAGGGGACGCCTACCGTGCGCAACGGGAACACCACCATCAACACCAATGCCGACCCCCAGTGGCTCGACAAGCTCCTCAACTGATCACCCCCGGCCCGCCGCGCCGCCCCGGCGCGGCGGGCCTGACCTGCGGCAACGCCCAACCCCACCCCCCGATTTCACTTCCCGCGGACCCATCGTGTAGTGTTTGCCCTACGAGATGAGGGACCTACCAACCCGGGTTTCGACTCTCGTTTCGGGGCTGTGGCGCAGCTGGTAGCGCATCACACTGGCAGTGTGAGGGTCAGGGGTTCGAGTCCCCTCAGCTCCACGCGTGATCAAATCCTTGGGGCCCAACGGAATTTCCGTTGGGCCCCAAGGATTTTATTGTATTTGGCTGCTAATGGTTGTTGATCGCTGGCGATCGTCTCGGAACCGATTCAGGTTGCTGGGGTGGAGGATTTCTGGAGGATCGATCTTGCTGCCGGATCGTGGTGGTGATCGATAGTGGGCGTGTTAGCGCGCCTCGCTGAGCACTCTTTGGACCCTGGCTCAGCGCTTTTTGAGTGCTGGAGCGAACATTGCACATGTCGCGGTGATCCCGCCTGGTTTCCCACCACTTCGGCGCGGTGGGGGTCAGACAGAGCGACGGTGCTTGCTGCTCGTGGCAGTGGCGGGGTGGTGTGCTCGGTGAGGCTCCTGGCCTTGTGCCAGCGGCGTTCTAGGCCACGTAGGAGGCGTCGTTCGACTTCTGGGGCGACGTGGCTGTAGGTCTCGACGATCCGATTGTCGAGTCGGTGGCCCAGGCGTCGGGCTTGGGCGATCTCGGGGATGCCATCGGCAATCATCCACGTCTTGTGGCTGTGTCGTAGTCCGTGGAAAGTCATGCCGGGTTGCACGGGATAAGTGAGTACCGGCGCATTGGGTTTGTGGAGATTTCCGTCGATTGCGGGCCGTAAGATGCGTCGGGCGAAGTCGCTGCGTCGGAGTTGGAATCCTCGTTGGCTGGTGAAGATGAATTCGGAGTCGGTGGATTCCAGGTGTTCTCGGAGCAGGGTGATGAGGAATGGCGGCAGGGTGATGGTGCGGGCTGATGCTGGTGTCTTGGTTGGTCCGAGCCACATGGTGTGTGCGGACTCGTGTAGGCAGCCGGTGTTGGCGTCGATGACGATGCAGCCGTCGTCGAGGTGGGTGTTGGCGCGGCGGAGGCCGGTCATCTCGCCCCAGCGTGCTCCGGTCCAGCCGGCGGTGATGACTAGTAGCCAGTCGCTGTGGGTGCCGAGCAGGGCTGCTTGGTCGGCGATCCGCACGACTTGCTCGGGGGTGGCCCATATCCGCTCGATGGGCATGGGTTCGGTGTCGCGGCGGCGTCCGCGTCGGGCTCGGCGGCGAACGGCCAGTGCAGGGTTGTTGGCGATGAGGTGTTCGTCGACGGCGTCGTCGAGCATCATCGAGAACACGGTGAGAATGCCGGCCACGGTGGAGGCGGCGTAACGCTGCCGCAGCTGCTTGATCCAGAGGGTGAGTGGTCGGGCGGAGATGTCGCCGAGGTTGGTGGTGTCCCAGCGGGGCAGGATGTGATTGTGGATCCGGCCGAGGTAGTTCTCCTTGGTGCGGGTCTCCACGTCGAGGGTCTCGGTCCACAATGCCGCCCAGTCGGTGACCGTGGTCTTGCCTGCGTTGGGGTCCAGCCAGGTGCCGCGTCGTTGGTCGGCTTCGATCTGGTTGGCGTAGTCGGTGGCGGCTTTCCTGGTGTCGAATCCGGAGAGGGATCCGATCTTGCCGTCGTCGGTGGCGTAGCGCACGCGCCAGGAGTGCGGGCCGATCTTCTCGGTCCAGGCCATGATGTCCTCCCATGGATGGGTGTCGGATGTGGACAGACCTGGTATGCGCTGTCGTTGGCGTGTCCGCAACTCGATCACCGCTGCGAAAACGGCCAGCGTGCCTGATTTGTTGCGCACCTTGGCTTTGGGGGCTGGCGGGTGCTGTCGATGGTGGGGATGGGACACGCGGTGGTTGAAGTCGCCGCGTGGAGGCTGGCAGGTGTGGTGTCATCGGTGCCTCGTCAACACTGGCCTGGCCCGCTAACAACTCTGAGAGCGGGCTGTAGGAAAAGCTGACTTGCGCCACTAGTTAGGCAGTCCAGTGATCACGGTTGCGTGGGTCAACGAGGTTTGGGGCTGAGTACTGGGGACGGAGCGGAAAGCAGAGCGCCTCCCGAACTGCTGTCCGGGAGGCGCTCAGGGTTGTCTGTTCAGTTGATTCGCTTGTACAGGGCTGAGACCTGGGTTGGGGTGAGGGCATAGTCCCATGCCTGGGTAGTGCTCAGGGTACCTGGGAAGTAGTTTGTTGCAGCGCTGCTTGCCTGGCCTCGTCCGATAGCCAAGGCTCCGGTCGTGGCGACAGGACTGCTGTTGGTCGGTTGGGTCGATTGCAGTGTTCCGTTGACGTACAGCGACATCGTGTGTGTCGATGCGTTGTAGACGCCGACCAGGTGGGTCCAGGCACCGGCTGTCGGCGCGGCGTCGGATATCGCGTGGAGTAGTGATGCGTTCGCGACGTCGGCTGTGGGCATGGTGAAGGACCAGCGGTTGTAGGTGGTGTCGTATTGGAGTTCGAAGCCAGACTGTTGACTGCCGTCCTGGCTGATGATGTCGGCGGTGTGGCCGGTGGTCGAGAGTTTGGCCCAGGCGGAAATGCTGAAGCTGCCGTTGGTGTTGAGAACCTGGCTGGGGGTGGAGGCGTTGCCTGTGGCGCCATCCAGGTTGAGGACCTCACCGAACGTGCCGTCAGCCGCCCAAGCGGCGGCGCCGGCGAGTGTCGCCTGGTTCTTTCCCGCCTTGTTATTGTGGATCAGGCTGAGATTGGTGGTGGTGTTGGCGCTGTCGGCGGCGATGGTGGGGTCGCTGGTGGCGGTGCCGTCGTTGAGCAGCCACTTGTCTCGTGCCCCGAGGTAGGCCGAGGTGAGCGAGCCGAAGCCGGCGTCGGTGAGGTTGACGTGGTCGCCGCCATCGGCGTTCGGGTCGAGCTTGGTTTCCCCGTTGGCGTCGGGCACACCGACCGCGGTGTCGGCGTTGACTGAGATGTAGGCCGGTGTCGACCACGTCCCGGAGGTACTGATTCCGTCCGCGAGGTACGTGTTCACTTTTGCCCGTTCCTGGTCAACGGCGGCGGTGCAGGTGTCGTTGGGGTTCGCGCCGTCGCCGGCGTAGCCATCGCAGGGTGTCAGACCCATGGACACCACGTTGATGTTGTTGTTCAGGAGGTAAGAGATGAGTGGGTTGAGCCCGTTGTCCTCGAGGTCTGCCGCCGTGTGGCCGAACAGGATGTCCTCGAGACCCTGGTTGAGCACCACGGTGTTGATGCCGGGTTGGTCGAGGATGTCGCGGTCGATGCGGGACAGGACGGCTGGTCCGCTGCCGTTGGCCTCGGGGTAGTCGGTCATGATTTGGTTGGACTCGATGCCGGCATCGAGGGTGCCGTAGGCGGCCTGCGCGGTGGACTCGACCGCGGTGAGCTGACCGGCCAGGTTGGTCGATGCCGAAGGTGCGTGGCCGGTTTGGGCCTGGTCGATGTAGCCGTCGCCAAGCACGAGCTGTGTAGGTGTGCCGGAGGTGACCACGTCCACGCCGGTGACGACGTTGGTGGACCGGCCGCCTGGGCCGTTCTGGGTGAACGGTGTCCCCGAGACGTCGTCGGCCGCGTCCTTGGTGTTGTTGGGGGTCACCCACTGGTAGCCGCTGTCGTTGGTGTCGGTGTGGGTGACGATGTACGGCACGGCGTTGCTGACACTGAGGGACACCAGCAGGTAGTGGCCGGCCGCGACGGTCAGGTTGACCGGGTCGGAGTAGGCCATTCCCCCTTCGGGGATCGTCAGGCTCGCGGCGCCGCCAAAGCTCAGGTCCGTTGTCTTTCCAGCGGGGACGGGTGATGGCGAGCCGGTGCCCGAGTCCAGCGCGACGGTGGCGTGGACGATCTGGAGTGGCGTGATGCCTAGGGCGTTGTCGAACTTGATACGGACGGTGTTGCCCGACAGCGAGGGCTTCACGGCGTCACGGAAGGTGACCTGGTTGAAGGTGGAGCCGTAGTTGAACACGCCCTCGGTCGGGGCGGACCAGGCGCCGGTCCAGGTCTGGCCGGTCTTGTCGTTGTAAGTGGTGGTGTTGCGTGTGGACATGCCGAAAATGTGCAGTGCCTGCACGCTATTGGCGGTGGTGCTGACGTCAGGCAGCGTTACCGAAGTGACGTGCTTGCCCGCCGTGAGAGGTACTGAGAACGGGAAGATCTTGGGCTGCTGGGTGTCTTGGTGGCCGTCGAGGTAGTCGCGGTGGGGAAGCGTCACCGCGGCGAGCGATGCCGGTCCGTACACCCAATCGGGCACAGTGAGGAAGTAGGGTTGCGTGGTGCCGTCGTCGTAGTTGATGGTTCCGGTCGGGGCGCACCAGGCGGCGGGGTTGGTGGAGTCGAAGCAGTAGCTGCTGGCGATCGGCGTGCCCGCGGGGACGAACGGAGTTGTGTCGTTCTGGTTGACATCGCCGGGTGTCGAGGATCGGTTCGCGTATGTCGCTGTGGCGAGGAATTCCAGCGCGCTGGTGCCGATCGGTGAGACCGTGGCGTCGAAGCCGATGGTTTGGTTGGCGGCCAGGACGTTGTCGGGTGCGCCGGTGCCGAACTGCGGCAGGGTGAAGGTGGCGCCGTTGACGGTGAGTTTGCCGCCGGGGTTCCAGCCGGCGGCCTTGAGGTCGTCGGAGGAGAATGAGGCGTAGCCGTCGGCGGCGCTGGTGGGCTGTGCGCCGCTGTCGGGCATGGTGGCGGTGTTGTTGAAGCAGGCGGCCAGGGACAGGCACTGCGTGTTCGGGTTCTTGCCGGCCAGGAATGAGTAGCTCTGGTAGCCGGAGATGTTGCCGGCAGGGTCGGTGGCGTAGCCGTAGAGGGTGTGTGGGCCGGGGTATTTCGGGGCGATCGCCTGGGTGGCCGCGCTGTGGATCTCGGCGATCTCGGACGCGCTCAGTGCGGTCTGGTATGCCTGCACGTCGGAGATGGCGCCGTGGAGGAAGGCCGTCCCGCCGTCGTTGAAGACGGTAGAGCCGATCAGGAACGGCCCGGGGGACGGGATGACTGTGGTCACCTTCTTCTGCCCGGCAAGCGTGCCGTTGACGTACAGGCTGATTTGGTGGGCCTGCGCGTCGTACACGCCGGTGACGTGAGTCCAGGCTCCGACTTGGGCGCCGGAGTCAGGGGTGAACGCCCATTGGTAATGGTCGCCGGTGGCGTCCACTGTGGGCATGCCGAAGATCCACGCGTTCACATCGGGCGAGTAGCGGATCTGGAACGCCGATACGTGGGCGGCGTTCTGGCCTACGACGGCGTAGTAGCCGTTCGTGTCGTTGACCTTTGCCCAGGCCGACACGGTGAAGCTCTGCTGCGTGTCCAGCACGGGTCCGCCGGTCGCGCCGTACCCGTTTGGGTCGGCCAGCGTGATGGCCGGAGTGTTGTCGGTCGGGCTTGTCCAGCCCACACCGCCGCCGGTCAGCGTGATGGGGTGGTTGTTGCCGCTGGCATCGGCCAGGGTCGTGCCGGATCCTTCGGTCGTGCGCCACCGTGCGGCGGGGGCGATCGTGCTGCCGGCGTAAACCTTGCCGATGTCGGTGGGGCTTAGGGCGGCCTGGTAGGCCTGTACGTCGCTGACCGAGCCGGTGACGTTGCCGCCTAGGGTGGCGTTCCACTGGATTCGGCCGATGCTGAACGCGCCGTCGGCGGCGTAGGGCGTGTTGTCGGTCGCGGTGCCTTGGGCTTTGCCGTTGACGTAGAGGGTCATCTTGCCGGTGGCGTTGTCGTACACACCGGCAAGATGTGTCCACACGCCGGGCTGGGCCGTGCTGGTCGACTCGGCGCGGATGGCCGGGGCATTGAGGTCGTCACTGGACAGCCGGGAGAACGACCACTTCTTGTCCTCCGAGATGTACTCGAGGAAGAAGCCACTGGCGAAGACACTGTCCTGGCCGAGGATGCCGCCGGCGGCGGTGTTGGCGGCCATGTTCACCCAGACCGACACGGTGAAGCTGCCGTCGGTCTTGATCACCGGTGTGGTGGTGGCTGCATATCCGTTGGTGCCGTTGAGAGTTAGGACCTTGCCGCGGGTGGGGTCAGTGCTCCAGGTCGCGCCACCGGACAATGTGGCGGGCGTGTTCCCGGCCGAGTTAGCTGCCGATGTTCCGCTGCCGTCGGCGAGTTGCCACCGGCCGGCCGGGGCGATGTCGGTGCCGCCGTTGAAGGACATGGTGCTGCTATCGGGTGGGTTGCTGGTGGCGGGCGCTTGGTCGAGGCCGTCAACGAGTGTGGCCACATTGCCGCCGGTCGAGCCGACGGTGAATCTGCCCGGGGTGCCGGTGAGTGCGCCGACTTTGCCGCCGGTGGGGTAGCGGCCGTCGGTGGAGGTGATCGAGGGGGCGGAGGGGGCGGTCGGTTCGGCGATGAAGTGACAGACGGGTGACCAGTCGCTCCAGTCCTGTCCGTCGGTGACTTGCACCTGCCAGTCGACGACTTGTCCGTTGGTCAGTGAGGTGGTGAACGAGGCGGGGAGGTGCATTGTGGCGTTGGCGCCGGAGGCGAGGGTGTCGTCGCTGGTGCCGGTGTGGGTGGTGGAGGTGCCGTCGACCCAGTACTTGAAGGTAGCTTGGAGGTTGTCGTCGTCGGGGTCGGTGACGTTCGCTGACAGGACGGGGGTGTTGGTGACGATCGTTTTGCCCATGTAGGGGTAGGGCGTCGTGGTGGCGCAGCCGGCGTTGTCGGAGCCGGAGAACGCTGACAACTCGTTGTCGCCGGGTGTGTCGGGCGCGCGGTTGAACCAGATCTGCAGTGACGGGTTGTCGCTGAGTCGGGAGAAGCTGCTGGTGCTTCGGGTTCGTTCAGCGTCGTCCTCGGTGACTACGAAGGTGATCTGGCCGGCGTGTGCGGCCGCGGACTGCGCGATCGCACCCGTTACGTCGAATCCAATCGCGGCCGACGCGGGACCACCACACCAGCCGACGGCGGGGGCGGTCTGCTGGTCTAACGAGCCGCCATAGCTGGGTTGGGTGCTCCACGATGTGCCGGGTCCGATGGCACCGGCCCAGTGCAGGTTGTAAGTCGAAGTGCTGCAGCTGGCTGAATACACCTTCAGCGCGTTGACCGTTGCGCCGTGCTGGTTTCCGTCGTTGCCGATGTGCGCGTCCCAGATAATGGACGGTAGCTGCCACTGGTAGTAGGCGCGCATGGTGCCGAAGCAGGAGTTCCACCCGTTGACCCCGACGCCGAGGTGTCCGCTGTCGCCGTAGTCAGCGGAACTGTTGTTGTACAGCGATGTGTTGGTACACGGCGCGCCCTGCTTGACCTCATCGAACGCTGGGGTGGACAGGGCATGGTCGGCGTCGGGAGGGTTGTGCCAGTTGAAGGTCGGATCGATGTAGACCGGGAATACTGTGGACTTGTCGGCGAGCAGGTGCTTGTCCGGCACGAGCGTCAAGTCCGCCGTGCCCGGCCGGGCCTGGATCGGCGTCAGGTGCGCGGCGAGCCCGGCGTGTCCGGCGTCGGAGACATCGGGATGCACCTGGGTAGCCGTCGGTGTGTGCGGCGCATTCTTGCCCTGAGGCGCAGTCACCGTGGTAGACGAGTCCCACATGAACGGGGTGGACGCGTCGAGTGTGTTGCCGCCCGCCGAGCCGGTGATGTGGACACCGCCTAGAGGGCCTTCCTGGGCGTGACCATTCGCGACAGTTGCTGGAAGTGTGAGCGTGGCAAGTGCCGGATTGGCCGCGGCCTTGGCGGTTTTGACGACCAGCACCTCGGAGAAGCCGCCGGTGATCGTGGCGGAGGCGACGAGGTCCACATCAGGCAGCACGTTGGCGTAGGTGGCCGTGGAGCCGCTGATCGTCGGTGCGGGCAATGGCGTCGGCCAGGATACCGAGTAGGTGGTCTGCCCGGACTTCGTCGTCACCAAGGGACCGTTGCCGCCTGCGGACAACGTGACGGCTCCGTAGGCGGTAGCGGCAGGGGCGAGCCGTCCGTCCGGGCCGCGGTGGAGCGCGGTGTCGATGGGCACCCACGAGTTGTTCTGTTTCGTGCGCACTGGTTGGGGCGTCGTGGTGAGTTCGAAGCCGCCTTTGGGTCGCGCGACGATCTGCTGCGTCTCGGTGGTCAGCCTGTCGACTGCGACTGACTTGCCGCTGGAGTGGGCTTGCGTTGCGGCAGTAGCTAGGGCGGCGTTCTGGGCGGCCGTCGCGCCGTAGCCGTCCTTGATGGGACGCAGACCGGACGGTGGGGCCGGGGACTTCGGAATTGGGCCTGGTTGGCGGATCGATGCTGCTGCGGCGGCCACGGCAGTTGGCGGCGACACGATGCTGGCTGAGGTCAGGATGACAGCGGCCAAACAGACCGTTGTTCTCGCCTGAATCGCCTTACGGTGCGCAGGGCTATTCCCGTGCACGACGCCCCCCTTATTTGTTGTGTAGGCCGGATCAACAACGCGCTCGTGACACACGGCATCAAAATTTGAGGGGAATACCTAGAGTGATCACAAGGTGACGTGTATCACGTAATATCGGATGACCTCTGTGACGATGACGCAGGTCAAGCGCGTCTTGTTTGTCTTTTTTGTTCGTATAGAACCTTATGTATGGTTGGTGAACAACCCGATTGCACTAATGGCGGTCCGCCGTCAAATGCGGACGGTGAGCGTACGGAAATGCCGAAGATCCGTCCTTTCGCGACGTGACCTTGGACTGCTAGGTTGCTGGGTTGTTTGAGCTGATTCTCGTTGGCCAGGGTGCAAGGGGAGGGCGCTGTGGCGTCGCTGAAGTTCGCTCTGCGCAAATTTCAGGGTCGAGTCATCACGGCAGGCATCGTGTTGGCGGTGACGGCTGTGCTCGCGCCGGCCATCGCCAACCCGGCCGTCGCGACCAGCAGTGATCCGGCTCCGTTCCACCCGAACGACAAATCGATCCCCGTGCAGCCGGTGGCGAGCCGCTACACCGCGCCGCCACAGATGCCCAAGTGGCAACCGACCTCGCCGAGTTGGCCATCGGGCAGCGCAGACGTGACACTAGCCACGACGTCCACAGCAGCAGTGCGCGCCGGCGCCCTTCCCGTGCGCCTGGCCAAGACTGCGGCGGCAGATGCGGCGCCGTCGGCCAAGGTCGATGTCAGCAGCAAACAGGCGGCGGCTGCCGCGGGGGTGCACGGTGTCGTCTTCTCGGTGCAGCGCACTGACTCCGGCTCCACGCCGAGCAAGGTTCACGTCAACCTGGACTACGGCGCCTTCCGCGACGCCTATGGCGGCGGCTGGTCCTCCCGGCTCCGTCTGGTGCAGCTGCCGGCTTGTGCGCTGAGCACCCCGATGAAGGCGGAATGTCGCGCGGAGTCGCCGATCCCGTCGGCCAACGACGCCAGGGCCGGCACTGTCGGCGGCGACATCGCCCTGCCCGCGAGCATCAGATCCGCCAAGTCGGCCCAGATCGTGCTGGCCGCGGATGCCGCCGACTCGGGCAGCGGCGGCGACTACAGCGCGACCTCGCTCAAGCCGTCCGGGTCGTGGCAGGCCGGCGGCTCCACTGACGCGTTCACCTGGTCCTACCCCATCCCGGTCCCCGCCGTGCCCGGCGGGCTTTCACCGAAGCTCCAACTGTCCTACAACTCTCAATCCGTGGACGGCCTGACGTCGTCGACGAACAACCAGGCGTCCTGGATCGGCGATGGCTGGGACTACTCGCCCGGCTACATCGAGCGCTCCTACCAGAGCTGCTTCCAAAATCCCACAGGCCCGACGAAGACACCCGACAACTGTTGGTCGGACAACAACACGCTGACGCTCTCGTTGAACGGCAGCACCAGCGCCCTGATCAAGGACGACGCCACCGGGACCTATGTGGCCCAGAATGACCCCAGCCAACGGGTGCAGTACCAGACCGGCGCCAGCAACGGCGCCCAGAACGGCGAGTACTTCACCGTCACCACCACTGACGGCACCCAATACGTCTTCGGTCAGAACCACTTGCCCGGCGTCGACCCCGGTGATCAGAAGAGCACGCCCACCAACTCTGTGTGGACCGAACCTGTCTACGCCACGGCAGCCAACCAGCCCTGCTACAACGCGACCTTCTCAGCGTCGCACTGCATGCAGGCCTATCGGTGGAACCTTGACTACATCAAGGACACCCACGATGACGTTGTCTCGTTCTTCTACAACACCGAGTCCAACAGCTACGCGTCGCACCCCGGCGCCCTGGTCAATGACCCGGCCTTCACCCAGGCCAACATGAGTTACACCCGCGGCGGCTACCTCGCCAAGATTCAATACGGACAGCGTGACGGCGGTGTTTACACCACGTCCCCCGCAGCGCAGGTGCTGTTTACCTCGACCGGCCGCTGCACCGACTTCACCTGCGACCCGAACACCGACCTCACCGCCGACACGGCGAAGAACTGGCCAGACGTTCCCTACGACCTCACCTGCGCTGCGGGCGCGGCGGACTGCAAGGCGCACGGCCCATCTTTCTGGTCCAACTACACGCTGCAGAGCATCGAGACCGACGTCCTGGTCGGCGCGACCGAGACGAAAACCGACACCTGGGCGCTCGACCACGACTTCCCACCGACCGGCGACCCGACAACGCCGTCGCTGTGGCTGTCCTCCATCACCCACACCGGCACGGATACCAGCGCGGGCGGCTCCACCGACCCGATCAGCCTGCCGCCAGTGACCTTCACCGGCACGACGCTGAGCAATCGGGTCAACCTCAACAACGGCTACTCACCGCTGACCCGTCAGCGCCTGAAGAAGGTGACCACCGAGACCGGCGAGACCATCACCGTGGACTACTCCTCGCCGGGCTGCGCCTCTGGAACACCGGATCCGGCCAACAACACATCACTGTGCTATCCGACCTACTGGACGCCGTCCACTCTGAACTCGCCGATCATGGACTGGTTCAACAAATTCATCGTCACGGGTGTTGAGGAAGACGATCCCCTCGACACCAGCTCCACGAACAAGATCCACACGGCCTACACCCCGATCGGCACACCCGCGTGGCACCACAACGACAATCCCCTCACCCCGAGCGACCAGCGCACCTACAACCAGTGGCGCGGCTACCAAGGGATGATCGTCACTACCGGATCCAACCCCGTCCTCAAAACGGCCTATACCTACTACCGTGGCATGGCCGGGCAGACCCCACCACAGCCAGACGGTGTGGCGAACCTGCGCACAGTGACACCGTCGGCAGACGCCGAACAGTTCCAAGGTGACGCATACGAAACCGTCACCTACAACGGCGACGATGTCGTCAGCGACACGATCAACGATCCCTGGACCAGTGAAGCTCTCGCCACCCACGCCCTGACTGGGCTGCCCGCTCAGCAAGCCTTCCTGACCGGCACCGCCGACACCAAGTCCTTCACCCGCTTGTCCAACGGCACGGTCCGCGAGACGGAGACAGACAACACCTTCGACGACCACGGCCGTATCACCAAGGTCAACGATCAGGGGGACGTCTCCACTGCCGCGGACGACCTGTGCACGACCACATCGTTCGACGACAACACCGACCGGTGGATCCTCGACAAGCCCTCGGAAGTCACCACCGTCTCAGTCAACTGCGACACCACACCGACGTTCCCCCACGACGCGGTGTCCGACGCCCTCACCTTCTATGACCAGGCAACCTCGCTCACCACCCCGCCCAATGCCGGCGACGTGTCGATGACCCAACAGGTTGCGTCCTACACCAACGGCGTCGCTGACCCACCGGTCACGCTGTCGACCACTGCCGACGACCAGTACGGTCGCCAGAAACTGCAAACCGACGGCAACGGCAACAAGACCACGACCGTCTACACGCCGGCCACGGGTGCCGCACCCACCGCCACGGCCACCACCGTGGCCGCGACGGACCAGATGCAGCTGACGACCAACGTCACGTTCGATCCGCAACGCAACCTACCGCTGACCAAGACTGACGCGGCGAACTACAAGACGACGCTGCAGTACGACGCGCTTGGCCGACTGACCACCGTCCTGAAGCCCGGCATGGCCGACGCTGCAACGAAGTACACCTACACCGTGTCGAACACGGGTCCGTCCGTCGTGGACACATACACGGTCAACGTTCGCAACGGCTACCGCCTCAGCGAAACCTTGTACGACGCGATGCTGCGAGCACGTGAAACGCAGAAGCAGACCCCCGACAACGGCCGCCTTATCACCGACACGGAATACAACAACACCGGTCAGGTCTCTGAGGCCACAGACCCATATTTCAACAGCAGTCCGGTGTCGACCACCTATGTGCGAGCTAGCGCCGATAAAGTGCCGTCGGCGACGGGCTTTACGTATGACGGCGCCGGCCGCAAGACCAGCGCCATCGCCAACTCGCTGGGAAGTCAGACGTGGCAGACGAATTACGTCTATGGCGGCAACTTCACGACCACGATCCCGCCTGCTGGCGCCCCAGCAACTACGGCGATTGTTGACGCCCGGGGCCGCACGACCGACCTGTACACCTACCACAGCGGCGTGCCCGCTAACCCGGCCGATCCGGCCACGGACTACAGCGCCACTCACTACACCTACTACCCGAACGGCAAGCAACACACCGTGGTCGACGCTGCCGGCAACAGTTGGTCCTACGAGTACAACCTGCTGGGTCAGCAGACATCGGCAACCGATCCGGATGCCGGCACCACCACAAGCACGTACGACAACGGCGGCCGACTGATCACTCAGACCGACGCGCGAGGCAAACAAGCCACCATTACCTACGACGGTGCCAACCGCAAGACCGGCACATACGACACCACCAGCACCAAGACTCTGTCGACTGCTAACCAGATCGCAGCATGGACCTATGACACCCCCGCGAAGGGCTACCCGGCCAGCACGACGTCGTACTCCGGCGGGGACACCTACACCCGCGCGGTGATCGCCTACAACCAGTTCGGTTCCCCTGGGGCGGTACAGACAACGCTGAGCGGTGAGCCCGCCGGTCTCTTGCCCGGCAACGGTTTGATCACTGGATACGGCTTCAGCGCCGAAGGCTATCCGACCCACGTCAACTATGCGGCCGTGGACGGACTACCCCACGAAGACGTGCAGACCGACTACGACGACTTCGGCGAACCGATTCTGCTCAAGGGCACCGTGGTCAACGGCAGCCCCGGAAACGGCGCCACCTGGCCGTTCGTCAAAGCCGTTGGATACTCCGAATACGGCCAGCCCGCGCGGTACACCCTAACCGGCGCGACCGGGGACATCACGGTCGACAACGGCTACGACGCCCAGACCCACGCGCTGACTGAGGTCACGACCACCGTGCCCTTCGCGCCAACTGTCGACGACCTGACCTACAGCTATAGTGGCAACGGGGTCTCCAAAGGCGCGGGACTAGTGACGTCCACAAAGGACGTCCAGAACGCCGGAGCTGCCACCGACACCCAATGTTTCACCTACGACTACGCCACCCGGATTACCGGCGCCTGGTCGGCCACCGACAACTGCTCGGCGACCCCCACGGCCGGGAACTCCACGACTGTCGGAGGCCCCAGCCCGTACTGGCAGTCCTGGGCCTACGACGCCGCCGGCAACCGGTCCACTCAGGTCGATCACAACATCGCTGGCGACCAGACCAAAGACACCACGACCACCTACAACTATCCGGCACCGGGCTCCGCCACCGACCAGCCCCACACGTTATCCAACACCAGCGCCACCGGGCCGGACGCCGCCACGAACACTGGTTCGTACCACTACGACGCCGCCGGCAACACCACCCAGATCAGCGGCGGCCCTATCGGCGACCAATCCCTAACCTGGAACGACCAGGGCAAACTGGCCACCGACACCACCGCCACCGGCGGTAGCTCCTACGTCTATGACGCCGACGGCAACCTCATCGTCCGGCGCGATCCCGGCAAGACCACCTTCTTCTTTGGTACCGAGCAGCTCACGCTCGACACGACCACACACAGCGCGACTGGTTCTCGGTACTACGCGATCGGCGGGACCACCATCGCAGTGCGGACCAGCAATGTCAGTAGCGGCAACCCGCAGTTCCTAGTCCCCGATCGGCAGGGCACCGATCAGCTCGTCGTCGACTCAGGCACTTACAAGGTCACCCGCAGGCAGTACATGCCTTTCGGAACCCCGCGCGGCACTGTACCCACCACGTGGCCTGGCGACCGTGGCTATGTCGGCGGCACACCCGATCCGACGACACAACTAGAGAACCTCGGTGCCCGCGAGTACAACCCAGCCACGGGCCGTTTCCTAACGATCGATCCCGCCATGGAAGCCACCGACTCGAACCAGCTCAACGGTTACGACTATGCGGGAAACAATCCGGTTACCGGCAGCGATCCGACCGGACTACTTATGAATTGCGGCCCGGACAACGTCGGCTGTGGCGGCCTGCCCGGCGGTCCTGCCCCCACGCAAGCCTCCATTGATAACTGGCATCAGATTTGGCAAAATTCGCAGGCGCAATTGTTGAACGAGTCGAGAGTTGTTAATCAGTGGCTCGGTCAAAATTCTCCATCTACTGACAATAAGATCACTCTCAATGCCCAGCTCACACTGCCGATCTATCATCCGAATGGCGACTACTGGAATTTCCAAGTCGGCAACGGGCATGGTGGGAGCACTAACGCGTGCTTTGGGGTACTTGCCTGCGAAGAGGCCGATCGATATTTGACGGCCCATCCAGACGATATTGAGGGCGCGAAATGGATTGCCGCCTTCTACTGTATCGAGAATCCCGAAAAATGTGCGGCTGACGCCAAGGCTGCCAAGGTGGGCTGGGTGATCGCTGATGCTCTTCAGGCTATGGCGCTCGGCGGGCTCGGCGGTATTGGCGGAATGGGTGGTGAGCTCGATGAACTCGGCGCCCTGAAAGGTTGCAATAGTTTCGCCGCGGGTACCCAAGTGCTAATGGCGGACGGCAAAACTGAGCCGATTCAGGCAATTAAGGTCGGGGACAATGTTGCCAATAGCGATCCGGACAGTCCTAGCTTGCAGCGGCATGTGGTTACCGCGGTACATGTAACTGACACTGACACGGACTTTGTTAGCCTTGCTGTTGCGACAGTTGGCGGCTCTCAAACTGTCACCGTCACTGCTCATCATTTGTTCTGGGACGACACTACTCATAGCTGGACTGCGGCTGTAGACCTTAGGTCTGGCGACAAACTCGGCGGAATTAGCGGCAAAGCGGCAATCATCGTATCCATATGGCGCTTTGCGAGTAGCATTCGAACATACAACCTCACGATCGACAACTTGCACACTTACTTCGTTGTCACGGGCGGCGTCCCGGTACTGGTTCATAATTGTGACGGCCTCGATGCGCTTGCAAAATTGCGGCAATCCCTTGGCTCGCCGTCGGGTGACGATGTTGTCTTATCTCGGCTCGATGTCAATGGACAACAATACTTTGGCATCAACGGACATGGGCAGAATTACCCACGACCGGCTGGCGTCACGCCGCAATCCATGACCCATGCCGAAGGCGATGCATTCGGGCAGGCCGCCCGTGCGGGGGTTCGCGGCGGGAACGGTACCCTCTATGTCGACGGCCTAGATCCATGTGGATACTGTCGATCCAGTCTTGCTGGGTACGCAAAAAATCTCGACCTCGACACCTTGACGGTGGTTGGGCCTGACGGATATCTTGGACAGTACGTTAGAGGCGGCGGGTATCGAACTCTAAGAAAGAGCTACTGATGCGGGTTCTAATTGAGACTCACGGTCAAGGTCAACATCATGACGAACGGGATTTGAATGAAGTTGCTGACGTTGACCGCCTTCTTGACGAACTCGCTGTGTCCAATGACGTAATCTTGATGCTTGGCGTTTCCGAGTACGGTGATGAAGCAGAACTGATTGTTGGTATCACTCGGGCTGGCTATGTAATTACACGGCTCGTTGATGGTGATTTTCAGCAGCTAGTCGGATCGCCAGAGGCGGTTGGTGAAACTGAGGTGATGCTCGGTGGTCAGCAAACACCTACGCCGAATCGGTGGCTGACTACACGTGTCGAAACGGCTCGAACCATTGGCACGTACGTAACTGACTCGACTTACCCGGACGGTCAATTGTGGGAACAGCCCTGACTGTAGTAGTTGGCCTGGAACCATCGTGTGGCGGCCGGTTGAAACCGCCCGGCTTGCGATTTGCTGTGGTACGGTCGCCTTTCATGACCGCGTCAAGCTCGGGTGGAGGAGTCGATGGCCGAGCGCTCCGGAGTTCTTGACGCTGGTCAGCTGCTCCGGGCTCGACGTTCAGCTGCGCCCACAGGTGCTCGTTCGGCCCCAGGTCGCGGTCGGGACACTGATTCGGGCATCGCGTCTAATCGTGTGCGCGGCGGCACCTCGCGTATGCTTGTGGAGCAATCGTGCACGTCACACTGTGGGAAACCTGACGATCGGTGATCCTGTGCGTGTCCATACCTCCTCCATTCAGATCGGGTGCGGCATGCATTTATCTATGTGTGGTTTCCTTAAGGCGGTTCCGCCTGCCGCGTCGTAGCAAGTTTGGCGTACCGATCATTGCCTGCCGGAAGCGGCTTCGCTGGGCGTACCTCCGCACACTGGCTACAGGTGGAGAAAATCCTGGCAGTGTGAGGGTCAGGGGTTCGAGTCCCCTCAGCTCCACAATTTGATCGAGCCTCTTCGGTCCAGCGGTTTTTGCTGGTCGGAGGGGCTTTTGATCTTTTGAGAAGGATCTCTGGTTGATCGCGCCTGTGGGTGACGTGGTGTCCCTACCGGCGCATTTCTGGAGCAGCGCGCTCCGTGCGGATAGGGTGTTTGATATCGCAATTCGCGCGGTGGTCAGGGATTTCGTTATCTCGCCCCATCTGCCGGCGATGTGGGAGTCAAACCCGACCGAACTGTGCAGAGTGTGATCGTAAAGTCTCGCTGAGTAACGGCCGGTTTCCAAGCCTTAGTTTGCAGGGCGGAATCCCATCGCAGGGTCGCGGTTATCGCACTTGATGTCGCCGTTCGGTAACTCCGATGAGGAGGACCGGCGTGGCCGGAGGGCGTCGAGTGCTCGCCGGGACGCGTATTACTGATCATCTCCAAGGCGTTCTAGCGTCCTGAATGGTCGGAAGGTCTCGTGTCCGGTGTGACAGAACGCCAGTGTTGTTTCGTCGGCGTTTGTCATGTCCTGTTGTTGTGATGCGTCTGAGAAATGAAGAACAGTAACGGTGCTATTGTGAGAACTGCTGTTCATGTCGCGCGTGCGTGTGAAGGTAAGGTCTTTCCTGGCATGTGTGTTGTTATGATCGGGTGCCGTGTTGCTCGGGATAGACGACGGTCCGTTGGCCGTGATGCCGTTGGCGTGATTGTTGTCGAGGAGCGCGCCAAAGGTCCCGCTGGTGCTGTGGTCGTCCTTGATCACGGCGGGGTGGGGATCGCGCACGGGGCGGGGTGGGGTTGCCGTGCCGCCAGGCGTCGGCGTCAGGCGCGGGAGGTCCGCGTGAGCGTCGGGGTGCGGTGGGTGCGGGGCCGGTCCGGTGGCGGGGTGGCCGTGTTGGGCGGTGTGCCAGCGGTGTTCGAGGTGTGCGAGGAGTCGCTGTTCGAGTTCCGGGGCGACGTGGCTGTAGGTCTCGACGATACGGTTGTCCAGGTGATGACCGAGACGGCGGGCTTGGGCGATCTCGGGGAGGTTGTCGGCGATCAGCCAGGTTTTGTGGCTGTGGCGTAGTCCGTGGAAAGTCAGCCCGGGCTTGATCGGCTGGGTGCGTGCCCGTGGGCCCTCGGTGGTGAGGTTGCCGTCCGCGGCGGGGCGCAGGACGCGGCGGATGAACGTCGAGCGCCACAGCCAGGTGCCGCTGGGCGTGGTGAACACGTACTCGTAGGGGTGGGTGTCCAGGTGTGTCCGCAACAGGTCGACCAGGAACGGGGGAAGGTGGATGCGGCGGGCGGAGGCGGCGGTCTTGGGTGGGCCGATCCAGCGCGTGCTTGTCGACTCGTGCAGCGCCCCGTGTTCGCGGTCGATGATCAGCAGGCCGCGGTGCAGGTCGATGTTGCGGCGGTGCAGGCCGGTGAGTTCGCCCCAGCGGCAGCCGGTCCACGCGGCGGTGATGATCAGGAGCCGGGCGGTGGGTCCGCCGAGCATGCCGGCTTGGTCGGCGATCCGTAGGACCTGCTCGGGGGTGGCCCAGATCTTCTCCGGGGTGATCCTGCGGGAGCGGCGGCCACGGCGGCGGCGTTTGTGGATGGGGTTGGCGGGGATGAGGCGTTGGTCGACGGCGTCGGTGAGGATCATGGACAGCAGGTTGACCCAGCCGGTGATGGTGGCCCGGGCGTAGCCGTCTTCGGCGGCTTCTTTCGTCCAGAGTGTGATGTCGAGGGTGGTGATGGTGCCCATCGGGGTGGTGCCGAAGCGGGGCAGGATGTGGCAGCGCAGGTAGCTATCGTAGTTTTCCAGGGTGCGTTGGTCGAGGTCGAGGGTGGGGAACCAGCGTTTCACCCAGTCGGCGACAGTGGTCTGGAATCCTGTGGGATCGAGCCAGGTGCCGCGGCGTTGGTCGGTTTCCAGGTCGTCGGCGTAGTTGGTGGCGGCTTTCTTGGTGGGGAACCCGGGTGCTGATCCGGTGGTGCCGTCGGCACGCCGGAAGCGGACGCGCCAGGACTGTGTTCCGGTCTTCTCGATCCAGGCCATGACGACCTCCCAGTGTGTTCGTGATGTGGTGGGGAGGAGTCATTGTGGTGGCTCACGGCGTGTTGGCCTGTGGTGCGGCTGGCCTCGTGCTGGAGGCGCCGTCTGCGACTGGTTGTCGGAGAACAGCGCGAGAGCGGCGCTGGGCGTTGGTGATGACGTTGGTCTTGATCGTCTCCAGGACGCCGCGGGTCTTGCGGACCTTGAAGGTGTCCGAGAGCTGCCGGAAGTTGCCGGTGAGGAACGTCATCGACGTCGCGGCGTAGATGGCGCTGTCCGCCGATGAGGATCCGGTCAGTGCACTCACGGCGGACGGAAGCAATCCAGCGTTCGGCATACGTGTTCATCCTCGGCACCTGTGGCGCGGTGAGCACGACGTTGGTCCCGGTGGAGGCGAAGACGGCGTCGAGCTTCGCATCGCGGTCGCGAATCAGATGTCTGAATCGGCATCCGGTCTCCTCCAGGTCGGCGACGAGATTGCGAGCGATCTGCGCGGTCCGTTGCGCGGTTGGGCTCGCGGTGACGCCGAGTAGGTGAACTCGCCGTGTCGTGATCTCGATGATGAAAGCGGCGTACAGTTGGTGCAGGTTCACGGTGTCGACGTGCAGGACGTCCAACTCCCGCACGCCAAGCGTCTCTGTGCGTGGGCTGCGTCAAGGTGCTGACGCTGATCGGCGGGGGTCGGCGAAGCCGAGGCTGACGTAGCCGGGTGCGCGTTTGGCCAGTGACGAGGCCAGGACGCCGGTGTTGACGTCGTGGTAGTCATGGACCTCGGCAGTGGTCTTGCCAGGGGAGGCGCGGAGGATACGGCCTGCGTATTGGACCAGGCGTCCCTTGAACGCGATCGGAGCGGCGAGGAACAGGGTGTCCAGCACGGGGCAATCGAATCCTTCACCGACGAATGGCCCGGTGGCGACGACCAACAGCGGCGTCTTCCCAGCCGGAGCGTGGAGTCGGCTGAGGGCGTCGCGTCGGGCGGTGGCGCCCATGCCGCCGCGTAGTACGACGGGGTCGAGCGACCGTTGCTGGAACCGGTCAGCGAACCGTTCGACATGGGCTGTCCACTGGGTGAGCAGCAGGCAGTGCCGGCCCCGTTCCAGTGCGGCGATCACGTCGTTGACGACCTGTGCGAGGCGGGCGTCATCGGCCACGAGATCACGGTAGATGGCCGCTATGCCGCCAGGCTTCGTCGGGTCGCCGTCGCCGCGGTAGCGGTAGACGGTGTCGTGCACATGGAGTACCGGTGTCGGACGCTGGGCGGTCTTGTCGAGTTCGAGCTGGGGCGCACTGTCCTTGTGTGCTGGTGTGGAGTGAGTGATGGTGTGGCGCACCGGGCCGAGCTGCAACGCGATGAGGTCGTCGAGCTTGTCACGACGGTACGGCGTCGCTGTGAGTCCGAGCCAGCGTCGGGCCGGGATCTGCTTGACGGCATGCTCGAACGCCGCGGCGGGGATGTGATGGCACTCGTCCACGACGATCAACCCATAGCTGCTGGTCAGCTGCTCGATGTCGGTCTTGCGGGCCAGGGTTTGCAGCATCGCGATATCGACCACGCCACGGGTCTTGCGGCGACCGCCGCCGAGTTGGCCGGCCTTGACACCCAGCATTTCGCTGATGCGCGTGCGCCACTGGTCGGCCAGGGCCTTACGGTCGACCAGCACGAGCGTGGAGGTCTCATGGGCGGCGATCACCGCGCAGGCCATCACGGTCTTACCCGCGCCCGGCGGCGCGACCAGCACACCGAGGTCGTGGTCGCGTAGATCGTCTACGGCGTCCTGTTGCTCGCAGCTCAGCGTGGCGGTGAAGGTGAACTCCCGCGACTCACCGGGCTGCCGCTCGTCGGTCACCTCGAGGCGGCTGCCTGCCTGCTCGACCAGCGCGGCCACCGTGTCCCGCAGTCCGCGAGGCAAGATGAGCCCGCCATCTAGGGTTTCGTCGTAGCTGCGCAGGAATCTCGGTGTGTCCCATGTGGACATTCGGAGGCGCTGGCGTTCGTAGAACAGTGGGTTCGTCATTGACGCGGCGTGCTTCAGCGTGGCGTGCAACGCTGGGGTCAGCTCGTTTGATTCCAGGCGGATTCCCGAGCTGAGCCGGGCATGCACGACAGGCGATGTGGTTGCGCGGATCCGGGTCGAGACCGCGGCGCCGATCTTGTCGATGCTGGCGCCGACGGTGATTGCACCGGCGCGGCGCGCGACCCGACTGACCTCGGCCGGGCTCATTCGGCCGAGCGAGGACAGATAGGCCCACTGGTCGTCGTGCGGTTCCATCGTCGCCAGGTCGAGGAATACCGTTGCCCCGTCCTGGCGGGCCTTGCCCTGCAACGGTGCGGCGATCAGATTCCCCACACCGCCGGAGGGCAGCACGTCCTGCGACGGGAAGAGCCGGTCGTAGCTGGCCAGGTCCATGCGACCACGTACCGCCATCGCCTCCCGCAACAAGGCTGTGCCGAGTCGGCGAGCTGTCTCCGCGGGCACAGGGGCGGTGAAGAACACCCACGCGTGCGCCCCCACTCCCGAGCGCGATACCTCCAACGCTGCCGGCGCCGACCATGCCCTGGCGGCTTTCAGATAGGCCAGGGCGTCCAGCATCGCCATCGGGCCGTCGAAATCAGCCGCAAGCCACCAGCACAGATCGCCGTCCAGTAGCGGATACAGCCCGACATGCACGTCACCGGTCAGATGCGAGTGCAATACGTCCTTGCTCAGAGGCAGATAGTCGCGGTCCTCATGACGAACGCCTTTGCGCCATCCGCCACGTGTCGCTGGCAGCCAGCCTGCCTTGCCCGTACGCGTGTTCTCCCACCGCGTGGCGTAGACGTCGGCGCGAGCGGCGAACAAGGCAGCGAAGAAATCGACCTTCAACTCCGGGACCGACCGCCGGTCGACCGGGCCGGGGTGCGCCTCGAAGATACCGGTCTGCACCGGGCCGGGCGGAGCCGCCTGTTTGGGTGTCAGCTCCAGCAGCCGCAGCAACCGCGCGTTCTCCGCACGCAATCGCGTTGTCACGGCACGGAGCTCCGCGAGTTCCTCCGCGAGCCCCGCGACCGTCGCTGGCTGGAGATCGTCGTCCACGGAACCCACCGTAGATCCGATGGTCAGATGCCCGCCTGTTCGAGGCGCTGGATGAGGGTGGGTTTGCGCGCATGTGCTTGCCGCAAGGCGGTGGTGCGCAACGTGAACGTGTCGTAGCGGTCCTCGCGTTCGGCCAACGCCCGCAGATCGGTGAGCAGGGTGACGGCGGCGTCGTACTCGGCCGGTTTCCGGGTGGCGATCAGCGCGTCGACGCGCGACCACGCGGCGTCTTCCTCGTCGGCCAGTGTGTCGAGTCGTCGTTCGCGGGCCTTCAGGCGCGCCTGTTCCCGGCGTGCCTCGTCTTTGGCGCGTTGGGCGGCGGCTTGGCGTTCACGGTCGGCCCGTCGCCGCGCCGCGTCGTCGAGCAGGTCGGCCACGGTCCGGCGGGCTGGGGCGGGGCTGGTGGGTGCGGTGTCGCCGCGGAAGCGGCGCAGCAGTTCCATCCGCACTCGCGCGGCCTCGCCCTGCGCGACTCGTGCCAGGAGCCGGTCCTTCTCGGCAACCGGTAGGCGGGCCACCCAAGCGCCGAGGTCTTCGGAATCGTCAGTGGTCTGCTCCAGCGGTGGAGAAGCCTGAGCCGCGATCGCGATCAGGTCGTCGTCGAGGCGTAGGAAGTCGGCCAGCGCCCGCTGCGCCGCGGTGAGCGCGCCCAATCCGGGTGGAACCGGTGGTTCGAGATCGTCGTCGGCGTCGCGGTCGAAGACGTCTTCGTCGCGTTCCCAGGCGCCGTAGGCGGCCAGCCAGGCGAGATAGAGCGGTCGCAGGTCACCGGCGGCGAGTTCGGCGCGGACCCCGATGATCCCCGACAGCAACGTCTCGGAGTCGTAGTCGAAGTCGAACTCACCGGCGTGGTCCGCGCTGGTGAGTTCGAGCAGGGTGAACTCGTGCGTGGTCCAGGCACTGACCTGGTCGCCGACGCAGTAGTCCTCGACGACGACCTGATCGAGCAGGTCGCAGGGTAGACGGAACATCACTCGGTGAGTGCCCCAGTTGGCCACGTACAGGTGCGCGTCGTAGTAGCGCTCCATCAACCGGCTGGGATTGCCCTTGAGGTCGCCCCAGTGGTACTCGTTCACGAAACTGGTGGCGGTGATCCTCGCCCGGGTGGACAGCGCCCGGACCTCGGCCTGCTCGGCATCGTTCAGCGGGCGGTCGATCGCCAGGAACTCGTAATACTGGTACTCGCTCACTGCCCGTCCACTCGGTCGGCAGGGGTGAAGGGTTCTGCCCGGAACGTCGAGTCGTCGCCCAGGTGGAAGAACAGGTGGCCCTCGATCGTGCTGTCGTCGACGAGAACGGCCCAGCCGCGTCCGCTGACCTGGTCGCCCTCGTCGACGCCCTCCCAGGTGAACTCGACACAGGGCCGGCCGTCCCGTTCGGTCGGGCGGCAGTCCAACCAACCGCGGACGGCGATGAAACCGAACTCGCCGGTCCCGTTCCCGCCGAACTCGATGAAACCCGGTTCGGCCAGGTCGATGGCATCGCGGTCCCAGCCGCTCATCTCCACGATCCGCCACCGGCCGGTCATCCGCGCCATGGACTTCGAAACACCCCTAGCCATGACGCGTCAGCGTAGCCATCGCGGGAGGGGTCTGTTCGAGGCGCCGCCGTTCATGGCGCACCGGCTCATCGCCGGCATGCCGAGGCCGAGGTCGTCCGCGCGGGTCGCGGGTGCGGACGCCACGTCTTCGAAGGCGGTTGGAGGACGGTGGTTGGGTCGACGCCCAAGTGCGCACCCATTCGTGCGCGGGACCGGCCGAGGGGGTAGAGGTGGATAGCGGCCGAGGTCGGACCCGTTCGGCTCCGGGCTGGGCCGACTTCAGCGGACGGGCGGTAGCCCAGCCAGCTGGGCCCATCCTGGTGATACTCGCCGCGGTCAAGCGGCTACGCAGGTCTCTGACCAGGGTAGATAGTGCTGTAGACCGACACAGGGATAGCAATCTTCGTTTCTTTCGAATAACCTGGTGTCGTTGACGCCTACTTCGACGGTGGGCGGCGACGGCAGCTGGTTCCCGACGGGCATCATGGTGGAGGACAGATGAGTCACGCGCTCCTGGAGCAGCAGACCGTGCTGCCTCCAGAACCTGATCACGGCCGTGACGAGCTGCACAGGCTGGCGGCGTTGTTCGAGCACGCTCCTACAGCGGGACAGGCCGTGCTGGTCGGACCCGACGGTGTTCGTGTCGCGCTTCCCCACTCGGTTTACGAGGCGCTGCGGCAGGTTGTCGCGGCCTTGACCGAGGGCCTGGCGATCACGCTGGCACCACACACGATGAAGCTGACCACGCAGCAGGCGGCCGACATGCTCAGCATCTCGCGTCCCACGTTGGTCGCGCTCCTGGAGCGTGGCGAGATCCCGTTCGAGAAGGTCGGCCGGCACCGTCGTGTGTTGTTGACTGATCTGCTCGACTACCAACAGCGCGCGCGCCAGCAGCGCAAGGCGATCCTGCGCGAGATGACGCAAGATGCCGAAGACCTCCAACACGTGGACGGCTTCGAGGTCCTCGACGACTGATGGGCGTGCCGACGACGCGAACAGCTAGGTGACTGCGAAACTGGGGGTGTGCCCGCGTTCCCCGCTCTCCTGGACGCCTGCGTCCTGGTCCCCGTCAACCTGACCGATCTGTTGCTGCGTCTGGCCGAAGCTGACACCTACCGCCCGCTGTGGTCGGCAGGCGTGTTGGCGGAGGTCAGGCGCAATATGCTCAAGTTCGACGACGTGACTGAGGCTAAAGCGGACAGGCGGATCGGGTTCATGCGGGCGGCTTTCCCGGACGCCGAGGTCACAGGGTACGAGGACCTGATCGACTCGATGACCAACCATCCGAAGGACAGGCATGTGCTGGCAGCCGCGGTGAGGGCGGACGCGGCGGTCATCGTCACCGCGAACCTCAAAGACTTCCCTCGGTCCGCGCTCGACCCGTACGACCTCGACGCCATGGGGCCTGACGACTTCCTGCTGAACCAGTTGGATCTCTATCCACAGCAGACGGTCCAATGTTTGCGAGACTTGGTGGCGGACAAGAGGAACCCACCAGTCACGGTGGAGGCGTTCCTGGCCGGATTCGTGCGGACCGTCCCGCGCTTCGTCGCCGCTGTGCGGCCACGGATCCCACCCGCCATCACCTGAACCCGACGGCCGAGGGGCAACGGACGCGGACCTGCCGTCACCGCGAGGAATCGGCGCTCGATCATGTCCATGTGCGAGGGAGGCGCGTCAGGGGAGCGCCATTCGGAGATGGGGACCTGTTGGGTTCCAAAAGTAGGTCACCGCTGCTGACCAGCGGTTTTATGCGGCCCGTTCGTACTCGTTGATCAGGCCTCCGAGCACCTGCTGTCGCTTGATCCGCTGGGAGTTGAGGTTCGCCACGGGGTGGGTTGGCCGCGGTGGGCGAAGTTCGCGGGACCGGTGCGGCCGTCGACCGTTGTAGTGCCGGACGTACTCGGCGAGCACGGCGCGCAGATGCCGCTGGTTCAGGATCAGCATGCGGTCGGTGAGCTCGGATCTGACGGTGCGCACGAATCGTTCGGCGTAATAGTTCGCCCGAGGACAACGTGGAGGGATCTTCACCGTCGTGATGCCGACGTCAGCCAGGACAGCATCGAAGGAGGCCGCGAACTGGCCAGCCCGGTCACGGACAAGAACCCTGAACTCATCGACTCGGACACCGAGATCCATCACGAGGTTGCGGATCTGCTGGGTGGTCCACCCGCCGTCCGGATTGGTCGTCGTGCCGAGGACGTGGACGTAACGGCTGCCGACCTCCAGCACGAACAATACGTATATCCGTTGGAGGGTGAACGCGCAGTCGACATGGAAAAAGTCGCACGCCAGCATCGTCGAGGCCTGCGTACGCAGGAACTGCCGCCAGGTCGTGTCGGTGTGCCGGGCCGACGCGGGAGGTATGCGCGCCCGTCTCAGGATCCGCCGGATCGTCGAGGAAGCGACCTGGTGTCCGAGCTTGAGCAACTCGCCCTGAATCCTCTTGTAGCCCCAGTTGGGGTTCTCGGTGGCCATCCGTTCGATCAGTCCGGTGATCGCTTCGTCGACGGGTGGACGGCCGTGGCGGTTAGGTCCACTTCGCGGATACCAGGCGCCGGTGCCAGCGCAGGATCGTTGCGGGGGTGACCAACCGGTGCGGCCGCAGCCCCGTGGGCAGCAGGCGGACCAACGCGGCGACCACCGCCCGGTCGGCCCAGTCCAGGCGAGGTTTCGCGTTGCTTCTGCGCAGCACGGCCACCTCGTGGCGAAGCACCAGCAACTCGACGTCCTTGGACGCCGACGAGCGACCGAGCAACACCAGCAGGCCCACCAGCCTGAGGAAGATCAGATAGAGCAGACGCAGCACCACGGCGGACGATCATGCCCTGCCCGTCATGTGTCCGTTGCCGTAGGTCGGATGCGTGGACCGACTTCTGGAACCCCACAGGCATGCAATAGGAAGCTCGGCGTTTTTGGGTTGATTACGGCATGCAACCCCGTCAATTCGCGAAATTCCGACAGTAGCAAAGGACTCCTTAAGACATCGCTGGCGACAGTGCGACGAGTGCCGAGGGAGCTTCCAACGGCGGCGTTGCGATTTAGGACGGGAGTTGGGCTTCCAGGGCTGCGAGCTCGCCGGTCGCGACGACCCAGGAACGCGCAATGACGAATCCAAGTGCCCGGTTGACCCTGATCATGTGCACGTTCTCGGCGCCGGTCGTGGTTTGGATCCGGGTGAGGTCGGGGTAGTCGGCCATCAGCCAATTGATCATGTGCGCCTTGATGTACGCCCCGATGCCGTGTCCGCGATGCGCGGGCAGAACGGAGGTGTCGCGCTGGTGGACCACCCCCTTGGTGTGTGGCAGCAGTTCCACCTCGGTAGTGCCGGCCACTGCGCCGGAGGCTTCATGAACAGCGACGACCACGCGCTGCTCCACGCCGCGGTCGCGCAAGGCACGCTCGGCGACTCGGACCCGCTCTGGAGTCCACTCCGGTGACTCGTAAGCCGCTTGACCGAGGGGCGCGTCATGAATTGCGCCACGTGCGTCGGCGTAGGAAATGATCAGGTCATCGGGCGCTTGGCCGATCCACCGAACGACACGATAGCCAGCCGGCGGTTCGACCGCCCAGGCGGCCGGATCGGCGTCTTGAAGCGCCAGCCGCTGGCTCACGGTCGCATGCGTCAGTCGAAAGCCGCGCGCGACGGCCCACCGTTCGCCGACACCGCCTCCGGTGATCCACCAGCCCTCGACGGTGGTCCGCCCCTCGGCACGCAAGACCGGAAAAAGAGTGCGCAGGAAGTCGATGCCGATGCCCTGTCGGCGCGAATCCGGATGCACGGTGATCTCGACCGAGGCGACGTCGTGGGTCTCCAGCATCGGTAGGTTGACCATCATGTGCCCGACCACCTTGCCAGCCTGATACGCGAACCAGTGTCGAACGGCATCGGCATCGGTACTGGGCCTACGCAATCGGCCGATCACCGCCTCGTAGCTCGTGGCCGGCTCGTGTGGGCGGTCGATCTTTGCGCTCGCAACGGCCAGTTTGTGGTACTCCGCCAGTGCGGCCTCATCCGTCTGATCTGGGTTACACGGCCTGATGTCAGCTTGCGAGGCCACGACGATGATCCTCTCGTTTTTCTGCAGCAATGTCCGCGAATTCTCCACCGTAAGCGATCATTGAGAACGCTATCATGATCAGTCCGAAGCTTGGCAGGCTCATTACGACAATTATCGACACGTGCAGTGCGGCGACCAGAAAAACGGCAATTGAACGCAATCGGCGGCGGCCGATAATTGTCAGTGCGATGAACAACTGCACGGCAATGACCGACCAGGTGATGCTCCTGATCAGCCACGGCGTGTCTAGGGTGGGTAGAATCAGTTGGGAGGCGGCAGTCGGAATGCCAACATAGGGGTCGTTTGCCACGAAATAGAAGGCGCTGCCGCCTCGCCAAGCTGGATCTGCCAGTTTCGTGACGGCGGCCGTGACGTAGATTATGCATAGCTGAAAACGGATCACGAGTTGCGCGGCAAACGCGCTGCCCCGCCACCGCGCTCCAAGCGGCCTTGCTGGTGCCCGCCACTGCCAGACCCGGTCGTCGCCGAGGCAGAGCGGAACAAGCAGCAGTGTTAGCACGACCGCCGCGCTGTCCCCGCCGTTGGCTACCGTCATGCTCGCGGCCAGGCTGTAGGTGACATACCAGTGCGGAACGCAGGTCCAGCGCGGGCGGTAACCGGCGCCCACTATGGCCAGCGTGCCAACCGCGACTATGCGGCTGATCAGGACGTGGCCGGTCAAGCCGCTGTCCAGACACCACAGCGAGAGGGAACGGACAGTGTCGCACCGCATGCCGGAAGTCAGCCCGGTGGCGTCAGCGAACAGGGCCGAGTCGGGGGTGAACAGGATTTCGGTCAGCGTCGCAAAGGCGAGTAGTGATCGGCCGATCGCCAGCCAGCGACATCGCGGCTCGAATGCTGTCGCGGCGTGGGACACGAGTCGCACTGCGTCGGTCACCTTGCGCATGTCAGATTCACCAGTGCGACCCGCGCGACGCGACGCGGCGAGGTCGGTAGGTCTCCCGAAGGCGGAAAGTTCGGCCGATCGATGGCGATCACCGTAGGCCCGCACAGGGTCGGCGTCGTCGACGAGTTCGTCAGGGCGAGGTTTGACGATGTTGGTAGAAACGGGCCGCATTCCGCGGGATTCGCAGCCTCACAGGCCCGCCAGTATCGGTCGGGAACCTCCTGGGCCAGCTGCGTTATCTCGAAAGCCGCAGAATCGCCGGCCCGGTCGAGCCCCCAGGTGAAGTCGGACCACTCCTGGCGTTGTGTCTCGAGGGTGAGACGCATGCCGTCCGGACTCACTCGATAGGCCGTGAGGACATTCTTTCCGCTGAGATCAGTGAAAAACGACCAGCCCTGTGGCCAGATCACGGCATAAGCGCCGAGGTGGTCTCCGACCAGATCCGGCGCGATGCCGCCGCCCCACTGGGCCAGCATGGATATCAGCAGGCTGACAAGAAGGATCGTGAGTGTCAGCCCGAACCCGCGACGGGCATGCTCATTTTCGTAACCGACGACAGCCGGCGATCCCGATGATCCCATCTTGCCGATTCGCACGATCGTAGCCCCCACATTGCCTTCAGGCCACACACTCCCCCATGCGGACGGATCGGTCAAGCGGATCGCCCGGTTCGGTCTTCGCTACTCTGGGCCCACCTGAGGACTGCTCTGATAGCCTTGGTTGAGTCCCTATCGCACGAATGGCCTCCGTCGCGGCGGCAAGAGTGGCGCGAGTCACATACGTTCGTCGCTGTTCGGCACTGGTCGTTTGTGCCATTGTCCGCCGGCTCGGGGCGGCGGACAGCCCGTCGCTGGCGGGTCAGCCAGGCTGAACGTGGGGGGAGAGATCGTGTGGAGTTCCTGATTCTGGGTCCTCTGGAGGCGAGGAGCCAAGGACATCCGATACGGGTCGTCGGCACCCGACAACGCAAACTGCTGGCCCTGCTGCTCCTTAACCTGAATCGGGTCGTGACGTTCGAGCACCTTGTGGACGAGCTGTGGGACACGCCGCCCGACTCGGTGCGGCAGCAGGTGCACAACGCAGTCGGCAGCCTTCGCCGGAATTTCGCCGCATCCGCTGAGGACGTGCGAGTGACGACAACCGAGGCCGGATATCGGCTGGATGCCTCGGCGTCGTCGGTCGACCGGGAGGAGTTCGGCCGGCGAATTCGCGAGGCCAAGATCGCCGAATCGCACGGCCGAGTGGACGCCGCGATCACCCACCTTCGGGCGGCGCTGGCGATGTGGCGCGGAGACGTGTTGTCCGGACTACGCAGCCCGTCCATCGACATCGCGGCTACGAGCCTCCAGGAACAGCGGCTGACGGCAGTGGAGGATCTCGCGTCCCTACGGCTGCGCGCGGGCGAGGCCAATGCGATCGTCGGCGAACTGCGCGGCCTCGTCGCTGAACACCCACTGCGTGAGTCGCTGCGCGGCACGTTGATGCTGGCGCTGCACCTGAGCGGACGTCAGGCCGACGCGCTCGATGTATACGACCGAGGTCGACGGCTGATGGCAGAAGAGCTGGGACTTGATCCCGGTCCGCAGCTTCGTGCTGTGCAGTCGGCCATTCTCAATGGCACCGCCGAGGCGGTCGTGTCAGGGCCGGGCTCGCTTCCGGTGGACAGCCCCACGCGCGAGGAGCCGAATGAGGCGTCTTCGGTTGAGGAGGTGGCGGGGCGGTGTCTCCTGCCTCGTGACACGAGGGACTTCTCCGGCCGCGCCACCGAGTTGGTCCAGCTGGTGTCGGAGGCGAAGTCCACCCTCCCCACCGCCCTCGTGATCTCGGCCATCGACGGCATGGGTGGGGTCGGCAAGACCACGCTTGCGGTCCATCTCGCCCATAGAATCGCTCAGGACTTCCCGGACGGCCAGTACTTCATCGATCTACACGGCTTCAGCCTCGGAGTCGAGCCGGTCACATCGGAGCAGGCGCTCGACACGCTGCTGCGCGCCTGCGGCGTGCCGGTGGAGAGCGTGCCGGCCGACCTGGACAACCGGCTGGCCCACTGGCGCTCGCGCATGGCGGGCAAGCGGGCCGTCATCATTCTCGACAACGCACTGGACGCCGCGCAGATCCGGCCGCTGCTGCCTGGCACACCAGGCATCCTGGTGATCGTCACGAGCCGGCGGCGGCTGACCGCGCTGGAGGGCATAGTCCCGCTGTCCCTGGACGTCCTCCCGATCGACGACGCCAGGACGCTATTTACCCAGATCATCGGCGAGGACCGAGCCGCTGCGGAACCGGAGGCGGTGGCGACGGCAGTCGAGCTGTGCGGGCGGCTGCCGCTGGCGATCCGGATCGCCGCAGCCCGGCTGCGCGATCGACAGGGCTGGCTTGTCGCCGATCTCGTCGAGCGTCTGGACAGCCAGGCCCGACGCAAGCGGTTCCTGCAGACCGGCGACCGCGGCGTGATGTCCGCGCTCCGACTGTCCTGCCGCTACCTGTCTGACCAGCAGTACCGGCTGTTCCGGCTGCTTGGCCTCCACCCGGGGCCCGATTTCGACGCGTACGCCGCAGCTGCACTGGCCGGTCTCCCGCTGGACGAAGCCGAGGTGTTCCTGGAGACACTGCTCGACGACAACCTGGTCCGTCAGGACACTGTCGGCCGGTACTACTTCCACGACCTGGTTCGGGACTGCGCGAACGAGCTGTGCACGGGGCTCGACAGTGAGGAGGATCGGCGGGCGGCCGAGGGGCGGCTCCTGAGCTACTACCTCCAGTCGGCCGACACCTGGGGTAAGCATCTCAAGGGCGACGGCCCGCGGTCCACGGACGTCGAGCAGAAGGTGCCGGGCAGCGACTACGAGCCGAACCACGTGAAGACCGCATATTCCAGCGATGAGGCGATGAGGCTGCTGGACGTGGAGTACGCCAATATTCGTGCCGTCGCCCATCTTGCTGCCGACGACGGCTGGCACCGGCTCTGCTGGCAGCTCGTCGGTGCCCTGCATCCGTACCTGAAGTCGCGCAACTACGCAGGAAACACACGTGCTCTGTTGGAAAAGGGATTGCGGGCCGCCGAGGCCGACAACGACCTGAACGGCCAGTCCGTATGCCTGCATGTCATCGCCGCTGCCTGCCGGCAGCGCGGTTCGACCGCCGAGGCCCGCAGATACATCGAGCGCGCTCTCGCGCTGAGCCGCCGGACCGGCGACACCTATCGGGAGGCCGCGCAGCTTACCGACCTCGGATTCATGTATCACACAGACGATCAGCTGCAGAAGGCCTACGAAACGTACCGCCTCGCTGAGGAGATTCTCGCGCGGGGCCGCAGTACGAGTCTGAACGCCGTGATCGCCAACAATCTGGGCGTGATCTGCCGGGATCTCGGCCGCTTCGAGGAGGCGGCGACTCTCGGCCGGCGCGCGCTGGAGATCGAAAAGGCCAACGGTGAATTTCCTCGCCGCACCACCCTGAAGCTGTGGAATATTGGTATGGTACTGCATTTTCAGGGGCAGCACCGGCAAGCCGAGCGGACGTTCGAGCAGGTGGGCGAGGCCAGCCGGCGGGCCAGTTTCGAGACCGGCACGATGACGTCGCTGCTCGGCCTGTGCTATACCGGCCGGGCATTGGGGAACTTAGAGAGCGCGTTGGACAACGGCCGGCAGGCGCTGGCCCTGGCCCGGCGTATCGGCATCCGCAAGAGCGAATGCGAAATCCTGAATACGCTCGGCGAAGCGATGTTCAGCACGGGCGATCTCGAGAAGGCCGGCGAGATTTTCGAGCGGGCCCAGGAGTACTCGCTCAAGTACGGCTTCGCCCGCCACGTCGCGCGATCATACGAAGGGCTCGCGCACATCGCCTGGACGCGACAGCGACTGGAACAGGCGCAATCGCACTGGACACAGGCGCTCGAGTCATACCCGGACGGCATGATCGACGCCGATTACGCGCGCCGCCATCTCGACTCCCTGACGGACTCAAACGCAGACTGCGTGCGCTGTCGGATCGCCATCAGGTCGGACTGACGGAAGTGTCCTTCCTCGAACGCTGCGGGCGATCGAGGAAGGACACCTCCGCTCCGGTTCAGTGGTGTCCGCCCAGCGCTGGTTCCTCGATGTGGGTACCGGCGTTCGGCTGGTACGTGGTGGCGACGTAGCTGTTCACCGACCGGTGCAGATCCGGGGCCGCGACGCTGCTCGTTCCGCTCACGCCGACGGCGAGCACGGCGACGGCGGCGGCGATCACCAGGCCGCCCAGTACTGAACGCTTCATGACCTATCCCCCCAGGGACAATATCCGCAATTGATGGATTCCGGGGCAGCGTAGCGCACGACGTCCGGATTGAGGAGTCCTCAGCGGACCTGTGTAAGCCGGTAGACGGTGCACCACCACAGCGGGTAGTTCAGGGTACAGGCGCGTTCGGGCCCACCGTCGTGGAACGTGAGGGTTATGTCGGGATCGTCCTGTGCGACATAGGTTGTCTGATCGACGGGCGCCATGCGGTGACGGCGGCCGAGGAAGGAGACGATCAGGAGCCCCGATTCGGCAGTGATGTCGAGCCGATAGTCCGTGTCGGCGTAGACCCCAGCGCGCGCGTCCACAGTGGATTGCGGCAGCGGGATCGCGCACCGTAGCACCGGCGGTTGGTCGAGAGCGGCGTCGATCAGCCGTCGCGCGAAGTTCGTGCAGGGGAACCGTCCCAGGTTGGTCAACAGGACGATGCCGAGGTCATCGTCGGGCAGTCGCACGTAGAGGCTGGTGTAACCGGGAATGCCGCCGCCGTGGTAGATCAGCCGGTGGCCACGGTAGGTGCCCAGCCGCCATCCGAGGCCGTACCCCTCCCGTCGTCCCGTGGTGAGTTGGACCGGGCTGAACAGGCGACACTGTAGGTCGGCGTCGGCGATCGATTCCGTGCGCAGCGCCCGGTCGAACCGGAGCAAGTCCGCCAGCGTGGATCCGATTCGGCCGGCTCCGCCGGTCAGGGCGATGTTGAAGTAGGCCGCCTCGCTGAAGTTGTCGGAGTCGCCAATGTAGCCGCGCGCGTGATCCGTCGTGGTGGAGGTGTGATTCACCAGGTAGGAATGGTGCATTTTGGCTGGGGTGAAGACACGTTCGGCCAGAATCGCGCCGAAGGGCGTGCCTGTGACATGTTCGGCGATCATGTCCAGCAGGCGGTAGCCGGAGTTACTGTATCCGTAGCGCGAGCCTGGTTCGAAATCCAACTCCCGATCGGCGAAGCAGGCTAGCAGATCGGCGTCGGTGCGGCGGCTGTCCGATATAATTTCGGCGTAGCTGGGCTGAGCGATGTAATTGGGGATTCCCGATGTGTGGGTCAGCAGGTGTCGGACTGTAACCCGCGCGGCGTGCGCCGGATAACCTGGCAGGTAGTCGCGGATCGGAGCGTCCACGTCGAGCAATCCATCCCGTTCCAGCAGCATGATGACCAGGGCGGTGAAGGGCTTGGTCACCGAGGCCAGTCGGAACACGGTCGTTGGCTGCACCGGCTGCCGTCGCGCCAGGTCCGCGAGGCCGAAGCACCTGGTAAACAATGGTTCACCGGCGTGGGTCAGGGCCAGGGCGGCTCCAGGCACCTGGCCGCGCAGGTGCTGGTCGAGTACGTCCTCGACGCGCGCGGTATCAATCATGGGTGACGACATGTCCCTAGGTTAGGCCGTCACCGTTGGTAGAATTAGTCGACGGCGAAAATGGTCACCACATGTAGTGGCTGTGGTGATCTTGGTGGTGTCTCGGGTGTCGAGTAGTCGACCGATACCGAGCGAGTAGTCCGCCCCGAAAGCCTGGTGTTGCGAAACAAGGATGAGGTGTCGAAAATGTGGGACGCGATAGCACGCCAGAGGGGAGCGTGCTGCCGTGATCGCGGCACTCGATAACGCTGTGATTGTCGCCCGGACCTTACTAGAGTAGACGGTAGATGTCGTGCCGGTAGCGCTGGCGGGCAGTCTTCAACTGATGTCCGCCGGCGCGAGTGCACGGCTTACGTACGGCATCTGGGGGATGTTTTGTTCGAATATCGTTCGCAGCCCGTGGTGGCTGACGGGAACCGAAAAGTGGTCGATCTGGCGTCGGTCGTCCAGTCGACGAGGATCACTGAGGTCGCCATCGATGCTCTGCGGCCGGCGGATTCGCTGCGGTCGGCCGGTGTGGACGCGGAGCACGTGCAGTTGCTCGCCCAGATGGACGGGAACCTGCCGCCGATCTGTGTGCACCGCGAGACCATGCGTGTCGTCGATGGGATGCACCGGCTGCACGCTGCCATGCTGCGTGGGGACAGCACCGTCGACGTCGTTTTCTTCGACGGTGATGAGACCGCGGCGCTGTTGCTGGCGGTCGAGGCGAACACAACCCACGGCCTGCCGCTGACGCTCGCTGACCGGCAGGCCGCCGCGGAGCGCATCATCGCGGCCTGTCCGGCGATGTCGGACCGGGCGATTGCGGCCACTGCGGGATTGTCGCCGAAGACCATCGGCGCGATCCGTAACCGCACCTCGGCCGGTGCATCTCAGACTGACGTACGGATCGGCCTGGACGGGCGGCGGCGGATGGTGAGTGGCGCTGAAGGTCGGCAGGCCGCCCAGCGAATCCTCGCCGAGTCCCCGAACGCGTCGCTGCGCGAAGTCGCCAAGGCGGCCGGGATCTCGCCCAATACCGTGCGGCGGGTGCGTGCGCAGATGAGCGAGGAGTCCGCGGGCGGCCGGTCCATACGGGTCGGCCGCCCCCGGACCAGTAGCGTGTCGACCGGCGGCTGCAAGGACCTGCCTGTGGTACTCGGCGAACTGCAGCGGGATCCGTCGCTGCGGCTGACGGAGACCGGCCGATCGCTTCTGCGCTGGCTCATGGCACACCGCATCGAGGAGCGCGAGTGGCAGACCGTTGTCGGCAGTGTGCCGCCGCATTGCGCCGAGGTCGTCTCCGAGGTCGCACGGCGCTATGCCGACAGCTGGCGGCGGCTAGCCGAGGAGCTCGCCGACTCCACGAGCGCCACCGCCTGATTCGGGATTCACGGTTGTGCAACTGAAGAAAAGACTCAGTTGCACAACCGTGCGGCCAGCCAGGAGGGGCGGATTGATTTTCTCGGTCACCGTTCAGGCGGATGCTTGACGACCCATCGCGTGTCTGCTTGAATTTGAAAGTCAGCCGATCGCATTCGGTGAGCAACTAGGGATTCGTGAAAACGGGGGGATTTGCCCGCTGTCTGACGATGTTGGACGGTCACGAACTCTGGGATGATACCCGTTCTTTCGGTTGCCCGAATTTGGGTTGCTCAAAGATCGGACATCAGCTGTTCTGTCAAACTATGAGCACATGGAGATGACATGATCGAGAAGATCGAGACCGCAGAGCTGACCAACGAGATCCTGGCGCCGAACGGGAACCACCACCCGACGCCGGCGGCCACGTTCAGCTGGGATTTCTGATTGCGGACACTCGGAGTTGATTCTCTGAGGAGTCGCTAGTTAGCTGTCGGGAACCCCGGGGATCGCAGGCGTCTCTTGCAGTCCGCGCAGCCGCGGGGTTCTCGACGCTCGTTTTTCGCAAACACAACGGTGAGGGTGAGCATGGTAGCGCCAACTGAAGCTGAAGCGGGCCAGATATTCTTTGTCGATGCGGATGTGCGCCCTCTCGCTGATGACGCGTGCCTGCTAACCACGCCGACTGGGGTCAAATATCGCATAGCAGGATCTGCCGAGGTCGTGGCGAAATACCTGACGGGGCTGGAGGCGGGAGATCGAAGCGGCGACGGGACACCCGCAGATCTCGACGAAATCATCGAGGAACTCCTCGGCGCCGGCGTGCTCACACGATCAGAACCATCTGCGCGGAGTTGGCACCGGTCGCGCTTCCCGTCGGCAGAGGACCAGCGCTCGCCGCGCCTGCTGATCACTGGCGATCAAGAACTTGTCGCCATGGCTAGCCAGCTATCGATCCCTTCGGTCGAGGTTTGGGACGGCCTGGCCCACGGCCGCGAGAAGAGCTCGGCCAGAGCTGTCGTCGTTGGACTGTTCGGCGAGTGCTCGGATGACGTCATCTCCGACTTTGAACGCGCTTGTGTCGAGCAAGGCCTGCCGGCAGTGCATTTGCACCTCGAACAAGGGAAGGCGTGGTGTGGTCCTGTCATCGCGCCCGGCATGACGGAGATGACCTGGGAGGACGTCACCGGCCGACGGCTCACGACCTCACCTGACCCCACGGTGTACCAGGCGCAGCGGCAGAACCCGACTCTTGCCTGCAGTCGACCACCGGTCGGCGAGACCGCCTGGATGATCTCCACCTTCCTGACCATGGCTGAACGCTGGGTTCGCGGAGTTCCCACCCCGCTGGTCGGCGGCGTGGTCACGCTGGATCCCATCAGCCTGACCGTGACGCCGCACCCTGTCCTCCCTCTCCCGCATAAGACGGGCGGTGGCGCGGCCGCGTTCGACGAGCGATCCTTGATCGACGCCGAGACGGGCATCGTGCTACGGACCCGGAATGTCACGCATCATCCCGATATCCCGTCTATCTTGCACACAGTTCAGTCGGATGTCGCTCAGATGAAGCGGCTGTACTCTTTCGCGAACAACACCGTCTGTCAGGGCAGTGCATTCAATGACAGCAAATCTGCGCGCGGGGCAGCTATCGGCGAAGCGGTCGAACGCTACTGTGCAAACTGGGTGCAGGACGACAGCATTCGGGCGGCGTCATATTTCGAGATCGTCAAGTCAGGCGACGTGGCACTTGATCCGAATCGAGTCGTCCTCTATTCCGATCAGCAGTACGCAGCACGCGGTTTTCCCTTCGTCAAATTCACCCATGATCTGGACACTCACTGGGTGAAGGGACACTCAGTGACCCGGGACCGTGACGTGTGGGTTCCGGCGAGCCTCGTCTATGTCAACTGGTACACCGGGAAGTACGCCGACGCCCCGAAGACGAACCTGATGTCCTATCCGGGAATATCGGCTGGCATGGACATCGAGTCGGCCATGGTGAACGCGATCGAGGAGATCGTCGAGCGCGATGCGACGATGGTGTGGTGGCACAACCGCCAGCCGCTGCCAGGCATCATCCCCTCGCCCGAGCTGACCTTGCTGTGGCAGAATTCTCCCGCTCAGAAGGCCTGGGCAGTCCATTTGGACAACCGCTTCGGCATTCCCGTCATCGCCGGTCTTGTGGAGCATCCCGAGCTGCAGCTGTTCAACATCGGGTTCGCGTGTCGGCCCGACCCCGAACAGGCCGTCATGAAGGCGTGGACCGAAGCTCTCACGCTGCAGGACGGCAGCCGTGACCTGCTGGTTGAGGACAGCAGGTACGCTCAGGCGGTGCGCCGGGGAGAGCTCGCGGAGGTCATGAAGCCCTACCGAGCCGACCGCCGCTACTTGGACGTCTACCGCGGCGACTTCCGTGATTGCAACGACCTCATGGCTCAGCAGCAGGTTCACCTGGACCCCCGGGCACACGACTTGGTCCGCTCCTGGACCGACGTGCCGGCAACTCGCGCGTTGGACGATCTGCCTCGCCTTCCGGATCGGCGACTCTCCACCTACCTCGATATCCTCCACAGCCACGGCTTGGAAGTAATTCATGTGGATGTCACCACGCCGGACGTGCGGGCAACCGGTATGCGTGTGGTGCGGGTGCTGATTCCTGGCCTCGCGCCCAACGCGCCTGCGGCATTCCCGTTCCTGGGTAACCGCAGGATCCAGGACGAGGCTGTGCACCTGGGCTGGCGAACGACCCCGCTGGCCGAAGAAGACCTGAACTACGTCCCTCTCCCGCACGCCTGAGGCATACTGATCATGGAGATCTCCACGTGAGCACCGAGACCACCGCGGACCCGCCTCAGGGCGGTCTGAGCGGGCGCAGCGAGGCCGTCCTGCTGGCGGGCATGACGGTCAGCGCGATCGGCACCGGAGTGACCGAGATCGCCATACCGCTGTTCGTCTACGGAACGTCCGGCAGTGTTTCCGGCACCGCCGCTGTCTTCATCGCTCTGGCTCTTCCCCAGCTGATGCTGGCGCCGTTCGCAGGGGCACTCGCCGACCGCACCAACCGGCACGCACTCGCGGTCGGTTCCTACATTCTGTCCGCTGCGCTGCTCGCGGGCCTTGCGTTCAGTGGCCCGCTCGCCGTGGTGGTCACCTGCGCGGTTCTCGCGCAGGTTGTGGGAACCGTGAGCGGACCGGCTGTGCAAGCTGCGCTCCCTGCGCTGGCCGGCGACGGTTACCAGCGGCTGATCGGCCGCCGCACCGGCCTGATGTTCACCGCCCAAGCCATCGGACCGGCGCTCGGCGGGGCGTTGACCGGCCTGATCGGGGCCCGCCACGCCGTTCTCGTCGACGCCGGCTCGTTTCTCGTCATCGCCGCAGCGCTCAGTAGCATCCGGCATTTCGACCCGCAGTGGCGTGAGCGACGGGCGCAGGCGGTGAGCAGTTCGGTCCTTGCCAGCATTCGCGATGGCCTGCGCGCGACCCGTGCCAGCGTGACGGCCTCGCGCCTGTTCCTGTATTGGGGGATCAGCCTGGCCGCACTCCCGATCGCACTGCTTGCCGCCATCCCCTATCTGCGCGACACGCTAGGCGTGTCGAGTTTGCAGTATGGCGTCGCGGTGACCTGCTACGCGGTCGGCAGCATCATCGGCAGTCTCGTGTGCGGCCATCTGAACTTCCACCGCCGGCGCCGCGGCTGGCTGCTCGGCAGCGGCCTCGTCTACGGCGTGGTCAACCTGGTGATGCCGCTGAGCCCCGGCTATGTCGTCTTCTGTGTTCTGTGGTTTGTCTGGGGTCTGTCCTACGGCCCGGAGGAGGTCCTGACTCAGCTCCTGTTCGCGGAAGCCATCGAGGACGATCTCCGCGGCCGGCTGTACAGCTTCATGGGCGTCGTCTTCGCGGCGGCAACTGTCCTGGGCTACGCCGTAGCCGGCGGCATCACCCAAGTCCTCGGCGCGAGCTGGGCCATGGCTCTGGCGGGAGTCATCTTCATTGCTGCCTCCGTCTTCTCCTTCAGCACGGGTCCGTTGGCTCGATCCCTGCGAGCCACCGAAACAGCTGGATAACGTCACTGCTCCAACCTGACGGGTCCGCAGCTGAGATCTTCGGGGCCGACGACGCTACTGCGGTCCTTCAACGCGGCCATGGGAAAGCCGGGCGCATGGGTTCCACCCATCGTCGATCACACCGCACCGCCAGGGCCGTGAGCCCGCCGCCGGCTACTACGGACGCCTGCGACTTCGACACTTTCGCCCGCATTGTTCTCGGCCCGTTTGGCCTGGTGGCGACCGCCGCTTCGGCGCCACGCTCGACATCGCGGGTCGCTTCGATGCTGTGGTCGGAGGACCCTGTGGCGCAACGGATGTGCGGCTGGGTCCCGGGTCTTCACACTGGATCGTCTGGAGCAAAACTGGAGCAGGGATGTGTGTTGAACCTGCGGCTTTGACGATGTCGCCGATCTTGCGCGGGCTAGCGGTGATATGACGTAGGGCCCGCCAGCGTCCGGTCAGTAGGGCGAAGCCGCGTTCGCCCAGGCAGCGCAGACCGCGGAGCAGGGTGTCGTAGGTGCGGTTGTCGACCGCGAGCGCGTGGCCGTCGCCGAGGTGCTTGACCGGGGTGAATACGCCGATGCCGGCGGTGACGTAACCGGCGTCGGCCAGGGTGGGCAGTCCGAGTTGGGACGCGGCCCAGTACAAGGCGCCGAGAACATGTTTGCGTGCTGAGAGCATGTCGTTGACCGAGCCGGGTTCGACGTCGCTGACCCAGAGCGGGAAACCGTTCGGCGCTGTCAGGGCTTGGATGTTGCCGCCGTGGCGGTGGGCTTTGCCGGAGTACCAGCGGTCGATGACCGTGTGTTTTTTGCTGAGGGCGGGCTCGCCGTAGCGGTCGGCGGGGAAGATCTTGCCGTCGAGGATGACGTGGGTCGCGCCCTGGTTTTTGGCGTGTCGTAGGGCGTCGTGCAGGTTCGGGGCGTGGTCGGCGAGCACGGTGATGATCTCGTCGAGGTAGCGGTAGGCGGTGGCGCGGGCGATGCCGTGGTCGCGGGCCGGCGTGGTGACGTCGGTGTTGTGACGGAACCAGCGCAGCCCGAGTACTGCCTGCCAGAAGCAGGTCAGGGCTCTGGCGTGGGTGCGGGTGCCGCGTCGGCGGCGTTCGGCGCGCAGCAGGTGGCCGAGGTAGCGGGCGAGATCGTGGGGGACGTCGAGTGTGGCACGATAGGTGATCACGGGGAGCCTTCTGGCTCGGACTTGATCTTCGCAAATCCAGTCCTACCAAGGGCTCCCCGGCCTTCTGCCAGGGTCATTAGCCCGTTGACGATCTATCTGCCTGTCAGGCTTGGGTGCGTCTGTTTAGCTCTCGACGTACGGATCTTGATGAGATCACCACATTGAACCGTACTGTACGGCGCTCAAGTGCAGTGACTGCAACGGGTTTGACGTGGCGATTCTCTGTTTCTGCAGGTCGGAGGCGCTGTCTACTGTGGTCGCGCTGGCAGTGTGAGGGTCAGGGGTTCGAGTCCCCTCAGCTCCACAATTTGATTAAAGCCTTTCGATCCAGGTCTTACCTGGTCGGAGGGCTTTTCTTATGCGAGCAATGATCGCGACCTGGTGCGGGCGGTGATCGCTGGGTTGCATCATGGTGGAGGAATTCGGGAGGACGCAGGCCTCCCGAATGCTTGTCACGGCTGGGTTCTTCGTCGTGGTGAGCAGGGGCCGGCTGTGTGTGCTGTTTGTGCGCGGGGTGCTGCGCCGCGCCGGACGCGTGTGGTGTGCACCGGCTGCCGAGCTGCGACGGGGTCGGTTGTCGGTGGGGCGTCGGGTGTGGGTGGCGTTGTGCCAGCGTTGTTCGAGTCCGCGTAGGAGGCGGGTTTCGATTTCGGGGGCGACGTGGCTGTAGGTTTCGACGAGTCGGTTGGACAGGTGGTGGCCGAGTCGTTTGGCTTGCGCGATTTCAGGGATGCCGTCGGTGATCATCCAGGTTTTGTGGCTGTGCCGTAGTCCGTGGAAGGTCAGTCCTGGTTGGACGGGTTCGGTGTGGATGCTGGCGTTGGGGTGGTCTCGGTTGCCGTCGACGGCGGGGCGGAACACGCGGCGGTGGAAGTCGCTGCGCCGCAGGGGATAGCCGAGTGGGCTGGTGAAAACGAACTGGCCCGTGTGTCGGGCGAGGTGCTCGCGCAGGAGTTCGACCAGGAACGGTGGTAGTGGAATGGTGCGCGCTGAGGACGGTGTTTTGGGTGGGCCGAGCCAGAGCGTGTGGGCGGACTCGTGCAGGGCCCCTATCTTGTCATCAATGACGATCACGCGGCGGATGAGGTCGACGTTGTGTGGTTGCAGTCCGGCCATTTCGCCCCAGCGGCAGCCGGTCCAGGCGGTGGTGATGACCAACAGCTTCGCGTCGGGTCCGCCGAGCATGCCGGCCTGCTCGGCGGCGCGCAGCACCTTCTCGGGTGTGGTCCAGACGCGTTCGGTGGGTGGGTGTGGTCGGTTGCAGCGGCGTCCGCGGCGGGGGCGTCGGCGGACGGGGTTGGCGGGGATGAGGTGTTGGTCGACGGCGTCGTCCATGAGCATGGCGAATACGCAGACGACGCAGTTGACGGTGGAGGCTGCGAGGTGGTGGCGGAGTTGTTTGATCCATGCGGTGACGTCGAGGGCGGTGATCTCGCCGAGGCTGCTGGTGCCCCAGTGGGGCAGGATGTGGTTGGTGAGGTAGCTGCGGTAGTTGTCGATGGTGCGGGGATCGACGTCCAGGGTGGGGAACCACTGCGCGGTCCAGTCGGCGACGGTGATGCGGGAGTCGGTGGGGTCGATCCAGATGCCGCGGCGCTGGTCGGTCTCGAGGTCGTTGGCGTAGGCGTCGGCGGCTTTCTTGGTGCGGAATCCGGACATGGAGCCGGTTCCGCCGGTCTTTTTGGGGTAGCGGACTCGCCAGCTGTTCTTACCCGTTTTCTCGACCCATGCCATGACGTCCTCCCGGGTCTGCGGACGGCTGTGTGAACAGACCCCGTAGTGCACCTTGATCCCGGTAGGTGCAACTCGATCACCGTGCAAGCCCCGTCAGGAAACGAGCCGCGAGTGGGCATGCGGTGTTTTGCTGGTTAGCGCGGCGTGCCTGGCTGGTGGGCCGACAAGGGCCGGTGCGTCAACCGCACTGAGCGTGGCCAGCGGTAGCGCCCCCATGGCGATGGCCTTTTGGGGGCGGATCAGCGTATGCGGCAGGTACTCATCGCGGCTTGGCGACGGCGGTGATCGGCTCGTCCCACTCAATCTTGTGCTCGTACAGGAAGGTGCGCCTGTTGGGGTTGGAGTAGGCCTTGGCCTCGTGGAGGTTGCTCACACGTGTCTGCGTCAGGACCAGCAGCTGCTGGAGGCGGTCGGCTCGTAGCTGGTGGTACGTGTAGAACGCGTCGCCGAGGTTTCCGATATCGCGCAAGCACTTGGCCAGAATGACGCCGTCCTCCAGGGCGACTGAGGCGCCCTGGCCGGCGGACGGCCCAACTGCGTGTGCCGCGTCGCCGACCAGCACCATCGACCCTGAATGCCAGGCTGGTAGGGGTGACGCCAAGTGGTAGATGCTGAGCACCAGCACGCGATCCTGGCGGGCGCTGACCACGCTGAGTGGAACCTTGCCAGGATCAACGGAGAATCGGTCGATGAGTTCCGCTATCCACCGTTGCTGATCTTGGGTGTCGGCCTTGTCGAGTGGGTTACCGGGGATGGTGGCGCCCCAGTAGGTCTCTCCGCTGGGGGAGGTGACATAGACGAGGCGGCCGCGACTGCCGGTGATCAAGCGGAACGTGTTGTCGACGCGGGGGATGTTGGGATCTCGGCTGTACCCGTAGACCAAGTTGGAGCCGGTGTGGGTCGGAGACGCGTTCGGCGCGATGATGCGCCTCGTTGCCGACCAAATCCCGTCTGCGCCTATCAGCAGGTCGCCTTCAGCCTGGGTGCCGTCGGCGAATGTGGCGACCATGCCGCCGGTCTCGGTCTCGTGGGCGGAGACGAACGTCTTGCCGTGCTCGATCTGGCCGCCACGGCGTAGCAGTTCGTTCTGCAGGGCGCGGTAGAGAGCAGCGCGTGTGAGAGTTCGGGGACCGTCTGGGTCGGGGGTGCCCATCGGGCCGCCCGTGAATACTGTGTCGTCAGGGCCCATGTGTTGAGCGTGGGTGGTGCGAAAAGATGCGTTGTTCACCGCGTGGTGGGCGTCGATGGCGCGAAGTGCGTCCATGCCGTTATTCAGGACGAGAAGGAAGGCGCCGACGTCGTCGCCGCCCTGCGGGTACGCCTCGTAGACGGTGGAGGTCATTCCTGCCTTGTGGAGTGCCATGGCTGTTGTGGTGCCGGCAATGCCGGCGCCGATGATGAGTGCGTGTGCCACTGGGATTTGGATCCATTCCGTTCGGGGTCGCGGCTGAGTGAGACCAGGGCGGCAGCGTCGGCGTCCAAATCGGCTTTTTCGGGGTGGCGAGGCGGATGGCGGTCTGTGGCACGGCTGATGGAGTTCACCAAGTCCACTTCGGGCACCCCGCAGAGGAACGCGACTTCGCCGGAGGGGCCACGCTACCGTGTCCCAGATCTGTTGGTGCGGAGGCATCGTTGTCGGCTTCCTGGAGGCCAACCACCGAGTGCCGGTCGGGCTCGGTCACCCGAGCCCGACCAGCGGCGGTCAGCGTTTCGGCGCCGGCAGGGGGCCGCCGACGAACGACGGTGCAGCCGTGGTGATCGTGGCGCGGGCTTGTGGGCTGTTCGGCACGGCGCGGAAAAGCAGCGTGCGGTCGTTGGCATCGCGGAACACAACCACCCAGGTCCCGGTGGTCAGCAGGGCGCTCGACGGGTCGGAAGCCGCCTTGTCCAGCGGGTCAACTGCTGACCAGGCGCGGAAGGCGGGGTTGCCGACGGCGATCTGACCGGTGTCGTAGATGTGGCCGTCGCTGCTCTTGACGACGACCTCCACGGTGCCGCTGGTGGTGACCAATGCCGAGGGTGCCCCGGCAGCGGTCAGGCCGGGGATGATGGTCCACGTGGTGGGCCAGCTGAGGTCGGCGTTCTGCTTGATAGTTCGCACCGTGTTATCGCTGGCGTCGAGAGCGAACACCTGGGCCGTGCCGTCACTGCGAACCACTACAGATGGCACGGCAGCGGCTAACGTGCCTGAGGTGAGGCCGGTCAGTGTCGTCCACGCGCTGACCGTGGTGCCGGTGACGGTGGCGGTGTTGAGCCGGTTGTTGGCGTCCAAGGCGAAGAGTCGAGTCGCGTTGCCTTGGACGACAGCGGTGAGCGTGCCCTTCATGCCCGTGCTCTTCACTTTGAGCCACGCGGTGAGGTCGCCGTTCTTGACGTACTGCGGCCGATACCAGAGGTTGCCCTGGGCGTCCAGGCCGTACGCGACGAGCGTGTTGTCGGGCTTGCGGACGATGGCCGGCTCGGCCGGGAAGTAGCCGCCGGCCGGGGACAGCGATGACCAGACCCCGCCGACGCCGGGCTGTGTCGCGTTGCGGGTCTCGCTGTCGGTGCCGAGCGCGAGGACTTGGGCGCCGCCGTTGTCGTTGAGTCCGGCGGCCACCCGTCCGGTGAAGGAGCCGGTGCCGGCGAGCGTGCTGAACTGGGCGGTGCTGTTGTCGGAGATGTTGCTCTGGTCGATGGTGACGACGGTGCCGTCCTTGCCGACGTAGTAGTACTCCAAGCGGCCGTTGGCGTTGGGCAGCAGCGTGGCCGCAACTCCGCTGGTCGGCGTGACTTGTGCCTTGGGCGGCAGGCTCATCGGGGTGGCGCAGGTGTTGGACGTCGAGGTGATCAGCCAGCTGGGGTCCCAACCCCAGTCGATGTCGTTGCCAACGGTCCCGCCGTTGGTGGCGTTGTCGTAGTTGTACCAGTAGAGATCTCCGTGCGAGTCGGTGACGTGGCCGTAGAGGATGTCGCCGCCGGGGGAGAACATGCCGCTGTAGATGTTCCAGCCGTAGCTGACGTCCTTTTGTCTTTGCAGCCAGCGTTGTGAGTTGGCGTCGTATTGGTAGCGGTAGAGCTCGCCGTTGTTGAGGCTGGGGTTGCGGGCGAAGAGCACGCCGGGGCCGGCGGCCAGGATGAGGTCGTAGTTGCCCCAGTTCGTGTCGATCTCGTGCCTGACGATCTGGCCGGCGGCCGGGTCGTAGTGGTCGACGTAGAGATTGCCGTCGCTGGGCACTTCGTAGATGTCGCCGCGGGAGTCGACGGTGATGCGGTTGTGGTAGGTGGGGTTGTCCCAGTTGGTCCAGCCCTGCCCGATCACCTGGTAGGGGTCCCAGCCGGTGCCGTTCCAGTGGTAGCGGCGGAATTCGCCGGCGGGCTGGATGTTGTAGACGTCGCCGTTCGGGCCGCCCATCATGGTGCCGCCGTTGGGGCCGCCGACCTCGCCCAGATTGGTCATACCTGCCGTGCCGCCAACCGGATCAGTGTGGTTGTAACGGCGGGTGGAACCGTCGGGAAGTGCGGCGAAAATCTGCGTCGGGCCCGTGCACGTCGTTGTCGTGTCCGCGTGCGCAATAGACAAAATGGAAGTCGGTACGACGGCAGACATTGTTGCAGTGGCGACGAGAACGGCCGCGGAATATCTGAGGCGGTGTGTTCTCAATGTTCCCCCTGGATGGTGTTTTACCTGGTGGGCGGCCCCGAGTCGGGTGGCCGAGGCGGACCGTACCGGACAGTTGTGACGTTCCCGTGACGCCGCCTGGCGACTGTTTGCGTTACGTAATAAGCGTCCCAACGGGCTAACCGATTGCATCTTGACCGCCTGTCAAAGGCGTGTTAGGCGTGATTTCACCTTGCCTTTACCGGCCTTGTTGCCTCATCCTGTCCCGTGCGCCGTCTCGCGCGGCGGACACATTCAAGGGGGAGATTTTCCGTGGCATCTGCCGGTGACCGGCGCGCCCACGTGCGGCGCACTCGTGTCGTGATCAACATGCTCGTGGTGATCCTGGTGGTCGCAGTGTTCGGGCCCACCGCCGCCCGGGTCACGCCGCCGCTGTTCGGCGACCTGCACGAACTCGCGGACGCGCTGTCCCTGGCCCCGAAGCAACGCTCGGGCTCGGCGGACGACCCCGCGACCCGGCAACCTGGCGAGCACGACCACATCGTGGCCACCACCGCCGGCAACCAACAGACCGCCCGCGGTTCGCACGCCGACTACCCGGCGATCAAGTTCCCAGCTGCCAGGCCGAAGGCCAACACCGCCAGCGCCGCCGTCGGGAAGACCTCGGTGCATGGCTTCGATCCGGCCAGCAGTGAGGAAGTCCCGGCCCAGCGCGGTCGATACGCGAGCACGTACCGCAACACCGACGGCACACAGACCACGGAGTTCAGCAAGGACCCGGTCAACTACCGCAAGCCGGACGGCAGTTGGGGGTCGATCGACACCAGCCTGGTGCCCGACGGCAGCGGCTGGCGCAACGCCGCCGACGAGGTGTCGTCGCGTTTCGCCGGTCACGCCGGCGGCAGCGGCATGGTCAGCTTCGGGTTGGACGGCGACCACGTGTTCGGTTACGGCCTCGATGGCGCGCAGCCGGTGGCCGGTCAGGCGCAGGGCAGCACGGTCACCTACCGCGGCGTGCTCGCGGACACCGATCTACGGCTGGACGTGCAGCCCGGCGGCGTCAAGGAATCGCTGGTGCTGGCTTCGCGCAACGCGCCGCACAGCTTCTTGTTCCCGTTGCAGCTCAAGGGTTTGACAGCCAAGCTGGTCGACGGGCGGGTCGCGCTGGTCGACGCCGCCGGCAAGGAGCGGGCCAGTGTCCCGGCCGGCTCGATGTCGGATACCAGCCGCAACCCGCACACCGGCGACCCCGCCACCTCCACCGGCGTCAGCTACCACCTGGTGCCGGGCGGACTGCGCGTGGACCTGGACCAGAACTGGCTCAACGACCCCGCCCGGCAGTACCCGGTGGTGGTCGACCCGTCGGTGGCCAGCCCGAACGCCAGCGCGTCGATGTATGTGCAGAACGGTGTCCAGAACGACGGCGGCACCGAGCTGAAGACCGGTTTCGACGGCGCCGACAACATCCACGCCGCCACGTACCTGAAGTTCGACGGCATCGAGAACAGCCTGCACAACGAGAAGATCTTCGGCGCGCAGCTGTACCTGGTGAACGACTGGTCCTGGTCCTGCCAGCCACGTCCGGTCACGGTGCACGCGGTGACCTCGCCCTGGGGCAACAACCCCAGCTACGGCCCGGAGCTGTCCGAGGCATCCTTCGCACACGGCTACATCGCGTCAGGACACACCAGCTCCGACTGCCCGGTGGCCGGCGAGGGCATCGACCTCGGCCCGTCGGGCCGCGACGTCGTGCAGGCCTGGGTCGACGGCACGATGCCCAACTACGGACTGACCGTGCGGGGGTCGGACACCGACAGCTACGGCTGGAAGAAGTTCACCGGCGCGCGAACCGCCAACCCACCCAAGCTGTTCGTCACGCACACGCCGTTCAACGCCGACTACGACATCACCCAGCCGATCCCGAACCCGCCGATCACCCGCAACGAGAGCGGCCAGATCAAGGTCACCGTCACCAACCGCGGCGTCGACACCTGGACCCCCGACACCTACGCGCTGGGCTACCGCGCCTACACCAGCGACGGACAGGCGGTCGCATCCAAGGAAGCCGCACAGCTGCCCGGCACTGTCGCACACGGCCAGTCCGTAAGCCTGGACGCCACCATCCTGCCGCTGGACCCGGGCGACTACTACCTCGACTTCAGCATGCTCAAAGAGGGCGGCCCATTCTTCACCGACGAACAGATCCCGCCGGCGCGGCTCGTGCTGCGGGTATACAACATCCCGCCGGTCATCACCGCCCAATACCCGCCCAACGGCTACTCCGCCCCCACACTGACCCCGCAACTGTGGGCCGACGCCGTGAAGGTCGACGCACCACCGGACAGCTCGCTGCAATACCGGTTCGAGGTCTGCGAGCAGGACAGCGGCGGCAACCCGGTCAACTGCTTCGACTCCGGGCACATCCCGGATGACAGATGGACCGTGCCGGCCGGAAAACTGGTGTGGAGCAAGACGTACGTGTGGCGGGCCTTCGCGTTCGACGGCACCGACGAAAGTCAGAAACTGCCCTACAGTGCGCTGCTGACGGCGGTGCCTCAGCCCGAGATCACCGCCCACCTCGGCAACGCCCCGTACAGTACCGACAGCAACGACTTCGACCCACAGGTCGGCAACTTCTACCGCAGCGCGCTGGACGCCGCACTGGCCTTCGGCGGCCCGTCGATCTCCGTCGCCCGCACGTACAACAGCCTGGATCCGCGGCGTACCAACGCCTTCGGCGAGGGCTGGGCGACGCAGTACGACATGTCCGTGGTGCCGGACAACGACGGCTCCGGCAATGTGGTGGTCACCTACCCCGACGGGCAGCAGGTACGGTTCGGCCTCAACCCGGACGGCACGTACGCACCGCCGGAGGGCCGCTACGCCTCGCTGACCCACCCCAGCGCGACCGTATGGGACCTCGTCGACAAGTCCGCCACCAAGTACGAGTTCGTGAACAACCAGCTGTCCACGATCGCCGACGCCCAGGGCCGCGCGATCGTCTTCACCTACAGCGGCGGCAAGCTCGCCGCGGTGCGCCGCCTGTCGCAGCCGCTCGGCCTGAGCTTCACCTGGACGGGGTCGCACGTCACCGCGGTCACCATCGAGCAGGCCAGTGGCACGGCGCCGACGTGGCAGTACACCTACGACGGCGACAAGCTGACCAAAGTCTGCGACCCGCTGTCCGACTGCACCACCTACAACTATGAGGCCGGCTCGCACTACCGGAGCGCGGTCGCGGACGGCAAGCCCGACTCGTACTGGCGCCTGGGCGACAGCTCCGGCCCGGACGCCAAGAGCGAGGTCGGCGTCAACCTGGGCGCGGACAAGGGCACCTACAAAGACGTCATCCTCGGCATCGCTGGGCCTGTCACCGGCTCGACCGCCGCCACGTTCAACGGCACATCCTCGATGGTCACGCTGCCCGACGGCACCCTGCGCAAGGACCGCAACCTCGCCGTGTCGCTGTGGTTCCGGACAACCAAGTCGGGACCATTGGTCGCCTACCAGAACCAAGCCCTGGGCGGAGGCACCGCGCCGACGGCCGCCGTGCCAATGCTGTACGTCGGCACGGACGGCAAGCTGCGCGGGCAGCTGTGGACCGGCACGGTCGCGCCGATCACCACCGGCGGGACCGTCAACGACGGCAAGTGGCACCAGGTCGTGCTCACCGGCGCGATGACCACGCAGTCCATGTACCTTGACGGCCAGATCGTCGGCTCGCTCGCCGGCACCATCGACGCCGCCGACATGGCCAACAACCAGCTCGGCGCCGACTTCATCGTCAAATCAGGCTCCTGGCCGGGCATCACCGGCGGCCAACGGCAGTACTACAGCGGCGATCTCGCCGAGGTCGCGTTCTACGAGCACCCGCTCGGACAGCCGGCCGTGGCGGCACAGTTCGCGGCGGCCGCCGGCAGCGACGAACTCGACAAGATCACCCTGCCCAGCGGGAAGGTCGGCGCGGCGGCGACCTACGACGTCAGCCACGACCGCGTGCACCAGTACACCGACGAGAACGGCGGCGTGTGGACGCTGGCGCTGCCCACCACCACCGGTTCCGCGGAGAACCCGATCAAGGTTGCCTCGGTGAGTGACCCGGCCGGTCGGCCGCACGAGTACGACTACGACCCGCTGCGCGGCCGCATCGTGCGATCCATCGCGCCGCTGGGCGTGGGCGTGCGCCCGGAGGACACGCCGGGCAGCACCACCACCACGACCACTGCGACACCCACAACCACCTGCACCACTCCCACCAACGGGGGCCCGATCTTCTGCGGTGGCCCAGTCGGCGGAGATCCGACATGGGTCGGCGGCCCGGTCGACGGGCAGGGGGTGCGCAGCTACTCCTACGACTCGAGCGGCTTCCAGAACACCATCACCGACGAGAACGGCGACCAGGTCACCCTCGCCTACGACAAGCGCGGCAACGTCGTCTCCAAGAAGACCTGCCGCACCACCCAGACCGACTGCCAGACCTCCTACATCGACTACTACCTCAACGCCGACAGCGCTACCGACCCCCGCAACGACAAGCCGGTCGCGACCCGGGACGGGCGGTCGGCGAACGCGACCGACACCACCTACCAGACGTCCTTGTCCTACACCGCAACCGGTCTGCTCGACACCCAGACCACCGCCGACGGCGGCAAGGTCAAGCACACCTACACCACCGGGCACGAGGGCATCAACCCATCCACGGGGATGTCCGGCACGACACCCAGCGCGTGCCCCTGCGTGCCCGCCGGTCTGGTCATGACCTCGACTGACGCCATGGGCGCGGTGACGACGTTCAACTACTTCGTCGACGGCACACTCGCCCAGGCCACCAGCCCGACTGGCCTGGTCACGAAGTACACCTACGACAGCCAGGGCCGAGTGCTGACCCAGACCCAGGTCTCGGACAGCCAGCCCGCCGGCGTCACCACGCAGTTCACCTACGACGTGCTGTCCCGCCTCAGCACGGTGACGCAACCCGCTACCACCGACGCCGTCACCGGGGTCAAGCACACCGCCCGCGCCACCAGCACCTACGACGCTGACGGCAACATCACCAAGACCGAGGTCACCGATCTCACCGGGGGCGACAAGCCGCGCGCGGTCACCGACGAGTTCGACTCACACAACCTGCTCAGCAAGCAGACAGACGCGCTGGGCAACGTGACAAGCTACGGACACGACGCCTTCGGCAACCGTGTGTGGATGGTTGATCCAGCCGGCACCAAGACCAAGTACCTCTACACGGCGCGCAACCAGGTGGCCGAAGTGGTGCTCGTCGGCTGGACGGGCGCGGCGCTGAGCGGTGTGTCCGGCAGCGGCGGCGACGGCACCGGCGACACCTCGCCCAAGGACGACCTGCCGCTCCATTCGTACGCCTACGACCTCGGCGGCCGCCTGGTGCGTGACACCGATGCCATGGGGCGCACCACGAAGTACACGTACTACAACGACGATCTGGTGCACCAGGTCATCCAGGTGGGCTTCCGCAACCCGAACAACACCACTCGCGACATCGTGCTGCACGACTACAGCTACGACGCCGCCGGCAAGGTGGTCAAGGACGTCGCCGGGGGCGGCGGTGCCACCACCGCAACCACCTATGACGCGGTCGGGCGCATCACCACCACGACCGTCGACCCGACCGGCCTGGCTCGCAAGACGAGCTACAAATACAACCTCAACGGCGCCGTGACCAGCGTGACCCGCACCGGCAACAGTTCGAACATCGGCGCGTTCATGCCTTCCACCACCGAGGTCGTCGACTACGGCTACGACGCCGCCGGCCGGCAGACAAGCCAAGGGGTGCATAACGATTCCACCACGCTGACCACGTCGTACTCGTACGACCAGCGCGGCCTGGTGACCGCCACGACCGACCCCCGGGGCAACGTCGCCAACGCCGACCGCACCGCGTTCACCACCAACTTCCAGTACGACGAACTCGGCCGTAAGGTTGGCTTGACGCTGCCGCCGGTGGCCGTGGAGTCCAACGGCAGCCAGCCCAGCATGCAGCGGCCGGCCACGACTGTCGGCCTCGACACCTTTGGCGACCAGGTGGCGACCAAGGACCCGGTCGGCAACGTCAGCCGCATCGAGTACGACCAGGACGGCCGGCCGGTGAACCAGATCGCGCCGAGCTACACCGCGCCCGGTACGACCACCGCGATCACACCGACCATGACGTCGGCCTACGACTCGCTTGGCCACGTCGTCGCGCAGACGGATCCGCGCGGCAACGTCATCAAGTACGCCTACGACCAGCTCGGGCGGCTCGTGCGCTCCGAGGAACCCGGCTCGCGGGTGTCGGTGTTCCAGTACGACAACGACGGCGAGGTGCTGCAGAGCACCGTGCCTGGCGGCGCGACCACCACGGCCACGTACGACGACCTCGGCCGGATGGCCACCGCCACGCAGGTGGAGCGGACTCCCCAACCCGCTGCCTACACGACGACCTACGGCTACGACGACCTTGGGCACCAGGTCGCCCTGACCACACCGGCCGGTGAGAAGGTCACCGCGACGTTCGACGGGGCCGGCGAGCAGACCAGCACCACCGACGCCGCCGGCGTGACCACCCAGTACGGCTACGACCTGGCCGGGCGCACCGTGCTGGTGTCCGACGCGTTGGGCCGCAACCACTGGACGAAGTACGACCCGGCCGGACGGGCAGTGTCTACTTCGGACTGGAAGGGGACTAGCGCCGATCTGCGTGACACGTCGGCGGCCTACGACCCGGCCGGCAACCTGCTGTCGGCCACAGACGCCCTCAACCACACCACCACGTTCTCGTACAACGCGATCGACCAGGTCGTGCAGCAGACCGAGCCAGTGTCCGACACGAAGTCAGTGACCACCTCGTACGGCTACGACCCGGCGGGCCGGCAGTCGCGCCTCACCGATGGCCGCGGTAACTCGACCATCACCACATACAACAGTCTCGGGCTGAAGGAATCCGTCACCGAGCCCGCGACCGCGACGGAGCCCGCGGCGACGTGGAAGGCAGGCTACGACGCCGCCGGCAACGTCGTCGGCGTTACCGCACCTGGTGGCGTAGCCACCACCAGCACGTTCGACGAGCTCAACCGGATGGTGAAGCAGACCGGCAGCGGCGCCGAGGCAGCGACCACCGACCGCACGCTCGGCTACGACGCCGCTGGCCGGCTGAACTCGGTCTCGGCGCCCAGCGGTGCGATCACCGTCGGCTACGACGACCGAGGCGACGTCCTGTCGACCACGGGCAGCGGCGCGGACTCGACGTTCACTTATGACTCTGACGGCCGCATGTCCACTAGGACCGACGCCGCCGGAAAGGCCGTCTACCACTACGCGAATGGCCGCATGGCTTCCGTCCAGGACGGCATCACCGGCGTCGCGCAGACCGCGCACTACAACGCCACCGGCGACGTCGACGGCGTCGCCTATTCTTCTGGGCAATCGCGTAGCTACACGTACGACGACCTGGGGCGGCTCGCCTCCGACACGACCAAGACCGCCGCCGGCTCGGTGACCGCGTCCGTCAGCTACGGCTACGACGCCGCCAACAACCTCACCGAGAAGGACACCGCCGGCACCGCCGGCGCCGGCACGAACAGCTACAGCTACGACTACGCCGGCCGGATGGTGTCGTGGACAGCCGGCGGCAAGACGACCGCGTACGCCTGGGACGACGCGGGCAACCGGGTGCAGGCCGGCGCCAAGACCGCCAGCTACGACCAGCGCAACCGGCTGCTCTCCGACGGCGACTACACCTATACGTACACGCCGCGCGGCACCATGGCGTCACGGACCAGCTCCGGCCTGACCGAGAAGATGTCCTTCGACGCCTTCGATCGCATGGTCGGCGACGGCTCGTCGAGCTACACCTACGACGGACTCGACCGGCTCGCGGTCCGCAATGGACAGACGTTCAGCTATTCCGGGCTGGCTGACCAGATCTCCGGTGACGGCGCCACCACATACAGCCGCGCGCCCGGCGGCGAGCTGTTGGCGACCGGCAACGGGAACGACAAGCAGCTCACCATCTCCGACAAGCATGACGACGTGATCGCCGGGTTCGCGCCCGGCGACGGCAACACCGGGCTGTCACACTCCGCCGCGTACGACCCGTTCGGTCAGGTGACCGCCACCTCCGGCACCCAGCAGTCGATCGGGTTCCAGGGCGCCTACACCGATCCCGACACCGCCCAGGTGCACATGGGCGCGCGCTGGTACAACCCGTCCACCGGCAGCTTCGACTCCCGCGACAGCATCCAGGTCGCCAGCAGCCCCAACCGCTACGCCTATGCCGCCGGTGCACCGACGAACCACACCGATCCCTCCGGCCACTGCATTGAGCCAATTACTGCTATGGTGTGCATCGCTGGAGCGGTTGTTTTAATTGCGGTTGTAGCCGAATCGTTAGCTTCGCACACGGCGTCTCAGCAAGGCTACAGTTTCGCGCGGAAAAATGCGTTCCTTGGTGTGTGCAGCTTTGGTTGTAGTGCTGGTCCTCAAAAGCCGCCCAGTATTGGCAATGGGCCGTCGGGCAGCGGGAGCAACGGCGGTGGCGGAGGTACTGGTGGTTGTTCGGGCAATGCGTGTGCCTATGGGCCCGCGCCCGCGCCACCTGATCCCGCAATCGCCGCGCGACAGGCACAGCAGCAGGCCGCCCAGAACAACCCGATACCGGTGCCTCAGGCGCTGACGGCACCGCACTATGCCCAGCAGGGGCCGCCGGTCTCCTCCTCGTCGTCGCTGCCTGCGAATCAGGTCGCATCGTCCTCGAACGTCATTGCGGACAACGCCAACCAGATGCAGCAGTTGCAGCAGGATGTCACCGGTGACAAGCCGGTGATCCAGACGGTCAAGGGTGCCGGTCCGTCCGACGTCACGCCCACGAGCTGCACTTCGTGTGGCGGCGGTACCCCGAAGCCGACAGATCAGCTCAAGTCTGCTGGGCACACTTTGCTCGATTTCCTGGGCATGTTTCCCGTGATTGGACAGATCGCCAGTGCCGTCAATGCGGTGTGGTACGCGGTGGACGGTGACTATGAGGATGCCCTTTGGTCGGCGCTTGGCGTGATCCCGTTCGGTGGAGAACTCGCAGATGGGGCGAAACTGCTGGGCAAGGCAGGCACTGCTGTTGCTGAAGACATCGGCAAGGGGCTAGCCAGAACTGCGGAAGACGCGGGCGAAGGCATCGCCAAGAGGGTGGAAGAGTCTTGCCTAGGCGGTGCCAATAGCTTCGCCGACGACACCAGAGTCGAGATGGCGGACGGGTCGACTGAGCGGATCGATTCTCTCCAGGTCGGCGACCGGGTTCGAGCTACCGACCCCACCACCGGCAAGACCGCCGACGAACCTGTCACCGACGTCATCGTCGGCCAAGGCCTCAAGCACCTCGTCGACGTCGCCGTCACCGACAACGGCAAGTCCGACTCCGTCACCAGCACCGACAATCATCCCTTCTGGGTGGTGGACTTCAGCCGGTGGGTGAACGCCAGTCAGCTCAAGGCCGGTGAGCACCTGCTCACCGACGACGGCCGGACTGTCGTCGTCAGGAGCCTGCATACACACGACGAGACGACCCGCGTCTACAACCTCACCGTCGACACCCAGCACACGTACTATGTCCTGGCTGGCAACACGCCGGTGCTAGTACACAACAACGATTACCTGGAAGGGTGCGGCGTAAATGTCACTTCACGCACCGTGACGAACTCTGCCGGTCAGCAAGTGGAACGGAATACGGTGCAGAATGAGGATGACCTCCTTGCTGTCGCTGATCATCTCGCTGGTGGAGGTCTTGACAATTTCGTTGAACGGAAGCCGAACTTCTGGCGAGGGCAACTTCCTGATGGCACGCACCGGGATATTGAATTCAATCTCGATGGCCACGACTTTCCGCCGGAGGGGCCGCACGTCAAATTGTCCGAACTGGTGGACAATAGTCTCGGCTCTACCAAGGGGAATCCTTGGCGGACTGTGTTGAAGGTCTTCATTGAGGGGCGCGAGGAGCGATGACATCAATAAAGCGTCACGTGAATTGGGGCTTCGCGGAAGGCGTGCTCGCTGCGGTCCTGCCTGGCTCGACGGCATACGATCACGATCGAATCGTTGGTATATCGAGAGAGGCTTGGGAGTCGTTTGATATTGAGCGGCGCGATGCGGACGCTATTGAGGACGACTTTCTGTCGCGGTGTGTCGAACTTGAGGGTCCTCTAATCGTCGTCAATAGTACAAGCTTCGATTCCGATCAAGGTCCGTTCTTTGTGGATGCGGTCGACCTGGCTGAATTTGTGAAGACGTTCCATGTTCGAGTGCGGGATTATTTTATGTACGCCAGTGTATTCGTCGTCTCGCCAGCTACAGGAATAGTGATCGTTGTTCAAGATGACGGCTATATCGCTTCGGTGCGGGGGCGGCGGTTGCTGACGGTGTTGCCGGGTGCATAACTCGGGAGTGGTGGCATCTTTCAGTGGCGGCGCGTTGCGTGTACCGTGCCAAAAGTCGATGCGTAGGCGGTGTCCAGGTGTTTCGCCGGCCAGCTCAGGCAACTCGCCGGTACTCGTTGATCACGCCGCCGAGGATCTTTCGGCGTGTGATCGGAGCGTCCAGCGGGATGACGCTGGCCGGATCGTGGTTTGGTGGCTGTTGGTTGAGGCCTTGGTGTGGCCGGTGGTCGTTGAAATGCCGGGCGTACTCTCCGAGGACGGCGGCGGCGTGCCGTTCGTTGTAGATCAAAATCTGGTCGGTGCACTCCGCTCGGACGCTGCGCACGAATCGCTCCGCGTAGCAGTTCGCGCGAGGCGTCCGCGGCGGAATCATCACGCTGGTGATCCCCTCACCGGCGAACACGGCATCGAACCCGGCGGTGAACTTCGTGTCCCGGTCGCGGACGAGGAACCGAAACGACGCGATCCGCTCTCCCAGGTCCATCACCAGATTGCGCGCCTGCTGGACGGTCCACGCGGCGGTCGGATGCGCGGTGACGCCGAGGATGTGCACTCGCCTTGTACGGACTTCCAGGCCGATGGTGTCGAGGTGAAAGAAGTCCACGGCGAGCAGGCCCTGGATCTGGTTGCGTAGGAAGGTCCGCCACAGGGTGTCGGTACTGCGGGGAGGCGGCCCCGGGCGGGCGTTGCCCAGGATGCGGCGGATCGTGCCGGCTCCCAGTCGGTGGCCGAGTCGGGATAATTCGCCCTGGATTCGGCGGTGTCCCCATCGCGGATTTTCTTGTGCCAGGCGCAGAACCAGACTGCGAATCTCCTCGGTGATGGGCGGACGCCCCATCCGGTTGGGTAGGTCCACTTCTTTCGGACCAGACGGCGGTGCCAGGCCAGGAGTGTGGCTGGCGTGACGATACGGCGTGTCCGGAGCGGGCGCGGTAGCAGCCCTGGCGAGGGCGGACAGGATCGCCCGGTCCGGCCAGGTAGGACGTGGTCGGCCGACCTGACGACGCAGAACGGCGACCTCGTGCCGCAGCATCAGCACCTCAGCGATCAACACGGTCCTGTTGCCAGCGAGCAGCATCAGCCATCCGAGCACCCGAACTGTGAGCAAGTACAAGAGACGGAACGTCACGGGAGGTGATCATGCCGGGGTGTCGCTGGTGACGAAACGCCAGGTCACGGCTGCAGCGTCGAGTTCTGGCACGGTACAGGCTGTGGCCTGTGTGGTGGTGACGAGCGCTGCCCGTCACCACCACACGATGTCGTGTCAAGGCCAGCGACCGTTTTTCCGACGCGATCGTTCGAGCCGGCCCTGACGGGTTGTTCTCGTGACTAAATCACCGCTGGCTTCCATTTCGACACCCCCGCGTGTCGGTTTATTGGTTCAGTCCATTTTCGTTGTCGAGGTGGAGTTCTGTGCCACGTTGATGAGGCCCCATGCCTTCATCTGCGTCTTGCCGGCGGTCGCACCGGCGGTCGAGACCGCAATGACGACGGCAATGGCGGCCGTGGAGGCGACGAAGAAGCCGGCGGTCATTGCCAACCTGTAGTGGATCTTCCTCATGGTCGCGCAGCTTGCCAGACGGCGGAAACCTTCGTTCAACCGGGTGTCACCTGAGAGGTGTCAATCACCCGTCTGCACGCCGCCCGTGCACGTGAACCGAACGTCGTTAGTTGTGAATTGAATTATCTTTCGGGTGACAATACCTGCCCCTTGCTACGCTCCGTGATGTCGATCGGGTGTCGCTTCCGGTTCGTCCGGATTCGTGTCGAAGGTGACGGTGCTCAGCAGGTTCCGCAGCTGTGCCAGTCGGCTGTCCGTATCGGGCGCTCCCGCGTCGAGCAGCACGTCCAGTGCCGCACGCCAGGACGAGCGGGCGCCGTCGCGGTCGCCGCGAGCGGCAAGCGCGTAGCCGCGAACGCGTAGGGCGCGAGTCCGCAAATCCGAGGACCTCACCGTTTCGGGCAATCTGAGGGCCCGGTCGGACCATGTGATCGTGTCGCCGAAGGAGCCGAAATCGTAATGGATCTCGGCCAGGGTCACCTGCGTTTCGGCGACCTTGATCCGGTCGCCGCTCTTGATGTGGAGAACAAGGGCTTTTCTGGCAAGAGGAAGCGCCTCCGAGTTCTCGCCGTGCTCGTGCTTTAGTGCGGCCATCTCGGCGAGGGTCGTGCCCATTCCTCTGGTGTGTCCGATATTTTCGCGGATGCTGAGGGCTCGCCGGTACAGTTCGAGGGCGTCGTCATCGCGACCGAGTTTCCTGTACGTGTTCGCGAGCTGGTCTAGTGCGACCGCTTCGGTGTTCTGGGTCCCGATTTTCTCGACCGCGGACAGCGCTTTCTCGTACAGGCCGACTGCGGTGGCCAGATCGCCGGTGGCCAGGTGCACACTGGCCAGGTTGGACAGCACAATCGGCAACAGCTCCCGGAGACCATGCTCGGTGGCAATGGTCAGCGCCCGGCGTAGCGCCGTCCCGGCGTCGGAGTACCGGCTGATCCGGTGGTAGATCATGCCGACGTCGTTGAGCATTCCGCACTCGCTCTCGGAATTGCCGAGCTCCCGGGCCGCGGCCAGACCGGTGCGGTGGATCGCCAGCAGTTCCGTGTGCTGGAAGAGCCGGTCCAGCACCTCCTGCGCGTAGGCGGCCAGCCGCCAGCAGTGCTCTGGGAAGGCGTGCCGGGCCGCGGTCACAACGGCACTCAGGTTGGCGGATTCTTCGCTGGCCCAAGCGATTACGGCCGAATCATCGGCGAAGGTCATCGGCTGCACCGGGGCCGGATCGGGCAGCGCGGGAATCTCCGCGCCGCCCGGCACCAGCCGACGATGGCCGGCGGCCAGGGACAGCACGAGCCAATCGAGCAGTCTTCGTTGTGCGGCACGGGGATCCGGCACCGCGTCGGTGTGCTCCACGAGTTGGGCGGCATACCCCTGCAGCAGCAGATGCATCCGATAGCGCTGGCCGGCGCCGGGTTGCAGCAGGTTCACGCGGGCCAGGGCACGTAGGTTCGGGTCCACTTCGGACCGTTCCGCGCCGAGCAGGGCGCACACGGCGTCGACGGAGAAGTCTGGGCCGGGCAGCAGGCCGAGCGCGGCGAACGTGCCGGCGGCGGCCGGCGACAGCGCCCGGTAGGACCAGGTGAACGGTGCGGCCAGCGTGGCGGCCTCGTCGTCGCCGACGCCGATCGCGCCGAGCACGTCCTGCCGCTGTAGCTCCCGGGCCAGGTCGGCGAGGCGGGTGTGCGGGCGTTCGACCACACGCTGGGTGACGATGCGCAGCGCGAGCGGCAGGCCGCTGGTCAGGGCGGCCAGCCGTCGGACCGCGTCGTGGTCCTCGGACGCCCGGGCGGGGCCGAGCGAGGCGGTCAGCAGCGCGACGGACTCCGTGGGGTCCAGCGCGGACACCGTGATCGGCACGGCGTGGTCGTGCACGACTAGGCCGGCGAGCAGGTCTCGACTGGTGATCAGCACGACGCAGTTGGGCACGGCCGCGAGCAACGGCCTCAGTTGCACGGTGTCCCGGGCGTTGTCCAGCAAGAGGGCGATCTTCTTGTCACACAGCAGACCTCGTACGCGGGCTTGGCGCTCGTCGACGCCGGCCGGCACATCTTCGCCCAGGTAGAGCAGCAGGAGCGCAAGCCCGTCCTCAGGGGCGAGCGGCGCGGTGGGCCCGTATCCGCGAAGGTCGATGGAGTACTGCCCGTCCGGGAAACGCTCGCGGTTCCGGTCGATCCAGTGCACGGCCAGGCTGGTTTTGCCAATGCCGGGCATACCGTGCAAAGTGAACACGCGGTGCGTGGCGGCGGTGTCGCCCTCGCTCACGAGCGCGTCCAGCCGGGCCAGGATGTCGGCCCGACCGACGAAGTCCGGCACCGCGCGCGGGAGCTGCCGCGCCGGCCGAGCCGGCACGGCCAGGTGCGCGTGCACGGCGGGATCCCATTCCGACCGCAGCAGCCGGGCATTCAGCGCCCGCAGTTCCGGCCCCGGCTCGGCGCCGAGCTCGTCCAGGATCCGCTCGCGGAACCGGTGGAACGCCCTCGTGGCGTCGGGGATCCGGCCGAGCGCGGCCAGCGCCCGCAGCTGTCGCAGCACCAGTTCCTCGTCCAGTTCGCGCTGGCGCAGCAGGGTGAGCACGACCCGAAGGACCTCATTGTTCTCGCCGAGCGCGAGTTGGCTGTCGAACAACGCGTAATGGGCGGGCAGCCGATCGAAGGTCTCCATCTGTTCCCGGCAGTGGTCGGCCCACGGGCCCTTCACGTCGGCTAGCGGCATTGGCGTCCACAGCGCGAGCGCTTCCTTGAGCAGGGCGCACGACTTCGCGTGATCGTGCCGCGCCGCCGATTCGTACGCCCGTTCGGCAATCGCGCGGAACCTGTGCAAATCAATGAGGCTGGGATCGGTGTCGATGCGATAGGCGTCGCCGTCGCGGTCGATCCGCGCCGGCGCGCCGGCCTTTTCCAACGCCTTGCGGAGGCGGCTCACCAGGGCGTGCAGCGAGCTCCGGACCTGCCCGAATGTCCGGTCCGGCGACCACAACTCGCCCACCAGAGTGTCGATCGGGACCGAGTTGTTGACATCGTGCAGCAGCAACGCGAGCAGGCCGCGTTGCTTGGCCGTGCCGAGCTCGGCCGGAACCCCCTGCACGTGCAGCCGGGTCGGACCGAGGATCGTGAATTCCACCAGCGCCGCCCTTCGCTGGTCACCTCCAGACTTCGGATTTCCAGTGTGCACCAGTGAGTGGGCGCCACCACCGCAAAATCGGGATTGTCTCCCGATCGGTCTAGTCCACGCGGGTACGGCAAGAGAACCGCAAGTGCGCTGTCAACGGTGATGGTGACGCTGGTGGCGGGGAAGTCGGGGAAATCTCAAGGGGGTACACATGTCCGCCGCCGAATGGTCGAGCGCGCCGGTCGGCATCGATGCGTCCCGCTGGGTCACGCGTTCGGGCTGCCGCGACGTGCTTGCCGTCGTCCACACTGTCACCAGCGGCCAGCGCCTGCTGGAGGCGGTGGAAACCATCGAAACCGATCGACGGGTGCAGGTCGTGTTCGCGCAGGGCCCGGACGCGTTCAGCAACGGGGTCAACGAGTTCCTGCGGAACACCGGAGGGGTGGTGCTGCCCTGGCAGCAGGCCGTCCGGGAACGCTTCGACCTGGCTATCGCAGCCGCGTACGGCGGGTTGCGTGACCTGCACGCGCCGATTGTGGTGATGCCGCACGGCGCCGGTTACGGCAAGACGCACGGCACCGGAGCGTCCGCCGTGAGCTACGGGCTGGATGCCCAGCGGCTGACCCACAACGGCCGCGTGCTGACGGACGCCGTGGTGCTATCCCATGACAACCAACTGGAGTTGCTGCGCCGGCAGTGCCCGGCGGCGGTCGACCAGGCCGTCGTGGTCGGCGACATCTGCTACGACCGCCTCGCGGCCAGCGTCCCGAGCCGGGACGCCTACCGGGAGGCGCTGGGGGTGGAGCCGGGCCAGGAACTCGTTGTTATCGCGTCGACCTGGGGACAGGACTCGCTGTTCGCCCGCAACGGTGATCTGCTGCCGCATCTGCACGACACGCTGGCCACCGGCCGCCACCGGCTGGCCGCGTTGATGCACCCGTCGGTCTGGTTCGGCCACGGCCGGCGGCAGTTGCGGGCGTGGCTGGCGGACAGTCGCCAAGCCGGGCTCATGCTGGTGCCACCGGAGGTGGATTGGCGGGCGGTGGTCGTCGCGGCCGACTACCTGGTGGGCGATCACGGGTCCCTTCCGGTGTACGCCGCCGCGATCGGCTGCCCGGTGCTGCTCACCGACCAGTCGCTGCACGCCGTGCACTCCGCGGGCTCGGCCCAGGAAGTGCTGTCGGTAACGGCCGTCCGGCTGGTCGCGGCGGAGCCATTGGCTCCGCAGCTGGACCTTGCTCGGCGCCGTGCGCGGGAAGTGGGCGCGAAGGTGGCCGGCCGCCTCACCTCCCGGCCGGGTACCGCCGTGACCGCCTTGCAGGAACAGCTGTACCGGCTGCTCGGCATGACAGCGCCCGGTCGACACCGCGCCGTCGAAGCCGTACCGGTGCCGAACCCGGACCGGTGGTGACTGTGCGCCGGGCCATGGACGGCACTCTGCTCTGCACTGTCCACGATGGACTCGCGGGCCTGGCGGACGTGCTCATCGGCGAGGCTTCCGACGAGGATTCCGCGCGTAGCCTCGCGCACCGAACGTTTTCGGACCACCCGGCCGGAATCGTCCTTTTCATGCTTCCTGACAACGGTGTTTTAGTGTCTTCTCGGGGAGGTGGGACATTCACACTTCACCCGTGCCCGTCTCTTGTGGACGATCTGGCTCTCGCGTTGCACGCGATGTGGTCAGTTCGTTGAGCCTGCTCCGTGCCGCGGGCAGCCGCCACGACCGCAGCGTCGTGAAGATCTCGACCGCGGCACGGAGATACTCGACCGCGTCGTCGGCGTCGCCGCGCCTCCACGCGACCTCCGCGAGCACCTCGCGGCTCTCAGCCACACCGGCCGGGGAGCCGAGGGCCGTCAGCTCGGACAGGGCACGAGTGGCGGTCTCCCAAGCCAGGTCCGTATCCCCCACACCCGCGCAAGCCTGTCCCTGGGCCACGAGGATCCTCGCCTCGTTGTAAGGATCGGGAACCTCCAGCCCGGCGAACACCGCAGGTGCCTCGGCGAGCACATCCAGGGCCGCGCGGTGGCGGCCGGCGGCGGACAGCGCGGCGCCGAGGTTGATCAGGGTCAGCCCCAGCGAACGGGCCGCGCCCAGCCGACGGTTTGTTACCGCCAGCGACTCGAACTCGCTGATCGCCACCTCCGGCTGCCCGGTCTTCAAGTGCAGCAGCGCGAGCCCTTCCTTGGCATCAGCGACACCGCGCTGGTCGTCGATCGATTCCGCCTGCGCCATCGACTGCCGGAAGCACTGCTCGGCCTCTTCGCGCTGGCCAAGCACGACGTTCACCTGGCCCAGCCGCTTCAGCATGTCCGCCTCGGCGAAGACGTTGCCCCACTGGCGGGCGGCAGCCACACCCCGCTGGTCGATCTCCCGCCGGTCGAGATAGTGCTTGCGGTGCAACAGCAAGGGCCACATTACGTCGGACAGCTGCCAGGCGAGCTCGGCCCACCCCCGGTCCATTGCCGCGCGACCGGCCGCGATCAGGTTGATCCGCTCTCCTTCCAGCCAGTCAAGCGCGTTCTCACGGCCGGCGAACTCCGGCAGGTCGGTCGGCTCGGCGGCGAACGCGTACTGCAGCCGGCGGCGGGTCGGGCTTACGAGGTGGTCTGCACGGCTCGCCGCGGCGAGATACCACTCCACGATGGCCCGCAGGGCCGACGCCCGGTCGTCGTCAGCGTCGTGCCGAGCGCATTGCTGGCTCGCGTGCAGCCGCAGCAGGTCGTGCAGCCGGAACCGGTCCTCGCCGACTTCCTCCACCATGCTTACCTCTACCAGCTCGCCGAGCAGATTTCGGGCCACGGCCGGATCCGCGCCCGTCAGCACCGCACAAGCCGGCCCGACGCCGAACTCGGTGCCGGGCTGCAACGCCAGCCGCCGGTACAGCGTCGCCGCGGTGTCCGACAGTGCCCGGTACGACAGGTCGAAGCTGGCCAACACGGACACCTGGCCCGGCGCGGATAGCGCCTCCAGCCGACGCCGCTCGTCGGACAGCTCGGTCACCACCCTGGCCACCGACCACTTCGGCCTGGTCGCGAGCTGCGCCGCCGCGACCCTGAGCGCGATCGGCAGGCCGCCGCACAGGTCCGCGAGGCTCTGCGCCTGCTCGGGTTGGCGGTCCACCCGGTCATCGCCGATCGTCCTGGCCAGCAGCCGAACCGCGGTGGCGGACGTGAGTGGCTCGACCTCGAGGACCCGAGCCCCGTCCGCGGCGAGCCCGGGTAGCCGGTGTCTGCTGGTGACGATCACGGCACACCCCGGCGACGCCGGCAGCGCCAACCTGACCTGGGCCGCCGAGAAGGCGTCGTCAAGGCACAGCAGCAGCGAACGGTCGGCCGTCACGGTGCGGAACAATGCCGCCTGCTCCGACAGGCCGGCCGGGATCCGTTGCGGATCAACCCCCATCGTACGGAGGAACCCGCTGAGGATTTCATGCGGCGACACCGGGTCGGAGCCGCCGAACCCGGCCAGATCGGCATAGAGCTCGCCGTCCGGGAAGCGATTCCGCATCGCGTGCGCCCAGTGCAGCGCGAGTGCCGTCTTACCCACGCCGCCCGGCCCGGTCAGCACGACAACCAGCGGCAACTCGCCCGCCTGCGCTTCGATCAGCATCTCGTCCAACGCGGCCAGCTCGGCCCGCCGTCCAGTGAAATGCATTGGGGCAGGCAGCAACTGCCGCGGCCGCGGCGGTCGATCCAAACTGACCGTTGCGTGCATGTGCACATCACCGTGAATAACCCCGGACTGCACGACATTGGCTACGGCGTCGGTATTCACCTTGTTGTCCACGGTACCCCCGTCCCGTCGGTCCCAATCGACGGTACTTGACCGTGCCCACCGACCGGATCCACCACTCGGTGCACCGCATCGGGGCCCGGTCGGTGAACAGTGTCACGTGCGGTTCCCATTTGGCGCCTGGGCGCAAATGGGAAGCGCACGTGGAGACACCGTCAACCGCGGGGGAGCACCTCGGGCAGCACGGTGGTCAGTTGCCGCCAGTCGGTGCCGACGACGCTGGCGCCCTTGCCGGCCGGCAGCGCCACCCGGTCCTGGGCCTGCTGCACGGTCGGCTTGACGTCGTCGATGGCGGGCTTGACGTTCTCGGCGTCGGTCGTGATCAGGTAGTAGTGGTTGGTCACGTAGAACGAGGTGTCGATGTAGCCGCTGGCGTCGCCGTCGAAGACCACGAACCAGGGCCGCAGGGTGGTGTCGGCCTTAGCGGGTGCGGGGTCGCCGGAGGCGGTGTTGTGCACAGCCGGGAAGATCTGTGCCTGGGCCAGGTTGCCGCTGGTGGTCAGGCCTTTGAGATACCGGGCGTACTCGACGTCGGTCCACAGGCGGTCCGTTGGGTTCTGTTCCTCGATGGTGCCCGGGATGATCTCCACGATCGCTTTGCCGGCCATCGCGGCCCGGGTCGGCCAGTTGTTGGCCTTGGCGGCGACGTCCAGTGTCGGGTACGAGCCGAGCAGGTCGACCAGCCGGAACCGGCTGCCCAGGCTGGTCTGGTCCGAAACAATCCTGAGCCGGGGGCGTGACGTGTTCAACGGTCGCTGGTGCGGTTTGTGATGGCAGTGGGCTCAGGCTGCCTGAATAGGGTCGAAGCGGACGGTGAAGCCGAGGCATTGGCTTGGCGGATTATGCGACGCATAGCGCATTCGGGATCCAGCTAGGCGAAGTAGTCCCCACCCAGGTCGTGGTAGTCCACGTCGCTGGTGAGCATGTGCCAGGTAGCGGTCTCGTCACTGATCGGCGGCCGACCCGGCGGCTTCGGCTGACGCCACCTCCGGGCCACCAACCGGCGATGCCACCGCAGCAACGTGGCGGGAGTGACGATGCGGCACGACCGCAGGGATTTCGGCAGGAGCCGGGACAGGGCCGCGAGCACCGCCCGTCCGCCCAGTTGAGCTGCGGGCGTGGGTTGGTCCGGCGCAGCACCGCGACCTCGTGACGCAGCACGAGTATCTCCGCGTCCTTGGATGCTGAGGACCGAGCGAGCAGTGCCAGTCAGGACAACCCCTTGGCCAAGACTTGATACAACAGTCGAGCAACCACAGCCTGCCGATCATCGAGCGCGGCATATCAGCAGGCCAAGGCTACTGACCGGATTCTCGACCAGGACAGGCGACGTTTTCGGCGGTCTTTGACCACGAACGGGGGCTCGCAGCGAGCAGCCGGCGTAGTTCGTCGGTGTCGGGAATGTCCAGTCCCGCCAGACAGTCCAGGGCCTGTTCCCAGCAGGATCTGGCTTGCTCGCTGTCGCTGCACGCGTCCAGCGCCGAGCCGAGCACATGCAGAGCGCGCGCCTGACCGAAACGCGAACCGGCATTGGTGTGCGCGGCCAGCGCTCGCTGGGCATGGTCACGCGCGGCGATCAGGTCCTGCACGTCGAACGCGAGCCAGGCCAGGAGAGTCTCGCTTTGACCTTCGAGTTCCACCAACTCCGCATGCCTGCCCAGCTCCGCGGCGTCGCGGGCGTGTTCCCGTGCCGTGGTCAGGTCGCCCCGCTGGCGGCACTGGGATGCCAGTTCCAGCAGTGCGGAGATCTCGCCGCGTTGGTAACCGAGGCCGCGCGACATCTCCAGTGCGTTGCGAGCGCAGGTCGCCGCCTCGTCGGGGTGCGCCATTCCTTGGTGCGCGGCGGCGAGAGTGACCAGTGAGTCGACCTGGTCCTGGTCGATGCCGGACTTTTCAGCGATGGCCAATGCTTCGTGAGCCCGGACCAATGCAGCTTTGTGATCCCCAGCCAAGCGGTTGGCGTCGGCCAGCGCTCTCAGCGTTCTGGCCTCGTAATACCGGGTCCCGGTTTCCCGGTAGCATGCCAGTGCCGCCGCGTACTGGTCGATAGCCTCCCTGAAGCGGCCCCGGCGGATCATTACCTCGCCGAGGACAGTGCGAGACGAGGCCACTGTCATGAACGTGCCGCTCGCCGGAGCTACTGTCAAGGCTTCCCGCGCGGACCATTCCGCCCGGTCGAGGTGCCCCCGCTTCCGTTCGATTACACTCAAGTTGATCAACCCGAAGAGCCGGACTTTGTTGAGACCGTGTTCCTCGGCGAGGCGCACGCCCCGTTCGACCTGCTCGGCGGCCGCTCTGAGCTTGCCGTCGGCCTGGAACAGGATGCCAAGACTGATCAGTGCACGGGCTCTGCCGTCATAGGATTCGCATCGGTCGTAGGCGTCCAGTTGGGCCAGGGTGTGCGCCATCGCCGTGCCGCGCTCCTGCACACGGTGGTAGAGGGAGGCGTGGACATAGTGCATGGTTGCCTCCGCATGCGCGTCCCCTGCGGCTTTCGCCGCGTTCAAGGCAGCCTTCGCGGCGACGAGCCCCTCGGCCCGATAGCGGCCACGGGTCACTAGGTAAGCACATAGCGATTCGACGAGGTGCCATGCGGCGAGCACCGGTCCGCGTTCTGTCGCATCGATGACCGCGGCTATGACGTTCAGACCCTCTTGGTCCATCCAGGCGAACGCGGGCGCTGTGTCGTCGAAAGTGGGGCTCGACACCACCAATTCCACTTCGGTGCGTGGCAGCCGAACCCAGGTTTCCCAGAGCACATCAGCGACGGCGTCGAGCCAGCGTACGTAGTAAGCGAACAATCGGGCCCGCGCCGCGTCCGCCTCGGTGGAGTCCTCCTCGATCTGGCAGCGTTCCTCGCTGTAGAGCCGCAACAGGTCGTGGAAACGGAACCGGTCGGACGCGGTCTGCTGGATCAGGCCCGCGTCGACCAGTTCGGCCAGCAGCTTTCGCGCGCGCTCCGCGGGCAGTTGAGCGAGGACCGCGACCGCTTGCAGGGAGAAGTCGGGACCCGGCACCAGGCCCAGCTGCCGGAACAGGCGAGCGACCTCCGGTTTCAGCGCCAGGTAGGACAGGTCGAACACGGCGCGTACAGTGGCTCCGGGATCGTCCTCGATCTCCAGCACGGAGAGCCGGTTGCCGTGCCGCAGATCAGTGACATATCCCCGCGCCGAGTCGTCGTCCCGCAGCAGCAGGTTCGCTCCAGCGATACGCAGTGCGAGCGGCAGATGGCCGCACAACTCGGCTATCTCGTCCAACGCGGCAAGATCGTGCCGACGGTCGTGTCCGATGATGGTGTTCAGCAGCGCGACCGAGTGCTCAGGCCCGAGCACTTCCAGGTTGACCAATCGTGCTCCGCCCAGCGCGGCCAAGCCACGCAGCGATTTGCGGCTGGTGACCAACGCGGCCGATCCTGGCGTACTGGGCAGCAGGTTGCGCACCTGCCCTGGGCTGGCCGCGTTGTCGAGGACCACCAGGACTTTCCGGTCGGCGAGTGCGGTCCGGTAGGCGCTGACGAGACCGTTCAGGTCATCGGGAAGCTGGGCCGGGGACAGGCTGAGGGACTGTAGGAACCGGGCAAGCACCTGTTCTGCGGTCAGCGCCCGGTCCAGCGTGTTGCCCAGCAGGTCGATGAAGAGCTGGCCGTCGGGAAACTGTGCCCGTAAGTGGTGGGCGACCTGTACCGCCAGCGCGGACTTGCCGACTCCGGGCTGCCCGGAGATCGCCACCACGGGAACACCTGTACCTCCATCACCGGAGAGCAGTCCAACGATCTGTTCGAACGTCACACCCCTTCCGACGAAGTCCTGCAGGCCCGCCGGCAGTTGCCTGGGCACCTCCAAGCGGTCCAGCTCCGCACCGCGGACGACGAACGGCGCCGGTGGCGCCGGCAGTTGTCGCGGCACCACCACCGGGCGGGCCTGCGCGCGCGATGGCACATCGAGCAGTGCCGGATCCGTGATCAGGATCTGATGGTGCAGCTCCCGTAACGCGGGGCCTGGATCGGTGCCCAACTCTTCGGCTAGCAGGGCCCGGACCTGCCCGTAGTGGTCCAGCGCGTCGGCGGCACGGCCGGCGCGGTAGAGGGCGAGCATCAGTTGGCCGGCCAGGCGTTCATCCAACGGATGTTCGCCGGCCTGTACGACCAGGTCAGGGAGCAGCCGAGCGTGGTCCCCGTAGCGAAGGTGGAGGTCGTTGCGGTCGAGTTGCGCGGCCAACCGTTCCCGGTTGAGGGACTCCCGAACCGTGGCCAGCCACGCAGTGTCCAGATGAGCGAAGGCCTCTCCACGCCACAACCCCAATGCCTGGTCCAGCGCCACCGCCGCGTGGTCGTCGTCGGCGTCGTGTGCCTGATGGATGAGGCGGCGAAACCGGTGCACGTCGACCGTCTCGGGTGCGACGGTGAGGACGTACCCGCCAAGGCGTCGGGTAATGGTGACGTCCTGGGCAGGGGAGAGCGCTTTTCGCAGGCGGGTGAGGTAAGCCGACAGGGTGCCACGTGCGGTTGGCGGGGGTTGTTCTCCCCACACGCGATCGGTGAGCTGATCGGCCGAGACGACACGGTTCGCATCGACCAGCAGCGCCAGCAACACAGAGAGTTGGCGGATATGTCCGATATCGACGACTTCGCCCTCGATGCGAACTTCGACGTCGCCGAGCAGGCTGAACTCGATGCCCATGCGCGGATCCCTCCCCCTGAACCCCCATGCACCTCGTTGCCTGGATACCAGCTCTGACCAGTCCGTTCAATGAGTTCACAAAGTCTGTGCTCACATGGTCGGCCATCGTGGTCGAAGCGGGGTGACCTTCCTCCTGGTTCCTGATCAAGGAGCTGTGGTCGCCGGACCCGGCATGACCAACTTTCCCCGTTGCGGTCTGCGTCGTCGTGCGAGCGGCATACCTGAGTGGTGGTCAATTCACAACAGGGAGAGAATGGAATGAGAAAGACGAGGACTGCAATGCGCGTGCGTAGGTCGGCCGTGCTTGCGGCCGCGATCCTTGTCGCGTCCGCGACACCGGCACTGGGGCTGTCCGGCGGAACGGTGTCGGACGACTACCCGTTTACAGTCTGGCTGAGCATGGATGGCCGTGGCTGTTCCGGCACACTGATCGACACGCGCTGGGTGGCGACCGCGGCCGACTGCTTCCCGGAGAACCCGCAGGGTGGCGCGCCGGCCAGACGGACAAGCGCGAGCGTTGTCCGGACGATCAGAGATGGCAACGTCGTCGAGGTCGGCTCGGCCCAGGTAGTGAATCTGGTGCCGCGGTCGGACCGAAACCTGATGCTGGCCGAACTCGACGCCCCGGCCACGCGGGTTCAGCCGATCAAGGTGGCGACCACGGGCCCGGCGACGGGTGAGGTCTTGCGCGTCGCCGGGCTCGGCCGCACCACCACGGAATGGGGTGCGCCGACCCAGCCGTCGCCGGCGCAGGGTCCGTCCGCTCGAAGTCACACGTTCTCGGTGACCGCGACGAATCCGAGCGAGATCTCCTTGCTCGGGGACAATGGCGTCGACGCCTGCAAGGGTGACGCCGGCGGCCCGGAGTTCCGTGATGCCAACGGGACGCGGGAGCTCGTGGCGGTCACCGGCAGGTCGTGGCAACACGGCTGCGTCGGCGTGAGCGAGACCCGCCAGGGAACGACCGGGACCCGGGTGGACGACCTGGGCACGTGGCTGCGGCCGATGCTCGGGTGCCTGGCCGACGGGCCGTCCGACGGTATGCCGGTGCCGCCGGCTGGTGGGGTACCTCGTTGGTACGGCTGGGATTCCCCGGACATCCCGGTGTCCGGGGCGCCGGCCGTGACGTCCTCGGCCAGCGGGCGGATCGACCTGTTCGCCAAGGGCGCGGACAACGTCCTCTACCACCGGACCTACCAGAACAACGCCTGGTCCGCGGCGGAGTCGCTCGGCGACGGGATGGCGTCGGAGCCCGCGGTGGTGTCGTGGGCGCCCGGCCGGTTCGATGTGTTCGCCCGCGGTTATGACAACTCGTTGCAGCACAAGTGGTTCGATGGCAGCTGGCATCCGTGGGAGTCACTCGGCGGTATCATCAAGTACGCGCCGACTGTCGCGTCCTGGGGACCAGGCCGGCTCGACGTGTTCGCCGTGGGTGTCAACGATGCCTTGCATCACATGGCTTTCGACGGCGCCTGGCACGATTGGGAGAATCTCGGCGGCACGCTGACCGCGAGCCCGGCCGCGGTGTCGTGGGGGCCGAACCGGATCGACATCTTCGCCCGAGGCGGGGACAACGCGCTGTACCACATGGGTTGGGACAACGGTTGGTTCGGCTGGGAGAACCACGGCGGCTATCTCACCAGTGCGCCGACCGTCACCTCGTGGGGGGCGAACCGGCTCGATGTCTTCGCGGCCGACCGTAATTCCCGGTTGCTGCATTACAGCTGGGAAGGCCAGTGGTTCGGGTTCCAGGACAACGCCGGGCGGCTGACGTCGGCGCCCACGGCCGTCTCGTGGGGTCCGAACCGGGTCGACGTCTTCGCCGCGGGCACGTCGAACGCGCTGTGCCACACCGTGTTCGGCTGACCACAAAGGGCACCCGGAACCGCGAGGTCGCGGCTCCCGAGAATCGGAGAACATGATGAAGCGTTATCTGACGGCCGCGTTGGTGGTCGGCGTGCTGGCGGCCGCCTCGGTTGCCGGCGGGGTCGCGACCGCCGTCGCCGACGGCGCCGCTGACCAGCAGCCATCCACGGTCGAGGACTTCAGCTACCCCGGCGCGGACCAGATCTTCGCCGATACCGGTGTCCGGCTGATTTCCGGCGACGGGCACGTCCTTTTCGCGGACTGCGCCACCCCGCGCACCGGCGACATCGGTCTGGTGCAGGTGCATTCGTCGCAGGCTATCGGCGCCAAGCACGACGGCGTGATTTGCTTCAAGGTCACGGAAACCAGCGGCACCGTGCAGGTGCAGATCCCCGCAGTCTTCGAGATCCGCGGCGACGGCTACGCCCCCGGTGCCGGCCACAAGGTCAAAGCCAAGCTCACCACGGACGCCGGCGCACAGTCCACAGTGGACGTCAATCCGAGCGGAAGCACCCCCGTCGGCCAGGGCACCGGCCCCGGCGCGGCGCCCACCACCTTGCTCCAGCTGACGGCGAATCCCTGAGGGGACGGACATGTATCCGATGAGACGACTACTCGCCACTGGGCTCGGCCTGAGCCTGGTGGCCGCACTGACGCAGGCGCCGGCCGTGCACGCCGACACACCACCGCCCGGTGCGGCCGCCTCGCCGCGTGACACGGTGCTGATGCTGTGGCAGACCGGCGGCCCGCAGGTGAAGGCCGGCGCGGAGCGCGCCCTGGTGGGGACCGACGCCGACGTGGCGGACTTCCTCGCCCACGGGCTGAATCCGGCCGATCAGATCGACCGCCGCCTCGCGGTCAACCGGATGATCTCCGCCGGCGGCCCGGCGGTCGGGTCCGCGGCGCAGACCGCGCTCGACTCGACTGACTCCGGCGCATTGGCCGGGTTCCTGGACAACGGCTGGCAAGGACCATCCGAACAGGACGAACGGCTCCAGGTCGACCAGCTGATCGCCGCCGCCGGTCCGAACGAGCACGCGGCCGGGCAGCAGGCGCTGGACGACGGGTCCGCCGACGCGCTGCGCAAGTTCCTCACCGACGGCTGGGTGAACCCCTGGCTGACCGACACCCGGATCCGGATCAACCAGCTGGTGGCCGGCGGCGGCAACGCCGTCAAGGCGGCCGCGCAGGTCGCCCTCGACACCGGCACGCCCAACGCCTACGCGCTGCTCCTCACCTCCGAACTCGCCGTCGCGCAGGCCCGGGACCAGGAAACCGCCAGCGTCTCCCAACTGGCTGCGGCGGCCAAGGACGCGCAGACCGAAGCCGCACAGCAAACCCAGGCCGCCAAGGACGCCGCCCAGCGCGCGGTCGTCGAGGCGGAGATGGCCCGGCAGGCGGCCGTGGCCGCTGAGCAGGCCACGGAATCCGCTCAGCACAACGCCGCCGACGCCGCCGCGGCAGCCAACCGTGCCGCCGACGCCGCCAACCACGCCGCCGACGCAGCCCGAGTGGCGATCGGCGCGGCCAACGCCGCCAGCACCGCCGCCCGTGGCGCGGCATCCGCCGCCGCCCGGGCGGCGAACGCGGCGTCGCTGGCCGGCGGCGCGGCGTCACGGGCCCAGCAGGCCGCAGCGGCGGCCGCCGGCGACGCCAGCAAGGCCAGCGACGCGCGGCAGGCCGCGCAGGCCGCCCGAGACGTCGCCACGGGGGCCAGCCAGGCCGCCGATGCCGCCGATGCGGCCGGTCAGGCGGCGCAGCAGGCGTACAACGCGGCCAGTGCCGCCCGCGACGCGAGCGGCCACGCCACGGCGGCGGCCCAGGCGGCGACCGACTCGGTGACCTTCGCCAAGCGGGCCGGAGCGGACGCCAGCGCCGCGGAAGCGGCCGCGAGCCGGGCGCGTGCGCAGGCCGTCCGCGCCGACTCGGCAGCCAACGCCGCGCAGGCCTTCGCCACGGTCGCCGCCAACGCGGCCTTCGCGTCGAGGGACGCGGCCCAACGGGCGGCGGCCGACGCGGTCGCGGCCGCGGCGGCGGCCGACGACGCCGCCGACCACGCCGGACATGCCGCCGACGCCGCGAAGGAGGCGACCGATCATGCGAACGCCGCTTCGGCGGCCGCCCAGCGCGCAACCGATGCGGCCAACCAGGCCAAGCAGATCCACGACGCCGCGGCTCAGGCGGACGCCGCCCGCATCGCGACCAACGTGGGCCAGGCCGACGACGCCGCGATCGCGGCCAAGGCCAACGCCGACACGCTGCACTTCGACACCGCGTGGGACGCACCACAGGACAGCAAGCGCGACGCCGAGACCAACCGCCTGCTCACCGAGGCGAACGCCGCCGGCACCGCCCAGTCGGTGGTCGTGGCCGACGCCCGCAAAGTCGCTCTGCGGCTGGCGTCGTCCGGCGGGCCATGGAGCCGGTCGGCAGCCCTGGCCACGCTGGCCGCGTCCGACGCCGAGGCGGTCGCCTACGTCCGTGACGGCGTGAACATCGCTGCGGCGCAGGACGATCGCGAGACGCTGCAGACCGTCGGCGACAACGGCACCGACGGACTCCGGGCCGCCATCGACTCCGTGACCAAGGGCCCGGACGCCGGGGTGCACGCCTTCCTGGTGAATCCAACCTATCCGGACCGCGCCAAGGACGAACGGATCCAGACCAACCAGATCATGGCGGCCGGCGGCCCCACGGTGAAGACCGAGGCGCAGCGGGCGCTGGACGCCGGCACCGACGCCGCGCTGCACGCGTTCGTCACCACCGGCCAGTACTCTGCGGCGGGCAACGACGACCGGCTGGCCGCCAACCAGCTGATCGCCGATCCGAACAGCGGCCCGGAGACCAAGGGTATGGCGCAGGCGGCATTAGACGGCCCGTCCGGATACCTGCACCAGTTCATCGAGGCGGGACAGTACATCTCGATCCGCCACGACCGGGAGGCAGCCGACCACGACGCCGAGGTGCTGGGCCTGCTACAGCAGGCCACCAGCGCGGCGGCCACCGCGACGGCAGACGCCGACACAGCCCAGCAGGTGGCCGCGATCGCGCGGAACGCGGCCGATCAGGCGGCGCAGTGGGCGCAGCAGGCCAGGGACTCGGCCACCCAGGCCGCGGACTACGCCGCGCAGGCCCACGACTCGGCGGTCAGGGCGGCGCAGTCGGCCGCGGACGCCCAGGCGTCGGCCGACACGGCCCGGCAGGCCGCGCAGCGCGCGGAGCAGTCGGCCAAGCAGGCACAGTGGTTCGCGGTGCGGGCCAACGTGTCCGCGAACCGGGCCTACGGCTTCGCCAACACCGCGGTCGCCGCTTGGCACGCGGCGTACGACTCGGCGGTCGCGGCGGGCAAGGACACCGTCGCGGCGATCGACGCCGCCAACACGGCACGCGACGCGGCGGTGCGGAAGGTCAACGACGAGCGGGCGCAACAGGCCTCCGAGATGAAGGATGCCTGCCAGGCGGCCAAGGCGGTCGGCGGCCAGTCGAACTACGCGGACTGCGTGCAGTTCGCCGGGGACGACCCCCAGCACCGCCTCCAGGACATCTACGGCCGCGGTATGTTCTGCCAGCGCTTCATTAACCCCGGCAAGTACCAGGAGAACTGCGCCATGGACGCGCAGTCGCCGACCTTCGGCACCGACCAGTTCCTGTTCCAGACCAATGCCTTGAGCCAGATGATCTCCGCCGTCGGCGGCGGCGAGGCGCTCCTCGACTCCGCGATGATCTGCGTCGGGCTACTCGAGTTCTGCGGTGGTGCGGCGGACGCCGCGTTCACCCAGTGGAGCTACATCACCGAGCAGCTCTCCGAGCTCGCCGCCACCACCTGGCAGAAGATCGGCGTGGCCGTGGCGATCAACGGCCCGACGGCGGCGCTCTTCGAGGAGGGTTGGGATCAGTGGCGGGAATTGGAAACCGAAGAGGTGAAGGACTCGCTGGTTGAGGAGGAGGCCAACCGGTTCGCCGGGATGAGCGAGGCCGACCGGCTCAAGCGACTGGGCATGGACCCCAATCTCGACGGGGCCTTCCAGCAGCACCAACAGGATCTGGCCGTGGCCATCCAGAACCGGCTCGGGGTCAAACTGTTCCGCTGGCCGCTGCGCTCAGGGCCGGCCTGGGTCGGCGCCGACGGCATGACCTACAGCGTGCTGGGGCCGTTCGACCCGAACAACTTCAACGCCCAGACCATCGCCGAGCAGGTACGCCAGGCCGTCAACACCCATCAGGGCAACAAGGCGAACTACGTGCTCGTCGACACGATCGGCCTGCACGCCGACCAGATCACCCAGCTGAAGAACCTTGTCCAGCGCTACGAGCCGTACGCGTTCTTCCTGGACTGACCTGACAGACACAAGCGAGCGCCCGCGCTGTTGCGCGGGCGCTCGCCCACAAGGCACTGAACTCCACATTCTCAGCCTCGAACGCCGGAGTGAACGACCACCGAGGCCCTCGCGCCTGGTCGCCTCACCAGCGAGTCCGTTTAACTGGGTCAAGCCCAACCTGGCGTTCGCGGCCGAGCAGTGATGCGCGCAGGTCAACGCCCGCACGCGCCGCGAGACCCGCGCGGTGCCGGCGGCGCAGATGGCCGATGAGCTGGCACATCCGCACGTGCTGTCCGCCGAACCGCATGCCACCGGGACTACGATTGCCTCATGGCGGAGCGGGTGGTTCTCATTTCACGTAGCTGCACTACCGGCTGGGCTGATGTGATCCATGGCGAGCTGTGGCTGTCTGCCGAGCATCTGATCCGCCGCCGGCTCGGCCTCTGGCAGACCGTCGCCAATGGGCTGTGGAGGACGGTCCCGTCGTCGGCCCCGCAGTACGAGATCACTGCGGACCAGATCCTGGCCATCCAGTGCGAGCATCCGACCAACAGTGTGGTCAGCTGGTCGGACGTGGTCGAGGCCGATTTGCGGAGAGGTCTGCTCTGTAGTCGTCTGTCTGTAGTGATGAGGTCCGGTAGCCGTCGTGTGTTCCTGTGGTTCGCGTGGGATGGAGCGTTCGCCCGGCTGGAGCCGGTCGTCCAGGCCATCAAGGCTGCCCGCGTCTCGTAGTTTCGCTGACAGCCTTCGATGAGAACCACTTGTCGGCGGCGAAGAACGACTCGGCCACCGCGTTGTTAGAGCACTGTACGCCGGTCCCGACGACATCGCCGGGACCGCCGGTGCCACCTCGCCCATGGGTGCGTGGTTCTCGGTCCGGCGGGTCGTCATCGGGTGCTCGTAATCCAACGCCGTGGCATTGGTAGCTGCGGCCGGCGTTGTAGCGCTCAACGTACGCGTCCAGCATGTGGTGGAGGTGGCCGGTGGCCAGGCTCGGACAATGGGCCGCCATGCCGAGTTTGTCGCTTCTGATCCGCTCTACGACGAGCTAGCCGCCATCCTGTTCCTCTCGGCCGTCGAGTGAGTGGATCGTTCAGTTCTGGCCGGGGAAGCGGCTAGCAGGTCGGTGTGGACGAGAGTACGCTGTGCCACAAGGAAGTTCTGCTGGGCTTCTGGTTTTCACACTGGACCGGCTGGAGCAAAACTGGAGCAGGGATGTGTGTTGAACCTACAGTGGACTGCACTGTACGGCACTTAAGTGCAGTGACCGCAGCGGGTTTGACGTGGTGGTTCTCTGTTTTCTCAGTTCAGGGGCACTGTCCAAATCAGACTGGCAGTGTGAGGGTCAGAGGTTCGAGTCCCCTCAGCTCCACAATTGTTGAATATTTCAGATACGCCCCCTGACCTGGGAAAACCGGGACTGGGGGCGATCTTGTATTTTCGTCCCAAGTGGACAGTGGATGACGTAACTGGAGCAGAACTGGAGCAGGGGTCTGACCCTATGCGAAATGGGGTCAGGGTTTGCTCCAGTTCCATGTCACCCGACTGGGGATTCTTCGCTGCGAATCTCTGGTAGCCCCGCTGACGCGTATGACGGTCCCGCCGGGACCGCCTATCGGCGCGATGGGTTTTGCCGCTGCTGTGGCCAAGCCAGGGCACAGCGGGCCTGAAGTTGATCGTTGTCTGGGTGCACCATCGCCCGGATTACCTGGCTCCGCTGCCTGGGCGACGTCCGTGCTTATTGGGCAGGTTGACCAGCGCGTCGGTCCGAGCGAACGCGTTCGACCAGATACCCATTGCGTTGGCAGTCGCAGTCAGGTCGGGGGCGTCGGACAACGACCATCGAACCGTCCAACGTCAAGGCCGGCGGGAAGCAGTGCCCGATCCGGTTCCAGTGCGCGGGCTGCGGGTTCTACCGCCCCGACCCGCCCTACCTGCCCGCCATCGAAGAACACGTCAACGCGCTCAACGCCGACCGCGAGACCGCCCACGCGATGGATGTTGACGACTTCGTCATCCGCAACCTGACCGATCAGGCCACCGCCTTCATCCAGATCGCAACCGCCATGCGCGAGAAGGTGCAGGACCTGCCCGAGGCCGAACGCGCCGAAGTCGAGACCGCCAGCGCCGTCCTGAGCAAAGTGCGGGCCAGCCGCGACCCCAGCGCGGGACGCCCACTGCTTCCCTTGACTGTCAAGGACACGCCGTGACGACCCCGCCGCAGACTGCCGGAATGATCCACGCCCGCCGGCGGGACAGCGAAACCAAACGCGCCCGGGTACTGACCACGCTCGAACACATGCTGGACCAGGGCATCCCGATCACCTTCGCCTCGGTGGCACGGCACGCGCAGGTCTCCACCTGGCTCGTCTACGCCCCCGGCCTGCGCGACGCCATCGAGCACGCCCGCAGCCACCAACACCTCCACCACGCCCCCACACCCTCACCCCAGGCGGACACGCCCGGTCTGCGCACCAATCTCGCCCTCGCCCGCGCCGAAATCTCACGGCTGCGGGCCGAGCGCGACCAACAACAGCACCAACTACGGCTCGCACTCGGCGCCCGCCTGGACAGCATCGCCAAAGCCGACCTGGTCGCCCGCGTTGACGAACTCACCCGCCACAACACCCGACTCACCGCCACCGTGGCTCAACTGCGAACGGACAACCAAGCCCTGCACGTCCGCGTCACTGAACTCGAAGACGATCTCGCCGCGGCCCGAACCAGCCTGCGGCGCATGATCCGTGCCGAGAACCGTCCACCTCAGAGCTGATCACGGGGCACGCCGGTCGCAGGACAGAAAACGGCGCCCCAACAAACGGCGGCACCGTCCCTGATTCGGCAACGGCTACCACACCATCCCGTCAACCAGCTACTGCCACTCACCTTCGACACCGCGGAGGCGATGCTCCATGTCTGGCACCACCAAGATCGCCGTTCTCGCGGCGGTCATACTCGCTGTTCCCGTCGTGCTCGTCGCCGTCGCCGTCGCGGGCGTCGCCACGATGTTCGGAGGCGGCGGCGCATACTGCGCCACAACAGGTTCCGCAAACACAGCCGCGGTTGGATTGCGACCCGATCAGATGACCAACGCCGTGACGATCGTCGCCGTCGGCAAACAATTGTCCGTCCCACCTCAAGGCTGGATCGTGGCCATCGCGGCCGCGCTCCAGGAATCCAGCCTCGTGAACCTCGATCACGGCGACCAGGACAGCCTCGGCCTGTTCCAACAACGGCCGTCCCAAGGCTCGGGCACCCCAACGCAGATCATGAACCCTACCTACGCCGCCACCCAATTCTACCGGCACCTGCTCGCCGTCCCCAGCTGGCAGCAGATGAGTGTCAACGACGCCGCCCAAGCCGTCGAGCGCTCCGCGTTTCCCGACGCCTACGCCCAGCACGAGCAGGCAGCGCGACAGATCGTCGCCGCCCTCGCGGGCGGCACCTGCACCGGCGTCACCACCGGAACTGGCGACTGCGAACACATTCAAGCACCCAACGCCGCAGCGCTGGCCGCGGTCAACTATGCCTGCGGGCAACGAGGTTTGCCCTATGTCTGGGGCGGCAACGGGGCGCAGGACGGCGGGTTCGACTGTTCAGGCCTCACCAAAGCCGCCTACGCCGCCGCCGGCATCTCACTGCCACGCACCGCTCAAACCCAGTACGACGCCGGTCCCCGTGTTCCAGCAGGACAGCCACTTCTCCCCGGAGATCTGGTCTTCTTCGGCACCCCGTCCAACGTCCACCACGTCGGGCTCTACATCGGTGGTGGTTTGATGATCGACGCACCCGACTTCGGCCAACACGTGAAATCCGAGCCCTACACCGAAACGGGCTTCCTGGGAGCGACCCGTCCAGCCGGCACCACTCGCGGCTAACGAGAATGCAGATCGCTCTCCGCGCCATCGTGGTGCGTTCGGTCAGAGTGTTCAGGGAACGATCGTGATCTTGCCGTGGACGTTGCCGGTTTCGCTGCGTCGGTGGACGCGGTCAAGCTCGGTGAGCGGGTAGGACTGGGTCACCTCGACGGTGACCGCACCCGTGTCGACCAGTGTCACCAGCGCGACGAGTTGGGCGGTGTTGTTGCGGGTAATGAAGTGCGTGGCGGTGATCCGGGCGTCGGGTGGTGGTTGGAGCGGGGTGGTAATCGAGACGATGGTGCCGCCGGGGCGCACCAGCGGAATGAATTCGTCGGCCTGCGGGAGACCGATCGGCACAAGATTGATGATCGTGTCGACGGGGTGGCGCATGGCCACGCCGAGAGCGGTGGCGGTGTAGTCGATGACGTGGTCCGCGCCTTGCCGGCGGACCCTGTCGGCGCTGCGTGGGCTTGCAGTGGCGATGACCTCGGCCCCTGCGTGCTTGGCCAGTTGGACGGTGAACCCTCCGATGCCTCCACCAGCCCCATTGACCAGCACGCGCTGCCCCTCGATGACCCGAGCGTGATCGAAGACCGCCTGCCACGCCGTCAGCCCCGCCAGCGGCAGAGCGGCTGCGTCAGCGAGCGGGATCTCGGTGGGCGCGGACGCCAACAGGTGGGCTGGTGCCCGGGCGTACTGGGCTGCGGCACCACCGTCCAGCCAACCGATGACGCGGTCGCCGACCGAGGGCGTGCTCACCTCGGCTCCGGTCGCCACGACGGTGCCCGCCACATCCCACCCGAGGGCGTAGGGCAGCGCTACCGGCGTGATCTCCCGCAGCAGTCCGGCGCGCAGTGCCGTCTCGGACGGGTTGAACGAGGTAGCCGCGACTTCGATCAACACCTCGTCCAGCCCCGGCTCGGGAATCTCGACATCGTCGTAGCGAATGACGGACGCATCACCGTACCGGTGGAATCGGGCGATCTTCATGCCACGGAACCTACGGCGGCCATGAAAGACGATCCATGTGTCAGAGTCCCCATTCTCTGCGTGTTCGTCTCGTCAACTGGGTAGGTTGGCTGTGTGGACATGCTCAGCGACGTGATCACGGTGATGCGGGCCGGCCAGCCACGGTCGGCACGGGTCACCTGGCACGCGCCCTGGGGACAACGGTTCGAGCCGGTGCCCGGCGCATCGGGCTTCCAGGTGGTCTTGCAGGGCAGTTGCTGGCTCCTCCCGACCTCGGCCGACCCGATCCCGCTGGCGGCCGGCGATGTCGTCTTCCTGCCCCACGGACGTGGGCACGCGCTGGCCGACAGCCCAATGACCCCGTTGAGCGCGCAGGCTTGTGACCCCAACGATCCGCGGTTCCTCCAACGCCACGCCGCCACCGTCGACCGGGTTAACGGCGGGCCGGTCACCATCACCCTTTGTGGCGCCTACCAACTCGATCCGACGCGCGCGCACCCATTGCTGCTCAGCCTGCCGGAGATCATCCACCTGCCCGCCGGTCCTGGCCAGCACCCTCGGCTGCGAGCCGCGGTGGAGCTGCTCGGTGCCGAGTTGGAACAGCCGGGCCTTGGAGCGGACGCCGCGATCCCCTCGTTGCTGGACACCCTGCTGGTGTACATCCTGCGCACGTGGATCCAGCCCCAGCCGGACAACAACCCCGGCGGCTGGGCCGCAGCGTTGAACGACCCACCGGTGACGGCCGCATTGCACGCCATCCACCGCGACACCGCGCACCCCTGGACCGTAGCCAGCCTCGCCGCCCAGGCCGGACTGTCCCGAGCACCGTTCGCTCGTCGGTTCACCACCCTGGTTGGCCAACCGCCCTTGACTTACCTCACCTGGTGGCGCATGACCACGGCCGCTCGCCTGCTGCGCGACACGGGCGCACCGCTGAACGCCGTCGCCGTCAAGGTCGGCTACTCATCGGAATTTGCCTTCGCTGCTGCTTTCAAGCGCGCCCATGGCAGTCCACCAGGCCAGTACCGGCGAGCAGCGCACACTCAACGGCAGCCTGGAAGCACCCAGTGAGCGGCACGCCGATGCCAGCAATCGACAACACCAGAAACGAAAGTGCAGACATTGCAAAGGAGTCGCTGTACGACAGCGCCGGGAGCATGATCGATACTTTCCAACCCGATCGTCTAGGTCCAGCATGTCTCACGTTCCTCGATCGATCACACGCACTCAACCAGCATCTCTCGCGTCGACCTCTGGATAACCGGCGGCCCCATGCAGTTTCTTCCGACCACGTTTGTCCAGTATTCCCAACCGATTCCGCCCGGCGGCGTGACTTCGGCAACCCCTTATGACCCGGTCGACGCCGTCTACGCGGCGGTAAGGTTGCTGTGTGTCAACGGCGCTCGTGATAGCCGCGACATCCACGCCGCCATCTTCAGCTACAACCACTCCGAGGACTACGTCGCCCAGGTCCTCGACATCGCCCAGCAGTACCGGGCGATCACGGTCCCTTCCGCCGCCCTGACCGCCGTCGCGTTCGCCCAGGCGCAACTGGGCAAGCCTTACATCTGGGGCGGCAACGGCAACCCCGGCTTCGACTGCTCCGGCCTGACCAAAGCCGCCTACGCCGCTGCTGGCGTCGCCCTGCCCAGAGTCGCCCAAGACCAGTACGACGCGGGACCGCTTCTTCCTGCTGGTCAACCACTCCAGCCCGGGGATCTGGTCTTCTTCGGCACCAGCACCCACTCGGTCACCCACGTCGGCATCGCCATCTCGCCCACCGACATGATCGACGCTCCTGACATCGGCCTGTTGGTCCGGATCGACCACATCGGCAGCCCGATCGGAGCCGCCCGCCCAACAGCCGAGCATCGATACGGATCTTGGAGGGTAGCGATTGCGGCGGCACCGACCCCAGAGCCGGCCCGGCCTGGGCGAACCACATGAGGCTGGTGAGTGCCGGTATGGTCACACTCGCATTGCTGGCCGTCGGCTCCATGTCCGTGATCGACCCGCAGCGGGCTGAACAGCCGACCATCGCGACCGACGAGGGGGACCCTCATGACTGTGGGCGTGGAAGTCGAGTCGTTCGATCCCGAACACGCCACCGATGATGATCTCCGCGGGTACTACCAGGTGATGCTGGCCAGGCAGGAGACGGACCGGCCCGATATTCCGCGGCTGACCTACGAAGACGTGCTCGGCCGCCTCAAGAACCCGTTCGTCGGGTTCGGGCCGGTCGCCTACTGGGTGGCCCGTCTGAACGGCGAGCTGGTGGGGCTGGCGATTGTGTACTTCATGGAGGAGGAGAGCAGTCACATCGGGCTGACCGAAGTGATCGTGCACCCACGGGTCCGTCGCCGCAGCATCGGCGCCACGATGCTGCAGGCGATTCTCCCGGAGCTGCGCGCCCGCGGCCGGACCTTCGTCGAGACCTGGCAGATCACCGAGGGCAGCGATGGTGAGCGGTTCGCGAACGCGCTGGGTTTCCACACCGCGCATACAGTCCTCTCTCAAGCGTTGGTGATTTCGGAAACCGACAGCGCCCTGTGGCAGCAGAGTGTTCCCCCCGGGTACCGGGTACAGCAGTGGACGGACGCCGCACCCGATGATCTCGTCGCGTCATTCGCCAAGGCCTTCACGGCCATGCAAGACGCCCCGACCGGAGACCTGGGCTTTGGCGAGCCGGTGTGGAATGCGCGGCGGGTTCGGGCACACGAGGCCGAGTTGAGGCAGAACAATGTCGAGCTGCGGGTGGTCGTCGCTGTGCACGAGGACACCGGCGACATCGCCGGGCTGACACAACTCGAACTGCACCCCCACCGTCCGTACTGGGCCTTCCAGCGCGACACGGCCGTGTTGCCGGCACACCGGGGACACGGCCTCGGGCGGTGCATCAAGGCGTACATGATTCGATGGTTGCTGGCCGACCGCCCTGATCTCGACCGCATAAACACGACCACCGGCGCCGCCAACGCCCACATGATCCGGGTTAACCACCAGCTGGGCTACCGCACGGCCCGGACCATGATCGCTGTCAACCGCGACCTCGCTGAGCTGGAGGCCGATCTCGGCGCGAGGTGTTCCGCGTCGACCCAGTGACGCGTGCTCCTTCAGGTCTGCGGGCGGTCACGCGAACCGGACCCGGCACGGCGCGTCTGCCGCAGGGTGGGTTGCAGGGCATGGTGGAGGATTTCCTCGCCGAGCACCGGGATGCAGCGTTCGGTCCGCACGCGATTGGGACTGCGCTGGGCCGCTCCAGCGGCGCGGTGGCGAATGCGTTGGCGCGGTTGACCGAGCGTGGTGTGGCGGTGCAGGTGTCTGAGCGGCCCCGCCGCTATTCGGCCGCAGCGGCGGAGTAACCACAGCAGGCGGTAGCTGTTGTCGTGTCGGGGCGTTCACGCTGGTCTATGCGCGCCCCGACACGATGTCCCCGCCCGAGAATCCCCGGTCGGCGATCAGCCGGTTGGGCAGCTCGGCAGGAGCCTCGGTTCGCTGGTCCGGCGGACATCAGTGGCGGTGGTCCAGCAGATCCTGGGCCCCATCAACCGTCAAAGGCTGGCTGATAGCTTGTGCGTCGAATCTCCTGTCTCTTCGCGAAATCGGCGCCCTACTTCGGATTCGGCATTCCGCTGGAGTCATGGTGTGTGTTGGACCGCCACCTGCGGGTACGGCGTCGTCCGGCTGGTCAGGAGGGGTTCGGTGCGGCCGCTGGTCACCTGCCGGACGAACGCGGTCAGGTAGGCGTTCGTGATAGTGAGCGCGTCGGCGCCGTCGATCGCGCCGAGTGCGAGCTGGGATCGGATGGGTGCGGCGACGTAGTAGACGCCGTAGTCGCTGAAGTTGAAGTGCTCGGCGCCGTTGAGTTGGTAGCACCACGTCGGCCCGCGGCTCGCGGCCAACAACGCATGGGCGGTCGTGAGGGTGGACTGGTCCCCGCCGCCCGCCGGTCGGCAGGTGCCGGTGATGCAGGAGTTCTCGCTGCCGATCAGGAGCATCGGCTTGTTCAGTCCGGCCTGGACGACCGGGCCGTACTGTGTTCCGTCGAGGTCGGCTGCGCCGGCGCAACGCTGGTCGGTGCGGCAGGCTTCGAGCGCGGCGGCGCCGCCGAAGGAGTGTCCGAGGTACACGATCTTGGTGGTGTCGAGGTGCGCCGCGAAGGGGCCGACCGTGTTCAGCGTGAGGGTCTGCGCGGCCGCGAAGCGGTCGTCGGCAGCCCACACCTCGATCAGTCGGTCGCCGACGATCTGAGCCTGCCCGGAGTGCTGGTCGGGGCCGTCGAAGGCTGCCGGGGGATTGCCGGCTTCGGTTGCGGAAACGGGCTTGCCGTCGAGGACGGTCAGGTTCGCGCTGTAGGTGGGCGTGACGCCGACGACGAAGTATCCATTGCTGGCGAGGTTTTCGGCCAACGTGCTGTACTGCGGCGCGGCGAATCCCAGGCCAGGTTCCAGAACGACGACGGGAAACCTGCCCTCGGCGGCGGGGGCGTCGGCGACCGCGTGACCGTGGAGGTCGTCGAAGCCCGTCTCAGCCAGTCCGGCCAGTCCGCCGAGATGGAGGCCCGCCCACGCGCCAGGAGCGTACGGCGCGGGGACGAGGGCAGCGCTGCGGGCGGCGGGGTACCACAGCCAGACCGACAGTTGCCGTGGCGTGTCGGGGCGCGGGGCGAGCGGATCGCTGCGCGCGTGGTCCGTCCAATCGAGAATGGCGCGACCGACCGGATAGGGGCCGGTGGGGGCCGGCAGTGTCACCGGCTGCGCCGACCTGACCGCGACGTAGGCGACATATCCGCCGGTCGCCAGGACGATCGCGAGCACGAACAGCAGCAGGGTGCGCAACCATCGCTTCACATAGACGATAGTACGCGACGCGTACTACGCGGCACGTACTATGATGAGACCGGCACGAAGGAGACGCATGCGGAGCAACGACGCCCAGATGCTGGTGCTCACAGTCCTCGCACAGGGGCCTCAGCACGGCTACGCCATCAACACCGCGATCGAGGCACTGACCGGGAGTCGACTGCGTCCCGGCAGCCTCTACGGCGCGCTCGCCCGCCTCGAATCACACGGGTTGATCGAGCCGTCGTCATCGGACACCGATGAGCGGCGGACGGTGCGCATCACCGACACCGGTCGCACCGCCCTGCGCGCCGAGCTCGAACAGATGGCGCGCGTCGCTCAAGCTGGCCTGCGCGCGTTGGGCCCCGCGCCGGCATGAGAGCGTCAGCCGTGTTGATCCGGCTCTACCCACCGGCGATTCGCGAGCGGTGGGGCAGCGACATCGCCGACGAGGTGGACCGGGCCGGCCCACGCTCGTGGTTCAACACCGCCGTCGGCGCCGGGAAGCTGTGGCTGCACCCCAGTGACTGGCCGGAAACCGTTGCGGGACAAACCTCTCGTGTGGTGGCCACGGCACTGGTCGCCGTCGGCGTGGTGCTGACGCTGTCACTGCGCGCGGCCGGCGCCGGTCCCCTGACCGCAAACATCGACCACCCGGCCAGCAGTGCCTGGCTCATCCCGATTCTGACCGGCGTTGTCCTGGCTGTGCCGTCGCCAGCGCTCAGCGTTCCCGTGCTCGGTCGTCTGGTCGCCGTTGCCGCCCGTACGCTTGCCCCGCCGGGCCTGCTGTTCGCCGCGCTGTGCCTGGTCGCCAACCTCGGATCACTGGATAGTCCAGTCTGCCCGGTGCGGGTCCTCTTACTGGTCTGCTATTGGGTGACGCTGTGCTTCGGCGGGATCAGGCTCTGCGTGCTCGTGGCGCGCGCGGGCCGGGTCGTCGCGATGCCGAGTGGGCCGCGGCTGCACCTCGCGTTGATGTTCGTCGCCACCGGTCTGGCAGTCGCCGCGGTGCAGTCTTTCGCCGCAGCGTTCCGCGAGCCCTCTGAGGTCGGTCTCGCGCTGATGACCTGCGGACTGGCTACATCGGCGACCGCTGTGCTGATCGCAGGCATGGATCTGCGCCGGCGTTGACGAATATCGCAAATCCGCGCATTCCCCCACGTCGAGAAGCGGTTGTCGCTGAGCGTCGGCACGGTCCGCCCGGTCAGAGTAGCTCCAGGAGGATGCCGTCTTCGGCCTCGTCACCGCCGGGTCCGTGATCGCGGATGATGCCGACGACATCGTCGAACAGCGTCGGCCCCTCGCCGTTACGTGCGCTGGCGATCCTGGCCTCGATGCCAGGACGGTTCGACGGATGGCAGGTGAGCAGAGCCGTTTCCAGCCACCGGGTCTTCGCCTGGTAGCCGAGCGCGGACCGAGACGACTCGGAGTTGAGCCACCTCAAAACCCATCGCTTCCGTGTGTTCCGAAGCTTCCTCGGAGTATGTCGTCAAAGGCGTCCAGGGTCCCTGCCACGTGGTGGCACAGTAGCCGGGAGAACTCGTGCGTAAGGCCATCGATGTCGGAGAAACGAGCTCCGTCGATGACCAACACGGGGAGACCATCGCTGTGGTTGGCCATGATCCGACCATGACGCCATCCCCGCCGTCCGCTAGCCGCTGGGCGTGCGTTTCGTGGGGCCTTGAAGCGCTCGAAGACCCGCATATCTACACGCGCTGGACAAGCTGGTCGCCGACGGCGTGGCGGTGAAGGCCCAGGACAAGCCGAGGCGGTTCACGCTCGCCCCGGCGCAGCAGGCGGCCGCCGCCCCGCATGCGAACTGAACCGCCCAAGCATCGCGGCTGTGGCTGTGCTCCGACATTGATCACCGTCGGAGCACAGCCACGTCCGCTCCGCCGGGACCAGCCCTGGCGAATCAGCGGCGAACAGGGATGACGGGTTGGGGCTTATCGGGAGGGCGGGTGGGCTTGGCCGGCCAGATGTGCCCAACAGGAGCCCTCCGGGATCGGCACGGCCAGCCCGAGCGCGGCCTGCGGCCGCAACACGTAGACCTTGATGAACGAGATCTGTTCTCCAGAGTCCGTGTGTCGCATGAGTCATGGCTGTTGGTTGCGATCGAGCGCATCCGCCACAGCGCCTTCTCCCGCAGCGGGGATGTCGCGGCGGCAGAGCCGGTCGATTCGGAAACGCGACACCGCCATAGTGATGTCCTCGGGTTCGCGCTGACGCGCGACGGCCGGGGGCAACTCCGGCGCGGAGCCAGTGCTGTTGGTGGCCTACCACGTCAGCCACGAGCCGACGGCAGCGCACGACGAGATGGGCGACGTGCTGGCCGAGCTGTGGGACCAGAGGCGAAGCTGGCGAGCTGGAACCGCACCTGTTACCCACCCGGCCCAATGCCTGGCCGGAGACGCGTCATCGGGTGGCCAGTTTGGTCAAGGTCGCTGCCAGCAAGCTGCTCCATCCCGATCGGCCTACCGGACAACGCGCACAAATCGCGCACCGCCACCGCATGATTCCAACGGATAGCTGGCCCTCGATGTTGATCAGGCTGCCGGATAATGGCCCATTACCCGGCAGCCTAATGCGGTGTGTGCAGAGTTGATGAGCGGTCTGCGCCGATGACGGCTACCCCGTCGCTGGGCACACCTTCTGCGTGGGGATGGTGGCCGGCAGGCTGGCCTGTTCGTCGGCGGTGAAGGTGCGGTAGCCGATGATGCGGCACAGGTCACGCTCCCACACGGCAGGATCGAGGGTCAGCGGGCCGCCGATGCCCGCGCCGCCGATGCCGTCGCCCTCGGCGTAGACCACGGTCGTGCCGTCCGGGGAGAAATCTCTGAACACGTAAGGGTTCTGTTGCTGGCTGCCGTCGGGATGTCCGAACTCGTAGGAGTCCATGGGGGCTTGCTGCCCGATCTGATAGATGCGGATGGCATCGTTGGCCGCGACCAGATAGTGGCCATTTCCGTCGAGGAAGCCGCCGACCGCCGGCGACCGGCTGGCGTCGGAGACGCTGTGGAGAGGGCCAAGTTCCCTGAGTGGTGGGTCCCGCTGCCATAGTTCAAGGATCGAGGACTGCCGCAGCAGCGCGAAGTAGCGCCCACTAGGGTCGAAACTAAGGCTGCCAGCGTCGGCGACAGTCCGCACCGTTGTCACCGTCCGACCTGTCGCCAGGTCCACGATGCGGACGACAGGATCACCGCGGTAGGTTAGCCATACCAGATTCGCGCCAGGGTAGACACCGACTCCGGGATCCGACCCGTCCAGGACATCTGAGACAACGTCGCCAGCGGCGCGCAGGAGGGCACCGAGATCGAGGCGTGCGAGTTGCCGACCTGTTCGTGCATCCCACTGCTGTACCTGCATGCCGGAGACGGTTACCAGGTTTCCGGTCCAGTCGAAGAAGTAGTTGAAGTGGTTTTTCGGGTCCAGGTCACCAGCGTGGTCACTGGTGGGCGGCATGGCTGTGGTGATCCGGGTCGTCAGCCGCAGGGTGGATGTTTCGTGAACCGACACGACGTTCACGTTCTCCTGGTCGGCTACCAGTCCTCTGTCCCTGCTGAGGCGAAGTTGGTTGTGACTGGCGAGGTCCCACCACGGAGATTGCGGGCCGGGTGCCTCGGCGAGCAACCGATCGTCCGCGCCCGCGAGCCTCAGTTGCAGCGAGCCGCCGTGGAGAAGGGTGATCACCTTATTACCTCCATCGGTAAGCCGTTGGTCGCTCACCACATCGCCCTGCGGGCTGGTATTCAACGCGGTGTAGGTGATCTTCGCGTCCCCCTGACCAGCGAGAAGCAGCTTTCCGCCGGTCGATATCAGGTCTGAGGTGTAGCTCTGGTCGCGAGGCACCGAGGCGGCGGACGAGACGCTGGTGCCATCGTCCAAATCCACCAAGGTCAGTGCGGTGTCGTTCAGGACAACCCGCCGCCCGGTCGCGTCGATGGCCAGCAGATGCGTGCAACTGGAGGACTGCAGACGGGATGGGATCCCTTCCGCGGCGCCGTCGGAGACCCGCTCCAGTCGGAGAAGAACGGACGACCCGTCGCCCTGCTCCTGGCATACCGCCACCCCTGACCGATCACCGGAGACCAGGAAATGTTGATGCGTCGCCGGAGCCACCACGGTCCGCGTCCGGCCAGTCGCCATGTCGACGGCGACCAAGCCGGTCACACCGTTCAAGCCTTGGCTGTCGAGTGTTGTGACCAGCAGCGTCCGGTCATCGGGGCCGATCCACAGACCGATGTTCGTGTTCGCAGGCTCGGGCACCGATCCAGCGATGGTGCCGGTTTGCAGATCCCACCACGCCAGGTGGCCGTCGGTGTGTACGGCGATCAGCCTCCCGTCCGCCGACATCGCCACCGCCGCGTCGGTGAAGGGTTCTGCTTGGACCAGCCCTGTGACCTTGGGCAGAAGGTGTATAGGCCCGGCCGGTTGGGCAGCATCGGGATTCACATCGAACCATCCCGCGGTTCCGTCGTCCTCGACGAAGGCAGCTCGCTTGCCATCCGGCGAAACCAGTGTGTAGGCCGCGTAGTGGCCGACGGCCACCGGTTCGCTGCGTACCGTGCCCGTGGCGGCGTGGACGAACAGCGTCGCGCGGTCGAGGTCCGTGGCGGCGAGCACCACGTTGCCGTCCCGGCTCGTGTGGAACGCCGCGATCTTGCCCGACAGCCCGGACAGCACACGCCCGGAATGCGAATGCTCCAGGTACTGGCGCAACAGTTGATTGCGCGCCTCATGGGTGGGCGAGGTCTGATAGGCGGCCAGCGCCGTCATGATCGACAGCGCAGGGTCGTAGTCCGCATTGTCCTGTGATGCTTGCGCCAGCGCCCGAGAGTTGGCCTCGGCCTGATGTTTGGTGCTCTGCTGCTGCGCATACGCGAACAGCGAACCAAGCACCAACGCCGCCACCACGACGATCACGAGCGCGGTGAACCCGGCTCGGCGTCTGCGGGTCTGCCTGCGCCGGTAGACGCGGCCGCGGTCGAGGTAGTCGCGTTCAGCCTCGCTGAGATCGCGTGCGTGCTCGGGCAGCCACTGCCCCGCGACAACCAGCGCGGTGGGGGTCGGCAGCAGATCGAGGACACGCTCGCTACGCTGCCAGCGGTCGAGGTCGTGCCGTAGGGACTCACGCCAGTCCAGGAACGACCGGTCGGCCACGATCTGGTGGTTGAGCCTGTCCCAGCTGGTGATCAACGCCTCATGGGCGAGTTCCACGGTCTCGTGGCCCTCGCCGGCGGTGAGGACCAGCAGTCGGGTGGCGGCCAGCCGTTGGGCGATGCGCCACTCGTGCTCTCCCAGTTCTGCCCGCGACGCGATGCGGCGGGTGGGCGCCGTGGCACCGATCGGGACCCGTACCAGTTGGGTGAGCAGGCGTGTGGCGGCCTGCTCGTCTTGCGCGGGGATGTTCTCAGCCCAGGCGCGTTCGGCGTATTTCCCGAGCGCGCCGGCGACGCCGCCGATCTCCTCGTAGGCGTGGTGGGTGAGCACGCCGTTGTCCTGCCGTTTGACCTGTCCCTCCCACAACAGGTCGAGGGTGAAGCCCAGCAGCGGCAGGGCACCAGGTTCGGTGCCCGCGTCAGCCAGGATGCGCTCGGCCAAGTTCGGCTGGTAGCGCACGCCCGGAATCTCGTCGACGGGCTTGGTGATGATCTCGTGCAACTGTTCGGCGCGCATCGGTTCGAGGGCACAGACGTGCTCGCTTACGATCGGCCCGAGGCGAGGATGCGCCAGCATCGGTTCGAGGAAGTCGGCCCGCAGCGTGCACAGGACCTTGACCGCAGCCGGGGTGTCGTCGCCGAACAGCGCATGGGTGAACTCGTCGACTGCGTCGGGGAGGAGGTCGAGCAGTTCTTCGAATTGGTCGACCACTACCAGCAGCCGGTCAGCGGTGTGCAGTTCCAGGATGCGGGGCGCGATCTCGTGCAGCCCCTGCTGGGCCAGCACGCTCGCCAGTTCGGAAATCTTGGTGAACCGCTGCGTCTCGGACAGGTCGGGCTCCAGTAGCGGCAGCAGCGCGGCCGCCAGAGCGTGCAGCGGGCTGGTGTGGTGGCCGGGCCGCATCACCACAGGCGTGTCGCCGGCCGACCGCCGCAGCGGGGCGACCCCTGCCATGGCCAGTGAGGACTTGCCACAGCCGGACGGCCCGACAAGGGTGGTCCATCGCTGGCGGGCCACGATCTGCGCTACCTGGTCGCGCTCGGCCCGCCTGCCGTGGAAGATCGCTGTGTCGGCTTCCAGGAACGGACGCAGTCCCCGAAACGGTGACGGCGGTGCCACCAATTCACGCAGGCCGGGCCAGGCCGCCAGCAGGCCGGAGGTGGGGATCAAGTAGCTGACCGGTGGCTCCCCGGATTCGGCCACTGCCATCATGCCGACCACGCCGGCGAGTTCGTCGTCCCATACCGGTCCACCGCTGAACCCTGGGGAAACCCGGTATCCGTCCCCGGCCAGGTCTGCTTGTAGCCAGTCGTTGCCCTGTCGATCCCGCAGTACGCCGCTGTGCCACACACCGCCAGGGCGCCCCACCGGCACGCCGTAGGCCCGGACCGGGTGCCCCCACACTTGGCCCGCCTCGACTAGCCGGACCGGACGAGCGCCGGGCAATGGGCTGTTGAGGCGCAGCACGGCCACGTCCCCGTTCCCCGAGGCCTGTGCGGGAACCCACTGCTCGATACTTGCTGTGGTGCCCTGCCCAGCCCCCAGTAGGGGGAGGTCGACCTTGACAGTGGCGCCCTCTGGTGGCGGGGCACCGTCCTTGATGCCCATCGCTTTAGCCACCACGTGCGCGCAGGTGAGCGCGAGCTGGTCGGTGACCATGAAGCCCAGCCCCACCGGGCTGTCCGACGCGGCGGAGATCCGCAGCATGGCGGCGTACATGGAGCCGGGGCCGGCGTTCTCAGGGACAGGAGGCGTTGGTGTCGTCATTCGGTCGGCTCCTCCACAGCCGACGCGGTGGGCTCTTCTCTCGATGGGGCGGGTTCGTCCGCTGGCTGCTTGTGCCATTTGAGCGTGACCTTGAAGTTGGCTTGGGCTGCCGTGCTGGAGATGATCACGTCGGCCTTGGCGGAAAGGGATAGGCCGAACTCGATGCCGATCTCGTCCGGTGCGGTTGCCATGTCGCGGAATCCCTGCACGAAGTGCTCTGCTACCGGCCGGACACCGGCCAACATCTCGCCGAGTGACCGCCCGGCGCGCGCGACCACCTCGCCGGGCCGGGAGACCTGGACCAACCCGTCCTCGGCCTGTTCGATCTCGACGGCGATCGTCTGCGGCTGTCCGTTCGCCTCGCCGACTGGGAGCTCCACCAGGTACGTCATGCGCGCCCCTCCTCCATGCCCTATCCCCGTTCCCCACCGTGGGCGTGGCCGTGAGTTGTTCAACCCAGCCAGCCGGCTTCACCGTTCCGGTCGAGTCGGCCGCCATATGCGGCCGGGTTCGGATGGCGTGACCTCAACGCGGACACGCTTCAAGGACCAAGCGTGCGTCCGGAGTTGTGACAAGGTCGGCCCGAACTCTGCGAGCAGCGCTACGGTCGGCCGGACCAGCGGCGTCTACGTTGCGATGCAGAACCGAGGCATCGGACGCCCACCAGGAGCGGTAACCGTGCTGTCACGTTCTGTATCGTTGCACACGAACTCGGCTCGATGGTCCCGGTTCGACAAATTGGGCCCCAACATACGCACGGTCGAAACGTTAGCGAGCCCCGGCACACTGCTTTTTCTCCCTTGTACGAGGGAGAAGGAGCGACTGCATGCAAGTGTCCTGACCCGACGCCGTGGGTCTTGTCGGCGTGGCTGCTGCTACTGTTCGCCAGCGAGCTCGCCGACGCTGGCGCGTTGACGGCCTGCGGCTCAGAACCCTTGCCGGGGACACCAAGCCCGCAATTCGGCGAACTCCTCCTCGGTAGTCCCAGTTAGGGCCGCCGATTTGTCGGCTAGCGCGTTGACGTGATCGTAGATTTCCGTCTTGTGTCTGGATGCTGCCCGGGTAGCGACGGACAAGCGGGCTGTCCACAAAGGATAAGGACAACTGACCTCCACTGTGGACGCTCAGGTGAAGTCGGTGTCGTTGTGAGTCGGTGGCGGCCGCGACTCGATCATGTAGCTCTATCGGGTGACTGGTGAGACATTGGCAAACCACGAAAAGAAGATCTGGTTGCGGACGATCTCGGTCATTGCCCGCGCCGTCGCCAGCGGCGGCGGTGTCGGGTGAAGGCGTCGATGACGCGGATGGTGTCGGTGAGGTTGGTGTCGATGGTCGCCCGCGCGGCCTCGAAGTGTGATTCGACTGCGGCGATACGGTCCTGCAGGGGGCATGTCGGTGCGGTGGGCCGGCTGGCCAGTTACTCTCGGATCGCAGGGTCGTGATGCGGTGTGCTCGGGTGGGGGTGCGCGGTGGTCGGCGCGGAACTGGTGGTCGGGTACGTGTTCGCCTGGCTTGCAAGGAAGGGCTGGCGGGCCGCTCATCGGGCGGACGGGCAGGTGGATCAAGCGATTGATGCGGCGGTCGATCGCCTCGGGGGAAAGTTGCATGAGCTGGTGGCGGGCAAGCTGCACCACGATGCGTCGCTGGCGCGATTGAACGAAGAAGCGGATCAAGGGGCTGTAGAGCCGTCGGCGCGGACACGGACGCGAGTGGCGTTGGCGATCGAAGACGCGACCGAGCACGACGCTGTATTCGGCGCAGCGATCGAGGAGTTGGTGCGTCGGCTGCAGGCGGCACAGGGCGGGGCGTCGGCAGGAGCTGGCGGCGTGGCTGTGGGTGGGGATGTGCGGGTGTCCGCGGACGGGGGTGGGTTCGCGATCGGCACCGCGGCGTCGGTGCAGGTGGTGTATCAGCGCCGGGCGCGCACCGGGCAGGCGGTGCGATTGGATCCTCGGCCGGGTCGGGTAGCCGGGCGGGAAGGGCTGATTTCGGATATCCATGCCAGGTTTGGAGCCGCACGGGGAGTCGGGGTGGTGGCCCTGTGCGGCTGGGCGGGGTGGGCAAGACAACGACAGCCCTCGAATACGCCTACCGGCAGCTGCAGCATTACCAGGTGGTGTGGTTCTTCCACGCTGAGCAAGCCACTGACCTGTTGACCCAGTTCCACGAGCTGGCGCAGCTGCTTGATGCCGGGGAGGGTGATCCGGTAGCGGCGGTGCACGCGGCGCTGGCCGCACATCCGGGCCGGTGGCTGCTCGTGTTGGACAACCTGAAGGATCATGCAGCGGCGCGGCGGTGGCTGCCGGCGAAGGGCACCGGACATGTGGTGGTGACGACGCAGGACGGGCACTGGCCAATCGAGCAAGCCGTCGAGGTCACCGCCCTCGATGCGCAAACTGCGGCCGGATTCCTGCTCGACCGTACGATGTCCGCGGACCGGGCGTCTGCGCGGGCGGTCGCGGAGGAGCTGGGTCTGCTGCCGCTGGCTTTGGAGCAGGCCGCGGCCTTCATCGAGACCACTGGGCGCAGCCTGGCCGAGTATCTAGATCTGTTGCGCGCGAATCGCGCTGCGGTGCTCGCGCGTGGGGCGCCGGCCGCGCACGCGGTGCCGGTGGTGGCGACCTGGTCGCTGGCATTGGCGGAGCTGGAGGAAAGCAGTCCCGGGGCGCTGGCATTGCTGCGGATCGCCGCGTTCCTCGCGCCAGAGGACATCCCGTTCCGGCTGCTGCTGCCGCACCACCTCGAACTGCCCGAGGCGGGTCTGGATGCTCAGGTTCTCGCACGGGTGCGGGCATTGTGCGAGGGACCGTTGGCGTTGGATGACGCGGTGGCGGGGCTGCGGCTCTACAGCCTGATCGGGCCGCCGGGGGCGACGTTCAGCGTGCACCGGCTGGTGCAGGCCGTGACCCGCGACCAGTTGCCGCCGCAGGAACAGCAGGCGTGGCGCGCGGTGGCCGCGGCCCTGGTCGAGGCCGCCGTCCCGCAGTATGTCGCGATCCGAGCGGCGTGGCCGGTCTGCCGGTCCCTGCTGGCGCACGCCCAGTTGGTCGCCGACCCGCTCGGGACCCCGATGCGGCGCCTGGCCGTTGCCCTTGGCGATAGTGGCGACTACGCGACCGCCCGCAGCTGGTGGCAACGCCTAGCGACGGTCTACGAAGACCGGCTCGGGCCCGAACACGCCGACACCCTGTCCGCCAGGTCCAATCTCGCCCACTGGACCGGGGAAGCGGGCGATGCGGTGACGGCACGCGACCTCTATCAGGTGCTGGTGCCGGTGCGTGCGCGCGTCCTGGGGCCCGAACACCCCCTGACTCTGCACATCCAGTCCAGCCTCGCCCAGTGGACCGGGCACGCAGGCGACGCGGCAACAGCGCGTGATCTGCTGCGGGAGCTTCTGCCGGTGCTGCAACGCGTCTCCGGGCCTGAACACCCCGACACCCTGACCGCTCAGGCCAGACTTGCCGCCTACACCGGCAAAGCGGGCGACGCGGTCGCGGCGCGCGATCTCTACCGGGCGCTGGTGCCGGTGTGTGAGCGCGTGTTGGGGCCCGAACACCCCCGGGCTCTGCAGATCCGGGCTAGCCTCGCCCAGTGGACCGGGGAGGCGGGCGATGCGGTGGCAGCGCGCGACCTGTTCCAGCAACTGCTGCCCGTCCGCGATCGCGTTCTCGGCCCCGAACACCCCGATACCCTGCTGGTCCGATTCAACCTCGCCCGGTGGACCGGACGAGCAGGCGACGCGGCAACAGCGCGCGACCTGTTGCGCGAACTGGTGGTGGTGCGTGAACGAGTCCTGGGACCGGAACACCCCTACACCCTGCACACCCAGTACGGCATCGCCTGGTGGATCGGGGAAGCGGGCGATGCGGCTGCCGCACGCGACCTCGACCGCGCGTTGGTGCCGGCGTATGAGCGCGTCTTAGGGCCCGAACACCCCGACACACTGCACGCCCGCATCCACCTCGCCTACTGGACCGGGGAAGCGGGCGATGCGGTGGCGGCACGCGATCTCTATCGGGAACTGGTGCCGGTGCTGGAACGCATCTCCGGGCCCGTACACCCCAGCACACTGAACACTCGGAGCAGTGTCGCCCGGTGGACCGGGGAGGCAGGCGATGCAAGGGGCGCCCGCGACCTGTTTCGCGAGTTGCTCCCGCTACTGGAGCGCGTGCTGGGGCCCGAACACCCCGACACGCTGCTTGCCAGGTACGGCATGGCCCGGTGGATTGGTGAGGCGGGTGATGCCGCAACGGCGCGCGATCTGATGCGGGAGTTGTTGCTGGCACGGGAAGGCGCGGTAGGGCCCGAACACCCGGACGCGCTGGAAGCCCGGTTCGGCGTCGCCCGGTGGACGGGAGAAGCGGGCGATGCGGTGCGGGCGCGCGACCTGTTCCGGGAGGTGCTGCTCGCGCGAGAGCGGGTCTTGGGGCCCGAGCACCCCGTTGCGTTGAATGCCCGGTTCTATCTTGCCCGGTGGGTCGGGGAGGCGGGTGACGCGGTGCGGGCACGCGAGATGTTGCGGGAACTGCTGCCGGTACGCGAGCGAGTCTCCGGGCCCGAGCACACCTACACGCTCTACATTCGCGCCGGCCTCGCCCACTACAGCGGCGAGGCGGGCGATCCAGCCGCGGCGCGCGAGATGCTGCGGGAGCTGCTGCCCGTGCGTGAACGCGTCTCCGGGCCAGACCACCCCCACTCCCTGATCACCAGGTCCACTCTTGCCTACTGGATGCGGGAGACAGACGGCTCTTGAGGAGTGTGTGTTATGGTGCAGCTCGAATCACCCTGGGCACTGGTCGGCGCACACGGAGTGGACGGGAGTTTTGGTCTCCCACCTGCCGCTGGTCTACGCGACCGAGCAGGTGCACGCAGTCCTGATCGGGCACCGCGTGCACCGTCCAGTCACCAGCGCATGGCCTGCGCCGATAACCCGGGCCGCGCGCCGCACGAAGAACCTTGCCGAGGACTATCACAGGGCTGGGGATCCACAACAGCAACCACCACAACGATGGAAATGGTTGCAGTCGCCAATAGAATGCGCAACATCGAACTCAACCGCATCACCACGTACACTGCCGGGCTCCTCTCTCGTGGTGTACCGCCTGGCGGTTCCCGGTCTTTAGACGTCACCTCGGGCTATCGCCAGGACAACTCCCAGTTTGCCCGGCCCGACCGTGCTCGCGCCGATCCTGATCGCTGATCTCCAGCGGCGGCAAGTGGGCTTGCGCGCCGCGTCCTGCTGCCGTCAAGAACTGCTCACGGCCGCCGCACCCGCCGAAGATGAACGACATGACCAGTCCTCAGACAGGGGTGAACGACATGTCAGGTCGTCGGGGCCGATCACTGTCGACGGTAGCCGCCGGGCTCCTGGAGTGCGGGCCAACCGCGGTGTACTTGTGGCTACTGCGTACGACTCGGATGGCCAATCCCGATCCTGCCATCCACACCCAATCGCGTTTCGGCGGGCTGCTTGGCCATGATGGGACCTTTGTCAGCCACATCGAAGCTGGCCGTCGTCCGATTCCACCCGACCTGCGGGACCGGTGGCTTCAGCTCATCGGGTTAGATGGCGGCGGGCTGCAGAGGTATCTGGCCAGCGTCGATGCGCGTACTCACCCGGTGCTGTCCTCCCCACCGTACGGGCAGGCGCAGAGCCAAGCCGACTTCGACCTGGTTGACCGTGCTCTGGAGGGAGAGTCGCTGACACCACAGCAGTGGGCGCGGGCATGCGACGCTGCCGTGACGCTGCGATTGCCCCGGACAGTCCGGCGGTTCTGCCGACGTGCGGCTGACGCAATGTCCGTGTGTAGCAGCGCGGAGTACCGAGTCATGGTGACCGCACTGGCGCACCTGCCTGGACAGGCCGTGACAGAAGCAGTCCGCGAGTCAGTCGAGGCGTCACCCACTCGGGGCTACCACGCGATCCAGATACTAGGAGAATTGGACGGGTCGCTGTCGGGACCGGTGCTTCGGTACTTCTTCCGCGACCTCCCCGATCCCTGGTTGGAACGCAGCTTGGCCGAGTCCATGCGCCGCGTAGTAAGCCGTGGGGAAGTCACGACGCTGGTGGATGATCCCTCCGCGTTGCAGCGCTCGCTCGTGGAGGGGTTAGGGGAGGCGTCGTCGTGGACCTCGCGTATCGAGTTGGCTAATCTCGCATGGGCACTGGGACCGATGCCTGCCCAACTACAGGAGCGCGTGATCAACGAGTCCGACGCTGACGTACGTCTCGTGGCACATCCCGCGCTCAGCGAATCCGCGCAGGCCGCAGTCTCAGCGTTGCGCGAGCAGGCGGTAGCCTCGACATTGGACAAGATGTACGGCTCGCCTGTCGAAGACCCACTGGCCGATAGGCTCGCCGGCCTGATGATAACCGGACGGACCCGGCGGGCGAGAATCCACGCGGCAGAGGCCCTCGCGCTCAGTCCCTACAGCGATCGAGTCGCTGGAGTGCTCGGCTCACTTACCAGGGCACCTGCCGTCGAAGTCCGGCGGGCAGCCACGCAAGCATTGCAGAGCTTCCCCACCACTCCTGATGTCGTAGCAAGCCTGACGGCTGCGGCTCAGCGCGATAGTGATCCGAGCGTCAGAGGGCGTGCTCTCGGGTCGCTCGTCTTCCACAGCGATGGCCTTCCGCAGGAGGTCCTCGATACCGTTATCCGAGACCACGACCCGGAGGTGCGTCGAAGTGCCGTCGATTTGGCGCATGCTGCGGGAAACACACCGGCGCTGCGCACGGCAATGGCTGACGCCGATCCCGCAATAGCGCGGCATGCTCGACTGCTCGACCCCGCGCAGATAACGATCTAACATCCGCTCAGTAGTCCGCTGGGAGTGCGCTCAGTCGGTGGCAGGTAGCGCTTTGATGTCGGCCCTCCCAGGGCTTAGTTCAACTCCTCCTCCGTGGGGTTTTCCTATTGCTAGCGCGATTGCGGTATCAGCGGGCACGCCACGCGCCGCCGGTGGCGATCCACACCCGACCGTGGTCGAAGGCGAACACCCAATCGGTTTCGCCGCTGTCCCCGGCCACAACCACGGCCAGCCGTCGCGCGGGTGGTAGCCGTGCCCGAGGTCCTTGTCGACTCAGACGTCGAGCAGGTCGGTGACGGCGTCGGCGTAGGTGAACGGGTCGGTCGCGCCCGACAGCAGCGGGAGGCTCAGACGGACCTTGTCGGAGTGGGTGTGCAGACGCGGGAACAGGAGGTCGTTGACCGCGTCGGAGAGTCCCACGCTGAGTTCGGCGGCCCCGGCAGTGCCGAGGGTCGCGCGGGCGAATCGCCCGCACCGCGAGTGCAGGTCGCGCGGTTGGGGGAGCAGGAGCAGCGGTGTTCCCCGGAGGGCGGTGGTGATGGCCATCGCCAGGTTCTCGGCGGACTCGGGTCTTGGCCGCTGTGCAGGCATTTGAAGTAGTAGCGCATGACGCTGTCCCGCAGCCGGCATTCGGCTCAGGCCGAAGGTGAACAGCGGGGGCTCCGTACGTTCGGTCCGCGGGGGCGGGGCGTCGGCGCAGACCAGGCGTAGCAGATCGCCCTCGGCGTCGTTGTGGTCGGTGATCGCCACAGCCGGGCGGATGGTCTTGGCACCGCGGCCCCCAAGGGAACCCGCCAGCGGCAGATCGGATTTCCCGTTGCTGGCGACGGAGCCGCGCGGTCGATGATCTGCAGAACGCTGGCGTCGCGCTGGCGGGTGAATTCCTCGTAGTTGGCGAGTCCGGGACTGCCGCTGGCCATCACGCAGAACGAGGTGCGTGGTAGCCGGTCTGCCACTGGCCAGTCCTTCGTGAGCTGCGGATGCCATCGAGAGTAGCCACCGGCGGACGGGCCGCCCGCGGGGCGGGTAGCGCCGGCTGAGATTGCCTGAGGTTGCCGAACTTCGGTAGTGAGGGATGCCAGCGTTGTCCTCAAGCAATCGATGGGGCGTTCGCGGCGGACCAGGGGTGGGAGTCACCCGTTCGGTCTATCGCTGTCGCGGAGAAGCGGCCACGCTGCGTGGACATGCTCTGTACTCTCGGGAACCGGCACGACGTGGGTTGCGTCTGTCTTGACTAGATGGGGTTGGACCAAGCGACGGGGGTCGTGGCATGGCGCGGGTGGATCTGGGCGGCGGGTTCTCCGCCGATCCGGACGTAATCCAACAGGTGATCAACCAAATACAAGCCGAACACGACAAGCTGAGCCACGTCATCGACCAGGCGAAGACGCTGGAGAACACAGTGCCACCGGGCAGTGACCCGGTGACAGTGAACACGTTCCACAAGCCGATGCAGGCATCGCACCCGAAGACGACCAAGGACATCGTCACCGCCCAGCAACAGCTTAAAGACATCATCGACAATCTGACGGCGATGAAGAAGCTGTACACCGACGCTGACCAGTCTGGTGCTCACGGTTTGACGACGAAGGGCAATTAAGTGCGACGCGCAGCAGTAGCGGTGATGGCCGGCGCAGTGCTGATGATGACCGGCTGCTCGAACCCGCCGTCCATTGGCGGGACCGCAGGGCCGAGCTCCGCGTCCTCGACGGACACCGCTCCCCCCGGGGTGCCGAACGTTGCGCACCCGCTGGACACCGCCGCGTTCCAGAAGGCGCCGTGTTCGGTGTTGACCGCCGCGCAGCTGCAGCAGCTGACGATCACGGCGGCTGGCAAGCCAGACCTCACCGACCCGCTTGGGCCTGTATGCCACTGGGACAACCAGACTGGTCCATCGAAGATGGACCTGGCCGTCTACATCGTGACGGCAGGTCAGGGGCTCGCGGGCATCTACAGCCAGAAGGACACCTACCAGGTGTTCCAGCCTCTGCCGGACATTGAGGGCTACCCGGCAGTGACGGCCCAGAACGACGATCCCAAGCAGGGCAACTGTGTCGTCTCGGTCGGCGTGAGCAACGCGCTGTTCGTCAACGTCCTGGTCAACCTGAAAACAGGCGTCGACGCGGCGCCGGACATGACCAACCCCTGCCCTCGGAATCGCACCGTGGCCGAAGCCGTAGTCGCGACGATCAAAGCGGGGAAGTAATGGGGTTCGGTGACTTTCTCGACGCAGCTGGGAGGGCCCTCAGCGACGCCGGCCACGCCGTCACACATGCCGTTGACGAGGCCGGTAAGGCCGTCGGCCACGCCACGGGATGGGCCGTCGGCGGCGTGTACACGGTCGTCACTGGGGATTCTGCCGGAGGCCAGCGCATCGAGCAGGGCATCGACGGCTTCGCCGATGAAGTGTTCTTCGACGGCGCTATGCCGGGGCTGGACCCCAAACAGATCTGGAGCTGGTTCCACGAAGGCCCCGGAACCCCCTCCTACCAAACCGCACACGCCACGCTCGGTTCGATCAACCAATCGTTGACCGGCAGCGCCACCGCCGTCGCCTCGGCCAAAGCCCTGCTGGCCGGCGGCTGCAGTGGCCAAGCCTCCCAGCAGGCCCAACAGGCCATCCAAAACGCTCACGACGCGCTCACCAAGGTCAGCGAGCACGCCGCGATCAAGCAGGCCGCCTATGCCAACCAGGTCCAGACGTTCACCACCACGAAGAACTCCGTGGTGAAGGTGGCGGACAACCCTCCGCAGATGAACCCGATCGCGATGGACCCGATCGGCCAAGTCGACACGGCTACGCAGGTCGCGGCCTACCAAGCCGGCGCCCACGGCAACCAGCAGGCATACACCAGTTACCAGCCGCCGACTAAGACGCACGCGTCGTCTATCCCTTCCGACGGGAACGCGACCGCGACCCCCACCGGTCCGGCGCCGGGGCCTACCGGGCCATCTGGGCCGGGCATCACGGGGCCGGGCACCTACTCCGGTCCGCCTGGTGGCGAACGCCGGGGTGCCAGCGTCGTTTCTGGACCATCGGGCGGGCAGCCGGGCGGCATTCCTGGCGGGCCTGGTTCGGGCGGACCGCAGCCGGGCGGTCTCCCACCGGGGTATTCCACGCCGCCGGGCTACACCCCACCAACCGGGACGAATGTGGCCGGCTACACCGGCCTGGGCGGGCCCGGTGCCGGCGGCACGCCGGGATGGGCCGACCCCAGTGGCTACAGCGGCGGTGCTGACAGCTCGCGAACGGGCTCGGGTGGCTGGACCGGCGGTGGCTACGGCATGGGCGGCTTCGGCCCCGGCGGATCCACGGCGGGCGGCAGCGGCGGGGCATCTGGGAGTGCTGGCGTGCGCAATGGGATGTCCGGCACCACACGCGGAAGCGGCCCGGGGGCGGGCAGCGCTGCCGGGCCGGGCGCTGGGGATGAGGCCATGGCGGGTCGGGGCGGTCTGGCCGGTGCCCGTGGCGCGGCCGGTGCGCCTGGCGCCGGTGCTGCTGGCGCCGGTGGCCGGGGTGGCAAGAAGGAGGAAGACAAAGAGCACAAGACCGCGGCCTATCTGGTCACCGACGAGCACGGCAACGAGATCACCGGCGATTTGCCGACGGCGTTGCCTCCCGGCGGCGTGATCGGCGAATGACGATGCTGCGGACCAGCGTCGTCCTCGCCGACGAGACGTATGCGCTGACGTGGATGTCGGAAGGATTCGACGTCCAGCACGAGGCGTTGTTCGTGCCGTTGGACACCAGCGACATGAGCCGGCTGGCGCAGGCCACGGTGCGTGCGGGGCAGGAGCTGAGCCAGGCGGGGCTGTTCGACTCGGAACACGGGGTTCACCCCGACCTGCTGGAGACGTTCCGGGCGCTGGCTAAGCCGGCAGTCGAGTTCTTCGGGTGGATCGGGGACCGGCAGCGCCCGAAGCCGGTGTCCGCGTTGGCGACCACGACAAGCACCAGGGGAGTGCTGGCGGTGCTGAACGGCGACACACTCGGGTTGCACCCGGTGCGCCATGACGCACTCGCGGACGCTCTGGTCGCGCAACTCCCGGCGGCCCCCGCCGGACACGGGCAGTCGATCACGGTGCCGGCCAGCGAGATCGACGGCACTGCTCGCAGCGTCGGTGGGGACGAGGAGTTCAGCGTGTTCGCCGGCCAGCAGCGCAATCCCGCAGTGCAGCAGCTGCGGCGCCTGGTGGGGCTGCCCCGCACGAGTGGGGCGCAGTTGTATGTCGCGGTCCGGGACCGGCTGGGCCGGCGGCATCGGTGTCCGTTCCCGCTCAACGTGATCGACACCGACGCGGGGCGCTGGTTTGTGCAGCGCCAGCACAACGCCGGTGGTCAGGCGTGGTTGACCGCCGCGCCGGCCACGCCGCAGGTGCTGTCGGCCAAGCTGTACGAGATGCACAGCGCTCTGATAGGCGGTCGCTGATAGCGGCCGCGGCCGCCGCCGAGCGGTTGAGGTGATCGCACTCGGCGTGATGTTCTCAAGGCCTGGGCGCTGGAGGAGGTCGCCGTGAGCAAGATCAACGCGCATCCCGATCACTTACGTCGATCCGGGAGCAAGCTCAGCGACTTCGGCGGCAAGCTAGCCGAGGGCGGCCAGAAGCTGGAAACCGCAGGCCAGAACTTGGTCTCGCACGCCAGCAGTGACCGCTCCGGCGTTGGTGCGGTGGTTGCCAAGGCCATGGGCAGGGGCGTCCAGATCACCGGCAAGGTGTTCAGCGAGGGCGGCCGTGTCGTGGAAGGCGCTGGCAAGCGGCTGGGCACCACCGCCGACCTGTACGAAGAGGCCGACGGCCAGGGCACCAGTCGGTTGAGGCGGCTGCACCCGGACGCCAAGGGCGATATCGACCCGATGGGCGGCGGCAGCCGGGCCGGTAGCCGAGTCGGAGGGTCGCGGGGCTCAGAGAGGTCGGCTCGTCAGCAGGTGGGCGAGGACACGAGGCCCGGCGGCATCCCGAAGGTGAAGAAGTGCACCGGCGGCGACCCGGTCGACCTGGTCACCGGCGATGTGCTGATGACCCAGCTCGACCTGGCATTACCGGGCGTGCTGGCGCTGCTGTTGTCCCGCACGCACCAGTCGTCCTACCGCGCCGGCCGCCTGTTCGGCCCGTCCTGGGCCTCCACGCTCGACCAGCGGCTGGAGATCGACGCCGAGGGCGTGGTGTTCGTCGGCGAGGACGGCCTGCTGCTGGCCTTCCCCACCCCGGACGCCGACCCGGTGCTGCCGGCCGACGGCCCGCGCTGGCCGCTGCGGCGCGCCCGCGACGGCTACGTTTTGGCCGACCTCGACGCCGGCCGGGAACTGGCCTTCGCCGCGGACGGATCGTTGACGTGGATCGGCGACCGGATCGGGCACCGGGTGGAGTTCGACCGTGATGCGTCCAGCAGTCCGACCCGGCTGCGGCATTCCGGCGGCTACGTGGTCGATGTCGTCACCGCCGACGGGCTGGTCGTCGGGCTGTCGGCCGGCGGCGCGCCGGTCGCCCGCTACGGCTACGACGAGGACCGCAACCTCGTCGAGGTCGCCGATCCCGAAGGACGCTCCTACCGCTTCGACTACGACGCCGCCGGCCGCCTGACGCAGTGGACCGACCGCAACGGTCACTCCTACCGCTACCGCTACGACGCCACAGGTCGCTGCGTGGCCGGCGAAGGCGACGACGGCCTGCTCAACGCCACCTTCGACTACGGCGACACGGTCACGACCATGACCAACTCGCTCGGGCAGGCCACGACCTACCACTTCAACGACGCACTGCAGGTCGTGAAGATCGTCGACCCGCTCGGCGGCGAGACCGTTTCGGAGTGGGACGCCTACGACCGGCTCCTTGCCCGCACCGATCCGCTGGGCCGCACCACCCGATACGAGTACACCGTCACCGGCTACCTGCACCGGCTCACCCGCCCGGACGGCACCCAGACCGTCGCGGTGTACGGAGAGAACCGGCTGCCCGACATCGTGGTCGAGCCGGACGGGGCACAGTGGCGGCGGGCGTTCGACCACAACGGCAACACGATCGCCGTCACCGACCCGACCGGGACCATGACCCGTCTGGATTACGACGAGCACGGGCACATCGCGGCCGTGACCGACCCGACTGGCGCGACCACCCGGTTCGAGTGCGACGCCGCCGGCCAGATCCTCGCCGTGACCGACCCGCTGGGCGCGGTGACCCGGTATGAGCGCAATGATCTGGGCCAGGTCGTTGCCGTCACCGACGCGCTCGGCGGCCTCACCCGCTTCTCGTGGACGGTCGATGGCCGCCCCACCGAGCGGGTCCTGCCGGATGGGACGGTCGAGCGGTGGACCTACGACGGCGAAGGCAACGAAACCTCCTACACCAACGGAATCGGGCAGACCGTCACCACCGAGTACGGCGGCTTCGACCTTCCGCTGGCCGGGACCGAGCCGGGCGGCGCGCGCACCGCGTACGCCTACGACACCGAGCTGCGGCTCACCACGGTCACCGACCCGGCCGGGCTGGTGTGGCGCTACGAGCACGACGCCGCCGGCAATATCGTCGGCGAGACCGACGTCAACGGCCGCCACCAGGCCTACACCCGCGACGCCGCCGGCCAGATCCTCACCCGCACCAACGTCGCTGGCCAGATCACGACGTTCACCCATGACGTGCTGGGCCGGCTCGTGCGCCGCGAGTCCGCCGACGCCGTCACCACGTTCGCCTACGACCCGGCCGACCGGCTCATCCAGGCCACCAACCAAGACGCCGAGCTCACCTTCACCCGGGACGTGCTCGGCCAGGTGATCGCCGAGACCTGCGAGGGCCGCACGCTGCTCAGCGCGTTCGACGCGATGGGCCGCAAGGTCGCCTGCACCACCCCGACCGGCGCGGTGTCCCGCTGGAGCTACGACCCCACCGGCCTGGCCACCCAGCTCACCGCCGGCGGGCAGACCCTCAGCTTCGGCTACGACGCCGCCGGCAACGAGACCACCCGCCGGTTCGGCACGGCCACCCTGACCCAGACCTGGGACGTCAACCACCGCCTGCACACCCAGGCCCTGACCATCGCCGGCCCGGCCGGCCAGGAACGGCTGGTCCAGCGGCGCGCCTACCGCCTGCGTGCGGACTCCGCGGTGACCGCGATCGTCGACCAGCTCGCCGGGATCCGGGAATTCGACCTCGACCTGGCCGGCCGCGTCACCGCCGTCACCGCACCTGACCATCGTGAGCAGTACGCCTACGGCCCCAACGGCGTGCTCACCGGGCCCGACCGGACCCACGCCGGCACCCTGCCCCGCGCCGCCGGCGCGAGCCGGTATGACCACGACGGCCAGGGCCGGGCCGTCGCCCGGCACACGCGCACGCTGTCCGGGCAGACCCGAACCTGGCGCTACGCCTGGAACGGCGACGACCGCCTCGTCGCCGTCACCACCCCCGACGGCATCGCCTGGCGGTACCGCTACGACCCGCTCGGCCGCCGCATCGCCAAGCTGCGCCTGGGCCCGGACGGGCAGATCGCCGAGCAGACCGTGTTCGTCTGGGACGGCGCGACCCTCGTCGAGCAGATCCACTCCGGCGGGCAGGCACTGACCTGGGACTACCAGCCCGGCGGCTTCACCCCGATCACCCAGACCGAACGGATCCAGACCCCGCAGGAATGGGTCGACAGCCGGTTCTACGCCATCGTCACCGACCTGATCGGCACCCCGCACGAACTCGTCGACCCCTACGGCACAGTGGCGTGGCGGCAGCCGGCCGCGCTGTGGGGCGGCCAGCTCACGGCGCCCGCGCAGCAGACGCAGTGCCCGCTGCGCTTCCCCGGCCAGTACTTCGATCCCGAAACGGGCAACAACTACAACCTGTTCCGCTACTACGACCCCGAGGCCGCTTCCTATCTCGCACCCGACCCGCTCGGGCTCGACGCCGGCCCCAACCCGAACGCGTACGTGCCGAACCCGATCGGCTGGCTGGACCCGCTGGGCCTGGCTGGCTGCGACGACCCGCGCAACCAGCCCGGCCGGGCCACCGGCGCCGGGGACCTGCCCGACGTCAACGGCAAGTGGCTGCGCGGCTCACACGGCAACGCCGGCCGCATCCCCGGCCAGATCGCCCGCCAGCTCCAAGGCCAGCAGTTCAACACCTTCGACGACTTCCGCAAGGCATTCTGGAAGGCCGTGGGCAACGACCCGCAGCTGTCCTCCCAGTTCAGCCCCAGCAACGTCCGGCGCATGCAGAACGAGAACGCGCCGATCGCGCACTCCAGCCAACACGTCGGTAAGGTCAAAAGCTACGCGCTGCACCACGTGACACCCATCCAGCACGGCGGCGCCGTGTACGACATGCGCAACATCGTCGTCGTGACCCCGCAGTTCCACCGCGACGTCCTCGACCGCGGCTACCACTTCGGATGACAGGAAAAGGCACCATGGAACGCCTCACCCGAGACGAGATGATCGCGCTGGTCGACCGCCTCCAGCGCGGCGAGGGGGACGACGAGCAGGCCGGCGAGTGGATCGACCAGCTCAACCAGTCGGTTCCGCACCCGGCGATCAGCGACCTGATCTTCTACTCCGACGAAGAACTGTCGCCCGAGGAGATCGTGGACAAGGCGCTGGCCTACCGACCGATCGAACTCTGAACGCAGCCGGACCCGTGAATAACAACTGGTCCCTCCTACAGCGGTCCAAGGCGTAGACGCGAGGTTGCCGAGTCGACTCAGTCGATGGCCTGCCTTCCATGGGCGCCGAGCAAGGCGTCCTCTGCACTGGCTGGGCGAATGTGATTAGCCGTCAGGATGGTGCGCGTGCCGTCGACACCGGGATCGACCCGTATGTCACCGAGAACCCCTCACATCTGGCCTGCCACGCGAGGAACCGCGAACGGGGCCACCCGGCCGGGCTGGTCCGGATGCGCATTCGCCACGGAGCGACAGCAGGGCCCCGGCTCCGACCAAAACGAGTATTACGGCTGCCACCGCCGTACCCCGTGAAGCCACGCGCATCCGTGTTCCCTCCGATCGTGCCGTCGATCGGGTAGAAGCAGCCGGAGGCGACCGGGTTCACCCGCGTCGATCGAGCCCTGTGAGGAATGGGCCATCGCCCGGAGCCCGAGAGATACGGTGGAGCTTGCTGAGTTGATCAGGTTCACCACCGCTGGTCTCGCCGAACCACCACGCGCGCCGAAAGCACGATCCGGCTATCGCGTCCCGGACCATCCCGCTGTGCTGAAATGTGCCGACCGCCGATCCGTCCACTTCAAGATCACCTTCTCGCGGTCGGTCATGCGCAGTAGCCGCAGCGCGGCGAAGGCGTGGGTGACGGCGAGGTAGGCGAAGCGGACCGGCACGAGCCGCGATCATGCCGGAGGGCGACCAGTCACGTTCCGATGCTTGCTGACCTGCGCGGACGCAGTTCTCGGCACGTACAGCCTCGGCGGCGTCGGTCGACCGGGAGGAGTTCGGCCGGCGAATACGCGGGGCCAAGATCGCCGAATCGCACGGCGTCGGCCGGTCTGCTCAAACCGGACACGCCAATGTGGCTCACGCCCCCACGGTGATCGACTGACAGGTGTTCCGGCGCGCGCATCCGGTTGGCAGGTAGCTGACCACTGTGGACTCCCGCAAGGCGAACAAACTGGACGCGACCAACAGCGCGATATCCATTGCCCGCGACCTCCGGCGGCAGCCCGCCCCTGGTTCGAGTCGAGCTACCGAGGAGTCGCGACGGCTCAACTCGGTCGTGGTCAGATCGGCTGGGGCACTTCCTTCAGGCCGGAGAACACTGCGGCGATCAGGCGCCGTCCCTGAGCCATGCCGTCGTCGTTGTTCGCGACGCGCCACAGGAAGCTCATCAGCATGATGATGTCGGCGGGGTCGTGTCCCGCGGCGATGGTGCCCTCGGCCACGCAGGCGTCGACGAGCTTCGCCACCGCGGCGGTGGTCGGCGCCCAGGACGCGCTGATCACCTCCTGGGCCGCAGCACTGTGCAAGGCGTCACCGAGACCGTGCTTGATGCGGATGTAGGCCGACAGCGTCTCGAACCACTCGATGAACGCGGCCTTGGCCGACGAATGACGCGCCAGCACCTCGTCCGCGGTGACGGTCAGGCGCTCGATGTCGTGCTGGTAGGCCGCCAGGATCAGGTCCTCGCGGGTGGGGAAGTGGCGGTAGAGCGTTCCGGCGCCGACGCCGGCGCGTTTGGCGACCTCGCTCAGCGGCACGAGCGGGTTGTCCGAGAACAGTTCGTGGGCGGCCTCGATGATCGCGACCCGGTTGCGCGCGGCGGCCTTGCGCTGCGTGCCGTAGGTGCTCGGGGTCCCATCGGTCATGTCTCGATGATGCCCCACCTTTGACATGCGGACAATCCTCCGCTAGTTTGGGCAGAACTTGCGGAGAATCCTCCGCAAGTTCATTCTCGCAGGAGCCCCCCATGCGCTACGTGAAGCTCGGCACCACCGGCCTGGACGTCTCACCCATCGCGATCGGCGCGATGACCTACGGCCAGCCCGACCGAGGCCACCCCGTCTGGTCGCTCGGCGAACAGGACGCGCGTCCCCTGATCAAGCACGCCCTCGACGCCGGCATCAACTTCTTCGACACCGCGAACATGTACTCGCTCGGCTCCAGCGAGGAGATCCTCGGCCGCGCGCTGAGGGACTTCGCCGACCGGGACGAGGTGGTGATCGCCACCAAGCTGCGCCACCCGATGCGCCCCGGCCCCAACGGCAAGGGCCTGTCCCGCAAGGCGATCATGACCGAGGTCGACCACTCGCTGCGCCGGCTGGGCACCGACTACATCGACCTCTACCAGGTGCACCGCAACGACCACGCGACACCGCTGGAAGAAACGCTCGAAGCGCTCAGCGACCTGGTCAAGGCCGGCAAGGTCCGCTACCTGGGCGCCTCGTCGATGCCCGCATGGGAGTTCGCGAAGGCCCTGCACCTGCAGAAGCAGCACGGCTGGGCCCGGTTCGTGTCCATGCAGAACCACTACAACCTGCTGCACCGCGAGGAAGAGCGCGAGATGATCCCGCTGTGCCTGGACGAGGGCGTCGGCACGATCATCTGGAGCCCACTGGCGCGCGGCCGACTGGCCCGGGCTTGGGGCGACGCGAAGTCCACCGCACGGGCCGCGACCGACGGCGCGTTCGCTGACATGCTCTACTCGCCCACCGAGGAGGCGTCCAACCGCGCGATCGTGGACGCAGTCGGGCAGGTCGCCGACGCACACGGCGTCAGCCGCGCCCAGATCGCCCTGGCCTGGCTGCGGCGCCAGCCGGTGGTCACCGCTCCGTTGGTCGGTGCGGGTTCGGTGCAGCAGATCGACGACGCCGTGGCGTCCCTGGACGTGGTACTCACCGACGAGCAGGTGCGCGCGCTGATCGCGCCGTACACGCCGCGCTATGACTGGCAGGGCATCTCCGACGAGGCCGAGTTGGACGCGATCCGCGCCCGCGTGCCGGGAATGGCCCTACGGTGAGGACCATCATCCGCTCCGGCCCGACTGCCCGTCTCGGCGCGATCTTGTTGTTCCTCGGCCCACTGGTGTCGTGGGCGGCCGAGCTCATCACGGCGGCAGCCTGGCAGCACCCCCACTACTCGCCGTTCTACAACTGGGTCAGCCACCTCGGTCTGACCGGACCGAGCCAGGTCGCCTTCGGGCAGATCGGGAACTCCCCGCTGGGCGCGGTCATGGACACCGGCTGGGTCCTCTACGGCATCCTGCTCATCGTCGGCGCGCTGCTGACCTTCGATCTGCGCCGGGGCCCGCGGCCCATCACGATCCTCGTGCTGGCGATCGTGTCCGGCCTCGGCGTGTCCCTGGTGGGGATCTTCCAGGGATCCAACGCGGACGTCGCGAACGGCTTGATCGCGTTCCACCAGTTCGGTGCGCAGGGCGTGATGCTCGCCGGCAACGTCATGGCGATCGTCGTCGGCGCCAGTGGCGCCCGGATCGGGCTGGGCCGCGGCCGCCGGATCGCGAGCATCGTGCTGGGCATCGTCGGCCTGGTCGCGTTCCCCGTGTTCATGGCCGACGTGTTCACTGGTTGGGCGTGGAACATCGGCATGTTCGAACGCGCGGTGATCTACCCGATCATGATCGGCCATGTCCTGCTCGGCAGCGGTCTGCTGGTCGCCCGGCAGACATCACTCCGCCAGCCGGTCGCCGTCGGCCGGTAGCCCTGGGTAGGGCCGGCACCGGCGCCGGTCCGCCCGACGCTTTCTCCGCTGAGATTTTGTGAGGTGCAGTCATGTCAGAAGTACTGGTCACGGGCGGTTCGGGATACATTGGCAGCTGGTGTGTTCTCGCGCTGCTGGCGAACGGGCACACGGTACGCACCACGGTGCGGGACCTGAAGAAGGAGCCCGCGGTGCGGGCGATGCTGCGCGCCGGAGGGGCGTCCGAGGACGCGAAGCTGACCGTGTGCCAGGCCGACCTCCAGCAGGACGCGGGGTGGCGCGAGGCGGTCGAGGGTTGCGACTACGTGCTGCACGTCGCCTCCCCGACCCTGACCAGCCTGCCCAAGAACGACGACGAGATGGTCGTGCCCGCTCGGGACGGGGTGTTGCGCGTCCTGCGGGCCGCGCGCGAGGCCGGCGTGAAACGGGTCGTTCTGACGTCGGCGTTCGGGGCAGTCGGGATGGGACACCCCGAGAGGTCGCGGGTGTTCACCGAGGCGGATTGGAGCAATGTGGACGCCGGTATCCCGCCGTATCAGAAGTCCAAGACGCTGTCGGAGAAGGCGGCGTGGGACTTCGTCGCCCAGCACGGTGGTATCGAGCTGGCTGTGGTGAACCCCGTCGGAGTGTTCGGGCCGGTTCTCGGCTCCGACTACTCACCGTCGCTCGGGCTGGTGCAGCGGATGCTGGACGGTGATCTGCCCGCCCTGCCGAAGTTCGCGATGGGATACGTGGACGTGCGCGACGTCGCGGACCTGCACCTGCGGGCGATGACCGATCCAGCCGCGGCGGGAGAGCGGTTTCTCGCGATCTCCGGGCACAGCCTGTGGGTGCGTGAGATCGCGGCCATCCTGCGTGACCGTCTCGGCGACCGCGCCTCGAAGGTGCCCACGCGTGAACTGCCGTTGTGGACGGCGCGAGCCCTTGCACGCGTCAACCCGGGACTGCGCCTTCTGCGCCCACAGCTGGGCCGGAACTTCGACGCCACCTCGGAGAAGGCTCAGCGGATGCTGGGCTGGTCGCCGAGGCCGATCGAGGACACCATCGCCGACACGGCGGAGAGCCTGCTCACGCTGAAAGGTATGACCACCTGACGGCCATCGGGCAGACCACGTCGGCCTCAACGGGGATCAAGGTCTGCGGAGTTCAGGCTCATGGCCATGCGGGGCGTCGAGCACAGGACGGACCGAATCAACAGTGCGGTGCCGTCGGCGGCGTCCTCGTCAATCTCGTGACGAACGGGCGCTCGCGCCGCCGACGGCGCTTCGGGTTGCAACAGGGCTCGCCGGCCGGCCGTCTCGCCGTCGACATCGCCCTGCCGGTGCTGCTGCTGGCCCACCTCCCGCTGTTCTGGTCCCGCTCGCGGTCGGTGCCGATCACGGCGTGGTCGCCGCGGCGCGCCGGATTTCCGAGGTTCACGACGATCGTCGTGAACCTTTCGGTCCAGCAAGGGAATCTCCTTCGTCGCCTCTTGCCGAACCGGGGTTGTTCGGCATCGTCGAAGGTTCCTAGTATCCGCGTTCGACCCTGTCGACCACGCGCTTCCGCCGCGGCGCATTCCTCTGGAGCCTTCCATGAGACGAATGCCGCCCCGGTCCGCCATCATCGTCATCGCGACGGCGGTGACCCTGTTGACGGCGCAACCGGCCACCGCCGCACCGGATCCGACCGCCGGCCGCACGGCCCCCGCCGTCATCACCGAACTGCACCACGACACGTCACCCGTGCTGCAGACGATCAAACCCCGGCACGCCGTCGGTGGGCCGGAGGAGGACGACCGGCCGGGAACATTGCCGCACGCCGTGAGCAAGGCCCCTGACCCGGTGCGACAGTCCGCGCCGGGATCGGGGCCGAAGACGGAAGTCGGCCTCAACTTCGACGGGGTCGGGCAGGGATTCACCGGCCCGGGCGGCGTCTTCAACGTCACCAGCGAGCCGCCGGATCCGAACTCGGCCGTCGGCGCGAGCCAGGTCGTGGAGATCGTCAACAGCGCGTTCGCGGTGTTCGCCAAGACCGGCGCCGCCGAGTACGGACCGGCCACCACCAACACCCTGTTCACCGGCTTCGGCGGTCCGTGCGAGACCACCGACGACGGCGACGCGGTCGTCCGCTACGACACGCTGGCCGGCCGCTGGGTGTTGGCGCAGTTCGCCAACGTGAACAGCAAGGGGCCCTACTACGAGTGCGTCGCGGTCAGTCAGACCTCCGATGCCACCGGCGCGTACAACCGTTATTCCTTCCAGTACAATAGCTTCCCGGACTACCCGAAGCTCTCGGTGTGGCCGGACGCCTACTACGTCACCTACAACCTGTTCGACACCTCGGGCACCACCTTCCTCGGCGCCGAGAGCTGCGCGCTCAACCGAGCGGCGATGCTCGCCGGGCAGACCGCCGTCCAGCAGTGCTTCACCACCTCCAACGCCTACGGCGGAATCCTGCCGGCCGACGTCGACGGCGGCACCGCGCCACCGACCGGCGCGCCCAACGTCCAGATGGCGTTGGGCACCACCAACACCACGCTGGTGTACTGGCGGTTCCACGTCGACTGGACCACGCCGGCGAACACCACGTTCACCGGGCCGACGCCGCTGACCGTCGCCGCGTACACCCCGGCCTGCGGTACCAGCGGAACGTGCGTCCCGCAGGCGGACACCACCCAGCAACTGGACGCACTGTCGGACCGGCTGATGTACCGGCTGGCCTACCGCAACTTCGGCGACCACCAGTCACTGGTGGTCAGTCACTCGGTCGCCGCGGGCGGGTCGGTCGGCGAGCGTTGGTACGAGTTCCGGCTGGGCGCGACCGGTGATCCCACTGTGTTCCAGCAGGGCACGTACGCGCCGGACGCGACCTACCGGTGGCTGGGCTCGGCGGCGATGGACAAAGCCGGCAACCTCGCCCTCGGCTACACGGCGTCGGCGGCCGACCAACACCCGTCGATCCGGCTCACCGGGCGGATCGCCGCCGATCCGCCCGGCCAGCTGACCCAGGCCGAGACGACCACGGTGGCCGGCGACGGCTCGCAGACCAAGCACTCGCGCTGGGGCGACTACTCGAGCATGAGCGTCGACCCGGTCGACAACTGCACCTTCTGGTACACCCACGAGTACCTCCCCATCGACGGGGACTTCACCTGGCGGACCCGGGACACCTCGTTCACCCTGCCCGGCTGCACCAGCAAGACCCAGGACGACTTCTCGGTCGCGGTCAACCCGGGCTCGGCCGTCGTCACCGCCGGCAAGGCCGCCGCGACCACGGTCTCCACGGCCGTCACCTCCGGCTCCGCGCAGCAGGTCAACCTGGCCGCCACCGGCCTGCCCGCCGGCACGACGGCCTCGTTCAACCCCACTTCGGTCACGGCCGGCGGCTCGTCGACGCTGACGATCACCACCTCGACGCTGACCCCGTCGGGCAGCTTCCCGATCACCGTCGTCGGCACCGGCCCGTCGGCCACCCACGTCACCAGTTACCTGCTCACCGTCGAGTCCGGCAACGGCGGGATCAGCAACGGCGGCTTCGAGACCGCGGATCTGACGGACTGGAAGCACACCGGCACTGTCACGGTCGTCCACAGTGGAGCGCACAGCGGCGCCTATGCCGCGCAGGCCGGCGCTCCGACCCCGACCAAGGGCGACTCCACGCTGACGCAGACCTTCACCGTGCCGACCGGGTCGACCGCGCTGTCGTTCTGGTACGACGTCAACTGCCCGGACCAGCTGTACTCGGACTGGGCGACGGCGACGTTGAAGGACAACACCACCGGCGTGACCACCACACCATTGGCCAAGACCTGCACGGACGGCACCGGCTGGCAGCGCGCGGGCGCGAAGGTCGTCGCCGGGCACCGCTACACGCTGACCCTGACCAGCCACGACGACAACTACACCGGAGACGCCACCTACACCCTGTTCGACGACGTGACACTGACCAACTGAACCGGGGTCTGGCCGGGGCGTGCGCCCCGGCCAGACCCGTGCGCTGATCGGAGGCCGGCCTCGGCAGCGTCGCTGTGTTTGATTGCCACAAGCTGACCAATCGGATCGGCGCCGTGCTGGTGGACGCCGCCTTCCACGGTCGTCCCGTCGACCGGCAGGGCTGTCAGCTGCTGGACCAGGCCCACGACCTGCTGAACCAGGCCGCCCGCTAGGCCGCCTGACGGATCGTGACGGGTGGCGTCGACACCTGCCGGCGCCACCCGTGAGGGGCCCTTCGAGTGCATTTGGGTGTAGTGGGCGCGCCACGCCGTTCGCGGTAGTCCGGATGGTTCATCCGGTCCCGGTCACGGCTCGAGCTTGCGCAGGATGTCCGGGATGCGGCGGACGATCTCCTGCTCCTGGGCGTCCAGGCCGGCGATCGCGCGGGAGATGGCCGATGAGCGACGGTGGCGTTCCTCCGCCAGCAGGTGTCGGCCGGTGTCGGCGATCGTCACGACCTGCTGCCGGCGGTCCTTCTCATCCGGCGCTGTCGTGACCAAGCCCTGGTCGACGAGCAGATTGACGGTGCGAGTCATGGACTGGTGCTTGACCTGCTCCACTCGGGCCAGCTCGGCGATCGACAGCGGGCCGGTGCGGTCCAGATGGCCCAGCACCGCGGCCTGACCCGGGCGCACGGTGTCGTGTCGACGGGCGCGGCGGACGAATTCGCCCATGGCGGCGCGGAGGTCTTCGGCCAGGTCGAGGTCGCTCATTGACCAAACTATACAGCAATGCTGTACTCTCAGATCTACAGCAATGCTGTAGATATCGAAGGAGTGACGATGAGCTATGACCCCTACGCGCTCGCGTTCCCCGCGCCGGCGTTCCCGGTCACCAGCAGGGAGTTCGACGCCGGTGGCCCGCTGCCGATCTGGTCCTACCAGCCGGCCAACGAGTCGCCCGAACTGTCCTGGGGGGTGTTGCCGTCGGAAGCGAGGAGCCTGGTCGTGACGGCTTTCGACGCGGACGCCCCGATCCCGGGTGGGTTGTGGCACTGGGCGGTCAAGGACATCCCGGCGACCGCCAGCGGCCTCGCGCACAACGTCACCGGCATAGGCATGCCGCTGGCCAACGACCTGGGGCAACGGGCGTACACCGGCGTGAACCCGCCGCCGGGCACCGGAACCCACCGGCTGGTCATCTGCGTGACCGCGCTCGGGGTCGACATCCTGGACCTGCCGGAGGACGCCAGCCTGGCCATGCTGAACATCGCGATGATCCCGCACACGGTCGGCCGCGGCATCCTCGTCGGCACCAGCAAGCCCGCCGCCTAACGGCGATCCGGGGCGGTGCCAGTTGCGCCGTCCCGGACTGCCCGGTTGATCTGCCTGAGTCGCAGTGTTGTTGTTGGGGGTGGTCAGTTCAGGTCGGTGTCACCAGCCGACCGCGACCTCCGGTCACTGCGGGCTTGCGTGCGAGATGGGCGACGACTGGCCAGCGATGTCGTCGTAGGGGAAGCCGTACGCGAGGTTGTTGATGAACGCGGTAGCGGTTTGGAGACCTGTCGGGTCGGTAGTCGGGACGACTTGGTCGCTCTGCGCGTCGTCACGTGGACGTGGATATGTCTAGAGTCGTGTTGTCGGTCGGGTCAAAGTGTCCTGCGGCGCAAGGGGTTCCTGTGTCTGGAACCCCGCAGGCTGCGTCGTCATGGTGACGAGGATGGCGACCTCTTCGAAGACTGGCATGTTGCGAGTCGTTTCGATGTCGTGGCCGGAGGGTGCTGCGACACAAGGCATGCACGGCATGGTGCTGGGCGTTCACACCGAACGTGCTGGAGCAAAACTGGAGCAGGGATGCGTGTTGAACCTACATTGAACCGCGCTGTACTGCACTTGAGTGCAGTGGCCGCAACGGGTTTGGACGTGGTCCCCTCAGCTCCACAATTCGATGATGGTCCTCGACCTGATGTTTGTCCAGGTCGGGGACCATTTTTATGCCCGCAATCGATCGTCTACTGTGGATGGTGTGTGGCGTGTGAGGGGTCAAAGTGGAGGAAATCTGGAGAGTTCGTTTTCTCGGGCACCATATGGGGTCAGGAATAATCTCCAGGACCGGCAACCCAGACGGGTGATTCTGAACATTGGCCTTTGGATTCGCCGCTGACAGGTGACAGCGCCCCACCGGCGCGTCACCTTGGTCGGGTAGCCGGGAGGTGAGATCCCTCCCGGCTACCCGACCAAGGTTCCCGGCTGCCACCTGCAGCGATGACTTGCCGAGCCCCACACGGTGATCGGGTGCGCGGTCAGTCGCTGAGCCAGCGGCGGAGTTCGGCGTACACCCGGGAATGCCGTAACAGGGCGGCGTGACCGATGCCGCCGAACGTGTGCCGGTCGGCTTGCTGGGCCGGATCGGTCGCGCTCGCCGGTGTGACCAGCAGGTCGCCGAACACCCGACCCGGCCAGCTGCCCGGATCCCGGGCGAGGGTGGCGGCGACGAACAGTTGACGGCCGGGCGACGTCGTGCCCGGGTCGTGGAGAAGGCCGTGGCGCAGGTCCTTGATGCCGGCGCTGCGCAGCGTGAACAGCGTGGCGAGCGGTGCGGACTGGTGGAACGAGCCCAGCGTGCGACCGACGAACTCGGCGGTGCGTTCGACCGGGGATCCCCGATGCGGCGTGCCGAGACAGATGACCTCGCCGAGGGCAGCGACCCAGGCCGAATCGCCCGCGTCGGCGTGCCGGACGGCGCTGCGCGCCACCAATCCGCCCATCGAGTGGCCGACCAGCGAGAGCCGCTCGACTGGCACCGGCCAGTGGTCGAACACGTCGGCGAGTAGTTCCGCGAGTTCCCGTCCGTTGTCGGTGACCTGACGGCCGCTGTTGTAACGCACGTACAGCACGGACGCGCCGAGGTCCTCGGTGAGGCAGCGGCCGAAGTCGGTCCGGTCGTCGGCGTCACCGCCCTGCCACCACTCCTCGTTCTCCGCAAGACCATGGATCATCACGATCACATGTCGTGACGGATCGGGCCACCGCTCGGCGAGAGCGGTCGTCGGCAGGTCAATCCCCTTGTGCCGCAGCCGCATCGGCGTGGCGAGGGCTGCGTATCGACCGGTGAGGCTGTCGCCGATGGCCCCGTTGAGCGCCGCGCCGACGCGCCGGCCGGTCATGGTGGCCTGGAGGGGGCGGTAGTGCTGGCCGATACCGGTAGCGGTGAGCGCCAGGTCAGCTACCGCGCCGGCGATGGTGACACCGGCGTTGACGCAGCCGTAGACGAAGCCGGAGAAGTCGGGCAAGGCGGGCGGTGCGATGGCCCGATGCGTGCGGGACACCAGACCGACAACGCCGCTGGCCGCGTCGAACAGCAGCCGCACGGTCGTCGCCAGCTCGTCGGTACGTTCGTCATCGGCGGCGATCGGTTCTCACCTCCGGCCCGGGACTTCCCACTCTACCGGCTCGTGCCCGGTGCAGCCGAGATCGTCTGTGGTGGCGCGAACAATCAGTTGGCCGCGCCCGGGGTGGATGCCGTTCTGGCGGACCGGGACATCCTCTACACGCCTGACTACGTGGCCAATCCAACAAATGTTCCAGCCATGGCGCCAGCGTCGCCGACCTGATCGGCGGGGAGAAGTTCGGCGTCGTCAAGGGCATACACCTGGTCTCTGTCCGTGTCCTCAATTGTTCGGACTTCGACTCCGACTCGTCGGTCGTTGCCGGCGTCGACTGGGTCGCCGAGTTGTCATGCGTTGGCGTCATCGCGGCGTGAAGCGCCATTCCCTGCGCCGTGCCGGCGCGGTGACCTGTGGCCTGCTGCTGGCCGGGTCCCTGCTGGCGCCCGCGCAGGCCCAGGCCGACGGGGCGTCCTGCCAGGATGTGAACTCCCGGTGCAGCTGCTCAGGCTGGTGCCAGAGACCATGCACGGCAGGCTGTGCGAACCGGCGGGAGGCGCGCGCACCGTCCAGGTTGCTGGTCCCCGGTGCCACATACAGCAGCGTGTACTGGGATCCCACGCTCACGCCGGAGACCAATTCGTTCCGACTCGCGATGAACGAAGCTGAGTACGCCACTCTTGCCCTCGACCGGCTCGGCACCGGCGCCAGCTCCACGCCGCCCAGCGTGTCGCTGACCGCGGTCACCGACGCCGACGTGGTGCATCAGGTGGTCCAGGCGATCCGGCGTGGCGAGGTGGGATCGCAGTTCGACAAGGTGATTCTCGGCGGCCATTCGCTCGGCTCGGCCATCACCGTGCTGGAGGCGGGTACCTACCACGATGTGGACGGTGTGCTGATCACAGGGCTGGCGCACCACATCAATCCTCCCGGTGACCTGACCGTGTTCGGCTCGTTCGTCCCGGTCACGCTCGACCCGGCGATGGCGCAAAGGGGGCTCGACCCCGGGTACCTGACCACCCGGGCGGGCACCCGTTACCAGGCTTTCCAGGCGCCCGGGCCGGACATCCCCGAGGTGGTTGCCTACGACGAGGCCACCAAGGACGTGGTCGCGCCCGCCGAGCTGCTCGACGCCGCGGCCCTGACCACGATCCTGCCGTACACCTTGCGGATCACCGTGCCGGCACTGGTCGTCCTCGGCGGCGGGGACAGCCTCCTGTGCGGCCCGCTCGCGACCGACTGCTCCTCCTCGGCCGGCCTGCTCGCCTCCGAGGCGCCGTACTACTCGGCGGCGGCCAAGCTGCAGGCCTATGTGCTGCCCGACTGGGGCCACTCGATCAATTACGCGCCCAACGCGCCCGGCTACCATCAGGCCGTCGTGCACTGGGCCGACAGCATGGTCGGACACTGATCGTCTTTTCATCCTGAGGTGAGTTCGCGGGCTGCAGGACGTGGATGGCTTTGGCCCGGCGGCCGGCGCGGTGGGAACTGCACCGTAGTTTGTGGAGGATTGTCCTGGTCGAAGACGCTGCCACCAGCTGTGAGCTAGGGTTAGGTGCCGGTTGGTACTCGTTTGGCCGTCGGCACCTAGTGTCCGACTTGGACAGTTAGATTCCTGTCCCGCCTCGACAACTTGCCGACGAGCTACCAGCAAACTCCGGCCAGCCCCGATCGGGCTCATGGCTGGTGTGGTCGCCGGGTGCAGCGAGGCGAGCTGGCCGCGTCATCGTGAGAACGAGAGTGACGATCTCGTCGAAGATTGTGCGCATCGCGAGGCGCATCGATGCTGTGGGCGGAATACCTTGTGGTACAAGGGATGTGCGGCTGGATCCAAGGCCTTCACACTGAACGTGGGGGAGCAAAACCGAGCAGGGGTTGACCCTATGTGAAACGGGGGCAGGTTTTGGTCCAGTTTCATGTCACCCGGCCGAGGATTCTTCAGCGGCGAATTCGTAGGACGCCCGTAGGCGGGTACGGTCGGCTGGCGGTATGGGGTAGGCGGGCCCGCATTGCCACGGCTGCGGTCCGGGTGGTACTCCAGCCGTAGATCGTGATCTTGCTGGTTAGGGCCGGTATCGAGTACGGGTGCCGGTCGGCTGCCACCTGACGTTGCCGCGGTCGCGACCTCGACGCCGCCCAGCGGCAGGTGGGGTGGATTGTCGCGGTGCGCGGGAAGCTCGTCTGGCTCGACCTGCGCCGGCATCGACCCGCCGGGCTGTGGCTGCTGTGCGCGTCAGCCTCGTGGCTGAGCGCGCTGCCCAGACCCTCGACTGATGAATCGGGGCGACTGCCTGTGGGACGGTGAACCGGTCGTGCCGGCGGCCGACGTCATCGGGCGATCGCTGAGAGGATCACATGGCCCACGTGGCACTCTGCGCCATTCCGTTCGCGGGACACATCAACCCCACCCTCGGCATGGTCGCCGAGCTGGTCCGGCGTGGGCACCGGGTGAGCTTTCCGTGCACACCGGCCTATCGGCAGCGTGTCGTCGATGCCGGCGCGGAGCCGCTCGACTACGTCACGACGATGGCCGGCTCGGAACGAGCCATGGGCGCCTTCGAGAATCCGGACCGGTTCACGCAGGCCGACATGAACCGCATCACGCGCATGCTGCTGACAGAGGCCGTGAACGTGCTGCCGCAGTGGTCCGCCCGCTACCACGACGACCGTCCTGATCTCGTCGTCTACGACGCGCCCTCCTGCTGGGCGGGCCGCATGCTGGCCCACAGGTGGCGCGTGCCGGCGGTGCGCAGCCACGTCACGTTCGCCGCCAACGGGAAGTGGTCGCTGGCCGACGGTTACGCCGACTTCGATCCCGCCGATCCGGAGTTCGCGTCGACGATCGCCGGGCTCGGCCGGCTGCTGGGCCGGCTCGGCATCGATCGCGGCGGCGGCGAGTTCCTCACCGGCGACGACGGCACGCCGGCCGTCGTCCACCTGCCGCGCTCCTTCCAGTTCGCCGGCGACACGTTCGGGCCGCAGGTCTGCTTCGCCGGCCCGAGCGCCGCGCACCGGCCCGGCGGGGAGCCGTGGCGGCCGGTGCGGCCCGGCGGCCCGCTGGCGTTCGTCTCGCTCGGAACCGTCTACAACAGACACGTCGCCTTCTTCCGGTCCTGTGTGGACGCCCTCGCCGACGAATCGTGGCGGCTGGTCATCGCCCTGGGCGGCGGCCTCAAGCCCGACGAGCTCGGCCCCTGTCCGCCGTCGGTCGAGGTACACCAATTCGTGCGGCAGCGCGACGTGCTGGCCCACGCCGACGTGTTCGTGCACCACGGCGGCATGGGCGGCGTGCTGGACGGCCTGGAATTCGGCGTTCCCCAGGTGGTGGTGCCGAGGATGGCCGAACACCGCGCGACAGCGGACCGGATCTCCGAGCTCCGCCTTGGCGTGCACGTCTCGGCCGGCGACTGCGACGCCGGCGCCATCGGCCGTGCGGTCCGGCAGGTGATCGCTGATCCCGGCACTCGCGCTGCCCTGGCCGCGATGCGCCGGGACGTCTCGGTCGCCGGCGGCGCGGTCGCCGCAGCGGACCTCGTGGAGAGCGCTTTCCCGGCCCGGCGGTGAGTCCGAATTTCAGTCCGGCGACTGATGAACCGCCCGCGCTGCTCCTGACAAGGTGCGTTGTGTTGCCCCAATCCGCAGACAACCGCCGGAGTGACGCCCATGTCCAGCTCCATCGCAGCCATGCGCCCACGACTGAAGGCCGGGGTGTTCTTCGCGCCCAACACGAACGGGGACGGCGCGGTGGTGAGCAGCGGTGGCGAGGTGGTCTCGCTGCGTGGCGCGGCGACCTATGTCTGGCTGGAGAAGCTGGCACCGCGGCTGACCGGTGACCACACGCTTGAGCAGTTGACGGCGGCGCTGCCACCGGTGAAGGCGGACATGGTGCGACGCTTGGTGGTGGCGCTGCACGACGCGAAGCTGTTACGAGACGCGGCGGCGGACGAGCCGCACACGCTGTCGGCCGACGAGCTGCGGGCCTACGCCGCCGAGATCGGCTTCATCGAGGCGTACGTCGACTCGCCGGAGAGCCGGTTCGAGCGGTTCCGGACGGCGAGAGTGCTGGCCGTGGGCGCGGGTCCCGTGCTGGCGGCGGCGGTGGAAGCCGGCGAGCGAGCCGGGATGCGGGACATCACAGTCGCGGAATCCGTGTCGGCGAGCATGATCGACGACGTCGACGTGGTGCTGTACGCCAGCGGAGATCCCGTCGTGGCGGACATTCTCGATCTCGACGAGTGGTGCGCGGAGCGGGCCACGGTGTTCGTGCCGGCGGTGGTCGTCGGCGACGAGGCCTGGGTCGGCCCGGTCTGCGGACCGCACCGCTGGACCAGCGTGTGGCATCGGCTGCCGAACCGCGACACGTCCCGGCGGACCGAATACCTCACCGGACCGGTGCCGGGGATCGTGGCCAGCCACGCCGTTTTCGCCTGCTTCGAGCACCTGACCGGCGTGACGGCCGAGTCCCGCGCGGGCACGGTCGTGCGCATCGACCTGGAGACGCTGCGGACCAGCCGGCACCGTGCGGCCGAACATGCGGCGGCCTGGACCGTGAAGCCGGCGGCCGCCGAGGATCTGCTGGCGCGTATCACGGAACTCGCCGGCGGCCCGACGCTCGACGACGACGTGCTGGACGAGCGCGTGCCCCTGCTCACCGACGAGGTGCTCGGCATCCTGAGCCCGCCCGACGAGCGCGATCTCACGCAGTTCCCGTTGCGGGTGCTGGAAAGTAACGGTGTGCACGGGGTGGGCGCGGACAGCGCGTCCGCCCGGGCCGCCGCGGTGTTCAGCGCGGTGGCCGAGTACGCGGCGAGTGTGGTGGACGCGCGGCGACTGCTGGACGACGAGGGCTGGCCGCTGTCGGACATCGGCCCTCGGTGGCTGGACGAGCCTCCGGCGCAGGCCTGGACCCTAGGAATGTCCCTTGTGGACGGCGGGGTCGAGCTGGTGCCGTCCTCGCTTGTGTTCAATGCCGGCCGGACCGGTCTGGCGGCCGGCCGGGACTGGTCGACGGCGCTGACGGAAGCGCTGCTCTCACATTGCCTGCACCGTACGGTCACCGCGATCTCTGCTGTCGGGGAGCCGTTCCCCGGTGTCGCACTGCCGGCCTCCCACCACCTCGACCTGCTCGTCGCGGCCGGCCGCACGGTCACCGTATACGACGTGACCGACGATTCCGGCGTGCCGACGTTCGCGTTCTGCCTGGACGGCAGGACGGTCGCCTATCGCAACCACCTCGACCCGGCCAGCGCGGTCGAGGACGGCCTGATGCAAACCCTGCTGGCGCACCAGATGACGCCGCCGCCGGTGCCGGATCTGCCTGCCCGGCGACGCTCGAACTCCACCGGACGCGTCGCTCGCGCCGTAGCGCCGCAGTCCGCGCTCGTCGATGCGTTGCGGGACAACGGACCGGTCGTCGTGCCGCTCGACCACGACCCGGCGGTGGCCGAGCTGCTGCCCTACGTGCTTCGAGTGGTGTTGCTCAATGCGTGACGAACTGATCGTCCTGACCGGCGCCGGAGGCATCCTGCACGACCGCGTCCGGGCCGCCCTGAGCCGGGACTTCGCGGTCGTTGACGACCCGGCGCAACTGCGCGGCGCGTCGGCGGCGGTGTCGGTGGACGGCGACGCGGACGCGGACCTGTGCAAAGCCTGCGCTGACACCGGGACGCGGTTGATCCCCGTGCGAACCGAACACCGGAAGGTGATCATCGGACCGGTTACCACCGGGACCGACACCGGTTGCCCGACGTGCGCCGCGTACCGCCGCCGGCTCGCGGACCCGCACGCCGCCGAGCGGGAAGCGCTGCGGCGGCACGGCGACGTGTCGGCGCCAGCGGTGTGCACGTCGATGGCCGCGGACGTGGCCGCCGGGCTCGTCCTCGACGAAGTGGTGCGCGGCCGGGCCGATCGGACGTTCCGGCGGCTCGATCTGACGGACCTCGGCGTCAGCAGGCATCGCTTCCTGCCGGACCCGGCCTGCCCCGACTGCGGCGGGCTGCCGGCCGACGTCGCCGAACCGATCGTGCTGCGGTCCCGGCCGAAGCCGTCGCCGGACGTGCACCGGGTGCGCGAGCTGTCCACCATGGACAACGAGCTGATCGACATGTACGTCGACGACGCGGCCGGTGTCGTGCGGCCGTTGCTGCTACAGCGGGACGCCCCGCTCGTGCGGGTGGTGGCGCCGGTCAGCTCGCTGCGCGGAACCCAGTCGCAGAACGGTTGGGGCCGCACGAACGACGTGCCCAGCGCCCGGCTCACGGCGGTGCTGGAAGCCCTGGAGCGGGCCGGCGGCGAGAAGCCCGGCGGCCGGCGCACGGTCGTGCACGGCTCGTACCGCGAGCTGGCCGACCGCGCGCTGGACCCGAGGACGCTCGGCCTGTATCCGGACGACCGTTACGGTAGCCCGGATTTCCGGTTCCTGCGCTACGACGAGGATCTGGACTGCTCATGGGTGTGGGGACACTCGTTCGGCCGGGACGAACCCGTGCTGGTGCCCGAGCGGCACGCGTACTACGCGCTGCACTCGCCGGAGGATCCCCGCTTCGTGTACGAGATCTCCAACGGCTGCGCCATGGGCGGCTGTCTGGAGGAGGCGATCCTCTACGGCCTGCTGGAGGTCGCGGAGCGGGACGCGTTCCTGATGACCTGGCACGCCCGGATGCCGGTGCCCCGGGTGGACCCGTTCTCCGCCGCGGACCGGACCATCCCGCTGATGGTCGAACACCTGCGGCGCCGATTCGGCTACGACATCCTGCTCTTCTGCACCACCCTGGAACAGGGTGTCCCGAGCTTCTGGGGAATGGCCGTGGACCGCACCCCGGGCCCCGACCGGCCCCGGGTGCTGTGCGCGGGCGGGTCGGCGATCCGGCCGGAGAAGGCGGTGCTCAATCTGCTGCACGAGCTGGCCCATCTGCTCCAGCTCGTGGACACCTATGACGGGTCGGCGCGGGAGCGGGCACGTCGGATGGTCGACGACCCGCACGAGGTCAAGATCATGGACGACCACTCGCTGCTGTACTGCCACGAGGCCGCCTTCGACCGATTCGATTTCCTGCTGGCGCCGCGGCGGACCCACAGCTTCGCCGACCTGGCCGACCGGTGGCGCTGGCCCCGGCACCACGACCTCCGCGACGACGTGCGGGAGATGATCCGCCGCTATCGGGACTCCGGCTTGGACGTGGTGGTCGTCGACCAGACCACGGCGGACCACCGCGCCGGCGGCTTCGCCTGCGTCAAGGTCATCGTGCCGGGCACGCTGCCGATGACCTTCGGGCACGCCAACCGGCGACTGGACGACCTGCCCCGGCTGCTCACCGTGCCGCACCGGCTCGGCTACCGCGACCGGGAGCTGACCGTCGCCGACCTCAACCCCCACCCGCACCCCTTTCCCTGAGCAGGCCGGACGATGACGAGCACGGGCGAGCGCTACTGGCGCCGGACGCTCCACGAGTTCGGGACGCTGCCGGGTCTGCGCGGCAAGTACGGCAACGAGGGCGATCCCGACGAGCCCGCGCGGTTCACGGCGTGGCGGGGCCTGCCGCGCTTTCCATTGCCGACGCCGGCGAGCCGGCTGACCGATGGGCTGTCCGAGCTGCTGCACTACACCTACGGTGTGTCCCGGCTGGAGCTGGGGCCGCTGGCGATGTGGCCGTACCACCGGCTGGTTCCGTCCGCGCGGTGCTTCTTCCCGACCGAGTTGTACTGCTGGCTGCCGGAAACGGGACGGCTGCCGGCCGGCCTCTACGCGTACGACGCCGCACACCACGCCCTCGTGCTGGTGCGGGCCGGGGTGGCCGTCGACGCCCTCGGGGCCGCCGTCGGCGCGGACCTCGCCGGCGCCGACTGTGTGCTGGTGTTCGCGTCGGTGTTCTGGCGTACTGCATTTCGCTACGGCGACTACGCGTATCGGCTGTGCGCACAGGAAGTCGGCATGACCGTCGGCAACGCCCTGCTGGTCGCCGGCTCGCAGGGCCGGCACGGACATGTGCACCATCAGTTCGTCGACGCCGACTTGCAGCGGCTGCTCGGCCTGGACTGGCCGGCGGAAAGCGCCATGAGCGTGGTGGCGCTCTATCCCGGCCCGCGGCCGATGCTGGCGGCCCCCGCGCGACCGCCGGTGATCGAGCCCGCCGCAACGGGATTCCTCGATCCCCGGACGTGCGGACCGCTGATCGAGATCGACGCCGCCAGCCGCCGGACCGATCTCGCCATACGCTCCACACTGGACAGTCCGGCCGTCGAGGCCGAGCCGCTGACCGTGCCGAACCTGGCGGACGTGTTGCGAGCCCGGCGTTCCGGCGGCCCGGCGTTCAACCCGGTGCGCCGGCCGATCACCCTGCATACGGTCGAGGAGATCGTGGCGCCGGCCCTGAGCCCGCACGTCAGTGACGCGGTAGCGCCCGGCGCTTGTCCGCCGGTCGCCTGCTACGTATGGGCCATCACGCCGTCCGACGGCGAGCCGGGCATCTACCGGCTGCAGGACGGGCGGCTGACCCCCGTGCGGCGGCGCGGCACGCTGGCGGGCCGGCTCCGGTCGTCGAACGTGAACTACCGCACCGCGAACTTCGTCGCCTTCCTCGTGGCCGACCAGGAGCAGGCCCAGCGCCGGCTCGGCGACCGCAGCTTCCGGGTGCTCAACCAGGAAGCCGGCATCGTCGCCCAGCGGATCTGCGTGCTCGCCGCGACGCGGTCGCTGGCCGGCCGGGTGCACAACGGCTATCCGGCCGCGGAGATCTCGGCCGAGCTGGGGCTGCCGACCGCCTGGCAGCCGCTGTTCCAGATCGTCGTCGGCACGGCCGGGCCCAGCGCCCGCTACCAGATGCCGATCCCGTTCGTCGGAGGAGCCCGATGACCCTCGCCCGCGCTTTCCTCGACGGGCCGCACCAACCTCGCGGCGCGCCCGGCGTCGCGGACACCCGCGGACTGCCCGGCGTGTACAAGCGCTATCCCGCGGCCGGGAGGGTTCCCTTCGGTGACAGCGAACTCGGCCGGATGCTACGCGAGATCAACGGCCTCACCAGGATGCGGTGGATGCCGGCGGCGGACGGCGGCGAACTGGTCGCCGGCCGCCGAGCGCCTTCCTCCGGGGCGCGGTATCCGATCGAGGTGTACGTCGCGACCGGCGACGGCCTGCACCACTACGATCCCGCGCATCACTGGCTCGACCAGCTTCGCGCCGGCGACGGGCGGTCGCTGCTGGCCGACTGCCTCGTCGATCCGCCCGAGGGCCGACCCGAGCTGGTTTTGCTGCTGAGCACGGTGTTCTGGCGCAACTGCGTGAAGTACGGTCCGTTCGGCTACCGGTTGCAGGGCCTGGACGCCGGCGTCCTCATCGGTCAGACACTGGCCGTCGCCTCGGCGCACGGTTATCGGGCGCGGGTGCACCTCCGGTTCGACGACGACCGACTGGACCAGCTGCTGGGTCTGCAACCGTACGTGGAATCGGTGTACGCGGCGGTGACGCTGACTCGAAACGCCGGCGCGGCAGGGGAGTCGGCCGACTGGTCGGGGCCTGCACCGGCCGAGCTGGCGGCCGTGCCGGCGATCGACACCATTCCGGCACTGGCGGATGTCGCCCGGCTGCACGCCGCGGCGCGACTGGCGTCGACGCGGCCGGGCGTCCCGCTGGACACCACGCCGCCGGAACCGCTGCCCGGGGCCGAGCGCCGCCGCACCGTCCACCGCTTCAACCGCCGGCCAGTGCCCAGCGCCGACCTGGATCGCCTGCTGGACATCGTGAACCGCCCGGTCCCGGCTGACCCGGTCGCCGCCGATCCCTCGACGATCTACCTCCAGGCGTCGGGTACGTGGCGGTATGACCGGGGGCTGGTGCCGACGGCGGGCGGTCCGCTCGCCCCGGCCGCGCAGAGCGCCATGCTGGCCGAGGAATTCCGCACCGCGGCCGTGACGGTCGTGCCTGTCGGCGACTACGAACGCGGGCTGCGGTCGCACGGCGATCGCTGGTACCGGATGCGGAACATCGAGGCGGGCATTCTCGCCCAGCGGGTGTGCCTGGCGGCTGCCGCCATGGGGATGGACAGCCACGTGCACTGCGACTTCGACGTCACGGCGATGGCTCGGGCGCTCGGGGTCGACGAAGGACTGCCGCTCGTGGTGGTGACCGCCGGCTACTGCCAGCCGGAACGTACCGATCCACAGGGGGAACTGTGAGCGCCGACCGGTGTGACGTCGTTGTGGTGGGAGCGCGCTGCGCGGGCGCGTCGACCGCGCTGCTGCTGGCCCGCGCCGGATTCCGGGTGTTGTTGCTGGATCGCGTGGACTTTCCGAGCGACACCCTGTGTACGCATCACGTGACCCGTCCGGGCATGCGGCTGCTGGATGAATGGGGACTGCTGGATCCGTTACTGGACGGCGGGTGCCCCACGATGACCCGGCTCGTCTACCACGCCGGCGACACCGTGCGGCTGGCCGGCGAGGTGCCGGCGACCGAGCGGCTGCGCGGGATCTACTCGCCGCGCCGGCGCGTGCTGGACGACCTTCTCGTGCGGGCGGCGGTGGACGCCGGGGTGGACTTCCGCCCGGGCTGCACGGTGGTGGGGCTGCTGGCCGACGGCGACCGCATCACGGGCGTCCGCTACCGCTCCCACACCGGTCCCGAAGGGCACGTCCGGGCGGCGCTGGTAGTCGGCGCGGACGGCATGCGGTCGTCGGTGGCCCGGTTCGCCGGCGCGCCGATCGAGACCGAGCACCCCCGGCTGACCTGCGTCTACTACTCCTACTGGGCCGACCTGCCGACCGACTTCGAGCTGTACGCCCGCGACGGCGGCCATCTCGGCGCCGCCCGGACGCACGACGGGCTCACCATGGTCGTCAGCTACTTCCCGCAGGCGGAGTTCGCCCGGATCCGGCACGACCCGATGAGTGCGTACCTGGACAGCATCCGCGCGGCCGCGCCGGAGCTCGCCGACCGGATGGCCGGCAGCCGGCCGGTCGAGCGGCTGCGCGGCAGCGGCAGCCAGCACAACTTCTTCCGTCGCGCGGCCGGACCGGGCTGGGTGCTGGTCGGCGACGCCGGGCACAGCAAGGACTCCATCGTCGGCACCGGTATCACCAACGCCCTCCGCCAGGCCGCCGTGCTGGCCGACGAGCTGACCGCGGCAGGCCTGGATGACGCCGCCCTACGCCGGTTCGCCGCCCGACGCGACGAGGAGATGGCCGACGGCTACCGGTCCACACTGGACTTCGGACGGCTGGAGGTGCCGCAGGAGCAGCTGAACCGGCTGCGCTGGATGCAGACCGACCGGAGCGCGACGGCGATGTTCGTCGCCGCCGTCGCGGGCGCGCTGGAGCCCGCGGACTTCGTGCCCAGCCTGGAAGGAGCCGCCCGATGACCGCAACCCTGTCCCGCAGCGCCGAATCCGACCTGGCGCGGCGCATCGCGGAGTCCGCGCTGGCCACGGACGGCGTCGCCACCAGCACCGCCGAGTTCCACGCCTGGTACGCCGAACGCTGCCGAGCCCAGGTCCACGAGGTGCGGCGGATCCCGTTCGACGAGCTGCGCGGCTGGGGGTTCGACCCGGCGACCGGCAACCTCGGCCACCACACCGGCCGGTTCTTCACGGTGATGGGGCTGGCGGTGCGCGGCGGCGCCGGCCCGGTCCGGCAGTGGACGCAGCCGATCATCAGTCAGCCGGAGATCGGCGTGCTGGGCATCGCCGTGCGGGACATCGGCGGCGTGCTGCACTGCCTGATGCAGGCCAAGGCCGAGCCGGGCAACGTCAACAAGGTGCAGCTCTCGCCGACCGTGCAGGCCACCAGGAGCAACTACACCGGCGCGCACGGCGGAGCCGCGGTCCCGTACCTGGCGCACTTCCGCGCGGTGGCACCGGGCCGCGTGCTCGCGGATGTTTTGCAGTCCGAACAGGGATCGTGGTTCTACCGCAAGCGGAACCGCAACATGGTGGTGGAGGTCGGGCCGGAGGTCGACGCCGGGCCGGACTTCTGCTGGCTCACCGTCGGCCAGCTGCACGAGCTGCTGCGCGTGGACAACCTGGTGAACATGGATGCCCGGACGGTGCTGTCCTGCCTGCCCGACGCCGCGCCCGGCATGCCGGGCGGTGACGACGTCGCGGCAGCCGTCCGCAGGTCCTGCGACCCCCGATTCGGCAGCCTGCACAGCACGACCGACGTGCTCAGCTGGATCACCGCCAAACACAGCGAGATCGAGCTGGTCACCACGCCGATCCCGCTCGTCGACGTCCGCTGCTGGCGTCGGTCGGACATGGCCATCTCGCACGAACAGGGCCTGCATTTCAGCGTCGTGGCGGTCGACGTGCGGGCCGACAGCCGCGAGGTCGGCTCGTGGACCCAGCCGCTGCTCGAACCGCACGGCATCGGCGTCATCGCGTTGTTGGTGCGGCGAATCGACGGGGTGCTGCACGCGCTGGTCAACGCGAGGGTCGAACCCGGCTACCTCGACGCCGTCGAACTCGCCCCCACGGTGCAGTGCACGCCGGACAACTACACCCGGCTGGATCGGCCGCCCCTGCTGGATCTCGTACTGGGGCGGCGGCCGGAGCAGGTGCTGTTCGACGCCGAGCTGTCCGAGGAGGGCGGGCGGTTCCACCACGCGCGCGGCCGGTACCTGATCATCGAGGTGGACGACGAGCCGGCCGCCGGCCGAGACGACTTCCGCTGGCTGACCGTGCACCAGCTCACCGGGCTGCTGCGACACAGCCACTACCTCAACGTCGAGGCGCGGACGCTGGTCGCGTGTCTGCGGAGCCTGCGGTGACCGGCGTCGTGCGCTTCGGGGTGCTGGGGTGCGCCTCCTTCGCGTGGCGGCGGATGCTGCCGGCGTTGCGGGCACATCCGCGGACGGAGGTGGCCGCAGTGGCCAGCCGCGAGCCGGCCAAGGCGGCCCGCTTCGCGGCCGAGTTCCGCTGTGCGGCAACGGGTTACGATGAATTGCTCGGCCGTGACGACATCGACGTGGTGTACCTGCCGCTGCCGCTCGCCCTCCGCCCCCGGTGGATCGAGGCGGCGCTGCGCGCGGGAAAGCACGTGTTGGCGGAGAAGCCACTGGCGCTGCGGCCCTGGGACGCCCGACGACTGGTGCGCCTGGCCGCGAATCACGGGCTGCTGCTGCGGGACAACTTCCTCTTTCCCCACCACCCCCAGCACGCTCAGGTCCGTGAGTTGCTCGCGGCGGGGCGGCTCGGGCGGCTGCGGGCCTTCCATGGCTCGTTCTGCATTCCGCCGCTGCCGCCGCACGACGTTCGCTACCGCCGCGAGCTGGGCGGCGGCGCGCTGCTCGACGTCGGCGTCTACCCACTGCGGGCGGCCCAGTTGCTGCTGGGCGGGGATATCCGGGTGGTCGGCGCGAGCCTGCTGGTGGATGACCGCAGGGGCGTGGACGTGGCCGGTCAGGCGTTGCTCGTCACCAAGGACGGCGTTCTGGCGACCATCGGCTTCGGTTTCGAGCACAGCTACGAATGTTCGTACTCGTTGCACGGCACTGCCGCGGCGGCACGACTGGACCGCGCGTACACGCCGCCGGCGGACTGGCGGCCGGTGTTGCGAATCGAGGATGAGGCCGTGCCCCTGGAGCCGGCCGATCAGATCGCCGCGGCCGTCGGATCCTTCGCCGATGCCGTGCTCGCCGGCCGGTCGGCGCGGCACCCGGCCGAGGCCCGGTGGTGCGCGCATGCGGTGCGCACTGTCGAGTTGGCCGAGCAGGTCCGGGAGATGGCGATCACCGGAGGGTGGCGGGTGGCATGAGGATCATCGGCACCGGCTTCATCGCGCGTGAGCTGGGCGCGCTGCGGGACCGTCATCCCCAGGTGACGGTCATCGCCGCCGGCGTGTCCAGCACGTCCGTCACCGACGACGCCGAGTTCGCCCGGGAGCGCGAACTCGTGCTGGCGACGCTGCGGGAGTGCCGGGCGCTCGGGCACACGGTGGTCTTCTGCTCGACGGCTTCGGCGGCGCTGTACGGCGCGACCGGCGAGCCACGGACGGAGGACGAGCCGGCGCACCCGGTCAGTGCGTACGGCTGGCACAAGCTCGCGATGGAGTCCGTCGTCCGGGACTCCGGCGTGCCGTGGCTGATCCTGCGGATCAGTCACCTGGTCGGGCGCGCCCAGCAACCCTGGCAGATGATGCCGTTCCTGGCCGCCCAGGTGCGTTCCGGCGTCGTGTCCATCCACAGTGGAGCTCATCGCGACCTGCTCGACGTGCGGCACCTGGTCCTCGCCGTGGACCGGCTGCTGGCCGAGACCCGTTGCCAGACGGTGAATGTCGCCTCCGCGACGCCGGAGCCGGTGGAGCGGATCGTGACCGAGATCGAGCGGCGGCTGGGGGTGCGGCCCCGGCGGATCGCGGTGCCCGGCCGGGCCGGACGGACCGTCGCCGATGTGAGCCGGCTGCACGAGCTGGTGCCCGAATTCGCGGCGATCGACTTCGGGGTCCGTCACCTGCCGGCGCTGCTGGACCGATACCTGAACTCCTGGCCGGATTCAGCCTCGGGACTGAAGACCGGGGGCGGATCCACTGTCAAGCTCGGCGCATGGGGCTGACCGGACACCGCGCCGAGGCGATCGAGATCGCGCCGGCCGACCTGCTCACCCGTCCCGACGAGATCTACGCGCGGCTGCACGAGATCGGCCCGGTGCATCGGATCCGCACGCCGGACGGCTTCGAGTACTGGCTGGTGACCGGCTACGACCTGGCTCGCTCGGCGCTCACCGACCGCAGGCTGTCCAACGATCCCCGGCACACCGGGCTGGTCGACGACGGCGACGACACGTTCCTGCCGATGATCAACAGCGATCCGCCGGACCACACACGGCTGCGCGGGCTGCTGTCCCGGACGTTCACCCCGGCTCGGGTCGAGCGGCTGCGGCCCGAGGTGCGGCGCGTCGTCGGCACGCTGCTGGACGACATGGCGCCCCGCGGAACCGCCGAACTGGTATCGGAATTCGCCTTCCCGCTGTCGGTGCGGGTCCTCTGCGCGCTGCTCGGCGTGCCGGCCGGCGACCGCGACGCGTTCGCCACCTGGGCCGCCCGGACGCTGGGTGTCCGCGGCGCGCCGCTGCCGCCGCGCGAGCGGGCACGCCGGATCCGGGCCTACTTCGCCCGGCTGGTGGCCGCCAAGCGGGAGACGCCCGGTGACGACCTGCTCAGCGCCCTCGTCACCGCCGACGACCGGCTCAGCGAGCGTGAGCTGAGCGCGCTGTGCGTGGTGCTGGTGATGGCGGGGTTGGAGACCACGACCAACCTGATCAGCAACGGCGTGGCCGTGCTGCTGCGTGAGCCGGATCGCATGCGGGGCGCGGATCCCGAGGCCCTGGTGGAGGAACTGCTCCGCTACGAGGGATCGGCCGGCCAGACCGCCGTTCGCATCGCCGCAGAGGACCTCGACCTCGGCGGGGCGCCGGTCCACGCCGGCAGCATGGTCCACATCGGACTTGCGGCGGCCAACCGCGACCCGAGGCGGTTCCGGGACCCGAGCCGGCTCGACGTGACCCGGCCCGACCGGCGCCACCTCGCCTTCGGGCACGGCATCCACTTCTGCCTCGGCGCGCCGCTGGCGCGGATGGAGGCGCGGGTCGCCGTCGACGGCCTGCTGCGGCGCTTTCCCGATCTCGCGCTGGGCTGCCCGCCGTACGAGCTGCGGTGGCGTCAGGTCAGCGTGCTGCACCGGCTCGACGCGGTGCCGGTCACGTTCACAGGTCGGGGAACGGATCCGCGGGAAGCTGGTCGGTGTTGAGCCGTTCGGCGTCCGCGGCGGTCACCACCGCGGCGTACTCCTCGTCCAGTTCGAGCACGAGCTCGCCGAGCCTGATGGTGGGCTTGAGCGAGCCGCCGGTCTCCACCGGGCCCAGCCGCACCGTCGCCGGGTGCCGGGCCCAGACCGACTTGGGGTTGTTGCGCCGGAAGACGCCGCAGCCCAGCACCAGCACCTCGGCCTCACCGACGACGACCAGGAACGGCGCGGTGCCCGCGGACCGGCCGATGGACAGGCTCATCGCGGGGAACACGTATCGGATCCGGTCACCGGGCCGCAGGAAGCGGCGGCAGCGTTCCCGGACCGCCTCGGGCAATGGCATAGACCAATTATACCGGCTGCCGGACACGACCACAATGGAGCATGCCTCGTGCACATCGCCTTCGCCACCGGCATGACGACCAGTCATGTCGGTCCGATGCTGGGCATCGTCGCCGAACTCAGGCGCCGGGGACACCGCGTCAGCTACGCGGTCACGGACGCGTTCGCCGACCGGGTCGCCGCGGCCGGCGCGCGGCCGGTCGGCTACCGGTCCCGGCTGCCGCGTGACCCGCGGGCCTGGCCCAAGGACTTCTTCGGCCTGCCGCTGCTGTTGCTCGACGAGGCCATCGCGACGCTGCCCGAACTGGCGGCCGCCTTCGCCACCGACCGGCCGGACGTGGTGGTGTCCGAGGATCCCGCGTCCGCGCTGCGGCTGCTGGCCACGCGATGGGACATCCCACAGGTGCAGGTGTGGTCGTTCCTCGCGTCCCGCACGCACTGGACCGCCCGGTACGGCCACGGGCACCAGGACGTCTCGCGGCTGCTGACCACCCTGACGGAGTTCCTGCGGCGCCAAGGCATCGACCGGACGGCGGAGCAGCACTACGCCGCCGGCTTCGACGGTGGGATCGTGCTGCTGCCGCGGAGTTATCAGCCCGCCGGCCACGAGTTCGGCGCCGGCTACTCCTTCGTCGGCCCGTGCCTCGCCGATCCGCCAGCAGCCCGGGCGCGCGCGGACGGACGGCGGCCGCTGCTCCTGGTCTCCCTCGGCTCGATCAACACCGCCCATCCCGAGTTCTACCGGACATGCGCCGACGCCTTCGCCGACCTGGACTGGGAGGTGGTCATGTCGGTGGGCTCCCGCACGGATGCCGCGGCGCTCGGCCCGCTCCCACGCAACGTCACGGCACTGCCGTGGGTGCCGCAGATGGAGCTGCTGTCGACGGCACGGGCCTTTGTCACGCATGCCGGGATGAACAGCCTGATGGAGGCGTTGTACCTGCGCGTTCCGGTCGTTGCGGTGCCCAGGCTGCCCGAGCAGGTGACCAACGCCCGCCGGCTCGTGGAGCTGGGGCTGGGCCGGGCGTTGAGTGTGCGCAGGGCCACCGCCGAGGCGTTGCGGTCGGCCGTGCTCGCGGTCGCCGAGGACGCCGCGACCCGGGAACGGCTCGCGGCGATGGGGGCGGAGATGCGGGCGAGTGGCGGCGCCGCGGCGGCGGCGGACCATGTGGAGGCTGCGGCCGGCTAGCGCCGCCGGGTGTCAGCTCGCCAGGGCTGTGCGGGTGCGCTCCAGCAGGGTGATCAGCTCCGGCAGGGAACCCGGCTGGTTCCCGTTCTGCTGGCCGGTGGTCATGCTGCGGCCGGGCACCGGCGGCAGCACGGCGACGTTGGGACGATCGGCCAGCTCGCGGCGGTGGCGGAGCATGGCGGCGCAGTCCCAACCGCCGGGCGGCAGGGCCGCCGCGATGGCGATCGGGGCGGTCGTGCACTGGAGCGCGAGCAGGGCGGGAGTGTCCACGGCGCCGAGGGCGAAGCGGGCGAGGAAGTTCATGCTGCCGGGGTAGACCGCCACCGCGTCGGGCCACTGGGCGAGCTCGACGTGCAGCGAACGGTCCCGAGACGCGGGGGACCAGTCGTCGGCGAGCACCTCGGACGGCCCGAGCGGGCGAAGGCCCTCGGCGGTCACGAAGTGCTGCGCGGACCTGGTCAGCACGACCTTGCACTCCAGGTCGGGGTAGCCGAAGCAGAGCCAGCTCAGCCACGGCGGCAGGAACACCGCCGCCGACGAGCCGGTGACGAGCAGAAGCAGCCGGCGGGCGCCGAACGGCGGGGCGGCGTTCGCCCGCGGATTCCACCGGGCATCAGAGGACATGGCTACTCCCGTTGTGGGCCAGGGCGGACACCGCGTCGGCGGGGCTGGGCAGCGCGTCGTTCTCGGCGCGCAGGCGTGCGGCCGCCGACCGGAACGCGGGGTCCCGAACCAGCCGGGCGACCCGGTCGGCGACCGCCGTCGCGGTCGCCGACGCGGGACGCAGCGCCAGCGCGGCGCCCTGGCGGACGATCTTGTCGGCGTAGAAGGGCTGCTCGGGGAGGAAGGAGGGCAGCACGAGCTGCGGCACTCCGAGGGCGAGCGCGGTCATCATCGTGCCGGGCCCGCCCTGGTGCACGAGCACGTCGCAGGTGGGCAGCAGCGCGGTGAACGGCACGGACTCCATCACCGTCACGTGCGGCGGCACGGCCGTCGACGGCGGTGCCGAGGTGGCCAGGACGACGTCAAAATCCGCAAGTGCGGCAAGGGTTTCGCCGAGCGAGTCGGGCTGGCCGCCGATCTTGGGCAGGGTACTGCCGATGGTCACGCACACCCGGGGGCGGTCGCCACGCGGCGGCAGGTCCGGGACGGCGGCGTTGCCGTTGTAGGGCACGTAACGCACCGGATGGCGGCGATACTCCGTGGCCACCCGCATGCCCGCCGGGCAGGGGTCGAGCGTGTCGTCGGTCGCGGGGCTGATGCCGTCGAGCCCCAGGCGCTCGGCCAGCGGGGCGAGTGCCGCGCGTTCACGGTCACGCAGCTGCCACAGGAAGTCCGGCCCCCACAACTGCCGGACGCGCGGAATTCCCAGTCGCGCGGCGACCAGCGGGGCCGCATATGTCGTCGGCTCGTAGACCACCAGGTCCGGTCGCTCTGACTCGGCCCGCCGGAGCAGGTCGTCGACCATCGATTCGGCGGCGGCCAGATAGGGATCGAAGAAGAACGGCGCCGCGGGCCGGGCCCCGGGGGCCAGGCGTTCGCGCGCCTTGCGCACGATATCGGGCACGTCGATGTCCCGGCCGACCGCGACCGCGGGCAGGCCGGAATTCAGCACGACGTCGACCAGCCCGGGCTGGGTGGCCACCCGCACGTCGTGCCCGGCCGACCGGAATGCCCAGCCGGTGGGGACGAGCGGGAAATAGTGCGAAGGCCATCCCCATGAGGCGAGCAGCACACGCATCGGACCGGAGCACCCCTTAATGCCGGAACGGGGCCGGCAGGTGGGTGTTTCCCGGGGTGAGGGGAACGCCCCGGGAAACACCCTGACCTGCGGTCCCGGGTGAAGACCGCCGGACGGCAGAAATCAGCAGCCGCACCAGGAGCAGCAGCACGCCTCCATCTTCGGGCTGATGTCCGTGCTGTCGCCCGCCAGCAGGTCGTCGACGGTGAGGTCGTCGAGGTCCGCGAGATCGACGGCCAACAGCGAAGCGTCCGACATGGATACCTCCGAAATAAATTGTGGTGTAACCGGCCGTGTCCCTTCTGGCCTCGGCCTGGCATCGAGAATGCCGGTTGAGTCTGCGCCGTGCTACGGCTCTCCGGCTGGTTTCGGCGCTCCGTCCGGCGTTGTTGGAGTGACCGCAAAATTCCGCCCCTCGGCTGACGCTGCTCATACCTGAGTCGGATTCTGAATTTCAGTCTTCGATTGCGGCCGGGGCGTTGATAGCATTTTTGTGTGCTCAACGTGAATTCGGTCGTCAGCCTGAACGGCACTTTTCTCACCGGTCGCGAACACGCGTACCTCGGTGCGGCGATGGCCGGCGCGCTGTCCGGCGACGGGCCGTTCACCGCGCGCGCGGCCGCGTTGATCGGCGAGCTGACCGGCGCCGGCCGGACGCTGCTGACCTGCTCGTGCACGAGCGCGTTGGACATGTGCGGCCTGCTGCTCGACCTGCGGCCCGGCGACGAGGTGATCGTGCCGTCATTCGCGTTCGTGTCCACGGCCACCGCGTTCGTGCTGCGCGGCGCCGTGCCGGTGTTCGTGGACTGCCGCCCGGACACGTTGAACATCGACGAGCGGCTGATCGAGGCCGCCATCACCCCGCGGACCCGGGCGATCGCCGTCGTGCACTACGCCGGCGTCGCCTGCGAGATGGACGCCATCCTGGCCGTCGCGGCCCGGCACGGCCTCACCGTCGTCGAGGACAACGCGCACGGCCTGGGCGGCAGCTACCGCGGCCGCCCGCTCGGCTCGCTCGGCGCCCTTGCCACGCAGAGCTTTCACGCCACCAAGAACGTCCAGTGCGGCGAGGGCGGCGCCCTGCTCGTCAACGATCTCGACCTCGCCTCCCGCGCCGAGATCATCCGAGAGAAGGGGACCAACCGCGGGCAGTTCTTCCGCGGCGTCGTGGACAAGTACACCTGGGTCGACGTCGGGTCGAGCTTCCTGCCGTCCGAACTGCTCGCCGCGTTCCTCACCGCGCAGCTGGAGGGATTCGACGACATCCAGCGCCGCCGGCACGCCGCCTGGTCCGCGTATCACGCGCGGCTGGCCCGCTGGGCGGCGGAGCAGGGCATCGGCCAGCCGACCGTGCCGGACGGCTGCGCCCACCCGGCGCACCTGTACTACCTGCTGCTGCCCGACCTCGCCAACCGGCAGGCCCTGCTCGCGCACCTCGAGCGCCGCAGCGTGCTGGCAGCGTTCCACTACCAGCCGCTGCACACGTCCGCCGGCGGCCAGCGGTTCGGCCGGACCACGGCCGCCGGCTGCCCGGTGACGGAACGGATCGCCGACCGGCTGCTGCGGCTCCCACTGCACGCCGGGCTCACTCCGTCCGATGTGGACCAGGTGGTCGACGCCGTGCTGTCCTTCGAGGTGAGCCGATGAGCTGGCGGGAATCCGTGCTGACGCCGGGGCTCACGGTCCGGGACTCGCCGCTGGACGGCGAACGGTTCGGGGTGGGCGTCACGCGCGTCACGGTGTCCGCGACCTCGACGGCCGGCCTGGAGGAGGTCCTCGCGGTGGCCCGGGACAGCACGGCGGACGTGGTAGTGCTGCGGTATCCCGCCGGCAACGTGACGTGGTTCGCGGGCCTGCGGGCCGTGCCGGGGAGGGCCGCCATCTTCGCGGACACGCTGACGTACTGGCGGCTCCGGGTCGGTGGCGGCCGGCGGCCCGCACCGTCGGAAGAGATCGCGGTGGTCGCGGAGCCGGACCCGGACATGGTGGCGGACCTGATGGCCACCGGCTTCGCCGGCTACGCCAACCACTACGCGGCCAACCCGCTGTTCGACCCCGCGCTGTCCGCGGTGGCCTATCCGGACTGGGCGTGCCGCAGCGCGAAGTCCGGGCACGCCATCGCCGTGCACGACGGACGCGGGCCACTGGGTGCGATCACCTGGGAGCGGGACGACGACCGGGTCGAACTGCTGCTGGCCGCGGTGGCGCCGGCCGCCCGCGGCCGCGCGGTGTACCCGCGGCTCATCGCGGCGGTCGAGGACCGCGCGTCGGAGCTGGGCGCGGACTTCCTGGTCAGCCCCACCCAGGGGCACAACATCGCCGGCCAGCGGGCCTGGGCCCGGTACGGCTTCGAGCCGGCGCACCCGCTCGCGACCGTGCACCTGGTGCGGTCGGAACTACTGTGAGGCAGGGATCTCCATGGCCCATGTGGCCTTCTTCGCCATCGCCGACGCCGGCCACGTCCACCCGACCCTGGCCGTGGTCGAGGAGCTGGTGCGCCGCGGTCACCGGGTCAGCTACGCGGCCGCCGACGAGTTCGCCGACCGGGTGGCGCTGGCCGGCGCGCGGCGGGTCGGCTACACCGCCACCATGAAGTCCTTCTTCGGCCGGGACAAGGCGTCCTTCGCCGACCGGGACCGATTCGCCGGCACGGACCTGGCCCGCATCCAGCACGGCCGGCTGGCCGAGGCGGTGGCCAACCTGCCCACACTGGCCGCCGAGTTCGACCGCGACCGGCCCGACCTGGTCGTGCACAGCTCGCCGTGCTGGGCCGCCCGGCTGCTGGCGGCCCGCTGGGCCGTCCCGACCGTGCGCAGCGTGCCCACCTTCGCCGGCAACGAGCACTGGTCGCTCGGCCGGAACTACGGCGGCGACGGCTCGTCCGCCGGGCTCGCGGCGGTGCACGCCGGGCTGGGCCGGCTGATCGAACGGCTCGGCGTGGACCTGGGCGCCGACGAGTTCTTCACCGAGCGGGGCGGCCGGGCGACCCTGGTCTATCTGCCGCGGGCTTTCCAGCCCGCCGGCGACACGTTCGACCCGCGGACCCACTTCGTCGGGCCCTGTCTCGGGCCCCGTGGCCGCCACGGACGCTGGCAGCCGCCGCCGGCCGGCAGCCGGCTCGCGCTGGTGTCGCTGGGCACCGCGTACAACAACCGGCCGGAGTTCTTCCGACGCTGCGTGGACTCCTTCGCCGACACCGACTGGCACGCCGTCATCGCGCTCGGCGGCGGGCTGGATCCCGCCGCGCTCGGCCCGCTGCCGGGCAACGTCCAGGCGCACCCGTTCGTGCCGCAGCTGGACGTGCTCAAGCGCGCCGACGTGTTCGTCAGCAGCGCGGGCATGGGCAGCGTGATGGAGAGCCTGCACGCCGGCGTGCCGGTGGTGGCGGCGCCGCAGATGCCGGAGCAGCGGGCCAATGCCGACCGGATCGTCGAGCTGGGGCTGGGCGCCCGGCTGGACGATGTGGATGCCCTGGCGCGCACGGTCGACGCGGTGACGTCCGACGCCGGCGTCCGCGCCCGCGTCGCCGACATGCGGCGTCAGATCGACGCCGCCGGTGGCGCGTCGGCCGCTGCCGACGTCGTCGAGCTCGCCCTGGAGGAGGCCCGTCAGCCGTGCACGTAGCCTGCTACGCGATCCCGGACGCCGGCCACGTGCACGCGCCGCTGGGCATGGTGGCCGAGTTGGTCGATCGCGGCCACCGGGTCAGTTTCGCCGTCACCGACGAGTTTGCCGGGGCGGTGGCCCGTGTCGGCGCGCGAGCGGTGCGTTACCGCACCACGATGGCGTTGGCCGAGCAGGCGGCCCGCCCGGCGCGGCCGGCCTTCACCGACGACGACCTGGCCGACCTCGTCGCGGGACTGCTCACCGAGGCCGTCACGGTGCTGCCTCAACTGACCCGGGCCTTCGCCGACGACCCGCCGGACGTGGTCGTGTACGACGATCCGACCGGGTGGGCCGGGCGGCTGGCGGCCCACCGGCTGGGGATTCCCGCCGTGGCCAGCCGTTCCACGTTCGCCATGGGCGACCAGTGGTCGCTCGCCGACGCCCACACCGACGTGCGACCGGGAAACCCGGCGCTGGGCAGGGTGATCGGCGGCGTCGCGGCACTGCTGGCGCGGCTGCGGTCGGACCTCTCGGTGGAGGATGTCCTGCTGGGCAGCGGGGCCGAGCCGACGCTGGTCTTCCTGCCCAGGGAGTTCCAGTACGCCGGCGACACCTTCGGCTGCCGGTTCCACTTCGTCGGCCCGTGCGTGCCGCCCGGCGCCGGAGCGTGGTCGCCGCCGGACGACGGACGCCCGACGGTGCTGGTGTCGCTGGGAACCGTCCACAACAGACGTCCGGACTTCTATCGCACGTGCGTCGAGGCGTTCGCCGAATCGGACTGGCGCGCGGTCATCTCCGTCGGCGCGGGCACGGATCCGGCCGACCTGGGACCGGCGCCGGCCCACGTCGAACTGCGCCGGTCCGTGCCCCAGCTCGACGTGCTGGGGCACGCCACGGCGTTCGTCAGCCAGGCCGGCATGCGCAGCAGCATGGAGAGCCTGCACTTCGGGGTGCCGATCGTGGCCGTGCCGCAGATGTCCGAGCAGCGGGCCAACGCCGACCGCATCGACGAGCTGGGGCTGGGACGACAGCTCGGCCGCGGGCTGACCGCGGACACGCTGCGAGCGGCCGTGTACTCGGTGGCGCAGGACAAGGACATTCGGATGCGAGTCGACAGTATGCGAGCGGCGATCCGGCGCGCCGGCGGGGCCGCCGCCGCCGCGGACGTGGTGACCGGCGCGGGCGGAGGCTGAAAGACCCATGGCGCACATCGCCTTTTTCGTCATCCCGTTCACCGGGCACGTCAACCCGACGCTCGCGGTGGCCGCCGAGCTGGTGGCCCGCGGCCATCGGGTCAGCTACACCACGAGCGAGGAGTTCGCCGACCGGGTCCGCCGCGCCGGCGCGGTCGCCGTGCCGTACCGGACGGTGCTGGGCAGCGAGCCGGCGACCGCCTTCGCCGACCGTACCTCGTTCACCGCCGACGATCTGGCCCGGCACCTGCGCTGGCAGCTGGCCGACGCGGTGGCCACGCTGCCGGCGTTCGCCGCGGCGTTCGACCGGGACCGGCCGGACGTGGTGGTGGCCGATCCCGCGTGCTGGGCGGGCGTGCTGCTGGCCCGACGCCTCCGGGTGCCGTTGCTGCGCAGCCAGCCGGTGTTCGCCGCCAACGAGCACTGGTCGCTCGCGGCCGGCCACGCCACCCCCGCCGGCCCGCATGCCGGGCTGGCCGCGTTGACCCGGGGCATCGCGCGGTTGCTCGACTGGTGCGGCGCGGGCATCGGTGTCGACGAGTTCCTCGGCGGCGAAGGCGATCTGACGCTGGTCTACGTGCCGAGGGCGTTTCAGTACGCCGGTGACACCTTCGACGACCGATTCCGGTTCGTCGGCCCGTGCGTCGGAAGCAGGGACGGGACCTGGCGGCCGCCCGGCGACCGCCGTCCGGTGGCGCTGGTCTCGCTCGGAACCGTCCACAACCGACAGTTGGCGACGTTCCGCCGTTGCCTGGAGGCGTTCGCCGACGGCCAGTGGCGGCTCGTGGTGGCGTTCGGCGGGCCGGTGCCGGATGAGCTCGCCGGCATCGCGCCGCACGCCGAGCTGCACTCCTATGTGCCGCAACGGGATGTGCTGCGCCATGCCGACGTGTTCGTCAACCACGGCGGCACCGGAACGGTGATGGAGGGGCTGGCCGCCGGCGTGCCGACGGTGGTCGTGCCGCAGATGGCCGAGCACCGAGCCACCGCGGACCGGGTGGTGGCGCTCGGCCTGGGCCGGCTGATCGCGCCGGACGAGCTGACGCCGCGCCTGCTGCGACGGGCCGTCGACGCGGTCGTGGCCGACGAGGCCGTGCACGCCGGATTGCGGTGGATGCGGCAGGAGATCCACGCGGCCGGAGGCGCCCGCGCCGCCGCCGACTTCGTCGAACAGGCGGCGTGACCATGGCGCACATCGCGTTCTTCGTGATTCCCTTCGCCGGACACGTCAACCCTTCGCTCGCGGTGGCCGCGGAGCTGGTCCGGCGCGGCCACCGGGTCAGCTACCCGATCACCGCCGAACTCGCCGACCGGGTCGCGGCCACCGGCGCGCTGCCGATCCCGTACGAGACCACGACCCGTTCCGCGGCCTTCACGGCCGACATGCGCGGCTACGCCCGCCGCGAGGCGTTCACGGCCGACGACTTCGTCCGGGTGCTGCGCAACACGCTGCGGGAGACGGTGGCGGTGTTGCCGCCGACCGCGCGAGCCTTCGCCGGCGACGAACCGGACCTGATCGTGCACGATCCGTCCGGGTGGACGGGAAAGCTGCTCGCGGAGCGCTGGCGCGTGCCCACCGTGCAGAGCATGCCCACGTTCGCCGCCAATGAGCACTGGTCGCTCGCGGCGGGCTACACCGCCGCCGGCGTCGCCGATCCGGCGGCCGTGTTGCGGGGACTAGGCGGGCTGATCGAGCGGCTGGGACTGCCGCTGACGGTCGAGGAGTTCCTCGCCGGAGACCCGGCCGAGCCGGCGTTGGTCTACCTGCCGCGGGCGTTCCAGTACGCGGGGGAGACCTTCGGCGACTCGGTGCACTTCGTCGGTCCGTGCCTCGGCGAGCGGTCGTTCCACGGCAGGTGGATGCCGCGGCACCCGGCCGAGCCGCTCGTGCTGGTGTCGCTGGGCACCTTCCACAACCGGCAGCCGCGGTTCTTCCGCAGCTGCATCGACGCGATGGCTGACCTGCCGTGGCGCGTCGTGATCGCCCACGGCGGCGGCGTCACGGCCGCCGAACTCGGCCCGCTGCCGGCGGCCGTCGAGGCGCACGCGTTCGTGCCACAGGCCGATGTCCTCGCCCACACCACGGTTTTCGTCAACCACGGCGGCATGGGCACGGTGATGGAGAGCCTGCATGCCGGGGTGCCGATGGTGGTCGTGCCGCAGATCGCCGAGCATCGGGCGACCGCCGACCGGATCGTCCAGCTCGGTCTCGGCGCGCGGCTGGACCGGGAGCGGGTGCGCGCCGAGACGGTCCGCCAGGCGGTCGAGTTCGTGGCCGCGCACACGTCCACGTCGGCCATGCGGGACGAGATCCGCCGCGCCGGCGGCGCGCCGGCCGCCGCCGACGTCATCGAGAAGGTGTTGGCGCAGTGCTGATCGACGACCGTGAGTTCCTCGCCGACCCGCATGCCGCGTACGCCCGGCTGCGCGAAACCGGGCCGGTGGTGCCGGTGCGCGATCCGAACGGCGTCGAGTACTGGCTGATCACCCGGTACGCCGAGGCGAAGGCGGCGCTGAGCGACCCCCGCCTGTCCAAGGATCCCCGCCGGGCGGCGTCCGGCCTTGCCGAGGGCGTCTTCCTGCCGATGGTCAACAGCGATCCGCCGGACCACACCCGGCTGCGCCGACTGGTGACCACGGCCTTCAGCGCCCGGCGGGTCGAGTCGCTGCGGCCGCGGATCGAGCAGATCGCCGACGGCCTGGTCGACGAGTTCCAGCACGGCGCCACCGTCGACCTGATCGACGCGTTCGCCTTTCCCCTGCCGGTGCTGGTGATCTGCGAGCTGCTGGGGGTGCCGCCGGCGCACCGGGCCGCGCTGCGCGGCTGGGCCGCCCGGGTGCTTCAGGTCGGCGACGGGGACAGTCCGCGGGCGCGGGCGCGGCGGCTGGCCGCCTACTTCACCAAGCTGGTCGCCGCCAAGCGACCGTTGGTGTCCGGCAGCGCCCACGCCCAGCCGGACCTGCTCAGCGCGTTGATCTGCGCCCGCGACGGCGAGCATCGCCTGTCCGAGGACGAGCTGGTCCAACTGTGCGTGCTGCTGCTGATCGCCGGCCACGAGACGACGACCAACCTCATCGGCAACGCGATGCTCGCGTTGCTGCGACATCCGGAGCAGCTGGCCGCGCTCCGCGCCGACCCGGGGCTGCTGCCGGCGGTGGTGGAGGAGGTGCTGCGCCACGACGGTCCGCTCGGCCGGGCCACGCTCCGCGTCGCCACCGAGGACATCACCATCGCGGGCACGCTTGTTCCGGCCGGCGCGGTGGTCAGCGTCGGTCTGGCGGCCGCCAACCGGGACGGCGACCGATTCACCGACGCCGACCGGCTCGACATCGGCCGGTCCGACGGCAAGCACCTGGCCTTCGGGCACGGCATCCACTTCTGCCTGGGGGCGCCGCTGGCCCGGCTGCAGGGCGCGGTCGCGATCGGCACGCTGCTGCGCCGCCTTCCCGGGCTGGCCCTCGACGACCGGGCCGCGCAGTGGCTGCCGACCGGTCTGGCCCGTGGCCTGATCACGCTGCCGGCGCGGCTCAACTGAGGAAGCCCCCTGCCACGGTGGCAAGGGGCTTCTCCGGGTCGGCGCTACCGCGGCACCCAGGGCGGGATGCCGCCCTCCGCGTTCAGCTTCTTCTCGATGAACGCGATGTTGTGGTAGACGTGGACACCGCCGACGTGCAGGTCGGAGTAGACCAGCTCGCGCTCCTGCCCGGGCGGCCGCTCCTCGTAGTGCAGGCTGTCCATCAGGTCCTTGAGCAGGGCGAGCGAGGTGCCCGCGGCAGACTGCGGGTCCGGGTCGCCGCCGTACCCCGGCTGGTACGAGGTCCAGAGGTCCTCGATGACGTAGAAGCCGCCTCGGCGCAGGTGCGCCAGCAGCACCCGGAACGAGGTGCGGACGTGCTCGTTGATGTGGCTGCCGTCATCGATGATCACGTCGAAGGGCCCGTGCCGTTCGGCGATCTCGGTCAGCGAGTCCGGGTCGCTCTGGTCGCCCTGGATGGTCACGATGCGCTGCTCGTCCAGGTGTGACTTGTCGTAGATGTCCATCCCGAACACCAGGCCGCGGTGGAAGTAGTGCTTCCACATCTTCAGGGAGCCGCCGCCGAAGGCCGAGTTGTAGCCGCCGATGCCGATCTCCAGCACCCGCACCGGCTCGTCGCGCAGCCCGGCCAGATGGCGCTCGTAGTGCGGCGTGAACCAGTGCAGCAGCCCGTACTTGTCGGAGTGGTACCGGGTCGCCAGCTCGCCGAGGTCCGGCCGGCCCCGGGTGCACGCCGCGAGGATCGACTGGACCGCCTGGGTGGCCGCGCCGAGGTAGTTCATGCGCTGGTCGTCCGAGGTCAGCGCGGCGGCGGAGCCCGAGGGCAGCAGGGAGGTGGTGCGATAGCCGACGGAACGCTCCTCGCCCGGGCCGAACACCGCGCGGATCAGGTCGAGGGCCTCGTAGTCGATCCGCATCGCGACGAGCTGGTCCGCCGCCGCCACCGGCAGCAGCTCCCACGGCTTGCCGCCGACGGCCCGCAGCTGGCTGTCGACGCGCCGGCCCTCGTGGGCGATGGTCAGCTGAACCACGACGGGGTAGTGGTTGTGCGGGACGGCCGCGCGGAACAGCACCTCGTCGATCAGGATCCGGGCCACCTCGGCCAGGCCGAGCTCGGCGACGGTCGCGACCAGTTCGGCCTCGTGCAGCCCGGCGGCGTGGATGAGCCGGAGAACCTTGTTGTCGTCCATGGAATGTCAGTGCCCGGTCGTCGGAACCGTTGTGGGCATGGCTGTTTCCCCCGGATCTGGCGTTTTTTCGTGGACAGGCCGAAGAATGGCAGGGCGGCCGGCCCCGCGTCGTCGGGCCGCGGACTGATCTTCGGACTCAGCACCGGGACGGATGCCCTCAGGCGCCCCACGCCTTCACCAGGCCGCTCTCGTAGGCCAGGATGACCGCCTGGGTCCGGTCGCGGATGTTGAGCTTGCGACACATGTGATAGACGTGCGACTTCACGGTGGCTTCACTGAGCGACAGGTCGCGGGCGATGCGGTGGTTGGACTGGCCCTTGGCGATCAGCTGGAGCACCTCGATCTCCCGTCGCGTCAACTCGCTCAGCTCGCGGGAGCGCCCGACGAACGCGACCGGGAACCGGTGCACCAGCCGGCCGAGCAGCCCGATCGCGTCGGGCAGCGCGAGGACCGTCGAGCCGGACGCGACCGTCCGGATGGCCGGCGCCAGCTCGTGCGAGGCGGTCCGCTTCGCCAGCAGGCCGCGCACGCCCGCCTGCAACGCCTCCAGCAGCGTCTCCTGCCGACCGTCGTTGAGCAACAGCACGACGCCGGGTGGCGGGCCGTTCCCGGTGAGCGCACGGCCGACCACGATGCCGTTCACGTCGGGCGGCTCGTGCGTGACCACCACGATCTCCGGCTCGGTGCGCCGGGCCACGTCGATCGCCTCCGCCGTGGTGGCCGCCGTGCCGACGACGGTCAGGTGGGGGTCGCGGGCGACGATGGCCAGCAGGCCCTCGCGCATCACCGGCTGGGTGTCGCAGACCACGACCCGTGTTCGGTCTTCTTCTCTGAGCTGGTCCATAACAAACCTCGGAACGAAAGTGCCGGAAATCCGCATTGTCCAGAGTGGACGGTTGTGGCGGCGGCGCCGGGCGCCGCGCCCGTCGGTGCGTCGTCGCCGACTATGGCATTCGGGATGGACGGACGAAAAGTACGTACTTCCCGGTACCCGCGTACTTGCAGGTGCATACTGGCGCGCTCGGTGGTGGGCTGCCAGACTCCGGGCGCGGCGGCACGTGCCCATGGGACCGGTTGGGGGGGACAAGTCGTGGTTGGTTGTGCATGATGGTCTGGTCCATATCGTTGAGTCGACAGTGGACACGCACGGCGGTGCGGGTCCGGTAGGATGCTCAGTTCCGGGGGGAACGATGGAGACTTGTCGTAAGGCGTCGGAGGCGGTCCGCTTCACCGGCACGCCGACCGCGCAGGTGATCAACCTGCTGTCGACCAGGTGGGGCGTGCTCACGCTGGAGGCGGTGCTCGAGGGCGGCGCGCGGTTCAACGAACTGCAGCGGCGGCTGGCCGGCATCAGCCACAAGGTGCTCATCGACACGCTGCGCTCGCTCCAGCGGGACGGCTTCGTCCGGGGGCCGCTGACCGATCCGCGGCTGACCGAGTACCTGCTCACTCCGGTCGGCTGCGAGCTGATCGAGCTGATCGACGAGATCCGCTGCTGGTCGGAGGACCGCTGGGGCCAGCTGAGGCGGGCCCGCGACGAGTTCGACCGGGCCCGCGCCTGAGACGTCTATTTCGTGCGTCCAGGGGGGATGCGACAGATGACGGAGCACAGCGGCGCGGACGACACGGTGACGGTGGTGCCGATCGCCGAACTGCGGCCCGCGGACACGCCCCGGCTCACCGGCGAGAACGAACAACACGTTCGCACGCTCGCCGCACTAGGTGAGGCTTTGCCGCCCATTGTCGTGCATCGGGCCACGATGAAAGTGGTCGACGGCATGCACCGATTGCGTGCCGCGGAACTTCGGGGCGACGAGGAAATCGCCGTCCGGTTCTTCGATGACAGCCCGGAAATGGCTTTCCTGCACGCGGTGCAGGCGAATGTCTCACACGGCCTTCCGCTGTCCTCGGCGGAGCGGCAGGCCGCCGCGGCGCGCATCGTCGCGTCGCATCCGCAGTGGTCGGACCGCGCTGTCGCCGCCGCGACCGGCCTGTGCGCGGCCACCGTGGCCGCGGTCCGGCGCTGTTCAACCGAACAGCCCCAGCAGTTGAACGTCCGGATCGGCCGCGACGGCCGGATCCGGCCGGTGAACAGCGCGGACGGCCGACGGCGGGCCGGTACGGTGCTCGCCGAACGCCCGGACACGCCGCTGCGCGAGGTGGCCCGGATCGCCGGCATCTCCGTCGGCACGGCCAAGGACGTGCGGGACCGCGTGCTGCGCGGCGACGATCCGGTGCCTGACCGGTTCCGCTCCGCCGTGCCGGCCGAGCCGCGACCGCCGGCCGCCGGCTCCGCCGAGGCGGAGCGGGCCCGGCTCGCCGAGGCGCTGCACACCGACCCCACGCTGCGCTTCAGCCAGGCCGGCCGGCTGCTGTTGCGGCTGGTCAGCGCCCATGCGCTCGGCTGTGCCGAGTGGGAGGGCATCGTGCGCGCCGCGCCGCGGCACTGCCTGCCGGCGATGGCGCGGCTGGCCCGCGGCTACGCGGACACCTGGCAGCAGCTCGCGGCCGCCTTCGAACGGCGCGTCGGCGGCTGAGCCCGCTATCCCTTCAGCACGAAGACGTCTATGCCGTCCCGGCGCAGGTCCTCGACGTGCCGCCGGTGCGCGGCGGTCCACAGCTCGCCGGGCACGGCCACCGGCACGCCCGGCGGGTACGCCACGATCGCCTGGGTCACCACCGACCCGGGCTCGGGAAACGGGCCGCCGGTCGGCGGCGCGGGCCGGTCGGCCAGGTCACGCAGCGCGTCGAGCAGGCGGCGGACCCGCACCCCGTCGACGCCGATGTGGAAGTTGAGCAGGAAGCCGTCGCGCACCACGCGGGCGACGTAGATCCGGTGCCGGTCGAACAGCGCGGCGCGGACCTGCTCGCCGGTCATCTCCAACCGGGACACGTCGACCATCAGTTTGGTCGGGTCCGCCACCAGCGCCGGGCCGACCGGCGGCGGGACCGCCGCGAAGGCGGCCTTGAGCGCGGGATCGTCGGCCAGGGCGCGCCGCACGCCGTCGGCCAGCTCGATGGCGCGGCGCACCAGCCGCTCGCCGTCGGCCTCGGCGTGCGCCCGGCACAGGTCCAGCGACGCCAGGATGGGGATGCTCGGCGACGTCGTGTGCCGGCCCCGAAGACACGCCCCGACCTGCTCCACGAATCCCGGATGGCCGACGACGTGCAGGTAGGAGCCCTGGCGGGCGGCGTTCATGGACTTGTGCGCCGACTGGGTCACCAGCATCCGGACCTCACCGGCCGACGCCCGGGCCGCCGCCAGACCACCGAGCGCGCGCAGCTCCGGGTGGAACGCGTTGATCGCCGACCACGCCTCGTCGACGAGGAACGTCCTGGTGGCGGGGCTCGCGGCCCGGCACATCCGCACCAGCGCCGGCACGTCGCACAGCACGCCGTCGTACGTGGAGGCGCCCACCACGACGGCGTCGTACGGCCGGCCGTCGGCCGCTGCGGCCGCTAACCGAGCGGCCAGCGCGTCGACGTCGAGCAGCGGGCCGGCCGGGGCGTGGTCGACCTGGGCGGCGGCGCGGGCCGCCGCGGCGTGCAGCGACTGGTGGGCCGTGCGGTCCAGCAGGATCCGCCGGCCCGGCGCGTCGATCGCGTCCATGGCGACCTGGTTGGCCGCCGTGGTGCCGCAGGTGAGGAAGTACGTGTGGTCGCTGCCGAAGGCGTCGGCGGCCAGCCGCTGTGCGCGGGCCAGCGGGCCGGTCGGCCGGAAGAACGAGTCCAGCCCCACTCCCGAGCAGGTCAGGTCGGCCAGGGGGAAGGACCCGAAGAGGTCGAGGTACTTGTCCCGCAGCGGACCGGGCGCCGCCTGCGACCACGGCAGCGCGTGGAAGGAGGCGACGTCCAGCTCGGGCCGGTCGCGTCCGCGCAGGCGCAGCACCGCGTCGGCGAACGGAGTGGCGGTGGACCCGGCCATCGTCAGGCCCGCGCCAGCAGGTCCGACGTGGCGGCCCACAGCGTCGCCGCGGTGTGGAAGGTCTCGGCCACCAGCAGCTCGTCCGGGATGGCGATGTCGAGGCTGTCCTCCAGCTCCATCACCAGGCTGACGGTGCCGAGCGAGTCCAGGCCCAGGTCGGACAGGGCCGCGTCGCCGGGCACCGGCCCCTCGGCCAGCGGCAGGTGGCGGGCCAGGATGTCCGCGAAGGCGGCCGGCCAGGGTGTCTCGGACAACGTGCGTTCCTTTCGTCGTCGGTACGGGACGCCGCGGCCTACAGCAGGCCGGCGGGGGCGAACGTGACGTCGCGGTCCAGCAGGGCCAGCGCGCCGGTCATCGTGGTCAGGCGGTCGTTGCCGTAGTTCAGCGCCGCCGACCGCAGATCCCGGAACACCCGCTCCACCGGGATCGGGGAGTCCCGCAGGTAGCCCTTGGCCAGGCCGGCGACCTGCATCAGGCCGTCCACCGCGCGGAAGGTCAGCTCCGAGGCGGCGACCTTGAGGTTGTTGAGGTGGATCTGGGTCGGCATGCCGGCCAGCGACGTGCCGGCCCGCCGGTGCGCGAGCACCTCGTCGCGCACCGAGGCCAGATAGGAGGCGACCAGCTCGACGTCGATCCGGGCCCGGGCCAGCCGGTCGGCGGTCAGGTCGGACACCTTCTCCGCGCCGCGGGCACGGACCATGCCCAGCACGTCGGACAGCACCCGGCGGGCCGCCCCCAGCCACACCGCCGACCAGCCCAGGTGCCCGGCCGGGATCATGCTCTCCACCGCGACGGCCCGGAACCCGCCGGGTTCGCCGACCACCTGGTGCGGCGGCACCGCGCCGCGCAGCCGCATGCCGGCGCTCGCGGTGCCTCGCATCCCCAGCGGGTCCCACTCGCCGGTGGTTTCCAGCGTCAGCTGGTCGCGCTCGGCGTAGCAGAGGGTGACCCGGTGGTCGTCGGCGTCCGGCGACTCCCGCATGGTGACGAGAAAGCCCTCGGCGTGGCCGCCGCCGGTGACGATCGGCGCCTGCCGGTCGATGCGCAGCTGGTCGCCGTCGCCGACCAGGGCGGCGTCGCCGCTGAGCAGGTGCCCGCCCTTGCCCGCCTCCGTCGTCACCGAGGCGAGGTACACCTCGCCGGCCGCGATCCGGGGCAGCAGGCCGGCGCGCAGCCGCTCGCCGCCGAACCGCACCACGCAGTCGACCTGCTGGCAGTGCATTGCCCAGATCAGCGCCGTGGACACGCACCGCGAGCCGAACAGGCCGGCGATCGCCACCAGGTCGCCGAGGTCGCCGCCGGATCCGCCGTGCTCCACCGGCACCAGCAGCCCCATCAGCCCGGCGGCGCGAAGCGCGTCGACCGCCTTGACCGGGAACTCCGCCGAGCGGTCGGTGTCCGCCGCCTGGTCCTCGAGCACCGGCAGCACGGCACGGGCCGCGTCGTAGGCGGAGGCCAGTTCTTCTTCCATTACGTCGATCCCCCCTCGGGCAATTGAGTGCACGTCACCGTATGCAGGCGTGACCACGGTGGCAACGACAACGTTGAACGCAATTGTGGGGATTCCGTTCAACTCGGCGTTCGAACGCCGCTTGACGATTTCGTTGGCCGTTGCTGAAATCTGTCGCCAGATGCCAGGGGGGCACGGATTCACCGCCGCGACGAAATGTTTTCGCCAAAGGGGGGCACATGCCGGAGTCGTTGTTCAAGCAGCGGACGGGTCGCGCCGCCGCGCCCGAGCTCGCCGAGCTCGACCGGCACCGCGACCTGATCATCGATGCGCTGCCCGGCTACGCCGAGCACGGGCCGACGCACGCGTCCACCTGCTACGTGTGGCCGTCGGCGGAGTGCCCGGTGGGCTGTGGGCACTGCAACTACGCCTCGCCGATGTCCACCGACCGGCTCAGCCGGTACAGCGTGGCCCGCGATCCCGCGCCGGTGCTGCGGCTGATGAACGGCATGGGCCTGTGGAAGGCGGTGCTGTCCGGCGGCGGCGAGCCCATGGTGGAGCCGGAGTTCTGCGAGCTGTTCGTGAACGAGATCGACTCGCCCGACCTGGCCGAGATCGAGCTCATCACCAGCGCCCACTTCGCGGCCACCCCGCAGGAGACCCGCGACCGCGTCCGACGGCTGGTGCGGGCGTGGCGGGACCGGGCGCCCGGCGCGGCGAAGGCGAGCTTCACCATCCGGATCAGCCTGGACTGGTTCCACGCGCAGCGCATCGGCGTCGAGCCGGCGGCCCGGGTCATCGAGCTGCTCGGCGAGGACGACCTGCGCGACGTCGGCTGCTACGTGCGGTCCGTGCTGCTGGACAACGACCCGACGACGCAGCGGCTGGCCGACGCGCTCGGCGGCCGGGTCGGCCCGATCCGGGACTACCAGCAGGAGATCGAGCTGCCGGACGGGCGGACGATCCTCGTCTACCACAAGAACCTCATCGTCGAGGGCCGCATGAACGACCGGAAGCTGTCCCGGCTGCCGGTCGCGCTGCCCACCCAGTCCCGGGCCGACGTGTTCGGCCGGCGCTTCCTCGACGGCCGAGGCAAGAGCGTGCCGGCGCGGACCTACAACGGGCCGACCGTCAAGCACCTGGACGGCCTCGCCTGCCTGGTCGACGACGACGGCAAGGCCCGCATCCTGGAGGGCAACGCGCCGAACCGGTGCGCCGACGTGCGCCGGACGGACGACTGGGCCGACGCCGTCCGGTTCCTGTACGCCGATCCGCTGACCGTGTTCCTGGTGGACAACGGCCCGCAGGACCTGGCCGAGCTGCTGTCCGACGCGTTTCCCGAGGCAGCCTCGCTCGCCGCTGACACCAACCAGCTCTACCACCTCACCGAACAGTTGTTGGGCCGGCCGGAGCGTCGGCTGTACGGCACACTGCGCGTGCTGGAGCTGCACGCCGCCGAGGGGCGGATCGAGGCCCCCGCCGAGCTGGTCGACCGCGGTTGGAAGCTGCTGGCCGACGCGGGTTTCGGCGGGGCGGCCTGACATGTCGCCGTCCGCGCCACCGGTCGTCGTCGCGGTCACCGGGCCGCCCGGCGCCGGCAAGTCCTCCGCGTTGATCGAACTCGGCCGCCGCGCACCCGTGCTGGCCCGCTTCGGCGTCCGCGACTACGGCCTGCACCTGGCCGCGGAGGGCGACCCGCTGGGGCTGGTCCTGCGCGAACCCCTGCTGCGCCAGGAGCTTCTCACCGACGAGCTCGTGCAGGAGGAGTTCCTGCATTTCCTGGACCGGGCGCCGGCGCGGGCGGAGGTGGTCGCGGTGGAGGGCTACCCCCGGGACGAGCGGCAGTGCGACGGGCTTCTGGCGGCCGTCGCGTCGCGGGGCGCGCGGGTCGGCGGATACGTGATCGTGGACATTCCGGATGACCTCGCGCGGCAACGGGTGCGAGGCCGGCGCATCTGCGTTCGCTGCGGCGCTCCGACCGATGCCATGATGGCGGTGCGGTGCGGTGCCTGCGGGGGAGCTCTCGCCAGGCGGCGGGACGACGCGGCCGGCACGCTGGACCGGCGACTGGCCGACTTCCGCCGGCTGAGCCGGGGTCCGCGCGACTACTTCGCCACGCGGGGGCTGCTGCGCGAGGTCGACGGGGCCCAGCCGGCCGAGCGGGTGCTGGCGGACCTCGCCGGCGTGCTCGGCATCGAGGTCGGCGCGGTCCTGGCGGGGCCGCGGCCATGAGGGGGAGGGGGAACGCCATCGAACTGGGGGCGACGCAGGCCACCGACATGATGGTGCTGCGACGGGAAGGGCTCGACCGGTGCGCGGTCGCGCCGCTGGCGGTCGACGGCCCGTTCGCCGACATGACGGTCCGGCTCGCGCCGGACGACGTGCCCGGCCGGGAACTGCCCCGGCTGGCGGCGGCGGTCGCGCGGCGGCTGTCCCGCCCGGACCACCGGGTCGGTCCGGGCGCGGTGCTCGTCACCGGGCTGGCGGCGCACTTCCGGCCGGCGGCCGCACGGGAGTTCCACGAGGACCTGTTCCGTGCCGTGTGGACGGAGTTCCGCGCCGGAATCCCCGGCGGTGACCGGGAATTCCGGATCAAGACCGGGACCGTGGCGGACGGCGCGATCCCCGAGGAGCTCTACGGCAGCCGCTGGAGCTTCAAGGACCTGCACGTCGACCGCGAAGTCCTGCTGTTCTCCCACCTGTACGGACCGGTCGCCGGGTTCGCCGGCGGCGAACTGCTGCTGGTCGACGTCCGCCCCTACCTGCGGGGCCGCGGGCTTGGCTTCGCCGACGCCTTCACGTGGTCCAGCGAGTCCACTGAGGGCAGCAAGCCGGTGCTGCGGCCCGAGCACTGCCGGTCGGCGGTGGCCGAGTGCGGCGTGGACGTGGGTCCGCTCGGGCCGGACGCGATCGTGTTCGTCAACAACATGCCGGACGCCGGGATCCTGCACGGGGTGCGGCCCGTCGAGGTGACCGACGCCGCCGCCTTCCGCCGTGAGTACCACCGATGCAGCGTGAAGGAGGTGTCGCCGTGATCGCGCGTACCGCGCTGCGCGGCCTGACGCCCGAGGCGGACCTGCTGGTCGCGCTGTCCCGGGCGCGGCTCAGCGCCGCCGAGCAGGACCGCGTGCACGACTTCCTCGCCGAGCGGGGCCGGTCGCTGGACTGGGGCCGGTTCCTCGAACTCGCCTGCGCGCACGGAGTGCTGCCGCTGGTCGGCCGCAACCTGGTCACGCAGCGGCTGGTGCACTCGGCGGAGGGCCGCACGCTCGCGCCGTACCGCTGGATCTACGCCTACGCCTACGAGGGCAACCGCCGCCGCAACCTCGCCCTGCGGGACGAGTACGGCAAGGTGCTGCGCGGCCTGAACGCCGCCGGTGTCGACTACGCCGTGCGCAAGGGGCCGGTGCTCACCGAGGGCGTCTATCCCGACCCCGGCGTCCGGCGGATGGGAGACCTGGACGTGCTGCTGGCGCCGGAGAGCCTGCCCCGGTTCGTGTCGGTGGTCGGCGACCTCGGCTACGAGCAGGGGCACCTGTCCCGCAACGCGGAGACGGTGGTTCCCTTCGACCGACGCACGCAGCTGGTGTGGAAGGTGAACCTGACCAACTCCACGCTGCCGTTCCTGAAGCCGGCGCAGCGCGACGACGTCGAGGTGTTCGTGCTGGACCCTTGTTTCAACCTGTTCCAGCCGCGCTCCGGGCGGTCGGTGGATCCGGCGGAACTGCTGGCGCGGTCCGCGCCCGCGACGCACTTCGGCGAGCCGAGCCGCATGCTGCACCGCGTGGACCAGGTCGTGGACATGTGCGTGCAGCTGCACGTGGAGGCGACCACCCTGATGTACATCGAGCTGGGCAAGGACCTCACCCTGCTCAAGTTCCTCGACCTGGCCGAGGTGATCCGGCAGTTGACGCAGGCCGAGGTCGACGAGCTGGCTGCCCGGGTGCGGGAACTCGACTGCGCCGACAGCGTGCACTACGCGTTGCACCACGCCGCCCATGTCTACCCCGATGATGTCGACGCCGGCCTGGTCGCCCGGTTCGACACCGGCGACCCGGCGCTGCTCGACCTGTACGGCGTGCTGGACGACCAGCCGCGACGCTGGGACCGCGACTTCGGCGAGCGCCTGTTCGACACCCGGCGCTGGGCGTCGCTCACCACGCACAGCACCGTGCCCGGACCGCGGGCGGTGGTGTGATGGAGCTGACCGCCCTCCTGCGAGGTCCCCTGCGCGGGCACCGCGGCCGCTTGGCGCTGCTGGTCGTGCTGCAATTGCTCCAGGCCTCCGCGCTGCTCTACCTGCCGACGCTGAACGCCGACATCATCAACAACGGTGTGCTCACCGGCGACACGGGCCACATCGTGCGCGTCGGCGCGGTGATGGTCGCCGTGACGGTGCTCCAGGTGGTGTGCCTGGCCGGCGCCGTGCGGTTGGGCGCCTACATCGCCCTGTCAGTGGGCCGCGACCTGCGCGAGCTGACTTTCACCCGAGTGCTGGACCTGTCCGCGACCGAACTGGCGCGGCTGGGCACGCCGTCGCTGATCACCCGCAGCGTCAACGACGTGCAGCAGATCCAGACGTTCCTGCTGACCGGTCTGACGATGCTGGTCGCGGCCCCGGTGATGGGCGTCGGCGGCGTGCTGCTCGCGCTGGGCCAGGACGTGCCGCTGGCCCTGCTGCTGCTGGTGATGGTGCCGCTGATCGGCGTGCTGATGCTGGCGATTGTCCGGCGGCTGCGACCGTTGCAACGGGTCGTTCAGCGGTGCGCGGACACCATGAACCGGGTGCTGCGCGAGCAGGTCGGCGGCGTGCGAGTGATCCGCGCCTTCAACCGTGACGGCTACGAGCGGCAGCGCTTCGCCGCCGTGAACGAGGAACTGACCGGGATCGGCGTGCGCAGCGGTCGGCTCAGCACCATGATGCTTCCGCTGGCGGCCACCGTGACCAACCTGTTCTGCGTGCCGGTGGTGTGGCTCGGGGCGTACCGGGTGGATGCCGGCCAGATGCAGATCGGCGCGCTCACCGCGTTCCTCGGCTACCTGTCGCTGATCCTGGTCGGCATCATCTCCGCCACCTTCGCGCTGATGTCGCTGCCCCGCGCCGAGGCGTCGGCCGAGCGGGTCGCCGAGGTGCTGCGTACCCGCACCTCCCTGACGCCGCCGGCCGAACCCGTCACAGTGCTGCCCCGACCGGGGCACCTCGAGCTGCGGGACGTCGAGTACCGGCTGCCCGGCGCCGAGGAGCCCATGCTGCGCGGGGTGGACCTGGTGGCCCGTCCGGGCGAGACGACCGCGGTGGTCGGCTCCACCGGCAGCGGCAAGAGCACCCTGCTCGCGCTGGTCGCCCGGCTCGCCGACGTGGCCGCGGGCCAGGTGCTGGTGGGCGGGGTGGACGTCCGGGAGCTCGACCGGTCGGCACTGTCCCGGGCGGTCGCCCTGGTGCCGCAGCAGGCGTGGCTGTTCGCCGGCACCGTCGCGTCCAACCTGCGTTTCGGCCGGCCGGACGCCGCCGACGCCGAACTGTGGCGGGCCCTGGAGACGGCCCAGGCGCGGGACTTCGTCGAGGCCATGGACCGCGGCCTGGACAGCGAGGTCACGCAGGGCGGCGGCAACTTCTCCGGCGGCCAGCGCCAGCGGCTCGCCATCGCCCGCGCCCTGGTGGCGCGGCCCGGGATCTACCTGTTCGACGACTCCTTCTCGGCGCTGGACCACGCCACGGAGATGCGGCTGCGGGCGGCGCTCGCCACCGAGATCGCCGAGGCGACGGTGGTGACGGTGTCCCAGCGCGTGGCCGCCATCCGGCACGCGGAGCGCATCGTCGTGCTGGAGGCCGGTGTGGTCGCGGGCGTCGGAACACACGACGAACTGCTCGCCGACAACGCCGTCTACCGCGAGATCGTGCAGTCCCAGCTGACCGAGGAGCTGGCATGACGGCCACCACCGACACCGGCTTCGCCGTGACCGGCCGGCGCCTGCTCCGGCTGGTCCGCGTGCAGCGGGCGTTCGCCGCCATGCTGGCCCTCGGCCTGGCCAGCATCACGCTCAACATCATCAGCCCGATCCTGCTCGGCCGGGCCACCGACCTGGTGCTGGCCGGCGTGCTCGGCCACGGCACCACTCCCGGCGAGACGAAGGCCCAGGTGGTGGCGCGGCTGCGGGAGCAGGGCCACGACACCTTCGCCGCCATGGTCGGCGTCGTGGACTTCACGCCCGGCCAGGGCGTCGACATGGCCGCCGTCGCCGCCTCGCTGCTGGCCGCGCTGGTGGTCACCGCGGTCTCCGGGCTGTGCTGGATGCTCCAGGGCCGGCAAGCCACCAAGGCGATCCAGCACGCCGGGGCACGGCTGCGCGCCGAGGTCGAGGCGAAGCTGGGCCGGCTGCCGCTCACCCGGTTCGACACCACTCGGCGCGGCGACCTGCTCAGCCGGGCCACCAACGACGTCGACAACCTGATCGTCACGCTCCAGCAGACGATGAGCCAGCTGACCAACTCCGTGCTGCTGCTGGTCGCGCTGCTGGTGATGATGTTCTCCATCACGCCGCTGCTGGCCGTGATCGCGGTGCTCGTGGTGCCGGCGGCGGTGGCCGTGACGACCTTGCTCGGCAAGCGGGCGCAACCCGACTTCAACCGGCTGTGGGCCGCCGTCGGCGGGCTGACCGGCCAGGTCGAGGAGACCTACACCGGCCACGCGCTGGTGACCGCGCACGACCGCCGCGACCTGGCACTGGCCGAGTTCCGGGAGCGCAACGAGGCCGTGTTCCGTGCCGGCTACCGGGCGCAGTTCGTCAGCGGCGTCAGCCAGCCGTCGATGAACTTCGTGAACAACCTCGGCTACGTGGCGGTCGCGGTGGTCGGCTGCCTGCGGGTGCTGTCCGGCGGCCTGACCATCGGCGAGCTGCAGGCGTTCGTGCAGTACTCCCGCCAGCTCAGCGGCCCCCTCACCCAGGTGACCGGCCTGGCCGGCATCGTGCAGTCCGGGGTGGCGTCCGCGCGGCGGGTGTTCGAGCTGCTGGACTCGGCGGAGGAGACCGACGGAGAGACCGGTCGGCTGCCGAGCCCGGCGGCGGGCCTGGTGCGGTTCGAGTCGGTGCGCTTCCGCTACGACGAGGACACGCCGCTGATCGAGGGCCTGTCGCTGGACGTCCGGCCCGGTCGGACCGTCGCCATCGTCGGGCCCACCGGCGCCGGCAAGACCACCCTGGTGAACCTGCTGCTCAGGTTCTACGAGGTGAGCGGCGGCCGGATCACGGTGGACGGCATCGACATCGCCACGGTGCCGCGGGCAGACCTGCGGGCTCGGGTGGGCATGGTGCTGCAGGACTCCTGGCTGTTCGCCGGCACGATCGCGGACAACATCGGCTACGGTCGCGACGGCGCCGGCCGCGAGGAGATCGAGGCCGCGGCCCGGGCCGCGCACGCGGACCACTTCATCCGCACGCTGCCCGACGGTTACGACACCGTGCTGGGCGAGGACGGCGGCGGCGTGAGCGCCGGCGAGCGGCAGCTGATCACCATCGCCCGGGCGTTCCTGGCCGACTCGCCGATCCTCGTGCTGGACGAGGCGACCAGCGCTGTCGACAGCCGGACCGAGTTGCTGGTGCGGCGGGCCATGGAGCGGCTCAGTGCCGGCAGGACCTGCTTCGTCATCGCGCATCGGCTGTCCACCGTCCGTGACGCGGACACCATTGTGGTGATGCGCGGCGGCGCCATCGTCGAGAGCGGCACGCACGCCGCGCTGCTCGCGGCCGACGGCCCGTACGCGGAGCTCTACCGGGCCCAGTTCGCGCAACCCGTCACGGATGCCGGATAGGCACGTCACCACCAAGGGGGGAAGAACACGGTGGACACACCACTGGGACGGCTGCGGTTGCGGCCGGGAACGATCGAGGAAGCCGCCGGACAGGCGCTGCGCAACCCGAAGCCCCTTGCCGGCGGTGGTGTCTTCGCGCAGGTAAGTCGGATCGCCCCGTCCGCTGTGGCCATTGTGGACGGTGCGCGGACGGTGACGTACGGGCAGCTGTGTCGGCGGGTGGGTCAACTCCGGTCCGCGCTGCGCGACTGCGGCCCGGGCGACCTGGTCGGCGTGGCCGGCCCTCGCGGCGTGGACACGATCGCGACGCTGCTCGCCATCGAGTCGCTCGGCGCCGCCTACATGCCGGTGGATCTCGACTGGCCATCCGGCCGGCTGGCGGACATGCTGGACCGCACCAGGCCGCGGTGCGTCCTGGCGCCCGGCGCGCCCGACCTGCCCGTGCCGGTCGTCGCGCCGCCGGCCGAGGACGCGCCGTTGGCGCGGGGCGAGCCGCCGCGCACCGCGCCGCCGAACGAACCCCGTTACGTCATAACCACTTCCGGCAGTACCGGCCGGCCGAAGGGCGTGGTCGTCACGCAGACCGGTCTGCTGAACCATCTATGGTCCATTGTGGATGAACTCGGCCTCGGTCCGTCCGACGCGGTCGCCTTCTCCGCCGCGCCCGGATACGTCGTCTCGATCTGGCAGATGCTCGCCGCGTTGCTGGTGGGCGGGCGGGTAGTGGTGATATCCGAGGGTGACGCGGTGTTCGGCCGGCGCCTGGTCGCGGCGCTGTCCCGCGGCGGAGTGACGGTTGCGGAGCTCGTGCCGACCGCGTTGGGTTGGCTGGTGGAGGAGTTTCGCCGCCGCCCGGCGACGTCGGGGCTGCCCCGTCTGCGCTGCCTGATGTCCACCGGAGAGAAGTTGCCGGTGGGACTGGCGGCGGAGTTACTGACCGTCTATTCTGGAGTCGTCCTCGTAAATGCTTACGGGGCAACGGAATGCTCCGACGACGTGACGCTGCACCGGGTGTGCGCGGTCGACGTCGAGCGGGGGCGGATCCCGGCCGGGCGGCCGCTGCCCAACGTCTGTCTGTACCTGCTCGTCCGCGAGGACGGCGTCTGGCGCGCGGCCGCGCCGGGCGAGCCGGGAGAACTGTGGGTCGGCGGTGCCGGCGTCGCACTCGGTTACCGGGGTGAGCCGGAGCTGACCCGGTCGTCGTTCGTCGTGGACGAGTTCGACCCGGCCTCGCCGACCGGCCGGCTCTACCGCACCGGTGATCTCGCCGTGTTCGCCGACGGCCAGGCGCACTGCCTCGGCCGGGCGGACCGGCAGGTCAAGATCGCCGGGGTGCGGATCGAGCTGGACGAGGTCGAGGCCGCTGTGGCCGAGGCGCACGGGGTGGCCGGCTGCGCCGTGGTGACGCAGGGGGAGGAGGGCGACCTCCATCTCCGCGCCTACTACGCCGCGGACCCTTCGGTGTCGCCGACGGCCGTCCGCGCGGCCACCGAGCGGAACCTGCCGAAGGCGATGCTGCCCCGGCACTGGACCCGCTTGGATGCCTTGCCGCTCAACAACAGCGGCAAGGTCGACTACCGGCTGCTGCGGCAGCCCGAGACTGCCCGGACCGCCGTCGGCTGACGCGGCTCGGGGAGACACCGCAAGCGCAAGTGGGAAGGGGGGTGTGTTCGTCATGCAGTTCAAGACCGTTGCCGCCAAGAAGGCGGTTCGCGTGGGCAAGCGTCGTTCGCTGTGCCAGTGAGTTAGTTCCGGTGGTGCCGGTGCTGTCAGCGCCGGCACCACCATCGTCCCAACGACGAGCGGGAGACGCTGTGGCCACCGTGCACCTGTCCGGCCTCGACCACGAGCTCGGCACACGGACCCCGCTCGCGCAGGTCGACGAGCCGACGCTGCGCGAACAGCTGCAGGCCTTGCACGAGCAGGGGTTGCGGCACTGCCGGGTGGCCGATCGGCCGGTGGTCGAACTGGCCGCCGCCAGCGCGCGGCGCACCCTCGCCGCCGTGCCACCGGACACGGTGGACGCCGTGGTGTTCTGCTCCGACAACTCACCCGAGCCCAGCCCCACCGCCGAGATCTGGGACTTCCTCGACGCCGTCGGCCTGCCCCGGACGCCCGCCACCTTCGTCAGCGGCGCGGGCTGTGGAAACCTGGGCCCGGCGCTGAACGTCGCCCGCGGCATGGTGCTGACCGGCGACCGGTCCGCGGTGCTGGTGGTGACCGCCGACCGGGTTCGCGAGGGCACTCGGTACCTGGCCAACGGACAGACCGTGATGAGCGACGCCGCCGCCAGCTGCGTGGTCGGCGCCGAGGCGTTCGGCGCCGGCTTCGAGCTCCGGGCGATCGCCGACAGCTGCCGGGTGGACATCGGCACTGTCGCGGACCGGCCCATCTTGGTCGCGAGGGCGACGACGCAGGGGATCCGCTCCGCCGTCCGTGGCGTCACCGAGCGGCTCTCCTTGACCACCAACGACTTCCGTCACCTGGTCACCGGCAACTACGGCCGCTCGGCCCTGGATTTCCTGGCGACGTCAGCAGGCGTGCCGACGGACCGGGTGGCCGCGCCGCTGCTCGCCGACGCCGGGCACTGCTTCGCCGGCGACCCGCTCATCACCTTGTCGTCCCTTGTGGACACCGGACAGCTCGGCGGGGACGACCAGGCGCTGATGCTCACCGTGAGCCCGCGTTCCTGGTCCGCCATCGCCGTACGACACATCAGGGGGCAGACGTGGACACCGCACCGGTGACCTACGTGCAACAAGCCGACATGGACGGCGACAGCCGGGTCTGGCAGTCCTTCGACCTGCGCGGCGAGTTGGACGTCGAGGCGCTCGTGGCGGCGCTGGAGTCGGTGGTGACCCGGCACGACGCCCTGCGCCTGCGGTTGCTGCCGGGCGAGCCGCCGCGCCAGCACGCCGTGGACGAGTCCGCGCGGATCGAGCTCCAGCAGGTGGAATGCGACTCCGAGGCGGAGTTCCTGGACCACGTCGAGGCCCGGCTGGTCGAGGAGTTGGACACGCGCTGGGACCTGGCCGACGGGCCGCCGGCGCGATTCCTGCTGTGCCGCTTCACCCCCGAGCACCACGTGCTGTGCGCGGTGTTCGCCCGGTTCGCCGTGGACGGCCGCGGCCAGCGGCTGTTCGCCGCCGAGCTGTGGGCGGCCTACGCCGACCTCCGGGCCGGCGGCACACCGCCGACCGAGCCGGCGACCGGCTTCCTGGCGGCCGCGACCCGGTCCATGGCGTCGCTGGGCCGGCGCGCCGTCGCGAACGCCGCGTACTGGCGCAAGGCCCTGGCCCCGGATCCGGCGTTCGCCGCGCTCGGCGAGCTCCAGCGGCGATCGGGCGACTCCGTGGTCCGGGACTTCTTCCTCGCCGGCTCGGCGCGCCGGGCGCTCGCCCAGGACGCGGACCGGCTCCGCTGCACGGAGTTCGAGGTGCTGCTGGCCCGGATCGGCGACGCCGTGGCGGACGTGCTCGACCTGTCTCGCCTGATCATCTTGACCCTGAACGACTTCCGCACGGTCGACGACCGTGACGTGATCGGCTCCTTCGCCCGCGGCGTCCCGATCGTGCTGGACCGGGACGCGGTTGCCGGGATCAGCCCGCAGCAGGTGCAGCGCACGCTGCTCCGCGGCCGGGTGCACGGGTACGTGCCGCCGGACGCCATGGCCGACTGCCAACAGGAGCTGGCGCGCGCCCACGGGCTGTCGGTGCCCGGCACGATCTCCTTCTCCTACCTCGACCACACCGCCGTGGCCGCCGAGACGGCACGGGTGGCCGGGCTGGCGATCGGGCGCGGGCCCGGCGTGCCGGCCGGCTCGCTGGCCGCGCCGATGCTGGACGTGGTCGCCACCGGCCAGGAGGGCGGCATCCACCTCCGCACGGTGATCAACACCGGCATGTTCCCCACCGACCGGACGGTCGCCGCGCTGGCGGCCGCCCTCGACGCCCGAACCCTGGCCCCGGCCGGGCCGATCGGGGGCTGAGCCGTGGGCGCGCATCTGGTGCTGATCGCGCCCGGCTCGCGTGGCCACGTGGATCCGTGTGTGGGGCTGGGTGTCCGGCTTCGCGACGCCGGCCACCGCGTGACGCTCGCGGTGGACCGGGCGTTCACGGACCTGGTCACGTCGGCCGGGCTCGGGCTGCGGGTGCTTCCCGGCGATTTCCGCAGCTGTGTCCGGGAGTCGCCGCGCCGACACGAGCCGGCGGAACGGGTCATCTCGTCGGGCCGGATAGCGGCGGCGCGGCTGCTGCGCGCCTATCTGGCCGAGGTCAATGTGGGCGTGCCGGAGGCGATGGTGGATGCCGATGCCGTCCTCGTCGGCGAACTCGGCATCGCCGGCTACCACGTCGCCGAGGCGCGCGGGATCCCCAGCCTCGGCCTGCACGTGGCGCCGATGCACATCGGCGGCGCGCTGTCGGCGGAACGGCTGTACTTCAAGGGAGTCAACGATCTACGGCACCGCTACGGCCTGCCGGCGACCACCCCGGAGGACACCGCCCGGCGGCAGCGGGAGCTGCGCTGGCCGATCCACTTCGGACTCAGCCCCAGCGTGGTGGCCCGGCCGGGGTCATGGCCCGAGTGGTTCACCATGGCCGGGTTCTGGTGGCCGCACCTCGATCCCGGCTGGCGGCCGCCGGCCGAGTTGACCGAGTTCCTCGCGGCCGGGCCGCCGCCCGTCTTCGTCGGCTTCGGCAGCATGATGCCCGGCGACGCCGACCGGCTCGCCGCCGTGGTGTCGCAGGCGTTGCGCGCCGCCGGGGTCCGTGGCGTCGTGCAGTCCGGCTGGGCGGATCTGACGGTCCACGGGCCGGACGTCCTGACCATCGCGGACGTGCCGTACGAGTGGCTGTTCCCGCGCACGGCCGCGGTGGTCCACGCCGCCGGCGCGGGCGTGACCGCGGCCGGCCTGCGGGCCGGTGTCCCCGCGGTGCCGCTGCCCTACACCTCTCCGGACCAACCCTTCTGGGCCGACCGGCTCGTCGATCTCGGTGTCGCGCCGACCGGCGCGCTGCGGCTGCGCACCGTCTCCGGCGCGGAACTCGGTGCCGCGATCCGTGGCGCGGTGGCCGACGTCGGCCTCAGGGCGCGGGCCGAGCGACTCGCGGCGGCGATCCGGGCCGAGGACGGGATGACGCCGGTGCTCGACGCCGTAGCCCGGATCGTGTCCTGATTACCCTGGCGCACAAGGAAAACTGCGCACCTCGAGGTGCCCGCGCACATCGAAGTCCGTACTTTCGACGGTCGCCGATTCGTGGGAGCGTTCACCCGAGCACACCGTCGACTCTCAGCACGGGACGAAAAACCCATGAGCACAGCCGAAACCACGCTGTATCGATCCGCGACTCCGGTGCCCTACCTCAGCGCGGACGCGGACACCTACCGGGCCCCGACCCAGTTGCGACACCTGACGAAGTCGCTGCCGTCGCGGGTGCTGTCCGAAGCGGACCTGCACTGCTGGCGCACCTACGGATACGTCATCGTCCGGCAGGCGATCTCGACCGCGGCGGCCAAGCGACTGCTCGACTTCGCCTGGGACTTCCAGGGTCTCGACCCCGAGCGGCCGCAGACCTGGTACCCGCAGCGGGAGTTCCGCTCGGAGCTGGACCGCGACCTGCACGTCTACGGCTTCGTCGAGGCCTACCATCACCAGCTGATCTGGGACAGCAGACAGAACCCACGCGTGTACGACGCCTTCGTGGACGTGTGGGACTGCGAGCAGCTGTGGGTCACGCTGGACCGGCTGAACCTGAACCCGCCCAACGTGGGCAACCGCAGCCGCTCGCTGATCGCGCCGACCGAACGCGGCTTCGACATCGAGCTGCACTGGGACGTCGACAGCACGCCGGCGGAGCCGCCGCAGCGGGTGCAGGGCCTGATCGCGCTGACCGACACCAGCCCGGAACTCGGCGGCTTCCAGTGCTGCCCGGAGCTGTTCCGGCGGTTCGAGAAGTGGTGCGCCACCCAGCCGGCGCACCGGGACCCGATCCGGCCGGACGTCGACCGCACGGAGTTTCCGATCGTCCGCCCGCAGTTGGCGGCCGGCGATCTGCTGATCTGGAACGGCATGCTGGCGCACGGCGTCGCCCCGAACACCTCCGCCGACGGCGTCCGGGCGGTGCAGTACCTGTCGATGATGCCGGCGCTCGAGTCCCATGAGGAGCTGCGACGGTCCCGTGTGGACTCCTGGCGGACGTTGAGCACCCCCGACTGGAATCCGACCCTGCTCGGTGACGCGATCAAGCCGGAGGCGGAGCGCTACCGCGGCGCACAGCTGACCGAGCTGGGGGCGCGGCTGCTGGGGCTGGAGCCGTGGGCGGGGCACGAGTGGGACCGGGTCGACGGGGATGTCGCATGCGTGCGGTCTGCCTGACCCTGCCGACGAACCGGGGCTGCGCCCGGACGATCGCCGCCGTGGCCGAGGAGGCCGAATACGCCGCCCGCACCTTCGACGTCGAGGTGCACCTCCTGGTTCTCGACTCGGCCGGCGAGCGTGACCGGGCCGCCCACGCCTCGGTGCTCGGCGGGATCGCCGCGCCGGGCGTGGTCGTGCACCATCTCGACGAGGCCCGGCAGCACCGGTTCCTGTCCGATGTGGTCGCCCGCTCCGGTGTGGCCAAGCCGGAGCTGGTGCAGGAGCTCATGTTGCCCGCCGGCGTCTCGTACGGGGCGTGCACCAATCGCGCCTTCCTGATCGGCGCGGCGCTGGGCTGCGTGTCGGTGCACCGCCGCGACTCCGACAGTCGGTACCAGACCGCCGACGGGGCGCCGGTCTTCCCCATCCGGCACGAGCTGCTGTCGCTGGGCCGGCGCGCCCGCGACGCGGCGACCGCCGTCACGGAGACCGCGCTCGACCCTGTCGACGGGGACAAGACCGTCGTGCTGGTCGGGAGTTCGTTCATCGGGGACCTGTCGGTGGACATCGCCGAGATCCGGGACCTGGACCCGGCCGTCTACCGCGAGGTGGTCGGGCTCTGGGCCGCCGAGGGCGCGACCGAGACGCAACGCCGCGATCTCGTCGAGAAGTCCTTCACCGGCGCCGGCGCCGAGCCCTTCACCGCCGACCACTCGGTGCTGACGATCGTCGATCCGATGCACGTGGACATGTGCAACGTCGCGTTCTCCCGGGTGCAGGAGCGGATTCCGCTGCCGCCCGCGGTGGACACCATCGGCAGCGACTACTTCCTGCTGCATCTGGTGCGGGCCGCCCGGCTGCCGGGCGTCCAGCACAACCGGCACATCGTCAACTTCCACACCGCCGAGCGCAAGACGGACGCGGGATTCCCGGCCTACCAGCGGCGGCTGGCGAAGTTCTTCCTGTCGATGCGGTACCTGCACCACGTGTACGAGCGGATGGCGGCCGCCGGCGAGTCGCTGCTGGACGGCGACGGCCACGTCCGGCCGGACCTGGTCGCGGGGTTCGTCCTGGAGAGCACGAGCCTGGACGTCGCGCCGAACGCGCGTCGCCTGGATGTGCTCGACCGGGCCTACCGGGCGCTCGGCGGCCGGTATCGGGCGGTTGCGGAACTCCTGGCGGCACAACGGGACCGGCTGCTGGAGGAGGCCCGCCGGGACATGGCGGACTTCGCCCTGCTGATCGAGGCCTGGCCGCGGCTGGTCGAAGCGAGCGGGACGACCGGTGTTCCGGGCCGGTGACGCGTCGGAGCTGGTCGGCCAGCGGCTGCGGACCGCGCTGGCGGCGGCCGGCGACGACCAGATCGTGTTCGACCTCGACGGCATCGCCGGGCGGTCCGCCGCGCTGCGCCGGGAGCTGCCCGGGGTCCGGGTCCGGTTCGCGATGAAGGCCTGCCCGGTGGACGAGGTGATCGGCCGCCTCGCGGGAGAGGGCGCCGGCGTCGACGCGGCCAGCCCCGGCGAGATCGCCCAGGCGCTCGCCGCCGGCGTGGCGGCCGGCGCCATCCACTACGGCAACACGGTCAAGTCCGACCGGCACATCGCCGACGCATACCGGCTCGGCGTCCGGGACTTCGCCACCGACAGCGTCGAGGACGTCGCGGCAATCGCCGCCGGCGCCCCGGGCTCGCGGGTGTTCTGCCGTCTGGCCACCGACGGGGACGGCGCGCTCTGGGGTCTGAGCCGCAAGTGCGGGTGTTCGGTCGCGGACGCGGTGCTCGTGCTGGACCGGGCCCGTGAGCTCGGGCTGACCCCGGCCGGCCTGTCGGTGCACGTCGGGTCGCAGCAGCTGACCGTGCGGGCCTGGCGGACGGCGTTCGACCTGATCGCCGAGGCGATCACCGAGCTGAGCCTGCGCGGCATCGTCCTCGACCACGTCAACCTCGGCGGCGGCCTGCCCGCGCTCGGCTACCTGGACCGCCACGGCCGGGCGCTCGCACCCCCGCTGGACGCGATGTTCGCGGCCATCCGGACCGGCATGCGCGAGCTCCGCCGCCTCGCCCCGGCGCCGCTCGACCTCGTCATGGAACCGGGCCGGCACCTCGTCGCCGACCACGGCGTGATCCGCGCCCACGTGTCGCGGTTGTCGGCCCGGCGGCGACCGGACGGCCGGCGGCAGCACTGGCTCTACCTGAGCTGCGGCCGGTTCAACGGCCTGTACGAGAGCGACCAGCTCCGGTACCGGCTGGTGTTCCCGACCCGGAGCGACGCCGACCTCGTGCCGGCCGTGGTCGCGGGGCCGACCTGCGACAGCGACGACATCCTCGGCGCCGAGCCGACGCTGGTGCCCGCGACCGTCGTGTCCGGCGATCCGGTGTGGATCCTCGCCTGCGGCGCCTACTCCGTGAGCTACCAGACCCAGGGATTCAACGGATTCTTCCCGCTGCCACACACGTTCGCGCCGAGCCTCGTCCCCGCCTCCACTCCGGGACCGGTGTAACCATGCGCACGCGGGGCATCGCCGCCGGCGACTGGAGCGCGATCGGGGACCTCGAGGTCGCCGCGTACCGGGACAGGGGGCTGTCGGAAGGCGTCGAGGCATTGCGGTCGAGGGCTGGCCGCTCGCCGTCGACGTGCTTCGTGCTGGCCGACGGCGAGGTCATCGCCGGCTACCTGATCTCGCTGCCCTACCCGCGGTTTCGCTGTCCCGACCTGGTGACGCCGGAACGGGCCGGGTGCCGCTCGGACAACGTCCACCTGCACGACCTCGTCGTCGCCGAGCGGTTTCGCGGCCGCGGACTGGCCCGGCTGCTGCTCGACGGTTTCGCGGCGGCGACCGCCCGGGCGTACACGCACGTCTCGTTGGCCGCGGTCGGCGGCAGCGACGTCTTCTGGGCCGCCAGGGGATTCCGCACGGTCCGCGGGGTGACCGTGCCGGCCGGCTACGGGCCCGGCGCCGTGTACATGTCGAAGGCCATCGGAACGGAGAGCACGTGACAGACACATCCACAGTGGACGGCCGGTTCGGCCGGCGGTTCCTGTCCACCGCGGCCCTGTTCTTCCTGCTGGGCTTCCAGTACTCGACGTGGGCGGCGCGGCTGCCGGCCATCGCCGGTCGGCTGGGCCTGGGCAGCGCGGAGGTCGGGCTGCTGCTGTTGGCCTGCGGCGTCGGTGCCGTCGTGTCGTACCCGCTGGTCACGCTGCTCATGGCCCGGCTCGGCTCGCGTGACCTGTCCTGCCTGGCCGCCCTCGTTCTCGGGTTCGTCCTGGTGGCGCTGCCCGTCGTGGCCGACTACCCGGCCGCGGTCGCCACGCTGTTCGTCGACGGCGTCGCCGTCGCATGCCTGAACGTGGCGATGAACGCCCAGGGCGCGGCGCTGGAGGACCGCTACGGCCGGCCGGTGATGGCCAGGCTGCACGCCAGCTTCAGCGGAGGTTCGCTGGTCGCGGCCCTGGTCGCGGCCGGGGTCGCCGCCCTGACGCCGAGCGTCTCCGGGCACTTCTGGCTGGCGCTGGCTGTCGTGCTGGTCCTGGTCGCGTGCGCCCGGCCCGGCCTGCTCGCCGAGAACCAGGCCCCCGTGAAGAAGGAGCGCGGTCGTAGGCGGGCGCCGTCCGCCATGACGCTGTTGCTGGGCTGCGCCATGGTGTTCGGCACTGTGACGGAGGGGGCCATGAACGACTGGTCCGCGCTCTACCTGCGGAATTCGGTGCACGCATCGGTGGCTGTGGAGCCCATGGGCATCGCCGTCGTGTCCGTGATGATGGTGCTGGCCCGGCTCTTCGCCGACGGCTGGCGGTCGCGCTGGGGCGACGGCCGGGTGGTGCTCGTCGGCACCGCCCTGGCTGCCCTCGGCCTCGCTGTCGGCGTGCTCCTCGGCGGTGTCCTCCCGGCCCTGGTCGGCTTCGCCTGCGTCGGTCTCGGCGTCGCCGCCGTCACACCGTGCGTGTACGTCGCCGCCGCCCGTCAGGGCCCGGACGCCCTCACCTTTGTCGCCGGCATGGGCACCGTCGGCCTGCTCGCCGGGCCGCCCGCCATCGGTCTCCTCGCCGCCGCCACCACCCTCGCCGTCGGTCTGCTCGCCGTGGCGGTCTCCGCCTTCGTCGTCTTCCTCTGCGCCACCCGCATCACCTGGACGCCGCAGGCCTCGGTCAAGCAGACGTCCTTGGTCCTCGACGACACCACGCCCAACGTCAGCTGATCATCGGCAGTTGCCCGTCACGGCCTGTCCTCGCCGGCCGCCTGTGGGGTTCCAGAAGTCAGTCACTGGCTCTGACCAGTAGTTTTACGCGGCCTGTTCGTACTCGTTTGATCAGGCGGGCACCACGGCGGTCAGGATCCCACAGCGTTGTCCCACGGGCGGACTGCTACGCCGAGCGGTTCGTACTCACCGGCCGGCGCGGTGCCATGTCCTCGGCCGGCAACTGGCCGAGGAGGTTCTCGTCGACCTGCTGAAGAGGGCACGGGTCGAGGCTGAGATCGATGTAGAGGCCGTCCAGCTTCGCGTGAACTCCGGCCCGCGTGGACAGGCCCTTGTGGTCCAAGTACGCCATCTCGGCGTGGAGCCGCTTGCGGTGGGCACGGTCGAAGTCGTATCCGCCTCCGGCCGCGACCGCCTCCCCGCCGGCCAGCGTGATGGCCGCGCGGGAAACCTGCCGCGCGGTGTCCGACATGTCCTGGTAGGTAACGCATCGCGACGGTCCGCACGACCTTTCGACGAATGCAACACGGGCAGCCCGGTGCTGGGCCAAAAGCTTGACTTCGGCGGGGTGGGTGCCCAGGGTGTGCGGGGCTCATGAATCGGAGCTCGGTGAGGACCGGTCGGTATCACTTGAGGGGACAGCACGTGAACAAGACCCGAAGAGCCGTTGCCGCCGCGTTGGGCGTGCTCGGCGCGCTCAGCATGGCGACGACGGCGCAGGCGTCCGCGCAGCGGCCTACCGGCTGCCAGCTGGACAACGGAATCAAGCACGTCATCTCGATCCAGTTCGACAACGTGCACTTCACCCGGGACAACCCGAACGTGCCCAGCGACCTGGAGCAGATGCCCAACCTGCTCGGATTCCTGGAGCACAACGGGACGCTGCTGAGCAACGACCACGACGTGCTCAGCCACACCGCCACGAACTTCACGTCCAACCAGACCGGGCTCTACCCCGACCGGACCAGCGTCACGCAGTCCAACAGCTTCTCCTACTACGACGCGGCCGGGAAGACGCACACCGGCGTGTCCTTCGCGTACTGGACGGACCCGCTGTACGACCCGAGCGGGTCACCGGCGGACACCCGGTACAACATGGCCTACAGCGCGGACCGCTCGCAGAACCCGATCAGCGCCAACGTGAACACGCCGGCGCCGTGGACGACGTTCACCCGGGCCGGCTGCAACGTCGGCGAGGTGGGCATGTCCAACACCGTGTTGGAGAACATCGCCACCGACATCCCCACCGTGTTCGGCTCCGACTCGCCGCAGCAGGCCGAGGCGAAGGCCAACCCCGCCAAGGCGACTGCCGACTTCGTCGGCTACGCCGTGCACTGCGCGCGGACCTCGGCGGTCTGCGGCAACGGCCAGAGCGACGTGCTGCCGGACGAGCCCGGGGGCTACTCGGGCTACAAGGCGCTGTTCGGCAACGCCGAGGTGGCGCCCGAGTTGGGTTCGGGGCCGGCCACGAACCTGGACGGCCAGATCATCGCGGACAGCAAGGGCAATCCCGGCTTTCCGGGCTTCGACGCGCAGACCGCGACCAACTCGCTGGGCTACGCCGCGTTGTTGCAGGAGCACGGGGTCCCGATCACCAACGTGTACCTGTCCGACGTGCACGGCGACCACACCGCGGCCAACACCGGCGACCTCGGTCCCGGCGAGGCGTTGTACTCCCAGCAGCTGCACGACTACGACCGCTCGTTCGGACAGTTCCTGGCGCGACTGGCCAAGGACGGGATCACCCCGGCCAACACGCTGTTCTCGGTGACCACCGACGAGGGCGACCACTTCTCCGGCAGCGCCCCGACCCCGGCCAACTGCACCGGCGCCGCGGGCAACACCTGCTCCTACACCACGCGGTCCGAGGTGAACGTGAACCTGCCGGGTCTGCTCGCCACGCAGGCCGGCAACACCACGCCGTTCGCCATCCACAGCGACCCGGCGCCGGCCGTGTGGGTGCAGGGCAACCCGCAGGCTGGTTCGCCGACCGCGCTGTCGCTGGAGCGCGACGTCACGAAGCTGTCCGTGACCAATCCGCTGACCGGCGGCACCGACAAGGTCGCCTACCAGATCGCCGACCAGGTGGAGGAGAAGATCCTGCACTTCGTCGGACCGGACGCCGCCCGGACGCCGACGTTCACCGCGTTCTCCGGTGAGGACGACTACATCGGCGGCGGTGCGCCCAACTGCCAGAAGCCGTGCGTGTACACCTCGTCCGGGTACGCCTGGAACCACGGCGGTCTGTGGCCGGACATGGCCACGATCTGGCTGGGGCTGGCCGGTCCCGGCGTCGCGCATCGGGGCGTGGACCGGACGACGTGGGCCGATCAGACCGACAACCGGCCGACCATTCTCGCGCTGACCGGACTCAGCGATCGGTACCAGGACGACGGCCGCGTGCTCGTCGAGGACCTCAAGCCCGGCAACCTGCCGTGGTCGCTGCGGTTCAACCAAGACACCGTGCGCCAGCTCGGTGACGCGTACAAGCAGCTGCTCGCCGCGAACGGGCAGTTCGCCCGGAACACGCTCACCGCGTCCACCAAGGCGATCAGCGGTGACCCGACCGCGTATCCCGCCGCGGCCAAGCGGCTGGCGGATCTGGGTGACCAGCGGGACAAGCTGACCAATCGGATCGGCGCCGTGCTGATGGACGCCGCCTTCCACGGTCGTCCCGTCGACCGGCAGGGCTGTCAGCTGCTGGACCAGGCCCACGACCTGCTGAACCAGGCCGCCCGCCTGGCCGCCTGACAAATCGTGACGGGTGGCGTCGACACCTGCCGGCGCCACCCGTGAGGGCCCCTTCGAGTGCATTTGGGTGTAGTGGGCTGGACCGATCGTCACCAATCCGATACCCAAATGCGCGCTGGGCGTTCTCGTCCAATGCCCGTCGTGGCTCATAGGGTCGCTCGATCCTTGCTCTCCCCTGGCTGATCAGAGAACGGGAACGACGGATGACACCCACAGCGCGACGGTCGTTCGGCATCGGCTCCGCGGCGGCTGCCGCGTTCGGCGCCGCACTTCTGCTTGCCGCGCCCGCCAACGCGCACACGCCGACCGTGACCGCGGGATGCGCGGACGGGCAGACCACGCTCACCATCGACCTCAAGGACTACAACGGCAGCCACCCCAACACGGTGTCGGCCACGGTCCAGCAGTCCGGCGCGGACAAGGCGACGAGCCTGGTCGACACCACGTTCCAGGACTCGTACCACGCGACGTTCCACGACGCGACGACCATCCCGAGTGACGTGGCCGAGACGTTCGTGGTCACGGTGAAGGCGTGGGACGACGCCAACGGCACGAACGGCTGGTCGTTCACCAAGAAGCTGTCGGCCGCGGCCTGCCAGAAGAGCACGCCGCCGCCCACGACGACCACCACAACGACGACCACCACGACCACGGTGACCACGACGGCGCCCACTACGACCAGCACCGCAGTGGCAGTGACGCCGACGACAACGGCCCCGTCGGTGGAGAACACCGCGCTGGCCAACACCGGTGTGAACTCCGGCGCGCTGATCGGCATCGCGGCCGGACTGCTCGCGCTCGGCGCCGGCCTCCTGTTCGCGCTCCGGCTCGCCGCTCGCCGCCGGTAGTCCCTGGCACCGGGGTCCGTCTGCCTGGCCAGGCAGACGGACCCCACGGCCCGTACCTCGCCGCCGCATGGCAGCCACGTTGCCTTGGCCTTTGAGGTCAGGAGGCGCTGCAGGCGGGGCACATGCCGGTGAGTTCGATGACTGGGTTGATGTCGGTGAACCCGTTGTCCGCGGCGGTGGCTGCGGCCCAGTCCCGTGCGACGGCTGCGTCGAGGGGGAGGCCGCGGCAGACCAGGTAGTGGCTGCGGCCGGTGTCGGGTCCCAGGTGGAACAGCCGCCCGCCGGTCGCGTCGTAGGTGCTGTCGATGCGCCCGGTGTCGGCGTAGACGTGCGGGGCGCGGTAGACGGTAGTCAACGCGATGGTGTGGCCGGCGGCGTGCATGTGGGCGTGCAGGGCTTGGGCGCTGAGGAAGCCGGGAGCGCGGGCGAGCGCGTGCAGGATTGCTCGCCGCTGCTGGGTCTCGTAGTGGTGAACCCGACGTGCCCCGTTCGCCGTCATGCCACGGAGGTCCTCGTCTTACCCCCCGGGAAGTCCGCGTGCGGCGGTGACGGCGGGATCCAGGGTCGCGAACAGCAACGGTCGGGGCCAGCGCCACCATCAGCACGCAAACTGCCGCGCCGACGGCGGCGGCCGCGATCGCGTCACTGGAGCTGATGCCGAAGGTCGATCCGAACAGGACGGTGGCGCCGGCTGAGCCGTTGGCGGTGCTGCGGCTGGTGGGGTAGACGGTGAGGAAGAGGACACCGAGTCCGAGGATCCACGCGTTGCCGCGGTGGGCATCGCGCGACCACTGGTCACTATGCACGCGAGGTGCTCGTCCACCAGCCGATAGGCGATCTCGTGGCCGTGCCGCTGGCAGTGCACGGCACGGACCTCCCTGAGGATCCGCAGGTGCTGGCTGGCTGCTGTCACTACACTGGCGGTTGTCTCGAACGTCTGGACATGCATCACGCTTCCAGGAAGCGAGCAACATTATGACGACGACTCACGTCGAGCACTCCGGCCACAAACACGTTCACGGTGAGGGCTGCGGTCATGTCGCACTCCCGCACGGCGACCACGTCGACTACGCCCACGATGGTCACCTGCACCGCGCGCACGAGGGGCACGTCGACGAGTGCGAGCCGGCCGACCACACCATCCACGACGCGCACGGGCACGTTCACGGCGAGGGCTGTGGGCACGTCGCGGTGCCGCACGGCGACCACGTCGACTACGTGCACGACGGCCACCGACACGCCGTCCACGGCGACCACGTCGACGAGCACTGACCCATCGCCGGCGTCGGCGACCGACTGGTCCGTCCCGCTGACAACCGGCTCGACCTCTGCCACGCACGACGACGCCCAGTACGGCTGACAATGATTGTCATCTGTTGTGTGCCGCACCGCGTGGGGGTCGCGGCCGTTACAGGCGGCTGTCTTCGTGTAGTGGGCCACTATCGCGGCTTTCTCCTCGTCGCCGATGTGCATCCCAGCAGCATCGGCAACCCGCGCGCGGCCGCCGTCTCGACGGTGCCAGGCGAGGTGCACGCCACCACTACCGGCGGTGATGCCCGCCGTAGGGTGGGCACGATCGGCACCTCGCGGAACGCGAAGCGCTCGCCGCCCGCCCGGACCCGGCCCGTGCTCAGGGCCGTCAGCAGCAGGTCCAGGCTCTCGGCGAAGCCTTGCTCGCAACGGTCCAGGCCGGTGCCGAACACCTCCAGGTCCACCCACGGCCCACTACGCCCGACGCCCAGCTGGAACCGGCCGCCAGAGAGCTGATCCAGCAGCGCCACCTGCTCGGCCACCGCGACCGGATGCACCGTGGACGGCACGCCAGCAGCGACGACAGTGCGGCCAGCCAGAATCGGTCTGTGGGCTCGTAGCGGATCAGACCGTTGAGCTGTCGTCGTAGCACGGACCTGTGCGGTATCGCTGGCACTGAGCCCCGCCAGCAGGCCGTCAATGGCCCCCTGTCCCCACCCCCGTATCTGGCTCACAATAAGAACCGACCTCGGACAGCGGCGGTGGAGGGCGAACGCCTTGCACCGCAACAATTTTGGCGTTCTGACAGGCTCCCACGCGGCGCGTTCCCGAGGCAAGCTCGGGTGCGTCCGGGGTCGACTGCTTCCCGCAGGAAAGAAGTCGGACCGGGCGGGCAGGCGAGTACGAGCACCCCCTGCGCAGTTGAGGCAAGAGGAGCCCTCGAATGCCCGCACTCCCTCTGCGTCCAGCTTGGAGCGGCAACCCCCTGTTGGCCGCGGCGACCTGGCTGACCAGCCCGCTCACTGTGGACGACTACCTCGGCCTGATCGATCCGCTGCTGTGCGCCCGCCACCCGGCCGGACGTGTCGTGGCGGCGCGGCCCGAGACCGGCAAGGCCACCACACTCCTGATCAAACCCGGCCGGGGGTGGGCCGGACACAAAGCCGGACAGTACCTGCCCATAGGCGTGCGGATCGACGGTGCGCTGCACTGGCGCACCTACTCGCTGACCTGTCCGCCCGAGCCCACCGACGGGCTCCTGTCCATCACCGTCCAGGCCGTTGCCGGCGGCCGCATCTCGCCACGTCTGGCCCAGGACACGCCACCGGGAACGGTGCTGCGACTGGGGCCGGCGCAAGGCGACTTCAGCCTTCCTGACCCGCCCCCGCCGCGCATCCTGATGGTCACCGCCGGCAGCGGCATCGCCCCGGTGATGGGCATGCTCCGCACGTTGGCCCAACGCCCCCCGACCGGTGCGCACCCTGATGTGCTCCTCATCCACAGCAGCCGCACCATCCGTGAGTGCCTGTTCCGCGACGAGCTACAGGCCATGCACCGACAGTTGCCCTGGTTCCGGTTCGTCCCACACCACACCCGCCCTGGCGGTGAGCCGTCCCGGCATGTCACCCCGGGGCGTATCGCCGACCTCTGCCCGGACTGGCGCGAACGAGAGACCTGGGCCTGTGGCCCCGAAGCGATGCTCCACGCCGTCGAGGCGCACTGGGCCGACGCCCAGCTGACCGAGCAGCTGCACGTGGAGCGCTTCCGCCTGGCCCCGTTTCCGCCGCACGAAAGCGATACCGCCGGTGGCCGCGTCCGCTTTCTCCGCACCGGTGTCGACACCGACGCCGCAACCACCGTCCCCCTGCTGGACATCGGCGAACAGGCGGGCGTCACGATGCCCTACGGATGCCGTCGCGGCCTGTGCTTCGGCTGCCTCACCCCGCTGGTACACGGTCGAGTGCGCGACCTGAGGACCGGCGAGATCCATGACGAACCCGGCCGGTTGATCCAGACCTGCGTGTCGGCCGCAGCCGGTCGCCTCGCCCTCGACATCTAGACCCGAAGGAGAACCCAGCGTGCGCGCGTCTGGCGCAGAATCCGATTCCTTGCCCCAGCCCGAGTGGGTCGAAGCACTGGGGGAGGAACTCGACCGCCTGCGGGCCGAGGTCATCGCCACCCGCGGCGAGCGCGACGCCCGCTACATCCGAGGGATCATCACCAACCAGCGGGCCTTCGAGATCGCCGGCCGGATCGCCCTGGCGTTCTCGCTGTTCCCACCCGCCTGGGTCTGCGGGACCCTGATGCTCAGCACCGCCAAGATTCTGGAGAACATGGAACTAGGCCATAACGTCCTGCACGGCCAATGGGACTGGATGGGCGACCCGGCGATCCACTCCAGCACGTGGGAATGGGACTTCCTCACCCCGGCCGACGCCTGGAAACGCACCCACAACCACCAACACCACACCTGGACCAACGTCGTCGGACGCGACCGCGACCTCGGCTACACCATCCTGCGGATGAGCCCCGAGCAGCCCTGGCACCCGGCCCACCTCGCCCAACCGCTCGTCAACGCGCTGCTCGCCCCCGTGTTCGAATGGGGAATCGCGCTGTACGACCTGGAACCGGACGTGGTCCTGTCCGGCGGCAGGAGCCCTCGCCGCCTCGTCAACGACGCGGCGAGACTGGCGGCCAAGGCCTTGCGCCAACTCGCCAAGGACTACCTGCTCTTCCCCGCACTCGCGGGGCCTTCGGCGGTTCCCTGCCTGCTGGGGAACCTCTGCGCCAACACCGTACGCAACATCTGGTCGCACACCATCATCATGTGCGGCCACTTCCCCGGCGCGGTCCAGACCTTCACCGAGGAGCAGGTCCAGGAGGAGACCCGCGGCCAGTGGTACCTCCGCCAGATCCAGGGCTCGGCCAACATCGAGGGCGGCCCCCTCTTCCACATCCTCACCGGCAACCTCAGTCACCAGATCGAACACCACCTCTTCCCCGACCTCCCCAGCAACCGCTACGCCACGCTCGCGCCCCGGGTACGCGCGATCTGCCAGCGTTACGGCCTTCCCTACGTCACCGGCCCATTGTTCCGGCAGTACGCCTCCACCTGGGGACGCATCCTTCGCTACGCGCTTCCGAACCGCTGAGCCACCGCTGCCTCGCACGATCAGGTGGAGCAGCGACAACAGCACTACGTGATGTCGCAGCCCGCCGGTCGGCGGCCAGGCAGACCCGGGTCGGAGATGGAATCGCGTTCCCGAGCCCCACAAGCTGACGGGCAACCAGCAGACGGTGCGATGCCGAAGGCGTTGTCCGTGCGCCGCGTCGGGGCGAACAGTTGCTGAGGCCGACCAATGATGACACCGACCGCTACGACCGTCCTCAGCAACACCCTCGACCGGTCAACCGGGACCTGTGGTCAGGGTTGGTCGTCTCGTTCGGCGATGACACGTTGGGCTTCGTGGAGTTGGTCTTCCAGGGTGATGATCCGGCAGGCCGCGTCCAACGCGGTGCCCTGATCAACCAGTTCCCGCACCCGGGCGGCGATCCGCAGCTGGTGGCGCGAGTAGCGACGGTGGCCACCGGCCGAGCGTTGCGGCTCGATCAGTTTCGCCTCGTCCAGGCTGCGCAGGAATCCCGCGCTGGTGCCGAGCATCTCCGCCGCGCGGCCCATCGTGTAGGCGGGGTAGTGCTCATCGTCGAACTTGTCGGCCGCACTTGTGCCGGCCGTGTCCTGCTGGTCTGGGATCATCGAGCCTCCGCATCACGAGGGGCCCCGGCGCGTGTAGCGCCGGGGCCCCAGGGGTTCGGGTTCATCACCATCAACCGGCCGTGAGACCGGCTTCCGTTGTCCGCGTGGCCCGCCTGAGAGGCAGAACCTGCGGGGATCGCATATGCGTAACCGAAGACCACCTTCCATTCCGATGGGACTGCGGTACCCGCCCGGCGCGACACAGCCTGGAGCGGGCGATCCGACGGCGTGTAACCCTTCCCTTCTCCTCTGACTACCTGACGTGCATTACCTGTACTGCCACTTGCGCTTGCTGTACTTCGACTTGCTGTACTGCTGTTCACACGTGATGAACCACTGTGTGACTTTCGTGCTCGTCCTCTCGCGGCGATCATGCCCGGAACCCCTCACCTTGCTCGGGCCCAGCACCTGATGCCGCTGGTCACCCACCGGAACCCCTTTCACCGATCGGCTCCGGCGCACCTGACCGTCCTGCACTTCATCCCTGACTCGCGGGCGGTCCACCATCTCCCGCGTCCTGCTGTCGTGCCTTGTGCATTTCCAACCTGCGTCACCGCGCGGGACCGAGTGAACGATCCGATCCCCTTCGGCTCACTGCTTCGGTCACCCGCCGGAACCCCTTTCACCGATCGGTTCCGGCCGGTGACCGTCTAGCCACTGCTCACGGGTAGTTCGTCATCTCCCGCGTCGATCCCTCTTGCGTTCCATGCTGCGACCGTCACTGCTGGGCTCTGGTGTATCTGCCCGGTGGGAGCGACGGTCCTCGGCCACCCACCGGAACCCCGTACCGTGATCGGCTCCGATATGCCTGGCCGTCTTACCTGTGCTCCACGGGTAGTTCGTCATCTCCCGTGCCATCTGACGTTTTTTCTCTCGTGACGAGCAGAACACTACACGCACCCACGGCCGAATGTCTACCCCGGCTGGCATAGATTTTCTCTGACGGCTGACGCATGTGTGCTCTGGCGCCACGCGTGCGTCGCTGACCTGCGCAGACTCAGGGTGGCCCACTGGGCCGGGGGCTCCTGTTGAGCCGCGAGCTGGGTGCGGCGACACGTGGGCCACCGTCCGTGACCCGTCACCTGTTCACGCCGACCGCCACGTGGCCGTGGCCTTACCCCGCCGGCCACGGCGAGCAGTTCGTCACCGAGGACGTGCGCGTCGCGCAGTGCGATGTGGCGCCGATGTCCAGTGCTGAACTCATCGCGTGGATCGCATCGCCCATCACCGTCACGGTCGACGGTTCCCACGCCCCCACGGGCACGCAGCTGCGCAGGGCCAACACCTGCACGGTGTGCTGGGCGAAACACGAGATCAGGCAATGCGTGATCGCGTAGAGCACCGGTCATGTAAGTTTCAGTGCCAGCACCTCCGTGCCTGCCGGGGATGTCATGGAAGGGCGCGGGAGTCGAACCCGCAACGCACAGAAGCGAAATCGCCGCCTTTCCCAGTGGGGCAGGCGGCGCGTGCCGCGGCTGACGTGTCCGCGCTACCGGCGCCAGATCCCCTGGTAGAGCCAAGGCTTGACCGGTCGCCTGTGACACGGCGCGGGAGAGCCGGCGGTCGAACGCCGTGAGGCGCAACGGCATTGACGTGACGGTGCAGCAAGGGTTTCCGATTGCAGCGGCGGACGGCTCCTGCCGCCGGCGGTCACGGGCGACTTGACGGATGTCGCACGTCCTCCAGCATCCTGTCGGCCAATCAAGAATGTCCGCGCACTGGATCGGGCGGAGGCCTCCGTGGTGGGTACTCGGCGATGGCGGAAGCGACAACCGGTCACGGCTGTCGGCCTGGCGGCGTCTGTCGTGGCAATGATGTTGACGAACCCGGCAGCCATGAACGCCGCGGCGGCGACCGCCGGGCCCGCGCTGTCTGTGGACGTGTCCGCCGCCCGCCACGCGATCAGCCCCGACATCTACGGCCTCAACGGCGGCGATCCGGCCTTCAGCGCCGAGATCGGCCAGACCGTGGCCCGCTGGGGCGGCAACGCGTCGACCCGCTACAACTTCAAGAACCACACCTACAACACCGGCAGCGACTGGTACTTCGAGAACATCGTCGCCGACGACCAACACTCCGTCGAAGGCGTGGTCAAGTCCAACCTCGACCGCGGCATCAAGCCGGTCGTCACCGTGCCCCTGATCGGGTGGGTGGCCAAGGACTCGCCGGCGTCGCACCCGTACGCCTGCGGCTTTCCGGCGACCCGGTTTCCGCAGCAGGACGGTTTCGACCAGTGGGACCCCAACTGCGGCAACGGTCAGCTCAACGGGCAGCAGCTGACCGGTGTGCCCACGGACACCTCGATCCCGCAGGACGCGGCCTTCGACGGCGAGATGGTGTCGCACCTGGTGAGCCAGTTCGGCACGGCGGCGCAGGGCGGTGTGCCGGTCTACGAGCTCGACAACGAACCGGTGCTGTGGTCCAGCACGCATCGCGACGTGCACCCCGATCCTGTCTCCGACGACGAACTGGGCGGCAAGGGCACCGCCGCCGCGGCGGCCATCAAGGCGGCCGACCCGAGCGCGGCGGTCCTCGGCCCGTCCGGCTGGGGTTACTGCGAGTGGGTTGCCTCCGGGCTGGACGGCTGCGCGCCCGGCGCCGACGCGGCCGCGCACGGCGGGCTCAACCTCTCCCAGTGGTACCTCAAGAACATGAAGGACTACAGCGACGCCCACGGCGGCAAGCGCTACCTGGACTACTTCGACCAGCACTACTACCCGCAGATCAGCGGCGGCACGGACCCGGCGTCCGACGCGCTGCGACTGCGGTCCACCCGGTCGCTGTGGGACCCGACCTACGTCGATGAGTCCTGGATCGGCCCCAGCGGGGTCAACGCGCCGCCGCTGCAGTTCGTCCGCACCATGAAGTCCTGGGTCGCCCAGTACAACCCCGGCACCAAGACCGCCATCACCGAGTACAACTGGGGCGCGCTGGACGACATCAACGGCGCGTTGGCCGAGGCCGACGTCCTGGGCATCTTCGGCCGTGAGGGCCTCGACCTGGCCATGCTGTGGGGTGAGCCCAAACCGACCGATCCGGGCGCGTACGCGTTCCGGATGTACCGCGACTACGACGGCGCGGGCAGCCGCTTCGGTGACGTCAGCGTGTCGGCGACCTCGGCCGACCAGGGCCAACTGGCGGTGTACGCGGCGCAGCGCTCCTCCGACGAGGCGCTCACGGTCATGGTCGTCAACAAGACCGGCGGCGACCTGACCTCGTCGCTGTCGGTTGCCGGTTTCGACAACGCCGCCGCGGCGCAGCGGTTCACCTACAGCCCAGACAACCTGGGAGCCATCGTGCGCGGTGGTGATCTCCAGGTGAGCAACGGCCACGTCGACGCGACGTACCCGGCGAACTCCATCACGCTGTTGGTGCTGCCGGCGGCCGGGTGCTCGGCCAGCCTGCACATCAACGGCGATTGGGGCACCGGACACGTGGCGACGGTGACCGTCACCAATGACCGCCACACGCCGATGACCGGGTGGCGGGTGAGCTGGACGTGGCCCGGCGACCAGCAGGTCGTCAACTCGTGGAACACCAGCCTGAAGCAGAACGGCAGCAGGGTGGTCGCCACGGACGCCGGGTGGAACGGCTCGATCGGTGTGGGTGGCAGCACGAGCTTCGGGATCCAGGCCACCGGGGCGGCAGCGTCACCGGCGCTGACCTGTACCCCGACCTGAGCAGCGCCGCTGTGAATCACCGTGCCGCCGTACGAGTACTGCAGTTGGCGGGCAGGCCGGCGGTTGGGCACTCCCGCGGGGCGTCCGGGGCCGGGCCGGGACGGTTTCGGGACACCGGCCGGACACGTGATGGGCCGGCGTAGGTGCCGATACCCGCGCCGGACGCGGGCCAGACGCAGTTGGGTGCAGGCGGCCGGCAGCAGCCAGGTCCAGCGGTCGGACCGGAGTTTCGGGGTGGTCCAGCCCAGGGTCTGCTCGAGCATGCGGAAGGTGTGCTCGATGTCGAACCGGCGCGGGAACGCCGGCCAGGCCAGGTCCACTTCGTCTGTGGTGCGGCCGGTGCGCGATCCTACGGCGGACTGCGCGTGTTGACATATCAACATGGGTGAACCTATGGTGTTGATATGACAACACCGCATGAGACGTCGTCCGCCGCGCGAGTGGCCCTGGTAACCGGCGCCAACAAGGGGATAGGGCGGGCAATCGCCGCCGAGCTGGCCACACTGGGCTTCGTCACCTACGTCGGAGCGCGCGACGCACAACGCGGCGCCGAGACGGCTGTCCAGCTCTCGGAACTGGGTGACGTCCGCGTCATGGAACTCGACGTCACCTCCGACGCGCAGGTAGCGTCGGCGGCTGCGCAGGTCAAGAACACGTGGGACCACCTCGACGTACTGGTCAACAACGCCGGGGTGAACACGCTCAACCACCGTCCGCTGGATCACCTGCCCAAGCCGACCGAGGAGACCGTCGAGGACTTCCGGTTCGTCTACGAGACCAACGTCTTCGCCGTCGTACGGATGATCAACGCGTTCCTGCCGCTCCTGTACGCGTCACCCGCTGGTCGCATCGTCAACGTCACCAGCAAGCGTGGCTCGATCGGTGAGCCCGGCGCGTGGGTGGGCCAACCGGACATGGCCTACTCCAGTTCCAAGACCGCGCTCAACGCCATTACCGTCCACTACGCGCGTGAGCTGGCCGACACCCCTATCAAGATCAACGGTGCGGCTCCCGGCCACGTGGCCACCGACTTCAACAACTTCCGCGGTACTCGCGGGCCCGCCGAAGCCGCCGTGGTCGCCATCCGTCTGGCCACACTGCCCAAGGACGGCCCGACCGGTGCCGTGTTCGAGGACGAGGTGCAACTGACATGGTGACCACCTCCGCCCGGGTCGTGCAGGCCATCGGCGCGACCCGCGGCATCGGACGCGCGGTGGCCGCCGAACTCGGCATGTCGCGACCGCGCTGACCGGACATGACCCCGGGCCATGGTCGTGAAAATCGCGCTGCCGTGGATGCGCCGAGTTGGACCTGAGCGGGGCCAGTGGCAGTGGCGGGGGACCGGTCCAGGCATGAACTGGGGTTGTTTCGGTTTGGGGGCCTATTTCGACGGTGTGAGCTCACGCAGCCCGGCCAGGAAAACGCTGGGATCAGCGCGTCGTAGCGGTTCGATGAGGTGTTCACGGACGGCCGCCGCGTGCACGGGCCGGGCCAATGCCACGGCTTCGCGTCCGGCCGCGGTGGCGACGACCTCCATCCCGGAACCGACGGCCTCTCGGCTGATCAAACCGCGCTCTTCCATGCGCGCCAAGTGATGTGACAGGCGGCTGCGGTGATAGCCCATCAGCTCCGCCAATCGGTTCTGCCGCATCCGGCCTCCGCTGAGCTCCACAACACGAGTCAGCACGCCAAAGTCCGGATCGGACAGTCCGGTCGCTGCCGTGATGTCAGCGGCGATGTGGGTGCGCACCGTTTCGGAGGCGAGCTTCCATGCCTGCCACAACGCCATCTCCTCATCGGTCAGCTTCTCCATGGCGTCAGCTTAACCCGGGTGTGTTGACATCTCAACAGACCGCTCGTAGGCGCGTAGCCCGGAAGAGAGCGGCGTCGCGCCGTGTCCGTGGATACTCATGACGAAGCCCGAGGGCTTGTCAGGCCGTGTGGAGAGAGCGCACCCACTTGGCGGCTTCAAGCTCAGAGGCCGAGTTGTGCTCGGATTCGAATCGCCCTGGGTACGAGGACGCGTGCGAAGCCCTGGCGGTCGCGTTCGAGTGGTTCGGCCCCCAGTGCCTCCAGCGTACTCATCTGCTGCGACAGCGAGGGATGAGCCACGAGCAGTTCGTTCGCTGCCGCCGTGAACGAACTGGATCCACAGATGGCCACGTAGTAGAGGCCATGTTCATTCCAGCCCGTCAGCCTGAGAGCGCGTACCGCCACGTCGGCGCGGTCAGGGGGCCTCACGGCCGGGAGTGCGGATCTGCCGGATCATGCTCTGCCGAACGACGCGCCGCACGATTCGCCGGCGTAACCCCGCAACGGGACCGGTGCGGCTCAACCGGCGGGCCAGGCGATCACCCGATTCCTGGAGTTCTTCCTTCAATGCCGCGATGTCGACGTCGGTCAGGATGTGGTCGCGTTTGCGCCACCGGCCGGCGATCATGACGGCCTCGATGTCGCCGACACCGGCGTGCAGCGCCGCGGCGATCGGGTCGTGCACCGGCCACAGGTTCAGCCGGCGGCCGTCGACGACGACCAGATCGGCCTGCATACCCGGCTCGATCCTGCCGACCTGGTCGGCCAGGCCGAGAGCCCGCGCGCCTTCGACCGTCGCCCAAGCCAACGCCTGCTTGCCGCTGATCGTCGGCTCCATGGTGAACTGCCCGGTCGGCGACTGCCGGAGACGATCGTGATCGAGGCCGCGCTGGTGGGCCAGCGCGATCCGCGCGGCGGTGAGGACGTCGCCAGGCACGACGGCGTCGGTGTCGGTGCCCAGGGAGGGCGCCGCTCCGAGCGGAAGCAATCGCGCGGTGATGGGCGCGCCGTGGCCTTGGCCGAGTTCGTTCTCGGGGGTGCAGGTGAAGCTGGCCCCAGCCTCGATCAAGGTCTGAACCCAGTCTTCGGAGAGGCCGGCGCCGTGGACGACGTTCGTGCGGGGCCCGAGCAGACCGGCGGCGCGCACCGCCTGCCAGCCGGACCCGGGGATGCCGACGCTTTGATGCGTCGACACGATGATGTCGCGCTCGCGTGCTGCTCGGAAGTCGGCCACCGCGACTTCGGGCGTGGACAGCTGCGGCCCGCGGACGGCCATTCCGACGGTGAGCAGGTCGTGCGTGCGGACCGGCCCGTCGAGCAAGCGGTCGACTTCGTGCACCGGGTGCGCCGCGCTGGGCGAGACGTAGGGCGTGCCGTGCAGGTAGACGCCACGGATCCCGGAGCGCAGCAGTCCGTCGACGGCGGCGTCGGTGTGGTCAGGAGTGGGGTTGTTGTGGCACCAGTCGCCCAAGGTCGTCGTGCCGCAGTTGATCTGGCTCAAGGCGCCGGCGAGCGTGGCGATGTGCATGTCGTCCGGCGTGAACTTCCGGGCGACGTCGCCGTGCATGTGTGCGAGGTACGCAGCCAGAGTCCAGTCGGCGCCTACGCCGCGCAACGCGGTCTGCCAGGTGTGCAGGTGCGCATTGACCAGCCCGGGCAGGACAATGCGGTCGGAGAAATCGACGGTCTCGGCCGCGGGGTCGTCGAGATCGGGTCCGACGGCCGCGATGCAGTCGCCGTCGATGAGGATGTCGGCACGTTCGACGTCGGGCCGGTGCGGCGCCATGGTGATCACCCGAGCGCCTCGCAGCAGGGTCCGGTTCATTCCTCCACCCCCGAAATCGTGGCCGGCGATGCCGGGGGCGTCATCGCTTGCACGACGGCGCGAGTCGAGTCGAGTAGGTCGTTGGTCGCGATGTGTCCGATGTAGCCGTCGGGACGGATGAGCAGCACGGTGTCCTGACTCACGCCGTAGGCGCGGCGAAAGGAGTCCGCGTTGTCGGCGAGGGTCTGGACCCCGTCGCTTCTGGCGGTGTGGAAGCCCGCGTCGACCGCGACCCGCTCGAGAGGCGCGCCGGACGCGGGGGAGTCGAGAAGGCCGAGGGTGGCGACGCCGCGGACGCCGTAGCCTACGGCGGTGAAGTGGGACCCGCGGTAGAGGTCGAACAGCCGCACCCGTGTGCCGTCGGCGCGGAGCAGGTCGGCGTTCGGGGCACGGTCGCCCACCCGCAGCGTCTTCGTGCGTTCGCCGTGGCCTGGTGCCAGCGGGCCGCCGTGATAGGTCAACAACAGTTGCTGTTCGTCCTTGCCGCGACGGATGCTCGATGGGGAGAGCTTGGAGATGCCCTCGTACTTCTGGGTGGACAGGCCGAGCACGTTCGCGGCGATCGGCAGTCGTTCGGCTTCGTAGCTGTCCAGCAGCGCGGGATCGGCGCCGGCCAGCACCTGGGCGAGTTTCCAACCGAGGTTGTAGGCGTCCTGGATCCCGGTGTTCAGACCCTGCGCGCCGGCCGGAGTGTGCACGTGGGCGGCGTCGCCGGCGAGGAAGACGCGCCCGCGTCGGTATCCCTCGGCCAGGCGGATGTTGGGCCGGAACACCGACTGCCAACGGAAGTCACTGCGAGGCAGCCAACGCCGCAGCAGCGGCCGCAGCAGTGGGTTGCGCGCCAACCGGAGACCAGCGGGCAGGGACTTCTCCGGGTAGCCCGTCGCGTTGATCAGCACCAGTCGGTCGACCCGGTCCGGCTGGTCCAGCGCCAGGTTCCACGCGATGTTGCCACCGAGCGAGTTGCCGACGACCGCGTAGCGCGGCACCTCCAGCTTGGCCATGAAGCGCTCGACGGTCGCCGCGTACGTCGTGACGCGGTAGTCGCGGTCGGGGCGCGGGCCCGTCAGACCGAATCCGGGCAGGTCGGGGCGGATGACGTCGAACGACGCCGACACCATCTCCGCCACTCGTTCGAAGCCGTGCGCCGACGATCCGCTGCCGTGCAGCAGCACGACCGCAGGTCCGTGGCCAGCGCGCTTGTAGTGGATTCGGACGCCGTCCACCGTGGCGTACCGGGAGTCGGGATCCATCTCGCACGAGGTCGTCATAACGACAACAGTGTTGCCGTTATTCACCGGGTGTGTCAAGAGACGGCATACTCACCACCCGTGAAGGCCAATGACCGCGCCGCGGACGAGACATCCGCCACGGGCCGCCGTTCTCGCGGCCGCCCGGCCCTTCCGGTGGCGCGGATCATCACGACGGCGCTGCAGATCGTCGACGAGGACGGCGGCGAGGCCCTCTCCATGCGGACGCTGGCGCAACGGCTCGACTCCAGCACTGCCACCCTCTACCGGCACTTCGCCAACCGGACGGTGCTGGTCGCCCGCGTCGTCGACCACGTGTTCGGCGAGGTCGACCTCGCTCCCGACGTGTTCGCCACGATGAACTGGGACGAGGCCTGCCGAACGGTCGCCGAGGCCATGTTCGACGCTCTCGGCCGGCACCGGAATGTCGCGCCGCTGCTCGTCGGGCAGATACCGATCGGGCCGAACGCGCTGATCCTGCGCGAACGATGTCTCGCCCGCCTGCTCGGCAGCGGCTTTCCGCCACCGGTGGCCGCCCGCGCCTACGCCACGCTCGCCCGATTCGTCCTGGGCTTCGCCATTCAGCTCGCCGGTCCCGCCGGCCAGACCGACGACGGGCAGGCGTCCACCCTCTTTCACGGCCTGGATCCGTCCGAGTTTCCCGCCACCCTCACCGTCGCCGATTCGCTGCCGGTGCCGTTGGCGGACGAGTTCACCTTCGGCCTGGAATTGATCATCAATGGCCTGCGCCGATTTCGCGTCGACGGCTGAGACTGCGGAGCCAACGCGTAGACCGGGAACCTCGACCTGGCGGCCGGCCTGGACGCCGGTGGCCGGCGCAAGCCGTTGATCTCGTCGATGTGTGCGCTGCCGTGTAGAAACAGCACGACCTGGTCCGGGGCGGTCGCCGTCCGGGCGTCACCGGCATGGTTTCGAGCACGGACAGTGGCGCTGGTCTACGTCGGCCGCAGTGTGGTTGTGGTGCCGGTCGGCACGTTCGTGACACTTCCGTCGGGCCACTCGATTCGCGCGCTGGCGCCGGTGCGCACGGTGGTGCGCACCTCGATGCGCGAGGCGTGCAGTTCCCGTCGGATCGCCACTCGGCCGTAGGGCGATTGGTGGGCTGCTTCGGCCCAGGTCAGTCCTCCGCCTGGTCGGGGCCGGAAAACGACCTCCCCATAGCCCGGCGCCGCCGTGGAAAGTCCCGCGACGGTGGTGTGCAGCCACTGGGCTATCGCACCGAGGGCGTAGTGGTTGAAGGAGGTCATCTCGCCGGGGGGATTGACGGTGCCGTCGGGCAGCATGCTGTCCCAGCGTTCCCACACGGTGGTCGCGTCATGTTTTAGGGCGTACAGCCAGGACGGGTATTCCTGCTGGAGGAGCAGGGCGTAGGCGTCGTCGCCGTGGCCCGTGGTGCTGAGCGCGGGCGCCAGGGGCGTGCCGATGAACCCGGTGCTTACGCGACCAGTTCGTCAGGCCCAGCAGTGAAAACATTTACAACAGCCGTGAGCGTCATGGGCCGCTTGACAAGTTGTGCACACTGAACTGAGCTGTGGCGTTCGCGATCCGGACAGTCGCATGAAATACGGAAAGAGGTTCGGGGTCGAGCTCGGCCGTGGGCGTGGTGGAATCTTCCGTAGGCGGTTCGGTTCACCTCTGCCTCCTGCGATGGCAACCGATCGGCATTGTGTGATCCGCGGCGTCGATTGTCTCGATTGTGGCAGGGCTCGGCCGTCGGTCGGACGCTCGATTCGGGCGGCGGCGAGCGCGTAGGTCGCGAGGCGCGTGCTCTGGTGAGGAGTGCTTTGATGGTCGCACCCGACCGTCAGCCGACGCTGGCTGACGTGGCTCGGTGGGCCGGTGTTTCCGTGGCGACGGCCTCACGGGTGCTCAACCGGTCGGCGCCGGTGAACGAGGACACCGCGGCCCGGGTTGAGCGGGCCGTCGCCGACCTGGGCTACGTGCGGCAGCGGTCGCCGCACCTCGCGCGCGGTCACAGCGGCGCGGTGTCGGTGGTCGTGTTCGACGACATGCTGCGCTACCAGCGCGACTCCTTCTACAGCCGGCTACTGGTCGGAGCCGAGCGCGCCGCGCTGCGGGCCGGTCGCGAGCTTGTCGTGTCAACGGCCTTGCGGAACGCCCCTCGGGACACGCTGCTGCGCTACCTCTGCGGCGGCCACGTGGACGGCGTCGTGATGGTGGGCATGCCGTCCGACGGAGCGCCGGCACAGGTGGTGCGGGAGGCCGGGGTGCCGGTCATGTGTGTCGGCCGCCCCGCCGTCGCCGGACTGTCCTATGTGGATGCCAACAATACGGGTGGGGCCCGGCAGGCCGTGTCGTATCTGATTTCCTCGGGTCGACAGGCCATTGCCACGATAGCGGGACCGAGCAACATGATCGTGGCCGACGACCGCCTGGCCGGCTATCGCAGCGCGCTGGCGGAGGGCGGTCTGGCGCCGGACGGGATCGTCTGCCGTGGGGACTTCACGGTCGACTCGGGTGAGCATGCCATGCTGCGGTTGCTGGATCGGTATCCGGCTCTGGACGCCGTGTTCGCGGCCTCGGACCTGATGGCCTTCGGCGCGCTACGCGGATTACGCCGGCTGGGCGTGCGGGTGCCGGACCAGGTGGCCGTCGTCGGGTTCGACGACGGCACGCTGGCCAGGCACACGATGCCGCGGCTGACCACGGTCCGACAGCCCGTCGAGGAGATGGGCGCGCGGGCGGTCGCCGAGCTGCTCGTCGCCGACGAGTCCTGCCGCGCGACCGTCCTGAAGACCAGCCTGGTGCTGCGCGAATCGGCGTGACTTCACCGGTCTGGTGCTGTCGTGTGGTGGAGATCCGGTCGCTTGAAACTTTCATGGCCTGTGCCTGCGTTCGGCCACTTCGTAGTTGACGGAGGTTGTCGCCACAAGTTCCATCCGGTGACACCGGTGTAACGGTGTGTGTGCTGTTGTGACCAGGAGGTGGCTGTGACCACGGTGCCGACTTCGCGTGAGCGCCCGACACTGCTGGACGTGGCGCGCACGGCCGGCGTCTCGCCCGCGACCGCGTCTCGGGTGCTGAACGGGTTCCATCAGGTTCGGCCCGAGACCAGGCGGCAGGTCGAGAAGGCGATGGCGGAACTGGGCTATGCGCGACGGCGGTCGACGCGCGACACCGAGCCGGAGCGCACCGGTTCGATCGCGTTCATCGTGTGTGAGGAAGGCACCCGCGTGTTCTCCGACCCGTTCTTCGCGCGCGTGCTGTGGGGTGCGAGCCGCGAACTGGCGCCGACCGGGATGCAGTTGGTGCTGCTCATGCTTCGCTCGCCTCAGGACTACCAGACCGCCGCCGTGCGGTATCTGCGAGGCGGCAGCGTCGACGGGGCGCTGCTGGTCAGCATGCACGGGCGGTATCCCATCGATCTGGAGGACGTGTCCGTGCCGGTGGTGTTCTGCGGTTGTCCGATCGGTCCGGACGCCGAGAAGTTGTGCTACGTGGACGCGGACAATCGCGGCGGTGCGGAGCGTGCCGTGCGGTATCTGATCAACTCCGGTCGTCGCGTGATCGCGACGATCGCCGGCCCGGGTGACATGGCGGTCGGAGTGGACCGGCTCGCCGGCTACCGGGCGGCGCTGCTGGACGCCGGCCTGTTCGATCCCCGGCTGATCTCATACGGCGACTTCGGCCAGTCCTCCGGCGACCATGCCGTGCAACTGCTGCTGGACCGGCGACCCGACGTGGACGCGATCTTCTGCGCCTCCGACCTGATGGCCGCCGGGGCGTTACGCGCGTTACGCCGGCACGGCCGCCGGGTGCCCCAGGACATCGCCGTCGTCGGTTTCGACGACTCACCGATCGCCCGTCAGACCGAACCCCAACTCACCACCGTGCGCCAGCCGATCGAGGAGATGGGCGGCCTGATGGTCCGGGAGCTGCTCACGCTGATCCAGACGCCGGCTCCGCACCGCCGCCGAGCGGTCCTGGACACCCAACTCGTCGTCCGCGAGTCGGCCTGAAAGATTTCAGTGGCAGCCGACGGGCTCCCCGGACGTCTGCGCTGCTCAGAGGGGCTTGTCGGGCCAGTGTGGACTGTCCGACGTGGCAGTTTCTCGCGGTTGGGGCGGGCACGAACTCAGCCTCGGAGTCACCCCACATCCGGAGGAAGACCATGTGGACGCTCACCCTGCGATGGCGATCGCACCGGGTGCGCCGGCTCGTCACCACACTTGCCTGCCTGCTGGCCTGCGTGGTGGTTGCCGCCACCAGCGGCAGCGCCGCGGCCCACGGCCGGCAGCCACCGCGGCGTCCTGCCAGGTCGCCTATGCCGTCACCAGTGACTGGGGAAGCGGATTCGGCGTCTCCATCACCATCACCAACACCGGTCCGGCGATCTCCAGCTGGACGCTCCAGTATTCGTATTCGGGCAACCAGAAGGTCCAGCAGGGCTGGAACGGCACCTGGTCGCGGTCCGGCGCGCAGGTCACGGTGACCTACGCCAGTTGGAACGGCGCGCTGGACACCGGCGCCTCCACCAAGATCGGGGCAAACTTCACCCGGCACCGGCCAGGTGGTCGAGTCCGGTGACTACGTGCTCGTCAACGTCGAGGGAAAGGTGTGGCAGGGCAACCGATCGGTCGTGGACAGCTACACGAACCGGGCGCCACAGGGATTGCCGCTGTCCACTGCGATGCCGGCATGGCAGCACCTGGCCGGCTCTCGCGTCGGCTCTCGCGTCATGATGGTCGTGCCGCCCAAGGACGGATTCGGCTCGTCCGGCAATCCGGCGGCCAGCGTGACCGCCACCGACACCCTGGTGTTCGTGTTCGACGTGCTCCAGGCGATCGCGCCCACCGCGGCCGCGGACGGCGCGATGCAGCCCTATCACCCCACGGCCGACCAACCGAGTGTCAAGGACGGACTGCACGGGTCGGAGATCACCGTGCCCACCGAGTCGAAACCGCCGGACAAGCTCGCCACGGCGCCCCTGCGGCGCGGGAGCGGACCGCCGATCCTCAGCGGACAGACCGTGGTCACGCAGTACAGCGGCGTGGTCTGGCGGACCGGTAAGCAGTTCGACTCGTCGTGGCAGCACGGAGTCCCGCAGACGTTCGTCCTCGGCGCCGGCCAGGTGCTGCCAGGGTGGGAGCAGGGACTGGGCGGTCTTCCGGTGGGCAGTCGAGTGTTGCTCACCGTGCCACCGGCACTGGGCTACGGCCAAGCGGCAAAGCCCGCTGTCGAAGGCGATGACACGCTGGTCTTCGTGATCGATATCGTCGCCGCGGTGTCCGGCGGTTGACGGCGACCTCCGTTCGGGGGGTGAGTGGCTCGCAGGCGTTGTGGGGCGCCTGCGAGCCACCCTCGGGCTCGGTGCTGGCCGTGCTGGCGACCGGTGCCGTTGATCCGGATCACTCAGCCCGCCGGCTCGCATGGGCCGGCACGGGTTCTACGGCGGCGAACCGCACTTCCTGTTCGTCCCTTACGGCGCAGCACCGGAACGTGCCGGGGCGGGATAGGGGTCTGCCCCGGCACGCGACTGCGGCAGCCGCTCTCGGCTACCCCAGGGTCCACTGCTGGTTGCTGCCGCCGTTGCAGGTCCACAGCTCGGCCAGCGCCCCGTCGGCGGTGGACGCGCCCGTCACGTCCAGGCAGAGCCCCGACTGCGCGCCGGTGATCGTGCCGTCGGAGTTGAGGTTCCACTGCTGGTTGGCCTGCCCGTTACAGGACCACGTCACCACCTTGGTGCCGGCAGTGGTGCCCTGGCCGTAGGCGTCCAGGCACAGCGTCGTGCCGCCGAGCGTGACCGTCAGCTGGTTCGACGAGCTGCGCGTCCAGTTCTGCGGGGCCTGACCGTTGCAGGACCAGATCTGCGTCTGGGTGCCCAGGGTCGTGGTCCCGTTCGGCACGTCCAGGCACTTGCCCGCGCCGACCGCGTGCAGCGGGCCGCTGCTCGTCCCGGTGCCGCCGGCGCCGTAGCCGGCCGCGGTGATGTTGGCCTGCACCGAGTTCTCGGTGGCGTCCGAGGGGTAGCCGGAGGTCATGACGCCCTCGTAGAAGGTGCCGGCGGAACCCTTGCTGTTGTCGCCGCCGATGCCGAGGATGATCGCGCCCTCCTTGTGCATCGGGTTGTAGCCCGAGACGTTCGGACGCTGTCCACTGTAGAACGTCGACAGCCCGCCGGACTGCGCGTTGCCGCCCCGGATGGCCCACTGGTTCGCGCCACCCTTGACCATGGCGGTCAGGTAGCGGTAGTTGACGCTCGGGTCGTTGGCGTTGTATCCGGCGTTCACCCCGGAGAACAGCCCGTTCTCCAGGTCGGCCATCACCCACGGGCCGTTGCCGGCGCCGTACCCCCAGACCTTGATGTTGCCGAAGTAGATGGCCTCCATGTGGCCGTTGCCGGTGTCGTTGTTGCTGGTCTCGGCGTTGCCGTAGTCGAAGCAGCAGCCGCCGTTGAAGTGCGTGCCGTCGAAGATCGCGTACATGCCCTCCGGCTGGTCGCCGGTGGCGATGCCCGAGGTGTGGTCGTTGCGGTAGCCGGTGCCGGCGGCCACGTAGACGCCGTAGGCCTTGTGCCCGTTGAGGGTCGTCGGCGCAGCCGTGGCGTTCGCGAGGTTGTCGGGGCCGCCGGCCGCGCCGCCGCCCGGCGCCTGGGTGAGGTTGTTGCCCTTGCCGGACTGGTCGTAGATGACCGTGATGAGACACGTCGTGCTGGCGCAGAAGGAATCCTGCGCGGCGGAGTCGGCGTATCCGCCGGCGCTGGTCACGCCGATGTCCCGGGTAGCGTTGTCCGACGAGCGTCTGACCTGGTAGAGGCTGCCCGAGTACGAGCCGTAGAGCGCTCGGGTGGTGCTGTGCGCGGCCACGCACGGCGTTCCGCCGGCCGAGTAGATGTCACACGGTCCCTGGGTAGCGGCCGGCGCCATCGGTGCCGTGCCGACGGCGACGCCGGCCGCGAGCAGCGCCGAGGCACCCGCGGCCAGGAGTAGCCGTCCGGTGCGTGGCTTCCACGGTCGAAAGACCATAGGTGAACTCCCTTGTTCATCGTGGTGGTGACCGGTCGCCCGCAGGCCAACGGTACTGTTAGCGCTAACATTCCTGTCGGCGAAGAAGAAGGTTCAGATGGACTCCGGGGGCTGCGGGTGGCGGCCATCACTATCGCTCCAAGGCGGACGCGCCGTCAAGATGTCGAGGCCGGCGACGCCACAACACGAACCGCGACTGCCGTTGGCTCTTCGTCGAGTGGCAAGGCTGGTGTGACGGTCCACCCGTCGAAGCCTGCAGCGGGACAACTTGTAGCCGTAGGTGCCGCAGCCGGAGGTCGCCGCCGTTGTCGTGTGGCGGACCCTCTGAACAAGGATCTATATCCTGACATTACGCATCTTCCTTTGACGGTCGGGACCGCAGGCTCGCGCTGGCGCGCCACTGTCGGTCCGTCATGGACTTGACGCGTCGGTTCCGGCCACACTCGCCGGCGCCGCTCGGGCTGTTGTCGCCGGTCCTTGTTGGAGCCGGTTTCGTTGTGGTACATGCCGTTCTCCAGGTCGGCCGCGCCCCACGGGCCGGTGCCGACACAGTTGCCGAACCAGCACGCCGTGCCCCACTCGATGGCGTTCGTGGTCGCGTTGCCGGTGTCGGTGTGCGAGGTTTCACCGCTGCCGTAGTCGAATCAGCACCACTGGTTCACGTAGTTCGACGAGGTCACCATGTAGATGCCCCCCGTGTGTCTCCCTGAGATGACGACGGTGTCGGCGGCGTCCGCGGGAGCCACGACCACCGCAGGCCCCGGCCACGGCGGTGCTCATCGTGACGGGCACCGTCGTGCCGGGGCGGGCTCTGGACGATGTCGGGGGTGCCCTGGGCGGAAACTCCACAGAGGACAGCCGTTCGAGGCCGTCAGTTGTAGGAGACCCAGTAGCTGTTGGTCTGGAAGTTCATGCCGCCGCCGGAGGAGGTGATCTCCCAGCCGAACTGGACGTTGCCCAGGGTGACGTTGCCGATCCAGTGGGCGCTGTTCTCCAGCCACCTCATGACGTCGAGGATGTTGACGGTCCCGGACGTCGAACTGCCGGTGTTGACGAAGGAGTAGACGTTGTTGGCTCCGTTCCAGCCCTTGTAGACGTTCCAGTTGTAGCCGCCGAGCCACACGGTCGTGACGTAGGAGCCGATCGGGCCGACCGGCCCCGTCTGGTTGAGCCACAACATGATCTCGTTGGAGTTGGACGAGTCCCAGATGTCGTAGGCGGTCTCGTAGGCGCCGCCCGAAGGCACCGAGACGGTGAAGCCCGACGTCACCGAGTTCAGCGAGTTGATCGGCGTGCCGACCCACTTGGTGGCGTTCGGATAGGACTTCACGCCCCCGGTGTCGGGCTGGTCCGACCACACGCCCCAGTTGCTGTAGGAGTTCGCCCAGATCGACTGCGGCCCGGCCCCGTCGCCCCAGACGTCGTTGTATAGCGTGTAGCCGCCGTCGCTCCAGGACGCCCATCTGTCGCTGGAACCCCAGGCAGCGGCGTAGGCGGGAGCGGCGGTCACCGCCAGGGCGAGGCAGGCGGCGAGCAGCGCGACCACCGGCGCGATGATCGTGCGCTTCAACCCGGTGATCCCGCGGTCGAGCGGAGTACGAAGCACGAGAGATGTCCTCTCCGTTGAGGGGCTGCGTGAAGCGGTTCAAATCATTGGCATGAACGTCCCTCACGTCAAGGGTCTGCGGTCCATCTGACCTGGGGAAAGCTTGCCGGCGAACGATCGCGGGCGCTTCGACGCGAATTCGACGAAACCTCGCCTCGTGAAAGGGTTTTCAATGAATGGCGTCCGCTCGGACCGGCGGATGTGTTGATCTTTTGGCGCAGCCGGGCCAGTTCGGCCGGCAGCAGGCCGGCCTGCTGGAGAACGTCGGCGGCGGTGATGTGGTCGGGGTAGTAGTGCACGATGGCGACGTCGATGTAGGGCCCGACGATCGGCAGGACGGTCTTGGTAGCCCTTGATGATGGTGGCGTACCGCACCCAGTCCGCGGTGGCCGGCGTGTTCATGTTGTTGTCCCACAACGCCTAATCGGCGCCGTACGCGGTGCTCGGCACAGTGCTGCCCAGGCCCTCGTGGGCGTTGACCGTGACGTGGACTGTCGGCGTCGCCGCCTGAACGGGATGCTGTGTAGCCGAGGCCGGTGAGTTGACCAGCGGTCAGTGGATGCTCTACTGCTGGTTGCTCTGGCCGTTGCAGGTCCACAGCTCGACGGGGTGCCATTGGCGGTGCCGGCTCCGGTCACGTCGAGGCACAGTCCTGATTGGACACAGCCCTCGTTGGCCGCACCGTCGCAGTCCCGGATCTGGACCTGGCTGCCCGGAGCCGTGCTGGCCCCGTTGACGTCCAGACACCGGCCGGACGCGGCGGAGGTGACGCTTCCGGGCGCGGGTCCCAACTCACGGGCCCGGCCGCCCAGCAATGGATCGGCCGGACCCGTCGAATTCGAGTCGATTCGATTCGTCAGCTCGCCGTGCAGACCGGCGTAGGCGCCGGGTTGGCGCCCGAGTAGCCGGCCTGGAACCCGAAGGAGGTGTTGCCGCCTGGGGCGATCGCGCCGTTGTAACCGGCGTTCGTCACGGTTTCGCTCGAACCGCTGTGGCTCTCGGTCGCGTTCCAGACGTTGCTGATCTGCTGGTTGCCACCCCAGGACCAGGTCACCTTCCAGCCGTTGGTGGGCGCCGTCCCGGTGTTGGTGACGGTCACGTTGGCGGTGAAGCCGGTGTCCCACTGGTTGCTCACCGTGTAGGCAACCGAACATCCGCCGGTGCCACCGCCGCCGGTACCGGTGCCACCACCACTGTTGCTGCCGGAGGTGGCGTTGAAGGAGAAGCTGTTCGTGGCCAGCCCCTGGCCGCCCTGCCAGATCTCGAAGCCGGCCTCGGCGTCGATCAAGTAGTGCGAGGGGTTGAGCGAGCCGCGCGCGACCGCGTCGTTGACCAGAGCCTTGATGTCAAGGTTGTTGAACGAGGTGCCGCCGGGGTTGAGCGTGTAGGAGATGATCTTCCACGAGGCCTGCTGCCCGGTCCAGACGTTCCAGTTGTAGCCGGCGGCGTTGGACGTGCCGGTCAGCGATCCGAACGGCTGCACGCCACCCCGGCTGTTGAGCCAGATCATCATCTCGGTGCCGTCGGGCTGGCCGCTCGTGGTGGGGGTGGAGTTGAACCAGATGTCGTAGGCGACGTCGTAGGCCCCGGAGCCGGGCTGCACGGTGCTCCAGGACGAGGCCGCGCTGCCGAGGCTGCTGACCTGGATCGGCAGGCCGCTGTTGGCTGTGCACATGCCCCAGTGGCAGCCCTTGTAGATGGACGGGTAGGTGGCCGGGGCGCCGTTGGTGGGCAGGTTGAAGTCGGCCTGGCTCACCGACCACGCGGTGCCGCCGGAGTAGTTGAGGCACTGCTGACTGGAGGAGTTCCACTCGTTGGCCTGGATGATGTAGTCCCCGGCCGAGATCGTGCCGCTGCCGGAACAGGTGGAGGTGTCGGCCGCCGCGGTCGGCGCGCCGACCGCGGCGGCGATCGCCGAGGCGGCCAGCGTCATCGCCGCCGCGGCCACGGCCGCGCGGAGCCTGGTGAAGCGTAGGACCATCAGGGGTCACCTTCTCGTAAGTCCGCCGCACTCCGGCGGCGGCAGCGCTCCCGGACGAACCGAGGCAGGGAAGCGCCTGTGGTGCAGGGGGTTCGATGCGCGTCACGGTGGCGGCCGTGGCGATGCGGGCGGCCCCGCAGGGCCGCACGGCGGTGCGGGGCCGCCCGCCGGTCAGCTCGCGGAGCAGGTGAGCGTCGGGTTCGTGTTCGTTCCGCTGTAGCCGGCCTGGAAGCCGAACGAGGTGTTCGCCCCCGGTGCGATCGCACCGTTGTAGGCCGCGTTCGACACGGTCTCGTTCTGGCCGCTGTGCGATTCGGTCCCGTTCCAGGCGTTCGTGATCTGCTGGTTGCCCGACCACGTCCAGGTGACCTTCCACGACTGGGTGGCCGAGGTGCCGGTGTTGGTCACCGTCACGTTCGCCGTGAACCCGGTGTCCCAGGAGCTGCCGATGGTGTACGTGGCCGAGCAGCCGCCACCACCCCCACCGGTGGACGAGGTGACCGTCCAGGTGAAGGAGGCTGAGCCGGCGACGTTGCTGGTGTCACGGGCGGTCACGGTCACCGTCGAGACGCCGGCGGTCGTAGGTGTGCCGGAGATGCGGCCGGTCGTGGCGTTGATCGACAGGCCGACCGGCAGTCCGGTGGCGCTGTAGGTCAGGGTGCCGCCGGCGGTGTCGGTCGCGGTGATCTGAAGGCTGGCAGCGGTGTTCACGCTGCTGGTCTGGTCGCCCGGGTTGGTCACCGTCACCGAGCCGTTGCCGCCGCCGGAGATCAGCGACGGGTACGCGTTGGTCACCAGCTGCTGGAACTGGGCGCCGAACCACTGGCCGGCCGGCACGTCGTAGCCGGGGATGGAGCCGGTCGGGTAGGTGCCGCCATTGCCGTCGGAGTTGATGCCGCTGGGGTCGCAGTGCGGATCGCCGTGGCTGTGCGAGGCGGTCGGGTAGTCGCCGTCGGACTCACCCGGCGGCTTGATCCAGACGAAGCCGATGATCGGGTCGGCGGCGCCGTAGGGCTGCACGGTGGGCGCCGCGCCCAGGCCCGCGCCGTTCTGGTTGCACCAGTCGCCGCGGAAGGACCGCTGGTCGATCTTGTTGGCCGCGACGTAGGCGTCCGGCGTGGTCGGCGAGGAGTTGAGCGAGGTCGGCCGGTTCGGGCCGCCCCAGCCGTTGCGCGAGGTGTCGATGAGGATGCCGACGGTCGAGGGGAAGCCCTGAGCCACCAGCTGCGAGTACATCGCCTCGTCGTAGCTCTTCTCGTCGAAGTACGGGTTCCATTGGTAGAACTTCGCCGAGTCCAGTGGTTGGCCGCCGACCGAGAGGGTGGAGTTGGGCAGGAACGGCTCGGTGGTCGGCGTGTAGTTGGCGGTGTCGGAGATGAAGCCGTCCACGCTGGCGAAGCCGGCGGTCGTCGCCTTGGCCACCTTGGCGAACTCCTGTGCGGCCGGCGGCATGTTGCTCGACCAGCCCAGCCACGCCGAGTGCGCGATGTCCACGTAGTTGTAGACGTTGGAGATCGCGTGCAGCTTGTTCAGCGCATACTCGACGCCCGCCTCGTAGTACGGAGTGGCCGTGGCGCAGGACGGCTTGCTCGAGTTGGTGACGGCGTTGGGCAACGAGTCCGGCTCGATGATGGCGACGATCCGCTCGTTGGCGTACTTCGAGTTGGACAGGATCGCCGCGATCGGGTCGATGTACTGGGACTCGTACGTGGCCAGGCCGGCGGCGGTCGCCGGCAACTCGCCGTTGGAGGCCAGCGCGGCGCAGTCGCGGCCGGGCAGGTCGTAGATGACCACCTCGACCGTGATCGGCGTGCTGCCCTGCTGCTGGGCCAGCGCCTGGTCGAGGTGCCACTGCAGGCCATGGTGGACGGTGTCGCCGCTGATCGCGGCTATCTTGTCCATCCACACCGCGGTCGGGTCGTTGGCGACCTTGGCCTCGGCCGCGGCCAGCGTCGGGTTCGTTGCCTGGTCGGCGGCGGCTTGACCGTTGACCTCGGCTGCGTAGTCCGGGCTCGCATACTGGGTGGCGCCTACATACGGGTTGGCCACATGTGTGGCCGCGTGCGCCGCGGTCACCGTCAGCGGCGAGAGCACCGACGCGGTGACTGCCAGCGACACCGCGCCCGCGCGCAGCGCCTGGATGGTTCGGGACACTTCGGTCCTCACTCCTTGAAGACGTCCGCCACGGTGTCCGAGACGGAGGTGCGGAAGGGGCTACCGACCGTGAGGTCGGCTGGTCGGAGAGTTGGCCGCCGCATCTGAGAAGTCAACGGATTGTGCTTTCCGATGGGAGCGCCCGAGGTCAGGGCCTGTTTCGCGCTGAAATATTCCTGTTCCGCGCTGAAAGATTTCAGGCCGGCATCACGATCCCGTCGATCGACGACGACAGGGGCTTGGCGTACCGGCGTCGTCCAACGGAGTTCCGCGACGCCGATGTGCGCAAGGCCATCGGTCACTTGCTCGCGCACGCGCCGGCCACCGGCTGTCGGCGGTGGAGGTCACGGATCTGGTCCGGTGGGGGCATCCGCGCCGTGGAGGACGCGGGCGACGCGTGGCTCAGGCCGTCACAATGTTCAACCCGGAACTGGTCGTCGTCGGCGGCGAGCTGGCAGACGCCGGCGTGAGGCCTCTGGCCCCGATCTGCCGCGCGGTCGCTGTCGCCGCCGGCGCTGGCGGCGCGGTGGAGTCGTCTGCGGGACGACGACCTCGCGTGGGTGTACGCCTATCCACTCGGCGGCCTCGCCCGCGGCAGTCGGCAGGTCGCGGTCGTCGAGTTGGATTGCGCAGGCGGCGCGACCGCCGGGGTGGCGTGAGAGCTGGAGGCGCGGCCATACGTGCGTGGCCTGGACTTCGCGGAGCATGCCGGCCTGCTCGGCGGCGCGCAGGACCTTCTCGGGTGTGGTCCAGACGCGTTCGGTGGGTGGGTGCGGCCGGTCGCGGCGGGGGGCGTCTCCGGACGGGCCGGCGGGGATGAGGTGTTGGTCGACGGCTGCGCCACGAGCACCGCGTTACTCGACCGTTACCCGGGGTGGCGAACCGGTCCCGTTAGGCGGTTCGAACGTGAGGGCAGATGCAGACGACGTCCCCCCGTCAGAGCGGAACGTCTTTCTCCCCCAACGTATGGAGTTGATTTCGCATGCGCACGTTCCACCGCGTCGCCGCCGCTGCGGTCATCACGACGGCCGCCGTCTCCCTGGCCGCCTGCGGCAACGGCACCGCCTCCTCCGGTGCCAGCAGCACGACCTCGATGGCGCCGACCACCACCACCACCACCAGCGCGTCCGACGGCGTGACCAAGACCAGTGACACCTTCGGCCCCGCCTGCGGCCAGATTCCCAGCAGCGGCAAGGGTTCCCTCAACGGCATGGCCTCCGACCCGGTCGCCACCGCCGCGAGCAACAATCCGTTGCTGACCAAGCTCGTCGCCGCCGTCGGCGCCGCCAACCTCGGCGACACCCTGAACTCGCAGAAGGCGATCACCGTGTTCGCCCCGTACGACCCGGCGTTCGACGCGCTCGGCGCGGACAAGTTCGCCGCGCTGGCCAAGGATCCCGCCACCCTGGCGCCGATCCTGCAGTACCACGTGCTGCCGCAGCGTTTCGACGCCGACGGTCTGATCGCCGCCGGCTCGGAGAAGACCCTCCAGGGCGGCACGGTGAAGATCAGCGGTGACAAGACGTCTGGCATGACGGTCAACGGCGCGAAGGTGCTGTGCGGCAACATCCCCACCGGCAACGCCACCGTCTTCGTCATCGACAAGGTGCTCACCCCGGGGAGCTGAGCGGACCCGCGCGACCTTCTGCGCCCCGACGCCCGGCGTCGGGGCGCAGACGCGGGTCGTGACCGATGCCGTGCGAACCGATCCGGCGTCGGCGCGCGAACAACCGGCGGTGCGTGGTGCCGCCGCCATCGGGGGTTGGCGCCACCACGCACCCCGCGCGAAGGAGAACGGGATGGACGGTCTGCCGTGCCGGCTCCTCAGAACCGGATCACCGGTCACGGCCGAACTACCGAGGTGACGATCTGCATGGACGCCGACTCGAGCGCCGCGACGCAGGCCGCGGACGCGGACCTGGTCAAGGCGGTAGCCGCCGGTGACCAGGCGGCGTTCGCGGCGCTGTACGACCGCTACTGCCGGCAGGCCTACTCGCTCGCCCGGCGCGTCTGCGTGGACCCGGAGTTCGCCGAGGAGGCCGTGCAAGAAGCTTTCCTGGCAGTCTGGCGGGAACCCGGCCGGTTCGACCCAGCCCGCGGCGGGTTCGCCGGCTGGCTGCTCACGCTGGTGCACCACCGCTCGGTGGACGTCGTCAGGCGACAGGCGAACCACCGCAAGCGCAACCTGTTCGGCGACGAACTCATCGACGAGGCGACGCCGGCAACCGGCGGCGCGGACGAGAAGGCGATCGGCGGGGTGGTCAGCGGCCTGGTCCGCGACGCCCTGCGGCAGCTGTCCGCGGACCAGCGCCAGGTCATCGGGCTGGCCTACCTCGGCGGCTACACCCAGGCCGAGGTCTCCTCGATCACCGGGCTGCCGCTGGGCACGGTCAAGTCCCGCACGTTCGCCGGGATCAAACGTCTGCGGCACCTGCTGGCCGCGCTGACCGTGGGACACGACGACAACGAGGGATGGGAGGTGCAGTGATGGACGCGGTCCGAGACGACGGCCACTGCCCGCAGCTGGAGAACACGGTGGGCTGGGCGCTGTACGCGCTGGAACCCCAGGACGAACACGCCATCCGCGCGCACCTTCCCACGTGCCCGGTGTGCCAGGAGACCGTGCGCGCGACCGAGCAGGTCGGTGCTCTGCTGGCCGCGGCCGTGCCGGGGGACAGCCCGCCGCCGGAGCTGCGCGAGCGGGTGCTCGCGGCGATCCAGGACGCGCCTCGACCGTCGGTGACCGCCACGCCGCCGGTGTCGCTCGACGCGGCCCGTCGCCAGCGTCGGCGCCCCACGCGCGTGCTGCTGGCGGCCGCCGCGGTGGTCCTGGTCGCGTTGGGCGGCGCCACGACCGTGCTGGGGGTGCAGCTCGGCAACGTCCACGCGCAGCAACGGGCGCAGGCCGCCGGCGACGCGCTGGTGCGGTCCGTCGTCGCGGATCCCGCGGCGAAGCGCGCCGTGCTCACCAACGCCGGCGGCAAGCCCGCCGCGCTGCTCGTGACCAGCCCGTCCGGGGCGGTCGTGATGCCGCTGGGCATGGCCCCGAACGCCGCGAACCAGACGTATGTGGCCTGGGGCCTGGTCGACGGTTCCGGTCCCAAGGGGCTGGCCGCGTTCGACGTGCCCGCCGGCAGTGTCGGCCCGGTGCTGGTGAACTGGCCGGCGTCGGCCCGGGGGCTGACCCGGTTCGCGATCTCGTTGGAGCCGGGTCGGTCCGTGCCGGTCACGCCGTCCGACGTGATCGCCAGCGGCTCCGACGCCTGACCAGCGATGCGCCTCACTGGCCGCCATGGCCATACACGCCACCACGCCGTGGACCGTGTGCTACGGGGACAACCTTCGGTTCGCCGGCGACGACCTTCCCGCACCTCAAGGAATCCGAGTTCCAGCATGGTGCGGACGCCGTGTCGCGCCGGTGCGCGCCACGGCGGTGACGAGGTCGTGCTCGAAGTCGAGGCGGGTGATGCGGACCAGCGCGGTAGGGGTGCCGGTCGCGCCGGGTAGGGGTGGGAGGGTGTCCCCGGTCAACTCCCGGGCTGGATCTGAGCGTCGATCTCCCGCTGGTCGGCCTGCCGTTCGCGTTGATTGACTTCGCGGTCGCGGCGGTCGGCCTGCCGGTCGCGGCCGTCAGAGTGGCGGTCCCGTTGGTCGGCCTGCCGGTCACGTAGGTTCGCGTGCATGTCGCGTAGGTCAGCCTGACGGTCGCGGTCCTCGGCCTGGCGATCACGTAGATCAGCCCGTCGTTCCCGCTCCGCCACGTCGGCTTCGCGCTGGTCGAGGCGATGTTGCTTCTCGCTGAACTCGGCGTACATCGCCGCCACCGATTCGGCCGTCTCCGCGTCGATCTCTCCCTGCTGGCCGATCGCCTGATTGTCCTCGGGCAGGGTGCTCATCGCGTCACCGCGTCCTTCGTGGCTGTAGTTGTCAAGCCAGTGTGTCACCCACCAGCTCCATCGGCTGCGCAGCTGCACGACCGCCGGCCGGACGCCACAGCGCCGTGTCCGTACCGCGTGGAGCGCATGCCGGTGGACGTTGTGCTTGACCTGGTGCTCGTGACCCTCGTCTCGACATTCTCGGCATACATCGCGGACGCTGGCAGCTCCCCAGATCGTCGACACGGCGTCCACGAGGAAGATGCCACGGCCTCCGGGCGACGAACCGTCGGGCGGCTGTGGCACCGGCGGCAGGGAGAGCTGTCGCGGATCGCGACGGTGAGCAGACTCCGGTGAAGCTCGAGCCGCAGCCGTGCCGACGAGTGGCCGTGCAGGACGGCGTTCTCCACCAGTGCGGTGACGATCAAACACGCGTTGTCGGTCACGTCGTCGATCCGCCAGCCCCCCGGCAAGTTCGGCGACGAAGCGTCGGCCGGCGGCTGAGCTCCGGTCGGCCTCCGGCAGCTCCTGCGGCACGAGCTGGCGGAACGCGGGCCCTGGATCGCCTCCGGAAGCAACGTTCAGGTGGGCACATAGCGTCGATCGCGTTGGCCCGCAGTAGTTCTCGGGAACGACCCAGCGCGCCCCTAGGACGACCTGGAGGCCGGCCCAGCCAGCCACGTTGCCGGCGACGCCGCCGAGAAACGTCGACCCCCACAGGCGTCACCACCGTCGTCTGGCCGAGGTGGACGACCATGCCCAATGGTTCGTCGACGACGCATCTCACCAGCGCATTGCGCACCGTCGTCACGTCCGTCCGCCCCAGCCCGCCCACCAACCGCACAACCACCGCGTGCGGTCATGTAGAGGACGTGCTCTACGCGATCGATGCCCATGTGCCACCACGGGGCCGCGTTATGCGGACCGGCCAGCCAATGGCGCACCGCCGGCTGATCGAGTATCTCCCCGATCGCCTCATCCAGCGATGCGACACGAACGAGGGGGATTCCCCACCCGACACCCGTGTTGACGCGCAACTGCCACGACAAGTCAGCACTGCCGTCCTGCGCCGGCGGTATCGCCGTGAACAGTGCCGACAAGTCGGTGAGCGTGATCTGCCAATCGCTGCCGGGCATCCACCACCCTGCATCAGCCATGGTCATCACGCCCTCAATGACGTAAGGAAGCTGTCACTGGCGTGCGGTACTGCCCTGCCCTAGCCGCTATGTCCGCCGACGCCGACAAGACGGCCAGTGCAGCGGCCCGTGGCGGTGCTGGGCGGACCCGGACACAGCGATGTGTCCGGGTCCGCCTACGCCGTCAGGGCATCACAGAACGCGGACCGACTTGGCCTGTGGGCCCTTCTGGCCCTCGCTGACCTCGAACTCGACCGCCAGATTGTCCGCGAGCCCGGTGAAGTCGTAGTCCTGGACCTCCGAGTGGTGCACGAAGAGGTCCCGTCCGCCGCCGGCGGGAGTGATGAAACCGAACCCCTTGGCGCCGCTGAACCACTTGACGGTTCCCTGTGTCATGCGCATGCTCCTTCTGCCAACTGGAATGCGCCGGGGGTGACCCGGTCTGGGTGGTACGAGTGCTGATCCCGGACCCGTGTAGGAAGGCCGGGACCATGCGCCGGCGCCGTGCTCAGCGCCGGCCGGTCAGACCGAGCATGGACAGCAATTCCCGGCAGTCGTCCGCGTCGAGGGACTTGCCGGCCACCAGCCGGGCGGCCTGACGACGCTGGGCCGCTTCCGCTTGTTCGGCCGAGGCCCGCGCGTCGGCGAACCCTGGTGGTCTATCCGGTCCGGGTTGCCTCATCCATGCCGCCTTCGCCGATGGACAGGGCCCTGTGGCCGCAGCCGGTTGGGGTCGCCGCCGTTGCGCACGGAGACGGGAAGAATCGGTGCGGCCGGGTAACAACGCATGCCAGATAAGGAAGCTGGTGGTGTGCGTGAGTGGTCCGGGGGCAAGCAGTGCTCCCGTCCCCGCGCGGAGAAACCCGCGCGGTGGGATTGGGTGGGGACCGCGCCGGCTGGATGCCGACGGCTCGTGTCCCATCTCGGCCGAGCCTACCCCATCGAACCAGGGCATGGGGTGGTGGAACGCGGCGTGGTCGCAGCGTTTCCTGACCGGTATGGATAGTCCTGGAGACGGCCGGGGCGCGGGGTGCGGCACGGCAACGGTGAGCGCCGGCGTTCCCTCAGGCGGTTCGTCTGCCTGGCCAACGGGGTCGGTGCGCGTCGGAGCTGAGCGGCCGGCGGGTGCCGGCACTGTCCCTTTCGGAATCTGGCCCTGCCGCGATCCTCATCCCGCAGGGAATGCGTGACAGATCGAGGCTGACGGTGTTATTCGACAGACCGTTGTCCCGCTGTCCTTGGAGCGTAAGAGTGTTCCGGCCGCACGAGGGTGGCGAAGTATCTGGGGCGCGGCGGGCAGCGCTGGCTCGTTGTGCGGGATGCGTTGGTGCAGAAGGAACTGCCGCAGGAAGCAGGGGCAGACCGCTGTGAGGTTGGCTGCGGGATCCGGCTCGGTAGCCTGTGCCGCTCATGACACCGCAGAGGTCGGCGAATTCGCTACGTTCAGTGGGATTTGGTGCCGGCGCAGCACAATCCATCGGCGTCACCGTAGACCCGGCCACACATCAACACATGGGCTCGGCGGCAACGGCGTAAGACGTCAGTCGTTCGGCCAGATGCGCGCGGCCGCGCGGGCTGGTGGGCCGGCCGGCTCCTCGACGACCGTCGAGTACCTCGGTCACGAAGTGTGCGACGATCCGCGGGTCGGGCACTGGATCCTCACCGCCGTGGAAGGACAGCAGGATCGGCGGTTCCAGTGGTTCCGTCTCGACCGACACCGCCCATCCATCGTGTTCGCTCCACACCAGCATCAGATCGCGGCCCGGTCGGTCGGACGTGCGGCGGATCAACGCGAGGTAGGCGGTCGCGGTATCACTGACTTCATACGAGGTGCCGTCGACGGGCACGCCAACTGCTTCTGCGACGGCGTGCAGATAGCCGGCGAGTCCGCGTGTCAGGGCGGGCGTGCAGTCGGCTGCCGCGTCGTCGTGTGCTTGGGGCGGCGTGCGGTCGTGGGCCTGGTGCTCCGGCTCCAGTCCGAGCATGGACAGCAGCGTCCGGCAGTCCTGGGCGTCTGTGGCGTTGGTCGCCACGGTGCGGGCAGCCTTGGCCCGGTGTGCGAGATCCACCACCATGGTCAGAGTCCCCGTGTGGGCAAGTCGACCTCGTTCGTTGCCCGGTCCAGCCGGTCGCACGTGGGTCATGCGGACTCCGTTCGCAGAAGGAGCCGGGCCGGTGGCGGGTGGCCGCCGGCAGCCCGGTGTGGAAGGCCGGCTACGAGGAGTCCGGTGGCTCGGCGTCTTTCATCGTGGGCGCCTACGGCTTCGTCGTCGCGAGAAACGGTCTGCCGCGGCGGCTCGATGGCCACAGGGCCAAGAAGGACATCCGAACAGGCGAGCCGACGTGATGCGGACGCTCCCGTCCCTGGCCGGACGGATCCGGCCAGTGTGGTTGCCGAGTGCGCCACCGGTTCGGGTGCCGGCGTGCGAAAAGCCTCGGCAGGGCCCACCGTACCCCAGAATGCGCTGCCATGGGGTGAAAGCCGGGAGTACTGTCGAGGCATGACGGCAGCGGCTGGCGGTCCCGTGATCGGTCCGACGCTGGCCGAGTGGGTCAAGGCCAGGGAAGAGACCCTGAGTCATCTGATGGCCGGCGCCCCGCCCGTTGACGAGACATGGGTGCAGCACCTGGCGGACCTGTTGACGACCGAACGCTCGTGGCAGGACCAGTACACCGCGCTGATCGCTCTGGGCCGCGCCGGCGGCACGTTTCCCTCCTCGCGGCGCTGATCGGTCGAACGTGAGGCAGCGTCAGCAGAAATGAGATGCACCGCGGCGCCCGGTGTCGCTCAGTCGTGCTGTTCGTCGGTGGCGCCGTGTGGACGTGACCAGGCCGGTGCGGGCGAGGTCGGGGTGGCGTAGCAGCACGGCGGGAGGGATGGTGGTCCTGCCGGTGATCCGCGTCAGGGCTCAGGGAACACCAGGTGAGTCACCCAGACGGGTGCTTTTCGATTTTCTGGCGTGCAGCCCCAGCCACCGGCGGACGCTGCGCTCGCAGGGTGGCTCCGGCCAAGAGTTGGGTCTCGTAGCCGACATCGACCCGCTCGTGGCGTGGATTGTGGGGCAGCCGTTTCGCAACGGTCGGCGAGATCAACGGTGAGACGCTTGCGGGACCGCTCTTCGGCATCCGTACGGCCCTGCTGGCGGACGTGCCGGTGCCCTGGATCTCCGAGTAGCGCACGAAGACGTCGGGTCCACCGCCATCCTGGGCGATGAAGCCGAGCACCTGAACTGCAGCCACAGGTTTTGAGCCGTACAGGACAGCAACGGCGGCCGTCGCGCTATACAAACACCAAGGTCATTTGTTTGGTGGCGTGGTCGGCTACCCGGGCACTGTCGCGCGGGCCGCCAGGTGTCGGGCGAGGTGGTCGACGACGTCCCGCGCGTCGTCGGAGGCGCCGTGGATGAATGTGGACTTGCGCCGGCGCAGGACGGGCAGGCCCAGCGCGTACAGCCCGGGGCTGTCGACGACGCCCCCGTCGTGTCTCAGATGGCCCTTGCCGTCGAGCACGGGCACGTCCAGCCATGAGTAATCCGGCCGGTAACCCGTCGCCCACACGACGGTCCGGATCTCGCCGCTGCGAAGATCCAGCCGTAACCGGGCGCGCTCCGGCACGCGGGTGGCGTCGAACCGCTCGGGCGGTTTGACGTCGCCGTCGGTCCCGGACGCGGCCGCCCACTGGTCGAACGTGTTCAGCAGCCGGTCCATCTTGAGGTCGGCGAGCGATACGACGTTGCGGAGCCCACCGGAGAACAGCATTTCGCCGTCCCGGACGGTTGCGGCCCGGCCGACCACCTCGACGCCCATGTCAGTGAGCACGTTGAGGTCGAGCGACGTCCGGTCCGTCGTGCCCGCGAGCTGTGGTGAACCGAGCCGCCGGGCCCGAGTGAGGTCGGGCAGCTCGTCGTAGCGCTGGTCCCACACGCCCGCGGCGTCCATCCACCACAGCACGTCACGGCCGCGGTAGGTGCGCGGCATCCGGACGTGCTCGCCGGTGGACAGGGTGACCGGCCTGCCCGACCGTTGTAGCTCGGCCGCGAGCTGCACGCCGGTCGCCGACCCACCAACGACGAGCACACCGCCGTCGGGCAGTGCGTCGGCGCCGCGGTAATCGAACGGCGTGACCTGTTCGACGGTGCCCGGCACTGCCTCGGCGAGCTTCGGCACGGCGGGCAGGTTGCACGCGCCGCTGGCGATGACCACCGTGCGGCAGGCGATCTCGCCGCGGTCGGTGGTCACGCGGTAGCCGTCCTCGGTGCGCCGCACCGCCGTGACGGTCGTGCCGGTGCGGACGGGCGCGCGGGTATGCGCGGCAAAACGGTCGATGAACTCGACCACCTCGCCCATCGTCATGTAGCCGTCGGGATCCTGGCCGGTGTAGTCGTGGCCCGGCAAGCGGCTCTGCCAGTTGGGTGTGAGCAGCCGCAACGAGTCCCAGCGTTCGGTCCGCCAGGAGTTGGCCACCTCGCCCCGTTCGAGCACCACGTGGTCGATCGCCCGCTCGGACAGAAAGTGGCTCGCCGCCAGGCCCGCGTGCCCGGCGCCGATGACGACCGTGGTGGTGCGCACGCCAGGACTCAGCGAACCTCGACGGTGACGTCCGTCGGGTTGGTCAGCGCGTCGAACACTGCGGAACGCTTCTGGGACTGGGCGACCAGCGCCTCGATGTCCTCCTTGGACGCGTCCGCGTCGACCTCGAACGTGACCTTGATGCCGTTGTAGCCGTTGCGGACGTCGCTGTCGGCGCCGAGGATCCCTCGGATGTCGTGCGCGCCCTCGATGGTCGCGGTCACCGAGCGCAGCTGGATGCCCCGGTTCTGTGCGACGGACGCGACGCCGGCGGTCAGGCAACTGCCGAGTCCGACGAGCAGGTACTCGATCGGCGTGATGCCGTGGTCCTCGGCCGCGAAGACCTCCGGGTGGTCGGCCGTGAACGTCGACTCGGCCTTGTGGGTCTGCTCGGCGCCGAGCCCGAAGAAGTCCTTGACCGTCGAGGTGGTGTGCACGCCGCTTTCCCACCGCGTGGTGGACCGCCAGGTGAACTGGGCGGCCTCGGGCGCGCCCTTGAGCGCTTCCCTGGCGTCGAGTAGTGCCTGGACGTTGACGCCGTTGTCGGCGCGGTCGATCGTCGTCATGTGACGGACGGTACACCGGCGCTGACCTGCGTCTCAGACTTCGAGACACGGGTTGAGGCCGGGCGGGTGAACGCGCCGGTGTGCCTATGATGGCGGTATGGTCATCGGCTCGGCGCCGGCCGCCGGATCCGTCGGCGAGGTGCGGACTCGGTACCTCGACCTGCCCGATCCGGTGCGCCTGGATTGCGGCCGCGAGCTGTCTCCCGTCCGCGTCGCATACGAGACCTACGGCGCCCTCTCACCACGGCGCGACAACGTGATTCTCGTGTGCCACGCGCTCAGCGGCGACGCCCACGCCGCCGGTGTCTCCGCGGTCCGGCCCGAGGCGAGCACACGGGACGGCTTCGGCGCCGAGGACCGCGACGGCACGGCCGGCGCCGGTCTCGGCTGGTGGGACGGCATGATCGGACCCGGCAAGGCGTTCGACACCGACCGGTACTTCGTGGTGTCCACGAACCTGCTCGGCGGCTGCCGTGGCACGACCGGCCCGTCGTCCGTCGACCCCGCCACCGGCAGGCCGTACGGACCGGACTTTCCGGTGCTCACCGTGGCCGACATGGTTCGCACCCAGCGCGCGTTCCTCGACGTGCTGGGCATCGACCGGCTCGCCGCGGTGGCCGGCGGCTCGCTCGGCGGAATGCAGGCCCTCGAATGGGCGATCCTGTACCCCGATCAGGTGGACTCGATCGTTGTCATCGCCAGCACCCACGCCCTGCACCCGCAAGGCGTGGCGTGGAACGCGATCGCCCGCGAGTCCATCATGCGCGACCCCGCGTGGCAGGGCGGCCGCTACCACGACACGGGCCGCAGCCCCGACGCCGGCATGGGCGTGGCCCGGATGGTCGGGCACGTCACCTACCTCTCGGCGCCGGCCCTGGGCGAGAAGTTCGGCCGCAGGCTGCAGTTCGCCGACGACCTCCGCTACACCCTCACCGAACCCGAGTTCGAGGTGGAGAACTACCTGCGGCACCAAGCCGACTCGTTCGTCCGGCGCTTCGACGCCAACACCTACCTGACGATGTCGCGCGCCCTGACCTACTTCGACCTCGCGCGGCAGTACGGCGGCGGTGCGCTCACCCAGGCCCTCACCGACGTCTCGGCCAGGACGCTGCTGATCGCGTTCAGCTCCGACTGGCTCTACCCGCCCGCCGCGTCCGAGGACCTGTACGCGGCGCTGCGCTCGCTCGGCAAACCGGCCGAGCTGCACGTCATCGACGCGCCGTACGGCCACGACTGCTTCCTGCTGGAAGAACGACGACAGACGCCGATCGTCCGCCGGTTCCTGGCCGCGTGAGAAAGAGGTACTGGTGACCGACGATTCCCCCCGAATCGAGCAGGAGCACGCGTTCGGGTTCGACACCCGGCAGCTGCACGCCGGGCAGCGACCGGACCCGAACACGGGAGCCCGCGCGGTGCCGATCTTCCAGACGACGAGCTACGTGTTCGAGGACCCCGAGTCCGCGGCCGCCTACTTCAACCTGCAGGAGTACGGCAACACCTACTCCCGCATCATGAACCCCACGGTCGCGGTGTTCGAGGAGCGCGTCGCGAACCTGGAGGGCGCGGCCGGCGCGGTGGCCTTCGCCAGCGGCATCGCCGCCCAGGCGGCCGCGCTGTTCACCCTGCTGGAGCCCGGGGACCACGTCGTCTCGTCCTCCGCGCTCTACGGCGGCACGGTGAACCAGCTCAAACACCTGCTGCGCAAGATGACCGTCGACCTGACGTGGGTCGACCCCGACGACATCGACGCGTGGCGGGCCGCCGTGCGCCCGGAGACCAAGGCGTTCTTCGCCGAGACCATCGGCAACCCCGCGGGCAACGTGCTCGACATCGAGGCCGTGGCGGCCGTCGCCCACGAGCACGGGGTGCCGCTGGTCGTCGACAACACGTTCGCCACGCCCTACCTGTGCCGCCCGATCGAGTGGGGTGCCGACATCGTCGTCCACTCGGCGACCAAGTTCCTCGGCGGGCACGGCACGAGCATCGGCGGTGTGGTCGCCGAAGCCGGCACGTTCGACTGGTCCAACGGGCGGTTCCCCGTCGTCGCGGACCCGTCGCCCGCCTACCACGGGCTGCGGTTCCACGAGACGTTCGGGACCTACGGCTACCTGATGAAGCTGCGGGCCGAGACGCTGCGCGACCTGGGCGGCGCGCTGTCGCCGTTCAATGCCTTCCTGATCCTGCAAGGGATGGAGACGCTGTCGCTGCGCATGGACCGCCACGTGGCGAATGCGCGGCGGATCGCGGAGTTCCTGTCGTCCCACGACCTCGCGTCGGCGGTGACCTACCCGGGGCTGCCCGCGAACCCGTACCGCCGCCTGGTCGAGAAGTACCTGCCGCGCGGTGCGGGCGCGGTCTTCTCCTTCGACGTCGCGGGTGGCAGCGCCGGCGGGCAAGCGCTCATCCGCGGCCTTACCCTGTGGTCGCATCTGGCGAACGTCGGGGACGCGAAGAGTCTGGTCATCCATCCGGCCAGCACCACGCACCGCCAGTTGTCCGACGAGGAACTGCTGGCGGCGGGCGTCCGCCCGGGCACGGTGCGCCTGTCGGTCGGCACCGAGTCGGTCGAGGATTTGGTGTGGGACCTCGAACAGGGTTTCGTCCACGTCGCCGCCACTGTGCGGGAGGAGGTCGCGTCCGCATGACCGTGCCCCAGATGACCGTGCCCCAGCGCTACCAGGATCCCCTCGAGATCCAGCGGGTCCTCAACACCGCGAGGACCATCGCGATCGTGGGCCTGTCGAACAACGAGCTGCGCGCCAGCTACTTCGTCGGCTACTACCTCAAGCGGCACGGCTACCGGGTCGTCCCGGTGAACCCCAAGGTCTCGGAGATCCTCGGCGAGACCAGCTACGCGAGCCTGCTCGACGTGCCGGAGCCGGTGGACATCGTCAACGTCTTCCGGGCGCCCGATGCGCTGCCGGAGATCGCCGAGCAGACGGTGCGCATCGGCGCCGGCGCGCTCTGGAGCCAGTTCGACGTGATCAACGCCGAGGGCGGGCGGATCGCGGAGGAGGGCGGCGTGACCGTGATCATGGACCGCTGCATCAAGGTCGAACACGCCCGCTACATCGGCCGCATGCACTGGCTCGGCTTCAACACCCAGCGCATCACGTCGGTTCGGGCCGGGCTGCAGTAGTCTCCCGGGCGGCTGAGGGCGGCGCGAACCTGCTGGTTGAGGACGCCGCCACCGGCCGCTCACTGGTCCAGGTTGAGCAGTCGAAGGTAGGAGTCGACGCGCAGGCTCGAGCCCTTGATCTGGGACGTCTGGGCCGCGCCCAGCACGCCGACCTGTTCGTTGTAGGACGCGCCGCCCGCGGGGCCCAGTGGCAGCGCGATGCCGGGTGAAGCGGGGGAGTAGGTCGCCAGCTCGCCGCCGCCCTCGATGAGCGTCCGGATGTTGGCGGCGGCGACCACGGCCTGCTGCTCGGCGGCCTTGGCCATCTTGGCCTCCGGGATCGCGGTCACATCGCCGATGGCGAAGATGGTGGGGTGCCCGGGGATCCGCAGGTCGGGGTTGACGACCAGGTGCCCGCGGGCGTCGCGGGCGGCGGCCAGCGAGCCACCGGCGTAGCTGGTGGTGGGAACCACGCCGTGGCAACGGAACCAGATGCCGGCGGTGATGTCCCGACCGGACTCCGTCGTCACGGTGAACGTGCCGGCGTCACCGGGCCGGCCTGGCGGGTCCGCCCGGAGAGCAGTGCCCAGCACCAGTTCGACGCCCAGCTCGTCGAGCTGCCGCCGGAGCTCGGCCCGCAGCTCCCCGGGCAGCGCGGTCGCGCCGAGGATGTCCGGCGCCGGGTCCACGATCGTCACGGCGGTCCCCGGCCACCTGGCCTTGATCTCGCCGGCGAGTTCCAGGCCGACCGGGCCCGCGCCGAGCAGCAGCGCGCCGGTGACGCCGGCGAGGGCGTCGTGGGCGGTGCGCAGCGTGGCCGCGGCTTCGTCGGCGGTGAGTTCCTCGACCTTGGCCGGGAACGGGTAGTGCGCGCCGGTCGCCAGCACGATGTAGTCGGCCGGCACGTGATCGCCGGAACCGAGCATCACTCCGGTGGCGTCCACGGCGATCGCCCGGTCGCGGATCACCCTGCCGCGGGCCAGCAGCCGGTCGTACGGGAAGAAGAGCCGCCCCGACCAGTCCGGGTCGACCAGCTGCCGCAGGATGGCCACATTGTGCACGAAGGCGTCCCGCGGTTCGACCAGGACCACGTCGGCGAACTCGTCAAGGGCCTTCGCGGCGGTGACGCCGCCGTAGCCACCACCGACGACAGCAACGGTAGTGCTCATCGATCTCCTCATCCCCCAGCCGAACCGGCACGTGGCGCGGCACGGTCCCCGCCCTGAGGTAAAGTACAACGTGTATGGCAATTAGTGCCGCGGAACCCGACGACTTCCCGAGGAGTGGGAGTGACCGGACCGACCACGAGCGCGCCGCGTCGCCGCACACAGAAGCGCCGCGCCATCCTCGACGGGGCGCTGCGGGTGTTCGGCCGCGTCGGCTACCTCGGCGCCAGCATCGACATGATCGCCGCCGAGGCCGACGTCTCGACCAGGACCATCTACAACCACTTCGAGAACAAGGAGGAGTTGTTCTCCACTGTGCTGCTGGAGAGCTCCACCCGGGTCGCCGTCACCCGGGAGGCCCTCGTCGAGCAGCACCTCGGTGTCGTCACCGACCTCGAGAGCGCGCTGATCGCGCTGGCCAAGGAATGGGTCCGGCCCAATCCGGACTTCGAGGACCATTTCCGTGTCGTGCGTCGGCTGCGGGCGGAGTCCGACCGCTTCCCCCGCGAGGTCGTGCGCAGCTGGCAGGAAGCCGGCCCCTTCCGTGCTCGCCGCGCCCTGGCCGCCCGGATGGCCCTCCTGGCCGACCGCGGCCTGCTGGTCATGCCCGATCCCGAACTCGCCGCCCAGCAGTTCATGGCGCTCATCACCGACGCCACCATCGGTCGCGCCGAGGTCAGCACCACTGCCCTCGAGTCCGAGATCGACCGCGTCGCCCGTGCCGGCGTACACACCTTCCTCTACGGCTACCTGCCCAGGAAGGGGTGACCGAGCTGCCGCCGAGCAGAGAAGGACGCGAAACCCTGAAGAGCCGCAAACGACCTGCGTTCGACGATCACCGCGACCGGTCGTGTCGCCCGGCATGAGCTGGGCCATGGGCACGACGTCGCTCGAGGCCTTCCGGCCGACCCGACGCCTCCGCCTGTTCGACGAAGCCTGTCACCAGGCTGCCCCTGCCACCGCCAAGCACATCGCTGTCGTCGCACGCATGGACGCTCGTCTCAACGTCTACGCCATTCTGGGACTCGCCGAGGGCGACGCCCATGTCATCCGCAACGCGGGCGGCGTCGTCACCGAGGACGAGATCCGTTCATTCGCCATCAGCCAGCGCCTGCTCGGCACCCGTGAGGTGATCCTCATCCACCGCACCGACTGCGGCATGCTGACCTTCACCGACGACGAGTTCAAGGCCGCCGTCCAGACCGAGACCGGTATTGAGGTCGCCTGACCCGCTCGACATGAGCCATGCTCGTGACGACCACGGCTCATGTCGGTCCCATGACTGGTGCTTACCGTGGTCATTCGGATTCGGTGACCCCGAGTTCGGTGAGCAGGTGGGCGCGCAACGCCCCGAATTCCGTCGTGTCGCGCTGCCGCGGGCCGGCCAGCCGGACCGGCACGTCGGAGCCGAGCCGGCCGTCCTCGCCGAGCACGGTGATCCGGTCGGCGAGCATGATCGCCTCGTCCACGTCGTGGGTGACCAGCAGCACGGCCGGCCGGTGCCGCGCGCACAGTTGCCGCAGCAGCGCGTGCATCCGGATCCGGGTCAGCGCGTCCAGGGCGCCGAACGGCTCGTCCAGCAGGAGCAGATCCGGCTCGCGCACCAGCGCCCGCGCCAGTGCTGCCCGCTGCGCCTCGCCGCCGGACAGCGTGGCCGGCCAGGCCCGCTCGTGTCCGGCCAGGCCGACCTCCGCAAGCGCTTGCCGGGCACGTGATCGAGCGTCCCTGCCCGGCAGCCCGATGGCCACGTTGTCCACTACCCGTTTCCAGGGTTGCAGCCGTGGTTCCTGGAACACCACGGCCCGGCGAGGGGCCACGAGCACGCTGCCGGCGTAGTCCGGGTCGAGCCCGGCCAGCGCGCGCAGCATGGTGCTCTTGCCGGAGCCACTGCGGCCCAGCAGCGCGACGAACTCGCCCGGCGCGATCTCCAGGTCCAGCCCCGCCAGCACTTCTCGCTCACCGTACGCCCGGCGCAGGCCGGTCACCCGCACCGCCGGCGTCGTTGTCGTCGTCAAGTGGTCACGCTCCGCCGAATCCGCGCCGCCACACCAACAGCCGGCGCTCCAGCAACCGCACCAGCGCGTCCGAGGCCAGGCCGAGCACGCCGTAGATGAGCAGCCCCAACACGATGATGTCCGTGCGGTTCCAGGTCTGCGCCTCGTTCATCAGGTAGCCGACCCCGGTGGTCGCGTTGAGCTGTTCCGCGATGACCAGAACCAGCCAGCTGGTCGTCAGGGCATAGCGCAGTCCGACGAGGAAACCGGGCACCGCGCCGGGCAGGATCACGTGCCGGACCAGGCCTAGCCGGCCGAGCCCGAAGGCCCGACCGGACTCGACCAGCCGGTTGTCCACGCCGCGGATCGCGGCGTAGGTGTTGATGTAGACCGGGAACAGGGTGGCGAACACCACCAGCGCCACCTTCGGCACCTCGCCGACGCCGAACCAGATGATCACCAGCGGCACCAGGCCCAGCACCGGCAACGCACGCAGGATCTGCATGGTGGAGTCGAGTAGGTCCTCGCCGAGCCGGAACAGTCCCGCCAGCACCGCGAGCGCCAGCCCGACGGTCACGCCGATGGCCAGCCCGTCGGCCGCGCGGACCAGCGAGGCCACCAGGTTGGCGGACAACTCGCCGGTGCTGGCCAGGTCCCAGCCGGCGGCCAGCACCGCGCTCGGCGGCGCCAGCACGGCGTCGGACACCACGCCCAGCGAGCCGAGCAGTTGCCAGATCACGACCAGCAGCACCGGTCCGGCCAGCCGGCGGACCGGCCGGGGCAGCGGAACACGCCACCCGGGCCGGCCGCCGACGGTGCGGGCCTCGACCAGTTCCCGGCGGCCCTCCCGGAAAGCCGGGGCCGGGGACCCGGCCGCCGTCAGCGCGTCGATTGTCGACATGCGATGTCCCGTGTCGGTAGTCGGACCGCCGTGCGTCAGTCGACGACGACGGTGTGCTCGTTCGTGAACGGCTTGCCGGCCACCAGGTCCGACTCGCGGCCGTCCGGCCCCTTGGGCACGTCGCCGATCAGCGTGATGCGGTGCAGCCGCCGCTGGAGGTCCAGGTGCTCGATGTCGCGCGGCGCGAGGTGGGCGGTGGCGCGGTTGTCCCAGAACGCCACGCTGCCGGCTTCCCAGCGGAACCGCACCGTGTACTCGGGCCGGGTGATCTCCGCGTACAGCAACTCCAGGATGGCGCGGCTCTCGGCGGGCGACACGTCGACGATGTGGCTGGTGAAGCCAGGGTTGACGAACAGCGCCCGCTCGCCGGTGACCGGGTGGACCCGCACCACCGGGTGCACGGCGACCAGCAGGTTGTCGTTGATGCGCTTGGCATAGGCGCTGTTGTCCTCCGCAGGCCGTGAGCCGCCGTACCGGTGCTCGGCGCGCAGGGTGTCCACGAAGCGGCGGACCGGCTCGGACAGACCCTCGTAGGCCGAGACCAGGTTCGTCCACTGGGTGTCGCCACCGATCTCCGGCACGACGTCGGCGCGCAGGATCGACGCGGCCGGCGGGTTCACCGCGGCGGTGACATCGGTGTGCCACCCGTTGAAGTAGCTGTACTGCCGGCGGATCGCCTTGCGGAAGTCGGCGCCGTAGCGGTCCTCGTACCGGCGCGGGTCGATGGTGAAGATCTCCGGGTGCTCGGTCGGCGGGGCGTCGTCGTGCGGGTGGGCGTAGGTCAGCTCGCCGAACTGGCGGCCGAAGGCGATCTGGGTGGCGTGGTCGAGGACCTGGTCCCGGAAGAAGATCACCTTGTACCGGTGCAGCGCGTCCCGGATCTCGGCCACCGTCCGCTCGTCCAACGGCCGCGAGATGTCGACGTCGGAGATGTCGGCGCCGATGTGGCCGGCGACCGGCCGAACCGTGATCGTGCCGGTGGGTGTGTCCTGTACCGCGGTCATGCGTGTTCTCCGTTTCGGTTTCGGTGCTACTGCTGTCCGGTGACGGCGGAGATGGCCTTGTTGAACTCGCCGATGACGGTCGGATCGAACTGTGCGGTGAAATCGACCGGCTTCGAGATCAGGCCGTTCTGCAGGAACAGGTCGGCCTGATGCTGTTGATTTGCGCGTACGGTGTCGTCGACCGGAATATAGGTGGTCGCGCCGGAGCCGTCATAGATGATTTTCGCGTTCGCCGGCGTCTGCTTCTGGTACTGCACGTAGTAGGCGCTGATCCACTGGTCGACGTGGCCGCGTTTCCAGACGTTGGCCAACACCAGCCGACGGGCGAAGTCCTCCAGCGCGGCCAGCTTCGCCGGGTCGGCCAACGCCGTGCGGGTGGCCAGACCGAACCCGTAGGTCGGCGCGATCTGCTGCGCGCTGACCAGACGGACCGCGTCGGGGTTCTGGTTCTGGTAGTTGACCGCCTGTTGGACGCTGACGGTGGCGGCGTCGACCGTGCCCGACTGCAGGATGTTTCCCAATTGCAGCAACGGCACGTCGACCAGCGTGATGTCGTGCTGGCTCAGCCCGGCCTTCGCCAGTGCGCGCAGCAGGAAGCCGTGCGGCGCGGTGTCCTTGGTGGTCGCGACCTTCTTGCCCCTCAGATCGGCCAGGGTGTGGATGCCACTGCCCGGCCGTGCCACCAGCCAGTCGTAGGGGCCGTCGGTCCTGCTCACCGTGACCACCTGCACGGCAATCCCGCTGGCCTGGGCGAACATCGCCGGAGTGTCGCCCATGAACCCGGCGTCGACGGCTCCGGCGGAGAACGCCTGGTCCACCAGGGGCCCACTGTTGAACTGGTCGAACTGGACCTTGTACGGCAGGTCCGCCAACTGCCCGGACAACTGCAGCGGCAGTTCCAGGCTTTTCTGTTGATCGCCGATGCGTAGTGTCACCGATCCGTTGCCGAACGAGTCGCCGGTCGAATTTTCGGCCGTGTTCGATGGGGTGCAGCCCGTGGCCAATACCAGCAAGCCGAGGACTGCGACCACGCTCCGCCAACGTCTCATGACATACCTCTCCCGAGGATGCGGCTACGGGATTTCCTGCATCAGGCAGAAACAATTTCGCACCTGATTCGCCGTTCATCATGGAAGTCGGGCGATCCGGCGGTCAACATTGCGAGTCGTGAAACTAAGTCGATCCACGAGGTGGGAAACGTCGGTCTGCGAGGTACTGGGAAGGGACGCCTGCCGATCCGGTCCTACCCCGAGTGGTCTCCGGCGGGTGAGCACGCAATGGCCGGACCGCGGGCAACCACACTGTGGGACTCGTTGACGCCGGTGCCGGCCGCTTCGTACTTTCGATCCGTTCGTGAGCGGGCACAGAACCGTTGGAGAGCCGGATGAACGCGAGTCGATGGGCCGTGGGGTGGCGCCGCCGCAGCCGGTCGCTGCTGCGCTCCCGGCGCCACATCGACCTCCTGCGGGTATCCAGCGCGTCGTGTTGATGCTGAGTCGTTCACCGAGGTAACCACTGTGCTGAGCGGGAAAAACCCGTTCGGGCTCGCCTGTGCACCAGGATCTGATCACTCGTTGCTCGCGCATGCGCGAAGTCTGGAGTCGACCGTGCCCCCAACCGCGCATACCGACGTGTCGACGCCCGATGCGCCGGCCGCACCAGTGCCTGACGCCGCCGCTCGGCGTGTCATCCCCTTACGCCATCCCGGTCGGTGGATCGCCACCATTGTGGTGCTGGTCCTGCTCGCCCAGGTGGCGCACGGGTTGGTGACCAACCAGTTCTACCAATGGGGTCGGTTCGCCCACTACTTCTTCGACCCGGCCGTCCTCGACGGCCTGGTGATCACGATCTACGTCACGGCGGCCAGCGCCGTGCTCGCCCTGGCCGGTGGCACGGTTCTGGCGCTCGCACGGCTCTCGCGCAGTCCCGTTCTCCAGGCCGTGAGCTGGACCTACATCTGGCTGTTCCGGTCCGTCCCGCTGATCGTGGTGCTGTTGTTCCTCTACAACTTCAGCGCGCTCTACCAGACGCTGAGCATCGGCATTCCGTTCGGACCGGCGTTCATCACGTTCGGTGTCACCGCGCTGGCGACCGACACCGTCATCGCCATCCTCGGGCTCACGCTGCACGAGTCCGCCTATGCCGCGGAGATCGTGCGGGCCGGGATTCTCTCGGTCGACCAGGGCCAGCACGAAGCGGCAGCCGCGCTGGGCATTCCGCGCTACCTTCAGTTCCGGCGCATCGTGCTGCCGCAGGCGCTGCGCTCGGTCATCCCGAACTACGTCAACCTGCTGATCGGTCTGGTCAAGAGCACGTCGCTGGTGTTCTACGTGTCGCTGCTCGACCTGTTCGGCACCGTGCAGAGTCTCGGCAGCACCTATCCCGGTGACATCGTCCCGCTCCTGCTGGTGGCGACCGTCTGGTACGTGATCCTCACCAGCGTCGTGTCGATCGTGCAGTACTACGTCGAGCGGCGCTTCGCCCGAGGCGCGCTGCGAACGCTGCCACCGACCCCTTTGCAGCGGCTACGCCGTGGATTCACCCAGCTGCGCGCACGTGTGGCGGTGCCGCGATGACCACCGACCAAGACGTCCGCCCGGCCGCGGTCGAGGTTCACGGCGCGGTCAAATCCTTCGGCGCACACACAGTTCTCGACGGGATCGACCTGACCGTGGCGGCGGGGAAGGTCACCGTCATCATCGGGCCGTCCGGGTCCGGCAAGTCGACCTTGCTCCGCGCGATCAACCATCTGGAGAAGCTCGACCAGGGCTACGTGAGCGTCAACGGCGAGCCCATCGGGGTGCGACGGCTCGGTGACCGGTTCAAGGAGTTGCCCGAGCGGGCCATTCTCGCGCAGCGCCGGCACATCGGCTTCGTCTTCCAGAACTTCAACCTGTTCCCGCACCTCACCGCGGTACAGAACGTGGCGGAAGCACCCGTCACCACCGGCGCCGCGACCAGGTCCGAAGCGCTCGAGCAGGCCAGGGCGCTGCTCGCCGGCGTCGGACTTGCCGACAAGGAGGACGCCTACCCCCGGCAGCTCTCCGGCGGGCAGCAGCAGCGGGTCGCGATCGCCCGCGCGATCGCGCAGCGGCCCGGGGTCATCCTGTTCGACGAGCCGACCTCGGCGCTCGATCCGGAGCTGGTCGGCGAGGTGCTCTCCGCGATCAAGGACCTGGCCAGCACCGGCACCACCCTGATCATCGTGACGCACGAGATCGCCTTCGCCCGCGAGGTCGCCGACGAGGTGGTGTTCCTCGACGGCGGCCGAATCGTCGAACAGGGGCCGCCGAGCCAAGTTCTCGACCAACCCCGGCACGCACGTACCCGCGAGTTCCTCAGCAAGGTCCTCTGAACTTTCAGGAGAACGATGTCCAGACACCTCGCCCGTCGCGCCGTCCTCCCGGTGATCGCCGCCGCCCTGGCCGCCGCGCTCACCGCGTGCGGCAGCGCGCAGTCGGCCGTCACCTCGGCGGACGGCACCACGACGGTCACCGTTGGCGCCCTGTCCAACGGCGCGGCCACGGCAACACCGATCACCGTCGCGGCGGTGCAGGAGATCCGGGCCAAGCTGCCGCAGAAGATCCGCGACGGCGGCACGCTCAAGATCGGTATCGGCGCGCTGCCGTCGGGCAGCCCGCCACTCGCGTTCGTCGGCACCGACAACCAGACGATCACCGGTTCCGAGCCGGACCTGGCCCGGCTCGTCGCCGGGGTGCTCGGCCTCAAGGTCGAGTTCCAGAACTCGACGTGGGAGAACCTGTTCGTCGGGATCGACAGCGGCCGGGTCGACGTCGGCTTCTCCAACATCACCGACACCGAGAAGCGCAAGGAGAAGTACGACTTCGCGAGCTACCGCGAGGACAACCTCGCCTTCGAGGCCCTCGCGAGCAACCCGTGGACGTTCACCGGCGACTACCACGTGCTGGCCGGCAAGAAGATCTCGGTGGGCAAGGGCACCAACCAGGAGAAGATCCTGCTCGAGTGGCAGACCAAGCTGCGCGCCGAGGGCAAGGACTTCACGGTCTCCTACTACCCGGACATCAACGCCGCGCAACTGGCGCTCAACTCCGGACAGATCGACTCCTACCTCGGCCCGAGCCCCGGGGCGCTGTACCAGATCAGCCAGAGCAAGAGCTCACCGCACCCGAAGAAGCTCGCCGGCACGCACTCCGGCGCGGGTGACACGCTGCAGGGCCTGATCGCCGCGACGGCCAAGAAGGACAGTGGCCTCGTCGAACCGCTCGCCGCCGCGATCAACCACCTGATCGGCAACGGCCAGTACAAGCAGTGGCTCGGCGCCTGGCACCTCGACAGCGAGGCCGTGGCGAAGTCCGAGGTCAATCCGCCCGGCCTCCCGCTCACCAACTCGTGACGGCGCGGTGCGTTCATGACTACTGCTGAGGAACGGGTTGTCCAGCACGTGCTGGACAACCCGGCCCGCGCCGCACTGCTCGGCCCGCACTCGCACCTCGCGGTGCATCGCGGCCAGGTGGTGCGCTACCGGCCGGACGTGGCCGGGTTCGTGACCATGCCGGCCGAGCCCGGTCCACGGGACTGGCAGGACCTCGCCGCTCTGGTCGGGCCCGGTGCGAGGGTGGCGCTGTCCGCCATCACGGCACCGCCCCCACCGGGCTGGGAGATCGTCGCCGACATGGCGGGCGTCCAACTCACCGGCGAGCAGATCCCGACCGCACCGGAGGTGGAGGCCGTCCGCCTCCACGACGGCGACGTGCCCGACATGCTCGACCTCGTCGCCCGGACGCAGCCCGGTCCGTTTCTGCCACGCACCATCGAGATGGGCCGGTACCTGGGCATCCGCCGGAACGGTCGACTGGTGGCCATGGCCGGGGAACGACTACGCCTGTCCGGCTGGACCGAAGTGAGCGCCGTGTGCACCGACCCGGCGTACCGCGGGCAGGGTCTGGCGTCCCGTCTCGTGCTCGCCGTCGCAGCCGGCATCGTCGACCGTGGCGACACTCCGTTCCTGCACGCGCGCGCCGGCAACACCACCGCGATCCGCCTGTACGAGACGCTCGGCTTCCGACTACGCCGCCGGACACGATTCGTCGCCGTTCGCGTGCCTGTGGACGGCCAGTCGGGAGGCATCGTCGGGTTCGGCTGATCGTGTCCATCATGTGGAATCCTTGACGGTGAGCGGGAAACGTGGTGACGATGAGGACCACGTTCGCCAGTGCCGAGCCCGGCGGCGGACAGCTCGGCCGCATCCACGAGCAGTTGGTCGAGGAGGACGCGGCGGTGCTGGTGCGGCGCCGCGAATTGTGTCAGGAGCAGCGACATGCCCGTGGACGTCTCCATGCAGAACCGTCTTCGTACGGCCAGCACGCCCGCGGACGGCATCCTCGAAGGTCCCCGTGTGCTGCGCCGTTCGACCGGGTCCACCGCATCGTACGACCTGTTCACGTTGCGCCCCTTGGGGAGGGTGATCGGCGCTGAGATCGACGGCGTCGATCTCAGCGATCCGGTGACGCCCGAGCTGCGGGCGGAGTTGAACCGCGCGCTGCTGGAGTGGAAGGTGTTGTTCTTCCGTGACCAGGACATCACCTCGGCCCAGCAACGGGCCTTCGCGCTCAACTGGGGGGCGCTGGAGACCAACCCGTTCATACCCCAGGGCGACAACGCCGAGGTGACCCGCTTCGAACGCACCGCCGCCATGCCCGGCTACGAGAACATCTGGCACACCGACGTGACCTGGCGACCCGAGCCCGCACTCGGCTCGGTGCTGCGGCTGATCGACGTGCCGCCGATCGGCGGTGACACCCTGTGGGCCGACATGGCTGCCGCCTACGACAACCTGCCCGAGGCGGTGCGCGAGCGCATTGACGGGCTTGTCGCCGTGCACGACTACATCCCCGGCTTCGACCGATTCTCCGACCCGGAGCTGCTCGCGCGGTGGCAGGACACGTTTCCCCCGGTCACCCATCCCGTCGTGCGGACCCACCCGGAGACGGGCCGGCGCACGTTGTTCGTCAACCAGGCGTTCACCACGCACATCGTCGGCCTGGACCGCGACGAGAGCGACCAGCTGCTGCGCTACCTGTTCCTCCAGGCCCACACGCCCGAGTTCCAGGTGCGGTTCAGCTGGCGCGAGAACTCGGTGGCGTTCTGGGACAACCGGGCCACCCAGCACTACGCGGTCAACGACTACCACCCGCACGCACGCGTCGCCGAACGCGTCGCGATCGTGGGCGACCGGCCGTTCTGACCCACCCCGCACCGGCCGAGCAGGAGGCAGCATGAGTTTCGCCGCCATCGACGACGCGCCGGTCACCGGCTTCCACCGCAAGCTCACCGCGGCGTGCAGCGGCGGACCACTGCTGGACGGGTATCTGCTCGGCATCGTGGGCATCGCCCTCACCGGCATCACCACAGAGCTTCACATCAGCACCACCACGTCCGCCGTGATCGGCGTGGCCGCCCTGGTCGGCATGTTCTTCGGCGGCCTGGTGTTCGGCCCGATCACCGATCGCATCGGACGCAAACCCATGTACACGGTGGATCTGCTGGTCCTCCTTCTCGCGTCGCTGCTGTCGGTGTTCGTCACCTCGGCGTGGCAGCTGATCGTGCTGCGGTTCGCGATCGGCGTCGCCATCGCCGCCGACTACCCGATCGCCACCGCGCTGCTGACCGAGTGGCTGCCGCGCAAGCGCCGGGCCGGCCTGTTCGCCTCGGTGATCATCATTTGGTACGTGGGCACGGCCCTGGCCTACCTGGTCGGCTACCTGATCACGGCGGTGGTCGGTGACGGCGGCTGGCGCTGGATGTTGGGCAGCGCGGCCGTGCTGGCCGGGGTGATCTTCCTGCTTCGGCTGGGCACGCCCGAGTCACCACGCTGGCTGGTCGGCGCCGGTCGGTCCGAGCAGGCGCGGGAGGTCATCGAGCGAGCGGTCGGCGTTCGGGTCAGCGCTGCCGACCTCGCCGACGTTCCCCGGGACGGCGAGCGTGGCAGCCTGCTCGAGTTGTTCCGCGGCGGTCACCTGCGCCGGATGGCCTTCGTGGTCGTGTTCTTCACCTGTGCGATCATCCCGCTGTTCGCGCTGTTGACCTTCGGTCCGCAACTGCTGGGCGCTTTCGGCCTGGGCACGGGCAACGCGGCCAACCTGGGCACCGCGCTGATCAACCTGGTCTTCGCCATCGGTTGCCTGCCGGCGATGAAGCTGTTGGAGACGGTGGGCCGGCGGCGCACCATCATCTGGTCCTTCGGTCTGATGGTGCTGCCGCTGCTCGCGTTGGGTGTGTGGGCGCACGCTCCGGCGCCGTTCGCGGTCGCGTGCTTCTGCCTGTACGCGCTGTTCTCCGGTGGACCCGGCATCCTGGAATGGGGTTATCCCAACGAGTTGTTTCCGACGAGGGTCCGCGCCGCCGCACTGGGCGTGGCCATCGCGCTGACCCGGTTCGGCGCGGCCGTCGGAACCTTTCTCGTGCCGCTGGCGCTGACGTCGCTCGGCACCTCGGCCACGTTGTCGCTGGGCGCGGGCATCACGTTCATCGGTTTCCTGGCTTGCCTCGCCTGGGCCGAGGAGACCCGGCACCTGTCCCTGGAGGACATCGACGTCCGTGCGGGCCAACCGACCATGGTGGCGGCGGCGCCGGGCGACGTGTGACGTCCCCTGCCCGGGACGCCGCTCCGCTCAGCGCCCGTGCCACTCCTCGGCCAACAGTGCATAGGACCTGACACGGTCGGTGTGGTCGTGGGTGATCGTGGTGATGATCAGCTCGTCCGCGCCGGTGGCGTCCCGCAACAGTTCCAGCTGATCGGCCACTTGTGCCGGTGTGCCGACGAACTGCGTGTCCACCCGGTCGGCGACCAGCTGCCGGTCGTCGTCCGTCCACCTGTGCGCGCGGGCCTCGTCGGGCGTCGGGAAGGGAATGGCGCCCAGCGCCGTGCGGATGCTGTGCACCCACGGACCGTACCCCGTGGCCAGTTCTCGTGCCGTTGCATCGGTTTCGGCGACGACAACGTCCGCCGAGACGCTCACGTACGGGCGTTCGAGCTCTGCCGACGGACGGAACGCGGCGCGGTAACCTTCGACGGCCTCCAGCACGGTGGCCGGGCTGACGTGGTAGTTGGCGGCGAACCGCAGCCCACGACGGCCGGCGACAGTCGCGCTCTCGCCGCCGCTGCTGCCGAGGATCCACAGCTCCAGTTCGGTGCCATCGCCCGGCACGACGTGGGCCTCCTCACCGTCCGATTGGTACGTTCCGGCGAGTAGGGCGAGAACGTCGTCCACCTGGTCGGCGTAGTCCTGTGGCTGTGCGTTCGGCAGCTGCAACAGCCTGCGCTGCAACGCCACCCGCGGCGAGGCCAGCAGCTGCGCGTACGAGAACCGGGCCGGGATCAGCAATCCGTTGGACGCATGTGGAGCCGGTGCCGAAGCTGGCGCCGGCTCGCGGGGCTTACCGCCGGACCGGCCGAGTCCGAGGTCGAAGCGGCCAGGGTGGACGGCGTCGAGCAGGCCGAACTCCTCCACTGTGGACAGCGCTGTGCGGTGCCCCATCTGCACCGCGCCCGACCCGAGTCTGATCGTCGAGGTCGCGGCGGCGGTCAGCGCCAGCACGACCGCCGGGGACGTGCCGGCTACGCCGGGATTGAGGTGGTGCTCGGCGACCCAGTAGCGGGCGTAGCCGAACTCCTCGGCCCGCCGAGCCAGGTCGACGCTGTTGCGCAGCGCCTGGCCGGCGGTCGATCCGGACGAGATCGGCACCAGATCCAGGACCGTGAGCGGGGTCATGACGGCTCCTCCGGCGGCCAGGGCGGATCCGGGATGTCCTTGCGCAGCACCGGCGCGATGTCCCGCTGGAACAGCTCCAGGGACTCGCGGTGCTGGGCGTCGGTCAAACCGCCCGCGTCGGCGTGCAGGTGCAGGACGGTGTGACCGAGCCGCTCGTGGTAGCGGTGCACCTTGTCGATGACCTGCTCGGGACTGCCGATCAGGGCCGAACTTCGCTCGACGAAATCCTCCAGTGTGGTGAAGACCGGAGTGAGGCCCAGGCGTTGCTGCAAAGCCAGGCTGGCCTCGAACACCGGACGGTAGGCGTCGATCGCGTCCTGGGACCTCGGCGTGGAGTAGTAGCCGGCGGTGCCCGCCCCGACGACCACGTCCGCCGGGTCGTGCCCGTAGAACTCCCACCGCTCCCGGTAATGCCGGACCAGGGCGGCGTACGGCTCGATCGGGTTGGTCACGTTGGCCGAGAACAGCGGATCGCCGTAGTGGGCGGCCAGATCGACCGACTCCGTGCTGGTCGCGCTGCCGTGCCACACCCGGATCGGCCGCTGCAACGGCTTCGGCCACACCTCCGCGTCCGCCAGCGGCGGCCGGAACCGGCCGTTCCAGGTGACCTCGTCCTCGCGCCACAGCCGCCGGAACAGCTCGTAGCCTTCCGCGTTGCGGTCCCACTGGTCGTCCTCGGTGACGTGGAACAGCTGCCGCTGGGCGGAACCGTTGCCCTTGCCGATGATCAGTTCCAGTCGGCCGCCGGACAGGTTGTCCAGGGTCGCGTAGTCCTCGTAGGCCCGCACCGGATCGAGCAGGCTGAGCGTCGTCACGGCCGTGAACAACCGGATCCGCGACGTGAGCGCCGCGATGTGGCTGAGCACGACGGGCGGCGAGGAGGAGATGAACGGCCGCTCGTGCCGCTCGCCGACTCCGAAACCGTCGAAACCCAGCTCCTCGGCCAGCACCGCGTTGTCGAGCACCTCCTGGAAGCGGGCCCGGGTCGGCTTCGGTGCCCCGGTCGCGGGATCGGCCGTGTGCGCGATCAGGGTGATCGCCAGGAACTTCATGACGCGCGCGCCGCCTCATCGCGGTGGGTCAGCGGCGGCCGCAGCCCGAGATGCTCCCGCAGCGTCGTCCCGGCATACGAGCTTCGGTACACGCCTCGTTCCTGGAGTTCGGGCACCAGCAGGTCGACGATGTCGTCGAGGCCGTCGGGGATGAGGTACGGCGTGATGTTGAACCCGTGCACCGCCCCGTGCCGGGCGAAGCGGGTGAACTTGTCGGCCAGGCTGGTCGGCGT
>NZ_QUNO01000016.1 GCF_003387475.1 Kutzneria buriramensis | reverse complement strand
ACGGGGACGCGTGGGATCGCGGTGGGCGCTGCTGTTGCGGCCGCCGACGGTACGGCCGTGGACCCGATGGCCGCCGCCGTCAGGGATGTTGCCCAACTTCTTGATGTCGACGTGGACCAGGTCGCCGGGGCGCGTCGTGTTCGTAGCGGCGGACCGGCCGGCCGGTCGCCCGGTCCAGGTGGGTCAGGCGGTCCAGGTGGGTCATGCGGGCCAAGGCCGTAGCGGGTCAGAATCCGGTGGACGGTGGACGGGGTCAGGTCGAGCAGGTAGGCGATGCGACACGGGTCGGGGTGCGGTGCGGGCTGGTGCGGGGCCGGCTGGACCGGTCGGCCATGCCGGCCACGCCCAGCTCGCGGTAGCGGTCGGCCCAGCGTTTCGCTGTGCAGACCGAGACCTGGAACCGCTCGGCGGCCCGACGCAGCGGCCAACCGTCGTGCACGACGCACCGGGCCAGGCGCAGTCTGCCGGTCTCGGACAGCGGGGCGTTACGGTGGGGCATGAGGGCCTTTCGGTCGTCGGTGCAGACGTCGCAATCCACACCGAACCGGAAGGCCCTCCCTCATTCTAAGATCATCGGTTCACGTGTCCGCCTGTTCACAACCTCCCCGGGCAGTACAACTAGCAGTTGGAGTCGGCGCAGCATCGGACGGGCCAGGGGCGCGCGAGCAACGCGCGGTCCTCGGGCCCCAAGCGCGGCCGCTGATCGCCGAGTTGTCTCTTTAAGACCGCGAGTTGATGGCGCAGGGCAAGGATCTCGACGTCCTTCTCACGGTCGGTCATGCGCAAGAGCCGTAGCGCGGCGAAGGCGTGGGAGACGGCGAGGTAGGCGAAGCGGACGAGCATGAGCCGGATCGTGCCGGACGTTGACTAGCCACCCGTGCATACCCGTTGACCTGCACGGACACAGTTCTCGGCACGCACAGGTCCGCGCTGTTCACGACCGAGTATGGACATGTCCTGACAGCGAATGGGTTTGCCCCGAACCGCCCTCTCAGACCAGCCCTTACACCCTGGGGACGAAGACCCCCAACAACCACCAAGACGCGCAGGAAAGAGAAGAGGGTTAAGGCAAACTGAGGCCTCACGTCAACTGCAAGCTGTGTTCCTCAGTGGGCTGACCGTCGTCGATGGCCGCCAGCTCGGGTAGGCGCCTGGCCAGTACGAGCGCCCCAACCACCGCGGCTACCGCGCAACCTGCCTGCGCAATCATGACGCCCACGCTGTTGTTGGTCGACTCATGATAGACGAACAAGCCGATTCCAGCCGCCACCAAGGGATCCACAATGGTCAAAGTCGCAACGACCGCCGCAGCCGGTCCATTGGCATGCGCCTGATTGATCAGCCAGGCGGCGCCGAGCAGCGCGATCACGATGGTGGCAGCGAACATGAGTGTCACCAGGTCCAGACCGGACGAACTGATGTGCTGGAGCATCGCGCGGATCACCGCAGACACCGTGCCGAAGAGCACTCCGGCGCCGGTTCCGAAGAGCGCGCACCGTCGACGGCCCGTCGTGGCAAGACCCAATGCCAACAGAACCGCGACCGCGATCGCCCCAATCCATACCGCGCTGAGCACTGCGCTGGTAGGGATGGTGGTCTGGGTGCTCGTACTGGCTGCGATTACGACGAAAAGCCCGACGGCCAGGCTCGTCAACGCGATCGTCAGGAATGGCATGCGAGGACTGCGCCGCCCGGGCAGCGCGACCAGGATGAGGGCGAGGATGCCCACGGGCTGGATGACGACCAGTGGCGCCGTGGCGAGCGCAGCAATGTGCATCGCGGCCCCAGCCGCCATCATGAGTAAGCCAAGCAGCCACCACCGGTCGGTCAAGGTTCGCATCAGCGCGCGGCCGGTGAGTAAGCCGGAGCTCTGCCCAGCGCGGACCGCACGGTGTTGCCAATACGCCGCAACGGCTTGACAACACGCAGCACCGCACGCCAATCCGACCGACCACCAAATCATTTACGCGCTCCTGCCGGATTCGACGTCCTCTGGGCGCAGAGTACGTCCTGCCGCGCCCGCAACACGCCGACCAACAGCACGACGACAGCCAGTCAACAGCTTGGCGATAGCTGCCCGGAGTTACGTGCTGGCGGTGCGGTGGGAGTGCGGCCGGTACCGTGCGGGGTTCCAGAAGTCGGCCCGCGCATCCGACCTGCGGCAATGAGCACGTGACGGACAAGGCATGATCGCCAGCCATGGCGCTGCGCTTGCTTTACCTGAGCTTCCTCAGGCTCGCGGGCTTGCTGGTGTTACTTGGCCGCTCGTCGGCGTCCAAGGACGTCGAGTTGCTGGTGCTACGCCACGAAGTCACCGTGCTGTGCAGAGGCAATCGGAGACCTGGCGTGGATTGGGCTGACCGCGCTGTGATCGCCGCGCTGGTCCGCCTGCTGCCCATGGGCCTACGGCTACACCGCTTGGTCACCCCAGGCACCATCCTGCGCTGGCATCGACGCCTGGTCGCCGCAAAATGGACCTACCCACACCGGCACGGACGTCCACCCGTTGACGACGCGATCACCGGGCTGGTCGAACGGATGGCCACGGACAACCGCAGCTGGGGCTACAAGAGGATTCAAGGTGAGCTACTCAAGCTCGGACACCGCGTCGCCGCCTCGACCATCCGGCGGATCCTGAAACGAGCACGCATACCTCCGGCACCGGACCGGCACACCGACACGATCTGGCGGCAGTTCCTCCGCACACAGGCCTCGACGATGCTGGCCTGCGACTTCTTTCACGTCGACTGCGCGCTCACCCTGAAGCGGATCCACGTGTTCTTCGTGCTGGAGGTCGCCAGCCGGTACGTCCACGTCCTCGGCACGACGACCAATCCAGACGGCGCGTGGACCACGCAGCAGATCCGCAACCTCGCGATGGACCTCGGTAACCGAGTCGACGAGTTCCGGCTTCTCGTCCGCGACCGGGCAGGCCAGTTCGCGGCCTCCTTCGATGCCGTCCTGACCGACGTCGGCATCACGACGGTCAAGATCCCGCCGCGTTGCCCACGGGCGAACTGCTACGTGGAACGGTTCGTACTCACCACCAGAACCGAGCTCACCGACCGCATGCTGATCCTGAGCAAGCGGCATCTGGACACCGCGCTCGCTGAGTACGTCCAGCACTACAACGGCCGACGGCCGCACCGGGCACGCGAGCTCCGGCCACCCTGTCCGACCCACCCCGTGGCAGACCTCAACTCCCAGCGGATCAAGCGACGACGGCTTCTCGGAGGCCTGATCAACGAGTACGAACGGGCCGCGTGAATCTACTGGTCAGAGCCGGTGACTGACTTTTGGCACCCCACACGTCGCCCGTGGCCGGTCACCGCGGGTCCATCACGGAAAGCGTGCCAGAACCATCATTCAGGCGGAACCGACAGAAATGCAACTTCTACAGGTCGGCGCGGGTTTGTTTAGAGCCGTTGAATGCAGTTCAGGACTGTCCAGCGCGCGTGTCTGCTCCCCATTTGCTCCCCGCGCTGCTCCCCAACTGGGTGTAGCAGCTGTAGGAGGCCCCTGATTTGCACGGCGGTTGAGTCTGTAGCCGCGCTGGCTCTGTAGAGTCGCCGCGATGGATGCACACGTCCGCCTGACCTGTGGGGATGGAGCTTTCGGCACGCGCAGCTGTAACACGTCGAAGGCCAACTGGGGGCGCGTGGAAGGGAATGCTCGGCAGCTTGTCGAAGAAGTCGATGCGCTCCAGCACGGTCCGATCGATCAGCGTCGCGCATGAGTGCTCCACCGTCTCCTCGTCGGAGAGCAGCCGCACCAGTGTTCGATCCAGCACCTCGTAGGCCGTGTCCAACGGTCCCGCGAAGCAGTAGCTGATCAACCCGTCTGGGTCCGTGGCGGCGATCAGCGTCCGGTCACCGCGCAGCTGCTCGACCACGTCGCACTCTCGTTCCGCACGCGCATGCTCTCGACGCTGCGCACGCGCGCCTCGCGGGAACTGAGGTCGAACGACACCGGCTCGGCGTCGTCGAGAAAGACGTCGAGCCGGTCCTCGATGCCGACCAGGAACCGCATCTGGTCCATAGAGCCGACGGCGATCTCCGCCGGCGCCGCGTCGGCCGGTACCTTGCGGGCGGCAGCGAGGAGGGCGTTCACGACGACTGCGACTTCTTCCATACCACGAATCCCTCGATGTACAGCCTGCTCAGCGATGTGGCGGTGAAGGTGTCGAGTGCGGTGCCCGGTGCCATGATCAGCGGCTGGCCCTTGACGTTGAACGAGGTGTTGACGACACATCCGACGCCGGTGCGCTGCTTGACCTCCGACAGCAGCGTCCAGAACTTTTCGTTCAGGTCACGCCGCACGAGCTGGATGCGAGCCGTCCCGTCGGCGTGCACTATCCCGGCGACCGACTCCCGGTGTTCCTCGCGCACCCGTGCGGTGCACAGCATGTACCTGACAGGATCCTTCGCCGGTGTCTCGAAGAGGGTGGCGCAGTCGGCGTCGAACACCGCCGGGGCGAACGGCCGGAACGGCTCGCGGAACTTGATCAGGCCGTTGATGCGCTCCTTGATCCGGTCGCCCTTGGGCAGCGCAAGGATCGAGCGGTTGCCCAGCGCACGCGGCCCCCACTCCATGCGGTCGTGGAACCAGGCGATGACCCGGTCCGCCGCGATGTCCTCTGCGGCCAGCGCGAAGTACTCCTCTGTGAGCCCGACTTGCCGCCACGCGAGACCGAGCTCGTCGGCACGCCGTTCCAGTTCCGCTCCGACCTCGTCGGCCGCGTAACTCGGCCCGGTGTACGGGTTGAATGGCACGGATCCTGCGTAGGAGCCTGCCACGTGCAGCGCGGCGCCGAGCGCGCTGCCGTCGTCGCCCGCAGCCGGTTGCACGAAGACCCGATCCACGCCGGGCAGGTCGCACAGGATCTGGTTCGACTTGCAGTTCAGGAACGTGCCGCCGGCGAGGCACAGGTCGCGTTCGCCGGTCTTCTCCATCCAGTGCGCCACGAGGTCGGCCAGTACCCCGGTCAGCTTCGCCTGCAGTGCGGCGGCGAAGTCCGCCTCCTCCGGGTGGACCTGACCATCCGGCACCCTCGGCGTGAACCCGGCACCCTCCGCGAGGAACGCCCGTGCGTGTGGGTAGCCCAGCTCGGCGTCGGCGAGGGATCCGCGCGGCCAGTTCACCCTGACCCCGCCGCTTTCGGGGTCGAAGGAGACGAGCTTGTCGAACACCGAGCGGTTGCGGGCCGGGTCGCCGTAGGCGGCGAGTCCCATGACCTTGTACTCGTCGGAGTTGAACTGGAAGCCGAGGAACCGGGTGCAGATCGAGTAGAGCAGCCCGAGCGAGTCGGAGATCGGCTGGCTGTGCACCTTGTCCAGGCGACCGTCCCGCGCTCGGTAGACGGACAGGGCCTCGGTCTCGCCCATGCCGTCGGAGACCACGCACAGCGCCGAGCCGAACCCGCTCGGCAGATACGCCGACGCCGCGTGCGCCACGTGGTGGGTCACCGGACGGAACCGGCGCTCCACGTCCCGCCAGCCCGCCTCGGTGAGTGCGTCGATCACGGTGCGCCCGGACAGCACCTCGGCGAAATAGTCCTGCTGCCGTGCGAAGACCCGGCGGAACCCGTCGTAGTCGAACCCGTGGGCGATCGCGTCGACGTCGTCACGGCTGACACCCGCTTCTCGCAGCACGTAGTCGATCGCGTTGACCGGCAGCGCGCCCGTGCCCTTCACCCCGGAGAACCGCTCCTCCGCGGCCGCCGCGACGACCACGCCGTCCACGACCAGCGCGGCCGCGCTGTCGAGTCCCTGGCAGATCCGTTCGTCCAGCGGATCCGGGCCGCTCCTGGCCAGATACCTCTGCGCGTTCGGCAGTCCGCTGATGCCCAGGACCATCATTCAGCTCACCGCCCGGAAGACGGAGATGCCGTTGTTGCCGCCGAAGCCGAACGCGTTGTTCTGGACGTGGGTCAGGCGCCGCTCACGACCGCCCGCCTCCAGGACCAGGTCGAAGCCGAACTGGTACTCGTCCCGCTCGATGATGGTCGGTGGCATCTTCTGGTGGCGCAGCGCGAGGCAGGACGCGACTGCGCCCACCGCCCCCGCACTCGCCATGAGGTGCCCGATGGTGCCCTTGATCGCCGTGACGCTCGCGTCCGGGAACCGGGTGGTGAAGATGCCGGCCTCGACCGCGTCGTTGGCCTGTGTTCCCGTGCCGTGCGCGAAGATCCCGTCGACCTGGTCCGCGGTCAGGCCGGCCTGCGCGAGCGCGCGCTCGTGGCAGGCCAGCACACCGCCGGGGTCGGGGTTGGTGGGGTGGACCGCGTCGTTGTTGCTCACCGCCGCGACCAACTCGGCGCAGGAACCGGGGAGCGGGGCGTCGGCGGCCCGCAGCACGAGGAACGCCGCGCCCTCGGCGATGGTGATATGCTTGCGGCGTACGGAGAATGGCCGGCAATGCTCGGGTCCGAGCGTGTTCAGCGTGTAGAACCCCGTCCACACCTTCTTGGAGAAGGCGTCGCCGCCGCCGACGACCGCGGTGCGCACCGCGCCCGTGCGCATCATCCGCAGGGCGAACTCCAGCGCCACGTTCGCGGACGCGCAGGTGTTGTGGACGGTGAAGGCCGGGCCCGTGGAACCGATCGCGCGCGCCACATTGTCCGCGATCGCATGGCTGGAGTAGACGGCCCCGCGCCACCGGTCGTCCCGGCCCTCGACCAGCTCGTCGAGCAGGTCGGCTTCGGCCTCGTTGTTGGCGACGCACACCAATGCGTCCCGCAAGTCCTCATCGCCGGGGGTCAGCCCGGCCTCCCGCACCGCCTGTAGCGCCGCGTGCGCCGCGTACGTCGACGAGTCGGCGAGGCTCCGCCCCGTCGCGTCGCGCACGTCGCGGACGACCCGGCTACGGTCCACTTCGGACAGTAGTCCAGCCGCGTACCCCGGTTTCATCGCGGAATAGACCGCGTCGATGTTCGAGAAGTGCGTGCGCCGCGAGCACAACGCCGACCACAGCTGTTCCGTGCCGACACCGATCGGCGTGATCGCTCCCAGACCGGTGACGAAGACCTTCGTCATCTCTCCTCCAACAAGGTCGACACTCCTCGGCGCAGCCCGAGGATCACGTCGTCGCCGTTGCGTGCGCTGCCCTCCCAGACGAGGATCGATCCGCTGCGCCGCAACCTCGCCTCGACGGTCACCGTGCCCGCGTGGATGTCCCCCAGGCGGTGGGTGACGTTCTCGAACTGGGCGAACACATATCGGCCGGTGGCGCCCGCGAGCGCGAGAGCCAGGTTGCCGATGCACTCCACCAGCACGAACAACGGCCAGTGCGTGAGGTCGCGCAGATACGGGAACCGCGCGGCGACCGCTGCGAGGTCGACCTCGCAGCGCGCCACCCGGTCAGCCAGCCCGATCTGCTCGGGCAGGAACCAGACCGCTGGCGCGCGCAGCGGCGCGACCTCGACCAGAGGCAGGTCCCGCTCGCAGCGTTCGATCTCGATCGGCGCGGGTGGGCCGTCGGTGAACCGGCAGCACACCTGGTCGTCCGCGGCGACGGTGATATCGGCGCCGCTGGTGTCGAACCGGAACTCCGCGCCACCGGGCACGAACCGGGAGAAGCGCACGTTGCTGAGCGACACGGCGCCGGATCGGCCGGCCGCACCTAGATACTCGGCAAGCAGCACCACGCCAGGCACGACCCCGAAACCCGGGAAGTGGTGGCGGAAAAGCTCCAGGTCCGGGTCGAGCTTGCGGACGGCGGCGGTCACGTCAGCCGCCTGACGGTCACCGACGCGGCACGCTCGCCGGAGGACAACGCCAGCGTCTCGGTGTCTCCACGTTCGAGCGCGCCGGCCGCCGCCAGGAACCGGTGAGCGGTCAGCGCGCCGTTCCACTCGTCGGCGGCCGCGGGCCCGAGGGCCGGGGTGAACTCGAAAACGGCCTCGTAGTCGGCGCCGCTGCGCAGTTCCGTCCACAGGACGCCGGGGGTGACGGTGCGATCGCCCGCCTTCTTTCGGACATCGTCGAGCGCCTCAGAACAGTAGGTGTCGCCGACGAGCACGTACGCGACCGCGTCATCGTCGGCGTTGACGTGCAGCGCCCCCTGCAACAGGGCCACGACCGGTGTCAACGGTCCGGCGTTCAGCGTGATGTTCCCGCCGGTGACGCCATGCTCGATGTTGACGTACACCGCCGCCGAACTGGTCGTGGCATACGGAAACTGCTGCGCGGAGATGCGCCGCTCGCCCGCGAGTGCCGCACGCTGCAAGCGCAGCATCGCGTCGAGGTTGCCGTACTCGGTGCCCACCACGACCGTGGCCCGCGCACCGTCCGTGCCGCCGGTGATGTTGTTCCGCGCGAGGTAGAGGCACACGCGGGTGAAGTCGTCACGGAACCGGTCGCCCTTGGACAGGACGACTTCGGCGAAGTCCGCCGGTATCCCGCCGGTGTGCAGGTCGACGGACGCGAGTGAGAAGGTCAGCGTCGTGCCCACCTCGGCGGGTAGCGGACCACTCACGCCGCGGCTACCTTCTCGATCTCGACGTACAGATCGCCGGCGGTCTCGATCCTCGCCAGCGCGTCCTCCTCGAGCTCGACGCCGAACTCGTCCTCCACCGCGAGCAGGACGTCGATCAGCCGCAGCGAGTCGATGTCCAGGTCGGCCTTGAGGTCGTGCTCCGGGAGCACGGTGAAGGAATCCGGCAGCTCGGCCACCGACTTGATGAGGTCAGAAAATCGGGCATCCACGTTTCCTCGTTTCACGGAACCTTGACGGCATCGACAGACGGTCGGCAGGCAGACCTCAGGGCGTCCCTATTTCCCGCGCAGCCTCCTGGTGATCGCGGATGGCCCTCGCGATTCGCGACACGTCGTCGACCGTGAGCGCACTGTGGAGTGGGAGGCAGATGCCGCCCTCGTAGCCGGCCACGGCGTTCGGGAAGCCGTGATCGTCGGGGCCGCGCAACGACGCGAACGCGGGCTGGAGGTGCAGCGGGTAGAAGAACGTCCTCGGCTCGATCTGGTGCGACGACAGGTGCTCGATGAACGCCGCCGCGTCGTCCACGACGATCGCGCAGCGGAACGGGACGTGGTTGGCCCCTTCCGCCGCACCCAGGACTCGGACGCCGCGAACGCCGCTGAGGGCTTCGCGGTACGCAGCAAGGAGTTCCAGCTTCCGCTCGATGATCAACCCCAGCTTGCGCAGCTGCACGCGGCCAAGCGCGGCCTGCATGTCGGTGATGCGGAGGTTGAAGCCCACGCTGGGGTGGATGAACGTCCCGCTGTTCATGCGGCCCTGGTTGCGCAGCAGGCGTAGCCGCTCGTAGACGCCCTCGTCCTGACACGTGACGAAGCCACCCTCGCCAGTGGTGATCGTCTTGTCGGCGAAGAAGGAGAAGCAGCCCACATCGCCGAAAGTGCCGACGTGCTGACCCCGGAAGCGCACGCCCATGCTCTGGGCGGCGTCCTCGATGACCTGCAGCCCGTGCCGGTCGGCGAACGCCGACACGGCGGCCATGTCGCACGCCGTGCCGTAGAGGTGCACGGGCATGACGGCCTTCGTGGCCGGCGTCAGCCGCCGTTCGGCGTCCGCCATGTCGATCTGGAACGTCACGGGCTCGACGTCGACGAACACCGGCTTGGCGCCGGTCAGCACCACCGCCGAGGCGGAGCCGACGAACGTCATGTCCGGCACCAGCACCTCGTCGCCCGGGCCGATGTCGAGCGCCAGCAATCCCAACGCCAGGGCCAGGGTTCCGTTCGGCGCGAGGACCGCGAACCGGGAGCCGACGCACTCCTTCAGCTCCGCCACGAACGCTCTGGACTCGGGGCCCTCGGTGATCCAGCCCGACGCCACGACCTGTTGCACGGCAAGGGCTTCCTCGTCGCCGATCATCGGCGACACCTGCCGGATCCAGCCGTCAGACATGCTCGACCAGCCCTCGCCGAGCCTCCAGGAACCACTGGTAGGTGGTACGGAGCCCCTCGTCCAACCCGACCCGAGGCGACCAGCCCGATGCCCTGATCCGGCTGGAGTCGACCAGTTTGCGCGGCGCGCCGTCCGGACGCGTGGCGTCGAAACGCAGTTCGCCCTCGAATCCGCTGATCGCGCAGATCTTCTCGGTGAGCTCCCGAATCGAGACCTCGGACCCGCTCCCGACGTTGATCGTCTCGGCGTCGGAGTAGCGCTCCGCGAGGTGCACCAACGCATCGGCGCAGTCGTCCACGTGCAGGAACTCGCGCAGCGGGGCACCGGAGCCCCAGACCTCGAGCGAGTCGGCCCCGGACTCGACGGCGTGCCGCGCCTTCGACATCAGCGCCGGGATGACGTGCCCGCGCCCCTCGTCGAAGTTGTCGTTGGGCCCGAACAGGTTCGTCGGCATGGCCGAGATGAAGTCGTGGCCGTGCTGGCGGCGGTAGGCCTCGGCCAGCTTCAGCGCGGAGATCTTCGCGATCGCGTACCAGACGTTCGTCGGCTCGATCGCGCCGGTGAGCAGCGAGTCCTCGCGCATCGGCTGCGCCGCGTGCTTGGGGTAGATGCAGGAGGAGCCCAGCACCATCAGCTTCGGCACGCCGGTCCGGACCGCCGCGGAGATGATCGACGTGTTGATGGCCAGGTTGTCGGCGATGAAATCCGCGGGGAAACGGGAGTTCGCGTCGATCCCGCCGACCCGGCCGGCCGCGATGAAGACCATCTCCGGCGCGACGTCCCGCACCCACCGCAGCGTCGCCTCGCTGTCGCGCAGGTCGAGCTCGTCCCGGCTCATGGTGACCAGCTCCACGTTGCTGTCGGCGAGCCGCCGCACGAGCGCCGACCCCACCATTCCCCGATGTCCGGCGACCCAGACCCGTCGGCCGGCCAACGGAAATATCACCTCGCTCGCCGGACGAGCGCGAGCGCCCTGGTCGGCAGTCATTCAGGTGCCCCCTTCGTGGTCACGACCGGCGTCGCCCGGTCGCGGGACGGAACCGCGCCTGGGCGCGGCGGTTCTCAGAACGTGGGACAGAAATCGAGTAGCCCTCGCATATCGGCCTTCCCGTTGCCGCAGGCCACCTCGACCAGGAGCCGCTCGGTGGTCAGCAGCAGGCTCCGCAGGACGGCATCGGAGAAGAACGCCAGGTCGGTGGTCAGCCGCATGTCAGCCTGCTCGGAGAACTCGTAGATGTCCAGTGAGAGATCGGAGAAGCGAATTTCGTCTGACGGGGTGGCGCCGGAGACCCCTTGGGCCAGCAGCTTTCTCAGTTCCTCGGGTCGGACGTCGAGGTTGGCCTCGACCTGACGCTGCCGGTCGCGCCGCGATTCCGGGTCGAGGTCCTCAAGCACGGTGGTCACGTGGAAGTTGGCGAGATACGGGAAGAACACGTCCTTCCCACGCTCCGCCCCCGCCTCGCGGAACAGCTCCGCCCTGAGATCCGGGTCGTACACCGCGTGGCGATAGGCCAGAAGCGTGGCGTTGTTCGTCTGCCGACAGAAATCCTCGAACGTCGACGACGTGAGGTCCACCGAGATACTCGAGGACTGCGCGAGTTTCGCAATGGACATCCGGAGTTTCGGGCTGAACCTGTTCCCGCTGGTCAGTGCGAGGGGGAAGCGGTCCATCGACAGCCTCGCGGACAGGGCGAGGCAGTAGGCCGCCAGCGTGACGGTGAACGCACTCACGTTCAGGCTCCGGGAGATCTGCTGCGCCGCCACCACCACAGCCGGCGACCGGAGCTGGTACTCCCGCATCGCGGTGGTGGTCCGATCGGCCGGCGGCGCGTCGAAGTCGGCCAGCTCCCGGATCTTGACCCGGTGGTACCGGTCGGACCGCTCCGCCAGCGCCCGCCCGGCCGGGCTCGCCTCGAACTCGGCGATGTCGTGCGGCTGCCACGACGACGCCGTCAGGGTGGCCAGGCCGAGAATCCGGCGGCGGAGTTCCTCACACGCGATCCCCGCGCCCATGTTGTCCACGGAAGCGTGGTGCACGGCCAGGTACACGTAAACGGGCCGACCTTCGAAGGTCACCATCGCCGCCCGCACCGGGATTTCGCCGGGCTCGGGGGACAGGCGCCCCAGCAGGGTCGCGACCTCGTCCAGATCGGGCCGGGGCGAGGGGGAGGACACCTCGGTCACGATGATCTCGCCGCTGCCCATGATCTCCTGGCGCCACTGCCCTTCGCACAGCACGTAGCGGGTCCGCAGGGCGTCGTTGTCCTCGAAGGTCAGGCGAATGCCCTCGAGCACCCCGCGGACGTCGACCGCGCCGTCCTCCAGCGCGGCGAACTTGGTGATGTACAACAGCGGCTCGTCGCCGCGGCTGTGGATGTAGCTGAGCATCTCGCCCTGGGCCCAGCCCAGCTGCTGGACGCCGGCGTTGCGGTTCGAGAAGGAAATGCGGTGCTTGGTCAGGACTTTCATGCGCTCCCCCGCGGCGACAGGACTACGTGAGGTACTTCAGGACCGTGCGCCGCAGGCTGCTGACGCTGCTGAAGGTTTCGAACGACATGTCCTCGTCGGACAGGGAGACGCTGAAAGCCTCCTCCACGGCGACGAGGATGCCGATCGTGCCCACCGAGTTCAGGCCCAGGTCCGCGAGGTTGTCGTCTGGATCAAGGGCGACGTGGGGTTCGAGATCGGGACAGTGCTCGCGCACGATGTCTTCCAGTCGCGTATCCAGTTTCTCCGTGCTCACGCCGATCATTCCTCCGCCGGTGTCGGCTTGCCTGTCCGTCCGTTCACTCCGCACGCTGCGCGATCACCGCTCTGAGGTCCTCATCGACCATGAGCGACGCCAGCTCCGGCATTCGCGTCTTCGGTTTCCAGCCGAGTTCGACGGCGGCCTTCGATGCGTCGCCGATCAACGAGTCGACCTCGGTGGGACGCAGGTGGCGGTCGTCGAACCGGACGTACCGCTGCCACTCCAGCCCGACGTGGCCGAAGGCCTGCTCCGCGAATTCCCTGACGGTGTAAGCGGTTCCGGTGGCGACGACGTAGTCGCTCGGCTCCTCGGCCTGCAGCATGAGCCACATCGCCTCGACGTACTCTTTCGCGTATCCCCAGTCCCGCACGGCGTCGAGGTTGCCCAGGTAGAGCTTCCGGTCGTGGCCGGCCTTGATCTGCGCGACCGCGTGCGTGATCTTGCGGGTGACGAATTCCTTGCCCCGCCGCGGCGACTCGTGGTTGAACATGATGCCGTTGGCGACGAACAAACCGTGGGCCTCCCGGTAGTTCCTGGCCACCCAGTACGCGTAGGTCTTCGCCGCGCCGTAGGGGCTGCGGGGCCAGAAGGGGGTTCGCTCGCTCTGCGGCGGCGGCGAGGCGCCGAACATCTCCGAGCTGGACGCCTGATAAACCCGGCTGTCCAGACCGATCAGCCGGATCGCCTCCAAGATGCGAGTCGTCCCCATGCCGGTGACGTCGCCGGTGAACTCGGGCTGGTCGAAGCTGGCCCGCACATCGGTCTGGGCGGCGAGGTGGTAGACCTCGTCGGGCTGGATCCGGTGCAGCAGGGCGGTGAGCCGGGAGCCCTCGGTGAGATCTCCGTGGTGTAGCCGCAGTCCGGGGTTTCCGGTCAGGTGGGCCACGCGCTCGAGGGTGGAGGTGGAGGCCCGCCTGACCAGCCCGTGCACCTCGTATCCCTTGTCCAGCAGCAGTTCCGCCAGATACGAGCCGTCCTGTCCGGTGATGCCGGTGATCAGTGCCTTCTTGGTCATGTCAGTCACCCGGCGTCCAGTGGTCCGGGACCAGCCAGACCAGGGCGGGGTCCCGGGCGTGTATCTCGGGCGTGTACCAGTAGCGCGGGCGGACGATCTCGGTCGAGCCGGAGAGGAAGGCTCCCCACCAGGAGAACGACGAGTTGGCGATGACGAGCCGGCTGCACCGGGTCATGCACGCGAGATCGAGGAAGGCGGCGGGCCAGCAGGTCATCCGCGCGCCTTCGAGGAAGGTCAGGTTGCTCGACACCCACTCCGGGTCGTCGGTGAAGACGATGATGTTCGACGATCCGAACCGTTCGATCGCCGTGCGGTAGTAGTCGGCCGTGGGCAGGGGGTAGACGTGCGGGTAGTGGAGGTAGTCGCCGCGCCGGACGTGGACGGCCGTCACGTCGCCCCGTTCGAGAACGTCGCCGTAGAGGGCGTCGACCTCATCCAGGACATGCTTGGCCGGCGTCAGATACTCCCTGACCTGCTGCTCGAACCGCCACCACAGTCGGATGTCCTGCATCACGAACTTGTTGGCCGGCACCAGATAGTCCACGAGATCGTAGACCTCGACATCGTCCTGCCCCGGCAGTGCGAACCATGAGCTCGGAAGGCTGAAGGCGTCGGCGTACGCCCATGGTGGCAGTCGTATCGGCAGGCCGCGTTCCAGCGAGCGGCCGATCACCGCGGCTATCTGCCACAGCTGGTTTCCGAGCCTTCCTTCGAGTCCCAGCGTGGAGAACGTGACCGCGCGTTCACGCATGGCGCGACACCTCCTGCGCGTCGGTCGCCGCCGCCCGATCGGCGCCGGCCAGGAGCCGGGCGAAACGGTGATAGTGCGTGAAATGGGAGCCGGCCACGAGCGTGTCGTCGCCCAGGGCTGGATATCGGCCCGACCAGTCGCTGACCTGGCCGTGCGCCTCGGAGATCAGCAGCGATGCGGCCATCCTCGCCGCCGGATCGGCCACCAGGCCCAGGAAGCCGGCCGATCGGCCCTCGGCCACGTCGAGCAGGGCCAGAACTTCCGACCCGGTCGGGATCATGCGGTAGCCGGAATCGGCCAACGCCTCCTTGACCGCGTCCAGCCGTTCGTCGGCAGGCGCCGACCAATTCACGTTCTGAGCCCACTTGCTCTTCGCTGGGCCGGATTCCGCCTCTTCCTCGTGGCGCGGAACCGACCTGGTGCTCAGTGACGTGCTGTGCACCACTCCGGTCGTCGAGACGTACACCACCGCATTGGTCACGACGCCCGCCGTCACCCAGGCCAGGGACACGGTATAGCCGAGAACGGCTCCCGTGTCGTCGGTCAGCGTCGAGGATCCGAGATGCCAACGAGTTCGAGAACCCGGATTCTCCGGTCCGCCCGCCGGGTGAGAACGCACGAGGGAATCGAAGGCTTTCCGTTCCGCTTCAACGCGATCCGCGCGACCCACTGCGCTCAGAATGGCGGTGCGGCAGGTCTCCATCTGTTCCAGCAACAAGTTCGTCGACATATACCCCCCAGTGACGTGCCCTCGACGAGTGCCGCTCCGGCCGTTCCGCTCATCGCCGGCCGTGCCGTCGTTGAGCGGCAGCGCCGTACCCGGCACTGCCGCGTGTGGTCGTCCTCGTCGCGGCGGACGGCGTGGACGCGGCACTCGGTGGCCAGAGGCGTTGCGGGCCCCGAACAGCAGGGGCGTGTGGTTCTCGGTGAGAGCGTCGGCGGCCGATGAGCACGGTGAGCGTAGGTGGCCTTCTACCAGGAAATCAATACTTGACGACGGAAAATAATGCGCCTAGATTTCGGCCATGGCTCAGGGGGGCGATGCGATGGCGCTGGTGGTGACGGCCGTGTTGACCGAGCGTCAGCTTGGCCGTGTCGCCCTGACCCGATGGCTCGAGCCCTCGCGGACGAGTTGTCCACTGAGGACCTCGGCCTCATCGCATTCGCTGACGTCATCCGGAGAAAGGCGGTGAAGTGCGCGTGCCCACCTCGCCGACACCGGCCGGGCCGCGGCCCGACGCCATGATCGACGAGTTGCGCGACCTGCGCCTGCTCTCACTCGTCGAGAACGGAACCGGGCTGATCGGCTACCGATTCCACGGTCCGCTGTTCGACGCCTTCGAGGCGCTGGACGGCGCCCTGGTCGCCCTGTTCCGCGAGGAGTACCGGCCCACCGCTCATTCGTGCACCACGCTGCTGGAGCGGGAAGCGCTCGAATCGATCGGGTTCTTCGACAAACTCCCGTCGATCCCGCTGCACGCAGTGCCTCATGAGATCGCCGCGGACCAGTCTCCGGGGCCGAGCGCCTGGGTGCTCAGCCCTTCCACCTGCTACCACACCTTCGGGCACCTGTCGGGCATCGACGAGCGCTGGGACCTCCGCTGCTTCACCGCACGCGGCGTCTGCCACCGGTTCGAGCCCTCCGCGGAATCGACCCGGCTGGCCAGTTTCACCATGCGCGAGTTCGTGTTGATCGGCGATGCCGACCTCGTGGTCAGCCGGGGCGAGTCGATGTTCGAGCAGGCCGTGGCCTTCCTCGGCCGGCTGCACGATGACGTGTCGGTCAAGAAGGCCAGTGACGTCTTCTACGGCGAGCGCTCGGAGGTGACGCGCCGGGTCCAGCTCGCCCGTGGCGTCAAGCGAGAGGTGCTCATTCCGTGGGCCGGCGACGAGCTGGCGGTCGGCTCGCGGAATCTGCATCGGGATCTGTTCACCACGGTCTTCGGCATCGGTCCGAACGGCGGCCCGGCGATGCACTCCGCGTGTGTCGCCTTCGGAATCGAGCGGCTGCTGCTGGCGCTGCTGGCGCGCACCGAGGGGCACGACCCCGAGCGTCTGTGCGCTCTCATCTCGACCGCGCTGGCCGAAAGCTCAAGTGCGGTCCATGCGACCTGACACCGAGGTCGCGAAGTCGGCCATCGTCGAACGGCTCCCGCCGGAAGCGGTGAACTGCCTGTCCGGGAGTTTCGTGCGGCTGGCCGATCTGCACGGCCGGTGCCTCGATGAAGCGTCCATCATGGAACTGGGGGAGGGTTACCTCCTGCGAGCCGGTCCTGATGAGCGATCGTGCCCGGAAATCGTGTTCGGCGTCGAGGAAGTCGTCCACCGCGGGCTGACGGCCCAGGGCTGCGAGGTCCGGACCGACGCGATCGATCCGGGCGACTGGGCCGGCCAACTTCGCACCCTGCTGGCCGACCACCTCGGTGTCGTGGTCTGGGTCAATTCCTCGCACCTGCCCTACGCCGACGTCTACACCGCCCATCCGCGGTTCATGCACGCCCTCGTCGCCCTGGAGCTGTCCGCGGATCTGAGGTGGGTCAAGGTGTTCGACTCGCTCGTGGATGACCGGGTCCGGTTCGCCTGCGTCTCATGGCTGCCCAGCGCCGCGTTCGAGGCCGCGATCCTGGATCGGATCCCGTCGAAGTCGCTGGATCACATGGGCTCCTTCCACGTTCTGGAGAGGGTTCGTGAACCGCTCGACGACGACAACGCGGCGGCGCGGAGCTTGGTGAGCCAGGCTCGGAAGTTTCGGCGGATCCCCGAGTTCCACAACGTGGTCAACGAATACAGGTCTCTGTGCGGAGCGGCTTTCGCGGGTTCGAGGGACACCGCCAAGCACGCGGCGCGGCGTCTCTTCGACAACGTGAACGTCCTCTGTGTGATCCCGGTCCTCAGGCTCCTCGATCGTTCCTTGGTTCGCGCCGGCGCCGGCGACGCACTGCTCGGCCAGTGCCGGGCGCTGGCCGAGGATTGGCATGTCCTCGGCCTCCAGGGGTTGAAGTTCGAGGCGACTCTCTCGGCGTCCCTGGCCCAGCGGATCGACGAGCGTTTCGAACGGCTCGACGGGGCCACCGCGCACTTCTGGGAAACCGTGAGCACCGAGCTCGCCGACGATTGACCTGCTGCGGAGGGGGACGAGATGGTGCACGCCGTCCGATCGAAACCGGCCATGGGACTGTTTCTCTCCTGGTCCGCGACTGGCAGCGTGGACGCGGCCGGTCGGCGGCGGATAGTAGAGGCCGCTCGCGCCGCCGAGGAACGGGGATTCGACTCGATCTGGCTCCTTGAGGACGACAGCCCCGGTGGAGTGCGGGCGAATCCCGCGCTCATGGCCGCGTCCGTCGCCGTCAGCACCGACGCCATAAGGGTGTGCGCGCAATTCCTCGACGAGTCGGAATACGACTCCCTGCGTGCGGTCGAGGACTGGTCGGTTGTGGACAACCTGTCGAGCGGTCGGCTGGAGCTCTTCTCGAAGAATCCCAGGGATCACCATCGAACTGTCCGGCACCTCTGGGCCGGGAAAGAGATCCGAAGGGTCGGGCTCGGTGGTGAGGAACAGCTTGTCCAAACCTACCCCAAGCCGTACCAGTCGCGAGTTGCGCTCTGGTTGCCGTACACGGAGGGCGCACCCGGGCTTGACCTCGCAGTCGAGTTGAACGCCGGGATCCTCGTCAGGGACGAAGGTCTTGCTCTCGATCAGCTCGCGGCGCGAGTGCGGGGCATACGGCACGAGTTCGCCGCCGACGGGCACGAGCCGGGGAGGGTGGCGATCCTGGCCGGCGTGCCGGATGTCCAGCATGACATTCGAGAGCTGTACGCGCTCGACGTGGACGAAGTCGTGTGTCGACTCGACGTCGACGCGGCCGGTGATCGCCTGGCCGAAACCATGGCCGAAATCGCGAGGGGTCGTCCGGAATGACTGATCCTGGACAGGCGCAACGGGACGCCATCGGGCGTGTTCTGATGGTGCCCGAGTGGTGTCGGACCTATTCGGCGTCACGCGACGACGCGCTGAATGTCTACGGCATGGACGACGGGCTGATCGAGGCCTTCCTCGACCTGGGGCTACCCCGTCAAGGACGTGGCCGGCGCCTCGCGTTCGATCCCCTCGACCTCGAGAACATCGGCCTGGACCTGCGGCTTCCGTCGGCAAGTCGCACGGCCATGCTGCTGTGGGCCAGATCCTTCAAGGATCCCGATCGCCTGGCCAAGGCCACGTGCGGCATACAGCTGTCCTGGTCGTGCCCGGATCCAGGGCACGAAGGGGATTGCGTCTTCTCCGTCAGCCCGAGGATCCGTGACCAGGTGGCCGCCGCGGCCGGACTCGAGGCGGCTACCTGGAGGGCCAGCATCGAGGTGGAGCTGTCCAACAGCGACCGCGTCATCGGGCATCCCTTTCCGCTGCTGGTGCAGGAGGCCGAGAACCTGCGTTTTCACCGGATCATCCCGGAGTTGGCGGAAGATCCCGGATTCCTCCATGAGACCGGCCTGGCCGACTGCCGGTCGGCCAACACCCATCTGGCCGGCCTGGCGATCCAGCACGGGTTGGCGGCGCGGCAGGCCTCGGGATACTTCGTGGGATCCCCCTTCCTGGTGGCGCACGTCTGGCTGGAAGTCGACGTGAACGGGCACTGGGTCGCCGCGGATCCGTTCTTCCTCAAAACCCTCGGCGAATGGGGAGTGGTGGACCCGGACGGCTGGCCGCCCTCGCGGTCGCCACGCAATGTTCTCTGGCGGCTCCGCAACGATCACATCCGGGAGAGATTGATAGTGCATGACGCCCAGGAAGTCCCCGTCAAGCTCATGGCGCGGATGAGCTTCTGAAGTTTGCCGGCCAGAGGGAAGTGGCAGCGTTGGACCTCAGTCTCTTCTACTTCGCGGACGAGTCGGTCGCGCAGTCGGCCGACCGCTACCACCTGCTGCTAGAGGGGGCGCGCTTCGCCGACGCCCACGGCTTCGCCGCGGTGTGGACTCCTGAGCGCCACTTCCACCGATTCGGCGGGAACTACCCGAACCCGGCGGTCACCGGCGCGGCGGTGGCGGCGGTGACCGACCGCATCGCCATCCGGGCCGGAAGCGTGGTCGCCCCGCTGCATCGGGTCGAGCAGATCGCCGAAGACTGGTGGACGATCAACAGTCTCTCGCGCGGGCGGGCCGGCGTCTCGCTCGCGTCCGGCTGGAACCGTGGCGACTTCGTCCTCAATCCGAACGGATACGACGACCGCCTGCGGAACACCGTTGAGGGCGTGGGCACGCTCAGACGCATATGGGGTGAAAGGCAAGGCGAGATTCCACTCTGGCTCTCGACCGGGGGAAGCTCCGAGACCTTCATCACCGCGGGCGGCCTCGGGTTGGGCGTGCTGACCCATCTCGCCACGCAGAGCCCCGAAGACCTGGCGGCCCGGGTCCGGGAATACCGCGAGGCGTACGAATCCGGTGGATTTCCCGGTTCGGGGCATGTCGCCCTCATGCTGCACGCCTACGTCGGCGAGAACGCCGCGGAGGTCGAGAGCCTGGTGCGCCGGCCGCTGGAGAACTACCTGATGAGCGCGATGAACCTGTTGCGGGCCGAGAACGTGGACAAGGACGCCCGGCAGGAGAAGATAGCCCGCCTCGCGGTGCAGCCGGCGTACGAGAAGTACCTCCGCGGCGGTTGTGGTCTCATCGGCACGGTGGACCAGGTCGCCTCGGTGGCCCGCGATTTCCGCGACCTCGGGGTCGACGAGATCGCGTGCCTCATCGACTTCGGCGTGCCACCGGAAGCGGCGCTGGCTGGGCTGGCGGGCCTGGACGCCGTGCGTGCCGAAGTCGCTGCCCGCTAGTCAGCCCCTGTCCCGATGGAGCCCATCATGTCGTCCTTGCACAGCCCGAGGTTCTCCGAGCCGGGCGTGCCCGATGTCCGGTCCGGATCCCGTTTCCTACTCTGGCTCGGGCTACGGCACTGGCGCCGTCAGCTGTTCGCGACCGCGTGGGGCACCGTCTACCTAGCCGCCGTCGCGGCCTTTCCGATCATGGCCGGCCTGGCCGTGCAGGCGGTCGCCGACCGCTCCTACACCGAGCTGGCCGTGGCCGGCGGCTTGATGCTGCTGTTCGGCGTGCTGGCCGCGGCGGGGGAGATCCTCCTGCACCGCACCATGGGCACCATCTGGCAGACCACCGCCTCCTGGATCCACCAGCTGTTGTCCCACAAGACCGTCGAGCTCGGGGCCACCCTCAGCCGGCAGGTGGCGGCCGGCGAGGTGGTGGCGGTCGGCACCAGCGACGTGAGTCTGATCGGCTGGTTCATGGAGTCCATCGGGCGCTTCGCCTCCGCGCTGGTGGTCACCGCCGCCATCACGGTCGGTCTGCTGATCTACCAGCCCACGCTCGGCGTGCTGGTCGCCGTCGCGGTTCCGCTGCTCGCTTTCGCCGTCCTGCCCCTGCTACCGGGCGCCGCCCGGCGGGTCGCGGTCCAGCGGGCGAAAGCCGGCCGGGCCACGACCTTGGCCGCCGACACCGTGGCCGGGCTGCGAGTGCTGCGCGGCATCGGCGGCGAGGAACTGTTCCTCGACCGCTACCACGACGCCTCGCAGGAGGTGCGCGCCGCGGCCGTCCACGGCGCCCGCCGAGGGGCCTCGATCGGGGCCATCCAGGTGATCCTGCCCGGCCTGCTGCTGGTCGGTGTCGCCTGGTACGGCGCGATGCTCGCGCTCGACGGGCGGATCCCGGTCGGCGTGCTGGTGGCCGTGTACGGCTCGGTGACCTTCCTCCTGGTCCCCCTGCGCAGCTTCGAGGAGATCGCGCTGGCCTGGTCGTCCGCCCGGCCGGCGGCCAACCGAGCGGCCCTCGTGCTGGGCCTGTCCCGCGCCGACGCCGGGCCCGACCTCCCGGACCAGCCGGCGCCGTCCGGGGACCTGCACGACCCGCGGACCGGCCTGCGGGCCTCGGCCGGGCTGCTGACCGCGGTGGTCTGCGGCGACCCGGACCTGGCCGGCCGGCTGGCCGACCGCTTGGGCGGGATGGGGGACGCGCCGTCGGCGACGTTGGGCGGCCGGTCGCTCGACTCCCTGCCGCTGGCCACAGTGCGTGCCGCTGTGCTGGTCCAGGACAAGGACCCGGTGCTGCTGTCCGGGACCCTGGCCGAACTCCTCGACGTGCCGTCCTCCGGCCGCGTCACCCCGGAGGCGGCGCTGTCCGCGACCCAGTGCGGCGACGTGCTGGCCGCCCTCGTGCGCTCCCTGCCGGAGGCGGAGGCGTCGGATCCGATGCGGGCGCGGATAACCGAACGCGGGCGTTCCCTATCCGGCGGTGAACGGCAGCGGCTGGCCCTGGCCCGGTCGCTCGTGGCCGACCCGGAGGTGCTGGTGCTGGACGAGCCGACCTCCGCGGTCGACTCCCACACCGAGGCCAGGATCGCCCGTGGGCTCAAGGAGATCCGCGATTCTCGGACCACGGTGGTGTTCACGGCCAGCCCCCTCGTCCTGGACTGTGCCGACCAGGTGGTCTTCGTGCACGAGGGAACGGCGTCCGACACCGGCCGCCACCACGACCTGCTCCGCGGCAATCCGCACTATCGTGCCGTGGTCGCCCGTGAGGACGACTCGGCGATGGAGGGAACGGCATGATCGGCGTACGCCCGCCGCGGTTGGACCCGGCCGCCCGGCAGCAGGGCACGAGCCTGCCGGTGGGCACTGCCACGACGGTCCGCGGCTATGTGCGGGAGCTCCTCAAACGCCATCGGGGCTCGTTCGCCGTGCTGCTGGTCGCGAACGTTGCCGCGGTGCTCGCCTCCCTTATCGGGCCGTACCTGCTCGGCGGCATGATCCAGGACCTGTCCGACGGCCGGCACGACATCGAGCCCGTGCGGATCGCGGTCGTGTTCCTGGTGGCGCTGGCGGCGCAGGCGTTCTTCACGCGGTGGCGGCGGCTGCGCGGGGCCGTGCTGGGCGAACGGATGCTGGCCGACCTGCGCGACGACTTCCTCGTCCGCTCGGTGGCCCTGCCGCCGGCGGTGCTCGAGCAGGCCGGCACCGGTGACCTGCTGTCACGGATCACCATCGACATCGACCGGCTGTCCAACGCCATGCGCGAGGCCGTGCCGCAGCTGGTGACTGGGGTCGCCTGGGCCACGCTGCTGTTGGGGGCACTCGCCGTGACCTCCCCGCCGCTGATGGCGTCCGTGCTGATCGCGTCGCCGGTGCTGATCGCGGACTGCCGCTGGTACTACCGGCGTGCCCCCGCGGCCTACCGCTCGGCGGCCGCCGGCTACGCGTCGGTGGCCGCGACCCTGACCGAGTCGGTGGACGCCGGCCGCACCGTCGAGGCCCATCGCCTCGGCCCCCGCCGCCAGGAGCAGACCGGCAGCCGGATCCGCGAGTGGCTGGCCTGGGAGCGGTACACGATGTGGCTGCGCACCGTCTCCTTCCCGGCGATCAGCCTCACCCACACGCTGATCCTGACGTCGGTGCTGATGATCGGCGGCGTTCTGGTGCTGCGGGACCAGATCACCGTCGGCGCGTTGACCACCGGGGCCCTCTACGCCCAGATGCTGGTCGAGCCGGTGTTCCTGATCCTGCGCTGGAACGACGAGTTGCAGATCGCGCAGGTCTCCCTGGCCCGGCTGGTCGGGGTGCGCGAGGTGGCCGAGGCGGCGGGCGACGAGACGGTCCGTCCCGACGGCCGTGAGATCGACGTCGACGAGGTCCGGTTCGGGTATCGGGCCGGCACTGACGTCGTGCACGGCGTGTCGTTCACGGTCGCGCCGGGTACCCGCATCGCCCTCGTTGGCCCTTCCGGCGCCGGCAAGTCCACCCTGGGCCGGCTGCTGGCCGGGGTCTACACCCCGCGCACCGGCAAGGTCACTCTTGGCGGCGCGGAACTTGCCCGGATGCTCGCCGAGCGGGTTCGCGAGCACGTCGTGCTCATCAACCAGGAGCACCACGTCTTCGTCGGCTCGCTCCGGGACAACCTGCGGCTGGCCAGGCCGGAAGCCCCCGACAGCGAGCTGTGGGAGGCGCTGCGCGCGGTGGAAGCCGAGAAATGGGCGACGGCTCTCACCGACGGGCTCGACACGGAGGTCGGCTCCGGGGGCACGGCGCTCAGCCCGGCCCAGGCCCAGCAACTCGCCCTGGCCCGGCTGGTCCTGGCCGATCCGCACACGCTGGTGCTCGACGAGACGATGTCCCTGCTCGACCCGCGCGCCGCCCGACGGCTGGAGCGCTCGCTGGCCCGGATTCTGCAAGGCCGCACTGTCATCGCCATCGCGCACCGGCTGCACACGGCGTACGACGCCGACGTCATCGCGGTGGTCGAGGATGGCCGGATCAGCGAGCTGGGCAGCCATCACCAGCTGGTAGCGGCCGACGGGGCGTACGCGGCGTTATGGGAGTCCTGGCACGGCTTCAGGGCTCACTGATGTTCCGGGTGTCCCGTCTCATCGAACTCGGTTCGGGGTCGGAGTTGTGAGCTGCGGGGAGCGCGGCGTCAATGTAGATGGTCAGCAGTCGGTTGTGCGCGGAGGGCCGCGCCTCCAACAGGTTCGTGGTGGAGCACAGCGTGGTCCGGGCGGGCTTGAGCAGCAGGTCGGCGCTGCGGTGCCGGAGGCGGGTGGTGCCCTCGACGCACAGACACAGGTAGGTCAAGCCGTTGGGGGGCAGCCAGATCAACGCCTCGGTGCGGTCGACCTGGGCACCGCTGCCCTGATACGTCCAGTCAGCGTGGTAACGCCGCCGATCAGCAGTCGGGTGATAGTCCGACAGCCGCTGCCGGGTCGTCCGAGCGTGCCCTGGTACTGCAGGCTCTGTCCGCCGACGGGGAGCGTGAATGTCTGGCGGGGACTGCCCTTTTCGACGACTCCCTCGTCAACTTGGTCGTGGAAGGCGGCTGCTGGTGGCATAGCGCGTGTACGCGCGGACGGATCTTGGGCCCGCCAGACGGGCCGATAACGGCTGAACACGACCCGTTGACACCCGGTCATGCCGCGTTAACAATCACGTACAATCGATCATATAGGATCTATGAAGACCGAACCCCATGGAGGGCGAGGCGTGGCAACAGTCCGCAAGGCCGAGGCGTTCCTGGTGGACATCGAGGTCGAGCAGGTGCGCACGGACGCGGTCCAGGCGTTCCTGTCCCAGGAGACGGTCTTCGTCGAGCTGACCACGGACGACGGCGCGGTGGGGGTGGGCTACACCTATACGATCGGCACCGGCGGCACGGCTGTGCTGGCCCTGCTCCGCGACCATTTGCTACTCAGCCTCGTCGGCGCGGACGCCACCGGCATCGAGGCCGTCTGGCACGACCTGTTCGCCTCGACCAGGGCGACCACGGTCGGCGCGATCACCTCGCTGGCGCTGGCGGCGGTCGACACCGCGCTGTGGGACCTGCGCTGCCTGCGCGCGGGCGAGCCGCTGTGGCGGGTGGCCGGCGGCTTCCGGTCCAGGTTTCCCTTGTATGACGCCGAGACCGGCTGGCTGCACCTGGACACCGACCAACTCGTCGCCGGCGCGCTCGGGGCCAGGGACGAGGGTTGGCGGGGAGTGAAGGTGAAGATCGGCAAGCCGAGCGGCGCTGGCGGAGGGCGACGGCTGGCTGGACACCGTGCCGTCCACCTCGCCGGAGAACCTAATCCTGGTCGACGGCCGGCCGGAGTCGCTGACCTTCCGTACACAATGGACGTCGCGATTATCCGGGCCGTCTTCATTCGGTGCCTGGACGCGCCACAACTGGCCGGCATCGACGACGGCTGGCTCCAGGAGTGGAGCGCCGACCTGCCCAAGCACGACCCCAAGCACCGGCGCCTGTCCCAGCTGGTGACGGTATATCCGTTGGGGCAGATCGATGCCGAGGCGACGCCGGAGCTACTCGAGGCCGCCGCGAAGCTGATGGACCGCCGGGGCCACGGGGCGATGGGCTGGTCGTGGGCGTGGAAGATCGCGCTGCGGGCCCGGCTCGGCGACGGCGAGACCGTGCGGTCTCGCTTCTGGAGGCGAACCGGCCGCTGGGTCACGACTGGGACGTCGACGCCCCGGGCGACGACTGGCAGTGGGGCGGTCGGCTGCCGAACCTGTTCAGCTCGCACCCGCCGTTCCAGATCGACGGCAACTATGGCTTCTTGGCCAGCATCACGGAGATTCTGGTGCAGAGCCACAACGGTGTGATCCGTGTGCTGCCGGCGCTGCCCGGCAGTTGGCCCAGCGGAGCGCTGACCGGCGTCCGCCTGCGTGGCGGCCTATGGGCCTGCCTCACATGCAGCGGAGCTCTGGCGTCCCTAGGTATTCGCCGGCTGAGTGGCGATCCACTTCGTACGGTCACAGTTGTCTACACCGGCAGACGCGAGGAGATCTTCCTCGCGATCGGCGAGGAGAGGTGGCTGGTGTGCTAAACATCTGGGAATACTGCAGCTCCTACCAGGAACCGGAGGACTTCGACGACTTCTGGACGTCCACCATCGCCGAAGCTCGGCGGCACGAACTGGTCCTGAAGATCGAACCGGTCGAGACGTACCTGGTCACCGTCGAGGTGTTCGACGTGACGTTCCCTGGTTTCGGCGGTCACCCGATTCGCGCCTTGCTCCGGCTACCCCAGCACTGTAAGGGAAAGCTGCCGGCGGTGGTGCAGTTCCACGGTTACTCCGGCGGTCGTGGCGCGGCCATGGAGGACTTGTTGTGGTCCTCGGCCGGCTACGCCCACCTGTACATGGACGTGCGGGGCCAAGGCGGCGACTGGACCAGTGGCCACACGCCCGTCCCGGTCGGCAGCAGGCCGGCCTACCCGGGCTTCCTCACCAAGGGCATCGAGAACCGGGACGACTACTTCTACCGCCGGGTCTACACCGACGCGGTGCGGGCCGTGGACACCGTGCGCAGCCTGGACTTCGTTGACCCTGAGCGGGTCGCAGTGATCGGCAACAGCCAGGGCGCGGGCATCGCGCTGGCCGCCGCCGGGCTGGTGCCCGACCTGGCGGCGGCGCACTTCCAGGCCCCGTTCCTGGCCGACATCCAGCAGGCCACGCGCACCGTGCGCGCTTTTGCGTACGAGGAGATCACCAAGTACCTGGCGGCGCGGCGGGACAGCGCCGACCGGGTGTGGCAGACGCTGGCCTACTTCGACGGCATCGCCTTCGCCCGCCGGGCGCAGGCCCCGGCGTGGTTCTCGGCCGGCCAGCTCGACGACGTGGTTCCGGCACACGCGGTGTTCGGCGCGTACCACGAGTACAGGGGACCCAAGCAGATCCGGTTGTGGGAGCACAACGGGCATGAGGCAGGCGGCGCCGAGGACCTGGCGATCGCGTTGTCCGCGTTCGCGAAGGTGCTAGGCCCGGGCAGCCCCACCTATCCGGGCAGTCCCACCGACACGAGGAATAGCTGATGACGAATGAGCTGCTCACGGCCACCACGGCGACCGTGTCCGTCGTCGGCCTGCGGCAGCTCCGGCTCCGGGTCGGCGACTGGCACGATCAACTGGTGGACCTGGGAAGACAAGCAGACCTGTACTGTGCCAAAAGTCGATGCGTAGGCGATGTCCAGGAGTTTCGCCAGCCAGCTCAGGCGACTCTGCGCCTGCCGGAAACCTCATCCGCGCCGCCCGCAATCCTCCGCCGCCGCTGAGCGGGTCCAGCGCTACGGCTGCTGCCGATCGGTGACAGGGCCAAAGACATCGAGATCCTTGCCCTGTGCCATCAGATCACCGTGTGGGTGCCTGATACTCGGCCATGGGCGTTGACCTGGGCGATGGCAGGTGGATCGCGTTCGGCATGATCGACGGTCGTGGCGTTGCGACTCGTGTACCTGATCTTCTATCGACTCCTGTCCTGGACAGCCCTATTGGTCCGCTCGGACACCGCCAAGGACGCGGAGATCCTGGTACTGCGCCATCAACTGGCCGTCTTACGGCGGCACGTCGCGCGGCCCCGGCCGTCCTGGGCGGATCGCGCCGTCATCAGCGCACTGGCCCGATTGCTGTCCACCGCGCGCCGTCGGCACTTGTTCGTCACCCCAGGCACGCTCCTACGCTGGCACGCCGACCTGGTCAAGCAACGCTGGACTTACCAGCGCCGACGACCAGGACGACCAGCCACGCGGCCGTCAACTCGCGAGCTGATCCTGCGCATGGCCCAAGACAATCCTGGCTGGGGGTACCGGCGCATCACCGGAGAACTCGCCGGCCTCGGTAACAAAGTCGGCGCCTCCACCGTCTGGGCAATCCTCAAACGAGCCGGAATAGACCCGTGTCCCCGACGCTCGGGCCCAACCTGGGCCGAATTCCTGCGCGCCCAAGCACACGGCATTCTGGCCTGCGACTTTTTCCATTGCGACACCGTCATGCTCACACGACTGTACTGCTTCGCGGTCGTCGAGCACGCGACCCGCCGGGTCCACGTCCTCGGCGTGACCGAACATCCCACCGCGGACTGGATCGCCCAACAAGCACGGAACCTCCTCATGGACCTCGGCGACGGTGTGTCGCAGTTCAAGTTCCTGATCCGCGACCGGGACTCGAAGTTCACGGCGATGTTCGATGCAGTGTTCCTCAGCGAGGGCATTCAGATCATCAAGACGCCGATCCGAGCGCCTCGCGCGAACGCGATCATGGAACGCCGGGTGGGTAGCTGCCGCCGCGAGATCCTTGACCGCATCCTCGTCGTCAATGTCTGGCACCTCCGCCAGGTCCTCGCCGAGTACGAGACCCACTTCAATACCCACCGACCGCACCGAGCCCTCGCCCACGCCGCCCCGCTTCGACCACTCCCCCAGCCCGAAACCATCGACAGCAAGATCATCAGACGTGACCGCCTCGGCGGAGCCATCCACGAATACCGGCAGGTCGCGTGAGGTGGCCGAGTTTCGGGCACCCACAGGCGGCTGAGCGGGTCTCGATCATCCAGGCCTGGAAATGCTCGATGTGGGCGCGCGTGACGTCGGTCGGGTCGTCGGCCGCGTCATTCGCCTCGGGGTCGGGGGAGTACTCCGCGAGGTAGAGCGCGAGCTGTCGGGCGGCGAGCAGGTAGTTGTAGCGGGTGGTCTCCGGGCGGTTGGCCGAACGGAGGGTCCGATCCCAGCTGCGGAGGTAGCTGTCCCACAGTGTGGGAAGGTCGTTGGTGATCTTGTCCAGGTCCAGGAGTGGCATGTGAACCTCGTCAGTCAAGGTGTCCAGGAGCGGCGTGCTTGAGCTCGACGAGCGGAACAAGATCACAAAAAGAGGGTCTTCACAGCGTCTGAGCTGCGAAGACCCTCTCGACCGTCGGGACGACAGGATTTGAACCTGCGACCCCTTGACCCCCAGTCAAGTGCGCTACCAAACTGCGCCACGTCCCGGTCTGGCACTCGGTGTTCGTTGAGTGCTGGGACAGCTTAGCGCATTCGGCGGCAAGATCGAAATCGGGGGGTTGGGGGGCGCTGAGCTGGGGAGATGGGGCGGGACGGGGTGGAGGTGGGGCCTGGAGGGGAGGAGGGTGGGGTTGTGTATAAGGAGACCGACTGAACTGGTGCGGTGGTGGGGGAGCGACGGTTGATGAAACGAACGCTGGGCGCGGTGCTGGCGTGCGTGGTGGCGCTGGGTGTGACGGCGTCGGGAGGGCCGATGCCGACGCCGGCGGTGGCGAAGGCGGCGCTTACGACGCTGGGCCTGCAGGGGTGGCAGGTGCAGAGCAGCGCGGACGCGACGCAGCCGGGCGAGGAGGTCTCGAAGCCGGGGTTCGACACGAGCGGGTGGCTGCAGGTACGGCCGGACGACGCGGGAGCACCGGGTACGGAGATGGGGGCGCTGGTTCAGAACGGGAAGTGCCCTGACATCTACTTCTCGGACAACATGCGCAAGTGCTTCGGTTCGCTGCCGACCGGCGCCAGCCCGATCACGGACGGGCCGTTCGCGGCTCCCTGGTGGTTCCGCACCGACTTCGCGCCGGACCTCGTGAACGGGGAGACGGCGCAGCTGGTCGTGAACGGCGTCATCGGCAAGGCGGACGTCTGGGTCAACGGCCACCGGCTGGCGACCAGTGACACGGTGACGGGCGCCTACACGAAGTTCACCTTCGACGTCTCGAAGATCCTCACGAGCGGCCGCAACACGGTGGCGCTGGAGATGTACCCGAACGACCCGGGGTCCATGTTCACGGTGTCGCGCATCGACTGGAGCCAGATCCCGCCGGACAACGAAACGGGCATCCACTACCCGGTCCAGCTCCGGGTCTCGGGCACCCTGACGAACGGCAACGCACACGTCCTCCAGGACAACGCGAAGGACCTGAGCAGCACCACGCTGACGCCCAAGACGGACGTCACCAACAACACCGACAAGCCGCAGACGACGCTGGCGAAGGCGACGGTGACCGCGCCGGGCGGTCGGCAGTGGACGGTGGCCCAGACGGTGACGGTGCAGCCGCACAGCACCCAGACGGTCACCTTCCGCACCATCACCATCGAGCGGCCGAAGGTGTGGTGGCCGTACTACCTGGGCGCACAGCCGCTGTACACGCTGACAACCGAGGTTGCGGGCAGCGGCACGCGTGAGCAGTTCGGCATCCGCACGGTCACGACGGACCTGGTCGGAAAGTCGGACATGGCTCCGGACGGCGTCCGCAGCTACTCGGTCAACGGCCAGCGGCTGGTGGTCCGCGGCGTCGGCTTCGACGAGGACCTGCTGCTGCACTACGACTCGGCGGACATCGCCCACCAGATCCAGTTGCTGAAGAACATGGGCATCAACCTGGTCCGCGTGGAGGGCCACTTCCTGCCGGACGACTTCTACGAGCAGATGGACCGCGCGGGCATTCTGGTCAACGCCGGCTTCTCGTGCTGCGACCGCTGGCAGCTGCCGCCGGACGAGAGCAGGGTCACCGACGCCGACTTCCGCGTCCTCCAGCTGTCGGCCCAGACGGTCGGCGAGCGCCTGCGCGACCACCCGAGCGTGATCACGTTCAGCTGGAGCGACAACGTCCCCACGCCGCGCCAGGAAGCGGTGTCGTTGCAGGCGTTCCAGGACGCGGACTTCACCGTGCCGCTGGTGGCCTCCGCCGAGTACCAGGGCACCGACAAACTGGGGCCGTCCGGCGAGCGGGAAGGCCCGTACGACTATGTGCCCCCGAGTTGCTGGTACGACACCAGCCACTACGACCCGGCGGACCCCGGCCGCACCAACCTGTGCGCCTCCTGGGGCTTCGACAGCGAGCAGAGCGCGGGTGACACGGTGCCGACGCAGGACTCGCTCAACCGCTTCCTGAGCGCCGACGAGCAGGCCGCGCTGTGGCAGGACCCGAACTACAACCAGTACCACGCCAACCCCTCGGTCGAGGGTCCCAACGGCTACCACTTCGGCACGCTGTTCAGCTTCGACCAGGCTCTGCAGAGCCGGTACGGCCAGTGGTCGGGCCTGGACCAGTACGTGCAGCGGGCGCAGGTGCAGAACTACGAGAACACGCGCTCGCAGTTCGAGGCGTTCATCGACCACTCGACCAACCAGCCGACGCCGGCGACCGGCACGATCTACTGGCAGGGCAACAAGGGCTGGCCGAGCCTGCTCTGGAATCTCTACAACAACGACGGCGACCAGGCGGGCAGCTTCTTCGGCGCCAAGAAGGCGAACGAGCCGCTGCACGTGTTGTACGCCTACGACGACGGCGGCGTGACCATCGACAACATGGGCGCCGACAGGCAGGACGGCCTGACCGTCGAGTCCAAGGTGTACGACTTCGACGGCAAGGTGCTGGACGACCAGCGCTCGCAGCCGGCCGGCCTGGACAGCCAGCAGGTGCGCAACGACGTCCTCAAGCCGAACACGCCCGCGGTCACCACGCCGCCGGACGGGGCCAGCACCTACTTCGTGGAGCTGTTGCTGCGCAAGGGCGATCAGGTCGTGGACCGGAACGTGTACTGGCTGTCCACCCAGCAGGACGTCGTGGACTGGTCGGCCGGCTTCAAGACCCCGCGGGCGACCATGGCGCAGTACGCGAACCTCCAGGACCTCCAGAACCTCGACCCGGCCAAGGTGTCCGCGGTGGCGGCCTCGGAGCAGCAGGACGGCGGCAAGCAGGTCACGAAGGTGACGATCACGAACACCTCCCAGAAGCCGGTCGTCGGCTTTTTCCTGCGGGCGGACATCCGCCGCGGCAACGCGGACGGCACCGAGCAGCAGGGCGACAACCAGGTGACGGCCGGCCTGTGGAGCGACAACGACGTCAGCCTGTGGCCGGGGGAGTCGCAGACGCTCACCGTCACCTACAACACGGCCGATCTGCACGGCGCGACGCCGGTGGTGAGCATCCAGGGCTGGAACCTGGCCAGGTTCGACGTGAAGGCGGGCACGGACGCCGGCTCCGTCGGCGCGCAGCGCGCGGCGGCGACGAAGGCGAACATCCTGCACATCGGGTGATCGACCGCTGACAGAGCGGCGCCGGCGGGGCTTCCTGCCGGCGCCGCTCCTTGTCGACACCGACTGGGAGCGCTTCCAGAAATCTGGTTACGGGATGGCCTCCGACCGTTGACACGGGCGACACAGAGGCTACAAACTCGCCCGCAGCGTCTGGAAGCGCTTCCAGAATGGAGCGGAGCACATGCGTCAAAGACTTCTCGCGACCGCCATCGCGACGGCCCTGGTGGCGGCAACCGCCGCCGCGTGCGGCGCCGGCGACGCGGCGGACAGCAAGATCCACTTATCCATCGCCACGTTCGGCGAGTTCGGCTACGAGGACCTGCTCAAGCAGTACCAGGCCGAGCACCCGGACATCGTGATCACGGCGCACAAGGTCGGCCAGGCCGCGCCGCACCACCAGGAGCTGTTCACCAAGCTGGCCGCGGGCTCGGGCCTGGACGACGTGGAGGCGGTGGAGGAGGGCTACCTGGCCCAGGTCCTCACCAAGGCGGACAAGTTCAACGACCTGAGCAAGATCGGCCCGGCCGACGCCGGCCCGGACCGCTGGCTGCCGTGGAAGTACGACGCCGGCAAGTCCAAGGACGGCAAGCTGATCGGCTACGGCACCGACATCGGCCCGCTCGCCATGTGCTACCGCACGGACCTGTTGCAGCAGGCCGGCCTGCCGGCCGACGCCGACGGCGTGAAGGCGCTGTTCGCCAGCTGGCAGAGCTACTTCGCGGCCGGCAAGACCTACGCCCAGAAGACCGGCAAGGCGTGGTTCGACACCTCCACGCAGATCTTCAACGCCATGCACAACCAGCACGACGTCGGCTACTACGACACCAACAACACCCTCGTGGTGAGCTCGAATCCCGACATCAAGTCGGACTGGGACACGGTCACGCAGGCGATCGCCGACAAGGAGTCCGCGAAGCTGGTGTCCTTCAGCAACGAGTGGCAGGCCGGCTTCAAGACCGGCGCCTTCGCCACCACCGTCTGCCCGGCCTGGATGCTGGGCGTGGTCGAGCAGAACTCCGGCCCGGACAACAAGGGCAAGTGGGCGGTCACCGACGCGTTCCCCAACGGCGGCGGCAACTGGGGCGGCTCGTACCTCACGGTTCCGTTGCAGAGCAAGCATCCCAAGGAGGCCGCGGCGCTGGCCGCCTGGCTGACCGCGCCGGCGCAGCAGATCAAGGCGTTCGTGGCCAAGGGTCCGTTCCCGAGCCAGGTGCAGGCGTTGCAGGCGCCCGAGCTGCTCAACACCACCAACGCCTACTTCGGCGGCGTGAAGACCGGCGCCCTGTACGCGGAGCAGGCCAAGAAGGTGGCCAAGGCGCAGTACAAGGGTCCGCAGGACGGCCAGATCCAGGACAACGTGTTCGCGCCGGCCCTCCAGGCCGTGGAGCAGGGCAAGTCCACCGCCGACGGCTGGCAGCAGGCCGTAGCCGGCGCCGAGAAGGCCGCGAAGTGACGCTGACCCAACTGCCCGCGCGACGACCGGAGTCCGCCACTCCGGCCGTCGCGCGGCGGGATCGCTGGGCCAAGCTGGATCTGAAGGTCTCGCCCTACGTCTACGTCGCGCCGTTCTTCGTGGTGTTCGCGGTGGTCGGGCTGTTCCCGTTGCTGTACACGGGATACGTGTCGCTGTTCGACTGGCAGCTGGGCGACGACACGGCGAAGTTCCTGGGCGCCGGCAACTACACCGAACTGCTGACGGATGCGCAGTTCTGGAACGCGCTGGCCAACACCGTCAGCATCTTCCTGCTCTCCAGCGTGCCGCAGGTGATCGTCGCGATCGGCGTGGCCGCGCTGCTGAACACGAACCTGCGGCTGCGCACGGGCTTCCGGATGGGTGTCCTCGTCCCGTACGTGGCGAGCCTGGTCGCGGTCGGCATCATCTTCGGCAACCTGTTCGGCGTCAACTACGGCCTGGTCAACTCGGTGATGGACCTGATCGGGATCGGCCCGATCGACTGGCAGGGCAACCGGCTGGCCAGCCACATCGCCATCGCCACCATGGTCAACTGGCGCTGGACCGGCTACAACGCGCTGATCGTGCTGGCCGCGATGCAGGCGATACCGCCGGAGCTGCACGAGGCGGCGATGATCGACGGCGCCGGCCCGTGGCGGCGGTTCACCAACATCACCCTGCCGATGCTGCGGCCCACCATCACCTTCGTGGTGATCACGTCCACCATCGGCGGGCTCCAGATCTTCACCGAGCCCAAGCTGTTCAGCGCCCAGCCCGGCTCGAACACCGGCGGCTCCACCAACCAGTTCCAGACCGTCACGCTGTACCTGTACCAGTCGGCGTTCGAGAACCTGCGGCTCGGCTACGCCAGCGCCATCGCCTGGGCGCTGTTCCTGGTGATCGTGGTCGCCGCCGTCGGCAACTACTTCCTCACCCGGAGGCTGAGCCGATGACCCGCCGCCCCGGTTTCCTCGTCTACGGCCTGCTCGGCGCCTTCGTGCTGGGCTCGGTCTTCCCGCTGTACTGGTCGTTCCTGGTGCCCAGCCACGGCAACGACATCCTCACCGACAAGGTGCCGCCGCTGTGGCCGGGCGGCAACTTCCTGGCCAACGCCCAGCAGGTGCTGGACACCGTGCCGTTCTGGCACGCCATGCTGAACAGCCTGATAGTGTCCGGTTCGGTGGCCCTGTCCGTGGTGGTGTTCTCCACGCTGGCCGGTTTCGCCTTCGCCAAGCTGAACTTCCGCGGCAGCAATGTTCTTTTCGTACTCGTGGTCGTCACCATGGCGGTGCCGACCCAGCTCGGCATCATCCCGCTCTACATGGCCATGTCCGAGTTCGGCTGGGCCGGCCACCTGCAAGCGGTGATCGTGCCCAACCTGGTCAGCGCGTTCGGCGTGTTCTGGATGCGCCAGTACCTCGTGGACGCGGTGCCGTCGGAGCTGATCGAGGCGGCCCGCGCCGACGGCTGCTCGATGATCCGCGTCTTCTGGCACGTCGCCGTGCCGGCGGCCCGGCCGGCCGCGGCCATGCTCGGCCTGTTCACGTTCATGCAGTCCTGGAACGACTTCCTGTGGCCGCTGATCGCGCTGGACCAGAACAACCCGACCATTCAGCTGGCCCTGGAGCAGCTCCAGGCCGGCTACTACGTCAACTACGCGCTGGTGCTCGCCGGCACCACGCTGGCCACGATCCCGATCTTCCTGCTGTTCGTCGTGGTCGGCCGTCAGCTCGTCGCCGGCATCATGCAGGGCGCCGTGAAGGGGTGACTGTGTTCCCGGAGGGATTCCTGTGGGGAGCGGCAACGGCCGCGTACCAGGTGGAGGGCGCGGCCGTCGAGGACGGCCGGTGCGAGTCGATCTGGGACGTGTTCTGCCGCATGCCGGGACGGGTTGTCAACGGCGACAACGGGACCGTGGCGACGAACCACTACCACCTGCTCGACGTCGACCTCGCGCTGATGAGCGAGCTCAACCTCAACGCCTACCGGTTCTCGGTGTCCTGGCCGCGGGTCGTCGACGACGACGGCGGGGTCAACCGCAAGGGCCTCGACTTCTACGAGCGGCTGGTGGACGGCCTGCTCGACCGGGGCATCCGCCCGTTCCTGACGCTCTACCACTGGGATCTGCCGCAGCGGCTGGAGCACCAGGGCGGGTGGGCGCAGCGGGACACCGCGCTGCACTTCGCCGACTACGCCCAGGTCGTGCACGAGGCGCTGGGCGACCGGGTGGACGACTGGACGACCCTGAACGAGCCGTACTGTGCGTCCCTGCTGGGTTACGCGGCCGGCGTGCACGCTCCCGGGCGGCGCGAACCGCGCGCCGCGGCGGCCGCCGTGCACCACCTGCTGCTGGCCCACGGCCTCGCCCGCAAGGTGATCGACAAGAGGGTCGGCATCTCGCTCAACCTGTACGCGGTCGACCCGGTCAACCCGGACGACCCCGTCGACATCGACGCCGCATGGCGGGTGGACGGCCTCCAGAACCGCCTCTTCCTGGACCCGGTGCTGCTCGGCAAGTACCCGTCCGACGTGCTCGGCGACCTCGCCCCGCTGGGCTTCGCCGACCACATCAGGGACGGCGACCTGGCCCTCATCGGGGCCCCGCTGGACTGGCTGGGCGTCAACTACTACACCCGTCACCGCGTCACCGGGCACGCCGGCGGCCGCACGCCGGAATGGATCGGCGCCGAGCACCTGCACAACGTGCCCAGCGGCCTGCCGACGACCGCGATGGGCTGGGAGGAATTGCCGGACGGATTGTTCCGCACACTGAACCGCCTGCACACCGAATACCCCCGCCTGCCGATTCACATCACTGAGAACGGGGCGGCCTACGACGACGCCCCCGACGCGGCGGGATTCGTCGAGGACCGGGACCGGCAGCGGTATTTCGAACAGCACCTGCACTGCGTCGAGGCGGCCATCACCGCAGGTGTGGACGTGCGCGGCTACTTCGCGTGGTCGCTGCTGGACAACTTCGAGTGGGCAGAAGGTTACGCGAAACGGTTCGGCATCGCGCATGTCGACTTCGGCACCTTCGCCCGCACTCCTAAGCTGAGCGGCAGGTGGTACGCGAGGGTGGCGGGGGCCAACGCCCTGCCGGAGTAGGGGTTCAGCGTGGTCGAAGACGGCCGGGAGATTCCGACGCTCGACGAGGTGGCCAGGGTGGCCGGGGTGTCCCGGTCCACCGCCTCGCGGGTGATCAACGGCCGCACCTACGTCAGCGCGAAGGCCCGGGAGGCGGTCGCGCAGGCCGTGACCAGCCTCGGCTACAGCCCGAACATGCTGGCCCGGTCGCTGGCGATGAAGCGGACCAACTCGATCGCGCTGGTGGTCTCCGAGCACGGCGACCGCGTGCTCGGAGACCCGTTCTTCGCCCGGGTGCTGCGCGGCGTGCACGCCGGCCTGGCCGGCAGCGGGCTCCAGCTGGTGCTGCTGATGGCCCAGGACGAGCAGGACCACGGCTCGATGGCCACCTACCTGACGTCCGGGCACGTGGACGGGGCACTGGTGGTCAGCCTGCACGGCGAGGACCCGCTGCCGGCGCAGCTGGTCGCCTCGGGGCTGCCGGTGGTGCTGTGCGGGCGGCCGCTGGCCAAGGTCGAGGTGCCGTACGTGGACTCCGACAACTTCAACGGCGCCGGGCAGGCCGCGCAGTACCTGATCGACCAGGGCCGCCGGCTGATCGGCACCATCGCCGGGCCGCGGGACATGGCCGTGGGCATCGACCGGCTCAGCGGCTGGCGGCGCACGCTGTCGATGGCCGGCCGGCCCACCGACGCCATCGCGCACGCGGACTTCAGCCTGGAGGGCGGGATGGCGGCGATGGAGCAGCTGCTGACCGCCTTCCCGGCGCTGGACGCGGTGTTCGTGGCGTCGGACCTGATGGCCATCGGCGCGCTGCACGTGCTGCGCGGCCGCGGCATCCGAGTGCCGGAGGACGTGGCGGTGGTCGGCTTCGACGACTCGGGGCTGGCCGCGACCTCCGTGCCGCCGCTGACCACGGTCCGCCAGCCGATAGAGGAACTGGGGCGGACCATGACGTGGCGGCTGCTGGCCCAGTTCGAGGGGGACGCGGACCTGCCTCCGTCGGTGTTGCTGCCGACCGAGTTGATCCGCCGGGACACGGCCTGAGCGGGTAGCGTTCCGCCCGTGACGACACCCGAGGCACTGGAGCCCGTGGACGAGTCCTGGGCCACCGCGCTGGCCTTCGTCGCCCATCCCGACGACCTGGAGTACGGGACGGCGGCGGCGGTCGCCCGCTGGACCGCCCAGGGCAAGCGCATCGTCTACGGCCTGGCGACCAGCGGCGAGGCCGGCATCGACGGCGTGGACCCGGAGCAGTGCGGTCCGCTGCGGGAGGCCGAGGAGCGGGCCGGCGCGGCGATCGTCGGCGTGGAGACGGTGGAGTTCTACGGCTTCCCGGACGGCACCGTCGAGTACGGCCTGCCGCTGCGCCGGGCCGTCGCCGACGCGGTGCGCCGGCACCGCCCGGACGTCGTGCTCACCGGGAACTACCGGGGCTTCTGGGCCCCGGGCCAGCCCAACCAGGCCGACCACATCGCCGTCGGCCAGGCCGTGCTGGACGGCGTGCGGGACGCCGCCAACCGCTGGATCTTCCGGGACCTGGGGGATCCATGGCACGCCCGGCGCATCCTCGTCAGCGGCAGCCCGGAGGCCACCCACGGTGTGGACGTGACCGACACGTTCGACCTCGGCGTCGCGTCGCTGGAGGCGCACGGCGAGTACCTGCGGGGTTTGGTCGACAACCCGATGAGCGAGCCCCGCGAGTTCCTGGAGTCGATCGCACGGCAGGTCGGCACTCGGGTCGGCGCCAAGTTCGGGGTGTCCTTCGAGGTAATCGAGTTGTAGGCGGCGGCTAATCTCGCCGCATGACCGCACGTCTGGTGAACGTCGTCGATGTCGAGGCGACGTGCTGGCAGGGCAGCCCGCCGCCCGGGCAGGTCAGCGAGATCATCGAGATCGGGTTGACCGTGGTGGACCTGGTGGCGCGGGAACGCCTTGCCAAGCACCGGATCCTGGTGCGGCCGGCGGTGTCGGCGGTGAGCGGGTTCTGCACCGAGCTGACCGGGCTCACCCAGTCCGAAGTGGACGGCGGAGTGTCCTTCGCGGACGCCTGCGCGACGCTCGTGGCGGAGCACGACGGCCGCAAGCGCGGCTGGGCGAGTTGGGGCGACTACGACCGCAAGCAGTTCACGCGACAGTGCCGGGCGACCGGAGTGGACTATCCGTTCGGCAACCGGCACACCAACGCCAAGGCGGTGTTCGCGGGCGAGGGCCGGCAGGTCGGCATGGCCCGCGCGCTGGACATCGTCGGCCTGCCGCTGGAGGGGCGGCACCACCGGGGCGACGACGACTCGTGGAACATCGCCGCGTTGGTGCTGCACATGGTGGAGCGCGGAAGCTGGTCCTGACCCGCTGCTACGGTCGGCACCACACAAGATCGTGCACGGAGGCAGCACCATGAGCGACGCGCCCACCTCGGACCTCACCGGCTGGCGCCAGGCGCCGTTCACCGGGGCCGGCCTGACCTACGACTGCTACGAGAAGGGCGAGGGGCCCGGCGTCGTGCTGGTGCCGGAGGTGCCGGGCATCACGCCGGAGGTCCTCGGCCTCGCCGACCACCTCGTCGACCAGGGCTTCACGGTGGTCGTGCCGTCCCCGTTCGGCACCCCGGGCAAGCCGATGACCGCCGGCTACGTGCTCGGCGTGATCGCCCGGCTGTGCGTGTCGGCCGAGTTCAGGGCGTTCGCGGTGAACGCCCAGCGGCCGATCACCCAGTACCTGCGGGCCGTCGCCCGGGACCTGGCCGCCCGCACGCCCGGCAAGGGCGTCGGCGTGATCGGCATGTGCTTCACGGGCGGGTTCGCGCTGGCCACGGCCGTCGAGGACGTCGTGCTGGCGCCGGTGATGAGCCAGCCGTCGGTGCCGTTCCCGCTGGGCGCGGCCCGGCGCGCCGACCCCGGCCTGTCCGAGGACGAGATGCAGACGGTGGTGAAGCGCACCGAGGACGGCCTGTGCGTGATGGGCCTGCGGTTCACCGAGGACCCGGCGGTGCCCGGCGCGCGGTTCGACACGCTGCGCAAGCGGCTGGGCGACGCGTTCGAGGTGATCGAGCTCGACTCCAAGCCCGGCAACCCGGGCGGCTTCGGCAAGGGCGCGCACTCGGTGCTGACGGCCGAGGTGCGGGACCGGCCCGGGCACCAGGCGCTGGCCGCCCGCGAGCGGGTGGTGGAGTTCCTGCGCGAGAGGCTCACGGCGTGACGGTCGTCCGCAACGTCCACCAGGACGGCCGGCTGGTCGACGTGCAGATCAGCGGGGGAGTCGTGACGGCGCTGACCGAACCCGGCTCGCTGGGCGGTGAGTGGATCGACGGCCACGGCGGCTACCTGCTGCCCGGGTTCGTGGACGCCCACGTGCACATGCAGCAGTGGGCCGCCACGCGGCGGCGGATTCCGTTGCAGACGGCCAAGTCCGCCGCGGAGGCGGTCTCGTTGGTCGCCGGCTCGGGCGAGGACTGGGTGTTCGGCGCGAACTTCGTCGACGGGCTGTGGCCGGACCCACCGCACAAGGACCTGTTGGAGCGGGCGCTGCCCGGGCGCAAGGTCGCGATGTTCAGCAGCGACCTGCACACGCTCTGGCTGAGCCCGGCGGCGCTCCAAGATCTTGGCGTAGATCACCCGACTGGCGTACTGGTCGAGGCGGAGTGCATGGCCGTCACGGCCCGGATCCCGGCCGGCGACCCGGACGCCTGGGTGCTGGAGGCGGCCGACGCGGCGGCTGCGCGCGGCGTGACGAAGATCGTCGACTACGAGCTGGCGGACACGGTCGTGGACTGGCAGCGGCGGCTCGGCCTGCGGATGCCGGCGGTGCGGGTGGCGTGCGTGATCGCCAAGCACCTGCTCGACGTGACCATCGAGCGCGGGTACCGGACAGGTTCTGCGGTGCCGGAGGGCGACGGGGTGCTGAGTGTCGGGCCGTACAAGCTGTTCGTGGACGGGTCGCTGAACACGCGGACCGCCTACTGCCACGATCCTTACGACGGCGACGGCCATGGTGTGGTCGTCGTGCCGCCGGGGGAGCTGGTGCCGCTGATGCGCCGGGCCTGGTCGCACGGGATCGTGCCGGCGGTGCACGCGATCGGCGATCACGCCAACAAGATCGCCCTGGACGCCTTCGAGACCGTCGGCTGCCGGGGCCGCATCGAGCACGCCCAGCTCGTGGCGGACGAGGACCTCGGGCGGTTCGCGGAGCTGGGGGTGATCGCCTCGGTGCAGCCCGCGCACGCCCCGGACGACCGGGACGTCGCCGACCGGCACTGGGCCGGCCGCACCGGGCGGGCATTCCCGTACCAGTCGCTGCTGGCCGCCGGCGCGACGCTGGAGATCGGCTCGGACGCCCCGGTGTCGCCGCTGGACCCGTGGGACGGCATCGCCAGCGCGGTCACCCGCACCGACGACGACCGGCCCGCGTGGCACCCGGAACAGCGGATCCCGCTGGCGGTCGCGCTGGCGGCGGCGTGCGGCGGCCGCAGCGCCGTGAAGGTCGGCGACGTGGCGGATCTCCTGGTGGCGGAGCGGGACCCGTACGGTGGCGAGCTGAGGGACATGCCAGTGGTGTTGACGATGCTAGGGGGACGGATCACTCATGGCTGAACTGTCGTACTCGACGTACTGCGACGGCATCGAGCGGGAGGTGGCGCGGATCGTCGAGGTCGCCCGCGCGCACGACCGCGCCGCGGCGGTGCCGTGCTGCCCGGACTGGACGATCGCCGACGTCCTGCGGCACCTCGGCCTGTTGCAGCAGTGGTTCGCGGCGATGGTGGACCGGCGGTCGCCGCAGCGGCTGGAGTTCGGCGAGGTCGACTTCGGGCTGCCGACCGACGCCGCCGACTACCCGGACTGGGTGGAGTCGCGGCACGTCGAGGTGGCCAAGGTGCTGCGCGCCGCCGACCCCGACGCCGCGATGTGGACGTGGGGTCCGGGCGGCCAGGTGCGGTTCTGGGCACGGCGGATGCAGATGGAGCTGCTGGTGCACCGCTACGACGTCGAGCTGGCGGCCGGCGAGGTGACGGCCTTCGACCCGGCGGTCGCCGCCGACGGCGTCGCGGAGTTCCTCGTCAACCTGCCGTCCGCGGTGGGCTTCACGCCGGCGGTCGCCGAGCTGCGCGGCGACGGGCAGACGATCGGGTTCGGCGTGTGGGGCACCGAGATCTCCTGGGCGGTCCGGCTCGACCCGGACTCGTTCGGGCTGACCCAGGCCGTCGCCGAGCCGGACGCGACCGTCAGCGCCGAGACCCCGGACGCGCTGCTGCTGCTCGTCTACGGCCGGATCGGCGTCGACGACCCGCGCATTCGCACCGCCGGCGATGCCCAGCTGCTGGAGAAGTGGTTCACGCACTCAAAGTTCTGACCCACTCGCGCTGCTGCTCGGTGTCCGGCACCTGGTGTCCGCGGGCCTTGGTGATGCGCGCCCAGGCATCGTCCGGTTCGAGGCCGGACAACACCATGATCGACGCCGCCAGCAGCGACGACCGGCCGATGCCGGCCCAGCAGTGCGTGACGATGCTGGCGCCGGCGTCGAGCCGGGCGGCGAGGTCGCGCAGCGTCGGCAGGATCTCGTCCCGGTCCGGCACCGTCCAGTCCGGGATCGGGAGGTGCACGAACTGGAGGCCGGCGGCGACCGCTGCCCGCGGCTCGTCGGCCAGGCCGGCGTCGGCGAAGTCCTCGGCGGTGAGCGCGCACACCAGGACGTCCACGCCCGCCTCGCGCAGCGTCGGCAGGTCCCGCAGCCGCGGCTTGGCCATCGTGGCGAGCCGGCCCGGCCCCGGCAGCTCGACGGTGTAGATCACTCCTCGGCCATCCGCGCCAGCTCCGCCGCGGCCTGCTGCGCCGTCGACCGGGCGGCGACCAGGCGGCTGCGGAACTCGTTGTGCAGGGCCTGCATCCGGGCCGTGTGCTCGTCGGCGGCCGAGGTCTGCTGCCGCGCGTGCTCGTCCGCCTCGCGCACCGTCAGCGCCGCCCGCTCCTCGGCGAACCGTGTCACCTTCGCCGCCTCGGCGCGGGCCCGAGCCATCAGCTGCTCGTGCTCGCGGCTCAGCTTCAGCTTCAGCTCGTCGTACTCGCGGTCCAGGACGTCGTTGTGCTCGTTGTACTTGTGCTCGAGCTGGGCCCGCCGCTGCTGGAGCGCCGCCCGCTGCTCGGCGAGCTCGCGCTCGGCCGACCGGCGCTGCTCGGCGATCTCCTCCGCCGCCAGCTCCATCATCATGCGCACGCGCTCGTTGACGTTCTCACCGGTCAGCGGCTCGTCCGCGAACTTGCGGACGCGTTCGCGCAGCGCGGTGAGCTCCTCCTCGGCCGCGCCCAGCCGCTTGGCCAGCTCCGCGTTGCCGGCGCGGGCGAGGTCCCGCTCCCGGGTGGCGGTGCGCAGGTCGAACTCGAGGCGTGTCACCCGCTCGTTGACCTGGCGTGTGTTGTAGCCACGGAGGACCACGTCGAAGTGATTCGGTCTGCGGGCGTCCGGGCCCGCCGCTTCGTCGGCTCCTGCCATACCTCCACCCTACTGAGACGATCATCGCCCCGTTCACCCGAACCGGGGATCGGGATCCTCCGGGTAGCCGTCTTGCGCCGACCATCCCGTACAAACGGGCAAAGCGCTCCTAACGGACGCTCATCTTGACGGGTCGGCGGCGGCGGTCCTAGCGTTGCGTAATCCGTCAGGAAGGTTTCCTATCCAATGCTGGAAACGTTCCCAACGGACCGCAGTTCCCGCCGCCTTCCTTGTTCCCTGCTAGGAAGGAACCCTGTCCATGGCAAGCGCAGTTCGTCGTGCCCTCACCATCGCCGCCGCGGCCATGCTGCCCGCGGCCGCGCTTGCGCTGGGCGCGACCGGGGCCACCGCGGCCACGCCCAAGTCCTTCCCGGCCAAGTTCGCCGCGCCCTACCTGGAGCTGTCCAGCGGCTCCGCCGGCGACATGGCCTCGGACAAGAGCGCGTCCGGTGTGAATCACTACACGCTGGCGTTCCTCATTCCCAAGAGCGGCTGCACGCCGCAGTGGGAGGACGGGGGCGCCGCCGTCGGTGCGTTCAAGTCCCAGATCAGTTCGCTGCAGTCCGCGGGCGGCGACGTGATCATCTCCTTCGGCGGCGCCGAAGGCGGTGAGCTCGCGCTCACCTGCACCAGTGTGTCGAGCCTGCAGGCCGCGTACGCCAACGTCGTCAAGACGAACAACGTGCACCGTCTCGACTTCGACATCGAGGGCGGCCCGCTCGACAACAAGGCCTCCATCACGCGGCGCGACCAGGCCCTGGCCGCGCTGCAGAAGGCCGACCCGTCGGTGCAGGTCGACTTCACCCTGCCGGTCGACCCGACCGGCCTGGAGAGCAACGCCCTCAACCTGCTCAAGGACGCCAAGGCCCAGGGCGTCAAGGTCAGCACCGTCAACATCATGGTCATGGACTTCGGCAACGGGCAGAACGCCCTCAACGACGCCGAGTCCGCGTCCAAGGCCACCGCGAAGCAGCTGTCCAGCCTGTACGGCGTGTCCGCCGCCCAGGGCTTCGCGTTGCAGGGGCTGACGCCGATCGCCGGCAAGAACGACGACAACGAGAACTTCACCCAGGCCAACGCCAAGACGCTGGAGGCGTTCGCCAAGTCGAACGGCGTCAGCGAGCTCTCCTTCTGGGAGGTCGACTCCTACGACAAGAAGGTCGGCTACGCCTACTCGAAGATCTTCAAGGGCATCGAGGGGTGAGTTTCACGGCGGAAAGGTGGGCCCCCGTCGCGCGGCGGGGGCCCGCTGTGTTGTTGGCGCGCTGGCGCGCGCGGCTCGGCCCCTTCGGGGGCCGACGCCTCGCCCTTGCTGGATTTCGATCGGCCGCATCGGGCTCGGGTTGTGGGTGCGTGGGTGGCGGCCGATCGAAATCCAGCAACCGGGCGAAGCATCGGCGGGGCCTCGCACTCGGTTGGTTGCCGGGATCTCATCGGGCGGGGGTTGCACTTTCGCAACAGTGTTGATTAAGTCGGGGGCATGGCTGACCCCGACCTGGACGACCTCCGTGACCAGGAACACCGCCTGGTGTTCGCCGGCTTCGACAACGCCGCGGCCTGGGAACTGGGGGCGCGCATGGTGACCGCCGCGCGGGAGCGCGAGCTGCCGGTGGTGGTGTCGATCGAGCGCAACGGCCAGCGCCTGTTCCACGCCGCACTGCCCGGCACCTCCGCCGACAACGACGCCTGGGTGGAGCGCAAGTCCCGCGTCGTCCGCCGCTACGGCCACAGCTCGTACCTGGTCGGCTGCCAGTTCCGCGCCGGCGGCGGCACGTTCGAGGAGAAGTCCCGCCTCGACCCCGACCTGTACGCCGCGCACGGCGGCTCGTTCCCACTGATCATCCGCGACGTCGGCGTCGTCGGCTCGATCACGGTGTCCGGCCTGCCCCAGGCCGACGACCACGCCTTCGTGGTCGAGCAGTTGGAGGCGTTTCTCGGTTAGCCCCGCTCGTCGACCAGCCGGATGAGCTTGCCCGTCCGGGGATTCGTCACGAGATCCCCCGTCCGCACAGCCTCGACGGCGAGCGGCTGGATGAGGCCTCGTCGCACGTGGTCGGCGAACATCGGCCGCACCTGGTCCAGACGCGCCCCGATCGCCCTGGCGTCGATCCCCTCAGCGGTCACGACTCGAACCACCAACTGGTCCTTGGCGTCGACCCGCCGCAGCACGACCTGCATGCCGCTGACCGCCCCGACCACCTGCTCCACAACATCCCGCAAATCGTCCAAGTAGACGGTCACCGGCCCTACCCGGGCACCTTCATCGGACCGCCCGAGCAGCCGGAAGACACCGGCATCACGGTCGACCCACTCGGCGAGATCTCCCACCGGATACCGAATCACCGGCTGAAGCCGCCGTGACAGGTCGGTCACCACAACCCGTCCGGCGACTCCCGCAGCCGTCACCGCCGCGCCGGTCTCGGGATCGACGATCTCCAGGATCCGGCTAGGGCCAAAGGCCCGGTGCACACGGGAATCCGTCGAGTCGGCAACGGGTGCGCCCAGCGCGCCGCCGTCGACGCTGGCGTACCCGATGGAACGGACGACGGCGTTGGGGAACGCGGCGGCGAGCAGCGCCCGCTGGTCGCCGTAGAACGACTCGCCGCTGAACAGAACCACCCGCACCGCAGGCAGCAATCCCACGGTGTCGAGCACGTGCTGGGCCAGCTGACAGAGCGAGGTAGGCGGCGCGGCCACGACGGTAGCGGCGAACTCCTTCATCGCGCGGACGGAGAAGTCGGCGGGGGCGCTGCCGGCGATGGGCAGCTGCACAGTGTCGACCGCCGCCTCCTGCAACAGGTTCAACGTGAAGATGAAGCTGGAATACAGCTCGCCGGCATAGAACAGATTCGCCACACGGTCGCCGGAACGAACGCCGGCGGCGGGCAGCCCGGTGGCGAACGTCGTGACCATGTCCCGCCACTCGGCCCGGGTGTACACCGACACCCGCGGCGCGCTCGTCGTGCCGCCGGTTTTGAACACCATGCCGTCGGTGACCTCGCCGGTGAGCAAGGTGTTGTCGTGCAACGAGTTGGCCGCCCAATAGGTGGCGTGATCGACGATCGGAAGGTCCGCCAGCTCCGGCACCGGCGGCAGGCCGGCGTAGAGCTCCTTGTAGTACGGCGAATTCTCCCGCGCATAGGCGACAAGTTCAGTGAGCATCAGATGTTCCTGGTCCGGCGGTCGACGACGGTCAGTAGCTTGCCGCTGGCGGCGGTGTGCTCGAACTCCTCGACCGGCAGCACCTCGACGTGCAGTTGGAGCTGTCGGTCGCGTTCGACGACGATCCGCAGATCGGGGTAGCCGTCCAGAATGCGGCGGACGCCGTCGTCGAACTGCTCGGTGACGCGGACGGTGAGGTGCTCGAACCGCTCGTCCTCGGTGAGCACGGCCTGCACGGCGCCGGTGTAGTCCAGCGTGTCCTCGACGACGGCGACGAGCCGCCGGTAGTTGAGGAAGTGGCCGCCGCTGCGGAACACGTCGCCGGTCCGGCCGAGCAGCTCGAACCGGGGAGTGCGCCGCCCGCACGGGCAGTCGTCGTCGAGCCAGCGCCCGAGGTCGCCGATCTCGTACCGCTCCAGGCGCTGCCCGCGTCGGGTGTGCGAGGTGATCACCAGCCGTCCCACGCCGTCCACCGGATCGACGATCTCCACCGTGTGCAGGCCGGTGAGCATGTGGTGCACGCGGGCGGGGGAGTGCTCGCACTGGTAGCCGAGCGGGCCGGCGTCCACGCTGCCGTAGCAGGCAGACCGGATCACCTCGACGCCGAAGTCCTCGGTCAGCCGCCGGCGCTGCCGCTCGCCGAAGTGCTCGCCGCCGTAGAAGATCTTCCGCACGCCGCCGTGCGCGCCGAGGATGTCGCCGGCCTCGTCGAACATGCGCAGCAGGTAGCTGGGCATGCCGACCAGCGTGTCCACCCGGTTGTCCACAATGGACCGGGCGACGTCCCGGTGCATGTGCGGCTGGGCGGCCATCGGGAACTGCACGGCCCGCAGCGCCTCGAGGGTGGAGAAGAAGCTGGGGAAGCCGCCGTAGAGGTGGCCGCCGAAGAACAGGTTCATCACCCGGTCGGATCGCGGGTCGAGGCCGGCGGCCAGCAGCCCCTCGGCGGTGAACCGCATGTGCTCGTGGTAGTCGTCCCAGCTGAACGCCGACAGCTTGGGCGCGCCGGTGCTGCCGCCGCTGCGGAAGAAGACCTCGGCCCGGCTGATGTCGTCCTGCAACCGCTCGAACTCGGCCTTGGTGGTGACGGGCACGTCCGGCGCGTCGAGCTGCCGGGTGCCGATGAGGTCGTCCAGGCACGCGTCGGTGCGGAAGCGGTCGTCCAGTTGGACGTCCACCCGGCGGCTGTAGCGCTGCATGGCGTACACGCCGTCGTGCGGCTCGCCGTCGTAGCTGGACAGCATCTCGCCGGGCACGGTCACCCGCTGCACGCCGATGCCGACCAGCAGCCGGGCCAGCGCGGCGGTGTCCCGGCGCGAGGCGCCGAGCCCGACGGTCTGGAGGTATCGGCGCATCGGGCGCAGCGTGGCGGCGATCAAGTTGCGGGGCAAGGGCTTCACCCACACCGTGCGATAGAGCGGCGAGGCCCGTAGCGCGGATCGGACGTCGGCGAGCACCCGCCAGCCGCCCGCTGGATCGGCGACGACCCTGGTCAGGCCGAGGTGTTCCTCCAGCCCGGTCACCACGACGGTGTTGGTGATCTCCGCCCACTCCGCGTCACTTGGCTCGCGCCGCTGCACGTCCGGCGACACCGCGGCCAGCACCGCGGCGAACCGGTCGGCGAACGCGAATACCTCCTCGGCTGAGTCGGTGTCGAGGTAGATCACCTGCGGGCTGGAACAGGCCTGCTGGTCGAGCCGGCACACGTCATCCGCGACGGCGCGCAGCTCGTCCGGCGACGACCAGGAATCGGCGGTGAGATAGGCGAAGGAGAGCTTCGGACCCCAGTCGACGAGCCGACAGCCGGGCGGCAGCAGCTCGGCGACGGCGGCGAGCGCCTCCTCGCCGCCCCACGCGGCGACGGCATCGGCGGGCGCGCACATGCGTTCCAGCCAGTCCCGTCGGCTGGACGGACAGCGCAGCACGATCAGCCGTGCCGCGATCGCGCCGGTCCGGTCGTGCGAGGCGAGTTCGGCCAGCAGTTCCGCCGTGAACGACGAGTCGTCGCCGCTGGTCTTGATCACGTTGAGGTTGCCGGCGAGCAGCCCCTCGATCGCGCTCAGCGCCCCCGCCGCCGGTGCGTTGCCGGGCGCGAAGTGCACGAGCAGACCCACCGGCACCCACGCCTCGAACACGGGCCGCCGCAGGTCGAACCGGGCCAGGCGGGCCGGATCGAGGCCGCCGAGCTCGCGGACGACCTTCTGTTCCAACGCCTCCCGGTCCAGCGCCTTGGCGAGATCGCGGAACGTCCGGTCGATCTCGTCGGCGGGCAGCTCCCACTCCCGCAACCGGGCAGCAAGCCGGTCTCGAACCGGGCCGCCGGCGAGGTCCCGGCCGAGGCGGGCACAGGCCGACAGCACGACGAGTGGGCTGAGCGGCCGACCCGTCAGCACCTCCTGGGCGCACTCGGCCAGCGTGTCCAGCAGCTTGCCGGCGGCCTCGTCGTCGACCGTCTCCCCTTGCCAGTAGTGCATCAGGACCGTCCCTTGAGCATCTCGGCGGCGGCGATCGCGCAGCTGCGGTTGCGGCTGACGCCGGCGCGGCCGTGCACCACGAACCACGGCGTGGGCAGGCCGCAACCGCACTCCTCGGCGGGGTGCAGCGAGGCCAGATCGCCCATCAGCACGCTCTGCGCCGGCACCGAGGTGATGTACGGCGACAGGAACTGGAGGTAACCCCTTTCCCCGTACGGCAGCGGTTCCAGCGTGCGAACGGACCGGATCAGCACCCGCGACCAGCTCGGCACGTGCAGGTTGTGCCGCACGCACTCGAAGTACGGCACCGAGTGCTCGACCGAGCCGAAGCCGTCCCGGATCCGCTCGTCCGGGATGCCGAGCCGGTCGGTGATCCGCCGGTACAGCTCGGCCTTGCCGACCTGTTTGTCGGCGTTGCCCTTCCAGCCGCCGCCGAACAGCACCAGCGATCGCGGCGACAGCTCGATCGGCGGCAACCCCATGTCCCGCATGCGGTCCAGCGTGAACGCCAGGAACGCGGGGAAGCCGAAGATCCGTACGGGGCGGCCCTCCTCGGCGAACCGCAGCAGCGCCCGGACGCAGCCGAACGGGTCGAACTCGTGGCCGGAGCCGGTGTTCGGCAGCCCGTACTCGATGGCGTTGACGGGCGCGAACTGGCAGGTCAGCTGGCCGGTGGCGGACGTGCCGAGGGACAGCCCGGGTTGCGGCTGGTAGTGGTAGAGCAGGTAGTTGACGGGCTCGTCGTCGATCCAGCCGTTGTGCTCGAACAGCCGCGCCACCATCCGCCGGCCGGCGCCGATCGTGAAGGCGTCGAAGAACATCTGCGACTTCTGACCGGTGGTGCCGGACGACGTCAGATGCGCGGTGACGTCCTTGTCCGACACCGACACGATCTCGTGCATCTTGAAGAAGTCGGCGTGCACGAAGGGCTGGTCCTCGAGACGCGTCAGCGGGCCGAGATCCCCGACCAGGGAACGGAAGAACGGCGACCTCGCGGCGTGCCAGGCGTTCGACTCGGTCATGGCCCGCAGGAACAGCCCGTCGTCGTGGGTGTAGCCGTCGGCGATGTCGCACAGCCGCTGCACGTCGGCCAGCGCGACCGGATCCGGCACGGTGACCGGGTCGGAGAGCAGGTTCATCGGTAGACCCCGTGGGTGTTGAGGTACTGCTGCGTCCAGGCCTGGATGTACTGCTCGGTGAACGGCCGGAAGGCGGCGTCGATGGCCAGGCCGCGGAAGTCCAGCGGCTGCACGGTCCGGGCCATCACCACGTAATCGCGGAAACCGTCGCCGTCGCGGCGCATCGCCGGGTACAGCGCGGCCGGAATGAAGCCCCGCGTCAGCAGCACCGACAGCTCGGCGAACGCGTGCAGCGGAACCAGCGTCTCGACGTACATCGCTCCGAGATCGGTGAGCTGCCGGATGGTCTGGTCGAGGTGCTCGGCGACCGCCATCGGCCGTGGCGCCGCCGCGACGAGCGCGCAGTAGCCGTCCCGGCGGCTCAGGTGGACGTACAACTCGTAATCGGTGTCGACGAGCATCATGTTCGGCGTGTGGAAGGGATAGAACCGCCGCACCGGGTCCGCGATCCGCTCCTGGAACCGGTCGAGGACGAACCGCGGAGCGTCCACCAGCTCGGCGGTCGGCGGATCGGTGCACGGCGGTGACGGCTGATCCGGCCCGGGCACGACCTCCGGCGGATCGGGCCAGCCGACCTGTGCGGCGGTCGCGTCGATCAGGCCGGCCAGCCCGGACGGCACGCGCTCCACCGGGATGCGCCGGTCGAGCACGCCGTCGCGGTAGCGGGCCAGCAGCACCATCGTCTCGTGCCGGTCCGACCGCCGCAGGTTCGGGAACACGCCCATCGGGTGGAACCCGTTGCCGAGGAACGTATGTTGCGGCGCAACGGTGGTCGTGCGGGCGGTGGCGTAGACCGAGTCGACCTCACCGCCGGCCAGCACCCGCTCGGCCAGGGCGGCGAGGATCCGGCGGGCGATGCCGGCGCCCCGGTGCGCGGGGTCCACGACCATGCCCTGCACCTTGCCCAGCCGATCGTGCGGATCGACGGTGGCGATGATCGACGCCACCACGCCGTCGGCCGGATGCCTTGCCACCAGCCAGATGGTGCCCGCCGACGCGATCTCGGCGGACATCACCACCGGGTCGGTGCCCAGGGGCAGCGAATAGCTCGCCCCGTAGACTCGTCGATACAGCCGCAACAGTTGCGGCACATCCGACTGATCGGCCGTGTCGAACACGCGTGAACCCCGTTCTGCGCTGGTCTTTCGACGCTAGCAGCGCAGAAACTGTGATTACCCCACCTTTTTGCCGTTCACGGTGACGCCGGTGAACTTCCGACCGTCTATGTTGGACAGTGTGTTGGACGTGTCGGAGACGCCGTTGAACGCGCAGTTCGTCACGGTGAGGCCGGCGATGTGGTCGTTGGACAGGCCGCTGACGTCGAAGGCCTTGCCGTTGACCTTGGTGCTGGAACTGTTGGTGATGCTGAGCGGTCCGAACTTCGGCGGGAAGTTGCCGGTCTGGCCGTTGTAGGTCATCGTCACGAAGGCGATGTCACGATCGAACGTGCCGCTCACGGTGTCCAGGTTGATGTTCTGGGCGAAGCCGCCGCGCAGGGTGTTCGACTTGACGTAGAGGGCGAATTTCGTCGCGCCGACCACCTTGATCTTGTATGCGTACACGTTGCGCACGCCGCCGGTGATCTCGCTGCCGCAGGTGATCGCGCCCCAGTTGCCGTTCATCGTGCAGTTGACCACGACGATGTTCTGTGACGGCACGTTGATCCGCCGGCCGTCGGCGTCACGACCCGACTTGATGGCGATGTTGTCGTCGTGCGCGCCGAGGGTGCAGTTGCTGATCACCACGTGGTCGCAGGACTCGGGATCGCAGCCGTCGGTGTTGGAGTGAGCCGTGCTCGCGTCGGTGGTGACGCCGTCGACCGTCACGTTCTTGCTCAGCGTCGGGTGGATCTGCCAGAACATCGGGTTCTTCAGCGTGATGCCCTGGATCAGCACCGTGTCGCAGGAGTACGGCTCGATGAACGTGGACCGCATGTCGTGGCCCGAGCCCGGCACGATCCGCTGCTCCGGCGGCACGCCCTTGGCCACCAGGCCGTCCAGGTAGGCGCGGTCGCTGCCCTTGTTCCACGACGACGTGCCGCCCGCGTCCAGCACGCCGCTGCCCGTGACGGCGATGTTGTGCTCGCCGTGGGCGTAGATCATGGGGGAGCGGTTCATGCACTCGATGCCCTCGTAGCGGGTGAGGACCGTCGGGTACTTCGAGGCGTCGCCGCTGAACGCCAGCGTCGCGCCGGCCGCCAGGTTCAGGTCAACGTTGCTCTTCAGATAGATCGCGCCCGTGACGTACGTGCCCTTCGCGACCACCACGTGCCCGCCGCCCGCCGCGTTCGCCGCCGTGATCGCCTTGGCGAAGGCCGCCGTGTTGTCCGTCTTGCCGTCCGCCACCGCGCCGTAGTCCGCGACCTTGAACGTCCGGTCCGGGAATGTCGGCAGCTTGGTGCTGGCCACGATGTCGTTCGCCGCCGGCCACGGCAGCGCCGGCACGTCGTGCCTGGCCGCGCAGGCCGGGGCGTCGAACAGCGGGGCCAGCCCGAGCGCGCCGGTCACGGCGGCGCCGAGCTTCATCATCTGACGGCGGGAGAGCGCGCCGGCCATCGACTTTCCTCCTCGGTGAGGGTCGCGGCGGCGGGCCGTCTGCCACTGTAAAGGTTTCCACTCAACCGGGATGTGTGACGCGGGTCACATCAACGGAAAGCCGGTGCGGTCACCGTCACATGATCACATGGCGAGCCTGCCCCGGTTGGAGGTCCCCCCAACACGCTGAACAGGCGGTATCCTCTTCTGATCGGGTCGGCGGAGGAGGTTGACGGTGGTCGAGCCAAGCCACGAGTTCCACCTCCTGCACGTGACCCAGTCCTGGCCGGCGCCGGACTACGACGACCCGATGTACGACGCCATCAAGGCCGACCCGCCCGAGGGATGCGTGCCGGACGACTTCGGCGGCCTGTTCGGGCTGCGCTGCGTTCGCAGCGCGCCGACGCTGTTGGACGCGGTGGCGGAGGTCTGTCACGAGGTGCGGACCGCGCACGGCTTGCTGATGACGGATCTGGGCATCGAGAAACTCTGGGAATGGTCCCCGGACGGCCGGGACGGCTTCGGAGCGACGATCGTCGGCCAGCTCCTGCTGATGGCGTCCTCGCGCGGCCAGCAGCTCGGCTATGACATCGAGGACCTGGTCCGCTTCATCCGCACCGCGGCGGCCGCCAAGTAGCGCGTTGACGGCCACTCTCTGGCGCAATGGCGACTACCTGCTCTACTGGTGGTCACGCGCGAGCTCCATTCTCGGCTCACAGGTCAGCTACCTCGCGATTCCGCTGTACGCGTTGACGGTTCTGCACCAGTCCCCGACGGCCGCGCTGGTGGGCGTCTGTGGTTACGGCTCGGGACTGTTGTTCGCCTTGCACGCCGGCGTGATCGGCGACCGGTTCGATCGCCGGCTGGTGATGGTCGCCGCCGACGTCTGCCGAGCCGTGCTGATGGGAATTCTCGCCATGCAGGCGGCTTTCGGCGTGGCTTCGCTGCTGTCCATGTGCTTGATCGCGCTGGCGGTCGGCGCGCTGTCGGTGGTCTTCGACTCGGCGGCGAACGCGGCGCTGCCGGATCTGGTCGGCGAGGAGTTGTTCGCGCGGGCCATGGCCCGGAACCAGTCGCGGGACTTCGCGCTGGGCATGGCCGGACCGCTGCTCGGCGGCGCACTGGTCGCGGTCGGCCCGAAATGGGCGTTCGCGTTCGACGCCGCGAGCTACGTGGTCTCGGCAATCCTGCTGGTCTTCATCAGGACGCCGCTGGCGCCCGGTGCCGGACCGGGACGGCGTCGAACCCTCGCGATGATCCGTGACGGCCTGGGCTGGGTGGTGAAGGACCGCACGCTCCGGCGAATGACGCTCTATCTGAGCGTGCTCAACTTGGTGCTGACGGCCGGTGTGTTCGCCACCGCCGACCACTTCGTGGCGCGCGCCGAGCCGCTGGGGCAGGGGTTCATGGTCGCCGTGCAGGCGGTCGGCGGATTGCTGGGGTCGCTCGTCGCCGAGCGCCTGCACCGCACCCGGTCCGTGCGGGCGATCATCGGCCTGCACGGCGGGTTGTGGTTCGTCGGCCTGACGGCGGCCGGCATCCTGCCGGTGGCGCCGGTGATCGCGTTCGGGTTCGGGATCGGCTGGCTGGTCGCGCCGGCGCTGCGGATCGCGTTCGGCAGCCGGCTCGTGCGCGTGGTGCCGACCGACGTCCGCGGCCGGGTCAACAGCGCGGTGTCGCTGTCGACGGCGACGTTCAGCATGGTCGGACCGGCCGTCGGCGGCGTGGCGTTCGGCCTTGTCGGTTACGGCGTGACGATGGTGGGACTGGGCCTCGTTGCCCTGGCAGCGGTGCTGCTGGCCCCACGGTCCACAGTGGACTAGGCGGCCAGGCCGTCCTCGGAACGGGCGGCGAGCCGCCACACCAGCTCCTCGGCCTGCTCGGCGTCCAACGACGGTGGCGCGTCGGGTTGACCCGGACAGCGGCCCGCGATCACGTCCTCGACGAACCGGTGGACCTCGTCCGTCTCGGCGAGCACGTCACCGCCGAGATAGGCCAGCACCACCGGGTCGTCGGCGGGCGCCGTCTCCAGCGCGACCGACCAGCCGTGCCGCTCGTCCCACAACAGCATCAGGTCCAGCTCGGGGAACACCGGGCTGCGCCGGTGCAGCGCCAGATAGGCGGTGGAGAGCTCACTCACCTCGTGGTGCACGGCATGGCGCGGCACGCGCAGTTCGGCGGCGACGGTATGGACGTAGCTGGCGAGACCTCGGGCGGCGAGACTATCGGGATCAACATTCACGCACCGCGACTACCCGCGGTCAACCGTCGCGAAACCGGTCACATCCGAAAATCCTGCGGCCCGCCGAGGGCGCTCAGGATTCGCTGCATGACCTGAGGGTCGACACCCAGCGGCTCGTCGGCCAGCGCCTCGGCGGCGGGCGACCGCCGCTGCTCACGCCGCGGCAGCGGCACGGAGCGGGCGTTCATGTTGTTGGGCAGCGCCAGCTCGCTCCACAGGCGTGTGCCGTACGCGGTCGGCACGACGCCGATGCGCGCGCCCGCGACCTCGGGCGACACGACGGGGCGGGTGGCCACTTCCTCGTCCTCGATCTCGATGACCAGACCGTCGCCCTGAAGGCGCAGCCGCACCGTCAGGAAGCCGGCGACCCCCGGGCCGGCGTTGTCCACGACCGCGGCCACCAGATGCCGGCCGACCTGGGTCGCCTGCGGCACGAGGGGTCGCAGCGACCACTCCATGAGGGAGAAGCGGACGAACATCTCGGCGACGTTGACGGCGCTCGGCGTCGCCACCAAGCGCAGGTCGTCCACCTGGGAGGTCTGGTTGTTCAACCGAGTTCCTTCCCGTAGTCGGTGAGTGGTGCCGCGTATCTTGCCAACCTGCGCGAACGTTACGCTAACCGGGTCACTTGTCGTCGCGACGCGCCCGGTCCCGCAGGTAGCGGGTGTGGTCCGCCTGCCGCCGCGAATCGGCCGCGTAGAACTCCTCGGCGACCCGCGTCGCCTCCTGTTCCAGCAGGTCGAGCTGGGTGAGCAGCTGCTCGGCGGCGCTCGGCTCGCTCGCCACCCGCCGCGTCACGGCGTACCACCACGGCATGTTCAGGAACGTCTGCACGGACAGCGGCAGGTCCGTCGCGGCGATCCGGGCGACGGTGTGCAGCGTGTCCGGGGAGGCGGCCAGCTCGGCCGGACGGGCCAACAGGGCGCACAGCACCTCGGCGATCCGGTCCAGCCGTTCGACGGCCTCGGCGGGCACCCGATTGCCGAGCCCACGCACCCGCGCGACGAGTGCGTCCAGCCCGCGCAGCAGCGCCTCGGCCTCCTCGGCCGGCTGCGGGGGCACCAGGCGGACCCGCTCCGGCGGCGCGGCGAGCGCGCCGGCGGCGTACAGCGCGCCGACGATGCCGAGCCAGTACGCGCCGCCGACGCCGGCGAAGTGCAGGCCGAGCCCGACGAGCCCGCCCGCGCAGCCGACCAGGTTCTTGGTCGAGCCCAGATACTTTCCGACGCCCGTCATTGGTAACCGCGAATGTCTTTGAACACGTCGGAGAGCGACTCGCTGCGGCCGTCGAACACCTTGCCGCCGGTGGCCGCCGCGATGGCGTTCATGTCGTCCTGGCTGCCCTCGCCGAACAGCACCGGGAACACCGGCGTGCCCTTCAGCCGGTCCGGAACTCCGGCCACGAACGACTTGAAACCGTTGAGGTCGTCGCCTTCGTTGTTCTCGCCGTCGGTCATCAGCACGATGGAGGTGAACCGATCCGGATCGCTGTCGGACTGCTGCTCCAGGATCTGGTACGCCCGCTCCAGGCTGGTGTAGATAGCGGTGTCGCCGCCGGCCTCCAGCCCGTCCGCGGTCTGCTTGATCTGGTCGAGCGCCGGCTGCCGGTTGTTCGGATCCACCGTGAGCGTGACCGGATTGCCGGGGCTGGTGGAGAACGGCAGCAGCGTGACCTGTTCCCGGGCGTGGAACTGCCGGTAGCGGCCGACGAGCGAATCGTCCACGCCGGTGAGGCCGATCAGCGCCGCCTGCAACCCTTGCAACCGGTCGCCCTCCATCGAGCCGGACGTGTCCAGCACGTACACCGTGCGCGACGGCCGGCGGAGCTTGTCGAAGTACGCGGACACCAGCGTGTCGACGGCCTGCTCGGTGCCGGGGAACGGCAGCTCGACGGGGCTGGCGTCGGTGAACTCCTTGGCCAGCGGCACCTGCGGCGCGATCGGCCGGCGGTGCGTGGTGTCCATGATCTTGCGTTGGACGTCCGGCGTGCGCAGGTGGTCGGTCAGCCGCTGGAACGAGTCGCGGGCGTCGGAATTGGCGGACGTGAGCAGTGTCAACGGATAGTCGGCGGTGACCACGCCGTCGGACGGGTGGATCACGGTCAGCGGCTGCCTGCCGCCGGCGTTCATCTCCAGCAGCACCGACTCGTAGTTGATCAGGCCGTCCACCTTGGGCCCCGGATCCGCGCCACTGGCTCGCTTCTGGAAGGCGTCCGACAACCACCCGGAGGACCCGGCGCTGAGCGTCTGCGCGGCGAAGAACTGCTTGAGCCGCGGGGTGATCGCGGTGATCTGGTCGGCGGTCAGCGCGCTGCCGCTGCCGGCCAGCGCGGCGGCGACCCCGACCAGCGCGGAGAAGCCGGAGTTGGAGGCCGACGGATCGGTCATGCCGTAACTGAACTTGCGCTGCCCGGCGGCGTCGGCGATCTGCGACCAGGTGACCTTGCCGTCCTGCCAGCCCAGCGACTGGAGCATGGCGGCCGGCAGGCCGAGCACCACCGGCGAGCTCATGATCTTCGTCTGCGTGCCGAGCTTCTTCTGCCCTCCCGGCAGGAGCGTGAGATACCGGTTGGAGGAGAACCAGATCGCGTCGTACGCGCCGTCGGCCTTGCCGTCGACGACGGTCTGCGCGCCCTCCAGCGTGCCGGAGAAGGTGAACTTGACCTGCACGCCGGTCGCCTTGGCGGCCTCGTCCAGGATCGGCTGCATGTCCGACAGCTCGCTGCCGGCCAGCACCCGCAGCACGCCCGCCTTCGACTGTCCCAGCGGCTGTTTCGGATCCGTCTGGTCGCCGGAGCAGCCGGCGAGGCCCACAGTCAGCAGGGCGGCGACCGCCAGGGCGGTGAGCCTGGTCCTCATTCTGTCTCCCGTAACCGGTTCTGAGCCCGTCGCAACTCGTCCTCCAACGCGGAGACGGTGGTGGCCATCGCCGACGCGGCGGCGGCCTTGAAGCCCTCGATGTCGTCGATGGCGCGGTAGATCTGGTCGAACGACTGGCGCAGCGTCTCCATGCCGACCGCCGGATCGGTGCTGACGCGCTGGATCTGCTGGCCCTGCATGGCGATCAGGTCGGCGTTGGCCTTGATCAGTCCGTCGGTGGTGGCCCGCAGCGTGTCCATCTCGTCGATCACCCGGCGCTGCCCGGCGAGCGCGCCGCTGACGACCACCGCGATGCGCAGCGCCGACACCGTCGTTCCGGCCGCGCGGTCCACGCCCCGGATCAGCTCGTCATTGTTGCGCCGCAACACATCCAGCGCGAGGTAGCCCTGCACGGAGACCGCGAGCTGGGTCAGCAGGTCCTGATGGCGTTGGCGTACCGGGAAAAGCACCTCCGCCCGCACCGCGTTGGCCCGCGCCGGATCGGCGAGGTCCAAAATGGATGCCTGTCGGTCGATGGCCTCGTCGACCGCGCCGGCCATCGCGGCCGCCTCGGACAGCCGGCCCATGGACTCCCACAGGCGTTCCCGCTCACCCTGGATCGCCGCGTTGTCCCGGCGCAGGTCGTCCTGACGGGCCCGCAGGCTGCGCACGATGGCGTTGATCGGCGCGTCGGCGGCCTGGTAGCGGGCCAGCAGCTTCTTCGCCGGATTGCCCAGGCTGATGCCGAACACCTTGCGCCCGGCCGGATCCAGCTCGTCCACGCGCTGCCGCAGCTCGTTCAGGCTCACGCTGACCTGGTCCGACGGCGGGTTCACGCCCTGCACGGCGCGGTCCAGCAGCCGGCCCGCGATCGTCGCGGCGGTGCGCATCTCGGACTCGCCCAGCGCCAGGACCTTGCCCACCCGCACGGAGAAATCCGGCGCCATCGGGTCCATCGCGCCCAGCTCCGTCGCGATCCGCTCCGCGTCGTCGGCCAGCTCGGCCAGCCGTTCGGCCGGCACCGGCACCATGCCCGCCGCCCGGGTCGCCGGCACCGCGGCCACCGGCTCCGGTGCGGTCAGCGGCTGCTCGCTCATGATCCGTACTGCTTCCCGACGGCGTCCAGCAGGCGTTCGAGCGTCTCGAACGACGGCGGGTCGACCGTGTCCACCAGATCCGTGGGCAGCGGCAGTTTGTGCTGGCTGACAGCCTGCGTGAAGTACTTCGGGTCCTGGGTGCGGAAGCCGAAGGTGGCGGCCAGCGAGGCCAGCTCCGGGTCGCTGGTCAACAGCTGTCCGATCTGATCACCGGGGGACTTCAGCGCGACGAGCGTGTGCTTGGAGTAGACGGTGGGGGACAGGTACACCAGCCGCATGTCGGGCTTGATCGAGCCGTCGTTGCGCACGATTCGGTCCGCGTACTGCGCCTCGTAGACCAGCACCATCGGGTTGCGGCCGATGCCCGCGGACAGGTAGTCCTCGAACGGCGCGTCAGTGCTGTTCTGGGTGTAGCCCTGGTTGGTGAACAGCGGCGTCACCTTGGGCAGGACCGCCGCCTCCTGGTCGGGCGTGTTCACGACGTTGTCGCCGTTGGCCACGTACGTCGCGATGGCCAGGTACATCGCCGCCGAGTTGGAGTCCCGCGGATCGGTGGTGGTGATCAGGACGTTCTTGCGCACCGGGTAGCTGGTGTTGCCGGGCAGCTGGTCCCAGCGCGTGCCGTTCGCGGTGAGCTGCATGTACTTGGCGATGTCGAGCACGTCGTAGTCGCCGGCGCCCTTGTGCACGACCCCTGCCTTGGTGAGCAGGTCGACGATCGGGGCGAAGGTGGCCACGGCCATCGGCGACGAGAAAGGGGCGTAGGTGTGGGAGTTGGCGTGGTCGTGCTGGATGCGGTCGGCGGCCGGGCTGCTCGACGGGAACGCGAAGTCGTACTTCGACAGGTCGGTCTGGGTGGCCATCTGGCGTGAGCCCGCCGGGTCCACCTGGACGTCCAGGCCGTGCTTGGCGAAGGCGTCCTTGACCCGCTGGTCGCTGAAGAAGGCCAGCTTCTCCGAGCCGATGACACCACGGACCGTGGTCAGCTGGGTGCCTTCGGTGCCGCCGCGGCCGAATATCACGGCCAGTGCCACCCCGATCACCAGGACGGCCGCCAGGCCGATGCTGATCAGCCGCTTCACCCTTGTCTCCCAAAGGATTTGCTTCGGTCGCGGCGCCGACCGGCGCCGTCCGAGACGATCATCACCCGGCCCCGGTGGTCGGTATCCGGAGTTGACAGGATCGTGAGTTGAATTCTTGGTGAACGACACGGGGCGTTGCCATACCAACTGGTCGGTACTAACCTCGCGACCAGTCGTCCAACGGAGGTCGCCGCGTGATCGTCAGCACCATGCAGGAGTACCCGCTCACCATCACCGCGATCATGCGCCACGGCGCCGCTGTGTACGGCGGCAGCGAGTGCGTGACGAACACCGGCGCCGGTTTCCGGCGTGCCACCTTCGCGGAGGTCGCCGCCAACGCCGAGCGGCTGGCCGCGGCGCTGACCAGGCTCGGCGTGCAGTCCGGTGACCGCGTCGCCACCTTCTGCTGGAACAGCCAGGAGCACCTCGAGGCGTACTTCGCGGTGCCCGGCATGGGCGCGGTGCTGCACACGCTGAACATCCGGCTGTTCCCGGAGCAGCTGTCGCACATCGTCAACCACGCCGAAGACAAGATCATCATCGTGGACGACAACCTGATCCCGCTGCTGGCCCGCAGCCTGGCGGATCTGGGCGGCGTCGAGAAGTTCGTCGTGGTCGGCGACGGTGACGCGTCCGTGCTCGGCGACCGGGTGCTGCGGTACTCCGAGATCGTCGCCGCCGAGGAACCCGGCTTCGCATGGCCGGAGCTGGACGAGCGCTCCGCCGCGACGATGTGCTACACGAGCGGAACCACCGGCAACCCCAAGGGAGTCGTCTACTCCCACCGGTCCTCGTACCTGCACGCGATGGCCGTGCTGTCGGCGACGCTGATGGGCATCACCGAGGCCGACCGGGTGCTGACCATCGTGCCGATGTTCCACGTCAACGCGTGGGGCCTGCCGTACGGGGCCTTCCTGTCCGGCGCGACCCTGCACATGCCCGGCCCGTTCATGATGCCGGACCAGCTGACCCGGTTCATCGCCGCGGAGCGGTCCACCCTCGCGTCGGCCGTGCCGACGATCTGGAACGCCATCCTGAACTACGGGGCCGGCACCGAGATCGACCTGTCTTCCTTGCGCGCCGGCACTTCCGGCGGCGCCGCCGCGCCCGAGTCGCTGCTCAAGGCGTTCGAGGACCAGTACGGCCTGCGCATCGTGCAGGGCTGGGGCATGACCGAGACCAGTCCGCTCGGCGGCATGGCTATGCCGCCCGCCGAGGTCGCCCAGGGCACGCCCGAGGATCTCCAGTGGCGTCTCAAGTCCGGCCGCGTCGCCGCCGGCGTCGAGATGCGGATCGTCGACGCGGTCGGCGAGGTGCTGCCGTGGGACGGCACGTCCGTCGGCGAGATCGAGGTGCGCGGGCCGTGGATCACCGGCTCCTACTTCCGTGACGACGCACCGGAGAAGTTCGACAACGGCTGGCTGCGCACCGGCGACATCGGCACCATCGACTCCCGCGGCTTCTTCCAGATCACCGACCGGGCCAAGGACGTCATCAAGTCCGGCGGCGAGTGGATCTCCTCCGTCGAGCTGGAGAACCACCTCATGGGCCATCCCGCCGTCGCCGAGGCCGCCGTCATCGGCATCCCCGACGAGCGCTGGGACGAGCGCCCCCTGGCCTTCGTCGTCGTCCGCGCCGGCGCGTCGGTGACCGCCGCCGAGCTCGCCGAGTTCCTCGCCGCCAAGGTCGCCAAGTGGCAGGTGCCCGAGAACTGGACGTTCGTCGAGGAGATCCCCAAGACGACCGTCGGCAAGTTCGACAAGAAGCCGCTGCGCAGCCATTACCGCGACAACGAGCTGAAGGTCGAACGCCTGCGCTGACCGCATCGTGCGGCCGGGTTCGTCCGTTCGGCTGGCATGTCGTCCGCTTGGCTAAAGAGATGCCTCGCGGGCGTCGAAGGTTCCATGTGACCGATCCGGGCCCGGCGCGGCCGGCGTCGCTGACCGCAGCACCGGTTGTCTGGGGCGGCGTGCCGCCCCGCAACCTCAACTTCACCGGGCGCGAGCAGTTGCTGGACCGGCTGCACGAGAGCCTCGTACCCGGGACGACAGCCGCGATCGTGCCGCACGCCCTGCACGGGATGGGCGGCGTCGGAAAGTCGCAGCTCGCCATCGAGTACGTGTATCGCCACCAGGCCGACTTCGAGGTGATCTGGTGGGTGCCGGCCGAGCACGACGTGCAGATCCGGAACTCGCTGGCCGAACTCGCACAGCGGATGAACGTCGGTGTCGGCGTCGAGCCGAACGTCGCCGTGCAGATCGTGCTGGACGCGCTCCGGGGCGGCGCCCGATGGCGGATACCGTCGAACTGGTTGCTGGTCTTCGACAACGCCGAGTCGGTCCTGGAGGTCATGCCCTACCTGCCGACTGGTGGCCCGGGGCGGATCCTCGTCACCAGCCGGAACCTCGAATGGCGCAACCAGGCCCACGGTCTCGAGGTCGACGTGTTCATGCGCGAGGAGAGCAGGCAGCTGCTCCAGCGGCGGGGGCCTGAACTGACGGACAAGGACGCCGACCAGCTGGCGGCCGCGCTGGGCGACCTGCCGCTGGCGATCGAGCAGGCGGCCGCGTGGCGGGCGGTCACCGGCATGCCCGCCGGGGAATACCTCCAGCTGCTGGAGGAGAAACAGGACGAGTTGTTGAACGTGTCCCAGCCCACTGACTATCCGAGCTCCGTCGGTATGGCCTGGAACCTGTCGCTGGAACGATTGGCGGATCGCAATCCCACGGCGCTGCGCATCCTCCAGGTGGCGGCGGTGCTGGCACCGGAGCCGATCTCCCTGAGCCTCTTCACGATCGGCCGGTCGGTGTCGATATCGCCGGACCTCGATCGGGGGCTGCGCGACCGCCTGCGCCTCAACGAGGCGATCCGAGACATCAACCGGTATTCGCTCGCCCGTGTCGATCACCGTACCAACAGCATTCAGATCCACCGCTTGGTGCGATCGGCGTTGCAGAGGCAGATGACCGAGGACGAGTATCGAACGTTGCGTCATGGGGCGCATCTGCTGCTTGCCGCGAGCGATCCGAACATGCCGGGGGAATCCGATCAGCGTGTTCGCTATGCCGAGTTGTTTCCGCATGTCACGGCATCGAACGCGATCGAGTGCGACGATCCCGCGGTCCGTGACCTCATCCACAACATCGCTGTCTACTTGTTCTGGTTGGGCGACCATCGGGCGGCCCTGGAGTTTTCCCATCGGGTCTACGACATACGGCGCGCGGAGCTGGGCGAGGACGATCCCGAGACACTGCGCATCGGGCGCTGGCTCGGTTTGATGCTGCGGTTGAACGGCCACCACCAGAGGGCTGCTGCGCTGGACGACACGGTGGTGGAGATCTCGCGCCGGGTGCTGGGAGTCGATCACGAAGGCACCATCGAGGCCCTGAACAGCGTGGCCGGCGACTTGCGCATGCGGGGCGAATTCACATCGGCGCTGGAGCTGTCGAGAAGCGTCCACGCCACCGCAATGCGGGCGCTGGGCCCAGATGAGCCGGTCACGCTCGACAGCGCGCACAGTCTGGGGGTGAGCCTGCGCCTGGCCGGCGAGTTCGCCGAGGCGCTCGAGCTTGATACCGCCACATTGCGGCAGATGATCGAGACGTACGGCGCCGACCATGCGAAGAGCCTGATCACACAGATCGGCATGGCGCTCGACAGCTGGGAACTGGGGGACTGTCTGCGTGCCGGCGGCTCGTTCGAGGACGTCGTCGCCCGATCCGCCAGTGTGCACGGGGAGCGGCACCCGCTCACGTCGCAAGCCACCCGCCTGCTCGCGGAGATGCGCCGAAGGATCGGCGACCGCGCAGGCGCGGTGGAGGCGGCGGAACAAGCCGTCGACAGCCTCAGTTGGAGCTACGGCGAATCTCACCCGGAGGTGATCGCCGCGAAGCTGTGTCTGTCCATCGCCCAGCGGCACGCATCGAACCTCGACGCCGCACAGCGCGTCGGTGACGAGGCGGTGGCGCGCTACCGCGACCAGTTGGGGGACACCCACCCGCACAGCCTGACCGCCATGGTGAACCAGGCGGTGTTGTTGCGGCTGAACGGAGATCCGGCGGCGGCCCGGGACGTCAGCGAGGCCGGCGTGGCGGGCTTGCGCGACAGAGTTGGCGCCGAGCATCCGTCCACGCTCGCGGCAGCGATCAACCTGGCCAACGATCTGTTCGCGCTGCGCGACTTCGAGACGGCCCTGACGCTGGACACTGTCACAAGGGAGGCCTGTGCTCGGGTATTGGGCGCCGATCACCCGACCACGTCGGGGTGCGCGGCGAACTTGGCGCTGGACCTGATCGCGACGGGTTCGGTCGACGAGGGACAACGGCTGCGTGCCGAGGCCGTGGCCGCGCTGACCGGCAAGCTCGGGCCGCAGCATCCCGCTGTGCTGGAGTTGTCCATGACCGACCAGCGGTTCGACTGTGACGTCGATCCGCTGCCGCTGTGATCGCGCATATGCTTGCGGTGTCAAGAACTCCACCCTGGCAACAGAAGTCACCCGATCGGCCGCTGAATTCAGCTAGCGCCAACAAATCGGCGGGGGCGCGGCACGTCAAGTCGTTGCGCATATTCACCCGGGGTGCGACTGTCTGTTCCCACAGAGGGATGCGGCACCGCGGCGACGCCCACGTCGTTGCTGTGGCACGTCGACCGCGGTGAGGAGAGGGGCGCCTATGGAGCCCACGCACGATGCTGTGCGACTACGTCTGCAAGAGGACTTCGTGTTGTGGCTGGAGGATTGCCCCACCCTGCAGTCGGAGAATGCCCGCCTGGCGCTGGTCGAGAGGCTCGCGGTGTGCTTCGGGGCGCCGCTTCCGCTGCGGGCCATGCCGACCGTCCGGGCGGGGTTCATCGAGCTGGTCACCGTGTGCGGACGTCAGCCGGACGGGTTGGCGGCCCTGGTCAAACAGGTCCGATTCCTCGACCCGCTGGCCGCCGATGGCCAGAGAATGGCCGAACTCGCCGACGAATGGCAGGCCTTCTCCCTCATTTTCGGGACTGGGTCGGTGGATTTGACGGCCGACCGGAGTTGGGCCGAACTCCGGGCCGTGCTGCTGCCCGTTCGGCTGTCGGGCACGACCCCGGGGGAAGAGGGCCGAGCCGTATCGGGATTGGCGCGGGTGGCGACCGACTATCGGCTGGCCGGACTGCCGCCGCACTGCTCGACGGTGTGGAGTGCCTTCACCCATCTCGTCGGCGCGAACGCGGCCCCGAAGTCGCTGCCGCCGTGGATGGTGTTCCTGGACTGTGTCGCCGAGCGGCTGGCCGCGGACCTGGCCCGCGCGCGGGCCGTCCAGCGCTGGGTTCGGCAGTATGCCCGGGAATGGGGTCTTGAGCAGCGTCTCGACGACGCGCCATGGCGGGCCCGCCACAAGGCTGACGAGGTCCGGTGGCCGGCCTACCTGGTGATCCAGGTCAATCCCGATCCGCGGGGATCCGACCGGATCGTCCTCTCCCACTGGTGGCAGCACGACCAGCCGGAATGGCGACCGCGGCGCCAGCGGGACCGCCACATCACCCGGGCCGACCTGAGATCGGAGTTCGACGACGTCGTGACGGAAGTGGAGGCGGCGCTCGGCACGATGGCCGAAGTCCGTCCGACCACGCGGCTCATGCTGGAGTTCGTGCTGCCGCTGGAAATGCTCAACGAACCGGTGGAGTTCTGGCTGCAGCGGTCGCCGGTCGGCGGGGAGCCGAGGCCGTTCGTCCTGGACCACTCGATCGTGCTCCGCAGCCTGGAACGGCTGCGCGAGCCGAGCCTGCATCTGGCCTGGCGGCGGCGTTGGGAAGCGTTCAAGCGCCAGCCGCGGGCGGTGCGTGCGTACTGGTCGCAGCCGAGCGGGGTGAACTACTTCGGACGACTGGCGGCCGATCTCAGCAGTGATCAGACCATCGTGTCGCTGGTGCTGAGCGAACCGCTGACACCCGGCAACGCGAAGGCACGTGAGGAGTGGGCGACCGCGCTGAGGTGCGGCGTGCCGGCGATCCTGTGGCATCGTGAGGACTGTGGCGACTCGGACTTCCGCGCGGCGGTCGCGGCCATCGCCGCCGACGGCGGGCTGGCCCGGCTGCCGGAACGGATCTCGGAGTTGCGGCAGGCCGCGTTGCGCGTCGGCCCGGACGAGCTGGCCGCCCGTCTCGGCCGAAATCTTGCAGTACTGTGGGACGATCCCGAACGGCTTCCCGAATCTCCCCGCGCAGTGGGAGTTTCGGGGGAGGGGACTGCCTGATGGCCTCCGACGGACCGGCCGCCGCACCCGATGATCCCGTTACCGCGGACCCGCCATGGTGGCTTTTCCGAGGTGATGGACGCATTCTCGAGGAGGCCGACCGAGACCGGCGCTGGCCGGCGCCGCCGCCGTGGCGGACCTTCCGCGGTGGGCCGGCGCTGCCAACGCCGGTCGCCGACGAGTTCGAGACCAGCCGCCGGCTGGGCGAGGCCGCGATCACCCGCAAGGCCGATCCCGCCGTGGTGGAGATGGTGAACGCGGCCATTACCCTGGCCCGCCCGCTGATCGTCACCGGTCGGCCCGGCTCGGGTAAGTCCTCGCTGGCCTACCTGGTCGCGCGGGAGTTGGGACTGGGGCCGGTGCTGCGCTGGTCCATCACCACCCGCACGACGGTGAACTCCGGTCTCTACAGCTACGACGCGTTCGGTCGGGCGCAGGCTCTCGGCGCCCGCGAGCAGTCCGGCATCGGCAATTTCGTGCACCTCGGGCCACTGGGCACGGCGCTGCTGCCGCACCGGCTGCCGCGGGTGCTGCTGATCGACGAGCTCGACAAGTCCGATGTGGACCTGCCGAACGACCTGCTCACGGTATTCGAGGACGGCGAGTTCCCGATACTCGAACTGCTCCGGGTGCGGGACCGGGAGCCGGCGGTCACCGTGCACACCGCAGATCTCGGCGTCACCGCGCCGGTGAACGACGGTGTCGTGCGCTGCCGCGCCTTTCCGATTGTTGTCATCACCAGCAACGGCGAACGGGACTTCCCCGCTCCCTTCCTGCGGCGGGCCCTGACCATCGCCATGCCGGACCCGGACCCGGACATGCTGGCCGACATGGTCGCCGCGCACTTCGGCGACCGGGACGGCGAACAGACCGCCGAACTGATCCGGACGTTCACCGACCATCGCGAGCGCAAGAAGGAGTTGGCCGCCGACCAGTTGCTCAACGCCGTGCACCTCGTCGTCTCCGGTTCGGCGCCGACGAGCGACCCCGCGGAGTGGCATCGGCTGCTGGACCGGATCTGGCACCGGCTGGGGCTGGGGTAGTGAGCGGGCGGTGACCGACGAGCACGACCTGACGTGGCAGGACTTCAGGTGGACCACATAGCAGGCCGGGACACAAGCGCCTTGCGGTTGGGGGATCTCACGGCGCGCGAAGTGGCTGACGGGCTATGGCTCGCCTGCCAACGACATCGCGCGATGCGGGCCGGTCGGCCGGACGCGGCGGCCGTCCCGCCGCCGGCGACGAGGGAACGAGTTCCTCCTGGCGAAGTACCCGAGACTGCGGCGGCTGAGTCGCCCGACACCGGGGAACGGAGCGCGCAGCCCGACGCGGCGACGGCGGCAACCGTGGAGACCGTTGCGTTTCCGGTGGTTCGGGCGGTGGATCGCCCGGACGGTGACGGCACACGACTCGACCTCCCCCTTGGCCGCGCACTGGGCCCGCTCAAGCAGGTCATTCCGTCCACAAGGGACAGGGAGCTCGACGAGGAGACGACGGCCGAGTGGGCGCTGACCGACGACCGCTGGCTGCCCGTGTTCCGGCCGGCCGACGAGCGTCGCTGGGAGGTTGTCGTCGTCGTCGACGACAACCCGACGATGGCGGTGTGGTGGGACACCGCGATGGCGTTCGGCCGAGTCCTCGTCCGCCAGGGCGTATTCCGCAATGTGCAGGTGCGCCTGCTGGGAATCGGACCCGCCGGTGAGTGCACGATTCGTGGCACCGGTGCGGGCGCACCGCATCGGTCGCCTCGCGAGCTGATCGAGCCCAGCGGCCGTCGGATCGTGCTGGTGCTGACCGACGGGTGTTCCGCGTTGTGGCAGAACGGGTCGGCGCAGGCGGCGCTGCACATGTGGGGATCCGTGCTGCCGATCGCGCTTGTCCACCTGCTGCCCTGGCAGATGTGGCGGCAGACCGCCATCGAGGTCCACCGGTTGCAGTTGAAGGCGCCGGCGCCCGGCGCGTGCAACGCCAGCCTGCGCTGGGAGCAACAGGTCGACATGATGCTGGTCGACGAGGCGCGGCGGGCCCGGGCGATACCGGTGCCGGTGCTGGAGTTGCAACCCAATTGGCTCGCAGCCTGGGCGCGGATCATCGTCGGCAAGCGTGCCTCGTGGACGAACCTGCCGGCGTTGCTGGTGGATCCGGACGTCACCGCCGCGCCGAGCTCGGCCGGTGACACTGGCGCCGAGCCCGCGAGGCGGGTCGCCGAATTTCATGCGACCGTGTCACCGGTCGCGTTCGAGCTGGCCACGTACTTGGCCGCCGCGCCGTTGAACCTGGGTGTGATCGAGCGGGTCCGGCAGGTCATGCTACCCGACTCGCGTCGGTCGCACCTGTCCGAGATCCTGGCCAGCGGGCTGCTGATGCCGATGGTGCCCCGCGAGGAGGTCGCCGACCGAACCCGAGAGACCTTCGGCTTTGTGCCCGGTGTGCGGGAGGAACTGCTGGCGAGCGGGCGGCAGTCCACGACCGTGCGAGCGATGCGGTTGGCCGAGGAGTGGCTCGCCGACTCGGTGCCGGCCATCCGCGGATACGGCAACGTGTTGGACCGCGCCACGCAGCGGGACGACGAACATGTGGTGACCGCGGAGACCGTACCGTTCCTGACGGCCGAGGCCGCAGTTCTGGAGGCACTGTCCGGGCCGCACCTGGCAGCGGCCGCGCGACTGCGCCGACAGTTGGCGGGGCACCACACGGAAGTGGGCGGGGAGTCATCCCTGAGTCGCATTGCGCCGAGAGGGAGTACGGTGCCCACCACTCACTCGCGGACTTCGTTCCCGCCGCACACCACCATCGCAACAAGGCCAGGAGACTTCGACGTGACGAGAACAGAGCCCGGGGCGCAGATTCGTTCGGGCGCGCAACAGGTGGTCTGGGGCGGAGTGCCGCCGCGCAACCCCAACTTCACTGGCCGCGAGGAACTGCTGCGGGAGCTCGACGACTGCCTCGCGCCCGGCGCGACGGCGGCGGTGCTGCCGCAGGCACTGCACGGCATGGGCGGCGTCGGCAAGTCGCAGCTGGCCGTCGAGTACGCCTACCGGCATCAGAACGACTTCGACCTGATCTGGTGGATTCCGGCCGAGCGCAGCGTCCAGATCCAGAGCTCGCTGGTCGAACTCGGTCAGCGGCTCGACCTCGGTGTCGGCGCCGAGGCGAACGTGGCCGTGCAACGAGTGATCGACGCGTTGCGCGGTGGACCGGGGCGGCAGGTGCCGCCCAACTGGCTGCTGGTGTTCGACAACGCCGAAGACCCGGAGGAGGTGCTGTCCTTCCTGCCGACCGGTGGCCCCGGCCGCATCCTGGTCACCAGCCGGAATTCGCGCTGGCTCACCATGGCCCGCGGTCTGGAGGTCGACGTCTTCGAACGCGAGGAGAGCAAGGCGTTGTTGGGCCGCCGTGGCCCGGACATCACCGATGACGAGGCGGACCGGCTGGCCGAGGCGCTCGGCGATCTGCCGCTGGCGGTGGAGCAGGCGGCCGCCTGGCGGGCGGAGACGGGCATGCCCGCCGACGAGTACCTGGAACTGCTCAACGAGAAGCTGCTCGAGCTGTTGAACATGTCGCAGCCGGCGGACTACGGCCGGCCGGTCGCCGCGGCCTGGAACCTGTCGCTGGAGCAGTTGGAGAACCGCAACCCGGCGGGGCTGCGGTTGTTGCAGCTGGCCGCGTTCCTGGCGCCGGAGCCGATCGCGCGGTCGATGTTCAGCAACGGACGAGGGTTGGCCATCACCCCCGACCTGGACCGGGCCCTGCGCGACCGGCTGCGGCTCAACGAGGCGATCCGGGACATCAACCGGTTCGCGCTGGCCAGGATCGACCACCGTACCAACAGCATCCAGATGCACCGCCTGGTGCAGCAGGTCCTGATCAACCAGATGACCGAGGTCGAGCGGCAGACCATGCGGCACGGCGCGCATCTGCTGCTGGCGGCCAGCGACCCTTACGCGCCGGCCGATTCGGACCAATGGCCGCGCTATGCCGAGCTGTATCCGCACGTCACGACGTCCGAGGCGATCAAGTGCGACGATCCCGGCGTCCGCGATCTGGCCTACAACCTGGCGGTCTACCTGTCCCGCTGGGGCGACCATCGCGCGGCCACGGATCTGTCCCAGGCCATCTACGACACCTGGCGCGACGGGCTCGGCGACGAGCACCGGGAGACGCTGCGCATCGGCCGTTGGCTGGGCTTCATGTTGTGGTCCGACGGCCGTTACGAGGAAGCGGCGACCCTGGACAACCGGATCCTGGAGATCTGCGTGCGCGTGCTCGGCGAGCAGCACGAGGGCACCGTCGACGCGATGAACAACGTCGCGGGCGACCTTCGCGCACAGGGCGAGTTCGACTCAGCGCTCGCGTTGTCGGAGGACATCCACACCAGGTCGGTACGGTCGTTCGGCGACGACGACCCGCTCACCCTCAGTGCCGCGCACAACCTCGGTGTCAGCCTGCGGCTGGCCGGCCGGTTCGCCGACGCCCGCGAGATCGACGACCGGACCTGGCGGCGCAAGGTGGAGATCTTCGGCACAGACCACGCGCTGAGCATTCTCACCCAGATCGGCCTCGCGCTGGACGCTCGTGAACTCGGGGACTACGTGGTGGCGCGGACCATGCAGGAGGACATCGTCGCCCGACTGCGGCAGATCCACGGCGAGGTGCACCCGCAGACCGTGGCGGCCATTCGGTTGCTCGCCGAGATGAGGCGCAAGGCCGGCGACCACGAAGGGGCGCTGGAAGCGGCCGACGAGGCCGTGCGGGGCCTGACCGCGCGCCACAACGAGTACCACCCGGAAGCGATGGCGGCGAGCCTGTGCCTGTCGGTCGAGCTGCGGTGCGCCGGCAATCTCGGTGCGGCCCGGCAGTTGGCCGACAGTGTCGTGGAGCGGTATCGAACCCGGCTGGGCGCCGGGCATCCGCACACGCTGGCCGCCATCGTCAACCAAGCCGTCGTGCTGCGGCTGCTGGGCGAGCGCGAGAGTGCGAAGACGATCAACGAGACGGCGGCCGCCGGCCTCCGGGACCGCCTGGGGCCCGAGCACCCGTCCACCCTGGTGGCCGACATCAACCTGGCCAGCACGCTCTGGGTGCTCAACGACGTGACCGGCGCCCGGCAGCTGGACACCCGGACGCTCGCGGCCTGCCACCGTCAGCTCGGGCCGGAACACCCGACCACACTGGCCTGTATGGTGAATCTCGCCCAGGACCTGCTCGCGGATCACGAGACGGAACAGGCGTGGCAAATGCACGACGAGGCCGTGCGCAAGATCGAGCAGAAGTTGGGGGCGAAGCACGCGGCGTCCGTCGAGTTCGCCGCCGGCACTCAGCGGGCGAACTGCGACATCGATCCGTTGCCGCTCTAGCTCAGACGCCCACCCACGCGGCGAGCTCCTGAATGTCCGGGGCTCGACGCGAGCGCTGAGAGGCCTTGACGTAGATCGCGCGGACGAGCTCGGGCCGACGCAACAGCGCCTCGGCGGCCGGCGAGCCCGCCGCCCACAGCGACAGTCCGAGTCCCGACCACGCCCCGGCCCGGCCCGAGTCGGCCTCGATCTCCTGTTGGTAGAGCCCGCTCGTGTCCGGATCGCCCACCAGGTAAGCGAAGTCAGCCGCGGCGGCGTCCGTGATCGTCGAGGGGGCCGATCGCAGCTCGTCGAAGGTGGCGGGCTCGATGATCCGGACCCGGCTCAGCACCGCCTTCACGTCGATGCGCTGCACGGTGGCCGCGGGCACGACCGTCGCCGTATAGCCCTCAGGAACCGAACGTTCCGCGAGCCACGCGTCCGTCGCGGCGTCGACGTACTTTGTGGATGGTCGGAGGTGGCGAACCTGCCAGGCCGCTTGATGATCCAGTGCGGTCGCCTCGGCCAGCGCGCCGACATCCTCGGGCACGGCCAGGGACTGCAGTGGTTCCAGCCGCGTGGCCACCACGTCGACGAAGCGCCGCCCGAGGTCCGTCAGGATCGGATGGGCCCGAAGTTCGCGCAGCGTCGCCAAGGTCTGACCGCGCCAGTGCGCGAACTCGAACTGCGCCAACGGGTTGTCGTCGCGGTGGGCGGCCCAGAACTCGGTCACCGCGGTGAAGGCGTACACGCCCTGCAGCAGACCGGACGGGGGACGGGGATCGTCCCGCCACGGCGCGTGGTGTACGGCCGGGAACGTCCCGGCGAGCAACGGCACGAGGTGTTGGACGGCGGTGAGTTTGCTGTGTTGGAACTCGTGCACGAGCGTCACGGCGAGCACGCCGGCGTCGGTCGGGCGGGAGATGAGCGGGCCGCCGAATCCGTTCTCGACGGACGCGCTGTGCGTGCGGAACCGAGCAGTGCTCGCGATCGGGACCACCGCGCGCATGCCCGCGGCGAGTTCGGCGGCCTGGTCGGCATGCTTGGCGGACAGCATGGACCAGGCCTCGTCCATCAAGGCGTGCCATTGCGCGATTTCGTTGTCCGGCAACGGGTCCGCGGGCATGGGGTGGTCGAGCCCGCGATACGGGTCGACGTCGTCGAGGCGAATTCGCGGGACCTTCCCCACCGTCGGCGTCGGCCGCCAGCCGGGCCCGCCGACGCGCACGGCGGCGGCGCCAACGGTGATCTCCGCCGTCTCGTCGGCCGTGGACACCGTCGCGACCGTCCACTCGTCGTCGACCGGCAAGGTGACGCAGCCGAGTGTCGGTAGCACGACAGCGCCGTCATGACAGGGGATCGTGATGCGAACCGCGAGGCCGGCGCGGGCCGCCGCAGTCGCGGCGAGAGTGTGCAGGTAGCCGACGTGGAACCACAACGGGGCGGAATCCTCGGCCACACCACGGAATCGGCGCAGCGCGTGCGCCGTCCACATGCCGACCTGAGGATGGCTGAGCAGGTCGGCCACGACGTGTGGATTGCGCCGCTGGGCGTCGGCGAGTACCTGCCACGCAACGTCGACCGGTGGCAACGGTCCGGTGCAGTCGGACTGTTGGCGGGCGTACTGCAGGACCGCCCGCAGCAGCAACAGCCGACGGCTCTGCTGGCTGCGCCGCAACTCGTCCAGCGCCGCAGGATCGTGGCGGCCGGCGGCGAGTGCGTCCAGTTGGTCCGCCGTGAGGTGGTGGCGCGTGCCGATGACAGTTCTCCCCGGTCGACGGAACTCGCTGCTGTGCGGAGCCGTTACGAGTCGTGACCGCCGACGCTGCTGCTGGGACTGTCGATCTGACGCAGCAGCGGCCGCGTCGCGAGAGCCAGGTCGGGATCGTCGGAGGAGGCCAGCGCGTCGAGCGTGACGCCGCTCAGGTCAACCAGATCGGAACGGATCTCGGTCAAGGGGTCCCTCATCCGGGTGAATCTCCCATCGCAGGCGGGGTGACCGCCGGCAGCTCTCTACTCCAGGACGGCGTCATTGTAGCGGGATGCCCGCCAGGCCCGTGGGCGATATCAACGCCGTTGACGAGCCGGTCCAGCGCGGTCGCCGCGTGGGTGCCGCCGGCCACGAAGCCGACCGCCTCGGCGAGCCGGTGCAGGCCGTCGGGAAAGCGGCCGCACGCGGCGACGATGCTGGCGAGGTCGGTCCACGGCGTCTGCTGGCGGCGGATACCGGTCCACATTTCCCGTGGCAACAACGAGAGCATGTGGTCACGGCCCTCCTGCGTGCTCAGTTGGGGGATGTCGGCGAGGATGTCGACGAACAGGCTGAGCTCGGCCAGCGCCATGGGGGTGGGGCGGCTCGCCGCGGCAGGCTGCGGCGCGGCGGGAGCCGGTCCGCCGGCACGCAGCCACGCGTAGGCCTCGGTCTCCTTGACGGACACGGTGATCCGGCGAAACGACGCGGGACTCAGCGCGGGGTCGTGGCGGACGGTGCCGAGGTAGAACCCGTCCGAGATGATGAGGGCGAGCTCCTCGGCGGCGCCGGCGAGCGCCGCCCGCAACTCCTCGGCGTCCAGTAGGCGGCAGGCGTGTATCACCGATTCGCCGGCTGTGCCGTGGCGATCGTGGTGCACCTCGCCGGCGTGGACAGCCATGCGCAGGCGCATCTGGGCGCCTGCCGCGTGGGTTTGGTTGTGCCGCCGCAGCATCGCGGTGAGCCGGTGCGGTAGCCGGTCCACTGTGAGAACCTTCGGCACGTCGGCCGGCAGCAGCACGAGCAGGCTGTCGCCGACGTCGCCGACCTGACATCGCTCCCACGGGATGTCGGACTCCCGGAAGGCGGCGGACACCACCTCGTACATGCCGTCCCGGACTGCGAGGCGGTCGAAGTCGGTGCGGTCGGCGGAGCTGTACTTCTCCACGTCCACGGCGACGATCGTGTGGTGCACGGCGGCGGAAGCGATGTCCATCGGGCCTCACCTCGTCGGCGGTCGATCCGACCTTGGTACCAGGGGATCACCCGCGGCACCGGGGCCTCCGCCGCCGGACCACTCGAAGGCACTAGTTGCTGAACAGGCCGGAGCGGCCGCCCTCGTTCTGCGGCAGGTACGGGGTCAGCGAGTGGGCGAGGCGGTCGATCGGCAGCGACTGGAGCCACACGCGGCCGGGGCCGGTGAGCTCGGCGAGGAAGATGCCGTCGCCGCCGAACAGCTTGTTGCGGATGCCGGGCACGGTGGTGATGCCGAACTGGACGGTGTCCTGGAACATGCCGATGTGCCCGGGGTGGGCGCGGATCACCTGGCCGGGCTGGAGGTCGTAGGGCACGATCTCGCCGGACAGCTGCACCCAGGCTCGGCCCTGCCCGCCGATGCGCTGGAGCAGGAAGCCCTCGCCGCCGAAGACGCCGGCGCCGAGCCGCTGCTGGAAGCCGGTGGTGAGGGTGACGCCGGTGGTGCCGGCGACGTAGGAGCGGCGGTGCGCGAGGAAGCCGTAGCCCGGCTGCGGGGCGACGTCGACGGGGAAGATCTGGCCGGGCAGGTGCGCCGCGAACGACACCGAGCCGGGCTGGTTGACGGCGGTGTAGTTGGTCATGAAGAACGTGCCGCCGGACAGGCTGCGCTTCAACGCCCCGAACACGCCGCTGCTGCCGGCGCCCTGCGTGGACGTGGTCATCTGGATGCTGGCGGACATCCACGACAGCTCACCGGACTCCGCGCAGACGGTCTCGCCCGGGTTGAGCGTGATGTCCAGCACGGGCATGACGGTGCCGTGCACACGATCCTGCATGATCGCTTCCCCTCGACGGTGGCTACCGCACTCAGACGTGGATCATGGCAGGTCGGTTCCGGACGACCCCCGCCCGGTCGGGCGCGGGTCGTCCGGAACATCATCCCATCGGGGGGGCTAGCTGACGGCGAAGTCGTCGGCGTAGACGGTGCCCTGGGCGTACCAGCCGTGCACGTACACGGTGACGGTGCCGGAGGCGCCGGTGGTGAACGGAATGGTGAGCTGGGTGTAGCCGGCGGACGAGGTCCAGGTCTCGCCGCTCGCCCCGCCCTTGACGCCGGCGTAGGCGAAGTTGCCGCGCACCCACACGGTCAGCTTGTGGCTGGCGTTGGGGGACACGGTGATCGTCTGGTCGCACTCACCGGTCTGGCTGTCGGTGGCGGCGACGGACAGGGCGTGGCTGCCGCCGTGCACGGGGGTGCCGACGACGGCCCCGCCGGCCTGGCAGGTCCACGGGCTGAGCGACCCGGTCTCCAGGCCCGGGTTGACGATCGCGCCCGGCGGCGGAGGCGGCGTGGTGCCGTTGACCGTGAGTGTGAAGGTGGCCGAGTGGCTGGTGGAGCCCGAGGTGCCGGTGATCGTCAGCGGGTAGCTGCCGGGCGTCGCCGAGGAGGTCGTGCTCACCGACAGCGTCGCCGTTCCGCCGGCCGACACCGAGGTGGGGCTGACCGACGCGGTGACGCCGGCGGGCGCGCCACTGACCGACAGGGCGACGTTGACGGCGGAGCCGGAGGTGACCGCGGTCTTCACGGACGCGGTGGCGCCGGCGCCGGGGTTGACCGCGGCGGAGCCGGGCGTGACCGCCACGGAGAAGTCGTTCGTGGGCGGCGGCGGGGTGCTGCCGCTGGTGAACGGCTCGAAGGTGTGGCTGAAGTCCCAGGTGTTCTGGCTGATGCCGGAGCACAGGTCGTTGCCGGGCGTGCCGTTGCAGCCGCCGTTGTCCCGCTGGAGCGCCCAGAACGACAGGGTGTTGATGCCCTTGGACTGCGCCCAGCTCAGCACGGTGCTGGCGTTGGCCACGGTGAAGATCTCCGGCGGGCCGGTCTCGCCGGACGAGCCGTAGTCGTCGCGGCCGGGCATCTCGGTGACGCCGACCATGGCGTACAGCTGCGCCTGCGACTTGCCCGGGTAGAGCGGGGCGATCTGGTTGACCAGGCCGGCGACCGCGGTCTCGGTGTCGGTGGCCATGTTGTGCTGCTGGTTGTCGTAGTAGTCGAAGGTCATCAGGTTGACGACGTCGACCCGCGCCTGGTTCTGCACGGCGTTCTGGAGCACGCCCAGGCCGGTGTCCAGGCCGGTCGGCAGCGTGGGCAGGGTGTAGGAGAACTGGATGGTGCGGCCGTTGGCGGCCGCCCAGTCCTCGGTCATCTTGATCGCCTTGTTGCGGCGGTCGATGCCGGCCTGGTTGTTCAGCGAGTCGGCCTCGACGTCCAGGTCGATCCGGCTGATGTTGTACGTGGTGATCAGGCTCTCGAAGCCGGCGGCGATCTTCGAGACGTCCGTGCAGCTGTCGGCCAGCTCGGTGTTGGTGGTGTCGGCGGTGTAGCCGCCGAGCGAGGGGATGGCGTCGCCGCCGGCCGCCTGGAGCGCGGCGATCTCGGTGCCGTAGCTGCCGCCGCCGATCGCGGTGGTGCCGTCCCAGAGCAGTGTGCAGGATCCCTGGCTGGCGGTCTGGAGGAAGGCCAGCGTCAGGTACTTGACGCCGGCCTGCTTGGCGATGCCCGACGGGCTCTGGCCCGACTGGTAGGTCTCGAAGTACGGGGCGAACACATGCGTCGGCAGGGGTGTGGCCTTCGGCGTGGTCGCTGCGTCGGCGCTCGCGACCAGGCCGGATACCGAGGCGGCCACCACGGCCGCGCTCAGTAATGCCGTTCTCAAACGCATCCTGGCTCCCATGAGTGGGCGGGTGGGGACATGGCGACGGCCTGATCACAATTGGACTAGACCACCCGTCGTGTCAAGGGCCCGAACGGCGGATCGCCCCGTGGACCTCTGGTTTCCCGCGACGGCAGGGTTCGGTGTTTCGGGCGGTCCGGGGCTCCCGTTCGACCATGGTCGCCCGGTCGTGTGTTCCGGGCGCACGTCCCGGCGGCTACGCTCCCGCGAATGTCGTCCCGGACCACCTCGGCGCGTATCGAGGCCTCGATCGGCCAGCTGCTGCGGCGCAGCACCCGTGCCCACCTCTACGACAGCATGGTCGCCGGCCTGGACGGGGTGGACGTCACCACGTATCCGGTGCTCAGCGGGGTCGCGCGGTGGCAGCCGATCAGCGCGACCAACCTCGCCGTGGAGATCGGCATCGACCGCACCGCGACCACCCGCTACGCCAGCCGGCTCCAGCAGGCCGGGCTGGTGGACCGGGTGCCCGACCCGGCCGACGCGCGGGCGACGCTGCTGCGGCTGACCCCGGCCGGCGAGCAGGTGGTCGAGACCATGCGGGACCGGCTGGTCAAGCACCTGGACGCGGCCACGGCCGACTGGCCGGACGCGCAGGCGCAGCAGTTCGCGGAGTCGCTGGAACGGCTCGTGGACACGCTCAGCCGGCGCTGACCCGCACCGCCGAGACCGGCCGCTCCTCGACCGGGAAGACGCCCGTGGAACTGGTGTTGACGCTCCACCGGTAACGGGTGAACTCGCCCGTCAGCTCGGCCGCGTAGAACATCATGTGGCCGTATCCCACGCCCTGGAGCTGGCGCTCGCCGACGATCCGGGTGTCGGGGTAGTCCTCGTAGCTGCCGACGCCGGCCAGGCCGTGCGGCTCGGCGGTGCAGTCGGCCACCTGCACGGCGTACTGGATCTCGCCGTCGAAGTTCAGGCCGTTGGACGGCGCGGTGTACACGCCGCGCAGCCGACGCACCATCACCACGTGCCCGGTGTTGGTGTCCTGCGCGTTCGCGTAGTCGATGGCGATCAGATCGCCGGGGCGCAGATCGGCGACCCGGCGAACGGGCTTCATCCGGGGCGTGCCGCCGTCGGCGAAAACGCGCTGGTAGTCCCGGGCGAACGGGCTGGGGCTGCCGAAATACTGGCTGAAGTGCTTCGACCGGGCCCAGGACGGATAGGCCCGGCGCAGGACGGCGGTCACGAACGACGCGCACTGGCTCTGGTTGGACCAGGTGCCGGGCTCGCCCGGCACACCCCAGGTCACGATGTTCGGCTCGGCGGGCTCCTTGTACACGTTCTCGCCCGCGCCGGGCAGCATGAGGTGGTCGATGAGCGCCTCGGCCTCGGCCAGGTGCGGCACCACCAACCGTCTGGGTCTGAGCAGGTGGCGGGCCGTAGCCAGGTCGGCTGCGTGCACGTCTGTCCTCCTTGGATGATCCCGGGACACCCTAGATGGTCGGCGCGCAGCCCTGACGCAACCCTGCCGCAACTCGCGCGTGATGCTGTGGTTGACGCCAGTTGGGGGCAGCCCTCGAGACGTCAGGAGAACCACGTGACGATGACGAATGTGGCGCCCCGCGGGGACACCGTTCTGCGGTCGGTGCTGCACCTCGCCGATCTCGCCCCCAACGCCGGCGGCTACCGGTGGCGGATGACCGACGGCGCCGCCCGCCTGCACCTGGACACCCCGGACAGCCCGCCGAACGTGCTGATCGGCGTCGGCGCGGTGCTGCACCACCTGCGGATCGCGCTCGCCGCCGCCGGCTGGGACGCGCTGGTCGAGCGCGGCGGCTCGGACCCGACCCTGGTCGCCACCGTGCGGGCCGTGCGCGGGGAGCCGCGGACCGAGCAGGTGGCGATGGCCGCCGCGATCACCGTGCGGATCAGCGAGGACGCCGACTACAGCGACGCGGCGGTGCCATGGACGGTGTTGCACCGGCTCGCCGCACAGGCCCGGGGCGAGGGCGCCGAGCTGCACCTCGTCGTCGACCACGAGACCCGGCTCCGGATGCTCCGCCGCTCGCGGGCGCTGCGGAACGCCGGAGTGCTGGCGGTGATCGCCACCAGCGCCGGCAGCGAGATCACCGCCGGGGCGGCGCTGAGCGCGGTGCTGCTCATGGGCACGGTCTGGGGCCTGCACGGCTGCCAGTTGCCCGTGCGGTCGCAGGTAGCGGCGCAGGTGGTCGGGCCGCGTCTGGCCCCGCAGGTGGTGTTGAGGCTCGGCTATCCCCGCACCTGATACGCGCGGAGGTGCTCGGCGGGATGGCCGAACAGGAACGCGGCGCCGTGCGCCCTCTTGAAGAGGCGCTGGGCGTCGTGTTCCCACGTGATGGCGATGCCCCCGTGTAGCTGCACCATCTCGGCCGCGACCCGGCCGAGCGCCTCCGAGCAGTAGATCTTCGCCTCGGTGGGGTGGCCGAGGTCGTACGCCGCCGAGCGGGCGGTCTCGACCAGCACGTGCATGTCGGCGAGGCGGTGCTTGACCGCCTGGAAACTGCCGATGGGCCGGCCGAACTGCACCCGCTGCCGCGCGTAGTCGACGGTCATGTCCAGGCATCGGGCGGCCGTGCCGACCTGCTCGGCGGCCAGCGCGGACAGGGCGAACCGTCGTACCCGTGTCTCGTCATACGGGCCGATCAACCCGGTGAGCTGCTCTGTTGTCACGGTCGCCAGGTGCCGGGACTCGTCCATTGTCCGGAGACCTTCTACCACGACCTGGTCCGGCCGCATCTCGTACAGGCACCCACCTGCAGCGACCAGCAGAACCTCCGCACGGTCGGCGTCGAGGACATAGGTGCCGGCCACCCAGGTGGTGACCTGACCAGCCGCGATTGCCGGCAGCAGCCGTGCGCAGGCTGCTTCGTCGTTGGTGGCCAGCACGGCCTCGGCGGCGATGGCCGTGGCGAGCAGAGGGACCGGGGCGAGGGTTCGGCCGGTCTGTTCGAGGACTATTTGCAGCTCGGTGAGGGTGGCGTCGCTGCCGCCGTACTCCTCGGGAATCGCCAGACCGGCGGCGCCGATCTCGCACAGCCGGGGCCACAGGTCGTCCGGGGCCTTGGCCAGCAGCTTGGCGACCGTCTCCTGGAGGGCGAGCTGCTCGTCGGTCAGCCGCATAGCGTCGCCATCAGGCGTTCGCGGTGCCAGGACTCGGTGCCCCAGGCCGTGACCAGGGCGCGGACCTTCAGCAGCCACCGGCTCAGCTCGAACTCGGCGGTGTAGCCGATCGCGCCGTGCACCTGCAACGCGGTCCGCATCGCCTGGTACGCGGCCTTGCCGGCGGCGATCCTCGCCGCGGAGACGTCCTGGCGGCTCATCGTCACCGCCGCCCCGAACACCAGCGGCTCGGCCAGTTCGAGCGCCACGTGCGCGTCGGCGAGCTGGTGCTTTACCGCCTGGAAGCTCCCGATCGGCTTGCCGAACTGGCTCCGTTGCAGGGCGTAGTCCCGGGAGCGGTCGATCAGGGCCCGTCCCAGCCCGACGAGTTGCGCGGAGCAGGCGAGCACACCCCGTTCGAACGCCTCGGCGTCGATCGGTCCCACGGTTTCGCCGATGTCGTAGGTGAAAAGCCGTCGGGACGGGTCGACCGACGTTCTTTCCTCGACGATCGACGCCCGGTGTTTGGTGTCGTCGACGATCGCGTAGACCTGATCGGCGTTGTCCACGACGTACGGCACGTGCGGCGGCCAGGCCAGCGTGGAGCGCGGTTCCCGGAGTACCGCGAACGACTCGACGATCGGTCCCGGCACGGCGGCTCGGCCCAGTTCAAGGAAGGCGACGACGAGGTCCGGCGCGGACTCCACCTCGTGCACACCCAACGCCAGCAGGGTCTCCCACGACGCCGAGCGCTTGAGCGCGTCGCGCAACGCCTGCGCGAAGTCGCGCTGCTCCTCGGACAGGGTGAATTTCATCGCGGCAGCCCCAACAGTCGTTCGGCGACCACATTGCGCTGGATCTCGTTGGTGCCGGCGTAGATCGGGCCGGCCAGCGCGAACAGGTAGCCGTCCAGCCACGGCCCGGCCAGCTCCGCGTCGGGCCCCAACAGCTCCAGCGCCGTCTCGTGCAACGCCACGTCCAGCTGCGACCAGAACAGCTTGGTGACGCTGGCCTCCGCGCCCACCGGCCGGTCCAGCGAGCCGAACACGTGCAGCCGATACGCCTGCGCGCCGAGCCAGGCGTCCTGGACCTTGTTGCGCAGCGCGGTGTCGGCCGGGTCGCCGACCTCCCGCCACAGCTTGAGCAGCCGGTCTGCCGCCGCGCAGAACCGCCCCGGACTGCGCAGCGACAGACCGCGTTCGTTGCCGGCCGTGCTCATCGCGACGCGCCAGCCTGCACCTGGCTCGCCGAGCACGTCACGGTCGGGCACGAACACCTCGTCCAGGAAGACCTCGGCGAATCCCGCCTCGCCGTCCAGCTGCGGGATCGGCCGCACGGTCACTCCCGGCGCCCTCAGGTCGAACAGGAAGTAGGTCAGTCCCCGGTGCCGCTCGGCCGCCGGATCCGTCCGGAACAGCCCGAACCCCTTGTCCGCGAACGCCGCCCGCGAACTCCACGTCTTCTGGCCGCTGAGCAGCCAGCCACCGTCCGTGCGGACGCCCCGGCTGCGGATGGCCGCCAGGTCGCTGCCGGCCTCCGGTTCGGACCAGGCCTGCGCCCAGATGTCGTCGGCGCGGGCCATCCGGGGGAGCAGCCGGGCCTGCTGCTCGGCGGTGCCATGCGCGTAGAGGGTCGGGGCCAGCAGGAAGATCCCGTTCTGGGCCACGCGTCCGGGCGCTCCGGAGGCCCAGTACTCCTCCTCGAACACCAGCCACTCGGTGAGGGAGGCTCCCCGGCCGCCGTGCTCCGCCGGCCACGACACCGCCGACAGCCGGGCCTTGGCCAGCGTGCGTTCCCACTCGCGGTGCTGTTCGAACCCGTCGGCGGTGTCCATCGAGGACAGGCCGGTCGGCACGTTGTCGTTGAGCCAGGTCCGGATCTCGTGCCGGAACTCGAGGTCGGTGTCGTCAAGATCCACGAGGACCTCGCACAGGCCGCGTCGTCTCGTCAGGAGCCACTCGCGCCTCGCATCGCCTTGGCGTCCATGCCCGCCAGGGAGTCCTGCGACACCTCGGCGTTGTGCGCGTGCGCCAGGTGGTGCAGCCCGAACACCGAGTCCATCCCGGCCCGCATGCCCATCTGGTCCTCGGACTGGTTCACCGCCTTCTTGGCCAGCGCCAACCCGAATCGCGGCATCTCGGCGATCCGCCCCGCCAGCTTACCCACCGTCTCCAGCAGGTCCTCGCGTGGCACGACCCGGTTCACCATGCCCCACTCGTACGCGCGCTGCGCGCTGAACCGATCCCCGGTGAACAGCACCTCCTTGGCCGCCCGCGGACCGAGCATCCACGGGTGCGCGAAGTACTCGACGCCGGGAATTCCCATCCGCACCACGGGATCCGCGAAGAACGCGTCCTCGGACGCCACGATCAGGTCGCACACCCAGGCCAGCATCAGCCCGCCGGCGATGCACGCGCCCTGCACCATGGCGATCGTCGGCTTCGGGATCTCCCGCCACCGCCGGCACATGCCGAGGTAGACCTCGCTCTCCCGGGCGAACCGCTGGTCGCCGCCGGCCTTGTCGACGTGGTCCCACCAGAGCACGGCCCTGCGGTCGAACGAGGTGTCCACGTCCCGGCCGGGCGTGCCGATGTCGTGCCCGGCGGAGAAGTGGTCGCCCGCGCCGGCCAGCACGATCACCTTGACCTCGTCGTCGTTCACGGCCCGCTCGAACGCGGCGTCCAGGGCGTAGGTCATGGCCGAGTTCTGCGCGTTGCGGTAGCGCGGCCGGTTCATCGTCACGGTCGCCACCGCGCCCTCGCGCTCGTAGCGGACGACTTCGTCGGTCACCGGACTTCCTCCCGTAACTGGCGTTTGAGCACCTTGCCGGAGGCGTTCCTGGGCAGCGCGGCCAGGAACGCGACGTGTCTGGGCACCTTGTAGTTGGCCACCAGGGCCCGGCAGTGCTCGATGACGTCCTCGGTGGACAGTGGCTTGGCCGTCACGACGAACGCCAGGCCGACCTCGCCGAGCCGGTCGTCCGGCACGCCGATCACCGCCGACTCGGTGACGCCGTCCAGCCGCGCGAGCGCCTGCTCGACCTCGGCCGGGTAGACGTTGAAGCCGCCGCACACGTACATGTCCTTGAGGCGATCGGTGATCGTCAGATACCCGCGGTCGTCGAGGGTTCCGACGTCGCCGGTGTGCAACCAGCCGTCGGCGTCGATGGCCTCCTCGGTCGCGGCGGCGTCGTTGAGGTATCCGACCATCACATTGGGGCCGCGCAGCAGGATCTCGCCGGTGTCGGCGATCTTCACCTCGAAGCCGGCGGTCGCACGACCGGAGGTGTGCGACACGGTCTCGGCGCTGTCGTCGGGCCGGCACATCGTCGCCACCACGGCCTCGGTCAGCCCGTACGCCGTGAGCACCGTGCCGAACCGCTTCTGCATCCGCTCCGCCAACGTGACCGGGACCGGCGCGGCGCCGGTGACCGCCAGCCTGAGGCTGTCGCAACCGGGTTCGGACAGCAGCGACTGGTAGATCGTCGGCGGCCCGGGCAGCACGGTGATCCGCTCCTGCTCGACCAGTTCCCGCGTGCGGGCGACGTCGAAGACGGCCTGCGGCACCAGCGTCGCGCCGGTGAGCAGGCAGACCAGAATGCCGGCCTTGTAACCGAAACTGTGGAAGAACGGGTTGATGATCAGGTACCGGTCGTCCGGGCCGACGTTGCCGCAGTCCGCCCATGCGGCGGCGACGGCCAGCGCCTGCCGGTGCGCGCTCATCGCACCCTTGCTGCGGCCGGTGGTGCCGGACGTGAACAGGATGTCGCTGATGTCGTCGGGCCGCACCGGCGCGGCGTCGACCTCGTCCGTGAACGTCCAGTCGCCGGTGGTCAGCACGAGTTCCGGGACGCCGCCCACCTCCGACAACTCGGCGAGTCGGTTCCGGCCAAGGAAGTCTGTCGCGACCACCAGCGCGGCGGCCTCGCTGCGCTCGATCACGTCCTGCATCTCGGCGGCGGTGAACCGCGTGTTCAGCGGCACCAGGACCCCGCCGGCATAGGAAGCGCCCAGCGCCGCGACGACCCAGTGCCAGGTATTGGGTGCGCAGATCGCCACCCGGTCGCCGGGCCGGATCCCGCCCGCGACAAAGACGGCGGCCAACCGGCGCACCCATGTGCGCAGGTCACGGTAGGAGAGGCGGACCTCCCCGTCGACAAGGGCCGCGTGGTCGCCGAAGCGGTCCGCAGCCGCGTCCACCGCGGCCGCAATGGTCTCAGGCGCCACCAACACCTCCTACCAAGCAACTGCTTGGTAGGCTAGCCTACGGTCATGGCGGTGACCAGATCCGAGATCCGGCGGTGGCTCGCCGAGCATCTCGTCGGGCGCTTCGCCGGGCTCAAGGGGCTCGGCGGGCCTGGCCGCGAGCACGAGGCGTTCGAGCAGCGCCTCGAGTGGGAACGCCACCTCGCCGCGCACGGCTGGACCTGCCCGGCCTGGCCGGTCGAGCACGGCGGCCGCGGCCTGACCTTCGACGAGCAGGTCGCCTTCCACGAGGAGTACGCGCTGGCCGACGCGCCCGCGCGGGTGAACCACCTCGGCGAGAACCTGCTCGGCCCGACCCTGATCGATCTGGGCACGCCCGAGCAGAAGGCCCGGTTCCTGCCGAAGATCAGGGCCGTCGAGGAACTGTGGTGCCAGGGTTACTCCGAACCCGGCGCCGGCTCCGACCTTGCCAGCGTCTCCACCTCCGCCCGGCTCGTCGACGACGAGTGGGTGATCACCGGGCAGAAGGTGTGGACGTCGCTGGCGCACGTCGCCGACTGGTGCTTCGTGCTGGCCCGGACCACGCCGGGATCGGTGGGGCACAAGGGCTTGTCGTACCTGCTCGTGCCGATGCGCCAGCCGGGTGTGGAGGTGCGGCCGATCCGCCAGCTCACCGGCACGTCCGAGTTCAACGAGGTGTTCTTCGACGGCGCACGGACGTCAGCGGATCTGGTGGTCGGCGAGCCGGGCGGCGGCTGGGCGGTGGCGATGGCGACGCTGGCGTACGAACGCGGCGTGTCGACACTGGGCCAGCAGGTGGGCTTCCGTCGCGAACTGGAGGACCTCGTCGCGCTGGCCGATCCGGAAGACGTTGTGCTGCAAGAACAGTTGGCCCGCGCGGCGGTCGAGCTCAGCGTCATGCGGTCGCATGCCCTGCGCACCAGGGGATCCGACCCGTCGGTGAGCAAACTGCTGTGGGCCGGCTGGCATCGACGCCTCGGCGAGCTGGCCATGCGGGTTCGCGGCGGCGAGTCGATGATCGTCAAGTCGACCACCTCCGGGGACGACCTCGACCGGTGGCAGCGGCTGTTCCTGTTCAGCCGGGCCGACACCATCTACGGCGGCTCGGACGAGATCCAGCGCAACATCATCGCGGAACGGGTGCTCGGGCTGCCCAGGGAGGCGCGCGGATGATCGGCCCACATCAAATCGACTACGTGCCTGGCCACAACCTGTTGGCGGACAAGGTGGTCGTCGTGACGGCGGCGGCTGGCACCGGCATCGGGTCGGCGGTGGCGCTGCGGTGCCTTGAGGAAGGCGCGCGGGTCCTGATCAGCGACTGGCACGAGCGCCGGCTCGGCGAGACGCTGGAGAAGTTCGCCGTCGACCACGGCTCGAACGTGGCCGCCCTGGCGTGCGATGTCACCGACGAGGCCCAGGTGCAGGCGTTGATCGACGGCGCGGCGGACCGGTTCGGCCGGCTCGACGTGATGATCAACAACGCCGGGTTGGGCGGCACGAAGTCCGTGCTGGACATGGGCGACGACGAGTGGTCGCGGGTGCTGGACGTGACCCTGAACGGCACCTTCCGCTGCACCCGCGCGGCCCTGCGCAGGCTGGTCGACCAGGGCGGCGGCGGCGCGATCGTCAACAACGCGTCCGTGATCGGGTGGCGGTCGCAGGCCGGGCAGGCGCACTATGCGGCGGCGAAGGCCGGCGTCATGGCCTTCACCCGCTGCGCGGCGGCCGACGTCGCGACGCACGGGATCCGGGTCAACGCCGTGGCCCCGAGCCTGGCTATGCACCCGTTCCTGGCCAAGGTGACGAGCGAGGAGCTGCTCGCCGAACTCACCGAGCGGGAGGCGTTCGGCAGGGCGGCGCAGCCGTGGGAGGTGGCCAATGCCATGGTGTTCCTTGCCAGCGACTATGCCTCGTACCTGACGGGCGAAGTCCTGTCGGTCAGCAGCCAGCACCCCTGAGGAGTCCCCATGAGCCGTCGAGCCGAACTGCTCGCGCTGGCCGCGAGGATGTTCGCCGAGCGCGGCTTCCTCGCCACCACCGTCCGGGACATCGCCGACGCCGCCGGCATCCTGTCCGGCAGCCTCTACCACCACTTCGACTCCAAGGAGTCGATGGTGGACGAGATCCTGCACGGCTTCCTGGACGGCCTGTTCGAGACGTACCGGGAGATCCTGGCGGCGGGGGAGCCGCCCCGGGCCGCCCTGGAGGCGGTGGTCGTCGCGTCGTTCGAGTGCATCGACCGCAACCACGACGCCGTCGCGATCTACCAGCGGGAAGCCGCCTACCTCGCCCAGTTCGAGCGGTTCGGCTACCTCACCGAGCGCAATGTCGAGTTCCGCAAGCTGTGGGTCGGGCTGCTGGAGGAGGGCATCCGGGTCGGCGCGTTCCGCGACGACCTGGACGTGGAGCTGGTCTACCGGTTCATCCGCGACACCGTGTGGGTCGCCGTGCACTGGTATCACCCGGGCGGGGCGCTCACCGCGGACGCCGTGGCCCGGCAGTACCTGTCGATCGTGCTGGACGGGATAGCGCAAGGGAGGGCCGATGGCCCAGGCGTACCTGGTTGACGCGGTGCGGACGCCGGTCGGCAGGCGGGGTGGCGGGCTGAGCCACCTGCACCCGGCCGACCTGGGCGCCCGCGCCATCGAGGGCCTGCTCGCGCGGGTGAACGTGGATCCGGGCGAGGTGGACGACGTGATCCTCGGCTGTGTCGACACGGTCGGGGGACAGGCCGGGGACATCGCCCGCACGGCGTGGCTGGCCGCCGGGTTCCCCGAGGAGGTGCCGGGCGTGACCGTGGACCGGCAGTGCGGCTCCAGCCAGCAGGCGGTGCACTTCGCGGCGCAGGCGGTGCTGAGCGGGACGGCCGACCTGGTCGTGGCCGGCGGCGTGCAGAGCATGAGCCGGATCCCGATCGGCGCGGCGATGACCGTGGGGGAGCAGTTCGGGTTCCCGACCCCGTACGAGGGCTGCGCCGGATGGGCGCACCGGTACGGGTCGGAGGAGATCAACCAGTTCCGGTCGGCGGACCTGATCGCGCAGCGGTGGGAGCTCAGCCGCGCCGAGATGGAGGAGTTCGCGTTCCGCAGCCACACCAAGGCGATCGCGGCGACGGACGCGGGGCACTTCCGTGGGGAGATCGTGCCGGTCGCGGGCGTGGAGGCCGACGAGGGGCCGCGGCGGGACACCAGCCTGGAGAAGATGGCGGCGTTGAAGCCGTTGCGGCCGGAGGGCCGGGTGACGGCGGCGCTCGCCAGCCAGATCTCCGACGGCGCGAGCGCCGTGCTGGTGGCATCCGAGGCCGCGGTGCGCAGCCATCGGCTCCGTCCACGGGCCCGGGTGCACCACCTGTCGGCCCGCGGCGCGGACCCGATCTACATGCTGACCGCGCCCATCCGGGCCACCCGGCACGCGTTGCAGCGGGCCGGCATGACCATCGACGACATCGACCTGTTCGAGATCAACGAGGCGTTCGCCAGCGTGGTGCTCGCGTGGGCCAAGGAGCTCAAGGTCGACCTGGACCGCGTGAACGTGAACGGCGGGGCCATCGCGCTCGGCCATCCGATCGGCGCGACCGGTGCCAAGTTGACGGCGACGCTGCTTGCATCGTTGGAAAGGACCGGCGGGCGTTTCGGCCTGCTAACGATGTGCGAAGGAGGGGGCCAGGCCAACGTGACGATCATCGAGCGCCTGCCCTAGGTTGGGTCCCGTGCCCGAGGAGCCGATCATCGCCTGCTCGCTGACCGAGGGCGAGCAGAAGGACCGTGTGGAGCAGTGGCGGCGGTTGCTCACGACCGCCGTCCGCCGGGAGCCCGTCGACGGCGGGATCCGTATCGTGCTGCCGATGGAGATGGCCGCCCAGATCGTCGCCCTGGCGGCCGACGAGCAGCTGTGCTGCCCGTTCTTCGACTTCGTGCTGCACCTGACCGACGGCCGCCTGGCCTTCGAAGTCCGCGCCCCCGACACCGCCGCCAACCTGGTAGCCGAAGTCTTCGGCACCTGACCAACCCCCGCGAGTCGCGCTCTCAGACATACCGAATGTGGGTTTCAGGCAGAACTGAGCCTAGAGTCCCAGAAGCTCGGCCATGATTGCCGGCGGCAGCGACGGATTGGCCGCCGCTGCCTCGGCAACGTCGGGGTTGGGGTCGGCCACCAGCTCGACGATCGTGTGGGGCGGCAGGTTGGGGTGCCGCGCCGCGTGGCGGCGTGCCTCCTTGTCCTGAAGGCACAGCAGCAACGCGTCGGCTGCCGCGCGCGGGTGCTTGGCGATCACGCGGTACGCCTTCCGCACCGTCTGGGCGTTGCGCGTGATGTGACGCATCAGGTCGGGCGGGCAGTTCGGGTTCCGTGCCGCTCGCGGATACAGGCGCGGGCCGTGCCTGGTCACCAAGTCCCACATCTGCTCGGCGGTAAGCACGGGATTGGTGACGATGCTCTTGCCGACCCCCGGATCGCGATCGGCCACCAGGAGGGTGATCAGGTCGTCGGCCAGGTCCTCCCGCTCGGCGACCAGCATCCGCACCTGCATGATCCGTGGCGTGGCAAGGCCTCGCAGCTCGTCAACGGTGGCGTTGGCGATGCGCGGCAGGAGCGTCGGGCCGATCCGGGTCGTGCCGGCGATGTCGACCAGCAGGTCCAGCGGGATCGACGGGTTCCGTGCGAGGCTGCGCCGCATTTCGCGGCTGGTGTCGGCGGCGACCATCCGGCGCAGTACCGCCGCCGGCGTGGCCGGGTTGGCGGCGATGTCCCAGCGGATCCCCGGCATCGCGTCCGTGGCAAGCCTCGCGTACACCCACTCCGGCAGGTCGGTCCGGTCCACGAGCTGCCAGCGAACGAAGTCGACCGGGTGTCCCACCAGGCGCGCCGTCACGTCGGGCGGGGTGGCCGGATTCCAGGCCAGGCCGGCGTCGATCACGGCGTCACCCCGCCGGCCCAGTTCCGTGAGCACCTCGGGCGGCGTGTTCGGGTCCCGCTCGGGCGGCACGACGTCCGGATCGAGCTCGACGACCGGCTTCCTGGCCGCCAGCAGGCTTTTCTGCTCCGCGGTGAGGTCCTTGCGCAGGGCCAGGTAGTAGCTCAGCTCCTCGTCCGCCAGCTCGACGAAGCGGTCCAGCAGCCGCGCCGGCAGCGCCGGGTTCTCGGCCAGGCCGGCCAGTTGTGGGATGTGGTGGAGCACGGTCACGCTCCCGCTCGGGCGGCCGCGCCGGCCGGCGCGGGTCCGCCACGTGCGGAACGGGCCAGAATCCACCACCCACCGGCGCGGGACAAGCGGTTTGCCGTATTTCGGTGTGACGCTGGGCGGGACTCGCGAGGGTGCCCGAAACCTACATTCGGTGTGTCCGAGAGCGTGACTCGCGGGGGTTCAGACGCCGAGGTGGTGGCGGAGGGTCGGACCGGTGTAGTCGGTGCGGTAGACGCCGCGCTCCTGGAGGAGGGGGATCACCTTGTCGGCGAACTCGTCGAGGCCGCCGGGGGTGACGTGGGGGACGAGGATGAAGCCGTCGGAGGCGTCGGCCTGCACGAGGTGGTTGATCTGCTCGGCGACGGTCGCGGCGGAGCCGACGAAGGTCTGCCGGCCGGTGACCTCGATGATCAGGTCACGGATGGACAGGCCCTTGGCCTCGGCCAGCTCCCGCCACTGCCGCGCGGTCGCCACCGGGTCCCGGTACATGCGGACGTCGGCCCGGCCCTGGGCGAAGGCTCCGGAGCCGACGACCGGGTCGAAGGCCGGCAGCGGCCCGTCCGGGTCGAACGAGCTGAGGTCGGTGTTCCACAGCTGCTCCAGGAACCGGATGGCGGTCTGACCGCTGACCTGCTGCCGTCGCACGACGGCGGCCCGCTCGTGGGCGTCGGCGTCGGTGTCGCCGATCATGTACGTCGCGGCCGGCAGCACGACCAGCTGCGAGGGCGTGCGGCCGTACTTGGCCAGCCGGCCCTTCACATCGGCGTAGAACTTCTGCCCGGCCTCCAGCGTCCCGTGCCGGGTGAAGATCGCGTCGGCGGTGGCGGCGGCGAACTCGCGGCCCTCGTCGGAGTCGCCGGCCTGGATGATCACCGGCCGGCCCTGCGGGCCGCGCGGCACGGGGAACTGCCCGGCGATGTCGAAATGCGAGTCGTGGTGGGCGAAACGCCCCGGCTCGCCGCGCAGGAACTCGCCGGTCGCCTTGTCCGCGACCACGGCGTCGGCCGGCCACGAGTCGAAAAGCTCCCACGCCGTCCGCATGAACGTCTCCGCCCGCGAGTACCGCTGGTCCGACGGCAGGAAGCCGCCGCGCCGGAAGTTCTCGCCGGTGAAGGCGTCCCACGAGGTGACGACGTTCCACGCGGCGCGCCCCTCGGACAGGTGGTCCAGGGTCGCGAACTGCCGCGCCACCTCGAACGGCTCGTTGAACGTGGAGTTGATCGTCCCGGCCAGTCCCAGCCGGGAGGTCACGGCGGCCAGCGCCGACAGCACCGTGAACGTGTCCGGCCGCCCGACCACGTCCAGGTCGTAGATCTGCCCGCCCTGTTCCCGCAGCCGCAGGCCCTCGGCCAGGAAGAAGAAGTCGAACTTGGCGCGCTCCGCGGTCTGCGCCAGCTTCACGAACGAGCTGAACTCGATGTTGCTGCCGGACGCCGGATCGCTCCACACGGTCGTGTTGTTCACGCCGGGGAAGTGCGCCGCGAGGTGGATCTGCTTGAGCGGCTTGGTCATGGCGTTTCCCCCTCAGGCCACGGAATAGCGGTTGGCGGGCCGGTCCAGGCCGAGCAGGCCCCGCAGCGTCGACGCCTCGTACGAACTGCGGAACGTCCCGCGCGACCGCAGCTCCGGCACCAGCCCCCGGCTGATCGCGGCGAGGTCGTGCGGCAGCTCCGCCGGCCGCAGCCGGAACCCGTCGAGCCCGGCCACATGCCAGTCCAGCAGCAGATCCGCCAGCCCGGACGGCGTGCCGGCGAACACGAAGGCGTCGGATTCCAACGGCGCCAACGCATCCAGCCGGGCCCGGCGATCAACCGCGGCCGACTCGGTGGAGTCCAGGAACACCACGAGGTCCGCGAACACCTGCGGCCCGCGCAGATCCTCGATCAGGGACCCGATGTCCTCACGGGATTTCGGCGTCACGAAAAGGACGTCCGCCGACGTGTCCACGATCCCCAGCGACGCCGCCACCAGCGGCTGCCCCTGCGGCGGACGCGGCGTGATCGACGGGCCGCGCACCTTGAAGAACCGGCCCTCGAAGTCGATGTAGTGCAGCTTCTCCCGGTCGACGAACCGCCCGGTGGCGACGTCGCGGATCGCGGCGTCGTCCTCCCAGCTGTCCCACAGCCGCCGCAGCACCTCGACGTAGTCGGCGGCCTCCTCGGTCAGGTCGCCGAACGGCTCCCCGAACGGCCGCCGGCCGAAGTTGCCGTACTCGTCGGCATCCAGCGAGACCGACACCTGCACGCCGCCACGACCCGTGCTGACGTAGTCCAGCGTGGCAATGGCCTTCGACAGGTGGAACGGCTCGGTGTGCGTGGTGACGATCTCCGGCACCAGGCCGATGCCTGACGTCAGCGGCGCGACCCGGGCCGCCACGAGGACGGCGTCGAGCCGTCCCCGCACGCCGTCCGACGGCAGCGACAGCGTGTCACGGAAGGTGACGAAGTCGAGCGTGCCGGCCTCGGCCTCGCGCACGAGATCCACCCAGTAGCCGGCGCTGAACACCTCGGTCGGCCGCGCGTCGGCCGAACGCCAGGCGGCCGGATGCCACCCCGCGCCGTCCAGTGCGACCGCGAGTCGTGGGCCACTTCCACGTGTCATGACGGCGATTGTGCGCCGGGCGCGGCGCATCGCGCAGGTGGTGACCACGCAGTGGGAATGTGCGCGGGACCGGGAATAACGAGAGAATGCGGCCATGTCGCACATCGGACTGGTCGCGGTGGTCGTGCACGACTACGACAAGGCCCTCGCCTTCTACACCGAGGCCCTGGGATTCGAGCTCCGCGAGGACACCGACCAGGGCGGCGGCAAGCGCTGGGTCGTCGTCGCCCCGCCCGGGTCGACGGAGACGGCGATCCTGCTGGCGAAGGCGGACGGCCCGCGCCAGCGGGACCGGGTCGGCGACCAGACCGGCGGCCGGGTCGGCCTCTTCCTCACCACCGACGACTTCGCCCGCGACCATGCGCGCATGCTGAAAGCCGGCGTGGAGTTCGAGGAGGAGCCGCGACACGAGCCGTACGGCACGGTCGCGGTCTTCCGGGACCTCTACGGCAACCGCTGGGACATGATCGAACCCGTCACGGGTACTGCGTGAGCATGGCGAGGTTGGTCGTCTTGTCCGACGGCCCGCCGGTGGTGTTCACGACGTGCGCGATGGTGCCCGTGCCGCCGCCCAGCGCGAACGTGATCATGCTGTGGAACCGGACGCCCGGCCGCTGCGGCGCGGCGATCGCCCGGTCGGCGACGATGGTCGGGTCCACGGCGAAGATGCAGTAGCTGCCCAGCCCCCACGCCTCGTGCCGGCGCACGTGGTCGCCGACCGCGTAGGCCGGGAAGCCGCGGTGCGGGCCGTCCATCCAGCCGGCCTGGTTGGGCGGGTCGTAGGGCATCTCGTTCTGGAAGAAGTAGGTGCGGCCGTTCTCGCCGTTCCACTGCACCTGCGTCTTCTGGTGGTGCTCGACGAACAGCCCGTAGGCCACCACGTCGTCGCCGTTGACGACCAGACCCTGGTCCACGGTGTTGTCGGTCCAGCCGACGCCGTCGCCGTGGTCGGCCCGCCACAGCCAGGTGTTGTCGATGATCACGTTGTTGCTGTTGACGACCACCGACTGCTTGGCCTTGCCGGCCAAGGTGCCGCCGATCCGCGCGAACACGTCGTGCATGGAGCTCGGGTTGGCGCTGTGGTCGCGCTTCGAGCCGGCCGGCCCGAACCGGATCAGCGCCTCGGACTGTGTGGTGCCGGCCTCGATCAGCAGGCCGGCCAGGTTCACGCCGTCCACGTCGGCGACGTCGATGGCGATCGCGCCGTTGTCCGGGATCAGGGTGGCGTAGCCGAGGCCGAGGATCACCGTGTCCGGCTTGGTGACCTTGAGCGACTCGGACAGGTGGTAGATGCCGGGCGTGATCAGCAGGTGCTTGCCGGCGGCCAGCGCCGCGTTCATCTCGGCGACGGTCGTGCCGGCCTTGACGATCAGGAAGTCGGCGATGGGGATCGAGGTTCCCGCTGGCTTCTGCGCCTCCCAGCTGGTGGCCTGAACGTCCCGCCGCACCGCCGGCACGAACACCTGCCACGCGCCGGCCGCGTCCACGTAGAGGAACGGCTTCTCGCGGATCACCGGCGACTTCGGCACGGAGGTGACCGGCGGCGTCGGGAACGTGGTGGCAGGCGCGTTGGCCGTGCCGACGAAGACGATGTTCCAGTTGGAGCCGACCCAGCTGCCCAGCACCGAGTTGCGGGTCACCCACTGCTGCTGGGTGCCGGAGTTGATCTGGCCGGTGAGCTGGCAGTCGGCGATGTAGCCGCCGCTGGACCAGCTGCCGTCGGACAGCTTCAGGTCGCCGAGCAGGTAGATCCGCCGGTAGAAGGTGGCCTGCGAGACGGCCCAGGTGTCCTGGCCGCTGCGGGGCACGATGTTCAGGTTCTCCGCGCCGCGCCAGAAGTTGATCAGTGTGTTGTTGCCGTGGGCCTCGCCGAGGACCTGGCAGGAGCCGGTGATGCCGGCCGCCGACGGCTGGAGGCCGAGGCCCGCCACGTGCGTGTAGTAGCCCAGCTTCACGTCGATGCCGTAGCCGCCGGGCTTGAACAGCAGCGCGTACCGCCCGGAGCCGAACTCGGCGTGCTGCTGCTGGGCGTAGACCGCGTCGACGGTGGCCTGGATCTGGGCCTTCGGCACGGAGCCGTCGAAGACGTACACGTTGGGGCCGAGGTCGGGGTCGCCAGGCTTGGGCCGCGACGGGGGAGGAGGCGCCGGGGCCGGGTCGGCCGCCGCTGGATCGGCCACGGCCTGGGAGACGAACGCCACGGCCGGCGCCGCCGCCAGCGCGGCGCCGAGGAAGCCTCTGCGAGCAAGACCACGACCGGTGTTTTCGGTGGACACAGGGCAAGTCCTTTCGAACCGGGCCCCGACCGCCGCCCGACCGGGGCTTTGTTCGAGAGATGATCTAACTCGTAAAATTTATGAGACGTCAAGGCGTCGCGCCCAGGAGACGCCCTGTCCATATAGTGGGGCCATGACCGAGACGCAGCCGCCGATCCGCCGCGGCCGGGGCCGCCGCCCCGCCGCCGAGGTGCGCGAACAGGTGCTGGCCGCCGCCGGCGAGCTGCTGCTGGCCGAGGGCATGGCCGGCTTCACCATCGAGAAGGTGGCGGCCCGGGCGGGGGCCAGCCGGATGACCATCTACAAGTGGTGGCCCTCCCGCGGCGCGCTCGCGCTCGACGGGTACGCGACCAAGGTCCGCACCGTGCTGGAGTTCCCCGACACCGGCGACATCGAGGCCGACCTGACGGCGCAGGTGCTGGCGTTCACGCATCTGCTCACCGGAACCGGCGCCGGCAAGGTGATCGCGGAGCTGATCGGCGCCTCACAGACCGATTCCGAGCTGTCCTCGGCTTTTCGGGAGCGCTACTCCGCGCCGCGCCGCGCGCTGGCCGTTGAGGCGATGGCCAAGGCGATCGAGCGCGGCCAGCTCCGGGACGACATCGACCCCCAGGTGGTCGTCGACCAGCTCTGGGGGGCGTGCTATCACCGGCTGCTCATCCCCGACGAGCCGATCACCGATGAGTTCGCGAAGTCGTTGGTGCACAACGTGATGCTCGGCATCAAGCGGTGAGGGCTCAGACCACGCCGCCGTTGACGTAGATCACCTGGCCGTTGACCCAGCGCGCCGGGCCGGCGAGGAACGACACCGCCTCGGCGATGTCGTCCGGCACGCCCAGCCGCTCCAGCGGCGCCGCCTTGGCCGCGCGGTCGATCGTCTCCTGGTCCTTGCCGTCGAAGTACAGCGGCGTCGCGGTCGGGCCGGGGGCCACGGCGTTGACGGTGATGTCGCGACCGCGCATCTCCTTGGCCAGGATCAGGGTCATGCCGTCGACCGAGCCCTTGGTGGCGGCGTAGGCGGTGTAGTTCGGCACGGCGATGTGCGTGACCGAGGTGGAGAAGTTGATCAGCGCGCCACCGCGGCGCAGCCGGCGCACGGCCTGCTGGTCGACCACGAACGTGCCGCGCACGTTGATGCGGTGCATCCGGTCGAAGTCGGCCAGGTCCAGGTCGGCGAGCGGCGACACCAGCATGATGCCGGCGGTGTGTACGACCACGTCGACGCCGCCGAAGGTCTTCTCCGTCTCGTCGAACAGCGCCGCGACCTGTTCCTCGTCGGCGACGTCGGCCTGGAACGCGAAGGCGCTGCCGCCGGCCGCGGTGATCGCCTCGACGGCCTCCTCGGCGCGCTTCGGGTTGCCGGCGTAGTTCACGACGACCTTCATCCCGTCCTTGGCCAGCCGCTCCGCGACGACCCGGCCGATGCCGCCCGATCCGCCGGTGACGATGGCGACCCTGGTCTCGCCCATGATGCCCTCCTCCGTAGTGGACGCTATGTACATATAATCAAAGACGTGTACGCCGTGTCCATATGTAACTCTGTGTCAATAGTCACGCGGCGTCCGGTCAAGCTATGCATACACTATGTCCATATACCCGGGAGGTGCGACATGCGTGGCCGACGACCCGCGGACCTGGTCCGCGGCCAGGTGCTGGCCGCGGCCGGCGAGCTGCTGCTGGCCGAGGGCATGGGCGGCTTCACCATCGAGAAGGTCGCCGCGAGGGCCGGGGCCAGCCGGATGACCATCTACAAGTGGTGGCCGTCCAAGGGCTCACTGGCGCTGGACGGCTACGCCTCGGTGGTGCGGCACAGTCTGGAGTTCCCCGACACGGGCGACGTCGAGGTCGACATCGCCGCCCAGCTGCTCGCCTTCGTCCACCTGGTCCGGGACAGCCGCGCCGGCCGGGTGATCCGCGAGCTGGTCGGGGCCGCCCAGACCGACGCCGAGCTCGGCCTGTCCTTTCGGGAACGCTACTCGCGCCCACGCCGTGCACTTGCCGAGCGAATCCTGCGCACCGCGGTGGAACGTGGTGAACTCCGATCCGACTTCGACCCGCAGGTGGTCGTGGACCAGCTGTGGGGCGCCGTCTACAACCGGCTGCTCATCCCCGACGAGCCGCTGACCGACGAGTTCGCCCGGGCGCTCGTCGCGAACATCCTGCCCGGCCTGCGAACAAGGAGAGACACCGTGAGCACTCCCGCCGCCATCCAGGCCTTCGTCGACGCCACCAACAGCGCCGACACCGAGGCGTTCGTGGCCGCCTTCACCGAGGACGCGTTCCTCGACGACTGGGGCCGCCAGTTCCACGGCCACGACGGCGTGGCCAGCTGGAACAAGACCGACAACATCGGCGTGCGGGCGCACTTCGAGATCGAGTCGATCGAGCCGGGCGGCGAGCCCGACAGCTACACCGTGACGATGAAGGTGCGCAGCCACCGGTTCAACGGCACCGGCCCGATGGCCATCAAGGTCCGCGGCGACAAGATCGCCAGCCTGGTGATCTCATAGTCCCCGTGTTCGTGCTCGACGAAGGTCAAGGCTGCCCGGTCTTCCTGCTGCTGCACGGGTTCAGCGGTTCGGTGCGCTGGTTCGACGCCGTCGCGCCGCTGCTGGCCGCGCACGGCCGGGTGCTGCGGGTCGATCTCCTTGGCCATGGCCGGACAGGTGGCCACGACGGGCTGGACGCCGAATCGCAGGCGGCGGCGGTTTGCGTCGTCCTGGATGAGCGAGGCATCGAGCGGGTCACCGCGATCGGGCATTCCTACGGCGCCGACGTGGCGCTGGCCCTCGGCCCGCGGGTCGACAAGCTCGTGATCATCGGCCAGGCGCCGGACTACAGCTACGCGACCTTCCCGACCGGCAGCAGACTGCTGGCCGCGCCGGTGCTCGGCCCGCTGTTGCACCGGCTCGCGCCGCCATCGGCGGTGCGCAAGGCGACGTCCTATGCCTTCGCGCCGGGGTTCGACTTCGATCCGGTGCTGCTGCGCGATCACGCGGCCACCTGCCCGGCGGTGGCGCGGGCGGTGCTCGTGGATCGGCGCGAGGCGCTGGCCCGGCGGCCGTTGGACGAGCGGGTGCGGGACCTCGGCGTGCCGACGCTGGTGGTCCTCGGCCGGCACGACCGGTTCTACGATTGTGCCCGGACGGCCGAGCGCTACCGGGCTGTCGGCGCCCGCGCGGAGATCATCGAGGCTGCCGGTCACAGCCCGCAGATCGAGGCCCCGGCGAAGATCGTTGATCTAGTGCTTTCGTTGTAGCGCAAACTACCCCGAATGACCTCTGTATTGCCGCTCGAAGATCCAGTAGCCATTGGATCATGGCTGGCACCCGAACCGGCGTGGCCGCCGGCATCGCCCTGTTCGCGCTGACCCTGACCGCATGCGACCTGCCGGCGACCGCCGGCAAGGACAGCAACGCGCCCCTGCCCAGCGACAGCAGCGCCCAGCTGGCGTCGCTGAAGATCGGCGCCGCCGGCCCCATGACCGGGTACTCGCGCGACCGCTTCGGCGGCGGCTGGATCACCCAGCCCGACGGCTGCGACACCCGCGCCGACGTGCTGAAGGCCCAGGGCACCGGCGTGCAGTCCAAGGGCTGCACGGTGACCTCCGGCAAGTGGCTCTCGCTCTACGACGGCCAGAACGTCACCTCCCCGCACGACCTGGACATCGACCACCTGGTGCCGGAGGCGGAGGCCTGGCGCACCGGCGCGGCGCAGTGGACCCAGGACCAACGGGTGGCGTTCGCCAACGACCTGGACGAACTGGTCGCGGTCACCGCGCACAGCAACCGCAGCAAGGGCGACCAGCCGCCGCCCGGCTACATGCCGGCGGTGCGGACGGAGTGGTGCGACTACGCCACGCACTGGATCAAGGTGAAGGCGAAGTACAAGCTCACGATCTCGCAGTCCGAGCGCGACGCCCTGACCAGGATGCTGGGCACCTGCCACTGAGACGCGCCTCACAGCCTGACTCGGCAAGCGGATCGGCGAGTCGGGCGTCAACAGGGCGTGAGCGACGGTGCGGTGACGCGACGGCGGGGCCGGGTGGCGAAGGGTCCCGAGGTGACGGTGGGGGCGACGGGATCCTTCGCCCTCCAGTTGTGGCAGCTGAAGAAGGCGGCGGGGGACCCGTCCTACGACCGGATGCGCGCGGAGTTCGGGGCCCTGGCGTCGAAGTCGGCGCTGTCGGACGCGGCGCGCGGGCATCGGCTGCCGTCCTGGGACATCACATGGGAGTTCGTGCGGCCGCTGGCGGTCGGCGTGCTCGGCCAGGACCCTCGGGCGGCGCGCCGGGCCTGGCGGCTGAAGTGGGAGACGGCCGCCTCGCAGCCTGACCTGGCCGTCGCGGCGATCCCGGGCGACCGGTCGACGTTCGTGAGCGATCTGGACGTGCCCGATGGCACGCGGGTCCGCGCCGGCGGCCGGATCGTGAAGACCTGGGCGCTGCGCAACTCCGGCACGGTGCCGTGGGTGGGCCGGTACCTGCGCCGCGCGGCCTCGTTCGGGCCGGCCGAGTGCGTGACGCCGGCCGAGGTGCCGATCCCGGCGACCCGCCCCGGCGAGGAGGTCCGGGTCTCGGTGGACGTCCGTGTGCCGGAAACCCCGGGCTACCACCAGGTCTACTGGAAGATGGTGGACGCGGGCGGCCGGCTGATGCTGCCCGGCCAGCGAGCGGTGTTCTTCCTGCTCGAGGTGGTCTGATTTGTCCGGCGGCCAAATCGGCGACCAGCGCCGTCGGCGGGATTTGTCCGCGATCGCCGCCGGCCGCTTCCCGCTGACGCGGTCACGCGCCCAGCCTGGGGGAGATCCATTCGAGAGAGGGGACCTCCCATGAGGAACTGGATTCCGCTGCTGGCCGCCGGCATCGCGACCGTGGCGCTGGCCGCCCCGGCCGTCGCCGCCCCGGCCGCGCCGGACAGCGCCTCCAAGTGCGGCACGAAGTTCTGCATCGACGTCAAGGGCAGCGGCCTGCATGTGGACTCGGCGACCGTGTCGACCAAGTCGGGGCAGGCCGTGACCGGGTACTTCTACCTGGAAGCGAGCACCGGTTCGGGCGCCTCGTGGGTCTGGTCGCCGAAGGTGACCACCGACGCGGTCACCTTCGGGCCGATCGACTTCACCCGCAACGTGTCGCTGTGCGGCGGCGAGGCCCCGACCAAGTCGGAGGTCGATCACCCCGGCGACGGCTGCATCAGCGTGCACTCCTGACCGGGCCCGCGGTCCTGGCCCGCCCCGTTGGGCCAGGGCCGCGACTTTCGGCCACTTCCGGTCGTGGACGACGTCGCCGACTGCCACTATCAGCGGATGGATCCGCTGCCCGAATCGGTGTGGAACGCGCGGGAGGTCCAGGACGCCGTCGCGGCCAACTCGCCGTCGTCGGTGATCGCGTTCGCCCGTCGCGCCCACGGCCTGCGCCAGGACGAGCTCGGCGCGCTCGCCGGCTTCTCGCAGTCGGCGATCTCCCGGCTGGAGTCGGGCAGCAATCTCGCCTACGACATGCGGGTGCTGCGGATCGTGCAGCGCACCCTGGGCATCCCGGCGCACCTGCTCGGCCTGGCCGAACAGGGCGTCGCCCCCGCCGAGCTGCGTGAACGCGGCGGCACCGAGGCGCTGGTGGCGCTGCTGGGCAGCGGCGCCTCCTCCGGCGCGCCGGCCACGCCGGAGATCGTCCGCGAGCTGCTGGTGGCCCGCCGCATCATCAACGACGCCGACAACCGGCGCGTGTCGGCGGCGCTGAAGCCGGCCGCCCGCGACCTCTACGAGCTGACCGACCGGCTCCGCCGGTCCGTCAGCGGCGAGATGCGCCAGGTCCTGCTGTCCGTGGCGGCCCTGTACGCCGAGTTCGCCGGTTGGCTGCACGAGGAGACCGACGACTGGGACGGCGCCGAGCACTGGACCGCCCGGGCGATGCAGCAGGCGCAGGCGGCCGAGGACCGGGACATGGTGGCGTACACCTACGTGCGGATGAGCCAGCTCGCCGCCCGCGACGGCGACCACGACCGGGTGGTCGGGCTGGCCCGTGCCGCCCAGCGGGAGCGGGACATCAGCCCGGAGCTGCGGGTTCTCGCCCTCCAGCAGGAGGCCCGCGGCCTGGCCCAGGCCCGCGCGGAGGCGGCCTGCATGAGCCGGCTGGACGACGCCGCTCGGTTGATCGACCGGATCGAGCACGTCGACACCGACGAGTACCGGGTCGGCTCCTGGACCGACATCGAGCACGTGGAGATGCAGCGCGCCTCCTGCCTGGTCGACCTCGGCCAGCCGGCGGAGGCGATCAACCTCTACACCAGCCTGCGGCCGCGGTGGGGACACGTCTGCCCGTGGTTCCAGGGCGTGCACACGGCCAAGCTGGCCCGCGCCTACGCCCATCGCGGCGACGTCGAGCAGGCGGCCGCGGTCGGGATGGACGCGGTCGCGCTGGCGAGGGTAAGCGCCTCCCCGCACGTGGTGCGGGAACTGCGCGCGCTGTCGCCCTGGGCGGACACCGCCGCGTTCAGCGAGGTGACCGCCCAGGTGCGGGCGTTGGGCTGACGGGGTTCGGGCCGACCGCGTATGCGGATCGCGCATACGGGACCCGGAGCCGGCATCGTCCCTGCCGCGGCCCCGCTGACCTGGGCGAAGATCGTCGTATGGACGAAGCGGGGACGCGGGTCGAGGTCCGGGACGACCTGCTGTGGATGACCTACGGCGATCTGACCTTGCACTTCTACGCGACCCCGCACCTCGTGGTGTGCGAGGTCGGCGACGTCGGCCCGAAGGCTGTCAGCTCAGTGCCTTGCGGATCCGTGCCTCGGCCTCGCGCGTGACGTCGTGTGGGGCCCGGATGTCCGCGACCTCCGCACCCGCCAGCGCCTCGAGCACGGTGTCCACGGCCGCGTCCACAGTGGACCAGCCGGGCACCCGAACCAGCAGCGCCAGGCCGTCGCGCACGTCGTCGTACTCCGGCGTCACGTACACCGGATCCTGGTGGCAGACGACGACGTCCACGCCCTCGACCGCGACGGCGGCCAGCAGCACGTCCCAGTCCGGCTCCAGCAGCAACAGCACCGGCCGGCCGGACAGCCCGGGGGAGTAGACGAAGGTGCAGTACTCCACGGGCACCAGCGCGGCGACCTCCTCCCGGTGCGTGGCCAGCTCGGTGCGCCACAGCACCAGCGCGCCGAAGTACTCGCGGTGCGCGATCGGCACCTCGCCGGGAACGATCAGCTCGTCGTAGATCTCCGGCTCCGGCATCCTCGGATTGCGGTCCACGCCCAGCAGTTGCCGCTGCTCACGGGGGAAGGCCAGCTGCGTGTACGAGCCGCAGCGGCGCTCGCCCAGCGGCGCGACCGCCCGCCGGGACAGCACGTCGATCCAGTCCTCGGTGATCGACCGGTCGTACTGGAGGTGGATGCTCTCGAACACCATGCCGCCGCCGACCCGGGGGTTGATCTCCACGATCTCGGCGACGCCGTCGGCGGTCACCCGCATCTCGACGTGGTAGCCGCCGTCGGTCAGCCCGAGCGCGTCCATGGCCCGGCGGGCGACGGCCTTGGCCCGCGCCAACTCGTCGTCGGTGACGATGGTGGCGGGGGAGGCCATGCCGCGCTCCAGCACGGTGTCCACGCCGAACTCGATCAGGGTCTTGTCGTGGTCCACGACCAGTCGCTCGGCGCCGTCCTGGCGGATGATCTCCAGGCTGATCTCGCGGCCGTCGATGAAGGACTCGGCGATCAGCTCGTTGTCGGCGAAGTACTCGGCCATCATGTCCGCGTCGGCCGGGCCCTCGGCGAAGGCCGCCCGCAGCGCCTCGACGTCGGCCCACGTCCGGACCAGCCCGACGCACAGCGAGCCGACACCGCGCCGCGGCTTGACCACGAACCGCTCGCCGGCCTCGATCCGTTGCCGCAGAGTGGGATCGGTGATCGGCAACGAGTCGAGGTTCGACAACCCGTTGGCGCACAGGGTCTTGCGCATCCGATGCTTGTCGAGGGTGCCGTCCAGGGCCGCCGGCGGCGCGTCCGGGGCGCCGAGCAGCCGGTTGGCCTCGGCCATCAGCGGACGCAGCGAATCCGCCTGCGTCAGACAGAAGACGAGGCCGTCGACGGCCCGCACGACCGCCGCGACCTCGTCATGGGTGATGGACACCCCGGCGGTGACGGAGTGCTCGACCTCGATCTGCTCGCAGAGCAGCCGGAACTGCCGGCCGCCGTCGGACGGCAGCGAGGACACCACGTACGGCTCGAAGCCCTTCGACCGCAGCGTGTGCACGTGCGATCTGGTCAAGGCCGCGCCCCGCCGCACCAGCAACAGTGCCCGCATGGTTGTCCACCTCCACAAACGGCTCCTCCCGGCCACGCTAGGGCCGGGAGGAGTGCCGTTCGTAGGGTCAGAACCGGCGCGGAAAAGGTGTCACTGCTGGGCGGCGATCTGCTCCCGCACCTTGTCCATGTCCAGCTCCTGGACCTTGCCGATGAGCTCCTCCAGCGAGGCGGCCGGCAGCGCGCCCGGCTGGGCGAACACCACCACGCCGTCACGGATGGCCATCAGCGTGGGGATGGAGCGGATGTTGAACGCCGCCGCCAGCTCCTGCTGGGCCTCCGTGTCGACCTTGCCGTGCACGATGTCCTCGTGCTGGTCGGACGACTGCTCGAAGACCGGCCCGAACATGCGGCACGGGCCGCACCACTCCGCCCAGAAGTCCACCAGGACCGTGCCCTTGCCGACGACCTCGTCGAAGTTCTCGCGGGTCAGTTCCACCGTGGCCATCGCCACCTCCTTCGCTGCCCGTTCAACGCCGCGACGATGGTTTTCATTCCTCGGTGACGTCCGCCACCTTGGTCAGCCAGACGGTCAATCCGAGCTCGGCGAACGTCGTCGGGTTCGCGTCGCCTTCGCCTTCCGACACCTCCACCGCCAGCACCTCCTCCGCGAGCAGGTCCCGGTGCCGACGCAGGGCCGCCGCCACGTCCGGGCGGTCGGCGGTCCACCGGAGCCGGATGCGGTCGGCGACGTCCAGGCCGATGGCCTTGCGCGTGTCCTGCACCAGGCGCAGGGCGTCCCGGGCCAGGCCGGCGAGCGTGAGCTCCTCGTCGAGTTCCAGGTCCAGCGCCACGGACAGGCCGTTCTCGGTGGTCACCGCCCAGCCCTTGCGCGGCTGCTCGGTGAGCACGAGATCGTCGCCGCTCAGCGTGATCGCCTCGCCGTCCAGGTCGACGGTGAGCGAGCCGTCCACCGGCGCGCCGGCGGTGGCGATGGCCTTGGCCAGCTGCTGCATGCGCGGCCCGAACCGCTTGCCGAGTACCCGGAAGTTGGGCTTGACCGTGACCTCGACGAGGTCGGTGGTCATCGGCTCGACCCGGCGGACATTCAGCTCGTCGGCGATCTGGTCCCGCAGATCGGGGCCGAGGTCGGCGAAGCCGGGGGCGTTCACGAGGGCCGACGCGAGCGGCTGCCGGGTGCGGACCTTGTGCACGGCCCGGGTCGACCGACCGAGCTCCACGAGATCCCGCACCAGCCGCATCTGCGCCACCAGGGCGGGATCCGACGGCAGGTCCGCCGCCGACGGCCACGACGCCAGGTGCACGGAATCGGCGTCGGCGTGCAGGTGCTGCCACACGTAGTCGGTGACGAACGGCACGAACGGCGCCATCAGCCGGGTCAGCACGTCCAGAACCTCGTGCAGGGTGGCCATCGCGGACGGCGCGGCCCGCCAGAACCGCCGCCGGGACCGGCGGATGTACCAGTTGGACAGGTCGTCGACGAACCCCGCGAGCCGCCGGCCGGCCGCGGCGGAATCGAAGCCCTCCAGCGCGGCGTCCACGTCGGCGACGACGCCGTGCAGCTCGGCCAGCAGCCAGCGGTCCAGCACGTGCCGCTCGCCGGTGAACGGCGCCGGCCGCCAGTCGGCGAGATCGGCGTAGCGCAGCAGGAAGGACGCCGCGTTCCAGTACGTGAGCAGCACCTTGCGGACGATCTCGCTCAGCAGGTCGTCGCCGACCCGCCGGTCCACCCACGGCGACCCGCCGGCCAGCATCAGCCAGCGCACCGCGTCCGCGCCGTAGCGGTCGAACAGCTCGAACGGGTCGACGATGTTGCCGAGGTGCTTGCTCATCTTGCGACCCTCGGCGTCGAGGATCAGCCCGAGGCACAACACCGTCTCGTACGAGGAGCGGTCGAACACCAGCGTGCCGACGGTCATCATCGAGTAGAACCAGCCGCGGGTCTGGTCGATGCCCTCGCAGATGTACTGCGCCGGGTAGGAGGTCTCGAACTCGGCCTGGTTGCGGTGCGGCGCACCCCACTGCGCGAACGGCATCGCGCCGGAGTCGTACCAGACGTCGATCACCTGCGACACCCGACGCGCCTCGCCGCCGCAGTCGGGGCAGGTGATAACGACGTCGTCGACGAAGGGCCGGTGCGGGTCCAGGGCGCTGAGGTCGCGACCGGCCAGTGTGGACAGTTCGGCCAGCGATCCGACGCAGGTGAGGTGGTCGTCGCCGCATCGCCAGATCGGCAGCGGAGTGCCCCAGAACCTGTTGCGGGACAACGCCCAGTCGACGTTGTTGTCCAGCCACGCCCCGTACCGTCCGTGCTTGACGTGTTCCGGATGCCAGTTCGTGCGCTCGTTCTCCGCGACCAGCCGGTCCTTGATCGCGGTGGTGCGGATGAACCAGGACGGCAGCGCGTAGTAGATCAGGGCGGTGCCGCACCGCCAGCAGTGCGGGTAGCTGTGCGGATACGGCTCGTGCTTCACCAGCAGGCCGCGCTCGGTCAGCGCCTCGATCACGGGCTCGTTGGCGTCACGGAAGAACAGCCCGCCGACCAGCGGCACGTCGGCGTGGAAGTGCCCGTCGACGCCGATCGGGTTCACCATCGGCAGCCCGTGCCGACGGGCGACGGCCATGTCCTCCGCGCCGAAGGCCGGCGCCAGGTGCACGATCCCCGTGCCGCTGTCGGTGGTCACGTAGTCGGCGGTGAGCACGACGAACGCGTCGTCGCCGAATTCGGCCAGCGGCACCAGATCCAGCGGCCGCTGGTACGACGAGCCGGCCAACTCCGCGCCGCTGAGCCGGGCCAGCACGGTCGCCTCCGCCGGCAGCAGCGCCTCGGCGGTGACGATCTTCTCACCGTCCACTGTGGCCAGTGCGTAGACGGCATCGGGATGCACCGCCACCGCCGTGTTCGACGGCAGCGTCCACGGCGTCGTCGTCCACACCAACAGGTTCGCGCCCTGCCACGGGCCGCTCGTGAGCGGGAACCGGACGTACACCGAGGGATCGATGTCGTCCTGGTAGCCCTGCGCCACCTCGTGGTCCGACAGCGGCGTCTCGTCACGCGGACAGTACGGTGTGACGCGGTGATCCTCGACCAGCAGGCCCTTGTCGAAGACCTGCTTCAGCGACCACCAGACGCTCTCCACATAGGACGGAGCCATCGTGAGGTAGGCGTTGTCGAGGTCGACCCAGTAGCCCATGCGCTCGGTCATCGCCCGGAACTGGGCGACGTTGCGCAGCGCCGACTCCCGGCAGCGGGCGTTGAACTCGGCGATGCCGTAGGCCTCGATGTCCTGCTTCTTGGTGAAGCCGAGTTCCTTCTCCACGGCCAGTTCCACCGGCAGGCCGTGGCAGTCCCAACCGGCCCGCCGCTGGACGTGGTGGCCCTTCATCGTCTTGAAGCGCGGGAACAGGTCCTTGAACACGCGCGCCTCGACGTGGTGCGCGCCCGGCGTGCCGTTGGCGGTCGGCGGGCCCTCGAAGAAGCCCCAGCGTGGGCCGCCGGCCGTGCGCTCCAGGGAGCGGCCGAACACGTCGGTGGCCCGCCACCGGTCGAGAATCTCCCGCTCGACCGCCGGCAGGTCGATCTCGGTCGGCAGCGGGGAGAAGGCGCGTTCGCTCACGGAATCGACTGTAACGACGGGTCAATTCGGTTTCAGCTCGGCCTCCGCGATCTTGCGGAACTCCGCCACCAGGCGGCTGCGGTCGTCGGCGCGGGTGGCCACCGCCACGTGGCTCGGGTCGACGCCGTCGAGCGGGATCACGGTCAGGTCGGGCCGGAGCCGGCGAGCGCTGCCGGCCATCGGCACGATCGCGATGGCCTCGCCGGCGGCGATGTGCTCGAACTTGTCCTCGATCACGGTCACCAGCGGCCCGTCCGGGGCGCGTCGCCCGTCCGGCCGCGGGTCGATGCGCCAGAAGGCGTTCCACACCGCGTCCTCGACGCGGGGCAGTGGCTCGTCGGCGATGTCGTCCAGGGCGAGCGTCTCCCGGTCGGCCAGCGGGTGGTCCATCGGCAGCAGCACGCCCCGCGGCTCGTCGTAGAGCACCGTGACGTGCAGACCGTCGGTGGCGAACGGCAGGCGCGCCACCACCGCGTCCACCCGGTGGTCGAGCAGCGCCTCCCGGACCTCGCTCCACGCAACGTGCAGTGTCTGCACGTCCGCGTCCGGACGTCGGTTGCGCAGCTGGCGCACCGCCTTCGTGATGATGATGTTGATGGTGTAGCCGAGCACGATCCGGCTGGGCTGGGCGGCGGCCCTGGTGTGCGCGGCGGCCCGCGCGGCCGCCTTCAGCAGGGCCTTGGCCTGGGGGAGGAACACCTCGCCGGCCTCGGTCAGCGCCGTGCCCCTCGGCGTGCGATCCAGCAGGCGCGCGCCGAGATCGTGCTCCAGCCGCTGGATCTGCCGGCTCAGGGACGGCTGGGCGACCCGCAGCTCCTCGGCGGCGCGGCCGAAGTGCCGGTGCTCGGCGACCACCGTGAAGTACCGAACCAGGCGCAGGTCGAGGTCCACGTACCCAGCCTAACTGCGGTGATGCCCGAACCGCATTGTCTCCTGCGGAAAAGGACTTGGACCCGTGGAGATCATCGGGCGCAGGGTTGAGTGGACACAGAGAGGAGCGCCCAATGCGCGTGTTCGTCACCGGTTCGACCGGGTTCATCGGCAGTGCCGTCGTCCGCGAGCTTCAGGAGGCAGGTCACCAGGTGCTGGGGCTCGTGCGGTCGGATGCCAACGCCTCGGCGCTGGCCGAGACCGGCGCCGAGGTCCATCGCGGATCCCTGGACGACCTCGACAGCCTGCGGGCCGGCGCGGCCGCCACCGACGGCGTGATCCACACCGCGTTCAACCACGACTTCACCGACATCGCGGCCGCCGCGGCTACGGACCTGGCCGCCGTCGAGGCCATCGGCGAGGTGCTCGTCGGCTCGGGCCGGCCGCTCGTGATCGCCTCCGGCGTCGGCGCACTGCACAAGGGCCGCCCGAGCGTCGAGACCGACGTGGCCGACTCGACCGAGCCGATGGCGCGGCGCATGCAGTCGGAGGTGGCCCTCCTCGCGCTGGCCGAACGGGGCGTTCGCACCTCGGCCGTCCGGCTGCCGCCCTCCGTGCACGGCGAGGGCGACCACGGCTTGGTGCCGCGGTTGATCCAGATCGCCCGGGACAAGGGCGTCTCCGCGCATCCCGGCGACGGGGAGAACCGCTGGTCGGCCGTGCACCGCCTCGACGCCGCCCGGCTGTTCCGCCTGGCGCTGGAGAACTCGCCCGCCGGCCGCGTCTACCACGCCATCGGCGACCAGGGCGTGCCGGTTCGCGACATCGCCGACGCCATCGGCCGGCACCTGGGCCTGCCGGTGACGTCCGTGGCGCGCGGCGACGAGGCCGTCCGGCACTTCGGCTGGCTCGGCGCGTTCTTCGGCAACGACGTCCAGTCGTCCAGTGCCCTGACCCAGCAGTGGCTGGGCTGGCGGCCCACCGGTGTGGGGCTGCTGGCCGACCTGGAGCAGGGCCACTACTTCAAAGCACTATGACTTCAGTGACGAGTGAAATTAATAGCTGACCGAGAGGAGGACGAAAAAACCGGCGAAGACGTCAACGCCGGCCGCCGAACTGCCAGTTGTGCACCTCGATTGCGGCATACCGCTCCAGGCTCAAGATCGCGCGCGCCGCGTCCGGGTCCGGCGCCCGGAGCAGCACGGCCGTGCCGAGCCAGGCGGTGCCGTCGTCGGAGAGCAGCGGCCCGTAGGCGATCAGCTCGTCCCGGTCGTCAGGCACGGCGAGGTCCGCCGCCTCGCCCATGCCGAAGCCCAGCACCAGGTAGCGGTTGCCGCCGGTCCGGCCGCCGGGGAAGTCCCGCATGGTGCGGCCTATGGCGTTGTGCCACCGGCGCAGCAGCACGTCCCGGTACACGCCGGCCTGGTAGTTCGGCTCGTCGAAGGCGAACGCGCGGGCCGCGGCGGGATCGGGTAGGTCGATGATGTGCACGCTGCCGGTGGCGGTTTCGCCGGCCAGCGTCGGCCCGCGGGCGATGAGCTCGCGCTCGTACCGGTCCATGTACGCCCAGTGCCGCTCGCCGAGCTCGCGGCGCAGCACCTCCGAGCCGGGCCGGTCGCGGTGGTAGCAGAAGAACTCCATAGGTTGATCTTGCCGCCTCGGCCGCCGGGAATGCCGGTTTCCGATGACAGGATCTGACCGTGACCGATCTCCCCCGCGTCAAGGTGGCATTCGATCTTCCTCAGGAGCCCGGCCGGCCGTCGAGTGGCCGGGAGCACTTGTGGGCCACCCCGTTGCCGGACAGCGAGGACGTCCGGCTGGACAACATCCCCTTCTTCGTCGACGGCGTCGCGCTGGGCGACGTCTTCAGCGTCCGCGTCGGCGAGGACGGTTACCTGTACGCGGCGGAGAAGGTGGCCTGGTCCGGCGCCTGCACGATCCGGCTGGTCGTCCTCGACGACGGTCCGCTCGCCGGCGACGTGACGCGGGCCCTCGACCTGCTCGCGCCGCTGTTCGTGGAGGGCGAGGCCGCCGAGCAGTACCGGATGCTGGCGCTCACCGTTCCGCCGGAGGCCGATCTCGCGGCTGTGAAGAACCTGCTCATCGACGGCGTGGTCGACGGCTGGTGGGAGTACGAGGAGGCCTGCGTCGGCGACGCGTGGCGGGCCGCCGAGTAGGCCCGGGAATGTCCCCGCGTCCGTAGTTGTTCGTTCAATTGCTGTTCGGACAGGAAACCACGGAGGAGGGACGATGGCGCAGCCAGTGGCCGGCACGGTCAGTCACCTGATCTTCCGGTTGGCCCGCGAGCACCGGCTGCTCGCCGGGCACCTGTTGCGCGAGATCGGCCTGCACCCCGGCCAGGAGCTGGTGCTGCTGTCGCTGTGGGACAACGGCCCGCAGCGCCAGGCCGACCTGGTGCGGATGCTGGGCTCCGACTCGGCGACCATCACCCGCACCGTGTCGCGGCTCGAACGCGCCGGCTTCGTGCGCTGCGAGCACAGCGCCGACGACCGTCGCGTGGTGGTCGTGCACGCCACGGAGGCGGGTCAGGCGCTGCGACCCGAGGTGGAACGCGTCTGGCAGCGGCTTGAGGAGCTGACCACGGCCGGCTTCGACGAATCGGACGACGGCGCCGCCCGCGCCGTGCTGGCCCGCCTGGAGGCCAACCTCCTGGGCGCGAAGGGAAAGTGATGACTGCACCCGTGGAGTTCGGGGTGGACACCTTCGGCGACGTCACCGTCGACGCCGAGGGGAACCGCAAGTCGTACGCGCAGGTGCTGCGCGACGTCGTCGAGGAGGCCGTGCTGGCCGACCAGGTCGGCATCGACTACTTCGGGGTCGGCGAGCACCACCGCGACGACTTCGCCGTCTCCGCCCCCGAGGTGGTGCTGGCCGCGATCGCCGGCCGCACCGAGCGGATCAAGCTGGGCACCGCCGTCACCGTGCTCAGCTCGGACGACCCGGTCCGCGTGTTCGAGCGGTTCGCCACGCTGGACGCGGTGTCCAACGGCCGGGCCGAGATCACGCTGGGCCGCGGTTCGTTCACCGAGTCGTTCCCGCTGTTCGGCTACGACCTGGCCGACTACGAGAAGCTGTTCACCGAGAAGATCGACCTGATGGCCCACCTGCTCACCGAGGAGCCGGTGACCTGGCAGGGCACCGTCCGGCCGCCGCTGGAGGGCGCGAACGTGTTCCCGAAGACGGAGCGCGGCCGCATCCCCACCTGGGTGGGCGTCGGCGGCAGCCCCGAGTCGGTCGTCCGCGCCGCCAGCTACGGCCTGCCGCTGACGCTGGCGATCATCGGCGGCGACCCGGCGCGGTTCGCCCCGTACGTCGATCTCTACCACCGGGCGCTGAAGCAGTTGGAGTTGGAGAAACTGCCGGTGGCCGTGCACTCGCCCGGCTTCGTCGCCGACAGCGACCAGGAGGCCGCCGACCTGGTGTGGCCGCACAGCAGGGCGATGCACGACCGGATCGGCCGCGAGCGGGGCTGGCCGCCCATGACCCGGGCCCAGTACGACGGCGAGATCGCGCACGGCTCGCAGTACATCGGCGCGCCCGAGACCGTCGCCCGCAAGATCGCCCGCACGGTCAAGACCCTTGGCGTGCAACGGTTCGACCTGAAGTACTCGAACGGGACCATCCCGCACGAGCACGCCATGCGGAACCTGGAGCTCTACGGGACGAAGGTCATTCCTCTCGTGCGTGAGCTCCTCGCTGAGGGGGAGTGACCCGCAGGTCCGCGAGGACCCGGGCCAGGTCGCGGTCCTCGATGTCGGTGCTGCCGTAGAGGCGGGAGTGCGGCATCGACGGTCCGCGGCGGAGGGCGTTGCGCAGGCGCTGGGTGAAGTGGTTCGTCATGGCTAGAAGTGTGCGCTGAGATAAATCCTGCCAACAGTGGCAGGTCAGACGTTGTTGCACAAAATCCTGCCAGGTAGACTTCGCCGCATGTTGAGGTCCGTCGCCGCGCTGGTCGTGGACGGTATGGCGCCGTTCGAGTTCGGTGTGGTGTGCGAGGTGTTCGGCGTCGACCGCACCGACGACGGCGTGCCGCCGTTCGACTTCCGGGTCTGCGCCGAGCGGCCCGGCGAGCCCGTTCGGACCGGCGTCGGCGTCACGCTGACGCCGGACCGCTCCCTGGACGACCTCGTCGCCGCCGACCTGGTCGCCGTGCCCGCGTGCACCATCCGCCCCGAGTACCCGCCGGCCGTGCTCGACGCCCTGCAGGAGGCCACCGCTCGTGGCGCCGCCGTGCTTTCCGTGTGCAGCGGCGGTTTCCTCCTCGGCGAGGCCGGTCTGCTGGACGACCGCCCGTGCACCGTCCACTGGCGGTACGCCGAGGAGTTCCAGCGCCGTTTCCCCAAGGCCCGCGTCGACGCCGATGTGCTGTACGTCGACGACGGCAACCTCATCACCAGCGCCGGCACCGCCGCCGGCATCGACGCCAGCCTGCACATCGTCCGCCGCGAACTGGGCGCCCGCATCGCCACCCTCATCGCCCGTCGCATGGTGGTGGCGCCGCAGCGCGAGGGCGGTCAGCGCCAGTTCGTCGAGATGCCGGTGCCCGAGTGCACCGCCGACAGCCTCCAGCCCGTGCTGCTGTGGATGCTGGAGACCCTCACCGAGGAACACACCGTCGCCGAGCTCGCCGACCGCGCCGCCATGTCCGAGCGCACCTTCGCCCGGCGTTTCGTCGCCGAGACCGGCACCACCCCGCACCGCTGGCTCACCACCCAGCGGGTGCTGCACGCCCGTACCCTGCTGGAGCAGAGCGCCCTGAGCATCGACGAGATCGCCCGGCTGGCCGGCTTCGGCACCCCCGCCCTGCTTCGCCACCACTTCCAACGCGTCATCGGCGTAACCCCCACCGACTACCGCCGCTCCTTTTCCGCCTGACGCGCCGTCGTTCCGGCCGTCAGCCGTCGACGAACCTGACGGTCTCCGCCAGCCCTGCCCGCCCGACCCGATCCTGGCTCCCCGCCGGATCCTCGTACCCGATGGACATGCCGCAGAACAGCATCAGCTCAGCCGGCGGCGACAGCACCTCGCCGACCGTCCGGTGCAGCTTCGCCCAAGCCATCTGCGGGCAGCTGTGCAACCCCTCGGCCCGCAACAGCAGCATCACCGTCTGCAGGTACATACCGAGATCCGACCACTGTGGACGGCACATTCCCCGGTCCACATAACAGAACAACGCCGCCGGAGCGCCGAACGCCGCCCAGTTGTCACTGGCAGCCCGTTGCCGTGCCTCCCAGTCGTCCCGAGCGATACCGAGCGCCCCGTAGCGCTGCCGACCGAACTCGGACCGGCGCTCGTGGTAAGGGGATTTCAACTCTGCCGGATACATCTCGTACTCCGGCTCGTCCCAAGCATCGCCCGCCGCCAGCCGTTCGGCGCACCGCTTCTTCAAATCCGCCAACGGCGCGCCCGTCACCACAAAGATGTTCCACGGCTGGAGGTTCGACCCGGAGGGAGCCCACGCAGCGCCGGTCAGCACACGCTCCAAAGTCTCTCGGGGAACAACCCGGTCGCTGAAAGCGCGCACCGCCCGGCGGCTGCGCACGGCCTCATACACGTCCATGATCAGCGCGACCGCAGCCAGTCGCGGTAGCGGGTGCTGGCCAACGACGCCCCATCCCGTGGCACAAGCGCATCGCCCTTCACCAGAGCGAAAAGCCCCGCGCTCGCGTCGGTGACGACGTGACGCTTGTCCCCGGTCGCCTCCAGCGTGATACGGCCCAATTCGTCCAAAGTGAACACCTCGGGACCGGCGATCTCCCGCGTGCCCTGGAGCGGCGTGCCGGCCGCGACACCAGCCACCGCCGCGGCGACCTCGGCCGAACTGATGGGCTGGATCGGCGTAGCGGGCAGGCGCACGACATCCCCTTCGGTGGTCCACTCCATCGACGGGCCGACGAACTCCATGAACTGTGTGGCGCGGACGATCGAGTACGGGATCGGGCCGGCCTTCACCAACTCTTCCTGCAGCGTCTTGGCCCGGTAGTACGCCATGTCCGGCACCTCGTCGACGCCGACGATCGACAGCGCCACGATGTGCCGCACGCCGGCCGCCTCGGCCGCCGCCAGCAGATTGGTCACCGACGTGCGGAAGAAGTCGAGCGAGGCGTCGTCGAACGTGGGCGAGTTGCTCACGTCGACCACGACCTCGGCGCCGCGCACCGCGTCGTCGAGCCCGGCTCCGGTGAGGAGATCGATGCCGGTGGAGCGGGAGTGACCGGTCGCCTCGTGGCCGGCCGCGGTCAGATCGCTGACCACCTGGGAGCCGATGAGTCCGGTGCCGATGACGGCGATCTTCATGGCTGGTCCTTCCGGTAGAAGTCGGCCGCGGTGACGGTGGCGGGCACGCCGAGCTCGGCGGCGACCGCGGTGATCGCGGCGTCGCCGACGGCGAGGTCGGCCTGGCCGTCGGTGGTGAAGTACGGCGCGATGAACGTCTTGTAATGGGCGCGGATCTCGTCAGTCGTCTGCCCGCCGAGGAACGTCCGCATGTGCCGGACCGTCGTCACTGGATCGGCAGAAATCACCCGGAGCGCCCGTCGGTGCGCTCGCACGACCGCCTGCACCGCAGGGTCGTCCGGCGCGATATGGGTTGGATCGACGGCAACGCCGACGGTCGGGATCTGGAAGTGGTCGCCGACCCAGGCCAGCACTCGCCACCCGTTCTCCGCGGCGACCGCTTCGGGCGCCATCGTGCTGCCGACGTAGGCGGCGTCGATGGTGCCGTCGCGCAGCCGACGCAGGTCCATGCCGTAGTCGCCGGGGGAGCGGACGATCGTGTCGACGTCGCGGTCCGGGTCGATACCGTTGCGGCGCAACACGATTCGGGCGAAGCAGCCGGGCGCGGTGCGCGGCGCGTGCACCGCCAGCTTCCGTCCGGCGAGGTCGTGCAGTGACGTCAGCTCCGGTCGGGCGAGGAACCAGAACAGGGGGCGATCGGTGTTGACGTTGAGCGCGACCCAGGGAACGCCGCCGGTCAGCCGGGACAGCAGCGCGCGCCCGAGGCCGATGGTGGCGCCGCGGCGCAGCCGTTCCTCGTCCCAGGCGCGGCCGTCCCGCAGCGCGACACGGACGCCTTCTTGCTCGTAGAACCCTTCCTGGTCGGCGATGTAGGCAGCCAGTTCCTCGTGCAGGCCCCGTCCGACGTAGGCCAGATCGATGGAGAGCATCAGTACATCGCCATCCCGCCGTTGACCGCCGCAGTGGTGCCGGTCATGAAGGAGCTGTCCTCGCCGGCGTAGAAGGCGACCGCCTGCGCGACGTCGGTGGGCAGGGCCAGCCGCCCGAGCGGGGTCGCCGCGATCTGACGTTGCGCCTGCTCCCCGTCGAGCACGTGCGAGATCCGGGTTTCCGCCACCGGACCGGGCTCGACGACGTTGACCGTGATGCCCTGCGGGCCCAACTCCTGGGCGAGATAGCGGGCGAACTGCGTGAGCGCGGCCTTGGCCGTGCCCAGCGCGATCATGCCCTCCCGAGGCCGGCGGCTCAGACCGGTGCCGAGGTAGATGATCCGCCCCGACCGCCGTTCGGTCATGCCCGGCAGCACGGCCTTGGTGACGGTGAACGCGGCGCGCATCTCGTCGTCGACCTTGCCGCCCAGCTCGTCCCACGTCATGTCCTGGAACGGTTTGATGGCGTACGGCGTGAGGGCGTTGTGCACGAGCACGTCCACGTCGCCCCAGACCCGTCGCACCTGGTCGAGCAGGCCGGCGACCGCCGCCGGTTCGCGTACGTCGGCCTGCACGGCCATGGCCTCGCCGCCGGCGGCCTCGATGTCGGCCACGACTTCCTTGGCCGCCGCCTCGCTGCGCAGGTAGTTGACCACCACCCGCATTCCCCGGGCGGCCAGCAGACGTGCCGTCGCCGCCCCGATTCCGCTACTGGCGCCGGTGATCAGCGCCACCCTGTCCCCAGTCACGAGTCTTTCCTCCTAGTCGGTGCCGGGGCGGATCGCCCCGTGGAGCACCGTGTCGACGGTCGCCCGCAGCAGATCGGCGGCCGTGCAGTCGAGTCGGCGGGGGAGTTGCGAGTTGAGCAGTCGCTCCACCGCGCCCCGGGTGATCTCGCCGAGCAACTCGGGCGGCGCGGACAGCAGCCCGCGCTCGTGCCCGTCCCGGAACAGCTCGTCGAGCCGCTGGTAGACGACGGCGTCGATGCGCTGCTCCACGTGTCGGCGCAGGACCGCGTCGCCGCGTCCGGTGGCGAGCTGGGCCGCGCCGATCTGGTCGAGCCCGCCGCACGCGGCAATCAGGAACTGCCGCACCTGCTCGCCGAACGGCTGGTCGACCGTCTCCGCGGCCGCCGCCGCCACCGCGCGCTCGATCACGGCGAACTGCCGGTCCAGCACCACCGTCATCAGGCTGTGCTTGTCCGGGAAGTGCCGGTAGATCGTCTTCTTGCTCATGCCGAGCTCGCGGGCCAGGTCGTCCATGCCGACCCGGCCGGGGCCGGGGGCGAGGAACAGCCGTCCGGCCGCCTCGACGATCACCGCCCAGCGTGGGTCGTCGGCGCCGCGCGGATCCTCGGAAACTGCGGAAACTATTTCGGTTTCCATAGTTTCCACGGTGCTCCGGTGATCTTGGGGTGTCAAGTGACGTGGGTCTCACGCACGCCGATGTCACAGCCGGCCCCGGGCGCGTGTCCAACCCGGTGAAGGCAGTTCAACGAGGGAGGACACATGAAGACCGTCGAGGTCTTGGACTCGGTCATGGCGTACCGCGAGGAGGGCGCCGGGGACACCACGATCGTGTTCCTGCACGGCAACCCGACGTCGTCCCATCTGTGGCGGAACGTGATCCCGCTGCTGTCGGACCGGGCCCGGTGCCTCGCGCCGGACCTGATCGGCATGGGCGACTCGGGCAAGCCGGACATCGACTACCGGTTCGTGGACCACGTCCGCTACCTGGACGCCTGGTTCGACGCCCTCGGTCTGGGTGACGGGGGCCTGGACGACGTAGTGATCGTCGGGCAGGACTGGGGCGGCGCGCTGGGGATGGACTGGGCCCGGCGGCACCCGGACCGGGTGCGCGGGCTGGCGCTGGTGGAGACCTTCCTGCGGCCGCTGAGCTGGGCCGAGATGCCGCCGCTGGGGCAGGACATCTTCCGGCGCATCCGGTCCGCCGAGGGCGAGCAGATGGTGCTGCGGGACAACCAGTTCATCGAGTTCAACCTGCCGCACGGGGTGCAGTCGGGGCTGGCGCCGGCCGATCACGACGTGTACCGCGCGCCGTACCCGGACGAGCGGTCGCGGCGTCCGCTGCTGGCCTGGCCGCGGGAGATCCCGTTCGACGGCGAGCCGGCCGACGTGCATGATCGAATGGTCGCCTACGGCGAGTGGCTGGCGGCGACGCCGCAGGTGCCGAAGCTGGTGATGACCGTCGAAGAGGGAGTGGGCATGGGGTCGGCGGAGACGGCGACGTGGGCCAAGGAGACGTTCGCGGCGGTGACGCTGGTGTCGCTCGGACCGGGCGGGCACCAGGCGCCGGAGGACCAGCCCGAGGCGATGGGCCGGGCGATCGGGTCCTGGCTGTGGGCATGAGCGACGTCGTCGCCCGGGCCGTCGACGGGGACCAGGAGGCGCTGCGGGAGATCGTGCACGAGCTGCGCGATCCCCTGTACCGCCTGGCGTTGCGGATGGTGTGGCGGCCGGCGGACGCGGAGGACGCCACCCAGGAGATCCTGATCCAGGTGATCACCCGGCTGGCGTCGTTCCGCGGCGAGGCCAAGCTGCTCACCTGGGCGTACCGGATCGGCGTGAACTACCTGCTCAACCTGCGCCGCAAGACGCCGCAGGAGGCGAGGGAGCTCAGCCTGGACGAGTTCCGCGACGACCTCGCCGACGGGCTGGCCGACGCCGACTACGCCGGCCCCGACGCGGACCTGCTGGTGAACGAGGTGCGGCTGTCCTGCACGCAGGCGGTGTTGCAGTGCCTGGAGCGGTCGGAGCGGGTGGCGTTCGTGCTCGCCGACGTCTTCGAGCTGACGTCCACCGAGGCGGCCTGGGTGCTGGACATCTCGCCGGCGGCGTACCGGAAGCGGCTGGAGCGGGCCCGGGAACGGCTGCGGACGTTCATGGGGTCGACGTGCGGCATCGTGACGCCGGAGGGGTTCTGCCGGTGCGCGCGGCGGGTGGAGAAGGCCGTGTCCGTCGGCCGGATCGACCCGGCCGCGCCGGCGCTCGTCGGGCACGCCGTCAACGGGCGTGGCGTGCAGGAGGCGGCGGCGCAGATGCACAAGCTGCACGACGCCGCCGCGGTGCTGCGGGCGCATCCCGACTACGCCGCCCCGCGTGAGCGCACCGACGCGATCCTGGGGTTGCTCCGTTCCGGCACGTTTCCGCTGCTGGAGTGAAAGACCAGACCCTGGTATGACGCCGGGATCAGCGGCTGGGATGACGTCCGGGCGGGTCGAGGGTTCCTAGCATTCGGTCACCGACCGAAAGAGGGCCCACCATGGACGTCTACCGGTTGGCCACTATCGGCCTGGCGCGGCTGCGGCTGCCGCTGGACACGCTCGCCGGGCGCTGGCGTCCGCGCGAGCGGGCCGCCGAATGGGCGTTGGGTCTGCGGTTTCCCCACGAGGACCTGACCGGCCTGGACACCGGCGCCCGGGTCGCCTTCGCCGCGGCCCGGTGCGAGGCCCTCTGGCGGCACGGCATCGTGATCGGCCTGACCTCCGGCGCCCGCAGCGCCGCCGAGCAGCAGCGCCTGTTCGACGAGGCCGTGCTGGAACACGGCAGCGCGGCGGCCGCGCGCCAGTGGGTCCTACCTCCGGCCGAGTCGCTCCACGTGCAGGGCCGCGCCCTGGACATCCGTCCCCGGGAAGGCGCCCAGTGGCTGGAGACCCACGGCCACCGCTACGGCCTCTACCGCACCTACGCCAACGAGTGGTGGCACTTCGAACACTGGCCCCACTCCCGCCCCACCCTCCACGAAACCCCCGCGAGTCGCGCTCTGGGACACACCGAATGTAGGTTTCAGGTAGATCATCAGCGCTGACGCACTCACGTGCGGGCGGAATCCCGGTTGACAGGGCGTGGCACCGTTGATCTCCGTGACCACACAGGACAACGTTGCCGCTATTCGACAGATGGCCGGTCTGGCCACACCTATGGCGCTCAGAGTGGCGGTCACCCTCGGCCTGCCGGATCGGCTGCGAGAGCCGGCAACGGCGGATCACCTCGCGACGGAACTGGAGGCGTCGCCGGTGGGGCTGGAGCTGCTGCTGAGCCACCTGACCACGCTGGGCATCCTCGACAGCACCGACGAGGGTTTCCACACCACCGACTTCGGCGAGACGCTGTGCACGGACGCCGGCAACGGGCTGACGAACTTCCTGCACCTGGACATGGCGGGCGGCCGGTCGGAGATGGCGTTCGTGGAGCTCCGGCACAGCGTGACGACCGGCGAACCCGGCTATGCCAGGCACTTCGGCGCGGACTTCTGGACGGACCTCGACCGGAACCGCGACCTCCGCGAGCAGTTCGACCAGCAGATGGTCCAGCGGTTCCAACAGACGCTCCCGCCGATCGTCGCCAACTACGACTGGGGCCGCTTCGCCAGCATCGTGGACGTCGGCGGCGGCAACGGCACGGTCCTCGCGGCGATCCTTGACGCCAACGAGAAGACGACCGGCAAGGTGGTCGAGCTCGAACCGACGGCCGCCGCGGCGAACAAGCGCTTCGCGGAACGCGGCCTCGACAGCCGCGCCGAGGCTGTCGAGGGCAGCTTCTTCGACCCGCTCCCGGCCGGCGCGCAGGCGTACCTGCTGGCCGACATCCTGCACGACTGGGACGACGACCACGCGCACCGGATACTGGCCCGCTGCGCCGAGGCCGCCGCCCCGGACGGCCGCGTGCTGATCCTGGAAGCCGTCCGGGGCCGCATGTCCACGACGGCGTTCGACCTGGCCATGTTCGTGATCTTCGCCGGCCGTGAGCGACGGGTCGAGGAGTTCGAAACCCTCGCCGCCGCCCACGGGCTGGCCCTCGTCACCGTCACCGATGTGAGCGATGAGCGCTGCCTGCTGGAGTTCCGGCGGGTGTCCTAACGGGACAGATCGTCAGAAGGTGAACGCCTTGAAGCCGGCGGTGGAAGCGAGGGCGACCAGGGTGTCGGCGTCGCCGTTGGGCAGCAGCACGAGCGGGTAGCAGTCGGACTCGATGTCCAACGCCGCCAACGTGGTGCCGGCCGCCCGCAGCCGGGACCCGAGGGACTGGCAGAACTCGTACGTCGGCAGGTCCTCATCCACCCATACCTCCGGCGCGTCCGGGGCGGAGTCCAGCCGACGCAGCTGGGCGACGATCTCCTGCGGGTCCTCGTGCCAGTCGATCTCGGCGAGCAGGCGGTGGTCGTCCAGCGCGTCGACCAGCGCGATCCACGCCAGGTCGGGGATCGCCTCGTCGATGCCGCGATCGTCGAGGCGGTCGGCGTGCTCGGCGAGGAAGGCCTCGGGATCGTCATGGGCGCTCAGGGTCCGCTCGGCGACGTCGGCGTGGGCGGGCGCGAGCAGCGTCGCCACCGCGAGTAACGCGTCTCTCTCGGTCATGGCGTGCAGGTTAGAGGTTGGCTGTCGGGCACGCGGCGGGGAGCGACCACAGGGAAACCCCGGCCCGCTCGCGGGTCGGGGTTTCGGTGGGACGGGCTCAGCCGTTGGGGTTGAACGGGATGCCCGGCGGCTCCGAGTGCGCGAGACCGTAGGCGAAGTTGCCGTCGTTGATCTTGATGGTGGCCTCGCCGAAGTTCGCCGTCATCAGCTTGTCCTTCAGGGCCTGCGACGGATAGCCGTTCCACCCGACCAGCGGCGGGTAGAACCAGTTGTGCGTGTAGTTCTCGGCCGGCTCGTCGTTGTTGTTGGCGAGCCGGAAGAAGTGCGTGCTGGCGCCGTCCTTGTGGTAGACGACCTTGGGGTGGGTGCCGTCGAAGCGGACCTGCGAGCGCGGGTACCACTTCCACGTGCTGTGCTGCGAGGTGGAGACGTAGTCGACCTGGTTCTCGGCGATGTTGATCCAGACGACCACGTGCTCCCAGTCGTGGGTGTGCCCGATGGCGAGCGGCCCGAGGGTGGCCTGGTCCTTCTCGAAGTAGCTGGCGTACATCACCGCGCACCAGCCGTTGTTGCAGAGCTCCCGCGAGTAGGTGTTGGAGTTCTGCAACTGGGCCGGGTCGTGGCAGTGCCCGTTGACGTCGCCGCCGAGCTTGAGCTCGGGGTTGAGGTTGCCGTTCGGGTCGATGGCGGCGGTGGCGTAGCAGCCGTCGCCGTCGTAGTCGTAGGCGGGGGAGAAGCTCTGCTCCCACCCGTCCGCGTTCTGCGGCAGCGGGGTGAGGATGGCGGCTTCGGCGGGGATCGGCAGGGACAAGGCCAGCACCGCGACGGCCGACGCCGTCGCGAGCGCGGACAGGGTGCGCAACATCCACTCCTCGTGGTGCATCGGGCGGCGGCGGGAGAACTATGACCGAGATCGGCAGGGTCGATCAAGACGAGCGACGTGAACTCCCCTGTGTTTCAGGGGAGTTCACGTCACGTCAAATCAGGCGATGCTGTCCCGCTGCCGGTGCACGGCGTCGAGCAGGAGCTGGGACACGTCCCGGACGGACACGTTCGCACCGATGTCCTCGCTCTGGCGCTGCACCAGCCCGTCACTGATCATCACGCGGCAGAACGGGCACGCCGTCGCGATGGTCTCGGCGCCGGTGGCCAGCGCCTCGTCCACGCGCTCCAGGTTGATGCGCTTGCCGATCCGCTCCTCCATCCACATCCGCGCGCCGCCGGCGCCGCAGCACATCGAGCGGTCGGCGTGGCGGGGCATCTCCGTCAACGCGGCCCCGGCGGCGCCGGCGACCTCGCGCGGCGGCTCGTAGACCTTGTTGTGCCGGCCCAGGTAGCACGGGTCGTGGAAGGTGATGGACTGCCCGGCGCTGCCGGCCGGCTGGATCGGCGTGAGCTTCTTCTCCCGGACGAGCCGGTTCAGCAGCTGCGTGTGGTGCACGACCTCGTAGTTGCCGTCCAGCTGCGGGTACTCCCGGCCCAGGGTGTTCATGCAGTGCGGACAGGTGGTGACGATCTTGCGACGGCCGGGTTCACGCTCTCCGAACGTCTCGTTGAGCAGCCCGGCGGTCTCCTGCGCCAGCATCTGGAACAGGAACTCGTTGCCGGAGCGGCGGGCCGGGTCGCCGGTGCAGCGCTCCCGGTTGCCCAGCACGCCGTAGTTCACGCCGGCGATGTGCAGCAGCTCGGCGGTGGCCTGCACGGTGGCGCGGGCCTTGTCGTCGAACGCGCCGGCGCAGCCGACCCAGAACAGCCACTCGACGTCGTCGGGCAGCTCGCCGGAGATCACCGGCACCTCGAAGTCGAGGTCCTTGGCCCAGTCCATCCGGGCGTTGTTGTTCTGACCCCAGGGATTGCCCTTGTTCTCCAGGCCCCGGAACAGCGCGCCGAGCTCGGTCGGGAACTCCGACTCGATCATCACCTGGTAGCGGCGCATGTCCACGATGTGGTCCACGTGCTCGATGTCCACCGGGCACTGCTCGACGCACGCGCCGCAGGTGGTGCACGACCACAGCACGTCCGGCTCGATCACGCCGCCCTCGGCGACCAGCGGCACCGGCTCGCCTTCCCGCTGTCCCATCACGTACGGCGCGCGGTCGAACAGGTGGTCCCGCAGGTCCATGATGACCATCTTGGGGGACAACGGCTTCCCGGTGTTCCAGGCCGGGCACTGGGACTGGCACCGCCCGCACTCGGTGCAGGTGGCGAAGTCGAGCATGCCCTTCCAGGTGAAGTCCTCGATCTTGCCGCGACCGAAGATGTCGTCGTCGGCGGGATCGGTGAAGTCCACCGGCTTGCCGCCGGACTCCACCGGCAGCAGCGGGCCGAGGGCGTCCGGCAGCCGCTTGGCCGTCACGTTCAGCGGCGCCAGGGCGATGTGCAGGTGCTTGGAGTGCACGACCAGCACCAGGAAGCCCGTGATCACGGCGATGTTGCCGAGCAGGAACACCGTCTCGATCACGGCGTTGACGGTCGTGCCGAGCGGGGCCAGCGCGTGCGCGAGCAGCCAGGTGGCGAACGGCCAGCCGCTGTGGTCGAACGGGAAGTGGCCGGTGTTGTACTGCCCGGCCCGGTACAGCAGCAGCGTCACCATCACGCCGGCGATCATCGCCAGCACCAGCCAGGCCGGGCCGGTGTGCGAGCCGTAGAACCGGGAGGCGCGCTCCTTGCGCTCGGGCGCGTTGCGGACCCGGATCACCGCGAAGGTCGCCAGCGCGAGGAGCACCGCGACGGTGAAGAAGTCCTCGAGGAAACCGAGCCAGGGCTGGGTGCCGAACCACCAGAAGGCGAAGTCGCGGTCGAACAGCGCGCCCCACGCCTCGACGATGGTGAAGGCCAGGATGAGGAAGCCCCAGAAGGTGAAGAAGTGAGCGACGCCGGGCACCGACCACTTCAGCAGCTTGCGCTGGCCGAACACCTCGCGCAGTTGGGCGGCGGCCCGCGCGCCGAGCCGGTCCGTGCGGCCGGAGGCCGGCTGCCCGGAGCGGATGAGGGCGGCCAGCCAGAGCACCCGGCGGCCGGCGATCGCCAGCCCCACAACGGTGATCAGCAGGCCGAGGACGAGACGAACGATCACCAGTGCTCAGCTCCACTCGGATTGAAACCAGCCGGCGTAGTACCGGCATGCCTTGCACGCGTAGCGCATCTTCCGCACCCGCCAGTGCCGCTGGTACAGCTCGAAGCCGCGCCAGGGGGCGCTGTGCAGGCCGAGCTGGTCGTAGTGGCTGAGGGAGGCGGCCGAGCCCGAGTCGACCGTGCCCAGGTCGAATTGCTCAGTGGCCCAGCCCAGGTGCGCGCGGCGCAGCGCGACCCCGCAGTCGGGGAACAGGTGCTCGTTGCAGAACTTGTGCAGCAGCACCAGGTCGGGCAGGCCGCGACCGGTCCCCACATGGCCGGTCGGGCGACGGGTGGCGTCGTCGTGGTAGTCCACGACGACGTGGCCCGGATGCAGGTCGCCGACGTCGTCGACGAGCACGGGCAGTCCGCAGTAGACGCACGGGTGCCGGAAGCCCCGCCGTGCCGAGAACGCCGTTGTGATCAAGGCCACAAGGCGGAGGTTACTGGTGAGTTCGGTTCCGCGCTACTTCCATTGGTATGGCGATGATCGTAAGCCGGCGCGGCCGATCGGCCGCGCCGTTGCGCCGGAAGGGGTAAACCGCTGGTCAGAGGGCCCGCAGAGCCTCCAGTGCCTTGTCCGCGTGCACGGCCATCCGCAGCTCGCTCTTGATCGACGTGACCAGCCGGCCGTCGGCGCCGATGACGAAGGTCTGCCGCCGGGTGAGCAGCGGTCCGAACCTGCGGCGCACCCCGAACTGGGTGGCGACCACGCCGTCGACGTCGGACAGCAGCGGATAGTCGAACGAGTTCATCGCCGAGAACTCGCGCTGCTTGCCGACGGCGTCGGGGGAGATGCCCAGCCGCTGCGCGCCGACGGCCTCGAACTCGGCCCCGAGGTCCCGGAAGTGGCAGCTCTCCGCGGTGCAGCCGCCGGTCATCGCCGCAGGGTAGAAGAACAGCACGACCGGCCCCTTGGCCAGGAATTCGGACAGCCGCCGGGGCCGGCCGTGGTCGTCGGGCAGCTCGAAGTCCGCGACCAGGTCGCCGTTGTTCATCGGGTTCCTTCCGGTTTCGGCGGCAACGGGAGGAAGCCGCTGGTCCGCCGCACGTACTCGGCGTAACCGGGCCGGCCCCCCATCGCCCGCTCGGTCAGCGCCTTGCCGGTGCCCCTGGTCAGGAAGAAGGTCATGACCAGCGGGGAGAGCACCGTCAGCGCGCCGAGCCAGTGCTGGCAGGCGATCAAGTACAGACCCCACCACACGGTGGCGTCGCCGAAGTAGTTGGGGTGCCGGGTGTACCGCCACAGGCCCCGGTCCATGATCCGGCCCTGGTTCGCCGGGTCGGCCTTGAACCGGGCCAGCTGCCAGTCGCCGACGGCCTCGAACACGATGCCCACGAGCCACACCGCCGCGCCCAGCCAGGTCAGGAGGCCGGCGCCGCCCGTCTCGTACTGGGCCGCCTGCACGGGCCAGGACACGAACCACATGATCACGCCCTGGACCAGGTAGATCTTGCGGAACGCGTACAGGTGCGGGTTGCCGGTGGCCTTCTTCATCAGCGCCACGTAGCGCGGGTCCTCCGGACGGCGGCCGTTGCGGAGCTGGATGTGGATCGCCAACCGCAGGCCCCAGATCACGGTCAGCGCCGTCACCAGCCAGCCCGAGCCCGACACGACAAGCCCCACGACGGCGATCACCGCGAAGCCGAGGCCCCACACGGTGTCCACGCCGTCGTGACGGCCGCGCGCCACGGCCACGCCCAGCGCGACGAGCATGACCACCAGCACGGCGGCGGCGGTGATGCCCAGGTTGGCCAGCAGACCGACCAGGTTCACGCGGGGACCTCCCGGGTCCGGGGCATCCCGCTCGCGCCGGACACCGTTGGCCGCACGGCGAGGATCTGGTCCACGCCCATGCGGTTCTCCTGGAACGCCAGCGAGCCGCCGGCGAGGTACAGCCGCCACACCCGGAGTTGCCCCTCGCCGACCAGCGCGGTCAGCTCGGCCGCGCTTTCCTCCAGGGTCCGCGCCCAGGCGTCGACGGTCCAGACGTAGTGCTCGCGCATCGCCTGCACGTCCCGAACCTCCAGGCCGGCCCGCTCCAGCATGGCGATGGTCTCGCCGACCGGCCGCATGTGCATGTCGGGGGCCACGTAGCGCTCGATGAACGCGCCGCCGCCGGACGCCTTCGGCGCGGTCGCCACCCGGGACATCTGCTGGAGCAGCAGCCGGCCCTCGGGCTTGAGCAGGCGGAACAGCTGTGCCGCGTACGTCGGGTAGTTGCCGAGGCCGACGTGTTCGCCCATCTCGACGGTCCCGATGGCGTCGAAACCGGCGTCGGGAATCTCGCGGTAGTCCTGAAGCCGGACTTCGACCAGTTCGGTGAGGCCGCGTTCGGCGATCCGCTGCTCGATGAACTGGCGCTGCTGCGCCGCCAGCGTCACGCCGGTCGCGTGCACCCCGTAGTGCGTGGCGGCGTGCAGGATCAGCGAGCCCCAGCCGCAGCCGACGTCCAGCAGCCGCATGCCGGGTTTGAGGTCGAGCTTCCGGCAGATGAGATCCAGCTTGTCCCGCTGCGCGTCCTCGACGGTGTAGTCCGGCGCGTCCGACGTCCAGTACCCGCAGGAATACGCCATGTTCGGGTCGAGCAGGGTCCGGTAGAAGTCGTTGGACAGGTCGTAGTGGTGGGCGATGGCGTCCCGGTCCCGGGACTTGGTGTGCTCGGCCCCGGACAGCCGCGCCTCCTCGGGCGGCGGCTCCGGCCGGGGACCGATCACGCCCAGCTTCAGGGCCTGGCCGACGGCATGCAGCCGGTCGGCGGCGGTCAGTTTCACCTTGCCGAGGTTCTCGCGGCGGGCGAGGCCCCAGAACCGGGCCAGGCCCTCCTTCAGATCGCCCTCGACGTCGATGTCGCCGGCGACGAATGCGCGGGCCAGTCCCAGTTCGTTGGGGTCCCACAGCAGGCGCCGCAGCGCCCGCCGCGACCTGATCACCACCATCGGCGCGCCGGCGGGGCCGGCCACGCTGCCGTCCCACGCCCGCAGCCCCACGGGCAGGTCCACGCCGAGGAACCGCCGCACCAGGGCGGCCAGGGTCTGGGCGACGCTCACTGGGGAGTCCTTCTGCACGACAACCGTCACGGCACGTGTTCGCGCGCGACCGGCGGCTCGGTTCGGGTCAGGGCGTGACGAGGTGGTCGACGAGCAGGTTCAGCGCCGGCAGCGCGTCGGCGACGGCCGCCCGGGCCTGCGGCGGGAGCTTGTCCAGCGCGGCGGAGATGCGGCGCTCGTGCGCCTGCTGCCACTCGGACAGCTGCTGCCGGCCGGCGTCGGTGAGCGACACCCGGGCCACCCGGCGGTCGGACGGGTCGCTGTCGCGGACGGCCAGGCCGCCCTCGACCAGCTGCTGGACCAGCCCGCTGACGGTATTGGGCGCGAGCCGCTGCAGCGAGGCCAGCTGGCCGATCTTGGCCGGGGCGTGGTCGGCCAGCGCCATCAGCAGCTCGACCTGGGCCATCGGCAGCGCTTCCCAGGGGTAGTCGGTCCGGATGCTGGTGCGCAGGGCACGGCGCAATCTCGTGACCACCTCGGTGAGGGTGCGGGCGTCGTTGACGCTCGACGGGGCGTCGTGCTCGGGCGTGACCTGCGACATCCCCTAAGCGTAGCCAGGTGGTGATGACCGCCATACTTGTCGGTCACCGATTATGTCGGTGACCGAGATAAAGTTGGCGTGTGGACACCGTGCTGCTGCGCCGTCTCGGCGTCGAACCGGCCCGTCCCCGGGTCGTCGCCCGCTGGCCGCACGCGCACTGGCTGGCCGTCGCCGCCGTCTGCCTCGGCGCGTTCATGGGGCAGCTCGACGCCAGCATCGTGACCCTGACGTTCCCGGCCCTGAGCAGGCAGTTCGACGCGTCGCTGGCCGGCGTGCAGTGGGTGTCGCTGAGCTACCTGCTCACCCTGGTCGCCCTGCTGGTGCCGGTCGGTCGGCTCGCCGACTCGGTCGGCCGCAAACTCGTCTACCTCTACGGCTTCGGCGTCTTCACGGTGGCGTCGGCCGCCTGCGGCTTCGCCGACTCGCTGCCGCTGCTGGTCGGCCTGCGGGTGGTGCAGGCCGTCGGCGCCGCCATGCTCCAGGCCAACAGCGTCGCCCTCGTGACGACGAGCTCGCCGCGGCGGTCGCTGCGCGCGGCGCTCGGGGTGCAGGCGGCGGCGCAGGCGATCGGGCTCGCGCTCGGGCCGACGCTGGGCGGCGTGCTGGTGGCCGGCGTGGGGTGGCAGTGGGTGTTCTGGGTGAACGTCCCGATCGGACTGTCGGCCATCGCGGCCGGCCGGTATTTGTTGCCGCGCACCCGTCAGCGGACCGAATTGCGTACGGTCGACTGGCCGGGCGTGGCACTTTTGGGCAGTTCTTCGACCGCACTGTTGCTCGCCCTATCCGCTCTGTCCGGTTTGGACATCCCATGGTGGGCCGTAGTAACCCTTTTCTTCGTGGCGGTGGCGGCCGGCGTCGGATTCGTTCTCCGGCAGCGGACGGCCCCCGAACCGATGATCGATCTGAATTTGTTGCGGGACCGGGTGATCGCAAGTGGTCTGGTCGCCGCGATGCTCGGATATCTGGTGCTCTTCGGCCCGCTCGTGCTCGTACCGGTACTCGGGGGTTCCGTTGTGCGGGCGGGATTCGTGCTCACCAGCCTGCCGGCCGGCTTCGCGCTGGCTGCGACGTTCGGGGGCAGCCGCTGGCCGGATCGGACCAAATCTGATCGATTCGGCGCGCTGGCCGGCGGCCTGCTCTGTGTGGCCGCGCTGATCCCGTTGTGTCTGCTGCCATTGACGGATCCGGTGCTGTCGATCTCGTTGGCCGGCCTGGGGATCGGGCTGGGCCTGTTCACGCCCGCGAACAACGCCACCGTGATGGGAGCGATCCCGGCGGCCTGCTCGGGCGTCGGCGGCGGTCTGGTCAACATGGCGCGGGGCCTGGGCACCACGCTCGGTGTCGCGTCGGTGACGCTTGCGCTGCACGGTGTCGGCCCGGTCGCGGCCATGATCGTGTTACTTGTCGCCGCGCTCGGACTGGCAATTGTTTCCCGGCGACAGCCAGCTTGACTCGTGTGCCGCTCACGCGGTGAACTACCGCATCTCAGCCAAGCGTAGTGGAGGCAATGCGGATGCGGACCGTCGTCGCCGTAGCCGGGTGTGCACTCGTGCTTGTCGCCTCCTCCGCCTGCGGAACTGCTTCCAACAGCGCCGCCAACGGAACCGCGACACACACCAAACCCAAGGTGGGCGTGATCCTGCCGGACAAGACCACCTCAGCCCGTTGGGAGGACTCGGACAAGCCACTGCTCACATCCCAGCTCAGTTTCGCGGGCATCGACCCGATCGTCGAGAACGCGCAGGGCGACGAGAAGCGGTTCGCGTCGCTGGCCGACCAGATGATCGCCCAGCACGTGAACGTGCTCATGATCACTCCGCTGTCCACGGACGGCGGCGCCGTCGTGGAGAAGAAGGCGGCCGCCGCGCACATCCCGGTCATCGACTACGACCGGATCAGCCTCGGCGGCACCGCGGAGTACTACGTCTCCTTCGACAACCCCGCGGTCGGCCAGCTCCAGGCCGACGGCCTGTTGGGGTGCCTCGGCACCAAGGTCAACGGCGCGCAGATCATCGAGATCGAGGGCGCGTCCACGGACAACAACGCGACCCAGTTCCACAAGGGCCAAGAGACCGTCATGAAGGCCCATTACGACTCGGGGAACATGCGACTGGTCGCGAGCAAGTCCATCGACAACTGGTCGCCCGACCTGGCCGCCACCACCTTCACCAGCCTGCTCGACGCGAATGGCGGCCACGTGGACGGCGTGCTCGCCGCCAACGACGGCATGGCCCAGAGCATCGAGGCAGTGCTGAAGGCCCGCGGCCTGTCCAACGTGCCGGTCACCGGCCAGGACGCCACCCTCGACGGTCTGAAGGCGGTGCTGAAGAGCACCCAGTGCATGACCGTGTACAAGCCGATCGACATCGAGGCGGAGGCGGCCTCGCGGCTGGCCATCGCGTTGGCGACCGGCCGGCACGGCGACGCCGACGACCTCGCCACGGGCAACACCCAGGACCCGAAGGGCGGCCCCGACGGCAAGGGGCGCGACGTCAAGTCCGTCCTCCTCGGACCACAGTCGATCGGCCGCAACGACGTGCAGGGCCTGGTGGCCAAGGGCGTCGTCAAGACGAGCGACCTGTGCGCCGGTGACATGGTCGGCGCCTGCCAGGCGGCGGGAATCCCCGTCAACAACTGACAGCGAACACCGCGCGGCCCTCGTCCCCACCGGGGCGGGGGCCGTTCGCATGGATGGGGCCGGAACCTCCCGTGAGCGCCAATCCGGTGCCGCTGCGGCGCAACGCGACGATCTCCGCGGCGATGGACACCGCCGTCTCCTCCGGCGTGCTGGCCCCCAGATCCAGCCCGATCGGAGCCCGAAGCGAGGACAGCTCACGCTCGGTCAGCCCGATGTCACGCAGCCGTGACAGGCGCTGCGCGTTGGTGCGACGGGAACCCAGCGCGCCGACGAACGCCAGCGGCCGGCGCAGGGCGTCGGCCAGCAGCGGCACGTCGAACTTCTCGTCGTGGGTGAGCACGCAGACGATCGTCCGATGATCGGTGGGCGTGCCGGCGAGGTAGCGGTGCGGCCAGTCCACGACGACCTCGTCGGCGTCCGGGAAGCGCGCGGTGGTGGCGAACACCGGCCGCGCGTCGCATACCGTCACGCGGTAGCCGAGGAACTTCCCCATGCCCACCAGGGCGGCCGCGTAGTCGATGGCCCCGAAAACCAGCATGCGTGGCGGCGGAGACCACGGTTCTATGAACAGTTCCAGATTCCGGTACGACTGGCGGCCGGTCGCGGTGGCGTGGCGCACGAGGTCGGGGTCGACGATCGGGTCGCCGACGACCCGATCCCCGAAGACGGCCATGCCCTTGCCCAGCAACGACTCCGGGCCGCCGATCACCCGGGCCAGCACGACCGGCTCGGGATCGGCCGCCAGGGCGGCGGCGATCGCCGGGGTGCTCGGCTGCACGAACACCTCCAGCACGCCGCCGCACGTCAGGCCGACGGCGAACGCGTCGTCGTCGGAGTAGCCGAAACGTTGCCGCTGTGGCAATCCTGTCGTCAGCGCCTCCCGCGCCAGCTCGTAGACGGCTCCCTCCACGCACCCGCCGGAGACGCTGCCGAACGCCTCGCCATCGTCGGTCACCGCGAGCGCGGAGCCCAGGCCCCGCGGCGCGCTGCCGCTGACGTCGACCACGCTGGCGACGGCGAACCGCTGCCCGCGCAGCGCCGCTGCTATTTCTCTCATGTGGTTAGGTACCTCATCGGGCCAGCGCCTCGATCCCGGCAATGCCGAAGTAGGCGACGAAGATCGCCGCGATGACCGCAACCAGCCAGTGCACCTCGCGCCACTGGCCCTTGCCCAGCTTCACCACCACGTAGCTGACCACGCCCGCGCCGACCCCGTTGGTGATCGAGTACGTGAACGGCACGATCGCCATCGTGAGGAACACCGGGATGGTGAAGTCGCTGTCCTGGAACGGGATCCGGCGACACTGGGCCATCATGATGCCGCCGATCACCACCAGCGCGGGCGCGGCTGCCTGCGCCGGCACGATGCCGGCGATCGGCGTGACGAGCATGGTCGCGCCGAGCAGCGCGCCGGTGACCACGCTGGCCAGCCCGGTGCGCGCGCCCTCGCCGACGCCGGCCGCCGACTCCAGGAACACCGTGTTCGGCGCGGAACCCGTGCCGCCGCCGACGATCGCGCCGACGCCGTCCACCAGCAGGATCTTGCCCATGCCGGCGACCTTGCCGTCCTTCGTGGTCATGCCGGCCTCGTGGCAGACGCTGGTGATCGTGCCCATCGCGTCGAAGAATCCGCTCAGCACCAGCGTGAACAGGAACACCGTGGCGGTGATCGCGCCGGCGCTGGCGAAGCCGCCGAACAGGTCGACGTGTCCGAACAGGGCGAAGTCGGGCGCGGCGACCAGGTGGGTGGGCAGCTTCGGGGTGACCAGGCCCCAGCTCGCGCCCGGCCACAGCGCGTTGGCGATCACCGCGATGAGCGTGGCGACGACGATGCTGATCAGCACCGCGCCGGGCACCGCCCGGGCCATCAGCACGATCATCAGCAGCAGGCCGACCGCGAACACCACCATCGGCCAGCCGACGAGGTGGCCGCCGTCGCCCATCCGCACCGGCACCGTGGAGTGCGCGGAATCCGGTGTCCTGGTCACGAATCCGGCGCTGACCAGGCCGACCAGCGCGATGTAGAGGCCGATGCCGACCGAGATGGCGGTCTTCAGCGCCGCCGGGATCGCGTTCATGATGCGTTCCCGGATGCCGGACACGGCCAGCACGACGATGCAGACCCCTTCCAGCACGACGAGTCCGAACGCCTGCGCCCAGGTCATGGTCGGGGCCAGCTGGAAGGCGACGATGCCGTTCACGCCCAGACCGGCGGCCAGCGCGAGGGGAGCGTTGCCGACCAGTCCCATGAGGACGGTCATCACGCCGGCGGCCAGCGCCGTCGCGGTGGTGACCTCGGGAATGGTCAGGCGCGCGCCGGTGATGTCGGCCGAAGCGCCCAGTATCAGGGGGTTGAGCAACACGATGTAGGCCATCGCGACGAATGTGGTGACGCCGCCTCGGACTTCCCGCCCGAGGGTGGTGCCGCGCTCGGCCAAGCGGAAACGTCGTTCCAACAGGGCAGTTGTGGGGCGGCGGTCGCGCAACTGGGTCATGACGTACTCCCATGCCGGTGGGCGCGCGGAACCAGGCCATCGGACTGATGGCCTGAATCCACGAACGTTTAAGCGGTGGTGCTCCGGTCAGCACACGCGGCGAGGGTCAGTACTCGACGCGGTCGGTGCGGGAAAGCCACGCGGAGAACGGGGTGTTGTGGTCCGCGGTGGACACTTGCAGCACGGGGACGGGCCAGGTTGCCCGCTGCTGCTCGAACAGGTCGTAGAAGGCGCGGTCGTCGAAGCCGGCCGCGGCGGCGTCGTCGCGGTCGGCCGCGAAGACGACCCGGTCCAGCCGGGCCCACAGGGAGGCCGACAGGCACAGCGGGCACGGCTCGCACGAGGAGAACAGCACGCAGCCGGTGAGCCGGAAGTCGCCGACCCGTTGGCATGCCTCGCGAATCGCCACCACCTCGGCGTGGGCGGTCGGGTCCAGCGTCGGCACGACCCGGTTGACGCCGGTGGCGATCAGCTCGTCGCCGCGCACGACGACGGCGCCGAAGGGCCCGCCGCCGGTCGCGACGTTCGCGGCAGCCAGCCGGACGGCCTCGTCGAGCCACTCCTGGTCGGTGGCGGCTGTCGTGGTCATCGGTGGATTCTCCTAGGCCGAAGGGGATTGTGTGTCTGTGAGGTGTTCCGGTCGAACCGGAACGCGGGTGAGGGCCAGGCCGGTGGCGGCGCGGATGGCCGCGACCACCGCCGGTGTGGACGAGATCGTGGGCGGTTCGCCGACCCCGCGCAGCCCGTAGGGGGCGTGCGGGTCGGCGAGCTCGAGCACGTCCACCGGCATCGGCGGGGTGTCGAGCACGGTCGGGATCAGGTAGTCGGTGAACGACGGGTTGCGGACCTTGCCGCCGGAGACCTGGATCTCCTCCATCACGGCCAGGCCGAGGCCCTGCGTGCTGCCGCCGTGGATCTGGCCGAGCACGGCCTGCGGATTCATCGCCTTGCCCACGTCCTGCGCGCAGGCGAGCTCGACGACCTTGACCAGGCCGAGGTCCACGTCCACGTCGACGACCGCGCGGTGCGCGGCGAAGCCGTACTGCACGTGCGCGAAGCCTTGTCCGGTATCGGGATCCAGCGCTGTGGTCGGCCGGTGCCGCCACTCGACGGTTTCCTCGATCACGTCATCGCCGAGCACGGCGACGACGTCCGGCGCGCTGAGCTCGGAGCGGGGTTCGCCGAACCGGGCCACCGCGAGCTTGAGCAGCTTCTCCCGGACGGCCTCGCACACGGCCTTCACCGCGCCGCCGGTGACATACGTCTGGCGCGAGGCCGAGGTGGAGCCGCCGTTGCCGACGGTGGTGTCGGCCGGATGCACGGTGACCTGGTCGATGCCCAGCTCGGTGCGGACGATCTGCTGTTGGATCGTGACGAGCCCCTGGCCGACCTCGGCCGCGGCGGTGTGGATCACGGCCGCCGGCTCGCCGTTGATCACCTGCAGCCGCAGGCGGGCGGTGGAGTAGTCGTCGAAGCCCTCGGAGAAGCAGATGTTCTTGATGCCGACCGCGTAACCGACGCCCCGCACGACACCCTCGCCGTGGGTGGTGTTGGAGACGCCGCCGGGCATCGCCGTCAGGTCCAACGGCCCGTCGGTGGCCGGTGGCAGCGGCCTTTCCTTGACCAGGCGCAGAAGTTCCTCCACCGGCGCGGCGGAGTCGACGACCTGGCCGGTCGGCATCACGCTGCCTTCGCTCATGGCGTTGCGCACCCGGACGTCCACCGGGTCGATGCCCAGCGCGGCGGCGAGCTTGTCCATTTGCGACTCGTAGGCGAAACCCGCCTGCACGGCGCCGAATCCGCGCATCGCGCCGCAGGGCGGGTTGTTCGTGTACGCGCCCCAGCAGTCGACGGTCACATTGTCCACATTGTACGGACCGATGCCGAGCGTGGCGGCGTTGGCCACCACGGCCGGGGTGCTCGACGCGTACGCGCCGCCGTCGAGGTAGATCCGGCAGCGGACGTACCGCAGCGTGCCGTCGCGGTCGGCCCCGTGCTCGTAGTACAGCTTGGCCGGGTGCCGGTGCACGTGCCCGTAGAACGACTCCTCGCGGTTGTAGACCATCTTCACCGGTTTGCCGGTGTGCAGCGCGAGCAGGCATGCGTGCACCTGGATGGACAGGTCCTCGCGGCCGCCGAACGCGCCGCCGACGCCGGCGAGCGTCAGCCGCACCTTGTCGGTGGGCAGGTCCAGCGCGAAGCAGATCTGCTTCTGGTCCACGTGCAGCCACTGGGTGGCGACGTAGAGGTCGACGCCGCCGTCCTCGGCGGGGATGGCCAGGCCGGACTCGGGGCCGAGGAAGGCCTGGTCCTGCATGCCGACCTCGTACACGCCGCTCACCACGACGTCGGCCGTCGCGTGCTGATCGCCGCGCTCGATGTGCACCTTGCGGACGACGTTCCCGCCGTTGTGCAGCGCCGGCGCGTCCGGGCCGACGGCCGCCTCCGCGTCGGTGATCGGCGTCAGCACCTCGTAGTCGACCTTGATCTTCTTGATCGCCCGCCGGGCCGTCTCGGGGTGGTCGGCGGCGACCAGCGCGATCGATTCCCCGTGGTAGCGCACGACATCCACCGCCAGCACCGGCTGGTCGGGGTGCTCAAGGCCGTACAGGTTCGTGCCGGGCACGTCGTTGTGGGTGAGGACGGCGTACACCCCGGGCACCTTCAGCGCCTCGCCGATGTCGACGGAGCGGATCCGGGCGTACGGGTGCGGGCTGCGCAGGGTCGCGCCCCACAGCATGTCCTCGTGCCACAGGTCGGACGAGTACGCGAACTCGCCGCGCACCTTGAGCGTGCCGTCCGGGCGCAGCGGGCTGTCGCCAACCCCGCCTTTGGTTGTTTCCCTGGTGGGGGAGGTCATCGCAGCACCTCCGCGGCTTGTGCGAGGTCACGGGTGATGGAGTCGAGGTCGGCGGTGCGCAGCTCGCCGCCGGCGATCACGCTGCGGCCGCCGACCAGCAGGCGGTCCACCTTCGGCGCGGAGCTCAGCACGAGCGCCGCCACCGGATCGGCGATGCCGGCGTGGTCCAGGTCGTCCATCCGCCACACGGCGAGGTCGGCGACCTTGCCCGGCTCGATGGAGCCGATCTCGTGGTCCCGGCCGAGGCAGCGGGCGCCGCCCATGGTGCCCATCCACAACGTCTCGCGAATGGACAACGCCGTTGCACCGCCACGGAACCGGGCCACCAGCAGCGCCTGCTTCAGCTCCTCGCCGAGACCGCCGGACTCGCTGGACGCGGCGCCGTCGACGCCGAGCCCGACCGGTGCGCCGGCGTCCAGCAGCTGCCGCACCGGGGCCATGCCGGCGGCGATGCGGCCGTTGGAGGTAGGGCAGTGCGCGGAGCCGGTGCCGGTCTGGCCGAAGCGCTTGATCGCCTCGTCGGAGAGGTGGATGGTGTGCGCCAGCCAGACGTCGTCGCCGAGCCAGCCCAGCTGCTCGGCGTACTGCGCCGGCGTGCAGCCGAATTCGGCCAGGCACTGTTCTTCCTCGTCAATGGTCTCGGCGAGGTGCGTGTGCAGCCGCACGCCGTGGCGGCGCGCCAGCACGGCCGCCTGCTCCATGAGCTCGCGGCTGACCGAGAACGGCGAGCAAGGCCCGACGGCGATCCGGATCAACCCCAGCGGATCCGGATCGTGGTGGTCGGTGATGGCCTTTTCGGTGCCCGACAACGCCTCGTCGATGTCCTCGACGATGTTGTCCGGAGGCAGCCCGCCCTTCGACTGCCCGCGGTCCATCGACCCGCGCACGGCGTGCAGCCGTACCCCAAGCCGCTTGGCCTCGCCCACGAGCGCACCGATCTGGTCGCCGCCCTCGTTCGGGAAGACGTAGTGGTGGTCGGCGATCGTGGTGCAGCCGGTCAGCGCCAGCTTGGCCATTCCGGCCGCGCCGGCCGCCCGCGTGACCTCCTCGGTCAGCCGCCCCCACACCGGATACAGCGTGGTCAGCCACTCGAACAGCTCGGCGTCCCGCGCGTAGCCGCGGGTCGCCCACTGGTAGAGGTGGTGGTGGGTGTTGACCAGGCCCGGGGTGACCAGGCAGCCGCCGGCGTCGATGTAGTCGTGCGTCTCGACCGGCCGCTGGGCCATGCCCGCGCCGACCTTCTCGATCAGCCCGTCGCGGATGACGATGTGGCCGCCGGCGTGCTCGGTGCCGCGCGCGTCGACCGTGGCGATCGCCGCGTTGTCGAGTACTACAAGGCTCATCGAGTGGCCGCCAACCGCACGGCGTCCAGGATCTTCTCGTATCCCGTGCAGCGGCACAGGTTGCCGGCCAGCGCCTCGCGGATCTCCGGATCGGACGGGTTCGGCACGCGCTTGAGCAGATCGTGCGCGGCCACGACCAGGCCCGGCGTGCAGAAGCCGCACTGCACCGCGCCGGCGTCCACAAAGGACTGCTGCACGCGGTCCAGCTGGTCGCCCTCGGCCAGTCCTTCGACCGTGCGGACCTCGCAGCCCTCCGCCTGACCGGCCGCGACCAGACACGAGCACACCGGCGTGCCGTCGAGGTAGACGGTGCAGGATCCGCACTCGCCCTGCTCGCACGCGTTCTTCGAGCCGGGCAGGCCCAACCGCTCGCGCAGGACGTAGAGCAGGCTCTCGCCCTCCCACACGTCGTCGGCCTGCCTGGCCTCGCCGTTGACCGTGACGTTCAGGCGCATCGCGCGTAGTCCTTCCATGCCCAGGTGAGCGTGCGGCGGGCCAGCACGGACAGCGCGTGCCGGCGGTAGGCGGCGGTGCCGCGCACGTCGTCGATCGGCGTCGCGGCCGCGGCGACCAGCTCGCCGAAGCGCCGCGCCACCGCGTCGGTCAGCGGCTTCGGCGAATCCCACGAAAGCTCCTCGGCGGCGAACCGCTCCGCGTCCACGGCGCGGATCGGCGTCGGCCCGGCCGAGCCGATGCCCGCCCCCACCCGGTTGTCCGCGGGATGCAGCGCCACCCCGAACGAGCAGACCGCGATCACCATCGCGTTGCGCGTGCCGACCTTGCTGAACTGCTGCGGGCCGCCGCCCTCGGGCAGGTGGATCGCGGTGATCAGCTCGTCGGGCTCCAGCGCGTTCCGCTTCACACCCCGGTAGAACTCGCCGATCGGGATCTCCCGCACGCCCCGGACCGACGCCACTTCCACCACCGCGTCGGTCGCCAGCAGCACCGGATGCGTGTCGCCGGCGGGCGAGGAGGCGCCGAGGTTGCCGCCGACCGTGCCCCGGTTGCGGATCTGGGGCGAGCCGACCGTGCGGGAGGCCATCGCCAGGCCCGGCAGCCGGTCGCCGAGCTCGGCGATGATCCGCGTGTACGGCACGCCCGCGCCCAGCCGCGTCCCGGTGGCCGTCACCGACCACTCGGCCAGCTCGCCGACCCGGTTCAGGTCCAGCAGCGCCGCCGGCCGGCGGTGGTCGAAGTTCAGCTCCACCATCACGTCGGTGCCGCCGGCGATCGGCACCGCGTCCGGGTTCGCGGACTTGGCTTCGAGGGCCTCGGCCAGCGAGGTCGGTCGTAGGAATTCCACGTGACGTAGTACACAGTCCGGTCGTGTCGGCTGCTAGCGGCAGACGTTACGAAACGCCGACCCGTTCGGGCGGGTCTTTTGGAGGATCCTCCAAGTACCCTGCTCGCGTGCGCCTGGGCGAGCTGCTGGCCGACCCCGGGCTCGGGCTCCGGCTGCTGGTCGGGGCGGTCGAGCCGGACCCGGAGTTCCGCTGGATCTACATCACCGACCTGCGCGACCCGCGCCGCTACCTGGGCGGCGGCGAGGTCGTGCTGACCGGCATGCTCTGGTACCACGACCCGCGAGACGCCGAGGCGTTCGTGTCGGCGATCGCCGAGATGGGCGTGGTCGGGCTGGGCATCGGCACCGCCGAGATCGGGCCGGTCACCTTCGACGTGGTGGTGGAGGCGTGCCGGCGGCACGGCGTGCGGCTGTTCACCGTGCCGCTGGACGTGTCGTTCGCGACGATCACCCAGCGCGTGGTCTCGGCGCTGGCCGCCGAACATGTTCGTCGATCGAGCGCCGTGCTGGAGCACCACCGACGGCTGGTGGCCGCGCTCGGCGACGGCGGCGGCCTGGACGGTCTGGTCGCCGCCGGGGCCGTGGAGCTGGGCGTGCCGTGCTGGGTGATCACCCCGGCCGGCCGGCTGGTTGCCGGCGCCGTGGAGCTGCCGGACGCCGCCGCTGTCGCCGCCGGCTTCGTGTCCGCCACCCGCGTGCCGTGCCAGGTCGGGTCGTACCGGGTGCTGCCCGTCGGCACCGGCCACCGGCTCGCCGGCTGGGCCCTGGTCGTCGCCGATTGGACCGCCGACCAGCACGAGATCACCGTCGAGCTGGCCACGCTGATCGGCCTGGAGCGGTCCGCGCTGGCCGCCGGCCGGATCGTCGAGCGCCGGGCCGCCACCCAGCTGCTGTCGCTGCTGGCCGACGAGGCGACGCCGGCGTCGGACATCACCGCCCGGCTGACCGCCGCCGGCTTCGGCGCCGAGGACCAGCTGTGCGTGGTGTCGATGACGATCACCGGCGAGATCGGGCTGGCGCTGGCCGTGCTCGACGAGCTCGTGGACGGCCTGGTGACCGAAGTGGACGGTGAGGCCGTCGCGATCACCCTGGCCGGCAACGACGTGCTGGAGTCCCTGCGGGCAGGCGTGCGGGCGATCGAGTCCGGACTCGGCCCCTGCCGGCTGGCGCTCGGCGTGAGCGGGCCGGGGCCGGCGTCCCGGCTGCGGGCCTCGCTGGACGAGGCCCGGTACGCCAGGGGAGTGGCCGGTCATAACGGCGTGCGCGCGGCCGTCGTCGCCGGCTCCGAACTGGCGTCACACCAGCTGTTGTTCGGGGCGCTGCCGGAAGAGCTGCGGCAGTCGTTCTGCCGGCGACTGCTGGGCCCGGTGCGGGCGTACGACCAGGAGCACCACTCGGAGCTGGTGGAGTCGCTGCGGGTGTTCCTCGACTGCTCCGGCTCGTGGAGCCAGGCCGCCGCCCGCCTGCACGTGCACGTCAACACGCTGCGGTACCGGATCGGCCGGGTCGAGGAACTGACCGGCCGCGACCTGTCCCGCTTCGCCGACCGGGTCGACCTGTTCCTGGCGCTGGAGCTGACCCGCTAGACCAGGGCCACGACGGCCAGGCCGGCGGTGACCGCGAGGAAGGCGGCGGCGCCGATCATCGCCCACGACCGTGGCGGGCGGCTGACCAGCAGAATCGCCACCGCCGCGGAGGCCACACCGGCTGCGGCGACGAGCGCTCGTGGGTCCAGGGCGAGCAGGCCGATCACCGCGAAGCAGCAGCCGCCGGCGAGACCCAGGCGCGGCCAGTGCAGCTGCCGGTCCAGATCGTCGGCGAGCATCAGCCCCGACGGCCCCTCGGCGACGGAGATGATCCGCACGTCGTCCTCGTAGGTGAGCCGGCGTCGCCACGCCTCGACGTCGGCCGGCGACGCCGGCAGCACGCGCTCGCCGGTCGGCAGGCTGAGCGTCAGGCTGGTCCCGCTCGCCGCGATCACGGTGCCGTGCACGACCGGGCGTCGCACCCGCCGATAGCGCGGGAGGGACACGGCTGCCGCCAGCACGCCCAGCACCGCGAGGACCGCGCCGACGGCGGGCATCACGAGGAGGCGATCTTCCAGATGCCGTCCTGCTGGACCATGCCGAACGTTGTGTGCTCGGTGGTGGTGCCGCCATTCTTGTACGTGTACGTGATGTCGGCGGTCACCGTGTTCGGCAGCGTCGCGGTGACGTTCGCCAGCGAGACGGCGCTGAACTGCTGCCAGTAGCTCTGGTAGCCCGCGAAGCCATGGGCCTTGTTCTGCTGGTAGTCGGCCGTCATGCGGTTCCAGCCGTCCTGGAGGTCGTTCGGCATCAGCTTGTAGTAGTCGTTGATCGCGTTGACCAGTTGCGTCGCGACGTCGGCCGGCGGGTTCGTGGTGACCGACGACGTGGTGGTCGTGGTCGCCGGCGGGTTGGTGGTGCTGGTCGTGGTCGGCGCGGGCGTCGTGGTGGAGGTCTTCGGGGCCGTCGACGTGGCTCTGGTGGTGGAGGACGGCCCGCCGGCGGTGCCGGACGGCTGCGGCTGGTTGAGGGCGTAGACCACGACGATCACGGCGACGATGACTGCACCCAGCACCAACGCGATCGCCACCCCGCGCCGACGGTCCGGCGCCTCGGCGGTGGCAGCGGGGGCCTCCTCCACCGGCTCTGCCGGCACGGGAGCGGGGGCCGGCATCTCCGCCGGCATCGTCTCGGCGAGCGCGCCCAGCGCGTCCTGGACCTCCTTCGCCTCCGGGCGGTGCTTCGGGTCCCGGCGCAGCATCCACACCAGCGTCGCCGTCAGCGGCACGGCGTGCTCCGGCGGCGGCACCTCCTCGGTGGCGATCCGGTGCAGCAGCGCCACGGCGTTGTCGTCGGTGCCGAACGGCGGCTTGCCCTCCACGGCCGCGTACAGCATCGCCCCCAGCGAGTAGACGTCGCTGGCGAAGGTCGCGTCCTCGCCCTGCGCCACTTCCGGCGGCAGATACGCCGGCGTGCCCGCGAGCAGGCCCGCCGCCGTCACGGTGGCGTCGCCGTCGGCGCGGGAGATGCCGAAGTCGGTCAGCTTCGCCACGTTGTCGCCGGTGAGCAGCACGTTGGCCGGCTTCACGTCCCGGTGCACGATGCCGGCCGTGTGCGCCGCGGCCAGCGCGGAGGCGATCTGCGTGCCGATCCGGGCGACCGTGCCCACCGGCAGCACGCCCTGCTCGGCGATCAGGTCCGCGAGGCTGCTCGACGGCAGGTACTCCATGATCAGGCATGGGCGGCCCTCGTACTCGACCACGTCGTAGATCGAGATGACGTTCGGGTGGTGCAGCCGGGCGGCCAGCCGCGCCTCGCGCATCGCCCGGTTGCGGGCCTCGTCGGTCTGCAACTCGGTCATGCCGGTGCGGACCAGCAGCTCCTTCACCGCGACGTCCCGGCGCAGCAGCTGGTCGCGGGCCTGCCAGACGGTGCCCATCGCGCCGCTGCCGACCTTCCTGACCAGCTTGTAGCGCTCAGCGATGAGGTCACCCTCGGTGGCCACAGCCATTCCTCCCCGACTACTCGACGTCTCGGCGTCCCACCATCCTTTCATCGAAGTTGTGCATGCCCGCCGACGGAGGGGTCGACGGGCATGCGGTCAGACGTGTCGCCCGGCGTCCCCTCGGACGTCGGGCGACACGATTGCCCGCTCAACCTGTGACAGATCCTCGTGAACTGTCACGTTGCGCGATGCGCGGACTCAACGCCGTCCGTCGGCGAATTCGTATCCGGCCGCGATGACGGCGGCGTGCACCTCGTCGTCGGGGACGGGGTGGTGGGCGGTGACGATGACCCGCCCGGTCGCCAGGTCCACGTCGACCTCGTCGACGCCGTCGATCGTGCTGATTCCCTCGGTCACCGATCGCACGCAGTGCCCGCAGGTCATTCCGGTGACCGTGTAGGTGGATTCAATCATGAAAGACCTCCGTTGGGAGTGAATGGCCGTTCCGGTCAGCGCTCGATTTCCATCTGGCCCATCATTCCGGTGCCGTTGTGCTCCATGATGTGGCAGTGGTACACGTATCGGCCGGTGTAGTCGTGGAATCGCACCTTGATGCGCACGGTCTCGCCCGGGCTGATGGCTACCGTGTCCTTCAGTCCGCTTTCGGACGCCGGTGGCCGACGGCCGTTCCTGTCGAGAACCTTGAATCGTTCGAGATGCGTGTGGAAGGAGTGGGGAATCCGGTGCGCGGCGTCTCCGTTGACGATCGTCCACACCTCGGTGTTGCCGACCTTGGGGCGGATGTCGATCCGGTCGGCGTCGAACTCCTTGCCGTTGATGAAATGGCGGTTGTTCCGGACGTCGGAGGTCAGGACGAACCTGCGCTCGACGACCGGCGGCCCGTAGTCCTCGAGCGGGAGGAACCGGTCGGGAATGCGGCTGGTGTCCTGGGCCGGGCGCACCACGTCGAAGCGAAGCACGTCGGGACACTCGTCCTCGCAGGCCTCGGTGTTCTCCAGCACGATGCGGCTGCCGAGCGGATAGCGGCTGAAGTCGATGACGACGTCGGCGCGTTCGGCCGGCGACAGCCGCACCTCGGAGACGTCCACCGGCTCCGGCAGGAGCCCGCCGTCGGAGCCGATCTGGACCATGCCGCCACCGCCGCGCAGGCGCAGCCCGAAGAGCTGGTGGTTGGCCACGTTCGCGATCCGGAACCGGTACTTGCGGGCGGCCACCTGGAAGTACGGCCGGGGCCGGCCGTTGACCAGCACGGCGGGGTGGTCGGGCCCGTCGGGGTCGTCCGCGTCGTAGATCAGGTTCCCCGACGGGGCGAAGCGGCCGCCGCGGATCAGCAGCGGGATGTCGTACTCGTCGCGGGGCAGGGGCAACTGGTCCTCGTACTCGTCGGTGAGCAGGTAGGACCCCGCCAGCCCGCGGAAGACGTTCTCGGCCTCCTGGTGGTGCGCGTGGTCGTGGTACCAGAGCGACGCCGCGGGCTGCGCGTTCGGGTAGTAGTAGTCCCGGGTGTCGCCCGGCGGGATGGTGTCGGTCGGGAAGCCGTCGTCGCGGGACGCGACGTGCCCACCGTGCAGGTGGACCGCCGTCGGCACGCTGAGCTTGTTGGTCTGGCGGATGATGACCGGTTGGCCCCGTTTCGCGAGGATGGTCGGTCCGGGAAACTGACCGTTGAACGTGCGCAGTCTGGTCAGCCGGCCGGGCAGCACCTCCACCGAGGTTTCCGCCATCGTCATCGTGTAGAGCAGGCCGTCGGACGTGCTGGCCGACGGTCGGAGCACGGGCGGCACCGACATCGGCACCGTGAACGACTGCGCCGGCGCGGCGGGCGACGCCGTCGCGGCCCGGGCCAGGGGTCCGGGCAGCAGGGCTACGGCCGCGCCGGCCGTCACGCCTGCCTTGAGAAAGTTCCTGCGTTTCAACAAGCTTCCTTTGACTGAGAGTGCGAATTCCCGCGGAAACGGGTTGCCGGCCCGTCCCCGCTGATCGAGATGGCGCATGCGCCGACGCCGGACGATGCGACCACGTCCGGGGCCTTCCTGGATATTCTCGCGATGCCGGAACGGTGCCGCGGCCTCGCGGATGCAGGGTGTCGAAGCCTCCTTTCGTCTATTGTGGACAGAGTGTTCAGGGCATGCGTGAGTGGCGCGATCGGGTGAAGTCTTCTGTGGTGCAGAAAATGTCGCGGATCGCCTTTGTCGGGTCGAATTCAGGCGTCGGAGACGGATTTCGCTCGGTGTGGCGAAACCCGTTTCCGGTGCGGCGAACCATGGACTGCGGTCGTCGTGCGACGAACCGTCGGGCATGATGGACCCGCGGTCGGCAATCGACCAGAAATCATCCCCAGTGTGACCGAATCGGTCAAATAACCTTGCGACTCCCTTATTGACAACCAATGTCGGCGTATTTGCGGTGATCAGTTTGCTGACAGGTTTTCGCCGATGGAAAGGGGCCACTCGGCTGGCCCCCTGGCGTGCGGAGGTCGGTCGGAGCCTGTTTACGCTGGTCACATCGCCCGTGAAAAGCCGGAGCCGGGCCCGTGTGCGGTGACATCCGTGCCGGGGCCAGGGCGAATCGGGTGACGGCTATTGGGCGCAACGGGGCCGGATGTGAGGAAGGTGTCGACGGCACTCGGCTGCCGGCGAGGCGGTGGAACCCGCTCGACGTCGGGGCCATCGGCGCGTCATAGGCCGGCGGGACCATGGGTGCCGGGAAGCCATGCATGTCCACGCACACGAACGGGCCGCTGGACGGAATGAAAACCGTCCAGCGGCCCGCAGTGGGGACGAGATCGCGACCAGGGTCTTCGGCGGCGTTGCCGTGGGCTCGCCGCCGGACCCATCGGCGGTCAGCTCATCGGGTACGCGCGAACTGCCGGAGTCGCCAGTGGACTCACGCCCGCTGCCCGTGCGCGAGGAAGCGGGTCAGCCCCGCCAGTTCGTAGGCGTTCTCCCAGTGCTCCACGATCAGGCCGTCGCGGAACCGCCACAGGCCGCAGAAGGGCACCGCCACGGTGTCGCCGTCCCGGTGCGCTCGCAGGACGCCGAGCACGGCGCCGAAGTGGTCGTCGGCGACGATCTGATCCACGTCCATCACGAGCGTGTCGCCCGTCAGCCGGATGAGTTCTTTCTCCTTGTCGACAACTGCTCGCCTGCCCACGTACCGGATGTCGGCGGGTCCGCGTTCCGCCGCGTGCAGGACGACGTCGGCACTGGTGTACTCGCCGATCCTGGCCAGATCCGCGTACACGGCGCGCAGGGTCTCGACATTGGGATGCGGGCCGGGGACTGCGGCGGCGAGTTCGTCGGCGCTCAACTGTCGCTCCTACACGGCTTCGGTGGCCGGCTGCTCCACCGACGGACGCCAGGGACGGACCTCCGACCGGACGACCGCGTCGACGATGGCGTTCATGCGGTGTTCGTCGAGCGCGATCTCGGCGGCACGCATGTTGTCCTCGAGATGCCGGATCGAGGAGGTGCCCGGGATGAGCAGGATCTGCGGTGAGCGGTGCAGCAGCCAGGCGAGGGCGAGCTGCGCCGGCGTCACGCCGTACGCCGTGGACAGCGCGGCGAGCGGGCTGCCCTTCCCGGTGAGGTCGCCGTGGCCGAGGGGGAACCACGGGATGAACGCGATGTCGTGCTCCTCCGCGTACCACAGCACGTCTTCGCTGGTCTGGTCGGCGACGTTGTACAGGTTCTCCACGGCGACGATGTCGGCGATCTCGCGGGCCTGGACGAGCTGGTCCACGGTGACCGCGGGCTGCCCGGAGATGCCGATGTGGCGGATCTTGCCTTCGCGCTGGAGTTCGACGAGTTCACCGAGCTGGTCGGCGAGCGGCACGAGCGGGTCGATCCGGTGCAGCTGGTAGAGGTCGATGGTCTCCAGCCCGAGGTTGCGCAGGCTCATCTCGACCTGCTGGCGCAGATATGCGGGCCGGCCGAGGGCGACGATGTACGGCGCCCCGCCGCCGCGCACCCAGTCCGACGGGCCGGAGCGCAGCATGCCGCCCTTGGTGCCGATCACGAGGTCGTCCGGGTAGGGGTGCAGGGCCTGGCGGATGAGCTGCTCATTGGTGTCGGGGCCGTACGAGTCGGCGGTGTCGATGAAGGTGACACCGAGATCCACCGCCCTGCGCAGCACGCGGACCGCTTCGTCCGGATCGGCGGGCGGCCCCCAGTAACCGGGACCGGTCAGATGCATCGCGCCGTAACCGAGTCGGCGCACGGGCAGATCCGTGCCGAGGGTCAGGGCGAGCTCAGGTCGGGCTGCGTTCATCGAGATGTGTCTCCGTTCCGGGGGAGTGGGAGGGATCGCGTTCGCGACGGCGTCAGCTCGCGGTCGCTGTTCGGTGGTTGTCCAGCGTCGGAAATGGAGTCCCGCCAGTCGCCAGTCGCGATCCGGCCACACCTCCGTTTCGGGCCAGTGGGTTCGCGCAGATGCGAGACTGGGCCGCGGCCGGTTCGTGCGTGTGGTCGTGGGTCCACGTGCCGACGGCCATCTCCGCGGTGATGCCGGGGCCGAATCCGGCGATCACACCGCGCCCGTGCTCCGCGACGAGCCCCTCGGCGAACAGCCGGCCGAGGGCGTCGAGCACCACGGCGCTCGCGATGTTCCCGTACTCGGTCAGCGTTGCCCTGCTGTGCCGGAACGCGTGGCCGTCCACCTCGAGATAGGTGCTCAGATCGTCGAGGATGCGGGGCCCGCCGGCATGCACGATGTAGAAGTCGAGGTCCGAGGCGTCCCAACCGTGCGCGGCGGCCAGGTCGCGCAGCGCCGGCGCGAGGGGCTTCATCGTCGTCGGCACGCGCTTGTCCAGCTGGAAGTGGAAGCCGGTGGACTTGACCGCGTAGGAGATCCAGTTCTCGGTGTGCGGGATGAGGTAGGAGGCGTTGCGCTCCAACGACATCCCGGAGCCGCCGGAGCCCCGCACCACCGCCGCCGCGACCGCGTCGCCGAACAGGCCGTCCGAGAGCAGGGAGCCGATGTCGTCGTCGGTCGGCTGATAGCAGAGCGAGCAGAACTCGCAGGACACGATCAGCGCGTTCGTGCCGGGATGGGCGGCGCAGAAGTCGCGGGCGAGGTTGATCGCCGCGCCGCCGCCGGCGCAGCCCAGCTGGGAGATCGGGATCTGGCGGGTGTCGTACCGGAAGCCCATGGTGTTGATCAGCCACGCCGTCATCGACGGCATCATGAAGCCCGTGCAGGACACGTAGACGATGACGTCGATCTCGCGCTCGCGCAGCCCGGCATTGTCGAGCGCCTGCCGCACGACCTCGGGCAGGCGGGCCTTGGCCTGCTCCTCGTAAATCCTGTTGCGAATCTCGAAGCCGGGATGGGCCAGCGTCTTCTCGATCGGCTGGATGATGTGCCGCTTGCGTACGCCGGTGTTCTCGATGAGTCGCAGCACCAGCGGGAGATTGGGATTGCCGGCATGGAGCCTGCGTGCGATGTCCAGAGTCTCGGCTCGGGTGATGACGTATTCGGGGACCATTACGGCAGGGCGACACAAGGTAGGCATGGTGATCTCCCGACCCTAGTCTCGGTGTGGCGGCACGCCGTTCGATTAGTGCGCCTTTTGTTTCTCTGTGTTGCCAAGTGAAACAGACGGCGGTTGTGGCCGGCAAGAGGTCGCGGATGTCACCAATGAGGTGGAAATGCCATCGCGACCCTCCGGCGTCAGAACGGGCTCCTCGGGCGGGGTGTCACGGGGTCGGCGTCCGCAGGCCCCGGGTCCGCCTCTGCCGGCCCGTGTCGACGCCAGGAGCCGAGGTCGGCGAGGATCGCGACCAGGTCCCGTCCGGCCGGCGTCAGGTGGTAGCGCACCTGAACCGGACGCTGCGACCCGTCCACGTCCCTGAGCACGACGTGCTTTTCCTGAAGGCGTCGGAGAATCCTGCTCAGCTGCTTCGCGTCTATGCGCAGCGCGCGGGCCAACTGGCTGTGGCGCAGAGCGCCGTTGTCCAGCAGTGCCAGGACGGGCAGCACCCACTTGAGGGAGAGGATCTCGATTATGGCGGCGATCTCGAGCCAATTCACGAAGTGGGTCTCCGGTGTCGGAGTCGGTGCGTCGTCCGCCCACTCCGAGTCGGTGGCCTCGTTCGGATTCACGGCAATTCAGTCCTCTTTTCAGCGTCGTCGAGCGCCGCTGTGTGCTGCTGCCGCCCGCACCTCTCGCCGTTCGATCCCATGGCGACCGAACGGCTTGGGTTCCTGCTTTCACTGTTTGCAGGATGTCAAGGATTATGTTTGTTGGTTCCGTCCGCAACAAGAGGCCAGACGCTTGGCCCTGCGCCGCTCGCGAAGCCGGCCGGCGGCGGTCAGGCCGCGGTTTCCAGCACCGCGGGGCCCAGCTTCAGCCGACCGTCATCCAGCGGCACGCAGCGCACGCCGCCGTGGCCCCGAAGGCCACGCCATGCGCCCGGCCCGACGACGACGTCCATCCAGGCGCACGGGTGTGCCGGCCGGTGGCCCTGGAACCGGATCGGGCCGTCGCCCGCTTCCAGGCTGAACACCTGCTTCACCAGGTCGTCGACGGGAAATCCGCGCAACACGATGTTGCGGCGCACCACATGCGGATCGGGCTGTGGGTCCAGGCGCAGCGCATCCAGCGACTCGGCCGCGAACAGCGTGACTGCCGCGTTGCGGTGCGCGCGGTGGTTGAAATACCGGTCGCCGACCAGCCCGAGGTCGGCTCGCACGTCCACGTGATCACGCGCCACCGGCAGCGCATCCGGACGCGGTCCGTCCTGCGGGCGTCCCTCGAACGCATGTGTGGGGGAGACGAGCAGCGCGACTATCTCCACGTCGTGCCTGGTCACGGTGCCAGTCTACCGACAAGTTCCTTGCGCATCAGCGTGCAGACGGTGTCGTACCAGACCGTCGTGCCGTCCGGCCCCTCGACGTCCCAGCCGTCCTTCTCGGTGCCGTAGGCACGGTAACCGAGCCGTTCGTACAGCGCCCGCGCCCGGGGATTGTCCTCTTCGACGCTCAATTCCGCGGTCGACAGCGCTCGCCGGAGAATCCGCTCCTCGGCAGCGTTGATCAGAATCGTGCCGATGCCACACGACTGCAACGCCGGCATCACCGCCAACTGCCACAGCACGCCGCTACCGGGCCTGGCGACGTAGTCGACGCCGCCGATCGCCACGGGGAGATCTGCCGGCCCGCACACGGCGAGGTAGTCGACGACGCCATCCCCGGCCCGCGCCAACTGGACATGGAGCTGCTCCAGGTGCAGCCGGCCGCCCGACCACGGGCAGGCCGGCACGTCCTCCGGCGTCAGATCGCGAACGGTGAGCGGCACGTGGATCTCGGTCACAGTGCCAGATTGTCGGTCCACGCCCGGTGCTGGCAACGGGACGTGACTATTCGCCCACGCACCGGTGGGATCGTTTATGGTCGGAAGCAGACGGAGGGGGGCCGTTTCGATGGGACGACGCGAGGCGCTGGCCGCCGACGGCGTGCGCCAGGGCCGGCTGTTCGCCCGTACCTACCAGGCGTTTCTGGCCTACGGTGACCGATCCAGGCCGTTGCTCGACCGGCAACATGAGCGACTGTCGGCGTTGCTGACGCGGGTGCTGCGGACGGTTCCCGCGCTGCGGGCGCGCGGTGTGACGCCCGGCGACGACCCGTTCGCGACGCTGGCGCGGCTGCCGACGATGACCAAACAGCAGATCAGGGACGACTATCGCGGTCACTTCGCCGAGGACATCGACCCCCGCGACTGCGCCTCCGTGGTGACCAGCGGGACCACCGGCGTGCCGCTGAAGATCGTTCACAATTCCGAGCACTTCGTGCACGTGAACGCCCTGGCGCTGCGGCGGGCGCTGGAGTGGGGCCTGCCGCTGGACCGGAAGGTGTTGCGGCCGTTCAAGTCCGAGGCCGACGGGTGGCTCGAGTACACCGTGCCGTCGGCCGGGTTCCTGCGCTACGGCGAGTTCGGCTTCGTCACCGACGAGGCCGCGATCGCGCGCCGCTGCCTGGAGTTCGGGCCGGACGTCGTCTTCACCCACCCGTCCCGGGCACTGGCACTGCGGGACATGCTGGCCCCGCACGGCGTGTTGCGGCCCCGCGTCGTGCAGACCTTCGGCGAACAGCTGACCGACGCCGCTCGGCAGGCGATCTCCGAGCACTTCCAGGCCCCGGTCCGCGACTGCTATGGCGTCAACGAGGCCAGCACCGTCGCCGCCCAGTGCCCCGAGCACGGCCGCTACCATATCGAGGGCGAGCGGGTGTGGGTCGAGATCGTCGACGACGACGGCAATCCGCTGCCCGACGGCGTCGAGGGCGACATCGTCGTCACCAACCTGTTCAACACGGTCATGCCGTTCGTCCGCTACCGCACCGGCGACGTCGGAGCCCTGTCGGCTGAGCGCTGTCCGTGCGGGCGGGAGCAGAAGGTGCTGCGGCTGATCACCGGCCGTCAGCACGGCGCGATCGCCCTGCCCGACGGCTCCCGGACCGACGTGCTGCGGCTGGTCAAGCTGATCGAACGGTTCCCGGTGGAGCGGTTGCAGGTGGTCCAGGACAGCCGCGAGTCGCTGACCGTGCTGGTCCGCCCGGCCGCCGGCTGCACCGACGACGACCTACGCCGCGCCGCCGACGCCGCCACGGCCGCGCTGCACGGGCGGCTCCCCGTGCGCCTGCGCCGCGCCCGACCCGACGAGTTCACGGAGTCCCGTGCCGGCAAGCACCTGAACTTCGTGAGCCTGATGGAGAACTAGCGAGGGGAGGAGGCACGGATGTCCATCGAGGACTGGAACACGATCATCGACGAGATCGACTCCGCCGACGCGGCGGCGGAGACGCTCTGACGGTGGGAGGTGTGGGGCGGGCGGCCGCCCGCATCTCTCGGCCGCCCGCATCTCTCAGCCGAAGGTGCGCGGCAGCGCGGTGTCGTGCAGCCAGGAGCGGAAGAACCGGTCCAGCGGCTTGACCGAGTGCTCCTGCGCGACGGCGACGAACTTGTCGGTGGTGACGGTGCTGTGCCGGTGCTTCTCGGTCCACTGCCGCAGCACGGCGAAGAACCGCTCGTCGCCGAGCCGCACCCGCAGCGCGTGCAGCGTGAGGGCGCCCCGCTGGTAGACGCGGTCGTCGAACATGCGGCGCACGCCGGGGTCGCCGATGCGGATGTCCTGGCGCTGCCGGGCGATCTCGGCGTGCGAGCGCTCGGCCAGGACGGCGGCGGACAGGCCGCCGGACGCCTCCGACCACAGCCACTCGGCGTAGGTGGCAAAACCCTCGTTCAGCCAGATGTGGCGCCAGTCGGCGATGGTCAGGCTGTTGCCGAACCACTGGTGGGCCAGTTCGTGGGCCACGAGGTGCTCGGAACCGCGGTGCCCGTCCACGTGGTTGGTGCCGAAGATGGACAGGCCCTGCGCCTCCACCGGCACGTCCAGCGCCTCGTCGACGACCACCACGTGGTACTCGGTGAACGGGTAGGAGCCGAACATGGCGACGAAGGAGGCCATGATCTGCGGCTGCCGGCCGAAGTCGTGGCCGAACACGCCGACCAGCCGCGGTGGCACCGCGGCCCGCTGGCTCGCGGACACCTCGACCTCGGCGTACGGGCCGATCTGCACGGTCGCCAGGTAGGTGGACATCGGGGCTAACTGCTCGAAGACCCAGGTGGTGGTGCTGCCGCCGACCCGCCGCGACACCAGCGCGCCGTTGGCGACGACGGTGTACGGCGACGGCGTCGTGACGGCGATCCGGTAGGTGGCTTTCTCGCCGGGCTGGTCGTTGCACGGGAACCAGGACGGCGCGCCGATCGGCTGGCTCGCCACCAGCGCGCCCTCGTCGAGCTGCTCCCAGCCGATCTCACCCCAGTGCGGGGTGCGCACCGGCTTCGGCGTGCCGGTGTAGCGCACCTCCACGGTGAACGCCGCCCCGACGGTGATCGGCCGGGACGGCGTGATCCGCAGCTTGTCGCCGCGATGGCTGTAGCGGGCCGGCTTGCCGTTGACCAGCACCCGCTCGACCCGCAGGCCGTGCAGGTCCAGGCTGAACCCGGCCAGGTCCGCGCGGGCCTGCGCGGCGATCCGGGCCCGGCCGGCGAGGCGGCCGGGACCCGGCTTGTAGTCCAGCTCCAGGTCGTAGTGCGTGACCCGGTAACCCCCGTTGCCGTGCTGGGGGAGGTACGAGTCGGCGGAGCGATCCGCGCCGATCGTGCCCCTCACCCGCGCTTGCTCCACGCGGCGATCGGGTTGCCCAGCCAGCGGGTGTTCGCCGGCACGCTCTCGCCGCGCATCACCAGCGAGGCCGGGCCCACCGTGGTGCCAGCCCCGATGGTCGCCCCGGGCAGCACGATGCCGTGCGGCCCGAGCGTCGAGCCGTCGGCCAACGTCACGTCGTCCATGCGCATGATTCGATCATGGAAGAGGTGGGTCTGCACCACACACCCCCGGTTCACGGTCGCACCCACGCCGACGCTGACCAGGTCGGCCTCCGGCAACCAGTATGTCTCGACCCACGCGCCGCGGCCGATCCGGGCCCCGAGACCCCGCAGCCAGGCGTTCATCACCGGCGTGCCGGCGACCGACCCGGCCAGCCACGGCACCGCCAGGACCTCGACGAACGTGTCGGCGAGCTCGTTGCGCCAGACGAAGGAGCTCCACAGCGGGTGCTCGACGGCCTTGAACCGGCCGACCAGCAGCCACTTCGCCGCCACCGCGACCGCGCCGGCGACCAGGCCGCAGGCGATCAGCACCAGGCCGCTGAGCAGCGCCGCGGCGGCGAACCCGGCGACGGCCGCGCCACCGCTGACACCGGCCGTGCTCGCCACACCGGCGAAGCCCGATCCCAGGACGCTCGCCAGGCCGGTGATGCCGAACAGGGCCAGCACGCCCAGCGCCACCGAGGCCATCACCGGGATCACCCGGCAGATCTCCACCAGGCCGCGGGCGACCACCAGCTTGGTCGGCGGGTCGAAGGTGCGGCTCTGGTCGCCGTCCTCGACCGCGCGCGGCAGCTTGATCGGGGGCATGCCCAGGTAGGAGCTGCCGGCCTTGGCGCCCTTCGGCGTCGAGGACAGCACGCCGACCAGGCCGCGCTTCGGGACCGCCCGGCCCGGCGCGGTCATGCCGGAGTTGCCCAGGAAGGCCCGCTTGCCGATGCGGGCGTTGGCGATGCGCAGCCAGCCGCCGCCCAGCTCGTAGCTGCCGACCATGGTGTCGTCGGCGAGGAACGCGCCGTCGCCGACCGTGGTCATGGACGGCAGCGCCAGCACGGTCGAGGCCTCGACCCGGCGGCCGACCTTCATGCCCAGCGCCCGCAGCCACACCGGCGTGAACAGGCTGGCGTACAGCGGGAACAGCGTGGTGCGGGCCATGTTCATCAGGCGCTCGGTGGTCCAGGCCTGCCACGCCACCCGACCGAACACGGGGTGGTAGCCGGCGCGCAGCCCGATAGAACAGAGGCGGACCCCGATCAGCACCAGCAGCCCGTACGCGGCCAGCGAGGCCACCGTGGCCGCCGGCACGGCGAGCAGCGCCGACCCGAGCGTGGGCGTGTCGCGCAGGAACAGGGCCACGATCGCGAGGCCGGGCAGCGCCGCGGTGACCGGCAGCAGGCCCAGGGCGAGGGTGGCGGCGCTGTAGGCGAACGCCCAGCGACGGTTGCGCGGCGGGCGGCTGCTCGGCCACCGGTGGGTGGCCTTGCCGTCACGCGTGGCCGGCACGCCTGACCAGCGCTGCCCGGCCGGCACCGAGCCGGTGACGCCCGAGCCCGGCGCGACCTCGGCGCGCTTGCCGATGCGGGCGCCCGGGAACAGCGTGCTGCGGGTGCCGACGGTCGCGCCGGCGCCGATCCGGATCTTGCCGACGTGCAGCACGTCGCCGTCCAGCCAGTGGCCGGACAGGTCGACCTCGGGCTCGACCGCGGCGCCCCGGCCGATCTTGAGCAGGCCGGTGACGGGCGGCAGCGAGTGCAGGTCCACGCCGTCGGCGATCTTCACGCCGAGCGCGCGGGCGTAGCGGGTCAGCCACACGCCGGTGAGGTTGGTGGCCCCGGTGACGTTGGCCAGCTGCTCGGCGGTCCACAGCCGCAGGTGCGTCTTGCCGCCACGCGGGTAGCGGCCCGGCTTCACCTTGCGCAGCAGCATCCGCGCGCCGCCGGCGGCGACCGCGACGCGACCGGCCGGGTGGAACAGCACCAGCCACGCCAGCGCGATCGCCCACCACGGCACCGTCGGCGCCCAGGCCGCGCCCAGCAGGTTCAGCACCGTGCTGCCGGCGGCCGCGGCCACCGTCCAACGCAGGCCGATCAGCGTGGTCAGCGGCAGCATCAGCAGCAGCTGCTTGACCTGCGCGGCCCGCGGCGTCGGCGCGACCGTGCGGGCCTTCGTCTCACGGGCGTCGAACTCGTCCAGCCGCGCGGCCATCGCCCGCAACGTCGGGAACTGGTAGATGTCGCTGACCGAGCCGCTCGGGTGCTTGGCCCGGATCAGTCCGACCAGGCGTGCCGCGGCCAGGCTGCTGCCACCGCTGGCGAAGAAGTCGGCGTCGCCCTCGGCCGGCGCGACACCGAGCACGGCGCCCCACTGCTCGGCCAGCCACGCCTCGGTGCCCACGAGCTTGGAGGTGTCGGCACTCTGCGGCAGCGGCCACGGCAGCGCGTTGCGGTCCACCTTGCCGGACGTCCGCGTCGGCAGCGTCTCGACCTCGGCCAGCAGCGGCACCAGCGCCGCCGGCAGCGCCGAGCGCAGCCGCTCCAGCGCGACCTCGCGGTCGAACTCGGCGGTCGGCACGACGTAGCCGACCAGCAGCGTGCCGTTGCGCACGGCCGCGGCAGCGCCGGCGACGCCCGGCAGCGCCTGGAGCGCCGCGTCGACCTCGCCCAGCTCGATCCGCCGGCCGCCCAGCTTGACCTGCTCGTCGGCGCGGCCGACGAACAGCAGGCCCTCCGGCTCGGCCCGGACCAGGTCACCGCTGCGGTAGGCGCGGTCCCAGCCCATCGCCGGCAGCGGCGCGTACTTCTCGGCGTCCTTGGCGCGGTCCAGGTAGCGGGCCAGGCCGACGCCGCCGATGACCAGCTCGCCCTGCTCGCCCATGCCGACGAGCTCGCCCTGCTGGTCCACCACGGCCAGCTCCCAGCCGTCCAGCGGCAGACCGATGCGCACCGGGCCCTCGCCGGTCAGCTGCGCGGCGCAGGCCACCACGGTCGCCTCGGTCGGGCCGTAGGTGTTCCACACCTCGCGGCCCTCGACGGCGACCCGCTCGGCCAGCTCCGGCGGGCAGGCCTCGCCGCCGAAGATGAGCAGCCGGACCTCGTCCAGCGCCTCCGCCGGCCACAGCGCGGCCAGCGTCGGCACGGTGGAGACGACGGTGATCTCCCGCTCCACCAGCCACGGGCCCAGGTCGATGCCGGTGCGCACCAGCGCGCGGGGCGCCGGCACCAGGCACGCGCCGTGGCGCCAGGCCAGCCACATCTCCTCGCAGGAGGCGTCGAACGCCACCGACAGGCCGGCCAGCACCCGGTCGCCGGGGCCGATCGGCTCGTCGACCAGGAACAGCTCCGCCTCGGCGTCCACGAACGCGGCCGCCGCGCGGTGCGACACCGCGACGCCCTTCGGCTTGCCGGTGGAGCCGGACGTGAAGATGATCCACGCGTCGTCGTCCAGGCCCGGCGCGCCGAGCACGCCCATCGGGGTGCCGACGACCGACACCTCGCGGTCGGCGCCGATCACCGCGCACACGTCCGCCTCGCCGAAGACGAGGTCGGCCCGCTCCTGCGGGTCCTCGAAGTCCACCGGCACGTAGGCGGCGCCGGCGGCGAGCACGGCCAGGATGCTGACGTAGAGGTCGACGGTGCCCGACGGCGCACGCACGCCGATGCGGTCGCCGACGCCGATGCCGTGTCCGGCGAGCACCTCGCGCAGCCGGTCGACCTCGGTCGCCAGCGCGCGGTAGCTGAGCATGGTGGCGCCGTCGTCGACGGCTGCGGCGGCGGGGTGCCGACGCGCGGTCTCGTTGAAGACGTCGAGCAGCGTGCGGGCCGGGGCCGCCCCACGCGTGGTGAACACCGCGTTCCGAACAAGAACGCGCGGATCCTGAACTGCGGTCAATTCAAGCCTCTCCGAGGTGCCGGGTAGCCCGGCGCACCGGTTAGCTCAGTCCACAGTGGACGAGCAACGATCTTGTTCACCGTCGCGGGCCGACGGCCTACTTTACCCGTTGTTCACCCGCACGTCTCTGTCGGGGGCGTCACAGGTGTACGCCCGGGCCTGCAAGGAATACGACTCCGCGTACCGGCCGCCTGCGTTGACCAGCCCCGCATGTGTGCCCTGTTCCACCACCTTTCCCTTGTGCGGCAAGTAAATCCAGCCGGCGTCCCGGACGCCGGCGAGCCGGTGCGTGATCAGCACGACCGTCCGTCCGCCGGCCAGTTCGCGCAGCGTCTCGTAGACCGCGAACTCCGCCTCGGCGTCCAGCGGCGCGGTCGGCTCGTCACAGATCAGCACCGGCGCGTCCCGGAAGATCCCGCGCGCCACCGCCAACCGCTGCCACTGCCCGCCGGACAGCTCCCGGCCGCCCCGGAAGTACTTGGACAGCACGGTTTCCCACCCGTTCGGCAGGTCCGCGACGACCTCGTCCGCGCGGGCCGGCGCGGCCGCCGACCGCAGCGCCCGGCCGCCCGGGCGTCCCGGTCGTGCCGGCCGATGCGGACGTTGGCGCGGGCGGTGTGCGGCCACCGCACCGCGTCCTGCGGCACCATCACCACCCGATCCGTCACCGCATCGGGTGAGATCTGGGCTACATCCGCGCCGTCCCGGTCGATCGAGCCGGTCGCCGGCCGGTACAGCCCGGCGATCAGCTTGGCCAGCGTGGTCCTGCCGGACCCGTTCCCGCCCACCAGCGCGACCGTCCGGCCGCAGCGCTGCGTGGGATCCGCGCCGGACAGCCGGCCCGTCACGCGCGCCGCGTTCAGCTCCAGGACCAGGGTCCGGGTCACCTTGCGGCGCACCGTTTCCAGCACCGCTACGGCCGCGCCGTCGTGCAGCGCCTTCGCCTCGGCGGGGGTGAGGCTGGCGATGCCGCGTGTCCGGCGGAACGACGTCGGCCAGCTCCGATACCGCGTACTCGCCGCCGACGTACAGCGGGCCGGCGTTTTCCCTGGTGACAGTGCCGAGCGGGGAGGTCACGCTGCCTTCGGAGTGAAGGGCAGCGTTTGCGGCTGGTAGTCGGCGGTGGCGCGCAAGTTACGGCCGGGCAGAGCGAAACGCCTTTCGCGCCGACAACTGCCGTGGCCAGTCCCGCATTTCGGGGAGACCTGCGCGGTCACGGACCGCAGACTCTCCGCCATCGTTCGCGCCGCGGGAGGTTCGATGAGCGAGTTCATCCCGATCGACACCGGTCCGGAGCCCACCACCACGACCGTCAAGACGGACGTGAACCACGGGGTGCAGGCGCAGACGATCAACGGCGGCGTCACGATGTCGCTGTGGCCGACGGAGCCCGAGCTCGTGGCGTGCACACCGACCCGCGGCGACCGGCGCGCTGCCCGCGAGCTCTACGTGCCACGCGACGGAATTGAGCGGGCACGTCGCGACCTGCGGGAGGAGCGCGTCACGTTGCTCGCCGGCCGGGGCAACGGCTGGGAGATCGCGGCGCTGCGGTTGCTGGAGACGGAACTGTCGGCGAAGACGGTGCACCTCAACCCGATCCGCCGCCTCGACAGCGTGCGAGCCGACGAGCTGCCACGCCGCGGCGGGTACGTGTGGGCCGCCCGGCGTAGGTTCGACGAACTCGCGTTTCGGCAGGCCGTCGACGCCGTGGTGGCGGCCGAGGGATACCTGGTGTTGCTGATCGAGCATCCGGACGAGGTGCCGAACGCACTACGCCAGAAGGTGGTCTTCCTCGGCGCGCCGGATGCGATGGACTTGGCGTGCAAGCAGATCCGGGACGTCTGCGCGCCGGCGGAGGACAAGCCGCTGCGGGTGCTGGACGAGACGTTCGGGGCGGCCCTGCGTGCCGGCACCACGCCCCGCAAGGCGGTGCAGGCCGCGGATCTCGCGACGCGTCAGGCAAGCGGCGAGCTCAGCGAGGGCGAGGCGCTCGAGATGTTCGGCGAGGAGTTGGCACAGGCCGTCCGCAAATGGTTCGAGTCGGAGCGCTGGATGACCGAGTACACGGTCATGGTCGCGGTTGCAGTGCTGGAGAACATGTCCGCCGACATCGTCTTCGCGGCCGCCGAGAAGCTGGAACTCGCCGTCCGTGCGGCGGAGCTCCCCGCGGACCGGGCACCCCGGCCCCGCCGCGTGTTCACATTCGCCCGGGACAACCTGTTGGACACCATCGGCGCGACCGTCGACAAGCGAGAACACCCGCGCTACAGCACGCTGACCGAGGAGACGGTGCGGTTCCGGCGTCAGGACTGGGCCAGGGCCCTGGTCAGACACGCCTGGGCGCAGTACCCGGCGTTGCAGTCGACGCTCGTACAGTGGATGGTGGACTCGGCGGAGCCCGCGCAGGGCGCGCCGGCGCTGTGCACGGTGATCCTCGACGTCCCGGCCAACGATCCGCTGCGGCACCTCACCACTCTCGCGGGCGGCGCCCGTAAGGACGAACGCGTGTTCGCCGCGGTCACACTCGCCTTGCTCGCCGGCCATTTCGACCGGCAGAGGCTGGTCGACGAGACGCTGGACCGGTGGATCGACGCCCCGGACGGGGTGCGGCGCAAGCTCACGGCGGCCATGGTGCTCGGGCTGATGTACGGCACGCGGCCGGTGAAGGACGGGCTGGACCGGCTGGAACGGATCGCCGACACGGACAAGAAGCACCTGCTGGACGCGGTGATCTGGGCCGTGATGACGATCCGGGTTCACGGCCGCAACCAGGTGCCGGTGCTACAGACGATGTGCCGGTGGCTGTGCTCTCCGTACGAGTGGGACGGCCAACGCGTGGTGGCCCTGTCGGTCGGCTGGCAGATCGTGGGGTTGGGCCGCAGCGCGGGATTCGCGTTCCCGGAGCCGGCGGAGGTGGACCGGACGGCAGCCACGGCGCTCACTCGGGCCCTGTTCGGCCACATCATGCGGGACCGGGTCTTCGGGGCGAAGGCGATCGAGGTGATGATCGGGCTGGCGGAGCGGGGGCGGTACGACCCGGCCGCGACCCGGCAGCTGTTCGTTCTGATGGCGATGGTGCTCGGCGACCACAGCCGCCGCGCGGCCAGGAAGGCTCTGGTCCGCCGCCATCCCTATCTGCGCCGCCGGATCGGGCGGCTGTTCCGGCTGGTGCGCCTGTTGGAGGGTCGGCCGTGGTGGGCGGTCGTGGCAGGGTGGTGGCATGGATCTCGACGAGCTGGTGACGCGACTGGATCTTGACACGAAGGCGGCCCTGCTGGCGGGACATGACCGCTGGGCGCTCCCCGCGGTGCCGGAGATCGGGCTGGGGTCGCTGGTGATGTCCGACGGTCCGATCGGCGTCCGGGGCACGCGGGCGACGCCGGAGGACCCGTCGGTGGCGCTGCCTAGCCCGACGGCGCTGGCGGCCTGTTGGGATCCGGAACTGGCGCGGCGGGTGGGCCGGCTGCTGGCGCAGGAGGCGCGCCGCAAGGGCGTGCACGTGCTGCTGGCGCCGACGGTGAACCTGCACCGGACGCCGTTGGGTGGCCGGCATTTCGAGTGCTACTCCGAGGATCCGCTGCTGACGGGCCTGGTGGGCGCGGGCTACGTCCGGGGCGTGCAGGACGGCGGCGTGGCGACGACGGTGAAGCACTTCGTCGCCAACGACTCGGAGACGCAGCGGTACACGGTGGACGTCCGGGTGGACGAGCGGACGCTGCGGGAGCTGTACCTGGCGCCGTTCGAGATCATCGTGCGGCAGGCGCGGCCGTGGGGCGTCATGGCGGCGTACAACTCGGTCAACGGCACGACGATGACCGAGCACGGCCCGCTGCAGAACGGGATCCTGCGCGAGGAATGGGGATTCGACGGCTTCATCGTGTCGGACTGGACGGCGACCCGGCACACGGAGCGGGCGGCGCTGGGCGGTCTGGACGTGGCGATGCCGGGCCCGATCACGCCGTTCGGGCCGAAGCTCGCGCAGGCGGTCCGTGACGGCAAGGTGCCGGCGGACGTGGTGGACGCGATGGTCCGCCGGGTGCTGGTGCTGGCGGCCCGCGTCGGAGTCCTGGACGGCTTCGAACCGGCGGTCACGACTCTGCCGGAGCCGATCGACGGCGACAGCCTGGCGCGTGAGGTGGCGGCGCGGTCCTTCGTGCTGCTGCACAACAAGGCGGGATTGCTCCCGCTGGACGCAACGAAGGCGGCAAAAGTCGCAGTGCTCGGCGGCGCGGCGAGGGACGCCCGGATCCTCGGCGGCGGCAGCGCGGTGGTCTACCCGTCGGAGGTGATCTCCCCGCTGGACGGCCTGCGGGAGGCGCTGCCGGTGGTGTACGAGCTCGGCGCGGACCCGCGAACGCAGCTGCCTCCCTTGGGGGACAACGCGGAACTCCGCTGGATCGCGCGGGACGGCGACGGCGACGAGGTGGCGACCGGACCGCTGGAACGCGGCGAGATCCGGTGGATAGGCGAGGCGCCGGCAGGCGTGGATCCACAACGAGTGCGATCCGTGGAGATCGCCGGCACGTTCACACCGGTCGAGTCCGGCCCGCAGACGTTCGGGTTCATCGGCCTCGGCGAGGCCCGGCTCGAAGTCGGCGGCACGGTCCTGTTCGACGGCTCGAACCAGCCCGCGGGCGACGACCCGTTCACGGCGGTGCTGAACCCGCGGGAACGGCGTTTCGACCTGGAACTGCCGGCGGGGGAGCCGGTCGAGGTGAGCTTCCGCCTGACGCCGCTCGGCCTCGAACGCGGCATCAACAAGTACGTGTGGATCGCCCTCACCCTTGGCCACAGTGGACCGGAAGCCGATGCGGAGCGCCGGATCGAGCGGGCGGTGGCCGTCGCCCGGGACGCCGATGTGGCAGTGATCGTGGTGGGCACGACCGACCAGAGCGAGAGCGAGGGCTTCGACCGCACGACGCTGGCGCTGCCGGGTCCGCAGGACGAACTCGTCCGACGGGTCGCCGCCGCGAACCCGAACACGGTCGTCGTGGTGAACGCGGGCTCGCCGGTGGAGATGCCGTGGGCCGACGACGTGGCGGCGGTGCTGCTGACCTGGTTCCCGGGACAGGCGGCCGGCGGCGCGCTGGCCGACGTCCTGCTGGGCCGCGAGGAGCCCGGCGGCCGCCTGCCGACGACGTGGCCGAAGCGGACCGAGGACGCTCCGGTGCTGAACGTGACGCCGGCCGACGGAGTCCTCGGCTACGACGAGGGCGTTTTCATCGGCTACCGGGCGTGGCTGCGTTCGGACGTCGAGCCGGCCTACTGGTTCGGGCACGGAATCGGCTACACGGAATGGGCGTACGAATCGGTCGAATTCACACCGGCGTCCACTGAGGACATTCTCGGCACGGCGACGGTCACGGTGCGGAATTTTGGAACCCGGCGCGGCCGCGAGATCGTGCAGGCCTATCTGGCGCCGGCGGAGGCCGATCCGGAACGGCCGGCGCGCTGGCTGGCCGGGTTCGCGGCGGTGGCCGCCGGTCCCGGCGAGCGGGCCACCGCGGTGATCACCGTGCCGAGGCGCTCCGCCCAGGTGTGGCGGGACGGCGGCTGGCGGGAGGCGGCCGGTCCGCACCGGCTGGAGGTCGGACGCTCGGTGGCCGACCGGCGACTCACTGTTGACCTCAAGAACGGTACAGTAGCCGGTTGACGGTGAGTTCTTCGAGGTGAGAGTGGTGGGTGTGGCAACAGGGCGGGTGCTGCGTTTCGACGATGTGCGCGGCTTCGGGTTCATCGCGCCGGACTCGGGCAGCGAGGACGTGTTCGTGCACGCGAACGACCTCAGCGAGGACAAGTCGGTGTTCAAGCCGGGCACCAACGTCGAGTTCCAGATCGAGGAGGGCGACCGCGGCCTGAAGGCCGTGGACGTGCGGCGGGCCGGCCGGTCGGCCAACCGGGGCGGCGGCGGTCCGGTGTCCGGGTTCGGCGCCGAGCTGACCGAGGCGCTGCTGGTCGAGGTGCCGGAGTTGACCGGCGCGCAGATCGTGCGGATCCGCCAGACGGTGGCGGACGTGGCGAGGGCCCGCGGCGTCTCGCTGTGACGGGGCGGGCGGTGGCCACGGCCGCCCGCCTTTCCGTGCCAGTCCTCGGATTTCCGGACACGAGCGTTCGGCTCCGGTGTAGCGTTCGATCTTGTTAACGCCGTTTATGTGCGGAGGCAAGACCCGTGGCTACTGGTGAAATCACCGCCTGCCCATACCCATTCCCCGAGGCGCCGGCGCTGGAGCTCGCCCCCGAGTACGGCGAATTCCGTCGCGCCGCGGGCCTGCCGACGCTGGAGATGCCCTACGGCGGCCGGGCCTGGCTCGCCACCCGGCTCGAGGACGTCAAGTTGGTGCTGGCCGATCCCCGCTTCAGCCGGGCCGCCGCACTGAACAAGGACATTCCGCGGAACATGCCCATGCTCGAGACGACGCCGAACATCCTTGCCATGGACCCGCCGAACCACAGCCGGGTGCGCCGCGTGGTGGCGAAGGCGTTCACCGCCCGCAACATCGAGCTGCTGCGGCCGCGGGTGGAGGCGATGATCGACGGCCTGCTCGACCGGATGACCGACGGCAAGGACACCGCCGATCTCGTCGACGAGCTGGCCCTGCCGATGGCGGTCACCGCGATCAGCGAGATCCTCGGCGTGCCGGAGGACGAGCGCGACGAGTTCCACGACTGGTCCATGGTCGCGAGCGCGGTCAAGGGCCCGACGATGGAGGAGATCGTCGCGGCCAACGACGCGCTGTGGGCGTTCTTCCGCCGGCTGGTCGCCGAGCGCGCGGAGCGGCCGAGCGACGACCTGATCAGCATCCTGTTGGCCGCGCACGACACCGAGGGTCGGCTGTCCGAGGACGAGATGGTCTCGCTCGGCGTGACGATCCTCTCGGCCGGCCACGAGACCACCGCCAACCAACTCTCCGGCCACGTGTTCACGCTGATGAACCAGCGGGAGCTGTGGCAGCGCCTGGTCGATCGTCCCGGGGACGTTCCGCAGGCGGTCGAGGAACTGCTGCGCGCGACGCCCCTGGGAGTGGTGACCTTCGCGCGCATCGCCAAGGAGGACGTCGAGGTCGGCGGCACGCTCGTGCGCGCCGGCGACTCGGTCGTGACGCAGATCGCCGCGGCCAACTTCGACGAGAACGTCTTCGACCGCGCCGACGAGCTGGACTTCGACCGGGAGGCCAACCCGCACATCGCCTTCGGTCACGGCGCCCACCACTGCCTCGGCGCGCCGCTGGCCCGGCTGGAGCTCAGGACGGCGATGACCGCCCTGGTGCGACGGCTGCCGTCGCTGCGGCTGGCGGTGCCCGCCGAGGAGGTCGCGTTCAAGAAGGGCGGTCTGCTGCGAGGCCCTGACTCGCTGCCGGTCACCTGGTGACGCTGGTCACGTGAGCGGAAACGCGGCGTGGCGCCACCCGTCCGGGGTGGCGCCACGCGAGGCGAAAGCTCGTCGGTCGTCGCCGACCGACTACTTGTGCGGGTCACCTCCGACGAGTTTGACCATGCGGTTGAGCAACCGGGCCACCCGGTTGTCGGGGCGTGCCGGCCGGCACACGGGCTCGTACGTCCCGCAGTGCAGCCGTTCCGCGCCGGTGCTCGTGGTCGCGACCACTGTGGCGTGGCCGCAGCCCGGGCACGGGGCGAGGGTGCCATCCGGATCGGGAATGCTTAAGACACTCACCAGGCGGCCTCCAGGACCAGTCTGTCCATGGCCACAGTGTCCCATCCCGCGGGGCCGGCGGTGCAGGGGTTTGCCCGCCCGGGCGCGTCGCCAGGCCTCTGCGCGCCCGGATTTCTGTGCTAGGCATGACGGATGATCGAGGCGGTGACGGAAGTCCTCCGGACGGCGCGCGAACGGGCCGACAGCGCCGCTGAGCAGGCCGGGGTGGTCGTGCGGGTGCTGCACGAGCTGCCCGAACTGGAACAGGTCGCGGCCCTGTGCGACCAGGTGTGGCGGCCGGACCCGACGGTGCCGACGATGACCGTGGAGTGGCTGCGGGTTCTTTCGCATGTCGGAAACTACGTGGCCGCGGCGTTCCGTGACGACCTGATGATCGGTGCGACGGTGGGCTTCTTCGGGCCGCCGGACACCCGGAGCCTGCACTCCCACATCACCGGCGTGCTGCCGGACGGGCAGGTGCGCGGCGTCGGTTTCGCGCTGAAGACCCACCAGCGGGCGTGGGCGTTGGACAACGGCGTCCGCACGATCGGCTGGACGTTCGATCCGCTGGTCTCCCGCAACGCCCACTTCAACCTGGCCAAGCTGGGCGCGCGCTGCCGTGTGTACCTGGAGTCGTTCTACGGCGACATGCCCGACGAGCTGAACGCCGGCGACGAGAGCGATCGCCTGCTGCTGGACTGGGATCTGGCGGATCCGGCCGTGGAGCAGGTGCTCGACGGCCATCCGGTGCAGCGCGCGCCGGGTGCGGTGGTGGCGCTGGGCATCGCCGGCGACCAGCGGCCGGTGCCGGGCGAGATCAAGGGCCGACACGTGGAAGTCCGTATCCCGCAAGACATCTACGCCGTCCGCAAGGCGCGGCCGGAGACGGCGTTGCGGTGGCGGCTGGCGGTGCGGGACGTGCTCGGCGGCCTGCTCGCGGACGGCGCGGTGATCACGGGATTCAGCCGCGAGGGCGGCTATCTGATCGACCGGGGTGAGGACGCGTGAAGATCGAGGGCCTCGAGCTGCGCTGGCTGTCACTGCCGCTGGTCGGCACGTTCCGGACCTCGTTCGGCAGCGAGGACAGCCGGGATCTGTTGCTGCTGCGGCTGGTCACCGATCGCGGCGAGGGCTGGTCGGAGTGCGTCGCGATGTCGGAACCGGTGTACTCGCCCGAATACGTCGACGCGGCGGCACACGTGATCGAGCACGTGTTGTTCCCCGAGGTGGCGGCACTGTCCGATCCGGACGTTCACGCGGTTTCCCGTGCCATGCAACGGTTTCACGGTCACCAGATGGCCAAGGCCGCGCTGGAGACCGCGTTCCTGGACGCGGAGCTGCGTTCCCTGGACCTCTCGCTGGCCCGCTACCTCGGCGGCGCCGTCGACCGGGTCGCCTCCGGCGTCTCCGTCGGCATCATGGACTCCATCCCGCAGCTGCTCGACGCCGTCGCCGGCTATCTCGACCAGGGCTACGTCCGGATCAAGCTGAAGATCGAACCCGGCTGGGACGTCGAGCCGGTGCGGGCCGTGCGGGAGCGGTTCGGCGACGGCGTGCCGCTCCAGGTCGACGCGAACACCGCCTACACCGTCGGCGACGCGCGGCAGCTGGCCAGGCTGGACCCGTTCGACCTGCTGCTGATCGAGCAGCCGCTGCCCGAGGACGACCTGCTCGGCCACGCCCAGCTGGCTCGGCTCGTGCGGACCCCGATCTGCCTGGACGAGTCCATCACCTCGGCGAAGGTCGCGGCGGACGCCATCACGCTCGGCGCCTGCTCGATCGTCAACATCAAGCCCGGGCGGGTCGGCGGCTACCTGGAATCGCGCCGGGTGCACGACGTCTGCCAGGCGCACGGCGTGCCGGTGTGGTGCGGCGGCATGCTCGAGACCGGCATCGGGCGGGCGGCGAACGTGGCGCTCGCCTCGCTGCCCGGGTTCACTCTGCCGGGTGACACCTCGGCGTCGGACCGGTACTACCACCGGGACCTGACCGGGCCGTTCACACTCGAGAACGGGCACGTCCGGGTGCCGACCGGACCGGGAATCGGTGTCACGCCCGTACCCGAAATTCTGCACGAGCTGACCATGGACACCCGCTGGTTGCCGGCAAGCGGGTGACCGAATGGCCGATCGGTGGAATTAATTGTTCTAGACCTCCCGTCACCCGGCGGATTCATAAATGTATACTTCGGTGTGTGCTGGGTCTCTCGGACTTGCGCCACTGAATCGAACCTGCTCGAATAATGAGGTACCGTCGCCTTGTCCTTGGGGGCAAAGAAATGCAGTACCTCAGCCGGGCCGGCGCGCTCGTCGGCACTGCCGCCGCTGTCGTCGCCGTGTCCACCGGGGCAGCCCAGGCGGATCCGCCGTCGCTGTCGGAGGTCGTCACGGACACCACCCTGTCCACCACGATTTTCCATCCGGGCCGGGATGTCCACGCGACCTGGCACTTCAACGCCGCGTACGCGCCACAGGTGACCGCCGTCCAACTGTGGCTCGCGCACTCCACGGGGATGGGTCACGCGCCCAACACGCTCATCACCGCGAACGTGGACCCGAAAACGGGCGCCGCGGACTTCACGGTGCCGAACGTGACGTCGAGCGGTCCGGGCAACATCTGGATTTTCGACATCGTGTGGGACGACAACGGCCGCCAGACCGAGTTGTCGCTGACGAACATCACCGTGAAGTGATAACGGCCGGGTAGGCGCACGCCGCCGCGCCACCCGGTCGCCATATTCTTCCCAATCGTCGTCGGCCGTGTTCGTTCAGGCGAATTACTTTGTCCGGACGGCCGGCGTTGTTCGGAGAACGGAATACAGCGAGGCCGCGGGGCTCTGCCCCGCGGCCTCGCTGCCGTCCAAGCCCGTCCGGTGACGCATCAGTCCCTATCGCACCCTATTGAGGTGTGCCATGGGGAAGGATGCGGTACGCTACGTGCTGTGTCCCAGGAGATGTACTCCGTCGAGCAGGTTGCCGACCAGCTCGGCCTGCACGTGCGCACCGTCCGCAACTACGTGCGCGAAGGCCGGCTCAAGGCGGTCAGGATCGGCAAGCAGTACCGGATCGCCCGCGAGGACCTGGAGGCCTTCACGGGCGTCGAGTCCAAGGTGCGGCGGACCCGGCACGTCGAGGTGTCGAGCATCGTCGAGGTCGACGCGATCAGCCGGGAGGACGCCGGCCGGATCGCGATGGGGGCCATGGCTGCGGCCAACACCCGTGGCTACCAGGAGCGGCCGCTGCGCATCGAGACCGCGTACGACGAGGAACGCGGCCGGCTGAAGGTCATCGTCCTGGGGGACCCGACCACCACCGCGGAGCTGCTGCGGTGGATCGCGCTGATCGCGGAGGGGGAGTCATGACGGCAACGATCTACAAGACCGAGGCCGGTGGCGAGCAGATTCGTCGCCAGTACGAGGAGTGGCTGGCGCACTGGCCCGTGCCGGCCGAGCGTCGCACCGTGCCGACTCGGCACGGTGACACGTTCGTGATGGTGTCCGGGCCGGAGAACGGACCGCCGGTGCTGTTGATACACGGCTCCGGCGCCAACACCCTGACCTGGATGCCGCTGGTGGGCCGGCTGGCTGACCGGTTCCGGCTGCACGCCGTGGACGTGATCGGCGAGCCGGGGCTGAGCGCCCCGTCGCGGCCGCCGCTCAGGTCGCCGGCCTACGCCGAGTGGCTCGACGACGTGCTGGACGGCCTCGGCCTGACCGAGGTGCAGGTCGTCGCCGCGTCGCTGGGCGGCTGGCTCGCCATCGACTACGTCACGCGGCGACCCGGGCGGGTCACCCGAATGGTGCTGACAGTACCCGGCGGCATCGGGCGGCAGCGGTTCAGCAACGTGGCCGGGTTCCTGCTGGGTAAGCTGCTCGGACGCAAGGACCCGGAGCCGAAATCTCCGCAGGAGAAGTACATCCGCATGGTGTTCCAGCACTTCCGGCCCCGGCTGATCCTGCCCCGGTTCAGCGACGCGCAGCTGCGCAAGCTGACGGTGCCGCTGCTGGTGATCGTCGGCGACCGGGACGAGCTGCTCGACTCGCGGGGCACGCAGCGGCGGCTGGCGGCCTGCGTGCGGAACAGCACCGTGCTGACGCTGGCCGGCGAGGGGCACATGCTGCCGGACCAGAGCGAGCGGATCGGCGGGTTCCTCCATGGCTGACGTGGTGACGGACATCGGTGACACGAAGGCGTACCTACTTGCACCAGACGGTCCGAAGGTCGCATCCGAACAGGACGCGGTCGACATCATCGGGCAGCTTTGGGGGCAGCCCGTCGCCCTGGTGGCGATCCCGGTGGAGCGGTTCGCGGACGGCGTCTTCGACCTCAAGACGACGCTGCTGGGCCACTTCACGCAGAAGTTCATCGGCTACGGCAAGAGGCTCGCCGTGCTCGGTGACCTGGGCGAACACCTCGCGGCGAGCGAGTCGCTGCGGGCGTACGTGCGGGAGTCCAACCGGGGCCGGCACATCTGGTTCGCCGCGAGTATTGACGAGGTGGCGGCCCGCCTGTCCTGACTATCCTGGGCGGATGGACCAACTGGGGGCAGAGGTCGACCAGCTCGCCGTGACCACGTCGTTCTCCGGCGTTGTGCGGCTAGACCGCGCCGGCGAGACGGTGTTCGAACGGGCCTACGGCATGGCGCATCGCGGACTGGGTGTTCCGAACACAGTGGACACCCGGTTCGCGATCGCCAGCGGCACCAAGCCGTTGACCGCGTTGGCGGTGATGACGCTGGTCGAGGACGGCACGGTCGAGCTGTCCACGACCGCGCGGTCCGTGCTGGGCTCGGACCTGCCGCTGATCGACGACGCCGTGACGGTCGAGCAGTTGCTGTCCCACCGCTCCGGTATCGGCGACTACTACGACGAGGACGCTGGCCCCTGGCTGGCGGTGCCCGTCCAGGAGCTCGTGACCACGGAGGACTACCTGGCCGTCCTGGACGGTTATCCCACGAAATTCCCGCCGGGCACGGACTTTCGCTACAACAACGGCGCCTTCGTGGTACTGGCGCTGATCGCCGAACGAGTCAGCGGCATCCCGTTCCACGATCTGGTCGCGCAACGGGTCTGCGCGCCGGCCGGCATGGTCGACACGGAGTTTCTGCGCGCCGACGAGCCGGACCACCGCGTGGCGCTCGGTTACCTGGAGCAGGATGGCTTGCGCACCAACGTGTTCCACCTCCCGGTCAGGGGAACCGGCGACGGCGGAATCTATTCCACCGTCGCCGACTACCACGCGCTGTGGCGGGCCTTCTTCGCCGGCCGGATCGTGTCGCCGGCGCTGGTGGCGGAGATGGTGCGGCCGCGCAGCGTCGTCGAGCGGTGGGGACGCCGAAACGGTCTGGGATTCTGGCTGCACATGTCGTCCGATGTGGTGATAGCCGCCGGCAGCGACCCGGGCGTGTCGTTCGGGTCCGTATGCGACCCGGCCGGCGCGTTCACGTACACGGTGATCGGCAATACCAAGGCCGGCGCGCCGCCGATCGCCCGCCTCTTCGTGTGACACCAACGGAGGTTTTGCCCGCTGGGGCGGCTGGCTAGCATTCCGCCGATGGACGAGTTGACGGACGCGTGGCGCACCTCGCCGGAACGCCGCCGGCAGGTTCGCGGTGGATGGTTCACCGTCCTGGTGGTGATCGCGGTCGGCGTGACGTCCTATGTGCTGTACCGCGACTACCACGTTTCCGTTGGCGTGGAACGGTTTGTCGGGCCGGACCTCGCCGTGCTGGTGCTGGCCGTCGTGACGGCGCTGGTGTTCGCCGTGCTGGCGCTGCTGGTCAACTTGGCGTATCGCGATGCGCTCCAACGGGAGCATCTCGACCGCCAACGGTTGGCGGAGGCGCGTCGGCTGTTGGGCCATGCCGAGCAGGCCGCCGACCGGCAGGGGCCGCTCGACCTGAACGCGTTGTGGTCGCTCACCCAGCGGCGCATGGACTACTACCACACGCTGGCGACGTCCCAGGCGGATCGCAGTTTCCGTCAGGCGCAACGGATGGTGGTCGTCGGCTTCGCCGTGCTGGTGATCGCCGTCGTCGCGGTGGCGTTCACGGGCACCATGGTCGTGGCGATCGTCGCCGGGTCCGTCGGCGCGGTCGGGGCCCTGGTCGCCGTTTACCTCGGGCGGTCCTTCCTCCGTGCCCACGAGGCGTCGGTGGACCGCCTGCACGACCAGTTCTCCGAGCCGTTCACCTTCTCGCGGCAGCTGTCGGCCGAACGGCTGCTGATTCTGCTCGAAGCGGAGGATCGCGCCGCCGCCGTGCGGGACCTGATCCGGGCCATCGTCGCGCTGCCGCCGGCCCAGGCCGAGTCGGTCAGGCGAGGGCGGCACTCCTCGGTCCCGGAGTGACCGGCGCGGCGGCGTAGCCGTTGACGACCACGTCGTCGAGGCGGGTGGGCTCGGACGCCAGTGCCAGGTCCGGAAACCGGCGGCGTAGCTTCGTGATCGCCTCGGTGACGAGGTCGTCGTGGTCGCCGAGGGTGAGGCGGCCGGTGGCGTCGCGGGACAGGTCCAGGTCGTCGGGCCGGTCGAACACGGACGGGTCGCGGTTGGCCGAGCCGATCAGCACCGCCACGGTCTCGCCGGGCAGGATGTCGATGCCCGCCAACGAAGTCGGCTCGGCGACCGGTTGCAGCGCCGTCGCGTACGGGCCGTCGTGACGGGACAGCTCCGCCACGTTGAGGCCCTGCTGTTCGGGGTGTCGGAGCAGGTCGACGATGCCGTTCACGATCAGGTGCGCGACGACGTCGTCACCGGTGGCCGGCTTGGCGAAGTCGGCGAGCAGGTCGAAGTCGCCGTCGAGGCCGGCGAGCACGTCGTCGACGTCCGACAGCGTCGGCGCCTGCGGCGCCGGCTTGAGGATGGCGACCGCGTCCGCGTAGCGGCTGACCAGCCACACCCAGCGGCCGTCGGGCAGGACGGCCTCACAGATCGGCGCCTGCAACCGCAGCCACCGATGCATGGTGTGCCGGTCGTTGATGTACTTGTCGTCGAGCATCACGGCCACGAGTCATTCTACGTGGTGCGGACGACAAGTCCGGTCAGGCCCCGCAGTGTCGGGTCGGCGCGGAACGTCGGAGCGGGGGAGCCGGGGTCGAGGCGCAGACGCGGAAACCTCGCGGCGAGGGCGGGGAACAGCACCTGGCCCTCGAGTCGGGCCAGGGCCGCGCCGAGGCAGTAGTGCGCGCCGGCGCCGAAGGCGAGGTGCGTGGCGGCGTCGGCGCGGCGCAGGTCGAGCCGGTCGGGATCGGGGTAGCGGGCGGGGTCGCGGTTGGCCGCGCCGAGCACGGGAAACACCAGCTCGCCGGCCCGGATCTGCTGTCCGGCCAGGACGACGTCCGCGGTGACCAGCTGCGGGGTGATGATCGGCGCGGGCGTGTCGTAGCGGAGCAGTTCCTCGGCGGCGGTCTTCGCGACGGACGGGTCTTCGCGCAGGAGTGCGAACTGGTCGGGGTTGCGCAGCAAGGCAAGCACGCCGTTGCCGATGTAGTGGGCGGTGGTCTCCAGTCCGGCGTTGATCACCGAGATGACGGTGGTGACAAGGTCCTCGGTGGTCGTTCTGCCGATGTACCTGGTGAGTTCGTCGGCGGCGTCGCTGGCCCGGTGGGCCACGGCGACCGGGTCCGCGCCGAACTGGGCCTGGCCCAGGACGGCCATCACGGCCTTGCTCCACTCGGCCACCATGGCCTGGTCCTCGCGCGGCACGCCGACGAGGTCCATCACGGTGCGGCCGGGAAGCGGATACGCCACCTCGTCGAGGAATTCGACGGGCCCCGGCCGGTCGATCGCGTCGAGGATCTCGGTGACCGTCCGCTCGACCTGGTCCCGCATCGCCTCGATCACCCGGCCGGTGAACCGTCCCGCCACCGCGCGGCGCATCCGGTCGTGGCTCTCGTGGTTGCTGAACGGCAGGCTGGAGTCGAGCCAGTCGATGAACGGGGTGAGCTCGGCGCGGACGTCCGGCGGCAGCCGCGTGAGCAGGGTTGACGTGGACGGGCGGACCACTTTCTGGTCCCTGAGCAGGGCGGACACCTCGGCGTGGCGGGTCAGCACCCAGCCGTCCAGGGCGTCGTCGCGGTGGACCGGCGCGAGGTCGCGAAGCAGGTGGTAGAACGGATACGGATCGGCCAGGAAGTCCGGATCCATCGGGTTGATGTGGATGCTGGACTCGACCCTGGCCGACGCCGGCGGCCGCGGCGCCGGGATCCGGTCTATGCAGCGTCGGACGGCAGCAGCGAGGGAGGTGAGATCCGGCGGGACGAGCGCCGTGAAATGGTTGCCGGGCACGGTGATCACCGTCAGCCGGCCCAGGTCGACGTCATGCCAGCCGTTGGCCGGGTCGTCCAGGCGGAGCGCGATGTGCCGGTCGTCGAACAGCACCTGGGGGAAGCCGCCCTCGGCCTTGATCAGCGTGACGTCCAGATCGGACGGACCCGGGTCGTACCGCACCACGGCCTCGAGTTGCGCCTGGTAGACACGCATGATGGTGGCGATGTGCTCGTCGGCGGGGCCGCTCGCGCCGAGGAACCGCGCCAGCTCGCGGCGCTGCTCGGCGGGGGAGAGCGTCTGGTCGACGCGCCGCCGCGGGGCATCCGCGCCGCGGAAGGCGAGGCCGCGCATGCGCCACAGTTCCTCGATGATCGCCACGTCGTCCGCGGGTGGCTCCGGTTGGTCGGGTTCGGCGAGGTAGGTGTCGATCAGGATCACCTGCGCGACTTCCTCGCCGCGGGCGCGCAGCATGCGGCCGACCTCGTACGCCACGAGGCCGCCGAAGGAATGGCCGCCGAGCAGGTACGGGCCGTGCGGCTGGATGGCCTTGATCTCGTCGATGTACCTGGTAGCCAGCGCCGGCACGTCGTCGAGCGGCTCTTCCACGCCGTCGAACCCGGGGCTCTGCAAGGCGTAGAAGGTCTGTTGCTGGCCGATCGCCCTCGCCAGCGGCAGCAGGTAGTAGGCCGCGCCCACCGCGCCGCCGATGCAGAAGAACGGTCGCGGCGGGGTCAGCGCCAGCGCCAGGCTCCGCGGGGGCGCGGCATGGGGGCCGCGCTCGGTGAGGTGTCGGGCGACGGCGTCCACAGTGGGCAGTTCGAGCAGAAGGGAGTGCGGAACGCGATAACCCAGCCAGGTCGAGAGATCGGCCAGCACGGTGGCCATGGAAAGCGACTCCAGGCCCAGGGTGGCGATCGGCGCGTGCGGATCGACCGGGCGCTTCAGCTCGGCGGACACGCGGCGCACCAGCCACTCCCGGACGTCGGAGCCGAAGTGCCGGGCGACAAAGGTTCGCGCATAGTCGAGGTTGCACTCGATCAGCTCGAACGCCGGCAGGCTGCCCACGTGGAAGGTGCGATGGCGGCCCTGGAGCTGCTCGATCCGGTCGTAGATGCCGTCGGCCAGGTCGGCGCTGCCGAAGTGCGGCATGAACTTCCAGTGCCGCTGGTGCAGGGCGTCCGTCGTCGGTGACGGCCCGTAGGAGTAGCAGGCGTAGACGTCACTGTCGGCATAGCGATGGTGGAAGGAGGTGGTGCCGTGTAGCGAGAAGGCCAGCCGTGGCTGATCGGGCGCGGTGCAGAACGTCGTGCGGTAGTCGTGGTAGCGGATCCCGGCAGCGATGTGCAGTTCGTCCTCGCGGGCGTCCAGCACCGGCAGCAGCTGGTCCAGCGGCACCGTGAGCACGAGGTCGTCGAACCGGAGGGTCTCGCCGTCGACGGTGACGAGCACTCGGGTTCCGTGCCGGCGGATCGTGGAAATCCTGACGCCGCAACGGACATCCGCCAGCTTGGCGGCGACCAGGTCCCAGACCTGGCCAAAGCCGCCGGCGATGGTGAACGCCCGGCCCGGTGCGTCGGACAGGAGGCCGGTCATCTCGGCGTACTTGACGAGGTACAGCGCCGGCAGGTCGCCGTCGAGACGACCGTAGCCCGCCGAGGTGTAGCCGAGTCCGAACGACGCGGCGAACTCCGGCAGCTCACTGAGCCACTCCCGTACGGGCATGGCGAGCGCCCGGGCCGAATGCGCCAGTCCGGCCTTCGCGATGTCGGGGAAGTGCTCGCTGCGGAGGGCTTCGTAGCGGCGGCGTGCCGCCCAGGGCAGAGGCGGTTGCGGCGTGTGCGCAACGACGTCCTCGGTGTTCAGGCCCAGCTCGGCGATCAACGCCGACAGCTGTTTGTACATTGGGGTGCAGACGTGGCCGCCGACGTCGAACACGTGGCCGTCGAGAGTCACCGAGGCGCACTTGCCGCCGACTTCGGGCGCGGATTCCAACACCGTGACCGAGTGCCCGGCACGTTCGAGCTCCCGCGCGACGGTCAGACCGCTGACGCCGGCCCCGACGACACAGACCCGCCTCACGCAGGCACGCCCTCACGCTCCAGGAACGCGGCCCGGCAGGCGCTGCGGCGGATCTTGCCGCTGGTCGTCTTGCGGACCAGGCCCTGCGGCCCGACGACGACCCGTGCGCAGGTCAGCTGGTGGTCGCGGTGCACCCGTGCCGTCACGGCCTCGACGATCGGCTGCGCGTCCGTGCGGCGGTCTCGGGTCTCCACCAGGACGACGACGCGCTCGCCCTCGTCGGCCGGCACCGAGAAGACGGCGACTCCGCCCGGCCGGATGGCCGGGTGGCAGTCGCGCACGCTCGCCTCGATGTCCTCCGGGTGCAGGTTGCGCCCGCGCACGATGATCAGGTCCTTCAGCCGGCCCGTGACGAACAGCTCGTCGCCGTGCAGGAAGCCGAGGTCGCCCGTGCGCAGATAGCGGGTCGGGTCCTCGCCGCCGGCGACCTGGGCGTGGAACGTGCGCCGGGTCTGGTCGGCCTGCCCGTAGTAGCCGAGGGCCTTGGTCGCCGAACTGACCCACACCTCGCCGACCCGGCACGGCGGCAGGACCTCGTGCGTGTCCGGGTCCACGATGCGCAGCCGGGCGTCGAACTTGGTGAGCCGGCCGCAGCCGACGACCGTGGTCGCCGGTCGCTCCGACATGGCCGGCACCGCCCGGCCCGCCTCCAGGCTCGTCCGGTCCAGGCTGAGCGTGCCGCGGCCGCCCATGGTGACGCTCACCGTGTGCTCGGCCAGGCCGTACGCCGCGTAGAACGCGTCCCGGTGCAGGCCGGCCGGCTCGAAGGCGTCCAGGAACGCCTCGACGGTGGCCGGCCGGATCGGCTCCGCCGCGGACATGAACACCCGCACCTCGGACAGGTCCCAGCGGGCGCGTTGTTCGACGGTGGTTTTGCGGACAGCCAGGTCGAAGGCGAAGTTCGGCGCCGCGGTGTGCGTCGCGCGCACCCGGGACAGCACGTCGAACCACACGGCCGGGCGACGCAGGAACGCCATCGGCGACAGCAGATAGCTGTGCGCGTTGCCGGCGAGCGTGGAGACGGTGACGCTGATCAGCCCGAAGTCGTGGTACTGCGGCAGCCAGAACACGCCCCGCGCCCGCTCGCCCAGGCCCAGGTCGACGGCGTTCGCGGTGATCTCGGCGATCAGGTTGCCGTGCGTGATGACCACTCCGCGTGGCGATCCGGTTGAGCCGGACGTGTACTGGAGCAGCGCCGGCTCGTCCGGATCGGACGGCGAGTGCCACTCGACCGGAGCAGTCGCCGGGCGGCAGTTGTCGGTGTGCCGCCAGGTGATCCGCGGCCAGCTCGGTTTCGTCCGGTCGAACACGCCGGCCACCGCGCCGACGCTGCGGGCCCGGTCGTAGGACTTCGTGGTGAGCACCGCCCGGGGCCGGCAGTCGTCGAGCACGGCGGCGAAGGCGGGCAGGGTCTGCCGCAGGCGGAATGGGTCCGGCGGGTACACCGGCACCGGGATCACGCCGGCGATCAGGCAGCCGACCAGCGCGTACACGAACTCCGGGCCGGGCGGGTACACCAGCACCGCGCGGTCGCCGGGCTCGAAACCCCAGCGCCGCAGCGAATCCGCGACCGCCTCGCCGCCGGCCGCGAGCTGCCCGGCGGTGAGCGTGAGGCGATCGCCGCCATCGTCGTCCACGAACGTGAACAGGACACGCCGCGGACTGTCCTGGGCGAGCGCGCGCAACGGCGCCAGTGCCGAATTCCGCAAAACCAGTCACCGTCCTTGTCCATCCGCGACCGCTCGCCCGCTGGTCGCGCCCCCGCACACGCACACCGTGCGGCAGGTGTCGTCCGGCGCGCAAGGACCCTGACCGGTCGTGTCGCCGAAAGCTACATATCTACTGTTGGTGTGCTCGACGGTCGTCCACTGTGGAACATCTGGGGGAAGGGACAGCGGATGGGCGAAGACGGGGTGCTGCCGGACGCCCGGCCGGCCGGCCCGCAGGACCTGATGGCGGCGATCGCGGACGCCGCCCGGCTGGCCTGCGTGCTCACCGACCTGCTGACCACGCTCCGTGCACCCACCCGGCGGCTGGCCGGCCCGGGCGCGGCCGCTTCCCTGGAGGTCGCCCGCCGGCGGTCCGAAGAGGCACTCTTGGAGCTCGAGATCGCCCTCGGCGACGTCCGGGCGGCCGCGGGCCGTACGATACGTCCGAACGGGTGAGGTAGCTGGCGAAGGTCTTCGACCGGGGAAGAATGATGATCCTCATCTGGCCGCCGCTCAGGGTTGCGTGGTGACTAAGGTTGGCAGACATGAGTCCGGCGTCGTGCCCCGACTGCGCTGTGCCGTCGGCGCGTCCGCTGCGCGTGCTGGCGGTCGACGACGAGATGCCCGTGCTCGAGGAGATCGTCTACCTGCTCGGCGCGGACCCGCGCGTGGGCGTCGCCGAGGGAGCGCAGGACTCGACCGAGGCGCTGCGCCTGCTGCACCGCGCGGCCGATGAGGACCGCCCGGTCGACGCGGTGTTCCTGGACATCAAGATGCCCGGCCTGAACGGTATGGAGCTGGCCCGGGTCCTGACCCGGTTCGCCAGCCCGCCCGGGCTGGTGTTCGTCACCGCCGACGAGCAGTCCGCGGTCGAGGCGTTCGAGCTCAAGGCGCTGGACTACGTGCTGAAGCCGATCCGGCCGCAGCGGCTGGCCGAGGCCGTGCACCGGGTCGCGCACAAGGTGATCGCCAGCTCCGTGCACGTGCCGGCGCAGCAGGCCGTCGAGCCGCCCGCGGTGACCCCCGACGACGTCATCCCGGTCGAGCTGGGTGGCGTGACCCGGTTCCTGCGGCTCGCCGACGTCCGGTACGCCGAGGCCCAGGGCGACTACGCACGCCTGCACACCGCCAACGGCAGCTACCTGGTGCGCACGCCGCTGACCGGACTGGAGGAGCGCTGGCGGGAGGCCGGCTTCGTGCGCATCCACCGCAGCCACCTGATCGCGCTGGCGTACGTGGAGGAGCTGCGGCTGGACGGCGGGCAGCTGTCGGTGAAGATCGGCGGCGCCATGCTGACCGTGAGCCGCCGGCACACACCGCAGCTGCGCGACCTGCTCGTGAAGCGGGCTCGGCCGAACATGGTGCGGGCGGGCAAGTGAACGGCGAGCGGCCCAGACGGGTGGTCGTCACCAGCCCACGGACCCGCGCGGCGCGCCGGTCTCGCTCGTACCCGATCGTGCGGGAGATCGACGAGCAGTCCGAGGTCGGCGCGCTGTACATGAGGTCGCTGATGCGGACCCAGTTCCGCCTCGGCGTGCTGGTGGTGCTGCTGGTCTGCGGGCCGCTGGCGGCGCTGCCGCTGCTGTTCAGCCTGGTGCCGCTGACCAAGACGGTGATGGTGCTCGGCTTGCCACTGCCGTGGCTGGTGCTCGGCCTGGCGGTGTATCCGGTCGTCGTGGCGGCCGCCTGCTACTACGTGTGGCGGGTGGAGCGCACCGAGCGGGAGTTCGCCGACCTCGTCGAGCAGTCCTGACCGGTGAACAGCACCTACTCCGCGGTCTTCGTCGCGCTGGTGCTGGTCGCCGCGCTGCTCATCGGCGGCTACGGGCTCCGGATCTCCCGCACCACCTCCGACTTCTACGTGGCCTCGCGGACGGTGTCGCCATGGTGGAACGCGTCCGCGATCGGCGGCGAGTACCTGTCGGCGGCATCGTTCCTCGGCGTCGCCGGCCTGATCTTCGCGTACGGCCCGGACATGCTCTGGTACCCGATCGGCTACACCGTCGGCTACCTCGTGCTGTTGGCGCTGGTCGCCGCGCCGCTGCGGCGGTCCGGGGCGTACACGGTGCCGGACTTCGCCGAGGCGCGGTTGGAGTCGCGGCGCGTGCGGCGGATGGCCAGTGTGCTGTCGGTCGGCATCGGCTGGCTGTACCTGGTGCCGCAGTTGCAGGGCGCGGGGTTGACGCTGACGACCGTGACCGGCGCGCCGGGCTGGCTCGGCGGATTGCTGGTGGCGGCGGTGGTCGCGGTGAACGTGATGGCCGGCGGGATGCGGAGCATCACCTTCGTGCAGGCCGTGCAGTACTGGTTGAAGCTCACCGCGCTGGCGGTGCCGGTGATCTTCCTGGTGCTGGCCTGGCGCGATGCCGGCGCTCCGGCATTGGACGGCTCGCTGCCGGCGGTGTTCCCCAACGACACCAGCGTCACCGTGCAGTCCACTGTGGACGTGGACGTGCCGTCACGGGTGTCGGTCTTCGTGCACGGCAACGTGGACGGGCATGATCGGACCGGATCCCAGGTGCTGCTGGCGCCCGGTTCGCACCGGGTGACCGCCGGCACCGTGCTTGACTTCCCGTCAGGTTCCGCCGTGCCGCAGGTGAAGGGCATTCCCGCCGACACGAACGCGGAGTGGGCCAAGCCGCTCGGCGGCGAGGGCCACGGCGACCCGTTCTACGTGACGTACTCGCTGATCATCGCGACCTTCCTCGGCACCATGGGCCTGCCGCACGTCGTGGTTCGCTTCTACACCAACCCGAACGGCCGCCAGACTCGGCGGACCACCGTCGTCGTGCTGGCCCTGCTCGGCGTCTTCTACCTCCTGCCGCCCGCCTACGCCGCCCTCGGCCGGATCTACACCCCAGAACTACTGCTGACCGGCCAGACCGACGCCGTGGTTCTGGTGCTGCCGTCACGGCTGGTCGGCGGCACTCTCGGGGAGTTGCTCGGTGCCCTGGTCGCCGGCGGCGCGTTCGCCGCGTTCCTGTCGACGTCATCGGGGCTGACGCTGTCCGTCGCCGGTGTGCTGTCCCAGGACGTGCTGTCGCTTCGGGGACTTCGCGGCTTCCGGGTGGCGACGTTCCTCGCCGCTGCGGTGCCGTTCGGGGCGGCCCTGCTGGTGTCCGGCATGTCGCTGGCGGACGTCGTGGGGTTGGCGTTCGCTGTGGCCGCGTCGTCGTTCTGCCCGCTGTTGCTGCTGGGCATCTGGTGGCGGCGGCTGACCCCGTTCGGCGCGATGGCCGGCATGGCCGCCGGTGGCGGACTCGCCCTGGTCGCCGGGCTGGTGACGCTGTTGGTGCCGCCCGGCTCCGGGATCGTCTACGATCTGCTCAGCCGGCCGGCGGCGTGGACCGTGCCGCTGGGATTCGCCGTGATGATCGTCGGGTCGCTGCTGACGCCTCGGACCGTGCCGGCGTCGGTGAACCGGACCATGGTCCGGCTGCACGCCCCGGAGGCGCTCGGTCTCGCCGAGGAGGAGACGCCGTGACGACCGCTGTGCTGGCGGCGCTGCTGTGCGTGATGGCCCTTGCCGTGCTGGCGTTGTTGTGGCGGCTGCGGAGTCTGTACCGCGAGTCCGGCAACGCCGTCGACCGCGCCACCTACGACACCCTGCACACCGCCTGGTCCGCCGCCCCGCCTCTTCGTGCCGGGTTGGTGCCCGAAGCCGCGCGCCGGTCCGCGCCGCATCTTCGTGCGCTGCTGGACACGCCCGCGCTGGCCTTGACCGACGGCGAACGGGTTCTCGCGTGGGACGGCATAGGCGAGCAACACTCGGACTCCGTCCTGGAGATCATCGCGCCCGCCTTCGCCCACGGCCGTTCGCACGTGACTCGCGTCAGCTGCGACGATCCCGAATGCCTCCTGCGCTACGCGGTCCTGGTTCCGTTGCATGTGGACGGTCGCGTGGCCGGCGTGCTCATCGCCTACGCCCTCGAGGCTTCTGCCGGACTTGTCCGTGCGGCCAACGAGGTCGCCCGGTGGGCCGGCGGGCAGCTGGAGCTGGCCGAGCTGGACCGGTCCAAGCAGCGACTCATCGAGGCCGAGGTTCGGGCGCTGCGGGCGCAGATCTCACCGCACTTCATCTTCAACTCGCTCACCGCCATCGCGTCCTACGTGCGGACCGACCCCGAGCGGGCGCGAACCCTGCTGCTCGACTTCGCCGAGTTCACCCGCTACTCGTTCCGGCGGCACGGCGAGTACACCACCCTCGCCGAGGAACTGCGGTCCATCGACCAGTACCTGTCGCTGGAACGCGCCCGCTTCGGCGAACGACTCCAGGTGACCCTCCAGATCGCCCCCGAGGTCCTGCCCGTAGCCGTGCCGTTCCTGTGCATGCAACCGTTGGTGGAGAACGCCGTGCGGCACGGCATGGAGGGCAAGGTCGGTCCCGGCCACATCAGCATCCAGGCCGCCGACGCCGGGGCCGAGGCGCACATCAGCATCGAGGACGACGGCGTCGGCATGGATCCCGAGCGCCTGCGCCGCACCCTCGCCGGCGAGCCCGACGAGCAGACCGGCATCGGCCTCGGCAACATCGACGAACGCCTCCGCCAGGTCTACGGCGACGAGTACGGCCTGGTCGTGGAGACCGCCGTCGGCGCCGGCACCAAGATCCACCTGCGGGTTCCCAAGTACCGCCCCGGCATCCACGCCGACTGACCCGCCCCTCCGCGACCGTCCAACCCCCGCGCGGGACGAGTGGCACAAGCACCGTCACACCGAGTGTCGGTTCGTGCGGAACTGCGACTCGCGGCTCGTTTCTGCCTGAAACCGCATTTCGGTGTGTCTGTGGGCGCGACTCGCGGGGGAAATCAGGCGGCGGCGAGGGCTTGTTCGCCGGTGGGGGTGAGGACGGCGGGGAGCCAGGCGCCTCTGGGGCCGGTGCCGGCGGTGCGGAGCAGGCCGGCGTGGGCGAGGTCCCGGGCCATGGCCTGGTCGCAGCAGGCAAGGCCGTCGACCCGGAGGTCGGGCTCGCAGCTGTCGGTCAGCTCGGCGCGACCGGCCTGCACGGCTCGGAGCATGGCGAGTGCGCGGTGCGGCAGCGGACTGGTCATCGGTGGGCTCCTTCCCGGCGGTGAGGTGACCGGATACACGGCCCGCGCGCCCGGCCGGTTCACGGCGGGTCGGCGAGGGGGCCGATCGGTGGCCGGGTCCCCCTGCGGGGCGACGACCGGCGGCCGGGGTCCTCGGAGGGCGAGATGTGGCCGGGGTCCTCGGGGCGACTGGTGGTCGGGGTCTTCGGGGGACGACTGGTGGCACAGCCGGTCATCGGTGGGCGGGTTTTCGCAGGACAGGCATCGGCGAGCAACGTCCGCGTGAACCGAGGATGTCCGTGGTGGATGTCGAAACCGTCGAACGGTAGGAGAACCGCGGAGAGGGCGTTCCGGGTGCCTCTCGCACCCTGCTCGAACCGGTTCTCGCAGACCGAAGGGCATGTGAGTGAGGCCGAACACTTCTCGCGAGTCGCGGCGCCTTCACCGACGGGTTAACTCGTTCGGGTGGTCCGAAGGCGTTTACGGGAGCGAATCCTTGTGCCGTCAAGTAACGACCCTCGTTATGGCAATGAGTTGTTCGTGATTGGCGCGTGGCTACACCTTTACAAAATTCGCGGATATGCGATGCGCGTCACTGTAACGGGGGTGTTCGTGACTTGCTGCACGTGCATACTTCCTACCGATGGGTAGGAAGGGTAGGATTTACCTGGTGTCAAGCTGTCTGACCTTGAACTAGGGGTCTGGACAGGTCGCGTTCCGTGAGCGAAACCCTGATCGGGTTACCTCAAGCGGGTTATGGACCAGGTCGGCGCGGGGCGAAAGACTCACTCGGGTCGGTCTTGTGCGAGTTAAACCACCCCGACGGAGCAACTTTCCACGGGTGAGTGAAGTTCGGCCATTCCGATGGAGTTCCCACGTGCGTGTTCCGGGCTCGGAACTAAACCCCTCGGGATACTCCATTCGGCGGTAGAATTGGCGGGATCCGTTGGGCACCGTTGCCTACGGATCTCGATGGTTGTGGTGGCCCCAACTGTCGAGTTCATCGATCGCGGTCCGGTGACGACGGGACCCGGTTGTCCATTTCGCGGCACGCCGGCGCAGGGGAATCGCCGTAGCGATGACGTGCGCGCGAACGGGACTCCGGGGCGGTGTCGGCGCGCGGCCGTGAATTGACCTCACCCTCCGGGCAGGCAACGCGTCGTGTCGGCGCGCCCTTCCCACCGCTCGGACTGACCAGTGCCGTGACCGGTTCTGGCGATGCCCCGTGCCTGAAAGGTGCCCTGATCGATGTCGGTCCCACCCGAGTGGAACGCCACTGACCGGCCCGTGCCCGCCCGCACCCTGGCCCAGCTGGTCGAGGGTCAGGTGGCGCGCACCCCCGACGCGCCCGCCCTGCTCGGCGCGGACGGCATGGTCACCTTCGCGCAGCTCGACGCCCGCGCGAACCGGCTCGCCCACCTGCTGGCGGCCCGGGGCGCGGGGCGTGAGCGGATCGTCGCGCTGGCCCTGCCGCGGTCGGCGGACCTGGTCACGGCCCAGCTGGCGGTGGCCAAGACCGGGGCGGCCTTCCTGCCGGTGGACCCGGACTACCCGAAAGAGCGAATTTCGCTCATGTTCGACGACGCCGATCCGGTCCTGGTTGTCACCCGGCGCGCACTCGCCGAGCGGCTCCCCGCCGGGTCGAACAGCGCTGTGCCGATGATCACCCTGGACACCCCGGGCCTGCTGGAGGACCGTCCGGACCACGAGTTACCGGTAAGTCCACAGTGCACCGACCACGCCGCGTACGTCATCTTCACGTCCGGGTCCACCGGGCGGCCCAAGGGTGTCGTGGTCACGCATGCGGGCCTGGCCAGCTTCGCGGCGGCCGAGATGGACCGGTACGAGGTGCGCGCGGGCGACCGTGTGCTGCAGTTCTCCTCCCCCAGCTTCGACGCGTCCATTCTGGAACTCTGCATGTCGCTGCCGGCCGGCGCGGCGCTGGTGGTGCCGCCGCCCGGGCCGCTGCTGGGCGACCGCCTGGCCGAGGTGCTCCAGGGCGAGCGAATCACGCACGCGCTGATCCCGCCGGTCGCGCTCGCGACCGTCCCGGACATGAAGCTGCCCGACTTCCGCACGCTCATCGTCGGCGGTGACGCCTGCACCGCAGACCTGGTGCGCCGCTGGGCCCCGGGCCGCCGCATGATCAACTCGTACGGCCCGACCGAGTCGACCGTCGTCGCCACCTGGAGCGATCCGCTGACGCCGGGCGGGACACCGCCCATCGGCCGGCCCATCTGGAACACCAAGGCCCGGGTCCTGGACGACCAGCTGCGCCCGGTCGCTTTCGGTGTCACCGGCGAGCTGTACGTCGAGGGCATCGGCCTTGCCCGCGGCTACCTCGAGCGTCCGGGCCTGACCGCCGCACGATTCGTGGCCAGCCCGTTCACGCCGGGCGCCCGCATGTACCGCACCGGCGACCTCGTGCGGTGGACGGCGGAGGGCGTGCTGGAGTTCGTCGGCCGCGCCGACCACCAGGTGAAGGTCCGCGGCTTCCGGGTCGAGCTCGGCGAGATCGAGTCGGCGCTGCGCGCGCACCAGCACGTCCGGGACGCCGTGGTGATCGCCCGCGAGGACCGGCCCGGCGTGAAGCGGCTGGTCGGCTACGTCATCGCGGACACCGACGCGGACCTGCGCACCCACCTGGCGGCCTCGCTGCCGGACTACATGGTGCCGGCGGTGATCATGCGCGTCGATGCCTTCCCGCTGGGCCCCAACGGAAAGCTCGACCGCAAGGCGCTGCCGGAGCCCGACTGGGCCAAGGCGCGCCGCAGCCGGTACGTGCCGCCACGCACCGAGGCGGAGCGGGTGCTCGCCGAGTTGTGGGGCGACCTGCTCGGCGTGGCGGAGATCGGCGTCCAGGACGACTTCTTCGAGCTGGGCGGGGACTCCATCCTCGGCGCGAAGCTGTTGGCCCGCATCCGGACCAGCTTCGACGTCGACCTGTCGCCGCGCGTCGTGTTCGACGCCCGTACGGTCGCCGGCATCGCCGAGCTGCTGCCGCCGCAGGCCCACGCGGCCGGGGACCGGATCCGCCGCGTGCCAAGGACTTCGCCGATCCCGATCTCCCCGGCGCAGCGCCGGCTCTGGCTGCTGAACGACCTGACCGCCGGCGACACCGAGTACAACTCCGCCATCGGCCTCCGCCTGCGGGGCCGCCTGAACCCGATGGCGTTGCAGAAGGCGTTGGACGCCTTGGCCGAGCGGCACGAGTCGCTGCGCACGACATTCGACATCGTCGACGGCGAGGTCGTGCAGGTGATCGGCCAGCACGGATCCCTGCCGCTGCAGCGGATCGACGACATCGAGGCGGAGCTTGAGCAGCCGTTCGACCTGAGCGAAGGTCCGCTGACCCGCGTGTCTCTGATCGAGCTCGCCGCCGACGATCACGTGCTTCTGCTGTGCCAGCACCACATCATCACCGACGGCTGGTCCGTCGCGCTCCTCATCGACGAGCTGATCACCCTGTACACCGGCGGCGAGCTGCCGGCTCCGACCATCCAGTACGCGGACTTCGCCCGGTGGCAGCAGGAACGGCTGACCGGTCGGCTGAAGGACCGGCAACTGGCGTACTGGCGGCGCAAGCTCGCCGGCCTGGCCCCACTGGAGCTGCCGACCGACCGCCCCCGGCCGCAGGTGCGCACCACCGCCGGCTCGATCCGCCGCTACGACCTGCCGGCCGACCTCGTGCACCGGCTGACCGAGATCGGCCAGGACCACGGCGCCACCCTGTTCATGACGCTCACGGCGGCGGTGCAGCTGCTGCTGGCCCGGCACAGCAACCAGCAGGACGTCGCCCTCGGCACCGTCGTCTCCGGTCGCGACCACGCCGAGTTGGAGCAGGTCGCGGGCTTCTTCGTGAACACGCTGGTGCTGCGGTCGTGGGTGGACCCGGCGCAGGCCTTCCCGGACTTCCTCGCGGACGCGCGGGAAACCGTCCTGGAGGCGTTCGCGTACGCCGACCTGCCTTTCGACCAGGTGGTCGCCGACCTCCAGCCGGTCCGCGACCCGAGCCGGACCCCGCTGGCGCAGGCCCTGATCATCCTCCAGAACGCGATGGTGCCCGCCCGCACGGCCGGCGACCTGACCGTCCGGGATCACGATCTGCCGCGGCCGCGGGCCCGTTTCGACCTGGTCTTCGAGTTCGTGCCGCGTGACGGCGGCCTGGTCGCGGCCATCGAGTACAACACCGACCTGTTCGACGCCAGCACGATCGACCGTGTCGCTGGCCACCTGCGCGTGCTGCTCGACGGCATCGCCGCCGACCCGGCCCGCACGGTCGGCGAGCTGCCGCTGCTGAACGACGCCGAGCGCCGGCAGGTGCTGACGGAGTGGCAGGGCCCGGTGATCACCGTGCCGTCGGTGACCCTGGCGGACCTCTACGAACAGCAGACCGAACGCACGCCGAACGCCGTGGCGGTGGTGTGCGAGGGCCGTGAGCTGACGTACCTGGAGCTGAACGAACGCGCCAACCGGTTGGCCCGCCGGCTGATCGAGCAGGGTGCCGGCCCTGAGCGGCTGGTCGCGATCTCCATGCCCCGCTCGGAGCAGATGATCGTGGCTGTGCTGGCGGTGTTGAAGTCCGGCGCCGCCTACCTGCCGGTGGACCCGAAGTACCCGGCGGAGCGCCGGGAACTGATGATCGCCGACGCGCGGCCGGTGGTGGTGCTGACCGAGATCGGCGACCTGCCGCACAGCGCCGACGACCTCGGTGATGTCGGCCTCACGCCGGCGCATCCGGCGTACGTGATCTACACGTCCGGCTCGACCGGCCGGCCCAAGGGCGTGGTCATCACCCACGCCAGCGCGGTCGAACTGATGGCATGGGCGGCAAAGGACTTCGGCGCGCCCGGACTGTCCACTGTGGTCGCCTCGACGTCGCTGAACTTCGACGTCTCCGTGTTCGAGATCCTGTGCCCGCTGATGATCGGCGGCACGATCGAGATCGTCCGGGACGTGCTGGCCCTCGGCGAACGGCCCGGCGGCGACTGGCAGGCGAGCCTGGTCAGCGGCGTGCCGTCGGCCTTCGCACAGCTGCTGGCACAAGGTGCGGTGTCGGTGACGCCCGAGCACGTCGTGCTGGCCGGCGAGGCACTGACCGCAAGCGCGGTGAGGGACGTCCGCAAGGCGCTGCCGGGCGTGAAGGTCGCCAACATCTACGGCCCGACCGAGGCGACCGTCTACGCCACCGCCTGGTACGACGACGGCACCGACCGCAACCCACCGATCGGCCGACCCATCGCCAACACCAGGGCCTACGTGCTGGACTCGGCGTTCCGACCGGTCCCGCCCGGCGTGACCGGCCAGCTCTGCCTGGGCGGCACCGGCCTTGCCCGGGGCTACCTCAACCGCGGCGGACTCACCGCCGATCGGTTCGTCGCCGACCCGTTCGGCCCCGCCGGCAGCCGCATGTACCTCACCGGCGACGTCGTGCGCTGGACCGCCGACGGCGAGCTGGAGTACCTGGGCCGCGCCGACCACCAGGTCAAGATCCGTGGCTTCCGGATCGAGCTCGGCGAGATCGAGAACGCCATGCGGGCCCACCCGAACATCGTCGACGCGGTGGTGGTCGTCCGGGAGGACAACGGCCACAAGCGGCTCGTCGGCTACGTGGTCGGCGACGGCCGCGCCGATCTTCGTGCGCACCTGGCGAAGTCGCTGCCCGAGTACATGGTGCCGGCGGGCTTCGTGTTCCTCGACCAGTTCCCGCTGAATCCCAACGGGAAGCTCGACCGGGCCGCGCTGCCCGCACCGGATTGGGAGGCGCAGGGCGAGGACTACGTCGCGCCGCGCACCGACACCGAGCGCGTGCTGGCCGAGATCTGGGCGAAGGTGCTGGGCATCGCGCGGGTGGGCGTGCTGGACAACTTCTTCGAGCTGGGCGGGGACTCGATCCTCAGCATCCAGGTCGTGTCGAAGGCAGCCCAGGCTGGGCTCACAGTCTCGTCCAGGGACGTGTTCCTCAACCAGACGATCGCCGCGCTCGCGACGACCGTGGTGGCGGGGGAGCGGATCGAGCGCGGGCCGGCGACGGGCGAGGTGCCGCTGACCCCTGTGCAGCGGTGGTTCCTCGACACGGAGCCGGCGACGCCCGGGCACTTCACGCAGAGCGTGGTGACCCGCTTCGACGAGCCGATCGACGCCGAGCGGCTGGCGAAGGCGTTGCAGGCGCTGGTGGACCACCACGACATGCTCCGCGCCAGATTCACGGACCGGCAGGTGATCCCCACCGCCGAGCCGGTGACCGTGCTCGGCGAGCCGGATCCGGTGTTCGACCTGACGAGCGGGCCGCTGATCCGGGCGGCGATCACCGGTCCGGACCAGGTCACGCTGTACGTGCACCACCTCGTCGTGGACGGCGTCTCGTGGCGGATCCTGGTCGAGGACCTGCACACCGCCTACGACGGCGGCGATCTCGGCCACCGCACCACGTCCTTCCAGGAGTGGGCGCACCGGCTGCGGAACCACACGTTCGACGATGTGGCGTACTGGCAGGCGATCGAGGACGTTCCGGTGCCCGTCGACGGCCACGGCCCCGACACCGTCGCCGACACGCGCGAGGTCGGCTTCAACCTGGACGCGGAGCAGACGCGGGCGTTGTTGCAGGACGTGCCCGGTGTGTACCGGACGCAGGTCAACGATGTGCTGCTGGCGGCGCTCGGCAAGGCGCTGACGGCGTGGACCGCTAGCCCGCGCGTTGTCGTGGACCTGGAGGGGCACGGCCGCGAGGACCTGTTCGACGGCGTGGACGTGTCGCGGACGGTCGGCTGGTTCACCTCGATCTTCCCGGTGTCGTTGGAGATCACCGGCGACTGGTCCCGGGATCTCAAGGCCGTCAAGGAACAGTTGCGGTCGGTCCCGAGCCGCGGCGTGAGCTACGGGGCACTGCGCTACCTCACCGGCTCGGTGCCGGCGATCGAGCCGGCGGTGAGCTTCAACTACCTGGGCCAGTTCGATGGCGCCGGCGAGATGGCGCTGTCGGAGGATCCGGCCGCCCCACGCCGGCACCTGTTGGACGTGGTCGGGCGGGTCGAGAACGGCTGCCTCGAGTTCACCCTCTTCCACGGCGCGAACCACAGGACGGCGACCATCGAGGGGTTGGCCGCCGCGATGCGGGGAGCGCTGCTGGAGATCATCGAACACTGCGGGCAGCCGGGAGCGGGCGGTCGGACGCCGTCCGACTTCCCACTTGCGGCCCTCGATCAGTCCACGGTGGATCGCCTTGTCGGTGACGGTCGTGGCGTCGAGGACGTCTACCCGCTGACGCCGACCCAGGCCGGCATGGTGTTCCACCGGCTCGTGGAGAAGGGGCAGGGCGCCTACTTCCAGCAGGTCAGCTTCGTGGTCGACGCCGGCGCGGACGAGCTGGTGGCGGCCTGGCAGACGGTGGTCGACCGGACCCCGGTGCTGCGCAGCGACATCGTGTGGGAGGGCGTCGACCGGCCGTTGCAGGTGGTCCGGCGCGGCGTCACGCTGCCGATTCGCCGCTACGCCGGCAGCTTCGAGGACCTGCTAGCCGAGGATCGTGCCGCCGGCCTGGATCTGACCCGGGCGCCGCTGATGCGCATCACCTTGGTCGACGAGCCCGGCGGCACGCAGGTGCTGTGGACCTTCCACCACCTGCTGCTGGACGGCTGGAGCCTGTTCCAGGTGCTCGGCGACGTCATGGCGGCCGTGAGCGGCAGTGAGCCGGCGATCAGGCGCCCGTTCCGGGACTACGTCGCCTGGTTGTCCACACAGAACACCGCCAAGGCGGAGGAGTTCTGGCGTGGCATGACGTGTGATCGGACGCCGCTGCCGTTCGATCGGCAGCCAGGTGGCGTCACCGAATCGACTGCCAGCCTGCGTATCGTCTTCCCGGCCGACAGCCTGCGGGCAATGGCGCAGCGCAACGGCTTGACCGTCAACACGGTCGTGCAGGGCGCGTGGGCGTTGTTGCTGGCCCGGCACAGCGGTCAGCGGCGGGTGTGCTTCGGCAGCACGGTTTCCGGCCGCCCGGCCGCCCTGCCCGGCGTGGACGAGATCACCGGCATCTTCATCGCCACCCTGCCGTCCGTCGTGGACGTCGACGAGAAGCAGGCGCTGGTGCCGTGGCTGCGGCGGATCCAGGACGAGCAGGCGGAGGCCCGCCGCTTCGATTTCGCGCCGCCGACCGGCAACCTGTTCGACAGCATCCTGGTGTTCGAGAACTACCCGGTGGACGCCGACCTCGGCGTGCGGGAGCTGCGCGGCGTCGAGACGACGAACTACCCGCTGGCGGTCGTCGCGTATCCCGGCGACAATCTCACGCTGGCCTTCGGCTACGACCCGAACCTGTTCGACGAGTCGACCATCGCCGGCCTGGCCGGACGGCTGCGAACGCTGATCGAGGAGATCGCCGCCGAGACCGACCGGCCGCTGGCGGCGGTGCCGATGCTCAGCGACGCCGAACGGAACCTGCTGCTCCACAAGTACAACAACACGGCGCATCCGTTGCCGGAGCTGAGCGTGGTGGAGCTGTTCGCCGCGCAGGTCCGGCGCCGGCCGGACGAGCTCGCGGTCGACGACCTGACGTACGAGGAGCTGGACCGGCGGTCGAACCGGTTGGCGCACAGGCTGATCGAGCTGGGCGTCGACCGTGACCGCCCGGTGGCGCTGTTGCTGGAGCGGTCGCCGGAGCTGGTCGTCGCCGAGCTGGCGGTGCTGAAGGCCGGCGGCGCATACCTGCCGCTGGATGCCCGCGCCCCGAAGGACCGCCTGCGGACGCTGGCGGCGGACGCAGTGGTGCTGATCACCGACGCGACGTGGTGCGAAACGGCGGCGAATGTCCACGATGGACGGATCGCGCTGATCGGCGAGGGACGGAACGAGTCGCCGGTCGAGGTTTCGGTGCACCCGGCCAACCTCGCGTACCTGATGTTCACATCCGGGTCGACCGGCGTGCCGAAGGCCGTCGCCGTCACGCACCGGGACATCGTCGGCCTGGCGGCCGACCGCTCGTTCCGGCGTGGGCACAAGACCGTGTTGCTGCACTCGCCGCAGGCTTTCGACGCCTCGACGTACGAGTTGTGGGTGCCGCTGCTCAACGGCGGCCGCGTGGTCGTCGCGCCGCCGGGCACCGTGGACGCCTCCGTGATCCGGTGGGCGATCGACCAGGGTGTGACCGGGATGTTCCTGACCATCGGCCTGTTCCGGCTGGTGGCTCAGGAGGATCCGGAGTGCTTCAACCGCCTCGCCGAGGTGTGGACCGGCGGTGAGGTGGTGCCGGCGGAGGCGCTTCGTCGGGTGCTGGCTGCCTGCGCCGGCCTGTCCGTCGTGGACGTCTACGGTCCGACGGAGACGACGACCTTCGCCTCGCGTCACGTGATGACGGACGTGGTGCCCAATGTGGTGCCGATCGGATCGCCGCTGGACAACATGCGGCTCCACGTCCTGGATGGCGACCTTCGCCTGGTACCGCCGGGCGTCACCGGCGAGCTGTACATCGGTGGTGTCGGCGTGGCGCGCGGTTACTACGGCCAACCAGGACTGACGGCGGCGAGGTTCGTCGCGGATCCCTTCGGCACCGGTGAGCGGCTGTACCGCACCGGTGACCTGGTGCGGTGGCGAGACGGTGTGCTGGAGTTCGTCGGTCGCGCCGACGACCAGGTCAAGATCCGCGGCTTCCGGATCGAGCTGGGGGAGATCGAGGCCGCTCTGGCCGCGCACCCCGATGTTGAACAGGCTGTTGTCGCCGTCCGCACCGACGACGGTCGCAAGCGGCTCGTGGGTTATGTCGTTGGTGCGGCGGTGAACGTTAGCGAGTGGCTGGCCGACCGGCTGCCCGACTACATGGTGCCGGCGGTGATCGTTCGGCTGGAGTCGTTGCCGCTCAACGCCACCGGCAAGGTCGACCGCAAGGCGCTGCCCGCGCCGGAGATCACCGAGCGCGGATACGTCGCCCCGGGCACCGACGCCGAGCGGACGCTGGCGAGCATCTGGGCCGAGGTGCTGCGGCTGCCGCGGGTCGGCGTCGAGGACAACTTCTTCGAGCTCGGCGGCGACTCGATCGTCAGCATCCAGGTCGTCTCCCGCGCCCGGCAGGCCGGGCTGAGCCTGATGCCCGGCGACCTGTTCGCGCACCCGACCGTCGCCGCGCTCGCCGCGGCCGCCGGCACGGCCACCGCGGTCACGGCCAGCCAGGACGCCGTGACCGGCGAAGCGCCGCTCACCCCCGTTCAGCACTGGTTCCTCGACGCCGACCCCGTGCACGCCGAGCACTTCACCCAGTCCATGCTGCTCGATCTCGACGGCGACCGGGATGCGTTGGACCGCGCCCTGAATGTGCTGCTCGCGCATCACGACGCATTGCGAACCCGGTTCGACGGCCGGCAGATCACGCGGCCGGTCGGCTCCACGAGGATCCTCGACGGGGCGGAGTTCGACCTGGTCGACGGGCCGCTGTTCCGGGCCTCGATCGTCGACGGCAAGCTGCTGATCGAGGCCCACCACCTGGTCGTCGACACCGTGTCGTGGCGCATCCTCGCCGAGGACCTCGCGGCGGCTCTGCGGGGCGACGAGCTGCCGGCCAAGACCACCTCGTTCCAGGAGTGGTCCCGGCGGCTGGCGGCCTTCGCCGAGTCCGGCGGCTTCGACGACGAGCTGGACCACTGGAAGTCCCTGGCCACCAGCTCCCCGCTGCCGGTCGACGCCGGCGGCGTGAACACCCAGGGCTCGGTGCGGACGATCACCGTCAGCCTCGACGCGGAGCGGACCCGCGCCCTGCTCCAGGACGTGCCGGGCGTCTACCGCACCCAGGTCAACGACGTGCTGCTCAGCGGCCTCGCCCGGGCGCTCACCGACTGGACGGGACGGGACAGCGTGCTCGTCGACCTCGAAGGTCACGGCCGCGAGCAGCTGTTCGACGACGTGGATCTGTCCCGCACGGTCGGCTGGTTCACGTCGATCTTCCCGGTCGAGCTGGCCGTCGGCGCAGACTGGGACGAGACCCTGAAGGCGGTCAAGGAGAACCTGCGGGCCGTGCCGCGGCGGGGCGTCGGCTACGGAGCGCTGCGGCACCTGACCGGCGCCGCGCCGGCGATCAACCCCGAGATCAGCTTCAACTACCTGGGCCAGTTCACCGGCGACGGCTCGATCGGCGGCTCCGCCGATCCGGCCCAGCACCGGCCGCACCTGCTCGACGTCGTCGCGCTGGTCCAGCACGACCGGCTCGACCTGACCTGGTACTACTCGGACCAGGTGCACACCGAGGCCACTGTGTGCCGGTTGGCCGATGCGATGGTCGAGGCCCTCACGGACATCGTCCGGCACTGCGCACGGCCCGGCGTCGGTGGGCGCACGCCGTCCGACTTCCCGTTGGCGCGACTGAGTCAGTCCGATGTGGACGGTCTGGTCGGCGACGGCCGCAGTGTCGAGGACATCTACCCGCTGACGCCGCTCCAGGCCGGCATGATCTTCCACAGCCTGGTCGACGGTTCGTCCGGCGCCTACTTCAACCAGGTCCAGCTGCAGCTGACCGGCGTCGAGGACGTTCAGCGTTTCGCCGAAGCGTGGCAGCGGCTCGTGGACCGCACGCCGGTGCTGCGCAGCCGGATCGTATGGGACGGACTCGCCGAGCCGGTGCAGGTCGTGCAGCGGGACGTCACGCTGCCCGTGAGCATGCTCGACTGGACCACGGGCGGCATCGACTCGAAGCTGCGCGAATTGCTGGACAACGACCGCGCGCTCGGGCTCGACCTCGCGGCCCCGCCGCTGATGCGGGTGACGCTGGCCAAGCTTGCCGCCGACGAGGTGCTGCTGGTCTGGACGTTCCACCACGTCCTTCTCGACGGCTGGAGCTGCGCGCAGCTGGTGAGCGAGGTCTGCGCGGACTACAAGGCCGTCGGCACGCCGCCGCGGCGAACTCCGTTCGCCGACTACCTGCGCTGGCTGTCCACTCAGGACATCTATGCGGCGGAGACGTTCTGGCGGAGTGCCTTGCGGAACGTGGAGGGCCCGACGCCGTTGCCGTTCGACCGGCAGCCGGTGGAGTCGCACCGTGCGCAGTCGTGTGCGACTGTCCGCGTCGAGTACGCGTCCGGACAGCTGACGGAGTTGGCGCAGCGGCTGGGCCTGACCGTGAACACGATTGTCCAGGCGGCCTGGGGACTGTTGCTGGCCCGGCGTGCTGGTGTCGACGACGTCGTGTTCGGGACCACTGTGTCCGGGCGGCCGGCCGACCTGCCGGGCGTCGAGTCGATGGTGGGCATGGTGATCAACACCCTGCCCAGCCGGATCCGGCTCGACGGCGGCAAGTCCGTCGCCGACTGGCTCAGGGGGGTGCAGCAGGAGCTGTCGCAGGCCCGGCAGTACGACTTCGTGTCGCTTGCGCAGCTCCAGGGCTGGGTCGGGACGACCCTGTTCGACAGCCTGCTGGTGTTCGAGAACTACCCGTTCGACGAGGAAGCCATTGCCGCGCAGGGCATCGGCATGCACGGAATGGGCGAGGTCCAGCCGACGAACTACCCGCTGAGCGTGGTGGTGCAGCCGGGGCGGTCGCTGGAGGTCAGCTTCGACTACGACCCGACGCTGTTCGACGAGTCGACCATCCGCGGCCTCGCCGACCAGCTCGAACTCGTGCTCGCGGCCGTGACGGGCGGACCGGAGCGGCCGGTGCGGGAGCTCGACCTGCTCACCGACGAAGACCGCCGCCTCGTGCGGCACGAGTGGAACGCCACCGCGACCGCGCCGAGTTTCGACACCGTGCTGACGGCCTTCGCCCGGCAGGACCCCGATGCGCCGGCGGTGGATTCCCTCACCTACGCGGAACTCGACGCCCGGGCCAACCGCCTCGCGAATCGCCTGATCAAGCTCGGCGTTGGCGTCGAGGACCGGGTCGGGTTGCGCGTCGAGCGGTCGGTCGACCTGGTGATCGCCGAGCTGGCAGTGCTCAAGGCGGGTGCCGCGTACGTGCCGATCGACCTGCGGGCGCCGGCGCAGCGACAGCAGGCGGTGCTGGAACAGGCCGGCGTCGACATCGTCATCACCGACGGCGAGATCGACGTGGAGGAGCCGTCGACCGCGCCGGAGGTCCGGGTCAACCGGTCGAACCTCGCGTACGTGATGTTCACGTCCGGATCGACCGGCGTGCCGAAGGGCGTGGCCGTCACGCATGCGGACATCGTCGAACTGGCAAGGGATCGGTCCTTCGCGACCGGTCACACGACGACGTTGCTCCATTCGCCGCAGGCCTTCGACGCCGCCACGTACGAGGTGTGGGTGCCGCTCCTCAACGGCGGCCGGGTCATCGTCGCTCCGCCGGGTGACGTGGATGCGTCGGTGATTCGGTGGGCGGTCGGCCAGGGCGTGACCGGCATGTGGTTGACGGCCGGTCTGTTCCGGTTGATCGCGCAGGAGGACCCGGCCTGCTTCACGGGCCTTACCGAGGTCTGGACCGGCGGCGATGTCGTCCCGGCAGAGGCGGCACGGAGGGTGATCAGCAGCGGCGTGTCCGTTGTGGACGGTTACGGTCCCACGGAGACCACGACTTTCGCCTCGCGGTACAAGATGTGCGGCGAGGTGCCGGATTCGGTGCCGATCGGATCCCCGCTGGACAACATGCGGCTGTACGTCCTGGACGGCGACCTCCGTCTGGTTCCGCCGGGTTCGACCGGCGAGCTGTTCATCGGCGGCGCCGGCGTCGCCCGCGGTTACATCGGCCGACCCGGCATGACCGCAGCGAGGTTCGTGGCCGACCCCTTCAACAGCGGCGAGCGCCTCTACCGCACCGGTGATCTGGTGCGGTGGCGGGACGGTGTGCTGGAGTTCGTCGGTCGCGCCGACGACCAGGTCAAGATTCGCGGCTTCCGGGTCGAGCTGGGGGAGATCGAGACCGTCCTGGCGGCGCATCCCGCGGTCGACCAGGCCGTGGTGATCGTGCGCGCCGACGACGGTCGCAAGCGGCTCGTCGGCTACGTCGTGGGGGAGACCCAAGACCTGAAGGAATGGCTGGCCGAGCGGCTGCCGGACTACATGGTGCCGGCGGCGATCGTCGCCATGGACGAGCTTCCGCTCAGCCGCAACGGCAAGGTCGACCGCAAGGCGCTACCCGCCCCGGAACTGGCCGCCAGCAGCGGCTACCTCCCGCCGCGCACGGACAACGAGCGGATCCTCGCCGGCATCTGGGCGGAGATCCTCGGGACGGAGAAGGTCGGCGTCGAGGACAACTTCTTCGAGCTCGGCGGCGACTCCATCCTCAGCATCCAGGTGGTGTCCCGGGCCCGCGCCGCGGGCCTCAACCTCACGCCGCGAGACCTGTTCGCGCATCCGACGGTCGCCGCGCTGGCGGCCAATGCGACGGCCGCCGTGCAGATCGTCGCCGAGCAGGGTGCGGTGACCGGCGAGGTGCCGCTCACCCCGATCCAGCGCTGGTACCTCGACGACGCTGTCGCGCCCGAGTCCTTCACGCAGTCGATGCGCATCGAGTGGCCGCAGGACATCGACCCGGACCAGTTGCGGACCGCGCTGTCCACGGTGGTCTCGCATCACGACGCTTTGCGCCTGCGGTTCCATCGGATCGACGGCACGTGGTGGCAGCACAACGCCCCCGACGAGGCGGCGCAGATCCTCGACGCGGAGATCGACCTCGCCGACGGCCCGGTGATCACCGCGAAGATCGTTGAACCGAACGTGCTCGTGCTGACGGCGCACCACCTCGTGGTCGACGGCGTCTCCTGGCGGGTCCTGATCGAGGACCTGGAGGCGGCCTACCACCGGAAGACGTTGCCGCCCAAGACCACCTCGTACCGGGAGTGGGCGCACCGCCTGGCGCAGAGGGACTTCGGGGCGGAGATCCCGTTCTGGACGAGTATGGCCGCCGACCCGACGCTGCCGACGGATGGCAACGGCCCCAACACATACGCCACCACGACGACGGTCACCGTCGGTCTGGACGCCATCCAGACCAGGGCGCTTCTCCAGGACGTGCCAGGCGTGTACCGCACGCAGATCGACGACGTGCTGCTGGCGGCGCTCGGGCGCGTGCTGGCCGATTGGACGGGTCGACAGCACGTGCTGGTCGACCTCGAAGGCCACGGCCGGGAGCAGCTGTTCGACGACGTGGATCTGTCCCGCACGGTCGGCTGGTTCACGTCGATGTACCCGGTGGAGCTGGCCGTCGGGGCCGACTGGGCCGAGACCCTGAAGTCCGTCAAGGAACAGCTGCGGGCGGTGCCGAACAAGGGCGTCGCCGGCCTGATCCACGCCACCGCCGAGCCGCGGATCAGCTTCAACTACCTCGGCCAGTTCACCGATGCCGGCACCCTCGACTCGGACATCGGCCCGGACGAGCGCCGCCCGCACCAGCTCGATGTCGTCGGCGTGGTGCAGGGCGGCAAGCTGGAGCTGACCTGGCAGTATTCGACCAACCTGCACCGCGGGTCCACGGTCCGACGGCTCGCCGGTGATCTCGTGGCCGCCCTGCACGAGATCATCCGGCACTGCGCCGAGCCCGGTGCCGGCGGCCGCACGCCGTCCGACTTCCCCCTCGCCGGCCTCGCCCAGCACCAGGTCGACCGGATCGCCGGTGACGGCCGCGACGTCGAGGACATCTACCCGCTCACGCCGATGCAGGCCGGCATGGTGTTCCACGGCCTGTCACAGCAGGACCGGGGCCTCTACTTCGAGCAGGTCGCCTTCGTGCTCACGGATTCGCCGGACATGCAGCGGCTCGCCGAGTCGTGGCAACGGGTCGTGGACCGGACGCCGGTGCTGCGCAGCCGGATCGTGTGGGACGGCGTCCCGGAGCCGATGCAGGTCGTCGACCGGCACGTGAAGGTGCCGATCGCCCGGTACGACTGGCACGGCCTCGACCGCGAGGCGATGTTGGAGGACCTCCTGGCCTCGGACCGAGCGAAGGGCTTCGACCTCGCTGCCGGCCCGCTGCTGCGGATCACCCTGGCCCGGCTGTCGGCGACCGAGGTGCAGCTGGTCTGGTCCTTCCACCACGTGCTGCTCGACGGCTGGTCCGTGTTCCAGGTGCTGTCGGACGTGCTGGGGACGGCGGAGCAAAGGGTTCGGCGGCCGTTCGCGGACTACGTCGCGTGGATGCGCCGTCAGGACGTGCAGGCGGCCGACCGGCACTGGCGGGACGTGCTGGCGGACATAGAAGGACCGACGCCGCTGCCGTTCGACCGGACGCCGACCTCCAGTCACGACACGGCATCCACCGAGTGGGTGTCGGCGCGGCTGGACCAGGGGGCGGCCGGCCGGATCAACGAGTTCGCCCGCCGCCGCCGGCTGACCGTGAACGCGGTCGTGCAGGGCGCGTGGGCGTTGCTGCTGTCCCGTTACAGCGGGCAGGGCGACGTCTGCTTCGGCGCGACCGTGTCCGGCCGGCCCGCTGACCTGCCCGGCGCCGACGACATCGCCGGCATCTTCATCAACACGCTGCCGGTCCGAACGGCCGTCGACTCTCGACTGTCCGTCGTGGACTGGCTGCAGGAGATGCAGCAGGCGCAGGCCGAATCGCGGCGGTTCGAGTACGTTCCGCTGTCCCGCCTGCAATCGCTGGTCGGCCTGCCGTCGCTGTTCGACAGCGCCGTGGTGTTCGAGAACTACCCGGTCGGCGAGCAGCAGGGCATCCGCGACCTGGACGCCACCGAGGCGACGAACTACGCGCTGACCGTCGTCGGCGTGCCGGGGGAGACTCTCACTCTCGGCATCGGCTACGACCCCGAGTTGTTCGACGTCGGCACCGTGCAGCGCATGGTCGGCCACCTGGTCCGGGTCGTCGAGGCCATGTGCGACAACCCGACCCTCGGCGAGATCGACGTGCTCACCGATCGGGAGCGGTTCCACCTCCTGACCGGCGTGAACGCGACCGACCGGGTCGTGGTGCCGGCGACGCTGCCGGAGCTGATCGAGGCCCAGGCCGACCGCACGCCGGACGCGCCGGCGGTGCTCGCCGACACCACGCTGACCTTCGCGGAGCTCGACCGACGGGCGAACCGGTTGGCGCGCCGGCTGATCGCCGCCGGCGCGGGACCGGAGACGATCGTCGCGCTGGCCCTGCCGCGGTCGCTGGAGATCATCGTGGCGCAGCTCGCGGTGCTCAAGGCCGGCGCCGCGTACCTGCCGATCGACCCGGCCTACCCGGCGGAACGCATCCAGTTCATGCTGGACGACGCCGAACCGGTGCTGGTGGTCGGCGGCGACTTCGCCATGGACGGCTCCGAAGCGTCCTATTCGGACGAACCGGTGACCCGGTCGCTGTCGCCGGCCAGCCCGGCGTACGTGATCTACACCTCGGGCTCCACCGGCCGCCCCAAGGGCGTCGTCGTCACGCACGCCGGGCTGGCCAGCTTCTCCGCCGCCGAGATCGAGCATTTCGACGTGCGCCCCGGCGACCGGGTGCTGCAATTCGCGTCGCCGAGTTTTGACGCCTCGGTGCTGGAACTGTGCATGTCCCTGCCGGCCGGCGCGGCGCTGGTGGTGCCGCCGGCCGGGCCGCTGCTGGGCGAGCACCTCGCCGCGGTGTTCAGCAGCCGCGAGGTGACGCACGCGCTGGTGCCACCGGTCGCGATGGCCACGGTGCCGGACGTGGCGTTGCCGTCACTGCGGACCCTGATCCTCGGCGGCGACGCCTGCACGCCGGACCTTGTCGCCCGCTGGGCCCCGGGTCGCCGGCTGATCAACGCGTACGGGCCGACGGAGTCCACGGTGGTCGCCACCTGGAGCGACTCGCTCGAACCCGGTGGCACGCCGCCGATCGGCCGCCCGATCTGGAACACCAGGGCGTACGTGCTGGACGACGAGCTTCGCCCGGTGCCGGTCGGCGTGCCGGGGGAGTTGTACGTGGCCGGCATCGGCCTCGCTCGCGGCTACCTCGACCGCCCCGGCCTGACCGCGTCCCGATTCGTCGCCAATCCGTTCACGCCCGGCGCCCGCATGTACCGCACCGGCGACCTGGTCCGCTGGAACGCCGACGACCAGCTGGAGTTCCTCGGCCGCGCGGACAACCAGGTCAAGATCCGCGGCTTCCGGGTCGAGCCCGGCGAGATCGAGGCCGCCCTGACGGCCCGGTCGGACGTCAGGGCGGCGGCCGTGATCGGCGCGGACCAGCGGCTCGTCGCCTACGTGGTCGGCGAGACCGACGGCCTGCGGGAGTACCTCGGCGCGCGGCTGCCGGAGCACATGGTGCCGGCGGTGTTCGTGCCGCTGGCCGAGCTGCCGTTGACCCCCAACGGAAAGCTCGACCGCAAGGCGCTGCCGGCGCCGGCGCAGGAGCTGCCGACCACCGGCTACACCGCCCCGGAGACGGAGACCGAAGAGGTGCTCGTCGGGATCTGGGCGGAGGCACTTCAGCTCGAACGGGTCGGCGTCACCGACAACTTCTACGACCTGGGCGGCGACTCCGTGCGCAGCCTGCACATCACCTCGATGGTCCGCACCGCGTTCGACGTCGAGCTGACGCCGCGCGACGTGCTGGCCAGCGGGACCGTGGCCGCGCTGGCCGAGCTGATCGAGGAGCGGGTCCTGCTCGAACTGGAACGGGTCGCCTTCGGCGATGAAGAGATCTGAACAGCGGAAATCTGAGAGGAAGCAATGCGCGACGACATCGACTACCAGGTGCTGGTCAACGACGAGGAGCAGTACTCGCTGTGGCCGCTGGCCAACGAGGTGCCGGCCGGCTGGCGGCCGACCGGTTTCCAGGGTGGCAAGCAGGAGTGCATGGACCACGTCGACCAGGTGTGGACCGACATGAGGCCGCGCAGCCTGCGGGAGTGGATGGCCGCGAACCACTGAACCAATAGCACTATCACTTCAGTGAAGATCAAAACTAATTCCTGGGGAGGGACGCCGTGACCTCGTCCGCCGCGACGATCCGGTCCGTTGTGGACAAGACCAGCCTCGAACACACCCTGTCGGGACTGGTCGACCGCCACGGGGTGCCGGCGGCGCAGCTGTCGGTGCACACCGGCGGCGAGACGATCACCGTCGGCGCCGCCGGCAAGTATCCGATCGGATCGATCACCAAGCCGTTCACCGCGACGTTGGCGATGCTGCTGGTCGCGGACGGCGATCTCGACCTGGAGGACCGGCTCGCCGAGCACCTGGGGGACCTGGGGCCGCGGGTGGGCGAGCTGACCGTGCGGCAGCTGCTCAGCCACACCAGCGGCCTGCCGGCCGCCGTGGCCGGCGAGAACTCCTCGACGCGCCAGTACTTACGCGCCTGCCGGGACGCGGAGCTGGTGCTGCGCCCCGGCGTGGGGTTCTCCTACTCCAACGTCGGCTACGTGCTGCTGTCGCGGCTCGTGGAGGAGATCACCGGCATGGACTGGTGGGAGGCCGTCGAGGCCCTCCTGCTGACGCCGCTGGGCATCGAGCCGGCGTTCACGGTCGAGCCGGGCGGCAAGCGGTCCACCGACACCTTCGTGACCGGCCACGCTCGTCGCGGCGTGCCGGTGGATCAGACGTTGTCGGAGGTCGAGGCCGGCGCCGGTGCGCTGGCGCTGAGCGCCGAGGACCTGGTCACCTTCGGGCTGATGCACGTCACCGGTGACGGCCCGCTGTCGCCGCAGCTGCTGCGCACCATGCGCCGCCAGGTGCCCGGCGTCGTCCCTTTTGGACTGGCCAACGGCTGGGGACTGGGCCTCGCGGTGTTCGACGGCTGGGTCGGCCACGACGGCACCGCCGACGGCACCTCCTGCCACCTGCGCATCAACCCGACCGGCGGCCAGGTGGTGGCCCTGACCACCAACGCCGTGTCCGGCGCGGCGCTGTGGGTGGATCTCGTCGGCCGGCTCCGCGAACTCGGCCTGGACGTGGCCGACTACGACCTGTCGCAGCGGCACGACGAGATGCCGATGCCGGCGGGGCTGACCGGCAGCTACGCCAACGGCGACATGGAGTACTTCGTCGACGCCGGCGACGGCGTGCTGCGCGTCGGCGGCGAGCTGTACCCGGAGCTGACGGTGCACCGCGACTGGGCGTTCTCCGTGCTGGAGCCGGAATCCGGCCGGCGCGTGCTGGGCGGCCGCTTCCTGCGCGACCCGTCGACCGGCCGGATCCACGGCCTGCAGACCGGCGGCCGTGTCGCCGCCCGCCGCTGACCGAGACTAGAGAAACGGACATCATGACGACATCGAGGCAGAGCCGCATCGACGCGCTGCCGGCGGAACTCCGGGAGCAGCTCAGGCGACGGCTCGCCGGGCGGGCGAAGGCGTCCGACGGCATTCCGCGCGCCGACCGGTCCTCGGCGCTGCCGCTGTCGTACGCCCAGCAGCGCCTGTGGTTCCTGGACGAGCTGCGGCCGGGGGAGTCGGAGTACAACAGTGCCGTTGCGCTCCGCCTGTCCGGCGACCTCGACGTGCCGGCGCTGACCGCCGCGCTCGAGGCCTTGGTGCTGCGGCACGAGTCGTTGCGTACCACGGTGTCCGTCGTGGACGGCGTCGCGGTCCAGAAGATCGCCGACGCGGTGGACGTCCCGCTGCGGATGGTCGAGGAGCCGGCCGAGCTGGACCAGGTGCTGGCCGACGAGTACTCGCGGCCGTTCGACCTGCGGGAAGGCCCGCTGCTGCGGGCACTTCTGGTCCGGCTGGCCGCCGAGGACCACGTGCTGCTGCTGACCGCGCACCACGTCGTCACCGACGGCGCCTCGATGGGCATCATGATCGACGAGCTGGGTCGCCTCTACGGCGGCGCCGATCTGGCCGAGCCCGCGGTGCAGTATGCGGACTACGCCGTGTGGCAGCGCGGGCGGCCGCTGGACAAGCACCTGGAGTACTGGACTTCGCAGCTCGCCGGCGTGGAGCCGCTGGCGATCCCCACGGATCGGCCGCGCCCGGCGGTGCGGACCTCGGCCGGTGCGGTGCACGACTTCCGCTTGCCGCCGGCGGTTTCGACGCGCCTGTCCGAACTGGCCCGCGAGCACGACACGACCCTGTACGCGGTGCTGGTCGCGGCCTGTCAGGTGCTGCTGGCCCGCTACACCGGACGGCAGGACATCGCCGTCGGCTCGGTGGTGAACGTCCGCAACCGGCCCGAGCTGGATCGCATGGTCGGCTTCTTCGTCAACACGGTCGTGCTGCGGTCCACAGTGGATGACGAGGTGTCGTTCGGGGACTTCCTGGCGCAGGTCAGGGAGACCGTGCTGGCGTCGCTGGCGCACGCCGAGGCGCCGTTCGACAAGGTCGTCGAGGCGCTCCGGTTGGAGCGGGACCCCAGCCGGAACCCGCTGTTCGACGCGTTGGTGCTGCTGCACGGGGCCGCCGGCACCCCGCCGGAGTTCGGCGCGTTGGCGGTCGAGCCGGTGGACGTGAGCCGGCGGTCGGCCACCTTCGACCTCAGCTTCGAGTTCCAGGACACGCCCGAGGGCCTGGCCGGCTCGGTCGAATACAGCACCGATCTGTTCGACGTGGACACCGTCGAGCGGATGGCGGAACACCTTTCCCAGCTGCTGATGGAGATCACTTCGGTGCGGCGGGTCGGTGACCTGCCGCTGCTCACCGAGGCGGAGCGGTCCCGGCTGCTGATCGAGGCCAACGACACCGCGCTGGACGTGACAGCCTCCACCATTGTCGAGGTCTTCGAGGAGACGGTTCGCTCGGCCCCGGCGGCCCGCGCACTTGTGTTCCAGGACACAGAGTTGAGCTACGCCGAGCTGAACACCCGCGTGAACCGGTTCGCGCACCACCTGATCGCGCACGGCGCCGGTCCGGAGCGAGTGGTCGCCCTCGCGCTACCCCGTTCGGCCGAGCTGGTCATCGCGATGCTCGCGGTGTTCAAGGCGGGCGCGGTGTACCTGCCGGTGGACCGCCGACTGCCGAAGGACCGTGTTGATCTGCTGCTACGCGACGCCGGCACCACACTTGTGGTGGTCGCCGAAGATGACACCACCACACCTGTGGTGGGAGAGCGGATCCTGCTCGCGGACGCCGATCACGAGCCGGAGACCAACCCGGACCGTCCGATCCGGACGGACAGCACCGCGTACATCATCTACACCTCCGGCTCCACCGGCACCCCGAAGGGCGTCGCGGTCGAACACCGGAACCTGGTGAACCTGCTGTTCAACCACCGCAACGACTTCGCCGCCGGCCGCCGGCTGCGGGTGGCGACCACGGCGGTCTTCTCCTTCGACACCTCGCTCGAGGGCCCGGTGCTGCTCGCCGACGGCCACGAGCTGCACGTGATCGACGACGAGACCCGGATGGACGCCGACGCGCTCGTGGACTGTGTGGCGCGGCACCGGATCGACTTCCTCGACCTCACCCCGACCTACCTGCGCCAACTCCTTCCTGCGGGCCTGCTGACGGATCCCCGCCACCGCCCGGCGGTGCTGATGCTCGGCGGCGAGGCGCTCAGCGACGAGCTGTGGCGGGAACTCGCGGCCGTCGACGGCACGACCACGCACAACTTCTACGGGCCCACCGAATGCACGGTCGACGCCCTGTCCTGCGTTGTCGCAGGTGACCGGTCCTCGCTGGGCCGACCGCTGCACAATATGCAGGCGTACGTGCTGGACGACTACTTGCGGCCCGTTCCGACCGGCGTCGTGGGTGAGCTTTGCCTGGCCGGCGCGCAGGTGGCGCGCGGCTACCTCAACCGCCCCGGCGTGACCGCGGATCGGTTCGTCGCCAACCCCTTTGGCGACGGCCGGCTCTACCGCACCGGCGACCTGGTGCGGTGGCGCGCCGACGGCCGGCTGGAATACATCGGTCGCGCCGACGACCAGGTGAAGATCCGCGGCTTCCGCATCGAACCGGGCGAGGTCGAGGCGGCCCTCCTCGCGTTGCCGGAGGTCAGCCAGGCCGCGGTGGTCGTGCGGGACAACCGGCTGATCGGCTATGTCGTCGGCGCCGCGGACACCGTCCGCGAGCGGCTCCGCGCGGCGTTGCCGGAGTACATGGTGCCGGCGGTGATCGTGCAGCTGGACCGGCTGCCGATGACCAGCACCGGCAAGGTGGACCGGAAGGCGTTGCCGGCGCCGGTGGTGCAGGCGGCGGAGTGGGTCGCGCCGCGTACCGAGACCGAGCGGCAGCTGGCGGAGATCTGGGCCGGGGTGCTCGGCGGCGAGCGGATCGGCGTGCAGGACAACTTCTTCGCGCTGGGCGGCGACTCCATCCTCAGCATCCAGGTGGTGTCCCGGGCACGCGCCGCCGGGCTGCGGCTGACCTCGCGGGACCTGTTCACCCACCAGACGATCGCCGAGCTGGCGCTGGTGGTGCGGAGCCTGGACGCCACCGTCGCGCCGGTGATCGCCGGTCCCGCGCCGCTGACCCCGATCCAGCACTGGTTCTTCGAGACCTACGGTCCGCTGAACCACTTCACCATGTCGATGCTGCTGGAACTGCCGGCCGATGTGGACCGCGACCGGCTCGCCACGGCGATCGACACCGTGATCGACCACCACGAGGCGCTGCGCACCCGATTCACCTGTGTGGACGGCGTTTGGCAGCAGGAGCCGATGGACGCGCCGACCGGCGTCCTGGAGGAAAGCGCCGAGATCAGCCGTGACGGCCTGGACCTCTCCGCCGGCCGCATGGTGAAGGCGATCCTCCTGCCGGGGGAGACCCCGCTGCTGTTCCTGGCGATCCACCACCTCGCCGTGGACGGCGTGTCGCTGCGGCTGCTGCTCGGCGACATCGAGGCCGCCTACCGGGGCGAGCCACTGGAGCCGACCGGGACCGCGTTCGCCCAGTGGTCGCACCGGCTCGTCGGACACGACTTCTCGGCGGATCTACCGTACTGGCAGCAGATCCCGGAGTCGGCGCTGCCGGTCGACCGAGACGGTGAGAACCTGTCCGGCTCGACCCGGCAGATCACCGTCAGCCTCGGCCACGCCGAGACGGACGCCCTGCTGCACCAGGTGCCCGACGTCTACCGCACGCAGATCAACGACGTGCTACTGAGCGCCCTCGGCCAGACGCTGGCCGACTGGATCGGTCGTAACGACGTGCTGATCGCGCTGGAGGGACACGGCCGCGAGGACCTGTTCGACGGCGTCGACCTGTCCCGCACTGTCGGTTGGTTCACGACTCAGTTCCCGGTGGCGCTGTCCGTGCCCGCCGGCCGCGATTGGGGCAGCACGCTCAAGGCGGTCAAGGAGCAGCTGCGGGCGATCCCGCGCCGCGGCCTGAGCTACGAGGCCCTGCGCTACCTCGGCGGCCATGACCTGAACTCCCCGCCGGGCATCTGCTTCAACTACCACGGCCAGTGGGATTCCGGCGCGTCCGCGCTGTTCCTCGGCCAGCGCGACGCGACCGGATCCGACCTCGCGCCCGGCGAGCGCAACGGCTACCTGCTCGATGTCGCCGGCGCCGTCGAGGACGGCAAGCTCACTCTGACCTGGCTGTATTCGGAGAATCTCTACGAGTCGGAGACGGTGCGCCGGCTCGCCGACGCGATGCTGCGGTCGCTGCGGGAGATCGTCGGCCACTGCGCCTGGCCGGCCGCGGGCGGCCGCACCCCGTCCGACTTCCCGCTGGCCCGGCTCGACCAGGCAGGAGTGGATGATCTGGTCGGTGGCGGGCGGGACGTCGAGGACATCTACCCGCTGACCCCGCTCCAGGCCGGCATGCTGTTCCACAGCCTGGTGGAGCCCGAAATCTACGTCGACCAGGCGCAGATGGTGCTGGACGGCATCAGCGACCCGGTGGCGTTCGGCGAGGCCTGGCAGGCGGTCGTCGACCGCACGCCCGCGCTGCGGACCCGGCTGGCCTGGGACGGGCTCGACGAGCCGGTGCAGATCGTGCAGCGGCACGTCACCGTGCCCATCAGCCACGAGGACTCCGACGACACCACCCTCGATCTCACGCAGGCGCCGCTGATGCGGCTGGCGATCGTGCCGCTGGGCGGCGACCGCGTCCGCCTGACCTGGACCTCGCACCACATCATGCTCGACGGCTGGAGCCTCGGGCAGGTGTTCGAGGAGGTCTGCGGCCAGTACGGCGGGCAGGTCACCACGGTCCGGCGGCCGTTCCGGGACTACCTGGCCTGGCTGGCCGCACAGGACGAATCCGCCGCCGAGGCGTTCTGGCGCGAGGCGCTGGGCGGATTCGAGAGGCCGACGCCGCTGCCGTATGACCGGCAGCCCGCGCAGGCGCACCAGGCCCGGTCGGGGCAGTCGATCAAGGTGTCGCTGTCGGAGGAGCAGTCGACCCGGCTCCGGGAGTTCGCGCAGCGCAACGGCCTGACCGTCAACACGGTCGTGCAGGGCGCGTGGGCGCTACTGCTGTCGCGGCAGAGCGGTGAGCCGGACGTGGTGTTCGGTACGACGGTCTCCGGCCGCCCGGACGACCTGCCGGGCGTCGAGTCGATGATCGGCATGTTCATCAACACGGTGCCGACCCGGGTGGCGGTTCGCAGCCAGGACAAGCTGGTGCCGTGGCTGCGCGAGGTGCAGGCGCGGCAGGCCGCGACCCGCCGCTACGACTTCGTGGCGCTGAGCCGGCTGCGCTCGTACAGCGACGTTCCCGCTGGTCAGAGCCTGTTCGACAGCATGGTGGCGTTCGAGAACTACCCGTTCGACGAGCAGGCCGGCGTCGCCGTGCAGCATGTGGACGCCAAGGACAGCACCAACTTCCCGGTCGTGCTGCGGGCATACCTCGACCCGAAGCTGAGCTTCGAACTCGCCACCGACCCCGACCTGTTCGACCTGAGCACCGCCCGCGCGATGGCCGCCCGGCTGGAGACGCTGCTCACCGGTTTGACCGACGTGCCGCTGCACACGCTGCCGTGGATGTCCGCTCACGAGCGAGAGAACGTCCTCGCCGGTTGGCAGGGGAGCGCGGTCGACCTGCCGGCGCCGACGATCACCGAGTTGTTCGCGGAGCAGGTGCACAGGACCCCGAACGCCGTCGCGGTGACGGCCGACGGGACGAGTCTGACCTATGCGGACTTGAACGTACGGGCGAACCGCCTGGCGCACAGGTTGATCGCCGTCGGTGCCGAACCGGAGAAGTTCGTCGCGCTGTGCCTGCCGCGCACGGCCGACCTGGTGATCGCCGTCCTCGCGGTGCTCAAGGCCGGCGCGGCCTATCTGCCGATCGACCCCTCGTACCCGCAGGACCGCATCGACCGGATGCTGGCCGACAGCAACGCCCTGCTGATGCTGGCCTCGGTCGATGCCGACGGCGAGCCGGACACCGATCCCACGCCGACCGCCGTGCCGGAGAGCCCGGCGTACCTGATCTACACCTCGGGCTCGACCGGCGTGCCCAAGGGCGTGGTCGTCACGCACGCCAACGTGACCCGGCTGTTCGCCTCGACGCGTGACCTGTTCTCCTTCGGCGCCAACGATGTTTGGACGCTGTTCCACTCCTACGCGTTCGACTTCTCGGTGTGGGAGCTGTGGGGCCCGCTGCTGCACGGCGGCCGGCTTCTGGTGGTTCCGCATGCGATCTCCCGGTCGCCGAGGGACTTCCTGCGGCTGCTGGTCGACGAGCGCGTGACGGTGCTGAACCAGACGCCGTCGGCCTTCTACCAGCTGGAACCGGTCGACGGGCTGTCGCTGCGGTACGTGATCTTCGGCGGCGAGGCGCTCGACGCGCGGCGCCTGGACGCGTGGTGGGGCAAGGTCGAGCTGGTCAACATGTACGGCATCACCGAGACCACAGTGCACGTGACGCACCGCGCGCTGGATCGCGCTGCCGGCAACACCATCGGCGTCGGGCTGCCCGACCTTCGGGTGTACGTGTTGGATGCGGACCTCAACCCGGTCCCACCCGGCGTGATCGGCGAGATGTACGTCGCCGGCGCGGGCCTGGCGCGGGGGTACCTGAACCGGCCGGGCCTGACGGCGTCCCGGTTCGTCGCGAACCCGTTTGATGCGGGCACCCGGATGTACCGGACCGGAGACCTCGCTCGGTGGCGGGCCGACGGCGAGCTGGAGTACTTCGGCCGCGCCGACCACCAGGTGAAGATCCGTGGCTTCCGGATCGAACTGGGCGAGATCGAGGCGGCGTTGCTCGACGCCGAGCAGGTCAGCTCGGTCGCGGTGATCGCCCGCGAGGACACGCCGGGACATCAGCGGCTTGTCGCCTACGTCGTCGGCGAGACCGAGGGGCTGCGCGAGCACCTGGCGAAGTCGCTGCCGGAACACATGATCCCGGCCGCGATCGTCCGGATCGACGAGATTCCGCTGACCCGCAACGGCAAGCTCGATCGGCGGGCGCTGCCCGCGCCGGAGGTCGTCAGCCGCGGCTACGTCGAACCGGTCACCGAGGCACAGCGCAAGGTCGCCGCGATCTGGGCCGAGACGCTCGGCGTGGAGCGGGTCGGCCTGGAGGACAACTACTTCGAGCTCGGCGGCGACTCGATCCTCAGCATCAAGATCACCTCGAAGCTGCGCGCGGAGTTCGGCGTCGAGGTGTCACCCCGCGTGCTGTTCACCGCGCCGACCGTCGCCGCGCTGGCGGCGGCTATGCCAGCCGCCGCCGAGGTCACAGTCATCCCGCCGGCGCCGAGAGACCGGGCACTACCGCTTTCCTCTGCGCAGCAACGGCTCTGGTTCCTGCACCAGTTCGACCCCGACAGCACCGAATACACCACGGTCTTCGCCGTCAAGCTGCTGGGCTCGCTCGATGTGCCGAAGCTGAAGGCGTCGCTGACCACGTTGATCTCCCGGCACGAGTCGCTGCGCACCACGATCGGCGACGGGCCTCGGCTGATCGTGAATCCACCGTTCGAAGCGGAGTTCACCGACGTCGAGGGGCCGTTCGACCTGGTCAACGGCCCGCTGCTGCGGATCCGGCTCACCGAGATCGCCCCGGCCGAGCACGAACTCGCGCTGGCGATGCACCACATCATCACCGACGGCTGGTCCATCGGCGTCCTGGTCGACGAGCTCGCCGCCCTGTACAACGGATCCGAGCTGCCCGAACCCGGCCTTCAGTACGCGGACTTCGCCGCCTGGCAGCGAACCCTGAACCTGGACGACCAGCTGTCGTACTGGCGGGACCGCCTGCGCGATGTGCCGGCGCTGGAGCTGCCGACCGATCGCCCGCGCCCGGCGACGCAGACCCACAACGGCGCCGCCATCGAGTTCGACGCGCCAACGGTTCGTGTCGCCGACGGCACGCTGTTCATGACGCTCGTCGCCGCCTGCCAGGCGCTGCTCGCGCGGTGGACCGGCCAGGACGACATCGCCGTCGGCACCGTGACCTCCGGCCGTGACAACGCCCAGGTCGAGCGGATCGTCGGCATGTTCGTGAACACCGTCGTCCTGCGGTCCCATGTGGACGGTCGGCAGACATTCCGCGAGTTCGCCGCCGCGGTCCGGGACACCGTGCTCGGGGCGTTCGCACACCAGGACGTGCCGTTCGAGCGGGTCGTCGACGAGGTGCAGCCGGAGCGCGACACCAGCCGTTCGCCGCTGTTCCAGGCGATGGTGACCTTGCAGAACAGTGGGGCCAAGCTGCCGGCGCTCGACGGGCTGACCGCCGAGGAGCTGCCGCTGCCGATGACCACCGCCAGCTTCGACCTGACCTTCGAGTTCGCCGAGGACGGCGACCGGCTGCGCGGCCTGGTCAACTACAACACCGACCTGTTCGACGCCTCGACCATCACCCGTCTGATCGGCAACCTCCGCACGCTGCTCGCGGCCGTCGCGGAGAATCCGGACCGGCCGCTGGCCGAACTGGCGCTGCTGACGTCGGCCGAGGTCGCGCAGCTCGTCGAGTGGAGCGGCACCGACCGCGAGGTCCCACCGCTGACCTTCCCGGAGCTGTTCTCCGTTCAGGCCCAGGCCACGCCCGACGCGGTGGCCCTGGTCCACGATGGACGGCGGATGACCTTCGCCGAGGTGGACGATCTTTCCTCCCGCCTCGCCGCGAGCCTGGTCTCCCAAGGCGCGGGCCCGGACCGGTTCGTCGCCGTGTCGATCCCGCGCTCGGCCGACGCGGTGATCGCAATCCTCGCCGTGCACAAGGCCGGCGCGGCCGTGCTCTACCTCGACCCCGAGCTGCCCGCCGACCGCGCCGAGTTCATTTGCGCGGACGCCAACCCCGTTCTGACCGTCACCTCGGTCACCACGGATGCAGCGGTCAGACCGCTGCCCAAGCCGCACCTCGACAGCGCGGCCTACGTGATCTACACCTCCGGTTCGACCGGCACGCCCAAGGGCGTGGTGATCAGCCACCGTGCCCTGGCCAACCTGCACCACGACCACGGTGACGACTTCGCCGACGGCCGCTGGCTGAAGGTCGCGCTCACGGCTGCCTTCTCGTTCGACGCCGCCTGGGAGGGCCTGCTGCTCATGGCCGCCGGCCACGAGCTGCACGTCGTCGACCCGGAAACCGTGCTGGACCACGACGTCGACCTGATCAACTCCACGCCGTCGTTCGTTCGGCACCTGCTCGCCACCGGCCGTCCGATGCCGCCCGTCCTGGTGCTCGGCGCGGAGGCCATCGACGACCAGCTCTGGCATGACCTGCAACAACTCCCCGGCACGCGGGCGTACAACCTCTACGGCCCGACCGAGTGCACCGTCGACGCCACCCTCGCGCCCATCAGCGGCTCGCGGCCGGTGATCGGCAAGCCGCTGAGCAACCTGCGCGCGTACGTGCTGGATGACTCGTTGCGGCCGGTGCCGATCGGCGTCGCCGGACAGCTCCACATCGCCGGCGTCCAACTCGCCCGTGGCTACCTCAACCGCCCCGGACTCACGGCGGCCAGCTTCATCGCCAACCCCTTCGGCAGCGGTCGACTGTATGCAACCGGCGACCGAGTGCGGTGGACCGCCGACGGTTCGCTGGAGTACGTCGGCCGCATCGACGAGCAGGTGAAGGTGCGCGGGTTCCGCATCGAACCCGGCGAGGTCGAGGCGGCGCTGCTGCGGCTCCCTGACGTCACGCAGGCGGCGGTTGCCGTGCGCGACAACAGGCTGATCGGCTACGTGGTGGGATCGACGGAAGATCTCCGCGAGCGCCTTCGTGAATCGCTGCCGGACTACATGGTTCCGACGGTCTTCGTGTCGTTGGACAGCCTGCCGCTGACCAGCACCGGCAAGATCGACCGGCGCGCGCTGCCGGAGCCGGTGGTGGAGGTCGCGGAGTGGGTGGCGCCGCGGACCGCGAACGAGCGGCTGCTGGCCGGGATCTGGGCCGAGGCGCTGGGCGTGGACCGCGTCGGTGTGACGGACAACTTCTTCGCGCTCGGCGGCGACTCCATCCTCAGCATCCAGGTGGTGTCTCGGGCCCGTGCCGCAGGCCTGGCGCTGGTGTCGAAGGATGTGTTCCGCCACCAGACGGTCGCCGAGCTGGCGCGGGTGGTGCGCGCGGAGACGCCGATCGTCACCGACGCGAGTGGCACCGCGCCGGTGACGCCGATCCAGGCGTGGTTCCTGAACACCGGCATCGAGGCGTTCACGATGTCGCTGGTCGCCGAACTCGGCCCGGACATCGACCTGGCGCGGCTCAACGCCGCACTCGAGACGGTGATCGCCCATCACGACGCCCTGCGGACCAGGTTCACCCGCGTCGAGGGCGGGTGGCAGCAGGAGGTGCAGGCCGAGAGCGAGCACGTGGGCTGGTGCTTCAACGCCCCGCGGCTGGCGCTGACGATCAACCACCTCGTCGTCGACGGCGTGTCGTGGCGGATCATCCTCGACGACATCGACTCGGCGTATCACGGGCGCGCGCTGCCAGCCAAGACGACGTCCTATGTGGACTGGGCGCGGCGCATAGCCGCCCACGACTTCTCCCAGGACCTCCCGTACTGGGAAAGCACGGCGACTGTCGACGGCAGCTTGCCGCTGGACCGTGAAGGAAGGCCGGCCACCAGCCAGACATTCTCCGTCCGGCTCGAGCGGGAAACCACCGATGCCTTGCTGCGCAAGGTGCCGGACGCGTATCGCACGCAGGCCAACGACGTGCTGCTGAGCGCCCTCGGGCGGGCGGTGGCCGACTGGACCGGTCACGACAAGGTGTTGATCGGCCTGGAGGGGCACGGCCGCGAGGATGTCGTCGACGGTGTGGATCTGTCCCGGACGGTCGGGTGGTTCACCGCCGAATACCCGGTCGCGCTGGACATGCCGGCAGGGGACTGGGGCGCGACCCTCAAGGCGGTCAAGGAACAGCTGAGGGCCGTGCCGTCGAAGGGCCTCGGGTACGGGGCGCTGCGGCACCTGCACGGGACCGCGCCGGCGATCAGGCCCGGGATCAGCTTCAACTACCACGGCCAGTGGGCCGACGACCGGTCCGGCTTCTACCGGTCGATCACCGGCGGTGACCAGGACGGCGAACGCACCCACCTGATCGACGTGATCGGCATCGTCCAGGACGGCCGGCTGGAACTGGGCTGGACGTACTCGCCGGAGATCCACGACGAGCAGACCGTGCGCAACCTCGCCGCCGCGACCCTCGACGGCCTCAGGGAAATCGTCGAGCACTGCAAGGACCACGGCGGTCGGACGCCGTCCGACTTCCCGCTGGCGCGGCTCACCCAGTCCGAGGTGGACACGGTCGTCGGCGACGGCGTCGAGGACGTCTACCCGCTGACGCCGCTGCAGTCCGGCCTGTTGTTCCACAGCTTGGTCGACCCCGACCTGTACGTCGACACGCTGCGGATCCGGATGGCCGGCGTCGACGACATCGAGCGGTTCCGCCAGGCCTGGCAACGGGTTGTCGATCGCACGCCCGCGCTGCGCACCCGGCTCGTGTGGACGGGCGTGGACGAGCCGGTGCAGGTCGTGGACCTGGTCGCACAGCTGAACGACGGCCCGATCAGCCTGGACAAGTCGCCGCTGACCCGGATCGAGGTCACGCCGGTCGGCGACGAGGTCGAGCTGGCATGGACCTCACACCACGTGCTGATGGACGGTTGGAGCCTCGCCCAGGTGTTCGGCGAGGTCTGCGAGGAGTACTGCGGCCGCACACCGACCGTCACGCGACGGCCGTTCCGCGACTACCTGGAATGGCTCGCCGGCCAGGACAAGCGTGCTGCCGAGGAGTACTGGAAGCGTGTCGTGGACGGCGTTGCCCGGACGCCGCTGCCGTACGACCGGCAGCCGGCTGAGGCGCACCGGTCCCGGTCGACTGCGTCGACGCGGATCACGGTGAGCGGCCTGGGCGAGGTCGCGCGTCGATACGGCATCACCGTCAACACGATGATCCAGGCGGCGTGGGGTCTGCTGCTCTCGCTGTACTCGGGGGAGCGGACGGTGCTGTTCGGCACCACGGTGTCCGGCCGGCCGGCCGAACTGCCGGGCGTGGAGTCGATGATCGGCCTGTTCATCAACACCGTGCCGACGCGGGTGGACATCCGCGACGAGACGGTCGGCGACTGGCTGCGGCGGTTGCAGGACGAGCAGAGCGAGGCCCGGGAGCTCGGGTTCGTGCAGGTCGGCAGCCAGTTCGACAGCATGGTGGTGTTCGAGAACTACCCGATCAGCGAGCCGTCGGTGACGGGGGCGCCGCGGGTGCTGTCGGTGGAGTCCGGCGACACCACGAACTTCCCGCTGTGCCTGCGGGCGTCGATGGACGACGAGCTGACCATGGACCTGGGCTACGACCCGGCGCTGTTCGACGCGGAAACCGCTGTTGACCTGCTGGAACGCATCGGGTTGTTGATCAACGCGCTGGCCGGCGACAGCGCAGCCCCCGTTTCCAGCCTACCGTGGGTGTCCGACATCGAGCGGGCGCGAGTGCTGGCGGAGGCCGCCGGGGCGGAAACTGTCGTACCGGCGACTACAATCGCCGCCCGGTTCGCCGAGCAGGCGGCGCGGACGCCGGACGCACCGGCCGTGACCTGCGGCGACGTGACCCTGACGTACGCCGAAGTCGACGGACGGGCCAACCACCTGGCGCATCGGCTGGTGGCGATGGGGGTGCGGCCCGAGGACCGGGTCGCGCTGCTGCTGGAGCCGTCGATCGAGCACGTGATCGCCGAACTGGCGGTGCTCAAGGCGGGCGGGGCGTACGTGCCGCTGGACGTCCGAGCGCCGGAGGAGCGGCGACGGGTCGTCGCGGGCGACAGCATCGTCGTCGGCCCGGAGATGATCACCCGGGACATGGCCGCCCACGCCCCCGTCGTCGAGGTCCACCCGGAGAACCTCGCCTACGTCATGTACACCTCGGGCTCAACCGGCACGCCGAAGGGCGTGGCGGTCCGGCACCGGGACGTGCTCGCGCTGGTCCTCGAAGGCCGGTTCGCCGGCGGTCACCTGCGGGTGCTGGCCCATTCGCCGCTGGCGTTCGACGCCTCCACCTACGAGCTGTGGGTGCCGCTGCTGCGCGGCGGCGAGGTCGTGCTCACTGGCGCCCCGGACCTGACGGTGGAGGACCTCCGCCGAGCAGACGTCACTGGAGTCTGGCTGACCGCCGGCCTGTTCCGGATGATCGCCCAGGACGCGCCGGAGTGTCTGGCCGGCGTCACCGAGGTGTGGACCGGTGGCGACGTCGTGCCGGCTCACGCGGTCCGGCGCGTGCTCGACGCCTGCCCCGGCATCACGGTCGTCGACGGCTATGGCCCGACCGAGACCACCACCTTCGCCACCGCACACCGCATGACCGGCGATGTCCCGGATTCGGTGCCGATCGGCCGTCCCCTGGACAACATGCGCACCTACGTCCTGGACGCCGACCTGCGGCCGGTCCCGGACGGCGCGCCCGGCGAGCTGTGCATCGCCGGCGCCGGCGTGGCCCGCGGCTACCTCGACCAGCCGGGCCTGACGGCGGACCGGTTCGTCGCCGACCCGTTCCGGCCGGGCGCCCGCATGTACCGTACGGGCGATATCGTCAAGCGGGTCCACGGAGAGCTGGAGTTCCTCGGCCGTGGGGACGACCAGGTCAAACTCCGCGGCTTCCGGATCGAGCTCGGCGAGATCGAAACCGCCCTGGCCGCGCAGCCGGCCGTCGACCAGGCGGTGGTGATCGTCCGCGACAAGCGGCTGATCGCCTACGTCGTCGGCGCCGCCGACCTGGCCGGGTTGCGGACCGTGCTGCCGGAGTACATGGTGCCGGCGGTTGTCGTCACCCTTGACGAGCTTCCGTTGAACCGCAACGGAAAGGTGGACCGCCGGGCGCTGCCGGAGCCGTCGGTGATCGAGGCCGACTTCGTCGCGCCCCGCACCGACCTGGAGGCGGCCGTGGCCGGCATCTGGGCGGAGCTGCTCGGCGTGCCGAAGGTCGGCGTGGACGACAACTACTTCGAACTCGGTGGCGACTCCATCCTGAGCATCCGGCTGGTGTCCCGGCTCCAGGCCGAGTGCGGGGTGACGGTCTCACCGCGTGCCCTGTTCACCCACCCGACCGTCGCCGAACTCGTCACCACCTTCGCCACGGGCGCCGAGATCCCAACTGCGCCAAGGGAACTACCGCTGCCGCAGTCGTACAACCAGCAGCGGCTCTGGTTCCTGGACAGCTTCAGCCCCGGCGACCACGTGACGGCCCTGGCGATCAAGCTCCGTGGCCCGCTCGACGTCGATCGGCTCACCGACGCCTTCACCGAGATCGTCGCCCGGCACGAGTCGCTGCGCACGACCTTCGAGGACGGCGTCCAGATCGTGCACCCGCCGTACGAGGTGAGCCTGACCGAGACCCGGCCGCTCGACCTGCGCCGTGGCCCGCTGATCCGGCCGCGCCTGGAGTGCGTCGCCGACGACGAGCACGTGCTCACGCTGGAGATCCACCACATCGTCACCGACGGCTGGTCCAACGGCGTCATCCTGGACGAACTGATGGCGCTCTACCGTGGCGAAACCCCGGAACCGCCGAAGATCCAGTACGCGGACTTCGCCGCCTGGCAGCGGACACGCGACCTGGACGGTCAGCTGGCGTACTGGATCGACACCCTGGCCGAGCTCCCGGCGGCCGACCTGCCCACCGACCGTCCCCGCCCGGCGGTCCGCACCACCACCGGTGCCGTGCACGAAGCCGTTGTGCCGCAACGGGTCGTCACGAGTCTGAAGAAGATCAGCCGCCGTCACGAGACGACGCTGTTCACCACCCTGGCCGCCGCCAGCAACATCCTGCTGTCCCGCTGGACCGGCCAGTACGACGTCACCATCGGCACGGTCACGAACGGCCGCGACCGTGCCGAGCTGGAGCGGGTGGTCGGCTTCTTCGTCAACACCCTGGTCCTGCGCTCGACCGTCGGCGGCACCTTCGACGACTACCTCGACGCCGTCCGCCGCAAGGTGCAGGATGCCTTCGCGCACCAGGACGTCCCGTTCGAGCGGGTGGTCGACGCCGTCCAGCCGGAGCGCGATCCGAGCCGGACGCCGCTGTTCCAGGTGATGGTCGTGCTCCAGAACGCCCCGCAGGCGACGCCGCAGCTGCCCGGCATCGAGGTCGAGGACGTCGCCCTGCCGCTGACGACCGCGAACTTCGACGTCACCATCGAGTTCCAGGAGCAGGCGGGCGAGTTGCTGGTCGCGGTCACCTACAACGCCGACCTGTTCGAGGCCGACACCATCGCCCGGCTCACCGAGCACCTCGGCATCCTGCTCGACGGCATCGCCGCCCACCCGGCGGCGAAGATCGTCGACCTGCCGATGCTCACCGACGCCGAGCGCCGACAGTTGGCCGCCTGGAACGACTCCGCCGTCGCCACCAAGCCGTGCACGCTCGCGGAACTGGTGGAGGAGCAGGCGCTCCGCACGCCGGATTCCACAGCCGTCATCGGCACCGAGACGCTCACCTACGCCGAGCTGAACGCCCGCGCCAACGCGTTGGCTCACACCCTGATCGACCGCGGCGTCGGCCCGGAGAAGATCGTCGCGCTGGCCCTGCCCAGGTCCGTGGAGATCGTCGTCGCCCAGCTGGCGGTGGCCAAGGCCGGCGGCGCTTTCCTCCCCGTGGATCCGACCTACCCGGTCGAGCGGATCGCCTACATGCTCGCCGACGCCAAGCCGCACCTCGTGGTCACGCAACGAGACCTGGCACCGGATACCGGCGTCCCGGTGCTGATGATCGACGAGGTCACCGGTCGCGACGACGTGAACCCGCAGCGCCCCAACCGGATCGACCAGCCCGCCTACGTCATCTACACCTCCGGCTCGACCGGCCGCCCGAAGGGCGTTGTCGTCACACACGCCGGCCTGGCCAGCTTCGCGGCGGCCGAGACGGCGCACTTCCGGGTGCGGCCCGGCGACCGGGTGCTGGCGTTCTCGTCGCCGAGCTTCGACGCGTCGATCCTGGAGCTGTGCATGGCGCTGCCGGCCGGCGCGGCGCTGGTCGTGCCGCCGCCGGGCCCGCTGCTGGGCGACCAGCTCGCGGAGGTGCTGCAAGAAAACGGGATCACGCACGCGCTGATCCCGCCGGCGGCGCTCGGCACGCTCCCGGACGTCGACCTGCCCGACTTCGGCACGCTGATCGTCGGCGCCGACGCCTGCCCGGCCGAACTGGTCGACCGCTGGGCGCCCGGCCGCCGCATGATCAACGCCTACGGCCCGACCGAGTCCACCGTCGTCAGCACGTGGAGCGATGTGCTGGCACCGGACGGAATCCCGCCTATCGGACGGCCGATCCGCAACACCAAGGTGCACGTCCTCGACGACGCCCTCCGGCCAGTCCCGGTCGGTGTCCCCGGCGAGCTGTACGTCGCCGGCAGCGGCCTGGCCCGCGGCTACCTCGACCGCCCCGGCCTGACGGCGTCCCGGTTCGTCGCCAACCCCTTCGAGGCCGGCACGCGGATGTACCGCACCGGCGACGTGGTGCGCCGGCGGCGGGACGGCCAGCTCGAATTCCTCGGTCGCGCCGACGACCAGGTCAAGATCCGCGGCTTCCGGGTCGAGCTCGGAGAGGTCGAGGCCGCGCTGCGCCAGCACCCGGACGTCCGCGAGGCGGTGGTGATCGCCCGCGACAAGCGGCTGATCGCCTACGTCGTCGGCGACGCCTCCGGCCTGCGGGACTTCCTGGCCAGGACGTTGCCCGACTACATGGTTCCGGCGGCGTTCCAGGAACTCGACGCGCTGCCGCTCAACCCGAGCGGCAAGGTCGATCGCAAGCGGCTCCCGGACGTCACGGTCGTCGCCGGCGGTGAGCACGTCGAGCCGCGCACGGACACCGAGCGCGCGCTGGCCAAGATCTGGTCGGACGTCCTCGGCGTCCAGAACGTGGGCGTCACCGACAACTTCTTCGAGCTCGGCGGTGACTCCATCCTCAGCATGCAGGTCGTCTCGCGAGCCCGGCAGGCCGGGCTGCACCTGGCGTCCAAGGACGTGTTCCTCCACCAGACGATCGAGCAGCTCGCGCCGGTCGTCGGCGCGGCCGACCTCAACGAGAACCGCCAGCTGGTCACCGGCCCGGTGCCGCTCACCCCGATCCAGCACTGGTTCTTCCAGCACCACACCGTGAATCCCCACCACTTCAACCAGTCCATGCTCGCCGAACTCGTCGACGGCGTGGACGAGCAGGCGTTGCAGCGGGCGCTGGACGCGCTGTGGAGCCAGCACGACGCGCTGCGGATGCGGTTCGACGGCGAGCAGTACAACGCCCCGCTCGAGTCAGCGCCGCAGCTCGTCCGGCACGAGTTCAGCGAGGACTTCGCCAACGAGGTGCACGCGAGCTTCGACCTGACCACCGGTCCGCTGTTCAAGGCCGCATTGCTCGAAAAGGACGGCAACCCCTGGCTGTTCCTGGCCGCGCACCACGTCGTCGTGGACGGCGTGTCGTGGCGGATCCTGCTCGACGACCTCGACACCGCGTACCGGCAGGCCCTGACCGGCGAGATCGACCTCGGCCCGAAGACCACCTCGTTCCAGGAGTGGTCCAACCGACTCACCGAACACGTTCGCAACGGCGGCCTGGACGACGGGTACTGGCAGGACGTCGAGGCCGCCGACCTCCCCGTCGACCACGACGGCGACGACCCGGCGACCGACACCGTCTCGATCGTCCTCGACGAGGCCGACACGGATGCGTTGCTGCGCAAGGCACCCGCGGCCTACCGGACGCGGATCAACGACGTGCTGCTCACCGCGCTGGCCTCCGCGCTGTCCAACTGGACGGGGGAGGAGCGGGTCACCGTCGACCTCGAGGGCCACGGCCGCGAGGACGTGCTGGACGACGTCGACCTGACCCGAACGGTCGGCTGGTTCACGACGATCTACCCCATCACGCTCAAGATCGGCGACGGTGACTGGCGCAGCCGGATCAAGTCGGTCCGCAAGCAGTTGCGAGCCGTGCCGGACAACGGTTTCGGCTACGGCGCACTCCGGTACCTCGGCGGCGACGTGCCCGCTGTCGAGCCCGGCATCGCCTTCAACTACCTCGGCCAGTGGGACGCCTCCGACGGAGAGGGCGAGAGCCTGTTCGCCGCCACGCACGGCTCCTTCGGCCGCGACCACGACCCCGCCGAGCGGAAGGCACACCTGCTCGACGTCGTCGGTGCCGTGCAGGACGGCAGACTCGCGTTCTCCTGGCTGTACCAACCCAGCCGGCACGAACGGTCCACAGTCGAGAGAGTCGTGCGGGACTTCGAGGCAGCGCTGCGGGCGATTGCCGAGGACAGCCGATGAACCGCCGCGACCCGACACGGACGCAGCCGAACGCCACCGACCCGCAGGCGACAGCGTCCGGGCCGCGGGCGACCGCTGCGAGTGACCCCGATGCCGCACCCAAGCGCCGGCGTCCGGCGATGAGCCGTTCCTACCGTCTGCTCTGGGCGGGCCAAGCTCTCTCCACCGCCGGCTTCAGTGGCTCGATGATCGCCTTCCCACTGCTCGTCCTGGCGGTCACCGGCTCGCCCGCCGTCTCCGGTTTCGTGCTGGGCGTGGACGCGGCGGCCCAGCTGATCGCGGGCCTGCCCGCCGGAGCGCTCGTCGACCGCTGGAACCGCAAGGTCGTGATGCTGTGTTGCGAGGCGGCACAGGGCATCGCGGTCGCCAGCCTCGTCATCGCGTTGTGGCTGAACACGCCGACGGTGCCGCACATGATCCTGGTCGCGGCGACGATGGGCGTGTGCCGGGCGCTGTTCCTGCCGGCGGAAAACGCCGCGGTGGCGCAGATCGTGACGCAGGAACAACTGCCCACGGCCGTGGCGATGAACTCGGCGCGTGGGGCGTTGGGGCAGCTCACCGGGACTGCCGTCGGCGGTTTCCTCTACGCGATCGGTCGGGCGGTGCCGTTCGCGGTCGAGGTGGTCACGCACGCGATCAGCTTCGGTGCCCTGCTGTTCGTGCGGGTGCCGTACAAACGCCCGGAACAGCACGAGAGCGGGCATCTCATCAGCGAAATGGTCGAGGGCCTGCGCTGGGTGTGGAGCCAGCGGCACGTCCGCGCCACCGTCGCCTGCGCGGTCAGCCTGAACTTCTTCTTCTCCGCCTACTACGTGATCCTCGTGGTGCTGGCCAAGGAACGCGGCGTCCCGTCCGGCGAGATCGGCATCATGGCGGCGATGCTCGGCGTCGGTGGCCTGCTCGGAGCGCTGCTCGCCCCGACGCTGCAACGGATGCTCAGCCCGTACCTGTCCATCGCCGGCGTGTTCTGGGTGCTCGCGGGACTGACACCGCTCGCCGTCTTCATCGACAACGGCTACCTGCTCGGCCTGCTGTTCGCCGCGATGGCCCTGCTGCCGCCGACCGCGAACACCACCATCAGCACGTCGCAGCTGCTGCTCACGCCGGATCGCCTGCGCGGCCGGATGACCGGCGTGATGGCCGTGATCGCCGGCGCATCCGCCGCCACCGGCCCGGCCTTCGGCGGCGTGCTCGTGCAGCAGTTCGGCGGCGCCGACGCGATCCTGCTGTGCGCCGCCGGCATCGCCCTGATCACCGTGGTCGTCACGGTCAGCCCCACCATGCGCGCGTTTCCCGCCACCGATCGAGTCAAGGAGCCCACCCGATGACCCTCGCGCCGCCCCGCTACGCCTTCGAGGAACGCCTGGACCACTGGATCGACCGGCGCGGCGTCGAGCCCGTCTACCTCGACGAGGAGAACGGGATGTGGCGGCTGCTCGACCACGCCACCGTCTCCCGCGTGCTGTCCGAGCCGGGCACGTTCTCCAGCGACTTCTCCGGGCTGGCCCCCGTGCAGGAGGACTTCGAGGCGTTCCGCACCGGCATGTTCCTCACCATGGACCCGCCCAACCACCGCAAGCTGCGCACGCTGGTGAGCCAGGCCTTCACCCCGCGCACGGTGGCCGGCCTGGAGCCGCGGATCCACCAGATCACCGAGGAGCTGCTGGACGCCGTCGCCGGGCAGCGGCGGTTCGACCTGGTGGAGGCGCTGGCCTATCCGCTGCCGATCCTGGTGATCGCCGAGCTGCTCGGCATCCCGGCGCAGGACCGGGAGCTGTTCGAGAAGTGGGCGAAGGTGCTGTTCAGCGGCGACCAGCTGACCGAGAACTCGACCATGGCGGAGATCGAGGCGGCGCTTCAGATGATCGCGCCGACCATCCGCGAGATGAACGAGTACATGCTGGCGCACATCAAGTACCACCGCGCCAACCCCAGCGACGGTCTGACCAGCAAGCTGTGCCGGGCCTCGGTGGACGGCGAGAGCCTGGCCGACCAGGAGATGGTCGGCTTCGTGGCGCTGCTGCTGGTCGCCGGGCACATCACCACCACCGCGCTCATCGGCAACGCCACCATCAGCCTCGACCGGCACCCCGCGGCGGCCGCGGCGCTGCGCGAGGACCCGTCGGGCATTCCGGTGGCGCTGGAGGAGGTGCTGCGCTGCCTGCCCCCGTTCAACGAGCTCGGCCGGCGCACCACGACGGAGGTGGAACTGGGCGGCCGCACGATTCCCGCCAATTCGATCATCATGGCCAACATCGCGTCCGCGAACCGGGATCCACGCGTTTTCGCCGACGCCGAGAGCTTCGACTTCACCCGTACGCCGAATCCGCATCTGACATTCGGCCACGGCATCCACTTCTGCCTCGGCACGCCGCTGGCGCGGATGGAGGGGCGGATCGCCTTCGAGGCGCTCAACCGGCGCTATGCTGGGCTTTCCGTGGCCCGGAGCGAGCCGGTGGAGTTCCAGAATCCGGCGATGATCGTGAGTGTCCGAAAGCTGCCGGTGGACGTGGTCCCGCGCTGACCCTCGTTACTCACCCCGTCGGGTGTTTTCCTTGCACGATGGGATGATTGCCGCGATTTCGGCGCGCGGATAGCGTTTCGTCGTGACTCCCACCCTGCGCTCCGAGCGCCTTCTGCTGACGCCGTACGCACCCGAGGACGAGAACGACTTCGTCGCGCTGTTACGCGACGAGGAGGTCTGCAAGTGGATGGGTCAGGAACGGCAGCCCGAGGAGACGATCAGATCGCTCTTCGCGCTGCTGTTCACCGAGGTGTACCCGAACAACATGTTCGACGTGTGGGCGGTGCGGCTGGACGGCCGCTACGTCGGCCACGCCGAGCTGAAGCGCACCGGCAACGTCGACGGGCACGAGCTGATCTGCGCGCTGGTCCGCGACGTCTGGCACATGGGCCTGGGCACCGAGCTCTCGTACCGGGTCGTCGACTACGGCTTCGACGACCTGTGCCTGGACGCCGTGCACGGCTGCGTGAACGCCGCCAACACCCGGTCGCTGGCCATGGCGCGCAAGGCCGGCTTCGAGGTGGTGCGGGACGTGACCGGCGAGGACGGCGCCGTCACCCGCGTGGTCACGCTGAAGGCCGCCGCCCGCAACCTGCTCCGGAAATAATTGCGCGGCCCGCAACTTTTGCTATGGTGGGCGGGTGTCCGGTCTCCGTGAGCGCAAGAAGCAGGCCACCCGCGAGGCGCTGAGCTGGGCCGCGCTGTCGCTGGCCGTCGAGCGCGGGCTGGACAACGTGCTGGTCGAGGACATCGCCAACGCCGCCGGGGTCTCGCCCCGGACGTTCAACAACTACTTCTCCAGCAAGTACGAGGCGATCACCTCCCGCGCGGCCGACCGCATCCACCGGGTCGGCGAGGTGCTGCTGGACCGCCCGGCCGACGAGCCGCTGTGGGATGCGATCACCGCCGCCGTGCTGGCGGTGCACGCGGAGGCCGGGTCCGTCCCGCAGCCCGAATGGCTGGCCGGCCTGCGGCCGGTGCTGTCCGCGCCGGCGATGTCCGGCGAGCTGCTCAAGTCGTACGTGAAGATGCGGCAGGCCCTGACCGACGCGATCGCGGCGCGGCTCGGCGAGGGCGACCACGGCATGTATCCGGAGATCCTGGCGGCGGCGGTCGCCGCCGCCACCCAGGTGGCGTCCGACCACTGGCTGCGGGCGGACCCTCCGGTGCCGCTGCTCGGCCTGCTGGAGACGGCGCTCGAGCAGTTGAGGGGGATTCGGTGAGCTTGTACACCAAGAGAATCGGCAGCGGACCGACGCTGCTGTTCGTCGTCGGCGGCAACGGCGACAGCACCGTGTTCGAGCAGGCGGCGGCGCAGCTGGCCGACCGGTACACGGTGGTGCTGTACGACCGTGCCGGCTTCGCCCGCAGCCCGATCGACGCGATCCCGGCCGACCGCCTGGCCGCCGACGTCGAGGACGCGCGGGAGCTGCTGGGCGACGAGCCCGGCTACGTGGTCGGCAGCAGCTCCGGCGCGATCGTCACGCTGGAGCTGCTGGCGAAGTACCCGTCGGCGGTGCAACTGGCCGTGCCGCACGAGCCGCCGCTGATCTCCGTGCTGCCGGACCGCGACGACTGGCTGGCCCGGATGGACCGCGTCTACGACCTGTTCCGCAGTGATGGCCCGGACGTGGCGATGGCGTTGTTCCGCAAGGAGGTCGGCCTGGGCGGCGAGGCCCCGACGCCGCCCGCGGCCGAGCTGCCGCCGGTCGTGCGGGAGATGTTCGAGCGGATGGCGTTCAACGTGTCGTTCTGGATGGAGCACGAGCTGCGCCAGTACCCCCGGCACGAGCTCGACCTGGACGCGCTCGCCGACAGCAAGGGCAAGCTCGTGCTGGCCAGTGGTGTCGAGTCGCGCGGGCTCCTGCCGTACCGGCCGAACGAGGTGCTGTCCGACCGGCTCGGCGTGGACGTCGTGGAGTTCCCTGGCGGCCACCTCGGCTACCTCCAACATCCGGTCGAGTTCGCCGCGCAGCTGCACGAGCTCCTCAGCTCGGCTGCCGCCTCCTGACCGGGCGGAGAATCCCCATGCCCAGCAACACGATCAGCGTGGGCAGACCGTAGAAGGCGATGTCCCTGAGGTACGGATTCCCGTACGCCCAGGGGCCGGCGAACGCTTCGACGATGAAGGTGACGGGCGGCAGCGCCAGCACGAGCGCCGCCCGTCGCCCGATCCGGCGGTCACGCACCGCGCGGCAGGCGAGGTGCGCGGTGAGCGCCATCGCGGCGAAGGCCAGCCACCACGCGAACATCATGCTGTGCAAGACCATGGCGGCCAACACCAGCGCGTCGCCGCCGAAGGCGAGCGGCACAGCCCACTTCCCGGCCAGCATCCGACCGTGAACCGGTCCCGGCGACCAGGTGAGCGCGACCGCCGTGAACGCGCCCAGCACCAGGTAGCCCGCCCCCGCGGAGCGCAGCAGGTAGCCCTGGCTCAGGATGGGGGTGACGACCACGAACGCACCCAGCGCCAGCCATGCCGACACCGCTGCCGCCCGCCGCTGGCCGAAGAACGCCAGGAACGCCACCACCAGCCAGGCGCCCCAGGCGGGCGCGTCCGGGACGTACCAGGTCGGCAGCGGCTCCATATTGTCGTGCAGGAGCCACCAGGCCGCCTCGCGGACGTCGGCCGCCGCCCCGGCCAGGATGACGATCGGGCCCAGCAGGCTCACGACCGACAGCACGTCCCGACGCCGCACCTGGCCGTCCAGACCGAACAGGCGGCGCAGGTGCAGGGCGATCGCGCCGCCGACCAGGTCGACGGCGTCGCGCCAGCCGGGGGAGCTGTCCAGCAGCACCCCCAGCATCTCCTCGCCGTGGCGTTCGCGGTGATCGCGTGGGTACAGGGCGAGCAGTCGCCGTAAGCGCCGCTCCTGGGTCTCGCTCACGCCGTCCTCCTGATTGGACGGAGAACTCCATTGCCGGCCAACACCAACAGGACCGGAATGCCGTAGAGCACGGTTGCCTCGACGGCCGGCACCCAGTACAGCGGCGGGCCGATGATCGTCACTTCGACGTACTCCAGCGCGAAGGCCACGGCCGGCAGCGCGAGCACGAATGCCGCACGCCGGCCCGTCCTACGGTTTGGAACCGACCGGCAGGCGAGGCACGCGCCGCCCGCCAGCGCGAGGTAGACCAGCCACTCCGACATGTCGAGCGGCCAGCGGCCGATCATGACGAAACGCGGCGCGAAGAGCTGGCACGACATCGCCACGGCGACAGTTGCGAGGGTGAGGACGATGCCGCGGCGGCCGACCAGCTTCCGGCCGCGCGCCGGACCGGCCGACCACGTCAGGGCGATCGCGGTGACCAGGCCGAGCAGCAGCCAGCCCTTGCTCTCGTAGCTCCACGTCCAGTTGCTGGCCTTATAGGGGATCACGAGGTGCACGATGTCGGCCAGCCAGGCGAAGACCGCGGCGGTCCGGCGCAGGCCGAACAGAACGAGCCCCGCCACCACCAGCCAGACCGCCCACACCGGCGCGTCCGGGACCTGCGACAGCGGCATGTCCGCGAGCCCGCCGTTCTTGGTGAACCACGCGACTTCGTGCAGGTCGCCGACGGCGGCGGTCAGGATCATGAGCGGGCCCAGCAGGCCGACCACTGCCAGCACGTCGCGCCGGTTGACACCGCCGTCCAGTCCGAGCAGCCGGCGTGCGTGCAGCGCGATCGCGCCGCCGACCAGGTTCAGGCCGTCGCGCCAGCCGGGGGAGCTGTCCAGCAGCACCCCCAGCATCTCCTCGCCGTGGGCTTCGCGGTGATCGCGTGGGTACAGGGCGAGCAGCCGCCGTAAGCGCCGCTCCTGGGTCTCGCTCACGCCGTCCCTCCAGCAAAGCGCGCCCGCAGGCGCGTCTCGGCGGCGCGGGTGTTGGCCCGCATCCGGTCCACTTCGGTCGCCAGCCTGGCCGCCCCCTGGTCGGTCAGGCGGTAGTAGCGGCGCAGCCGGCCGTCGACCACCTCCTCGCGGTCCACCGCCACCCAGTCGTCGGCGACGAGCCGGTCCAGGGCGGTGTACAGCGTCCCCGCGCGCAGCCGGACCCGGCCGGCGGAGATCTGCTCGACCTCGAGCAGGATCCCGTAGCCGTGCCGGGGTCCGGCGGCGAGCGCGGTGAGGACGAGGAAGGTCGGCTCCCGCAGCGCGCCGTCAGTCACGTGATCGGTATATACCGATCATCGGACTATGGCAACCGGTTTCGCGGAGTCAGCCCTGCCACTCGGCGATGTTCACCATCCAGTAGATGCCGAACTTGTCCTGGCACGAGCCGAACACGGCGCCCCACATCTGCTTCTCCAGCGGCACGTTCACCGTGCCGCCGTCGCACAGCTTCTCCCAGTAGCCGCGCAGCTCCGCGTCGTCGTCGCCGGACAGGCTCACGGTGATGTTGTTGCCGGGGTTGTGTGCCATGCCGGGCGGCGTGTCCGACGCCATCAGCGTGTAGCCGCTGGGCGTGGTCAGCTGGCCGTGCATGATCTGGTCGGCGCCGTCGCCGGTCTGGCCGAACTGGCCGAAGGTGTTCAGGCTCAGCTCGCCGCCGAACACGGCCTGGTAGAACTCCAGCGCCTGGCGGGCGTCGCCGGCGAAGCTGATGTAGGGGTTGAGCAGTGAGCCCATGGGGTGCTCCTTGGGTCGGGAACAGCCGCCATCCTCGCACCGGGACCGGGGCCCGACAACGCGTGGTGTCCGCCGATCACGTGAAAACCCGAGGTCAGGACTAAGGTCCCTGGTCGGGCACGCCGATCATCTCCTACAGCGACGTTGCGCGGAGGCAGCCATGAGCGCTCGATCCCCAGAGGACACTCTCGTCCACTCGTACCTGTACCTGCGGCGTGCCATCGGCGTGATCGGCACGGCGCTGCCGGCGGTGCTGATCATCGGCAAGCTGATCGTCGACGGCGGCGGACTCCAGGACTCCATCAGCTCCTACTTCTGGACGGACATGCGCGGCGTGTTCGTCGGCAGCATGTGCGCGGTGGGGGCATTCCTGTTGTCCTACCGCGGATACGACGTCATCGACGACATCGCCGGCAACGTGGCCGGCGTCGCCGCGATCGGCGTCGGCCTGTTCCCGACCGCGCCGGACCACCCGTCGAGCACGGCTCAGGTGATCGGCGTGCTGCACCTGGTGTTCGCCGCGATCTTCTTCCTCACCATCGCCTTCTTCGCCATCGTGCTGTTCCGGCGGACCAGCGAGATGGGGCCCACCGAGCGCAAGCTCCAGCGCAACCGGCTCTACCTGACGTGCGGCATCGTGATCATCGCGTGCCTGCTGGCGATCGCCGCCGTGCACCAGTTCTTCGACGCCGCGCTGGCTCCCGTCCACCCCGAGCTGTGGCTGGAGTCGATCGCGGTGATGTCCTTCGGGGTGGCGTGGCTGACCAAGGGCGAGGCCATTCTCGGCGACGTGTTCCCGACGCCGGCGGTGGTGTCCACGGAGGCTTGAGAGCTACCAACCGGCAACGGACCGAGTCGCTCGGCCCGCCGCTGCCCGGAGCGAAATCCAGCAAGCGAAGCCAGCGGGCCCGAGGGGCCGAGCCGCGACGCCGAAGGCGGCGCCGTAAACACAGCTTGATCTCCAGGATGGTGGAGGTTGCAGACTGGGGTCGCAGCCTCCACCACAACGGAAAGGTCGGCCATCGTGTCCTTCACCGACGCCGAGCTGGACTACCTCGCCGCGCAGCCGCTCGGCCGGCTCGCCACCGCCAAGCCGGACGGCACGCTCCAGGTGAGCCCGGTCGGATTCTCGTACAACGCGGCGACCGGCACCATCGACATCGGCGGCCACAACATGGTCGCCAGCCGGAAGTTCCGCAACGTGGCCGCCAACGGGCGGGTCGCGTTCGTCGTGGACGACATCGTCTCCACCGACCCGTGGCGGGTGCGGTGCCTGGAGATCCGCGGCGACGGCGAGGCGCTCGCCGACCCGTCCGACAGCGCCAGCCGCGTCCCCGGCGCCATCATCCGCATCCACCCGCGGCGCATCGTCGCCTTCGGCATCCTGCCTGCCGACCGGGACAAGGAGCCGCACACCCTGCGCGCCGACATGCGTGACGTCTGAGCCATTCTCTCCGGCGTGGAAGCACTTCTGATCGGCGGCCGGGCCGGCGTCGGCAAGACCACCGTCGCGTGGGAGGTGTCGGCGCTGCTCCAGGCAGCCGGCGTCTCCCACGCGCTCGTCGACGGCGACTTCATGGGCCAGGTCCATCCCGCGCCCGCCGACGACCCCGACCGCGCGGAGATCACCGCCTGCAACCTGGCCGCCGTGTGGGCCAACTTCGCCGCGCTCGGCCACCGCCGGCTCGTCTACGTGAACACGCGTGTGGTGCTGGCGGAGAACGCCATAATGTTCGCGCGGGCGATGGGGCCGTCTGTACGGCTGGTGCGGGTGCTGCTCACCGCCTCCGACGCGGAGACCTATTCGCGGCTCGCTGGCCGTGAGGTCGGTTCCGGGTTGGAGCGGGAGATTGCCGGTAGCCTTCGCAGTGCCCGGATCCTCGAGGAGCAGGCACCCGCCGACACCGTTCGCGTGGCCACGGATGGATGGACCGTCGCGGATGTCGCTCGCGCGGTCGTGTCCGCTACCGGTTGGACCTGATCACGGGTTCCGCCCGGCGCGGTGCAGGAACGCCGCCTGCCTCTCCACCGGTGCCGCACCCACCGGGGTCGCGAACACGCCCGGCCGGTCGAGCAGCCCCGCATACGTCTCCGCGAACGCGTCATCCGCCCACGCCACCAGCTCGGGGTTCAACGTCTCGTCGGCGCCGATCGCCCGGGCCAGGTCCCAGGTGTGGATGATGACGTCGGTCGTCCGCAGCGCAAGGGCCCTTGATGCCGGGATCGGCCCCATCGGGTAGACGAGCTTCGCGTCGGGGTGCTGCCGGAACGCCTCCGCGCAGATCTGGGTGCTCTCGGCGAAGGCCTGGAGCGGATCGTCGCCGAGGACGTCCTCCGCGGCGGACCGGCGGTAGTCCATTGCCTGCGCGGGCCGGGTGAGCATGATGTGGTTCAGGTGGTTGCCGCGGACCACGTGGTTGACGAGCTGCCGGACGTTCCACTCGGTGCAGGGCGTGCCGGCGGTCCAGCCGTCCGCCGACACCGCCCGCAGCACCTTCTCGAACCCGGCGCTCGCCGTGAGGTACCTGGTGATCATGACCCCATTCTGGCATCAGCGGAGTTCGTAGACGGTGGTTCCGGGGAGTTCCCGCTCGACGCGGAAGCGGCCGGTGGCGACCAGCTCCCGGTGTTCCTCCGGATTGACGTAAACCAGGCGAATACGACGGGGAGAGCGGTCGTGGGAGGCGATCAGCGAGTCGATGGCGGCAGTCCACACGGGACCGCGGAACGGGTTGAAGGCGAATACGACGCTGACGTCGTCGGGCACGGCGAAGGTGCGGATGTCCTGGTTGATCAATTCGACCCGGCCGCGGATTCGGCGGTGCCGGCGCTGCGCGTTGTGGATGTTGCGGACGGCGTGCCGATATATCTCGGGCACGAGTTCGACGCCGACACACCGGCGGAACCGGTACGAGCTGACGGCCTCCAGGACCATGCGCCCCTTGCCGCAGCCGACGTCGAGGAAGACGTCCGACGAGGTGACGTCGGCGGGAGACAGTGCCCGGCGTAGCGATCGCCACGGCGAGGCGATGTAGTAGATCTGGTCGGCGCCGTGAATTCCGGGTAGTTCGATTTTCCCGGCGGTGTCGGTGTTGTACCAGAAGTCGAGGGCGTGCGACGCGGTGCGACGAAGTGCGCTGATGGCGGTCACATCGGACGCTTCGGGGCCGCGAACGCGGTCGTTACGATTACTCCCATGGAATATCTGCCTTAAGAGGAAGAAAGTTGATCCGAACGAGTGGAGTGGCCGGAACGGTCCTTGCGTCGGTCGGCCGACAACCCTTCCCTGACGTGTATCAGGCGGTTTGGCCGAGGCTCCGAAGGCCGTGGACTACATCGACCTCATCGGGCAGTTCTTGAGCCAGGCCGGGGTGGACATCGACCCCGGCCAGCTGCGCACGGCGGCGATCACCCTGTTGGTGGTCGTCGCCGGCGGCATCGCCTACGCCGTCGGCAAGCCGCTGACCCGCTGGTCCAAGCGTCAGATCGACGAGGAGTTCTGGCGGCACCCGGGCAAACTGGCGACGGCGGTGTCGACCGTGCTGCTGGTGCTGGCGTACGGCTTCTACGGCGCGGACCAGACCGAATCGCTGACGGACGAGCTGATCTACCTGGGCAGGGACCGGCTGGCCGGGGTGATGCCGCTGGCGATCCTCACCCAGTGGGTGCTGCTGTGCGCCTGCTGGACGCTGTTCGGCCTCCTGCTGGGCATCCCGCGCGCCCAACTCCTGCGACCGCTCCGCACCATCGGCGCGTTCCTGACGTTCACGGCGCTGCTGATCCTGTACACGATCCTGGTGCTGTCGCTGCTCGACGGTGACTTCGGCACGGCCGCGGCGGTCACGTCGGCGATGGTCGGCATGGCATACCTCACCGCCGTGGCGACGTCGAAGAAGCGCTGGCGGGTGCCGCTGAAGCAGGTCCTCACGGTGAGCGGCGTCTGGCTGGGCATCCTCGGCCTGCTGACGGCGCTGGCCACGATCGTGCTGGCCGTGGCGAACCTGCCGGCCCCGACGCTGGACGAGGCGATCACATTCGACCTCGTCGGGGTGTCGGTGCTGTTCCTGTTCGCCTGCTACCGGTATCGCGCCGACGTCCTCAACGACACCGACGTCGACCCGGTCCTGCTGCATTTCGTCGACTTCACGGTGGCCCTCTCCGCCTGCGCGATCGCGATCTCCGGCCTGCCGAACTCGCCGGTGACGCTGGGCCCGGTGCCCACCTGGCTGATCGCCGTGGGCCCGCCGGTCCTGGTCGCGGCGATGGTGTTCGGCGTGCACCTGGCCCGGAAACGCGCCACCACGCCGGCCTGGGCGGTGTGCCTGACGGCCAGCGTGGTGGCGGGTGTTCTGGTCGGCCCGGCGAGGATCGTGCTGGGCGTGGTGCTCAGCCCGGTCGCCGGATTGCTGCCGACGCTATGAGGAGGCTGTCGTCGCCGTGACGGTCACGGCGGCGCCGGGCCCGTCGGCGGTGACGGCCGCGATGGTGAAGGTGTAGGCGGTGGCCGGCGACAGCTTGTCGACCACACGGGTCATCGCCTTCGCGGTCGGCTGCGACACCAGGGCGTCCCGGCCGTTCACGGTGATCGTCCGCCCGTCCGACACGGTGATCACGTACGCGATGATCGGCGTGTCACCCATCTTGGCCGGCGGCGTCCAGTGCAGGCTGACCGCACTGGACGACGGCAGCGCCTTGGTTCCGGTCGGCGCGTCGGACTTGACGCCGGCGAGCGGACCCGGCGTCACCGCCGCGGCCGGCAGCGACGGAGTGCTTGCGCCGAAGCAGTTGTGCGCCCGCACGGTGACCACATATGACGTTCCGTTGGCCAGCCCGTCCACCTCGGCGTAGCCCTGCTTGTCGAACTGGGCCGCCGGGATGCTCACCGTCTTGTTCCCGGCGGTGATCAGGTAGCTGTCCAGCGGCGCGTTGTTGAAGGCGTAGCTGGGGTTCCAGGTGACGTAGACCTTGCCGTCGGCGGCGAATGACCCCACCCGCGTCGGCTGCGCCGGCGGCCCGTCGCCGCCGACCCGCCGCGACAGCAGACCCCGGTACGCCGGTTCCAGGCCGGCGTTGTCCACAATGGACTTCGGCGCGGCCGCCGGGTTGTCCAGCAGGTGGTTGCCCTGGGTGATCACGCCCTTGTTGTTGCCGTCCTTGTCGCCCTGCTCCCAGTAGTTGCCCTGGATCAGCGTCGGGTCGTTGTTGCCGAGCTGGTCCCGGTAGTCCACGTGCGCGGTGCCGACATTGGCGTACGCGGTCCCGTAGACGACGTTGCCGACCACGTTCTCGTAGGTGTTGCCGTTGTCGGTGTAGATGCCCTTGCCCAGGCCCAACTGCCCGTGGATGAGGTTGCCGGTCACCTTCTCGCCGGTCTCGATGGAGCTGCCGGTGATGCCCTGGGTGTAGATGGCGCCGCCGTCGTCCAGCGACAGCATGTAGTCGTGGATCAGGTTGTCGGACACCACGTTGTCGTGCGAGTTGTTCGGCGTGGCGGCCACCTTGATCTTGTCCGGCCAGCCGCCCCAGCCCATCGAGATCGCCGAGTACGCCACGTGGTCGATCTGGTTGTGCGAGATCACGTCGTGCTGGCTGTAGCCGTTGATGATCGCCACCCCGCCGTGGAACTCCCGCGGCAGCCCGTAGAGGTGGTTGTCCAGCACCTGCACGTCGTGCGTGCTGCCGGTGGTCGGCTGGTCCACGCCGCCGATCTCGATGCCGTTGCCGGAGATGTCGGTGAAGATGTCGCCGCGCACCACCGTGTTCGCCGTGTTCCCGCCGAGGCGCAGGCCGGCCGCGCCGAGGTGGGTGAACACGGAGTCGGTGAACTCGAGGCCGGAGCTGTCCGTCACGGAGATGTTGCCCGGCTCCGGTGTCCACGACGCGTACGGGCAGGTGCCGCCCGGCACGAACTGGCACAGGCCCTGCACGGCCCAGCCGTCGGGGCCGGTGTTGGTGTAGCCGGCCTGGATCTCCGAGAAGCCCTCCGGCGACGACGGCGTCAGCCAGGTCGCGTAGGAGTACTGGATGTCCCGGAACGACACGTTCTGGAGGTGCGACGCGGTGACCAACTGTTCCAGCGCCGGCGCCTCGACGTCGGCGGTGCGGAGGTTCTCACCCGGCCGCGGCATGTAGTAGACGGTGTGCGCGGACCGGTCCAGGTACCACTCGCCGGGCGTGTCCAGCACCTCGAACGCGTTCTCCACGTATGTCGGCTGCCGGCCGTTGGTCAGGTCGTAGGGGCCGACCATGTTCACGCTGCGGCCCGGGATGTTCGGGAACACCACCCGCTTGGTGGAGTTGTCCCAGCACGGCTGGGCCATGGTGATCGTGGTGCCGCTCATGGACCCGATCGGGCAGCGCGGCTCGGTCCACTGGCCGAGGCCGTCGCGCTGGATGTTCCACAGCGCCTCGCCGGCCGTATACACGAACTCGATGTCGGACGGGTTGCGCCAGCCGGCCATCGTCGGCGCGGACGCGGTGTAGCCGGTCGCGGTCGCCGTCAGCGTCACCGGCAGTGTGCCCTGCGCCCGCTGCTCACGGACGCCGTTGACGTATAGCTGCCGCGTGTTGTCCAGGCCTTTCGGCGCCGGCGCGGCGAACAGCCCCGGCCGTCCCGGCACCGGCCGCCAGCCGGTGACCTGCTTGCCGCCGCTGATCTCGGTGCCGTTCGAGCCCTGCCAGATCACCCGGTGGCCGTTGACGCCGGAGTCCCGCGCGTCCAGCTGCAAGGGCTGCGACAGGTCGAACACCCCCGGCGCCAGGTGCACGGTGATGTCGCCGTCGGCGTGGGCCGCCCGGTCGCGCACGATGGCCTGGGCGCGTTGCAGGGTGCGCACCGGCAGCATCGCCGTGCCCGGCAACCGGTCGTTCCCGCGCGGGGACACGTAGACGTCCGAGCCGCGCGGCCCGGACGCGTCAGCCGGGGTGGCGGTCAGCGCCACGGCGGAGGCCACCGCCGCGGCCACGCCGACCGCCAGTTGGACTGATCGTTTCATGAGCACTCCACATCGTGATGACACAACGACCGGCGTACGGTGCACGCATGGACATCGGTGCTGCCGTCTTCGCCACCCCTGACACCGTCGCCCCCGGGCCGCTCGCGCGGCTGGTCGAGGAGCGCGGGCACGAGTCGCTGTTCTTCACGGAGCACACCCACATCCCGGCGGACCGCCGCACGCCCTACCCTGCCGGCGGCGAGCTTCCCCGCAAGTACGCCCACACCTACGACCTGTTCGTCGCGCTCACGGCGGCCGCCGCGGCGACCACGAGGCTGCGGGTGGGAAGCGGGATCTGTCTGGTGAACCAGCGCGACCCGATCATCACGGCCAAGGAGGTCGCCAGCGTCGACCACCTCTCCGGCGGGCGGCTGGAGTTCGGCGTCGGGGCCGGCTGGAACCGTGAGGAGATGGAGAACCACGGCACCGACCCGCGCACGCGGATGCGGCTGATGGCCGAGCGGATCGACGCCATGAAGCGGATCTGGGCCGACGACGAGGCCAGCTACGACGGCGAGTTCGTGAAGTTCGAGCGCATTTGGTCCTGGCCGAAGCCGGCGCAGCGGCCGCACCCGCCGATCCTGCTCGGCGGCAACGGGCCGACCGTGGAGGAGCGGGCGCTGGCCTTCGCCGACGCCTGGATGCCCAACTACGCCGGCCGCGCCGACGACCTGATCGGCCGCGGCAAGGCGCTCCAGGACCGGGCCGACCGGCCGATCGACCTGGTGCTGATGGGCGGCCCGACCAAGCCGGCGGTGCTGGAGAAGTACGAGGCGGCCGGCTTCCGGCGCATCCTGTTCTGGCTGCCGTCGGCCGGCCGCGGCCCGATCGAGCGGCGGCTGGACGAGATCGAGACCGCGGTCGCGGAGCTGCACGGCGAGTAGGCCCTCAGCCGGCGGCGAACGAGCCGAAGTCGGCCCGGCCGTCGACGTACTTGTTGTGGGACGAGGTGAACACGCCGACGTCCTCGGTCCCGGTGGCCGACGGCACGGTGATCGTCGCGACAGTGCTCCAGGTGGCGCCGTCCACGGAGTACTGCCCGGTGAACGCCGTGCCGTCACGGGTGATCCGCAGCCACACCGGCGCGGTCACGCCGCCCACGGTCCTGGACGACTCCAGCTGGCCGTTGCCGTCGGCGTCCCACTGGAGCTGAATGCCCTTGCTCGGCGTCACTTCCAGCGTGACGTAACCGGCCGAGCTGTCCGCCTTGGACAGATCGTTCCGCACGATCAGGCCGGACTTGGTGGACGCGTTGCGGTTCTGCTGGGACAGCACCTGGGTGGTGGCCGTGCCGGTGGCGGGCAGGCCCTGCGGCCGGTAGATCGTGCCGTACTGGTTGTTGGTGCCGGACACGTCCGCGCCGGCGGCGACGATCGCCAGCCGGTCGCCGAGCTCGCCGAACTGCGGCCGCGTGGTGCCGTCCACCGCGGCGAAGGTCTTCAGCGGCGCCTGCACGGGCGTCGGCCGGTGCACGTCCTCGGTGAAGGACTGCCTGCCGTTCAACGACACCGCGAGCTGATCGGTCGGCAACGGGGTGTTCACGGCCGGCGGCGTGAGTTGGTAGGTGATCGACCGGCTCTGCCCTGACGGCACGACCGGGATCAGCTCGTCGTGCGACGGCCGGGCCGTCCAGCCGGCGGGCAGCGTGAGGTGCAGCTGGTTCCAGACCGCCGGCAGCAGCCCGTCGTTCGTGACGGTCGCGGTGACAGACGTCGGGTTCGCCGGGTCCACAGTGGAGAGTCCGACGACCACGTGCGGCAGCGCCAGGTGCCGGTTGGGGGAGACCCGGTACATCGCCGACGCGTGCGCCGGCAGCGCCGCCGTGATCTTGCCGGCGGACTCGGACGTGGTGTGTGCGAACAGGTCCCGCACCTGGTAGTCGAACGCGCGACCCAGCCCGACCTGCGTGGCGGTGGTGGAGATCGTGGCGGGGGAGTCGGTCTCGTTGAACAGCGTGACGGCGCGGCTGCCGTCGGCCAGCGGCTTGGTCAGCACCCACTGGCCGTCGGCCGACGAGACGGCTCGGCCCTGCGCCCCCGACGGGTCCTGGTCCACCGCGATGATCTCGCGGTTGGTGAGGATCTCCTTGGTGGCCGGCGACATCGTGCGCACCTCGGTGCCGGCGATCAGCGGCGCGGCCATCTCCGCCCACAGCGCGAAGTGTGACCGGTACTCCACGTCCGACATGCCGCCGTTGCCGATCTCCAGCATGTCCGGGTCGTTCCAGTGGTCCGGCCCGGCCAGGTCGGCCAGCGTGATGTTGGTGTGGAACAGGGCCACCATGCGGTTGTAGTTGTCGTGGATGTCGCCGGTGGTGCGCCACAGGTTGCCGACCGTCGGCCACGCCGAGTTCGGCACGCCGAAGTCGGTCTTCTCGCAGATGCTGAACACGATGCCCTTGCCGGCCAGCGCGTCCCGCATGGCGTCGTAGCGGGCGATGGTCGAGGGGATGTTCTGCCCGTCGGCGGGCACGTTGCAGTCGTCGTACTTGAGGTAGTCGACGTGCCAGCTCGCGAAGAGGTCCGCGTCCTGCTGCTCGTGGCCCAGGCTGCCGGGGAAGCCGCCGCTCTTGGAGCACGTGTGGATGCCGGAGTCCTCGTAGATGCCCAGCTTGAGGCCGCGCGCGTGCACGTAGTCGGCGAGCTCGGCGATGCCGTCGGGGAACTTGGCCGGGTCGGCCACCAGGTTGCCGGTGGTGTCCCGGTTGGGCAGCGCCCAGCAGTCGTCGATGTTCACGTACTGGTAGCCGGCGTCCCGCATGCCGCTCGACACCAGCGTGTCCGCGGTCTGCTCCACGAGCTGCTGGTCCACGCTGCACCCGAAGGCGTTCCAGTCGTTCCACCCCATCGGCGGCGTGGCGGCCAGCCCGTTGTCGAGCGCGTTCGCGGGCGTGGCCAGCCCGACGAGCATCATCGGTACGACCGCTAAGACCCGGAACACATCCGACCTCCTCGTCGAGACTGAGGCGAAACCTAGGCCGGAGAACCTTTGCAAGCAACAGTGACCCGGTCAACTTGGGCCAAAAGGCCTACCGTCTTGATTGATACATCGGATCATTGTTCAGCCCGCTGAAACTGGCGACGGCCGCGCCGACTCATTGCCGGAGCGTGGACACCACCGAACGCACGGCCTCGGTCAGCTCGCCGATCACCTGCTCCCAGGTCGTGGAGTCGTCGTGCGAGCTGAGCGCGACCACGATGTACCGGTAGTTCTTGCCGAGCAGGCCGGTGGTGTGCAGCACGCGGTTCGGCTTGCAGCAGGCCCAGCCCTGCTTGACCGCCCACGGCCACCCCGTCGCCGCGTCGGGGATGCCGAAGTACTGGTCGAGCCCGTCGGCGGCGGTCTGGCTGGCGCCGGACAGCGCTCTCAGGATCACGCTGCGCACGTGCTCGGGGACGGTGTCGAGGATGTACCGGTAGAGCGCGACGAGGTCCTCGGCGGTGGTCTGGGTGTCGCCCCATCGGCCGGGATCGTTCGGCGGGGTGGTGTTCACCATGCCGGCCTTGGCGGCGATTCCGGTCACGATCGCCGTTTCACCATAGGTCGTCCACAATTTGTTCGCGATCTCGTCGTCGCTGTGCGCGAGCATATCCACCACCGACTCCTCGTCACCGCCCGCCTCGAGTGCCGTGATCGCGATGAATAGTTTCACGACGGATTCCGCGGGATAGTGGATCGTTGGCTCGTGACTGGCGACGACCTGCCCGGCGACGCGGTCGAACACCAGTAGGGAGAACTGGCCGTCGGCTTCCGCGGCGGCGGCCGCGACCCCCGGATCGGGCGGATTACTGCTGGTCGTGGCGTCGGCACTGCTCGTGGCCGCGGCCACGGGGGACACCGCGGTAGGGGTGCCGCCGGTGGCGCGCACGTGACCACAGCCCACGAGTGCCAGCGACGCGACCCCCATGACAAGGCTCGCTGGGATTCGCATACCCGGTAGTCGCGGTAATCGTGGAACGGGTGCGCGTTCCTAGTCGACGGTATTGTCACAGACGCTGTGACAATACTGTTTCAGAACGCGAGGTCACGGCGATGGGTCTCGCGACGTACAGTGCGGCCGAGATCGCGGGCACTCGGTGCGCCGAGCACCCGGGAAATGCCGCGCGCCGCCGCGACCACCGCCGGCACGATCTCGCGCGGCTGCGCGGAGGCGGCGGGCACCACCACGGAGATCGCCGCGACCACTGTGTCCGCCGGGCCTCGAACGGGGGCGGCGACCGAGAGGGCGACGGTCTCGACCGTGCCGTCGGTGATCGCGTAACCGTCGCGGCGGACATCGGCCAGAATTCGTCGGAGCTCCGATGACCTCGTGACCGTCTTCGGCGTGAACCGCCGCAGCGGCCCGGCGAGGATCGCCTCCTGCACTTCTACCGGCGCATGCGCCAGCAGCACGACGCCGACACCCGTGGCGTGCGGGGCGAGCCGGCCGCCGACCCGGGAGATGATCGACACGGCGTCCCGGCCGGAGATGCGCTCCAGGTACAGCACCTCCCGGCCCTCCAGCACGGCGAGCTGCACGTGCTGGTGCGTCGCCTCGTACAGATCCTCCAGGAACGGCAGCGCGCTCTCGCGCAGGCCGACGCCGCGCGGCGCGAGAGAGGCGATCTCCCACAGCCGCAGCCCGATCCGGTACCTGCCGTCCGCGCCGCGTTCCAGCAGCCCACCCGCCACCAACTCGCCGACCAGCCGGTGCGTGGAGGTCAGCGGCAGCTCGGTGCGGCGGCTGAGCTCGGACAACGTCAGCGCCGGCGCCCGCTCGGTGAAGGCGTCCAGCACGGCGATCAGCCGCGCCCCGACGCTGGCCGGCGAGGTGGTGCGAGGCGGCACGGGAGCCAATCCTTCCGTTCAACGGAAACCGGCGGTGACCCCGTGCAGTCTGGCTTCCATGCTGGACGCCGGCAACCAGGGAGGCATCATGCGGACACAGGTCGGGATCATCGGAGCCGGTCCGGCCGGGCTGCTGCTGTCGCATCTGCTGCACCTGAACGGCATCGAGTCCGTGGTCATCGAGGAGCGCAGCGAGGACTACGTGCGGCAGCGCGTGCGCGCCGGCGTCCTGGAGAACACCACCACCGACCTGCTCCGCGAGGTCGGCCTCGGCGAGCGCATGGACCGCGAGGGCCTGGTGCACGGCGGCGTCTCGTTCCGCTTCGACGGCGCCGACCACCGCATCGCCTTCGAGGAGCTGATCGGCCGCAACGTCACCGTCTACGGGCAGCAGGAGGTCGTGAAGGACCTCATCGACGCCCGCAACCGCGATGGCGGCCGGCTGCTGTTCGAGGTGAGCGGCACCGCCGTGCACGACATCGACACCGACCGCCCGCGCATCACCTTCACGGATTCCGCGGGCCAACCGCAGGAGCTGGTCTGCGACGTCGTCGCCGGCTGCGACGGCTTCCACGGCGTCAGCCGAAAATCCGTGCCGCACGAGGCCTACGACCACACGTACCCCTTCGCGTGGCTGGGCGTTCTCGCCAAGGCCGCGCCCACCCGGGAGGAAATCGCCTACACGCACCACGAACGTGGGTTCGCCCTGTACAGCATGCGGTCGCCGGAGATCACCCGGCTCTACCTCCAGGTTGCCCCGGACGAGGACATCGCGAACTGGCCCGACGACCGCATCTGGGCGGAGCTGCACACCCGGATGGCCGTGGCCGGCGAGAGTCCCGTGCTGGAGGGGCCGGTTCTGGACAAGGGCATCACCGCCATGCGCAGCTTCGTCGCCACACCGATGCGGCATGGCCGGCTGTTCCTGGCCGGCGACGCCGCCCACATCGTGCCGCCGACCGGCGCCAAGGGCATGAACCTCGCCGTCGCCGATGTCCGGCTGCTGTCGATGGCCCTGACGGAACTGCTCCGGCGCAACGACTCCCGACTCATCGAGTCCTATTCGGACACCGCGCTGCGCCGCGTGTGGCGGGCCGAGGCCTTCTCCTGGACCATGACGTCGATGCTGCATGTGATGCCCGGCGCGGACGCGTTCCAGCGCCAGGTGCAGCTCGCCCAGCTGCGCTACACCGTCAGCAGCACCGCCGCCATGACCAGCATCGCCGAGAACTACGTGGGCCTGCCCTGGTAGGGCGGCGCGATGTCCAGCCGGCGGGCGGCCCACGACAGGGCGACCTCCAGTCGCCGGCGACGCTGGGCGAACAGCTCCGGATCGGCGTCCCGTGACGGCGTGAGCAGGGGCTGCTGGCCGGCGATCAACGCCGCGTGACCGGCCGCGTGGGGTCCCTCGGCGGCATCCGGGGCGGGGCCACCCTCGGCGTGCACGGCGACCAGCCAGAGGTGGTGGTCCAGCCAGGGGTCGCCGATCGCCGCCGACGCCCAGTCGACGAGCACGAGCCGCCCGCCCTGGCACCACAGGTTGGCCGCGCGGACGTCACGGTGGATGAGGCTCTCGCCGGCGGTCGGCGCGGTCGCGGCCGCCGCGCGCAGGGTGTCCAGATGCTTGGACAGCCATTCGTCGGTGCAGACGAGCATGCGGAGCAGGCGGGTCGGATCGGCGGCGATGGCGTCCCACGGATTGGCGACGGCTCCCAGCGCCGGAACGCCAGGCACGGTCAGGGCATGCACCTCGCGCAGCAGGCCGCGGGTGGCGTCGATCAGCTGTGGTGTCCATTCGTGGACCCAGCCGCTCGGATCCAGCGCCTCCAGCACGAGCGTGGGCACCGGCTCCCTGGTGGCCGCCAACTGCCTCGGGAGGAACGAGCTGCCGCTCAGCGCCTCGTACACCGTGACCTCAAGCTCAGAACCGGCCTTGGCGAACACTGTGCCGCCGTCGGCTCGATCGGCCAGCCGGGTCACGGCCCGGCTGTGACCGCCACTGACCGGCCGCAGGCCGGTGATCTCGCAGCCCAGCAGGCGGCTTGTCGACTCGGCGAGGTCGCGGTCGGTGATCGGCGCAATGGTCGGGGGCCGGCCGGCGACGCGGGACAGCAGCAGGTCCACCACCGGCTCGTTCGCCCGGCGGACCGCTCGCCGACTGTCCGCGTCGGTCCGACCGAGCGACTCGGTGACGAGGCGCCACGCCAGGGCGCGGAGCAGGAGCTGATCGATCTCCTCGTCGTCGGCGAGCTCGTCGAGGATGTCGGGCGGCGCGGCCGACCACGCCAGGACGTCGACCGCCGCCACCGCCAGCGCATAACCGGCCGGCCGCCACCCCGGCGAGAAGTCGATCACGGCCGGCGGCTGCCCGTCGGCGAACAGGACGTTGCCCGCGATGTCGCCGTGCACCAGCTGGGACGGCAGCCGCAGCGGCCGGCAGGCCGCCATCAGCGCGTCGACCAGATCGGCCAATTCCGGTGCGACGTCGACGTTCACGCCCTCCCAGATCACGCGATCGGCGACCGCCCACCGGTCCCGGCGGCGACCCACCCAACGCGGCGCAGGCACGCCGGCCAGGGCGGCATGGAACCCGCGAGTCGCCGTCACCAGTTCCGGCCAGCGCTTGACCGGGGCCGGCTCGCCGTCGAGGGCGGTCCACGCGGCCCAGCCGTCGACCACCCACGAACCGTCCGCGGCGCGCACCGGCCGCGGCACCTGGAAACCCGGCCCGCTGAGGTCGGCGAACACCTCGGCCAGCCACGAGCCCGCCGCCAGGCTGTGACCGGGCTTGAGCACAAGCCCGCCGGCGCGCCAGCATTCGCCCGCCCCGCCGGGCAGCCGGACCGCGGAATCGGCCGCCACCCCGAACGCCGCGCACACCTCGACTGGAAGCACCGCGCCACATTCCGGGCTACTCGCCAACGGCGTCAACCGAAATAGCGTCCACCTCTCCGGTCAGCACGACCAGGTTGTGCGAGACGACATAGCCGAGCGCGGTGTTGACCCGGATCATGTGTGTGTTGTCGCTGCCGGTCGACGTGGTGACGCGGGTGATCTCGGGGCGCTCGGCGCGCAGCCGCTCGGCCATGCGCGCCTTGATGTGCAGGCCCAGCCCGTGACCTCGGTGGGCCGCCAGAACCGCCGTGTCGTATTGGTGGGCGACGTCCTCGCTGGCGGGACTCAGCTCGACCTCGGTGAAGCCGACGACCTCTCCGGTCGCCTCGTGCACCGCGACGACGACGTGTTGCTCGACGCCGGTTTCGCGCTGTTCGGCCTCGATGCGGCGGATGCGTTCGACGGTCCAGTCCGGGGCCGCGAAGGACGACTCACCGACCGGGGCATCCTCGATCGCCCGGCGCGCGGCGGCGTACGACACGACCAGCTCCTCCGGCGCGTGGTTCACCCACTCCACGATCCGATAGCCGGCCGGCGTTCGGGCCGCCGACGACACATCCGCGTCGGGCAGCGAGAGATTCTGGATCACGGTCGCGTGGGTGCGGCGGAATCCCCGTCTCCGAGCCCAGCGTTCGCCGACGCCGTCGGCGGCGATCCACCAGCCCTCGATCGTCGCGCGACCGCGTTGTCCCAGCACGGCAAGGACCGTCCGCAGCAACGCAGTGCCGGCGCCGAGCCGGCGGAACTGGGGATGCACCGTGAGCTCGACCCCGCCGTCATGTCCGTCCTCGGGAAGGACGGCAACCATGAAGCCGGCCATCCGGTCGCCGACGTAGGCGGCCCAGCGCAGCCGTTCTCCCTCGCCGGGATTCGGGACACACATCCGCCTGATGATCATCTCGGCGGTGGCGTGCTGCGGGGTGTCCGGCCAGTCCACGGCCCGGCTGGCCAACACCAGCGCGGCGAACTCCTCCAGCCGCGCCTGGCCTGCACGGTCCGGGTCGAACGGGCTGACGCGCGGAATTCCCAATGCCCGCCTCCTTCCGAGGATCTATCGTCCAGGTCTCGACTCTCCCTACCACGCGAGGATCCCGCAGTTGACCACTACACCGGATCTCGGTCCCATGCCCCGGCGGATCACCGTCGACGCCGAGCAGGCGCGTCGGCTGATCGGCGACCAGTTCCCGCAGTGGGCCGACCTTCCGGTGCGGCCGGTCGCCAAGAGCGGCTGGGACAACGTCACCTTCCACCTCGGCGACGACATGGTGGTGCGGCTGCCGACCGCGTCCGAGTACGCCCTGGCAGTGGAGAAGGAACAGCGATGGTTGCCGGCGCTCGCCACACAACTGCCGTTGCCCATCCCTGTGCCGCTGGCACAGGGAAAGCCCGGCGCGGACTACTCCTTCCCGTGGTCGATCTACCAATGGCTGCGAGGAGAACCCGCCGACGCGGGCCGTATCGCGGACCCCGTCCGCTTCGCCCTCGACCTGGCCGAGTTTCTGGCTGCCTTGCAGAGCGTCGATACCGCCGACGGTCCGCAGCCGGGCAAGCACAACTGGTTCCGCGGCGCGACCCTGCGCACCTACGACGGGCTGGCGCAGCGCGCGTTGACGGCTCTCGGAGGCCACGTCGACGTCGCCCTGGCCCGTGAGATCTGGCAGACCGCGCTGGACACGCCGTGGGACGGCGTGGACGTCTGGTTCCACGGCGACATCGCGCCGGGGAACCTCCTAGTGGACGGCGGCGCGCTGACGGCGGTGATCGACTTCGGGACCTCCGGCGTCGGCGATCCGTCCTGTGACCTGGCCATTGCCTGGACGCTGCTCACCGCCGAAGGCCGGCAGGCGTTCCGCGAGCGCCTGGCCGTCGACGACGCGACGTGGGCGCGCGGCCGCGGGTGGGCGCTGTGGAAGACGCTGGTCGCCTGCGCTCAGACCGTCGGCCGGACCGACGAGGAGGCGATGGACGCGCGTCGCATCCTCGGCGAGATCGTCGACAACTGTACGATCCGGACAGTGATCGGGACCGGTGAGCAGGGGGCGAAGTGAGCGGTACCAAGGTGTTGGTGGCCGGCGCGAGCATCGCGGGGCCGGCGCTGGCCCACTGGCTGCGCCGCCGGGGAGCCGAGGTGACCGTGGTGGAGCGGGCCCCCGAGCTGCGCCCGGGCGGGCAGGCGGTGGACGCGCGCGGCGTGACCAAGGACGTCATCCAACGGATGGGGCTGGACGCGGCGGTGCGCGCGGCCCGCACCAAGACCGCCGGCGCGCACACCGTGGACGTCGACGGGAACGTGCTGGAGACCTTCAGCGCGGAGGACGACGGCGGCGACGGGTACATCTCCGAGATCGAGATCCTGCGCGGGGACCTGTCCCAGGTGCTCTACGACGACACCCGCGACGGCGTCGAGTACGTCTTCGGCGACCGGATCGCCGAGCTCACCCAGGATGCGGGCGGCGTCGACGTGACCTTCGCCGGCGGCGGCCGGCGGCGCTTCGACCTGGTGATCGGGGCGGACGGGCTGCACTCGGCGACGCGCGAGATGGTCTTCGGGCCGCGCGAGCAGTTCGTCCGCCACCTCGGGCTCGTGCTGGCTTTCTACAGCGTGCCCAACGAGTTCGAGCTGGACCGCTGGGTGATCGACTACCAGGACCAGGTGTCCGGGCGCTCCGCCGGCCTGCGGCCCATCCCGGACGCCACCCGGGCGATGGCCATGTTCTCCTTCCCAGCGGCCGACTTCGACGTCGACCACCGCGACGTCGAGGCCCAGAAACGCCTGCTGCGCGAGCGGATGGACGGCTTCGGCTGGTTGACCCCGCGCATCCTGGCGCACCTGGACGACGCTCCGGACTTCTACCTCGACCAGGTCGCGCAGGTGGTGATGGACCGCTGGTCGAGCGGCCGGGTCGGGCTGATCGGCGACGCCGCGTTCAGCTCGTCGCCGATGTCCGGGCAGGGCACCGGGCTGGCCCTGATCGGCGCCTACCTGCTGGCCGGCGAGCTGGCCGCCGCCGGGTGGGACGCGGAGGTCGGGTTCGCCGCCTACGAGGCGCGGATGCGGTCGTTCGTCGAGGCCAACCAGGAGATCGGCCGGTTGCACGTGCAGAGCCGCGAGGCACCCGGGCCGGACGCCGAGCCGAGCCCGGAGCCCGACATGGAGGCGCTGATGGCGCTGGTCGAGCGCGCGCTCAACGGCGTCGAGCTGCCCGACTACGCGGGGCTGCCGGACTCCGGGGCCACCGCCTGAGACTCGAATCGCTGGCTATTCGAACAGGCGTTCGATAGTGTCGGGTGTATGGCGTTGCAAGCTTCTCTGTTCGATCAGGCCGAGGCGCCCACGCTCGGGCCGCTGACCCGCGTCCGCCGCACGGAGCTGACCGACGGCGCGTGGGTGGACGTGCTGCCGGGCTGGCTCACCGGCGCGGACCTGCTGTTCGAGCGGCTCGTCGGCCACGTCCCCTGGTACGCCGAGCGCCGCCAGATGTACGACCGGATCGTCGACGTGCCCCGGCTGGTGTGCTTCTACCGGGAGCAGGTCCCGCTGCCGGATCCCGTGCTGGACCAGGCGATGGCCGCCCTCACCGAGCACTACGGACCGGAGCTGGGGGAGCCGTTCCGCACCGTCGGCATGTGCTACTACCGCGACGGCCACGACAGCGTCGCCTGGCACGGCGACAACAGCGGCCGGCTGGTGGACAACACCATGGTGGCCATCGTGTCGCTCGGAGCGCCGCGCGCGCTCCTGCTGCGTCCCCGGGGCGGCGGCGAGAGCATCCGACACATGCTCGGCCACGGCGACCTGATCGTCATGGGCGGCACGTGTCAGCGCACGTGGGAACACTCCGTGCCCAAGACCGCGCGGCCGGTCGGGCCGCGGATCAGCGTCCAGTTCCGGCCACGGGGCGTGCACTGATCGCTGCGGTCGCGGTGAGTCAGGCCGAGGGATAGTCCTCGAGGAGAATGCCGACGTAGTCCTGCTCGGCGTGCCGCAGATTGTCGGTGCGGGTGTGGACGTCCAGGTACTTCTGGCTGTGCTTGACCTGGAGCTTCAGGTACTGACCCGATTGCACGTACCGCCAGCGCTGGTTATCGCCGCCGTCGCAGGTGTACTGAATGATGTTCGCGTAGTCGCTTATGGAGCCGCCGGCCACGTCCAGGCACTTGCCGCTGTGCATGGCGATGACCTGCGAGTAGCCGTCGCCGGTCGACCGGAACTGCCAGCGCTCGTTCGACCCGTGGGTGCACGGGTACATCAGAATCGTGGCACCGTCGGCCTTGTCGGCGCCGGCGACGTCGATGCAGTTCTGCGTGCCGGCCTGGTGGATCTCGCGGATCGGCGGCTCGGCGGACGCCGGTGTCGCGGTGACGGCGGCGAACGCTAGTGCCGCTGCGAGCACGGCGAGCAGTCGTTTCATGGCAACCTCCCGGTGAGTTCCCCCAGGGCCGACCGTAGGGGGCCGCTACCCGGGACGGTGCGGTCGCCGTCCCGGGCGTCGCGAGGTCGTGCCCGTCTTGCCGGATGTCCTGATACACAACCGGTTTTGGTGAATGTGAGGTTTTCTAACCGTGAATGAGGCGGTGGGCGGCGCCGATCGCCGACTTGTACGCGACGCCCCACGTGTCGCGGGCGATCGCCGCCCGGGCGGCGTTGCCGCCGGGACCGCCGTGCACGCCGCCGCCCGGGTGCGCGGAGGAACTGGCCAGGTAGAGCCGGTCGACGGGGGTGTCAGCACGGCCCAGCCCCGGCGTCGGGCGGAAGATCAGCTGTTGGGCGATGACCGACGTGCCGCCGTTGAGCGCGCCGTCGACCAGGCCGGCGTTGCCGGCCTCGAAGTCCGCCGGGCCCTGCACGTGCCGGCCGATGATCAGGTCGGCGAAGCCGGGGGCGTGCTTGTCGACGATCTGCTGGATCTTGTCCGCGAGCCGCGTCGAGCGGTCCCTGGTCCAGCGTTGTCCTTGCGGCACATGGGTGTAAGCCCACGCGGACTCGGTGCCGGCGGGGGAGCGGGACGGGTCGGCGGTGGTGGTCTGCCCCAGCAGCAGGAATGGGTTGCGCGGCGTGCGGCCGATTGCCATGTCCGCGCAGCAGCCCGACATGGTGTCCATGTCGCCGCCGACGTGCACGAACGCTGCCCCGGCGGCTTCCTTTGCCGCCCAGGGAATCGGGCCGGACAGCGCCCAGTTCACCTTGATGGTGGCGGGATCCCACTGGAATCGCTTCAGATCGTCGAGCAGCCGGGACGGAAGGTGTTCCGCGCCAACGAGGTCGCCGTAGAGTTGCGGCGCGGCGACGTCCGCGAGCACCGCCCTGGTGGCCCGGATGGCCGTGCCCTCGTGATCCCGGACGCCGACGGCAGTGCCGCGGGCGATCAGCACTTCCGTGACGCGGCGGCCGCATTCCACTTGCCCGCCAAGGGATTCCAGCCGTCGCACCAGCGCCGCCGTGATCTTGCCGGCGCCGCCTTCGGGCACCGGATAGCCGAGTTCCTGGCCGATCATCGCCAGCATCCAGCCGAACACGCCGCTGCCAGCGTTGTCGATGCCGGCGTCCACGTGCATCGCGTTGCCGCCCAACAGAAGCCGCGCGCCCTCGCCGGTGAAGTTCTCGGACGCCATCTGCCGCGCCGACAACGTCAGCATCCGTGCCAGACGCAGCGCTTCGGCGGTGCCGGCTGCCCGAACCAGCCGGCCGGCCGGGGCGATCGGCGGGAACGGCCGGAACAGGGCCTCCAGCAACGGAGTTCGCACCGTCAACCACTGCTCGTGCATGCGCCGCCAGGCGTCGGCGTCGCGTGGGTCGAACTCGGCGACGGACTGCGCCGTCCGGTCGAGGTCACGGGACAACGTCACGCCGCGGCCGTCCGGGAGGACGTGGGCCAGGGCGTCCGGCGCGTGCCGCCAGCGCAGGCCGTGCCGTTCGAGGCGGAGGTCCGCGAAGACCGGTGACGCGACGGTCATCGGGAAGCCGGAGCTGCACAGGTCGGTGACGAACCCCGGGGCGGTCACCTCGGCGCTGACCACCGCGCCGCCCGGGTGATCAGCCGCCTCCAGGACGAGCACCCGCCAGCCCCGGTCGGCCAGCAGGTTCGCGGCGACCAGCCCGTTGTGCCCCGCGCCGAAAACCACCGCGTCGAAGTCCATGCCCCATCCTAAGATCGTTCCCGTGCTGGCTCTCTTCGATCTCGACGGAACGCTGGTCGACCGGGCCGTGGGCCTGTGGGCCTGGGCCGACGAGTTCTGCGGGGCGCACGGGCTCGACCCGATCGAGGCCGAGTGGATCGTCGAGGCCGACGGTGACGGGCGTGTGCCCAAGGAGCAGTTCTTCGCCCGGATCCGCGACCGCTACGGCCTCGCCGCGTCAGTGGACGAGCTGTTCGGCCAGTACCGCGATCGCCAGCCGACGCTGATCCCCGTCTACGACGGTGTGCTCGCCGGACTCGCCGAGCTGCGCGCCGCCGGCTGGCGCATCGGCGTCGTCACCAACGGCTACGGCGACGTCCAGACGAACACCCTGACCAGCTCCGGCATCGCCGACCACGTCGACGGCTGGGCGATTTCCGGCCCGGAGGACATCTGGAAGCCCGATGTCCGCCTTTTCGAGATCGCCGCGACCCGCGCCGGCGCGTCGCTCGCCGACGGCGGCTGGATGACCGGTGACAGCGCGCGTGGAGACATCGCCGGGGGCCACGCCGCCGGTCTGCGCACCGTCTGGGTGCACCGCGATCGGCCCTGGCCGGCGGATCTCGATCAGCCCGTTCACCGCGTTTCCACTGCGGCGGAAGCGGTTCCGCTCATACTGGCGAGTTCTCAACTGTGAACGGGTGAACCTTGTTCGGGTCCTGAGCGCCCGGCAGCATGGGAGGTGCGAACGACGTGACAACGTTGTCAAAGCGCTGCCGCCACAGTGCCAGGATGAATGGGGACGACCCGTGGCCAAGAGCTGGCCCCTGACAAGAATCGGCGCAGTGGTGCTCGCCGCCCTGACCGCGGTGGCGCTGGCGGGGCCGACCACCGCCAGCGCCGCCACCACCATCACGATCGACGGCACGCACGGCGGCCGCACGTACGACGGCGTCGGCGCGATCAGCGGCGGCGGTGGCAACTCCCGACTGCTGACCGACTACCCGGAGCCGCAGCGTGGCCAGCTCCTCGACTACCTGTTCAAGCCCGGCTACGGCGCCGACCTGCAGGTGCTGAAGCTGGAGATCGGCGGCGACGCCAACTCCACGGACGGCTCCGAGCCGAGCATCGAGCACACCAAGGGCGCCGTGAACTGCAACGGCGGCTACGAGTGGTGGCTGGCCGAGCAGGCCAAGGCCCGTAACCCCAACATCGAGCTGTACGGGCTCGCCTGGGCCGCCCCCGGCTGGATCGGCGGCGGCAACTTCTGGTCCCAGGACATGGTCGACTACCTGATGACCTGGCTGGGCTGCGCCAAACAGCACGGGCTGACGATCAACTTCCTCGGCGGCTGGAACGAGCGCGGCTACGACAAGGCGTGGTACGAGAACCTGCACAGCACGTTGGCCGCCAAGGGTTTCGGCACCGTGAAGGTCGTCGGCGCGGACTCCGGCTGGGAGATCGCCGACGACATGAAGACCGACGCCACCTTCGCCAAGTCGGTGGACATCGTCGGCGCGCACTACCCGTGCCGCGGCGGCGACGGCGGCGACGCGATCTCGTGCAGCACGACCGCGAACGCGCTGGCCACCGGAAAGCAGTTGTGGGCCAGCGAGAACGGCTCGCAGGACATCAACACCGGCACGGCGGCGCTGATCAGGTCCATCACCCGCGGCTACATCGACGCCAAGATGACCGCCTACCTGAACTGGCCGCTCATCGCCGCGATCTACCCCAACCTGCCGTACTCCACGGTCGGACTGGCGGTCGCGCCGTCACCGTGGTCGGGGGCCTACAGCCTGGGCAAGAGCACCTGGGCCACCGCGCAGGTCACCCAGTTCACCCAGCCCGGCTGGCACTTCATCGACACCGCCAGCGGATACCTCGGCACCAGCGGCAGCTACGTCACCCTGACCGACGGCCACGACTACAGCACCGTCATCGAGACCACCACGGCCACCGCCGCCCAGCCCGTCAGCTTCACGATCACCGGCGGCCTGAAGACGAGCACCGCGCACGTGTGGACGACCGACCTCGGCAGCGGCGCGGACTTCCAGCACAGCGCCGACCTGACGCCGTCCGGCGGCAGCTACTCGCTCACCCTCCAGCCGAACACGATCTACACCATCTCGACGACCACCGGCCAGGGCAAGGGCACCGCCGTCAGTCCCGCCCAGCACGGCCTTTCTTTGCCGTACAACGACAGTTTCGAGTCATACGCCGCCGGCACGGAGGCGAAGTACCTGTCCGACATGCAGGGCTCGTACGAGGTGCAGTCGTGTGTCGGCCGCGGCGGCAAGTGCCTCACCCAGATGGCGCCGATCCGTCCGATCGAGTGGCAGGACGACTCCGACGCGTTCTCGCTGATCGGTGATCAGGACTGGGGCAACTACACCGTCAGCGCCGACGTCCGCCTGGCCAGCGCCGGCACCGTCGAGCTCATGGGCCGAGCCAACGCCCAGTCCCGGCCGCAGTCCCACCAGGACGCGTACTACTTCCGGGTGAGCAACACCGGCGCGTGGTCCATCGTTTCCGGCGACACCACCGGCACCTTGACCACCCTGGCCAGCGGCACCACCACCGCCCTCGGCACCGGTGCGTGGCACACGCTGTCGGTGACGTTCCAGGGCACCACCATCACCGGTTCGGTCGATGGCCACACCGCCGGCACCGCGACCGACGGCCGGTGGACCAATGGCCAGGCCGGCATCGGCATCGTCGGCTACGCCACCGACCAGTTCGACAACCTCGCCATCACGCCCGGCACCGGCTCGTCGACGCGATCCGGCCCCATCACCTCCGGCATCTCCGGCAAGTGCGCCCAGGCCGGGGCCAAGGTCGTGCTGTCCGACTGCGACGGCTCCGCCGCCCAGACGTGGACCGTCCGCAACGGCACGCTCGTGAACGCCGGGCAGTGCATGGACGTCACCGGTCAGGCCACCGCCAACGGCACCCTCGTCGAGCTGTGGGACTGCAACGGCGGCGCCAACCAGCAGTGGTCGCAGGCCGCCGACGGCAGCCTCCACAGCCAGCAGTCCGACAAGTGCCTCGACGACCCCGCCTTCTCCACCACCAACGGCACCCAACTGGAGATCTGGGACTGCAACTCCGGCGCCAACCAGCAATGGCACCTCCCCTAACCCCGGCGAGTCGCGCTCTGAGGCACACCGAATGTAGGTCTCAGGCATAACCCCCGCGAGTCCCGCCCAGCGTCACACCGAATGTCGGCTTCGTGCGGAACTGAGCCTCCGGGCTCAGTTCTGCACGGCCCGCAGCACCGCGTCGAGCAGCCCGGGGAAACGGGTGTCGAGGTCCTCGCGACGCAGCCGGACGATCCGGGTGCGTCCCTCCACAGTGGTCACGGTGACGCCGGCTTCGCGTAGCACGCGGTAGTGGTGGGAGATCGTCGACTTGTGCAGGTCGACGTCGACGTCCCCGCACGGATCGCTGCCGGCCGCCGCCAGCTGCGCGACGATCGCCAGCCGAACCGGGTCGGACAGCGCGTGCATCACCGAGGGCAGGCTGAGGTCGGCCGTCGCCGGATGGAACATCGCACGCACGCCCCGACGCTAGCAGACGGTTTTATGGTTTGATGATCGTGCAACCGTCAAACCGTAGGGGGAGAGATGACCGCCGTGACCGTCCTCGGCCTCGGGCCGATGGGCACCGCCCTGACCAGAGCCTTCGTAACAGCAGGCCACCGGACGACGGCCTGGAGCCGCACCGCGAGCACCCCGGCCCCGGACGGCGCCACCCGGGCATCGACTGCGGCCGAGGCGATCGCGGCCGGTGAGCTGACCGTCGTATGCGTACGGGGCGACGCCGCCGTGGCGGCCGTCCTCGACCCCATCGGCGACCTCACCGGCCGCGTGGTGATCAACCTGACCTCCGGCTCGCCGACCCAGGCCCGCTCTCGGGCGGAGTGGGCCGGCGAGCGCGGTGCCGACTACCTCGCCGGCGCGATCATGACGCCGACGCCGAGCATCGGGACAGCCGCGGCCCTCACGCTGTACAGCGGTCCCGAGTCGATCTACGGGAGGTGGTCCGAGACCCTCGCGGCGCTCGGTGGCACCGCCCGCTACCTCGGCCCGGATCCCGGCCGCGCCGCCGCCTTCGACGTCTCGCTGCTGGACATGTTCTGGCAGTCGGTCAGCGGCATCGTGCACGGCCTGGCACTCGCCCGCGCCGAGGGCATCAGCGGCGCCGACCTGGCGCCGTTCGGCCGTACCATGGCCGGCCTGCTGCCTGACATGGTCGCCGGCTTCGCCGCTCAACTCGACCAGGGCGAGTTCCCGGGGACCCGGTCGACCATCGCCTCGGCGGAGGCCGGCCTGGCCCACATCACGGAAACCGCCGAAGGCCACGGCATCGACGCGTCGGGCCTGCGCGCCGGCCTCGACCTCATCCGCAAGGCAATGGACGCCGGCCACGCCACCGACGGCCTCGCCCGCCTCGCCGACGTCCTGTACCCCGGCGAGTCGCGCGCTCAGACACACCGAATGTAGATCTCAGGCAGAAGCCCCAGCTCACGCCAGCCTCCACCCCGCGAGTCGCGCTCAGCGTCAGACCGAATGTCGGTTTCGTGCAGAACCGAGACCCAAGGCTCATTTCTACACGAAACCGCATTTCGGTGTGTCTGAGAGCGCGACTCGCGGGGGTTCTAGAAGGCGGGGAGGGTGTGCCAGGCTAGGCCGGGGTCGGGGGCGTCGTCGCGGAGGACGGTGCCCTCGATCAGCCCGTACGGGCGGTCCGCCGCGTAGAAGACCTCGTTGTCGTTGGCGAGCCCGAACTTGCTGAGATCGACCACGAAGTGGTGCTTGTTGGGCAGCGACAGCCGCACCTCGGCGATCTCCGACCGCGCCGCCAGCACGGCCTCGCCCATGGCGTACAGCGTCTGCTGCAACGACAAACTGTGCGTCGAGGCGAACGCCTCCAGCAGGGCCTCCCGGGCCTCGACGAAGCTCTTCGCCCAGTCGGCGTCCAGCGACGAGAACCGCCACTGCGCGCTGACTGCCGTCGCCAGGATGCGGTCGTTCGTCTCCGGCAGCGTCGTGTACTTGTCCCGCGGATACCCGTGGAACTCCGACCCGGTCGTCTTCAGCACGATCAGGTCCCGCAGCCCCGACACCACCCACGCCTGGGAACCCTCGATGGTGACGGCGGTGGTCCGCTTCTCGTCGGACCCGCGTACGAAGGAATGGTCGTTGGCGGCGATCCGCCCCCACCCGTGCTCGTCGATCAACACCCGCGCGCCGGTGATCTGCTCGAACGACCCGACGAAGTGCCGGCCCAGCCGCAGCGCGAACTCCTCGATCTCGCCGACCGGCGCCTCCTTGGCGAAGGCGTACACCGTGTTCTTCTGCGTGTCGGTCGGCACGACCCCGGAGTTGTCGCCGGTCAGATGCGTCGCCGCGAGGTCGCCACGCAGCGACGTGCTCACGGTGAGGTCCCGCAGCGTGTGCACGGATCCGTTGCGGGACACCGTCACCAGGCGGTTCTCGGCCTTGCCGTACTGGTTGGGCCCAAGGTGGACGGCCACGCGATCAGCTCCCTCGGTAGCTGGTGAAGGAAAAGGGGCTCAGCAGGACCGGCACGTGGTGGTGCCGGTCGGGGTCGGTGATCCGGAACGTCACGGTCACCTCGGGGAAGAACGACTCGCGCCCGATCCGCGCGAAGTACGTGTCGGTGTCGAAGACCAGCCGGTACACGCCGGCCGCCACGTGCTCGGGGCCGAGCGTTCGGCATCGGCCGTCGGCGTCGGTCACGCCGTCGCCGATGATCCGGCCGTCGGCCTCAAGCCGCACCAGCACGCCCTGCGCCGGCTGGCCCGAAGTGGTGTCGAGGACATGTGTGGTGATCATGCGATGACCTTCGCCAGGCGCAGCAGCGCGATCTTGCCGAGTTCCCGCACGGTGACGGCGAGCTCGGTGTCGGGGTCGTTGGCCAGCCGGGCCCGCAGGTCCGCCAGCAGTTCCACGCCGCTGCGGCCGGCGGCGCAGACCAGGTAGATCCGGCCGAACCGCCGCTCGTACGCGACGTTGGCGGCGAGGAACTCGTCGGCGTTGTCCACTCCGGACTGTTCGGCCCGGGACGTGGCGCTGCCGGTCTTGTCGCCGATGCGCGGGTGGTCGGCCAGCGCGAGCTCGATCTCGTCGGCGGTCAGCGTCGCCGCCGCCCGCTCGGCCACCGCGAACAGCTCCTCGGACGTGCCGTACGGGCGGCCGTCCAGCACGGTCCGCACCCACCGGGGAACCGCCAGGCAGGCCGTGAGCGACGCCTCGTCGAAGTCGAGGTTCATGTCCAGCGACGGTAGAAGCGGCCGCCAACCCGTGTCAACAATTTGTTGAAAACGATCATGGCTGGGACCGGTTCAGGTAGTTGTAGACGGTGAATCGGGTGACGCCCAGCGCGTCGGCCACCGCCGGCACGGACTTGCGCACCTCGAACGCCCCGCGCTCCTCGAGCAGCCGCACGGCCCGCTGCTTGTCGGCGCGCGACAACTCCCGCAGCGGTGCCCCGAGTTCCGACTCGACCTCCGCGATGACCCTTTCGAGCGAACCGATTCCGGTCGACGTCGTCTCGTCGCCACCGGGCACGCCCAAGCGCAAGGTCACGCGGGTCGCGCCGCCGGCCAGCGCCGCGCGGAAGATCTCCGGCAACGCGTCCAACACCTGATCCGACGAGCCGCGCACGGTGGTGCCCAACGGGCCGAGCGTGGTGTCGAGGCCAGCGCGTTGTGCCTGCTCGGCGGCCCGCGACGCGTGCTCGGGCGGCTCGCCGCCGGGCGCTGCGCGAAACGGCTCGGTGGTGAACTCGGCCTCCAGATCCACCGTCGAACCGTAGCGCCGACCGTTGACCGGCCGCAGCGGCGCGTTCTACTCTCTCACTAATCGGAAAACTAATTCCGCGATACGGAAATCGGAGTGATCCGGTGCTTCTCGACGCCAACCTCTCGATCCTGTTCACCGAGCTGCCGCTGCTGGACCGGCCGCGCGCCGCGAAGGAAGCCGGCTTCGACGCCGTGGAGTTCTGGTGGCCGTTCGACACCGCCGACCCGACCCCGGCCGAGGTCGACGCGTTCGTCGACGCCCTCGACGGCGTAGAGCTGGTGGGCCTGAACTTCTTCGCCGGCGACATGCCCGCCGGCGACCGCGGCGTGGTGTCCTGGCCCGGTCGGCAGGCCGAGTTCCACGCCAGCGTGGAGATCGCCGTCGACATCGCGCGCCGAACGGGCTGCCGCACCTTCAACGCCTTGTACGGCAACCGGATCGCCGGCGTATCACCGTCCGAACAGGACGAACTGGCGATCGCCAACCTGACCGTCGCCGCCAGCGCCGTGCAGGCGGTCGGCGGCACGATCGTGCTGGAGCCGCTGTCCGGCGCGCCGGACTACCCGCTGCTGACCGCGGCGGCCGCGCTCGCCGTCGCCGATCGGGTGCCGCTGGACAACGTCGCCCTGCTCTGCGACCTCTACCACCTCGCGGTCAACGGCGACGACCTCGACATCGTGACCACCAAGCACGTCGAACGCATCGGCCACGTGCAGATCGCCGACGCCCCCGGCCGCGGCGAACCCGGCAGCGGGCAGCTCGACCTGCTGCGACACCTGACCACCCTGGCGGCCAGCGGCTACCGCGGGCACGTCGGCGCCGAGTACCGGCCGACCGGCGCGACCGCCGACAGTTTTGGCTGGCTCAAAGCTTTCCAGGAGGACCAATGAGTTTCCTAAGTCAACCCCTCGGTCTTGTTGATCTTGTTGGCGGCGTGGTGGATGTTGGGGTCGTAGCAGGTCTTGTCGCGCCAGCAGGCCCAGATCACGCGCAGCCAGGCGCGGGCGAGGATGCGCACGGCATGCGGGTGGCGTTTGCCGCGTGCTCGGGCGTCGTTGTAGATCGTGGCGGCCCAGTCGCTGCCGTGACGGCTGTTATCAGCGAAAGTCATCAGGGCTTGGCGGGCGCGGCGGTTGACCGCGTGCCGGAAGTTGACCGCGCGGTGCTTGCCGGATTCCTTGGTGACCGGGGCGGCGCCGGTCTCAGCGGCCAACTGCGCGCAGTCGCTGGCGCGTTCGAGCATGGGGCCGATCTCGCCGACGACCTGACCGAGGTTGATGCTGCCGATGCGGGGCAGACCGGCGATCAGGGGCGCGTAAGGGTGGGCCTTGACGGCCTGTGCGATGGCGGTGTCCAACTCACGGATGGTCGCACGCATGGCCCGGACAAGTCGCACCTGGATGCCGACGAGCCGTGTGACGGTCTGCTGGCCCAGCCGGGAGGCAGTGACCGGGGCGGCGCGCAGCCGCTCGATGAGCACGCTGCCGGGGCGTTTGCCGGAGTAGCCGTGCCGTGTGCAGAACCTCTCCAGCCGGCTGGCGGTCAGCGTGGCGGCGGACTCAGGTGTGGGGTAGCGGTCCAGGAAGGCCAGGGCGATGTCGCTGTCCAGGCTGGCGAATACCGCCTTGCCGCCGGGCCAGTGTTCGTCCAGCAGCGCGGTGAGTTGGTTGACCGCGGCGATGCGGGCCTCGATGTGGTCGGCGCGTTGCCGGGTCAGCGCTTGCAGTTCCAGCGTCTCGGGCAGGGTGGGGGCCAGTGTCCGCAGTTGGTGGCCGTCGGTGCGCAGGTAGTCGGCCAGCTTGAACGAGTCGCCGGGATCGCTTTTGGCCCTGGCCGCGCCCCAGCGTGGCCGGATGGCGTTGAAGGCGTTGGGGTGTACGGGAATCACGGGGTGTCCGGCGGCCAGCAGTCGGTCGACGACCAGGCCCCGGGTGGTCTCGATGGCTACTGGCAGGACAGCGGGGTCACCGTGTCGGCGCAGACGGGCCAGTGTGCTGGCTATCCCGGTCTCGGTATGGGCCAGTGCCCATCGGTCGGTCTTCGCCCCGGTGGCGTCGACCACGGTCACATCATGCGAGCCGGTGGCCCAGTCCCATCCCGCGAACACGTGCGCGGTGCTCCTTCTGCAGTGCTGAAGGACCTGCTCGGTGGTGAGGACGCCTGCCGGAAGCTCACTAATCGGCCCTCGACGGGGCATGTTCCTAAGGCCGGTAAGGCGGCCTCGGCCCGGCGAAGCCGGCAGTACTCATTGTGGCCGTCAAGCGGCACGCAACCGTGGCCATGCACCCGCCGGGACCGAGTGGTCACAACCCCATTCATCAGGGCTACAGAAGGGATGGTGGCCTAGTGAGCAAGATCGGCTTCATCGGCCTCGGCATCATGGGCTCGCCGATGGCCGGCCACCTGGCCGCCGCCGGCCACACCGTGACCGGCTTCGACCTGTCCGAACCGGCCCTGGCCAAGCTGGTCGAGTCCGGCGGGCAGCGCGCCGCGAACGTCGCCGAGGCGGTCGCCGGCGCGGAAGTCGTGATCACCATGCTGCCGCAGGACGAGCACGTGCTCGCCGTGACGACCGACGTCATCGCGGCCGGCGGCGACGGTCTGCTGCTGATCGACATGAGCACGATCCGCCCGGAGACGTCGGTAGCCGTCACGGAATCGGCGGCACGCAAGGGAATCCGCGTGCTCGACGCGCCGGTGTCGGGCGGCGAGGCCGGCGCGAAGCAGGCGTCACTGTCCATTATGGTCGGTGGCTCGGATGCGGACTTCGCCGAAGCGCTGCCGCTGTTCGAGGTCCTCGGCAAGACCATCGTGCACGTCGGCCCGACCGGCGCCGGCCAGGTCGTCAAGGCGGCCAACCAGCTCGTCGTCGGCGGCATCTACGCACTGGTCAGCGAGGCGATCGTGCTGCTGGAGGCGGCCGGCGTGGACGCCAGGGCCGGCCTGGACGTGCTCGCCGGCGGCCTGGCCGCCAACCGGATCCTGGACCTCAAGCGCGAGTCCATGATCGCCCGCAACTTCCAGCCGGGCTTCCGCATCGACCTGCACCACAAGGACATGGGCATCGTGCTGGCCGCCGCCCGGCAGGCCGACGTGTCGCTGCCGATGGCCGCCCTGGTCGCCCAGCTGGTCGCCGCCGCCCGTGCCATGGGGCACGGCTCGCTGGACCACTCCGCGCTGCTCAAGGTCGTCGAGACCCTGTCCGGAAGGGACTGACCCATGCCGAAGATCCCCGTCATGCAGGCGGTCGTCGAGGTGCTGGCGTCGGAGGGCGTGGACATCGTCTACGGCTGCCCGGGCGCCGCGATCCTGCCGTTCTACGCGGCGCTGGAGGAGAGCTCCCTACAGCACCTGATCGTGCGCCACGAGGAGGGCGCGACGCACATGGCCGACGGCTGGGCCCGCACCACCGGAAATGTCGGCGTCGCCGTCGGCACCTCCGGCCCGGCCGGCACCAACATGATCACCGGCCTGTACACCGCGCAGGCCGACTCCGTGCCGATCCTGTGCATCACCGGCCAGGCCGTCTCCACCAAGCTGCACCAGGAGGCATTCCAGGCGGTCGACATCGTCGAGATCGCCAAGCCGGTCACCAAGTGGGCGGTGCAGGTCAAGGAGGCGGCGCAGGCCCCGTGGATCTTCCGCGAGGCGTTCCGCATCGCCCGCTCCGGCCGGCCCGGGCCGGTCCTGATCGACCTGCCGCTGGACGTCCAGAAGCAGGAGATCGAGTGGGACGGCGCGATCGACACCCCGCTGCCGATCGAATCCGTTGCCCCGCACCAGCCCCGCGTCGAACGCGCCCTCGACATGCTGCTCGCGGCCGAACGCCCGCTGCTGCTGGCCGGCGGCGGCGTGATCAGCGGCGAGGCGTCGGGAGTGCTGCGCGAGCTGGCCGAGCTGCTCGGCGTGCCGGTGCAGATCACGTTGATGGGCAAGGGATGTCTGCCCGAGGACCACGAGCTGTTCGCCGGCATGGCCGGCATCCAGACCAGCCAGCGCTGGGCCAACGCGCTGTTCCTGGAGTCGGACTTCGTGCTGGCGCTGGGCGCGCGGTTCGGCGACCGGCACACCGGCGACCTCGCCGTCTACCGCGGCGAGCGCAAGTTCGTGCACGTGGATATCGATCCGCTCCAGATCGGCCGTGTGTTCGGGCCGGACCTCGGCATCGTCTCCGACACCAAGCTGTTCCTGGAGGCACTGCTGGACGCCGCCCGTCGCCGGCGAGCAGGGCGGACCTGGCAGCACTGGGCGGCACGAATCGCCCAGTTGCGGCGCGAACTGCCCCGCCGGGACGACTTCGACACCGTGCCGATCAAGGCCCCGCGGGTGTTCCGGGAAATCAACGAGTTCTACGGCCCGGACACCTACTTCGTCACCGCGATCGGGCTCTACCAGATCTGGTCCGGCCAGTTCCAGCGCGCCCACCTGCCCCGGCACTACCAGGTCTGCGGCCAGGCCGGGCCGCTGGGCTGGGAGATCCCGGCCGCAATCGGCGTCCGCACGGCCAAGCCCGACGCCGAGGTGGTCGCGGTGGTCGGCGACTACTCGTTCCAGTTCCTGGTCGAGGAGCTCGCGGTGGCCGCGCAGTACGACATCCCGTTCGTGCTGATCATGCTGAACAACGAGTACCTGGGCCTGATCCGGCAGGCCGAGACCGGCTACAACATGAACTACCAGGTCGACATCCACTACGACGAGTTCGGCGCGGACAACGTCAAGATCATGCAGGCCTACGGCTGCACCGGCCGCCGGGTGTCCGAGCCGTCCGAGATCACCGACGCGCTGGCGTGGGCCCGCAAGGAGGCCGACCGGACCAGCCGACCGGTGCTGGTGGAGATCATGATCGACCGGGCCGCCAACGCGTCGATGGGCAGCGCGCTGAACACCGTCGTCGAGTTCGAGCCGGTCAGCTGACCGATGAGAGTGCTGCTCGCCCCGGACAAGTTCAAGGGCACGCTCGCCGCGGGCCAGGTCGCCGAGCACCTGGCGGCCGGCCTGTGGCGGGCGGATCCGGCGCTGGACGTGCGGGTGGTGCCGGTGGCCGACGGCGGCGAGGGCACGGTGGACGCGGCCTGCGCCGCCGGCTTCGACCGGCTGGTCACGACCGTGACCGGGCCGCTCGGCACGCCGGTCCGCGCGATGCTGGCCGTCCGGTCCGCCACCGCCGTCGTCGAGCTCGCCCAGGCCGCCGGCCTCGGCTGGGGGAGTTCGCCGATGCACGCCACCAGCTACGGCGTCGGAGAGCTGATCAGCCTGGCCATGGATCTCGGCTGTCACCGGATCGTGCTCGGCCTGGGCGGCAGCGCCTGCACCGACGGCGGGGCCGGCATGCTCAGGGCGCTCGGCGCGCTGGTGCTGGACGCCGACGGCGTGCCGGTCGCGCCCGGCGGGGCGGGGCTGACCTACGCCGACACGCTGGATCTGACCGGCCTCGACCCCCGGTTGTCGCTGGTCGAGCTGGTGCTGGCCACCGACGTCGACAATCCCTTGTCGGACGCCGCCCCGGTCTACGGGCCACAAAAAGGCGCCAGCCCGCGTCAGGTCGAATTGCTGGCCAAGGCGCTGGACCGCTGGGCGTCGGTCGTCGGCGGAGATCCGATGCTGCCGGGATCCGGGGCCGCCGGGGGAGTGGGCTACGCCGCGCTGGCGGTGCTCGGCGCCGTCCGCCGGGCCGGCGTCGAAGTGCTGCTGGAGCTGCTCGGCTTCGGCGAGGCCGTGCGGGACGCGGCGCTGGTGATCACCGGCGAGGGCTCGCTGGACGCCCAGTCGCTGCGCGGCAAGGCCCCGGTCGGGGTGGCGCGGGCCGCTCGCGGTGTGCCGGTGGTCGCGGTCGCCGGCGTGTGCTCGCTGACGTCGGATGACCTGGTCGGCACCGGGATCAGCGCCGCGTACGCGCTGACCGACATAGAACCGGACCCGGCCCGCTGCCGCGCGAGACCGGGCCCCTTGCTGGAGCGGATCGCGGAGCGCATCGTGAGAGATCACCTATGCTGCTAGCGGTGGTGAGGAGGATCCCATGTCCACAATGGATCTGACACTGCTGGCGCCCCGTGCGGTCACGCCGGACGGGATCGCCGCGGTCACGGTCGGTGTGCGCAGCGGTCGGATCGCCGCGATCGAGCCGATCGACGCGGACCTGCCGGCGGAGCGCTCGATCCGGCTCGGCGACGACGAGGTGCTGCTGCCGGGGCTGGTGGACACGCACGTGCACGTCAACGATCCCGGCCGCGCCGAGTGGGAGGGTTTCGACACCGCGACCCGCGCGGCGGCGGCCGGCGGCGTCACCACGATCGTCGACATGCCGCTGAACAGCCTGCCGCCGACCGTCGACGCGGACGCGTTGCAGGTCAAGCGCAAGGCGGCGGACGGCCGTGTGCACGTCGACGTCGGCTTCTGGGGCGGCGCGGTGCCGGGCAACCTCGGTGAGCTGCCCCGGCTGCACGCTGGCGGCGTGTTCGGGTTCAAGTGCTTCCTGCTGGACTCCGGCGTGCCGGAGTTCCCGCCGCTCACGCACTTCGAGCTGGCCGACGCGCTGCGCGTGCTGCGGGACGTCGACGCGCTGATGATCGTGCACGCCGAGGACGCCGAGGTGATCGAGGCCGCCCCGCCCTCGTGCGGCCGCCGCTACCGGGACTTCCTCGCCTCGCGGCCCCGTCGCGCGGAGAACGAGGCGATCAAGGCGGTGATCACGCTGGCCCGTCGCACCGGGGCGCGGGTGCACATCCTGCACCTGTCGTCGGCCGACGCGCTGCCGCTGATCGCCGACGCCAAGGCCGAGGGGCTGCGGATCACCGCCGAGACCTGCCCGCACTACCTGACCTTCCACGCCGAGGCCATTCCCGATGGCGCCACCCAGTACAAGTGCTGCCCGCCGATCCGCGAGGACGCCAACCGGGACGCCCTGTGGCAGGGGCTGGCCGATGGCGTGATCGACATCGTGGTCAGCGACCACTCGCCGTGCACGCCGGACCTGAAACGCCTCGACACCGGCGACTTCGGCCACGCGTGGGGCGGTGTCGCCAGCCTCCAGCTCGGGCTGCCGGCCGTCTGGACCGAGGCCCGGCGACGCGGCCACGACCTGGCCCGGGTCGTGGACTGGATGGCCACGAAACCCGCATCGCTGGCGGGATTCGCCCGTAAGGGCCGTATTGCCGTCGGCATGGACGCCGATCTCAGCGTGTTCGCCCCCGACGAGCCGTTCACCGTCGACGTGCACAAGCTCGCCCACCGCAACCCCGTCACCCCGTACCACGGCCGGGACCTGCACGGCATCGTGCGCACCACGCTGCTGCGTGGCCGCGAGGTCTCCGGCGCCCCGTTCGGACAGCTGTTGAGCAGAGGAGACGCATGACACCGGCTTGGACCACGCTTCCCGACCTCGCCTCGCGCCGGCTGGGCGGCGGCGTGCCGTGGGCGAACGACGAGTTCTTCGCGGAGCGGGAGAACCTGATCAAGCCGGAGCCTCCGACGTTCCAGACGTACACGTTCGGCCACAAGGGCCAGGTCTACGACGGCTGGGAGACGCGCCGCCGCCGTGAGCCGGGCGTCGACCAGGCCATCGTCCGGCTCGGGGTGCCCGGGATCGTGCGGGGCGTCATCGTCGACACCGCCTTCTTCAAGGGCAACTACCCGCCCGAGGCGTCCGTCGAGGCCTGCGGTCTGGAGGGCTATCCCAGCACCGCCGAACTCGCCCTGGCCGAGTGGCACCCCATCGTCTCCCGCTCCAAGCTCGCCGGCGACGCCGAGAACGTCTTCGACGTCGACTCCGACCGCCGCTGGACCCATGTCCGACTCACCATCTACCCCGACGGCGGCGTCGCCCGCCTCCGGGTGCACGGCGACCCCGTCGCCGACCCCCGCCTGCTCGCCGGCGCCGTCGACCTCGCCGCGCTGGAGAACGGTGGCGAGATCCTCAACGCCAGCAACGTCTTCTACTCCAAGCCCACCAACCTCATCTCGCCCGGCTTCGCCGCCGTGATGGGCGACGGCTGGGAGACCGCGCGCCGGCGCGACGACGGCAACGACTGGGTGCTGCTCAAGCTGGCCGCCGAGGGCGTGATCACCATTGCCGAGCTGGACACCAGTCACTTCAAGGGAAACGCCCCGGGTTGGGCGTCCGTGAGCGGCTGCGGCGACCGTGTCGACGACCCCGGTTCGTGGTTCGAGTTGCTGCCTCGCACCCGGCTCCAGCCCGACACCCGCCACCGCTTCCCGCTGGACGTCGACCGCCCCGTCAAACACGTCCGGCTCGACGTCTTTCCCGACGGCGGCATGGCCCGGCTCCGTCTCACCGGCACCCCCACCGACGCCGGCCGGTCCTTCCTCCTCCGCCGCTGGTTCAACGCCCTGCCCGCGGATCAGGCCACCGTGATCTTCGACAACAAGGCCGCCGTGGACGCCCGTCCCCTCGACGCGGATCAGCCCTTGCCGCACGTGCTCAGCCGGCTGATTCGGTGACGGTTGTCCCTGGTTTCAGGGAAAACGTGCGCGCGGTTCTCACTCGAAAGAGTGGTTTAATGCGCGGTTGAAGCGGCGCATAACTCCTGGTCAGCGCCGCCGACCGGAGCGGTGAAATGAGCGCGGCTCGACCTCGTGAAACCCTCTCACGCCTTTGGCCTATCGCAGGTGCACGCCATTCGGCTCTAACGTTGACGCCGTACGGCCGATCGCTGCGGAGCAATCACGGAGGGTCCGCAACTTACTGCCAATACCCTGCTGCGGCATGGGTTCTCGGTGGCGGCGACGACCGGGGATCACCGTCGTGACCGGCGCGGATTTCGCCGCGTGAGAAATTCGCGCCGCCGTCGAACGACGTCGCAATCCCTCATTCGTTCCTTCGCATATGAGGAGGATTTGGCGTGCGCCTTCTTCGGGCCCTGAAATCGTGGAAATCCGTCGCCGTTGCAGTGCTGAGCGCGAGCGTGCTCGCGTTCACGGCGACGCCCGCCCTGGCGGCGGGGGAGCTGAACACGATTTCCTACGCGGCATCCGCGATCTGCCTGAGCGGCAATCTCCAGTACGACTACCAGTCGGCCGAATCCGGCACGACGAAGCCCACGGTCACCAAGCCGGTCCGCAACGCGAACGTCGCGCTGTGGGGCGCCGAGAAGTCCACCGACACCCCGCGCCAGCTCACCGCCGACTACCAGTACACCGCCGTCAGCGACGGCGGCTTCAACCTCTGCTACACCCCCAGCGCCACCACCTCGATGAGCAGCATGTGGGTGCGGTTCCGCACCGAGAGCACCAAGCTGTGGAAGGTCACCGACACCACCGGAAACCCCTACACGCTGGACTCGACGGTCCTGACCAACGTCTCCGCCAGCACCGCCCTCGGCGTCCTCAAACCGACCGCGACAGCTGCCCGGGCGTGGCACGCCTTCGACACCGTCAACCTCCTGTGGTGGTCCCGGAACAACCCCGCCAGCATCTGCTGGTCCGCCCACGAGACGAACAACAACGCGTGCACCGAGCTGAACATCCAGTGGACCGCCAACTCGACCGACGGCACGTACTACGACCTGGCCAACACCGTGCACCTGGCCGCCGTCGACCCCGACTCCGAGCACACCGTGCTGCACGAGTCCGGCCACTTCCTGATGCACCGCCTGTACAACGGATGGTGGCCGACGATCACCAACTGCAACCCGCACTACATCAACCTGGCCAGCTCCCGCACCTGCTCGTGGACCGAGGCCTTCGCCGACTCCACCGCCGCCTACCTGCTCGGTGACTACCGCTACGTGTTTCCCAACGGGAGCAGCTACAGCTTCACCTACACCACCGGCTGGCACACCGGTGACCAGGTCCAGGGCAACGTCGACGGCTCGCTGCTCGATCTGTGGCGCAACGTCGACGGCGGCTGGAACAGCACCATCACCCTGCTGACCTCGCAGACCCCGTCCACCTTCCCGGACTTCTGGGCCGACCGCGCCGCCGCCAGTCCGCCGCTGTCCACCACCGGGGCCGCGCTCAACTTCGTCGCCGCCCACACCATCGACTACGGCCCCACGATCGTGGGCGACGGCCAGTACCACGGCCTCACCAACGGCGGCGGCCTGGCCCTGGAACACGCGGGCCAGTGCGCCAACTCCAGCAACGTCGTCGCCGATCTCAACGCCTACGACTCCACGCACGCCTCGGAGAAGTGGAAGCTGGACCCGAACTCGGACGGCACGGCCAGGATCTACGACAGCTGCCCGACGCCCCTCACGCTGACCGCTCCCACCACCGCCGGCGCCCAGGCCACGCTGACCGCCTTCGACCCCACCAGCCGCTACCAGAAGTGGAAGGTCACCAGCAACGGCAGCGGCAACCTGACGATCACCAACCCGGCGACCGGCTACGTGCTCGACAGCGCCGCCGTCAGCGCTGGCGCCGCCGTGACCGTCAACTCGGCCAGCAGCGCCAACAGCCAGGACTGGGCCACCCTCTGACGGCCGTCCTCAGTCCGGTCCGGCCTCGTTGATCACGCCGAAGGGCACGTGCACGCTCGGCACCTCCCTGGACGTCAGGTTCAGCGGCTGATCGTCGAAGAAGATGTGCGGCTTCAACACGTCCAGGATGCCGGCTTTGCCGACGCCGCCGAGGAAGAAGGCGTCGTTGACCATCACGCCCCACCGTTTGAGACTCGTCACGGCCCGCACGTGCGCCGGCGCGCTGCGGGCCGTGACGATGGAGACCCGAACCCGGTTGCGGTAGTCGGGATTGGCCAATCGGTACTGCTCCTCCTGGCGCTGGATCCGGTTGACCGCGGCGAGGAAGTTCTTGAGCGGCCCCGGTTCCAGCGGCGTGACGGCGTTGGCGACCTCGTGGCTCTGGAAGCCGTCCAGGCCGTGGGCCTGCATCACGCGCTCGGACTCGTCGCTCGCCAGCACGCCGTCGAAGTCGAAGGCGATGCGCAGCTCGTCGTCGGACTCGTCGTCGACGAAGGTCGAGTCCAGCACCCGGCCCGCCGGCAGACCGAGCTCCACCGCCTGCCGCACGTCCGCGTCATCGGCCGACAGGAACAGGCTCATGTTCAGCGCGGGCATGAAGCGATAGGGCGCGCGACCCTGAGTGAAGATCGCGCGGGTGATCGGCAGCCGGTGGTGCGCGACCGACTCCATCACCCGCAGCCCGGTGTCGGGATCGTTGCGGGACAACACGATCACCTCGACCGGACTCACGTCGTCGAGCGACAGCAGCCGGCGCGCGAACGGGTACGCGACGCCGGGTGCGAGCGGCTCGTCGCGGTGCGCCTCCTGGTAGCGGCGATACGCCTCCTCGCCGTCCTGCCGGAACACCGCGTCCGACTCGGTCAGATCGAACAGCGCGCTGGAGGCGATGCCGATGACCAGGTGATTCCCGAGGTCGTACCCCACCGCCCTATTCTGCCGCGTTCAACGCGTCGATCAAGGCCGGCGCGGTCGCCCCGTCGAGGGACTCGCGGATGATGTCCGCGTGGCCGGCGTGTCGGGCGGTCTCCTCGATCAGGTGCAGCAGGATCCAGCGGGCGTTCCACTGTCCCGCCTCGGGCAGCGCGCAGGTGACGTCCAGCGACGGCAGGGCGTTGAGGATCTCCTCGGTGCGGCGGGCCGTTTCCCGGTAGGCCGCGAGGTGGCCGGCGATCGTGTCGTCGGGGCCGAGGGTGAACTCCTTCGACCAGTCCGCCGGCGGCCACTCACCGGGCAGTTCCTGACCGGCGAGCGCGGCGAGCACCCATCGGCGTTCCGTCCGGTTCGCATGACGGAGCAGCGCAAGCACCGACAGCGCGCTCGCCGTGGACGTCTTGCCGGCGTCGGCGTCGCTCAGGCCCTGCACGCCGGCCATCAGCGCCTCGCGCTGGTTGGCCAGGAACTGGAGGAGGGCCGCCCGCTCGTCGGCGCCGACCGGGGGAGTCATCAGGGTTGCCATGGGCCCATCCTCACCGACAGGACTGACAGCTACTGACAGGTTTTCGCGGTTCGGCCCTTCCATGCGCCGCCGCGGCCCATCCAGTGCCGACGCGCCGAGTCCACCGTCATCGCCGTGTACAGCACGGCCACGACCGGCAGCACCGGCGCCAGCAACCACGGCAGCCGGTAGAACCGCAGCATCGGCACGTACATGCCGGCCATCACCGCCCACGCGAGCAGCCCCAGCAGCCGCACGTCCGTCGGGCCGATGATCACCGCCAGCGGCGGCACCACGAAGATCAACGCCAGACCGAGCACGCATCCCACCAGCAGCAGCGGCGACGTCCGCAGCTGCGTGTAAGCGGATCGGGCCACCATGTTCCAGAGGTCCGCCAGCCTCGGATACGGCCGGCGACTGGTGATCGACGTGGTCAGCCCCAGCCACGTCCGGTTGCCGGCGTCCTTCAGCAGCCGCCCGAACGCCACGTCGTCGATCAACGCGTCCTTGATCGCCGCCAGCCCGCCCGCCGCCTCCAGCGCCTCCTGCCGCACCAGCATGCAGCCGCCGGCCGCAGCCCCCAGCCGTGACCTGCGGTCGTTCACGCGGGCGAACGGGTAGAGCAGGCTGAAGAAGTACACGAACGCCGGCACGATCAGGCGCTCCCACACCGTTTCCGTACGCAGCAACGCCATCTGCGACACCAGCGCCCGATCGTCGCCGAGCGCCGCCGCCACCAGCGACCGCACTCCGTCCGGCGGATGCGCGATGTCGGCATCCGTGAACAGCAGGTACTCGCCGTCGGTGGCCGCGCGAACCCCGGTCTCCATCGCCGCCACCTTGCCCGCCCAGCCCGCCGGTGGGCCCTCGCTGCGCACGATGTCCAGCCGGCCCGTGCCCACCGCCAGCGCCACCTCCGCCGTGCCGTCCGTGCTGGCGTCGTCCACCAGCACCACCCGGTACGGCCCCGGGTAGTCCTGGCGCAGCAGCGTCGGCAACGTCTCGGCCAGGATGTCCGCCTCGTCGCGGGCCGGCACCACCGCCACCACCGCCGGCCATCGCTGCGGCTGCCGGCTCGCCTTCGGCAGCAGCACCGACGTCCGCCAGAAGCCGCCGTGCGCCAGCAACAGGTACAGCCAGGCCAGTGCCGCCACCCCGGTCACGATCACCACCCGGCCGAGTATTGCCGATCTTGCCGGTTTGCCCGCCGCGACAGACCGAGGAGACTGGGCTCGTGATGATCCGGAAGAGCGGTGTCGACCAGAAGGCGACCGTGGCGCGGCTGGTCGCGGCGGTCGAACGCCGTGAGCTGACGGTGTTCGTACACGTCGACCACGCCGAGCATGCCCACCGGGCGGGGCTGGAGTTGCCGCCGACGGACGTGCTGGTGTTCGGCAATCCCCGTGCCGGCACGCCGCTGATGGCGACCGATCCCCGTGTCGCCATCGACCTGCCGCTGCGCATGCTGGTGTGGGAGGACGCCTCCGGCCTGGTGTTCGTCGGCCACCACGACCCGCGCGAGCTGGCCGTCACCTACGAGCTGGTCGAACAGCAGGCGATCCTGGAGCGGATGGCCGACCTGCTCGACGCGATCTCCACCGAAGCCGCCGGTTCCTGAGTAGTGCTACGGATGGCCGCCGATCCCTCCGACCGCCAGACTGGCCATCGTGAGTGATCGGAAACCGTCGTTGCCGCTCGCCGTCGGGATCGGCGGCGCGTTGCTCGGCATCGGCACGGGTTGGCTCTGGGTGGCGGTCGCCGATCACTTCGTGGCCCGGTGCGCCGCGGCGAACGCGGTCAACCCCGAGAGCATGTGCGGGTTTGAGGTCATCTTCTGGGCACCGGCCATGGTGGTGATCGCGGCCGTCGTCAACTGCCTCGTCGGCTGGATCACGCTGGCGGCCGCTGAGGTCCGGCCGCGGGGTGGCATGGTGGCCGCAGTCCCCGCGCTGACGTTCCTCGCCGCCCTGACCTGCGCCGGCCTCGGGGCCGGCGTGTGGCTGGCCTTCATCGTCCCGGTCGTCGTACTCGGCGGCGGAATGGCCGGTCTCTGCTACCTGTCCGAAGCCCGCCGGCCCGACCGCTCACGTCCGGATCTGCGCCCCCTGCCGGTCGACAACGACCAGTCCAACTGATCCCCATGCCCACACCGAAACTGGAGTCGGTCGCCGTGCCCGTCGGCCTCGGCGGCGCCGTGCTGGGCCTGGCAATGGGCGGTTTCTGGCAGGTCGTCGCGAGCCAGAACGACGAGCACTGCGCCGAGTTGGAGCAGACCCATTCCGCAGGCGTGTGCAAGCTCGGGGCGCTCGTCTGGGGGCCGGAGATCGTGGTCTCCGCCGCCGTGGTCGGACTGCTCGTGTGCTGGTTCGCGCTGGCCACCGCGGAAGTGCGACCGAAGGCGCTGCTGGTGCTGGCCGTTCCGGTGCTGACGCCGGTGGCGGCGTTGCTGTTCGGAGCCTTCGGCATGCTGGGCTGGTTCCGGATCGTCGTCCCGGCCGTCGTGCTGGGGCTCGGGATGGCCGGCAGCGCCACTCTCGCGACGGCCCGCCGACCCGCCTCGTACCGATGGGACCTTCGTTACCCACCTAATCCCTGAGCCAGGGCGGGATCCACTCGGCCGTCAGCAGCCGGCCGTGCTCGGCCTCGTCGGGCAGCCCGATGCCCAGCGCCACCTCGAACGCGCGAAGCGCCGCGAGGTCCGGGTCGACGTCCGGTTCCTGATCGGGCTCCATCGGCAGGCCGGCCTCCCGCATCGCGTCGACGAACCGGTCCGGGTCTGCGCCGCTCCGCTGGTACGCGGCCATCGGCTCGAACGACGTCACCAGCTCGGCGTCCACGTAGTACGCGACGTGGCCCAGTGCCTTCTCGGAGACGTACACGATCACCAGCGCCTGCGTGTTGTCCGACAGCTCACCGCCCAGGCGAAGGCCCTCCGTGTGCCCGTCCTCGATGGCGAAGGCCCAGCCGTTGAACTCGCCGATGCGCATCCACGGCCATCGGGTCTCGCCGACGAGTTCCGTCGACGCCTCTTCCGGCGTCAGCTCCTCCGCCGTCTCGGAGTGCATGCCGAACTTGCGGATGAGCTCGGCCGGGGCCATGCCGTACACGAAGGTCAGGCAGTACGTGTTCGGCGTAGGTCTGGCCAGCAGCCAGCTCCAGTCGGTCATGATCGCGAAAGATACCCAGTACGGTCCGAGGTGTGGAGTTCGACGAGGTGGTCCGGCGGCGCCGGATGGTGCGGTCCTTCACGGACGAGCCGGTGGCGCCGGAGGTGGTGGACCGGATCCTGGACACGGCACGGCGAGGCCCGAGCGCGGGGTACAGCCAGGGCGTGGAGTTCGTGGTGGTCACGGACGACGCGACCCGGCAGAAGCTGGCCAGCACGGGCGAGGAGACGCTGGCGAAGTCGGGGCACAAGAACTTCGTCGCCCAGGCCCCGGTGCACGTGGCGATCTGCGTGAGCCCCGAGATCTACAAGTCGCGGTACCGCGAGTCGGACAAGATGGCGGTGGTGTCGGAGCTGACGGAGGACGAGCTCTGGCACACGCCGTTCTGGTTCACCGACGGCGGCGCGGCGCTGACGCTGCTGCTCCTGGCGGCGGTAGACGAGAACATCGCGGCGGCGTTCATCGGCGTGGAACCGGCGTTCGTGAGGAACCTCCTGGACATTCCGGACGACTACATCCCGATCGGGGTGGCGTTGTTGGGCCACGAGGCCCCGGACGCCGAGCGGTACGGGGACGTGTCGGCCAAGAAGCGCAAACGGCGTCCCCTCAACGAGATCGTGCACCGCGACCGCTGGTGACGGCTCACTTGGCGTCGGCATAGCACTCCACGGCGGCGATATCGAGGGGAAACCGGGCGGGGGTGTCGCCGAACACGACGCGGCCGGCGGTGGCGGCGGACTGCTCCAGCACGGCGGTGACCTCCGCGGCGTCCTCGGCCCGGCAGTGCACGATCACCTCGTCGTGCTGGAAGAACACCAGTTCGGGCCGGGCGCCCTCGACGCCGATGCCGGTGAGCGCGGGCCGGAGTGTCGCCAGCAGGGCCAGCGCCCAGTCGGCGGCGCTGGCCTGCACGACGAAGTTGCGGGTGAACCGCCCCCGAGCCCGGTTGCGGGCCCCGGAGTCGGAAACCTCCTCCACCGGCTCGGGATCCAGCGAACCACCGGTCCACCCCGACGTCGCCGGGGGACAGGTGCGCCCGAGCCACGACCGCACGAGCCCACCGGACTCGCCGATCTGCGCGGCCTTCTCGACGTAGTCGACGGCGCGGGGGAACTTCCGCCGCAGCGCGGCGACCAGCGCCCCGGCCTCGCCGCTGGTCTGCCCGTACAACGCGGCCAGCATGCCGATCTTGGCCCGCGGCCGGTCACCGCCGAACGCCTCGTCGGCCAGCGCCCGGTACAGGTCGCCGCTGTGCCCGGCCAGCGCCAACTTGTCGTCACCGGCCAGCGCCGCCAGCACCCGGGGCTCCAGCTGCCCGGCGTCGGCGACGACGAGTACCCAGCCGGGGTCGGCGATGGCGGCCCGCCGCACCCGCTTGTGGATCTGGAGCGCCCCGCCGCCGCGCGTGGCCCACCGGCCGGACACCACGCCGCCGGGCACGTACTCGGGCCGGAACCGGCCGTCGTGCACCCACGACGACAGCCACGCCCACCCGTGCGCGGTGTAGATCCGGTACAGCTCCTTGTACTCCAGCAGCAGCGGCACGGCCGGGTGATCGACTTCCTTGAGCACCCACGACCGGGTGGACCGCAGCTGGATGCCGACCTTCGCGAACGCCTTGAGCAGCTCCGCCGGCGAGTCCGGATGCATCTTGCGGTCGCCCAGCGCCTCGGCGATCCGCTCCGACAGCTCGCCCAGTTTGCGCGGTGGCAGCCCGTACGCCTGTCGCGGCCCCAACATCTCGGTGAGCAGCGCCGAATGCACGTCCGCACGCCACGGCAGCCCCGCGTGCCCCATCTCCGCCGCTGCCAACGCCCCCGCGGACTCCGCCGCCACCAGCAGCCGGAACCGCCCCGGCGCCGCCGTTTCGCCGATCCGCCGCAGCTGGTCGGCGTGCACGGCGACCAGCACCTTCAACGGATCCACCCCGCCCAGCGGATCCGCCGGCTGCTCCGCGTCGAACAGTGTCGGCTGCGTCTCCTTCGCCCGGATCGGCTTGTCCGCCGGCACCGGCCCACCGGTCAGCCGCGCCCACGCCGCCGGCACGCTCCGCGGCTCGCCCCACCGGCCGATGTAGCCCAGCAGCAGCGTCTCCGTCAGCTCCACGTCGTGACAGCGCTCGACCCGCACGCCGGCCGCCAGCAACCGCGGATAGATGTCCATGCCGTGCGCCCACACCCACCGCGGCGCCGACGCCCGCTCCAGCGAGCCGACGGCCGTTACCAGATCCGCCCACGCGCGCGGTTCACCCGAGGGCCGACCGTCCTCGGTCAGCTCCTGCGTCAACGCCCCACCTGCGTCGATGGGTACCACGGCAACCCGCACCCGACCATCTTGACAAGGACCCCTGACAATTCCGGGCGCGCCACAGTAGATCTTGGACGCAATTGTCAGCCGGGTATGAAACTCTTGAGTCGTGGCTTCCAGCGCATCACCGGGCCGGTCTCCCGCCGAGGCCTTCGCGGCGTCCAGGCGTCGCGCCGCCCGGCCCCGGCTCACCGACTTCGAGTCGGTGCTCTCCTTCGAGCTCGACCCGTTCCAGCGCGAGGCCTGCGAGGCCCTCGAGGACGGGCACGGCGTGCTGGTCTGCGCCCCGACCGGCGCGGGCAAGACGGTGGTCGGCGAGTTCGCCGTGCACCTCGCGCTGGGCCAGGGCGGCAAGTGCTTCTACACGACGCCGATCAAGGCGCTGTCCAACCAGAAGTTCGCCGACCTGACCGCCCGCTACGGCGCGGACAAGGTGGGCCTGCTCACCGGCGACTCCTCGATCAACGGCGACGCGCCGGTGGTCGTGATGACCACCGAGGTGCTCCGCAACATGCTCTACGCGGGCTCCTCGGCCCTGACCAACCTCGCCTTCGTGGTGATGGACGAGGTGCACTACCTGGCCGACCGGTTCCGCGGCGCGGTGTGGGAGGAGGTGATCCTGCACCTGCCGGAGTCGGTGAAGGTGGTCGGCCTGTCGGCGACGGTCAGCAACGCCGAGGAGTTCGGCGAGTGGTTGATCGAGGTCCGCGGCGACACCACGGTCGTGGTGGACGAGCACCGCCCGGTGCCGCTGTGGCAGCACATGATGCTCGGCGGCCGGATCATCGACCTGTTCGCGGACGACGGCGGCGCCGAGACCCGGATCAACCCGACGCTGCTGCGCCGGGCCGAGGAGCTGGGCCGCCACCACGTGCCCTTCAGCCACGGCCGCGGCCCCCGCGCCTCGCGCGCCCGCGGCGGCGGTCCCCGGTTCCGGCCGCCGTCACGCGTGGAGGTGGTCGGACGCCTGGAGCAGGCCGGTCTGCTGCCGGCGATCGACTTCGTGTTCAGCCGCGCCGGCTGCGAGGCGGCCGTCACGCAGTGTGTGCGGGCGGGCATGCGCCTGACCTCGCCGGAGGACATCGAGGTCATCCGCGGCATCATCGACGAGCGGACGAAGGACCTGCCCGAGGGTGACCTCGTCGTGCTCGGCTACTGGGAGTGGCGGGAGGCCCTGGAGCGGGGCATCGCCAGCCACCACGCCGGCATGCTGCCGGCGTTCAAGGAGACGGTCGAGGAGCTGTTCGTCCGGGGCCTGGTGAAGGTCGTCTTCGCCACGGAGACGCTGGCGCTGGGCATCAACATGCCGGCGCGCACCGTCGTCCTGGAGAAGCTCGTCAAGTACAACGGCGAGGCGCACGTCGACCTGACGGCGGGGGAGTACACGCAGCTCACGGGGCGTGCCGGCCGGCGCGGCATCGACGTGGAGGGCCACGCCGTGGTGGTGTGGCAGCCGGGCGTGGACCCGAAGCAGGTCGGCGGCTTGGCCTCGACCCGCACCTACCCGCTGCGCTCCAGCTTCCGTCCCGGCTACAACATGGCCGTCAACCTGGTCCAGCAGGTCGGCGCGCAGGCCGCCCGCGAGATGCTGGAGCAGTCCTTCGCGCAGTTCCAGGCCGACCGCTCGGTGGTGGGCCTGTCCCGCCGCATCGAGCGCGGCAAGGAGGCGCTCGACGGCTACGCGAAGTCCATGACGTGCCACCTCGGCGACTTCGCCGAGTACGCCGAGCTGCGGCGCAAGCTCACCGACCGGGAGAAGTCGCTGTCCCGGCAGAACAGCGCCAGCCGGCGCGCGGAGGCGGCGGAGTCGCTGGAGCGGCTGCGCAAGGGGGACGTGATCGCGGTGCCGTCCGGCCGGCGGTCGGGCATCGCGGTGGTGATCGACCCGGGCCTGGACCCGCTGGGCGAGCCGCGGCCGTTCGTGCTGACCGAGGACCGCTGGGCCGGCACGCTGTCGGTGGCCGACTTCCCGGCCCCGGTGGAGGCGCTGGGCCGGATGCGGCTGCCGAAGAACGTCGACTGGCGGTCGCCGCGGATCCGCCGGGACCTCGCCGCCAGCCTCCGCGACACGGGCATCACGCCGCCGCACCGCCAGGGCCGTCGCGGCCGTGGTGACGCGCACGACGACGCCGAGCTGGCGACGCTGCGCCGGGCCATGCGCGCGCACCCGTGTCACGGGTGCAGCGACCGCGAGGCGCACGCGCGCTGGGCGGAGCGCTACCACCGGCTGCTGGCCGAGACGGAGCGCCTGGAGCGACAGGTCGCCTCGACCACGCACTCCCTGGCCCGCGCGTTCGACCGCATCCGCAGCCTGCTGCGCGAGCGCGGCTACCTGGCGTCCGACGGTGACGGCGTCACGCCGAACGGCCGCCGCCTGGCCCGCCTGTACAGCGAGTCGGACCTGCTCGCGGCGGAGTGCCTGCGCAACGGCGTCTGGGACAACCTGACGGTGCCCGAGCTGGCGTCGGTGGTGTCGACGCTGGTGTTCGAGGCCCGCCGCGACGGCCCCAGCGACCCGCGCCTGCCCACGCCGGAGGTGGCCGCGGCGGTGCAGGAGACGATGCGGCTGTGGGCGTCCATCGAGGACGACGAGCGCCGGCACAAGCTGGACCGCACCCGGCAGCCGGACACCGGCTTCGCCTGGCCGGTGTACCGGTGGGCGCGCGGCGAGTCGCTGGAAAAGGTGCTCACCGCCGCCGAGACCAACGGTCAGGAGGTGTCGGCGGGAGACTTCGTGCGGTGGTGCCGGCAGGTGATCGACCTGCTCGACCAGCTTCGGGACGTGCTCGGCAAGGACGACGCGGTCGGCGGGACGGCCGCGGAGGCGGTCAAGGCGCTGCGTCGCGGGGTCGTGGCGATGGGCACCCTCTGAACGGCGGATTCGCGGTAGCCCCCGGGGTGGCAGCCTGCGGGGCGACACGCGATTGCCCAGGCGATTGGGACAGGGCGGCCACGCGGTGCCGCCCACCTGTGGTTTGATCGCGGCCAAGCGGCCGGATTTCGGAGTTGAGCAGAGCACGGAGGCAACAATGACCAGCCCGTACGGACCGTCCGGGGGCAATGACCCGCAGCAGTGGGGCCAGCAGCCCCAGGGTGGGTACCCCGGCACACCGTCCGGTGGCTTTCCGGCGCAGCCTCCGCAGCAGCAACAGCCCCAGTGGGGCCAGCAGCCCAACCCGTACGGCCAGCCGCAGACCGGCCCGCAGCAGCAGCAACCGGGCCAGTACCAGCAGCCCAGCCCGTACGGCGGCCAGCCCGCCTACCCGCAGCAGCAGCCCCAGCAGTTCAACCCGTACGGCCAGCCGGCGCAGCAGACCGCGCAGTGGGGCCAGCAGCCGATGCCCGGCCAGCAGCCACAGTGGGGCCAGCAGCAGCCCGGCCAGTTCGGCGGCGGCTTCCCCGGCGCGCCTGCCCCCAAGAGCGGCCGCCGCGGCCTGGTGATCGGCATCGTGGTGGTGGCGGTGCTGATCGTGATCGTCGTGGTGGTGCTGCTGGTCGCCGGCGTGTTCACCAAGAAGGTCTTCGACACGGCCAAGGTCGAGCAGGGCGTCACCGGCGTGCTGACCAACGACTACAAGCTCAAGGCCAGCGATGTGAAGTGCCCGGACGGCGAGGCCGTGAAGACCGGCAACACGTTCGACTGCACGGTGACCGTGGACGGCGCGCAGAAGAAGGTGACCGTCACCGTCAAGTCCGACGACGGCCACTACGAGGTCGGGCAGCCCCAGTAGCTCGGCACTCACGAAACCGGTACGACACGCTAAGTAGAGTCAAGATATGACAAAGCCGCCGCACGACATCCGCACGCTGAGCGGCGCCGACCAGCTGCGCGAGGCGAGCGCGCTGTTCCGGCGGACGCTGCACGACGCGCCGGCCGACGACGAGCAGTGGTCGCACGCGCTCGGCTCGTACGACGCGTCGACCTCGCTCGGCGCGTACGACGACACCGGCATGATCGGCACGCTGACCGCCTACGACAGCGTGATCGCGCTGCCCGGGGGCAAGACCGTGCCGATGGCGGCCGTGTCGCGGGTCGGCGTGCGGCCGGACCGGACCCGGCGCGGCGTGCTGAACGCGGTGATGCGGACGTTCCTCACCGGGACGTCCGCGCCCATCGCCACCCTGCGCGCGTCCGAGGGGACCATCTACCGCCGCTACGGCTACGGCGTGGCGACCCGGTTCCGCACCGCGGTCGTCGACACCGCCAAGGCCCGGCTGCACGACCGCGCGCCGGTCTCGGGCGACGTCAAGGTCGTGTTCGACCAGGACGAGGTGCGGCGGCGGGTGCCGGAGCTGCTGCGGCGGTTCGGCACGGTCCGCCCCGGCGGCATCCTGCTGTCCGACGGCTTCTGGAACCTCGCGCTGCGCCGCGACGGCAACGCGGTCCTGGTCGAGCACGACGACGGCGTCGCCGTCTACAAGACCAAGGGCATGCGCGGCGAGCACTTCGGCTGGTCGATGGAGATCCTGGCGATGTTCGCCGCGACCCCTGAGGCCACCGCGACGCTCTGGCGGTACCTGGTCGGCGTCGACCTGATCAAGCAGATCACCGCCGTCGGCCGGCCCCTCGACGAGGACCTGGACCTGTTCTTCGCCGATCCACGGACGGTCAAGTACACCGAGGTCGAGGACGAGACCTGGCTGCGGCTGGTGGACGTGCCGGCAGCGCTGGCGGCCCGCACCTACGGCCAGGCGGAGCCGGTGGTCGTCGAGGTCGTGGACGACGTGCTGCCGGCCAACAGCGGCCGCTACCTGATCGGCCCGGACGGCGCGGAGCGCACCGACCGGGACCCGCAGCTCCGGCTGGGCGTGGCCGACCTCGGCGCGGTCTACCTCGGTGACCGGTCGCTGACCCGGCACGCCGACGCCGGCCTGGTCGAGGTGTTCGACCGGGCGGCGTCAGCGGACGCCGATCGGCTGTTCCGGCTCGACGCTGCCCCCTGGTGCGGCACCTACTTCTGACAGGCTGGAAACTTCATGACCACGCTCGCCGGCTGGCGGCGCTCCGTCGATCGGATCGTGGGGCCCGACCGCGTGCTGGTGGCACTGCGGCGCGCCCCGTTCACCCTCGGTCTGATCGGCCTGCTGTGGCTGACGGCGATCGTGACCGGCAGCCTGCCCGGCGGCCCGCCGGGCAACCTGTACGACGTGGTCGCCGTGTCCTGGGACGACCTCGCCGACGGTCGGGTGTGGACGGCCGTCACCAGCGGCATGTGGTGCTTCGACCTCACCGGCTACGTGCTGACCACGGTGCTGCTGCTGGTGATCGGCGTGCCGGCGGAGCGGCGGCTGGGCGCCCGGCTCAGCATGCTCGTGCTGCTGGCCTGCCAGATCGCCGGCACGCTGGTGGCGATCCCGTTGGTGCGCCTGGTGTCGCTGACCGGCGAGCCGTGGACGGCGTCCATCATCGGCGACTCCACCCTGGGCATGTCGCCGGGCATCGTCGGCCTCGGGCTGGCGCTCAGCGGCCGGCTGGGCGCGCTGTGGCGCCGGCGGCTGCGGCTGTTCCTGCTGGTCGGCACCGGCGTGCTGGTGCTGTACTCCGGGACCGTCCAGGACGTCGTGCGGTTCACCGGCGCCGTGGTCGGGCTGGTCATCGGGCTGACGCTGCTGGGCCGGCCGGTCCGCGTGACGATCAACCCCTCGTCCCGGTCGGAGCGCAAGGTGCTGGTGGCGCTGCTGGTCGCGGCGACCGCGCTGGGGCCGATCGCCACCCTGTTCTCCAAGTCCGCCATCGGCCCGCTGGGCCTGTTGCAGATCATGTTCGCCTCGCCGGGCGTCGACGCCGAGTCGGTGGCCGAGAACTGCGCCAACGGCTTCCAGGACACCGTCAACTGCCGGCTGGTGACGGCCGAGACGCTGGGCACCGGCATCGGCTCCGCGGTCACCTCGATCGCGCCGGCGCTGCTGCTGCTCGCGGTCGCCGAGGGCCTGCGCCGCGGCCGGCGGTTCGCGTGGTGGCTGGGGCTGGTGTTCAACGCCATGCTCGGCATCAGCTGCGTCGCCTTCGTCAGCGGCTACCTGTACGGGACCGACGCCAGCCTCAACGACGTGATCCCGAACATCCCGCCGATGCTGCTGCCGTTCGCGGTGTGCGGGCTGCTGCTGGGGACCCGCGGCCTGTTCACGGTGACCGCGCCGAAGCGGACCTACCGCCGCCTGGCGGCCGGCCTGGTCGGCACCTTCCTCGCCACCGCGGCCGTCTACGTCGGCGTCGGCTACCTGGACCGGGCGCACTTCAAGCCCGTGCCGGACCTGGCCCTGCTGCTGGCCGACCTGCCCGAGCGCTACCTGCCGCCGGGCTACGCGCTGCTCACCGACATCGACTTCCTGCCCACCGGCGGCCTCGCGATCATCGTCTGGGAGTACACCGGCACGGTGTTCTGGACGGTGCTGCTGATCGGGCTGCTGATCAGCTTCTGGCGGGCCAAGCCGGTGCAGGACGCCGACGCCACGGTCACCGCCCGCAAGCTGATGGAGCAGAACGGCGGCTCCTCGCTGGCGTACATGACGACCTGGCCGGGCAACCAGTACTGGTTCACGCCCTGCCGCCAGGCGGCGCTGGCGTACCGGGTGTCGGCGACCGTCGCGCTGACCACCGGTGGCCCGATCGGCGATCCCGGCCTGCACCGCGACGTCGTCGAGGGATTCCAGCGCTTCTGCGCCGACAACGGCTGGACGCCATGCCTGTACAGCGTCACCACCGACGTGCGCGACGCCGCCGTCACGCTGGGGTGGCGGGCCGTGCAGGTCGCCGAGGACACCGTGGTTCCCTTGGCGGACCTGGAGTTCACCGGCAAGAAGTGGCAGGACGTGCGGACCGCGCTGAACAAGGCCGGCAAGGAGGGCATCACCGCCGAGTGGCTGTCCTATCCGGACGCGCCGCTGGCGATCACCGACCAGGTGCGGGCGATCTCCGAGGAATGGGTGGCGGACAAGGGAATGCCCGAGATGGGCTTCACCCTCGGCGGCCTGGACGAACTCGCCGACCGGTCGGTGCGCTGCCTGGTCGCGGTGGACCGGGACCGCACGGTGCACGGCGTGACCAGCTGGCTGCCCGTGCACGAGGACGGCGAGGTCGTCGGCTGGACGCTGGACTTCATGCGGCGGCGCGGCGCCGGCTTCCGCGGCGTCACCGAGTTCATGATCGCGTCGGCGGCGCTGACGTTGAAGGAGGAGGGCGCCCGGTTCCTCAGCCTGTCCGGCGCGCCGCTGGCCCGGTTGGACCGCGGCGAGGAAGTGTCGGCGCTGCAACGGATCCTGGACGTCACCGGCAAGGCGCTGGAGCCGGTGTACGGGTTCCGGTCGCTGCTGTCGTTCAAGGCCAAGTTCCAGCCCGAGTACCGGCCGCTGTTCATGGCCTACCCGGACGTGTCCGCGCTGCCGTCGATCGGCAACGCCATCGGCCGGGCCTACCTGCCGCACCTCACGGCGCGGCAGGGGCTGCGGCTGGTGGGCAAGCTGCTCAGGAACTGAGGTAGCGCACGCCCGTCAGATCCTCGGACAGGCCCCACAGCCGGCGGCCCAGCGCCGGATCGGTCGCCTTCGACGACGGCTTCTCCGGCCGCGGCGCGCCCTTGGTGCGCGTCAGGTTGCCGGGGCCGATCAACGAGCCGCCGGGCAGGTTCGGCACGGTCGCGGCGTACAGCGTGGGCATCGCGCCGCCGGCCATGTCCTGGATGATCGGCTTGGCCAGCAGGTCGAACACCGGGTTGCCGAGGCTCTCGCCGGGGTCCAGCGCGAAGCCCGGGTGCGCGGCGACGGCGGTGATGTCCCGGCCGACCAGCCGCCGGTCCAGCTCCAGCGTGAAGATCATGTTGGCCAGCTTGGAGTTGCCGTAGGCCTTGCCGGCCAGGTAGCGGCGCTGCTGCTGCGGGTCGTCGATGGCGAACGCGAAGAACTTGTGCGCCAGGCTGGTGATGTTCACGATCCGCGAGCCCGGCCGCAGCGCCGGCAGCAGCAGCCCGGTCAGCGCGAAGTGGCCGAGGTGGTTGGTGCCGAACTGGGCCTCGAAGCCGTCCTTGGTCTCGCGGCGCTTGGGCACCATCTTCTCGCCGGCGTTGTTGATCAGCAGGTCGATGTGCTCGTGCGCGGCCAGCACGGCCTTCGCCGTCTCCTCGACGTCGGCCAGATCGGCCAGGTCCAGCCGGACCAGCTCGACCTTGGCCTGCGGCAGCCGTTCCCGGACGCTCGCGATGGCCTTCTCGCCGCGCTCCGGGTTGCGGGCGGCGAGCAGCACGTGCGCGCCGTGCTCGGCCAGGCCCAGCACGGCGTGGAAGCCGATGCCGCTGTTCGCGCCGGTCACGAGCGCGGTCTTGCCGGTGAGGTCGGGCAGGTCGGCCGGGCGCCAGGGAGTCATGTCGCCAAAGTGGCACAGACTGCCACTTGGCGTCAAATGACAGTTTGTCGACTAGGCTGTGTCGGGTGACGAAGCTGTGCGGGCTGCGCGAGCGCAAGAAGCAGCAGACCAGGGCGGCGCTGGTGGACGCCGCGCTGGCGTTGTTCGAGGCCAAGGGCTTCGAGGCCGCCACCGTCGAGGAGATCGCGGCCACCGCCGAGGTCTCGCCCCGCACATTCTTCCGCTACTTCGCCGCCAAGGAAGCTGTGCTGCTGGCCGTGCACGATGGGGAGTTCGATCGGGTGGTCGCCGCGATCGAACAGGGCGCCACCCTGGCCGAGGCCATCCTCGGCACGCTCGGCGACGACCATGAGCAGTTCCGCCGCGTGCAGGAGCTCGTCGCCCACACCCCGGCCCTGCTCGCCACCTTCCTCGAACGGTCCGTCGAGCAGGAGCGCCGACTCGTCGACCTGCTGCTGCCGGCCGCCGCCGACGAGCGCCAGGTCCTGCGCACCCGGCTGCTCGTCGCCGCCACCTACGCGGCGCTGCGGGTGGCGATCGAGAGCTGGCTGACCACGCCCGGCTCCGACTGCGCCCAACACGTCCGCGACGCGCTGGCCATGCTGGAGCAGGGCTTGGTCGTCACAGGCTGAACAGGATGCCGCGCACGATCAGCGCCGCCACGAACACCACCGTGAACGCCAGGTCGATGCCGATGCCGCCGGCGCGGATCGGCGGCAGCACCCGGCGGACCGGCGCGATCACCGGCTCGGTGCCGGCGTGGGCGAGCGCCCGGGCGCGGACCGTCCAGTAGGGCCCGCGGCCGGCCATCGCCACCCAGTCCAGCACCATCCGGACGATCAGCAGCAGGATGAACAGCGACACCACGAGGCCGAGCAGCGTTGCGATCAGGCCCATCTCGTCTCCTTCGTCCTTTCCCCCTCAACGTCCCGGGCGATTCGGAAGTGTCCGGGTCGACCCTGTCGATACGCTCAGCGGGTGATCACCAGCGAGGTGGGGGAGCGCGCGCTGGCCAGGGCGACCTGGCGGCTCGTGCCGCTGATGGCGGTCTGCTACTTCTTCGCGTACCTCGACCGGACCAACCTCGCGGTGGCCGCGCTCACCATGAACCGCCAGCTCGGCCTGTCGGCGACGGCGTACGGCTTCGGCGCGGGCCTGCTGTTCGTCGGCTACGTGCTGCTGGACGCGCCGAGCAATCTGGTGCTGCACCGGGTCGGCGCGCGGGTGTGGATGGCCCGGATCATGGTCGTGTGGGGGATCGTGGCCGCCGCCTGCGCGGCGATCCAGGGCGAGGTCAGCTTCTACGTGCTGCGCTTCCTGCTCGGCGTCGCCGAGGCCGGCTTCTTCCCGGGCATGATCCTCTACCTGTCGTACTGGTTCCCGGCGGCGCGGCGGGCGACCGTCACCGGCCTGTTCATGATCGCGGTTCCGCTGTCCACGGCCATCGGCGCTCCGCTCGGCGGCCTGCTGCTGGGCCTGGACGGCACGTTCGGCCTGGCCGGCTGGCGCTGGTTGTTCCTGGTGGAAGGGCTGCCGTCGATCGTGCTGGGCGCGCTGCTGCTGTGGCTGCTGCCCGACCGTCCGGCCGACGCCCGCTGGCTCAGCGCCGACGAGCGCGCCTGGATCACCGACACGGTGGCGGCCGAGGAGGCCGCGGTGCCGGCGATGCCCGTGCGCCGGGCGGTCCTGCACCCGCGGGTCATCGCGCTCGGGCTGGTGTACTTCGCGATCGCCTTCGGCCTGTACGGGCTGGGTTTCTGGATGCCGACCATCCTCAAGACCAGTTTGGCCATCAAGGACAATCTGACGGTGACGCTGTTGACCGCAGTGCCCTACGCCATTGGCGCGATTGCGATGGTCTGGTGGGGTCGTCGGTGTGATCGGATCGGGCGACCTGTGCCCCACACCCTGGTCCCGATGGCCGCCGGTGGCGTACTGCTGGCCGTGACCGCCTTCCTGACCACCGCGCCGTGGCTCGGCTACCTCGGGCTCTGCGCGTGCGCGATCGGCGTGATGGCCGCGTTCCCCTGCTTCTGGACGCTGCCGTCCGCGTTCCTGTCCGGCGCCGCGGTGGCCGCCGGCATCGGTGTGATCAACTCCATCGGCAACCTGTCCGGCTTCCTCGGGCCGTACTGGGTGGGCTGGATGACCGACCTGTTCGGCTCGGCCACCTGGGGCCTGGTCACCATCGGCCTGGTCATGGTGGCCGGCGCCGGACTCGTGTCGAGACTGCGGACCGCCGCATGATCGAGATCGTCGACTACGACCCGAGCTGGCCGGCGGTGTTCGCTGCCCTGCGCGATCGCGTCGGCGACGCGTTACCGGGCATAGCCCGTCGCATCGAGCACGTCGGCAGCACCGCCGTGCCGGGCCTGGCCGCCAAGCCCGTCGTCGACCTGACGGTCGTGGTGGACACCCTGGACCACCTGCCGTCGGTGATCGGCGCGCTGGACCCGCTGGGCTACCGCTACGAGGGCGATCTCGGCATCAAGGGCAGGGAGTCGTTCGCCGCCCCCGACGGTGCGCCGCCGCACCACCTCTGCGTCTCCGCCGCCGACAACGCGTGTTTTCTCACCGTGCTGGCGTTCCGCGACTACCTGCGCACCCATCCCGACACCGCCCGCGCGTACGCCGAGCTCAAGCGGTTCCTCGCCGAGCGGTTCGGCGACGACCGTGTCGGCTACTCTGCCGCCAAGTCCGCCTTCATCACCCGGATCGTGGCATCGGCGCTCACTGATAGCTGACGAACTCCGGCTGCGGCTTCATCGCCAGCACCTCACCCGGGCCCAGCAGCGGGTGATCCTCGGTGTAGAAGAGCTTGAACCCCATGTGAAACCGCTGCGGATCGGCCAGGTTGTGGTAGACGTCCATCTTGGTCTGGACGCCGCCGAACCCGTCCAGGTGTTGCACCAGCGCAAGCTCCGGGTGCTCGGTGATCGCGTTCAGGTCGGTGATCATCGTGGACCGGAACATGTGCAGCAGCACCACCTTCTGCGGCAGGTCACCGCTTCTGGTCAGGTTCGCCGTCCAGTCCAGCACCTGGTTCACCTCCGGCACCTCGACGTGCCCGATCGCTTCGCCCGGCACCTTGCCCTCCGGCATCCGCCACTCCGCGTCCAGCGCCAGCCCCACGTCCGGTTGGGCGAGGAGGTTCTGCCACGGCTGAACCGCCGACAGGAAGTCCCGGTGTCCCGGTTGGATGTCCAGGATGAACAGCTGATGGTGGCTCCGCGCCGCGTCCAGGTACCGCTGGACTTGCGCCACCGCCACGTCGTGGCTGTACGCTCCCGCCGGGCCGGGAGAGTGGTCGGCCACCGTGGCGATGAACTCCATCGCCGGCTGCACCTTCCGGTCCGGCGTCGCAAACCGCTGCGCCGCCTGGTCAATCGCCCCGGCCGCCTGCTCCGGTGAGCCCTGCCCGAGCACCCCCAACGCCGAAGTGCCGGCGGTCCCGTAGTAGGCCACCACCCGGTAGTTCGGGAAAACCGTCCGCCCACCCAACGGCAGTTCCGGTGCCTGCGTGGTCGTTGCCGGCGGTGCCGTCGTCGTTGCCGGCGGCGTGGTCGTCTTCTCCGTAGGCTTTGCCACTGGCGCCGCAGCCGGCGAGTGTCCGCATCCGGCCATCACCGTCGCGAGCAGCGCCGCCGGCAGTACCTTCCCCAGTCGTCGGTGCATACAAGGGACTACCCGTGTCGCCGGGTTTCAGTCGCGGATCTGCCGCAGCTCCTCGATGAACTCCCGCGCATCTTGGCTGAGCTCGTACTCGCCCGCTTGCTCAATCGTGTCCGCCGTCTCCTGGATCCATCCCTTGGGAAGCCGGTATCTGTCGTACTTGAGCTGATGCACGACGAGATCGCGGAACGCGCGGAGGGTCTGTTCATCAGGCGGCGCGAATCCATCTGCTGCGAATCGCAGACAGGCCTTGTACTCGTCGCCTAACGCCGCCGGGTCGGCGCGCTGACCCGATGCCAGCCACAGCTCGATGAGTAACCGCGCGGCGCTCACCAGTCCTTTGCCTGGTATGTCATGGAACGTCATCAGCAGGTTGCCGAGCTCACCGGTGAACGGCTCCAGGTTGTGCAGCCCGATCTCTTGCAGCCGACCGCCGGCGAACTCAACCTCCGCACGCATGACCCAGTCGTTGTCGTAGCGGATGCCACACGGGAAGTCCCATTCTTCGAGGTCCGTGTCGAAGGTCCAGTGCGGATTGATTGTGTCTTCTGTGGCCTCATCGCCGGGGACAAGTCGGATGACTCGGGTGCGATTATCCCACTCGCGGAAGGTGGAGAAGGCGGAGGCGAGTGTGGTCCAGCCTTCTGACGGGAGCTGCGACCGCCACAGCTGGGCGGTCCGGGTCCACTCGATCGCGTGGTCTTCGCGGCCGGGGAACAGCTGGGTGCTGGTGAGTTCGCCGGCTGCCAACGCCGCCAGCACGAACAGGTTGGCCGAGTATGCCGCCACTCGCTCCGGCACTGGCAGCCTCGCCGGCAGGTAATCCAGTGGTGGGAAATGTCGGGGCATCAGCGCCACGTGGAACAGGTCCAGCAGCAGGGCGGTGATCTGGTCGGCGTCCGGGCGGCTGTCGAGCATGGTGCCGACGAAGTCCACGACGGTGAGCCGCATGGTGAGGGGTGTGAAGGACAGCAGGGCGTGCAGGAACTGGTCGTTGATGGGGCGCGGACGGCCCGGGGTGCTGGGGACGCGGGTGGCGGCGACGAGGTTGTCGAGTTCCTGCACTACCAACCGCGCGACGAGGAACTCGCCGAAGGTGGCGTGCAGGAACTCGTACGTCTTGAGGCGTTTCCGGTCGTGGGTGGCCTGGGCGACGTACACGAAATAGAACCGGCCGACCAGCAGTTCGGCGGGGGTCGGCTGGTCGATCAGCGCGGCCAGGTCGGGGGCCAGCTCGGACTCGGTGACCCACAACTGGTTGCGGTTGAACATGGCGAACGCGACCACCGACAGGTGCAGCATCTCCCGTGCCACCGCCTGGTCCAACTCGGCCTCGGAGAGCGAATCGCCGGCTTTCAGCACCTCTCGGCGGGTGAAGTTGGTGAGCAGCCGTTCGTAGAGGTCCGCCTCGTGTAACCGTTCCGCGTTGTGCAGGGCGTTGGCGTCGGAGTCGTAGAGCGCAAGTAGTAAGAGCAGCAACGGTTGTCGCGCCAGGTCCTCGTACCGCAGCGCCGTCGCCAACGGCAGCGGGCGTGCGCCACGCGCGGTCAGGGCGGCGGCGTTGCAGTCGTTCCAGGCACGCAGCCAGAGCTCGATCTGCTTGTCGTCAAAGGAATCCAGCAGCAGCGTGACGACGCCGAACACCGGCCGCGCCCGGTCGGCGACGGTCAGACGGCTGGTGACGACCACCGCGAGCGGGCGGCCCAGGTCGGCCTCGCGCTGCTGGAACGCGGCGATGCGCTCCAGGTAGTTGGACTGGCTCTGCCCGGTGGCCTGGAGCAGTTCGTCGAAGCCGTCCAGCAGCACCACCGGCATCGCGTCGCCGGCCGTCGCCACGAGCTCCGGCCACGTCGTGTCGGCACCGGTGTCGTTGCGAATGGTGTACTCGAGCTGGGTCTGGAGATCGGCGTCCGCCGGCACGTCGCGCAGTGGCACCCGCACGGTGAGGAAGTCGCTGGCCGGTAAGCGGGCGGCCAGCATCTGTGTGAGCAGCGACTTGCCCGCACCGGGATGCCCGAGCACCACCAGTGGCGCCTCCGCCGCCATTGGGGAGGTCAGGTGTCCGACGAGGAAGTCCTGGAGATCGGTGCGCAGCGGCTGCTCGTCCCACCAGTCGGTGCTGGTGATCTCGTCGAGCCGCGGCTGCCCCACCCGAAAGTTCGGGTTGACGTAGCAGCGCTCGATCGCCGGCTCCCGCATGTCCCCGAACTCCCGGCCGCGCCGCCGAAGCACGGCCTGGTGACTCCGGGCGAGCTGGACGCGTGTGCCTTCGGGATCACGGCCGATGCGCAGGCGTTCGAGTGACGTGGCCAGACCCGTGAACGCCAGCTCGACCTGCGTGCGGGTCGCCTGGTGGTCGAGCTGGTTGGCCCAGAAGGCGAACTCGGGGAAGTCCAGGGCCAGCCGGCGGAACATCTCCTCGTACCGCGCGACGGCACGATCCGGCACGGCGTGAAGATCGTCCTCGATCGCCCGTCGCGCCTCGGGGGACAGCTCCGCCCACATGGCCAGGCCCTGGACGAAGGTCTCCACCTGCAAGGTCAGCCGCATGTAATGCGCGCGCAGCGCGACCGCGTGCTGTCCTTGCGGCATGCTGGGCATCGGGATGGGCGGGGCGCTGCTCAGCAACTCGCCTTCGAGGAACGGAACCCCGGCGTCGACGGCGACGAGCACCTGCTCGGCCTTGGTCGGGCGGAACTCCGGCGGCATGTCGATCTTGTTCACGCACTCGAAGAAGGCGGCCATCACCGTGACCACGTTGGCCGCTTCCAACCTCCGGGTGCGGTCGTAGCGGTTGAGACCGCGGATTCGTTCACCGAGGCCACCGATCAGGTCTGTGCTCAGCTTGAACAGCTCGGCCTTCGCGTCGAACAGGCTGAGTGCGAAGACCGGGTTGAACACGGACGCCACCAGCAAAGCCCCGCCACACAGCTTGTCCAGGGCGGCGACCACCTTCGTCTCGGGGCCGCCGCCCAGCAGCACGGCGGCGTCCCGGTACGTCAGCCCACGAGCCATCCCCAGACCTCCCGGCCGCCTACCGCTTCAACGCAGCGATGAGACGGTCGATCGAGGTGCCCAGGTTCCACCGCTTCTTCAACGCCATCAACCGGTCCACGTCGGCGGCGCCGGCCGGCACCGCATCGGGACGGTCCAGCACGACCGGGGCGTCCACGGCCACCCGCACGACTGTCGGCGCGGCGGCGAGGTAGTCGGCGGCCTCGGACAGCTTGGTACGGACGCGAGCGGTGAGCCGCCGGTCCCGGCCGTCGTAGACGGCGGCGATCACGGCGTCCAGGGAGCCGAAGTCGGTGATCAGCTTGGCGGCGGTCTTCTCGCCGATGCCGGCCACGCCGGGCAGGCCGTCGGACGGATCCCCGCGCAGCACGGCCATGTCGGCGTAGGCGTCGCCGGCGAACTCCGCGGGCAGGGCGTACTTCACGGCGAGCTCGGCGGGGCCGATGATCTCGACCTTGTTCCACCCCCGGCCGACATACATCACGGTGACGGGAGTCGGCGTGTGCCGGACGAGTTGGAACAGGTCCCGGTCGCCGGTGACGACCTCGACCGGATCGACCTTCTCGGCATGCGCCAGCGCGCCGATGACGTCGTCGGCCTCGTAGCCGGTGGCCTCGGCGGTGGCCAGCCCGGCGGCGTCGAGCAGGTCGAGGATGATCGGCACCTGCGGGCTGAGCGCGTCGGGCACCTCCTCCTCGGACCCGTCGCCGCCCTCGACCACCCGGTGCGCCTTGTACGACGGCAGCGCGGCGACCCGGAACGCGGGCCGCCAGTCGGCGTCGAGGCAGGCGACCAGCCGGGACGGCTTCCGGTCGACCAGGATGCGGGCGACCGTGTCGGCGAAGCCGCGCACGGCGTTGACCGGCTGGCCGTCGGGGGAGGTCATCGAGTCCGGCAGCGCGAAGAACGACCGGAAGTACAGGCTGGCCGAGTCGAGGAGCACCAGCGGGGCAGCGGTCATCGGACAAGTCAACCAGCTACCCCCGACAACAACGACCCGGGTCGATCACAGAGAAACCTTTGCAGAGAATCCTCTGCGATTGCTAGCGTCGAGATCATGGACGAGATCCGGCTCGACGCGAGGACGCTGCGCGCGCTGGCCCACCCGCTGCGCATCAGGCTGCTGGGCCTGCTGCGCGGGGAGGGACCGGCGACGGCCACGGGGCTGGCGCAGCGGGTGGGGGAGACGAGCGGCACGACCAGCTGGCACCTGCGGCAGCTGGCCGAGCACGGCTTCATCGAGGAGGACGCGGAGCGCGGCAACAAGCGCGAGCGCTGGTGGAAGGCGAGCTACGAGTCGACCGAGCTGCGCATGGAGGACTTCCGCGGCGACACGGAGTCGGCCGGCGCGCTGGCGGCCTACCTGTACGAGATCGCCTCCGGCGCATACCGGCGGATGACGACGTTCCTGGCGGACGACTGGTCGGATGCCTGGCGGGAGTCGTTCGTGATGTCCGACCAGGACCTGCCGTTGACGCCGGCGGAGCTCAAGGCGATGCGCACCGAACTGCACGACGTCGTGAACAAGTACCGCCGCGCGGAGCGGACCGGCGACGAGACGGTGATCGTGCAGATCCAGGGGTTCCCGTGGAAACGCCCGTGAAGGCGCCGCTGTTAGCCCTGCTCACGGGCACGACGGTGTCGCTCGCCGGCACCGCGATGACGGCACTGTCCATTCCGTGGTTCGTCCTGCACACGACCGGCAGTCCCGCGCAGACGGGCCTGGTCGCGGCGGCCGGGGTAGCTGGTCTGACGGTGTCCTCCGCGCTCAGCGGCCCGATCGTGGACCGCATCCAGCCACGCCTGGTCAGCATCGGCTCCGACCTGGTGGCGGCGGTCCTGGTCGGCCTGATCCCGACGCTGGCGCTCGCTGGCGCGCTGCCGTTGTGGGCATTGGTGCTGGTAGTGGCCCTCCAAGGCCTGACCAGGGCGCCGGGCGCCACGGCGGAGGACGCGCTGCTGCCGTCGGCGGCGAGGGTGGCCGGTGTCCCGATCGCACGGGCGTCGAGCTGGCAGGAGGGCGCGGCCCGCACCGGCCGATTCCTGGGCGGCGCTCTGGTCGGCGTGCTGATCGCGCTGCTGGGCCCGGCGCAGGTGCTGTACGTCGACTCGGCGAGCTACCTGGTGTCGGTGCTGATGACGGCCGTCTTCGTCCGCGTGCACCTCGAACGCGACGAGCCGAAGCCCTGGTCCGTCGCCGGCCACCTCACCGAGCTCCGCGAAGGGCTCAGCTACCTGCGCGGCGACGGGCTGCTGGCGGCGGTGGTGTCCATGGTGATGATCACGAACATGCTGGACGGGGCGTACACGTCGGTGTTGCTGCCGACGTTCGGCGACCGGGTCCTGCACAGCAGCGTGCTGCTGGGAGTCCTCGTCGGCACGTCCACCGCCGCCGCCCTCGCGGGCGTCATCGCCTATGGCGCGATCGGCGGCCGACTGCCCAAGTGGGGGACCTACGCGGTCGCGTTCCTGCTGGCCGGCGCGCCGAGACTGGTGGTGATGGCGGCCGCGCCGCCGCTCGCGGTGCTGGTCACCACGATCGCGGTGACGTCTTTCGCCTTCGGCGCGATCAACCCGATCCTGCTGAGCCAGCTGTTCGCCCGCGTGCCGGAGACGATGCGCGGCAGGGTGTTCGGCGTGGTGAGCGCCGGCGCGCTGGCCGGGATGCCGGTGGGGGCGCTGCTGGGCGGCGCGGTGGTGGAGCTGTTCGGGCTGACGTCGGCGCTGCTGCTGTCCGCGGCCCTGTATCTGACGGTGACGATGTGCCCGTTCGTGTTCCGGGTCTGGCGCCGGCTGGACGAGCCCGTGCCGGTGTGAGGCGAGTCGTCAGGCAACCACGTCGGGGGTGCGGTTGCCTGACGACTCGGGTTCGGGGGTGCCGATCCGCCGGTCGACGATCGTCACACGGGCGGTGCACAGCACGTCGTCCTCGCGGCGGGGCAGCGGCGCCACCAGCTGGCCCGACTCGGCCAGCTCGCGGAGCAGGCGGTCGGTGGACCGCCGGGTGCGGCGCAGGCTCAGCGGCCTCGTCACGGCCCGTGTCGGGGACGGGTGAATGATGTGGGCCCAGCAACCGAGCGCCGCCACGAAGAGGCCTGACGTCCACAAAACGAACATCATCAACTCCCTGTGGTCACTCTCTGTCTACTGGCCGGCCGACTCTCGTCGACTTGAGCCCCCAATCGGGTGACAGGTATGGAGTTAACCGGGGTTCAGCGCTAGAAACATCCGCCATCTGGACGTGTGCACCCCGGGTGACCAGAAAGTTATCCAGATCTACACGATCGGGCGGCGGGCCGGTCGAACGCATGATCCGCATGTCCGCCGGCCTCGCTAGGCTCTTGGCTCATGTCCGTCAGCGCAGCCCCGATCGACGTCGAGTCCCTCCGTGACCGCTTCCGCCGGGCCGCCGAGGCGGCCGCCGCGGCCGGCGTCGACGCCCTGCTCTTGTCCCCCGGCTCCGACCTGCGCTATCTGCTCGGCGCCGGCGGCTCGTCGTTCGAGCGGCTGACCTGTCTGGTTCTGCCGGCGGCCGGCAGCGCGGCCGAGCCCGCGCTGGTCGTGCCCAAGCTGGAGCACCCGGGCTACGCGGGCGTGCCGACCGACGAGCTCGGCGTGCACGCGGCGACGTGGGTCGACGGCGAGGACCCGTACAAGCTGGTTGCCGACCTGCTCAAGGGGCCGAAGTCGGTGAGCGTGACCGACATGATGCCGGCGCTGCACACCCTGGGGCTCCGCGATGCGCTGCCGGACGCGCGGCAGAGCCTGGCCGGCCCGGTGCTGCGCGAGTTGCGGATGCGCAAGGACGCCGGCGAGATCGAGGCGCTGCGCAAGGCCGGAGCGGCGATCGACCGCGTGCATGCGCGGATGGGCGAGTGGCTACGCCCGGGCCGCACCGAGGAGGAGGTCGGCGCGGACATCGCGGCGGCGATCGTGGAGGAGGGGCACACGGTGGCGGAGTTCGTCATCGTCGGCTCCGGCCCCAACGGCGCAAGCCCGCACCACGGCGTCTCCGACCGGGTGATCGAGGCCGGCGACGTGGTGGTGGTCGACATCGGTGGCCCCGTGCCCGAGGGCTACAACTCCGACTCCACGCGCGTGTACTCGGTGGGCGTGCCCGGATTCGACGACGTGCTCGACACGTACAAGGTCCTGAAGGACGCGCAGCAGGCGGCGGTCGACGCCGTCGAGCCGGGCGTGACCGCCGAGTCCGTGGACGCGGCGGCCCGCGACGTCATCGCCGACGCGGGTTTCGGCGAGTTCTTCGTGCACCGCACCGGCCACGGCATCGGCCTGGACGTCCACGAGGACCCGTACATCGTCAGCGGCAACGACCTGGTGCTGGAGGTCGGCATGGCGTTCAGCATCGAGCCCGGCATCTACCTACCCGGGCGCTGGGGCGCGCGCATCGAGGACATCGTCGTGGTCAGCGAGGAGGGGGCGGTCCGGCTGAACACCCGCCCCCACGACCTGGTGGTGCTGCCCTCGTGACGACGCCCCTCGAACCGATCGACCGCGCCATCCTGCGCGAGCTGACGGCCGACGGCCGGTGCAGCTTCACCGTGCTCGCGGAGCGGGTGGGGCTGAGCGTCTCGGCCGTGCACCAGCGGGTCCGGCGGCTGGAGCAGCGCGGTGTGCTCAAGGGCTACGCGGCCCGCGTCGACGGCGAGCAGGTCGGCCTGCCGCTCACGGCGTTCATCTCGCTGACGCCGATCGATCCGGCCGCGCCGGACGACTACCCGCAGCGCCTGGAGCACCTCAACGCGATCGAGGCCTGCTACTCGGTCGCCGGCGACGCCTCGTACGTGCTGAAGGTGCGGGTGGCCGGGCCGAGCGCGCTGGAGGAGCTGCTGCGCCAGATCCGCGAGCAGGCCAACGTGTCCACCCGAACGACGGTCGTGTTGTCCACGCCGTACGAGGACCGGCCGCCCGGGGTGTGACCGACAAGATCCCATCATCACTCGATGAGCGGAGTTCTTGACGTCCCGTAACGGGGACAGTGGCTGACGGGCGCGCGCCGCCCGTCTGGATGGGGGTCCAGCGGCGGTCGGCGAGGCGGCTCGGGCAGGCGTCGTGGCGATCGGTCACGGCGCCTTTTCCCGTTTTCCGGCCCGGAAGTCCGGTTCCGCTGGGCCGAAAGGCGGAGTCCGGCGGTCGAACGGGCTATTGCCGGAAATCCGTGGGAGCGCTTCCATGGGAATTCGGCTGCCCCTGCCCCGAATCGCCGACCCGTGGAGTCAACGATGATTCTCACGTCCACCCTGCAACGGAAAACCCTGTTCAGACGCACCACGGCGCTGCTTGCCACCGGTGCGCTGACGGTCCTGCTCACCGCCTTCGGCAATGCGCCCGCGCAGGGCGCCGTGCCGCCCCCGCCGTCCGGCTGGACCACCGTGTTCAGCGACGACTTCAACGGCGCCGCGGGCGCCGGCGTGAACACGTCGAACTGGATGTACAACACCGGTCCCGGCTCGAACTTCGGCACCGGCGAGATCGAGACCATGACCAGCTCCACCCAGAACGTCCATCTCGACGGCAACGGCAACCTGGACATCACCGCGATCGGCTCCGGCAGCAACTGGACCTCCGGCCGCATCCAGACGCCCTCCGCGGTGGCGGGCGCGCCCGCCGGCGGCAAGCTCGAGGTGACCGCCTCCCTGCAGCAGCCCACCGGCGGCCTCGGCTACTGGCCGGCGTTCTGGATGCTGGGTCAGGGCCAGTGGCCGGAGAACGGCGAGATCGACATCATGGAGGACGTCAACGCCCGGTCCCAGGTCGCCGGAACCATCCACTGTGGAGTGTCGCCCGGCGGCCCCTGCAACGAGGGCAACGGCATCGGCAGCGGGCTGCAGAACTGCGGCGGCTGCCAGTCCGGCTTCCACACGTACACGATGATCCTGGACCGCACCAACACGTCCAACGAGTCGATCACGTTCTACCTCGACGGCAACGCGTACTTCACCGTCACCGAGGGCCAGGTCGGCACCAGCACCTGGCAGCAGGCCTACGACCACAACCTGACCATCCTGTTCGACCTGGCGATGGGCGGCGCCTTCCCGAACGGCGTGTGCGGCTGCACCACGCCGACCGGCGCGACCACCTCCGGCGGCACGATGACCGTCCAGTACGTGGCGGCCTACACCACCAACGGCGGTGGCGGTAACCCGCCTCCGCCCGGCGGCGGCGCGATCACCGGCATCGCCGGCCTCTGCGTCGACGACCGCTCGGCCAGCACCGCCAACGGCAACCCGATCCAGATCTACACCTGCAACGGCACCAACGCGCAGCAGTGGACCTTCGTGCAGGCCGGCACCACGCTGCACGTGCTGGGCAAGTGCATGGACATCACCAGCGGCGGCACCGCCAACGGAACGCTGGTCCAGCTGTACGACTGCAACAACACCGCGGCCCAGGTGTGGATACCGCAGTCCAACGGCTCGCTGTACAACCCGCAGTCGAACAAGTGCCTGGACGACCCGGCGTCATCCACGACACCGGGCACCCAGCTGCAGATCTGGGACTGCAACGGCGGCGCCAACCAGAGTTGGCATCTGCCGTAGTCCGCTGACGGGCGGCCGTTAGCCGGCGGCCGCCCGTTCCAGCAAGCCGACGGCGCCTTCGATGGCGTCCTCGAACGGCCGGGTGTCATTGGCGGCGCGCGCCAGCACGTAGCCGCCCTGGAGGACCGCCATCAGCGTGTCGGCGAGGCGCACGTCCAGGTCGCCCTCGGCCAGGACGTCCCGCAGCCGGCCGCGCAGCCACTCGAAGTGCCCGGCGACGGGGGAGCGGAGATCGTCGGAGCCGACGATCTCCGGATCCTGCGCGAGCACGCCCATCGGGCAGCCGCGCAGGATCTCCCGTTCGCGGCGCAGCCAGGCCTCGATGCGCTCGTACGGCGTGCCGGGCGCGGACAGCTCCCGCTCGGCGACGGCCGTCATCTCCTCGTTGTTGCGCTCGATGGCGGCCAGTGCGAGGTCCTGCTTGCCGGCGAAGTGGTGGTACATGCTGCCCTGGCCGGCGTCCGCGCGCTGCTGGATGGCCTTGGGGCTGGTGCCGGTGTAGCCGCGCTCCCGGAGCAGCTCGCGGGTGCTCTCGACCAGCCGGTCGCGGGTGGACATGCCTGAACTGTACCTACCGCTAGGTACGTACAGTAGTACTATGACTTCAGTGAGGACTGAATTCAAGCCCCTTCGGACAAAGTGCCACCAAGAACTCCACGACGGCCGGTAGAACAAGATCCATGTCTGAACTGGGGTTGCTTTCCGATCAGTCCGCGGTGCGCCGGCTGGAGCTGGGTGAGCTGCGGCTGACGTACGTGGTGGACGGCGCGATGGTGATGGACACCGCCGGCTTCTTCCCATCGGTGCCGGGGGAGTACTGGCGCGAGCATCCGGACCTGGTCGACGCGGCCGGCCGGATCGCGATGTCCGCGGGCGGGCTGCTGGTCGAGCGAGACGGACGCAAGCTGTTGATCGACGCCGGCCTCGGTCCGTACACCGGGCCGCTGGGGGTGGGGGAGAAGCCGTTCGGGGCGGCGGACTGCGGCTCGATGCCGGCGATGCTGGCCGAGCTCGGCGTCGACCCGGGGGAGGTGGAGGCCGTCGCGTACACGCACCTGCACGTGGACCACGTCGGCTGGGCGTTCAAGGACGGCGCCAAGTTCTTCCCGAACGCGCGTTACCTGGTGGGGGTGGAGGAGTGGGCCCCGCACGAGCACGGCATCGCCGTGCCGGGCGTGCTCGTGGACCACACGGTCGTGCCGATGCGCGGCAACCACGAGCTGATCCGCGAGGGGGAGGAGGTGTGGCCGGGTGTGCACGCCATCGTGACGCCTGGCCACACGCCGGGGCACGCGTCGTTCATCGTCGAGTCCGGCGGCGACCGGATCATCGCGTTCGGGGACGTCTTCCACGCGCCGGTGCAGATCACGTACCCGGCGTGGGGGTCGGCGCCGGACATCGACGCCGACGGCGTGCTGGCGGCCCGACAGCGGCTGGTGGGGGAGCTGAGCCGGCCGGGCACCCTCGGCTTCGGCGCGCACTTCGGCGACCAGGCGTTCGGTCGGGTCGTGAGGGACGAGGCCGGGGCGGCGGTGTGGGAGCCGGTGCCGGCGGAATTCGTGCGGGCGGCGCCCCGCGCTCTCTAGTTGGATAGTATCACTATAGCTTCAGTGATGACTAAATACAGTGCTCTCACGAGACAAAGACAACTACAAACCCTCGACGCCGAAGGCGGCGAAGGCCTCGGTGTCGAGGAGCCGCACGCTGCGGTCCGGCCCGCGTTCCACCCAGGCGTGGTCGACGGCGTGCTGGAGGAGGGCGGCGGGCAGCGAGCCGCCGAGGTGCTCGCGGCGTTCCGTCCAGTCCAGGCATTCCTTGAGCAGCGGGCGGCGGCCGCCGGGCAGCTTGATCTCCAGGTCGTCGAGGACCCGGTGGCCCTTGGCGGTGAGGGCGAGGCCGCTGCCGGTGTCGATCAGGCCGGCGGTGAGCATGCCGTTGCGCAGGGCCACGCCGAGCCGGCCGGCGAGGTGGTCGTAGCAGGTCCGGGCGTACGCGAGGCGTTCCGCGCGCTTGGAGCCACGCAGGCTGCTGGGGCGGGGGACCGGCTTGTCGGCGAGTTCGGTGAGCTGCTCGATGAGCTCGGCGACGCGGGCGTCGGTGAGGCGCACGTACCGGTGCCGGCCTTGCCGGACCGTCTCCACGAAGCCGGCCGCGGCGAGCTTGCCGACCTGTTCGGTGGCGGACGGCGCGGTGACGCCGACTTCCTTGCCGAGCTCGCCGACGGTCCAGGCGCGGCCGTCGATCAGGGCCATGCACATCGCGGCGCGGGTGGGGTCGGCGAAGACGGCAGCGACTTCGGCCAGAGCGTTCATGTCCCGAGGCTAGGCCGTGCACGTTTCGGCGGCCGCCGAAACGTCAGGTAGTGGGCAGGGCCAGCTGGACGGAGCCGTGGCCGTCGGGGACGCAGGCGGCCTGGCGTTCGGTGAGCGTGAGGAACTGGCTCATGCACTGGGCGAAGGCGGTGTAGCCGGCGGCGTTGGGGTGGAAGGTCTGTTGCAGGGCGTGGCCGTAGCGGGCCTGGTCCTGGAAGTCCTGCCAGTTGACGGTGAGGCGGGTGAACCATTCCTGGCCGCCGGCGCAGGCCTCGTGGCCGACGCCGGCGCGGGACAGGTCGAGGAAGCGGGCGCCGCCCTGTTGGGCGGCGAGGCGCATGCCGTCGTTGAGGGCGGGGACGGCACGGTCCTGGACCCAGCGGAGGTCGTCGGTGCGCAGTGGGCAGCCGCTGAGGTTCTGGAGGCTGCGCAGCATGTCGGGGGCGACCGGTGCGGCGTAGGACTGGAGGACGAGGTGGTAGGCGGTGTCGGCGTAGCCGTGTTCGATCATGACGCGGCGGACGTCTCGCAGGGCCGCCACGACCTTGGGCACCATGGCGTTGACGCGGTTCTGCCACTGGCCGTCGACCTGCTTGCCGCAGCCGGGTTTGGCGCTGGCGAAGATGGCGTCGACGCAGTTGGTGAGCAGGGCGCCGAACTGCGGGTTGTCGTTCGCGCCGACGGCCACGAGGACCGCGTCGATGCGGTACCTGCTCGCGATGGCGCCGAGTTGGGCGGCCTGGCTGGGTTCGATCGGGTGCTGGCCGTCGAGGCGGATGGCCTGGGCGTCGGCGCCGGAGCAGGCGAAGTTGAAGATCTTGGTGACGCCGGCGAGCTTGACGTGCTGGACCATGGCCTGGGGTGAGCGGTGGCACCAGTCGTTTCGGGGGCCGTCGGTGTCGGGGGTGTAGTTGCCGGCGCCCTCGCCGGACATGGTGGAGTCGCCGAGGGCGACGATGGCGTGCGGGACGTCCTCGGGTGGGCGTGGGGGCGGCACGATGCGGTTGTCGCCGGTCAGCAGGAGCAGGGCGAACACCGGGAAGGCGATCAGGATGACCGCGGCCCGGCGGAGGAAGTTCCGCATCGCTGCCAGATTCTAGGCGCGTGCCGGTCGGTCCCGGGTGGCGGGGCGGTGGCCTGGGTCTCGGGTGACCGGCACGGTTGGGACGTGGCGGGTGAGCGGCGGTGGCGGGTTGTTAGGAGACCGGTTCGTCCCACACCCGAACGGTCAGCACCACGGCGTCGTCGAGTTCTTTTGTCGGCACGAAGAAGCCGACGTGGCCGTCCGAGGTGACGAAGCAGAACTGCTGCGCGATGTTGCCGAATGCGTAGGTGGTGAGGCTGGTTCCCTTGAGGTCGATCGGGCAGTGCTTGGCCGCGTTGTCCTGGTTCGGGCCCGAGTAGTTGGCGATCTGGTTGTGGTTGGCGTTGGGGACGACGATCAGTGGTCCGGGGCTGGTGTCGATGTACAGGTCGACGGTGCCGGTCGCGCTTGGGAGGTTGTGCGTGATGGCGCCGTTGTTCTCGAGGTCGATGCCGTCGTGGAGGTTCAGCACGACGGCATTGGAATAGATCAGCCGCGGGGTGGCGGCGGTGGTCGTTGTGGGGGGATTTGAGGCGGCGGCGGTGGTCGGGTTGGTTCCGGTGGTGGCCGTGGTGGTCGTGGTGGCCGGTGTTGTCGTTGTGGTGCTGGCGTTTGCCGCCGGTGTCGCCGCTGCCCCTTGCGCGGGTAGTCGGGGCACCATGATGGTGAGCAGGACCGTTGCCGCCATCATGCAGATGATGGCGGCCCAGTTGGTTCTGTCTATGGGTTTTTTGCGTCGGGCGATCAGGATGCTGAGGCTTCCCAGCCAGGCCAGAAGGACGAGCACCGTCACGATCACGTTGAACTCGCTGCTGACGACGACCACCACGCCGCCGGCGTCGGCGACCAAGCCCATCACGGCGACGGGTGTGAGTTTGGAGCCTTTTCGCGGCGGGCGTTGTCGTGGTGTCAGCTCGGCCGGTAACCGGACGGTGGGCGTCTCGCTGCCGGGCTGTGGGGTGTTCACGGCTTGCTCCCTGCGCGCGCTGAATCGAGGCGATGGTTGGCACAATTCGGGCCGGGATGCATGGTATAGCGGGTGTGCTGGGTGCCGGCTGACGCTTGCGCTTTTCGCAGCCGATCGGGTTAGGGGAGTTACGCTCGCGGGGTGACTCGTTTTTATCGTCACCGTGACGAAAGTCGGACGGTCGTCGTTGTGCGCGGTTGTCGAACGTTTCGGCCGTCGCGGCTCCACGCGCTGATTAATTGGCGCGCGGCAAGTGATGCGTCGCCGCGTGGCTCACAGGATGTTGTCAGGAAAGAGTACCCGGATGCCGGCTAACGTTTCGACGGGCGGCGGTGTGGTGAGAATCTGACAGGTGGCGCACGTCGACGGTTGACCGTTGTCCGGTGGAACGGGTCAGCCGATTGTGATGAATGGCCTGTGCTGCCGCGACTGCGGCGGGGCCTTTCTCGCAAAAGAATGGCCCGGCCGTCCGCGCATCCACGCGGCCGGCCGGGCCATTCGTCGGGCGGGTCATTGTTGACGTGCTTGCCACCATTCGCGGCCGGCGTCGGCGAGGGTGTAGATCGGGTCGTAGTACGGGTAGTGGCGGGTCAGCGCGTCGGCGTCGTCGTGTTCGATGCCGGTGCGGTAGTTCTTGGTCCAGTAGGAGATGCCCAGCTCGCGGTCGTATTCGGAGAGCTGGTGGACCCAGCGCTTGCCGACGTAGGGGACGTCGCAGACGATGCGCGGGGTGGCGTAGCCGGGCAGGTAGCCCATGATCGCGTGCTGGAGTTCCTGCGCCTCCCAGACCGCCAGCCGCCAGTGTTCGGCGTTGGGGATCATGTCGCACATGATCCGCCAGTTCGCGCATTGGTGCCCTGACCTGGAGGAATCGGCCGGCTAGGCAACCCGCTGGGCCGACGTGGGGCCGACGGGGGTGGCGGCGTTGACGTCCAGATCCTGTGAGACGGCAGGGTCCAAGCGGGGGTGGAACAGGTTGTTGATCGCCTGTCGGGCACGCGTATGACTCGTCGGCATGAGGTGGACGTAGGTCCGCAGCGTGAAGGCCTCGGATGAGTGTCCGAGGTAGTCAGCCAATTCCTTGATGCTGACGCCCTGCGATAGGGTATGGGAGGCGAATAGGTGTCGCATGGCCTGTGTGCCGTCCTTCCGGTCGACGTAGTTCAACCCGGCCGCGGCGAAGGCCGGGCGCCAGACATCGTCGCCGAACATTGAAGCACGCCACGCGCCATTCCTTTCTGTCGTCAATAGGAGCCTGGCCGTCTCGGTCTTTTGGTTGTCGCGCTCCGCCCATGGGAGTGTGATCTTGACAGCCGGGTACTGGCCAAGGTATTCGTCGATTGACTGAAGGACTCCGTCGCCGATTGGGACGGATCGGGTCTTATGCCCCTTGGGGAGCTTGAAATAGAGGATACCGTTCCGGTAAACAAGCTGTCGCGTGCACTCGTAGACCATCTTTTTGCGGTCTATTTGGTCTGGACTGAAGGCCAGTGCCTCGCCTATGCGTAGTCCTAGCCCGGCGCATAGGCGAACAAGGATTTTATACCTGGCCGGCAATGCCTTCTCGATCCTGTGTAGCTTTTCGTCGGTCCAGGCTGGGCTTGACAGTGCCCGCTCCTCTAGCCCATTGTGCGAACAGGTGTTCGATGACGGTTCTGGGTTCGTCCGCGGCTTCCTCACGCGGGTGTCTCTGGTGCGGGTTCGTGGTGCTGGAGTGCTGGAGGTGAGTGGTGGCGGTGCCCGAGGCTCTGGCGGGCTTGGTCGCGATCCCTGGGGTGCGGACGGCGGCTCAGCTACACGAGCCGAACCTCGAGACGACAACACCCACTGAGTCACTGACGGTGCTGCCCGCGTTGACCCGACTGTTCCCGGTGGGCGGGTTGCGGCGAGGCTGCAGTGTCTGTGGCTGGGTCGACCTCGTTGGTACTGGCGCTGCTGGCGGCGGCCACTGCGTCTGGATCTTGGGCGGCGGTGACTGGTCTGCCTGAACTGGGGTATGTCGCGGCGGCCGAACTTGGGGTCGACTTGGACCGGCTGGCGATCGTGCCTCGCCCCGCGGCTGACCTGGTGACCGTGCTCTCTGCGCTGGTCGACGGATTCGATCTCGTCGTTCTCGGCCCGGTCATCACGCGCGGTATGCAGCCCCAGGTCGCACGGCGGATGTCCGGACGAGTCCGCAGCCGCGGCGCCGTCGTGATCACAGTCGGCGCATGGCCAGGCGCGGACCTGGAAGTGCGGGTCTCGGGACGCCGTTGGCGTGGGGTCACCGCCGACGGCTACGGGCATCTGCGGTCCTGCGAGGTGGTCGCGACCAGCCGTGGCCGCGGTGGCGCGGTCCGGCCCGTGTCGGTCTCGCTGCAGCTGCCTGGGACTGACGGTGTCCTGGCCGCGGGCGAGTCAGCCGGCGCCCGAGTCGCTGAGGGCCATGTCGAGGTGGCTGGGTGAGCGGCGGCTCGGGGCCGCGGCTGCTGGTGGTGTGGTGCCCGGACTGGCCGGTCGTCGCGGCCGGCACCGCGGCGGGGACACCGCCGACGGCCCCGGCCGCGGTGTTCTCGGCGAACCGCGTCGTGGCGTGCTCGGCGGTGGCACGGCGCAGCGGGGTACGGCGTGAGATGCGGCGCCGCGATGCCCAGTCGCGGTGCCCCGAGCTGGTGGTGCATCAGCATGATCCTGATCGGGACGCCCGGTTGTTCGAACCGGTTGCGGCGGTTGTGGAGCGAGAGGCTGTGGGCGTGGAGGTGGTACGGCCCGGGATCGTGGCGGTCCCGGTCGCCGGCGCAGCCGGCTATTTCGGTGGTGAGGACGCGTTGGCCGAGCTGCTGCTGGACGAGGTGGCCGCGAGGACGGGCGTGGAGTGCCAGATTGGGATCGCCGATGGGCTGTTCGCTGCGGTCCTGGCTGCTCGGCGGTCGATTGTGGTCGAACCTGGTGGCGCTGCTGGGTTTCTGGCACCGTTGTCGATCACAGAGCTGGATCAACCGGGGGAGGATCGCGGCGAGCTGGTGGGGGTGCTTCAGCGGCTGGGACTGCGTACTCTCGGCGCGTTCGCCAGGCTGGCCGAGCGAGACGTGGCGAGCCGGTTCCCCCAGGATGCGATCCTCGCGCATCGGCTGGCGCGCGGGTTGTCCCAGCGCCCTGCGCTGCGGCGCCGCATGCCCCCAGAACTGACGGTCACCGAGATCTTCGAGACCCCACTCGAGCGCGTCGATGAGGCCGCATTCGTGGCGAAGACACTAGGGGAGCGGTTCGTCACCGGCCTGGCTCGCCACGGAGTGGCATGCACCCGGCTGTCGATCGCGGCGATGACCGAGGCGGGCGAGCAGCGGGTGCGGGTGTGGCGGTGCGCGGAACCGTTGACCGCCCGCGCCGCCGCGGACCGGGTGCGGTGGCAGTGCGAGGGCTGGCTGACCGCCCGTGACAGCCCGAGCGCGGGCATCGTGCGGCTACATCTGGAGCCCGACGAGGTCGTCGGCGGCCAGGCGCTGCAACTGCAACTCGGGGCGATGGGCCGCGACGCTGACGCTGCGGAACGCGCCCGACGCGCCGTGGTGCGGATCCAGGGGGTGCTCGGCCCGGATTCCGTGTTTCGTCCGCTGCTGGACGGTGGCCGTGGCCCTGCGGACCGGGTCCGGCTCATCCCCTGGGATGAACCCCGTGTCGCCACCGCGGTCGAGGCGCCCTGGCCCGGAGGATTGCCTGCCCCGTCGCCAGCGACCGTGCCGCAGCGCCCGGTGCCCGCGGTCGTGGGCGACGGCGATGGCCGGGTCGTTGGCTGCACACAGCGCGGCGACCTCAGCGCACCGCCCGCCACGGTGGCGATCGGGAATGACTCGCTGCGAGCAGTGCTCGGCTGGGCGGGTCCCTGGCTGCATAACCCCACATTGCCGGCCTCCCGCGAGCACCGGGCGGTGGCGCGACTTCAGCTGGTGCTCGACGCCGCGCAGGACGACGATGACGGGGAACGGGCGATGCTGCTCGCCGTGACGGTCGGCCCCGAGCCACAGTGGACGGTGGAAGGCGTGTACGACTGACGATGCGGGTTCCGACGGGTGCAGCTTCTACTGGTCGTGGAGGAGCGGCCCAAGGACCACGCAACCTCACCATGTCGGAACTCGGCTGGATCACGGATGGGCGCGCCGAGCAGCGTGTCCGTAGTGGATGGTCGTCCATGACGCGTGAGGTGCGGCGACTATCCATAGTGGAAGAGGCATGCCGCTCAGAACTGCATCACGTCCGATGTGGCGTCGTCCCTATCATCGAGACATGGTCGACGATTCCCTCATCGCCCGCGTCGTGCACCAGCTGGAGCTGGCCGGACTGCGGGCTGCCGCCGACGAAGGACCCCAAGCCGGCGGCTTCGCCGTCCAGCCGCTCGACGACAAACTGCAGATCGTCTGGACACCGTCCGACGCACTGTCCCAGAAGGCATTCCAGGCAATGACGAACGGCGAATTCGAACATCCCGACATCCTCCATATGGGCCGGGTCAAGCACGCTATGGCCGAGGCAATCCTCCACGTTCTCACCTCCGCCGGAGTCGCTGCCGAGATGAGCGCCGACGACCTGGCACCGGCTACAGTGGAAGTGCAGTAGCAGCGCGCCGGAGGTGCAGTGACGTTGGCAATGCACGTGCCTCGACCAGCGCGATCGGACTTTTACCATGGTGGTTATCTGCCCTTAGAACGCCAGCCACGGTTAAGCACCCCTACGCATCTTCGCCGGCGCTGGGGTGCGCCCGCGTCCGGCGTCTGTTCGTAGTGGACGCAACCGTCTTTCTATGCTGCTGATTGGCCTCGCGTCTTTGCGCCCGCCCACCGGCCGGCGCGTTCGGCCCGTCGCCAGCTTCGTCGCGTCCGCCGCGGTGGTCGCGATCGGGCTGCAGACGCTGCTGCACGACGAGGATCACTGCCTGGTGATCGTCGTCAACGGGCGTCGCGGCGCTAACCGAGGACCAGCCCGACACGGAATCAGGCGTCCCACAACTCGCGAGTGCCGCAGCCGACCTCGTAGTGCCACCATCCCTGCGTCTGCCCCTGTGCGAGTAGAGCTTTGACACCGGCGAAGTCCGTGCCTGCCGGCACGGTGAACGCCACCATGGGGAAGTCGGAGCTGAAGACTTCGCCGCCCAGCCCGAACGGCGAGAGCCGCTCGTGGACTGCCTGTGGGCTGCCGCCGAGGGGGCCGGTGGGTACGGGTACGACGCGGATCGTGCAGTTGCCGGCGGAGCCGACCTGCCCGGCAGCCCAGTGCAGGCCGTCGGAGTCGGTCTGGTACCTCACGACGTCGCCCTCAGCGACCCCGTCCTGCAGGAAAGGGATGTTCTCGACACGGGCGGTGTCCTCACTCAGCTTCGTCGCCCACAGCCCTTCAGTGTCTTGCGGGAACCACCCTTCGCGAGGGACGAACCGAAACCAGATCTTGATCTTCTCGCCCATGTCCTGCACGCCGGCCATCGTGCACCGAGCGTCGATGACACCTCCGCACCGGACCTCAGCCGGTGACCACCACGTGCCGTTGCCGGAACAGTCGGAGGCCGAGGAGGACACCGGGAGGTGTCCGCACATGCCGCTGGTCGTCCGCTACAGCCGAATACCGGACGGCGTGGGGTCGCTGATCGTTTTGATCTGCCCGGCGATGACCACGGAGAGAATCGGCGGCACCGGGACTCGCATGGTCGCCGGCCAGCCCCCAGCGGATACCTTCGCCGACTACGATCGCCGCCCATGACGGTGCGGCGTTTCGTCACCACGGTCCGCGCGGGCGAGCGCGGCCGGGTGTTCCTGCCCGTTCCGTTCGACCCCGACCAGACCTGGGGTGTCAAGGTCCGACATCACGTCACGGGCACGGTCAACGACATACGCCTACGCGGCGTCATCGAGGCCTTCGGCACCGACCGCGGCATCGCCCTCACCCCCGCCTGGCGCCGCGACAACGGCCTGGCACCCGGCGTCCGCGTTGAGGTCGTGCTGGCCCCAGAAGGCCCGCAACGCGACGACCTCGCCGAGGACATCGCCGTCGCGCTCGAAGCCAACCCGACGGCCGGTGCCTTCTTCGACTCCCTCGCCCAGTTCTACCGTCGCGCCTACCTGCGCTGGATCGACGGCACCAAACACCGGCCGGAACTGCGCGCGGCGCGGATCGCCGAGGTAATCGAGCTCTTGGAGGCCGGAGTCAAGCAGCGTCCCACGCAGTGAACCGCCGCCGGCTTCAGCACCCTGAAGTCGCAGCGCGGACTACACCACAAAGCACCCCCCACCCGCGGCCGTCCCGAGATCGCAGCGGAACATCCGCTCGTGCCGCAGTTCGTGCAGTGGACGTCCGCTACCGGCCGAGTTCGAGCACGGCATGCCGTGTCAGGATGGTGTCATGATCGTTCATTCCGTCGTCCAGTTCGCCGCGTCCGTCCAGCACGTCGAGGCCGCCAGCTTCCTCCAGGTCATCCGCAACGCCGTGCTGATCTTCCTACTGATCGTCTTCCTGATCGGCGCCGTAGTTGGCGGAATCATCGGATACCTCACCGGTCGGGCGTCGTCGCGGCGCTGACCGACTACTGAGGATGGCCGGTACGGCGCGGACTCGAGTCCAGCCGCTCGGGCCCTTCAGCTACGGGAGATCGGGCCGGGCTCCAGGGCCTGTCGGGTGCGCAGGTACGGGCTGACGTAGGAGCACGACGCGGGCGTGGCCGGCGAACTCCGGCTCGTGCGGGGCGTCCCGGAAGACCTCAGTCCGCTAGGCGTTCCCAGACCCGATCGATCCCAGACCCGATCGATCAGCGGCCCGGCATTCCAGTGGTCAGGATCAGACCTATGGCCTACCTCGGCGCAGCGGTTGGCCAGCACGACCGCTGCCGAGAACCTGAATGCGGTCACCGCGCTACTCGCCTGCCAGACCGTCTAGCAGCGCTTCGACGACGTGGCCTGTCGCGCCGGCTGGGATGGGAACGATCTCGTCTGGGTTGTCCTCGATCATCGCAACCGCAGGAGTGCCAGCCGGGAGCAGGCCGAGGAACCACACGATCGTGTCCGCCCAGTCCGCGGACGAGCCGTCGTTGAGGATCAACTTGCCGTCGTCGAAGTAGCTGCTGACCCGGGCCAGCCCGTCCACCGTCACCTGGAAGTCGAGGTAGTCGGTGTCCGACACCGCAGCGTGACGACGGAAGATCATGACGTCCGGAAACTGTTGCCGCAACTGGCGTTCAACGCCATCCAGGGTCAGCGGCCAGGTGGTGCCGGGCGGGGCGGCGACGAAGATCGTGCCCTGCACGATGACTCCCTTCCAGGGGCCGGCTAGGGCACGACCCGCACGTTGTTCTTCACGTGGTTGGCAGCGGCAAGGTACTGCCAGTAGCCGACGGTGCTGGGATCCGGGGTGTCGATCTCCAGGTACTGGGCGTGGTTGGCCGGGTTGGTGATCGCAGCCTGGTAGCGGCCGAGCTCGGACTCGTCCTTGCCCAGCATCATGGTCGTGTTGAACGCGCCTTCCTGCAGACCGTCCAGCGACCGCGGGCTGCACCCTTGCTTGCGCACGTTCTTCGCGTCGATGATCGCCCCGTCTGCTGGCCGGAACCCGTCGGCCCACACCGCTTCACCGTTCGCACCGGACATCTGCCGCTCCGGTTGTCCAGCGACGCGGACCTGATACGCGCGATCGTCGGGGGTGCCGTAGTTCGGCGGCCGCGCCGGCAGACCCTGTACCCAGGTCGAGGCGGCCGCCTGCTGGGCCGGGCCATACAGCGGGAACGGCGGCGGGATCGGCGGGGGCACCGGCCCAACGCCCCCGGCCGGCAACCCGCCACCCGGCGGGACACCAGTGGTCGGCGCGGCATCGGCCGGCACCGTCGAGGCAGCCACTCCGGCACCGGCGACGACCGTGGTGACGACCAGACGAGCGGCCAGGGTGGACACGATCGCCTCAGCCTCGGCGACCGCCGCCGCTGCCGCCGAGCCGGCCTCGACGGTGGCCAGGGTCTCCGCGGCGGCTGCGGCTTCACCAGCCAGCGCGGCGTCGCCCGCAGCCGCCGCGGCGTCAGACCCACCCAACGTGAAGATCGACAGCAGCACACCGGCGGTAGTGATCAGCCCAGCGCCCACGCCGATGGCGATCAGCGTGTCGCGGCAGGTGTCGATCGCATCGGCGTACTCGTTGCAGGCATTGCGCATCACCCGACACGCGGCGGAGATGTTCTCCATCAGCGGCGCCGAGGCGGACACGGCGGTGCCGCCGTCGGGCTTGCCGGTGTAGACGGTGCCGGCGTATTGGGCGAAGGCGTCGAACGCCTCGCCCGTGCAGTGCTCCATCACCGGCGCCGCGTGCTGAGCGCCGTTGCCCTGCGCGGTGTCGACCAGCCCCGCGCAGCGGTCCCATACCTGCGCGGCGTGTCGAAGCTTGTCCGGGTCGCCCTGGGGCCAAAACTTGCCGATGACCGGGATCTCGTGCACCTGCTTCGACCCGGTGACCATCGGCAGCGCCTGATGCGCCTGACTGGGATCGCAGCCCTGCGGCCCCGGCTGCAATGCCGAGGACGTGTTGATGTTCCCGGTGAAGCTGCGGGCCGCCGCGTCGTCGGCATTGAGGTAGCCCACCGCCATCGTCAACAATCGGCTGGAGATCGTCGCCATGCCCTGACCCGCCTTGCCGATCGCCTGCACGATCGTCGTAGCCGCGGGCTCGTACTTCGCCGCGAACAAGTGCGCGGTGCTGTCGTCACCGGCCATGCCGGAGGTGCTGGCGAGGTCACCGGCCACGCCCGCCGCGATGTCGTAGACGAACTCCTTGGTGTCCAGAAACTGGACGGAAGCCCGAAAAACAGTGTCGGTGTCGACTTGGAAGCCCCCAGCGCTCCCCATGCATCTGCCTCCCGCGTGACGCGACTGCGACTCAGGGTAGCGAGACGGCTGACGCGTGTTCAACGTAGCGTGACCCCACCTCCGTTGAGGATGTCTGCGAGGGTGGTGTTCTCCGGTGCGCCAGCCGCCAGACCGAGGCGGAGCCGGCGTTCCGGAAGAGGCCGAGAACAGCTCGATCGTGCGCATCTGGCGCTGGGTCGTCTCGACATGGCAAAGCGTGGGCTTCGCTTGCCCCGTGTTGCCCGCGGTCGATACGCCGTCGGCCGCGTCCCAGCGAGCAGCGCGAGCAGCTCCACGGGCTGGTCGCAGTTCTCAGTACGGGCGATCACGAGCTTGTCCGTGCCCGGGTGGGAAGCGCCGGCCGCAGCCGCCCGCGCACCCGATGCCAAAGATGACGTCCGTCATCGCCGGAGAGCGCGGGCCCGCGCTGAGCGGATCTGCCGCGCCGAGGCCGGCTGGGGACGCCGACTGCGCAATGACAGGAAGGTCCGCGACTGGACCGACTGCATCCAGGGCACCGACGTGCACCAGCGTTACCCGCATAATCCGGCGCAGCTGGAGCGTGGCCAGCCTCATGCGTCCCGGATACCGACTTGCCTCCCAGGGGAGGGCGACAGGCCCGGCTTGAGGAACTCAAGTACTGCCATGACCCGTCCGTTGATTTCCGGCTCCCCTCCATCTGGTGGGCGCACCACGATGCCGAGGGAGCGGAGGATCAACGTCACGTGCCCCTCAACGGTGCTTTCGGTCAGGCACAGCTGCTTCCCGATGCTGTGGTTTGACCAGCCCTGGGCTATGAGCTCGAGGATTTCCCGCTGCCGCTTACTGAGGTTTCGGAGCGGATCGTCCTTGTGCGCGGGGCGCAGCAGCGGGCCTGTCAGTTTCCCGTCGATGCGTACGGCGCCCTCGGCGACTTCCCGCATTGTCACGAGGAGCTGGTCGGGGGTACCGACTCGGTCTTTGAGCTGGTATCCCACCGCTGTCCCGAGGCTGAGGATCTCCTGTGCCCAGGAGAGCTCGGTGTACTGCGACAGTGCCAGGATGGCGACGTGCGGGTGGCGTCGGCGGATCTCCTTCGCGGCGTCTAGGCCGGCGCCGTACTCAGGGATGGTCCCCAGGCGCCGGGGCATCCCGAAGTCGACCGTCACCAGCTGCGGCGGATCGGCGTCGACCAGGCCGAGCAGTTCCTGTGTGGTCGCGGCTTGCCCGATCACCTCGATGCCGTGCCCAAGCAGGTATTCGACGAGCAGCCCGCGCATTACGCCGTCTTCGGCAACGATCACACGCATGGCAGCACCGTCCTGATAGTCGTTCCGCCGCCGTCGGGGTGTTCGATGGTCCAGGTACCGTTGCGGGCGGTGGCCCGGTTGCGCATCCCGTGCAGGCCGGAACCGGTCGCGCTGTCGTTCGCCGCGCCGGTACCGTTGTCGCTGACCTCGATGTGGAGCCGGTTCGTGAGGTGCTGTACGCGGACCGTGATCCGGGTCGCGTTGGCATGCTTGAGCGCGTTGCAGACCGCCTCGCTGATGATGAAGAACGCGGCCTCCTCGGTGTCGTGGTCCCAGCGGTCGGCCGGGATGTCGATGACGAGCGGGGTCGGTGAATGGCGTGCCAGCGAGCTGACGGCCTCGCGCAGGCCTGATCGGCCCAGGTTGGACGGGTAGAGATCGTCGACCACCTCGCGCAGGCCGGTGACCGCCTCCTGCAACGTATCGAAGATCTTCCCCAGTTCGCGGTGCAGGTCTCCCGTGCCCGCCAGAGCGCGCGCACGACCGACAAGGAGCTGCGCCGCCGCCAATTGGGTTTGAGGGCCGTCGTGCAGCGTGTTGCGGATGGTTTTCCGGGTCGCCTGCTCGGCCGTCGCCAGACCCCGTAGGTGCGCCCGGTTCTCCGCCTCCTTCTGCAGTTGCGCGTTCTCGATCGCCACACCGGCCGCAGCGACGACCGCCTCCAGCCGACGGTGCAGAATCGGGCTCGCCAGTACGGGTTCGTGGACGAGAGCCGCCAACACCTGCCCGCCACGCCCGGTGACGAAGGTCACCGCCCGGTCTTCGGTGCCGGCGGGCACGGGCGCTGCCTTGCCGTGGGCGTCGACGTAGTCGTCCGAGTCGGGCAGCCGGTAGTGAACGGTCAGAGTCGGATCCTCCAGCGCCGTCGCAAGAGCGTCGCGCAGCCTGACGTTGTTGTTGGACCGATGCCCGTGTAATGCGGCGAGCAGTTCGGTGACCAGCTGTTGAGTGGCCAGCCGGGTGTGCAGCAAGCTGGTCAGCACGGCCGCGCCGAGGACCAGGTGCGCCACGGCGTACAGCAGCAGCACCACGCTTTCCACCGTCACCGAAGGTCGCAGGAGACCAGCCACGAGCCCGACCACGATCAGAACGCCGATCAGATCGACGGACAGCCAGTACAGGCCGCGTGCCTTGCGAACCGGCGACGGCTCGTCCCGCCACCGCAAGACCACCAGGACCAGCGTGACGATCGTGAACACCGCGCCGACGATGCTGCCGATCGGCGCCCACACTGAGATGTGCGCCTGCGGGCTGCCCCACCCCTGCGGGGGCAGCGGCTTCTCGACCAGTGCGCGCATTCCCTGGGTGACCACCACGGTCGCGTACAGCATGGCGATGGTGTACCGCGCAAGCGGAACTTTGCGGTGGTGGGTCTCCCCGCTGCCCGGTCGGCGGGGAAAGAGCCGGTGGACGGGCAGCGCAGGCAGCTTACCCGTGGGATACGACAGCAGCAGATGCGCCAGCACCACCAGGTTGAGGTGAAACAGCCAGAACCCAAACACCTTCAGCGCCGGGTTCGAGCTGAACTGCAGGTCACCCACATACCACGTGACACCGACCGCGACCATGAGCCGGGCCAGGCCCACGAACTCCGGCCGCCGGAACCAGGCGAACAGCCCGACGCCGAGGAACACCACGCCGACCGATTCGACCGGTACTAGCGCCCACCCCGGAACCGCCTGGGCACCGACCGACAGCGTGATTGCGAACGCCGCGAACGTCGCCCCCGCGGCACCGGTGGCGACCGCGGCCATCGTCTGCCAGCGCCCGAGCACGCGCAGATCCATGGTCTGACTTTCTCGCACTGTGCGGCGAAAGCCGAGCACTTAGGCGAGATTCAGCAGTTACCCCCTGCTGCCGCAGGAGCCTGCCTCGTCCATAAGCGTTCGAAGTCCCGCGCTGGCCTGCTGTTTCGAAGAGTGACGGGCGATGACACTAAGTCATGTCCTCGTACCGGAGCCCGATCCGGTATCGCGCGGGACACCAACCCCCTTTGAGGAGATCACGTGAACACTGCATCGATCCGGCGAGTTGCTGCGACCGTCCTGACGGCGGGCGTGCTCGTCGGCGCCGCCGGCGCCGCCCAGGCCAGCACCGGACAGCCCGCGCAGCACCACCCGACCACCTCCGCGGCTACCGCCCAGCACGCTCCCACCTTTGCTAACCTCCCGCACTTCCTGTCGAGCGCGAACATGCCGACCTGGGTTTGGGGGCCGACGCAGCTGTGCTTCTACGGTTCGGGAGAAGTCGAGGTCCAATGGCAGCTGGCTGGGTGGCCCCAGTTCTTTCCTGTGAACGGCAGCTGCGTCAGCGGGTGGGGATTCGGGATTCCGGTGCACGTCACGAATTTCGGTTTCTCTCCGGTCACCGTCGTGAGCATCTGACGCCCCTGCCGGTGGTGCAGAGCCGTCGTCTCTGCACCACCGGCGTAGGGACGGAGCGGAATGCCATCGCCGCAGATGGGCGCCATCGGCTTCCCAGCCCGGATCTTTCGTGTGGGTGACCGCCTGGCTTGAGACCGCGACCGGCGGATGTAGCGCGTTCTTCTTGCGGTGTTCGGGGGTCGTCGCAGTGGCCGGGTGCCGACCGGGTGTTGCCGGGTTCCACTGCGCGGTGGCGACGCTGGTTGCTCGTGGGAACGGGGTTCTGGCTGGTCAAGCCAGTCGTGGTAGGTCGTGGAGGCGCTGGCGGGCGGTCAGGACCAGATCAGCCCGTGGTGCGTGGCTGGCCAGCCGGAGGTGGACTTGCCGGGCGTGGCGGGCGATGCGTCCGGCGATGGAGAACAGGCCTAGCTGCTGGTGTTTGGGCTCCCACCTGCGTGCTTGGTGGTAGATCAGGGCGAGCATCTGGGTCCGGGCGGTCAGTTAGACGGCCACCGCGACGATCGCGACCCAGATCTCGTTGTGGGCGAAGCCGTACAGCGGCAGGTTGGTCAGGCCGGTGCTCTTCGCGGTCCGGATGCGGTCTTCGGCTCGCGCTCGGCGGCGACGGCGTAGTTCCGGATCGGCCAGTGCGATCGGCCCAACGTCGTGGGTCATCCTGATCTCAGTCCGTGATGATCGGAATGTCGAGGTCGGTGACGGGCGGGCGACCGTAATCGTCCGGTCGAGGTCGGCCAGCGTCGCGCCGGCGGCGCCGTGCTCCACCAGGTTGTCGGTGGGTGTCGGTAGCTTGACCACCGTGAACGCCGGGGAACGTATTCAGGAACTCGCCGACCAGATCGTGGCGCTGCGCGACGCCTACTACCGGGGCTCGCCGCTGGTGGCCGACGCCGAGTACGACGCGATCGAGGACGAGCTGCGGGCGCTGATCGAGGCGAATCCGGGGCTGGCGCCGGACCCGAACCCGCTGGAGCAGGTGGGGGCGCCGACGGTGCTGCACGCGCCGGTCCGGCACTCCAGGCCGATGCTGTCGCTGGAGAAGGCGACCAAACCCGACCAGGTGGTGGCGTTCTTCGGCCGGTTCCCGGGCCAGCCGGTGGCGGTGATGCCGAAGCTGGACGGGCTGTCGCTGGCCGTGGTCTACGAGGAGGGCACGCTGGTCCGTGCGGTGACGCGCGGCGACGGCACGACCGGCGACGACGTCACGCCACTGGTCCGGGCCCTGGTCGACGGCGTGCCCGAGCGCGTCGACGCCCCGGGCCGGGTCGAGGTGCGCGGCGAGGCGGTGATGCTGCGCTCCACCTTCGCCGCCTACAACACCGCGCACCCGGACAAGCCCCTGATCAACCCGCGCAATGCTGCGGCGGGCACGCTGCGGGCCAAGGACTCGGCAGCGGTGGCCGAGCGGCGGTTGCAGTTCTTCGGGTTCGACCTGGACACCTCGGCCGAGGCCGCCGCCGACCTGGGTCAGGCGCTGCGGGCGCTTGGCCTTGAGGCCGCCGACATGCAGATCTGCGCGGACGCCGAGCAGGCGCAGGCGGCGATCGCGGAGATCGAGGAGAGCCGCAACGAGCGCGACTACGACCTGGACGGGGCGGTGCTGCGGCTGGCCGACCGGACCGCCTACGCGGCGGCCGGCACGAGGTCCAGCTCGCCGCGCGGGGCGCT
>NZ_QUNO01000015.1 GCF_003387475.1 Kutzneria buriramensis | reverse complement strand
CGGGCACCTCCTACGGCCGGATCAGCAACGCCCTGCGCAACACCGACGGCGCCGCCGAGCTGGACATCCACGCGACCACCTCGTACGGCGACATCCTCGCCCACAGCCTCTGAGCCGGAACCGGATCGTCCAAGGGCGAAGGTCCTTGGACGATTCCCCTCGCCCAATACTTTGACATCTAAGAGTTAGGTATCTAACCTTCACGGCATGATTCTGATAACCGGAGCCACCGGCCACGTGGGCGCCAAGGTGGTGACGCAGCTGGCGGCGCGCGGGCTGCCGGTACGGGCGATGACGCGCCGGCCGGAGGCGGCGACCTTCCCGGCGGGGGTGGAGGTCGTCGCTGGCGACTGCGACGAGCCGGCGAGCCTGGCGAAGGCGTTCGAGGGCGTCGAGCAGGCGTTCCTCATGACGTCCCAGCCGACAGGAAGCCCGAACCTGCACACGGTTGTGCAGGTGGCGGCGGCACAGCGGGCGGGTGTGAAGCACCTGGTGAAGCTGTCGGTGGCGGCAGGCGGCGAAGAGGGGCACGAGCTGGTCGCGGCCTGGCACCGCCGGGACGAGGCGGCAGTCACGGACAGCGGCATCGACCACACGCTGCTGCGGCCGGGACGGTTCATGTCGAACACGTTGGGGTGGAAGCACATGCTCGGCCGGGGCGACACCGTGCACGTGGCGTTCGCCCACCGAGCGTCCACACCGATCGCGCCGGAGGACATCGCGGCGGTGGCCGTGGAGGCGTTCACCAACCCGGCGCTGCGCAACCGGAAGCTGGAACTGTCGGGACCGGAAGTACTTACGCCGGAACAGGAACTCGCCATCGTCGGGGAGGTCCTCGGTCGCCGGCTGACCCTCGTGGAACCGACGACGGCGCAGGCGATCGACGGCATGGTGCGCGGCGGCATGGCCCGCGACCTGGCCGAGAAGATGATCGAGCACGTCCTCGCCGGCGACTACGGCGCGGACGTCTCCCCCGTCGTCGAGCAGGTTCTGGGCCGGCCGGCGACGACCTTCCGCCGCTGGGCGGCCACACACTTCAAGGAGGAATCGTGAACACGGTCGAGGAACTCGAGAACCGCTGGGCCAAGGCCGAGGTCGACGCCGATGTGGCCACTTTGGACGAACTGTCCACCGCCGACTTCACCCTGGTCGGGCCGTTCGGCTTCGTGCTGGACAAGCAGCAGTGGCTGGACCGCTACCGCACCGGCGACCTCGTGACGTCCGAACTGGACTGGCGCGACCGGCTGGTCCGCGAGCTCGGCGACACCGCACTGGTGATCGGCGTGCACGCGCAGCAGGCCGCGTACAAGGGAACGCCCGCGGACGGCCAGTTCCGCGCCACGCACATCTCGGTCCGCACGGACCACGGCTGGCGGTTCGCGGGCATGCACCTCAGCCCGATCGGCCTGCCCGCCTAAGCTCACCGCCATGGGCCGTCCACACCAGCCACCCGTCGGGCTCGCGGTCGCCCGCGCGGCGCGCACCCTCACCCGGGCGTTCGAGGACGCGCTCGCGGCGGCCGGCGGCTCCCAGTCGTCCTGGCTCGTGCTGCTCCAGCTGAAGATCAACCCGGGCGCCACGCAGAAGGACCTGGCCGAGGCGCTGGAGCTGCGCGAGGCGACGATGACCCACCACCTGTCCGGCATGGAGCGGGACGGTCTGATCACCCGCCGGCGCGACCCGGCCAACCGGCGCGTCCACCAGATCGAGCTGACCGAGGCAGGCGAGGCCGCCTTCCACCGGCTGCGCACGGCGGCGACCGAGTTCGACGAGCGGCTACGGGCCGGCGTCGACCCGCAACGCATCGCCGAACTGGGTGACACGCTGGCGACGCTGGTGGCGAACGTGCAGCACGCGGAAAACCACTAGACAACTAACCTTCACCGACGGGTCTGGCGAACCCCCCAGCTCGGGGCCGTACCCTCGGCACATGACGACCCTGGCCGAAGCCTCGGACACCCGTCGGATGACCACATTGATGGACGGACAGCGCGGCATGCCCGCGCAGGTCGCCGTGTACATCTTCGCGATCGTGCCGGCCATCGCGCTGGTCGCCGCGATCCCCGTGCTGTGGGGCTGGGGAGTCGGCTGGGCCGACCTGATCTCGGCGGCGTTCTTCTACACGGTCAGCTGCCTCGGCGTGACCGTCGGTTTCCACCGCTACTTCACCCACGGCTCGTTCAAGGCGGGCCGGGCAATGCGGGTCGCGCTGGCGGTCGCCGGCAGCCTCTCCGTGCAGGGACCCGTGCTGCACTGGGTCGCCGACCACCGCCGCCACCACGCGTTCTCCGACCGTGAGGGCGACCCGCACTCGCCGTGGAACTTCGGCACGTCGCCGGCCGCGCTGGTGCGCGGCTTCTGGCACGCCCACATGGGGTGGATCTTCGACCGGGACCTGACCAACCGCAAGCGGTTCGCGCCGGACATGGAGGCCGACAGGGACATGCGGCTGGTGCACCGCCTGTTCGGCCCGCTGACCGCCGTCACGCTGCTCGCGCCGGCGCTGATCGGCGGCCTGGTCACCTGGTCCTGGTGGGGCGCGGTGACCGGCTTCTTCTGGGCGGGCGTGGTCCGGGTCGCCGTGCTGCACCACGTGACCTGGTCGGTGAACTCGATCTGCCACATGATCGGCGACCGGCCGTTCACCGCGCGGGACCGGTCGGCGAACTTCTGGCCGCTGGCCATCCTGAGCATGGGCGAGGCGTGGCACAACCTGCACCACGCCGACCCGACCTCGGCGCGCCACGGCGTGCTGCGGGGTCAGGTCGACGTGTCGGCGCGGCTGATCTGGATCTTCGAGAAGCTGGGCTGGGTGCACGACGTGCGCTGGCCCAGCACGCGCCGGCTGGCCCGGCTCAGGGCTTGACCAGTCTCAGGGCTTGATCAGCACCTTCAGCGCCTGCCGGTCGTTCATCGCCCGGTAGGCGTCGGGGATCTCGGCCAGCGGCAACGTCCGGTCGAAGACCCGGCCCGGCTGCACGGCGCCGGAGAGCACGTCCGGCAGCAGCTCCTCGATGTAGGCGCGGGCCGGGGCGACGCCGCCGGTGAGGGTGACGTTCCGGCCGAACAGGACGCGGCCGACCGGCCCGTCGGTGTACTGCGGCACGCCGACGCGGCTGATCGCGCCGCCGGGGCGGACCAGGCCCAGCGCCGTCTCGTACGCCCCGAGCGTGCCGACGCACTCCAGCACGTGGAACGCGCCGTCGCCGTTGGTCAGCTCCTTGGCCCTGGCGACGGCTTCCTCGCCGCGCTCCGGCACCACGTCGGTGGCGCCGAACTCGCGGCCCAGGTCCGTGCGGACCTGGTGGCGGCCCAGCAGCACGATCTGCTCGGCGCCCAGCCGCTTCGCCGCCAGCACCGCCGACAGGCCCACCGCGCCGTCACCGATCACGATGACCGTGGAGCCCTTCTCCACCCGTGCGGTGCGGGCCGCGTGGTGGCCGGTGCTGAAGACGTCCGACAGCGTCAGCAGCGACGGCATCAGCTCGTCGTCCTCGCCGACCGGCAGCTTCACCAGCGTGCCGTCGGCCTGCGGCACCCGGACGTACTCGCCCTGGCCGCCGTCGACGCCGTTGAAGCCCCAGCCGCCGCCGTTGCGGCAGGAGCTGTTCAGGCCGGCCTGGCAGTAGTCGCACGTGTTGTCGCACCAGAGGAACGGCGCCACCACGACGTCGCCCTTGGCCAGCGTCGAGACGTCCCCGCCGGCCTCCTCGACCACGCCGATGAACTCGTGCCCGATCCGCCGGCCGCCGTCGATCTCCGGCGCGCTCTGGTACGGCCACAGGTCGCTGCCGCAGACGCAGGATCGGGTCACCCGCACCAGGACGTCGGTCGGCTGCTGGATCGTCGGGTCGGGCACCTCCTCGACCCGGATGTCGCCCTTTCCGTAGAGCAAGGTCGCTCGCATCGGTCACCCCTGTCGTGGAATCCGGATACCCGCCGAATCTACCCGCCGACAACCGCCGATGCCGAATCGCCCGCGACCCTGGAGTTGGTCCAACACCAGGGGTTTCGAGCATTCATCCACAGTGGACACCCCCGCGAGTCGCGCTCTGGGACACACCGAATGTCGGTTTCGTGCAGAAACAAGACCGGGGGCTCAGTTCTGCCGCACAGCGGGTTTCGGTGTGACGCTCGGCGGGACTCGCGGGGTTCTGCCTGAGGCTTACATTCAGTGTGTCTGAGAGCGCGACTCGCGGGGGTTCAGGCCAGCAGGGACTGGTAGGTGAGGGTGCGGAGTTGGGGGCGGAGGGGGTAGGTGCTGGAGGGGAGGAGTTGGGTGAAGAACATCGCCGTCACCTCGTTGACCGGGTCCACCCAGAAGGCGGTGCTGGCGGCGCCGCCCCAGGCGTACTCCCCCGCCGGCCCCAACGTCTTGGCCGCCACCGGATCCACCGTCACGGAGAAGCCCAGCCCGAAACCGACGCCCACATAGGACGTCTCGGCGAACAGGGGCCGGCCGAACGACTCCAGGTCGCCGGGAAGGTGGTTGCGGGTCATCAGATCCACGGCCCGCGGCGACAGCAGCCGCACACCGTCGAGTTCACCGCGCCGCAACAACATCTGCGTGAACCGGTGGTAGTCGTACGCCGTCGACACCAGCCCACCGCCGCCGGACAGGCAGACCGGCCTCGACGTGAACGCCGCGCCCATGGCGTCGTTGCGCAGCAGCCGCCCGGTGCCGGGCGCCGGCGAGTACAGCGCCGCCAACTGGTCGCTGTCGGTCCAGAATCCGGTGTCGGCCATGCCCAACGGCCGGAAGACGTGCTCGGCGAGGAAGGCGTCCAGCGTCTGCCCGGAGACGACCTCGACCAGCCGACCGAGCACATCGGTGGCCACCGAGTAGTTCCACTCCGCCCCGGGCTGGTGCACCAGGGGCATCGACGCGTACGCCTCGCAGGCGCCGGCGAGGTCGACACCGGGAGGCACGCCCCACTCGTACCCGTTGCGGCGGTAGATCCCGTCGACGGCATGCGCGTGGTGGAAGCCGTACGTGAGACCGGCGGTGTGTGTCAACAGGTGCCAGATCCGGATCGGTTCCGTGGCCGGCACGGTGCCGGGCGCGGCCGAGGATCCCTTGGCGTACACCCGCGCCGCCGCGAACTCGGGCAGCCACCGGGAGATCGGGTCGGTCAGCTCGAACTCGCCGCGCTCGAACAACATCATCGCCGCCACGGAGGTGACGGGCTTGGTCATGGAGTAGATGCGCCACCGCGTGTCCGCCCCGACCGGCAGCGCGGCCTCCACGTCCCGCAGCCCGCCCTGGGCCAGGTGCACGACCTCGCCGTGCCGGGTGACCACGGCGAGGTAGCCGGGCAGCCGGCCGTCCTCGACGTAGCGGGCGAAGTGGCGGTCGATGCGCGCGAGCCGCTCGGCGTCGAAGCCGTGCTCGGCGGCATCGGCGGTGATCTTGATGGACACGTCCTGACCTCCCGGATGCTGAGATCATCGAGCCTAGCTCGCGGTACCGCCGACCAGGCGAAACAGGCCCATCCGCGCAACAATTGAGATGCAAGTTGCTGTGGTGTGCAACACGGGTAGTGCGGATAACCCCGTGTTCACATTATCGTCACAAGACCCCGGCCTACCCCCCGGGGACCGCTTCGACCTGCCTCAAGAGGGCAATCGGTCAGCGCACAGCGTCGTGCGTACCAATTTACCCGCCCGTTCCCGGGCCATTTCGAGCACCCCCGCGTCAGACGCACGCCCCCGCGACAGGGCGTCCCACCACGGGAGGGCCGTACAGCCGTGATCCACCACCACCCCCGAATCGGGGGCTTGTACGACGAGCAGTTCGAGCACGACGCGTGCGGCGTGGCCTTCGTGGCCGATCTCGCCGGCAACCGCAGCCACGACATCGTGCGCAAGGCCCTGACCGCGCTGCGCAACCTGGAACACCGGGGCGCCCGCGGCGCCGAGCCGGAGACCGGCGACGGCGCCGGCGTCCTGATCCAGGTGCCGGACGCGTTCTTCCGCGAAGTGACCGGCCTGCCGCTGCCGGCGGAAGGCGGTTACCTGGTCGGCACGGCGTTCCTGCCGGCCGACACCGCCGAACGCGCCGCCGCGGTGGCGACCGTCGAGCGGATCGCCGCCGAGGAGGGCACGAGAGTGCTGGGGTGGCGGGACGTGCCCGTCGACACCGAGCACGTCGGCCCGACGGCGGCGACCACCATGCCGCACTTCGCCCAACTGTTCCTCGCCCCGGTGGACGACGCGGTCCGCGGCCTGCCGCTGGAGCGGATCGCCCTGCGCGTCCGCAAGCGCGCCGAGCACGACGCCGACGTGTACTTCCCGAGCCTGTCCGGGCGCACCCTCGTCTACAAGGGCATGCTCACCGAGCCGCAGCTGGCCCGGTTCTTCCCCGACCTGGTGGACGAGCGGGTCGCCAGCGCCATCGGCCTGGTGCACAGCCGGTTCTCCACGAACACCTTCCCGTCCTGGCCGCTGGCCCACCCGTACCGCTACATCGCGCACAACGGTGAGATCAACACCTTGCGCGGCAACCGGAACTGGATGGACGCGCGGGAGGCGCTGCTCGAGTCCGAGCTGATCCCGGGCGAGCTGGCCGACCTGTTCCCGGTGATCACCCGGGGCGCCAGCGACTCGGCCTCCTTCGACGAGGTGCTGGAGCTGCTTCACCTCGGCGGGCGGTCGCTGCCGCACGCGGTGCTGATGATGATCCCGGAGGCGTGGGAGAACCACACCGAGATGGATCCGGCGCGGCGCGCGTTCTACGAGTTCCACTCGGCCCTGATGGAGCCGTGGGACGGCCCGGCGCTGGTGTCGTTCACCGACGGCAGCCTGATCGGCGCGGTGCTGGACCGCAACGGCCTGCGCCCGGCCCGCTACTGGGTCACCGACGACGGCCTGGTGGTGCTCGGCAGCGAGGCCGGCGTGTTGGAGATCGACCCGGCCAGGGTCGTCCGCAAGGGACGCCTGGAGCCGGGCCGGATGTTCCTGGTCGACACCGCGGCCGGCCGGATCGTGGACGACGAGGAGATCAAGTCCGCGCTGGCCGCCGAGCACCCGTACCAGGACTGGGTGGACGCCGGCATGGTGCGGCTGGCCGAGCTGCCGGCCCGCGAGCGCGAGATCCCCAAGCATGCCGCGCTGGTCACCCGCCAGCAGGTCTTCGGCTACTCCGAGGAGGAGCTCCAGATCCTGCTGCGGCCGATGGCGATCACCGGCGCCGAGCCGATCGGCTCGATGGGCAACGACGCCCCGTTCGCCGTGCTGTCGGACCGCTCGCGCAGCCTGTTCGACTACTTCACTCAGCTGTTCGCGCAGGTGACGAACCCGCCGCTGGACGCGATCCGGGAGGAGCTGGTCACCTCCCTGACCTCCGCGCTGGGCCCGGAGACCAACCTGCTGGCCGCCACGCCCGCGTCCTGCCGCCGGATCTCGCTCGAGTTCCCGGTGCTGGACAACGACGAGCTGGCCAAGCTGGTGCACATCAACGACGACGGCGACATGCCGGGCTATCAGGCGGTCACCGTGCTCGGCCGGTACCGGGTGGACGGCGGCGGCGAGGCGCTGCGGGCCCGGCTGGACGAGATCCGCACCGAGGTGTCGGAGGCGATCGACGACGGCGCGCGCCTGATCGTGCTGTCCGACCGCGGCGCCGACGCCCGCTACGCGCCGATCCCGTCGCTGCTGCTGACCGGCGCGGTGCACCACCACCTCGTACGGGAGAAGACCCGCACCAAGGTCGGCCTCATCGTGGAGGCCGGCGACGCCCGCGAGGTGCACCACATCGCGCTGCTCATCGGCTACGGCGCGGCCGCGGTCAACCCGTACCTGGCGATGGCCACGGTCGAGGAGCTGCCGGACGTCGACGCGCACAAGGCCACCAGCAACCTGATCAAGGCGCTGGGCAAGGGCGTCCGCAAGACGATGTCGAAGATGGGCGTCTCCACGGTGGCCTCCTACACCGGCGCGCAGATCTTCGAGGCGATCGGCGTGGGCGCCGAGGTGATCGACGAGTGCTTCACCGGCACCACCTCGCGGCTGGGCGGCGTCGGCTTCGACGAGATCGCCGAGGAGGTCGCCAAGCGGCACCGCAAGGCGTTCCCGGCCGACGGCGTGCACGCCAGCCACCGCGAGCTGGAGGTCGGCGGCGAGTACCAGTGGCGCCGCGAGGGCGAGGCGCACCTGTTCAACCCGACCACGGTGTTCAAGCTCCAGCACTCCACCCGCAGCCGTCGCTACGACGTCTTCAAGGAGTACACGCGGGCGGTCGACGACCAGGCCGAGCGGCTGATGACGCTGCGCGGGCTGTTCAAGTTCCGTGACGGGGTGCGGTCGCCGGTGCCGATCGAGGAGGTCGAACCGGTCTCCGAGATCGTCAAGCGGTTCGCCACCGGCGCGATCTCCTACGGTTCGATCTCCAAGGAGATGCACGAGGTCCTCGCGATCGCCATGAACCGGCTGGGCGCCAAGTCCAACACCGGCGAGGGCGGCGAGGACGCGGACCGGCTGGACGACCCGGAGCGCTGCTCGGCGATCAAGCAGGTGGCCAGCGGCCGCTTCGGCGTCACGAGCGAGTACCTGGTCTCCGCGCAGGACATCCAGATCAAGATGGCGCAGGGCGCGAAGCCCGGCGAGGGCGGGCAGCTGCCCGGCAACAAGGTGTACCCGTGGATCGCCAAGACCCGGCACTCCACGCCCGGCGTCGGGCTCATCTCCCCGCCGCCGCACCACGACATCTACTCGATCGAGGACCTCGCCCAGCTCATCCACGACCTGAAGAACGCCAACCCGCCGGCGCGGATCGCCGTCAAGCTGGTGTCCGAGGTCGGCGTCGGCACGGTCGCGGCGGGCGTGTCCAAGGCGCACGCGGACGTGGTGCTGATCTCCGGCCACGACGGCGGCACCGGCGCGTCGCCGCTGTCGTCGATCAAGCACGCCGGCGCGCCGTGGGAGCTGGGCCTGGCCGAGACCCAGCAGACGCTGCTGGCCAACCGGTTGCGGGACCGGATCGTCGTGCAGACCGACGGCCAGCTCAAGACCGGCCGGGACGTGATCGTCGCCGCGCTGCTGGGCGCCGAGGAGTTCGGCTTCGCCACCGCGCCGCTGGTGGTGTCCGGCTGCGTGATGATGCGGGTGTGCCACCTGGACACCTGCCCGGTCGGCGTGGCCACGCAGAACCCGGTGCTGCGCGAGAAGTTCAGCGGCAAGGCCGAGTACGTGGTGAACTTCTTCGAGTTCGTCGCCCAGGAGGTCCGGGAGCTGTTGGCGCAGCTGGGTTTCCGGTCGCTGGAGGAAGCGGTCGGGCACGCCGAGCTGCTGGACACCGCCGACGCGGTCGAGCACTGGAAGGCGGCCGGTCTCGACCTGACGCCGATCTTCCACGTGCCCGAGCTGCCGCCGCGCGCCGCCCGGCACCGCACCACCTCGCAGGACCACGGCCTGGACAAGGCGTTGGACAACACGCTGATCCAGCTGGCCGAGGGCGCGCTGGGCTCGGGCGACCGGGTGCGGCTGGAACTGCCCGTGCGCAACGTGAACCGGACCGTGGGCACCATGCTCGGCTCGGAGCTGACGAAGCGCTGGGGCGGCGAGGGCCTGCCGGACGACACGATCGACGTGACGTTCACCGGCACCGCCGGCCAGTCGTTCGGCGCGTTCCTGCCCAGCGGCATCACGCTGCGGCTGGTCGGCGACGCCAACGACTACCTCGGCAAGGGCCTGTCCGGCGGCCGGGTGACCGTGCGGCCGGATCCGTCCGCGCCGTTCACCGCGGAGCAGAACATCATCGCCGGCAACGTGATCGCCTACGGCGCGACCGGCGGCGAGCTGTTCCTGCGCGGCAAGGTCGGCGAGCGGTTCTGCGTGCGCAACTCCGGCGCGCTGGCCGTCGTCGAGGGCGTCGGCGACCACGGCTGCGAGTACATGACCGGCGGCCGTGCCGTGGTGCTCGGCCCGACCGGCCGCAACTTCGCGGCCGGCATGTCGGGCGGCGTCGCCTACGTGCTGGACCTGTCTCCGGTGCGGGTCAACCAGGAGATGGTGGACCTGGACGAGCTGACCGACGAGGACCAGGCCTACCTGCACGAGGTGATCGACCGGCACCGGCGGGAGACGGAGTCGGCGGTGGCGGACCTGCTGCTGGCCGACTGGGAGCTGGCCGTCGGCCGGTTCACCAAGGTGATGCCCAAGGACTACAAGCGGGTGCTGGCCGCGCGGGCCAGCGCGGAGGCCGACGGCAGGGACGTGGACACCGCGATCATGGAGGCCGCTCATGGCTGACCCCAAGGGCTTTCTGACCACGCCGCGGGAGAACGCCAGCCACCGTCCGGTGGACATCCGGATCACCGACTGGCGCGAGGTGTACGAGGAGTTCGGCCACCAGCGGCTGGAGAAGCAGGCCGGCCGGTGCATGGACTGCGGGATCCCGTTCTGCCACCAGGGCTGTCCGCTGGGCAACCTCATCCCGGAGTGGAACACGCTGGTGTGGCGCCAGGACTGGCGTGACGCCATCGAGCGGCTGCACGCCACCAACAACTTCCCGGAGTTCACCGGGACGTTGTGCCCGGCGCCGTGCGAGGCGGCGTGCGTGCTCGGCATCAACTCCGACCCGGTCTCGATCAAGCGGGTCGAGGTGGAGATCATCGACCGGGCCTGGGACGAGGGCTGGGTGACGCCGCAGCCGCCGACGTCGTTGACGGGCAAGAAGGTCGCGGTGATCGGCTCCGGGCCGGCCGGGCTGGCGGCGGCGCAGCAGCTGACCCGGGTCGGGCACTCGGTGGTCGTGTACGAGCGGGCCGACGCGATCGGCGGCCTGCTGCGGTACGGGATTCCCGAGTTCAAGATGGAGAAGCGGCGGCTGGACCGCCGGCTCGACCAGATGCGGGCCGAGGGCACCGAGTTCCGCACCGGCGTGAACGTCGGCGAGGACGTCACGGTGGAGGAACTGCGCGGTTCTTATGACGCGGTGGTTCTCGCCGGCGGCGCCACCGCGTGGCGGGACCTGCCCGTGCCCGGGCGCGAGTTCACCGGCGTGTACCAGGCGATGGAGTACCTGCCGCCGGCGAACCGGGCGTACGCGCAGTCGCCGATCAACGCCGCCGGCAAGCACGTCGTCGTGATCGGCGGCGGCGACACCGGCGCCGACTGCCTCGGCACCGCGCACCGTCAGGGCGCGGCTTCCGTCACGCAGCTGGAGATCATGCCGCAGCCGCCGGAGACGCGGGCCGCGCAGCACCCGTGGCCGACCTATCCCATGCTGTACCGGGTGACGTCGGCGCACGAGGAGGGCGGCGAGCGGCTGTACTCCGTGTCCACGGTGGAGTTCCTCGGCGACGACGACGGTCAGCTGCGGGGCCTCAAGCTCGTCGAGGTCCGGATGGAGGACGGGAAGTTCGTGTCCGTCGAGGGGACGGAGCGGGAGCTGCCGGCCCAGCTGGTGTTGCTGGCCATGGGTTTCGTCGGCCCGCAGCGTGAGGGCTTGGTGACGGAGCTCGGCGTCGACCTGGACCCCCGCGGCAACGTCGCCCGGGACCGGTCCTTCGCCACCAGCGTCGACGGCGTCTTCGTCGCCGGCGACATGGGCCGCGGCCAGTCCCTCATCGTCTGGGCCATCGCCGAGGGCCGTTCCGCCGCAGCCGCGGTGGACACGTACCTCACCGGCCGCGACGTCCTCCCCGCCCCCATCCGCCCCACCGACCGCGCCATCGCCTGACCCCCGCGAGTCGCGCTCTCAAGCACACCGAATGTAGGTCTCGGGCACATGCCCGAAACCTACATTCGGTGTGTCCCACAGCGCGACTCGCGGAAGTTGGGCCGTTTGGCTCGTTCCGGCTCGTCGGTCGCGGGGTATTCCAGGGGTCCTGGGGCCGACAAGGAGGAGCGCTGCCATGGTTGCCGTGATCGCGGCGGTACTGTTCGCCATTGCGTTGATCATCGACCTCGCCGGTATCTCGCTCGGAGCCGTGTTGACGCCGACCAACCTGCTCACCGCCGGTCTGCTGTGCATCGCCCTGCACCTGGCCGGCATCGGCACGAACCGCCCCGCGTGGCGGCGTCCGGCCTGGCGGGCTCGCCGCCGTTGACACCGTGACCGGTTGATACGTTGACCGGGTGCCAGACCTGAACACCAGGGGTGCCGCTTTCGCCGAGTTCTGGCGGGAGCGGCACCTCTGCACTCTCACCACCGTCCGCCCGGACGGCACCCCGCACGTCGTGCCCGTCGGCGTCACTCTCGACCTCGACGCCGGCATCGCCCGCGTGATCACCGACGGCAACTCGGCCAAGGCCCGCCAGGTCCGCGCGGCCGGCACGGTGAACGCCGCGGTGTGCCAGGTGGACGGTCGCCACTGGTCCACTTTGGAGGGTGTCGCCACCCTCAACGACGACCCGCAGGCGATTGCCGACGCCGTGAGGCGTTACGCGGAGCGGTATCGGACCCCGCGCGTCAACCCGAACCGTGTGGTGCTGGAGATCGCCGTCACGAACGTCCTGGGCAACGTCAGCTGAAGTCGCGGGCGTTGGCCAGCACCGGCACCTTGCCGCGCGCCTCCGCCACCTCGGCCGTGTCGACGTCCACGACCAGCAGCTCCGGCCGGTCCTGGGCCTGCGCGCGGATCTCCCCCATCGGCGACACGACCGCGCTGTAGCCGATGCCGGTCGGCACACCGGGCTTGGTCGTCACGCCGACGCTCGACGGGTCGGCCTGCCCGCAGGCGGCGATCCACGTCGTCGAGTCCAACGCCCGCGCCCGCACCAACAGCTCCCACTGGTCCCGCTTGCCCGGTCCCGAACCCCACGACGCCGGCACGAGGATCACCGACGCCCCGGACCGCGCCAGCTTCTGGAACAGCTGCGGGAAGCGGAGGTCGTAGCACGTGGCCACGCCGATGCCGACGCCGTCGACCTCGAGCGTCACGCTGCGGTCGCCGGGCGCGACGGTCTCCGACTCGGCGAAGCCGAAGGCGTCGAACAGGTGGATCTTGTCGTAGTGCTCGTCCACACCGAGACCCGTGACGAGCAGCGTGTTGCGCACGCGGCCGTCGTCGGACGGCGTGAACATGCCGGCGACGACGAGCACGTCGTGCCGCTTGGCGATGTCCCGGACGCCGCTCGCCCACGGACCGTCCAGCGGCTGCGCGAGCCCGCCGAGCGGGATGCCGAAACGCGCCATGGTGGCCTCGGGGAACACCACGATCCGCGCGCCGCGGCGGGCGGCCTCGGCGGTCTGCTCGCCTACGGTCGCCAGGTTGGCCTCGGGGTCGGTGTCGGACACGAACTGGCTCAGCGCGATACGCACGCGGTTCAGTGTATACCGCCCGTATACTGATCGGCATGTCTGTCTCCGGCCGGGACCGCGCCTACGACTACCTGCGCAACACCGTGCTCGCCGATCCGGCCGCACAGGGCACGTTCCTGAGCGAGCAGGACATCGCCGACCGCATCGGCGTCTCCCGCACGCCCATCCGCGAGGCGCTGCTGATGCTGTCCGCGGAGGAGCTGGTGCGCCTGGTGCCCAAGCGCGGCGCGTACATCCCCGAGTTGACGGCGGGCGAGCTGCGCGAGCTGATCGAGCTGCGGGGCGTGCTGGAGCGGTTCGCCGCCGACCGCGTGCTGGCGGCCGGCACGGCGCCGATCGACGAGCTGCGGGCCGCGCTGGCCGACCAGACAGGCAAGGATGACAAGACTTTCATCGAAGCGGACACCCGCTTCCACACGATTCTGGTGCGGGCGGCCGGAAACGAGATGCTCGCCCGCACCTACGAGTCGCTGCGCGCGCGGCACGTCGTCTCGGGACTGGTGGCGCTCCAGGGCGGTCCGGGCCGCCGCGAGGCCGTGCTCGCCGAGCACGAGGCGATCGTGACGGCCCTGGCGGCCGGCGACCCGGGCCCCGCCCGCGAGGCCATCACCGCGCACCTGGACGCGACCTTGCGGGCCCAGTTGGCGATCCGCTGAGCAACGCGAGGATCCGTCGGCGACAGTCGCAAGTGAACCTCGCGCGGCCGTCCGGCGTGGACGGCGACCGGATCGGACCAAGGGCCCGGATGCTGATCGGCGCAGCAACCTGACAGCTCGGCGCATTGATCGTCACATTCGACCGACGTGATCGAGCCGCCCGCTGCGCCAAAAGCCCTGGATACCTAGGTTGCGCCCGCCGACGGACGGGCGTTTTGCCCGTTGTGACCGGTGCCGCGCCCTCGTAACCCCTCGGCGTAGCCTCGCCGTCGGCGCGTGGGCCGTCCGCGCCACCTGTAAACTGTGGTGAATACCTAGGTACGACGGCTTCATCCGTGCTGAGGGAGGTGGACGGTGCCGGCGCCCGAGCCCGAGCCGACGTCACTCGCCGCGAAGATCGACAAGCTGTTCCAGGTGGTCCGCAAGCCCAGCCGCGAGCAGTACAGCCACGACGAGGTGGCCAAGGCCTGCCGCGAGGCCACCGGGGAGAGCTTCTCGACCACCTACCTGTGGCAGCTGCGCACCGGCCGCCGGGACAACCCGACCAAGCGGCACCTGGAGGCGCTGGCCCAGTTCTTCCAGGTCTCCCCCGCCTACTTCTTCGACGACGAGCAGAGCGCCAAGATCGCCGAGGAGTTGGAGCTGCTCGGGGCCCTTCGGGACGCCGGAGTACGAAACGTTGCGCTGAGAGCAGTAACGCTTTCACCCGCCGGACTCGACACCATCAGTGACATGATCGATGCGATCGCCCGCAGGGAGGCGATCCGCGACGGGGACTCCCGCTGATCAGGAGTGATGGTGCGGCAGGACAAGCAGCTGTGGCGACGCTGCCGGGAGCTGGCCGACTCGGTGCCGGTGCCCACCCCGTTCCACACGGACACGTTCGTGGCCGCCGTCGCCGAGCACCGCGGTAGGCCGATCGAGCTCATGCCCGTGCCGGCGACCGTCGGAGCGCCGTGCGGCCTGCTGATGACCACCGACCGTGCGGACTACATCCTGTATCCGGTCAACACCACCGAGCTGCACCAGCAGCACATCCTCATGCACGAGGTGGCGCACCTGCTGTGCGGCCACACCGGCACCGCGGAGATCGACGCCGCCGCGACCCGGGCGCTGATGCCGAACCTGTCGCCGGACCTGGTGCGCCGCGTCCTCGGCCGCACCGTCTACGCGGAGCACGAGGAGCGCGAGGCCGAGCTGCTGGCGTCGCTGATCGCCCAGCGGGTGGCCCGGCTGCCGCAGCAGCCGCCCGCCGGCGCCCCGGACGAGGTGGTCCGGCTGGACCGGCTCTTCGGCTCGCGGCCGCGCCGATGATCGCGGTCGCCGCGTATCTCGGCTGCCTGGTCGCGCTGCTGGCGGTCACCTACAAGGTGCGGGTGGCGAGCACCGCCCCGGGCGGGCGGCACCTCGCCGGCTTCGCGGTGTGCATCGCCGGCGCGATCGGCCTGGACGCGGGGACGACGCTGGACCTCGTCGGTCCGCTGCCGGCGGTCGTCGAGTTGCTCAGCGACGAGCTGAAGGTCGCCGCGCTGTGCTTCCTGGTGCTGTTCGCCAACGCCGTCCGCCCGGAGGCGGTCCGCGGCCGCAAGTACGTGCTGGTCACGGCGCTGACGATGATCGTGGCGGCGATCCTGTTCCTCGCGGCCGGCGCCGCCCAGGACGCCGACGTCATCACGTTCGCGCCCGGCGAGGTCGGCGTCTTCGTCGCCTACGACGTGGTGCTGATGTGCTACGAGGTGTGGGGCCTGCTGACGTTCGCCGTGCTCATCGGCCGCTACGCGCGGCTCGTCGAGCCGGGGCTGCTGCGCACCGGCCTGCGGCTCATCATCGCCGGCGCGCTGATCGCCGTGCTGTGGTCGGCGTGGCAGCTCGACGACATCCGGCTCGCGCTGACGACGTACCGGAACAACACCAGCGAGGACGACGTCTCCGCGGTGCTGGGCGCCGCCTGCGTGGTGGTGTCGGCGGCCGGGTCGACGCTGACCGCCTGGGGGCCGTACCTGAGCCGACCGGTGCGCTGGCTGGCCGCGCAGCGTCGGTACGCCCAGCTGCGCCCGCTCTGGGCGGCGATGCACGCCGCGATGCCGGCCATCGCGCTGAGTTCCGTTGCCCGCCAACAGGGTGGCGTCGAGTTCGCGCTCTACCGGCACGTGATCGAGATCCGGGACGCGCAGTTGGCGCTGCGCGGCCACATCCACCCGTCGGTGCCGGAGTGGGCGGCCGACGCGGTGCGCCGCGTCGGCACCCCTGCGTCCCAGCGCGCGGCGACCATCGAGGCGGCGACCATCGCCGCCGCGGTGCTCGCCCACGACGCCGGCGTCGGCTACCGCGCCGGCGACCTGGTGCCGCACCGCGTGGATCCCAGTCTGGCGGCGGAAACCGCGTGGCTCGCGCACGTGTCACGGGCCTTCGCGCGCTCCTCGGCGGTGGCCCAGGTGCGCACGCGGATGGCCGCCGAGCTCAGCGGGATTCCGTCCACGCGCTCGCGATGACCGCCCGACTGTCCACACCGGACGGCAGGGTGCCCAGCGCGATGCCCCAGTCCTCGCCGAGGCGGGACGCGCAGAACGCGTCGGCCACCGCCGGGTCGCCGTGTCGGACCAGCAGGGATCCCTGGAGCACCAACGCCATCGACTCGACGACGCGGCGCGCCCGGAACTCGATGTCGTTGAGGTCGGCGAGTTCCTTGCGCAGCAGCTCGATCGACCGGTCCAGCCGGACGTCCGCGCCGGCGGCCAGCTCCAGCTCGGCGAAGAACGCCGCCACCGACTCGGGCTGGCGGGACATCGCGCGCAGCGCGTCCAGCGCCGCGACGTTGCCGGAGCCCTCCCAGATCGACGGCAGCGGCGCGTCCCGGTACAGCAGCGGCAGGCCCGAGTCCTCGACGTAACCGTTGCCGCCCAGGCATTCCAGCGCCTCGGCGGCGTGCATCGGGGCCCGCTTGCACACCCAGTACTTGGTCACGGCCAGCGCGAGCCGGCGGAACGCGTCCTCGCCGCGATCGCTCGCGCCGGCCAGCCGCAGCGCCACCACCAGCGCGGCCTCCGCCTCCACCACCAGGTCGGCGAGCACGTTGGACATCAGCGGCTGGTCGATCAGCAGCTTGCCGAACGCGCTGCGGTGACTCGCGTGGTGCACGGCCTGTGCCACGCCGAGGCGCATGCCGCTGGCGCTGCCGACCACGCAGTCCAGCCGGGTGTTGTTGACCATCTCGATGATGGTCGGCACGCCCCGGCCCTCCTCGCCGACCAGCCAGCCCAGCGCGTCGTCGTACTCCAGCTCGGCCGAGGCGTTGGACTTGTTGCCCAGCTTGTCCTTCAGCCGCTGGAGGTGCATGCGGTTGCGGGCGCCGTCGGGGAGGATCCGCGGCAGCAGGAAGCAGGACAGGCCGCCGGGCGCCTGCGCGAGCGTGAGGAACACGTCCGACATCGGCGCGGACGTGAACCACTTGTGGCCGCGGATGGTGTACGAGCCGTCGGCGTTCGGCGTGGCGGTGGTCGTGTTGGCGCGGACGTCCGAGCCGCCCTGCTTCTCCGTCATGGACATGCCGGCGATCAGGCCGCGCTTGGTGCTCGGCTCGCGCAGGCCGAAGTCGTAGATCTTGGACGCCAGCAGCGACTCGTAGCGGTCGGCGAGCTCCTTGTTGTGCCTGAGGGCCGGGATCGCGGCGTAGGTCATCGCGAGCGGGCAGGTGTGCCCGGCTTCGACCTGGCTCCACACGAACAACTTGGCGGCGCGGGCCACATGCGCGCCCGACCGCTCGTCCCGCCACGGCGCGGCCTGGAGGCCGTGCTCGACGCCGACCGTCATCAGCTCGTGCCAGTACGGGTGGAACTCCACCTCGTCGATGCGGTTGCCGTAGCGGTCGTGGGTGCGCAGTACCGGCGGGTTGGTGTTGGCGACGCGGCCCCACTCCTGCGCCGTGGCGCTGCCCGCGAACCGGCCGAGCTCGTGCAGCTCCGGCTCGGCCCAGGCCGCGCCCTCTCGTCGCAGGCCCGCGAGCAGCGAGGGATGCGCGGCGACGTCGTGGCCGAGCAGCGGCGGGACCTGGTTGGTGACCTCATGGGTGGGCGGCATCGTCAGCTCCCAGAGCGCGAAGGGTGAAACGGACGAGATTCGGCACCGTGTCGGCGCTGGCCACGCCGGCGGACAGCGGCCCCACCAGCACCTCCGCGACCGCGCCGACCAGGGCCGCGGCCGTGATCTGCGCGTCCTGCGGCGGCAGCACGCCCGCCTTGACGGCCTCGGTGACGTGCGCGGCGAAGGCCCGCTGGAACACGCGGCGGAACTCCAGGCGCTCCGCCTCCACCGGCGCGTCCACCGGCTCCGCCAGCAGCGCGTACGCCTGCCGCGGCGACTTCAGCGCGCGGTTCGCGAACGTCTCGACGATCGCGACGACCCGGTCGATCAGGTCACCCGGGCCGGCCGCCGCGCGTTCCACCGCGTCGACCTCGCGGCTGACCAGGCCGCGGAAGACCTCCACGATCAGGTCCGCCTTGGCCGGGAAGTAGCGGTACACGCTGCCCGTCGAGACGCCGGCCCGGGCCGCGACCGCCGCGACCGAGCAGTCCGCGTACCCCCGCTCGGCCAGCAGCGCGGCCGCGGCCGCGATCAGGGCCTCGCGCTGGGCGTCGAGCCGGGCCTGCACCTGTTCGGTACGTCGGTAGGGCACGCCAAGCAGTGAACCACGATTCAGTGCTTTCTGCCACGCGTGCCGTGTTTGTGGCGCCGCCTTCGGCGTCGCGGCTCGGCCCCTTCGGGGGCCGACGCCTCGCCCTTGCTGGATTTCGACCGGCCGCATCGGCAGCCTGGTGGGTTCGTCGGGTGGCGGCCGATCGAAATCCAGCAACCGGGTGAAGCGTCGGCGGGGCCTCGCACTCTCCTGCGCCGGCGACGCCTCAGGCCAGCGGGAGGGCGTCCGAGTCGAGGATGCCTGTTCTGTAGGCGATGGAAACCGCTTCCGCGCGGCCGTTCGCCTCCAGCTTGCGGATGATGTTCTTGCAGTGCGAGCGGACCGTTTCCACGGAGACCACTAGTCGTTCCGCGATCGACTTGCTGCTCATGCCGTCCGCGATGAGCGCGAGGATTTCCGTTTCGCGCTGCGAGAGCGCGTGGGACCGTTTCTGCTCCGGCGATGTTTCACGCTTCGACTGTGTCGGAACACCGAGGTAAACGCCGGCGAGCACCTGGTGCAGATAGGTCGCCGAGGCCGTCGCCAGCGCCACGGCGTGCGCCCCCTGCCCGAACGCGAACCGCGCGTCCTCGTCCGCGTGACCGGACGGGGTCAGCAGCACGACCACCGGACACGGGGCATAACCGCTGCTCAGAGCCCTGACGAGGGTGAAGCCGGGGTCTTCCGCCTGATCCACGACGGCCAGCCCGGTCGGATTGCGCGCCGCGAACCTGACCGCCGCCGCCGGCGAGGCCGCCGCGCTGATCGGACCGACCTCGGGGAGCCGCGCGACGACCCGTGCCAATCCGATTCGGGTCAGCGGGGAAAACCCCACGATCAACACTGGGCGGCGGTGGTGCATGCGCCGGATACTCTCACGCGCTGCGCCAATTGCGATACCTGGCGTGACCCAATAGGCAGTGGCGGTCACGGACCGTGAACCGGAAATTCGCGCTCATCACCGGATCAGATCATCGGGTGGTTTCTTTTCTACTCTATGTGTGCATTCCCTGCCCGAGCGGCGACGAAGTTGCCGGTCCGTCCCCCTGCCCTTTGGGGTGGTATCGGCCGTACGCAGCAGTGACTCCTGTCCCGGTAAGTGACCATGACGGCGTAGAACGGCTCGGCTTCTGGGGGTACACCATGTCCGACACCGGGCGCTTGACCTTGCTCGACGGCTTCGCGCTGACCGTCGGCGGGCGGGAGCTGGTGGTCCCGAAGGCCCAGCAACGGCTGCTGGCGCTGGTGGCGCTGCGCCGGGACACGAACCGGAACACGGCGGTGGGGCTGCTGTGGCCGGAGGGCGCGGAGGCGCGGGCGATGGCGAGCCTGCGGACGGCGTTGTGGCGGTTGCAGCAGCTGCACGTCCCGACGGTGCGGGTGGCCGGGGACGCGATGAGCCTGGACCCGGGGCTGCGCCTGGACGTCAGCGAGCTCACGGGGATGGCGGCGCTGGCCCGGCAGGGCAGCGCGGAGCTGCCGCCGAGTCTGCTGCTCGGCCCGCACGAGTTGCTGCCGGGCTGGTACGACGACTGGGTGCTGGTGGAACGGGAACGCCTGCGCCAGCTGTATCTGCACACGGTCGAGGGGTTCGCGGCGTCGTGCCTGCGGGCGGGTCGGCACGGCGACGCGTTGGAGGCGGCGCACGCGGCGGTGCGGGCGGATCCGTTGCGGGAGAGCCCGTATCGGCTGGTGATCGAGGTGCACCTGGCGGAGGGCAACGTCGCCGAGGCGCTGTCGACGTACCAGAACTACCGGGCGCTGCTGGCCCGGGAGCTCGGCGTCGCGCCCTCCCCCATGATCCGCGGCCTGATCCACGACACCGTCCGCGCCGCCGCCGTGTGACCGCTATTCGAACGCCGACATGACGTGCTTGATCCGGGTGTAGTCCTCCAGGCCGTACATCGACAGGTCCTTGCCGTGCCCGGAGTGCTTGAACCCGCCGTGCGGCATCTCGGCCACGATCGGGATGTGCGTGTTGATCCACACGCAGCCGAAGTCGAGGCGCCTGGCCATCCGCATGGCCCGCCCGTGGTCGCGGGTCCAGACGCTGGACGCCAGCCCGTACTTGACGCCGTTGGCCATCGCCACCGCGGACGCCTCGTCGGCGAAGGTCTGCACGGTGATCACCGGCCCGAACACCTCGTTCTGGATGATCTCGTCGTCCTGCCGGAGCCCGGAAACCACGGTGGGCGCGTAGAAGTAGCCGCGGTCGCCGACCGCCGAGCCGCCGGCCAGCACCGAGGCGTGCGACGGCAGCCCGGTGATGAAGCCGGAGACCCGCTCCAGCTGGTTGGCGTTGTTCAACGGCCCGTACGTCACGTCCTCGGTCGGCGCGCCGGTCGACGCCGATGACGCCTCGCCCGCCAGCAACGCCGCGAACTCCTCGTACACGGACGCCGCCACGAGCACGCGGGTCGCCGCGGTGCAGTCCTGCCCCGCGTTGAAGTACCCGGCGCCGGCGATGCCGGCAGCGGCGGCCTGGAGGTCGGCGTCCTCGAACACCACGACCGGCGCCTTGCCGCCGAGTTCCAGGTGCGTGCGCTTGAGGTCCAGCGCCGCCGCGGACGCCACCTCCATGCCCGCCCGCACCGAGCCGGTGATCGACACCATGTCCGGACGGGGATGCGACACCAGCGAGCGGCCGCTCTCCCGGTCGCCGCAGATCACGTTGAGCACGCCCGGCGGGAGGAACTCCTGGCACACCTCGGCGAGCAGCGTGGTGGACGCCGGCGTGGTGTCGGACGGCTTGAGCACCACCGTGTTGCCGGCCGCCAGCGCGGGCGCGATCTTCCAGACGGCCATCATCAGCGGGTAGTTCCACGGCGTCACCTGCGCGCACACGCCGACCGGCTCGCGCCGCACGTACGAGGTGTGGCCGGCCAGGTACTCGCCGGCCGACCGCCCCTCCAGCACCCGCGCCGCGCCGGCGAAGAACCGCAACTGGTCGACGCAGGGCGGGATCTCCTCGGCCGCCGTGACGGCGAGCGGCTTGCCGGTGTCGGCCGACTCGACGGCGACGAAATCCGCGGCCCGCGCCTCGATGGCGTCGGCGATCTTGAGCAGGGCCAGCTGGCGTTGCGCGGGCGTGGTGTCGCGCCACGCCTCGAAGGCGGTGCTGGCGGCGGCGACGGCGGCGTCCACGTCGGCCGGCCCGGACAGCGGTGAGGTGGCGTACACCTCGCCGGTCACCGGGTCGACGACGTCCAGCGTGCGGCCGTCGGCCGCGCCGACCCGCTCGCCGTTGACGAGGTTGGTGAAGACGGTCTTGTCGGCCACCGGACCAGTCCTTCCAGACACGGATTTAGTTGCGGACCATGCTCTCGCGCGACGGTATCGATTGCAACCAGTCGATTAAGTTGCTGTATCAGTCGCCCAAAGCATTGACTTCGAACGCGCGAACGCCTTCACTGTGCCGCACGGGTGTGGCCCCCGTCACCCGCCGACTCGTGTGGAGGCCCCGATGTCAGAGGAGCGTGCGTTACGAGCCAACGTGCTCGGCGCGGCCGACACCGCCATGATGGCCGTCGCGGGCAGCGCGCCCGCGTACTCCATCGGCGCCAGCACCGCCGCGCTGGTCGCGGTCGCCGGGCTGGGTAGTCCCGCGGCGCTGCTCTGGTGCGGCATCCCGATGCTGGGCATCGCCTGGGCGTTCAGCCACCTCGGCAGGACCGAGGTCAACGCCGGCGCCAGCTATGCGTGGGTAGGTCGCGCCCTGCACCCCGCGCTCGGCTACCTGTCCGGCTGGGCGCTGATCGTCTCCGCCACCCTGTTCATGGTGGCCGGCGCGATCCCGGCCGGCTCGCTGACGCTTTCCCTGTTCGACCCCGGCCTGGCGTCCAACACCGCCCTGGTGACGGTCGTCGGCGCGGTCTGGTTCGGGATCATGGCGCTGGTCGTCTACCTCGGGGTGACCGTCACGGCCCGGGCGCAGTGGATCATGTCCGGCATCGAGGTGGCCATCCTGGTGATCTTCCTGGTGGTCGGCCTGGTCCGCGCGCCGGGCATCGCCGTCGAGCACTTCTCCTGGTCCTGGCTGGGTTTCTCGCACTTCGACGGCATGGGCGGGTTCGCCGGCGCCGCGCTGGTCGCCGCGTTCTACTACTGGGGCTGGGACGTGTCCGCGAACCTCAACGAGGAGACCAGGTCGGCCCGCCGGGCCGCCGGCCTGGGCGGCATCGTCGGCGTGGTCATCGTGTTCGGGCTGTTCCTGTGCTTCACCGTGCTGGTGAACCTGCTGCTGTCCGCGGACACCATCGGCAACTCCAGCGGCAACCTGCTCGACCTGCTCGGCCAGGCGATCTGGCCCGGCCCCGGCGGCAAGATCCTGTCCATCGCGGTGGTGCTGTCCACCATCGCCACGCTGGAGACGACGCTGATCCAGGTCACCCGCACCATGTTCGCGATGGGCCGCGACGGCACGCTGCCGCGCGCCTTCGGCCGCACCCACCTGCGCCGACGCACCCCAGCGCTGGCCACCATCGTCGTCGCCATCGTGTCGGTGATCCTGTTCGTGGCGGCCAACTTCCTCGGCTCCGTCGGCCAGATCCTGGCCGACGCCATCAGCGCCATCGGCCTCCAGATCGCCTTCTACTACGGCCTGGCCGGCGTCGCCGTCGTGGTGTCGCACCGGGCCGAGCTGTTCAAGAGCGTCCGCAACTTCGTGCTGATCGGGCTGTGGCCGGGGCTGGGCGCGGCGTTCCTGCTGTGGATGTTCGTCGAGGCCATCGGCAGCAACTCGGCGGTGGTCAACGGGATCGGCCTGGGCCTGCTGGCGGTGGGCATCGTGCCGATGGCGATCGCCTGGCGGAAGGGCTCGGCGTACTTCGGTCGGGCCACGGTCCCGGCGGACACGGTCGCGGCTGCCGTGCCGACCGGCGGGGAGCTGGGATGATGCGCCGGTGCGCAGGAACACCGAGCCTCTCGACGAGGCGTCGAAACTGATCATCGAGCAGCTGCAGGAGGACGGCAGGCGGCCGTACGCGGCCATCGGCAAGGCCGTGGGCCTGTCCGAGGCCGCGGTCCGGCAGCGGGTCGCCAAGCTGGTGCAGAGCGGCGTCATGCAGATCGTCGCCGTCACCGATCCCATGCAGGTGGGGCTGTTCCGGCAGGCCATGCTCGGGCTGAAGGTGAGCGGCCCGATCGAGCCGGTCGCGGACGCGCTGGCGGCCATGCCGGAGATCGACTACGTGGTGGTCTGCGCCGGCCGCTTCGACATCCTGTGCGAGGCGGTCTGCGAGGACGACGCCGACCTGCTGGACCTGATGTCCAACCGGATCCGCACCGTCGAGGGCGTGCGGGACGTGGAAACCATGCCCTACCTGCGGCTGCACAAGCAGTCCTACCAGTGGGGCACCCGCTAGACGACGGAATCCCTTGTCTTGACCTCACCGATGTGCGATAAACGTAGTATAGACGCACCCGGACGACGAAATCGGTGAGGATCATGACTGCCACCGCCCACCCCGGGACCGCCGGCCCGGCCGCGCTCCCGACATCGGCCCGCGACCACCTGTGGCTGCACTTCGCCCGCCACTCCGCGTTCGCCGAGGCCGACATCCCGGTGATCGAGCGCGGCGAGGGCGTGTACGTCTACGACACCAACGGCAAGCGCTACCTCGACGGCCTGGCCGGCCTGTTCGCCGTGCAGGTCGGGCACGGCCGCGAGGAGCTCGCGCAGGCCGCCGCCGAGCAGACCCGCAAGCTGGCCTACTTCCCGCTCTGGTCGCACGCCCACCCGGCCGCGGTCGAGCTGGCCGAGCGGCTGGCGGCGGACGCACCCGGCGACCTGAACCGCGTCTTCTTCACGGTCAGCGGCGGCGAGTCCGTCGAGACCGCCTGGAAGCTGGCCAAGCAGTACTTCAAGCTGACCGGCAAGCCCACCAAGCACAAGGTGATCAGCCGCTCGATGGCGTACCACGGCACGTCCCAGGGCGCGCTGTCGATCACCGGCATCCCCGGCGCCAAGGCCGACTTCGAGCCGCTGGTGCCGAGCGCGATCAAGGTGCCCAACACCAACTTCTACCGGGCCCGCGAGCACGCGGACGACCTGGTCGCGTTCGGGCTTTGGGCCGCCGACCAGATCGAGCAGGCGATCCTCATGGAGGGCCCGGAGACCGTCGCCGCGGTGTTCCTGGAGCCGCTCCAGAACACCGGCGGCTGCTTCCCGCCCCCGCCCGGATACTGGCAGCGCGTGCGCGAGATCTGCGACGCCTACGACGTCTTACTCGTGTCGGACGAGGTCATCTGCGCGTTCGGCCGGCTGGGCCACGACTTCGGGGCCAAGCGCTACGGCTACCAGCCCGACATGATCACCGTCGCCAAGGGCCTGACCTCCGGCTACGCCCCGCTGGGCGCGGTGCTGGCCAGTGACCGGCTGATGGAGCCGTTCCTCCACGGCCACAACATCTTCATGCACGGCTCGACCTACGGCGGCCACCCGGTGTCCTGCGCGGTCGCGCTGGCCAACCTGGACCTGATCGAGGGCGAGGGAATCTACGACCACGTGCTGGCCAACGAGGCCGCCTTCCGGGCCACCTTGGACAAGCTGCGGGACCTGCCGATCGTCGGCGACGTGCGCGGCGCGGGCTTCTTCTACGGCATCGAACTGGTCAAGGACAAGGACACCAAGCTGAGCTTCACCGCCGAGGAGTCGGAGCGGGTGCTGCGCGGCTACCTGTCCAGCGCGCTGTTCGAGAACGGCCTGTACTGCCGGGCCGACGACCGCGCCGAGCCGGTGGTGCAGTTGTCGCCGCCGCTGATCTGCGACCAGTCGCACTTCGACGAGATGGAGCAGATCCTGCGGGTGTCCCTCGAGAAGGCCTGGCAGCTGCTCTGATGGTCGACCGCCTCAGGGCCAACTCCGTGGGTGTCGTCGGGGTGGTGTTCATGGCGATCGCCACCGCCGCCCCGATCACCGCGATGACCGGCAACGTGCCGGTGGCAGTGGGTTTCGGCAACGGGACCGGCGCCCCGGCGGGCTATCTGTTCGCCACCGTGGTGCTGACGGTGTTCTCCGTCGGCTACGTGGCGATGACCAGGCACATCACCGCCACCGGCGCGTTCTACGGCTTCGTGTCGCAGGGCCTGGGCCGGGTCGTGGGCCTGGCCAGCGGGTTGCTCGCGGTGATGGCGTACATCGTGTTCGAGGCGTCGATCGTCGGCATCTTCGCGTACTTCGCGCAGAGCACCGTGCTGGCCCAGTTCGGCGTGCACCTGCCGTGGCAGCTGTTCGCCGCGATCATGCTCGCGGCCACCGCCGCACTGTCCTATTTCGACATTCACCTGACCTCGCGGATCCTCGGCGTGATGCTGGTGGCCGAGGTCGGCATGCTGTTCCTGATGGCCGTCGCGGTCCTCGTGCGTGGGGGCGGACCCGACGGGATCCCCCTGTCTCCCGTCGATCCGCTCAAGGCATTCGGCGGTCCGGCGGCGGGGCTGGGGCTGTTCTTCGCTTTCTGGTCCTGGGTCGGCTTCGAGTCCACCGCCATGTACGGCGAGGAGTCGCGGGAGCCGAAGAAGACCATTCCGCGGGCCACCCTGATCTCCGTGGTCGGCGTGGGGATCTTCTACATCTTCGTGTCCTGGATGGCCATCGCCGGCAACGGGTTGGCCCGCTCGGTCCAGGTGGCGGCGTCCGATCCGCTGGGTTTCTTCTTCGGCCCCACCGAGACGTTCGTCGGGCACTGGGCGGTGCTGCTGTTCCAGTGGCTGCTGATCACCGGCTCGTTCGCCTGCGGCATGGCGTTCCACCAGTGCGCCGCGCGGTACATGTACGCGATCGGGCGCGAGGGCCTGATCTGGCGCCGGCTGGGCCGCACGCATGCTCGTCATGGCTCGCCGTTCGTGGCGTCGTTCACGCAGACCGTGATCGCGGTGATCATCGTCGCCGCGTTCAGCCTGGCCGGCCAGGACCCGTACCTGAGCCTGTACACGCTGATGGCGATCCTCGGCACCATGGCGATCCTGATCGTGCAGACGCTGTGCTCATTCGCGGTGATCGGCTACTTCTGGCGTAACCACAAGGAGTCCCGGCACTGGTTCACGACCTTCACCGCTCCCCTGCTCGGCGGCATCGGCATGATCGCCGTGGTGTGGCTGCTGGTCGACAACCTCGACGCCGCCGCCGGCTCGGCCGCGTCGACACCGTTCTTCCATGCCATACCGTGGATCGTGGCGGCGCTGTTCGTGATCGGCATCGTGGGTGCATTGCTGCTGCGGCGATTCCGCCCCGAGACGTACGCGGTGCTCGGACGGATCGTGCTCGACGACGCCAAGGAACGGGAGTCCGCCACGGTCTAGAGCCGGCTTTCGACGCGGGCAGCGTCGGTGAGGCGGTGCTGGGCGCGGTAGTGCTCGAGCACCTGCGCCCAGGTGTCCCTGGCGCGGGCGTGGTCGCCCAGGTCGGCGTAGAGGTCGCCGATGTGTTCGAGCACGTCGGCCTCCAGCGCCACCGCGCCGACCTTGCGCCAGCGGGCCAGGGCCCGACGGTAGTAGACGAGGGCCTGTTCGTGGTCGCCGCTGCGATGGCAGATGAACCCCATGCTGTCCAGCGTGTCAGCCTCGACCTGCGGGTCCGGATGCTCGGCCACCATCGCCAGCGCCGCCTCGCAATGGCTCAGTGCCATGGCGAAGTCGCCGGTCTGCGCCGCGTACCAGCCGATCTGGTTGTGGGCGTTGGCAACCAGCACCGGGTTGTCCAGCTTTTCGTAGTACCGCAGGGATTGCACGGCGTGTTCCAGCGCTTCGTGGTTCTCGCCGCGCACGCCCCACTCGAACGACAGCGACCGGTGGCAGTGCGCCTGATCGGCGTCGAGCTTGGCCATGGCCAGCGCGCGCTGCAGGTGGTCCAGCGCCTCGTCGTGCCGGCCCAGCCGCGAGCAGGCGTTGCCCAGACGCCGCAACGTCAGGATGGGCTCGATGTCGCCCAGGGCGGCCGTCCAGGCGTCCAGGGCGTCCCGCAGCCGGCCGCGGTGGTGGAGGTAGCTGTCCGTTGCCCAGGCCAGCTGCCACCTCTCCCGTTCCTCGGCCAGGTGCAGAGTCGCCATCAGGCAAGGATGTTCGGCGTCGAACCAGGCCAGCGCGGCGGCGACGTCCCTCAACTGCTGCGGGCGGCTGCCGGGTGTCTCCGGGCCGAGCTCGATCGGCGCGCGGGAGGGGTACAGCAGCCGGTCGCCCGCGTAGGCGGTGCGGATGTAGTGGTCGGTGAGCCTTTTCAGCGCGGCTTCCCGGTCTGCCGGCTGCTCGCGGGCGTACAGGCGGACCAGGTCGTGCATCCGGTACCGACCCGGCTTGTCCTGCTGCACAAGGGAAACCCGCTCCAGCGCCCGCAGGACGGCGGACGCCGTCGCCGGCGGCAGGTCGGCGAGCGCGGCCACCGCCGGCAGTCCGATGTCCGGCCCCGGGGCGAGGCCCAGCAGCGCGAACAGCTCCGCCTGCTCGGGTTTCAACGCGTTGTACGACCAGGAGAGCGCCGCCGGCAGGCTGGCCATCGCGTCGTCGTCGAGGGCATCGAGCCGGGTCGCGGCGTCACGGAGCTCGGCCGCCAGCTCTCCCAGCCCGAAGTCCGGGTATGCGGCGGCTCGCGCGCCGACGATGCCCAGCGCCAGCGGCGATCCTCCGCAGTAGGCGACGATCTCTGTTGCGGCGTCCGGCTCAGCGGCGATCCGCTGTGCCCCCAGACGCGCCGTCAGCAGGCTCTTCGCGTCCACATCGGACAGTATCGTCACCGGAACCTGCCGTGCGCCGGCCGAGTTGGCCAGGCCGCTCAGCCGGTCCCGGCTGGTGACCAGCACCGCGCAGGTGGGGCTGCCCGGCAGCAGCGGCGCCACCTGGGCCGAGTCGACGGCATTGTCCAGCAGGATCAGCATTCGCCGGCCCGCGACCAGGCTCCGGTAGAGGCCGATCTGGGCGTCGAGGTCGACCGGCCGGGCGCCCGGCGGCACGCCCAGGCCGTCCAGCAGGCCGCCGAGCGCGGCCGCCGGCGGGACCGATTCGCCGCCGGGCGCGAAGCCGTGCAGGTTCACGAACAGCTGGCCGTCGGGGAAGCGGTCGAGCCGCCGGTGGGACCAGTGCAGTGCGAGCGCCGTCTTGCCGATGCCCGCCGTGCCGGCGATCACCGCGACCGGAACCGCCCCGTCCGTCGGGACGAAGTCCAGCGCTTCGAGCTCGCCCTGGCGGCCCGTGAACCACGGCGGCGGGGCCGGCAGCTGTCTCGGCACGGGCGCCGACGCGCGCCCGTCAGTGGCGAGGATCTGCTGGTAGACGGCCTGGAGCGGCGGCGACGGGTCCGTGCCGAGCTCCTCAGCCAGCCGCCTGCGCGTGACGTCGTAGTGCCGCAGCGCGTCCGCCTGCCGTCCGCTTCGGTACAGCGCCAGCATCAGCTGGCCGGCGAGCCGCTCGTCCTCCGGCCGGCGGGCGGCCTCCGTCTTGATGTCCGCCAGCACGTCCGCGTGCCGGCCGGCCCGGAGCTCCCCGTCCACGTGGTCGAGCCAGGCCGCGAACCGCTCGTGCGCCAACTGCTCCCGCACGTCGTCCAGCCAGGGCGTGGAGATGCCCGTCAGCGCCTCCCCCGGCCACAGCTCCAGCGCTTGCCGGTACAGGCCGTGGTCGCCGCTCCGGGCCTCCGCCACCAGCCGCCGGAACCGGTGGAGGTCCACCGCCTCCGGATCGATGTCGAGTCGGTAGCCGCCGTTGGCGTGGTTGATCGGCGTGCCCAGGGCCCCGCGCAACCGGGAGAGGTAGCTGTACAGCGTGTCACGGGCCCGCTGCGGCGGCTGGTCGCCCCACACCCGGTCCACCAGCTCGTCCGCCGACACCGGCCGGCCCGCTTCGACCAGCAGGACCGCCAGGACACAGCGCTGCCGCCGGGGCCCCAGGTCCACGTCCCGCCCGTCGACCTCGGCTCGCAGCTCGCCCAGCACGCGGAACTCCGCCCCCACGCCGTCGCTCCCGCCCTCCATGCCCCCTTATGTTCTCAATACCCCTTTTGACCAGGTAAATCAAACCGGCTGAGACGCCTTTCAGCCGTCGTCCGGCATCGTCGTGCCCATGTGGGGGCGTTGGGCGCCGTGGGCGACCGCGGTGTGGGGCGTGTCGTACGCATGCGTTCAGGTCGGCTGGCTGTCGACCGGCGCCCGCCTGCCTCTCGGCCCGCACTACGTGTTCCCGGTATGGGTGCAGGTCGTTCTGGCTGTCGCTGCGATCGTGGCGGCTTTGGGCGCGCTTCGCGGCCACCTTCCGTCACTCTTAGTGACCACTGTCGTGTTCGGTATCGGCACCTTCGGCTCGCCCATGGAGTTCGTGGCCTTGGCGTCCGGTTCCGGCGACAGCGTCGGCGGCATCGCCCTCGCCACCATGGCCTTCGACGTGGTGGGGCTGGCTCCCCTGCTGGCGACGCTGGTGTAGACCTGGCGTCAGTCCCGTGGCCGTTGCCCCCGCTGCGGCGGCGATCACGTCCCTGGCCGGCCCGTTCGCCCCGCCCCCTCGGCGGCTGAGTGGCGTGTCCGCCTCACCGTCTACCTTGCGGGCACGCGAGATGGGCGCAGGCCGGGAATGCGCGACGCGCTAGCAGACGAAGCCGGCGAGCAGAAGCCAGAACCACCCCTACGCGAGCCTGCCCAACAACCACTCGTGGAACCCTCCGATGTGGTGCTCGCTGGGCACGAGCACCCCACCCTTGGCATACGCCCGCGAGCTCATCGCGGGCTGGCACCGTTCACACGCCTCGAAGTCCTGCTCGTTGACGCGGTGGAACAGCTCCACCGACCGCGACACGTCCTTGCCGGACTCGACCACCGACGGCAGATACAACCAGTCGCACTCGACCACGGTCCGGTCCGCCGCCAGCGGAAACATCCGGTGCAGGATCACGTGATCGGGCACCAGGTTGATGAACACCTGAGGCTTCACGGTGATCGCGTAGTACCGCCGGTCCTGGTCCTCGCTGACCCCCGGAATCCGGTCCAGCCCCGCGCTGCCGTCCACCGTGAAGCCCTGGATCTCCGAACCGAACTCGGCCCCGTGCCCGACGTAGTACTGCGCGGCCAACCCCTCGGTGAACTCGGGCAGCACCTCGGTCAGCTCGGGGTGGATCGTCGCGCAGTGGTAGCACTCCATGAAGTTCTCGACGATCAGCTTCCAGTTGGCGGCGACGTCGTACACGATCCGCCGCCCCACCGAGAGTCCGGCCACGTCGTAGTGTCCGATGGCCTCGGCATCACCCAACCGTTCCGTGCAGGCGCCGACCACGTCGTCCTCAAAGGACGGTGGCTTGTCCGCCAAGCACAGCCACACGTAACCGAGCCACTCCCGGACGTGCACGTTGACCAGCCCGTACTCCACCCGGTCGACATCCGGCATCTTGGTCAGATTCGGCGCGGCGACCAGCTTGCCGTCCAATCCATACGTCCAAGCGTGGTAAGGACATTGGAACGCCCGCTTGACCTCGCCTGCCGCCTCCAGGCACAGCCGAGCCCCGCGATGCCGGCAGATGTTGAGGAACGCCTTGACCGCACCGTCCCGCGCCCGCGAGACCAGCACGCTCTCCCGCCCGATCTGGACGGTCCGGAACGTGCCGGGCGTCGGAATGTCCGACGCCCGGACGACGCAGAACCACATCGCCTCGAAGATGCGCTCCTGCTCCTGCCGGAAGATCTCCGGATCGGTGTAGTACGCGCCGGGGAGCGTGGGGATGAGGCTGGCGGTCACGGAGAATTCCCCTCTCACCGGCGGATTCTGGCCATCTCGGGGTCGAACAGCGGCTCGGCCCGCACCGTGGCCGGGATCTTCTCCCCGAAGTACTCGATCGTCACGGCGGTGCCGGGCTCGGCGACGGCGGCGGGCAGCCACGCGTAGGCGACGGTCCTGCCGACGCTGTAGCCGAAGGACGCGCTCGTCACGTAGCCGACGGCGGATCCGTTGCACCACACGGGTTCCTTGCCCAGCACGACAGAACCGGGATCGTCGACGGTGAGACACGTGAGTTTCCGCGCCACCGCACGCCGCTCCAGCGCCGCACGCCCGACGAACTCGCCCTTGTCCATGCGCACGGCGAAGTCCAGCCCGGCCTCGGACGGCGAGTGCTCGGCGGTCATGTCGGTGCCCCACGACCGGTAGCCCTTCTCCAGCCGCAGGCTGTTGAACGCGCTGCGCCCGGCGGCGATGATGCCGTGCTCCTGCCCCGCCGCCCACAGCGCGTCCCAGAGCTTCAGACCCACGTCGGCCGTGGTGTAGAGCTCCCAGCCGAGCTCGCCCACATAGGACAGCCGCATCGCGGTCACCGGGACATTGCCGAGAAACGCCCGCTTGGCCCGGAAGTAGCCGAATCCCTTGTGCGAGAAGTCTTGGTCCACCAAGGGTTGCACCAGATCCCGGGCCGCCGGTCCCCACACACCGAGGCAACAGGTGCCGGCGGTGATGTCACGCACCGAAACACCATCGGGAGCCCGCCGCAGCATCCAGTCCAGGTCGAGGTTCCCGTTCGCGCCGACCTGGAAGCGATCAACACCCAACCTGGCAACGGTGAGGTCGCTGCGAATTCCGCCGGTCTCGTCCAGCATCAGGGTGTACGTCACGGACCCGACCGACTTGGCCAGATTGTTGGTGGTCAGCCCCTGCAAGAACTCCAACGCCCCGGCGCCGCTGACCTCCAGGCGCTTCAGCGGGGTCATGTCGTACAGCGCGAGGCGTTCACGCGTGATCCGCGCCTCGGCGGCGGCGATCGGCGACCAGTACCGCGCGGACCAGTCGTCCCGCTCGGGCACGTCGATCCGCTCGATCAGCGACTCGTTGGCCTCGAACCAGTGCGGCCGCTCCCAGCCCGCGGCCTCCAGGAACATCGCGCCCAGATCCCGATGCCGCTCGTAGAACGGCGAGGTCCGAAGTGGACGCGGCGACTCCATCGGCTGCAACGGGTGCAGGATGTCGTACACCTCGACGAAGTTCTGCTGACCCCGCTCCAGGACGTAGGCCGGCGCGAGCTGGTGCTCCTCGAACCGGTTGAGGTCGCACTCGTGCACGTCGACCGCGGGCTGCCCGTCCACCAGCCACTCGGCCATGGCTCGGCCGACGCCGGCGGAGTGCGTCACCCACACCGCCTCCGCCACCCAAAACCCTTGCAGCGAGGGCGATTCGCCCATCAGCGGCGCGCCGTCCTGGGTGAAGGAGAAGATGCCGTTGAAGCCCTCGCCGACGGCCGACCGCCCCAGCGTCGGCAGCAGATCGACGGAAGCCGACCAGGCGTCCTCGAAGTCCTCCGGGGTGAACGTCAGCATGGACGGCATGGGATCCGTTGGCAGGTCGGCGATGTCGACCGGTATCGGTCGGTGGCCGTAGTAGCCGATGCCGAGCCGGTCGCCATGCTCACGGTAGTAGAGGTCACGGTCCTGATGCCGCAGGATCGGCATCCGACCGGTGAGCCCACCGACCGGCGTGGTCTTGGCGTACTGGTGCGCCAGTGGCGTCAGCGGCACGGTCAGGCCGACGAGCTCGCCGACCGCCGGGCCCCAGAATCCGGCGCACGAGACGACGATGTCCGCCGGGAACGTGTCGCTCTCGGTCCGCACGCCGGTTACTCGGCCATGGGCCTGTTCGACGGTGACGACCTTCTGCCGGCCGACGAACAGGGCCCCGCGGTCGATGGCCCGCCGTGCCTGCTTCTCGCACGCCAGCACGGCGTTGGCCAGGCCGTCGGTCGGCGTGTGCAGGCCGCCGAGAACGCTGTTGCCCAGCAGGGGAACCAGCGTGCGGCACTCGTCCGGGCCGATCAGCGAGGACGGGATGCCCCACGACGTGGCCCAGCCGTGCCGGCGGGCCAGGTCGGCATGCCGCTCAGGAGTGGTCGCGACCTCCAGGCCGCCGACCTGGTTGAACGCGCCCAGGTCGACGAGCTTGCGCACGGTGTACGAGGCGAACTCGGCCATCGTCTTCGACGGGTTCGTCTGGAACACCAGGCCGGGCGCGTGCGAGCTGGAGCCGCCGGTGGCGAACAGCGGCCCCTGGTCCAGCACGGTGACCTCGGTCCATCCGCGCGCGGTCAGCTCGTCGGCGAGGGAGCAGCCGACCACGCCGGCGCCGATGATCACGACCTTCGGCATCAGACTGCCTCCTCCGCAACCACCGCGGGCACCTCGGCGGCGTGGTCGGCGAGCACGCCGCTCTTGTGCCGCAACACGAACCAGTAGTAGGCGAAGCCGACCGCCGCCACCAGACCCACGAACAGCACCGCACCCCACTGGAGGAACCAGTGGAACGGCGGGGTCGGGTTGTAGACCTCGCTACGCGGCCAGCCGAGGTTGATCGCCATGCCCGCGCCCCACAGCACGGCCAGGATGTTCACCGGCAATCCCCAGCGCCCCAACGAGAAGCCCTTGGCCGGCGCGTCCTTGCCCGGCCAGGTGCCGCGCAGCCGCGCGATCAGCATCGGCAGCGTCACCAGCAGATAGGCCACGTAGATCAGCACCACGCCGATGCTGGTGACCAGCTGGAAGATCTGCGGCTGGCCGATGTTGACCACCAGCAGCACGATCGCGATGAGGCCGATGAGCACCGCCGGCCGGACCGGGGTGCGCTGCTTGCCGTGCACCTTGGCCAGCCACGAACCGGCCGGCAGGTTGTTGTCCCGGGCCATCGCGAACGTCATGCGGATGGCGGCGGTGTGCACGGCGAGGATGCAGACGGTGATCGCGATGGCGACCGCGACCAGGAACACCTTGCCCAACCCCGATCCCAGCACATCGATCACGATGTACTGGAGGCCGATGGTGCTCAGCTCCGGCGCGTTGATGTTGCGCACGGCCATCAGCGCCAGCAGCAGGATCAGGCCGCCGATGACGAACGAGGCGATGAGCGCGCGCAGGATGGCCCGCGGCGCGTTCTTGCGCGGGTCAACGGTTTCCTCGCCCAGGGAGCTGGCGGTGTCGAAGCCGTACATGACGTACGCGGACGCCAGCGAGCCGACCAGGAAGGCACCGAAGTAGCCCAGTGTCACGCCGTCGCCCTTGTGGGCGGTGTCCAGCACGATCTGCGGCCCGCGCACGATCTCGAACGCGAACAGCACCACCAGCAGCACCGCGGCGATCAGCTCGATGAACACGCCGGCGCTGTTGATCCGCGCCATCAGCTTGGTGCTCCACGCGTTCACCACCGTGCTGAACACGATCAGCACCGAGCCCAGGATGACCGCGTTCACCGCGCTGTCCGGCGCGATCTGGAAGAAGTCGGCGATCTGCGGCAGCGTGATCTGGTAGGCCAGCGCCACCGACGCCACCGTGACGATCGAGGCCACCAGCATCATCCACCCGGCCAGCCAGGCCACGTGCGGGTTGCCGAGCTTCTTGGACCAGTTGTAGATCGAGCCCGCGACAGGGTAACGGGCCGACAGCTCGGCGAAGCACAGCGCCACCATCAGCTGGCCGGCGAAGACCATCGGCCACGACCACCAGTTGGCCGGGCCGCCGACGGAGAAGCCGAAGTAGAACATCTGGAACGTGCCGGTGAGGATGGAGATGTAGCTGATACCGGCCGCGAAGGTGTGGAAGTTGCCCAGGGTTCTCTCGAACTCCTGCTTGTACCCTAACTCCGTTACCCCATGGCCGTCGTCGTTGGAGGAATTGCCGACACTCATGACTGCTCCCGGTGGCGGTAGAACTCCACCTCGACCGGCGGCAGGGGCTGCCGGCCGAGGATCAGGTCCGCGGACTTCTCCGCGATCATCATGGTCGGCGCGTAGATGTTGCCGTTGGTGACGTAGCGCATCACCGACGCGTCGACGACCCGCAGCCCGTCGACCCCGTGCACCCGAAGGGATTCGGGGTCCACGACGGACTGCTCGTCCACCCCCATCCGGCACGTGCACGAGGGGTGCAGCGCCGTCTCGCCGTCCTTGGCCACCCAGGCCAGGATCTCCTCGTCGGTCTGGACCGACGGCCCGGGTGAGATCTCGCCGCCGCTGTAGGAGTCGAAGGCGTGCTGGGTGAGGATGTTCCGCGCGACGCGGACGGCCTCGACCCACTCGCGGCGGTCCTGCTCGGTGGTCAGGTAGTTGAACCGCAGCGCCGGCTTGACCCGCGGGTCCTTCGACGTGATCTTCACGGAGCCGCGGGCGTCGGAGTACATCGGGCCCACGTGCACCTGGTAGCCGTGGTCGCCGGCCGGCAGCGAGCCGTCGTAGCGCACGGCGATGGGCAGGAAGTGGAACATCAGGTTCGGGTAGGCGACATCGTCGTTGCTGCGCACGAAGCCGCCGCCCTCGAAGTGGTTCGTGGCGCCGGGTCCCTTGCGGAACAACCACTTCAGGCCGACCAGCGGCTTGTTGTACCACTTCATGTACGGCGCGACCGAGACCGGCTTGGTGCAGGCGTACTGGATGTAGACCTCGAGGTGGTCCTGGAGGTTCTCCCCCACGCCGGGCAGGTCGTGCACCACGTCGACGCCCAGCTCCTGAAGCTCCGCGGCGTTGCCCACACCGGAGAGCTGGAGCAGCTGGGGCGAGTTGATCGCGCCGCCGCAGAGGATCACCTCGTTGGCCCGCACCTGCTGCGTCCGTCCGCCTTGGACGTACTCGACGCCGACGGCCTTGGTGCCCTCGAACAGGATCCGGGTGGTGAAGGCCCGGGTCTTGACCGTCAGGTTGGGACGGTTGCGCACCGGGTGCAGGTACGCGCGGGCGGCGCTGAGCCGGCGGCCGCGGTGCAGGTTGCGGTCGAACGGGGCGAAGCCCTCCTGCTGGTACCCGTTGACGTCCTTGGTCAGCGGGTAGCCGGCCTCCTGCACGGCCTGGAAGAACGCCTTGAACAGCGGGCTGTCGGCCGGCCCGCGCTCCAGCACCAGCGGCCCGTCGCCGCCGCGCCACTCGTCGGCGCCGGCCAGGCAGTTCTCCATCTTCTTGAAGTACGGCAGGCAGTGCGCGTAGTCCCAGGACTTCATGCCCTCGTCCGCGCCCCACCGCTCATAGTCCAGCGGGTTGCCGCGCTGGAAGATCATGCCGTTGATGCTGGACGAGCCGCCCAGCACCTTGCCGCGCGCGTGGTAGATGCGCCGGCCGCCCATCGCCGGCTCCGGCTCGGACTCGTACTTCCAGTCGTAGAAGCGGTTTCCGATGGGCATGGTGAGCGCCGCCGGCATGTGCACCAGCACGTCCCAGATGTAGTCGGGGCGGCCGGCCTCCAGCACCAGCACCTTCACGCTCGCGTCGGCGGACAGTCGGTTGGCCAGGCAGCTGCCGGCGGATCCGCCGCCGACGACCACGAAGTCGTACATCCTCATCACCCCGGGAACAGGCCGAGTGGTTTCGGATCGGTGTTGGTGTAGACGTGTTTCGCCTCGCGGTACTCGTCGAGACCGGTGGGTCCGAGCTCGCGGCCGATGCCGGATCGCTTGAAGCCGCCCCATTCCGCCTGCGGCAGGTAGGGGTGGTAGTCGTTGATCCAGACGGTGCCGTGCCGCAGGGCGCCGGCCACGCGCGCGGCTCGGCCGGCGTCCCGCGTCCACACCGCGCCGGCCAGGCCGTAGTCGGTGTCGTTGCCGAGTTCGATCGCCTCCTCCTCGGTGGCGAAGCGCTCGGCGGTGAGGATGGGCCCGAACGTCTCCTCGCGCACGACGGTCATGTCGCGGCGGCAGTCCGCGAACACCGTGGGGCGGTAGAAGAAGCCCTGCTGGAGCTCGGGTTCCTCGGGCCGACGTCCGCCGGCGAGCAGCTTGGCGCCCTCGGCGATCGCCGACTCCACGTAGCGTTCGATCTTGGCCCGGTGTTCGGCCGAGACCAGCGGGCCACTCTGGCTTGTCTCGTCGAGCCCGTTGCCGATGCGGATCCGGTCGGCACGGGCGGCGATCTCGGCGACGAACTCGTCGTAGACGCTGTCCTGCACCAGAAGCCGCGCCCCGGCCGAGCAGACCTGGCCGGCGTGCAGGAAGACGGCGTTGAGCGCCTGGTCCTTGGCGGTGGTCAGGTCGGCGTCGGCGAACACGATGTTGGGGTTCTTGCCGCCCAGTTCCAGCGCGACCTTCTTGATGTTGCCGGCGGCCACGATCATGATCCGCTGGCCGGTGGCCAGGCCGCCGGTGAACGACACCAGGTCCACGTCGTGGCTCTCGGCCAGCGCCGCGCCGACGGTGGCGCCGGCGCCCAGCACCAGGTTGACCACGCCGGCCGGGACGCCGGCCTCCTCGATCAGCCGGACCAGCGCGACGGTGGTCAGCGGCGTCACCTCGCTCGGCTTGACCACCACGGTGTTGCCGGCGGCCAGCGCGGGCGCGATCTTCCAGGACGCCTGGAGCAGCGGGTAGTTCCACGGCGTGATCAGCGCGCAGACGCCGACCGGCTCGTACACGATCCGGCTCTGCGCGGTGGCGATGCCGGTGTCGACGACCCGGCCGGGGTGCTTGTCGGCGAGGTCGGCGTAGTAGCGGAAGACGCGGACCACGTCGTCCACGTCGGCCACGCTCTCGCCGAGCGTCTTGCCGGTGTCGAGGGTCTCCGTACGGGCGATTTCGTCCCGGTCCCGCAGCAGCAGGTCGGCGACGGCGTTCAGCAGCGCGCCGCGCTCGGCGGCGGAGGTCTTGGGCCACGGGCCCGCGTCGAAGGCGGATCTCGCCGCGGCGACCGCCGCCAGGGCGTCGTTCGTGTCGGCCTCGGCGACGGTCGTGAGCACGCTGCCGTCGAACGGGTTGAGCACCGGGCGGGTCTCGCGCCCGGTGGTCCAGTGCCCGCCGATGAACAGTTCCGCCACGGGGACCCCCGATCAGGGTTGTTGCTGATTACGCAACGGCACGCTGAGTTCGCAACAGCATCGACGGTGGCGGGGCCTCCGTCAAGGGGCCACCACCGGCTTGGCCAGCTGCCGTCGCCAGCGGGCGAACAGCTTCGGCTGGTTCATCGCCAGCACCCCGACCAGCAGGCCATCACGTTCGTAGCCGGCGAGGAAGCTCCGCCGGTCGGTGTCGCCCTCGATCACCCGGACGGTGTCGCCCTCGGACCGGACGCCGGCGAACTGGATGCGCACGCCGTACTGGTCGGACCAGAAATACGGCACGGAGAGGTGAGGTCGCGGATCGCCGAGCAGCGTCGCCGCCGCCGTCACAGGCTGTTCCAGGGCGTTGGTCCAGTGCTCCGACCGGTGCCGCCCGTGGGCGTGCACGCTGTACGACGCCGCGACGTCGCCGACCGCCACCACCTCCGGCAGACCGGTCGCGCACGCGGCGTCCGTGACGACGCCGTTCTCCAACTGGAGGCCGGATCCGGCGAGCCACTCGATGTTCGGCACCGCCCCGATGCCGACCACCACGACCTCCGCCGGAATCTGGCGGCCGTCGTCCAGTTCCACGCTTCGCACGCGGGCCGCGCCGAGGATGCGCTTCACCGAGACGCCGGTGATCAGGTGGACGCCGTGATCGGCGTGCAGGCCGGCGCAGACCATGCCCAGTTCCTTGCCGAACTGGCGGCTCAGCGGCAGCGGCTCCGCCTCGATCACCGTGACGTCCGCGCCCAGGTAGCGGGCGGTCGACGCCACTTCGGCGCCGATGAAGCCGGCCCCTACCACCACCAGCCGCACGCCTGGCACGAGCTCGCTGCGCAGCCGGATCGCGTCGTCCAACGTGCGCAGCACATGCACGCCGGTGACGCCTTCCGTGCCCGGCAGCCATCTCGCGCGGGCGCCGGTCGCGATCACCACGCCGTCGCAGCGCAGCGTCTGACCGTTGGACAGTTGCAGCGACCGGTCGCGGGGGTTGAGGCTCAGCGCCCGCGTGCCGAGCCGCCAGTCGAAGTCCAGGGCCTCGTCGTCCGGGGTGCGCAGGCCGATGTCCGCCGCCTTGCCGGCCAGGAACTCCTTGGACAGCGGGGGCCGGTCGTACGGCCGGTGCGGCTCGTCGCCGACGATCACCAGCCGGCCGTCGAAGCCCTGCTGGCGCAGGGCGCGGGCCGTGGACAGGCCGGCCAGCGACGCGCCGACCACCGCCGCCGTGCGCATCAGCAGGCCACCTCGCCGTAGGCCACCCGGATCACGCCGTCCTCGACGACCACCGGGTAGGTGCGGATGGGTGTGGTCGCCGGCGGGCCGCTGGGCCGGCCGGTGCGCAGGTCGAAGCAGGACGCGTGCAGCGGGCACTCCACCGTGCAGCCCTCCAGCCAGCCGTCGGCGAGCGAGGCGTCCTGGTGCGTGCAGGTGTCGTCGACGGCATAGAACTCGCCGTCCTCCGTGTGGAAGACGGCGATGGGCGGGTCGACGGCGGCGACTCTGACCGCCTCACCAGGCGGCAGCTGATCCACTCTGCACACAGTGATCATTGCCGCGCGTGGCTCGGCCGCCTCAAGCCGTGCATCGTCACTCGATTTCGCAGACTCCGCAGGCTCCGGCTCCGAAATCGCGCGCCGATGCACGGCGCGGCCTCGCGTCATGGTCGGTTCAGACACGCACTCGGTCATCGGGCCTCCAGTTGCGTATAGCACAACTCGTCGTGCTGCACGCAACAGAGTGAGCACCGGGTGATGCGCCGTCAAGGCTCCATCCGCTCGACTACAGTGCGTGCATGGCTTCAAGCGAGGGATCGGCCGCACTGGTGCAGTCGGTCGACCGCGCGGTGTCCGTGCTGGAGTTCCTGGCGCTGCACGGCGAGATGGGCATCACCGAACTGGCCGCCGAGCTGGGGGTGCACAAGTCCACCGCGTTCCGGCTGGTGTCGGTGCTGGACAGCCGGGGGCTGGTCGAGCAGACCGGCGACCGCGGCAAGTACCGGCTCGGCTTCGGCATCGTGCGGCTGGCCGGGGCCACCGCCGCACAGATGGATCTGTCCCGGGAGAGCCGGCCGGTGTGCGAGCGGCTGGCCGCGCAGGTCGGCGAGACCGTCAACGTCGCGATCCTCGACGAGGGCTACGCCATCAACGTCAGCCAGGTCCGGGGCAGCGCCACCGTGGCGACCATCAACTGGGTCGGCCAGCGCACACCGCTGCACGCCACCTCAAGCGGCAAGGTGCTGCTGGCCAACCAGCCGGCGCCGCTGCGCGAGGAGCTGATGGCCCGGCCGCTGACCATGTACACACCGCGCACCATCACCGACCCCGGGCTGCTGCGCGCCGAGCTCGACGCCGCCCTGGTCGCCGGCTGGGCCAGCACCGGCGACGAGCTGGAGATCGGCCTCAACGCCGTGGCCGTGCCGATCCGCGGCATGGACGGCAACGTGGTGGCGGCACTGAGCGTGTCAGGCCCTTCGTACCGGCTGACGACCGACCGGTTCGCCGAGGTCGCCCGGCTGGCGGCCGACGGGGCCAAGGAGATCAGCCACCGCATCGGCCACACCGGCTAGGTCCTCTTTATGCAGGGAAGGACGCCTTACCCGCGGTGAACGCAGGTAAGGCGTCCTTCCCTGCATAAGCCGGGTGTTGTGGAAGACGCAACAGTGCGCTTAATCTGCAACAGCGCAGGCTACCCGGAGGTGGTCATGTCCGAGCATCCCGACCGGCTGTGGCGGAATCCCGAGCCTCGGGCCGGCTACGACGTGGTGATCGTCGGCGGCGGCGGGCACGGCCTGGCCACCGCGTACTACCTGGCCGCCAACCACGGCATCCGCAACGTCGCCGTCCTCGAGAAGGGCTGGCTGGCCGGCGGCAACATGGCCCGCAACACGACGATCATCCGCTCCAACTACCTGTGGGACGAGTCCGCGGCGATCTACGAACACGCCCTGAAGCTGTGGGAGGGCCTGTCGGCGGAGCTGGACTACGACATCCTGTTCAGCCAGCGGGGCGTGCTGAACCTGGCGCACACGCTCCAGGACGTCCGCGAGGGATCCCGCCGCGTGAACGCGAACCGCCTCAACGGGGTGGACGCGGAGTGGCTGGACCCGGACGAGGTCCGCAAGTTCTGCCCGATCGTCAACACGTCGCCGGACGTGCGCTATCCGGTGCTCGGCGCGACGCTCCAGCCGCGCGCGGGCATCGCCAAGCATGATCACGTCGCGTGGGCGTTCGCGCGGCGGGCCGACGAGCTGGGCGTGGACCTGATCCAGGGCTGCGAGGTCACGGGTTTTCGCAAGCACGGCAACAAGGTCATCGGTGTGGAGACGAACCTGGGGCCGATCATGGCCGGCCGGGTCGGGCTGGCGGCGGCCGGGCACAGCAGCGTGCTGGCGAGCCTGGCGGGCGTCCGGCTGCCGGTGCAGAGCCATCCGTTGCAGGCATTGGTCTCCGAACTGCTGGAACCGGTGCATCCCTGCGTGGTGATGTCGAACCACGTGCACGTCTACGTCAGCCAGGCGCACAAGGGCGAGCTCGTCATGGGCGCGGGCATCGACCCGTACAACTCCTACGCGCAGCGCGGTTCGGTGCACGTGATCGAGCAGCAGATGGCCGCCGCGCTGGAGCTGTTCCCGATCTTCGCCCGGGCGCACGTGCTGCGCACCTGGGGCGGCATCGTGGACGTCACGCCGGACGCGTCGCCGGTGATCGGCCCGACCCCCGTGGACAACCTGTTCGTCAACTGCGGCTGGGGGACCGGCGGTTTCAAGGCGACGCCGGCGTCCGGCTGGACGTACGCGCACACCCTGGCCACCGGCAAGGCCCACCCGCTGAACGAGCCGTTCGCGTTGGAGCGCTTCACTTCCGGCGCGCTGATCGACGAGCACGGCGCCGCGGCCGTCGCCCACTAGAGGAGGTAGGAGATGCTGCTGATCCCGTGCCCCTGGTGCGGCGACCGCGACGAGACGGAGTTCCACTACGGCGGCCAGGCCGGCGTGCCGTACCCGGAGCGGCCGGCGGAGTTGACCGACGAGCAGTGGGGCGAATACCTGTTCGTACGGGACAATCCCAAGGGTGAGTTCGCGGAGCGCTGGTCGCACTCGGCCGGATGTCGCCGGTGGTTCAACCTTGTCCGTAACACCGCTACCCACGAGATCGTGCGATGAGACTCCCCGAGGGCGGTCGCATCGACCGCACGAAGCCGTTGCGCTTCACGGTGGACGGCATCGAGCACACGGGCTGCGCCGGCGACACACTGGCGTCGGCGATGATCGCGAACGGCCTGCTCACGGTCGCGCCGAGCACCTACCTCGGGCGGCCGCGCGGGATCTTCGCGGCGGGCGTGGACGAGCCGAACGCGTTGGTGCAGCTGGACGATCCGATGCAGCTGGCCACCACCGTCGAGCTGGTCGACGGCCTGGCGGCGACCACCCTGCGCGGCAAGGGAAGGCTCACCGACGAGCCGGATGCCGCCCGCTACGACAAGCGAAACGCGCACTGTGACGTGCTGGTGGTCGGCGGTGGCCCGGCGGGGGTGGCGGCGGCGTTGGCGGCCGGCCGGACCGGGGCGCGCACGATCCTCGCCGACGAGCAGCGCGAGCTCGGCGGCTCGCTGCTGACCGAGAACCGGCTGCTGGACTGGCTCGCCGACGCGGTCGAGGAACTGGACGCCCTCCCCGAGACCAGGGTCCTCACCGGTACCACGGCGTTCGGCTACTACGACCAGAACTTCGTTGCGTGCGCGTCGAAAACCCGTCTCTGGCACGTCCGCGCCAAGCATGTGGTGCTGGCGACCGGCGCACACGAGCGGCCGCTGGTGTTCGTGGACAACGACCTGCCCGGCATCATGCTCGCCTCGGCTGTCCGCCAGTACGTCAACCGCTACGCGGCCCTGCCGGGCGAGAACATCGTGGTGGCCACGACGAACGACGGCGCGTACGGGACGGCGTTCGACCTCGCCGGCCGCGTGTCGACCATTGTGGACAGTCGATCCGAACCGCCGGCGGAGCTCGTGAACCGCGCCCGGGAGCTGGGTATCGAGGTGCTCGCGGGCTCAACGGTACGGCAGGCCCTTGGCACGCAACGGATCGGCGGCGTGCGGGTCGGCGACCGGGAGATCGCCTGCGATGTGCTGGCGGTGTCCGGCGGCTGGAACCCGGCCGTGCACCTGTTCTCCCAGTCGCAGGGCAAGACCCGTTACGACGAGCGAAAAGCCGCCTTCGTGCCGGACAAGTCCGTACAGGCACAGCACATCGTGGGCGCCGCGAATGCCGTGTACGACCTGACGGGTTGCCTCGACGAAGGCTTCAGCGCGGGCATCGAAGCGGCGAAGATGACCGGCTTCGACGGCGAGAAGCCAGCAGCCCCTTACACCGCAAGGGAAGTCATAACCGACCCGCACCCGGTGTGGTTCGTCGACGGCCCGGAGGGTCGGCAGTTCGTCGACCTGCAACGGGACGTGACCGTCGCGGACGTGCGGCGCGCCACCGGGGCGGGCATGCGGTCGGTGGAGCACGTGAAGCGCTACACGACCATCGGCACCGCGCACGACCAGGGCAAGACCTCCGGCTTCGCGGCGATCGGCGTGATCGCGCAGCTGCTCGGCGCCGAGTCGCCGCAGGGCACGACCACCTACCGCCCGCCCTACACGCCGGTGTCGTTCGCGTTGCTGGCGGGCAGGGATCGCGGCGAACTCCACGACCCCGTGCGGAAAACGCCGATGCACGACTGGCATGTACGCAACGGGGCGGTGTTCGAGAACGTCGGCCAGTGGAAGCGCCCCTGGTACTACCCGCAGCCCGGCGAGGACATGAAGGCCGCCGTGCTGAGGGAGTGCCGGGCGGCGCGGACCGACGTGGCGGTGATGGACGCGTCCACGCTGGGGAAGATCGACATCCAGGGCCCGGACGCCGGCGAGTTCCTGAACCGGGTGTACACCAACGCGTTCGCCAAGCTGAAGGTCGGGCACTGCCGGTACGGCCTGCTGTGCAAGGCCGACGGCATGGTGTTCGACGACGGCGTCGTGATGCGCGTGGCCGAGGACCGTTTCCTCGCGACGACGACCACCGGCAACGCGGCGGCGGTGCTGGACTGGTTCGAGGAGTGGGCGCAGACCGAGTGGCCGGACCTCGAGGTCTGGTTCACGTCCGTCACCGAGCAGTGGGCGACGATCGCGGTCGTCGGCCCGCAGGCCCGCGTGGTGCTGGCGATCGTCGCGCCGGACGTGGACTGCTCCCAGGACGCCTTCGACTTCATGACGTTCAAGGACGCATTTCTGGCTGACGGCACGCCGGCCCGCATCGCCCGCGTCTCCTTCTCCGGCGAGCTGGCGTTCGAGATCAACGTGGACGGCCGCGCCGGCGCGCGGGTCTGGGACGCCGTGATGGCAACGGGACTGCCGACCCCGTATGGCACCGAGACCATGCACGTGCTGCGGGCCGAGAAGGGGTACGTGATCGTCGGCCAGGACACCGACGGCACGGTGACCCCGCAGGACCTCGGCATGGAGTGGATCGTCTCGCCACGCAAGGACTTCGTCGGCAAGCGCTCCTATCAGCGCCCCGACGCCACCAGGCCGGACCGCAAGCAGCTGGTCGGCCTGCTGCCGACCGACCCGGACGAGCTGCTGCCCGAGGGCGCGCAGCTGATCGCCCCGGACACGCCGCTCACACCCCCGGTGCCGATGCTCGGCCACGTGACGTCCAGCTACCACAGCGCCGCCCTCGAGCGGACCTTCGCGCTGGCGCTGGTCAAGGGCGGCCGACAGCTGATCGGGCGGACCGTGCTCGCGCCGCTGCGGGACCGGACGATCGCCGCGACCATCACCGAGCCGATCTTCTACGACCCGGAGGGGGCGCGCCGTGACGGTTGACCTGCGCGAAATCGCGCTGCCGCGGCAGGTCGACCTGCGCGTCGACCCGATCGCCCCGGCCGCGACCCGGATCGGGGAGCTGCTCGGCACGCCGCTGCCGGTGGTGCCCAACACCGGATCCGAGGCCGTGCTGTGGCTCGGCCCGGACGAGTGGCTGGTGTTCGGCGCGTCCGAGGACCAGCTGCGGACCGCGCTCGGCGACACCCCCGGCTCGGTCGTGGACGTGTCGGCGAATCGCGTCGTCTACGAGCTGTCCGGGCCGGACGCGCGGGACGTGCTGGAGCAGGGCTGCGCCATCGACCTGCACCCGCGCGCGTTCGGACCGGGCCGCTGCGCCCAGACCATGCTGGCCCGGGCGAACGTGATCCTGCACCAGGTCGACGCCGCGCCGACGTACCGGCTGCTGGTGCGACCGTCGTTCGCGGGCTACCTCACATCGTGGCTTCGGGATGCGATGTCGGCTGCGGGCTGAGGTCGTCGGGCAGCTGGGACATCGCCAGCAGCGGCTGGTGGAAGCTCTCCTTGCGGATGCGCATGTCGTGGTAGAGCAGGGTGGTCACGCCGTTGATGAACGGCTGGCCGACCGCGGCGACCAGCGCCGTCACGAAGACGTAGACGATCATCGTGGCCGGGCTCAGCGCCGACCGGATCAGCTCGGCCGCGTTGGCCTCACCGGCCGGATTGATCGTGTACGCGCTGGAGATGGCCGACGTGAACTGGAGCGGCGTCTGCGCCACGTAGCTCACCACCGACACCATCAGCGAGGCGAGCAGCGTGATGCCGAAGATCCGCCACCAGTTGTCGCGGACCAGCCAGCGGGACCGCCGCAACGCGGTCAGTACCGGTTGCGGCTCCATGATCAGCGCGGCCTGCGCGAGCGCGAACGTGGTGTAGAAGTAGGCGCCGGCGCACAGGCCGATCAGCCCCACCAGGAAGGCCAGCAGGATGAGGCCGGCGGACCGGGCGACCGCGGCCAGCACCAGCACGACGGTGAACGGCAGCACCGAACAGGCCGCGACGATCAGCCAGATCAGCGCGGCCAGGCCGAACAGCGGCAGCATCCGGGGCGCACCGACGCGCAGCGCCTGGCCGATCGTGGTGTGCCGGCCGAGCACCGCCCGGCTGACCGTGACGGTGGCGATCACCTGCGTCACCAGCCAGGCGAGCAGGCCGAGCACCAACGAGACGACCACCATGACCAGGATGTCGCGCAGGAACGGCCAGACGCCGTCGAAGGTCACCGGCGGCCGCGTGACGTCGGGGAAGTCGGCGAAGGCGGACGCCAGCAGGGGGACCTCGACGCCGCCCACGACCAGGTTGGCGACGAAGGGCACCAGGATCATCGGCTTCCACTCGCGGAACATGACCTTGAACGAGCCGCCGAACAGGGCCCCCAGGTCGAGTGGCCGCAGCGGGATCACGCCGGGCTGCGGCGGAGCCCACGGCTGCTGGTACTGGAACTGGAACTGCGGCTCCGGATTGTCCGTCATGTCTCCCCCTGAGATGCTGCCGCCATGGTGTCACGGCGGTGCCGCCCGAGCGCCGAGGAGGCCTGTTGATCAGGCCGTTCGGCGGCGCGGGTTAGCCCGATCGAGGCACGCCGCGCGGGGACCGCGGTGCCGCACAGTACCGGGCCCACACCACCTGACCTGCGAAAACTCCCCTATCGGGCGAGAAACGCGAACTCATCCGCGCCGCGGCCTCCGCGAACGGCCCGGATGATGGCATGATGTGCGCTGAGACCGGGGCTTTTCGTTGTGATGGCCTGGCTCGGCTTACAGGGAGTTAGTGGTATGGCGCAGGGCAGTGTTAAGTGGTTTAACAGCGAAAAGGGCTTCGGGTTCATCGCGCAGGACGGCGGCGGTCCCGATGTCTTCGTGCACTACTCGGAGATCCAGGGCAACGGCTTCAAGACCCTGGACGAGGGGCAGCGCGTGGAGTTCGAGATCGGCCAGGGCCAGAAGGGCCCGCAGGCCCAGCAGGTCCGCGCCATCTGAGCAGGCGTACGCGCCATCTGAGCAGGCGTAGAGGAAGGGCCCCGCTCCGTCACCGGTGCGGGGCCCTTTTGTATCTTTGGCACTCGCTTCGCTCGTGCGGCTCGGCCCCTTCTAAGCCGACGCCTCGCCCTTGCTGGCTTTCGACCGGCCGCGTCGGCTTCCTGGGTGGACGCGTCGGGTGGCGGCCGGTCGAAAGCCAGCAACCGTGCGAAGCGTCGGCGGGGCCTCGCGACTGGTCGCCGGCGGGACCCGGGGCTACTCGTCGACAGGGCCTCGCGGCTGCTTGTCGGCGGGACCTGGCGATTCGGCCGGCGCGGGGCGCGGAGGTGGTCGCTACTTCTTGGCGTCGTAGGCGGCCTGGTTGGCGGTGACCTCCAGCATGCGGTCCTCGACGAACTCGATGAGGTCGAACAGCCGGGTCGCGGTCGCCTCCCCGAGCGGGGTCAGGCTGTAGTCCACCCGCGGCGGGATCGTGGCCTGCGCGTCGCGGCGCACGAAACCGTCCCGCTCCAGCGCCTGGAGGGTCTGGGCGAGCATCTTCTCGCTGACCCCGTCCACCCGCCGCCGCAGCGCGTTGAACCGCAGCGTGCCGTCGCGCAGCGCCGCCAGCGCCAGGATCCCCCACCGGCCCGTGACGTGCTCCAGCGTCGCCCGCGACGTGCAGTTGCGGGCGAACACGTCGAACTCGAGGCTGCCTTGCTCCTCCACGGCGGGCTCGCTCATGTCAACCATGGTAGCTCACACACAGCACACACCTAGGGTTTGCACTTTCTAAAAGTTAGTGCAATCCTCGTGACGGTACAGCCCTGGATCGAAGGAGCAAGTCAGATGATCGTCGTGACCGGCGCCACCGGCGCCCTGGGCCGTCTCGTCCTGTCCGGCCTCCCGGCCGCCGACACCGTGGGCCTGGTCCGCGACCCGGCCAAGGCCGCCGACCTCGGCGTGGCCACGCGGGTCGGCAGCTACGACGACCCGGCCAGCCTGGCCGGCGCGTTCGACGGCGCGGACAAGGTGCTGTTCATCTCGGGCAGCGAGGTCGGCAAGCGCGTCGACCAGCACCGGGCCGTGGTCGACGCGGCCAAGGCGGCCGGCGTCCCGCACCTCGTGTACACCAGCGTGCTGCACGCCGACACCAGCCCGCTGAGCCTGGCCGCCGAGCACAAGGCGACCGAGCAGATGATCCGCGAGTCCGGCATCCCGTTCACGTTCCTGCGCAACAGCTGGTACACGGAGATGTACGACCCGACCTTCCAGCAGGCCGCCGCGACCGGGTCCTTCGCCCGCAGCGGCGGGCAGGGCACGCTGGCCACCGCCGCCCGCGCCGACTACGCCGAGGCCGCGGTCGCCGTGCTGACGAGCGCCGGCCACGAGAACAAGGTGTACGAGCTCGCCGGCGACGTGGCGTGGAGCTACTTCGACCTGGCCGCCGCGCTGACCGACGTCGTCGGCAAGCCGATCGCGTACCAGGACCTGACGCCCGCCGGGCACCGGCAGGCCCTGACCGACGCCGGACTGCCGCCGCACGTCGTCGACCTGCTGGTGGAGATCGACCAGAGCCTGGCGCAGGGCGCGCTGATCGACAACTCGGGTGACCTGTCGAGGCTGATCGGGCACCCGACCACGTCGCTGGCGTCCTCGATCGCGGCGGCGCTGCGCTGATCTCCGGCAGACTCGCCGGTATGGAATCACTGACGATCACGCTCGGCGAGCACGTGTTCGACGCGCTCGCCGCCGGTCCGGCGGACGGCGAGTTCGTGCTGCTGCTGCACGGCTACCCCGAGTTCGCCGACTGCTGGACCGAGGAGCTGGTCGCGCTCGGCGAGGCCGGCTACCGGGCGGTGGCCGTCGACCAGCGCGGCTACTCCCCCGGCGCCCGGCCCACCGAGATCGCCGACTACGTCGTGGACAACCTGGTGGCCGACGCCCTGGGCTTCGCCGATTCCCAGGACGCGCACCGCTTCCACCTCGTCTGCCACGACTGGGGCGGCATCGTCGGCTGGGCGCTGGCCGGTGCGCACTCCGACCGGCTCAGGTCGTTCACCGTGCTGGCCACGCCGCATCCGCAGGCGCTGCACGCCGCGATCGCGTCCGACCAGGAGCAGTACGACAAGCTCGATTACGTGCGGTTCTTCCGCAGCCAGGTCGGCGGGGCCGAGCAGGCCATCCTCGGCGACAACGGCGACCGGCTGCGGGCGGCCTACGGCGGCGCGGTGTCGTCGGAACTGGTGGAGCGCAACGTGAAGCGGCTCTCCGAGCCGGGGGCGCTGACCGCCGCGCTGAGCTGGTACCGGGCCGTGGCCACCGATGACCTGGACATCCCGGCCGGGCGGGTGTCCGCGCCGACGCTGTACCTCTGGGGCAGCGAGGACCGGGCGCTGGGGCGGACCGCCGCGGAGGCGACCGCCGCCTGGGTCGACGGTCCGTACGAGTTCGTGGAGTTCACCGGGGCCAGCCACTGGCTGCCGGAGGAGGCCGCGGACCGGGTGATCCCGCTGCTGCTGGCCCACCTGGCGGCGAACAAGAGCTGACTCGGCGCTCCCGGGATGCAGGGAAGGACGCCTTACCCGCGTTGATCGAGGGTAAGGCGTCCTTCCCTGCATCGGGGGTGTCAGCGGCGGCGGGGTTTGCCCTTGCCGCGAGGTTGGGCGGCCGGCTTCTTCCTGGCCAACGGTCGCTTGGCGGCCGGCTTTTCGGGCTTGGCCGGTTCGGCTTGCGCGCCACGGGAGCTGTTCACCGTCCGCCCGCGGACGATGCCGATGAACTGCTCCATCAGATCCGAGGTCTCCTCGGCCAGCCAGGACAGCGCGACCTGCGAGGCCGGAGCGGTGAGCAGCGGCCGGTACGTGAGGTCCTTGCGGTGGTGCAGGCGGGCCAGCGACTGCGGCAGCACCACCAGCCCCACCCCGGCCGACACCAGCTCGACGGCGTCCTCGGTGCTCGCCGGGCGTTCCAGCGCCGGCTTGCCCGGCAGCGACTCCCACGCCAGCACGTCGTCCAGCGGGTGCAGGACGATCTCGTCGGCGAGCTCCTCTTCGGACAGTTCGTCGGCGGCGGCCAGGAAGTGGTCCTTGGGGACGACCACCACGGTCGTCTCCGTGTACAGCGGGATCGCGTGCAGGTCAGTGCGGTCAACGGGCAGCCGCAGCAGCGCCGCGTCGGCGTCCCGACCGCGCACCGCGTCCTGTGCCTCTGTCGCCGTCACCCGAACGAGCGTCAGCGGCACCTCGGGCAGCCGCTCCCGCCAGGTCCGGACCCACTTGGCGGGCGTCACACCCGGCACGTAGGCGAGCCGGAACGATGCGGGCGCTGTCACCAGGTCAGCCTACCGGCCGTAGTCTGTGGCCATGACGTCGCAGAAGACGCCCCAGACGATGAAGCCGGCGACCGCGGCGAAGAAGCTGGGCGTGTACCTCGGAGCCACCCCGCCGGAGTTCCAGGACGGCGTGGTCTCGCGCGACGAGCTCAACGCGCTGCAGGCCGAGCCGCCGGAGTGGCTGCGGGAGCTGCGCCGCAACGGCCCGCACCCGCGCCAGGTGGTGGCGGCCAAGCTGGGCATCTCCATCGGCGGCCTGACCCGGGCCGGCTTCACCGACCCGCTGACCACGGCCGAGATCGACGAGCTGAAGGCCGGCAACCCGGACTGGCTGGTGCGGGAGCGGGAGACGCAGGCCGAGTTCCGGCAGGAGACCCAGCGGCTCAAGGAGAAGGCCGCCGAGCCGCCGAAGCCCGCGCCCGCCCCGGCGAAGACCAAGCGACGGGGTCCCCGGTCCGGGCCGAAGGGCCGCTAGCTAGTCCTGGTACGGCGGGATGACGCCGGCCTCGACCAGCTGGTCGTAGACCGCCCGCTGCCCCGGATCCAGGTTCGAGAACAGCAGGCGGTACGCCTCCATCTCGCCGCGCAGCAGCTCCGCCGGGTCCCAGTCGGGGCCCACCGCCTTGATCACCTCGGCCCGGCGGCGGAGCTCCTCCGCCTCGAGGTCGATGAAGAAGTCCATGTCGCAGGGTGTGCGCCGGCGACGTGTGATCGCAACGAGGCCTGAGTCACGGTGTCTTTGCCGCGCGTTCCGCGCGGGGCTCGGTCGCTGAAGGTCCGGTCTCTTCCCTCGGCTCAGCCCGCAGTCCTTCAGACCGGCGCGACCTCGCGATGCCACCCGACCAGATCACTCCGTTTGCACGACACCGAAAAGTGGATCAACGCGGTAGCTCACGGGCTCGGTGAGCGACACGGCGGTGGTGCTGCGCAGCACGCCGGGGCAGGCGAGCACGGCGGCGACGACCTGTTGCAGGTGGCGGTTGCTGCGGGCGACGACCCGGACCAGCAGGTCGCCGGCGCCGGCGATGCCGTGCGCCTCCAGGACATAAGGCACGGCCTTGAGCCCGGTGACGGCCTCGTTGAGCCGGCCCTGGGCGACCTCCAGCGTGACGAACGCGGTGACCTCCAGCCCGAGCGCGGCCATGTCGACCTCGCGGCCGCGTGCGCCGATGACGCCCTCGCGCTCCAGGCGCTGGACGCGGGCGTGCGCGGTGTTGCGGGCGACGCCGAGCATGGTGGCCAGCTCGGTGATGCCGGCGCGGGGCCGTCGCACCAGCTCACGGAGTATCCGCAGGTCCAGTGTGTCGAGAGTCACCGTTCTGCTCACCCCGTCGTCGGCTCGGCCACCTTCGCTGAGCATATCGCTCAATCGGACGACCCTCATCTTGCGTCTGGGCCCGCGGCGACGTGGAATCGTGGTCAACCTGCGCAGGGAGGTGTCGGGGTTGTCCGAACGGCAGTTGCTCAACGGTGTGCACGCGCTCGCCCGGCTGCTCGTCGAGCAGAGCGAGGCCGACCGCGCCCGCGGCTGGCGCACGGCCGGGCTGGTCTCGGGCTACCGGGGCTCGCCGCTGGCCGGCCTCGACCAGCTCCTGCTCCAGCGGTCCGACGAGCTGGCCCGCCACGACATCAAGTTCGTGCCCGGCGTCAACGAGGAGCTCGCGGCGACCGTGGTCTACGGCTCGCAGCTGAGCACCCAGCTCCCCGACCCGAGCTTCGAGGGCGTCTTCGGCCTCTGGTACGGCAAGGCCCCGGGCGTGGACCGCTCGTCGGACGCCTTCAAGCACGGCAACTGGATGGGCACGACGCCGCGGGGCGGCGTGCTGGTGGTGGCCGGCGACGACCCGGCGTCCAAGTCGTCGACGCTGCCGTCGAACTCGGCGCTGGCGCTGGCCGAGTCGCTGATGCCGGTGCTGGCGCCGGCGTCGGTGGCGGACGTGCTGAGGCTGGGCCGGCTGGGCATCGAGATGTCCCGGTACAGCGGCGCCTGGGTCGGCATGACGGTGCTGACCAGCATCGCCGACGCCACCGAGGTGGTGGACGTCGCCGCGCCGCTGGAGATCCACGAGCCGGAGTTCAGCTGGCTGGGCCGCCCGTGGGCGCCGACCCGGCGGCCGGGCGTGGACATCCCGTCGGCGGTCGCGATGGAGCGCGAGGTGCTGGACGGCCGGCTGGCCGCCGCCACGGCGTTCGCGCGGGCCAACGGCATCAACCGGATCGAGGGCGCCACCGACGGGGCGAAGATCGGCTTCGTCGGCGTCGGCCGGTCCTATGTGGAGCTTCGCGAGGCGCTGCACCGGCTCGGCATCGACGAGCAGATCCATCGCGTCCGGTTGCTGCGCCTGGGAATGGTGCACCCGCTGGACCGGGAGACGGTGCGCGAGTTCGCCGACGGCCTGGACGAGATCGTGGTCGTCGAGGACAAGCGGGCGCTGGTGGAGCCGCTGGTCCGGGACGCCCTGTACGACCTGCCGACCCGGCCGCGGGTGCGCGGCAAGGACCTGATCCCGGTGCACGGCGAGCTCGACGCCGACCGGCTCGCCCTGTCGCTGACGAAGTTCCTGACCGAGCGGTTCGGCGCGGACGCGGTGCATCCGTTGCCGCGCAAGCGTCCTCCGCAGCTGACGCTGACGCCGGTGAGCCGCACGCCGTTCTTCTGCTCCGGCTGCCCGCACAACCGGTCCACGGTCGTGCCGGAGGGATCCCTGGCCGGCGCGGGCATCGGCTGCCACGCGATGACGACGTTCATGGACCGCAGCCTCGGCATGACGCAGATGGGCGGCGAGGGCGCGACCTGGGTCGGCGCGGCCCCGTTCAGCGGCGCCGGGCACATGTTCCAGAACCTGGGCGACGGCACCTTCTTCCACTCCGGCAGCCTCGCGATCCGGCAGGCGATCTCGGCCGGCACCAACATCACGTTCAAGCTGCTCTACAACAGCGCGGTGGCGATGACCGGCGGCCAGGACGCGGAGGGCGCGATCGACCCGGTCGGCGTGACGCACCTGCTGCACGCCGAAGGCGTGGCGAAAACCGTTGTGGTGACGGATGATCCGGGCAAGTACCCGCGCGGCACGGCATGGGCGCGGGGCGTGACCGTACGGCACCGTGACGATCTCGATGCCGTACAACGCGAGCTGCGGGCCGTCTCCGGGACCACGGTTCTGTTGTACGACCAGGCCTGCGCCGCCGAGACGCGCCGCAAGCGCAAGCGCGGCAAGGCCCCCGAGCCGCCACAGCGGGTATTCATCAACGAGGCGGTGTGCGAGGGCTGCGGCGACTGCGGCGCGAAGTCCAACTGCCTCAGCGTGGAGCCGGTGGAGACGGAGTTCGGCCGCAAGACGCGGATCGACCAGACGTCCTGCAACAAGGACTTCTCCTGCCTGCTGGGCGACTGTCCGTCGTTCATGACGGTGATTCCCGGCCCCGCCAAGGCGAAGGTCCGCGCGCCGGAGCTGACGGGCGACCTGCCGGAGCCGGCGCAGCGGCCGGGGCAGGCCAACCTGGTGCTGGTCGGCGTCGGCGGAACCGGCGTGGTGACGGCGAATCAGGTGCTGGCCGGGGCGGCGCTGCTGGACGGCATGGACGCCCGCGCGATGGACCAGACGGGCCTGAGCCAGAAGGCCGGCGCGGTGGTGTCACACCTGCGGATCGGCCCGGAGCACCGGGAGCGTCCCGGCCTGGTCGGGCTCGGCGCGGCCGACGCGTACCTGGCGTTCGACGCGCTCGCCGCCACGGCGCCGTCCAATCTGGACCGCTGCGCCCCGGACCGGACGGTCGCGGTGGTCTCCACCAGCCAGACGCCGACCGGCGCGACCGTGACCGACCCGTCGGCGGTTCTGCCGGCCAGCGCAACGCTTCTCGGCTCGATCGCGGAGCGCACGATCGGCGGCCGGATGGTCACCGTGGACGCGCTCCGGGTGGCGGCCGAGCTGTTCGGCAACACCACCGCGGCCAACTTCCTGGTGATCGGCGCGGCCTACCAGGCCGGTCTGCTGCCGATGAGCGCCGCCTCCATCGAGAAGGCCATCGAGCAGAACGGCGTCGGCGTCGCCACCACCGTCCAGGCCTTCCGGGCCGGCCGCAAGCTGGTGCTCGAACCGGGGTGGCCGGCCCGCGAGACCGCCGACGACGGACTGCTTCGCGCGGAGCCTTTCCTCGCCCAGGCAAGGGAAATCCTCGCCGGTGTCGACTCGCCGGCCGCGCTCGACCGGACCGCCGACCTGATCGGCTACCAGGACGCGCGCTACGCCCGCCGGTACGTCGACGTTCTCACCCGCGTGGAGAACGACGCCGTGCGGGAGGTCGTGGCGCGTCAGCTCTACAAGCTGATGGCGTACAAGGACGAGTACGAGGTGGCGCGCCTGCACCTCGATCCGGCGGTGCGCCAGCAGTTCGGGCCGGACGCGAAGGTCCGGTTCATGTTGCACCCGCCGCTGCTGCGGGCCCTGGGCATGCGCCGCAAGCTGGCGCTGGGCCGCACGGCCGGGCCGGCCTTCCGCGTGCTGCGGTCGATGCGCCGCGTCCGCGGCAGCTGGCTGGACGTGTTCGGGCGCACCGCATTGCGCCGGCTGGAGCGGGAGCTGATCGACGAGTACGTGACCGTCGTCGGCCGGCTGGGCGGCGCGCCGGAGGAGCTGGCGCTGGAGATCGCCGCGCTGCCGGACCTGGTGCGCGGCTATGAGGAGATCAAGGTCGAGTCGGTGCACCGGTACCGGGCGCGGCTCGGCGAGCTGACCGCCAAACTGGGCAAGGTCGAGGTCGTCAGGTAAGAGGCTGCCCCGGCTCCAGAAGGGTGGAGGAGCCGGGGCAGCAGGAGCGCGACCCCGTTACGGGGGGTGAAACAGGGGCGCGACAACCATGACGTTACGTGACGGCCGGCCGGCGCGTGACGTCAAAAAAGCCGTCACCGCCCGGCCGAAGACCCGCTAGCCGCCGGTGGACACCACGTAGCCCAGCGGCCCCTGGTTGGTGACCTTGGGGTTCTCGCAGTTCGCCACCACCGAGTCCAGGTGCATGCCGGCGGACTCGCACCGGTACAGCGGGTGCGTGACGACGCCGGACGGCTTGGTCTCGTAGACGTAGCCGAGCAGGCCGAGCGTGGTCTGCCCCTCGCACTTGCCGGTCGGGTCCAGCGAGCTGAAGTGGTCGTCGGTGGCCTTCGTCTTGCACGCGTAGAGCTTCACCGTGCCGGGCTCCGGCGTCGCCACCAGCGAGCCGAGCGCCCCCTCCATCCTGAACCCGGTCGGCACCGCGACCTTGGGCGTGCCGCTGAAGTGGAAGCCCTTCGGGTTGGTGTAGCGGGTCAGCAGCAGCAACGCCAACGGCTTGCTGGACGTCGTGGTGGTGGTCTTCGTCGTGGTGTGCGTCGTCGTGGTGGTCGTGGCGGCGACGGTCGCCGGCGTGACCGTCGTGGTCGTGGCGGAGGTGATCGCCGCAGCCGAGGCGACACCGTCCTGTTCGCCCGAATTGGACAGCAGCACCGCCGACGTCGCCGTCACCGCGACCACCGCGGCGGTCGCGCCACCGATGAGAAAAGCCTTGCGCCGCCCCGGTTTCGGCTCCTCCTGCCACGGGTCCACCGGCCGCGTCGGCGTCAGCGGCGGCCCGCCGGACAGCACCTGCCGGACGTTGGCGGGCGACCACCGCTGGTACGGATCGGCGGTCAGCAGCCCCATGATCACGTCGGCCAGCGGGCCCTGGCACAGCCGCAGGTGCGGCTCCTCGTACATGATCGCGTGCAGGGTGGCCGCGGTCGTCTCGCGGTGGAACGGCCCGAAGCCCTCCACGGCGTGGAACAGGGTCGCGCCGAGCGCCCACAAGTCCGAGGCGGGGCCGGGAAGGCCGCCGTTGAACAGCTCCGGCGCCATGTATCCGGGCGAGCCGAGCACCCCGCTGGCGGTGTGACCGGGATCGTCCATCGCGCGGGCGATACCGAAGTCCGCCAGCTTCACGCGGTCGCCCGGCAGCAGCATCACGTTGCTGGGCTTGACATCCCGGTGCACGACGCCGGCCGCGTGCGCGACCTCCAGCGCGGACAGCAGCGCCAGCCCGATGGCGGCCACCCGGTTCGGGTCCAGCGGACCCTGCGCGGCCATGATGTCGGCCAGTGTCGGGGCCTCCACCAACTCCATCACCACGAACGTGGAGCCGCGGTCGGTCAGCACGTCGTACACCGTGACCACGCCCGGATCGTTCAGGCGGCCGGCGGTGCGCGCCTCCCGCAGCACCCGGTCCATGCCGCCCGGCGGGACCTGGATCTCCTTGAGCGCGACCTGCCGCCCGATCACCCGGTCGTCGGCGCGCCACACCACGCCCATGCCGCCCCGGCCCAGCTCGCCGACGATCACGTACCGATCGGCCACCACCCGGTTCACGCTGCCGAACCCCCTCCACGAGACCTTCACATCTTCCGCCATCGCTCTCCACGGCCCGCGTCTAGGGTCGGCTCCATGGGAGAGGGACAGCAGCGGCGCGTGCTGGTCGTCGACGACGAGCCGACGATCGCCCAGTCGGTGGCCGCGCGGCTGCGGGCGGAGGGCTTCGACGTGGACATCGCCGCGGACGGGCCGTCCGCGGTGGCCATGGCGGCGGCCCGGCAGCCGGACCTGGTGGTGCTGGACGTGATGCTGCCCGGTTTCGACGGGCTGGAGGTGTGCCGGCGGATCCAGGCCGAGCGGCCGGTGCCGGTGCTGATGCTGACCGCCCGTGACGAGGAGACCGACCTGCTGGTCGGGCTGGCGGTGGGGGCCGACGACTACCTGACCAAGCCGTTCTCCATCCGGGAGCTGGCGGCCCGGGTGCACGCCCTGCTGCGCCGGGCCGGCCGGGCCGCGCAGCTGGACGGCCGCAAGATCGTGCTCGCCGACCTGGTGATCGACGTGGTCGAGCGGCGGGTGCACCGGGCCGGCGACGAGGTGCACCTGACGCCGACGGAGTTCCAGCTGCTGGTGCACCTGGCCGGGCGGCCGCGGGCGGTGCTCCCCCGCGAACGCCTGCTGGCCGAGGTCTGGGGCTGGGGCGAGGCCGCCGGCACGCGCACCGTGGACAGCCACGTCAAGGCATTGCGACGCAAGCTCGGGGCGGACCTGATCCGGACCGTGCACGGCGTCGGCTACGCCCTGGAGGTCCCGCGGTGAAGGTGATCAACCGCGTGGTGGCGCTGCTGCGGATGCTGCCCCGGCCGCTGGACCCGGCGCGGTCGATCAAGCTCAAGCTGGGCATCGTGGTGGTCGTCTCCGGCGCCGCCGCGCTGGCCTTCTTCTGGTGGCGGATCGGCTGGCTGCCGCCGGCCACGTCCATCATGGCCATCGCGCTGGCGCTGCTCACCTCGCAGCTGCTGGCGCACGGCATGACCCTGCCGCTGCGCGAGATGACGGCGTCGGCGAAGGCCATCGCCCGCGGCGACTACGAGGTCCGGGTCCGGGCCACCGCCCGCGACGAGGTCGGCGAACTCGCTGCCGCCTTCAACCAGATGGCCGCCGACCTGGGCGCGGCCGACCAGCAGCGCCGGGACCTCATCGCCAACGTGTCGCACGAGCTGCGCACGCCCATCACGGCGCTGCGGGCCGTGCTGGAGAACATCGTCGACGGCGTGACCCCGGCCGACCCGTCGACCATGAGCACCGCGCTGGCCCAGACCCAGCGGCTCGGGCGGCTCGTCGAGGAGCTGCTCGACCTGTCCCGGTTGGACGCCGGCGTGCTGACGCTGGCCCGGGAGCGGCTGCCGCTGGCGCCGCTGCTGGCCGACATGGTCGCCGAGGCCGAGGTCGCCGGCCGCGGCACCCGGTTCGAGGTGAAGGTCGAGCCGGCCGACGCCCACGCGTACGCCGACCGCGGCCGGCTGCACCAGGTCGTCGCCAACCTGCTGGACAACGCCTCGCGGCACGGTCCCCGCAACGGTCTCGTGCGGGTGCTGGCCACGGAACACGGCGACCACACGGTCATCGAGGTGATCGACGAGGGGCCCGGCATCGCGGCCGCCGACCGGCACCGCGTGTTCGAGCGCTTCACCCGCGGCGAGCGCTCCGGCGACGGCGGCACCGGCCTGGGGCTGGCCATCGCCCAGTGGGTGGTGGACCTGCACGGCGGCACCATCGCCGTGGTCGACCCCGGCCGCAGCGGCTGCCGCATCCGCGTGACGCTGCCGGACGCCTGACGGTCTTTTCCTGATCTTTCCTCCTAGTTCCCGTCCACCGCTGCGGTGCGACGGCGATGACGCCTGCCTTGGAGTCACCATGAACCCGAGCCCGAAACCGTGGCCCGTCCTGCTGGCGGGCGTGCTCACGGCGGCGCTGGTGCCGCTGGACAGACCCGGCATCGGCTGGCTGATCGCGGCGCTGCTGCTGATCGTGGTGGTGTGCACGCAGATCCGGCGGCCGAAGCTGATCAGCGTCGGCTGGGCGGCGGCGACCGTGCTGCTGGTCGGCGTCGGCACGCTGCGGGCGGCCGAGTGGCTGTTCGTGCTGTGCCTGCTGGCGGCGCTGGTCACGGCCTCGCTCGCGGTCAGCGGCGGCCGCTCCGTGACGGCGCTGGTGTCCGGCGCGGCGACGTCGTTTCCCTCCATAGGCAAGGGATTCCGCCGGTTCCGCGGCGGCGGTCGGATGACGGTGTCGGTCTCGATCGGCGTCGGCATGGTGGTGGTCTTCGGGGCGCTGTTCGGCGCGGCCGACCCGGATTTCGCGGCGCTGCTGAGCGACAGTGTGCCCACGGTGGACGCGGCCTCCACGGTTCGGACGCTTTTCCTGTTCTGCGGCGGCGGTCTGATCGCCGCTGGGGCGCTGAGGCCGTTCGTCCGCACCAAACAGATCAAGCCTCTGCCGACGGTGGTGCGGCGGCTGGAGTGGACGGTCCCGGTCGGCATGCTGGTGACGCTGTTCGCGGTTTTCGTTGGCGTGCAGGTGGTTTCCTGGTTCGGCGGCAGCGCCTACGTGCTGCGGACCGCCGACCTGACCTACGCCCAGTACGCCCGCACCGGCTTCTGGCAGCTGAGCGCCGTCACGGTGCTGACGCTCGCGGTCATCGGCGTCACCGCACGGATCGCCCCGCGCGAGTCGGCGGCGGATCGGTTGTGGCTGCGGGGAATCCTCGGCGCGTTGTCGGTGCTGACGCTGGTCGTGGTGGCGTCGGCGTTGAGTCGCATGTGGGCGTACCAGGAGGCGTACGGCTTCACGGTGCTGCGCCTGCTGGTTGAGGTGTGCGAGGTGTGGCTGGGCCTGGTGTACCTGCTGGTGATCGCCGCCGGCGTGCGGCTGAGCGGCCGCTGGGTGCCGAAGGCGATGCTCGGCACGGCGGTCGCCTCGCTGCTGGTGCTGGCGGCGCTCAACCCGGAGTACCTGGTGGCGCGACAGGACGTGCAGCGCTGGCAGCAGACGCAGCGGCTGGACACGCTGTACCTGTCGGAGCTGTCGGTGGACATCCTGCCGGCGCTGGACGGGCTGCCCGACCGGCTAAAGGCGTGTGCGACGCCCTGGCAGCCGCTGTCGGCGGACGACTGGCGCGAGTGGAACGCCAGCCGGTCCGTCGCCCGCCAACTCCCCCAGCGTGCTTTCCCCGGCTGCCCGTAACGGCAAACCCCCTGACCTGCCGTGACCGACTCGGCAATACTGACTCGGCGGCGCGCGGCTGACGAGCAGGCGAGCCACCGTCGGATCTGGAGGCGAGCCTCCAGATGGCACTGAGGGGAGCTCGTCGTGTCCGCGCGCACCAGGGAGATCGATCTGGCCACCGGCCTGGCCGCGGTGCTGGTGCTCGGCGCGGTCGCGCTGGCCGTGATCTACGGCTGGCGCACGCCGCCGGGCGTCGTGCCGACCTTCCGCTGGGAAGGCGTGCAGCTGGCCATCGAAACCGTGTGTTTCTCGATGGCTGCGGTGGCGCTGGTCACGCGGCGGGCCGGGCGGGTGATCGCATGGGTGCTGCTGCTCCGCGGCGTCGGCGTGCTGGTGTTCCTCGCGATGTTGGCGCTGATGGCCTGGCACGGCGGCACCGTCGAGCTGGGGCTGCTGGCGCTCGGGCTGTCGGCCAGCAACTGGGTGAGCATCACGTTGGCGGTGTGGCTGCCGGACGGGCGGCTCCCCGGCCGGGGCTGGCGGTGGTACGTCGGCGGGGTGGCGGCGTTCGCCCTGGTGGACGTGTTCCTGTCGTCCTCGACGGCGTCGACTGTCTACGGTGTGCCGAATCCCGTCGTCGGCTGGCTGCCCCTCGCCGCCGGGTACCCGTACGTGACACCGTACGTGGTCATCGCGTTTGTGCTGGTCAGCGGCCTGTCGGTGGCGTTCCGGCGGATGAACCCGGTGCAGCGCCGGCAGGCCGGGCTGCTGATCCCGATGTACGTGCTGTGGGAGGGGGAGTGCGTGCTGTGGACGTTCAACGTGCTTCCCGCCGGACCGAGGTTCGCGCTGGCGTACGTGATGACGGTGCTGTGGCCGGTGGTGCTCGTGACGGTCATCGCCCGCGACCGGGTGTCCAGGCTGGACCTCGCCGCGCGTCGCGCGACGGTGGTCGCCGTGCTGGCGGTGCCGATCGGCGCTGCGGTGGCGTTCCTGCCGCCGGAGGCGACCGTCGTCGCGGTGCTGGCGACGCTGGCCGGGACCCTGCTGGTGCCGCTCTCACGATGGGTGGGCGCCGGAGTAGACCGGCTGATCTACGGCCGGCGGGCGACCCCGTACGCGGCCGCCCGGTCGTTGACCGGCCGGCTGCGGGACAGCCTCGCGCCGGCCGAGGTGCCCGCGGTGATCTGCGACCTGGTCGTGGACACGCTCCGGTTCCCGTTCGCGTCGATGCACGCCGGCGACCGCCTACTGGCTCAGGCCGGCACGCCGGCGGGCGTCGAGCCGCTGGTGTTCGAGCTGCGGCACCAGGGGCGGCTGGTCGGCCGGCTGCTGGTCGAGCCGCGCCAGGAGTGGGGCGGCGTGGACGACGCCGACCTGGGCATCCTCCAGTCGCTGGCGGACCAGGCGGCGCTGGCCGTGCAGCTGTCCGAGCGGGCGGCGGAGCTGGCGGCGTCGCGGGCACGGATCGTGCAGGCCCAGGACACCGCGCGGCGGCGCATCGAACGCAGCCTGCACGACGGCATCCAGCAGGAGCTGGTGGCGCTGGTGGCCCGGCTGCGGCTGGTCCGCAACCAGGCCCGGCGCGGCATGGGGATCGACACCGAGCTGACCGGCATCCAGGACGACGCGTACCGGATCATCGACGGGCTGCGGGAGCTGGCGCACGGCATCCACCCGCCGGTGCTGACCGACCGCGGACTGCTCGCCGCCGTCGAGTCGACGGCCCGCCGGCTGCCCATCCCGATCGCCATCGACGCCCCCGAACTGGGCCGCTTCCCCACGGACATCGAGGAGTCGGCGTTCTTCCTGGTGTCGGAGGCGCTGACCAACGTGCTCAAGCACGCCGACGCCCGGCAGGTGACGATCCGGCTGGCCGGCGGCGGCGACCGGCTGGAGATCGAGGTCGGCGACGACGGCGTCGGCTGCGCGGACGGCTATCGCGGCGGATCGGGGCTGACCGAGATGCGTGACCGGGTCGACACCGTCGGTGGGCACCTGGTGATCGAGCCGCGGCCCGGTGGCGGCACCATGGTGCGGGCTGTGCTGCCACACCGTCGGCGGGAGACGACCAATGCGTGAACCGACGAGCGTCGTGCTCGCCGACGACCACTACCTCGTTCGGGAGGGCACCCGGCGGCTGCTCGCCGACAGCGGCGAGATCACCGTGCTCGACGCCGTCGGCAACGCCGTCGAGCTGCTGCACGCCGTTCAGCGGCACCAGCCGGACGCCGTCATCGCGGACATCAGGATGCCGCCGACGCACCGGACCGAGGGCATCGTCGCCGCGCACCGGATCCGGGCCGCGTTCCCGCACATCGGCGTCGTGATCCTCTCGCAGCACGCCGACGAGCAGTACGTGTTCGATCTGTTCCAGCACGGCACCAACGGCCTGGCGTACCTGCTCAAGGAGCGCGTCGGCGAGCTGGACGAGCTGGTGCGGGCCGTGCGCGAGGTGGTCGCCGGACGGTCCGTTGTGGACCCCAGCATCGTCGAGGTGCTGCTCGGCGCCCACCGCCGCGCCGTCGGCTCACCCTTGCGCGATTTGACCGCACGCGAGCTGGAAGTGTTGCGGCATATGGCCGAAGGGCGCACGAACAAGGCCATCGCGGAGGCGCTGACGCTGTCCGAGTCGACCGTGGAGAAGCACGTCAACGCCACCTTCGCCAAGCTGGGCCTCACCGCCGAGACCCAGCTGCACCGGAGGGTCGCCGCGGTGCTGACCTATCTGCGGGCTCAGTAGGCGAAGCGCACGAACACGATCCCGCCCAGCACGAAGAACACCAGCACCAGCAGCGTCGACGAGTAGTCGTTGGCGGAACTGGTCACGGCCTGGTCGACGACGCCGGTGAGCACCACACCGCAGTCCGCGGTGATGGTGTGCCGCCCCGGCTCGATCTTCGTGAACTCGACCGGCGCGTGGAAGGCGCCCCCGCTGTCGGCACGCCCGGTGCCGACTCGCTCGCCGTCCGAAGTCAGCGTGACGTCGTGCCCCGGCTCGCAACCGGTACCGGAGGCCGAAAGCGGGTCGCCGGGCTGGACGCTGCTGTGGTCCAGCGTCAGGCCGCCGTTGGTCTTCGGCTCGTCGGTCACCGACGGCGGCGCGGAACTCGTTGGCGTGTCGGCGGTTGTGGTGGTCGTCGTGGTCGTGCTGGCGGGTGGCGTCGTCGTGGTGGGGCGGGTCGGGATGGTGGCCGGCGGCGGCGTGGTCGTCGGAACCGGTTGCGTGGGCACGGTTGTCGTCGTCGGCGGCGGAGTCGTGGTTGTGGTTGTTGTCACCGTAACGGTGAAGCGCGACCCACCCGATTCCTTGGCTCCGTTCGGGTTGGTACAGGTGCCCGCGATCGCGTACGTACCGGGTTTGGCATCGGCCGGCGCGGTCGCCACCACGCTGCCGCTGCCGGTGACGCCGGCGGGCGACGTGCCGGTCACAAAGGGGGCTCCCGCCCAGGTGAAAGCCACCGAACCGCATCCGGCGAAACCGCCCCAGCGAATGGTGAAGTCGCTGCCGGCCGGACCGCTGGCCGGGGCCACGGTCACCGACGGCGGCGCGACCGCCGCGAAGGCCGTCGCCGGCGCGGCGACGCCCACGCAGAGCGCCGCCATCGTCACTGTGCGAACAAGAATCCGCATCGTCCCCATCCACTGTGGTGCGTTCGGCCCAAACGCGGCCTGCCGGCGGTAGCATCTCCCGCCAGTCAAGCCCGGCTCAACTGGGAGTCCTCGATGAGACGTCGTACCGGTGTCGCGGTTGCCTTCGCGGCCGGCCTGATCCTCGCGGGAGCCGGACCGGCCGCCGCCCAGGCGTCGGATGATCCGCTGACGCTGACGGCCACGATCGACGGTCAGGACATCAACGGGCACACCATGGTGATCGTCCCGGACCGGCCGGTGCAGCTGTCGGTCACCGTGGTCAACAACGGCGGCGCGGCGGTGCACGTGCGCAGCGTGCGGCTGGCCGGCACGGCGCTGGCGCTCACCTTCTTCGCGTACGACACGACTCTGCCGTTCGACGTCGCCCCGCACGGCCGGGTCACCCGCACCTTCGGGCTCGACCTCGCCGACCTCGACGGGCAGGCGATCGGGCTGCTGCCCGCATCGGTTCAGCTGTTCGATGTGGACCGCAACGCGCTGGTCGCGGTGGACACCGTCACCGACGTGCGGGGCTCGATCCTTTCCGTGTACGGGGTTTTCGGCATCGCGGTGCTGCTGCTGACCATCGCCGCGTGGGCGGCCTGCCTGCTCGCGCTGGCCCGGCACAAGCTGCCGGCGAACCGGCTGCGGCGCGCGCTGCGCTTCCTGCCGGCCGGCTTCGGCACCGGCCTGGTGGCCGTGGTGTCGCTGTCGGTGCTGCGGATAATCCCGCCGGAACCCAGTGTGGAGATACCGATCGTGGTCGGAACCACGCTGATCGGCATGGTGCTCGGCTACCTGACCCCGCATCCGCTGCCGCCGGTCGCCGAGGACGCGACCACCAGCGTCACGCTGACCCGTGAGGTGACCGGGTGACCGCGCCCGCCAACGTCGTCCATGCCTTGCCGCAGTACCAGGTCGGATCGGTGATCGGCGCCGGCGGCATGGGCGTCGTGTACGCCGGCGTGCACCGGTCGCTGGGCCGTCACGTGGCGATCAAGCAGCTGCCGGCGGAGCTGCTGGACAAGCCGGGCATGGGCAGCCGGTTCGACCGCGAGGCGAAAGTCCTTGCCAGCCTTGACCATCCACACATCGTGCCGGTGTACGACTACGTGCAGACCGGCCGGGACAGCCTGCTGGTGATGGAGAAGCTCGACGGCGGCACGGTGTTCGACCGCTTCCACGGCGGCGGCGTCACGCCCGACGCCGCCTGCGCGATCGTACTGGCCACGCTGGCCGGCCTGCACGCGGCGCACCGGGCGGGCGTGCTGCACCTGGACGTCAAGCCTAAGAACCTGTTGTTCACCCGGCAGGGTGTGCTGAAGGTGGCCGACTTCGGTATCGCGCAGGTGATCAGCGAGGGCGCGACGCTGGTGACGCACGGCGGCGAGGTGCTGGGCACGCCCGCGTACATCTCGCCGGAGCAGGCGTCCGGCAACCCGCTGACGCCGGCCGCGGACGTGTACTCCGCCGGCACCGTGCTGTACGAGCTGCTGTCCGGCACGCTGCCGTTCGCCACGGACCGCGGCGCGCTGAGCATGATGCGCCAGCACATCTTCGGCGACCCGCGCCCGATCAGCAACGTGCCCGCGCCCCTGGCCCGGGTCGTGATGCGGTCCCTGGCAAGGGAAACCGACCAGCGCTACCGGGACGCCGAGGCGTTCGCGGCGGATCTCGCGGCCGCCGCCGACGCCACGTTCGGCCACGGATGGTTGCAGCGGACGGGAATTCCCGTGCACCTCACGCCCCGCGTGACCGGCAGCGCCGGGCGGGTCCGCCCGACCGCCGCGCCGGAACCTACGCTGACCGCGACCCACATCGAGGAGCCGACGCCGGAGCGCAAGTCGGCGCTGCTGCCCGCGCTGGTCGCCGCGCTGTCATTGCTGGCCATGGTCGCGGTGGCGTTCCTGTCACCGAACCCGGGCCCGCGCAGCGCCGTCACCCAGCTGTCCGTCACCGGCGTCGGCCCGGGGCAACTGTCCAGTGTGGACCTGAGCCTGCCGATACCGATCACCGGCGGGCCGGCGACGATGTCGCTGTCCTTCGCCGGCTTCCCGATCGCCAGCGCCAGCGGCCAGGACTCGGTGCAGTTCCCGGCCCTGACCCGGTGGCTGGTCGGCGGCACGGTCACCGGCAAGCTGACCACGGTCACCGGCAGCCAGGAGTTCCCGGCCCAGGCGCAGCAGTTCCCGCTGGCCAGTGCGATGGGCGCGGGCAGCCTCCTGGCCTGCCTGTTCGCCTTGGCGTACCTGGAATCCATGCTGCGGACCGTCCGACGGGGACGCGGCGGCGTCGGCACGTTCGTCGGCGCGGTGCCGCTGGGCGCGCTGCTCGGGAGCGGCGTGTGGCTGCTGGTCGCCGTGCTCACCGAGCACGAACCCTCGCTGCCGTACGGGATCGGCTGCGCGGTCACCGGCGTGATCGCCGCCATGGCGGCGGTGTGGACTACATCCGTCCGAACAGGAGCTTCCAGGGCGTGATCGCGGACTCCAACTGCACCGCCAGCGTCATCTTCGACGCGCCCTCGGCCCGCTCCTCGAACACGATCGGCACCTCGAGGATGCGCAGGCCCTTCTTGACCGTGCGGTAGTTCATCTCGACCTGGAACGAGTAGCCGTTGCTGCGGATCGTGGGCAGGTCGATGGCCCGGAGCGTGCTGGCCCGCCAGGCCTTGAAGCCGGCGGTGGCGTCCTTGACCTTGAGCCGCAGGATCGCGTTGACGTAGAAGTTCGCCCACGCCGACAGCGCCTTGCGGTGCCACGGCCACTCCGCCGCGGTCCGACCGCCCTCCACGTAGCGCGAGCCCAGCACCACGCCGGCGTCGGTGGTCAGCAGCTTGTCCACCATGGCCGGGATGCGGTCGGTCGGGTGCGACAGGTCGGCGTCCATCTGGATCACCACGTCCGCGCCCTCGTCCAGCGCGCGGCCGATGCCGGCGATGTAGGCGCGGCCCAGACCGTCCTTCTCCGTCCGGTGCAGCACGCCGAGGTCGCCCTCCGTCGGTCCCTCTGCCGCGAGGCCGTCGGCGACGTCGCCGGTGCCGTCCGGCGAGTTGTCGTCCACCACGAGGACGTGCAGGTTCGCCACGCCGAGCTCGCGCAGCCGGCCGACCAGCACGGGCAGGTTGTCCCGCTCGTTGTACGTCGGCACGACAACGGTGATCTTCGGGGCCATGCGTGGTCCTCACAGGGGAAGCTGGGCGGCAAGTGGCGGCAGCTTACCGGCCCGGTAGGACCGTTCGGGTGATCTTGATCGGGTGTGTCGCGCGTCTCAGCGGGCGATCTCCAGGCGGGTGTCCGGGGCCAGCGTGTCGACCAGCTCGCCGCGCGCCCGGAACACCCGGGACCGGATCGTGCCGACCGGGCAGTCGCAGACCTCGGCCGCCTCGACGTAGGACAGGCCGACCACCCTGGTCAGCACGAACGCCTCGCGCCGCTCCGGGTCCAGCGCGTCGATCGCCGCACGCAGCGCCACCAGCCCCTCCGGGCCGGCGACCTCGGTGTCCAGCCACGCGTCGGCGCTGGTCGTGCGGGGTGACCGCTGCGCCGCGCGGATGTGGTCGGCGGCGACGCGGCGGGCGATGGCCAGCAGCCACATCCGGGCCGGCGAGCGGCCCTCGTAGCGGGGCAGCGCCGCGAACGCCCGCAGGTACGTCTCCTGCGCGAGGTCGTCGGCCTGGCCCGGGTCGCCCAGGTAGGCCATCAGCCGGCGCAGCTGCCGCTGCGTCGACCGCACGAACTCGGCGGCGGCCGCCCGGTCGCCGCGCTGCGCGGCGAGGGCGTGCTGGGTGATCTCGGCGTCGTCGAAGCCCACGGTCACACATACGCCAGGGGTTACTGACGGGTTCACGGGAACTTTCCGGCCGTTCCCGACGACCTGGCTCACCGTGGACTGTCGCATCGCGCGCGAGGCGCTCTCGGCGGCCATGGACGGGGAAGCCCTCCCCGGCGTGGCCATGACGGACGTGGACGGGCACGTACGGGGCTGCGGCCCGTGCGCGCGCTGGCAGGACCGGGCGGCCCGGGTGAACCGGCTGACCGTGTTGTCGCCCGCGGGCGAGGAGCGCGACCTGGTGGACGCGGTGCTCGACCGGGTCGAGCTGCCGGCGCAGGAGCCGGATCTGGCCCGCGCCGCCCTGCGGCTGCCGCCGACCGGCGACGACCAGGCCTCTCTCTCCCACTCCCCCCGCCGGGGCCTGCTCTCCTACGCGCTGGTCCGCATCGGGCTCGTGCTCGCCGCCCTCGCCCAGGCCGTCGTCGCCGTGGTCGAGCTGCTCGGCCAGGACGACCCGATGATGATGGGCGGGCACATGGACCACGAGACGTCCGCCTTCAACTTCGCGATCGGCGTGGTGCTGGCGTTCGTGGCCGCCGACCCGCGCCGGGCCCGCGCGCAGCTGCCGCTGCTGGGCAGCGTGGTGGGCGTGCTGGTACTGGTGTCCACCTTCGACCTCGGCGCGCACGCGGTCGGGTGGAGCCGCCTGGTGACGCACATCCCACTGGCGGTCGGTCTGATTCTGGTGGCACTGCTGGGAACCAATCGCGACTCCGGAGCGACCGGTAGGGCGACGGCTCGTTCGACATGGAGGTTCCCGATGAGGACAGCGAAGCGGCTCGGCGTGCTCGGCTCGGTCGTGCTGGGCGGGCTGCTCGCCGTGACCGGCAGCGCCTACGCGCACGTCACGGCGCAGCCGAGCACCGCTACGCAGGGCAGCTACACCAAGATCGCCTTCCGGGTGCCGAACGAGGAGGACAAGGCCTCCACCACTCAGCTGGAGGTGACCTTCCCGGCCGACCACCCGATCGCCTCCGTGGAGACGAAGGCGGTGCCGGGCTGGACCGCCCAGATCGACAAGACCAAGCTGGCCACGCCGATCAAGTCCGACGACGGGGACATCACCGAGGCGGTCTCCAAGATCACCTGGACCGGGGGCAAGATCGGCCCGGACAACTTCGAGGAGTTCGAGGTCTCGCTCGGGCCGCTGCCCACCGACACGGACAAGCTGGTGTTCAAGGCCGTGCAGACCTACGACAACGGCGACGTGGTGCGGTGGATCGACACCTCCGGCGCGGGCGGCGCGGAGCCGGAGCACCCGGCCCCGACCGTGCAGCTGACGCCGAAGGGCGCCACCACGGCCGCCGCGGCGGTCACCCCGACGGCGTCCACGACGTCCGCTTCGGACAGCTCGCTGCCCCTGGTGTTCGGCATTCTCGGCACGGTCATCGGACTCGTGGCCGGCGCGCTCGCGGTGCTGGCCCTGCGGCGGCGGGCGCCGCAGGCATGAGAGCTCTGCTCCTGGTGCTGGCCGGTGTGTTCGCGGCGATGGTCGCGACCGCCGGCCAGGCGTCTGCGCACGCCGTGCTGGAATCGACCACGCCGACCAACGGCACGGTCGTGGACTCCGCGCCGTCCCGCGTCACGCTGACGTTCGGCGAGGCCGTGCAGGTGGAGCCGGACGGCGTGCACGTGATCGCCCCGGACGGCTCCTCCGCCGACAACGGCAAGGCCGATCACATCGACGGCCGCGGCGACACCGTCGGTGTGCCGCTGACCTCCAAGGCGCAGGGCACGTTCACCGTGTCCTGGCACGTGGTCTCCGCCGACTCGCACCCGATCTCCGGCGCGTTCACGTTCTCCATCGGCCACACCTCGGCCGCGGCACCCGTTGCCGCGCCGTCCTCCGGCAGCCTGACGGTGTCCATTGTGTACTGGACGTTCCGCGGCCTGGAGTACGCGTCGTTCGCGCTGCTGGTCGGTGCGGTGGCGTTCGTGTTCTGGTGCTGGCCGGCCGGTTCCGTGCACCGGGGCGTCCGGCGGCTGATCGGCGGCTCCTGGCTGGCGCTGCTGTTCGCCACCGTCGGCGCGGCGCTGTTGCAAGGCCCGTACGGCGCTGGGGCCGGGCTGGACCGCCTGTTCGACGGAAACCTGTTCTCGTCCACTTTGGACATCGCGCTGGGCACCGGCGTGATCGTGCGAATCGTGCTGCTGGCGCTGGCCGCGCCGTACCTCGGCGAGATGCTGGCCACCGTCGAGTGGACCCCGAACCGGCGGGCCGTGTTCGGCGGCGTCGGCGTGCTGCTGCTCAACGCGCTGGCCTGGACGTGGTCGATGTCCGGGCACGCCGCCGCCGGGTTGCAGGCCGACCTCGCGCTGCCGGTGGACGTGCTGCACCTGGACGCGATGGGCGTGTGGGTCGGCGGGCTCGTGGTGCTGTGGCGGGCCAAGCCGCCACAGGAGGCCGCGCAGCGGTTCTCGCAGGTGGCGTTCCTGTGCGTGGCGGCGCTGGTGGCGACCGGGACGTACCAGAGCTGGCGGCAGCTGGGCAGCTGGGCCGGCTTCTTCGACACCGACTACGGCCGGCTGCTGCTGGTGAAGATCGCCGCCGTGCTGGTGGTGCTGAGCGCCGCCTACTTCTCGCGGAAGTGGGTCCGCTCGCACGTCGGCAAGCTGCGGCGGCCGATCCTGGTGGAGACGGCCGGCGCGGTGATCGTGCTCGGCCTCACCGCCGCCCTGGTCAACGCCGAGCCGGCGCGCACCGCCGAGGCGGCGACCACGCCGGTCGTGCAGGCCACGCCGGACGGCCAGACCCTGCCGTTCGACACCGGCGGGCCCGGTGGCAAGGGCAGCCTCAAGGTCTACATCACCCCCGCGCGCACCGGCCCCAACCTGCTGGACGTCACCGTGGAGGACCCGACCGGCAAGCCCGAGAACGTCGCCGAGCTGACCGTCGCCCTGACGCTGAAGGAGCGCGACGTCGGCCCGCTGAAGATCGAAATGCAGCGCGTCGGCCAGGGCCGCTACCGCGCCGCCGAGGCCCAGATCCCGCTGCCCGGCGCCTGGCAGGTCGCGATCACCGTGCGGACCTCGGACGTGGACGAGACCACCGCCGCCGGCACCTGGTCGGTGTCGTGACCGGATCGTTCCGCATGACGCCCTGACCGTGCCTGTCCCGGCGCTCCCGAGGCGGGCACGATCTCCTGCGTGACCAAGGCATTGATCGTGATCGACGTGCAGGAGTCGTTCCGGCAGCGGGAGAGCTGGCGGCGAGTGTCCACTCCGGACGTCGCCGCCCGCGCCGGCGAGCTGGTCTCGTTGGCCCGCAAGGTCGGCGACCTCGTGGTGTGGGTGCTGCACGCCGAGCCCGGCACCGGCGACGTGTTCGACCCGGCGCAGGGGTTCGTGCGGCTGATGGACGGACTGGAGCCGGTGCCGCGCGAGCCGGTGCTGGTCAAGACGTCCCGCAACGCGTTCACCACCACCAACCTCCAGCAGACCCTGACCGAGAAGGGCATCCGCGAGCTGGTGATCTGCGGCATCCAGACCGAGCAGTGCTGCGAGACCACCGCCCGCGTCGCCGCCGACCTGGGCTTCGGCGTCACCTTCGTCACCGAGGCGACGGCGACCTTCCCGATCCCGCACCGCAGCGGCGTCGGCGAGCTCGGCGTGGACGAGATCATCGAACGGACCGAGTACGCGCTGAGCGGCCGGTTCGCCACCATCTCCACCATCGCGGAGCTAGGGGGTGTCCCGTGAGTCACGACCGCGACAGCCGCGCCGACGCGGCCCCTGACGGCACCGCGACAGCGTCCAAATACGCTCGGTATGAGGCCGTTTTCGCAGCGCCGCCAGGAACCACCTCGATCCCGACTCTCATCGACCACGATCCACGCGACACCCCCTAGGCTGACCAGATCATGCCCACCGTCGCCTTCCTGCTCGCCCCGAACCTGCACCTGCTCGACCTGTCCGGGCCGGCGCACGTGTTCTCCGCCGCGGCCAAGTTCGGGCTCGACTACGAGCTGGTCTACCTGGCCGACACCGACGTGGTGCCGACCGCGCAGGGGCTGACCGTGCAGGCGTCGACGGCGATTCCGGACCTCGGCCCCGACGACCTGGTCGTCGTGCCGGGGTGTGCCGGTGACCGGCTGAGCCGGACGTCCCGGCTCGGGCCGGCGCTGATGACGGTGCTGCGGGAGTTCCCCGGCACCGTCGCCAGCGTCTGCTCCGGCGCCGAGCAGTTGGGCCGGGCCGGCCTGCTGGACGGCCGGCGGTGCACCACCCACCATGAACTCCAGGACGAGCTGGCCACGCGGTACCCGACGGCCACGGTCGTGCGGGACGTGCTGTACGTGATCGACGGCCGGATCGTCACCTCCGCCGGCATCGCCTCCGGCATCGACCTGGCGCTGCACCTCGTGGCGGCGGCGCACGGGCCGGCGATGGCCGCCCGCATCGCGCGGGAGATGGTGATCTACGCGCGCCGCAACGGAGATGCGCGGCAGGCCAGCGCGATGCTGCGGCACCGGTCGCACCTCAGCGACACCGTGCACCGGTTGCAGGACCACATCGACGCCAACTTCGTCGACCGGTTGCCGCTGGCCGAGCTGGCGCGGGCGGTCGGGTGCAGCGAGCGGACGGTGACCCGACTGTTCAGCCAGGCCACTGGTTTGACGCCGCTGCGCTACCAGCAGCTGCTGCGGATCGAACGGGCCGAGCACCTGCTCGGGCAGGGCTCGACCATGGAGGCGGCCGCGCGCGACGTCGGGTTCGAGGACGCCCGGATGTTGCGGCGGCTGCGGTCCCGGGAACCGGCGCGTCCGTAGCGTGCGGCGTACGCCCGACCAACTAGGCCGGTATCCGGTGTATCAACCACTTGAACCACCGATGACCTGGTCAAGTGCGACACGATCACATGGTCTGACCAACCACTAGGGGGTGTCTGATCACCCGTCGATCCGCTGCCCGTTCGACCCGAAAGCCGAGCAAGACTTGGCCCGTGTCTTGGTAAAAGTCCTTACCGATGTCAGCGTTGTCGTATCTGGCACCGCCACCGGCCGCTCCTGCACACCAAGACCGTGGGCGCACCCAGCACGACGGGAGTTTGACGTTGCACGTGATGCCGGTACCGGCGGAGCGGGGCCTGCCCCTCGACACCGCACTCGCACGTGGTCTGGCGGCGGTCGGCGAGCTCGGCCTCACTGCGGACTTCAGTCCGCTGCTGGACGCCGATCCCGGCAGCTGGCGGTGCTCGCTGCGGCACTGTGGCGTCGGCATGGAGGCAGCCGACGGCATCGGCCGCGGCGACCGTGAGACGGCCCGGGTTGGCGCGCTGTTCGAGGCGCTGGAGCACTACCTGAGCGGCCTGGACGGGCTGCGCAACCGCCAGGTCCGGCTACGCGACGCGCACGAGGTGGCCAACGGCCCGCTGGCGGCGGATCCGCTGGTCCGGCGGCTGGGCGAGGGCCCGGCGCGCGAGCTGGGCTGCGTCCGCTACCAGGCGCTGGACGGCAGCCCCGACGTCGACGTGCCGGTGTTCCTGACCATCCCCGAGTACCGCGGGCGGCAGGGCGAGGCGACTCGGCTCAAGGCGGACGACTTCTACGACTACACCGCCGCCGACCGGTGCCTGGAGACCAGCGGCTGGGCCGCCGGGTCGTACGCGGCGGAGGCCCTGGTGCACGCCGTCAACGAGGCGATCGAGCGGGACGCGCTGGCGCAGCTGGTCGCCGAGCAGTTCATCGGCCAGCACACGCCGCCGCTGTGCGCCGTCGATCCGGCGACGCTGCCCGACGACCTCGCCGACCTGCTGATCACCGCCGCCGACCGGTCCGGACGCTCGGTGCACCTCATCGACATGACCTCGGACGTCGGCGTGCCCGCGTACTTCGCCTTCCAGGCACCGGAATCCGGCGGCTCGCCGACGGCGGTCGGCAGCGCTGCCGGGCTGTGCGGCCACGTCGCGGCCGCTCGGGCGCTGACCGAGCTGATCCAGTGCCAGACCACGCCGACCGTCCGCCGGTTACCCGACTTCACCGGCAAGCTGCCGGACGCGACGTCGGTCGAGTTCGTCGGCGCCGACGGGCCCACCACGCCGCGCCAGCACCTGGACGTGCTGGTGGAGCTGTTGCAGAGCAAGGGATTCACCCCGTACGCGCGGGAGCAGTACTCGACGCGCAACGTGGCCGTGGTCAACGTGTTCGTGCCGGGGCTGAACCGCTCGACCGACTGCCGCAGCCTGCGGGTCAGTCGTCGGTGTGCTCAAGCGCCCACTGGGTGAGCATCGGCCGTGTGGTGAGCCGCAACTTCTTGTAGCTGTTGTGCAGGTGCGTCTCCACGGTCCGTTCGCTGAGGAACAGCCGCTCGGCGATCTGGCCGTTGGTCAGGCCCTCCCCCACCAGCCGCACGACTTCGCGTTCGCGCTTGCTCAGCGCCTGCACGCCGGAAAGCGCCTGCACGCGGGCGATCCACGGCTTCAGGCCGGCCAGTGCGTTGGCACAGCGGGAGATCGCGTCCGGGTCGGGGTTGTCGTCGAGCTCCAGGGCCTCGACCTCGGCCTGCGCGGCCAGCAGCGGCGCGCCCATGCCGTACAGGCTCGTGGCGGCGCGCCGGAGCAGGTCCCGGGCCGTCGCGTGATCACCGGTCAACGCCAGCGTCAGACCCTCCTGGCGGTTCGCGAGCGCGTCCAGGAACAGCGCGGTCTTGCCGGCGATCCGCAGGTGATCCACCGCCCGACGGGCGGCGGCAAGATCCTTGCGTGCCACCGCGAGGTAACCGACGTAGGCGACACGCAGCCAGTCCACCAGCATGTCGCCGAGCGGACGCGGCGGCAGGTACACTGTGTCGGCGACGGCCGTCTCGACGCGCAGGGCGTAGGCGGTCCCGGCGAGGTCGGTCGCCATCACGATGTCGTCGTGCGCGGGGTCGAAAAGTGCCCGCGCAGCCTCCAGATCCGTGGCCGCACGGTCGAGCTCTCCCTGCTCCGCCAACAGAAACGCGCGGGCGGCCAGCGCCCGGACGACGATCCAGTCCTCGCCGACGTGCTTGGCGAGCTCCAGGCTGGCGTCCGCGACCGCGAGCGCGCCGGGCAGATCGCCGGCGACGAACGTGACGATCGTCCTGACGTAGGCCACGTAGTGCGTCGCTCCGGGCAGGTAGAACTGAACCTCCGCGGCACCGGGGTTCTCGACGGTCCGCACCGCGCCCGGGATGTCGCCGCGCAGGATCGACAGCACCGGCATCTGAAGCGCCGGCGCGTACCGGTACTGCTCGCGCTCCTCGGTTCTGAGGCGCCCGGCGGCCTCCAGCGACAGCAGGTTCTGCGCGTACGCGCCGGCGTAGTCGCCGCGCAGGCGCGCGGCGACGCTCGCGCCGAAGTGCGCGACCGACCGTGCCTCGTCGCTGTCCTGGGACCGGAGCAGGTCGAGCATCTTGTCCAGCACCTGCCACAGCATCGCCATGTCGGCCGACCGGATCGCGACGAGCCAGTGCACCATCAGCCCGATCGGCGGATCCTCCTTGTCGTCGAACGCCACCGGCCCCGGCAACGCCTGGAGATTGCCGCGCTCCGCCTCGAGCATCGACCGGTAGTAGCCCAGCAGGCGCTGCCGGAACGTGTCGCCGGCGTGCTGCGCGATGGAATCCGCCAGGTGCCAGAGGGAAGCGGCGTCGTCGAGGTGGCCGGTGGCTTGCAGCGCACGGGCCAGATCCGTCATCAGCTCCGGCATCAGGTCGTCCCGGCCGGCGGCGCGGGCGTGATTCAGCGCCACGCTCAGGTAGTCCACGGCCTCCTGCGCGTCGTGCACGCCGAGCGCGCGTTTCCCCGCCGCGTAAAGGACTTCGCACGCCCGCTCGGGATCGACGAGATCGCCGGCGTCGCGGTAGTGCGGCGCCGCCGCGAAGACGTCGGTCTTGTCCAGCGCGGCGGCGATGCTCGCGTGCAGCGAACGCCGTTGTCCCACAGTCAGTTCCGCGTAGGCAACCTCGGCGTAGAGCGGGTGCGAAACGCGAACGGTCAGCACCGGGCCGTCGACCAGCTCCTCGATCAGGCCCTGGTCGAACAGTTGCCGCAACACCGAGTCGAAGCCGTCCTCCGACCACACCGCCCGCAGCAGCCGTGGCGTGCCGGCGGAGACGGCGATCAGCTCCAGCAACCGGCGCGCCCGATCGTCCAAGCGCTGCAACCGATCCAGCACGACATCGCGGACGATCACCGGCACGTCGGTGACCGAGCCGCCGCCGACCAATGCCGTGACGAACAGCGGCACGCCCTGGGCGCGTGCGGTCACCTCGCGCAGGAACTCGGCCTTCGGCTCGGCACCCAGCAGGTCGCCGACGAGTTCGCCGACCGCGTTGTCGGACAACGGTTCCAGCGCCAGATCGACGCCGGACTCGTCGCGCCTGATGGTCATCGCCAGCGCCGCGAGCGGGCCACCCGGCTCCGCGCTGCGGTAGCCGCACAGCATCAGCAGGCGACGCCGCCGACTCCCCCGGCCCAGGTGGTGCAGCAGCTCGATCGTGCCGCGGTCGGCCCAGTGCAGGTCGTCGACCACGAACAGCGCCGGCCGGTCGGCCGTGATCCGCTCCATCAGGCGCAGCACGGCCTCGAACATCCTGGTGCGTTCCAGGTCCGGATCGCCGGAGCGGGGCGCCTGCGGCAGCCGCGGATCCGGGATCAGGCCGGCGATGTCGTGCAGGCCGTCCAACAGCGCCGACTCGGGCCGGGTGGCCAGGTAGCGGCGCAGCGCCTCCACGATCGGCGCGTACGCGAGGCCGGCCTGCAACGGACTCGACGAGCCCGTCAGCACCGCGAAGCCGTGCTCCTTGGCCCGCTGCAACGCGCTGAGCGCCAGCCGCGACTTGCCGATGCCGGCCTGCCCGGACACCAGCAGCACGCGGCCCTCGCCGGCCCGGACCGCGCCGATCGCCTCGTCGATGATCCCCAGTTCGCGATCACGGCCAACCAGCCTCGGCTCCACTCGGCACAGTATGCACCAATCGGGCTAGGGTTTGAGCCCGGTCAGCACGGTCAGCGCCGGCTGCCGGCCCACGTCCACGCGCGTCGCCGCGACCAGCCCGGCGTCCACGAGCCAGCGCTGGTAGTCGGCCGGCGCGTGGATGGTGCCGCCGCGGGTGCGCAGCAGCAGGGACAGCTCGTGCGTGGCGGCGCCCTGCGAGCCGGCGAGGGTGTCGATCACCGTCAGCGCGCCGCCTCTGCGGACCGCCGGCGTGTAGCGGCGGATCAGCTCGGCGGCGCAGTCCGCGTCCAGCAGGTGGCAGACGCCCGACAGCACAACCAGGTCGTACTCGTCGGCCGCGGGCTGGGCGTCGAACAGTCCGCCGGGGAGGAAGTCGAACCGGGGCCCGGCGGCGGCCCGGCGGTTGGCCGGCACGTCCAGCACGCTGACCCGGCACCGCGGATCCCGCGCGGCCAGCGCCACCCCGCACGGCGCCCCGTCCACGCTGACGTCCAGCACCCTGGTCGCGGCCGGCAGCTCGGTCACCACGTCGGCACGCATCCCGTGCAGCAGCACGGTGATCACGTCCCTTTCGGCCTCCCTTGCGGGCAGACCCGTGCGGACCGAGTCCGTCACCTGGTCCCGCCACGGCAGCAGCGGGTGCACTCCGGCGAGCCCGGCCGTCACCGGCTCGTAGCGGCCGTCGGGGCGGCGGGTGACCAGCCCGCTGTCGACCAGCGCCGCCAGCACCACCCGTACGCCGCGAACGCTTGCGCCGCAGGACATCGCCAGATCGTCGACGGTCGCCGGCGTGCGGTCGATGTAGTCGATCAGGCCGAGCTGCACCGCCGCCGAGTACGCCGAGAGCGTCGCGGCGGCGCGGTGCAGCCCCAGGAGCGCCCCGGTCATCGCGCCAGCATCCGGCGCATGATCGTGACGCTCTCCAGCGCGGCCGCGTCGGCACGGGCGTGCTCGTGCTGTGCCGACAGCAGCTGCGCCAGGTTGATCAGCGCCCACGACAGCCGCTGGTCGTGGGCGGCGTTGCCGGGGTCCTCCTCGGCTCGCCGCTTGAGCTCCGCCACCGCCTGCTCCGTGAGCGCCACCGCGTCCTCGGACCGGTGGTGCTCGCTCTGCGGGATGCCCCAGCACATCTCCGCACGGCTGATCACGTCCTGCTTCGTCCCCATGCGACCAATGCTCGCGTCGCCGCGGGACGAGCGGGGTACGTAATCGGGGGCGGCGGGCGAAGTTACGTACCCGCCGTCCAGGCCGTGGCCTGCCGGCCGACGAGCTCGCTCAGGTCGCCGTCGGTGAGGTTGAAGTCCAGCGCGTGCAGGCCGTAGAAGTTGGCCTGCGGCGGACCGACGAGGTCGTCGCCGCCGGTGATATCCAGCCAGGAGACGGTGCTCGTGCCGTCCAGCGTCTGCTTGCACTGGCCGGTCAGCGTGCCGTGGTAGCGGGCGAAGCCGGTCGGGTAGTTCGGGACCGTGAGCGACTGCCCCAGCGAGCTGATTCGCCCGTACGGGTTAAGGTCGTTGCCGCCCACGAGCTTGCGTGTGTACAGCACGGTGTCCAGCGGCGTGGGGCCGCTCGTGCCGGCCAGCAGCCCGGCCGGGTTCACGCACAGCACCTGGTGGTTGGGGTCGTTGACCACGCGCACCAGGTCGGCGTCCGGCGTCGGCACCTGCCCGCCCGGCTTGTAGCTCGAATAGGCGACGACACAGCCCGTCTCGGTGGCGAGCTGGCAGGCCGGCACGTGCTGGAAGGTCGCCTTCGCGTCGCCGTCGCCCTCGATCTTGCCCGTCGGGACCACGATGTGGCCGCCGAGCAGGATCGCCGACACCAGCTGGCGCTGCATGTCCGGGTGGCCGTCGAACTTGTCCTGGACCAGCGTCGTCAGCGCCGCCGCGCCCTGGGAGTGCCCCAGCAGCACGACGCCGCGGCGCTTGCCCGTGGCGGGGTCGGTGTTGTCGTGGTCCCAGTAGTACTGGAAGGCCTGCTCCACGTCGCCGATGGCCGTCGAGTAGTCCGGTGGGATCTTGGTGATCAGCGACAGCGCCAGCTCCGGCAGCGTGCGCTGGCGGTAGGTCGGGATGAAGATCCGGCAGCGCGGGTTCAGCATGCCCACCTGCGCGATCGCCTGCGCGAACTCCTCGTCCGACGTCGCCGGCACGATGTTCGGCAGCGTGTCGACGGTCGGGTAGACGTAGAAGCAGTCAACCTTCGGCGAGTCGGTGGCCTGCGGGCCGCCGGTGACGTCGGTGGTGTCGAGGGGTACTTGGTCGTGGCTGATCGGGTACGTAGCGGTGGTCGGTCCGCAGGAGGCGTGGCACATCCACACCGGCGCCGGCAGCGCGTCGGCGGGCGCCGCGATGGCGGGCGCGGCGAGGCCGGCCGTCAGCGCGACGGCGGCGGCAAGGGATCCCCAGGTCATGAGGGGAAGTCAACCAGCCCTTGGGCCGACCGCACCTCACCCGATAGGGGTACGCGGTGCTCGGGTGGGGGCATTCCTGGCGTTGAACGCCCCCACCCGAACGTCAGAGAGGGTTTCTCCCATGCAGGGAAGGACGCCTTCCCCTCGTTGAACGCAGGGAAGGCGTCCTTCCCTGCATCACGATGTGTCTGAGAGCGGAATTCGGTGTGACTGTGAGCGGGACTCGCGGGGGGTTTGCCCGGGTGCGGCGGCCGCCACCACCGCACCCGGCCCTCTGGACTACGCGCCGCCGCGTACCCAGAAGTTCGACCCCTCAGCCGATGTGCCGCTCGGCCCCGCCGGTGCTTCGCACGGTTGCTGGATTTCGGCCGCCGCCACCCGACGCGCCCACCGCGGAGGCCGATGCGGAGGTCGAAATTCAGCAAGGGCGAGGCACCGGCTAAAGGGGGGCCGAGCCCCGCGCGGAACGCGCGGCATTAATTGTGTCGCGGTACCACAGGGCACTGGCCTTGGGCACGCGCTGCTGGGTCTCGTAATCGACCCGGACGATGCCGAACCGCTTGGCATAGCCGTAGGACCATTCGAAGTTGTCCATCAGCGACCACGCGAAGTATCCGCGCACGTCGGCCCCGGCCTGCCGCGCGGCGGCGACGGCGCCGATGTGCGACTGGAAGTAGGCGACGCGGTCGTCGTCCTGCACGTAGTCGTCGGCGTCGGCCTCGTCGGCGAAGGCGGAGCCGTTCTCGGTGATGACCATCGGCAGCCCCGGGTACTCCCGGCCGAGGCGCACCAGCAGGTCGGTGAAGCCGGCGGGCACGATCTCCCAGCCCATGTCGGTCACCGGCAGCCCGGCCAGCACGGCGCGGGTGACGGGGACGCCGTCGGCGTCGCGGCTGTTGCCGTCCTCGTCCACACCGGAGTACCGGTGGCTGGAGTAGTAGTTGACGCCGAGCACGTCGATGGGCGCGGAGATGGTCTCCAGGTCGCCGTCCTTGATCGGGATCTCGACCCCGCGCTGGAGCAGGTCGGCGACGACGTCCTTGGGGTACCGCCCGTAGCGCAGCGGGTCGAGGTAGATCCGGGCGCCGAGGCCGTCGGCGCGGCGGGCGGCCTCGCGGTCGGCGGCGCTGTCGGTCGCCGGGTAGGACGACCCCATGTTCAGGGTGATTCCCAGCTCGACGGGCGTACGGGCGGCCTCGCGCATCCGCTGCGTGGCCAGGCCGTGCCCGAGCAGCAGGTGGTGCACGGCGGCGATGGCGTCGCCGAAGTTCCGCCGGCCCGGCGCCTGCCGCCCCTCGTAGTACCCGAGCATCGCCGTGCACCACGGCTCGTTGAGCGTGGTCCAGATCTTGACCCGATCGCTCAGCTTGTCGAACACCATCATGGCGTAGTCGGCGAACCGGTACGCGGTGTCCCGCACCGGCCAGCCGCCGGCGTCCTCCAACTCCTGCGGCAGGTCCCAGTGGTACAGCGTCACCCACGGGTCGATGCCCTTGGCCAGCAGTTCGTCGACCAGCCGGTCGTAGAACGCGAGGCCGGCCTCGTTGACGGGACCCGTGCCGCGCGGCTGGACCCGCGGCCACGCCACCGAGAACCGGTAGGTGTCGACGCCGAGCTCCTTGATCAGCGCGACGTCCTCGGGCATCCGGTGGTAGTGGTCGCAGGCGATGTCGCCGTTCTCGCCGTTGTGCACCATCCCGGGCACCCGGCAGTAGGTGTCCCAGATGGACGGTGTGCGGCCGTCCTCGTCGACCGCCCCCTCGATCTGGTACGCGGAAGTGGCCACGCCCCAACGGAAGTTCGCCGGCAGACTGGCAATCAGATCGGCTTCGACGGCCGCCGTGGTCGTGGTTTCCATGGACTTCACTCCTCCAGTGTCGGTACGCGGGTCAGCGGACGGGGTGCAGCCAGCAGGCCACCGTCCGGTCCGACCCGCCGGGCGCGTCGGGAACGCCGAGCACGGGGATCTCCTGCGCGCACGGCTCGAAGGACTTGGGGCACCGCGGGTGGAACGCGCACCCGGTCGGCATCGCCCGCAGGTCCGGCGGCGAGCCCGGGATGCCCGTCAGCTCCCGCTTGGGACCGCGCAGCGCGGGGAAGGAGCCGAGCAGGCCGGCACTGTAGGGGTGGAGCGAGTCCGTGTAGATCTGCTTGGCCGGCGCCTGCTCCACGATCCGGCCGCCGTACATGATGGCGATCCGGTCGGAGAACTCGACCAGCAGCGACAGGTCGTGGGTGATGAACAGCACCGAGAAGCCCAGCCGCTCGCGCAGCTGCACCAGCTCCCCCAGGATCTGCCGCTGCATCACCACGTCCAGCGCGGTGGTCGGCTCGTCCATGATGACGACCTTGGGCTCCAGCGCCAGCGCCATGCCGATCATGACGCGCTGCCGCATGCCGCCGGAGAGCTGGTGCGGGTAGCTCTCCATCCGGTCGCCGGGAATGCCGACCAGGTTCAGCAGCTCCCGGGCCCTGGCCTCCCGGGCCTGCCGGCTGCCACGGGGGTCGTGCGCCTTGATCGCGTCGGTGAGCTGGCTGCCGATGCGGTGCACCGGGTTGAGCGAGTTCATCGCGCCCTGGAACACGATCGACGTCTCGGCCCAGCGGAACTCGCGCAGCTCGCTGTTGGTCAGCGACAGCACGTCGTACGGGCCGCGCTCCGGGTCGTGGTAGATCACCTCGCCGCCGGCGACCACGCCGGGCGGCGGCAGCAGCCGGGTCATGCCGTACGCCAGCGTCGACTTGCCGGAGCCGCTCTCGCCGGCCAGGCCCAGCACCTCGCCGCGGTGCAGCGTGAGGGTCACGTCCCGGACCGCGTGCACGGCCTCGTCGCCGAGACCGTAGTCGACGTTCAGGCTCTTGATCTCGATGAGCGGTTCGATCATCACCGGTTGTCCTTCCCGAGCACCGGCGTGAAGCCGATCCGCATGCGCACCGTCTTGCCCTTGATCCGGCCCGCGCTGCGCAGCCGGGGGTTGACGATCTCGTCGATGCCGAAGTTGAGCAGCGACAGCGCCGTGCCCAGGATCGCGATCGCCAGACCCGCCGGCACGAACCACCACCACGCGCCCTGGGCCAGGGCCTGCTGGCTCTGCGCCCAGAACAGGATGGTGCCCCAGTTCCAGTCGGTCGGGTCGGAGACGCCGATGAACGCCAGCGTGATCTCCGAGAGCACCGCGAAGATCACCGTGCCGACGAAGCCGGAGGCGATGACCGCGGTCAGGTTGGGCAGCAGCTCGAAGAAGATGATCCGCCACGTGGACTCGCCGGTCGCCTTGGCCGCGTCCACGTAGTCCCGGCCGCGCAGGGACAGCGTCTGCGCGCGCAGCACCCGGGCGCCCCAGGCCCACGAGGTGAGGCCGATGACCAGGCCGATCACCGTGTTGCTGACCGAGGGCAGGATGGAGGCCACGATGATGATCAGCGGCAGCGCCGGGATCACCAGGAACACGTTGGACAACGCCGACAGCGCCTCGCCGCCGCTGTTGGCCAGGTAGCCCGAGCTGACTCCGATGATCACGGCCAGCACGGTCGCCACGACGCCGGCCAGCAGGCCGACGTAGACCACGCCGCGGGCGCCGGACAACACCTGGCTGAAAATGTCCTGGCCCAGGTGCGTGGTGCCGAACCAGTGCGCGGACGTCGGCGGCGAGATCAGGTCGCTGCCGCGCGCGTCCGGGTCGTACGGCGACAGGATCGGGCCGAATATCGCCAGCAGCACGTAGAAGCCGAGGATGATCAGGCCGGCCAGCGTCTTGCCGTTGCTGATGAACCGGAACTTCTGCCGCTTGGCCGGCCGCGGGCTGGGCGCGGCCTCGCCGGCGGCGGCCTGCAGGTCGACGGTCGAGATGGCCACGGCTCAGCCCTCCTTGCGGGTGCGCGGGTCGAGCACCAGGTAGGCCAGGTCGGCGATGAAGTTGGCGGCTAGCACGGACAGCGTGATGATCAGGAAGATGCCCTGCATCAGCGGGTAGTCCTTGGCGCCGACCGCCTGGAACAGCTGGAAGCCCACGCCCGGGTAGGAGAACACGATCTCCACCAGCAGCGTGCCGCCGACGATCAGGCCCAGCGACAGCGCGAAACCGGAGACGTTCGGCAGCAGCGCGTTGCGCGCGGCGTAGCCGAGCATCACGCGCCGGTCGGACAGGCCCTTGGCGTGCGCGACGGTGATGTAGTCCTCGGAGGACACCGTCACCATCATGTTGCGCATGGACAGGATCCAGCCGCTCATCGACGAGATCAGGATGGTCAGCGCCGGCAGCAGGCTGTGCTGCACCGCGCTGCCGATGAAGTCGATGTCCCAGCCGGGCGTCACGCCCGGGTCGTAGCCGCCCGAGGACGGGAAGATGCTGTCCGGGCCGGCCAGCAGCTCGATCATGATCAGGCCGAACCAGAAGTACGGCACCGAGGACAGGAAGGTGGTCACCGGCAGCACCAGGTCGACCCAGCTGCCGCGGCGCCAGCCGGCGAGCACGCCGAGGCCGGTGCCGAGCAGGAAGCTGCACACGGTGGTGATGCCGACCAGCGCGAGCGTCCACGGCAGGCTGGAGCTGATCACCTCGGACACCGGGGACGGGAAGAACGTGAACGACAGCCCGAGGTCGCCGTGCAGCAGCTGGCCCCAGTAGTCGAGGTACTGCTGCCACAGGGGCTGCTGCTTGTCCAGTCCGAACAGGACGTACAGCGAGTGGACGGCGTCGGCGTTGAGCTGGCCGCGCTCCTTGGAGATCAGCGCCTGCACCGGGTCGCCCGGGATCAGCCGCGGCACGAAGAAGTTGATGGTGATCGCGGCCCACGCGGTGAAGATGTAGAACGCGATGCGCTTGAGGAGGTAGCTCATCCGGCCGCCTCCCCGGTCGCCACCGGCGCCGGCTTCGCGACGCCCTCGGCGTAGAGCCAGCAGGCGGCCCAGTGGCCGGGCGTGTCGCCGATCTCCAGCCGCGGCGGCAGATCCGTCTTGCACCGCTCCATCACGTGCGGGCAGCGCGGGTTGAACCGGCAGCCGGCCGGCGGCCGGATCAGGCTGGGCGGCTCGCCCCCGACCTCGTCGGCCCGGGCGGGCCGGTCGGGGTCGGGAGCGGAGTCGATCAGCAGCTGGGTGTAGGGGTGGGCCGGGTTCTGGGTGACGGTCTCGCTGTCGCCGCCCTCCACCACCCGGCCCGCGTACATGACCAGCGTCTCGTCGGCGAAGTAGCGCGCCGACGCGATGTCGTGCGTGATGTACAGGATCGCCAGGTTCAGGCGTTCCTTCAGGTCTCGCAACAGGTTCAGCACGCCGAGCCGGATGGAGACGTCCAACATGGACACCGGCTCGTCGGCGAGCAGCGCCTCGGGGTTGGCCCCGAGCGCGCGGGCGATGGCCACGCGCTGGCGCTGCCCGCCGGACAGCTCGTGCGGGAACTTGTCGATGTAGCGCTCCGGCGGCGTGAGCTGCACCCGGGTCAGCAGCTCACGCAGCGCCTCCTCGAGATTCCCGCCTGTGTTGCCGTGGATGCGCAGCGACCTCGAGAGGTGGTAACGCACCGTGTGCACGGGGTTCAAGGAGCCGAAGGGGTCCTGGAAGATCATCTGCACCTGCCGGACGTAGCTCCGGAACCGGCGCCCGCCTCTGGTGTCGACCGGCTTGCCGTGCAGCCGGATCTCGCCCGAGGTGGGCTTGTGCAGCTGGGCCAGCAGCCTGGCGACGGTGGACTTGCCCGAACCGGACTCGCCCACCATCGCCGTCACCCGGCCGCGGCGCAGCGTGAGGCTGACGTCGTCGACCGCGTGCACGCTGCGTGCCTTGCGGGTCAGTAGCTCCCGGCCTTTCCTTCGCACCGGGAAGTGCTTGCTGAGACCGTCTACTTCCAGGACGACCTCACCGGTCTTGTCAGTCATCTCAGGAGGCCGGCCTCAGGTGCAGAACGATGTCTTCGGCGTTGATCAGGGTGGGCTGCCCGGGAGCGTACTCGTCGCTGGTGGACGGCCAGCCGACCCAGTTCTTGGTGCTGTACTCGCCGCCCACGTTGGCCGCCGAGGTCGGGATCATCGGCTGCTGCTCGACCATGATCTTCTGGATCTGGTTGAGCGCGGTGGCGCGCGTCGCGTCGTCCGTCGCGTTGACGTAGGTGTTGAGCGCGTCGGTGGCCTGCTGGTTCTGGAAGCGGCCGTAGTTGCCGTTCACGCCCGGCGTGCCGACCGGCTTGTACAGCGCGCCGTCCATGATGCTGGCGAACATCTGGTACGGGGTGGCGCCGGAGTCGGTCCAGTGCATCGCGGAGTCGAACGTGCCGGTGTCGATGTCCTTGGTCCAGGTGTCCTGGTTGGCCTTGTCCACCGTGGCGGTGATGCCGATCTTGGACACGTTGTCCTTGATGATCTCCAGGTCGGTCTGGTAGTCGGACCAGCCGGCCGGGTCGCTCAGGTTCAGCGTGACCGGCTTGCCGGTCTTGTCCTTGAGCGTGTTGCCGTCGTAGGTGTAGCCGGCCGCGGTGAGCTTGGCCTTGGCCCCGGCCACGTCGACCTTCACGGTCTGGCCCTTGTAGTCCGGCGCGATGAAGGACTCGCCGGCCGGCGTCGGGATGCCGGTGGGGCTGGTGACCGCCGGGTAGAAGTAGCCGGCCTCGCCCTGGTTGAAGATGTCGTCCCGGTTGATCACCATGCTGATCGCCTGGCGCAGCGTCGGGTCGTCGTAGGGCGCCTTGGTGGTGTTGAACCACAGGCCGTGCACGCCCAGGCTCGGCGGGAAGTAGATCTGGTAGTGCGCCGGGTCCTTGCTGGTGTAGACGGCCTTGTAGTTCGGGATGAACACGAAGCTCCACTCGCAGGCGCCGGTGGCCAGCGCGGTGGTCTGCGCGTTGTTGTCGGTGTAGGAGGTGTACTGGATCTCCTTCACCTTCGGCAGGTCCTGCCAGTAGGAGTCGCGCACGTCCAGCGTCACCGTCTGCGGCGTGAAGGACTTCAGCGTGTACGGGCCGGTGCCGACCGGCTGCTTCACCGGGTCGGTCGCCGGGTCGGAGATCGAGGACCACTGGTGCTTGGCCACGATCGGGATGTCCGACAGGATCTTGACCTGGTTGACGAACTGCGGCGTCGGGAAGGTCACGGTCAGCTTGTTCGTGCCCGAGGCCGTGATGTCGCCGAACTTGATGCCGTTGTTGTTCAGCGCCGGCGTGGACTTCAGCAGGTTGAACGTGTAGGCCACGTCGTCGGCGGAGAACGCCTGGCCGTCCGACCACTTCACGTTGTCGCGCGTGGTCAGGTTCAGCGTCTTGTAGTCGGCCGACCAGGACCAGTCGGTGGCCAGCCACGGCTTGGCCTTGTCGGCCGGCTTGGCCGAGTTCCACATGGTCAGCGGCTCGAAGATCATCCGCCGGTATCCCAGCGACGCGCCCGCCGACGAGGACAGGAACGGGTTGTTGTTGTCGGTCTGGGGACCGTTGGGCATGCCGACCTTGAGCACGCCGTCCGCGTTGCCCTTCGCGGTCGAGCCGCCACCGCACGCGGTGAGGGCGGAGGCCGCCATGATGCTGCCGGCTACGGCGAAGACCACTCTGCGACTGACGCGCATGGGTCCTCCTTGTCGTCTGCGAGGAGGTGGGACCGGGCGCCGCCGACGCGGCGCGTGTTGCGGCAGAGTCAACCTGCGTGTCACAGCTCACGTCAATAACGGCGCGGTCACAAAATTAACCCTAAATTTAAGCCTTGAACAAAAACCCAGGCTGGGGCGGCCGCTCGCCCGTCCCGGTTGACGACATCCGGCAGCCTAGTCGCACCGAGCGCTACGATGTCAGTACCGTGCGTGTCGACTTCGATGGCCGTTCGGTCACCGCGACGGGTGGCGGGTGGCGACGAACCGCCAGTCACACGGGCTCAAACGTCCGCAGATGTGAACTCGTGGGCTAGCCTCGCTGCCGAGACACCACACGGACGTGCGCGCCGACCGGAACCCCGCCAGGTTCACCCGACCAGGGTTAGTTGCGATGTTAAATTATGGCGCTAACTTAGTCGGTCCGGCATCCTGTCACGCAGACGTCCCCACCGTCGATGGGCACCCCATGGAACCAAAGCGCACCACGGTTCGCGATCTTCGCCGCCACAACAGGTCCACGCTGCTGTCGAAGCTGTTCTTCGACGGGCCGCTGAGCCGGCACGAGCTGAGCCAGCTCACCGGGCTGTCGGCCGCCACCGTCAGCAACGTGACCGCCGAGCTGGTCGAGGATCGGCTGATCGTGGAGGCGGGCCTGGTGGAGTCCGACGGCGGGCGGCCCCGGGTGCTGCTGCGGGTCGACCCCAAGTACGCCCACGTGGTCGGCATCGACGTCGGCGAGACCGGCGTCAAGGTGGAGCTGTTCGACCTGGCGATGACCCGGCTGGCCGCCGTGGACCACCAGCTGAACTCGGTGGAGCCCGACCCGGCCGAGGTGGTCGCGCGCACCGCCGACGGCCTGCGCGAGGTGATCGAGGCCGCCGGCGTCACCGAGAGCAGCGTGCTGGGCGTGGGCATCGGCGTGCCGGGGACCGTGGAGAAGGGCACCCGCACGCTGGTGCACGCCCAGACCATCGGCTGGGACGCCGTGCCGCTGCCGACGATGCTGCGCGACCAGGGCATCCGGCTGCCGCTGTTCCTGGACAACGGAGCCAAGACGCAGGGCCAGGCCGAGATGTGGTTCGGCGCCGGCCGGGGCGCGCGCCACGCGGTGATCGTGCTCGTCGGCTCCGGCGTCGGCGCGGCCGTGATCACCGACGGCCAGACCTACGCCGGCTACAGCAGCAGCGCCGGCGAATGGGGGCACACCACCATCGTGTACGGCGGGCGGCAGTGCCGCTGCGGGGCGCGGGGCTGCCTGGAGGCGTACGCCGGCGCGGAGGGCATCCTCGACCGCTACCGCAAGGCCCGCGGCGGGCGGGGCGTCGTCGACACCGACGAGCAGGCCGCGCTGGCCGCGCTGATCGCCGCCGCCGACACGTCCAAGACCGCCGCCAGGGTGCTCGACGAGACCGCCGGCTACGTCGGCGCCGGCATCGCCAACCTGATCAACCTGTTCAACCCGGAGCGCATCGTGATGGGCGGCTGGGCCGGGCTGGCCCTGGGCGAGCAGTGGCTGGAAGCGGTCAAGCGCTCCACCGCCGACCACGCCCTGCGCCACCCGTATGAGCAAACCTCGATAGAGATGTGCAAACTCGGCCCCGACGCCGTAGCCGTCGGCGCCGCCACCTTGCCGGTCGCCGCCCTCCTGGACGCCGGCGGCGACCCCCGCGAATCCCCCCGCAGCGTCGCCTGACCCCACCCCGGCCAACCCCCGCGAGTCGCGCTCACAGACACACCGAATGTAGGTTTCAGGCGGATCTGAGCCTGGCGGCTCAATTCTGCCCCAGGCTTACATTCGGTGTGTCCCAGAGCGCGACTCGCGGGGATTCGTCATGACTTGCATCTAGCCGTGAAGTATGTCCGTTCGCTAGGGTGGCTGAACCCTGCACGACTTGTCGTGGGCCACTCACCCTCGGTGGGCGGCCGCCGCCTCCTACGACAGTCGGTGAGTTCGACCTGGAGGCGACAATGACGTCACTTGCCCGATCCCGCCGGGTAACGGCCGCCGTCGCGGCCGCCGCCCTGGCGGTTCTCACCTGCGCCACGGCGACCACGTCCAGCGACGCCGCGCCGACGGCCGCGTCCTTCACCGAGGACTTCAACGGCGCCGCCGGCAGTGCCGCCAACGGCAGCCGGTGGAACTACGAGACCGGCGACAATGTCAACAACCACGAACGCGAGTGGTACACGTCCGGCGCGGCCAACGGCGCGCTGGACGGCCAGGGCCACCTGGTGATCACCGCCAAGAAGGAGGGCGGCCACAACTGCTGGTACGGCCCGTGCCAGTACACCTCGGCCCGCCTGACGACCCAGAACAAGTTCAGCGGCCAGTACGGCCACGTCGAGGCCCGCATGCAGATCCCCAAGGGCCAGGGCATGTGGCCGGCGTTCTGGATGCTCGGCACCAACATCGGCAGCGTCGGCTGGCCCAGCTGCGGCGAGATCGACATCATGGAGAACATCGGCAAGGAGCCGAACACCGTGCACGGCACCATCCACGGGCCGGGCTACTCGGGTTCCAACGGCATCGGCGCCGCCTACAACGGGCCGGTGTTCGGCGACGGCTTCCACACCTACGCGGTGGACTGGTCGCCGAACAAGATCACGTGGTCGGTGGACGGACATGCCTACGAGACCAGGACTCCCGCGGACGTGCACGGCAGCCAGTGGGCGTTCAACCACCCGTTCTACATCATCCTGAACCTGGCGGTCGGCGGCTACTGGCCGGGCGACCCGAACGGCAGCACGCCGTTCCCGGCCAAGCTCGTCGTGGACTATGTACACGTCACCACTGGCTGACATATAAGGGTTTTCCGGTCCCGCCCGGCGTGATCCGCGCCGGGCGGGCCGCCGCGCGCCCTAGTTGATCTTGACGTCGCGGGACTTGTTCCTAGTCTTGAACAAACTCCCCGCCAGGCCATTGCCAAATCCGGCGCATCCCTCCGATACTCGATGCGCCACCGGATCGATCCCCTGTGCCCGTTGGCTTTCCACCCCTGCCGAAACCGAATTCCCCACCCTGCAGGCAAAACCGCCGCACCAACAGCCGGGATCCGCCGCCCGGCCGGTGCCTCCTGCGGTGCGAACCCCCCCCGTACCCCCGAGAGGCGAGACCTCAATCATGCGCAGAAAACGCAACCTCGTGCTCGCCGCCGTCCTGGCGGCCAGCACCATCGTCCCGTTCGGACTGACGGCGTCGGCGGCGCCCGCCGCGCCGCTGGCCACCACCTTCAGCGACGACTTCGACGGCCCGGCCGGCAGTCCCGCCGATGGCGGCAAGTGGAGCTACGAGACCGGCGACAACGTCAACAACCACGAACTCGAGTGGTACACGGCCGGCTCGAACAACGCCGCGCTGGACGGCCAGGGCCACCTGGTGATCACCGCCAAGCGGGAGAACCCCGGCAACAACAACTGCTGGTACGGATACTGCCAGTACACCTCCGCCCGGCTGAACACCGCGCAGCGCTTCACCCAGGCCTACGGCCACTTCGAGACGCGCATGCAGCTGCCGCGCGGCCAGGGCATGTGGCCGGCGTTCTGGATGCTGGGCGACAACATCGGCGACCCGAACGTGGGCTGGCCGAACAGCGGCGAGATCGACGTGATGGAGAACGTCGGTTTCGAGCCGGGCTCGGTGCACGGCACCATCCACGGCCCCGGCTACTCGGGCGCGAACGGCGTCGGCGCCGGCTACACGCTGCCGAACGGCCAGGCCTTCGCCGACGGATTCCACACCTTCGCCGTCGACTGGTCGCCCAACAGGATCACCTGGTCCGTGGACGGAAACGCCTACGAGACAAGGACTCCGGCCGACATCAACGGCAACCGCTGGGTGTTCGACCACCCGTTCTTCATCATCATGAACCTGGCCGTCGGCGGCTACTGGCCCGGCAACCCGGACGGCAACACGCAGTTCCCGGCCAAGCTCGTCGTCGACTACGTGCACGTGACCACCAGCGACAACGGTCCCCCGCCGGGCGGCGGCGGCACGATCACCGGCCTCGGCGGCAAGTGCGTGGACGTGGCCGGCGCCAACAACGCCAACGGCACCGCCGTGCAGCTCTACGACTGCAACGGCACCAGCGCCCAGCAGTGGTCGCATCCTGGTGACGGCACCATCCGCGCCCTGGGCAAGTGCCTGGACGTCTCCGGCGGCGCCACCACGAACGGCACCGTCGTCCAGCTCTACGACTGCAACGGGTCCGGCGCGCAGAACTGGGCCGTGTCCGCGGCCAACGACATCGTCAACGTCCAGGCCAACAAGTGCCTCGACGCCAGTGGGAACAGCTCGGCCAACGGCACCCGGCTGCAGATCTGGGACTGCTCCGGCGGCGCCAACCAGAAGTGGACGGTGAACAGCTGATGAGAAGACGACTCCTGACCGTTCTCGCCGGCTTCCTGTTGGCGCTGACCAGTTTCGCCGGCGCCCCGCAGGCGTTGGCCGCCGACCCGGGCGGCCCGTCCGCGAGCCAGCTGCTCGCGAAGGTCACCAACTGCCAGCAGATCTCCAACGGCAAGTACGCCACCGACGAGGGCCAGGCGGCCACGATCCCGGTGTGCCAGGCCAATGGCGCCGTCTTCTTCAAGGCGGACATGGACGTCGACTGCGACGGCCAGCGCACCGCGCAGTGCAACGAGCAGACCGACTGCTGCTTCTACCCGGACACCGCTTTCCACACGTCCACGGACCAGCCGCTGGACGCCGCGAAGCTGCCCTACATCGTGCTGCCGAGCCCGTCGCCCACCTGGGACTACCGCACGGCCGGCATCGACGGCGGCGCGGTGGTCGCGGTGATCTACAACAACCAGGTGACCTACGCGGTCGTCGGCGACACCGGTCCGACCGGCATCATCGGAGAATCCTCCTACGCCACCGCGCAGTCGCTGGGCATCAACCCCGACCCGCGCAACGGCGGCACCGACAGCGGCGTCACCTACATCGTGTTCCCGCACTCCCAGGTGAACCCGATCGAGAGCCATGCCAGCGCCGTCTCGCTGGGCCAGCAGCTCGCCAATCAGTTCGTCGGTGGCGGCAACCCGCCCCCGCCGCCTCCGGGTGGCACGATCACCGGCCTCGGCGGCAAGTGCGTGGACGTCGCGGGCGCCAACAACACCAACGGCACCGCCGTGCAGCTCTACGACTGCAACGGCACCACCGCCCAGCAGTGGACCGCCGGCTCCGACGGCACGATCAAGGCCCTCGGCAAGTGCCTCGACGTCGCCGGCGCGAATCCCGCCAACGGCACCAAGATCCAGCTCTGGGACTGCAACGGCAGCGCCGCGCAGAACTGGTCGCGCCCCGGCGACGGCACCGTCCGTGCCCTGGGCAAGTGCCTGGACGCCACCAACAACAGCTCCGCCAACGGAACCCGGCTCCAGATCTGGGACTGCGCCGGCTCCGCGAACCAGAAGTGGACGGTCGCATGATCAGGAAGTCCGTGGCGCTGCTGACCGGCGCGCTGGGCGTGGCCGCGATGGCGGTCCTGCCGGGCGTCGCCTCGGCGGCCACCGGCGCGATCACCGGCCTCGGCGGCAAGTGCGTCGACGTCGCCGGCGCCAACAACACCAACGGCACCGCCGTGCAGCTCTACGACTGCAACGGCACCACCGCCCAGCAGTGGACCGTCGGCGGCGACGGCAGCATCCAGGCGCTGGGCAAGTGCCTGGACGTGGCCGGCGCGAACCCGGCCGACGGCACCAGGGTGCAGCTGTGGGACTGCAACGGCACCGCGGCGCAGCAGTGGACGGTCGGCTCCGACGGCTCGATCCGCGCCCTGGGCAAGTGCCTGGACGCCACCAACAACAGCTCCGCCAACGGGACTCCGCTCCAGATCTGGACCTGCGCCGGCTCGCCCAACCAGACCTGGTCGACGTCGGGCGGCACCACTCCCCCGCCGCCGCCTCCGCCGCCGAACGGGGCGATGGCCGTCGCGCCGTACTACTTCAACGGCTGGGGCAACCCGCCGGACCCGCGCACGGTCATGAGCGCCACCGGCGTCAAGTGGTTCACGATGGCCTTCGTGCTCAACAACGGGTACTGCAACCCGATGTGGGACGGCGGCCGGCCGCTGACCGGCGGCGTGGACCAGAACACCATCAACACCATCCGGTCGGCCGGCGGCGACGTGGTGCCGTCGTTCGGCGGCGCCGAGGGCAACAAGCTCGAGGCGTCCTGCAACAACGCGGGCGACCTGGCCGGCGCGTACCAGAAGGTGATCAACACCTACGGCCTGAAGGCGATCGACCTCGACTTCGAGGGCGACATCTACGGCAACACCACCATCCAGCAGCGGCTGGTGGACGCGCTGAAGATCGTCAAGGCGAACAACCCGGGCATCGTCGAGTACATCACCCTCGGCAGCGGCCAGAACGGCCCGGGCAACGACCTGATCACCCGCGCGGCCAACTCCGGGCTGACCGTGGACGTGTGGACGATCATGCCGTTCGACTTCGGCGGCGCCGGCCAGGACATGGGACGACTGACCGCGCAGGCCACCGACGGCCTGGAGCGGGCGGTGCGCGACGCGTACCACTACAGCGACGACGTCGCCTACCGGCACAGCGGGCTGTCCTCGATGAACGGCATCACCGACAACAGCGAGATCGTGTCGGTGGCCAACGCACAGGCCATGCTGGCCTACGCCAACCAGCACCACCTGGGCCGGTTCACCTACTGGGCGACCAACCGGGACCGGCCGTGCCCCGGCGCCTACCCGAACGACGACACATGTTCGGGGGTGTCGCAGAACGCCTGGGACTTCACCAGGACATTTGCGCAATACCAGGGGTGAAGTGACCTGACAGGACGGCGCGGGGGAACCCGCGCCGTCCGTATGCTCCTTCCGGTGCAGCGTATGGAGCACTGGCAGAGCAGGCTCGACGAACTGGCCCGGCGGCACGGCGTGCCGGGCGCGGTACTGGGGATCTCCTCCCCGTCCTGGACCGGGGTCGCCGCGACCGGCGTGCTCAACTGCCGGACCGGCGCGCCGGTCAGACCGGATTCCGTGTTCCACCTGGGGTCCATCACGAAGGTCTTCGTCACCACCGCGGTCATGCGGCTGGTTCAGGATGGCCGGCTGGACCTCGACAAGCCCGTGTCGGCGGTGCTGCCGGAACTCGCCCTGGGCGACCGGGACGTGACCGATCGGGTGAGCCTTCGTCACCTACTCACCCACACGAGTGGCATCGACGGCGACGTGTTCGTCGACACCGGCCGCGGCGACGACTGCATCGCCCGCTACGTCGACCAGCTCGCCGACGTGGCCCAGAACTCCCCGCTCGGCGCCACCTGGTCGTACTGCAACTCGGGATTCAGCCTGGCCGGGCGGGCGATCGAGCAGGTGACCGGGCAGGTGTGGGACGCCGCCATGCGCGAGCTGGTGTTCGATCCGCTGGGGCTGGCCGACACCCTCACCCTGCCGGAGGACGCGCTGCTGCGCTCCACCGCGGTGGGGCACATGGTTGAGGATGGTAGGACGATTCCCGTGCGGCAGTGGCAGCTTCCGCGTTCCATCGGCCCCGCGGGACTCATCGCGTCCACCGTCTCGGACCTGATGACGTTCGCTCGACTGCACCTCGACGGCGGCGGGGGACTCCTGACAACGTCGTCACTGGAACAGATGCAGGCCGAACAGGTTCAAGTGGACGCCAAGTACTCGCTCGCCGAGACGTGGGGCCTGGGCTGGGCGCGGCTGGTGTGGGACGGGCAGTGCCTGATCGGACACGACGGCTCGACCATCGGCCAGCAGGCGCACCTCGTGCTGCTGCCGTCGCAGGGGTTGGCGGTGGCGCTGCTCACCAACCGGCGGACCCCTCACTTGTACGAGGACCTCTTCCGGGAGATCTTCGCGGAGGTCGGCGTCGACATGGCCCGGCAGCCGGTGCCGCCGGCGGAGCCGCTGGGGCTGCTGCCCACCGACTACGTCGGCGTGTACGAGCGGGCCGGGCAGCGGATCGAGGTGCTGATCGGGGACGGCGGGCCGATCCTGCGGGTGACCACCCTGGGCAAGCTCGCGGAGTACGTGTCGGATCCGGTGGAGGACCTGCCGATGGTCGCCCTGGAGCCGGATGTGTACCTGGTGCCGCTGACCGGCAGCGACCACTGGCTGCCGGTGTCCTTCTACCAGCTGGCCGACGGCTCGCCGTACCTCCACTTCTGCGGCAGGGCAAGCGCTCTTCGTGTCTGTCCGCCAAGATAGGTATCGGCAGATGGCAAGGCCCGCGAGGTCGCGCCGGTCTCTGGACCGCGGCGTTGCGTCGATCGAGTCTTTCCATCGATCGACACAACGCAAGGGAAGAGACCGGCCTTGGAGCGACCTCGCCCCGCGCGGAACGCGCGGCAGGATTACGTAATCACTGCCAAGACACTGCGTCTCATCGTGCTGCTCGGCATCGCCGGCGGCTTCCTCGACGCGTTCACGTTCGTCGCCCACGGCGGCGTGTTCGCGAACGCCCAGACCGGCAACGTGGTGCTGCTGGGCGTCGCCGCCGCGCACGGGGACGCCGCCGGCGCGCTGCGGCACGTGCCGCCGCTGATCGCCTTCGTGCTGGGCGTGGCCGCCGCCGAGACGCTCACCCACCCCCGCGTGGCGCCCCTGATGCGCCGCCCGATCCGGGTCGCGCTGGTGATCGAGATCGCCGTTCTCCTGGTGGTGGGCGCGATCCCCACCTGGTTCGCCGGCTCGGCCGTGGTGCTGGCGGTGGCCTTCGTCGCCGCCTTGCAGAACGCAACATTCGGCACGGTCCGCGAGTGGTCGGTGAACACCACGATGACCACCGGCAACCTCCGGACCGCCGCCCGCGCCACGTACCGCGCCGTCTTCCGGCGCGACGCCGAGGCCGCCACGCAGGCCCGCGCCTTCGGTCTGGTCGTGTTGTCGTTCCTCGTCGGCGCGGGCGTCGGCGCGCTGGTCGCGGAGCTGGTCGGCAACATGGCGGCCTGGGGCGCGGCGCTGCTGATCGTGACTGGTTTGGGCCTTTTCTTCCTTGACGAGCGGCCGCCGGGTTAGGGTGCCGGCGGCACCGAGCAGGGGGGAACTACATGAAAAAGTACCTGGTCACGGCCATGGCCGGCTTACTGCTGCTGGCCCCGACCGCCTACGCCGCCACGCCGTCCACAGTGATCTCCGCGCCCAGCCCGTACCCGGCGGGCTGCGACCACAAGGACCCGGTCGGCACCAACTACCCGAACGCCGAGGTGCAGCCGGACATCGCGGTCGACCCGCGCAACCCGGCGCACATGGTGAGCGCCTGGCAGACCGACCGGTGGTCGGGCGTCGGCGGCCACGGCCTGGTCACCGCCGCCACCTTCGACGGCGGCCGCACCTGGACGCGGGCCACACCGGCGGTGTCCACCTGCGCCGGCGGCGGCTTCGACCGCGCCACCGACACCCAGGTGACCATCGCCCCGAACGGCATGGTCTTCCTGGTCTCGCTGAGCATGAACACCGTCACGCCGCAGGGTGATCACGCGCTGCTGGTGGTGAAGTCCGGCGACGGCGGCCGCAGCTGGGGCGCGCCGACGACGATCATCCGCGAGGGCACCGGCGACACCTCGAACATCTGGAACGACCTGCCGGCGATCTACGCCACCGGCCGCGACGTCTACGTGGCGTGGGACCGGATCAACCTGAACGACGGCACCGCGCCGATCTACCTGGCGCACAGCGCCGACGGCGGCGCGACGTGGGGCGAGCCGCGCAAGGTCGTGGACTTCGGCGCCGGCAACGGCGTCTCCGGCGTCCGGCTGGCCACCGCCCAAGGCAATTCAACCCTAGACAGTTCAACCCAAGGCAGTTCAACCCATGGCAGTTCAACACAGGGCAACCTGGTCGCGTTCTTCTCGTACTACCAACTCAAGCCGGACGGCAGCTACGACCAGTCCTGGCAGTCGATCCGCTCCGCCGACCACGGCGAGACGTGGTCCGCGCCGACGGTCGTCGGGCCGGTCAAGTCCGTCGGCACCACCGAGCCGGGCGGCAAGGGCGTCCGCGACGGGCACGACATCTTCGGGCAGCTGGCCGCCGGCCCGCACGGTGAACTCCGTGCGGTGTGGCAGGGTTCGCAGTTCGCCGGCGATCACGACGGCGCCGTGCTGGCCACCTCCACCGACGGCGGCGCCACCTGGTCCGCGCCGGTTCCGGTCGGATCCTCGCCGGCGCAGCAGTTCATGCCGGCGGTGGCGGTCAATTCCGACGGCGTCGTCGGCGTCACCTACTACCAGCTCGACAGCACCGGCACGAGCTACTGGCTGGCCACCTCCGCCAACGGAACCTCCTGGCGCACAAGCAAGTTGGCCGGCCCGTTCGACATCACGGCGGCGCCGGTCGTCAACGCCGGCCAATACTACGTCGGCGACTTCCACGGCATGGCCGCCGCCGGGCCGTGCTTCGTGTCGGTGTTCGCGAAGACCAACAGCGGGCAGCCCGACAACCGCACCGACATCGTCTTCACCGTCGGATAGCGCCCTTGGCCCGAACGGCAGCCGCCCGCGGGGTCCCGCGGTCCACCCGGAAGGTGTACTCCGCGGGCGCTGACGTCGGGTTATGTTCGTCACGTGTGGGACAGCGACGATGCTGACGAGTTCATCCGCGGCGCGATGCGGTGGCACTTCGACCCGGCCACCGGATCGCCGTTCTGGCTCGCGCAGGCGTCGTCGCTGGGCTTCGATCCGCGGGTCGACGTGCGGTCGGTGGCCGACCTCCGGCTGTTCCCGAACGTCGTCGACGAGCTCCGGCACGTGCGGCCCGAGCAGCTGATCCCGCGCGGCTACGGGGATTCCGCCGAGATCGTCGGCGTGTACGACAGCGGCGGCACCACCGGGGCGCCCAAGCGGGTGGTGTTCCTGGACGACTGGCTGCAGCGGATGATCACGCACATGCTGGAGCCGCTGGACCGGCTCGGCGTGCCGCTCGGCCTGAACTGGCTGGGAATGCTGCCGACCGGCCCGCACGCCGTAGGGCACTTCATCGGGATGGCCGCCCGGGCGCGGCGGGGCCTGATGTTCAACATCGACCTGGATCCGCGCTGGGTGCGCCGGCTCATCGTCTCCGGGCAGCAGGCCCAGGCCGAGGCGTACATCGACCATCTTGTCGAGCAAGCCTCACAGGTGCTGCTGAGCCAAGAGATCGGCGTGCTGATGACCACGCCGCCGCTGCTGGAGCGGTTGGCGCGCCGGGACGACCTGCTCGCGGCGATCACCGAGAACGTGCGGCTGATCATGTGGGGTGGGGCGCACATGGACACCGACACCCACGACCTGTTCCGCAACGAGGTGTTCCCGGGCATTCCGCTGCACGGCGTGTACGGCAGCACCATGATCATGGGCGGCGCGAGCCAGCGGCTCGGCGACACCGAGCTGCCCACTTTCGACGGCTTCGGCCCGTACATCACGTTCTCGGTGGTGGACCCGGTCTCGCTGGAACCGGTGCCGTACGGGGTGCGCGGGCAGGTCGTGACCAGTCACGTCAGCAAGTCCATGCTGCTGCCCAACAATCTGGAGCGGGACACCGCCATCCGTGTGCCGGCGCTGCCCGGTCAGCCCGGCGATTCGCTCGCGGATCTGGCGCCGGTGCAGGTGTTCGGCGACGAGGCCGTGGTCGAGGGCGTGTACTGACGATGCTCACTGTGGACGCCCTCGGCCCGTCGGGTCCGTATCGGACGCGGAACCAGCTGGTGATCGCCGACGTCACCGGCGCCGAGGTCGCGACGGTGAGCCTGGTCCCGCGGCTGTTCGTCACTCGCACCATGGCGGTTTTGGGGCGGGCTTCTTCCCTGCCCTTGGCGGCCCGGTTGGAGGCCTTGGACGCCGCCGGTTCGCTGTTCGCCGCGGAGTCGTCGGAGTATGTGGCGCTGGTGAGCCGGGTTTCGGGGTTACCGATGGCCGACGTGGAGGCCGCCGCCGCCACGATCTCCGACGCCTGTCGCACCGCTTACGAGGCCGCCCAACGGGCCCGCCCCGCCGGCGCCGCCGAGTCCCTGTCCGCTGTGGACGTCGGTGGGCTGTGGACGCGCCGTGGCAACGTGTTCGCCGTGCATGCCGCCGGCAACCATCCCGCCGTGCATTCCCTGTGGCTGCAAGCGCTTGCGCTCGGCTACCGGGTCGCCGTGCGGCCTTCCCGCCGGGAGCCGTTCACCCCGTACCGGCTGATCTGCGCGCTGCGGGCCGCCGGCTTCGGCGACGACCACGTTGTGCTGCTGCCGTGTGCGCACGACGTCGCCGACGAGATCCTGCGGTGCGCCGACCTCGGCATGGTGTACGGCGGCGACTCGGTGATCGCCAAGTACGCCGGCGATCCCCGCGTGCTACCGCAGGGGCCGGGGCGCAGCAAGATCCTCGTCACCGCCGACTCCGACTGGGCGCCCGTGCTCGACATGATCGTGTCGTCCATCGCCCACCACGGCGGTGTCGGCTGCATCAACGCCACCGGCGTGCTGATCGAAGGCGACCCCGCGCCCCTCGCGTCCGCCCTCGCCACCCGGCTCGCCGCCCTCCCCGACTCCGTGCTGCCCCGCTACCCCCTCGACGCCGCCCTGGCCCTTCGCGACCACCTCGCCGTACGGGCCGCCGGCACCCGCCCGCTGCTCGGCGCCTCCCAGCTCGTCACCGACCTCGGCGACGGCTCCGCAGTGCTCCGCCCCACCCTGCACCTGCTCCCGTCCGCCTCCTGCCCCCAACTCGGCGCCGAGCTCCCCTTCCCGTGCGCCTGGGTCGCCCCTTGGCACCGCTCCTCCGACGGCCTGGCTCCCCTGCGCCACACCCTCGTCCTCACCGCCGTCACCCGCGACGACTCCCTCATCGCCTCCCTCGCCGCGGACCCCACCATCTCCAACCTCTACCTCGGCAACCGCCCCACCACCTACGTCCACCCCCATCTCCCCCACGACTCCTACCTCCCCGACTTCCTCATGCGCACCACCTCCTTCGTCTCACCCCCGCGAGTCGCGCTCTGGGGCACACCGAATGCACGTCTCAGGCGCAACTGAACTGAGACTCGGGCGTCGAATCTGCCCGAACCCGGCATTCGCCCTGACGCTGGGCGGGACTCGCGGGGGTGCGGGCATGACCAGGGAAATCCCCAGATCCGGCAGTCGGAGGATTGAGATCAACCGGAACGGGTAATCCCCGGCGTGATGAGGGGAGGACAGATGGACGAGCACCCCCGCAAGGACGGCATGGTGCGGCTGCTGGTGCGCACCGCGGTGGACCGGATGCAGGCGTCGGACCCGGACGGCGCGCTGGACGCGTTGACGGCGCTGTACCGGGGCGCCGACCACAGTCCCCGCGAGGCCGCGGACGTGCTGGCCGACGCCTCGGCGGACATGTTGAAGTCCCTGTGCACGCAGGTCAGCGATGGTGCACCGATCAAGATGCAGCTCGGCGACACCGAGGGCAACGAGATCCCGATCGACGATATCGACCCGCCGCTGCGGGCCAGCTTCCGCGCGGTGATGGCCCTGGTCAACGCCGACGAGCAGGCCGCCGACATCCAACTGGACCTGGTGTTCGACCGGCACGATCCGGAGGAGGACACCGTCGCCCTGATGCACCTGCTGCTGTGGACCACCGATCTGCTGACGGCCTGTCGGGAGGGCGGCGCCCGGGCGCCGGACTGGCTGGTCGACTCGTCGGCCGGCTAGAACGAGAAGGAAGCGCCCCTGATGAACACCTTCGAGGAGACGGTCGAGCTCGCGGTGCCGCTGCGCACGGCCTTCGAGCAGTGGACCTGTTACAGCTCCTCGCCGCGCCCGGTGACCGCCCAGCGCGAGGGCGAGCTGGTCGCCTGGCCCGGCGGACGCGTCACGTTCCACTACGTCGACACGCACACCACCAGACTGGTGCTGCGCGCCGATCCGGACACCACGCCCGCCGGAATCCTGCTGCGCTTCAAGGAGTTCGCGGAGAACGAGCCGGTGGCCGCGCCGGCCGCCCGCCAGTACTGGCGCGTGGAAAGAGCCTGATCGGGTTACCCCCGTGGGGGTAGTTTCGCGCTCGGGGCCCCGCCGAGTTTGGTAGGCAGACATCAGCACGGGGAGGAGTCACGCTGATGTCGCCAGGCACTCCGATCTTCGACCAGCTGGCCGCGGCCAGCGGCCTGCACTGGGTGACGCTGCCGGACGGCCGGATCAGGGTCGCCCTGGGGGAACCCAGGAAGAAGGAGCAGCAGCCGGAGCCAGCCACGCCAGCGCACCGGTCACCAGTGCCGTGACGCCGCCGTCCAGGGTGGGCTGGACCAGCGGCGCGAACCGGGGAGAGTGGTTGGACGGGATGTCCCGGTCGAAGGTGCCACCGGTGTAGGCGGCCAGGAAGGTGTCCTGGTCGATGCCGCCGAACAGCCAGTAGCAGGTGGGCACGCCGGCGGCGGTGCCGAAGTGGCCGAAGTCCTCGCTGCCGGTGACCAGCCCGGGATCGACGATCACCGGGAACGCCTCGGCCAGCGCCGCCTTGGTGCGCTCCATCGCGGCCTCGTCGTTGACCAGCACCGGGGTGGCGTTGCTCAGGCTGATCTCCGGCTCGGGCGCGCCGGCGGTGGCCGCCTCGCCGCGCACGATCCGCTCGATCGCCGCCAACACCCGCGCGCGCACCTGCTCGTCGAAGGCGCGCACGTTCACGCCCAGGTCCACGTGCTCGGGGATGATGTTGTCCCGGGTGCCGCCGTGGATGGTGCCGACGGTGACCACCGCGTGGTCCTTGGCCGACACCTCGCGGGAGACGATGGTCTGGAGCCGCAGCACGGTGGACGCCGCCAGGACCACCGGGTCGACGGTGGTCTCCGGCCGCGAGCCGTGCCCGCCCTTGCCGTGCAGCCGCACCTCGACCGTGTCGGTGGCGGCGAAAGCCGGCCCGGGGTGGCAGCCGAGCCAGCCGGCCGGCAGCGGCGCGAGGTGCTGCCCGAGCGTGATGTCTGGCTTCCCGAACCGCTCGTACAGGCCGTCCTCGAGCATCGCCACGGCGCCCGAGACGACCTCCTCTGCCGGCTGGAAGACGCCGAGGATGGTGCCGGACCACTGGTCCCGGCCGCGGGCGAGCAGGTCCAGCGCGCCGATCAGGCAGGTGGTGTGCATGTCGTGCCCGCACGCGTGCATCACGCCGTCGACGGTCGACCGGTACGGCAGGTCGGTCTGCTCCTCGACCGGCAGCGCGTCCATGTCCGCGCGCAGCAACACGGTCGGCCCGGGTCCGTTGCGCAGCACGGCCACTACGCCGGTGCGGCCGACGCCCGTGGTGACCTCGTAGCCGGCGCCCTCGACGCGGCGCGCGACCTCGGCGGCGGTGCGATGCTCCTGGTACCCCAGCTCCGGGTGGGCGTGCAGGTCCCGGTACAGGTCTTCGAGACCGGACCGGACGTCGTCAAGGCCCTTCATCACGTTCTCGCGCGCCGAGGTCATGCTTCGCACACTACAGAGCGATTCTGCGTTCCCCTGAGGTGATCTTCAGGTCGTTGATGCTGGCGTAGCGCCGCGCCATGAGGCCATTCTCGTCGAATTCCCACTGCTCGTTGCCGTAGCTGCGCCACCACTGGCCCGACTCGTCACGCGACTCGTACTCGAAGCGCACCGAGATCCGGTTGCCGGTGAAGGCCCACAGTTCCTTGCGCAGCCGGTATTCCTGCTCCCTCGCCCATTTCTGCCGGAGGAACTCGCGGATCTCGTCGCGCCCCTTGAGGAACACGTCCCGGTTCCGCCATTCCGAGTCCTCGGTGTAGGCCATCGCCACCCGGTCGGGGTCGCGGGTGTTCCACGCGTCCTCGGCGGCCTGCACCTTCGCGCGGGCGGTCTCCTCGGTGAACGGCGGCAGCGGCGGTCGCTGGTCGGTCATGGTCGACTCCTTCAAGGTGGAGAACGGTCGTTCTCCGGGCTACCCTAGGAGAACGATGGTTCTCTACGCAAGGGTGGCGGCGGATGGTCGAGCGCGCGGACGTCCTCGAGAAGGCGGAGGCGCTGTTCTACGAGCGGGGCGTGCAGCAGGTGGGCATGGACGAGGTGCGCACGGCCGCCGGCGTCTCGCTCAAGCGCCTGTACCAGCTGTTCCCGTCCAAGGACCGGCTCGTCGAGGAGTACCTGCTCGCCCGCGACGCGCGCTGGATGAACGCCGTGACCGCGCACGCGATCAATGCCGACAACCCCGTGCTGGCCGTCTTCGACTGGCTGGCCGAGTGGTTCGCCGAGCCGGACTTCCGGGGCTGCGCCTTCGTCAACGCCTACGGTGAGCTGGGCACCGCGTCGCTGGCCGTCGCCACCATCGCCCGCCGGCACAAGGAGGCTTTTCGGGGCCTGTTCAGGGATCTGGCCGACGACCAGGAACTCGGCGACCAGCTCACGCTGCTCGCCGAGGGCGCGATCACCATGGCGGCGATCACCGGCACGGCCGAGCCCGCGCATCAGGCCCGCCGCGCCGCCGAAGGGTTGCTAGCCCTGTTTCACGGTTCGCATGAGAACCGCCGTCTCCAGTGACGTGATCGCCCGCAGCGGCGCGACGCGCTCGGTGAGGTACCGGTACAGGTCGCCGCTGTCCCGGCAGGCCACCACCGCGACCAGGTTGGTCGGCCCGGTCGTCGCCGCCACGAACGACGTCTCCTCGTGCCGGGCAAGGCGTTTGCCGACATCGACCAGCGCGTGCGGCGGCACCGTCAGGTACAGCCGGGCTTGCGTGCCGAAACCGAGCACCGCCGCCGGAATGTCCACTTGGTATGAAACGACGCCATTGTGCCGCAACAGATCCAGTCGTCGGCGCACGGTCGACTCGGACAGCCGCGCCTGTGCCGCCAGCTCCGCGCACGAGGCCCGGCCGTCGACGGCCAGCAACGCCAGCAGGGTCAGATCGGCGGCGTCGACCTCTGTTCGGGCAGGCCTTGGTTCTTCCGGTCGCAAGGAAGCCACCTGATCGTCGTCCAGGCACCGCAGCCTGGACCAGTCCGACGGCAGCGTGAAGGCGTTCAGCACCGAATGCGCGCTGACGTCGAGGACCCGGCTGGCCCGCGGCAGTTTCTCCAGCAGGATCGACTCCTCGCCGGGTGCCAGCTGCGCGTGGCAGGAGATCTCCGCGCCGCCGGACATCACGTGCACCCAGAAGATGTCCGGACGCTTCGCCAAGGCCTTGGCCAGCGGCATCGCGACATCCGGCGTGCAGCGCAGGCGCAGCGTCCAGGCGGTGCGGCCGAACAGCACGCCGTTGGCCACGCCGACCACCCGCAGCGCGGCGACGGCCCGCAGCCGCTTGTACCGGCGGGCGACGGTCGTCTCGGACACGCCGAGCACGTCGGCGACCCGGCTGAACGGCACGCGGCCGTCGAGCTGGAGCGCGTGCAGGAGTCCGCGGTCAATGCCGTCCAGAACGACAGATTCCGTCACATCAGGCAACTCTAGTGCCGGAATGCGAGCTCACGACCGGCGATTGCGCCGGCAACGATGCAGACTCGGCCCCATGCAGCTCGACTACGCCGACTACGAAACCCTCTACCAGGGCAAGACCATCAACGGGCCGATCCCCTTCGGCGGCATTCCGTGGGACATCGCCGCGCCGCAGCCGTCGATCACCGGCCTCGACTTCCGCGGCGACGTCCTCGACGTGGGCTGCGGCCTCGGCGACAACGCGGCGTTCGTCGCGGCCCAGGGCCTGCCGGTGACGGCGGTGGACAGCAGCCCGACCGGCATCGACCTTGCCCGCAAACGCTTTCCGGACAGCGGGATCCGGTTCTCCGTGACCGACGCGATCACCCTGCCCGGCCCGACCGAGGCCTTCGACACGGTGCTGAGCTGTGCTCTCCTGCACTGTTTGGCCCCGGCCGACCGGATTCCCCACCTCCACGCCGTGCACCGCGCCACCCGGCCCGGCGGCGTCATGCACCTCATCGTGTTCTCCGATCGGGTGATCGACGGCCTGGCCTCGCCGATGTCAATGTCCGAAAAGGACGTCCGAAACCCGTTGTCGGCCACCGGCTGGACGATCGAGGAGCTGGGCGAGTCGACCCTGGTCGCCGACGGCGCGACCATGGCCCCGCTGTTCGACCAGCAGGGGCTGCCGCACCGGGACCGGCCCGAGATGGCCTGCTGGGTCGTGCGCGCCACGCGAACGTGATCCAGAACACCGAAACTTTCCGAATGGGTCGACCGCGGGATGCGGGCTGGCATCGGCTTCCCGATAGCGTTTAGCTGAATCCGTCGACCCGTGAGGAGCCCCTGTGACCGACCTGAACATCCTCGGCATCTCCGGCAGCCTGCGCGCCGGCTCGTTCAACACGGCGCTGCTGCGCAACGCGCAGAAGCACGCGCCGTCGGGGACGAGCATCTCGCTGTACGAGGAGCTGGGTCAGCTGCCGCTCTACAACCAGGACCTGGACAACGACGAGAACCTGCCCGAGGTCGCCGCCCGGCTGCGGCTGGCCATCGCGGACGCCGACGGCCTGCTCATCGCCACCCCGGAGTACAACTACTCCATCCCCGGCGGTCTGAAGAACCTGCTGGACTGGGCGTCCCGGCCGGCGGCGAGCTCCGTGCTGCGGCACAAGCACATCGCCATCATGGGCGCCTCGCCCAGCCAGTTCGGCACCGTGCGGGCGCAGCTGGCGCTGCGCCAGGTCTTCCTGTGGACGCACTCGCACGTCGTGATCAAGCCCGAGCTGATGCTGTTCGGCGCGGCCCAGCGGTTCGACGAGGCCGGCAACATCACCGACGAGACCACCATCGACATGCTGCGCGGCCTGCTGACCGCGCTGCACGAACAGATCCGAGGCTGAGCCATGACGCGCGGTTTCGTGCACTCCCCCGCCCCCACCAGGGTCGTCTTCGGCGCCGGCACGGTCACCGCGGTCGCGGAGGAGGTGCGACGCCTGGGCGGGTCCCGGGTGCTGCTCGTCGCCCGCGCGCGGCACGCCGAACGGGTCGCGGCGGCGCTCGGGGACCTGGTGGTGGCACGGTTCGACGGGGCGCGCATGCACACCCCGGTCGAGGTGACCGCGCAGGCTCTGGACGTGCTGAAGGGTGCCGCCGCGGACTGCGTGGTCGCGGTCGGCGGCGGCTCCACCACCGGGCTGGCCAAGGCGCTCGCGGTGCGCACCGGCGTGCCGCAGGTCATCCTGCCCACCACCTACGCCGGCTCCGAGGTCACGCCGGTGCTCGGTGAGACCGAGAACGGCCGCAAGACCACCCGCCGGTCGCCGGACATCCTGCCGGAGACCGTGATCTACGACGTCGACCTGACGCTGGACCTGCCGGTGTCGATCACCGTGCCCAGCGCGGTCAACGCCCTGGCGCACGCCGTGGAGGCGCTGTACGCACCGGACGCCAACCCGGCGGTCGACGCCGTTGCGCTGCAAGCGATCCGGGGCATCGCCCGCGCGCTGCCGGCCGTCGCGGCGAATCCGTCCGATGTGGACGCTCGAGCCGAGCTGCTGGAGGCGGCGTGGCTGGCGGGCTCCTGCCTGGCGGCGGTCAGCATGGGCCTGCACCACAAGCTCTGCCACCAGCTCGGCGGCCAGTTCGACCTGCCGCACGCGGAGACCCACACGGTGATGTTGCCGCAGGTCATGGCGTACAAGCAGAACGAGGCGCCGGAGGCGCTGGCGCGCGTGGCCGAGGCGCTGGGCGTGCCGGACGCGGCCGCCGGCGTCTTCGACCTCGTGCGGTCGCTCGGCGGCCCGACCTCCTTGCGGGAGCTGGGTCTGACCGAGTCCTCTTTGGACGGTATCGAGCCGGCGTCGGTGCTGCGCGCCGCCTGGGCGGGCGTGCGGCCGGACGGCGTGCCGGACGTGAGCGCGCTGACCGCGCAGGTGATCGCCAGCTTCGACGACACCCCGGACCCGCGCCTCAAGCAGCTGATCACGGATCTGGTGCGGCACCTGCACCACTTCGCCGTGAGCAACGACCTGACCGAGCAGGAGTGGCTGTTCGCGATCGGTTTCCTCACCCGCACCGGGCAGATCAGCGACGACAAGCGCAAGGAGTTCGTGCTGCTGTCCGACACGCTCGGCGTGTCCAGCGTGGTCGACGCGCTGACCAACTCGCGCAGCCCGCTGACCACGCCGTCGGCGGTGCTCGGACCGTTCTATGTGGAGGGTCCGCCGGCCATGGACCGCGGCGCGGACATCTCCGGCGGCCTCGACGGCGAGCCGCTGTGGGTGAGCGCGGCGATCACCGACACGGACGGCAAACCGGTGCCGGGCGCGGTCGTGGATGTGTGGCAGTCCAACAAGGACGGCTTCTACGACGTGCAACTGCCCGACCTCGACGGCCCGGTGCTGCGGGCGCGGTTCGTCGCCGACGACGAGGGCAGGCTGGAGTTCTGGACCATCCTGCCGCACGAGTACCCGGTGCCCGAGGACGGTCCGGTGGGGCAGATGCTCGACGGCACCGACCGACACCCGTACCGCGCGCCGCACGTGCACTTCATGATCGGCGCGCCCGGTTTCCACACGCTGGTCACGCAGCTGTTCGTCAAGGGCGGCCTGTACCTCGACTCCGACACGGTGTTCGGCGTCAAGGAGGACCTGATCGTCGAGTTCGGGCACGGCGAGGGCGCGCCGCCCGCCGGGCGCGAGGTGGCGGACGGCTGGCGCCGGCTGGACTACACGTTCCGCATCGGCCGCTGATCCGCGAGTTCCTTGTCGTCACGGGGATTGAGCGCCGAGGCGAACACCACCGTCAGGGCGCACAGCACGATCGGCACCACGAACGCGATGTTCAGCGGGACGAGCCGGGTCAGGCCGCCGATGACGGCCGGCCCGGCCAGCAGGCCGACGTAGCCGAGGCCGACGACCCGCGCCATCAGGGCGCCGGCCGAGCGGTGGTCGAGGTTGCCGGCGGCGGTGAACAGCTGCGGCACGCCGCCGGCCAGCCCGAGCCCGAACAGGCCGTAACCCAGCAGTGCCACCGGAAGCGCCGGCGCGATCGTCACCAGGGTGATGCCGACGGTGGCGATCGCGCCGCCGTAGCGGACCACCCGGGTCGCGCCGACCAGCGCCGCCACCCGGTCAGTGGCGAACCGGCCGACGGTCATCGCCACCGCGAACGCGCCGTAGCCGAGCGCGGCGTCGCTGCTGGAGACGTTGAGAATGCCCTTGAGCTCCAACGCGGCCCAGTCGTTGGCGACGCCCTCGGAGAGCATGAACGCGAAGGCCAGCCCGCCCAGGATCCAGACCAGCGCGTTCGGGGCCGGCTTCGCCGGCGTGGCAACGGTTTCCTCGGGCGCGCGGTGGTGGTCGGCGTCGATGGTGAACCGGCCGCCGAGCAGCGCCGCCAGCACGCACACCAGGCCGGCCCCGGCCAGCGAGACGCCGGTCGGCACGTTCGCGTTCAGCACGGCCGCGCCGACGACGGCGGCGATCGCGCCGCCGATCGACCACATCGCGTGGAACGAAGCCATGATCGGCCGGCCGTAGCCGCGCTCCACGACCACCGCGTGGGCGTTCATCGCCACGTCCAGCGCGCCGTTGGCGAAGCCCATCACGACCAGCACCAGGCCCAGCGCCCACCACGAGGTCAGCCAGCCCGGCACGGCGAGCGTGACGCCGAACGCCGCCAGGAAGAACGGGGTCAGCCGGCGGGGGCCGAGCCGGTCCGCCAGCCGGCCGACGACCTGCATGCCGATCAGCGCCGAGCCGCCGAGCACGAGCAGCAGCAGGCCCAGCACGCTGTGCGGGACGCCGATCGCGCGCTCGATGTTCGGCAGCTGCACCAGCCACATGGCCACGCCGAAGCCGTTCATGCCGAAGATCAGGAAGGTGGCGAACCGGGCCAGCCGGAATCTCATGGGTTCTCGCATCAAGGCTCCATGGGGGAAACGTGCACCAGCACGCCGCGGTCGGCCAGCGCCGCGCGCTGGTCCTCGGGGGCGGTCGGGTCCGTGACGACGACGTCGGCTCGGTCGGCCGGGCAGACGTGGGCCAGCGCGGCGCGGTCCCACTTCGCGCCGTCGGCCAGCACGAAGCTGCGATGGGCGACCGCGAGCGCCTGCTGCTTGACCTCGGCGTCGGGCAGGTCGTAGGCCGTCACGCCGGCGTCCAGGCTGAACGCGCAGGGGCTGATCACCGCGACGTCGAAGCGCAGCTGCCGCAGCGACGCCAGCACGAGCGGGCCGACCAGGGCGAGTTCGCCCGGCCGCGGCTCGCCGCCCGGGATCAGCAGCCGAACCCTTGGCGCGTCGAGGAGTTCGGTGACGACGTGCAGCGACAGCGGCATCACCGTGACGGCGCGGTCGTGCAGCCGGCGGGCCACCTCCAGGGCGGTCGTGCCGCTGTCGAGCACGATCGTCTCGCCGTCGCGGATCAGCTCGACCGCGGCGCGGGCGATCGCCTGCTTCGCCGACGTCGACGACACCGCGCGGGCCGCGAACGGCGGCTCCACCCCGGCCGGCATCGCCGGCACCGCGCCGCCGTGCACGCGGCGCAGGACGCCGTGCGCGGCAAGGACGTCCAGGTCCCGCCGCACGGTCATCTCCGACGCGCCGGTCTCCGCCGCCAGCTCGGCCACGGTCACCTGCGCGGCGTCCCGCAGCCGTTCGACGATCAGCCGATGGCGCTCAGTTCCTCTCACCCCTGGGATGTTCGCACCTCCTGAGCGTTCGCACAAGTTCGTTGTTCGATCTGTCACGCCGCCTGTGCTTTTGCCGCTGCGGCATGATGGTCGAATGCGCGCCGTCGACACCGGGGGCTACCTGAAGGGCCGGATCCGCCGGGAGGACATCATCTCCGCGGCGGCCGTGGTCTACGGCGAGGTCGGCTACCACGGGGCGTCCCTGCGGGAGATCGCCAAACGGGTCGGCATGTCGCACGCGGGGTTGCTGTACTACTTCCCCACCAAGGAGGCGCTGCTCGCCGCCGTGCTGGAGCGGCGCGACGCCGAGGACGCCGAACGCGAGCAGCTGGACTCGCCGCCCGGGCTGGAGGTGCTGCGCCACTACCTCGCGCTGGCCTCGCACAACGTCCGCCACCCGGGCATCGTGGACCTCTACGCGCGGCTGGCCGCCGAGGCCGTCGCGCCGGACCACCCCGCGCACGAGTACTTCAAGCGTCACTACGACGAGGCGCGGGTCGGCGTCCGGGACTCGTTCCGGGTGCTGGCCGAGAGCGGCGAGCTGCGCGCCGGCGTCGACCCCGAGCAGGCCACCATCACGTTCATCGCGCTGATGGACGGCCTCCAGGTGCAGTGGCTGACCACCCCCGACGCCGTCGACCTGGTCGGCTCCCTCCGCTTCTACCTCCAGGCCCTGCTCACTGTCCCCCTCTGACGCAGGGAAGGACGCCTTACCCGCATTGAGCGCAGGTAAGGCGTCCTTCCCTGCATCGGACGGGGTCACAGGGTGGCGGCGTGCGGGTCCCAGCCGGCCGGCAGGGCCGGCGGGACGTCGATGGTGCTGGCGACCTCCACCGGGTGGCCGAGGGCGACGGACTCCTCGATGGCCAGCATGGCGTCGAGCACGTGGTACGCGAGCTCCCCCGACGCCCGTTCCGGGACGCCGGCCCGCACGGACCGGGCCAGTTCCAGCGCGCCGGTGCCCCGCTCGGCCGGATGCCCCTGCGCGGCAAGGGTTTCCACCCCGTCGTCGAGGTGCAGCACGGTGTCGCCGGTGAACTTGTTCGGGTCGGGCAGCACGGCCGTGCCGTCGGTGCCGGTGATCTCCAGGAAGCCCTGGCGGTCCAGCTTGGAGTCGAAGCTGAGCACCACCTGCGCCACGCCGCCGCGGTCGAACTCGACGAGCGCGCTGACGTTGGTCGGCACCTCCACCGCGAACTCCGTGCCGGCCTTGGGCCCGGTGGCGATCACCCGCCGGTCCCGGGCCCGGCCGCCGGCGGCGGTGACCCGGCGGATCGGCCCGAACAGCTGGACCAGTGCCGTCAGGTAGTACGGCCCGAGGTCCAGCACCGGCCCGGCGCCCAGCTGGAACAGGAATTCCGGCGACGGGTGCCAGCGCTCCGGCCCCGGCACCTGGAACAGCGCGATCCCCGACATCGGCGTGCCGATCCGACCGGCGTCGACGGCCCGGCGCGCGGTCTGCAAGCCGGCGCCGAGCACCGTGTCCGGAGCGCTGGCCACCCGCAGGCCCCGCTCACGGGCCCGGTCGAGCAGCTTGCGGCCGGTCTGCCGGTCCAGCGCCAGCGGCTTCTCCGCCCACACGTGCTTGCCCGACTCCAGCGCCGCCAGGCCCACGTCGACGTGCGCCGACGGCACCGTCAGGTTCACGACCAGCTCGATCGCGGGGTCGGCGAGCAGCTCTGCCACCGTGCCGGAATGCGGCACGCCGTACTTCGCCGCCCGCTCGGCGGCGCGGGCCGTGTCGAGGTCGGCGACGGACAGCACCCGCAGGTCGGGGAAGCTGGTGAGGTTGGTCAGGTACGTCTCGCTGATGACGCCGGCGCCGATCACGCCGACGCCCATCGGGCCCGTCACGGCTCCAGCCCCAGCACGAAGGCGCGGCTCGCGGCGATGCCTTCGTAGATGTCGCCGTCGTACGCGTCGAACTCGACCACCCGCAGCGCCTGCGGCGCGGCGGCGAGCACCTCCGCCACCGGCACCTGCCCCTGCCCGGCCGGCACCTGGCCGGTGGCGTCGGTGTTCAGGCCGCCGTCCTTCACGTGGATCGCGCGCACCCGCTCCCCCAGCCGCCGCAACAGATCCGGCGCGTTCTCACCGCCCGCCGTCGCCCAGTACGTGTCGACCTCCAGCACCAGGGCCGGGTCGAGCTGGTCGGCGAACACCTCGAAGGCGCTGCGGCCGTCGAGCCGGGACTGCAACTCCCACCAGTGGTTGTGGTAGCCGACGCGCACACCGTGCTCGGCGGCGAGCTTCGCCGCGCCGTTGAGGGCGTCCGCGGTCGCGCCGATGTCGCCGCGGTCCTGCCACCGCTCCGTGCCGACGAACGGGTCGATCACCACCTCGATGCCCAGCTCGGCCGCGGCGGCGAAGACCGCGTGCTGGTCCGCGCCGATCAGCTGGGCGTGCGCGGTGGGCGCGGTCAGGCCGTTGTCGGGCAGGCCGGTGCGCAGGGTCTCGACGTTCTGGAGCACGCCGTACGGCTCGACGTGCCGGAAGCCGATCTCCGCCAGCCGCCGCAGCACGGCGGCCGGGTCCTCGGCGAACTTGTCACGGACCGAGTACAGCTGCACGGAAAGCTCGCTCATCCCAGCTCCTCACTTGGTGACGCCCGTCACCTCAGATTTCTACCAGGTGGTAGAAATCTGCGCCAGAGCTTTCTGGAACCGCTTCCACGCTCGCCGGGAAATGCAGGGAAGGGGACTTTCCCCGCGTTGAACGCGGGGAAAGTCCCCTTCCCTGCATCGGGAGTGCCTGAGAGTCACATTCGGGGTGTCTGGGGGCGCGACTCGCGGGGGTGGAGGGCCATGGTGACGGCCTGGTCGATGGTGAGGCGGGCGCCGGCGGTGTGGGCCTGGAGGTAGCCGTGGTCGCCGAGGGCGGAGCGGGCGAGTTGCTCGCACTGCTCGTGGGGGGCGGCGAAGTTGCGGGACCCGAACAGGGGAACGCCGACACGGGGCCAGATGCCGGCGACGGCGCCGAGGAGCCGGGCGGCGCGTTCGGCCTCGCCGGACAACGCGGCCAGCAGCGCCAGCAGCTCCACGCTCAAGGCGATTCCCAGCAGGTCGTTGAAGGTCTGCTTGACGGCGAGGCACTTCTTGGCGTGGGCGACGGCCTGCCCCAGGGCGCCCTCGAGGCACGCGGCGAACGCCAGCACGTAGTGGGCGTAGGCCAGCGCCCACTGCTCCCCGTGCTGCTCGCTGACGGCATGAGCCTCCTGCGCCAGCGCCACCGCGGCCGGCAGGTCGCCGGCGAAGGCGACGGTGATCGCCAGCCCGACCTTGGTCATGACGACGTTGCTGTTCAACTCGCCGAGCCCGGTCAACGACTTGTTCGCCTCGGCCAGCAGTTCCGACCCGGTCGCCAGCTCGTCGTCGAAGACGGCGGCTGCGCCCCGCACGTACGTCGCGTACGCCAGGGCCACCACATCCACCGACTGCGACCGGCACTCGTCGAGCATCTTCAACGCGGCGGCGGTGTCTCCCTGTAAGGTCGCCACGTATCCGTTGACCCACAGCGCCTTGTTCCGCTCAATACCAAGGTAACCCTTACGCAGCAACGCATCCAGCCACCGGCGTCCCTCGGCGAACACCCCGCAGCCGACCCAGTAGTACCACAGCGTCCCCGCCAGCCGGAGGCCGGCGGGGACATCCGATTTCAGGCAGAACTCCAGCGCCGCACGGAAATTCGCGCGATCGCCGTGGATGCGGGAGAACACCAGCGCCTGGTTCGGCCCGAACCACTCCCGCTCGCCCCACGACGCCACCCGCTCGAACCACGCCAGATGCCTGCGCCGCAACCCGTCCAGCGCGCCGGCGGCGATCAGCTGGTCGGAACCGAACTGCCGCAACGTCTCCAGCAGCCGGTACCGCACGATCCCGCCGACCTGCTGCGTCGACAGCACCGACTTGTCCACCAGCCGGGCCACCAGTGACAGCACATCCTCGCCGCCGCAGACGTGCTCGGCGGCCTCCAGGTCGAAGCTGCCGGCGAACACCGACAACCGGCTCCACAACGCCCGTTCCGCTGGCGTGCACAGCTCGAAGCTCCACTCCACGGCGGCCCGCATCGTCTGGTGCCGGGCCATCACACCGCGCCGGGCCCCGCTCAGCAACGCGAAGCGATCGTCCAAACGGGACAGAATCTGCTCCGGCGACAACGTCCGCAACACCAGCGTGGCAAGCTCGATCGCCAGCGGGATCCCGTCCAGCCGCTGGCACAGATCCGCCACCGTGCGCACGTTCTCCGGCGTCACCTCGAAATCGGCGACGACGGCCCGCGCCCGCTCGGCGAACAGCCGCATCGCGGCGTGCTCGACCGGCATCGGCGGCACGATCAGCACCTGCTCCCCCTCGACGCCCAGCGGCTGCCGGCTCGTCACGAGCACCAGCAGCCGCGGGCAGCCCTTCAGCAGCACGCTGACGAAGTCGGCGCAGGCGTCCAACAGGTGCTCGCAGTTGTCCAGCACCACCAACATGTCCTGGTCCCGCAGCACGTCGACCAGAACGTCCACAGGGGACCGGCCGGACTGGTCCCGCACGCCCAGCGCCTCGGCGACGGCGTGCGGCACCAGCGCCCGGTCGTTGAGCCCGGCCAGCTCCACCAGCCGCACCCCGCCCTGCGTCGTCGCCGACAGCTGCCCCGCACACCGCAACGCGAGCCGGCTCTTGCCGACGCCTCCGGTGCCGGCCAGCGTCACCAGCCGTCCACCGGCGAACATCCCGCCGAGCTTGGCCAACTCCTCCTCACGGTCGACGAAACTGGTCAGCTCGGCCGGCAGCCCGGTGGCGACGGCGTGCAACGACACCGGCGGCTCGTCCACCGGCTCCTCGGCGAGGATGGCGGTTTCCAGCCGTCGTAACCGCGTCCCCGGCTCCACCCCCAGCTGCTCCACCAGCGTCGACCGGGCACGGCGAAAGGTCGCCAGCGCCTCGGCCTGCCGCCCGGACCGGTACAGCGCCAGCATCAGCAGTTCCCACAGGCGCTCCCGAAACGGATGCGTGGCGACCAGCCCGGACAGCTCCCCCAGCACCTCGCCGTGCCGCCCCAGCGCCAACTCGGCGCCGATCAGGTCCTCCTGGGCGTCCAATCGGGCGTCCCCCAGCCGGGCGCACTCCTGCCGCACCCACTGCCCCTGCCGGCAGTCGTCGAGGGCGTCGCCACGCCACAGCGACAGCGCGGCGTGCAGTTGGTCGGCGGCGGCGCGGGGATCGCCGCTGGCCAGGGCCTGGTGCCCGCGCCGGGCCAGCGACTCGAAGCGCACGACGTCCACCGAGAACGGCGGGGTGCGCAGCAGATACCCGGGATCCCGGGTGACGATCATGTTCAACACGTTGGCGGAGCGCAGGTCGCGGCGCATGTGCGCGACATGGCTGCGCAGCGTCTTGGGCGCGGTCGGCGGCGCCTCGTCCCACAGCGCGTCGATCAACGCGGACGACGCGACGGGCTGGCCGGGGCGCACCGCCAGCCGCGCCAACAGGGTCCGGTGCCCCCTGCCCCGCAGTGCCACCGGCCCGAGCGGGCCGCTGATCTCGACGGGGCCGAGCACCCGCACTCTGATGTCTTCCAGCGTGGACACGAAGGCACGCATCGACGCCGGACGGCGGGTGCTCCATCGGCCAGCCGGGTGTATTCACCACACGGAACGGTGATTTAGCCCGGCCGGCCGACAGAAAACCTCACTCCTTGTCGATCCAGATGGCCGACGAGGGGCACACGTTGACCGCCTGGCGGACGTTGTCCTGCTCGCCCTCGGCCGGGTCGAAGGTCATCGGCGCGACGAGGCCGTCGTCGTCCTGGTCGAAGACGGCGGGCGCGGCCAGCACGCACTGGCCGGCGCCGACGCACCGATCCCTGTCCGCGGTGATGTGCATGGTGTGTTGCCTTCCCTCAGAAATTCACCGGCACCGAGTAGATACCGTAGATGCTGGCGTCGTCCTTGTACGGCAGGTCCGCCGCCGGCACGGCCAGGCGCAGGTTCGGCGCCTTCCGGAACAACGTCTCGAAGACGATCTCCAGTTCCATCCGGGCCAGGTTCTGGCCGAGGCACTGGTGGATGCCGTAGCCGAAGGCCACGTGGTGCCGCGCGCCGCGGTGGAAGTCCAGCTGGTCCGGGTTCTCGAAGACGCTGTCGTCCCAGTCGGCGGCCAGCCCGGAGATGATGACGCCCTCGTCCTTGCGGATGGTCACGCCGCCGACCTCGATGTCGTCGGTGGCCACCCGGGAGGTCGCGCTCTCCACGATGCTGAAGTAGCGCAGCATCTCCTCGATCGCCGCCGGCAGCAGCGACGGGTCGGCCACCACCTGCGCCTTCTGCCCCGGGTTCTCCAGCAGCGCCACCGTGCCCAGCGAGATCATGTTCGCGGTGGTCTCGTGGCCGGCGATCAGCAGCAGGATCGCGGTGCCGACGATCTCGTCGTGCGTCATCACCGGGTTCTCCCGGTTGCGCGCGATGAGCCGGCCGATCACGTCGTCGGTGGGCTCGCCCTGCTCCTTCTCGGTGACCAGGGCCTCCAGGAAGTCGTTGAGCTTGTCGGCGGACGCCCGGCGCTCCTCCGGCGCGGTCCTGCGGCTGATCAGCTTGCGCGTCCACTCGTGGAAGCCGTGCCGCTGCTCGTAGGGCACGCCCAGCAGCTCGCAGATCACCAGCGAGGGCACGGCCAGCGACACGTGCTCCACCAGGTCGGCCGGCTGGGGCGCGGCCAGCAGGTCGTCCACGCACCGGTCGACGATCTCCTGGACGCGGGGGCGCAGCGCGGCGATCCGGCGCACGGAGAACTCGCTGATCAGCATCTTGCGGTGGGGGCCGTGCTCGGGCGCGTCCAGGCCGATCATGGACCGGCGGATGCTGAGGCGGCTGTTCTGCTGGAACGCCTTGCGCTGCTCGGTGGTCAGCGCCAGCGGGAACGCCGGATGCGTGCGGTCGGAGCTCATCCGCGGGTCGGCCAGCACCTGACGGCTCAGCTCGTGCCCGGTGACCAGCCACGCAAGCTGCCCGTCGGGCATCCGGACCCGGCTGACCGGCGCCTCCTGGCGGATCTCCTTGTACTCGGCCGGCGGGTGCATCGGGCACTCGCGTGCCATCGGGAAGGACGGCAGGTCGGTGTCAAGCATGTCGGTCATGTGGACCACTCCCCAGGTACGGTTGCCTGCTACAACCAACGTACCCGAAGCGGAGGAAAATCGTCCACATAAATCGTCACAGCCAGTCGGCGCTCCGTGACCAGGTGAGAAGATTGTCCAGTTCGCCGTCCACGGGATAGCGGGTGTCGGTGGCCGCGTACGCGCCCCGGTAGAACAGCAGCGGCTGACCGTCCCGGCACTCGCCGAGCTCGGTCACCCGGCCGACGACCACGTGGTGGTCGCCGGCGTCGTGCACGTCCTCGACCTTGCAGTCGATCCAGGTCAGCACGCCGTCGAGCACCGGACAGCCGGCCGGCGACGGCCGCCAGCCGGTGCCGCTGAACCGGTCCGCGCCGCGCGTGCCGAACAGCTTCGACACCTCGCGCTGGTCCTCGGCCAGCACGTTCACGCAGAACAGGCCGGATTCCCTGATGGCGGGCCAGGTTCCGGAGCGCTGGTCGGGGCAGAACAGCACCAGCGGCGGGTCCAGCGACAGCGCCGCGAACGACTGGCAGGCGAAGCCCACCGGCACGCCGTCGGCGACGGTCGTGACAACCGTCACACCGGTGCAGAAGTGGCCGAGGACGTGCCGGAAGCGGTCCATCTACCGGTTGCCGACCGTGAAGTCGTGCCCCCACAGGCTGACCGCCGTGCTCTCCCGGGCGATCCAGCTCTCGTCCTCCACCTGCCGGCCCTCGGTGCCGAACTCGACGTCGAAGCCGCCGGGGGTCTTCATGTAGAAGCTCAGCATCAGGTCGTTGACGTGCCGGCCCAGCGTCGCCGACATCGGCACCTTGCGCCGCGCCGCCCGGTCCATCGCCAGGCCCACGTCGTCGGCGTTGCCGACCTCGATCATCAGGTGCACGATGCCGCTCGGCGTGGGCATGGGCAGGAACGCCAGGCTGTGGTGGCGGGGGTTGCAGCCGAAGAACCGCAGCCACGCCGGCGCGCCGTCGGCCGGGCGGCCGACCAGCTGCGGCGGCAGGCGCATCGAGTCCCGCAGCTTGAAGCCCAGCACGTCCCGGTAGAAGCGCAGCGCCTCCTCGTCGTCACGGGTGCTCAGCACCACGTGCCCCAGACCCTGTTCTCCCGTCACGAAGGTGTGCCCGTACGGGCTGACCACGCGCCGGTGTTGCAGGGCCGCGCCGTGGAAGACCTCCAGCGTGTTGCCGGACGGATCCTCGAAGCGGATCAGGCCGTTGACGCGGCGGTCCGCGAGGTCGGCGTCGCTGGCCTTCTCCACGGCGACGCCGGCGGCGTCGAGCGACGCGGCGACCCCGGCCAGCTCGCCCTCGTTGGCCACCTCCCAGCCGGCCTGGGCCAGCCGGTCCCGCTCGCCGGGGAAGATCACCAGCCGCGCCGGGAAGTCGTCCATCCGCAGGTAGAGGGCCTCGGGGTCGCTGCCCTTGCCCTCGACCATGCCCAGCACCTTCAGCCCGAACTCCCGCCACGCGGCGATGTCCGTCGCCTCGATCCGCAGATACCCCAGGGACCTGATGCCCATGTGTCAGTCCTCGCTCAGGAAGTCGCCTCAAGAAGGAAGTCGATCGCGAGCCGGTTGAACTCGTCGAACTTCTCCAGCTGCGCCCAGTGGCCGCAGCCGCCGAACACGTGCAGCTGCGCCCGGCGGATGACCTTCAGCGCCACGAGCGCGCCGTCCAGGGGGTTGACCCGGTCCTCACGACCCCAGACCAGGAGAACCCGCTGGCGCAGGCGGTGCGCCTCGCGCCAGAGCATGCCCTCCTCGAAGGTGTCCGGCCGCGAGAAGGAGGCGCCCATGGCCGCCATGGCCTTCAGCGAATCCGGTTGGCTGGCCGCCTCGAACCGCTCGTCCACCAGCTCGTCGGTGATCAGCTTCTGGTCGAACACGAGCGTGCGCAGGAACGCCTTGAGCGCTTCCTTCGACGGCGCCATGCCGAACGCGCCGAGCCGCTTCACGCCCTCGGTCGGATCCGGCGCGAACACGTTGAGCCCCAAGCCGCCCGGGGCCATCAGCACGAGCCGGCCGGCCCGGTCGGGATACTTCAGCGCGAACCGCACCGCCGTGCCGCCACCGAGCGAATTCCCCAGCAGGTCGGCCTTGTCCACGTCGAGTTCGTCGAGCAGCGCCTTGAGCGCGTCGGCGCTGTGCGTGAAGTACTGGCCGTGCTCGGTCGGCTTGTCGGACAGGCCGAAGCCGGGCTGGTCGGGGGCGATCACCCGGAAGTGCTTGGCGAACACCGGGACGTTGCGGCCGAAGTTGCTCCAGGCCGACGCGCCGGGGCCGCCGCCGTGCAGCAGCACCAGCGGTTTGCCCTCGCCGGCGTCGTGATAGTGCAGCTTGATCGCGGCTTTTTCGGTGTACGTCATAGCATCGCGTCCTGCACCGGGATGCCGAACTCGCCGTTGCCGAACATGGCGAGTGCGCGCTCGGGGTCGTTGATGGCGTGCACGCGGCCGGCGTGGGCGTCGCGCCAGAACCGCTGGATCGGCGTGCCGACGCGCAGCGCCCGGCCGCCGGAGTTCTCGAACAGCAGGTCGATCGCCTCGATCGACCGGCCGGTGCCGCGCACCTGGTCGCGACGGATCCGCAGCCGCAGCGGCAGCGGGATCCGCTCGCCGCGGTTGGCGTGGCCCATCAGCTCGGTCATGTTGTTCTTGAGCTGCAACCAGGCCGCGTCGATCTCGCTGGCGGCGGTGGCGATGCGGACCTTGGCGAACGGGTCCTCATTGGACCGTTCGCCCTTGTAGGAAGCCCTGACCCGGGCCGACATGTGCTCGACGTGCGCCTCGTACGCGCCGGTGGCCATGCCGATGATCGGCGTGGTGATGGCGTAGGAGAACAGGGAGGCGAACGGCAGCTTGTACAGCGGCGCGGTGTTGAGTTCCTGGCCCGGGCACACGCACCTGGACGTGGCGGCGAAGCTCAGCGCGCGGTGCTCGGGCACGAAGGCGCCGTCCACGATGATGTCGTTGCTGCCGGTGCCGCGCAGGCCGACCGTGTCCCAGACGTCCTCGATGACGTAGTCCTTGCGCGGCAACAGGAACGTGCAGAAGTCGACCTGCTTGCCGTCGCCGTCGGTGACGATGCCGCCGAGGAACACCCAGCTGGCGTGGTCGCAGCCGGAGGAGAAGCTCCAGCGCCCGGAGAACTCGTAGCCGCCCTCGACCAGCTTCGCCCGGCCCATCGGCGCGTACGAGGAGGAGATGCGGGCGTCCGGGTCGTCGCCCCAGACGTCGCGCTGCGCCTCGTCCGGGAACAGGCCCAGCTGCCAGGGGTGGATGCCCACCACCGAGCTGACCCAGCCGGTGGAGCCGCACGCCCCGGCGATCAGCCGGACCGTCTCGTAGAAGGTGATCGGATCCGCCTCCAGCCCGCCGTAGCGGGCCGGCTGGAGCAGCTTGAACACCCCCGCCAGCTGCAACGCCTTGATCGACTCGTCCGGCACCCGCCTGCGGTCCTCGGCGTCCTGGGCCCGCTCGCGCAGCGCCGGCAGGACCTCTCGGACCGCCGCGGTCACCTGCTCGCTCATGGGCCCTAGACTAGAACGTGTTCTCGTTTGTGTCGACCGCTGGCGGTAGCCATCCGCCGCCGCAAAACTATAACCTGTTCCAGTAGTCGCCTCTGGAGGTGTGATGGGTACCGACGTCCGCACGATCGAGGCCGGCGCGCCGCCGTCCCGGTTCGCACGGGGCTGGCACTGCCTGGGGCTCGTCGAGCAGTTCGCCGACGGCAAGCCGCACGCGGTGCAGGCGTTCGGCACCAAGCTGGTGGTGTTCCAGGGCTCCGACGGCGAGCTCAGCGTGCTCGACGCCTACTGCCGGCACATGGGTGGGGACCTCACCCAGGGCACGGTCAAGGGCGACGAGGTCGCCTGCCCGTTCCACGACTGGCGGTGGGGCGGCGACGGGCGCTGCAAGTCGATCCCGTACGCCAAGCGGGTGCCGCTGCGGGCCCGCACCCGGTCCTGGACCACCTGCCAGCAGAACAAGCAGCTGTTCGTCTGGCACGACCCGCAGGGCAACCCGCCGCCGCCCGAGCTGGCCATCCCCCGCATCGAGGGCGCCTTCTCGGACGAGTGGAGCGACTGGACCTGGGACTCGGTGCTGATCGAGGGCGCCAACTGCCGCGAGATCGTGGACAACGTGGTGGACATGGCGCACTTCTTCTACGTGCACTTCGCCTTCCCCACGTACTTCAAGAACGTCTTCGACGGGCACACCGCCAGCCAGTACCTGAACTCCAAGGCGCGGCCCGATGTCAGCGTCGGCTCGACCTACTCGGGCACGGACGACCTGGCGACGCGGTCGGAGGCCTCCTACTACGGGCCGTCGTACATGATCGACTACCTGTGGAACGACGTGCGCGGCACCACGGTGGAGACGGTGCTGATCAACTGCCACTACCCGGTCACGCCCAACTCGTTCGTGCTCCAGTGGGGCGCGATCGTGAAGAAGTTCCCGGGCATCGACGACGCCACGGCCAACAAGATCGCCGCCAGGTTCGCCAAGAACACCGGCGTCGGCTTCCTCCAGGACGTGGAGATCTGGAAGAACAAGGCGCGGATCGACAATCCTCTGCTGTGCGAGGAGGACGGGCCGGTGTACCAGCTGCGGCGCTGGTACGAGCAGTTCTACGTGGACGTCGAGGACGTCCAGGACGACATGGTGCGGCGGTTCGAGTTCGAGGTGGACACCACGCGGGCCAACGAGGTGTGGCACGCCGAGGTCGCCGAGAACCTGGCCCGGCGCGGCGGCTGAGCCGTGCGCGAGTCCGCCCGGTACCTGACCGAGGGGCTGCGGCCGCACGTGTGCGACGGCTGCGGCACCACGGTGCTGGTCAAGAAGAACAGCCCCCAGCACACCAGTGTGCAGTGGCAGAGCGACACCTCCGCCTGCCCGCGGCTCGGGCCGCTGGTGGCCGGCTGCTCGGCGCTGCGCGACAGCATCGAGCGGGCCGTGCGGGACGGGACGATCGAGGTGCCCGCCGATGAATGAGATCCGGGTGGCGGAGGTGATCGAGGAGACTCCCGACGCCGTGTCGCTGGTGCTGGACGCCGATTTCCGCTACGAGCCGGGACAGTTCGTCACGTTCCGGCTGCCGAACGGGCTGGAGCGGTGCTACTCGCTGTCCAGTTCCCCTTACACCGGCGAGAAACCCACCGTGACCGTGAAGCGGATGCCGGGCGGTGAGTGCTCCGGGTGGATCTGTTCGTCGGTGGTCGCCGGGACCGTGCTGGAGGCCCGGCCGCCGGCCGGCATGTTCACACCGTCCTCTCTGGACCACGACCTGGTGCTGTTCGCCGGTGGCAGCGGGATCACGCCGGTGATGTCCGTCATCAAGTCGGTGCTGTGCCGCGGCTCGGGGCGGGTGGTCCTGTTCTACGCCAACCGCGATCCGGCCTCGGTGATCTTCGCCGCCGAGCTGCGGCGGTTGGCCGCCGAGCATCCGGAGCGGTTGCAGGTGACGCATTGGCTGGAGTGCCTGCAAGGCATTCCGTCGGCGGCGCAGCTGGCGGCCTGGGTTGCGCCGTTCGCGCGGCGGGAGGCGCTGGTGTGCGGGCCCGGGCCGTTCATGGACGCCGTGCTGGGGGTGCTGCCGACGGCGCGGGTCGAGCGTTTCGACGTCGTACAGGAGGTTGTCGAGGACACCGGCGATTCCTCCACCGTGGAGGTTTCCCTGGACGGCGAGCGCAAGCGTTTGGCGTGGCCGTCGCATCGGCGGCTGCTCGACGTGTTGCTGGAGAGCGGCTTGGACGCGCCGTACTCGTGCCGACAGGGTCAGTGCAGCGCCTGCGCGTGCCGGGTGGTGCGCGGCGAGGTTCGGCTGCTGCACAACGAGGTCCTGGACTCCGACGACCTCGCCGACGGGTACGCCCTGGCCTGCCAGGCGCTTCCCGTGACCGACGAGGTGGAGATCACGTACGAGGACTGACCTTCAGCTGTGTCGCCTGGCCTCCGCCAGCAACTCCACCTGCTTGAACCAGTCGCCGCCGGCGAAGCTCACCACCAGTTCCTCCGCGCCGGCCGCGAAATGGCCCGCCATCCGGTCCGCCGCCTCCCGTCCCACCCCCGTGATCGGGATCGACTCCGCCTGCTCCAGCGGCATCTTGAACCCGTTGGCCAGGCTGGAAACCAGCGCCTGGCGGCTCGGCGCGCCGTCGCCGAGCGAGGCCACCACGCCGGTGGTGATGCCGGGGGCCTTGCGGCCGCGCTGCTCCGCTCCCTCGTGCAGGATCGTGCGCACCGCCGCCACCGACGTCGGCGTCACCATCGACGGGAACCACGCGTCGCCGTACTCGAGGGTGCGCCGGATCGCCACCCGGCCCGCGCCGCCCACGATCACCGGCGGCATCGGCGATCCCGGCGCCAGCGTGATCGTCGGCGTGCCCGGCAGGTGCGTCAGCTTCGTCGGCTTGCCCGTGACCAGGCCCGGCAGCACCGCCAGCGCCGCGTCCGTCAACCGGCCCCGGTCGCCCTGCGGCACGCCCACCGCCTGCCAGGAGGAGACGCCGTGCGGGGTGCCGCCCGAGCCCACGCCCAGCAGCACGCGGTTGCCGGAGAGCTGTTGGAGGGCCGTGACCTGCTTCGCCACCGCCGCCACCGGCCGTAGCGGCAGGATCAGCACGCCGAAGCCCACGCGGAGCTTCGTCGTCACCGCCGCGGCCGTGGTCAGCACGATCATCGCGTCCAGCATGGGGGTGCCGGAGCCGACCACGATCTGATCGCCGGCCCACACCGCGTCCAGGCCGTGCTCCTCCGCGTGTCGTGCATATGCGACGACATCGCCCGGACTGCCGCCCCGACCCACGGTCGGCAGGAACACACCGACCCGCACGCGGTGATTCTAGCCGGGGCCGTTCAGGTCCAGCCGCATCAGCCAGCGCGGCCGGCGGTCCGAGACCGCCTGCGTGCGCTCGACCCGGCGGAAGCCGGCCGCCTCGAACACCGAGGTCGTGCCGACGTAGGCCGCGGCCTGCTGGATCCGCTCGCCGCCGGGGTCCACCGGGTAGCCCTCGATCGCCGGCGCGCCCTGCTCCCGCGCGTACTCGACGGCGCCCCGGAGCAGGGCGTGCGTGACGCCGCGGCGGCGGTATCCCGGGCGGACCACGAAGCAGACGACGCTCCACACCGGTCGGTCGTCCAGCTGCCGAATCGTGCGCGAGCGCACCAACCGGGCGTACCGGTCCCGCGGGGACACCCCGCACCAGCCGGCCACCTGGCCATCCACGTACGCCAGCACACCCGGCGCCGGCTGGTGGCCGCAGAGGTCGCGCACCCAGTCCGCCCGGCGCTCGCCCAGCAACGCGCCGTTGTCGCGGGCGGCGAGCCGGTAGGACAGGCACCAGCAGGCACGGTCGTTGCCGCCCGGGTTCAGCACCGCGGCCACGTCCTCGAACCGGCTCGCGTCCGCGGGCCGCACTTCCGTCGACATGCGGCCACGCTAGCGCTTGGCCGTCACCGCCACCGTCACGTAGGGCAGGGTGAATCCGTCGCCGAGCGCGGGCGCCACGCCGGCCAGCACCTCCGCGCGCCTGTCGTCGGACAGCGCCGTCATGCCGCCGTGCGTGGACAACAACTCCAGCCATTCGTCCCGGGTGTAGTGGCACTCCCAGTCGTAGCGCCACTGCTCCGGCTCGTCGAAGCCGGCCTGTCGCATGGCGTCCGCGGTCAGGTCGAACTGCCGCTGGTAGAGCTCCAGCATCGTCTTGCCGGTGTCGAAGTCGAACGGCGCGTCGGGGACGGCTCGCTTGTAGACGGTCGCGAAGGCCTGCGCGATCGGCTTCGGCAGGTCGAACACGTGCCAGAACGTCGCCAGCCGGCCACCGGGTTCGAGCACCTCGGCGGCCTTCCGCGCGCCTGCGACGGCATCCACCCAGTGCCAGGCGGTGCCCGAGACCACCCCGTCGAAGCGGCGGCCGCACGGTTTCCAGTCCTCGAACCTGGAGACCTCCGTCTCGACGCCGGAGGTGCGGGCGAACTCGGCCATCCTGGCGTCCGGCTCGACGCCCAGGACCGTGCAGCCGAGGGCCTGGAACTGCCGGGCCTCGATGCCCGTGCCGGCACCGACGTTCAGCAGCCTCGGGCCGGGGCTGCCCTGGGCGATCCGCGCGATCAGGTCGTCGGGGTAGGGCGGGCGGTTGCGGTCGTAGCGGACCGGGTCGACGCCGAACGACTCCGCGACCGAACGTGGCGTAATGGGCATGCGCCCACTCTAATGGGCACTCGCCCACTTGGATAGGGTTCCGTGCGTGCCTACCGGCGTGCATATCCAGGACGCTCGCGCGCAGCTGTTCGACGCCGCCGAGCGCGTGCTGCTGCGCGAGGGGCCGCACGCGCTGACCAGCCGCGCCGTGACCACCGAGGCCGGGGTCGCGAAGGGGGTGCTGCACCGGCACTTCCCCGACTTCGACGGGTTTCTCACCGAGCTCGTGCTGGACCGCATCGCGCGGCTGCCGTCGCTCGGCCCGGAGCCCGGTGTCGGCGAGATCGTCGACAACCTGACCGAGTTCCTGAGCGCGGTGTTCACGTCCGTCGCCGTGTCGATCGTCGCGCTGATCACCTTCCGTGACGACCTGCGGCGGCGGCTGCGGGCGGTGCGCGGGCCGGGTGTTCCCCTCGCCTCCGAGGCCGGCGCGCTGCTCCGGCAGTATTTGCGGGACGAGCGCGAGCTCGGCCGGCTCGCCGCCGACGCCGACATCGACACCGTGGCCCCGACGTTGATCGGCGCCGGGCACCTGATCTTCGCCGACCGCGAGTCCGGGCCGCCGTCGGAGGATGCCGTGCGGCGGATGGTCCGTACGGTGCTGGCCGGTGCGACTACCGACCGCTGAGCCGGCGCACCAGATCCGCCGCCTTGCCGAGATCCGCCAGCTCCTGCGCCGACATCGAGGGGTTCGTCTCGCGGAGTCTGACCGCCGCCGGCAACTCGGTGGTGATGTCCAGCCTGGGCGCGAAGACTCGCAGCAGGTCGTGTGCGAGGTCGGCCAGGTCCGTGCCGCCGACCGACACCTGGGCGAGGATCAGCGCCGAGATCGCCGGGTCCAGGCCGGGCGGCCCCTCGGTGCAGTTGCTCCAGTCGATGAGGACCGGGCCGTTCGGGCTGAGGATGACGTTGTCGGGGTGTAGGTCCAGGTGAAGGATGTCGGCCTGGCGCAAGCGTGTGTGCAGCGTGGTCATGATCTCGGCGGCGGTGGTGACGTCGAGGTCTTCGGTGAGCAGGGCGGTGAGCATGCTCGGGCCCTCGACGCGCTCCATGACCAGGTCACGGCCGGCGGCATGGTGCACCGCCGGCACCGGAAAGCCCTGCGCCGCCAGGCGAATCATCACCTCCGCCTCCCGTTCGACGCCCCGGTCGTCGCGGCTGCGCCGCAGCACCCGGTTGTCGCCGATGTCGAAGACATCGGCCTCGCGGCCCGAGGCAAGAAGTTCCACGACGTGGATGGTATGGGGTCGCAGCTCGCCGCCACCGCGATTTTGTGGCGCCGGGATCACTGACCCAGGAGCTTGAGCACCTCGGCGACGGGCAGGTCGAGGTCCTTGGCGGGGTCCCAGTGGGCCATCACGGCGGCGGAGCCGGCGGCGAGGTCCGCGGGTAGGCCGGCGGCGCGGAGGGTGGCGGCGGCTTCGAGCATCTCGGGGGCCCAGCGCCAGCCCCGGGCGGCCATGGACGGGTAGGACTCGACCTGCAACAGCGGGCGGGCGTGGAGGCGGCCGGCCTCCTCCAGGAGCACGTCGCCGACGCCGTGGGCGGCGGCGAGGGCGTGCGACACGGCGGCGAGGGCCCAGGTGGTCTTCTGGTACGTGGCGTAGGCGATCTTCAACGCGGAGGCGACGCCGACGTCACCGGGGAGGACGACGACGTCGAGGGCGGTGCCGGCGAACAGCTCGGGCACGCCGGTGGCGTCGCCGGAGAGGCACAGGCGGGTGGTGCCGGGCTGGGACGGCGGGCCGCCGATGATGCCGCCGTCGACGACGCGGGCGCCCGGCAGCGAAGCCGCGATCCGTTGCGAGCGCTCGGGGGCGATGGCGTTGGCCTCGACGTAGACGCCGTCAAAGCCGGCTACCTCATGTGCAACGTCCTCGGCGAACGCGGGCGGGCAGATGGACAGCACGACCGAGGATTCGGCCAGGGCGGAGGCAAGATCCGGGCGCTCGACCAGGCCGGCTTCGGCGGCCCGGCGGCGGGTCGCCGCGCTGCGGCCGGCGCCGACCCAGAGCACGGTGGCCCCGGCGGACACGGCCTGCCGGCCGACGGCGGCGCCCATCGCGCCGGGGTGCAGCAAGGTGACGACGGTCATGCACCAAGTCTTACCGGCCGCGAAGCTCCAGCGCGATGTCGATGAGCTGGTCCTCCTGCCCACCGACGAGCCGCCGCTGCCCGGCGCGCACGAGGATCTCCGGGCCCGAGACGCCGTAGCGCTCGGCCTGACGGTACGCATGGCGCAGGAAGCTGGAGTACACGCCGGCATAGCCCATGAGCAGGGCCATCCGGTCGAGCTGGCACTCCTGGTCCATCACCGGCGCCACGACGTCCTCGGCGGCGTCGAGCATCTTGAAGAAGTCGATGCCGGTGTCGATGCCGAGCTTGTCGCAGACGCCGACGAACGCCTCGACAGGAGTGTTGCCGGCCCCCGCGCCGAATCGCCGTGCGCTGCCGTCGATCTGACGAGCGCCGGCCCGCACGGCGATGATCGAGTTGGCGACGCCGAGGCCGAGGTTCTCGTGGCCGTGGAACCCGACCTGGGCGTCCTCGCCCAGCTCGGCGACCAGCGCCGACACCCGGTCGCCGACCTGGTCCATGATCAGCGCCCCGGCGGAGTCCACCACGTACACGCACTGGCAGCCGGCGTCGGCCATGATCCGGGCCTGCTGGGCCAGCTTCTCCGGCGGCTGGGAGTGGGCCATCATCAGGAATCCGACGGTCTCCAGCCCCCTCTCCCGCGCCAACCCGAAGTGCTGCACGGAGATGTCCGCCTCGGTGCAATGCGTCGCAATGCGGCAGATCTGCGCGCCGTTGTCGGCGGAGACCAGGATGTCGTCCTTGACGCCGACGCCGGGCAGCATCAGGAACGCGATGCGGGCGCGGGACGCCGTGGCGACGGCGGTCTTGATCAGCTCCTGTTCGGGCGTGTGGCTGAAGCCGTAGGTGAACGACGAGCCGCCGAGCCCGTCGCCGTGGGTCACCTCGATCACCGGGACGCCGGCATCGTCAAGCGCGCCAACGATGTTGCGCACATCGTCCACGGTGAACTGGTGCCGCTTGGCGTGCGAACCGTCGCGCAGCGAGGTGTCGGTGACACGGACGTCCATCGCTCAGCCCTTCGCCAGTTGCTCGCCGACGCGCGTCGCCGCGGCGGTCATGATGTCCAGATTCCCGGAGTACGACGGGAGGAAGTCGCCGGCGCCCTCGACCTCGATGAACACGCACACCCTCGCCATGCCGCCGGTGGCGGCGGACGGCGGGTCGAACTGCGGCTCGTCGAGCAGCCGGTAGCCGGGCACGTAGCCGGCGACCTCGTTGACCATGTCCCGGATCGACACCGCGACCAGCTCGGTGTCGGCGTCCTCGGGAATGGCGCAGAAGATGGTGTCCCGCATGACCATCGGCGGCTCGGCCGGGTTCAGCACGATGATCGCCTTGCCGCGTGCGGCCCCGCCGATCACCTCGATGCCGTGGCTGGTGGTGCGGGTGAACTCGTCGATGTTGGCCCGGGTGCCGGGGCCGGCCGACCGGGACGACACGGTGGCGACGATTTCCGCGTAGCTGACGGGAACCGCGCGCGAGACGGCCTTGACGATCGGGATGGTCGCCTGCCCGCCGCAGGTGATCAGATTGACGTTGGGGGCGGTCAGGTGTTCACCGAGATTGACCGGCGGCACGACGTACGGGCCGACGGCGGCGGGCGTCAGGTCGATCGCCTTGATCCCGGCGGCCTCGTAGCGCGGCGCGTTGGCACGGTGCACGGCGGCGGAGGTCGCCTCGAACACCAGGTCCGGCAGCTCGTCCTGGGCGAGCAGCCAGTCCACGCCGTCGACCGACGTCCGCAGGCCGTGTTCCCGCGCCTGCGCCAGGCCCTCGCTCGCCGGGTCGATCCCGACCATCCACTGCGGATCGACCAGGTCCGAGCGGAGCAGCTTGTACATCAGGTCGGTGCCGATGTTGCCGGAGCCGACGATCGCGGCCGTGGCCGTCACTGCGCACCTCCGTTGAAGTTCAGGGAAACCATGCCCAGGCCGGTGAAGTCGGCCTGGAAGCGATCACCCGCGCGGGCGTCGATGGCCTTGGTGCACGAGCCGGGCAGCACGATGTTGCCGGCGCGCAGGCGCACGCCGAAGTCGGCGACCTTGCGCGCCAGCCACGCGACCGCGATGACGGGATTGCCCAGCACGGCGTCGGATCTGCCCTCGGCGACCACTTCCCCGTTGCGCCGCAGGGACGCCTCGATCTTGCGGAGGTCCAGCGCGCCCGGCGGCACCCGGGCCGGACCGAGCACGAAGCCGGCCGAGGAGGCGTTGTCGGCGATGGTGTCGGCCAGCCCGATCTTCCAGTCGGCGATCCGGCTGTCGATGAGCTCGATCGCCGGCGCGAGCGCGGCGGTGGCGGCGAGCACGTCGTCCTCGGTGCAGCCGGCGCCGGGCAGGTCCGCGCCGAGCACGAAGCCGACCTCGACCTCGACCCGCGGCTGGCAGTACTTCCGCGCCGGCACCGAATGCCGCGAGTCCAGGGCCATGTCGTCGAGCAGGTGCCCGTAGTCGGGCTCGTCCACGCCCATCATCTGCTGCATGACCGGCGAGGACAGCCCGACCTTGTGGCCGAGCACCGGCCGGCCGCGGCGGCGGATGTTGAGCAGCTGGATCTCGTACGCGTCGACGACGTCGATCTCCGGCCAGACCGCGGTGAGCGGCGGGATCGGGGCCCGGTCCCGCTCGGCGGCACGCAGCCGGTCGGCCGCGTCGAGGCGCTGGTCAGCGCTGAGCACCGGACCTCCTCACGGCGGCGACGTGCCGCCCGGCGCGTCGCCCTGAGTAGACGCAGTCGGCCAGGGACAGGCCGCTGACATAGGAGTTGGAGCAGATGCCGACGGCGTTGCGGCCGGCGGCGTAGAGCCCGGGGACCGGTGTGCCGGCGTCCGAGAGCACCGCGCCGGTGTCCTCGTCGACGACCAGGCCGCCGAGCGTGAGCATCGGGCACGGGTAGCCGACGCTGCGCTTGACCGACACATCGATCAGCGAAAACGGCGGTGCGCCGTCGAAATCCTTGATGGTGACGCCGGTTCGTCGCGACAGCTCGTCCAGGCTTCCGGCGGTCGTGCGGGCGCGGGCGAACAGGTAGTGGGTCTGCAGCCGCTGGAACCATGTTGTCTGGGACGGGATCTGCCGTTTCGCCTCGGCCAGCGTCGGCCCGTCGACGAGCAGCCAGCCCTTGCCGCCGTGCTCGGTGATCATGGCGTGGCCGACCGCGGCGCCGTAGCGGTTGAGGTCGCAGATCTCGTCGCCGCTCTCGTTGATCAGCCGGCCCTTCATCAGGGCGCTCGGCGGTGTGACGAAGCGCCAGGCCGACACGTGGTCGAGCTTGTCGGTGGCGCCGCCGACCTCTGCGCCGAGGCGGATGCCGCTGCCGTCGTCGCCGAGGGTGCCGAGCGGGAGACCGCGCCGATAGGCGGGCGCGTGTTCCTTCATCATCACGGGGTTCGCGACGAAACCGCCGGCACAGAGGATCACGCCCTCGCTGGCGTTGACGGTGATCTCCGTGCCGTGCCTGGCCTCGATGCGGCGGATCGACCGGTGCAGGCGTCGCCGCAGCGACGGCACGTACAGGCCGGGTTTGGCGGCGAGCCTGCCGAGGAACCGGTGCAGCCGCGCCGGAAAGCCGGTCAGCTGCCGGCAGACCACGCCCACCACCCGGCCGTTCGGGTCGGTGATCAGCCGCTGCGCGGTGGTCCGGCGCAGGATCCGTACGCCGCGGTCGATCGCCGCGCGCTCCAGCCGGTGGAACAGCAGCTTGCCGGAGGTGCCCCGGCCGGCGGTGCGGTGGCCGCGCGGGGCCGGATTGTCGTACAGCGTCTCGCTGCCGGAGTAGTACAGGTAGTGCCGGTTGGTCGGATAGGACGTCTTGTACGGGCAGACGCTGGCCGCGAACGGCACGCCCTTGTCCTGGAGCCAGGCCAGCATGTCGGGGCTGCCGTCGCAGAAGGCGCGCAGGGTCTGGGCCGTGACGGCGTCGCCGACCTCGTGCGCGAGGTAGTCGTACATGGCGTCGGTCGTGTCCGCGATGCCGGCTTTGGCCTGCTGGGCGGTGCCGCCGCCGGCGTAGACCACGCCGCCGGACAGCGCGGTCGCCCCGCCGCCGTCGAACCGGTCGAGCACGACCACGTCCGCCCCGGCCTCGGCGGCCTCGATCGCGGCGCACGCGCCGGCCGCCCCGAACCCGACCACCACGACCCCGGCGAGCACCCGACCTCCCGAGTAGAACGTGTTTCAGTTTCTACGTCCCCAACCATAGCGTTCCCGGCGTTGTTGTCTATAACCTGTTCTACATGCCCGAGTTCGACACCGTTGTCGTAGGCAGCGGGGCAGCCGGCATGACCGCCGCGCTGACCGCGGCCGCGCGCGGCCTGAGCGCCGTCGTGCTGGAGAAGGCCGACCGGTTCGGCGGCTCGACCGCCCGCTCCGGCGGCGGCATCTGGATCCCCAACAACGAGGTGATCGCCCGCGACGGCGTGCGCGACAACGCCGACGACGCCCGCGCCTACCTGGCGTCGATCGTCGCCGGCCGCTCGTCCGCCGAACGGCAGCGCGCCTACCTCGACCACGGGCCGGCGATGCTGTCGTTCGTGCTGGCCAACACCCCGCTGCGGCTGCGCTGGGTGACCGGGTACAGCGACTACTACCCCGAACGCCCGGGCGGGCGGCCGCGCGGGCGTTCCGTCGAGCCGCGCCCGTTCGACGGGAACCGGCTCGGCGAGGACCTCCGGCTGCTGGAGAAGCCGTACCTGCCGAGCCCGCTGCCGATCACCCAGGCCGACTACAAATGGCTGACGCTGATCGCCCGCAACGTGCGCGGGCCCGTCCGCGCGGCCCGGGTCGGTGCGCGCGGGATGATCGGACGCCTGCGCGGGCAGCGGCTGTTGACCATGGGGCAAGCGCTTGCGGCCGGGCTGTGGGTGGGGCTCCGGCAGGCCGGCGTGACCGTGGAGCTCGGCACGCCGATGGTGTCGCTGCTGACGGAGGACGACCGGGTCGTCGGCGTCGTCACGCCGTCGGGCACCTACCGCGCGCGCTACGGGGTGCTGCTGGCCAGCGGTGGCTTCGAGAACAACGCTGCCATGCGGTCGAAGTGGCAGGACATCGGTACGGAGTGGACGGTCGGCGCGGCGGCCAACGAGGGCGACGGCATCCTGGCCGGGCAGGAGCTCGGCGCGGACGTCGACCTGATGGACGACGCCTGGTGGGGGCCGTCGATCCCGCTCAACCGCGGGCCGTACTTCTGCCTGTCGGAACGCACATTGCCCGGCTGCATCCTGGTCAACGGCGAGGGCGAGCGCTTCGTCAACGAGGCCGCGCCGTACGTGGACGCCGTGCATGCCATGCGGGACACCGGAAGCGTGCCGGCCTGGCTGATCTCCGACCAGCGCTACCGCGACCGCTACGTCTTCGCCGGCATCCCGCCCCGGCGGCCCCTGCCGGGCCGCTGGTACAAGCACGGGGCCGTGTACAAGGCGGAGTCGTTGGCGGAGCTGGCAGCCGCGATCGGCATGCCGCCGGCGGCCCTGCGCGACACCGTCGCCACCTTCAACGGCTACGCCCGAACCGGCAAGGACCTGGACTTCGGCCGCGGCGACAGCGCGTACGACCACTACTACGGGGATCCGCGCGTCCGCCCCAATCCCAGCCTCGCCGAGCTGGTCAAGCCGCCGTTCTACGCGGTCCGGATCGTGCCCGGCGACCTCGGCACCAAGGGCGGCCTGTGCACCGATGTCTCCGGACGGGTGCTGCGACCGGACGGTTCCGTGATCCACGGCCTGTACGCCGCCGGCAACGCCAGCGCGTCCGTGATGGGTCACACCTACGCCGGCCCCGGCGCTACCATCGGTCCGGCCATGACCTTCGGTTACCTTGCGGCGCTTGCCATGTCCGCGGTGAAGGAGCAGCCCGGTGTCCATTGATCCCGAGATCGCCGTCGGCGCGTCGCTGGGCAGCCGCGAGTTCGAGTGGTCGGCGTCGGACGTCATCCTCTACCACCTCGCCCTAGGGGCGACTGAATTGAAGTACGCCTTCGAGCCGCAGCTGACAGTGCTGCCGACGTTCGGCATCGTCGCACCGACGTTCCACGCCAGCGAGCCGCCGGCCGTGGTGTTCCCCGGCATCGACATCGACCTCAAGGACACCCTCCACGGTTCGCAGCAGATCACCGCCCACCGCCCGCTGCCGGTGAACGGCAAGGCGCGCATCACCGGCCGGATCGCCGACGTCTACGACAAGGGCTCCGCCGCCGTGATCGTCACCGAGTACGACGTCGACGACCTCGACGGCACTCCCCTCTACACCACGCGTTCCGAGATCTTCGCCCGCGGCCACGGCGGTTTCGGCGGCCAGCGCGGACCGTCGGCTCGGAGCACGCCTCTGGAGGGGTCACCCGACGCCGTGCTCGTCACGGAAACCCTGCCGCAGCAGGCGTTGTGGTACCAGCTCTGCGGCGACCGCAATCCCCTGCACGTCGACCCGGCCTTCGCCGAGCGCGCCGGCTTCCCCCGGCCCATCCTGCACGGCCTGTGCACGTACGGGATGGTGTACCGGTCCATTGTGGACCATCTCGGCTCGACGGTGCCCTCCTACCAGGCCCGGTTCGCCGGGGTGGTGTTCCCCGGCGACACGTTGCACACCAAGCTGTGGGGTGAGCGGTTCGAGACGTACGTGGATGATCGGTTGGTGCTCACCGGAAGCGTGGGATCAGCAGCGGCGCCAGCGTGATCAGGCCCAGGGCGATCGGCAGCATTCCGCTCAGCCCGTTGAGGAAATGGTCGACGCTGGAGTTGCTGCCACTGTTCGAGGCGACAATGAGCGTGGTTGCCGCGACCGCGGCCATCGCCACGGCACGGACCCGGTCAAGAGGCCGCCCGAAGAACTCCACGACGGCCGCGACCAGCCAGAACAGCACAGCCGGGGCGAACATGTGCACGCTGAAGACCCAGATCCCGGCCAGGAGGCCCAGGCCGCACAGCCCCCACACGCAACGCCGCCGAATGGCGCCGATGTCGGTCCGGAACGACTCGATCAGGCGGAGCACCGCGTAGGCCAGGATCCCGTAGCCGAACCACGAATTGGTCGGCGCGGTGCCGCCGACCACGGTGAATCCCAGCACGAGGCCGACGATCGCGTAGAGGACCGCCACCGGCGCCTGCCCCGGCCACAGCTGCCCCGTGAACCGGCCCGGATCCGGCGGTTCCGTCACCGGTTCCCGGCTCGGCCGGCGGGGCGGAGGAGTCGGGGTCGGCGCGGATCGCGGCGCTGACACCCTGCTGGCGACCACCGGGATCGTGAGGTCTCCGGCGATGCTCGTCAGCCGGATCTCGCCGCGCAGCGCGACTCCGGGCGGCACCGACACCTCCAGGCCGTCCGGCACCGGCCGGACCTGGATCCGCGGATCGGTGATCTTCCAGGACCCGGACCGGGTGATCGGCGGGCCGTCCAGCCGGACCAGGCAGGTCGGGGTCTGCTCGGTCAACTCGATCATCCTGGTCGACGGGACCAGCACCAGTTCCCGCAACGCCGCCCGGGCCGGCTCGGACACCTGCGGCAGGTCGCCGCCGGCGATCCGCTCCAGCTCCCGCCGAGCCACCGCGGCCAGCTGGACGTCTTTGCCCAGCAACAGTTCCCGCAGCCCGCTGACCGCCCCGAGGCGGGTGAAGACGTTCGGCTCCGCGAGTGCGGCGAGCAGTTCGTCGGGCAGTCGGCGGCGTCGTCGGCTGCGGGCCAGGAACAGGTCGCCGGACATCTCGACGTTCTTGGTCGGTGTCTGCGCCGGATTGCGTTCGCGGACCCGGTCGAAGACGTAGTCGTACAGCTCGTCCAGCGAGATCAGGCCGTCGCCGTCGAGGTCCGCCTCGCCGGTTCTCAGACCCTCCACCAGCGCCGACGTGAACACCGACGGCGTCGGGGAGTTGTCGTCGGCGAGCTCGTCGCCCTCGAACGCGTACTCCATCGCGCTGGACGCCGTGATCACGGCCCGCCCGCGACCGACCGGAAAGCTGTCCATGACTGGGATGTCGCCGGCCGCGCGCACCCGCACACCCTTGGCGAACGCGCCGCCGTAACAGCAGTCCAGCAGCACAACGATCGACCTGGACCGGCTCATCCGCAGGCAGTGCTGAACGAAATCGGCCGAGATCGCCGTCGACGCCAGGCGCTGCGGACGAGTGTCGCGCGCAGTGAAATACAGGTCGCCGGACTCGCTCTTCAAGCCGTGGCAAGACAAGTGCAGCAACAACAAGTCACTTGGCTGCCGATCGGCGAAGAAGTCCTCGACACGGGACCGAACCTCGTGCGCGCTGCCGTCCCGCAGCACGTCGACGGCGAAACCGCCGATCCCCGGATCTTGCAACACGCCGGCCAGGGCGGTCGCGTCGGCCGCCGCGGAGCGGAGATCGCGCAGGCCGTCGTGCTCGTACGCACCGGTGGCGATGATCAGTGCGTCCCGCCGATCGGCCATGGCCGCGTCCTCCAGTTCGGGGCATCCGAACAGGAATCGACCGAACCGCCCGGAACGTTAGCCCGCCGCGACCAGGACGGCGAGGTCCGCCGGCAGCATGTCCTTCGCGTGCGCGGGGCGCGGCGCGAGTGGCAGCCGGCGCAGCGCGACCGGCACCGACTCGAGGCCGAGCCGCACCGCGACGGCGATGCGGTGGTTGCCGTCGAGGGTGGCGAACTCCTCGTTGAAGGCCAGGTCGAGCGGCGTCAGGATGCCGTTACGACCGATGTCGACGGTCAGTTCGTCCAGGTGCCGCGGCGTGTCGACGACCCATGCCGGGGCGCCGATGAACTCGCGGTCGACGGCCCGGTAGCGCACGACCAGGGCGGTCGGCAGTTCGATCATCAACGGTCCCTGGTCAGCACGAGACCGCTGGTCGGGACGCCGGTGCCGGCGGTGACGACCACGTTCTCCACGCCCCGGACCTGGTTGACCGAGTTGCCCCGGATCTGGCGGACAGCCTCCGCGATGCCGTTCATGCCGTGAATATAGGCCTCGCCGAGCTGGCCGCCATGCGGATTCAGCGGCAGCGTGCCGGTGAGCCCGATCCGGCCGTCGGCGATGAACTCCTTGGCCTCGCCACGGCCGCAGAAACCGAGTTCCTCCAGCTGGATCAGCACGTAGGGGGTGAAGTGGTCGTAGAGCACGGCGACGTCGATCTCGTCGGGACCGAAGCCGGCCTGCCGCCACAGCTGCCGGCCGACGAGTCCCATCTCGGGCAGCCGGCTCATCTCGTCCCGGAAGTAGCTGGTCATCACGTACTGGTCGGCGGAGCTGCCCTGCGCCGCGCCGGCGATGACCGCCGCCGGCTGAGCGAGATCACGGGCCCTGGCCAAGCTGGTCACGACGATCGCCACCGCGCCGTCGCTCTCCTGGCAGCAGTCGAGCAGGTGCAGCGGCTCGGTGATCCACCGGCTGGCCTGATGCTCCTCCAGGGTGATCGGCCGCCGGTGGAACCACGCCTTGGGGTTGGTGGCGGCGTGATCGCGCATGGTCACGGCCACGCGGCCGAAATCCTCGCTGGTGGCGCCGAATTCGTGCATGTACCGCCGGGCGACCATGGCGACGGTCGACGCGGGGGTGCCGAGGCCCATCGGATAGGACCAGCTGTTGTCCACCCCGGACGAAGTCGGATTCGTGGCCGCGGCCGAGGAGAACTGGCCGAAGCGGTGGCCCGAACGCTCGTTGAAGGCCCGGTAGCAGACGACGACCTCGGCGATGCCGGTCTCGACGGCCATGGCGGCGTGCTGAACGGTCGCGCAGGCCGCGCCGCCGCCGTAGTTGATGCGGCTGAAGAAAGTCAGCTCCGGCACGCCGAGCTCCCGCGCCACGGCGATCTCGGCGTTGCTGTCCATGGTGAACGACACGAGCCCGTCCACATCGGACGGTTTGAGGCCGGCCTCGGCCAGCGCCGCCGACACGGCCTCCACTGCGAGCCGGAGCTCGCTGCGGCCGGACTCCTTGGAGAACTCGGTCGCGCCGATGCCGACCAGCGCCGCGCTCATGGCAGCACCACCCGGACCGTGCCGGTGACGTGGTTGCCGATGCTGTTCCGGCCGACCACTTCGACTGTCGCCTCGGATCCCTCCTGCTCGGTGACATGGCCGCTGAAGGTCAGCGTCTCGCCGGCGTAGCACGGGACCCCGAGCTTGATGGCGACGCTGCGCACGAATGCGTCCGGGCCGGCCCAGTCGGTGACGAACCGCTGCACCAAGCCGGTGGTGGTGAGGATGTTGAGGAAGATGTCCTTGGAGCCGCGCTGCACGGCCTTGTCCCGGTCGTGGTGCACGTCCTGGAAGTCCCGCGTCGCCAGGGCGGTGCTGATCACGAACGTAGGCGTGACGTCGAGGACGAGCTCGGGCAGCTGCGTCGTCATCGGACCTCCCAGGCCGGCAGGGTGAACTCGCCGGACGGCACGAACCGCACCCGCACCGGCATCCCGATCTTGACCTGCTCGGGGTCGACGTCCAGCAGCTCGCCGAGCATGCGCACGCCCTCCTCCAGCTCCACCAGGGCGATCACGAACGGAGTGCGCTTTCCCGGCACCTGCGGATGATGGTGCACGACGTAGCTGTACACCTCGCCCAGTCCACCTGAGACGATGAACGTGGGGTCCAAGGCGTTGCAGCGCGGGCACATCGGTCCGGGTGGGTGCCGCAGAGCACCGCACGCGGCGCACTTCTGGATCCGGAGCTCGCCGATTTTCGTCCCGACCCAGAAGAACTCGGTGTCCTTGCTGACCATCGGCGTGACGGCGGCCCTGGCGACGGGCTTCGGCCTGAACTTCAGGATCCGGAACATCATCTCGGCCACGGGCTCGTCGCCGACGCGCCAGATGCTGCGGGTGGTGACGAACCACCCCTCGCCCAGCGCCGTCTGCTTCGGGCCGACGACCTCCTCCAGCCGGCTGGTCACCGCGACCCGCTCGCCCGGCTTGAGGTGCCGGTGATAGGTCTGCTCGCTGTTGGTCGCCACCACCGAGGTGTACCCCTCGGCGTCGAGCACCTCGCTCATCCGCCCCAGCGGATCGTCGTCGGGGTTGGGGTGCAGGCCGCGCATGGTCCACACCTGCACCATCGCCGGCGGCGCGACGGCCGGATACGCGGGGTTGTCGTCCCCCAACGCCTCCGTCCAGTTGTTGATCATCGCCTCGTTCACGGGATCGCGGGCGACGCGCGGGGTGCACTCGCCCTGCGCGGCCATCTCCCGGGCCACGGCGCTGATTCCCTTGGGGGCGGTCATCGCGGCACCCGCGGCAGGCCGAGCCCGGCGGTGGCGATCAGTTCCCGCTGCACCTCGTCCACGCCTCCTCCGAAGGTCAGCACCAGGTTCCGCTTGGCCTGCACGTCCAGCCAGCGCACCAGCTCCGCGGTGTCCTTGTCGGCCGGGTCGCCGTGGCGGCCGACGATCTCCTCCAGCTCGGCGGTGATCGTCTGGGTGCGGCCGGACGCGAACACCTTCGTCGCCGACGCGTCGGCGATCCGGTCCAGGCCGGTCGACTCGGAGCCGGCGACCTGCCAGTTCAGCAGCTCGTTGACGCGGACCACGGCCCGCACCCGGGCGAGTGTGGTGGCAACGTCCACATGGGACAGCAGGTCGTGTTTGGCCGCCCACTCGTGCACGTGGTCGTGCAGGGCGGCCATCCGGCCGGCGGGGCCGAGCATGACTCGCTCGTGGTTGAGCTGCGTGGTGATCAGCCGCCAGCCGGCGTGCTCCTCGCCGACCAAACGGGTCACCGGCACCCGGACATCGTTGTAGTAGCTGGCGTTCACGTGGTGCGCGCCGTCGCAGGTGATGATCGGCGTCCACGAGAAGCCGGGGTCGGCGGTGTCCACGATCAGGATGGAGATGCCCTTGTGCTTGGGCGCCTCGGGATCGGTGCGACAGGCCAGCCAGACGAAGTCGGCGTCGTGCGCGCCGGTGGTAAAGATCTTCTGCCCGTTGACGACGTAGTGGTCGCCGTCGCGGACCGCCTTGGTACGCAACGAGGCCAGGTCGGTGCCGGCGCCGGGCTCGGTGTAGCCGATGGCGAAATGCAGTTCGCCGGCGAGGATCCGGGGCAGGAAGTAGGACTTCTGCTCGTCGGTGCCGAACGCCTGCAGCGTCGGGCCGACGGTCTGCAATGTCACGTACGGCAGCGGGACATCCGCCCGCGCGGCCTCGTTGACGAAGATCTGCTGCTCTATCTCGCCGAAGCCGCGGCCGCCGTACTCGACGGGCCAGCCGACGCCGAGCCAGCCGTCGCGGCCCATCCGCCGCACGACGTCCCGGTACACCTCGCCGTGCCGGACCGTCAGCATCACCTCGCGCTCGGCCGGCGTCAGCACGCCGGAGAAGTAGGCGCGCAGCTCGTCGCGGAGTTTCCGCTGCTCGGCGGTCAGTTCGATATGCACAGCGCCTCCAGCCGGTGCCGGGCGCCGCCGATCGAGCGCACCAGGTCCTTGGCGAGCGAGTAGTAGCGGTGCAGCGGGTAGGTGACGTCCAGGCCGAGGCCTCCGTGCAGATGGTGGCAGGTCCTGATGGCCGGCAACAGCTCCTCGGCGACCCAGTGCGCGGCGATGTCCACATCGGACTCGAGGCCCTCGGCGAGCTGCCAGCACGCGGACCAGGTGGCCAGGTGCAGGGTTCGCGCCGAGATGTAGACGTCGGCGATCTGCTGCGCGACGGCCTGGAACGTCGCCAGCGGGCGGCCGAACTGCTCCCGGGTGGCGACGTGCTTGCGGGTCAGCTCCAGCGCGGCGGCGAGCAGGCCGTCGGCGGTCGCGCAGGCGCCGGCGAGGGCGAGTTTGTGCAGGTCGGCCAGCCCGTCGAAGGTCCGCTCGTACGGCACGTCGACCAGGTGCAGGCTGAATTCGGGGCTGCCGCTGGAAGTGGGGGCGGGGTTTAGCGTGACGCCGGGTGAGGCCGGGTCGACGAGTGCGACGGCGGCACCCTCGTCGGTGGTCACCGGCACGAGGATCCGGTACGCCCCTTCGGCTTCCGGCACCCCGATCTTCACCCCGTTGATCACGCCGCCACGGGCCGTGGCGCGCGGCCGCGCCGTCATCGGGTCGGACGGTTCGTGCAGGGCGGCCGTGACACGGCTGCCCGCCGGCACCTCGATGCCGTGCCGGGCCAGCGGCAGCACGCCCAGCGCGAGCCCGGGCAGCGGCACGGCGGCACGGCCGGCCTCGGCCAGCACCACCATCGCGCTCAGCACGTCCATCTCGGGAGTGACCAGGGTCTCCCAGGCCGCGCCGGCCGCGTCCCGGAACACGTCGGCGGCTACCTCGCGCAGGGTGACCCGCGTGTCGTCGAGTGTGAAGTCCACCCACACCCCCTCAACTGGAACGTGTTCTAGTTCTAGCGCAGTGTCAGGCCCGCGGCAAGCCCAGCAGCCGCTCCCCGGCCAGTGTGAGCAGCACCTGCTCGGTGCCGCCGGCGATGCTCAGGCAGCGGGTCAGCAGGAACTCGTGGCTGTGCTCGCCGGCGATCGCGCCGAGCGGGCCGTCCAGGTCCAACGCCGTCTCCGCGACTCGTTGCCGGTGCCGCACGCCGACCAGTTTGCGCACGCTGGAGGCGGCGCCGGGGTCGAGGTCGGCCAGCCGCTGGAGGGTGGCCCGCAGGTCGAGCAGGGACACCGCCAGCCCGTCGGCGACCAGCGCGCCGATCCGCTCGTCGGGCTCGGCCGAGGCCAGAACACGTTCCACTTCCTCGCCGATGGACGAGCCGCGGCTCATCGCCACCCGCTCGTTGGCCAGGGTGGTCCGAGCGAGCTTCCAGCCTCCGTCGACCGGGCCGACGACGTGCGAGTCCGGCACGAAGACGCCGTCCAGGAAGACCTCGTTGAACACGGCGTCGCCGGTGATCTCGCGCAGCGGCCGGATGTCGATGCCGGGGGTGCGCATGTCCACCAGGAAGTACGTGATGCCACGGTGTTTGGGCACGTCAGGGTTGGTGCGGGCGAGGCAGATCGCCCAGTCCGCCTCGCGGGCCACCGACGTCCACACCTTCTGGCCGGTGATCCGCCAGCCGCCCTCGACGCGTTCCGCCCTCGTCCGCAGCGAGGCCAGGTCGGAGCCGGCGCCGGGCTCGCTGAACAGCTGGCACCAGGCGATCTCGCCGCGCAGGGTCGGCAGCGCGAACTGCTCGCGCTGGGCGTCGCTGCCGTGCGCGAGGATCGTCGGCACCGCCCACCAGCCGATCACCAGGTCGGGTCGTTTCACGCCGGCCGCGTCGAGCTCCTCGTCGATGATCAGTTGCTCGGTCGGGGTGGCGTCGAGGCCGTAGGGACGGGGCCAGTGCGGGGCGAGAAAACCGCTGTCGGCCAGCTGTCTGCGCTGGTCATCGGCCTGGGCGATGGCCTGGGCCCGAGCCCTGATCGACGTGCGGTCAGCGTCGATGGGCAGGGTGAGCGTGCGGCGTCGACCGGCCTTGGCGAGTTCGGCGACGCGGCGGCGCCAGTGGGCGGTGCCGCCGAGGAGTTGGCGCGTGGAGACGGCGCGGCGCAGGTAGCGGTGGGCGTCGTGTTCCCAGGTGAAGCCGATGCCGCCGAGAACCTGGATGCAGTCCTTGGCATTCTCGACGGCGGCGTCGAGGGCGATCGCCGCGGCCGTGGCGGCGGCCAGCGGGAACTCGTCGGGCTCCTGGTCGTAGGCACGGGCAGCGTCCCAGGCGACGGCGGCGGCACGCTCCGACCGGCACAGCATCTCGACGCACAGGTGCTTGACCGCCTGGAAGGCGCCGATGGGTTGGCCGAACTGGGTGCGGATCTTGGCGTACGCGACGGCCGTGCGCAGGCACCAGTCGGCGATGCCGGCGGCCTCGGCCGCGGCCAGCGCGGCGAGGATGTCCTCGACCGGCAGTGGTCCCAGTCGCTGATCGTCGCCGATCGTGCCCGGCGCCGGGAAACCGATGGGGCGCCCCAGGTCCACCGGGTCGGCGGGGGTGATCTCGACATCCTGCCGCAGCGCCCAGTCGTCACCGATCTTGACCAGCAGGTTTCCGGATTCTCCACTGGCAACGGGTCCACAGTGGACACCGACGGCGGCGGTGCCGTTGGCGATGGCCGGCAGCAGCTTGGCGGCCAGCGGGTGGTCGGGGACTCTGGCCAGGACGAGGCCCGCGGCGAGGGTGGTGAGCACGGGGCCGGGGGCGAGCAGCTCGGCCGCCGCCTCGACGGCCACGGCCAGGTCGGCGACCGGGTTGGCCAGGCCGCCGACGGATTCCGGCAGGGCCAGCCCGAACAGGCCGAGTCCGGCCAGGTCGTCCCAGGCCGGACCGGCCTCGAGCACGGCGTCGCGGAGTTGTCGCCCAGCGCTGTCGATGACCATCGCCATCGGCCGATAATAGAACGTGTTTCAGTTACGTGGACTGCTCCGGGCGGGCGACGGGCGTCCGGGTGACCGCCCCGGACCGGCCGCCCATCGTGTGACCTGGCACTAACGTGAAAATGAAACACGTTCCGATCGTGTAAGTTGTGGGCGACAACGAGCACAGCAGGGGGCCTTGATGGCTGCGACGCCACGCCAGATCGCCGAGGAGGAACTCGGCTCGTCGGCCCAGCGGGACCGGCGGCGGCGGATCATCGACGCCACGATCGCGCTGGCCTCCAAGGGCGGCTTCGAGGCCGTCCAGATGCGGGCCGTCGCCGAGCGGGCGGACGTCGCCCTCGGCACGCTCTACCGGTATTTCCCGTCCAAGATCCACCTGTTGGTGTCCGGGCTGGGGGCACAGCTGGAGCGGGCGCTCGACCGCATGCGGCGGGCGCCGATCCCCGGCGACACGCGCGGCGACCGGATGCTGTACGTGCTGAGCCGGATCACCCGGGGCATGCAGCGCGACCCGCACCTGACCGAGGCGATGACGCGGGCGTTCATGTTCGCGGACACGTCAGCCGCCGCCGAGGTGGACCTCGTGGCCCGGCAGATCGAGGAGCTGTTCACCCTCGCGCTGGGCAAGGAGGAGCCGTCCGAGGAGGACAAGGCGGTCGCACGGGTGATCGGCGACGTGTGGCTATCCAACCTGGTGGCGTGGGTGACCCGCCGGGCGTCGGCCACCGATGTGACCAACCGGCTGGAGTTGACGGTCCGGCTGCTGATGCGGGACTAGCCTCGACGGGGTGACGCGCACGCTGCTCCGCTCCGCCGCCTATCTCGACGTCGCCGCCGGCGAGATCGTCCACGACGACGTGCTGATCGACGGGGACGTGATCGGCTCCGGCGCCGAGGCCGACGAGACCGTCGACTGCCGGGGAATGCTGCTGGTCCCCGGCTTCATCGACTGCCACACGCATGTCGCGCTGACCGAGGTGCTGTCCGCCAACTGGCTGGACTTGCCGCGCTCGGCCCGGGCGCTGTCGGCGGTTCCGGTGCTGCGCACGCTGCTGAGCCTCGGCGTCACCACCGTGCGCGACGCGTGGGGCGCGGACGCCGGGCTGCGGCTGGCGGTCGAGCGTGGCTGGATCGACGGGCCGCAGCTGCTGATCTCGCTGCGCCAGGTCTGCACGACCGGCGGCATCGGCGACCACTACTCCGTGGCCAGCGGCCCGGTCGGCGGCTACGCCGAGCCGTCCATGCCCGACCCGGTGTTCGACGGGGCCGACGGCGCGCGGGCGGCGGTGCGCCGCATGGTGCGGGCCGGCGCGGACTGGATCAAGGCCGCGATCACCGGGTCCATCGCCGCCGGCACCGGCGTGCACGACGTCCAGTTCACCCCGGACGAAATGCGCGCCCTCGTGGAGGAAGCCGCCGCCCGCGGCCGGGACGTCATGGTGCACGCCCACGGCGCTCGCGGCGCGGAACTCGCCGCCAGCTGCGGCGCCCGGAGCATCGAACACGGCGTGTACCTGGACGAGCAGGCCGTCGAAGCCATGGCTGTCAACGGAACCTTCTACGTGCCAACGCTTTCGTGCAGCAAGATCCCCGAGCACCGGCGGTCGGTGCGGCTGGCCGTCGATGCCGGCGTGCCGATCGCCATGGGCACCGACAATCCCGTCACACCCCATTCCACCGTCCTGGACGAGATCTCGCTGCTGGCCGAGGTCGGTCTCGGCGCCGTCGGCGCGCTGCGGGCGGCCACCATCAACGCCGCGCAGCTGCTGCGCCTGCCCGACCGCGGCGAGATCGCCGTCGGCAAGCGCGCCGACCTCGTCCTGCTCGACGGCGACGACCTCGACGTCTCTCACCTCGCCGACCGGGTCAAGGCCGTGTGGCACAACGGAAAGAGGTACCGCTGACGATGGCGACGATCAAGGACATAGTCCTCGACTGCCGGCATCCCGCCTCGCTGGCCCGGTTCTGGGCCGCGGCGCTCGACGGCCACAGCGTCGCCCCGTACGACGAGGCCGAGCTGGAGCGCCTGCGCGCCAAGGGTATTGACGACCCGGAGGACGATCCGACCGTCCTGCTCAACGGCACGCCCCGCATCTGGTTCCAGCAGGTGCCGGAGGCCAAGGCCGTCAAGAACCGCATGCACCTCGACCTCAACGCCGACGACCCCGAGCGGGAGCTGGTTCGCCTGACCGGACTCGGCGCGACCGTCATCGAGCGCCTCGAACACTGGGTCCAGCTCGCCGATCCCGAGGGCAACGAGTTCTGCCTCATGACCGGCTGAAGAACCGCCACATGGTGTGCGTCGCGCCCGGTGCCCACCGATGTCCCATGCCCGCAACGGAAATCAGCTCCACCCGCAGGCCATCCGGGCACGACGCCACCGATGTCGTAGACGTGCCGGCCGTGGACACTGTCGGCGGCGGACACTTGTCCACCGCGCGCCACTGGGCATCCAGCGCCGGCGCAGACGGGCCGTCGATGCTCGCGACACCGTCGCCGACGCCGCCGTCGTAGGGGACGTTGTGGTCCGCGGTGCCGTGAATGTGTATCACCGACAACGGTTTCGGCGACGGGCAGTCCCCCAGCTGCGTCGCCGACCCGGGGCCGATCGCCGCGAAAATCGTTGTGTGGCAGGCCAGTGTGTACGCCATGATCCCGCCGTTGCTCATTCCGCTGGCGTACACCTTGTGCGGATCCACCGGTGCCGTACGGGAAATCGCCGTCACCATCGCCGTGATGAACCCGACGTCGTCCACCCCGTCGCGCGCCGGCACGCCGCAGCACCCGCCGCCCGTGTTCCACGCCCGATCCACGCCGTCCGGGTAGGCGACCAGGAAGTGCCCGGCGTCCGCCTCCGCGTCCCAGCCGTACGTCTTCTCCGCCTGCTCCCCGGTGCCGAAACCGCCGTGCAGGAACACCACCAGCGGCGCCGGATCCGCCAGATCCGCCGGCCGGTACAGGTGGTACGTCCGGTCTCCGATCGAGTACTGCGTGGAGCCGGACGGCTGCTGACACGCCGTCAGCAGGCAGGACATCAGCACAACCACCATCAGCCGGATCACCATGCCCGGTAGTACAGCGAGTCAACGTCAACGGCAGCCCCGGAGCAATGTTCGGGAACGGTAAATCACCCGAAGAGCGCGGTCAGTTCCCGTACGAGGTCGTCCGGGCGTTCCTCGGCGAGGCGGCGCCCCGCGCCTGCGGGTTCTGGTGAAAGCCGACCCCGATCCACGCCGCCTCGTCGCCGCCGTGGATGCCGAGCTGATGTCCCTCGCGGCGGTCCGTTGGCGCTACCGCGCCCACCGTCTCATCGCCGGCGCGGTCCCGACGAGGCACTCGATGTCCGCCGGGAAGCCCGCGAGGGCGTACGCCGTCAGGCGCAGGTTCCCTTCTAGGCACACCAGTTCGTCCCGCCTCTCGCCGACCAGGATCAGCGGCGGAAACCCGCTTCTGGCGTCGGCCGCCTCCAGGAACGGTTCGTTGGGCACCTCGAACGCCCTCAGCCCAGCCCTGATCCGTTTCGCCGCGTCTGTCGGCCGGCGACTGCCACCCGACAGTTCGATCCAGTACGAGTAGTCGATGTAGCGCACGCCGCTGGCCTCTTCGTTCGACAACAGCGCCCTGATCCACGTGACGCCCGTCGGGAAGTTCTCGAACAGGTCGCGGTTCTCCCCGTATCCCCGCGTCGCCGCCAGCAGAGCGCGCCGCGCCCGGTTCGCCCCCTCATCGGCGAGGTCCGGCCGCGCCAGCAACCGTTCCTCCCCTACCGCCAGGTGGGATCGCAGCTTCGGCCCGAACCGCCGGCTCGCCAGCTCCCCGCGCAGGAAACAGGCGACCATCTCGTCCTCGCTGCTCGCACCCAGCACCCGCATGCCCGTCATCCTAGGAATGCCGGCGATCTACCCCAGCACCTGCCGCGCCACCCCGGCAACCGCCGCCCGCAGCCCCGCGAGGTCGTGATCCACCAACTCACCGCCCCGCTTCACCACGCGCCCATCCACCAACACCGTGTGAACGTCCCCCACCCCACCCGTCGCCACGATCCCGCCGGCGACCATCTCCGACGACAGGTGTCCGAACCCCGACAGCAACACCACATCCGCGCGCCTCCCCACCTCCAGCGAGCCCGTCACCGCACCGAGCCCGATCGCCCGAGCCCCGTCCGCGCTCGCCGCCCGCAACAGAGAACCCGCCTCCAACTCCGCACCCCGCAACCGTTCCAGCCACAACGCGGCCCGCATCTGCTCGAACATGTCCGCCGACGAATTGATCACCACATCGACCCCCAGCGCCGGCGCGCCCCCGGCCGCCAGGAACCGGCCGTAGACCGCCGGCCCATGCCCCATCATCGACTCGACCGCCGGCGTCACGGTCAGCCCGCAACCGGCATCGGCCAGCATCTTCAACTCGTCGTCCGCACACACGTTGCCGTGCACGAAATGCAGATCCGGCCCCAGCAACCCGGCGTCGTACAGCCGCGCAACCGGCCCGGCAGACGTCACATGCATCGTGGTCGGCAACCCCAACCCCCGCGCAACCTCGATGTCCCGGGCATTGTCCTCAAGGGGCAGGCTCGGCCCGAACGACGCGACCGCCCCGGTGACGAGCCCGGCGGGCGAGAACCCGCCGGCCTCATCCACCCCAACACCGAGAACCGCCCGGATCCCGGACTCAACCAGCGCCTCGACCTCCACCGAGGCCGCGCCGAAGTGGCCCCAGTCGACCACGGTCGTCACACCGGCGTTCAACGCCTCCACCGCACCCAGCAGCACCGCCGCACGAACGTCGTCCGGCGACAGCGAAGCCATCCGCGGCAGCACATCGGCCAGGAACGCCCCCAGCGTCAGGTCCGCTCCGGTCCCCCGCATCGGCGCCTGCACGAGATGCCGATGGGTGTCCACAAACCCGGGCAGCACAACCAGACCCGAGGCGTCGATCACCGAATCCCCGGAGAACGACCCCACCCCCGCGATCGCCCCGTCCGAGATCAGCACGTCGGCCACCCCGACCCCGACCACATGCCCGCCCTTGATCACCAGCACCGCGGAACTCCTCTCACTTGAAAGCTTTCACAAAAGCTATATCGAAAGCTTTTCGGACGCAAGCTACCCTGAGTGACATGCGGGACGTGGTCGACGGCATCCTGGACTCCTGGCGCGGCCAGCTGCCCGAGATCGCCGGCATCGAGCTGGAGCTGAGCAAGCGCGCGGGCCGCCTGCACACGCTGCTGTCCAACGCCACCACCGCCCAGCTGTCCCGGTTCGGCCTCACCAAGGCGGAGTACGACGTGCTGGCGGTGCTGCGCGCCAGCGGCGAGCCGTTCCGGCTGCGCCCCACCGACCTCGCCGCCCGCCTGCTGCTCTCCTCGGGCGGCACCAGCAACGTGCTCCGCAGGCTCACGACCGAGGGCCTGATCACCCGCGAGGCCGACCCGTCCGACGCCCGCAGCACCTGGGTCCAGCTCACGAAACACGGTGTCGACACCGCCGAAGCCGCGGTCCTGGCCAGCACCGAGGCCCAACGCGCGCTGCTCAAGGACGTGCCGCCGAAGACCGCACGGGCCGCCGCCGACGTGCTCCGAGACCTGCTGCTGGCGCTCGGCGACCGCCCCTGATTCGCATCCGACCCGACCGACAGGGCACGATCAAACCACCATGACGCTCACCGACCAGCTGCCCGGCGACAACGACCCGGACGCACTCTACGAAGCCTTCTCCGCCTGGGCCGACGGGCAGGGCCTGTCCCTGTACCCGCACCAGCAGGAGGCGCTGATCGAGGTCGTCTCCGGCTCGAACGTCATCCTCAGCACCCCGACCGGCTCCGGCAAGAGCCTGGTCGCCGCCGGCGCGCACTTCGCCGCACTGGCCAACGGCGTGCGGACGTTCTACACGGCGCCGATCAAGGCGCTGGTGTCGGAGAAGTTCTTCGCGCTGTGCGAGACCTTCGGCGCGGACAAGGTCGGCATGCTCACCGGCGACGCCAGCGTCAACGAGACCGCGCCGATCATCTGCTGCACGGCGGAGATCCTCGCCAACATCGCGCTGCGCGACGGCGCCGACGCCGACGTCGGCCAGGTCGTGATGGACGAGTTCCACTTCTACTCCGAGCCGGACCGCGGCTGGGCCTGGCAGGTGCCCCTGCTGGAGCTGCCGAGGGCGCAGTTCGTGCTGATGTCGGCCACGCTCGGCGACGTCACCCGGTTCGAGAAGGACCTGACCCGCCGCACCGGCCGCGCCACCGCGGTGGTCAAGAACGCCGAACGGCCGGTGCCGCTGCACTTCAGCTACGTGCTGACGCCGCTCCAGGAGACGCTGGAGGAGCTGCTCCAGACCAAGCAGGCGCCGGTCTACGTCGTGCACTTCACCCAGGCCGCGGCGATCGAGCGCGCGCAGGCGCTGATGAGCATCAACGTGTCGACCCGCGCCGAGAAGGACGCGATCGCCGAGCTGATCGGCCGGTTCCGGTTCAGCTCCGGGTTCGGCAAGACGCTGTCCCGGCTGGTCCGGCACGGCATCGGCGTGCACCACGCCGGCATGCTGCCCAAGTACCGCCGGCTGGTGGAACGCCTGGCCCAGGCCGGCCTGCTGAAGATCATCTGCGGCACGGACACCCTCGGCGTCGGCATCAACGTGCCGATCCGGACCGTGCTGTTCACGGCCCTGTCCAAGTACGACGGGGTGCGCACCCGCCACCTCAAGGCCCGCGAGTTCCACCAGATCGCCGGCCGGGCCGGCCGCGCCGGCTACGACACCGTCGGCATGGTGGTCGTGCAGGCGCCCGAACACGTCGTGGAGAACGAGAAGGCGCTGGCGAAGGCCGGCGACGACCCGAAGAAGCGGCGCAAGGTGGTGCGCAAGAAGCCGCCGGAGGGCTTCGTGTCCTGGGGCGAGGCGACGTTCACCCGCCTGGTCGAGGCCGAGCCGGAGCCGCTGACCTCCAGCTTCCAGGTCAGCCACTCCATGCTGCTCAACGTGATCGGCCGGCCCGGCGACGCGTTCCAGGCGATGCGGCACCTGCTGGAGGACAACCACGAGGACCGCAAGTCGCAGATCCGCCTGATCCGGCGGGCCATCGCGATGTACCGGGCGCTGCTGGCGGCCGGCGTCGTGGAGAAGCTGGACGAGCCCGACGAGCAGGGCCGCACCATCCGGATCACCGTCGACCTCCAGCTGGACTTCGCGCTCAACCAGCCGCTGTCGCCGCTGGCCCTGGCCTCGGTGGACCTGCTGGACCGCGACTCCCCCACGTACGCGCTGGACGTGGTGTCGATCATCGAGGCGACCCTGGACGACCCCCGCCAGGTGCTGTCCGCGCAGCAGTTCAAGGCGCGCGGCGAGGCCGTGAACGCGATGAAGGCCGACGGCATCGAGTACGACGAGCGGATGGCGCTGCTGGAGGACGTCACCTACCCGAAGCCGCTGGAGGAGCTGCTGCTCGCCGCGTACGACGCGTACCGGCGCGGCCATCCCTGGGTGCTCGACCACCACCTGTCGCCCAAGGCGGTGGTCCGCGACATGTTCGAGCGGGCCATGACCTTCACCGAGTACGTCGGCTTCTACCAGCTGGCCCGGTCCGAGGGCCTGGTGCTGCGGTACCTGGCCGACGCGTTCAAGGCGCTGCGCCAGACCGTGCCCGACGAGGCCAAGACCGAGGAGCTCACCGACCTGGTGGAGTGGCTCGGGGAACTGGTCCGGCAGGTCGACTCCAGCCTCATCGACGAGTGGGAGAAGCTGGCCAACCCCGAGGACGAGCTGGTCGCGAAGCCCCTGGACGAGCGGCCACCGGCCGTCACCACCAACGAGCGGGCGTTCCGGGTGCTGGTGCGCAACGCCATGTTCCGACGGGTGGAGCTGGCGGCGCTGCGCCGCTACTACGACCTGGGCGAGCTGGACGCCGAGTACGGCTGGGACGCGCAGTCCTGGCAGGAGGCGATGGAGCCGTACTTCGAGGAGTACGACCGGCTCGGCACCGGGCCGAACGCGCGCGGGCCGCAGCTGATCCAGATCGAGAAGGAACCGGAGCGCTGGCTGGTCCGGCAGGTGTTCGACGACCCCGAAGGCGACCACGACTGGGGCATCACCGCCGAGGTCGACCTGCTCGGCTCCGACGAGTCCGGCACGGCGGCGATCACGGTGACCGATGTCGGCCCTCTGACGACGGCCTGACCACCGACCTCCGACATCGGCCCCGTCCCGAACACCTCCTGACGTCCGCCTGTAGCTCGGACGTCCACCTGAAGGAGGCTCCGGCGCCCACCCGACGCGTCGGAACCTCCTTCAGGGCGCTCCCGACCGACCCTCCCGACCGGTCAGGAGATCGCGGCGTCGACCCGGCGCTCGATGAGCTCGAGCACGCGCTCCGGGTCGAGCCCCGGTTGGACGGCGGCCAATGCCTTGACCGCCTCCAGGGCGGCGGTGGCCATCGCCTCGGCCCGGCCGGCCCGGACGGTCGACCGCACCAGCCACTCCGGGAAGGAGTAGGTCTCCTGGCTGGTCGGGTCGCTCGGGTCGTGCTCCGGGTTGACCAGGCGCCAGCCGTTCAGCGCGCTGATCATCGTGGCCGGCAGGGCCTGGACCGATTCGTCGAGTCCCGCCACGGCCCGCGCCACGTCGTGCGATGCCATCCTTCGCCCTCTTTCCCCTCACCCCGTGTTGTGCCCAGTCCCCCCGGGCACGGCAATGGTGCTGCCTCACGCGTGGTCACGACATCCGGGAAACCCCGTACATCCGGAAGTAGGGATGTAGACTCAGTATTTGATACCCTGAATATGTGACACCCGAAGCAGTCGAACCGGGCATGGTGCTGGCCCGCCTGGCCAGGGTCGCCGAGCGCGCCCTGCTGAGCGTGGAGCTGACACTGCCGCAGTACCGGATGCTGTCGGTGCTGACGAAGGCGAGCCCGGCGACGCCGTCGAAGGTGGCGTGGATGCTGTCGGTCAAGCCGGCCACCGTCACCGCGGTGATGGACGGCCTGGTCGCGGGCGGGTACGTCCGGCGCGAGCCGGATCCGACCGACCGGCGCAAGGTCACGCACGTGGTCACCGAAGCGGGCCGGCACCTGCTGGCCGCGGCGAACGACGCGATCCGCGGGCACCTGGCCGGGCTGGCCGCGTTCCTCGACGAGGAGCAGGCCGGGCAGGCCATGGCGGCGCTGTCGCTGTGGCACGAGGCGCTGGGGCGCGCGAGACAAGCCGAATGGGCCGCCCGCGAGGGCGCGCAGAGGGGGGAATGCAGGTGAGCAAGACCTATCCGCCGCCGACCGCCGCGATCGATCCCGATCCGGACCGGTCCTGGCTGCGACGGGCGTGGCCGCTGGTCCAGGCGCACAAGTGGATGTTCGGCACCGCACTGACCTGCTCGGCGGTCAGCCTGCTGGTGGCCGTGCAGGTGCCGAAGCTGATCCAGGACTCGCTGGACAACTCCATCGTCACCCACCGGGAGCCGCTGTCGGGGTACCTGTGGTGGCTGGTCGGGCTGACGGCCGTCATGCTGGTCGCCGGGTTCTTCGCGCGGCAACTGCTGTTCCGCACCGCGTACAAGATCGAGTACGACCTGCGCAACATCATGTACGAGCACCTGACCGGGCTGTCGTTCCCGTTCTACGACCGGGTGCAGACCGGGCAGCTGATCTCCCGCGCCAACTCCGACATCCGCTCGGTGCAGATGTACCTGGCGTTCGCGCCGTTCATGCTGGTGCAGTGCGGCATCTCGCTGGTGTCGTTCGCGTACATGCTGGCCATCAACGTGCCGCTGGCGATCGTGGCGATGCTGCCGATGCCGCTGGTGTTCCTGACCAGCCGGCGCATGCAGCGGTCGATGTTCCCGGTGTCGTGGCTGATCCAGGCCCGGCTGGCGGACGTCGCGACCGTGGTGGACGAGAACATCAACGGCGTCCGCGTGGTCAAGTCGTTCGCGGCCGAACGGCGCCAGCTGTCGCTGCTCCAGAAGGCCGCGGTCAAGGTTCGGTGGGCGTACGTCAAGGACGCCGACCTGCGGGCGCGGTGGACGCCGGCGGTGCAGAACCTGCCCCGCGTCGGCATGGCGATCGTGCTGCTGTTCGGCGGATACCTTGCCATTCAAGGGAGTCTGGGCGTCGGCGCGATCCTGGCGTTCAACTCCTACCTGCTGATGCTCCAGGTGCCGTTCCAGATGCTCGGCATGCTGATCATGATGGGCCAGCGGGCGTCGGCCTCGGCCAAGCGCCTGTACGAGGTGCTGGACGAGCAGCCGGAGATCGTGGACGCCCCGGACGCGGTGGAGCTCACCGAGGCGCAGGGCGACGTCGAGTTCCGGGACGTCCGGTTCGGCTACGGCGACGGACCCGATGTGCTGGAAGGGTTCTCGCTGCGGCTGGACAGCGGCGAGACGGTGGCGCTGGTCGGCCGGACCGGCAGCGGAAAGTCCACTGTGGCCAGGCTGCTGCCGCGTTTCTACGACGTGCGCGAGGGTTCCGTCACGATCGACGGGCACGACGTTCGGTCGCTGACGCTGCACAGCCTCCGCGACGACGTCGGCATCGTGTTGGACGAGCCGTTCCTGTTCTCGGCGTCCGTGCGGGACAACATCGCCTACGGGCGGCCGGACGCGGACATCACCGACATCGAGCGGGTGGCCCGGCTGGCCGGGGCGCACGAGTTCATCACCGAGCTGTCCGAGGGCTACGACACGGTGATCGGCGAGCGCGGCTACACGCTGTCCGGCGGGCAGCGGCAGCGCATCGCGATCGCCCGGACGCTGCTGGTCAATCCGCCGGTACTGGTGCTCGACGACGCCACCAGCGCCATCGACGTCCAGGTGGAGCAGGAGATCCACGCCGGGCTGCGCACGCTGTTCGCCGGCCGGACGACGTTGATCATCGCGCACCGGCTGTCCACGATCAGCCTGGCCGACCGGGTGGTGCTGCTGGACGGCGGGCGGATCGTCGCCGACGGCACGCACGCGGAACTGCTGGAGAGCACGCCGCTCTACGCCGAGGTGCTGGCGCAGGCGGACGAATTCTCCAAAGAAATTGACACAGCGGAACTGGGGGGTGTGGCGCGATGACGTTTCCCGGAGGAGGTGGCGGCGGCCCGTTCGGCGCCGCGCGGGGCGGCGCGGCCGGGCTGCCGTTCGCGGGTGTCCCGCCGGAGATGCAGGCCGGCGTGGACAAGCTGGTCAAGACCGAGCCGGAGCACCCCGAGCCCGAGGTCGTGTTCGACCACGGCCGGCCCGATCCCGACGGCGCCCGCCTGAGCCTGCGGCGGCTGGTGCGGCCGTACCTGGGCATGACGCTGCTGGCCGGCGTGCTGGTGGTCGTCGAGGCGCTGTCGTTGCAGGCCGGGCCGAAGCTCACCCAGCTCGGCATCGACAACGGCATCATCGCCAAGAACTACGGCGTGCTGGTGCTGGTCGCGGCGGTGTACCTGGCCAGCCTGCTGATCACCGGGTTCGCGCAGGCGGCGCGGGTGAAGGTGACCGGCCGGATCGCGGCGTGGGTCATGAACGACCTGCGGGTGCGGGTGTTCACCCAGTTGCAGCGGCTGTCGCTGGACTACTACACCGGCGAGAAGGCCGGCGTGATCATGACCCGGATGACCAGCGACATCGAGAACCTGCAACAGCTTCTCCAGGACGGCCTGGTGCAGTTCGCCATCCAGGGCCTGACCATGGTCGTGGTGACGGTGGTGCTGTTCACCTTCGACGTGCGGCTGGCGCTGATCACCGTGGTGCTGGTGGTGCCGATCCTGACCGTGATGTCGCTGTGGTTCCACCGCGCGTCCAGCAAGGGCTACGTGCGGGTGCGGGACGCCATCGCCAACGTGCTCGCCGACCTCTCCGAGAGCCTCCAGGGTGTTCGCATCGTCACCGCGCACAACCGGCAGCGGCACAACACCAAGCACCACCGGCAGGTCACCGGCGAGTACTACGAGACGAATGTCCAAACCGGACGGATCAACTCGATCTACGGACCAGGGACCCAGGTCGTCGGCGTCGCCGGGCAGCTCGCGCTGCTGGCGATCGGCGCCGGCATGGTCGCCGACGGGCAGTTGACCATCGGCGAGCTGGTGGCGTTCCTGCTCTACCTGGGGGCGTTCTTCCAGCCCATCCAGCAGCTGGTGCAGCTGTACAGCACGTACCAGCAGGGGCAGTCGTCCATCACCAAGCTGAAGGCGTTGCTGGGCATGGCTCCCGACGTGCGCGAGGGCGCCCAGGCCGTCGACCTGCCGCCGGTCGAGGGCGAGATCACCTTCGCCGACGTCACCTTCGGCTACCTTCCCGGCAATCCGGTGATCTCCGATGTGTCGCTGGACATCCGCGCCGGCGAGACCGTGGCGTTCGTCGGGCCCACCGGGGCCGGCAAGTCGACGCTGGCCAAGCTGGTCACCCGGTTCTACGACCCGACCGCCGGCCGGGTGCTCATCGACGGGCACGATCTGCGGGACGTGCGGATCGAGTCGCTGCGGCGACAGCTCGGCGTCGTGCCGCAGGAGCCCTTCCTGTTCGCCGGGCCGCTCCGGGACAACATCCGGTTCGCCAGCCCCGACGCGTCCGACGACCAGGTGTGGGAGGCGCTGCGGGCCGTCGGCCTCGTCGAGGTGGTGGAGCGGATGCCGCAGGGGCTCGACACCGTCGTCCAGGAGCGGGGCCAGTCCCTCTCCTCCGGCGAACGGCAGCTGGTCGCCCTGGCCCGCGCTTTCCTGGCCCAGCCCCGGGTCCTGGTGCTGGACGAGGCGACGTCCAATCTGGACCTCCAGTCCGAGACCAAGATCGAGGACGCGCTGGACGTGCTGTTGGAGGGCCGGACCGCGATCCTCATCGCGCACCGGCTGTCCACCGCCATGAAGGCCGACCGGATCGTGGTCGTCGACGAGGGCCGGATCGTCGAGGTCGGGTCGCACGACGAACTCGTTGCGGCGGGCGGGAAGTACACCCAGATGTACGCCACCTGGACCAGCCAGACCGTCGACGCCCACTGATGAACCCCCGCGAGTCGCGCTCACGGACACACCGAAATGCGGCGTCAGGCAGAAACGAGCCTGAGGTCTCAGATCTGCCTGAGAACGTGTTTCGGCGTGAAGCTGGGCGTGACTCGCGGAGGTTCCGGTGTGACGGGTCTAATCGTCGTCGGCGTAGTCGGCTCGGGGTTGCTTCACGGTCAGGCCGCCGGTGTGCGGCAGCGGCACGTGTTCCTCCGGCGGCGTCGGCAATGCTTCGACGCATGTCGTCGAGCACGCGTTCACCAGCAGCGGCAGCACATCGGTCGCCACCCGCAACGAGATCCACACCTGGTGGACCCGCTCGATCGGGCCGTCGCACACGCTGCACGCGGCGGTCACGTGCTCGGTGCCGTCCAACTCGGGGAACGGTGGTCTGATCTTGAAGTTCCCGTACAGCGATCTCGTGCTCACCGTGCTTCTGACCAGGTTCGGGCAACGCGTGATCTCGTACGGGAACCAGTGCAGCCGGTGTGAGGTGTACGGGACGAACTCCACCAGGCCGGCCATCGCCCCGATCGCCGGCGGCACCGAGACCAGGTTGCTGCGGTAGATGGTCAACTTTCGCACCGCCGTCAGCTTGGCGATGGTCGGCGGCAGCGTGATCACCTGCCGGCGCTGCTCCGGGGTCATCTGCCGTAGCGGAGCGAACTCGGTCCGGCCGTCCGCGGCGGCTTCATCGATGAGCGCCAGCAGCCGGAGCCAGCCTTCCGCCTCGGTGTCCTGGCGCTCCCGGTGGAACCGCACCTTCCTCGGCGGCCGCACGTCACCCTGGTAGAAGCACTCGCAACGGTCCATCACCGACGTCATCGCCGCCCCCCATGGCTTGTTGGCGGTCATTGTGCCGAAAGGATTGGACAGGACCGACCTCGGCCCGCTAGCGTTCCGGCCGCCGTGAACCACTCAGGGAGGTGAGACCCATGTACGCAGGACACAGGTGGGTGCTCCCCCTCATCGTCGCGGCCGGGGGTATGGCGTAAAGGTCGCCGGGAGCGCCTAAGCCCTCCCGAAAGGCGATGCGCCATGAACACCTTGCGCTTCACCACCCAGACGTCGTCGAACGGCGTCCGCGAACGCGATTTCACCGTCGGCGACGTTCCCGGCGTGCTCTGGTCCCCCGAATCCGGCCCCGATCACGCGCCGGTCGTGCTGATGGGTCACGGCGGCGGTCTGCACAAGAAAACCCCCGCGCTCAAGGCCCGTGCCGTCGAGGCCGTCACCACTTGGGGCTTCACGGTCGTCGCCATCGACGCCCCCGGTCACGGCGAACGCCCACGTTCTCCCGAAGACGACCAAGCCCGCGACGACATGCGCCAAGCCATGACAACCGGCGACGTCAAGGGTTTCAAGTCGGTCAGCATCGACTACACCCTTTCCCTGGCCGAACGTGCCGTGCCGGAATGGCGGGCGACCCTCGATGCCCTCCAGCACCTGCCGGAGATCGGCGCCGAAACGCCGATCGCCTACGGTGGCGGCATTTCCATGGGCACCGCCATCGGCATGCCCCTCACCGCGACGGACCCCCGGATCAGCGCCGCGATCTTCGGCGGCGGATTCTTCGTGTACCCCGAACTGCTCGAAGCCGCTCGGCGGATCACCGTCCCCATTCAGTTCCTGCTGCCGTGGGACGACGAGTACGTCGACCGCAGCGACACGCTCGGCCTGTTCGACGCCTTCGCCTCCACCGAGAAGACGTTGCACGCCAAACCCGGCGACCACCGCCGGATCCGCTGGACCGGCGTGGACCAGGAATTCCTCCCCCGCCACCTCGGCGTGATCTGACCCTGCGGAGCACCTGGGGGTACTCGGAATCGCCCCTTGGGGCAATTCCGGGTACGCCCGACAAACCGTTCGGAGTAGGCAAAATCGGATGCCCTACACTGCGGCCGTCCGTACGCTGGCGCCACTCGTGATGATGGCTGACAAACGGTTTGTGGTGTGTCCTGATGAGACAGATCGGCGATGGCCGCTACGTGCCGGTGCGCGAACTCGGGCGCGGCGGCATGGGTGTGGTGTGGCTGGCGGAGGATCGCCTGCTGGGGCGCGAGGTCGCGGTCAAGGAGCTGACCGTCTCGGGCAGCCCGGAACGTGTCGTGCGGGAGGCGCGGACGGCGAGCCGGCTGCGGGATCCGGGCGTGGTCACGGTGTACGACCTGCTGATGGACGGCGGCCAGACCTACATCGTGATGGAGTTCGTCGACGCGCCGACGCTGGCCGACCTGGTCGGGCGGGACGGGCCGATGTCGGCGTCGCGGGCGGCCCGGCTGGGCGGGGAGCTGCTGTCGGCGCTGGAGGCGGCGCACGAGGCGGGGATCGTCCACCGGGATGTCAAGCCCGGCAACGTCATGGTGCCGCCGAAGGGCACGGCCAAGCTGACGGACTTCGGCATCGCGCAGTCCTTCGAGGACCCGCGGCTGACGTCCACCGGCGTGCTGATCGGCTCCCCGCCGTACATGTCGCCGGAGCGCCTGTCCGGCGGCGAGCCGGCGGCGGCCTGGGACCTGTGGGCCCTCGGCGCGACCCTGTTCTTCGCGGTCGAGGGCTACGACGCGTACCAGCGCGCGACGAACACCGCGACCATGCTCGCGGTGTTGAACGAACGTGCCGAGGTCACGCAGTGCCGGGGCCCGCTGGCCGAGGTGATCACGGGCCTGATGGAGCCGGATCCGGCGCAGCGGCTGACCGCCGCGGCGGCGCGTCGGCTCCTCGACCAGGCCGCCGGAACGACCCGCCCGAAGCCGACCGCCGCGTTACCCGACCCGGGCAACCCGAGGCCAACGGCCGTCGCCGCCGAGCCGGGCCAGCCGAACCCGACGGCGGTCTACACGTCAGACCCCAGCCAACCGAAACCGACCGCGATCTACATGTCCGAGCCTGGCCAGCCGAACCCGACCGCCGGCTACGAACCGGGCTCCTTCACGCCCGATCCGAGCCAACCGAACCCGTTCGCCCCCGGCTCGAACCCCTTCGCACCGGGCGCGGACCCGTACGCCAATCACCCCCACCGCGAGCGGGTCATGGCGCAGCAGGCGCAGGCGATGGCCCGGTTCCGCCGCCTGCGGACGTTGACCAGGATCGCCATGGTCGCGGGCGTGGTCATCATGGTGGCCGCGCTCGTGCCGGTGATCATGAGCGCCATCGACATGAACGCCGCGTTCAACCAGCCGATCATCACGCCCGGCGCGACCACGCCGAACGCCACCGCGACGACCACCACCCGCACCACGACGCCGGCGGTCATCGCGGCGATGCAGCAGCCGATCCTGACCTACGGCGCGGGCGGCGACATCACCTCCGACACGGTCCCTTCCCGCAACGCGGCCTGTTACGCCTGGACCCCGACCAAGGGGAAACCGGCGCCGAAGACCTTCGACTACGTCGACTGCGACGCGCCGCACGGGGTGCAGTCCATCGACTACGGCATCATCACGCCGGAGGCGGACGCCCCGTACCCGACGCCGGAGCAGATGACCTCGCGGGCGGTGGCGCTGTGCACCAAGCAGTTCCTGTCGCGGGTAACCGTCGCCGACAAGGAGCGGTCGCTGCGCTACTGGGTGCTGGTGCCGTCGCCGGCGGCCTGGTCCTCGCCGGAGCACGCCTTCGGGGAGCGGTCGTACTGGTGCGTCGCCGGCAAGGCCGACGGCACCGATCTGACCCGGTCCATCGAGGAATAGATGTGCCCGAAACGCGCATTCGGTGTGTCCGACAGCGCGACTCGCGGGGATGGCTAGGGTGTCCGGGGTGACGAGCATGTCCCGTTGGTCGGACGAGAACGGTGGCCTGGACTTCGGGCTGCTGGCGCTGCGGCTGCTGGTGGCGGTGGTGATGGGGGCGCACGGGCTGATGCAGGTGTTCGGCCTGTTCGGCGGCCCGGGCATGGCGAAGTTCGGCTCGCTGCTCCAGGGCTACGGGTTCACCCGCAACATCGAGTTCCTGACCTGGCTGACCGGGGTCACCGAGGTGGCCGGCTCGGCGCTGCTGGTGATCGGCCTGTTCACGCCGCTGGCGGCGGCCGGCCTGCTGGGCGTGGGCATCAGCGCGGTGCGGGCCAAGTGGGCCGGCGGCTTCTCCGACGGCGCCGGCTTCGAGCTGGAGCTGACGCTGACGGTGATCGCCTTCGCGCTGCTGCTGACCGGCCCCGGCTGGTACGCGCTGGACCGGCACACGGCGTGGCGGCGCAAGCCGCTGGGCTTCGCGATCGGCGGGATAATCCTGGCCGCAGGCGGGGCGGTGGCGGTCGCGTCGCTCTTCTGACGGCGAAGCCCGACAGAATGGGCCCCATGGATGATCAGCTGGTAGAGCTGGCCGACGCCCACGGGGTCGCCACCTGGTACGAGGGCAGCGAGCGCCGCCGCATCGACGTCGAGCCGGACGTGGTGGTGGCGGTGCTGGCCAAGCTCGGTGTCGCGGCGGACTCGCCGGCGGCGATCAGCCAGGCCCTGGCCGAGGTTCGCGCCGACGACCTGCCGCCGACGATCGTGCTGCGCACCGGCCGGACCCGGAAGCTGCCGGCGCAGGCGACCGTCCGCACCGAGGACGGCGACACCCTCGACATCGGCGACGAGATCCCGGGCGACCTGCCGCTGGGCTGGCACACGCTGATCGCCGACGGCCGCGAGATCACACTGGTCGTCGCCCCGGCGAGCCTGCCGGAGCCGCCGCGGACCTGGGGCTGGGCGCTCCAGATGTACGCGATGCACTCGCGGGACTCCTGGGGCGTGGGCGACCTCGCCGACCTCAGCGACTTCGTCACCTGGTCGAGGGACACCGGGGCGGGGGTCGTGTTGCTGAACCCGATGCACGCGGTGGCGCCCGTGCACCCGGTCCAGCCCTCCCCCTACTCCCCCTCCAGCCGCCGCCACACCAACCCCGTCTACCTGCGGGTCACCGCCACGAATGCGTACCTCGACGCGGACGACGCCACGAAGGCGGCCGTGGACGCGCTCCGGCCGGACCGGACGACCGAGCTCATCGACTACGACCAGGTCTGGGACGCCAAGATCGCGGCGCTGGAGCTGCTGAAGCCGGAGACCATCCGGGAGGGTGACGACTTCGCCCTGTACTGCGCCCTCGCCGAGGTGCACGGCGCGGACTACCGCGAGTGGCCCGAGGAGCTGCGCCATCCCGACAACCCTGCGGTCCGCGAGCAGGCCGACCCGGCCCGGGTGTCCTTCCACGCCTGGCTCCAGGAGCTCTGCGACGAGCAGCTGGCAACCGCGCGCCGGGCGGCCGAGGACATGACCATCGGCATCGTGCACGACCTCCCGGTCGGCGTCGATCCGGGCGGCGCGGACGCCTGGGCGTTGCAGGACGTCCTCGCCCCGGGCGTGACGGTCGGCGCGCCGCCGGACGCGTTCAACCAGCAGGGCCAGAACTGGTCGCTGCCGCCGTGGCAGCCGCGCAAGCTGGCCGAGGCCGGCTACCAGCCGTACCGACGGCTGCTCCAGGCGGTGTTCCGGCACTCGCACGGCCTGCGCATCGACCACATCGCCGGCCTGTGGCGGCTGTGGTGGATCCCGTCGGGCGACGCCCGCCGGGGCACCTACGTCCGCTACGACGCCGAGGCGATGACCGGCATCCTCGCCCTGGAGGCGCACCGCGCCGGGGCGGCGGTGATCGGCGAGGACCTCGGCACGGTCGAACCCGTTGTCACGGAAACGTTGCACGCCAACAACATGCTGTCCTCGGCGGTGCTCTGGTTCGAACGGGACGAGCACGGCAACCTGCGCCCGCCGCAGGACTGGCCGGAGCGGGCGACGGCGAGCGTCAGCACCCACGACCTGCCGACGGCGGCCGGATTCCTCCGCAGCGAGCACGTGCGGGTCCGGGCCGAGCTGGGTGTCCTCGCCGATGACGTGGACGCCGAGTACGCCAACGCCGCCAAGGAGCGCCGCGAGCTGCTGGAGATGCTGAACCTCGACGAGTCCGCCGCCGAGGAGGACGTGATCGTCGCGATGCACGCGCTGCTCGCCGGCACCCCCTGCCGGCTGGTGCTGGCGTCCCCGTACGACGTGATCGGCGAGACCCGTCAGCCCAATCTGCCGGGCACCGTCGACGAGTACCCCAACTGGCGGATCCCGTTCCCGGTCGATCTCGCGGCGTTCACGGCCGACCCCCGTGTGTCACGGGCCGTGAGCACGATGCGCGATCGCTGACCCCACATCTGCCCTGCATTAGTTGCCCGGGATCCCCAGTTCTGTTGATTGTTACCGGTACCGGTCCATACCATGCGGAGTTAACACAATGTAACAACGGCGAAGGGGCGGCCATGTCTGTTGCCCAGCAAGCAGTTCCGCGGCCCCCGGCGGTCCACCGCCCGTCGTTGCACTGGTTCCTGAGCGAACCGGTGCGCGGGGCGATGACGTTCGGCGCGCTCCCCTTCGCCATCCCGGTGCTGCGCCGCGCGCCGCGAGGCGACGGCCACGGCGTGCTCCTGTTGCCCGGCCTGCTGGCCGACGACGCGAGCAACCAGCCGCTGCGCCGGTACCTCGCCGCGCTCGGCTACGCCACCCGCGGCTGGGGCCTCGGCCGCAACATCGGCCCGACCGACGCCGTGCTCGACGGCATGCCGCTGCTGCTGCGGCGGCTGGCCGCCGAGACCGGCGGCCCGGTGTCGGTGATCGGCTGGAGCCTCGGCGGCATCTATGCCCGTGAACTCGCCCGCGACCACCCGGAGCTGGTACGCCAGGTGATCACCATGGGCAGCCCGTTCGCGCTGGTCGACCCGCGGCAGAGCCGGGCGGAATCCGCTTTCCGCCGCGGCTCCCGCAAGCATGCGAGCCCCGAGCGGGTGCCCGGCCGCGAGCGGCTCGGCCTGCCGATTCCGGTGCCCTCCACCGCGATCTACTCCCGCTGCGACGGCATCGTCGACTGGCGGGCGTGCATGCAGACACCCGGCGCCGACCGGGAGAACATCGAGGTCACCTGCGGTCATCTCGGCTTCGGCGTGGACCCGGCGACGCTGTGGTCCATCGCCGACCGCCTGGCCCAGCCGGTCGAACGCTGGCGGCCGTTCCGGCCGACCGGCTGGGCGCGCGCCTTCTACCCGGCCGCGCGATGAAGGCGGCGCCGTGGACGTTCGCCGAGCCGTGGGGCGCGAGCGGCTGGGTCAGCGACCTCGGCGGCCCGGTGCACTGGATCGACTTCGGCGGCGAGGGCGACGGCGCACCGATCGTGTTCGTGCACGGGCTCGGCGGCTCGCACCTGAACTGGGCGCTGGTCGGCACGGCGCTGGCCAAGGGCCGCCGGGCGGTGGCGCTGGACCTGCGCGGCTTCGGCATGACGCCGGGCGCCCCGCGCAGCACGTCGATCCGGTCCAACGTGAGCCTGGTCGACGCCTTCATACGGGAAGTCGTCGGCGGGCCGGCGGTGCTCGTCGGCAACTCGATGGGCGGCGTGATCTCCGTGCTGCAGGCGCACAACAGCCCGCACAGCGTCGCCGGCCTGGTGCTGGTCGACCCCGCGCTGCCGCCGGCGACGATCCGCCCGGACCTGCGGGTGGCGGCCATGTTCATGACGTACATGACGCCCGGCATCGGCGAGCTGTACATGCGGTTCGCGCAGAACCGGCTGTCCTCGCGGCAACTGGTGCGGCGCATGAACGAGCTCTGCTTCGCGGATCCGAGCCGGCTCGACCCGAAGCTGATGGACGCCTCGGTCGCGCTGACCGACCAGCGCCGCGAGATCCCGCGCAAGGAGGAGTCCTTCCTGGGCGCGACCCGTTCGCTCATGCGGTTCCTGGCGCGGCCGGACCGCTACCGCGACATCATGGCGGGCCTCAAACCACCGGTGCTGCTGATCAGCGGCGACGCCGACCGACTCGTGCCGATCACCCTCGCCCGCGCCGTCGCCAAGGCCAATCCTCACTGGGACACGGCGTTCATGACCGATGTCGGCCACACGCCACAGCTGGAAACACCCGCGGCGGTCGTCAACGCCGTGACGGACTGGCTCGCCCGGACCCCGACCACCGCCGGAAAGTGAGGGTGTCATGCAGCAACTCACCGGACTCGACGCCGCCTTCCTCGCCCTGGAGACGACCAACTCGACCGGCCACGTCGGCGGTGTCTGCCTGCTCGACCCGGCCGACGCCCCGAAGCCGCTGGACCTGGCGTTGCTCACGGACACGCTGGCCCAGCGGCTGCCGCTGGTGCCGGTGCTGCGCCGCAAGCTGCTGGAGGTGCCGCTCGGGCTGGACCAGCCGTACTGGATCGACGACCCCGACTTCGACATCGAGTACCACATCCGCGAGGTCGGGCTGCCGACGCCGGGATCGCAGGCGCAGCTGACCGAGCAGCTGGCCCGGCTGCACGCCCGCCCGCTGGACCGGCGGCGGCCGCTGTGGGAGATGTACCTGATCAGCGGGCTGGCCGACGGCATGGTCGCCGTCTACACCAAGGTGCACCACGCGGCGATCGACGGCGTGTCCGGCGCCGAGCTGCTGACCGTGCTGCTCGACCTGTCGCCCGAGGGCCGGAAGCTGCCGCCCGCCGAGGACTTCGTCGCCGCCAAGCCGCCCGGCTCGCTGACGCTGATGGCCCGGGCCGCCGCCCGGCTGGCCTGGCGGCCGGTGCAGACCGTGCAGCTGGCCGGCGAGTTCGTGAAGAAGGTGCCGTCGATGGCGCCGCTGGTGAGCCCGTTCATCGGCGAGATCCTCGGGCTCAACCGGGGCGACGGCAGCGTCATCCCGACCACGCTGGGCCTGGCGCCGAGCACCCCGTTCAACAAGAAGATCACCCCGCACCGCCGGGTCGCGTTCCGCAGCGTCAGCCTGGCCGACGTCAAGACGGTCAAGAACGCCTTCGGCACCTCGGTCAACGACGTCGTGATGGCGATGTGCGCCGGGGCGCTGCGGCACTGGCTGATCGACCACGACGCGCTGCCGGCGAGCGCGCTGAACGCGATGATCCCGGTGTCGGTGCGGGACGAGGCGGCCAAGGGCAAGCTGGGCAACCGGGTGTCGGCGATGCTGGCCGCGCTGCCGACCAATCTGGACGACCCGGAGCAGCGGCTGGCCGTGGTGCACGAGGCGACGAAGATCGCCAAGGCGCAGCAGGCGGTCATCCCCCAGGGCCTGGTCGACGACATCTCCGACTTCGCGCCGCCGGCGCTGACCGCCCGCGCCGCGCGGGTCGTGTTCGCCACCGGCATGATGCACCGGCTGCCGCCGTTCAACATCACCATCTCCAACGTGCCCGGGCCGAACGTGCCGGTGTACCTGGCCGGGGCGCGGATGCTGGCGCAGTACCCGCTGTCGGTGATCCTCGACGGGCAGGGGCTCAACATCACCCTGGTCGGCTACCTCGGCCAGCTGCACTTCGGCCTGGTCGCGTGCCGCGAGCTGGTGCCGGACATCGACACCCTGGCGGGGTATCTGATCGACGAGCTGAACCTGCTGCTGAAGGCGGCCGCCGCGAAGGGGTGAGCGCTTCTCAAGGCCGCCTGCCGCCGTTTCCGAGGTCGCGGGCGGGTGCTCTTTGTTGACACCCCCTCTCCCAGCTCCTAGCCTCCGATAGAAAGGCTTTTCTACCAGCTGGGAGGTGTGCGGTGGCGCGGAGGACCGTCGGCGTGGCGATGAACGGGGTGACCGGGCGGATGGGCTACAACCAGCATCTGCTCCGCTCCGTGCTGGCCATCCGCCAGCAGGGCGGCGTCGCCGTCGCCGACGGCACGGTGATCTGGCCGGAACCGGTGCTCATCGGCCGCAACGAGGACCGGATCCGGGCCATCGCCGAGCGCCACGGCATCGAGCGCTGGACCACGGACGTGGGCAAGGCGCTGGCCGAACCGGACGTCGAGGTCTACTTCGACGCCCAGGTGACCTCCGCCCGGCGCGAGGGCGTGCTCGCGGCGATCGCCGCCGGCAAGCACGTCTACTGCGAGAAGCCGACCGCCGAGTCGCTGGAGGACGCCCTCGACCTGGCCCGGACCGCGGCGACCGCCGGCGTGAAAACCGGTGTGGTGCAGGACAAACTGTTCCTGCCGGGCCTGCGCAAGCTGAAGCGCCTGATGGACGGCGGCTTCTTCGGGCGGGTGCTGTCCGTGCGCGGCGAGTTCGGCTACTGGGTGTTCGAGGGCGACTGGCAGCCGGCGCAGCGCCCGTCCTGGAACTACCGCGCCGAGGACGGCGGCGGCATCGTGCTCGACATGTTCTGCCACTGGCAGTACGTGTTGCGGGACATCTTCGGCCCCGTCCGCTCCGTGCAAGCGCTTACCGCGACCCACATCCCCGAACGGGTCGACGAGCACGGCAACGCCTACGCCGCCACCGCCGACGACGCCGCGTACGGGATTTTCGAGCTGGACGGCGGAATCGTGGCGCAGATCAACTCCTCCTGGGCCACACGCGTCAACCGGGACGAGCTCGTCGAGTTCCATGTGGACGGAACCGAGGGCAGCGCCGTGGCCGGGCTGCGGCACTGCCGCGTGCAGCACCGGTCGATCACGCCGAAGGCGGTGTGGAACCCGGATCTCCCGTCGCCGGTGGACTTCCGCGCGCAGTGGCAGGAGGTCCCGGACAACACCGAGTTCGACAACGGCTTCAAGGAGCAGTGGGAGTTGTTCTTGCGGCACGTGGTGCTGGACGAACCGTGGCAGTGGGACCTTCTCGCCGGCGCGCGGGGCGTGCAGCTGGCGGAGTTGGGCCTGCGGTCGGCGGCCGAGGGCCGGCGCGTCGAGGTGCCGGAGCTGACGCTGTGAGCAGCCGGACGTTCTTCGCCGCCGCGCACGTCGTCGCCGACCCCGACGACAACAACAAGGTCGACTGGGACAGCACGCTGGCGTTCCGCCGACACCTGTGGCGACTGGGCTTCGGCGTCGCCGAGGCGATGGACACCGCGCAGCGCGGCATGGGCCTGGACTGGACGACCGCGGCCGAGTTGATCCGGCGCAGCGCCGCCGAGGCGTGCGGGGAGGGCGGCGTGATCGCCGCCGGCGCGGGCACCGACCAGCTGACCGGCGAGGTCGTCAAACTGGACCAGGTCATCGACGCGTACACCGAGCAGCTGGCGGTGGTGGAGGCCGCGGGCGCGCAGCCGATCCTGATGGCCAGCCGGCACATGGCGGCGCTGGCACAGGACGCCGACGACTACCGCGAGGTGTACGGACGGCTGCTGTCGCAGCTGTGGGACAAGGCGATCCTGCACTGGCTCGGCCCCATGTTCGACCCGGCGCTGACCGGGTACTGGGGCAGCGAGGACCTGGACGAGGCCACCGAGACGTTACTGTCGGTGATCGAGGCCAACGCCGACCGCATCGACGGCGTGAAGATCTCGCTGCTGGACGCCAAGCGCGAGATCGCCCTGCGCCGACGGCTGCCGGCGGGCGTGCGCTGCTACACCGGCGACGACTTCAACTACCCGCGGCTGATCGCCGGCGACGAGCACGGTCACAGCGACGCGCTGCTGGGCGTCTTCGATCCCCTCGCGGTCGTCGCCAAGCAGGCGCTGGATCGGCTGGACGCCGGCGACACCGAGGGGTTCCTGGCGCGGTTGGAGCCGACGGTTCCGTTGGCGCGGCACGTGTTCGAGGCCCCGACCCGGTACTACAAGACCGGCGTGGTGTTCCTGGCCTGGCTGGCCGGCCACCAGGACCACTTCAGCATGATCGGCGGGCTGGAGACGGCGCGTTCCCGCGAGCACCTGCTCCGATGCTACGAACTGGCCGCCGAGCTGGACCTGTTCGCCGATCCGGAGCTCGCCGCGAGTCGGGCGGCCCTGCTGTGAGCGACCTGGCGCGGCTGTCCATCAACTCCGAGACGATCAAGCAGTGGTCGCTGGAGGAGCTGGTCGCCGGGTGCGTCGAGGCCGGTGTGCCGGGCATCGCGCCGTGGCGGGAGCCGGTTCAGGAGTACGGCGTGGAGCGCGCCGCATGGCTGATCCGGGACGCCGGGCTGACCGTGACCAGCCTGTGCCGGGGCGGCTTCTACACAGCGGCCGAGCCCGTCCAGCGACGTGCCGCGCTGGACGACAACCTGCGGGCCATCGACGAGGCGGCGGCGCTGAACTGCCCGGTGCTCGTGCTGGTCAGCGGCGGTCTCGGAGCCGACGACCGGGACCTGGTGGGCGCGCGGCGGCGGGTCGCGGACGCGCTGGCGGAGCTCGCGCCGTATGCCGGCGAACGGGGCGTGCAGCTGGCGATCGAGCCGCTGCACCCGATGTACTGCTCCGACCGCTGCGTGGTCTCGACGCTGGCGCAGGCACTGGACCTCGCCGAGCCGTTCCCGGCCGAGCAGGTGGGCGTCGTGGTCGACACGTACCACTCCTGGTGGGACCCGGAGCTGGACGTCCAGGTGCGGCGGGCCGGCGAGACCGGGCGGCTGGCGCTGTTCCAGGTGGCGGACTGGGTCACGCCGCTGCCCGAAGGCGTACTGCTGGGGCGTGGCCAGCTCGGCGACGGCCACGTGCCGCTGCGCGAGATCCGCGAGCTGGTGGATTCCACCGGCCACGACGGGCCCGTGGAGGTGGAAATCTTCAACCCCGCGCTGTGGGCTCGCAACGGGGCCGAGGTGCTGACCGAGGTCATCCAGCGCTACCGTGATCACCTGGTCTAACAGGACGAAAACCCGGGAGTCCGCATGCCCGTCACGCTGGTCGAGGTGGCCGCCCGCGCCGGCGTGTCGCCGGCCACGGTGTCCCGCGTGCTCAACGGCAACTACCCGGTCGCGGAGAGCACGCGCCAGCGGGTGCAGCAGGCCGTCCGCGAGCTGGACTACGTGGTCAACGCGCACGCCCGGGCGCTGCTGCACAGCACCAGCGGCATCGTCGGCGTGGTCCTCAACGACGCCTCCGACCCGTTCTTCGCGGGCATCGCGCGGGGCATCCAGGGCGCGGCGGCGGAGACCAGCCGGCTGTCGGTCATCTGCAACTCCGAGGGCGACCCCGAGCAGGAGTTCGCGTTCCTGGAGCTGCTGCGCGGGCACCGGGCCGACGCGGTGATCCTGGTCGGCGCGGCCCCCGAGGACCCCGAGTACCTGGCCGAGGCCACCGCGCGGGCCAAGGGCATGCTCAGCCACGGCACCCGGCTGGTGCTGTGCGGGCGGCCCGCGCCCGGCGAGGACGCGCCCGGCGCCGTCGTGGAGATCGACAACGCCGGCGGGTCGGCGGCGATCACCCGGCACCTGCTCGACCTCGGCCACCGGCGCATCGCGTACATCACCGGCCCGGACGGCCGGACCACCACCACGTCCCGGCTGGCCGGCTTCCGGTCGGCGCTGGCCGAGGCCGGCGTCGAGCTCGCGCCGGACCTGGTGGTGCACGGGGACTTCAGCCGGGAGGCCGGGCGGGCGGGGGTCGAGCGGCTGCTCGCCGCCGACGCCGACTTCACGGCCGTGCTGGCGGCGAACGACCTGGTCGCGGCCGGCGCGGTGCACGCGCTGCGGGCGGCCGGGCGGCGGGTGCCGGACGACGTGTCCGTCGCCGGCTACGACGACCTGCCGACCGCCGTGGACGTGTGGCCGAACCTGACCACGGTGCACGTGCCGCTGGAGGAGATCGGGCGCAAGGCCGTGGAGCTGGCGTTCGGCCCGTCCGATCAGGACTCCGTCGTCACAGTGCCAACTGCTCTGGTTCCTCGGGAGTCGACGGCCGCGCCAGCAGCAGGCTGAGCACCACCAGCAGCACGACGACCACCGCGGTCGCCGGCACCGCCCACGGCGTCAGCGGCGTGAGCACGATCAGGACCACCGCCGCCAGATGCGCGGCGTCCAGGGCGTGTTCGTGGCGGGGCCGCACCTGCAGCGCCCAGGCGCCGAGCACGTAGACGGCGACCGGCACGGCGATGGCCCAGCCGATGTGGTCGTGCGCCTCGACGGCCTCCTCCAGGCCCGCGCCGACGGCCGCCGCCGAGGCGAACACCGCGAAGTGGCTGTAGCCCCAGATGAGCGAGGTCCGCAGCGAGGTCAGCAGGTAGTGGGCGGGGCGGTCGAAGTACAGCCACCACATGCCGAACACGATCAGCAGCCCGCTGGCGGCCAGCACGGCAAGGTCGCCGAACTTGGTGCCGGAGTCCAGGGCCGCCTGGGTGGCCGTGGTCGCGGCCAGCACCGACTCGCCCAGCACGATCAGCGTGAACAGGCTGTAGCGCTCCATGATGTGGTGCGGGTGCCAGCTGGTCGGCGTCGTGTGCTCCGCCCACGGCGGGATGGCCAGTTCCAGCAGGACGAACACGCCGAACATCCACACCGGCAACAGCGGCAGGCACACCCAGAGCAGCTGCACCCCGAAGATGCCGCCGGCGTAGCGCAGCGCCGTCCGCCGGCGCTCCGGGTCGGACCTGGCGGCACGCAGCCACTGGCTGACCATGGCCAGCCGCATCACGACGTAGCCGACGATCACGATCCGGAAGTCGTCGCCGAACGCCCTCGGCACGCCGGCCGCCATGATCAGCACGCCGGTGATCTGCACCAGCGTGGTCGCCCGGTAGACGCCGTCGTCGGTGTCGTAGGCGGTGGCGAACCAGGTGAAGTTCATCCACGCCCACCAGATGCCGAAGAAGATCATCACGTAGTGCAGCACCCCGTTGGCGGGGTGGGCGCTGCCCAGCGCGTGGTGCAGCTGCGCCGCCGCCTGCGAGACGGCGACGACGAAGCAGAGGTCGAAGAGCAGCTCGAGCGGGGTCGACACCCGGTGCACCTCGTGCATGCCCCGGGCCCGCATCGGCCGGTACCACGTAGTCACGGACATACTCTCGCTCACCGACACGATTCGGGCACCCTCACCCCCGCGAGTCGCGCGCTCGGGCACCCCGAATGTGCTTTTCGGACACGCTCAGGTGGTGGCGGCGCGGACGCCGAGCGCCACCAGGACGACCGACGTGACGCGGCGGGTCCACCGGCGGAAGGCGTCGGTGGTGGGGATCCGGCGCAGGACGAAGGCCCAGAGGGACAGCCAGGTGATCGCCAGCAGGGCGTGCGCGGTGACCAGCACGTAGATCTGGCCGGCGAGATTCTCTTGCGGGGCAACGAACTGAGGCACCAGGGTGAGGTAGATGGAGGCGGCCTTGGGGTTCAGCACGTTGGCCAGCAGCGCCCGCGTGTAGGTGGGGTCGGTGCGGGCCCTGGCGACGCGAGAGCCGGTGGCGAACCACGTCCACAAACCGAGGCCCACGAGGTACACGGCGCCGACGACCCGCACCACGGCGAAGGCCTCGCTGGATTCCATGACCAGCGCCGACAATCCCAACACGGCGAGCGTGGCGTGCACGTACAGCCCGGTCACGGTGCCGAGGATGACGGGCACGGCCCGTCGCCGGCCGCCCTGGATCAGCAGGGCGACGCTCGCGCCGGGCGTGGCCGTGATGGGAAAGACCGCCGCGAGGAACCCCAGCACGGCGTACGGATGGATCACGCGACCCGGAAGTGCGTGATGATCCGGGAGTCGTCGATCACGTGGAAGGCGACGCCCGGCGGCTGGTCCCAGTTGCGGATGTCGCCGCCCTCCCACGGCATGCGCAGCGCGTAGGTCACGGCCGGCGCGATGACGAGCGGCCGGCCGGCGAACGTCGAGGCGGCGGCGGTGTGGGCGTGCCCGGTGAGCACGGCGATCACCTGCGGATGCGCCGCCACCAGCGCCTCGAGCCGGTCCGGCGAGTGCAGCAGGATCTTGTCCAGGGACGGCTCGTGGATCCGAACCGGCGGGTGGTGAAGGGCGATCAGCGTCGGCGAGGGATCCCGCAGCTGCTCCTCCAGCCACGCGATGGTCTCGTCGTCGACGTAACCGTGTCCCTGGGCCGGCACGGTCCCGTCCACCAACAGGACGGTGACGCCGGCGACGCGGTGCCGGCGGTTGATCGGGCCGCCGACCGGTTCCTCGTCGAGCAACGCCTTGCGGTACGGCCCGCGCACGTCGTGGTTGCCCGGGCACGGCAGCACCGGCACCGACATGGTGGCGAACAGCCGCGCGGCCTCCTCGTATTCCGCCTCCGTCCCGTGGTCGGCGATGTCGCCGGTGACGAGCACCGCGTCCACCGGCCGGGCGAGCCCGTTCAGGTAGCCCACCACCCGCCGCGCGCGGTCGGTGGCACGTACGGTGCCGTCCAGATGTAGATCGCTGATCTGCGCGAACAGTGCCGTCATGCCATCCTCCTCCGTGCCCGACGCATTGTCCGTTGTGAACAATGTGGCGGGAGGTCTTGTTCGGACCCGTTTTTACCACCGTAGGTGCGCAGACACCGGTGGTGATCGCCGCTACGCTGCGGCCCATGACCGCTTCCTCCCTGCCGGAGACGGATCCTGTCGCCGCGCGGCGCCCCCAGTACCTCGCCGACATCGAGGCCGGGCTGGACCGCTTCTACGAACCCCGCCGCGACGACTGCGCCTGGTGCGGCGGCGGCAACCTGGCCACCCGCCTGCGCACCGTGGACCTGTTGCAGCACAAGCCGGGCCGGTTCGAGCTGTCCGAGTGCCAGGACTGCCATCACGTCTTCCAGAACCCCCGGCTGAGCCTCGCCGGCCTGGAGTTCTACTACCGCGACTGCTACGACGGCCTCGGCGAGAAGCAGATGGCGGCCATGTTCGAGGGCAACACGGCCGGCCTGAAGGACCGCGCGTCGCTGCTGACCAAGCACCACGCGCCCAAGCGCTGGCTGGACGTCGGCACCGGGCACGGGCACTTCTGCAAGGCGGCCGCGGAAGTGTTGCCGGACACGGAGTTCCACGGCCTGGACATGAGCGCGGGCGTGGAGCTGGCCCAGGAGCACGGCTGGATCAGCAAGGGGTTCCGGGGGAACTTCCCGGAAATGACCGGCGAACTGGCCGGCAACTACGACGTGATCAGCATGTTCCACTATCTGGAGCACACGCTGGACCCGAAGGCTGAGCTGTCCGCCGCAGCGGCGGTGCTGCCGCCCGGCGGGCACCTGGTGATCGAGCTGCCGGACCCGGAGTCGCGCTGGGGCCGGATCCTCGGCCGGTACTGGATGCCGTGGCTGCAACCGCAGCATTTGAACATGATGCCGATCGGCAACCTCAAGAAGGCCGCCGAGGAACTGGGTTTCACCGTGCTGGACGAGCAGCGGGCCGAGCCGCACGGCTCGATGGACATGGTGGCGGCGCTGGCGCTGTGGGCGAACTGGGTGGTCAAGGGCAACGACGTGCCGTGGCAGCCGAAGCCGCCGAGCGCGCTGCGCAAGCTGGTCCGCAAGCTGAGCATGGTGATCTCGGTGCCGCTGCTGGTGCTCGCGTTCATCGCCGACAAGCTGCACGCGCCGTACGGGCGCAAACACGGCTACTCCAACGCCTATCGCGTGCTGCTCACCCGGAACTGATCAGTCCGGTGCGGACGGCGTGCAGCGCCGCCTGGGTGCGGTCCTGCACGCCGAGCTTGGCCAGGATGGCGCTGACGTGCGTCTTCACCGTCTTCTCGGACAGCACCAGCGACCTGGCGATCTCCCGGTTGGACCGGCCACGGGCCAGCTCGGCGAGCACCTCGCGCTCGCGGCCGGTGAGGTGCACGCCGTGCGGCTGCGCCTCGCCGGCGGCCAGCAGCCGTGCGACATCGGGGTGCAGCAACACATGTCCGGCGTGCACCGCCCGGATCGCCGCCGCCAGGGCCGGCGGATCCACGTCCTTGTAGACGTACCCGGCGGCGCCCGCGCGGACCGCCGGCAGCACGGCGGTCGGGTCGGTGAAGCTGGTGATCACCAACACCCTCGCGGCGCTGCCGTTCGCCCGAAGGCCTCGCAGCGCCTCCACTCCCCCGCTGCCGGGCATCTTCAGGTCCAGCAGCACCACATCCGGTTCCAGCTCGGCCACGGCGTCCACACAGGACTCGCCGTCGGCGGCCTCGCCGACGACGGCGATGTCGTCCTGGAGGTCCAGGAAGGTGCGCAGTCCCTGGCGCACCACCGGATGGTCGTCCACCACAAGGACTTTGATCGGGTCACCCACCGGTCGCCACCTCCACCCGCACCGTCGTGCCGCCGCCGGGAGTCGAGGTGACGACCAGCCGGCCGCCGACCGACCGCGCCCGCTCCCGCATCGACGACAGCCCCAGCTTGCGCGCGGCCTGCTCGGACCGTTCCGGCTCGAAGCCGACGCCGTCGTCCCGGACCTGCAACGCCACCTGACCGCCCCGTTCGGACAGGTCGATCTCCACCCGGCTCGGATCCCCGTGCCGCAACGCGTTGTGCAACGCCTCCTGCGCGATCCGGTACAGGGCCTCGCGTCGCGCGGACGTCAGCTTCGACACCGGGCAGCCGACGAACACCACCTCGGCGTCGTGCACCCGGTCCAGCAGCTCGGCCTGCTTGCGCAAGGCGGCGTCCAGGCCGTCGCCGGAGAGATCGACCGGCAGCAGGCCGACCACCACCGCCCGCAGCTCGGCGCTGACCTCGGACGCCAGCCTTCGCACGGTGTCCAGCTCGGCGGCGGCCCGCTCGGCGTCGCGGTCGACCAGGGCCGCCGCCGCGTCGGCGGTCAGGCGCAGCGAGAACAGCTTCTGTGTCACGGCGTCGTGCAGCTCGCGCGCGATCCGGTTTCTTTCCTCCACAATGGACAGCTCCCGGCTGCGCTCGTAGAGGCGGGCGTTGACGATCGCGATGGCCGCGTGCGCGGCCAGCAGCCGCAGCATCTCCTCGTCCTCGGCGCTGAAGCCGCCTGGCGTGTTCTTGTTGGCCAGGAACAGTTCGCCGAGGATCTCGTCGCCGTCGGTGATCGGCATGCCGAGGAAGTCGGTGAGCACGGGGTGCGCCGCCGGCCACCACTCGAACTGCGGGTGCCGGCGGATGTCGTTCAGCCGCACCGGGTTCGGGTCGCGCAGCAGCACGCCGAGCAGCCCGTGCTGGCGCGGCACCGGGCCGATCGCCTTCCACTGCTCGTCGCTGATGCCGTCGGCCAGGAACTCGGCGAACGACCCGTTCTCGTCCGGCACGCCCAGCGCCGCGTAGCGGGCGTCGAGCAGCCGCCGCGCCGCCGTCAGGATGGTCTGGAGCACCTCGCGCACCGACCGCCGCGCGGTCACGGCGAGCACCGCCGCGCTCAGTTCGCGCAGCTCACCCCGGTCGCACGTGCCCATGTACGCACCGTACCCACATCCGCGCCGGCGCGGATCGGGCGGCGGTCCTAGGTCCAAGGTCGTAGGCCGGCCGGGTCCCGAGCCCGATGGTTCGGCCGCGCCCGCCGCCTAGCGTCGATGACGAGCGGAAACGACGTTTCGAGGAGGTGGCGGGGATGCCCGTCGCGATCATCACCGGCGCGTCCCGGGGCCTGGGCCTCGCGCTGGCCCACGGCCTGTCCGACGCCGGCTGGAGCCTGGTCCTCGACGCCAGGGGGGCCGAGGACCTGGCGGCCGCCGCCGAGCAGCTGCCGGGGCCGGTGCGCGCGGTGGCCGGCGACATCACCGACGCCGGCCACCGCGCCGACCTGGTGGCCGCCGCGGCCGAGCTCGGCGGCCCGGACCTGCTGGTCAACAACGCCGGCGTGCTGGGCCCGAGCCCGCTGCCGGCGCTGTCCGACTTCCCGCTGGACGGGCTGCGCGAGGTGTACGAGGTGAACGTGCTGGCCCAGCTGGCGCTGACCCAGGAGGCGCTGCCGGCGCTGGTGGACCGGGACGGCGCGGTCGTGTTCGTGACGTCCGACGCCGCCGTCGAACCGTATCCCGGGTGGGGTGGGTACGGCTCGGCCAAGGCCGCGCTGGAGCAGATCGGCAAGGTGCTGGCGGCGGAGGTGCCCGCGCTGCGGGTGTGGGTCGTCGACCCCGGCGACCTGCGCACGAAGATGCACCAGGACGCGTTTCCCGGCGAGGACATCAGCGACCGGCAGCTGCCGGAGGCCGTGGTGCCGGCGTACGTGAAGCTGCTGACCGAGCGGCCGGAGTCCGGCCGGGTCCGGCTGTGACACCGATCGCGCTGTGGTTGCCGTACGAGGTCGAGGACCTCCAGGCGGCGACCGAGTTCTACACAGTCCGACTCGGGCTGTCCGAAGTGGATCGATTCGAGGGCGGGGTCGTGCTGCGGGCCGCCGACGGCGCGTACGTGGAGCTGGCCGCGGCGGGCTCGCCGCGGCCGGCGCCGCTGGCGTTCGAGCTGGCCACCGATGCCGAGGTGGACGCCGCCTTCGCGGGGCTGCACGGCGTCGAGGTGTTGCGCGGGCCGGGCCGCTATCCCCGGGGCCACTACGGCTTCGAGGTGCGCGGCCCGGCGGGGGCGACCGTGATGATCTGGAGTGAGCGATGACTGCGACCGTGGAATTCACGCTGCCGACCGAGCTGGAGGCGCACGAGCCGCCGGAGGCCCGGGGGCTGGCGCGGGACGGCGTGCGGCTGATGGTGGGCCGCCGTGCGTCCGGGGAGATCAGCCACCACCGGTTCGACGAGCTGCCGACGCTGTTGACGCCGGGCGATGTGCTGGTGGTCAACACCTCGGCGACGCTGCCGGCGGCCGTGCCGGTGGTGAACGCCGACCTGCGGCTGCACGTGTCGACGCAGCAACCCGACGGCAGCTGGCTGGTCGAGCTGCGCACCGCCGACGGCCCGTACGGGAACGCCGTCGCCGGCCAGCGGTACGAACTTCCCGGCGACGCCTCGGTGACGCTGCTGGAGCCGTACTCGCGGGGTCGACTGTGGACGGCGCTGTTCGACGTTGCCTCGGTGCCGCAGTACCTCCTGAACCACGGCGTGCCCATTCGCTACGGCTACGTGCCACGGGCGTGGTCCTTGCCTTACTACCAAACGGTTTTCGCCACCCATCCCGGCAGCGCGGAGATGCCCAGCGCGGGCCGACCGTTCACCGACCGGATCGTCACGCGGCTGGTGTCGGCCGGCATCCAGTTCGCGCCGATCCTGCTGCACACCGGCGTCGCGTCACCGGAGGCACACGAACGTCCCTACCCGGAGCGGTTTTCCGTGTCGGCGACGACCGCCCGCGTCGTCAACCAGGCGCGCGCGGCCGGCAACCGGATCATCGGCATCGGCACCACCGCCGTGCGGGCGCTGGAAAGCGCCGTCGAGGGCGACCGGGTGGTGCCGGCGAAGGGCTGGACCGAGCTGGTGATCACGCCGGAACGGGGCGTGCGCGTGATCGACGGACTGCTCACCGGCTTCCACGAGCCGATGGCCTCGCACCTGGACATGCTGGCCGCGATCGCCGACGAGCCGCTGCTGCTGGCCTGCTACACGGAGGCGGTCCGGGCCGGCTACCTGTGGCACGAGTTCGGCGATGTGAACCTGCTGCTGCCGTAGCCCGCGCGTGACCGTCTCGGTCACACGCCGTGATCAGGCGGTCGCCGCACTGCTCACCACCGGCCGCCACCACGTCGTCGCGAAGGGTGACACCGGCATCGATCCAACGACCAGACTGGTGACGGTCGGTGATCGGACGGTATCCCCACGGCGACTTGGTGAACTGGATCTCACTGGACGATCCGGCCCTCACCGACGCCGCCGTCCAGATCGACGCCGTGTCGCCGAATCCCCTGCGCCACAGGGACTTCACCGCTCGGCCGCCGGCGGCCCAAATGCCCGACCGGATCGCCACTCCGCCGGCCCGTCACGTCTTCCGACACCCCGAACCGGATACGGCACTACGCCGTTTGCACGGTCGCAAGTAGGGTTGCCCGGTGCGAGTAAGCAGCGAAGGAACGGAGACCGTGGTCCTCGCCGTGGCCGGCGAGGTGGATCTGGGCACCGCGCCGAGTCTCGAGGAGGCCGTCACCGCGGCTGTCGAGTCCGTCGGCGCCAAGGCGGTCAGAATCGACCTGGCCGAGGTCTCCTTCATGGACTCGACCGGCCTGCGGGTACTGCTGTCCGGCCGCCAGCACGCCGAGCGGCTCGGCATCGGCTTCACCGTCGCCAATCCACGCCCGCACCTGCTCAAGGTGATGCGGGTGACCGGCATCGACGGCCTGCTCGGCGTGTCCTGACTCACCCCGCCAGGTCGTCCAGCGCGGCCACCACGACATTCCAGGCAATACGGACGAAGTCCTCGTCGGGCCGGTAGCCGTCCATGTGCTGCCGGCGCGGGTGCACGAGGTTGCGGTGGCCGCGCAGCACGTGCGCGTAGTCGACCACGTCCCGGGCGATCCAGCCCCGCTCGCCGGCCAGGTCGATCAGCGCCTCCGATGACGGGGAGGTCGACCACGCTCAGGGGTAGAGCCAGCAGATGCCGTAGCTGAAGCCCTGTTCGGGACGGTCGAAGCGGGCGTGGACCTCGTCGGCGCGGTCGAGGGGAAGGATGGGTCCGTCGGGAACGCCGTGGTGCGGGAGGGTGCGGGGGAAGGCCCGCTCGGTCTGCCAGACGGCGACGGGCCGGCGCGCGGCGGAGAAGCGGACGCGGGTCTCGAACAGGGTGCAGCTGACCAGCGGGCTGAAGACGTAGTGGTCGGAGATGGGCAGCCCGTCCCGGACCTGGAAGACGATCGAGTACGTGTGCGACTCGTTGCGGGCGAGCGGTCGCGGCAGTTCGAGGATGTACCGGAAATGGCTGGTGCCCTGGCGGTTCTGGGCGACGATGCGGGCGCCGTGCTGGATGTCGGCGTGCACGTCGCGGTCGACGTCGGCGCCGTCGGGAGGCCGCGGCACGCTGAAGCGGGCCACAATGCGGTCGAGGCCGTCGCGGGTGGCGACGATGGTGCGCTCCTCGATGACCTCGGGGGCGGGACGATCCAGGCGCACGAGCACCCGTAGCTGACGGACGGCCCACCCGCGTTCCGGATCGGACGGATCGACGCGCCGGGCGATGACCTGGGCCAGCTTGACGAAGGCGTCGTCGATGCGCCGCCGGGCGGTGCGCTCGGACCAGTGGAACTCGCTCGCCAGCAGCTCGGTCCGGGCGGACAGCTTGGCGGCGTAGCGATCCCGGTCCAACGCAAGGGCCACCAGGACGACTCTGCGTTCCTCCGCAAGGAGATCCGCCTCGGGAATCTGCGCGACGGCGGCGTCGACGAGCCGCCGGATCTCGGGGTTCGGGCAGTCTGGCGGGATGTCGGCCCACCGCGCGACGGCGGGTCCGATCAAGCTGTGCACGGCCGGCCGGTGCAGCCCCCGCCCCCGCCGCAGCACCAGGAACTCACCGGTCAGATCGGTCTCGTACCGCGTCATGCCCCCTCCATGACGAATGGCCGGCCCCGACCGGGATCGGCCAGGAATTGGCCAGTTCCGGCGCGGAGGCCACGCGACCATCCACCCGGACAGGCTATCCGGATGGCCGAGGAGATGGTCGGTGTCGGCAGCGCACACTCCCGTCGTCCCGCTGGGCGACCTCGATGAGCTGCGCGAACTCGCCCGCGGCGGGCGGCTGGGCGCGCAGCTGTCCAGCCCGGCCAATGCTAGGCAGGCAAGGCTGTTCGCGACGTTGTATTCACTCGTGTGGCCGATCGTCTTCGACCGGCTGACCAGACCGCTGGAACTGCGCCGCGGCCACCGCCGGTGCGCCAGCCGGGTGACGCAGCTGTCCCCGGACTGCGTGGACGGTTTCCATGACGACGTGGAGGCGGTGGTGGACGGCGTGCGGCGCCGGGCGACGGTGCCGATCAACGACCTGGAGGCGTGGATCGCCGGCATGGCAAGGGCGGCGACGGTCGACGGCTACCGCCGACGGCGCGGTCAGCTCGGGGCGCCGCAGCGGCCGAGGGTGCCGGGGTGGCTCTCGGAACGGCTGCGGCACGACCCGTGGCTGACCGCGCTCTCCTTGCACATCATGGAATGGGTGGGCGTTCCGATGACGGCGGGCCACCAGCTCTGGCCGCTGGACAGCTGGGCGGACCGCCGTGCGCACGTGACGGGAGACTGGGCGGGCAGCACGCCGGAGGCGACCGCGTGGGACGTGGAGCGGGTGCTCGCGGCGATGCGCACGCGGCCGCTGTGGTACGAGAGGAACGTCGAACAACCGTTGGGGCGCAAGCAGACGCCGGCGCCCATGCACCCGGTGTCGACGCCGCTGGCGCTGGCCCCGGAGCGGGACGAGGAGGGCGTGGCGGAGTGGGCGGTGTGGGCCATCTGCCGCCGCGTGGACGCCGGCGAGGACGTCCGAGAGGTGGCGGCGGACGTCGTGCGCCGGGCGTTCCACGGCCGGCTATCCGCCCTCCGACTGGCCCGGATCGTCGACGCTGTCGTCGAGATCCTCGGCTGATGCGGCGTCGGCCAGCTCCCGGCGGAACAGATCCAGCAGCAGCTGGCATTGCCCGGCGGACACCGGCTGTGCTCGTCTGGTCATCAGCTTCCTGTCCCTCCCACGACGACGTCGCCGGTCACTGACGGACGTGACGGGCGCACAGCGAAAGGAGGTGGGGCCCATGCGGTTGCTGGCGGCTCCGCTGCACGTCCGGGTGTCGTTCTCGGCGATCCTGCGCATCCGGGACGACGAGGGGATCGTGCTGTTCGAGGCACGCTCGCGACCGGGGGCGTTCACCCCGCCCGGCGGCGTGTTCAAGTACTACGGGCCGGCGGCGGATGTGTTGGAGGCGCTGGATTTCCGCGGTGACCGGTGGACCGATCGGGAGTCCGACATGCGCCGGGACCTGCGCGGCCTGCTGCCGGCGCGCTCGGTGCCGGGCTTCCTGCGCTGGTTCGAGAGCGGCGCCTACCGCGAGGACGCCGAGGAGTGCCTTCGCCGCGAGCTCACCGAGGAGCTGACGGAGGTCGGTTTTCCCGATCTGGCGGCGGATGTGCGATATGTGAGCTTTGCTCACCTGCGCACGGAGATCGAGGGGCCGGATCCGGTGCCGGGCAAGCCGTACCGCCAGCTGCGCCGGTTCGAGTTCCACGACCTGGTGTGCGCCAACCAGCGTTCGGTGCGATTACGGGACCGGATCATCGCGCTGGCGGCGGATCCCCGCGTGCACACGGTGTTGGCCGCCGGCGCGGAGGACATCCTGCACGGCCGCGCCGGCCGGGCGCTGATCGCGCCGCACACCGCGTACCTCACCGGGGGCGCCCGCACCCGGTCCGACATCCCGTCGCTGCGATGACCCCGAACCTGGCGACGGTGGCCTGCCTGCCGGTCACCGTCGCCGACGACACGGCGGCGCTGTCGGTGGTGCTCACGCCGGGGCCGCCCGAGCCGGGCTGGCACCGGATCGTGACGCACGTTCGGGGCCAGCTCTCGCCTTCCGTACCCGTCGCCGACCTGTCCGGCCCCTCGCTGAGCGCGGTCGCCGGCATCGGCGAGTCGACCTTCGGCTGGACGCTCGGCCGGTTCGACGGCCCGGCGCTACCGACGGAAGCCGTTGCGCTGCAGGCATTCCTGCCGATCGAGTCGTCGCCGCGGGAGCTCGATCTGACGGTCCGCGTGGACATGTCCTTCGCCCGCAAGGGTTTGCGCCGGCGGATCGATCACCACCGCGCGCCGGCACCGTGGCGATTCCGTGTGGTGGTGCCGTCCCGGCGCAGCGCCGCCGCGGACAAGCCGCGCGTGCGCTTGTGTCTGGCGGCGGACATCGAGCGCTACAGCCGGTTCGGCAATCCGGAGGCGATGCTGGCGCAGGAACGGCTGCTCATCGTGATGCGGCGCGCCCGGGCGCACGCGGGTGTGGACGAGTCGGCCGTGCTCACGGAGGGCGCCGGCGACAGCCAGTTCGCGATCCTGCCGGAGGGCCTGGACGAGACCCGGGTGGTGCCGCTGCTGATCGAGGGGCTGGCGCAGGCGCTGCGGGACGTCAACCGCGACCTGGACGACCACCATCGGCTGCGGATCAGGATGGCGATGGACCGCGGGCTGCTCACGCCCAGCGTCAACGGCTGGGTCGGCTCGTCCACGATCGCCGTGCACCGGCTGCTCGACTCGCCGGCGCTGCGGACCGCGCTGGCGGCCGACCGCGGCGTGGACCACGCCGTGATGGTGTCGCGGACATTGTTCCAGGACGTCATTCGGCACGGCTATCACGGGCTCACGCCCGGCGCCTTCGCCGAAATGGACGTGGATATTCCGGGAAAGGGATTCAGCGAGCGGGCTTGGCTGCACGTGCCGCGCTGAAGACGCTCGCCGACCGGATAGGCCCCGGTCGGCGAGCTCAGCGAGGCGTGTGCGGCGATCAGGCGCGGGCGACGCCGGCGATCCACACGATGACGTGGCTCTCCATGGTTTTCCCCTCCCTCGTCATTCGAATCGGAAATCCGATCCGAATTCAGAATGGGCGGGAAGGGGCGGGAACTCAGCGCCGCGTGGCACACCGCGAACGTGCCATGTGGCTCACACGCGGGCCAGCGACCGCAGCACCTCCGGGCGGCTGACCACGATGCGCCGGCGGCCGGTGCTGACCACGCCGCGGCTACGCAGCATCGCCATCGCGCGGGCCACCGCCCGTCGGGAGGCCCCGAGCTGTTTGGCCAATTCCTCCTGCGTGAACGGCGTGTCGATCACGACCCCCTCGGGCGTCTGCCTACCCCGCTCGGCCATCAGGCGGGCCAGGTGCGCGGCCAGGCGGTGACCGACGTCCAGTTCCACGGCCCCGACGCGGGCCTTCTCCGCCTGCCGCAGCCGCACCGCCAGCGTCTTGATCAGCGCCATGGCGATCTCGGGCCGTTCGCGCAGGCAGGCCTGGAACCGAGCGGCCGTCAGCTGCGCCACCGTCGTCGGCTCGATGCTGCGAACCGAGGCCGACCGCTCCCACCCGTGCAGCGCCGCCAGATCCCCCAACACATCCCCCGGCCCGCGCAGCGCGTAGACCAGCTCCCGGCCGTCGTCCAACAGCGTCGACACCCGCACCCAGCCCGACACGATCACGTGCAGGAAGTCCGACGGATCCTCCTCGCGGATCAGGACCTCGTCCGCCGCGAACGACCGCTTCAGGCCGGCATCGAGCAGGTAGGTCCGGTCGGCCGGGCCCAGGTAGGCGAGGAGGCTGCCGTCGACGTCCATGGCTACGCGGCCTGGGGCCAGGCAAGCACGGTCAGGGTGGGCCATTGCCGACGCCAGCGGGCGGTCTTCGCCTCGTACACGTCACGAGGAGCCAGCACCGGGTTCGGACGCACGACGAGGTTGAACGCATCCGAAAGGCCGTGCGGCGCATAGACCCGCCACCGCCCACCGGAGTCGACCCGGATGCCGATGCAGCAGGTGGTGGCGGCGAACGAGTCGATGGCGGCTTCGGTCGAGTCGTACGGCTGGCAGGGCACGCCGAACTTCTGCTCGTACCACAGGTGCACGCGCGCCTCGTTGCGGATCTCGACCTCGGCCGGGATGTCGGCGAACGCCGTGCGGCCGGCCTGGATGACGGTGTCCTCGGCCTCCCAGGACAGGTCGGCGCCGTCGAAGTAGAACAGGTCGTAGTCCAGGATGCCGTCGGTGGCGGGGCGGCCGGTGACCACGTTCCACACGGTCTGGAACACGCAGCCGGCGGTCAGGTACCAGCCGGGCAGATTCAGCTCGGCGGCGCGGGCCAGCACGTCGGTCAGGGCGGTGTTGTGGCTGAGGATCTCGCGCAGCGCATCGACCTGCTCGTCGACGGGCAGTCGGCTGATCGGCATGCCGGTTGTCTACCAGCTGCCGGCCGCGCGGGCACGCACAAACGCCGAAACGGTTGGCCCGCATGGCTGCGGGCCAACCGCTCCCTCGGATCAGCGCTTCAGGTACACGCAGGTGATGTGGAAGGTGGCCCCGTAGTCGTGGAAGTACGACACCAGGCTGTACCCCTGGGCGACCAGGGACGCATTCGTGAAGCGGCAGGCGGCATGCAGGTCGAGCGGATACAGGGTGTTGCCCGACCGGCAACGCCAGCCGCCGACGTTCTTGTAGGCGACGTAAGCGTCCTGGTACCCCAGCGACCGGCAGTAGTCGCCGATGCGGTTCAGGTCGGTGCCGACCCCGTAGCTGTTGGCGTTGAGCGCGGAGCAGTTGCCGTTGCCGGCGTAGGTGACGTTGAACCCGGCGGCCCCCAGGTCCCGGAACTGCCAGCGGCAGGCGCCGAACAGGTCCAGCGGGGTCCAGTACTGGCCGCCGCCGTAGTAGCACACCCACGGGTTGGACTGGCCGTTGTCGGAGACCTCCGCGCCCTGGTAGCCGAGCGCGATGCAGTACTCGTTCAGCATCATGCCGCCCAACGGGGCATTCACCGTCGCGGGAGCGGCCGGCGCGGCGTCGGCGATCGGCTCGACGCCGAAGACCGTGAGGCCGAGTCCGAGTGCCATCAGGGCGAGCCGGGCAAGGGTGCGTCTCATCGAGGATCTGCTCCTTCGGTTGGACCGTCGGCGGCCAGCCTGGTGGGCGACACCGTTGCGCAGGCGCGATTCCGAACACCGCCGTACAACGGCGAACACGCGCCCGGTGATCACGAACACAGAACAGGTACGGGCAATACCTCTTTTGGCTAGCGTTGCCCCGTGCACCTCAGCCGAGCCACCGACATCGCCTTGCGGATCCTGATGTTGGCGGCCGCCCAGCGCCGGCAGTTGACGATCGACGAGCTCGCGGCGGCACTCGACGTGCCGCGCAACCACGTCGCCAAGGTCGTCCAGCGACTGCAGCGCCCCGGCTGGCTGACCACGACGCGCGGACGCGGCGGCGGCATCACGCTGCCCGACGCCACCCTGGGGGCCTCCGTCGGTCGCATCGTCCGCGACTTCGAGGGAGTCGCCGAGGTCGTCGACTGCGACACTCCGCCCTGCCCGCTGCGCGCCGCCTGCCGGCTGCGCGGCGCGCTGCGGAACGCCCAGGAGGCCTTCTTCGCCTCCCTCGACGACGTCGTGCTCCAGGACCTGATCGCGCCGCCCACGGGCACCACTCTGCTTACTCTGACCTAGGGGTACGACGATGCTCTCCTCGTCATCGACCACGATCGTGGCCGCGACGCTGCCTGCCGTCCGCACGGCGGCCGTCGACATCAGCACATCCTTCTACGCCGCCATGTTCGCCGAGCACCCGGCGCTGCTCGACGTGTTCAACCGGGGCAGCCAGGCCAACGGCGACCAGCAGAAGGCCCTGGCCGGCGCGGTGATCGCGTACGCGCAGAGCCTCGTCGGCGACGGTGTACCCGTCGACCCGGTGGTGCGGCGGATCGCGCACAAGCACGCTTCCCTGGGCATCCGTCCCGAGCAGTACACGATCGTCGGGCGGCACCTGCTGGCGGCCGTGGCGCGTGTCCTCGGCCCCGCGGTGACACCGGAGGTGGAAGTCGCCTGGGACGAGGTCTTCTGGCTGTTCGCGGTCCGGCTCATCGCCGCCGAAACCCGCCTCTACCAAGAGAAAGGCGTCGACCCGGCCCAGCCCCACGCGCCGTGGCGGGTGGTCGGCAAGTACGACGAGGCACACGAGGCGGTTTCCCTGCTGCTGGCGCCGGAATCCGGCGCTGTGCCCGAGCACCGGCCCGGCCAGTACGTCACCGTCACCGTCGATCTCCCTGGTGCGGGAAGGCAGTCACGCCAGTACACGATTTCCCACGCCGCCGGGCACTCGGCGCTGCGGATCACCGTACGTCCGGCGCGCGGGACCGGCGGCGCGCCGGACGGGCTCGTGTCCTGTCACATCGCGGATCGCCTCAACGTCGGCGACACCGTCGGCGTGAGCCGGCCGTTCGGCGATCTCACGCTCGACGAGGAGATGACGCCCCTGCTCCTCGTCAGCGCCGGCATCGGCATCACGCCGATGGCGGCGATGATCGAGCACCTGGGCAGGGAGCAGCCGCTGCGGCCGGCCGTGGCCGTCCACGCCGAACGCGACCCTGGCCGGCACGCGCTGTCCGGGCACATGACCCGACACGGCGCTCGGCTGCATTCGTTCGAGCACATCAGGTTCTACGAGTACGAGGCCGGCCCGACCTCGCGCGCCGGCCTCGTGCGGCCGGACGAGATCCCGCTCGCGGCCGGCGCGGCCGCCTACCTGTGCGGCCCGCTGCCGTTCATGCGAGACGTCCGCGCCTCCTTACTGCGCCGTGGCATGCCGGCCGACCGCGTGCACTTCGAGGTGTTCGGCGCGGACCTGTGGTCCACCGACGCCGACCGCCTGCCGAGCGGCGACCCGACGCCCATCGGCTGACAGCCGCGCCGGTTCCACAGGTGGTCGTCGAAGCCGTCGGCTCCCGCACCCACCGACGTCGATTGCCTTCAGGCATGCTGCCGGCAGCATGCCTGAAGGCACTGGTCACACGTTGGGAAGGGGGACCCGCGGCATGAACGGAACGGTGGACGTGGTCTTCAAGGAGCTGACGTCGGACGATGTCCCGCTGCTGAGGTCCGATCTGCTGCCGCTGCTGCGCCGCTTGCGGCCGGCCATGAGCGACGAGCTGTTCGCCGAGCTGGTGACCGACGGCTTCGAACAGGGATTGCGCTACCTGGTCGCCTACTCGCCATCCGGGCTGCCGCTGGCTGCGGCGGGCTACCGGATACTGGTCACCAGCCGTGGACGCGTCCTGTTCGTCGATGACCTGGTCACCGCCGAGGAGTCCCGGTCGCGGGGCTTCGGCGCCCGCGTGGTGGACGAGCTGACGGAGGTGGGACGCCGCGCCGGTTGCGACCGCATGGAGCTCGACTCCGGCGTCGTCAACACCGCGGCCCACCGCTTCTACCTCCGCCACCGGTTCGACATCAGCGCCTTCCACTTCGCCCGGCCGATCGCACCGTGAGGAACACCGTCGCACAACGCCGGACATCCACGGACGCCCTCGAACCAGCCGGGAGTGACAACCGCACGTCAGGCGGTCACTCCGCGCCGTCGAGGTGCAGGGACTCGCCGTTGAAGATGCCCAGCTCCTCGGCATAGAACTCCAGGCCGACACCGTTGGGGTCGCGGACGTAGATGCTGTCCTCGACGCCGCGGTCGGGGCCGAGGTAGTCGATGCCCTCGGCGTCGAGCTTGGCCTTGATGGCGGCGAAGTGCTCGGCGTCGACGGACAGCGCCAGGTGCTGGACGGCGCCGATGGTCTCGATGTAGTCGGGCTGCTCGTGGCCGGGGAAGTCGAAGAAGCCCAGCAGATTGCGGTTGCCCAGGTCGAAGAAGAAGTGGCTGGAGCCGGCGTAGTCGCGGTTCTCCACCAGCTCGACCAGCGGGAAGCCGAGGAACTCCTGGTAGAAGCGGATGGTCGTCTCGACGTCCTTGGCGACCAGGGCCAGGTGGTGCACGCCCCGGACCGGGGTGGCGGGCCGCTCCCCGACGGGCCGCAGGTACTTGTCCTTGAGCTCGGCGCGGCGGGCCCGCACGGCCTCCAGCTCGGCGCCTTCCGGTTGCGGCATGACGGTCTCCTCTCGGGTCCCCACCACTATAGTTGAACGCTCAATGACTTGCTAGCCCCGAACGGCCTCGATGAACGCCCGGACCTTGCCGTGGTCCTTGATGCCCTTGGACGCCTCCACGCCGGAGCTGACGTCGACGGCGAGGGTCCGGCAGAGCGGCCGCAGCGCGGCGATGCCGTCCGCGACGTTGTCGGGGGTGAGCCCGCCGGACAGCACGAGGTGCGCGTCGGGCGCGGCCGGCAGCAGCGACCAGTCGAAGGTGCGCCCGCCGCCGCCGTAACCGGGGACGTGAGCATCCAACAGAATCGCCTTGGCCCGGTCGAAACGCTTCGAGAAACCGATCAGGTCGAACGGCGGGCCGTCCGGATCCAGCGGAATGCGGGCCGCCCGCAGGAAAGCGCTGTGCCCCTGCCGCGAGGAGGCCCAGCACTCCTCGGGCGTCTCGTCGCCGTGGAACTGAAGCAGCGCGCCGGGAATCGCCGACGCGGCGGCGATCACGTCGTCGGCTGGCGTGTTCACGAACAGCAGCACCGGCGTGACGAACGCCGGCAGCCGCGCGGCCAGCTCGGCGGCTCGTTGCGGCGTCACGTATCGGGCGCTGGGCGGGTAGAAGACGAAGCCGATGGCGTCGGCCCCCGCCTCGACGACCGCGTCCACGTCCTCGGGCCTGGTCAGACCGCAGATCTTCACGGGCGTTCTGGTCCCCATGTGTCCGCACCGTACACGCCCTCGCGGCCTTCCCCCATTCGAGTTCACCCCGCTAACGGACTCGTCCCGGCGGCGAACTAAACGCCATGACGGCATGCCCGAAGTGCGACCGGGACAACGCCCCCACCGCTCGGTTCTGCGGAAAGTGCGGCACGCCGCTCGCGCCGCCATCGCTGGAGCCGCAGACGATTCCGCATCCCGTACCGCCGCCGGTCGCCCCGCAACAGTCACGCCATCGGTCACAGGGCAGCCTGCTGGTGCCGATCGTCGCGACGGCCGCTGCGGTCACGCTCATCGCCACCGGCGTCGTCGTGTTCGTGTTGCCGCACTTCACAAACGAGGCCACGCCGACGGTCACGGTCGGCGCGCCGCCGCTGTCGTCGACGGCTCCCAGAACGACCACCACGGAGCCCACCACCACGACCGAGCCGACGACCACCACCACGACGGGGCCGGCCACCGTGGCGGACCTCCAGGCGCAGGCGGCCGCCGACCACGCGACGGCGGAATCCCTTGTCGGACAGTGGGCGCCGCAGATCTCGTCCAAGCGGCCCGGCCTGGTGGTGAACGGCGTGAGCTACGACTACCCCAGCATCATGGCCGACTTCCAGACGCTGCGCGCCCGCTACCCGAAGTCGATCCTGCTGTACTCCGGCGACTACACCAACTACAGCGGCCGCGACTTCTGGGTCACCATGGACGCGGACGCCTTCCCCACCGCCGCGCAGGCCAACGCCTGGTGCGACCAGCAGGGCTTCGGTGAGAAGGACTGCTACGCCAGCCGCCTGGAGCACACCGGCGGCCCGGACGGCAACTCCCAGCTCCGCTAGGGCGAACTCAGGCCAGGAACGTGGCGATGAGCTTGGTGATCTCCATGACGGGCTCGCTGAGCACACCGACCACGGCGGCGATGCGCTGCCACGCCCCGCGCACGACCTCCTTGTCCGGACGGGAGGCGCGCAGCTGCGCCTCGATCGCGTCCAGGCGCTCCCGCACCTCGTCGCGGCCGCTGCCCGGCGCGTCGCGCAGCAACGCGTCCCTCTGGTCGACCAGCGCGTCCAGCAACGGATTCACGGAGCTGTTGAAGCTGACGACGTTCCCGCTGCCGATCGCGCTGCCGGTCATGCTGGTGTTCTTGACCTCGTACGTGTCGCCCACCGTCATCGTCCCTTCGTGTTGATGGTGTTCCCGGTGCCGATCGCGGAGTTCTGCAACGTGGTGTTCTGGAGGTTGTAGTTGTTGACCACGGGGTCGGCCAGCTTCATGAACTCCACCGCCGAGTAGCCGCGCTCCTGGAGGTACTCCCCCACCGCGCGGAACAGCGTGGAGTCCAGGATCCGCACGTACCGCTTGACGTCCACGTCCTGGAAGTAGCTCTGCACCCGGTCGGCCTGGGCGAACTCGCGCAGGCTGCGGTCGGCGCCGTACTTGGCCGGCACGACCTCGTGCAGGCCCTGGTCCAACGGCCGGAACCGGCGGAACACCGACGCCAGCCGCCGCACGATCGTCCCCGGCAACACGAACAGCTCCACGACCGTCGCGTTGATGGGGCTCAGCCACGGATCCCGGTACTCGTCGATCTCGCGGAACTCCGGCGCGATCGGCAGCAGCGCGAAGAACCGCCACTCCAGGTACAGCATCTTCTGGTCGGTGCCGGCGTGCAGGTAGCAGGACGTGGTGAGGTCCCGGTCCCACGCTTCCACGCGGTAGCAACGGTAGTAGCGCGCCCACTCCACGGCGGCGTCGGCCAGCGACCGCGCCTGCTCCACCGAGATCTGCGACGCCGGCGCGTGGTGGAGGTCGGCCAGGATCTCCGGCGCGATCCGGTGGTCGATCACCAGCCGGTCGGCGGCCAGCAGCACCTGCTCGCGCGTGGTCAGGTCCTCCAACCGGCGGCCGGGGCCGAGCGTCGAGGTGGCGCGCAGCCGGTCGATCGCGGCGGCGACGTGCTCGTGCAACCCGTTGACGTCGATGGGATCCGGCTCGACGTCCTTTTTGGATGGTTCGAGGGCCATCGCGATCAGCTGGTCGTACACGGGCACGCCCGCGCCGATGAACGGCGAGAAACCCCGGTGCACCACCACGTCCGCCCGCTCGACGTCCTCGTCCACGCGCCCGACGGCCACCTCGACCCGGTTCAGCGGGAGGTGGAAGGCGGCCAGCCCCATGCCGCGCAGCCGGCGCTCCCACTCGTGCCGGCTGGACCGGCCGTCGGGAATGAACTCGTTGCGGCTGAACCGTTCGTGCACCAGGTAGTGCTCCGCGAACTTGTCCACGGCGACCACCGCGACGATCAGCAGCAGCACGATGACCGTCAGGATCAGTGCCACGCTGAGGAAACCGCCCGACGACGACGGCGGTGCCGTCGGGGCGGTGTCGTAGAGGCCGCCGCTGCCTGAGGAACTCGATCCGCCGAGGCCGGAGGACGACAGGACCGAGTAGAAGCTGACCACGCCGATGATCGTCAGCACGATGCCCACGCCGAGCACCACGGCGAGGCCGATGAGGACGTTGCGGGCGGTCAGCCGGGAACGCCCCAGCAGCAACGCCAAGGCGAGCCCGAACACCAGCCACGCCCCGAACACGAGCGGGTTGGTGAACAGCAGCGCGGTCAGCAACAGCAGCAGCACGCCGTCGCGGAGCCGCCGACGCGTCAGCGCGGCGACCGATTCCCGGAGCACGGCGGTCGTGTCCACACCGGGCGCCGGCGGAATCGCGCGCAGCGGCTCCACCAGGAACTCGCGGATCGCTTCGTTGGCGTAGTCCTCACTCAGCTGCGCGGCCGCGCACAGGTAGCGCGTGGTGTTGTCGCGCTGCACCAGCGAGGCCCCGCAGCCCTGGCAGTACTTGTCACCGGCCGGATTCACCGTGGCGCAGCGCCAACAGTGCTGGTTCCGTTCGGTGATCCCCGCAGCCATGGCCGCTCCCTCCGGGCCTGTGTCTCGCCCAGAGATCGCGGTCACGGCCGCGAGGTGTTAGCCCATGTCACTCGTTCGCGGCAACGCTCGCGTAGCCGACCTGGGCCGCGATCCAGTCCGCCACCACGTCGACCCTGGTCGTGGTCTCGGGCGTGGTGTGCGGGCAGTCCGGTCCGTCGCTCTCCACCGACACCAGCACGCCGGCCGTCAGACCGGCCGGCACGAAGTACGGCGCGCCCGAGTCGTAGAGGCAGGCGCTCGTGTCGGCGGCCGGCGACACGCCGTGCACCTCGAGCATCGGGTCGGCGACCGTGCTCACGGCGACCTGGCCGTAGGTCATGTGCGTGCCCGGCGTCGGGTTGACGGAGTCGGTCGCGCCCCAGCCGGCCAGGTCCAGCTTCTGCCCGACCCTCGGCTTGTGCCGGTTCACCAGCAGCGGCGCCACGTCGGTGACCGGGCTGGCCAGCTTGGCCAACGCGATGTCGCCCTTCGGCGCCTGCCGCACCTCGGTGACGGCCACCGTGTGGCCGCCGCTCTCGGCGAGGTCGACCTTGCCGAGCGTCGCGGTGGTCGGATACGGCACGGGGCCGCTCACCGGATTGCGGTTGACGTCGTGGAAACAATGGCCGGCGGTGATGACCCACTGGGGCGCGATCAGCGAGCCGGAACACGCGCTCGACCGGGTCGTGCCGTCCGGATTCGGGATATCCGTCATGGTGAACTTCACGGTGAACGGAAACGCGCCGGGAGGGGCGTTGTGGCCGTCGGCCACCGCGTTCGCGGGGGCGGCGGCCAGCAGCCCGGCGGTCACCGAGGCCGCGGCGGCGGCGACCGCCGCGACGACTCTGCGCTTGTGCGCCACGAGAACTGGTCCAATCTCACGGGAATGTCGACCCCATCCGGCGGAATCGACACCGCCGGACGGGCGTTTCGCACGCTAGGAACACAACACAATAGTCACAAGGGACTCGGGCGGGTGACCATCGATGCGTGCCCGGAATGCCGTCGACCTAAGATCCCCGCAGAGACCGTGGCGGGAAGGGTGGCAGGGTTGCGGGTGCTGCTGGTCGAGGACGACGACGGTGACGCCGTGCTGGTCACCGCGCTGCTCGACGAGGTGGGCGCGCCGGTCGACGTGACCAGGGTGCGCACGGCGCGCGAGGCGGTGGCAGTGCTGCCGGGCTTCGACTGCGTGCTGCTGGACCTGGGGCTGCCCGACGCCAGCGGGCTGGACGGCCTGCGCCGCATCCTGGAGCGGGCCGGGCAGGCGGCGGTGCTGGTGCTGACCGGCCACGACGACGAGGAGCGCGGCATCCAGGCGCTCGCCGTCGGGGCGCAGGACTACCTGGTCAAGGGCCAGGTCGACGGCTCGCTGCTGCTGCGCGGGATCCGGTACGCGATCGAGCGCCGCCGCGCCGAGGACACGCACCGCCAGCTGCGCGAGGAGCGGCTGCTGGCGCAGGAGACGGCCCGGCTGGAGCGCGGCCTGCTGCCGTCGCCGCTGCTCACCGAGAACTCGCCGCGGCTGACCTCCCGCTACCGGCCCGGCCAGCGGCGGATGCAGCTCGGCGGCGACTTCTTCGACGCCGTCACCGGCGCGGACGGCTCGCTGCACGTGGTGATCGGCGACGTCTGCGGGCACGGGCCGGACGAGGCGGCGCTGGGCGTGTGCCTGCGGATCGCGTGGCGGACGCTGGTGCTGGCCGGGCTGCCCGACGAGCAGGTGCTGAACACGTTGCAGGAGCTGCTGATCCACGAGCGCCACCGGGAGGGGATCTTCACCACCCTGTGCATGGCGACGATCCAGCCGGACCAGGCGGCGGCCGCGGTGTACCTGGCCGGGCATCCGTCGCCGATCCTGATCGACGACGGCGGCCCGCGGCCGCTGCCGCGGGACCGGGCCGGCCTGCCGCTGGGCGTGCTCAGCGACGCCAAGTGGTCGGCGCTGGAGCTGGCGCTGTCGCCGGGCTGGTCGCTGCTGCTGTACACGGACGGCCTGATCGAGGGGCGGATCGGCGCGGGCTCGGACCGGCTGGAGACCGAGGGCCTGGTCGAGCTGGTGGCCCGCTGCGACCGGCCGAACCTGGTGCGCGAGCTGGTGGCGGCCGTGGAGCGCACGACCGTCGGCGACCTGGACGACGATCTGGCGCTGGTGCTGCTCGAAGACACCAGGTGAGGCTCGCGCTGCGTCCGCCGGCCGGCTGCCCGATGCTGGAGAGATCATGGACGAGCGAATGAGGCCGGGCTGGCCGCTGCGGCGCTGGTACCTGGCCGTGGTCGTGGTGATGTTGCTGGTGGTGGGGGCGGCCGTCGGTGTCGGGGCGTGGGCGCTGCACCGCCTGGACAACGCCCGCGCGCTGGTCGTGGACCAGGTCGACCCGGCGTCGCGGCAGGCGCTGACGCTGTCGACCGCGCTGGTCGACGAGGAGACCGGCGTGCGCGGGTACGTGCTGACCGGCCAGCAGGACTTCCTCCAGCCGTACCAGGACGGTCGGCAGCAGGAGGCGCAGGCCGTCGAGGCGCTGCGCGGGCTCCAGACCGGCGACCTGGCCTCGGCCAACGCCGCCCTGGACGACGTGCAGCGGGCCGCCGACCAGTGGCGGACCCAGTACGCCGAGCCCGCGTTGAAGCACGCCAGCGCCGGCGACATCGACCGCGGCAAGACCCTGTTCGACCAGGTCCGGGCGTCGTTGACGGCGCAGCAGGCGCGGCTGGCGGCCGCCCGCGCGGACGGCCGGACCGTGCTCGCCGACGCGTACGACAACCTCATCGTGGTCGGCATCGTCGTGGCGGTCGTGCTGTTGGCGCTGATCATCGTGCTGGCGCTGCTCGCCCACTACGGCATGGTGCGGCCGGTGTCGCGGCTGGCCACCGAGGTGCGGCTGGTCGCCGACGGCCAGTTCCAGCGGCCGGTGACCGGCAGCGGGCCACGGGAGATCGTCAGCCTCGGCGCCGACGTCGACCAGATGCGGCTGCACATCGTCGACGAGCTGGACACGTTGCAGCAGGTGCACGACGAGTTGGAACGGTCCAACCGCGAGCTGGAGCAGTTCGCCTACGTCGCCTCGCACGACCTCCAGGAGCCGCTGCGCAAGGTCGCCAGCTTCTGCCAGCTGCTGGAGCGGCGGTACAAGGGGCAGCTGGACGAGCGGGCCGACCAGTACATCGGGTTCGCGGTCGACGGCGCCAAGCGCATGCAGGTGCTGATCAACGACCTGCTGGCGTTCTCGCGGGTCGGACGGCTGACCCGCGAGCAGGTGGTCATCGACTGCGACGAGGTGCTGCGGCAGGCGCTGGCCAACCTCGCCACGATCATCGAGGAGTCCGGCGCGGAGGTCGACGCCGGGCCGCTGCCGTCCGTGCGCGGCGAGCCCGCGCTGCTCACCGCCGTGTTCCAGAACCTGGTCGGAAACGCCGTCAAGTTCCGCGGCGACGAGCCGCCGCGGGTGACGCTGTGGGCGGTCCGCGACGGGGACTTCTGGACGTTCACCTGCGCCGACAACGGCATCGGGATCGAGCCGGAGTACGCTGAGCGCGTCTTCGTGATCTTCCAGCGGCTGCATCCGAAGGACGCGTACCCGGGCACCGGCATCGGCCTGGCGATGTGCCGCAAGATCATCGAGTACCACGGCGGACGGATCTGGCTGGACACCGACGCCGACCGGGGCACCACGTTCCGGTTCACCCTGCCGGTCGTCGAGGAGGAACAGTGACCAAGGAGGAGGGTCGGTGACCGAATCGTTCGTCGACGTCATCGACGTGCTGCTGGTCGAGGACGACCCGGGCGACGTGCTGATGACCCGCGAGGCGTTCGAGCACCACAAGCTGCGCAACAAGCTGCACGTGGTAGCCGACGGCGTGGAGGCGCTCCAGTTCCTGCGCCGCGAGGGCGAGCACGCCGACGCGCCGCGGCCCGGGCTGGTGCTGCTCGACCTCAACCTGCCGCGCAAGGACGGCCGCGAGGTGCTCGCCGAGATCAAGTCGGACGAGTCGCTGCGCAGCATCCCGGTGGTGGTGCTGACCACGTCCGAGGCGGAGGAGGACATCCTGCGCAGCTACTCGCTGCACGCCAACGCGTACATCACCAAGCCGGTGGACTTCGACCGGTTCATCGAGGTGATCCGCCAAATCGACGACTTCTTCGTCACGGTCGTCAAGCTGCCCCGCTGACGTCCTCGGGCGGTGATCAGCGCCAACTGGGCAGCCACAGCTCGGCCTGCCACCGGGCGGCGCTGATCGGGTCGCCGTTCAGGATCGGCCACAGCCAGACGAAGTCGGCCACCACCAGTCCGGTGTAGACGGCGACGAGCAGCAGGCCGGTGCCGCGGCGTTCGCTGCCGGCCTTCGCCCGGCCGAGGACGTCGCCGCAGGCCAGCACCAGCCCCAGCACCAGGAACGGCGCGAGCGGGGTGACGTAGAAGAAGTACATCTGCCGGTCGATGTCCACGAACCAGGGCAGCAGGCCGGCCATGTACCCGACCATCACCGCCGCGTGCCGCCAGTCGAACCTCACGAAGGCCCGCCACAGCGACCAGCCGATCATCGGGAACGCCAGCCACCACATCGCCGGCGTGCCGATCAGCATCTGCGCGCTGAGGCCGCCGCCGGTGTTGCTCTGGTAGAAGAAGAGTTGTGGCCGCAGACCCATCGGCCACGTCCAGGGCTTCGATTCCCACGCGTTGGGCGGCACACCCGGCGCGCCGGTGATGAGGTTCTCGTGGAAGTGCAGGACATTGGCTTCGTAGAACAGGAACGAGCTGAGCGCGGAGTCCCTGGTGTGCCGGTCCACGCCCGTCTCGCTGCCGAACCACGCCCACCAGTCGGCGACGTAGACCAGGACCGGAATCGCCGCCAGCGACCACAATGCCGGCAGCACGTCCCTTACGATCGCGCCCAGCCACGGTCGTTCCACCCCGGCGGCGCGGCGCGCGGTGGCGTCCCAGATCACCGACAACAGTCCGAACGCGACGACGTAGTACAGGCCGTTCCACTTCACGCCGGCGGCCAGTCCCAGTGATATTCCGGCCGCGAACCGCCACCAGCGGAACCCGAGTCGCGGTCCCCACCGGGATTCGTCGGCCCAGCCTTCCGTCACCGCTGTGGCCAACCGGTTTCTCGTCGCGTCCCGGTCGACCAGCAGGCAGGCGAAGGCGATCAGCACGAAGAGGGCGACGAAGACGTCCAGCAGAGCCATCCTCGCCATCACGTGGCTGACCCCGTCGCAGATCAGCAGAATCCCCGCCAGCGCGCCCAGCATCGTCGAGCGGGTCAGGCGGCGGGCGATCCGGACGATGAGGAGGATGCAGACGGTGCCCGCGATCGCCGACGAGAACCGCCAGCCCCAGCCGTCGTAGCCGAACAGCCACTCCCCGACCGCGATCAGGTACTTGCCCACCGGCGGGTGCACGATGAACTCGTAGCCGGGATTGTCCTCGTAACCGCCGTTGCGCGGCATCTGCCACGCTTCCGGCGCGTAGTACTTCTCGTCGAAGTCGGGGGTGCCCAGGTCGGTCGGCCGGCCCAGGTCCCAGAACCGGATCAGGCCGCCCAGCAGCGTGATGCCGATCGTCACGTACCAGCCGCGGGCCGTGTCGGTGGGTCGCCACACCGCCAGCCGCTCCAGCGGCCCGGCGGCGGAAGGTCGCTGGAGCGGCGGGACCTCGCCGACGTCCACCACTGCTGCCATGACCCCGATCATGGCGTAGGCGGCGTGAACCCGAGGTCAGAGCGCCGGCTCAGGCCGCCCGACGGGCCGGCACGGAAGGCGAGTCGGGCTCGGTTTCACGGAGGGCGGCGTCCATCTCCTCCTGCTCCCGGTACACCCGCTCCAGCACGTCGCCGATGTCGTGGAATATGTCGGTCATGGTCCCAGGGTGAGCGGCCGTTCTTCACGTCTTCTCCACACGGACTCGACGCCTCTGACGTGCCGCCCAGCCGTCTGCCCGAAACCGACATTCGGTGTGTCCCTGAGCGCGACTCGCGGGGGTGAGGTCAGGCGGGGGAGCCTATGGAGCGGGAGAAGCGGGTGGGGTCGGCGACGGGGCCGGTGGCGGCGCGGAGTTTGGCGGCGTCCTCGAGGTGGGTGAGCTGGTCGCCGCCGCCGATCTCGCCGAGCAGGACTCGGTTGTCGTGCACGCCGAGCACCTGGAAGCGGGTGCCGGGGAGGAAGACGATGGGCTCCAGCTCCGGCTCCAGGTAGCCGGTGCGCCGGCCGCTGTCGGACCAGACGATGAACTCGGCGTCGCCGGGCAGGGCGACCTCGGTGGCGGTGACGGCGTTGAGGAAGCTGACCTCGGTGAGGATCGCCCCGGCGCGGTGGGTGTCGGGGTCCAGCGACCCGCCGCAGAAGGCGACGCCCTCGTACACCGGCAGCCGTTGCAGGCCGGAGATCACGCAGCTGAGGAACGGCAGCAGCGCGTCGACGTCGCCGGACAGCAGCGCCTCGTCGGCCTTGCGCTCCCCCGCCGACAGGTAGACCAGCACCGCCACCAGGTCCGTGACGACGGACTGGAGCTCGCCCTCCCGCAGCTCGGGGTGCTGGATCAGCAGCCGCAGCACCCGGCTGGCGTAGGCGTCGTACTGGTCGCCGAGGGTCCGCCGCATCCAGCCCCGGTGCTCGTCCATGGCGGTCTCGGCGGCCACCAGGGTGTCGAGCAGGGTGTCGACGTCGATGCCGGGATCGACGAGGAACGGCTCGATCCGCGCGGGCACGGGCGGCGGCTCGACGGGCGTCCACTTCTCGGCCGGGGCGGCCTGCCCCAGCTCCAGCTGACGGCGCAGCAGCACCATGGTCGGCAGGTCGTCGTCGATGTCGTAGTTGACGTCGGCCTCGGCCGGCGCCTCCACCGACACAGCGACCGGTTCAACCGGCTCGGGCTCGGGTTCGGGCTTGGCCGGGGCCTCGCCGAACACGAGCCGCACCACCCGCTGCGTGTCGGCGTCCAGACCGGCGAACAATCGCGCGCCGGCGACGCTGACCTCGTCGATGACGGGCTCCCCCGGCACACCGACGGTCAGCCGCGCCCACTCGGGGTCGACGGGCAGCGCCCGCACCGAGGCGGCCTCGGCCGGCGCGGGCCCGGCGGCGCGGACCCACAGCCCGGAGGCGACGGCCTCGACGACCACGGTCGGCGTCAGCTCCCACAGCCCCGGCCGCAGCGGCTTCATCCCGGCGATGGGCGGCCGCGCGGACACCACCTCGGGCGCCTTGCCGGGCCGGTACCGCAGCTCGATGGCGTACGCGCGCCAGGTCGCCCGGCCGTCGCCGGCGACGATGCTGACCTCGATGCCCCGCTCGGTGGTCACCGGCAGCCCGTTGAAGGCGATCACCGGCCGGCCGATGGTCTCGGCGGCGAACCGCCCCAGGTCGACCCCGAACGACGCGAAGCGCACCCGGCGGCGGATCTCCTCGGGCAGCGCCTCCCACAGGGCCCGCAGGTCGGCGGCCGGCAGCGCGGGCTCCTCGGGTCCGCCGAGGATGACCGTCAGCACGTCCATCCGCACCGGCACGCCGAACGCCAGCGTGGAGTGCCGGCGGGTGGCGGCGGTCGGGGTGGCGTGCAGCCACAGCCCGGTCGGCACGGGTTCGGCGACGGTGCCGGCCCCGGCCCGCCAGGGCGCCGTCGTCATGAACGACTCCCACTCCGGGGAGGGGAACCGCGCGCCCATGGCCTCGCTGGGCTGGTCGGGCTGGAACCGCCGCCAGGAGCCGGTGGCGTGCGCGTTGGCGACGAACGTGGAGCCGCCGGGGATGGGCACGAGGGTGCCGTCGGGGGCGATGACCTCGGCCTTGAGCTGCTCGGACAGCCACTGCGCGGCGATGGTGCGCGCGGGCGCGCCGGCGACGGCGCTGCCCACGCCGGACACCGCCAGCCGCACCGGACCGCGGCCGCGCAGCGCCTGGACGAGGGCGTTCCAGTAGGTGCCGTCGCCGTCGGGCGGGAAGTCGACCACGACCACGGTGCGCCCCGGGTCGCCGGGCATCGCGCCGGCCAGCGCCATCGCCTGCCAGCCGGGGCCGGGCGGCGCGGACACGACCAGGGCCGAGGCGACCTGCCGGGTCTGGAACTCCACGACCGGCTGCCGCGTCTCGGCGACCGGGCGCTGCGGCGCGGGCTGCTTGGCCTTGCGCGACTTCAACCAGTTGATCATGAGGTCGGCAGCTCACCGGGGTCGGAGGACAGGCGCACGCCCCCGATACTGCCAGGTCCACACCGCACGACTCACCCGGCAGGATGAATTGCCGCGTCGGCAACCATCGCCGCCGGCAGTCGCGTCGACGTGCTCGCGCCGGGGTTGACCAGGGCGTCCACCTCGTGCTTGGCGAGCAGGCCGGCCAGTTCCTCGGCGTTCACCACCCGCCACGCCTCCGCCCGCACCCGGGCGCGATGCCCGGGCGCGGTCGTTACCAGCAGGGACGGCGCGTCGTCCGGGCCGGGGGCGATCAGCGGCCGCTGGTGCTCGTCCAGCGCCACCCCGAACTCCGACTCGCGGATCACCGCGAACAGGGCGTCCGGATCCGCCTCGGTGCGCAGCGCGGCGTCGACCGCGTCGGTGGCCGACTCCGGTGTCGGGGGCTCGTAGTCGGGGTTGGGCTCGAACCGGCAGACGGCGCCGTCGACCAGCAGCCAGCCGCCGACCACCGCCTCGGCCGGCGGGTTCTGCCCGTCCGCCGCCGGCTCCCACGCCGGGTCGACCAGGAACACCCACTGGTCACTGGGCATCGGCCTCAATCCCCTCGGTATTCACCTCGGCGAAGCCTAGCCCGAGGCGCTTCATGTCCTGGGCGACCGCGGCGGCAGCCGCCGCATTGCCGCCCTGCGCCCAGGCTCTTGCCACACCCTCCATCACGTGCGAGAGCGTGAGCCCGGCCGTCACCGCGTCACCCGCCTGGCGCAGGAGCTTGGTCACCGCCCCGGCCTTCTCCAGCAGCCGCATGGCGTGCGGCATCGCGGCCGCGAACCTGCCGGCCGCCTCCTCGCCCTCCAGGGACCGGGTCGCGTCGACGGCGTCCTTGGCCGCGTCCACGACCAGCCGGCTCGTCTCCTCGTGCGCACCGTGGTCGGCGAGCGTGGCCGCCAGCCCGTCGGCGTCCACCGTCGCATGAGACGTCGCGAGGTCGGGGATCGGTTCCAGCAGATGCGGGCTGAGTTCCGGCGGCGCCGGCCGGGTCTCGACGTCCTCGTGGTGCTCGGGTGGCGCCGGCCGGTGGTCGGCCGGGGTGCCGTCGAGGTTGATCTGGCCGCGGAGGAAGGCGTCGAAGTCGAAGTCGTCGGCCAGCGCCGGGCCGGTGTGGTCGGCCGGGTCGAGCGCGTCCACGTGGTGCGACGAGCCGGCGCCGGCCGAGCCGGCGGGCGGCTCGGTGGCGGCGAAGTGCTGCGCCCAGCCCTGGTAGTCGAAGTCGTCGTGTGCCGGTGGGGCGAGGACCTGCTCGGACAGCCACTGTGAGAGGTCGAAGTCGGCCGGGGCGTGCGGCTGGACCGGGGCGGCGTGCGGCAGCACGGCCTCCGCCGGCGTCGGGCCGAGCAGGTCGGCCAGCCAGTCGTCGCCGCCGTGCAGCAGGGCCGGGTCGAACAGCGCCGGGAAGATGCCGTTCAGCTCGCCCAGCCGGTCCGGCAGGGCCAGCAGCAGCCCGACGCTGTGGTTCAGGTTCTGTTCCCGTTCCAGGAAGCCCAGCGCCTGCGGGTTGCCCTCGGCCAGCCGGCGCAACTCGGCCAGCGTCTCGTCCTGGGTCAGGCCGCGGCCGAGCACGTCGAGCACGCCGCGCTGGAGCTGCCGCTCCATGTCCGCGAACGTGTGGTCCACCATCAGGTGTTCGTTCTGGCGCACGGCGTTGTCGGTGGTGCGGATGCCGTCGGGGAAGCCGTTGCCCGGGTGCGGGAAGCCGTACGCGTGCATGTCGGTGATCACGGAGACGGCGCCCAGCGGCAGCCGCTGGGTGCCCTCGGGCGTCCACCACTCGGGGTGGTCGACGCTGTTCTGGTGCAGCAACGCGCTGATCTGCGGCAGCGGCGCGTGCAGCGGCTCGGAGATGCCCGTGACGCCGGTGCGCTCCAGCCAGTCCTGCGCGCTCATCACGCCCTCGCGCATGGCCGGGTCGAACACCGCCCACGACTCGTTGCCGGCCTCGTCGTGCACCCGCACCACCGGCGCCACGTGGTAGCCCCAGTTGACCTCGACCGGGTGCTCCCGGGTCGCGCCGGCGGCGGTCGCCGACCGGATGGACAGCAGCGGGCCCGTCCGCGCCACGAAGATCTTCTGCACCGGCGCGCCGAGCTGCTTGAGCCGCAGCGCCCACAGATGGGCCCGCAGGTAGCAGCCGTCCTCCGGGTGGCCGGTCGGGATCGGCAGGTCGCCGAGGAACTCGTGCTGGAAGGTGGCCCGCTCCAGCTCGCCGAACCACTGGTCGGCCACCCGCCGCGGCACGGCCCGGTTGCTCACGCCGCCGAGCAGGTGGTCGAGGAACGCCTGGTGCGCTGCCGGCATCTGGTGGTGCAGGTCGGCGTCGAGATCCGAGTGGTACATGTCGCGGTACGCGTCGTGCACCGCCCAGGTGGCGCGCGGATCGCGGTTGACGCCGCCGAGCAGCGCCAGCGCCTCCTCGTGCCGACCGTTCTCCAGGTGACCGCGCATCGCCGTCGCCACTCCGACCACCGAGGGGTTCGCGCTGGGGCGGGCGCCGGCGGTGCTCGTGACCCGCACGTCGTGCGCCGGGTCGGCGAACATCGTGTTGCCGTGGCCGAGCAGGTGCAGCGCCTGCTGGTACTCGTCGTCGCTGAGACGCCCGTGCTCGTGGGCGCCGGTCAGTGCCTCGGCCAGCGAGGTGTTGTGCGCCGCATGGAACGCCTGGTCGAGCGCGCGGACCGACCGGTCGTCGCGGCCGTTGCGGTGCAGCTGGTTGAACAGCTCGGGCACGTTGTGGTGGTCCGGGCCCAGCGCCGCGCCGATGGTGCGGGCCATGTCGCCGCGGGCGGCCACCTCCTGTTCCGACGGTTCCTCGTCACGGCGCTGTTCGCCCAGGCCCCAGTCGTGCTCCTCGCCGTGCTGGGTGTCGTCGCTGCCGTCCACGGACATGTCGTCGTCGGAGTCGTGTGGTCGGGTGGGCTCGTCGGCCAGGCGCTCCACGCGCGGGTTCTCGCGGCCCAGGTTCAGGCCGTCGTAGTCGTGGCCGAGCCGGGTGTCGGGCACCGCGACCTGGTCGTGCGAGACCCGCTCCACGTGCCAGAGGTTGCGCGGCTTGAGCTCCACGTCGCCGCCACGCACCTGACCGCCCAGCAGGCCGTTGTCGTTGTGGACGGCGGACTTCCGGCCGTCGTCGAGGAACACTCGGCTCGGGTCGCGGTACTCGTCGCCCGGGCCGAGGTAGTGCAGCACCTCGTGGGCCAGCACGTTCGGGTTCTCGCCGGCCTTCCAGTGTGTCTGGTCGGTCGCCCTGTCGCCGACGTGGACGGTGGAGTGCGCGTCCTTGGCATTGTCCGGGAACTCCAGGCGCAGGTGGAACTGGTCGCCGGAGGGCAGCCGGTAGCCCTTGTTCAGCATCTCGTCGACGGCCCGCCTGGCGTCCGCCTTGGCCTTCGCCACCTGCGCGGGATCGCCGTCCAGGTGCAGTTTGACGGTGTGCTCCTGGACGAAGCGGCCCGGCTCCACCTCGATGCGGCGCAGGTCGTAGCGGACGAGGCCGGTGTAGCGCTGGAACTGCGGCCGACCGTTCGCGCCGATCGTGCTCGACGTCTTCACATCGGCGATCTCGGTGTGCACGGTCCGGGCCATGTCGTCGCGGCGCAGGTTCTCCCACTGCGTCGGGTGCAGCGGCCGCTCGGGCGCGAACCACGGGGCCGTGCGCTCCTGGCTGTGCCGCCAGGACTCGTCGTCGATGACCGGCTTGTTCTGGTTGTGGGCCTCGGGGTTGTAGTCCTGGCCCCGGTTCGGCTGTGTGCCGTTGTCGTGCGCGGGCGCGGGCCGGTTCGGGTCGTTGTCGTTGTCGTGCGCGGGCGCGGGCCGGTTCGGGTCGTTGTCGTGCGCGGGCGCGGGCCGGTTCGGGTCGTTGTCGTTGTCGTGCGCGGGGGCGGGGCGGTTCGGGTCGTCCTCGGCCGGCGGGCGGTTGACGTCGGCGATGGCGTTGTCCCGCGCGCGCCGGGCGTCCCACCACGCGTCCTCGGCGGTCCGCGCGGCCTGGTGGGCCTGCTGCGCCTGCTGCTGCGCGTCCCGTTGCGGCTGCTGGAGCTCGTCGATGCGGCGCTCGATCTCCTGCCGCTCCCGGGTCAGCTCCGCGCCGCGCTGGTGCGCCTGGTCCAGGCCGGTCTGGAGGCGGCTCATCCCGGCCTGGTCGCCGCGGACGCTCGCGTCCCACATGTCGTTGCGCAGCGCGGTGGTGTTGTTGAGGTGCACGGCCTCGTTCTGCCGCACCTGCGCCAGCTCCGTCTGCCGGTCGGCGATCTCCTGCCGCGCGGCCAGGTACGCGTCGTCGATCTTGTGCCGGGCGGTGAGCAGCTCCTTCTCGGCGTCCTTCCACGCCTCCTCGGTCGTCTTGACGCGATCCTGCGCCTGCTTGACGGTGTCGGGCAGGGCGCCGTCGTCGGCCATCCGGATCCGCGCACCGTCCTTGAACACCAGCGACGCGCCGCGGCCATCCTTCTGGAACCGGATCTCCGTGTCGTACACCAGCACCTTGGACCGCCGGTCGCTGGTCGTGGTGGTGGCCGGCGTCGCGGGGTGGGTGTCGCCGGTGGACGGGAAGGTCCGGGTGCTGTCCAGGCCGGACCGCTTCACGTCGGCGCCGCCGAAGTTGGCGTTGACGTCCCGGTGGTGTTCGGGCGTGGCCGGGGTGTCCCGGACCCCGCCGCCACCCCCGGCCACCGTGGCGTTCACCGAGCCGGTGACCGACGTGGACACCTCTGTGTCGATCTTGGACGAGTGGCTGGTCGCGCCGCCGACATCCACCGAGTCGCTGACCGCGACCAGCCGGGGGTTGGTGAGCTTGGCGTACGCCGTCAGGCCCGTGTCCTTCAGGCCGGGCAGCTCCACCGGGCCCTTGAGCATCGCCGGCAGGTTGGCCTTGATCACCTCGGGGGTGAGCGAGGTGTCCAGCGCGTGGCTGCGGGCCGGCCGCAGGTCGCCGGTCAGCGCGTGCGCCTGCGTCCGGAGTTCGCGGATGTCGCCGGTGAAGTCGTCGACGTGCACCTGGGCCGGCAGCTGCTCGCCGTCCCGCTGCCACTGCCTGACCTGCTCCGGCCGCACGTCGTCGGCGCCGAGCGGGCGGAGCACCCTCGGCCCGCCGGTGGCGTGGTCGCCGGCGGTCGACACGTCGTCGGCCAGCTTGCGCACCACGAGCTCGTGCGGATCGACGGCGGAGCGGCCGATCTCCACACCGTTGCGGCGGATCTCCAGGTGGAAGTCGACCGGCAGCCGGTAGCGGGCCTGCGGGCCGCTGGAGGAGCTGGTCTGGGTCGCCGAGACCGTGTCGGTGTGGGTGATCTTGCTGCCGGTGGTGCGGGTGATGGACGCGCCGACGGAGTTGGGCAGCGCGGCGCTGACCGCCTTGTCCTGCGTCTTGGGCATGCCGGTGCCGGTGAACTTGCCGGTCAGGCCGGAGTTCGCCTCCTTGCCCGTCATCGCGGCGTCGTTGGTGGTCGACGTCGACTCGTGCGACAGCGTCGTGCCGTCGTGGGTGACGCCCAGGTAGGTCGGCGCGCCGGTCGGCGTCGCGTGCAGCACGACCTCGTACGTGTCGTGGGAGAAGGTGTTGGCCTTCGGCGCGAGCAGCGACACGCCGCCGTTGAGCGCACTGTCCACAAGGGACCGCACGCCCTCCTGTGAGGACTGCGTGCCGATGCGGCGCAGGTTGCCCATCGAGTCGTCGAGCACCGACTCGGGCAGCAGCTTGCCGCCCAGGTCGCCCAGGTTACGCCGCAGCGACGGGACCAGGGCGGTCAGGTCGCCGGTCGGCTCCACGTGGCCGAAGCCGACGGACGCGTGTGGGCCGCCCAGCGTCGTCGGCGCCGGCAGCACCGGGCGCGGGGCCGCGGCCGGCTGCTGGGCGTCGAGGCCGTGCTCCGGCAGCAGCCCCATGGTCCGGGCCTGCTGCTCGGTGACCCGCACGAACACGCTGTCCGGCAGGTTGACGGTACGGCCGGCGGTGCGGACCTCGGTGTTGTGCAGGACGTTGTTCTGCCGCGACTCCGCCACCACGTGCGCGATGGCGTCCATCTTCACCAGCACCGTGCGGCCATTGCCGGACGTGACGCCATGCTCCACGGAACCGCCGAGCGAATGGCTGGTCTTGGCCGACCACTTCCAGCCGCGCAGCGTGGAACTGGCGCTGAAGGTGGCCGAGCCGTGCGCCGGCGTCACGTTCGGACGGGCCGCGACCGCCTCGCCGACGGTCAGGTCCAGCGAGTGGTCGGTCTGCTTGCTGCCGGTGACGGTGTAGCCGCCGGTCTGGGTGTGCGTGAGGGAGATGTCGTCGGAGACGGCGACGATGCGGGGGTTGCCCAGCTCCATCGTCATGCCGACGGCGCCGACCCGGTCCGCGATGCGGCGGTTGTACTGGAGGCCGTCCACCTGCAGGCCGCGGCGCATCACCTGCGGGTCGCCCTCCAGCACCTCGGGGCTGAAGGCGTGGTGCAGTTCGTCCGCGCTGACCCGGCCGGACAGCGACAGCGCGGTGTCGCCGCCACCGGCCTCGCGCAGCGCGTCGACCGCGGCGGCGTGGATGTGCTCCGCGCCGATGACCGCCTCCACGCGCTGGAACTCCGGCGGTCGCCGCAGGCCGGCGTCCTGGCGCAGCTGCGTGATCGAGCGCGGCGCCGGCTCCGGCGTGGTCACGTGCCGGTCGACGTGCGCGGTCGGCTGGGTGTGGCTGGTCAGGCTCTCCGGCACCAGCACGGTGACCTGGCCGTCGATGTGGTGCGCCGCGCCGCGGTGCACCTCCGGCACGTGGTTGCCCGGCAGGCCCGGCGTGATCCGGCGGACCCAGGAGCGGTTGCGGCTGTGCTCCTCGATGGTGACCTCGTAGCGCAGGTTCGAGTGGAACGCGTGCGCCGTCTTCTCGCCCGAGGTGCCCAGCTTGTCGCCGATCTCCGGGCCGGTGTCGGTCTTCCAGGTGCGGGTGTAGCCGTAGCGGCCGCCGGCCGAGGTGGTCGGCGTGGTCACCGCGCGCGAGTCGGTGACCGGCGTGTTGACCCGGCCCTCCAGCGCGACCGAGCCGCCCTTCTGCGCGGTGTCGGACACGGACAGCTTGGCCTTGCTGGAGCCCGAGCCGCGCACCTGGTGGTCCGCGGCCTTGCCCAGGTGGTCCAGCGGGCCCATGGTCGCCTTCACGGTGACCGTGACGTAGTGGTTGCGGCCGAGGCCCGGCTGCTTGAGCCGGAGCTTCATGCCGCCGGCCAGCATGCTGTTCAGGTTGGACGACAGGTTCTCGTGCGACAGGTGCGTGTCCAGCAGTCGCCGGTTGTTCATCGCCTCGGCGATGTCCGACCGGGAGCGGCCGGCCAGCCGGTCGCTGCCGAACTCCGGCGCCAGGTCCCGCAGTGTCTCGTTGCCGCGCAGCGCGTTCTCCACGTGGTCGCGGACACCGTCGGTGCCGCTGAGGTGGAACACGGAGCCCAGGCCGATGGACTTGCCGGACTCCAGGTACTCCGGCGCGTAGTGCCGCTGGGGCGTCGCCTCGAAGTCGCTGTGCCCGCCCTCGGGCACCTGCAGGCCCGCGTGGCCGGCCTCGATGTCGGACATCCGGATGTGCGCGCTGGCCCCGCCAACCGTGTGCACGTCGTGGCCGATCGCCTGGACGTGCAGGCGGAAACCCATGTTGTACAGGCCGGTCGTGCCCTCGGTGCGCAGCGACGACTTCCACTTGGCGGCGTCGCCGAGCGAGCTGGCCAGGCTGTCGCGCTGCGTGTAGCCGACGGTGAGGCCGCCGCCCGCGCTGACCTTGCTCACCGGGTGCGGCGCCGCGGCGCCGCCGAACGTGCCGCTGATGTCGAAGCCGGACTTGGTCGTCGCGCCCCGGCCGGCGGTCGCCGAGCCCTCGGTGTTCGCGTTGACCTTGTAGCCGCCGACGCTGCCCTCCAGCCGCGCGCCGACCGGCTCGATGCGCATCCGCACCGCGCCGATCCGCGTGCCGTCGGCGCTGACCAGGTCCGGCGAGTAGATCCAGTCCTTGGCCATCGACGGCAGGTTGCTCCGGATGTTGTCCGCGGACAGGAAGTTCAGCAGCTCCTGCCGGCCCGGCGAGCCGATCGCGGTGATCTTGCCGTGCAGGTCGCCGGCGAGGTGCTCGAACGCGCCGCCGACGCCGCTGACCGCCTCCGCGCCGAAGACGTTGAGGTGGTCCGGGCGGACGTCGGTGACGTGGGCGTGCGCCGGCGGCGTGCCGACCGCGTCGGTCGGCAGCGCCAGCGTGACGTCCCGCCGGAACTCCACGTGCCCGGCCGGGTGTGTCGGCGCGCCCTTGGCGTCCGTCAGCGACACGTGGAAGTCGACCTTGGCGTGCATCAGGTCGGCGCCCTCGTGGCTGAGCGAGTGCGACTGCGTGACGCCCGCGCTGGAGTCCAGCGAGATCGTCGGCCGCGCGGAGACGACCTTGCCCGACACGGTGCCGCCGGGGCCCACGACCGAGGACACCGTCACCGAGCCGGACAGGTCGTGGGTGCGGGTCTTGGTGGTGCTGGCCGCGGCCGTGCGGGCCGTCGAGCCCGCGAGATCGAGGGTCTGCTTGGGCACCGTGGTCCGCTGCGCGTCGGTGAAGTCCAGGCGGGCCCTGACGGTCGCCTCGTAGGTCTTGCCGTTGACCTTCACCTCGAACTTGCGGCCGTCGCCCAGGAACGAGCCCAGGTTCTCGGTGATCGCGTGGTGGATCGTGTCCGTGCCGGTCAGGCCGCGGCGCTCCGCCGCCGTCATCGGCAGCTGGTCGTGCACGCTCGTGACGACGTCGTCGGCCAGGTGCTCGGCATCGACCGCACGGCCCAGGCCCAGCGACCGGCTGTCCCGGACGTAGCTCGGCAGCTGCGCCGGATCGACCGGACGCGGCGCGTCGGGATCGGGTTCCGGGTCCTGGCGGTGCTCCTGCACCTCCAGCGGGTGGTCCTCGGGCGTCGCCTGGAGCTGCGGGCGGAACCGCGTGGTGCGCAACGGATGCGGCTCGCGTTCGGACTGCCGTTGTTCCCGCTCGGCCACCCGCTGCTGGCGGCGCTGCTCCGCCTCCTCCCGCGCCCGCCGCTGCTGGTCGGCCAGTTCCTGCTGGCGGCGCTGTTCCTCGGCCTGCCGCTGCTGCTGTTCGGCCTGGTGCTCGCGCTCCAGACGGTCGTGCAGTTCCATCGCCCGGCGCTGGTTCTCCTCGTGCACGTCCATCGGGGCGGGCGCGGGGCGGTGCTCGCTGGGCGCGTTCGAGGGGGCGTGCGTGCCTTCGCCCTCGTGCTCCTGCTCGTGTGGCGTCCATTCCGAGACCAGCTTGTCGAAGAACGCGGCCCGGTTCGGCGCCTCGGCGCGCAGCTTGTCGGGGTCGAGGAAGTAGTACTTGGCCGCCTCGGCCATGTCCTCGTTCAGGTTCGTCGCGCCGTACTTGGTGATCGGCCGCTCGCCCTGGAACTTCGGGAAGCCGTCGTGGTCCCAGTAGCCGGACCGCTCGTTGAACTCCCGCTGGTTGTCCTTGCCCAGCGCCTTGAAGATCCGCTTGGCCCGCTGGCCGGACAACTCGCTGCCCTGCTTGGCGAACACGTCCGGGTGGTCGTGCTCCAGCTGGTCGATGAACGCGGACCGCTTCGGCGCCCGCTCGGCGAAGGCGTCCTTGCCCAACAGGTGCGACTTGATCGCGGCCTCGAAGTCGGCGTCGTGGCTCTTGATGTTGGCGGCGCTCGGCGGCTCGGCGTCGGGGGCGCGGTTCGGTGTCCTGCCGTCCTCGCCCCAGCTGCCGATGTGCTTGCCGTAGTCCTCCAGCGCGTACTTGAGCAGGCCGTGCGACAGCTCGTGCGTCGCGGTGCCCTCGAAATTGCGCGGGCCGGAGCCGAACTCCTTGTTCAGCACGCCCAGCGCGTACAGGTTGACCGTCTTGTGGGACGCGATGTACTCGCCGCCCATGCCCGGGCTGACCTTGTTGTTCTCCAGGCCGAAGTTGGCCGCGCCGAAGTGCTGCACCTCCTGCTCGACGTGCGCGCGGCTGGAGGTGGCCCGCCGGTCGCCGGTGATCGGCGCGTAGTGCTTGAGCGCGTTCTGGATGCCGTGCACCTCGTCGGCGGTGAACGCCCGCTGCTTGACCTTGGCCAGTTCGGTGGCCGGCGCGTTCGGGTTGCTCTCCCGGATCGCGTTCACGCCGTGCTGGCCGTCGTCGGAGATGTGCACGCCGTGCTCGCCGGCGACGTCCGACTTGATCACGGCCAGGTCGTCGCCCGGCTCGTGCATCGGGGCCGGGTGGTGGCCAGAGCCGCTGTGGTCCGACGTGTCGTCGTGGCCGGGCGTGCCGTGGCTGGTGGTGGTCCACGGGTCGGCGACGTCCCGGTGGTTGCCGGTGTGCGCGCTCTCCGGCAGGCCGTGCGAGCCCAGCGGCAGGTCGTGTTGCACCACGCTGGACTGCGCGACGTCCTCGATCGTCTTGAGGTGCTGCGGCGTCAGCTCCGGCGCCTTGGTCAGCACGTCGCGACCCATCGGACCACGCACCGCGGCGTCGTCCACGTTCTTGCGGAAGATCGCGCCGGTGTCCTTGTACTCGTCCTTGAGGCCGAGGTTGTGCAGCACCTCGTGGGTGAGCACTGAGCCGGAGGCCTTGGTGGACCAGCGGGCCTGGTTGGTCTGGTCTCCATTGTGGACGGTCACGTTGCCGTGCACCGGCCCGTCGTGCACGGTCTTGCCGGTCACCGGGTCCTTGGCTCCGAAGTCGGGCCGGATGTGCAACTGGTCGCCGTTCGGCAGCTTGTAGCGGCCGTTGATGTGGTCGTTGATCGTCTTCGTGACCCGGTCCTGCACGGCCTGCACGTCGTGCGGGCCGACGCCCTCACCCTTGGTGTCCAGCCGGACGGTGAACTCCCGCACCCACTTGCCCGGCGAGACCTCCATCCGCCGCGACTCGTAGCCGATGCGCGTCATCCAGCCGTCCAGCAGGTGGTTGCTGCTGCTGCCGGGCTTGCCCGGCTGGAAGTGTTGCTTGGCGCCGGGATCGAACCGCTCCGAGTTGGCCTGGCCGACGGGCGCGTGTCCGCGCAGGTGCTCCCAGTCCTTCGGGGACGCCAGCGACGGGTCCTTCACGGCCGGCGGGTGCTCGATCGGGCCGTCCCCGTGCGGCGCGGCCGCGGCCAGGTGCTCGGCCGACTCGTTGACCGTGGCCGGCCGCGTGGTCTCGCCGAGGTTGAGCCGCTCGCCGTCGGGCGAGATGTTCAGCATCGACCGCACCGACTCCGGCAGCTGCACGTCGTGGTGCTCGCCGTTGATGGTGCGGCGGTCGGTGATCGTGCTGATCTGGTGCGACAGGTCGGGATGCGAGGTCAGGTACGAGATCGCCGCGTGCCAGACCAGGTCCGGGTTCGGGTGCTTGCGCACGGCCGGTTCCACGGCGGTCAGGTGCAGGTCGCCGTCGCGGTTGTGCATGCCGCGCACCAGCGACTGGACCACGTTCTTGGTCAGGTCCAAAGTGGACGCCCGGTCGTACGGCCGCGGCGCCGACGCGCCCTCCGGCGGCGGCTTCAGCCAGCTGCCGTCGCTGTTCATCCGGATGTTGCCGATGCCCGGCAGCTCGGTGTGGCCCTTGTAGCCGATCCGCTTGGCCACCTGGTTGAGCGCCTCGGGGCCGGTGCGCACCATCACCGAATTGCGGTGCACCTTGCCCATCGGCGAGTCGAAGAACTGCTGCCCGAACGAGTTGATGCCCCGCGGCATCATCTCCTGCTGGTTCTTGCCGTAGTTCTCCCGCAGCTGGTCCAGGTAGGCCTGGGCGAACGGGTGCCCCTTGGACATCACGAACGCCGAGTTGCCGGTGCCGTAGCTGGTCTTGTGCACCGCGAAGCCCTTGTCGGACTGGGCGGTCAGGATCAGGTCGTTGACGTTGTGGATGACGTTGTCGCCGTCGGAGTACATGCCGCCGAAGCGGTGCATGATCTCCATCCGCAGGATGTCGCTGGCCGCCGCGTAGCCGGGGCCGACGCCCTTGTTGGCCTCGGAGTTGTAGAACTCCTGCAGCTGCATGGGGTGCTCGCTGTTGAACACCTCGTGCACGTTGACCACGCGGATGTTGTGCTGCTTGGCCCAGTCGGCCATGTCCCGCACGTCGCGCAGCGGGTCGGGCGAGCCGTCGGTCGGCGCGTGGGTGGTCAGCGCCTCGTTGAACTGCTCACGCGGCACGTCGGTCCACAGCACCGGCACCGACGACTCGTGCCAGTTGTCGCCGAACTCGCCGAAGTTCTTGCGGAACGAGGCCTGCGTGCCGGCGTCGCGCAGCGGGCCGCCCAGCCAGATGGAGTGCGTCAGCAGCGGCGTGGTGGTGTGCTTGTCCAGCGGCGGCAGATGCTCGGCCGGCGCCCACGAGTGGAGCTGGTCGTCGCCCCGCTCGTGCGGGATCGTCCAGTCGGAGTTGTCCCACAGGTGCTCGCCGTTCGGGTCCATGTGCTCGTGCTCGAGCTGGTAGCCCTTGGTCATGTCGAGCATTTCCACGAACTGCATCGACTGGCCGGCGGTCAGGTTGCGGTGGTCGTGGCCGGCCATGAACGACGGCGGCTCTTGGGCCTGGTGCAGGCCGAACAGGTCCGGCCCGAGCAGCGGGGCGTGCGCCGAGGCGGGGCCGTGGCCCACGGAGTCGGCGTGCAGGTCGGCGAGCAGCTCGTCCGGCGAGTTGTAGGGCTCGTGCGGCGCGAGCGCCGGCGCCGGGGCCGGCCGGTGCTCGGCCGGGACGTGCTCCTGCGCCGTGTCATGACCGGCCCGGTGATCGATCAGCTGCTGCGTGAAGTCCACGAACTTCTGCAGGTGCTCGGTCGAGTGGCCGCCCTCGCGCGCGTGCTCGATCTGCTGCTGCACATGGTCGTGCACGGTCCGGAGATCGGCGTCGCCGTAGCCCTGCCAGCTGCGCGCGGTCAGGTCGTTCTCCTGCCGCAGCGCGTGCACGGTGATCGCCGTGTCGCGCTCGTTCCTGAGCTGGGTCAGACGGTCCTCGAGGCGCTGCACCTCGCGGTCGGCCGCCTGCCGCCGGTTGGCCTGCTCGTCCGGCCGGAACAGGTCCGACACGGATCGCTGGTCACGCTGGGCCCGCACGTCGGCCAGCCGGTCCTCGACCATCCGCACCCGCTGGTCGACGATGTCGGGCCGGGCCGCGTGCTGCGAGGCGTCGATCATCTTCTGGATCGCGGCCGACCGCTCCGGGTCGCGGGCATGGGTCTGGTGCATGTCGTGCAACGTGCGGCTGTCCAGGCCGTACAGCGAGGCCTCGAACGACCGCAACGGTGTGCCGTGGTGCACCGGGCCGAAACCGCCGGGCACCACCATGTCCAGGTCCGGCGCGGTGGACCGCGTCGGCGGCTCCTGCCGCATGAACGGCTGCGGCCTCGGCTCGACCCGCCGCACGGGCGCCGGTTCGTGGCCCGCCTCGTGGTGATCGGCGCCGTTGCGCGGGGTGTTCAGGTCCTCGTAGCCCCGATCGCGGCCCACCTGTTCGGTGAAGTCCACGAACTTCTGAAGGTGCTCGGTCGGGTGGCCGCCCTCCCGCGCGTGCTCGATCTGTTGCTGCACATGGTCGTGCACGGTCTTCAGGTCGGTCTCGTCGTAGCCCCGCCAGCCGTACGAGGCCGGATCGTCCTCCTCCCGCAGCGCATGGAGGGTGATCGCCGCGTCGCGGTCGCCGCGGAGCTGGGCCAGGCGGTTCTCCAGGAACTGCACCTGGCGGTCGTCCGCCTCCCGACGGGCCTCCCGCTCCTCGCGCGCGGCCTTGGACGTGAACGCGTCGCCGAACCGACCCGGCGCCGACCGCTCGTCGCGGCGGGCCTTGGCGTCGGCCAGGCCCTCCTCGGCGGCCCGCACCCGGCGGTCGAACAGGTCCGGCCGCCCGGCGATCCGGTCGAGGTCGATCATCTTCTGGATCGCGGCCGACCGCTCCGGATCGTGGGCGTGCATCTGCTGCATCTCGGTCAGCGCGTTGTGGTCCAGGCCGTACAGCGACGACTCGAACGACCGCAGCGGCGTCCCCTCGTGCACCGGGGCGAACCCGCCGGGCACGACCATGTCCATGTCCTGGCCCTCGGACCGCGTCGACGGTCCCGGCCGCATGAACGGCTGCGGCTTCGGCTCGGGCGCGGGCGTCGACTCCGGCCCGTGGTTCGGGTGCAGGTCCTCGTAACCCCGGTCCTTGAGCAGGTCCCCGGTGAAGTCCGTGAACTTCTGCAGGTGGTCGGTCGGGTGCCCGCCCTGCCGCGCCGGCTCGATCTGCTGCCGCGCGTGGTCGTGCACGGTCTGCAGATCGGCGTCGCTCATGTCCCGCCAGGCCGGCGCGGTCGGGTCCTCCGGGTGCCGCATCGCCTGTATGGTCAGCGCGGTGGCGCGGTCGTGGTTGACCTCGGCGAGGCGCTCCTCGTGCTGCTGCACCCAGCGGTTGGCCGTCGGCCCGGGGTTGGCCTGCCCGTCGCGGCGGGCCTGCGCGTCGGCCAGGCCCCGCTCGACCGCCCGCACCTGGTTGTCGAAGACCTCGGGCCGCCCGGACTGGCGGTTGAGGTCGATCATCCGCTGGACCGCGGTCGACCGCTCCGGATCCCCGGCGTACGCCTGCCGCAGGTCGCTCAGCGCGTTGTGGTCCAGACCGTACAGCGAGGACTCGAACGACCGCAGCGACCGCTCCTCGTGGACGGCGCCGATGCTGCCGGGCATGAGGTGGTCCACGCCCGGGGTCCCGTTGTGCGGCGACGGATCCTGCCGCATGAACGGCCCCGGCGGCGGCGTCGGCTCGTGGGCCGGGCTGTCGAACATCGAGTGCGCGGGGGCCGAACCCTCGAGCTGGAGGTCCCGCACCTGGTTGTACACCCCGTACAGGCGATCGGTCGGGTGCCCGCCCAGGCGCGCGTCGTGCATCAGGTCGTTGACGTGGTCCTCGACGGCCACCAGATCGTCGTTCGACAGCTTCCGCCAGCCGGGCGCCTTCGGGTCGTCCGGCTGCTGCAGCGCGTACGCCGTGAGGGCGTCGGCGCGCTGCGACTCCAGCCGCCGCACCTCGTCGGCGAGCTCGCGCTGATGCTGTGCGAGCCGCTCCTGGTCCTCGCGGTGCTGCGCCTGCTCCCGCTCGGTCTGCGACTCGTCCGGCCGCACGTCCTGGGCCTGGTAGAGGTCATCGAGCTGCTTGCGCTTCTCGTCGAGCTCGCGCGTGAGGTCGCCCAGGTGGTGTTCGAGACCGCCGTCCTGATAGCGGCTCATCCGCTCGATCTCGTCGGTCCGCTCCTGATTGCCGCGCCACGACTCGGCCTGCTCCCGCAGCTGGTCGGCGCTCATGCCGTGCAGCGAGGCCTTGAACGCCGCGTGGTTCTCCTCCGCGGTGAGGTGCGGGAGGTCGCCGGGCCGATGCGCCTGCCCGTCCGTGAGGCTGCTGTGGCTGATCTGCTGCTGGAACTGGGCGTCACGGCGCTGCTGGCGCTCCGCGAGGCCGTCGGTGAAGCGATCGAACTTCTGGATCCCGTCGTTCAACTTCGAGGCGCCGGCGAAGCGGTCGCGGTAGTCGTCGTGCTCCGTCAGCGACAGCGTGTGTTCGAGCTTGTTCACCAAGTCCTTGGCCTCGCCCATGGCCGCACGGTGCGGGGCGAGATCCTCGGTCGGCCCGAACAGGTTCCGCGCACGGTAGCCGAGGCTCTCGCGCTGCGCGAAGCCGAGCTCGTAGCGCTCCACCGTCTGCTTCGCCTCGTCCAACGCGCTCCGCAGCGCGTCGACGCCCTCCCGGGCGACCTGGACCCAGGCCCGGCGCACCGCCGGCTCGTTCTGCACCCGCTCGTGCAGCTTGCGCAGGTCCGAAGGGTCGAAGCCGGCCCGCTCGGCGTCCGAGATCTGCTTGGCCAGGTGCTCTTCGAGCTGGCCGAGCGCCGGGTGCTTGAACTTCTTCAGCCCGTCGGCGTTGGGGCCGGCCACGTACCGGTCGACAAGGTGCGTCACGCGCGCCTTGTTGTGGTTGGCGTCCAGGTGGGCGATCTGCTGCCTGGCGGTGTTGAGGCGGTGTTCGAGTAGCTGGACCTCCGTCCTGCGCTTGGTCTCGGCCGCTTCCTCGGCGGCGCTGCGCAGCGCCTTGGGCTTCCAGGTGGCCTTGGACTGCGCGTCCTTGAGCCGGCTTTCGAGGTTCGCGGCCCGGTCCTGGAGAACCTTCCTGTACCCCTGCGGACCGTCCGGGTGGGCGGCCGCCTTCTTGAGCAGGTGCGTCTGCTGCGCGACGTCGGACACCGCCCGGTCGTTGCCCTCGAGGACGTCGTCGAAGGTGTGCGCGACCTCGTCGACGGACTTGCCGCTGAGCCACGCCTCCATGCCGTCGAGCATCTCCTGGCGGGTCTGCTCGCCGAGCGCGGAGTAGTGGCCGTCGTGCGACTGGATCTCCACCGGTGGCGCGGTTTCCGGGCCGTGGTGGGTCAGCTCGCCGTTGTGGTCGACGACGACGTGCAGGCCGAGCGCGTCGGCCACGGTGCTGGGCAGGTGCTCGCCGACGTGCGAGTCGTGCCACGACGGGGTCTGCAGGCCCTTGCTGACCAGGTCGGCCGAGGTCGGCAGGGCGCCGTGCTCCTTGACGGAGTTGGCGATGTGGTCCACCAGCTCGTGGTCGCCCGGGCGCAGGGGCTCGTTGTGCAGCGCCGACCGCACGATCGGCCACCGCCGCTGCGAGCCGCCGGCCAGGTCGTCGGCCAGCGCCGACCGCCACTGCTGCATCTTGGCGTCGTGGCTGAGGCCCTGCTGCCGCGGCTCCAGGTCGGGGGCGAACTTCTCCAGCGTGCCCTCGCCGACGTGGTCCGCGGCCCACCGCGAGAGTCCCTGCGCGCTGAGACCCTCGTACTCGAACTGGTGCGGGTTCTGGTTGACCTTGTCCAGCACCGAGTTCGTGGCGGCGTCGAGCGCTTCCCGACTGCCCAACGGCGAGGAGTGCTCGGTTTCCACGTGCTGCATGGCCGAGCTGCGCAGGATCGACTCGACGAGCCCGTTGCCCTCCAGGCTCTGCTGGTGCGCCTGCTTGGGCGGCGCCGGCGGCGCTTCCTCGTGGTGGTTGCCCGAGGGCTCCGGGTCGAAGGCGCCCGGCATGCGGAACTCGTTGCCGTGCTGGGTCATCGGGGCGCTGGTCGAGTGGTGCCCCGCCGCCGGGTCCTCGATGCCGGCCTGCCGGTGCACCTCGTCGATCGCCTGCTGGTGGCCGGCGTCGGCCAATGCGTGCAGGGCGTTCCGGTCGCCGCCCTCCACCTTCTGGACCAGGTGCTCGGTGGCAAGCGCGTTGCCGTTGTGGGCCAGGTGGGACAGCCCGTCCAGGTCGTTGAGGTCCGACAGCGAGCGGATGGCGTCCCGGTTGCCGTTGCCGGCCAGGTCGCGCAGCGCCGTGTTGGCGCCGTCGACGCCCCGGTCGGCCAGGTCGCGCAAGGTGTTGACGTCGCCCGCGTCGCGGACCTGGTGCAGCGCGTTCTGGTCGCCCTGGCCGGCCAGGTGCTTGACGCCCTCGTAGCCGGTGGGCGCCGGGACGTGGTCGCCGCCGTGCTGCAACTGCTGCGTGAAGTCCAGGAAGTTCTGCAGGTGCTCGGTCGGGTGGCCGCCCTGCTGCGCGTGCTCGATCTGCTGCTCGACGTGGCTGCGGACGGCGTCCAGGTCGGAGTCGCTGAAGCTGCGCCAGCCATGGGCGGTCGGGTCGTCCGGCAGCCGCAGCGCGTGCACGGTCAGCGCCGCGTCGCGGTCGTTCCGGAGCTGCGCGATGCGGTCCTCGTAGTACTGCACGCGGCGGTCGTTCTGCGCCTGGCGGGCCGCGTGCTCGTCGATCATCCGCTGGGTCTTGACCGCGTTGGGCACCAGGTCCGATGCCGACCACCGGTCGCGGCGGGCCTGCGCGTCGGCCAGCCCCCGCTCGGCGGTCTGCAGGCGGCGGTCGTAGACGTCCGGCCGCCCGGCGTCGCGGTCCAGGTCCAGCATCCTCTGCACCGCGGCCGAGCGCTCCGGGTCGCGGGAGTACGTCTGCTGCATGTCGTGCAACGAGTTGCGGTCCAGGCCGTACAGCGACGCCTCGAACGACCGCAGCGGCGTCCCCTCGTGCACCGGGCCGAAACCGCCGGGCACCACCATGTCCAGGTCCGGCGCGGCGGACCGCGTCGGCGGCTCCTGCCGCATGAACGGCTGCCGCGGCTCAGGCCGGGGCTGGGGCGCCGGCTCGTGCGGTGCCTGCTCCTGGCCGTGCTCGGACGGCGTCGGCTCCGGCTCGTGTTCCGACGGCGTGGGCTCGTGCTCGGACGGCGTGTGGACCTCGTCGGCCGGGATGTGCGCGCCGCCCTCGTCGCCGATCCGGATGTCCCGCACCGTGCCGTACAGCCGGTCCAGGTGCTCGGGCTCGTACCCGCCGAGGCGCGCGTCGTGGATCAGGCTCTCGACGTGGTCCTCGATGCGCGCGATGTCGTTGGGCGACAAGCGTTCCCAGCCCGGCGCCCGCGGGTCGTCCGGCAGGTGCATGGCGTAGGCCGTCAGCGCCTCGGTCTGGTCGTGCTCCAGCCGGCGCAGCTCCTGGGTGAGGTTCTGCTCGTGCCGCGTCAGTCGCTGCTGCTCGGCCTGCCGCTCCTCCTGGTTGCGGCGCGTCAGGTCGGACTTCCACGCGTCCGGCAGCGCGTCCGTCACCCGCTTCAGGTCGTTGACCTGGCGGTGCGTCTCGTCGATCTCCTTGTGCAGATCGCGGACGTGCTGCTCGATGCCGCCGTCCTTGTTCGCGATCTCCTGGTACCGCTGCATTTCCCGGATCTCGTGCAGCCGGTCCGGGTCGTGCTGGTGCTCGTCGGCCAGGTTCCGCAGCTCGTCCCCGCTCTTGCCGAACAGCGAGGCCTTGAAGGCGGAATGCGCCTGCCGCGGGGTGATCTGCGGCGCGTGGGGGTCGGCGTCGTGCGAGTGGACGCTGGACGCGTCGTCGTGCGGCTGGAACTCCTGGTGCGGCTGGAATTCCTCGTGCGGCGCGTACAGGCCCGAGTCGGAATCGCGCGGCCCGTGCAGGTCCGAACCGGCGTCGTCGTGCGGCGCGTACAGGTCGGAGTTGTTGTCGTGCGACGAGTGCTGGCCGAACTCCTGCTCCGCCTGGGCGTCCCGGACGGTCTGCTCCGCGGCGTAGCGGCGCTGCTGGGCCTCTCGCAGCTGGGCCTCGATCGCATGCCGGCGGTCCGTGGACGCCTGCACGTTCTCCTGGATGCGCTGGATGTTCTGCATCTTCTGGTGCAGGTCGGCCGCGCGGTCGAAGCGGTTGCGGTAGTCGGGGTGGTTGGCCAGCTCCAGGTCGCGGCCGTGCTGGTCGACCAGGTCCTGGGCCTCGCGGATCTTCGCGTCGAAGTCGGTGTGGTCCGGGGTGGCGCCGAACAGCCGGTTCAGGAAGCCGTTGATGCCGGTGTTGGCCGACTTGCCCTCGCGGTAGTTGTCCAGTGCCTCCCGCGCGTCGTCGTAGCTGGACTTCAGCCCGTCGAGGCCGCGCAGCGAGGCCTGGGCCAGCACGCGGCGCACCGCCGGCTCGTTCTGCACGCGGTCCTGCAGCTTCTGCAGCTGCGAGGTGTCGAACCCGGCCCGCTGGGCGTCGGCGATCTGCCGGTTCAGGTGGTCGCCGATCTGGTTGAGGGCGTTGGGCGTGAGGTGCGCGAGCCCGTCGGCCTGCTCACCGGCCACGTACTTGTCGACGACGTGCATCATGCCGAGCTCGGGCCCGGCCGCCTTCAGGTCGGCGATCTGCTTGTCGTTGTCCTTGAGCAGCGCGTCGAGCTGGTCGATGTTGGCCTTGTGCTGGGCCGTCTCGGCCCGCTCCTGGGGCGTCTGCAGCAGGTCGGGCTTCCAGGTGGTGGCCGAGCGCTCCTGGTGGATCCGGTTCTGCAGGTCGGCCGACCGGTCCATCAGGTCGTGCATGTACTCCTGCGGGCCGCCGGGGTGGTTGGCCGCGATCTTGAGCTTCTGCATCCGCTGCGTGAGGTTGTACAGGCCCTCGTCCTGGCGGCCGTGCACGAGGTCGGCGACGTCGTGGCCGACCTGCTCGGTGCTCTTGCCGCCGAGCCAGGCCTTCATGCCGTTGAGCAGTTCCTGCCGGTTGGGCTCGCCCAGCGCGGAGTACTGGTTGTCGTGCGAGCGGATGTCGACCTGCGGCGCGCCGTCCGGCCCGTGGTGGGTCTGCTCGCCGTTCTTGTCGACGACCAGGTGCACGTCCAGCCCGTGCGCCACCGCGTCGGGCAGGTGCTGGCCGACGTGCGAGTCGTGCCACGACGGGGTCTGCAGGCCCTTCGTGACCAGGTCGGCCGACGACGGCAGCGCCCCATGGTCCGTCACCGACTTCGTGACGTGGTCGAGGACCTCGTGGTCCCCCTTGGACATGTTCGGGCCGTCAGCGGCGGCCCGCACGACCTGCCAGCGCTTCGCCGACGGCGCGGCGAGGTCGTTGGCCAGCGCCGAACGCCACTGCTGCACCTTGGCCTCGTTGCTGAGACCGGGCTGGTGCGGCTCCAGGTCCGGCGCGAGCTTCTCCAGCGAACGCTGGTCCACGTGCTGCGAGGCCCAGTTCGAGATGCCCCGCGAGTCCAAGCCCGGGAAGGTGAAGCGGTTCGGGTCCTGCTGGATCTTGTTCAGCACGGTGTCGGTGGCCGACTTCACGTCGCCGCGGCCGACGAACGGCGACGCGTGCTCGACCGGCGCGTGCTGGAACGCCGAACTGCGCAGCACCGACTCGACCAGCCCGATACCGTCCATGTTCGGCTGGTGCGGCTGCATCGGCCGGTTCTCGGGCGCATCGCCGTGGTGTCCGACCGCCGGCTGCGGGTCGAAGGCGCCCGGCACGTGGAAGTTGGTCGACGGGGCGCCGCTCGCGTGGTGCCCGCCGCCCTGGTTGGCGCCGGACTGCTGGTTCAGGTAGTTGATCGCGTCCTGGTGGCCGGCGTTGGCCAGGGCCTGGATGGCCTTGTGGTCGCCGCCGTTGGCCATCTGCAGCAGGTGCTGGCCGGCCTGGTTGTTGCCGTTGCGGGCCAGGTCCGACAGGCCGTCGTGGTCCTTCAGGTTGGCCAGCGAGTTCACGGCGTCGTGGTTGCCGTTGGCCGCCAGCTGCCGCAGCGCGGACCCGGAGTTGGCGACGCCCTTGTTGGCCAGGTCGTTGAGCGTGTTGACGTCGCCCGCGTCCCGGACCAGGTTCAGCGCGTCCTGGTTGCCCTGACCGGCCAGGTGCTTGATGCCGTCGTAGCCGGACATGTTGCCCTGCTCGGCCACGTGCCGCAGGCCGCTGACGTCGTTGCCGTGCACCAGCGCGTCCACCGCCGGCTGGTGCTTGTCGACGGCCAACTGCCGGAGGTTGTCGTAGGCCTGCTGGTGCTTGTGGTTGGCCGCCAGGTCCACCAGCTTCGGCACGTCGTGCTTCTCGGCGACGTGGTTGATGGCCTCGTGGTTGCCCTGGTCGGCGAACTGTTTCACCTTGTCGTAGGCCGGCAGCGAGTTGTTCTTGCTCGCGTCCACCAGGCTCTTGACGTCGCCGTGGTTGCCCAGGTGGTCGACCGCCGGCACGTTTCCTTGCCCGGCAAGGTGTTTGATGCCGTCGTAGCCGGCCTGGTTGCCGAGGCCGTGGATCTTGTCCAGCGCGCTGACGTCGCCGCGGTCGACGAAGCCGCGCACGGCGTCGTTGTTGCCGTGGCCGCCCAGCTGCACCAGCGTGTCGTGCGCGCTGTTGTCGCCGCGCTTGGCGAACGCCTCCAGCGCCGGCACGTTGTTGTCGTGCCCCAGCTGCTTGAGCAGCGACTGGGCCACCTCGTGCGGGCCGGGGCTGCGGTGCGCGAGCTCGTCCAGCACGTCGATCGGCCGGCGGTTGGCCATCGAGCCGTACTGGTTGTTGTCGCCGGCCCGGACCAGCCCGTCCAGCGCGTGCACGTGGCCCTTGTCGGCCAGGTCGACCAGGGCCTGGTGCGCGCCCGGATCGCCGTTGCGGGCCAGGTTCGTCAGCGTGGTCATGGCCTCGCGGTTGCCCTCGTCCGCGAGCTGGGTCAGCGCGTGGCCGTCGCCGTTCGCGGCCCGGTCGTACACCGAGGGGCCGAGGTTGGGCTGCTTGCCGCCGTGCAGGTCCTGCCAGTGGGTGTCCCGGACGATCGCGCCCGAGTGGTCCAGATGCCGTTCCAGCAGCCAGAGTTCGCGCGGGTTGATCGCCGCGTCGGCCCGGTACAGGCCGTTGGTCATCATGCCCTTGTCCGTGTCGGACACGACCCGGTTCTGCACGGGGGCGACGTCGTGCTTGGTCTTCGTCTTCGGGTCGAAGCCCTGGTGCTGCGAGCCGTGCGCCTTGTCCTGGAACACGACCATGTCGTTCTTGTAGTGGTCGTAGAAGCCCAGGGTGTGGCCCAGCTCGTGGGCCAGGGTGTGGTCGGTGTCCTGGGAGGTCCAGCCGAGCTGGTGGGCCCGCGCGCCGTCGGGCAGCCCCTGCACGGTGACGTGCTCGCCGCCGCCCTTGGGCACGAACTCGGCCCGCACGTGCAACTGGTCGCCGCTGGGCAGCCGGTTGCCCTGGTTGTAGAAGCGGTCGACGCCGCGCTGCATGCCCTTCTGGATGTTGTCGACCAGGTGCGGCGGGGTGCCCGGCGGGACGTCGAGGTGCACCTTGACGGTGAACTCCTTGACCCACTTGCCCGGCTCGATCTCCAGCCGCCGCACGTCGTAGGTCGTCGGCGCGAGCTCGGCGTTCAGCGTGATCTTCGGACCCTTCTCCTGGACGATCGTGGCCTTGGGGCCCTCGTCGTCCTTGGGCGGGGTCTTGGTGTTGGCCGCGTCCTTCGCGTCCTTCGCGTCCTTCGGCGTGCTGGTGCCGGCGTCCTTGGGCTGCGGGGTCTTGTCGCCGCCGGTGGTGGTGTCGTCCTTGGCCGCCGGCGGGTCGTCGTACTTCCGCCGGTTCACGTCGGTGATCTCGACCTTGGAGTTGGTCAGGAACGCCGGTCGTTCCACCTTGACCGTCGCCTTGGCGTTCTCGTACGCCGGCGTGCCGCGCAGGTGCGACCACTGGTCGTTGTGCAGCGGGTTCTTCGGGACCATCCAGTCCGCGGTCTGCGCCTCGCTGTGGCGCCAGCTCTCGTCGTCGGAGACGCGTTTGATCGGCTGCTTGATCGGGGCGGTGTCATCGTCCTTGGGCGTGTTGTTCTCGGGGCCCTTGTTCTCCGGGTCCTTCGCCTCCGGAGCCTTGGTCTCCGGAGCCTTGGTCTCCGGAGCCTTGGTCTCCGGGGTCTTGGTCTCCGGGGCCTTCGTGTCGGGGCCCTTGGTCGCCGGCCCCTTCTCCGCCACCGGGGCCGCGGTGGACTCGTGGCTCTTGACGCCGCCGGTGGTCGTCGGCGACTTCGGCTTCGGCGTCACACCGCCGTCGTGCTCGGTCTTCGGCCGCGGCATCGGGTCGTTGGACCGGCCGGCGCCCCGCTCCGACGGCGGCTTGCGGGTCGGGTCCTCGGTGCGGGTCTGCGGGCCGGTGTCGGTCCGGTCGCCGACACGCGGCTTCGGCCCGGAGTCCACCGTCGCGCCACGCTCGTTGTTGCCGCCGCCGCGCGAGTTGCCGGCCGGCGCCTCGTGCGGCTGGCCGCCGCCCATCATCGGCGGCGGGACGGCCTCGTTCTGGTGCGGGGCCGGCGTGTTGTCCTTGGCCGTGACCGGCTCGTCGTGCGGGATCGGCTGCTGGTTCGAGACCTGGCGCGGCGGGTTCTGGGTGGAGTCGTGCGGGGCCGGCTGGTTGGTGGTCGTGTTGTCGTGCGGGACGGCCGTTTCGTGCGGCGCCGTCGGCGCGGCCGGGGTGTGCTCGGCCGACGGAGTGTGCTGGGTGACCGGGGTGTTGTCGGTCACCGGCATGTGTTCGGCCGGCGGAGTGTGCTGGGCCGGCGGGGTGGACTCGGCGGGCGGGGTGTGCTGGACCGGCGGCGCCTGCTGGGTGGCCGGCTCGTGCGTGGTGGTGGTGGTGGTGTTCTCGTGAGTGGTGCTCGGGGTGTTGTCCCGGGGCAGGCCGCTCTCGGTGTTGATCTTCGGGGCGTCGACCTTCGGCGTGTTGTCGACGGTGACCGGACGGTCCGTGCCGCGAGGCGCCGGGGTCGGCGACGACTGTGTGGGGGTGTTGGTCGTCGTGGTGCCACGGCTGGGCGGCGGGGTGTTGCTGACGCCGCGGTCGCCGCCGGTGTTGCTGGTGTTGTTGCCACGGTTGTCGGTGGCCGGGGCGTCGTGCTGCTGACCGCCCATCATCGGCGGCGGCGTGGACTGCTGCTGGGTGTGCGGCTGCTCCTGCGGACCACGGGCCGGGCCACCGGTGTCGGTGCTGGTGGTGCTGGTGGTCCGCGGACCGCCGCCCAGGTTGTGGGCAGCGGTGTCCGTGCCGGTGTTGTGCTGCTGCGTCGACGAATCGTTCTGGTGCTGCTGCACCGGCGGGGCCTGGTGCTGCTCGGCCGGCGGCGGCGAGCTCTGGTGCTGCTCCACCGGAGGCGGAGTGTTCTGGTGCTGCGACACCGGCGGGGCCTCGTGCGACACCGGAGGCGCGCTCTGGTGCGACACCGGCGGCGCAACCTGGTGCTGGGTCGGCGGCGCCTGCTGCACCGGCGGCGCCTGGTGCTGTTCGGCCGGCGGGGCCTGGTGCTCCGCGGGCGGCGTCTGGACGTGCTGCGCCGGCGGCGGCGCGGACGTCTCGGTGCTCTGCTGCACCGGCGGCTGCTCGTGGCTCTGCGGCGGGGTTTCCTGAGTCTGCGGCGGTGGGGTCTGCGAACCCTCGCCACGTGGCGGCGCCTGCTGCGCCGGCGGCGTGTTGGTACGCGAAGGAGGCGGCGTCGCGGACGTGTTGCCCTGGCTGCCACGCGGCGGGGCCTGCGGCGGCGGCGTGGAGTCCTGGGTCTGCTGCACGGGGGGAGGCGGCGCGGCTTCCTCGTGCTGTTGCACCGGCGGCGGAGCGCCCTGGGAGCCCGTGTTCTCCGACGGCGGCGGCGGCACGTTGTTCTGCGAGCCGGAGTTGTGGTCCTGCGAACCGCTCGGCGGCGGCGTCTCGCTCCTGACGTTGGGCGGCGGCCCCTCCAGACCCTCCAGGCCGGAATGGTTCCCGTTGCCGTTGCCGTTGCCGGTGGTGAAGTCGTTGTGGCCACCGGTGAAGCCGTTGCCGTTGCCGGTGTTGAGGTTGTTGCCGCCGCCGGTGTCGAACTTGCCGCCGCCACCGGTCTCCGGCGGCGGCGTGAAGTCGCTGCTGAGATTGGGCTTGTTGAAGTCGCCGGTGTCGAACTTGGGCGTGTTCACGTCGTCGACGTGAATGTCGCCCATGTGCGGCTCGCCGCCGCCGTGCCCGCGCCGCCCACCGCCGCCGAGCGCGCCGGCCAGGCCGGAGGTGAGGCCGAAGCCGAGGTTGGCGTCGTCGTGGTTCATCAGGTTGCTGATCTCGGTCATGCCGAGGCCGGTGGCGCCGCCGGTGAACAGCTGGCCGCCGAACGTGTCGCCGAAACCGGTGGTCTTGAACTTGTTCAGCCCCATGCCGATGCCGCCGCCCAGCGCCCCGCCGATCGCGCCCATCTCGGCGGCGCTGGCGGTGTTGCTCCAGTTCCACGTGAAGTCGTCGCCGTTGAGCTTGGCCTTGATCGCCTGGATGGTCTGGATCGCGACGTCCAGCGCCACCTGCGAGACCACGCCCGTCAGGATCGCCATGGCCAGCCGGCGCAGGATCATCGACACGGTGAGCCGGGTGGCGGCGATGAAGGCGGGGGTCATCGCCTCGCTGGCGCCGAAGGTCCAGAACGCGTTGGCCGCGGCCCACGCCAGCTCCGCCGCCAGCAGCACCAGCTGGCCGATGATCATGTACTTGGAGTACTCGACCTGCTGCGCGGTCTGCGAGGAGAGCTTCGCGACCTGCTTGCCGGCGTCGACCATCGCCGGCAGCTGCTTGTGCATCTGCGTGACGAACTGCTGGAAGGACTCGGCCGGGCGACCGCTCAGGTTGCTCGTGACCAGGTTGAACATCGGCTCGAAGTCGCCGGAGATCTCCTGCACGGACGTGGAGAACTCGGTCCACGCACGGCCGAGCTCGCGCAGCTTGTCCTCGTCGCCCTTGGGCCATTCCTGGCCGGCCAGCAACTTGAACAACCAGTCAAGCTCGGAGGGCATCTCCAGACTCATGGCCTGTCCTTCGGTTCTACGGCGATCACGCGGCCAGGCCCGGTCCGCCGGCGGCGGACCGGGCCCGTGGTCACTGCGCCGGCTCGGCCGGCGTCTCGGGCAGCAGCGGTGTGTACCGCTCGGGTTCCAGCTCCGCGAACCCTTGCGGCTCCGCCGGAATCGCCTGCTCCCGCTCGTACAGGCGGGGCTCCAGCGGCGCCTCCGACCGGACGAACTCGCGCGGCTGCTCCACCGGGGTGCCCTCGTGGACGCTCTCGTAGTGGACCGGCTCGGCCGGCACGGACTCGCGGACCGCCTCGAACCGCGCCGGCTCGGCGGCGATCGTCGGCTGGAGCGGCAGTGCCTCCTCGGTCCGGGCGTACACATGGGTGGGCTGCAACGGCTCGACCGGGATCCCCTCGCGCACCCGCTCGAACGCCTGGGTGGGCTGGAGCGGCGTCACCTCCTGGGCCCGGGCGTACTCGTGGGTGGGCTGGAGCGGCTCCGCCTGGACCCGGTCATACATGTGGGCGGGCTGCAACGGCTCCGCCTGGACCCGGTCATACATGTGGGCGGGCTGCAACGGCTCCGCCTGGACCCGGTCATACATGTGGGCGGGCTGCAACGGCTCCGCCGGGATCCGGTCGTACGCGCGCGTCGGCTCCAAGGGCATGACGTCGTGCATCGGCGTCATCCGGACGTGCTCGGCCGGGATCGCCGGCTCCTCCGGCAGCAGCCGGCCCATCGGCACGCCCTGCCTGGTCCCCTCCATCGGCAGCAACGGCTCCTCGCCGGTGTAGGCCGGCTCGGCCGGCATGTAGCTGGCCGGAATGCCGCGCTCCGCGGGCCGCAAGGCCTCCATCGGCTGTAGCGGCTCGGTGCCGTATTCCCGCGGCCGCAGGGCTTCCATCGGCCGCAACGGCTCGGCCGGCAGGAGTTCGCCCTCCCGCCGTTCCGCGCGCATGAGCGGCTCGGCCGGGACGTCGTCCAGCCGCCGCAGCGTGCCTTCACGCAACGTTCCGCGCTGGAGCGGCTGAAGCGGTTCGCCGTTCTCGTCGGTCGCCGGCACGCCCTCGGTCGGCGCGAGGGCGTCCACGCGCCGCCGCGCCTCCATCGGCGCCAGCCGCCGCTCGGCCCGCATCAGCGGAGCGCCGTCGGCCGCCCGGTACAGCTGCCGCTCGCCGGAGCCCGAACCGTCACCGTAGTTGCCGCCACCGCCACCGGAGTAGTCGCCGGAACCGTCGTACGTGCCGAGGTTGCGCGCCCTCTCCTTGGCGTTGTCGTTGATGTTGTTGTAGCCCTTGATCATCGTGTTGATGCCGGTGGCCACGCCGTGCGTGGCGTCCGTCATCGACGCCATGCCGGTGAGCACCTGGTCCCGGCTCTTCCCGTACTGCTGGAAGAAGTTGTGGCCGTTCTTGTCGTCACCCCAGGGCTTGCCGAGTCCGTCCAACCTGGACTCCAGGTGCTGGGTGATCTGCCCGAGCCGGTCGCCGAGGCTCTTGAGGCCCTCGACGGCCGGGCCCATCGCGTCGGCGTTGACCGAGAAGTCGCTGTCGGACACGGGAACCTCCTCAGTCGTCCATGCCGGGCACGCGGCCGTTGTCCACGTACTCGCGCACCTGGTCGGTCATGATCGGGTCGCGCGGCAGCACCTTGCCCAGGTCGGCGTTGTCGCCGAACATCTTCGACAGGTCCATGCCCATCGGGGCGTTGGCCGTCATCAGCTCGCGCTGCTGCTTGAGCACCTGCGTGCGGGCCGCCGCGAACACCTCGGCGATCACGTTGGCCAGCTCGGCCGGGGCCATGTCCCGGTAGGCGTCGGTCGGGAACTTCAGCTCGAGCAGCTGCCCCTGCGCGCCCAGCGTGACCGACACCGACTTGCGCTGGGAGGTCGCCGTGGCGGTGATCTCCGACATCCTGCGCTGGTGCTCGGCGAGCTGGTCGAGCTGCCGGTGGTAGTCCGCCATCAGCTGTTCGACGGCCTCGTCGTACTGCGACGACATGGTCAGCCCCTCTCCCTCGTCGGGTTGGTCATCCCAGCACCCCCGGCACGTCGGAGCTGCGGCTGTCCCACTGCTCGGACCGGCGGTCGAGCAGGTCCGCGGAGGTGCGCTCGGGCTCCTCCTCTTCCTCGCCGTCGGCCGCGACGTCGGGGTCGGCCTCGGGTTCCGGCTCCGGCTCCGGCATCGCGGCGGAGCTGCGCATCACCGGCTGCTCCACCGCCGCGCCTCCGACGACCTTCTCCGGCCGCCACGTCGCCAGGTGCTGCTGCTCGGCCGGCGCGGGCACGCCGCGCATGTCGCCCTGCACCCACTTGTCGTTGTCCTCGGCCGGCGCGTCGGTCTGGAGGTCCTCGTCCTCTCCGTCGCGCCTACCGCGCCGGCCGAGCAGCCACGGCAGCACGGCGGCCGACGCCGCGCCGCCCGCGTCCCAGGCGGTGAAGTCCTCCGCGCCGGCGCCGTCGTCCACCCTTGCCACACGGTCGGGAGACGCCGCCGGTTCATCCTCGGCCTGGTGGTGTTCGGTGCCACCCGGGTGGACGTGGTGCTGGAGCGGCTGGGCGCCGCCCTGCGGCTGGCCGACGAGGGCATTGTGGTCGGCGAACGTCGATCCGTCCGGGGTCAGCAGGCCGGAGGCGTCGGACCGCTCCCCCTCCTTCGAACCCGGCTGCTGGGCGCCCATGCCCCCCATGCCCGGCATCATCGGCATGCCCGGCATGGCCTGCTGCGGCTGCTGAGCGGCCTCCTGCACGGGCAGGCTCGGATTGTCCACGGAGATGCCGTTGTCGGGCAGGCCGATCGGCGCGGGGTCGCCGGGGAACTGCTCCTGCGGCAGGTCCAGACCGGACAGTCCGCCGGAGCCGCCGGACGCACCCGCGCCGCCGGCCAGCAGCACCGACGGGTCGCCGGCGTTGTCGACCGTGCCGCCCGGGAACAGCATCGGGTTGAGCAGGCCGCTGGCGTCGGACTTGCCGGGCTCCTTGTTCCCCTGGCCGGCGCCGCCCATGCCCCCCATGCCACCGGGCGGCATCATCGGCATGCCGGAACCGGGCCCGCCGGCCGTGCCGCCGCCGGCGAGGCCCTCGGTGCTCAGGCCCGTGACGTCGGAGCCGAGGCCGTTCTCGCCGCCGAGGTTGGCCAGTGCCGGGTCGCTGACGTCGGTGCCGCCGGGGAAGCCCGACAGCGGCAGGTCCGCCCCGCCGCCGCCCGGGAAGGACTCCAGGTTCTTGGCGCCGTCGAGTCCGTCCAAACCGGACAGCCCACCGCCGCCGCCGGACGCGCCGCCGCCCCCGTTGAGCAGGCCCGACGGGTCGACGGCGTCACCCAGGTCGCCCGGGAACTTGATCGGGTTGAGTAGGCCGCTGGCGTCGGACTTGCCGGGCTCCTTGTTCCCCTGGCCGGCGCCGCCCATGCCCCCCATGCCACCGGGCGGCATCATCGGCATGCCGGAACCGGGCCCGCCGGCCGCGCCGCCCAGGCCGCTCGTGGTGGTGTCGCCCAGGCCCGGGAACTCGCTGAGCGGCGGCGCGGTGGACGCCAGGTTGTTGGCCAGGCCGCTGTCGCCGAGCCCGCTGCCGCCGAGCCCGCTGTCGCCAAGTCCGCTGCCGCCGACGCCGCTGTCGCCGAGGCCCGGGAAGCTGCTCACGCCGGGCTTGTCCAGGCCGCTGGTGTCCAGGCCGCTGCCGTCCTTGAACGGGTCGCTGAGGTTGTTCAGCCCGCTGTTGCTGCCGCCGAGGTCGCTGTTGCCGCCGAGGTTGCTCAGGCCGGGGAAGTTCGACAGCGCCGGCGGGGTGAAGCCGTCGGTGGCGCCGCCGTTGGCCCCGTTGTCGCTCAGGCCCGGGAAGTTCGACAGCGGGGGCGGATTGAGGCCGCCGGGGCCGTTCGCGCCGTCGCCGCCGGGAAAGTTGCTCAGGTCGCTCGGGTTGTTGCCGCCCGGGAAGTTGGTCAGGTCGGCCGGGTTGCCGCCGCCGGGGAAGTTGGACAGCGGGGGCGGGGTGAAGTCGCTGCCGCCACCGCCGCCGGCCCCGCCACCACCGGAGCCGTCACCGCCCGGCATGTTGAAGTCCTTGAGGGGCGGTGGCGTGAAGTTGCTGCCACCACCGCCGCCGCCTCCACCACCGCCGGTCGGGTCGAAGTTCGGATTGCTCCCGAACGGATCGTTGCTGCCGAAGGGATTGTTGTCGCCGAACGGATTGGGCCCGTTGCCGAACGGGTTGTTGTCGCCGCCGGGTGGCGGCGGGATGTCGCCGCCGCCGGGTGGCGGGGTGTTGGGCCCCGGGTTGTTGTCGGTGCTGGGCGGCGTGAACCCGTCGTTGTTGACCTGGTAGTGGCTGGACAGGTTGGTGATGACGGTGCGCATGTCGTGCGTCATCGCGTCCACCACCTGCTGGTCCTCGTGCACCATCACGAGGCCGTTGACGACGTGCACGCCGCGGGCGATGGCCTGCTGGGCGTACCAGTGGTCGATGGCGTGGATGGTGTTGATCGCGGTCTCGAGCCGCTGGCCGTTGGCGTAGACCTGGCTGGGAATGTCGTCCGCGGCCACGTCGCCGGCCAGCACCTGGGCGTTGGCCTTGATGTTCTGACCCAACTGGTACATCAGGGTGTTGAACGACTCGGCCGCGGCGCCCTTCCACGGCGCGTCGTCGCCGTAGGACAGCGCGTCGGCCTGGTCCCGGATGCTCTGCGCGACCATCGTGAGCGCGTTCTTCACGTACTCCAGCGTGTTGGCCGCGGTGTACAGCGTCGTCGGGTTGGACAGGCCGGTGTCGGTGGCGTCGCCGTAGTAGCCGACGATCGCCGTCATGATCTTGTGCCAATCCCACGTGGTGAAGTCGTCAGCCGTGCCTTCGCCAGGGTTGTTGTTGTCCTCGCTCGGGTCAGGCATCTCTCATCCGTTTCTCGATCACAGCATGGGACTTGCAGGGGGGAGATCGGCCGTCCGTCCGGTGTGGACGGACGGCCGATCGGTGCTACGAGCCGGAGCCCGAACCGGACCCGTCGCCGAACTTCGAGCCGACCGAGCCGACGGCGGTGATGTCGCCGCTGACGTTGTGGTCGCCGAGGACCCGGCTCAGCTGCTGCCCGGTCATCTTGTTCAGCTCATCGATGTTGTCGTAGTCGCGGGCCAGCTTCAGCACGGCCTCGTGCGTGTCGGTGACCGACTTGACGCACTTCTTGAGCACCGTCTCGAAGCCCGACTGCATCATGCCGTCGCCGGCGTCGCCGGTGAGCATCGTCTTCATGACGTGCCCGGTGTGGAAGTCGCCCGCCGCCACCTTCGGCATCGCCTGCACGAGCGCGAGCGCCTTGTTCAGCGGCTCGATCAGCGTGCCGATGTTGTCCGCGAAGATCTTCATCGAGGGGGTGCTGACCGCCGTGCTGCCGTTGCTGCCGTTACCCTTGCCCGGCACGTTCGGCGGCGTGAGCGACGGCGTTCCCTCCGGATTGGTCGGACCGCCACCGGTCACCGGCGGGACGCTGTTGGGGTCCCAGTTCTGGATGTTCGGCTTCGGCGGCGGAGTGTGCGTGCTCGTCGACTCTCCGTACATGGTGAGCCCCCGTTCACATCTGCCAGGTCTGGGTGCCCCGGCGCTCGCCCTCGACGATGATCTCGTGGATGTGGGTGAGGTCGGTCTGCGCCTTGTTCAGGTGCTGGATCATCTGCTCGTGCGCCTGGTTGTAGCGCTGCTGCACCTGCATGAACTCGTCCTTGGTGGCACCGTCGAAGTTGGCGGTGTGCGCGTTGATCGTCGCCACCAGGCCCTCGCCGACGTCGGTCAGCTCGGTGGCGATCCGCTGGAAGTTGGCGGCGATCTCCGGCGTGGTGTCGAGCTGCATGGAGTAGGTCATTGGTCTTCTCTCTTTCTTGCGCGTCGAGGGGGGAGGGGAAGGATCACAGACCGTGCAGGCCGCCCATGGCGCTGCCCGTGCCGCTCGCCACCGAGCCGATGTTCTCGTGGGTGCTGCTGAACAGGCCGTGGGTGTTGACCATCTTCTCGTGCATCTCCCGCAGCGAGGCCAGCACCTGGTTGGCGCCGTCCTGGAAGTTGCTCATCGCGTCCTGGAACAGCCGGGCCGCGTCGCCCGTCCAGGCCGCCGCCAGCGTGTCGCACTCGGACACGACGTTCTGCAGGTCCGTCTGGACGCTGTCGATGGCCTGTTGCTGGCCCTGCGCCGTCTGGACGAGGCCCGAGAGTTCGACCTTCGAAATCGCCATCGAGTTCACTCCTCACAGCTGGTGGTGCGCTAGGTCACCACGTTGGGTTTCGTTCGGTGTCGCACCGGTTTCACGCCGGCACGGGCACCGCCTTTCGCTCCTCGATCGACGGCCTTGCGCTGTCGAGGTCGGCCGTGGTGACCGTCCTTGAGGTCGAGCCCGCCGCGACCACCGCGGCGAACTGCCGCGCCTCGCGCACGCCGACCGCCGCAAGCCCGGCCGTCAGCGCAGCGACGACGCCTTCCCCCGCCTGCCAACCGTTCTCCGCCCACCAACGGACGACGAGTTCGGCCCTCTCGGCCGGCGAGTAGTCGGTGAGACGCAGGTGCTCGGCGAAACGACCGGCGAGGTCGGTCCGGCCCAGCAACGCGCCGATCAGCTGCTGCTGCCCGGTCAGCAGCAGCACGGTTTCCGTTGGCGCGGCGGCGAGAACCTCCCGCACCGCGGCCACGACACGCCCCTTCTCCGCGTCGGACCGCCGCAGGAACAGCTGGTCGATGTCCACCAGCAGCGCGCCGCCGGCCGACTCCGCGACCGCCGCCCGCACCCGGATCTCCGCCTGCCCGTCGAACGTGCACGGGATCGCCGACAGCGGCAACTCGGTGACCGCGCCGGACGCCAGCAGCCCGAGCTCGGCCAGCGACCGGGCGAACAACCGCGCCATCGTGCGACGGCCGCTGCCCAGCGGGCCGTCGAACACCAGATTGGCCAGCCCACCCAACGGCTGCCGCCGCCGGCTCAGCGCGATCAGACCGCTGAGCCGGGCCAGCAACGCCTCCTTGACCGTGGCCTGTCCGACCAGAGTGGACAGTCGGCGGGCACTCGGGCCGGGCGGCAGGTTGTCCTCGGGGGTGTCGGTGCCGTCGTCGCCCTCGGCCAGCGGGACATCGCTGACGGCGAACCGGCTCAGCTCGTTGTCCGCGCCGCCGGAGATCGCGAGCCGGGACGCCTGCGTCGAGATCATCGACTCGAACAGCTGGCGCGCCACGCGGCCGTTGCCGAACGTCTTGCCCTTCGGCGTCTTGTCGAAGTACCGGTGCAGCGCGTTCAGCACGTCGTCGTCGAGCTCGTAGTAGTGCTTGGCCGCCATGCCCCGCACGATCGTGACGAGCTCGTCGACCGTGTAGTTGGGGAATTCCACGGTCTTGGTGAACCGGGACGCCATACCGGGGTTGGAGGCGAGGAACTGCTCCATCTGGTCGGTGTAGCCGGCCACGATCACCACGATGTCGGACCGGTGGTCCTCCATCAGCTTCATCACCGTGTCCACCGCCTCCTGGCCGAAGTCCGGGCCGGAACCGCCGGACTGGCTGGTCAGCGTGTACGCCTCGTCGATGAACAGCACACCGCCCAAGGCCTTCTCGAACACCTCGGTCGTCTTGATCGCGGTCGCGCCGATGTACTGCGCCACCAGATCGGCCCGCGCCACCTCGATCATGTGGCCCTGACGGAGAATCCCGAGCTCCGCCAACACGGATCCGTACAACCGAGCCACCGTCGTCTTACCGGTGCCGGGCGGGCCGGCGAACACCAGATGCCGGCTCACCGACGGCATCGGCAACCCCAACTGCTCCCGCCGCTGGGCCATCCGGTTCAGGTTGATCAGACCGGTGACCTCGGCCTTCACCGACTCCAGGCCGACCAGGCTGTGCAACTCGGCCAACGGGCCGTCGCCGCGGTGCGCGGCCTGGTCATCGGCCTGCTCCGCCGGGGCGGCTGGCGCGGAGGCCGCGGAGGCCGCGGGCGCGGGCGGCTGCGCGGGCGCGGCCGGCGTCGGCGCAGGCGCGGCGGGGGCCGGCGGCGCGGAGCCGTCGTTGTCGAAGATCTCGCAATTGTCCAATTCGGACATCGCGCTGCCCTGGACGTCGATACCCGGCCCGGAGTTGTGGTGCACGCGGCAGCGGGTCGCCCGCAGCGTGCCGCCGTCCGCGACGACGATGCCGGCGCCGCGGACCTCGGTGACCTCGCTGGCCTCCAGGGTGAGCACACTGCCGGAACCGATCTCGACCGGGCAGCCCTGGGCCGCCGCGGAGCTCACCGTCGCCCGGGCCTGCCCGGTCAGCAGCAGACCCGCGCCGGACGCCGTCCGGACCCGCATCTCGTCGATACGTCCGGTGGACGAGCCCTCCAGCGCGACACCGACGCCGCCGGCAAGCTCGACGACCGCGCGCCGCAGGTCGATGCCGGAGTCGACGACCCGCACTCCCCCGGTCACCGAAAGGCCGTCGACACGGGCCTTTCCGCCGCCGCTCACCAACACCGCCGACTGGTCGGCCTTGGTGACGGTCAGCATCCGGACCGCCGGGTCGGCGGCGGCATCGACCAGCAGGCCGATCGGGCTGTCGGTGATGGTGCAGCTCTCGATCGTCGGCGACGAGCCGCCCGTCACGTGCACGCCCTGACGCGACGCGCCGGAGAACGTGCAGCCATGCAGCGTCGGCTTCGCGCCGTTGGCGATGTGCACGGACTGGCCGCCGGAACCGGAGAACTCGCAGTCGGTCAGCGTCACCTCGCCCGCGCTGGTGAGGTAGGCGTCCAGACTGGCGCTCTCCGTGATGACGACCCGGGTCAGCTCCGCCCGGCCCTCCTGCTCGATCACCACCGCCGGCTTGCCGCTGCCGACGATCCTGGTGTCGGAGACCTGCCCGATGCCGGAACCGTTGACGCACAAGCCGTTGCCCTTGACGTGGTCGAAGACGCAGCCGCGCACCTGCACCCGGCCGCTCTCCGCGACCACCATCGCCGACGACCCGACCTCGGCGATCACCGTCTCCTCGACGGAGCTGTTGCCGACGGAGGTGACGACCACGCCGGCGCCGGTCGGGTTCTGCACCCGGCACTGCCGCATCGCCAGCACGCCGGTCTGCCTGGCCAGCACGGCGGTCCACGCCGCGCCGCCGACCCGGCAGTTGTCCAGCGCCGCCTCGCCGTTGCGGACGTCCAGCACCGGCAGCTCGGCGTCGTCGCCGGTGATGTCCAAACCGGACAGTTGCACCGCGCCGCCGGCGACCACCAGCGTGCTGCCGGTGGCCGAGTGCAGCCGGACCGTGCCCGGGCCGTCCTCGGCGTTGATCGTCACGACGCCGGTGATCGCCAGCGACTCCTCGTACCGCCCCGAGGCGACGTTGACCACCGAGCCGTCGGTGGCCTTGGCCAGCGCCTCGGCGATGGTGCGGAAGGCGCCCGGCACCTGAAGGACCTGGCGGGTCATGCGCTTGTCCTCTCCATCGCGACGGAAAGCAGTCCGGGCGGGGCGCTCGCGGTCGGCCGCGCCGCGTCCGCGCCGGTGACCTGGGCCCAGGCCTGCGCGGCCTGGTCGAGCCCGCCCAGCGCCAGGTCGTCGAACATGCTGCGGCCGGTGTTGACCTGGCCGTCCTCGCCGATCTCGGCGGTGGACAGCTCGCGCAGCAGCACCACCGGGTGCGGCTCGTCGCGGACCTCGAGCACCTTGAAGTTGGTGCCCGGCACGAACAGCACCTGGTCCTCGACGGACGGGTCGATCAGCTGGGTCCGGCGGGCGGTCATGGACCACACCCGGAACTCCACCTCGCCGGCCAGGACCGGCCGGCCCGCCGTGGTGGCCGTCAGGAAGGCCCATTCGCTGACCAGCATCCGATTGCGGTACCAGTCCAGTTCGGACGGTCCGGCCACCGCCCACAGCTGCGTCGCGCCGCGGTAGGACGGCAGCCGCTTCAGGCCGGAGGTGACCACGCGGGCCAGCGGCACGTGCGGGCCGGGGGCCGCCGTGCGGACCGCCTCGTCCACGCCCGCGCTGTCGCCGGTCAGGTAGAGCCGGACGCCGACCAGGTCGGCCAGCACCTCGTCGGCCTGCATGCCCACGCGCAGGCCCGGGACCTGCGACAGCATCCGGGAGACGGTGCTCGCCGCGACGTCGTACTGGGAGCTCAGGGCCTTACGCAGCCAGGCTCGTTCCTCGGTCAGGCCACGGGTCGGCGGCACCGCGCAGGCACCGGAGGCCGGAACCGGCTGCACCGCAACGCTTCGGGCACCGGCTGCCGGCTGCTCCGGCGCCGCCGCCGGGGCGGGCATCGGATCCGGCGCCGGCTCGGGCTCCAGGATCGCCGCCGCGTCGGGCTGCGCAGTGGCGGTCGGCTGTTGCGGGGCCGGCGCCGGGACCGCGATGGCGGCGAAGTCGATGCCGAAGTCCGGCACCGAGGACTCCAGCCGGAGGCCAGTCGGCATGGCCGCCGGCGGCGCGTCCACGGCCGAGGTGACGATCGGCTTCGGGGCCGCGGACTCCGGCAAGGCCTGCACCGCGGCGGCGCCGGCCGATTCGGCGGGCGTGGCCGGCGGCTCGGCGGCGGTGGCGACCGGCCCGGCGGACTCCGCGACGACCGGCACCGGGGCAACCGGCTCGACAACGATCGGCTCGGGGACCACTGGCTCGGCAACGGTAACGATCGGCTCGGCAACGGCAGCCGTGACGATCGGCTCGGGAGCCACCGACTCGGTGACGGCGGCCACCGGAAGGGGCTGGGCCGGCTCGATGGCGGTCGGCTCGACGGCGGCCGGCTTGGCGGCGGTGACGATCGCCGCCGGGGCCTCGACCACCGGCTGGGCCACCACCGGCGACTCCAGCGTCGGCTCTTCGGCGACCGGCTCGGGCTCCTCGTCGAGGGCGCCGCCGGCGAGTCCGATGACCGCGGACTCCAGAACGACGGACGCGGTCGGCGAGTCCAGATAGTCGACGACGTCGGCGTCCACGATCATGTCGGCGGACACCACCACCGTCGCCTCCACCGGACCGGCCGGCAGGGCCGGCAGCGACAGCCGCGGGGCCATCAGCTCGACACCGTGGTCGGCGGGCAGTTCGACGGTCTCCGACGAGGTCCACTGGCCCGGCACGGCCTCCACGACCATGCCGTTGGCCGGCAGCGCCGGCACGTGGTGGCTGTTGGCGATCAGCACGGCGGCCGGCAGCACCCGGAACATCCGGCGCATCGCCGGGTCCATGGTCGCGAGGATCTCCCCGGCCAGCGCCTGCATCCGGTCGCTCACGTGCCGCGACGAGGTGTCGAACACGACGGCGGCGTGCCGCGGGTCGATGGGCGCGGTCCGCACGTGGTCGGCGTTCACGGGGGCCACCGGCGGCCGCAGCCACAGTCCACTCTGGACGATCTCGACGACGGCATCGTTGGCGTACCAGTAAACCCCGGGCGCCAGCTCCGAGGCGCCCGGCACCGGAGACTCGTACTGGAGCAGCTGCGGCGGCAGGATCCGGCCGGCGGCCGCGGCGCGCGGCAGGTACCGCAGCTCACGGGCGAAGGAGCGCCAGCCGAGGCCGCCTTCCGGGGCCACCACGTGCAGAGTGCCTTCGGTGGACGGCATTCCGCCGTAGAAGGTGACAGCCGCGCCGAGCTGGTCGGCGAGCGCCTGCCCCACCGAGGAACGCAGCACCTCGACCGGTCCGTACTGGACGAAGCGAACCTTGTCCCGGCTCTCCGGCGGCACCGAGTGGCAGAACCGGGCGATCTCGCTCATCGGCACCGGCCGCGAGTTCGGCGACCCCAGTACCACGGTCATCATGTCCGACCGCGGCACCAGCCCGGAGATCAGCAGCGCCCGCTGGTCGTCGGCGGACTCCAGCGGCCGGATCCACACGCCGGACGGCAGCGGCTCCACCACGCTGACCGGGCCGGGCTGCCAGATGTGCTCGGTGCCGGGGTAGCTCCAGTCCGGGATCGGGAACCGGCGCGAATCCTGCTGCGGCGCCCGGCCCCGGCGGAACCGGACCCAGCCCACGCCCTGCAGCGCGGAGCTGAACAGCGCGCCGCCGGGCGCCATCACGACGTCGCCGTCGGGCACGAGAACGGGGCAGTTGAGCCGTTCCGCCAGCCACTGGCCGGTCATCACGGCGGCGTCGCGGGAGTGCTTGCCCAGCACCAGCCGGTAGCCGCCGCGGCGGCGGCCCAGGTGTGCGGCGACGGTGTGCCACAGCTCGATCGGCCCGTCCGGCGGCACGTCCGCGACCACCACGGTGTGGTCGGGGTCGTGCGCGATCATGCGGGCGAAGGCCAGCGCGCGAGGGTTGAGGTGTCCCTCGATGTGCAGCAGCAGCGCGTGCCCCGCCTCGACGCAGGCGACCTGCGGCAGCGCCGTGGATTCCGACGCGCCGACCGCCCAGGTGCGCAGCCTTTCGCCCAGCATCATCTCACTGCCCTCCTCGGGTGTTCGCCGTCAGCACGGCCGGTCCCATCACCAGGTCGGGCCCGGACGGCATCGCGTCGAGCACCTCCTTGGGAACGCCGATCGCGTTGCCGCCGATCTGGAGCGGACCGAACGCCTGCTGCGCGACCCGGAACTTCTCGCCGAGGTCGGTGATCAGGTAGTACACGCGGTTCTGCGCCTGCTGCGGCGCGGGCTCGCTGACGGCGATCGCGCCGCGCCCGCCCGGCACGTGCATGGTGGTCCGCCCCGGGGACGGCTTGAGCGGCTCGGTGACCAGCGAGCCTAGGCCGACGGAGTCGCCGACGGACCGCTGCCGCACGCACACCGAGGAGTCGCCGGCGTCGTAGGTCTTGGAGGTGACCATGTTCGGCATGCCCTGCAGCGTCGAGGTGTCCGCGGACTCCGGCAGCTGGGTCAGGCCGGCGGTGCTGATCTCCCGCGGCTGGTGCGCGCCGGGCCGGCTCAGCAGCAGCGCCAGCGCGGTGTCGTTGACCGGCGCGATGCCGTCCTTGCGCAGCACGAACACCTGCGTGTCCGCGCCGACGACGGACTTGAGCAGGTCGCCGATCCGGGTCGGGATGCCCTCCACGGTCGGGCCGGGCTGGCCGGTCCCGTCGATCACCGGCACCTCCAGGGTCTGCCCGGTGTGCAGCTGGTGGATCCAGGACGTCGGCACGAGCGTCGGCGCGGTGTTGCCCAGACCCAGCGCCACCAGCGCGTTGTGCGAGCCGATCGGGTAGATCGTGTTGCGCCACACCACGTAGTTCACGTGGTCCTGGCCCTGCACCAGGAACTTCGCGTCCGTGGGCAGCTGGCCGGTCGGCGTGTTCGGGTCCAGGTCGATCAGCATGGACGGCTGGTTCGCGCCCGGGTCGGCGCACAGCGACCACTGGGCCGGCAGCATGTCCTTGGCCTGCGGCACCGAGTCCGGCGCGCCGGGGATGCCGACCGCGCGGCCGTGCGGCACGCCGTCCAGCGACGCCCGGGAGACCGGGGTGAAGGTGCCGGAGATGTTGCTGCCGGCGAAGAACAGCATCGCCGAGGCGCTGTTCAACGTCGGGTACAGGGTGCCGTTGATGTAGAGGTACCGGTTGCCGGTCTCCTTCTCCACCACGATCGCGCCGGGCTTGCGGTACGCGTCGTTGCCGCCCGGGTTGATCAGGCCGTACACCGCGAACCCGCCGCACAGCAGCACGGCGACCAGCACGCCCCACATCAGCCCGAGCGAGGACCGCCGCAGCGGCGGCTCGCCCCGGCCGGGGTCGCCGGTGGTCAGGGCGCTGGCCAGCCGCGAGGTGACGAACTGGTAGGCCTGAACGTGATCGCGTCGAGTCTGCATCTGCCTCAGCCCGCCAATGCCCGGAAGAAGTGGTAGGCGTCCAGCACGACCAGCAGCAGCGGCACCAGCGCGATCGCCGTCCAGAGCTCGGCGATGTCGGCGACCTGGGCCCAGATGGGCAGCAGCCGGGTCTCCGGCAGCCGCCACGCGCCGATCACCAGCGCGGCCACCACCAGCACCAGGCCGACGAGCAGCCCGATGCGGCCGGTGGGGGCGAGCGAGAAGGTGTAGGCGAGCACGACGGTGGCGATGATCAGCGCGCCGGCCCAGACCGTGGCGCCGCGCTGCCACACCGACAGCAGGGACTTGGCCCGCAGCAGGCAGGCCAGCCCGAACACCAGCGGCAGCACCCAGGCGATCCAACCGTCCACTGTGGTCAGCACGATGCTGTCCACCAGGGCCAGCGCGGACGAGCCGACGACAACGGCGGTGAGGTAGCCGTCCGCGAGCGCGGCACGGGTCGCGATCATCGACGCCGGCGCGGGATCGATGTCCTGCTGGAGTTCCTCGGTGGTACGGGGCAAGGTCGGCACGCGCAGCCGGGCGAGCCGGGCGGCCACGCGCGCGCCGAACGTGGCGAACAGGAACAGCGTCACCGCGACGATGCTGACGGCGCCGGCGGTGTCCGCGGCGGTGCCGGTCCGCAGCACGGAGCCGAGGATCGCACAGATGCCGAGCAGGCCGGCGGTGCCGTAGACGGCAACCCCGCCCCGCGTCGCCGCGGCGAGCGCCCCGGCGACCAGCACCACGCAGACCCCCGCCAGCAGCACCCCGGACGGCTGCGGCGCGAGCAGGTCCACCGTGTCCTGCTGGCCGATCAGGCCCGCGGCCGCGGCGAAGGAGCAGGCCGCGATTCCACCCACATAGGACAGTGGCCCGTCGCCGGTGACGTGGCCGATGGCGACCGCGCCGCCGCCGAGCGCCAGCGTGATCACTCCACAGTAGAGCGCGATCAAGCCGCCGGGGCCGCCGGCCAGGATCGTGGCGACGCCGAGCGCGGCGGCGGCCAGCACGGCGAGGCCGATCAGCGTGCGGCGGGTCGACTCCGGGCGCCAGCGGTCCGGACGCGCCGCGATGGCGTCGCCGACCCCGTCGGCGAGGTCGTCGTAGGTCAGCTCGGGAATCGGCGCCTGCGCCGCCCGCAGGTAGAGCACGTCGCCGTCGTGCAACTCGGCCTGCTCGGGCGTGGCGTCCAGGTTCAGCGGCGGCTCGCCGAGCCGCTGCAGCACCCAGTCCTTGCCCTCCTCCTGGCCGCGGTTGACGTGCCTGGCCAGCACCGGCACCAGCAGCCCGAACGTGGCGGCGCTGGGGATGGCGAGGTCGGCGCGGCCGTCCGGGCCGTGCACGGTGATGCGGCACAGGTCGGCCGGGCCGGATCCGCCGCCGCCCAGGGTGATCGGGTCGAGCGACGCGTCCACGCCGATCGCCTCCGTTGGCCTCATGCTGACGTCGCTCCTGTCGCGGATCCGTGGATGTTCGGACGGTGGTCGGTCATCACGCCATCCCCGTCTGCAGGAGGCGGACGTCGCGGCGGGTCACCAGCTGGGCCCGGCCCGGCGGCAGCTGCCGCGGCTTGGCCTCGCCGAGGAACTTGCCCTCTTCCTTGGGGTAGCTCAGCAGCACGCCCGGGTTGCCCAGCTCCCACATCCGGCGCAGCAGCGGGTCCATCATTGCCCGCATCGCGCCGGACGTGCTGCGCGCGATGATCACGTGCAGGCCGATGTTGGCGCCGTGCGCCAGCAGCGGGATCAGCGGCTGCATCGGGGAGGCCATGCCGCCGCCGGACATGAACAGGTCGTAGTCGTCGACCAGGACGAACAGCTGCGGCCCGGTCCACCAGTCCCGCTTGGCCAGCCGGTCCGGGGTGATCTCCGGGCCGGGCATCCGGCGGGTCATGGACACGCCGGCGTTGCCGATCAGGTCGGTCAGCGCGTCCGGGTCGACGGCGTAGCCGATCCGGTACGGCTCCGGCACCTCCTCGTGCAGCTGGCGCCGGGTGTCGGCGAGCAGGATGCGCGCCTCGGTCGGGCTGTAGCGGGAGATCACCGTGCGGGCGATCAGGCGCAGCATGTTGGTCTTGCCGGTCTCGTTGTCGCCGAAGACCGACAGGTGCGGCGTCTGGTCGAAGTCGTGCCACACCGGGGCCAGCCGCTGCTCGTCGATACCGATGCAGAACTTGGCCTCCTGCGCGGCCGGCAGGTCCGCGATCGGCAGCCGGGTCGGCAGCAGCCGCACCTCCGGCGCGGTCGGGCCGGCCCAGAAGGTCGCGATCTCCTCCACCGCCGCCTTGGTCGCGGTGGTCAGGTCGTCGGTGGCCGACGAGCTGTCGATACGGGGCAGCCCGGCCAGGAAGTGGAACTTGGTGCTGGTCAGGCCGCGGCCGGCCTGTTCCGGCACGCGGGCCGCGACGCGCGCGCCGAGCTCGGACTCCATCGGGTCGCCCAGCCGGAGCTCCAGCTTGGTGCCCAGCACGTCCCGCATCGCGGGGCGGATCTCCGACCACCGGTTGGTCGCGACCACGACGTGCACGCCGAAGGCGAGGCCGCGGGCCGCCAGCTCGGTGATGCGCGGCTCCAGGTCCGGGAAGTCGGCGCGGACCGTGTTCCAGCCGTCCACCATGAGGAAGACGTCGCCGTTGGGGTCCTGGATCGCGCCGCTGGTGCGGCCCTGCCGGTAGGCGATCATGGAGTCGATGCCCATCTGGGCGAAGATCTGCTCGCGGCGTTCCAGCAGCTGGGCCAGTTCCTCGACGGTGCGCAGGATCCGGTCGCGCTCCAGGCGGGTGGCGACCGAGCCGACGTGCGGCAGGCCCGCCGTGGAGACCAGGCCGCCGCCGGCCAGGTCGAGGCAGTAGAACTGGACCTCCTCCGCGGTGTGCGTGAGGGCCAGCGACAGCATCAGGGTCCTCATCAGCGTGGACTTGCCCGACTGCGGCGCGCCGACGAGTCCGATGTGGCCGTTCGCGCCGGACAGGTCCGCCACCAGCAGCTCGCGGATCTGCTCGTACGGGCGGTCGACGATGCCCAGCGGCACGCGCAGCGACCGGGTGGCCGGGTGGTCCAGCGCGGTCATGCCGCGCACCGGGTCCGGCACGATGCCGGGCAGCAGCTCGTCCAGGCTCGGCGACTCCGATAGCGGCGGCAGCCACACCTGGCGGGCCGGCGGGCCCTGGTCCACCAGCCGGTCGATGAGGACGTCCATCAGGCTGTCCTCGCCGTCGCCGGCCGACTCCACGCGCGCCTGTTCGACCTGCGCCGGCTCGTCGTCCTCGGGACGGCGGATGCGGCCGGGCAGGATGCCGAACGGAGCGACCTCGCCCACCGCCTTGGACTGCGCCGCGGGCGAGGTGTCCGGGCCGTCCGGGCACGGGCCGGACACGTAGGCCGCCTTGAACCGCACCAGGTTGGTGGTGTCGATCTTGAGGTAGCCGTGGCCCGGCGCGGAGGGCAGCTCGTACGCGCTCGCGACGCCGATGACGCTGCGGGACTCCATGGCGGAGAAGGTGCGCAGCGCGATCCGGTAGGACAGGTGGCCCTCCACCCGGTGGATGCGGCCCTCGTCCAGGCGCTGCGAGGCCAGCAGCAGGTGCACGCCCAGCGACCGGCCCAACCGTCCGATCTGGACGAACAGGTCCATGAACTCCGGCTTGGACGACAACAGCTCGGAGAACTCGTCGACGACCACGAACAGCACCGGGAACGGCGCCAGCTGGGTGCCGGCCGCGCGGGCCTTCTCGTAGTCGTACAGGGAGGAGTAGCCGTGCTGGCGCAGGAACTCCTGCCGCCGGTTCATCTCGCCCTGCAGCGAGTCCTGCATGCGGTCCACCAGCGGCAGCTCGTCCTGCAGGTTGGTGATGACCGCCGAGGTGTGCGGCAGCTTCTCCATGCCCATGAACGTGGCGCCGCCCTTGAAGTCGACGAGCACCATGTTCAGCACCTCGGACGAGTGCGTCGCCGCCAGGCCGATCACCAGCGTCCGCAGGAACTCCGACTTGCCCGAGCCGGTGGCGCCGATCAGCACGCCGTGCGGGCCCATGCCGCCCTGCGCGGACTCCTTGATGTCGAGCTCGACGACCTCACCGTTCTCGGTGACGCCGACCGGCACGAGCAGCCGGGCCCGCTGGTTGCGCCGCGGCCGCCACTGCTGCTGCACGTCGAAGCCGCGCGCGTCCCGGATGCCCAGCAGCGTGGTCAGGTCGAAGTTGCTCTCCAGCGGCTCGTCGACCAGGTCGACGGTGCCACTGGTGCGCATCGGGGCCAGCAGCCGGGCCACGTTCTCCGCGCCGGCCGGGCTCATCTGGTCGACGGCCGCCTTACCGGTGGACTCGCCGGCCGGGAACTCGACCTCGTCGCCGGAGACGGTCAGCCGCAGCACGTCCGGGCCGCCGTGCATGCCGCCGGTGACGTCCAGCAGCACCAGGTTGCGCAGACCGGTGTCCAGCAGCCGGGAGTGCTCCGGGATCTGCACGCGGTGCGCGACGACGACATGGAACGGCTCGTTCGGGCCGGGCGGCACCGTGCGGTCGAAGTCGGGGCGGTCGGTGACCGACGGGCCCAGCAGGTCCATCAGCACGTCGTGGTCACTGGCGACCATGCGCAGCGGCCCGGCATCGTCGCGGGCGCTCGCGTGGGTCAGGTGCGGCAGCCACTTGCACCAGTCCCACTCGGCGCTGCCCGGCTCGTCGGTGAGCACGGAGATGCGCAGGTCGTCCGGCGAGTGCAGGACGGCCAGCTGGCAGACCATCGCGCGCACCAGCGCCAGCACCGCGCCGGCCTCGCCGGCGAACTCGACGCTGGTGAAGCTGCGCAGGCCGACGGCGATGGGCAGTTCGGACACCGTGCGGTAGGCGCGGATGAAGCGGCGCAGCGCGATCGCGGTCAGCGGCTCCAGGTCCTCGATGGGACGGGTGCGCGGCGGGACGAACTCCAGCGAGGCGCGCTGCGCGCCCAGGCCGATCCGGACCCGACCGAAGTCCTCGTGGCTGGCGCGGCGCTCCCACAGCCGGGGGCCGGAGACCAGCGACCAGAGTGAGGAGGGCTCGGGATTGTCCCAGCGGGTGGCGGCGCGCTGCTCGTCGGCGGCGGCGCGGGCCTGACCGCGCAACTGGGCGAGGTAGCGGAGGTAGTCGCGGCGCTCGGCCCGCATCTTGCGCTTGCGCTCCATACCCTGGCGGCCCAGCTGGGTGACGCTCATGGACACCATGGAGACGCCCATCATCCCGGACATCATGTAGACGGTCGGGGAGCTGCCGGCGATCGAGAACATCATGACCATCGCGGCGGAGCCGAGACCCATCGGCAGGTAGACCATCGCCGAGCCGAAGTCGAGGCTCGCCGGCTCGCCGAGCACGGGCGGCTCGGCCAGCTCCACCTCTCCGGAAGGGAGGGCAGGACCGGCGACGCGCTGCGATCGTTTGACGATCACGATGCTCATCAGTCTAACTCCAGGGCTAGCGGCGGCAAGCTCGTCAAATGCTATGTGAGGCTTTAGCGCACTGTTGTACTTCCGGCACCTACGGCAACCGATGAGTGCCCTAACTTCCCCATGCAGCGCACGTCACAGTAGCGACAGATATGGACTTCTTCCTTGCAGGGTAGGGCGAAGCCGTGAGCAGCCGAAACTTTCGAACGGTTCTTCTTCGCGACCCAGAAGGCACCCAGGAAGAACTTCACAACAATGTCGTACCGTTTCCGTTACGTAGTTTTTTCACTCATCGACGACGCATGCTTCCCACACGGGCGGGCGGCGAAACCGGTTCGCCCATGTGACCTGCTTCACACTCCGACGAGCGTTCGAACCGCAGTCGAGCGCGGCGCCAGACTTCGACGCACACCCGGAGTCCTATGGGTTCGATCGCGCCGGCGGCGCGGCCGACGCGCGATCCTGCCCGGGAAACCGGTCAGGGCTGCACGTTCGGCTCCGGACTTGAGGAAGGCTTGATGGGAGCGCTCCCCCTCTCACCCGTTCCAACCATGGCCAATGTCTATCAACGCCATCTCCACAAACTCTCTACAGCCGTCCAGGGCTGCGAGAGTCCGCAGCTCGAGGCCCGTTTCCCGGTGACCGGGCGGCGCCGCGCCGGCAGTGCGTGCACGTGCACCGGAGGGTTCGCGGCGGTGCGGCGGGACGCCTACTCATGTCAACCGTCCCGCGCGCCGACCGAGTGAAGGGTGGCACTCGTCCGGCGGTCCCCGCCGCCGCGCGGGCCGCCTGTCATGGACGTCATGACGACCGAAATAACCTTTTTACGCGACACCGCCCACGGCGGCGCGGCCGCCCAGCCGTCGACGATCGCCGCCCAGCTCGCCGCATTCGTCGGCGCCGCCCGCAGCAGTGTGCACATCGCCATCTACGACTTCCGGCTCGGCGACGCGCTCGCCAAACCCGTCGTGACGGCACTCACCGACGCCGCCGCGAACGGCGTCGACGTCCGAATTGCCTATGACGCCAGCAAACCCAGCACCGGCTTCGCCGCCCTCGGCGCCGACCCCGCGCCGCCGGGCACCGCCCAGTGGCTTAATTCGCGATTTGGCGGAAGTGGGGTCGCGCTGAGACCGGTCACCACCCCCTCCGGCAAGCTGATGCACGACAAGTACGTCGTGGTCGACAACCGGCGGGTGTGGACCGGATCGACGAACTTCACCGACGACGCGTGGACTCGTCAGGAGAACAACATCCTGCGTTTCACCTCAAGCGCGCTCGCCGCCGCGTACGAGCAGGATTTCGACCAGCTCTGGGAGTCCGGCGACATCCGGCGCACCGGCCTCGACGACCGGGGCACCACCACCATCGGCACCGAGACCGTCGGCTGGTCCTTCGCGCCGGGTGAGGGACCGGCGATGGACGCCGACCTCGTCGGCCTGGTCAGCGGCGTGCGCAACCGGCTCGTCGTCGCGTCCATGGTGATCACCTCGCACGCCCTGTTGGCCGCGCTGGCCAAGGCGGTCAGCACCGGCGTGCACGTGAGCGGCATGTACGACGCCGGGCAGATGGGGCCGATCGCGCACGAGTGGGCGTCGAGCAAGTCCTCGGCGCAGACGCTCGCCGACTGGCAGACCGTCGCCGCCAAGCTGGTCGGCAAGAGGTCGACGCCGTACTCGCCGACCGGGGTGCACGACTTCATGCACCTCAAGGTGTTGGTCAGCGACGACACCGTGGCCACCGGCTCGTACAACTTCAGCGCCAACGCCGAGGGCAACGCCGAGAACCAGTTGCGCCTGACGTCGGGCCGGATCGCCGACAGCTACGCCGCCTTCGTGGCCACCCTGGTCGAGGCCTACTCGGCCGGCTGAGGCGCGGCCGTATGCTGCCACGCCATGGGAGATCCCGACCGCGTGGACGTCGAGCGGACCCGGCGACCGGGGCTCGACCCGGCCTTCGTCGACGAGGAGATCAAGGCCCGGGCCGCCCTGCTGGCGGGTGACTTCTCCCGGTGGGAGCGCGCCGACGGGCACTTCCTGCACGAGGAGCTCACCCGCCACCCCGAGCGCCTGTTCCTGTTCCGGCTCGGCGACGTCCTGCACGTCGGCTACAAGACGATCTCGGATCTCGTCGTCGAGCACGGCATGCCCGGCGTGTTCTGCAGCCGCGTGCACTGGCACAACGTGGTCGGCGTGCTGACGTCCCTGCGCACCTCGGACGCCGACGTGCGGATCGGCTTCCGGCCGCTGGACGAGCCCGGCCGCCGGGCCGCGTTCGACGCGATCACACCGCTCACCGAGCTCGTGCACCCTTTCGCCAAGCAGCGCGAGCCGGGGCAGGAGACGACGAGTTCGGCCGAGGGCTGGCAGATCGACGAGCACGACGCCGTCCTGCTCAACCTCGGCGAGGAGCACATCCGCCGCTACACCCGCGACCTGTTCCGCCCGCGCTTCGCCGACCTCCGGGCCGACGTGCTGGCGTACGATCCGGCCTGCTCGACCGGCCGTTTCCTGGCCGACTTCGCCGACCTGAACCCGGCTCGCATCCGCACCGTCGGCCAGGACCTCAGCCAGCAGATGGTCGACCTCGCCGCCGCGCACGTGGAGCGTGTGCACGTCGGCGACGCGCTGAACCCGGCCGTCGCGCCGCTCAGCGTGGACATCCTGTTCAGCCGCTTCCTCAACTCCGAGGTCGTCTCCACCGCTCAGGCGCGCCAGATCCTGCCCCGGCTGGCCTTCACCCTCAAGCCCGGCGGCACCATGGTGTTGCTGGGCCACAGCCCGCTCCTGCTCGACACCGCCGACCTGCTGGGCGCGGGGCTGCGCGTGCTGCAGACAACCGCCCGCCAGGACGACCACGTGTTCCAGTACTACGTCTGCGAAATGCGCCGCCTGCGCTCCGCCTGAGCGCCGGCGATGTCAGCCCGATCGGGCACCGCGGTTGGCACTAGCGTTGGTTCCCATGGCGGAATCCGACGAGCAGTACGACGCGCTCGGCCAGACCTACGAGCGCGCCAAGCACATCCCGACCGGCCTGGCCGAGCAGGCCACCTTCCTGTCCGCGCTGCCGCCGCTCACCGGCCGGTCCGTGCTGGACGTCGCGTGCGGCACCGGCTTCTACCCGCGCAACTTCGTCGACCTCGGCGCGACCGAGGTGGTCGGGGTCGACTCATCGGCCGAAATGATCGCGTACGCCGAGTACGTCGAGGGCAAGCAGCCGCGTGGGATCGCCTACCGGCGGCTCGACGCCGGCGACCTGCCGGTGCTCGGCCGCTTCGACGTCGTGACGGCGGTATGGCTGCTCGGCTACGCCGAGGATCCCGCCGCCCTGGACCGCATGGTCGCCAACCTCGCGGCGAACCTCGCGCCCGGCGGCACCCTCGCCGTCCTGGTCCCCAATCCCGACGCCGATTTCGACGTGTTGGCGGGGCCGTACGGTCGCTACGGCTACGACGTCGTCCGGACCGGCCCGCTCACGTTCCGGCAGCCGGTGTCGGTGCGGGTCCTCGACGAACCGGCGTTCGCCTTCGACTCGTATTTCTGGCCCGTCGGCGCATTCGACGGCGCGTTGACGCGAGCCGGCCTCACCGATGTCACCCGTGCGCCGACGGTCGTCCCGTCGGACGAACGCGGCGACGAGTTCTGGGCCGATCTCCGCCGCAGCCCCAGTTTCGCGGTATTCACGGCGAAGAGCGATTCCTAGGCCCTGGTGTAGGTCATGCAGTTGGTGGCGTTCCCACCGTCGCCGGGCGCGACTCGCACGCCGCCCGGCGACGTGCACTCGAGGTCGCGGTTGTGCATGCAGTCCATCCGGGAACAGGCGCCGACCTGGGCAACCGCCATCGGCAGGCCGCCCTTGCGGGCCAGCGGAATGAAGGTCGCGCAGTCGGCGTGGCCGTTCTCGCCGCTGACGGTGATCGCGAAGGCGTGGCAGCCGTCGTGGTTGTACGAGCAGCCGGTGACGGTGCATTCGCTGACGGCGGGCATTTCCGTGGTGGTCATGAGCACTCCTCATGGCGTCGTTCGGCGATTCCGACCGTGCCAGCGGATACCCAAGATCGCAACACGAAAACAATTAGGCGAGCCTTAGCTAAACGCCCGAAAAGAGGATTCGCATTCCCACGCCCGAACGAGGAACAGCCCCCGCCCATCCCTGGGGGCCGGCCCCGCACCCAGCCTACAGGCGACCCCCTGCCGATGATCTTGGCAGGGGGTCACCTGTGGATAACTGCGTCAGCTCAGAGCTCTATCCCCAGCAAGGCGTCGACGGCGGTGCGGATCAGGCCCGGGGCCTCGGTGTCCGAACCCCCGTGCGTCAGCGCCTGCTCCGCCCAGGCGTCCACGGCCGCCAGCGCCTTCGGCGTGTCGAGGTCGTCGGACAGGTGGTCACGCAGCCGGGCGACCGTGTCCGAGGCGTCCGGCGCCGACTCCAACGCCACGGCCGAACGCCAGCGAGCGAGCCGGTCCTCGGCGGCGGTCAGCAGGTCGCTCGTCCACGCCCGGTCCTGGCGGTAGTGACCGGCGAACAGCGCCAACCGGATCGCGCCCGGGTCGACGTCGTCGGCCCGCAGCCGCGAGACGAACACCAGGTTGCCCCGGGACTTGGACATCTTCTCGCCGTCGAGGCCGATCATGCCGGCGTGCGCGTAGTGCCGGGCGAACGGGTGCCGGCCGGTCAGCGCCTCGGCGTGGGCGGCGCTGAACTCGTGGTGCGGGAACACCAGGTCGGAGCCGCCGCCCTGGACGTCGAAGCCGTCACCGAGCCGGTTCAGCGCGATGGCGCTGCACTCGATGTGCCAGCCGGGCCGCCCGGCGCCGAGCTCGGAGTCCCACGACGGCTCGCCGGGACGGGCCATCCGCCACAGCAGCGCGTCCAGCGGGTCCCGCTTGCCGACGCGGTCCGGGTCGCCGCCGCGCTCGGCGAAGAAGCCGGTCATCGTCGGGATGTCGTAGTTCGACTCGTATCCGAAGTGCCCGGAGGCGGCGCGGTCGAAGTAGACGTCCGGGTACTCGGCGTCGTCCGCCCGGTACGCGGCGCCGCTGGCCAGCAGCTTGGCGATGGCCTCGACGATCTCCGGGATCGCCTCGACCGCGCCGACGAACTCCCGCGGCGGCAGCACCCGCAGCGCGACCATGTCCTCGCGGAACAGGGCGGTCTCCCGCATGCCGAGCACCACCCAGTCGTCCTGGTCGCGCTCGGCCCGCTCCAGCAGCGGGTCGTCGATGTCGGTGACGTTCTGCACGTAGTGCACCTGGTGGCCGTTGTCCAGCCACTGCCGCTGCACCAGGTCGAACGCCAGGTAGGTGGCGGCGTGCCCGAGGTGGGTGGCGTCGTACGGGGTGATCCCGCAGACGTAGATGGTCGCCGTCTCGCCGGGGGCGGTCGGCCGGACCTGCGCGGTCGAGGTGTCGAACAGCCGCAGGGGCCGGGGCGTGCCGGGAACCCGGGGTACCGGGACTGATGACCAGGTCTGCATGCCTTTGACACTAATCGCGGCAACCGGCCTGGTCAGCAGCGCCCGTCCGACCGGCCCATGTGTGCGTCCAGCATCTGGGACGTGACCGGATCCGGGAATGCCGGCCGGGTCTGGTACAACGCATGCCGTGACTAGCCGTGTGGAGACCGTCGGCGACTTCGACCTGCCGGTGTGGCTGCCGGCGAGCGGGCGGGGCCCCGCCCTCGTGCTGGTCCAGGAGATCTTCGGCCTGGACGACTACCTGCGCTCGGTGGCCACCGAGCTGGCCGCCGCCGGGTACGTGGTCGGGGTGCCCGACCTGTTCTGGCGGACGGATCCGGGCTGGTCGTCGAGCCACGACGAGGCCGGTCTGAACGCCTCGCTGGCGGTGGTCGGCGAGTTCGACCACGAGCTGGGGCTCGCCGACGTCGTCGCCACCCTCGAACACATGCGGTCGCTGCCGGAGGTCACCGGCGGGGCCGGCGCCCTCGGCTTCTGCCTCGGCGGTTGGCTGGCGTACCGGCTGGCGGCCGCGGCCGACCCGGATGTCGTCGTCTCGTTCTACGGCTCGGGGGTCCCCGACCACCTGGACCTGCTGGACGAGATCACCTGCCCGCTCCAGTTCCACTTCGGCGGGCAGGACCCGTACATCCCGCGGGACGCCGTCGCGCGGGTGGAGGCGGCGGTCGCCGGCCGGCCGAACGTCGAGATCCACGTGCAGGAGCAGGCCGGCCACGCCTTCCACAACCACGCCGCCCCCATGTTCCACCACCCCGAAGCCGCCGCCGAGGCCTGGCGCCTGGCAACGGCCTTCCTGAACGCAAATCTCACCCCCGGGGGCAACCGAGAAACCGGGTTGCGTGAGCGGGGATGATCGGGGGCGTGGAAGCGATGGACGAGGGTGCCATTCGGGCATCCTTTGTGAACTGTAGTAAGGGCGAGGCGCGGCGGTTGAGCCTGCCGGCCAAGTTGGCCGACGTCGACTGGGACGACCTGGACTTCCTGGGCTGGCGCGACCCGAAGGCGCCGTCGAACGCCTACCTGGTGCTGCCGCGTGAGGGCCGGCTGGTCGGGCTGGCGATGCGCGCCGCGACGCCGAACGCGAGCCAGTTGAAGCGGTCCCTGTGCGCTCTGTGCATGACCACGCACGCCGCGTCCGACGTGACGCTGTTCGCGGCGCGCCGCACGGGCAACGCGGGCAAGCTCGGCAACACCGTCGGCACCTACATCTGCGCCGACCTGGCGTGCAGCCTGTACCTGCGGGGCAAGCGCAAGCCGTCCACCCCGAACTTCAAGCCGTCGTCCACCGTGGACGAAGACGTCACCCGGATGATGGCCAGCCTGAACAAGTTCGTCGACGAGGTGCTGACGGACAACGCCTGACCCTTGCGACGAGTGGATCAAGGTTCAGCGCGGACTCGGCAACTCCGGCTACCGTCCGCCGCGTGGAGACAATCGACGAACTCGGCCCGGTGCTGAGCACCCACCGCGTGGACAACAGACGCCGCCTGGTGACCGGCTTCTGGGCGCTGGCCATCGGGGTGGTGGTCGGCGCCGCCGGCGTGTTCCTGTTCGGCATCACCGATCCGAGCGACGGTTACGGCCCCAACAAGACGGTCGGCGTCGCGATCGGTGTCGGCCTCTGCGGGCTGGTGATCGGCGTGCTGCAGCTGTCGAAGGCCTGGCGCGGCGGTTCGGACGAGTACTTCGAGGTCCGCGAGCAGGGCCTCGTCCACGCCACGGCCAACCAGGTCCGGGCCTGGCACTGGGACGCCGTCACCAACGTCACGATCGCCGCCCGCCCACGGGAGAACAACCTGTCCCGGGTCCTGGGCACCGGCTTCCGGTGCGTGATCAGCTTCGAGGACGGCAGCAGGACCCGCCTGGACGGCCTGGCCGCGAACACGCCGGCCGTGACCAACGCCCTGCGCGAACACTGCGACCCCGCCCTGTTCACCGACGGCATGAACGGCGTCCGCCGGCTCGGCGCGTGGTGGCTGGCGTTCGCGGCCGTCTTCCTCGGCGCCGGCATCTGGATGGTGCTGACCATCGCCAACTCCAGCTACGAAGAACTCAGCGCCGACGGCTCCACCGCGACCGAGGTCCAGACGGTCAGCGACACCGGCTACCTGTTCCTGGCGGTGGGCCTGCTCGTCTGCTTCGTCGGCCTGATCAGCAGCGTCGCCTTCTACCTCACCGCCCGCAAGCGGTGAGGTAGAAGGAAGTCAGCGCTGGCGACGGTTGCGGAGGTAGTCGCTGACCACCGCCGCACCCAGCCCGTCCAGGTCCGGTGCGATCACCCGGCCGCCGCTGCGGCGGGCCACCACGTCGACGAAGTGCGCCAGCCGCGGGTCGTCGCCGAGCCGGAACACCGTCACCGACGCGCCGAGCTTGGCCAGGTTGTCCACCTCGACCAGGGTCTTGCCCAACGTCCGCTGCATCGGCGGGTAGTTGAACACGGCCTCGCCGTCGGACTCCAGGTGCGCGGTCGGCTCTCCGTCGGTGACGACCAGCACCACCGGCTGCGCGTCGGGATGCCGCCGCACGTGCCGGCCGGCCAGCAGCAGCGCGTGGTGCAGGTTGGTGCCCTGCTCCCACGCGCCCTCCAGCGCCGTCAGCTCGCCGATGTCCACAGTGGACGCGTGCCGCCCGAACGTGATGAGCTGCAACGCATCCGTTCGGAACCGGGTCGAGATCAGCTGGTGCAGCGCCAGCGCGGTGCGCTTCATCGGCAGCCACCGCCCGTCCTGCACCATCGACCACGACGTGTCCACGCACAGCGCGACCGCCGCCCGGGCCCGCTGCTCGGTCTCGGTGATCTCGACGTCCTCGAAGGCCAGCCGCACGCGCCCGCCGCCCGAGGACGCCGTGCGCAGCACGGCATTCCGCACGGTCCGCGACACGTCCCACGGCTCGGTGTCGCCGAATTCCCAGGCCCGCGTGGACCCTGTCGGCTCACCGGCCGCACCGGCCTTGTCGCTGTCCCGCTCGCCACGCCCCCGCAGCTGGTCGACGACCTGCCGCAGCGCCGTCTCGCCGAGCCGCCGCAAGGCCTTGGGCGTCAACCGGAGCGAGCCGTCGGCGGCCCGCTCCAGCAGCCCCTGCTGACGCAGCTCACGCTCCAACTGGGACAGTCGACGGGCGTCCACACCGGACTCCGCGCCGAGCTGCCGGACCAGCGCCTCGGCGTCGATGTCCTCCAGCGAGGCGCCCGGATAGGACTGCGCCAGCTGTTCGGCCAACGCGTCCAGCTCGGCCAGATCCGCCATGGCCTGGGCGCCCTCGCCCAGTCCCATCGGGTTCTTGCCGCGGAAGCGCGCCGAGCCGGTCCAGTCCTCCCCCGGCCGCAGCTGCTGGAGGTGCGCGTCGAGCAGGTCCAGCTGCGCCCCGAGGCCGGCGTCGCCGAAGGCCTGCTGGCCCAGTTGAGCCAACTCCGCCCGCTGCTCGTCGGTCATCGAGTTCAGCATCCGTTGCGCCGCGGCGGATCGCTGCGCCAGCGCGTCGATCAGTTCGTCGGTGTTCTGCGGGTTCTCCGGGAAGAACTGACCGTGTTTCCGCATGAACTCCTGGAACTGCTCGGTCGTGTCCTGCCCCGCCGCGTGCGCGGACAGCAGCGAGTTCAGGTCGGACAGCATGTCCCTGATCCGCTGCACGTCCTCCGGCGTGGCGTTCTCCATCGCCTGCTTCATGCCCTGGAAGCGCTGTTCCAGCATCTCCCGGCCGAGCAGGTCCTGGATCTTCTGGTACGACTCGCGCGCCTGCGTGGACTGCCAGTCGTACTCGGCGAGCTCGGTGACCGCCGCCGCGGTGCCGGACGGCAGCGCGTCCAGCTGCGCCTCCCGGAACCGCGCGTCGTCGGACGGATTCGGGAACAGCTCGCGGCGTTCGGCGGTCAGCGCCTCGTTGAGCAGCCGCTGCACCTCCCGCATGGTGCCGTCCAGGTTGTTGCGGCGCTGGATCTGCGACCGCCGCTCCCAGACCCGGCGCGTCAGGTCGTCGAGGCCGCGCGTGCCCTCGACGCCCCGACGCATCAGCTCACGCAGGGCCGCCTGCGGCGACGAGCCCTCCATCACCTCGCGCCCCAGCTCGTCCAGCGCCGCCCGCAGATCCGGCGGCGCCGCGAGCGGATCCGCACCACCGAGCCACTCGTGGTAGCGGTAACGCCGTGCCGGGGTCGCCATCAGCCGTAGACCGTCATCTCGTCGTCGGCGTCCTTGCCCAGCTGGCGGCTGAGGTACAGGTACTCCAGCGCGAACTCGACCGCCGACGCGATCCAGCCCGCCGGCTGGTCCGCCTTGACGTCCAGGCGCGCCGCGACCTCGTGCAGCACGGGCAGTTCCGGCAGCGCCGCAAGGACCTCGGTGGCCGGCACGCGCTCGCCGGTGGACACCGGGTGCCCCTCGGTGACGGCCTCGGCCAGCGACCGCAGGTTCAGCCCGGCCAGCTTGCCGCGCGCCGTGTCGGCGATGGAGCGGCGCAGCAGGTGCTCCAGGATCTCGTGCTCGCGGCCCTCCTCACCGGACTCGAACTCCAGCTTGCCGCGCAGCACCGCCGGCACCGCCTCCAGGTCGACGGGACGCGCCACGGCCGGCGACTCGCCGGTGAGCGCGGCCCGGCGCAGGGCCGCGGCGGCGACCGTCTCGGCCGCCGCGATGGCGAACCGGGCGGACACGCCGGAGCGCTGGTCGACCGACGCCGACTCGCGCAGGTGCCGCACGAACCGGGCGACGACCTCGACCAGGTGGTCGCCGACCTCGGCGACGAGCTGGGCCTCCTGGCGGATCAGGTCGATCTCGCCGGCGACCTCCAGCGGGTAGTGGGTGCGGACCTCGGCGCCGAACCGGTCCTTGAGCGGCGTGATGATGCGGCCGCGGTTGGTGTAGTCCTCGGGGTTGGCCGTGGCCACGAGCAGCACGTCCAGCGGCAGCCGCAGCGTGTAGCCGCGGACCTGGATGTCGCGCTCCTCCATGACGTTGAGCAGCGCCACCTGGATGCGCTCGGCCAGGTCGGGCAGCTCGTTGATGGCCACGATGCCGCGGTGCGCCCGGGGCACGAGTCCGAAGTGGATGGTCTCCGGGTCGCCGAGGCTGCGGCCCTCGGCCACCTTGACCGGGTCCACGTCGCCGATCAGGTCGCCGACGGAGGTGTCCGGGGTGGCCAGCTTCTCGGTGTAGCGCTGGGACCGGTGCAGCCAGGACACCGGCAGGTCGTCGCCCAGCTCCGCGGCGCGGCGGCGGGAGGCGGGCGTGATCGGGTCGAGCGGGTGCTCGGCGAGCTCGGCGCCGGCGATCACCGGCGTCCACTCGTCCAGCAGCCCGGCGAGCGTGCGCAGCAGGCGGGTCTTGCCCTGGCCGCGCTCGCCGAGCAGCACGACGTCGTGGCCGGCGATGATGGCCCGCTCCAGCTGCGGCAGCACCGTGCGGTCGAAGCCCACGATGCCGGGCCACGGGTCGCGCCCGGCGCGCAGCGCGCCGAGCAGGTTGTCCCGCAGTTCGGCCTTGACGGAGCGGGGCTCGTGGCCGGCGGCGCGCAACTGGCCCACGGTCGTCGGCAGCGAGTGGGGTGGGGTCGGAACAACTGTCACCCTTACGAAGCTAATAGCCGTTGGCAAATAGGTCGACGTGGAGCAACTCCACCGGCAGACTTCGCCAGCATGATCGATCTCGACGCGCTGGCGGCCCGGCTGGCGGACGTGCCCGGCGTGATCGGCGTGGTGCTGGGCGGATCCCGCGCCCGCGGCACCGCCGACGAGCACTCCGACACCGACCTCGGCGTGTACCGGCGGGGCCCGATGGACCTGTCCGCTCTCCGCGAAATCGCCGCCGAGCACCCCGGATCGACCGTCGCCGGGCCCGGCGAGTGGGGTCCGTGGGTGGACGGCGGGGCGTGGCTCAAGACCCCCGGGACCAAGACGGACCTGTTGTGGCGGGATCTGGACCGGGTCGAGGCGGTGTTGGACGAGGCGCTGCGGGGCGTCGTGCGCTGCGAGCAGCAGGTCGGGCATCCGCTGGGGTTCTTCTCGTACGCCTATCTCGCCGAGCTGGCCACCGCGCGTGTGCTGGCGGATCCCGCCGGGGCGCTGACCGACGTCCGGGCGCGGCTGGATCCCTATCCGCGGGAGCTGGCGGCGGCGATCGACCGGGTTTACGGCTTCGAGGCGGGATTCTGCATACAGAACGCAGAAACCCCGGCACTGCGCGGCGACCGGTTCTCCGCCACGGGATTCCTGTTCCGGGCCATCGGGTGCCTCGTGCACGTGCTGCACGCCCGGGCCGGCACGTGGCTGGCGACGGAGAAGAACGCCGTGGCGAGCGCGGCGCGGCTCCCCGGCGTGCCCGGCGACTTCACGGCGCGAGTGGACCGGATCCTGGGGAGCGCGGACGTCCACGAGGCCAAGGCGCTACTCGCCGACTGCGCGATCGGGTAGCGATCAAAGACTGCGTGGTGACGCGAACCGGCCCCACGCTGGACCGCAGGTGACGGGCCCAGGGTGCGCACCAGTGAGTTGCCCTGGGGCGACCGGGGTGCGGGCCGGGCGAAGCTTTCCCCTGTCCGAAACACCGAGAAAGGGCAGGAAAAATGTCCGTCACGCGCTTCCACCTCGTCTCCACGCTCAGCCCCGCCGAGGCCCTGGCCGTGCTCACCGACTTCGGCCCCGACCGCCCCCAGCACTGGCCGTCCATCGACGCCGAGCACTTCACCGTGCACGACCGCGGCGACAACTGGGCCGAGGTGACCGAGGGCACCGCCGCCGCCTGGGAACGTGCCCGGTACGACTGGGACGCCACCAAGGTCACCGTCACCACCCGTGAGTCCAAGCTGTTCGGCGAGGGTGGCGGCTGGGTCATCCAGCTGACGCCGGAGGGCGAGGGCACCCGGGTCGAGGTCGAGCTGACCCGGAACCCCCACAACGTCAAGCAGCGGCTCCTGGCGGCCGCGCTGCCGCTGGTCGGACCGGCGAGCCTGCGCAAGTCGTTCGCCGTGCCGCTCAAGGGCAGGTGAGGAGTGTCAGCGCAGCGCGCCGGCCAACTCCCTTCGCGACCCGATGCCCAGCTTGGTGAACACCTTGCGCAGGTGCCATTCCACCGTGCGGGGACTGAGGAACAGCGTGGCGGCGATCTCCGGGTTGGTCCGGCCGGCGACGGCGAGCCGGGCGATCTGGGCCTCCTGCGGGGTGAGTTCCTCGACGGCGTCGGCGGATCGCTTTCGTACGGTCTCGCCGGTCGCGGTCAGCTCGCGACCGGCACGGTCGGCGAAGCCGGTGGCACCGGCCGCGGTGAAGGCCGCGTGGGCCAACCGCAGCTGGGCACGGGCGTCGACGCGCCGGTTCTCGCGGCGCAGCCACTCGCCGTAGAGGAGCCGAGCCCGCGCGGTGAGCAGCCCGAGGTGGGTGGCGTCGAGGCGCTCGATCGCCTCGGTGTAGCGGTCCTCCGCGGACGTGACGAGCGCGTCGGCGAGGGCCTGCGTGCCCAGGGCCCAGTTGGTGCCGGCGGCGGAGGTGCGTTCGGCGAGGCGATCCCGAGCCGTTGCGGCGACGGCGGTTTCGCCGGCGTGGGCGGCGGCCTCGACCAGCTCGGCCAGCGCCCAGTTGGTGACGCCGAGATCGGCGCGTTCGGCGGCACGCGTCGCCGCCTTGACAGCGGCCGCGTACTGGCCGAGGCCGTTGCACAGCACGGCCCGGGCGTGGCTGGCCACGGCCGCGAGGCGTCCTTCGGCGGCGTCGACCGGCTGGTCCTCACCGCGCAGCGCGGCCAGGATGAGCCCGGCGGCAGGGTCGCCGGCGAGGCCCGTGGCGTCCTGAATGGACTTCGCCTCGTCGAGAAGCGCTGAGGCGTCGGCGAAACGCCCGGCATGGATCAGGACATCGGCACGGAAGGTCAACGCCGACGCCAGAACCGCGAGCGCCCCGGCTCGGCGCGCGGCGTCGACGGCGAGTTCGGTACGGCGATGCCACGCCCCGTCGTCCCACACCTCCTGGGCGACGGGAACGGTCAGCCGAAGCAGGCTCAGATCGTCCTCGGGAACGGGGGACAGCGAGGGCAGCGAGCCGTCGAGGACCCAGGTCGCCAGGCCGGTCAGCAACGCACCGGCCGGTTCGGCGCCGGCCGGCGCCGCCAGTCCGGCCTCGGCCGCCATCCGCGGATCGTCCGTGTCGACGCACTGCAGGGCGGCGCCGAGCGCCCACAGGTAGGTCTCCCGCGCGGCGACCAGGTCCAGTTCCTCCAGCCGACGGGCGGCCGCGAGCAACGGGCCCACCGTGAACGAGATCTGGGCGCGCAGGCGTTCGACCTCGGCCCGCTGCAACGGATCCAGCGGCCCGATCTCGGCGGCGGCCAACAGCTCCGGCACCTTCGCCGGCTCGCCGGCGGCGAACCGGGAACGCGCGGCCGCCAGCGCACGGGCGGCCCTGGCCTTCGGATCGGACGTCAACTCCGCGGCGCGTTCGAGGAACGTCGCCGCCGCGGCGTGCCCGCCCCGCGAACGGGCCCGATCCGCCGACTGCTCCAGCTCGGCGGCGACCTCCTCGTCGAGACCGAGGACGGCGTGGGCACGGTGCCAGGCCCGCCGGTCCGGATCCTGTTGCGGATCGGTGACTTCGGCAAACGCCCGGTGCACGTCGCGGAGCAGCGCCGGCGGCGCGGACCGCCAACTCGCCGACCGCACAAGGGGATGCCGGAACCTCACGCGTGCACCGAGCTGGATAAGGCCCGCCGACTCGGCCGGCACCGCGGCGTCCGGCCCGACGTTCAGGCGCTGAAGTGCCCGCCACAGCAGCGGGACGTCGCCGAGCGGCTCGACCGCGGCGGCCAGCAGCAGCACCCGGGTGTCCTCCGGCAGCACGGCGATGCGCCGCTGGAAACCGTCCTCGATCCGGCTCACCAGTGGCGTCACGCTCTGGCCGCCGAAGCCGAACGCCAGCTCCGCCGGCGTCAGATCGCGCGGAAGTTCCAGCAGCGCCAACGGATTGCCGCGGGTCTCGGCGATGATCCGGCCGCGGACCCGGTCGTCGACCGGCCCCGGCAGCACCGAGTCCAGCAGCGCGCGAGCGTCCACATCGGACAGTCCGTCGACGCGGAGCTCCGGCAGGCCGCCGAGGATCTCCTCGTCGCCGGGGCTGCGGGAGGCGAACACCAGCGCCACCGACTCCGCGTCCAGCCGCCGGGCGACGAAGGTCAGGATCACCTCGGACATCCGGTCCAGCCACTGCACGTCGTCCACCACGCACAGCAGCGGCCGCTCCGCCGCGGACTCCGCGAACAGGCCGAGCACCGCCAGCCCGACCAGCAGCGCGTCCGGCGCGTCGCCGGTCCGGAGCCCGAAGCCGACCGCGAGGGCGTCACGCTGAGGCTCCGGCAGCCGGTCCAGCCGACCCATCAGCGGCGCGCAGAGCTGCTGCAACGTCGAGTAGGCGATCTCGCTCTCCGACTCCACGCCCACCGCCCGGCACACCTGGCCGGCACTGGCGGAGATCAGATGCTCCAGCAGCGCCGTCTTGCCGGCCCCCGCCTCGCCCCGCAGCACCAGCACCCGGCTCCGCCCGCCACGCACGTCCCGCAGCAGCCCGTCCAGCGCCTCGACCTCACGACTCCGACCCCGCAACACCCCAAAACCCTATCCCCCGCGAGTTCGCCCAGAAATGAAACACAGTCAGACAGGGCGATTGCAGGTTTCGGGCAGAAACGAGCCTGGGGTCTCAGATCTGCACGACACCGGAAATGGGTGTGACGCTGGGCGGGATTCGCCGGGGTATGCCTCAGGCTGACATTCGTTCTGGTGCTGGGCGCGACTCGCGGGGTGTGCCCCAGACGTGCATTCGGTGTGCCCGAGGGCGCGACTCGCGGGGGTTCTAGCGGGGGCGGCGGACGCCGGCGGCGGCGTCTATGGCGGCGAGGCGGCGGCGGACCTGTTCCACGCGGTGGTCGCCGACCTCCTCGAGGATCGCCAGCGACTGCTCCCAGGACTCCTTGGCCTCGTCCAGCCGGCCGTCCTCGTGCAGGACGCTGGCCAGCTCGTGCAGGGACCACGCCTCCCCGGGCCGGCCGCCGGACTCGCGGAACAGCCGGACGGCGCCGCGGAAGCAGTCGGCAGCCCGGTCGAGCTTGCCGAAGTGCCGGTGCGCCTCGCCCAGCTCCCGGTACACCTTGATCGCCCCGGCCCGGTCGTCCATCTCCACGAACAGCCCCAGCGCCCGGTCGAAATCGGCCACGGACTCCTGGTACCGGCCCAGGACCCGGCAGTACGACCCGAGGTGGCTCAGCGCCCAAGCCTCGCTCCACCGGTCGCCGATGTCGCGGGCGGCGGTCAGCGCGCGGTTGGTCAGCTCGAACGCCTCGTCCACCCGCCCGGCCCAGAAGTACGCCGGCCCCAGCGAGCCCTCGACGACGTGGTCGAGCGGCCCGCCGGCCAGCGGCTCATACACGACCCGGGCCCGCTCCATGCACTCCAGCACCTGCATGTGCCGGCGCAGCTCGTTGTAGCAGTAGCCGAGTCCGATCAGCAGCCGCACCTCGCCGTAGCGGTCGCCGGCGGCCACCGCCGCGCCGATTCCCGTCTGGTGACTGGAAATCCACTCCGGCCACGGCGTGCGCAGCGCGAAGAACGCCCACATCGAGGCGGGAATCCCGGTGGCGTGGTAGGTGTCGCCGAGCTCGGCTGCCTGCGCGGTGGCGGCGACGAGGTTGGCCAGCTCCGCCTCGCACCACGCCAGCGCCGCGCTGCTGTCGGTGAACGTCGCCGGCTGCCCGCCCGGCACCGGCGGCGGCAGCTCGGAGCGCCGCCGGAACGGCGCCAGCATCTCGTCGACGGTGTTCGCGGTGTGCAGGTAGAAGTCCAGCAGCCGGCTCACGGCGGCGATCCGCTCTGCCCGGCTGTCGTGCTCGGCGGCGCACTCCGCCGAGTACACGCGCAGCAGGTCGTGGAAGCGGTAGCGGTCGCGGCCGACGCCCTCCAGCAGGTGTCCGCTAGCCACGACGTCCAGCAGCCGCCGGGCCCGCACCACCGGCACATTGGCCAGCGCGGCCGCGGCGGCGACGCTGATCTCGGTGCCGGCGTGCAGCCCCAGCATGCGGAACATACGGGCCGGTTCCGGCTTCAACGCGTGGTACGACCACGAGAACACCGCCCGCACGGCCGTGCTCTCGTCGTCCACCGCCAGCACGTCCAGGCGGGCCCGCTCGTCGGCCAGCTCCTGGCAAAGATCGTCCAAGTCCAGGTGCGGCCGGTCGTTGAGCTGCGCGGCGGCGATCCGCAGCGCCAGCGGCAGGTGCCCGCACAGGCGGGCCAGCTCGGCGGCAGCCTCCGGCTGCGCCTCGATCTGCGCCGCCCCGACGCCGGCGGCGAGCATCTCCAACGACTCCGGCTCCGCCAACACGTCCAGCGTGACGCGATGCGCCCCGTCACGGGCGACCAGCCCGCCGAGGCGGCTACGACTCGTCACGATCACCGAACAGCTGGGGCTGCCCGGCAGCAGCGGCCGCACCTGATCGGTGCTGGCGGCGTTGTCCAGCAGCACCAACATCCGCTTGCCGGCGATCAGGCTCCGGTACAGGCCCGCCTGCTCGTCGGTCTCCGCCGGGATCGCCGACGCCTCCACGCCCAGGCCGCGTAGCAGCTGCCCCAGCGCCGCCGCCGGCTGCAGCGGCGGCTGCTGCGGGTCGAACCCGCGCAGGTTCACGTAGAGCTGGCCGTCCGGGAACTGCTCGGCGACGCGGTGCGCGACGTGCACGGCCAGCGCCGTCTTGCCGATGCCGCCGCTGCCGTCGATCGCGGAGATCACCGCCACCGTCCGGTCCCCGCCGACGAGAACCTCCTCCAGCTGCGCCAACTCGTCCACGCGGCCGGTGAAGCCGGGGACGTCGTGCGGCAACTGGGCCGGCTTCGGCGTGGTCGCGACGCCGGTGCTGACGGGCGCGGCGACCGGCGCCGGCGCGGCCGGCCTGTCCGCGACCAGGTCGCGGTGCAGGTCCCGCAGCTCGGGGCCGGGCTCGATGCCGAGTTCGTCGACGAGCACGCGGCGGCCGTCCTCGAAGACCTCCAACGCGTCGGCCTTGCGGCCGGAGCCGTAGAGGGCGGTCATCAGCAGCGCCCGCGGCCGCTCGCGCAGCGGCTGCTGCCGGACGACCGGCGACAGCTCGGCGACGGCGTCGTCGTTGCGGCCGAGCGCGATCAGGGCGTCGGCCAACGACTCCACCGTGGCCAGCCGTAGCTCGTCGACCCGGGCTCGTTCGCCCGCGACGAACGGGCAGGAGATCCCGTCGAACGGCAGCCCCCGCCACAGCCGCAGCGCCGACTGGAGCTGGACCACCGCGCCGTGAAGATCGCCTGAACTTCGCGCGATTCTTGCCCGTTCACGCAGCTGTTCGGCCTGGTCCGAGTCCAGCGCGCCGCTTTCCAGCCGGAGCATGTACCCGGAATTCGCGCCGGCGGAGACCAGAAGCGCGCTCGGCGCACGGCTCGGACGGTCCGGTTCGAGGGCCCGCCGCAGGGCCGAGAGATAGGTGGAGACGCTGCCGCCGGCGGTGGTCGGCGGGTCGTCGCCCCAGAGGGCGTCGACCAGTTCCGTGCGGCCGACGGCGCGATTCGCGCGCAGCGCCAGCAGCGCGAGCAAGGCGCGCTGCATCGGGGGACCCAGTGCGATCTCGCGATCCCCGAGCAGCGCCCGCACCGGTCCCAGCACCTCGACCCGCAGCGGAACCCCGTTCGCCGCGTGCACCTTTCCACCACCTGCCCCAGCAGAGCCGCGCCGGGAGCATACAGCGCGAAAGAGAATGCGAACCGTTGTCAGTTCTATTACGGACGGTCCAGGCCGATGACGCTCGGCGAACATGGACGACCGCCCGGCGCGCCGAAGTGGCAATCGATCACTCTTCCGGAGCAGACTGGCGCATCCGCAGTGTGACGTAGATTACGGAGGCGCCAGTGCGCGTCGAGTTCTCCTGGGAGCCGGAGCCGGCCGATCGCCGGGACGCGCTGCGCGCCGTCGCGCCGGCCGTTCGCTTCGCTCCCGCTTTCGCGGTCTGCCTGGTGATGCTGGCGGCCGTCCTGCTGCTCGTCGACAACCCGTCGGCGGCACTGTTGTGCCTGGTGGCGGCCGGTGCGGTCGCCATCGGCGTGCCGTGGCAGGCCCGCCTGCTCTACCGGGACACCGTGTCCGCGAACCAGCGCGTGCGGGCCACCGCCGACGAGTACGCGCTGCGCCTGCACGGCACCGGCCTGCCGGGCGAGCTGGCCTGGTCCTCGCTCCAGGCGTGGCACGAGACCGAGCACGGCATCGTGCTGCGGGCCGGCGCGCGGGCGCACGGCCCCGTGTACGCCGTGCCGCACCGCGCCTTCGCGCTCCCGTCCGATGAGCACATGTTCCGTGAATTGCTGATCCGCCGGGTGGGTCCGACCGGTTGATCCCGCTCGCGTCTGTAATCTCGGTAGGCGTGTCCTGTCCGAGTGCGACGCTGGTCGTCTGGACGTCTGCCTGGCTGCACGGCGCGGCCGCCGCCGACGACGTCCTTGACGCCCTCCAGATCTGGGCCGAGCTGCACGAGGTCGTCGCCGACGACGACGGCACCGCCACGGCCCTCGACCTACCCGGCCCCGACGAGATGCCGGTCGCCCCGGCGCTGCTGCTCGCGGCGCTGCGGCGCACCCAGGCCGGCGACGGCCGGCTGGTGCTGCCGGTGGCCGGCGACGTGCGTGGACTCGGCGGCAACGGGCCGCTGAGCGCCACCGCGCTGCGCGCCGGGCAGGCGGTCGTGCTGCCGGAGGCCGGGCTGGGCATCGTGCCGCGACTCGTCGCCGACCAGGTGATCCGCTGGACCGTGTTCGACCTGCCGGAGATCCTGCCGCCCGAGCACATCCCGCTCGGCGAGGCCGAGCACGCGCTGGCCGGCGCGATGCGGGAGGCCGCCAGCGCGCTCGTCGACCTGGACGTGGCGCGGCACCGCCCGAACGTGCGCAAGGAGATCGAGTCGGTGATGGCCGCGCAGCCGGTGCCGGCGTGGCCCGACGGCATGCCGCCGCGGTCGCTGCGGGTGTTGCAGCGGGCCACGGAGGTCGCAGCGATCCTGGAGGTCGCCGCCGGCGACGCCCCCGGCGGCGCGATGTCGGCGTCCTCGACCCGTAAGCGCGAGGAGGCGCTGCGCCCGCTGTCGGACGCCGTGCGCCGGGCCCGCCTCGCCGCCGTCGAGGAGGCGGTCCGGGTGCTCGGGGAACACGCCAACAAGAGTCGTTGAGTCGGTCGCCGGCCGCCGGTTGTGGCGGCCGGCGACCACTATTACTGCTGCACGCCGACGGCGGCGTAGTCGTACATGCCGTAGCCGTCGCTGACGAACAGGTTCGTCACCTTGCTCGGCCGGTACAGCAGTGCCTTCGCGACCACGCCGGGCAGGATGTAGGCGTCGGCCATGACCTTCTGGTCGATCTGGTCGTACAGCTTCTCCCGCCCGGCGGTGTCCTCGGTGGTGGTGGCCTGGTCGAGCAGCGCGTCCACCGCCGGGTCCTTGACGCCGAAGTTGCTGTTGCCGCCCGAGGCCCGGATAACCCGGCTGTCCACGATCTGGCTGAGGAAGCCGAAGCCCTCCGGCCAGTCCGCCTGCCAGCCGTACACGATCAGGCCGAGGTTGTTGTTCTTGGCGTAGTCGGGCTTGCCGGCGTAGAGCTTGCCGTAGTCGTTCTGCGGGAACGGCTTGATCGTCAGCTGGATGCCGACCTTGGACAGCGACTGCTGGAGCGCCTCGGCCACGTTCTTCTCCTTGGGCCGCTCGGCCCGGTAGGAGATGGTGGTCGTGAAGCCGTCGGGCTTGCCGCAGGCCTGCAACTCCTGCTTGGCCTTGGCCTGGTCGCCGGTGTTGTCCGGAGACGGGTAGGGGTTGAACGCCTTCGCACCCGGGATGACCGGCGGCAGCAGGTTGCTGGCGACGTCGCCGCCGAGCGAGCCGCCGTACGCGGCCTGGTACGACTTGCGGTCGGCGGCGTACTCCACGGCCTGCCGGCAGTGCACGTTGTCCAGCGGCGCGACGTCGCCGTTGATAGCGGTGTACCAGAGCCGGGCGCTGGACGGGTTGTCGGCGTTGGCCTTGAGCCGCTGGTCGGCCACGACCTTGCCCTGCGCGGCGGCCTGGAGCCCGTTGCCGGTGATCTCGAAGTCCAGGTCGCCGGCGATCAGCCGCTGGTCGATGTCGTCGGCGTTGACGTTGAGCGAGACGTCGAACTCGTTGGGCAGCGCCTTGCGGACCGGGTCGGTCTTCGGGTCCCAGTGCGGGTTGCGGACCAGCGTGAAGCCCTTGCCGAGCGTGTTCGTGCCGAACATGTACGGCCCGCTGGACACCACGTGCTTCTTGTAGTCGCTGCCGCTGTCCTTGGACCGCTCGACCGGCATCGTCGAGGGCAGCATGGCGAAGTAGTCGAAGCCCGCGAACGCGCGGCTCAGGTGGAAGACGATGGTGGTGTCGTCGGGGGTCTCGATCGCCGACAGACCCAGCTTGTCCGGCGACGGGTCCTTGTACGGCGAGGTATAGCCCTTGAGGTCGAGGTAGTCGTTGAAGTAGGTGGGCCCGTCCGGGAACACCGTCTTGTCCAGCGACCGCTCCACCGCGTACTTGACGTCCTTGGTGGTGACCGTCGTGCCGTCCTCGAACTTCACGCCGGTGCGGATGTGGTACGTCCAGGTCTTGTCGCCGTCGCTGGCCGTGCCCATGCCGGTGGCCAGGTCCGGCACCAGCTTGGTGCCGTCCTTCCCGGGCGCGGGGGCGAAGGTGAGCAGGCTCCGGCCGAACAGCCGGGCGAAGTCCCACTCGTAGGAGTAGTAGGACTCGGCCGGGTCGAGCGAGTCCCAGTCGCCCGGGTTGGCCATCCGGATGACGCCGCCCTTGGCGTCGGACGGCCGGTGCACGGTGGCCACGGCGGCGTTGAACTGCTCGCCCGAGCCGCTCGACGCGCCGGAGCCGCCGCAGGCGGCCAGGCCGGTCACCAGCGTGGCGGCGACCGCGACCGCCGCCATGATCCGCAAGTTGGTCATGATCTTGGAAAACCCCCAACGTCCTGTCACCGAATCGTGTGAGGCCGCCCATTCTGACGTAGCCTCGATACGGTGGGGTCAACGCGCAAAATCGCGGGCGCTGGGGCGGCCCGGAACGGGCGTACGCTCAAGCCGTGAAACGGTGGGTGTTCGTGGTGCTCGGCGTGGTGCTGGTGCTGCTCGGCGCGCTGTGGACGGCGCAGGGCCTCGGCTACGTGACCGGCAGTTTCATGACCGGTTCGCGGCTGTGGGCGACGATCGGTCCGATCGTGGTGATCCTCGGGTTGTGGTCGCTGGTCACGGGAGTCCGGCGCGCCCGCTCCTAGAGCCCGAGCAGAGTGCGGCAACCATCGAGGCCGTCGATGGTCACCGGCGCCTGCCGCCATGCCTCGCGGGTGAGCCGCATCCGGTAGTCCATGGTCAGCTTGCCGTCGATGACGTAGCGGTCGACGCCGTTCGGCTCGTAGCCGAGCTTGCGGGAGACGGCCATCGAGGCGTCGACGCCGGCGAAGGTCAGCGAGACCGCCTCCTCCGCGTCGAGGCCGGCGAACGCCAGGTGCAGCACGGCGGTCCGCATCTCGGTGCCGATCCCCCGCCCCTGATAGCGCTTGCCCAGCCACGATCCGGTCTCCACCTGCCGGGTGATGGCGAAGTCGCGGCCGCTGATCCGCTGCTGGCCGACGACCACACCGTCGAGGAACACGGCCAGCCGCAGCGTCCAGTCCCGCGGCGACCAGGCGGCGAGGGACTGCCAGTGGTCCTGGAGGACGCGCAGCGCCACCTCGCCCGGCGATTGCAGCGCCCAGGCCGTCGGGAACGGCGTGACGTCGGCGTCGTGGATGCCCTCCACGGCGAGGTCGGCCAGCTCGCCGAGTTCCTCGGACGACGGCAGCCGCAGCTCCAGCCGGGGCGTCCGCAGCCGCAGGCCCAGCAGCGGGAAGTGGTCGGCCAGCATCGGTTTCTCCTTCACGGTCGTCGGTCGCGGCGCACGAGGGCGAGCGCCGGCAGGGTGGCGGCGGCGGTGAGCAGGAAGATCGCGGGGTAGCCGACCTCGGCGACGACCAGGCCGGCGGCGAGCGCGCCGGCGGCCATGCCGAGGTCGTAGGCGGCGTTCCAGATGGCGCTGACGGACCCTTCGCCGCCGGCCGGCACACGGGCGTACATCAGCGCCTGCGAGGCGTTCTGCATGACGCCGAAGCCGGCGCCGAACACGAGCGCCCCGCCGATCACCGCGGCCGGTGAGTCGGTCATCGCGATGGCGGCCATGCCGATTGCGGTCAACAGGATGCCGGGCCCGAGCAGGCGACCCGCGCCGAACCGGTCGCCGAGCCGGCCGGCGATCAAGCGGGTCGCGGTGGCGGCGGCGGGCTGGGCGAGCAGCGCGGCGGCGGCGATCCCGGGAGCCGTGGCCAGCGGGAGGAAGGTGACCAGCACGCCGGTGGCGGCGGTGGACACCGCGAAGATCGTCGCCGGTCGCATGATCGGCGCATGGCGCAGGCCATCGACAAGACTGTGCGGTTCGCGCACGGGAGCCTTGCGAGGCAGGCCCGGCAACGACAGCAGAGCCAGCAGCGGGGCCACACCCGTGGCGATGAAGACCGGATCGAAGCCCCAGCGCGCGGCCGCCCAGACGCCGGCCGGCAGCGCCAGCATGCTGGGCACACCGCTGACGAGCCCGACCACCGCCAGCCCCTCGCCGCGTCGCTCGGACGGGATCAGCACCGCCGTCACGGCCCCGCCGGCCACCACCGCGATCGCGAAACCCGCGCCGCGCACGATGTTCACGGCGACGATCAGCCACATGTCGTTGCCGACGGTCAACAGGAAGGTCGGCGCGCCCAACAGGATCAGGCCGAGCGCCAGCGACCAGCGGTAGCCGACGACGCGGATCAGCGCCGGCGTGACCAGCTCGCACGCCACCGTGGCCAGCAGCAACGCCACTGTCACGAACCCCGCGCCGGATTGCTTGGCGTACAGGGGAACCACGGACAGCGGCAGGGCGAAGCCCACCGACGCGCCGAAGATCGACACGAACCGCAGCAGCAGGGCGCGGGACAGGAGCGCGGGTCGGGCGGCGAGATCGGTGGTCATGGCTTCGACGCTAGGGCGTGACCGGATCACCAGTAAGGTCCAGTTCCATGGCTGTGGAGTGGTCCGGTTCGGGCCCGGAGCTGCTGATCAGGATCGACCGGGACGGTGGCGCCGGGCTCCGGTCGCAGCTGGAGGACCAGCTCCGGGACGCCATCCGCGACGGCCGGCTGGCCGCCGGGGAGCGGCTGCCCTCCTCCCGCGAACTCGCCCGCGCGCTGGGGTTGTCGCGCGGGCTCGTCCAGGACAGCTACGCCCAGTTGCAGTCCGAGGGCTACCTGACCAGCCGTCCCGGCTCGGCGACGCGCGTCGCCGCCGGCGCGGTCGCACCGGCCGTGTCGTCACGGCCGGGCCCGGTGGTCAGGGAACGCCCCGAGATCGCCGACTTCCGCCACGGCGTCCCCGATCTGCGGCTCGCGCCGCGCGAGGACTGGGCGTGGGCGATCCGGGAGGTCTGCCGCACCGCCCCGAATTCCGCCTTCGACTACGGGGATCCGATCGGCGAGCGGCGGCTGCGGGAGGTGCTCGCCGCGTACCTGCGTCGGGTTCGGGCCGTCGCCGCCACCGCCGACCACGTGGTGGTGTGCACCGGCATGGCCCAGGGCCTCGGCCTTGTGCTGCGGGCTCTCGCCGCCGACGGCATGGACGCCTTCGCGTTCGAGGATCCCGGCGCCATCGGCCCTACCCGCGCCGCCGGCATGACCGCCGTGCCCGTCCCCGTGGATCAGGACGGCCTCGTCGTCGCCGCCCTCGACCGCAGCGGCGCGCGGGCCGTCGTCGTGACGCCCGCCCACCAGTGGCCCACCGGCGTCGTGCTCACCGGGCAGCGTCGCCAGGAGCTCATCGCGTGGGCCCGGCGGCGCGGCGGCGTGATCATCGAGGACGACTACGACGCCGAGTTCCGCTACGACCGCGAACCCGTCGGCTCGCTCCAGGGTCTCGGCCCCGACTGCGTCGTTTCCCTTGGCACCGTGAGCAAATCCCTCGCCCCGGCGCTGCGCCTGGGCTGGCTCGTGGCGCCCGAGCGGCTGCTCGGCGCGTTGGCGCACAGCAAGCTCGTCACCGACCGCGGCAGCCCCAGCCTGGACCAGCTCGCCCTCGCCCTGCTCATCGAGTCCGGCCGCTACGACCGCCATTTGCGTCGGTCCCGCACCGTCTACGCCGCCCGCCGCGAGACACTCGTCGCCGCCGTCGCCACGCATGCGCCCGGCCTGCGCATCACCGGCCTGGCCGCCGGCTTCCACGCCGTGCTGCACCTGCCTCCCGGCACCGACGAGGCCCGTCTCATCGCGGAAGCTCGGCAGCGCGGCGTCGGCGTCTACGGCCTGGCGCCGATGTGCCACTCACCGTCCGCCGAGCCCCGGCTGGTGCTCGGTTTCGGCGACACTCCCCAGCACACCATCGAGCCCGGCATCGCCGCCATCGCGGATCTGTTGCGCTAGCAGGATCTCCGCCAGCTCGTCGGCCGCCGCGGCCATCACGTCGTGCCCCACCGGCAGGGTGTGCACGTGCCACGCCGGATCCTGGGACAACCGCTCGTACAGATCGGTGAAGGGGCTGCCCGTCCAACCCGAGAGGTAGACGTAGTCGCGGCGGCGGAACCGCTCCAGCGAGCCGGTGAGCCTGATCGCCTGGAGGAACGTCGCCAGCGGCTGCGCCGTCGTCCGCGGGTCGCCGCCTTGACGCGGCTGCACCGAATGCCCGTCGCCTCGAGACTGCTCCAGGAACACGGCCCGGTACGCGTCGGAGGTCAGCGTGAAGCAGGAGTCGCCGTCCTCGGGAACGTAGGCGTCGACGTACACCACGGAGTCGACCCGTTCCGGCGCGCGGTCCGCGACGCCGCTCACGACCATGCCGCCGTAGCTGTGCCCGCAGAGGACGACGTCATGGAGATCCTCGGCCGTCAGCACGTCGATGACGTCCTGGATGTGCGTGTCGAGGTTCACAACCCGGTCACCGACACCCGACAGCGTCACCGGATACGCCTCGTGCCCCTCGGCGCGCAGCCGCTGGGCCAGCGGCTCGAACCACCAGCCGCCGCGCCAGCCACCCGGCACGAGCACATAAGTCGCCATCGATCCCCCCTCGCGGCCTTGGCGGCTCCAACCACCATCGGCAACATTATTCTCTCCGGCTGTGGAGGATCATTTCGCCGCGGCGATCCGCCGGTTCCGGTTGCGCGCGGGGCTCACGCAGGAGGCTCTGGCCGAGCGATCGGGCGTGTCCATCAGCACGATCCGCGGCCTGGAGACCGGCAAGCGCCGCAACCCGCAGCTCGCGTCCGTGCGCCAACTGGCCGCCGCTCTCGACCTGAAGCCGGCGGAACAGGACGAGCTGTTGGCCGCGGGCGCGGCCGAGCCATCGCCGATCCCGGTGCCGCGGCAGCTGCCGTCGCCGCCCGCCCCGTTCGTGGGCCGCGAGCGCGAACTGGACCGGCTCGACGCCGCGCTGGGTGCGGCGAACACCGTGGTCATCTCCGCGATCGCCGGTGCCGGCGGGGTGGGCAAGTCCTGGCTGGCGCTGCACTGGGCGCACCGCAACGTCGACCGCTTCCCCGACGGGCAACTCTTCGTCGACCTCCGGGGTTTCAGCCTGGACAGCGACCCTATGGACCCGGCTGTGGCGGTGCGAGGATTCCTCGACGCGCTGGGCGTCGAACCCGGCCGCATCCCCGTCGCCCCGCACGCGCAGGCGGCGTTGTTCCGGAGCCTGGTGGCGGACAAGCGAATGCTGCTTATGCTCGACAACGCCGCCGACACCGCCCAGGTCACGCCCCTGCTGCCGGGCGGCGACACCTGCACCGTCGCCGTCACCAGCCGCAACCGGCTGTCGGGCCTGATCACCGCGCACGGGGCGCATCACGTGCCCGTCGACACCCTCACCGACGCCGAGGCCCGCACGCTGCTCGTGGCCCGGCTCGGCGCGGAGCGGGTCGACGCCGACCCCGAGGCGGTGCGCGAACTCGTCCGGTTGTGCGGCGGTTTCCCGCTGGCGCTGAGCATCGTCGCCGGCCGCGCCCACACCAACCCGCACCTGTCGCTGGCCGATCTCGCCGACGAGCTGCTGGATGACGCCCTCGCCGTGCTCGACGACGCCGACCCCGCCGCGAGCCTGCCCGCCGTGCTTTCGTTGTCCCACCACACGTTGAGCGCGGAGGACGCCGAGGTGTTCGGGCTGCTCGCCATCGCACCCGGCTCCGATATCAGCCCGAGTGCCGCCGCCAGCCTCACCGGCCTCGGCCGGAGCCGGACCAGAACCGTGCTGCGCCGGCTGGAACAGGCGTCGCTCATCGGCCAGGACGCCGCCGGGCGCTACCGTATGCACGACCTGATCCGCCGTTACGCCGCATCGGCCCACGACCTGACCGACAGCACACAGCAGGCGGCTTTGCGACGGTTGCTCGACTTCTACACCCACACCGCGCACGCCGCCGCCCGCCAGCTGGATCCCCACCGCCCAGCCATCGAGATCGCCCCGCCGGTCCACGACTGCCAGCCGCGGGCGCTGCCCGACATCCCGTCGGCAATGGAGTGGTTCGACGCCGAGCACCACAATCTGCTCGCCGCCCAGCGCACCGCCGCCGCACAGGGGTTGCACCGCACGGCCTGGCAGCTGGCCTGGACGTTGAACGACTTCCACTACCGGCGCGGGCACCGCCACGACCAGCTCGCCGTGTGGCAGATCGCCGTCGAATCCGCGGGCCACCTCCCCGACCCCGGTACCCAGATGATCTCCCTGCGGCTCCTCGCCCGCGCCCAGGTCGTGCTGGGACATCATCAGGAGGCGGTCGAGACCCTGAACCGGGCCCTCGCCCTGAGCGAGCAGCACGACGACCGCGCCCACCAGGCCAAGGCGCACTACACGCTGGCGTCGATCCTGACGGACGGACGGCAGGCCCTGCAGCACGCCAGGCACGCACTTGCCCTCTACCAGGGTCTCGACCAGCCGATCGCGGAGGCCAACGCACACAACGCCGTGGGCTGGTTCGCCACGCTCATCGGCGACCACGACACCGGCCGCGAGCACTGCCGGGCCGCGCTCGCCGTCTTCCGACACCACCAGGACGAGAGCGGCCAGGCGCAGGCCCTGGACAGCCTCGGCCACATCGACCACCACAGCGGCCACCACCACGACGCGGTCCGGCACTATCGCGAAGCCATCGCCCTGTACCAACACCTCGGCAACACCTTCGAAATCGCCGACACGCTCGACCGGCTCGGCCATCCCCATGCCGCCCTCGGCGACCTCGACCGGGCCCGCGCGGTGTGGCAGGAGGCGCTCGACCTGTACCGGCAGCAGGGCCGTGACGACGAGGCCGAACAGGTGGAGCAGCAGCTCGACGGCCTCAACCGGTCACACGTGAACGGTTCGTGATCTGTTCGCCCGCGTCGCCCGCCAGCACGATGGTGCCTGAAACACCACGGCGGGCGGTTCAGGGGGGACCGCCGCGGGACGAGGAGAGGCCGGCATGCAGTCGATCACCAGGTTCGGAATGGACTCAAGCCTGCGGGCATTCCGCGATCGGGCGTAGTTCCGAACGCCACGAGCCCCCGCCCGCACGGCGGGGGCTCGCTCCTGTCAGCCGAAAGCCGATCCGACCCGTGCTAGCGCGGTCGGCGGGCCGGCGGTTCGCAGCAGGCGACGGCGCAGAACTCGCCGTTGACGGTGCAGCCGGCGGTGCCGAACGGGGACAGCTTCCGCGGCACCACACCGGAAAGGTGCTCCTGCACCAGCTCCACCACCATGTCCGCGAACCGCGGGTCCGGCCCGGGGGTCGCGGCGCGGGCGAAGCCCATCCCGTGCGACTCGGCGCGCTCCCGGGCCTCGTTGTCGAGGTCCCAGATGACCTCGAGGTGGTCGCTGACGAACCCGACCGGGCACACCACGACGTTGTCGACTCCCTTGGCGTGCAAGGCATCGACGTGATCGACGATGTCGGGCTCCAGCCACGGGATCTGCGGCGGCCCGGAGCGGGACTGCCAGACGACGTCGTACTCGGCGACGCCGACCTCCAGGGCCACCAGCCGCGCGGCCTCGGCGACCTGGCGCGAGTACAGGTGACCGCCCCATTCGGCGGGCCCGGCGGTGGCGTCGAAGGAGTTCGGGATGGAGTGCGCGGTGAAGACCAGCCGGTAGGAGTCGAAGCCGGCTGCCGCCGCGCGCACGGCGTCGGCGAACGGCAGCACGAAACCCGGGTGGTCGAAGAAGTGACGGATCTTCACCAGCTCGGGGGCATCGTCGCCGACGGCGGCGCGGGCGCGCAGGATGTCCTCGTCGTACTGGCGGCAGGCGGAGTAGCCGCCGTAGGCCGAGGTCGGGAAGACCAGCGCACGACGGACACCGTCGGCGCGCATCGCGCCGACGGTGTCCTCGATCATGGGGTGCCAGTTGCGGTTGCCGAAGTAGACCGGCAGGCCCACGCCGGCCGCGCGGACGGCCTCGATCAGGTCCCGGTTGAGCCGGTTGATCGGGGACACCCCGCCGAAGTGCAGGTAGTGCTGGGCGACCTCGTCCAGCCGCTCCGGCGGCACGCCCCGTCCTCGGGTGACGTTCTCCAGGAACGGCCGGACGTCGGCCTCGCCCTCCGGCCCGCCGAACGACAACAGCAGCAACGCGTCGACACTCACCGGGCCATCTAACCAACCGCTACCGCTCCGGGATGACCGACCCGGCACTGCGCTTGCCCACCCTGCTGTTGCGCCGCACCACCGGGACCACGATCGCGATGCCGGCCATCAGCGCGGCGATCACGAACACCCCGATGCTGCTCTGGTTGTTCGACGTGACCTGCGCCGCGGTGGTCACCGGGGTGACCGGCGGCGCGGTCGGCGACGGCAGCGCGCTGTAGTTCACCAGGCCGGTCTGCTCCAGCACGGTGATGTGGTCGAGCACGGTCGACATGCACACGTTGGCGAAGTCCCGGATCAGCGAGTTCCGGGTGCCCGTCCGCACCTGCGAGAGCAGCTGGTAGACGGCGCCGTGCTGATCGCGCAGCGGTCCGACGAACGCCCGGTCGAAGTCGATGCCGGGCTGCGCGTTCTGCATGTTGGTGAGGAAGCCCTGCTGCTCGGGCAGCGGCTTGGTCGGGATCGTCACCCCCAGCTTGGCCGCGATGTCGACGTTCATCTTGTTGAGCATCGTGTGGCCCTGGATGAGGTGCTGCCCGGCGGTCCGCACCGCCGGAGTGTTGGTCATGGTCTGCGCCATCTCGCCGCTGGGCAGCTCCCACGAGCCGGCGAGCGCGACCTTGACCAGCATCAACCGGTCCGCCGGCCCCACCGGTCCCCACTGGCTCTGCGTGACTTGGGTACCGACGTCCAGCGGGTTGTTCGGGTCCACCTGCCCCGGCGGCGTCGCGGCCTGCGACGTGCCGATGGAGCAGCCGGAGAGCGGCAGCAGGGTGCCGATCCCGAGCACGACGAGGACGGCGGCCTTGCGCACCGCGCGAGAGATCACCGGTCCGACCACCTTTCCTGGATGGCTATTGCTATCCGGCATTACGGGGGTCGGCCGGTGAACCGATCACTCGCGGACTGCGCCGTTACCTAACCGTGACCTGAATCGCTTCAGTGAGCACGTCGAGGCCGTCATTCAGGACATCCTGGGGGATCACCAGGGGTGGCAGCAGCCGCAGCACGTTGCCGTAGGTGCCGGCGGTGAGCACGACGACTCCCCTTGCGTGGCAAGCCTTCGCGATGCGCCCGGCGAGCTCCGCGTCCGGGTCGACCGTTCCCGGCTTCACCAGCTCCACGGCCAGCATCGCGCCCCGCCCGCGCACGTCGCCGATGGCCGGCACGGTCGCCGCCAGCTCCCGCAGCCGCGGCAGCGTGACGTCCTCGATGGCGCGAGCGGCGGCATTCAGGTCCTGGTCGCGCATGATGCGGATCGACGCCAGCGAGGCGGCACAAGCGACCGGATTGCCGCCGTAGGTGCCACCAAGGCCGCCCCCGTGCACCGCGTCCATCACCTCGGCGCGCCCGGTGACGCCGGCCAGCGGCAGGCCGCCGGCGATGCCCTTCGCGGTGGTGACGAGGTCCGGCACCACGCCGTCGTGATCGCTGGCGAACCAGGCCCCGGTGCGGCAGAAGCCGCTCTGGATCTCGTCGGCGATGAGCAGCACGCCCTTGTCCCGGCACCACTTCTCGATCGCCGGCAGGAACCCGGGCGCCGGCACCACGAAGCCGCCCTCGCCCTGGATCGGCTCGATCAGCACGCACGCCACGTTGTCCGCGCCGACCTGCTTCTCCAACTGGTCCAGCGCCCGCGCGGCGGCCTGTTCGCCGGTCAGGCCGGCCGGGTCGCGGAACGGGTAGGACATCGGCAGCCGGTACACCTCCGGCGCGAACGGCCCGAACCGGTGCTTGTACGGCATGTTCTTGGCGGTCAACGCCATCGTGAGGTTGGTGCGGCCGTGATAGGCGTGGTCGAACACCACGACCGCCTGCCGCCCGGTGGCGTGCCGGGCGATCTTGACGGCGTTCTCCACCGCCTCCGCGCCGGAGTTGAACAGCGCCGAGCGCTTCTCGTGCGAGCCGGGCGTGAGCTCCGCCAGCTGCTCGCACACCTCCACATAGGCGTCGTACGGCGTGACCATGAAGCACGTGTGGGTGAACTTGGCGACCTGCTCCCGCACAGCCGCCACGACCTCCGGCGCGGCGTTGCCGACGCTGGTCACGGCGATGCCGGAACCCAGGTCCACCAGGGTGTTGCCGTCGATGTCGTGCAGCAGGCCGGCACTGGCGGACTCCACGAACACCGGCAGCGTGCTGCTGACGCCGGCGGCCACCGCCCGCTGCCGGCGCAGCTGGGCGGCCTGCGACTTGGGGCCCGGGATCTCCGTGACGAGGGTGCGGGCGAGGGTGGGCGTGGCCACGGGCCTTCCTTCCTGTTGGACGGGTTCGCCTGTTCACGGTGGTCGGCGCGGCCGTCACGGCCAAGTAGCCTGTTTGGACAAGTCCGCCCGCATTGTTCGCCGAACTGTCGAGGACCGCCCGGTGACACCCACTCTCGCCGCGCTCGTGGACCGGCCCGACCTGGGCCTGCTGGTCCGGGCCGGCGCCGAGCACCTGGACCGGCCGGTGCAGTGGGTGCACACCAGCGAGCTGGCCGATCCGACGGCGTTCCTCGAGGGCGGCGAACTGCTGCTGACCACCGGGTTGTGGGTGCGGACGGGCGCCGCCGACTACGTGCGGCGGCTGCACGCGGCCGGCGTCGCCGGGCTCGGCTTCGGCACCGGGCTGACCTGCGCGACCGTGCCGAAGGCGGTGATCGCGCAGGCCGAGGCCCTGGGGCTGCCGGTGATCGAGGTGCCACGGCAGGTGCCGTTCATCGCGATCAGCAAGGCGGTGGCGAAGGCCGTGGCGGCCGAGGAGTACGCCGCCGTCACCCGGGCCTACCAGGCACAACGCGCCCTGACCTCGGCGGCCGTGCGCGCCGACGGCGTGACGGCGGTGGTCCGGCAGCTGGCCCGGCGGCTGGACGGCTGGGCGGTGCTGCTCGACCCGCGCGGCACGGTGCGCGCCGGCGACAGCCCGGTGCTCGGCCAGCTCCGCAGCGAGCTTCCCCGGCTCCAGCCCGGACCCGCCAGCCTCACGTTCGAGCTGGAGGGGGCCGAGATCGCCGTGCAGACACTCGGCGTCGGCCGCCGCATCCGCGGTTACCTCGCCGTCGGCCGGGGTGCTCGCCTGACCCGGGCCGATCAGCAGGTGCTGACCACCGCGGCGTCACTGCTGACGGTCGGTTTCGAGCAGTCCCAGGTCGTGGAGGCCGCCACGCGGCGGCTGCGTGGCGGGGTGCTGCGGCTGCTGCTGGCCGGGGAGACCGAGCTCGCGGCGGAGATCGCCGCCGAGCTGTGGGGCGACCTGCCGGCGGCGCCCGTACGGGTCGCTTTGGCCTCGGGGCCGTCCCGGCAGCGGCTGGCGGCGGTCGAGCAGGCCGGGGACGCCTTCCACGCCCCGTACGAGGATTCGCTGCTGCTGGTCGTCGGCGCCGACGCCGAGTTGGCGTTCACCGGCCTGCACGTCGGCGTTTCCGATCCCGGCGAGTACGCGGCGCTGGCCCAGGCCCTGCGGCAGGCGTCCCGCGCGCTGGCCACCGCCGTCCGGGCCGAGCTGCCGGTGGTGCGGTTCTCCGAGCTCGCCGACGACGGCGTGCTGCGGCTGGTCGATCCGGAAGTCGCCGGCATATTCGCGGACCGCTTGCTCGCCCCGCTCGTTGAACACGATGCGACCGGCCGCGGGGAGCTGATCGCGTCGCTGCGGGCGTGGCTGGCGCACAACGGCCAGTGGGATCCGGCCGCGGCGGCGCTCGGCGTGCACCGGCACACGCTGCGGCACCGGATCGCCAAGGTCGGGCAGCTGCTCGGCCGGGACCTGGACTCGGCGGACACGCGGGCCGAACTGTGGTTGGCCCTGCGCCTGAGGGATTGAACCTGAGGGACTGAGATGGACGAGAAGGCGGCGCGGACGCTGGCCACCGGAGTGCTGGCGCGCGTGCCGGAGCTGGCCGACGAGCTCGTGCGCACCATCGGCGAGCAGAACCCGGGCTATCGGCGGGTGAACGTGGTGCCCGACGACGACCTGCGCCAGTCGTGCCACGACAACATGTCCAGCGTGCTGCGGCTGATCGGCCGGGACGGCGCCGACGGGGACCTCTTCGCCGCCGCGCGGTGCACCGGCCGGCGGCGCGCCGAGCAGCGCATGCCCCTGGACGACGTGCTGCGGTCGTTCCGTCTCGGCGGCCGGCTGCTGTGGCAGGCGCTGGTGGAGCAGGCACGGGCCGACGGTTCGGTCGACGCCGAGGGCCTGTTGGAGGTCGCGACCTGGCTGTGGGAGGTCGTCGACTCGACGTCCGCACAGGTCGCCGCGGCCTATCACGCGGCGGAGCGGCAGCTGGTGCGGATCGACGAGCAGCGGCGGGCGACGCTGTGGGAGGGGCTGCTTCGGGGGCGTGGCAAGGACTTGGCGTTCGCGCACGAGGCGGCGCGGATCATCGGCGTGCCGGTCGACGGGCCGTACGCGGTGGTCGTGGCCGACGGCGACGCCCCGGACTCGCTGAGCCGGTTGCTGACCGAGCACGGCGTCGCCTCCGCCTGGCAGCTGCGGGCGCACACGCAGGTCGGGCTACTCTCGTTGGATTCACCCGAATTGGGCATTGTGCTGAAGGTGCTGCGGGACTGCCTCACCTCGCCCGCCGGCGTGTCCCTGGTCGTGCACGGTCTGGCCGATGTGGACGTCGCCTACCGCCAGGCCACCCTCGCCCGCCGCTCCGTCCAACCCGGCCAGATCGAGGTCGCCGCGCTCGCCGACCGGCTGCCCGAGGCGCTGGTGCTCAGCTCGCCGGAGCTCGCCGAGCACCTGATCCGGCTGCGGCTCGGGCCGTTGCTCAAGATCCCGGTCGGCGAGCGCCGGATCCTGCTCGACACCCTGGAGACGTGGGTGGCGACCGCCGGCTCCGTCAGCCGCACCGCGGAACTCGTGCACTGCCACCGCAACACCGTGATCAACCGCCTGACCCGCATCGAAGCCATCACCGGCAACGACCTCAGCGACGTCCCCCACCTGGAGCTCTCCCTCGCCCTGCGGGCATCACGACTGCTCCCCCCAGGACCTCTGGCGTGAACCCCCGCGAGTCGCGCTCTCAGGCACACCGAATGTAAGTCTCAGGCACCTTGTGCATCGTGCACAGTTTGACTACGCCAGAAGTAGGCAGCTGCGTCATGGCGACGGCATGTGATCGGTGCCACACTCCGCGCCATGGCCGAAGACCTCCGCCGCCGTAGGTTCCTCGCATATCTGGTTGCCGCACCGACTCTCGCCGTCGCCGTGCAGTGGCTGGACCCGCAGCGAGCCGACGCCGCCGTGCCCACCCTGCCGCAGCCCGAGGAGATCTTCGACCTCGGCGACCTCCAGAACCTCGCCGCCGCCCCGACCGCGAATCTCGTGTCCGTGCAGGTGAATCCGGACGGCACGGCGTCGTTCGCGGTGCCGCGGGCCGAGGTCGGCCAGGGCATCACCACCGCCGTCGCGATGATGGTGGCCGAGGAGATGGACCTGCCGCTCGACAAGATCCATGTCTCCCTCGCCGACGCCCGGCCGGAACTGCTCATGAACCAGCTCACCGGCGGCTCCAACTCGGTGCGCAGCATCTACACGCCGGTGCGCACCGCCGCCGCGATCGCCCGCCAGCGGCTGGTCGACACCGCGGCGAAGCAGTGGGGTGTAAGCGCTTCCGATCTGACGACGAGCGGCGGCGTGATCAGCCATCCCAGCGGCAAGACCGCCACGTACGGCTCGCTCGCCGTCGCGGCGGCCAGCTCGACGGTCCAAGCGGCGACGGTGCAGCTGAAGTCCACCTCGGACTTCAAGGTGCTGGGCACTCCGCAGAACCGCATCGACGCGCGCGACATCGTCACGGGGCGCAAGACGTTCGGCATGGACATGCAGGTGCCCAACGCGCTGCCGACGATGGTCCGCCGCCCGCCGACGATCAACGGCACGGTCCGGTCGGTGAACAACGCCGCGGCCGTGCTGGCGATGCCCGGCGTCACCGACGTCGTCGCGGTCTCGCACGGAGTCGCCGTGCGGGCGCAGACGTTCGGGCAGTGCATCGACGGCCTGCGCGCGCTGGACGTCAGCTGGGGACCGGGCACTGTGGACGGCGAGTCGGACGCGACCGTGCTGGCCAAGCTGAAGGCGGCCGAACTGCCGATGGTCGTGCCGGGTCTGCTGACGCAGGTGCTGGACGCCGAGTTCACCTTCGCCTTCGCCAGCAACAGCCCGCTGGAGCCGGACAACGCCATCGCGGACGTGCGCAAGGACTCCGCCGAGATCTGGTCCAGCCTGAAGGTGCCGATCGTCGCCCAGGAGGACATCGCCGCGCAGCTGGGGCTGCCGGTCGGCGCGGTGAAGGTGCACGTCGCGCAGGGCGGCGGCTCGTTCGGCCGGCACCTGTTCCACGACGTCGCCGCCGAGGCGGCGGAGATCTCGCAGAAGCTCGGCAAGCCGGTCAAGCTGATGTGGTCGCGCACCGACGACTTCCGGCAGGGCCGCACGCACCCGATGTGCACGTCACGGGTGCGCGTGACCTACGCCCTGGGCAACGTCGTCAGCTACGAGCAGCGGCACACCAGCGTGCAGACCGAGTTCAGCCACGGCCTCGGCGAGATGCTCACCTCGTTCGCGGCCAAGCTGCCCATCGCCGGCAACCTCAGCTTCGCCGAGTCGATCTTCCTGCTGACCCAGTCCTCGCCGTACAACTTCGGCGTCACCACGCAGCTGCTCAATGAGATCCCGGTCAAGTTCAACACCGGCAGCATGCGCAACATCTACTCGCCCAACGTGGTCACCGCGCAGGAGCTCGTCGTCGACCAGCTTGCCGCGAAGATGGGCAAGGACCCGGTGTCCTTCCGCCGGTCCTTCCTCCGGGACGCACGCGTCAAGGCCGTCTTCGAGAAGGCGGTCTCGGTCGGGCAGTGGGGCCGCGCGCTGCCGGCCGGCGTCGCGCAGGGCATCGCCGTGCACTCCGAGTACCAGGGCGCGGTCTGCTGCCTGGTGGAGATCGACTGCCGGCCCGCGACCGTGAACCGGCCCGTCACCGACGGCGTCACCGGGCCGCGGGTCACCAAGGCGCTGATCGTCGTCGACCCGGGTTTCGCGGTGAACCCGCGCGGGCTGGAGGCACAGATGATCGGCGGCATGAACGACGGCATCGCGCTCGCGCTGACGTCCAGCCTGCACATGAAGGACGGCCTGCCGCTGGAAGGCAGCTGGGACAACTACTTCTACACCCGGCAGTGGAACACGCCGCTGGACATGCAGGTCGTGATCGCGCCCAGCGGCGGCGACCCCAGCGGCGCCGGCGAGCTCGGCGTCGCCCCGGCGATGGCCGCCGTCGCCTGCGCCTACGCCCGCGCCACCGGCACGTTGCCCACGTACTTCCCGATCAACCACGGCACCCTCGGCTTCGAGCCGTACCCCGCCGAGCCGTCCACGCCCCAGTCCCCCACCAACGGCCTCGACTCCTGAGGAGCCTCCCGCATGTCCAGTCACACCTTCGTGCTCAACGGCGAGCGGGTCACCGTCGAGGTCGCCGACGACGTCCGGCTGCTGTGGGTGCTGCGCGACCTGCTCGGCGTCACCGGGCCCAAGTACGGCTGCGGCCTCAACGTCTGCAAGGCCTGCACCTCGCACATCAACGGCAAGGCGTTCAACCCCTGCTCGGTGCCGGTGTCCGCGATCAACGCCGACGACGAGATCACCACCATCGAGGGGCTGCCGGCCACCGTCGGCAAGGACCTGCACCCGATGCAGGAGGCCTGGCTGGAGCAGGACGTCGCGCAGTGCGGCTACTGCCAGCCCGGCCAGATCATGAACGCCGTCGCGCTGGTGCGGCGGGTTCGCGCCGAGGGCCGGGCCATCACCGACGATGACCTCGACCAGATCCGCAACATCTGCCGCTGCGGCACGTACTCCCGCATCCGCACCGCCATCAAGTCCGGCGCGGCGAACATGTAGCCCCTCTTTTTGCCACATGCGCTTCCCATTTGCGTTCAGGTGACAAGTACGAAGCGCATGTGGCACCAAGAGCACATGCGCTTCCTACTTGCGTCCAGGTGACAAATAGGAAGCGCATGTGGCATCAAAGCTGTAGTTCGGTGGGCGGGAAGTCGATGGCGGACCATGCCGCCCGCCGCCCCTCGCCCGGCCCGGGATCCGTGACGAGACCGTCGGCACGGTCCCAGATCCGGACCGGTGTCGCGTCCGCGGTCACGGCCGGCCATCCAGGATTCGCCCGTGGCCGCGAAATCGGCCCACGCCCGCACCATCCGCTCGGCCACCGCCGGTGTAGCTGCCGCCGTAGATCCAGACGAGCACCGGCAGGTGCGTGTCCCGCAGCGAGGGCCGCCAGACGTCGACGATGTCGTCCCCGTCGCCGGGCGTCCACACCGGCATGCCCGGAAACGGTGCGGGCGGCTGCGGCGGGATCGGCCCGAACGCCGTCGCCGGCAGCACGCCCTCCCACGGCGTCGGCGGCGCGGGAGCCTGGAACCGGCGCGCGCCGGTCGGGGCGAGGGCGTAGGAATGCCGCGGTAGGACACGACGCCGTCGTCGAACGCCACGCCGCTCACCCGGCCGCCGGTCGTCGTGACCACCTGCCGTGGAGTCGCCATCTTCCGATCGTGCGTCAGGACGGCCCTGCCCACTCGGCCACCCGCCAATGTGGACGGTCGTCGGTGCCCGTTCACCCGCAGCGGGTCAATTCTCGGTCGCCGGACGTCGGTAGACGCCGTACCACCAGGTCCGGGCCAGCTCTCGGGCGAAGGCGGCGTCGGTGTCCGGCGCCGAATTCGCCACGTGATGGAGCATGGCCCGCTCCCCGCCGAGAACGATGATCTCGGACGCGTGGACCACGTCGATGTCGGCCGGGGAGCGCCCGGCGTCCTGCTCGGCGCGCAGCACCTCGATCGTCCGGTCGACGAACTGCACCAGCCCCTGACCCCAGAACTCCCGCACCGTCGGCTCGTACGCGGCGACCTCGGTGACCGCCTGCAACACGCCCACGTGCTCGCGCCAGACGCCCAGCACGCGCAGGAAGTCGGCCGCGAGGCCGTCGACACCGACCGCCGGCTCCCATGCCGAGGCGATCGAGAACGAGGCCTCGACCATCCGCGCGGCCAGCCGCATGAGCAGTTCGGTCTTGTCGCGGAAGTGGCTGTAGAAGGTGGAGCGGGCGACGCCGGCCTCGTCCGAGATCTGCTGGATGCCCAGCTCGGTGAAGGTCGCGCCGCCGGTCAGCAGCCGCCGCGTGGCCGCGAGGATGTCGTCCTCGGCTCGTCGCCCGGTGGCCGGGGTGCGTCGGCGGGTGATCGAAGGCATGTCCGAAATCTAGTGCACGTCCGTACACGATGACGCTACGCCGCGTCCGGACACCATGTAGTGTTTTATTCGGACATGATGTCCGGACATGGTGTCCGGCACGACGCGAGGAGTGACCAGTGAAATACCGCCAGCTGGGGCGCACCGGGGTGTGGGTCTCCGAGATCGCCCTGGGCACGATGACGTTCGGCGGCGCCGGCCACCCGGTGTTCAGCACCATCGGCGCGCTCGGCCAGCAGGACGTGGACCGGGTCGTCGGCGCGGCCCTCGACGCCGGCGTCAACCTCGTCGACACGGCCGACGTCTACGCCGACGGCGAGTCCGAGGAACTGCTCGGGCGGGCACTCGGCCGGCGGCGCCGGGAGGTCGTGCTCGGCACCAAGCTGCTGGCGCCGATGGGGCCCGGACCCAATGACCAGGGCCTGACCCGGCTGCACATCATGCGGTCGCTGGAGGACAGCCTCCGCCGGCTCGGCACCGACTACATCGACCTGTACCAGATCCACAACTACGACCGGATCACGCCGCTCGAGGAGACGCTGTCCGCGCTGGACGACGCCGTGCGGCAGGGCAAGGTCCGCTACCTCGGCTGCTCCAACCTCGCCGCGTGGCAGATCAGCAAGGCCCACGGCATCTCCGCCCGGCACAACCAGGCGCGCTTCGTCGCCAACCAGGTGCACTACTCGCTGGTGTCCCGCGACGTCGAACGCGACCTCGTGCCCATGGCCGAGGACTCGGGGCTGAGCATCACGGTGTGGAGCCCGCTGGTCGGCGGCCTGCTGACCGGCAAGTTCGACCGTGACGGCGTCGCCCACCCCGACACCCGCCGCGCCCGCGCCGGCGGCGAGGAGTTCATCCCGTACGACCGGGAGACCGCGTTCAAGATCGTCGACGTGCTGCGGACCGTCGCCGCCCGCCACGATGTGAGCCCCGCTCGCGTCGCCATCGCCTGGCTGCTGGCCCAGCGGGCCGTCACCAGCGTCATCGTCGGCGCCCGCCGGCTCGACCAGCTCGCCGACAACATCGCCGCCGGCGACCTCGTCCTCACCGACCAGGACCTCGCCGAGCTGGACGACGTCAGCCGGCAGCCGCCGTCCTACCCCAACTGGATCCAGGACGCCTTCGCCCCCGTGCGCATCCCTGCCTGACCGCGTCACTCACTCGGACAGCCCTGACGCCACGCCCCGGTCGGGAGCAACCATCGACAGGTGCCCGGTCGCCGTCACGGCAACCACCTGCGAGCCGACAGCCGTGTCGGCTCGGCCGTTCAGGCACACACCATCGAGGGCGGCGTCCACTACTACGACTCCCCGCCGCGTCACCACGTCGTGCCGCGGCAGCTGCCGGCCGCGCCCGGGCGGCTGGTGGCCCGGGACCACGAGCTGCGGGTACTCGACCGGACGGTCGGCGGGCAGTCCCGGGTGGTGGCGGTCGAGGGACCCGGCGGGGTCGGCAAGACCTCGCTCGTGCTGCATTGGCTGCACCGCAACGTGAACCGCTTCCCGGACGGTGAGCTGTACGCCGACCTGCGCGGTTTCGACCCGACCGGCACCCCCAACTCCGCCGGCGCCGTGCTGCACGCGTTCCTGCTCGGGCTCGGCGTCGCACCGGAGGCCGTGCCGACCGATGTCGACGCCAGAGGCGCGCTGTACCGCACCCTCGTCGCCGGCAAGCGCATCGCCGTGGTGCTGGACAACGCCGCGGACACCGATCAGGTGACCGCGCTGCTGCCCGGTTCCGAGACCTGCCGCACGGTCGTCACCAGCAGGAATCACCTCACCGGGCTGGCGATGAGCGGGGCCGAGGTCGTGAGCCTGGACATGATGCCCGACTCGGACGCGCGCAAGCTTCTGGCGCGCAGCCTCGGCGAGCAGCCGCTCGGCGAGGAGCCCGAGGCCGTCGCCACGATCCTCGCCTCCTGTTGCGGGCTGCCGCTCGCGCTGGCGATCGTCGCCGCCCGCACCTCGCGTCACCTCGGACTCGGCGTGATCGCCACCGAGCTGCGGGATTCCGCCACTCGCCTGGACGCCCTCGACACCGGCGAACGCGCATCCAACCTGCGGGCGGTCATCTCGTGGTCCGTATCCGCCCTGGACGACCGGCTTTCGGACGTGTTCTCGCGACTGGGCATCGCGCCGACGTCGACGATCACCGCGGCCGCCGCCGCGAGCCTCACCGCGCTGCCGCCCGCCGCGGTCGGCGCCGCACTGCGGGAGCTGGAGCGTAAGAACCTGCTGCACCAACGGATGTCCGGCCGGTTCGGCATGCACGACCTGGTCCGGCTCTACGCGAAGGAGCTGGCCATGCACGACCATCCAGCCGCGGAGCGGGACCGGACGTTGCGCCGGCTCGTGGATTTCTACCTGCACAGCGCGTTCGCCGGCGACCGCAAGCTCTATCCGCACCGGGCGCCGGTCCGGCTCGACCCGCCGCAACCCGGCTGCCATCCGCTCGATTTCGCCGGCGAGACCGATGCGCTCGACTGGTTCGCCGCCGAGCACGCCAACCTCGTTGCGGCTCAGCAGGCCGCCATGGAGCGCCGGTGGTATCGCGAGGTCTGGCTGTTGTCCCGCGCGCTGGACACCTTCCACTACCGCCAGGGACTCGTCGCCGACAACGTCACCTGCTCACGCCTCGGCACCGTCGCCGTCGAGCACCTCGCGGACCCGTCGGCGCTCGTCCTGGCCTACCGCCAACTCGGCCGCGCCCACACTTTTGCCGACGAACTCCCCGATGCCGTCACGTGTTTGCAGCGGGCCCTTTCCCTTGCCACCAGCGACAACGAGCGCGGCCACTGCCGTCATGACCTCGCCCGGGCCCTCACCCGTCAGCACCAGTTCGCCGCCGCCGTGACCCACCTCGAAGCCGCCATCGAGTCGTACGTTCTCGCCGCCAACCCCGTCGGCGAGGCCCATGCCCGCAACGCCCTCGGCCGCTGCCACCTCGAACTCGGCGACCTCGACACCGCCCGCTCGCTCTGCGAACAAGCCCTCGCCCTGCACGAACGGCACGGCAACCGCAGCGGCCAGGCCGTCACCCTCGACAACCTCGCCACCGTCGCCGCCCGAACCGACCACCGTGCCGAGGCCATCTCCCTCTACCGCCGCGCCATCGCCACCTGCCAGGACATCAGCAACATCTACTTCGAAGCCGCCTGCACCGAGCGCCTCGGCTCCGCCCTCGCCGCCGACCACCAGACCGCCGGCGCCCGCGACGCCTGGCGGTCCGCCCTGTCCCGCTACACGACTCAACACCGCCTCGCCGACGCCGACCGCGTCCACCGCCTCCTGACCACCCTGGACACGCGGCCCGGCTAGTTCTCGAACTCGTTCGGCCGCACGAACAGGCTCCAATCGACCTTGGCGGTCACCGCGTGGCCGCCGGCGCGCCACTGGTGCTGCCGCTCGAGGTCCGCGATGGCCAGCAACCGCGCACAGGGATCGACGGTGAGGTGCTCCAGCTTCACCATGTCCTCGTCGGTGAGCCGGACCAACGTGCTCACCGATTTCGGATTCTGCCGGGCGATAGCCCATTTCGCCGCCGCGGCCGGGTGGTTGAGCCCGATCCGCTCGAAGATCTGCTGGCATTCCTGGAGGTCACGCCGCGCGTCGGCGCGGCCGCGGCTGCCCGGGTACAGGTTCGCGCGGATCATCCTGGCCCGCCCGTGGATCTCCGACCGACCGGCGCCCGGGATGGACAGCAGGTGCTCGATCACCTCGTTGATCATCCGTCTCGCCGGCACCGGGGAGCCGGTCAGGGCCAGCAGTTCCACCTTCAGTATCAGGAGGTCGAAGTAGTTCTTGCCGGCCGCGGGCAGCAGCAGTTCCTCCGCCCTGTCCACGAGCCTCCACGCCCGGGTCAGCACGCGGTCGTCCGGAACCATGAGATGACTGCTCAGGCACGTGCGCGCCGTCAGGCTGTAGCACGAGCCCACGTCGTGCTCGCAGCCACCGATCGTCGCGAACTGCTCGGCCGCCCGTTCCAGCGACGACACGCTCGTCCGCAGCAGGTGCTCGGCCTCGGCGCCGCGGCGTGCCCGTTCGGCGTTCAGACGTTGGATCCGCCCCAGGTTCTTGTGCCCGTGGGCGATTCCGTAGTGATCGTGCAGCCGGTCGGCCAGCGCCATGCCCTCGTTGGTGTACTGCAAGGCGGTGGCGAGGCGGTACTCCCTTTGCAGGCACCATCCGGCGCCGCAGATCAGGATTCGCCCCTCCATCCTCGACTCGTCGACGAGTCTCTCGTCCCCCTTGCGTAACGCGGTCAGGCACTTGTCCGAGATCTGACGCACCAGCTGAACGTCGCCGGCGGCCTTCGCGACCTTCGCCGCGGCCGGGAAGGCGGCGGCGAGCTCCAGCGCGTGATCCGGCTCGTCCGGAACGCCGAGAAACTCGTAGACGGTGTCGACCGCCCGCGCCGACATGGGCTCGGCCTTTTCCAGGTCAAGGTGAATCTGCCGCAGCGACCGCTCACTGCTCATCGCGCTGACCTCCCTCCTACGTCTGAAGGCGACGTCTCTGATGTGCGCCAGCAGCTTCTCCGCGCCGGCGCCGGTGACCGGGTCGAAGCGACGCACCACCATCGCCGCCAGGTCGAGCGGCAGTTGGTCGACGTCGAAATCCGGGGTCGCCACCAACACCACCGGAACGCTGTCGTGCAGCGAGTGGTTGCGATAGTTCTGGACGCGCATCAGCGTCGCTTCGAAGGCCACGCCCTGTCGCGGAGAGTGCTCGCCGCCCTGGCCGTCGAAGGCCCGAACGTAGTCCGCGGTCAGCGCGACCACGATGATCCGCGTGGAGAACATGCCGACCATCCACCGCTGGAGCGAGGCGGCGCCCAGCAGGTCGCGGTCGGACACGACATCGAAACCCGCGTCGGACAACACCCGGTGCAAGGCTCGCTCCAGCACCCGTCCCGGGGGCTCATGGGCGTAACTGATGACGACTTTCGGCACGTTCTCGGCGGTCACTGGCGGCCTCCCGGGCTGACCCTGGAGCGGAGTCGGCACCGGCCGCGTCCTTCACCCGAAAGAACGCGGGACTGGCCACAATCGGGACTCGGCTGGCGCGTAGTCTCGACTACCGGCGGCGATCCACTGCTTCATTGGTGTGGGGCTCTGGTTTCCGTCCTCCGGGCGGTCGTTGTTGGCGCAACGACCGCCCGCTCTCCGTCATCGCTCAGGTCTTGTCCTCCAACTCCGCCAGGCGTCGGTCGATGATCTTCACGGTCTCGCCGGCGGGTAGCGCGACCTTCTCGAGCTCGGCGAAGACATGCACGTACTCGTTGGTCTCGTCGGACGGGTCGACCAGCAGCCGGTCCTTGACAGCGCCGTCCATCTGGAGCGCGTAGTCGTTGGGCTCGTCGGACAGCTCGTAGATGGAGAACGAGCTTTCCATTCCCTTGTGCACACCGCCGTCGAACGGCAGCACCCGGACCGAGACCTTCGGCCGGGTCGCCACCACTTCCCGCAGGTGGCGCAGTTGTTCCCGCGTCGTGGCCACGTCACCGATCACGCGGTGCAGCGTCACCTCGTCGAGCACGAACGACATCTCCGGTCCGTCGTCGAGCTCGATCAGCTTCTGTCGCTGGAGACGCAGATCGATGAAGCGCTCCTTCGTCTCGGGCGCCGGTGAGCCGAGCGCCATCAACGCCCTGATGTAGCCCGGGCTCTGCAACAGACCGGGCACCACCAGGTTCTGGAACTGGCAGATGCGGATCGCCGACCACTCGATGCCGAGCCAGGCGAGCCAGGTGCTGTCGCCCAGGTCCCGGTACTTCTGCCACCAGGCCGACTGCTTGCTGAACCGCAGCATCTGGACGAGCTCGTCGACCCTGACGGTGTCCGTGACGCCGTAGTGCAGCAACAGCGCCTTCAGGTCGGTCACGGAGATCCCGACGGCCCCGTTCTCGATCCTGATCAACTTCGACGGGGACCAGTCGAGGGCGTCGGTCACGTCCTTCTGCGTCATCCCCTTGCCCTCGCGGGCCTGGCGCAGAACTCGACGGAGTTTGCGCTGCTCGCTGAGCGGGGTCTTGGCGCGCGGTGGCACTGCGGGGCCTCCTTGATCTGGCCAGATAGCCTACCGCGCGGTGGCGATCTGCTATGTGGCAATATGGTAGCAAGCGTTTTGGCTTGTGGATGATTGCAGTATGCGCACGACGCGCGATCTTCGGGGGTGGCCATGCGGCCGAGGTACCACGAACGGATGGTTTGCGCGGCCGGCCCTCAAGTAGCGTCGACCAACTGACGACGAGGCTGCGATCTCCTCGCGGCGCGCTACCCCGCGCACGCGACAGGGGTTGTCGGCATGCAGCGCGTCGGGGCTCATGGCCGGCGCGGCCCACGCCAGAGATTCATCCACGGGTCTGCGGGACCACGGGAGAGCCCGTCGGCGTTTACGGCGTTCGTACGGCCGGTCGCGCCTGGCGACGGCCGGACAAGATCCACGCGAGATGGTTAGTCAGCAGCCGCGGCGAGTCTCGGCGAGAAACGTCAGCCAGGCCGCACGCGGGAAGGACAATCTCGAACCGAGGCGGTCACGCGAGCAGCGCACCACGATTCGGTCGGCCATGACGGCCTGCTCCACACAGTTTCCGCCGACACTGTTGCTGTAGGAACTCTTCACCCAGGTGAGACCCTCGGCGTCGACTTCCACGATATACGCCGCACGATGCTCCACCACGCGCTGCCCCCGATCGTCGCCGCCAGACGAGGCCCGATCCCAGGGTAAAGCGCCGCTGATCAGAGCCTCTACCGCCGCCAGGGCGAGCAGAGGCGAACACTCTCCCGCAAATCCGGGAGAAACTGACGATCACCTCGACCGAAAGACAGACTTCACACCGCGAACGGCCTAGCGGAAATGATCAGAAAGCGCCCGGCGAGGAGGTGACGTGGAGGGCCAGCTGGGTTCGGTCGCGGAGGCCCAGTTTGCGCAGCGTGCTGGAAACGTGATTCTTGACGGTGCCTTCGGTGATGAAGAGCTGGGAGGCTATCTCACGGTTCGAGGCGCCGGCGCCGACCAAGCGGGCGACTTCCACTTCACGGGAGGAAAGCGCCGGCTGCACCGGCGTCTCGCCGCGGAGCTGAGCGACGACGCGGCCGGCGACCTGGTCGCTCAACACGGTTCCGCCGCCGGCGGCACGGCGAATGGCGGCGACGAGCTCCTCGGGGGAGGCGTCCTTGAGCAGGAATCCCCGCGCGCCGGCCTTCAAGGCCCCGAACAGGTACTCGTCCTCGTCGAAGGTGGTCAGGACGATCGACGCCACCGACGGGAACTGGGCGGTGAGCAGGGTGATGAGCTCGATGCCGTCCATGCCGGGCATGCGCGCGTCCACCAGGGCGACGTCGGGGCGGCAGGCAGGGACGACCGACAGCGCATCCGGTCCGCTGCCGACGTCGGCGACGATCTCGATGCCGTCCTCGATCTCCAGCAGCTTCCGCAGCCCGCTGCGCATCAGGATCTGGTCGTCGACCAGCAACACCCGCACGCTCATCGGCGCCGCACCGGCAGGTCGGCGAGCAGTTCGAAACCGCCGGAGGCGGCATTGCCGGCGACGAGCACCCCGCCAGCGGACTCGGCCCGCTGCTCCAGCGACAGCAGCCCGAAACCCCTGGTCAGGTCGGGCGCGCCGTGCCCGTCGTCGCCGACACGCAACCGCACGCGGTCCTCGCTGAACGACAGCGTGGCCTCGGCCCGCTGGGCCCCGGCATGCCGCAGCACGTTGGTCAGCCCCTCCTGAAGCACCCGGTACAGCACCACCTCAGTGTCGCCCAGCAGCGGCAGCTCCGCGCCGTGCACCTGGAACCGGACCTCGATGCCGGTCCCGTCGAACGTGCGCGCCAGCTCGGCGAGCGCCTGGCTGCCGGTCCGCCCCTCCAACGCCAAGGGCCGCATCGCCCGCACCCACCGCCGGGTCTCGGCCAGCGCGTCCCGGGTCAGCTCCTTGGCCTGGGCGACCTCGGCCCACGCCTGCTCGGGCCGTTTGTCACGGAAGCGTTCGGCATTGGTGAGCCCGACCTGGATCACGGTGAGGTAGTGCCCGACAGAGTCGTGCATCTCGCGGGCCATCCGCGCCCGCTCCTCGGCCACGGACAGCTCCCGCACCTGGTCGGCGTACGCGCGGAGCTCCTGGTGCGCCTCGGCCAGCTCGCCGAGCAGCCGCTGCGTCTCGGCCCTCCGCCGCCGCGCCTCGGTGACGGCGGACGCCAGCCCGGTGACGAACACCGTCAGCATGATCACGACGAGGCTCTGGATGGAGGCCTCGAGCACCGTGTAGCCGGGAAGGTCGAGGATGTCGACGAAGGTGAAGGCGACGAAACAGGCGGCCATCGCCACGGTCACCCGCAGCCCGAACACGAACATGCAGTTGGCCAGGGCCAGCAGCAGCCAGATGTCGGCGGAGTTGTACGGGGACAACAGGCTCAGCCCCACCATGCCGGCCAGGAACGGCAGCAGCGCCAGCTTGCGCGGCACTGGGGCGGCCGGATCCCACGCCATGCCCGGCCAGGCCAGGACCATCACGCCCAGGCAGGCCAGCGGCCACAGGCCGTAGGGCTGCGGCTGGCGGGCGAAGTTGGTGACCTCGGCGGCGGAGACCACCACCACCGCCACCCAGAACATGGCCCCGTACAGGGCCGGACGGCCAGCGGCCCGGTCGGGGGGCCACCCTACCCGACCGGGCCGTCGAGACTCCTGCGCTGGCGATGATGTCGACTGTTCGGAGCCCACGGCGAGTACCGTAGCCAGCGAGGGCCCCGGAAAGCATCGCCCCGGCGGCATGGTGGCGTCCCATGACCAAAGTCATGGGTCACCGGGACTTGGAGCCCTACATGCCGACGGCGTGCACGCCCCCGTCGACCCACACCATGGAGCCGGTGGTCGCCGGCAGCCAGTCGGACAGCAGCGCGCAGACGGACTTGGCGACCGGCTCGGCGTTGGTCGGGTCCCAGCCCAGCGGCGCCCGCTCCTCCCACGCCTTGTCCAGGTCGATGAAGCCCGGGATGGACTTGGCGGCCATGGTGCGCACCGGCCCGGCGGCGACCACGTTCACCCGGATGTTGCGCGGCCCCAGGTCGCGGGCCAGGTAGCGGGTGACGGACTCGAGCGCCGCCTTGGACACTCCCATCCAGTTGTACGCGGGCCACGCCACCCGGGCGTCGAAGTCGAGGCCGACCACCGAACTGCCCTCGGTCATCACCGGCAGCAGGGCCTTGACCAGGGACTTCAGCGAGTACGCGGACACCTGCACGGCGGTGGCGACGTCCTCCCACGGCGCCTCGAGGAAGTCGGCGCCGAGTGTGGAGGGCGGGCCGTATGCGATCGAGTGCAGCACGCCGTCGACGCCGTCGAGGTGCTCGCGCACCTTGCCGGGCAGCGCTTCCAGGTGCTCGGGGTTGGTGACGTCCAGCTCGATCACCGGCGCCTCTTCGGGCAGCCGCTTGGCGATCCGCTCCACCAGGCTGAGCCGGCCGAACCCGGTCAGCACCACCTTGGCGCCCTGCTCCTGCGCCACCCGGGCCACGTGGAAGGCGATCGAGGCGTCGGTGATCACCCCGGTGATCACCAGGCGCTTGCCGTCGAGCAGTCCGGTCACGTGCTTTCCTCTCCTGGGGTTTCTACGAGGTGAATTCAGTGGCCCATGCCGAGGCCGCCGTCGACCGGCAGCACCGCGCCGTTGACGTAGGCGGCCCCGTCGGAGGCCAGGAAGGTGACGGCGGCGGCGATCTCGGCGGCCGCGCCGAAGCGCCCGGACGGGATCTGGGCGAGCGCCTTGCCCTTGACGTCCTCGGACAGCACCGCGGTCATGTCGGTCTCGATGAAACCGGGCGTGATCACGTTCGCGGTGATGTTACGCGAGCCCAGCTCACGTGCGATGGAGCGGGCCACGCCGATCAGGCCGGCCTTGCTGGCCGCGTAGTTGACCTGGCCGGGCCCGCCGTTCAGGGCGACCACCGAGGAGATGTAGATGATCCGGCCGAAGCGGGCCTTGAGCATGTTGCGGGTGGCGCGCTTGGTGACGCGGAACGCGCCGGTCAGGTTGGCGTCCACGACCCGGGTGAACTGCTCCTCGGTCATGCGCATGAGCAGCGTGTCGTCGGTGATGCCGGCGTTGGACACCAGCACCTCGACCGGCCCCTGGTGGGCCTCGACCTCGGCGAACGCCAGGTCGACCTGCTCGGCGTCGGTGACGTCGCACTTCACCCCGAACAAGCCCTCCGGCACCGCCGAGCCGCGGTGTGTGATCGCGACCTTGTCGCCCTGCGCGGCGAACGCCTGCGCGATCGCCAGGCCGATGCCGCGGTTGCCGCCGGTGACCAGAACGGACCGTGCCACTGATGCTCCTCGTCTCGGGTGTCGATGCGAGGCTATCTGTTACCGGCCGGTCAGCCCGCACCGGTGTTAAGTGATGGTCATGACGTCGAGGCTGGTCGAGCGGCTGCGGGCCGAGGTGGACGGCGAGGTGCTGGCCGATCCGGGGACGCGTGCGATGTACGCGGCGGATGCGTCCAACTACCGACACGTTCCGTTGACGGTGGTGCGCCCGCGGACGGTGGACGCTGTGGTGGCGGCGGTCGGGGTGGCGGCGGAGCTGGGCGTGCCGATCACGAGCCGGGGCGCGGGCACGAGCATCGCGGGCAACGCCTGCGGCGAGGGCCTGGTGCTGGACTTCTCCCGCCATCTGAACGCGGTGCTGGACGTGGATCCGGCGTCCCGCCGAGCCGTGGTGCAGCCGGGGGTGGTGCCGGACGCGCTGAACCGGCTCGCCGGGCGGCACGGCCTGCACTTCGCGCCGGATCCTTCGACGCACGCGCGGTGCACGATCGGCGGGATGATCGGCAACAACGCGTGCGGGGCGCACTCGGTGGCCTGGGGCAAGACGGTCGACAACGTCGAGTCGCTGGACGTCCTGCTGCCGGACGGCACCCGCTTCGACGCCGGACTGGCCGAAAGTCCGCTGCACGGCGAGCTGCGGACGCTGCGTGATCAGGTGATGGCGGCGGTGCGGACGGGGTTCCCGAGGATTCCGCGCCGGGTGTCGGGCTACAACCTCGACCAGCTGCTGCCGGAGAACGGTTTGCACGTCGGACGGGCGCTGGTCGGCAGCGAGGGAACCTGCGTGACGGTGCTACGGGCGACGGTGAAGCTGGTGGAGGTCCCCACGAGCCGCGCGCTGGTGGTGCTGGGTTTCGCGGACACGTACGCGGCGGCCGACGAGGTGGTGGCGTTGCTGTCGCTGGACGTGCTGGCGATCGAGGGCGTCAACGACGACATCGTCAAGATCCTCCGGCAGCGCAAGCCGGGGACGCCGGGGCTGAAGGCGTTGCCGGCGGGCCGGAGTTGGCTGTTCGTGGAGACGGTCGATCCGGACGCCGTCGTCAAGGCGATGCCGGGTGCGACGGGCTCGGTGGTCGTCACGGATCCGGCACGGATGCGGGAGTTGTGGCGGATCCGCGAGGACGGCGCCGGCCTGCTGACCCGGATGCCGGACGGGGCGGAGGCGTGGTCGGGGTGGGAGGACGCGGCGGTTCCGCCCGAGCGGCTGGGCGCGTACCTGCGGGACTTCGACAAGCTGCTGGGCAGGCACGGCCGCCGCGGGCCGACGTACGGCCACTACGGCGACGGCTGCCTGCACGTCCGGATCGACTTCGACCTGCACGGGCCCGGATACCGGACGTTCATGGAGGAGGCGGCGGATCTGGTCGTGTCGCACGGGGGATCGCTGTCCGGCGAGCACGGCGACGGGCAGGCGCGGTCGGAGTTGTTGCCGCGCATGTACTCCCCCGAGATCATGGCCGCGTTCCGCCGGTTCAAGGCGATCTTCGACCCACGGGGGCTGATGAACCCGGGCCGGATCGTGGACCCGCTGCCGCTGGACGCCGACCTCCGGGTGGTGGTCGCGCCGGCGCGGATTCCGTTGCGTACCAAGCTTTCCCTGCACGCCGACGGCGGCGATCTGGCCGCCGCGAGCCGGCGGTGCATCGGCGTCGCCAAGTGCCTCACGGCGTCCGGCGGCGTGATGTGCCCGAGCTACCGGGCGACCCGCGAGGAGAAGCACTCCACCCGTGGCCGGGCCCGGCTGCTGTTCGACATGCTCAACGGATCCGTTGTGCGCGGCGGGTTCCGGTCCGCCGAGGTGCGCGAGGCGCTGGATCTCTGCCTGTCCTGCAAGGGATGCAAGCGGGACTGCCCGGTCGATGTGGACATGGCCACGTACAAGGCGGAGTTCCTGCACCAGCACTACCGCGGCCGGCTGCGGCCGGCGTCGCACTACTCGATGGGTTTCCTGCCGCTGTGGCTGGCGATCGCGCCCGGTCTGGTGCGCAGGCTCGGCGACCGGCCGCTGGTCAAGCGCCTCGGCGGCATCGATCCGGCCCGAGCCATGCCCACGGTGCACGATCGGTCGCTACGGTCCCGGCTCAAGGGTCGCATTTCTCCAAGCGGGGATCCGGTGGTGCTGTTCACCGACACGTTCACCGACCACTTCGACCCGCAGGTCGGTGTGGACGCCGTCGCCGTGCTGGAGCACCTCGGGTTCGCTGTCACCTTGCCGCGCAAGCGGGTCTGTTGTGGACTGACGTGGATGTCCACCGGCCAGCTCGGCGTGGCCAAACGCGTTCTGCACCGCACCGCCCGGATCATGGACGGGTCCGACGTCCCGGTGGTCGGCCTGGAGCCGAGCTGCACGGCCTTCCTCCGCAACGACGCCCTGGAGCTGACCGACGAGCCGGCCGTGCAGCGGCTCGCCGGCCGGGTGAAGACCTTCGCCGAACAGGTCTCCCCCGGCATGGAGCCCTTGGGCGACACGAAGGCCGTCATGCAGCCGCACTGCCACCAGTACGCCGAGCTCGGCGTCGACGCCGACCGTGAGGTGCTGCGCACGGCCGGCGTCGACACCCAGGTGCTCGACGCCGGCTGCTGCGGCCTCGCCGGCAACTTCGGCTTCGAAGCCGGCCACTACGACGTGTCGGTGGCGGTCGCGGAACACGCCCTGCTGCCCGCGATCCGCGCCACCGACGCGACCGTGCTCGCCGACGGTTTCAGCTGCCGGACCCAGCTCCGCCAGCTCACCGACCGCGACCCCGTCCACCTGGCCAGCCTGCTGGCCACCATGATCAGGGAGTGACCCGCGTCTTCCCCCGCTAGATCAGGTCCCGGTCCCACCACCAGGCGATGGACGGGATCGCCGGCGGCGTGTCCACCGGCGGCACGTCCGTCCACGAGCCGACGGTGTGCACGGCGTCGGGGTGGCGGCCGTCCGGGTTGCGGTAGCGCTGCGCCAGCAGGCCCCACTCCATGTTGCCGCGCAGCAGCCGGGACAGGCAGTCCAGGTAGTTGCGGAGCTCCTCGCTCGCGGTCGGCAGCACGGCGTCCCGCACCCTGATGAACCGGTGCGTGAGCCGGTTGACCAGCTCCACGGACTCCGCCAACGCCTGGTCGACCGAGCATCCCCGCTCCTGAGCCACGATGTCGATCAGGTTCAGCTTGCAGTTGGACGGCGTCGACTCGCGCTGGGCGAACCAGGTCTCCTTGCCGTACGAGAAGAGGTCGTCGTCCCAGGCGGCAATCGTGAACGACAGCTCCGACAGCGCCCGCACCGCCGGCGAATCCAGCTCGTACGCGGGAATCTCGCCGCCGTCGACGATCTCGATCCAACTCGTCGTGGCCAGCCCGCCGGCGGTGTGCTGGCGCATGTGGGCGTAGTCGTTGAGGCTCGGCGTCACGTCGGTGAGCCGGCAGCGCAGCTCCCACAACACGCCGAGGTACCAGGCGCGGTGGCCGTCGACCAGCCGCCGCAGCTGCGTGGGCGTGGCCGAGCGGTGGGCCCGCTGGGCCAGGTCCCGCACCGGGGCGAGGAACAGGTCGGCGGTCGGCCCGAGGTCGACGTCGGGCACCTCCAGCACCCGCACCACCCGGGTGGCGATGTCCACGAACTGCTTGCCGGCGGCGTCGGGCACCACCTCGTCGCAGTTGATGTCGTCGAAGGCGAACATCAGGAAGCACCAGTCGACCGCCATCTGGAGCCGCTCGGTGACCCCCTTGGGCATGATCCGGCCGTAGAACCCGGCGCAGTCGTTGGCGCGCAGCCGGGGCCCGGCCAGGCCGTAGGCGGTGAGCCAGTCGGCGCCCTGGCCCTCCAGCAGCTCGGCGTCGGGATGGGTGTCCACCTGCACCGGGCAGTACCGCGGCGGCAGTTCCACGAGCAGCTGGTCGTCGGTCATGGCGGCCAGCCTGGCCCCCGCCCCGCCCGGTTCACATCACGCGATCGCGTAGGTAGCCACCCTAAGCGGATGTAAAGCGTTGACCGTTCGCCTTGTCGCCGCCCGGATTCCACCCGACATTGAGCCCCATGACTGTGAACGTCAACGAGGACGTGCGGCCCGGTCGTCGGGTGATCGGCAACGTGCTGCGCGGGTCCATCGGCAACCTCATCGAGTGGTACGACTGGTACGCCTACACCGCGTTCAGCCTGTACTTCGCCAAGGTGTTCTTCCCCTCCGGGGACGCCACCGCCCAGCTGCTGAACACCGCCGGCGTGTTCGCGGTCGGCTTCCTGATGCGGCCCATCGGCGGCTGGATCATGGGCCGCTACGCCGACCGCTACGGCCGGCGGGCTGCCCTGACCCTGTCCGTGGCGATGATGGCGCTGGGCTCACTGGTCATCGCCTTCACCCCCGGCTACGCCTCGATCGGCGTGGCGGCGCCCCTGCTGCTGGTGGTGGCCCGACTGGTGCAAGGGATCTCGGTCGGCGGGGAGTACGCCACTTCCGCCACGTACCTGTCCGAAGTGGCCACTCCCGGCAAGCGGGGCTTCTACTCCAGCTTCCAGTACGTCACGCTGACGGCCGGTCAACTGGTGGCCCTGGGTGTGCAGATCATCCTCCAGAACACGCTGTCCGCGGCCGAGATGGCGTCCTGGGGCTGGCGAATCGCCTTCGTCATCGGGGCGTTCGGCGCGGTGATCGTGATGTACCTGCGGGCCACCATGGACGAGTCGGAGGCGTACCTCACCGAGGGCAGGACCTCCGCCGAGCGGGGCAGCCTGCGGGTGCTGCTGCGGTACCCGAAGGAATGCCTGCTGGTGTGCGGCCTGACGCTCGGCGGCACGGTGGCGTTCTACACGTACACCACGTACCTCCAGAAGTTCATGGTCAACACCAGCAAGATCGACATCAACGCGGTCACCTGGGTGAACTTCCTGGCGCTGCTGGCCTTCGTGGTGATCCAGCCGCTGGCCGGCGCGCTGTCGGACCGGGTCGGGCGGCGGCCGCTGCTGCTGTTCTTCGGCGTCGCCGGCACGCTGCTCACGGTGCCGCTGCTGTCGCTGCTCGCCGGCACGCGCACCCCGGCGCTGGCGTTCCTGATCATGCTCGGGTCGCTGGTGATCGTCACGGGCTACACGTCGATCAACGCCATCGTGAAGGCGGAGCTGTTCCCCACCAACGTGCGGGCGATGGGCGTCGGCCTGCCCTACGCGCTGACCGTGGCGATCTTCGGCGGCACCGCGGAGTACATCGCGCTGTGGCTCAAGCAGGCCGGGCACGAGTCGGTGTTCTTCTACTACGTCGCCGGGTGCATCCTGGTGTCCCTGATCGTGTACGCCACCATGCGGGAAACCACCAAGCAGTCGGCGTTGGATGGTTAGGTGAGGGCTGTGCGTGTGCTACTGGTCGAGGACGACGACGGCGTCGGCAAGGCCCTGGTCGAGGCGCTGGCCACGGCCGGTCACCGGCCGACCAGGGTCGAGCGGGGCGCGGACGCCCTGACCGGCCACCACCACGCCGACCTCGTGCTGCTCGACCTGGGCCTGCCCGACATCCACGGCCTTGAGGTGCTGCGCAAGCTCCGCAAGGTCACCGACCTGCCGGTGCTGGTGCTGACCGCGCACGGCGACGAGCGGTCCGTCGTGCGCGGTCTGCGCCTCGGCGCGGACGACTACCTGGTCAAACCGGTCCGGCTGGCCGAGCTGCTGGCGCGGATGGAGGCCGTCAGCCGGCGCGCGGCGGCGCGGGCCACGCCACCGCCGTCGGTGGTGGAGATCGACGACGTGCGGATCGACCTGAACGCCCGGCTCGTGCACGTGGCCAGCGAGCTGATTCCGTTGACGTCCAAGGAGTTCGACGTGCTCGCGGCGCTGGCCGTGCGGCACGGGGCGGCGGTCAGCCGGCAGCAGCTGATGGACGAGGTGTGGGGCGACGCGTACCTGGCGATCTCGCGGTCGCTGGACGTGCACGTCGCGCAGCTGCGGGGCAAGCTGCGGCGGCCGGGGCTGCTGACCACGATCCGCAACTTCGGCTACCGGCTCGGCGGCTGAGGCGTGCGGGCCCGGTTGCTGGTGGTGCTGCTGGCCTTCTCGGTCACGGCGGTGGCGGCGTTCGCGTGGCCGCTGCTGACCGTGACGGCCCGTGAGCGCACCCAGCAGCTCGCGATCGGCCGGACCGCCGACCTGGACCGGTTCGCCGGGTTGGCCCAGCAGGGCGACCGGGAACAGCTGGTCAGCGAGGTGAACCGGTACACCACGCTGTACGGCGAGCCGGTGATCGTGGTGAACGCCCAGCGGCAGCCGATCGTCGCCGCCGGCGGCATCTCGGTGTCGGACGCCCAGGTGGCGCCCATGATCGACGCCGCCCTCCGCAACCAACCCGCGCCGACCCTGGACGACGTGCTGCCTTGGTCCACTTCGGACGTTCTGCTGGCCCGTCCGATCGGCGTGGGCGCCCGGGTGGTCGGCGCGGTCGTCATGCGGGCGTCGGTGCAGGCCGCCGCTGCCGACGTTTTTCGGGGCTGGGCGGTGATTTTCGCCGGGGCATTCGTGGCGTTGATCGGCTGCGTGCTGTTGGCGCTGGTGGTGGCTCGCTGGGTTCTGCGGCCACTCGCCGAGCTGTCCGGCGGGTTGCGCGCCGTCACCGCCGGCGAGCCGCACGCGCACGTTCGTGGCCGTGAAGGGCCCCGTGAGCTGCGGGAACTCGCCTCCTCCTTCAACCGCATGTCCGACGCCGTCAGCGAGGCCGCCGAGCAGCAACGCCGGCTGATCAGCGACGCCTCCCACCAGCTGCGAAACCCCTTGGCGGCGCTGCGTTTGCGTGTCGACTCGTTGGCACCACGGGTCGTTCCCGACGGCCAGGCCTCGTACAGGTCCGCCGTGGCCGAGGTCGAGCGGCTGGAGTCGTTGCTGGACAGCCTGTTGGCCATGGCCCACGCCGAGCACACCGCCACGCGGCTCGCCGTGGACCGGGATCTCGACACCTGTGTGCCGGCCGTCGTCGTCATGGAACGCATCGACGCCTGGTCGGTCGCCGCCTCGGAGGCAGGGGTGACGTTGGTGACCGGTTCGGTCGACACCTCGGTGGAGGTCCGGTGCCCCGAGCACGACCTCGGGCAGGTGCTGGACGTCGTGCTGGACAACGCCATCAAGTACGGTGGGGACCGGGTGGAGGTGTCGTGTGGCGCCACGGCGATCACCGTCGTCGACAACGGTCCCGGGCTGAGCGCCGAGGAGCTTCCCCTGGCCACCACCCGGTTCTGGCGGCCGCGCCGCAACGGGCATCCGCGTGGCAGCGGTCTCGGGCTGCCGATCGCCGAGCGCCTGGTGACGGCTCGCGGAGGCCGGTTTTCCTTGCAGGCAGGCGAATCCGGCGGATTGGCCGTGACCGTCGAGCTGCCGACATGATCACCACCAACTCACGTCCTGCCGGATCGGCCGCCGCCGGTCTGAACCGCCGCACCTTGTTGAAGGCCGCCCTGGTCGGCGCGCTCACCGCCGGCTGCACCGGGCCCGGGCCCTCCCGCTCCCTCACCATCGCCACCGGCGAGCCCGGCGGCTTCTACCTCGCCTTCGGCCGGCTGCTGGCCGCCCAGATCGACGCCGTCGAGCCCTGGTTGCGGTGCACCGTCACGGAAACCACTGCCAGCGTCGCCAACATCGACCTGCTGCGCAGCGGCAAGGCCGACCTCGCGCTGGTGCTCGCCGACACCGCTCGCGCCGCCAGCGCCGGCCAGGCCCCGTTCACGACCGCCGTCGATCTCCGTGCCATCGGCCGCGTGTACGAGAACTACCTGCAACTCGTGGTGCGCAACGACTCACCAGTGCATGCTTTGTCCGATTTGGACGGACGCCCGGTGTCGCTGGGCGCCACCGGTTCCGGCGCCGCGCTCACCGGCGACCGGATCGTCTCCGTCGCCGGCATCACGCCCCAGGTGCGGCACCTTCCCTTGGCCGACGCCGTTTCCGCGCTGGCGTCCGGGGACATCGACGCCCTGCTCTGGTCGGGCGGCGTGCCCACCCCCGCGCTGGCCCAGCTCGATTCCACCGTCGGCATCCGGCTACTGCCCCTCGACGGCGTCCTGTCCGGACTTCGGGCCCGCTACGGCATGCTGTACGAGCAGCTTCCGGTGCCGTCCGGCGCGTACCGGTTCGTGCACGAGGTGCCCACCGTCGGCGTCGCCAACCTGCTCGTCGCCCTCCCCACCCTGCCCGACGACGTCGCCGGCGCGGTCGTCGACGTCCTCATCGACCGCGCCGACCAGCTGGTCCCCCACGACGCCCTCGGCACCCAGTTCCTGGACATCAGAACCCTCATCGGCACCGACGACCTCCCCCTCCACCCCGGCGCCGCCCAGTCCTACCGCCACCACCACGGCTGAACCCCCGCGAGTTCACCCAGAAATGAAACACAGTCGGACACACCGAATGTAGGTCCGAGGTAGATCAACAGCGCAGAGCAGCACCAATGTCAATCCGTCGGCTGCACATCCGGTGGGAGATCCGTGACGACATTCACGAGGCGTTTCTCCGTTTGGCGTGCGCGATCATCTGCTTACGCCGACTGATCGACATCTCCGAGCGCCGGGAACGTCGACCTGTGGAGCGAATCAGGGCACGAACCGGATGTCAGCGGCATGGGCAACGACGTCGATCTCATCACCCAGTGCCCACTCCGCCACCCGCGAGACCATGGCGTGTGGCACCTGGTCTGCGAGCCCCTCGACCGCTGGGATGTCGTGGGTCGCGTGGGCATCATGGGGCAGCACCACGTGGTAGCCCAGTGCCAGAGCCGAGCGCGCCGTCGCGCTCACGCACATCTCCGACATCACACCGCATATCGCCAGGCGCCTGACACCACGCCCGGCCAGCAGACCCGCCAGTTCGGTCTTATGGAAGCCGTCGTCGGTGTTCTTGCGAACAACGACCTCGTTATCACGGTGCTTGACGGGCAGTGACAGCTCCCAGCCGGGCGAGCCCGGTTCGTCCACGGCACCCGCTGGCCCGTCGTTCTGCACGTGGACCACGAGGGCGTCACATTCTCGAGCGATCCGAACAAGGCCGTCCACCGTCACCACGAGCTCACCTGCCGCAGGGACAGCGCCCGGTCCCGAGACGAACGCGCTCTGCATGTCGACGAGGATCAGCGCCTGGACACCTCGATACTCGCTCACGACGAGAGCGTACGTCCGAGATCCATTCTGTTAGGAGTTCCCACGGACAGACCGAATGTAGGTTTCAGGCAGGTCGCAGGTGCCAGACCACCGTCATCGCCGCGACCTGCACGCCTTCCTCGTCGGTCAACGTCACCGCCACCGGCACGTCGACCTTCCCCCTGACCTCGACATCCGCATCGCACGTCGCCGCGGCGGTGATCGGCCCACGCGCCGGCCGCAGATACCGCACCTCGGCTCCCCTGGCGACGAAGCTGACCTCGTCGACCCGGTCCCACACAAGGGGCAGCACGGCGGCCCCGGCCGCCACATCCGCCAGGGTGAACAGCGCGCCGGCGTGGACGGTGGCGGCGTGGTTGAGCAGGTGCGGATGCGCCGGCAGCAGGGCGCGGCCGTCGCCGCGGCGCGCGTGCAGGACGCGGATGTCCAGGTTGGCGTGGAACGGGATCCTCGCGCTGAGCTCGGCGATCGTCATGACACCCCTCCTCGGCTATGACAGTCGTCATAACCGTGTACTATGACGGCTGTCATGGTCAAGCGAACGCCACGTGAACTGGGGACCCGGGACCGCATGATCGCCGGGGCGGCGGACCTCGTCCGCATGCACGGCGTGCACGCGGCGGGCATCCGACAGGTGGTCGCGCACGCGGACGCCCCGCGCGGCTCGGTGCAGCACCACTTCCCCGGCGGCAAGGACCAGCTCATCGCCGAGGCGGTCGCGTGGGCCGGGCGCCACACAGAGGTGGCGATCCGCGACGCCGAGCCGTCCCAGCTGATTCCCAAGGTCTGCGGCTACTGGCGCAAGTCGTTGCGGGACACCGACTTCCTCGCCGGCTGTACGGTGTTCGCGGCCGCGGTCGACGGCTCCGACCCGGTACGGGAGGCGATCGACGCCGCCGTGACGAGCTGGCGCGACGCCCTGGTCGCGAAGCTCGACGGCGTCCCCGAGCCGGCCCGTCTCGCCACGCTGATCCTCACGGCCGTCGAGGGCGCGATCCTGCTGGCCCGGGCGCAGCGCTCGGTCGCGCCGCTCGACGACGTCGAGGCAGAGCTCGGCTTCCTGTTGCGAAGCCGTACACAGACCGGGTTCAGCAATTCGGCGGCAGACCGACCCTGACCTGCCAGCCCGGGCCGAACAGCGGATCCAGCGCGTCGAGCAGCGCCTTGGTCTGTTCCGGGGTGAGCCGGTCGAACAGCAGTTGGCGGACGTTCTCGACGTGGCCGGGGGCGGCGTCGACAAGCTTGCGCCAGCCCTCCTCGGTCAGCGTCGCCATGGTGGACCGGCGCTGCCCGGGCGCGAAGTCGCGGGTGATGAACCCGTTCGCCTCCAGCTTGGCCGCGGCGTGCGACAGCCGGGACAGCGAGCCGTTGGTGGCGGCCGCGAGGTCGGACATCAGACGCGAGCGGTCCGGCGATTCGGACAGGATCACCAGCACGTAGTACTCGTACCGGGTCAGGCCGGCATCCCGGCGCAGCTGGGCCTCCACCGCGTTCGGCAGCCACTCGCCGATCACCTGGAGGCGCATCCACACCGCCCGTTCGTCCTGGTCCAGCCACCGCGTCGTCACGTCCGGGATCCTAATCAACCTTTGCACAAGCAATACCGACTCGGACGACACCGCCCGGAATGGAGTTGAGCGCGCAACAGTTGAACACGATAGTGTTGCGGCTCACCGGTCCAGGAAGGGACAGCAATGACCGACTTCAACACCCAGATCATCGAGGAGTTCCGGGCGAACGCCGGCGTGGTCGGCGGGCACTTCGAGGGCAAGCGGCTGGTGCTGCTGCACCACGTCGGCCGCAAGAGTGGCACCGAGTACGTCACCCCGCTCGTCGGCGCCGGCGACGGGGACGCCTACCTGGTGTGCGGCTCCATGGGCGGCGCGCCGGCCGACCCGACCTGGGTGGCCAACATCGAGCAGGGCTCCGGCGAGACCACCATCGAGGTCGGCACCGAGACGCCCCGGGTGCGCACCACCGTCATCCGCCCCGGCACGCCCGACTGGGAGCGGGTCTACGGCATCTGGGCCGCCTACTGGCCGGACGCCAAGGAGTACGAGAAGAACACCGACCGCAAGTTCCCGATCATCAAGCTCGAGCCGATCGCCTGACGGGACCGGTTGGGCTGCGGGCCGCCACCCGCAGCCACCCTCCCCGCGCCGGCCACACAAAAGGCTGAATTCGATCAACACTGAAGCCCCAGACCATCCTGCACACGTTAAATTCCGCACTGTGCCCCGCTGGCTGAAGGTCGTCGCGCACGTGATCGAGCCCGCCCACAACGCGGCCGGCGCGGTGCACGGGACGGCGATCTGCGCGGCGCTGATCGCCACCGTGCAGGAGCACTCGACGCTGCTGACCACCGTCGTGGCCGTGCCGGCGACGCTGCTCGTGTACTGGATCGCCTTCTCCTACGCGCACTTCCTCGGCGAGGGCATCGCCGGCGGCTCGCCGTCGTGGCTGCGCGGCCTGCGGCACTCGCTGGCCGAGGAGTTCAGCATCGTCGAGAACGCCCTGCTGCCGCTGATCGTGCTGCTCCTGCTGGCCGGCTTCGGCGTGCCGATCGACAGTGCGGTGTGGATCTCGCTGGCCACGGCGGTGGCGCTGATGTTCGGCTGGGGCCTGCTCGCCGCCGGCCGCAGCGGGCACTCCGGGCGCGCCAGCGTCGGCATCGGGCTGACCAGCGCGCTCGTCGGGGCACTCGTCATCGTGCTGAAGGTCGTGGTGAAGAGCCTGTCCTGACCGGTTCTGGTTAGCTGGATCCCATGGAGCCGACCGACCTGTCCGCCCGGGTGTTCCAGAACGCCGTCGGCGCGCTTGAGCTGTACACCATGTACCTCGGCGAGCGCCTGGGCTACTACCGGGCGCTAGCCGAGCACGGCGCGCTGACCGCGGCGGAACTGGCCGCGCACACCGGCACCGCCGAGCGGTACGCCCGCGAGTGGCTCGACCACCACGCGGCGGCCGGGCTGGTCGAGGTCGTCGAGCCGGGGCGATATCTGTTGCCCGAAGGGCACATCCCGGTGCTGGCCGACTCCGCGAGCCTGCTGTTCGGCACGCCCATGAGCATCGAGCTCGTACGCGCGGCCCGACGGCTCGGCGATGTGGTCGACGCCTACCGCGCGGGCGGGGCACCGCCGCCGATGATGTGGGAGCCCGAGGGGCGCTGGCCGTCCAACCGGGCCGCTTACCTGAATCTGCTCGGCAAGGAGTGGCTGCCCGCGATTCCGGACGTCCACAAGCGATTGTCCACTTCGGCCAGTGTCGCCGATGTCGCCTGTGGCCTGGGCTGGTCCAGCATCGCGATGGCCCTGGAGTACCCGGAGATCACCGTGCACGGCCTGGACCTCGACGAGCGGGCGATCGAGGCGGCGCGGGAGAACGCCGCGGAGTCGGGGGTGGCCGACCGGGTGCGGTTCTCCGCCGCCGATGCCGCCGGGCTGTCCGACGGTTCGTACGACCTCGTCACGATCATCGAGGCCCTGCACGACATGTCCCACCCCGTGGCTGTGCTGCGGGCGGCCCGGAACTCCTTGACGGACGGCGGTTTTGTGCTCGTCGGCGACGAGCGTACCGACCCGGAGCCCACCACGCCCGCGTCGCCGCGCGAGCAGTACCTCTACGGGTGGAGCGTCATCTCCTGTCTGCCCGACGCGATGGGTACGCCCGATTCCGCCGCCACCGGCACCGTCATGCGCCCCGACACGCTACGCCGCTACGCCACCGAGGCCGGCTTCCGAAACGTCGAACTGCTCTCGATCGCCGCCGACAAGTGGCAGTTCTACCTGCTGTCGGACTGAAGAAGCCAGTTCCGGCGCTCGTAGAGCGGTTCGAGGCCGGCCCGCGTGAGGTTGTTGAACGACGAGTTCTTCCCGTCGCGGGTCGGCTTTCCGGTCTCCGCGACGAGCCGCGCGCAGCCTGCCGCCGCGGCTTCCTTGGCCCGCCTGCTGATCAGCGCGGACTGGATGCCCCGGTCGCGGTGCGACGCCAGCGTCGCCGTCGTCGTCAGGTATCCCAGCTCGCCACGCTGATACAGGCAGGCCGCGCCGACGGCGGTCGCGCCGTCCCAGGCCACGAAGTGCCGGGCGTGCGGCCGTCCCACGGATCGCGCCAACACCGGCTCCAGGTGGCCGGCGATGCCGAATCCTTGCGCGACAACCGAAGCCCAGTCATGAGCCTGGCCGGTCCCGATCTCGGTGATCGAGAACGCGGTGTCGTCGCTGTGCCGGATCGCCTCGATCGGGCCGCCCAGCTTGAGCCACGGTGTCGTCTCGGTCAGGTCGCGGCGGAACTCGTGCCAGCTCGGCGGCAGCGCCCACGGCGGCAGCTGCAGCAACGCCGATCCGCCGCGGTAGAAGTCCAGGATGCCGGCGAACTCGTCGTCGGTGAGCCGGGCGTCGAACCCGAAGGCCCGGGTCCAGAAGTGGCGAGGGTCGCCGCCGGCGGCTGCGGCGACCCCACTTCCCACTCGATGCGTCGAGACGCCGTCGGACAGGCACTCCGTCACGAAGGCTGCTTCCACCCGCTCGGCTTCCCGCTGCACCTCGACGACGGTAACCGAGATGTGCTCGGGTATCGGCTACGCCTGACCGGTTGTCAGCAGTATCTTGCCCACAAAGCGGCGGCCGGCGATGTCCTCGTGCGCGGTGGCGGCCTGCTCCAGCGGGTAGATCCGGCCGATGATCGGGGTCAGGCGGCCCGCCGCCGCCTCGTTGAGCACGTACCGCATCCGACGGGGCGCGTCCGGCCAGAACTCCTGCAACTGCTCCATTCCCACGACGCTCGCCAGCCGCCGGCCGTCCGCGGCGCCCACGGCGACCTCGCCGCCGGCGGCCATGCCGTACCGGGAGAACCGTCCCCCGTCCTTGACCAGCTTGATCGCGGTTGTCCCCAACTCGCCGCCGATGCCGTCGAACACCACGTCCAGTTCGCCGACGCTGTCCAACTGGTCGTACTCCACGGCGACGGCGCCCAGCTTCTCCGCGAGGGCCCGCTTCTGCTCGCCACGAACGGCCGCGATGACGGTCGCCCCGGCGGCGTTGGCCAGCTGCACCAGCAGGCTGCCGGCGCCGCCGACGCCGGGCATCACCAGCACCTTTTCCCCCGCGTGAACGGGGGTTCGCTCCAGCAGGGCGAGGGCCGTGCTGCCGTCGAACAGCACCGCCAGCGCGTCGGCGGAATCCAGACCTTCCGGCACTACGAGGGCGTCCGCCGCCTTCGCGACCGCCATCTCCGCGTACGCGCCGCCCTCCACCCGCGTGACCACCTTCGCGCCCAGCCACGCGTCGTCCACGCCGTCGCCGACGGCGACAACCGTGCCGGCCACGCCGCTGCCCGGCACGTACGGTGGCGTCACCGGGAACACCGCCGGGCCGCGGCCCAGCCGGACCATCGTGTCCACCCAGTGCACCCCCACCAGGTCGACCCGCACCAGCAGCCGGCCGGTTCCCGGTTGTGGCGTGGGAAGCTCGGCCGGCTCCAGCACGTCGGGCGGTCCGAAGCTCGTCGCCATGATCGCTCTCATGGCGTCCAGTCTCGGACCTCGACCTTACTTGAGGTCAAGCTCGCGGACGGCGTCGTCGATCAGGTCCACGATCGGCAGCGGCTGCGAGGCCAGCGAGGCGTGCCCGGACGCCAGCTCGATCGTCTTGCGCGGGTTCATCCGGGCCGCCATCCGGCGCTGGTTGTCCGGGGCGATCATCCGGTCCTCCGTGGACACCTGGTACCACACGGGCTTGGCGCGCCAGGCCGGATCGCTGGCCGGGGCCACGTAGGCCGCGCCCAGCGGGGCCTTCTGGGCCACCGCCATGACCAGCGCCTCGTCGTCCGGCAGGTCCTGGCAGAAGCTCTCCTGGAACTTGTCCTGCCTGATCCACAGGTAGCCGTCCGAGTCCGGCGCGATGTTCGCGCCGCCCGGCGCCGGCGCGGCCTCGCCGATGGAGGCCAGGCTCTCGCCCTTGTCCGGGGCGAACGCCGCCACGTACACGAGGCCGACCACGTTCGGCAGGTCGCCCGCCTCGGTGATCACCGCGCCGCCGTAGGAGTGGCCGACCAGCAGCACCGGCCCGTCCACCTGCTTGATCATCTGCTGCGTGCGGGCCGCGTCGTCGGCCAGCGAGGTCAGCGGGTTCTCCACCGCGTGCAGCGAGTCGTAGCCGCGCCGCCACAGCTCCACGATCACCTTCGCCCAGTGGGCCGCACCGCCCCAGAATCCGTGCACCAGCACCACCGTCGGCTTGGCGGACATCTCGGGTTGCCTCCTCGGTTCGTATCCGGTGGACTCAGGCTATTGAGAGGATTGGACAAGAACCATGCCCCCAGCGCCGGAGAACTTTGCCGATTCCCCACCCGATGCCCTGTCGGACCTGTTGCAGGCCGTCCACCTGCGCGGCGGCGAGATCACCCGCTCGGTGGCCGACCGGCCGCGCCGCGATCGCCACCCCGCCGGCCGGCGGATGCTGCACATCGTCGAGCACGGCGCCGTGCGCCTGGAGTTCCGCGGCTCGGACCCGGTCGATCTCGGCTCCGGCGACATGGCCCTGCTCGCCCGCGGCGACGCCCATGTCGTCCGGGCCGCCGACGCCGGCTGGATGACCGGCGGCTTCGTCGTCGACCATCCGGTCGCCGACCCGCTGCTCACGGTGCTGCCGGCGGCCATCGTCATCCGCGCCGACTCCCCCGGCGTGCCGTGGCTGACCATGGGGCTGCGGCTCATGCTCGACGAGTTCACCGATCCCCGCCCCGGCTCGCGGGTCATGCTCTCCCGGCTGCTCGACCTGCTGTTCATCCGGGCGCTGCGGGTCTGGGCCGCCGCCGGCCAGCAGTCCAGGCCCGGCTGGCTCACCGCCGCCATGGACCCGGCCGTCGGCCCCGTGCTGTCGGCCATCCACCGCGACCCCACCCGCGACTGGTCCGTCGACGACCTCGCCGCGCTGGCGTCCCTCTCCCGCTCCGCCTTCGCCACCCGGTTCGCCGCGCTGCTGGGCCAGCCGCCCGTCGCCTACGTCCACCGCCAGCGCCTCGACCGCGCCGCCCACCTGCTCGCCTCCACCACGGAATCCGTGGCGCGCATCGCCACCCGGGTCGGCTACACCTCCGACGCCGCCTTCAGCCGCGCCTTCACGCGTGCCTACGGCGAATCCCCCCGAACCTGGCGCAAAACCGCGCAGCCGCCCCCGTGAGGGCGGCCGCGCGTGGCTCACTTCAGGTGCCGGCCGAAGAACCGGTCCCCGTCGTCGCCCTCGAACTGTGGGACGCCGGTGTGCCCGCCCATGTTGGCGTGCAACGTCTTCTCCTTGGAGCCGAAGGCGTCGAACAGGTCCAGGGCCAACTGCCGGTCGTTCCCCTCGTCGTCCCACTGCAACAGGACCAGCAGCGGAATGGTGACCTGCCGGGCATCGTCGAACATGCTGCGGGGCACATAGCTCCCCGCGAACAGCGTGGCGGCCGCGATACGCGGCTCGACCACCGCCAGCCGCACGGCGATGGCGATCACGCCGCCGGCGAACCCGACCGGGCCGTCGATCTCGGGCAGCGCCAGCAGGGCGTCCAGGGTGGCCCGCCATTCCGGGACCCCCTGGTCGACCAGCGGGAGGATGAGCCGTTCGACGATGTCGTCGCCGACCGGCTCGCCGGCCTGCACCGCCCGCCGCAGGTCGGCACGGGCCTGATCGACATCGGCGAGACGCGGCCGGTCACCGCTGCCCGGGAGCTCGATGGTGGCCGCGGCGTACCCCAGCGCCACACAGCGCTGAGCCCGGGCCACCAGTCGGGGATACATCCTGCCCACTCCGCCGGGGTGGCCGAGCAGGATCAGCGGGACGGGCTCGGACGCCGCTTCCGACGTCCACAGGATGCCGGGGATCTCCCCGAGGGTGAATTCGCGTTCGCGGACGCCGTCGTCGAGGCGCCGCTCAGAGGTGAAGTCCATGGTCGTGCCTTTCGGGAGTGCTCGTGAAACGGCGCTCCCGGACGACCTATCGCCCGACCGTGACCCCAGAGGGGAGCACCCATGTCGCAGTGTTCACGGGTACCACCTCCTCGGTCTCTCGCACGGCCGCCGGAAAGCTAACAGAGCCCGCCGCGATCCGCCAACGGCTTTCCCGTGTGGCGCCGAACACCGGCGCCACACGGAAACCCGTCAGTAGCCGTGGCCGGCCAGCGCCGCCAGTTCCGGCACGAACCGGGCCGCGTCGATGGTGCCGACGCCCGAGGCCAGGTCGTAGCCGCGGCCGGCCTTGAAGCCGGGCACGGTGACCTGCTTGCCGTCCTGGGTGAACGTCACGGTGTTGTCGCCCGAGGTGACGTCAACCAGGCCGGGCGCGTGCGCCACGGACATCTGGTACAGCGCCCGGTTGATCAGGCCGAGCGGGTGGCCGGCCTGCTGCGCGGCCAGCGCCACGATGCCGGCGAACAGCGGCGTCGCCTCGCTGGTGCCGCACGACAGGCTCCAGCCGGCGGCCTGGCCGGGGAAGCTCTGGTAGACGTTGACCGCCCCGCTGCACGCGCCGCTCATCGAGATGTCCGGCACGCCGCGCTGGCTGCCGACGACCCCGGCGACCAGGCCCTGGTAGGACGGCCGCTGGAAGAAGGTCGACTTGCCGCTGCCGGTGCCGAGCGCATTCGGCCCGGCGTTGCCAGCGAACGCCTTGTTGGTCGGCACGTCGTAGGTGTCGTTCCACACGACGTCCGGCGCGAGCCGCCTGCCGTTGGCGTCCAGGCTCAGCTTGGTGCCGCCGACCCCGGTGATCAGCGGGTCGCTGGCCGGCCAGGACGTGACCGGCATCGGGTAGAGCTCACCGGGCTTGTCGGTCGCGTCCGTGGCCCCCGCGTCGCCGGTCGCGGTCAGCACGGTCACGCCGGTGCGGGCTGCCTCCTCGTACGCGCCGCGCAGCGCCAGCATCGACTCTCGGCTGGGGAAGGTCTGCTCGGTGGCGGCGAAGCTCTGGCTGATCACCGTGGCCAGGTGGTGGTCGAGCACGTACTTCTCGGCGGTCTGGATCTCCGGGAAGCCGGCGGTGCCCTCGGTCTCCGAGGTCGGCGTCTCGACCAGCAGCAGCCTCGCGCCGGGGGCCATCGCGTGCGCCCACTCGACGTCCAAAGTGGTCTCGCCGGCCCAGCCGGCCATGTCCGAGTTCGGGTCGTACGGCGGGATCGGGCCGGCCGGCCGGATGATGTCCACAGTCGTGGCCGGCAGGCCGTAGGTCTGGTCGAACACGTCCAGGTCGTGCTGGATCGTCGGGGAACCGAACGAGTCGACGATGGCGATCGTCTGCCCCCGGCCGTCGTTGCCGCGCGCGAACAGCGGGGCCAGGTCGTACGCCTGCTGGAACTGCGCCGGACCGTAGCAGGAGAGCTGGTACTTGGCCTGGCACTGGTCCGTGGTCGGCGGCGTCACCGTGGCCGTGCCGATGTGGTGCGCGGTCGGATGCACCTTCACCAGATCAGGTGACGGCGAGGCGGTGTTCCCCGGCGCCGCGCCGACCGCGCCTGCGGCGAGTGCGGTCGCGGAGAACAGCAAGGTCAATCGGGACGCACGCATGGAACCCCCGGAATCCGTTCCGCCGACGCCCGGTGGCGTCGTGCCGACGGAGGCTACCAATGTTCACAGTGGACGACGGGTTGTCGGGGACCGGTCGTACGGCAGTGGCTTTGTGCACATTGCAGTGATTTCTCAGGCACGCGCTCGATCGGTGGCGCCAGGCGTGGCGCGCACTTGCGCTGGAGCGCACTCCAGGTGGTGGGATCGAGGGCCATGACGGCAAAGCTACGGGTGGCGTTGGTGACCGACGCCGACGAGAAGATCGCACGAGGGCTGGCGCAGCTGGGGTTCACGGTGTTGGTGTCGGCGCGGGCCCGGCAGCACGGGATGGTGGCGGAGTTGGCCGACGATGGGCTGGACGTGCGGTTCCAGCGGTTGGACGTGACCGACGAACCATCGATCTACGCGGCGGTGGACCGGATCGAGGAGGAGTTCGGGCGGCTGGACGTGTTGGTGAACAACGCCCGCGTCGCCAACGAGCCGGCGGTGGCGCCGAGCATGACGTCGGTCGACGACATGCGGCGGGTGTTCGAGACGACCGTGTTCGGCGTGGTGGCGACGACCAATGCGATGCTGCCGCTGCTGCACCGGGCGGGGGCGGCTCGGATCGTGAACGTGTCGAGCCGGCTGGGGACGTGCATGGCTTACGGCAGCGCCGAGCCGGCGCTGAGCGCGATCACCGGCGCCTACGCCCGGGAGCTGGCGGACACGCCGATCAAGGTCAACGCCTGCGCGACCGATCCGGACGACGACACCGCCGCGAAGATCGCGATCGAGCTGGCGGTGTTGGCGGCGGACGGCCCGAGCGGCGGCTTCTTCGAGGACGGCCCGGTCAGCTGGTAGGGACGACGTCCTTGCGGGCGAGGCGATCCCCGCACGAGGAGCAGTCCAGCGCGGCGACGAAGGCGGAGTCGCACGGGAGGTGGCGGTGCACCAACGCCGGCCCTTCGGCGGCGCGGAACCAGCGCTGGGCCCAGCCGACGAGGCACATGACGACCGGGAAGAACGCGAGTCCCTTGGCGGTGAGGCGGTAATCGTCGCCGAGCACCCCGAGGGAACACAGGGTGCGGATACGGTCGGCGACCATGGTGGGCGGGGCGTTGAGGCAGCGCTGGAAGTCGGAGAAGCGGTGCACGCCCTGGAAGGCGGCGCCGACGAGGGCGGCCGACCAGCGGTTGCCGATGAGGGCGGCGGTTTCGGGGAAGAAGCCGGCATCGGCCGAGTCGCCGGACCGGCGGCGGGTGGTCGCGGCGGGGACCGACCGTTCCCACGAGCCGCTGGGACCGAAGCCACCGGCCAACGTGTGGTCGATGGCGAGAACCGTTCCGTCGCAGGCGGAACACACCAGCACGGGGTCGAAGGGCTTGCCGCACAGGCGATGCACGCGGACGGGCAGGCGCTCGACGTGGGCGGCGACCCAGCGGTCCTCCCAGGCCCAGATGCTCAGCAGGATGGACCACACGTCGGCGCCGCGCTCGGTGAGCCGATATCCGTTGCCCCGCACGAAGAGACCGGACTCGGTGAGGCGTGCCAGCCGGGCCGTGAGGACGGCGTTGGAGATGGGCAGCCGGGACCGCCAGTCGACGAAGCGGCTGGCGCCGAGCAGCGCCTCGCGCAGGATGAGCAGGGCCCACTCGTCGCCGAGCAGACCCAGGGTCACCCCGATGGCGTTGCGCTGCCCGGCGGGCAGCTCCGTCACCTCAAGCACGCCAACCCGGCAGCGAGGATCCGGGCGCCCACGTGGAGTGGGTGCCGCTGGAAACACGTTCGGGCAGCCGGATTCGAGCGATGGGACCGTCGGAAAGGCGCTGGGCGGCGAACACGAGGCACTCGGAGCGGTCGTTGACCATGTCGGTGGTCAGGGTGACCAGGTAGCCGTCGTCCTCGGACGTGGAGCCGACGCGGGGCGCGACGGCGGTCTCGCTGCCGTAGACGCCTTCTCCGAAGGAGATCCGTTCCTCGGTGCCGGAAACCAGATCGTGCTTGACGAGGCCGTCGAACAGGAACCAGCCGGGTTTGCCGGTGGCGGCGTAGGTGTAGCGGTACGGCCGCCCGCCGGCGCCGGGGTTGATCATGCCGAACTCGGTGATGGACTCGGTGAGCTGCTCCTCCTTGCACTGCCCGGTGGCGAGGTTGAGCCGCCAGCGGTGCAGCCGCGTCTGGAGCCGGTCCAGGGCGAGGAAGCGGAAGATTCCCCGAAGACCTGCTTGCAGGGTCGAGCGTTGATCCAGCACGGAGCCGGGCTGCCCGTTGTCGGCGGGCATGGGGTCGTGCTGGAAGAAGCCGTCCAGCACGATCTCGTCGCCCTCCTCGTACGCGTTGACCCAGTGCAGCACGTACGTCGGCTCGGCCTCGAACCACAGCACATCGTCGGAGCCGCCGCGGCGCGGAATGACGCCGAGCCGCAGCGGCAGGTCCCGGTGGAACCGCGGCACGTGCACGCCCTTGGCCATCAGGTCGGCGTCCCAGAACATGGGGCAGTCGTTGAGGATCGCGTAGTTCTCGGTGTATGCCATGTCGTGCGGCAGGCGCGGCCCGGGCAGCGGCACGTCGACGTAGTGCACCAGCGAGTCGGCGGCGTCCACGACGCCGTAGTGCAGATACGGGGCCTCGGTGGAGTAGTTGAAGAACAGCAGCTCGCCGGTGTGCTCGTCGACCTTGGTGTGCGCGGAGACGCCACAACTGGGGGTCCACGGCGACTTGCCCAGGGTCTCCAGCGTCAACGGGTCGAGCCGGTACAGATCTCCACATTGGTAGAAGCTGCTCAGCGCGATGCCGTTGTGCACGACGATGTCCGTGCTGGACGAGTCCTTCATCCGGCCCCGCGCGCCCCAGCCGTCCCGTGTGGACTGACCGGCGCGCTCGGCGATGCCGGCCCACAGCGGGCCGCCGGCCTCGTTCTCGGCCAGCAACCCGTCGGTGCGCACGAACCGGTTGCGGTAGAAGGCCTTCCCGTCCCGGAAGCCGACCATGTGGATCATGGCGTCGCCGTCGAACGGGTGGTACCGCTCGATCGCCGGGTGCACCGGGTTCTCGGTGTTGCGCAGGTACACGCCGTCGAGGTCGGCCGGCAGCTCGCCGATCACCTCCAGGTCGTCGGCCCGCCACTCGGTGTGCTGCGGCCGCCACGGCCCCGTCCGGTACGGGTGGTCGTCGTCCGCGGGCAGCGTCGACAGCATCCGGCCGACGATCTCAACGTCCATCGGTATCAACCCCCATTTGGGCCACCACAAAAGTCACGGTTGTCGTCGTGCTGCCGCCGATGTTCAGGGTTCCGATCCGCCGCGCGCCCTCGATCTGGCACTCGCCGGCCCGCCCGGTCACCTGCCGGCTGGCGTCCAGCAGCATGCGCACGCCGGTCGCGCCGACCGGGTGCCCGCCGCCGATCAGGCCGCCGCTCGCGTTGACCGGGATCCGGCCGCCGCGCTCCAGCTCGCCGTTCTCGATCGCCTTCCAGCTCTCCCCCGGCTCGGTGATGCCGAAATGGTCGATGGCCATGTACTCGGACACCGCGAAGCAATCGTGCGTCTCGATTCCGTCGACGGATTCGACGCCGGCCCGCCCGAATGCGTCGAGAACGGCCTGCCGCACGTGGGGCAGCACGTACCGCGAGTCCCGGCTGCGATCGAACTTGGGTTGCAGGGCGAGGCCGACGGTGCGGTGGCCCCAGCCGTCGATCCGCGCGGCGCCGGCCGAGCCGGCCCGGGCGTGCCGGTCGGAGACCAGCACTACGCCGGCGCCACCATCGGTGACCTGGCTGCATTGCTGGCGGCGAACGCGGCCTTCGACGCACGGATTGGCGGCGTCGTCGGAGGTGAAGCTGGCCGGCTCGAACTCCCACGCGCGGGTCTGGGCGCGGGGATTGGACCGGGCGTTGCGGAAATTGAGCTCGGCGATGGCGTTCAGATGCTGGTCGTCGATGCCGTAGCGGCGGTCGTACTCGTCGGTGAGCAGGGAGAACATGTGCGGCCACATGAACTTGGCCTGCTGCCCCTCGTGCCCCACCCACGCCGCGGCGCCGAGGTACTGGGCGCTCTGATCGCCGGGAACGGTCTTCTCCAACTCCACGCCCAGCACGAGCGCGCAGTCGTAGCGACCGGCCTCGAGGTCGGCCATGGCGGACAGGATGGCCACGCCGCCGGACGCGCAGGCGGCCTCGTGTCGGGTGGCGGGCACGCCCCACAGCCGGTCGTCGACGGTCGCCGGCATGCCGCCGAGCTGGCCCTGCCCGGTGAACAGCTGCCCGAACGCGTTGCCGACGTGGATCACGCCGACGTCGGCGGCGTCCACCCGGGCGTCGTCGAGGGTCTCCCGCACCACCTCGCCGACCAGGTCGGAGACCTCCAACCCGGCCCGTGGCCAGTTGCGGGCGAAGTCCGTCTGGTAGCCGCCGAGCACCCACACCATGCCGGCGATGCTACAACTAACAGAGTGACCCGGGTTACCTCCGAACCGGTGGCGCCGTCCGCGGCGGGTCGAAGTGGTGCCGCGCCGCCACCGCGCCGAAGGCGGCCAGCGCGGCCAGCAGCAGCACTCCGGCGGCCAGCGCGGTGCGGCCGGTGAGCTGGAGCTGGCCGAGGTGGCCGGTCACGAAGCCGGCGTACAGGCCCCAGCTGACCATTGCCGTGCCGAGTGCGGCGGGCAGCGTGGTGATGGCCGCGACGGCGGCGGTGACGCAGGCCAGGGCGACCAGCGCCACCAGGGGGTTGGCGGCCGCGGCGCAGGCCAGCACGACCACGGTCGCGGCGACGATGCCGAGCGGGAAGCCGAACCCGCCGGCCAGCAGGTGCTTGTCCGACATGGCTCCAGTGCAGCCCCGCAAGCCCCGCGACGACCCCGCCCTTGACGCGGTCGATACACCTTCGACCAGGGCTTTGACGGGTTCCTGACACAGCCGAACGGACTATTTGTAGGCTGTCCGGGTGACATCGATTGGGGAGGACCCGCAGCAGGGTCAGCAGAGTGGGCGGCATGCCGCGGCCGAGGGGGCCGAGCGGCATCCGCTGATCGACATGGACCGGGACCCCACGCCCGGCAAGGCCGACCACGCCCGCCCGGGCGAGGAGGACGACTAGGCCGACCGAGGCCGGTCAGGAGGGTGGCGGCGGCAAGACCCGCCGCCCACCGCCTGGACGGCAGGCGACCGGCCAGCACGGCGACGGCGGGGCGAACCCGCTGCTCAGCGGCCTGGACCGGTCAACCGTGGGCGGCGAGCCTGGCTCGCTGCCCGTCCACGGCGACCACGTCGCCGTCGACCAATTGACGGCCGCGCCGGGACTCGGCGCGGCCGTTCACCGTCACCGCCCCGTCCTCGAGCAGCTCCCGCGCGTGCGTGCCGTCCTCGGCGAGATCGGCGAGTTTGAGGAACTGGCCGAGCCGAATGGTCTGGTCGGTGATCTCGACGGTCCGGATGGGTGACGTGGGCATTCCGACATGATCGCGCACCCGCGTCCGGGACTAGGCTCGGCATGTGGCACAGGAGCATGTGGTCCTCCTGGACGAGGACGGCAACAACATCGGCACCACGCCGAAGGCGACGGTCCACCACGGCGAGACGCCGCTGCACCTGGCGTTCTCCTCGTATCTGGTCAACGACGCGGGCCAGGTCCTGCTCACCCAGCGGGCGCTGGGCAAGAAGACCTTCCCCGGCGTCTGGACCAACAGCTGCTGCGGCCATCCGGCCGACGGCGAGTCCATGGCCGACGCGGTGCGCCGGCGCGTCAAGGACGAGCTGGGCCTGGACGTGGGCCAGGTGGAGCTGATCCTGCCGAGATTCCGGTACGTCGCCGAGCAGGACGGCATCGTCGAGAACGAGCTGTGCCCGGTGTTCCGGGCGCGCGCGTACGGCGAGGTCGCGGCCGACCCGAGCGAGGTCGAGGCGGCCCGCTGGGTGGACTGGTCGGAGCTGCTCGGCATGATCGACGACCCGCGGCTGTCCACGTGGTGCCGGCTTCAGCTGGAACAGCTGCGTGAGCTGGGCGAACACCCGGACGACTGGCCGGTCGGCGACCCGGTGCAGCTGCCGGCGGCCGCTACGCCCTGACGAGCGAACGCAGGCGCGCCATCGCGGCCGCCCCGAACAGCGGGCCGATGGCCAGCAGCGGCACGGCCAGCCGCCAGCCGACCTGGTCGGCGAGCACCGGCAGCGCCTGGATCGTCAGCACGCTGACCAGGAAGCCGATGGCGGTCTGGGCGGTCAGCGCGGTGCCGACGTACTCCTGATCGGCGACCTCGGTCAGCGCGGCGGAGAACTGCGCGGAGTCGGCGATGACCGTCGCGCCCCAGACCGCGAGCACGATCAGGAACAGCACCGGCACGTCGAAGACCAGCGTGGACAGCAGGCCGCTGGCGGCGCTGAGCAGCATGGCGAGCATCGCCACGTACGCGCGGCCGTGGCGGTCCGCCCAGTAGCCGCCGGCGAGGCAGCCGACGAGCCCGCACACTCCAGCGACGAGGAACGCGGCGACGCCGACCCCGAGCCGGCCCTGCACGGCGTGGCTCGCCACGAGGTAGGTCGGCAGCCACGACCAGAGGGCGTACAGCTCCCACATGTGGCCGAAGTAGCCGAGATTGACCAGGCGCTGCCGGCGGTCGTGGAACATCCGCACCACGTAACGGGGATCGGGCACCCTGGCGGGTTTCATCGCGGGGCCCGATCGGACCAGCAGCAGGGAGATCGCCGCGCCGACCACCGCGAGCAGGGCGGCGGCCAGCAGCACGCCGCGCCACGGCAGCGTGGTCAGGCCGTTGATCAGCTGCGGCGCGGCCGAGCCGACGGAGAGCGCGCCGACCAGCAGGCCCAGCGCGACGCCACGGGCGTTCGGGAACCAGGACACGACGATCTTCATGCCGGGCGGGTAGACGCCGGCCAGGCTGATGCCGGTGAGCAGCCGCAGCGCCAGCACCGCCGAGGCGGCGTGGGCCAGCGCCAGCGTCGCCGTCGCGGCCGCGCCGAGCAGGGCGCTGAGCGTGATCAGGACGTTCGGCGGGATGCGGTCGGCGAGGTTGGCCAGGGCCGAGACGACCGCCCCGACGGCGAAGCCGACCTGCACGGTGGCGGTGAGCCACACCGCCTGCGTGCCGGTGAGCGCGAAGTCGGCACGGAGCGCGGGCGCCACCGCGGACGCCGAGAACCACAGCGCCAGCACCAGAACCTGGACCAGCGCCACCAGCCCCAGCTGCCACCGATGAGCCATTCGGAGGAGGCTAGTCGGCCACCCGGCCGACTAGCGACCCGCCCCCGAGTAATCGCCCCCTTTTGCAGGGAAGCTGGCTTTCCCCGCATTCAACGCGGGGAAAGCCCCCTTCCCCGCACCACGGGGTCAGGTGCCGGGGGCCTGGAAGAGGACCGGCGGGACGGGGGCGGTGCGGGGCTTGTCGGCCGTCGGTGCGTACGCCACCTGAGGCTCGGGCTGCGGCTCGGCGTCCGCGAAGGGCGAGGAAGCGGGCTTGGCGACAGCGGCCGGCTTCACCTCGGCGGCCGGCTTCTGCACAGGCTTCGCCTCGGCCGCCACCTGCTCCACCGGCTTTTCAGCCGCCACCTTTTCCGCGGACTTCTCGACCGTCGGCTCCGCGGCCACCTTCTCGACGAGCTTCGCCTCCACGGCGGGCTTCTCCGCCGCCTTGTCCGGCGAGGCGTCCAGGATGGCCCGGGCCTGGTCGATCCACATCGTCCACATGACCTCGTCGCGGGTGCCCTTGACCTCGGCGCGCAGCGCGGACAACGCCCCCCGGACCTGGGCCGCGAGCACCGAGTTGGCCCGCACGTGCGCCCAGATCTGCTTGGCATCGGCGTCCCGGCGCTTGACCACCTGGCGGACCTTGTCCTGCAACACCGTCCTCGGCAGGTTGTGCCACTGCTCGACAACGGAGGCGGGAGTCGGGGGCATACGACAGCCATCCTTACAACGCTCGTGAAAACCTGTCCGGGCTGGACAAATGGCGCCGCCCGGCCCTGCCGCGATTCTAGCCGCCGTTCGCGGAGCGTGACGCCACGCCAGCCGGAATCGGCAAACAACTTGCATGAAGTCTACCTTGTAGGCAAATTATCGACCTCATGAGGCTGACCCCGCTCTCCGCGGTCACCGCGCTACTCGTCGTCGTCTCTCTGACAACTCCCGTTTCCGCGACAGCGGACCCACCAACCCCCGACGCCCCCGTCCAGGTCGACGGCCCGTCGAAGCCGGTCGGTCCCGGCACCAGCTTATCCAGCTTCACCCGCGTCGATCCCACCGGCTGGATGCGCGGCAACGTGCTCACCGCGGACCTGAGCGATCCGCGCCTGACCGTCGGCCTGCTGACCCCGCCGCACGTCGGCGAGGTCCAGACCGTGACCCGGATGGCCACCCGGCAGCAGGCCTTCGCCGGCGTCAACGGCGATTTCTTCGACATCAACAACACCGGCGCCCCTCGGGGCATCGAGGTGACGAACGGGCAGCTGCTCAAGGGCCCGTGGACCGATCCGACGCCGTGGCGGCAATCCGTCGGCGTCGACATGAACAAGGTCGGTCGACTCGTCAACGCCTATCTTGACGGCACGGTGACATTGCCGAACGGCAAGTTCCCGCTGGACGGGCTGAACCAGGAGCAGGCGCCGCCGAACGGTTTCGCGGTGTTCACGCCCGCGTGGGGCACCGCCTCCCGCGCGTTCTACAACGTGACCAAGGTGCACGAGGTCACGGTGGTGAACGGCGTCGTCACCGGGCACGCGACGAATTCCGGCTCGGGACCGATCCCGGACAACGGATTCGTGCTCGCCGGCACCGGATCCGACGCGGACGTGCTGGCGGCGCTGAACATCGGCGACCCGATCGCCGTGACCTACGCGCCGAAGACCGACCCGGTCGACACCTTCCAGGCGCTGCTGGGCGTGCGGGACGTGCTGGTGCGCGACGGCCAGGTGCAGACCCTCACCGACCCGACGCCCAATCCCGACACGGCGATCGGCTTCTCCCAGGACGGCAAGCACATGCAGCTCGTCGTCATCGACGGGCGGTCCACCGCGAGCCGGGGCGTGACCGAGCAGCAACTGGCCGTGCTCATGCAGCAGCGCGGCGCCTACAACGCCGTGGTCATCGACGGCGGCGGCTCGTCCACGCTGGTCAGCCGGGACGCCGGCACGCCGGACGTGTGGCAGCGCAATGTGCCGTCGGACGGTGTGGAACGCGAGGTGGGCAACGGCCTGGGGCTGTTCGCCGCGCCAGGCAGCGGCCACCTCACCGGCATCGACCTCGAGACCGGCGACAAGGTGTTCACCGGCCTGCACCGCCGGCTCAAGGCGACCGGATTCGACGAGGAGTACGGGCCGGCCGACCTCGGCACGCCGCACTGGTTCGGCGCCGACGCGACCGGCATGGTCACCGGCGGCGCGCCGGGCTCGCTGGATGTCGGCGTGGCGTCGAAGGACGTGTCGGCGCGCGGCAAGATCCAGGTGCTGCCGTCGCTGAGCCGGATCGCCGCCACGCCGCAGACGGTGTCGCTGCTGGCCGATCAGACCGGCCTGGTGCGGGTGACCGGCTACGACTCGATCGGCGAGTCGGCGTCCGTCGATCCCGTCGACACGCGGCTGGACTACGACCACTCGCTGTTCGACATCGCGCCCGATCCCGATGGCACGCTGAAGATCACGCCGAAGGCCGCTGCCGGCACCGGCGTCGTCACCGTGCATGTCGGCGGCCGCGTCACGGCGTTCGGCGTCGCGGTCGGCCTGGTGTCCCAGCCGGTGACCGGTTTCGACGACGTGACCGGCTGGAAGGTCAACACCGCCCGCAGTTCCGCGACCATCTCCTCGGCGCCCGGCCAGACCGCGAACGCGTTGCGGCTGAACTTCGACTTCACGCAGTCCACCGACATCCGGACCGCCGCGGCGCTCGCGCCGAGGCCGATCCCGATCGCCGGCACGGCCCGTGAGCTCGACGCGTCCGTGAACGGCGACGGCAAGGGCGAGTGGCTGGCGGCGCTGGTCGTCGACAGCACCGGCACGCCCACCACCGTCTTCGGCGATCACGTGACGTGGAACGGTTGGCAGCGAACAAGTTTCCCCGTGCCGGCGACGGTGAAGTACCCGATCGCGGTGCTCGGCGTGACCGCGATCGAGGCGACCCGCACGAAGTACAGCGGTCAGCTGGACTTCGACGACATGACCGCCGGCGTTTCCCCGCCGGTGGCCGTGCCGCCCGACCCACCTGTCTATGATCCGCTCATCCGCGAGCAGTCCACTTCGGACGGTGGCGTCGCGGTTCTGTCCGGCGTGACCGACAAGGCGCTGGCCGAGGCGGTCGCCTCGCACCCCAAGTTCCTGGTGGTCGACGGGAACGCGGCCACGACGTCGTCGAAGGCGGATCTCCAGCAGGCCAAGGCGAAGATCGACGCCGCGGTCGGCGGGCGGTTCCCGGTCTACTACTCCCCCGGCAAGCTGGACAACGGCCCCGACTGGACGAGCGTGTTCGGACCGGATCACCAGACGTTCGTGTGTGACGGCGTCCGCTATGTGCTGCTGAACTCCGCCACCGGTGCGCTGCGGACGTCCGACTACGCGCAACTGGCGTCGCTGCAAGGGGAACTGACCGGCAAGGTGGTGGTGATCACCGCCGGGATCACCGATCCGAACGAGCGGCGAACGCTGGATGAATGGTTGCCGCACGACGCGCGGCTGATCGACGCCGGCACGCCGACCGGGGTGGAGCGCGACGACGGCGTGCCGTGGATCCACGTGCCGACAACGCCGACGGGGTGGGCGACCGTCGCCGGCAAGGCCCAGTTCCGGCCGGTCGTGGACGGGATCTCGATCACCGTCGGCACGGACAAGATCACCGCGGCCAGCACCGGCGGCCTGCCGCTGCGCTACCCGATGAGCGTCGTCTGGACCGGCAGCCCGGGCGTTCGCGTCGGCGATGCCCAGTGCCGCAACGGTGACATCGTGGCGTTCGATCCGACGAGCGGCGCCTACCAGCGCTGCGGACCGGGCGTGGCGACGCTGACGATCACCGCCAACGACGCCAGCCAATCGGTGACGCTGTAAAGAAAACGGCCCCCTGCTCGTCGTCGAGCAGGGGGCCGTTTCCGTTTCTCACGCCTCGGCGGCGACCCGGCGCTTCTGCACGAACAGCGAGCCGATCGCGCCGATCACGCCCAGGCAGCCGGCCACGATGAACGCGGCCCGCAGGCCGCCGGCGTCCGGCCCGGTGGTCCCGGCGACCGTGGCCAGCGTGGCCACCGCGACGAACAGCGTCGTGCCCAGCGCGCCCATCACCTGCTGCAACGTGGACATGATCGCGCTGCCGTGCGAGTACAGGTGCTCCGGCAGGTCGTTCAGGCCGTCGGTGAACAGCGGCGTCATCATCAGGCCCAGCGCGGCCATCAGCAGCACGTGGATGCCGATCACCGCGATCAGCGGCGAGTTCGGCCCCAGCGCGGCGAACAGCCACAGGGACACCGCCATCGCGAACGCGCCCGGAATCACCAGCGGCCGCGCGCCGATCTTGTCGTACAGCGCGCCGACCGGCCGGCCGAGCAGGCCCAGCACCAGGCCGCCGGGCAGCACCGCAAGGCCGGTGACGAACGTGCTCTGGTGCAGCACCGTCTGGAGGTACAGCGGCAGCATGATCGCGGCCGCACCGATCAGGCACATGAACAACACGCTGGTCAGCACCAGCGAGACGACGAAGCTGCGGTGGGTGAACGGCCGCAGGTCGAGCAGCGCCCGGTCCTGCCGCTGCAACACCAGCTGGCGCCACGTGAACACGACCAGCGCGACCACGCCGACCACGACCGACACCCACGGCGGCAGCGGCTGGCTGGTCGGGTCGCCGCTGCCGGACAGGCCGAACAGCACGCCGCCGAAGCCCAGCGCGGACAGGATCACCGACGGTACGTCCAGCGGCACCTGTCGGGTCTCACTGTCGATCTTCAGCAGGACCGCGCCGGCGATCAGCGCGGCCACCGCCAGCGGCAGCACGATGCCGAACATCCAGCGCCAGCCCAGCGACGACAGCACCGCGCCGCCGATCGTCGGGCCGATCGCCGGCGCCACCGCGATGACGATGGTGATCGTGCCCATGGTCGCGCCGCGGCGCTCCGGCGGCACCAGCCGCATCACGGTCGTCATCAGCAGCGGCAGCATCACGGCGGTGCCGCACGCCTGTACGACCCGGCCGATCAGGAGCATCGGGAAGCCGGTGGCGACCGCGCACAGCAATGTGCCGATGCTGAACGCGGACAGCGAGATGATGAACACCTGGCGAGGCGTCAGCCGCTCCAGCAGGAAGCCGGTGGTCGGGATGACCACCGCCATCGTCAGCAGGAAGCCGCTGGTCAGCCACTGCACGGTGGTGGTGGCGATACGCAGGTCGACGGTCAGGTCCCGCAGCGCGACGCTCAGGATGGTCTCGTTGAGGATCATCACGAACGCCGACAGCACCAGCACGCCGATCAGCAGCCATGTTCGCTCCGGCGCCCGGCTGTCGGCGCGCGCGTTCTGCACGGTTTCGGTCATCAAGGGGTCCCCCCGTCGGCAGCGTCCTGGGTCGATGGCGGCTGGACACTGGCAGCGGTCACAGCAAAGGCCTCGAAGCCATCATGTCACGCACGACGCGACACGCCGTCCCATTTATTCCGTTAGTACACAGTGTCAACCGCACCTCACGCTGCGGGGTCCCCCAAACGCAGGGAAGGACGCCTTACCCTCGTTCAACGCGGGTAAGGCGTCCTTCCCTGCACAAAGACTTACTTCTGGGCGAAGTCCGTGCGGCTCAGCATGTTGCTGATCTGGCCGGCGTCCAGGGCGCGGGGCTCGGCGACGTGCACCATGGACACGACCTCGCGGCCGAGCAGGCCGTGGCCGATCCAGCCGAACAGGATGCGCACCTTGCGGTTGAAGGTCGGCATCTTGGCCACGTGGTACGCGCGGTGCGCGGCCCAGGCGGTCCAGCCCTTGCCCTTGGTGTTGTAGACGTCGGCGACGCCCTTGTGCAGGCCCAGGCTGGCGACCGCGCCCACGTTCTTGTGGAAGTAGTCGACGACCTTCTTGTCCCGCAGCGAGGCCAGGATGTTGTCGGCGAGCACCTTGGCCTGGCGCACGGCGTGCTGCGCGTTCGGCGGGCAGGTGGCCTCCGGGTCGGCGTCCCGCTTGGACAGATCCGGCACGGCGGCGCAGTCGCCGGCCGCCCAGATCACGCCCTCGTGGCCCTGCACCTGCATGGCGGCGTTGGCCACCACGCGCTTGCGCTGGTCCAGCGGCAGGCCGGCCTCGGCCAGCACCGGGTTGGCGGTGACGCCGGCGGTCCAGATGATCGTGTCGCTGTCGTACTCGGTGCCGTCCGACAGCTTGACCCGGCCGTTCTCCACGCTCTGCGCGAAGGTCTTGAGGTAGACCTCGATGCCGCGCTGGCGCAGCTTGTCCACCGTGTACACACCGAGGCTCTCGCGGACCTCGGGCAGGATCCGCGGCGCGGCCTCGACGAGCACCCAGCGCATGTCGTTGGGCTCGATCGTCGTGTAGTACTTCAGCGCCGAGCGGGCCATGTCCTCGAGCTCGCCCAGGGCCTCCACGCCGGCGAAGCCGCCGCCGATGACGGTGAAGGTGAGCAGCTTCCTGCGGGTGGCGGCGTCGGTGGTGCTGGCCGCCAGGTCCAGCCGCGACAACACGTGGTTGCGCAGGTAGACGGCCTCGCCGATGGTCTTGAGGCCGATGCCGTGCTCGGCCAGGCCCGGGATCGGCAGCAGGCGGGTGACCGCGCCGAGCGCGACGACCAGCGTGTCGTACGCGACCTCGTCGACGGTGCCGCTCTCGGTCTTCACGGTGACGACCTTGCGGTCGGGGTCGACCGCGGTGACCCGGGCGGTGCGCACGTGGCAGCGGTCCAGGGTCCGGCGCAGCGGGACGGTGACGTGGCGGGGCTCGATGGAGCCGGCCGCCGCCTCCGGCAGGAACGGCTGGTACGTCATGTGCGGCTGCGGGTCGATCACCGTCACGGACGCCTCGTTGGAGCGCAGCTTCTTCTGGAGACGCAGCGCGGTGTAGAGGCCGACGTAGCCTCCACCGAGCACAACGATTCGAGTGGGCTGCTTCCTGCTGGCCACGGCCAATCCCCTCCGGGTTGGATACACCAATGCACTGAATGCACCGACGTACTGAGTGTAGAGCTGTATCGTGTCAGTCATGGGCCTTTCTGACAGTGACGTCAGCCACGCTACGGATGCACCGCCACGCAAACGGGTGCACACGAAGGCGCGACTACTCCGTGCGGCGGTCGAGGTCCTTGCGGAGCGTGGTTACCACGCGTCGTCCATCGACGAGATCTGCGCCCGGGCGGGCTACACCCGGGGGGCGTTCTACTCCAACTACAGCAGCAAGGACGAACTGGTGGTGGAGGTGTTCGACCAGTACGCGACCCAGCGCCGGGAGCGGCTGGCGGCGCTGGCCGCCAGCGAAGTGACGCCGGACATGCTGGCCAGGGAGCTGCTGGAGCTCAACGAGCAGGACTCCGCGCTGAGCACGGTGATCCTGGAGTTCCGCATCCACGCCGTCCGCAACCCCGACCTCGTCGCCCGGTTGGACCAGCACGACGACGAGGCCTCCACGGCGTTCGGTGAACTTCTGGCGAAGGTCCTGCCGGCCGACTCCGCGCTGGCGACGGTGCCGCCCAAGCAGCTGGCCACCTTCCTGCTGGCGCTGCGGGCCGGCACCCTGACCCGCATCCTGCACGGCGGCACCAGCGCGGTGCAGGCCAGCGACGCCTTCCACACCGTGCTCAGCACGCTGATTTCGATCAGGTGAGCGGATCCGACGATCCGACTACCCTCTGTGGAGATGCATCCCCAGGTAAGAGGTAGGATGGTGGACGGCTCGCGGCTGCCGTCGGCTGACTCGCGGGTATTGGCCCGTCTGGCACACTGTTTGAGTGGAAACCCACTCGGGGGTACGCCTCACATGATCAAACAGCAGAACACTGCTTGCCCCGCCACCGACGAGTTCCTCGCCGCGGTGGACATCCGTGCAGGTCAGCGCGTTTTGCAGGTAGCGGTCGGCGATCGTCTGCTCGATCCGGACGAGATCACCACCGTCACCGGCGACGCCGCGTACTTCGGCGACCCGTCGGGCGCCCCGTACGACCGCATCGTGGTCACCGCGGGGGTGGCCGGCATCTCGCCGCACTGGTTGGATCAGCTGGCTCCGGGTGGCGTCATCTACGCCCCGGTGGCCCACGGCGGCATGCACCCCGTGCTGGCCGTCACCAAGCGCGCCGCCGGCCCGCACGCCCGCCCGGTGCTGTGGGGCGACTTCCCACCCGCCACCGGCCCGCTGCGCCCGGACGCGCTGTTCCACGACCCGCACCGCGTGCTGCGCGGCCCCGCCACCTACCGGGTGCCCGGCGGCCACCTGGCGCTGACCGAGGACAACTACCAGGACCTCTGGTTCTTCCTGGCCGCCCGCGACGCCCGGATCACCCGCGCCGAGCTGGACGACCCGGACTTCGACCCGGACCGCGGCTGCCTGGCCAAGCACGAGCCGTCGCACGGCACCGCCTGGATCCAGACCGACGGTTCGATCATGGCGATCGGCGACAGCACCACCGTGCTGAACCTGCTGCTGGCCCAGGCGACCCAGTGGGACAAGACCCTGGACCGGCCGCAGTTCACCCAGTGGCAGTGCGGTTTCCAGCTCGACGAGCTGGTCAGCCACCCGCTCTGGTTGCCGCACCGCTGGCAGCTGTCGCCGTCGGCCGCGACCCGGTTCAGCCCCGTCGAGCCGCGAGCGCGTCGCTGGCCGTCAGCGACGCGGCCAGCGGTGACGTCGCCGCCCCGACCGCGACCAGCTGCGGCCCCCAGCCGCTGAGCGTCAGCTCGACCTCCGTTCCGCGAAGCGCCCGGCGGATTCCGTCCTGGTAGGGCGGCGCCGCCCTACCAGCCAGTACGACGCGGTCCAGGTCGAGCAGGTTCACCAGGTCCTTCACGGCCACGCCGAGGATGTCGCCGGCCCAGTCGACCTCGGCGTGGTCGAGCTGCGCGAAGCGGGTGAGCACCAGGGACTCCGGCACCGGCTCGCCCGCCGCCCGCGCCACCACCGCGGCCGGCCCGCACAGCGCCTCCAGGCAGCCACGCCGCCCGCACACGCAGGCCGGGCCGTCCAGCGCGATGATCATGTGCCCGAACTCGCCGGCGTTGGTCCGCGCGCCGCGGTAGACCCGGCCGTCCAGGACCAGTCCCGCGCCGATGCCGGTGCCGACGTAGATCATCGCGGTCTGCCTCGGCACGTCGGTGGCCCACAGCTCGGCCAGCACCGCCGCGTTGGTGTCCTTGTCGACGATCACCGGCAGCTCCAGCGCGGCCGTCAGCATCGGACCGAGTTCGGCGTTTTCCCATCCAGGCAAGCGATTCGCCCGGTGCAGCACGCCGGTGCGGTGGTCCACCGGGCCCGGGCAGCCGACACCGACGCCGGCCAGCGTCGCCGAGTCCACAGTGGACGCGAGCGCCCGGATCGGCTCGGCCAGCTCGCCGATCGAGGCGACCAGGCCCGGCCGGTGCTCGGCGGCGATCACCCGGCCGGCCAGGTCGACCAGCACCAGCCTCAGCTCGTCCCGGTCGAGATGGACGCCGATGGCGTGCCGGGCGCTCGGCACGAGCCGCAGCAGCGTCGTCGGGCGGCCGACCGTCGGGGCAACCTGACCGGACTCCGCGACCAGACCGCCGTCGATGAGCCTCGTCACGATTTTGGACACCGCCTGGGCGGTGAGGCCGCTGGAGTTGGCCAGGTCGACGCGGCTGATGCCGTCGCGACGACGGATCAGGTCCAGCACCACCGCGGCGTTGTGGTCACGCAGTGAGCCGAGATTCGCTCCGGGTTTGCTTTGCATTTACACAACAGTGTTGATTAACTCGGGCCATGCACGCAAGCACCGATCTGCGGGTGGGTCTGCTCGGCTACGGCATCGCGGGCGCCGTCTTCCACGCCCCGCTGATCGCGGCCACCCCCGGCCTGCGGCTGTCCGCCGTGGTCACGGCCAACCCGGAACGCAAGGCTCAGGTCGCCGCCGACCACCCCGGCGCCCTCGTGCTCGACCACGCCGACCAGCTCTGGACCGAAGAGCTGGACCTGGTCGTGGTCGCCACCCCCAACCGCACCCACGTGCCGCTGGCCACCGAGGCGCTGGACGCCGGCTTCGCGGTGGTCGTGGACAAGCCGTTCGCGCCGACCGCCGAGGAGGCGCGCAAGCTCACTGAGCACGCCCGCGAGCTGGGGCTGCCGCTGTCGGTGTTCCACAACCGCCGGTGGGACAACGACTTCCGGACCGTGCGGCAGCTCATCGAGGCCGGCGAGCTGGGCACCGTGCACCGCTTCGAGTCACGCTTCGAGCGCTGGCGGCCCGTGCCCAAGGCCGGCTGGCGGGAGCTCGGCGACCCGGCCGAGGCCGGCGGCGCCCTGTACGACCTCGGCTCGCACCTGATCGACCAGGCCCTCCAGCTGTTCGGCCCGGTCCGGTCCGTGTACGCCGAGCTGGACCGGCGGCGCGCCGGCGTCCAGGTCGACGACGACGCGTTCGTCGCCCTCACGCACAAGAGCGGCGTCCGCTCGCACCTGTGGATGGGGGCCGTCACGCCGCAAGCCGGGCCGCGGCTGCGGGTGCTCGGCGACCGGGCCGGCTACACCAAGTACGGGCTGGACGGGCAGGAGGACGCCCTGCGCGGCGGCAACCGGCCCGGCGGCCCGACGTGGGGCGTCGAGCCGTCGGAGCTGTCCGGCCAGCTCGGGGTCGACGGCACGCTGCGCAGCGTGACCTCGGTTCCCGGCGCGTACCAGGACTTCTACGCGCTGATGCGGGACGCCGTGCGCGGCGAGGGGCACGTGCCGGTCACGCCCGAGGAGGCCATCGCCGTGCTGGAGGTCATCGAGCAGGCCCGCGCCGTGGCGTGAGAGTCTGTCGGCTGAACTCGTTCGGCGGCAGGAGATCACATGGCACGGCGGCTGTTTCCCGACACCAAGCGCACCATCGGCGCCGGGACGCTGGCGGCGCTGATCGTGATCGGCGTCGAGGTGTTCGGCCGGCTCGACGCCGGAGCCATGCTGTGGCAGAAGGCAGTGTCCGTCGGCGGGGCGCTGCTGTTCGTCGGCGTGATGGCCGTGGCCATCCGCAACCTCGGCAACGTCATCGTGCGGCACACCCAGTCGCACATCGGGATCAGCCACGCGGGCATCATCCGTCTGGGCATCTCCCTGGTCGGCTACCAGGTCGCCGTGGTGACCGCGCTCGGCATGCTCAACGTCGGCATCGGGCAGCTGCTCGTCGGCGGGGCGCTGACCGGCGTCGTCGTCGGCATCGCGTGCCAGCAGTCCCTGGGCAACCTGTTCGCCGGGCTCGTGCTGCTGATGTCCCGGCCGTTCACCATCGGCGACCAGATCGTCGTGCACTCGGGGGCGTTGGGCGGGCCGCACCTGGGGATGGTCATCGAGATGGGGCTCGTGTACGTGGTGCTGGAGACCGACGACGGCGTGATCCGGCTGCCCAACAGCGCCGTCCTGGCCGCCGGCGTCGGACCACGGCCCGTACGCGATCCCGCGCCCGCGCCGCACGTCGCCCCCGACCCGGCCAAGGGTCTCTCGGAGTGAAGGTTCGCCCGGTTTCCTTCTCGGTTCTGGTCGCCGAACTCGCCGATCGCATTGTCGCCCTTGGTTCTTCCAGGCTGCGGGTGGTGATCGACGCCGCCCCCGCCGCGCAGCCCGCCGTCCTCGCCGACGCGCTGGTCGATCCCCTGCGGCTGCGCGGACGTTCCGTGCTTCGGGTGTCCGCCCGGGACTTCCTGCGGCCGGCGTCGTTGCGGTTCGAGCACGGGCGCACCGATCCCGACTCGTACTTCGAGGACTGGCTGGATGCCGGCGGCCTCGCCCGTGAGGTGTTGGATCCCGCCGACCCGGCCGGCACCGGCTCCGTGCTGCCGTCGCTGTGGAACGCCGACACCGACCGGGCCAGCCGAGCATCCTATGTGGAGGTTCCGTCGGGCGGAATCGTCGTGGTGGAGGGCGCTTTGCTGCTCGGCCGGTGGCTGCCTTTCGACCTCACCGTCCACTTGGACATGTCGGCCGCCGCGTTACGGCGGCGGACTCCCGTCGAGGAGCACTGGACGCTGCCCGCCTTCGACCGCTACCGCGCCGAGGTCTCCCCCGGCGATGTCGCGGACGTCGTGGTCAAGTTCGACGATCCCAACCACCCGGCGCTGATCAAGCCCTGAACTCGCGGCCATGACGGAGGAATGGTCCTTCGAGACTGCCCGCGAGCCGGCCGCGTTCGCAGCGGCCATCGCTCCCCGTGAGCACACCCAGCACGCGTACGACGGCGAGAACCACACGCTGTGCGGGCTCAGCACGGAGCCGATGGAGCTTTACCTCCACCATTTCGACCGCTATCACGACGAGTCCTGTCCAGAATGCGGCACTCGGGCGGCCGCCGCGCCCACCGAGCCGTGCGGCCAGGAACGACTGTACAACCGGCTGCTCGAGGCCGACGCGAGCCCGGCACGGGAGAACCTTCTCGCCGCGCTCCGCCGGGGCGCGTACATCCGCCTGTGGATCACCGGACCGGGCCGGCAGATGGCCCAGTACTACCTCAAGCCCGATCGGATCACCGAGGGCCGGGACGCCGTGGCCGCCGCGTTCGACACCGACGACTCGGTCGGCCTCGCCCGCGCCGAGAGCCCGACCGGCAACTTCGTCGTGGCCCTTGCCTTCGACGCCCCGCCGGTGATCGCGCGATCTGCCTGAACACGCAATTCGGTGTGACGCCGGGCGGACTCGCCGGACTGCCTGAAACCTGCATTCGTTCTGTCTGTGGGCGCGACTCGCCGGGGTTGGCGGGAGTGTCAGGGGTCGTCGGTAGGGTGGAAATCGGGGGCTGCTCAGGCGCGTTTGCCGGTGGGTGGGGAGGAACAGGTGGCTGTGGGTGGGTTCTCGTCGAGCGGGCTGGTTCGGGTGCGGGAGATGCTCGCACGGCATGTGGACGCCGGCTCCATACCCGGTGCGGTGGTAGTGCTCGCCCGGCACGGCGAGGTGCACGTTGAGGCGATCGGGACGCTGGCGTTCGAGGGCGTGGGATCGGCGACGCCGATGGCCACCGACACCCTCTTCCGCATGGCCTCCATGACCAAGCCGATCGCCGCCGCCTGCGCGATGACGCTCGTCGAGGACGGCCCCCTTCGCCTCGACGACCCGGTCGACGAACTCCTCCCCGAGCTGGCGCACATGACCGTGCTCGCCGATCCCCACGGGCCGCTCGACGACACCGTCGCGGCGAAACGCCCGATCACGGTGCGGGACCTGCTGACCTTCACCGTAGGCACCGGAATGGTCCTCGCCGAGCCGGGCACGGCCCCGATCGCCGATGCCCTGAACGCGCTCCGCGCGCCGTCGCCGGACGAGTGGATTCGCGGGCTCGGCGCACTTCCGCTCGTGCACCAGCCCGGCGAGCGGTGGATGTACGAGACCGCCGCGAACGTGACGGGCGTGCTCATCGCGCGGGCCACGGGCACGTCGTTCGGGGACGCCTTGCGGGAGCGGATCTGCGATCCACTCGGGATGAAGGACACGGCCTTCGCCGTGACCGGCGCGAACATCGACCGGTTCGCGACGGCGTACGAATTCGAGAGCGCCGACGCCGGCAGGCCGGCCGTTGTGGACGGCCCCGACGGGCGGTGGAGCCGGCCGCCGGCGTTCGAGGCCGGTGGCGGCGGGCTCGTCTCCACCGCCGACGACTACCTCGCCTTCGCCACGGCGCTCCTCACGGGCGATTCGGTCCTGTCACGGCGAGCGGTGTCGCTGATGACGTCCGATCACCTGGCCCCGGCGCAGAAAGCGGTCTCCGGATTCTGGCCGGGATACTTCGACACCATGGGCTGGGGCTTCGGGATGTCGGTCCGCACCCACCGCACGCACCTCGGGCCCTCGGTCGGGAGCTACGGATGGCCCGGCAAGTACGGCACCGCCTGGTACAACGATCCCGCCGAGGCGATGACGACCATCGTCCTGATGCAGCGAGAGCACGCCGGCGACCAGACCCTGCCGATGTGGGCCGAGTTCTGGACCACCGTCTACCAGGCGATCGACGACTGACCAGGCCTGTGGGGACTCGCGGGGTCTGCCCGAAACCTACATTCGGTGTGTCTGAGAGCGCGACTCGCGGGGGTGTCACCAGGGGGAGGGGGCGTAGTCCTTGAGGAAGCAGCCGTGGAGGTCCTCGCCGGACTCGCCGCGGACGATGGGGTCGTAGACGCGGGCGGCGCCGTCGACGAGGTCCAGCGGCGCGTGGAAGCCCTCGTCGGCGAGGCGGACCTTGGTGGGGTGGGGGCGTTCGTCGGTGATCCACCCGGTGTCGACGGCGGTCATGAGGATGCCGTCCTGGAGCATCTCCCCCGCGCTGGTGCGGGTGAGCATGTTCAGCGCCGCCTTGGACATGTTGGTGTGCGGGTGCCCCGCGCCCTTGTAGCCGCGGCCGAACTGTCCCTCCATCGCGGACACGTTCACCACGTACTTCCGACGGGCACGAGCCGCGGCCATCGCCGGGCGCAGGCGGCTGACCAGAATGAACGGCGCGGTCTGGTTGCAGAGCTGGACCTCGAGCAGCTCGATGGGGTCGACCTGGTCGACGGTCTGGGTCCAGCTGTTGACGGGGGCCAGGTCGGGCTGGAGGCCGGCGGCGTCGATGGCGGTGCCGGCGGCGACCCGCGCGGGCGAGGCGGAGCCGGCGGTCAGGGCCAGCGCGGTCACGTCCACGGCCAGCGACGTGAGCTCGGCGCCGGCCAGGGCCACCGGGTGGGCGTCGTGGGGGCTGCCGAGGGTGATCATCTCCGGCAGCGGCCCGGCGGGCAGCGGGTCGGACTCGGCCTCCACCAACAGCGAGTACGAGCCGGGCGAGCGCCGCACGGTCTGGGCGGCGTTGTTGATCAGGATGTCCAGCGGACCGGCCTCGGCGACGGTGTCGGCCAGCGCCACGACCTGGGCGGGGTCGCGCAGGTCGACGCCGATCACCCGCAGCCGGTGCAGCCAGTCGGCGCTGTCCGGCATGGCCGCGAACCGGCGCACGGCGTCGCTGGGGAACCGCGTGGTGATGGTGGTGTGCGCGCCGTCGCGCAGCAGCCGCAGCGCGATGTACATGCCGATCTTGGCGCGGCCGCCGGTGAGCAGCGCGGTCCGGCCGGTGAGGTCGGTGCGGGCGTCCCGCTTGGCCCGGTTGAAGGCGGCGCAGTCCGGGCAGAGCTGGTGGTAGAAGGCGTCCACCTCGACGTACCGGATCTTGCAGACGTAGCAGGAGCGGGGCCGCAGCAGGGTACCGGCGGTCGCGCCGACGGCGGTCGACACCAGCGGGATGCCCTGCGTCTCGTCGTCGATACGGTCCGTCGCGCCGGTCGCGGTGGCCGACGTGACCTCGCGGTCGGCGGCCGTCACGGCTCTGCGGGCGTTGCTGCGCCGCTCGCGGCGGGCCTCCTTGGCGATCTGGGAGGAGGCCCTGCGCACCTGGATCGCCGTGGGGTGGTCGGACGGCAGCGCGGTCACCGCGGCCAGCACCTTCAGGCACGTCTCCAGCTCGGCGGGGTCGATCTCGGACATGACCAGCACTCTAACCTTGGCCCGGTGACGCTATTGACCGGCAAGGCCGCACTCGTGACGGGCGCCACCGGCGGGATCGGCGCCGGCATCGCGCGCCGGCTGGCCGCGCACGGCGCGCGGGTGCTCGCGCATTACCGCTCGCGCCCGCCCGAGCTGCCGGATGTCCTTGCGGCGCAAGCGGATCTGCGTGAACCGGCCGAGGTGGACCGGCTCGTCGCCGAGGCCGTAGACCGGCTCGGCGGGCTCGACATCGTGATCAACAACGCCGGGGTGCAACCGGTGCAGCCGCTTTCGGAGCTCACGCTGGCCGACTGGCGGTCGGTGTTCGCCGGAAACGTCGACACGGCCTTTCTCGTCACGAAAGCGGCCGCAAACTCCATGGTCGAGCGGGGTGTCCGGGGCGCGATCACCGCCGTCGGCTCCATCGAGGGCAGCGTGCCGGCCGTCGGCCATGCGCACTATGCCTCGGCCAAGGCCGCGCTGCTCATGCACACCAAGGCCGCGGCGCTGGAGTACGGGCCGCATGGCATCCGCGTGAACGCCGTCTCCCCCGGCCTGATCTCCCGCCCGGGCATCGAGGAGGCGTGGCCGGAGGGCGTCCACAGCTGGGTGAGCAACGCCCCGCTGGGCCGGCTCGGCACTCCGGAGGACGTCGGCGACGCGTGTGCGTTCCTCGCATCCGACCTGGCCGGCTTCATCACCGGTCAGAACCTGGCAGTCGACGGCGGCATGGGGGTGCGGCCGGCATGGTGACCGCGTCCGACATCGTCACGGCGCTCGGGCTCCAGCCGCTGCCCGTAGAGGGCGGGCACTGGGCGCAGACCTGGCGTGACGCCAACGGCACCGGCATCTACTACCTGCTCGCCGCGCCGGAATTCTCGGCGCTGCACCGGTTGCGGCATCCCGAGATCTTCTGCTTCCACGCCGGCGCGCCCGCCCGGATGCTGCTCCTGCACCCGGACGGGACGGTCACACGACCCGTGCTCGGCATCGACCTCGCCGCCGGTCAGCGCCCGCAGGTCGCGGTGCCGGCGGGCGTGTGGCAGGCGACGGAAACCACCGGCGAGTGGACGCTGCTCGGCACGTTCATGGCCCCGCCGTACACCGACGACTGCGTGGAGTTCGGGGACGACCAGCTGGCGGCGAGCCATCCCGAAGCCGCCGGCGACATCGAGCGGCTAGCCCCGCGCCGGGGCCGTTGAGCCCCGCACCACGAGTTCCGGCTCGAACAGCAGCTCCTCGGTGGACACGGCGGCCCCCTCGATCTGGTTGACGAGGAGTTCCACCGCCGCGCGGCCCATGGCCTCGATGGGCTGGCGCACGGTGGTCAGCGGCGGGTCGATGCAGTTCATGAACGCCGAGTCGTCGTAGCCGACGACCGACACGTCGCCGGGCACGGTGAGCCCCTTGCGCCGCACGGCCCGGATGGCGCCGAGGGCCTGCGGGTCGCTGGCGCAGACGATGCCGGTGATGTCCTGGTTGAGCAGCTTGGTGGTGGCGGCATGGCCGCCTTCCAGCGAGAACATGGTGTGCTGGATGGCGTCGTCCGGAATTTCCACGCCGGCGCGGGCGGCATGCGCGAGGAAGGCCGCCTGCTTGCGGCGTGACGGCACGTGGTCGGGCGGCCCCAGCACCATGCCGACCCGGGTGTGCCCGAGCGACAGCAGGTGCCCGAGGGCCTGCTCGGCGGCTACGGCGTCGTCACAGGCGACCTTGGGAAAGGCCAGGTCGTCGACGGCGGCGTTGACCAGCACGGCGGGCAGCTTGCGGTTGGTCAGCCGCAGGTAGTGCTCGTGCGACGCGTCCGCCTGGGCGAACAGCCCGCCGGCGAAAACGACCCCGGACACGTGCTGCTGGAGCAGCAGTTCCACGTACTCCGCCTCGGACACGCCACCGGCGGTGCGGGTGCACAGCACGGGGGTGAAACCCTGCTGGGCCAGCGCGTTGCCGACCACGTCGGCGAAGGCCGGGAAGATCGGGTTCTGGAGCTCGGGCAGCACCAGGCCGACCAGCCGGGCGCGCTCGCCGCGCAGCTGGGTGGGCCGCTCGTAGCCGAGCACGTCCAGGGCGGTGAGCACGGCGGCCCGGGTGGCCTCGGAGACCCCGGGCTTGCCGTTGAGCACGCGGCTGACGGTCGCCTCGCTGACGCCGACCTTCTGAGCCACTTCCGCAAGGCGTCGTGTCATGCCGCAACTATACGACAGGTGGCGCAAGTGCTTTGCAGTCACTTGCGGTGAGTCGACGGCCCGCAACGCCATACGGGGGAATCACGTCACGATCTTGCGTTTTGGTGTCAACATCTTGCGGCTCCGTGTCCAGAAGATCTATGGTGTGCGCCACACTCCACCGCGTCAGGGGAGATCACCTGATGACTACAGACAGATTCCGGACGACGACCGCGTTAGCGCTGGCCACCGGCCTCGTCATCGGCCTCACGGCGGCCTGCTCCGGCGGCTCCGACCAGCAGGCGGGCGGCCCGGTGACGATCACCATCGACGGCCAGCCGCCGCAGACCCAGCCGTTCGACCGCAAGATCTTCGACGCCGACGTGGCGGCGTTCGAGAAGGCGCACCCGGACATCAAGGTCCAGGCGCACGAGGGCTTCATGGACCCGAAGACGTTCTCCGCCAAGCTGGCCGGCGGCCAGCTCGAGGACGTCTTCTACGTCTACTTCACCGACCCGGCCAACCTGATCGCGCGCCACCAGGCCGCGGACATCACCGACTACGTGAAGGACGTGCCGCACGTCGGCGACATCCAGCCCGCGCTGCTGGACGTCTTCAAGGACGCGCAGGGCCACGTCTACGGCCTGCCGACCGCGAACTACTCGATGGGCCTGCTCTACAACCGCGCCCTGTTCACCAAGGCCGGACTCGACCCGGACAAGCCGCCGACCACCTGGGACGAGGTGCGCGCGGACGCCAAGAAGATCACCGCGCTGGGCAACAACACCGTCGGCTACGCCGACTACTCGGCCAACGGCCAGGGCGGCTGGCACTTCACCACGTGGATGTACGCCGAGGGCGGCGACATCGCCAAGAAGGACGGCGACACGTGGAAGGCCGACTTCAACAACGACAAGGGCAAGGCGGCCCTCCAGACGCTGCACGACATGCGCTGGACGGACAACACGATGGGCAGCAAGCAGCTGCTCCAGATCGCGGACGTGCAGGGCATGATGGGCGCCGGCCAGCTGGGCATGTACCTGGCGGCCCCGGACAACATCCCGACGCTGGTCAACCAGTTCAAGGGCAACTACGCCGACTACGGTCTGGGCGCCATGCCCGGCGGCAAGGGCACGCTGATCGGCGGCGAGGGTTACATGATCAACCCGAAGGCCACGGCCGCCCAGATCAAGGCCGGCCTGACCTGGATCCAGTGGAAGTACCTGAACCCGGAGCGGGTCACCTCGGACGTGCTCAACACGTACAAGCAGCAGGGGCAGCCGGTGGGCCTGCCGGTGCCGCCGGTGCCGGACCTGTGGACCGGCTCGGTGCGTGACCAGCTGGAGCAGGCCAAGGAGAAGTACGCCACGGTCCCGGTCTCCAACTACAAGCCCTACGTGGATGGCGGGCAGTCGCTCAAGGGCAGCCTGGAGCCGCCCAACGCGCAGCAGCTGTACACGATCCTCGACACCCTGATGTCCACCGTGCTCACGCAGCAGGACGCCAACATCGACCAGCTGCTGTCCGACGCGAGCCAGAAGGCGGACGCCGTGCTCGCGACGGTGAAGTGAGCACCGCCGTCCGGTTGCCGTCGGCCGCGCTCGGGGTGCGGCCGACGGGCCGGCTCCGGCGGCGCGTTCGCGAGAACGTCACCGCCTACGGCCTGCTCTGCGCGGCCCTGCTGGTGTTCGCCGGATTCTCCTGGTACCCGATCGTGCGGGGCGTGCTGCTGAGCTTCCAGCAGGTCAACTTCGTCACCGCGCCGACCTGGGTGGGCCTGGAGAACTTCCAGAAGCTGTTCGCGGACCCGCAGTTCTGGCAGGCCTGGCTCAACACCCTGCTGTTCACCGGGCTGGCGCTGGTGTTCGGCTTCGCGGTGCCGTTCGCGGTCGCCGTGCTGCTCAACGAACTCCGGCACGGCAAGGCCTACTTCCGTTTGGTGGTCTACCTTCCCGTGATGCTGCCGCCGGTGGTGGTGGCGCTGCTGTGGAAGTGGTTCTACGACCCGGGTCCGGGCCTGTTCAACACGGCGCTGCACGCGGTGGGCCTGCCCGGCCTGAGCTGGCTGAACTCCCCGACCACCGCGATGCTGTCCCTGGTCCTGGTGTCCACCTGGGCGAACATGGGCTCGGCGACGCTGATCTACCTGGCGGCGCTGCAGACCATCCCCGGCGACCTGTACGAGGCGGCGGAGCTGGACGGCGCGGGCCTGTGGCGGCGGCTGTGGCACGTCACGGTGCCGCAGACCCGGTTCGCGCTGCTGGTGATGCTGCTGCTCCAGATCGTGGCCACCATGCAGGTGTTCACCGAGCCGTACATCATGACCGGCGGCGGCCCCGGCGACTCGACCGTCACGGTGTTGCTGCTGCTGTACAAGTACGCCTTCTTCTACAACGACTTCGGCACGGCCAGCGCCCTGAGCCTGTTGCTGTTCGTGGTGCTGGGCGTGTTCGGCCTGTTCTACGTGCGACTGACCCGGAGGGCCGACTGATGCGCACCCTCGTGTCGGAGTCCCAGCTCAAGAGCCCGCGCGGCAGGGCCGTCTACTGGACGGTGTTCACCGTGGTGGCGGTCGCGTTCACGGTGGCGTTCGTGTTTCCGTTGCTGTGGATGGTGTTGGGGGCCATGAAGACCGCGCCGGAACTGGCGCGGGTGCCACCGACGCTGTTGCCGCACAGCGCGAACGTCGGCGCGTACGTGGAGGCGTGGGACTTCATGAGCCTCGCGCACTTCTTCGTCAACACGGTGATCGTCGTGCTCGGGGCGTGGCTGTTCCAGCTGGCGGTCGACGTGCCGGCGGCCTATGCCCTGTCGAAGCTGAAGCCCAAGCTGGGCAACGTGGTGCTGGGCATGATGCTGGCGACGCTGATGCTGCCGGCGTCCGCTCTGCTGGTGCCGACCTATCTCACCATCACCGACGTGCCGCTGCTGGGCGTGAACCTGGTCAACTCGCCGCTGGCGATCTGGCTGCCCGGCGCGGCCAACGCGTTCAACATCTATCTGCTGAAGCGGTTCTTCGACCAGATCCCGGGCGAGCTGATCGAGGCGTCCACTCTGGACGGAGCGGGACCGGTGCGCACGATGTGGCGCGTGGTGCTGCCGCTGTCCCGCCCGGTGCTGGGCGTGGTGTCCATCCTGTCCGTGGTGACCGCGTGGAAGGACTTCATCTGGCCGCTGCTGGTGTTCTCCGACCCGCAGGCGCAGACGCTGTCGGTGGCGCTGCAGCGGTTCGCCCCGGACACCCCGATCAACCTGCTGCTGGCCGGGCTGGTGCTGGCCAGCGTGCCGACCGTCGTCGTCTTCCTGATCTTCCAGCGGAACATCCTCGCTGGGCTGACCGCAGGCAGCGTCAAGGGCTGAGGAGTGAAATGACCGACCGTGGATCAGCGTGGTGGCGTGGTGCGGCCATCTACCAGGTGTACGTGCGCAGCTTCGCCGACGGCAACGGCGACGGCACCGGGGACCTGACCGGGCTGCGCCAGCACCTGCCGCACATCGCCGGCCTGGGGGTCGACGCGATCTGGCTGTGCCCGTGGTACCCGTCGCCGATGGCCGACTCCGGCTACGACGTGTCGGACTACCGGGACATCGAGCCCGCGTTCGGCACGCTGGCCGAGGCCGAGAAGTTCATCGAGGAGGCGCATTCGCTGGGCCTCAAGGTGATCATCGACATCGTGCCCAACCACTGCTCCGACCGGCACCGCTGGTTCCTCGACGCGGTGGCGGCCGGTCCGGGCTCGCCGCAGCGGGAGATGTTCTGGTTCCGCCCGGCGAGCCCGGAGCCACCCAACGACTGGCAGTCGCGGTTCGGCGGCTCGGCGTGGAGCAGAGTGCCCGACGGCGAGTGGTACCTGCACCTGTACGCCCCGGAGCAGCCGGACCTGAACTGGGAGAACCCGGTGGTGCACCAGGAGTTCCGGGAGGTGCTGCGGTTCTGGTTCGACCGCGGGGTGGACGGCTTCCGCATCGACGTGGCCGACGGTCTCGTGAAGGATCCCGCGTTACCCGACGTGAACGGGCGTTCTCCCGAAGATAATGGGTCGGCGCAACTCCCGTTCTCGGACCTTGACGGCGTGCACGAGATCTACCGGGAGTGGCGGCAGATCGCCGACTCCTATCCCGAGCCGCGGGTGTTCGTCGGTGAGATGTGGCTGCCGGACCAGGAGCGGTTCGCCCGCTACCTGCGGCCCGACGAGCTGCATTCGGCGTTCAACTTCGACTTCCTGTCCTGCCCGCTGGAGGCCGACAAGCTGCGCGCGGTGATCGACTCGACGTTGGCGGCACACGCCCTGGTCGGCGCACCGGCGACGTGGGTGCTGTCCAATCACGACACCACCCGCCACGTGACCCGCTACGGCCGCGCCGACACGTCGTTCAGCTTCGCCGACCGGCAGCAGGGCGCGCCGACCGACCTGGAGCTGGGCACCCGGCGGGCGCGGGCGGCGGCGCTGCTGAGCATGTCGCTGCCCGGCGGCGTGTACATCTACCAGGGCGAGGAGCTGGGGCTGCCGGAGGTCGAGGACCTGCCGGACGAGGTGCGCCAGGACCCGGTGTTCAGCCGCACCAACGGCGCCGACCCCGGTCGGGACGGCTGCCGCGTGCCGCTGCCGTGGGGCGGGTCCGCCGCGCCCTATGACTTCGGTGGCGACGAGACGTGGCTGCCGCAGCCGGCGGGCTGGGAGCGGTACACGGTGGCAGCCGAGGCGGCGGACGAGGGCTCGATGCTGCGGCTGTACCAGCAGGCGCTGCGGCTGCGGCGGGCGTTGCCGTCGCTGGGCGACGGGCCGCTGACCTGGCTGCCGTCGGCCGAGGGCGTGCTGGCCTTCGCCCGGGACGATCACTTCACCTGCGTGGTCAACCTGTCGGGGGCCGCGGTGGCACTGCCCGAGCACACCGAGATCCTGCTGGCCAGCGGCCCGCTCGACGAGGGCTCCCTGCCGTCGGACACGGCGGTGTGGTTGGCGCGCTGAGCTGACGTGTAGGGGGTGGTCCCCCCGGACCGCCCCCTACATCTGTACCGAATCAGCGGCGAGCGAGCCTTCTCACAAGCTACGCATAAGTAACTTGCCCTACCATCGGGTCGCATGACGACGCCGTCCACAACCGGACCGGCGGAGCTGACGCTCGCCGGCGAGTTCCCGGAGGCCGATCGCGCGCAGTGGCGCAGGTCGGTGGAGGCAGTGCTGCGCAAGTCGGGGGTGCTCGGCGAGGGCGAGCACCGTGACAGTCCGGAGGATCTGCTCGCCACCGAGACCTACGACGGCATCACGATCAGCCCCCTGTACACGGCCGAGGACGCCGCCCCGGCGGCCGGCTTCCCGGGGCTGGCGCCGTACGTGCGCGCCGGCACCGCGCAGGGTTCCGCCGCCGGCGGCTGGGACGTGCGCCAGCGGCACGCCGATCCCGATCCGGCGGTGACCAACCGCGAGGTGCTGGCGGATCTGGAGAACGGCGCCGCCTCGGTGTGGCTGGTGGCCGGCGACGGCGGCGTGCCCGTGTCCGGACTCGGCGACGCCCTGAACGGCGTGTACCTGGACCTGGCCGGGGTCGTGCTGGACGCGGGGCCGGAGTTCGAGGCCGCCGCCGACGCGTACTTCGATGTGCTGGACGTCCAGCCGAGCGCGGCGATCGGCAACCTCGGCATCGACCCGCTCGGCGTGCACGCCCGCACCGGCGTCTCCCCCGACCTCGACGCGGCGGTCGCGCTGGCGGTGCGGGTCTCGCGGTCGCATTCCAAGCTGCGGGCGATCGTCGTGGACGCCCTGCCCTATCACGACGCCGGCGGCAGCGACGCCGAGGAGCTGGGCTGCTCGATCGCGGCCGGCGTGACGTACCTGCGGGCGCTGACCGCCGCCGGTCTCGACGTCCCGACGGCCGCCCGGCTGCTGGAATTCCGTTACGCGGCAACGGCCGACCAGTTCATGACCATCGCCAAGCTGCGCGCCGCCCGGCGGCTGTGGACCCGGGTCACGCAGGTCAGCGGCGCGGCGTCGGCGCAGGTGCAGCACGCCGTGACGTCGTCGGCGATGCTGACGCAGCGGGACCCGTGGGTGAACATGCTGCGCACGACGCTGGCGTGCTTCGCGGCGGGCACCGGCGGCGCGGATGCCGTGACCGTGCAGACGTTCGACGCGGCGATCGGCCTGCCCGATCCGTTCTCACGGCGCATCGCCCGCAACACGCAGGCGTTGCTGCTGGAGGAGTCGCACCTGGGGCAGGTGATCGACCCGGCCGGCGGCTCGTGGTACGTGGAGCGGCTCACCGACGACCTGGCCCGCGCCGGATGGGCGTGGTTCCAGGAGATCGAGCGCGCCGGCGGCCTGGTCGAGGCGTTTCCCCTTGTGCGGGAGCGATTGGCGGCGACGTGGGAGCGGCGCAGCGACAACATCGCGCACCGGCGGGACGCCCTGACCGGCGTCAGCGAGTTCCCCAACCTCGGCGAGAAGCCGGTGTCGCGCAAGCCGTTGCCAGTGCTTCCTGAAGGTGGCCTGCCGCGGCTGCGTTATGCGCAGGCGTTCGAGGAGCTGCGGGACCGGTCCGACGCCCTACTGGCGGAAACCGGTGCCCGGCCGTCGGTCTTCCTGGCCACGCTCGGTCCAGTGGCCGTCCACACCGGACGGTCGACGTTCGCCGCGAACCTGTTCAACGCCGGCGGCATCGAGACGCCGGCAGGCGCGGTGGCGGACTTCCCCGGCGGCGTCGCCTGCGTCTGCTCGTCGGACAAGTTGTATGCGGAGGAGGCCGCCTCGGTGGTCGCCGCGCTGAAGGAAGCCGGCGCGACGCACGTGTTCCTGGCCGGCAGCCCGAAGAAGTGGGCGGAAAGCGGCGCGGACGCGTTCATCTTCGCCGGCTGCGACGCGCTGTCCGTGCTGCACTCGGTGTATCGCCAGTTGGAGGGTGCTCGATGATCCCGAACTTCGCGGACGTCCCGCTCGGCGACCCCGAGGCCGCCGGCGGCGCCGACGACTGGCGCAAGGCCCTGCACGAGGCCACCGGCAAGGACACCGACGCGCTGGTGTGGGAGTCGCCGGAGGGCATCGGCGTCAAGCCGCTGTACACCGCGGAAGACCTTGCGGGGCTCGACTTCCTGGGCACCTACCCGGGCATCGCGCCGTACCTGCGCGGGCCGTACCCGACGATGTACGTGAACCAGCCGTGGACCATCCGACAGTACGCCGGCTTTTCCACCGCCGAGGAGTCCAACGCCTTCTACCGGCGCAACCTGGCCGCCGGCCAGAAGGGCCTGTCGGTGGCGTTCGACCTGGCCACGCACCGCGGCTACGACAGCGACCACCCCCGGGTGGCCGGCGACGTCGGCATGGCCGGCGTGGCGATCGACTCGATCTACGACATGCGACAGCTGTTCGACGGGATCCCGCTGGACCGGATGAGCGTGTCGATGACCATGAACGGCGCGGTGCTGCCGGTGCTGGCGCTGTACATCGTGGCCGCCGAGGAGCAGGGGGTGGCCCCGGAGCAGCTGGCCGGGACCATCCAGAACGACATCCTCAAGGAGTTCATGGTCCGCAACACCTACATCTACCCGCCGCAGCCGTCGATGCGGATCATCTCCGACATCTTCGCGTTCACCTCGCAGCGGATGCCCAAGTACAACTCCATCTCCATCTCCGGCTACCACATCCAGGAAGCCGGCGCGACCGCCGACCTGGAGCTGGCCTACACGCTGGCCGACGGCGTGGAGTACCTGCGCGCCGGCGTGGACGCGGGGCTGGACATCGACATCTTCGCGCCGCGGCTGTCGTTCTTCTGGGCCATCGGCATGAACTTCTTCATGGAGGTGGCCAAGCTCCGCGCGGCCCGCCTGCTGTGGGCCAAGCTGGTCAAGGGCTTCAACCCCGCCAATCCGAAGTCCCTTTCCCTGCGTACCCATTCGCAGACATCCGGCTGGTCGCTGACCGCTCAGGACGTCTACAACAACGTGGCGCGGACCTGCGTCGAGGCGATGGCGGCGACGCAGGGACACACGCAGTCGTTGCACACCAACGCCCTGGACGAGGCGCTGGCGCTGCCGACGGACTTCTCGGCGCGCATCGCCCGCAACACCCAGCTCGTGCTGCAACAGGAATCCGGCACCACGCGGGTGATCGACCCGTGGGGCGGCAGCGCGTTCGTGGAGCGGCTGACCTACGACCTGGCGCGGCAGGCGTGGGCGCACATCGCCGAGGTGGAGCAGGCCGGCGGCATGGCCAAGGCCATCGACGCCGGCATCCCGAAGCTGCGGGTGGAGGAGGCGGCGGCGCGGACGCAGGCCCGGATCGACTCGGGCCGGCAGCCGGTGATCGGCGTCAACAAGTACCGGGTGGACGCCGACGAGGAGATCGAGGTCCTCAAGGTCGACAACCACGGCGTGCGGGCGCAGCAGATCGAGAAGCTGCGGCGGCTGCGCGAAGAACGCGACGAACAGTCCACTCAGGACGCGCTGAGGGCCCTGACCGCGGCGGCTTCTGCCGACGGGAACCTGCTGGAGCTGGCCGTGAACGCGGCCCGCGCGAAGGCCACCGTCGGCGAGATCTCCGACGCGCTGGAGAAGGTGTACGGGCGGCATGCCGGGCAGATCCGTACCATCTCCGGTGTGTACCGCGACGAGGCCGGCAGCGCCGGGAACGTGTCGGCCGTGCTGGAGCGGGTCGCCGAGTTCGAGCGCGAAGAGGGCCGGCGGCCGCGCATCCTGGTGGCCAAGATGGGGCAGGACGGGCACGACCGCGGGCAGAAGGTGATCGCCACCGCGTTCGCCGACCTCGGCTTCGACGTGGACGTGGGCCCGCTGTTCCAGACGCCGGCGGAGGTGGCGCGGCAGGCCGTGGAGGCCGACGTGCACATCGTCGGCGTGTCGTCGCTGGCCGCCGGGCATCTGACCCTCGTGCCGGCGCTGCGCCAGGAGCTGGACGCGGTGGACCGGTCGGACATCATGATCGTGGTGGGCGGTGTCATCCCGCCGGCCGACTTCGACGCGCTCTACGAGGCCGGTGCGGTGGCGATCTTCCCGCCGGGCACGGTGATCGCGGATGCGGCGCTTGGGCTGATCGACCGGCTGGCGACGTCGCTGGACCACGCGGCCGATGGCGCGTAAGCCGGTCGATGTCCGCGAGTACGCGAAGGGCGTGCTCGACGGGTCGCGGACGGTGCTGGCGCGGGCGATCACGCTGGTGGAGTCGACCAAGCCCGCGCACCGGGAGCTCGCGCAGCAGCTGCTCGTCGAGCTGCTGCCGCACGCCGGCGGGGCGCAGCGGGTGGGGATCACCGGCGTGCCCGGGGCCGGGAAGTCGACCTTCATCGAGGCGCTGGGCACGTCGCTGACCGCCGCGGGGCATCGGGTGGCCGTGCTGGCGGTGGACCCGTCGTCCAGCCGCAGCGGCGGCAGCATTCTGGGCGACAAGACCCGGATGGCTCGGCTCGCCGTGGACGAGAATGCCTTCGTACGGCCGTCGCCGACGTCCGGGACGCTGGGCGGGGTGGCTCGAGCCACGCGGGAGTCGATCGTGCTGGTCGAGGCCGCCGGCTATGACGTGGTCCTGGTGGAGACCGTCGGCGTCGGGCAGTCCGAGATCGCCGTGGCCAACATGGTCGACTGTTTCCTGCTGCTCGCGCTGGCTCGGACCGGGGATCAGTTGCAGGGCATCAAAAAGGGCGTACTGGAGCTCGCCGATGTCGTCGCCGTGAACAAGGCCGACGGGCCGCACGAGGCCGACGCGCGGAAGGCCGCTCGGGAGCTGACCGGGGCCCTGCGGCTGCTGCGGGGTCCCGAGGCCGCGCCGAAGGTGTTGACGTGCAGCGGTTTGACGGCGTCCGGATTGGACGACGTGTGGGGCGCGGTCCAGGCGCACCGGGCGGCGTTGGAAAGTTCCGGCGAGCTGGATTCGAGGCGGCGGCAGCAGCAGGTCGACTGGGCGTGGTCGATGGTGCACGACCAACTGCTGGCGTCCCTGCACGGAAGCCCGGAGGTGCGGGCGGTCGTGCCGGAGTTGGAGCGGCGGGTCCGGGACGGCCAGCTGACGGCGACGCTGGCGGCGGAGGAGATCCTGCGGGTGTTCCGTTCGCTGGGGTGATGTGCTGGGGGTTGGGCGGGGATGGTTGGGGCGGGATTGGTCGGTTGACGGCGGCTGTGTGGGTTTCGCGGCGCGAATCGGAGTCGCCGGTTAGCGGTTTCTGGTGGCACGGCTCGCGGAGGCGGAGCGGCAGCGGTATTTGGCGCGGCTCAGGAATGCCGGAGAGCGGGCGCTCCATGACTCGGTGACGGGGCGTGGGCTGGAGCGTCTGGCGGGTTTTGGCGGTTCCGAGCTGGCTGACCAAGGCGCGGATGGTCCCGGTTTTGACGGCAGGGTTCGGGTCGATTTTGTGTGGAGCCTCTGGACGATGGCCTTCGAGGAGCCTTTCCGGGGCAGGCTTCGCCTGCCCCTCGCGCCGGAAAGCTTAGGCCATCGTCCACCTCCACACAAAATCGACCCGAGACGGTGGTTGCTGGTGGTGTTTTGGCGGGTTTTTGGTTCGCTGTGGAATTGTCAAGGAACGTGGGGGTGGTATTGGGGTGGTTGGGTGGTGGGAATGGGGTTGGGGAGGTGGCTTGGTTAGGCGGTGGAGCGGTTGGCTGGTGGCTTGGCGAATTGGTGGCCCAGTGAGGTGGTAGCCCAGTGGGTGGTGGTCCGGTGGGGTGGTGGCCCCGGTAGGGCGATGGGGGTGGGGTGGTGGGGGTGGCCCGATTGGGGTGGATGGCCGGTGTGGGGCGGCCCCCCGGTGGGGCGATAGGGGTGGCCCGAGGGGGCGGCCCCGATGGGGGTGACTGGCCGGTGTGCGGGTCTGTGGCCCGGTGGGGCGGAGGTCTGGTGGGGCGGAGGTCTGGTGGGGCGGAGGTCTGGTGGGGCGGAGGTCTGGTGGGGCGGAGGTCTGGTGGGGCGGAGGT
>NZ_QUNO01000014.1 GCF_003387475.1 Kutzneria buriramensis | reverse complement strand
CGGCTGTGGTGACTGACGTCGCAATCACCACCGCACCCGGAGGCCTCACCCATGATCAAGCCGACACGCCGTCACCAACCTCATGACCAGGTACATCTAGGCCAGCGACAGGGAGAGCCGGACCAGCCAGCGGACGTCCGAGTCGAGGTCGTCGCCGCCCGCCACCGGGGCGGGGTGCGGCGCCCCGGCCGGGGCGCCGGATGCCTTGGCGGCAAGGGCGGCGCGGACGGCATGAGCATGGTCGGCCTCCCCCGACTGATCGGCTTCCCGCACGGGCGCATCCCCGCCGGCGTTCGCCGGGTAGTAGGGCCCGAGCTGCACCAAACCGTCCCGGATCTCCACCGCTCGCCGGTAGTAGTCCCGGTGCGTACGCCGGATTCGTATCGGGTCACGCCACCAGGGCAGGGTTTCGCTGCGCAGGGCGAGATCGGGGAACGCCTCGTGCAGCGCACGCCACAACGGCTCCATGTCCCGGTACGCCCGCCGATGCCACCGCCAGACCGGCACGGCGGCGAGCATCCCGGTGACGGCGGGGTACATCACCCCGACGACCAGCAGCACGCTGCCGACCAGCACGAAGCCGACGTATGCCAGGTTGCCGGCCTCCCACACCACGGCCGCAAGCGCTTGCAGCAAGGCGACGAAACACTTGCAGACACAGCCGGCGATGAGGAACGCGAGCCCGACGGCGATGGCGCGAAGCCCCCGCCGGAGCTCGACCCGGCGGGCGACGCGGGCGTAGCGCACGGCCCACCGCAGGGCCAGCCCGAGCGCGTACGCCATGTACCCGACGGCGGCGACCACGAACACGGTGGAGTGCCAGTCGTCGCCGCTGGACAGGGCGGCCGGCTGCAGGCGAATCGCCACGGGCGCCGCGAGCCAGACACCGACGACCAGCCCCAACACCCCGACGAACACCACGGTCTGGAACCGCCGCGAGACCCGCATGGAGTACTGGAAGAAGGCCAGCATCCAGTACGACGCGTACATGGTCATCAGGTTGACCAGCAGGCGCGCGACACCGCCGCCGAAGCCGTCGAGGAAGGCGACGACCGGCGCGAAGTTCAGGACCGGCACCACGGCCAGGCACGCCAGGCAGCCGGCGACGGCGCGCAGCGGCCGGTCGTCGGGCGCGAGGGCCAGCTGGTACAGCTTGTCCAGCGCACCGATCCACAGCGCGATCGTCACCAGCACCAGGACGGGCATGCAGGCATCATTCCGGAGTGGACGGCTCCGTGCGGGCCGAACGGTGTTGTTGCTCGGCAAGGAAATGGGCGATGTCGACCGTCGCCGGGTACAGGGACCGGTAATGGGCGTAGAACTCCTCGTACGGCCGCGAGGGATCCGGCTGCACGGTTTCCACGACCGGATTCCACGACGAGACGTCCACACCGTCGGCCGACGCGGCCAGCATGGCGTCACCGAGGCTGGCGCCGACGCTCTCCCGGGTGACCTGCTGCGCCAGCCCGGTCACGTCGGAGACGATCTGCGTCCACAGCCCACCCCGGGTGCCGCCGCCGACCGCGACGAGACGCCGAGCCGCTCCACCGGCGACCCTCATCGTCTCCAGGTTGTGCCGCACGCCGTAGGCAATGCCCTCCAGCACCGCACGATACAGCTCCCCGGCCCCGTGCGTGAGCGTGAGCCCGGTGATCACGCCCCGCGCGGACGGATCGAACAGCGGCGTGCGTTCCCCCGCGAAGTACGGCAGCACAAGCAATCCCCGGCTGCCGGGCGGCACCTGGCCCGCCCGCGCCGCCAGGTCCTCGAACGAACCTCCGACCAGCCCGCGCAGCCAGTCGGTCACCGCGCCGGACGTCGCCATGCCGGCCGCCAACGTGCTGGTGCCCGGAAACACGCCGGCGGTCGTCCACAGCCCGGGATGCGGCCGCGGCTGGTCGACGACCTGGACCAGGAACATCGTCGTGCCGTACATGACCATGGCGTCCCCCGGCTCCCGCACGCCGACGCTGGTCGCCTCCGCCCACGCGTCGACGGTCCCGGCGAGCACGGGAAGGCCCTCCGGCAGCCCAGTTGCAGCGAAGGCCGCATTCGTGACGCTCCCGACGACCTCCGTCGGCCACACCAGCTCCGGCAGCGCCAGCCCGGGCGCGACCACGGAGGCCCAGTCCAAGGCCCACTCGCGCCGACCGAGGTCGTAGAGCGGCGAGCACTGGCTGGCGGAGTGGTGGTCCAGCACGTACCGCCCGGTGAGCCGGTGCACCAGGAACGACGACGCCATCAGCAGCATCCGGGTCCGCGCCCAGACATGAGGCTCGTTCACGGCCAGCCACCGCAGCTTCGGCCCCACCGCCTGACTTGTCAGCGGCGAACCACCCCGGCGCAGAATCTCGTCACCGCCGAACAGCTCCGTCAGTTCCGAGATTTCCACAGTTGCCCGGGTGTCGACGCCGTAGAGGATCGCCGGTCGCAGTGGCACGCCGTCGGCGTCGGCCGGCAGCAGGCAAGGCCCGATGCCGCTCACGGCGAGCCCGTTCAGGCGCGCGCCGTCGGCCGCACGGACCAGCTCCCGCGCGATCTCCACGAAATCACGCCACCACACGTCCTCGGCGTCGTGCTCGAACCAGCTCGGCGCGGGCGTCGACACGGCGTGCGCGACGGTCACCCGGTGCCGGACCGTGCCGTCCGGGGCGACCAGAACTCCCTTGGATGCCGACGTTCCGATGTCGATCCCTACATACATCCACCTATCCTCGACGACATGGATCAGATCGCGATCGTCGGCGCGTCGGCGGCGGGCCTCACGGCGGCGGAGACGCTGCGCCGCGAGGGCTACCAGGGCCGGATCACACTCATCGGCGACGAGGCGCACGTGCCCTACGACCGCCCGCCGCTGTCCAAGCAGGTGCTGGCCGGCCAGTGGGAGCCGGAGAAGACCCAGCTGCGCAAGGACGAGCAGATCGCCGACCTGAACGCCGAGTTCCGGCTCGGCGCGCCCGCGGCCAGTCTGGACCTGGACGCCCGCGAGGTGGTGCTGGCCGACGACACCCGGGTCGGCTACGACGGCCTGGTCATCGCCACCGGCGTCGCCCCGCGCACCCTGCCGTTCGGCCACGACCTGGCCGGTGTGCACGTCCTGCGCACGCTGGAGCACGCGTCCACCCTGCGCGCCGAACTGCTCGCCGAGCCGAAGACCGTGGTGATCGGCGCCGGCTTCCTGGGCGCCGAGGTGGCCGCGACGGCCCGGACGCTGGGCCTGGACGTCACGCTGGTGGACCCGCTGCCGGTGCCGATGGCCCGCCAGCTGGGCGAGACCGTCGGCAAGCTGCTGGAGCAGCTGCACCGGGACAACGGCGTGCGGGTGCTGATGGACACCGGCGTCACCGAGATGCTCGGTTCAGATGGTCACGTCATCGGAGTTCGGCTGGCTGATGGGAACGGGGCGGCCGGCACAGTGCTGGACGCCGGCTGCGTGCTGGTGGCGATCGGCGCGGCGCCGGTCACCGGCTGGCTGGAGAACTCGGGCCTGACGATCGACAACGGCGTGGTCTGCGACAGCCGCTGCCAGGCCGCGCCGGGCGTGTACGCGGCCGGCGACGTCGCCAACTGGGAGCACCCACGCTACGGCCGGATGCGGCTGGAGCACCGGATGAACGCCACCGAGCAGGGCATGGCGGTGGCCCGCAACCTGCTCGGCGCCGACCAGGAGTTCGCGCCGGTCCCCTACTTCTGGACCGACCAGTACGATGCCAAGGTGCAGGCCTACGGCCTGGTCGGCGAGGGCTTGGAGTACGCGGTGGTGGCCGGGGACCCCGGCGAGCGGAAGTTCGCCGCCCTGTACGGCCGCGACGGCGTCGTCACCGGTGGAGTCGGCTGGAACCTGCCGCGCGAGATCCGCAAGCTGCGGCAGTCCGTGGTCGACCGCGTCCCCATGCCGTGAAGACACCTGGATCGTCGTCTTTCGCGTCCGGATCCGAATTCAGCGCTGCGCTGGAACGCCTGCTCGCGGCGCGTGGCATGTCCTGGCGCGGGTTGGCCGACCAGGTCGGCTACACGCCCAGCTGGCTGAGCAAGGTCAAGAACGGCACGCCGCCGTCGGCGGAGCTCGCCCGGCGCTGCGACCAGGTGCTGGACGCGGGCGGCCGGCTGATGGCGCTCGCCACCGAGTCGGTGCCGGCGCGGCCGGCGCAGCTGCCGGCGGCCGCCGCCCGGTTCGTCGGCCGCGAGCGGGAGCTGACGCAGCTGCACGAGGCGCTGATGGACGACCGTCAGCTCGGCACGCCCGCGGTGGTGGCCGTCGACGGCTCGCCCGGCGTCGGCAAGACCGCCCTGGCACTGAAGCTGGCGCACGACGTGGCGAGCGCTTTCCACGACGGCCAGCTGTACGTGGACCTGCGCGGCTACTCCCCCGACGGCGGCCCGGCGCGCGCGACCGACGTGCTGGGCGACTTCCTGGCGGCGCTGGGCGTGGCCACCGATTCGATGCCCGGCGAGCAGGACCAGCGCGCGAAGCTGTTCCGGTCGCTGGTCAACCAGCGCCGGCTGCTGATCGTGCTGGACAACGCCGCCGAGTCGGCGCAGGTGGAGCCGCTGCTGCCGGGGTCGGGCCAGTGCGCGGTGATCGTCACGAGCCGGCGGCGCCTGTCCGGCATGGCGATGCGCACCAACGCCCGGCAGGTCACGCTCGGCCCGATGACCGGCGCGGAGTCGCTCCTGCTGCTGCGCAACGTGATCGGTGACGATCGCGCGGACGCCGAGCCGGCGGCGATCAGCGCGCTGGCCAAGCACTGCGCGCACCTGCCGCTGGCGCTGCGGATCGCCGCCGAGCGGGTCGCCACCCACCCGCACCACCCGGTCGACGAGCTGCTCGAGGAGTTGGACGCCGACGAGCACCGGCTGGACGGCCTGGCCACCGACGACTCGCTCGCGGTGCGCTCGGTGTTCTCCTGGTCGTACCGGGATCTGTCGACCGAGTCGGCGCGCATGTTCCGGCTGCTCGGCGTGTTACGGCGCGGCCAGATCAGCACGCCCGCGGCCGCCGCGCTGGCGGGCGTGTCGTCGGTGCAGGGCCGCCGGCTGCTGGAGCGGCTCGCCAGCGTGCACCTCGTGGAGGGCGTGGAACGCGACCGGTACCGCATGCACGACCTGCTGCACGTCTACGCCGCCGAGCTGGTGCGGTCCGAGGAGACGAAGGAATCCCGGCGCGAGGCGGCGATCCGCCTCACCGACTGGTATCTGCGCACGGCCGAGCGCGCGAACGAGGCGTTGGCGCCGTTCCGCGTGCACATGCTGGAGTTGCCCTCGACCGGCCCCACCGTGACACCCCTGAACTTCGACACGCCTGTAGAAGCTTTGCGTTGGTGCGACGGGGAAGTCGCCAACCTGCTGCCGGTGATGGAGACCGCGCTGGCGTACGGGCTGGCCGACTCCGCGTGGCGGCTGTGCATCGCGTCCTGGGACTACTTCCGGCTGCGCATGCCGATGGGCGTCTGGGTCGCCACGCACGAACTCGCGGAGCAGGCGGCGCGCGAGGCGGGCGATCGCTTCGCCGAGGCGTGGGTGCAGACCAATCTGGCGGTGGCCCGACACCGTTTGCACGATTTCGCCGCCGCGACCCGTCTGTACGAAAAGGCATTGGCCACGCGGCGGGACATCGGCGACCGACACGGCGAGGCGTGGACGCTGGCCGGGATCGGCCTGCTGGCGGTCGACCAACGCGACGCCGACACTGCCGAGGCCAACGCCGACCAGTCGCTGACCCTCTTCCGCGAGCTCGGCGACCGACACGGCGAAGTGACCACAATGGCCACTCTCGGCGAGGTTCGGCAGCTGCGCGGCGATCACCACGGCGCGCTCGTCACGTTGCACGAAGCGCTCTGGGTTGCGCAGGACAGTGACGACGCCGCCGATCAGGCCGAGACGCTGCTGAAGATCGCCGCCGTCTACCTCGCCGACGGCCAGGCCGGCCGCGCGCTGGACAGCCTCGACCAGGCGCTGGTCGCGACCCGGGAAGTGCGCAACCGCATGATGGAGGCCGGCGCGCTGTTCCGCCGCGGGCTCGTGCTGCGCGAACTGGACCGGCCGAGCGAGGCGCGGGAGTCGCTCACCGCCGCGCTCGCGCTGTACGAGGAGGTCGACGACCACCGCGCCGGCGACGTGCGCGCGGAACTGGACGCCCTGAGCTGATCTACACGGGCCGATCGACACGGGATGATTGAGCGGAGAGTCGATCAAACGCGGACCTGATCCAGCGTTGGGCCAATTCGAGCGCGACTCGGGCGTGACGGAGCCGACACCGGTCGGCCGACGATCGGGTGTTTCCTCTTTTGCTCAACTCGTCAACACTGTTGCCGCACCGCTGGATTCGTCATAGTTGGACGCGTGCGGTGCCGTCGTCGGCGGGCGGGTCCACTGGGGGTGGCCCTGCCCGTCGGCGGACCGGGGTCATGCGACCTCGAAGAACACCATCGGATTGTCCCGACCGGACCGAACCGGCACGTCCAGGCCGAGTTCCCGTTTCACCGCAAGCAAGGCCGCAAAGGTTTCCGGCGCCCGCCGCGCGGACGGCGTGAAGTAGTCGATCTTTTGTTCGGTCAGCCAACGAACCAAGACGGCGCCCTCGCTGAACGGCATCGGCCGGCGGCCGTGGAAAACGTCGTGCACACTCACCGGCGTCCCGCTCAACCGGCCGAACAGTTCTGTGATGTACCACCGCGCAAAACGCGCACTGTGTGCCGCATCGAGGAACAAGTAGTCGATGTCCACCGGCAGCTGAGCCTTCCTCGCGTCGCCGCGCACGAAGGTCCACCGATCGCCCGCGAGCTCGGCCGGCACCGACCGCAGCACGTGATCCACCACGTCGTACGACCGCAACTCGCCGAACCCGTTGTCCCGCAACGCGGACAGCAGCCAGGTGGTGGACCACCCGTGAAAGGCGCCGATCTCCACCACCGTCGCCGGCCGCAGCTCGCGCAGCCGCAGGTAGGTCAGCTCCGCCTCGACGTCGTCGAGCTGCGCTCGGATCCCGGGCAACCGCCGACGCTGCTCGTCGCGCACGGCGGCGAGGTCGTCGGCGTACTTGCGGTACAGCTCGGCGGCGGTGGTCAGGTCCACCGCCAGCACGCTACCGCCTGGCCCCCTTGCCCAGCACCCGGCCCAGGCCGCGCACGCTGCGCTCCAGGTCGGAGCCGAACGGGTTCTCGTGCACCAGATACGTCCAGGTCGCCGTCGGCCGGGCCAGGCCCTCACCGTCGAGGTCGACGCCGGCCTCGGTGAACTTGGCCGTCTCGAACGTCTCGACGGTCTTCTCGTCCGCCACCCGGAACAGCGCCTTGAACGCCGGGATCGCCGCCCGGTGGTACTCCGCGATCGGGCTCTCCCGGGACAGCGCCCACAGGTGGATGCCCTCGCGCAGGTCGGCCAGCATCGCCAGGTGCTCGGCCCAGCCCCGGTCCAGGTGCAGCAGCGCGATCTGACGGGCGGAGTCGACCAGGACGTCCTCGCCGACCTTGTCCAACACCTCGCGGTACCGGTCCGGGCTGGCCTTGCGCAGCTCCTGCGCCGCCAGGTCGGTGCGCAGCAGCTGGTCGCGGCGCTCGCCCAGCATCTTGCGGTGCTGCGCGGAGAGCTGGTTGTAGCGCCAGGTGTTGGCGTGCACCTCGAGGTTCTCCGCCTCGGCCACCCGCTGCGCGTGCGCGATGGTGTGCGGGGCCAGCTTGTCGGTGACCCGGCCGTCGTCGGAGATCTTGGACGGTCCCGGCTCGTCGGCCGCGAACTGGGTGACGATGTCGTCGCCGAAGCTGGCGAAGAAGACAGAGCGGCCCGGGTCGCCCTGCCGGCCGGCGCGGCCGCGCAGCTGGTCGTCCAGGCGGGAGCTGTGGTGGCGGGCCGTGCCGATCACGTACAGGCCGCCGAGCTCGGCCACCCGCTCGTGGTCCGCGCCGTCCGCGCCGCCGAGCCGGATGTCCGTGCCGCGGCCGGCCATCTGGGTGGAGACCGTCACCGTGCCGTACTGGCCGGCCTCGGCGACGATCGCCGCCTCCTCCGCGTCGTTCTTGGCGTTGAGCACGACGCAGGGCACGTCGACCTCGGCCAGCCGCCCGGCCAGCGCCTCCGACTCGGCCACGTCCTGGGTGCCGATCAGCACCGGGCGGCCGGTCTTGTGCGCCTCGACGATCTCCTCGACGATCGCGGCGTTCTTGGCGATCACCGTGTCATAGATGCGGTCCGGCTCGTCCACGCGGATGCACGGCACGTTCGGCGGCACCTCGGCCACCTGGAGCTCGTAGAAGGTACGCAGCTGGTCGGCCGCCGCGAGCGCGGTGCCGGTCATGCCGCAGACCTTGGGGTAGCGCTTGAGCAGGGCCTGGACGGTGATCGTGTCCAGCACCTCGCCGGTCTCGCTGGCCGCCAGCGCCTCCTTGGCCTCCACCGCCGCCTGGAGGCCGTCCGGCCAGCGCTGGAGGCGGGCCACCCGGCCGCGCGAGGGGTTGATCAGCTGGACCTTGCCGTCGCGGACGATGTAGTCGACGTCGCGGCGCAACAGCACCTCCGCGTGCAGCGCCACGTTCACCCTGGGCAGCGTCGTGCCGACGTGCTCCGGCGAGTACAGGTCGATGCCGCCCAGCGCGCGTTCCACCGCCTCCGAGCCCGCGCCGGTCAGGAAGACGTTGCGCTGCTCGTCGTCGATCTCGTAGTGCATGCCCGCGCGCAGCAGGCGCACCACGTCCGACAGCTCGCGGTCCGGTTCGCCGGCCGCCGCCGCGCCCGCCAGCACCAGCGGCACCCGCGCCTCGTCGACCAGGACCGAGTCGGCCTCGTCCACCAGCGCCACGCCCGGCGCCGGCGACACCAGGTCCTCGACCCTGGTCGCCGTGTGGTCGCGCAGCTCGTCGAAGCCGAGTTCGCTCACCGACGCGTACGTCACGTCCGCCGCGTACGCCTCGCGGCGGCGGTCCGGGTCGCAGGCGCCGCTGATCCAGTTCACCGACACGCCCAGCAGGCTGTAGAGCGGCCCCATCCACTCGGCGTCGCGGCGGGCCAGGTAGTCGTTCACCGACACCACGTGCACCGGCCAGCCGTGCAGCGCGTAGCCGGCCGCGGTGATCGCGCCCGCCAGCGTCTTGCCCTCGCCGGTGGCCAGCTCCACCACGCGGCCCCGGAGCATCCACGCCGACGTCATCAGCTGCACGTCGAACGGCCGCTCCTTGAGCGTGCGGCGGGCGGCCTCGCGGCCGAGCGCCAGCAGCTGCGCGAGGTCCTTGTCGTCGTAGTCGCCGCGGGTGTCGTTGCGCAGCTTCTCCGCCGCCTGCGTCAGCTGCTCGTCGGTCAGCTCCCGCAGCTCGTTCTCGCGCGCGCCAGCAGCGGCCACCACGGCGTGCAGCTTGCTCGTCTCACGAGCAACCGCACGGCCCTGAAGCAGCCGCCAGAACCCGGTCGTCAGGCGCTTCTTGCGCTCCCCCGCCACAGGTCCTGTTTACCATCCCGACACGCACCGCCGCGCCCGTCCACCGACCCCAAACGCGGTGAAGATCGCCCGGTCGGCGGCCATATGCCCGCTTTGCCCGGCTAGCGGGCCGCCGACCTGGGAAAGCACGAAGGGACGCCTCGCGCAGGCGAGGCGTCCCTTCGATCGAATCGGAACCCGTCACGCCGTACGCTCGGCCCGCTCCCGGGACTCGGTGCGGGGCTGCTCGGGCAGCCGCGGGTGGTCGGCCAGCCGGGTGAGCCGCCGGGACTCGGCCATCGCCTCCCGGTAGACGTCCTCGAACGTGGCCAGCGTGGTGTTCACGCCGTGCTTGCCGATGATCTCCAGGCTCTCCTTGCCCATGCGCTCCCGCTCGGCGTCGTCGGAGAACAGCTGGGTCAGGCGGGCGGCCAGGGTGGGCACGTTGCCGGGCGGGTAGAGCCAGCCGTTGCGGCCGGGCCGGGCCAGGTGCGGCAGCGCCATCGCGTCGGCGGCGACGACGGGCTTGCCGGCGGCCATCGCCTCCATGGTGGCCAGGCTCTGGAGCTCGGCGATGCCGGGCATGCAGAAGGCGTCGGCCGCGGCGTACGCGTCGAGCAGGTCCTCGTCGGAGATGAAGCCGCGGAACCGGACCCGGTCGGCGATGCCGAGCTGGCCGGCGAGCTGCTCCAGGGCCTCGCGCTTGCTGCCGTCGCCGACGATCTCGGCCCGCACCCGGAGCTCGGCCGGGATCAGCGGCAGGGCCCGGATCAGCTCGTGGACGTGCTTCTCCTCGTCCAGCCGGCCGACGAACAGCACGGTGCGGTGGTCGGGGTCGGGCGAGACCGGACGGTCCTGGTAGCGGTCCAGGTCGATGCCGCACGAGATCGGCCGCGCCTGCTGCGGCAGCCCGTTGTCCATGAGCAGCTCGACGGCGCGCGGCGTCGGCGCGGTGACGACGCTGGCCTTGCCGAAGCCCCTGGTCAGGTCCCACCAAGCCAGCTTGGACGCGGCGGCGCGCAGCAGGCCGGGCACGCGGACGTGGCCGAGGATGTTCTCCGGCATGAAGTGGTTGGTGGCCACCAGCGGGATCCGGTCCCGCTCGGCCCGCCAGATCAGCGCCCGGGTCAGCAGGAAGTGCGACTGGACGTGCATCACGTCCGGCTTGATCTCGGCCAGCAGCTTGTCGATCCGGTTCTGCGCCTGCCACGGCCACACCAGGCGGAACGACGGGTGGAACGGCGTGCGGTACGCCGTGAACCGGTGCACCGTGACCCCGTCGACCACGTCCGTCGACGCCCGCCCGGTCGGCGCGGGGCACATCACGTGCACCTCGTGCCCCCGCTCGGCCAGCCCCACGGCCAGCCGGTGGGTGAACCGAGCCGCCCCGTTGACGTCCGGCGGGAAGGTCTCGGCGCCGATCACGATGCGCAGTCCGGAGGCCGCCTCGTGCCGATCGGGCACCTGGGACCAGGTCATTTCGTACTCCCGTCGTAGTGCTGGGTCATCCCGGGCGCGACAAGCTGCCGGTCGCCGTCGACGACTGTATTAGCTGGTGGGGTTGACTTCGGCCGACGCAGCGTGAGCACGACCACGCCCCCGGCGGCGACCACGGCGCAGAGCAGGGCGGCGAGGCCCAGGGACAGCGGTGTGTCCCCTGCCTCACCCAGCAGCACGACGCCCAGCCCGACGGCGACCAGCGGATCGATCACGGTCAGGCAGCCAATCACGACTTCCGGCGGTCCGCTCGCGTAGGCGTGCTGCACGAGCCAGCCGCCGACCAGGATGCCGACGACGATGCCGGCGATCTCGGGCAGCGGGAACGGGTGGCCGTTCCCGCCCAACTGTTGCAGCGTGGCCCGCATCAGCAGCGACACGAAGCCGAAGCTGACCCCGGACGCGGTGGCGAAGCCGAGGCAGCGCACCGCGCCGGTGTTGAGGGCGGCGACCGCGGCCAGCCCGCCGACCAGGCCCACGACCAGCACGGTGGCCCGCAGCTCGACGTCGGGGGCGACGACCGTCGCCCGGGCCTGGGTGGCGGCCAGCAGCACGAACGCGATGGTGCCGACGGTGCTGGCGGCGACGGCGCCGACGGCCACCCGGTCCAGCCGGATGCTCTCGATCCGCACGGACATCACGGTGGTCAGCGCGAACGCGAGGATGCCGATCGGCTGCACCACGGACAGCGGCGCCAGCCCGAGCGCGGTGGCGTGCAGCGCGGCCCCGCAGCCGGCGATGGCGATGCCGGCCAGCCAGATCGGCTGCCGGGCCAGCCGCAGCAGCACCGCGAGCCGCAGGCCGCGCTCGTCGGCGCACTCGTTCAGGCCGCCGTGCTGGAGCCTCGCCGAGACGGCGTTGCAGCAGGCCCCGAGCACCGCCAGTGCGATCGCGAGCGGGATCATCCGGCACCGCCCTCGACCAGGCCGGCCTCCCGGTGGCGGTCCACCGCCGGCCCCGCGCCCCGCCACAACGCCATTCCCAACACGAAGAGCAGCGCCATGTCGATACCGAAGAGTATACGCTCGGCCAATCCTAGGTAATTCTTCACGAATCCGAGGAATGGCAGCATCTCGGGCTCGTTGATGGCCAGCTGAATCATCGCGAACGTGGCGAGCACGATTGTGCTGGCGAGCGCCAGGCGGAGCACGACCGGCGCGAACCGCTCCCACCCGCGGGTCAGCTGACACCGCCTGGCCAGCAGGAATCCGGCCGCCGACAGGCAGGGGAAGAAGAAGATCGCGGCCCAGCGGTGCACCGCCCCCGAAATGGACTGGACACCGTCGGTCGGATCCGTCGGAAAGAGCAGCGCGACCGCGAGACCGACGCACCAGACGGAGACCAGCACGGTCAGCACCGTTCCCCGAACAATTCCGACGGAGGCGAGTCCGACCATCAACGCGATCGAGCCGATGGTCAGCGCGACCAGGCTGGTGTCGAAATACCGGGCACCCTGCTTGGCGAATACATAGTCGCTGATCGTGTGCTTGATCGGATTGAGCTGCCGACTGGACTCCAGGTGCAGGTACACCATCGGGAGCAGCGCGGCGACAAAGCTGACGATCGCGAGCAGCGCCCACGTCCGCCGCCCGCCCCTGGTTCGGCCCCCTGCCGCCTGGTCGCTCACGGCGATGATTCTCACCTCATCCGCACACACCGGTCCATGGGGGACACCCCTGGTTCGAAGGTGGGGAAAACCCCCGAACCGCCGGAGCCGAACACCACCCGACGCAGGTGGCGGGCCTCTCGACCACGGGCCGCACACCCGAATCCCCGGTCAGCGGCACCGTACTGGCCGGCCGACAGCGTGGCGACAGGATTGTCAGGGTGGCGATCCACACTATCGAGTGTGATGCGGATCACGTTCAATTGAGGTCACGATCAGGTTTCGGAATGTAACTTGATCTTCGGGCATCTCAGCGTTCTCTCAGCGAATCACTTATCGCTTTCCTGTCGCGTTCACCGAAGGCCTTGCGGATGTTGCCCGCCGGTTTACTCGGCGTTCACTGGCCGGCGGATCGGAGAAATAGACGTAAAACGGCGAACGCCCCGCCCGACTGGCTGCCGGGAGGGGCGTTCGCTGGAGTGGGCGCCGTGCTGGCTGGGCCGCGTCGCGCGCGGCACGGCGCCCCGCGGGGTCAGTTACCGGCCATCGAGCACTGCGCCATGGACACCAGGTTGTTCTGCGGCTGCGGCGCCCGCGCCTGGTTGAACAGGTTGAGGATCTGGTTGATCAGGAACTGCCGGTTGTTCTGCAGCGGGCCCAGGATGGAGTTGTTGACGAAGTCCTGGGTCGCCTGGTCGCCCGCGGCCTGCAGGCGGTTGTTGGCGTCGGTCAGGAAGTTGTCCATCTGGTCCAGGTCCTGCGTCACCGAGCTCTTCACCGACGCCGGCACGGCCGGCATCTGGCTGCGCACGTCGGGGCAGGTCACGCGCTGGTTGGACGCGGGCTGGCCGGTGTTGCCGCCCCCGTTCTTGCCGCCGCCCGTGTTGCCACCGGTGTTGCCGCCACCACCGTTGTTGCCGCCGCCCTGGGGCTGGTTCACGCACTGCTGACCGTTGTTGATGCAGCTGACCACGCCGTTCATCTGCTGGGCGGTCATCACGTTCTCCCAGTCGGCGTGGTCGGTCGCCGGATTGTGCAGCTGGCCGTCGAAGCCGTCGACCGCGAACACCGAGCCATTGGGCACCGTGGCGTAGGTCAGGGTGTACTCCAGCGCCGGCACCGCCTTGGTGCCCTTCGGGCACTGGCCGTTGCCCTTGGGGAACACCAGATGCGTGCGGTGGTTGGCCGAGTCCAGGTTCTGGCCGTCCCAGCAGGACGAGAAGTCCAGGATCCGCTCGACGGCGCTGTTGCCCGGACACACCGGGTACTTGTTGGTGATCCGGTTCTCGAATCCCTGACAGGTCCACGACGGCCGGGCGTTGGCCGGACCGTTGGTGACCTCCTTGGCGTCACCGGTGATGGAGCGCAGGAACTGCGGCGCCGCGGTGACCTTGCTGGCTCCGCCGCTGGAGAAGGAGATCTTCACCGCGCTCGGCTCGACCAGCCGGCCGATGTTGCCCTTGTCCGGCCCCTGCTGGGTGTCCTGCTTGCCGTTGGCCTCCTGCTTGATCCGGATGACCGGCCAGAAGTAGGTCGACTTGTCGTTGTTGGCGCAGGTGGTGCCGCCGGCCGCGAGGCTGCGGTCGTTTGACCGCGCGGTGGTGGTCCGGTTGCCGACGTAGTCGTGCACGTGCAGGGCGCCGTGATCGACGCCGGGCGTGACGATGAAGTTGTCGGAGTTGTGGTGGTTGTTCTGGTTGGTGCCGCAGTCGACGGAGAAGGTGCCGCTCGCGCCGCCGACGTTGGCCTTGCGGTTGGGCTGGACCTTCTTGATGTCGATGAAGTCGTTGGCGAACGGACCGATCTTGTCCGAGCCGGGCTTCGGCGCCTTCGCAAGCAGGGCCTGAACGCTGGCCATCTCCGGCGAGTCGCCGGTGGCGGCGAAGGAGTCGCCCATCCCCGCGGCGACGCCGATGCCCACGGCCGATCCGGCGGCCAACACGAGGCCGCCGATCACCGCGGTCAGTCGCGTACCGCGCGACCAGGGCGTCCTTGATTTTCCGAACACTGATTCTCACCTCGTCATGCGGAGTTGACGACCCTGCGGATGATCATCACGGTGCCCCAGGCCAGCACGCCGATCAGCAGCACGCCGACGAGCACCTCGGCCGGACCCGGCCGGTCGTCGACGGGCGCTGCCGTCGTGTTGGACTGCTGGGCCACCTGCGCCGTCGTCGGGGTGGCGCCGCCCGGGTCGGCTGCGCCGCCCTGGGCCTGCTGATCGGTCGTCGAGGGAAGGGCCGGATCGGGAAGCGCGTTGGCGTCCACCAACTTGGTGTCCTCCAGCACGGTCATGTGCTTCATGACCGTGTCGACCGCGCTCTGAGCGAACTGCTTGATCAGATCGTTCTTGGTCCCCGCACGCGCCGCGGCGACTGCCGTGAACACCTTTCCGTTCGCCTGGCGCACCAGGTTCACGTAGTCGTGGTCGAAGGTCGCGCCCGCCTCGTCGTGCAGCTGGGAGAGCCAGCCCTGCTGGTCGGCGTCGGGCTGGCCGGGCAGCTGCACGCCCAGCTTCTCGGCGGCCTGGGCCGCCTGCTGGTTGAGCGATGTGTCGTCGGTGACCAGGGTCGCGGCGGCGGTGCGGACCGCCGCCGCCGAAGCCTGGTTCCGGGCCATGCCGCCGGCGGCGATCTCCCACATGCCGGACTGCATGACCATCGTCAGCACGTCCTGGTCGCTCTGGCTGGCGTTCGACCCGCCCTGGCCCGGTGCTGCCGCATGCGCCACCGCCGCCGTGATCGGGGACATCACGGCGAGCACGACGGTCGCGAGTAGCACGAGGACCCTGGCGATCATGACGTGGCCGCCACCTTCTTGCCGTCGGGCCCGATGGCGAACCACAGCCCGCCCTGGCCCTGCCCGGTGGTGTCGCCGGGCTTCTGGTCGGGCAGGTACCGGTACAGCGGCCAGCCCTCGTAGGTCATCTGCTTGGTGCCGTCCGAGCGGGTCACCTCGCCGACCGCCCGCTGGTCGACGCCCGCCACCGAGACGGACCCGGCCTGCGCCGAGACCGGCTCCCAGGTCAGCGCGCACTCGCCGTCGCAGGTCGCGTGCGACGGCTTGGCCGAGTCGTGCGCGAACATGTAGAGCGTGAAACCCTCGCCGTTGACCACGACCTTGCCCAGGGCCGTCGTCGACACGCTGAGCGCGGCGTTGTCGGCCGGGGCGTCGGCGTCCGAGGTGTAGACCGGCGTGGCGACGGCTTCCGCGCCGGTGGCGGCCTGTGAGCCGCCCGAACACGCGGAGGCCAGCGCGAGCGGCAGCAGGCCAAGCGCGGCGGCGGCCATGAGCCGGCCACGACGGCTGCGGCACGGGTGCACGGTGTCGTCCTTTCGAGCGGGAGCGGGGTCGCCACTAAGTACTCAGCGCGGTCAGGTTCGGCTCACCCATCGCTGAAACCGCTCACATTCACAGTTGACCGTTATCAACTGCTACCGAGAGTGCACTTCCGCAAACACGTTCGTGGCATCAAGATGTGTCCCGTGGTGCGGTACCGAATGACCAGACGCGACCAGCCCGTGGCGGCCAACGCCGCCGGCGGGGACTCGACGCTGGTCACGGCCCTGTACCAGGAGCATCGCGGCGCCCTGTTCGGGCACGTGCTCCGGCTGACGGGCGGTGACCAGCAGTGGGCCGAGGACGTCGTGCAGGAGACGCTGTTCCGCGCCTGGCGCAACGCCGACAAGCTGGACGACGCCCCGGGGCTGCTGCGGGCCTGGCTGTTCACGGTCGCTCGCCGAATCGTTATCGACGGCCATCGCAGCAAGGGCGCGCGGCCGCCGGAGACCGAGGCCGGCCCGCTGGAGCTGGTGGCGGTGCCCGACGGCACCGACAAGACGCTGTCGGCCATGGTGGTGGCCGAGGCGCTGCGCAGCCTGTCGCCGGAGCACCGCGAGGCTATCCTGCAGACATACCTCAAGGACCGGACGGTGAACGAGGCCGCCGAGGTCCTCGGGGTACCGCCGGGCACGGTGAAGAGCCGGGTGTACTACGCACTGCGGGCCCTGCGCCGAGCGTTGCAGGATCGGGGGATGACGACATGACCTCGCCGGCCGACCACGTGGACGTCGCGGCCTACGTGCTGGGGGCACTGGAGGAGCCGGACAACGCCGCCTTCGAGCGGCACCTGGCCACCTGTCCGCGCTGCCAGGCCGAACTGGACGAGCTGTCCGGCCTGCCGTCGCTGCTGGACCAGGTGCGCGGCAGCGGCCTGCTGGCCGACCTGCTCGGCGACGACATGGCCGGGCCGGCCCGCGGCGCGGTCAACCCCAACGCCGGACTGAGCACTCCCCCGCCGATGCTGGGCAACAGCGGCCCGCTGCCGCGCAACCCCGCGCCCGGCGGTCCCCGGCACAGTCCCCGCCCGCCGATGACGAGCATGCCCGACCTGTCCGACTTCCGTCCGGCGCCGCAACTGCCCGCGCCGCCGCGGATGGAGGACACGGTGCTCAAGGGCGTCATGGTGGACATCGCCGACGCCCGTCGGAAGCGTCGCCGCACCGGCTTCCTGGCCGCGGCCGCGGCGGCGGTGCTGATCGTCGGCGGTCCGCTGCTCACGCTGGGCCTGACCGGCGCGTTCAGCGGCGGGGCGGCGGAGACGATCCAGGCCAGCAGCGGCCCGGTGACGGCCAAGATCGGCCTGACCGGCGACGACCACGGCACCAACGTCTCGTTCGACCTGACCGGCGTGAAGGGCCCGCTGGACTGCACGCTGTACGCGGTGGCCAAGGACGGCCGCAAGCGCGCGGTGAGCAGCTGGCTGGTCGGCAGCAGCGGCTACGGCGTGCCCGGCAATCCGGACCCGCTGCACATCGACGGCAGCGTCGCGATCCCGCGCTCCGACCTGGCGAAGCTGGAGTTCGCCCGGGAGAACGGGCCGGACATCCTCGACATCAACGTCTGAGGTCTGACGCCGCGTAAACGCAGGTGGCGCACGGCGTGAGCCGTGCGCCACAGACGTATAACGATGATCTTCCGCTACCCCAGCAGGGCGTCACCGAGCGTGACGCCGTTGGGGGTGCCCCAGCCGGTGGCCATGTCGTAGCCCGCACCGGCCTTATAGAAGCGGTTGTCCCCCTCTGTCACGTCGTTGACAGCCAATCCGCCCAGTGCGTACAGCTTCGGGTTGAGCGAGCCCACAGTCAGCTTGCCGATGAGACCGGCGCGCTGGTTGACCAGCGTCAGGTAGGCCGCCCAGAGCGGCGCCGAGGCGCTGGTGCCGCCGCCGCTGGTCCAGGAGCCCTGGAGGTAGAGCGAGTACTCGCCGCCGTAGGCCACCGCGGACACGTCCGGCACCTGCCGCTTGCCGTCGCCGGTCTGCCAGGCCGGCTTGTCGAAGATCATCGACACGCCGCCGCCGGTGGCCCAGCCGCCGCCCTGGTTCCAGGTCGTCTCGAACGACCGGGTGCCGTCCGCGTTCAGGCCCAGCCGCGTGCCGCCCACGCTGGTCACGTGCGGGTCCGAGCCCGGGAAGTCCACCGCCAGGTCCGCCGCGTGCGAAGTGCCGGTGTCGCGCTCGCAGTCGTAGGCGCCGGCGTCGCCGCTGGCCGCGAAGAAGGTCATGCCCTGCGCCGAGGCCTGCTTGGCGACCGCGTCCACCGCCTGCATCGCCGCGAGGCTGCGGTCGTACTCGCACAGGCCCCAGCTCGACGACACCACCGGCACGTTGTCGGCCACCAGCGCGTTCCACATGTCGATCTCGCCGGAGACGGTGTTGGGCGCGTCGTAGACGACGAGGTGCGCCTTCGGCGCGATGGCGTGCACCACCTCGACGGTCTCCTCGACCTCGGACTGCGCCGCGTCGCCGTCGGTGTTGCCGCCGTCGATGTCCTTCACGGCCACCGGCGCGGTCGGCAGGTTGTACTGCTTGTCGAAGGCGTCGATGTCGGCCTGGTTGAACTTGCCGTACTCGAACAGCGCGATCGTCTGGCCGGTGCCGTCGGCGTCCTCGCCCAGGCCGTCCAGCCCGTACGCGGACCGCAGCTGGGCGGGCGTGTAGCCACCGGCCGGGCCGTTGCCCACCGACCTGCCGGTGCCCGGCACCTCGGCGCTGCGGCGCGCCGACTTGTAGTGCCCGTCCAGGCCTGTGACGCCGTTGACCAGCGCGGACAGCGCGGAGGGCACCTTCGGCGTGGAGTCGGTGGAGGTGAAGTCGCGGCCGAGGCTCGCGTCGTGCCACTTGGACAGCGACGTGCCGAACGCGGCGCCCAGTTGGTCGGCCGTGCCGCTCACGTCGACCGCCATCCGGTTCGCGCTGACGCCGGTGACGCTCAGGCCGCGCGAGCGCAGGTAGTCGGTGACCCGGTTCACATCGCCCTGCGTCGGTCCGAAACGGTCCCGAAACTGTTGCGGCGTAAAGTACCTGGCGTGGCCGGCGGCCTGGTCGGCCAGCAGCTTGTCCAGTTCGGACTGGTTGCGCAGCTTGAGGCTGACCGCGGCGGACAGGCGCTGCGAACCGGGTAACGCACCGGTTCTCACCGCTTTGTCCAGGCCGGGCACCACGCTCGCCACCAGCGGCGAGAACGCCGGGGTGGGCTGGGCAAGCGCCGGCGCGCCCACCGTGACCAGCGACAACGGAACAGCGGTGAGGATCGCGACCATGGTGCTGCGGGACAGGGCCACTTGCACTCCTTCGAGTGGTATCGATCACTCAGCGCCCCTAAAATAGACCAGTCCTGCGTTGGCTCGATGCGAACGGGTGGATTTGCCCGATCGAACCGGACTGTCCGCGCACGGACCGTCGTCAACTGGAGGGACCCGCGTGACCCGCACCTTCGCCGCCGCACTGGACCTCGGCTCCGGCTCGGAGCACGAGGACGAGCCGGCCGAGGTGCTCCGCAGAGGGCCGTTCCACCTGGCGCTCCAGGCCGCCATCGCGGCCAGCGGGCTGAGCCTGGAGACCATCCAGCGCCGCTTGCAGGCCCGCGGTCACGAGGTCAGCGTGGCCAGCCTCAGCTACTGGCAGCGCGGCCGCAGCCGGCCCGAGCGGGCCAGCTCGCTGGAGACCGTGCGCAGCCTGGACAAGGTGCTCGGCCTGCCTCCGGGCTCGCTGATCGCGCTGCTCGGGCCCGCCCGGCCGCGCGGCCGGTGGGCCAACCACGTGCCCGGCTCCGTGCCGTACACCGACCTCGGGCACAGCGACCGGACGCTCCAGATGCTCTCCGACACCATCGACCCGGAGACCAACCAGCGGCTGGAGACGCTCAGCCACCACCAGGACCTGTACCTGGACGAGGACGGCCGCGGCTACCGGATGGCCGTGCGCCGCGTGCTGCGCGCCCGTGCCGACGGCGCGGACCGGATGCTGGTGATGAACGTCGGCGACGACCCGGAGGCCGGCAGCCCGGTGTTCACCGCCGGCGTGAACTGCGTGCTGGGCCGCACCGTGTACGACGCCGAGGAGGACGTCACCGCCGCCGAGCTGCTGTTCCACCGCAAGCTGGAGATCGGCGAGACCTATCTCGCCGAGTACGAGATCAGCGGCGTCAACCCGAAGGTCCGCACCACGGAGCTCACCCTGGGCTTCCGCCAGCCGACCCGGGAGTGCGTGCTCCAGGTCGTGTTCCACCCGCGGGCGGTGCCGGCGCGGTGCTACCCGGTGTGGCAGCCGCAGGCCAAGCAGCAGGGCAAGGGCCGCAGCCGCCGCGAGGAGGCCGAGCAGCGCATCGAGCCCAACGGCAGCGTGCACGTGGCCCTGGTCGACATCCCGGCCGGTTTGTACGGGTTGCGCTGGGAATGGGAGTAGCCCTCACCACACATCCGGGTGGCCCTCCGTCGCGTCGGCTGGCCGATCTTGGTGACCGGGTATAGAAACCGGTGCGGGCCGCAACCTTTCCGGGACACTCCACGTCCTGGTGACGGGGACACCGCGTGGTCCCGGCGCGGGAAGGGGCAGGTGTGGACAACCGGTACCGGTACGGCAGCGCCTACCGCCGCCCCGTTCGCGCCGGCAACGGTGTCCGCAATGCGAAGATCGCCGTGACCCTGGCCTCGGTGCTGACGCTGGGGCTGACCTGGTTCGGCTGGACCCAGCTCCAGCACATCAACGGCGGACTGACCACCGCGGATGTCATCGACTCCGGCACCAGCACCGAGTCCCCGGCCGACGGCTCAGAGGACATCCTGCTGGTCGGCATGGACAGCCGGACCGACGCGCAGGGGAACCCGCTGTCCGCGGACCAGCTGGCCCAACTGCACGCCGGCGGGGACGACGGCGAGTCCAACACCGACACGATGATCCTGGTGCACATCCCGAACGGGGGCAGCCGGGCGACCGCGATCTCCATCCCCCGCGACTCGTTCGTGGACATCGCCGGCGGCTACGGCGAACACAAGATCAACTCAGCCTTCGCCTGGGGCAAGAACGCGGCCATGGGCAGCCTGCGCCAGCAGGGCCTGGCCGGCGCGCAGCTGGAGGTGCAGTCCAACCAGGAGGGCGCCAAGACCGCGATCCGGACCGTGCAGGACCTGACCGGCGTCACCATCGACCACTACGCGCAGATCAACCTGGCCGGCTTCTACGACATCACGCAGGCCATCGGCGGCGTGCCGGTCTGCCTGAACGGCCCGGTCGACGACAACTTCTCCGGGGCGCACTTCCCCGCCGGCCAGCAGGTGGTGTCCGGGGCGTCCGCGCTGTCGTTCGTCCGGCAGCGGCACGGACTGCCCAACGGCGACCTGGACCGGATCCGGCGGCAGCAGGCGTTCATGGCCGCGCTGGCGCAGAAGGTACTGTCCGCGGGCACCCTGACCGATCCCGGCAAGCTGTCCGACCTGGCTGACGCGATCAAGAAGTCCGTGGTCCTGGACCAGGGCTGGGACCTGTTGGGCTTCGCCCAGCAGCTGCACGGCCTGACCGGCGGCAGCACCCAGTTCACCACCATCCCGATCGAGAACATCTCGTACCAGACGCCCCAGGACGGCGACGCCGTGCAGGTGGACCCGTTCAAGGTGAAGGACTTCGTGCGGGGTCTGACGTCGACCACCACCAAGGCGCCGCCGCCGATCACCGTGGACGTGCTCAACGGCGCCGGCGTTGTGGGGCTGGCCGGCCGGACCATGGACGAGCTGGTGGCCAAGGGCTACGGGCGCGGGGACACCGGCAACACGGCGACGCGCGGCAGCACGCTGGTCACCTACGGCACCGGCGGCGAGGCCGACGCCCGCAAGGTGGCCGGGGATCTCGGCGGTGGCATCACGGTGTCCCAGGAGCCCAGCCTGGCCGCCGGCCATGTCGAGGTCTACCTGGGCAGCGACTATCGCGGACCGGGGGCCCAGGGATGGGCCGGCGGCGGCGCGCTGTCGCTCAACGGAGCGGCGCGCATGGCCGCTCCGGCCACCTCATCCGACGCGCCGATCACGGCGGACGGCGTCACCTGCGTCAACTGAGTCGACGCGGGCTCAGGACTGGACGTTGCCCTGCTGCTGCGTGTTGTGCTGCGTGGCGCTGGGCTGCTGCGGGTGCGGGGCGTCGGTGAGCTGCTGCTGGACCGGCGGGGCCGAGTCCTCGGCCTTGCCGTCCTTGGCGCCCATCTCCGCCTTGAAGATCCGCAACGACTGGCCGATGCCGCGAGCGGCGGACGGCAGTTTCTTCGCGCCGAACAGCACCACGATCACCAACAGGATGATGACCAGGTGCGTTGGGGTGAAAAAGTTGAATGGCATCGCCGTCCAGCGTAACCCACCGGACGCCGGGGACAAGCCCGCCAACCGGCCGGACGCCCAGTGGTCGCCTCCCGGTCACCCCTTCGACCGTTCGAGTGACTACCGGTCCGAAAAGTTCTCGCGAACCGCGTAAGGAACCGCTCCGAGCACGCTCTCACTCCCGTGCGGATCGACCCGATGACATACCAGCGCGTGCTCGGCGACGAGCTACGCAAGCTGCGCAAGCAACGCGGCTGGACCAGGAAGGTGCTGCAAGGCAAGTTGCAGACCGAGGTCTCGCTGCAGACGCTGGCCACCTACGAGCTGGGCACCAGGCAGTGCTCGGTGGTCCGGCTGGCCGAGATCTGCCTGGCCCTGGACGCGATGCCGCACGACCTGCTGGCTCGCGTGCACGGACGGATCTTCACCGACTCCCCCGGCCAGCACGTTCGCCTGGAACTCGCCCGCGTCGTCGAGGACGCCCAGCCCGAGCTGCTGCCGCTGCGCCGGTGGGCCCGCGACCGCCTGCGCGCCGCCGGCGCCCGGACCGCCGAGATCCAGCTCGACCTGCCCGCCCTCGAGCAACTCGCCGAGCTCTGCGGCGTCGACACCGTCGACCTGATGCGGCGCCTGCGCACGCTCATGACCCGCTGACCCCGGTCGCCGGCCCTCTCCCCGGCCGGCGACCGGCACTCCCCTGCCCGGCCGGTCCAACCCCCGCGAGTCCCGCCCGGCGTCACACCGAATTGTCGGTTTCGGGCAGGCCGCGTCCCGCCTGCAGGAGCCCACGACACGGCCCGTCCGGCCGCCCGATCGGGCAGGCCACCACCGGTCCGCACACACGAAGCCGGCCGCGGAGCCACGCCGCGGCCGGCTTGCGTGGGAGACCGATACCCCGACGATCCGTCTCCCGGCTCGTCCCCAGTTCTTGTCGGGTCAGCTCCCCGCCGACCCCCTTCCGCCGTCAGCCGACCGGGGCTGCCGTACGGGTCCGGGCCAGCAGCTCGTAGTCGGCGAGCTCGACCTTGCGGGTCCGCAGCACGTACTGCCAGACGAAGCCCGGCCAGACGGTCCGGTTGACCCCGGCCGAGTCCAGGTACCAGCTGTTGCAGCCGCCGACCGTCCACACGCCCTTGCGCAGCTTGCGCTGGATCTCCAGGTTGAACTTGCGCTGCGGGGCGGGGCGCACGTCCATCGCGGCGACGTCGTGGTCGGCCAGCGTGGTGAGGCATTCCAGCACGTAGCGGGCCTGGGCCTCGATCATCAGCACCACCGAGTTGTGGCCGAGGCCGGTGTTCGGGCCGAGCAGGAAGAACAGGTTGGGGAAGCCGGAGACGCCGATGCCCAGGTAGGTCTCCAGGCCCTTCTCCCGCCACTGGCTGGTCAGGTCGACGCCGTCGCGCCCCTTGATGTCCAGGTAGTCGAAGGCGTCGGTGACGTGGAAGCCGGTGCCGAAGACGATGGCGTCGACCTCGTGCTCGACGCCGTCGGCGGTGACCACGGAGTGCTCCCGCACCTCGGTGACGCCCTCGGTGACCAGCTCGACGTTCGGCCGGTTGAAGGTCGGGTAGTAGTCGTTGGAGATCAGCACCCGCTTGCAGCCCATGGTGTATTCCGGCGTCAGCTTGCGGCGCAGGTCCGGGTCGTGCACCTGCTCCTTGATCTGCTTGCGGACGGGCCGGGAGGCGAAGTCCATGAGCTTCGGGTTGAAGGTGAACGCCAGCGCCCGCGAGTCGAGCGCCCAGAACAGCGCCGTCCGCTGCAGCCACTGGGTGAAGGGCAGGTTCCGGAAGAAGGTCTTCTCGACCTTGGTGACCGGGCGGTCGGCCTTGGGCATCACCCACGCCGGCGTGCGCTGGAACAGGGTGAGGTGCTCGACCTGCTTGGCGATCTCCGGCACGAACTGGATGGCGCTGGCCCCGGTGCCGATCACCGCGACCCGCTTGCCGGTCAGGTCGTAGTCGTGGTTCCACTGGGCGGAATGGAAGCTCTCGCCCTGGAACCGCTCCATCCCGGGCAGGTCCGGGACGGACGGGATGTGCAGCGCGCCGATGCCGGCGACGATGGCGTCCGCCGTGTAGGTGTCGCCGCTCTCGGTCCGCACCGTCCAGCGCTTGGTCTCGTCGTCGAAGGCCGCGCCGATGACCTTGACGCCGAACCGGATGTGTTCGCGCAGGTTGTGCTTGTCGGCGCAGATCCGCAGGTAGTCCCAGATCTCCCGCTGGCCCGCGTAGAGCCGGCTCCACTCCGGGTTCTGCTCGTAGGAGAAGGAGTACAGGTGCGAGGGGATGTCACAGGCGCAGCCCGGGTAGGTGTTGTCCCGCCAGGTGCCGCCGACGTCGGCGGCCTTCTCCAGGATCACGAAGTCGTGCCGGCCGGCCTGCTTGAGCTGGATGGCCATGCCGAGCCCGGAGAACCCGGTGCCGATGATGACGACGCTGGTGTCCTGCCCGCCCATGTCCCGATCCTTCCGTCGACCTTTACCGAGCAGTAGGTTACTACGAGTAGGTTACCTTGGGTAGACTGGTTCCCGTGACGAGCGCAGCCGACACCGGCCGACGCAGGCGGATGCCCAGGGCGGCCCGCAAGGCCCAGATGCTCGCGGTGGCCGAGGAGGTCTTCGCCGAGCGGGGCTACCTGGCGGCGTCCATGGACGAGATCGCCGAGCGGGTCGGCGTGTCCAAGCCGATGCTCTACGAGTACTTCGGCTCCAAGGAGGGCCTGCTCGTCGGCTGCATCGACAAGGCCCGCACCGAGCTGCGTGAGGCCACCGAGCAGGCCGTCATCGGCGCCGCCGACAGCCCCGAGAGCATGCTCCGCCTCGGTGTGCTGGCGTTCTTCCGCTTCATCGCCGAGCGTCGGCAGTCCTATGGCCTGCTCCGGCACGAGGCAGCCGTCACCGTGCCCTCGGCCGTCGAGGAGATCGAGGCCATCCGCCGCCAGCAGACCGACCTGATGATCGGCTGGATGGGCATGGCCCTGCCCGGCGCCGACCTCCTGGAACTGGAGGCGGCGGCCGAGATCCTGGTCGGCTCGTGCGAGCGCCTGGCCCAGTGGTGCGAGCGACGGCCCGAGGTCACCCCCGAGCGCGCCACCGACCTGCTGATGACGGCCGTGTGGACCGGCCTGTCCTCGCGCGCCGGCAACTGACCGCCCGCCAGGCTCCTTGAGCCCGGCCCGGTGGAGCGCCGGCCAGGCTTTTCGAGCCGCCGCCCAGTGGACAGCAGCGCGCGGTTCATGTCCGTGCCAGTGTCGGTTCGAGTCCGACCAGGTCCCTCTCTCAACCGGCCGGCGGTGTGCCGGCAGATGTGGGCCGGTGTGACCGGTTGACAGCGCAGCAGCTCGTCGGCGCGGCCAGCCGTCAGCTGTGGCCGGTCATTCGCGCGGCCGGTCGACGGTCCATCCGGTGCGGTCCGCCCACTCCCGGGCGCGCCCCAGGATCTCGTCGATCAGGTCGCCCTTGGCCTCGGCGTACTGGTTCATGTCGAACCACTCCCGGGTCGCGAGCTCCCGCTTGAGCTTCTCGTAGGCGTGCCGGTCGGCGGGCGTGGCCCGCAGCCAGTCACCGAAGAGCAGGTGGTCCCGCTCCCAGCGCCCGCCGGCGGTGCACAGGTGCACATGCACGTCGAGCTGCTCGGTACGCACCATGCGGTGGTCGGGCTGCCGCACCCGGAGGTGATAGCCGGCGGCCTCGAGCTGGGGCAGGTAGCCGGCGTCGTCCTCGACATCGTCGACGCTGACCTGGATGTCGACGATGGCCTTCGCGGCGAGCCCGGGCACGGCGGTCGATCCCACGTGGTCGACGCGCAAGGCCTTGGCCCCCAAGGCTTTGCGGATCCGGCTCCGCTCCTCGCGGAACCGCACCGGCCACGCCGCGTCGTACTCGACGATGGTGATGCGCGGCTTCTCCCACCCGCCGATCAGGTTCGTGCCCACCAACTCCTCGCGCACCGCCATCAGCGCGAAGCCGAGCAGGTTGGCGCCCTGCCAGGTGGTCGGCGAGGTGGCCCGCCCGTCGTCGGCGGTCAGCCCGATGCCCCAGATCCGGTCGAGCGGCGACGCCTCCACCAGCACCCGGTCGCCGGTGCCGATCAGGAACCGGCCCGGCAGCGCGTGCTGACCGAACTTGGCGAGGTTGCCGGCGACGACGATGTCGAACCGGTTGGCGGCCCACACCTCCTCGTCGTAACCGCGCACCTCCCGGCCGAGGGTCTTGGCCTCGTTCGGGTGCCGCGCCCGCAGGATCCGAGCGGCCGTCTCCTCGTCTCCGAACAGCAATGCCTTGCGGTGCATCATGAAATGCTCGGCGGTGGGAAACGTGAGCCCGTCCACGGTGAACTCCGCGGGCCACCACTGGCTCAGGCACGAGCCCCCGATCCGGCCGTCCCGACGGGGCTCGTGGCCCCAGAAGTAGACGTACTTCAGCCGTTGGCCGGCGGCCTCGGCCCGGACCAGTTCCTCGACGCTGCGCATCACCACACGTGTTGTCCTACCAGGAAACGCCCCCGCAGGTCCCACGCATTTGCGGTACTCAGACCGTCACGCGCCACCTCCCGCCGACGCTCCAATGGCAGCCATCAGCATCGGGAACGACTCGTGCAGCTCGCGCTGCCAGTACGGCCAGGTGTGCGTGCCGGGCCCGTAAAGGTCGACGGTGGCCGGAATGTGCAGCAGCCGCAACCGATCCACCAGCGCGGACGTCTCAGCGCCGTGCAGGGCCTCACTTTCGTTGAACCCGGTGCCGGGTGGATCCAGCGGCCCAGGCTGGCCGTTGCCGGCGGCCACGAACAACGCGGTGCCGCGTAAGGCAAAGGCCAGGTCCAGCGGGTTGTGCGCGGCCCACACCAGCCGCTGCCTGGTCGGATCGCCCCACAACGCATCGGGGTCGTGACCATTGCTCGAAACAATCGAAACGACCTGGTTGATCGCCTCTTGCGACAGCGTGGTGTCCAGTGCCCCGCTGTAGGACGCGGCGGCCTGGAACATGCCGGGATGCCGGGCCGAGTAGTCGAACGCGCCGAGCCCGCCCATGGACAGGCCGGCGATGGCGCGGCGCTGCCCGGCCCGGTAGCCGCGCTCCAGCAGCTGGCGCAGTTCGACGGTGTGGAACGTCTCCCAGGCCGGGCCGCTCAGCCAGTTCGAGTAGTACCCGTCGGGCCCCGCCTCCGGCATCACCACCAGCACGTCCGTGCCGCCGGTCAGTGCGGCCACATCGGTCTCACGGGTCCAGGACGTGTAGTTGTCACAACAGCCGTGCAGCAGATACAGCACGGGCCACCGGGCGTACGGCCGGACGTCCCAGTCCGGCGGCAACAGCAGCCGGGCCATGGCGGTGCGGCCGAGCGCGGGCGACTGGACGGTCAGATCCAGCGTCCGCGGCCCGACCACGGTCTGGCCGACGACTCTGGCGCCGTCGTCGGCCGTCACCTGTTGCGCCGCCCCAGCGATCGAGGCGACCGAGCCGGCGACCAGGCCGACTCCCACCAGCGCCGCCCCGACGGAGAGGCGCCAGATCACCGCACGTGTTCGCATGACCACACCGTGGCACACCAGCCTGGCAGCGCCCGGGATCTTGTCCCGAGCCGGACAGAAGCCCACCGACTTGGCGGAGTGAACGGCGCCGAAAACGGGGCTGTTCCTGGCGTTTCACCGTCGGGAACAGCCCCGCTCGAGTTGTCAAACGGCTGATCAGTGGACGCGGTAGACGACCGTGCCGTGGGCCGGCACGGAGGCGCTGATGGTGTCCGTGGTGGTCGACTTCGCCTTGGACCACAGGTCGGTCAGCGTGTGCGTGCCCGAGGAGACGCCGATGGCCGACAGCGAGGTGGAGATCTTCGCGGTGCTGCCGGTCTCGTTGAACAGCGCGACGGCGGTGTCGCCGTCGGCCAGCGGCTTGCGGATCACGTGCAGGCCGTTCGCGGACGAGATCTCGTTGCCCTGCACGCCCTTCGCGTCCTGGTCGAGCGCGATCACGTCGGAGTTGCGCAGGATCGTCAGCGTCGCCGCCGACGCCTTGCGGATGTCGGAGCCGATCAGCATCGGCGCGGACATCATGGCCCACAGCGTGAAGTGCGTGCGGTACTCGGTGTCGGACATGCCGCCGTTGCCGACCTCCAGCATGTCCGGGTCGTTCCAGTGTCCGGGGCCGGCGAACTTGCCCAGCTTGATGTTGGCCTTGTAGATGGACAGCATCTTCGAGTACGAGTCGTTGATGTCACCGGTGGTGCGCCAGGAGTTGCCGACCGGCGCGGCCCAGGTCCACGGCTGGTTCTGGCCCCACTCGCAGATCGAGTACAGGATCGGCCGGCCGGTGGCGGCCAGCGCGTCGCGCATCGCGGTGTAGCGCTTCGTGGCGTCCTGCCCCTGGTTGTTGCAGTTGTCGTACTTGAGGTAGTCCACGCCCCACGACGCCCACAGCGCGGCGTCCTGCTTCTCGTGCCCGAGGCCGCCGGGGAAACCGGCGGAGTTGCAGGTTTTGGTGCCGGCGCTGGAATACAGCCCGAACTTCAGGCCCTTCGAGTGCACGTAGTCGGCGACGGCCTTGATGCCGTGCGGGAAACGCGTCTTGTCCGGCACCAGGTTTCCCTTGCTGTCCCGGCTCGACGCGGCCCAGCAGTCGTCCAGGTTCACGTACTGGTAGCCGGCGTCCTTGAGGCCGGTCGACACCAGGGTGTCGGCGATTCCCTTGACGAACGCCTCGTTGAACTGGGCCCTGCAGTGCGTGAGGTTCCAGTTGTTGAAGCCCATCTGCGGGGTGCGGGCGAGCCCGTTGTCCAGGGCCAGCGCCGGGCTCGCGGCGGTCGCCCCGAGCACCCCCGACCCGACCAGCGCGACGACCGCGGCCAGCGCGGTCAGCACAGTCCTGCGCACGTTCGTTCCTCCAGCTCGTTGGCATCGGACGTGCGCGGCGGCGACGGCGACCGCGTCAAAACGTAGGAGGTCCATACCTGGAGCACAAGGAGCGAGGGGCGATTCACCCCTTTCGCAGGCAGACATCGGATGTTCGGCTAGCCCGGTCGGTCTACTCTCCGGTAGTTACGAAGGATCCGAACGACTAGGCCGAACAGGTGTGGCCGTGAACGCGCACGGTGACACTCCGCACTCGCTTGGTGAGCAAACCCTCGGGCGCTACACCAATGAGTTAGTTGTCCCTTAACGAAATGGAGTATTGAGACGGCCGCCATCTGGTGGCTCAATGAGTCCGACACGGATCCGCGTCGACGGGTCCCACCGAACTCGAAAGGGTGACGCGCGCCATGCGACTCGGTCCGATGGACATCGACCTCGTCGATCTCCCGATCGGGACGGCCACTCACCTTTCGGTTATCGCCACCCTTCCTCTTCTCGGGTGACGTTTGTGTCTTCACCGCGCCGCGGGGTCATCCCCGCGCAGCAGGCCCCGCCATGCCGGCCGGGAACCGACACCACTGGAGGTGCTATGACAGCAGTCCTGGACCCGCGGCTGACGGAACCACCGACTCGAGGCCGCGACGGCGACCTCAGACGGATCCGTCCCACCGCACGCCGGGCAGCGGTCAATCCCAACCGCTGAGCCGGCGCCGGCAGGTCAGCGCGCGTCCTGACTTCCGGTGGAGAGGGCCCCAGGGCCACGGTGGCCCTCTCGCCGGGAGTTCGACGCCAGCCCCACCGCCGCCGCGAGCAGCACCACCACCGCGACAGCCGCCGCGACCAGCGGCAACGCGTCCGGACCGGCCACGGTCAACACCGCGCCGCCGATCAGTCCCGCCAGGCCCACGCCCAGGAATCCGGCGACGTCGTCGACCACCGGATCGCCGGTCAGGACACGCATCGAGGCGTCGGCCGCCCCTGCCGCCGCGCCCCAGAACGCGAGCGCCGCGGCCACTCCGACCACCGAGCCGTGCGCGAACGGCAGAGCCGCCACGAAGGCGGCCGAGAGTGCGGTTGACGCAAGTAAGGCCGCCTTCGCACCACGTCTCCGCACCGCGACGACGCCGATCACCGCCCCTGGGCCGAACGCGACGAACAGCACCTCGACAACCCGGCCGTGCAGGCCCGCAGCGGCCGCCAGCACCGGCGTGAGCAGGGAACATGCGGCAATGACGGCGGCACGGAAGATCACCTTCAGCCCTGCCGTGAGCAGCAGGCGCGGATCGCCGATCGGGTGTCGTCTGATCGGGTTCAGCACCACGCCGAGTAGTGCGTCGGCCGCTCCGACGGCGGCGATCACGGCCAGCAGCACGAACACCGTCCTGCACCCGGCCTGGTCCGCGATCACGGCCGCGATCGGCGCGCCGAGCACCGTCCTGACGGCCAGCCCGCCGCTCACCCCTCGGTCGCCGGCCCGCAACACGCCGGCGGCTCCGACGCCGAGCACAATTCTCACCGCCAGCAGCAACACGAAATTGTCGGCGAATACCGACAACGCATTTCCGATGGTCAGAGCGGCCGGCCCGATCAGCGGCAACCGCCGAGGATCGATCCGTCCGACCAGTGACATCGCCATCGCGCCGGCCAATCCGAAAACGGTCAGCAGTTGCGCCGCCTCCGCGCCGGAAACGCCGAGTTCAATGGTCAGTGACGGCATCAAACCGGCTACCGAGGACACGCACGCGCCGACGACGAACCCGCCCGGCGCGGCGAATGGCATTGTCCGACACGGCGGCTTCGGCTCCGTCGCGGCAATTGAACTGTTCGGGTGACCACTGCTGCCGTCCACGCCACGCCGAACGGCGCGCACGGTGCCCGTGCCGGCTCGGCGCACGGAACCTCGGACCGCCGAAGTACTGTCGCCGGAATGTCGTCCCCTTCGCGCCGACGGGTATCCCTCGACACCCCGGAGCGCCTCGCCGAGGTGTTCACCGCGGCTATCGACGCGGTCGCCGAGGTCGGCTACGAGCGGTTCAACATGGACCTCGTGGCGCAGCGGGCGCACGCCAGCAAGGGCAGCCTTTACCAGCGCTGGCCGTCCAAGGCGCACCTGATCGTGGCGGCGCTACAGGCCAATCGGGTCGAGATCGCGGCCCCGGACACCGGGTCGTACCTGGGCGACGTGCGCGAGCTGTGCAAGCAGTGGCTGCGCGCCGAGGTGGCCGGCGACCGTCGCGGGCTGCTGCTCGCGCTGCTGGAGGGCAGTCGTCGCGACCAGGAGCTGGCCGGGCTGATGACCGAGCAGCTGGGCCAGGGCGGCACGAATCCGATGGCCGAGGTGTTGGCCGCCGCCGGCCGCCGGGGCGAGCTGCCGGCCGGCGTGGACCTGGAGCTGCTGGCCGACCTGCCGTTGGCGCTGGCCATGTCGAACCTGCTGTTCAAGGGCCGGGAGCTGACCGAGGAGCTGGTGGACCGGATCGTGGACGGCCTGCTGGCGCCGCTGCTCGGTAGCGGGGATCACACACAATAGAACAGAACTGTTCTGTACGCTCATACCCGGGATCTCACCTCTCCGGGTGACGTCCGCTGCGGCGGACCGGCCCGTGCGGTGAAGTCGGAACCGACCCGGACGAGGGGGCGTGAATGGCTGCCACCACCGCTGAACCGGACACCGTGGGCATCAGCCGCGGCCGGATCAACGCGATCTTCGGCATGGTGCTGCTCGGCATGCTGCTGGCGGCGCTCGACCAGACGATCGTTGGCACGGCGCTGCCGACGATCGTCGGCGACCTCGGCGGCGCCGGCCACCTGTCCTGGGTGGTCACCGCGTACCTGTTGGCCGAGACGATCATGACGGTGATCGTCGGCAAGTTCGGCGACCTGTTCGGCCGCAAGCTGATGTTCCAGCTCTCTGTGGTGATCTTCGGCGTCGGCTCGTTCTTCTGCGGCTTCGCCGACTCCATGACCTGGCTCATCATCTGGCGGGCGGTGCAGGGCATCGGCGGCGGCGGTCTGATGGTCACGTCCACCGCGCTCATCGCCGACTTCATCCCGCTGCGCGAACGCGGCAAGTACCAGGGGCTGCTGGGCTCGGTGTTCGGCGTGGTGACGGTGGCCGGCCCGATGCTCGGCGGCCTGTTCGTGGACCACCTGTCCTGGCGGTGGGCGTTCTACGTGAACATCCCGCTCGTCGTGGTGGTGCTGGTCGTCGCGGCGGTGACCATGCCGTCGGTGAAGGCGGCGATCAAGCCGGTCGTCGACTACGCCGGCATCCTGCTGATCGGCCTGGCCGCGACCGGGCTGACGCTGGTCACCAGCTGGGGCGGCACCACCTACGCGTGGGGCTCCCCCGAGATCATCTGGATGTCGGTCGGCTCGGTGGTGCTGCTGGGCCTGTTCGTCGCCGTGGAGCTGCGGGCCAAGGAGCCCATGCTGCCGATGCGGCTGTTCCGCAACCCGGTGTTCACCGTGTCGGGCATCCTCAGCTTCATCGTGGGCTTCGCCATGCTCGGGGCGCTGTCGTTCCTGCCCACCTACATGCAGTACGTCCAGGGCACGTCCGCGACCAGCTCCGGCATCCGCCTGCTGCCCATGGTGATCGGCCTGCTGGTGGCGTCCATCCTGTCCGGCAACATCGTCAGCCGGACCGGTCGGTACAAGATCTTCCCGATCCTGGGCAGCATCGGCATCAGCGCCGGGCTGTACCTGCTGTCGCTGCTCACACCGGACACCGGGATCGTGCTGTCGTCGGTGTACATGCTGGTGCTCGGCGTCGGAATCGGCCTGGCCATGCAGGTGCTGACCATCGCCGTGCAGAACACCGTCGACTACGGCGACCTCGGCGTGGCCACGTCCGGCGTGACGTTCCTGCGGTCCATCGGCAGCTCGTTCGGCGCCGCGATCTTCGGCTCGATCTACTCCAGCCAGCTCACCACCAACCTCGGGACCGCGCTGGCAACTCATCCGTTGCCGCAAGGCGTCGATCCGCACGTGACGGCCGTGCCGGCGCTGCTGCACGCGCTGCCCGACGCAGTGTCCCGGCCGATCGTGCAGGCGTACTCCGATTCGCTGCACACGGTGTTCCTCTACGCCGTGCCGGTCGGCCTGCTGGCGCTGCTGGTGTCGTTCTTCCTCAAGGAGATGCCGCTGCGGGACACCTCCCGGGCGAGCGCGCCGGAACTCGGCGAGGGCTTCGCGATGCCGGAGGCCAGGGACTCCGACCGGGAGCTGGAGCGCGCCATCGCCACGCTGATGTACCGGGAGCGGCGGCAGGCCGCGCCGGAGATCCTCGGCCGCTCCGGGACGAGCCTGGACGAAGGCGGTGTTTGGTGCCTGATGCGGGTCAAGTTCCAGCACAAGTTGCAGCAGCCGGCGACGGTCGAGGCGATCGCCGAGCGGCACCGCATCCCGGCCAAGGTGTTCGAGCCGGCGTTCTTCGCGCTGGAGTACAGCGGCTACCTCGAGCGGCAGGGCCCTGAACTGGACCTGACCGACCGGGGCCGCGCCGAGTTCGACCGGCTCGCCGCCGCCTGGCGGGGCTGGATCGTGGAACGGCTGTCGGACTGGCGGCAGGAGAGCCGGGACGACCTGGACGCGGCGATCGACCGGGTCGCCGCCCGGATGATCGAGCAGGCGGGCGACGAGCAGCGGCAAGGTAGGCACGCTTTGGTGTAAGGCCGGATGGCGGTCACCCGATCGGTGTAACGTCGTCATGCGTCCGACGGGGCCGCGTCTCATCCGCGCGGCCCCGTCGACCGGGGAGGCCGCGGCACGACGGGGAGGGTGATCGAGGATGGGCGCGACACCGATATTGGTGAACTACTCGCCCGAGGGCGAGGACTGGACGGTCAAGCTGGAGGCGGACGGCACGGTGCTGACCGAGCAGGCGCCCGGTCTGATCGCCGCCCGCGACCGCGCCGACCAGATGGTCGAGCAGCTCACCGGCTCGTCCGAGCAGGAGCGCAAGCCCACCGTCGTGCACCTGCTCGACGGCGACGCCTTCGCCTTCACCACCGCGTACCTGCACGCACGGCACGGCCTGAGCACGCCGTCCCACGCCGCCGAGCCGGCCGTCGCCGACACGCCCGCCGCTGACGCGCCCAAGGTCGGGGAGAACACGCAGGAGATGGACCTGTCAGAGCTCGCCGACGAGACCGACGACAAGGCGATCTGATCCACTCGTCCGGCTGATTGCACTTAGGATGATCCCCGAAGGGCAACCCCTTGCCGTATCGGGAGGATGGTCTTGGCCACAACGTCGTACGCGGAGCAGGCAAACGCGGCCGCCCGCGGCCGGCCGAGGGACGCCACCCGCGACGAGGCGCTGCGCCGCGCGGCGCTGGAGGTCATGGCCGAGGTCGGCTACCGGGCGCTGACCATGGACGCGGTCGCCGCCAAGGCGCGGGCCGGCAAGGCGACCATCTACCGGCGCTGGGAGTCCAAGCTCGACCTGGTCATCGACACCGTGAACCAGTTGGTGCACCAGAACATCCCCGAGCCCGACACCGGATCGCTCACCGGCGACCTGCGCGAGTTCCTCAGCGCCTTCGCCGCGTTCCTGTCCGGGCCGACCGGCAAGGCCGCGCAGGCGCTGGTCGGCGAACTCCCCCACGAGCCCGAGCTCGCCACCGCGTTCCGCGAGACGTTCCTGGTGGCGCAGCGGGACGTGCTGCGCGGCATCCTCGACCGGGGCACCGCCCGCGGCGAGGTCCGGCTGGACGCCCCGCGCGGCATGGCCGTCGAGCTCGCCGGCGCGGCGCTGACCTACCGGCTGATGCTCACCGGGGACCCCCTCGACGCCACCTTCGTGGATCGGCTCGTCGACCAGGTCCTGCTGCCACTGCTGCGGCCCTGAACACGGCGAAAGCCCCGCCGGCCTGCGCGGCCGGCGGGGCTTTCGCTCGTCGTCAGCGGAAGAGCTTGCGCACCACCAGGACGCCGACCAGCACCCCGACGCCGATCAACGCGTACTTCACCCGCGGATCGGACAGCCGGGCACGGACCGCGTCCTTGCCCTGGTCCACGTACTGCTTCGGGTTGGCCTTGACGGCCAACTCGTCCAGGGTGGCGGCCAGCGCGTCCCGCGCCTGCTCGATCTCGCGCTGAATGGTGTCGGGATCGCGAGCCACTTGTCCTCCTCGCCGTGCGTGGTGGAAACCACCGTAGTTGACCACGTTAGGACCCGTTCGCCGGGCCCGCCGGAGGGCGACCGCTAGGCTTGCGGCCAAGGGGGCCGTAGCCCAATTGGCAGAGGCACACGGTTTAGGTCCGTGCCAGTGTCGGTTCGAGTCCGACCGGCCCTACTAATACCCCGCTGACCTGCGGCGCAGTCTCGACTGGGCCAACGGGTCAGGGGGTTGCGTGCAGCGGGTGCAACGCACGTACCGCCGCACAGCGGACGGAGACCCCCGTGGATTCGATGTTCGGCCGCGAGCCAGCGGAGATCGCGCCCGGCGCCGTGCACACCCCCGACTGGCTCAGCCCCGACGAGCAGCGCCGGCTGGTGGCCGCGTGCCGCGACTGGGCGGCAGCGCCCGCCGGCATGCGGCACACGCGGCTGCCCAGCGGCGGCGTGATGTCCGTGCAGACGGTGTGCCTGGGCTGGCACTGGACGCCGTACCGCTACAGCCGCACCACCGAGGACGGCTCCCCGGTGAAGCCGCTGCCGGACTGGCTCGCGGACCTGGGCGCCCGGGCGGTCGGCGATCCCGCGTACCGACCCGACATCGCGCTGGTCAACTTCTACGACCAGGCCGCGAAGATGGGCATGCACCAGGACAAGGACGAGCGCAGCGACGCGCCCGTGGTGTCACTGAGCATCGGCGACAGCTGCGTGTTCCGGTTCGGCAACACCGAGCACCGCAACCGGCCGTGGACCGACGTCGAGCTGCGCTCCGGCGACCTGTTCGTGTTCGGCGGACCGTCCCGGTTCGCCTATCACGGCGTGACGAAGACGCTGCCGGGCACCGGCGACCCGGCCACCGGCCTGGCGGCCGGTCGGCTCAACATCACGCTCCGGGTGTCCGGGATGGACTGACCGGCCGCATGCCGTCGCAGACCACGCCGACGATCAACCGCGGGTCGGCGGTGCCCTGCCGGGCCATCGCCAGGCAGCCCACCATCAAGGTCTTCACGTCGGTCACCGTGAGATCGGACCGCACCCGCCCGGCCTCCTGGGCCTTGGCCAGCAGCTGGCCGAGGCCGGTCATCATCACGTTCGACGCCTCGGCGGTCAGCTCCCGGTTGAAGCTGCCGTTGGCCGCGAGCGCGTCGAACAGCGCCCGGTTCAGGCTGGCGTTCTGCACCATCTGCTCGAAGAACGCGAAGAAGCCGGTGCCGGCCTCGGGACCCTCGGCCAGCTCGCGGGCGGCCTCGCCGACCGCGCGCAGTCGCTCCACGATGATCGCCTCGAACAGCGCGTCCTTGGTCGGGAAGTGCCGGTACACCGTGCCCACGCCGACTCCGGCCCTGCGGGCGATCTCGTCGATCGGGACCGCGAGGCCCTCCTCGGCGAACACCTCCTGCGCCACCTCGAGCACCCGGGCGCGGTTGCGCCGGGCGTCGGCGCGCAGCGGCCGGCTGGTCGTGGGATCGGCGGAAGTCACACCCAGACTGTAAGGCCGCCGATACCCGCAGGTCGCCTGCGGCGGACCAGGACGACCGCCCCGACCGGGGCCACGGGGTCGGTCGAGCACCTGACCGTCCCGACCGACCCCGGCCGGTGCGAGGGCGATGCACCGATCCATTCAGTTGTGCGTGTCGTGCGCACCGGGAGGGCCGTCGCGGCTCGCTCGGCCGCGAGGTCGTCCGGTCGGGCACCGTGCCGACCGACAACCCCACCGCCGACCGACCCGTTCGGGCCGCCCGGTGCTCAGCGTCCTCGAGGACCACCTCCTCTCGGTTCGATCGCTGTGATGGCGACCGGTCCGGCGGGCCTCGCCGGTGCGTTCCCCGGTGCGAGACGGACATCGGACCTCCACTCGTCCGATCGTCCGCCGGGAACGTCCGGTTGCCGCCCGTCGTGCGCTTTGTCCATCACCCCTCGCACGCTAGACCCGAGGTCTGACAATCCACGTCCGCGCAGGTCACAGCGGTCGGCGACGACCCACGTGGGCCGTTGCGGCCGGGTCGGACGTTCGACAGCGAAGCTGTGGCTCCGCCCACACTCCGTCGTCAGTCGGTCACGGCTTGGCCACGTCCCGGCACCAGCTGTGCCTCGACTGTCGTAACCGGTTGGCCCGGACACCGGCACGGCCGCCATGGTGGAGAGGTTTGGTCAACAGGCCCCAGGCAGGAGCGGCAAGTGCGGATCGTCAGGCTGGTCGTGGCCGGGTGCCTAGCGGCGCTGCTGGCCGGATGCGGCACGGCCGGCGGCACGCAGTTGTCGGCGCTGCGGAGCACCACGAGCCCCACGGCCGGCCAGACCAGGCCCCAGACCGACAGCACGCTGAGCGCGGCCTTCGGCGACCGCCGGACCTGGCCGAACGGGCTGGCCATCACCGTCTCGCAGCCCCGCTCGATCACGCCCAGCAGCACGGCCTATCCGCAGGCGGCGCGGGCGGCGGTGTTCGAGGTGGTCATCGAGAACGGCACGTCCTCGCCGTACAAGCCGTCGCAGCTGGCACTGCGGGCGACGGTCGCCGGACAGACCGCCCAGGAGGTGGTCGATCCGGCGCAGGGACTGGCCGGATACGTCGCCGCCGAGCAGGACGTGGCGCCCGGCCGCTCACTCGACTTGACAGTGGCGTTCGCCCTCCCGAAACAGCCCGTCGACCTGCGGATCCTGGTGCAGCCGGACGTGATCGACGCGGTGCCGGCGGCCGCCTTCTCGGGGACCGCTTAGGCGCGTTGTCAGGGTCTGCCGCTAGCGTCGTCGGCATGACTGAGAATGCGCGTCTCGCCGTCGGCGACGTGGCGCCGGACTTCACCCTCGTCGACAGCGAGGGCGCCAAGGTGTCGCTGTCGGACTACCGCGGCCGGCAGGTCGTCGTGTACTTCTACCCGGCCGCCATGACGCCGGGCTGCACCAAGCAGGCGTGCGACTTCCGGGACAACCTGTCCGAGCTCAACGACGCCGGTTTCGACGTGCTGGGCATCTCCCCGGACAAGGTGGAGAAGCTGGCCAAGTTCCGGGACGCGGAGGGGCTGACCTTCCCGCTGCTGTCCGACGCGGACAAGTCGGTGATGCAGCGCTGGGGCGCGTTCGGCGAGAAGCAGAACTACGGGCGCACGGTGCAGGGGGTGATTCGTTCGACCTTCATCGTGGACGCCGAGGGCAAGATCGCGAAGGCGTCGTACAACGTGCGTGCCACCGGGCACGTCGCCAAGCTCCGCAAGGACCTGGGCGTCTGAGCCGCGCGGTAGCGGTATACGACAGGTCCGTCGATCGAGCGACACGGTGGCGGGGAGCGGAACTGGCCTTCCGCTCCGCCTCGCTGGTGAAGCTGCTCATCGCGCTCGACGTGCTGGCGCGCCGGTCGGCGACGCCGGCGCTGCACGAGGCGTTGCGGCTCATGCTGTCGGCCAGCGACGACGACGTGGCCAACGAGCTGTGGGACGCCGACGGCGGTCCGGAGATCGTGGTGCGCACGGCCGAGCGGCTGGCGCTGCCGTCGGCCCGTCCGCCGGAGATCGCCGGCAGGTGGGGCGACACGATGCTGGGCATCGGCGACGTGGTCGCCACGTACCGACACGTCCTGGAGGTGGCGCCGGCGACGTGGCGTGAGCTGATCGTGGACGCGTTGGCCGCCGCGCCCCGGCACGGCTCGGACGGCTTCGACCAGTACTTCGGCATTCCGAACCGGCTGCCACGGCCGTGGGCGATCAAACAGGGCTGGTCGGAGAGCCCGCGCGATGTGGTGTTGCACACCAGCGGCGTGGTCGGCGCCGGCTGGCGGTTCGTCGTGGTGGTGCTGGCGTCCTTCCCGGTCGGCACCGAGTGGGCGACGGCCGCCGCGGCGGTGAACGACGAGGTGGCCCGGCTCGCGGACGAGCTCTGACCCCCGAACGGGGTAAGCTGGACGCGAGGGCTGGCGAATGGCCGCCCCGGTTCAACGCAGAGGGTGATACGCCGTGTGTGGTTCCTCCACACCAAGCGGTCCTGAGCGTCCCTCCAAATTCGTCCTGCGGGTCCACTTCCCGACCAGGGGCGGTTGAGTACGGGCTGACGCCCCCACTCCCGTAAACCGCTGACGTTCGTTCGGCGGTCCCCTTCGCGTACCCCGGCCCACGCCCCGTGGCGCCGGCCGTCGGCGCGCGCCCGAAACCTGGAACCAGCGATGCTGATGTGGATCCTGCTCGCCCTCGCCATCGTCGCCGAGGTGTTCGCGACGATCATGTTGAAACTGTCCGACGGCCTGAGCCACCCGCTGCCGGTGCTCGGCCTGATCGCCGGCTACGCGCTGGCCTTCTACCTGGAGTCGCAGGTGATCCAGCTCGGCATGCCGATGCCGGTCACCTACGCGGTGTGGGCCGGCGGCGGCATCGCGCTGGTCGTGGTGGCCAACCGGGTGCTGTTCTCCGAACCCGTGTCGGCGCTGACCATCGGCGGCATGGTGCTGATCCTGGCCGGCGTGCTGGTCGTGCAGCTGTCGGTCAGTCACCAGGCGGCGTGAAGGAGACGTCGACGCCGGTCCGCTCGGCCCGGGCGAGGCCCCAGTCGTACAGGCCCTGGAGCACCGGGGCCAGGGTCTCGCCCTCCGGGCTGAGCCGGTAGTCGGTGCGCAGTTCCGGCTCCTGGGTGGCGTCGCGCAGCACCAGGCCATCCGCCTCCAGCTCGCGCAGCCGCTGCGTGAGCATCTTCTCGCTGATGTCCGGGATGAGGCGGCGCAGCTGGCCGTAGCGCAGCGGGCCTTCCTTGAGGCGGGCCAGGATCAGCACCCGCCACCGGCCGCCGACGACGTCCAGCGTGAGCTCGACCGGGCAGTGGTATCGCTGTCGCACGTTCGCCCCCTGACTGCGCACCGGAAAGTGCGTACTTGCCGACCTCCCGCCGCGGTGGTTGTTTCGGCGGGTGATCACCGAGTACATCCGCTACCGGATTCCCGACGGCCAGGGTAGCCAGTTCGAGGACGCCTATCGCCGCGCGGGAACGGTGCTGTCCGAGTCGCCGCAGTGCGTGGGCTGGGACGTGGCGCGCTGCGTGGAGGAGCCTGCCTGCTACGTGGTGCGGATCCGGTGGACCTCCGCGGAGGACCACCTCAAGGGGTTCCGCACCGGCCCGCAGTTCCCGGCGTTCTTCGCCGAGGTGAAGCCGTTCGTCGGCGACATCGAGGAGATGCGGCACTACGAGGAGTTGGCCGCCGGCGAGGGCCCGCCGACGCTGTACGACTGGGCCGGCGGCGAGGAGGCGCTGATCCGGCTGACGGAGGTGTTCTACCGGCACGTGCTCGCCGACGACCTGCTGGAACCGCTGTTCCGGGGCATGTCGCCGGAGCATCCGCGCCGGGTGGCGCACTGGCTGGGTGAGGTCTTCGGCGGCCCGAGGACCTACAGCGCCGAGCGCGGCGGCTATCCGACGATGCTGGGCATGCACCTGGGCAAGGGGATCACCGAGCCGCAGCGCCGCCGCTGGGTGAGCCTGCTGATGGACGCCGCCGACGAGGTGGGGCTGCCGTCCGACCCCGAGTTCCGGGCCGCGTTCACCGGCTACATCGAGTGGGGCACGCGCATCGCCCTGGCCAATTCCCAGCCGGATGCCCACCCGTACAAGCAGGCGCCGGTGCCGCGCTGGGGCTGGGGCGTCGCTCCTCCGATGAGGTGACGGCGATGCAGTGAAGGGGGCTTTCCTCGCGTTCAACGCAAGGAAAGCCCCCTTCCAAGCACGAAAAGGGTCAGGAGAGGGCGGCCGTGATGTGCGGCAGCAGCAGCCGGAGGGCCCGCCCGCGGTGGGACAGGGCGTCCTTCTCGGCCGGGTCCATCTCGGCGGACGTCCGGGTCTCCCCCTCCGGCACGAAGATCGGGTCGTACCCGAAGCCGTTCGCGCCGCGGGCCGCCCGGATCAGGGTCCCGCGCCACTCGCCCCGCACCACGACCTCGGAGCCGCCGGGCAGCACCAGGGCCGCGGCGCAGACGAAGGCCGCGCCGCGGCGCTCGTCCGGCACGTCGCCCATCTGCCCCAGCACCAGGTTCAGGTTGGCGGCGTCATCGCCGTGGCCGCCGGACCACCGGGCCGACAGCACGCCGGGCATGCCGTTCAGCGCGTCCACCGCGATGCCGGAGTCGTCGGCGACGGCCGGCAGGCCAGTGGCGGCGACCGCGTCCCGGGCCTTGGCCAGGGCGTTGCCCTCGAACGTCGGCTCGGTCTCCGGGGCCTCCGGGAACGGGTCGACGGCGTCGAGGCCGATGACCTCGACGCCGGAGACGTCCGAGGCGGCCAGGATGCGGTCCAGCTCCGTCAGCTTCTTGGCGTTGCGGGTGGCCAGCAGCAGCTTGCTCACGACTTGGCCGCCGACCGCTTGCCCTTCGGCGACGGCTCCGGCAGCTTGCCCGGGTACGGCAGCGCCAGCGCCTCGGACTGGAGCCGGGACAGCTCGGCGCAGCCGGCCAGCGCCAGGTCCAGCATCTGGTCCAGGGTGGACCGGGCGAACGTCGCGCCCTCGCCGGTGCCCTGCACCTCGACCAGTGTGCCGGCGTCGGTGGCGACCACGTTCATGTCGACCTCGGCCCGGGAGTCCTCCTCGTACGGCAGGTCCAGCCGGACCCGGCCGTCGATCACCCCGACGCTGACCGCCGACACCGAGCAGGAAAGCGGCTTGGGGTCGGCCAGCCGGCCGGCCGCGTCCAGCCACGTGATGGCGTCGGCCAGCGCCACGTACGCGCCGGTGATGGCCGCGGTGCGGGTGCCGCCGTCGGCTTGGATCACGTCGCAGTCGATGACGATGGTGTTCTCGCCGAGGGCGGCCAGGTCGATGCAGGCCCGCAGGGAGCGGCCGATCAGCCGGCTGATCTCGTGCGTGCGGCCGCCGATCTTGCCCTTGACCGACTCCCGGTCGCCGCGGGTGTGGGTGGCCGAGGGCAGCATGGCGTACTCGGCGGTGACCCAGCCCAGGCCGGACCCGGCCCGCCAGCGCGGCACGCCCTCGGTGACGCTGGCCGCGCACAGCACGCGGGTGTTGCCGAACTCGACCAGCACGGATCCCGCCGGCCACTGCTGGTAGCCACGGGTGATCTTGATCTCGCGGAGCGACTCGTCGCCTCGGCCATCTGCTCTAACCACGCGGCTAGCCTACGGGCACCGATTGAACCGCTCGCGCGCTCCCAACGTGAGGTTGTTATGAACCTTGCCGACAACTCGTTCACCTTCAACGGGATGCCGCTGCACCCGTTGCTGGTGCATGCCGTCGTCGTGCTGTTGCCCCTGGCCGCGGTCGGCAGCATCCTCATCGCGCTCTACCCGAAGTGGCGCCGCCGCTACTGGTTGCCGGTGCTGGTGCTCGCCGTCCTGGGCATCGGCGCGGTGCCGATCACCCAGCAGGCCGGGGAGGAGCTGTACAACACCATCAAGGGGTCCCCGCCAGGGCTGGCGCACCACCGTGACCTGGGCAACGGCCTGCTGCCGTACGCGATCGCCTTCGGCGTGATGCTCGTGCTGCTGCTGGTCGTCGGGCGGATCGCGGACCGCGAGCGGGCCACCGGCGGCGTCCGGGCGAACGCGGCGATGTCGCCGCGGCACCAGCCGGTCGCGCCGGGCGTGCACAGCCTCGACGAGCTGGACGAGGATCTCGCCGCCCGGCCGGCGACCGAGCCGGCGCCGACGATCCAGACCGCCCAGCAGTCCGCGTCCCGGTTCTGGAGCGTGATCACGATCCTGGTCTCGGTCGCGGTGCTGGCCAGCGCCGTCGCCGTCACGTACGAGATCTACCTGATCGGCGACAGCGGGGCCTCGGCCGTCTGGAAGGGCGTCGGCGGCTAGACCTCGTACACCCGGCCCTGCTCGGCGAGCAGCACCTCGCCGTCGAACTCGCCCCGCGCCTCGGCCAGCACGACCTGCGGATCGGTCCACGGCGCGATGTGGGTGAGCATGAGCCTGCCCACGCCGGCGCGGCACGCGGTCTGCCCCGCCTGCCGGCCGGACATGTGCATGTCCGCGGGCCGGGTCGGCAGGTCGGTCCAGGTCGCCTCGGCCAGCAGCAGGTCGGCGCCGGAGGACAGCCTGTCCAGCGCGGGGCACGCGGCGGTGTCGCCGGAGTAGACCAGCGACCGGCCGTCGTGCTCGATCCGGAAGCCGTACGCCTCGCACGGGTGCAGCACCCGTGCCGAGGTCACCTTCAGCGGGCCGATCTGCACGGTCTCGCCGGTGAGCGGGAGGAAGTCGAAGACGCGCGAGAAGTCGGTGCCGAGCCGCTCCTCCTCGTTCGGCGCGTACTGGGCGGCGAACCGGTGGGACGTGTCGGACGGCCCGTGCACCGGCAGCCGCCGCTCGGTCGCCGGGTAGGGCGGCGCCGGGTGGTACTGGCGCAGCACCGCGAGCGCGCTGAAGTCGGCGCAGTGATCGGGATGCAGGTGGGAGAAGGCCAGCGCGTCGATGTCGAACGCGCTCATCCGCGCCTGCAACGCGGCCAGGGCGCCGTTGCCCAGGTCCAGCACCAACCGGAACCCGTCCGCCTCGACCAGGTAGCACGGGGCGGGGGCGTCCGGGCCGGGAACGCTGCCCGCGCAGCCGAGGATGGTCAGCTTCACGGCGTAGAGGGTGACATGGCGGCGCGAACCGTTCCCACCTGCGGACCCAGGAACCGGCGGGCCAATCGCAGGAAGGGTTCGGCGGGGCCGGTGGCGAGGAATTCGTGCTCGGCGATGTCGCCGGTCGGCTCCCGCAGCAGATCGCGCTCGGTGAGCACCCGGACCACGTCCTTGGCCGTCTCCTCGGCGCTGGAGACGAGCGTCACCTTCTCCCCCATCACGATCTGGATCACGCCCGTGAGCAGCGGATAGTGCGTGCAGCCGAGGATGAGCGTGTCCACGTCGGCGCGGTGCAGCGGCTCCAGGTACGCCTCGGTCAGCCCCAGCACCTGACGGCCCGAGGTGACGCCGCGCTCCACGAAGTCCACGAACCGCGGGCAGGCAGCGCTCGTCAGCGTCACGTGCGGGGCGGCGGCGAAGGCGTCGTCGTAGGCACGGGACTGCACGGTGCCCTGGGTACCGATCAGTCCGATGCGACCGGTGCGGCTGGTGGCCACGGCGCGGCGCACCGCCGGCAGCACGACCTCGACCACCGGGATGTCGTAGCGCTCACGGGCGTCACGCAGGCAGGCCGCGGACGCGGTGTTGCAGGCGATCACCAACATCTTCACGCCGCTGTCCACGAGTTGGTCGAACGCCGCGAGGGCGTACCGCCGGGCGTCGGCGATCGGCAACGGCCCGTAAGGACAGTTGGCGGTGTCGCCGAGGTACCGGACGCGTTCGCCCGGCAGCTGGTCCATGATCGCGCGGGCGACGGTCAGGCCGCCCACCCCGGAGTCGAAGATCCCGATCGGCGCGTCGGCGGCGGTTGTCACGCAACGACTTTACCGGCGGTGCGAGCCGGCCGGTTGGCCATTGCCACCAGCCAGGCCGACAACAGGCCGCCGAGCGCGCCGAAGGCGTGCGCCTGCCACGAGATCTCCGGGTCCACGTTGGGCAGCAGGCCCCACAGCGCGCTGCCCCAGTAGAACAACAGGATCACGGCCACCGCGAGCTGCTTGAGACTGCGGTTGAAGATGCCCCGCACCAACAGGAACATCAGCCAGCCGAAGGCGATGCCGGAGGCGCCGACGGTGGAGACGCCGGTGCTCTCGGTCAGCCAGACGCCCAGGCCGCTGATGAGCCAGATCACCACGGTGACAGCAACCCACTGCCGCACCCCGATGGCCATCGCCAGGAAGCCGAACAGCAGCACCGGCAACGTGTTGGAGAACAGGTGCTGCCAGCTGACGTGCAGCAGCGGCGCCCAGATCACCCCCGGCAGGCCGGTCACCCGATGCGACACGATGCCGTAGCTGGCGAGCGAGCCGTGGAAGAACGCCGAGTTGACGAGCTCGACCAGGTACAGCAGCACGGTGAAGCCGCCGATGACCACGGCGGACCGCAGCGGCTGCGGGGGCAGCACCCGGTTGACGGGCTTGCCAGGCGCCGACGGTACGGGAAGGGTAGCCACGTAACCGAGCGTAGGGCCCGAAGTGGGCATTTGGCATCAGGTACAACCCCTAAGGTGAACTCAGTGGTCGAAGTGGCGGTGCGCAGCGAGGCGACGCTCGGCGAGGGCCCCACGTGGGACACGTCGACGTCCACGCTGCTGTGGGTGGACATCCTGGGCAGCGCGGTGCACCGGTACGACCCGGGCCGCGGCCGCGACGACGTGCTCGCGGTGCCGCAGCACGTGGGCGCGGCCAAGCCGCGCGCGGCCGGCGGCCTCATCGCCAACCTCCGGGACGGCGTGGCGCTGCTCGACGCCGACGGCACCCAGCGTTGGCTGGTCTACTGGGAGCGCGAGGGCGTTCGCGGCAACGACGCGGCCGTCGACGGCGCGGGGCGGCTGTGGGCCGGCACCATGCGCTACGACGCCGGCGAGGGCGGCGGCTGGTTGGCGCGCGTCGAACCGGACGGGGCCGCGAAGGTGCTGTTCGACGACGTGACGATCAGCAACGGCATCGCCTGGAGCCCGGACAACACGCTGATGTACTACATCGACACGCCGACCCGGCGGGTCGATGTGCTCGACTACGACCTGGCCACCGGGACGGCGGTGGGCCGCCGTCCATTGTGTACGATCGAGGGGACCCCGGGCTCTCCCGACGGCATGTGCGTGGATGCCGATGGCTGCCTGTGGGTGGCGTTGTGGGGCGGGCACGCGATCCGCCGCTACACGCCCGAGGGCAAGCTGGACCGTGAGGTGCCGATGCCGGTGGCGCAGCCGTCGGCGTGTGCCTTCGGCGGTCCGGACTTCACCGATCTGTACGTGACGACCGCTCGCGAGGGGCTCACCCCGGAGCAGCTCGCCGATCAGGAACTGGCCGGCTCCTTGTTGGTGCTGCCCGGTTTCGGCGTCGGGCTGCCGTCGACGCTGTTCGCCGGCTAGAAGGCACGCAACATCAGCGTGGACGCGGTGACCAGGCCGAGGACGCCGATCACCGAGCGCAGCGCGGTGGCCGGGAGGTGACGGGCGAGGCGGGCCCCGAGGGGTCCGCCGATCGCCGTCGCCGCCGCGAGCACGATCGCCGCCGGCCAGTTGACCGGGGCCGTGAAGCAGAAGATCACGCCGGCCACGCCGTTGGCCGTCGTCTGCAACACGTTCTTGATCGCGTTCATGCGGTGCGTGTCGTCGGTGACGAAGAGGCCGAGCAGCGCGGCGAAGATGATGCCGACACCCGCGCCGAAGTAGCCGCCGTACGCGCCGTTGGCGGCCATGCCGGCGATCAGCCCGGGCTTGTTGCGGTGCGGCGCGATCGACCGCAACCGCTTGGCCAGCAACGGTTGTGTGAGCACCAGCACCGCGCCGGCCGCCAGCAGTCCCGGCGCCGCGTAGGTGAAAACCCTGCTGGGCAACACGAACAGCAGCAGCGCACCGACGACCGAGCCGATGGCCGCCGGCGGCACCAGCGTGCGCAGCGTCCGCCCCTGGCCACGGAGTTCCTTGCGGAAGCCGATGGTCGCCGCGACCGAGCCGGGCACGACGCCGACGCAGTTGGTCACGTTGGCGGCCAGCGGACTCAGTCCGAGTCCGATCATCAGCGGGAAGGTGAGCAGGGCGCCCGCGCCGGCGACGGCGTTGAGCATGCCGACGATCAGTCCGACGGCGGCGACGAGACCGAGCGCGAGTGGGGTCACTCGTTCAGGGTCGACCCGGCGGTATCGATGCGTCCAATGAACATTGCCCATGGAATCGATGCGTGCTAGGCATCGATGTCGTGGACATGGACGAGCTGCGCTGGTTCATCCGGGTCGCGGAGAGCCGGACCGTCACGGAGGCGGCCGAGACCTTGCACCTGTCTCAGCCGGCGCTGTCGCGCGGGCTGGGCCGGCTGGAACGGGAGCTCGGCGCGCCACTTTTCGACCGGGTCGGCCGGGTGTTGCGGCTCAACGCCAACGGTCAGGCGCTGCTGGACGCCGCCCGACGGGCAGTGTCCGCTGTGGACGGTGCGCGGCGGACCATCGGCGAGCTGGCCGATCCGGACCGCGGCACCGTGACGGTGGCGTTCCTGAACACCATGGGGCCCTTGGTCGTGCCGACGCTGCTCAGCGACTACCGGTCGCGCCGGCCGAGCGTGCAGTTCCGGCTGCGCCAGGGCGGCACCGAGCGGATCGAGCAGTACCTGCTGGACGGGCTGGTCGACCTGTTGCTGATCTCCCCGCCCAGGTCCCCCGACATCGTCTGGCGGCCACTGCTGACCGAGCCGCTGGTGCTGGTCGTGCCGGTGACGCACCGGCTGGCCGGGCGGTCGTCGGTGCGGCTGGCCGAGGTGCGCGACGAGCCGTTCGTGATCTTCTCGAAGGGCTTCGGGATGCGGCCGACGACCGAGCGGCTGTGCCGGGAGGCCGGCTTCTCGCCGCGGATCAGCTGCGAGGGCGAGGACGGGGCGACGCTGCGCGGGCTGATCGGCGCCGGCTGCGGGGTCGGGCTGATCGGTCCGGGCCCCGCGCCGGTGCCGGGCGTGGTCGAGCTGGCGATCTCCGAGCCGGCCTGTTTCCGCACGATCGGGCTCGGCTGGTGCGACCGGTTCCTGCCGGCCGCGGCCGACGCGTTCCGCACGTTCGCGTTGGCCGAGGCGAAACCCCCTGGCATGTGGCGGCCGTTCACGCTAGCGTCAGATACGGAGTGAACGTTCCGTTTAATCGTCAGGGGGAAGTGATGACCGCACCCGCCGAAGTGTTCCGGCAGCTCGTGGACGGTGTCGTCGGCAAGAAGTGGGACCAGCTGCCGCTGCTCTACGCCGAGGACGCCGTGGTCGTGCACCCGTTCAGCACCGATCCCGCCGTCGCCCGGCTGGAGGGCCGCGAGCAGGTGCGGGCGCACTTCGCCCGCGCCGCCGAGATGAACGTCGACTTCCGGGCGGAGGACGTCGTCGTGCACGAGACCACCGACCCAGAGGTGGTGATCGGCGAGTTCGTGTACCGAGGGACGCTCGGCGAGCAGGAGGTCACCATGCCGGCGATCCTCGTGCTCCGGGTTCGCGACGGCCTGATCGTGTCGTCCCGGGACTACGCAGGCAGCCGATGAGCACTCCTGAACACGAAGCGCCACCCGCCACTCCCAAGGGGGGCGTGCCCAGCTCCAGCCTACCCGCCGCGGGGGTAACTCGATCTTCAGCGGGGGTTGGCTGTGGACAGAGCGAGAGTTGTCCACAACCGCGGGAGGTGCTCTTGCGCCTGCTCGACGGCGTCGCCGCCAAGCGCTGGGACGAGTTGCCGCTGCTGTACGCCGAGGATGCCCACGTCACGCACCCGCCCCACGGGCCCGAGCTCAACGGCCGCGAGGAGCTGCGCCGGCACTTCGCGGCGGCGGCCGAGCACGGGTTCGACGTCCGGGCCGAGGACGTGATCGTCCACGAGACCGCCGATCCCGAGGTGGTGATCGGCGAGTTCCGGTACCGGGGCACCAGCGGCGACCAGGAGATCGACGCGCCGCGGATCTTCGTGATGCGGATCCGCGGCGGTCTGATCGTCGAGTCCCGGGACTACCGCGTCGGCTGACTCAGGCCCAGAGGTGGCCGTCCATGCGCGCGGCGGCCTCGTCCAGCGTGCCGGAATAGGCGCCGGTGGACAGGTACTTCCAGCCGGCGTCGGCGACCACGAACACCACGTCCGCGCGCTTGCCGGCCGCGGCGGACTTCTCCGCCGCGGCCAGCGCGGCGTGCAGGATCGCGCCGGTGGAGATGCCGGCGAAGATGCCCTCGGTCTCCAGCAGCTGCCGGGTTCGGCGCAGCGCGTCGTACGAGCCGACGGAGTACCGCCCGGTCAGCACGTCCGGGTCGTACAGCTCCGGCACGAAGCCCTCGTCCAGGTTGCGCAGGCCGTACACGAGCTCGCCGTAACGCGGCTCGGCGGCGATGATCTGCACTTCCGGCTTGTGCTCCCGAAGATAGCGCCCGGCACCGACAAGAGTGCCGGTGGTCCCGAGGCCGGCCACGAAGTGCGTGACCTCGGGCAGGTCCCGCAGGATCTCGGGCCCGGTGCCGTTGTAGTGCGCCTGCGCGTTGGCCGGGTTGCCGTACTGGTAGAGCATCACCCAGTCGGCGTTCTGCTTGGCCAGCTCCTTGGCCATCGCGACGGCCTGGTTGGAGCCGCCGGCCGCGGGCGAGAACACGATCCGCGCGCCGTAGGCCTGCAACAGCTGCTTGCGCTCGGTGGACGTGTTCTCCGGCATCACGCACACCAGGCCGTAGCCCTTGAGCTTGGCGGCCATGGCCAGCGAGATGCCGGTGTTGCCGGAGGTGGGCTCCAGGATGGTGCAGCCCGGCCACAGCGTGCCGTCCCGCTCCGCCGCCTCGATCATGGCCAGCGCCGGCCGGTCCTTGATCGAGCCGGTCGGGTTGCGGTCCTCCAGCTTGGCCCACAGCCGCACGGTCGGCGACGGCGACAGCCGCGGCAGGCCGATCAGCGGCGTGTCGCCCAGCGCGTCCAGCAGCGAGTCGTACCGGGCCACGACGTCAGCGGCTGCCGCCGGCCACGGCCGGCAGGATGGTCACGTTGTCGCCGTCGGCGACCTTGGCCTCCAGGCCACCGGCGAAGCGCACGTCCTCGTCGTTGACGTAGATGTTGACGAAGCGGTGCAGCGTGCCGTCCTTGACAAGCCGGGCCTTGAGACCGCCGTGGTTGGACTCCAGGCTGTCGATGACCTCCGCGAGCGTGGCGCCGCTGGCCTCGACGGACTTCTCACCGCCGGTGTGCGTGCGCAGGATCGTCGGGATCGAGACGGTGATGGCCATGTGCTGTCTAACCTCCGCTATCGGCCTGGACTACTTCGGTGCGACGCCCGGCGGTGGCCGGTTATTCCCCGGGCGAGGACTCGTAGGACTCGACGACCGTCACCGGCTCCTCGGTGATCTGGCCGTCGACGATCCGGTAGGAGCGGAACTCGTGGCTGTCCGGCTCCCGGGTGGACACCAGCACGTAGTGCGCGTCCGGCTCCCCGGCGTAGGACACGTCGGTCCGCGACGGGTACGCCTCGGTCGCGGTGTGCGAGTGGTAGATCACCGACGGCACCTCGTCGTTGGCGTCCATCTCCCGGTACAGCCGCAGCAGGTCGCCCGACTCGAACTCGTAGAACGTGGGCGAGCGGGCCGCGTTGAGCATCGGCACGAAGCGCTCCGGCCGGTCCCGTTCCGGGCCCGCGATCACTCCGCACGCCTCGTCGGGGTGGTCCCGGCGGGCGTGCTCGACGACGGCCTCGACCAGGTCACGGCGGATCACCAGCACGGTGCCCATCCTAGTAGGTGATGCGCGCAGTCCCGAGGGTTGGGAATCACCCGGTCGTGGCGGCGCCCAGCTCGGGGCGCAGTGCCACCAGCAGCTCGGTCTGCAACCACGTGAACAGGCCGGCACTGCGCAGCCGGGCGTCCTCGGACGCCAGGTCGCCGGCCTCGGACCGCTGCACCCACAGCAGCCGGGTCTGGCCGAGCACCCGGATCCAGTCGTCGATCGCGGCCAGCTGGTACCGGATCGTGCCGTCGTCGCCGAGCGAGGCCAGCACCCGCTGCGCCGCGCCGAGCAGCTCCTGGCGCAGGGTGTCGCCCCAGCGCGCGTCGAACTCCTGTGCCGTCGGCCCGAACACGGAGACCGGTGGGAACAGCCGTGACAGCAGCGCACGCTGGGCCGCCTCGAACCGCATCCGGTCCATCAGCTTGCGCTTCGGCTGCACGTAGTCCAGGTGCGACGCCAGCTCGGCGACGGCCCCGCGCAGCGGGTCGACCAGGCTCTGGTCGCACTTGACCAGCACCTGGCTCTCGCCGACCACGACGTCGACCTGGGGATTGAGCATCATCGGTTCGCCTCGATCATCGCGTGCAGCCCGAAGCCGAGCAGCCGGGCGGTCACCACCTCGGCGTCCTGACGGGTCTGGGCCAGGCCGACGATCGCCCGGCCCTCGGCGTCGAGCTGCCGGGTGAGGTGCTCGGCCTCGGCCAGCGGCACCCCGCAGGCCCGGTTGATCACGTCCGTGACCAGCGCCTTCGAGTTCAGCCGGTCGCCCAGCACGACCACGCGGAACACGCTCATGCCTCCTCCAGGATCTCGCCGGTCGGCAGCTCGGGCCGCAGCGTCGTGACGATCCGCAGCTGGACGTCGCCCAGGAACGCCGACATCGCCGCTCCGTCGGGCGCGCGCCCCGGCCGGTCGCGCCGGTCCACGTAGAGGAACCGCGCCGTGCCGAGCACCCGGATCCAGTCATCGGCGGCGTCGACCGGCACGCGGATCGGGCCCGGCCCGTCCAACACGGCCAGCACTCGCTCGGCCGCGGACCACAGATCGGCACGGATCGCCGCGCCGTGCCGCAACTCGAACCTGGCCGACAGCACCGACGAGCGGTAGGCGGGCGGGAAGAGGCGGTCCAGGGTCTGCCGGTGTGCCTTGCTGTGCCGCCGCCGCATCGCCGCGACTTCGAGGCCGACGCCGGTGAGTCCGTTGTCGGCGACGCAGAGCATCAACGCCCGCACGGTCTCGCGCAGCGCCTGCGGCACTCGCCCCGGGGTGGTGATGACCAGGTGGCCGGCCGCGACCTTGACGGTGACTTCCTCCGGCGCGGTCACGACTTGCTCCACGCGATCGTCGCGTCCAGGCCGTAGCCGCGCAGCCGCACCGCCGTGAGCTCGGCGGCGTGCTGGCTCGTCGACGAGATCGCCACCATCCCCGTCTCCTGGATCCGCTTGGCGGCCTCGATCGCGTTGTCGTAGGACAGCCCGCCCACCCGGTTGAGGACGTCCACCACCACCGCGTAGAAGTTCACCGCGTCGTCGTGCACAACAACCTGCCACTGCTTCACTTGCCCCCCAAAGCCTCCGGCCAGGCATCACGGTACGCCGGCACGCCGGCGACCGTCGTGGCCGCGAGTATCCCGTGCACGATGGCCCGGGCGAAGACCTGTGCGCCGGCCTCGCACACCCGGTCCAACGCCATCCCCCGAACGCCGGTCAACTCCTGGCGGCCCGTGGCCAGCGCGAAGATCGTGTCGCCGTCGTACATGGCGTGCGCGGGCCGGATGGCGCGGGCGAGCCCGTCGTGGGCGACCGCCGCGACCCGCTGGCACTCGGCCTTGGTCAGCACGGCGTCGACCGCGACGACGCCGATGGTGGTGTTCAGCGCGGATCGCTTCGGCTGCAACGCCACGGACGGCGCACCGGGCGCCGACAGCCCGAACTCGCCGTCGACCTCGTGATCCAACGCCCACGGGACGCCGGCCGGATTCACGGCCTCCCCCATGGCGTTCACGGCGACGATCGCGCCGACGGTCAGGCCGTCCACGACCATGCTGGCGGTGCCGATACCGCCCTTCAGCGACCCGCAGCGGGCACCGGTGCCCGCGCCGACGCAACCCTGCTCGACGGCGCCGTCGTTCGCCGCCTGGCATGCGGCATAGCCGAAGGACGCGTCCGGGCGGTTGCCCCAGTCGCCGAGTTTGAGGTCGAACAGCACCGCCGACGGCACCACCGGCACGACCTCGTGCGGCGACTCCCCCACGCGGACGCCGCTGTTGTGCTCGGCCAGCCAGCGCATCACGCCGTCGGCCGCGGCGAGCCCGTACGCACTGCCGCCGGTCAGGCAAACGCCGTGGATCTCCTGCACCAGCCGGGACGGCTCCAGCACGTCGGTCTCCCGCGTGCCGGGTGCGCCGCCGCGCTGGTCGACGCCGGCGACCGCGCCGTCGGGGACGAGCACGACCGTGGTGCCGGTGGCCCAGCCGTCGCCCAGCCGCTGGTGTTGTCCGACCAGCACCCCAGGCACGTCGGTGATCACGACGACACCGCGTTGACCAGGCTCTCCTGCACCCAGGTCAGCCAGTGGTACACGCCCAGATGCGACGACCGCGGGTCGTCCTCGGGCAGCTCGTCCGGCATGTCCTCGGTGACGTCCAGCGCCGTGCCGAGCGCCAGCCGCACGTCGTTGATCGCCGACAGCCAGGCGTCCGCCTGCTCCGGCGACAGCGCGATCTCGCCGCCGTCGGGCGGGCACGTGTCCATCACCGTCTGCGCCACGCCCGTCTTGATCGCCAGCAGCTCGGGCTCGTGCAGGCTGCGCAGCGCCGCCGCCGAGTCCAGGTCCTCCTTGGTCGGCTGGTCGTCGTCCAGGCGGTGGAAGTCGGGCAGCAGCCGGGACAGGATCGGGTCGTCCGGCGCCGTCGACGGCCCCACCTTGATGCCGGTCAGCTCGGCCAGCGGGTCCTCGGGCGCGTCCTCCTCGCGGGCGGCGAGCATGTCCAGCACCTGCCCGACCAGGCCACGCAGGATGGCGGCCTCCTGCCGGTCCACCTCGGCGACGATCTGCTCGCCGCGCCGACGCCAACCCCTCATGAATCGCGCTGCATGGTCGCCCACAGGCCGGCGGCGTGCAGTTTCGCCACGTCCGTCTCCACCTTCTCCTTGCTGCCGGACGACACGATCGCCCGCCCCTTGTGGTGCACGTCCAGCATCAGCCTGGTGGCCTTCTCCCGGCTGTAGCCGAAGATCTTCTGGAGCACGTAGGTGACGTAGGACATGAGGTTGACCGGGTCGTTCCAGACGACCGTCAGCCACGGCTTGTCCTCCGCACCGACCTCCTCCACCTCCGACGTCTCCTGCTCGACGGGCGTGGTCATACCGCCAATGGTGTCATGTCCCTCCCCATTAGGCTGACCGTCATGACCAGTTCGAGCACCGCGCTGCTCACCGACCACTACGAGCTCACGATGCTGTCGAGCGCGTTGCGGGACGACACCGCCGACCGGCCGTGCGTGTTCGAGGTCTTCGCCCGCCGGCTGCCCGACGGCCGGCGCTACGGCGTGGTCGGCGGCACCGCCCGACTGCTGGACGCGATCACCCGCTTCCGGTTCGACGGGGCCGAGCTGGACCACCTGGCGGCGGCCGAGGTGGTGGACGACCGCACGCTGGCCTGGCTCGCCGACTACGAGTTCACCGGCGACGTGGACGGCTATCCGGAGGGCGAGCTGTACTTCCCGGGCTCGCCGATCCTGACGGTGCGCGCCCCGTTCGCGGTGGGCGTGGTGCTGGAGACGCTGGCGCTGTCCGTCCTCAACCACGACAGCGCGATCGCCTCGGCGGCGGCGCGCATGGTGACGGCGGCCAACGGCCGCCGCATGATCGAGATGGGCTCGCGCCGCACGCACGAGGAGGCGGCGGTGGCCTCGGCCAGGGTTGCCTACCTGGCCGGCTTCACCGCGACGTCCAACCTGGAGGCGGGCCGCCGCTACGGCATCCCGACAGCCGGCACCTCGGCGCACGCCTTCACGCTGCTGCACGACAGCGAGGCGGAGGCGTTCCGGGCGCAGGTGGACGAGCTCGGCTCGGACACCACGCTGCTGGTCGACACGTACGACATCACCAAGGGCATCCAGACGGCGGTCGAGGTGGCGGGCCCGGAGCTGGGCGCGATCCGCATCGACTCCGGCGACGTGGGCCCGCTGGCCCGGCAGGCCCGCGAGCAGCTGGACGCGCTCGGCGCCCGCAACACCAAGATCGTCGTCTCCGGCGACCTGGACGAGTACGCCATCGCGGCGCTGCGCGCGGAGCCGGTGGACGCCTACGGCGTGGGCACGTCGCTGGTGATCGGCTCGGGCGCGCCGACCGCGGGCATGGTCTACAAGCTGGTGGAGGTCGCGGGCCGGCCGGTGGCCAAGCGCAGCTCGCACAAGGAGTCCCGCGGCGGCCGCAAGGGCGCGCTGCGCCGCTTCCGTGAGACGGGCACGGCCATCGAGGAGGTCGTCTACACCGTTGACCACCGGCCCGAACCGAGCGAGCACGACCGCGAGTTGCAGATCCCCCTGCTGCGGGCTGGACAACCGGCGGCCGATCTGCCGACGATCGAGCAGAGCCGCGAACGGCTGCGGCAGGCCCTGGTCAGCGTGCCGTGGGAGGGCCTGAAGCTCTCGCACGGCGAGCCGGCCATCCCGACGACTTTCCTGTGAGGCTGCGATGGCCAACGCACTGATCGTGGTGGACGTGCAGAATGACTTCTGCGAGGGCGGATCGCTGCCGGTGACCGGCGGCGCGGCCGTGGCGGCCGAGGTGTCACGGCACATCGCCGACGGCTCCTACGACCATGTCGTGGCCACGCGCGACTACCACCAGGACCCGGGCGAGCACTTCAGCGCCAGCCCGGACTTCGTGCGGACCTGGCCGGTGCACTGCGTGGCCGGCACGCCGGGCGCGTCGTTCCACCCGGAGCTGGACGTGGCGGGCGTGCAGGCGGTGTTCTCCAAGGGTGCGCATGCGGCCGCCTACTCCGGCTTCGAGGGCACCGGCCCGAACGGGCGGTCCCTGGCGGACTGGTTGCGGGACAACGGAGTCGACCGGGTGGACGTGGTCGGCATCGCGACCGACCACTGCGTGCGCGCGACGGCGTTGGACGCGGCGAAGGCGGGTTTCGACACCACGGTGCTGCTGGACCTGACCGCGGGCGTGGCGGCGGAGACGACCGAGCGGGCGCTGGCGGAGCTGCGTTCGGCCGGCGTCACCCTGGTGGGCGCGCCCAAGCTCGGCTGAGCGGGGTCCCGGGCGGGAACCCCGCAGCCGTCATGACGTCGGCGAGCAGGCGGCGTGACCGACGATCACGTCGCCGCTCATCGGGCCGTCGCCGTTCGGGTAGAGCTGGATGTGCAGCATGTTGATGGTCACGCTGCCGTCGTTGGGCTCGGCCTGGATCACCTCGTTGAAGGTGACGCGGGCCTGCGGGTCGTCGGCCGGGCCGACGGTGGTGGTGTAGTTGGCCGGGATCGGCTTCGGCGCGGTCACGCCCTGGAGGCCGCTGAACTGGAAGGCGACCGTGGTGCTTGTCGTGGTGGCCGAGCAGCTCGCGCTGTAGTTGGCGAGCTTGATCTCCGGGCCGCCGTACGGCACGAGGGCGGTCAGGTCGAAGCTGTTGCCGCTGGCCGTCATCTTCGCGGTCTTCGCGCCGGCGTCCTTGGTGCAGCTGGTGTTGCCGGCGCCGAAGTTCGCCACGCCGTAGGCGTGCGTGCCGTTGCTGGAGTTCTGCTGGTCCGCGGTGACATCGCACTGCGCGATCGGCGGCACCGTGACCGGGCGCCCGTCGCGGGTGACGTCGACCGAGCCCAGCGAGGTCTGGCCAAGCGGCGTCGCCCCGGCCGGAATCGCCGTGAGGGCCATCGCCGCGAGCACCGCGGCCGCCCCGGCTCCGACGCGCCGCGCGCTCCTGCTGAACATCGTCGTCCTTCCTTCGGTGAGGGTCGTTCGCGTCCGATCATCTGCGCTCGGTCGCCGTCATGTAACCCGACAGCGCGATAGCCACCCGGACGAGTGACACGTCAGCGGAGGGCGATCAATTCCGGCGTCTGCGCGCCGACTCCGCCCGTGCCCAGCAGCCGGTCGAGTGCGGCGACCACCCGATGGCCCGCCTGCCCGTCACCGAACGGGTTGTGCCCGGTGGGCAGCCGCAGGTGCGAGCCGAGCAGCCAGTCGGCCTCGGCGACGATGCGGGTGTCGTCGGTGCCGACCACCCACGCGTAGCCGGCGTCGACCGCCTCGAGCCGGTCGGGAGTGTCCCGCACGACCAGTGCCGGCACCCCGAAACTGGGCGCTTCCTCCTGTAGGCCACCGGAATCCGTGACGACGAGCGCTGCCTGGCGCAGCGCCCGAAGCAGGTCCGGGTAGTCCAGCGGGTCGCACAGCCAGACGCGGTCGTGGCCCTGGAGCGCTCCGGACACCTGCGCCTGCACGGTCGGGTTCGGGTGCAGCGGCAGCAGCACGTGAATGTCAGGGTGGCGGTCCACCATGGACCGCACGGCGGCAAGCACCCGATCCAGCGGCTCGCCCCACGATTCACGGCGGTGGACGGTCACCAGCACGATCCGACCACCGTCGGCGCTGACCTGCGCCTCCAGGTCGAGCAGGACCTGGCTGCGCGGCGGCAGCCTCGCGGCCGTGATGCGGTGCAGCGCGTCCACAATGGTGTTTCCGGTGATGGTGATTCGCTTTCCGGGCACGGCCTCGGCGAGCAGCGCGCGGGCGGCGGCCTCCGTCGGGGCGAGGTGCAGCGCGGCGATGCGGGAGATCATCTGCCGGTTGCCCTCCTCAGGGAAGGGCGAGGCCAGGTCGCCGCTGCGCAGCCCGGCGCCCAGGTGTGCGACGGGCACTCCGCGCCAGTAGGCGGCGAGCGCGCCGGCGAGCGCGGTGGACGTGTCGCCCTGGACCAGCACGGCAGCCGGGCGGCGGCGCACGATCAGCTCGTCCAGTCGTCGCAGCACGCCCGAGACCAGCTCAGCTTGGCTACCGATCTCGCGGCGCAGCGGCACGAACGCGTCCGGGCGCAGGTCGAACGGGGCCAGCGCCTGCTCGACCAGGCCCACGTGCTGACCGCTGTGCACGATCATCGGACGCAGCAGGGGATGGCCGGCCAGCGCGAGCGCCACCGGCGCGGCCTTGAGTGCCTCCGGCCGGGTTCCGGCCAGCAGCAGCACTTCGGTGCTCAAGAGGCTTGCTCCTCACATGTCCCGTGTGGACGGTCGGCGGGCGGGCAGGGTCCGGTTGCGCATGCTTGTCCTCCAGGGGTGCGGGCTTTGGACTATTGACCTTCACCCGAATCAGTCAAAGGCCGGCGACCCACACGAGGGACCCCGTTCAGCCGTTCCGCCCAGCAGTCACTACGCACCGTGCCGATGTCAGCCGGTTCAGCGTCGTCCGACCACCCGTTCCGGCCGTTCAGGGGATGTCACGCGGTACCGATACCTCGCTGGACGCGAACGTGAAAGGACTACGCGTGACAGCAGTGACGGCCCCGCGCGTCCGGGCCCCGGCCGTGGTGGTGCTGCTGGTGGCGGCCGCCGCGGTGCTCGCGCTCGTGCACCGGCTGTACCAGCGTGCGGAGATCTCCCTTGCGGCACTGGTGTTCCAGCCGTCCGGCGTGCGACTGGACGGCGCGGCGCACGCGGTGTACTTCGGACTCGACACCGATCACCCGCTCGGCATGCGGATGACTCCCGAGGGCACATCCGCGTTCCTGCTCGTGCCGCTGCTGCTGCTCGCCTCGGTGCTGGTCGCGCTGGTGCCGCGCATCACCGGGAAAGTGGTGGTGGCGCTGGGTTTCGCCGCGCTGGCCCTGGTCGCGGTCAACCAGCTGCGCATCCTGTCGCTTGTCGGCCTGGTCAGCTGGCTCGGCGCGGACACCGGCTACCTGGTCGGCCACACGCTGCTGGGCTCGCTGATCAACGTGGTCGGCAGCCTGGCCTCGCTGGTGCTGTTCGGATGGCTGGTCGTGCGGCGGCGAACCGGGAAATCCTCCCGGGTCACCTAGGAATTCCTTCCCTGGCGATCGGGACGGCGCGGGGCGCACCGTGCTGAGCCATGGACGGTCCGCACGTCGTTGTCTGGGACATCACCCACGCGTGCCCGCTGCGTTGCGAGCACTGCTACTCGGAGGCCGGCCGGCGGCCCGCGCGCCAGCTGGACCGGGACGACCTGCTGCGCGTGGCCGACGCCGTCATCGAGATGGGGCCGGCGCTCGTGGACCTGTGCGGCGGCGAGCCGCTGGTGGTCCGCGAGATCTTCGAGGTGGCCGAACGCCTGCGCGGGGCGGGCATCCTCGTCGCGCTGTACACCGGTGGCTGGCCGCTGAGCGCGGAAATGGTGCCGCGCCTGGCCGAATCCTGCGACCGCGTCGTGGTGAGCGTCGACGGCGCGACCGCCGAGGTCCATGACCGGCTGCGCGGCCGCGCCGGCTCGTTCGACCGTGCGATGCGGGCACTGGAGCTGCTCGACGGCGCCGGCGACATCCGGTTCGCCATCGACTGCGCCGTCATGCGGAGCAACTTCGACCAGCTCGCCTCGTACTGCACCGACATCGCGCCACGCTTCTCGAACCTGCGGCGGATCGGGTTCGAGGCGGCGACGCCGTTCGGGCTGGCCAGCCGCGCCGGGTTCGCCCTGCACGAGCTCGTCACCGAGGAGCAGTGGGCCCGGCTGGCCGACGACGCCCTGCGCGCCGAGCTGCAAGCGCTTGCGCCCCAGTCCGTGCTGGTCGAGACGACCGACAACCGGTGCGTGATGATGCATCCCGACGACGAGATCGGCCCCGGCTCGCAGGCCATGTTCGTCGAGGCCGACGGCAGCGTGCGGGCCATGACCTTCTACGAGGGCACCGTGGGCAACCTGCGTCTCGAACCGTGGGAAGTGCTGTGGCAGCGGGCGATCGCCCGCTGGCGCGACCCCGTCGTCACGGAGACGCTCGCGCCCGTGCGCACCATGCGGCAGTGGGCCGACGCCGTGCGGACCCTCGACCGCCACTTCGCGTCCGCCGAGGACCTCGCGCGCATCGACAACCGACCGATGTACCCGCTGCTCGTGTACTGAGAGGAGGTGATCCCGATGGCACTGCCCAAGCTCGACCCCCGGAAGACATGGTGAGAAAAGTCCCAAAGGTCCCCTACCTTTCGCCGATTAGGGTCACAGCGAGTGGCTGTCGCCTGAGGAGGGACCTGATGTCCGTACTTGCTGTGACCAACCGCCGTGCTGTGCTGGCCGACGCCATTCCCGGCGCACTGACCAAGGACGTCGCGCTGGTGTTGGCCGGCGCCGGGCTGACCGGATTGGCCGCACAGATCGCCGTGCACATCCCCGGCAGCCCGGTGCCGGTCACCGGTCAGACATTCGCCGCCCTGCTGGTCGGCGCCGGTCTCGGGTGGAAGCGCGGCGGGCTGTCGCTGGCGCTGTACTTCCTCGCGGGCGTCGCCGGCGTGCCGTGGTTCACCGGCGGGGCCTCCGGTTGGGCCGCCGTCACCGGCGGGTATCTCGTCGGTTTCATCGCCGCCAGCGCCCTCGTCGGGGCTCTCGCCAACCGCGGCGGCGACCGCACGCCGCTGCGCACCGTCGGGACCATGGTGGTGGGCAACCTGATCATCTACGCCGTCGGCGTGCCGTGGCTGATGGCCGCCACCGGCATGGACCTGCACGCCGCGCTCCTCGCCGGCGTCGCGCCCTTCCTCCTCGGCGACGCCATCAAGATCGCCCTCGCCGCCGGCCTGCTCCCCGGCACCTGGGCCCTCGTCCACCGCTTCCAGCAGCACTGATGCGACCTCTGTAGCTGTTGTGCTACAGAGGTCGCTACGGTGGCCGTCATGGACGAGGTCGCACTGCGCGAACTGCGGAACCACACCAGTGAGGTCCTGCATCGCGTCGAGGCGGGTGAAGAGCTGACGGTCACCGTCAGCGGTCGACCCGTGGCCCGACTCGTCCCGTTACCGCCGCGCAGGCCGTATCTGGCTCGGGCCGAGATCGTCGCGAACCGCGCCGACGCCGGGCTTCTCGACGATCTCCGCGAGACGACCGACGACCTCGACGATCCGTGGGACAAGGCACCTGACCAGTGACTATTCGCACCGTGCTGGCCGACACATCGTTTTTCGTGGCGGTGGAGCAGAGTCGGCCCGGTCTGCCGGTTGCCACACAAGACGACGATTACGACGGCACTCCTGGTCTTGAGGTCATCAAGCTCTGAGGACGGTGGTCCATGCGGCGGGTTGATCTCGGGGTCGTCGAGTACGAGCGGGCCGCCGAGGACATGCGCGGGTGGGTGACGGAGCGGCAGGAGGGCCGGGCCGAGGACCGGCTGTTCCTGCTGAGCCACCCGCCCGTCGTCACCTACGGACCGCGGACGGATCCGGCTGATCTGCCCGCCGGGATGCCGACCGTGCAGGTGGACCGCGGTGGTTACGCCACGTATCACGGCCCCGGCCAGCTCGTCGGGTACCTGGTGATCAACGTCCGCGACCGCGGGCCGGTGGACGTCGTGCGGTGGGTGGAGAACGGGCTGATCGACGCGCTGGCGGCGCTGGGATTCGCCACCATCAGGCGGGACACGCCGCCCGGCGCGAACAGCCTGGTCGGGGTGTGGACGCCGGATCACCGCAAGCTGGTGTCGATCGGCATGCGGATCCGGCGCGGGGTGACCAGCCACGGGTTCGCCGTCAACGTCGACCCGGACATGTCGGTGTACCGCGACTTCACGGCGTGCGCGCTGCCCGGCGTCACCATGTGCTCGCTGGCCGAACTCGCGGCGGAGCAGGGAGTTCCGACCCCGTCGGAGGCGGCGGTGCGGGACGCCTGCGCCACAGCTCTCGGCGCTGTCCGAGACACCCGGCGGCCCTGGTCGGGTGAGTTGCGCGAGGCCCCGCCGGTGCCTGGACCGTCGCCGGATTTCGATCGGCCGCCACCCGACGCGACCACCGCACGAGCCGACGCGGGCGATCGAAATCCGGCCAGGGAAGGCACCGGCCCCGAAGGGGCCGAGCCGCGACGCCGAAGGCGGCGCAATCCAACACTGTCAGGGGTTGCGGGTAACGTCTCGCTCGTGCCGGAACTGCCCTCAGTCGAATCCCTGCTCGCCGAAGCCGTCGAAGCCGTCGGCGGTACGCAGCGGCCCGGACAGGTGGAGATGGCGCTGGCGGTGGAGCGGGCGATCCGCACGGGCGAGCACCTGGCCGTGCAGGCGGGCACCGGCACCGGGAAATCGTTGGGCTACCTGGTGCCCGCGGTCCGGCACGCGGTGGCCGAGGAGGCCACGGTGGTGGTGTCCACGGCGACGATCGCGTTGCAGCGGCAGCTGGTGGACCGGGATCTGCCGCGGCTGGCCAAGGCGTTGAAGAAGTCGCTGGGCCGCGAGCCCACGTTCGCGATCCTGAAGGGCCGCCGCAACTATCTGTGCATGCACCGGGTGCATTCCGGGGCGCCGGACGAGCCGGAGGACGAGGGCCTGTTCGACCCGTTCGCGATCTCCCGGCTGGGTCGGGACGTGAAGCGCCTGCACGAGTGGTCGTCGGACACCGAGACGGGCGACCGGGACGAACTGGTGCCGGGTGTCAGCGATCAGGCGTGGCGGCAGCTTTCCGTGAGCGCCAAGGAATGTCTCGGCGTCTCGAAGTGCCCGATCGGCGTGGACTGCTTCGCGGAGCGGGCGCGGGCCGAGGCGGGGCGGGCGGACGTGGTCGTCACCAATCACGCGCTGCTCGCGATCGACGCCCTCGAGGGCTACAAGGTGTTGCCGGAGCACGATCTGGTGATCGTGGACGAGGCGCACGACCTGGTCGACCGGGTTACGTCGGTGGCCACCGCGGAGCTGTCGACCGCGGCGCTGGCGGTCGCCGTGCGGCGGTGCGGGCGGCAGATCGAGGACGACGTCGCCGATCAGCTGTCGGAGTCCGGCGAGGGCCTGGAGATCGTGCTGTCGGAGATGCCGATCGGGCGGCTCGACGCGATGCCGCGGGCACTGTCCGGCGCGCTGGCGGCCGTGCGGGACGCCGCGCACCGCTGCATCACCGCGCTCGGCCCCGAACGCAAGGAGGATCCCGAGGGGGCGGTCGGCCGCAAGCTCGCGCTGGCGATGCTGGACGAGATCCACGACACCTCCGTGCGGCTGTTGGAGGCGTTCGACGGCGACGAGGCGCATCGGCGGGACGTGGTGTGGCTGGCCGGCGATTTCCGTGACGACAGCAAGCCGCCCACGGTGAAGGTGGCCCCGCTCGGCGTCGGCGGCCTGCTGCGGGAGCGCCTGTTCGCGCCGCGGACCACCGTGCTCACCTCGGCCACGCTCACGCTCGGCGGCACCTTCGACGCCCTGGCCCGGCAGTGGGGGCTGCCGGCCTCCAGCCAGGTCCGGGAGCTCGATGCCACCGCCACCGACAAGGAACCGCCGTCGGACCTGAGCGCCCCTCGCTGGAGCGGCATGGACGTCGGCTCCCCGTTCGAGCACGGGCGCAGCGGAATCCTTTACCTGGCAAGGCATCTGCCCACACCCGGCCGGGACGGCCTGCCGCAGGCCTACCTCGACGAGATCGTCGAGCTGGTCAACGCGGCCGGCGGGCGGACGCTGGGGCTGTTCTCGTCCATGCGCGCCGCCAAGCAGGCCGCCGAGGCGATCCGCACCCGTATCGAGTATCCCGTGCTGTGTCAGGGCGAGGACTCCACCGCCCAGCTGGTCAAGAAGTTCGCCGACGACGTGCGGTGCTGCCTGTTCGGGACGCTGTCCCTGTGGCAGGGCGTCGACGTGCCCGGCGACTCGCTGCAACTCGTCATCGTCGATCGGATTCCCTTCCCCCGCCCCGACGATCCGCTCGCCTCGGCCAGGCAGCGGGCCGTGGAGGCCCGTGGCGGCAACGGTTTCCTCACCGTGGCCGCCACGCACGCCGCCCTGTTGCTCGCGCAGGGCGCCGGTCGGCTGCTGCGCTCCACCAACGACAAGGGCGTCGTCGCCATCCTCGACCCGCGGCTGGCCACCGCCCGGTACGGCGGTTTCCTGCGGGCTTCGCTGCCGCCGTTCTGGACCACGCACGACCCGGAGGTGGTGCGGGCCGCCCTCGCGCGGCTCGACGACGCCGCCTCGGCCTGACCGTCAGGCGGCGATGGGGCCGGCCAGCGCGGCGCTGACCGGCCGCTTCGCCTGGCGCAACTCGTCGGTCATCGTCGACCTCCTTCAGTTTCGCCAACGAAGTTCGGTCTTATTCACCCCCGTCGTCAACAAGCGCCCGTCGATCGAGTGATCGACGGGTAGGAGAATGTCTCTTAGGCGTTATTCGGGCCGCAGGTGGACGGCGACCGGGGCGCCGTGCTCGACGGTGCGACTGACCTTGCAGGCACGCGCCACGGCGCGGGGAACGACGGTGGCCAGGGGCTCGTCGGCGGGCAGGTCGAAGGCGACGTCGACGCCGCGGACCTCGTGCTCGGCCTCGGCACCGGTGGCGACGACGGTGAAGGTGGAGTCAGCCCCGGCGCGGCGGGTGATGAGCTGCTCGGCGGTCATGGCGGCGCAGGCGGCGAGGGCGGCTTCCAGCAGCTCAACCGGCGAGAAGCCGGGGCCGCCGACGTCGACGGTGGCGCCGGAGGCGGTGCGGGCGACGAAGCGCCCCTCGCCGACGCGTTGGACGGAGACGGTCATGACGCCCGCTGGGCGACGACGGTGACGGTGCCGGGGGCGACCTCGGTGAAGCCGGCGTCCCGGACGGCGACGACGCCCCGTGACTGCCAGGCTCCGGCGGGATCGTCGCCGGGCACCAGCAGTTTCCAGTCGGCGGGCTCGGGAGTCCTGACGGCGCAAGGGAAACCGGCGGCCTGCCAGGTAGCGAGCTCGGCGGCGGGCAGGAGGGCGGCGAGCAGCATGGTGGCGTGCCCGACCTGCGCGGCGGCCTTGCCGGCGGTCATGGGCACGTCCGGGTTGAGCCACAGCACCGGCGCGCCGGCGGGCACGGGGCCGGGCGAGTCGGCGGGCAGGTCGCTGCCGGTGATCTGGAGCCGGCGCACCTCGTACGGGGTCTCGGCGACCTTCCACGGCAGCAGCGCCCGCGCCTCGGCGTCGCCGACCCGGACGGTGACGCCGGGCAGCGCCTGCACGGCGTCCCAGTGGGCGCCGCGGGCCCGGCGGGCGACCTTGCGGATCCGGCCGTCGATCCAGGCGGACACCTCGGCGTGCCACTCCCCCTCGTCCGACGCGGCCCGAGGATCGAGGCAAACGGCGATAGCGGCCGCGGCGGCGGCCTCGAGCAGCGCGGTCCGCGAGGGCGGCAAGGCCTTCTCGATACGCAGCACGATCGGCATGGCGCGGACCTCGGCGGGGTCCTCGTCGGACGTGTCCTGAGGCGCGGGCCGCCGAAGCCACCAGGCGTAGCGGTCGGCGAGCGGTTGAAGCACGGTCACGGACGCAATGGTGCCAAACCGTCGGCGGCGTCGGCCGCCTCGACCTCGGCGCGGGTGACGCCCAGCACGAACAGCACGGCGTCCAGGAACGGGTGCGACAGCGCGGCGTCGGCGACTTCGCGCAGCGCGGGCTTGGCGTTGAACGCCACCCCCATGCCTGCGGCGGACAGCATGTCGATGTCGTTGGCCCCGTCGCCGACGGCGACGCACTGGGCCAGCGGAATGTGGTACGCGTCGGCGAACTCGCGCAGCGCCTGCGCCTTGCCGGCCCGGTCGATGACCCGCCCGGTGGTGCGCCCGGTCAGCCGCCCGTCCTCGACCTCCAGCTGGTTGGCCATCACGAAGTCGAGCCCCAGTTCGTCGGCCAGGCCCTCGATGACCTTGGTGAACCCGCCGGAGACGACGCCGCAGCGGAAGCCGAGCCGCTTGAGCGTGCGAATGGTGGTGCGGGCGCCGGGCGTGAGCTCCAGCTGCGCGGCGACCTCGCCGAGCACGCCCTCGGGCAGCCCGGCCAGCTGCGCCACCCGCTGCTCCAGCGACTGGGCGAAGTCGAGCTCGCCGCGCATGGCGGCCTCGGTGATCTCGCGGACCTTGTCCTCGCAGCCGGCCCGCGCGGCCAGCATCTCGATGACCTCGCCCTGCACCAGCGTGGAGTCCACGTCGAAGACGACCAGTCGCTTGGCCCGCCGGGTCAACCCGGCCCGCTCCACGGCCATGTCCAGCTCGACCCGGGAGGACAGCTCGGCGACGGCGGTGCGCAGCAGCGCGTCCTGCTCCGCGGTGTCGTCGGGCACGGAGACCCGCAGCTCCAGGCCGGTGACCGGGTAGTCGGCGACCCGCCGGATGGCGTCGATGTTCACGCCCAGCGCGGCCAGCTTGCGGGCGACCTCGGTGAACGCCCGTGCGGTCACGGGCCGGCCGAGCACCACCAGCACGTGGCTGGAGCCGTGCTGCGACGAGCTGCGCGGGTCGGCCCCGACCTCGACGTCCACGTTCATCGCGACGCTGGCCATGGCCTGCTCGACGGACTCCTGGAGGCCCTCGGGGTCCCGGTCGTCGTTCACCAGCACGCCCAGCACCAGCTTGCCGCGGATGACCACCTGCTCGACGTCGAGCACCTCGACGCCGTGCCGGGTCAGCACCGCGAACAGCACCGAGGACACCCCGGGCTTGTCCGGTCCGGTGACGGTGATCAGGACCGTGCTGGCGTGGGAACTGGTCACCCGCCCAGTCTGCCGGAAAAGCAAGCGGGCCCCGGTGTGTCCGTGATCACCGGGGCCCGCTTGTCACACTGTTCAGCTGACGGTCACTTCTCCGTCGGGTCGTCGCTACCCGTGACGGCCGCGGTCAGCGCCTCGGACGGGGCCGGTGTGTGGCCGTACTCCGCCTCCAGCCGCAGCCGCTCCACCATGTGCGGGTAGTGCAGCTCGAACGCCGGGCGCTCGGAGCGGATCCGCGGCAGCGAGGTGAAGTTGTGCCGCGGCGGCGGGCAGGAGGTCGCCCACTCCAGCGAGTTGCAGTAGCCCCACGGGTCGTCGACCTCGACGACCTCGCCGTAGCGGTAGCTGCGGAACACGTTCCACAGGAACGGCAGGGTGGACGCGCCCAGGATGTACGCGCCGATGGTGGACACCGTGTTCAGCGTGGTGAAGCCGTCGCTGCTCAGGTAGTCCGCGTACCGGCGGGGCATGCCCTCGGCGCCCAGCCAGTGCTGCACCAGGAAGGTGGTGTGGAAGCCGATGAAGGTGGTCCAGAAGTGCAGCTTGCCCAGGCCCTCGTCCAGCATCCGGCCGGTGATCTTCGGGAACCAGAAGTAGATGCCCGCGTAGGTGGCGAACACGATGGTGCCGAAGAGCACGTAGTGGAAGTGCGCGACCACGAAGTACGAGTCGGACACGTGGAAGTCGATGGCCGGCGCGGCCAGCAGCACGCCGGTCAGGCCGCCGAAGAGGAAGGTGATCAGGAAGCCGACGCTGAACAGCATCGGCGTCTCGAAGGTCAGCTGCCCCTTCCACATGGTGCCGATCCAGTTGAAGAACTTCACACCGGTCGGGACCGCGATCAGGAAGGTCATGAAGGAGAAGAACGGCAGCAGCACGGCGCCGGTGGCGTACATGTGGTGCGCCCACACGGTCACCGACAGGGCCGCGATGCCCAGCGTGGCGTAGATCAGGCCCTTGTAGCCGAACAACGGCTTGCGGCTGAACACCGGGAAGATCTCGGACACGATGCCGAAGAACGGCAGCGCGACGATGTAGACCTCGGGATGGCCGAAGAACCAGAACAGGTGCTGCCAGAGGATGACGCCGCCGTTGGCCGGGTCGAACACGTGCGCGCCGAGGTGCCGGTCCGCCAGCAGGCCGAACAGGGCCGCGGTCAGGATCGGGAAGGCCAGCAGCACGAGGATCGAGGTGACCAGGATGTTCCAGGTGAAGATCGGCATCCGGAACATGGTCATGCCGGGGGCGCGCAGGCAGACCACCGTGGTGATCATGTTGACGCCGCCGAGGATGGTGCCGAGGCCGGACAGGATCAGACCGGTGATCCACATGTCGGCGCCGACGCCCGGCGAGTGGACCATGTCCGACAGCGGGGTGTAGGCGAACCAGCCGAAGTCGGCCGCGCCGCCCGGGGTCAGGAAGCCGGCCACGACGATCGTGCCGCCGAACACGTAGGCCCAGTAGGCGAACGCGTTCAGCCGCGGGAAGGCGACGTCCGGCGAGCCGATCTGGAGCGGCAGCACGAAGTTGGCGAAGCCGAACACGATCGGGGTCGCGTACAGCAGCAGCATGATCGTGCCGTGCATGGTGAACAGCTGGTTGAACTGCTCCTGCGAGAGGAACTGCAGACCCGGCTGGGCCAGCTCGGTGCGCATGAGCAGGGCCATCGCGCCGCCGACCATGAAGAAGGCGAACGAGGTGACCAGGTACATGATTCCGATCTGCTTGTGGTCCGTCGTACGGAACAACCGCAGCAGGAGGGAACCCTTGACCGTCGTTCGCGTCGGATAGGGACGCGTAGCGATCGGCTGCGGTGCTACGGCCGTCACGATGCCTCCAGCCAGTGTCATCTCGGGAAACCACACGGATCGTAGACCGAGCAGATCAGGTCAGCTCGGCTGGGCCGCCGGTGGGGAAATCGAGTGACCCCCGTCACCGCCCGTGACAGCATGTTCCGGCATGGAACAGGCGATTCGGGCGGCGGTCTCCTACGCCGCCGCCCACGGGGTGCGGTCGACCGACCCCGCCGTGCTGAAAAACGGCAGCAACGTGCTCGTCCACCTGCGGCCGTCGCCGGTCGTGGCGCGGGCCGCCGGCACCACGGGCCTGGTCCGCACGCCGGTCGCCGACTGGTTCGGCCGCGAACTGTCCGTGGTGGATCACCTGCTCGCGCGGGACGTCCCGGTCGTCGCGCCCAGCGCCGAGCTGCCTCGCGGGCCGGTGGTTCACGAAGGCGTGACCCTGTCCTTCTGGACGTTCACGCCGCACGACCCTTCCGTATCGATCAAGTCCGCGGATTTCGCGGCCTCGCTGGCCGATCTTCACCAGGCGTTGGCCGACTATTCGGACCCGCTGCCCGCGACCGGGCCGCTGGACGACGTGGTGTTCGGGCTGCCGTTCCTCGGCGAGCACGCCGAGCTGCTGCGGGCCGAACACGAGCGGCTGGCGGCTCTGCTGCCTCGAGGCGGCCGGGCGCTGCACGGCGACGCGCACCCCGGCAACGTGCTGGCCACACCGCATGGCCTGGTCTGGAACGACTTCGAGGACACCTGGCGCGGGCCGCTGGAGTGGGACCTCGCGCTGATGCGTCGGACGAAGCTGCTGGACGGCGAGGCGGCGCTGGCGGCCTACCCCGGTTCGCACGACCCGGAACTGCTGGACCTGTGCGGGGAGATTCGCTGGCTGCAGACGCAGATCTGGCTCCAGGCCAGTGTCCGGCGGCTGCCGGCCCGGCAGGCCGAGGCGGACGCGGAACTGGCCCGCTGGCTCGCGGCTCATACAGATGACCTCTGATGAGGCGTGCGAGGCCGCGCCGGCGCCTGGAGTGGTTGGCGAATTTCGATCGCCGCCGCTCGACGCGCCCCACCGGCGAGCCGATGCGGCGGTCGAAATTCGGCAAGCGAAGGCACCGGTCACGAGCGGCCTCGCCCCGCGCGGAACGCGCGGCACAGGCACAGTGACACAGCTCTGGTGATGTGGTACGCCAGTTCAGGTGACCGACTTCGTGACGGTGATCGCGCTCGGTGGAACCATCGCCATGGCCCGGCCGGCCGACGGCAGCACGGGGGCCGTGCCGGCGCTCGACGTCGATCAGCTGCTGGCGTCCGTGCCGGGGCTGGACAAGGTCGACATAGAGCTGCGGACCGTCGCGTTCCGGGCCCTGCCCGGCGCCTCCGTCGGCTTCGACGACCTGACGGCGCTGGCCGAGCTGATCACCGCCGAGATCGACGCCGGGGCCCGGGGTGTGGTGGTCACGCAGGGCACCGACACCATCGAGGAGACGGCGTTCTTCCTCGACACGAGCGTGCTGGACGGCGCGCCGGTGGTGGTCACGGGGGCGATGCGCAATCCGTCGTTGGCCGGCGCCGACGGTCCGGCCAACCTGCTCGCGGCGGTGCAGGTGGCAGGCAGCGAGCAGGCCGACGGGCTGGGCTGCGTGGTGGTGTTCGCCGACGAGGTGCACGCCGCGAGGCACGTCTCCAAGGCGCACAGCGCAAGTATCGCCGCCTTCGTGTCACCGAACACCGGACCGATCGGCTACGTCGTGGAGGGCTCGCTGCGGCTGCTGAACCGGCCGGCGGACGTGCTCAAGGTGTACGTGCCGCAGGGCGCGCCGGAGCCGACCATCGGCCTGGTGACGGTGACCCTGGGCGACGACGGCACCGTGCTCAAGGCGATCGGTGACGCGGTGGACGGCCTGGTGGTGGCGGCCTTCGGGGCCGGGCACGTGCCGGTGGCGATGGTGGAGCCGCTGACCGCGCTGGCCCAGCGCATGCCGGTGATCCTCGCCTCCCGGACCGGCGCGGGGCCGGTGCTGGCCGAGACGTACGGCTTTCCCGGTTCCGAGCAGGATCTGCTGCGCCGTGGTCTGATCGGGGCCGGTTTCCTCAGCCCGGTCAAGGCCCGCATCCTGCTGCGCCAGCTGCTGGCCGCCCGGGCCGGGACCGACGACATCCGGAAGGCGTTCACCGGCGAGGAGTGAGCTCCCCAAAAGGAGAGTCAAATGGCTCGTCCGTCCATCCAACCGGTCATCTGGCAGCCGCCGGCCGCTCCCGAACGGGCGCGCCGGGCCGACAGCTCGCCGCCGATGCCCGTGCCGCAGGTGCTCGCCGTCAACGGGACCGGCCCCGAGGACGTGGTCGTCGACGAGCAGGGCCGCGTGGTGACCGGCGTCGAGGACGGCCGCATCCTGCGGCTGTCCGCCGACGGCCGCGAGATCGTGCAGGTGGCCGACACCGGCGGGCGGCCGCTGGGTGTGGAGCTGCTCGGCGACGGCCGACTGCTGGTGTGCGACGCCGTGCGAGGGCTGCTCGCCGTCGATCCGGACGGCGGCTCGGTGGAGGCCTTGGTGCCCGGCCGCGAGCAGGCCGCCGGCCGGCCGCTGCATCTGTGCAACAACGCTGCAGTGGCGCGGGACGGCACCGTGTTCTTCACCGACTCGACGCAGCGGTTCGACCTGGAGCACTACGTGGCCGATCTGCTGGAGCACGGCGGCACCGGCCGGCTGCTGCGCCGGGACGTGTCCGGCGAGGTCACCGAGCTCCTGGACGGCCTCCAGTTCGCCAACGGCGTGGCGCTGTCGGCGGACGAGTCGTACGTGGCGGTGGCCGAGACCGGCGCCTATCGGCTCCGCCGGGTGTGGCTGACGGGACCCGACGCCGGTCAGAGCGAGGTCCTGACCGACAACCTACCGGGCATCCCCGACAATCTGAGCACGGGCGAGGACGGCCTGATCTGGGTCGCGCTGGCCTCGCCGCGCAACCCGGTGCTGGACTGGACCGCGGCGCGGCACCCCCTGCTGCGCAAGGCCACCTGGGCCCTGCCGCCCGCCGTCTTGACAAAGCTGGAGGTGCACACCACCTGGGTCGTCGCCGTGAACGACGCCGGCGAAATCGTCCGTGACCTCCAGACTTCCGCGCCGGGCTACCACATGGTCACCGGCGTGCGGCAGCACGACGGCAAGCTCTATCTGGGCAGCCTGCGCGCTCGGGGCGTCGCCGTCATCGACCTGTGAGACCCTCTACGAAGGACCGGAAGTCCGGGGCGAGGGCAAGCTCGGCGCGCAGGTCCGTGTCGACCCACGTCACCGTGGGCTCCGCGGACCGGCGGTAGTCCAGCGCGATCCAGCAGTGGCCGTCGCCGGACACCGGCACCAGGCCGGCCGGCAGCTCCCACTCCTCGATCAGGTACGGCACGTCGAGCAGCGAGGTCACGCCTTTGGTGCGCCCGATGCCCATCAGATCGGTGAGCGGCGCGTGATCCGCGGCCCACGAGGTCGGCGCCGTGGTCGGGAACCGTCGGCGGCCGCACGCGACCATGCCGCCGTTCTGGATCCGCAGCAGGTCGATCAGCGCGGCGGGCAGCGACACGCCGAGCAGCTCCTCGGCCTCCCGGACGGCCTCGTCGGTCAGCGGCGGCTGCACGTCGTAGGTGCCGTCGCCCCAGAACACGGCCTTGATCTCGTCGAAGTCCGCCACCCGGGCAGCCTAGGCCCGTCGGCGGCAAAGGTGGAGACAGCTGCACTGCCGGCGCGCCGACCGTTCGGCCACACTCGACGGGTGGCACGGCTGAGGGGGTTGGCACTGCTCGCGCTGGGTGCGCTCGGCCCGGTGCTGGCGGTCGCGGACCTCGTCGCGCTGATCTTCGGCGTGACGCCGGTCGTGCTGCGGATCCGCCGTGTGCCGGTGGTCGCGCGTCGGCTGGCCGGCGACTGGTGCGACGCGCCGATCCCCTCGCCGTACAACGCCGCGCCGCCACCGCCCCGGCCGCGCCCCGACGGCATGTACGAGGTGCGGAGGAACCTGTACCGCACCCCGCGCGTGCCGAACTACCGGCTGCGCGCCCACTGGTTGTCCTCGGACGGGGCGACCTGGCTCGACCTCGTGTGGCTGCTGGTGAATCCGGTCGTCGGCACAGTGTTGGGGCTGGCCGCCGCGGTAGTCGGACAACCGGCGCTGCGCTGGCACGGGCGATGGACGCGAGCGCTGCTCGGCGAGCGGCGGCCGTGGCCGATCTGGGTGCGGGACCGGGTCATGCTGCTGCTCGACGGCGGGCAACTGGCCGTGCAGTCGCTGGCCGGACTGCTCATCGCGGCGCTGCACGTGGCGCTGCTCGCGCTGGCGTTCACCGGCGTGACGTGGCCGGTGATCGTGCTGGTCGAGAACTCGCGCGGGTTCACCAACCACTACCGGCGGCGGATCGGCGGCATCGAGTCGCCGTATCGGCCGGCGCCGACGCCACCTCGGCCCGAACCGGACGGCCGGTACCGGCTCGGGCGGCGGCTGTTCCGCTCGCCGACGATCCCGGTGCGGTTGGCCCGGCTGGCCTGGCTCAGCGCGGACCCGGCGACCAGGCGCGACTTCCTGTGGATGCTGCTCAACCCACTGGTGGCCCTCGCCCTGCTGGCCGCGCCGTGCGTCGCGCTGTTCGTCGGCTTCGCGCAGGTGACTACGGTCATCAGCTTCCTGTGGCGGCACGATCAGGTCTGGTGGCTCGTGCCGCCCGGGGCCGTGGCGACGGCGTTGGCGCTCCTGCTCGCGCCGACCCTGCGCCGCTGGTACGACCGCTGGACGCCGGTGCTGCTCGCGTCGACCAAGGCCGAGCGGCTGGCGCAGCGGGTGGAGCGGCTGACCGAGACCCGTGCCGACGCCGTGGACACGCAGGCCGCCGAGCTGCGCCGGATCGAGCGGGACCTGCACGACGGCGCGCAGGGTCGGCTCGTCGCGATGGGCATGGCGCTGCGCACCGTGGAGCGGCTGCTGGACGTGGATCCGGCCACCGCGCGCCGGCTGATCGTCGAGGTGCGGGAGAACACCTCCACCGCGCTCAACGAGATCCGCGAGCTGGTGCACGGCATCCACCCGCCGGTGCTGGCCGAACGCGGGCTGGCCGACGCGATCCGGGTGGTCGCGCTGGACTGCCCGCTGGACGTGGAGGTGGCCGCCGACCTCCCCGGACGGGTCGATCCGCCGGTCGAGTCCGCCGCCTACTTCGCCGTGCGCGAGCTGCTCACCAACGCCGCCAAGCATTCCGGGGCGGCCCGGGTGCGGGTCGGCGTGCACCATGCCGATCACCAGCTGCTGATCACCGTGCACGACGACGGTCACGGCGGCGCCGACGTCGCCGGCGGCACGGGGTTGCTGGGCGTGCGGCGGCGACTCGGTACCTTCGACGGCGTGCTGACCGTGCTGAGTCCGGTCGGGGGGCCAACCACCGTGACCATGGAGATCCCGTGCGAGTTGTCATCGCGGAGGACGTCTACCTGCTCCGAGCCGGACTGACTCGGCTGCTGGAGGCGTACGACTTCGAGGTGGTCGCGGCGGTCGAGTCCGGGCCGGAGCTGCTGGCCGCGCTGATCGAGCACCGGCCGGACGTGGCCGTGGTGGACGTGCGGCTGCCGCCGACCTTCACCGACGAGGGCCTGCGCGCGGCCATCGAGGCCCGCCGCACGCATCCGGGGCTGCCGGTTGTCGTGCTGTCGCAGCACGTCCAGCAGCTCTACGCCCGTGAGCTGCTCGCCGACGGCGGCGCGGGTGTCGGGTACCTGCTCAAGGACCGTGTCTTCAACGACGAGCAGTTCGTGGACGCGCTGCGGCGGGTCGCCGCCGGCGGCACCGCCATGGACCCGGACGTGGTGGCCAAGCTGATCAGCGGCACGCCGCCGCTGGCCCGGCTCAGCCCGCGGGAGCGCGAGGTGCTGGAGCTGATGGCCGAGGGCCGGTCCAACGCGGCCATCGGGCAGCGGCTGTTCCTGTCCGACAGCGCCGTGAGCAAGCACATCGCCTCGATCTTCGGCAAGCTCGGGCTGGCCGCGTCCGACGACGACAACCGGCGGGTACTAGCCGTTCTCGCACACATCACGGGCAATTCGTCACAAGGCCGCCCCCGACCCCCTAGATTGCCTACGATCGACGGGTGAAGCTGCTCGCGGTCAGCGACCTGCACGTCGCGTACGAGGAGAACCGGACGATCACCGAGGGGCTGCGGCCCACGTCGGACGACGACTGGCTGATCGTCGCCGGCGACGTCGGCGAGATGTCCACGGACATCGAGTGGGCGCTGGGGCTGCTGCGGGAGCGCTTCGCCAAGGTGATCTGGGTGCCCGGCAACCACGAGCTGTGGACGCCGAAGGACGATCCGGTGCAGTTGCGCGGGGTCGAGCGCTACGACTACCTCGTCGAGATGTGCCGGCGACTGGACGTGGTCACGCCCGAGGACGACTACCCGATCTGGCCCGGCGAGGGCGGCCCGGCGGTGATCGCGCCGCTGTTCCTGCTCTACGACTACACTTTCCGTCCCGAGGGCACGAACAACAAGGAAGAGGCGCTGGCCAAGGCGCACGAGGCCGGCGTCGTCTGCACCGACGAGTACTTCCTGCACCCCGACCCGTATCCGAGCCGCGAGGCGTGGTGCGAGGCGCGGGTCGAGCTGACCGAGAAGCGGCTGTCCGCGCTGCCGGCCGACCTGCCGACCGTGCTGATCAACCACTGGCCGATGGTGCGGGAGCCCACGCGGGTCATGTACTACCCCGAGTTCGCCCAGTGGTGTGGCACCGTGCTCACCGCCGACTGGCACACCCGGTTCCGCTCCGCCTGTTCCGTCTACGGTCACCTGCACATCCCGCGCACCACGCACTACGACGACGTCCGGTTCGAGGAGGTCTCCGTGGGCTACCCGCGGGAGTGGAAGAAGTGGGGGCGCAGCGACAACTGGCTGCGTCAGATCCTGCCGGTGAAGCCGTGATCGAGGACCTGCTGCCCGCCGGCGTGGCCTACGCCGAGGCGTTCGACGACCACTCCGCCGTGACGTTGTTCCCCGAGGAGGAGGCGGTCATCGCCCGCGCCGTCGACAAGCGGCGGCGGGAGTTCAGCACCGTCCGGTACTGCGCGCGGCAGGCGATGAAGTCCCTCGGCCTGCCCGAAACCCCTGTGCTGCCAGGGGAACGGGGTGCTCCGCAGTGGCCGGCCGGCGTCGTCGGCAGCATGACCCACTGCGCCGGCTACCGGGCCGCTACCCTGGCCTACGCGAGGGACATCGTCACCATCGGCATCGACGCCGAGCCCGACGAGCCGCTGCCCGACGGCGTGCTGGAGGCCATCGCGCTGCCGTCCGAGACCTCGGTGCACGGGCGACTTCTCTTCAGCGCCAAGGAAAGCGTGTACAAGGCGTGGTTCCCGCTGGCCCGGGTGTTCCTCGACTTCTCCGAGGCGGAGCTGTCCTTCGGCGACGGCACCTTCTCGGCGCGCATCCTGGTTCCCGGCCCCGTCAGCGGCTTCACCGGCCGCTGGCTGATCCGGGACGGCTTCGTGCTGACGTCGATCGTGGTGCCGGTTGCCTGATCTCGCCTGGCGCACGGCAGTTTCCGCACTCGGTGGCGTTCCCGTCGAGACGGACATCGTCGCCCGCTACAGCGAACCCCACCGCCGCTACCACGGTCTCTCGCACGTCCGGGCCGTGGTTCGCGACGCCGTGCCCCTGGTTCCGTTGACCGAGCGGGAAGAGGCCGTGCTGGTCCTCGCCGCCTGCGCCCACGACGTCATCTACAACGCCATGCCCACCATGGACGAAATCGCCAGCGCCGCCTGGGCTCGCTCGTGGCTCGGTCGGTCCCACCTCGACTCGGTCGCCGACCGCGTGTGCGAGCTGGTGATGGCGACTGTCCACCATGCCGCCGATCCCGATGACACAGCCGCCTGCGCGTTGCTCGACGCCGACCTCGCCATTCTTGGCTCCCCCGCCGAGGATTAAGACGTCTATGCCTCGGCGGTGCGACACGAGTACTCCGCCGTCCCGGACGACGTCTGGCTCATCCGGCGTTCGGAGGTCCTGCAGTTCTTCCTGGACCGGGAACGAATCTTCCTCACCTCGACCGGCCGCGACCGCTGGGAATCCAGCGCCCGCCGCAACATCGCCCGCGAGCTGGGTACATTGCGGTAGGACCGAGAAAGTGGGGGACATGCGTAGGACTACATTGGGGCGGACCGGAATCTCCGTCAGCCGGTACTGCCTTGGCACGATGATGCTGGGCGCGTGGGGCAACGCCGATCACGCGGACGCGGCACGGCTGGTGCACGCGGCGCTGGACGCGGGGATCAACTTCGTCGACACCGCCGACATGTACTCCGACGGCGAGTCGGAGGAGATCGTCGGCAAGGCCGTGCGGGACCGGCGCGACGAGGTCGTGCTGGGCACGAAGGTGTTCTTCCCGATGGGCCAGGACCCGAACATGGGCGGGTCGTCCCGCCGGTGGATCCGGCGTGCGGTGGAGGACAGCCTGCGCCGGCTGGGCACGGACCGGATCGACCTGTACCAGGTGCATCGGCCGGACCCGCGCACGGACATCGACGAGACGCTGTCGGTGCTGTCGGACCTGGTGCGCGAGGGCAAGGTGCTGGCGATCGGCTGCTCGGACTTCGGCGCCGAGCAGATCGTGGAGGCCCGCTGGACGGCGGAGCGGCGCGGGCACGTGCCGTTCCACACCGAGCAGCCGCCGTACTCGATCTTCGTGCGGGGCATCGAGAAGGCGGTGCTGCCGACGGCGCAGCGCTACGGCATGGGCGTGCTGACCTGGAGCCCGCTGGCCAGCGGCTGGCTGACCGGCCGCTACCGCCGGGAGACCGGCATCGAGCTGAACGCCTTCCGGCAGATCGTGTCGCACAAGTTCGACGAATCGCTGCCGGGCAACCAGCGCAAGCTGGACGTGGTGGAGGAGCTGCTGAAGCTGGCGGCCGAGGCGGGCCTGTCGCTGACCCACCTGGCGCTGGGCTTCGTGCTCAGCCACCCGGCGGTGAGCTCGATGATCATCGGCCCGCGCACGGTCGAGCAGCTGGACGACCTGGTGGCGGCGGCGGACGTGCGGCTGTCCGACGACGTGCTGGACCGCATCGACGAGCTGGTGCCGCCGGGCACCGACCTCAACCCGTCGGACATCGACAAGGTGCTGCCGCACTTCGCCGACGCCCGGCTGCGCCGCCTGTCGCCGGCCGAGCGCGGCGCCTGACGCAGTGAAGGGGGCATTCCTGGCGTTGAACGCCAGAAATGCCCCTTCCGAGCGTCAGTAGAGGCGGGTGCTGTAGACGGCCGGGCTGTAGTACTCCTCGAGTTCGGCCAGGGGGACCTCGGCGGCGTCGGTGGCCTTGGCGATGACGGCACGCGAGGCGATGGCGTCGGGGTCCCAGGTCTCGGGCTTCCACAGCGAGGAGCGCATGAACGCCTTGGCGCAGTGGCCGAACACCTCGTCGATCTCCACCAGCATGACGATCCGCGGCCGATTGCCCTTGACGATCATGTCGTCGAAGAACGGGGCGTCGGACAGCAGCCGGGCGCGGCCGTTGATGCGCAGCGTGTCGTCCCGGCCGGGCACCACGTAGAGCAGGCCGACGTGCGGGTTGGCGATGACGTTGTGCCACCCGTCGACCCGCTTGTTGCCGGGGCGGTCGGGCACGGCGATGGTGCGGTCGTCCAGCACCAGCGTGAAGCCGGGCGGGTCGCCCTTCGGCGACACGTCGCAGTTGCCCTCGGCGTCGCTGGTGCCGATCAGGCAGAACGGCGAGGCGGCCAGCCACTGCCGGTCCAACTCGTGCAGCGCGGGCCGGACCTTCTCGGCGACCCGGCGAATCGGCTCGCCGACCAGCGCGGTCAGCTCCTCGACGGACGTGATCTCGTGCAAGGTGTCCCCCCTCGACGACAGTTGTTCCGGTTTCGACCTTACGCGGCAAGGAAAGCCGGTATCGGCCACGGAGATCACACGATCGGTCACGCTGCGAACACGTCGCCGAAAAGGGCGGGGTTTGCCGGATTCCGCGTACCCGGTACGCGAAACTTGACCGCACGTCCGTCCACAACCATCTACCCTTGCCGCCCGGAACAGGCATAGTTGACCCGGTCAGCACCCACGCCAGGGGGAAGTCAGCGCCGTGAACCGCACGTTCCAGGTCGACCTGCGCGGTGTCGTCGACCTGCTCAGCCACCACCTGTACGCCAGTCCCCGGGTCTACCTGCGTGAACTGATGCAGAACGCGGTGGACGCGGTGACGGCGCGGCGGGTCGGGGAGCCGGGCGCGCCGGCGGACATCCGCATCGCGACGGCCGCGGGCGCGGTGACCGTGACCGACACGGGAATCGGGCTGACCGAGGCGCAGGTGCACGAGCTGCTGGCGACCATCGGCCGCAGCTCCAAGCGCGACGAGCTGGGCTTCGCCCGCCACGAGTTCCTCGGCCAGTTCGGCATCGGCCTTCTCTCGGCGTTCCTGGTGGCCGACGAGGTGCGGGTGACCACCCGCGCCGAGGGCGCGCCGGCGGTGCTGTGGACGGGGCGTTCCGACGGCACGTACGACATCAAGCCGGCCCAGCGCGACGAGGTCGGCACGACGGTGGAGCTGGCCGCCCGCCCCGGCTCGGAGCAGTGGTTCGAGCCGCCGACGGTGGCCGAGCTGGCCCGCCTGTACGGCTCGATGCTGCCGTGGCCGGTCGTCGTCGACGGCAAGCCGGTCAGCGGCGACGGCGCGCCGTGGCGGCAGGACGACCGGGAGCCGGGCGTCCGCCGGGCCGACCTGGTCGGCTACGCCCAGGAGGTGCTGGGCTTCACCCCGTTCGACGTGATCGACCTGGCGGTGCCGGAGGCCGGCCTCACCGGCGTCGCCTACGTGCTGCCGTTCCCGGCGAACCCGGCCGAGCACGCCGGGCACCGCGTGTACCTGAAGGGCATGCTGCTCACCGAGAGCGCGCAGGGCCTGCTGCCGGACTGGGCGTTCTTCGCGCGCTGCGTGGTGGACGCCGGCGAGCTGCGGCCGACCGCGAGCCGCGAGGCCCTGTACGCCGACAGCCTCCTGGACACCACCCGCCAGGCGCTGGGCGATCAGCTGCGGGGCTGGCTGGTCGGGCTGGCCCGCGCCGACCAGGCCCGGCTGCACAAGTTCCTCGGCGTGCACCACCTGGGCGTGAAGGCGCTGGCCCTGCACGACGACGACATGCTGCGGCTGGTCGAGCAGTGGTGGCCGATGGAGACCAACGTCGGCCGGATGACGCTGGCCGACTTCCGGGCCCAGCACGGCGAGGTCCGCTACTGCGCCACCGCCGACGACTTCCGGCAGCTTGCCGGCGTGGCCGCGGCCCAGGACATCGCGCTGGTCAACGGCGGCTACACGTACGACGCGGAAATCATCGAGCGGCTGCCGGCGATCGAGCCGGGGCTGACCGTGGCCCGCCTGGATCCGACCGACCTGGCGACCCGGTTCGACGCCGTGCCGCCGGCCGCCGAGCTGGCGCTGCGGCCGTTCCTGGCCGCCGCGCAGCGGGCGATGGACCGGCTGGGCTGCGAGGTGGTGCTGCGCTCCTACGAGCCGGCGTCGCTGCCGGTGTTGTTCCTGGTGGACCGGTCGGCCGCGTTCCAGGCGGAGCTGCGCGCCACCAAGCAGCGGGTGGACGAGCTGTGGGCCGGCGTGCTGTCGGCGTTCGACAAGCCCGCCGACGACCGGCCGCAGCTGGTGCTCAACCACCGCAACCCGCTGGTGCGGCGGGTGTGCGGGCTGACCGACCCGGACCTGGTCGGACTGTCGGTGGAGGCGCTGTACGGGCAGGCGCTGCTGCTGGGCTACCACCCGATCCGGCCGGCCGACGCCGCGCTGCTCAACCGGTCCTTCCTCGGCCTGCTCGACCAGGCCGTGCCCGCCCCCAGCCAGCTCGATGAGGGGAATCTGTGAGCTTTTCCGAGGACGAGCTGGCCGACCGTCTCGACCAGGTCGGCCGCATGCCGTACGGGCGCGGGCAGGTGGCGGCGGTCGAGGAGCTGCTGCGGCACGTGGACGCCTCGGGCATCGACCGGCTCAAGTACGTGACCCGGCTGCTGGCCACGACCGCGTACCAGTACGGCGGCGAGCCGGCCAAGGCGTTCGTCACCTTCTCCTGGTGCCTGGCCGCCTACGACCGCGGCGAGGGCGACCCGAGCCAGGACCACCACCTGTTCTGGTACTTCAAGTGGATGGTCAACTCGCTGACCAAGTTCCCCGAGGTGCCGCTGGACCGGACCTACGGCGTGCTCAACGACATGGAGCGCCGCTACCGGTTGGCCGGGCACTCGATGAACCCGGTGCACCAGTACCGGTCGTCGGTCGCGCAGCACATCGGCGACCGGGAGACCGCGGCCGAACAGTACCGGCTGTGGTGCGCCACGCCGCGCGGCGCGATGGCCGACTGCGTGGGCTGCGAGCCCAGCTCGAAGGTGGCGTACCTGGCCTGGCAGGAGCGCCACGAGGACGCGGTCGCGCTGGCGCTGCCGGTGCTGGCCGGCGAGCTGACCTGCGTGGAGCAGCCGCAGGGCATCCTCACCGGCCTGCTGATCCCGTACCTGCGCACGGGCCGGCTGGCCGAGGCCGCCGACGCGCACCGCACGGCGTACCGCGCGATCCAGGCCAACCGCGCCGATCTGCACGAAGTGGCCGACCATGTCACCTTCTGCACCCGCACCGGCAATCACGCGCGGGCGCTGGAGCTGGTCGAGCGCCATCTGCCCTGGCTGGACGAGCCGCCGACGCCGCTGGCGGAGATGTGGTTCAGCGCCGCGGCTGCGGGGGCGCTGGATCGGGTCGCCGACGCGGGTCACGCTGGACTGACCGTACGCCGGGGGTCTGACGAAATCGGCGTGACCGAGCTCCGGGACGAGCTGACGGAGCGGGCGAGGGCGCTGTCCGCGCGGTTCGACGCCCGCAACGGCACCGGCGAGATCGGCCGCCTGATCGGCGAGGTTCTCGCCGCCGAGCCGATCGTGGAGCACCTGCCGCTGTCCGGGCCCGCCCGCAAGGCCGCCGCGCGGCCGGTGCCCGCGCCGCCGAAGGTCGAGCTGCCGGCGTCCGCCGAGGAACTGGTCGAGCTGGCCGAGAGGCAGTGGGCGCGGCTGGACATCGCGGAGGCGTTCGCCACCTGGGCCCATTTCGACGAGACGTTTCCCGACGCGGGCGGGGCGCTGTTGGCCCGGCGGCTCTACGCGCTCGGCGCGCTCCAGTCCGGCCAGGATCAGGAGCTGGCCGAGCAGACCTGGCAGCGGGCCGCCGACCTGTACGGCGAGGCCGGCGACGAGCCGCGGCGGCTGGCCGCGCTCGGGCGGATCACCGTGCTGCACTGCCTCACCGGACGCGGCGACGAGGGGCCACTGGCCGAGGCGTGCGCGGAGATCGACCGGACCGGCAACCCCGACCAGCGGATCGCCGCCCGGCTGCGGCTGCTCAGCGCCCTCCAGGGGATGCACCGGCACGAGGAGGCCGCCGCGCTGCTGGCCGGCGTGGACACGCAGGACGCCGAGCCCGACACCGTCGCCTTCGTCGCGTTCGAACGGGCCAAGGTCAGCGGTGCCGTCGAGGACTTCGACCGGGCGGTCGACCTGTGGCGGGCGGTGGGGCCGTGCAACGCGCTGTGCCGGGCCGTGCTGTACGCCGCCAACGCTCGCGCCCAGGCCGGCGACCTCGCCGGGGCGTACCAGGCGATCGGCGAGGCGCTGACCGCGACCGACCCCGGCCTGCGGGGCCGCGCCGCACACCAGCGGGGCCGGATGGCGCTGGAGTTGGACCGCGCGAAGGACGCCTACGAGGCGCTGGTCGACGCCATCGCCGCCCTGACGGCGGCCGAGGAGCGGATCGGCGTCGCGTACGCGCAGGTCGACCTGGCCGCCGCGTGCCTCGGCCTGGACCGGGCCGGTGAGCTGGCGGACTCCGTGGAGGACGCGCTGTCGGTGCTGGTCCGCGTCGGCGATGACGACGAGGTCGCACGGGCCCGGTTCCTGCTGTCGAAGGCGTACCGGCAGCTCGGGCGCGGCGACCAGGCGCTGGAGCTGTTGGACCAGGTCGCCGAGCACTGCCGGGCCGGCGGCAACGAGGCCGGGACCGGGCAGATGCTCGCCGCTTCCGCCGAGGTGCTGGACTCCCTGGACCGGGACGAGGAGGCCGCGCAGCGGTTGGCCGCGGCCGCCGACGCGTATCACCAGGCGGAGATGGCGCTGGAGGAGCTGTCCTGCCGGCGTCGGTGCGCGACGTCGTGGCTGTGGGGCGGTTCGCACGAACGGGCCGTGGACGCCCTCGGCGCCGCCGACGCGCTGGCCGCCGGGCTGGGCGCGGGTGAGCCGCCGCTGGTGTGGGAGCAGGCGATGCTCGGCTACGACGGGGCTCGGGTGCTCGCCAACACCGAACGGTTCGGGGAGGCGCTGGTGCGGGTCGCGCCCGTCGCCGAGCGGTTCCGCCAGCTGGGGGCGTTCACCGAGGCCGCGATGGCCGAGGCGCTGCGCGGGCGGCTGCTGGTGGACCTGGACCGGCTGGCCGAGGCGGAGCAGGTGCTGACGGAGGCACTGGCCGCGCTGCCCGAGGAGCTCCAGGGGCCCCGGCAGCAGCTGGCGGCCCTGCTGGAGCGGATCAGGCAGCAGTGAAGGTTCGCTGGTGCGCGCGAGGCCGCCGCCGATGCCTGGACCGCGGCGGTTTTCGATCGAGTCTGTTCATCGATCGAAAACCGCAAGGGAAGGCACCGGCCTCGTGGGCGGCCGAGCCCCGCGCGGAACGCGCGGCAAGAAAGAAGCCACGGGTCCGATCAGGGGGAGGGGACCCGTGGCGGGTCTGGTGGTGGCCGGTCGCGAGGCCCCGCCGATGCTTCGCGCGGTTGGTGGACTTCGAGTGCCGTCACCCGACGCAACCCTCGCGTGAGCCGACACGGTGCTCGAAATCCAGCAAGCGCGAGGCATCGGCCCCAAAGGGGCCGAGCCGCGACGCCGAAGGCGGCGCCGACGAACACAGCGCGGCGGGTGCGCTCCGGTGCGGACGACCGGGGCGGACCCGCCGCGCCGCGGGTCCGTCGGCGCGCCGTAGCGGGGCCGGCGGCCGACCAGCCCTTCGGACCCACCGGCTCGTACCGGCTGCGCGGCCGGTGGGTCGTCGTCTCCCCCCAGGTGCGGGCGCCGGCCCGGCGACTGCCCCGACACTGAGGAGACCCCTCTGCTCCTCAGTGACGAACGGGGGTCGCCACTGCTGGAACCTTCATCCCCGGACCGACCCGCCTTCCCCAACGGTGTCGATCCGGCGACGCACCGCGGAAAGCATGTCAGCGCAGGCCCGGGGGTGTGCCGGACCGGTTCCCTCCGGTCCGTAAAATGCCTGATCAGGCGGGGACTGGGGTTTTCCGGTCCGGACGGGACCACCGGCAGAGACGACTACGGGCAGGCCGTGCAGATGAGCAGTTCGGGACCGGCGCTGGGGCCTCGCGGCCAGTTCGCGGAGCGGTTCGCGCTGCTCTACGCGGAGGCGGGTGAGCCGCCGCTGAAGCGGGTCACGGAGTCGGTGGCGCGGGCCCGGAAGGTGGACGAGCGCGGCCGTCCGGTGCGGGTGCCGGCACAGCGGGTGAGCGACTGGCGGCGCGGCCGGAACGTGCCGGCGCGGTTCGCGGCGCTGGCGGCGGTGCTGGACGTGTTGGTCGGCGAGGCGCGCAAGCTGCGGGCGGCGCCCGTGGTGGAGGGCCTGTACGACCTGGCGGACTGGCGCCGGCTGTGGGAGCAGGCGCTGGCGAGCCCGGTGACGCCGGACGGCGACGGCGAGGAGCAGCCGGCCGAGGATGTCGGTGCCTGCCCGTATCGTGGGTTGGCGGTGTTCCGGCAGGAGGACGCGGGCTGGTTCTACGGCCGTGAGCGCAGCACGGCGGCGCTGGTGTCACGGCTGGCGGCGGCGGTCCGGACGGGCGGCATCGTGATGCTGGTCGGGGCGTCGGGCGCGGGCAAGTCGTCGCTGATGCGGGCGGGGCTGGGGCCGGCGGTGCAGGAGGGCGCGCTGGGTCCGGGCTCGTGGCCGACGGTGGTGCTGACACCGACCGTGGACCCGCTCAAGGAGCTGGTGCGCCTGGTGCCGGAGCTGGCGGAGGCGATCGACACCGGCCTGACCGACTTCGACGAGGGCAAGTTCACCGCGCAGGTCCGCGAGGCGCTCGCGACGTACGGCGAGCGGGTCGCCGGTCCGGGTGCGCGTCCGGTGCTGATGGTGGACCAGTTCGAGGAGACGTTCACGCTCTCCGACGACGAGCCGCGGCGCGGGCTGTTCGTGTCGGCGCTGCACGCGGCGTGCACCGGCGACGGCCAGGCGCTGGTGGTGCTGGGCGTGCGGGCCGACTTCTACGGCCGCTGCCTGGACTATCGGGAGCTGGCCGAGGCGTTGCAGGACCGGCAGATGGTGCTGGGCGCGATGACGGTGGCCGAGCTGCGGGAGGCGGTGGCGCGCCCGGCCCGCGCGGTCGGCCTGCAGCTGGAGGCCGGCCTGGTCGACCTGATGCTGACGGACCTGGGCGTGAACACGTCCCGCAACGGCCAGGGCAGCTACGACGCCGGCGCGCTGCCGCTGCTGTCGCACGCGCTGCTGGCGACCTGGCAGCGCCGGCAGGCGGGCCGGATGACGCTGGCTGGGTACAAGGCGGCGGGCGGCATCCAGGGCGCGGTGGCGGGCACGGCCGAGCGGGCCTGGGCCGATCTCGACCCGGCAGGTCAGACGGCGGCCCGGCCGGTGCTGCTGCGGCTGGTGCGGGTGGGCGAGGACACGCAGGACACACGCCGCCGGTCGAGCCGGCAGGAGCTGCTGGAGCAGGCGACGAACCCGCCGGCAGCGGCGGAGGCGCTGGAGGTGCTGGCCCGGGCCCGCCTGATCACGCTGGACGCCGGCGTCGTGGAGATCACGCACGAGGCGCTGCTCCAGGCGTGGCCGCGGCTGCGTGGCTGGATCGACCGGGACCGCGCCGGAAACTTGCTACGTCAGCGGCTGGAGGAGGACGCCGAGAGCTGGGAGGCCGAGCACCGGGACGCGTCGCTGCTGTACCGGGGCGGTCGGCTGGAGGCGGCGCAGCAGTGGGCCACCACCGCGGACCCGGGCGCGCTGACGGTTGTGGCGAAGGCGTTCCTGGACGGCTCGATCCGGCACCGCCGACGGGCGCTCTGGCTGCGCCGGTCCGGCGTGGCGCTGGTCTCGGTGCTGGTGGTGATCGCCGTGGTCGCCGCGACGCTGGCGTTCAACCAGCGCGACGACGCGCTGTACACCGGCGTGCTGTCGGCGTCGGACAACGCCCTGACCACCGACCCGTCGCTGGCGGCGCAACTCGCGCTGGTGGCGCACCAGATGCGCCCGGACGATCCGGCCGCGTCGTCACGGGTGCTGTCGGCGGCGTCCGCGCCGCTGGCCACGGTGTTGGAGGGCCACACCGGCGCGGTGTACCTGACGACGTTCAGCCCGAACGGGCAGCTGCTGGCGACGGCCAGCTACGACAACACGGTCCGGCTGTGGGACGTGCACGACCGGCAGCGGCCGAAGCCGATCGGCCAGCCGATCAAGGGCTTCCGCAGCTGGGTCAGCTCGGCGGTGTTCAGCCCGGACGGCAAGACGCTGGCCGCCGCCGGCGACGACCACCTGGTCCGGCTGTACGACATCGCCGACCCGGCGCACCCGAGGCTCATCGGCACGCCGCTCGACCAGGACACCGGCACCATCTACCTGATCGCGTTCAGCCCCGACGGCAAGACGCTGGCCGCCGCGTGCGAGCACCAGAAGGTGCAGCTGTGGGACATCCAGGACGTCGCGCATCCGACGCCGATCGCCGCGTTGACCGGGCACACCGGCCCGGTGCGGTCGGTGGCGTTCAGCCCCGACAACCGGTACCTCGCGGCCGGCGGCGACGACCGCGGCATCCTGCTCTACGACGTCGCCAACCCTCGGCAGCCCAGGCCGGTCGGGGCGCCGCTCACCGGCTACAAGGACACCGTGCACTCGGTGGCGTTCAGCCCCGGCGACGGCGCGATGCTGGCCAGCGGCAGCCAGGACGGCTCGATCCGGCTGTGGGACGTGCGCGATCCGGCGGCGGCGTCGGAGATCGGGCTGCCGCTGAGCGGCCTGAGCCCGCAGTGGTCGGTGGCGTTCTCCCCGGACGGCCGGATGCTCGGCTCGGCCGGCACCGACGGCTCGGCCCGGCTGTGGAACCTGGCCAACCCCGAGCAGCCGGGGTTGCTCGGGCAGCCGCTGACCGGCAGCAACGACCTCTACGCGGTGGGCTTCAGCCCGGACGGCAAGACGCTGGTCACCGGCGGCGGCGACACCGAGGTGCGGCTGTGGACGATGCCGGCGTCGCTGGGCATCGGGCAGGCAGGCACGATGCCGCCGCCGGCGGCCCGGTCGGACGGCATGGTGGTGGCGACCGGCGCCTCCGACGGCACGGTGCGGCTGTGGGACACCTCGGACCCGAGCCGGCTGCGGCCGCTCGGCCTGATCACCGGCCAGCACACCGTCGGCCGGGTGGAGTTCACGCCGAACGGCCGAGTGCTGGTGGTGGCCAGCGGCAACAAGCAGCTCCAGCTGTTCGACGTCGCGGACCCGGTGCACCCGAGGCCGTTCGGCGACCCGATCGCGCTGGACACCCGGTACTCGTCGATGCTGGCGATCAGCCCGGACAGCCGGTACATGGCGACCGACCGTGACGACCACAGCGCCCAGCTCTACGACATCAGCGACCCGGCCCGCCCGCGCCCGCTCGGCGAGCCGTCGATCCGGCACGGCGAGGGGCGCAGCGACTACATCTACGACGGCGTGTTCACCCCGGACGGCAAGACGCTGATCACCGCCAGCGCCACCGACACCGTGCGACTGTGGGACGTGTCCGATCGGGCCGCGCCGAAGCCGATCGGCCAGCCGCTGACCGGGCACCACGACGCGGTCGGCGCGCTGGCGCTGTCCCCGGACGGGCAGACCCTGGCCACCGCCGGCAGCGACGACTACGTGCTGCTGTGGGACATCAGCGACCATCTGCGGCCGCGGCAGCTCGGCACGCTCACCGGGTACGCCAAGGGCATGATGTCGGTGCAGTTCAGCGCCGACGGCAAGCACCTGATCACCGGCAACCCGGACCAGGGCGTGCGGCAGTGGGACGTGTCCGACCCGGCCAAGCCGGTCGCGCTGGGGCTGTCGGTGGTGCAGCGCAACCTGAGCAACGACGTCGCGGCGTACCTGCCGGGCACGGACTACATCGTGTACACGACGTCACCGGACACCGCGGTGCGGACCATGGACCTGAACGTGGACCACGCGGTGAGCCGCATCTGCGACACCACCCGCAACGTGCTCACCGAGTCCGTCTGGAACCTGCACCTCCCCCAACTCCCCTACGCCCCACCCTGCACGTGACCCCCCGCGAGTCGCGCTCTGGGACACACCGAATGTGAGTTTCGGGCACATGCCTGAGATCTACATTCGGTGTGCCTGAGAGCGCGACTCGCGGGGGTTAGTGGTGCAGGGTGAGGCGGAGTTCGCGGAGGGCGGTGAGGCGCTGGCGGACCATGGTGGCGGACTCCTCGCGGAGGGTGCGCCACTGGTGGTCGCCGGTGGTCTGGGCGTCGTGCAGACGGTGTAGCCACGTCACTTCCGGCGTGATGTAGCCGGGGGTGAGCTCGGCCAGCGCCACGAACAGGGCGCTGTCCTCGGACCGGGGGTTGGCGGCCCAGCCGCCGAGGGCGCGGACGGTCCGGGTGCGCATGGTGACGCCGGCGCAGTGGATCGGCGGCTCCCCGTGCTCGGCGGTGAAGTCGTTGATCTTGCCGGCGGGCACGTAGCCGGCCGGGTAGCGCAGCTCGAAGGACCGGCGGGTGTCGTCCGGCAGCAGGTCGTCGGCCTGCGCGGCCACCCAGTGCACGGCCGGATGCGACTCGAACGCCGCCACCGCGACGGCCACGGCCTCGGGCAGCAGCTCGTCGTCGGAATCCAGCACGTGCACGAGCTCGCCGCTGACCCGAGCGAGCGCCAGGTTGCGGGTGGGGGCGATGCCCAACTGCTCGCCGTGCGCCACGTGCCGGCCGAACGGGAACTGCTCGACGACCGCCGCCAGCGCCGGTGACGAGCCGTCCTCCTGGACGACCCACTCCAGCTCCCACCCGTCGGGCAGCCGTTGCGCGGCGACGCTGCGCCCCGCCCGGGCGAGCAGCTCGGCGCGCCCGCTGTGGGCCGCGGTCAGCACGGACAGCAGTGGCATGTCCGTGAACGTACTGGACTGTCCCCGCCAAACCTGCCCAGAGTGATGAAGGGCCCACGTAGAGTCCCCGCCATGCGTCTTCTCTCCGGTCTGGGCGGCCTGCGTGTGGTCGTCGGGGTGCTCACCGCGATCAGCGCGCTGCAGCTCGCGCTGATCACCATCGGCAATATCACCGACTACGACACGAACTACGCGTTCGTGCAGCACGTGTTCGCGATGGACACCACGTTCAAGTCGCCGCACATGATGTGGCGGGCCATCACCAGCCCGGGCCTGGTCACCGCGGCGTACGTGCTGATCATCATCTGGGAGGGCCTGTCGGCGGTCGCGCTGATCGCGGCGGTCGTCGGCTGGATCCGCGGCAGCGAGTCGGCCGCGCGGCTGTCCTCGCTGGGCTGGCTGATGGAGGCGATGCTGTTCGGCGGCGGCTTCATCGCCATCGGCGGCGAGTACTTCCAGATGTGGCAGTCCTCCAAGTGGAACGGCCTGACCCCCGCGCTCCAGAACGTGATCATCGCCTCGATCGGCCTGATCCTGACGCACATCCTCCTGTCACGTCGCGAGCGTGCAGGGGACCTCCAGGTAGACCACGGTGGGGCCGCCTAGCGGGCTGGTCACCAACAGCACGCCGTCGAACGCGGCCAGCCGGCGCTCCAGCCCGTGCAGGCCGCCACCCGGCTCGACGCTGGCGCCGCCACGCCCGTCGTCGCCGACGACGGCGATCAGCTTTCCGTCCGAATAGGACAGCCGCAGCCAGACGTTGTCGGCGGCGCCGTGCTTGGCGGTGTTGGTCAGGGCCTCGGCGATCGCGAAGTACACCGCCGACTCCACCGGCTCCGGCGGCCGCCCCGGCAGGTCGATGGCCACCTGCACCGGCAGCGGGTTGGCCAGCGCCAACGCCTGCAGCGCGCCCTCCAGGCCCCGGTCGGCGAGCACCGGCGGCAGGATGCCGCGGACCAGTCCGCGCAGCTCGGCCAGCGCGCTGTTGGTGGACTGCCGGGCCTCCGCCAGCAACTGCTTGGCCGCCTCGGGGTTGTCGTCCACCGTCTCCTCCGCCATGCCCAGGCTCATGCCCAGCGCCACCAGTCGGGCCTGGGCGCCGTCGTGCAGGTCCCGCTCGATACGGCGCAGCTCGGCGGAGTGCGTGTCCACGGACACCGCCCGCGATTCGGACAGCTGCGCCACCCGCGTGGTCAGCTGGGTGTTCTCCACCGCCGTCTCGGTCGGCCCGAGCAGGCCGGCGATCACCGTGGCGTTGAGCCACATCAGCCGCGGCGTCAGCCACACCCAGAAGATCAGCTGCGCGACGCCGAAGACCGCGGCGCCCAGGGCCGACGGCGCGCTGTTCACGGCCCAGAGGCCGACGATGTCCAGGTTGAAGTCGGCCGGCAGGCGCCACCACCACAGCGGAATCGTCAGGTAGAACAGGCCGCCGAGCGGCAGCGACACCACCAGCACGTTGCAGAACAGGCCGACGACGGCGTTGGCCAGCAGCCAGCTCAGGTCCCGCCAGGTCGCCGGGTCGCTCGCGGCGACGCGGAACCTCGTGACCCAGTTGTCGTCCGGCCGGATCGGCCGGTACGGGCGGGGCACCTCGCGGCCGAGCAGGCTGCCCGCGACCGACCGGTGCAGGTCGGCGAAGCGGCGGCTCAGCGCGACGGCGGCGATCACCGCCGGCACGCCGATCCAGAGCGGGATCAGCGCGGCGGCGACCACCACGAAGACCAGCACGGCGATGCCCAGCTGGCTCGCGACGGCCAGCCCGAGCGCGACCGGCACCAGGCGAAGACGCGTGGTCATGCGCGTGACCAAGCTGATCTGTGGACCCACAACGGTCATTCTCCTCAGCCTCGGGCGGCCGGCAGCCGCTTTGCCGCAAGTCGTGCCGGGTCGGGCCACCGCACGTCGTGGGCCCAGCCGAGCCGTTCGAAGATCCAGATCACCCGCGCGCTCGGGTCGACCTGGCCGGGCAGGGCGCCGTGGCGGGCGCAGGTGGGGTCGCTGTGGTGCAGGTTGTGCCAGGACTCCCCCATGCTCAGCACGGCCAGCCAGCCCACGTTGCGGGACTTGTCCCGCACCTCGAACTCCTCGTCGCCGAACGTGTGGCAGATCGAGTTGATCGACCACGTGACGTGGTGCAGCAGCGCGATCCGGACCAGCGAGCCCCAGAAGAACGCCGTCAGCGCGCCCTGCCACGACATGCTCCACAGGCCGCCGACCAGCGCCGGGGCCAGCAGCGACGCCGCCACCAGCAGCTCGAACCGCCGGTGGACCGCACGGATCGCCGGGTCGGCCAGCAGGTCGGGGCAGAACCGCTCGGCCGAGGTTCGCTCGCGGTCGAACAGCCAGCCGACGTGGGCGTAGGCCAGGCCCTTGGTCAGGGCCTTCCAGTCCGAGCCGAAGCGCCACGGCGAGTGCGGGTCGCCGGCGCGGTCGGCGTACTTGTGGTGCCGGCGGTGCGTGGCGACCCAGTCGATCACGCCCATCTCCAGCGCCAGGCTGCCGGCCACGGCCAGCGCCACCCGCAGGGCCGGCTCGGCGCGGAACGAGCCGTGCGTGAACAGCCGGTGGAATCCGACGGTGACGCCGAATCCGGACACGAAGTAGAACACCAGGGTGATCACCACGTCGTGCCAGCCGAGGCCCCAGCCCCAGGCCAGCGGCACCGCGGCGAGCAGCGCGAGGAACGGCACCACCACGAACACGGCCAGCAGCACCTGCTCCACCGTGCCCTTCGGCTCGGGGTCGATATCGGGCCTGGCCAGCGTTGTGGACACGCACACCTCCGGTGAGTTCGAACGTGTCCCAAACACTGCCGGGTGGGGAAGCCCAGGTCAGGATGCCTGGACTCCGAACTCGTGGTGGGCTTAGACCTACTGTCGACTCCCCGCACCGACCCAGCGATTGGACCGCGCGCTGATGACCGCTGAAACCCCGTTGCCCGTCCAGGTGGTGGACACGATGGAGCATCTCGACGGCCGCCATCCCGGCTACCGTCGCGCGCACGCCCGCGGCGCCTGCTTCACCGCCACCTTCACACCGACCGGCGAGGCCGCGAAGTACACGACCGCCGCTCATCTCCAGGGCGAGCCGGTGTCGGCCACGGTCCGCTTCTCCAACGGCAGCGGCAATCCGGCCATGCCGGACACCGTGCCCGGCGGCCGCGGCATGGCCACCAAGTTCCAGCTGCCCGACGGCACGTCGACCGACCTGATCGGCGTGAACCTTCCTCGGTTCCTGGTGGCGACCCCGGACGAGTTCCTGGCGTTGGTGAAAGCGCTTGCCGCGGACAAGGACGCCGGCACGGGCGACCAGGCGAACCTCCAGGGCTTCCTGGCCCAGCACCCGAGCTCGGTGCCGGCGTTCCAGGCGCTGGGCGCGATGGGCGTGCCGGCCAGCTTCGGCACCACCGGTTACCAGGCGCTGCACGCGTTCACCTGGGTGAACGGCGACGGCGACCGGCAGGCCGTGCGCTACCGCTGGGCGCCCGACCTGGGCGAGCAGAACCTCGACGCGGACGCCGTGGCCCACTCCGAGCTCCAGTTCCTCATCGACGAGTTCGTCGAGCGGCTGGGGGCCGGCCCGGTGACGTTCACCCTGCACGTCACGCTGGCCGACCCGAGCGACCCGACGAACGACGCCACCCAGGTGTGGCCGGCCGACCGGCCGGAGATCGTCGTCGGCACGCTCGCCATCACCGGCGAGGTCGACGACCAGGACCACTGGGCGGCGCAGATCTTCGACCCGACCAACCTCACGCCCGGCATCGACCTGTCCGACGACCCGCTGCCGCGGCTGCGGAACTCGGCGTACTCGATCTCGTACGAGCGCCGCAGCCGCGGGGAGTGAGCCGCTAGCCGTTGTCGGCCCACTTGAAGGTGCGCAGTCCGATCGCGCCGAAAAGGACCGCGAACCCCAGCAGGGCCGACAACGGCGCCACCAGGTCGTACTGTCCGGTTAGGACGGTTCGTGTGGCGTCGTTCAGATAGCGAAGCGGCAGGAACCGCGACACCACCGTCATCCAGTGCGGCGCCAGCTCCAGCGGATAGAACGAGCCGGACAGGAACGCCATCGGGATCATCACGCAGTTGGCGATGGCCCCGACGGCGTCCGGGTTCGACGCCACCCTGCCGACCACCACGCCCATCGCGAAGAACGCCAGGCAGCCGAAGAGCAGCACCACCGGCAGCAGGGCGACGCCCGGAAACGGCACGGTAAGGCCGAAAACCGGCAACAGCGACACGCCCAGGAACAGCGCTGCCTGCGCGACGGCGATTCCCAGCACCACCGCGAACCAGCCGGACAGCAGGGAGGTCACCGGCGTCGGCGTGGTGCGGACCAGCCGCAGCAGGTCATCCCGCCGCCACTGCACGATGGTGTAGGCGACGCCGAACATCGCCGCGTTGCCGACGCCCCAGTCCAGGACGCCCGCCGCGAGCTGGTCCATGTGACCGGGGCCGCCGAACAACAGCCCGAACAGGACGATGAACAGCAATGGAAATGCGAACGTGAAGAACAGCGCGATCTTGTTGCGCACCATGGACAACAGGTACGCGCCGGCCGAGGCGTTCATGCCGCCACCAACTTCAGGTAAGCGTCTTCCAGGTTCGCCGAGCCGGTCCGCTGCCGCAGGCCGGCCGGGGTGTCCACCGCCACGATCCGTCCGCTCTGGATGATCGCGACCCGGTCGCAGAGCGCCTCGGCCTCGTCAAGGTGGTGGGTTGTGTAGACGATCGTGCGCCCGGCGGGCGACAGCGTCTTGAGCAGACCCCAGAACTGCTTTCGCGCCAACGGATCCAGCGCGGCTGTGGGCTCGTCCAGGAACAGCAGCTCCGGGTCGTGGGTCAGCGCCGAGGCGATCGCCAGCCGCTGCCGCTGGCCGCCGGAGAGCTTCTCCACCCGAGTTTCGGCGACGTCCTGGAGGCCCACCAGTTGCAGAACTTCGTCGGCACGTTCGCGCGGCACCCGGTGTAGCGCGGCGACCCGCCGCAGGTGCTCGATGGCGGTGTGCCGGGTGAAGAACGCGGAGGACTGGGTCTGAATGCCCATTCTGGCCAGCAGGTCCAGGTCTCGCGGCCACGGCGTGCGGCCGAGCACGGTGACCGTGCCCGAGTCGGCCGGGCGCAGGCCCTCGACGATCTCCACCAGCGTCGACTTGCCGGCCCCGTTCGGGCCGAGCACGCCGAAGAACTCCCCCGCCTCGATCGACAGCGTCACGCCGTCGACGGCATTCCTTTCCCCGTAACGCTTTCTGACGTCGTCGATCTCGATGATCACGGCGGTTCCCCCCTCGGTCCCAACAGGGCTCGCAGCCCCTCGGTGTACGCCTCGAACGCGCGCCGGCCGAGTGGCGTGAGCGCCACGTAGGTCACCGGCGTGCGGCGCTCGTGCGTCTTGGTGATCTCCACGTACCCGGCTTCCTCCAACTTGCGCAGGTGCGTGGACAGGTTGCCCGCGGTCATGTCCAGAAGTTGTTGCAACCGCGGGAAAGTCAACTGGTCCTTCGGCCCGAGCGTGGACAGCGCCACCATCACGCGCAGCCGCGCCTGGGCGTGAATCACCGGGTCGAGCTCCGGCCACGGCTGGGTCATCGCCGGCTGCGGATCACGTAGTAGCCGGACAGCGCCAGCATGCCGCCGCCACCGGCGAACGCCAGCACCAGGAAGTTGCCCGGCACGCCGGCGAGCACGCTCAGCGCCGCCGACACCAACATCCAAGCCCCGAGCAGATACTGCGGCACGTCCCGCCACAGCATCGCGCCGGCGAGATACATCAGGCCGGCGACCGCCAGCGAGCTCGACGACCACATCAGGCTGACGATCTCCGGCGAGGCCGCCAGCTGCCGTTGCAGCGAGGTCTGCACGATCGCGTTGGCACAGAAGGCCAATCCCCAGGCCGAGCCGTACATGACGCCGACCGTGCGAGACGGGCCGCGCACCCCCCTCGCGGCCCGCACCCCCTCCACGATCGGCAGCACGAGGGCGACCGCGCCGAGCGCCCCCAGCACCAGGCCGGCCAGCACCTCCGGCACAACCCCTTGCAGCGCAAGGTAGAAGCCGCCGAAGCCCAGCAGGTACGCCAGGCCCCAGGCAAGGAGTATCAGCTCCGGCCTGATGCCCCGTCGTCGGCGGAGTTCCGCACGCTGCCCCTCGATCAGCGCCAGCGACTCCGCCGGCGACAGCTCGCCTTCCCGATCCACCTCGCCCACCCCCTCTCGCGACTGCCGTGAACTTTGTAGCACAAAGTTCACGGCGCTTCAAAGAGCGGTCACGGAGGGGCGGAGGGTCACGGAAGGGATCGGCGCGCGAATCCGGTGTGCCTCTCGACCGCTCGTCGCTAGGCCGCCTCCAGGAGCCAGGCCCGACCCTCGCGGTAGAGCCGTCGCACGGCCTCGTCGTTGAGGCCGGGCAGCCCCTGACGGACCGTGCTGCCGTTGGCCTCCTGGAGATACGCCAGGTGCCGGTAGCCCTCGGGGAATCCGGCGAGCCTGTCGGCGTCCAGGCTCAGGGTCGCGGCCGGATCGACCGGGTCCATGCGGTCGCGCTCGTAGATCGGTTGGCGGTGCGCGATGCGCCATTCGCCTTCGTGGCGCGCGAAGAAATCGTAGAACCTGCCGGTGCACACCACGTCGACCTCGACCCCGTGGACCGGGCCGCGTTGGGTGATGGTCATCTTGGTCTGCGCGATGGCGTGCCCGCCGCCGACCTCGACGGCGGTGCCGCCCAGGAAGTGCAGGATCCGCACGCCGGCGGCGAAAGCCCGTTGGCTGGCCCGGATGAACTCCTCGAACGGGCCGTCGAACCAGGTGGCGCTCATCCACCCGTTGGGGTGCCAGAGCTCCCGGAAACGCTCCCAGTCGCCGGCGTCTCGGTGGATGGCCCAGCGCTGAACCACCGCGGCTATCTCCTGTTCGTCCATTGCTCGACGCTGCCAGCCGCCGCCGAGTACGGTCGACACCTGACTTCCACCCCGTGAAAGGAACGTCGACGATGACGGACGGGCCTCGGCGCAGCGTGGTGCGCAGGCTGCTCAGCGTCCTCGACACGTTCGACGCGACCACGCCGACGCAGTCCCTCACCGAGATCGCCGCGCGCACCGAACTGCCGCTGCCCACCGCACACCGGCTGCTGGCCGAACTGACAGCCGGTGGCTGGCTGGAACGATTGCCCGACGGTCGGTATCGGGTCGGGCTGCGGCTGTGGAAGCTGGGCACGCTGGCGCCGAGCTACCGCAACCTGCGCGAACTCGCGCTGCCGTACATGCAGGACCTGTACCACGCCACCCACGAGAACATCCAGCTAGCGGTGCTGGATGGGCGGACCGCGCTGTGCGTGGAGAACATCAACAGCGTCCGGTCGGTGCCGACCCGCACCCGCATCGGCGGCCGGCTTCCCTTGCACGCCACCGGGGTCGGCAAGGTGCTGCTCGCCGCGGCCGGCACCGAGCTGCTGGCCTCGTTGGCGGAGAAGGGACTTCGGCGGTTCACCCGGTACACGATCATCGAGCCCGGGCGGCTGTCCCGGACGCTGGCAACCGTGAGGGACGAGCAGGTGGCGTTCTCCCGCGAGGAGATGACGCTCGGGGCATGCTCGGTCGCGTCGCCGGTCACGCGCCCTGACGGCGGTGTCGTGGCAGCCGTGTCGATCGTCGCGCACTCGTCCGTGGACGTCGACCGGCTCGCCTACGCCGTGCGGACCGCCGCCAGCGGCATCTCCCGGCAGACCGGCATGCTCTGACCGTGTCATTTGTCATGGCCGCGCCGTGATCGCCGGACCAGGTGGCGGGCCGGTCCATGGCTCATGATCTGTGCATGCGCTTCCCCGTCCTGACCGCCGCCGTGACCACCGTGACCGCCGCGGCCAACATCGTGCAACTCACCGTTCCCGGTGTGCTGGAACGGTTCGAGCGGACGCCGGCCGGGCTGCACGGCGAGTGGTGGCGCACCGTGACCTCGCTCTTCGTGCAGGACGGCGGAATCGCCGGCACCGCGTCCAACCTGCTGTTCCTGGTGCTCGTCGGCACCGTCGCCGAGCAGGTGCTGACCCGGCCCGGGTGGCTGCTGCACTACTTCGGCGTCGGCATCGTCAGCGAGTTCGTCGGCTACCTGTGGCAGCCGGTCGGCGGCGGCAACTCGATCGCCGTCTGCGGCCTCACCGGCGCGGCTGCCCTCGCCCTGTGGCGGCGCGACTCGCGGCTGCCCGCGTGGGGCGCGGCCGCCGTCCTGCTGTGGTGCGGGGCCCTGATCGGCAGCGTGTGGTTCCCACTGACCTTCATCGGAGTCGCGGCAATGATGGTCGCGCAGACCCGGGCGTGGGCCGTTCGGCCGACAGCCATCGCGGTGGTGGTCACCGCCCTGTTCCTGTCGGCGCTGGCCAACATCCACGGTGGGGCGCTGGTGATCGGCTTGTTGTTGGCGCCAGCCACCATTCGGGTGGCGGGTGCCCGTACGGGAAGCGTCCCGGCTCGGTGACGACGCGGTGACGCCGTCACGGTTTCCTTGCGAGGAAGGCGAAACCGTGAAAGGGCATTGTCGATGCGCAAGATTTCCCGTGCCACACAGGTGTTGTTGGGGGCGCTCGCCCTCGCCGTCGCGGCCGTCACCCCGGCGTACGCCTCACCGAACGCCCCGGCCACCAACGGGTTCACCATCCACAGCGCCGCCAGCAGCTCCCCCAAGTGCGTCGGCCTCGCCAACAACGGCAGCACCGACAACGGCACGGCGCTCGTGCTCTGGGACTGTCATTACCACGTCGATCAGTACTGGTACGGCACCAACCCGCTGCTGCGCAGCACCGCTTCCGGCTTCCCGAACGGCAAGTGTGTCGGGCTGGCCAACAACGGCAGCACCGCCAACGGCACCTGGCTCGTGCTGTGAGACTGCCATGGCCACCCCGACCAGCAGTGGGCGTGGACCACGCTGTCCGACGGCATCTACGCGCTGACCAACCCGCCGTCGGGCAGGTGCGTCGGCCTGGCCAACAACGGGAGCACCGCCAACGGCACCCTGCTGGTGCTGTGGGACTGCCACCTGCACATCGACCAGCACTGGACCCTCGGCTCCTGAGCTGATCCCCCGCGAGTCGCGCGCGAGGTCGCGCCGGTCTGAAGGACCGCGGGCTCAGCTCGATCGAGTCTGTCCATCGATCGAGCTGAGACCAGGAAGAGACCGGATCTTCAGCGACCTCACCCCGCGCGGAACGCGCGGCACAAGCACCGTCATACCGAAATACGGTTTCAGGCAGAAGTGAGCCTTGAGGCTCGTTTCTGCCTGAAATCCACATTCGGTGTGTCTGTGAGCGCGACTCGCGGGGGTGGGGCCGATCGTGCACCTGATACCGAAGCCGGATCTCCTTGCGCTGCTTGGTCTCTCGTTCCCGATGCCGCCGGGCAGCGCGATCTGGCCGGAGATGTTCCGGTCGACGGCCGCCGCCTGGATCGTGGTCCCGCTGGCGCTGCTCGCCCTCGTCACGGCGGCCGCGAAGCGGCGCAGCGTGTGGCTGGCGCTGGGGCTGGTCGCGGCGCCGCTGATCGCCACCTGGGTGGTGTCGCAGGGGCCGATTTCCGTGTTCTGGTCACGTTACCTGCTGTTCCTGCTGCCCGTTCTCGTCCTCGCCGCCGGCTTCCGGCTCGCGTCGCTGCGCTGGCCGGCGGTGTCCGTGGTGGCGCTGCTCGCCGTCGCCGCGATCACCCTCCCCGATCAGGCAGCGGTCCGCTCCCCCGACGCCCACGACGCGGCGTTCTACCCGTACAACGGCCTGTTCACGGAGCGGCCGGGCCAGTACGCGAGCTACCGCCAGCTGGCCGACGTGCTACGCGCCGGGTACCAGCCCGGGGACGCGATCGTCTACGCGGATCGGCAGAACTTCTGGTTCACCGACACCGGCGTGGACTACTACCTGCGCGGCGACCGGCCCCGTGACGTGCTGCTGGACCGCACCGCCGTGCAGGCCGACAACCTCTCGGCCACCGAGCACACCGACTACGCCGCGCGGCTGGCCGGGGTGCGCCGGGTGTGGGTCGTCGGCGTCGGTGAGCGCAAGGATCCGCTGGCCGGCAGCCCCGCGCTGCTCGTGCCGCCGGCCGCGCCGGCCAAGGCCGCCGCGCTGCGGGCGGGCTTCACCACGACCAGCGTCAGCACCGTCCCGGGCTTCACCATCGCCCTGATGACGGCACGCTGAGTGGGCGTTCGGGTCAAGCCTTGAGCTGCATGGAACCGGTCACGGCGCGAGGCGTTGACCGGGTCGCCGCCGGATTGGAAGGATGGCGCCTGCCTCCGCCAGAGTGACGCTACCGGAGGTGTACCCATGACCCGGTTCCCAGCACTGCTGGGTTCGCTGGCGCTGGCCGTGACCTGCCTGGCCGGCCCGGTTGCCGTGTCCCAGGCGGCCACCGCCCAGGCCGCCGCGGCCGCGCCCTCGATCACCGTCGGCCAGGCCACGGCCGGCCACGTCGGCCAGGGCTTCGCCGGTTTCAGCTACGAGAAGGACCGCGTCGGCGCCGGCATGTTCGACGCCGCGGACACCGACCTCGTGCGGCTGTTCCGGCTGCTGGGCCCGAGCGTGCTGCGCATCGGCGGCAACCTGGTCGACATGACGCCGTGGAACCCGAACGGGGCCGGCGGCTCCGCCACCGAGGTGGCGCCCGCGGACGTGACGAAGCTGGCCGCGTTCGCCCGGGCCACCGGCTGGAAGGTGATCTACGGCCTCAACCTGAAAACCGGCACCGCGGCCAGCGCCGCCAACGAGGCGGCATTCGCGGCCAAGGCGCTGGGCAGCAGCCTCCAGGCGTTCGAGATCGGCAACGAGCCGAACTTCTACCGCACCGAGGCCACCTACGAGGCGTCGTACGAGTCCTACGAGTCGGCGATCCGAGCCGTGGCGCCGAACGCCGTGTTCGAGGGCCCGGGCGTCACCAACGGCCAGAACGCGTGGCTACCCCCGTTCACCGCCAAGGAGAAGTCGAACGGGCTGCAGATCCTGTCCATGCACAGCTACATCGGCGACGGCGCCACCGGCACGATCGCCGCCATGCTCGCGTCCAACGGCAAGGGCTACGAGGACAAGGACGAGACCGCGCTGCAGACCGCCAAGGCGGCCAACCAGATTCCGCAGTGGCGGATGAGCGAGGCCAACTCCTTCTACCACGGCGGCACCGCGGGCGTGAGCAACGTGCAGGCGGCTTCGCTGTGGTCGCTGGACTTCATGTACGGCATCGCCGCGCACAACGGTGACGGCGTGAACTTCCACGGCGGCACCTCCACGCAGTGGCCGCTGAACTACTCGCCGATCGCGTACAACGGCCTCGTTCCGGTTGGCGTGCAAGGGGTGTTCTACGGCGAGCTGCTGTGGGCCCTGGCCGGCGCCGGCGCGCTGCACACCGCGACCGTCACCGGCGCCGGAGACGTGACGGCGTGGGGCATCGGCAACAACGTGATCGTCGACAACAAGGGCACCGCCGCCCAGACGTTCACGGTGAACCTGCGCTCCGGCGCGCTGATGGGCACCGAGTTCGTGCTGACCGCGCCGTCACTGGACTCGACGGCGATCACCCTCGCCGGCTCGGGCGTGGACGCGCACGGCTCGTTCCACCCGATGCCGAAGATGGTGCGGGTCAGCGGTCACAAGGCGACCGTGACCGTGCCGGCCGGCAGCGCCGCGCTGCTGGTCACCATGTGAGTCCACGCGTGGGTGTGCCGCCGGCCGGCGGCACACCCACGCGTGGACAGCGGCGGCTTCGGGCTGGCACGGTCACACCATGCAGAACGTCACCCTCCAATTGGTCGACGCCAGCACGCGCCCGGTGATCGAGCGGCTGGCTCAGTTGGACCGGCACGAAGCGTCGCAGTACACCGAAGCGTTGCCCGGCCCGGATGGTCTGTACGACTTTCCGCGGCTGTCGGACTTCTTCACGGAACCCGAGCACCACGCCTACCTCGTCCACGCCGGCGAGCAACTCGCCGGCTTCTGCCTGCTCCGGCCGTTCGAGGGCGGGAGCACCTTCCTCCACGCCTTCTTCATCGTCCGCGCCTTGCGCCGCAAGGGTGTCGGGATGAGGGTCACCACCGACCTGCTGCGGTCGCGCCGGGGGCGGTGGGCGATCGCCTTTCGGGAGGAGAACCCAGCCGCGGCGCGATTCTGGCGGCAGGTGGCGACCGAGGTCGTCGGCGACAACTGGACCGAGGAATCCCGCCGAGGCGTCTTCACCTTCCTGCACCTGGACGTCGACCAGCACGGGGCGTGATCAAAGCTGATGCGCGTGTCGCCGGTTCGGGGCAAGCTGGCGGCGTGAACATGGAAGAGGTGGCCACGCGGCTGGCGAGTCGGTACGGGGCCGAGGCCGAAACGTGGGTGGCGGAGATCCCCAACCTCGCGGCGAGGCTGGCGGCGCGGTGGGGCCTGCGGCTGGGTGCGTTGTTCGAGAGCGGCGCCTCGTCGGTGGTGTTGCGCTGCGAATGGCGCGACGGGACGCCGGCGGTGCTGAAGCTCAGCCTGGACCTGGCTCTGGTGTCCGATCAGGTGGAGATGCTGAGGGTGTTCGCGCCGACGGGGCGGGTGCCGGCGGTGTTGGCGGCCGACGCGGAGGCGGGGGCGACGGTGTTGGAGGAGGTCCGGCCGGGCACGATGGCCGAGGACCTGCCACAGGAGACATTGCCGCAGCAGTGGGGAGAACTGCTGGCCGCACTGCACGCCGTTGCGCCTCCGCAGGGCTGGCCGCGGACGCTGCGGGGTCGGATGGACGAAGCCTTCGCTCGCATCGGCACAAGGTTGTCCGAGCCGGCGATCGGCGCGCGGATCAGCGAAGCCGCCTGGCAACGGGCGATCCAGCGCTGCGAGAAGTTGTTGGCTACGCAGGACAAACCCGTTCTGTTGCACGGGGATCTACACCTCGGCAACGCCCTGGACGGCGGCCCGGAGCGCGGACTGGTCGCGATCGACCCGAAGGCGTGCATCGGCGATCCGTGCTTCGACGCCGTCGACTACGTGCTGGACGGCGCCGGGCACGACGGCGTCGCGGCGAGATGCGAACGGGTGGCAGCGGCGTGCGGGCTCGACGGCGACCGGCTGCACGAGTGGAGCCGGGCGACCGCGCCGATGGCGGCCATCGGCGCGATCACCTACAACGGTCCGGGACTCGAGGAACTGGTGGCGCTAGCCGACTGACGCCGGCACCGGGCGGCCGGCGTCGAGGGTGAGCTCGGCGCCGGTCCACCGGCTGCGGAACAACCGGTCGTGCGAGACCACGACCACCGCCCCGGCGTAGTGCTCCAAGGCGACCTCCAGCTCCTCGACCAACGCCAGCGACAGATGGTTCGTCGGCTCGTCCAGCAGCAGAACGTCCACCTCGGTCACGAGCAGCCGGGCCAGGGCCAGCCGCCGCTGCTGCCCCACGGACAGCGCGCCGACCGGCGTCTGGAGGTCGGCCTCGGCGAACAAACCCAGCGACAGCAAGCGTTCGGCGTGCTCGTCGAACGTGCCGGCCCGACCCCGCGCGAAGCTGGCCAGCACGGTCCGCTCCGGCGTGCGAACGACGTTCTCCTGCGCGAGGTAGCCGATCCGTCCATTGCGGACAATCGTGCCGGTGTCCGGCCGCAGCTGCCCGGCGAGCACCGACAGCAGGCTGGACTTGCCGGCCCCGTTGGGCCCGGAGACGAGCAGCCGCGAGCCGGCGGAGATGATCAATTCATCGACGAAAACCCTTCCCTGCAAGGAAACATCGGTGGCGGCGAGCACCACGCCGTCCACGTCGCCGCCGGACAGCGGGGCGTCGAGGCGGAGCGGATCGGGCGGCCTCGGCACGGGATCGGCCCACAACCGGTCGAGCCGCTCGGCGGCGCTGCGCACGCGGGTGGCGATGCTGGCCTGCACCCGCTGCCCGTCGCCGTTGTACTTGCACTTGTTGTGGTCCTTGATCGGCCGGCCCGGGGCGACCTCGTACGCCGTGGTGGCGCCGAACCTCGTCCAGTGCTCGATCTCGTCGACCCAGTCCAGGTACTGCTGCTCCCACCGCTTGCGCGCGGCCCACTTCTCGGCGAGGAAACCGGCGTATCCGTTGCCGTAGCGGGTGATCGTGCGCCGGTCGCCGTCCACCTCGATGATGGCGGTGGCGATCCGGTCCAGCAGCAGCCGGTCGTGGGTGACCACGACCAGCGTGCCCCGGTGCGCGAGCAGCCGTTCCTCCAGCCACGCCAACGCCTGCGCGTCGAGGTGGTTGGTGGGCTCGTCGAGCAGCAGCAGCTCCGGCTCGGCCGACAGCACGCAGGCCAGCGCGAGCCGGGCCTGCTGGCCGCCGGACAGGCTGCCGAGCCGTCGGCTGCGATCGAGATGTCCGATGCGCAGCACGGACATCGCGGTGTCGACCTTCGCGTCGGCCCGGTAGCCGTCACGAAGTTCCAGCGCGGCGAGCAATTCCGCGAAGGCGTCGACGTCGTCCGGCCCGACCTCGGTGATTCTTCTTTCCAGGTCACGGATCTCGGCCAGGGCGGCGTCGATCGCGTCCTGCACGGTCGCGGTCGCCGGCAGGTCGAGCACCTGCCCGAGGTGCCCCACGCCGCCGGGCGCCCGCACGATGATCTCGCCGTCGTCGGGCAGCTCCTGCCCGGAGATCAGCCGCAGCAGGGTGGACTTGCCGGAGCCGTTCTCCCCGACCACGCCGACCCGCTCGCCGGGCCGGATGGTGGCCGACACGGCGTCGAGCACCCGCCTGTGCGCGAACCGTTTGCCGACACCGCGCAGGGTGAGTTGCGCGGACGTGCGAAAGGGAATGTTTGACATGCGACACCTACCGCGAGGAGGAAAGGGGATGCGGACGTGCCCGCCGGGCGGTGGCGCCTCGGTCGCGGGCTCTGGGTGGTGTCAGATCATCAGCATGATGCGTCGAGGATGACACGGGCCCTCGGACGCCGTCAACCGGATATCGCAGAACTGGCCACGAGGTCCGGAAGATCCGCGCGCGCCGGCAATTCGGCACGACTTCCCCTTCCGGTGTCGCTATTCGGCTGTACGGGACCGGGGTTCGCCTGCTTCTACTTGACGCGCAACGACAGCGCTGGAGGAAACGAGAGCAATCGGTTCATGGGGCATCGTGTCGCTCTGCTGTGCAGCACGCTCACGCTGCTCGCCGGCTGCGCCGTCCTGGGCGGCGAACCGGTTTCGGCGGAGGAAATGGCCGCCACGTTGCAGGCATCGCTGCCCACCGGCAGCACGGCACGCGTCGCCGTGGCGGCGGCCCCGGACCTGATCCGTTACGACGACGGCGATGGCGCGGTGGAGATGCGGGTCTCGGTGCGTCGGCTGGCCGCCGGCCAAGCGGATCAGGCCACGGCGTGCCCGCCGAACTGGCTGAAGCCGTACGACCGTTGCACAAGGCGCAACCTGCGGGGCGGCGCGGTTGTCTCGGTCGACCAGGACCACGTGCAACCGTTGGCGCAGAACGGGATCGAGCAGTGGACGGTGGAGTTCGCCACGCCGGCGGGCGACTTCATCTCGCTGACGGAATGGAACGCGCCCGGCCCCGACGCGGACCACCCGTCTCGACCCCACCCACCGCTGTCACCGGACGCGCTCCAGGCGGTGGCCACCTCCGGCTGGTGGCTTTCGCTGACCGCACGACTGACGGCCTAGCCGAGGTCGCCCAGCCGGCGGCGAAGGTGACCGGCGGTTGGCTCGGTCATGCCGGCAGCAAGCGCCCGCTCGTAGGCGGTGCGCGCGGAGTCCTTGTCCCCCAGGCGATTCAGCAGCTCTGCGCGGCTGGCATGCCACCACGGGTACTCGTCGAGGCCGTCGATCCCGTCCACCAGAGCCAATCCCGCCGCCGCCCCGTCGCGCTCGCCGACGGCGACGGCTCGATTGAGGTGAACCACCGGCGTGTCCTGCACGGTGAGGAGCACGTCGTACCACGACACGACGGCATCCCAGTTGGTCTCGTCGTACGACGGCGCCAACGCGTGGCAGGCCGCGACCGCCGCCTGCACGGCATACCGGTTGGGGGTATCGGCACTGCGCCGCAGGGCGGCGCCGACCAGCTCGACCCCCTCCTTGATCGCCGCAAAATCCCACAGCGAGCGGTCCTGGTCCGCCAGCAGCACCGGCGTGCTGTCGGCGTCCGTACGCGCGGCGCGGCGGGATTCCTGCAACAGCATCAACGCCAGCAGGCCCAGCACGGTCGGCTCGTCGGGCATCAGCTCGGCGAGCACCCGCCCCAGCCGCACCGCCTCCGCCGCCAGCTCGGTCCGGCCGCCGTAGCCCTCGTTGAAGATCAGGTACACCGTGCCGGCCACCCCGTCGAGGCGGTCCGGCAGTTCCTCGGCCGCCGGCACCCGGTACGGGATGCCGGCGCGGGTGATTTTCTGCTTGGCCCGGGTCAGCCGCTTGGCCATGGTCGCCTCGGGCACCAGCAGCCCCCGCGCCACCTCCGCGGTGGACATCCCGGCCAGCGTGCGCAGCGCCAGCGCGACCTGCGCGTCCAGCGACAGGAACGGGTGGCAGCAGGTGAACACCAGCCGCAGCAAGTCGTCGCGGACGACCTCGGCCGGCTCGTCGGCGGGATCGAACAGGCCCATCGCCGCGGTCTCCTTGTCGGCGCGCCGACCCTCGCGGCGGATGTGGTCGATGGCCTGCCGCTTGGCCGTGACCAGCAGCCACGCCCGCGGATTGTCGGGCACGCCGTCGCGCGGCCACGTCTCCAGCGCGCGGACCACCGCGTCCTGGGTGGCGTCCTCGGCCAGGTCGACGCTGCCGGTGACGCGGATCAGCGTGGCCAGCACGCGGGCGCGTTCGTCCCGCACCAGCCGCGCGACCGCGTCACCGGCGTCGGTCACGAGAACTCGACGATCGGCCGGATCTCGACCGTGCCGCCGCTCCAGGCGGCCGGGATCTGCGCGGCGATCTTCACGGCCTCCTCCAGGTCGGCGCACTCCAGCAGGTAGTAGCCGGTCAGCGCCTCCTTGGTCTCCGCGTACGGGCCGTCGCTGGTGAGCACGTCGCCGCCCTGACCGCCGACCACCCGGACGGTGGTCGCCGTGGACGTCGAGTGCAGCGCGTTGCCGCCGCGCAGGACCGCGGCGGCGGCCTTGTTGAACTCGACGTAGCCGTCGCTCATCGTGGTCTGGGGGTCGCTCCAGTCCATGTCCTCGGTGTAGATCAGGGCGAGATAGTTGGTCATGGCTGCTCCCGAGTGGTGCGGGCCGGCTTCCTTCGCCGACCGTCACCCTAGGGACGAACGGCCATGACCGCCCCTGGACACTTCACCGGAAGATTTTTCCGCGAATCAGCTCCGGCGGCGGGGCGTGAGCCGCACGCCCGGCAGCGGCGGGGCCGGGATGCGGGCCCCGTCATGGCCGTCGACCAGGCCGAACCGGTCGCCGTGCTGCCACTGCTCGCGGGCCGTGGCGATGTCGTCGTGGCTGCGGCCGACGAAGTTCCACCACATCACCAGGTCGTCGGTGTAGGGCGCGCCGCCGAGCAGGATCGCCCGCGCGCCGCTGTCACTCGTCACGGTGACGTGGTCACGGTTCGTGCCCAGGTACAGCATCGGCCCGGACGGCAGCTCCTGGCCGAGCGCGGTCAGCGATCCCTCGATGACCACCAGCGCGTGTTCGAAGTCCGTACGCAGCGGCACGGTCGCGGTGTCGCCGGGCGCGACGGAGAAATCGGCCCCGACGAGCGGGCTGTACGTCGTCGCCGGGGACGTGACGCCGCCGATGGAGCCGATGAACACGGTGGCCCGCAGGCTGTGGTCGGAGAACACCGGCAGGTCGGCGTGCTGTTCGAAGGCCGGCGCGACGCCGTCCGAGGCGGCCGGCAGGGCCAGCCACAGTTGCAGGCCGTCCAGCAGCGGCCGGTCGCCGAGGGAGAACTCGGAGTGCGAGATGCCGCGGCCGGCGGTCATCAGGTTGAGCTGGCCGGGCTTGATCACGACGTCGCTGCCGAGGCTGTCGCGGTGCCGGACCTCGCCGGCGAACGGCCAGGTGACCGTCTGGAGGCCGGTGTGCGGGTGCGGCAGCACGGTCATGTCGTCGTGCTGCGGGCCGAACCGGTCGAGGAAGCACCAGGCGCCGACCGTGGGCAGCGAGCGGTGCGGCAGCAGGCGGTCCACCCTGATCGCCCGGACGCCGCCGAGCGGCACCGCCCGCGCCGGCAGCAGCCGCACGTCGCCGCCGGACGCGCCGTCGTCCACCAGGGATGGATTCGTGCACAGATTGCTCATCGCCGGCCCCTGTCCAAGTACGCTCATGCCCACTATGACAGGGCCCGTCTGGATCCCGAGCCAGGCAGTCGCCGACGCCAGCAACGTCGAGCGCTACCGGCACTGGCTGAGCACGCATCGCGGCCTGGACCTGACCGACTACGCGGCGCTGCACGCGTGGTCGGTGGCGGAGCCGGCGCAGTTCTGGGGCTCCCTGTGGGAGTACTTCGACATCCTCGGCAGTCCGTACGAGCAGGTGCTCGCGTCGGCGGCGATGCCCGGAGCGCGGTGGTTCACCGGGGCGCGCCTGAACTACGTCGACCAGGTCTTCCGGCATGTCCGCGACGGCGTGGCGATCATCGACGAGCCGGAGCCGGGCCAGCCGGGGCGGCAGATCACCTGGGCGGAGCTGCGACGGCAGGTCGCGTCCGTCGCGAACACGCTGCGCGAGCTGGGAGTCGCCGAGGGCGACCGCGTGGTCGGCTACCTGCCGAACATCGCCGAGGCGGTGGTGGCGTTCCTGGCGACGGCGAGCCTCGGCGCGATCTGGTCGTCGTGCGGGCAGGACTACTCCGCGCCGGCCGCGGTGGCCCGGCTCGGGCAGCTGGCGCCGAAGGTGCTGTTCACGGCCGACGGGTACCGGTACAACGGTCGCGAGCAGGACCGCCGCGAGGCGATCTCCTTGCTGCGGCGGGAGATTCCGTCGCTGGAGGCGACGATCGCGGTGTCGCGCCTGGGGCTTGAGCTCGACGGCGTCACACCGTGGTCGGCCGACGGCGACTTCCCGCTGGAGCCGGCGGCCGTGCCGTTCGACCACCCGCTGTGGGTGCTGTTCTCCTCCGGCACCACCGGAAAGCCCAAGGGCATCGTGCACGGCCACGGCGGCGTGGTGATCGAACACGTGAAAGCCCTGTCGCTGCACCTGGATCTCGGCCCCTCGGACACCTTCTTCTGGTACACGTCGCCGAGCTGGATGATGTGGAACTACCAGGTGGCGGGCCTGCTCGTAGGGGCGACGATCGTCTGCCACGACGGCAATCCCGGGTATCCGACGCCCGGCGCGCTGTGGGAGTTGGCCGCCCGCCTGGACGTCACGGTCCTCGGCACCAGCCCGGCGTACCTCCAGGCGTCGGAGAAGGCCGGCGTCCATCCGTCGCTGCCGAAGCTGCGCACGTTGGGGGCCACCGGATCCGTCGTGCCGCCGGCCGCTTACCGGTGGGTGGCAACGGAACTGGGCTCGCACGTGGCGCTCGCGTCCACCAGCGGCGGCACCGATGTGGTGACGGCATTCGCCGGCGCGGTGCCGACGGTGCCGATCTGGACCGGCGAGATGTCCGCTCCCTGCCTCGGCGTCGCCCTGGCGGCGTGGGACGCCCACGGCCGCGCGCTCGTCGACGAGGTCGGCGAACTCGTTGTCACACAGCCGATGCCGTCCATGCCACTGTCCTTCTGGGACGATCCGGACGGCCACCGCTACCACGACGCCTACTTCGCGGTCTACCCCGGCGTGTGGCGTCACGGCGACTGGATCACCATGACGTCGCACGGCACCGTGGTCGTGCACGGCCGATCCGATTCCACGTTGAACCGCAACGGGGTCCGGATGGGCAGCGCCGACATCTACGCGGTGGTGGAGAAGCTGCCGGAGATCGTGGAGTCGCTGGTGATCGGCGCGGAGCAGGACGACGGCGGCTACTGGATGCCGCTGTTCGTGGTGCTGGCCGACGGCGTCGAGCTCACCGACGACCTGAAGACCCGGATCGCGGCGGCGATCCGGCAGGACGCCTCGCCGCGGCACGTGCCGGACGAGATCATCGCGGTGCCGGGCGTGCCGCACACCAGGACCGGCAAGAAGCTGGAGGTCCCGGTGAAGCGGCTGCTCCAGGGCGCGGCGACGGCCGACGTCGTGGACCCGCAGTCGGTCGACGACGCCGGCCTGCTCGACGTGTTCGCGGACCTCAGTTCACGCAGGTCACGCCGCCGGCCGTGATCGACGGCTCGGACGTGCTGCCGGTGGTGTCCGCGACGATCGGCGACTTCCGCGTGCCGGTGTCGGCCTGCTTGCCGGTCTGCGGGGTGGTCGCCGACGTCGTCGCGGACGTGCCGGGCGTAACCGCGTCGCCGAACTTCGCCGCGACGAACTCCTTGACCTGGCTGGGATCCACCTCGACGGCGTCGCCGTCGGCCGGCGTCCAGTAGGTGATGTTGACGATCGGGATGGTGTCGAAGGTGATGTCGCCGCCGGAGATGCCCTGCACCTGCTGGGCGAACTGGAGGAGGTCCCAGTCCTGGTCCAGCACCACGGAGTTCTGCACGGCGGTGATGATCCCGTTGAGCTTGCTGGGGCTGGTCAGCGTGCCGACCGATAGCAGCTGGTGCACGGCCGAGGCCAGGAAGGCCTGCTGCCGGCGCTCGCGGTCGATGTCGCCGTTCTCCAGTCCGTGCCGCTGGCGCACGAACTGCAACGCCTGCACGCCGGACAGCGTCTGCGGGCCGGCGGGGAACACCGCGCCGGAGTACTCGCTGTCGTCGACCGCGTGGTTGAGGCACACCGGCACGCCGCCGAGTGCCTGGCTGATCAGGTCGAAGCCGTACAGGTTGATCTCGGCATAGTGGTCGATGCTGACGCCGGTGAAGTTCTCCACGGTCTGGATCAGCGTCCTGCGGCCCTCGGTGCGCGAGCCGCCGTGGTTGTTCATGCCGATCTGGTAAGCGGAGTTGATTTTGTGCTTGCCGTATCCGCCGGCGATGTCCACATAGGAATCCCGTGGGATGGAGATGGCCGAGGCTTTACCCCCGTTGCCCGGCACGTGCACCACGATCAGCGTGTCGGTGTCCAGGTAGCCGTCGTCCGGGCCGGCGTGCAGCGAGGCCAGCACGTCCGGCGGCAGCGGGTTGCCGTGCACGTCGGTGCGGCTGTCGATGCCCACCAGCAGGAAGTTCATGTCCTGCCCGTCCTGGTGCTGCACGGTCGCCTCGGCCGCCGGCGGCGCGTGGTGCACGATGACGTTGTCGGTGGTCAGGTGCGACTGCGCCTGGTTGACCAGCCCCCAGGCGTAGCCGGACAGGCCGATCACCGCGATCGAGGCCAGCGCCACGATCGTTCTGCCGGTGACCACTGCGGATCTTCCCGTCCTCACCCTTTCCTCCCCGCGTCGTGATGCTCCCCCGTCGGGCAGACGCCGGACCGTCCGATGGGGTTGCATGTGTGCTTGGACGCAACCGGCGGCGCGCCCGGGGCGTCTCTACCCTGACGGGGACGATGTGAAGAGGGAGCATGGACGACGAGACGACCGCCGAAAGCCGGCCATGGGGTCTGCCCTGGTGGGCCGCCATCCTGCTGCCGCTGGCGACCACCGCGGGCGGGGCTTACGCGGACCTCACCTTCGACCACGGCCTCGGCGTGCCGTTCCAGGCCGCGTTCGCCGCCGGATGTGTGCTGTCCGTGCTGTTCGTCCGGCGGCGCAACCTGTTCGGCCCGATGGTGCAGCCGCCGTTGATCATGCTGTTCGCCGCCTCGCCGGTGGTGCTGCTGGTCGACGGCCACGGGCTGGGCGGCAGCCTGACGAGCCAGGCGCTGACCGTGGGCACGCCGCTGGTGGACAACTTCATGACGCAGGTCGGTGTGACGGTCGCCACCGTCGTGCTGGGCCTGATCCGGCTGATCCTCACCCGCCGGCGCACACCGGCCGCGCCGGAGCCCGAACCCGAGCCCGCCGCGGTCTGAACGCGAAACGGGGCTTTCCTCACCCGAGGAAAGCCCCGTTCCCTTTGTCCGTCTCAGCAGGTGAGGTTGCCACCCGGGGAGACGCCCAGCAGCGAGCTGTACTGCTGGTACAGGTTGACCCGGTCCTGCATCTCGGCGGTGTTGTTGCCGTTGCACTCCAGCCCGCCGTTGATGGCGCGGATGGTGGCGCCGAACCCGTTGCCGTTCACCATCGCGTTGTGCGAGGTGACGCTGCCGGCGCCGGTCCCGGTGAACCAGTACCAGAGGCCGGTCTGCCAGGCCACCGAGGCGTCCTGCTCGACCAGGTACGGGTTGCCCAGCAGGTTCAGGCCCAGGTAGTTGCCCGCGGCGTAGTAGTTGAAGTTCCAGCTCAGCTGGAGCGGGCCGCGGCCGTAGTACGCGTAGGTGCCGGCCGGGCAGCCGTAGGACTGCGAGGTGTCGCAGTAGTTGCCCGACTTGTCGATCTCCGTGATGTAGACCAGGCCGCCGGTCTCGTGCGAGACGTTGGCCAGGAAGGCCGCGGCCTCCTGCTTCTGCGTGGTGGCGCTGCCGGTGGTCGCGAAGCCCGGGAACTTGGCGATCGCGGCGGTCAGGCCGGCGTAGGTGTAGAACGAGTTCCGGTTGGGGAACATCTGGTTGAACTGGGCCTCGCTCACCACGAAGCCGGAGTTCCCGCCACCGCCACCGCCGCCACCCCCGCCGGTGCAGGAGAACGGCGACCAGTACCAGGTGCTGATGGTGGGGTCGTAGCCGGGATTGTCGTGCGTGGCCTGGTAGTACTGGCCGTTCGCCGGGTAGCGCACGATCGCGCCGGTGGCGTAGCTGGTGCCGGCGACCCAGTCGGGGTAGTTGCAGGTGGTTCCGCCGCCACCGCCTCCCCCGCCGGTGCCGCCGCTACAGGCGCCCTGGTCGGCCCAGACGCCGGAGCCGCCGGTGCTCGGCGCCTCCCCCTGGGTCCACCACTTGGCCTGCCAGTTGTCTCCGTTGTACGAGGCGGTCATGCCGCCGGTGTAGACCTGTGTTGCGCTGTAGGCGGCGGCGCAGGTCGCCGCGTTCGCGGTGGCAGGGGCCACGACCGCGACGGTCGCGGCCACGGCGAAGGTGGCCAGTCCCGCCAGGAATCGTCGTAACGACAAACCGATCACTCCTCGACGCGCAGGGGTGCGTTGACCCCCGGGGGAATTCCTGGGCGCGGCGGGAGTGGCGGCTGCACCGGCGCTCATCCTCCGTGGGCCGTCCCACTCAATCGGATTGGTCTATACCAGTCAAGAGTGTGAACGGTCGATTGCGCCGAACGGCGGGACGGGTTGCTCCGTCCCGCCGCAAGCCATGGTCTAGCGGGTCGTTCGGCCCCGCAGCGACGAGGCCAGCGCGGCGACGGCGGCCATGATCGCAGCCGCCGTGAAGACCGTGACCAGGCCCTGGTGGAACGGGCCGGACACCAGCTCCGGGAAGAACGTCGTGCCGGTCAGGGCGGCGGCGTGGTCGGGCGGCAGCGCCTTCAGCACGCCGCTGGGCCCGAGCAGGTGCTCGATCGGACTGTTGCCCAGGAATGCGGCGAAAAGCGTGCTCACCGGAGGCAGCGACGCGACCGACTGCGCGGTGGCCGCCGGCACGCCCTGGGCCTGGAGGCCGGCGTTGAGCGTGGTCGGCAGCGTGCCGGCCAGGCCGACGATCATCAGCGAGAAGAAGACGCCGATGGACAGCGAGGTGCCGGAGTTCTGGAACGTGGAGCGCATGCCGGAGGCGACGCCGCGGTCGGTCGCCGGCACCGAGCCCATGATCGCGGACGTGTTGGGCGCGGAGAACATGCCCTGCCCGGCGCCGCTGAGGAACAGCAGGAACGCGAACAGCGGATACGAGAAGTCGACCGGCAGCGCGAGCAGGCCGAGGAACGCGATCACCACGAGCACCAGGCCGCCGGTGGCGAACAGCCGGGCCCCGAAGCGGTCGGACAGGAAGCCGGAAACCGGGCCCGCCACCAGGAATCCACACGTGAGCGGCAGCATGTAGATGCCGGCCCACAGCGGCGTGGACTCGAAGTCGTAGCCGTGCAGGGGAAGCCAGATGCCCTGCAACCAGATGATCAGCATGAACTGCATGCCACCACGGGCGATCGCGGTGAGCAGCGCGGCGATGTTGCCGGCGGCGAAGGCGCGGACCTTGAACAGGCCGAGCCGGAACATCGGCTGCGCGATGCGCGTCTCCGCGAGGCAGAACACCACCAGCAGCGCAATACCGACCGCCGGTCCACCTAGGACGATCGGGCTCGTCCACCCGGTCGGATGTCCGCCGTAGGGCTGGATTCCGTACGTGATTGCGGCGAGGATCGCGCCCGTGCCGGCGGTGAACGTGACGGTGCCGATCCAGTCCACCCGGGCCGGTCGCGGCGTGCCGATCTCCCGGAGGCTGCGGTAGGACCAGATCGTGCCGACAATGCCGATCGGGACACTCACCCAGAACACGGCGTGCCAGTCGATCACGGCCAGCAGGCCACCGGCCAGCAGCCCGATGAACTGACCGGCCAACGCGGTGATCTGGTTGATGCCCAAGGCGGTTCCGCGCTGGTTGGCCGGGAACGCGTCGGTGATGATCGCCGCCGAGTTGCCGGTCAGCATCGCGCCGCCGAACGCCTGCACGACGCGCCAGCCGATCAGCCACAGCGCGCCGGGGCCGCCCGTGAACGGATCGAGCGACAGTGCGATGGAGGCGGCGGCGAAGACGGCGAAGCCGGCGTTGTACATGCGGACGCGGCCGAACATGTCGCCGAGCCGGCCCAGCGCCACCACCAGCACCGCGGACACCAGCAGGTAGCCCAGGATCATCCACAGCAGATAGCTGATGTTGCCCGGCGCCAACGGATCCAGGCCGATGCCACGGAAGATCGCCGGCAGTGAGATGATCACGATCGAGCCGTCGACGGTGGCGATGAACACGCCGAGGGTGGTGTTGGACAGGGCGACCCACTTGTAGCGGCCGCCCACTGCGGGCGCTTCCCTGGTGGCGGTCACAGCCGCTCCGCCAGCCGGTCCAGTAACGGCAGCACGGCCAGCAGCTTGCGCCGCTCCGCCGCGGTGAACTCCTCGGCCAGCGCGCGGGTGAGCCGCTGCACGCTCGCGGATCGCCGCTCCGACAACATGGTCCGGCCCGCGTCGGTGATCGACGTCAGCAGCTTGCGGCCGTCCTTGCCGTCGGCCTGACGGGTCACCAGGCCGCGACCCTCCAGAGCGGACAGTGTGACACCCATTGCCTGCGGCCGGATCCGCTCCAGCTCGGCCAGCGCGCTGGGGGTGTTGGGGCCGTCCCGGTCCAGCCGGGCCAGCACGGACACGTCGGACAGGGTCACGTCGCCCACCTCGTGGGCCTGCCGCAGCCGGCGAGCGATCCGTCCGACGACGACCCGCAGGTCGGCGCCGGCCCGGACCACTTCCGGCGACAGCTCCTTGAGCTCAGCCACGACTAGTAACAGTAGGTTTATCAACCTACCCTGGCAAGCTCTGCTATAAGTGACAGTTTGACTACTTAAAGTAGTAAGCCCGGATCTCCCACCCCGCCGGCAACGCGCTGCCGCCGTCCAGCGCTCGGACGGCACGAAAACCGTCGAGGCGTTCCCGCCCGTTCGCCATTACGACCTTCAGCCGGCACGAGAGCGTGCAATCGTGTCCGGTGGCGGGGTCGAACTTTCCTCCGCCACGGACCGCAGCGCTGATGGCCGCCATCCATCGGCAGGCCAGGGAGGCATCGTGACCAGCATCAACAGCTACCAGCGGCACGTGGACGACGAGCAGCTGGCGGGCGTGCTCGCGGCGTCCGGGATCGAGCCGAACCGGCTGGCGAGCTGGTCGCAGCTGAGCGAGGCCAGCTACAACACGGCGTACCGCGTCCGGCTCACCGACGGCGAGGGCCTGGTGCTGAAGGTCGCGCCGGATCCGTCGATGCCGGGCCTGTCCTACGAACGCGACCTGATGCGCACCGAGACCCTGTTCTACCGCACCGCTTCCGGCGTGCTGCCGGTGCCGGCCGTGGTCAACGCCGACTTCTCCCGGTCGGTGATCGACAGCGATTTCCTGCTGATGACCGAGTTACCCGGTGCGAACTGGTACGGGCTACGGGAGTCGCTCGGCCACGACCACGACCGGCTGCGCCGCGATCTGGGCTTCCTCGTCGCCGCGCTGCACCGGGTCACCGGCACGGAATTCGGCTACCCGCAAGGGAAGATGCACGCGAGCTGGCGGCCGGCGTTCCTCGCCATGCTGGACGCGGTGCTGGACGACGCGATCCACTGGGACACGCCGCTTCCCCGCTCGGTCACGCAGATCCGGCAGCTGATCGGGGCGAACGCGTATGCGCTGGACGACGTGGCGACGCCGGCGCTGGTGCACTTCGATCTGTGGCCGGGCAACATCCTGCTGCACGAAGGGCGGATCACCGGCATCGTCGACGGCGAGCGTGCGTTCTGGGGCGATCCGCTGGCGGAGATGGTGTCGCTGGCGCTGTTCGCCAGCATCGAGGACGACCCCGCGTTCCTCGACGGATACGGCGGCATCGTGTTCGACGACAGCGCGCGGCGGCGGCTCGCGCTCTACCGCACGTATCTGTATCTGATCATGCTGGTCGAGGGTGACCCGCGCGGCTACTCGGGGCCGGACCGGGAGGCGCTGGTGAAGATCACCTCGCTGCACCTGCGCAAGGCGCTGACGGAGCTGCAGTCGTGATCGAGGGCACGCCGCTGGACTCCCTGTGATCGGCGACGCCAGCCGTGTTCCTGGAACCCTTTGACGCGCATGAACAGTGCAACGCCGACCTGTGGTGCGACCTCGGCTACGGCATCCCGTTCGATGCGTGGCGTGAGGCCACGGTTCGGCAGCTGTGGCGGGATGTCGCCGCTGAGATCACGGGTGGACGAACGGCGTCGTCGTGGCGAGCTGGGCGAAGCCCAGGCGCTGCAGGATCGGGCTGCTGTCGTCGGACGCATCGACCTGGAGGTAGCGGAATCCCTTGGCCTTGGCCAGCTTCGCGCGATGGGCCACCAGCGCCTTGAACAGCCCGCGGCCTCGCCAGCTCGCCAGCGTTCCACCGCCCCACAGGCCGGCGAACTCGGTGCCGTGGTTGAACTCGATCCGTGCCGCCGAGACCGGTCCGCCGTCCGCCACGACGACAAAGCCCAGCTGGTTCTCGGTGTCCGCCAACAGCTTCCGACCGACCGCCGCGTAGTCGCCGCCGAACACCTCATCGTGGACCCGCACGAACATCTCGGCGGTGGCGCTGTCGGTCACCGGGACGATTTCGGCACCCGGCGGCAGCACCACCTCCGTCGGCAGCTCGTCGATCACCGCCACCAGCAGCGTTTCCGTCGGCTCCGCCGTGAACCCGGCCCTGCGCAACCGGTCCGGGAGGTCCGCCGGCCTGTCGTACGAGTAGTGCTTCCACTCCCACGGCCGGCCCAGCCCCGCGAACCTCGCCACGTGCTCCGCGATAGCCGCATCCGCCGTGTGCTCGTCGAGGTCGGTCGCGACCACGCCCACCCAGTCGTCCTCGATCAGCACCTCGCCGCCGGCGCGGCGGATCTGGCGGTCGAACTCGGTCAGCACGAAGTCGCGATCCACGGCCGTAGTATTCCGACATGGCCGACCTCAAGCCACCGCGTTTCGCCCTCGGCGAGCGGGAGACGCTGCTCGCGCTGTTGCAGTATCAGCGGGACAGCCTCGTGCGGAAGGTCACCGACCTGTCCGCCGGCGACGAACAGCGGCGGCTCGTGCCGTCCGAGACCACCTTGCTCTGGCTCGTCGAGCACCTCGCGTGGGCCGAGCTGCTGTGGGTTTCCCACCGCTTCGCCGGCCGGCCTCTCCCCGTGAGCGCCGCCTACGCCGACCTCGCCGAGGCCGTCGCCGCGTACCGGCAGTCCTGGACCACTGTCGACGAGATCGTCATCGCCGCGGACCTCGACGACCTGTGCCTGCTCACCGACGAGGCCGTCAACCTGCGGTGGGTGCTCGCCCACCTGCTCCAGGAGACCGCCCGGCACGCCGGCCACGCCGACATCCTGCGCGAGCTCATCGACGGCCGGACCGGCCGCTGACCGATGCGGCGTAGGCCGAAATGAGCAGCCCCCGAATCAATCCTAGCGACTTGGGGTGACAAGTCCGGTCGACGCAGGCGCGCCGACACCTCGCCCACCGGATCTTGTCGGCCACCTCTGGTTGGATTGATTCGGGGGCTGCTCAGCGCAGGACGATCTTCACGCCGCCGGCGGCTTCCCGTCGGCGCTCAGTCCTTCGGGCGTTCGTCGATCACTCGCTTGAGCTTGCCGACCGACCGCTCCAGCGTCTCGGGATCCACCACCTCGACGGCCACCGTCACACCGACACCGTCCTTGACCCGGCCGACGATCTCCGCCACGGCGGCCGCGCGTTGGTCGGCGGCCGCGTCGCGGCGGGCCTCGACGACAACCGTCAGGTGATCCATCCGCTCCCGACGGCTCAGCCGCAGCTGGAAGTGCGGGGACAGACCGGCGGTGCCGAGGACGATCTCCTCGATCTGGGTGGGAAACACGTTCACGCCGCGCAGGATGATCATGTCATCGCTGCGGCCGGTGACCTTGTCCATCCGCCGGAACGCGGGCCGCGCGGTGCCGGGCCGCAGGGCGGTGAGGTCCCGGGTGCGGTACCGGATGATCGGCAGCGCCTGCTTGGTGAGCGAGGTGAACAACACCTCGCCGGTCTCGCCGTCGGGCAGCACGTTGCCGAACACGGGATCGATCACCTCGGGCAGGAAGTGGTCCTCCCAGACGTGCAGCCCGTCCTTGGTCTCCACGCATTCCTGCGCCACGCCGGGCCCCATCACCTCGGACAGCCCGTAGATGTCGACGGCGTGCAGGCCGGCGCGCTGCTCGATCTCGGCGCGCATCTTCTCGGTCCACGGCTCGGCGCCGAAGATGCCGACCCGCAGCGAGCTGGTCGCCGGGTCGATGCCCTGCCGCTCGAACTCGTCGAGCAGCGTGAGCATGTACGTCGGGGTGACCATGATGATCTCGGGCCGGAAGTCGGTGATGATCTGCACCTGGCGCGCGGTCAATCCGCCGGAGGCGGGAATGGCCGTGCAGCCCAGCTTTTCCACGCCGTAGTGCGCGCCCAACCCGCCGGTGAACAGTCCGTAGCCGTACGCCACGTGCACCTTGTGCCCGGGGCGGCCGCCGGCGGCGAAGATGGACCGCGCCATCACCGTCGCCCAGGTGTCGATGTCCTCGGCGGTGTAGCCGACGACGGTCGGCTTGCCGGTGGTGCCGCTGGACGCGTGGATGCGCCGGACCTGCTCCTGCGGCACGGCGAACATGCCGAACGGGTAGTTGTCGCGCAGATCGTGCTTGGTGGTGACCGGAAAGCCGGCGAGGTCGGACAGCTCGCGGCAGTCCTCCGGCCGGACGCCGGCCTCGTCGAACTTCTTGCGGTAGAACGGCACGTTCTGGTACGCGTGCCGCAGTGTCCACTGTAGACGGCTCAGCTGGAGCGCGCGCAGCTCGTCGAGGCTGAGCCGCTCGGCCGCCGTCAGCTCCTCCGCGGCCGGCGCCGCGCCCCATCCTGCCGCCATCGTCGACTCCACTGTTAACCGACCGAACGGACGGTTCAGAATGTGCCGGGGTCGCGGCCTTGTCAAGGATCCGGGCACGGCGTCGCCCGCTGTCCTAGACTGGATCTGAGGGGGTGGCCACAGGGCGAGAGGAACACATTGCCGCGAGCAACGATTCGCGATGTCGCGCGGGCGGCGGGCGTCTCGGTCTCCACGGTGTCCCGGGTCTTCACCCGGCCGGAGCTGTTCCGCGACGAGACGCGGCGCAAGGTGCACGTCGCGGCCGAGCGGCTGAACTACTCCCCCAACCGCAACGCGGCCTCGCTGACCACCGGCCGCACCGCCAACATCGGGCTGGTGGTGCCCAACCTGGCCAACCCGCTGTTCCCGGAGATGATCAAGGCCGCCCAGCACGGGGCCCGCGAGCACGGCCTGGCCGCGCTGCTGGCCGACAGCGACGACAGCGCAGCCGACGAGGAGAAGCTGCTGCACGCCCTGGCCAAGGACGTGGACGGGCTGATCGTGTTCTCCTCGCTGCTGTCCGACGAGCAGATCGCGTCGGTCAGCGAACTGAAGCCGATCGTGTTCGTCAACCGGCAGGTGCCGGGGCACCGCAGCGTGCTCGTGGACGCGCCGCACGCGATGGGGCTGCTCACCCAGTACCTGGCCAACCTCGGGCACACCGCGGCGACCTACTACCCGGGCCCGGAGAACTCGTGGGTGGCGCACGACCGGCTGGCCGCGCTGCGCGACGCGGCCTCGGCCGCCGGCATCGACCTGACGGTCGAGCCGATGGGACCGGCGTCGTACGAGAGCGGCAGCGCCGTCGCGGACGACCTCGTCCGCAAACCCTTACCCACCGCCGTGTTGTGCTTCAACGACCAGATGGCGATGGGGGTGGTGGCGCGCCTGCTGCAACTGGGCGTGCGCATTCCCGAGCAGACCAGCGTGACCGGCTGGGGCGGCACCAAGGTTGGCGGCTTTTCCACTCCCGCGCTGACCACGATGGCCGCGCCGCTGGCCGATCTCGGCTCGGCGGCCGTCGCGGAACTCCTGTCGGCGCAACACGACGAGCCCGGCGCGGACCCGGACCCGGTCACCATGGAGGCGACGCTGCTGGCGCGGGCCACCACCGGACGGGCCCGCGATTGAGTCCTATTCGGACAGTTGGGTGGGCTTCGGCGCGTCCGGGTGCACCAGGCGGGCCACCACCGGCGGCACCATCAGGAGCAGCAGTGAGTAGTAATTGACGCTGGGCACGATGAGCACCAGGACAGCGGCGCCGGCCACTGCGACGGTGGTGCCGATCGTGTTGAACAGCCAGCGGTCCGTGAAGTTCGCGCCCTCCCTGAGCAACGCCGGGTCGGACCGCACCAGCAGCGTCATCACGGACAGGCAGCCGCTGTTCACCAGGATCGTGCCGATGTAAAACAGCGAGGTGAACTCGTTGGTGGCGAAGCCGCCGACCATCTGCGTGGCGAACGGCATCACGACGACCGAGAGCAGCCACACCATGTTCGTCAGGAACAGCGCGGTGTTGTAGCCGCTGACCAGCTCGAACAGCCGGTGGTGAGCGATCCACTGCCGGCCGATCACCACGAAGCTGAGCAGGAAGCTGCCGATCTGGGACAGGTGGCCGGTGATCACCTCGATCGGGTCGCCGTGCGCCGCGACGACCTCCGGCACCACCTCGGTCAGCGGCAGCACCAGCAGGGTCAGCGCGATCGCGACCACGGCGTCGGTGAAGAACACCAGGCGTTCGGGCGACTTCTCGGTCATCGGTCCCCTCAGTGGCAACACTCGGAACGGGTGTTCCGCGCCGACGCGGTGTCGGGCCGGTCGGGAAGCCTAGTCCGGTGACGGAGGGTGATACTCGATCGCCGGGAGGCGACGCACGGTCCACACGGGACCGCGTGGTGTCGGCGGCCGGGCGGTGGCTGCCGCTCAGGCTCCGTCCTCGCCGCCGGCCCCGTCCTCACCGACGACCCTGTCCTCGCCGACAGCCCGCCCTCGCAGCCGGCCCCGTCCTCGCCGACAGCCCGCCCTCGCAGCCGGCCCCGTCCTCGCCGACAGCCCGCCCTCGCAGCCGGCCCCGTCCTCGCCGCCGGCACTGTCCTCGCCGACGTCGCCAAGGGCGGGCTCCGTCGCGGGTGCTCGGCTCGGCCGGCCGCTCAAGCGCCCTCGTCGCCCAGCCTGCCCGCGACGATCGTGGCCAGTTCGGTCCGGTTTCCTATGCCCAGCTTGGTGAAGACGTGCGACAGGTGCGTCTTGACCGTGCCGCGGCTCATGAACAGCTTCGCCCCGATCTCGGGGTTGTTGAGGCCGGCGACGACGAGTTTGGCGACGCTGAGCTCGGTCGGGGTGAGGCTGTGCCAGCCGGAGGACGGGCGCTGGCGGGCCCCGCGGGTGCGGCGGACGTACTCGACGGCCTCGTCGAGTGACATCAGGGCGTCATTCGTGGCGTGTGGCGGCACGGGATCCCGCCTTGGGTACCCCATCCGCTCCCGCGCGGCGGTGGCGGCGGCGAGGACGTGCTCGGCGCCGGTGAGTGCGCCGATGGCGTCGAGACTGTCGACGCAGCCGGTGCGCAGGCCGTGCTCGACGCGCAGGGAGAGGGCCTGGTGGTGCAGGTCGAGGTCGTCGCGCAGGCGGCCTTGCTGCTCGTACGCGTCGGCGAGGACGCGAGGCATACGCAGCTCGGTGGCCATGGCGACGGCACGGTCGAGCAGCGCGGCGGCTTCGGCACGACGGTCGAGTCCGCTGAGCGCGGCGGCCAGCTGCGGCAGCGACTGGACGGCGATGCAGGCGAGATGCTCGGTCGGCAGCACGGCCTCGCGCAGCCAGCGCTCGGCCTCGTCATACTCGCGGCGAGCCAGGTAGAGGCTGCCCAGCGCGGTGGTCAGGCCCGGCACGACCACCGGAACCTCGGCACTGCGCACCAGGTCGAGCATGGGCTCCATCAGCTCCAGGCCGGCGTCGGTGTCGCCGGTGAAGCCGTGCACGATCGCCAGCACGCTGCGGGTGGTGCCGACCCGGTTGTAGTCGCCGAGCGGCTCGGCGACCTTGACGGCCTCCTCGGCGACCTCACGGGCCAGATCGAGCTCGCCGGTCACCAAGGCGCTGACCGCGCGGAAGCCGAGCGCGGTCGCCGCCACGCCCCGGTCGCCGCGCCGCAGCAACTCGGCGGCGGAGCTCGCGAGCAGCGGCACCGCCCGCTCGTGGTCGTCCCGCAGGTGCAACAGCATCCCTTGCAGGGCAAGGGATGCGTCGCGGACGAACTCGTCGCCGGAGGCCTCCGCCGAGCGCAGGGCCGCCTCGCTCTGCCGGTGCGCGCCGTCCAGGTCGGCGAACATCCGGCGGACCGCCTGCAACACGAGGGGCAGGCCGCGGTCGCGCTCGTCGGCGGCGAACTTCAGGGCCCGTTCCACGGCGTCGAAACCGAGGTCGGCGGGGCCGGCGACGTCCTCGACCAGGGCGATGCCGGTGAGTAGCCGGGATTGCAGCGGCGACGTGTCGTCGGGGGCACGGTCCACGGCCCGACGCAGGAACTCGATGCCTTCGTGGCCGGGGCCGTGCAGGTGCCACAGCCACGGCAGGCCGGCCGCGAGCCGCCGGCCCTTGGTCGGGTCGTCGGCGGCGAGGCCCCGATCGAGCGCGGCGCGCAGGTTGCCGTGCTCGGCCTGCATCCGGATCCGCCAGGAATCCTTTTCCGGCGAGGAATCCGCCTCGACGTAGGCGAGGAAGTGGTCGAGGTGGCGATCCCGCGTCGCCTCGTCCTCGCCGGCCTCGCGCAGGCGCGCGGCAGCGTACTCGCGGATCGTCTCCAGCAGGCGGTAGCGACCGTCCTCGGCGACGACGAGCGATTTGTCGACCAGTCCGGCCAGCGTCGCCAGCACGTCGCAATCGCAGACGGCGCGAGCAGCGTCGAGGGTGAAGCCGCCGTGGAACACGGCGAGGCGGCGGAACACCGTTCGCTCGGTGTCGTCGAGCAGGTCGTGGCTCCACTCGACCGAGGCCGCAAGCGTTTGCTGCCGGCCGGCGACGCCGCGCGGACCCCTCGTGAGCAGCGCAAACCGGTCATCGAGGCCAGCCTCGATCTGCTGCGGGGTGAGCGTGCGCAGCCAGGCCGCGGCCAGCTCCAGGGCCAGCGGCATGCCGTCGAGGCGCTCGCACATCGAGGCCACGGCCTTCCGGCCCGCGTCGTCCGGCTCGAAACCCGGCACGACCAGGCGCGCCCGCTCCACGAACAGCGCCAGCGCCTCGTCGGCAGCGATCGGCGGAACCCGCCAGACGACCTCGCCCGGGATGCCCAGAAGCTCGCGGCTGGTCGCCAGCACCGTCACCTCGGGGCAGCCGCGCAGCAGCTCCGCCGCCAGGTCGGCGACGCCGTCCAGCACCTGCTCGCAGTTGTCCAGGCACAGCAGCAGCCGGCTGGACCGCAGCTGCGGCGCGAGCCGCCCGGAGCCGACCAGCGCGCCGACGGCGTCCGCCACCGCGTCGGCGACCAGCGCCGGCTCGGTGATCTCGGCCAGGTCCACCCACCAGGCGCCCTGCGGCCAGTACTCGGAGTGGTTGGCCGCCAGCTGCGCGGCCAACCGGGTCTTGCCGCTGCCGCCCGGGCCGGCCAGCGTGATCAGCCGTTCGCCGAGCAGCAGGGTGCGCAGCGCGGACAGCTCCGCGTGGCGCCCGACGAAGGTCGTGAACTGCACCGGCAGGTTGTTCGGCACCTGGTCCAGCGAGCGCGGCGGCCGGTCGTCGCCGAGCGCGTACAGGCGGATCGGTGACATCAGGTCCCGCAGTCGGTGCACGCCCAGGTCGACAAGGCCCATTGGCAGCTCGGCGGCGGTGGCCGCGGAGAGCAGGGTCTGGCCGCCGTTGGCGATCTCGCACAGGTGCCGCGCGCGGCGGGCCGCCGGGTCGCCGTCCTCGCCGGTGTGCAGGGCGATGCGCAGGCGCCCGGCCTGTGGGTCGTCCGCGAACTCCCGCCGCAGCTCTTCCGCCCGGTCGACGGCGTCCTCGGGCGCGGCGAAGGCGGCCTTCGTGGCGTCCAGCAGGAGCTCCAGCCGTCTTCGCGACGCCTGTGCCGGATCGTTCGGCCCGGCCGCGCCCAGTGGATCGAGGTCGGCGGTCAGGTAGGTCACGGACATGCCTGGTCATCCTGCCAGGCACGGCGGCATCGGCCACCCCGATCGGCCATCTCGGCCACCTGGCAGATCTATCGGCCACCCCCAGAGGCGAGGCTTTGACCAGCAACAACGACCACGAACCAGGGAGCACGAGATGTCCGAGGTCATCGCCAACATGTCCATGTCGCTCGACGGCTTCATCGCCGACGCCAACGACGGCATCGAGCACGTCTTCGGCTGGTACGGCAGCGGCGACGTGACCGTGCCGACCGCCGTCGAGTGGGCCACCTTCCGCGTCTCCGAGGCCAGCGCCGGGGTGATCCGGCACGGCCAGGCCACCATCGGCGCGCTGATCGGCGGCCGGCGGCTGTTCGACCTGACCGGCGGCTGGGGCGGCACGCACCCGATGGGGGTGCCGGTGTTCATCGTGACTCACACCGAGCCCACCGACTGGCCGCACCCCGACGCGCCGTTCACCTTCGTCACCGACGGCATCGAGAGCGCCGTCGCGCAGGCCAAGGCCGCCGCCGGCGACCGGAACGTCGCCGTGGCCAGCCCCACCATCGTGCGGCAGTGCCTGGACGCCGGGCTGCTCGACGCCGTCCAGGTCGACCTCGTGCCGGTCGTGCTCGGCAAGGGCATCCCGTTCTTCGGCGAGCTGGCCAAGAGCCCCGTGCGGCTGTCCGACCCGACGATCGTGCAGGGCGAGGGCGTCACCCACCTGACCTACCGGGTGCAGCGTTGATGCAGGGAAGGACGCCTTACCTGCGGTGAATGCAGGCAAGGCGTCCTTCCCTGCATCGGGGTGTGCCCCAGGGCGTGATTCGGTGTGACGGAGAGCGGGACTCGCGGGGGTTAGCGCATCACCTCCTCGGGGACGGCGAGGTCTTCGGTGCGGTAGACGGCGGCGGGGTCGTCGGCGGCGCAGGCGTCGGCGACCCGGTCCATGAGCCGGTCGAAGTCCTCGCCGGTGCGGCCCTTGTAGGAGTCGTCCATCCGTCCCCACTCGTCCCAGGGCAGGGTCTCGACCTTGCACAACGAGGCCAGGTCCCGGATCAGGTTGCCCCGGATTTCCCCTACGCCCCAGGCGTGTTCGACGCCGTGGACGCCGAACAGGTCGCCGTCCACCTCGCCCGTCCGGTACCACTGCCAGGCCTCGCCGCCGGTCAGGAAGGCGCCGGGCCGCAGGTCACGCGACGACGGCACGTACGGACGGTCGAGGTGCTCGACCTCGACCCGCACCCATCGGTCGCCGTCGCGGTACTCGATCACCCAGTGGTCGACGTTCTTGCCTGCCACGAAGTACGTGCCGAAGCCGCACCTGGCCCGCGCCGGGATGCCACGCTGCCGGAGCAGCGCGGTGGCGAGCGTGGCCCAGTGCCTGCAGGTGCCGACCACGCGCCTGTCCGGCGGCCTCGGCACGTGCAGCGGGGCCGGATCAACGGCGGTCAGGCCGTCGATCAAGCCGCTGGCGGCCCGGATGTCGCGCTCCACCAGCCTTTCCTCCGGCACGCCGGCGGCCGGGGCGTCGGCGGGCTGGATGAACAGCGGCTGGACCGCCGCGCAGATGCCCACCGGGTCGTCGGGCAGGTCCAGGGTCAGCGGGACCTGCTCCGGCGACACGGTGGTGAACACTCCGGGCGAGGCGTAGTCGATGTCCATGCCCGCGATGCTAGGGCGAGGGTCCGACAATTCGCGGAAACACCGGACTGGGCCGGGAAACCACTCCATGGCACTGGTCGGCGATGCGCCGGGCCGCCACCGGCAGGAACGGCGCGAGGTGCGCGGCGATGTCACGGCAGGTCGCCACCAACTCGGCCAGCACCGAGTCCCGCTCGGCCGGGTCCAGCTGCCAGGGCTTTGTCGCCTGCACGTAACGGTTTCCCGCGTCGCCGATGTGCAGCACGGCCCCAACCGCGGGCCGGAAGTCGAACGCCGCCAACGCCTCGTCGATGGTCTCCGCGGCCGCCGCCCGCGCGGCGCGCAGCTCCGCCGCAACCGGATTGTCCTTGTCAGCAAAGGGAATTGCGCCGTTGTTGTACTTCGCCACCATGGACACCGTGCGGTTGACCAGGTTGCCGATGTTGTTGGCGAGGTCCTCGTTGAGCCGGGCCACCAGCCGCGCGTCCGAGTAGTCGGTGTCGCCGGTGCGGGCCACGTCCGACAACAGCCACCAGCGCAGCGCGTCGGTGCCGTAGCGGCCGGCGATGTCCACCGGATCCGCCGCGTTGCCCAGCGACTTTCCGATCTTGCGGCCGCCGGCCGTGAGGTAGGAGTGCACCAGGATCCTGGTCGGCAGCGGCAGGCCCGCGGACAGCAGCATCGCCGGCCAGTAGACCGCGTGGAACCGGATGATTCCCTTGCCGATCACGTGGATCCGCTCGGCGGCCGCCGGCCAGCGATCGCCCGCGCCGGTGAGGTAGTTGACGAGCGCGTCGAACCAGACGTAGATCACCTGATCCGGGTCCCCCGGCACCGGGATCCCCCAGCCGCGGGCCCGGGCGACGCTTCTGCTGACGCTGAAATCCGCCAGCCCGCCGGCGATGAACGCGAGCACCTCCCGCTTCCGCGTCGCCGGCTCGATGCGGATCACGTCGCCGGCGATCAACTCGGCCAGCCGGTCCCCGTAGCGGCTGAGCCGGAAGAACCAGTTGTCCTCCTCGACCAGCTCCGGCTTCTCGTCGTGCTCGGCGCAGTCGCCGTCGACGAACGCCTCGCAGCCCACGCAGTACAGGCCCGTGTAGGACTTCCGGTAGAAGTCGCCGCTGGCCGCGCACGCCGCCCAGACCCGCTCCACCGTCGGCCGGTGGCGCGGATCCACGCTCGTCCGCACGAAGTCGTCGAACGACAGGTCCAGCACCGAGTTCAGTGCCACGAAGCGGTCCGCCATCCGCGCCACGTAGTCCGCGACCGGGATCCCTTCCGCCTCCGCGCTGCGCACGTTCTTCAGCGCGTTGTCGTCCGTCCCCGTCTGCGACCACACACCGTCGCCGCGCTGCCTCCGGTGCCGGGCCAACACGTCCGCCTGCACCAGTTCCAGCGCGTGCCCGATGTGCGGCGACCCGTTCACGTACGGGATCGACGTCGTCACACAGCACCGCTCCATGCTTCGAGGCTAGGCACCCGGAGCAACCGGTTTCCGGTTAGGAGACGCCGCGGTGACTCTCGATCACCGCGCGGGCCCGGGCGGTCTTCACGGCGGCGGTCAGGGTGGCGAGGTCGAAGGAGCCGTAGTGCCGCTGGCCGTTGATGAAGAACGTGGGCGTGCCGGAGACGCCGCTGAGGTCGGCGGACTGGACGTCCTGGGCGATGCGGGCCTCGAACTGGTGGCGCTTGATGTCGTCATGGAAGCGGTCGCGGTCCAGGCCGAGCTCCTCGGCGTACGAGAGGAGCTCGGCGACGCGGAGGTTGTCCTGGCGCTGCATGAGAAGGTCGTGCATGGGCCAGAAAGCCCCCTGCGCGGCGGCGGCCTCGGCGGCCTCGGCGGCGAGCTGGGCATGGGGGTGCACATCGGTCAGCGGCAGATGCCGCCACACGTAACGGAGATCGGTGTCGGCGAGGAGGTCGCGGACGACCGGTTCAGCCAGACCGCAGTAGGGGCACTCGAAGTCGCCGTACTCGACGACGGTGACGGACGCGTCGGCGGGACCGCGGATGTGGTCGCGGGACGGATCGACCTCGTCGACGAGATCGATGAGCTGCGAGGAGGTGCCGAGCAGGGCGAGGGCCTTCTGCTTGGGCGTCAGGAAACGCACGACCCGGAACACGGCCCCGGTGACGAACGACGACAGCAGCACGGCGGACAGCACACCGACCTTGGCCTGGTCGAGTTCCGGCCCGCGCAGGGCAAGGGTGGCGATGAGCAGCGACACGGTGAAGCCGATGCCGGCGATGGTGCCGCTGCCGGCGACGGCGAGCCAGCCGACGGGCGGCCGGATCCGGCCGCGGCTGCCCCGCGTGATCAGCCACGAGGTGCCGAACACGGCGATGGGCTTGCCGGCGACGTAGCCGAGGATGATGCCGAGCGTCACCGGCGACGTGTACGCCCGCACCAGGAAGCCGCCGTCGATGGCGACGCCGGCGTTGGCGAGGCCGAACAGCGGCACGATCACGTAGCTGGTCCACGGGTGGAACATGTTCTGCAGCCGGGAGTTCGGCGATAGGCTTCGGTTCAGCCCGAGGGTGGCCTCGCGCGCCAGCTCAGCGGTCGGCTGCTCGCGGAACAGGCGGAACAGGCCGGTGGCGCGCTCCAGGTCGTCCCGGGCCGGCGTGTACGCGGACGTCGCGAGGCCGACGCCGAGCCCCACGACCACGGGGTCGACGCCGCTTTCCAGCAACGCCAGCCACGACACGACTCCCAGCCCGCCCAGTGCGAACCCGCTGCGCACGCCGACGATCCGCAGCGCGACCAGCACCACGAACACCGCGATGGCGATCACCAGCGGCACGACCCGGATCTGCGAGCTGTACGCGATGGCGATCACCAGCAGCGACACCAGGTCGTCGACGACGAACACCGTGAGCAGGAACACCCGCACCCGGTCCGGCACGCCCCGGCCGAGCAGTGTGAGCAGGCCCAACGCCAGCGCGGTGTCGGTGGACATCGCCACGCCCCAGCCGTGCGCGCCGGGCCCGCCGAGGTTGACCACGGTGTAGATCACCGCCGGCAGCGCCAGCCCGACCAGGCCGGCGCTGAACGGCAGCAGGAACCGCCGCCGGTCCCGGAAGTCGCCCAGGTCGAACTCGCGGCGGGCCTCCAGGCCCACGACCAGGAAGAACAGCGTCATCAGTCCGCTGTTCACCCAGCCCCGCAGGTCCTCGACGACCTCGAGGCCGCCGAGCCGCACCGACAGCGGCAGCCGCCACACCGTCTCGTACGAGCCGGTGTCCACGTTGGACCAGACCAGCGCGGCCACGATCGCCGCGACGAGCACGCCGGCGCTCGCCGACTCGGTCCGCAGGAACGCTCGCACCGGCGCGGCGATGCCGCGCTGCCACAGCGTCCGCTGCCGGGTGGGCTCGCTCACGTGACGGTAGTTTACCCAGGTCAGCTGAAGTCGAACTCGGCGTCGCGGCTGCGCTTGAGCTCGAAGAAGTGCGGGAATCCGGCCAGCACCCGGGCGGCGTCGAACAGCTCGGCGGCGCGTTCGCCGCGCGGGATGGACGTCAGCACCGGCCCGAAGAAGGCCACCTCGTCGATGTGGATGGTGGGCGTGCCGACCTCGTCGCCGACCGGGTCCATGCCGCGGTGGTGGCTCTTGCGCAGCTCCTCGTCGTAGTCGGTGCTGTGCGCGGCGGCGGCCAGCTCGGCGGGCAGGCCCAGCTCGGCCAGTGCCTCGGCGATCACGGCGTCGTAGTCCTTGTTGCCGCCGTTGTGGATGCGGGTGCCCAGCGCCGTGTACAGGTCGCGCAGCACCTCGTCGCCACGCAGCTGGGCGGCGGCGATGCAGACCCGCACCGGGCCCCAGGCGCGGTCGCAGAACTCGCGGTACCAGGGCTCGATCTCGCGGTGCTCGTTGAGCACCGACAGGCTCATCACCTGGAAGCGCAGGTCGATGTCCCGGAGCTGCTCCACCTCGAGGATCCAGCGGGAGGTGATCCACGCGAACGGGCAGGCGGGGTCGAAGTAGAAGTCGACCTTGGACATGGTGTTTCCCCCTCTTCAGCAGCGGTCTGCGCACCTTAAGCAGATGCGGCCGCGTCCGTCCACACGGGCTGCGATACTCGATCACATGTCGATCGTCACCACCGGCCAGGACGTCGTCGAGGAGACCGTCGCCTTCAACGAGAAGCTGGCGGAGCGGCTCGCCGACGTGCCGCCGATCTACGAGGCGACGGACCTTGCCGCGGCCCGCGGCGGGTTCGGGGTGTTCCCGCCGCCGACGCTGCTGCCGGAGGGCGTGGACCGAGCGGTGCCCGGCCGGCACGGGGACGTCGTCGTCCGGGTGTTCACCCCGCCTACGGTGAGCGGCGTGTACCTGCACCTGCACCCCGGCGGGCGGGTGCTCGGGTCGGCCCGCAACCAGGACGGCCGGCTGTGGGATCTCGCGGTGGCGACCTCGCTCGCGGTGGTGTCGGTCGACTACCGGCTGGCGCCGGAGAATCCGCACCCCGCCGCCGTGCACGACTGTGTGGACGCCGCGCGCTGGCTCACGGCGACGACGGAGTTCGGCACCGACCGGCTGCTGATCGGCGGCGAGTCCGCCGGCGCCGAGCTGGCCGTGCAGGTGCTGCTGGCGCTGCGGGATTCCGGGCAGCACAAGGCATTCCGCGCCGCCTACCTGGCGTACGGCGTGTACGACGCGGCATTGACGCCGAGCGCCCGGGCGTTCGGCGAACAGCATCTGGTGACGGGCACGTTGTCGGAGCGGTGGTTCCGGGCGCAGTCCTTTCCGGGCATGTCCGAGGAGCAGCTGCACGCCCCGGACATCTCCCCGCTGTACGCCGACCTGCGCGACCTTCCGGCGGCACGGTTCGTCGTCGGCACCAGGGATCCGCTGCTCGACGACACCCTGTTCATGTCCGCACGGTGGCGGGCCGCCGGCAACCCGGCCGAGGTGGAGATCGTGGCGGAGGCGCCGCACGGTTTCACGGCGTTCCCGCTCACGGTTGCCCAGCGCGAGGTCGCCGCGCAGCACGCCTTCCTAGCGGCCCACTAAGCCGGTCCGCGCGCCGACGAACGCGTGCATGTCGGCGGTGAGCGCGTTGCGCTGCTCCCGGGTGGACCCGAAGCCGTGCCCCGCATCGGTGTCCACCCGGATCAGCACCGGATTGCCGGACGAGGTGGCCGCCTGGAGGCGGGCACCCATCTTGGCCGGCTGCCACGCCGGCACCCGGTGGTCGTTCAGACCGCACGTGAGCAGCACGGCCGGGTAGGCCACGCCGTCCTCCACCCGCAGGTAGCTGTCGACGATCAGCAGATCCAGCAGGCCCTGTTCGGTGGCGACGGAGCCGAACTCGGGCGCGTTGATCGGGCCGTTCTCGGTGAACTCCATCCGCGTCATGTTGGACACCGCCACCTCCATGACCATCGCCGCCCACAGCTCCGGCCGGCGCACGATCGCGCCGCCGGTGGGGATGCCGCCGGCACTGCCGCCGTCGCCGGCCAGCCGCTCGGGCCGGGTGTAGCCGACGGCGACGAGGTGCTCGGCGCAGTCGATGAAGTCGGTGATGGTGTTCTCCTTGTTGGCCAGGTTGCCGGCCATGTGCCACTCGTGGCCGTGGTCACCGCCGCCGCGCAGGCCGGCCATCGCGAACACGCCGCCGCGTTCCAGCCACGGCAGCAGCCGGGGATTGAACTGCCGCCGCAGCACGAACCCGTACGAGCCGTAGCCGGTGAGGATGGTCGGATTCTCGCCGTCGAGCGGGGTTCCCTTGCGGTGCACCACGGTCAGCGGGATCGACACACCGTCCCGGGCGGGCGCCCGCAGGTGCGTGACTTCGATGTCGCTGAAGTCCACCCGTGACGGCGGGATCCAGCCGGTGTCGCGGAGCTCCCCGTCGTAGCGGTAGGCGGTCGGCGGCTGCGTAAAGGAGCTGAACACCACCAGCGCCGAGCGGCCGTCGGAATGTGCGGTCCACTGGGCGATGTAGCCGCCGGGCGGCAGGGGCACGTCCTCGATCTCGCCGCCGGCCAGCGGCACACGGCGCAGCGCGGCGGTGCCGGCGTCGACGTCCCGCACGAGCAGGTGGTCGCCGATGACCCGGATGCCCCGCACGGCCCGCTCGCTGCCCGGGACCAGGACCGTGCGGGTCCCGTCGGTCAGCGACCAGGCCTGCACCTCCGAGCGCGGCGCGTCCTTGTGCGTGACGACATAGAGCGTGTCGCCGTGGATCGCGTACGCGGTGATGCCGTCGGACGGATCGGCGATCTTGCGCCACTCGCACGTCGTGGGGCTGTCGAGGCCGGACCTCGGTGCGGCGTACAGCGTGAAGTCGGTCATTTCCTCGCTGATGGAGTCACCGAACGCGCGGTGCGCGATCAGGGTGAACATCAGCTCGCAGTCCTTGGGCAGCAGCAGGTACGGCCGGTCGGTCGGCGCCATCGGCAGCGACGGGTTGTGCCCGCACCGCAGCATCACCGTCGGCTCTCCGCCGCCGACCGGCACGAACCAGGTGGCGCTGTACTCGCGGCGGCGGGCCGGCGGCAGGTCCGGGTCGGGATCCGGGTAGCGGTGGCAGAAGAAGCCCGAGCCGTCCGGGAGCCAGGCGACGCCGCCGAACCGCGAGTGCCGCAGCGGGGTTTCGGTGAGCTCGCCGGTGGCCACGTCGAGCAGGTACACCTGGCTCTGCTCGGAGCCGCCCTGCGAGACACCGCAGACGATCAGTGCCCCGTCCGGGCTCGGCGTGTACCAGTCCAGGGCGCTGTGCAGCTCCCCGTCGAACGTGGCCGGGTCGAGCAGCACCCGCTCCTCGTCGCCCTCGCGCACGACCAGCACCGGCACGGTCCCGGTCTGCCGCAGGCAGAACACCCGGTCGCCGGCCAGCGCGAAGCCGGTGATCTCGACGGCGTCGGCGGTGAGCTCGTCCAGCCGGGCCTTGAGCTCCGCCCGCAGCGGCAGCGCGGCGAAATGCTCCTCGGCCGCCTTGCCCTGTGCGAGCAGCCACTCCCGCAGCTCGGGGCCGTCCTCCATCCACCGGTACGGGTCGGGCAGCTCCCGGCCGAACAGCGTGTCCACCACAGTCTCGATGCGAGCCTCAGTCACAACCGTCCCCCCATGCCCTCGACAGCGGCTCCGTCGACTGTACCGCGAATCGAAATGAACTGTACGGACCAGTTCAGCTACGGACGTAGTGGCCGAGGAACATGTCCACCCCGGTCACGATGAGCCGGTCCGTCAGTCTCTTGCCCGGGGTGCGGCCGTGGACGAGGTGCGGCGACAGCACGAGGCCGGCGAGCTGGAGCACCGCCAGGTCGACGTCCGCCACGTGGAGCACGCCGCGGTCGTTCAGCCTGGTCAGCGCCTTGGCGAACACGACGTTCGGGCCGTGCTCCAGCCACGCCTCGCCGAGCTCCGGGAACCGCCGGGACTCGACGGCGACCAGGGTGCGCAGCGCCAGCATGTCCGGCGTGGTCAGCGCCGCCACCCAGGACCGGCAGGCCCGCACCAGCTCGGCGCGAACGTCGTCGGAGTCGCCGAGGCGGGCCTCCACCTGCCGCTCCACCTCGGCCAGCGCGCCCTGGAGCTGGCCGGAGACCACCGCCCGGAACAGGTTCTCCTTGCTGTCGAAGTGGTTGTACACGGTCACCTTGGACACGCCGGCAGCGGCGGCGATGCGGTCCACGCTGACGTCGAAGCCCGCGTCCAGGAACTCGGCCAGCGCCGCCCGCACGATGGCCCGGCGCTTGCCGTCCGCCCTGGTCCCCGACGGCGCAGTCCGCTCACCCATGCCACTAACTGTACCAGTCAGTACAGTTGGCGATGGCCGGTAAACACCTCGGCCGCGGCGCGCCTCTCCCCTGACGAGAACACCGACACGGGGAGGAAAACATGCACGATCCCTTGCTGCTGACTGCCCTTTTGACGGCGGCGAGAGTGGCCGGCGAGGTGGCACGCTGGAGGTTGACCTTGCGTGCCGAGCGGGAACGGGCCCGTCTGCTGGGCCGGTTGTCGCGGGCCGCCGGGCCGGGGTCGACGGTGGCGCGCCGGGACCGCGGGGGCTGGCTGGTGATCGCTCGTGGGGAGGGCGGCGAATGACCTTCGACGAGTTCTTCCGGGCCTCGTACCCGCGGCTGCTGGCCCGGGCCGTGCTGCTGTGCGGCCACCGGGCCGACGCGGAGGATGTGGCGGCCCAGGCGTTCGCCGAGGTCGCCCGCAACTGGGCCCGGGTGGTCGGCTACGACGCGCCCGAGGCGTATCTGCACGTCACCATGACACGCAAGGCGTTCCGGCTGTTCCGGCAGCGTCGCAGGCAGGAAGAGGTGGCGGCGTTGGAGTTGCCGAGGGTCCCGCACGAGACACCGGACGACGCCATCGCGGCCAAGGAGGTGCTGGCCGCCATCGCCGGGCTGCCGCCGACGCAGCGGGCGGTGCTCGTGCACTGCTGCCTGGACGGCATGCGACAGCAGGACGTCGCGGACGTTCTCGGCATCCAGCGCGGCACCGTCGCCGCGCACCTGCACAAGGCCCGCGCCGCGCTGTCGGTGAAGCTGGGGATTCCCGTGCCGACCCTGCGTGATCCATCCTGGGCCAGCGCGCCGGCGCACGTGGAGGTCAAGGCGTTGCGGCACGTCGAACAGTGGCTGGCGGCCGCCTTCGCCGCCGACGTGATGACCCGCGACCGCGTGCGGGCCGCCGTGGATCTCGTGCACCCGCCGCAGCGTTGGTGGCGGCGCGGATGACCACACTGCGCGCGGTGCTGGCGATCCTGATGCTGTCCGGGGTGTACGTCATCGCCCTGGTGGGCGTGGCCATATGCGGCGGCCTGGCGATCCTGTGCGCGGACGTCCTGCAGTCCTACATGAACGGCGAGACGCACGGGTACATCACCTCGATATTGTTCGGGCTCGCCGGCTTGATCGTCGCGGTGGTGGTCGTGCTCAGCAGCATGTTCGCGGTCGGCGGCATCGACGCGGACACCCCATCTGTGCCGGTCGACGAGGAGCAAGCCCCGGAACTGTGGGCCTTCGTCCGGGAGGTGGCGGCCGAGGCCGGTATCCGGCCGCCACACGAGGTACGCCTGACCGGCGAAGTCAACGGATCGGTCAGCGAAGACGCTCGCCTGCTGGGTCTGCTGCCCGGTCGCCGCCGACTGCACCTCGGACTTCCCTTGCTGGCCGAGCTGTCCGCGAACGAGCTTCGGGCGTTGCTCGGGCACGAGTTCGGGCACTACCTCGGCTGGCACACCCGTGGCAGCACCATCGTGTACCGCGGTTTCCTGGCGTTGGAAAGACTTCACAACAACCTCGCCAGCGCGCCGCGCCACATACTGGGGAACGTGACCAGGCTCTTCGCCTCGGTCTTCCGCGCTTACGCCCACCTGTACGCGCGAGTCTCCTTCGCCGTTCGGCGGCAGCAGGAGTTCGAGGCCGATGCCGTCGCCGCGCGGATCGCCGGTCCCGAATCGGTCGCCCGGACGCTGAGATCCCTCGCCGCGATCGACGCCTTCTGGCACGTCTTCACCCAGAAGTACCTGCTGGCAACCGCCGGCGCCGGCTATGCGCCGGAGGACCCGCTGGCGATGTTCGCCGCCATGCTGTCCGACGAGCACCGCCGCCGGGCCCTGGACGAGCTCAAGGCCGCCGATCCCGAACCCCAGCCGCACGACCGGTTCGCCAGCCACCCCAGCATGGCCGACCGGCTGACCCGCCTGGCCGCGATGGAATCCGACGTGCCGGCCTGGCTGCGCGAGCCTGAGCCGTCAACCTGGCGTTATCCCGGCCGGAAGCTGATCGAGCACCTGCTGCCCGGGCAGGACGTCGAGGCGCTGCCGGCCAAGCAGTGGCGGGCGAAGGCCGCCCGCGTCGGCGCGCCGACTGCCGCCGCGCGGACGTTGCTCCACGCCGCCGGACCCGATGCCACCCTCGCGACCGTGCTGGAGTTGCTCGAAGCCGGTGAGGCCACGCAGCTCGCCACGCGCTTCGACAAGGAGGATCCGCTCCGCGCGATGGCCCGGCTGTGCGAGGCGTTGCACGCGCTGGCCGGGCACTACCTGGTCGAGGCCGGCAGCGCGCACTGGCGGCTGTCGTGGACCGGCCCCAGCGAACTCGTCGTCAGCGAGCTGCGCGACGATGGCGTGCGCGTACTGCCGTTCGCCGAGCTCAACGCCCTGGTCTTCGAGGCCGTCGACTCGGACGTCGACAGGCTCCGTCTGTACCTGGCGTCGCTACGCGTCGATCCTCAGCGCCCGCGGCCATTCGACGCCGAACCCGCCCTCACCCTGGTGACCGCGCCGTTCGAATCAGACCACGATCGCGCGGCCCGCAACCGCGTCTACGCCCTCTGTGCCGTCGTGGTCGTCGCCTTCGTCGCCATCACCGTGATCGCCGACAACGCCCCACCGGCTCCGCCCCGCGCCATCACCACTGTACTGCCGGAGACCACCTCGCTGCCGACCGTCGATCTCCCCACCAGCACGTACTTCCAGTTCGACCCGGGCACCGAACTCAGTACCACACTCAGCACCACCCCGTTGGTGCCCCGTTTCGACGCGACCTCCATCGGAGCCGTCGTCGTGCGCCCCGGCGACACCCTCGACAAACTCGCCCGCTGCTACCTCACCACCGTCCACACACTGCAAAAACTCAACAACCTCGGCTACGACAACACCGAGCTCGCGGTGGGACAGACCTTGCTCGTGCCCAACGCCATTCGGCTCTGTCCGTGAGGACGGGCACTGAATCCGTTCAGGCGGGGCCATCCACATGGCCAGACATGCAGGCGTCCCCTAGCGTCGGCGGCAGCGTTCTTGCCACTGGAAGGGATTCCGCCGTTGACGACCGAGCTGCCGGAGACCATGCGCGCCGTCCGGTTCCACGCCGACACCCGTGAGTTGCGTCTGGAGACCGTGCCGGTGCCGCGACCGGGGCCGACCGAGGTGGTGGTGAAGGTCGCCGCGTGCGGCATCTGCCACTCCGACCTGAGCCAGTTCGACGGCCACATTCCGGCGCAGCTACCAGTCATCACGCCCGGTCACGAGGCGTCCGGCACGATCGCGGCGGTCGGCGGCGCGGTGCGGCACTGGCAGGTCGGCGACCGGGTGGTGATCGCCGCCGGCCGGGCCTGCGGAAAGTGCCGGTCGTGCGCGTTCGGCGGCAACATCGACGACTGCGAGGCGCTGGAGGTGATGGCGTTCGCGTACGACGGCGCGTGGGCGGAATACGTTGTCACGCCGGGGGTGTCGCTGATCGCGGTGCCCGACGGCGTGCCGATGGAGCAGGCCGCGGTGCTGGCCGATGCCGTCTCCACCCCATACGGGGCGCTGGAGACCGCCGGCCTGCGGATGGCGGAATCCGTCGGCGTGTGGGGCATGGGCGGCATCGGCAGCCACCTCGTCCAGCTGGCCCGGATCGCCGGCGCGTCGCCGGTCATCGGACTCGATCCGGTGACGGGAGTGCGCGAAAGGGCCCTTTCGCTCGGCGCGGACTTCGTGCTCGATCCGTTGGCCGAGGACACGCCCGCGCGGATCATGGAGATCACCGACGGCCGCGGCCTGCGCGCCGCCTTCGACTGCGTCGGCCGCACGTCGACGGTGGCGCAGGCCAACGGCGTGCTGGCGACGCGCGGGCGGCTACTGCTCGTCGGCATCAGCGGCGAGCCGATCGAACTCGGCCGCGAGGGCGCATTCCTCGCCCGCCGGCACACCGTCACCGGTCATCTCGGCTACAAGATGCGGCATCTCGACGAGTTGGTCGAGCTGGTGTCCCGAGGACGCCTCGACTTGTCGGCGTCGGTCAGCGCAGTGCTACCGTTGGACGAGTTCGACGAGGGCATTCGCCGACTCCGGGAGCATGACGGCAACCCGATCCGGGTGCTATTGCGGCCCTGACGGTGGAGGGCGGCTCCACCCGGATCTCCACCGCCGGGAGGTGCTGATCCACCCCGGTCGCTCCGTAGCGTCCGCGCCATGGACAACACACTGCAAGACGTCATGGAGTACTTCCTGCTCCGCGGCGCGCTCATCGGCGGCGTCGTGGTGCTGGTGGTGCTCGGCCTGTTCGCGGTGGCGCTCGTGCTGCGGCGGCTCGGCAAGCTCGACCGCGCGCGGCAGGTGGTCGAGCCGATGATCCGCGAGGGAGCCCGGCGCCGAGGCGGGCTCGCGAACATGGTCGCCGAGCGCGTGATCAAGGAGCGCCGCTGATGGGGGCCGTGGTGCAGTACCTGCTGATGCGGTTCCTGCTGATCGGCGCCGGTGTGCTCGGGCTCGTCGTGCTGCTGTTCGTGCTGGCGCTGATCTGGCGGCGGACGGGCCGCTGACGTGGCAGCCTGATGGTCGTGCACCTGTCCCGCCTGTTCGACCGGATCGTGCCCGGTCGGCTGCTCGTCGGCGTCATCGGGACCGGCGTCTTCGTGATCACGCTCGCGACCGTGCAGAAACCGACGCCGGCGTGGATGTGGTCGCTCTACGGAGTGAGCCTCGCCTGTTGGCTCGCGTTCGTGGTGCTCGACCGCCGGGCGCCGCGGATGGCGCTGTACCCGCTGCTGGCGTGCCTCCTGCTGTGCGTCGTGCTGATCGGTCCCGCGCCCGACGGCACGCCGGTGCTGCTCACATGCGTGGCGCTGGCGACCACGTGCTCGCTGACGTTGTTGCCGTCCGCGCCGCTGATGGCGGTGCTGGCCGGCAGCTTGGTGATCTGCGGAGGCGGTGCCCTGGCATGGGGGCAGGGCAGCGTCTCCGCGCTCGGCGACACCGCCGCGCTGCTGATCGTCGCCATGAGCGGCCTGGCCGCCCGTCAGCACCAGTTGCAGGCGCGGCTCCAGGCCGAGGTCGCCGCGCTGGACGAGCGGGCGCGCATCGCCCGTGAGTTGCACGACGTGCTCGCCCACTCGCTCGGGGCGCTCGGCGTGCAGTTGGAGGTGGCCGAGGGCCTGCTCGCCGAGCGTGGCGACCTGGCGGGCGGCCTGCTCCGCGTGCAGCGAGCCCGGCGGCTGGCCCACGACGGCCTCGACGAGGCCCGCCGGGCCGTCGCCGCGCTGCGTTTCGACGCGCCGCCACTGGTGGAGGCGTTGGAGCAGCTCGTGGCCGACGGCCGGCGGGACCGTGGGCTGGAGATCGACCTCTCCGTCACCGGTTCCGTTCGGACGCTCTCCGCCGGCACCGCCGTGTCGCTGCTGAGGATCGCTCGGGAGTCGCTGACGAACGCCGCCAAGCACGCACCGGGTTCGCCCGTGTCGGTGATGCTGGACTTCGGCTCGGTGACCCGACTTCGGGTGTACAACGCGTCGTCCGGGGAAACCGCCGATCCTGGGCACGGTCTCGTCGGGATGCGGGAGCGGATCGCACTCGTCGGTGGCACGCTGAGCGCGGGCCGATCAGGAGGGGGCTGGCTGGTGACCGCCGAGGTGCCGGAATGATCCGGATCGTCGTCGTCGACGACCAACTCGTCATGCGCGAGGGGCTCGTCGCGCTGCTCGACCTCGTCGACGACGTCGAGGTGGTCGGCGACGCCGGTGACGGTTCGGCGGCGCTGGACCTGCTCGCGACTCGCGCCGCCGATGTCGTGCTCATGGACCTGCGGATGCCCGTCATGGACGGCGTCGAGGCCACCCGCCGGATCGCCGCCCACCATCCCGACGTCGCCGTCGTCGTGCTCACCACCTACGCCGACGACGAGTCCATCGCCGCCGCCCTCCAGGCCGGCGCCCGCGGCTACCTCACCAAGGACGCCGGCCGCGCCGAGATCACCGCCGCGCTGCGTGCCGTCGCCGCCGGTCAGTCCACCTTCGACGCCACCGTCTCCCAACGCATAGTCGCCGCCCTTTCCTCCCCCGCGCCAAGCCCGCCGCCCGCCGGCCTCACCGCCCGCGAGGCCGAGGTGCTCACCCTCATCGCCCAGGGCCTCGGCAACGCCGACATCGCCGGCGCCCTGTTCATCGGCGAGACCACCGTCAAGACCCACATCAACAACCTCTTCGCCAAGATCGACGTCCGTACCCGCCCCGAGGCCATCCGCTACGCCTACCGCCACGGCCTCGCCTCCCCCTGACCGCCGCTTACGGCGCGGATCAGACGCTCGCCGGCTCGAGGGCGAGCATGTGCCCGGAGCGAACGCCGGCCCGCTCGAACTCGAGCAGGTGCTGCTTGCGCTCGATGCCGCCGCCGTAGCCGGTGAGGTCACCGCCGGAGCCGACGACACGGTGGCAGGGCACGATGATGCCGATGGGGTTCTTGCCGTTGGCCAATCCGACGGCGCGGGCGGCGCTGGGGCGGCCGATGTGGTTGGCGAGCTCGCCGTACGAGACGGTCTCGCCGTAAGGGATCTCGCGCAGGGCGGCCCAGACGGTGCGCTGGAAGGGCGTGCCGCGCAGGCCGAGCGGCAGGTCGAAGGTCTCCAGGTCGCCGGCGAAGTAGGCGGCGAGCTGCTCGATGACGTCGCGGAAGGGCTCGGCGTCGACGGGACCGAAGGTCTCCTCGGCCGGACGGTGGCGCTGCTTGTCCATGTACAGGCCGGTGAGCACACCGTCCTGGCCGACGAGGGTCAGCGGCCCGACCGGACTGTCCACAATGGTCTTCACGGTTTCGCTCATGGGACAAGCATGGCGCGCGGGGACGGCCCGGGCTGGCGGGAATCGGCCATCATCGCCGGTGGGCCCGCCGGTAGTCGCTGGGCAGCGATCCGGTCTCGCGGCGGAAGATCACCCGGAAGTTCGCGGCGGTGCCCATGCCGGCGGCGTCGGCGATCCGGTCGACGGACCAGTCGGAGGTCTCCAGCAGCCGTCGCGCCACGAGGATCCGTTGCAGCGTAAGCCATCGCATGGGCGGCAGCCCCGTCTCCTCACGGAACCGCCGGATGAACGTGCGCCGTGACATGGCGCTGTGCCGGGCGAGCTGGTCGACGGTGAGGGGCTCGGCGATACGTTGCAGCGCCCAGCCCCGGGTGTCGGACAGGTCGGCGTCGGGCGGGGTGAGCACGTCCAGGTACTGGGGCTGCGGCCCGGGACGAGCCGGACCGGCGACGATGTCCCGGCCGGCGGCGAGTTCGGCGTCCACGCCGAAGTCGGTGCGGATGAGGTGCAGGCACAGGTCGATGGCGGCCCCGGCGCCGGCGGAGGTGAGCAGGTTGCCGTCCTGGATGTGCAGCACGTTCTCGACGACCTTGGTGCGCGGGAACAACTCCTGGAGGTGCGCGGTGTACCGCCAGTGCGTGGTGACCTGCCGGTCGGCGGTGATCCCACTGGCGGCCAAGGCAAAGGTGCCGGTGCAGACGCCGACCACGGTCGCCCCGCGCTCGGCGCTGCGGGCGATGGCGTCGAGGAACGGCTCCGGCGGCGGGATGTGCGGGTCGCCGAAGCCGGGCACCACCACGACATCGGCTTCTTCCACGGCGGACAGCGGATGCGACGGCACGATGACGACGCCGTCCTCCGGCCCGGCGTGCCCGGCCTCACCGCCCGTGAACAGCTCATAACCCCGCTGCTCGCCGAGGATGTTGATGGCGATGCTGTAGTCGAGCGCGATCACCCGCGGCAGCACGAGCAGCGCGACCCTGCGCGCCATCCACCCACCTCCTGGCACGATCCTTGCCCTCTACGGCACAGTTTCCGCTCGTCGCCGCCGAGGCGCGACACCTACGGTCGCAGCCATGAAAACAGAGAGTTTCGGTGTCCCGTGGGAGGAATCCTACGGATACGTGCAGGCCGTCCGCTGTGGCGACACCATCTACATCTCCGGGCAGCTGTCCAACGACGGCCCGGACCTGGTCGCGCCGGCGCCGGTGGACGAGCAGGGCCGCATCACCGACTTCGGCAACATGGGCGAGCAGATGCGCCAGACCTACGTCAACGCGGCGGCGCTGCTGGCCCGCTTCGGCGCGTCGCTGGCCGACGTCGTCGAGGAGGTGATCTACGTGCTGGACATGGAGGCGGCGTTCGCCGTCGCCGGGCCGGTCCGCAAGGCCGCCTATGGCGTCGAGATCCCGCAGGTCGCCAGCACCATCGTCGCCTGTAGCCGGCTGGCCTTCCCGGCGCAGCTGCTGGAGATCAAGATGGTCGCCAGGGCATAGACAGCGACACCGTCTCCGCCTCCTCGACCGCATTGGCGACCAGGCCGGACAGGGTGTTGAAGCAGTGCAGCGCGGTCGGCCGGCGGCCGGGTTCGCGGGCGGTCATCGCCCGCAGCAGCCCGGCCAGCGGGCCCGGCAGCTCGTCCGGGACCTCCGGGTCGCGGCTGAGCCGGGCCAGCGCGGCCTCCAGCTTGTTCGGACCGTCGAACTCGCGGTAGCCGGTGATGCACTCCAGCAGCACCAGGCCCAGCGCGTAGATGTCCACGGACGGTCCGAGGGCGCCGCCGAGGATCTGCTCGGGCGCCAGGTAGGCGGGCGTGCCGATGACCTCGTCCACGGCGGTCACCCGGGTCTGCCCGGCCAGCAGCGCGATGCCGAAGTCGCTCAGGTGCGGCAGGCCCCCCTCGTCGAGCAGGATGTTCGACGGCTTGACGTCCCGGTGCACCACGCCCTGGGCGTGCACGTGCGACAACGCATCCGCGAGCAGCGCGACGATCACCACGGACTCGGCCATCAGCAGCGGGCCCTGGCGCAACCGCTTGCTCAGGCTGGTGCCGCGGATCAGCTGCATCACCAGGTACGGGCGGCCCAGGTGGATGCCGCCGTCGTACACCGAGACCAGGCGGCGGTGGTTGAGCCGGTCCAGCGCCTGCGCCTCGTCCGCGATCCGCCGGCAGGCCGTCGCGTCCAGGTCGGCCGGGAACAGCTTGACCGCGACCTCGCAGTCGAGCTCCTCGTCGAAGGCGTCGTACACCTCCGTGCCGACCCCGCGGCCGAGCAGGCCCCCTACCTGGAACCTGGCCGGCAGCGGCTGGCTCGGCGGCTCGTACGCGATGTAAGGCCGCTGCCGCATCCGTTCACCTCCGCATACCCCCAGTTGGCAGCTCGGCGTCCACGATACGACGCTGGATCGGCCATTCGGCCCCAGTGTGAGATGTGGATCAGTCTTTTGCCTGTGGCAGCCTCGCCTTCCGGCCCGTTCCGCGGGCCGACGGCGGCGGCACCACCGGGCCGATGTCGCCGTCCGGGGCCTCGTCGAGGTCCACGATGACCGGCGCGTGGTCGCTGGGCCCCGATCCCTTGCGCGCGTGCCGGTCCACCCAGGCCGCCCGCACCCGCCCGGCCACCGGGCCCGAGGCCAGCACGAGGTCGATGCGCATGCCCAGGTCCTGGTGGAACATGCCGGCCCGGTAGTCCCAGTAGCTGAACACCCGCTCCGTCGGCCACCGCTCGCGCACCACGTCGTGCAGGCCCAGGTCCAGCAGCTGTTTCAGGGCCGCCCGCTCCGGCTCGGTCACGTGCGTCTGCCCCACGTAGGCCGCCGGGTCGAACACGTCCGCGTCCGTCGGGGCGATGTTGATGTCGCCGCACACCACCGCGTCCGCCGGGCCGGCCGCCAGCACCTCGCGCAGCGCCGCCAGCCAGGCCAGCTTGTACCGGTAGTGGTCGGAATCCGGCTCACGCCCGTTCGGCACGTACAGCGAGTGCACGCGAACGCCACCGCACGTGGCCGCGACCGCCCGCGCCTCCTGGTGCGGGAACCCCGGCGCGCCGGCCACACCCTGCACCACGTCGTCCAGGCCGACCTTGGACAGCACGGCCACCCCGTTCCACCGGGGCTCCCCCATCACGGCCGCCTCGTAGCCGCGCCCCGCCAGCTCCTCGCCGAGGAGGGCCGTGAACGCCTCCTCGGACAGCTTCAGCTCCTGGAGGCAGACCACGTCCGGCCGGCGCTCGTCCAGCCACGGCAGCAGCCTCGGCATCCGCTGCTTCACCGAGTTCACGTTCCAGGTCGCAACTCGCACCGGACCACCGTAGCCACCACCCCCGACAATCGCCCCGGACCTGCTGTGGGCGGGCAGGACCGCCCACAGCGGCCGATCGTCAGCGTCGACGGCGGGCCCGCAGCAGAACCCCGCCGCACAGCAGGAAAGGCGCGGCGACCGGTCCGAGCGCGAGCCCGGCGGCGGACAGGCCGGCGAGCGTGACCGCGATGAGGACCGCGGCGTGCAGCGTCGGCCGGGGCTCCGTGACGACGTCACGGGCGAGCCGGATCCAGCAGTCACAGGACCTCGGCCGGGGCAGCACCCGATACGGCGCGGCCACATGCGGGCGGCGGCGTGGCGAGGCGCTGAACTGCGGCGCGGAGCGGGGTCGGCCGCCGGCGATTCGGCGGTGACGGCCTCGGGAGCGGGCATCTCGGGAGGTGCGTGGGCGAACTCTTGCCATGTGCCAACTCCAAACTTGGTGTTCGGACGGACAGTGGCGGCGCGTCTGCGCAGTAGCCACTGCGGCTGCCGCAGCTGACCCCAGGTCGAGCTGCACAGCCTGGTCGTGCTCGGCCCCAGTCCCCTTCGTGTGCAGATGCACGTGCATTAGCACGTTCATCTGCACACGGGCGGATGCTAGCAGCGACCGTCCGTCCCGCACACCCGTTCCGTGGGGATTACCCGTCCCCGTTGGTAAAACGCCCCAAGACCGCCTGTTGCGCGCTGCATGTTGCAGTCGGTCAGGACATCGCCGCGAGCACCTTGGCGGTGTCGACGAACTGCTCGAAGCGCACGATCTTGCCGCCGCGCACCACGAAGTGGTGTGCGACCCGGACGTGGACGTGCTTGCCGGTGGCCTTGTTCGTGGCCGTGTACCGGGCCAGCACCACCACGTTCTCGCCGTCGACGACGTAGTTGTCGTCGTGCGCGGTCCAGTCGTCCCAGTCGGCGACGAGCTTCTCCATCACGTTCGACGTGACGCCCTCGGGCGTGCGATACGTGCCGGCCAGCGGAAAACCGGCCATTTCGGTCCATTCGACGTCGGGTGCGAGGGTGTCCCGCAGTGCCGCCAGATCACCGGCGGCGGAGGCCAGGTACTGCCGCCGAACCACGTCGGCGGGCCGGTCGAAGTCGCTCATCCCCAGCTCATTTCGCCCTTGGCGACCTTGGCGCCGATCTGCGCGGCGATCAGCATGCCGTGGTCGGGGTAACGGGTCGTCAGGATCTCGGTGAGCGCCGGGCCGTCGGCCGCGTTGGCCAACTCGCGCTCGAAGGTCGTCAGGTACTCACGGGTGGCGGTGATCGCGGTGGTGTCGGCGGGCGCCTCGGGCAGCCGATGCCCGGGCACCACCAGCGTCGCGTCGAGCGCCGCCATCTCGTCCAGCAGCCGTACCCAGGCGGCGCGCTGCTCGGGCTTCGGGGTGTCAGCAACCCACACGTGTTCCCGTTGGAACAGCAGGACTCCGCCGACGATCACACGGTCCTCCGGCTGCCACAGGTAGTGCCGGTCCGGGCCGCCCCGCAGCTGGAAGGCCTTGCCCTCCAAGGTGATGTCACCGGTCAGCGACGCGATGTCGATCAGCCGCGTCGGCAGGTTCGCACCGAGATGCGCCCAGGCCTTGAGCTTGCCCTCGTAGCTGTGCCGGATGTGCTCGATCACCGACGGCGTCGCGACGAACGTGGCCTCGGGGAACGCGTCGGCCAGGACCTCCGCGCCGAAGTAGAAGTCCGGGTCACCGTGGCTGATGAAGACGGTCGTCAGGCGCTTGCCGGCGTCCAGGACCGCGGCCACCAGGCGGTGCCCGTCGGCGCGGGTGAAGCCGGCGTCGACCAGCAGCGCGTCGTGCTCGCCGGTGATCAGCGTGGCCGTCTTGTTCCTGCTGCCGACCGGGAAGTCGAGGTCCAGGACGGTGTAGTCCAGTGTGCTCATCGCTGCCTCCGTAGATTTACCTGACACAACAGAATCTGACGCATCAGATATTTCCCTACGAGAATGTGCACTGGGTCACAGCGTCGATCAGTGCAGCGGCGGCAGCGCGTCGCGGGCCGCGTGGCTGAGAATCCGCAGGTCATCGAGGAAGCGCTGGCGGTGCGCCACCGGCAGCGGCTCCAGGAAGTACCGCTCGATGTTGGCGAGGTGCAGCCGGGACGCGCGCACCGCCACGTCGTCCCCACGCGGCGTCAACCGGACCAGCCGGCCCCGGCGGTCGCCGGGGTCCTCGGCCCGCGCCACCAGCCCCGCCGCCTCCATCCGGTCGATCAGCCGGGTCACGCCGCCCGTCGTCAGCACCTGCTCGCGGGCGATCGCCCCCATCGACAGCCCCGGCTCGCCGGCGCGCCCCAGGATCAACAGCACCTCGTACATCAGGTGGCTGATGCCGAACTCCTGCTCGATCGCCCGCCCCAGGATGTGCCCCAGCCGCCCGGCCACCCCCAGCAGCCGCCCGAAGCTCACGATCAGCTCGTCGCGCGCCGCCTCCCCGGCCGTCGAGATCTCATCCACGCCCAGATCATGCCCGAACCCGGGCGTACCGACTGGCGAGGCGGGCGAAGGCGGCGCGGAGTTCGGGCGGGCCGACCACCTCGATGTCGGCGTCGAAGCGGCCGAGGGTGGCGGCGAGGCCGATCCACGACCAGGAGCCGAGCAGCAGGCGGCAGCGGTGGGGGCCGAGCTCCTCGACGATGCCGTTGGGGGTGTAGCTGGACACGTGGGAAGCGGGCAGGTCGAGGATGACCTCGCCGCGGCAGGGCCAGTTGCCGGCGGCGTCGGTGCCGCGGAACCGGCCGGCGATGAAGTCGGCGAGGGTGTCGTCGGGCAGGTCGCGAGGGGTGAAGCGGGGGCCGGTGGGGACGCGCGGTGTCAGGCGGTCGACGCGGAACGTGCGCCAGTCCTCGCGGTCGAGGTCCCAGGCGACGAGGTACCAGCGCCCGCCCCACGTGACGAGGTGGTGCGGCTCGGCCCGTCGCGGCTGGTCCTGGTAGTCGAAGCGCAGCACCTCACGGGCGTGCACGACGGCGCTCAAGGTGGTGATGACGTGGACGTCGACCTGCGGCTCGCCGCCGGCGATGGCGGTGACCCGGAGGGCGTCGATGCGATGGCGCAGGCGAGCGGGCATGACCTGCCGGATGGTGGTCAACGCCCGCGCGGCGGCCTCGCCGATGCCCCCGAAGGTGATGGCGGTCTGGAGCGCCACGGCGATGGCGACGGCCTGCTCGTCGTCGAAGAGCAGCGGCGGCAGCTCGGCGCCGGCGCCGAGGCGGTAGCCGCCGTCGGGGCCCTTCAAGGTCTGGATGGGGTAGCCGAGCTCGCGCAGCCGGTCGACGTCGCGGCGGATGGTGCGCGTGCTGACGGCCAGGCGTTCGGCCAGCAGCTCCGCCGGCCAGTCGCGGCGGGCCTGAAGCAGCGAGAGCAGCGCCAGCAGGCGTCCCGAAGTCTTGGGCACGCCGTCAGAGTAGAGGACAGATCCTGTCCGCTACCTGTGCCAGAGTGGCCGCATGTCAGAGACCACCGACCTGCTCACCGAGCTCGCCGCCGCCCGATCCGCCCTGGTCACGACCGTGCAGGGACTCACGGACGAGCAGGCGGCCGCCACCCCCACCGCCAGCAAGCTGTGCCTGGCCGGCATCGTCAAGCACGTGGCCAGCACGGAGGCGTCGTGGCTGCGCTTCATCCTCGACGGCCCGACCGCGATGTCCTTCGACCTGCCCGAGGGCGTCACCTGGGGCGACATCATGGCCGGCACCGCCCGTGAATATCCACAGTGGATGATCGACCACCAGAACGAGTTCCGGCTGCTGCCCGGCGAGACGCTGGCCGGGGTGCTCGCCCACTACGAGGAGGTGGCCACGGAAAGCGACAAGATCGTCGCGGACCTCGCCGACCTCGACAAGACGTACTCGCTGCCGCCCGCGCCGTGGAACAAGGAGGGGGCGACGCGGAGCGTGCGCCAGGTGCTGATCCACGTGATCGCGGAGACCACGCAGCACGCCGGCCACGCCGACATCATTCGCGAGTCGATCGACGGGCAGACCTCCACCCGATGACCGTGCTCGACGCTCGGGCCCTCAACCGCGCCACGCTGGCCCGGCAACTGCTGCTCGACCGCGCCGACACCTCCGTGCTCGGCACGGTCGGGCACCTGTGCGGGATGCAGGCGCAGGAACCGCAGGAACCCTTCGTGGGCCTGTGGTCCCGCGTCCGCGACTTCGATCCGTCGGCACTGTCGGAGCTGCTGCTGGAGCGGCGGGTCGTGCGGACGCACCTCATGCGCCGCACCGTCCACCTGCTCACCGCCGAGGACGTCCTCGCCTGGCGGTCCCGGCACGATTCCATGCTGCGACAACGGGTTCTCGGCACGTATCGGCGCGAACTCGACGGCGTCGACCTGGACTCGTTGGCCGCCGCCGGCCGCGCCGTGATGTCCGACGGCCAGCCCCGCACCATGGCCGAGCTCGTGCAGGCCGTCGCCCGGCCCGAGGTGCCGGCGCGGCCGCTCGGCGAGTTGCTCATCGCCGGCCTCGTGCCGGTGGTCCAGGCGCCCCCTCGTGGCCTCTGGCGCACCAAAGGCGGCGTTCGCAACGTCCTGCTCTCCTCCTGGCTCGGCCGCGAGCCGGATCCACCGAGCGATGGACGGGACCTGGTGCTGCGGTATCTCGCCGCCTTCGGGCCCGCCGCCACCGCCGACATCCGCGCCTGGTCCGGCCTCGCCGGCCTGCCGGCCGCAGTGAAGGCCTTGCGCCCCAGCCTGATCACCTTCCGTGACGAGCGGGGCCGCGAACTGCTCGACCTCCCCGACGCCCCGCGCCCCTCCCCCGACATGCCCGCGCCGGTGCGGTTCCTGCCCGCCTTCGACAACGCCCTGCTCGGCTACGACGACCGCACGCGCATCGTCGACGACGCCCACCGCAACCTCTCCGTCGCCGGCGAACGCGTCGTCCTCGTCGACGGCCGTGTCGCGGCAACGTGGACCGTGCGGGACAACGCCGTCGCCTACAGCCCGTTGCGGCGCTTCACCCGCGCCGAACGCTCCGCCGTCGCCGGGGAGGCCGAGGCCCTGGCCAAGTTCCTGGTCACGTGACGAGGTTGCCGGCGCGGTAGACGGCGGCGACGTCGGTCATGGCGGTGAGGTCCTGGGTGGGATCTCCGTGCACGGCAAGGAGGTCGGCGTCGTAGCCGGGGGCGATGCGGCCCTTGCGACGGCCGAGGCCACACGACTCGGCGGCGAGGCGGGTGACGGAGGTGAGCACGGCGGCAGCCGACACCTGGGCGAGGTCCTGGATGTCGGGCAGGGCGTACGGGAGGCAGTGGTGCGGCTTGTCGGCGATGATGCCGGCATCGGAGCAGAAGACGAGGCGAGCACCGAGCGCCTGCATACGGGCGAAGTTGGCGCGGGCGGCGGCGATGTGGGGCGGCAGGACGTAGCCGCTGGACATGCGGGCGGCGGTCACGCCGACATACACGCCGGCAACGACGATCGCCTCCACGGTGGACCAGTCGGGGTCGGCGCCGCCGTCGGTGAGGAAGGTGCAGTGCTCGATGCCGTCGACACCGGCGGCGACGGCGTCGCGAATGCCGGCGCCGCCATGGGCGTGGGCGGTGACGCGAAGGCCGGCGGCGTGGGCGGCCCCGACGACAACACGCAGCTCCGGGAGCCCGTACTGGGATTCGTGCGGGGCGCTGCCGGGCGTGATCCCACCACCGGTGGCCATCACCTTGATCACGTCGACGCCGCGGGCCACGCGGTCGGCGACGGCATGAGCCAGCCGGTCGGGCGGCGTCTCCCCGCCCAGGAACCAGCAATGCCCGCCGGGCGAGGTGATAGGCGGCCCGGCGGCGAGGATCTCGGGGCCATCTGCGCCAAGCGCATCCCGCAGCTCGAGGGCAAGGTAGTCGCGGTCCCCGAGGTCACGCAGCGTCGTGACGCCAGCGCGCAGCGCCTGGAGCGCATGCCGACGCATGCGCTCCAGCAGCACCTCCCGCGACGCGGAGGCCATGTCGGCGGGGATGTCGCTGCCGGGCTCGAAGGCGAGGTGGACGTGGGAGTCGACCAGGCCGGGCATGAGCGTGACATCGCCCAGGTCCACGACCGGAAAATCACCGGCGGCCGGCACGATCCGGCCGCCGTCGACAGCCACGGTCGTCGGACCGTGGTGCAGAACGTCCCCGTCGAACAGCCGCGCGCAGCGAAGACCGATCACGAGGCCAGCATGGCACCTTCGGCGAGATAACTGGCGATCGAGTCGCGCCGCATGTCGGAATCCCAGCCGAGGCGCGCGCCGATCAGGTCGGCGACCCACTCCACGACGGCCGAGCCCCGGTCCGGGTACTCGAAGGCGATCCGGGTCCGTCGACTGAGGACGTCGTCGACGCTCAACGCGCCCTCGTGGGTGACGGCGTGCACGATCTCGGCGGCGAGGTAGCCGTCGCCGACGGGCGTGGCCAGCGTCGGATCCTCGGCGATCAGGTCGAACAGCTCGCCGATGGCCGAGCCGTGCCGGCGCAGCAGGCGTTCCACAGTGGACACCGACAGCTTGTGCTGCGCCGCCAACGTGATCCGGTCGTCCCACAGCGCGTGGAAGCCTACGGCGCCGTGGATGGGCAGGCGCTTGGTGAGCGACGGGGCCACCCCGCCCAGGCCCTTCACCGCCTCGTTGACGACATCGGCGGCCATGACCCGGTAGGTGGTGTACTTCCCGCCGGCCACCACGAAATAACCCGGCTCGGGCGCGGCGACGGCGTGCTCACGGGAGAGTTTGGCGGTCTCGCCGCCCTTCTTGCCGGCCAGCAGCGGCCGAAGGCCGGCGTACGTGCCGACGATGTCGTCACGGGTCAGCGGCTCGCGCAGCACGGAGTTCACGTGCTCCAGCAGGTAATCGACGTCCGCGTCGGTGACGGTCGGCCGGTCCGGGGCGTCGGAGTAGGGCGTGTCGGTGGTGCCGATGATCCAGTGCTGGTCCCACGGGATCACGAACAGCACGCTCTTCTCGGTGCGCATGATCAGACCCGTGTCCAGGTCGAGCCGGTCCCGCGGCACGACCAGGTGCACACCCTTGGACATCTGGATCTTGAACGCGGGGTTGTCGGGCGTCCACACCCCGGTCGCGCCGATCACCCGGCGGGCCCGCACGCGGATCTCGTTGCCGGTCAAGGCATCCCGGACGACACCGCCGACGACACGGCCACCCTCACGCAGCAACTCGGTGACCTCGGCGCGGTTCACCACCGTCGCCCCGTGCTGGGCCGCGGTCCGGGCGACCATCATCGTGAATCGGGCGTCGTCCACCTGCGCGTCGTAGTACCGCACCGCGCCGGTCAACGCGTCGTCCCGCAGGCTCGGCGACATCGCCAGGGCCTTGCCCCGGGACAGGTGCTTGTGCATCGGCACCGACGTCGCGCCGCCGATGGTGTCGTACAGCATCAGGCCGGCGCCGACGTACGGGCGCTCCCACCCCTTGTGCTGCAACGGGTACAGGAACGACACCGGCCGCACCAGGTGCGGGGCGAGCCTCTTCAGAAGCAGCCCGCGTTCGCGCAGGGCCTCGCGTACCAGGGCGAAGTCGAACTGCTCCAGGTAGCGCAGCCCACCGTGGATGAGCTTGCTGGAGCGACTGGAGGTTCCCGATGCCCAGTCCCGCGCCTCGACCAGCGCTACGGACAGGCCCCGCGAGGCGGCGTCCAGCGCCGCCCCGACGCCGACCACCCCGCCGCCTATCACCAGCACATCGAACTCGGTCTCGGCGAGGGTGCGCAGCGCCGTCGCCCGGTGGTCGGCGTCGAGCCTTGCGGACATCGGGAACACTCCTGTCAGTTGATCAGCGGACGTCGGCGTCGACCCAGTCGAACGACTTGGTCACCGCCTTCTTCCAGTTGCGGTAGATGCGTTCGCGCTCGGTGGCGTCCGACTTCGGCTCCCAGCGCTTGTCCTCGGCCCAGTTGGCGCGCAGGTCGTCCTCGCCCTTCCAGTAGCCGACGGCCAGGCCGGCCGCGTAGGCCGCGCCGAGCGCGGTGGTCTCGGCGACCTTCGGCCGCACGACCGGCACGTTGAGCAGGTCGGCCTGGAACTCCATGAGCAGCTCGTTCTGCACCATGCCGCCGTCGACCTTGAGCTCGGTCAGGGCCACGCCGGAGTCGGCGTTCATGGCGTCGAGCACCTCGCGCGTCTGGAAGGCGGTCGCCTCCAGCACTGCGCGGGCCAGGTGTCCCTTGTTCACGAACCGGGTCAGGCCGACCAGTGCGCCCCGCGCGTCGGACCGCCAGTACGGCGCGAACAGGCCCGAGAACGCCGGCACGAAGTACGCGCCGCCGTTGTCCTCGACGCTGCGGGCCAGCCCCTCGATCTCCGCGGCGGAGCCGATGATGCCGAGGTTGTCCCGCAGCCACTGGACGAGCGAGCCGGTGACGGCGATGGAACCTTCGAGGGCGTAGACGGCGTCCTGCGAGCCGATCTTGTAGCAGACCGTGGTCAGCAGGCCGTTCTCGCTGGCCACCTTCTCCGTGCCCGTGTTGAGCAGCATGAAGTTGCCGGTGCCGTAGGTGTTCTTGGCCGTGCCGACGTCGAAGCAGGCCTGGCCGAAGGTGGCCGCCTGCTGGTCGCCGAGGATGCCGGTGATCGGCACGCCGCCCAGCACCCCGCCCGCGCCGGAGCCGTAGTTCTCCGAGGAGGAACGGATCTCCGGCAGCATGGACAGCGGAATGCCCATCTCCGCGGCGATGTCGGCGTCCCAGGACAGGGTGTCCAGGTCCATCAGCATGGTCCGGGACGCGTTGGTCACGTCGGTGACGTGCACGCCGCCGTTCGGGCCGCCGGTGAGGTTCCACAGGGTCCACGTGTCGGTGTTGCCGAACAGCAGGTCGCCGTTCTCCGCCTTGGCCCGCGCGCCCTCGACGTTGTCGAGGATCCACCGCACCTTGGGGCCGGAGAAGTAGGTGGCCAGCGGCAGGCCGACCTTCGCCTTGTACCGCTCGGCCCCGCCGCCCAGCGCGCCGAGCTGGTCGACGATGGCCTGGGTGCGGGTGTCCTGCCAGACGATGGCGTTGCACACCGGCTCGCCGGTGTGGCGGTCCCACACGACGGCGGTCTCGCGCTGGTTGGTGATGCCGACCGCGGCCAGGTCGCCGATGTTCAGGTCGGCCTTGGCCAGCGCCTGGCCGATCACGTAGCGGGTGTTCGCGGTGATCTCGTTCGGGTTGTGCTCGACCCAGCCGGCGCGCGGGAAGATCTGCTCGTGTTCCTTCTGCCCCACCGAGACGATCGCGCCGGCGTGGTCGAAGACGATCGCCCGGGTGCTGGTCGTGCCCTGGTCGATGGCAAGAACGTACTGTGGCATGACGATTCTCTCCGATCAGAACACGATGTGGGAAGCGACACCGGCGATGACGCCGCCGAGCAGGGGGCCGACGACCGGCACCCAGGCGTAACTCCAGTCGGAGTTCTTCGGCTCGGAGGAGGCGTCCTTGCCCTTGTACCGCAACGGAAGGATGGCGTGCGCGATGCGCGGGCCGAGGTCGCGGGCCGGGTTGATGGCGTAGCCGGTGGGGCCGCCGAGGGAGGCGCCGATGCCGATCACCAGCATGGACACGGCCAGCGGGCCCAGGCCCGAGGGCGTCTTGCCGAACGCCAGGATCACGAAGACCAGCACGAAGGTGCCGATGACCTCGGTCAGCAGGTTCCAGCCGTAGCTGCGGATCGCCGGGCCGGTGGAGAACACCGCCAGCTTCTTGCCTTCGTCCGGGTCTTCGTCGAAGTGCTTCTTGTACGCCAGCCAGCACGCGCAGGCGCCGAGGAAGGCGCCGAGCATCTCGCCGGCCAGGTACACCAGGGTCGAACCGAAACTCACCGCCACGCCCGGGGCGTAGTTGCTCGCCCCGCTGCTGAGAATGCCGATCGTCACGGCCGGGTTGAGGTGCGCGCCGGACTTGTACGCCACGTACACGCCGGCCATCACCGCCAGGCCCCACCCGAAGTTGATCAGCAGCCAACCACCGTCGAAGCCCTTCGACTTGGTCAGCAACACGTTCGCCACCACACCGGCGCCGAGCAGAATCAGCATGCCGGTGCCGAGCACCTCGCTGAGGAACACCGCTCCCAGAGCCACGTCCCCTCCATTCGTCGTTGAACGGCTACCCACCCCCAGTGAGTGAGGGGAACGTAGGCAGCGAAAACGGCGCGCTCAACGGGGTGCGGTCGACAATGTCGAACGGTGACGCCGGTCACCGCGTGGTCGACCGATTACGCTCCGGCGACAACGGCCGCTCACGGTCCCCCGACGGGGCGACCTCGGTCGAGGAGCGTTCGACATTGCCGACAAGGCCGTCGTTTGGTTAGCGTCGGCACCGTGCCCGGGCCCATCCAGTCCATCGAGCGAGCCGCCGCCATGCTGCGGCTGCTGGCCCGCGGCTCCGGCGAGTACGGCCTGGCCGAGGTCGCCGCGTCGCTGGGCCTGCCCAAGGGCACCGCGCACGGCATCCTGCGCACCCTGCAGCGGGTCGCCTTCGTCGAGCAGGACGAGGAGACCGGCCGCTACCGGCTCGGCGCGGCCCTGCTGCACCTGGGGACAAGCTACCTCGACGCGAACGAGTTGCGCTCGCGATCGCTCAACTGGGCCGACGCGCTGGCCGCCCGCAGCGGCCAGGAGGTGCGCATCGGCGTGCACCACGACGGCGCGGTGCTGGTGGTGCACCACGTCTTCCGCCCCGACGACACGATGCAGACGCTGGGCATCGGGGCGATGCTTCCGTTGCACGCCACCGCGTTCGGCAAGGTGCTGCTGGCCTACGACGCCGACCTGTCGGCCGCGACGAGGCGACGCGAGCTCACCTCGCTGACCCGCCGCACGATCGTCACGCCGCAGTCGCTGGAACGCGTCCTCACCCAGGTGCGCGCGGCCGGCTGGGCCAACGACGCCGAGGAGTACCTGCCGGGCGAGGCCAGCATCGCCGCGCCGATCCGCGCCCCCGGCGGCCTGGTCGTCGGCGCGATCGGGATTTCCGGGTCGGTGGACCGGATCTGCGACTCGGCCAGCCGTGCGAAGCCGGCCCTGGTCAGTCAGGTGGCCAGCGCGGCCGAGGCCATCTCCCGTGCCCTGAGCGACTGAGAAGCGGAGCTATGGCGCAACGTTACGTGATGGCGATCGACCAGGGCACCACCTCGACCCGGTGCATCCTGTTCGACCAGAGCGCCCGGCTGGTGTCGGTGGCGCAGCGCGAGCACCGCCAGTACCACCCGCGGCCGGGCTGGGTCGAGCAGGACGCGGTGGAGATCTGGCGCAACGTCGACCGGATCATGCCGCACGCACTGCGCGACGCCGGGGTGTCGGCCGACCAGGTCGTGGCCCTGGGCATCACCAACCAGCGCGAGACCGCCGTGGTGTGGGACCGGCACACCGGCGTGCCGGTCGGGCGGGCGATCGTCTGGGAGGACATCCGGACCGAGGACCTGGTCGGCGAGCTGGGCGCGCGGCCCGGCAGCGACGCGGTGCGCGACCGCTGCGGTCTCCCCTTGGCCACCTACTTCTCCGCGCCCAAGCTCAGGTGGCTGCTGGACAACACGCCCGGCCTGCGGGACCGCGCCGAGCGCGGCGACGTGCTGTTCGGCACCATGGACACCTGGCTGATCTGGAACCTGACCGGCGGCGTCAGCGGCGGTCTGCACGTCACCGACGTCACCAATGCCAGTCGCACCATGCTGATGAACATCACCACCCAGCAGTGGGACGACGAGCTGCTGTCCTTTTTCGACATTCCGGCCCGGCTGCTGCCGGAGATCCGGCCGTCGACCGAGATCCACGGCCGCACCTCGCGTGTCGTGCCGGGCATCACCATCGCCGCCGCGCTCGGCGACCAGCACGCGGCGCTGTTCGGGCAGACCTGCTTCGCCAAGGGCGAGACCAAGTGCACCTACGGCACCGGCAGCTTCCTCCTGATGAACACCGGCGAGCAGCTCGTGAAGTCCGAGCACGGCCTGCTCACCACCATCGGGTACCAGATCGGGGGCGAGCCGGCGACCTACGCCCTGGAGGGCTCGATCGCCGTCACCGGCTCGCTCGTGCAGTGGTTCCGGGACAAGCTCGGGTTGATCCAGAGCGCCCCGGAGATCGAGACGCTGGCCCGGACCGTCACCGACAACGGCGGCTGCTACATCGTGCCGGCGTTCTCGGGGCTGTTCGCGCCGCACTGGCACAGCGAGGCCCGGGGCATCATCGTCGGCCTCACCTCGTACATCTCCAAGGGGCACCTGGCCCGTGCCGTGCTGGAGGCCACCGCGTGGCAGACCCGGGAGGTCGTCGACGCGATGACCGCCGAGCTCGGCGTGGCGTCGACGGCGCTGAAGGTGGACGGCGGCATGACCGCCGACCACCTGCTCATGCAGACCATCGCCGACGTGCTCGACGTGCCCGTGCTGCGGCCGATGGTCGCCGAGACCGTGTCGCTCGGCGCCGCCTATGCCGCCGGGCTGGCCGTCGGCTACTGGCCGGACCTGGAGGGCCTGCGCCGCAACTGGCATCTCGCCGCCCGCTGGACTCCACAGTGGAACGCCGCGGACCGCGAGGACGAGTACGCCAACTGGAAGCGGGCCGTCGAGCTCACCTTCGGCTGGGCCAAGCCGCGTCGGTCACGCTGATCACGGCTGCCCGGATCTACGGCTGCCAGGTGGCGATGACGTCGCCGAGCTCGTTGGTGAGCTGGATCGACTTCGGCTGCCCCGCCGGCGTGTCGATGGCCACCACGCCCCGCGCCGACTGCCCGCTCGGCACGCTGCCGACCGGCAGCTCCGGGCTGAAGCCGGCGGTCATGGCGTTGCCGGCGTTCTGGTCGTAGGTCTTGCCGTCGGCGGCCTGGTAGTGCAGGTAGAGCGGGTTGGTCGGGAACGAGCCGCCGGTGCCCTTGATCTGCACGTCGATCACCGAGTACTGGCCGTTGGCCGGCGCCTCCGCGATGTCCCCCTGCCCCTTGGCCTGCGCGGTGACCGTCAGGACCGTGGCCTCCGCGGTCGCCCCCTGCGAGCCCGTCACCTTGATCGGCTGGCCGAACTTGGCCACCGTGTTCGCCGCCTGGCTGGGCGCGGCGGCGTGGTCGTCCAGCGACCCGCACGCCGTCGCTCCGGCCAGCACCAGCGCCACCACAGCGATCGCTTTGCGCATTGTCGTTCGTACCTCTCCGTGCCTGGTTGTTTCCCCCGGAACCAGGTTGGCCGGCGCGACTGCCGGCGAACTGCCGTGGCACTGCCGTGCGACTGCTACCTTGCTGCCAGCGTCGGACGGGGGAGGAAAGACGTGACCGAGCTGCGCTTCGAGGTGCTCGGGCCGGTGCGGGCACTGCGGGGCGGCCGGGAGCTCGATCTGGGGCCGGGCAAGCAGCGGGCCGTGCTGGCGGTGTTGCTGCTGCACGCCGGGCGGCCGACGTCGACCGCCGCGATCATCGACGCCGTGTGGCCCGACGACCCGCCCGTCAACGGCCCCAACGTGGTGCAGAAGCATGTCGCCGGGCTGCGCAAGGTCCTCGAACCCGAGCGCACGCCTCGCACAGCGGGTCAGCTGGTGACGCTCACCGACGCCGGCTACACCCTGCACGCGTCTTCCCTGGACGCCACCGATTTCCAGGCCCGGGTCGAGCACGCCCGGTCGCTGCCTGCGGCGCAGGCGGTCGATGCCCTGCGGGAGGCATTGTCGCTGTGGCACGGTCCCGCGCTGGCCGGCCTCGACGGTCCCGTGTTCGACGTCGAACGTGCGCGCCTGGACGAGACCCGCGCCAACGCCCTCGAGGACCGCATCGACCTCGAACTGGGGCTCGGCCGCCACGCCGCCGCCGTCGGCGAACTCCGTCAGCTCACCGTCCAGTTCCCGTACCGCGAACGCTTGCGGGCGCTGCTGATGCTGGCCCTGTACCGTTCCGGCCGGCAGGCCGAGGCGCTGGCCGCGTTCCGCGACACCCGCCGGCAGCTGTCCGAGGAGTTGGGCATCGAGCCCGGCGACGAACTGCGGAACCTGCACGACCGCATGCTCGCCGCCGACCCGTCCCTGCTGCTGTCGGCTCCGGCTCCCTCGAAGGCCGTCCCGGCTCTGACCGGTTGGTGGCTCGTCGCGGTTCCCTTGCTCAGCGTCGGTTTCCTGACGTGGGCCGCCTTCCTGGCCACCGCCACCAAGCTCCGTGGCTGGCCGCTGTGGGCGTCCACCGGCGGCTACGCCGGCACCGTCGTCGCTGCCTTCGCGGTCAAGGACCACCCCACCGCCGTCACCTTGCTGATGCTCGTGCCCTGGCTGGGCGGCACCGGCCACGGCCTGCTCGTACGCCCGCAACTACGCCGCCGCAAGGACCCCGCCGTCCGCGAGGCCGTCGCCAACCGCTCCCGCCGCGCCGAGGCCCGCCGCCTGCTCGCCACCGACCCCGGCCTTGCCCGCGAGCTCCGCATCGGCCGCCCGGACCTCCCCCGCCGCTACGACGACGGCGGCCTCGTCGACGTCAACTCCGTGCCCGAGGACGTGCTCAGCTCGCTCGGCGGCTTCACCCCGGACCAGGCCGTTCGCATCGTGTCGGACCGGGAGCTCGTCGGCGGCTTCACCTCCGTCGACGACCTCATCGCCCGTGGCCTCGTCGCCGCCCTGGCCGCCGAGGCCATGCGCGACCGCCTCGTGTTCGTGCGCTAGGTCCTCTTTCGCCGCCAGGTCGCCAGGAACACCAGCGCCGCGGCGATCGAGCCGGCCGACGCCAGCGACTGCGCCACCAGGTAGACGTCCCAGGTCTCGTTGCGCAGCACGTCGTCCAGGCCGTATCGCGACAGCGGGACGATCAGCAGCAACAGGCCCAGTGCCAGCGCGGTCAGCCCGGCCAGCGCGGTGAACACGACGATCAGGACGCGCGGGATCCGCCGCCTGCCCTCGTATCGGTGGACCAATCCGCACCGGGCCAGCCACCACGACGCGATGCACGCCAGCGCCAGCGAAATGGCGTCGGCCGCCAATGTGTCGGACAGCCGGTGCCACTTCGCCGTCACGGTGTACGACCCGATACTCGCCGCCCAGCCCAGAAACAAGAACAGCGCCACACCACGCCACCGATACGGCGCGACGATCAGCGCCGCGAACAACACCGTCATGGCGATCGTCGTATGACCACTGGGCAGACTGTTCTCCGCATAGTGCCCGACCAAAGGCACCAATCCCGGGCGCGGCAGCACGTACCGTTTCAACCCCTGCGTCACGACTTGTCCGGCGACGATCACCCCTACCGCCGCCACCGCAAGCTCCCACCGCCGCCGCAACAATCCGATCACCGCAACGGCAATCACCGCACAAGCCAGCGAGTAAACGGTGATCTGCCCGAGGTTGGTGTCGGCTGCGTTCCGTGCCGTGTCGCCGTACTGATCGGCCCCGCGCAGCGCGGCGTTCTCCAGCGACTGGCCGGTGGCCGTCAACACCGCGAAAACGTAGACCAGCACGGCCACGACGACACTCACGCCGGCGACGATCAGCCACCGACGAGCGGGAATATCCACGTGAGGAAGCCTCTCATAGCCTGATCTGCCGCAGAGAATTCAACACGGCGTTGACGGCTGCCCGTGGCGGTGAGCCACGCCGCACGACGGCGGCAATCGTCCGGGTGACAGGGGTGGCGAGTTCCCGGGTCACCAGCCGGTACCGGGGATCCACCGCAAGCCCCGGCAGCAGGGTGATGGACAGCCCGGCCTCGACGTGTTGCAGCGTCATGAGGTAGTTGCTGAACCGGCACACGACCCGCGGTTCGAAGCCGGACTCGCGACACAGGCGCAGGGTCAGATTCGCCATGTACGACTGGGGAATGTCCAGTGCCCAGGGCTCGCCCGCGTACGAGGAGAGGACGGCGGGGCCGCCCGGGATGTGCCGGTCGGGCGAGGCGACGAGCACGACGGGGTCGGTGGCCAGCGGCACGATGTCGAGGTCGGGCCCCAGCGGCAGTTCGACGAAGTCGGTGGTGGTGACGATGATGTCGGCGTCGCCGCGGCGCAGGGCGGGGATGCTGGCGTGCGGCTCCAGCTCCAGGAGCTCGACCTCCAGCCGCGGGTGATCGAGCCGGGTCACGGCGGGCACGGCGAGGGTGTGGATGGCGCTCTGGAACGCCCCGAGCCGTACCAGGCCGGCGGGTTCGCCGTCGAGGCCCCGCAGCTCGGCCTCGACGGTGTCCATGTGGTCGAGGATGGCCCGCGCCCGCCGGGCCAGCAGCTGCCCGGCGGGCGTCAGGCGAACCCGGCGACCGGTGCGTTCCAGCAGCTGGGTGCGGGTCTCGGCCTCCAGCACGGCCAGCTGCTGCGACACGCTCGACGCGCTCAGGTTGGAGTCCTGCGCGACGGCGCGAATGGTCCCCAGCGTGTCCAGCCGGCTCAGCAGGCGCAGGCGCCACGGGTTCAGCATGCCGCCATTGTTGTTCGGGGCACCCGAACAGGCAGACCGGAATTGTGAGATGGACGTGTCGCTCGGGCCGGTCCTACCGTCGACGGCATGGCCTTCTGGACGGACGTCGAACGGCATCTAGTGCGCTACGCGGGCGCCGCCGACTTCACCCGCGAAATCATCGACCGCGCCGAGGGCAGCTTCGTCTTCACCGAGGACGGCCGCCGCATCCTGGACTTCACCTCGGGCCAGATGAGCGCGATCCTCGGGCATTCGCACCCGGAGATCGTCGCCGCGGTGCGGGCCCAGGCCGCCCGGCTGGACCACCTGTTCAGCGGCATGCTCAGCCGCCCGGTGGTCGACCTGGCCCGTCGCCTGGCGCAGACGCTGCCGGCGCCGCTGGAGAAGGTGCTGCTGCTGACCACCGGCGCCGAGTCGAACGAGGCGGCGATCCGGATGGCCAAGCTGGTCACCGGCCGGCACGAGATCGTCTCCTTCGCCCGCTCCTGGCACGGCATGACGCAGGCGGCCGCCGGCGCGACGTACAGCGCCGGCCGCAAGGGATACGGCCCCGCGGCGCCGGGCAACTTCGCGCTGCCCGCGCCGAACAGCTACCGCCCCGACCTCGCCGACGCCGACGGCAACCTGGACTGGCGGCGTCAGCTCGACCTCGGGTTCGAGATGATCGACGCACAGTCCGTGGGCAGCCTGGCGGCGTGCATCGTGGAGCCGATCCTCAGCTCGGGCGGCGTGATCGAGCCGCCGGCGGGCTATTTCGCGGCCCTGCAAGAGAAGTGCCGGGAGCGCGGCATGCTGCTGATCCTCGACGAGGCGCAGACCGGCTTGTGCCGCACGGGAACCTGGTACGCCTTCGAGCGCGACGGCATCGTGCCGGACATCCTGACGTTGTCCAAGACGCTCGGCGCGGGCCTGCCGCTGGCGGCCGTGGTGACCAGCGCCGAGATCGAGCAGGAGGCGCACGACCGCGGTTACCTGTTCTTCACCACGCACGTCTCCGATCCGCTGCCGGCCGCGGTCGGCAACGTCGTGCTGGACGTGCTGGCCCGGGACCGCCTCGACGAACGCGCGCGGCAGCTGGGCGATCTGCTGCGGCGGGGACTGGAGGAGATCAGGGACCGGCACGACGTGGTCGGCGATGTTCGGGGCCGCGGGCTGCTGGTGGGTGTGGAGCTGGTGTCGGACGAGGTGGGTCGCCGCGTGACCGGCCGCTGCCTGGAACTGGGCCTGCACATGAACATCGTGCAGCTGCCGGGCATGGGCGGCGTGTGCCGGATCGCGCCGCCGCTGACCGCGTCCGAGGACGAGATCGAGCTGGGGCTGGGCCTGCTCGACAAGGCGATCGCCGACGCGGTCTAGACCATCCCCCGGCAGGGTCGGCCGCCGGAAGGAGTAGGGTGCGCCGCCGTGGAGGTCACCCAGTTGAGCTACATCGTACCGCCGACCGGACCGTGCGGATGACCCGCCGGCAGACCCGAATCGTGATCGTCACCGCCGCCGTGTTGGCGGCGTGCTGCTCGCTCATGCTGCTCTGGGCGCTGACCAGATCGCCCGATCCGGTCGCCGAACCCGCGCCGTTCACGACCACGAGCGCATCCGCCACCACCACGACGACCACCAGCACCACGACGTCCGCGCCGACCAGCACCACCACCGCGGCAACGACAACCACGACGTCACGGGCGCCCGTGAAGTCCCCGGCCGCGCCGCCGAAGACGACGGCGCCACCGCCCGTCACCACGCCGAACGACACCGTCACGCTGGACGGCGTCTGCAAGGCGGGGCAGTGGCAGCCGAACACCGGCTACAACAAGGGCGCCGTCGTCCTGCACAACGGCGGCGAATGGGTGGCGACGCAGGCCAACACCAACGACGAGCCCGGCGCCGACGCGACCTGGCTGCGGGTGTTCAACTGCTGAGCGACTTCAGTTGCTGAGTAGCTCGGGAAGGTCCAGCTCGGCGCCGGCGTTGCCCGCGACCGCGAAAGCGTCGGCGCCGAGCTGCCCGACCAGGCGGTCGCGGAGCGCCTCCCGCTCCTCGGCGTCGTCGGGATCGAGGATCACCCCGGCCTTGTGCAGCCAGCCGTCCACCGCTCCCAGCCGCCGCGCGGACTCGGCGGCGTGCCCGTCGACCTCGGCCAGGACCGCGGTGGCCAGGGCCGCGACCACGTACATCGACTCGTAGCCACCGTCCAGCAGCCGCCGACAGCTCGCCTCGTATCCGGCGGAGACCAGTGCAGGGAAGGACGCCTTACCCGCGCTGAACGAGGGTAAGGCGTCCTTCCCTGCATCGGAGTCGGGAAATCAGGAGGGGTCGAGCATCGGGAAGAGGCGGGCGACGACGGCGACCGGGGCGGCGTCCGAGGGCCGGGCGGCCGGCAGGGTCTCGCGGTGGCGGAACAGGGTGATCATCGAGCGGATGGCGTCGCCCATCGCGGCCATCTCGTCCGGGGTGAGGTAGACGACCTCGCTGAACGCCTCGTCCTGACGCCAGGCCGCGGGCGCGTGCGCACGGTTTTCCTGCCAGCGCTGGTAACTCTCGTCCTCCAGCCGGCGGTTCAGCTCCCCCAGCTCCGCGGGAACCGGCGCGCCGGTGCTCAGCCGCCACGGACGGGCCCGACCGGTGCTGCCGGGCACGTCCTCGACGAGGCCCTGCTCGGCGAGTTTGCGCAGGTGGAACGAGTAGAGCCCGGTGTTGCCGCCGAGTTCGCGGGCGGCGTCGGCGGAGGTCAGCTCGGCACGGGTGCGCAGCAGCTCCAGCAGCGCCTCGCGCACGGGATGGTTGTCCACTTTGCAAACAGTAGTTGTTTGCAAAGTGACCGTCAACGACCCTAGCCTCGACGCCATGACCGTGCTGCCCGTGCGCCTGTTCGGCGACCCCGTGCTGACCGAGCCCGCCGCCCCGATCACCGACTTCGACGCGGAGCTGCGGCGCCTCGTCAAGGACCTGCACGACACGCTCGACGACCAGCAGGGCTCCGGACTTGCCGCGCCACAGCTGGGAATCGGCCGCCGCGTGTTCGTGTTCGACGTGATGGGGACGCGGGGCCACCTGGTCAATCCGACGCTGCAGTTCCCGGACGAACAGGAACAGGACGGACCGGAGGGCTGCCTGTCCATGCCCGGCCTGTACTTCGACACCAAGCGCCGGATGAACGTCGTCGCCAAGGGCTACACCATGCACGGTGACGCTTTGCAAATCGTCGGCGACGGCTTCCTGGCGCGCTGCCTCCAGCACGAGACCGACCACCTCGACGGCGTCCTGTTCATCGACCGGATGGACAGCGAGCGCCGCCGGGCCGCGATGCGGGAGATCCTCGCCGCCGACTGGCACGGCACGGTGAAGGTCTCCCCGCACGGCGGCGGGTTCTGGCAGCGCCGCTAGGAAGCCCTTTCCTCCGGCAGCCGCCGGAGGAACTCCGCCGGGTCGTCGCCGAGGCCGTCGAGTGCCCGGTGCCGGATCGACCCGGCGACTGCGGCGATGCCCACGGCCCACACGGCGATCACCACGACCACCGCCGGCGCGGGCAGGACCAGCCCCAGGAACGCCAGGCACACCGTGCCGGCCAGCATCGCGATCCGCCCCAGGCCCACGTACCAGCGCCGCGTTCCGCCGGCGACCGCCCTCGTGCCGAGCAGGTACACGGTCAGGCCCGCGGTGACGAACCACGCCGCCGTGTGCGGCGTGGGCTCCTGGAGCGACAGGTTCACGCCGGCCGCGACCAGCAGCAGCGCGAACGCCGGGACGAGATGCCCTGTGGCGTAAAGGGAATACGCGAGGAGGGGATTGCCGCGGGAGAACGAGAGCATCCGCTCGTAGATCTCGGCGGCCGAGGTGAAGTACACCCACCACAGCGCCCCGGCCAGCACCAGCCCGCCGACCAGGGTCAGCCAGTAGCCGACGTCGTCGGACGGCCGGTCCAGCGCCGCCGTGCCGGTGGTGATCACCAACTCCCCCAGCAACAGGATCATGAACAGCCCGAAGCGCTCGGACAGGTGCGCGGAGTCGACCGCCCGGTTCGGATCGGTCGGCGGCGTCAGCAGCACACGCCACCGGGCCGCCCGCGACGGGCGCTCGCGCTTGCGGGGACGACCGTCACCGAGCAGCAGGAAGCCGGCCTCCTGGAACAGGGCGAAACCCCACAGCACGAACACCCACGGCAACGGCAGCACTGCCGACACGGCGAACAGCACCGTCGACGCCGCATAACCCCAACCGACCCGCCGCTGATCCGACTTCCCCCACAGATGCGCTGTGGCCAGGATGAGCCGCACGGCGGCCAGCGCCGCCGCGAAGATCGCCGGGTGCCCGTCGAAGACGGAGTGGGCCCGGGTAGCGGCGATCGCGCACGGGATGGTGCCGACGAGCACGAACAGCCGATCGGCGGAGCGGCTGTCGTCGCCGCTGCGGTTGTAGAACACGGCGAACCCGATCCACGTCCACCACAGCGTCAGGAACAGGCCGAGCGCCGCGCCGACGCGGGACCAGTGCGGCTCCACCGCCATGCCGTGCGCCACCTGTCCCACGGCGAACACGAAAACCAGGTCGAAGTACAGCTCGACCCACCCGACCCGCTTGCCGTCGCCCGCGTCCTCTTCGGTCACGGCAGGGATTCTGCGTCATTCCCCGTTCGGTGGCGAATCCGTCCGCCATACTCGTGATCACGCTCGCAGAGGGGGAAATCGTTGTCGGAGAATGAGTTGGTGCACGGCGTCCGCATTCGTCCGGCGGACACCGACATGCAGGGCATCGTGCACGCGTCGCGGTACGGCGTGTTCTTCGAGGCCGCCTTCGTCGAGGCGTTCCGCACAGTGGCCGGATCCTTCGACTTCCTCGCCCGCAGCGGCGTCGACCTCGTGATGGCCGAGATCACCATCCGCTACCGGTCCCCGGCCCGGTTCGACGACCTGCTGGAGATCGCCGTCCGCAGGCGGCACATCGGCACCACGTCGCTGGTCATCAGCTACCAGGGTCGCGTGGGCGGACATGACGTGGTGTTGGCGTCGGCCCGGTATGTGGCCTTCGCGCCGGGAGAACTCGCGAAGACCGCCATCCCCGACAAGCTCCGCGAGGTCTTCGAGCGCATCCCGCCCGAGCCGGATCACCGCCCGTGAGGTCGGCAACGCCGGCGGACAAATGGTGCGCGAACTGCCATGACGAGGTCGATGGCCCACCGGGTGGCGGCGAACGCGGACCGGACGTGGCGTGGTCCGCGCACTGCTGGCCCTGCGCGGATCTGACCGCGGAGCAGATGGAAGTGATCGCGGATCAGCCCGCGGGCGCACGCATTCGAATCCTCCGCTGCACCGACTGCGGCACCGAGCGGGCCTGCCGCCCGGGTTGGCGCACCCGCTGCCATGTCTGCCTCGATCAGCGCAGCTCACCGCATCTGCCCGTGATGGCACAGACCTACGACGCCCTTGCCGCGCATGCCGGCCTGGTACGCCAATTCCTTGGTCTGGCCGCCGGTGCGCCCGTACCGCTGCCGGGAGTCGCGGAGTTCCTCGCAGCCACCGTGCTCGAGACAACTCTAGAGGTCTATCGGCGGCCGGGATGGACTGTGCTCGCCGGCGATGTGTGCGGCTTGCCGTGGGCCGGAACCCGACTACTCCCGAGCTCGCACGGCACCTGGGGCCGGCACGATGTCTGCGGCACGGTGGCGAAACTCGGCAAGGGCCGCGCCGAGTGCCGCGCCTGCCCGCCGGAGCCGGACTCGCGTACGCATCACGCCCGCAGGGACGAACCGCATCTCCTGTACCTGGTTCGCTACCGTCGCTGGCACAAGTTCGGGCGCGGTGGGGACAGCCGCGTACGCGCCCATCTGCGGGCGGGCGCACGCGCCGTACAGGTCCTCACCGCCACACACGCCGAGGTCGTCGCTAGCGAGAACACATTGAAGCGCCGCTTCCGCAGGCATGCAGTCCTCGCCAGGCCGACGATGCCGAGCACCTTCGGCACGGGCACCGAGGTGCTTCCCGCCCGCCTGCCCATCGACCTCGGCGCGGTGTTGCCGACGGGCCGCGACGTGACCCACCGGTACGTCGACTAGCGGCGATCCTCAAGACGGCCGTTCGACGCGGTCGACGCGGCTACCATCGATCGCCAGGAATACGCCGCGTGTCGCCCTGCGCGCTCACGGTGGCGGAACTGGGGAGGCGCGATGGGGCACGTGGCGGCGGCCCGCTACCGCGATGTGTTCGCGGTCGGCGAGTTCCGCGCGCTGTGGCTGGCGCACGTCGCCTCGGTCGCCGGTGATCAGCTGGCCCGGGTGGCGGTCAGCGTGCTGGTGTTCGACCGCACGCACTCGCCGGCCCTGTCGGCGCTGGCCTACGCGGTGACATTCCTGCCCGATCTGCTCGGTGGTTCGATCCTCGCCGGCGTGGCCGACCGCTACTCGCGGCGCCTGGTGATGGTCACCGCCGACCTGGCGCGCGCCCTCCTCGTCGGCCTCCTCGCGTTACCGGGAATGCCGCTGGGCGTTCAGATCGGCGCGCTGTTCGTGGTGCAACTGCTGGCCGGACCGTTCACGGCGGCGCGCAGCGCGGCCTTGCCGGAGATCCTTGACGGGGACCGCTTCACCGTCGGGGCCGGCGTGTTCAGCGGGACGTACCAACTGGCGCTGGTGCTCGGTTTCGGCGGCGGCGCGGCGGTGGTGACGGCGATCGGCGCGCAGGGGGCGCTGCTGGTAGACGCCGGCACGTTCGTGCTGTCGGCGGGCCTGATCGCCGCCGGAGTGTCGAGGCATCGACCGCCCGCGCAACGACCCGAGCGACGCAGGGCGTGGTGGTCGTCGCTGCGCGGCGGCATTGCGGCGATCGCCGCCCACCGCGAGGCCCGCGTGCTGCTCGCGATCGCCTGCCTCTGCGGCTTCTACGTGATCCCCGAGGGCCTGGCGGTCGCGTACGCCTCAAGGATCGGCGCCGGCACGGGCGGGGTGGGCTGGCTCCTCGCGGCCAACCCGGTGGGCACGGTGATCGGCGTCCTGCTGCTGAACAGGCTCAGCCCGGACCGCAAGCTGCGGTGCCTGGGCCCGCTCGCGATCGCCAGCAGCGCACTGCTCATCCCGACGGCGCTGGCGCCGGGCCTGGCCGTCACGGTGGGCCTGTGGGCGCTCAGCGGCATGGCGACGGCCCATGACGCGATCACCAACGCGGCCTTCACCACCGCCGTGCCGGCGAGCGCCCGCGGCCAGGCCGTCGGGCTGGCCGTCGCCTGCCTGCGGGCAGCGCAGGGCGTCGGCATCGCGGTCGCCGGACTGCTCGCCCAGCTGATGCCGACCGAATGGGTGATAGGGCTCGCCGGTGGACTCGGCACGATCACCGGTTTGGCCGCCGCGGTGGCGTGGTCCCGGGTGGTCGGGCGGCGTCCCGCGGAAGCCGCGTGATCTCATGCCGCCCAGTTGTTGTCACGCATTGCCGGCCACCTCCTTATTTTTCGAACTGCTTTTCGAGAATTGTCGGTCAGCGCCAGTTGTTGTCACGCCAGTTGTTGTCACGCACGCCGCACACCGCCTCTCCGATCTCGAATACCCCGCCTGACCTGGGAGAACCGGTCAGCGCCAGTTGTTGTCACGCCAGTTGTTGTCGCGCACGGTCATCCACCTCCTTCAGAGGGCTTAACGAGTTCGGCCAAGCGGGCGGTTTTCGGCCCGCGGCACCATCTTCGCCCGCCATTCCGGCCACATATGGTGCCAGTTTGGTTACGGTGGACATCTCGGCCGTGCCCCGGCGGCCCCGTCGTTTCCGGCAAGGTGAGGCACGGTGCGGACCCTGATCGCTGCGCCTTGGCACTGGGTGCGGTCCTGGCCGTTGTGGCAGGCCCCACGCCACGTCGTCGCGTTCGTGCTCATGGTCGAGGCGGTCGCGATCGCCGCCGCGACGGGCACCGCGTTCCTGATGCCGGTCCGCACCTCGGACCTGATCTACGCCGGCATGCTCACCGCCGGCGCGTGGCTGCACATCGAGGGCGTCCGGCCGACCGAGCGGCAGCGCGAGCGCGGGGCGGGCGCCGGCCCGTACCTGGACACGAAGGCCGTCTGGTCGGTCGCGGGCGCGCTGATCCTGCCGCCGCTGCTGGCCTCCGCGCTGGTCGTCGTGACCTACACGATCGCGTGGCTGCGCATCTGGCCCCGGCAGCGCCCGCTGAACCTGTTCCGCTGGGTCTTCTCGTGCGCGACGGTCCTGCTGGGCACGCAGGCGGCCATCGCCGTGCTGGCGCTGGGCCTGCCGAGCTACCCCGGCCTGCCCCGGCCGACCTGGGCCGGCTTCGCCGACCTGGCGGTGATCGCGGCCGCGTTCTGCCTGCGCTGGCTGCTCAACTACGGCCTGGTCGTCACCGCGATCCTGATCTCCGCGCCGAACACGCGGCTCTCCAAGGTGTTGGAGAACTTCCACGAGCAGTCTCAGGAGGTCGGGGCCTACGCGTTCGGGCTGCTGGCCGCCGCGCTGGCCGTGACGAGCCCGCCGCTGCTGCTGGCGGTGGTCGTCGGCGTCGTCACCGTGCACCGCGGCCTGCTGCTGCACCAGTTCCGGACCGCCGCCCGCACGGACGCCAAGACCGGCTTCTACACCCTGGACTGGTGGTACCAGGAGGCGCGCCGGGCGCTGGAGCGGGCCAAGGTGCACGACGCCACGCTGGCGGTGCTGATCGCCGACCTGGACCACTTCAAGCAGGTCAACGACACGTACGGGCACATCGGCGGCGACCGGGCGCTGGAGGCCGTCGCCAAGGCGTTGCAGACCGAGGTCCGGGACTACGACATCGTCGGGCGGTGGGGCGGCGAGGAGTTCATCGCGCTGCTCATCGACGTCGACGAGGAGCGGACCCGGGCCATCGCCGAGCGCATCCGGGAACGCATCCGCTCGCTGACCGTGGCGCTGGACGAGGACGACGACCCGGTGGTCATCGGCAACCTGTCGATCTCCATCGGCGCGGCGCTCATCCCCCACGACAGCAGCGACACCATCGACGAGGCGATCCGCGCCGCCGACGCCGCCCTGTACGCGGTCAAGGCCGCCGGCCGCAACCGGGTCAAGCTGACCCACCTCGTGCCGCAGCAGGCCGGGCCGGCCACGGCGTAGCGGTCAGGACCGCAGCGGGCCCACCAGGACCTGCCCGGTGTTCAGCGTGACGCGCACGGAGTTGGTGTTGGGCTGGTTGCTGTCCTCGGGGATGCTGGTCCGGACGATGAAGACGCCGTCCTGCACGATGGCCTGCCGCACGGAGTTGTCCGGCCCCAGCAGCTCCAGGGACTTCACGTTGCTGGCCACGATGCCGAAGTGGATCGACTCCTGCGGATGGTTGGCGGCCGCCGGGTAGTTCATGGAGTCGAAGTACAGGTACGGATGCGCGGCGGTGAGCTTGCTGTAGTCCGCGCGCGTGGTGGGGCCGCCCATGACGCCCACGCGCTGGCCGGTCTCGATGGCACAGACCGCGGCGGACACGGTGTTGCGGATGACCAGGAAGCTGTCCGTGGCGTCGACGTCGATCCGCGCCGCGGGCCGCCAGCTCGTCGGATCGGGCAGGCCGCCGTCGGCGTGGGCGCACTGCAGGGCGATCTGCGCGTCGCCGCCGGACGCCGTGCCGACCTGCGAGCCGCGCAGCTGTGGGATCACGAACACCGCGGCGAGGGCGAGCACGACCACCGACGCGGCCACCGCCAGCGGCGCGCGCATCGACCGGAACCGGCTGGCCGGGGCCTCGGCCTCCAGCTGCGGCTCCAGCTCGGCCCACATCCGGTCCCGCAGGGCCTCGGGCATTCGTTGGCGCTCCGGCAGCTCGTCCATCACCCCTCCTCCAGAGCTGGCACGTCGATGGTGTCACTCAACACGCCGCGCAGTCGGCTGCGGGCCCGGGAGATCCGCGCCCGCACGCTGACCTCGGCGATGCCGAGCGCCTCGGCGGCGTCGGCCGTGGACAGCTCGCCGAGCAGGCACAGCTCGACCGCCTGGCGCTCGGCCTTGGGCAGCTTGGTGACGGCGTCGAGCACAGTCCGCAGCTTGCCCTGGGCGTCGATCTGGTCGACCACGTCGTCCGCGTGATCGCGGGTGGTGTCGTTGAGGGGCAGGCGGGTCAGCACGCGGGAGAACCGGCCCTGCCGGCGGTACTCGTGGCGGGCCAGGTTGCTGGCCACGGTGTACAGCCACGGCCGCGCGCTGGAGTTGACCAGCGTCATGTCGCCCAGCCGACGCCAGGCGGCCAGGAAGGTGGCGGACGTGAGGTCCTCGGCCACCGACCACGACCCGGTCAGCCGGTACGCGTAGTTCCAGACGGCCTCGGCGTGCCGGCGGAACAGCTCGCCGAACGCGGCGCGGTCGCCGTGCGCCGCCTCCTGCCACAGGGCCTGGTCGTCGCACAGCGAAAACGCCGGGTGGTCGTCCCCGGCGTCCGTCCCCGGTCGCCGCAACCGCTCTCCAACCGTCATCACACCAGGGGTGTTCCCGGTCGCCCGGCGCGCGTTGCATCGCCGCCGGGGCGTCCCGGCCGTGCCCGGTGCGCGCGGCACGGCCGGGCTCGGAGTTTAGCCGCGGAACGGCCCGGTGATGACCTGGCCGTTGGTGAGCGTCACTCGGACGTGGTTGGTGGTGGCCTGGTCGCTGTCCTCGCCGAACGGCGTGCGCACGACGAAGGTGCCGTCCTTGACGTCGGCGTCCCGTACGGACTTGTCGGGGCCCACCAGGGACACGGACTTCACGTCGGCGGTGGTGATTCCGAAGTGGATGGACTCCGCCGGGTGGGTCTTGTCGGCGAGGTAGTTCATCGAGCTGAGGTAGTCGAACGGCCGTGCGGCGGTGAGCTTGCCGTAGACGTGCCGGGTCTCGACGCCGCCCATGATGCCGGTGCCGTGGCCGTCTTCGACGGTGCAGATCGCGGCCAGCTTGTCGTTGCGGATCACCAAGAAGCCGTGGCGAGCGTCCACAGTGATCCTCGCGGCCGGCCGCCAGGTGGTCGGGTCCGGCACGTGGCCGTCGGCCTGGACGCACTCCTGAGCGGTCTTCGCGTCACCGGTGGCGGCGATCGTGGTGCCGGTGCCGGGGTCCGCGGCGAGGGCGATGCCGCTGCCGGCGGCGAGCAAGCCGATCGCGGCTGCGGCGGACAGGGCCATGGTCAGCTTCGTCGTGGTCATGCCCGGTGTGTTCCCGGCCGGTCCGCCGGCGTTGCGAATGACCTGCGTCACGTGCCGGACTGGGAGGCGGCGGCGTGCTTGCCGAGCTGGTGCAACGTCAGCAGGTTCTGCGGCGGCCGCTCCAGCACGACGCGCCTCGTGCTCACGAGATCGCCGTCCACGTGCAGCAGCTCGCCGGGCCGCAGCGGCTGCCAGCCCGGGTCCTCGTCCATCCGCTCGCTGGCCACGACGACCGCCGGACAGCCGGACAGGTCGCCGGAACGGGCCCGGATCCGGCCAGCGGCGCTCGCGTGCTCCAGGTGCCGGCCGCCGTGCGGACCGCCGGCGGCGCGCCGGAGCACGAACAGGTAGTGCGTGTCGGGGTAGCGCAGCGCCCACAGCCCGGTCGGCGTGGTCAGCACGAGGTTGATCGCGTAGACCGGCAGGTTGTCGGCCACCCACTGGGCCGCGGTGGCGATCGCCGCGCCGACGTCGCCGCCGTTGTCGTCGATGTGCTTGGTGATCAGCGCGAAGAACCGCTCCGAGTCGGTGTCGCCGGCCACCAGGTCCCGGTGGTCGCCGAGCTCGGCCTCCAGCGCCGGCAGGTCCTGGATGACGCCGTTGTGCGCGAACAGCCGGCCGCCCTGCTCGAACGGGTGGGTGTTGCGCGGGTCCAGGCCGCCCGTGGAGGCGTACCGGATGTGGGCGAGGAACGTGGTCGACTCCCGCTGCTTGGCCTCGCGGGCGAACTCCTCGTCCCGGTATGCGGCCAGCGGCTGCTTCTCCACCACCGGCGTGCCGTCCTCGGCGAAGGTGCCCAGGCCCGTGCCGTCGGGTTCGCGGCGGCTCTGCCGGGCCAGGCTGTCGGGGGCTTCGAGCAGCCAGAACGTGGCGTGCACCCGCTGCGGCGCGGCCGTCATCCCGAACAAGCGACACATCGGCGGACATCCCTTCCGGTGCTGGCTCGAACCCCCAGTCAACCGCCGCCCCGGCATCCGCGCGAGGGGCCGGGGTCAGCCCCAGGGGGTGCCGGAGTAGCTCAGGCGCCCCGCCGCCGGACGAGCTGCACGACCTTGCGGATCACCGGCAGCAGCAGCCAGCACAGCTCGGCGAGGTTCGTCACGAAGGCGACCGGAATCGACACCAGGAACATCACGATCACCGCGATCATGAAGTCCGTCTGCTCGGTGACCACGTCGGCCGGGGTAGCGGGCTTGAGCAGGCCGCCGCGGCGCACGCCGCCGAAGGCCAGCACCAGGAACAAGCCCGCCAGCGCCTGGTCGACGGCGTAGACGACGAACTGCACCTGGAAGGCGTCGGCCTCGCTGGTCAGCAGCTTGGTGGTGAACGGCATCAGCACGATCATCAGCAGCCACAGCAGGTTCCACCGGATCACCTGGCCCTGGAGGCCGCTCACGTACCGAAACAGCCGCTGGTGGATCAGCCAGTGCATGGCCACCGCGGCGAAGCTGATCAGGAACGCGATGTACTCGGCGGAGTGCGCGCCCAGGAACTGGAGCACGCCGGCGTTGCCGTGCACGTCGCCGGTCGGCGTCGGCAGCTCCAGCGCCAGCAGCGTGAGGGCGATGGCGATCACGGCGTCCGAGAAGTAGATCAACCGTTCCGGGGCGCCGGCCTCGGCGGGCGCCTGCGGGCGCGCAGCAGTCTCGGACATCCACTGTTCCTTTCGGGGAAGCCACGCGCGGGCTCCGCGCGACAGTCCGTCATTAGACGGTCCAAAAGTAGACGGTCAATGTCGAACCAGTCAAGATAGAAAGGTATAGGGTTGGATGGTCAAACTCGGACATCGGGGCCGAACCCGTCAGCGAGGGAAGGGGTGCCGGATGAGCCTGCGGCACGCGCCGATCGGCCTGCTGCGCGAGGGCCCGGCCAGCGGCTACGACCTGATCCAGATCTTCACCGCGTCGCTGGGGACGGTCTGGCCGGCGACGAGGAGCCAGATCTACACCGAGCCGGCCAGGCTCGCCGACGCCGGCCTGGTCACCGTCACGGCGCGGGGTCCCCGCGGCCGCAAGGAGTACGCGCCGACCGCGACCGGATTGGCCGAGCTGCGACGCTGGCTGCTGGCGACCACGCCCGAGGCGCATCCGCGCAGCGAGCTCCTGCTGCGCGTGTTCCTCCTCGGCGGCGTCACCCGCGGCCAGGTCCGGGACTACCTGGGCTGGGTGCGGGCACGCGCCGAGGAGGACGTCATCGCGCTGGGCATCCTCCACGACACCATCGACTGGGGCGACGGCGAGACCGACCTGCTGCTCTACGGGCGGCTCGTGCTGGAGTTCGGCCGGCGCCTGTCGGAGCTCACCCGGGACTGGACCGACTGGGCCACCGAGCAGATCATCGGCTGAGCCGCTACTCGCGCAGCCCGATCGCGTCGATCGGGCGGGCGCGCAGGCCGATCCTCGTCGACACGGCGAGCGACACGATGCCCAGCGCCGCCGCGCCGGCGACGATTCCGAAGTAGACGGTCAGCGGGGTGGGCATGATCGGGTTGCCGATGAGCCCGACGCCGAGCAAAGCCAGTGGCAGCACGGGAATGAGCGAGCCCAGCACGATCGCGATGCCCACCGTCAGCAGCGCCTCGGCCCGCATCATCCGCGCGACCTGCCGGCGGGTGCTGCCGATCAGCCGCAGCAGCGCGAACTCCCGGCCGCGCTGCGCGGTGGACATCACCAGCGTGTTGGCCACCGAGATGGCGACATAGCCCAGGATCACGCCGACGGCCACCAGGTTCAGCATGAACTGCTGATTGCCGTCCAGGGGTGCCGAGGTCACGGTGCCGCCGATGACGGTCAGGCCCGGATACCGCTGCGCCAAGGTCTTCAACGCCTCGCCGGCCCGCGGTCCGCGGACCAGCACAGCACTGTCCATCATGGACGTTGTGTGCGCGCGAACCGCCGCGGCCGGCAGCACGTAGTCGCCGAAGGCGAGGTCGTGGGTGAAGGTGGCGACCAGGCGGGCGTGCGCCGGAGTACCGTCGCCGTAGGTGAAGTCGACGGTGTCGCCGAGATTCTTGCCGAGGTAACCGGCTTCGGCCTGGCTCAACGCGACCGTGTCGCCGGCGAGGTCCTCGATCCGGCCCGCGGTGACGCCCAGATCCAGCACGCCCTTCGCCTGGTCGAGGCCCTCGGCCGGCGTCCGCTCGATCCGGAAGCTCTTGTCCTCACGGTAGGCCACCATGATCTCGGTGCGGACGACCGAGGTCGCGGCGGTCACCCCGGTTACGCCTCGCGCGGCGACGGCGACATCGGGCGAGACACCGCCGGCGCCGGTGATCGTGTAGTCGGCGGTGGTCGTCTGCGCGGTCTGCTGTTGGGCGGCGCTGGTGCTGATGACCTCGCTGTAGAAGATGACCACCGCGAAGCTCACCGCCAGCATCAGCGGGGTCACCGCGGCGGCCAGACGTCGGGTGTTCGCGCTGGTGTTGGCGGCAGCGAGATACCCGCCGACGCGGGAGATCCGGCCCAGGATCGAGGCCACCAGGCCGACCGCCTTCGCCACGACCATGGGCCCCAGCAACGCTAGGCCGGTCAGGTTGACCAGCACCGACGACGCCGAGATCGCCGTCGCCGCCTGTCCGTGCACGAACAACGGCACCGTGGCCGCACCCGTGCCGATGACGACGAGCACCCAGCCGATGATCGTCCGTGCCCGGCCGAGCCGGCGCGGCTGCACCGCCGCCTCCCCCAGCGCCTCGACGGGGTTGATCGAGGAGGGACGCCGCGAGGCGGTCCACGCCGCCAGCCGGGCCGCGCCGAGTCCGGTCAGAAACGCCGCCACCAGCGGGATCGGCCCAACGGCGAGCTCGAAGTCCGCCGGCACGAAGCCGATGCTCGCGAAGGCGTCGCGCATTCCGTACGCCACCGCGATTCCGAGCCCGCTGCCGAGCACCCCGGCGAGCGTGGCGACCACCGTCGTCTCGACGCCGATCAGCTTGCGGATCTGCCGCGGCGTGGCGGCGATCGCCCGCAGCAGCGCGAACTCGCGGCGGCGCTGCTCGACGGCCAGCGCCAAAGTGCTGGCCACCACGAAGATCGCCACCATCAGCGCGTAACCGCCGAAGGAGCCGGCCAGCAGGAACAGCAAGGTCCGAGTCTGGCCGACGTCGGTGAACTCGACCGCGCTGCGCTCCACGCCCGTGGCCACGGAGACGTGGTCGCCGGCCAGCACCGCGTTCACGCGGTCGGCCAAAGTGTCGGATGTGTTGTCGGGGGACGAAAGAACGCCGATCGCGGTGACCCGGCCGGGCCGCCCTGCGAGCTCGGCCGCCCGCGCGGCGGTGAAGAACATCGCCGCCTGCCTCGGCGTCTCCGGTAAGGCGACGATGCCACTGACCACATAGGACACCGGCACGGACCGGGTCATCACCTGCACCCGCTGGCCGACCGAGACGCCGGCACGCCGGGCCAGATCGGCGTCCAGTGCCACCTCGTCCGGGCCCGCCGGCGCTCGACCCGCCCGCAGCGCATACGGTGCCAGCGCAGTGGAATCCCAGTTGTGGCCGAGGGAAGCCCCCGACACCCCGACGACCTGCGCGGGGAAGCTCACGTCCGGCACCGCCGCCCGCACACCGGGCACGGCGGCGATCTTGCCGACGAGATCCGCCGAGATCGACGGCTGCTCGCTGACCGGCTGGAACTCCAGCGCGTCCCCGCCGGGTGCGTGCACGGACTGGTCGCCGCCGACCACCACGGCGGCCCCGGCGTAGCGCTGCGCCGGCACGCCCGCCCGCAGCCCGGACTCCATCAGAATGCCGCAGCCCGCCACCAGCGCGGTGCCGCACAGGATCGCGATGAACGCGCCGACGAAACCGCCCTTGCGCGCCTTGATCGTCTGCCAGGCCAGGTCCAGCACGGTGATCACCACTCCCCGAGGTGGGTCATCCGCTCGGCGACCCGCTCCGGCGTGGGCCGGACCAGCTCGCCGGCGAGCTTGCCGTCGGCCAGGAACAGCACGCTGTGCGCCGCGGAGGCGGCCACCGGGTCGTGCGTCACCATCAACACCGTCTGCCCCAACGTGTCCACCACACCGCGCAGCAGGTCGAGCACCTGCCGGCCGGTCCGCGTGTCCAACGCGCCGGTCGGCTCGTCGGCCAGCAGCACCTCGGGCTTGCCGACCAGCGCGCGAGCGATGGCCACCCGCTGCTGCTGGCCGCCGGACAGCTCGGACGGCCGGTGGTCGAGCCGGTCGGCGATGCCCACCCGTTCCACGATCTCCCGCAGCCAGCGGGGATCCAACTGCCGGCCGGCCAGCCGCGCCGGCAGCGTGATGTTCTGCCGCACGGTCAGCGACGGCAACAGGTTGTAGGCCTGGAAGACGAAGCCGATCCGGTCGCGGCGCAGACCGGTCAGCGCCGTCTCGCGCAGGCCGGTGAGGTCGGTGCCGCCGAGCAGCACCCGCCCCGAGGTCGGCTTGTCCAGGCCGGCCGCGCAGTGCAGGAAGGTGCTCTTGCCGGAGCCGGACGGCCCCATCACGGCGGTGAAGCTGGCCCGCCGCAGGGTGACCGTCACCCCGTCCAGCGCGGTGACCGCGCCGTCGCCCGACCCGTACACCTTGCGCACCGACTCCAGCGCCAGCGCTGTGTTCGTCGTATTCACCTGGAAAATGGTAGGAACGACGGGGGCGGCACACGATCCGGCGACCTGGCCCGTCGGGGGTGGGGCTAGCCCCACCCCCACCCATCGGGGTGCCCCGGTGGCACCGGGGCCCGGCGGGCGGCGATGCTTGGCGGCATGCTGATCCAGGCCCGCCGCGACTTCGTCTACCTGATCACCGGGTTGCCCATCGCCCTGGCGAGCTTCGCCGTGCTCGCCGTCGGCGTGTCGCTGGGCGCCGGGACGTTGGTGATCTGGATCGGCATTCCGCTGCTGGCGGCGGTGCTCGGCGCCGCGCAGTGGTTCGCGGAGTTGGCGCGACGCCGGGCACGCGCGGTGACCGGGGCCGACCTGCCGCCCACGTCGTACCTGCAGCCGACCGGCAGCACCTTCGCGCGGAGCGTGGCCGTGCTGAGGGATCCGCAGGCCTGGCGGGACGTGCTGTACGGGGTCGTGTCGCTACCGCTGACCATGTTCACCTGGATCGTGTCCCTGATGTGGACCGTGCTCGCGGTGTTCGGCCCGCTGTATCCGCTGTACGGGTGGGTCTCGGGCCCCTCGGCGGGCAGTGTCAACGATCTCCTGGGCTGGCACGGGTATGTGGGCACCGCCGTCACGAACTTCCTGCTCGGGCTGGTGTTCCTCGCCACCGTGCGACCGGTGTTGCGACGCCTGGTGCAGGTCCAGGTGTCGCTGGCCCGGGCGCTGCTCAGCGACGAGAAGGCGGCGCTGCGGGCCCGGACCGAGCAGCTGACCGCCAGCCGCAGCGCCGCCGTGCAGGCCGAGGCCCAGACGCTGCGGCGGGTGGAGCGGGACATCCACGACGGTCCGCAGCAGCGGCTGGTGCGGTTGACCATGGACCTGGAGGCGGTGCGTCGGCGTCTGGACGACAACCCGGAGGCGGCGCGCGGCCTGGTCGACGAGGCGCTGACGCAGAGCCGCGAGGCGCTGTCCGAGCTACGGGCGGTGTCCCGGGGCATCGCGCCGCCCATCCTGACCGACCGGGGACTCGGCCCCGCGCTGGCTGCGGCGGCCGCGCGCTGCCCCGTGGACACGGTGGTGGAGTGTGAGCTGCCGGAGGACGTGCGGCTGCCCGAGGCGGTGGAGAACGCCGCCTACTTCGTGGTCAGCGAGGCGCTGACCAACGTCGCCAAGCACTCCCGGGCCGGCAAGTGCGCGGTGCGGGTGACTCTGGAGACCGACACGCTCTGGCTGCGTGTCACCGACGACGGCGTCGGCGGCGCGCACCTGGGCAAGGGCCACGGGCTGGCCGGGCTGGTCGACCGGCTCGCCGCGGTCGACGGTCAGCTGGACGTGCACAGCCCGGCCGGCGGGCCGACGGTTCTGACCGCGGAGATCCCGGTCGACCAGTAGCATCCGTGCGTGCGCGTGGTGCTTGCCGAGGATTCGCTGTTGTTGCGTGAGGGCTTGGTCCGGCTCCTGGACGAGGCCGGCGCGACCGTGGTCGAGGCCGTCGGGGACGGCGAGCAGTTGGTGCGTGCGGTCGTGGAGCACCGGCCCGATGTGGCGGTCACCGACGTGCGGATGCCGCCGTCGTTCAGCAACGAGGGCCTGCGCGCGGCGATCGAGGCCCGGCGGCGGGTGCCGGGGACGGCGGTGCTGGTGCTGTCCCAGTACGTCGAGGAGTCCTACGCCTCCGACCTCTTGTCGGAGACGGCCGGCGGCGTCGGCTATCTGCTGAAGGACCGGATCTCCAAGCTGGAGGACCTGTCCGACGCGCTGCGCCGGGTCACCGAGGGCGGCACGGTGCTCGATCCCGAGGTGGTCGCCGGGCTGTTCGCGCGCCGGCGGCGGGATCCGCTGGACGAGTTGACGCCGCGGGAGCGCGAGGTGCTGGGCCTGATGGCCGAGGGCCGCACCAACAGCGCGATCAGCAAGCGGCTGGTGATCACCGCGGGCGCGGTGGAAAAGCACATCTCCTCGATATTTTCCAAGCTGAATTTTCCGCCGTCCGATGACGACCACCGCCGCGTGCTCGCCGTCGTGACCTGGCTCAAGTCCTGAGCGCCGCTCCCTTTCGTTGCGCGGTCTGCAATGCCGGCCACGGTCGAGTCCTTTGTGAACGCGAGTCACGCAGAGATCGGACCTCTTGACCGATTCAAGCCGGTCCGGAGTCTTGTCAGGCGCCGTCCCGATCTCCTACAGTGCGTCGTTAGTTAGGAAACTTTCTTTACCGTTAACCCGATGTTCACCCCGCGCCGCCCCACCGCCGCCAGCCACCGCCTAGGCACCTCAAGGAGCGCGACGTGCCGTCCACCCGCCTACGACCACTCGTCCGGTTCAGTCCGTTGGTCGCCGCCGTCATCCTGCTTCCGGCCGGCTTCGCCATGGCCGCTCCGCACGATGATGTCCTTCTCTCCCAAGGAAAACCCGTCGTCACCTCCACGGTCGAAAGCGCCACGTACGCCGGCTCCAGGGCCGTCGACGGCAACGGCTCCACCCGGTGGGCCAGCGTCGAGGGCGCCGACCCGCAGTGGCTGCGGATCGACCTCGGCCAGGAAGCCACATTCCATCGAGTCGTCCTCACCTGGGAAGCCGCCTACGCCAAGAAGTACCGCATCGAGGCCTCCGACGACGGCGTCAACTTCACCACCGTCACCTCGGTCGACGACGGCGACGGCAAGACCGACGACCTCACCGGGCTGTCCGGCCACGGCCGGTACGTGCGCTTCGTCGGCCTGACCCGCGGCACCAGCTACGGCTACTCCTTCTACGAGATGCAGGTCTACGGCCTCAACGACTCCGCCGGCGACACCACACCTCCGACCACTCCGACCGGTCTCGCCGCCGGCGACACCAGCGCCACCAGCATCACCCTGACCTGGAACGCGGCCAGCGACAACGTGGCCGTCGCCGGCTACGACATCCTGCGCAACGGCACGGTGGTCGGCAGCAGCGCCTCGCCCACGTACACCGACATGGGGCTGGCGGCCAACACCAGCTACAGCTACACCGTCCGCACCCGGGACACTGCCGGCAACCTGTCGCCGGCCAGCGCCCCGATCACCGTGCAGACCAAGACCGGCGGCAGCGGCGCGTTCATCCTCGCCGCGGCCGGCGACATCGCCGAGCAGTGCACCGCCAGCGACTCGAACTGCGTGCACCCCAAGACCGCCAAGCTGGTGCAGCAGATGAACCCGGCCGCGGTGATCACCATGGGCGACAACCAGTACGACGACGCCCACCTGTCGGACTACACCAAGTACTACGCCAAGACCTGGGGCCAGTTCAAGAGCATCACGCACCCGGCGCCCGGCAACCACGACACCTACGACAGCCCGAAGTACAACGGCTACGACACGTACTTCGGCTCGGTCGCCGCGCCCAACGGCAAGCGGTACTACAGCTGGGACATGGGCAACTGGCACTTCATCGCGCTGAACTCCGACGACTACATGACGCACGACGACTTCGCGCCGGACGACAGCGGGGCGGACCAGTTGGCGTGGCTGAAGCAGGACCTCCAGAACAACACCAAGGGCTGTGTGGCCGCGTACTACCACCACCCGCGGTGGAGCTCCGGCGACCACGGCGACAACAAGGACAGCATCGAGCTGTGGAACCTCATGGTGAGCAACAAGGTCGACCTGGTGCTCAACGGCCATGACCACGACTACGAGCGGTTCAACCCGCAGGACGCCAACGGCAAGGCGGATGCCAACGGCCCCGTCGAGATCGTCGGCGGCTCCGGCGGCGCCGACCTCTACCCGCTGCACTCCAAGCATGCGACGACGGCCAAGCTGCTGAGCACGTACGGCGTCCTGAAGCTGTCCATGACGGACACCACGTTCCAGACGCAGCTGATCGGCGTCGACGGCAAGACGCTGGACAGCAGCCCGACCTACACCTGCCACAAGTAGGGGGCGGCATGTACATCGCGGCAAGCCGTACCTCGGATCTCGCGGCGGGCACGGAACGGAAACCGGCGCTGCGGCGGGTGGCCGCCAACGTGGTGGCGCTCGGCGTGGTCAGCCTGGTCACCGACGTCTCCTCGGAGATGGTCACCGCCGTGCTGCCGCTCTACCTGGTGCTCGGCCTCGGCCTGAATCCCTTGCAGTTCGGGCTGTTGGACGGGCTCTACGCCGGCGCGACCGCGGTCGTGCGGGTGCTCGGCGGGCATCTCGCCGATCGGTGGCGGCGACTCAAGGCGGTCGCGGGGCTCGGGTACGGCTTGTCCGCGGTGTGCAAACTCGGCCTGATCGCGGCCGGCTCGTCGGTCGCGGCCATCGGCGTCGTGCTCGCCGCCGACCGCACCGGCAAAGGAATCCGCACCGCCCCACGGGATGCGCTGATCTCGCTGAGCAGCGAGCCCGGCACGCTCGGCCGGTCGTTCGGCGTGCACCGCGCGCTGGACACCGTCGGCGCCTTCCTCGGACCGCTGGTGGCGATGGCGGTGCTCGCGCTGAGCCTCGGCAGCTACACCTCGGTGTTCTTCACCAGCTTCTGCGTCGCGGCGATCGCGGTGCTGCTGCTGGCCCTGTTCGTCCGCGACCGTCCGGGCTCGGTGGATCGCGCCGCCGTATCGCTCCGGGCCGCCCTAGGTCTTTTGCGTAGCAAGGACTTCCGGCGGGTGACAGTCTGGGCGGCACTGCTGGGGCTGGTGACCGTCGGCGACTCGTTCATCTACCTGCTGCTGCAACGGCGTTGGGACGTCGCGGCGACGTACTTCCCGTTGCTGCCGCTGGGCACCGCCGGCGTGTACCTGCTGTTGGCCGTGCCGCTCGGCAAGGTCGCCGACCGGGTCGGTCGGTGGCCGGTGTTCCTCGGCGGGCATGCCGCGCTGTGCCTGGCCCTCGTGCTGATCTGCGGTCCGCAGGCGGGGTTCTGGCTCGGTGTGGTCGCACTCGGCCTGCACGGCGTGTTCTACGCGGCCACCGACGGCGTGCTGATGGCCGCCGCCGGACCGCTCGTGCCCAAGGCACTTCGGGCCACCGGGTTGGCGGTCGTGCAGACCGGACAGGCGGGAGCGCGCATGTTTTCGTCCGTCCTCTTCGGACTTGCGTGGACGTTGTGGGACCTGCGGCCGGCGGTGCTCGTCGCCGCCGGATGCCTGGCGGCCGTTGCCCTGGCCGCCGCGCTGGTGAGGCCGGTGCGCCCGTGAAGAAGATCATCCTCGCCTTCGCCGGCACGCTTGTCCTGATCGCCGCGGCCGTCATCTACGTCGTCAGCTCCCGGCCCGACACCGCGGCGGCCCTGCCGCCGGCGCAGCTCACCCTCGCACCCGGGCAGTTGTTGTACCGCGACGTGTCCACCGGCCGCATCGCCTCCGTGCCGCTCGACAATCCCGGTGCGAAGCCGAAAGTCAGCGGCCTGCGGTGCGACCGGTTCGCCGTGGCCAAGCAGACCGCGGTGTGCCTGGCGGTCGAGCCGGGCACGCTGCCGGCCGTGACCGACGTGATCGTGCTCGACGACCACCTCAACGTCCGGCACACCGAGTCCCTCGGCGGGACACCCAGCCGCGCGCGGGTGTCCCCCGACGGCAAGCTCGTCCACTGGACGCTGTTCGTCACCGGAGACTCTTATGCCGCAACGGGATTCTCCACCCGCGCCGGTATCTACGAGGTCGAGACCGGCACGCTGGTCAAGACGATCGAGGAGCTGGCGGTCTACAAGGACGGCAGCCGGTACACCGCCGCGGACGTCAACTTCTGGGGCATCACCTTCGCCGCCGACGGCAACCGCTTCTACACGACCCTCGGCACCGGCGGAAAGACGTACCTGGTCGAGGGCGACTACTCGCACTATCGCGGGAAGGTGGTGCGCGAGAACGTCGAATGCCCGTCGCTGTCCCCGGACGGCACGCGGGTGGCGTTCAAGAAGAAGGTCGGCGACGGCGTCTGGCGCCTGTCCGTCCTCGACCTGGCCACGATGAAGGAGACCGCGCTGGCCGAGACGCGCAGCGTGGACGACCAGGCGCTCTGGCAGGACGACCACACGGTCCTCTACGGCTTGGACAACGCCGTGTGGTCCGTTCCCGCCGATGGCTCCGGCACACCCCGGCGGCTCGCCGCCGACGCCGCCTCCCCAGCCGTCACGGGGTGATGCCGGACTCGCCGCGATGGGTGCGCGGCGATGGGAGCCCGCGTCGGCCGCCACCGCGCGGGCTCCCCCTCTTTCCTCCGTTCGGCAAAGCCGCCCACGAGCCGAGCGGTTGACGGTTACGCTCGGGCGGGTGCGAATCGTGTTCTCGTGCCGCCCCGCGTACGGCCACCTCCTTCCGCTGCTGCCGCTGGCCTCGGCGGCCCGCGACGTCGGGCACGAGGTGGTCTTCGGCACCGGCGAGGCGATGCTGGACACGGTGCGGGGTCTCGGTTTCGCCGCCCACCGAGTGGGCATCGCGGTCGGCGAGGCCGAAGCCGAAGCCGTGCGGCGGCACGGCCAGGACGCCGACTTCGCGACGCTCGGCGTGACGATGTTCGGCGACATCCTGCCGCACGCCACCCACGACGACCTGCGGCGACTGCTGCCGGGTCTGAAGCCGGACCTGGTCGTCTACGAGCAGAGCGACGTCGGCGCGGCGAAAGCGGCGAGGGAGGCGTCCGTTCCCGTCGTCTCACACGTGATCGGCCGCTCGATGCCGCCGCAGATCCTGGCCGCGGCGGCGGCACGGATGGCGTGGCTGTGGGAGGACGGTCCGGCTCCCGCCGACGCGATGATGGGCGACACCGTCATCGACCTCTGGCCGGATGCCGTGCGCGACCCCGTGGTCGCCGCCCTGCCGACGGTCCTTCGCATGCGTCCCACGCCTTTCGACCTGGATGTGCTGCTGCCGGCGGTCGTGACCGCCTCGCGGCGGCTCGTGTACCTCACGCTCGGCACGGTGGCGTTCGGTGCGACTTCCGTGCTGCGGGCGGCCATCGAGGGACTCTCGCGGCTCCCGGTGGACGTCCTCGTGGCGCTCGGCCCCGGCGATCCGGCCGTGCTCGGCCCGCTGCCGGACCGGGTGCACGTCGCACGATTCGTGCCGCAGGCGGAGGTGCTCCGCCACGCGGCGTTCGTCGTGCACCACGGCGGCACCGGCACCGTGCTGGGCACGCTCGCCGCCGGGCTCCCCCAGCTCGTCCTGCCGCAGGGCGCCGACCAGTTCGTCAACGCCGCCGTACTGTCCGACCTCGGCGCCGCGAAGTCCCTGGTCGGCGAGGAGATCACCGCGGACGCCGTCGAGGCGGCCGCCCGAGCGCTGCTCGACGACCCCGCCGCCTGGGACGTCGCCCGGCGCGTGGCCGACGAGATCGCCGCGCTCCCCTCTGCCGCGGCGGTCGTTGACGACCTGGTGGGCCTTACTTCTTGACCGGGTCGGCGCCGGCCCGTTTGACGATCCCGTCCCCCTCGGCGACGGAGTCCCACAGGCCGCGGTCGGCCCGGATCTTCCTCGTCTCGCCGGTGGACAGTCGCACCGTGAGGTAGCGGTACAGGTTGGAGCCGTCGGCCATGCCGCGCGACTTGTCGAGGACTACGCCTTCCCACGCCTCGTCCGGGGCGGGCTGTCGTGACTTGAACATGCCCCAAGTCTGCTGCGACGCCACGGTCACCCGGCTCAACCGGGCAGCCGGACCGGCATCAACCGGTCGGTTGATGCGCCGGTAGGCGGGACGTCGCTTAGCCCTTGTGCCGCCCGAATCGCACCTAGGGGCGCACTTTGCGAACATTGGTCTTATTTGGGCGCTTTGGTGATCATCGGTCGATACGGTGCGCCGCATGCTCCACATGCGCGCCCTGCTCGGCGCCCTCGTCCTGACCGCATCGGTGATCGCAGCCCCGGCTGCCGCGGCGGCCACCGCCATCGACGTGACGCTGACCAACGACGGCACCACGACGGAGGTCACCACCACGGATCCGACGCAGACCGTCAACGTGCACTTCGACGCCGCCGGCGGCCAGCACGTGATCCTGTTCTGCGACACCACCAGCGACTCCAGCGTGCTCAGGACGTGGCTGTACGACAAGAAGAACCAGCGAGTCCTCGCCGACAGCTGGACCGGCTGCTCCCGGCGGGTCATGCCCGAGCCCGCCATGGACGAGCAGGCCATCGAGCACGACGGCCCCTACAAGCTCGTGCTGGCCCCGAACAACGGCCAGCCGTTCACGGTGAGGCTGTCCTACCGCGCCTTCGACGACGTGCACACCCACGTCGCACTGGACGGCAGCCCGGTCACGTTCGCTCCCACGGCCAAGGGCCAGGATGCTCTCCTCACCTTCGACGGCAAAGCCGGCGACCGGGTCCGGGTCACGTGCGAGTCCCCGGTGGCCGGCCGCGGCGTGACCGGAGCCCTGGTGGACGCCCGCGGCGCCATCGTGCCCAACGAGGCCTCGCCGCAGACGTGGGGTTGGTGCCAGCACGGTGATCTGTTCAACTACACCCCCACGCTGCCGGCCGACGGCACGTACTCGGTGCTCCTTGACAACAGCTGGATGACCGACCTCGGCGCCACGGTGACCCTGAGCAGGACCCTGCCGACGGTGACCGTCGCGGCGCCCACCGACGGCACGCCTTTCACTCTCACCACCACCGGCCCGGGCCAGAACGCCAAGGCCACCTTCACGTTGGGGGCGAACGAGCACGCGCTGATCACGTGCGAGCAGCGCGGCGACACTCCACAGTGGACCCCGACGCTGCTGTTCGCGCCGCCGACCCAGTACGTGCCGGCCGAGTCGCGGGTGTGCCGGCACGCGCCGTCGGCCGAGGGCCGCATCGTCATGGACAGCGAGTGGAAGTGGACCTCGGGGCCGCACACCTTCGAGATCGATCCCCGCGACGGCGCCACCGACTCGTTCGACCTGCGGATCTTCAAGGTGCGGGACCCGTTCACGGTGGTCCGCTTCTTCGACCACCCGCTGTCGGTCACCACCACGCAGACCGCCCAGAACGCCCGGTTCGGCTTCTACGCCTACCAGGGTGACCGGGTCTCCGCCACCTGCCAACTCGCCAGCGGCACCGCCCGCACCACGGTGTACGGCCCCAGCGGCACCGTCGTCGCGACCGGCACCTGCGCGACCGCGCTGATGGCCGTCACGACCATGCCCGAGACCGGCAGCTACACCGCCGTCGTCGACTGGCCCGGCCTTGACACCAACACCGTCACGGTCGACTTCCACGCCGAGAAGCCCTGAGGCCTCCTCACCACCGAAATCGCCGTCCCCGCCACCTGCCGACCGAAAATGAGGCAGGCTGGCGGGGACGGCATCGGTGCAGGGGGAGGATCGCGTGAAGGTTCCGTTGGCCGCGTTGGACGTCGCCCCGGTGTGGGCCGACACGACCGCGACCCGGTCACTGCGCAACACGATCGCGCTGGCCGAGCGGCTGGAGGAGCTCGGGTACGGCCGGTTCTGGATCGCCGAGCACCACAACGTCCCCAGCCTCGCCACATCGGCGACGGCCGTGCTGGTCGGCGCGGTCGCAGCGGCGACGTCCACCATCCGGGTCGGTTCCGGCGGCGTGATGCTGCCGAACCACGCGCCGCTGGTCGTCGCCGAGCAGTTCGGCACCCTGGAGGCCCTGCATCCCGGCCGGATCGACCTCGGCGTCGGCCGGGCCCCCGGCAGCGTCGGCGCCGCGACCGCCCAGCTGCTGCGTCGGGTCGAGACCGACTTCCGTGGGCAGCTCACCGAGCTGGCCGGCTACTTCGCCGACGGGGCCCCGGCTCATGCCGGCGCCGCCGCCGAGAACCGGCCGCCCATGATCCTGCTGGGCTCCAGCCCCGACAGCGCCCGGCTCGCCGGCGAGCTCGGCCTGCCGTACGCCTACGCGCACCACATCAACCCGGCCGCCACCGTCGAATCCGTCGCCGCCTATCACGAGTCGTTCCGGCCCGGTCCGCACGCCGAGCGCCCGTACGTCCTGATCGCCGCGCTGGTGATCGCCGCCGACACCGACGAGGCCGCGCGGGCGTTGGCCGCGCCGTTCCTCGTCGGCCATATCCAGATGCGCGCCGGCAACCTGGACGCCCTGTTCCCGACGCCGGCGCAGGCCGCCGACTTCCCGTACACGCCGGCCCAGCGGGAGTGGGCCACCGACCGGCTGGACCGCCAGGTGTGGGGTTCGCCGTCGCGGGTGCGGGACCGGGTGGCCGAGCTGTTCCGGGCCACCGGGGCCGACGAGCTGATGGCCGTGACCATCGTCCACGACCACGCGAGCCGGATCCGCTCGTACGAACTGCTCGCCGAGGCCTGCCGTCAGTAGCGTCCGTTGGTAGGGGCCGGCTTCGGCCCCTACCAACGATTGCTAACGGAGCGAGATTCCTGTGGTGTAGGCGTCCTCGTCGTTGGCGACGGAGGCGTTGCTCGCCCCGCCCTCGCACACCGCCGGCGGGGTGGTCGGGGTTCCCGTGCCGGGGCAGAGGAACTGGTCGGCCGCACGGGTGTCCGACCAGATCGGGTAGACGGTCCGGCCGGTGACGGCGATGCCGGCGTAGTCACCGATGAACGTGCCGCTGAACTGGGTCGGCGGCGGCATGCTGGTCGACGTCGCCCGCACGTGCCGGAAGGTGCTCAGGTCCGTGCTGGTGGAGGCGGTGATGTCCGAGAAGCCGAGGTTCTCGTCCGAGCCGTACTGCCGGTCGTAGTAGCTGACGGCCAGGGTCCCGTTGGGCGAGAAGTCGGCCGCCTGCCAGAACTGGTCGGTGCGGGCCTGCCCGGCGCCGGTGCTGACCACCGCGAGGGCACGCGGATCGGTGCTGCCGCCGGTGAAACTGGCGCCGGAGTTCGTGGACGTGGACAGCACGATGTCGTTGTTGCAGGTGCCGGTCTTCACGCCGGTGTAGAGGTTGCCGCCGGTGCTGGGCGACAGGCCGGCGGGCGTGCACCCGGTGGTCTCGTTGGAGTTCCGGTTGATGTACGAGCCGTAGGTCACCACGACCCGGTTGCCGTGGGTGGGGTCGACCGCGCCGATCGGGTAGTTGCTGGCGCGGAAGATCGAGTTGGCCGACGGGCCCTTCTCCGGCACGCAGGCGCGGCCGGGGTCCTGGCCGTTCTGGTAGGCGGCGCAGTCGGGCAACTCGTAGAAGTAACCGACCCGGGTGGGCGCGGAGAAGCTCGCGCCGCCGTCGGTGGACTTGGCCAGCAGCACCTGGCTGCGGTTCTCGTTGCCGCTCACCGCGTTGTTGAAGTTGTTGAACGCCACGTAGAGCGCGCCGTCGGGGCCGGTGAACGGCTGCGAGTCCTGGTTCTGGTTGCAGGTGCCGCCCGGCGTCGGCAGGCCCAAGGTGTTGTCACACAAGGCGCTCGTGGTGCTGACCAGCACCGGCGCGGAGAACGACTGGCCGTAGTCGGCGGAGTGCGACTCGTAGATGTAGCCGGTGCCGTCGTCCGCGAACGTGGTCCACGTGACGTAGACGCGGTCGGCGAACGGGCTGCCGGCGTGGTTGTCCACGGTGATCAATTGCTTGTCCAGCAGGAAGTTCCCGGCCCCGGCGGTGTCGTCGCGTTCGGCCACGGGACGCCCGGTGAAGTCGAACGATGCGCCGAAGGTGGCGGTGGACCGGAAGACGTAGAACGCGCTGGACTGGTCCGGATTGGCCGAGGTGCCCGCGCCCCGGTTGAACACCTGGCACGACAGGTAGGCGTTGCCCTTGGTGTCCCACGCCGTGGAGGTGTCGCCGCCGGCCTGCCAGTACTGGCGCGGAGCGCCGCCGAATGCGGCGCCGCGGGTGAAGCCGTCGGGCACGGTGGAATCGGCCCAGGAACGGCCGCCGTCCAGCGAGTACGTCACGCCGCAGGTTCCGTCGCCGCGGCGGTAGTCGTTGTAGCTGGCGAGCAGATGCGCCGGATTGTTCGGGTCCGCCGCCATCCACGTCTCGTTCTGCGCCTGGCCTCGGCCCTGCAGATCGGTGTCGGAGATGTTCAGGCAGTTCTGGTTGACCTTCACGTCGTCGCCGAAGCTGTTCGTGCAGGGCGCGGCCGCCGCCCGGTGGACGTCACGGGGCGCCAGGGCCTGGGCCCGGTTGGCCGGGTCCTCGCCGTTGAGGACGGTCGCGAGCAGGCCGGACACGTGATGCTGCTGGATCGGCTTCAGGCTGGCGTAGCCGAACGGCGTGGCGGCGGCCTCGGGGACCGCGACGACGCCCAGTCCCGCCGCGGCCAGCGCGACCGTCGCGAGCAGGGACAGGGTGGATCTTGTCGGGTGCATGCGGACTCCTTAGTCCGGAGGTGCGCACGATTTCCCGCCGGGTCGGCAGAAATCACCCGAAGCTAGTTCCGTTCCCGATACCGGGGCAATCATCCGATCGGCCCAGACCCTGATGTCGTCAATTGTGAAAAACGTCCGAGCGGAGTCGGCCGAACACAGTGGGAAGCAATTCACTTTCCTGTTCAAACATTATCACTGAAAGCGTGGCGGACGAGCAGGCCGGCGCGGGTGTAGAAGGTGGTGGTCTCCGGGTCGAGGGGCTCGCCGACGCAGCGGATGGTGAGCAGGCGCCCGCCGAGACGCGAATACAGCGCTGGCAACAGGGTGCGGCGCTCCCGCCTCGTGTGGCTTTCGCTGCGTTGCAGGCCCTCGAACACCGCCAGCACGGACAGCGGCCCGGCCACGAGCTCGGCCTCCAGGGCGCGGCGGAACATGCGCAGCGACGACGCGGCGGCGACGAGATCGGTGGCGTGGACGGCGGTGAGCTCGTCCAGGACGTCGCCCGCGCGCGCCGAAGAGACGCAGTGCACCCACCCGCCGGCCTGGACGACGGCGAGCGCCCCGGCGGCCAGCTCGTCCAGGTCCTCGGCCGGCAGCGCGGCCACCAGCACTGTCCCGCCGGCGGGGGAAAGCCGTTGCGGGGCACCGGAAAGCCGCGACCAGGCGAGCACGAGGTGGTACGGCGTCACCACGCCGTCCACCATCGTCTGCTCACCGTCGGCCACGGCCTCGACCGCCTTGGCCAACTCCGCGTGCGTGAGCTCGACGTCGCGCGAGCTCAGGGCGAACGGGGCGGCTCGAGCCGAACTCGTCGCGGGGAAAACGAAGTCCGACATCCAACGGCTCCTCACGAATTTCGGTTACCTACATCGTCGACACGGTCACCCACCGTGTCCACATCGGGGCGATGACAGGAAAGTGTCAGCGACCGGCGCCGCAGGCCACGGGCCCCAGCGCCTCGTTCTTCAGCGCCCCCAAGCCGGTGTGCAGGTAGTACGCCCAGTAACCGAGGTTGTCACCGTAGCGGCTGCGCAGCTTCTGGTTGTCGTAGCCCTCCCCGTACACCTTCGCGGTCGCGTCGGCGAACGCCGGCATGTCCAGCGGCACGAAGTCCATCCGCCCGAGCCCGCGCAGCAGGATCGCGGCGGCCGAGAACTCGCCGACGCCCTTGATGCCGCGCAGCGCCTTGGTGGCCTGGGTGTAGGACGCGGTGCGCAGGTAGTCCTCGCCGATGTCCAGCAGTCCCTCGACGAGGCTGGCCAGGTACTCCGCCTTGCGCGCGTTCTTGACGATCGAGATCCAGTCGCTCACGTCCAGCGGCCGCAGGTCGGTGAGCTCCGGGAACGCCTGGAACTCCAGCCCGTCGTAGCTGATCTTGCGGCCGAACATCTGGGTGATGCGGCGCTTGAGCGAGGTCGAGACGTTCTTCGGGGTGCGCTGGGACAGCACCGCCCAGACGCCGATCTCGGCCACCGTCAGGAACCGGACCTGGTGCAGCCCCCACAGCGCCTTGACCAGCCGCGCGTAGTCGGGGTGGTCGCCGGCGGCCTGGGCGTAGAACTCGGACAGGTCGTCGGACAGGCTCAGGTAGCCGTCGATCTTGTCCAGCACCGCGGCCCGCAGCCCGGCGGAGATGGGACGGTCGGAGTGCAGGTCGTAGTCGACGCCGCCCTCGGTCGGCGTCACCCGGAACACGACGGCCTGGCCGCCGATGGCGATGGCCTTGGTCAGCGTGTCCTCGGTCATGATCTGGTCGCCGCGGCAGGCGCCGAAGCCCTGGAGAAAGCGGATCGACGTGCGCAGATCGAACGGCTGGGCCGCCGGCAGCACGCCGGAGACGCTGGTCGGGGTGATCGTGCTGGCGGTCATCGCGGGCTCCCTCGGTTGTCGTCTGGCCCGACGGTAGGACCCATATAGGTCAGAACATGTCCCACATCGGTGGCATATTTGTCGGCATGACGGACACGCCGGCCCGACTGCTCACCCTGCTGTCGCTGCTCCAGACGCCACGCGAGTGGCCGGGCAGCGAGCTGGCCGAGCGGCTCGGGGTGAGCGCCCGCACCATCCGGCGCGACATCGACCGGCTGCGCGACCTGGGCTATCCCGTCGAGGCCACGATGGGCGCGATCGGCGGATATCGCCTGGTCGCGGGCCAGGCGATGCCGCCGCTGCTGCTGGACGACGAGGAGGCGGTGGCCATCGCCGTCGGCCTGCGCACGGCCGCCGGGCACGCGGTGGACGGCATCGAGGAGGCCTCCGTACGGGCCCTGGCCAAGCTGCTCCACGTGCTGCCCTCCCGGCTGCGGCACCGGGTGGGGGCGCTGAACGCGGCCACCGAGCCGCTGCTGGGCAGCGGCGGGCCGACCGTCGACCCGGACGAGCTGGCGGCCATCGCGATGGCCGTGTCCAACCATGAGCGGCTGCGGTTCCGCTATCAGGCGGCCGACGGCAGCGGCACCAGCCGGCTGGTCGAGCCGCAGCGGCTCGTGTCGACCAAGCGGAAGTGGTACCTGGTCGCGTGGGACAACGAGCGGTCGGACTGGCGGATCTTCCGCGTGGACCGGATGCGGGACTCGCAACTCACCGGCGCCAGGTTCACGCCGCGCGAGCTGCCGGCCAAGGACGCGGCGGCGTACGTGGCGAGCAAACTGTTCGAGCGAGCCCCGACGTACCGCGCGGTGGCGACGCTGCACGCGCCCCTCGACGAAATCCGCCGGCGGATGGGCGGCGCGAAGGCCGACCTGGAAGTCGTCGACGAGCACAGCTGTCGGCTGCGCACCCGCGCCGACTCGTTGGAGTGGATCGGGTTCCGGCTGGCGATGCTGGGCTGCGACTTCGAGGTGCACGAGCCGCCGGAGCTGGCGGAGTACCTGCGGGGCCTGGGCCGACGCGTGATCAGGGCCGCGGGCGAGCCGGAGGACGTACAACTTCAGTCGTAGCGGCATGACGCTTTGCACCCAAACTGTGCAGGCGCGCTGGCTGCGCTCGTCCTCGCGTCCCTACCCTCGAGATATCGGGGATATTTGTGACGTCGGAGGAGGAACCGTGACCGCGATGCAGTCCGCGCACGCCATCGACGAGGAGACCCTGAACCTGTACCGGCTGACGCTGCGCTACGACACGCTGGACAGCGAGCTCGTCGCCCGCGAGGCCGACATCCCGCAGGACCGCGCCGCCGACGCGCTGGCCCGGCTGCACGCGGCCCGGCTGATCCAGCCGGTCGGCGCGGGCGGGCATTTCCGCCCCACGTCGCCGGAATGGGCCGAGGCGGAGCTGCTGACCCCGGTGCTCGCCGAGCTGTACGCGAAGCAGCGGTTCATCGAGGAGACCAGGAAGACGTTGCAGGGCCTGGGAACCGTGTACCGCGAGGCGCGCGGGAACGCGCCGCTGAGCGAGGACTTCACGTTCCTGCCGCCGGGCGAGTCCGTGCCGGCCGCGTGCTACCGGCTGATCCAGGAGTGCTCCTCGGAGTTCGCCGCCACGCACCTGAGCACCACCGCCGTCGGCGATGTGCTGCCGGGCGAGCTGGAGATGGCGCGGCGGGGCATCGGCGTACGGACCCTGGTGCAGCACAGCGCGTTGTCCAAGCTGACGGTTCAGTCCTACGTGAACAAGCTGACCGGGGCCGGCGGCGAGGTGCGTGCCCTGCCGCAGCTGTGGTTCCGGATGGCGATCTTCGACCGCCGCGCGGTTCTGGTGTCGGCCTGCCCCGGCGACGAGCCGGCGGCCGGTGCGGTGCTGGTGCGCAACCCGATGGTGGTGACCAGGGTGCACGAGATGTTCGAGCACCTGTGGGGCACCGCCACGTCCGATATGGACAGTGACGGCGGGCGGGGCGAGCTGGCGTCGTCGCAGCTGCGCAGCGCCGTGGCGCAGATGCTGGCCAGCGGCTGCACCGACGAGGTGTCCGCCCGGCGGCTGGGCATGTCGCTGCGGACGTACCGGCGGCACGTGGCGGCGCTGATGGTGGAACTCGGCGCCCGCACCCGCTTCCAGGCCGGCCTGATGGTCCGCGACGCAGGGCTGCTCGCCTAGGCACAACCCAGCACCAGACCGAATGCGCGAAACCGGCAGACAAGCATCTGCCGGTTTCGCGCATTCGGTCTGTCTGTGAGCGCGACTCGCGCAAAAACGCAGGTCCCGGGTGGGGGAGCCCGGGACCTGCGTCATGGCGAGGGTCAGGCGACGGGTTCGGCCGCCGGCTTGACCTTCTTGGGCAGGGCGAACATCAGGGCGAAGGCGAGGACCAGGCCGGCGGCAACCCACCAGAGGCCGTGGCTGAACGCGGTGCTGTACGCCGCGGCCCGGGTCGGGCTGGTCGGGGCGACGTTGCCGACGGCGCCGAAGAAGGCCACCGACACCAGGCCCAGGCCGAAGGCCCAGCCGATCTGCTGCACGGTGCTGATCAGGCCGGACGCGGAGCCGGAGTGCTCGGCCGGCACGTCCGACAGGATCGCGTCGGTGATGGGCGAGATGATCAGGCCCATGCCGAAGCCCATCACCAGCAGCGCCGGGATCATCTCCCAGGTGGTGATCCCGGTGCCGATGCCGTTGACCAGCAGCATGTAGACCAGCACGCCGACGGTCATCACCAGCGCCCCGGCCTGGAGCACCTTGCGGCCGAACTTGGGCACCAGCACCGCGACCGACACGCCGGCCGCGCCGCCGACGGCGATCGAGAACGGCACGGCGGTCAGGCCGGCCTGGAGGGTGTCCCAGCCGAGGCCGGTCTGCATGTACAGCGTCCAGATCAGGAAGAAGATGCCGGTGGTGGCGCCGAAGACCAGCTGCACGCCGATGCCGGCGGCGAAGCTCTTGATCCGGAACAGCGAGAGCTCCACCAGCGGCGAGCCGCTGCGGCGCATCTTGGCCCGCTCGAAGGCGATGAAGCCGATGAACACGACCACGCCGGCGACCATCGACGCGAACGTCCACAGTGGCCACCCGAGCTGCTCGCCCTGGGTCAGCGGGAAGAGCACCAGCAGCAGGCCGACGGTGGCCAGCACGGTGCCGACGACGTCGATGCGCAAGGCGTTGGGGCTGCGGGACTCGGTGATGAACCTGGCGCCCAGCAGCAGGCCGGCGACGCCGATCGGCAGGTTCACCAGGAAGATCGGCCGCCACTCGAGGCCGAACAGGTTCCACTGGGTCAGCAGCGCGCCCAGCAGCGGGCCGGCGACCGCGCCGAGGCCGACCATGGCCCCGTACATGCCGAACACCTTGCCGCGCTCCTCGGCCGGGAACGTGACGTGGATGATCGACAGCACCTGCGGCACCATCATCGCGCCGGCCGCGCCCTGGAGAATGCGCGAGGCCACCAGCATGTCGGGGCTGACCGCGAGTCCGCACAGCGCGGAGGCGACGGTGAAGCCGCCGATGCCGAGCAGGAACAGGCGCTTGCGGCCGAAGATGTCGCCGAGTCGTCCGCCGGTGATCAGGCCGAGCGCGAACGCCAGCGCGTAGCCGCCGGTGATCCACTGGACCGCGCTGAACGAGGCTCCGGTGTCGCGTTGGATGCTGGGCACGGCGATGTTGACGATGGTGACGTCGACCAGGTCCATGAAGGCGGCGGTCATCACCACCGCGAGGGCGAGCCACCGGCGGCTGTCGGCCGCGGCGGGCGCTGTGGGAACCACAGCGGTGGGGGCGATGGTCATCCGTCTCTACCTTTCCTGCGCTTCGAGTGGAGCGGCGTTGACGCTAGCTCCGATGTAGGCCAGTTCCCGTCCTAGTTCCGGCACGGGTTTCGCGGGAACGACCCGGCGCGGCCACCACATGGCCTCCCCCAGGTCCAGGGTCAGCGCGGTGACCAGCACCGAGCGGACCACGAAGGTGTCGATCAGCACGCCGACCGCGACGGTGAAGCCGAGTTCCGCGGCGAACACCATCGGCAGCGACGCCATGGCGGCGAACGTGCCGGCCAGCACCAGGCCGGCCGAGGTGATCACGCCGCCGGTCGCCGTCAGGCCGGTCAGCGCGCCCCGCCTGGTGCCCAAGCGGCGGGATTCCTCCCGCACCCTGGTGACCAGGAAGATGTTGTAGTCCACGCCGAGCGCCACGAGGAACGTGAACGCCTGCAACGGGAACGCGGCGTCCATGCCGCCGAAGTGGAACACGTGGTCGAACACCACCGTGCTGATGCCCATGGTGGCGGCGAAGGACAGCACCACCGTGCCCACCAGCACCAGCGGCGCCACCAGCGACCGCAGCAACAGCACCAGGATCGCCAGCACCACCAGCAGGATCGCGGGAATCACCACCCACGAGTCCCGCGCGGCGCCGTCCTGCATGTCCAGCGTGATCGCCGAACCGCCGCCGACCTCCGCCTCCGCGCCCAAGATGGCGTGCACGACGTCGCGCACCTGCTGCGCGGTCGCCAGCGACTCCGGGCTGTCGGTCGCCGCGCGCGGGGTCGCCATGATGAACGACTTGCCATCCTTGGCATCCAGCTGCACGACCGTGGCGATGGTGGGCAGCAGCGACAGCGTCAGTCGCACATTGTCCGAAGTGGACGAGTTCACCACGACACAGATCGGGTTACCCGCGCCGGCCGGGAAGTGCTGCGTCTGAAGCTGTTCGCCGGCGACGGCCTCGGTGGTCTTGGTGAACTGGTCGTCCTGCGGGATGCCCTCGGCGTGCATGCCGATCATGCCCAGCGCGAACGACCCGAGCACGATCGCCGTGCCGATCCAGGTCAGCCGGGGCTTGCGGGCCACCACCTTGCCGACGCGCGACCACACGCCCTCACGGGCCGGCGGCAGCGAGCCGAACGTGGGCCGGACAGGCCAGAAGATCCAGCGGCCGCAGATCACCAGCAGCGCCGGCATCAGCGTCATCATCGCCAGCAGGGCGACGACGATGCCGACGGCGCACACCGGGCCCAGGCCGCTGGTGGAGTTGAGGGTGGCCAGCAGCAGCACCAGCAGGCTGATCGCGACCGTCGCCGCGCTGGCGATGATCGCCGGGCCGGAGCGGCGCAGCGCCTGCGCCATCGCCTCGTGCCGGTCCACGTGCAGCCGCAGCTCCTCCCGGTAGCGGGCGACGAGCAGCAGCGCGTAGTCCGTGGCGGCGCCGAACACCAGCACGCTCAGGATGAAGCTGCTCTGCGAGTTCACGACGATGCCGGCGTAGCGGGCCAGCACCGCGATCACCGCCTCCGACGTGAACACGGCCACCACCGCGGTGATCACCGGCAACAGCCACAGCGTCGGGCTTCGGTACGTGAACAGCAGGATGGCGACGACCACGATCACCGCAATGATCATCAGCAGGTCGGCGTCGCCGAAAGCCTTGCCGGAGTCCGAGGCGTAGCCGCCGGGACCGGTGACATGGCTGACCAGACCGCCGGCGTCCGTGCCGGCGATGGCGTTCAGCTTGTCGACGACCTTGGCGATGCCGGTCCAGCCGGACTCGCCGACCCGCACCGGCACGATGGTCGCGACGGCCTTGAGGTCGTCGGACACCAGAGGCAGCTGCACCTTGCCGGTCACATCGGGAACCTGCTGGAACAGCACGGCGTCCGCGTTGACCTTCTTCAGGTCGGCCGGGGTTAGGCCGCTGGGCCGCGCGTAGACGACGATCGTCGGCATGGTGTCGCCGGCCTCGAACTTGTTGGCGGCGGCGAGGAACTTCGCCGACTCCGACGAACTCGGCAGCCACGCCGAGATGTCGTTCTTCTGCACCGAACCGAGCATGCCGGCCAGCGAGAACGCCGGCACGAGCAGCGCGATCCAGGCGACCAGCACGACCCACTTGGCCCGGCGGCCCCCGGGCAGGGCGACGATTCTGCGGAACACGACTCAGCCCTCCTCAAGTGTGGTAGACGTCGATGTGCCAACTGCCGTCGGCGTTGTCGACCGTGCGGATGTGCCATTCCACCGTGATCGGAATGCCGTTGATGATCACGTAGAAATCGGCGGCCACGGCGACGCTCTTGGTGCCGTCGCCGGTGTGCGAGGACCAGTCCTTCAACGCGTCGTACGCCAAACCGCCGTAATCGCAGGTTCCCCCGGTGGCCCACACGGTTGCGCCGTCGTAGCGCAGGCCGAAGTCGAAACCGGCGTGCCAGGCGTCGCAGCTGTACGCGGAACACAGCCGCACGGACCGGGACGTCTTGGTCGACGTGAAGGTGGCGATGTTGACGCAGTCGGTCTCCGGTACGCCATCCGGGTATTTCTTGTGCAGGAAGTCGCATTCCGCGGTGGAACCCGTGTAGCGGACGCTGGTCGTGCCGACCGCCGGCGCGTCCGCATTCACGATGAGCTTGCCGGCCAACGGCGAAGTCTGGCCGACGATGCTGTTGCCGACCGGAGCGGCGGGCGCTTTCGCGGTCCCGCCCAGGAATGCCGTTGACACGCCGAGTGCGACGACCGCCGTGGCCACCGCCAGCATGCCGGCTGTGCGTACTCGGGACACTGTCGTATTCCTTTCCTTCCCGGCACGATCAAGTCTGCCCAGCCCGGTGATCACCGGGAAGGCGCTGGAACTGGCACCCTTTTGCCTGGCAGTTTCCTGCCATCGGCGCTCACCACCAGGCGCTGGCCGCCTGCCGCCAGCACCCCGGCCCCGCCTCGGGCCGCGCCGGCTCGGCCGGCACGGTTCCCTGTTCCACCAGGGCGCAGAACGCTCGGACCAGAGCCGAGATCTCCTCGTCGCTCACGGTCTCACCGACCAGTGGTAGAACTGCTCGGCCATGGCGTCGCGCGGGGAGCGCCAGGTCTGCGGGTCGTACGGCTTGATGTGGTGCGACAGCTTGTCGTTGACGTCGACGAACAGCTCGTGACCACGCACGTCCTCGACCCGCTGCGGGCCGTGCTCGTCGGTCTCGAACAGGTGGAAGTACAGGCCCTGGTAGCGGAACAGCTGGCGGCGGGTGACGCCGACCAGCCCCGGCAGGTCGGTGCGGTCCGACTCGGTGAAGATGTCGGCGACCTGCCCGGCCGCGTCCGGCGTCATCCGGGCGACGATGAGCGTGGTGGTCATGACGGCCTCCGATCAGGTGGGGATGAGCTGCTTCATGGGGGGACGGGCGACGGACCAGCGGGCGCGGATCGGGCGTTCCACGAACGTGTAGAGCAGCCAGGCCAAGCCCAGGCTGACCAGCAGATCGATGGCGATGATGCCGAAGGACGCCGGGATGCTGAACAGCTTTCCGCTGCGCAGCACGGTGCCGCCGCCGAAGACCACGATGCCGTGCACCAGGTAGAAGGAGTACGACATGTCGCCGAGCTTGGCCCAGATCTTGCCGCGCAACAGGGAGCGCCGGTTGTGCACGTCGGTCGCCGCGGCCGCGGTGACCAGCAGCGCGGCCGGCAGGATCTCCACGAACGCCAGCTCGTAGGTGAACGGCAGCAGCAGGCCGACCGCGGCGGCGCCCAGGTAGATGCCGATCGCCGGCAGCAGGCCGAGGTTGATCCAGCGGCCGGTCTTGAGGATCCGGCACATGATCATGCCGAGCACGAAGTCCAGCATCCGGGTGGGCGGGGCGGTGTAGACCATCCAGAACTGGGTCATGCCGATCGGCGAGGCGAACGGGAACTGGGGCGTGCCGGGCACCAGGAAGTTGGAGATCGTGGTGATGGCCAGCACGGCGCCCACGATGCCGCCGACCCACCACCACAGCCTGCTCGGCGCGATCCTGTTGACACCCTTGAGGATCACCGGGAACAGCAGGTAGAACGGGATCTCGCAGGCCAGCGACCAGGTGGAGCCGTTGAGCGCGGCCCAGATGTCGTAGCGCGGGATCCAGGACTGCACCAGGAAGATGTTCGGCAGCAGCTGCCACAGCGTCGCACCGGTGCCCAGCAGGCAGATCAGCATGGTGACCAGGTGGCCCGGGTAGATGCGGACCAGCCGGCGGCGCAGGAAGCCGCGGTAGCTGTCGGTGGGCTTGGCCAGCCAGGTCAGCAGGAAGCCGCTGAGCACGAAGAAGAACGAGACGCAGCCGAACGCGGCGACCCGGAACACGGCCTCGAAGGTGTCGCCGAAGGCCACGTCCGCGAACGGGTTCACGCCCGGCAGCGGCAGCAGGGAGTGGTCCATGAACACGGTCAGCGACGCGAACGCCCGCAGGCCGGGCAGCGTCGTCAGCCGCAGCTTGGCCGGCTTCGCCGCCGGCGGCGGCCCGGCAGAAGTCGGCTCGGAAGGAGTCGGGCCCGCGGTTGCGGGGATCGTGGAGGTCATCGCACGGCTCGTTTCCGTTGGGGGTTTGCGTCAGGCGACCGCGCGCAGCCGGTCCTCGGTCAGGCCGAGCAGGCGGACGGCGTTGCCGGTCAGGATGTCGTTGGTGTCCTGCGTGGACAGATCGAGATCGGTGACCGTGCGCACCAGGTCGGCCACCTCGTGGGGCAGCGGCGGGGTGTCGGTGCCGAACAGCACGTGGTCCGCGCCGAACACGGACACGTTGGCGCGCAGCGCATGCGTGCTGTGCGACGCCGTGTCCACCCAGATCTGCGAGAAGTAGCTGCTGGGCTTGCGGGGCAGCGCGGGCTTGCCGGCCGCCGCCCAGTGCCGCGGCGAGTGCGCGAGGTCCAGCCGGTCGGCCAGCAGGGCCAGCGCCCCGCCGCCGGTGGCCGCGATCACCCGCAGGTTCGGGTCGTGCTCGAACCGCCCGCCCATGATCAGCGTGGCCAGGCTCAGGTGCACGTCGGTGAACCGGCCCAGCTGCTCCACCAGCCCGAAGTGGGTCAGCGCCGGCGAGCCGACCGGCTCGGCCGGCGGGTGCAGCATGATCGGCACGTCCGCCTCCGCGGCCAGCGCGAAGAAGCCATCCGCGCCCGGGTCGTCCAGGAACCGCCCACGCACCGACGTGTTCACGATGAAGCCGACGAACTCGGGACGGCGCACCAGTTCCGCGGCGGCAGCGAGTTCGGCGTCCGTGCCGAACGGGTTGACGTAGGCGTACGCGAGCAGGTGCCCGGCGTGCGCCCGAACCGTCTCGCCCATCCAGTCGTGGAAGGCCGCCAGCTTGTCCGCGGGCTGGGCGTAGTTGTCCAGGCCGGGAATTCTTGTCATGGTGCCGAAGCCGACCGGGCTGCCGACCACCGTCAGTCCGATGCCGGCCGCGAGCTTGCGCTCGATCATGCCGTCGATGTCGCCCAGGCTGGGCGGCATCGGGTACTTGGCCAGCAGCTCCGGCGCGGTCACGTGGCCGTGCACGTCGATGATCACGATGACACCGCCGGCACGCTCGTCCGCACCACGGCGACCGCGTCCAGGTGCCCGAGGCCATCCGCCACGCCCTGCCGGAACAGCTCGCCGGAGGCGGCGGTCACCGGCGCGTCGACGCCGTTGGCCGTGGCCAGGTCGGTGGCCAGCCGCAGGTCCTTGTCCATCAGGTCCAGGCGGAAGGCGGCCGGCTCCAGCCGGCCGGCATTGACCAGCATGCAGCGAAAGGCCACCACCGGCGAGCTGTACCCGCTGCCGCCCAGCACGTTGAGCACGGTGGCCCGGTCGAGGCCGGCGGCCGCGCCGATGTCCACCGCCTCGGCCAGGCCGGCCAGTTGGACGCCGAGGAACAGGTTCAGCGCGATCTTCATCTGCGCGCCGGATCCCCACTCCCCCAGCACGTTCACGTCCTTGCCGATGCTCTCCAGCAACGGCCGCGCGGCGTCGACGTACGCCTGCGGCCCGCCGACGAGCACCCGCAGCTGGCCGGAACGGGCGTGGTGCGGGTTGCCCAACACACGGGCCTCGACGAACCGCAGGCCCGCCCTCTCGGCCCGGTCACCGATCTCCTGTGCCGACTCGGCCGACGTCGTGCTGGTGTCCAACACCAGCGCCCCCGCCGGCAGGGCTTCCGCGGCGCCGTCCGGTCCGAAAAGGACTATGGTCACGGCGTCCGCGTGCGCCAGGCTGACCAGCACCGCATCGGCGCCGCGGGCCGCCTCGGCCGGCGTGCCGGCCGCGACGGCGCCGCGCTCCACCAGCGGCGACAACTTCTCCGTGCTGCGGTTCCAGACCCGCAGCCGGTGGCCCTCGTCCAACAGCCGCTCGGCCATGCCGGCGCCCATCGCGCCGGTGCCCAGGACGGCGATCGTCGAAGTCATAGCGGATTTCCTCCTCAGGAGCTGGCTGTCACGCCGCCGTCGACGTACAACACCTGGCCGGTGACGAAGCTGGCCTGCGGCGACGCGAAGAACGTCACGGCGGCGGCCACCTCGTCGGGGCGGGCGAAGCGGCAGGCCGGGATGCGGCGGATCATCATCGCGGTGAACTGGTTGTCCACCCCGGCGGTCAGCCCGGTCGGCACGAAGCCGGGGGCGACCGCGTTGACCGTGATGCCATGCGCCGCCCACTCCGTGCTGAGCTGCTTGACGAGCAGGTTCACGCCTGCCTTGGACGCCCCGTACGCGGAGAACCCGCGCCGGCCGCCGAACTCGCTGCGGGTGGAGGAAAGCAGCACGATCCGGCCCGGCCGGCCGGCGTCGACCATCTCCCGGCCGACCGCCTGCGCCAGCCAGAAGCTGCCGGACAGGTTGATGCCGAGCACCCGGTCCCACTCATGCACCGAGACGTCCAGCGCCGGCCCGTGCGCGTCGATCGCGGCCAGGTTGACCAGCACGTCGATGTCGCCCAGGTCCTCGGTCACGTCGGCGACGAGCTTGTCCACAGTGGACTTGTCGGCCAGGTCCACGGTGTACGGGAAGGCCCGCACACCCTCCTCGCGCAGTTCCTTGCAGGCCAGCTCGGCGCTGCTCGGCGTGCGGCCGGCGATCGCGATAGTGACGCCCTCGGCGCCCAACTGGTCGCAGACCGCCCGCCCGATGCCGCCGTAGCCGCCGACGACCAGCGCAACCCGGTCAGACATCGGCCAACTCCTCGTCGTGTCGCCGGCTGAGGATGCAGCGCATGCTGGCCGAGGCGAAGAACGCGGCCGTCTTCTCCGGGGTGGACATGTCCCGCTCCACCTCCAGGTACTGGTCCAGCGCCCGCTCCAGGTCCCGAACCTCCTGCTGCTGCCCCATGTGCTTGGCGACGTCGATGAACTCGCCGTCGAACTCGATCACCCGCACGACGGTGTTCTGCCGCATGAAGACCGAGGTTCTCCTGAGCAGACCGACGACTTCGCCGCTGGCGTTGCGCACGGTGTGGTCAGGCCGACCACTGCGCTCGAACAGCCGGATCACCTCGGCCTCGGTCCCACGCTTGACGTTCCAGGTCAGTGCCCACTGCTGTGACATCTGTGTTCCCTTCGCTTTCGGAGTCGTCCCAGAAGTACGGGTCCGGCAGTCCGAGCAGGGCGGCGCCGTACCAGGCGAACCAGTCCAGGACCCGGGCGGCCGCCGGCGTCATGCCGGGCGCCCCACCAGGATCGAGTTGGGCGGGTTGATGTCGACGATGTCGGAGAGCACGAAACCGGCGCGGGCGAACAGGTCCCGCCACTCCGCCTCGGTGCGCTCCACGCCGCCGACGTTGACCATCATCTCCACGTCCATGAACTTCGCGAAGCCCCAGGCGTTCAGCGGCGGCACCACGGCCTCGATGATCAGCAGCCGGGCGTCGGCGCGGTCGCCGATGGCCTTGCGCACGCGGCCCAGGATGTCCGCGCACTGGTCGTCGTTCCAGTCGTGCAGCACGCTCTTGAGGATGTACGTGTCGCCGCCGCCCGGCACCGTCTCGAAGAAGCTGCCGGCCACCAGCTCGACCCGGTCGCCGAACTCGCCGGTCACCGCGCCGTCCACAACGGACTGCTGGTCGAACAGGATCGCCGTGGTGTCGGGGTTGGCGCGCAGGATCTCCGATACCAGGAAGCCCTGGCCGCCGCCGATGTCGACGACCTTGCCGGCGGCCGCGAAGTCGTACCGCTCGGTGATGTCGCTGATCGAGTCGCCGGACAGCGCCAGCATCGCGCCGTCGAAGATCTCCTGGCTCTCCGGGTTCTTCGCCATGTACGCGAACATGTCCGGCACGTCGTTGAGCTTGTTGAACACCGGCGCGCCGGTGCGCACCGTGTCGAGGATCCGGCCGTACGGACGCCAGGTGAAGTCCTCGCCGAAGAAGATCACGGCCTGCCGCAGCGAACCCGGCACGTCCGCCCGCAGGAACTCCGACAGCGGAGTCTGGCCGAAGCGGCCGTCGGTGTCCTCGGCGAACACACCGACGCTGGCGATGGCCCGCAGGATCCGGTGCAGCGACCTGGCGTGCGTGCCGGTGGCCTCGGCCAACTCGGCCGGCGTGCGGGGACCGTCGGCCAGCACGTCGGCGATGCCGAGCTTGGCCGCGACGTACAGCGACTGCGACACCCACTTGCTGGTGGCCATCAACAGGATCTGCGCGGACTCCGGCAGCAGCGCGGTGTCCGGCGGGTCGGCGACGAGTCCCTCGTTGACCGAGTTCGTCTCCTGAACCTGCGTCATGTCAGTTCCCCTTCAGCGAGTAGGCCACTTCGTGGATGTTGCGCTCGACCGCGCCGGCCCAGTACGGCCGCAGCGGGGTGGTGGTCTGCTTGTGGATCGGGGCGTCCTCCCAGGCCAGGAAGGCGGCCGTGTTCTCCCACTCGGACAGCAGGATGTAGCGGTCGTCGTTCGCGGTCGGGCGCAGCAGCTCGTCGCGGATGTGCCCGGGAGTGCCGGCGACCTTGGCGGTCACCTCGGCGTAGGCGGCCTCGAACTGCTGCTCGTCACCCTTGCGGATGCGGGCCAGCACCATCACTCGTGCGGTCACTGCTGTGCTCCAATCTCGGCTAGCTCCATCCGCGCGCTGCGCCGCAGGGCGGCCAGCGGCGCGGTGACGCGGTCCTGTTCCTCGCTGGTCTCGAAGCGGTGGAAGGACTCCCGGTCCGTCCAGTCGCTGGTGATCACGAACTCGGTGACGTCGCCGGCCAGGTCCCGGGCGGTGATCGCCTGCCCGAGGCAGCCCGGCACGCCGGCCGCGTAGTCGGCGGCCGGCTGGAAGCGGGTGATGAACTCGGCGGCGTCGGCCGTGCCGACCTGCATGGTCAGGGTCATCCGGACGGCCATGCTCAGATGCCCCCGTCCACGTAGAGCAGCGCCCCGTTGACGAACCCGGACAGGTCGCTGGCCAGGAACAGCACGGAGTCGGCGATGTCCTGCGGCTCGCCGAGCCGGCCCAGCGCGGCCAGGTTGGCGTAGCGGGTGCGCTGCTCCGGGGTGAGCCCGGCGACCTGGTCGGTCTGCACGATGCCCGGCGCGATGCTGTTCACCCGGACCCGGCGCGGGCCCAGTTCCTTGCACATGGAGCGGGTCAGGCCGTGCACGCCGGCCTTGGCCGCGGTGTAGTGGGCCCGGTCGGGCATACCGACCCAGGCCACCGCGGACGTCACGTTGACGATGGACGCGTTGTCCCGCAACCGGGGCAGCACCGCGCGGACGACCAGGAACATGCCGGTGAGGTTGGTGTCCACCACCCGGTGCCACTCGTCGAGGTCCATGCCCAGCAGCGAAGCGCTGCTGACCACGCCGGCGTTGTTCACCACGATGTCCAGCGCCCCGACGCTCTCGGCCAGCGCCGACACCTCGGACTCGTCGGACACGTCGGCGAACGCGACGGAGTGCTCGCTGGACAACGCCTTCAGGTCGGCGGCCAACTGGTCGGCGGCCTCGCTGGGGCGGGCGCCCACCGCGGTGACGGTGGCGCCGTGGCGGGCCAGCGTCAGCGCGGTGGCCCGGCCGATGCCCCGGGTGCCGCCGGTGACCAGCGCGGTCTTCCCGGTCAGATCGATTCCAGTCACGACATCTCTCACATTCCGCCGTCGACCATCAGGGTCTGGCCGTTGACGTAGGAGGAACGGTGGTCGGCGAGGAAGGCCACGACCTCGGCCAGCTCGGGCGACTGCCCGATGCGGCCGAGCGCGCACTGGCCCTCGTAGCGGGCGCGCAGTTCGGGATTGAGGCCCACGGCGGACATCTCGGTCTCGATGATCCCGGGCGCGATGGCGTTGACGCGGATGTTGCGCCGGCCCACCTCGCGGCTGAGCGCCTTGGTGAAGCCGATCAGCGCGGCCTTGCTCGCCGCGTAGTGCGTCTTGCCGGGCGCGCCGGTGATGCCCAGCCCGGAGGTGATCGTGACGATGCTCGCGCCGGGGCCCATCAGCGGCAGGACGGCCCGCGTCACCAGGTACGGCCCGGTGACGTTGGTGGCGAACATGCTGTCCCAGTGCGCCCGCTCCAGGTTGTCCAGCAACGAGAACGTGGTCACGCCGGCGTTGTTGACCAGCACGTCCACGCCGCCGAACTCCTCGGCGCAGCGGGCGACCGCCGCGTGCACCTGCTGCTCGTCGGAGATGTCGCACTGCAACGCGATCCCCTTGGGGGACGCGGACTCCAGCTCCTTGGCCAGCAGCTGGGCCGCCTCGCCTTCGGTGCGGTAGAGGCCGCACACGCGGACGCCGTCGGCCAGCAGCCGCTGCACCACGGCCTTGCCGATGCCCCGGCTCGCGCCGGTGACCAGTGCCGTGCGGGTCATGCCGTCCTCCCACTAGTGATGCTCAACTGGTCGTCCCAGTCGGTTTCGCGGGCCACGATCGGGATCAGCCGCCGGCGGTCCAGCGACTGCTGCTCCTCGGGCTTGATCCAGTCGCCGAACCCGCTGCCGGTCGGCGCGGTGCGCATGATCCGGATGAAGCCGCTGCGCACCCGGCCCGGCACCGTGCCCCACTTGACCAGAGCCAGGTGCTCCGGCGAGCGGGCGAACTCCTGGAGCGACTCGTAGTTCTCGAAGAATGCGATCGCGCCGGTGGTCAGGGGGAACTTGAACAGTCCCTTGTGGAACACGAAGCCCGGCGTCTTCTTGAGCCGGCGCATCATCTTCCACACCAGCGGCCCGCCGGTGAGGAAACCCTTCAGCGTCAGCCGGGTCTTGCTGATGAACAGCACCTGCGCGCGGGCCTCGTCCGGCATCAGCTCGAAGTCCTGGGTCAGGCTCACGGGAAGCCGGCTCATGCGAGGGCCTCTTCCTTGAGCGCGCCAAGGGCGGTGTGCAGGTAGTACGCCCAGTAGCCCAGGTGCTTGCCGTAGCGGTCGCGCAGCTTCTGGTTGTCGTAGCCCTCGCCGTAGATCTTGGCGGTGGCCTCCGCGAAGTTGGGCATGTCCAGCGGCACGAAGTCCATCCGGCCCAGGCCCCGCAACAGGATCGCGGCGGCGGAGAACTCGCCGATGCCCTTGATCCGGCGCAGCGCCTTGGTCGCCTCGTCGTACGGGGCGGTGGCCAGGTAGTCCTCGCCGATGTCCAGCAGACCGTCCACAAGGGACGCCAGGTACTCAGCCTTGCGGCCGTTCTTGACGATGCCGACCCAGTCGGCGGCGGTCAGGTGCACGAGGTCCGTGAGCTCCGGGAACGCCTGGTACTCGGCGCCCTCGAAGGTGACCTTGCGCCCGAACATCTGGGTGATGCGGCGCTTGAGCGAGGTGGAGATGTTCTTCGGGGTGCGCTGCGAGAGCACCGCCCACACGCCGATCTCCGCCACCGTGAGGAAGCGGACCTGGTGCAGGCCCCAGAGGTTGCGCACCAGCCGGGCGTAGGCCGGGTGGTCGGTCTCGGCCAGCGCGTAGAACTCGGCCAGGTCGTCGGACAGGCTCAGGTAGCCGTCGATCTTGTGGCACACCACTTCTCTTGTCGCCGGCGAGATCGGCTCGTCGGAGTGCAGCACGTAGTCCACGCCGCCCTTGCGAGATGCGACCTTGAACGCGATGGCCTGGCCGTCGACGGCGATGGCCTTGGTCAGGCTGTCCACCGTCATCACCTGGTCGCCGCGGCAGGCGCCGAAGCCCTTGAGGAAGCGGATGGACGTGCGGAGGTCGAACGGCTGGGCGGCGGGCAGCACGCCCACGACCCGCGTCGGCTCCAGGATGGCGGTCACGACACGGCCTCCTTGACGGCGATGGCGTCCAGGGCCGCGCGGATGCCGGGCAGGGCGTCGTCGGTCCGGATCACGGTCAGCACGCAGAGGTACGGGTCGGTGACGATGGTCAGCGGCGCCTTGTCCCGCGCGCCGAAGCCGTAGTGGCCGCCGAGGATGCCCTGCCAGTCCAGGGCGAGGCCGATGGCCTCGTCCTCGCCGGTGGCGACCAGCCCGGCCTCGGTGCGCAGCCGCACCGCCCGCTCGACCTGCTTGGCCCGGCCGCCGGCGATGTCCCGCTCGGCCACCTTGTGCAGGCTGCGCGGCACGCCCTGGAGGTGCGCCACCTGGATGATCGGCACCTCCGCGGTGACCGGGTCGGTGCGCAGCGCGTCCACCAGGTCGTGCCCGGCCTTCTGGGTGATCCGGTTGCCCACGATCACCACCAGCGGCCGACCGACCCTTGTGGACAGATCCACCTCGGTGTCGCCGACGCCCGGCAGCACGTAGCCGCGCAGGCTCTTGGCCGCCGCCGCGCCCTCGATGGTGCTCTTGATCAGCGCCAGCTGGATCGTGCTGTTGCTGTTGATCCGGTCCCGCATGCCGGCGTCGTCCACGGGCGCGCCCGGCTTCATCTGGAACTCCTGCACCCAGCGCATCACGGTGCCGCCGTCCGCGGACGGCTCGTAGGTCCAGCGGATGTTCATGTACTCGAAGGGACCCGTCTCCACCCGGCGCGCCACCACGGTGCGCGCCGCGCGGTCCAGCTCCCGCTCGGACACCCAGCTCCACACCCGGCCCTGCTCGTCGGGGTGCATGGTCAGCCGGAACTTGACGTAGTCCGCCTTCTGCTCGAGCACCTCGGCCTCGGCGTACTCGCTGAACAGCCGCGGCCAGCCGGGGACGTCGTTGGTGATGTCCCAGACCAGTTCGAACGGTGCGTTGACGTGAACGGAGTTCTCGGTACGGGCAGCCATGTCCTACACGGTCCCTTCGACGGATGTGGTGGCCAGCGCGGCTCTCACGGCCGCGAACGCGCCGGGTTCGGTGACGCGGGCGAGCAGCGCCAGCTCGTGGTCGAACACCAGGACCACCGGCGTGCGGTCGGCGGCGCTGAAGCCGAAGCTGCCGGTGACCTCGCCGGTCCAGTCCAGCGCGATGTTCAGCAGCGTCGACTCGTCCACGGCCGGCGCGCCCAGCGCGGCCCGCCGGGCGGCCAGGTCGGACAGCTGGCCGCGGTAGCCGGCGGTGATGTGCCGGGTCGCCATCGCCTGCAACGGCTTGGGGACGTCGCGCAGGCAGGCCACCTGCACGACGCGCACCGACATGGTCTGCGGGTGCGAGCGCAGCGATTCGATGATCTCGTGACCGGTCTTCTGGGTGTGCCTGTTGCCCAGGATCACCACCAGCGGGGCCCCGCGGTGGGCGTCGAAGTCCACCGCGGTCCCGTTGACGCCGGGGATGACGTGGCCGGCCAGCGGGTTGGCGCCCATCTCAGCCGCCGACCCGCAGCACGGTGGTCAGGAAGTGCACGGTGGCGGCCGGCGTCTTGAGCTCCTCGGCGTCGGCGTCGGTGATCGTGACGCCGAACCGGTTGCCCAGCGCGACGACCAGGTCCAGGTGACCGAGCGAGTCCAGCTCCCACTTGTCGTACAGCGAGTCCAGGTTCTCGCTCAGCTCGCGGGAGGTGGTGGGGAAGCCGCCCTGCGTCATCAGCTCGGCCAGCGTGGCGACCAGCTCCTCGCTGCTCAGACTCGACTTGCTCGGCGCGATGCTCATGGTGTTTCTCCTTGTCTCTACTGGGTTTTCTCGGCCTTGCGGAGCACGACCGCGGCGTTGAAGCCGCCGTATCCCCGGGCCAGCACCAGGACGTGCCGCAGGTCCGCGGCGCGCAGCTCGTGCACCAGGTCCAGGTCCACCGCCCACGGCGCCTTCTCGATCACCGGCGACGGCGGCAGCTCGCCGTGGAACAGCGCCAGCGCGGCGGTCGCCACGTCCAGCGCCGCGGACCCGGCGTACATCCGGCCGACCAGCGTCTTGGGCAGGCACACCGGCACCGGCCGGGCGCCGAAAACCGTGCGCAGCGCGGCGATCTCGGCCTGGTCCAGGTCCGGAGTGGCGGCCCCGTCGGCGAAGACGGCGTCCACGTCGTGGGGTTCGATGCCGGCGTCGGTCAGGGCCAGCTGCGCCGCCCGCGCCAGCCCCACGCCGCTGGCCCGCTGCGTGGTGTGCCGGCCGTCGTGCGTGGCCGCGTAGCCGGCGACCTCCGCGTAGATCCGTTCCGCGCCACGGTCGAGCGCGCGGTTCAGGTCCTCCACGAGCAGCATCGCGCCGCCCTCGCCGACCACGTGGCCGGCCGCCGTCGCGGAGAACGGCTGGTACGCGGCCATCGGGTCGTCGATCAGGGACAGGCGTCCGCCGCGCAGCTGGCATGCCAGCGCGTACGGGCTGATCGGCGCCTCGGTCGCGCCGGTGACGACGGCCTTGGCCTCGCCGCGCCGCAGCACCCGCCGACTCAGGCCGATGGCGTCCAGGCCGCCGGCGGACTCGGTGGCCAGCACGCCGCACGGCCCCTTGGCGCCGTGTTTGATCGCCACCTGGCCGGTCGTCGCCGCGTAGAACCAGGCGATGGACTGGTAGGCGCCGACCGCGTGCGGGCCGTCCGACCACAGCTTGTGGATCTCGCGTTGGCCGAACTCGTTGCCGCCGGAGCTGCTGGCCGTGATCACGGCCGTGTCGTACGGGTTGTCGCCGGGCGAGGCGTGCCCCGAGTCGTCCAGGGCCTGGCCGGCCGCGACCAGACCCAGCTGGGTCCAGCGGTCGGTCTGCGCGGCGATCCGCGGCAGCACGTACTCGGCGATGTCGATGTCGTGCACCTCGCCGCCGACCCGGCACGGGTAGTCGGTCAGGTCGAACCGGCTGATCCAGCCCAGCCCCGACACGCCCTTGCGGACCGCGTCCCAGTACGTCGCCGTGCTGGCGCCGATCGGGGTGACCGCGCCGATGCCGGAGATCACCATCTTCAGTGCCGTCATCGGTCCACCAACTCCCTGCTCATCAGCAGCGCCGACTGGAAACCGCCGAAGCCGCTGCCCACCGTCAGCACGTGGTCCAGGTGCGCCGGGCGGGCCTCCAGCGGCACGTAGTCCAGGTCGCACAGGGGATCCGGCTCGTGCAGGTTGGCCGTGGGCGGCACCGCGTCGTTCGCGAAGGCCAGCACGCACGCCGCCGTCTCGATGGAGCCGATGGCGCCGAGCGAGTGGCCGACCATGGACTTGATGGAGCTGACCGGAATCCGGTACGCGGCCTCGCCGAGGCTGCGCTTGAACGCCGCCGTCTCGTGCCGGTCGTTCTGCTTGGTGCCGGAGCCGTGCGCGTTGATGTAGTCGACGTCGCCGGCGTTGAGCCGGGCCTGGCCCATCGCGCGGTCGATCGCCTCGGACATCTCGATGCCCTCGGCGGTCAGCCCGGTCATGTGGTGCGCGTTGCCGGTGCTGGCGAAACCCGAGATCTCGCAGTAGATGTGCGCCCCGCGCCGGCGGGCCGACTCGTACTCCTCCAGGATCAGCGTGGCCGCGCCCTCGCCGAGCACGAAGCCGTCGCGCCGGCGGTCGAACGGCCGCGACGCGGTCGTCGGCTCGGCGTTGTTCGGCGACGTCGCCTTGATGGCGTCGAAGCAGGCCACCGAGATCGGCGAGATCGGCGACTCGGCGGCGCCGGCGATCATCACGTCGGCGGCGCCGTCGGCGATCAGCGCGTAGGCGTTGCCGATGGCGTCCAGGCCCGAGGTGCAGCCGGTGGACACCACCGACGCCGGGCCGCCCGCGCCGAACGAGGCCGCGAGCTCCGCGGCCAGGCTGCTCGGGACCAGCGCGTCGTACATGAACGGGTGCAGGAACCGCAGGTCCGCCGACCACTGGGTGGCGTTGTCGGACGCCGGCAGGTACTCGTCCTCCAGCAGCACGGTGCCGCCGACGGCGGTGCCCATGGACGTGCCGACCCGGTTGAGGTCGATGGCGTCCCAGTCCAGGCCGCAGTTCTCCACGGCCTCCCGCGCGGCGACCAGCGCGTACTGCACGTACAGGTCCATCCGCCGCAGCTCGCGGGCGGTCAGGCCCATCTGGAGGGCGTCGAAGTCGCACTCGGCGGCGATCTGCGAGCGGAACGTGGCCGGGTCGAACCGGGTGATCCGCCGGGTGGCGGTCCGACCGTCCACCAGCAGCGACCAGAACTCCTTGGCGCCGATACCGCCGGGCGCGACGACGCCGACGCCCGTGACCGCGACCCGTCTGCCGGTCATGACCGGTCCGCCTTCGGGTCGTAGTCGCCGTGCTCCTCGAGGTCGACGTGGCCGATCTCCGGCCGCGGCGCGAGCGGGCCCAGGTGGAAGACGAGGAAGGCCTCCTCGTCGCCGGTGTTCACCAGGCGGTGCGGGGTGTGCTTGGGCACCAGCAGGCCCTGCCCGGCGGTCAGCTGCACCGACTCGTCGCCGAGGTCGGCGCGCAGCCGGCCGCGGACGAGGAACACGAATTCCTCCGAATAGGGGTGCAGGTGGGAGGCGATGTAGTCGCCGGGCGCGACGGTCGCCACCCCCATGAACCCCGACGTCGAGCCGACGGTGCGGGGCGACAAAAGCGTGCGGATCTCGCCGCCTCGCCGCGTGTCGGCGGGGACGTCGAGCATGGAAATCGGCTTGAGACCCGATGCGAGCACGAGCATCTCCCTACGGTTGCGCAGAATGTGTTCCTCGACGGGTTTTCCCTACCGAAGTCTGCGCACCCACAGGTGCAAAACAAAGGGTTTTCCGATGGCATCAAGCTGACATAGCACTGCCAATTAAGCGATCAAAGAGTTGTTCGCAATTAATGCAAGGATTGACAGGGTATGAGTCGAAGGTTGTAGCGGTGCTACGTCCGAGGGCGCTGTTTGGTCACGCCCGCCGCGGATAGATCTATGGCACCGACAACAACCGCGGAGCACCACGTTACCGACCGCAGCAAATCAGGCACACATCGCATTCTCGGTGAACCTTCGTGTACGTACGGTGATGAAGGAGACACACGTGTTCGTCGACCCGACCGCCCACACCCGCACCCGGCTCCCGCTCGCGACCGCGGCCCAGACCCTGCGCGACTGCCTGCTCGAGGCCCGCCCCGTCGTGCAGGTCGTGTTCTTTGTCCGACTGCTGGCCGGCGCGGCCCTGGCGGCGCCCTGGCTGCACGGCGTCAGACCGGAAACGCTGCTGCTCGGAGCCCTGTCGTGGGGCTGCGCGGTGATGTACGTGTATTTGTTCAACGGGGCCGCGGACATCGTCGAGGACCAGGCGTCGCACAAGGACCGGCCGATCGCCCGCGGCGACCTGCCGAGGGTCACGGCGCTGCGGTGGTGCCGGGGATTCGCTGCCGCCGCGGTGCTCACCGGTCTGCTCATCGGACCCCTGTTCACCCTGCTCGTACTGGCCATGCTGGCGCTCGGGCACGCCTACTCCGCGCCCGGCATCGCGTTCAAGCGGCACTGCCTCGGCGCCGCGGTCGTCGCCGCACTGGGAGGCGCGCTCACGTTCCTGGCCGGCCACCTGCTCGGCGGCGGCGACCTCACCGATCCCGACCTGCTGCTTCTCGCCGCCGTGATGTCCGCGTGGATGGGCGGCGTCGGCTCGGTGGCCAAGGACTTCTCCGACACCCGGGGCGACGCGGCGGCCGGCCGGCGGACACTGGTGCTGCTCGTCGGCGAGCGGATCGCTCGCGCTGTGGTCGCCGGATGCGCACTCTGCGTGTCTACATCGTTTACCGTCGCCGCCTGGGCGTGGATCCCCACACTGCGTTTCCCGGCACTGGTAATGCTGGCCGGTTCCCTTTGTGTCGCGTTCCTTGCACTCAAGGGCCGGCAAGGGATGCAAGGGTCCAACCCGCGCGCCCCGTACCGAGCATTCATGGTTACGCAATACGCCGCAACCTTGTCCGCTATGTCCGTCTAATTAACATGATGGAAACACATTCGTTATCACTGAATCTCACCGATACAACCCGCTCTGTTACAGTTGGTCGTTGACGCTGTTCGCAACGGGGAGGGGGCGGCGTAACACGGGGACAGCAGTGGGGGGAGCCCGCGATGGAGGCGACGTCGTCCAGCGTGGTTGCCGACATTCTTGACCGGGAATGCGGCGCGATTGTCGTCCGTTACGAAGCCGAACTGCGCGCCATGGGAAGCCGTCTCCTGCAGGACCCGAGGACCCAGGAGGAATGCTTCCGCCAGGCCCGGGGGATCATTTCCGACATCGCCCGGTCGCTGCGCGGCGAGACCACCCTCGGCCTTCGGCTGTCCAAGGACATCGGCCTGTCCCGGGCCTCCAACAACATTCATCCGAGCGAGTCGCTGCGCGCCGCGATGGCCCTGTTCGAGGCCATCACCACCACCGTGGCCGGCATCGACGAATCGACCGACGGCCTGCTCGCCCTGGCGCTGGCCACCAACAAGCTGGTCTCCCAGCGCATTCGGATGGCCTCCAGCTCGTACATGGGGTTTCTGCTGGAGAGCATCGAGCAGGCGCATCTGCGGGAGCGCAAGCGGATCAGCCGCGAGGTGCACGACCGGGTCGGCGGCAATGTGGCGGCGGCGCACCGGCAGATCGAACTGGCCACCGCGCTGCGGGCGACCGAGCCGGTCCAGGCCGACGCGTGGATCGAGCGGGCCGAGCTGACCCTGCGGCACACCCTCGGGGATGTCCGCCGGCTGGTGTCGGACCTGCGCACCTGGGAGCCCGAGGGCGGGCTGGAGAGCTCGCTGCGGACCTACATCGACAGTGCGAAACCCGCGAGGATGGACTACTCGCTGCGGGTGAACGGGGACGAGTCCAACCTGTCCCCCGAGATCAGGGGCGAGGCGTTCCTGATCATCCGGGAGGCGATCCGCAACGCCATCCGGCACTCGCGGGCGAGCAAGCTGCTGACCCAGGTCAACATCACGCCGAACGAGCTGTACGCGTTCATCGAGGACGACGGCGTCGGCGTCGATCTGGCCAGCGGGCAAGGGACGCGCAATGCCGGCCTGTCCTCGATGCGGGAGCGGGCCGCGCTGCTGGAGGGAGAGATCGTCATCATGAGCCAGCTGGGGCGGGGCACCCGGGTCGAGCTGCTGATCCCGCTGCGGAACATGGCGGACGGCGATGCCTGAGGCGCCGACCAGGGTCGCGCTCATCGACGACCACGCGCTGTTCCGCGACGGTGTGAAGCAGATCCTCCAGTTCGAGGAGGACTTCCGCATCGTCGGCGAGGCCGCCGACGGCGACTCCGGCGTGGAGGTCGTCCGCCGCGTGCGCCCCGACGTCGTGCTGCTGGACGTCGAGATGCCCGGCTCCCACGTCACCGAGACCGCGGCGCGGATCCGCCAGGTTTCCCCCGAGACCAAGATCATCATTCTGAGCATGCACGACGAGCCCGCACTGGTGAACCGCCTCGTCGGCCTCGGCGTCTGCGGCTACCTGCTCAAGAGCGTCACCCGTCTGGAGCTGCTCACCGCCGTCCGCGGCGCCGCCCGCCACCCCGACCAGGTGATCCTCTCGGTGTCCCGGGAATCCTTGATGAGCAAGGACAATCCCGTGCCCGACACGCTGTCCGGCCGCGAGCGCGAGGTCATCGAGCTCACCGCCCAGGCCATGAGCAACTCCCAGATCGCCGCGCGCCTCAACATCTCCGAGGCGACCGTCAAGCGCCACCTCTACAACGTCTTCGGCAAGCTCGGCGCGGTGTCGCGGATCGACGCCGTCAACAAGTACTACAACCGCCAGTCCGGCTGAGCTTTCAGTGCTGCCGGGGAAACCCGGCTCCCGGCGTGAAGCTCTCGACCCCGGCTGCCCCCGGCGCACGCGGATGAGCGCATACGGCGACTCCCGCGAGAAGCCGTCGGACACGAGCACGTAGTACCGATACCCGAACATCGCCGTCGCTCCTCCGTGGCTGCCGTCGCGCCCGTACTTCGTGCGCGGGGAGAACATCGCGACGCTTGTCGAGAGCATGACCGGTCGGGGTTTTCGGGTCGTCGAGGCCGAGGTCTCACCGAACCCCGAGGACGTCGAGTCCGCGCTGCTGGTCGAGCTGACCAGGAAGCTGGGGTTCAGCGAACTCGGGGTGGGCGGTTGGGCGGCGTTCGGGGACCGGCTCTGGGATCTGCTGACCGCGAAAGCCGAGCCACCGGTGGCCATTGTGGTCGCCGGGCTCACGCCGGGCAGGCTGCACGCCTTCGTCCGGCGCGTGCACAACGTGTTGTCCCTCACCGAGGCCGTCGGCCTTTCGGACGACCGGGCGGACCGGCAGGTCGAGTACTTCTTCTTGGCTGACTGGGAATAGCGCACGAGACGCCGGTGGGTGATCAACCTCGGACGGTTGCCGACGGACGGAGTCCGATGGGCGGCGAGGCGAATGCGGTGGTGGCGTTGGCGGCGGCGTAGGCGAAGCCGTCAGGCCGGAGGGCTAAGACGTGAGTCCGATGCGAACGCATCCAGGCGAGGAGGGTGCCGTTGATGTCGACCACGCCACCGGGTTCCGGTGGTGTGCCCGGCGGCAGAACGGTGAGGGGAACGGCTCCGGAGGCGGTCCACTCCGGGGCGGGGAGCGCGGTGGCAGTGCGCAGGACGGTCCAGCTGCCGGCGAGGACGTCGTCGAGTCGGCGTCGGGAGCTGTCGCTGTCGAGCACCCAGGGCTGGGGAACCTTGTGACCGACCGCCGACGTGCCGGAGCCGAGGAATCCTTGCGGATAGCGGGCTAACGGGAGCCAGCACAGCTTGACCAGGACACGGAGAACCGGGGACAGCGGTGCCACGGCTCGGAACAGTGTGTCGCGGATCCGGCAGGCGACGGGACGGCGTTCGGTGATGATCCGCCCCACCAGGACGGCACGGCGGGTCACCTCACGAACATGGGGTTTGCGCTCGACCTCGTACGAATCCAGCACGGCTGCCGGCAATTCGCCCCGGACGACGGCGGCGAGTTTCCAGCACAGGTTGGCCGCATCCCGAACACCGGCGGCCATGCCCTGACCGATCCACGGCGGCATGGCGTGGGCGGCGTCGCCGGCGAGGAAGACACGGCCGACGCGCCAGCGGGCTGCGGCGCGGACGTGGTGGCTGTAGACCACGGCCCGCAACACGGTCACGTGGTCACGGGTGATGCCCTGGCGGCCCAGCAGGCGCCACACGGCCGCATCGCTGACGAGTTCCTGCTCGTCCTCACCGGGCAGGACGGGAAATTCCCAACGGTGATGGCCAAGGGGCGTCGGGCAGTCCACCGCCGGCCGGCGCGGGTCACAGTGGAAGCGCAGCCGGTCGTGGTCGGGCCACTCGCGGTTGACTTCGGTGTCGATCACGACCCAGCGGGTCTCGTACGTACGGCCGTCGAAGCCGATGCCGAGTTGGCCGCGAGTGGGACTGGAACCGCCGTCCGCTGCGACAACCCACGAGGCGCGCACGCGCTTGAGCTGCTCGCCGTCGGCCAACAGCAGTTCGACGCCGTCCGCGTCTTGCCGCAAGCGCAGGCATTCGTGTTCCAGCAACAGGTCTACGTTCGGGAACCGCGCGACGCCCTTGCGCAGCGTGTCTTCCAGAACCGGTTGATAGATGAACAGCTGGGGCGGGTAGCCGTGGCCGGCGGGGTCGAACGAAGCGGACAGGAACGGCCGGCCGAGGCGGTCGACGAAGTCGATCGGCAGGTCGGCCACCATGTCCCGTTGCAACTCCTCCGCGAGGCCGACCTGCTGCCAGATGCGCAGGACCTCCTCGTCGGTGGAGATGGCGCGGGCCCGGGCGTAGACGGCGGCGTCCCGTTCGACGACGACCACCCTCAAGCCCTGCGCGCCGAGCAGGTTGGCGGCGGTGACCCCGGTCGGCCCGTACCCGATGACGGCCACGTCGTAGTGGGAAATCTCGGACACTTCGCTGTGCCTCCTCAGCGGCGAGCACCCAGCGGGGTGCTGGACAGGGCGGGAACGGTGTCCTCCTGCCCGCGCAATGACCGGACCGCGGCCTGGAAGCGCGACATGAGGGTGACGACGTCGTTGCCGACCACGGTGTGCCCCCAGATCGAAATCCCTTGGTACGTGGTGGGCTCCCAGGTCGCCTCCAGTTCCGGGGTGACGACGACGGGGTTCCAGCCGACCTCGAGTTCGAACCCGGAAGGGGTGACGCTGTAGTAGGACAGCTCGCGGTCGTTGGTGTGTTGGCCGACCGACCAGGCCATGGCGAAGCCCAGCTCGGTGACCCGGTGGAAGCCGGCGAGCAGGTCCTCAAGGGTTGCGACCTCGATGTTGACGTGCTGCACCGAGGTGCGGACCGGATCGATCGGCAGTCCGGCCAGCGCGATGGAATGGTGGCGCTCGCCGCTGCGCAGGAACCGGATGTTCAGCTTGGCGGGGCCGATGCGTTCGACGATCCGGTCCGACAGCCGCAGGTCCAACAGGTTGTTCCAGTACGTGTGCAGCCGCTCGGGGCGGGTGGTGGTGATGGCCAGGTGTCCCATGCCGGAGCGGCCGGTCACGAAGGCGGCGTTGCGCATCCGCAACGGGACGGTCGTGGTGCGGGCGCGGGTGAAGATCTCGGTGACGATGCCTTTGGGGCCGGGGAAGCGCCACAGCCGTTCGACACCGCGCAGACCAGCTTCCTCCGCAGTGCCCTCGGTGATGGGCAGGCCCGCCGCGGTGACGCGGCCGAGGATGACGTCGAAGGTCTCGTGGTCGTCGATCTCCCAACCGGCGGCGGTGACGTCCTCGGCCGGCCCGCGTTCGATGAGGAACCGGCATTCCCGGTCGTCGAGACGGAAACGCAGCGCGTCGCGGGTGAGTTCGTCGACGTGCAGGCCGATCGCGTCGGCCCCGAAGCGGTTCCAGTCGGTCAGCCGCCGCGACTCGACGACGACGTAGCCCAGTCGCGCGGCGCCGTACACGTCCGGGCGGGTCACGCCGCGTCCCCGTCGAGCCAGTCGAGCAGCAGCCGGTTGAACCGGCGGGCCTGCTCGTACTGGGCCCAGTGTCCGGTGCGGGCGAACAGATGCAGGTCGCAGCGTCGCATGGTACGCGCCAGCCACGGTCCGCCGGACGGGCGGTTGACCTTGTCGTGGGTGCCCCAGACGACCAGCGTCGGCACCTGGCAGCGCGAGAGCCGGCCGCGGTCGCGAGTGAAGTCCATACGCCACAGCGTGCGCAGCGCCCCACGCCCGGACGGACGGCGCAGCGGCGGGTTCGACACCACCTCGGGGTCGATGCTGGCCTGGTAGCGCAGCTCGACGAGTTCGTCCGGCACGCCGGAGGCGTCGAACACCAGGTGATTGCGGATGAACGACGCCAGCTTCGCCCGGGACGGCCCGTCGCCGCCGTAGTAACCCAGCAGGGCGTTCAGCCCCTTGGTGGGAGGCCGGCGGGTGGTGCCGATGCCACCGGGGCCCATCAGCACGAGCTTGTCCACCCGGTCCGGCCGGTCGAGCGCCAACCGCAGCGCCGCCGCCCCGCCGTAGGAATTGCCCACCACGTGCGCCTTCTCCACGTCCAGCGCGTCGAGCAGGCCGCGTACGAAGATCGCGAGGTCGCCGAACGGGTCAGTCTGGTCCAGTTCCTTCGACGACCGCCCGTATCCGGGCATGTCCGGGACCAGCACCCGGTGGCCGGCCTCAGCGAGCACATCGCTGTTGCGCGCGTAGTTGGACGCGCCGGTCGCGCCGGGGCCGCCGCCGTGCAGCAGGACCACGGGCGTCGGGTTTCGCGGACCAGCTGCGGGGACGATCTCGGTGAGGAAGATGTCGCGGGCGCCCACACGGACCGTGCTCTCACTGCGCAGCACCGTTTCCGCGGTGACGGTGGACGAGGGTGAGCCGTTCGGCAACACGGGGCCTCCACGGTGAGTCCGCTTTCCTGTAGCGATCACTACAGTTGTAACGATCGCTACGGTAAGCCTCGCCCGCCGAGCGGTCAACCCTTCCTGTAATGTTCGCTACAGCAAGCGGAGGTGGACGTGGACGACGACCGCAACACGCGACGCCGGCGCGCGAACGGCGAGGAGTCCCGCCGCCGGATCCTCGACGCCACCGTCGAGGTGGCCGGCGAACGCGGCTACGAGGGCACGAGCATCGCGCTGGTGAGCAAGAGATGCGGGCTGCCGGCGAGCTCGATCTACTGGCACTTCAAGGACAAGGACGACCTCATCGCCGCGGTCATCGAGCGCAGCTTCGGACGCTGGCTGGCCGCGTTGACCCTGCCCGACGACTCGGCCGGCACGCCGATGGCGCGGGTGACCATGCTGGCCCAGCAGGTCGCGACGGCGCTGCTCGAGGCACCCGACTTCCTGCGCCTGGGTCTCATGCTCACCCTCGAGCGCCGCCCCGAGGAACCCAGCGCTCGAACGATGTTCCTCCAGGTGCGCGAATTCGCCCACCGGCGCGTCGCGGACATGTTCGCCGAATTCATGCCCGGCCTGGACCCCGCCGCCGTCCAGCTGCTGACCACGTACGCCCTGGCCGGCGCCGACGGGCTGTTCGTCGCGAAGGAGATCGGCGGCGACGGGGTGGACCTGGTCCGCCTGTTCGAGCTGCACGCCCTGGCGCTGTTCGACCTGGCGGCGCGGCTCAGCTCTTGAGGCGGGGAAAGAGGTTCTCGGAGTTGCCGCGGTCGATCGCGGCGCGCAGCTCGTCGCCCAGCGGGTACTTCTCGTACGTCTTGTTCATGAAGCCCACCGCCGGCGCGGGCGCGAACGGGAAGTCGCTGCCGTAGGTGATGTGGTCCGGGTCGGCCACCTCGAGCAGGCTCGGCAGCGCCGCGGGCGACGCCGACAGCGCGATGTCGTAGTAGAACTGGCGCAGCACGGCGAGCTGCTTGGGCACCTGGTGCTTCTGGTCGAGCAGCGTCCACGCCTGCTGCGCCTTGTTCTTGGTGCTCATCATCGTGAGCAGGATGCGGTAGGAGATGTAGGGCACGAACCCGCCGGCGTGCGCGAGGATGAACTTGATGCCCGGATACTTCGCCATCGCCCCCGACAGGATGAGGCTGATCGCCGTGCGGGTGGTGTCGAGCAGGAAGTCCGCGGTGAACGTGGGAATGCCGGGCACCTCCGGGCCTGGCAGCTCGCCGGGATGGATGAACACCGCGACCTGCCTGTCGTGCAAGAACTTCAGCAGCGGCTCGAAACCGGGATCACCGAGGTAGCGGCCGTCGTTGTTGGCCAGCAGCACGATTCCGTCGGCGTGCAGGGCGTCGAGCGCGTACTCGGCTTCGGCGAGCGCGCCATCGACGTCGGGCAGGGTCAGGGTGGCGAAGAACCCGAAGCGGTCCGGGCGGTCCGCGACCACGGAGGCGGTGTACTCGTTGACGTCACGGGCCCAGCGGCGCGCCTCGGCGACGTCGCCGAAGTAGACCCCCGGTGTGGACAGCGACAGGATGCCGGTGCCGATCCCGTGGCCGTCCATGAACTTCAGCGCGGCCGACGGCGACCACGTGGGCAAGTCCACGCCGCCGGGCCGGATTCCCTTCTCGTGCATCCATTCCGCGTAACGGGGCGGCACGAGGTGCTGGTGGGTGTCGATGCGCTGGGCGCGGCTCATGCGAGGTTTTCCCTTCCGTAGAACGGAGTCAGCCGCACGTTCCTGGCCGACAGGTAGCGGCGGCGGTCGGTGACCAGGATCGAGACGAGGGCGCCGACGAGGAGCCAGGCGGCAAGGTGGACGACGCCGGCGGTGAGGCCGGTGCCGTCGGTGGCGGCGGCACGCAGCGCGAGCACCGCGCCTTGCGTGGGCAGGTAGTCGGCGAGGGCGTAGAGGGGGCTCGGCAGCGTGGAGACGATGCCGGTCGCTCCGACGAGCACGAGGACGGCCAGGGACGCGAGCCGCCCGGCGCGGCCGAAGATCGCCGTGGCCGCCTGGTTGAGGGCGACGAACGCGGCGGCGGCCAGCAGCGCGATCAGCAGGAACCCAATACTGCCGACGAATCCGAGCCTCAGGACGGGGACGGCGACCGCGGTGATGGCGAGCGCCGCGAGGCCGGCCGCGGTCGCCCCCGGGATGGCGGCGCGCAGGATGATGCGCCAGGTGGGTTCCCGCGCGGTGAGTACCGCATGCGGGACGGCTCGCGTCACCATGTACGTGGCCAGCGCCAGTGCCCACAAGGCCAAGGCCGCGAACAGAGTGAGGGCCAAGGTGCCGACCGGAGTGCCATCGGTCGTGGCGGTGCTGGGATCGGCCGCGACGGTCTTGAGGTGCGCACGTTCGGCGTCCGTGTAGGCCGGCACCTGGTCACGGCCCTTGTTCAGCTGATCCGCGAGCTCGTGCGCACCGGCGTCGACCTTGGTGACGCCGTCCCTCAGCTGCCCGGCGCCGCCGGCCAGCCGGTGGGAGCCCGAGTTCGCCTCGCGCACCCCGCTGTCGAGCCGGCGGGCACCGGCGGCGGCGGACGCGATCCCGGCGGCCAGCTCCGCGGACTTGGCGGCCAGCTGGGTGTTGCCGTCGGCGACCTGGCGGGCGCCGGTGGCCAGCGCCTGGACCGAGTCACGCACCTTGACGGCGTTGGCGCGGACCGCAGCCTTGACACCGTCGATCTTCCCCGCGTCGGTGGTGAACCGGTCCGCGGTCTGCCGGAGCTCGCCGCAGAAGGCGGCGGTGCCGGTGCAGTCGTCGGCGAGCTGCTGGAACTGCTTGGCGGCGCTGCCGGCCGAGGGAACGGAGTCGATCGCGGCGATGATGCGGTCGGCCAGCGGCACGACGGTGGCGGCGAGCTGTTCGTTGCCGTCGGCGACCTCGTCGGCGCCGGCGGCGAGCTGACGGGTGAGCGCCGGCAGTTGCGCGGTGTCGCGCTGGGCCTGGGTGAGCCCCGCCGACAGCTGGCCGGAGCCGTCGGCGAGCTGGGCGGTTCCGTCGGCGAGCTGGTCGGCGCCGGTAGCCAGCTGGCCCGCGGCGCCGGCCAGTTGAGCGGTGCCGTCGGCGAGCCGGGCCGCGCCGTCCGCGGCTTGGCCGACCTGCCGGTGGATGGTCGTGAAGCCGACGTACACGTTGTCCAGGTACGTCTGGACGATCTGCCGATTCAGGGTCCGCTGGGCTGCTTGGGCGACGTGGTCCGCGAGGCCCGGATCGGTGACGCCGGCGGCGTCGGACGTCCGCACCTGCACCTGTGCCTGCCGGGCGTCGAGGGGATTGCCGGTGGCGGCCGAGGTGGCGCGGGCGGAGAAGTCCGCCGGGATGGTCACCGTCGCGGCGTAGCTGCCGTCCGCGAGGCCGGACGCGGCGTCGGCGGCGTCGGTGAGCACCCAGGTGTAGGCGGAGTCGCCGCTGTGGGTGAGGTCGCCGGCGAGCTGGCGGCCGAGCGGGATGGTCTGGCCGTTGACGTGCACGGGTTCGTCGTTGTTGACCACGGCGGCCCTGGCGGTGCCGTGGTTGGTTTCCGGTGTCCAGAACGCCCAGGTCAGCAGGCCCATCACGATGATCGGGACGGCGATCAGGCCGGTCCAGGTGCGCCAGGTGAGCGGTCCGGAGGCCAGGGCGCGGGCGGAGTTGGCGAACGGCTTGAGCATCAGGAGACCTCGACGGGCTGAGCGGCGGTGAGGACGTGCAGATGGGTGGCCCGGGCGGGCATGAGGTCCCGGATACGCTCGGGGTCCTGACAGGTCACCACGAACGTCGCGGTCCCGGCGGAACAGCTGCGGCGCTCGGCGAGCAACGCACGCACCTGATCGCGAACGTCGGTACGGAGCACCAGATCGATGTCGTCGACGACGACGAGCGCGGCGTCGCCGGCGAGGGCATCGGCGATCTGCCGGGCCGGATCCGTTGTGTCGCGGCACGGAACGACCGCGACATCTCGGCGCAGGGCATGAGTGTGTTGGGGCAGAACGCGTCCGAGCACCTTGAGGTCGCCGGTGAACTTGGTGACGCGCCCGGCGAGGGTGTACAGCAGGGCGGTCTTGCCGCAGGCGCCGACACCGTGCAGCACGAGGACCTCCCCGGCCGGCAGGTGCAGGTCGATGTCGGTGTAGGCCGGGCGGCCCCGGTCGTCCTCCAGCCGGAGCGCGGCGGCGCTGACGGCCTCGGCGCTACCCGGGGCGGGCCACTCGGCGAGCCGCAGTTCGTGCGCGAGGGCGTCTCCCTCGGCGTCGAACACCGGCAGCATCCGGTCCAGTTTCGGAGGCAGGCCCCAGGCGCGGCGGCCCAGCAACGCCAGCACCGCGGGCACCAGGGTCATCCGCACGATGAACGCGTCGACGAAGACGCCGATCGCCAGGCTGAAGGCGATGGGTTTGATGGTGGCGCTGCCGTCGGGGACGAACGCGGCGAAGACCGCGAACATGATCACCGCGGCGGCGACCACCACGCGGGAGGCGGAGACGAAGCCGGACTCGATCGCGCGGCGCGGATCGCCGTGCTGGACGAAGTCCTCCCGCATGCGGGACACCAGGAACACCTCGTAGTCCATGGCGAGTCCGAACAGGACACCCATGAGGATGATCGGCAGGAAGCTGATCACGCTGCCGGTGTGCGTCACGTTGAGGACGCCCGCCAGGTGGCCCTGCACGAACACGAAGGACGTCGCGCCGAAGGCCGCGGCGACGGAGAGCAGGTAGCCGGCCGTGGCCTTGATCGGCACCCAGATCGACCGGAACACCATCGCCAGCAGGATCAGCGAGAGCCCGACGACCAGGATCCCGAACGGCAGCAGGGCATTGCCGAGCTTGGCGGAGACGTCGATGCCGACGGCGGTGATGCCGGTGACCGCCGTCCGCGTGCCGTGGACGTCGAGGAAGTGCTGCTCCTGCCCCCGCAGCCGCGACACCAGGTCGTCGGTCTGCGCGGAGTCCGGTGCGGTCGTGGGGACGACCTGGATGATTCCGGTGTCGCCCTTGGGGTTCGGGGTGGCCAGCGGCACCGAGGCGACGCCGGGGAGCCGTCGGATCTCGTCGGCGATCTTGTTCACCAGTCCGACGGGATCGGTGCTGGTGATGATGTCCGCGGTGACGATCAACGGGCCGTTGTAGCCGGGACCGAAGTGTTCGCCGACGACCTCGTACGTGTCACGTGCGGGGCTGCCCTGCGCCTCGGTTCCGTTGTCCGGCAACGCCAGCCGCAGGCTCGTGGCGGGGATCGCGCAGATCGCCAGCCCGGCGACGACGACGAGCACGGTGACCAGCGGCGCCTTGGTTGCGGTGCGGACCCACCAACGGGCGATCTGAGGACGGCGACGGGGTTTGCGCCGCGGCTTCCGGACCCGTGGCGTCAATCGCTTGCCCGCGAAGGACATCAGCGCCGGGACGAGCGTGACGGCGATGCCGACGGCGAGGGCGACCGCGACCGCGGCGGCGATGCCCATGGTGGTCAGGAACGGGATGCCGGCCACCGACAGCCCGAGCAGGGCGATGACGACGGTGAGGCCGGCGAAGATGACCGCCGATCCGGCGGTGGCGGTGGCGCGGGCGATCGACTCCTCGACGTCGAGGCCGTCGGCGAGCTGGTCACGATGCCGCGAGAGCAGGAACAGGGCGTAGTCGATGCCGACCGCGAGCCCGATCATCACCGCCAGCATCGGCGCGGTCGAGGAGATCGGCGCGATCAGGGTGGCGAGGTAGATCAGCCCGACCGCGACGCCGACCCCGAGGACCGCGGTGACCAGCGGCATGACCGCCGCGATCAGGGAGCGGAACATCAGCACCAGCACCAGCAGCGCGATGACCAGGCCGATGCCCTCGGTGGGACTGAGCTTCGGCACCCGGTCGGAGAACGCGTCGCCGCCGGTGTACACCTTCGCTCCGGCTTCCGTCCCCAGGTCCTCGGCGATCGCGGCGAGCCTGGTCCTGGTGGCCGGATCGACGGCGGCGAGCTGCACCTTCAACGGCACCGCGATCAGCGCGGCCCGGCCGTCACCCGACACCGCGCCGTGGACGCTCGCGTCGAACGGGTTCACCACCGTGGCGACCTGGTCGAGCTTCCCGATCTTCGTCACGGCCTGCGCCACCGCGGTCCGGATCCGCGGGGTGTCGGCCGCCGCACCCGAGGGAACGACGAGCACCAGCTGCGCCGACGTGCCGCTGACCTCGGGGAAGACCCGTCCGAGGTGATCCAGCGCGTCCTGCGATTCCGAGCCGGGAATGGCGAACGTGTCGTCGGTGCCGTGGTTGAACACCAGCGCGGCGCCGCCGGTCAGGGCCAGGACCGCGACCCACAGCGCGAGGACGAGCACGCGCGCTCGGGCCGCGGCACGGCCGAGCCGGTAGAGGAACGACGACACGAGGCCTCCTGACCACGTTGGATGCACCATGTATCGTAATACACGATGTATCCGATGCGAAGTGCATCCCGTCACTCCTCCGGGTAAGTAAGGTGACCGCATGACGACCAGCGGGGCGGATCTCGGCAGCCCGAAGGGCATGACCCGGCGGCGCGCGGAGACCCGGCGGCGGGTCGTCGAGGCGGCATACGACGTCTTCACCGAGATGGGCATCCGCGACGCGCCGGTCGAACTCATCTGCGACCGCGCCGGCTTCACCCGCGGCGCCTTCTACTCCAACTTCGCCAGCAAGGAGGAGCTGTTCCTCGCCGTCTACGAGGTGCAGACGCAGGAGCGCACCACCCGGCTGCGCGCCGCCGTCGCCGAGGCCACCGCCGCGGTCGATCCGACGTCCCCGGATGCCGTCACCCGCGTGCTCCAGGACGCCGGCGTCCTGTTCATGGAGTCGCTCACCGCGGACGAGACCTGGTACCTGCTCAACCTTGAGTTCCGCGCCCAGGCCCTGCGCCAGTCCGACCTGCGCGCCCCGACCGCCGCCGCCGAGCGCCGCTTTCACGACGCCCTCGCCCAGATCCTCCTCGACCTCCTCGGCCGACTGGGCCTGCGGCTGACCGTCGAGCCGCACAGCGCCGTCATCACCATCGTCAGGCTGTACGAGACCATGCTCGAACAGGCGATCCTCGACGAACTCCCCGACACCGCCGACAATCGCTACCTCACGCAGGTGCTCCCCCGCCTGCTGACCGCCCTCGTCGCGCCGGCCGACGGCTGACCGCGTTCGCCCCGTCTACTGGTAGGCGGCGGCCTGAATGCCGTAGAGCTCCGCGTACTTGCCGCCGCGCGCCATCAACTCGTCATGCGTTCCCTGTTCGGCCACGTGCGCGCCGTCGAGCACGACGATGAGGTCAGCCATCCGAACCGTGGAGAAGCGGTGGGACACCAACACCGTGATCCGACCCGAGCCGGCTTCGGCGCGGGCCGCGTCGGCGTACCGCTCGAACAGGGCATGCTCGGTCTCGGCGTCGATCGCCGCCGTCGGCTCGTCGAGTGCCAGCAGCAGCGGCGCGTCCCGCATGAACCCGCGGGCCAGCGCCAGCCGCTGCCACTGTCCGAACGACACCTCCACGCCGTCCCGCCATGTCACCCCGAGTTGGGTGTCATAGCCGTCGGGAAAGCCATCGACGATGTCCACCGCGCCGGCACGGCCCGCGGCGACCTCGACCGCTGCCCGGTCGTCCATGCGGTCCCGGTCGCCGATCCCCACGGCGTGTTGGACCGGGTACTCGAACCGCATGAAGTCCTGGAACGCGCCGGCGAACCGGTCTCGCCAGCCGTCCGCGGGGATCCGGGTCAGATCGGCGCCGTCCACGGTGATCCGTCCGGACGACGGGTCGTAGAAGCGGCACAGCAGTTTGACCAATGTGGACTTGCCCGCGCCGTTCTCCCCGACCACGGCGACCACCTTGCCCGCCGGCAGGCGCAGATCAATGTTCCGCAACACCGCGCGTTCCGCGCCGGGATAGCGGAACGTGACGTCCTTGAACTCGATGCCGTCGGTGAGCGCCGTCGGCACCGGCAGATCGGCCGCGAGCGAGTGCGCGGCGGCGAAGTCCTCCAGCCACACCATCCGTCGAGAGGCGTCGAGCCAGATCGTGCGGAGGAAGTGCACCTCGTTGACGGTCTGACCGACGTAGGCGGACAGCCGCGTGCCCGCCGTCAGCACCAGCGCGACGCTTCCGGCCGTCGCACCGTCGCCGGTCGCCACCACAGCCACCGCGCCGACGAACGCCGCGGCGAAGATCGCCCATGCCGCCGCGAGCCACCAGAAGCTGATCCACCGCGCCCGCGCCAGCGGCAGGTATCCCTGGTCCCATGCCGCGCGCCGGCCGCCGCGCAGCCGCTCCCCCAGTCCACCGACGCGGATCTCCTTGCCCGGTGCGGCGGTCGCGCCCAGCACGAACAGATGCCGCGCCAGCCGGCGCCCCTGGGCGCCCTGCTCCTCGACCCTCTTCTCCACCGCGCCCCGCCGGTTGGAGACCAGCACGGTGGGCAGCGCGAACAGCACGAGCAGGCCCAGTATCGGCTGCACGGACATCAGCAGGCCGATGACCACCACCAGCCGCACCACCGAACCCGCAGTCCGGAAGACCGACCGGTAGATCTGGCTCAGGGCGCTGGCGTGGTCGCGCAGCAGCGCCAGCCGGTCGACGTACTCGGCCCGCTCGTGGTGCTCGATGGTCGGCACCGAGGACTGCAACCTGGCCACGTACGACTCGATGTGCACCGCCGTGCGTTCGGCCAGCCGCAGGTCGGTGCGGTCGCTGGCCACGCTCAGCAGCCAGGTGGCGGTGCTCAGTGCCGCCAGCAGCAGGGCGGCCAGCACGATGGTGTCGCCCGCGCGGTCCGCCATGGCCTGGACCAGCAGCTTGAGCCCGAGCGCGAACAGCGCGTCCGGCAACGCGGCGGCAACCGTCGTCACGAAGCCGACGACCAGCAGCAGCGGTTCCGCCCGGTAGCCGAGCACCAGCGACCGCCACAGCGACCGCAGCGACGAGGGCAGTTCAGTTGAGGGCGAGGCCATCGGGCTCCTCCTCGAAGCGGGACGCCTGAAGGTCAAACATCGTCCGGTAGCGGCCGCCCAGCGCCATCAGCTCGTCGTGCGAGCCGAGCTCGACCACCTTGCCGTCCTCCAGCACGCAGATGCGGTCCACGTGCCGGACGGTGGAGAACCGGTGGGAGATGAGGATCGTCGTGCACTCGCGAGTGGCGGCGAGGATCCGTTCGAAGATCTCGGCCTCGCCGCGGACGTCCAGCTGCGCCGTCGGCTCGTCCAGCACCACGACGCCGGCGCCGGCCCCGACCGCGTGCAGCGCGCGGGCCAGCGCCACCCGCTGCCACTGCCCGCCGGACAGGTCCGTCCCGCCGTCGTATCCCGTGGCGAGGATGGTGTCCAGGCCCGCGAAGTGCCCCGCGCCGGCCAGTTCCAGCGCGGCGACCACGTCCTCGTCGGAACCGCCCCCGGGCGCGACGTTGTCCCGCAGCGGCCACTCGTAGCGGACGTAGTCCTGGAAGACCGCGGTGATCCGCTCCCGCCAGCCGGCCACGTCCAGCTCGCGCAGGTCCACGCCGTCGACCTCGATCGCGCCCTCGGTGGGGTCGTAGAGCCGGCACAGCAGCTTGACCAACGTGGTCTTGCCGGCGCCGTTCACGCCGACGACCGCCAGCGACGATCCGGCCGGCACCGTCAGGTCCAGCCCGTCCAACACCGGCTTTCCGTCCGGGGAGTAGCGGAACCCGACGTTGCGGAACCGCAGCTTCCCCGCCGGCATGCCGGTGGCCGGGCGGTCGCCGGCGGGCAGCGCGCCGACCTCGGCCATGCGGTCGTGCACCTTGCGCATCGCCGCGACCGCGCCGGCCGCGTGCGGCAGCGCCCAGTTCAGGCCGCCGAACGCCAGCGCGCCGGCGCCGATCGCGGCCTGGACGAAGACCACCACCTGGGCCAGTCCCACCGCGCCGGCCGCCGCGTCCGCCGCCAGCCGCCAGAAGACCAGGCCGTTGACCACGACGAGCAGGCCGATCGCGGCCGCCAACGGACCCCGGCGCAGCCTGGTCGACTCGAATCGGCGGTCCACCAGCAGCCGGCGGCTGCGTGTGAAGCGCGCGACCGTCCACTCGGAAAGGCCGAAGACACGCAACTCCTTGGCCGCCGGCGCGTCCATCGCCAGTCGGTACGAGTACTCCGCGTGGCGCTGCGCCTCCTGCACCTCGCCCGTGGCGCGGTCCCACACGGTGCTCTTGCGCAGCAGCCAGTGCGTCGACGCCCAGGCCGCGCCGACCAGGACCGCCGCCCACCAGTGGTAGCCGAACAGCAGCAGCACCTGGCCGAGGCCCGCCACCAGCTCGATGAGGCCCTCGGCGATGAACCCCATCGCCAGCGACATCGGCGGCCCGGTCAGCCCCAGCTCGAAGTCCCGCGCCGCGGTCAGGTCGTCGGAGAGTTCCGCTGACTCCAGGTGCGCCGTTCCCGGCGGCGCCACCGTCGCGTCCATCAGCCGGTCGTTCAGCCACGACGACACGTGGCTGCCCAGGCTCGTGCCGACCTGGCCGTGCAGCGGGGCCAGCACCTGGCTGATCACGAACACCACGCCCACCGCCGCCAGCGCGATGCCCAGCCCCTCGTGCCCGACCGAGGCGACGAGGCCGCCGATCGCGACCGAGAACAACGCCGGCATCACGCCACGCAGCACCACGAGCGCCCACCACGCGGTCGCCAGCGGGCGGTGCGCCTCACGCAACGCGGCGAAGAACTGCAAGTCCTCGCGCTCGCGCACGCGGCTGAACACCACTCGCACCCTGCCCCCCAGAGCCTCTTACCAGTGCATACCGTCCCGCCAGCGGGCCGCGGTCGAGCACACCACACGTTCCCGACCCGGTCAATCGACCGTCACCGCGCGGCTGCACTGTGTGAAAGCGATGCTCGGGTGTGCGGAGGGAGGGTCAGAGCTCCCTCCGCAGATCCGAACGGCAGGCGCTACGGGAACGGGTGCGGATACGGGTTGACCTTCTCGGGCGGCAGCGGCGCGTCCCGGTAGCCGAGCGCGTGCGGGACACGGTGCAGCCGGGGCAGGCCGTGCACCCGGCGGAACTCGTGCCCGAAGGTCATCGGCAGGGTGCCCGGGATGATCACCTTGACGCAGCTGAACCCGCCGATCCGGTGTTCCGGCGTCGTCTGGTCCACGACGACGACGTCCAGCCCGGTGTCGAGGTAGCGCCCCACCATGTCGATCAGGTCGCTGGTCAGGTCGACGTTGCGGGCCGGCGGACGGGCGCCGGCCATCTCCGCGACCGTGCGCCGGCCCGTCGAGGCCATCAGGAAGTCGAAGCGGTCGAACACCGCCGGGCTGGCGTACAGCAGCGAGTGGTCGGTCATCCGGTGGACCAGCGACGAGTCCTCGGCCATCCGCCGCGCGCGATCGGCGTTGTCGAGGTACGTCCGGTTGAGGCCGCTCATGACCGGCCCCAGCTCGAACAGGGCGTTGCGCAGCGCGTGTTCCGGCTCCAGGTGCGCCCCACCGGTGGACACTGTCTTGGCCTCGTCGCCGCTGCCCGGCGCGTTCACCGCCAGCAGCCACACGCACGGGATCCGCTGCTCGACGGTGGTGTCGAAGGCGAGGATCCGCCACCCGGTCTCGTCCTCGATCCGCTGGCGCAGCAACGGGATCCGTCGGTCACGGGCCGAGTCCAGGTCGATCCGGGGCACCCCCATCCGGGCATACCAGGTCATCAGGAAGGCGTCGCGTTCGGCGACCTCCAGGATCCCGTGGAGGATGGCCTCCTCGAGGCAGCCCCCCAACGCGCACCCGTTGGAGGTCTCGAACGCGATCTTGGGCTCGCGCGGCTTGGTCCGGTGCAACCCGTAGTACGCACAGCTCTCGGGCACCAGCACGGGACGGCGTCGGGCAAAGGAATAGCCCCACACCCAGTCCAGCTCCAGGTCGTCGTCGAACCGGACGAACGGGAACGACGGCCCGTAGCGCTCCGGCGGGTACAGCCCGAGCGAACGCGGGTCGACGGCTTCCGCGCGGACGTCCGGGAACCGGGCGCGCACCGTGGTCCGCTTCCCGCCGGGCTGCATTCCGCCCCAGCGCTCGAGCGATTCGAGGACGGCGGTCAGCTCGCTGGTCCGGTAGCTGTCGCTGCGCCCCCAACTCCACTCCACCCCGTTCCCGCCGCCGCGCAGGCCCATCCCCGCCACCGCGACCGCGACCCCGGCCTCGTCACCCACGTCCACCGTGCGGATCAGACCCGTCTCGGCGTCGACGTACGTGCCGATCAGCTCGTCGCGCTCGGCGGCGACCGACCGCACCCGGTAGGTGTCCGGCGCCGGCTTCGGTCGCGGCCACAGGGTGATCTCGGCCCGCTCCGCCGTGTCGTCGGGCAGGGAACCGCACGCCGGGCACAGTGGATCGGGCAGCAACCTGTGCGTGGTGACGGTGATGTCGTCCAGGTGCAGATGCAGCACCGCCCTGTCGGTCCGCGGTGGGGCGGAGCCGTCGACCAGCCGCCGCACCTCCTCGACCGCCAGCGCGGCGACGGCATGGGAGCCGAGAGCGGTGAGCCACGAGGACGGGCGACTCACGAAGGCGTCGGCGTTGCGTTCCCACACCGCGTCGACCTCCGCCCCTCGCAGTCGCGCCCGGGCGCCGCGCAGGTCGGCGCAGGTCGCGCAGCCCGCCACGCGGGGACGCGTCACGGGCCCGATCACCGCGTGCCCGAGTCTGGTGAACACGGGCAGCCAGGGAACTCCCGCCGCGGCACAGGCGGCCTGCGCGTCGGTGTGGGCCCGGGTGTCCCAGGCGTCGCTGGCCAGCACGAGTGCCCGGCACCGGTCGAGTCCGTCGGCCGGGTCATCCACGATGACCGGCACGAGCCTGGCCTCGTCGGCCAGGAGCCTCCTGATCCCGGTGTGCAACGCGCCGGAACCGCTGAGACCGATGCGGGTCCGAGGACTCATCGCAGCACCACCTGTACGGCGTAGGGCATGACCTGACTCATCTCGGGATCGTGGTCGAGTGGCACCGCGACCGGGATCCAGCCGTTGCTGCACAGCGCCTCGACCATGTTGCGCAGCCCGGTGTCCTGTCGCTGTCGGGCGGGCTCGTCACCGCGCAGCCGTGGCGGCAGCTGGGGCACCGGCGGCGGCGCGTAGGCGTGCTGGGAGTGCATGCGTGCCTGGCAGGCCAGCAGGACCTGCTCGAGGCCGTCGCGCAGCGCGTCGATCACCCGGGGTGCGCTGGTGTAGGCCACGGTCTCGGCGCCGAGGCAGAACGCGAACGTGGGCACGCCGAGCGATCCGGTGGCGTCGTAGACCCACACGGGCGTGTCGAACACCGCCAGCAGCCGACGGTAGCGCTGGCCGATCTCGTCGAGGAACGTGTATCCGATGTCCACAGCGGACAGTGGCTGCCGGTCGGCGTCGGCGAGTTCGGCGACGGTCAGGTCGAGGCAGCGCCCGGCGACACCTGCGGTCACGGCCTCGGCCCAGTCATACCCCGCGGTGGCCCCGGCGGACGCGGCGGTGCGGTCCGACCGGGAACGCAGCGCGGGAAACGCGGCCACGGCGGGCACCTCGCACGGTTCGCCGTCGGTCAGCCGCGATCCCCACACCTGGCCGGCCGGGTCGCCGGCGGTCAGGGCGACGAGGTCCTCGGCGGGGTCGTCCCGGCCGGTCGGCTCGTCGGAGCCGGCCGCGGCCAGCAGTCGGCGCGGATCGACGAACAGCGACCCGTGCACGGCGAACGCCCGCACCGCCGCGCGGTAGCGAGCGGCGGCGAAGTCCGGGCCGGCGGCGATCACCGGGACCGGCTCGCGGTCCTCGCCCAGCAGGCTGACCGGGTCCGCGACGGTCACCTCGGACACGTGCAGCGGAAGCTGGGCGAAGTCCCGCTCACCGATCGCGCGGAACGGCCCGAGACGGTCGTCGACGAGTTCGGCGGCGCGGCGCGAGAACGACTCCTCGTCCAGCCGGGGTCCACGGCTCAACCGGTTGACGGTGTGTCGGAACTCGTCGGCCGTCTGCGGCCGTGCCGAACCCGCGAACGGATGCGGCAGCACCCGGTGGTACGTCGTGCGCAGGGTCGTCAGGTCGAATCGAGCCAGCCGGGGGCGGACATCGTCGGTGTCGGCGAGCCCGGTCACCTCCCGAAACACGCGGTGGACCACATGGTCGGCCAGCACCGCGGCGGCGTCCGGCGTCGGCGGCTCGGCGCCGTGCTCCCGCTCCGGCAGCGACAGTCGCAACCGCGCGTCGTCCCAGCCGACGCGGCCCGTCGACGGCAGCGGGCCGATCCACGCCTCGGCGCCGGTCATGACCACCTGCACGAGCAGGGTCCCGCTCTGGTGGCAGATTCGCGTCAGATGCCGGGCCCTGGCCGGGGAGACGCGGTCCGAGACGTGCACGACCACGGTGGCGCCGGCGACCATCCGCTCGAACCGGTCCGGCTCGGGCTCGCCGACCAGCAGCCGGTCGACCCCGCGGCGGCGGGAGCCCCCGAGCACGCCCGAGAGTTCGTCGAGATCGGTCGCGCAGTCGTCCGTCACCACCACCGTGACGTTGTCCATGCCCGACCGCGGCCCGGCGGCCGCGCAGGCGACCAGGCTCCGACCGGCGCCGATCAACACCGTCGGACAGTTGCGGTGCCGGACGAACCGCACGACGGCGGTGTCGACGAAGTCGTCGATGAAGTGCACCTCGGCCGCGTGCGGCGCGAGCACCTGGTCCGGCGGCAGGCCGCGCACCGCGGCGTCCTTCACGAGCCCGCGCTCGTGCAGGGCGCGCACGACATCGCTGACGAAGGCGCCCCGGCCCTCCGGCAGGTGCGCGACGAGTTCGTCCAGGGACCGCTGCCCGTCGAGGAACGGGGCCAGCCGGTCGATCCACGCGGCGATGGTCTTGCCGGTCAGCGTGACCGGTCCCTTGTTGGTGAGCCAGTACACCCCGTCGGGGACCGGCGCGAAGTACGCGTCCCGCGCGAGTTGGGGTTTCATCAGGACCTGCCTTCCCCGTCGGCGTCGGTGGACGACGGCGGCCGCCGGCTGCCCAGCGTGAACGCGCCGACACTCGATTCGGCCATCGGGTCCAGACCGGTCGCCTCGGCGAAGTAGTCGGCGCCGCCCACCGCGATCGCGCAGGGAGCCAGCCCCATCGCGGTCGCGACGAGGTACATGTTCTGGTACAGCACACCGACGTGCTTGAGCATCAGGGCGTAGCCCGTGCCCTCGTACTTCCACATCAACCGGCCGAACCGGGCGGTGACCACGAACAGCACCTGTGGCAGGCCGGCCCACTTCAGCAGCGCGCGCAGCGGGGACGGCTGCGCCGACCCGCGGATGAGCCGATGGGTGTGGGCGTCGTAGTGGTAGAGCCCGGCGTGCAGCCCGGTCACCGATCGCACCACCGGGTAGATCTCGAGTTCGTGCACGCCGCCGCCGGCCGGGTAGGGCCGATCGGAGATCTCCAGACCGCCGTACTCGCCGACGCCGCGCACCCTCGCGCAGCGATAGAGGAACTCGCCGAGTTGGTCGAGCGTGAGCGGGTTGTCCTCGTCGCCTTCCCGCACCGAGCGGCGGTCCTCGATCGCCGCCGTGAGCGTCGGGTCGGTCGCGCGCAGCCGGGCCAGGTCCGGTTGGGGCAGGGGGACGGCCGGCCCGTCGAAGGGCCGGTGGCGTCCGGCCAGCGGGGCGAACCGGCCCCTCGCCCAGTAGGTGCCGCCGGTGCCGTGAATCTTGCTGCTGTGGTGGTGGAACAACAGTTCGTGCGCGCTCCACTGAGCCAGTCGCAACTGCTCGGTCTCGGCGTCCGGCTGGTGCGTGAGGAAACCCTCGCGCCACAGGTCCACGACCAGCCTTCGACCGACCTCCGGGGAGAGCTGGTCGGGGGCATCGGCCCCGGGCATCGGGGTCAGCGATCCGGCCACGAACGCCAGCACCCGGGGATCATGGACGTGCACGTCGCACGTGGCCGCGGCCGACTCGAGGAGCATGTCCGCGCCGTCGCGGCGCAGCACGGCGAAGCGGGACAACAGGACACGGTCCGGCACCGGATTCTGCGCGGCGCCGTGCCGTCGGCGGCGTGGCCGCAACGTGTACAGCGGCGAGTTGTCGTTGCCCCAGAGCGTGGTCGTGAGCCATCCCCCCGACCGCAACCGTTCCAGCAGCGGCATGGTGAGCCCGTCGTCCAGCAGGTCGTCCACGGTGCAGGCGGTCGCCAGCCGGCGCAGAATGGCGAGCTGTTCCGCGGTCAGCCGCCCCAGCGACCCGCTGCGCGGGCGCGCGACCAGGAACACCTCGCCGCCCTCGCCCACGGCGCAGTGCACCCCGGGGAGCAGCCGCACGGTCTCGGACACCGTCATGTGCGTCGGACCGTCGATCACCTCGCACCACGCAGAACGAGCTCACGTGGATCGGGCCCGTCGCCCGGCGCCGGGAGGGTGACCTCGGCGGCCGACCGCCCGAAGAGGTCCTCGGCCGCGTTGGCCGCCAGATGGCACAGCAGGAAGCGCTCGGCGGGCGCCAGCCCCAGCCTCGTCAGGTGCAGGTAGGTGTAGTTGAGCATCAGTCGGAATTTGGCGAACCAGACCGGGTCCACCACCACGTCCTTGCGGGCCCGGTGCAGTGGGCTGCGGCGCATTCGCTCGGCGTACTCCGCGCTGTCCGGGCGTGGGCCGGCCAACATCCTCAGCTGGTCGGCCTCGATGAGCTCCGCCCCACGCTGCCAGTACGGCATCATCACGTCCACCCATGGCCGGACGAACGGCACACACGGCCCGGCGGTGTCGATGGTGGCGAGCACCGCCTGGACCCTGCCGGTCAGCGCGTCCGCGTGCTGCTCGTAGTGCCGCTGCCAGGCGGGGCGCAGGCCCTCGCCCTCGGGCATCCACGACAGGAACGCCTCGGAGTGCGAACGGAACGACACGAACCCCCGGGCGAAGCCGATCCCGGACAGGGCGTGCGCGCTGGCCACCATCAGGTCGAAGCCCAGTCGCAGCAGTTGCCGGCCGTTGCGCACGGCCTCGGTCATGTCGAAGGCGAGCGGCGTGGTGTCGACATAGAAGTCGGCCAGCAGGTCGGCCGCGGCCGTGGTGCCGAGCACGTGCAGCCGCTGGTCGTAGTCCGCCTCGTGAATGGAGTTGTCCGGCCGCAGCGGCGACAGTTCGCCACGCTCCTGTTCCAGTTCTGCCAGTCGCTTGTGCTGGGCGTGCAACTGCTGCGGGTCGACGACCGCGGTGGACGGTCGGTCACGGAGATAGCCGCCCACCACCTCGAACACCGCCGGGAGCACGACGTCGTCGTACAACCGTTGGTCGGCCTCGAAATTGAGCCGCAGGTGCGGCCCCTTCAGCCAGTGCGGCACGTAGTAGGCCCGCACGCCGGCGGGCAGCTCCCGAAACACCGGCCGCACCGCGTCCAGGACGAGGTCGGTCTTGTCGTCGTCATAGTGGTAGACGTGCACGCTGCGCCACCGCACGGCTCACCTCTCCTTGTTCAAGTCGTGGATGGTCCGGCCGGCCAGGTATCGCAGCGCGCTCTCGCCGCCGAGCGAGAGGCCGATCCGGTTGCACATCAGGTGCGCGCACTGATCGAGCACCCGCAGCACCGAGACCTGGGGGTCGACGGCCGCGGCCCGGCTCGGCCGCCGCGGCGCGAACCGGCCGTGCGCGATCTCCTCCGCGACCACATCCCGGGCCCGCGTCACCGACCGTGCCCACAGTGTGTTCGCGCCCTTGTGCGGCAACAGGTGCAGCACGGTGGTGGCGGCCCGCATCCGCTCGGCGATCGCGTGCAGCCGCTCGTGCTGCCGGCGGTAGCGCTCCTCCATCTCGCCCACGGCCTGCGCGTCCCATCCCGGCGGCAGCGTCGTCATCCCGGAGGAGGACAGACCCAGAAACGCCCGCAGCTCGGCCGGCGCCGGCACGCACAGGAACCACGTCAGCAGGATCAGGCAGAACGCGAGCGTCGCTCGCTGGTCGGGAGACGGCCGCGCGGCCAGCATCTCCAGCGCGATCTGGCTCGACTCGCCGAAATGCCGTTCGATGGCGAGGATCGACTTCCCGTCGCCGAACCGGTGGCCCTCGCGCATGTACGGGATGAACACCACCGAGTTGTTCGGGTACATGCGGGGCAACGGCGTCGTCGCCTCCCACTGCGCCATGTGGGCGGCGGAACGCGCGTACTCCTTCTCGTCGAGCCGGTCCGGCGACGGGCGCCGTCGCAGGTACTCGTCGCAGCGTCGCTCGACGAGTTCCCGCACCTCGTCGCCGGACCGGCCCCGCGCGGGGCGGACACGCAGGCGGATGTGCGGACCGCCGTCCCAGTAACGCAGGAAGAAGAACTGCCGCCCCAGCCTCCGCCGCACCAGTTCCCTGGTCAGCGGGGAGATCAGCTCGGCGACCAGAACGTCCAGATCTCCGTGGTAGAACACGTGGGCGCTGACCCAGTCATGCCCGCTCACTCACACCTCACTCGCGGACAACTCGATGATGAACTCCGTCACGCGCGGGTCGGCGGGATCGAGCCCGCACCCGCCTTCGGGCGGCGGCAACGCCTCCTCGAAGATCACCAACCCGCTGCGGTCCTTCAGCATGTGCTCGAAGGCCGCGCCGAGGAAGAAGTTCGCGAAGTCCACGAACATCGGCTTGCGTGCCTTGGAGAAGAACTGCTTGCGCCACTCCGAGTCGGGATCCATCACGCGCACGTAGCAGCGCTGCGGGATGCCGGACGCGCGCAGCCAGCCGACCATGCGGAGCAGGTAACCCGCGTCGTCCTCGCCAGCGGCTCGCACCGGCACCTCGGCCAGCGGGACGAACCAGCGGGCCCGTTGGAGGGTGACCCGGCCGACCTCGACCCGGGGCAGGCGGCGGGCGACTCCCGCCCTGTCGTCACCGAGCGGATAGACGGTCGCGAAGGCGGAGTGCACCAGGTGCGAAGGTCCGAACGCCGACAACAGCAGGCGGGCGGCCGGGGGCAGCAGCGTGTCCCCGAGCATGCCCAGGTGGGCCGGCAGCACATGGACGCCGAGCCGGTTGGAGCGCAGCCGAATCAGGTCGGTCTCGGCGTCGTGCACCACGGTCAGGTCGGACAGCGGGATCCGTTCTCCGGCCGGCCGACCGCTCGTGGTGAACGGGTAGTCGATCTCGTACGGGGCGAGCGGCGCCCGGAGGTTGACCGAGTAGTCGAAGACGCCGGACATCTCGACGACCACGGAATCCGTGCCCCGCGTCCACGACGGCTGTCGGGCCGGCTGCGCCCCGCTCGCCTGCGCGGCCAGGCGCAGCCATCGACTGCGGCCACGTCCGTAGCCGCTGCCCACCATGTTGATCGCGAGCCTCAGGTCGTCGCCGGTCAGGTATGGCTGCACGTAGCAGGCGACCGAGCCGGGCTCGGTGACCCACGACGGCCAACTGTCGACCAGCCCGGCCAGGCCCCGCGGGGAGACCCGGGCCACGCCCGTGTCGTCCGTCGCCGACAGGACGAAGTCGAAGGACCGCGCCCGCAGCCGGTGCAGTTCCTCGATCCGGGGCACACCGGACCGTTCCAGGTACGAGGGCGGTGGCGGCGCGCTGATCCGAACCAGCGGACGCAGCGTGGCCAGCCACGGCTCACACTCGTCCTTCGGACGGCGGAGGTCTTGCTGGAGCGCCTGGTGCAGAACGAGGAACGGCACGCTGGCGCCCGGACCGAACCGGCGGCCGACATAGCTGGCGATGGACAGCCGGGTCGGCAGCAGCCAGTCGTGCAGCGCCAGCCAGCGCCGCACGACATCCAGATCGTCCAACGCGGGCCGCCACCGCGGCAGGGCGCACTCCAGCCGGGCGTGCGGGAACATAGACGTCTCGTGAGAGGCGGCCTTGCGCATCCGCTCGATCGTCGGAGCCGGCAGGTCGAGGCGCTCCGCGACGGCGCTCACCAGCTCGGCGGGCACGTCCCGGGCGGGGGGCCGAACGTCCGCTGTGAACGGACGGCCCAGCTCGGCCCGCAGCTGATCGATCAGGTCGACGACCTCAGGGCCGACGGTGTCCTCGGCGCCCGCCGACCGCAGCCAGGCGAGCAGTTCCGCCAACGGCCGCTCGGACTGGTCGAGGACCGGGAGCCGGCGTTCGAGCACGCCGATCTCCACCAGCCGGTCGAGGAACGGGCGCAGCTGAGCCGGATCGGCGCCGGTCTGCGCGGCCAGCAGCGCCACCAGCTCGGCCACCGTCCGGCGGTCGCCCTCCTGGCGGGCGATCCGCAGGCACTCGGCGAGCGCGCGCGACATCGGCACTCTCATGATCGACTCGTCCGGGCGGGGCCCGATGAGGGTCACGGAGTCGTCGGTGACCAGCGCGCTCGGGTTGAGACGCACGGGCAGGCCGCCTCCGAGGGCCGGTCGCCCGACCAACTCGCGGACCAGCCTTCCCAGCACCCCGCGGTCGAGTTCGAGCACCCCGCGCACCGCCAGGTCTCCGATGACGGCGATCGCGGGCCCCCGGTCCGTCCACTCGCCGAGCAGGCTCGTGGTGAACGTGCTGTAGGGACTGGTCTTGGCCGCCGCCCTGGACAGGTAGCGCGCCACCCCCACCAGGGTGCGTCGCCGCAGCCTCCGTCCGTCGTCGGCGAGCCACTTGTGCATCTCCGCGAACAACGCCGGGCTGGCCCGGCGCACCGCGTTCTGGAACAACGGGTGCGCGCAGGCGCGGCGCAGCGGCTCCTGTTTGCGTTCGACGTCGTCGGCAAGTGCCTGCGGCAGCCTCGCGCGGCACCGGTCCCGATCCCCCAGCAGGGCCAGCCAGCGTTCGAGGTCCATGACGAGCTCGGCCGGCAGCGCCTGCGTCACCTGCTCGTTCCACTCACCCTTGCGTGGCGCCCGCACCTGGTGGATCGCCCGGCGCAACGCCACGACCCGCGGCTTGACGGGGGACTCCGACAGGGTCCCGATGGCGTCGAACAGCGCCTGCTCGAGCACTTCCGCCGCGGCGGCCAGCCCCCGGTCGAGGTCGATGATCTTCTCGACCAGCTCCCATGACTCCTCGAGACGCAGTTCGTGGAGCACCGACGCCGGCAGTCCCGTGACACGGGCGACGAGCGGAGTCTCCAGCCGGTATCGGCTCAGTGCCTGGACCTTTCCGTTCAACGCCCCCGCGGCCAGCACCACGGCTGTGTTCCTCCATCTCCTTGTGACCCCGATTCCCGGGGAAGCCGCGGGTGTCGACGACGCGCCTGTCGTCGACACCCGCGGGTCTAGTGAGCGGTCCTAGTGACTAGTCGTCACCAGTGGCCGTGGCCGCCGCCGTGGCCGCCGCCCCAGCCCCAGCCGCCGTCCCAGCCGCCGTCGCCGCAACTGCAGCTACCGCCACCGCAGCTGCAGCTACCCGAACAGTGCGACGAGCTGGACGCCTCGTTCTCGGCCATACCGTGACCGGCCGTCAGCGACTCGACGGTCAGGCCACGGTCGGTCAGGGTGAAGACGTCCATCGACAGGTCACCGAGGGCGTACTGAACCTTTTCCGTTACCATTGAGAATCACTCCTCTCTCTCACGAATTCAACGGTCACCACAACGTTCATTCCGAATATCCACGGGGACGGACACTCGCGAACGAACAACCACCGTCCACCCAGAAACCGGTCCATCAAAATTGAAGGCGCCCTACCGGGTGCACCCTCTCGCCCGACAACACCGCGGATCGACTGCCGACCCGAGCATCCATCTCATACACATGAAGGCGACACGGCGCCGACAGAGGAATGCGAGGCGATCAAGACAAGGGCGCGTCACACCTTTCGTTTGACCACTGAGCGAACGGATTAGACTGTAACGAAGAAGATCACGGCCAGTGAGAGGCCAACTGGCTGGCCCCGGGGGCGTAGACCAAGATCACCCGATGCCGGCTCGGCCAGCACAAACCGGCCCCACGCGCCGTTGACACCGATTGGGCGGGTCGACAAACACGCGTCCACAACAACGGACTCGACCACCGCGGTGCGTGACCGCGGGCACCACAAACCCTCGTCGACATGAACAGGATTGTTCACCGAAGCGCACCGTGACCCGAAATGGCAGGACAAAGCCACGGCCACAGTCCCGGCAACACCTCGCGAATTGACGCGAACTCGCCGAGGCAATCGGAACAGTCGCTCTCACGCCGACAACAACCAACCGAGCCCGGAGGCCGATACAGGTCCGATGCACCTCGCGATCCTCGCCAAGCCCGGATCCTGACACCCACCCTGACGGGTGACAGTCACCCGCCCGTCGCGACGCATGGCGGCACACCTCGACGAATGACAGGTCGACGAGAGCTGGCCTCGCCGCTCCATCCGCGGCGCCACGACGCGCGGGGGCCAGCCGGATGGCCCCTTCCGTCGGTAAAAACGTGCCAGCAAACTGATCATCGCAAATACGCCGACAGTGATTTGTCGACAAGGAGCCACAAGGTTGTTCGACCAGAAGCCGCAGGTATCACGCGACGACCACACTCAGCACCTCGCGATTACAAAAAGCGGAGCACCCCGACCCGGCACCAGGAAATGAACAGCATCCGCACTGCGGTCAACGCTCTCCTCCGGCGACTCCCAGGCGCAGCCCCGAACTGCGACCGTCTCGCAATTCTCACACACGGCGCCGTCTCGGAGATCGTGGAAATTCCCAGGAAGGCCGCACACACGGTCGCCCTGTCCGGCAGCGACTCCCAGCTCTTCTCGATCAGCACACGCGAGTCGGCCGCGATTCGCCCGCACAGCCGGAGCGCCACGGCCCGCGGCGATATCCGCCCGGCGGACGCCGCCGACTCCGGCGAATCCGACTCCTCAGCCCCGTGATCGCCGAGCGGGCCCGTATTCTCCGCCACGCCTGAGACGAGCGCCGGCTCGCGGCGGCAGGCGTTTCAATTCCTCACACATCCCCCGCCACCAGGTTACCGATCGATCCTCGTCAACAAAAGGGGCCAGGATCGAGCGACGTTCGAAATCCTATTGCCGCGCCAATCAAACAACACGGACCGCGCCATCGACGGGAAGTGGACAAAAAAACACGCCGCGGCCTCTTGCGATCACCGACGCGAGGCGACAGTGTGAAATCACGATCGCCATGAATGCCATTCGAATCGGGTCGTGGCGACCACAGCTCCTCGATTCGGTTTCATTTCGCAGCGCACGATGACGCCAGCGGGGGTGATTGGATCGCACGACTCGACGACGGATTTCACACCGTTTCACATCAAGGCACAGGACCGACAATCGCCGATCACAGGGCGACCGTCGAAGGTCGCCCACGGAGGAACCACACCATGAACTCGACGCATCCGGCACGCCGCCGCAAGCTGGCCACCGCCACGTGGTCCGTGCTCGCCGCGGCACTCACCATGACGAGCCTGGCCCTGCTGCCCGGCCAGGCATCGGCCGCGCAGCAGGCACAGCAACCGCCCGCCGCGCCGGCGGCGGCGCGCTCCACCACGGTCGCCCTGACCAGCAACGTGGACTGCGCACTGGTGCGCACCGACATGCGACTGGACAGTGGCACGTGGACCACTGAGCCGCCAGTGGCCATCAACCAGCGAGGCCGCGGCGAATGGGGGTCGGAGTCGAACCAGCTCCTCCGGGGAACCGAGGGAAGCGCCTCCTACATCACCGCCGGCTGCGCGGAACCGACCCTCAACTTCAAGCCGGTCAAGGTGCACTGGAAGAACCCGTACTTCGGCAAGAACGACTACGACGCCAACGGCACCGATCCGGCGTTCCAGGTGTCGTGGCTCGCGTCGGGGAGCAACACCGATCGCGTGACGTTCACCCTCGACTACGCCAACACCAACTGACCCGATCAGCAGGCAGCCTCGGGGATTCATCAGGATCGAACCCCCGAGGCCACGCCGCGTTCACCCGGGTTCGCCCGCGGACCGACCCGGCGCGCCGGTTCGAGGGTGGTTGTGGTGCGTCGGCGTTCCGCGGCTCGACTGCGGCCAGCGAGCGGTCAACCCGAACAACAGCACCGTGTCGAGTGCGATCATCAGCACGGCCCAGACCGGATACGCGCCGATCCAGAAGACCTGCGAGACGGCGTGCAGACCGACGATCACGATCGCGGGCAGGCGCGCCCACTCCGACAGCGTGAGCAGGCCGGCTCCGACGGCGACCAGGACCGCGCCGAAGACCAGCAGCACCAGTCCCCACGTGGTCGTGTTGTCCACCAGGTAGAACCGGTCCGCCACGACGACCACTCGGCTGCGCTGGCCCATCGCCACGAGTCCTTCGACGACGTTGACCGCGCCGGTCACGACGAGCAGCACGCTCGCGAACACGACCCAACCCGATCCGATCTCTTCGGTGGCCATCTCCGTCCCTTCCCGCCAGGCGCCCGCTGCCACGGGCGCGTCACCTGTGCGGACACGACCCCGGAGGCCGTCCGGACGCGCGCCGCACCTGCCGCCGAAACGAACGTAGGTCACGAAAACCGTTGCCAGATGGCGCATGTGCGCCAGCGACACGGATGCCCATCGCGTCCGGCGCGCTCGCGAACCGGTGGCGTCAAGCCGTTCGACGCTTTGTGCCCGGAGTCCGAATCCGAGGGTTTCTCGCCATCACCACCGCGATCACCACAGGCCGTCGGTCCGGCCACCGCGAGCGCCCCGCACACCACACGCAACCAGGCGAATGCGCGCCGCCATCGTTGTCACCATCACCCCGCGGGACGTGCTGGATCGATCGGAAGTCCTTGCCAGAACAGGGTTTCCCATGGCGAGCGATACCTCGCCCGACTCGCTCCGATTATGGCAGTATGGTTCATTATGGCCCGATGCCAAGAAGGCACGCCCCCGACGAACATTCCTGCTGATTTGTCCGGTTTCGTCGGTCGCCGACACGAACTTGCCCAGGTCAAGCAGTTGTTGTCCGCTTCGCGGCTGGTCACGCTGACCGGGGTCGGCGGAGTGGGCAAATCCCGGTTGGCCCTACGGGCGGCCGTCGGTGTGCGGCGTGCCTTCCCGGACGGCGTATGGCTGGCCGAGCTGGCCGAGCTGCGCGACGCCGCGCTGTTGCCGCAGACGGTGGCGAGTGTGTTCGGCTTGCGGGACCAGTCGCCGCGCCCCATTCAGGCCGCGTTGGGCGAATACCTGGCCGATCGGCGCCTTCTGCTGGTATTGGACAATTGCGATCACCTGCTGACCGCGTGCGGGCAACTGGTGTACTCGTTGCTCGGCGACTGCCCGAAACTGCGCGTCCTGACCACCACCCGCGAACCGCTGGGCATCTCCGGCGAGGCCGTCTGGCCGGTGCCGCCACTGTCCGTGCCGGACCTGAGAGATCCGCCGGGAAAGCGGGAAGTGGGCCGGTACGAGGCCGTGGCGTTGTTCCTCGATCGCGCCACCGCGACGGTTCCGGAGTTCCGTCTCACCGAGGACAACTATCGCACGGTGGTGGGCATCTGCCGCCAGCTCGACGGGATTCCGCTGGCGATAGAACTGGCCGCGGTGCGGCTGCGGGTGCTCTCGCCGCAGCAGATCCTGGACCGGCTGGCCGACCGCTGCGCGTTGCTGGCCACAGCCACCTGGGACAGAGCGTCTCGGCACCAGACGTTGCGCAGCTGCATCGAATGGAGCTTCGAGCTCTGCACGTCGGACGAGCAGCTGCTGTGGGCCCGCCTGTCGGTCTTCGCCGGCAGCTTCAACCTGGAGGCGGTGGAAGCGGTCTGCGCCGGAGAGGGTCTGCTCCGGCAGGACATGCTCGAACTGATCACCGGACTGGTCGACAAGTCGGTCCTGGTGACCGACAAACACGGGTCGGAGCTGCGCTACCGGCTGCTCGACACACTCCGGGAATTCGGGCTGATGAAACTGCGCGACCGCGGCGAGGAGACTCGGCTGTGCCGGCGGCATCGCGACTTCTACGAGCAACTGCTGCTGCAGGCCGAACGGGAGTGGATCAGCCCGTTGCAGGAGTACTGGCTCGCCCGGTTGGACCTGGTGCACTCCAATATCCGGTCCGCGTTGCGGTTCTGCCTCACCGAACCGGGTGAGGCGGAGTCCGCGTTACGGATGGCCGTGAGCCCCTGGCGCTTCTACTGGTGGTCCCCCGGCCGGTTCAGCGAGGGCAGGCGCTGGCTCGACCGGGCCCTGGCCCAGGCGAGGGAACCGAGCGTGTATCGCGCCCGGGCACTGCTGCTCGACAGCCAGTTGGCCGTCGTTCAGGGCGACTTCGACACCGGTAGGTCGCTGCTGGTCGAAGGCAAGGCGCTCGCGGAACAGCTGGGCGACGCCGACAGCCTCGGCCGGCTCGGCTACGCCACCGGCCATCTCGCGCTGTGGGGCGGCGACGTGCCGGCCGCGATCGTGGCCTATGAGCAGGCACTCGCGGCCGAGTCCCCGGACCTCAACCAGCGACTCGACATCCTCCAGGCACTCCTGGTGGCCGTCGCCGTCGCCGGCGACGCGCGGCGCGCGCGGACGTGCCACCAGCAGGTCATGGCGATCACCGAACCCACCGGGGAACGCCGCCACCGGTCACACGCGCGGTGGGCGTTCGGACTGTCCGCATGGCAGCAGGGCGACCTGCGGCGGGCGACCGAACTGCAACACCAGAGCCTGCGGCTCAAGCGCGGGCTGAACGACGTCCAGGGCACGGCGTTCTGCCTGGAAGCACTGGCCTGCATCGCGGCCACGGAACATCGGGAGGGCAGGGCGGCGACGCTGCTCGGCGCCGCCGAGGCACTCTGGCGGTCGATGGGAACCCCGGTGGCGCCGCTGAAGCCCTTCTTCGACAACCACCGGGACTGCGAGCGGGACGCCCGTCGAGCGCTCGGCGGGAAGAGATACGCGGGAGCCTTCCGCGAGGGCGGCAGGCTCACGTTCGACGAGATGGTGGCCTACGCCCTGGAGACGCAGCAAGGCGCGGCGGCGACGCCGCGCGCCGCGGGTCCGACACCGCTGACCCTGCGCGAGCGGCAGGTGGCCAAGCTCATCGCCCGGGGGGCGAGCAACGAGGACATCGCGGGCGCGCTCATCATCAGCCAGCGCACGGCCGAGGACCACGTCGAGCACATCCTGGCCAAACTCGGGTTCGCCTCGCGCATTCAGGTCATTTCCTGGTACCTCGAACACCAGGCGCTGGTCCTCCCGGACTAGGGCCTGTGCCCCGGCTGTCGGGGACGACGTCGACGCAGGCCCCAGGGCGCTGTCCCACGCGCTCTGTTCCCTCCTCCCCTCCGGCTTTCCCTTGGCGCGACGCGTAATCGACGTCGGCCACCGCTCACCGGATCATCGGCGGTCTCGACCACGCACCGTAGTGGGATCCGCCCGTGCGGCGACAACAGGTAGTTCTCCCGTGTTGTCGCTCGGTCATGTCGGGCACGCTCCAGTCCGCGGGATGGTCGCCAGACACGCCCAGTGACGCAATCAGGCACGCACAGGGCGTTCATCGCGCCCGCGTGGCCGACCGGCTGCCGGGCATGGAATGACGGAAGGTGTGGACTGTCCGATGATGGACCCGAACACGATGACAGCGAGGGACGACGACCGCCTCGCTCGGGTGCTGGCGGCCGTCCGGGCGCTGGCTCGTGCCGAGGACATGCCGGTCGCGGTCCGACACGTCTGTCAGGCGTGCGCGACGATGGTGCGCGCCGGCGGGGTCGGGCTGTACCTGATCGGGGATCTGGGGTCGGGCGAGCCGATCTACGCCACCGACGTGGTCAGCGAGCGGATAATGGACACGCAGGTCACGGTCGGCGAGGGGCCGGGAGTCCAGGCCCTCGACGGGCTCAGTCCGATCCTGGCGCCCGAGCTGACGGACATCCCCAGCCAGCGCCGCTGGCCGCTGTTCACCCCGGCCGCGGTCGAGGCCGGGGCGGCCGCGGTGTTCGCGTTCCCGTTGGTCCAGCACGCGATCTCGGTCGGAGTCCTGGAGATCCACCGCGTGGTCGAGGGCAGGCTGTCCCGCGACGAGATCTCCGACGCGCTGTTGTTCGCCGAGGTGGCGGTGTCGCTGTTGGCCGACCTGGTCGAGGCCGACCCCGACGACGCCGAGGAGTTCGCGTGCGGCGTCGGCGCGCGATGGGGAGAGATACACCGAGCCATCGGCGTGGTGTCGATACAGCTGGAATCCGGCCTGACCGAGGCGTTCCTCAGACTGCGTGCCCGTGCCTTCGCCAGCGACCGGCCGCTGTCGGAGATCGCGGAGGACGTGCTCACGCAGCGCCTGCGGTTCACCCCGTGAGGTGAGGCCCACCACGGCGAAGACCTCGACGCAGCCGCGAACCTGAGGACACATCGGTTTCTTCGGTCGGCCTGGCCAGTATGCGGCAAGGACCACTACACGCCTTGCCGACTCGGTTCTTTTCTGCTGCCGGTCCGCTAGCGTCGCTGCGGGACCGGAGAAGGAGGTGACTCCAACGGATTGCGCGATCGCATCGCGCATGTATAGCGCATGGACACATGTACGCATGGCCGACGATGGCGCACAGGGACACGCACAGAGGCAGGGAAACGCGAGCCGATACCAGTGTGCCCGGACCATAGCAGACAACACGGAGATGTCATGCCGAAGCGTCACAAGCTACTGGTTCTCATCATGACCGAAGTTCTCATGGCCGCGATCGGCGCTATGCTGGGGACAGCCGCGCGCGTTGTGTTCTCGACCGGCTCCGTCCAGGCCCGCCGCACGATTCCCCTTGCCACAGGCCAATCGCCCGGTCCAGCTGGAAGTGCGTGAACGTCGCCCACGGCAACGAAACCGTCGGCCTCCCGTAGGTGAATCTCATCCGCTGCACCGAACGAGTGCCGCCAACGCTGGGCCGCTCAGCGGAAAGCGACAAGCGGCTGAGCGGGTGATGCTGACCGTACGGCGACGGCATGGAGTTGCACACCTTCTCCGGCCAGGTCCATTCTGGCCTCAGCTGGTGACAACCACCAGGCCGCACAGGTCGATGAAACATCACGGTGGGGCCAGCAGTGTGAATCCGCTGCGGCAACCGTGAGATTCCGCCATGGCGCCGGCAATCGACACGCAAAGCATTTCATCCAGCCGAGGAACTTCAGTGACATGACCGTCTCCAACGTGGCCGACCCACGCAAGCGGTTCGCGTACGACCTCAGCCAACGAGGACTGCTGCGGGACCCGCAGCTGCACGCGGCGTTCGATCAGGTGCCGCGCGAGGCCTTTCTCCGCCACTTCTTCCGGCCGGCGCTGGACGGAGCGTCCTACGACACGGTCGACTTCCGGCATCCCGCATGGCTGGACATGGTGTACAGCGACGGCGCCTGGCCCATCCAGCTCGACGGTCGGATCTGCGCGTGGGAGCTGCCGCACGGCTGCCGGTCGCTCAAGGGCTTGCCCACCAGCACGAGCACGTCGCCGAGTCTGGCCGCGATGATGCTCGAGCAGCTCGATCTGCGCTGCGGGCACCAGGTGTTGGAGATCGGGACCGGCAGCGGCTACACGACGGCCGTGCTCTGCCACCGGCTCGGCTCGCCACTGGTGACGTCGATCGACATCGACCCGGTGCTGGTCGACCGGGCACGCGCCCAGCTGGACAGCTGTGGCTACTACCCGGCCCTGGGCATCTCCGACCACGTCGGCGGGGTCGCGGGCAACGACCCCTACGACCGTCTGATCGCCACCTGCGGCGTGCCCTCGATACCGCCCGCCTGGCTCACGCAGGTCCGGCCGGCCGGCGTGATCCTCGCGCAGATCTACCGGGAACTCGGCGTCAACGCGCTCGTCCGCCTCACCGTCGACGACGAGCACTCGGCCCGGGGCTTCTTCCTGCCGTACCAGGGTGGCTTCGCCCCGACCCGGTCGTACCGGCCGATCGACCCCGGCCAACGCTTCCGGCGCGCCATCCACGAACACGGCACGGTCCGCCCGACCGAGCCGGAACTGGCGCTGGCTCTGCCCAACCAGGCGGCGTCCCTGGTCATGTTCGCCGGGCTGCTGATGCCCGGGGTGGCGCGGTTGGACCTTCGGCCGCCGTCCCGTGAGCCGCAGACCTGGCTGTTCCACCCCGACGGCTCCTGGGCGCGTCACAACACCAGGAGCCACACCGTCGAACAACACGGTCCCCGCCTCCTGTGGGACCACGTCGAACGCTTCTACCGCGAGTGGTGCGCCCTCGGTCGACCGTCGCGCGAGCGCTTCGGGCTCACGGTGACCACCGAGCTCCAGTGGCTGTGGCTGGACTCTCCCCGCGGCGATCACCAGTGGGTGTTGCCCTGAGCGGGACCGCACGCCCGACGCGGCCCGGAGCCCGCCGACGACCAACCATCTTCCTGGGGAGGGGAACCGATGCCACCGCAGTGGCAGGGCCGGCTGCCTGGCAGCGCGACGAACTTCGTGAGCCGTCGTCGGGAGCTCGCCGCCGCCCGCAAGTTGCTGTCGACCAGTCGTCTGGTCACGATGACGGGCGTTTCGGGCATCGGCAAGTCCCGGCTGGCGCTGCGCCTGGCGATGGACGTGCGACCGGCGTTCTCCGACGGCGTCTGGCTGGTCGAGCTCGCCGGATGTGACAACGCCGAACTGCTCGCCGAGACCGTCGCGGTCGACCTCGACGTGGACCACCGGAGCGGGTCACCCGTCGTGCACACGCTGTCCGCCTTCCTCGCGGACAAGAGGATGTTGCTGGTGCTGGACCACTGCGACGGCCTTGCGGCCGCGTGCACGACGCTGATCCGAGCATTGCTCGCAGCCTCGCCGCGGCTGCACGTACTCGTGACGAGCCGGAACGCGTTGCAGATGGGCGGCGAGCGCGTCTTCCCGGTGCCCCCCTTGACGGTGCCGCACCTGGATCGACTTCCGCCCGCCACGGGGCTCAACCACTACGGCGCGGTCCGCCTCTTCGCGGCGCGGGCGGCCGCCGCCCAGCCCGGATTCGTCGTCGACGAGAGCAACTGGGCCGATGTCGCCTGGATCTGCCGGCGGGTGGACGGAATTCCGCTGGCCGTCGAGCTCGCGGCCGCGCAGTTGCGCGCGATGCCGTTGCGCCGGTTGGTCGATCTGCTCGACGCGCACTTCCGCGAGCGCACCAAGGCGGTCGAACTGGCGGCCCCGCACCGGTTGCGGCCGCAGCCGGTGATCGACTGGCACTTCGACCTGTGCACGCCGGCGGAACGCCAGGTGTGGAAGCGGTTGGCGGTCTTCCCCAGCAGCTACGACCTCGCCGCCGCCGAGGCGGTCTGCGGGGGCGACGACGTCCGCGCCGAGGAGGTGGCCGGCATCGTGACGAGCCTGCTGGACAAGGGAATCGTGCACCGCCGCCAGGACGGCACCGCGGACGAGGGGGTCCGCTACCAGCTGCTCGCCCCGATGCGCCAGTACGGTCTGGAGCACCGGTCCAGGTCCACGCGGCGGCCGGATCCGAGGATCCGTCACCGCGACCACTACCTGAGCCTGGTGACCGTTGCCGGCACCGACTGGTTCAGCTCACGCCAGGCGCTGTGGAGCGAGCGGCTACGCAAGGAGCGCGACAACCTCCGGACCGCGATCGCCTACTGCCTGACCGAACGCGGCAAGCCCGCGCTGGCGCTGCGGATCACCTCGACGCTGCTGCACTTCTGGCTTGTCACCGGCGAACTGCACGAGGGCCGGCACTGGCTCGACCGGGCGATCGCGGCCGACCCCTCCCCCACCGCCGAGCGCGCCAACGCCCTGTCCGCACGGGCCATTCTCACGACGCTGATGGGCGACCTGGACCAGGCCGGGCCGTCGCTCGCGGAGGCGGAGGATCTGGCCCGGCGACTGAACGATCGGCGTTCGCAGGCGTACACACAGCTGGGTCTGTCGATGCTGACCACCCATCGGGGCGACCTGGCCGGCGCCATGATCTTCGCCGAGAAGGCGCTCGCGGGATTCCGCGACACCGGCGACCACGCCGGGGCGCACGCCGCCCTGTCGCAGGTGGCCATCGACGCGGCGCTGCTCGGCGACGCCACCGCGACCGGTCGGGCCGAGGAAGGTCTCGCGCTGTGCATCGCCAGGCAGGCCGGCCGGGCCATGCCGCATGCGCTGTGGGTCGCGGCGTTCGCCGCCTGGCGGCGTGACGAGTTGCGGCGCGCCACCGCCCTGGCCCAGAGCGCGCTGCGACTGCTCCGCCCGGGCACCGATCGACTGGCCGTCGCGCTGACGCTGAAGCTGTTGGCCTGGACGGCGATCGGGCAGAACCAGCACACGAAGGCGGCCCGGCTGCTCGGCGCCAGCTCCTCGCGTTGGCTGCCGGCCGAACTGGCGGTGGTGCAGTCGCAGCACTACGCGGCGTTCGACCACCGATGCGAGCACGGATCACGACAGAGTCTGGGTGACCACCAGTTCGCGACCGTCTACCACCAGGGCGCCCAACTCGGCTTCGATCAGGCGATCGGCTACGGCCTGGGCATGCCGGCGGCCGACCGGCCGCCCGCCGAGTGGACGCGGCCGCACGGAGCACGCTCGCTCACCCAACGGGAACAACAGGTCGCCGAACTGGTCGCGCAGGGCATGCGGAACAAGGACATCGCGGCCACCCTGCTCATCGCGCGACGCACGGCCGAGGCACACGTCGAGAGCATCCTCACCAAGTTCGGCTTCACCACGAGGGCTGAGATCACGGCCTGGATCGCCGGTACCGATCAACCCTGACAACCCCTCGTCTTCGCGCCGGCGCTCACGGCGCCGCACCCGGCGAGTAGGTAGTTCTCCCGTAGCCCGCCCAGGAGGCGCACGCCACACTCACACTCGTTCGTACACACCAGATTCACTCGATATTCAGCAGTCAGCGAACGAGGTTATGACGAGTGGCACTCGACAACAGCAGTCCGGCCGAGTTCATCGGCACGGCAACGAATCGGTGGCGGGTAATGGTCCCTGACGCAATCACGCCATCAAACGTCATTCCGAGGATGGTCATGTCCCCGTCACGATCTCGCTTACCACTCAACAACCAACCGATGAGGCCACCGTTTCATCCTGTAGAGACGAGGGATCATGACGGCTGAACAACACCGCGGCCGCCGGCCACAGTCCGGCTGGCGCGCCACTCTGGTGATCGCCCTCGGCGCGCTGACCGCCTCCCTGCTGACAACGGTCGTCCCGGCGACCGCGTCGGCCGCCCCCGTCGCGTCACGCGGCGCCGAAGGAACCGGCGCCCGGCCGGCGCCGTCCTACCGGGTCACCCTGGTGACCGGCGACGTGGTGACCTACACCGCACCCGCCAACGCCGCGCCCTCGGCCACGGTCGAGCCGGCGACCAGGCCCGGGCCGGCTCCGGTGTTCTCCATCGGCTCCGGACACGACGGCTACTACGTGATCCCGTCCGACGCGTCCCCGTACGTGGCCTCTGGGCTGCTCGACCGCGAGCTGTTCGACGTCAAGGAACTCGTCGCCGAGGGACTCGACGATTCCTCGGCCAAGGCGCTGCCGATGATCCTCGGGTACGGCGACCATCCCTCCGGCGACACCCTCTCCCACCGGGTGCATGCCCTTCCCTCGGCGGACAAGGAGCTGTCGCTGCCCAGCGCGGAAGCGGCGGCGGTGCGGGTCGACCGGGGTGGTCTCACCGGCTTCTGGCAGGCACTCGTCGGCGCGCAGGGGGACTCGCGGTTCAGCCCGCACACGCCGGCCAGCCACATCAGCACCGACCACATCAGCAAGGTGTCGCTGGACCGCCGGGTCCGAGCCAGCTCGGACAACCAGCAGCAGGGCACGCAGCAGATCGGCGCGCCCACCGCGTGGGCGGCCGGACTCGACGGCGCCGGCGTGAAGGTCGCCGTGCTCGACACCGGCATCGACGCCAGCCATCCCGACCTGGCCGGCCGGGTGGTCGACGCCGCCAACTTCACCTCGGATCCCGACACCGGCGACGGTTTCGGCCACGGCACGCACGTCGCGTCCATCCTCGCCGGCTCGGGAGCGGCCTCCGGCGGCCGGTACCGCGGCGTGGCCGACGGGGTGCAGCTGCTCAACGGCAAGGTGCTCGACAGCTCCGGCTACGGCACGGAATCCAGTGTGATGGCCGGCATGCAGTGGGCGGTCCAGGCCGGCGCGCGCATCGTCAACATGAGCCTCGGCGCCGGCGTGACCGACGGCACCGACCCGCTCAGCACCTTGCTGGACAGTCTCACCGCGCAGACCGGAGTGCTGTTCGTGGTCGCCGCCGGCAACGACGGCGCGGCCATGCAGGTGGAAACGCCGGCGGCGGCGGCCTCGGCGCTGGCGGTCGGCGCCGTCGACTCGACGTACCACATGGCGAGCTTCTCCAGTGCCGGGCCTCGCCTGCAGGACGCGGCGGTCAAGCCGGAGGTGACCGCGCCGGGCGTCGGCATCATCGCCGCCCGGGCGCGCAACACCTCGCTGGGCTCTCCGGTCGACGACCAGTACACCAAGATGTCCGGCACGTCCATGGCCACCCCGCACGTGGCCGGCACGGCGGCGCTGTTCGCGCAGTCCCATCCGAACTGGCATGCCGCCGAGCTGAAGGCACTGATCACCTCCAGCGCGAAGGACACCGGCGCGCCGTGGTACCAGCAGGGCACCGGCTGCGTCGACGTCCCCAACGCGTTGGGCAGCGCGGCGCTCGGCCCGCCCGCGGTATCCCTCGGCCGACTGTCCAATGCGGACGGAAAGACGACGCGCACGGTGACCTACACCAATCTCACCGACAAGCCCGTCGACCTGTCCGTGGCCGTGTCCATGAACGAATGGGACGGCGACCACGCGCCCGCCGGCTCCGCCCGGCTGAACAAGACATCCGTCTCCATACCGGCCAACGGCCAGGCCACCGTCAACCTGGCCGTGGACACCGCGGCCGGCCCCACCGGCCCCTACGGCGGCGCGATCACCGCGACGACCCGCGACGGCATCCCGATCCGCAGCGGCGTCAGCTTCTATTCCGAGTCCCGGACGTTCCCGCTGACGGCCACCGTGACCGACTCTCACGGCGCGGCGGCGACGCCGGCCAGCGGAGCGCTGACCATCACGCGCGACGACTACGACTGGGCCCACCCCAACGCCAACGATCCGTTCATCCCGCCGATGTTCATGATGCCGCTGACGAACGGCACCGGCACCATGGATGTGCCCGCGGGCAGGTACTCGACGTCGACGGTCACGATGGAGCAGGACACGGCCGTCCGGCGGGCGAACCTCCTGGTGGCCTCGGAGACCACTGTGGACGGTCCGACGACGATCTCGCTCGACGCGCGCAAGGCCGTGCCCATCGGCGCCTCGACGGGGCAGCCGACGGATCTGCGGGAGCAGTTCGTCTCGGTGCAGCGTGACCTGCCCGACGACCCCCTGCCCACGTCCAGCGCCTTCCTCGCTCCGGCGGCGGGATGGCAGACCTACGTGACGCCCACCGCCCCGGCGCGGCGCGGATCGATCTCGGCCACGGATCGGTTGACCCTCAGCCAGTCGGTGGTGGACCTGGAGATGCGCACGCCGAGCCGGCTGGCCCTGCATCCGCTCTACGACCCGGCCGCTGTCACGGGCAAACTCCCCAAGGAGGCGACCGCCTCGCCGGCGTTGGTCGGATCCCTGGACGCGGCGGGCTTCGACGCGGCCGCCGTCAAGGACAGGCTCGCCGTGGTGGGCCTGACCGTGCCAGCGGGCACGGCGAACCCGACCGGTTACCTGTCGCAGGCGGTGCAGCAGGCGGCGAGCGCGGCGAGCCAGCGCGGTGCTCTCGCCCTCGTTCCGTACGTCGATGCCGCCGACGCGTTACCGATCACCGGCCTGAGCGGTGTCGGGCTCCCCGTGCTGGCGCTCAGCGGAAAGGAAGGCCGGCAGCTGGCCGACCTCGCCAGGAGCGGAAGCGGCACGCTGTCACTGCGGGCCAAGGCGAAGCCCGACTACATGGACAACCTGTTCTTCCGCAACCGCAACGGCATCTCCGCGGACCAGGTTCGCAAGGTCGATCACGCGGGCATGGTCCAGGTGCCGACCCGGTACCACGGCGACCGGCCGGACCTGGTGTTCAAGAAGCAGTGGTTCGCCTTCCCCACCGACAGCCCGTCCGGCATGGCACTGACCGGAACGCTGCTCCGCGGCCCGACCGCGCTGGTCGAGTACATCGGGCCGACGGACGACCACGTGTACTGGAAGCGGGCCGTGTCGGAGTTCGCCCCCGACGCCGCGGGGAATCCGGACCGGTCCACGATGTTCAGCCTGTACTCGAACGACGTGTTCCGCGGCTCCGGCCTCCGGCCGATGGAGAACTGGTTCCAGGCGCCGATCCATGGCGGAGCCGCGCAACAGAGCGCGTCCGCGGCCAACGGCACGGCGCCGGTGCTGTGCGCGTTCTGCCTCAGCGACACGAGGCGGTTCGTGCCGGCGCTGCAGTGGATGGACTCGACACCGGGACACACGGTCGACCCCTGGCAGAGCGGGCAGTACGTGCCGGTGGCGCATCTGTTCCAGGACGACAAGGAGATCTCGGCCATCGGTGGCCTGCCCATCGCCGCACCCGAGTTCGCGCTGCCGAGCACGAACGCGAGCTACCGCCTCCAGACCGTGGACGATCTGCCCTCGAAGCCGGTGTTCGGGTGGCCGAGCGCGGCGATCCAGAGCAGGGCCACCCAGACCACCACGTCGTGGACCTTCCAGCCGCGACAGCCGGCCGGTCCGCTGGCCCCCGGCTACCGCTGCCTCCAGGACTGGTCGGCCTGTGCCTACCAACCGCTGCTCCAGGTCAACTACGACCTCGGCCTGGACCTGCTCAACCAGGCTCCCGCCGGCCGGCCGCACACCTTCGAGGTCACCGTCGGCTACCACCCGGCGGCCCTGCCGCCGGCCCAGGTCACCCAGTTGCGACTGTGGTACTCGACCAACGACGGCGGCAGCTGGCAGCAGGCGGCGGTGAGCGGCGGTGTCGGGGGCCGCTACCAGGTGCACGTCACCGATCCGACGATGGGCGCCCTCGGCACGACCGGGTTCGTGTCGCTCCGGTTGGAGGCGTCGGACCTGGCGGGCAACCGGATGAACCAGACCGTTCTGCGCGCCTACGCGCTCACCGACAAGCCGGTCGAATGACACGTATGGAAGGAGAACGGCGGGCCTAGCGACAAGCGTGACGGGTGGTGCCACCCCTGCCAGGCACCACCCGTCCGCAACCCCGTCACCTGCCCGGGGTTTCTCGTCCCCGACCCGCGAGGGGATTACAGATCGAAGACGAGACCGGTGGCCAGGCGCAGCTTGCACTCACTCGTGAACGTCTTGCGGTACTCCACGATCGTCCCGTCCCACTCCCCGGCGGCAGTGACGGTCACCGGGTCGTACAGGTCGAGTCCGGCCCCGCACACCCCCTTCACGGGATCGCCGGGAAGTCGGTCGAAGTCTCCCGCCGCCACCGCTATGTCGCGGCACGCCGCCTGGGCGTGCGGATGATCCCCTCCGACGGGATCACACCGGAGCAGGCGCGCCTGTCTCCGCTCCTTGCCACCGACGCTCGTGGCCGCCGTCAACTGCACGGACTCCGTATAGCTCTGTCCGACCGGGAGCGGACCCGCAACCGCCGGCGGCCCCGCCACGACTCCACTCACGAGCACGATTGATACGATCAATAGTCGACACAGACACACCATGCCGTAACTCCCCAACCCTGTTCATCATCACCACGGCATCCACGCCAGAAGCACCGGAGCACCATCTCTTCGCCTGAGGGCAGCGCCTCTCACACATCTTCACCTGAACGGTCGGTCAGGGATCGCGGTCGGCCACGAATCTGGCCGCCGAGCGGCCCACACCCGGCCATTTTGGCGTTTCCGCGCCAAATGTCGAAGAATGCGTCGGCCATCTATCACAGCGCGACTACTTCCACTCCGAACCACCGGGACCGCCAGCCGCCGAACGGATGAATAATCGCAGCGGGCGCGGCGACGCCCCAACACCAACCACTACACCATTCCAGTGACAAATGGCCGATCTCACCATGACGATCCGATATTTACCCATGTAGGATCGATTCAGCCTGCGAACGTTATCTCGAATCGGGTGGCGGCCCCCTGGTTAGTGGAGCGCGAACCGGGCAGCCTAATTCGCGTGACGACTCCCACGCTCAGCCGACCGCTCGGAGAGGACGCGCCAGGAGCACCCAGGGCGCCTGCGGACACAATCACGCCCACCCACAAGGTTCCGTCCTCCGCATACTGGGTGGAATGCGTCCGAATACGACAACAACTGGTCCGAGTGGCGGCTCGACGATGCACCGCACCCACCGAACCCGAAGACATCGTGCAGGAGGCGATCATCCGAGGCGCCGAGTTCGATCGACTGGACATGGACCGTGTTCCCCAGTTCCTCACCAGACTGGTGACCCGCCTATGCGTCGACGAGGCCCGTCACAATGCGATCGTCAAGAAGATGGCGAGTCACCCGCGGCTCATTCCCCACAGCGCCGACGATCTTGTGGACGTCGTGTGCGACAACGCGGAGGCCCAGTGGCTCGCCGCCCGCCTGGAGGCATTCTCTCCGAAGGACCGGAAACTGGTCCTGATGTTGACGAGCGGATTCACCCGGAAGGAGATCGCCGAAGAACTCGGCACGACCCCGCAGGGCACGCACTCCGCGCTCTACCGGATCCGCAAGAAGATGGTCGAGCGTTATGGGTGAGCGCCGTCGGCGCTAGGCCTGGTGCGGCGGGCCGGCGACCCGCAGCCCGCGCAGGCCGTCGAGCAACCACGATGCCAGTTGTCCCGCCACCACCACCGAGTTCGCGTGATAGCCCGGGCTGGACACGAACGTCGCGGCGGTCAACGCCGACAGCGGCGCGCTCACGGTCAGGATGAGGGCGAGATACCCGCCGCGGGAAGCCAACCTGACCACGGCGCCCGTCGACGCGGCGACGGCCAGCAGGAGTTCGATCAGCAGCAGCGCGGTGCCCGTCCGCCCCATCGACGCCGAGGTCACCGGATCGGTCGGCATGAGCCGCCGTTGCTCGGCGACCCCCAGTTCGAGCAACTCGCGAAACGGGCGGTCGCCCCGCCCCGGCAGGCCGCCACCGTCGCGGAGTGCCCGCGTGAAGTCCCGAACGGCGTCCGCGGCCAGCGACAGCACGGCCGCGGCCAGCGTCGAGACGATCGCGAACGCGGCGCCACGACCGATGAGCGCGGCGTGCAGGCCGCCGACGAGCATCGCGGGCGACACCGCCGCGGCGATGGCCGGGAGCGCGTCACCGACACGAACGATCAGCGGCACACCACGGGCGGACAGGGCAAGGGAACCGAGCGGACCGCGCAGCGGTCGGCACAACATCGTCGTCCTCCAGGAGAAGGTGATCAATGGGGTGGGAGCGACGCGGTCGGTGCGCGCCGCTCCACTCCTACTGCGTCAGCTTTCGGGTGAGGCCTTCGGCTACAGGCACACCCCGCCGCCCAGGATCACCGAGATCCAGATGTGGTCGCACCCATGGCCGCACCCGTTGTCGCAGGGGTCGCCGCAGCAACCCGGGGCCGACTTGATCCCCTGAAGCGCGAGCACGTTCTCCATGTGGTTTTCTCCTTCGTTGAATGGGAAATCCGCCAGCGTCACGCGCTGGAGGTCAGTGGGGCCGGCGCGGTCCGCGCCGAGCCGTTCGGCGCCTGCGACGAGCGACAGGGGCGCCTAGAGGAAGGGCAGCAGCGTGCCTTCGCCGCCGCCGGCCAGGGTCATCGCGCGCAGCACTCCCGCGCTGCCCGTCGCGAAGTCCATCGACAGGCGCAGCGAATGGCTGCCCGGAAAGGCCAGCGCGCCCAGATAGTGGGTGGCGTGCAGGGAGACCAGCAGGGTCCGATGGCGGTGCATGGCCCGCTCGGTGTCGGCGTCCGCGCCACGGCGCAGCAGAACCGCCAACGCGCCGAGCATGCCGGCACGTCCCGAGAACAATCCGGCCTCGGACACGAACTCGGCCTGGCACGACCGTTCCAGCACTGGCAGGTCCGGCGCGCACGCCGCCTCGGGCAGGTAGCCGACGATCATGTCGCCGACGAGCGCGAACCCGGCCGAGCCGGCGGCGAGGCTCGACGACAGGCGCCGGCCCGCCGACGCGGGCGACGATCCGTCGGATCCGTATCCGCAGTTGCCGAGGTCACGGCACAGCGCCAGTTCCGCGAGTCGCAGCCAGGGCCGGTCCAGCGTGTGCTCGTACAGGCGCAGGAAGAACAACGCCGGTCCGGTCCAGCCGCGCAGCAGCCCGACGGCGGCGTTCGAGCGGGGCCTCGTCTCGGCCAGCTGCTCCGCCAGCCGCTCGCCGATGGCCATCGCGTCCGTGACCAGCGCCGCGTCCCGCCAGGTCCGGCCCAGGTGCAGCAGGTTGAGGCCGATGCCGGCGAGGCCGCCGCCGAGCCGGTGGTCCCGGCTGGCGCGGACCAGCGGCGCCGCCGCCTCCACCAGAGCCGCCGCCTCCGTCCGGTGGCCGAGGAAGTCGAGCACGTAGGCGACGCCGTGCGCCCCGTCGTAGAAGCCGGGACGCCGCACGGGTTCGCGGCGCACCGCGTCCAGCAACCACTGCTCGTACCCGGGATGACGGCCGCCGCCGCTGACCGCAATCGTGTGCAGAACCCCGGCCGCGCCGTACGCGAAGCACGTGCCGCCGAGCGAGAACTGCTCGATGTCACCGGGGAACAGCCGGTCCTGTCGCTCCGGCGTCGCGCTCGCGCTGATCGCCTCGACAACGGAGTCGCGCAGCGCCGCCCAGCAGAATTCGGGCAGCGCGCCGCCGCCGTGCACGGCATCGGCCACCATGCAGTCGGGTTCGTCCGGTCCGCACGCGTCCGCGACCGGTCCCGAGGGCAACAGCGCGGCCTGGCCCGGGTCGAGTTCGGCGAGCACGTCCTCGACATAGCCCGCGGGCAGCGGAAACCGTCGCCGGACGAACTCGGCATGGGCGCGCAGCTTCGCCGGCGCCAGTGCGGTCAGGGTGGTCATCGGCAGGAACATCCACAGTCGCAACGCCGCGAGCGCGTAGTCGTCGACCGCGAACCCCATGCGGTCGGCCGGGGCGCCGAACCCGGGCGCTCCGAACGCCGGCCGCCGCCGCCGGAGGCCGACGTCGAAGGCGAGCTCGAAGTCCACCAGCGAGACGGAGTCGTCGACATCGACCAGAATGTTGCCCGGATGCAGATCGGCGAAGACGACGCCCCGGTCATGGATGTCGGACAGCAGCTTCTCGACGTCGGCCACCACGTTCAGCGCCCTGCGGGTGTACGAGCGCAGCTCGTGCGACGACGCCTCACGTTGATGGCACGGGTACTCGTCGGCCTGCCACTGGGCCAGGCTCCGCCCGCGCATGTGCTGCATCACCAGGAAGTCGTGCTCCCACATCGCCAGCTGGTCACGCAGCTCCGGCACACCGGCGATGCCGGCGAGGCGATCGAGCATCCGCCCCTCGTGGTAGAGCCGGTGCACCGCGTCCGTGCCGTCCCACTCCATGGCGGCCAGTGGCCGCGCCTCCTTCAGCACGACCACATCGCCGCCGTCGGCCGGACGGGCCAGATAGACGCCGCCGGCGTTGGAGAAGTGCAGCGCCTGGTCCACGCGGTACGGGTAGTCGACCGTGGCCGCTCCCTTGCGCACTTCGAGCTGGGGTAACAGGATCGCGGGCAGCGACACCCAGTCCGGGGGTTGGAACACCGGCTCGCGCCGGTCGGGGACCAGCACTCCGTCGGGCCTGCGCAGCGCCGGCACCGGCCGTCCCGACTCGTCGGACGTCCAGAGCTCGACGAAGGCTCCGTAGCGCACGTACAGCGGCCCCTCGTCGTAACGCAGGTCGGACAGGATGTACGGTCCGCGTTCCCCGACGAGCGCCAGGGAGAGATCGACGAGGATCCGGGCCAACTCCTTGTCGTCGACCGGGTAGATGGTGACGAACTTCCCGCTCGACTCGCGCGGCGCGTACTTCGAGTTCCGCGCCACCAGGGCCTTCTCGCTGGTGATGAACTTGAACGGCACGCCACGCGGCAGGCAGTAGTCCGCCACCGTCGCCAGCACTCGTGCCGCGTTCTTGGGCACGGCCGAGACGTGCACCTTCCATCCCTGCTCGGGCCCGCTGTGCTCGGCGGGGCGCAGGAGGGACCAGACACCGAACTGAGAACGCTCCCATCCGGGCGGACACGAACGCGCCGGCACGTCGAACGAGTCGTGATCACCCCCCCAGTTCGCCGGGGTTTCGTAGAACTGCGGATCCTCAAGGCAGAAAGCCTCGTAGCGCATATCCATCCAAAAACCTTCTCTTCAACGGCGAATGCCCCGACAAGGACTCGGGCGCCACCGCGCGAGCAGTTCCACAAGAACGCGTGCCGCAACCGACCTCGGCGGGCGGGGACATACCCTCGCGGCCAACCGCGCCCTTCGTTCCCCCACGAAGCACAACGGGTGCAACTCTCGCAGATAAAATTCGTTTCACACGCCTGCCATGCGGGTGAACCGGCGCTCACGGCCACACGGGGGACACCCGCTCGCCGTAAACCCCGACACGGCCGCCGCTGGACGACAAACCCAAGGAAACGCCCGGAGCACCGCACATGCATCGCGGGCCGAGATAATTGCACGCCTACATGAATAATTCTCACGATTAACATGAAGGATCTTCGTGTAAGCCAGCCGATTTCGCGCGGCTATTGACCCGAACAGCAGTTGACCAATCACCCTCGCGGCCGTTGCCACACACCCTCAGTGCCGTCAACATGAACGAGGCGCGATTTGATCGACCAGACGGAGCAATCAAATGACGCCATCTGGCCCCTACTCGCAGCCTGGCGTTCACCGGGACCGGATCACCCTTCAGCCGGGATCCGCCGCGCCAAGGACCACAGCCCAACCGGCGCTGCACCGTCTTTCTATCGGTCGCGGTGGGGGTGACCCCGCTCCCCGCGAAACACCGAGCGGCGGCGAACCCCGCGCATGCGAAACACGACAGGCGAAGTTGGATACATGAGCAGCAAAAAAACACTCGAAGCCCACATCATTCAATCAGCGACATCGCCTTCGAGGAGGTGCCAGCAGGAAGGCCGAGGTGGCATCCACACATGAACAAGAAATGGGCGGCGGCCCTGGTCACGGGCGCCACCGACGGCATCGGCTGCGCCGTGGCGCACCGACTGGCGGGCCTGGTCGACACCCTCCTGATACATGGTCGGTACCCGACCAGCCTGATGGAACTGGCGGCGTCGCTCGCGCCCGCCAACCCGGGGACGACGATCATCCCGCTCAAGGCCGACCTCGCCAGCCTCGCCGAGGTCCGCTACATGATCAATCGAGTGTGCGGCAGCCTGGACCGGCTCGACATCCTCGTCAACAACGCGGCCACGGCCGGCATCTACCCGAGAACACTGTCCGCCGACGGGCACGAGATGACGCTCCAGGTGAACTATCTCGCCCCGGTGATGCTCACCGCCGGCCTGTTCCCGCTGCTCACCACCCCCGCGCACAGCCGAATCGTCAACGTGGTGTGCAGTCCGCAACGCAACGTCAAGCTGCGCTGGCACGACATGTCGCTGGAGCACCGCTACCACCCGGTGACGGCCTACGCCCAGTCCAAGCTGGCCCTCACGCTGCACACCGCCGGCCTGGCCGACATCCTGGCCGACAGCTCGTGCAGCGCCGTGTCCGTCGATCCCGGAACCGCGGACACGAAGCTGCACCGCCGGGCGTTCGGCTGGCCGGCCGGGCCCGTGGCGGCGGCCGCGGACTGTGTGCTGTACGCCATCACGGCGTCGACGGGCGTCAAGGGTTCCTACTTCGAACAACAGCTGCGGACCGAGCCTCCGACCGAGCACTCGAGTCCGCACGCCCAGCGGCACCTCGACCGGATCACGGCTAACATGCTGAACATCCACCTGCCTTGGGTCGACATGGTTTACAGCCCCTTGACGAAGACACCCGCGAGCTGACCGGGCGAGCCCTGTCCGGAAGCCACCACCCCACCAGCGGGAGTCGACGGGACGGGTCGACTCCCGCCTGGACGGTGTCCTTGCCACCCGTCCCAACCGGGGTGCGCGCCCCACTGTGTCGGACGACCCAACGGTTGGGAATAGCAGGCCGTGGCGCAAGGACGACAGATGCGTCTTTACGCCTCCGACGACCGCCCTGTCAGGCCACACGTACCCCGAGGATCAATGCATGCTCGAGATTGTTGGCCTCGATGCCACCGCCGAGGCGGTGTACGAAGCACTTGTCGACAACCCACCGCTGACGGTTGAAGAGGTGAGCGGCACTACCACCCTGGACCGAACACGCGTCCACGACGCGCTGAACACGTTGGAGGCCAATGGGCTGATCATGCGCACCGAGGGGGGCTCACAGGTGTTCGCCGCGACTCCCCCCGACGTCGCGCTCGAGGTGCTGCTGCTGGAGCAGCAGGAGAGGATCAAGCGCACCCGGTTGTTCATGGAGCAACTGGCCGCGCGGTACCGCCGAGCGGCCGCCGGCCGCAACCCGGCCGACCTGATCGAGGTGATCTCCGGCCGACACGCGGTCGCCCAGCGCGTCGAGCAGATCCTGCGCAGCACGAGCACCGAGGTCCGCTTCATCGACAAGCAGCCCTACGTGATCGCCCCGGAGATGCTGGCTCCCGTCGAGGCGGAGATGCTGCGCCGCGGGGTTCCCTACCGTGGTCTCTACGATCCGGTCGGACTGTCCACTCGCGACATCCAGACCGAGATCGAACCCGCGATCGCCCAGGGGGAGCAGGCCAGGGTGCTGGCGGAGGCGCCCATCAAGCTGATCCTGGCCGATCGGCGGCTCGCGCTGCTGCCGCTGCGGTCCGACCCGCACGCGATCGAGTCGGTCCTGGTCGTGCACCCGTCCGCGCTGCTGGAGGCGCTGGACGCGCTGTTCGAGACGCTCTGGCGCACCGCCCTGCCGCTCCCCCCGGTCGGCGGCCGGGCCGCCGACGAGGACCATGGGCTGCCGCAGGAGGACGCCCGCCTCGTCGCCCTGCTGACCGCCGGCCTGCCGGACCGGATCATCGCCCGCCAGCTGGGGCTGTCCTACCGGACCTTTCAGCGCCGGATCGGCGGTCTGCTGGAGCGATTGGGGGTTCGCACCCGTTTCCAGGCCGGCCTCCAGGCCTCCTTCCGTGGGCTGGTCCCACCACCGGACGAGCACGACGACCAGAAGCCGATGCCGCACGACTCCCCCGGCCAGTGACGGGAGCCGCGGTGGCGAGCATCGCTCATGATCGGCGGCGGGGCCGGGGGCCACCCAGATGGCCACCTGTGTCGGCCGGCGCCCCGATGCAGACTTGCTCCATCACGGCCGGGATGCGGTCGCTTCCTCAGCAGAACTCGTCCGGCCGGTCCAGGCACTGGAACGCTCGGCCGGACGCCGACATGAGTCAGGACGACGAGTTGACCCTGCGCGCTACGGACACCGCACGAGGTGATGCGGCGTGACAAGGCGAGTAGTGATCACCGGCATGGGGGTGACCGCTCCCGGCGGCGTCGGAATTCCCGCGTTCTGGGAACTGCTGACCTCCGGGCGGCCGATGACCCGGCCGATCACCCTGTTCGACGCCACCGGGTTCCGGTCACGCATCGCGGCGGAGTGCGACCTGCACCAGGCCGCGCACGGCATGAACACCGGCTGGCTGGACCGCTACCTCCAGTTCGCCGCCACCGCCACCACCGAGGCGCTGCACGGTTCGGGGCTCAACGTGGTCGAGGAGGACGAGTGGCGGGTCGGCGTGGTGATGGGCACCGCGCTGGGTTCGGCGGCCTTGCTGGAGCAGAACTACGTGGTGATGAGCGACGGTGGCTCGAAATGGGAACTGGACCACCAGTACGGCTCGCCGCATCTGCGTCTGGCGTGGACGCCCAGCATGCTCGGCGCGGAGATCGCCCGGCTCTGCGGCGCCCGCGGCCCGGTGCACACCGTGTCGAGCGGCTGCACGGCCGGGATCGACGCGATCGGCTACGCCGCCCAGCTCATCCTGGACGGCGATGCCGACGTCGTGGTGACCGGCGGCGCCGAGGCGCCGATATCCCCCGCGACCGTGGGGCGCTTCGACGCGATCGGGGTGACGTCGTCACGCAACGACGATCCCGAGCACTCCTGCCGGCCGTTCGACCGGGAACGCGACGGCTTCGTGCTCGGTGAGGGAGCCGCCGTCCTGGTACTCGAGGAGCTCCGGCACGCGATCCGGCGAGGCGCGACCGTGCTGTGCGAGGTCGCCGGCTACGCCACGCTGAGCAGCGCGCACCACATGACCGGGTTGACCACCGACGGCCGGGTGCTCGCGGTGGCCATCACCCAGGTGCTCAACCAGGCGCGCCTGGGCCCCACGGAGATCGACTACATCAGCGCGAACGGCACCGGAACCCGCCAGAACGACCGGCACGAGACCAACGCGGTCAAGCTGGCTCTCGGGCAGTGGGCGTACTCGGCGCCCATGAGCTCGATCAAGTCGATGGTCGGGCACGCGCTCGGCGCCAGCGGGGCGATCGAGCTGGTCGCGGCCGCACTGGCCGTCGACCGTGGCGTGGTGCCGCCGACGGCCAACCTCACCGTGGCCGATCCCGAGTGCGATCTGGACTACGTTCCCGACATCGCCCGCGAGCACCGCGTCGGCGTCGCGCTGTCGCTGGCCAGCGGGTTCGGCGGGTTCCAGTCCGTGATGGCCTTGCGCCGCCCCGATTCGGGCCGCGGGGAAACGAGTCGGCCGTGACCGAGCCTGCGAGGGAACCATCCAGCACTGCGACCTCGGTCGCGGACCTTCGTGCTCCGAGCGTCAGTGAGGAAGGTCCGTGACCGAGCTTGCGAGGGAACCATCCAGCACTGCGACCTCGGTCGCGGACCTTCGTGCTCCGAGCGTCAGTGAGGAAGGTCCGTGACCGAGCTTGCGAGGGAACCATCCAGCACTGCGACCTTGGTCGCGGACCTTCGTGCTCCGAGCGTCAGCGAGGAAGGTCCGTGACCGTCACGGCCGTGATCACCGGGGTCGGCCCGATAGCGCCGGGCGGCATCGGCGCGACGGAGTTCTGGCAGGCCACCTCGGCGGGCCGGAACCTGTTGGCGCCGATCACCCGGTTCGATCCCGAGGGCACCCCGGTCACCGTCGCCGGCGAGGTCGGCTTCGACGCCGACGAGCTGATCGAGCGCCATTACGTGGTGCAGGCCGACCGGGCCACCCAGTTCGGTCTCGCCGCCGCCGACCTCGCCATGGCCGACGCGTTGTTCTCGCCGCCCGCGCTCAATCCCTTCGCCGCCGGCGTGATCACCAGCAGCTGTGTCGGCGGCGCCGAGTCCGGGCAGCGTGGGCTCGGCAGGCTGTGGCGCGACGGCCCGCACCACCTCAGCCCGTACCAGTCGATCGCGCCGTTGCACGCGGCGACGACCGGGCAGGTGTCGGTCCGCGACACCATGAAGGGGCCGTGCGGGGTCATCGTCACCGACGAGGCCGGCGGTATCGACGCGCTGGCGCACGCCCGACGCGCCCTCCGACGCGGCGCCCGGATCATGATCGCGGGCGCGGCCGAGGCGCCACTGTGCCCCTACGCGCTGGCGCCGCAGTACTTCGCGCGAATGCTCACCGAGTCGGCCGATCCCGACGCCGCCTATCTCCCGTTCTCTCACGGCGCATGCGGATACGCGCCGGCCGAGGGAGCCGCGATGTTCGTGGTGGAGTCGGCGGCCGACGCCGCCGAGCGGGGCAGTCGGCCCAGGGCCGTGATCGCCGGGCACGGCGCGACCTTCAGCGCGGTCGCCGCCTTCGACCCGTCGGGCGAGGGGCTGGAGATGGCGTGCCGCAAGGCCCTCACGGCGGCCCGCTGCCAGCCGGAGGACATCGACGTCGTCTTCGCCGACGCGACCGCCATCCCCACGGCCGACCGCGCCGAGGCCACCGTGATCAAGTCGCTGTTCGGCACGAAGGTCCCGGTGACCGCGCCCAAGGCCGGGTTCGGCCGGGCGTACGCCAGCGCCTCCGCGCTCGACGTCGCGGCCGCCGTCCTCAGCCTCGATCACGGGATCATCCCGCCGATCCCGGCGCTCGCCGAGCCGATCGACGACCTCGACTTCGTCGTCGGCGCCCCGCGCCGAGCCGAGCTGCGCACCGCGCTCGTGCTCGCCCGGGGGTACGGCGGCATGAACTCCGCACTCGTCTTGCACCGCCCGGATCACTGACGACGCCCGGCGACCACCGATTCGCGTCCGCCCGCGGCGCCCGCAACCACCTGCTAAGGCATTCGAACCATGTCCTCGATCCCCGAGCTGACCTACCAGGAACTCGCGTCGATCATCCTCAAACACGTCGGCGTCACGGTGAACGTCCACCGGTTGAGCCACCGGCTGACGACGTTCGCGGACATCGGGGTGGACTCCGTCGGCATGCTCGCGGTCGTCCGCGAGCTCGAGCACCGCCGGCGGGTCGACCTGGGCGGGACGGCGGCGCAGGACTGCCCGACCCCGCGCCAGCTCCTGACCCGTCTGCGCGAAGCCCAGAACGGCGCGGTGTGACCGGTGGCGGCGCACATCGAGAACGAGGTCCTCATCGGCGCGCCGGTGGACCTCACCTGGCGGCTCGCCAACGACATCGAGCACTGGCCGGACCTGTTCGGCGAGTACGCGTCGGTGCGGCTGCTGCGCCGCGACGGCGCCGCGTCCCGGTTCCGGCTCACCGCACCGCCCGACGCCCGCGGCAGGGTGCTCAGCTGGATTCTCGAGCAGCTGAGCCGCCCCGCGCGCCGGACGGTGCACGCCCGGCGAATCGGGCCGGGTCCGGTCGAGCAGCTGTCGGTCCGGTGGTGCTGCATCGGCATCGGCGGGGTGGCGACGCGCCTGCGGTGGATTCAGGACTTCACGACGCGGCCGGACACCCCGATCGACGACGCGGCGATGATGTCGCACCTCGAGTTCGGTTCGAGCACGCGGCTGGATCTGCTGCGCCGCAGGATCGAGTCGGTGGCCCGCGCGCAACGGCTGACCGGCGACGGGTGAGGACCCCGTCGCCGGTGGGGCGGCAGTGGTCACCCGTGGCGGATCACATGGTGGAGCACCATAAATCGGCCAGCGAGGTCGCCAGCCCGATACGGGGGCGCCAGCCCAACGACCGCGCCGCGATGGTGACATCCGCCTGTTGCCAGGGAATCTCCGGCGCCGGCCCGGGTGTGTCCTCGCTTTCCCTTATCTCGCCTCGGAGTCCGACTATGCGCGTCATGGTGTCGGCGAGCGTGCGCAGCGGGACGCCGCACCCGCTGCCGACGTTCACCACCGGCCAGTCCAGCGAGGCCGCCGTGACCGCCGCCTCGACCGCGCCCGCGACATCGCGGGCGTCGACGAAGTCCCGAACGACGTCCAGCGGTCCGAGCACGACATCGCCGTCCGTCCCGGCCGCCCGTCCGATCTCCGTCACGACCGGTCCCACGACGCTGTCCACCGACATCCCCGGCCCGATGGCGCTGAACACCCTGAGCACGGTCGCCTCGAGACCCGCGGTCCGCGCCGTCATGACCAGTCGGGTGGCGGCGAGCTTGGTGACGCCGTAGGCCCCTTCCGGGCGGACCGGCGCGTCCTCGTTGATCGGCCTTCCCACGTCGGCGATGCCGTACTCGGCCGAGCAGCCCAGGTGCACCAGGCGAATCGGCATGTCGCTGTCCAGCAACGCCTCCACGAGCGAGGACGTGGCCGTGACATTGCCGGCGACCATCGCCGCCGGATCGCCGTTGGTGACACCGGCGCAGTTGACCACGACGTCCGGCATCACCGCCTGGAGCATCGAGCCGATCGCGTCCGGACCGCACACGCCGAGGTCGAGCGAGATGTGCCAGGGCGACGCGGCCAGCGGCGACCGGCCCAAGGTGATCACGGTGAGGTCCCGGTCGTGGGCGAGCCTCCGAGAGACATGGCGGCCGAGGAATCCGGCGGCGCCAAGGACCAGAACACGTCGCATGCCGTTCTGCACCTCTTTCACTAATCGGATCGGCACCACCGGACAAGCCGGCAAAGCAGCGATCCACAACCATCACCACGCGCACGAGCACGGCCTCGATGTCATACGCGCCTGGCGTTCGACATCGAGCCGGAACCGTTGACGATGGCCAGATCGGGCAACCAAAGACGATCAAGCTCACTACCGCTGGTCGATTATGGCCGCAACTCGTTATCCGTCCTACAAAGAACGGTATTCTTCACCCGTCCGATAACAATGGCCGGCCGGTCGCGCCGAGCGGCCCGGCGCCGTTCAACCGGTCGCGCGGACCCCGTCACCCGAGTGCCGCAAGTTGCACATCCCAAGGTGACGGCAGGTAGTCACGCGCCAAATCTCGCGGAACGGCGAGCGGCGAGGCCGGCCCGACGGACAGCGGCGGCCACTTTTACTACTCTCTGTAGCCAAGTGAGCAGAGCTCGTCATTTCTCATGCGATCCGAGTTGCGTTTCTCGCAGCTCAGCCCGGGAATGGAGCCGATCCGTCGTGAGCCCCGCGGCGGGCGAATTCGTGGGCAGGCCACCTTGCCCATGCCGTTTGCCGACAGCAATACGTCGAATTCGTCCAGGTCGGCGGTTCGCGCCGAGGGCGTCGGGGCGCCCACGCCGTCCGGCTCGCGCTCCGGCTGCGGTTCCCGCTCGTCGTCGTCGCCGCGGTCAGCACGGTGCCGGTCCGTTGGGGCGAGCAGGTTCAGGTGCAACACGATGTGGTCATTCCTTCGCTTCCGATGGTTCGATGGCATTCGCCGCGCTGTCCGGATCCGCCTCGGCCAGATCGCGCAGCCACCGTTCACAGCCCAACGTTCGGGACAGCGCGACGCGCTCCAGGTCCGACTCCGGCATCCCGTCGCACGCCGACCGCAGCCGATCGGCGTCGACGAGCCCCAACCGCGCCAGCGCGGAGTCCTCGCACAGCGCGAGTAGGTCGGCGCGGCGCCGGTCGGGTTCGACGGGCTCCGGGGCCGACAGCGCCGGCTCGAGCGGGCGGCGCAGCGTCGCCTGCGGGACGACGCCTCGCATCGCCTCGACCAGCAGCGCCCGGTCGCGCCCTGGGCCCGTCCGCTCGTGCGGACGGACGGCCAGGCACGCCTCCACCACTCGATCGTCGAGGAACGGAGCCGCGATCGCGACGCCGGCCGACGCGACCAGGCCGGCGATGCCGCGCACGCGGTAGGCCACCTGCCGGACCGCCCACAGCGCGTCGTGCTGGCCGCGGGTCCGGGCCAGTGGACGCACGTCCGCCGCCACTTCCCCGATCAGCTCACGCACCGCGTCCGCGGCATCGGCGGTCGCCCACACGGGAAGCCGGAAGGGGGATCCCCAGCCCGTCGGCGCGTTGTCGCCCGCCGACAGGCCCGCCGTGAGCGCACCCGCCATGTCGACGAGCCAACTGCCGTAGTCGCGTCGGTCGGTCCAGATCTGCGCCATCGACCTCCGCGACCAGCGCTGCGCCTCCCGATAGCCGCGGGCACGGGACAACGCGAGGAGCGGTCGGGTCAGCGCGAGGTCGCAGAGGTGGGCCCAACCGTCCTGCAGCACTTCGGACGCGCCGCTGTCGGCCAGGTGCGCCCGGCAGCCCGCCTCCGCCAGTCGGCGGGCCGTGCCAAGCATGTTCGCCCGGTTCTCGATGCCGGTGAGCGGTTCGTCCCCGGCGGGTCCGGGCATGGACACATCCGCGTACGGCGGCCGCACCTCCCAGGGCGACACCGCCAACCGCCGAACGTGCGGGAGCCCCCGCGCCGCGCGCTCCACGCCGGGCGAACCCTCGTCGCCGGCGGCGATCAGAACGGTGAGCTGCCGGCCGCTGCTGGCGGCCAGATAGCAGATCGCGGCCGAGTCGATGCCGCCGGCGAGATCGCAACTCAGCGTCGGCTCCGTGTAGGCGCGGCCCCACACCGCGGTCTCCAGGGCCAGCCGCAGCGCGCTCGCCCCCGATTTCAGCCCCAGGTTCGGTTCCGGCGGCTCCCACCAGCGCACCACCTGGCCGGCGCCGGTGTCCGACACGCACAGGTAGCTGTCCCCCGGAACCGCGAGGATTCCTTGCCACAGCGGCTCATCCGCCAACGGGTACGGCGCGGTCGGCACGAGCAACCGCGCGGCCAGACGCCTCCGGGCCACCGCGGCGCCGGTCATCCGGGCGAGCAGGTCGCCCCGGTCCGTCGCCACCGTGACACCGTCGACCAGGGCGTGGAACACCCGCCGCAGGCCGGAAACGCTGCCCTGGACACGCAATCGCCCGCCCACCGTCGCGATGAGGTGAAAACTGCCGGGGAGCGAGGCCGCGACCGCGTCGACGTCGGCGACGTCGCGGATCCGCGAGGCCAACTGCGCCAGCGCGGCGACGCCGACCGGACAGTGCCCCACGACGGCCAGCCGCGTCGGGCCGGCCTCGGCGAGCAGGAAATCGCCGTCCGGCCACCGACCCACCAGCCACGGCCGTCCCGAGCAATGGTCGATCCGCGTGGCGGCGGTCGGAACCGCGGCCGTGGCCGCGGTGGCGCGTTCGGTGTCGGGCAGCACGACGAACCACGCCGTGCCGGGCTGCGCCGCCGGCAGGCGCCGGTCCGGTCGCACGTCCCTGGTTGCGCACACCGCTTTCCCTACTTCGATCGAAAGGCGTCAACGACTTCGGGGTCCATCCGCGCACCGCCCTCGCCGGCGGGTGCCGGGCATCCCCGACCGATGCCCGGCACCCGCCGGCTCAGACCATCTGTAGGGCCTGAGCGCCCCGATCGCCCAGGCGTCCTCCGGTCGGCGACGCGAATCGGCCACGCCGCGCGAACGGGCCGATCCCGGGCCGCGCACGTCGATCACGGGTGAACGGCGGGCGGGGCGTCGGCCCCCATGGACGCCCGCAGCCACAGTTCGCACGCCACGGTCTGCTGCAGCGGCTCGTGCAGCCGGTCCGGCGAGGTCGAATACCGCAACGCCGCCCGCAGTTGGCCGGTGTCGACGAACCCGAGGTCGGCCAGGTGCGAGCCCTCGCACAGCACGAGCAGGTGGCCGCGGTTGGCACGGATCCCGGCCTCCTCGTCCGCCGAGCGGTCCACCTTGCCGTTCCTGGCCTGCAACCGCGCCGGGACGATGCCCCGCATCGCCTCCCTGATCAGCGGCTTGTGCCGCCAGGGGTTGGCCCGTTCGTGCGGCCGCACCGACTGACACGCCTCGATCACCCGGTCGTCGAGGAACGGAGCGGCCACGGCCGTCCCGCTCGGAGCGACCAGCTGGCCGAGCGACCGGACGAGCCTGGCGCGGCCGCGGATCGCCGACAGGTCGGTGTGTCGCCCGCGGGTGCTCGCCAGCGGAGCGGCCGTGCCCGCGATGGCGGCGAAGCTCTCCCGGATCAGCGCGTGGGCGTCCGGTGTCACCCACGGCGGCAGCGTCGGCGGGACGTCCCACTCCAGGTCGATCAGGCGCAGTCGGGAATTGCCGCCGGCCAGCCGGACGCCCGAGGAGCTCAGCCAGGAGGAGTACGGCTGCGCGCGCAGCGCGGTGACCATGCTCGGCAGCAGGGGCCAGCGTGTCCGGGCGCGGAATCCACGGAACATGTCCACCGCGCGCAGCGGATGGGTGCGCAGCATCGTGTGCAGGTGGCTGGGCGCGCCCACGAGCACCTCGTCGCCACCGTGACCGGTCAGGTGCACCTGCGATCCGTGCGCGGCCATCCGCCGGTAACCGGTCAGCAGCTTCGCCCTGTCGATCACGCCGGCGGAGGGCTCGTCCAACGTGTCGTCGGCGCCGGCGATGCCGTCGTAGGGGAGGGGAAGTTGGTCGCGCGGCAACACGTCGTGCACCACGCCCGGCAGTTCGACGATCGCCCGGTCGGCCCAGAGCAGGTCGTCGTCCGCCGGGTCGAGGGCGCACGCGGTGTAGGCGATGAGCTTGCTCTGCCCTCGCGCGGCCAGAAACGTCACCGCCATGGAGTCCAGCCCGCCGGAGAGATCGCAGCTGGCCGTCTCCGTTCCCGGCAGCCTGCACCGCACGGCGTCCGACAACGCCGTCGCCAGGCGCCGGGCGCCCTCACGCAACGGCAGCACCGGGTCCGGCGGTCGCCACCACCGGATGGCGCTGGCGCGTCCGCTGGCCTCGACGAGCAGGAAGCGGTCGGCGGGCAGCGCCGTGACGCCCTGCCACATGGGCACGTCGTCCAGCGGGTGCGGGCACATCGGATCGAGCAGCGACAACGCGACCGCGCGCCGGTTCAGCTCGGCGCCGATGAGCCAGCCGAGCACATCGGCGCGGTCGGCCGCGACCACGTGGCCGTCCAGCTCGGCGTGGAACACCCGCCGAACACCCGAAGCCGTGCCCTGGACCCGCTGCCGGCCGCCCAGGTCCGCGATCACGTGACAGCTGCCCGCCATGTCCGCCAGCGCGGTGTCGAGCGCGGACACGTCCCCCGTCCGTTCCGCCAGCCGGGCCAGGTTGTCCGCCGAGACCGCGGTGTGCCCGATCAGCGCGACCCGCGAGCGGCCCGCCACGTGGAGCATGATCTGGTCGTCCGGCCAGCTGCCCACCAGCCACGGTCTTCCCGACGGATAGGCCACCGAGCGGGTCGCGTGGTGAAGCAGTGCGAGAACGGCCTCGGCTCGCGTGGGCACATCCGGCAGAACGACGAACCACGGTGTCCCGGGCGTCAGTTTGGGAAATCGCATTATCCCTCGGCAGCGTAAGATTCTTGCGTTTGCGGCGGGGCGGCGGGACAGCGGCGGCGCCCGCGCGAATCGCGGAGACCGCAACCGCGGAAATCGAGCGGCGACCACCGCCATGGTCCTCAGGCGCGCGCAGCCGACCACGTGGCGCCGCGGCGGTTCATCGTTTCCGGCGGGTCGTCCGCGCATTCGACCCCGGCTCGACGTGAACTTCTGCCACGCTCGCCGACGCGCCGGAACGGCGAGGCGGCGGCGACGAGTGGAGTTCGCGGCAGTATGAGCATTAACGGAATCAACTCCCTGGTGAATCTCCGCGGCCGCGCACAGGAAAAGGACAACGACATAATCGGCGCGCCCGCCGCCGCCGCGTCTGCATCTATCAAGAGATCACGATCAACACCGTAACAACGACCCCCCATGACGGGGAGGGGCCATCCGACTGGCCCTGGGAACTCCGAGCCCGAAAAGGGAGAACCGGCGCGGCCGGCATCCGGCTCCGGGCGCGGAGAAAGTAACGCAGCCCGCCCGCCGCCGCCCGAGGACGCGTCATCCGGTCACCGGCGAGGCGGCTCACCGGTCCCGGCGGACCCCGCGCGGGCGCTCTCGTTCCGACCGGACTCGTGACGCTCGTGCGGCGCAAGACCCCGCAACGGCCGGACGGCCGTTGCGGGGTCCAGTCCGCGACCGCCGCGCACCGGCGGACCGTAGGGTCCGCCCCCCAGCTCGTCGATCACGAGCGCGACGACGAGGACCGACGCCACGGCGACACAGATCCCGCCCAGCGTGTCCGTGGCGTAGTGCCAGTTCCGACCCACGAGCGCGACGGAGACCGCCAAGGACACGCCGAACCCGAGCAGGGTCAGCATCGCCTTGACCATGGGCGAGGTCAGCCACGCACTGCCGAGAAACAGCACGAGGACGACCGTGACCTCGGCGGCCGTTCCCGTGGTGTGGCCGCTCGGGAACGCCAGCTGGCCGTAACGGGTCCGCCCGACCGTCGGCTTGAGCAGGAATTCGGTGATGAACACCGCCGCGGTCGGACCGGCGACGGCGAACAGCACCGTCCGCCAACGCCCCAGCGCGGCGCTCCCCAGCGCCAGGCCGACGACGAGGGCGGCGACGGGCAGCGGATCGCCGATTCTGATCACCTGTTCCATCAGAGTGGCGTGATGTCCGGCGAGCCGGTGCACCCAGTGGGCGACGAACCGGTCCACGCCGGCGGGCGAACTCTTCTGATGGAACGACGCACCGAGCCCGGCCACGATGATGACGCACAACAGCACGGTCATCGTGGCGGGGTAACGCAGTCGTGTCGGAACCAATAACTCCATCTCGCGACGAATGTTTTCAGCGTGCACAATTCACACTAGGTCGACGAGGACGTGACCGGGGCCACGTCACTCGGATGGACGTCGACCATACGGCTGGCGGCGAACTACCGACGTGGCCGCATACCGTCACTCGCGTTCGGGGCAGACTTGCTTCAGCTCACGAAGAAACATCGCCACCGATCCTTGGGGGAACGCGAGGACTGGCCCACTCGGATTCTTGGAGTCGCGCACCAGGGTGCGGTCCACACGTACCGCCATCTCAACGCACGCGCCCTGCCCGACACTTCGACTGCTCTTGCGCCAGACCAGGTCCGCCAGTTCAACGTTGTGCAACTACAGCTCCTCAGTGATTCGGTGGATGAGTCGGATCGTTTCCCGCGGGTCGACCGCCTTGCGGCACAGATGGTCGAACACTCGCGAGTAGTCGGCGATCTCATCGAACTTCTCCAGGTAGAGACTTCCGACCTGGGTCTCGAGATAAACGACGTCCCGGTCGCTCGGCTCCGGAAACCGGAGCATCATAAAGGGACCGAGCATGGCCGGATGCGCTCCGGCGGAAATCGGCAGCACCCGCACCGTGACGTTGGGCAGCTCGGCGAGCTGGACGAGGTGTCGCAGCTGCTCGCGCATCACCGCCCGCCCGCCCACGGGGCGCCGCAGAGCGGCCTCGCTGTGCACGACGTGCAGCTCAAGCGGCCGCTCGTCATGCAGCCGGCGTTGCCGCTTCAGCCGAAGCTCCACTCGTCTGTCGACCTCGTCGACAGACGACGCGTCCACTGTGGCCAGTGTGACAGCGGTCGCGTAGTCGTGTGTTTGCAGTAGTCCGTTGACCACCTCGCCTTCGTATGTGCGGCACTCCGCCGCCTCGGCCTCCAACCCGACGTAGGTGGCCAACCAGTCGGGGAGCACATCACTATAACTATGCCACCAGCCCTTCTTCCCGGAATCCCTCGCAAGCTGGATCAGGCGGGCGGCCTCGACCCCGGTGACGCCGTACAAATCAAGCATAAGACGCACGTCGCCGACGCTGACCGCGCCCCGTCCCTTCTCGATGCGAGAAACCTTCGGATGCCGGCAGTCGAGGTACGCGGCGACATCCTCGAGCTTCATCCCTGAAATCTCTCGTAGTCGTTGCAACTCGGCCGCCAGGCGCCTGCGGCGGACCGTCGGACTGTAGTCAAGGGCCATCGACACTCCTTAGATTGTCGACACGACCCCCACAGACTCCCGCTTATCAGGAGTATGGGGCTGAAGCGGGGCCAGTACACAAGCTGGATGGAACTCTTGGGGGTCCGCCGAAAGTGTTCTCTTGCGGAGAGGCCGTTCGGCGCAACGCCCGGAAAACCTCGATGGCCGATGTACAGCGCTGTACGTACACGGCAGGCTCTAGCCAGTCAGAACGTACCGCCCAGGAGATGACCGAACGTGAACCGTCTTCATTCACTGGGCATCATTTCAGGAGCCGACGGACGGCGGGACGGGATGCTCGAGGAGGCTACCGGACGACGGCGCGGATTACCGGTCACGCCCTCCGCACCGTCCGCGCTGTCGGCTCCTGGCACTGGCACCGGGAACACGTTGTCGCGCCCGCCCGGTGCCAACCCCGCCGGGTGGCGGTGCGGCAATCCTCCGCCGCGGCGCCCACCGTCACCCGGCCCTCAGCTGCGGTGGGGACGGGTTGTCCCCGTACCCGTCCTCACCGCACCCCACCGGCGCCGGACCGACCCGGCCGGCGCCCTCGAGACGCCGTGCGGCGCAGGGCCCGCCCCGTGGCTGGCAGGCCGCCGACTCGTCGCACGGTTCACCGCGGTGGGGCCGGAAACCGTACGCCCCTCCCCACTCGGCCCCACCGCGCCTCCATCCGTCCACCGTGATTCCGGTGGCAGAACGTAAGGTGATGATCGATCATGTTGAACGTCGCCGTGCCCGCGGACCGCCCCCCCGAACAGATGGCGGCACGGGCGCAGGCATACCAGCAGCTCTACGACTGGCCGGTGTGCGTGTCCCCGGACACGGGCGAACTCGTGCTCGCCGTGAGCGCGGGTGTGGACGCCATCGCCGTCCGCGGCGAACTCGGCCTCCAGACCCAGCGCCTGCTGTGCGCCCGCCTGCTCGCGGGCCCCGTGCTGCTGCTGCCGAGGGACGATCCGGAGCAACTCCCGGACTGGGTGTTCCTCACCGGTCCGGCGCAGAACCTGTCCCGGCAGACGGTGGCGGACATCGGACGCGCCGAGGTCCGCCTCTGGCCGCACGACGAGTTCGTCCCGCTGCCGCCGTCGCGGCTGCCCGGCGGCGAGGTCCGCTGGTCCACCAGTCCCATCCTGGGGCGTCCGCTACCCCCGTGGATCAGCGTGATCGGGGCGATGCGCTGGTGCGCCGCCAATGGTGGCGCACCGTGACATGCGCCTGCAGCGCGCACTGCATGTGCGCGCTCGAGCTGGTGCTCGCCGTGCTGGGCGTGCTCCCCGACATCGTGATGGCGGTGCGGGACTGGCCCGGGCGGTCCGACCGGTCGGCAGGCGCGCGCACCGCGAGCCGCCCGGCGGGCGCCCCCGCCGGGCGGCTCGACCTGGCCCACCCCGAAGGCGCCGGTGCGGTGCACCGACGGCGCATGAAGCACGTTCGCCACGACCGCAGTCGTCCACAGACAAGCCGATTCGGCTCAGACCGACGTTGATCACCCAGTGGGGGCAGTACATATGGACCAGTCCAGCCGAAGCCACGGATCCGCCAACGGCTGGGCGCCAGGCACGGCGCTGTTGCCCCGTGGCCTCTGCCTTCCCGAGGTGCACCTCATCGGTGGCACCCGGGCGGAGGCCGTCAAGCTCGCGCCGGTCGTCGAGGCGATCCGCGCTCGGAGCCGAATGGGCTGCCTGATGGTGGCCAGCGGCGAGCAGGAGCTCGTTTTCGACCAGGCGCTGGAAGTGTTCGCGATGCGGCCGGACATTCGGCTGCCGGTCGAACCACGGGGCAGCCGGCCCGAACTGCTCGGCTCGCTCACCCGGCTGCTGGACGAGCACTTCGCCCGTCGCCGGCCCGCGGCGGTCGTGGTCCAGGGCGACAGCACGACCGCGCTGGCCGGCGCGCTCGCCGCATTCTGGCGCGGGATTCGCGTCGTCCATCTGGAAGCCGGCCTGCGGACCCACGACCTGCGCGCGCCGTTCCCGGAAGAGGCCAACCGGCGCCTGATCGCCCGCCTCAGTTCGCTGCACCTGGCCCCGACCGCCGGCGCCGCCGCCAACCTGCAGGCGGAGGGTATCGGCGGTCCCGGCGTGCTGGTGGTCGGCAACACCGTCGTGGACGCGCTGACGCGGGTCGCCGGCCGGCCCGTCAGCTACCACGATCCCCGTCTCGCGGCCGTGGAATGGCGGGCGCGCAGCGGGCAGACCCGGCTGGCGCTGGTGACCGTGCACCGCATCGAGTCCCTGGGCGCGCCGCTGACGCGGATCATGAACGCGCTGCGCACGCTGCTGGAGCGCTACCAGGACGTGGAGATCGTGTTGCCGATCCACCCCAACGACGCCGCGCGCAAGCAACTCATGACCGGGTTGTTCGGTGTCGAACGAGTGCACTTCACCGCGCCGCTGCCCTACGACGAGTTCTGCCAGCTGCTCGCGACCGCTCGACTGGTGCTGTCGGATTCCGGTGGCGTGCAGGAGGAAGCGCCCACGTTCGGGGTGCCGGTGCTGGTGCTGCGGGACCTGACCGAGCGGATGGAAGCGCTGGAGACCGGCGACTCCCGGCTGGTGGGCTCCGATCCGCAGGTGATCGTGGACCTGGCCGCGCGCATCCTCGACGAGCCCGCCGAGCGCGGCGGCGCCGCCGCCAATCCGTTCGGGGACGGCTACGCCGCGCCGCGGGTCGAGCACGGCATCGCCTGGCTGCTCGGACTGGAGAAGCTGCCGCCGACCCCGGCGTCGGCGGTGCGGTACACGCCGTCGGAGCGCGTATGGCGGCAGCCGGCGGCCAGGACCTGACGCTCACGGCCATTTCCGAAGGGGGCTCTTCGGTCGGCCGGGTTCTTGGCAATCGTTCGCAAGCGTCGTAGTCTGGCGTCCCGCGCGCCGACCGCGGGCACATTCCCATGATCGCTCGATCAGTCTAGGGATCATGAGCAACCGGGCTAGCTACTCCCATCACACGGCCGGCAGGCGAGAATCGGCATCCCGCACGCTACCCTGGCACAGCGTTCGCCGAGGCCGTTTGTCCGCGAATGACGAATGCTCAGGACGGCGCATCCTCGTGCGAAATACCACACTTCGCACATGCCGCGTGTCGGCGGCACATGGAAGAAGTCACGAGCACGATCCCCGGCCTCGCACCGCGAGCACATCATCGGATCATCGCGACAGGAGACCGGAAGTGGAGGATCGGCCAATACCTGAGTTGATTTCCGACCTGATCAAGCGCGCCAGGACGGAGCGCGGCCTGAGTCAGACCGGCCTCGCCATGTCCCTGGCCGACGTGTCGGGCCAGGACACCGTGACCCGCTCCGAGGTGTCCAGGTGGGAACGCGGCAAGCGCATCCCCACCCGGCACTGGCTGCGCTGGCTCACCGTGGTCCTCGAGGTTCCGCTGGAGCGTCTCGAATGCGCGGCGACGTTCTCGAGGAGATTTCGGACGGTGAAATCGGTTGCGGACGTGCTTCCCATGGTCGACGGGAGCGCCGAACCGGGAGCAATACCGCGCCAGACCTCGTACGATGTCACGGTAAACCGCGGATACGACCGCGACACATTCCGCACGCCGGGGGCCAAATAGTTGGCCTCTTACCGAGGCGCGCCACCACCGGCAAGCTTTGCGATAGGGTCCGCCGGCTTGCAGACGCGCCAAAGGAAGAGCGCACAGAAAACGGTCTGCAGGCCCCGTGTCAGCAGATCCTTCGGGAGGGAATTCGCGATGTTCTCCGCGACCCACCGGATTGGGCAACCCTCCTGACAAAACCAAGCGCTTCACCACTATTTGTCTGAAGGAGACATCACAATCATGAGGCGTTCTCTCTCGGCCCTCGTCGCAGCGGGCATCGCTGCGCTCTCGCTGATCACCGGCGCCGCTGCCGCGTCCGCGGCGCCGCAGACCGTGCCCAGCGTGCAGAAGTCCTTCACCTTCGTGATCGACCAGCTCGCCACCCGCGGCCCGAACGGCGCGGCCGACCAGTACATCCAGATCAAGAACCTCAGCCAGGTCCCGCAGGACCTGAGCGGCTTCAAGATCGCGGTCGCGCCCAGCCCGTCCCAGATCTTCGAGGTGGCCTCGATCCCGCAGGGCACCATTCTCCAGCCGGGCCGGGTGTACGTGATCGCCAACCCGCAGGGCTACAGCGGCCCCGTGGTCGACCAGTTCTTCACCAGCACCGTCCCGCTCACCGACCGGGTCGGCGTGGCTCTGCTGTCCCCGTCCAACGTCACGATCGACTCGGTGGCCACCATCGCGTCCTCGCCGTTCGTGATGGGGGCGCCGGCCTCGCCGCTGACCAACGACCAGCCGCTGGCGCTCGTTCGGTTCACCAACACCAACAACAACGCTGTCGACTTCCACATCGCGCCGCGGACCCCTGGTCTGCCCAGCCCGGTGTCGCTGTTCGCCTCCACCGGAATCTGACAGCCTTCTCCACCGCGACGCGGTGACCCGGCCGGACCGCCGGCCGACAGCCGTCACGACAAGGGGCCTACCGAGACTGATGTCTCGGTAGGCCCTCTCGTTCGCCGGCCGGTTTACGGTCGGCCACTCTCGCTCAGCCCGTACCTGCGGTGCAGTGCGCGCAGCGGCGCCGGCGCCCACCAGGTCCACCTGCCCGTCAGCCCGATGAAGGCCGGCACCAGGACCGGCCGCACGAGGTACGCGTCCAGCAGGACGGCCAGGCCGGCGCCCAGCCCCATGAACTGGATGAACGACACCTTCGAGGTCAGCAGGCCGAGGAACGACACGCACAACACCGCCGCGGCCGCGCTGATCACCCGCGCGCTGTGCGACACCCCCTGGATCACGGCGGCCCCCAGTGCCATCCCGGCGTTGTGCTGCTCGGTGATCCTGGCCAGCACGAACACCTCGTAGTCCATCGAGAGGCCGAAGGTGATGCAGAAGACCAGGATCGGGAACACCACGGACTGCGTGCTCGGGGTGAACCCGAGCAGCGTCTGGAGGTGGCCGTCCTGAAACACCCACACCATCGCGCCGAACATGGAGACGAGCGTCAGCAGGTTCAGCACCAGCGCCTGCAAGGGCAGCACGATGCTGCCGGTGAGCAGGAAGAGCAGGAACAGCGAGGACAGCGCGATCAGCGCGAACGCGAGTGGTACTCGGTCGGCGACCGCCGCCGTGACGTCGACGAGCTGTGCGGACTGCCCGGTCACCAGCACCTTGCGTCCGGCGGGCACCGGCACTGCCCGGACCGCGCGGGCCAGGTCGGCGCCACGGGCCGAGTACGGCTCGGCGTCGGTGAGCACCGACAACCACGTCGCGCCGGCGTACTGGAACCGCGTGCCGGCCGCACCCATGGGCGCGATCGGCGCGCCGTGGGCGTAGGAACCGGCGGCGCTGTCCACCCGGCGCACCCCCGGCAACCCGGACAGCCGCTGCGCGTAGTCGGCCAGGTCGTCGTTCGCCTCGCGGCTCGACTCCCACCGCCGCGCCACGACGGACAGCGAACCGTCGCTGGTCGCCGGGAACTGCTCGCGCAACTGGTCGGCGACCTGCCTGCTCTCCGCCTGCGCCGGCAGCACCCGCTCGTCGGCGAGACCGAACCGGACGTGCAGCAACGGCGCGCCGAGCACCAGAAGGAACATGATCACCGGCATGGCGGTCGAGACGGGATAGCGCATGACGACCGCGGCCAGGCGGCCCCACCGGCCCACCGCGTGACCGGTGCGGATTCGGCGCCCGGGCAGCGGCCACTTCTCGATGCGGTCGCCGAGCAGCACCAGCAGCGCCGGCACGACGACAGTGGCGCCGAGCACCGTCACGCAGACCACCGCGACGCCGGCGTAGGCGAACGAGCGCAACAGGTACTGGTCGAACACCAGCAGACAGGACAGCGCGACGGCCACCGTCGCGGCGCTGAACAGGATCGTCCGGCCGGCGCTGCGCATGGTCGCGGCGAGCGCGGCCGCGATGTCGGGCCGCCGGCGGCGCTCGTCGCGGTAGCGCGAGACGAACAGCAGGCTGTAGTCGACCGCGAGGCCGAGGCCGAGCGCGGTGGCCAGGTTGACCGAGAACACCGAGACGTCGGTGAGCATGCTCAGCACGCGCAGCACGGCCAGCGTGCCGACGATGGCGAAGATGCCGATCAGCAGCGGAACACCGGCCGCGACGACGGTGCCGAACACGAGCAGCAGCAGACCGAGCGTCAGCGGGATCACCACGGTCTCCGACGTGGCGAGGTCGGCCTTGGCCTGCGCGTCCATATCGTTGTTCGCCTGCAACAGGCCGCCGAAGCGCACCCGGACGCCACCGGTGACGCCCAGTGAGTCGTGCAGTTGCTCGACCCGCTTGGCCATCTGGTCGTCGTTTCCGAGCACCCGCAACAGGATCAGGCCGGCGCGGCCGTCCTCGGCGCGCAGCTCGGCCGCGGGTGTGTCCCAATAGGACCCGACGAGGATCACCCCGGCGGCCAGCGCGAACCGCCGGGTCAGCGACTTGCCGGCCGCCGACACGTCGGGATCGTCGACGCGGCCGCCGGGCTTGTCCACCAGCACGACCAGGTTCGGGTTGCTGTTGGGGAACTTCTCGGCCAGCAGCTCCCGGCCGCGGATCGACTCGGAGTGCCCGACGTCGTACCCGCCCACCTTGAGGTGCTCGACGGCGCCCACGGCGAGCACACCGGCGATCACGGTGAACAGGACCGCCGCGGCGACAACCGCCCTCGGCTGGTGGAGAATCAGGCGCAGCAGCCTGCTCCCGCCCACGGACGTCGCCGCGGGCCGGGGGATGGTCTTGTTCGTGCGGTTGGTCACATCATTCACCTGTCGTGTGGAAGAACGGGGCCGGAACAGGGCTCGCTCGGGCGGCGCGGCGAACGAGCCCGATATGGGACAACGTCCGTGCGTCGGCGGGCGCACGAACGTTGTCGGGACAAGGCGAGGGCCGCTCGCTCAGCCGAGCCGTGCGAGCTCGTCGGCCAGCACGCCGACGGTGTAGGCGATCTCCTCGGAGGTGTGCTCGGCCGTCACGAAGAACCTCAGCCGGGCCTGCTGCTCCTCGACGGCCGGGTGGACGATCGGGCACACGCTGACGCCGCGGTCGTACAACGCGTTGGCCAGCACGAGGCTGCGCATGGAGGCGCCGACGATGCACGGGATCACCGGGGTGTCCCTGCTGGCTCCGATGTTGATGCCGGCATCCGACGCGAGCATGGCGAACAGCGTCGAGCGCTGCCGCAGCGCGGTCAGCCGGTCCGGCTCGGCCCGCAGCTGTCGGATCGCGGCGAGCGCGGCGGCCGCGTTGGCCGGCGTCATGCCCACGCTGTACACGAACCCCGGCAGTGTGTAACGGAAGTGGTCGATGAGCGCGCGGCTGCCGGCCACGTATCCGCCGCAGCTCGCGAACGCCTTGGACAGCGTGCCCATCCAGATGTCGACGCCGGTGCGGTCCACGCCGAAGTGTTCGCCGATTCCCCCGCCGCCGGCGCCCAGCACGCCGATGCTGTGCGCCTCGTCGACCATCAGCATCGCGGCGTGCCGCTTCTTGATCTGGATGAGCTCCGGCAGGTCGGCGATGTCGCCGTCCATGCTGTAGATGCCCTCGACGACGATGAGCACCCGTCGGAACTTCCGGCGCACGTGGCCGAGTAACTCGTCCAGTGCGGCCAGGTCGCCGTGGGGGAAGGGCCGACGCGTGGCGCCGGACAGCCGGCAGCCCTGGAGCACGCTGTCGTGCGCCAGCGCGTCGTGCACGACGAGGTCGTCGGGCCCGAGCAGGTGCCCGATCACCGTGACGTTCGTGGCGTGGCCGCTCACCAGCGTGAGCGCGGCCTCGGTGCCCAGCAGGTCGGCGAGCGCGCCGTCCAGCTCCTCGTGCGGCGGGCGGTCACCGGACAGCATCCGAGCCGCCGAGACCGACGTTCCGTAGCGGTCGATCGCGTCCTTCGCCGCGGCGGCGATGGTCGGATGCCCGGACAGCCCGAGGTAGTTGTAGCTGGAGAAGCAGAGCAGGTCGGTGCCGCCGACGCGGGTGCGGCTGGCGTTGATCCCCTCGTGCGTCACGAAGTACGGGTTGCGCAGGCCCAGGCGGTCCACGAGCGCGACCCGCTGCGCGGACTCGACGATCTCGGGGAACGCGGCCGGGTCGACGTGCTCCAGCGGCGGCTCGGGCGCCTCCTCGACCGGCGCGGCAGGCACGTCGATGACCCGCGGCGGTTCGGGCTCGCGATGGTCGCGCTCCTCGTCGACCAGCCGCACGAGATCGTCCACGGTGACGTCGGCCGACAGCCGCTTGCCGTCCAGCGGCAGCTCGGGCCACAGCTTGCGGATGACGGCGCCGAGGTCGGCGAGCATGATCGAGTCGAACCCGAGATCACGGCCGAGCGACTGCTCGCCCCGCAGGTGCTCCGGCGGGTACACGCTGATCTCGGCGATCGCGGCGAGCACCTGGTCCCGGACGGGTGGTGACTCCGGTACGGGCGCCAAGGCGTTCGCCTGCTCGACCCTGGTGAGGGTGCGGAGCACGGCGAGCACCTCGTTGAGCAGGCTGACCAGGTCGTTCACGGGGTGGTCCTCCGGTGGGTAGACGACGGTGGAACGGGTGTCGCCCGGCGCGGCGACCGGGTGGGCGCGCCCGCGCGGCGGCCGATGACGCGACGCGGTCCGGATCGTGTGCGGCTGGGCGGCCAGCGGCGAGGGCGGCAGCGTGGCCAGGTGGCGGTCGCCGTCGCCGAACACCGGCAGCAGATCCACCGGCAGCCCGAGCACGGCCAGCCGGACGAGCCCGGACAGGAAGACGCGGCCGTCATCCGGTTCCGCCTCCAGCGCGACGAAGTGGCAGCCGGTGGCGTCGGCGATCGACCGCCGGGCCATGGCGAGCAGCCCGTTCCCGCCGAAGACCTGGATGAAGACGCGGGCGCCGCTGTCGGCCACGGCCTGGCTGGCCGCGGCGAACCGCACCGGCGACGAGGCGGATCGCTGCCACCAGCCGCGCAACTCGTCAGGGTCGGTGCAGACCCGGCCGCTGACCGTGGAGACGAGCACCCGGCCGGAGCGCAGCGGCAGCTCGGCGATTCGCTCGGCGACCAGCTCGTCGGCGTCGGCCACCAGCGGCGAGTGGAACGCGTGCGAGACACGCAGCGGCACCGCCGTCACCCCGGCGCGGGCGCAGCGCTCGGTGAGCATCGCGACCGCGTCCCCCGAGCCGCTGCCGACGACCTGCTCCGGATGGTTGAAGCAGCCGGGCCACACGCCCTCGATCCCGGCGGTCAGCTCGTCGAACCGTTCCTCGCTGCTCTGCACGGCGACCATCCCGCCCGCCCCCAGGCTGCCGCCCTGGGCGATCGCCTCGCCCCGGTGCACCAGGAAGTCGATGGCGTCGACCGGGTCGAGCAGCCCGGCGGCGACCGCGGCCGGGAACTCGCCGACGCTGTGGCCCACCGTGATGTCGGGGCGGATGCCGAACTCGGCGAGCAGCGCGGTCGTCGCGATGCCCAGCGCGCCGAGGGCCGGCTGGCAGCGACGGGTGTCGGTGAGAGCCGTCTCCGCGATCTCGGGGGCGGATTCCCAGCCCCACAGCAGGGACGCGAACGACGTCCCGGTCGAGGCGCGGACGCGGTCGTCCAACCGTTCGATCTCGCCGCGGAAGCTGTGGAAGCCGTGGTAGAGGTCGCTGAGCATGCCGACGCGCTGCACGCCCTGCCCCGGGTAGAGGAACGCCACCTGGCGTTCCTGCTCGGCGAGCGGCGCCGACGCGGCATGAATGCCCCGGCCGAGATCGCCGATCTGGCCCGCGCGCAGCGCCGCCGCGGCGGCGCCGAGCAGATCGATCAACTCGCTGCGGCCGGTCGCGACGAATGCCACGCGGGCCGGCAGCGGCGCGCGAGTCGCCAGGGTGTACGCGACGGAGGACGGCGTCAGTCCGGGATCGGCCACGATCTGTTCGCGCACCGCCGTCACATGCTCGGCGAGCAGGTCCAGTGAGTCGGCGGTGAGCAGGAACGGCACCGGCCGGTCGGCGCGTGCGGCGTGCCGCCGCGGCGCCTCCTCGAGCACGACATGGACGTTGGTGCCGCCGAAACCGAACGCGCTGACCGCGGCCCGTCGCGGGTGTTGCGGTCGGCTGCGCCAGGGCAGCGCCCGCTCGGCGATCGTGAGCCTCGCGTCGTCCAGCAGCGCGGCGTCGGGAATCGTCTCCGGCTGCGGCGGGATCGTGGTGTTGTGCAGCGCCAGCACGGCCTTGACCAGCCCGGCGGCGCCGGCCGCGGCCATCGTGTGCCCGATCAGCGCCTTGACCGAGGACACCTTGCACTCCGCGGCGCCGTGGTCGCATTCCTCCGTCCGCAGCGCGCGCAGCGCCTCGAGCTCCACCCGGTCGCCCACGGGGGTGCCCGTGCCGTGTGCCTCGACGAACTCGACCGTGCTCGCGCTGACGCCCGCGTCGCGGTAGGCGGCCCGGAACGCCGTCAGCTGTCCCTCGACCCGGGGTGTCACGGGACCGTCGGACGCGCCGTCGTTCGACGTGCCGATCCCCTTGATCACCGCGTAGACCCGGTCGCCGTCGCGCACGGCGTCCGCCAACGGCCGCAGCACCGCCACGGCACCGCCCTCGCCGAGCACCAATCCGTCGGCGCGCTCGTCGAAGGGACGGCACACCCCGTTCGCCGACACCGCGCCGACGCGGCACAGGCCGACCAGGGCGTCGGGGGTGAGATTGAGGAAGACGCCACCGACCAGGGCGACCGTGCAGGTGCCGGCCCGCAGATGGTGCACGGCCTCGTGCAGCGCGACCATTGCCGACGAGCACGCCGAGTCGACCGCGAATGCGGGACCGCCGAGGTCGAAAACCGAGCTGACCGCGCATGCGGCCATGTTCGGCATCGTGCCGGGCAGCGAGTACGCCTGAAGTGGTGCGAGCGCCCCCTGCGCCGCGTCCTGGACGGCAGCGAGCAGTGCCTCGTCGTCCTGCCCGCGGTGCAGCGAGCCGTCGGCGAGCAGCATCGCGCGCAGTCGGGTCGACGCCAGATCCTGGTAGTCGGACTGGTTCAGGCCGACGAACACGCCGGTGTGCGCGCGGTCGAACGGGCGGCGCTCCCATCCGGCGTCCTGCAACGACTCCCGCGCGAGATCGATGAACAGCCGGTGCTGCGGGTCCATCGCGATGGCCCGCCGGGGCGGGATTTTGTAGTGCGTGGTCGCGAACCGCTCGACATCGTCGAGGAAGGCGACCTGGTCGGTGTAGGCCGTGTGCGGGGAGCGGCGATCGCGTGGATCGTGGAAGGTCTCGTGTCGCCAGCGGTCAGTCGGAATCGCGTCGAACTGCCGCTCCGCCCTGAGAATCATCCGCCAGTACTGCCCCACATCGGCTGCGCCCGGAAATCTGCACGCTAAACCGACGACAGCGATGTCGCTCACGCGGCCACCCTGCCCAGAAGACGAATCCGTTGCTCTGCCCGGCAAACCGAGGTCGTGTTTCGACGCGCGACCTCGCCACGATAAAGATCCACGCCCACAGTCTGTTGTCGGCGACCGGCCCGCAAAAGGGGGCCATGCACCTGGCCCCGTACTCATTGGACAGCCGTGCCGCCCGAATTCTCGTTCCTGTTCCCGAGATGCCTCGTGTCGCCGCCAGCCGAACACCTCCTTTCGCGCGTCCCAGGTTCCACTGGTCGGCAGCGCATTCCCAGAGGCCATACCGGTGGCCACCTCGTCGGTGGAGTGAGTCGGCGGCCCGAAGCAGTCACGGGGCGGTGTGGACGGTCACGTCGCGGAGATGGCCGAACGTCCACAAAGGATGAACTGGCGTGCGCCGCGGCCGGGCCCGAGTCCCGAGTCCCGAGTCCCGAGTCCCGAGTTCCGCGTCCCGAGTCCCGAGTCCCGGGTCCCGGGTCCTGAGTCCCGAGTCCCGAGTCCCGAGTCCCGAGTCACCCTGCCCGCGGTTTCCCTCCCTCCACAAGGATCTTCGTGTCACTCCCGGGAGTCACCAACCGAATGACTGTGGCAGGCCTTCCCTCGACGCGGCGGGCGGTCGTGGCCACATTCCGCCATGGCGCGGGAACCCGGCCGAGCGCCGCCCCGACCGAGCATCACTCGGCGTTGTCGGCGCTGCCGCGCCAATGACGTGATTCGGCCGCCGAAACCTCGAACCGGCCAGGTGCGCCCGTTGACGGGCCACGGATTGCCCCCTAGCGTTCGGCCATGATTCACCGGAGACAACCAGGCAGCGCGCAGCGGCCGGCGACCCGCTGAAACCGGCGACGGCGGAAGCCGACCCCGGGTGATGCGGCCGGTCATCCAGCAGATCCCTTGGTGGGCAGCGTGACAAAACCAGCAGACTCGTCGACACGGCGGCGGACGGGCAACATGCCGGCCGAGGTCACCAGCTTCGTCGGCCGCCAGCGGGAGATCGCCGAGGTCAAGCGGTTGTTGTCGCGGCACCCGCTGGTCACGCTCACCGGGATGGGCGGCGTCGGCAAGACCAGGGTCGCCCTGCGCGTCGCCCGCGAGCTGCGGCGGTCCTTCACCGACGGGGTGTGGCTCGTCCAGCTCGCCGGGCTCGACGATCGCGGCCTGGTGGCGCACACGGTGGCGGAGACGCTGAAGGCACACGACAACACCGGGCGGGAAGTGTCCGCGGTCCTCGCCGACCACCTGCGCCATCGCCGACTGCTGCTGGTGCTGGACAGCTGCGAGCATCTGGTGGACGCATGCGCCCGTCTCGTCGAGGCAGTGCTGGCCGCCGCGCCGGGACTACGCGTGCTGGTGACCAGCCGGCAGCCGCTGCGGACCGCCGGGGAACACGTCCTGCCCATCCCACCGCTGACGACCCCGAACCCCGAACGCCCGTTGCGACCGGACCCGGACAACCGCTACCCGGCCGTGACGCTGTTCGCGACCCGGGCGGCGGCCGCCACGCCGGACTTCGAGCTCACCTCGGCCAACTGGGCGCAGGTCGCGACGCTGTGCCACCGGCTCGACGGGATCCCGTTGGCGATCGAACTGGCGGCGGTGCGGGTCCGCGCGCTGGGGCTTCGCCAGATCCTGGACCGCTTGCAGGACCGCTACCAGTTGCTGATCACGCGGCGCTGGGGCGGGTCGTGCCGGCACCGGGCACTGCTCGCGACCGTCGAGTGGAGCTACGACCTGTGCACCCGCCAGGAGCGACTGCTGTGGGCCAGGGCATCCGTCTTCGCCGGGAGCTTCGACCTGCGGGCGGCGGAAGTGATCTGTTCCGGCGACGGCATCTTCCCCGACGAGGTCTCCGATGCGGCGGCGGGGCTGGTCGAGAAGTCGGTGCTGACCTACCAGCACGGACCCGACGGCGTGCGCTACCGGATGCTGGAGACGTTGCGGCAGTTCGGCGCGGACCGGCTGGCCGAGGACGAGGAGCGCACGACGTTGCGCCGCCGGCACCGCGACTGGTTCCTGCGAGTGGCGCGGTCGTGCGAGCGGGACTGGTTCGGCCAGGACCAGGAGCAGACGTTCCGCCGCACACACGCGGAAAGGGACAACCTCCGTGCCGCGCTGGAGTTCTGCCTCACCGCACCGGGCCAGTCCCAGATCGGGCTGGGACTGGCCGGCACGCTGTGCTTCTACTGGGTCGGCTGCGGCTTCCTGGCCGAGGGGCGCCGCTGGCTGGACCGGGCCCTGGCCCTGGACACCAATCCGAGCCACGCACGGGCCAAGGCGCTGTGGGTCAACGGTTACGTGTGCATCCTCCAGGGCGACTTCGCCGCCGCCACGCCGATGCTGCGCGCGTGCCTGGCGGTGGCGAAGGTGCTTCGCAGCGACCTGCCGGCGGCATACGCGGTGCACCGGCTCGGCTGCATCGAACTGCTGACCGGCAACCACGTCCGGGCCCAGGCTCTGTTCGGGGAGGCGATCCGCCGCTACGCCGCGCTCGGCGAGCTGAACAGCAATGTGATCATGGCCTGGATCGAGCTGGCCATGACCTCGGCGTTCCGCGGCGACCTCGACGAGGCGGTCGAGCTCTGCCTGCGGACACAGCGTGTCTGCCTGGCGCACGGCGAGCGGTGGGCCTACTCCTACGCGCTGTACGTGTTGGCCTTCGCGGCGTACGCCGGGGGCGACCTGAGCCAGGCGATCCGTCAGGCGCGGGAGTGCGTGCGCATCAACCACACCTTCCGCGACCTCGTGGGCATCGTGCTCCCCACCGAGCTGCTCGCGCTGCTGGAGGCGTTGACGGGTGCGGCGGACCGAGCGGCGGTGTTGCAGGGCGCCGCCCGCACCATCTGGTCGTCGGTCGGTCTTTCCCTCTTCGGCTCGAAGTACTTCAACGCCCACCATGACACCTGCACGGAGCTCGCCCGGAGCGCGCTCGGGGACGCGGCGTACGAGGCCGGCTTCCGCCGGGGCGCCGAACTCACGCTGGACGAGGCGATCGCCTACGCGCTGGGTGACACGATGCGGAGCATCGAGGCCGCCGCCGAGCCACCGGTCGCGGCGCCGGCGACACCGTTGACCAAACGCGAGTTCCAGGTGGCCGAGCTCATCGCCGACGGACTGTCCAACAAGGACATCGCCGGCCGCCTGTTCATCGCCGTGCGCACCGCCGAGGGCCACGTCGCACACATCCTCACCAAGCTGGGCTTCACCTCCCGCGCGCAGGTCGCCGCCTGGGTCAACGAGCGCCGGCCGGGTCACTGAACGCCCGTCAGCTCGTCGGACATCCGGGGTGGAGCACCCGATCGCCTGACGCGTACCGCTGCACCTCGTGGAAGAAGTCGTCGACGACGTGCAGCTCGCCGGAGCGGACCACCTCGTCGTAGACGTGCTTGCCCAGCACCACGTCGAGCACACCGAGACCGAACGGCGAGAACACCAGCGGCCGGTCCACCGGCAGGCTCACCCGTCCGTCCATCACGTCGTCCAGCGTGCCGTGGAGGAAATCCCGATTGCCCGCCAGGCGCTCGGCCAGTGACATCGAGGTGTCGGCCGTCAGGCAGTGTTCGACGTCGTCGACGATGTTGACCGAGGCGAGCACGATCTCCGGTGCGAGATCGCGCAGGGACATGTGCAGCACCAACGGGTTGTGCTCGAACCACGACAGGTCTCTGACATGCGGCCGACCGGCGTTGGTGGCGAAGACCACCAGGTCGCTGGCGCGGATCACAGTCTCGGCGTCGGGGTACGCGGTGATCCGTCCGGCGGCGCCGGACCGTTCGAGGTAGCCGCGGAAGCCGGCGACGCTGTCCGGTGCCAGGTCGTACACGCCGGTCTCGTCGAACGACCAGCCGGTGCCGACCAGATAGGTGTGGATGTAGCGGGCGATCAGGCCCGCCCCGAAGAACCCGACCCGCGTCGGACGCGGCCGGGCACAGCCGAGCCAGTCGGCCGCCAGCGCCGCCAGCGCCGCCGTCCTGGTGGCGCTGATGATCGAGCCCTCCATGCAGGCGAACGGATAGCCCGTGTCGTGGTCGTTGAGGATCAGCACACCCGACGCGCGCGGGAGGCCGGCCGCCACGTTGCCGGGGAAACTGGAGATCCACTTCACGCCGTCCACCCCCACCTGGCCGCCGATCGACGCGGGCAGCGCGGTGATCCGGCAGGACGGCCGGTCGGGTAGGCGCAGGAAACAGGAGCGCGGGTTCTCCGTGCCGCTGCCGAAGCAGTGCAGCCGATAGGCGTCGTCGATCACCTCGACGACCTGGTCCTCGCGCCCCGCCAGCACCCGCTGCACCTGTGCGCCGGAGATCACGGCGAACGTCGGCGTGCTGGCGGGTTCGGCGATCGCGGTGGCGTGGATCCCGGTTGTCCGCTGCTCACCCGCACCGCGTCGGCCATCGCCGTGCTCCTGTCCCCGCCTCCGGCGGGGCGGCTCGGCACCGTCCAAGCCGATGCCTTCCCCGGCCGACGGTCCAGGAGTCGGCGGGGCCCCGCGCTCCGCCGTGTCGGCGGCGAAACGGGGCTGGACGCGCGCGACTGGCTCGGCGGGCTGGGAACTGGTGCTCATCGGCCTCACACCTTCCGGGGTCGGGGATTGGTGGTCATCGGGAAGCCAGCACCTGGGCCAGGTCGGCGAGCACCGGGTTGCGGGTGACGTCACCCAGGGACACCGCGCGGTCGAGGCCGTTCACCAACTGCACCGCCGACAGCGACGTGCCGCCCCGGTCGAAGAAGTGGTCGTGCCGGTCGATCTGGTCCGCTCGCATGCCGAGCGCCTTCGCCCACGCGACCGCCAGGCGCCGCTCGGTCGGTGTGCTCGGCGGGTCGCGATCCGGCTCTTCGGCGCGCTCCGCGGCGCGCGTCGCCAACGTCCTTCGGTCGACCGTGCCGTCGGCGGTCAGCGGCAGACTCCGCAGCCAGTGGAAGGCGGCGGGAACCATGTGCTTGGGCAGCGCCTCCGCCAGCCGGCCGCGCACCACGTCGGCATCCACCGGTTCGGGGCCGTCGTAGTAGGCGATCAGACGGTCGCTCAGGCCGGCGCGCCCGGCGACGACCACCACGCCGGCACGGACACCGGGCACCCGGGACAGGACCGTCTCGATCTCGCCGATCTCGACTCGGCGGCCACAGATCTTGACCTGGTGGTCACGGCGACCGAGAAACTCCAGCTTCCCCTCGGGCGACCACCGGCCGTAGTCGCCGCCCCGGTAGAGGCGTTCGCCCTCCCGGTGCGGATCGGCCAGAAACGCCGACCGGGTGCGCTCCGGATCGTTGACGTAGCCCCGGCCGACGCAGACCCCGGAGAACACGATCGCGCCGGGGGCGCCGAGCGGCACCGGCATCAGATGCTCGTCGACCACGTACGCGCGAATGTTGTTGACGCACCGTCCGAGCGGGACCCGGTCCCCCGCCGGCGGCACGGTCATCACCTCGTGGTGGGTGTCGTCCGAGGTCTCGGTCGCCCCGTACGCGTTGACCAGCCCGATCCCGGGTTGGGCGGCGAACCAGCGCCGCGCGAGGTCCGTGCGCAGCTCCTCGCCGGTGACCGACACGAACCTCAGGTCCGGCAGCCGGCGAGGGGTGTGCTCCAGCGAGGCCAGCACGACCTCGAGGTGGGACGGCGTGATCTGGAGCACGGCGACCCGACCGCGGACGATGGCGTCCACGAACCGCTCGATGTCGAGGATCGCCTCCTGCTCGACCAGCAGGGTCCGCCCGCCGACCAGCAGCGCGGACAGCAGCTGCCAGAGCGAGTCGTCGACGCACTGGGGCGCGGTCTGGGCGACCGCCTGGTCCGCGGCGATCCCCAGATCGTCGATCTTGGCGTAGAGGTGGTTGAGCATGCCCGCGTGCTCGCACATCGCGCCCTTGGGCTCACCGGTGGAGCCGGAGGTGAAGTAGATGTAGGCGAGCTGCTCCTGGCCGACGTGCACGTCGAGGTCGTCCTCGGCGTACGGCTGTCCGCAGGCCGCGTCGATGTAGATCAGTTCGACTCGGGACAGCGTGTCGAGGTCGTGGTCGAGCGAGGAGGTGCTGCCCAGTTCGGTCAGCACGAGCCAGCAGTCGGCGCGGCGGAGCATGGCCGTGACGCGGTCGGCCGGCAGATGCGGCTCGATCGGCACGTACACGCCACCGGCCTTGAAGACCGCGATGACGGCGGCCACCCAGTCCAGGTTGCGCTCGGTCACCACCGCGACGGCGCCTTCGCGTCGTAGCCCGCGTGCCAGCAGGGCTCGCGCCAGCCGGTTGGCCCGGGCATTGAGCTCCCGATACGTCAGCCGCCGGTCGCCGTGCACGACGGCGACGGCGTCGGGATGCATCCGCACCCGCCCCTCGAACAGCTCATGGACCCGGCGGTTCGGCAGTGTCCGGCACGGACCGGCGAGTTCGTCCAGTTGGAAGCGGAACTCCTCGGCGGACAGCAGACTCTGCGGTCCGTGCTCGGCGTCCGGATCGACGGCGAGCAGCATGAGCGCGGTGCGATGGTAGCCGGCGATCCTGGCGGCGCAGTCGGCGTCGAGCACGTCGGTCCGATACCGCAGCCGCAGCACGACTCGCTCGTCCTCGCGGACGACGCCCACCCGCAGTGCCGTCCGGCCGGTGAGATCGCCGTCACCGGTCGGATCGAACACGACCTCGAACGGCTGCTCGGCCACGCCCAGCTCGCGCGCGAACTCCTCGACCGCGAAGTCCTTGTGCGCCAGCAGCTCCGACTCGACGCGCCGGACGTCGCGCAGCAGCGCCCGCCAGGTGTCCGGTTCGGTTGTCAGTCGACAGGGCAACGGCGGGCCGCCCGGCGCCGCCACGTAGCCGGTCACGATCTCCCGCTTGCCGCACAGCGCGGCGAGCACCTTGGCATGGGCCGCCAGCTGCGCCGCACTCGCGGGCACCGCCATCTGGTCCGCGAGGCGGCACAGCGCGGTCGGGACGTCCTCGGGGATCGTCGAGTCATGCTCGGCGACACCCGGCGCCGGCGTGCGAGTCCAGCGTGGGATCGTGGTGGAGCCGTCGGCGAGGAGCATGCCGCGCCAGAATTCCCGGCCGGGCTCCGTTGGCGTTGCCATTGACTCTTCCTTCCGTCACCGTGCCGGCGACTCGCGTCCGGCGTGGCCGGACTCCCGCCCCACCGTCCCTGCGGCGGAACCTCCTCAACCCCTCGCGAGGAGCGAGTCGGCCTCGATGCGGTCGGCCTTCGTGTCAACGGATTCCGTCACAGCACAGACCACAACGCCCGCCACCTGTGATCGGGTTGCATCGCGGTTGTGAGCGGCGCAACCCGACGTGGAGCGGCGCACCGCTGGCCGAAGTACGTCATCGTCGCGGTCTCGTCGTGTCGACAGCCTGTTTCCCCGGCGCCGCACGGGTAAGTTGCTCCACTCGAGCCAGTGCGTTCGGCGGCCAAGACGGGATGGACGATGCCCGAGGGGTTGGACATAGGCGTCCTGGGACCGGTGGAGGTGGCCGGGCCCGGCGGTCGGGTCGACTTGCGCGGAAGAGGGCAGCGCACGCTCATCGCCCGGCTCGCGACGCAGCCCGGGACCACGATGCCCCAGGACGCGCTCGTCAAGGCCCTGTGGCCGCAGGCTCCACCGCCGACCGCGGTCAAGACCCTGCACAGCCACATGGCCCGGCTCCGCCAGCAACTGCGGCGGGCCGGTGTCGCCGACGCCATCGCGACCCGGGATCCGGGTTATGTGCTGCTGGCCAGCCCGAACACGGTCGACGCCATCCGGTTCGAGGACCTGGCCGCGGCGGGGCGCAACGCGTTGGCCATGGGGAAGAACGAGCTGTCGTCGGGTCTGCTCCGAGCGGCGCTCACCCTGTGGCGCGGCGAGCCGCTGATCGACTGCCGGCCGGGCGAATGGGCCCGCGCCGTCGCGGTCCGGCTCGGCGAGATCCGGTTCGCCGCCTCGGAGGACCTGATCAGTGCTCGGCTCGCGCTCGGCGAGCACGTCACCGCCATCGGCGAACTGGAGTCGCTGGTCACCCAGCACCCGTTTCGGGAACGCCTGTGGGAGCTGCTGATCCTCGCCCTGTACCGATCCGGGCGGCAGGGTGACGCGCTCGCCGCCTTCCACCGTGCGCGCGCCACCCTGGTCGACGAGCTCGGCATCGAGCCGAGCCGGCAGCTACGCCAGTTGGAAGGCGCCGTGCTGGCCGCGGATCCGACGCTCGACCTGTCGGCGGCGCCGACCAGGCCGGCCGCCGGCCGGGTGACCGCCGGCCGCTCCCAGCACCGGGTGCCGGTGCCGCTGACCCGGCTCGTCGACCGGGCGGCGGACATCTCGAGGACGCAGTGGCTGTTGGACCGACGACGCCTGGTCACGCTGACCGGTCCGGGCGGATGCGGCAAGACGCGGTTGGCCATCGCGGTGGCCGCCGGATACGACACCGACGAGCTCGGCTTCGTCGATCTGACCTCGCTGACCGGTCCCGCCCTCGTGCCGCAGTCCGTCGCCGATGCCTTCCGGCTGCCCGAGCACGCCGGCCGCGACGTGCTCGACACCGTGGTCGACCACGTCCGCGACCGGACGACGCTGTTGGTCCTGGACAACTGCGAACACCTCGTCAGGGCCTGTGCGCAGCTCGTCCGCGCTCTGCTGTCCGTCTGCCCCACGCTGCGTGTGCTGGCGACCAGCCGCGAGCCGCTGCACGTGCCCGGCGAATCGGTCCACACCCTGCGACCGCTGCCCACGCCCGACCCAGACGCCACGCATTCCTTCGACGACCTGGCCTCCTACGACGCGGTCCAGTTGTTCGTCGACCGGGCCCAGGAGGCCGGCGCCCACATCGAGAAGGACCGCGCCACGGCACAGGCGCTGGCCACGATCTGCGCGAGTCTGGACGGCCTGCCACTGGCCATCGAACTGGCGGCGGCCCGCACGGCGGCGCTGCCGGTGTCCCGCATCGCCGAGCACCTGCGCGACCGGTTCCTGGCGTTGTGCTCCGGCGGACACGGCGCCCGCCCGCAGCATCGAGCCCTGCACGCGACCATCAAGTGGAGTTACGACCTGCTCACGCCGGACGAGCAGGCCCTGTTCCGGAATCTCGCGGTGTTCGCCGGAGGTTTCGAACTGCCCGCCGTGGAGGCGCTGTGGCCGCACCACAACGCGGTGGACCTGTTGGGCAGGCTGGTCGAGAAGTCGTTGGTCACCAAGGAGACCGACACCGCGCGGTACCGGCTGCTGGACACGATCCGGCACTTCGCGGCCGAGCAGCTCACGCCCGAGGAACGCGCGCAGGCCCGGCGTCTGCACGCCGACTACCACCTGAGGCTGGCCGAGCAGGCGGAGCGGCATCTGTTCGGCGCGGGCGCGGTGCCGTGGCTGGAGCGACTCGCCGCCGAGCACGAGAACTTTCGCGCCGCGGTGACCTGGACCCTCGCCCAGCCCGACCCGACCCTGGCGCTGCGGTTGACCGGGGCGCTGATCCGCTACTGCCGGCTGCGGGGCCACCACCGGGATTGCCGCGACTGGCTGACGGCCGCGCTGGAGCACGGCGGACGAGCGCCCGCGACGTTGCGCGCCAAGGCGTTCGCCGGCGCGGCCGGCGTCGCACTCCTCCAGTGCGACTACGACCCCGCGGTGTTGCTGGCCGAGCAGAGCCTGATCCTGTACGAGCTCGGCGGCAACCAGCGGGGCCTCGCGTTCGTCCGGTCGCTGCTCGGCTCGATCTGCCGGGAACAGGGCGACTACCCGCGCGCGCTCGACTACCACCGGTCGGCGCTGCGGAACTTCCAGGACCTCGACGACGAGTTCGGCATCGCGCACGCCCTGCACCTGAATGCCTTCACGGCATGGCTGCGGGGCGATCTCGACTCGGCCAGGCGGTGGGCCTACGAGAGCCTGCAACGCTCCCGGAAGCTGGGCGACGCCGAGTCGACGTCCAGCGCGCTCAGGCACCTGGCCGCCGTGGCGCACTACCGCGGCGACAACAAGCTGGCGTGTCGGCTGCTGCTCGAAGCCCGCGCGATCTCCGAGCTGATCGGGTGCCGGGAGGGCATCGCCTGGGCACTCAACCTGCTCGGCCTCGTCTACCACGCCACCGGATCGGCCGAGGCCGAACCGCTGCTCGAACGCAGCCTCGCCGTGCACCGGGAACTGGGCGACCGGTGGCGCACGGCCAGCGTGCTGGAGGCGCTGGCCGCGATCGCCTGCGACCGGTCGGCGTGGACACGCGCGGCCGAGCTGCTGAACGAGGCCACCGAGATCCGCGGCGAACTGGGCATCCCCGTCCCGCCCTGCGAATGCCCGCTCCTGCGCCGCACGCAGGCCGCGCTCGGCGCGGCGGAGGTGCCGCGGCCGCGGGGTGAGTGTGGCGGCTGACCTCGGTGGTCCTGTCAGGGCTCCCCGCCCGTTCGTCGATCGATCACCCGCCCGGTTGGATCGGTCGCATCATCTCACCGTCCTCGTGATCCAGGTTGTGGCAGTGCATGACGTAGCGGCCCGGGATGTCGAACTGCGCGTCGATTCTGGTGATCTCGTTCGGATAGGCGATCACCGTGTCCTTGACCCCGGTCTCCCCGGCCTCCGGGGCGCGGCCGGGCCCCCCGCCCGTGAGGGGCCGGCGGTCGGTGACGCGGAACTGCACCTGATGCAGGTGGATCGGGTGCGTCTCCCCGGTGAAGTTGGCCAACTCCCAGGTCTCGGTGGTCCGCAGTGCGGGCCGTTCCGTGACATCGTCCGCCCAGGTCAGCGGTTTCGCCGTGCCGTCGGCGGCCACCGTGCCGAGCAGGTATGACACCGCGACCGCCGGCTTCGCGGTGGATTGCCGTGCGGTCAAGGAGATCCGCCACGTGCGCCGGGACGGGCCGAGCGGCGGCAGCGGGGGCAGGAACAGCTGGGCCGGGGGCACGCTGGTGTCCCGTGTGGACTGTCGGGTGACGACGAACTTCATCACCTGCCCGGTCGTCGCCGGATCGGCCGGGGTCAGGCCGTTGCCCGGCGAGCCGCCGGTGAACGCCACGTCGGGCCCCTCGTTGATGAGGAAGAGTTCGGTTCCGGCCGGCAGGGAGGTGAAGTCGACGATGACGTCGACGCGTTCCGCCGGCGCGCACAGCAGCTGGTCGGTCTGCACCGGACGGGGCAGGAATCCGCCGTCCGCGCCGATCTGCCAGCACGACAGCGCCGCCGGCGCGGGCCGTGGGGCCAGCGGGTTGGCAACGACCTTGAGCAGCAGGGTGCGCGCGTTGCACGCGTTGAGCAACCGGAACCGGTAGCGCCGCGGTTCGACGGACAGCACCGGCCAGGTGCGGCCGTTGACGACCATCGTGTTGCCGAACGTGTCCGGGTTCCAGATCGGCGGGACGTCGCTGGCCGGGATGAACGGGCCGGTCGGCGGGACGTCCCCGGCGAACGACCGGCTGTCGGGGAAGAAGATCGAGCCGTCCCGGTTGAAGGAACGGTCCTGCACCACAAGGGAAAGCTCGTGGTACCGGGTTCCGGGACGGTCGTCGGCAGCCGGCGCGGGGCCGGGGAGCACGCCCGGGGGCAGGTCGCGCGCGCCGCCCCTGAGCAGGTAGAACCCCGCCAGGCCGGCGTGCACGTTCACCCGCGACAGGCCGAGCGTGTGGTCGTGGAACCACAGGGTTCCCGCGGACTGGTCGTTGGCGTACCGGTACACGGCGGCGCCCGGCGACCACTCGGCGCCGAACCGGTCGGCGGCCATGGCGCGATGGCGGTCGTGCGAGGACCCCACCCTCGCGTATCCGACGGGAATGTCCCAGGCGGGCGGGAGATACCAGGCCTCGGGATAGCCGTCGCTCTCCTCGGTGGCGTGCGCGCCATGCACGTGGGTCACGACGGGCACCGGGCCGCTGTAGGGACCGGGGGTCGAGGCGAACGTCGGACGGGAGTCCCGTCCCCGCAGGCCGCCGGGCGGGTTGGCCCAGTGCAGGGTCGGATCGACCGCGAACAGGTGCGGCAGGAATCGGCCGCTGGCGTCGACGAGTTGGTTCGCCCACATCACCTGGACGGGGCGACCCACCCGCGCCTCGATGGTGAACGCAGGGCTGTGGAACGTGGCCGGATTCCGCGGAGATCCGTAGCCCCAGACAACGGTCTTGGGCAGGGTGGGCGGCAGAACCTGTTGGGAGAACTGCCGAACACCGATCACGTAGTAGTCGACGCCGCCGTACGACGACCACATCGGCATCGCGGGCAGCGCCGCCAGTCGTGTCACGTACTTCGGGATGGTCCTGGGATCCAGGGTGCTGCCGACAACCGCGGTGGAGCTGCCCCCAGCGGCGAGAACGCGCGAGGTCAGCGGCATCGAAACCGCGGTACGCAGTAATGAGCGCCGACTTAATCCGTTGGCGATGATTCGATTTTCGGACATTGGCCTTCCTGATGCGCACCGTCCGACGACCGAGTCTGGACGGAACGAGATCGAGCTCGTTGAAACAACAAGCTTTGTGCCGGGCTGGAGCAATGATCAACCTCCATGGAGGTTAGCGACACCGCCCGGCGCACTGAAGGCAATTCACCCTTCCAAGTGACCCGATATTGTCGTTTTTCCTGCTGACGGTTTTGCCGCCGTCGCGCCGCATGCGCGGCTCGCCCCAACCGGCCGGCATCCGCGGCGCCACCGTCACCGATCGCCCGTCACCCGAATGGCGGGACGGGCCCGACATGATCATTCTTGCGACACGAACGGCCCAATCGCCGGCCAGACCGGACACTGAATTCATTCTCGCGACCAATTCGCGACAGTGGCGAACCGTGGCCAAAAAAGCATCAATTCGACCATGAAGATTGTGGCGAAGCTGATGGGGGTTTTACACTGAGAGGGTTCAGCGACGTAACGCTTGAACGGGGGTGATCACGGCCACTCGCGTGCATGCGCGGTGGCGTTTACCGCGAGCGAGCGTCAATCGCCGAGGGCTACCAGTCTCAACACTCCCACAGTCGACGCGCGCCCATTTCATGTGCTCGCGGGCGGGTATTCATATGGTCGGTTGTCAGCGCGGTTTCCTCGAGGAGGGCGCGGTGTCGAACATGCAGCACGGCATGACGGGTGCCGTCGACGGGACAACAAAGAGAGTGATCATCATCGGGGCCGGGGTAGCCGGCCTGGTGGCCGCGTACGAGCTGGAGAAACGCGGTCATCTTGTCGAGATCCTGGAGGGAAGCGACCGGATCGGCGGCAGGATCTACACGCACCGGTTTCGTTCGGGGCCGGACGCGCCACTCATCGAACTCGGCGCCATGCGCATTCCCGTCAAGCACCGGCGCACGATGCAGTACATCACCAAGCTCGGCCTGGCCGAGAAGGTGCGGACCTTCAGCACGTTGTTCTCGGATGCCGATTCCTACTGCACGACCAGCGCCGGTTACACGCGCGTCCGCGATGCCGCGAAAACGCTGACCGCGGACTTCTCACGGAGCCTGCCCGACGGCAGGTACAGCGACGACACCATCCGTTTCGGCGCGTGGCTGACGGCGATCGGTGACGCCATCGCCCCATCCGACTTCCGCGACAGCCTGCGCGGCGACCTCCGGCTCGAACTGCTGGAACTCATAGATCAGTTCGACCTGAGCCCGTTCCTGCGCGGCAACGACCACGACCAGGCCGACGTGCACGCCTTCTTCGCGGTCCACCCTGAGGTCCGGATGAGCCACAACGGGCGACTCAATCGTTTCCTGGACGACATTCTCAGCGAGACCGGTCCCGACCTCGTCCGCCTCAACGGGGGAATGGACCAGATCGTCCGACGGCTGGCGGCGCGGATCCGCGGGCCCATCAGCTGCGGCCAGGAGGTGGTCGGCATCGACTCGTGCGACGACCACGTCACGGTCGCCGTCAGGGACGGCAACCACATCGCCGGCCGGCGCTGCGACTACGTGTTGTGCACCATCCCGTTCTCCGTGCTGGCCAGGCTGCGGCTGACCGGGCTCAGCGAGGACAAGATGGCCGTGATCCACGACGCGAAGTACTGGTCGGCCACGAAGATCGCTTTTCACTGCCGCGAGCCCTTCTGGGAGAGCGACGGGATCGCCGGCGGCGCGTCGTTCTGCGGCGGCAGCCTGAGGCAGACCTACTACTGCCCCGCGGAAGGGGATCCGGCGGGCGGCGCGGCGCTGCTGGCCAGCTACACGATCGGCGCCGACGCCGACGCGCTCGGCCGCCTGCCCGCCGGCGTCCGGCACGCGGTCGTCCTCCAGGAACTGGGCAAGATGCACCCCGAACTGCTGCGCCCGGGCATGGTTCTGGACGCCGTGAGCCTGGCCTGGGGACGGTACTGGTGGAGCGAGGGGGCCGCCTGCGTCCGGTGGGGGAAGGACACCCACGCCTGCGAGCGGGAACGACGACGGGCCAGCCGTCCCGAACACCGCCTGTTCTTCGCCGGCGAGCACTGTTCGTCGACCACGGCGTGGATCGAGGGGGCGATCGAATCGGCGGTCAGGGCGGTGTACGAGATCCACTTCCACCAGCCCCGGCGTCTCGTGCCCATGGGCGTTCCGCGTCTGAAGGTGGTGAACGAATGAGCGTTTTCGACACGCCGCGCCTGCACTTCGCGGGCACGGCGACGGCGGGGCTGCTCACCGGGCTCCGCAACGGCCTGGTCGACCTGGCCACCAACGAGGCGCTCACCGAGTACGGACCGTTTCCGGTACACCGCCCGGCTCTGGAGTACCACGACTACCTGCAACGCCTCGGACCGCACTTCGACGCGGCCGGCCGCCTCCGCGACGACGGCGTGTTCAGCGCGGCAAAGGGGTGGAACTTCGGTGGCAACGGCCACTTCTCCATCGACGCCCGGATCGTCAGCTGCGAGGTCGCGCCGGCCGACGTCGACGTCACGGACCCGGTGGTGGGACGCAGCGTCGACATGTGGGGCCACTACAACCCCTATCTGGCCACGACCGTCAACCGAGCCCGCGTGTTCGACGTCGACCCGTCCTCGAACTGGACCACCAGCCTGATGGTCGGCCAGTTCTGCTTCGGCCGCGCGGGGCGTTCCCACGACGTCGGCTACATGCTCACCGGCGAGGTGCGCGGGATCCATCCGCCGCGATGGCACAACTTCGACCACATCCTCGACGTCGGCGACCACTGCCTGGCGCAGGAGCTCAAGCTGTCCACCCTCTACCAGTTCGTGGTCGAGTCCGGCGACGGGCTGCTGTGGCTGGACGAGGCGTCGGTCTCACCGGTGGTCACCCTCCTGCGTGCCGCCGTGGCGTCCGGCGCGGCCGACGGGCTGGTGGTCCAGTTCGCGGTCAGCGACATGTCCGCGCCGCAGGCGCCGGACTCGCCCGGCCGCTGGGCGCTGCGCGGAACGATCGCGCCGTGGCGGACGGCGGAGCCGCGGACGTATCCGGCGGGACGCCTGCTCGTCCCGCGACGGGCGGAACTGGGCAACATGACCGTCGACGTGACGCCGGACCACGTCACGCTGAACATGATCAACGCGGTGCCGGCGACCGTCCGGGCCGACGAGGGCGGCCCGGGTCCGATCCGCCGGCTCGGTGCACTGCTCGACCTGGGCGACTGGGAGTTGCGCACCGTCGACGGCCATCAGCTCGTCGCCCACGTGCCGGCCACGGCCTACCTCATCGACTGCGCGCTCACCAGCGGCGTGCTGACGGTCCCCGCTCAGGCGCCGGCCTCCGTCGACGAGCAGGCGCTGTGCGTGGTGGGCACGGACCCGTCGGGCACCCGTGCGGTGCTGCTGTTGGAACGGGAGACCAACGTACAGGCCGACGACGCCGGCCTCATCCTCGACCATCCCGGCGACGGCGGCGGCGATGTCGAGGTGCAGATCCGGTCCCTGGTCCATGGCGTCCCGCACGCCGTCGAGGCGATCCACGTGCGGCAGTTCTTCAATCCCCGGGCACTCCCCCGGGATCCCCTCGCCACGTCGGGAGACGCGCTGCCCGGGGACGTCGAGATCGTGCGCCTGCGTCCCGGACGAGCGGACGAACCGGGAGACTTCGCCGGCAGCTGCGTCGTCAGCACCGACGACGAGGGCCGCGGCTGGCTGACGATCCGAGGCGCTCGGGCCGGGGCGGCGCGGGTGCAGCTCTGCGCCCACGCGGAGGAGTCGCCGTGCGACACCACCCGGCCGGGATCCGCCCGCACCTGCTACGACAACGACGATCTGCTCGGCTACTGGGCCGGTGCGGGTTCGCTGGCCGTGCGGGTGCTCCCCGACGACCGGCGTCTCGACGACATCGCCCAGGAAGACGTGACGTTCGACCTGGTGTACCGGGAGGTGTTCGCGTTCTACGAGCTGACGGGCTCGTTCATGCGCTCCGAGGTGTTCAGCCTCGCCGACCGGTTCGCGGTGCGCACGTATGCCGACCTGATCTGGCAGATGTGTGATCCCGGCACCAGGACGAAGACGTACCACATGCCGCCGACGCACGACCTGTCCGCGCCCAAGGCCCGGCTGCTGCTGCGGTTCCTCCGCGCCTGCCGCGCGGTCGAGAGCGTGCCCGCGTTCGTCGCGGCGGCCGGGCCGGCGCGGAAGGCGATCACCAGCCGCGGTGAGCTCGTCCACGCGCTGCGCGACGCCGTCACCATCGAGCTCGCCGTGATGGCGCAGTACCTCTACGCGGCGTTCTCGGTGCCCACCCACGCGGCCGGCACGGAGCACGTGCGCCACGGCCGGTGGTCGCCCCGGCAGCTGGCGCTCGCCTGCGGCGACGGCGGCCAGACCCGCGACGGCGGCATGCGGGGCAGCCTGCTCACGGTGGCCCGTGAGGAGATGATCCACTTCCTCGCCCTCAACAACATCCTCACGGCCATCGGGGAACCGTTCCACGTGCCGCTGATCGACTTCGGCGCGATCAACCACCAGCTGCCGATCCCGCTGGACCTGTCGCTGGAGCCGCTCGGCGTCGGCAGCGTCGCGAGGTTCATCGCCATCGAGCAGCCGGCTCGCCTCGTCGAGGAGGTCGGTCGGTGCGGGCCGGCGTCGGCCGAGTCCGATGTGGACGAACGCTACGGCTCGGCGAGCGAGCTCTACGCCGACATCCGGGAAGGCCTGCGCCGGGTGCCGGACCTGTTCCTGACGGGCCGGGGCCGGGGCGGCGGCGAACACCACCTCTTCCTGCGCAGGTCGGTCAACGACGTCCATCCCGACTACCAGCTCGAGGTCGACGACCTCGCCAGCGCGCTGTTCGCGCTCGACGTCGTCACCGAGCAGGGCGAGGGAAACGTGCTCCCCGCGACCGGCTCCGGCACCGGGGAGGAGTCGCACTTCGACACCTTCCGGCGGATGTACGAGTGCCTCACGGCCGAGCAGCTGGCGGGTCCACCCGGGCGGTCGGCGCCGTGGACCCCGGCCTACCCCGCACTGCGCAACCCGACACTGCTCGCGGGGGACGCGGCGAAGGAGCTGGTCACCGACCCCGTCGCCGCGCAGGTCATGCGGCTGTTCAACCGGGGCTACTTCATGGCGCTCCAGTTGATGGTCCAGCACTTCGGCGAGTCCCCGGACGCCAGCCTGCGCCGTTCCGCGTTGATGAACCGGTCGATCGACGTCATGACCTGCGTGATGCGGCCGCTGGGCGAACTGCTGACCGCAATGCCGTCCGGGCGGCGGGGACGGACCGCGGGGCCGTCGTTCGAACTGGAGTCCGTGCCCGGGTACGTGTCCCGGCCGGATGTGGCGCGACGCGGCTTCGCGCTGCGCTTCAGCCACCTCGCCGCGGGCGCCCGCACGTGTTCCGCGGTCCCCGTCGACGTGACCGAGGCGCTGGGCTTCCTGGCCGACTTCTTCGGTCCACACACCACGAAGGGCGAGTGAGTGCCATGACGCAGCAAGTTCCGCGCCCCTTCGATCCCCTGGACTGGCCGCCCGAGGACATCGCCGACCCGTACCCGATCTACCGCCTGTACCGGGAGAACGACCCGGTCCACCGGGGTCGCTCGAGCTCCGACGGGCGGGCGAGGTGGTACGTCTTCCGCTACGACGACGTCACCCGGGTGCTGGCGCACCCGCACTACGGACACGACGCCGCCCCGCTGCTCGCCAGCATCCCGCCGGAGTGCGAGTCCCTGTGGCGGCTGGTCGGCAACTGGCTGGTGTTCATGGATCCACCGCGGCACGGCCAGCTGCGGTCGCTTCTCGCCGGCAGTTTCTCGGCCCGCGTGGTGGCCCGGCTGCGGCCCCTCGTGGCGGAGATCGCGCGTGACCTGATCTCGGACACCGGACAGCGGTCCACTCTCGACCTGGTGGACGATTTCGCCGCACCGCTGCCGATCCTGGTGATCTCGGAGCTGCTGGGCGTCCACCAGGGCAGCCGGGACTGGCTCCGGGAACGGGCCGTGGCGTTGCAGAAGGCCAGTTCCGGGCGCGCCCGCGACTACCGGCGGGCGGAGACCGCGGCGACCGAGCTCACCGACTTCTTCAGCTGGGAGGCGCGGCGCAGGCGGCACGATCCCGAAGACGACCTGATCACGGCGCTGGTCAAGGCCGGCGAGTGCGGGTCCGTGACGGAGGACGAGATCACCGCGACGTGCGTGCACCTGCTCACCGCCGGGCACGAGACGACGACGAACCTGATCGGCAAGGCGATGCTGGCACTGCTGCGAAACCCCGCCGTGCTCGACGAGTTGCGCGCCGATCCGGAGCTCCTGACGTCCACTGTGGACGAGCTCGTCCGCTACGACTGCCCGGTTCAGATGGTGACGCGCTGGGCGTACCGGGACGACGTGCTTCGCGGGCACGCCATCCGGGAGGGCGACACCGTCGTGCTGGTGCTGGGTTCGGCCAACCGCGATCCGTTGGTCTTCCCGGACCCCGACGAGCTGCGGCCGCGCGGGCGCTCGAATCGCCACTGTGGATTCGGCGGCGGTGTCCACCGCTGCCTGGGGTCCGCGCTGGCACGAGCGGAGGCGGAGATCGCGATCTCCGTGCTCCTCGAGTGCCTGCCCGGGCTTCATCTCACCGACGAACCGGTTCAATTCGCCGAGGACATGGTCTTCCACGGCCCCCAGCGCCTCGTCCTCGGCACCTGTGGAGGGAGTACCGATGCATGACACCGACCGGCGCGAGGACCACGCCTTCCGGCTCATCCAGCTGGCTGAGGGGTTCGGGGCGGCTCGCGCCGTGCAGCTCGCCGCCGAGCTCGGGGTCGCCGACCTGCTCGCCGGCGAGCCCCGAGGGGCGGCCGATCTCGCCGCCGCGGTCCCGGCCCATCCCGACGCGCTGTACCGCCTGCTTCGCGCGCTCGCCAGTGTCGGAGTGTTCGTCGAGGTCGAGCCCGGATGGTTCGGACTGACCCCGGTGGGTGAGCGGCTGCGGACGGACCATCCGCAGTCGCTGCGATCCTGGGTGATCTTCCAGGGGTTGCTCAACACCGTCTACGCGAACGCCGCGGACAGCATCCGGACGGGCACGGCCACCACCGCGAAAATCTTCGGCGAGCCGCTGTTCGAGCACCTGCGCAGCCACCCCGAGCACCGCGCGCTGTTCAATGCCGCGATGGCCGAGCAGAGTCGCGTGACGGGCGAGACGCTCGCCCACTACTACGACTTCTCCCGGGCGCGCCAGATCGTCGATGTCGGCGGTGGGAACGGCGCCTTCCTCAGCGCGGTCCTGCGCGCCAATCCGGAGCTGACCGGCGTGGTCTACGACCAGCCGTACCTCGCCGACGACGTCGAGCGACAGTTGGCCGCGACCGGGCTCGCCGACCGCTGCGGCTTCCTGCCCGGCGACTTCCTCGACTCGGTTCCGGCCGGCGCGGATCTGTACCTGATGAAGGGAATCCTGCACAACTGGTCCGACGACGACGCCCGCGCCATCCTCGCCAACTGCCGCCGGGCGATGGACGCGCGCGGCCGGCTGCTGCTCGTCGACTGGATCGTGCCCACCGGGAACGCGCCGCATCCCAGCAAGTTCCTCGACCTGACGATGCTGTTCGTCTACGGCGGGCGGGAACGCACCGAGGCCGAGCACGCCTGGCTCCTCGCCGAGGCCGGCCTGAAGCTGGCCCGTGTCATCGGGCCCCCTTCGATGTTGAACGTGCTCGAGGTCATTCCGGCTTGAACGCAGTGCTTGTGCCGCGCGTTCCGCGCGGGGCTCGGCCCCTCGTGACCGGCGCCTTCCTTGGCCGACAGTCCAGGCGCCGGCGGGGCCGAGCACTCTCCCGGGCTGGAGAACCCGGCCGCAACGCCGAAGACACAGGAGGTGTGGCATGGAGGAGAAACCAGACGTGCTGGTGGTCGGTGCGGGACCGGTGGGCCTGACCCTGGCGATAGCCCTGCGACGCCTGCTGCTGCGCGTGCGGATCGTGGACCGGGCGGCGGGGCCCAATCGGGAGGCGCGGGCCGACGTGGTCTTTCCCCGAGCCGGCGAGGCGCTCGGCGCCCTCGGCGTCGGCGAGACGATACGGCGACACGCCTATGAGATGCGGAGCGCGAACTTCTACGGCGACGGGCGGCATCTGGGCTGCTTCACGACCGGACGGTTCGACTCCGACTACCCGTACGCGATGACGATCGAGCAGCACGACATCGAACGGCTGCTCACCGAGGAGTTGACCGGGCTCGGCGTCGACGTCGAATGGCGAACCGAGGTGACCGACGTGCGCCACCAGGACGACCGCGTCCTCACGACGCTGCGGCTGCCCACGGGCGTCACCGAGATGGCGCTGTCGCCGTGGGTTGTCGCCTGCGACGGCAGCGGCAGCACCGTCCGGACCCGGCTGCGCATCCCCTTCGACGGAAGGCGCCGCGCGAACATGCAGGTGGTCCAGGGCAACGTGGTGCCGTCCTGGCCGCTGCGCGACCGGCCGGGCCAGGGCTACATCTTCCTCGGCTCCCGGTGCACGGTGCTCGCCTTCCCCACCCCCGGTCAGGGTTATCGGGTCTTCTGCATCCGGGACGACCCCGAGCCGGAGCGCACGGAGCCGCCGACGATGGGTGAACTGCGCGACCTGGTCGCGGACACCGCCGGCATCCCAGGGCTGCGACTCGGCCCGACGGAGTCCGGCTGGCTGAGCCGGGCGCGCTTCTCCGACCGCATCGCCGCCGAGTTCCGACGCGGGCGGGTGCTGCTCGCCGGCGACGCGGCGCACGCGTGGGCGCCCGTCGGCGGCCACGGGATGAACGTCGGCATGCTCGGCGCGCACAACCTGGCCTGGAAGCTCGCCGCCGTGCACCGCCGGCAGGCGAGCGACGCCCTGCTCGACTCCTACGACGTCGAGCAGCGAGCCCTCGCCCGTGCGGTGATCCGTGACATGAGGCTCAACATCACGGAGGTCCTGCTGCCGGAACCCCTGCACCGACTGCGAACCGCCGTCCTCCGCGCCGCCCTGCCGTGGTCGGCCTTCCAGCGACGGGTGGAGTGGTTGATGAGCGACTTCGGCCGGAGCCATCGCGACAGTCCGCTGTCGCGACAGAAGGGCCGGCGCATCGGGAGCCGGTGCCGTGCGGGTGATCGAATCCCCGACGTCTTCGTCACGCGCGAGGGCGGTGCGGAGCCCGTGCGACTGCATCGGCTGCTGGGGTACGACCGCTGGACGTTGCTGCTGGCCGTGGCCCGAGCGCAGCCGGCCGTCGTCGGACGGCTCCAGCAGGTGTGCGCCGACTACCCGGCGTCGATCGACATCGTGCCGATCGCCGTTGTGGACCCGTCTTCCGCACGCCGCCTGGCCGGCGTCCACCACCTCACCCTCGTCCGGCCGGACGGGCACGTCGGACTGGTCGCACCGCTGGACGACGTCGACGCGCTACGCGACTACCTGGCCGCGTTCCTCGTCCCACGCGATCCCGGACCGGACCACGCCGCTCGGTGATCCCGTTCGCCCGGTGTCGTCTTCCTCCGCGCCGTGGGTCGCGGAGGAGGGAAGAGCCGGGGCGTGTTCCGTGGATCACCGCCATCATCCCCGGGACACGCCCCGGCGCGGCGCCGGATTTCGAGGACGGGACAGGACTGTCCGGTCGCCACCGGGCCCGACGGACAGTGCTGTCCGACCCGGCCGTGCCAACCCGAGTGATCCTCCACAACAGAGCGGACATCTCGGGCCGAATCCGCAACCCCCAGTGCCAGAACGGTGTTCTCGTCCAACTCCGACGACGGACGCGTCGAAGGAGTACGATCGCGTCCGGAGTGGTTCCGCGTCATCGTGGCCGGAGGTAGTGTCGCCTCCCACCACGAATCCGCGTGGTCCGTCGTCCGGCGTTCCCGCCAGGCACGGGGCCGTCAGCCGCCACGTCGGGAGCCAGCACACGGCTGTCGGTCCGCCGGCCCTGCCCCGGTCGGCGGTGGACCGCATCCGACACCGGATGGACGTGGGCGCTGCGGCGCATGGGAGGTGTGATGAAGTCAGGCTTTCTGCACCAGAGCTGCATCTACGGCAGCGATGCGGAATTCCTGTCGATGGCGGTCCCGTTCGTGCAGGACGGCCTCCGCCGGAACGAACCGGTGCTGGTCACCACGACGTCGGCGAACCTGGACCTGGTGCAGCAGGCGCTGGGCGCCCAGGCGAGCGACGTCGACTACGCCGAGTCCGCGTACTTCGGCCGCCGGCCGCCGCAGCGAGCCACCGCGTTCCAGCGCTACTGGACGCGCCACCGGCCGGCCGCGCCGAGCGGCGTCGTGCGCATTCTCGCCGAGCCGATCTGGTTCGGCCGGTCCCAGCGCGAGGTGGCCGCGTGGAAGCGGATGGAGGCGGGCCTGAACGTGGTGCTCGCCGACACCACGATCTGGATGATCTGCCCGTACGACACCAGGGCCGTCGACGCCGCGATCATCAGGGATGCCCTCCGCACCCATCCCGAGTGCGTTGCCGGGCGCCGGGCCGAGCCCTGCTCGCAGTTCGTCACGCCCGCGGAGTTCGCGAAGCGGCAGTCGCCGCCGCCGAGGCTCCCGCGCGACGACGCCGAGGTCGTCCGGTTCGACGGCGCCCTCGCCGCTACCCGCCTGCGCGTTCTCGGCGAGGCCGAGCGGCTGCTGCCGTCGGAGGACAACGCGGCGATGTTCGCCATCGCGGTCGGCGAGGCGATGGCGTATCTGCACCAACGGGGAATCGAACGGGTGACGGCGTGGGTGCGGCTGGCGGCCGGCCGGGTGGTCTGCACGGTGCACAGCGCGCAGCCGCTCAACGACCTCCCCCCGTTCGTCGGCTTCCGCACTCCGGCGCTGCGCGAGCAGAACGGCGACGGTCTGTGGCTGGCCAACCAGATCTGCGAGTGGCTCGACATCAGCTCCGACGACTCCGGGTGCACCATCGAACTGGCCGTGCCGGGTCCGCGCGCCGAGGAAGAGCACGACGTCGACTGACGTCCGACACCGGCCGAACTCGTCCCATGACGTTCATCACCGACGACGCTCGCACGGGATGTTGAACGATTCCTGGCCAGTCCCGGCCAGTGGCGTCATGTCCCCCTGGCGTCGGGATGTCGCCTCTGATTGAGTAATGCTCAGATCCGGGGCGCGCACCCCCCGACGTGCCCCGGGTTCGCGGGGGTACCGGTCCGACGACAGGCGGGTCGGGGGACCGGTACCCATCCGGGGGCGAACGCCCGGGACTGGGCGGGGGGTGCGGCTGGTCGAGTGGCTCCCGGCCGGGCCGACCGCCCAGTTCTGGGCGACGGACCTACAACTCGAAGACCGGACCGGTGTGCAGGCGGAGCTTGCACGGGTTGTCGTACGTCTTCTCGAAGTTGACCCGCTTCCCCTCCCATGCCCCCCTGGCGGTAACGGTGACCGGGTCGTACCCCGCGCCGCACACCCCTTGGGGATCCCCGGGGAGACGGTCGAAGTCACTGGATGCGACGCCGAGATCGTGACATGCGGCATCACCGTTCGGATGATCGCCTCCCACCGGGTTGCACAAGAGCACGCGTTCCAGTCGTTTCACCGAGTTCCCGGCGCCCGCGACCTTCGTCAGCTGTAGTTTCGCCCCCAGTTGCGGTTCATCAGCACGCAGAGCGGCGCCCCCGTGTTGGTCCACGATCACCGCACTCATGAGCACGAGCGACGCGACCCAGAGCTGGCATGACATCGTTGCGACTCCCAAAGTCCACAGTCGTGACCTCCTGCCGGCAGGAGGTCACGAGAGAGTTGTGCTCCCTCAGGCGGGTCGCCCGGTCCGGCGCTGGCCAGCATGCGCGACCCGACGTGACACCCGTGACGGTCGTAGGCCCTGAGTCCACAGAGTCCATGTGCCCGCTTCCGACCGCCGACGCCACGCCGCATTGTCGTCAACCCCGGTGCCGACCTGCCGGCCGGCCGCACATCGGACAGCCCGCCGACTGGTTGCGCGCGCACCCCGGCACCCCCATCGTCAGTTGGGGCCAGACTTGGCCAGTTGCCGACACTGTCGCCGATTTGCGAGTGATCCGCGTATTTGGACCTGGCGTCGGGGTGCGGGGTGCGGCATCATCGGGCTTGCCGCCCGCAGCACGAGGCATCACAGTCACCCACGTCAGTGGTTGCCGGGCAGTGGAATGCAGACTTCGGACAGAAATGGCGGAGGTCGCGCCTGGCTGGTGTTGTGCTCGTGGGGGGCGGCCGGTTCGGTATCGCTGCGCGACTCCATCCCCGTCGGGCCGGCTGCCCCGGTTTCCGGCTTGGCCTGGCGGTCATGGCGGGAGCGCTGTCAGGCTGGCGGGCGGCCCCAGGCACTTCTCCGTTCGGGTGCCCGGGGCCGTGTCATGCGTGGTGTCGGGGTCGGGCGCGGCGAGAGACCGCTGTGGCTCTCCTGAGCGCGTCACTCCGTGTGCCGGGTCCCGATAACGGCCAGTCACACCACCACCGGTGTGTCCGTCACGGACCGGCGAACACTGTCCGATGAGACACCATTGCGTCCCCTGGCGGATGGCCACACGGTTGAAAGGACGGGTCGGACACGCAGACTCGAATGCGCACGACGAAAAGCCGCATGTCACGAGGAGTGATCCGACTGATGGGAAAAAGGCTCCGTCAACCCTCCCTGCGACACACCATCGAGCAACTGACCTGCGGCCCGCGCGAAATTCGAACGCGGGTCCGCACGCGGTGGACCACGGCCGATCCCGCACCGAGTGGGGCCCGGTCCCGATTACTGGAGTTGAACCGCCAGGGAGTTCAGGTCTTCGCCGCGCACGGCGGGCGGGGCGGCGCGGACGACGGGCGCGTTCGCCACATCGCGCCCGTCCCTCCGCCGGACGTCGTGGCGGACCGGGTCGTCGCGTACTGCGCGGCCGTGCTTTCCGTGGAGGGAATGCGAATTCCCGGCCCCGGCCCACTGTGCACCTCCTGCCTGGAGCAGGTGTGCCTGTGAACCAGTGCGGACAACTGCTACAGCCCCATTTCACCTGGCAGCCCGCCGCCCTGCGCAGGCACTGCTACCTCGCGGAACGTCCCGCGGGGCCGGGCACCGAGCTGCCGGCGCTGTGCGGCGTGGTCATCGTCAGCCATCGGGCCCATCGGGACGAGTGGTACTGGCCGACGTGTTCGCACTGCTACGACGAGGCCCGGCGGATCCAGCTCCGCTGGGCGGATGACGGTCAGGCCAGCCCCCTGGAGTGACCAGTGAGTCCCTGCCCGACCGGGGTCGACGCCGACCCCGGTCGCTGTCGCCGTGCGGTCGCCCGACCGCGGCCGGGCAGGTCGATGCGGGCATCAATGGTCCTTGTGGCAGTGAGGAAACGTGAGCGCCCGGCCGGAACGCGAAACAGCCGGGCGACGCCCAGGTTTGCCGGTCCACGCCGCGAGATCAAGTCGCCGAACCGCCGCGGGTGAGCAAAACGTCCTCGGGACGACAGTGTCCGTTCCGACCCGGCGGCTTCGCCGCGACGATGGGAGTCCGGCACTCGTACGCCAAATGGTCGTTGCGCCGACAATGGTCGTGCGCCGCATTCGGTATGCCGGACTGCCGCCGGGAAATGCCGTGCGGCCCAGGGGTGGATCTTCTGGAGGACACGGGTGGACGAAGTGGTGGGGAATCCGCCGGCGCCGGACGCGACCGGAGACCGGCACGTCGCACCGAGAAATGTGCCGCTCACGCTGGCCAACGCGCGATTCGCCATGCGCGCGCTCGGCGCCAGGCGCCACGAGGAGCGGTCCGTTCTGTCGACGCTCGCGGAACAGTTGCGCGCCCGGCAACTCCGCGTCGGCGAGGACCTGTGCTCGCCCGGGAAGTGGCCGCCAGGTGTATGGATCATTCAGGACGGCATCGCGGAGGTCGCCGTCGACGTCGGCGCCAACCGGTGCGTGGTGCAGACGTTGTGCCGCGGGGAGGCGTTCGGCGTCGCGCCGCTGGTGTCGGGCCGTTGGATCCCGTGCCGCGTGCAGGCCGCCACCCACGTCTCCGCGCTGTTGTGGCCGGTGCGCGAGTTTCTCGTTCAGCTGGAGCGGAATCCCGCGCTGGCGCGGTTGGTGCTGGACGGTCTGGTCGACCGCATCGTGGACAGTCGGCTTCGGCTGTCGGCCGTGCTGGCCAGCAGCTTGGAGGTGCGTGTGGCGCGCATGCTGCTGGTGGAGGAACGCGACGGCGTGGTGCCGGTCTCGCAGGCGACGTTGGCGTCGATGATCGGCGCGTCACGGCCGGCCCTCAACCGCGTGCTGCGGGACTTCCAGCGGGACCGGGCGATCGAGCTTCAGTACCGCAGGATCCAACTGCTGGACCGGGACCGGCTCGACGACCTGGCCCGGTCCACGACGGCGCCGGCACGGCACGAGCTGTCTCCTGGGCCACGGTTACGCCCGCTGCACAGGTGCCGCTGACGCCGCGCCCGGCCGGGTGACCGGTTCGTCCCGATAGGGCTGGGCGAGCCGGACCAGGGCGGCGCGGTCGAGGATCCGGATCGCCCGGTAGGACAGCTCGATGACGCCGACCGTCTGGAGTCCCCGCAGGATTCGGTTGAGCGCCTGCCGGGAGGCGCCGATCATCGAGGCGACGACGTCCTGCGGCAACGCGACGACGTCGTCCCGGGCCTCGATCAACAGCATCCGCGCCGCACGGACCTCGAGGCTGCTGACCGCCACCGAGGCGAGCCGGAGCCAGCCGCTGGTCACTCGTCGGCTCAGCGTGGGCAGCAGCATCCGGGCCAGTGCGGGGCGCCGGTGCAGCGCGCCGAGGAACAGGCCGGCCGGCCATTCCAGGGCCGACACGGCGTCCACCGCCTGCGCCTGGCACGGCAGAGCCTGTCCGCTGAGCAGCTGAACGATGCCGACGACCTCGCCGGCGCCGGCGGTCTGCACGACCCGGCGTCGCGCGCCCCGCCCGACGGCCATCTCGACCAGGCCGTGCTGGATGATCCAGACAGCCGACGGGAGCCGGTCCGCCTGCCACAGCTTCTCGCCGGGCCGCAGCGACCGCGGCGACAACTGGGCGGCCAGCGTCGACAACACGCCGAAGTCGACGTCGCCGGAGTTCTCGGGGTTCTCGCCGCCCGACAGGCAACAAGCCGCGAATCGTGCCTTCTCCAGCCCGGCGCGGCGATGCTCGGGCCTGGCGTCCTCCATCTGTCGCTCCCTCCAGCCACTGCCGACGGGGACGGGACACCGGTCGACGAGCCCTACGACGCGATATGCAGGATGCAACTTGCCAGAAGAAGGCCGGGGGACAGTAGACAACGGCGGTGGACGCCACCTGATCGGGCGATGGTGACATCCCCCGTACGACGTAGCGACACTGATTCCTTCGTACCCGCGCCAGACGTCGCATGCACGAGCATTCGCCGCAATCGGCGGAAGGTCAACTCGCCAGCCGAGTGGTCGGGGCGGCGAGCGGCGTGTCACCCGACGACCTGATTGCTATGTCATACAACGAGGTTTGCTCCGCTCGGGACCCGGCGGAGCTACTGATCGTCCGACGGGGGCAGGTGCTCGGTGATCCACGCGGCGAGTTGGGCGCGGTCGGTGAGGCCGAGTTTGATCAGGATGCGGTGCAGATGCCCCTCGGCGGCGTGGGGGGCGATGAGCAGCGTGGCCGCGATGTCTTCGGTGGACAGCCCCTTGCTGCGGAGTTCGGCGACCTGCCGCTCCCGGCGCGTCAGGAGCGCCGGTCGGTGGTAGGGAATCACGGCGTGCGCAACCGTGGTCGTCGTTCCGACGGGTTCGACGAGGGCGTAGTCGACGGCATGGTCGATGCCGAACCGCGTGCCCTGCCGGAAAGCCGCGCCGAACTGCTTGTCCCCGAGCGTGATACGCGCGCGCTGCTCGCACTGGTCATGCCAGGAGGTGAGGTACCTCGGGCCGGACGGAGGCGTCCCGGTCGACCGCCAGACCGCGTGGGCGGCGCCGAGCAGCCGGGCGGCACGCATGTGCAGGCCGTCCGTTCCCGCGATCCAGGCCAGTGTCTCCAGACAGTGCGCGACCGCCCACTCGTCGCCGAAATCCCGTGCGGTCTCGATGGTTTCCCGGATCAGTCGCCCGGCCAGCTGTCGGCCGCCGGAAAGCCACTCGCCGAGGCCGAGCCCCCACAGTGGATAGATCCGGGACGCGGACGCGCCACGGCTGTCGCACAGCGCAAGCCGCTCGCGGCTGAAGCCGACCGAGATGTCCGGCTGTCCGAGGACCGCGGTGGTCAGGGCCAGATACCCCAGGGCGAGCCAGGCGCCGGCCGGGTGGGCGAGCGCGTGGTGGTGGGCAAGCGCGTCCTCCAGGAGGGCGACCGCGCGGTGCAGGTCGCTCTGGAAGAACGCGGCCGTGCCCAGGCACAGCGTGGTGTAGGCGAGGGCGGGCTCGTCGCCGAGTTGACGCGCCAGCACGTCGGCCTGCTTCAGCAGGGACAGCGCGGTGGTCATGTCGGCATGCTGGAGGGTGAGCCAGCCGCTGACCCACAACGCCTTGGCCCGTTGCCGGCTGGGCTGCCGGTCCAACTCCAGTGCCCGGCGCAGCCACCGGCGCCCCTCCTCCAGGCAACAGGATCGGACCCAGTAGTGCAGCAGGGCAGCGGTGATCTCCAGCCCGAGCCGCGCCTGGTCGCGTTCGGTCAGGCAGAACTCCAACGCGGCCCGCAGGTTGGGGTGCTCGTGCCGGAGCCGGGCGAACCACGCCACCTCGTGGGGGCCCAGCCACGCCCGTTCCGCTCGGATGGCCAGGTGGTGGTAGTGATCACGGTGTCGGGCACGCAGGACTGCCTGCTGGCTGGACGCGACCAACTGTTCCCTGCCGTGCTGCCGAATGGCCTCCAGCATCCGGTACCGCGCCGGGGCGTCGTAGTCGGCTCGGGTCAGGATGGACTTGTCGACGAGGGCGGCCACCAGTTCGAAGACGTCTTCCCGGACGATGGGATCGCCGCTGCAGACGGCCTCGGCCGCGTCCAGATCGAACCCACCGGCGAACACCGAGGCCCGGGCCCACAACTGCTGCTCCAGCGGGGAGCACAGCGCGTAGCTCCAGTCGATCGCGGCGCGCAGCGTCTGGAGTTGCGGCACGGCGACCCGGCTCCCCTTGGCCAGGAATTCCAGGTAGTCGTCCAGCCCGGCCAGGATCTGGCCGACCGGCAACGCCCGGACCCGCAGCGCCGCCAGTTCGATGGCCAGCGGGATCCCGTCCAGCCGGCGGCAGATCCGCGCGACGGTGTCCCGGTTGGTGGCATCGACGACGAAGCCGGGCCGGGCCGTCGCCGCCCGCTCGGCGAACAGCCGCACCGCCTCGTGACGATCGATGGCGCGGGGGCTCAGCGGCTGCCCCGGATCGAGTTCGGGCACCGACATCGGCGGCACCTCCAGCAGGTGCTCCCCCGTCACACTCAGGGGTTGCCGGCTGGTGGCCAGGATCCGCAGGCCCCGCGCCGCGGTCAGCAGTCTGCTGGTCAGTGCCGCGCAGGAGGCCAGCAGATGTTCGCAGTTGTCCAGCAACAGCAGCAGTTTCTTGTCGGCCAGGTAGTCGGACAGCATGGCCATGGCGCAGCAGCGGTGTCCCTGCAGGTCACGCACGCCCAGGACGTCGGCGAGCGATTCGGCCAGCAGTGTGTCATCGCTGACGGCGGCCAATTCGACCAGCCACACCCCGTCCGGGAAGGCATCGCGGAGTTGGGTGGCCACCCGCACCGCCAACCGGGTCTTCCCGACCCCGGCCATCCCGGTCAGCGTGAGCAGCCGCGTGCGCCGCAGCACGCGCTTGGCCATGGTGCTCTCACGACGGCGGCCCACGAAGGTGGTCACATCGCTCGGCAAGTTGCCCGTCACCCGACCCGATCCGACGCCCGCCATCACCGGTCCTGGCGTTCTGGTTGTTCGGTGAAGAGAGCCACCGCGCTCACCGGGCCCGCAGTTGTCCACCACCGTCCCTGGTGCACTGGGCGGGCCTCCATACCGAACACGGCTCAGGGCAGCCGGCAGCCGTCGACACCGAGAATGCGGCAGCGGCCCGGCGGGACGGAAGGGCCGGAACTGACGCAGACTCGTCACTGGCGACTGGACGCCGTCGGAGCCGTGAGCCTTGCCGACGCGGACATCGTCGTCCGCGGGTCGGGTCAGGCCGAGGTGCTCTCGGCGTGTTCGGCGGTGAGGAGCGCGGTGGCGATGCCGGCCCGGGTGGTGACGCCGACCTTGGCGCGAATGTTGGCGATGTGGTGTTCGACGGTGCGCGGACTGAGGAAGAGCTTCGTGGCGATCTGCCGGCTGGTGAGCCCTTGCATGACCCAGCGGGCTATTTCGGTTTCGCGGCGGGTGAGGGCGGCCGCGCCGACTGCGTTGTGGGGGTTGCGTTGCCCGCTGACGCCCTTGGGGACGCGACGGCCGAGCCTCCGCATTTCGCGGGCGGCGTGGTGACGTTGGCCGGTGGCCTGGCACTGGACGAACAGGGCGTGGGCCCGCTCCAGTTCGCGCAGTGCTTCCGCGCGGGAACCGGTGCCAGCCGTGGCGGTGCCGGCCAGCAGCCATGCGCAGCCCTCGTCGAAGGGATCACCAACCTGCCGGAAGGTGCCGGCGGCCCCGCGAGCTGCGTCGGCCGCGCCAACGGTGTCACCTGTGGCGTAGTGGACTCGAGCACGGGCGAGTCGCGCGAAGGCCGTGCTCCCGGCCAGGCCGAGGCGGGCGGCAGCGGTTTCGGCGCGCGTGGCCCACTGCTCGCCGTCACGGCTGTCGCCCAGCGCCAGGGCGGCGGTGGTGAGGACGTCGAACCAGCCGGGGCGGGCCGGCTCCGGGATCATCGGGAGTTCCGCGCCACCACCGGCGTCGGCCAGGATGGAGACGCAGCCCTGGGGGTCGCCGGCCATCAGGCGGGCATGCGCGAAGAACGCCGACGCCAGCACCGACAGCCAATCGTCGGCCGGTCCGGCCAGCTGGCACGCTTCTTCGCCCCAGCGCACGGCCTGGTCGGTGTCGCCGGTGAAGGTCGCGATGCGGCACCGCATCGCCAGCGCGGCGGCCCGCAGGGCGGGGCCGTGTACCGGTTGACCCGATTCACACGCCTCGGCGACGGTGTCGGCGGCCTCTCGCAACCGTCCCTGCCCTAGCAGTGTGCTGGCGAGGCCGACGACGAGGTAGGTCATGAGGTGGTGTTGACCGGTGGCTCGGCACAGGGAAAGGCCATGTTCGAGATGGCGTCGTGCCGCACCGTGGCGTTCCAGACACTGTTCGGCCCAGCCCAGCCAGACCACGGTGTCCAGTTGTCGGGCCAGTTCGCCGTCGGTGAGCCCGTCGACGAGCTCGGCCGCCCGGTCGCAGTTGCGCTGTGCGGCGGGAATGTCGGCCACGGCGTAGTCGGACAGGGCCAGGACACTCGCCGCGGCGACCGACAGGAGACGGTCTCCGGCGCCGCCGACGGCACGACGGGCGGCACCGGCCCAGGTATGGGCCTGGGCGAAATCGGCACACAGCAGGCTCGCGGTGGCCAGCTTCAGCTTCAGCGCGGTGATCATGTCGTCCACATCGGCGCCTCCGTCACCGTGGTGCTCGGGCAGCTGGTGCAGTTCGGCGAGGAGCAAGCCGCTGGCTTCCGCGTGCCGGCCCAGGAGGTGTTCGACGGTGGCGCAGAACCCCACGGCATGCACCCGCTGAGCCACTGCGTCACGGGGCAGCAGCCGCACCACCTCGTGCAGGGCGTCGCGAGCCGGCTCCAGTCGGCCGCACATGCCGAGAAAGGTCGCCATGTCGGCCAGCAGCTCCAACCGTCGCTCGTCGTCCTCGCCCTTGTCCGGCAGCAGGTCCAGTGCGAGGGACAACCAGCGCACGGCTTGCGCGGGCGCCCGCGTGGCCGTCATTCGCGCGGCGTCGACCAGCACGGCGATCGCTCGCTCGTCCCCGGTCCGAGCGCACCGTTCCGCGTGGTGAACCCGCCGGAACACCGAGGCTCCGCGCTCCTCCAACGCCGCCCAGGCTCGTGCGTGTGCCCGAATCAGCCAGCCACCGCCTCCGCTGGCGTACGCGGCCGCGCGCATCATCGGCAACCAGTAACCGAACCGGCCGCTACCCTTCGGGCGGATGAGATCACGGGCCACCAACTCGTCCACCGCCCGGTCGGTGTCCTGTCGGTTCATGCCGGCGATCGCGGCGACCACATCGGGCTCGAACAGGTCACCGGCCACCGCCGCCGCCTGTGCGACCACCCGAACACCTTCCGGCAGGTCGGCCATCTCGGCCTGCATGCTCGCCCGGACGACAGCGGGAACGGCCTTCACCGACACCACCGCGTCGCCCGACCGGGCGCCGTCCGGCGGCGGTGCGGCCAGCAGTTCGGTCCGGAGCTGCTCCTCGGGAACCTGTGCCAGCGCCGCCAGGTAGAACGGGCACCCGCCACTGGCCTCGTGCAGGACCTGGCACCGCCGCGTGCTGACATCGGGACCGAGGAACTCGGCCACCGCCTCGGCGTCCAGCGGGCCGAGCTCGACCCGGTTCGTCCTCCCCTGCCGCGCCGCCTGAGCCAGCACCGCGGTCAACCGGCCGGGCGCCAGGCTGGGACGGTATGCCACCGCGAGCACCAGAGGTATTCGTGGCGGGTGACAGACCAGATGCCCCAGCAACTCCAGCGAGGCGTCGTCCCCCCAGTGCAGATCGTCCAGCATCAGCACCAGGCCACGCCCGGGCGCCAGCTTCTCCAACAACGCACGGATGCCGAGGCGCAGTCGCCACGGCTCGATCGGGTCGAGCGACGCGAAGTGATCACCCAGCACGTCGACGAAGACACCGAATCGGCTGCCCCGATCCGATTCGGACGCACGGCCGGTCAGCACCGTCCACCCGTCACGGGCCGCTGCCGCGCCGAACTCGTCCAACAACCGCGACTTGCCGATACCCGATTCGCCCACCACTTCCGCCACCTGAATGGCGTTCCCATCCGCGGCCGCCGCGCGGATCCTCTTCAGGCAACCCAGTTCTCGCTGCCTTCCGACCAGAGGACCAATGCCGCCGGCCGCTCCTTCATGGACCCGAATGCCACCTCCTGAAGCCTCCTCGTCACGACAACTCAGTGTTCTGGTCACACAGGTCGGGCTCATGGCAGCGAGTTTTCGCCACCACGGGGGCACCGGGGAGGGGTTCTCCGTATTCCCGTGGACGACGGGCCGGGATACAGGTCACGAGCAGGGGAAACGATCAACAGGAGGCACGGTCGTCAACCGGCGGCGTGGCCTGACGTAAGGGTTTGGCGAGCGTTGCCGGGCCGTTCCGGTCGATCACGGTTCGGGGCTGGCGGGATAGTGGCGCCACGGCTTGAGTTGGTCTCCGGGGAATGGAGAGTAGTCCGCCAGCCGTTCACGGAGTTGGGCCACGGTAGAGGCGAGAGTGAGGTCGTGATCTCGAATCCACGTGTCGTCGTAGATGGTGTCGAGGTAGCGATCGCCGCCGTCGGGTGCTACGGCCACGACGTTGTGGTGACGACCCAGTCGTCGGGCGACCGCCAGTGCGACGAAGACGGCGGCGCCCGACGAGCCGCCGAGCAGCATACCTTCATTGCTCGCGAGTAGCCGGCAGGTGCCGAATGCCTCTGCGTCGCCGCACCAGTACGCCTCGTCGACGGTTGCGGGGTCGAAGTTGCCCGGGGTGAAAGCGGAACCGAGGCCGACCAGAAGATGCTGACCGAGGGGACCGCCGATCGCGGCCGAGCCTCGGCCGTCCACCGCCACCATCAGGCAGTCGGGGCGGACTCGTCTGATCCATCGGCCGATGCCGGTGAGCTGGCCGCAGCTGCTGGTGGCGCACACGATGGCATCGACGTCACCGTCGAGGTCGTCGACGATTTCCGAGGCAGCCTCGCGGTGCGCGGCCGGGTTGTCCGGGTTGTCCCACTGGTTGGGCACATAGGCGCCCGCAACGGTTCGGCCGACGGCTTCGGCCGCCTGGATCCGTGGGATCTGGTACTTGCCGTGCTCGTCGGATTCCTCGACCAGGATCGGTGTGGCGCCGTAGGCGGCGATGGTCCGCGCGCTCGGCGCGGGCGTGCGGGGATCGATCATGATCTGCACCCTGATGCCTAGCGCGGAGCCGATCATCGCCAGCGCGATGCCCAAGTTCCCGGACGTGGCTTCGACGATGGTGCCGTCCGCGGTGAGCGCTCCCGAGCGCAGCGCCGCGCGGATCATGCCCAGGGCCGGCCGCGCCTTGACGCTGCCCCCTGGGGTGAGGCACTCGAGCTTGACCCACACCGCCGCGTCGGTCGGCTCGGTGAGCCGATTGAGGCGCACCAGCGGCGTGTTGCCGATGGCGTCGAGGATGGTGTCACAACGCATGAGCGTCCTTCCTTGTCACGAGCCGTCTCGAGCAGGAAACGTCGCGTGGGCGCGCGCCACGCCGATCAGGACCGTGCCGGCGAGCCCGTGACCGATGAGCAATAGCCAAGGCAGCCACGGCATGTCCAGACGGATCCCCAGATCGGCGACGCAACCGACGGCGATGTTGCCGATCGTGGCGACGATCCCGGCGGCCATGGCGTAGCCGCCGAGATACGTGCCGGTCAGCCCGCTACGTCCGAATGCCGGAACGAGATCCAGGACGAACGGCTGCGCCACGACGACGCCGAGTGTCAGCACGATCGTCGCCACCACCACCGGGAAGATGGCCGGCAAGGACAGCAACGCAGCCGCCATCCCGCCGTCGTGCGGCCCGGCCGCGGTCGACTGCACGGAGCCGGTCACAGCCAGCGGCACGAAGGCCAAGCCGCACAACGCAAGTCCGACGCCGATGGCCGTTGTCGGCTCCCAGTGGCGCCGGCACCAGTTGGTGACACGGACCTGGAGGCCGAGGGTGACGAGGGTGGAGGCGACGAACAGCAACGCGACCGTGCTGGCCACCCCGGACAGACGACTGGCCTCCAGCGGTAGGGCCAGGTAGAGCTGGTTGTACAGCACGAACATTCCGGAAGTGGCGCAGACGAAGAGCAGGAAACGCCGATCGACGCACAGTTCTCGCCAGTCCATCAGCACCGACTGCACTGCCGGTCGCGGTGGACGAGCAGGCAGCGCGACGAGCTGGGCCATGGTCAGCAGGGCGAAGACAGCTGCCGCCGTGATCGCCACGACGGGAAATGCCACGCCGAGCAGCACGCCGCCGAGCAGCGGGCCGAGCAGCGTTCCGGCCTCGCCGGCCACGTTGAGCAACGCGAACGCCCGGAGTCGCTGGTCGCCGGACTCGTGCGCCAGGTACGCCCGCGCGGCCGGGCTGAACATCGCGCCCGCGACACCGGTCAGGAGGGTCGCGGCGAACAGCCCGGGCAGGCTGTCCAGGAACGCGAACGCCGCGAATCCGACCGTGCGGAGCGCACATCCGGCGATGATCACCGGCCGGCATCCGAGGCGATCCGCCGCCGACCCGCCGAACAGGGTGAGCCCCTGCTGGCTGAGAGTGCGCGCGCCGATGACCGCCCCGATGACGGCCGTCGACAGGTGCAGGGTCTCCCGCAGATGCGTGGCCAGATAGGGAATCAGCAGATAGAAGCCGAGGTTGACGCCGAACTGGTTCAGCAGCAACAACTGCGCGGTTCGGGACAGCGACCGGACGGATCGGATCGCGCTCAGCACCGTCTCGCCCCGCCGCGCTTCGGCCGGGTGAGCGGATCCACCACACGTCGGCAGCGCGTCCAGGAGGTGACTTCGCGGGCCGACGGATCGGGAATCTCGTCCGGCTGGGCGGCCGGTGGCGCGTCGAGCAGCTTGTGGCGCCGGCAGTAGCCGTCGTTGTAGACGGTGTCGAAATAGCGCAGCGGACCGTCCGGAAAGATCGCCACCACGCACAGGTCCGACGGCTGCGTCCGGGCGATCCACCCCGCGACGAGGGCCACCGCGCCCACACTCCAGCCGCCGCTGGCGTACCGAGTCCTGGCCAGCTGCCGGCACGACCACACCGCCTCGGCCGGCGCCACCCAATGGACCTCGTCGAAGCTGGCGTAGTCGACGTTGCGCGGATAGACACTCGACCCGAGACCGCGCATGAGGCGCCCCCAGGCGGGCTGACCGAAAATCGTGGATCCCACCGTGTCCACGCCGACCAGCCGCAGCTGCGGGAAGTACGTCCGAAGCACCCGGGTGACGCCGGCCGAGTGACCACCCGTGCCGACCGAACACACCAGCACGTCGATCCAGCCGAGCTGTGCCACCAACTCCAACGCGAGGGTCGCGTAACCCGCGGCATGGTCGGGATTGCCGTACTGGTCGGGGTGGTACGCGCCCGGCCACGTCGCCAGCAGTTCCCGCACCCGGTCGCACCGAGCCTGCTGCCAGCCTCCGACCGGGCAGGGCTGGCGCACCACCTCCACCCGTACCCCCTGCGCGCGGAGTGTGCGCCGCACGATCGGCTCCATGCCGGGATCCGTCACAACCGTCACCGGGTGGCCGAAGGCGATTCCCGCCAATCCCAGGCCCAGACCGAAGGATCCGCTGCTCGACTCGACGATCATCGAGCCCGGGGCGAGTTCACCACGCTCCCGCGCACGTGTGACCATGTGCAGGGCCGGTCGGTCCTTCATCCCACCGGGGTTCGCCCCCTCCAGCTTCGCCCAGAATCCTCGATTCCCCGGCGCGAACGGGGAATCTATCCACAGCACCGGCGTGTTTCCCACGGTCGAAGCGAGATCCGCACACCTGCCCGGACGCCCCGGTGACCCGTTCACCGTCCGAAACCCGTGCCGGACAAGCACAAGCCCAGCTGTCCAGCAATGGACACTGTCATGAGCATGGCACAACCCCTCGGCGTACGCGCACGTAAACTTCCCCGGCGGTAGATCCCCCTGGCACCTGCCGCCGGGGTGAGACCACAAACTGGACACATGTGAGCTTGTCTCGCACCAGCACCGAGTTTCCACGAACGCGGCGACCGTGAGGAGAAGTTTCCCGTATCCCTGCCCGACTACCGTGGGGGATACAGCCTGTGAACAGGGAAAACGGCTCGAGAAAGGCACAGGGCTTCGCGGCCGCGTTGCGGCGCATGCGTCACGAGCAAGGACTGTCACTGTCCCAGCTGTCCGGGCTCACCCACTACAGCCGGGGCTATCTGAGCAATGTGGAGAACGGCCACAAACCGGCGACGCCGGACCTGGCCCGCCGGGTGGACGAGGTGCTCCAGGCCGACGGGGCACTGGCCGGCCTGGTGGCCCCGGCCGACGACGCCCCCGCGTGCCCGTACCCGGGGCTGGCGGCGTTCGGTCCCGAGGACGCCCGCTGGTTCTTCGGTCGGGCGCGCAGCACGGCGGCGTTGGTCGGCCGAGTCGCGGAGTGCGTCGACCGCGATCAGCCGCTGATCGTGTTCGGCGCGTCCGGCGTGGGCAAGTCCTCGCTGCTGTCCGCCGGACTGATTCCCGCCCTGGCCGCCGGCGCCCTGCCGGCGACAGGGTCGGCCGGCTGGCCGGTGCTGGTGATGACGCCGACCGCGCACCCGACGGCCGCGCTGGCCGAGCACGCGGCCCCGCTGCTGGGGATACCCGCCGGCAAACTGCGCGACGAGATCCGGGCGGGGCGGTGGGGTTCGACGCTGCGGATGACGCTCGGGCCCGGCGAGGGCCGCCTCGTGCTGATCGTCGATCAGTTCGAGGAGGTCTTCACGCTGTGCGAGAACGACAGCGAGCACGGGGCGTTCATCGGGGCGCTGTGCGACGCGTCCCGTCCCGGCGACGGCGGTCAGCGGGCGGCCGCGCTGGTGGTGGTCGGCGTGCGGGCCGACTTCTACAGCCATTGCCTGAGCCATGCCGAGCTGCTCGGCGCGGTCCAGGACAACCAGTTCGCCGTCACCGCGATGAACCGGGCCGAGCTCATCGAGGCGGTCACCGGTCCGGCCCGGGCCGCCAAGCTCGACCTCGAACCCGGACTGGTCGAGATACTGCTGCGCGACCTCGGCATCGAGCACGGCGCCGACCACGAACACGCGACCTATGAATCGCGCGTCCTGCCGTTGCTTTCCCATGCGCTGCTGGCGACCTGGCAGCAGCGGGAGGGCAACCGCCTGACTGTGGCCGGCTACCAGCTCACGGGCGGCATCCACGGTGCGGTCGCCACCACGGCCGAACGCGTCTACACCAGCCTGGACGCGACCGCACAGAGGGAAGCCCGCCACCTGCTGCTGCGTCTGGTGCGCATCGGCGAGGACAGCGAGCACAGCGGCCGTCGCATCGAACGTGACCGGTTGGTGGGCCAGTCGTCGAATCAGGCCGCGTCCGCCGTCGCCATGGAGGCGCTCGTCGCGGCCCGGCTGCTCACCCTGGACCGCGACTTCGTGGAGATCACCCATGAAGCCCTGTTGCGGGCCTGGCCGAGGCTGCGCGGCTGGATCGACAACGACCGCGCCTGGCTGCTCAGCCGGCAACGGCTCATCGACGCCGCCGAGGCCTGGGAGCGCGAGGGCCGACACCCGGCCACCCTCTACCGAGGCCCGCGCCTGGCCGCCGTGCGCGAATCGGTGCAGGAGGCGGGCCCCGGCGGCGGTGTGACCCCACTGGCCCGCCAGTTCCTCGACGCCTCGATCCAGCTCGAGCAGGACGAACATCAGGCCGCACGCCACCACACCCGTCGCCTTCGCCGACTCGTCGCCGGTCTCACCGTCCTGATCCTTCTCGCGGCCGCGGCGACCATGTACGCGGTACAGGCCCGGGAAGACACCATCGAGCAACGGAACCTGGCCATCTCCGGGAAGGTGGCCAGCGAGGCGACCGGACTGCGGGCCGCCAACCCCGAGCTGGCGGGTCAGCTCAGCCTCGCCGCCTACCGCCTCATGCCCACGGTGGAAACCCGGAGCAGTCTGCTGGGTTCCTGGGCCGCACCGCGGGCCACGGTCCTGACGAGCGGAGCGGATCTCACGGACGCGCTCGCCCTCAGCCCGGACGGCCGAACGCTCGCCACGACCACGCGAAGTGGCTTCAGCCTGTGGGATCTCAGTGACTGGTGGCAGCCGAGCCCGCTGGCCTCGAGCCGAGACGTGACCCGCGCGTCGGACGACATCGTCGGCTCGGCGGCGTTCAGCCCGGTCGGGAATCTGCTGGCCACGGGCAGCACGGACGGGACGGTTCGGTTGTGGGACGTGGCCGACCGGCACGAACCGCGCGACCTCGGCACCATTCCCAACCACGCCGACGCCGTGGGGTCGACAGCCTTCGCGCCCAACGGGGCCGTGCTGGCCACCGTGGACCGCGACCGCGAGGTTCAGCTGTGGGATCTCAGCGATCCGCAGCAGCCCAGGCCCGCCGGTCGGACGAGCGGGCATTCCGGCGCCCGCGCGGTCGCCTTCAGCCCGCGCGGCGACACGATGGCCACCGTGGGCTACGACCGGTCGGTGCGGCTGTGGGACGTGGCCGACCGGTCCGATCCTCGGCTGGTCGGCTCCCTCGCCGGGAACGGCCAACTCGGGGCCGAGTTCAGTTCGGACGGCCGGCTGCTGGTCGCCGCCGGTCAGGACCGCACCGTCCGGCTCTGGGATGTGAGCGATCCACGGCACGCCGACCTGGCCGCCACGCTGCCGGGACCGGATGGCACGGCCGGGGCGGTCGCGTTGAGCTCGGACGGCCACATGCTCGCCACGGCGGGCGAGGATCGCACGATCCGGCTGTGGGATGTGAGCGATCCACGCCGGCCGGGTCCGGTCGCGGTGCTGAACGGCCACACCGACGCGATCACGTCCCTGGTGTTCAGCCGCGACGGGACCGCCCTGGCCTCGGCCAGTGCCGACAACACGGCCCGGCTGTGGGAGGTCACCGGTCCCGCCCTGGCCGACCACGCGGACGCCGTCTACGCCGTCGCGTTCAGCCCGGACGGCCGGGTGCTGGCCACCACGGGCGACGATCGCACGCTACGCCTGCGGGACGTCTCGAATCCTCGTCGGCCGGCCCTGTTGTCCGCGACGCCGACCGGCCACTCCCACACGGTTCGCTCGTTGGCCTACAGCCCCAACGGCCGGCTGCTGGCCACCGCGAGCTGGGACAGGACCGCCCGCCTGTGGGACGTGTCCGATCCGCGCCGCCCGAGCCTGTTGGCGACCGTGTCCGGACAGAACGGCAAGATCCGCTGGGTGGCGTTCAGCCCGAACGGCCAACTGCTCGCCACCGCGAGCGACGACCACACCGTCCGGTTCTGGGACATCAGGAACGCCCGCGCGCCCGCGCTGCTGAGCACGGTGACCGGCCACACCGAAACCGTTCGTGTGGTGGCGTTCAGCCCCAACGGCAAGCTGCTGGCCACCGCGAGCTGGGACAAGACCGCACGGCTGTGGGACGTCAGCAACCCGCGCAAGCCGACGCTCGTCGGCACGGTCGGCGGCCTGGACCAACCGGTGCGATCGATCGTGTTCTCCCCGGACGGGGACCTGGTCGCCACGGCGACGTGGGACGGCGTGATCCGGCTCTGGGACGTCACCGACCCGCGGGGGCCGCGGCCGCTGCCGTCCCTGACCGGACACAGCGGCATGGTCTTCGGCACCGCCTTCAGTCCGGACGGCGACACCCTCGCCTCCACCGGCGTCGACGGGACCGTACGGCTGTGGGACGTCACCGACCCGGAGCATCCGAGCGCGACGGCCGTCCTGTCGGCCGAACACCTCACCGCGGTCTTCGCCGTGGCGTTCAGCCCGGACGGCCACACCATCGCCACCGTCGCCCACGACCACACGACCCGGTTGTGGGAGACCGACGCCGACCTGGTGGCGGAACACATCTGCGACATCACGCGCGACCCCGTCTCGAACGACGTGTGGGATCGCTACTTCGGCGACGCTCCCTACGACCCGCCCTGCGCCTAGGTGACACGCCGGGACCCGTACCGGTGTAGGTAACTTCGCGGATGTTCCGTCACACGGCCCGACGCACGCTTGTCGTGTTCCTTTCCGAACATCGTGCACATCTGCCGACTCCTCGTTCAGGGAGCTCATGTGACGGGCAAGTCTGTCGAGACCGTGACGGCCGATCCGGCCGAACCGTCGACCATCCGGTGCGGCGCCGACGCCGCGGGGATCCTCGCCGAGGTGCTGGCCGACGTCGTGCGCGTCGAGCACGTGCCGGTCGACAGCCACTTCTTCGACGATCTCGGCGCCGACTCGTTGGTGATGGCCCATTTCTGCGCCAGGCTCAGGAAACGGGCGGACCTGCCGTCGGTGTCCATGAAGGACGTCTACCAACACCCCACGATCGCCAGCCTGGCAGCGGCGCTCGCACCCCCGGGCGACACGCCCGTCGAGCCGGCCAGGGCGCCCGTCGAGGTGGAGCCGCCGGGGAGCACGCGGCAGTACGTTCTCTGCGGAACGCTCCAGGTCCTGCTCCTGCTCGGGTACGCCTACCTCGTCGCGCTCGGCCTCGACCAAGCCATCGAGTGGATCGCCGCCAGCGGGAACCTGCTCGACGACTACCTGCGCACGGTGCTGGTCGGGAGTGTGGCCTTCCTCGCCGCGTGCGCCCTGCCGATCGCGGCGAAATGGACGCTCATCGGTCGGTGGAAACGCCGGCGGATCCGCGTCTGGAGTCTGGCCTACGTCCGGTTCTGGCTGGTCAAGACGCTGGTCACGCTGAACCCGGCGGTCCTGTTCGCCGGTTCGCCGCTCTACGTGCTCTACCTGAGGGCGCTGGGCGCGCGGATCGGCCGTGGTGTCGTGATCCTCTCGCGGCACGCGCCCGTGTGCACCGACCTGCTCACCATCGGCGACGGCGCGGTCATCCGGAAGGACACCTACCTCACCGGCTACCGCGCCCGCGCCGGCTGGATCCAGACGGGCGCGGTCACCGTCGGGCAGGACGCGTTCGTCGGCGAGAAGGCGGTGCTCGACATCGAGACCTCGATCGGCGACGGGGCCCAGCTCGGCCATGTCTCCGCGCTCCACACGGGACAGGGCATACCTCATGCCGAGCGCTGGCACGGTTCCCCCGCGCAGCCGACCGAAGCGGACTACCAGGCGGTCGCGCCGGCCGACTGCGGCGTCGGGAGAAGGGCCGTCTACGGCGTCGGGCAGCTGGCGAGCACGCTGCTGCTGTACGTGCCGCTGATACTGGGCGCCACGGACTGGCTGTTCAACGCGGTTCCGGGGCTCGGGGCACTGTCCGACTCGGGTTCGGCCTCCGCGGCTTGGACGGTAGTCGGTGTCGCGCTGGTGACATCGCTCGTGCTGTTCTTCGGCGCCGCGCTGCTCGGCCTCCTCCTGGTGGTCACCGTCCCTCGCCTGCTCAACCTCGTCATCGAACCGGGCAAGGTCTATCGCCTGTACGGCATCCGCTACGCGGCCCACCACGCGATCATGGGCCTGACCAACAGGAGGTTCTTCGTCGAGCTCTTCGGCGACAGCTCCTACATCGTCCACTACCTGCGCTGCCTCGGCTATCGGCTCTCCCCCGTAGTGCAGACCGGGTCCAACTTCGGCTCGCAGGTCAAGCACGAGAACCCCTACCTGAGCTCCGTCGGCAGCGGCACGGTCATCGCCAGCGGGCTGTCGATCGCCAACGCGGACTACTCCAGCACGTCCTTCCGCGTGTCCCGGACGTCGATCGGCCCGAACAACTTCCTCGGCAACGACATCGTCTATCCCGCGCGGGGCAGGACGGGCGACAACTGCCTGCTCGCGACGAAGGTCCTCGTCCCGATCGACGGGGAGATCCGGGAGGGCGTCGGGCTCCTGGGGTCGCCCAGCTTCGAGATCCCGCGGACGGTCGACCGCGACGCGAAGCTCAACCACCTCGCCAACGGCGACGAGGTCCGCCACCGGCTCGCGGCCAAGAACCGGCACAACCTCCGCACCATGGGGTACTGGCTGCTGGCGCGGTGGAGCTACACCTTCGGGCTCACGGTGTTCGGCTTCCTCGCCGCGAGCCTGCGCCCCTCGTTCGGCGCGTCGGCGCTCGCGCTGTCCGAAGTGCTCATCCTGCTGTTCACTCTGACGCACGTCGCGCTGGTGGAACGCGCGTCCACGGGATTCCGGGGAATGCGGCCGAAGTACTGCTCGATCTACGACATCGACTTCTGGCGGTCCGAGCGCTTCTTCAAGATGCAGACGGGACCGGGGCTTCAGGCGGCCTTCATCGGCACGCCGCTCCAGTCGTGGTTCTGGCGGATGGTGGGCGTCCGGCTCGGCCGGAGGCTCTTCGACGACGGCTGCGGCATGTCCGAGAAGAACATGGTGACGATCGGCGACGACGTCACCCTCAACGCCGGTTCGTTCGTCCAGTGCCACTCGCAGGAGGACTACGTCTTCAAGTCCGACCGCACCAGCATCGGTTCCGGCTGCACCATCGGGGTCGGCGCGCTGGTCCACTACGGCGTGACGATGGGCGACGGCGCGGTGCTCGCCCCCGATTCCTTCCTCATGAAGGGCGAGGAGGTTCCGCCGCACGCCCGGTGGGGCGGAAACCCGGCCCGCGAGATGCCCGACACCGCACCCCACACGCAGGTCCGCCGCGACGACAGCGTCGGCGTTGCTGCGATCGGCGACCAGGGATGAGGAGGAGCTCGATGGACGTGTCAGCGGAGTTCTGGCGCGGCGTGCTCAACGCCGGCGGACTCACCGCGATCCCGCGGTGGACCCTCGACCCGACGCCGGGCATTGCCGAGCATCACTCGGCGATTCCCGACGATGTCACGACGGCGTTGCGCCGGCGGGCGAACGAGTGGGCAGTGTCGTGGGAATCGGTGCTGTTGGCGGCGCACGCCAAGGTGCTTGCCGCGCTGTCCGGCGAGCCCGATGTCGCCACCGGCTACGTCCCCGCGACGGGCGGCCGGCCCCTGCCCTGCCGGCTGACGACCGAACCCGGCTCGTGGCGGGAAATGGTGCGTGACACCCATCGCGCCGAGTCGGAGCTCCTGTCGCACAAGGACTTTCCGCTCGACGAGCTCGGCGGCGAGTCGAGCACGACCAGACCGCCGTTCGAGGTGGTGTTCGATCCGACCGGCATCGGCGGGGACCTCGCCGAGGAAACCGTGCTGTGGGTGGAACTTCCACCGGAGGGCGGGCTACGGCTGCGGTACCGGACCGACGTGCTCGACGCCGACAGCGCCGCCAGGATCGCCGGCTACCACCGCAGCGCGCTCGCGCTGATCGCCGCCGATCCGGACGCCGAGCACCGCCGGCAGAGCCTGCTCTCCGACGAAGAACTCCGCTTCCAGCTCGACGGGCTCGCCGGACCTCGCCGAGAGCTGCCGGACCGCCGGGTGCACGAGCTGTTCGAGGAGCGGGTGCGGATGCACCCGGATGCGATCGCGGCCGTGCACGGCGAGCGGCAGTGGACCTACCGGGAGCTCAACGCCCGCGCCAACCAGCTGGGACGGGCACTGCTGGCGCGAGGCCTACGCCGCGAGGGCGTCGTCGCGGTGGTGACCGAGCGCAACCTGGACTGGATGGCCTCCGTCCTCGGGATCTTCAAGGCCGGCGGCGTGTACCTGCCCATCGAGCCGCACTTCCCGGCCGGTCGCATCGCGACCGCACTCTCCCTTGCCGAGTGCGGCCTGGTGCTGACCGAACGCGGCAGCACCGCCACGCTCGACGCCGCCCTCGCCACCCTCCCCGGCGTTCGGAAGGTCCGTGTCGACACGGCGTACGAGGAGAACCACGCCGACGGCGATCTCGGCGTCGAGGTCGCGCCGGACCAACTCGCCTACATCCTGTTCACCTCGGGCTCCACCGGAACACCCAAGGGCGCGATGTGCGAGCACGCGGGCATGCTCAACCACATCCGCGCCAAGATCGCCGATCTGGAGATCGGCGAGGGGGAGGTGGTCCCCCAGACCGGACCCCAGTGCTTCGACATCTCGGTGTGGCAGCTGGTTGCCGCGCTGCTGGTGGGCGGACGGACCCTGCTGGTCGAGCAGGAGACCGTCCTGGACGTCGAGCGGTTCGTCGACACCATCGTCGACGGCAGGGCGTCCGTGCTCCAGGTCGTGCCGTCCTATCTGGACGTCTTCCTGTCCTGTTTGGAGCGGCGCCCCCGTGAACTGCCGGACCTGCACACCGTCTCGCCCACCGGTGATTTCCTCAAGCGGGAACTCGTGCACCGCTGGTTCGCCGCCCAGCCCGGGATCAAGCTGGTCAACACGTACGGGCTGACCGAGACCTCGGACGACGCCGTCCACGAGGTCATGGACCGGGCGCCGGACCGGGACCGGGTCCCGCTCGGCCGTCCCATCGCCAACGTGCACGTCTACGTCGTCGACGAGAACCTGTCGCCGGTGCCGCTGGGCGCCCCCGGCGTGATCGTCTTCTCCGGGGTGTGCGTCGGCCGCGGATACGTCAACGACCCCGAGCGCAGCCGCGCGGTCTTCATGGCCGATCCGCACCGCGAGGGCCGGCGCGTCTGCCGGAGCGGCGACTACGGCCGCTGGCAGCCTGACGGCAAGCTGGAATTCCTCGGCCGCCGGGACAACCAGGTCAAGATCTCCGGTTTCCGGATCGAGATCGGCGAGGTCGAGAACGCCCTGGCGCGGGTGCCCGGTGTCCGCGACGCGGCGGTGGTGGTCGCCGAGCGGGCGGACCGGAGCAGTTGCCTGGTGGCCTTCCACTCCGGCCGGCAGCCGCTGGCGGCCGACGAGTTGCGGGGCCGGCTGGCGGAATCGCTGCCCGGCTACATGGTCCCGACGGCCTTCCACTGGCTGGAAAGCCTGCCGCTGACCCCGAACGGCAAGATCGACAGGACGGCGCTCACGGCACTCGCCGGCCGGGACGGCACAGCGGAGAACGGGCAGGGGCCCAGCACGCCGGCCGAGAAGCGGCTGGCGGCCGCCTGGGCGGAGGTGCTCGGCGTGCGCACCGACCAGATCGGCCGGCGGGACCACTTCTTCGACCGCGGCGGCACGTCGCTGTCGGCGGTGCGGCTGGCCATCGCCCTGGACCGCGCGGTGTCCCCCGCCGACCTCGTCTCGCACCCGATCCTCGCCGACCTGGCCGAACTGTTGGCTTCCTCGTGAACGCCACAGCCCAAGCCTCGTGAGGCCCCGCCGGCGCTTTGCCCGGCAAGGGCAAGGCACCGGCCCCGAAGGGGCCGAGCCCCGCGCGGAACGCGCGGCAACAACATTGAAAGGAAACCGAGATGTCGTTCTCGTCCCCGGCAGCACTGCTCGATGTGGACCTGCGACCCGGCAAACCACCGATACTGCGGACCGACGCCGCCGGCGACGCGACGGGCTGGATCGCCGAGCACCGGGATGCGGTGCGCGCCGTCGTCGCCGAGCACGGCTCGGTTCTGGTCCGTGGTCTGTCGCTGCGCGACGAGGCCGAGACGAGCGCCGTCTTTCGGCGCATGGCCACCGGCCTGATGACCGATCGGGAGTCCTTCGCGCCGCGGCGGGTCTACTCCGACGGCGTGTACTCGGCATCGAAGTGGCCGCCGAACCAGCAGATGTGCATGCATCACGAACTGAGCTACACGCTGGAGTTCCCCGGCCTGATGCTGTTCGCGTGCCTGCGAGCGCCCGCCGCCGGCGGAGCGACCGTGACGGCCGACTCGCCGACCGTGCTCGACGCGCTGCCCACCGAGCTGGTCGAGCGGTTCGAGTGGGAGGGCTGGCTGCTCACCCGCAACTACAACGACGAGATCGGCGCTTCCCTGGCGCAGGCGTTCGGCACCGACAGCCGCGCGGCCGTCGAGGGCTACTGTCGCGCCAACGCGATCGAGTTCGAGTGGCAACCGGACGGTGGACTGCGCACCCGGCAGCGCCGCAGCGCCGTCGTGCGCCATCCGGTCACCGGCCGGCGCTGCTGGTTCAACCAGATCGCATTCCTCAACGAGTGGACGCTGGCCCCCGAGGTACGGGAGTACCTGGTCGACGTCTACGGCGCCGAGGCGCTGCCGTTCAACACCAGCTTCGGCGACGGCGACCCCATCGGTGACGACGTCGTACAGCTGCTCAACGAGGTCTACCAGGACCACACCGTGCGCGAGCCGTGGCAGGCCGGCGACCTGATGGTCGTCGACAACCTCCGCACCGCGCACGGCCGGGAGCCCTTCGAGGGATCACGGGAAGTGCTCGTCGCGATGGCCGACGCGGTGCGCCTGGCGGACTGCTCGCCGACCGTGGAGGTGACCGCCGGATGACCGCCAGTCGTTCCACCGCACCGGAATCCAGACCCATGCCGTCGTTCGCCGTGATCTCCGGCGCCCAGGTGCAGCGCGCGCTGGGAGGACGCGAGAAGCAGATCGTGGAACTGGTCGAGGACACGTACCGGTCGCACAGCGCCGGTGATTCGGTGAACCCGCCGTCCTACTTCCTCCGCTTCCCCGACCGCCCCTCCGCCCGAATCATCGCGCTGCCCGCGTCGATCGGCGGCCAGGTGGGGGTGGACGGCCTGAAATGGATCTCCAGCTTCCCCGGCAACGTGGCGGCCGGCCTCCCGCGCGCGTCGGCAGTGCTGATCCTCAACGACCACGACACCGGTTACCCGTTCGCCTGCATGGAAGGCTCGATCATCAGCGCCACCAGAACGGCCGCGTTGGCGGCGTCGGCCGCCGACTGGCTCAGCCGCGGCCGTGGGCGCCCGACGCGCGTCGGGTTCTTCGGGACGGGCCTGATCGCCCGCTACATCCACACCTATCTGGTCGGCACCGGCTGGTCGTTCGACGAGACCGGCGTGTACGACCTGGCACCGGACAGCGTCGCCGGCTTCCGCGGCTACCTCGAACGGTCCGGCGCCGCCGGACAGATCACCGCGTACGACAGCGCCGAGCAATTGCTCCGAGCCAGCGACCTGGTGGTCTTCGCCACCAACGCCGGTCGGCCGCATGTCGAAGACCTGTCGTGGTTCGAGCACAACCCGTTGGTGCTGCACATGTCCCTGCGCGATCTCGCACCGGAGATCGTGCTCGCCTCGACCAACATCGTCGACGACGTCGAACACTGCCTGAGGGCCGACACCTCGCCGCACCTGGCCGAACAGCTCACCGGCAACCGGGACTTCCTCCACGGCACGTTGGGCGACGTGATAGCCGGGCGGGCGGCAACGCCGGCGGATCGGCCGCTGGTGTTCTCGCCGTTCGGTCTCGGCGTGCTCGACCTCGCGGTGGGCAAGCACGTCTACGACGAGGTGGTCCGCTCCGGCGAGCTGCACGTCGTCGACGACTTCTTCCACGAGCTGCGTCGGTATGGGTGAGCGATCGGTCCATGGGCCGCGGACAGGGGGTCAAGAGTGTCGGTCATATCCGTTCCCGAGGATTTCAACGAGGAGGGGCTCTACGTCGACCTTCGGTCGATCGTCGGGCGCTCGCTCTATCTGAAGTGCGAGGGCTTCAACTTCGCCGGCTCGATCAAGCTGAAGGCGGCGACGGAGATGGTGGCGGCCGCCGAGCGGGACGGACTCCTGCGGCCCGGCTCGGTCCTGCTCGAGTCCTCGTCGGGAAACCTGGGCGTGGCGCTGAGCATGCTCGCCGCGAGCAGGGGCCACCGGTTCCTGTGCGTGACCGACTCCCGGTGCAACCTGTCGACCAGGCGCATGATGGAGGCATTGGGCAGCGAGGTTCACGTCATCACCGAGCCGGATCCAGTCGGTGGTTTCCTCGCCGCGCGGCTCGCCCATGTCCGCGCGTTGTGCGCCTCCGACGACCGGTACGTGTGGCTCAACCAGTACGCCAACCCGGGCAACTGGAGGGCGCACTACCGCCGGACGGCGCCGGCGATCGCCCGCCAGTTCCCCGGGCTGGACGTGTTGTTCGTCGGCGCGGGCACCACGGGGACCCTGATGGGCTGCGCGCGCTACTTCCGGCAATGGCGTCGGCGGGTGCGGGTCGTCGCGGTGGACAGCGCCGGCTCGGTGACCTTCGGCGGCCCCCCGTCCCGCCGGATGATTCCCGGCCTGGGCACGAGCGTCCGCCCGCCGCTGCTCGACGAGTCCTATGTGGACGACATCGTGCACGTCGAGGAGGCGGACACCATTCGCGCCTGCCATCGCCTGGCCAGAAACGGTTTCCTGTTCGGCGGTTCCACCGGCACGGTGGTCAGCGGCGCCACGGAATGGCTGTCCCGGTACGACGCGTGTGGACTCACCGCGGTGGCCATCGCGCCGGACCTCGGCGAGCGCTACCTCGACACCGTCTACCAGACCAACTGGCTACAGGATCTCTACGGCGACGACGTGCTCGGTTCCGACGAGCTGACCGGTTCCCGGTCGGCATGAGGTGCGGAGGGCTGCCACATGGGTAGCGTGACCGGGTCGCTCGACCGGGCGGGATGCGAGTGGCTGCAGTACGACTACGGCTCCGCGCTGATGGCGGGGACGCGCCCGGCATCGTTCACCATGTGGCGATACCGGAAGCTGCTGCCGGTGCCCGACGGTCCGGTGCGATACCCGATGCCGATCGGAGGCACGCCGCTGTTGTCCGTGCCGGCTCTCAGAAAGGCATCGGGCACGCCGCACCTGTGGATCAAGGATGAGACGCGGAATCCCAGTGCGTCCAACAAGGACCGTGCCACCGCACTCGTGATCGAGGACGGGCTGCGGCGCGGGGTGGGCACGATCACGACCGCCTCCACCGGCAACGCGGCCGTGGCCACCGCCGTCGGCGCCGCGGCGGCCGGGATGCGGGCCGTCATCTTCGTGTCCACGGACTGCCAACCGGACAAGCTCGCGCTCATGACGCAGGCCCGCGCGTGGGTCTTCCGGGTGCCCGCGGGCTACGCGGCCGCGGTCGACCTCTCCCGGGCCGCGGCGCGCGCGTTCGGTTGGCTCGACCGCAACACCGGCGCCAACCCGTTCACCATCGAGGCGAAGAAGACAGTGGCGTTCGAGGTGTGGGAACAGCTCGGCCGCCGGCTCCCGGACGCGATGATCGTCCCGGTCGGCGACGGTCCCACGTTGGTGGCGCTCGACAAGGGCTTCGCCGAACTCGTCAGCTGCGGTCTCGCCACGCGGCAACCGCGCCTGATCGGCGTGCAGGCCGAGAGCTGCCAGCCGTTGGTGCGCGCCTGGTCGGGTGTGCCCGCCGGGCCGGCGGACCTGAATCCCGCGGGAACGGCGGCCGACGGCATCGCGGTGGTGCGCCCGGCCATCGGTGACGCCGTGCTGGACGCGGTGCGCCGAAGCGGCGGTTCACTGCTGGCGGTCACCGAAAGCGCACTGCTGAGCGCGGTGGCGACGTTGGCCGGGCGGGCGGGAGTGGGTGCCGAACCCGCCGGGGCGGCGGCGCTCGCCGGGCTGGAATGCGCCGTCGAACGCGGCCTGGTCGACCGCTTGGAAACCACGGTCCTGCTGGTCACCGGGCGGGAAGTGAAGGCGGGCGGTGCGCCACCCGGCGCGGGCCGAGTGGCCGTCGCCCAAGGGCTCGACGAGGTCGAGCGGGCTCTGGCGGGCGAGTGCTGACGGCGGCACGGTCCCTGGCACCTGAGGAGTAATGCCAGGGACCGGCGACCGCCGGTCCACCGGGTCGCCACACCAGCACCGGACCAGCTGCCGTATTCGAGCTTCCACGCCGGCAGTGGCGGCCTCCCGGTGAAGTCGGTCATGACGTGACGGTAACCGGGAGACCACCTGCCGGTCAGACCTCCTCTTGTGCTTCCTTGGTCTGCACTAGCACCGTCCGATCCACCGACTGTGACGCCTCGTGCTGCCGGACGGCGATCCCAGCATGCCGCGCCCACATCGCCGACGGGAGGGGCCAAGTCGTGGAATCCTCACAATTTCGCGCCAGTGTCGGGAACACGCCAAGGGGCACGAGCGCGCGGCGCCGAGGACCTACTCGCTGCCGATCCACTGGACGAACCAGCCGTAGTTGCACGCCATGACGGGAGTGAGGGCTGCGCCGTCCGGAACGGCCCAGCGCAGATAGATGCGGAAGCCGGTTCGCAGGTTCCCGTTGTCGGGAGCATAGACAGCGCCCGTTCCCGCAAGGCTCCAGTGCGAGCTGGAACCGCCGATCGACGTCACATAGACCGGGGTGCCGGCGAAGCCGGCGGCGGAGGTGTCCACCTGCATGGTGATGCCGTCGGGAGAGTACTGGGTCCACTGGCATGTCGCGGATCGGCCGGAGCCGATTCGAATGGTTCCCGCCGGACCTGCCGTGACGTTCGGGTTCGTTTCAGCCGGGTCGGCAACCTTGGTCTGCCCCGCGGCTGCGACGACCGTGGTCCGGGAAACGGTCGCCGCCCCTCCGGCGGTCAGAAAGACCAGCAATCCGACGGCAATTGCCGACCATGTCCGCACATTTACTCGTCGACTTTTCATGAGAGATACCCACTTTCGGGGTGGCTTGTCGCCTCGACGTTCCTGTGGTCGCCCCGTTTCTCGGAGTGTATGAGCGCGGTCGCACCCCGGTAAGAGGCCACTTCCGCGGCCCCCGACACCGCAATCCGCCGCGCTGGGAGGGGGTGTGCCCGTGTGTGGCCCCTCGGGCGCGCCCGCGTCATTGACGAGGACGCGCCACAGATGGCCCCGTTGTCGTCCCGTCGACGCCGGTAGCTTCGTAATTTCCGCGAAGTTTGGCAAATCTCACGGGAGAGGCGATGTCTACAGTGGAAGCAAAGGGGGCGCGATCTTTGGACAAGGGGCGGGAAACCGGAGCCGCCGGTCAAGAAGTGGAAAAACACGTCCCGGAGAGCGGTGGGCCGCGGACGGGGACTCTGACTCTTCCATTTGCCACGGTGCAGTGGCGGTTGCCCGAGTTCCCCACGCCGGTCGGCCGCCAGGAGGTGGCGGCCGCTGTGCACAAGGTGCGCGAGGTCCTGCCGCCCCCCACCCAGTTGGCGTACTACGGCGGCCTCGGGCTGGTCGCCGTGTTCGGGATCGTCGAGTTGCCGGTGGTCGCGATGGCGGCGGCCGGGATGATCGTGGTGCAGTGGACCATCCGGCATCACCACGAGCACGAGACGCAGCCGCCCGCCCCGGTGTCGGAAGAGCCGGAAAAGCCGGCGAAGCCAGGAAAGCCAGCGGAATAGCCATGCCATTCCCTCCACTGTTCCGATGGGCGTCGAGGATCGCCGGCGGCGCGGTCGCGACCGCTCGGGCGTGCCTGCCGGCCGGCGTCGACCGTCGCGTCCGTGTCGTCCGCGACTGCGCCTACATCGAGATCCACGGCATTCACCGACCCGGCACCGAAGACGCGGCACGCGAACTCGTGAAGCGCCTGACCGAGTCGTACGGTGTGCGCACCGCCGAGGTGAACGCCGCGCTGAGTTGGGCGGTCGTCACGTTCGATCATGACAAGGTCAAGGTCGACGACCTCGTGCTGATGATCCGCGAGGTCGAGGAGGCACACGCGATGCGTGCCGTCCCGCACGCGGCACGCGGGCAGTTTCCCGGCCCGGCCGGTGGGATGGCGTCGGAGGCGATAGCGCTCGGCGTCGATCTGCTCGGCCTGCCCTACGCGTTCGCGGGCCGACTGCTTCCGCTCCCCAAGGCGCCCACGGCCTTGTCCGCGCTCGTCGCCGTCGCCGACTACTCACCCCGCGTTCGCGGCTGTGTGGAAGGCGCGGTGGGCCGGCCGGCGGCCGACGCGCTGTTCGCGCTCACCGGGTCGGTGGCCAATGCCATGGCCCAGGTCCCCCTGCTCTTGGTCAACGACGCCTGGCATCGCGGTTCCATGATCATGGAAGGGCTGGCCCGGCAACGCAGTTGGGAGCAGTGGCACCGAGCGCTGGCCGACCGCGAGGGTGCATACGACACCCCACCGCTCGACCGCGCACCGCGTCCGGTCCCGCTCCCGGCCGGAGCGACCGACCGGGTCGCCGACGTCGTGACCTCGCTCGGCACGGCCGGTGCGGGCGCGACACTCCTCGGCAACCGGCAGCGCGCGCTGGGCGTTCTGGTCTCCAGCGCGCCGCGTGCGGCGCGTATGGGCAGGGAGGCGTTCGCCGGCCAACTCGGTCGCGGCATCGCACGGCGTCGTGTCCTCACGGTCGACCCGGATGCGCTGCGGCGGCTGGACCGCGTCGACATGGTGGTGCTCGACGCGGCGATCCTGCGGACCGGCGAGCAGATCATCGACGAGATCGTGCCGGTCGACTCGAGCGTCGCACTGGACGAGCTGCATGCGCGTGCGCACGAACTGGTCCACCCGGCGGCCCCGGACATCCGTCGGGAGCGCGACGGGTGGTCGGTCGTGCCCGTCGCCGACGACCCGCTCGGCGCGGACGCCCGGGTGCGCGAATGGACGACACGGGGCGCTCTCGCGCTGGCACTTCGGCGCGGCGTCGAGGTCGTGGGGCTGGTCAGCGTGGTCACCGAGCTCGATCCGTTGGCCGAGGCGCTGGTGTCGGCGGCGCGGGCCGCCGGCGCCGTGGTCGTCGCCGGCGCGGACGGCGCGCTGGAGAAGCGGCTCGACGCCGACAGGTGGATGCCCGGCGACGTGGAGCTGGTGTCCTCCGTGCGGGCACTTCAGGCCGACGGCCACGTCGTGGCGGTCGTCTCGGCCCATCGCCCCGACGGTCTGGCCGCCGCCGACGTGGGCATCGGGATCGCCCACGCCGACACGCCGCCGCCCTGGGGCTCCTCGTTGCTCTGCGGACCCGGCCTCGGCGAGGCATGCCTGTTGCTCCAGTCCGTGCCCTTCGCGCGAAAGGCGAGCCGGCGCAGCGCCCAGATGGCCATCGCGGGCGCGACCGCCGGCAGTCTGCTCTCGATGCTGGGACCGGCGCAGAGCGCACCCGGCCGTGCCCAGGTTCCGGTCCAGGTCGCGGCGCTGCTGGCGCTGGCCGCCGGCACATGGTGGGGCACCCGGCCGATGCGCATGCCCGCGCCGGTGCCGGTGACCCGCACCCCGTGGCACGCCATGCCGGCGAACATCGTGCTCGACCGGCTCGGGACGTCACCCGACGGGCTGGACGCCGAGGAGGCCGCACGGCGTCGACAGGGCCGGCCGGACCAGGAGGCGGTGCAGCGGGCCGGAGGCGTCGCCGAGACCTTCCTGGAGGAGTTGGACAACCCGGTGACGCCGGTGCTCGCCGGCAGCGCGGGACTGTCCTGGAGCGTCGGGTCGATGATCGACACCATCCTGATCGTGGGAGTGCTGGGACTGAACGCGCTCGTGGGCGGCACCCAGCGACTGGGAGCCGACCGCGCGCTGCACCGCCTGACCGAGGCCGTGGCGATGCAGACCCGGCTGCGGCGGGGTGAACAGCGGCTCGAGCAGTCGGCGGACCAGCTCGTGCTGGGCGACGTGGTCGAGCTCGACGCGGGTGACGCCGTGCCCGCCGACTGCCGACTGCTGGTCGCACAGGACCTGGAGGTCGACGAGTCGAGCCTGACCGGCGAGTCCCAGGTGGTCAGCAAGACCGTCGGCGTCGCACCGGCCCGGGTGATCGCGGACCGGCACTGCATGCTCTATCAGGGCACTGTGGTCGCGGCCGGCTCGGCGGTCGCGGTCGTCACCGCCGTCGGCACGGACACCGAGATCGGCCGGACCACCCTGATGGGCGGCGGGCCACGGTCCGGTGGCGTGCACACCAGGCTGAACTCGCTGGTGCGACTGGCACTGCCGATCTCCGTCGGCGCCGGCGTGACGCTGTTGGGCATCGACGCGCTGCGTGGCCGCCCCATCGCCCAGGCGCTGGGACGGGCCGTGAGTCTGGCGGTGGCGGCAGTGCCGGAGGGGCTGCCCTTCGTGGCCACCGTCGCGCAACTCGCCGCCGCCCGTCGGCTCTCGCGCCACGGCGCCCTGGTGCGCAATCCGTCCACAATGGAGGCCCTCGGCCGGGTGGACGTGCTGTGCTTCGACAAGACCGGGACGCTCACCGAGGGACGGATCCGGCTGCACCGCGTCAGCGACGGGTTCGCCGACCGTCCGGCGGACGACCTCACGCCGGCGCTGCGCCGCGTGGTCGGCGCCGCCCTGCGCGCCAGTCCCGTGCCCGACGAGAACCGGCCGCTCGCGCATCCCACCGATCGCGCGGTCGTCGACGGCGCGATCGGCGCCGGGGTGGGCACGACCGAAGGAGCCGCCGGCTGGGAACTGGTCGACTCGATGCCGTTCGAGCCGGCGCGGGGATTCCACGCCGTCCTGGGGCACGGCGAGCGGGGACTGCTCGTCAGCGTCAAGGGCGCGCCGGAGATCGTGTTCGCACGGTGCAGCCACTGGCGCCGTCCCAAGGACGGCGACGGGATGCGGCCGTTCGACGACGAGGCCCATCGGCGGTTCAGCCAGGAGGTGACGCGGTTGGCGAGCCGCGGGTACCGGGTGCTCGCCGTTGCCGAGCACGCCGCGTCGGACGGCGACGGTTTCGACGACGACCGGGTGCGCGGCCTGTGCCTGACCGGCCTGCTCGCCCTGGCGGATCCGGTCCGGCCGACCGCCCTGCGCGCGGTCGAGCAGCTGCGGCAGGCGGGCGTGCGGGTGGTCATGGTCACCGGCGACCATCCCGACACCGCGGAGGCCATCGGGACGGAACTCAACGTGGTCAACGGCGATCGGATCATGACGGGCTCGGAACTGGACGCCGTCGACGACGCCGAACTCGCCCGTCAGCTGCCGAACATCACCGTGTTCGCCCGGGTGAGCCCGGCTCAGAAGGCCCGCATCGTCCGGGTGCTGCGCACCGCGGGTCGGGTCGTCGCCGTCACGGGTGACGGGGCGAACGACGCGCCGGCCATCCGGTTGGCCGATGTCGGCATGGCACTGGGCCGGCACGCCACGCCGGCGGCGAGGCACGCCGCGGACGTCGTGATCACCGACGACCGGATCGAGACGATCACGGCCGCCATCGTCGAGGGCCGCGCGATGTGGGCGTCGGTGCGCGACGCGGTGGCCATTCCGCTCGGGGGCAACCTCAGCGAGATCGCCTTCACCGTCGGCACCGGCCTGCTCAGCGCGGCGGAGACGCTCAACGCGCGCCAGCTGCTGTTGATCAACGTGTTGACGGACGTGTTGCCCGCCATGGCGATCGCCCTGCGACCGCCGCCCGGCGCCACCGCCGAGGTGCTGCTCGCGGAGGGGCCGGACGCCTCGCTGGGGCCGTCGCTCACCCGCGACATCTACCGCCGCGCCACCATCACCACGGCGGCCACCAGCACCGCGTGGGTGCTGGGTCGATTCACCGGCACTCGCAACCAGGCCAACACCGCGGCGTTGGTCGCGCTGGTGGGAGCGCAGCTCGGACAGACGCTCGCGGCCGGCCGCCGGGACCGGCTCGTGCTCGTGGCCACCGTTCTGTCGTTCGCCGCGCTGGCGGCGATCGTGCAGACGCCGGGGGTCAGCCACTTCTTCGGCTCTCGTCCCCTATGGCCGCACGGGTGGACCATCGCCGTCGGCACGTCGGTGGCGGCCGCGCTGGTCAGTCTGGCGCTGCGGTCGCGGCGCACGGTGGACAGACGGGCGATCGAGGCCGCCGGATAACCGTCTCTTAACCTGCTGGCAAGCTGCGACTCCACGCCAGTACAGCGGGGCACCCTATTCTTCGGACGTTTGAGCCGACGAATCGGGCGTAGGAGAGGAAATCCGATGGCTGACTTACTTGCTGTTGTCGTCGCGAAGGCGGCGATGATTCTCCTCGAGATCATCGCCGTCCGCGTGGCGCAGGTGATCTTTGCGAGGGTTTTCTCGCCGAAGGTCGCGATGGCCGACTAGCTCCGTGCCTGCTGGCCATCTCACGCCAATGGCCACAATGTGCCGACTGTGCATTTCGAGCATGTCGTGGTTATGTCAGATGATCCAGCGGAAAGCGGAAACTTGGTGACGGTGCGCCATGCTGGGATGGGCTCTCGGGACAGCTGCGACCGTGCTCGTGCTCGGTGCGTCGTGCCTGGTGCTCGCCCTGGTGGCGCGGCTGCTGCCGCCAGGGCTGGCGAAGGAGGTCGCGCGCTTCGTGCCGTGTTGCGTGCAGGCCGTGTTCGCATTGCGGCGGGACCCGCGAGTGCCCCGCCGGGCCAGATACGTCCTGGCGTTCGCCGGCCTGTACACGCTCTCGGGGATCAACGTGATCCCGGACTTCGTTCCGGTGATCGGGTTGCTGGACAATGTCGTCGTTCTCGTCGTCGCCCTGCGCTATGCCAGCCGCCAGGTCGCGCGGGAGGTTCTCATCGCCGCGTGGTCCGGCAATCCCGCGGTGCTCGAGCGGCTCCTCGGTCGCCGTCGCCCTCCGCGCGATCCGGACGCCCCCCGCCGGCGGTGGCGTCGCATTCGTGATCGCTGAGCGGAATCACCAATGGTCATCTTCTGTTCACACTGAAACCCGGTGGCCGTGCCCACCGCGGCGAAGACCCCGGGTGCTGCTCGCCCGGGGTCTTCGCCGCGTTCTCCCGCACCATGCGGATCGTGCGCGGTTGTCGTCGCGGGCGGCGCAGCGCCGTCCAACTGGTCCGGGATGGTGCAGCCGATGCAGGTGCCGCCATGTTCGGACGGCCCCGGCGCGGTTGATCGACCTGTGCGACGTGGTCGCCGGTCGCATGCACGAGCCCGTCATCCGCCAGCTTGCGCGGCTGCGACCGTGGCGCGGGCCACCACCGGTTCGCCGCCCGGCCGGCGCGCCGCGCAGCAGGGGGTGCCGAAAACCCCATCCACCAAAGTCAAGCGCCATGTCACTGCCCATGTCGGGGAGCAACGTGCGCATCGTTCGAGCCTGGTCGGGCAACGGCCGACCGTGTGGCCGTTCGAGAGGTAGCCCTGCTGGTCAGGGTGCCATCCATCGTCCTGGTCGGTGCTACGGCGCTCGCGCTGCTGGACTCGGCGGATTGCGCGGTGACGGTTTACCTGGAGAGCGTGCGCTCTTTTCGGCGCACCATCGGCTGGGGCTGCAGCCGAATCTCCCCCGGAACCAACGAGAGAAATTGCTCGACGAGGAGAAGGACAGAAGGGTGGCAACCTCGGTCAGGGAGTGACGCCCGCTGCTCACCATCTGCTCGGCCAGTTCGGTTCGCACCGAGTTCAACACCGACGAAAACGTCTCGTTCTCGTCGGCGAGGTGCCGGTGGACGGTTCTACGGTCGACGCCGAGGCTACGGGCTATCTGCTCCACGGAGCATCGGCCGGTCGGCAGCAGAAGCTCGACGAGTTCCCGGACCCGATCCAGAGTTGTCGTTTCTTCTGGAAATCCAACGGAGTCGAGGAACTGTTGAGCATAGGCGCGCAACTGCGGGTCCGACGTCTTGTTCGGTGTTTCAAGGTCGTTTTCGTAGAAAACGACGCCGTTGAACTTCTGCTCGAACTTGAGTGCGGGGCCGAAAAACCTTCTATGGGCGCTCGGGTCCGCCGGCGCCGTGTGTGTGAAGCACACGGTGAGCGGCTGCCACTGGGTGCCGAGGAAGTCGCGCAGCAGCCGGTGGAGTGTGCCCATCGCGAGCTCCGTTGCTTGCCTGGTCCCCGTGGGTTCGCCGAATTCGAAACCAATGCGCACGGTTGCCAGGCCGTTCGTGACCGCCATGTGTATTCGCAGGGCCTCGTTGTACATGTTCTCGTGACGGATCAGCGTTCTGAGGGCGCCGCGGAGGTCTGGCTCCTCGCGGATGACCAGGCTCAGGGGGCCGAGGTTGGCCAATCGTCGACGTTCGGCCAGTTTCAGGCCGAAGTCCTCACACCCGGATGTCGCCGCTGATTGCTCGAGGAGCCGGGCGATCGCCACGGCGGGAATCCAGCGATCCGGAAGGCCCAGGCTGGAAGGGTCGAGACCGACGCCTCTCATCAGCCGTGCCGGGTCGATGCCGACCGACCGGCTGACCTCGACGTAGCTGTTCAACGCTGCGTAGCGGGCGAGGGCTTTCATGATCGTGTCCCGGATTGAATATTCCGCTGTCACCTCAGGATAAGTATCGCACGTCGATGCTGCCTACTGTCTGGTGCTGAAGGTGGCCGATGGCCGTCGGCCGATGAAGATCCGAGGAGAACGCCGTGGCAAACGCGGTTCGCTACTACGAAACCGGTGGCCCGGAGGTCATGCGCTGGGAAACCGTCGAGGTCGGCGATCCAGGTCCGGGCCAGGCCCGCGTCCGCCACGAGGCGGTCGGATTGAACTTCGCCGACACGTACTTCCGCTCCGGCCTCTACCCGGTGGAGTTGCCCGCGGGCATGGGCGTGGCAGCGGCCGGTGTGGTCGAGGCCGTGGGACCAGGGGTGGCACACGTGCGGGAGGGCGATCGCGTCACCTATACCGGCAGCCCACTCGGGGCCTACAGCACCGAGCGCGTGATGCCTGCCGCACCACTGATCGTGCTCCCCGACACGATCACGTTCGACACTGCCGCCGCGATGACCATGCGCGGGCTGACCGCGGCCTACCTGCTCCGCCGGATCCACCCGCTGAAGCCGGGAGACACCGTTCTGCTGCACGCGGCGGCAGGCGGTGTCGGCCTGATCGTCACGCAGTGGGCGAAACTCCTGGGCGTCACGGTGATCGGCACGGTGTCGACGGAGGAGAAGGCCGAGGTAGCGCGTGCCCACGGGTGCGACCACGTGGTGGTCTATCCGCGCGAGGATGTGGCCGGCCGGGTCCGGGAACTCACCGGCGGGGCCGGTGTGCCGGTCGTGTTCGACAGCATCGGTCGGGCAACCTTCTCGGCTTCCCTCGATTCGCTCGCCCGGCGCGGCCTGCTGGTGTGCTTCGGAACCGCGTCCGGGCTGGTTCCGCCGATCGACGCCATGCAACTCGCCGCCAAGGGATCGCTGTTCGTCACTCGCCCGGCGCTCGCCGACTACATCGCCGACCCCGCGGAGCGCTCCGAGTTGTCGGGAGAACTCTTCGGCCATGTCGAGTCGGGTCGCATCAAGGTCGGCGTCAACCAGCGCTACGCCCTGGCTGACGCCGTGCGGGCTCATCACGACCTGGAGGCGGGCCGCAGCGTCGGCTCGTCCGTCTTCTCGTTGTGACCACCACCAGAAAACGCGATCGAAGGATGCGCCGTGACCAACACCAGTGAGCTGACGGGCCCGGCTCCCGCCGGGCCGTCGGCGATCAAATTCGAACCGCTCACGCGTTCCATCGGCGCCGAACTGTTCGGCGTGAACCTCGGGGACGTGGTCCGGGAGGACGCGCTGTTCGTCGAACTGAAGGCGCTGCTACTCGAGTACAAGGTCCTGTTCCTGCGCGATCAGGACATCAGCCGCGCCGCGCACGTGGCCTTCGCCCGGCGGTTCGGCGAGCTCGAAGACCACCCGGTGGCTGGCAGCGACCCAGAACATCCGGGCCTGGTCCGGATCTACAAGGACCTCGACAGTCCAGCCGAGCACTACGAAAACGCCTTCCACTGCGACGCCACCTGGCGGGAGAAGCCACCGATGGGATGCGTGCTGCGCTGCGTGGAGACCCCTGAGGTCGGTGGCGACACCATCTGGGTGAACATGGCCGAGGCATACGCGAAGCTGCCCCACCACGCCAAGACGCAGATCGACGGACTGCGCGCCAGGCACAGCATCGAGGCCACCTTCGGCGCCGAGATGCCGATGGATGAACGACACCAGCTGAAGGAACGCTTCCCCGACGCGGAGCACCCGGTCGTGCGCACCCACCCGGAAACCGGGGAAAAGATACTCTTCGTCAACGGGTTCACCACGCACTTCGTCAACTTCCACACCCCGAAGAACATTCGCTACGGCATCGACTACGCCCCCGGCGGCAGCAACCTGCTCAACTACCTGATCGCCCAAGCCTCGGTGCCGGAATACCAGGTCCGCTGGCGGTGGGCCAAGAACAGCGTCGCGATCTGGGACAACCGGTCGACGCAGCACTACGCGGTCCAGGACTACTGGCCCGCGGTCCGCAAGATGGAGCGGGCCGGAATCATGGGCGACCGCCCGTTCTGACCGGCCGGCTGGCCGCTCCTCTCCGGCGATTGGAGAAATCATACATTTCCTCGACGACTCGTTGTTTCCCGAGAACCAGGAAAAGCTGGTCATCACGGCCGCTCCCTACGGGCCGGAATGGGAACCCGCCGACTTCCCGGAAGACCTGCCGCTCACCATGGACCAGCACGTCCAGCAGGCCGTCGACTGCCACAACGCCGGCGCCACCGTGCTGCACATCCACGTCCGGGAGGTCGACGGCAAGGGCTCCAAGCGACTGTCGAGGTTCAACGAGCTGATCGGCCGGCTGCGCCACGCCGTCCCCGAGATGATCCTTCAGGTCGGCGGCTCGATCTCGTTCGCACCGGAACACGACGGGGCAGACGCCCGGTGGCTCAGCGACGAGGCCCGCCACATGCTGGCCGCGCTGGATCCCGCACCGGACCAGGTGACCATCGCCATCAACACCAGCCAGATGAACATCACGGAGCTCATGACAGCCGACGACATCGCGGGCACGTCCTTCACACGACCGGCTGTGGCGGAGGCATACCGCGAGATGGTCGTCCCGGCCGGCCCGAGCTGGGTCGAGGAACACCTCAGGCGGCTGCAAGCCGCCGGCATCCAGCCTCACTTCCAGCTGGCCACCATCGCGCAACTGGAAACCGTCGAGCGGCTGATCCGGCGAGGCGTCCACACCGGTCCACTCGTGCTGACCTGGGTCGGTATCGGAGGTGGATTCGACGGCCCCAGCCCGTACAACATGATGGAGTTCATCCGCCGCGTCCCTGACGGCGCGGTGCTCACGCTGGAAACCCTCATGCGCAGTGTCCTGCCGGTCAACGCCATGGCGATCGCAATGGGTCTGCACGCCCGCTGCGGCAACGAGGACACGTTGTGGGGCAAGAAGGGCCGGAAGGTCACTTCGGTCCAGCAGGTCGAGCAGTTGGTGCGCATCGCCGGCGAACTCGGCCGCGAGGTGGCCACGGGCAAGGAAGCCTTCGAGATCTACAAGATCGGCGAGCGGTACGCCGACGCCGACGAAACCCTGGCCAAGGCCGGGTTCGCACCGAACCGTCGACCGGGGCAGGTCGGCTTCACGCACCACGCCTGATGCCACTGTCCACTGGGGATGATCAGGGCGGCGGACGTTCAGGCCGACGACGTCCGAGTCCGTCTGGAAGTTGCCATGAAACGCCTTGACGCCCTCGCTACCGTCGCGTGACTTGTGACCGCGTTGCCACCCATTTCGGTTCGACCAGCCTCGGGTGAATGAGCACCATTAGCGCCTCCACCCGTTCGAACTCACCGGGCTGCGCGACCAGCTGCGCTTTGAGGCATCGGCGAATGACGCGATCGTGATGCCTTTCGAGCGACGTCAGATCTTCCCCGCGGACGGCGAGCCGGTCGTCGCGGTCGTGGCCGGCCGCCCTCTCCGAGCTGGCCAACGTGAACGTGGACCTGATCGTCGGGGCTCGAGGCTGGCCTGTGAGCGACGCGAAGCGGCACCGCTGGATCACTACCTGGGCGTGCAATCGCTGATGCGGGTGACGAAGCCGATGGTGCGGGGGCCGAGAACGTTTCGGCCTGCGCATCCTGATGGGCGGCGCCCGTTGGTCCCCGCGCCGCCGGCACTTGCGGGTCGGGACACCGTCAAGTACTTTCCATCCGGAAAGTACTATCGGGGAGGGAACATGAGCGATCAGGTCGATCCGGCCGACGCCGCACGCGCACTCAACGAGATCGACCGTCGGCGCGAGCAGGTGATCCGGCGGAAGGTCTTCCCCGGCTGGTGGTGGTGGGCCTACGCCGTCCTGATGACCGCGCTCGCGGCGGTCGTCGAGTCCGGGCGCGACGTGCTCCTCTGGGTCGGTCTTGCCCTGTTCGTGGTCGCCTCGGGCCTCATCGACGTGCCGGTGCGCCGCGCGGCCCGCGCCGCCTCGCCGCGCCGCGGCCTGGGCGCCCGCAGGACACTGACCGGGTTGGCGGCCTTTGTGGTGGGCCTGCTCGGCGTGGGGCTGGCGGCCGGGTTCGGCCTGAAGGCGGCCGGGGTGCCCCATCCAGGAACGATCGCCGCCGCGGTCACCGGGGTGTTGTTCGCGGTCGTCGGGCCGATGCTCGTTCGGTGGGAGGCGGACACGCTGGTGCGCCGGTCCAGGAGCCAGCGGTGACCACGCCCAGGTTCGACGAGCTGATCCACGCGCCCTCGCGGCTGTCGCTGGTCGCCTTCCTCGCCGCGACCGCATGGGCGGACTTCGCGGTCCTGCGCGACAGCGTCGGCCTGTCCGACTCCACCCTGTCCAAAGCGCTCACCACGCTGGAGGACGCCGGCTACGTCGAGATCCGCAAGGCTTTCGTCGGCAAGCGACCCCGCACCTCGGCCCGGCTGACCACCAGCGGCCGCACCGCCTTCGACCAGCATGTGTTGGCGCTCCAGGAGATCGTCGCCCGCGCCGGCGGGTCGGTGGTCCCACCCAGCCGGTCATCCGAGCAGTCGTAGCGCAGCCCGACGACCGGTCAGCCGCTGACGCGTTCAGCAATCACCCACCCCGACATACCCGCGGCCCAGCGGCCGGCGCCCGCGGCGTTGGTCAGGACGATCAGTGGTGGCAGTCGCGGACGCCGAGGGGGTGAGGACAAGTGTGGCGACAACAGTGACGGCCAACGTGAGGACGTGCCTGAGCGTGGTGAACGGGCCTCTCAGTCGCGCAGCAGCGGCAGCAGTTGCGTGCCCTGACGCTTGATCTCCGGCAGGTACGGAGTGTCGGACAGCACGAAGTGGGTGACGCCGAGTTCCTGGTACTTGCGCAGCGATTTGGCGACGTCCTCGGCTGAGCCGACCAGCCAGGTGGTGCCGGCGCCGCCCCCGCCGAACCTCCCTGGCGTGGTGAAGAGGTTGTCGTCGAGTACCGCGCCCCGCGCGGCCAGGTCGAACAGCCGCCGCTGCCCGGTGGCCACGAATCGGTTGGGGTCACGGGCAATGCTGCCGTTGGCCATCTCGGCGACCTTGGCCTCCGCCTCGGCCCAGGCCTGGTCGGTGGTGTCCCGCACGAAGGTGGTGACGCGCAGCCCGTACTCCAGCGGCGGATGCGAGCGGCCGACCTCGTCGCTCAACGCCTTCAGCCGCTGGATCCGCTCGGCGACGCCGTCGAGGGGCTCGCCCCAGAACAGCTGGACGTCGGCTTCGGCGGCGGCTACTTCCTCGGCCGCGGGCGATGCGCCGCCGAAGTACAGCCGAGGCGGCCGAAAGGTGCCGGGCCGCGGCGCGACAGTGGCGTCGGTGACGCCGAAGTGCGAGCCGTGGAAGGTGACGTTCTCCTCGGTCCAGAGTCTGCGCGCGATCTGCAGGAACTCCTTGGTGCGGGCGTAGCGGTCGGCCTGTACGCCCTCGGTGTCGCCGTATGCGGCCAGTTCGTCCTGCCCGGACACGATGTTCACCAGCACCCGGCCCTCGGTGAGGTGGCTCAGCGTCGCGGCGGCGGCGGCGAAGTTGGCCGGCCGCCAATAACCCGGCCGGATCGCGATGAGCGGCTTGAAGGTCTCCGTCCGGGCGGCCAGCGCGGTGGCGACGGTGAAGGTGTCGGGACGTCCCCAACTGGTGCCGATCAGGGCGCCGTCCCAGCCGTGCCGCTCGAGGGCCCGGGCGTGTTCGGTGAGGGTCGCCAGACTGTTGTGGTCGTCGGTGACGGTGTCGCCGCGGTGCCCGGGGTCGGCCTGGTTCGGGATGTACCAAAGGAGTTCGGAGCTCATGCGGGCATCCCCTCGGGAGCGGACATGTGGGTGAAGGCGGTCCATAGGCGGTGGTAGCGGCCGCCGGCCGCCAGCAGTTGCTCGTGCGTGCCCTGTTCGACCACCGCGCCGGCGTCGACCACGACGATCAGGTCCGCGACGGCGGCGGTGGTGAGGCGGTGGGCCACCACGATCGTGGTTCGGCGGCGGGCCAGCGCGTCCGTGGCGAGCCGCACGGTCTGCTCGGTCGCGAGATCCAGCGACGCGGTGGCCTCGTCGAGCAGCAGGATGTCCGGATCCACCAGCTCGGCGCGGGCCAACGCCAGCAGTTGCCGCTGACCGGCGGACAGGTTGCGGCCACGCTCGCCGATCGGGTGCAGGTAGCCCTGCGGCAGGGTGGCCACCATGCCGTGCGCGCCGACGGCCCGGGCGGCGGCTTCCACCTCCGCGTCAGTGGCATCGGGACGGCCGTAGGCGATGGCGTCCCGCACCGTGGCGCCGAACAGGTGCGGCTCCTGCGGGACGAGGCCGAGCCGTCGCCGGTAGCCGGCCAGATCGAGCTGCCGCAGGTCCTGACCGTCGACGACAACGGCGCCGCTGGTCGGGTCGTAGAACCGGGCCAGCAGTTTCACGACCGTCGACTTGCCGGCGCCGGTCTCCCCGACGAGGGCGACGGTGCTGCCCGCAGGGATGCGCAATGTGATGCCGCGCAGCGCCTCCTTCCCCTGCCCGTAGGCGAAGTGCACGTCGTCGAACACGACCTCCCCGCGGAGTTCCCGCACCGGTGAGGGATCGGTGGCCGCCGGTGTCGTGGTCGGGGTGCGCATCAGGCCGCGTAGCCGGCTCATGCCGACCACGGCCTGCTGGTAGCCGTCGAAAACCTGGGAAAGCTGCTGCACCGGCGAGAAGAACAGGTCGACGTAGAGCACGAAGGCGATCAGCGTGCCGGCGGTGACCGCGCCGGCCCGCACCTGGTCCGAGCCGATCACGAGCACCAGGCCGGTCGACACGGCCGAGAGGAACTCCACGAACGGGAAGTAGGTGGCCATGTACCGCTGGGCGCGCAGCCGCGAGTCGCGGAACGCCCGGGCACGGCGGGCGAATTCGGCGGCGTTGTGCCGTTCCCGTCGAAACGCCTGGGTGACGCGGATACCGGCGACGTGCTCCTGGAGATAGGCGTTCACCGCGCTGACCCGCTCCCGGGCCTCGGTGTATGCCGGCACCGATCGGGCCCGGAACACCACCGTCGCCACCACCAGTACCGGCAGCACGCAGACCAGCACCAACGCCAGGCCGCCGTCGATCGCCACCAGCGCGACCAGAACGCCGAGGATGGTCAACACGCTGACGACGGCCGTGGCCAGGCCGGTCTGGAGGAAGTTCGACAGCGCGTCCACGTCGGTGGTCATCCGGGTCATGATCCGGCCGCCGAGCTCGCGCTCGTAGTAGTCCAACCCGAGCCGTTGCAGCTGTGCGAACGTCTTGACGCGCAGCGTGTACAGCAGCCGTTCCCCGGTTCGGCCGGTGACCCGCACCTGCGCCACGCTCACCGCCCAGTCCAGCACCACCACGACACCCGCCACCGCCGAAGCGATCCACAGCGCGGTCACGGCACCCTGCGCCACGCCCTGGTCGACGCCCGTCCGCACCAGCACCGGCACGGCGATCTGCGCGGCCGCGTCCAGCACGACCAGCAGCAGGCCCGCCAGCAACGGCGTCAGGAACGGACGTAACAGGCGGCCGAGACTGAACGAGAGGTCGGCGGCTCGGGCCAGCTCCGGCGGCACTCCCGGGTCGTAGTCCCGCGCCGGTGGCTCGGGCAGCCGGGCCAGTAGCTCCTCCCCGGCCGGCGCCGACATCAGCAGGCCGCCGCCCGCCGACGCCAAGCGGCCAGGACCGCCGTGCCCGGCGGCCGCGGTGGCGAACATGGTCGCCACGCGGGATTCCACGCCACCGGGCCGCGCCTCGACCACTGCCGGCCACAATTCTGGGGTGCGCCCGTCGGGGCGCGGCGGTTCGGTGGCCGCTTGCTCGTCGACATCGGGCATGTCGTCGCCGGACAGCAACGCCCGGAACAGCTCGCAGCGGGCGTCCAGTTCCTCGATGGTGCCGACGTCCACTATCCGGCCGTCGTCGAGTACGGCAACGCGGTCGGCCAGTGCGAGCGTCGACCGCCGGTGCGCGATCACCAATGTGGTCCGGGCGCCGGTCACGCCGGCGAGCCCTTCCTGGATCAGCGCCTCGACCTGGGTGTCGACCGCCGACGTGGCGTCGTCGAGCACCAGCACCCGCGGGTCCAGCAACAACGCGCGGGCGAGCGCTATCCGCTGTCGCTGGCCACCGGACAGGGTCAGGCCCTGCTCCCCCACCACCGTGTCGTATCCGTCCGGCAGCTCCGCCACGAATCCCGCCGCCTGGGCGATCGCCGCGGCTGCCAGCACCGCCTGCTCGGGCGCGTCCGTTCTGCCGTAACAGATGTTGGACCGGACGGTGTCGGAGAGCAGGAAACTGTCCTCGAACACGAAGCCCAGCCGGGATCGCAGCGACGCGACGGAGAGCTGCCGCACGTCCACGCCTCCGACGCGGACCGAACCGGACCGCACGTCGTACAGCCGAGGCAGCAGCTGGGCCAGGGTGGACTTGCCGGAGCCGGCGGCGCCGACGACGGCCACGGTCTCGCCGGGTTCGACGCGCAGCGACAGGCCGCGCAACACCGGTTCCCCGTCGCCGTAACCGAAGACGACGTCGTCGAACTCGACGGTCAGCGGGTGGTCCGGCAGCTCCACGGCGTCCGGCGGGTCGGCGACGCCCGGTTCGGTGTCGATGATCTCCAGCACGCGGGTGACGCTGGCCCGGGCCTGCTGGCTGACGGTCAGCAGGGTGGCGAGCTGGCGGACCGGGCTGACGAAGCCGGCGAGGTAGCTGGAGAAGGCGAGGAACGTGCCGAGGGAGATGTGCCCGTGCAGCGCCAGCCAGCCGCCCAGGGCCAACACGAGGACCTGGCCCAGCGCCGGGACGGACTGGAGTGCGGGGCTGTAGCGACTGGTCAGCCGGGCGACCCGGAGCCGGGACGCGAACAGCCGGCGGGCACGTCCCTCCAGTTCGGACAGTTCCCGGCTCTCCTGCCCGAAGCCCTTGACCACGCGCACGCCGGTCACCGCCGCCTCGACCCCGCCGGCGACCTCGGCGGCCTCCTGTTGGGCGTGCCAATTCGCCGGGAAGAGGTCCCGCCGGCTGCGGTAGGCGATCAGCCACAGCGCCGGACCGACCGCCAGCGCGATGACCGTCAGCAGCGGCGACAACACGGCCATGACGACCAGCGACACCACGAACATCAGCAGGTTGCCGACCACGTTGGGCAGCATCTGCAACAACGTCTGGATCAGCGTGATGTCCGAAATGGACCGACTGACCACCTGGCCGGTGCGCAGGTCGTCCTGCTGGGCTCCGTCGAGGCGCAGCAGCGAGTCGAACACGTCGGCGCGCATGTCGTACTGCACGCCGAGGGAAAGGTGTCCGGACCGGTAACGGCGGAGGTAGGCGCAGCCGAACCGCACGCCCGCCACGGCCACCAGCACGACCGTCAGCGGCAGCACCACGCCGGGACGGCCGGCGGCGACGTCGTCGACGATCTGCCGGATGATCAGCGGCAGCACCACCGTGGCCGTCGCGGCCACCAGCGCGGCGCCGTACGACAGGATCAGGTCACGGCGGTGCCGCAGACAGTATCCGAGCAGCCTGCTGGTCACTGCGCCGTCACCAGGGCGTACTGGCTGGCCGGGCGGGCGAGGCCGTAGTGCTCGCGCAAGGTGCTCCCCTCGTACTCGGTGCGGAACAGACCCCGGGCCCGCAGGACCGGCAGCACCCGCTCCACAAAGGACTCCAGGCCGGACGGCAGCACGGCGGGCATGATGTTGAAGCCGTCGGCCGCGCCTTGCTCGAACCACTGCTGGATGGTGTCGGCGACCTGGACCGGCGTGCCGGCGAACGTGCGGTGTCCGCGTCCGCCGCCGAGCCGGCCGATCAGCTGCCGCACGGTCAGCCGCTCACGCCGGGCCAGCTCGACGATCAGCGTGTAGCGGCTCTTCATGCCCTCGATGTCGTCCTCGGACGGCAGGTCGGCCGGCAGCTGATCGTCGAGCGCGAGCCGCTCCGCCGGCACGCCCAGCTGCTTCGACAGCTGCTCGACGGCGTACTTCGGCACGATCAGCCGGTCCAGCTCGGCTTCCAGTTCTCGGGCCTGCGCCTCGGTCTCCCCCAGCACCGGCACGATGCCGGGCAGGATCTTCACGGTGTCCGGGTCGCGGCCGGCCTCGGCCGCCCGGCGCTTGACATCCGCGTAGAACACCTGCCCCTCGGCCAGGGTCGGCTGCGCGGTGAACACCGCCTCCGCGTAGCGTGCGGCGAAGTCCCGGCCATCCTCGGACGATCCGGCCTGCACCAGCAGCGGATAGCCCTGCGGCGAGCGCGGCACGTTCAACGGGCCACGCACCCTGAAGTACGTGCCCTCGTGGTTGATCACATGCACCCGGTCGGCCTCGGCATGCACGCCGCGGTCCTTGTCGGCCACGACCGCGTCGTCGTCCCAGCTGTCCCACAGCTTCTTGGAGACCTCGACGAATTCCGCCGCCCGCTCGTACCGGTCCGCGTGGGCCGGCTGCGCGTCGAGTCCGAAGTTGCGGGCGGCGTCGTCGCCGGCGGTGGTGACGATGTTCCAGCCGGCCCGCCCGCCGCTGACGTGGTCCAGCGACGCGAACCGCCGCGCCAGGTTGAACGGGTCGTTGTAGCTGGTCGACGCGGTCGCGATCAGGCCGATCCGGCTTGTCGCCCTGGCCAGCGCGGTGAGCAGCACCGTCGGCTCCAGCGAGCCGCTGGGCCGCCGCCCGGGGTCGCCCCACAGCACGGGACTGTCGGCCAGGAACAGGGAGTCGAACTTGGCCGACTCGGCGATCCGGGCCAGCCGCTCGACGTAGTCGATGTCCAGGTGCGCCAGCGGATGCGCGTCGGGCAGCCGCCAGGACGCCTCGTGGTGCCCGGTGTCGTGGATGAACAGGTTGAAGTGCAGTCGGCGCGTCATGCGGACACTCCCGGCCGGGCGAACTGGCCGGCCGGCCGGGGCAGGCCGTAGTGGTCGCGCAGTGTGGCGCCGGTGTACTCGGTGCGGAACAGCCCGCGCTCCTGGAGGATCGGCACCACCTTGTCCACAAAGGACTCCAGGCCGGACGGCAGCACGGCCGGCATGATGTTGAAGCCGTCCGCGGCCCCGTGGTCGAACCAGTGCTGGATGGTGTCGGCGACCTGCACGGGCGTGCCGGCGAACGTGCGGTGTCCGCGTCCGCCGCCGAGCCGGCCGATCAACTGCCGCACGGTCAGCCGCTCACGCCGGGCCAGCTCGACGATCAGCGTGAACCGGCTCTTGGCGCCTTCGATCTCGTCCTCGGTCGGCAGGTTCCCGGGGAGCTCCCGGTCGAGGTCCAGCTCGTCGGGCGACAGCTTGAACCGGTTGGCCAGCTGCACCTTGGCGTACTCCGCGACGATCAGCCGCTCCAGTTCGGCGTCCAGCTCGCGGGCCTCGGCCTCGGTGTCGCCGATGACCGGCACGATGCCGGGCAGGATCAGGACCTGCTCGGGGTCGCGCCCGAACCGCGCGGCCCGGTCCTTCAGGTCGGCGTAGAAACCCTTGCCCTCGTCCAGGGTCTGCTGCGCGGTGAACACCGCCTCCGCGTGGCGTGCGGCGAAGTCCCGGCCGTCCTCGGACGATCCGGCCTGCACCAGCAGCGGGTGGCCCTGGGGCGGGCGTGGCACGTTCAACGGTCCGCGCACCTTGAAGTGCGGCCCCTCATGGTTGATCACGTGCACGCGGTCGGCCTCGGCGTGCACGCCGCGTTCCTTGTCGGCCACGATCGCGTCGTCGTCCCAGCTGTCCCACAGCTTCTTCGAGACCTCGACGAACTCGGCGGCCCGCTCGTAGCGGTGCCGGTGCGCCGGCAGGTCGTCCAGGCCGAAGTTCTGCGCCGCCTCCACACCCGCGGTCGTGACGATGTTCCACCCGGCCCGACCGCCGCTGACGTGGTCGAGCGACGCGAACCGCCGGGCCAGGTTGTAGGGCTCGTTGTAGGTCGTCGAGGCGGTCGCGATCAGTCCGATGTGGTCGGTGGCCCCGGCCAGCGCGGTGAGCAGCACGGTCGGCTCCAGCCGGCCGCTGGGCCGCCGGCCCGGATCGCCCATCTGGACCGGGCTGTCGGCCAGGAACACCGAGTCCAGCCGGCCACGCTCGGCGATGCGGGCGAGGTTCTTGTAGTGCTCGATGTCGAGGTTGGCGTGCGGGTCGCTCTCGGGCAGCCGCCAGGACGCCTCGTGGTGCCCCACGCTCATCAGGAACGCGTTGAGGTGCAGTTGCCGTGTGGTCATCGGGTGCTCCCGTCGGCGGTGGCCGTCGCGCCGAGCGCGCTCAGCAGGAGGTCGCGGAACTCGTGGAACGCGGGGTCGCGCAGGGACCGGGGCTGCGGGACGTCGACGGCGCGGTCCAGGACGATGCGGCCGGCGTCGAGCACCAGCACGCGGTCGGCCAGCTGGATGGCCTCGTCGACGTCGTGGGTCACCAGCAGCACCGCGGGCCGGTGCCGGCGGAGCAGGTCACGCAACAGGCCGTGCATCTTGGTCCTGGTCAGCGCGTCCAGCGCGCCGAACGGCTCGTCGGCCAGCAGCAGCTGCGGATCGCGGACCAGGCAGCGCGCCAGCGAGACCCGTTGCTGCTCACCACCCGACAGCTGGGTCGGCCACGCCCGTTCGCGGCCGGCCAGGCCGACCTCGGCCAGCGCGGCCCTGCCGACGTCACGGCCCTTGGCCAGCCCGAGGACGACGTTGTCCAGCACCCGCAGCCATGGCAGCAGCCGCGAGTCCTGGAAGGCGACCGACACCTTCGGCGGCACCGCGAGCGTGCCCTCCCCGGTCACGTCCCGGTCCAGGCCGGCCAGCGCGCGCAGGAGCGTGGTCTTGCCGGAGCCGCTCTGGCCGAGCAGCGCGACGAACTCGCCGGCGGCGATCTCCAGGTTCAGCTCGTCCAGCACGACGTGCTCGCCGAAGCGGCGGACCAGGCCGGTCGCGCGCACCGCGCTCAGTTGGCCAACGTCCGTCGCCACGACAGCACCCGCCTCTCCACGAGTCGGACCAGGCTGTCGGACAGGTAGCCGAACAGGCCGTAGAGGACGAGACCGACCAGGATGACGTCGGACTGGCCGTAGTCCTGGGCGCTGTACATCATCTTGCCCAGGCCGTCGACGGCGTTGACCTCCTCGACCACGATCAGCGCCAGCCACGAGCCGGTGACCGCCAGCCGCAGGCCGAGGAAGAAGCCCGGCAGCGCGCCCGGCGCCACGACCTTGCGCAGGAACCCCCACCGGGACAGGCCGACCACCTCGGCCAGCTCGACGTAGCGGCTGTCGATCGAGGTGAGCGCGTTGTGGGTGGGCACGTAGATCGCCAGCGCCACCACGATCGCGATCAGCACCACCTTGAACGTCTCGCCGATGCCCAGCCAGAGGATCATCAGCGGGATCAGGCCCAGGGCCGGGATCGCCCGCTTGACCTGGATCGGCCCGTCGATGAGCGCCTCGCCGAGGCGGGTGAGGCCGGACAGCACCGCCAGCAGCGTGCCGACGGCGACGCCGATCACCAACCCCAGCACCGCCCGGTGCAGCGACGCGGCGGTGTTGGCCTCCAGCGTGCCGTCCCGGGCGAGGTCGATGCCGGTCTGCAACACCGTCCAGGGCGCGGACAGCTTGCGCGGATCGAGCAGCCCGACGGCGGAGGCCAGCGCCCAGATCCCGACGACGGTGGCGACGCCTACGAGGCGTCCGAACGGAATCGGCTTGCCGGGCCGGAGCCGTCTGCGGGGGGCCGCCACCAGCGGCTCCGGCGGCGCGAGGGTCACCGCCTCGGACACGACCGTCGTCATGACTGTCCTCCCCGGTACTGCGCGGGCACCGCGTTCGCTGCGACGCTCTCGAAGCGCCGGTCGAACAGGTCCGCGGCGTTGAAGGACTTTCCGAAGTAGCCGAAGCCGGTGACCACGTCGATGGTCTGCTGCTCCCACTTGACGGCGTCCGCCCAGTTGGTCGGGAAGGCGGGCTTCTCGCTCGCGGCCACGATCCGCTTGCCGTCGGCCGTGCTCACCTTCTGGTCCTTGACGTAGTAGGCGGCGATCCAGGCGTCCTGGTTCTCCCACGCCCACACCTGGCTGCGGGCCCAGAACGGGATGAAGGCCTTGACCGCGGCGGCCTTCGCCGGGTCGTTCAGCACGGCCGTCGGCGCCCAGAGAATGCTCAGCGCGTCGACGGCGTGCGTCTCGATCTTGCGTGCGCCGTCCTTGCCGTACTGGCCGAGGTACTTGGTGGTGGTCGGCTCCGCGAGCGGCGCGACGTCCACCTGGCCGGCCTGCAACGCGGTGAGGAACTGGGTGCTGGGCAGCTCGACGAGCGTGACGTCCTTCTTGGACAGTCCGAGCTCGGTGAGCGTCCGCAGGACCACCACGCCCTGGGCCTGGCCGGGCGACAGCGCGATCTTCTTGCCGCGCAGGTCCGACAGCTTGGTGATCGAGGTGTGCGGCGCGGTCGCCAGCTGGTACAGCGGCTTGCTGCGGGTCTCGACGGCGACGATCTTGGCGTCCAGGCCGGTGTTGTGCGCCTGGATCGGCGGGATGCCGGCGTTGTTGGCGATGTCGACGGCATTGGCCCGGAAGCCCTGGATCACGTCGGGCCCGGCGCTCAGCGTCGGCCAGTCCTTCACGGTGAACGGCAGCTTCGACACGTCGCCGGTGGTCTTGAGCTGGACCTCGGTGGTGTGCACCGCCACGGACAGCGCGGTGCCGGGCGGCACGGTGTCCGCGATGACGGCATCGGCGGCCAGTTTCGGGCTGTCGGACTCGCCGGACGCGCACGCGGACAGGCCTACGCACAACGCGATGGCGGCGAGGATTCGAGTTCTTCGTCGTACGGTCGGCCTCATTGTTCTTCCTTCGCTCCTCAGATCGAGTGATAGCTGCCGTCGTGATAGATCAGCGGGCGGTGGCCGTCGGCCAGCGACGCGGACACCACCCGGCCGATCACGATGCGGTGGTCACCCGCGGCCATGGTCTGCTCGACGGTGACCCGCAGCCAGCCCGCGGTGCCGGCGAGCACGGGTTCGCCGTCGGGCAGCCGGGTCCACTCGGTCGGCGCGGCGAACCGGTCGATGCCGCTGGTCGCGAACGTCCTGGCCACGTCTTCCTGGTGGGCGCCGAGGAAGTTGACGACGGCAGAGCTCGCGCGGCTCACATGCGGCCAGCTCGACGTGCCGACACCGATGCCGAAGGACACCAGCGGCGGCTCGAGCGACAGCGAGCTCAGCGAGGTGGCGGTGAAGCCGACCGGACCGTGGCCGGCATCCAGCGTGATCACGACGACACCGGCCGGGTGCCGGCGGAACACGTTCCTGAATTGCGTCGGTTCCAGTCCGGGAACGGTCGCGGTCATGACACACCCCTGTTCCACGATGGACACATCTGGTGTCGAAAACCCGTTGGGGACTGACGATTCGATCCTCGCCGCCCGGTTCCGGCCGGTCTACATAACGCAGCCGGGAATTAAGTCCGTTTCACATCGCGGGAGCGAAACGGCGCCGCACCGGGCCCAGCGGATCGGTGTAGAGCACGTCCAACAGCACGGCGCCGGCCGCGATGGCCAGCACGGCGCCGGGAAAGCTGGTCGGCAGCACGGTTTCCTCAGGACGCTCGCACGCCGTCGACCGGGCCCGCACCTCGGCCCGCAGCACGTCCAGGCAGCCCGGCAGGTTGCTGACGCCCTGTTCCACCACCACGAGCACCTCGGGATTGAGCACGTCGAACAACATCGCGGCGGCCCGCCCGACCAACTCCGCCCTCGTGCGGAACAACTTCAGCGCCGCCGTGTCACCATCACGGGCGGCAGCCAGCAACGCCGGGAACGACGGGCTGTCGATGATCCCCCGCCGCAACGCCCGACCCACCATCGCCCACTCCGACACCGACGCCTGCAAGCAGCCCCGGCGGCCGCAGGTGCACGGGTAGTCGCTGCCGGCAACAGGTAGGTGCGCGACGCCGCCCGCCGCCGACCGGCGTCCATAGTGGACTACTCCGTCGGTGGCGAAGGCCGTGTCCACCACGTTGCCGACGAACAGCACCACGCAGGCGCTGCCGCGGGCGTCGCCGAACAGCTGCTCGGCGTGCACCAGCGCGCGCGAGTGGCCGTCGATGCGCACCGGCAGCCCGGTGGCCTCGGACAGCAGGTTCGCGACCGGAACATGACGCCAGCCGAGCAGTTCGTGCTCGACGACCGTGCCCATGTCCGGGTCGACCCAGCCGCCGGACGCGAACCCCACCCCCAGCGGGGTCGCGCCATCGGCGTACGTGTCGAGCAACGACCGCACCGTGCCGCCGGCCCGCCTGAGCACGGCCTCCGGCCCCGCACCGCGATGCGGTTCCGTGTGCGTGGCGACGATTCGGCCGCGCAGATCCATCACGACCGAGGTCGCGTGCGGAACGGCGACGTGCACCCCGGCCACCACGTGTCGGTCGGTGTCGAGATCGAGCGGCACGTGCGGGCGGCCGAGTCCGTTCGGCCCGCTCACCTCCGGCAACTCACGCAGCAAGCCGGCGCGAACCAGGTCCGCGGTCTGCCGACTCAGCGACGCCGCCGATAGTCCGGTCATCCTCGCGACCGCGCTTCGCGAGACCGGCCCGTGCTCAAGGACGGCGCGTAACACCGTGCCGGCGGTCGATGTCGTGCGCTGCATGGCTTCTCCAGCGTGCCGGGGATCAGGGACCGGGGCGGCCGGCGCGACACATCGCCGCCGCATGGCGGCGGAGGTCGATGTGCCGGCGGGAGCAGAGCCCGGCCGCCTGGGAAGCCATGCGCCGATGGTGACAGAGACGGCGCCGGCGTGCCCAGCCCGTTCACATCATGAGAGCCGCCGCACCCCCCTTGCGCGGAACGGAAACCCGTCGCCTGCCCTGTTCGTCCCACGTGATGGACGTCCTGGTCGGCCGGCACCATCGCCCCTACAGTGCTGCTACCCGCCCAGGCGATGGTCCACAGCAGACAGTCCTCGGAGGCGAACCATGGGATCCCCGAACGATCGAAACCCCGTCACGAGGATCGGCGCCGACTGGGCCGCGGTGATCGTCGGCACGGTGCTCGTCCTGCTGGCCGCGACCGGCGTGCTGCCGGCGATCTCCTTCCTCGTCAAATGAGCACCGCCGAGACCACCGCCGGACGGGGGATCGCGGCCGTCCCGGCTGTGCGCTACCTGCCGGGCCTGCTGCTGCTCCTCGCGGTCGGCGTGCTCGGCACGTTCGCCCAGAACGGCCTGCGCAGCCTGGGCAAGGCGACCGGCACCGCCCTGCCTGACATCGAGTACGTGCTGTGGGCCATCGTCATCGGGCTGGTCATCCGCAACGTGGTCGGCCTACCGGCGCTGTTCCGGCCCGGCGTGGCCACCTACGAGTTCTGGCTCAAGACCGGCATCGTGCTGCTCGGGGCTCGCTTCGTGCTCGGCGACCTGGCCAAGCTCGGCGGCTTCAGCCTGGGCATCATCCTGATCGACATGGCCATCGCCACCACCGTGATCCTGCTGGTCGGCCGGGCGTTCGGGCTCAGCGGCAAGCTCTCCACGCTGCTGGCCATCGGCACCTCGATCTGCGGCGTGTCGGCGATCATCGCCGGCCGCGGCGCGATCGACGCCGACGACGAGGACTCCGGCTACGCCATCGCCGCCATCCTGGCGCTCGGCGCGGTGGCCTTGTTCAGCTTCCCGGCCATCGGCCACCTGCTCAACCTCTCCGACACCCAGTTCGGTCTGTGGGCCGGCCTCGCCGTCGACAACACCGCAGAGGCCACCGCCACCGGCGCCGCGTATTCGGCCCAGGCGCAGCAGATCGCCGTCGCCGTCAAGAACACCCGCAACGCCCTCATCGGGCTTGTCGTGCTCGGCTACGCCGCCTACTGGTCCACCCGCGGCGGCCGGACCGTCGCCGCCGGCCTCGGCGGGCGGGCCGCCTTCGTCTGGCGCACCTTCCCCAAGTTCGTGCTCGGCTTCATCGCGGTGTCCGCGCTGGCCACCGCCGGCCTGTTCACCAAGGCCGAGGTCACCAGCCTCGGCAACCTCTCCAAGTGGGCCTTCCTGCTCTGTTTCGCCGGCGTCGGCCTCAACTTCGACCTCCGCGAACTCGCTCGCAGCGGCCTGCGGCCCCTTGTCGTCGCCGCGCTCGGCCTGGTCGTGGTCGCCGCCTGCTCACTCGGCCTGGTGCTGCTGACGTCCGGCTGGCTGGCATGAGCACCGGCCTGCCGGTACTGGACATATCCCGGTTCCGGGGGCGAGCGGATGTCCGCGCCGCCTTTCTCGCCGATCTGCGCTACGCGGCTCACGACGTCGGCTTCTTCTACGTCGTCGGACACGGTGTGCCGGCTGCGGTCGCCGACGGTGTCTCGCGGGCCGCTCGGCGCTTCTTCGCCCTGCCTCTGGAGCAGCGCCTGGAAATCGAGAACGTCAACTCGGCCCAGTTCCGTGGCTACACCAGGGTCGGCAACGAGCACACCGGCGGCACACCCGACTGGCGAGAGCAGATCGACATCGGCCCGGAACGACCGGCGCGCACGGTGCGCGAGGGCGACCCGGCGTGGCTCCGGCTGATCGGCCCCAACCAGTGGCCGACCGCGCTGCCCGAACTCCGGGACACGGTGTTGGCCTGGCAGGCCGAAGCCCTGCGCGTGAGCCAGGAGGTGCTGCGGGCCCTGGCCGCGGCGCTGGGCCAGGACGAGCGCTACTTCGCCGCCTGGTTCGATGACGAGGCCGCCACCCATCTCAAGCTGATCCACTATCCCGGTCGGGCCACGTCCGACCAGGGCGTCGGCGCGCACAAGGACTACGGCTACCTGGCCCTGCTCCAGCAGGACGACATCGGCGGCCTCCAGGTGCGGGCCGGCGACCGCGGCTGGATCGACGTCACCCCGCGGCCCGGCAGCTTCGTGGTCAACATCGGCGAGATGCTGGAGATCGCCACGCTGGGCTACCTCCGCGCGACCAACCACCGTGTGGTCAGCCCGGCCAACGGTGTCGACCGGTACTCGGCCGCGTTCTTCCTCGCCCCACGACTGGACGCCGTCGTCGAACCGGTCACGCTGCCGCCCGGACTCGCCGCCCGGGCACGCGGCGTCACCGAAGACCCGGACAACCCACTGCTGGCGGCCTATGGCGAGAACGCCCTGCTCGGCTGGCTCCGCTCGCACCCACGGGTGGCCGAGCGCTGGTGGTCGGACGTGCTGACCGAACGCTGACCGGTGAACCCTCGACGGGGTTCACCGATACAGCGGTTCAGAGCGTCGGCGCGGGGTTGACCGTGGACTGCTGGATGCCCTGGCCGCCGTGTGGCAGCCCCGAGGTGCCCGGCTGGAGCGTGGTGCCGAGCAGCGGAACCAGGCGCGCCGAGAGAAGCTCGGTGTCCGACACACGTCTGTCGGACACCGATTCTTCCTGCCGCACAAGGACGACCGGCGCATCCTTCGAACCTCTCACGCACCCGTCATCGGCAACGCCCGCCGTCAACCGTCAACGCCGACCGTGCCCGTTCCACGCTGTGGACATCCGGGCCGGGAAATCTCACGCGACATACGGTTGAGCCATGCCGAATCCCGGCCTGCATCTGGCCATCGAGATCGACGGCGACGGCGCGCACCCGGCGGCGTGGCGGCGCGCCTCCCACGCACCCGATCGACTACTCACGCCGCACCACATCCGTTCGACCGCCACCATCGTGGAGAACTCCGGCTTCACACTGGCCACTGTGGACGATGACCTGCTGCCGCCCGGCGACCGACCGCAGCCGGTCGGCCGCATCGGGGCCGTGGAGCGGGCCGCGTTCATCGCCGCGTCGACCACGACCCTGGGCATCGTCCCGACCGTGTCGACCACCTATGCCGAGCCGTTCCACGTCTCGTCCCAGCTGGCGTCGATCGATCACGTCTCGGTCGGCCGGGCCGGCTGGCTCGTCGGCCTCAGCACGGCGCGTGAGGCGGCGCGGGCCTGGGGCCGGTCGCTCGTCGAGGACAGCGCCCGGGAGGCACGCGACTCGACGAGGGCCGTCCGTGATCTGTGGGACTCGTGGGAGGACGACGCGGTCATCCGCGACGTCGCCACCAGCCGCTACCTGGACCGCGACCGCCTGCACTACATCGACTTCGTCGG
>NZ_QUNO01000013.1 GCF_003387475.1 Kutzneria buriramensis | reverse complement strand
ACAGACTGTGTGGGCAACGGAGTTCCTGCTGTTCATCGATCTTGGTCGACGCTGTTCTAGCAGGAGCTCCGTTGTCCGTCTCGGCCGGCTTGACACCCGCTGCCCGCGCCTTAACTGAACGGCATTGGGACTAGGTCAGCCGGTGCGGCGGTGTCGCTCCGGCCGGTGGTGCTGCACGGCCAGCTTGACGATCTCCACCACGTGCGGGTCGTCGACGAGGTAGATCTGCCGCTTGCCGTCACGCCGCGACCGGACGAGGCCGGCGAGCTTGAGCTTGGCCAGGTGGTGGCTGACGGTGGCGACGGACTGGCCGAGCTCGGCGGCGAGCGTGCCGACGTCGCGCTCGCCGGCGGCGAGCAGCCAGACGATGTGTAGCCGGGCGGTCGCCGAGAGCATGCCGAACGTGCCGGCGATGCGTTGGAGCAGGGCGTCGGCCAACGGCATGTCGGCCAGCGGATCGTCGGGCAAGCCAGGTCCTTTCCAACGGTGCGTCCAGTGTGACGAAGGTCGGAACACTTGCGCAAGTGTTTGAATGTCGGGTCTACTGGGACCCGGAGATCAGCGTGAGGAGGTGCATCCGGATGACCGGCGACGGAAGCAGTAGTCCCCACCACGCGGCGGCCCGGGTGCGACAGGCGTAGCACGGGCGCGGCGTGGTGATCAGCGTGCCCGCAGGCCGACGCACTCACCGACAGGACCGCGCCATGGTTCGCACATCCGTTATGCCGCAACGCCTCCGCGAGCTCGCGGAGGCGCCGATGCTGCCGCTGTTCCGCACGCTGGACAGCACGCCGAAGGGCCTCACCGAGGCCGAGGCGGCCGCCCGTGTGGAGCGCTTCGGCCCCAACGAGCCGCCGACACCGACCGAGACCAGTCCCTATCGGCGGCTCAGGGACGCCGTCGGCAGCCCGTTCGTCGCCCTGCTGTCCGCGCTGTGCGTGACGTTCGTGCTGGTCGGCGACCTGCGCGCGGTGATCACCGTGGCGGCGATGGTGGCGCTGAGCGTGATCCTCCGACTGTGGCAGCACACCCGCTCGGACCACGCGATGCGGGCGCTGCGCCGCCAGGTGACGACCACGGCGACGGTGCGCCGCCGCGCTGCCGACGGACACGAGGCCCTCGACCGGGAGATTCCGGTCGAGGACCTGGTGCCCGGCGACGTCGTGGTGCTCGCGGCCGGCGACATCGTGCCGGCGGACGTCCGCCTGATCAACGCGGTCGACCTGCTGGTGGACCAGTCGGCGGTGACGGGCGAGACGCTGCCGGTGCGCAAGGGCAAGGAGTCCACCGTGGAGCTCCCGACCCTGTGCTTCGCCGGCACGCCGGTGGTCGGCGGCAGCGCGACGGCAGTGGTCGTCGCGACCGGCGCCGACACGTGCTTCGGCACGGCCGCGCAGGTCGACCGCCCGGAGTCCAGCTTCGACGTCGGCGTCCGCGCGGTGGGCTGGACGCTGGTCCGGTTCATGCTGGTGATGGTGCCGATCGTGCTGGTCGTCAACGGCACGATCACCGGCAACTGGTCGCAGGCGGCGATGTTCGCGCTGGCGGTGGCGGTCGGCCTGACCCCCGAGATGCTGCCGGTGATCGTCACCACCAACCTGGCCCGCGGCGCGGTGCGGCTGGCCCGCCGCAAGGTGATCGTCAAGCGGCTCAACGCGGTGCAGGACCTCGGCGGCATGGACGTGCTGTGCGTGGACAAGACCGGCACCCTCACCGAGGACCGCGTGGCCTACGCGCACAGCGTCGACCCGCTGGGCCGTCCGGACGGCGAGGCGGCGGAGTACGCCTACCTCGCGGTGCACTTCCAGGTCACGCCGCTGAACAACCTCGACGAGGCGATCGCCGACCAGTTGGCCGACGAGGCCGAGGACCTGTTGTACGAGGCGATGTTCCGCAAGGTCGACGAGATCGCCTTCGACCACGACCGCCGGCGCTGCACGGTGATTCTGCGCAAGCGCGAGGGGATCGTCCGCCAGCACGACGGCGAGCACCTGCTGATCACCAAGGGCGACCCGGAGCGGGTGCTGCCGCTGTGCTCGCACGTCCAGCGGGACGGCGAGGTGATCGAGCTGACCGAGGCCGCCGCCCGGCAGACCGAGGACGTGGTGCGGGCGTATGCCGAGCACGGCATGCGGGTGCTGGCGGTCGCCGCTCGGCAGGACACCAAGGCCGAGAAGGACCTTGTGCTGGTGGGCTTCGTCGGCTTCGTGGACCCGGTCCGCGCCAGCGCCGCCGAGGCGGTCCGGGACCTCACCGAGCACGGCGTCGCGGTCAAGATCCTCACCGGCGACAACGAGCACGTCGCCGAGTACGTGGCGGTGCAGGCCGGAGTCCGGGTCGGCGAGGTGATGCTGGGCAAGGACATCGACGCCGCCACCGACGAGGAGCTGGTCGAGCACACCGTCTTCGCCCGGCTGACCCCGGCGCACAAGGCCCGAATCGTCACGGCCCTGCGCTCGGCCGGCCACGCCGTCGGCTTCATCGGCGACGGCGTGAACGACGCGGCGGCGCTGCGGATCGCGGACGTCGGCATCTCTGCCGACTCCGCCACGGATGTGGCGCAGGAGGCGGCGGATCTCCTGCTGACGGACCGGGATCTGACGGTCGTGGCGCAGGGCGTCGTCGAGGGTCGGCGCACCCTCGGCAACACCATGAAGTACGTCAACATCACCGCGAGTTCCAACTTCGGCAACGTGTTCACGGTGCTGGCGGCAAGCGCCTTCCTGCCGTTCCTGCCCATGCTGCCGATCCAACTGATCACCCAGAACCTGCTCTACGACTGCGCCCAGCTGGCGCTGCCATGGGACCGCGTGGACAACGCGTACCTGCGCGCGCCGCGCCGGTGGGACGCCCGCGGTCTGGCCCGGTTCATGCTGGTGTTCGGCCCGGTCAGCTCGCTGTTCGACCTGGCGATGTTCGCCGCCCTGTGGTGGGCGCTGGATCTCGGCGGCCGGCCGGAGCTGTTCCAGACCGGCTGGTTCGTGGAAAGCCTGCTGTCCCAGGTGCTCGTGGTGCTCGTGCTGCGCAGCCGCGGCGGCTGGCTGACCGGGCAGCGGGCGTCCTCGCCGTCACGGCAGGTGCTGCTGGCGTCGATCGGCGTGACGGCGATCGCCCTGGCGCTGCCGCTGACCGGCTGGCTCGATCTCCGCGCCCTACCCGCGACCTATTTCCTTTGGCTGGCGGGAGTTCTCGCCGCCTACACGATCAGCGTGCACCTGGTGAAGGCGTCGTACCTGCGCGTCAAGTAGCCACAGTTTTGTTCGAAGGGACCCTGCCGTGGCTCTGCTGCGCACTTTTCCCTCGCGCGAGGCGCTGAAGCGCCCGCGTCAGGGCGTCATCGACCTGGCCGTGCTCGTCGGTGCGGCGGCCCTGCTGTGGGTCGTGGTCCGGCTCTGGCACGGCATCACCGTGCCGTGGGACGAGACCACGGCACCGTCCACTGTGTCCACCGACCCGGCGGAACTCCCGTACTACGCGGCAAGGTCGCTGCTGCGGATGTTCGCCGCACTGGCGCTGTCGGTCGTGTTCACGCTCGTCTACGCGACGGCCGCGGCTCGGCTCCGGCGGGCCGAGAAGGTGCTGCTGCCGGTGCTGGACATCCTCCAGTCGGTGCCGATCCTCGGCTTCCTGTCGGTGACGATCACCGGCTTCATCGCCCTGTTCCCGGGTTCGGAGCTGGGCCTGGAGTGCGCGTCGATCTTTGCCATCTTCACCTCGCAGGCGTGGAACATGACGTTCGCCTTCTACCAGTCGCTGGTCTCCCAGCCGCGCGACCTGGACGAGGCGTCCCGCCTGCTGCGCCTGTCGAAGTGGCAGCGGTTCTGGCGGGTGGACGTGCCGAGCGGCATGATTCCGCTGGTCTGGAACGGGATGATGAGCTTCGGCGGCGGCTGGTTCTTCCTGGTGGCGTCCGAGGCGCTGAGCGTGAACAACCACAGCTACGCGCTGCCCGGCATCGGCTCGTACGTGGCGACGGCAACGGCGAACTCCGAGCTGGGCCGGGTGCTGCTGGCCATCGGCGTGATGATCGTGCTGGTGGTCGGCGTGAACGTGGTGTTCTGGCGGCCGCTGACCGCATGGGCGGAGCGGTTCCGCGTCGAGGACTCCGAGTCCGCCCAGGCGCCGCGCAGTCTGATGCTGGACCTGCTGCGCCGATCCCGGATTCCCCGGCTGCTGGGTCGCGCGCTCGGCTGGCTGGTTGCGCCGCTCGACCGGATGATGGCGGTGTTCGGCCTCGCCGAACACCCGCTGCGGACGTCGCCCGCCCGCCGGCGCGTCGGTGACGTGATCTTCGCGGTGGTCGTGCTCGGGTCCGTCGCGTACGGCCTGACCGAGATGGCGACGTTCGTCGTCGACACGGCGGGGATCGCCGAGGTCGGCCACGCGCTGCTGCTCGGACTCGCGACCTTCGGCCGGGTGATCGTGCTGGTCGTGGTGGCGACGGCGATCTGGGTGCCGGTGGGTGTGTGGATCGGCCTGAACCCCAAGATCTCCCGACTGGCCCAGCCGGTGGTCCAGGTGCTGGCGTCGTTCCCGGCGAACTTCCTGTTCCCGCTGATCACCGGCGTGCTGGTGGCGACCGGGATCAGCCTGGACTGGGGCGGCATCCTGCTGATGGCGCTGGGCGCGCAGTGGTACATCCTGTTCAACGTCATCGCCGGCGCCAGCGCGATCCCCAACGACCTGCGGGAGGCGGCGGCGAACCTGCGGCTGCCGCGAAAACTGTGGTGGCGCAAGCTCATCCTGCCGGCGATCTTTGCCAGCTACGTCACCGGCGGCATCACCGCGGCCGGCGGCGCGTGGAACGCGTCGATCGTCGCCGAGGTGGTCAGCTACGGCCCGACCACGCTGACCGCCACCGGCCTCGGCGCGTACATCGCGCAGGCCACCGGCTCCGGCGACGCCGCCCGCATCCTGATCGGCGTCGCGGTGATGAGCCTGTACGTCGTCGGCCTCAACCGTCTGTTCTGGCGGCGCCTGTACGCGCTGGCGGAGCGCCGCTTCAGCCTCTGACAGGGGGAGATTTCCATGCAGGACAACCTGATCACCGTGGACCGGGTGAGCAAGAGCTTCACCGGCGCGGCCGGCGACGAGCTCCGCGTGCTCGACGAGATCACGCTGGAGCTGCGCGCCGGCGAGATCGTGGCACTGCTGGGCCGGTCCGGTTCCGGCAAGTCGACGCTGCTGCGCACGATCGCCGGCCTGATCTCGCCGACCGGCGGCACGGTCCGCTACCGCGGCACGGAACTCAACGGCGCGAACCCCGGCACCGCCATGGTGTTCCAGTCGTTCGCGCTGATGCCGTGGCTGACCGTGCAGGACAACGTGGAGCTCGGCCTGGCCGCGCAAGGGGTTCCGGTGGCGCAGCGGCGCGAGCGGGCGCTGGCGGCGATCGATCTGATCGGCCTGGACGGCTTCGAGTCGGCCTATCCCAAGGAGCTCTCCGGCGGCATGCGGCAGCGGGTGGGCTTCGCCCGCGCGCTCGTGCTGGAGCCGGACGTGCTGCTGATGGACGAGCCGTTCTCCGCGCTGGACGTGCTGACGGCGGAGAACCTGCGCACCGAGCTGATGTCGCTGTGGGCGGGGCAGAAGTTCCCGACCAAGGCGGTGTGCATCGTGACGCACAACATCGAGGAGGCGGTGCTGCTGGCCGACCGGGTGATCGTGCTCGGTGCGAACCCCGGTCACATCCGCGCCGAGGTGACCGTCGACCTGGACCGCCCGCGCGACCGCAAGTCGCCGACGTTCGAGGCGCTGGTCGACCGGCTCTACGACCTGCTGACCGGCCGCGAGGCGGACCGGCACGAGCCGGAGCCGACAGTGGCGACGCCGACCGCCCGGCCGCTGCCGGCGGCCTCGGTCGGCGGCCTGGCCGGGCTGGTGGAGATCGTGCACGCCAGGGGCGGCCGGGTCGACCTGCCGGACATCGCCGCCGACCTCAACTTCGAGATCGACGACCTGCTGCCGCTGGTGGACGCCGCGACCATGCTGGGCTTCGTCGAGGTCGAGGGCGGCGACCTGACGCTGACCACGGTCGGCAAGGACTTCACCACTGCCGACATCCAGCGCAGCAAGCAGCTGTTCGCCGAGCAGGCGCGGCACCGGGCGCCGCTGGTGCGGACGGTGTGCCGCGCGCTCGCCACGAGCGCCGACGGCAGCCTGCGCGCGGGTTTCTTCCTGGATCTGCTCCGGCGCGGTTTCTCGGCCGCCGACGCGCAACGCCAGCTCGACACCGCAATCGACTGGGCCCGTTACGGCGAACTTTTCGACTACGACACGGACACCGATCGGATCACCGCCGATCCGGCCGCCGGACTCGTCCCGGAGACGCAGCTTCGGAGTCATTAGCCCGAATTCATGTGGATCGTGTCGACCTGGTGAAACTCCGTTTCATCAGGCCGGCCTCTTTGTGTATCGGGAATGGCGATCTTTGGACTTTCGTCATCTTTCTCTCCGTACGCGAGGTATCTCTTTCAGCTGACAGCCAGGTTCGTCTGCTATCCAGGGTGTGGGGCACGACGCGGTGCCCCGCATTGTTGTTCCGTTCACAGAAATTCGGAGGAATTGTGAGCGACAAGCCCTCGGGGGCGGATCAGTTGCTCGTCGACCCGGATATCTCGTCGGCCGCCGTGTACGCCGCACGGCCGGCCGCGCCGCCCCGCACCCTGCTGGACATCCTGGACGCGACCGCCGCCGCGTGCCCGGACGCCACGGCCCTCGACGACGGAACGACGCTGCTGTCGTACGGGGAGCTGTGCACCCGGGCCGGTGTCGTCCGGGATCGGCTGCGCGCGGCGGGCATCGGCGTCGGCGACCGGGTCGGCGTGCGGATCAGCTCCGGCACCGCCGAGCTCTACCTGGCCATTCTCGGCGTGCTGGGCGCCGGCGCGGCCTATGTCCCGGTCGACGTGGACGACCCGCCGGAGCGGGCTGCCCTCGTGTGGACCGAGGCGGACGTGACCGGCGTGCTGACCGACGGGGGAGCGCTGGCGCTGCGTCGGCCGCCCGTCGGCCGGGTGGAGACGCCGGGGCCGGAGGACGACGCGTGGATCATCTTCACGTCGGGATCCACCGGCACGCCGAAGGGCGTCGCGGTGACGCACCGCAACGCGGCCGCCTTCGCGGACGCGGAGGCACGCCTGTTCCTGCCGCGCGACGCGATCGGCCCCGGAGATCGGGTGCTGGCCGGACTGTCGGTGGCGTTCGACGCGTCGTGCGAGGAGATGTGGCTGGCGTGGCGCAACGGCGCCTGCCTGGTGCCCGCGCCCCGGTCGCTGGTGAAGTCCGGCGCGGATCTCGGGGAGTGGTTGCGGCGCAACTGGATCAGCGCGGTGTCGACGGTGCCGACGCTGGCCGCGATGTGGCCGGTCGAGGAGCTGGGCGGCGTCCGGCTGCTGATCTTCGGCGGCGAGGCGTGCCCGCCGGACCTGGCGGCCCGTTTCGCGTCGGGCAGCCGCGAGGTCTGGAACACGTACGGGCCGACCGAGGCGACGGTCGTGGCGTGCGCGGCCCGGCTGGAGGCCGGCGAGCCGGTGCGGATCGGCCTGCCGCTGGACGGCTGGCAGCTGGCGGTCGTCGGAGTGAACGGCGAGCCGGTGGAGTGGGGCGGCACCGGCGAGCTGGTGATCGGCGGGGTGGGCCTGGCACGGTACCTGGACGTCGAGCGGGACGCCCAGCGGTTCGCGCCGATGCCCGGCCTGGGCTGGGATCGGGCCTACCGGACCGGCGACGTGGTGCGGGCCGAGCGGGAGGGCCTGGTGTTCGTCGGCCGCGACGACGACCAGGTGAAGATCGGCGGTCGGCGGGTCGAGCTCGGCGAGATCGACATGGCGCTGGCGTCCGTGCCGGGCGTCGCGGTGGCGGCATGCGCCGTGCAGCGGACGTCGACCGGAAGTCCGGTGCTGGTCGGGTATGTGGTGTTGGAGGACGGGGTCGGGGGCGTCGACCGGACGTTGCTGGCCCGGCAGTTGCCGCCGGCGTTGGTGCCGCGCATCGTCGTGCTCGACGACCTGCCGACCCGGACCTCCGGCAAGGTGGACCGGAAAGCCTTGCCATGGCCGGTGGATGTCGTCGAGCAGCCGTTGCTGGAAGGTGCCGCCGGCTGGGTCGCCGAGCAGTGGCGGCAAGTCCTCGGGATTGCCGTCGGCGAGGAGGACGACTTCTTCGGGTCCGGCGGGGCGAGTCTGGCCGCCGCGCACCTGGTGTCGTTGTTACGCAAGAGATGTCCTCGGCTGTCGATGACCGACATCTATCAGTTCCCGACCGTGGGCGAGATGGCGGCACGGATCGACGAGCTGTCGGCGACCGAGACGAGCGTTCGCGCGGTCACCCCTGTGCCGCGCGCCGCGGGGTTTGTGCAGGCGCTGATTCTCCTTGTGTTGCAGACGTTCGCCGGGTTGCGGTGGCTGGTCGTGCTGGCCACGTTGAACGACGTCGTGACGGCGCTGTTCGGCCCGCAGAAGTGGGCGCCGCAGCTGGCGTGGCCGATCGTCGCTTGCGGTTGGCTCATGCTGGTCCTGCTGCCGGGGCGGGTGTTGACGGCCGTCGGACTGGTTCGGCTGCTGACGCTGGGGATTGCCCCCGGTAGGTATCCTCGCGGCGGTGGCGTCCACTTGAGACTGTGGACCGCCGACAGGGTGGCTGCGATGAACGGAATCGCGGCGGTTTCAGGCACTCACTGGTCCGCGCGGGTGGCACGCCTCCTGGGCTGCGAGGTCGGCAGGAACGTGCTGCTGCACAGCCTGCCGCCGCTGACGGGACTGGGTGTCTTCGGTGACGGGGCGGCGATCGAGCCCGAGGCGGACATCGCCGGCGTGTGGGTGGACGGCGACGAGGTCGAGGTCGGACGGATCGTCATCGGTGCCGGTGCTCGGGTGGGGACGCGGAGCACCTTGTTGCCGGGGGCGGTTGTCGAGACCGGTTTCGAGGTGATCGCCGGGACGTCGACGATCGTGCCGGCCGGCGACGAGTGGCCGGCGGCTCGAGTCGTGAGCGGTGGCCGATTGAAGTACACGGCCGCGTTGCTGGGCTTGGGCTTGCTGCCGATCGTCGCGCTGGTGCCGGGTGTTGTCGTCACGGGGTTGTTCGTTCACGGCGACGGTTCGTTGAACCAGGTGCTGTGGAACGCGCTGGAGGGCGTGGTGCCGGCGACGCTGCTGACCGTGACCTGTTACGTCGGTCTGCACGCGGCGCTGATCCGGTTGTGCGCGTTGGGACTTCGCGAGGGAACCCATCCCGCTGACGGCTGGCGGGCGTGGTGCGCGTGGCTGACCGCTCAGCTGATGGCGACCGCTCGCGGAAGCCTGTTCCCGTTGTACGCCAGCCTGATCACCCCGCACTGGCTGCGACTGTCGGGTGCTCGGGTCGGCCGGCGGGTGGAGGCGTCGACCGTGCTGACCTTGCCGAGGCTGCTGACCGTTGGCGACGCCTCTTTCCTCGCCGATGACGCGCTGCTTGCGCCGTACGAGCTGCGGGGTGGATGGATGCGGCTGGGGCGGAGCTCGGTGGGGGAGCGGGCCTTCGTGGGCAACTCGGGGATTGTGGCGGGTGGGAGTGAAGTCGCGGAGTCGGCGCTCGTCGGTGTGCTGGCGACCGCGCCTCGGGAAACCGCGCCGGGCTCGTCCTGGCTGGGGCGGCCGGCGATTCGGTTACCGCGCAACGCGCAGGCCGGTGATCCGTCGCGGACCTACCGACCGCCGCGACGGCTGGTGTTGGCGCGGGCGCTGGTCGAGTCGTGCCGGCTGCTGCCGGTGCTGATCGCGGCGACGTTGCTCGAACTGGTGATGGTGTTGTTGGAGGACCTCGATGTTCTCGACGGCGTCTGGTGGACCTGTGCGGTTGCCGGAATCGTGCTGCTCGGCGCGGGCCTGGTGGCCTGTGTGCTGACTACCGTGTCGAAGTGGTTGCTGGTCGGGCGTTTCCGGCGCGGGCAGCACCCGCTGTGGTGCTCGTTCGTGTGGCGCAACGAGTTGTACGACTGCTTCGTCGAGGAACTGGCCGTGCCGTGGCTGATGCGGATGTGTTACGGCACACCGATGTTGAACGTGTGGCTGCGGTCGCTGGGGGCGCGGATCGGGCACGGTGTCTGGTGCGAGACGCACTGGCTGCCGGAGACCGATCTCGTCGGCATCGAACCGGGAGCCACCGTGAACCGGGGAACCGTTGTGCAGACGCACCTGTTCCACGACCGGCTGATGCAACTCGACGAGGTGCGGGTAGGTGCCGGTGCGACGATCGGCCCGCACAGCGTTGTGCTGCCGGGATCGCGGACCGGTGACGGCGTGACGCTCGGACCGGCGTCGCTGGTGATGCGCGGCGAGGAGATCCCGGCCGGCACGCGCTGGCGGGGAAACCCCGTGAGCGCCTGGTGATGCCGTCGGGGGCTGCCGTCTCGGCGGCAGCCCCCGAGGCCGTGTCAGCCGTCGATGTCGAAGGGCTGGCCGTAGACCTGCCAGTGCAGCGGCGGGTTCAGGGCGAGGTTGCCGTTGTTGAGGAAGACCCGCTGCTCGGTGTCGACGCGCGTGGTGTCGCTGTGCGCTGCCTCGGTGAGCATGGCGGCCTTTCGGGCGTCCAGGAACGCGTTGAGGTAGGTCACCTCGTCGCCGCCTTGGGCCGGGGTCTGGGCGTTCTGCATGGCGGTGGCCCGGATCCCGCCGAAGGAGGTGCCGCCGGTGCCGGGACCGTGCATGACGATCGCGTCGTAGTAGATGAACTGCCCGAGCGCGCCGAGGCCGTCCTGCTTGGCCTGGCTCACCGCCGGGTCGAAGTAGACGCGGTCCCGTTCGTCGTTCTGGGCCTGCTGGAAGACGGGATCGCTCGCGGCGGACGCCCAGTCGTCCTTGAACGTCGGGTCGAGGCCGTCGTGCGATTCGGAGCCGTTGACGGCTTCGAGCGCCGGCAGGTACTTCGCGAGGACGTTGCCGGGCTCGCGCTGGGCGTAGTCCCGCACCAGTTCGAGCATGTCACCGGTGCCGGAGCAGAAGCCGATGATGCCGGCGGTGTAGCCGCGCCCGTCGTGGATGTCCTCGATGTAGGCGTACTGGGCCTTCCAGTCCAGCGAGGAGTTCTCCGCGCTGGAGACGAGCTCCATTGCGATCTCCTTCTTCGCGGGATCGTTCAGGTCACCCTCGTCCTGGGCCTGGTGGGCCGTGACGGAGGTGGTGGCGAAGGCGGCTGCGGACGGCACGGCGGCCGTGCAGAGCGCGAGCAGGGAGCCCGCGATCGCGGCCGTGAGGGCGCGCGCGGTGTGTGAAGTTGGCACCGAAGTGTCTCCAGTGGGCAGGGTTTGGAGGTTGTCTTCGGCGGCGGGCTTTCATATTCGTGAACAATCCTTACGATGTCAAGGGTGCGAGCGCTGCTCGTGATCCGCGCCGGCGACCCCGCACGGGCCGCCGGCACGGCCGGTCACGCGACGGTGAGCGAGTAGAAGCCGCGCCCGAAGGTGGCGATCACCAGGCGGTGGTGCGACGGGTCGTAGGCGATGTCGTCGACCGGCACCAGCGGCAGGTTCTGGCCCAGCCGGGCCCACTGGGCGGATCCCGCCGTGCCGGTGAAGACGCCCTGGTCGGTGCCGGCGTAGAGGATGCCGCCCGCGCCGATCACGAGGGTGTTCACGGGCGCCTGCGGCAGGTTTCCGGACAGATCCGTCCAGTGACCGCCGCTGTCGGTGGTGCGCAGCACGTGCGGCTGGGCGGAGCCGGACCGGTAGCCGGACAACGTGACGTAGGCGGAGTTCGGGCTCTGGGGATCCGGGACGACCCGCGTCACCCAGGGCTGACCGGTGAGCACGTTGGTCCAGGTGGCGCCGAGATTGTGCGTGACCCAGACCCGGCCGTCGTCGGTGCCGACCCAGACCGTGTGCTGGTCGGTGGCCGCGGCGACGGTGGTGATGGTGCCGAACGGGAAGTCGTCCTTGCCGGGGCCGCCGGTCAGGTCGGGGCTGATCGCGGTCCAGGTGACGCCGCCGTCGGTGGAGCGGTTGAGCCGGTTTCCACCGTAGTACATGACTTTCGGGTTGGTGGGGTCGAACTGGACGGGGGTGAGCCAGTTGCGGCGGTCGGCGGTGGTGGCGCCGGTGAAGTCGGTCATCGAGGAGCCGCCGTTGGTGGACCGCGCGCATTCGCCGTACTGGAGACAGGCGAAGACGATGTTGTCATTGGCCGGGCTGATCAGGTTCTCCTGGCCGTCACCGCCGAAGTACTCGTTGAACCGCGTGCCGCCCCACGACCGCAGCGATCCGTTGTCCTGCGCGCCGCCGGAGACGCGCGAGGTGTCCGCGGCGGTGATCGCCACGCTGTAGAGCTGCGTGAACGGCTCGACGGTGGCGTGCGTCCAGCCGCCGTCGCCGTTGCTGTCGGACCGGTAGACGCCGCCGTCGTTGCCGAGGTACACCCGCTTCGGATGGCGCGGATCCCAGACGATGACGTGCTGATCGGAGTGCACGGCGTCGTCGGCGGTCCACGTCTTGCCGCCGTCGTGCGAGGTCACCAGGGGCACGCCGGCCAGCTGCACGTGGTTGGCGTCGGTAGGGTCCACCCAGATCTTGCCGAACCACCAGCTGTAGCTGGACTGCGAGTCGACGAGCTCCGCGTCGTCGGGCAGGCGCGTCCAGGTGGCGCCGGCGTCGGCCGAGGTGTAGGCGCTGCCGTAGGAGCCGGCGGTCGTGCCGACGATGGCGTACATCCGGCCGGGCTGGGAGGCGGAGATGCCGAATCCGTAGCGGCCGACGTCGGGGCCGGTGGCCGGCAGCCCGCCGCCGAGCTGCTGCCAGGTGGCGCCGCTGTCGGTCGAGCGGTACAGGCCGGAGCCGACGCCGCCGTAAACCCGTTGGTCGGGCTGCCGGCGGTGATCCCAGAGCGCGGCGTAGACGCGGTGCGGGTCGGCCGGATCGAACTGGACGTCGACGGCTCCGGTGAACGCGTTGGGCACATCGAGCACCTTGTGCCAGGTGCTGCCGGCGTCGGAGCTGAGGTAGACGCCGCGATCGCCACCGGCGTTGTACAGCGAGCCGTTCGCGGCGACGAGGATCCGCTGCGGATTGGTCGGGTCGATGGCGATCGCGCCGATGGTGCCGGAGTCGGGGAGGCCGACCTGCTGCCAGTTCGCGCCGTGATCGGTGGAGCGGTAGACGCCGGTGCCTTCGTAGGTGACGCTGCCGCCGCCCGGATTCGGCTCGCCGGTGCCGACGTAGACAGTGCCGTTGGGCGCTACCGCGACGGCACCCATCGCCTGGGTCGAATCCTGGGGCCAGGCGGCGGTGAAGGTGCGGCCCGCATCCGTCGACCGCCAGAGGCCGCCGCTCGCCGAGGCGGCGTACAAGGCGTCGGTGGTGGTCGGGTCCATGGCCAGGCCGACCACGCGGCCGCCGATGTTGGTCGGACCGAGCGACTGCCAGGCGCCGCCGACCTTCGGCAGGTGGCGGGCCTGAGCTGCGGCGATGTCGTAGGCGTGCCGGGGAAGGGTCTGGCCCGGCACCGTTTTCTGCACGTAGCTGTAGTCGGCGGGGGCCGCCGGGCCACCGTCATCGTCGTCGTCCATGGGGTGGGCCGAGGGAACGACCAGGGTGCTGACGAGCACGACGGCCGTTGCTAACCGAAGCATCCGATCTCCTTCGCGCGGATCCGTGCCGTGACGAAGGGGACGCTAGGAGTAGTGGTCGGCGCGCAACAGCCGTCGAAGGTCGGTCAGTCGCGGTGGCGTGCCTCATCGGCCAGCGCGGCGGCCTCGGCCAGGACGCGGTGGGAGATGCCCGGGTCCTTCTGCTCGGCGGCGACGACGCCACGCCACTTGGCCAGCAGGATGCGGGTGCCGATGAGGTCGCCGGACCTGTCGGCTTCGCGACGGACGACGTCGTACTCGTTCCGGAACTCCGCGCGCAGCAACGGAGGCGGGGTGAGGGCGTCCAGTTCCGCGGCGAGTTCGTCGGCCGTCATGTCCATAGTGGACCTTGTCATGCTGAGATGCTCCCTGCAACACCGGAGATGATGGCTGCGAGTTCGGCCGGGCGGCTCAGCCAGGGGCTGTGGTCCGCGTCGAGTTCGAGGGTCGTGCCGCCGAGTCTTCGGGCCATGCCGTGCTGGACCGGGGTGGGGATGGCGCCGTCGCGCGTGCAGACGACGTAGGTGGCGGGTAGTTGGCCGTACGCCGCCTTGGGGAGGGGGTCCTGGAAGGAGCGTGTCGACTGCGGGGTGAGCTTGGGCGCGGCCGTCGCCGCCTCGGCCGGGGTGCAGGCGTTGAAGAAGTGGCTCTCGGGGTCGGTGGTGGTGAGGCTTTGGCCGTCCGGGCTGGGCAGCCACCAGTCGAGGGGCTGGCCGCCGACCATGCCCTGGAGGCTGGCGCCGGCCGGGATCGCGAAGGCGCAGACGTAGATCGTGTGGACGACGTCGATGCGGGTGGCGGCGATGGCGGTGGTGGGGATGCCGCCATAGGAGTGGGCGGCGATGACGAACGGGCCGTTGAGGTCGTCGAGGGCCGCATTGAGCGCGGCGACGTCGTCGTTCAGGCCGCCCAGGCGGGGCGTGGAGCTGGGGAGGGAGACCGCCGCGGACGGGATGCCGGCGTCGGTGAGCCGGGTGCGGACGTCGTCCCAGCACCACGGTCCGTGCCACGCGCCGTGCACCAGCACAACGGTCGGAAAACTGGCAGCCATGCGTTGGAATCGTAGTTGACTGTTCAAACGATACGGTGGCGGGAGGTGTGGGGCGGCAAGGTTTTCGGCCCGGGCGGTCAGGACCAGGTGGTCTCCAGTATCCGCGCCACGTCGTCGGGCGACGGCATGGCCGCGATCTCGTCGCGCACGAGGGCGGCGCCAGCCCGGATCACCGGGTCGGTGAGGACGCGGATCGCCGCCGCCGCGACCGCGTCGGGCGTCGCCTCGTCGCCGACGAGCGCGATGCCGGCGTCGGCGTTGACCACGCGTTCGGCCTGCCGCGGGTGATCGGCGCCCTGGGGCAGCACGACCAGGGGCACGCCATGGGCGAGCGCGGCCAGCGTGGTCCCGGCGCCGCCGTGGGTGACCATGACGTCGACGCCGACGAGCAGCGTCTCCAGTGGCACGAACCGGCTGAGGTGGACACGGGTGCGGTCCACATCGAACCGATCGGCGTCGGCGTTGAGCGTGACGACGACGTCCAGGTCCCGTTCGACCAGCGCGTCGACCAGCGGCGACAACTGCTCCGCGCGGCCGAAGACGGTTCCGAACGAGACCAGGGCCCGGGGCCTGTCGCCCTTGGCCGGCACGGTCTGCGGCTGCGACCACGGCTGGCGGTAGGCCTCGGGTCGCAGGAGCTGACGCGGGGCCGGCGGCCGCCACTCCGGATAGTTGACCGACGGCGGGCAGATGTCGACGTAGCGAAGCGGCGGGACGCGGATCAGGCCGCGGTCGGCGTACCTGGACGCGACCACCTCGTCCATCGCGGCGGTGTACTCGTCCGGCCGGCGCGGGCCGTAGGCGAACATCGCCGCGGGGGTGCCGAGCGCGGCGGCGACCACCGGGCCGATGTGGTCGGAGATCTCGTGGACGAGGAGGTCGGGTCGCCAGTCGCCGGCCATGGCCAGCGCTGGTTCGGCCGACAGGTCCACCGCGCTGCCCGCGAAGATGTACGCGGCGCCTCGCGGCTCCGGTTTGTCGATCATGTCGATGCCCGTGGCGCGCAGCGTGTCCGCGACGGCGTCAGCGATCGTCATCTCCGTGGCCAGCAGATCGAAGGCCTCGGGCTTGACCAGGTCTGTCGCCTGCGAGGACGTGAGGAAGCCGACGGCGTGGCCGCGAGCGGCGAATGCCCGAGCCAGCGGCATCATCGGCAGCAAGTGTCCATGGATGCCGGTGCCGGAGAAGAGGATGCGCACATCCGCAAGCTAACAGGCGGTGGCGCGTCCGACGGAGCGGTTGGGCGGAGGGTGCGCATTGTCGGCACGAACGGTCGGGCCGTGACAAAAAAGCGGCCCGCCCGGAAACCCGAGCGGACCGCACCAGACCTCAACCCGTTCTACCCCTTGCGAATGGCCTCGATGATCCGCGGCCGCAGCTCCGCCGCGCTCACCACCGCGTCCACGGAACCGACCTCCACCGCCCGGTGCACGCTGTGCACCCGGTCGAACTCCGCGGCCATCTCCGACAGCTTCTCGGTCCGCACCGAAGACCGCACCTCGGCCAACCGGGCGCTCAACTCCGCCCGCACCGCCCCGGAAGCCTCCGCGAGCTGACCCTCAAGCTCCACAACCCGCGAGTCCTCCGCCGTCCGCCGGTTCACCTCCAGCGTGAAGACAACCGCCGCAGCCGGCGCGCCGCCGATCACGGAAGCGAACGAACCCTCAACGGCCAACACCGTCATCCGGGGGTTCAGCGCCTTGGAGAAGACGACGAACGCCCCGCCGTGGTACCGCGAGATCACCGAGAACACGATGGGCCCGTCGAAGTTGACGATGGCTCGCCCGATCTCGGCGCCGTACTCCAGCTGGAGCTTGCGCATCGACTCCGGCGACCCGTCGAACCCGGACAGGTTGGCCAGCACCACCAGCGGCCGGTTCCCGCTGGCGGCGTTGATCGCCCGCGCCGCCTTCTTGGACGACATCGGGAACAGCGTGCCGGCGGTGTACGAGTCGGGGCCGTCGGTGGGAGGGAAACCGCGCCGCTGCACGGACTTCGACTCGATACCGAGCAGACACACCGGCTGCCCGCCGAGGTGCACGTCCTGCACGACCGCCGTGTCGGCGTCGGCCATGCTGGCCCACCGCTCCAGCACCGGGTGGTCCTGGTCGGCCACCGCCCGCATCACGGTGCGAATGTCGAACGGCTTCTTGCGGTCCGGGTTGGACGCCGCGGAGAAGATGTCGCCGACGGTCGCGAAGTCGCTGCCCTCGACCACGTGCGGGAACGAGGAGATGTCCCGGTCCACCGGGTCGCCGGAACCCGCCGCGCGCGGCCCGACTTCCCCAGGCGCCACGTAGGTGTGCTCGTAGTGCGCCATCAGCACATCCCGCGCGCCGGCCAGGCTGGGCGCCCAGTACTGCGCCTGCCCGTTCGGGCCCATCACCCGGTCGTAGCCGCCGATGCCGAAGTTGTCCTCGGCGGACACGCCGCCGGAGAAGTCCAGCGCCTGCTTGCCGGTCAGCACCATCGCCGAGTCCGGCGTCATCACGAGGATGCCCTTGGTGTGCATGAGCATCGTCGCCTCGGCGTTCCAGTACGGCTGCGCGCCGACGTTGATCCCCGCGACCACGATGTTGATCTCGCCGCCGTCCTGGGTGAACTCGACGATGCGCTTGAGCGCCGCCGCCACCCAGTCCATGTTCTCGGTGCCGGACTCCATGGAGATCCGTGCGCCCGAGGACAGCGCGAACCACTCGACCGGCACCTTCATCTGCTCGGCCAGGTCCAGCGCGGCGATCACCCGCCGGCACTCCGGCTCGGACAGCGCGCCCAGCGACTTGGTCGGGTCGCCGAGCAGCACGACCCGCTTGACGCCCTCGGGGTACCGCTCGGTCGGCGTGCTCACCACACCGGCGACCATCGCCGCCGTGTTGCGCCCCTTCGGCCGATCCACCGGCACCAAGGCAAACGAGGAATCCAGGTCGTGCTCGGTGAAGTCGCCCAGCAGCCCCGTCAGCTCGTACGGGTACACCGTGTTCCGGCTGCTGGCCCGCATCACCTTGAGCCGGTAGTCGTCCAGCGGCTCGACCGCGTCCACCGGCGGCTCGTCCACCGACAGCGTGGTGCCGCCGGTCGCGTCGAACGCGATCCGCACGGCGATCTTCGTCAGCTCCCCGGTCTCCGGGTCACGCTGACGGGCGATGAACAGGATCTCCTCCAGCCCGGCGCCGGCCGTGGTCGGCAGCACGCGGCCGGCGATCATCTCCAGCTCCTCGCGGGTCACCTCGCTGACCGGCCAGACGTAGACGACGATCCGGTTGGTGTTGAACCGGTTCTTCGACGGACGCCGCGACTGGGCCCGCCGGATCGAGTCGAGGCAGGTGGCGACGGTGTCCTCGGCGGTGGGCAGCGCGACCAGGCGGCCGTCGTGCTCACGCAGCTCGGTCAGGTCCCGCACCTGCGCGAAGGCGACCAGCCGGTCGTCGGCGGGGTTCTCCCTTGCCACACAACGGAACAGGTACACCTCCTCGTCGGAGGACGGCAGGCGGGTCAGGTCGAACTTGCGCAGCCGCTCCAGCTGCATCCGCTGCGCGATGTACGGGTGGAGACCGCGGATCAGCCGCTCCTCGGTCATCCCCGTGGTGGACGGCCGGAACGTGAAGTGGTGGTGCATGACGGCGCCACCCCGGCCGGCGACGGTCGCCGTGACCCGGCGGACCTGCACCGGCAGCGGGTGCGCGGCGATCACCTCGTGCAGCTCCGCCGCCATCGCGTCGAAGTCCTCGGGCTGCTTCTCCCACGCCAGGTAGATGTCGGCGTCGACCGCCTCGTCGCCACCGGCCAGCTCGGCGAGCCCCCGCAGCGCGCTGCCGAAGGCGTCGAAGCTGACCGCGGCGGACGCGATGCGCGCGCCGGCCCGGGAAGCCACCACGAAGGTGCAGCCCGCGACCTCGCTGCGGTGCACGTCGGTGGTGCCCTTGTTGCCGTAGTAGCGGCGGATCAGCACCTCGAGCATGGTGGCGTTGTCCAGCTCGGCGCGGATCAGGCGCTGCCCCAGCAGGCGGACCAGCGGCTCCGTGCTGCGGACCATCTCGGCGATGCGCTCGGCGCGGTCCGGCGAGTCCGGGTGCGCGTCGAGGTGCCGAAGGTGGTTGCGCACGGCGGCGTACACCCGGGCCCGGTTGCGGCGCAGCAGCGGCTGGCCGAACCACGCGAACACGACGCCGCGGGCGAGGTCGGAGACCACCGGGAACCTGACCTGCGTGGCCGACACCAGCCGTTCCAGGGCCAGACCGGTCGGCTCGCGCAGCGTCTCGTCCGGCGGCAACTCGTTCAGCCACGAGCGCAGCAGCGTCATCACGACGGTCGCGTCGGACGCGGCCCGCTGGAGCGCGAGGAAGATCCGGAAGACCGCGGTCTCCAGCTCGGGGGTGCGCTCCAACTCGGTCACGCCGTAGTGCGCCAAGGCCTTGGACAGCTTGGCCTGGAACGCCTCCGGCAGGCCGGCGCGCTCCACGTCCAGGCTCTGCAGGTACGTGTGGAAGTACTCGCGGGCGCTGTAGGAGTGGCTCTCCTCCTCGCCGGTCGGCCGGTTCCGGCTCAGCTCGGCGAGGTCGGCGAACACGTCCAGCAGCGCCAGCTCCTCGGCCAGCGGACGGTCGTCGGCCTCCTCGCGGGCCGCCACGTAGTCGGCGAGCACCCGGCGCTCGTCCAGCGGGTCGACGTCGAAGCCGAGCAGCAGGTTGCGCAGGTCCTCCTGGCCGCGGGCCAGCCGCTCGGCCACCGGCACGACCGCGGGCGCGGCCGGCAGGTCCAGCTCGACGGTCTCGACCGGGCCGGCGTCCTCCTCGGAGTCGTCGGCGATCGGCTCCAGCCGCATCAGCGGGGCGCCCGTCGGCACCTGGCTGCCCACCGAGACCGGGCGTTCCTTCAGCCGAGCCTTGAACGGCGCGCGCAGCACCGTCTCCATCTTCATGCTCTCCAGCACGATGATCGGCGCGCCGGCCTCGACCTCGTCGCCGACCTCCACCGGGGTCGCCACCACCAGCGCGGGCGCGGGGGAGCGGACGACGCCGCCCTCGTCGCGGCTGATCCGGTGCGCCACGCCGTCCACCTCGACCAGGTGGATCGGGCCGTGGGTGCCGGTGAGCAGGCTGTGGCGGGAGCCGTTGACCAGGATCTGGCCGGTGTGGTGGTCGAAGCGGTCCAGCACGACGTCGGCGGTGCGGACGTCCTCACCGGCCTCGACGGCCACCCGGAACCGGGTCGCGCCGACCCGGGCCACCCGCACGCGGTAGCCGACGCCGCGGAGCTTGAGGTCCAGCGGGCGGCCGCTCTCGTGCTGCACCTGCGGCCGGCCGCCGAACGCGGTGGACAGCAGGCGCTGCCGCTCCACGCGCTCCTCTTCCTCGTACGCCTCGATGGCCGCGGCGGCCAGCGCGACGGAGGAGTGGCGGTGCGAGACCAGCCGGCCCTCGCCGCGGACCCGGTCGATCCAGCCGGTGTCGGCGCTGGCGTCGATCACCTCGGGCTGGTCGAGCAGGTCCAGCACGAAGCTCTTGTTGGTGGCGCCGCCCTCGATGATGACCTTGGTCTCGGACATCGCCCGGCGCAGCCGCGCCAGCGCCTCGTCGCGGTCCCGCCCGTACGCGATGATCTTGGCGATCATCGAGTCGAAGTCGGCGGGGATGGTGTCGCCCTCGCTGACGCCGGTGTCCACCCGGATGCCCGGGCCGGCCGGCAGGTCCAGCCGGGCGATGCGGCCCGGCGACGGCGCGAAGTCGCGGTCGGGGTCCTCGGCGTTGAGCCGAGCCTCCACGGCGTGGCCCAGCTCGGCCGGCTGCTCGCCGGTCAGCTTGCCGCCGGCGGCCACGTGCAGCTGGAGGCGCACCAGGTCGGTGCCGGTGGTGATCTCCGTGATCGGGTGCTCCACCTGGAGGCGGGTGTTCACCTCGAGGAAGGCGAACAGCTTCTCGCCCGGGTGGTACAGGAACTCGACGGTGCACGCGCCGCGGTAGCCGACCTTCACGGCCAGCCGCTCGGCGGACGCCTTCAGCTCGGCGGTCTGTGTGGGGCTCAGCACCGGGGAGGCGGACTCCTCGATGATCTTCTGGTTGCGGCGCTGCACCGAGCAGTCGCGCACGCCGAGCGCCCACGCGGTGTCGCCGTCGGAGATCACCTGGACCTCGACGTGGCGCGCGCCGGTGACCAGGCGCTCGAGGAACACGACGCCGGAACCGAAGGCGCGCAGCGCTTCCTGGCTGGTGCGCTCGTAGGCGTCGGCGAGCTCGTCGGCGGAGGTGACCTTGCGGATGCCGCGTCCGCCGCCGCCCGCGGTGGCCTTGAGCATCAGCGGGTAGCCGATGTTCGCGCCGGCGGTCAGCGCGTCCTCGAGGGTGGCGACCTCACCGCGGCTCCACGGCGCGACCGGGACGCCCACCTCCTCGGCGATCAGCTTGGCGCCGATCTTGTCGCCGAGCTGGCGCATGGCGTCCGCGCTCGGGCCGACGAAGGTGACGCCGACCTTCTCGCACACCTCGGCGAACGCCGGGTCCTCGGCGACGAAGCCCCACCCCACCCAGGCCGCGTCCGCGCCGCTCTCGACCAGCGCCTTCTCCAGCTTGGCGTGGTCCAGGTACGGCCGCGCCGACGCCGGGCCCAGGTCGTAGGTGAGGTCGGCCTCGCGCACGAACGTGGCGTTGCGGTCGGCGTCGGTGTAGAACGCGACGGTCTCGATGCGGCGCCCGGTCTCCGCGGAGAGATCCCGGACGGCGTGGATCAGCCGCATCGCGGCCTCTCCGCGGTTGACGATGGCGACACGACTGAACACCGACCGAGCCTCCTGCACTAGAACCCGGTGGGGCCGACGGACCCCACTCCCACCCTGAACACTCTCGTGGATCCGCCAGTGGCGAAATGCTGTATGTGACGGCGCGGAGCACCGGAAATTGTAGAAACCCAACAAAAGATGACCCCGGTCACAGGGTGCGCCGCGGGCGGCCCGGCCTGTCGCGCTGGACAACGGTCGGTACCGTCGCCCTCCGGACCTGCCGCCGCGCCCATGACGTCCCTTTCGGCCGGGGAACGTTTCGCCGCGCGCTTCGCCGCGCGCCTGCCGTGCAGTCTCTCCCACCGGCGTCTAGTGGAACTCGCAAAATGATGGAAAAAAACGGGGAGCCGGGCAAAAGCCCAGCTCCCCGCCGTTGTCCACTTCGCTCAGCCGGTGACCACCAGTGCCGCGCTGCCCGCCGGGACGTCGATCGTCACACTCCCGTCGCGCACGGTCACATGCTGCGGCTTCGGCGTGAAGGCGCCGTTCTTGCCGACCGCGGAGCCGGCGATGGTGATCGCCGTGGAGTCGAGCGAGGGGGCCGTCAGGACGTACTCGCTGGCCCTTGCGGCGGGGGCGGCAAGGGTGACGGTCGCGTGGACGGCGGAGGTGCCCGTGTTGTTGACGAACACGTTCGTTCCGATGCCCCAGGCGGTCACGTTCGAGCCGCCGGCGACCGTCGCGGCGTGCAGCGAGCCGCGGCCGGCCAGCGCCCAGAGCAGCTCGCCGTAGTAGACGCCCTGCACGCCGGTGGGGGTCATGCCGTCGAACACGATCGGCGAGTACGCCAGCGGGAACTGGATGGACGTGCCGCCGTGGAAGTTCACGCCGTCGCCGTGGTTGGCGGCGATGCCGTGCATGTAGTCCAGCGACCACAGCGCCGCCGCCTGCACGTTGCTGACGCCGGCCGCGCCGCCGTGGAAGTAGGAGTTGGACTCGGTGATCCGCCAGTGGGCCAGGCCGTTGTCGGTGATCGCCTTCTCCATCGCCGCCTCGTTGGTCGGCAGCCGGCCGGAGGAGTTGGAGGCGAGCATGCCCGGGATGGTGGCGGTGGTGTTGCTGGCGATGTAGAGGTGCGTGGACAGCAGGGACAGGCCGTTGGCCTTCTCGTGCGCGGCGAAGGTGGTGGACCAGTCCGTCTTGTCGGCCTCGCCGGGGCCGTCGAACGTCGCGTTCGGCACCTTTGCTCGGATCGCCGCCACGTAGGCGTCGAACGCCGTCTCGTAGGCGGTCTCGGAGTCGTACACGTTGGGCTCGTTGCCGATCTCGAACGCGATCAGGCTGCCGCCCAGCGCGTGCGCCGCGAACTGGGCCTCCGAGGCGGCATTGGCCGGAGTGTTGGTCTTCAGGTTGATGCCGTAGATGACCTTCCAGCCGGCCGCCCGCACGAAGCCGGCCAGCTTGGCGACGTCCGCGGGCGCGACCTCCGTGGCCGAGCCGCCCTTGCCGCCGGCGTTCCAGTTGACCTGGTCGCCGAGGTTGCCGCCCAGGCGCAGCACACTCGGGCCGAGGCGGCGGAACAGCTGCACCAGGTCGGTGTCCTTGGCGTCGAACAGGCCCGCGCCGACGCGGTCCTTCTCGTAGCTGAAGCCGGCGAAGCCGCCGCCGACGTGGCCGCTGGCGGCCTTCGCGACCGTGACGGTCACCGGTGTCGGGGCGATCGCGGTGCCGCCGGCGAACACCGCCAGCGAACTCAGTGCGAACGCCAGCAAACGGGCGGGTACCACCCTCATCGATGCTCCCTTTGATCAGTGCTGTGGGGGTCAGTGCTGCGGAGTGACGGAGATCAGGCGGGACGCGCCCGGTGCCAGCGAGGCGTCGAAACTGGTTGTCGTGCCGAGGTTGCTGTGCGCCCAGAGGTCGCGGACCTTCGCCGGGCCGGAGAAGCCCAACTGGCTCCAGTCGACGCTGACGGTCGCGGTGGAGGCGCCGAGGTTGAACAGCGCGACGTCGTAGCTTCCGTTGGCCTGTTTGGCACTCCAGATCTGGTCCGTGAGCTGCTTGCCCGGGACGCCGGCCTGGTTGACGGCGATCACCTCGTCGTTGGTCATCAGCTTGAGGTCGCCGGCGTCGAGGTGCGTGAGGTCAGCGCCGAGCAGCAGCGGTGCGCAGCCGATCGACCACAGCGTCATGGCCGTCTGGCGCTGCGTCGGCGTGAGGCCGTCGTTGTCGCCGTTGCCCAGTTCCAGCGAGTCCAGGTCGTTCCAGCCGCCCGGGCCGCCGTACTGGGTCCACTTCGGCAGGTCCGTGAAGCGCTTGGACACCTTGGCCCAGCTCGTCAGCGGGTAGCTGCTGCCGGGGGCGCCGCAGTGGTAGCACTCGATGTCGCCGTCGATGCGCCAGCCGTTCGCGTACTGCTTCCAGGTCGCGGCGTCGGCGTAGGACAGGGAGTTGGAGAGCTCCAGCACGATCGGCCGTCCGTTGTGGACGATCGCCTGGTGCCAGGCCTTGATGTCCGGGCGGTTGTCGGCCGGCTTGTTGCCGCCGCCGGGGCCGACGAAGTCCATCTTCACGTAGTCGACGCCCCAGGACGCGAACAGGTCGACGTAGCTCTGGATGTACTGCTGCGCGCCGGGTTTGCTGTAGTCGATGCGCCAGTAGCCGCTGCCGAGCGTGTTGCCGATGGTGCTCGTGTCGGCGATGTCCTTGGCGTGGTAGGGGGTTCCCTTGATCGGCAGGTTGGCGTTCACCACGCTCTGGCGGATGCCCGGGTTGAGGTAGAGCCCGAGCTTGAGGCCCATGCCGTGCAGTTTCGCCGCCAGGACGGGGATGCCGTGTGGGAACAGGCCGGTGTCCCAGGTGTCGCGGCCGTAGGCGTCGACGTGGTCGCTCCAGCCGGCGTCCAGATTGATGTAGCGGTAGCCGTGCGATTCGAGGCTGGTGTGCATCGCGTCGGCCTGCGCCAGGATCTTCGCCTCGTCACCGGGGCCGCGCAGGAAGCTCCAGCTGCTCCAGCCCATGATCGGTTTCGTGGCCGCGCCGCCGGGGGCGGCGGCTGCCGGCTGGGCGGCCAGGACGGCGAGGGCGGTCACGGCGACCGCCAGCAGATGTCTCTTGGTCGGCACGATCCGGTTCCTTCCTCGATGAAGGGGCGCCACCGGGCGGCTCGGAGACCTGGCGACTATAGATCCGATGTATCCGTACCGTAAAGGTCTCCTTCGTGACTGCCGTGCAGGTGTTCCAGAGGTGGCGGCGGTGTTTCGCGGCCGGCCGGTTGTGGCCGATCGTCGTGGCCGATCCGCCCTCGCTGGCCGTCAATACCGTTGTCAGGGCGGGTGCCGGCGAGGCGTCGGCGTTGTTGTGTGCGTTGTCCGGTCGAGGAGGCGGTTGTCATCGACGATGTCGATCGGCCGGGCGTGCCGACGGTTGACGACGCGGAACGGGCGGCGGTACACATCCGATGAATCCGGCAGACTCTGGGGAGTGGGCATGAAGCGGATGTGGCTGGCCCTGGTGGCCGCTCTGATGATGACCGGACTGTGTGCCGCGCCGGCGTGGGCGGCGCCGGGCGACAACCATGCCCACGACGACCCGTTCACCGCGGCGCGCACCGCCTGGTGGCGCGGCGACCGGTTCGGCATGTTCATCCACTTCGGCGACTACTCGAACTGGCAGGGTGTCTACCAGAAGCCGGACGGCACCACCTGCCAGAGTGCCGAGTGGATCCTGCAGAACTGCCAGATTCCGATGAAGGAGTACGAGGCGAAGGCCGCGACCTTCAACCCGGCCGCCTTCGACGCCACGAAGATCGTGAACCTGGCCGAGGCCGCCGGCCAGCGCTACATCGTGATCACCGCCAAGCACCACGACGGCTATGCCATGTGGCCCACCAAGGTCAACACGTGGAACCTGCGCGACCACTCGGCGTTCGACAAGCACCGTGACATTCTCGCCGAACTGAAGGCGGCCGCCGACAAGGCCGGCATCACGTTCGGCATCTACTACTCGATCAAGGACTGGCACGACACCGGCTGCCAGCACGACTTCCCGGCGTACCGCAAGAACATGTACGCCCAGTTGAAGGAGCTCGTCACCGACTACCATCCGGCGCTGCTCTGGTTCGACGGCGCCTGCCCGGCGTGGAGTCCCGCCGAGGGCGACAACCTCCAGAACTACCTGCACGGCCTGAACCCGGACCTGGTCGTCAACAACCGGGTCGGCAAGCGGCGGATCGTCGACGGCGACTACTCGACGCCCGAGCGCACCATTCCGGCCGCTCCGGTGGACGGTGCGCCGTGGGAGACGTGCGACACCATCGCGAGCCACTGGGGCTACAACCGCAACGACACGTTCAAGTCGCCGGTGACGTTGACGCGGAACCTCCTGGACATCGTCTCTCGCGACGGCAACTTCTTGCTCAACATCGGGCCGACCGACACCGGAGCCGTCCCGACTGGACAGTCGACCGTGTTGCAGGCGATGGGGTCGTGGCTGAGCGCGAACGGGTCGGCGGTGCGTGACGCCGGGTACACGGGTCTCGTCGCCGATCCGGACTGGGGCGCGGTGAGCCGTTCCGGCGACAAGCTCTACGCTTCCGTCTACGACTGGGGAAGGCCGCTGCACCTGACGGCCCGGTCGAAGTTCACCATCACCGGCGCGCGCGTGCTCGGCAGCACGCAATCCGTTGCCTGGAAGGCTTCCGGGGACGGCTACGACCTGACGCCGTCGGGCGGCGCGACCAACGGCACTGCCACGGTGATCGAGCTGACCGTCACCACGCCGCCGACCGTGACGACCGCACCCGGCACCGGATTGACCGCGCAGTACTGGCCGAACGCCACCTTCACCGGGAAGCCCTCGGTGACACGGGTTGATCCGACGCTGAACTTCGCCTGGCAGTTGGACGGCAGTCCCGCGCCGTCCATCCCCGTCGGCGCTTTCTCCGCGCGGTGGACGGGATCGGTGGCGGTTCCCGTCAGCGACAACTACTCGCTGGCGACCGTCTCCGACGACACCGCCCAGGTGTGGGTCGACGGCAAGCTCGTCATCGACGCCTCGAAGCCGCACGCCGTTCGCGTGGACAAGGCCGTTGTCGGGCTGACGGCCGGCCGGCACACGATCCGGGTCGACTACACGCAGGCCGGCGACGAGGCGTACCTCAAGCTGCTGTGGTCCAGCCCGAACATCGGGCAGCGGATCATCCCCGCCGGGTCGCTGTACCCGGCGTAGCTACCCGGACTCCTTGGCGTTGCGCATGAGGTGGCTGGCGAGGGCTGTGCGGGAGGCGACGCCGAGCTTGGTGAAGATCCGCGACAGGTGGGCCTCGACGGTCTTGGGGCTCATGAACAACTGGCTGGCGATCTGGCGGTTGGTGTAGCCGTGGGCGACGAGCTCGGCGATCTCCAGCTCACGCTGGGACAGCGGGCCGCCGTCGCGGCGGACGCGGGTGGACTTGGCGCCGAGCTGGCGCTGCTGGTGGACGACGGCGGCGTGCATGCCGGCGGCGCCGGCGTTGGCGAAGAGCTCCTTGGCCCGGCCCAGGTGCTGCTGGGCGTCGTCACGGCGGCCGAGCTCGGCCAGGGCGGCGCCGAGGACGTGGCGGGCCTGGCCCTCGTGGACGGGCAGGTGGGCCTGGGCGAAATTGTCGGCGGCGCGGGCGGCCAGGTCGGCGGCGGCGGGGATGTCCTTGGCGGCGAGGTGGGCGCGGGCGGAGGCGAGCCAGGCCTGGGCGGTCCGGCCGGGAAGGTCGCCGTCGGCGACGGACTGCTCGGCCCGCCGGCCCCAGTCCAGCGCGGCCTCGACGTTGCCCAGGGCGACCTCGGCGCGGACGAGCTCGTCGAACCAGAGGCGGCGCAGCGACGGGGCGTAGCCGATGAGCGCGGGATCGCCGCCGCGCATCAGATCCTGCACGCAGCCCTGCGGATCGCCGTTGGCCAGCCGGGCGGCGGCCAGCGCGGCGACGCCCTCGCCGGACCACCAGTACGCGCCGGGCGCGGCCTTTTCGACGGCCAGCTCGGCGAAGTGCAGCGCGGCCTTCACGTCGCCGCGGCACAGGGCGATCTCCGACTGCCGGGCGTGGATGACCTCCTGCAACTCGGGACGGCCCATCACCAGCGCGGCCTCGAGCGTCGCCTCGGCCTGCTCGGCGGCCTGCGCCAGCTCGCCGAGCTGGGCGTACACCTGCGTGAAGGTCAACAGGATGTCGGGCTGGAGATGGCCGTGGCCGGTGCGTTCGGCCAGCGCGGCGCAGCGGCGAACGTGGCGCAGGGCGTCGAAGTTGCGCTCCAGCACCAATTCCGCCCACGCCAGCTCCAGCGTGAGGTACAGCCGCTCGGCGAGTTCGCCGTCGGACAGGCCGTCCAGCATGGTGGAGGCACGGCGGACGTGTGACACGGCGGTCTCGAAGCGACCGGTGTAGGCGTCGGCGGTGGCCAGGATGCTCAGGCCGACGGTCAGCGTCAGCGGGCGGATCTCATGCAGCGCAGGGGATTCCAGCACCTGCATCACCCAGGTACGGGCTTCCTCGAACTTGGCGCACTGCAACAACCCGGCGGCGATGTCGATCCGCATGCCGAGCGCCAGCCGGTCGTGCCGGTCGGGCAGCCGGGTCAGCTCGGCGGTGAGCAACGCCTGCGCCTCGTCGTAGCGGCCGAGCAGGCGCTCCACGGTTCCGCACATCGACACGGCCGCGCTGCGCAGGTCGCTGGGCTCCTCGGGCAGCAGCACCAGCAGGTCCTGGAGGGTGCCCCGGCACTCGTCGATCCGACCGGTGACGAGCAGAGCCCTGGCGCGCAACAACATCAACCCGCACAACCGGCTGTGTTCGGCGGGAGTGCGGGGGAGGAGGTCGATGGCGGTGCGCAGCCAGTCGACGGCCAGCGCGGGCACCGTGCCCAGCACGGACTCCGCTGCCTCGACGAGGACGTTGATGGCGCTGTCGTCGCCGGCCCGGGCGGCCCGCTCCACGTGGTGCGCACGGGAAGTCGCTGGCGCGCCACGCCTTTCCAATCCGGCGGCGGCGCGGGCGTGGGCGTTCAGACGCCAGGCGGGGCGGCCCGTGCGATACGCGGCGCTGCGCACCAGCGGGTGGCGGTAGCGGAAGCGGCGGGCGCTGCTCTCGGCGCGGATGAGGTCGCGCGCGACCAGTTCGTCCAGATCTGCCAGGGTTTCGCCCTCCGGCAGCTCGGCGACCTCGGCCACCAGCTCCGGATCGAACGGGTCGCCGGCGAGCGCGGCGGCCTGCGCCACCAGCAGCAGCCGCGGCGTCAGGGCGGCCAGTTCGGCGGACAGCGCCACCTCGGGATCGCCGTCGGCGGCGACGCGGGTCAGCGCGTCGAGGTAGAACGGGTTGCCACCGCTGGAATCGTGCAGCTGCTTGGCCCGGGCCGCGTCGACGTCCGGCAGCAGCTGCCGGACTTCCTTCAGCGTCAACGGTTTCAGCTCGAGACGGAGCCGCTCCGGGCCGGCGGCGTGGGACAGCGCGGCGAACAGCCGCTCCGACGCCTGCCGCGGCCGGTAGCTGACGGCGAGCAGGAACGGGCCGGTCGGCGGGTGGCGCACCAGGAACTCCAGCAGCCCCACCGAACCCTCGTCGGCCCAATGCATGTCGTCAAGCAACAAAGTGCCGCCCTGCTCGGGCGTGACGACCTCCAGCAGCGTGCGCACCGCGCGGTAGAGCCGGTGGCGGCCGACGCCTTGCAGGTCGGCGTGCGCGACGGCGCCGCCGTGGAAGACGGCGGTGAGCAGCTCGACCGCCGGCTCGCCGAGCAGGTCGCGCTCGGTGGTGTCCAGATCCGCGACCCGGTCCGCGAGCGCGTCCAGGAACACCGCGAACGGCACATGCTGCTCGAATTCCGTGGCACGGCCGCAGAACACCGCGCCGCGGTGGCGGGCGAACTCGACGAGCAGGCTGGTCTTGCCGATGCCCGGATCGCCGACGACCTCGACCAGCCGGGCCGCTCCCGGCGCGTGCAGCAGCGCGAGTTCGTGCTCCCGCCCGACTATCGGGCGGCTGGTGCCGTTCACGACTGTCCCCTCAGTGTGGCCTGACGGACAGACAATACGCGAAGGCGATCGATCGGCCGGTGAACGAAGTCAGGCGGTGGGCCAGACCGACACCTGGGTCAGGCCGAGCAGACTCGACGCGCGCAGTCGCACGTAGCGGGCGGTGACCGTCTCCAGCAGGGAAACCTTCATGAACCGGCCGGCGCCGCTGCCGCGCGCGGTCCAGGTGTGGGCGTCGTCGCTGGTCTCGATCGCGACCGGCTGGCCGGCGGCGACGCCGCGGGCGAAGACCGCGCCGATCTGTTGCGGCCGGCCGAGGTCGAGGTACACCCAGTGCTCCGTCGCGGCGGTGCAGTCGTTGGACGTGCATTCCGGTTGGATGAGCGGATGTTCGAACGAGCCGTCGGTCAGGACACAGGGGGAGACCGGCACGGGCTTGCCGTCGGGACCGTCGGTGTAGCAGGCCGCGGCGCGTGACTCGGGGCGGCCGACCTTGCCCGTGAACGGAATGCCCTGGCTGGTGTAGGTCGTGTCGAAGCTGGTGTCCGGACCGGCGGCGCTGCCGGTCGTCGAGACGCGGATCACCCCGTTCACGTCCTCGAACGCGCGGGCGTCCACTGTGGATCCCGGCGTGCCGTCGGCCGACCAGACGTCCTGGAAGTCCTTGGCGAAGTGGACGGTGTAGTCGCCCGAGCCGGCCAGCCGATCCCAGCCCACGGTGGTGTTGGCCGCGTCGCCGACGGCCGTGACGTGCTGCGGTTCCCAGAACTTCAGCGCCGGCACGGCCAGGTCGGTCCGCTGGATCACGAAGTTCGTCTGCACGCCGGGGCCGCCGACCTCGTCGCCGGCGGCCGGAAGCTGCGCCGACAGGCCGAAGTTCGTCGCCGTGTTGAAGCTGCCCCGCACGTCCGACCCGCTCATGTGGACGGTGAACCGGCCCTGGCCGTCGGAGGTGACGGTCCGCAGGATCTTGCACACCTGCGGCGGGTTGTCGGCCAGGCACGCGGTGCCCAGCGTCCCCACCACCATGAGGCCCTGCGTCGCGACCTCGCCGAGGTCGGGGACGCGGATGAGAGCGAGCCGCAGGTTCGCGGCCGGGCCGCCGTTCTGCCGGACCACCTGGCCAGTCAGCGTCACCTCCGCGCCGGCCGGCACCTTGCTCTGCGCGCAGCCGGCGGTGAGGGCGGCGACCAACGTGACGGCGACCGGCGCGGCGACGCGGATCTTGCGCATGGCGGCGATCGTAGGGAGCCGTGCCCCGGTCCGACGGCGTTTTCGCGCAACTGGCCCCTACCAAAGTCGGTGGCGTCGTGTCGCGAAAGTTCGATGTGGCCGGCGACCAGCGCTGCCTACGCTCGGTGACGTGAGCGAGTTGATCACCCACTGGATCTCGACCGTGCCGCCGTGGGCGGTGTACGTCTCCGTCGCCCTGATCATCATGATCGAGAGCCTGGGCATTCCCATGCCGGGGGAGTTCGCCCTGGTCGGCGCCGCCCTGCTGACGCTGCGGCCGGGGGTGAGCTGGGAGCTGGTCGCCGCCTGCGCCGCCGCGGGGGCGATCGTCGGCGATTCGATCGGGTACACGATCGGCCGCCGGGGCGGCCGGCCGCTGCTGGCGTGGGCCGGACGGAGGTTCCCGCGGCACTTCGGACCGAGGCACCTCGCCGGCGCGGAGCGGGCGTTCGAGCGGTGGGGGATGTGGGCGGTGTTCCTCGGCCGCTTCATCCTGCTGCTGCGGATCCTCGCCGGGCCGCTGGCCGGCGCGTTGCGCATGCCGTACCGGCGGTTCCTCGTCGCGAACGCGCTCGGCGGGATCGTGTGGGCGACCGGCACCGCCGCCCTCGTCCACTACGTGGGGGCGGCGGTGGAGACGTGGCTGAGCGGGATCGCGCTGTGGGGGCTGGTCGCCGCGCTGGTGTGCGGGGCGGTGATCTCGGTGGTCCTGAAGCGGCGGCTCACTGATCATGAGGATGTGACTACTGGTGCTGATGAGACGGAAGAGCCGTTGGCCGGTGGGCACGACACGGCGGAGGTGGTCCGCGTCGGCGACACCGTCCGGCGCACGCGCCGGTCCGGATCGCCCTTCGCCGAGCAGGTTCTGCGCCACCTCGAGGCGGTGGGCTACCCGCACGCCCCGCGCTTCCGGGGTGTCGACGACAGGGGCCGGGACATCCTCACTTACGTCCCGGGGCGCACAACCGACCACCCGTCACAGCGAGCCGAGGGTGCCTACCGACAGGGCGGGGCGATGCTTCGCCGCCTCCACGACGCCACGGCGGGCCATCGGCTGGCCGGCGGCCGGGAGTGCGTCGTGCACGGCGATCCGGGCCCGTTCAACACGATCTTCCAGGACGGCCGGCCGGTCGCCTTCATCGACTGGACGGGCTGCGCGCCGGGGGACCGGCTCGACGACGTGGCGTACCAGGCCTGGACCTGGTGCATCCAGACCGTGGGCAACGTGCCGGTCGCCGACCAGGTGGCCCACCTGAGGGAGCTGTGCGACGGCTACGGGGGCCTCGACCTCGAGCTGGTCGTCGCGGCGATGGTCGAGCGGCAGACCCGGCTCATCGACACCGAACGAGCCAACGCCGCCGATGCCGACCTGTCCGAAGCCCGCCGCGACCATGCCCGGATCGCCGTCGCCTGGGCGACGGACTGCCGCGCACTGGTCCGGGAGCATCTGATTGCGGCCCCGGGAACGCCCGGGATTGCGTCGTGAAATTGCATGGGAGACTTGCCTCGGGTAACTGCAGCCGGCAATGTCAGTTGGACTTCCGACTGTCGGGGGACCGGCCCCCGGTGCGGTGATCCTTTTCGAACGACCCCCGCTGTCCAGCGGAAATGGCGCGCTGCACGTGCACGTGCACCGGCGTCGGAAATTCGTCGGAGCATTCCCCCTTTTTGGCTATTTGCGCGGCGGCGGCTGTCGTTGAAACTGAGGGCGTTTCCTGGGGGCGCGAGGAGGGTGGGGTCCGTGATGGAGGAAAATCGACAAATACGTGACATGGACAACAGTCGAATTCCAGCCGTTCCGGTATCCAGGGCGTGTCTAGGACTGCGGCCGCCCCCGGACCCACGGCGAATGGGCCGGCGACCCCGGCCCGTCCATCGCTCTCAGTGCCTGGCCGCGCCCCGTCGCCCACCGCGCCCGACCATTTCGCTGCCACCCCGAAAAAGCCTGCTCACGCTGGCCTGGCGGCTGTCGAGAGTGATCACCGGCGCGTCCTCGATGGGCGCCGGCCTGGCCTTGATGATCCGCGCGCGGCTGGGCGCGCAGCCCTGGGACGTGCTGCACCTGGCGCTGGCCAGGCTGCTCGGCGTGTCGCCGGGCACCGTGATCATCGGTGTCTCGCTGCTGGTGCTGCTGTTCTGGTGGCCGCTCAAGCAGCGGCCCGGCCTCGGCACGTTGGCTACAACCTTCCTGCCGGGCGTCTGCTGCGACTTGGTGCTTTCGGTGGTACCGGTGCCGGCGGACCTCGCCCCGCGCGCGGCGCTGCTGGCCGGCGGCATCGGCGTCTTCTCCCTCGGCACCGCGCTGGTGATCCAGGCCGGCCTAGGCCCCGGCGCCCGCGACGGCCTGATGACCGGCGCCTGCGCGAGGTGGGGCTGGAGCGTTCGCGCCGTCCGCACGAGCCTGGAGCTGGGCGTGCTCGCGCTGGGCCTGGTGCTGGCCGACCCGGTGCAGGCCATCCACACCGGCACCGCCGGCCCGGGCACGCTGGCCATCGCCCTCACGCTCGGCCCCCTGATCGGCTGGCTGCTCAAGCAGCGGGCCAGGCAGCGGGAGGCCGCGGCGACTCAATGACCTTCCGGCCCGCACCCTCAGTCGTGTACCGCGGCCGCCGCCAGCTGTGCCCGCAGCTCCGGCGTCAACCGCGTCGCCATCCGCTCCACCAGCATGGACATCTCGTACGCGACGACGTCCATCTCGCAGGTCGGCGCGGCCAGCACGGCCAGGCACGACCCGTCGCTGATCGACATCAGGAACAGGTAGCCCTGCCGCATCTCGACGATCGTCTGCACCACCTCGCCCATCTCGAAGCACCGGGCCGCGCCCTTGGCCAGGCTGACCAGCCCGCTGGCCACGGTCGACACCTGCTCGGCCCGGTCGGTCGGCAGCGCGTGCGAGCCGGCCAGCAGCAGGCCGTCGGCGGACACCACCACGGCGTGCGCCACCTCGGGCACGCGGCGCACGAAGTCCGTGATGAACCAGCCGAAGTCGCCGGGTTCCTGGTTGGTCATGCCTGCTTACGCTCCTGTCCGTCAGCTGCGGTGCTCGGCCGCCGCCATGCCGTTTGGGGCCATGTCGTCCGACTCGCTGTCCAGCGCGTGCCGGCGCGCCCGGCCGAGCCCGCGCTGGAAGCCGGCCAGCCGGCTGCGGGTCGTCTCCGGGGACCGCTCGGGGAACTGCGGCGGCCGGGTCTCCTGCACGTCCGGCGGCGCGCTGCGCGGCGCGGCCGAGCCGGGCACCAGGTGCTTGTTCGGCACGCGTTTGGGCAGGCCGACCGGGGTGAGCTGGTCGCCGGCGGGGCCGCTGAGCCGGGTCCGCACGGTCAGCCAGCCCTCGTCGGCCGGCGAGTTCCACGGCCGGCCCGGCAGCTCGTGCCGGTTGACCGGCTCCGGCGACTTGACCGGCACGCCGACCTCGACGGCGGCCGGCAGGTCCGGCAGCGGCGGCGCGTCCGGCTCGTCCACCGGCCACTCGTCGACCGGCTCGACGGGCTGGAACCAGCGGGACAGGACTTCCTCGTAGATCGGCAGCCGCAGGGTCGGCTCGGGCTCCGGGTCCTTCCTGACCGGCGGCGGCTCGACCTCGGCCTCGTCGGGCGGCTTGCGGAACAGGCTGCTGCTGCCGTTCTGGCTCTGTCGGGGGATCGGCACGTCGCCGGGCTGGGTCTCCTCGAGCACACGCCGACGCGGCGCGGCCGTGAGCGCCGGCGTCTCCTCCTCGCGCGGCGGCGCGAGCAGGTCGGCCGGCACGGTGATGACGGCCTTGGTGCCGCCCTCGATGAAGTCGCCGTTGCGCAGCCGGACCCGGATGTTGTGCCGCTGGGCCAGGCGCGCGACCACGTACAGGCCCATCCGGCGGGCCACCGTCACGTCGAAGGCGGGCGGGTCGGCGAGCCGCTGGTTGGCGGCGTCGAGCTCCTCGGCGGTCATGCCCATGCCGCAGTCGGAGATCTGCATCGCCAGCTGGCCGCCGCGCAGCGTGCGGGCCGCGATCGTCACGGTCGTCGACGCCTCGGAGTACGTGGTGGCGTTGTCCAGCAGCTCGGCGATGAGGTGCACCAGGTCCTTGACCGCCCGGCCGTGCACCAGCACGGTCGGCAGTCCGGTCGCCTTGACCCGGGCGTAGTGCTCCACCTCGGAGATCGCCGCGCCGATCAGCTCGGCCAGCGGCAGCGGCCGGACCATGTGCTTGGTCAGCCCGGTGCCGGACAGGATGATCAGGTTCTCGCTGTTGCGGCGCATCCGGGTGGCCAGGTGGTCCAGCACGAAGAAGCGGGCCAGCTGGTCGGGATCCTGCTCGTTCTGCTCCAGCCGGTCCAGCTCGCACAGCTGCCGCTCGACCAGTGCCTGGCTGCGCCGGGACAGGTTGACGAAGATCGCGTTCACGTTGTCGCGCAGCACGGCCTGGTCGGTGGCCATCCGCACGGCCTGGTCCTGCACCACGTCGAAGGCCCGGGCCAGCTGGCCGATCTCCTCGCGGCTGAACACCGACACCGGGTCGACCGCGTTCTTCGACGCCTGCACGGGGTCGGGGTCGGCGAGGATGCGCTTGAGCGTCTGCGGCAGCCGGACGTGCGCGATGTCCAGGGCCTCCAGGCGGAGCCGGCGCAGCGGCGTGAGCAGCGACCACGCCACCACCAGCATCAGACCGAGCGCGATCATCAGCGTGCCCAGCAGGGCGGCGATGTCCCGGCCGGCCGAGGCGGCGGCGTCGTTGGCCAGCGCGGTCGCCTGCGACCGCAGCTGGCTGATCAGGCCCAGCTCGACCTTGTGCAGCTTGTCGTTGGCGGTGTCGCTGGTCGCCGTGAACGCCGGGATGTCGATGTTCAGCGGCGCGTTCGGGCTGTCGGTGAGCAGCGCGGACTGCTCGGTGAGGTGGTCGGCGTCGACGTCGGCGCCGGAGTAGCCGTCGCTGAACTGCTGGCGCTCCTGGGTGGTGGCGACCGCGGTGAAGTCCGCGATGGACGCCGTGAACGCGGCGTTGGCCGCGCGCGCCAGGTCCTGGTTGAGCGCGGACTGGAACGAGTTGTTGGCCGCGGCGATCCGGAGCAGCGAGTCGAGCTGGGCGATCTGCTCCTTGGCCTGGCCCAGCGTCTGGGCGGCGGTGCTGGCGCGGGAGAGCTCCTGGCTGCCGGCGGCCGCGCTGACCTCCCGGCCGACCTGCACCAGCGAGTCGATCACCGACGTGTACTCGGTGAACAGCGCGGAGTCGGGGTAGACGCCGCGCTGGGCCAGCACGCGCAGCGTGGTCAGCGTGCTCAGGCCGTCCACGGCGCGGGTGTAGCGGTCCATGCTGCCGGCGTCGGGCAGGTTCAGCCCGGCCACCGCGGACCGCAGGTCGGTGATCGCGTTGTTGGTGCGGTCCAGTTGCACGGCCAGCGGACTGCCGGCGGCCGAGCTGGCCGCGCCGGCGCCGACGACCATCAGCTCGCGTTCCCTCTGCAGCTGGTGGACCACCTCGGTGAGCTGCTTGGCCACGTCGACCTGGGCCACCGTGCGGTGGAAGTTGTTGGCGTTGTCGATCTCGGTCTGCACCCGCAGGCCGCCCAGCACCAGCGCCGCGATGGTCGGCACCAGCAGCACGGCGCCGACCTTGGTGCGCAGCCGCCAGTTCCGCAGCCGCCATCGCCCGCCGGCCGAGCCACCGGGCCCGGGTCGTCGTCCCGTCACCGGCCGGGCGGGCCGGCGACGACCGCCCGGCTCGTCTTCGGTGTCCCGACGCTGTGGCTCGGACACTTCCACACGCTCCCCTGGTCAACCGAACAAGGACCCGGCAGGCGAATCGGAGTTCGAGGGTCGTAGGCGCGAACTATTGTCGACAGTTGACGATCCGCTCCCGGCGGCCTTGCGATCGCCGGATGCAATTGCACCGAAGCTTCTTAACACAGCCGAAGAGCCGGTGTTGACGCTCGCCCGGGTGACTTCGCGGCGACGTGCGCCGTTCCTGTCGCAGTTTGCGTCGACAAGGACCAAACCGTTTCGGCAGCCCGGCGGGGTTTTTCGAACGGGGTCGGCCTCGCTCTTGGCGATGATCGCCTTCGGTGAATTCACCCGCATGGACGCGACGGCTGCTTCGGTGTCTTTTTGGCTATCGGATAACCGCCTGCGCGCTTCGGCGTAAACCGGTGCGTCGGGACGGCGTCAATCGGTGCCCGGAACAGCATGATTTGCGGCCGGCGGCCGTCGGGGCCGCATGTTCGGCGGTATTGCGGGGGTCGCTAGAGTCCCCTGCTGTGCGGTCGGTGATCCGCATCACAGTTAATTGTGAATTCTACCCCCGAGCGGGGAGGAGAAAGATCGAATGAGCGCAACGCCCTGGTCGCGGCGGCTGTTCCTGTCGGTGACGGCCGCGGCCGCGGTGGCCGCGGTGGACTCCGGGTGCAGCCTGCTGGGCGGCGGCTCGACCACGCAGGTGAAGGCGGCCGGCGACCAGACCCTGGAGAAATCCAAGATCAACGTATCGCTGATCCCCTGCACCGACGTCGGACCGCTGTGGCTGGCCAAGAAGAACGGCTACTTCGCCGCCGAGGGACTCGACGTCACCCTGGTCAACAAGCCCAGCGGCCCGGACGTGATCAGCAGCGTCTTCGGCGGCGACGCCGACTTCGGCTTCGCCACCTACCCGGTGCTGGTGCAGGCGCAGCTGAAGACCAAGGGCAAGCAGAACCTGCGGGTGGTGGCCGATGCCTCGGCGGCCAAGCCGGACACCACCGCCGTCGTGGTCAAGAAGGGCTCGCCGCTGACCCGCGCCGAGGACCTCAAGGGCAAGCGGATCGCCGTCACCGCCCGCGGCACGATGGCCGACCTGGCCGTGATGGCCGGCCTGCGCGCGGCCAAGGTGGACTGGAACACCGTGCAGTGGAAGCAGATCGGCTTCGCCGACATGCTGCCCAAGCTGGAGAGCGGCGAGATCGACGCCGCCTTCTTCGCCGAGCCGTACGTGACGATCGCTCAGGCGCAGGCCGGCGTCACCACCGTGTTCCAGCCGCTCACCGGTGCGCTGGACGGGATCCCGCTGTCCGGCTACATGGCCACCGAGCAGACGACCAAGGAGCGGCCCAAGACCGTGGCCGCGTTCCAGCGGGCGATCCGCAAGGCCCAGACCGAGGCCGCCACCCAGCACGGCGACACCGAGGTCAAGCAGACCATGGTGGACAACGCCAACGTGCAGCCCGACATCGCGCCGGTGATCCACCTGCCCACGTACCCGATCTCCGCGGACCCCACCCGGCTCCAGCGGGTGCCGGACCTGATGCAGCAGTTCGGGCTGATCAGCGACAAGTTCGACATCAAGCCGATGATCCTGCCGGAACTGGGCTGAGGTGCGGGGCCTGGCCGGCATCGTCCTCCTGCTGCTCGGGTGGGAGGCGGCGGTGCGCGCCGGCGCGGTGCCGGCCGAGTACCTGCCGCCGCCGTCGGTCGTGTTGCCGCAGTTGCTCGCGATGCTGACCGATCCGGGGTTTCAGTTGGCGGTCGTGGCGACGGTGCTGTCCTGGGCCATCGCCCTGGCGGTGGCCACCGGGATCGCGGTGCCGGCCGGGTTGTTGCTGGCGAGCGTGCCGTGGCTGCGCGTCGCCAGCCGTACGGTGGTGGAGTTTCTGCGGCCGATCCCCGCCGTCGCGTTGGTGCCGCTGCTCGTGGTGGCCGTCGGCGGCGGGCCGGCGACCAAGATCGGCCTGGCGGTGTTCGCCGGGCTGTGGCCCATCCTGTTCAACACCATCTACGCCTTCGACGAGATCGAACCGTTGCATGTGGACACCGCCCGCGCGTTCGGCGCGGGCCGGGTGCGGGTGCTCACCGAGGTCGCGCTGCCGAGCGTGGCGCCGTTCGTGCTGACCGGCGTGCGGCTGTCGGCGGCGATCGGGCTGGCGGTGGTGATCAGCGCGGAGATGCTCACCGGGGCCAGCGGCGGCATCGGCCAGTTCATCCTCGCCGCGGCCAGCGGGGCCACCCGCATGGACCGGGTGCTGGCCGGGGTGGTGGTCGCCGGCGTGCTCGGCTACGTGATCAACGCCGGCCTGGAACGCCTGCACCGCAACTACTTCGACTGGGGTGCGGCGTGACCCGGCCGCAGCGATTCCTGTTGCGCTGGGGAGTCCTCCTCGCCCTGGTGACGTGGTGGCAACTCGTCACCGCCGCCATCGACCACCCGTACTTCCCGCCGCCACTGGAGATTCTCGCCGCCGCGCGGCAGATGTGGTTCTCCGGCAGCGCGAGCACCCTGTTCCTCAGCCAAGACGCCCTGGACTCGCTGTTGCCGAGCATCGGTCGGCTCCTCGGCGGCTGGTGGCTCGCGGTGCTCGCCGGCGTGGTGCTGGGCACCGCCCTCGGTCTGTCCCGGCGATTGCTCGACTACACCGGCCCGGTGTTCGCGTTCTTCCGGTCGCTGCCGCTGCCGGCGCTGGTGCCGGTGTTCGTGCTGCTGTGCCGGTTGGGGTCGCAGATGGTGGTCGCGGTGATCCTGTTCGGCGCGGTGTGGGCGGTGCTGCTGAACACTGTGGACGGTGTCCACACGGTGGACCGGGTTCAGCTGGACACCGCGCGGGCGTTTCAGATACCGGCCGTGCGGCGGCTGGTCGGCATCGTGCTGCCGGCGGCGCTGCCCAAGATCTTCGCCGGGCTCCGGGTGAGCCTGTCCCAGTCGGTGACGCTGATGGTGGTGGCCGAGCTGTTCGCCGCCAACGGCGGGCTCGGCGGCGAGCTCCAGGACGCGCGGGACCAGTTCGACTTCGCCCAGATGTGGGCGGTGGTGGTGATGGTCGGCGTGCTCGGCTACACCCTCAACACCGTGCTGCTCGCCGTGGAACGGCGCGCGCTGGCGTGGCATCAGGCCGTTGAAGGAGGACAACTTGTCGACCATGCTTGAGTTGGCCGGGTTGAGACATGTCTACCGTGGCGGGCACGCCGCCGTCGACTCGCTGTCGTTCACTGTGGACGGTGGCGAGCTGTCGTGCATCGTCGGGCCCTCGGGCTGCGGCAAGTCCACGCTGCTGCGGGCGGTCGCCGGCCTGATCGCGCCGACCGGCGGTGAGGTGCTGCTGCACGGCTCGCCGGTGCGGGGCGTGCCCGAGGAGCTTGCGGTGGTGTTCCAGGACTACAGCCGGTCGCTGTTCCCGTGGCTGACCGTACAGTCCAATGTGGAGTTTCCGCTGCGTGGGCGCGCCACCCGGGCCGAGCGCCGGGAGCTGGCCTGGTCGGCGCTGAAGCAGGTCGGGCTCGCGGACGCCGCCCACAAGCATCCGCAACAGCTTTCCGGTGGCATGCAACAGCGAGTCGCCTTGGCGCGAGCGCTGGCGTATCGCCCGGCGTTGCTGCTGCTGGACGAGCCGTTCGCCTCCGTCGACGCGCAGACCCGTTTCGAGCTGGAAGACCTGCTGCTGCGCGTGCATGCCGAGCAGGGCACCACCATGCTGCTCGTCACCCACGACATCGACGAGAGCGTCTACCTGGGCGACCGGGTGCTGGTTCTTTCCTCCTCGCCGGCCCGGCTGCTCGCCGACCTGCCGGTGCACCTGCCCGCCGAGCGGGACCAGATCACGACCCGCGAGTCGGAGACGTTCGTCGAACTGCGCACCGAGGTCGCGCGGCTGCTGCGGGGCGTGGCGGCGCCGGTGTCGGTCAGCCCTTGAGGCCGCCGGAGGTCACGCCGGACACCACGAACCGTTGCGACAACAGGAACACCACCAGCGGCACGGCCATGCCGACGGTGGAGAACGCCATCGCGCCGCTCCAGTCGCTGGTGTTCGCGCCGAAGAAGCCCCACAGGCCGGTGGTGACCAGCCGCTTGGAGTCGTCGGTGGCCAGCGTCAGGGCGAACACCAGATCGCCCCAGCCCCACAGGAAACTCAGCACGGCCACCGTCGCCACACCCGGCTTGGCCAGCGGCAGCGCGACCTGGAGGAAGGTGCGGACCGGGGAGCAGCCGTCGATGGTGGCGGCCTCGACCAGTTCGCGGGGGATGGTGGCGAAGGTCGGGCGCAGCAGCACGATCGCGTACGGCAGGGCGAGCGTGGTGTCGGCGAGGATCAGCCCGAGGTAGCTGTCGGTCAGGTGCAGCCGGCTGAAGATCACGAACAGCGGGGTGGCCAGCATGATCGACGGGAACATCAGGCTGCTCAGGCAGAAGAACAGGATCACCGACCGGCCGCGGATCCGGTGCCGTGCCAGGGCATACGCGGCCGGCGCCGCCAGCGCCACGGACAGGATCATGGTGCCGGTGGCCACGATGGCGCTGTTCAGGACGTAGTGCAGCACCCGGGGATCGCCGAAGATCCGGGACGTCCAGGTGGCCGGCGTCGGCGCGAGCGGGATCAGCTGCGGTGGCACGGCACGGATGTCGGCGTCGGACTTGAACGACGCGGTGATCATCCAGTACACCGGGAACAGGTAGGCGGCGACCAGCACCAGGCCCACCACGAACGGCAGCCGGCGGGTCACGCCTCGGCCTCCTCGCGGCGGGTCGTCAGCAGGTACAGCACGGCCAGCCCGAACAGCACCACGAACACGATGTTCAACACGGCGGCTCCCTTGCCGAACAGGAACTCCAGGAACACCGAGCGGTAGGCCAGGGTGGGCAGGATGTCCGAGGCGCCGGCCGGGCCGCCCTGGGTGGCGATCCACACCAGGTCGAAGCTCTTGAACGTGAAGATCAGGCTGAGCACGGCGGAGGCGGCGAAGGTCGGCCGCAGCAGTGGCCAGGTGACGTACCGGAACCGCGTCCACGGGCCGGCGCCGTCGATGGCCGCCGCCTCGTACAGCTCGCGGGGGATGCCGACCAGGCCCGAGAGCAGGTTGACCAGCGTGAACGGGATGCCCAGCCACACCTGCACGAGGATCAGCGCCGGCAGCGCGAGGCCGGTGTCGGACAGCCAGTACGTGGGGGAGCTCTCCAGGCCGAGGCCGCCGAGCACCCAGTTCACCAGCCCGGACCGGCCGTCCAGCAACCAGCGGAACACCTGCGCGCTCACCACGATCGGGATGGCGTAGCCGGTGAGGTAGAGCGAACGCATCACCTTCGCGCCGGGGAAGGACTTGGCGTAGAGCAGCGCCAGCGCAAGGGCGATGACCAGTTGCAGCGCGACGGCGCTGACCGTGAAGACGACCGAATGCCAGGCGGCGGAGCCGAACTGTGGGTCCGCGAAGGCGGTCTCGTAGTTGGCGAACCCCACCCACGGCGTCGCCCCGTGGAACAGGTTGCCCAGCGTTCGGTCCTGAAAGGACAGCACGAGATTGAACACCAGCGGGTACGCCAGCAGCGCGCCGAGGAACACGACCGCCGGCAGCACGAACAGGTAGCCGGTCAGCGATCGCCGCAGCCGCCACCACGAGAACCCGGTGGCCGGCAGCAGTTCGCCGGACCACCGGGTGACCAGGGGATCGGTGCGCATCAACCGCCGACCAGGGCCTTGATCTGCTTGCTGCCGTCGGCGGCCGCGTCCGTCGCGTTCTTGGTGCCGGCCAGCACGGCCTGCTCCATGGTCCAGATCGCCTGCGAGATCTGGGTGTACTTGTCGCCGTAGATGCCGCGCGGGTGGGCGGTGGCCATCTGGGCGGCGAACGTCTTGACGATCGGGTTCCAGTTCGCCGCCGGGTCGTCCACGGTGTTCGTGCGGTTGGGGATGTTGCCCAGGCTCTCGTTGATCTCCTTGGGGTTGTCGGCCGGATCGGCCAGCCAGCTCACCGCGTCCCAGGCCGCGTCGGCGTGCTCGGTGTTCTTGCCGATCGTCCACACCTCGCCGCCCAGCGGCGAGGCCGTGCCCTTCGGACCGGCCGGCCATGGCGCGACGTCCCAAGCGAACTTGGCGCTCTGCACCGAACCCAGCACCCACGGGCCGTCCACCATCATCGCGCACAGTCCGGAGCCGAACTGCTCGCCCACATCGGACTGGCCCCATTGCAGCACCGACTTCGGCGCGCTCTTGTCCACGTTCACCAGCGTGTTCACGAAGTTCAGCGCGTCGACCGTGGGGTGCTGGTCGATGGTGTTGATGTCGCCGCCGGCCTGCCACAGGAACGGCAGGAAGGTGAACGTGCCCTCCTCGGTCGGGGCGGCGGCGAAGCAGAAGCCGGCGTGCTTGTCGGTGGTCAGCTTCCTGGCGTCGTCACGCAGTTCTTCCCACGTGGTCGGCGGCCCGGCGATACCGGCCTGCGTCAGCAGGTCCTTGTCGTACCAGAGCGCGGTGGTGTTGTTGCGGAACGGGACCCCGTAGAACCTCGGGCCCACCTTGACGCTCTGCACCACCGCGTCGAAGTAGTTCTTCAGCTCGGGCCAGCTCTGCATCTTGTCCGACACGTCGGTCAGCACGCCCTGGTTCGCGAAGGCCGACACGTCCGAGTTGTCGATCGCCGCGATGTCCGGGTAGCTGCCGGTGGCGGCCGCCTGCAACAGCTTCGTGCGGAAATCGGCGAAGCCGATGGTGGTCCGCTGGATGGTGACGTTGGGGTGCGACAGCTCGAACTTGCTGATCAGCAGCTTCATCGCGGAGTCCGAGGCCGGCGAGTAGCCGAAGTAGTCCCACTCCGTCAGCACCGTCTTGCCGCCCGAGCCGCCGGCGTCCGAGCTCCCGCAGCCGCCGGCGGCCATCAGGGCCGCCGCCAGCGCCAGGCCGAGCGCCGCGCGAAATCGCCTGCGCTGCATCCTCATCAGGCTCACTTCCTCCACTTCGGACGGTTATCGTGCCGCGAGTTCGAGCAGCAGTTCGTCGTAGCCGGCGCGGTCGACCGGCAGCGACACCTCGCGTCTGAGCCGTCCGGACATGATCAGGGCGGCGGCGAGTTCGGTGGTCAGCGCTGCGCTGCGGCCGGCGGCGACGAGCTCCCGCTCGCCGGCGATGGCGGCCACCAGGTTCTGGTAGAGCTGCACGTGCCGGCCGTCCCGGCCGGTCAGCGTCTCCACGGTGTCGATCCTCGGCGCGGCGTATGGGTCGCCCGGCGCGGCGGCGTAGTCGCGGAAGTCCTCGGCGTTGCGCCAGAACTCCAGCCGGCCGGGCGTCAGCCGGAGCCGGCCGCCGGTGCCGACCACCTCTAGTCGTTGCTGCTCACCGGTTTCCGCCGTGGAGACGCGGATGGTGCCGGTCGCGCCGTTTGACCACTCGGCGAGGGCGACCGCCGTGTCCTCGGTCTCGATGGGATGCACGGCGGTGCGGGTCCGAGCCAGCACGGACGCCGGCGGGCCGACCACGTGACAGAGCAGGTCGAGGTCGTGGTGCCCCTGGTTGACCAGCACGCCGCCGCCCTCGCCGCGCCAGGTTCCCCGCCACGGCGCGGTGTCGAAGTAGCCGGACTTGCGGGGCCAGGTCGCCAGCAGGTCGACCCGTTGCAGCTCGCCGAGCTCGCCGCCGGCGATCAGCTCGCGGGCGCGGATCACCTCGGTGCGGGTGCGTTGCTGGAAGGCGACGGCGAGCAGCCGCTGTTGGCGATCGGCCTCGTCGCACATGCGATCGGCGTCGGTCATCGTCACGGTCAGCGGTTTTTCGACGAACACGTGGTGGCGCGCCTGGAGGCACGTCACGACGAGGTCCGCGTGGAATCGGTGCGGCGCGAGCACGACGGCGAGGTCGGCGCCGTGACCGAGCAGCTCGTCGAGGCTCGCGGCCACCGGGCAGTCCAGCTCGTCGGCGACCAGCTTGGCCCGGTCGGCATCGACGTCGTGCACGGCGACCACCGTGGCGTCGATCGCGGCGATGCCGGGGGAGTGGAACTGCCAGACGTTCGCGCCGACGCCGGTCACGACCAGCCGGGTCATGAGAGGTCGACACCCCGGCGCGCGGCCAGTTCGCGCAGCGCCGCCACCGATTCGCGGGTCGCCTCGGCCGCGCCGCCCTCCGGTGTGGCGTAGTGGGTCTCCATCGAGAGATAGCCCTGGTAGCCGCCGCCGGCCAGCGCCGCGAGCTGCGCGTCCCAGTCGACGATGCCGTCGCCGACCTTGACCCAGTCGCCGTCGAAGTCCTTCACGTGCACGTGCCGCACGGCCTGCCGCACGGTCCCGTACTCGGCGGGATCGGGGCGCAGGCCCAGGAACTTGGCCTCGTTGCCGGGATCCCACACCAGCCCGACGGCGTCGGCCGGCAGCCAGCGCAGCAGCTCGCGGGCCTCCCGAGCCAGCGCGATGTTGCACACGAACTCGATCTCCAGCGCGATCGCGAGGCCCGCGCCCGCCGCCCGACGGCTCGATTCGGCCAGCACGTCGGCCAGCCACGGCAGCGCGGTCTCCGGCTCGGCGATGCGCAGGCCGGAGAACAGGCGCACGATGCCCGCGCCCAGCATGTCGGCGATCTCGATGCCGCGGTCGAGGTCGGCCCAGGCCGTCTCCTCGACCTTGGTCTTGAGGAACGGTGTGTCCACCACGGGGCAGGTGAAACCGCCGGCGGCCAGGGAATCCCGCACCCGGCGGACCGTCTCCGGCGGATGGTGCACGATGTTGCGGCCGCCGATCGTGCGCACCTCGATGCCCCGGACGTCCAGCGACTCGCACACCCGCAGCGCGGCGTCGAAGTCGGGGTCGACCTCGTCGGTGATCACGGACAAGCGCATGGGCATCCATCTCCTGACCGCGTGGGGAAGCGGCCGACGGCTCCGCGCAGGGTTCGAGGCGGTCGGACCGGGGCGGCTGCCGCCCGTAGAAAAGGCTTTCTACTCCCGCCGGGCGGGTGCGTCAATCGTGTACCCGAATCCTGCATATGGGTGCGGTGAGCTGCTGGAATGCGCCTACAGTGATCAGCTGGGACGATCTTCGCGGCCGGAGAGGACGGGCTCCATGGCACCACGGCGTTCCGACGGCGCCCACTACATCGGCGGGGTGTTCGAACCGGCCGAGACGGAGCCGGTGGTCGAGAAGGCGACCGGCGAGGAGATCGGCCGGTTCGCGATCGGAGGAGTCGATGAGGTCCAGCGGGCCGTGGCGGCCGCCGTTTCCGCGCAGCGGGAGTGGGCGGCGCGGCTGCCCGACGAGCGGGCCTGGCTGCTGCGACGCGTCGCGGACGTGCTGCTTCGGCGGCAGGACGAGTTCACCGACGTCCTGATGCGCGAGACCGGCGGCATCCGGGCCAAGGCCGCCGGCGAGGTGGCCGCCGCCGTGCGCAAGCTGCACGAGTCGGCCGGGCTGGCCAACCGCATGGCCGGCGACGTGCTGCCGCCGTTCAAACCGGACAAACTCGTGTTGCTGCAACGGCTTCCGCTCGGCGTGGTCGGCGCCATCACGCCGTGGAACTTCCCGTTGGTGCTGGCCATGCGCCCGATCGCGCCGGCGCTGGCCCTGGGCAACGCCGTCGTGCTCAAGCCGGCCGAGCAGGCCCCGATCGGCGGCGGGCAGCTGCTGATGGAGGCGTTCGACGAGGCCGGCGCGCCGCCCGGACTCATCAACCTCGTCACCGGCTACGGTCCCGAGGCCGGTCAGCCGCTCGCCGAGCATCCGGACGTGGCGCTGGTCCACTTCACCGGCTCGGTGCCGGTCGGCCGGCAGCTGGCGGCGATCGTCGCCCGCGACGGCCGGCAGGTGAGCCTGGAACTGGGCGGTGACAACGCTTTCGTCGTCCTCGACGACGCCGATGTGGCCGCCGCCGCGGCCTGCGGCGGCGGGAACTCCTTCGAGTTCCAGGGGCAGACCTGCATCACCGCGAGCCGGCACATCGTGCAGCGGGCCGTCTACCTGGAGTACCTGGACGCGCTCGTCGCGGTGGCGCGCAAGATCACCGTCGGCAACCCGATCAAGGGCGGCGTCGACCTCGGCCCGATGATCAGCGAGGCCCAGCTCGACCGGGTGCACCACGAGATCGTGGAGCCGTCGATCCGCATGGGGGCGCGGCTGATCGAGGGCGGTGTCCACGATGGACTGTTCTACTACCCGACGGTGCTGGCCGACGTGACCCCGGACATGCCCGCCTTCACCGAGGAGATCTTCGGCCCCGTCGCGCCCGTCACGGTGGTCGACACCGAGGAGGAGGCGCTGGCGCTGACCAACCGCCACCCCGCGCTGGTCAACGCCGTCTACACCGGCGATCCGTTGCGCGGCCTGGCGTTCGCCGAACGGGTCAACTCCGGCATGGTGCACGTCAACGACGCCGGCGGCCGCCCGCACGACGAGTCGGACCTGGAGGAGTTCACCAAGCGGCGGTGGATCGGCGTGCAGCGCTGAGGAACGCCCCTGGCCCGGGCGGGGCCAAGGGCGTCAGGGCCTCAGGCCGCGAGCCGCCACTGCTGGACCGGTCCCGCGTAGCAGGAGTACTGGTCCACCGCGGCGAAGTCGTTCGTCCGGCCGTTCTCCACGTCGAGGCACTTGCCGCTGTTGACGTTCTGCAAGGTGTACACGCCGGACGTGCCGGTGTTGCCCAGCACCTGCGAGCGCGCGACCGGCGTGGCGGACCTGTTGTCACGCTGCGGCGGGCTGCGGATCCTTGCCACGAGCGGAAACCGCTGGGCGTCGCCGGCGAAGTCGTGTGGCCGCTGGACGGTCTGCGCCCGCCGGACGCGCACCGCCTGTTCCTGGACCGGGCCGCCGCCGCGCGGCCGGGCTTCGCCGCCGATCACCGGGTCGTGGCGCGGGCGTGCGAGCAGTTGGCGGGCGTGCCGCAGGCGATCGAGCTCCTCGCCGCGCGGGTGCGTGATCACGATCTGGACGAGCTGGTGCCCGAACACCCCCGCTGGGAAGCTGGGCCCATGAGCCCTGACGCCTCGGCCACGAAGGTCGACTTCTACTTCGATCCGATCTGCCCGTTCGCGTGGATCACCTCGCGCTGGATCCTGGAGGTCGAGCGGCAGCGCGAGCTCGACCTGACGTTCCGCGTGATGAGCCTGACCGTGCTGAACACCGGTCGCGAGGACCTGCCGGAGCAGTACAAGGCGCGGCTGGGCGAGGGCTGGTGGGCGGTCCGAGTGGCGACGGCCCTGGCGCAGCTGCGGGGCGAGGCGGCGCTGCGGGACTACTACACCGAGTTCGGCGTCCGATACCACAACCAGGGCAACAAGGACCGGCGCGAGGTGATCGCGGCCGCGCTGGAGGCGATCGGCGCGCCGGCGGAGCTCAACGCGGCCGCCGATTCGACGGAGTTCGACGAGGCCGTGCGCAAGAGCCACCACGAGGGCATGGATCCGGTGGGCATGGACGTCGGCACGCCGACCATCCACATCGACGGCGTCGCCTTCTTCGGGCCGGTGCTCAGCACGATCCCGCGCGGCGAGGACGCCCTCAAGATCTTCGACGGCGCGGTGGCGCTGGCCGGCTACCCGACGTTCTTCGAGCTCAAGCGGACCCGGGTCGGCGACCTGGACTTCAGCTGACGCTGGGAAGGACGCCCCACCCGCGTTCAGCGAGGGTGAGGCGTCCTTCCCCGCATCAGGTCAACTTCGCGAAACCTATTGCGGCGTAGTCGATCGGGAACTGGGCGAAGCCGAACGCGCCGAAGTTGACCAGCGTGCCGCGCACCGCATACGTGCCCGGCACCTGGTAGAGCGGCAGCAGGCCGCCCTCGGCGAAGATCTCGGCGTCGGCCTGCTGGACGAGCCCGATCCGCTTGGCGTCGTCGGTTTCCGCGCCGGCCGCGTCGAGCAGCCGGTTGAGCTCGTCGCTGCCGACGGCGCTGTGGTTCTGCTGGAGATTGCCCGGCGTGTAGTAGAACGCTGATCTGCTGGCGGCCAGCGGCTGCGGCTGGCCCTGGTAGGAGTAGCTGATCACGTCGTACGCGCCGCGGTTGACGTAGTTCGGGAAGAAGTCGGCCGGCGGCACCGCGTTGATCTTGGCGTTGATGCCGGCGGCCTTGAGCTGCGACTGCACGAGGGCGCCGATGGAGGTGCTGAGCGGGATGCCGGCCGGGAGCACGAAGTTCAGGTCGAACTCCTTGCCGTCCTTGACCCGGAACTCGCCGCTCTGCTTGTACCCCAGCTCGTCCAGCTTCTTGCGGGCCGCGTCCGGGTCGTACTTCACCGGCCCCGAGTTGTCACGGTAGTTCCGGTCGCCCTGGGCGAAGAAGTGGTTGCCGACCGGCTGGGGATCGGGAACCATCTGCCCGATCAGGCCCCTGGCCACGGCCCTGGTGTCGATCGCCTGCTCGACCGCGACCCGGGTGGCCCGGTCGCGCAGCGGCGTGCCGGGCGCGCCGTTGAAGTCCACCAGGTTGTACTGCGCCTCGGTGGCCTGCCGGATCGTCACGCCCTTGGTCGTCTGGGCCCGTTTGTACAGGTCGACGGTGGAGCCGATGCGGTAGAAGTCGATGGCGCCGCTGGCCAGCGCGTCCGGCACGGCGGCGCGCGCGACGACCTTGAACACGATCTGGTCCAGGTGCGCCTGGCTGCCCCACCACGACCTGTCCGCGACCAGGGTGACTGTCTTGCCGGTCGCGTCGATCCGGCCGATCTTGAACGCGGCGGCGGTGATCGGCTGGGTGTCGGCCCAGGCCTTGTTGAACGTGTCCGGGTCGGCGTTGAGCTCCTTGGGCGTCAGCGGCGAGAACAGGCTCTGCCACTCGCCGAACGGCCGCGCGAAGGTGACCTTCACGTCCTGGTCGTCGCCGCCGCGCTCGACGCCGGCGATGTTCTCCAGGCCGGTGGTGCTGGCGCACTGGAAGGCGGTGTTCCGGCCGTCGCAGGCCTGCCAGGCGGCGCGGAAGTCCTCCCACGAGATGGCCCGGCCGGTGGACCACCGCGCCCTGGGGTTGATCTTGTACTCGACCACCTGCGGGTTCGTCGACACGAGCTGGGCCGAGGTCAGGTAGTCCTTGTTCAGCGCCAGCGAGTTGTCGGCACGGGCCGTGAACAGCCACGGCAGCAGCGCGTTGGTGATCATCCAGTCGCCGTTGGCGAAACCGCCGTCGAGCTGGTCGGGATTCCAGTTGGCCGGCAGCGCGTCGATCGGCCACTGGAGGACGCCGCCCGGCTTGATGTCCGCCGCCGGCCGCGGATTGATGTCGTTGTGCCCGGTGACGGACTCGGTCGATTTGATCGTGGTGCCCTGGTCGGGCCCGCCGCCGCAGGCGGTGGCCAGCAGCACCACCGCCGCGAGCACCCCCGGCATTCGTCGTCTCATTGTCACCTGCCCACTCGTTTCCCCATTGTCGACGTCATTGTCGCGCCCGGAAAACGGCAGCCGGGAAAGTGGAAACGGATGGGTGGATATTCGGACGGCGGCCGGCAGTTCGTGAATTGTTCCGCGTCGTTTTCGGGCAGGAGTCACCCGCCGTTCACGCTGTCGACCAGCTTGAGCTCGGCGGCCAGCCCGGCGCGGGCCCGGTCGAGCTCGTCCGCGTGCTGGTCGATCAGTTGTCGCTGGTAGGCGGTCTCCACGGTGAACCAGACACCGACCAGGTTGGTCCGCCGCTTGCAGGCCACGTCCGCCGTGGCCATCGCCAGCTCCGCCGCGGACGGTTTCGGCGTGGTGACCGACATCGAGTCCGGCGGCACGTCCATCGGCGAATCGGCCCGATATCCGGCGTCCTTCATGCACGCCGACCACTGTGCGAACACCGCCTGCACCCGGGAATCGGCCTTGGACGCGTCGAAACTGTCGTGGTCGACCTGGCGCGCGATCGGTGACGTGCCATAGGTCGCGCCGCCGGAATCGAGCTTGTGCTGAGCCTCGCCGAGGCAGCCGGCGGGGTCGCCCGGGCGGGTCCTTCCCTGCGAATCGCCGGTGAGTGCGGTGAGTTCGGCCGGTGAGTGGGCGGCGACGGGTGGCGGGGAGGGCAGTTGGCCCGCCGGCAGATGGTAGCCGTTGCCGGCGTCGGTGATGCCGTAGCGGCGGTCGAGGACGCCGATGCCGGCAACCGCCCGCGTGACCGGGTACGTGAACCCGTGCTGGTGCATGCACTGGGCGGTGAGCGTGCTGAGCGCGTCGGTCACGCGTGCGGCCTGTGCCGACGAGGGCATGTACTGCTCGATCGGCAGGTGGATGCCGGCCGTCGACGTCAGCGTGGGAATGTCGCCGACCGCGGGTGCGCTGCTGCATCCGGCCAGCAGGGTCAGCCCGGCAATGGCGAGAGCGGCGCGCCGCCCGGAAGGGATTCCGGGCGACGCGACGGACGAACTGTTCAGCAGGTCCACGACTGCGACGCGTTCTGGTTGTACGTGTGCTGCAGCTGCGGAAGGCCTCGCTGCGGCGCGATCGCGTCGGCCGGTCCCTGGTAACCGTGGTTGTACCAGACCCAGACGGTGCAGTTCGGGTCGTTGTTGTAGTCGGACGCGGCGTTGTTCTTCACCGGCTGGCCGGCGCCGTTGCCCGGGCCACGGAAGTTGTAGCCGGCGAAGTCGTAGACCGCGAACTCGAAGCCGGCGACCGCGCCCTGGTAGTTCGAGTTGAAGTACAGGCAGTTGTCGCCGCTGAGGCACGTGTTGTCGTTGGTGCCGGCGAACGCGGTGGCGGGCGCCAGCAGGGCCACGCCGGCGGCGGCCGCGATGGCCGCGCCGACGAGCTTCTTGGAAACGGACATTGTTTCTCCCCTCGGAGCCGGGGCGATCGCCCCGGCCAGCGCTGACACTGCCGCCGCCCGCTGCAGTCACACGGCAGTTCCACTGAAATCCCACGGAAGAAGGTCATCGACCCCGTATCGTGATCGGCGTCGAAGGGGACGACATGACGGAACTGTCGGGGGGCGGTCCGAGATTCGGGGTTCTCGGACCGGTTGCGGCGTGGCGTGGTTCGGACGAAGTGCGTGTCGGCTCGGCCAAGCACCAGCGGCTGCTGGCGGTGCTGTTGCTGCACGTCAACGAGCGGGTGGACCGGGATCGGATCATCGACCTGGTGTGGGCGGGCGATCCGCCGCGCAGCGCCCTGAACCTGTTGCAGAAGTACGTCGGCGAGCTGCGCCGATCGTTCGGGGACGAAGGACCGGAGCTGGCGCCGCTGGCCGGCGGTTACCGGCTGCGGCTGTCGACCGGTCAGCTGGACAGCGCCCGGTTCGGGGAGCTGGTGGAGACCGCCCGGTCCCAGTTCGCCGACGGCGAACTCGTTGCGGCGCAGGCGTGTCTACGGGAGGCGCTGGCGCTGTGGCGCGGTCCCGCGTACGACGGTTTCGACGCCGAGGCCGCCGACACCGAGCGGGCGCGGCTGGACGAGCTGCGGATCGCCGCGCTGGAGGACCTGGCGGAGATCACCCTGGCGCGCGGGCAACACGACGCGGCGGCCGCGGATCTGGCCCGGCTGACCAAGACGTATCCGTTCCGGGAACGCCTGCGCGAGTTGCAGATGATCGCGCTGTACCGGCAGGGGCGGCGGGCCGAGGCGCTGGCGGTGTTCGACACCGTGCGCACGGTGTTGGCCGACGAGCTGGGCATCGACCCGGGCGCGCGGCTGCGCCGCTGCTACGAGCTGATCCTGCGCGGCGATCCGGAGTTGGAACCCGGGTCGGAGCCGGTGGAAGCGACCGCGGCGCCGCTGCCGGTGCGCCAGCTTCCGTTGCCGGTCCTGGACTTCGTCGGCCGGGTCGAGCAGGTGGCCGAGGTGACGACGGCTCTGGTCGCCCGCACGCCGAGCGTCGTGGCCGTCGCCGGCGGTCCGGGTGTCGGCAAGTCCAGCCTGGTCGTACGGGCCGCGCATCTGGTCAGCGAGTCGTTCCCGGACGGCCAGCTGTACTTCGACCTCGCGGCCACCTCGGACACGCCGCAGCAGCCGGCGCAGTTGCTCGCCGACGCGCTGCGTGCGCTTTCCGTTGCCGGCAACGCGATCCCGCCCAGGCTCACCGAGCGGGCCGCGCTGTACCGGTCGCTGCTGGCCGACCGGCGCATGCTGGTGGTGCTGGAGGACGCCGGCGCCGCCGAGCAGGTGCTGCCGCTGCTGCCGGCGGCCGGCGGCTGCGCGGTGCTGATCACCAGCCGCGCCCTGCTCACCGAGCTGCCCGGCGCCCGGCAGATCGACCTGGACGTGCTCGACCACGCCGAGGCGTACGAGCTGTTCACCGGCATCGTCGGCGGGGAACGCGTCGCCGCCGAACCCGGTGAGGCGGCGGCGATCCTGGACAGCTGCGGCAATCTGCCGCTGGCCATCCGCATCGCCGGGGCCCGGCTGGCGGGCCGGCCGGCGTGGTCTCTGCGGGTGCTGCGGGAGCGGCTGGCCGACGAGTCCCGGCGGCTGACCGAGCTGCGGATCGGGCAGCTGGGCGTGCGCGCCAGCGTGGAACTGAGCATGCGACTGCTGCCGCCGGACGCGGCGCGGGCGCTGAGCCTGCTCGGACTCCTTGGCGCGCATACGCTTCCGGGCTGGGTGGTGGGTGCGCTGCTCGACCGGCCGGACGCCGAGGCCGTGCTGGACACGCTCGTCGACGCCAGCCTGCTGCGCCTGACCACCACCGACGCGATCGGCCAGCCGCGCTACCGGCTGCACGACCTGATTCGCGCCTACGCCAGGGAATCCGTCGACCGCATACCGTATCCGGAGCGCCGGGACGCGATCGCCCGTGTGCTGGGCGGCTGGCTGTCGCTGGCCGAGCACGCCACCGACCTGATGCCGGCCGGCCTGCTGTCGCTGGCCCCCGGCACGGCGCTGCGGTGGACGCCGCCGGAGACGCCGCGGCTCGTCGCCGACCCGTTCGCGTGGTTCGACGCCGAACGGGACACGCTGCTCGGCGCCGTCCGGCTGGCCGCCGACTGGGGGCTGGACGAGCCGGCCTGGGAGCTCGCCGCGAGCGCCGTGACCTACTACGACCACCGTTGCCTGCACGAGGACTGGAAGCTCGGGCACCACATCGCGCTGGAGGCCGTACGCGCGGCGAACAACCTGCGCGGGGAATCCGTGCTGCTGCGGGCGCTCGGCCAGGTGCACATCTACCGTGACGACTTCGACGACGCCGTGCGGGACATCGAGGCCGCACGCGCTCTGTGCCAGCTCACCGGCGACAAGCTCGGCGGCGCCCTGGCGCTGTCCATGCTGGGCACGGTGAGCCGGGAACAGGGCCGTCACGACGAGGCGCTGAGCCAGGTCCGGCAGGCGCTGCTGATCGTGGTCGGCGAGCGGGACCGGCACCTGGAGGCGCAGCTGCGGTCGTCCATCGCCTCGATGTTGTTGGCACGCGGGGAGTTGGACGAGGCCGCCGAGTGGTTCGAGGAGGCGCTGCGGCTGGCGCGGGCGCTGGGCGACCGGCACCGGATCGCCGTCGTGCTGCGCCGTATGAGTTCCCTGCACGACCAGCGCGGCAACCCGGGCGCCGCGCTGGCCTGCCTCGCCCAGGCGTTGGACGCCTTCGTCGAGCTGTCGGACGAGCGCTGCGCCGGCTACACGTTGCTCGAGATCGGCCGCGTGCATGCCCGGCGGCACAGCCGGCAGGTCGCCACGGAGGCGCTCGAGTCCGCCGCCGGCGTCTTCCACCGGCACGGCGACCGCCGGGACGAGGCCGAGTGCTGGCGGCTGCTGGCCGACCTCAACGCGGCACTGGACCAGCCGGGCGCGGCCCGGCGGCACTACGACCGCGCGCTGCGCCTGTGGCGGACCATCGGCGACACCGCGCGGATCGCCGCCGCCATGCTCAGCCTCGGCGCGCTCAGTACTGGTCGTCCCGGATGATGTGCACCGCGGCCTCCTCGGCCGACGCGCCGGCCCCGTCGATGCCGACGTCCACGCCGAGCAGGTCCGCGTCCCACTCGTCGCCGCCCACGCTGGCCGCGTCGGAGGCGACGTAGGACTCGCTGACCAGGCGGCCGGCGCGCTCGTCGCCGACCTCGAAGTCGCGCAGCTCGCCGTCGGAACCCTCCTGGTCGCCGAGCTCGTCGTCGTCCTCGGCGGCGAAGTCGGGCAGCTCGCGGGCCAGCCGGTCGTCGAGGGTCTGCCCGTCGGCCTGCTCGCGCGGCGTGGTGCCCCAGTCGTCGAGGACCCACGGCTTCTCCACCGGCGAGTAGCCCTCGTCCAGCGGGTCGGCGGGCCCGTCGTCCAGCGTGTCCTGGGCGTCGAGCTGCTCGAACGCGTCGTCGTCGAACTCGTCGCGGTCGAATTCGTCGCTGTCCATGCGGCGCTCCGTCCAGCCGTCGTGCATCTGGCGCGGCCAGAATAGTCGCGTACGTCGGATCGCGTAGGCCGCAGGTACGTCGGTCGTGCGATGTCTGCCGGCCGGTCGCGGCCTACCGTCAGTCGGGTGACGACTCTCGCGACCCGCCTGCCGGCCACCCGGTCCATCGACCGGGCGTGCTACCTGGTGGCGGCCCTGCTGTTCGCCAGCGGCCTGTTCCACGTCGGCGTGCAGCTGGTCGTCGGCGGGCCGTGGGACGGGCCGGTGTCGTGGCGCAAGCCGGCCGACTTCGGCGTCGCCTTCGGCCTCACGCTGCTCGCCGTGACGTGGGCCAGCGGGTTCCTGCCGTTGTCGGAACGCGTTCGCCGTGTCGTGTTGACGGCGTTCGGCGCCGCGTCGGTGGTCGAGGTTGTCGCGATCTCCGTGCAGGCCTGGCGGGGTGTGCCGTCGCATTTCAACACGACGACGCCGGTGGACGCCGCTTTCGCCTTCAGCGCCGCCGGTGGCGGCGCGGTGATCATCGCCTCGACGGTGGTGTTGCTGCGGGCCTCTTTCCGGCACTCGTCGGCCTCACCGGAGCTCCGGCTGGCGCTGCGGGTGGGATTCGTCAGCCTGCTGGTGGCGCTCGCCGTGGGCGCTGTGATGATCGCCATCGGCACGACCATGGCCCGTACGGTGTCGCTCAGCGCCGCCTACGACGCCGCCGTCGTGCTCGTGCCCGCGCATGCGGCGGCGATGCAGGGGATTCTCGTGCTTCCCGTCTTCGCCTGGCTGGTGGGCTTCACCCGCTGGACGGCGGCGACCCGTTTCCGCGTCGTCGCTTGGGGTTGCGCGGCCTACGTGGCCTGTGCGATCGCCTTCGCGGTCGTCGCCTGAGCTCGTTTTCCCGGGTGGGCTTGATGTTCGGCCACGGTGCTCAGCTGGACGTGATGCGGCCGGTGTCACTGAGCGGTAACTCAGCGTAGAGTGCCGTCCCTGCCCCGCGTAGGCTTTCGATGTGGATTCGGCCCTCGAGGGCTTCCACGCGGTCTTTCAGGCCGAGTAGGCCGGTGCCACCGGTGAAGTCGACACCACCGATGCCGTCATCGCGAACCGCGACGTGAAGTACTTCGCCGGCGATCTTGACGGTGACGTCGACGGTGGAGGCGTGCGCGTGCTTGGCTACGTTCGTCAGCGCTTCGGACACGACGTAGTACGCGTTGACCTCAATCTGCTCCGGCAGTCGCCCGATGTGCACGTGGAGGTCGACAGGGATGCGCGAGCGCCGAGCGAGCGCTTTGAGCGCCGGCGTGAGACCGCCTTCAGCGAGGACTGCGGGGTGGATGCCACGTGCCATCTCACGTAGTTCGTCTATCGCGTCCACGAGTCCGGCGGCAACGCTGTCAAGCTCGCCGTCGAGTCCCTCCAGCGCGGGCGGCAAGGTTGCCTGCGCTGTACGAAGTTGCAGCGCCAACGAGACCAGACGCTGCTGAACGCCGTCGTGCAGGTCGCGTTCGATGCTTCGGCGCGTTTGGTCGGACGCGGCGGCGATGCGGGCGCGGGAAGCCATCAGCTCCGCACGGGCCTCGGCGTTCTCGACCGCGGTGGCGACAAGCTCGGTGAAGCGGGCGATCTGCGACTCAGTGTCCACGGGGAAGCGCACATCGCCTTTCGTCGAGGCGGCGATCGCGCCCCACAGGCGGCCGGCTACCACGATCGGACAACCAACGGACGAGCGGATACCCAGCGTGCGCGCCTCCTGAGCGATCGCGCCCGCCGCGCTCGCATAGCTGTCGACCCGGACGGGGGCACCGGATTGCCGGATGCCGCAGGCGACTCCCACCCCATCGAGCCTGAACCGCGTGCCCACGGCCAGGCAACGGCCCGGCGCCCTGCTCCAGGTGGCGATGCCCGTCGCGGTGTCGTCCGCCTCATAGCGCTCCATGCGTGCGAGATCCGCTTTGCACAGCAGGCCGACTTCGCGCGTGACCGCGTCGAAAACCATCGATGGCGGAACCGACTGTGCGACCAGGGTCGCGACACGCCGCAATGCGGACTGCTCCTCCGCCAACGATGCGGATTCGATCGTCGCACGCCGCATCCGCGCCGCCAGCTCACCCACCGCCACCGCCGCCACGACCACCGACGTGACAAGGAAGACACCCAACGCCACAGTGCTTCGCCAGTCGTCGATCTCCAGCGTGTATTCGGGGGAAACGAACAGGTAGAAGTAGGTCGCGACGCACAGCAGCGTCGTGGCCACCGCCATTCTGGTCCCCCACACCAGGGCAACCGGCACCACCACGGGCATATAGAGCGTGAGCAGGTTCAGCGGGGGAATGATCGGCTCAAGCAGCTTGACGACGCTGGTCACCGCGGCCACCAGCACGACGCTGACAAGGAGTCCGGTCATCCAGTGCGTCGCATACGCACTCATCTGGCGCCGTGTCATCGCACCCCCGCCCCCACGGCAGCAGACGGGGTCGCCGCCGACGACTCGATCGTTCGACCTCGACTACCACCTATCACTCGGACACGGCCGCGGCAAGGCGTCGTTGCGACATTGACGCGAAGCACCCCGAGGGGCGGGTCCGCAGGACAGGACCTACCAGGCGGTGTGGCGTTCTATGGCGCCGTCGACTTCGCCTCGACAGACACCGAGGCGCCGCGGCGTTCCAACCGGAAGTCGTGCTGGTCGACGTCCAAGACCGTCAAACGCGACCTCACCATGGCCGAACACCAAGCCCACACGGGTTGAAGAACAAGCTGAGCGGCCGCCGGAAAATCGGTTGCCCGGCGGCCGCCCGGCTGACCATGATGCGGCTCATGTTCGTGTGATCAGTGGCTTCTCCCTTACGCGACGGGCCGTGTGCCGTCGCGCGCACCGGCGCGTTCCGCTCTCGGACGCCGGCCGTCACTGACCCTTGCCCACGAACCCTGGGATACCCATGAGCTCATCTCGTACTACCCGTGTGCCCGCAGACGTCGACCGGAAGGCCCTGTGGGTGGTCAAGGAACTCGGCCTGCCCACCATCCTCAAGGGATGCGTGTGCGGGCACTCCCGCCACCGCCCCACCGGGAAGTTCCGCGTCAACGCCAGTGGCAAGCTGCTCGACGTGTGGCTGCTCATCGGCTGCGAACTGTGCGGCCGCACCTCGAAGATCCCGCTCAACGAGCGCATCCACGTGCGGACGCTCGACCACGAGCGGCTGGTGCGGTTCGAGAAGAACGATCCGGCGATGGTCCGCGAGCTGGCCATGGACACGGCGCTGGCCGGCAAGTCCGCGTACCGGCTCGACTGGGCCGGCACCTGGGAGCTGGAGACCGACCTGCCGTTCTACGAGCTCGACGGCGAGGATCCCGCGCCGCTGGAGGTCGTCGTCCGGTTCGAGCTGCCGGCGCCCGTGCGGGTGATCAAGCTGCTCACGGCCGGTTTCGGCCTGAGCCGCAACGTTGTGCGGAACATGGTCGCCGCCGGCCGTGTCCAGCTGCCGATGGACGTGGATGCCAGGGCCCGCCAGGACTTCACGTTCTTCGTCAGGCCGGATTGCCCGCCCGCAGCCAGCTGAGGTAGTCGGCGACGGCGCGTTCCGTGTCGTACGCCGGCTCGTAGCCGGTGTCCTCGCGCAGGCGGGTGATGTCGAGGTGCGGCATCGCCGTGCCGTCGGCGGTCAGGTCGATCCGAGCATCCGGGACGATCTTCCTGACCGCCGCGACCACCTCGGCGTTGCTGGTCGACCGGCCGGAACTCACGTTGTACGTGCGGTGCGCGAGCGTGTCGGCGGTCTGGAGCAGCGCGATGCCCCGGCCGCAGTCCTTGACGTAGCACAGGTCGAGGGCGTCGTCGGCCCGCGCGGTGGCCGGCTCGCCGCTGTTGGCGGCGTGGATCAGCTTGGGGGCGGCGAAGAACCGCTCCGAGGTGTGGCCGAGCGGGCCCCAGATCGCGCCGATCCGGTAGTTCACGACGTCCATGCCGGTGGCGCCGGCGAGGTGGTCGGTGAGCAGCTCGCCGATCTTCTTGAACGCCGGGATCAGGTGGCCGGACGTCATCGGCAGCGGCATGTCCTCGGTGAAGGGCGTGTCGCTGTCCACCCCGCCGTACACGCCGATCGTGCTGGCGATGCCGACCCGTTTCACGCCCCAGTCCTGCGCCGCCTGGAGCACGTTGAACAGGCTGCCGAGCGCCCGCCGCGCCGCCTCGATGGGTTCGTCATCGGACGGCGGCCAGGGCATCGAGCCCGCCAGGTGCACGATGCCGGTGATCTCGTGCCGGTCGCCGACGCCCCGCAACGCGTCCAGATCGGTCAGGTCGACGCGCTCGGTGACCGCCTCCAACGGTGCCGTCGCCTGCCGCCGCTGGGCCAGCACGACGGGGTGGCCCAGCTCGACCAGCGCCCGTGCGGTGTGGGTGCCGATGAAGCCGAGGCCGCCGGTGATCAGGATCATCACTACCTCAAATCTGTTCGTTGGGCTGATCGTCAGTGGTACTGACAATCAGCGTAGCGATAGAATTCGGGGGTGTCGAGTGACGAGGGGCCCGGACCCGTGGTGACCCGGCGGCTGGGCTACCTGCTCAAGCACGCCCAGCAGCGGATGGCCGAGCTGACCGAGGCCGCGCTGGGGCCGCTCGGCCTCACCGGCCGGGAGCTCGGCGTGCTCAACGTGCTCGTCGGCCGCGAGCCCGGCTCGCAGCAGCAGGCCGCGCAGCGCCTCGGCATCGACCGTACGACGATGGTCGCCCTGCTGGACACGTTGGAGGGCAAGGGACTCGTCGCCCGCCATCCGCACGCGGAGGACCGCCGCCGCAACGTCGTCGAGCTGACCGAGGTCGGCCACGAGACCGTGCGCAAGGCCACCGCCGCCGCCGAGGCGGCCGAGCGGGAGTTCCTGTCGTCGCTGTCCGAGGCCGATGGCCGGGCGTTCCGGGAGTCCCTGCACACCATCGTCACCGGGTAGGCGTACGGAAACTTCCGCACGGGTTCGTCGGCGACGACGAGGCGACCGGGTTCGGGTCGGCCTAGGGTCGACGGGGGAGCGAGGGAGGCGACGCATGCGGACGCTGCTGCGCGGCGGGCGGGTGGTGGACCCGGCCACGGGGTTCGACGGCACCGCGGATGTGCTGGTGGACGACGGCAAGGTGGCGGCGATCGGCTCCCGGCTGGAAGCGTCCGAGGTGGTGGACGTCAGCGGCCTCGTGGTGGGCCCGGGCTTCGTGGACCTGCACAGCCACGTGCACTCGATCGCCGGTCAGCGGCTCCAGGCGATGGACGGCGTGACGACCTCCCTGGACCTGGAGGCGGGGCTGCTGCCGATCGAGCTGGCCTACGCGCACGCGGCCGAGCAGGGCCGGCCGCTGAACTACGGGTTCTCGGCGTCCTGGGGCGCGGCGCGGGCGCAGGTCCTGCTCGGCGACCCGGCGGACGGCCGGATCGGGCTGGCGATGCTGGGCAATCCCGCCTGGCAGCGGACGTCCAGCAAGGCGGAGCTGACGGCGTGGCTGGGGCTGCTGGAACGGGGTCTGGCCGCCGGCGGGCTGGGCATCGGCGTGCTGATGGGCTACGCCCCGGCGTCGGATCCGGCGGAGTACCGGGCCGTGGCGGAGTTGGCGGCGAAGGCCGGGGTGCCGACGTTCACGCACGTCCGCGAGCTGGTGGAGGTGGACCCGGCGACGCCGGTGGACGGCGCGGAGGAGGTGTTCCGCGCGGCGGCGGAGACCGGCGCGGCGATGCACCACTGCCACGTCAACAGCACCTCGGGCTACCACATCGACCGCGTCCTCGCGGCGTTCGACCAGGCGCGGCGGGCGGGTTCGCGGGTGACGGTCGAGGCCTACCCGTACGGCGCGGGCAGCACCGCGATCGGGGCGGCGTTCATCAGCCCGGAGCGGCTGCGCATGAAGGGCCTCAACCCGGCCAGGGTGATCCTGCTCGAGACCGGCGAGCGGGTCGCCGACGAGAAGCGCCTGCTGGAGCTGCGTGAGCGCGACCCGGGAGCGCCGTGCCTGCTGGAATTCCTGGACGAGAACGACGACGCCGACCGGGCCAAGCTGCACCGGGCACTGTCCTTTCCGGACTCCGTGGTGGCCAGCGACGCGATGCCGGTGTTCTGGCCGGACGGCAGCTACGAGAACACCGAGTGGCCGCTGCCGCCGGGCGGGGCCACGCATCCGCGCACGGCCGGCACCTTCGCCAAGACGCTCCGGCTGATGGTGCGGGAGACCGGGACCTGGACCTGGCTGGAGGCGTTCCGGCGCTGCTCGTACCTGCCGGCCCGGATCCTGGACGACTGCGCCCCCGGCGCCCGCTCGAAGGGCCGGCTGGAGGTCGGCGCGGACGCCGACATCGTGGTGCTGGACCCGGAGGCGATCACCGACGCCGCGACCTACGCCGAGCCGACCCGCCCGTCGGTCGGTGTTCGGCACCTCTACGTCGGTGGGATTCCCGTTGTCCGAGAAGGAGAGCTGCGTCCGGACGCGTTGCCGGGCCGGCCGCTGAGGGGTGAGGTGCGTTGACGGATTTCCTGGCCGACATCGAACAGCTGATCCGGTGCGAGTCGCCGTCCTCCGATCACGATGCGGTGGCGCGCAGCGCCGAGGTGGTTGCGGAGCTCGGCCGCCGGCTGCTCGACGCGGAGCCGGAACGGATCGTGATCGACGGCTGCACACACCTGCGGTGGCGATTTGGTGACGCGCCAAGGGTCTTGCTGCTCGGGCACCACGACACGGTCTGGCCGCACGGGTCGCTGGCCACGCATCCCTTCACCGTCAAGGACGGGATCATGCGCGGGCCGGGCTGTTTCGACATGAAGACCGGCGTCGTGATGGCCCTGCACGCCGCGGCGGCGCAGGAGGACCGCGGCGGGCTGTCGATCCTGATCACCGGCGACGAGGAGCTGGGTTCGCCCACGTCCCGCGCCCTGATCGAGGAGGAGGCGCGGGGCTGCGAGGCGGCATTCGTGCTGGAGGCGTCGGGGCCGGGCGGCGCGGTGAAGACCCGCCGCAAGGGCACCTCCATGTACCGCATCGTCGTCGAGGGTCGGGCCTCGCACGCCGGGTTGGAGCCGGAGAAGGGCATCAACGCCGGCGTCGAGCTGGCGCACCAGATCCTCGCCGTGACGGCGCTGGGCGATCCAGCCGCCGGAACCTCCGTCGTGCCAACGGTTCTGAGCGGCGGCACGACGTCCAACACCGTGCCGGGCGCCGCGGTCGTCGCGGTCGACGTGCGGGCCTGGGAAACCGCCGAGCAGCAACGGGTCGACCGGGCCATCCGGGAGCTGCGGCCGGTGCTCGACGGCGCGCGGGTACGGATCGAGGGCGGCATCAACCGCCCGCCGCTGGACACGGCCTCGTCCTCGGCGCTGTTCCAGTTGGCCTCGAAGCTGGCGCTCGACCTCGGTCTGGACGCGCTCGAGGAGACCGCCGTCGGCGGCGCGTCGGACGGCAACTTCACGGCGGGCGTGGGAGTTCCGACGCTCGACGGCCTCGGCGCGGTCGGCGACGGGGCGCACGCCGACCACGAGCACGTGATCGTCGAGGAGATCCCGCGGCGGACGGCGCTGCTGACCGCCCTGGTGCGGTCGGCGCTGACGAACTAGCTACCCGCTTTTCGTGCGGGACCACGAACAACTGCCGGCCTCGGCCGGAAATGATGGTCCCCGTGACGGAACTGGAGATCCGCGAGCTGGGCGAGGTCGCCGACCTGGCGGCCGTCGCCCGGCTCTTCGATTCCATCTGGGGCGGCAAGCCCGTGTCGGTGGAGCTGCTGCGGGCGATGGCGGTGGCCGGCAACTACATCGCCGGCGCGTACGAGGCGGACAAGCTGCTCGGCGCCTGTTTCGGCTTCCTCGGCGAAACCGGGCTGCACAGCCACATCGCGGGCGTCGCCTCGCACGGGCTCGGCCGCGGCGTCGGGTACGCGCTCAAGCAGCACCAGCGACGGTGGGCGCTGGACCGGGGCCTGGGCACGATCTCCTGGACGTACGACCCCCTGGTGCGGCGCAACGGCCACTTCAACCTGACCAAGCTCGGCGCGCGGCCCGTGTCGTACATCCCCGACTTCTACGGGCGGATGAATGACAGCATCAACGGATCCGACGAGACGGACCGGCTGCTGGTCGCCTGGGACCTCAACACTCCACAGAGGACCATCGAACCGGCCGGCGCCACAACGGCTCTGTCGGTCGGCGACGACGGGGGACCGGTCGCCGGCGGCGTGGACGGATCGGTGCTGCGCGTCGCCGTGCCGCCGGACATCGAGGCGCTGCGCCGAACCGATCCGGCGCTGGCCCGCTCGTGGCGGGTCGCGCTGCGGGAAGTGTTGCAGGGGCTGATGGTTGACGGCGAGGTCGTCGGATTCGACCGGGCCGGCTGGTACCTGATCGTGAGGGAGCGGAAGTGAAGATCGCTGGCGTTGAACTGCTCCGGCTGCGGATGCCGCTGGTGTCGCCGTTCCGGACGTCCTTCGGCACGCAGGAGACACGCGAGCTGCTGCTGGTGCGCGTGGTGACGGCGGATGCGGAGGGCTGGGGCGAATGCGGCGCGCTGGTCGACCCGGTGTACTCCTCGGAGTACGTCGACGGCGTCGCCCATGTGCTCCGGAACTACCTGATCCCCACGCTACTGACCGCCGGTGACGTCACCGCGCACGCGGTCGGGCCGCTGCTGGAGCGGTTCAAGGGGCACCGGATGGCCAAGGCCGCGCTGGAGATGGCGGTCCTCGACGCGGAGCTGCGCACGCACGAGATGCCACTGGCCACCGCGCTCGGGTCCACGGTGGACTCCGTGCCGTGCGGGGTTTCCGTCGGCATAATGGATTCCGTTCCGCAGCTGCTCGACGCTGTCGGCGGCTACCTCGACGCCGGCTACCTGCGGATCAAGCTCAAGATCGAGCCCGGCTGGGACGTGGCGCCGGTGCGGGCCGTGCGCGAGCGCTTCGGCGACGACGTGCTGCTCCAGGTCGACGCGAACACCGCCTACACGCTGGCCGACACCGCCCGGCTGGCCCGCCTCGACCCGTTCGACCTGCTGCTGATCGAGCAGCCGCTGCCCGAGGAGGACGTGCTCGGGCACGCCGAGCTGGCCAAACACCTCCGCACCCCGATCTGCCTGGACGAGTCGATCGTCTCCGCCCGGGCGGCGGCCGACGCGATCACCCTCGGCGCGTGCCGGATCGTCAACATCAAGCCCGGCCGCGTCGGCGGCTACCTGGAGGCCCGCCGGGTGCACGACGTCTGCGCCGCGCATGGTGTCCCCGTCTGGTGCGGCGGCATGCTCGAAACCGGCGTCGGTCGCGCCGCCAACATCGCGCTGGCGGCGCTGCCGGGGTTCACGCTGCCGGGCGACACCTCCGCCTCGGACCGGTACTACCGACAGGACATCACCGAGACGTTTGTGCTGGTCAACGGCCGGATCGAGGTGCCGAACGGGCCCGGCATCGGGGTGACGCCGCTGCCGGAGCGCCTCGCGGAGGTGACGGTAGGCCGTTCGTGGATTCCGACCGATTCGGCGGGGTGATTCGTCGAACTGCACTAACGGCGGGCGACGCGGAACCGTTACCGTCGAGGGATGCCCACCAGCCTCGGCCGTGTGCTCGACGCTCTCGGGAGCGTGCTGCTGGAGCCGCTCGCCGGCGTCAAGAAGCAGCAGGTCGGTGCGGTTGTCATCCACGATCCGCAGGACACCTCGGCCTTCCCCGAGCAGGCCGTGGTGCTGGGCGTCGGTGTCCGGGACGTGTCCGACCTGCTGGTCGAGTACGGCCGTCGCGGCGCGAAGGCCCTGGTCGTGCGGCTGCCGCAGGAGCGCACGCCCTTGGTCCGGCGGGCGGCCGAGCGGTCCGGGGTCGCCCTGCTGGGCCTGGCCGAGGGCGCGTCGTGGGCGCAGCTCGCCGCGCTGCTCCGGACGTTGCTGGCGGAGGGCGACATCGGCGCCGGAACGTCGGAGACCCTCGGCGGCATGCCCTCCGGTGACCTGTTCGCGCTGGCCAACGCGGTGGCGGCGCTGCTGGACGCGCCGGTGACGATCGAGGACCCGGCGTCGCGGGTGCTGGCGTTCTCCGGCCGTCAGGACGAGGCCGACGAGTCCCGCGTCGAGACGATCCTGGGCCGTCAGGTGCCGGCGCGGTTCACCCGCGCCCTGGAGCGCAACGGCGTGTTCGACCGGCTGTACGGCGGCCGTGAGCCCGTCTACATCGACCTCGCCGACCAGGAGACCGAGGTCGGGCTGCCGCGCGTCGCCGTGGCGGTGCGGGCCGGCGAGGAGATCCTCGGCTCGATCTGGGCCGCCGTTCCCGGGCCGCTCGGGGAGGAAAGATCCCGCGCGTTCGTCGACGCCACCAAACTCGTCGCCCTGCACCTGCTTCGGCTGCGGGCCGGCGCGGACGTCGAGCGCCGGCTGCGCACCGATCTCGTCGGCACGGCGCTGGAGGGCGGCCCGGCCGCGCAGGAAGCGTTGGCCCGCCTGGGTTTGCTGGGGCGGTCGGCGATCGTGCTGGCCATGGGGCTGACGCCCGAGTCCGACGACGACGTCCGCCGCGCCGCCGAACGGCAGCGGCTCGCCGACGCGCTGGCGATGCACCTGAGCGCCGTGCAGCCGCGGTCGGCGGTCGCGCTGCTGGGCGAGGTCGCCTACGCGATCGTGCCGATGGAGCCGGAGAGTTGCCGGGAGCGGTCGATCCGCGTCGCGGAGGACTTCCTGGCCCGGACCGGCCAGCGGGTGGCGACCGCGATCGGCATCGGGCCGCTGACGAGCGACGGCTCCGGCCTGCGGCGATCCCGTGAGGGCGCGGACCGGGCGCTGCGGGTGCTGCTCGCCGGTGGTGCTCGTCGAGTGGCCACTGTGGACGATGTGCACATCGACGCCCTGTTGCTGGAGCTGGCCGATCTCGCCGCCGCGCGCGGGGACGTCATCGCCGGACCGGTGGCGCGGCTGATCGAGTACGACGCCCGCCATCAGGCGCAGCTCGTGCTCACCCTGCGCTGCTGGCTGGACGCCTTCGGCGATGTGACCGCCGCGTCGGCGAACGCCTTCGTGCACCCGAACACCTTCCGCTACCGGCTCAAGCGGGTCGCCGAGGTCGGGGAGATCGATCTCGACGATCCGGGGCAGCGGTTCGCGGCGATGCTGCAAATACGGTTGATATGAGGGGGAGCTGTGGAAATCGACGACCTGTACCGGATGTCTCTGCCGTCGCAGCCGGCGATCTCGCCGGACGGCGGCCGGATCGTGTACGTGCTGACCACCGCCGACCGTGAGGCGGACCGGAACGTCAGTCAGCTCTGGCAGATCGAGACCGGCGGGAGACAGCCGCGGCGACTGACCCGCGGTGTTTCCGATTCGTCGCCGGCGTGGTCGCCGGACGGCACTCGGATCGCCTTCCTGCGGGCCGAGGACGGGCCGGCGCAGGTGTGGCTGCTGCCGGCGTCCGGCGAGCCGGAGCGGGTCACGACGTTACCGCATGGCGCCGGTGCCCCGGTGTGGAGCCCGGACGGCGGTCGGATCGCCTTCGCGGCGACGGTGGATCCCGATGGCCGGGAGGCCGCGCCGGTGGCGATCGACCGGCTCGGGTACAAGTTCGACGGTGTCGGTCTGTTCGGCACGAAACGGCGGCACCTGCACGTGCTCGACATCGCCACCGGGAAGGTCTCGCAGGTCACCTACGGCGATTGGCACGCGAGCGATCCGGCGTGGTCGCCTGACGGGAAGCTGCTGGCGTTCTCCGCCGCGCAGGATCCCGATGCCGCCAGGACTTTTCGGTCCGCCGCCTACGTGGTGGAGCCCGGCGGCGAGCCCAGGTTGGTCGGCAGTGGCGACGGCCAGGCCGGTCCCGTCGCCTGGACCGCCGACGGCGAGGCGCTGCTCGTGGTCGGTCGCACCGACACGGCCATCGGGCATCAGGGTCTGCTGCGCGTTCCGCTCGACGGCGGCGAGGTCGGCGATCTGGTGAAGGCCTTGGACCGCAACGTGATGCCGGGTGGGCCGGGGTATCCCGGCGCGCTGCCGCAAACCATCGGCGACACCGTGCTGTTCTGCGTTCGGGATCGTGGCTGCTCGCACTTGTACGCCTGGGACGGCGCTGCCCGTGTGGTGGTCGGCGGAGCCGGCAATGTCGTGTCCGGTGTGGACATCGCCGGCGACAAGATCGCGATCGTGCTGGCGACTGCTGATTCGTACGGGGAGATCGCCACCGTCGACCTCGACGGCGGGATCACCGTGCTGACGGAGCACTCCCTCGACGTCGAACTGTTCTCCCATGAGGAAAGGGAATTCACCGTCTCCGACGGCACCGTCGTGCACGGCTGGTTACTTCGCGATCCCTCGCGGCAGGGTCCTCTGCCGCTGCTGCTGGACATTCACGGCGGCCCGCACAACGCATGGAACGCCGCCGCCGACAGCGTCCACCTGTACCACCAGGTTCTGGCTTCGCGCGGCTGGGCCGTGCTGCTGCTCAACCCGCCCGCCAGCGACGGCTACGGCGAGGCCTTCTACACCGCCACCCTCGGCCAGTGGGGACTCGTCGACGCGAAGCACTTCCTCGAGCCCCTGGACGAACTCGTGGCCTCCGGTGTGGCGGACCCGAACCGCCTGGCCGTCGCCGGCTACAGCTACGGCGGCTTCATGACGTGCTACCTGACCAGCCGCGACAACCGGTTCGCCGTGGCCGTCGCCGGCGGCATCGTCGCCGACGCGACCAGCATGGCCGGCACCTCCGACGCCGGCCACTACCTCGCACGGGCGGGATTCTCCAGCAACGAGGCGTCACCACTGTCCCGAGTGGACGATGTTCGCACGCCGACACTGGTGCTGCAAGGCGGTTCCGACGAGCGGTGCCCCGTCGGGCAGGCCGAGCAGTGGTTCACCGCCCTGCACGAGCGTGGCGTCCGCAGCGAACTCGTGGTCTACCCCGGCGCTGCCCACATGTTCATCCTCGGCGGGCGGCCGTCGCACCGTGCCGACTACAACCAGCGGATCCTCGACTGGGTGACGCAGACGCCGTCGATCCGGGCCGAGCACTGGCGGCAGCGGCTCGCCGAGTTGGCCCGCAAGCACGGCGTTCCCGGTGCGGCGCTGGGCATCCTTCGCCTCGACACCGACGAGGTCGTGAGTGTCAGCGCCGGCGTGCTGAGCACGGCCACCGAGATCGCCGTCACCGACGACTCCGTCTTCCAGATCGGGTCGATCACCAAGGTGTGGACCACCACCCTGGCGATGCAGCTCGTCGACGAGGGCCTGATCGAACTGGACGCGCCGATCGCCGATGTGCTGCCGGAGCTGCGGCTGTCCGACCCCGATGTCGCCAAGCACGTGACGCTGCGGCACCTGCTCACCCACACCAGCGGCATCGACGGCGACGTGCTCACCGACACCGGCCGCGGCGACGACTGCGTGGCGCGGTACGTCGAGCAGCTCGACCAGGCCGCGCAGAACCACCCGCTGGGCGTCACCTTTTCGTACTGCAACGCCGGATTCGTGCTGGTCGGGCGCGTGATCGAGAAGCTCACCGGCAAGACCTGGGACGACGCCCTCCGGGAGCGCCTGATCGAGCCGCTGGGGTTGACGCACACCGTCACCCTGCCCGAGGAGGCCCTGATGCTGCGCCCCGCCGTCGGCCACCAGACCGTCGAGGAGGAGACCCGGCCCGCACTGGCCTGGGGGCTGACGCGCTCGCTCGGCCCGGCCGGGTTGATCGTCTCCACCACCGCCGATGTGCTGGCTTTCGCGCGCATGCACCTGGCCGGCGGCGGTGGCCTGCTCAGCGAGGCGTCCGTCAAGGCGATGACCGAGCACGAGGTTGATGTGCCCAACAAGTACGGGCTGGCCGATTCGTGGGGTCTCGGCTGGATGCGCTTCGAGTGGGACGGCGGGCAGGTCATCGGCCACGACGGCAACACCATCGGGCAGTCCTCGTTCCTGCGGATCGTGCCCGAGCCGGGGCTGGCCGTCACGCTGTTGGCGAACGGTGGCAACGCCCGTGACCTGTACGTCGAGCTGTTCACCGAGATCTTCGCCGAACTCGCCGACATCGCCGTGCCGCAGCCCCTCGAACCGCCCGTTGCGCCGCCGGACGTGGACGCCACGCGCCACTTCGGCACGTATGAACGGGCCAGCGAGCGGTTGGAGGTCTTCCAGGGGGAGAGCGGTGTTCGGCTCCGCACCACCGTGACCGGGCCGCTCGCCGCGCTCTATCCCGAGCCGGTGACCGAGCTCGATCTGCTGCCCGTTCGCGAGAACGTGTTCGTGTGCCGGGAACCCGGGCACATCGGCTGGGCCTCCGTGGTGTTCTACACGCTGCCGAGCGGCGAGCCGTACCTGCACAGCCACGGGCGAGCGACGCCCAAGGTCGGGCCCTAGCCGGCGGTGCGACGGCGGCGGGCGCGTTGACGGCAGGTGGGACCGCAGTAGCGGGCGGGACGGCCGGTGGGGTGAACGTGGAGGCGGGTGCCGCACTCGACGCAGTGGGCGGTTTCGTGACGGCGGGTCGAGACGGAGTCACGAAAAACGGGGGATTCCGTGACGCGAAGGCTGTCGAGCAGGAGGCGGACGAGGCGGGTGGCGCGGGAGCGGTTCCGGTGGGCGGCGACGAGGGTGGCGGCGCCGACGGTCAGGGCGCAGAGGTCGTCGACCTGGACGTCGGAGCGGATGGCGCCGGCACGCTGGGCGTTGCCCAGCAGGCGGTCCAGGGCGTCGCGGAAGCGGACGACCGAGCCGGCGAGGTGGGTGCGGGGCCAGCCGCGGTCGGCGGTGAGCACGTCGCACAACGGCTGGCGGCCGGCGGACTTCTCGATCACCTCCAGCAACAGGCCGTAGACGGCGTCGCCGGGGGCGGCGTGAGCGGCCCAGCGATCGGCGGCGGCGGCCAGGCTCTCCACGTGCTCGGCGAGGACGGCCTCGACGAGGATCTCCTTGCTGGGAAAGTGCCGATGAACGGTGCCGGCGCCGACGCCGGCGCGCTGGGCGATGCGGCTCAGCGTCACGTCGGGACCGTCCTCGGCGAACAACCGGGCGGCGGTGCGCAGCACGATCTCCCGGTTGCGGCGGGAATCGGCGCGCTCGGCGGTGGCGGTCATGTCACGAAATCCTTGTCGGTGCCGGGGAAACGGGTCGAGCATTCCGTTTCAGTATCCACCGACACGGGAGCGGACACCATGACAACGCTGATCCTCGGCGCGACCGGCAGGCAGGGCGGGGCCACGGCACGACGGCTGCTGGCCGACCAGCGCCCGGTGCGAGCGGTGGTACGCGACACCACGACCGACCAGGCGCGAGCGCTCGCGGCGGCCGGCGTGGAGCTCAGGCAGGGAGACCTCGACGACCCGGGGAGCCTGACGGCGGCGTTCGACGGCGCGACGGCGGTGTTCGCGATTCCGCCGGTGGCCTTCGGACCGAACGGGCTCGACGGGGAACGGGAAGCGGCCCGCGGGCGGGCGGTGATCGACGCGGCGGTCGCGGCGGGCATCGAGCAGGTGGTGTTCAGCACGGTCGCCTCGACGTCGACGACGGCGCAGAGCGCGGTCGGGAAGGCGGAGATCGAGCGGTACCTGCACGAGCGCGTCGCCCGCCCCACCGTGCTGCGGCCGGTCCGGTTCATGACGAACTACCTGGTCGGGGGCATGGCCGGCTTCGAAGGCATCGTCGACGGCGTGCACCGGCACGTGTTCGCGCCGGACGAGCCGATGCAGATCATCGCCCTCGAGGACATCGCGGACTTCGCGGCGATGGCCCTCGCGGACCCGGACCGCTTCGCCGGGCGAACGCTGGAACTGGCCGGCGACCAGCCCACGCCGGTCGAGGCCGCGGCCATGATCACCGAGGCCACCGGCGTGCCTGTCCGCTACCGCCAGCTCAGCGACGACGAGGCGGCGGCGGCCAGCCCGGTTGTCCTGGAGTACAAGAAGCGCGCGCAGGACGGTCACCGCTGGCACGCCGACATCGAGGCGCTGCGCGTGATCCACCCAGGCCTGCGAACCCTCGGCGACTGGCTCGCCGAATCCGGCGCGGCGGCCATCCGCGCCGCCCAAAATGGCGAGCACTGACGGCGCGGACGATGCCAGGATGCTCGGCGTGACTGATCGTGCGCTGAGTTTCGGGGCAGTGGCTGAGGCATACGAACGGTTCCGGCCCGATTATCCCGCCGAACTCGTCGACACGGTGCTGACGTACGCGGGCCGGCCGATTCGAACGGCGCTCGAAATCGGTGCTGGAACGGGGAAAGCGACGCGGCTGTTCGCGGAACGGGGCATTGCGGTCACCGCGACCGAGCCCGACGGGGCCATGCTCGACGAACTGCGCAAGCACGTGCCGGCAGACGTCAAGACCGTGCGGGCCGCCTTTGAGGACCTGCGGCCGGACGAGCGCTACGGGCTGGTCTACGCGGCGGCGGCGCTGCACTGGACGAAGCCGGACGGCCGGTGGTCGCGCATGGCCGCGCTGCTGGAACCGGGTGGCGTGTTTGCCTCCTGCGGCGGACCCGTCCGGCTGGCGGACCCGGTGGTGGAGGAAGCTGCACGCGCGGCTCGGGCGCAGTTCCTGGCGAACGACGAGGTTCCGTCGCCGGACGGGACACCGGCGGGAAATCCGATGCAGTGGCCGGGCACGGAGCTCGAACGGTCGGAATGGTTCACCGACGTCCGGCAGACCGTGATCGAACGGCGCTTAACGCTGAGCGCCGACGACTATGTCGGCCATCTCTCCACCATCTCGGCCTACCTCGAATTGCCGGCGCCGCAGCGGGAACAGGTTTACGACCGAATCCTGCACGTCCTGCCCGAGGCGGTGAACATCGTCGCCGATCTCACGGTTCATCTGGCGCGTCGAACGGCAGCGGCCGATCCGCTGGCCTGACTGTGAGGGCGACTCACGGGGGCGCGTGTGGAGCTGTGTCTGTCGGGCCCGGTGACCGGCCGGTCCGGACACGTTCGAGCGCCTATTCGCCGAGGGACGAGCTCTCACTTGGGGCCAGGTCCTTGCGATGGCGCGGTGACCGCCACAACAGCACCAGCGCCGCGACCTTCACGAGGACGGCGACGGCCATCACCACCTGCTGCACGACGCCGCCGACGGGCGTGGTGGCGACGAAGGCGTCCACGATCGTCGTGACGACGAGCAGCACCGTGGCCAGGATTCGACGGCGCAGGGCGAAGGCGAGCCACAGGAACAGCACAGTGATCACGAGGTGCACGACGCTGACGGACACCGTGGCGTAGGTGACGGTGGCGTCGACACCGTCGTGGCGGGCCTGGGCGGCGAAGGCGGGCGAAGTCGTCACCCACTCGACGATGGTGGCGCGGCTGAACAGGTACACCGCCAGGAACGCGAGCAGGGCGAGGAAGTCGAGGGCCGCGGCGGCGATGAACAGCCGCCGGGTCCACACAATGGTTGCTGGCATGGCGAATCCCCCCTGGGAAGTGGTCAGCGGCGGCGGGCTTGCCGCCACCGGGGTCCGGCCTCGGACGGCGCGGCGTTGCGCTGGGCCCAGGCCTGATTGAGACGGGCGATCAACGTCCGGGCGGTGGCGATGTCCTCGTCCGACCAGTCGGCGGTGACGGCGGTGAACGCGGCGACGCCGGCCTGGACGGTGGCGTCGACCTCGGCCTCGCCGTCCGAGGTCGACCGGACGAGGAAGGTCCGGGCGTCGAACTGGTCGGGCTCGACGGCGACCCGGCCGGCCCGCTCCAGCGCGGCGAGGTGCCGGCTGGTGGCGGACGCCGTCAGGTCGAGCGCGGCGGCGATCTCGTTGGGGCGCAAGGGACCGTGCTCGGCGACCAGGCCCAGGACCCGGGCCCGGGTGAGGTCGACGCGCCGGGAGATGTTCCGGTGGCCCTGGTCGATGAGCTCCATGACCACCCTTGCCAGTTCGGCTCTCTCGTTTCGTTGCGCCATGAAACGAACCTAGCACGAAAAACGGGGAGGACGGCGTGACCACCGTCCTCCCCGCCGTGACTACTCGACTAGCTCAGCGTCACCGCGGTGTCGTCGATCACGAACGACGTCTGCAGCGAGCTGTCCTCGGTGCCGGTGAAGTTCAGCGCGAGGGTCGAGCCGGCGAACGACGACACGTCGATCGACTTCTGCACGTAGCCACTGGCCTTGTTGAGGTTGGAGTAGGTGGCCAGCGTGGTGCTGCCGCCGGTGACGGTCAGCTTGTCGAACTGCGTGGTGGTGGTCGTCTCGGCGGTGTCGATGTGCAGCCAGAACGTCAGCGTGGCGTGGCACCCGGCCGGGATGGCCACCGACTGCGCCAGCGAGTCGGTGTGGGTGGTGCCGTAGCCGTCCAGCCAGGCGTTCCAGGTGCCGCCGTGGGTGGGCTGCTGCGAGCCGTTCTGCCCGATCACGCCCGAGGTGGCGGTCCACACCGTGTTGCCGGACTCGAAGCCGGGGTTGCCGAGCTTCTGGCCGCTGCACCCGCCGGTGGTGCCGACGGTCCACGAGAACGACGCCGACCCGCTGTGGCTGGCGCTGTCGGTCGCGGTCACGGTGACGCTGCTGTTGCCGGCGGTCGTCGCGGTGCCGGAGATGACGCCGGTGGAGGCGTTGATCGACAGGCCGGCCGGCAGGCCGGTCGCGGACCAGGTGTACGGGGCGGTGCCACCGCTGGCGGTCAGCGGCAGGTTGACTGCCGCGCCGGTCGTGGTGGACTGGTTGCCCGGGTTGGACACGGTGACGGTGCCGGTGGCCGAGCAGGTCGGGTCGCCGGACTGCGCCGGCACGCTGACGGCGTCCCAGCCGGCCTTGATGGTGTTGAACGCGGTGCAGTCACCGGGGAACAGGTTCTTCGCCGCGGTCAGCGTCCAGGTCCGGTACTTCAGGTACGAGCTGCCGGACGTCTTGAGCAGCATGGCGTTGTAGAAGATCTTCAACGCGGTCTGCACGCCCAGGCCCGAGATGGTGGTGTTGTTGCAGGTCGGGCTGGTGGGCTGGCCGTTGGTCGGGTTGGTGCCCTCGGCGACCAGGTAGAACCAGTGGTTGCCGGGGCCGGCGGCGGCGTGCACCTCGGTGGTGGGGATGGAGCTGTCGTAGCAGTTCTTGTCGCCCAGCGCGGAGGGGTTGTACATGTTGCGGATCGGGCCCTGGCCGACCAGGTTGACCTGGTTGCCGACCAGGAAGTCCGGCTTCGCGTACGGCGCGGCCTCGTTGGTGAACCACTCGGTGGAAGCGCCGAAGACGTCGGCCACGAACTCCTGCGTGCCGTTGCCGGAGATGCCGCCCGGGGTGTGGTCGTCGATGCCGTGGCCGTGCTCGTGGGCGATCACGTCAATCGCGCCGATCCACTGGCCGGCCGTGTTCTCACCGATCTGGACCTGGCTGCCGTCGTAGAAGGCGTTCTGGTCCTGGAGGCCGACGCGGATCGGCCAGCCGCCGCCGTTGCCGTCGAAGCTGTTACGGCCCAGCCACTGCGAGAGCATCTTGTTCTCGGACTGGACGCTGTACAGGGAGTCGACGCAGCCGGTCTCCCGGTTCGTCTCGTCGCCGTTGCCCCACGAGTCCGTGGACTTGGTGAAGGTGGTGTTGTTCGCGGCGTCCTGGCAGCTGAGGTTGGAGATGTTCGGGTCCGTCATGGAGAAGGTGCTGCCCGAGTGGGTGGTGTCGATGTGCAGCGGCTCGGGGCCGTTCCACACGCCGGTGCCGTCGCCGAAGAGGACGTGCTCCTGGGTGTGCAGCACCTTGCCGGTCGTCGCGTCGACGATGACGTCGAGCTTGCTCGGGCCCTCGGCGTTCTTGCCGACGACCGTGCTCTTCCAGGCCAGCGTGGGCGTGCCGAGCGCGTAGGTGACCAACTGCGCGGCGCTGACGCTGTCCACCGTGGGCACCTGCGTGCGCGCGACGGCCTCGGCCTGCGCGGCGGAGAGCTTCGGGGTGGTGCTGGGGAGGTTGATGGTGGCGGTCTGCGCGACCGAGGTGCTCAGCACCTGGCCGGTCCCGTTGGTGGCCACCACGAAGTCGCCGCCGACGACCGGCAGGCCCTTGTAGGTCCGGTCGTACGGCACGTACTTCAGGCCGCTGGTGGAGGAGACCACGGCATGCTGCACGAACGCGTCGTCGGCGCTGGCGTGCAGGGCGGCGGGCCGGGAGGCGACGAGGCTCTGCGCGGCGTTGACGGCCATCGCCTCGGCGGTCAGCGGGTTCTGGGCGGTGTTCGGAGAGGGCTGTGCCTGGGCGGCCGCGGCCGTGGTGACGGCTGCGGCCAGCACACCGGCTGTGAGCAGCACCAGCGGGCGTCTCAAGATCATTAGCGGTGTTCTCCTCCGGGCAGGGCGAACTCGGCCCGGGTGGCGGGCCGTGTTCGGATGTGGAAGGTGCTCAACCGCGACCAGAATCGGGTTTGGGACGATCCGTGAACAACCGACGAAGGTAGTGTTCTTGACGGCATTCGAGCGTATGCCCTCAATACGACAGTCACGCCGGAAACGCCTGCTCGGCGGTTGCCGGCGGCCCCGTTGTCGGGTCCGGACAATGGGTTGGCGACGGCCTTTCGGCCGACGCCAACCCAAAGGTGGGATCCTCCCACCTTCTCGATTCAGCTGCCGGTGGCGATGTCGGCCGCCGGGCCGCCGACTCCCTGCCAGCCGGCGCCGGTCCACTGGAACACGCCGCCGGGGTTGAGCCCGTACACGGCGCCGTCGCCGACCGCGAACTTCGTGCCCGGCCCGCCGATACGGGTCCATGCCGCGCCGTCGTACCGAAAGACGTCGCCGCTCTGCGGATTGGTGGCGAGCAGGCCGTTGTTGCCGGCCGCGATCGCGCCGGCCGGGCCGCCGATCTGGCGCCAGCCGCTGTCGTCCCACTGGGACACACCGGCCGCGGTCAGCTCGTAGATGCCGCGGTCGCTCACCGCGAAAGTCGTTGCGGGGCCACCGATCCGCTCCCAGCTGTTCGGCGTGTTGGCGTACAGGTAGACATCACCGGACTGCGGGTTGGTGGCGAGCAGCTTGTGCGAGCCGGCGTACAGCGTGCCGGCGGGGCCGCCGACCTGGGTCCAGTTCGTGCCGCCCGTCCAGTGGTAGACACCCTGGCCGTCCGGGCTGAGGCCGTAGACGCCGTCGTCGTTGACGGCGAACGTCCGGCCGGGGCCGCCGATCCGCGACCAGTTCATCGGGGAACCGTTGTAGTGGTAGAGATCCCCGGTCTGCGGATTGGTCGCGAACAGTCCGGCGCCGCCGGCGTAGAACGAACCGGCCGGCCCGCCGATCTTGGTCCAGGTCTTGCCGTCGTACGCCATGACGGCGCTGCGGTCCGGCGTCATGGCGTACAGGGTCCGCTGCCACGGGCTCGGATGGTCCTGCCAGTTCAGCGGGGCCAGATAGACGCCGCCCTGCCCCCAGCCGGCGGTGCTGACCCACCACTGGCCGCCGTCCTGGACGACCTCCGCGGCGTGCGAGGCGATGTGCCCGGCCTGGTCGCCGATCTGGAAGTGGAACGGATCCTTGCTGCGGAAGACATCCGTGCCGGTGTAGGAGCCGCGCGGGCCGGTGAACAGGTACCACCAGCCGTCGCGCTGCACCACGAACGGCGACTCGGTCATCGCGCCGCCGCCGGCCAGCGCGACCGTCCGGGCGCTCCAGTGCACGAGGTCGGTCGACGTCCGGTAGGCCACCACGGGATCGCCGCCGGACGGGGAAGCGTTGGCGCAGTAGTACATCACCCACTGGTCGCCGATGCGGGTGACCATCGGGTCGCGGGCCTCCAGGCCGTCCCGGAACAGCGGGCCGCCCGGCGACCGGGTCCAGTGCACCAGGTCCGTGGACGTCGCCAGGTTCAGCTCGACGTCGGCCGGATTGGCGCCGCCGCCCGCGTAGAACATGTAGTACGTGGCGCCGACATGGATCACGTGCGGCGCCCACAGATGGGTCTCGCCGTAGCCGGGATCGACGGTGAGAGCCATCGGCTGCTTCGTCCACGGCCCGTGCGGCGACGGCGCGGTGGCGTGCGCGAACTGGATCTCGTGATCGGGATCGGCCGGCTCGGGATGGGTGATGCCGAACAGGTGCCAGGTGCCGTCGTCGGCCCGGACGAAGGTGTGGTCGTTGACGTACCACTGCTGCGACTCGCCGACGCTCGGGTCGTAGATCCGCTGGAACTGTCCGGCGGCGGTCCATGCCACGGGGTCGTCGGCGGCGCTGGCGGCGACCGGCGCGGCCGCCAGCAGCACGGCGACCAGCGGCAAGAGGGCGCGTTTCATCGAAGGCTCCTCGGGAAGTGCCGGCCCCGGTCGCGCCCGGGGCCGGCATCGGTGTCAGGACGCGGCCAGCACGGAGGCCGGTCCGCCGACGAAGTCCCAGGTCGAGCCGCTGCGGAACCGGTAGACGGCGTTCTTGCTCGGCGCCAGGCCGTAGACCGAGCCGGAGCTGCTGATCTCGAAGTCCGCGCCGGGGCCGCCGATGTGGTACCAGAGCTGCCCGGCGCCGCTGTAGGAGAAGACGTCGCCGCTCTTGGGGTCGGTGGCCAGCAGCGCGGAGCTGCCGCCGGAGTACAGCCAGCCGGCCGGTCCGCCGACCTGGGCCCAGGTCTGGCCGCCGGCCCACTTGTTGACGGCGTTGCCGCTGGGCGTCAGGCCGTACAGGCCGTCGTCGGTGACGGCGAAGTCCTTGCCCGGGCCGCCGACCATGTCCCAGTCGTTGCGGGTGTCCCAGCTGTACCGGTAGATGTTGCCGGTCTGCGGGTTGGTGGCGAACAGCCCGGCGCCGCCGCCGTAGAGCCAGGCCGCCGGGCCGCCGACCTTGTTCCAGGTGGTGCCGCCGGCCCAGGAGTAGACGCCGCTGCCGTCCGGCGCCAGGCCGTAGATCGCGACCCCGCCGAGCACGGGGTCCAGCGCGATGGCGAAGGTCCGTCCCGGGCCGCCGATCCGCTCCCAGTTCTGGCCGCTGCCGGTGTAGCGGTAGACGTCGCCGCTCTGCGGGTTGGTGGCCAGCACGATGCCGTAGCCGGCGTAGAGGTGCGACGCGGGGCCGCCGATCTTGTTCCAGCCGGCGCCGCTGCCGGTGTACTCGTAGACGCCGCTGAAGTCGGGTGACAGGGCATAGGCGGTCGAACTCACCTGCGCGACCGCCTCGGCCCTGGCCGGAGCCGCGGACGCCGCCGCCGGGAGCGCCGTCGTGGCCAGCGCGACGAGCGCGACCGACAGGCCGACCAGTGTTCTCCTCATGTTTCCCCCTTGCTCGATCTGACGGGAACCATGCTGTGCGGTCGACCATTCACGGACATTGCACGGACCTTGAACGACTGGTGGCCGGGCCGTCGCGACCGAAGGTAACGAAGCGGTAACGCATGGTGGGTGGGTCAACCCGGCAGGGGCGTGCACGTCTTTCGAGATGTGGGGATTCCGTTCCGGACAAATGCAGTGGGGGATTGCGTCATGAATTCCGTTCGCAAAAACGCCCGGGTGGCCGGCCTCGGTCTGGCCGCGTTTCTGGTCGCCGTCGCCGGAGCCGCGTGCGATTCGTCGCCGGCGACCGGCAGTTCCGCCCCGACGAGCACGACCAGCGCGCCCACGACCACCACGACGGCCGCGACGACGACCAGCACCACCGGCACGGCGGCCACGACGACCTCGGCTACCAGCCCGGCTGCGCAGCCGGTGCTCGGCCGCGTCGCGAGGCCCGGCGAGAAGGGCTACGGCGCCGCCCGTCCGGGGCAAATCGACAATGGCGGCGACGGGACGGGCGTCGTGGACAATGTGACGTGGCAGTCGTGGGGCGGCGCCACCGCCATGGGCACCGGCACAGCTTTCTACTCGCCGCCCGGTGGCGATCTGGCTCACGGCTTCGAGGCGCCGGCCACCGTCCAGGCATTCGACCTGGGAATGTGCGACGGCAAGCCGGCCTATCGGTCGCTGGAATGGTTCTTCCCGGGCCAGGGTGGGAAATTCGATCCGAAGAATGTTCTGAACGCCTGCCCGTAACGACGGGCGTGACTCCGGCGACGAACAGCGCATGACCGAACGCGGCGGGACCGGAACGTGACGGGTCCTCGGCGGGCCGAGGTGCTGGCGGCGCTGTCGCTGGCCATCGATCTCGGGCTGGGCCAGCCGATGGAGCACATGCTGCGCTCGGCCCTGATCGCCACGCGCCTCGCCGACCGGCTCGGCCTGGACGACACGCAGCGCGGCACGGCGTTCTACGCGAACCTGGTGGCCTGGATCGGCTGCCACGCGGACTCGCACGAGCTGTCCCGGTGGTTCGGCGACGACATCGCCTACCGCGCCGACTCGTACCAGGTGAACTGGCAGGGCCTGCCGTTCCTGCGGCTGCTCGCCACGCACGTCGGCCAGGACCAGGGGCCGGTCGGCCGGGGCCTGACGGCGGCGGCGTTCTTCGTCCACATCAAGGGCCGCCTGTCCGACCTGATCCACTCGCACTGCGCCTCCGCGGCCCGGCTGGCCGACCGGCTGGGCCTGGGCGATCCCGTCCGCGACGCGCTGGTGTTCTCGTTCGAGCGCTTCGACGGCACCGGACTGCCCAGCGGCCGCAGCGGCGACGAGATCCCGATCGAGATGCGGGTCGTGCACCTCGCCGAGGTCGCGGAGGTGTTCCTGCGCCAGGACGGCCCGGACGGCGCCGTGTCGATGGTGAAGGCCCGCAGCGGCAGCCAGTTCGACCCGGCGGTGGTGGAGGCGTTCGAGTCCACAGACCTCGAGGGCCTGCTCGACGACGACGTGTGGACGGCCGCGCTGGACCAGGCCCCGGACAACGGCGGCACGCTGAGCGAGCCGGAGCTGGACGAGCTGCTGCTGGCGATCGGGGATTTCGCCGACCTCAAGTGCCCGTTCACGATCGGGCACTCGCGGGGCGTCGCCGAGCTGACGGCGGAGGCGGCGCGCGGCTGCGGGCTGCCGGCAACCGACGTACGGCTGGTTCGGCGAGCGGCGCTCGTGCACGACCTGGGCCGCATGGGCGTGCCCAACACGTTGTGGGAGAAGCCGGGGCCGTTGACGGAGGCCGAGTGGGAGCGGGTGCGGCTGCACCCGTACCTCACCGGCCGGATCCTGCGCCGCGTCCCGGGCCTGGAGCAGGTCGCCACCATCGCCGCCGCCCATCACGAACGCCTGGACGGCTCGGGCTACCCGCTCGGCGCGGCCGGCGCCGCGCTGGCCCCGCTGTCCCGGCTGCTCGCCGCCGCCGACACGTATCACGCGCTCACCGAGGTACGGCCGCACCGGGGCCCGCACGACCCCGACGAGGCCGCCGTGATCCTGCGCTGCCAGGCCCGCGAGTCCAGATTGGACGCTCAGGCCGTGGAGGCGGTGTTGCGGGCGGCCGGGCACCCGGTCCGGCAGCGCAAGGCCTTCCCCGCCGGCCTGACCGGCCGCGAGGTCGAGGTGCTGCGGCTGGTCGCCGCCGGCCGGGCCAACCGGGAGATCGCCGGGCTGCTGTCCATCAGCGAGAAGACCGTGCGCAACCACGTGGAGCACATCTACGCCAAGATCGCCGTCTCGAACCGCACCGGGGCCGGCCTGTTCGCCCTGGAGCACGGCCTGACCGGGGCGTTCCCGGGCTGAAGTGATGCAGGGAAGGGGCTTCGGCCACCAGGCATCCAGCGACGTGGCTTGGACGCATGAGCCGAAAAGGGCAGGTCAGTGTCGCGCGTGGCAGGGCGAATTTTGCCCCCGATGCCAAGTCCGGGAGTGAATCGTGATGGTGGCCGAGCTGTGCCGGTCAGCTGTCCCTTTTTTCGGTTGCCGCCAGATCGTTGGTGACCGTTCTGGTGACTTTCAATTGCAGGTACAAACAATTGTGTGGCCACGTGGCGTCAAGGTCGACACTTTGCCACACTTTGCCTCTTGTCTCGACCGGGTGGCGCGAGTATCACCACGAATGTGGCCGGTGTGCGGCAATACGGGCGCACGGTGGATGGCAAGGCTCTTCCGGTTCTACCGTGAGAGATTGTCTGACAATGAGACTCGGTGTTCACTCTGCGCCACGCTGCCGTGAAGGCTGAGGCCACTCGTCCTACGACAGGTACACAAAAGAAGGCCAAAATGGGGAAGAGCTGGAGAGATTTCACCGCGGTCGTTGTGGCCGTGCTGGCAGTGTTGCTCTCGACAACCGCGACGTCGATCCCGGCGGCGGCCGACCGGGCCGTGCCGGGCAAGGCGCATGTCGTTGATGCGTGGGGGGCTATTGTCAGCAGGTGGAGCAGCAAGTGCATGGACATGTGGGGGGTCAACTCGCTGGCCCAGCAGTGGGACTGCAACAGCTCGCCGGCGCAACTGTTCACGAAACTTCAGGTGAGCGGCGACGACGATTTCCTCTTGCAGAATCAGGGTAACGGTGATTGCCTTCTGACCGGGTTGGAGAACGGTGCGCTGATTGAGCACTCGAGCTGCAACTATGGGGACTCCAGGCAGCATTGGAAGACTTTCGACCCGGGCGCCAACTCGACCGGGGCAAAATGGTTGATAAACCTCGACAGCAACAGGTGTGTGGAAGTTCCGGGATGGGCCACCCAGAAGGGTGTGCTGTTGGCGCAGTCGGACTGCGTTCTGGGCTGGAAGCAGTACTGGTTCGGTCTCTAGCGTCATGGTAAGGATTCGGCCCTCTGGCGGACTCGCCAGAGGGCCGAATCGTGGTCGTGACGAGGCCTACCGGTCGACATCCGTGCGGTCGACGCGGGGAAAGCCCCCTTCCCCGTGTCGAAGATGGGGCGAGCGCCCCATGCGACGGGACCCGCCGGCAGGCGACGCTTGCCGGTGTCGGAAACCTGCGAGAGGAGCTCATGATGCGAGCAGCGATCAACTCTCCCGGCCTTCCGGCGGGGCACCGTCTTTCAGCAGGACTCACGGTCCGGGAACACGGAGTGCTCACCCACTGGTCGGCTACCACCAGGAGTGTGCCTGATGGCCACTCCCAGAACTGATGAGGAACCGCCGCCATGACCACCACACAGGGCGAACTGTTCGCGCGGGCCATCGCCGCGCAGGACGCCACGGCGCTGCGCGCCGTGCTGGCCGACTCCGTCGAGTTCTCGGCGGTCACCCCGGGACGCCACTGGACGTCCACCGACGCCGACGAGGTCGTCGACAAGATCATCCTCGGCCCCTGGTTCGGGACCCACCAGGGCGAGATCGAGCTGACGTCGCTGAGCACCGGACAGGTCGGCGACTGCCAGGAGGTCGGATACCGGTTCCGCGTGCGTGGCGCCGGCACCGACCGCCTGGTCGAGCAGCAGGCCTACTACACCGAGCGGGACGGCCGGATCGACACCATCCGCATCGCCTGCTCGGGGTACCAGGGCTAGCGGGTGTCCCGTGAATCAGGACCGCGACAGCCGCGCCGACGCGCCCCCTGACGGCACCGCGAAAACGTCCGAATACGCCCGGTATGAGGCCGTTCTCGCAGCGCCGCCAGGAACCACCTCGATCCCGACTCTCATCGACCACGATCCACGGGACACCCCTAGAGCGGCAGTTCGGCCCGGGTGCGGCTGGTCCACTCCCGCACCCGCCGCCGAACCGGATGGTGCTGTCGGGCGGCGAGTTGCTGGCCTCGTTCCACCAGGAGCGGGGCCCGCACCGGCACGTCGACGCATTCGCTGTACGCCGCCAGCCCGGGATCCTTGGGCCGCTCGAAGGGGAACAGCGCGATCACCTGACCCACCGGGCGCGGCGCGTCCAGCAGCAGGTGGCAGGTCGGCGTGATGCGGGCGTTGAGCTCGACCAGCCAGGCCGTGTCGGCCTCGTCCAGCACGAAGTCGAGGCCGTAGAAGCCGCTCAGCCCGAACCGCCGCACGATCTGCCGCGCCGCGTCGGCCATGCCGGGATGGTCGACCACCCGCACGACGGCCGACGGCCCCCGCGCCTCGGACGCGAGCACGATCTCCAGGCAGGTCGAGGCGAGCACCTCTCCCTTGTGGCAGAACACGGTCGTGATGGCGTCCCGCCCGAGCCGGAACTCCTGCACGTTCACAGTGGGCCGCCGGCGCAACGCGAACGCCGCGAACGACTGGAGCTCCCGGTTCACCAGCGCCCGCTTGACCGCCACGAGCGGCGTCGGCGGGCTGGACAGGGCGCGCCAGATCGGTTCCAGCGCGGAACGCTCGCCCACCGGCGCGACGCCCCGGCCGCCCGAGCTGCCGTCGGTCTTGAGCATCGCCGGCAGCCCGTGCTTGTCCACCCACTCCCGCACCGCGTTCAGATCCTTGACGACCTGGGTCGCCGGCGCGGAAACCCCGGCGGCGTCGGCCATCATGGCGATGCCCGTGCGGGACGCCATGGTCGGCCAGTCCTCGACCCGTCCGAGCGACCGCGTGAGGATCTCGCCCAGCTCCGGGTCCCGCCCGTTCAGCCGGGAATGCAGGCGCTGCAACAGAACCAGCGACCGCTCGTCGTCGCACATGACCAGATCCGGCTTGCTGGCGCGGATCGCGGCCTCGATCGACCGCAGCGGCCGGGACTTGTGCAGCGGGTAGTCGCCGGCGAGCCCGTCGACCAGTTCGAGCGGATGCCCGGACAGCCGGCACACCGAGACGCTGAAGCCGGCCTCGACCATCGCGTCCGACAGCCGGGCGGCCGAGAACCACCGCATGGTCGAGACGATCAGCACGCGCTCGTAGCCGGGCTCGGGACGAAGTCCGCCCCGCAGGCCCCGACGCGTGCTCAGGTCGCGGGCGATGCCGTCGGCGACGGCGGCCGCCGCGTTCGGATCGCTCACGATCGTGAGGTGATCGCCGACCACCCGGCGAACGGTCTCCTGACGGGCCAGCCCGCGCCAGATCTGTGCGGTGTCGCAACCGAAATGCTTGGTGTCGGTCGCGGCGACGACCGTCACCGCGCCCTCGTAGTACTGCGGCTTGTACTGCGCGATCGCCCGATACGCGCGGCGGCCCGCATCGGTGTCGCCGGAGGAGACCGCCTGCGCCTCGCCCGACGCCTTGCGCCGGGCGAACCTCTTCAGCAGCCGCTCCGCCCGCCGGCTGAACTCCGCAATCGCTTGCCGCGGCGGCAACTTCGCGATTCTGGTGAGCTGGTTGGCCATCCGGTGGCGCAGCGCGCCCAGCCACACCCGGCGGTCCCAGAACCGCTCGTCGAAGATCGCCTCGACCAGGAACACGTGCCCCGGCGTGGTCCGCTGCCGCGCCATCTCCCACGCGAGCAGGCCGCCGAACGAGTAGCCGGCGAGATGGTAGTCCTCGTCGGCCACCACCTCGTCCAGCGCGGCGACCAGCAGCTCCGCCATGCGCTCGACGGTCTCGACCGGCTCACCGTCCCCGTCGAGCAGCATCGGCGCCGCCCAGTACAGGGTTTCCGTGCCGGCGTACGCGGCGACGACCCCGGCGAGCTCGTCGGGATCGCCGTCCAACCCGGGAACCAGGACGAGGGTGCCGTTCGAGCCGTCCCGGAGACGCTCGATGCGGACCCCACCGGAGACGTGGACGGTCAACGGACCAGCCACCGCCTACGGCGCGGCCGCGCCTGCCGCACCGACACCTGGGCGCCGCTCTGCTGCGCCAACCGGTAGGTGACCCGCGGGGCCACGTACTCCGCGCCGACCATGAAGCGCATCAGCGGGCCGAACGTGTTCACCGCGGCCGGGCCGACGAAGTACAGGCCGGGCACCGAGCTCTCGAACCACCGCGACAGCACGGGCATCCGCGCGTGGCTGCGCACGGACCGCCGCAGGTCGTCGCTGAGGAACTCCAGCCGCGCCAGGTCCGGGTAGTAGCCGGTGGCCGCCAGCACGTGATCGGTCGTCAGCGTCTGGGTCCGGCCGTCCGAGCCGCGCAGGCTCAGCTCGACCTTGCCGTCGACCTCGGCCGCGCCGGTGATCGTCTGCCCCAGCTCGGTGGTGACGCCGGCGTCGAAGCGGGCCTTCATGTGGAACGGCGACTTCGGCCCGAGGTGGGTGCGGATCAGGTTGAGCCGCGCGTTTCCGGGCAGGAACCGGAACAGCGACGGCATCGCCTCGCACAGCCAGTTCCGCAGGCCGGGGCCGACGCCCGAGGACGGGTGGCGCAGGCGGTCCCAGAGCAGGCGCGCCCCGGGCTTGCCGCCGAACTTGACCTCGGGGGCGCGCGCGACGACCGACACCGTGGCGCCGGCCTCGCTCAGCAGCACCGCCACGTCGACCGCGGACGCGCCGGCGCCGAGCACGGTGACGTGCTTGCCGGCGAACCGGCTCAGGCCGTGGTGGTCGTACGCGTGGCTGACTCGGCTCTTCGGGAGGTGCGCGAGCTCCTTGGGCGTCACCGAGAAGTGCGTGATGCCCACCGCGCAGACGACGCGGTCGGCCTGCACCTCCCGGCCGTCGGCGAGCTCCAGCCGAAAACCTTTGCCGGACCGTTCGAGGCGGGTGACGAGGACCTCCTCCAGCCCCGGCACGAACCGGCGCTGGAAGTCGTCCGCGTAGTCGCTGAACACCTTCAGTGGCACCGGGATGTCCGTGTCGTGGTAGGGAATGCCGCGCTCGTGGCAGTAGTCCGCGAGCGTGCCGACCGCCTTGGGCGCGTACACGTTCGACGCGAAGCCGTCGGACTTGAGCAGCATGCCCTCGGGCATGTGGTCACGCCATGTGTCCAACGGGACACCGAACACGCGCGTGTTCACACCGTAGTCGTGCAAGTACGCCGCGATCGACAGCCCGTACGGCCCGGCGCCGATGACAGCAACGGATGCCACCACCTAGCAACCCCCTGATCCTGCACGCGGGGGAGTCGCCATGATCCACTCGGGCGAACCCGGCAGCCTCATGGTCGACCTCCACAATGGATGAGATGTGCGCCGTACGTCGCGGCGCTAGGGGTGGTCGTTACGCGCCGTTTGGTTACAGCTTGGCCTGCCACCCCATCGGGTGCCCCAAAGGGAACTTGTTGCTATGTGGGAAGTTGACGACCGGTCAAGCTCGTGATCGGCGGAGCGTGGCCGCGCCGCCACGGCGGGTGGCGGCGCGGGCTCCGTCCTCCATAGTGGACGATTCGCTCCCAGTCACCGGCTCTTGATCGTGGTGACCTGGCTCGCGCCACGCGTTCCCGTCAAGTCCACCTTGGTCAGAACGCGCCCCTCGTAGCTGACGGTGACGGTGCCGCCGGCCTGGGTCGGATCGCTGACGGCGACGGTCAGGTAGACGCCGCGTCGGCGGATCAGGACGGAGCAAGGGGCGTCCACGGACAGCGGGCTGGCGCTGCGGCGGCGAAGAAGTTGGCGGCGAGGGTGTTGGTGATCGGGTCCTGGATCGCCTGCGCGGTCGCGGTGTTGGCGATGATCTTCGGCGGCAGGCGGAGTTGCGGCCGGTCGCTGCCCGGCATCAGCCCATAACTGTACGTGGCGTCAACCGGATCCACGCCGTGGTCGAACCACAACGTGAGGTAGTCGCGGGTGATCGGCGTGCTGCTGCTGGAGGTGTTGATGTCGTGCCACGCCCCGGTGCGGCCGATCCGCGTGGCGTTGACGGTCGCGCCGCCGGGGAAGAGGTAGCCTGCCGTGCCGTCGATGACCGCGGTGCGGGCGCGGCTGATCTGCCGCGTCCAGCCGTCGGTGCGCGACTGCCGCTGGCCGTCGACGAAGAGCGTCTCGGTGGTGATCCGCCGGTTGTCGATGATCGTTTCCACGGCCACGCCGTCGGCGCACGTGATGCCGGCCCCTAGGCAGACGACGATGTCGTCCAGGCAGAACCAGGACTTCTTGGCCACCAGCGTGCTGCCGAGGCCGCGGACGTCCTGGCCGACCGCCGCGAAGGTGCCGTCGGTGGCGCCGCCGGCGAACGTCGAGGCGGGCTTGGGCGCGCCCCACGCGCCGCCGAAACCGTCGGCGAGCCTCTTGGTCGACACGGTGGTGCCGGGCAGCCGGTACGGGTCGACGGTCGGCCAGAAGGCGTCGGAATACTGGTCGTTGCCGACTTCTTCGCCCCACCAGTAGAGCATGCCGGCTCCTGTGTGCCAGCCGCGCAGGTTCTCGCCGTTGCCGTTCTCGTAGTACGTGGTGCGCGCCGAGCACATGCTGATCGCCGCGGTCCACAGTGGACGCCGATGGACCGAGCGGTCCATCGCGAAGATCCGGTGGCCGACCGGCTCCGGCGCGCCGGCGACCGAGGCGTCCGCGAGCAGCGCCTGGGCGCGGGCCAGTTCCGGCACGCCCACGCCGGGATCCTGGAGGTACGGCAAGAACTTCTCCCGTTGCAGCCAGCCCTTCACCATCGACCGCCAGGTCGCCGTCTGCCGCGCCGAGCCGATGCCCGACTCGGCCAGCCGGAGGATGTCGGAGACCAGCAGGTGCCCGCGGGTGTGATCGCTCTGCGGTGTCGGGTTCGAGCCCTGGAGACCGCGGCTGATCGCGCGGCCGGACACGCCGTCCATGGCCAGGCCGTTGACGATGAACGGCGCGAACGCGTGCTGCACGGAGTCGAGCACCGTGCCGCGCTGCGGATCCGTCACCGCCCAGCTGGAGCCGGCGAACAGGGTGAACAGCCGGCTGAAGTCGCCGAGCATCACCTCGCCGTAGGAATTGGTGTATGGCACCCAGGTGTGCTGGATGAACGAGCCGTCGGCGTACAGGCCGTCGCCGGTCATGACGTACGGGAAGATCGGCGACAGCGCGCCGGACGCGGTGGCGATCTTCGCCGAGGACCGGCCGAGCACCCCGCGCAGCGCGATCACCCGGCACAGGTCCGCGCGGTTGGCGCCGGTGCTGGTGCCGGCATAGACGGCGACCGCCGAGTCCGGCACGAAGTGGTCGACGGCGGCGCAGTAGGTGGCCACCTGGGCGGCGGAGAGCAGCGGGAACGCCAGCACGCAGGCGTCGAGCAGGGACTGCGGCGAGCCGATCTGCCAGTCCCACCAGTTGTCGTACGTGGCGGTCGTCGCCGTGTACGCGGTGGCGGCGAGCTGGTCGAGACCGGCGGTGATCTTCGCGCCGAGCCGGGCGTCGCCGGTGACGCCGGTGGCGGGCTGGGCGTAGGCCAGGGCCATCGCCGCCAGCCGCTTGTAGCTCTGGGTGATGTTGTTGGAGGCCTTGCCCAGCGGTAGGTCGGGCCACAGGGCGGCGGTCATGGTGTTGGCGTAGCCGGTGGCCTGGTTGCCCAACGCCGCGAGCGCGCCGGCGTAGGGCTGGGCGGTGGCGTCGAAGCCGGTGCCGGTGAGCAGGTTCCGCCAGCGGATGCGCAGGGTGTCGAACTCGTCGTCGGCGGCGTGGGCCGGGCTCGGCGTCACGACGGCGGCCGCGGTCGCCGCGGCCGCGCCGAGGAGGAGTCGTCTGGACAGCAGTGGACCGGTGACTTCCATCGGTGTCTCCCGACTGTCAGGGGCCAATACGGTAAGCGGTTTCACTTGCGAGCGTCAACGGTCACCCTCTTGCTGTGTGGAAGCCGTTTCGGGGCTACGCGCTGCGGGCCAGGTCCTCGGCCCGCACGGCCCCGTCCAGCGGGAATCCGGCCAGCCAGCGGCCGATCTCGGCGACCGCGAACTCGCCGAGCCGCCGGGTCTCCGTGCCCAGCGCCCCGGCCACGTGCGGGGTGACGAACACGTTCGGCAGCCGCAGCAGCGGGTGCCCGGGCGGCAGCGGCTCCGGATCCGTCACGTCGAGGACGGCGTCGATCCGCCCGCAGTGGCGGACCAGCGCCTCGGTGTCGACGAGGCCGCCGCGGGCGGTGTTGACCAGGACGGCCCCGTCCCGCAGCAGCCCGAGGCGCCGGTCGTCGAGCAGCCGGCGGGTCTGCTCCAGCAGCGGCGCGTGCAGCGTGACGACGTCGCTGGCGGCCAGGAGCTCGTCCAGTTCCACCAGGTCGGCGCCCAGTTCTCGGGCGGCCGACGGCGTCAGGTAGGGGTCGCTGACCAGCAGTCGGAAGCCGTGGTCGCGCAGCTGAGCCAGCACCAGCCGGCCGATGCGCGACGCGCCGACCACGCCCACCGTCCGGCCGGCGTTGCCGGTGCCGAGCCCCGGCGGCGCGTGCCGGAACGCGCCGACGCGGAAGTCGGCGGCCAGCCGGAACGCGCGCTTGCCGGCGAGCAGGATCGCCGCGACGGTGTACTGCGCCACCGGCACGGCGTTGATCGCCGCCGCCGAGCTGACCGCCACCCCGCGCTCCCACACCTCCGGCGCGATCCGCGCCTCCTTCACGCTGCCACCGGTGTGCACGACCAGCCGCAGCCGCGGCGCGAGCGCCACCGCCGTGGCGTCCAGCGCCGGGCCGCCCCAGCCGGTGACGACCACCTCCGCGGCCGCCAGCGCCGCGCCCGGGCCGAAGTCGTCGACCGTCCGCGCGTCGACCAACCCCGCCAGCTTCGCCCGGACCTCGGGCGGAAAGACCTGGTCACGGACGTGTGGGCCGACGGCGAGCACCGCGGGAGGACGTCGTTCGGACAAGATCTCCACCCCTCGTCGAGAGCATGAAATCGGATTCATCGTAACTTTCGCAGCTCAAAGAGCAACCGTTGACGCAGATATGGAAACCGATTACCTTCTCGCCAACCTGTGGGATCCAGACGTCCTGTCCATCCCGGCGACTCAGATGTTCGCCAACGGCACCACCGTCACCGTCGCCGACGGCTGGGGCGGCTATGCCGGCTACAACTCGGTGTCGAGGGCACGCACTTCAGCCCCGGCCTGCCCGACGCCACCCGCGAGGCGTACCAGGCCGAGCAGGACACGGTGCCCATCGGCGTCGACACCCCCGCCGCGCCCTACCTGGCCGGCTCCGCCACGTACAGCACCAAGTGGGCCCAGCTCGACTCTCAGATCAACGACGCCATCAGCGGCATCGTCACCGGCCGTCAACCGCTTTCCTCCTGGGACGGGGCCGTCAAGCAGTTCGGCGCACAGGGCGGTGACCAGATCGCGAAGGAGCTCGCCGCCCAGCACGCGAGCCGGTGACATCCCGTGGGCTGCCAACGGAAGCCCACGGGATGTCGCGGTCAGCCGGCGGTGCGGACGGCGTACAGCGCGAACCCCTCGTCGCGGGTCATCGGAACCACGGCCATGGCCGTCAGACCGCGGGCGAGCTCCTCCATGCGTAGCCGGGACGCCTGGGCCATGGCGGCGCGCAGGCCGGCGTGCTCCTGGTCGAGCCAGTCGCGCGGGTCGAACAGCAGGGCGTCGACGTGCTTCTTGGCCAGTCGCCAGGCGGGGCGGGTGCGCGAGGTGTACGGAGTGCGGCCGCCGTCGCGCCAGTGCGCCTCGACGGCGAGCGTGAGCCAGCCGGACAGCGCCCGCTCGGTGGCGGAATCGCGCTGCTGCGGGCTTTCCTCGGCCAGCGCGTGCTCCCGCGCGTGCAGCCGGACGAGGTCGCGGAACCGGTAGCGCGTGCCGGCGACCTCGAGCAGCTTGGCCTCGACGAGCTGCTCGATGAGCTCGTCGGCCTCGTCGAGACCGACGTCGAGCAGCGCGGCCCCGACCCAAGCGGCGAAGTCCTGGCTGGTGACCAGCCCGAGCCGCCGGTAGAGCCGCTGTGCCTGCGGTGGCAGCGCCTGGTAGCTGGCCTCCATGCCGGCCCGCGGCCCCTGCCCGTCGCCGTCGAGCTCGTCGAGCCGACGTGAGCCGTCCTCCAGCCGCGTGACCAGCCGCCGCACGCTCCAGTGCGGCCGGGCGGCCAGCCGGGTGGCGGCGATCTGCAACGCCAGCGGCAGCCGGTCGCAGAGCTCGGCGAGCCGGGCGACGCCGGTCGGGTCGTCGGAGACCCGGTCGGTGCCCACGACGGTGTTCAGCATCGCGGCCGCCTCGTCCTTGTCGAACACTCCGAGCCGCACGGCCGCCGCGCCGTGACCGCCGACGAGTTCGCCGAGCGGGTTGCGGCTGGTGACGACCACCCGGCACCGGTCGCTGCCCGGCAGCAGCGGCTTGACCTGGGCGAAGCTGCGGGCGTTGTCCAGCACGATGAGGACCCGCCGGCCGTCGATCAGGCTCCGGTAGAGCGTGGCCCGCTCGGTCGGATCGGCCGGGATCTGCTCGTTCTGCACGCCCAGGGCCCGCAGCAGCGACCCCAGCACGGCGCCGCTGTCGGCCGGCCCGCTGTCGTCGTAACCGCGCAGGTCGACGTGCAGCTGGCCGTCGCAGAACTGGTCGGCGACGCGATGCGCCCAGTGCAGGGCGAGCCCCGTCTTGCCGACGCCGGCCGGTCCGGTCACCACGGCCGCCGTCGGGTGCTCGGTGAGCAACGCGTCCAGGGCGGACAGCTCGGCGGCGCGCCCGGTGAACGCGGGCGGGGCCGGCGGCAGCTGCGCGGGGGCCACCATGGCGGTAGTGGTCACCGCCGGCCGGATCGGGGACAGCGTGGGGTCGTCACGGAGGATCGCGGCGTGCAGGTCACGCAGCTCGGGACCCGGTTCGATGCCGATCTCCTCGATGGAGGACTGCCGGCCGCCACGGAAGGTCTCCAGCGCCTCGGCCCGCCGGCCGGCCCGGTACTGGGCCAACATGAGCTGTGCACGGGCCTGCTCCCGCAACGGGTGCTCACGTACGACGGCGGCCAGCTCGCTGATCAGGACCCGGTGCTGGCCCAGCTCCAGCCGCAGCGCGGTCTGCGCCTCGTAGGCGGCGAGCCGCTGCTCCTCGAGGCGGGCGGCTTCCGTCTCCACCAGGTAGCCGGCGACACCGGCCAGCGCGGGCCCGCGCCACAGTTCCAGCGCGGCGGCGTGGATGTCCGCGGCCTCGGCCAGGTTTCCCTGCTCGGCGGCGAGGTGCGCGGCGGCGACACGCTCGTCGAATTCGGTGTGGTCGATGCGATGTCCCTGCGACACCAGCATGTAGCCCGGGCTCATGGTCACGATCACGTCGTCCGCGCAGCCCGCCGCCTTGAACGTCTTGCGCAGCGCGGCGACGCAGATCGCCACCTGGGTCCGCCCGGTCGCCGGCGGCGAGCCGTTCCACACCGCCTCGACCAGGCCGTCGACCGACACGACCCGGTCCGGCGACAGCAGCAGCATGGCGAGCACGGTCCGCTGGCGCGGGCCGTTCACCGCCACCCGGCCGCCGTCGACATGCACTTCGAGCGTCCCGAGCAGACGAAAGTCCAGTTGAACGCTCATCGAACCCCCCAGTCCCCAGTTCTCACGGGTTTCTCGCAGCGCCTCTCTTGCTACCCGGTGAAATGTGCCGCCTCCCCTTGCCGAACCCACCCCGGTCGGCCCCCCTGAGGCTTGTCACTCCGACACTATCCAGGCCGTCCGCGCGTTGGCAACCGGAGGCCGAAATAGTCACGTAACGTGCGGCGGTCACGGCCTCGACCTGCTGATATACCCCCGATGCGACGTAGGTCGCACCGTGTGGCCGGTGCTCGGCGTGTCGAATAACGAGGCAATAAGCGGGGAATAATCGGATGAGATTTCGGTAACGCCGAGGCCAAGATGAATTCTTGTATTGTGAAGTGTGTGTACGGCGCCGACGACGCGACCGGCGCAAATGCGCCATCGCGAACGTAGTTCGGGTCAGCCGTGACGGAAGGCGTCGGCGAGCCACCAGGAGCCGCCGTCGTCGGCGATCTTGGCGTCGATCACCAGCGGCGCCTCCCGCGGCCCGGCCAGCCACGAGCGGACCGCGGCCAGGTCCTCGACGGACCGCACGGTGACGCCGGCGCAGCCGAAGCCGCGGCCGATGGCGGCGATGTCGCCGTCGGGGAAGCGCACGGTGGTCATGTCGGCGTCGCCGAAGTGGTGGACCTCGGCCCCGTAGGCGGCGTCGTTGTAGACGATCACCACCAGCGGCAGGCCGAGCCGCACGGCGGTGTCCAGTTCGGACAGTCCCATGTGGAATCCGCCGTCCCCGGTGCCGAGCACGGGCAGCCGGTCGGGGCGGGCCAGCGCGGCCCCGATGGCGGTGCCGAGGCCGAGCCCGACGCACTGGAACGCCTGCGTGAAGCAGAAGCCGTTCTCGTCGGGCACGGACAGGTAGGCGCTGGGGTAGCCCATGAAGTTGCCGGAGTCGATCGAGACGATCCGCTCCGTCGGCAGCAGGGCGTCGAGCTCCCGGCTCAGCGTGCGGGCGTCGATCCGGCCGTCGCCGGACCGGTCGTCGTGCTCGACGTCGCTCCACCGCACCTCGGCGAGCCGCTCCTGTACCGCCGACGTGCGGTAACCGCTGTTGCGAACCCCCGCGGCCAGCACGTCCACCGCCGTGCTGGCGACGTCGCCGACCACGCCGAGAGCGACGGGCCGGTGCGCGCCGAGGGCGGCCTGCTCGACGTCGACCTGCACGAGCGTGGCGTCCGAACCGAGCAGCCGGCCGTGCCGGGTGGTCCACATGTTCAGCGCGCAGCCCCAGCCGACCACCAGGTCGGCATCGGCGATCAGCTCGGCCGCCAGCGGCGACGCGAAGCCGCCGGAAATGCCCAGCGACCAGGGCTCGCCGGTGAACAGCCCGTGCGCGACGGCGGAGGTCGCCAACAGCGCGCCGCAGGCGTCGGCCAGCTCCACCAGGGCCGACCGGCAGCCGCGAGCGCCACGTCCGGCGATGAACACCGGCCGCGCCGCCGAGGCGAGCAGCCGGGCGAACTCCGCGACGTCGGCCGCCGACGGACGCACCGTCGCCGGCCCCGGGATCGACGGCACTGGCGTCGGCGACGCGGCCTGGGCCTGCACGTCCAGCGGCAGGTTGAGCAGCACCGGCCGACGCTCCTGGACCGCCTTCCGGTACGCGCGGACGGTGTCGGTGACGGCGCTCGCCGCGGTGTGCGTCCGCTCCGACAGCGCGCCGACGGCCACCCCCAGCGCGTCCTGGTCGATCCGGAAGTTAGACAGCACCGCCGACCCCGGCGTATCCGCCGTCACCACGATCATCGGCGTCCGGCTCTTGGCCGCCTCGGTGATGCCGGTGATCGCGTTGGTCAGGCCGCACCCCTGGTGCAGGCTCAGGACCGCGACCTGCCCGCTCATCCGCGCGTACGCGTCGGCCATGGTCGCCGCGCCGCCCTCGTGCCGCGCCGCCACGAACCGCACGCCGCCGGCCCGCAGCGCGTTGGTGACCTCGAAGTTGCCGCTGCCGACCACGCCGAAGGCCGCGCCCACGCCCAGTTCGGCGAGGGTGCGGCCGACCGCCTCGGCGACGTTCACCGCTCGACCAGCGCCAGCACCCGCGCCGGGCTGCCGGAGCCGCCGACGATCGGCAGCGGGCACACCACCAACAGCGTGCCCGTCGGCGGCAGCGACGCGAGGTTCTGGAGCTGCGTCAGGCCGTGCTTGCCGGCGCCCAGCAGCAACTCGTGGCACGGGAACATCGGCTCCAGGCCGGGCGCCTGCCCGGCGTCGGTGCCGACGGTCTCCACGCCCAGCCCGGTGATCGGCGTCTCCTCGGCCAGCCAGCGCGCGCAGTCCGGCGACACGCCCGGCGTGTGCGAGCCGGCGTCGTCGGCGTTGAGGAACTCGGCCTGGTCGCCGCTGTGCACGTCCCAGCCCGTCCGGTACAGCAGCCAGCCGCCCTCGGGCAGCGGTCCGTTCGACGCCTCCCACGCGCGCACGTCGTCGATCCCCAGCAGGAAGTCCGGGTTCTCGGCGACGCGGTCGCTGGCGTCCAGCACGACCGCCGGCGCGATCAGGGTCCGCAGCGGGACCTGCGACACGTCGTGCCCGTCCTTGCCGGAGACCCAGTGCACGGGCACGTCCAGGTGGGTGCCGGTGTGCTCGCCGGTGTGGATGTCGTTCCAGTACCAGCGCGGGCCGCGCTCGTCGTAGCGGCTGATCTCCTCCAGCCGGAACGGGATCGTGTTCCCGAACGGCTCGGGGAGCTGGAGGATCGGCGTCCGGGAACTCAACGGCGCGGTGAGGTCCACGACCTCGATGCCGCCGGTGCCGATCGCCGCGCTGAGCTGTGCCAACAAGGACATGCCCGCCTCCTGTGGGATCAAGGACCGTGACCGACCCTAGTCCCTTCGCGGATGTTCACGCCCCGTCTCTGGACGGCGGTGATCCCGCTCCGGTCGACTGTTTCGACCGGACGACCAATCTGGAGGCGACGAATGGGCGAGATCACCCGGCGGACGTTCCTGGCGACCACAGGAGCGGCCGCGGCCCTGACGGGAATCGGCGCGACGGCCGGACGCGCGGCCGCCGCGACCGGCACGATCGCCGACGTCAAACACATCGTGATCCTGATGCAGGAGAACCGGAGCTTCGACCACTACTTCGGCACGCTTCGCGGCGTCCGGGGATTCGCCGACCGGGCCACCATCCAGCTGAGCGGCGGCAACTCCGTCTTCAACCAGCCCAACGGAAGCGGCCGACAGTACCCCTTCGCGCTCAGGGGCTCGTCCGGCAACGCCGAGACGCTCGCCCAGTGCCAGGGCGACATCTCGCACTCCTGGTCCGACCAGCACGCGGCCTGGAACCAGGGCAGGATGGACAGCTGGATGGCGGCCAAGAACAAGATCGGCTGCCTGGGCTACCTGGACCGCACCGACCTGCCGTTCCACTACGCGCTGGCCGACGCGTACACGATCTGCGACGCCTACCACTGCTCCGGGCTGACCGCCACCGGTCCGAACCGCACGTTCTTCTTCAGCGGCATGATCGACGCGGCCGGCCAGTACGGCTCGCCCGCCAACGACGGCGGCGACGAGTCCAACCTGACCTGGCAGACCTACGCGGAAACCCTCCAGAACGCCGGCATCAGCTGGCGGGTCTACCAGAACGCGAAGGACAACTACGGCGACAATGCGCTGGCCTACTTCAAGCAGTTCGCCAACGCCCCCGCGGGCTCCCCGCTGCACGACCGGGGCATGGCGAGTGTGCCGGCCAAGACCGGTAGCACCCCGGACGACATCATCGCCGCGATCAAGGGCGACGTCGTCGCCGGCACGCTGCCGCAGGTGTCATGGGTGGTGACCGACCAGATCACCTCCGAGCACCCGATCGGCCCGCCCGTCAACGGTGAACGCTTCGTCAGCGGCCTGCTCCAGGCGCTGGCCGCCGACCCGGCCACGCTCGACAGCACGGTGGTGTTCCTCAACTACGACGAGAACGACGGCTTCTTCGACCACGTGCCGCCGCCCTCGCCGGCCGCCGGCACCGCCGGCGAGTTCGTCAGCGGCACGCCCGTCGGGCTCGGCTTCCGGGTGCCGATGATCGTGGTGTCGCCGTGGACGCGGGGCGGCTGGGTCGATTCCGAGGTCTTCGACCACACGTCCGTGATCCGGTTCATGGAGACCTGGTCGAACGCCATCGGCACGCCGGCGAACTGCCAGTACATCAGCGCCTGGCGGCGGTCGGTGTGCGGCGACCTCACCTCGGCGTTCGACTTCGCCAACCCGGTGCACGGCCTGCCGACGCTGCCCACGCCCGGCGCGGTGATCTCCGGCGGCACCTGTGCGCTGCTGCCCAATCCGTCGCCGAAGACGAATGCCCTGCCGCCGCAGGAAACCGGCACCAGGCCGGCGCGGGCGCTGCCGTACCAGACCGACGCCTCCATCTCGTCCTGGTACTACAGCGGCGGCACCATCCAGCTCAACATCACCATGACCAACACCGGGTCGAAGGCCGCTCACTTCGCCGCCTACGCCAACGCCTTCCGCAGCGGCGGCCCTTGGCAGTACACCGTCACCAGTTCCACCACCGACTTCTTCAACTGCGGGACCGGTTACGGGTCCGGCAAGTACGACTTCACCGTCGTCGGACCCAACCGGTTCCTGCGGCGGTTCCAGGGCGACGCCACCAACGCCGCCAAGAACGTCGAGGCCCGCTCGCGGATCGCGGTCACGTCCAGCACCGGCAAACTGGCGCTGTGGCTGGACTTCGTCAACGGCTCGACGTCCTCGGTCACCTACACCGTGACGTCCACCAACTACCGCACCGACGGCCCGTGGACGTACACCGTCGCCGCCGGGCAGACCGTCAGCGACTACTTCAACGCCGTCGCCTACAACAACGGCTGGTACGACTTCACCGTCACGGTGTCCGCCGACCCCGGCTGGTCGCGCCGGTTCACCGGACACCTCGAAACCGGTTCCGCCAGTATTTCCGGCTGATCCCCGAATGCAGGGAAGGACGCCTTACCCGCGTTGAACGAGGGTAAGGCGTCCTTCCCTGCATGAAGGGGGTGTCAGCCCACGACCTTCCAGTGGTTGTACTGCGTGACCATCTGGTAGCTGCGGCTCGAGCAGTCGTAGGAGGCGTTGCCCGAGTCGAAGCGGGTGTCGGAGTTGCCCGGCGCGGCCGCCTGCCAGGTGCCGCCCAGGTCGACCTGGATGCCGTTGGCCTCGAAGGTCTTGCCGGCCATGTCCGCGCACGCGTAGCTCTGGCCGTTGCTCTGGAGGTCGGAATACAGCTCGTTCACGTCCCAGCCGGTGGTGCCGGCCTGCGAGGTGCCCGAGGACGTGTAGAGGGTGTCGTAGGCCTTGGTGGAGTAGTTGTACAGGTACGCCACCCAGGTGTTGCCGCCGGTCTTGAGGATCTCGGTGGTGTAGGAGCCGGCCCCGTTCTCGTAGCGGCTCACGAAGGACGAGTTGATCGCCACCGACGCCTCGAAGTTGATGTGGTTGCACCAGTCCCACGCCTCGACGGCCTGCGTCGTGTTGGTGTAGACGGTGGTCACCTCGATGCAGGACCCGCCGGCCGAGTACAGCGTCGGCGTGTAGATGGTGGTGCCGCCGTTGGTCGGGTGCACGTCCGTGTGGGCGCTCTGGGTGGCGAACGCGCCCTGGTCGTTGCCCTTGTCGATGAACGCGGTGCCCGCCGCCGGGTGAATGGTGGTCGCGGCGACGTGTCCGGCCAGCGGACGCCCGAGCAGGGCGGCGTGCGCGTCGAGGAAAGATGCGGTCTGTCCGGCGGTGTGTTGCCTCACGGCCGCACCGCGTTCGACGCCGACCACGTCGGTGTGGTGGCCATTTGAGGCCGTCATCGGCGTGGCGACGGCGGCGTCCGCGGGGGAGGCCATCAGGACAACTGCGGCGCAGGCACAGAAAGCGGCGCCGGCGCGCCGAAGAATGCTTGGCATGGTTGATATCCGTTCGTGCAGGGTTACGAACAGGAGGATTCCGGCAGGTCCTCGACGCTACCGGCCGCGAGCCGTTGTCCACCGGCCAGAAAATCAACAGTGAACGAGTCACACCGGTCCGCACGGGGTAGCCCCAGGACTGGAGGTGGCTCCGGTGGGACTCAACGTCGCGCGGCAACTCGTCGCCGCGCACCTGGTCGAGGGCGAGATGAGGCCTGGCGCGGAGATCGCGCTGAGGATCGATCAGACCCTCACCCAGGACGCGACGGGCACGCTGGTGATGCAGGAGTTGGAGGCCCTGGGCGTACGCCGGACGCAGGCAGAGGTGAGCGTCCAGTACGTCGACCACAACCTGTTGCAGGCCGACGAGCGCAACGCCGAGGACCACGAGTTCCTGCGCAGCGCCTGCCGGCGTTACGGGATCTGGTTCTCCAAGCCCGGCAACGGTGTGTCGCACCCGACGCACATGCAGCGGTTCGGCGTGCCCGGCCAGACGCTCGTCGGCTCCGATTCACATACGTGCGCGGCGGGTTCGTTGGGGATGCTCGCGATCGGCGTCGGCGGGCTCGAGGTCGCGCTGGCGATCGCGGGGGAGCCGCTGCGGCTGCGCATGCCGGAGATCTGGGGCGTGCGCCTGACCGGTTCACCGCGGCCGGGAGTGTCGGCCAAGGACGTGATCCTGGAGATGCTGCGCCGCCACGGCGTGAAGGGCGGTCTGCACCGGATCATCGAGTACCACGGGCCCGGGCTGGCCTCGCTGACGGCGATGGACCGGCACGTGATCGCGAACATGGGGGCCGAACTCGGGGCCACGACGACCGTGTTTCCCGCCGACGATGCCGTGCGCGAGTTCCTCGCGGCCGAGGACCGCTCGGCGGACTTCCACGAGCTGACCGCCGACGGCCCGTATGACGTGACCGACGAGATCGACCTGGACGCCGTCGAGCCGTTGATCGCGAAGCCGTCCTCGCCGGGCAATGTGGTGCCGGTGCGGGAGGTTGCCGGCGAGCCGGTGAGCCAGGTGGTCATCGGATCCTCGGCCAACCCCGGCTTTCGCGACTACGCCGTGGCCGCCGCGATCGTTCGGGGCCGTCAGACCAGCGACGCCGTGAGCTTCGACGTCAATCCGAGCTCCCGCCAGATCTTCGCCGACCTGACCAGGGCCGGCGTCACGTTCGACCTGATCGCCGCGGGCGCGCGCGTGCACCAGGCGGGATGCCTGGGGTGCATCGGCATGGGGCAGGCGCCCGCGACCGGCCGGAACTCGTTGCGCACCATGCCGCGGAACTTCCCCGGCCGGTCGGGGACCCGGGAGGACTCCGTCTGGCTGTGCTCGCCCGAGACCGCCGCCGCCTCGGCGCTGACCGGCAAGATCACCGATCCCATGTCGGTTGCTGACGGGCTGGACGTCGTTGCCGCGCCGGCGACGTCGTCGGTCAACACCGACATGCTCGTCCCGCCGCTGCCGGAAGAGCTGGCCCGTCAGGAGAAACTCGTCAAGGGCGGCAACATCGCCTCGCTGCCCGACTTCGATCCGTTGCCGGACAAAGTGTCCGGGCCGGTGCTGCTCAAGGTCGGCGACGACATCTCCACCGACGAGATCTCGCCGGCCGGGGCGCGGGCGCTGCCGTACCGGTCGAACATCCCCAAGCTGGCCGAATTCACCTTCACCCAGGTGGATCCGCAGTATCCGGAGCGTGCGGACAAGTCGCACTTCGTTGTCGCCGGCGGGAACTACGGGCAGGGCTCGTCGCGTGAACACGCCGCCATCACGCCCCGCTTCCTCGGCCTGCGAGCGGTGCTGGCCAAGTCGTTCGCCCGGATCCATTGGCAGAACCTGGCCAACTTCGGCATCGTCGCACTGGAATTCGCCGACGAGGGCGACCACGACCGTATCGAACAGGGCGACGAGCTCGCCGTGACCGACTTCCGCGGCCAGCTTGCCGGTGGCGCCGAGATCATCGTGCGCAACGTCACGCGGGACCAGGACTACCGCTGCACGCACCGGCTTTCCGAGCGTCAGGTCGAGGCCGTGCTGGCCGGCGGCGTGATTCCCCAGCTCGCGAACAGGACAGGAGACGGATCATGAGTGTGCCAACCGTGCCCGAGAGGCCGATCCCGGCCGATCCGGAGAGCCCCGGCGTGCCCGACCCGAGCGTGCCCGATCCGAACATGCCCGACCCGCACGTGCCGGGGCCGATCGAGCCGCGGCCCGTGGTGCCGCCGATGCCCAGTCCGGAGCCCGATTCCGAGCCGGGTCCGGACCGCCGCTGAGCGAAGGGAGTGGTGAGATGTCGACGACCCTGGAGAAGCTCTGTGCCCATGGCCAGAGTCCGTGGGTCGACTACCTGTCGCGCCGGTTCGTTCGCGACGGTGACCTACAGGCCTTGGTGGACAAGGGAGTCCGTGGCCTGACGTCGAACCCGACCATCTTCCGGAACGCCATCGCGGAGGGCGACGCATACGACGCCCAGCTGCGGGATCTGGTGCGGGACGACCCCGATCCCAAGAACGTGTTCCTTACCCTGGCCGGCGAGGACGTGCGGGCCGCGTGCGACATTCTGCGCCCGGTGTTCGACGGTGGCCTGCACGGCTGGGTGTCGCTGGAGGTCGATCCGCGGCTGGCCCACGACACCGAGGCCACCATCGCCGAGGCCGTGCGGCTGCATGCCCTGGTCGACCGGCCCAATCTGATGGTCAAGATCCCCGGCACCACCGAGGGCATGCCGGCGATCGAGGAGACCATCGCCGCGGGCATTCCCGTCAACGTGACCCTGCTGTTCTCGCTGGCCCGACACCGCGAGGCCGCCACCGCCTACCTTCGCGGCCTGAGCCGCTTGGTCGCCGCCGGCGGCGATCCGCACACCGTTGGCTCCGTCGCCTCGTTCTTCGTGTCCCGGGTGGACACCGAGGCCGACCGCCGGCTGTCCGACAGCGTCAATTCCTCTGGGGACGATCTCCTCGGCACAGTCGGCGTCGCCAACGCGCGTCTGGCGTACCAGACGTATCTAGAGATGTTCAGCGGTCCCGAGTGGGACGAGCTCGCCGCCGCCGGCGCCACCCCCCAGTGGTGCCTGTGGGCGTCGACGTCGATGAAGGATCCCGATCGCCGCGATGTGTTCTATGTCGAGCAGCTCATCGGCCCCGAGACCGTCGACACCATGCCCCGCGAGACCGCCGAGGCGTTCCTGGACCACGGTTCCGTCGCCGACACCCTCGCCGGCGCCTTGCACGCCCGTGAGACCCTGGAGCGTTTCGCCGCCGCCAGCGTCGACTACGACGACGTCACCGCCACCCTGGAGCGCGAGGGCGTCGAGAAGTTCCGCGCCTCGTTCCAGGAGCTGCTGGACGTCATCGTCCACAAACGCGACGAGCTGCTCCCGGCCTGAGCCTGGTTGATCTTCCGCCGTGCGGGGTAACCGGGTTCGCATGACCACCAGCGAGCAGCCCGTCCAGCACTTCGAGGGCTTCCTCGAGCGTCGCCGGGACCCGACGCCTCCCACCACGCCGATTCCGGCCGTCAGCGAGCCCGAGCCCCCGCCGGAGACCGAGTCCGTGCTCGGCGACATGCCCAACACCCGCCCCGGCCCGTCAGCCGATGCCTAGCCGCCGATCTGTGATCGCTCCGTCATCCCGGTCTGAGCTCGGCGGGCGGCGTGAACACCGGCTGCCGGTCGACGATCTCCACGGTCCACCGGCTGTGGTGGATTCGTTTTGCGGCCTGGCGGAAGTGGTGGAGCGGAAGGTGGGTGTTGTCGAGCAGTTCCGCTCCGACCTTGTCGCGGTCCAAGATCGATGCCTGGGCGAGGGTTTGGTCCAGGACGGTGAGTCGGTCGGCGTCGAGTTCGCCGGCGCGGGCCGCGTCACGAACCGCTTCTGTGCTGAAGAGTTGCGCGTGAGCCACGATCTGCAACGCGTCCTTCTCGGTGGCCCGCACCTGGGTTTGCACCTGCGCTACAAGGGAGGCCCGGTCCTCTTTCGACCGCCCGGTACGACTCCAGAGTTCGGCGACCATTTCCACCAGTCGGACATAGGCGGAGTGGCGGGTCTTCTGGGCCTCGTCACAGGCCTGCCACAGCGACATGTCGTCCATCCGCCATGCGGCGGTGGCATCCCAGGTCGCTTTCATGGCTCCATTCTGTCGCTCTGACCAGCCACTTTTCGCTCCTGGGGCAAGGAATACGCGATGGAGTGACCGATTACCGGGCGGGCGTGGCAAGTACCGGGCGGGCGTGGCAAGCGCTTTCTGGCTAAGCCGGGAGTGGGGCCGGGTAGGTGGGGGCGGAGCCTTCGCGACTGCGGCAACCCCCACCTCCGCTCGCTACCCGACCGGCGCGTGCCGTTCCGCCAGCAACTCCCGCGCCTCCGCGGCGATCGCCTTGGCGTCGATCCCCGCAGCCTCCAACAACTCCTCGGGCGTCCCCGATCCCGGCATCTCCCGCACAGCCAATTTCCTTACGGTCACGGGACTGAACGCGGCCAGTGCCTCCAGCACCGCATCCCCCAAGCCACCCTCAGGCCAGTGGTCCTCCACCGTCACCACGGAGTGCGTCTCGGCGGCAGCCGTCAACAACGTCATCGCGTCGACCGGCTTGATCGAATAGCAATCGATCACCCGAGCCCGAATCCCCACCGCGGCAAGCAACTCCGCCGCCTTGTACGCCTCGTCCACGGTCACCCCACACGCGACCAGCGTGACGTGATCGTCCTCGCTGGACCGCAGCACGCGGCTACCGCCGACGAACACCTTCTCGTCGGGCCGGGTCCGCACCTGCGTCTTGCCCCGCAGGGTGCGCAGATACGAGATGCCCGGACGATCGGCCATCTCCGCGACCAGCTGCGCGGTCTGGTTGGCGTCGGACGGATGCAGCACGGTGCTCCCGTGCACGGCCCGGAAGGCGGCGAGATCCTCGAGGGCCATCTGCGACGGCCCGTCGGGCCCGATGGACACGCCGGCGTGCGAGCCGGACAACCGCAGGTCGGCGCGGGAAATGGCCGCCATGCGAATGAAGTCGTACGCACGCGAGAAAAACGCGGCGAAGGTTGAGGCATACGCGACCCAGCCGCGCGCCTGCATGCCCACCGCCGCGGCGATCATCTGCTGCTCGGCGATGTACATCTCGACGTATCGCTCGGGATGGGCCTGGGCGAACAGCTCGCTGTGGGTGGAGTTGGACACCTCTCCGTCCAGCGCCACCACATCGCCACGAATCGACCCCAGCGCGGCTAGGGCCTGCCCATAAGCCAATCGGGTCGCGACGTTCTCGCCGACCTCCCACGTCGGCAGCTCGCCGCCGTCGACCGCGAAGACATGCGCCTCATCGGCCACATCCGGCTTCGCCACCTGCACGGCAAGATCCCGCTGTCCGCCGAGTTCGGCGATGGCGGCCTCCGGGTCGTCCAACGGCTTCCCGTGCTTGCCGGGCAGGTCCTCGACGGCCTTGACGCCCTTGCCCTTCTTGGTCTTCGCGAACAGCACGGTCGGTCGGTCGGCGGTGGACTCGGCCGCCGCGTACGCCGCGTCGATGGCGTCGACGTCGTGGCCGTCCACCACAACGGCATGCCAGCCGAAGGCCCGCGCCCGCTCGGCATACGTCTCGACGTCCCAGCCGAGCATGGTCTCGGTGGTCTGCCCCAGCCGGTTCACGTCGACGATGACGGTGAGATTGTCCAGACGGTAGTGGGCGGCGTGCTCGAACGCCTCCCAGATGGAGCCCTCGGCCATCTCCGAGTCGCCGCACAACACCCATACCCGGTAGGGCAGCCGGTCCAGGTTCCGGCCCGCCCAGGCGATTCCCACGCCGACGGGCAGGCCCTGGCCGAGCGAGCCGGTGGCCACGTCGGTCGGCGGGATCCGGGGCGTCGGATGCCCCTCCAGCCGGCTGCCGAACTGCCGGTACGTCGCGAACTCGGCCTCGTCGATGGCCCCGGCCGCCTTGAGCATGCTGTAGTACAGCGGCGACGCGTGTCCCTTGGAGAAGATCAGGTGGTCGTTGTGCGGGTCGTGCGGATGCTCGTAGTCCAGGCGCAGGTGCCCGTCGAGCAGCACCGCCATCAGATCCGCCGCCGACATCGACGACGTCGGGTGCCCCGATCCGGCGGTCGCGGCGGCCCGCACCGAGTCGACCCGCAGCTGCTGGCCCAGCTCGCGCCGGAACTTGCTGTCAGCCATGGAAAAGTCCTCACTTCGTCTTGACGCGGCGGTGGGCCCCGCGCGCGGCGGCCACCGTGTACGCGATGACCAGCGACACGATCGCGACCCCCAGGTGCAGCCACGAGTCGGGCTGGTTGAACCGCCACATGTCATCGGCGGGCCGTCCCTGGGTGCTCGCCCCGTACAGGAAAGCGGCGCCGTAGGCCAGGAACTGGAGCACGGCGAACACGAGCACCAGTCGCCGTCGCACCGCGACGAGCAGGGCGAGGCCCCCGGTGACGACCAGCGCGATCGCGTGCGGCCGGTTCAAAGCGAAGCCGAGCACGAGGTCGTTCGCCCCCAGCAGGCCCGCGACGCCGAGCAGCACCAGCAGGATGCCCTCCACGACGAGGATCACCCGGCCCACGTCGACCCGACGGCGGACGGTCGTGTCGCTCATACTGTTGGGCTACCCGCTCACGGCCGCGCTCAACGTCCGAGTTTGAGCTGCTTCCACCGGGTACCCGACTGGTGTGACGAACCCGACCCGAGAGAGGCAGTGATGTCCGAGCAGCTGCGCGGCCGCCGGATCGCGATCCTGGCCACCGACGGCGTCGAGCAGGTCGAACTCCAGGAGCCCAAGGCCGCGGTGGAGGCCGCCGGCGGCCGGACCCGGCTGATCTCGCTGGAGGAGGGCGAGATCCAGGCGATGAACGCCGACGTGAACAAGGCCGACACGTTCCCGGTCGACCTGACCGTGGACTGGGCCTCGGCCGAGGACTTCGACGCGTTGATCCTGCCCGGCGGCACGACGAATCCGGACCGGCTGCGGCAGAACACCCGCGCGGTCTCGCTGGTCAACGACTTCTTCGCGGCGGGCAAGCCGGTCGCGGCGATCTGCCACGGGCCGTGGCTGCTGGTCGAGGCCGATGTGGTGCGTGGCCGCACGCTGACCTCGTACCCGAGCGTGCGGACCGACATCCGCAACGCCGGCGGCACGGTGGTGGACAAGGAGGTCGTGATCGACGGCGGCCTCGTGACCAGCCGAAATCCGGACGACCTGCCGGCGTTCTGCGAGGCGCTGGTGCAGGAGTTCGCCCGGGCCCAGGTGTGATCATGCGAAACGCCGACGACGTGCGCACCGACGGTCCGGAACTGGTCTGGCACGGTCCGCCGGACGCGCCCACGCTGCTGGTGCTCGACCCCGGCGGTGAGGCCAAACACGGCCTGCCGGCCACCTGGCGGCCGCTCGCCGAGCACCTGCGCATCGGCTGGTACCGCGTGCCCGATGTGGACGCCGTCGAGCGCTCGCTGGACGGCCTCGGCGCGGTGCACCTCGTGACCAGCGGACCGGCCAGCGCCGCCGCGCTCGCGCTGGCGACCCGGCACCCGGGCCAGGTCCTGTCGATCACGGCGGTCGATCCGTCCGACGACGTCGAGGAACTGCGTCGCCAGCTGGCCGAACAGCGGGTGGTGGCGCGGACGTTCGTCAGCAACGGGGACGACCCGGCCGCACGTGTCGGGCCGCCGCTGCCGCTCGGTCATCCGGACGTGGTGGGGCGCCTGGTGGAGACCCTGCTGTCGGTGGAGCCGCAGCACGGTGAGATCGCCGACGACTGGCGGCGGATCCGGGAGAGCGTGGCCGGCCCGATGCGGCGGGCCCGGGGCGACGGAGGCGTGTGATGCCGCGGTCCATCTGGAGCGGGTCCATCAGCTTCGGCCTGGTGACGATCCCGGTCGCCCTGTTCAGCGCGACCGAGGACCACACCGTGCACTTCAACCAGTTCGAGCGCGGCACCTCGGACCGGATCCGGTACCAGCGCGTGAACGAGCGGACCGGCAAGGAGGTCGAGTACGCCGACATCGTGCGCGGCCACGAGGTCGACGACGGCGAGTACGTGCTGGTCGAGCCGGACGAGCTGGCGGCCATCGCGCCGGGCCGGTCGAAGTCGATCGAGATCACCGGCTTCGTCGACCTGGACGACATCGACCCGATCCACTTCCAGAAGACCTACTGGCTCGCGCCGGCCAAGGACGAGTACGCGCGGCCGTACACGCTGCTGACCCAGGCGCTGGACCAGAGCAACCGGGTCGGCATCGCCTCGTTCGTCATGCGGGGCAAGCAGTATCTCACCGACATCCGCGCCGACGACGGCGTGCTCGCGCTGGACACGCTGTACTACGCCGACGAGATCCGCGACCCGCACGACATCGACACCATGCCGTCCGGCGGTCGGCCGCACGCCAACGAGCTGAAGATGGCGACGCAGCTGATCGAGTCCATGGCCATGCCGTGGCGGCCGCGCGACTTCCGTGACACGTACACGCGCAAGGTGCACAAGCTGATCGAGGACAAGCGCAAGGGCAGGGAGATCGTCGTCGAGGCCGAGCCGCCGGAGCCGACGCAGACCACCGACCTGCTGGACGCGTTGCGGCGCAGCGTGGAGAACAGCGGCCGCGGCGGGAAGCGGCGTTCCTCGGTGGTGGACGCGAGCAAGTCCGAACTGGAGGAGGCAGCGCGGGAGCTGGGCATCAGAGGCCGGTCGAAGATGAACCGCGACGAGCTCGCGTCGGCCGTGAAACGCGCCAGCCGCAAGGCATCCTGAGACCGGTGTTTGTGCCCGGGGGTCACCCGGGTAGGCGATCTTCATGACCGCAACGGTGGAGAAAGCTGTCCGCCTGCGCCGGCCGCTGCTGTGGGTGGTGGTCGCGATCGCGGGGTTGATCGTGGTGAACGCCCAGGACTCCGGGCTCGTCCCGACCCAGGACAAGGTGCTGCTGAAGGCCGTCTCGCTGGCCGGCACCCTGTTGTTCCTGATCGGCGGCGTGCTCTCGGTGCGCCGCATCGCCGGCTACGTCGACGCCCGGTTTCGCCGCCGCGGCCTCGGTTCGGCCGGCTCGGTGCTGGCCGTGGTCATCTCGGCCGCCGGCTACTGCGTGGTCGTGCTGAGCGCCTTGAGCCTGCTGGCGATCCCCTTGCAGCAGCTGATCGTCGGCGGGGCGCTGACCGGCGTCGTGGTCGGCATCGCCGCCCAGCAGACCCTGGGCAACGTGTTCGCCGGCCTGATGATCCTGCTGGTGCGGCCGTTTCGCGTCGGCGACACCATCGAGGTGCGGTCCGGCGCGCTGAACGGGCCGTTCACCGGCCGGGTGCGGGCGCTGGGCCTGACCTACGTGACGCTCGCCGCCGACAACGGCACGCTGCTGCTGCCCAACGCCGGCGTGCTGGCCGCCGGCGTCACCGTGGGCCTGCACCAGCCGGAGTGACGCGTTTCGCGGGTCGCTGGCCGGGCAGCCGTAGTGGCGGGAAAGGAGCACTGGTAGTCATGAGCAAAGGCCTGTCCATCCGGCAGCGACGGCGCCTGGCCCGGCTGGACCACTCACTGGCCGGCGATGTCGCGCTGACCCAACTCGTCCGCCTGTTCGCCGTGCCGACCGGCGACCACCGGCCGCAGCGTCCGCCGCGGCCTTTCCTCTGGTCGGGCCTCGTCGCACTGGCCGGCATCGCCGCGATCGTCGTCGGCGCCGCCTTCGCGTCCGCCCTGGGGGTCGCCGCCGCCGTCGCGGTGGTCATCGGCGGCACGGCCGTCACCGGAGGTCTCGCCGTCATGTTGACCACCGCCAGCAGCGCACGGCCGGTACGGGCCGGACAGGCCCATGGGGCAGACTGACCCCTAGGGTGTGACTGGGGGTGGCCACCGATGAACACACAGTTGGTGGGACGGCGGACGGAGCTGGCGGCGCTCACGGGCGCGGTCGAGGCCGCGGCGGACGGCCGCGGTGGCGTCCTGGTGATCTCCGGGCAGGCCGGCATCGGCAAGACGCGGCTGGGGGAGCACGCGGTCGACGAGGCGCGACGACGTGGCTTCACGACCCTGATCGGCCAGGCCGATCCATTGCAGACGGGACTGGCGTACGGGCCGATCGTGGCGGCGCTGCGCCGTCACCTCGACACGCTGCCGGAAACCGAGCTGGCCACCGAGCTGGACGGGCTGCCGGATCTCGGCCGGCTGATACCGCATCCGCTGCTGCCGACGCCGTCGCCGGCGTCGGATCCGGAGCTGGAGCGGACCCGGATGTTCGAGGCGGTGCGTCGGCTGATGGAGCGGCTGACGGCCAAGGCGCCGACGATGCTGCTGGTCGACGACCTGCACTGGGCGGATCGTGGCACCGTCGAGCTGCTGCACTACCTGGGCCGCGACACAGTGGACCGACGGCTGCTCGTCATCGGCGCGCACCGCACGGCGGCGCCGGGCAGCGCACTGGCGGATCTGGCGGTCAGCGTGCGCAGGCAGCCGACGGGTCGGGAGCTTGCGCTGGACGTGCTCAGCGACGACGAAGTGGCTGAGATGCTGGGGAATCTACTCGACGCGCCGCCGTCGCCGGAGCTGCTGAGCGACGTCACCGCGAGAAGTCATGGCGTGCCGCTGTTCATCAGCGCGCTGGCGCCGCGCGGCTCTCGGACGCAGTGGCACATCGTGCGGGACGTGGTGCTGGACCGGCTGCACGAGCTCGACGAACCAGCGCGCACGCTGCTGGAGCTGATCGCCGTCGCCGGCGACGACGGGTCGCTGAGCATGCTGCACAAGGCGTGGCAGCACGAGGCCTCGCTCGACACGACGTTGCGGCGCCTGCGCGACCACATGCTGATCGCGGAGCACGTGACCGGGTCGGCCGTGCGGTACCGCGTGGCGCACCCGCTGTACGCCGAGGTCGCGTACGCGGAGCTGAGCGCCAACGAGCGTGCCCGCCTGCACGCGGCGGTGGCCGGCGCGATGCCTGATGACGTGCTCACGGTCGCGCCGCACTACCTGCGTGCGGGCGACCATGTCCCCACGCGGCAGGCCGTCGAGGTGCTCGCCGCGGCCGGGCGGCGCGCGCTGCACGCGTTCGCGACCACAGAGGCGGTCGAATACCTGACGGTTGCACTGGACCGCGCCGCCCCTGATCAGCGGCTGGAGCTCCTGCACGACCTCGGGTTGGCGCAGCAGCAGGCCGGTCGTCCCACGCAAGCCGCCACGGCGTGGTCGGAGGGCCTGGTGGCGGCCGGTCGCGCCGACGATCAGCAGTGGCGGCCGCGGTTCCTGATGCTGCTGGCGGCATTGGAGGCCGAGCGCGGCGACTTCTCGCTGGCGGACACCCACGCCGAGCACGGGATGCTGCTCGCGGCGGACCAGAGCGACTACGTCGGCCTGCTGCGCTGGGCGCTGGCACAGCGCCACCGCGACCTCGCCCACATCCGTTCGCTCAGCGAGCAGTTGGCGGCCGTCTGCGGCCGCGATCCCGCGGATGCACCGCAGTCGGTCGCACGGCAGTCGCGCGGTTACCTGGCCGTACTCCACGGCGACTTCGCGCTGGCTCGGCGCGAACTGGAGGCCGCGCACGAGCACGCCATGCGCTGCGGGGCCGACGCGCCGGAGCTCGACTACGGCGCGCGGCGGATCCTCTCCGGTGTCTGCGTGCTCACGGGCGACGTGCCGGCGGCGCTCCACCACGCGGCCGCCGCGACGGAGTCGCAGTTCCCGGCGGCGCGTGGCTCGATGCGGTTCGCGCTGGCGATGGTCCGGTACTTCGCCGGCGATCCGCTCGGGGCGTTGACCGAGATCGAGGGCGGCATCGCCGACGCGCGGGCCGAGGAGCTGCACCGGCTGATCGCCCGACAGCTCACCTTCGCCGCGTTCCTGCTGGCCGAACTCGGCCGCCTCGACGAGGCCGAGCAGCGTCTGGGCGAGTCGCTGCGCGAACTCGACGAGCCGGAGTTCGCGTTCGACGAGGCCAGCGAGCTCGCCGCGACGGCGATCGCCCTGCACCGCGGCCGGCCGCAGGACGCGCCGCCGCTGCGGGACATCGCCGCCTTCGAGGACCCGCTGTTGGGCTGTGCGCGCGTGCTCTTCGCCGCCCAGGCCGCGCAAGCCGTGGGCGACGGCGACACCGCCGCCCAGCTCACCGGGCTCATGCGTCTCATCGGCCACTCCGCGCCGTTGGTCGACGCCTGCGCCGATCGGCTGGCCGGTTTCGCCGGCGCCGCCGACAAATTCGCCGCGATGGGCGCGCCTCTGCTGGCCGCGCAAGCACGTCTGGAAGACGCCGAGCGCAATCCCACTGCCGACGCGATCGCCGACTGCCTCGTGGTCTTCGAGCGCGCCGGCACGAAGCCGTGGCTGGAGCGCGCCCGTCGCCTCGCGCGGACGCACGGCCTCGGCGCGCTCACCAGGCGCGAGGCCGAGATCGTGCGGCTGGTCGGGGAGGGGCTGACCAACGCCGCCATCGCCGCCCGGCTGTTCCTGAGCGAGCGAACCGTCGAAACCCATCTGCGCAACGGTTACAAGCGACTCGGCATCACGTCCCGGGCCGCGCTCGTCGAATGGGTGCGGAACCAGGTCACGTGACCTGCAGCGCGACCACGCCCGAGACGTAGCGGCCGCCCTTGACGTCGCCGTCGGCGACCAGCCGGGGCTGCGTCAGCGCGGTGCCGTCCTCGACCGTCGACAGCAGCAGCGACCTGCACCGACCCCGGCGCGGTTGTCCGTGCGGCGGCGTCCGACACGGCGACGCGGATGCCCGTGACGTCGTGGAGCTCGCGGGCCCGGCTGCGGTCGCCCGGCACGACGAAGTCGACTCCGCGGTCGAGGGTCAGCACCGCCAGGTGGTTGCCGAAGCTGGGGTCCAGCTCGCCCAACGCCACAGTCACCGTGCGGTGGTCGCGTGCCGTCACCGTGAGCAGGACCCGCAGCTGCGCGACGGTGTGGGCCGCCGGCGTCGCCACCGCGCCGGTGACGCCCACCTCGCACGCCGCGGCGGCCGCCGGAACGGCCAGGCCGACGGGTACCAACGCCGTTGCCGCAAGTGCGGCCAGAACGGTCCGTACGCGCGCCATTTGCCTCCATTGCCGGGGACGTGGACACGCTACTGCGGAGTGGCGTCGATCTGCTTGTGGATCCAGCCGTTGACCACGTCGACCCGGGCGATGACCTCCAGACCCGCCTGCGGACAGGCCGGTCCGTTGTCGACGATGGCGACGACGGTGCCGGTCATGTTGTCGGGGGAGACGAAGAATGGGCCGCCGGAGTCGTCGGGGCAGGGGCTGTTCTCGACGGTGCGCGGCACCACGGACTCGGCGTCGACGGTGGTGGCGTGGATGGCGGCGACGGTGAACTGACCGCGCTTGAGGTGGTCCGACGGTGCGACGACGGTGGGGGAGATCGAGCCCCAGCCGGCGAACTGGAGCGCCTCGCCCACGGTGGGCGGCGTGGCGGCCAGCGCCAGCGGGGCGATGTCGGTGATCGGCTTGTCCAGGCGCACCACGGCGAGGTCGTTGACCGGCGACTGGCGGACGTCGACGACCTGCGCGGATTCGCCGCCGGGATCGCTGTCCTTGAGTTTTCCGACGGTCGCGGTCATGTGATATTGCGGCGCGCCGCCGATTCGGACGTCATTGATGTCGTGAAAGCAGTGGCCGGCGGTGAGCACCCAATTCGGGGCGATGAGGGAACCGCTGCACGCGCCGCTGCGCACGCCGCCGGCCGGCGTCGGAATGTCCGGCGTCGTCAATTTCACGTTGAACGGAAGAATGGGTTTCGGGGGCGGCGGTGTGGTGGTCGTGGTGGCGCTGACCACGTGTGGGCGTTCGCTGTCGGTGGCGCTGGGCGCAGTGTGCTCGGACGGCTCCGGACGGTGAGGCGCGGGCAGGGCATGGGTCACGGTGAAGGCGCAGGCGGCCCCGGCGCCCAGGACCGCGGCGGCTGCCACGGTGCCCAGCCGTACCCCGGGGCGTCTGCGCGAAGACGTGCTCATGCCTCTTGGTACGAGCCGCACGCCCGATTGGTTGCCATGATCGCGTGACTGGCGCGCGATCATCCGACGAACGTTCCCGAACGGACATGTCACTCGATCGGGCGTACGGCGATACCGGTCACCGCGGACCTCGCCACCTGGTCGGGCGAACGGTGCGATCATCTGCGGATGACACGGTGGCAGGACGTGGACGCGGCCGAGCCGGAGTTCGCCCGGCGGGTGCGGGCGCTGTTCGACGCGCACCGGCACAAGACGATCGCCACGCTGCGGGCCGACGGCTCGCCGCGGATCTCCGGCATCGAGACCGTCTTCGAGGACGGCGACCTGTTCTTCGGCTCGATGCCGAACGCGCGCAAGGGCGTCGACCTGAAACGCGATCCGCGGTTCGCGCTGCACAGCGCGACCGTCGACCCGGTGGACGGCGAGGAGGCGAAATGGCCCGGCGAGGCGAAGATCGCCGGCCGGGCTGTGCACGTCGGCGGCGAGGATTCCGACCGTTTCCGGGTGGAGGTGTCGGAAGTCGTGCACACGCACCTCAACGCCGGGGCGACGCTGCTCGTCATCGAATGGTGGACGCCGGAGAACGGGCTCCGCAAGGTCGAGCGGGAATGACGGTCAGGTGACGCCGAACGAGAAGCGGCTAACGATCGACAGCCAAGGCTTGGCTGCCGTGGCCGTGGCCGTCCAAGAAAATCGCCTTCTTGACAGTGCCGACTGCAACTCGGACGCGTCGTTCAGTCTGGGGATGATCTCGTTCCATTCGTCGTCCGCGTCGGCGGTCCGGATCACTTCGAACAGTTGAGTTGCCTCGTGGGGATAGCCAACCATTGCCGCGAGCAGGGTGAGGACGGCCTCGTAGTCGTTCGACCCGATGAAGTCGACCAGCTCTGTCGCGGAGAGCCGGGCCCGAAGCAGGCGATAGAGGTTCACCAGTCGTTTCGCGCCACGGGGTGAGCGGACCAGTGGCGCCAGCGAGGTCAAGAATTCCCGCTCCGCTCGGGACACGGTCAGCCGCGCCGGCCTCAATTCCAAGGTGGGCGGGATCGGTGTGGGCGTTGGCGCAGGCAATGGACCTTCTGAGATTTCCCCCGCTGCGACGATCGGTCCCGTGGTCGGAGACTCGAACTGTTGCTCGGCCACCGCCGGCATGAGGCTGTCGATCTCGGTCTCCAGGCCGTCCGGCTCGGTCAGACCGTTGATCAGCGCGGCGAATCCGGCGTCGCCCATGGGGGACAGCAGGAACGGGATCTGGAAGATCTTCTCCAGGTACTGCGTGGCGAACGCGGTGTCGGTGGTCTTGTCGTCCATCAGAGTGCCGTAGTGCCGGCGGATCGCCCGGACCAGCCAGCGCGCGTCCACGCCTACGACCACCACGAACACCGGTAGCGCCAGCATGAGGTGAACGGCCTCGAGCACCTTGATCACCATCCCCGGCGGGCAGCGGTCCAGGTCGTCGATGTACAGCACGATCCGTTCTACGCCGGTCGCACCGTCCGCCCGCTCCTGGGTCAGCAGCGCGGCGAAGGTGTCCAGGTCGCGGCGTAGCGTCGACATCAGGCCGAGGTGTCGCCGATAGTCGTCCTGATAGGTCTCGCCGGTGGTGCGGGCTGCGGCGAACGCGGCGACGTCGTGATATGGCGCGAGCTCGGCGATGGTCCCTTCGAGGCGCTCGGCCTCTTTGTCCAGCTCGGCCAGGCGGTCCCGGATCTTCGCAGACGGCTGCGTTTCCTTGGCGGCCTTGCGGATCCGGCCGATCGCCGCGGTCGCCCGCACCACCGCCGTGCCGGCGGCCGCCAGCACGGCGCCGACGCCGGCCAGCCAGGACCAGTCGACCCGGCCGACCGCGACCGCCAGCACGCCGACCGCCGCGAGACCGACCAGCAGCACGATCGCGATCATCGGATCCCGGAGCGCCCAACGGACAACATTGCGGGCATCGACCCGCGCCGCCTTGGCGTCCTTGGCAAACCGTTGCAGGTCCTCGATTGTCGGCTCGTCCACACCGAGCTGCGTCGCCACCCACGCGCGGTCGATCCCGGACAGCTCCGCCAGCGCTGCCGCCCCGACCCGCAGGGCCTCACCGCGCCCGGCCCGGCGTTCCTGTTGCGCCGACAACAACATGCGTTCGAGGCGGACCGTGCTGAGCTGCTTGAGCAGCGACTGTTCCTTGTCGCGCAACGCCGCGAGTTCGTCGACCCGGCGTTGCAGGTCGTCGTCGGAACTGCCGGCCGCGAGGCTGTCGAAGATGTGCGTGGCAAGGCTGGCCCACAGGTTGGACTCGGAGTAGTGCCAGGCGTTGAAGGTGATTTGTCGGACCGAGGAGCAGTACGACGACGCCTCCCGACCGCTCTCCTGCTCAGCCTCCCGTGCCGACCGCGCCAGCAGTGCGATCCGGTGCCGCATCTCCCGCATGAAGAAGCTCTTGCCCGCGCCCCAGTTGCCGAACAGGCCGATGGACAGCGGCGGCTCCACCAGCCGGGACGTGACGAGATCGGCGAGCATGTTGACGTCGGCGGTGATGTTGAGCCGGTCGACACCGCGATCGGTGTCGGGCCGGTAGTCGGCGACGTGCCCCAGCATCGGGCGAGGTGGTTCCGGCTCGGCTGATTCGGCGTCGGCCGGCGCTGGAGGGTCGGCTTTGCTGCGAACCTGCGCCGAGTGCGTGACGACGCGGGGGTGCATCGCGTCCAGGATGGCGTCCCACTGATTGCTCGTGACACGCGCGTCACCCACCAGCGCGACGATCCAGCGCCGGGCCGCCGTCTGCACCCATCTCACCAGGTCGGTGAACAGTGGCCGGCCGCCGTCGAACCAGGTGCCGTCCAGCCACAGGACCACGTCGCCGTCGGCGTCGGGAGGCGGATCCACGATCGAGAGGTAGGCGTTCGGCAGGTTGCGCAGCAGCGCCTCGTAGGCCGTGCGGCGCGCCCCCGACGAGTGACCGTGCCTGATCACGACGATGCCGGGTTTGGCCAGCCGTTGGTCCAGTAGTCGGTCGGTGTCCCTCGGCTCATAGGGCGCCAGCTGCTCGCCCCTGCGGGTGTTCATCAGCAGCCGGCTCGGATCGATGTCCCGAACTCGCTCCAGATACTCCGGCGTTGCCGCCATTCGCACCCCCAGGTTCCGGCGATCGGGTCACCCTACCCAGCGTTTGTACGCCTCCGGGTCGACGTTGGAACCGCAGATGATCGTGGCCACCCGTTTGCCGGCGAACCGCTGCCGGTTCTCCAGGATCGCGGCGATGCCGAGCGCCGCCGACGGTTCGACGACCAGGCCGGCGTGCCGGAGCAGCAGGCCCATCCCGGCGATGATCGACTCCTCGGACACCAGCAGCGCGTCGTCGGCGACGACCAGCAGATCGGCCAAGACCTCCGGGATGGGCCGCCGGCCGGCGACGCCGTCGGCGATGGTGTTCATCGACTCGGTGGTGACGACGCGGCGCGAGTGCCAGGAGCGGGTCATCGCCGGCGCGCCGAGCGGTTGCACGCAGACGACCTCGACGTCCGGCCGCCGCGACTTCAGCACGTGACCGATGCCTGTGGCCATCGCACCGCCGCCGAGGGCGATCAGCACGACGTCCACGGGCGCGTCCACCAACTCCAGGCCGATGGTGGCCGCGCCCTCGCACGTCTCGAGGTCCAGGCTGTCCTCGACCAGCCGGATGCCGCGCTCCCGCGAGATGTCCACGGCCCGGTCGCGAGCCAGCTCGAAGTCGCCGTCGACCAGCACCAACTCGGCGTCCAGGGCGCGAATCCGATCGAGCTTGACGGCCGGCGCGAAGCGGGAGGCGACCACCGTGACGTCGAGGCCCCGCCTGCGACCGGACCACGCCAGCGCCTGACCGAGGTTGCCGGCGCTCGCGCACACCACACCGGAACCGGCGAGCAGGTGAGTGACGAGCTCCGTGCCGCGGCCCTTGAAGCTGCGCACGGGGTTCGCGGTCTCCAGCTTGATGCTGAGCGCGCAGCCGAGGTCCAGCGCGTCGCACGGGAACAGGGGAGTGTCGAGGAACACCGGGTCGATCACCGACCGGGCCGCCGTGATCCTGGTGTCGTCGAGGCGCGTCTCCAGCACGGGAAACAGCCTAGTTGCGCCGGACAGCCGAGTATCGTGCAGCGAGTGGACCTGCGGCTGCTGGGCACGGTGGAGGCGCGCGTCCGGGACGCGCCGATCCCGCTGGGCTCGCGGCAGCAGCGCCTGGTGTTGGCGATCCTGGCCTGGCAGGTCAACAAGCTGGTCACGGTGGACCGGCTGGTCGACCTGGTGTGGTCGGACGAGCCCCCGAGGCGGTCGTCCCATGCGGTCCGGGTGCACGTGTCGCAGCTGCGGCGGGCCTTCGACGAGGCCGGCGCCGGCCGGGACGTGATCGTCACCCAGGGCCCCGGATACGTCCTGCGGCTGGAGCCGGGGCAGGTGGACGTGCACCGGTTCCAGGACTTGCTCCGACAGGCCCGCGGCGCGGACGCCGACTCGGTCAAGATCGCGACGCTCGATGAGGCGCTCGCGTTGTGGCGCGGGCCGGCGCTTGCCGACGTCGCCCCGGACGACCTGTGGAAACGGCTCGACGCGGGGCTGGAGGAGTCCCGGCTCGCCGCGGTGGAGGACCGCTTCGACGCCATGCTCCGGTTGGCCCGCCACCGCGAGGTCGTGGACGAGCTGACCATGCTCGTGCGGACGCACCCGGACCGGGAGAGGCTTGTGGGGCAGCTGATGCGGGCGCTCCACCTCGACGGGCGGACCGGCGACGCGCTGGAGTTGTTCCGCCGTACGAAGGAACACCTCGCCGACGAGCTCGGGGTGGACCCCGGCCACCAGTTGCAGGGGCTTCACCTGGCGATCCTGCGGGCCGATCCCGCCCTCGACCCGCCGACCCGAGCGGCGACGGTTTTCGCCGGTAGACGGGAGGAGCTGGCGGCGCTGCACCTCGCTGCCCGGTCGATGGAGCCGGGGCTGGTCGCGGGCGACGCGGGCAGTGGCAAGTCGGCGCTGCTGGAGCGTTTCCGGGACGATCTCGTCGCCCAGGGCTGGCTGGTGCTGGTCGGCCGCTGCCCGGAATCGGAGGGCAGCCTGCCGAGCGCGGCCTGGCGGCAGCCGTTGGCCGAGCTGGCGAAGGTGCACGACCCGGGGCCACAGGCCGCGGAACTCGCACCGCTGTTGGATGACGGCGACGTGGCGGGGACGAGGTCCCGGCTGCACCGCGCGCTGGTCGACTGGCTGGCGCGAACGGATGGCCGGACAGCGATCGCCTTCGACGACCTGCACCGCGCCGACGTCGAGACCCTCGCGTTGATACGCAGCGTCGTGCAGGCTCGTGTTCGGGTGCTGCTCGTCGCCACGTACAGACCGCACGAGGTCGGCGCCGCCCTCGCGCACACCCTCGCCGTGCTGGCCGCCCGGTCACCGCACCGGGTCCAGCTCGGTGGCGTGGACGCCGACGCGGCGCGGATGATCGTCGACGCCGCCAGCGGACAGCGGCAGGACGACACCGTCGTGGCCGCGTTGCTGACCCGGACCGAGGGAAATCCCTTCTACCTCAAGGAATGTGCCCGCCTGCTGAGCGGCGGCGAAGCGATGAACCGGATACCCGACGGCGTGCAGGACATCCTCCGCCACCGATTCGCCCTGTTGTCGGCGGAAGTCGTGGGGACGCTCCGGTTCGCCTCGATCCTCGGCCGGGCCGTCGACATCGACCTGCTGCTGCGCGCGGCGGTCCAGGACGAGGAAACGGTTCTGCACGGGCTGGAGTCGGGTGTCGGCGCGGGTTTGTTGACCGAGCCGAGGCCGGGCTGGCTCCGCTTCTCGCACGTTCTCGTCCGGGAGGCGCTGTACGCGCAGGTGCCGGCGTTTCGGCGTCGGCAATGGCATTCGCGGGTCGCCGACGCCGTCGCCGAACTGCATCCCGACGACGTGGCGGCCGTTGCGCACCACCAGGTTCAGGCCGCGGTGCCGCGAACGGCCGGCCTCGCGGCGCGACACGCCGCCGCGGCGGCCGAGCACGCCGCACGCCACTTCGCGCACGACACCGCCGCCGACTGGTACCGCCAAGCGCTGAGCTGCCTCGACCTGTCGCCCGACACCACCGACGCCGACCGGGTGGACCTGTTGGGTCGGCTCACCCGCGAGTACCACGCCGCCGGCGAGAACGCCGCCGCCCTCGACGCCCGCGCGCAGGCCTTCGCCATCGCGGAACGCAGCGGCCGCGACGACCTGCTCACCAGCGCGATCGGCTACTGGGACCACCCGACGTCCTGGGTGGTCCGCCCGTACGCGCGACCGGATGTGCGGCTGATGGGGGCCATCGAGCGGCTCCTCGGCCAGAGCGATCTCTCCGTGGACGCGCGGTGCCGTCTGCTGACGACGGTGGCGCGCGATCACACCAGCGGCGACATCGACCGCGCGATCGCCGCCGCCGACGAGGCGTTGACGCTGGCCCGGGTCGCCGACGACCCCGAGCTGCTGTGTGTCGCGCTGGCGATGGTCGCCGAGACCCGCGCCGCCGACCTCTACCCGGACGACCGGCCCGCGATCGACACCGAGCTGATGAGCCTGGCCCGCCGCCACGAGTTGGTGACGTATGAGGCGCACGCGCACATCCTGGCGGCGCAGACCGCCACGACGCGGTTGGAGATCGAGCGGGCGGCGGAGCACGTGTCGGCGGCCCGGAGTCTGGCCGAGCGCTATCACCTCCGGCCGCAGATGATCTACGTGCACCTCGCCGAGGGCATGCTCGCGCACATCGCCGGCCGGCTCGACGACGCCGAGCGCCACTACGCCGAGGCCGGCGACGTCATCCGGGACTGCAACGGCATCATGCCGGAGGTGTACCGGCTGCTCGGCGTCACCGACGTGTGGCTCACTCGCGGGCGGGCCGCCGACGCCGTCGGCGAGCTGCGGGTGCAACACGGTCTGGGCCACGTGGTGGGCGAGCGACTGGCGATCGCGCTGGCCGCGGCGGGTCGGTGGGCGCAGGCGCGCGAGGTCCGGCGCCCGCCTGCGGAGATGGTCCGCAACTTCCTGTGGAGCAGGCGGATCGGCCACCGCATGCTCGCCGCGGTGGCCCTGGGCGAACGTGACGAGGTCGCGGCGCTCTACGACGAGCTCCTGCCGTACGGCGGAGGTCTGGCCGGCGGTGCGTGCGGCGCGTGGGTGCTCGGGCCCATGGCACAGATCCTGGGCGAGGCAGCGCGGCTGCTCGGCCGGCGCACCGCCGCCGGCGCGCACTTCCAGCAGGCAGAGGACGTCGCGGCCCGGTGCGAAGCGCCGCTGTGGGCCGCCCGTGCACGTCGCGCTCGGGCGGGCAATCGTACTTTCGGCTGATTCGAGTGCTACTCGGGGCGGAGGAAATCCCGGGTGGTAACCGACGGATGGCTGGTGTGCCAAGGGTTGCGCGCGCACGAGCATGGCAGGCGCGAACGTTGCAATCTGAGGGGAGTGCTCGTGCACGCAAGAAAATTGGCGCTCGCGGTGACGTGTGCGTCGGTGGCGCTGGTCGGCGCGCCGGCCGTCGCGTCCGCCGCCGGCGATCCGTTCGCCGGCTACGAGAACCAGCAGCTCACCTGGGGCGCCTGCCCGTTCCCGACGGAACCGGGCGCGAAGGACGCCCAGTGCGCGATGGTGACGGTGCCGAGGGACTGGGCGGCGCCGACCGGGGGCGTCGACATGCAGGTGTCGATCAGCCGCGTCAAGGCCTCCGGCGCCTCGCTGGGCCCGATCCTGATCAACCCGGGCGGCCCCGGCGGCCAGGGCACGGGACTGGCCGGCATCCTGGCGGCGCTGGAGCCGACCGTCGGCGCGCGCTACGACTTCATCGGCATGGACCCGCGCGGCACCGGCCACGAGGGCGACACCACCGCGGCCGGCGCGCCGATCGCCTGCCAGGTGCCGACGGGCCGCCTGCCGCAGGACCCGCTCGACGCCCGTGACCGCTCGGCTAAGAGCATCGCCGAGCACCAGCAGATCCCGCGCGCGGTCGCGGAGGCGTGCCAGAGCGTGGCCGAGTCGCCGTTCCTGACGACCTGGCAGACCGCGCACGACATGGAGCTGATCCGGCAGCTGCTGGGCGCGCCGAAGCTGAACTACCTCGGCTACTCCTACGGCAGCTGGCTCGGCGCCAAGTACGCCTCGCTGTTCCCGGGCAGCGCCGGCAAGATCGTGCTGGACTCCAGCGTGAACTGGCAGGGCCGGTTAGAGGCCGACTTCGAGGACTTCCCGGTCATCGACCAGCGCCAGTTCGACCAGGTCTACGTGCCGTGGCTGACCCGCACCCAGCCGGACGTGTTCGGCGCGACGCCGGACGCGGTGCGCCAGAAGTGGGAGCAGGTCCGCGCCTACTACAAGTCGCAGGGCGTCAGCGGGGACCGCTACGACGACGTCTGGGTCGGCATGGGCAGCAAGTTCGCCTGGCTCCAGGCCACCCAGATCTTCCAGGCCGGCATCAAGGCGCTGGGCGGGGCGACGCCCGCGTCGAGCGAGCTCCAGCGCCAGCTCGACGCCCAGGCGCAGACCACCTTCGGCAAGCCGGCGGCCGCGGTGACCGCACAGGACGTCAAGGCCGTGATCCCGCCGGACTACGTGGCGGTGGAGGACGTCCGCTACGCCGTCGCCTGCGGTGACCAGCCGACGAGGTCCGCCGCCTGGTACAAGGGGCTGAGCGACCGGCAAGGCCCGAAGTACCCGCTGTTCGGCTGGCAGTACGGCATTTCCGAGACCTGCGGCTTCTGGTCGGACGCCCCGCGCCAGACGCTGCCGACCCTGCCGGCCTCGGTCGCGAAGAACGTCCTTGTCGTGCAGGGGGAGTTCGACCCGCAGACGGGCTACGAGCAGGCGCACGCCGCGGTGAAGGCCGCGCCGGGCGTCAGCCTGATCTCCGTCGACGACTCGCCGTACCACGGGCAGTACGCCCTCACGGCCAACCCCTGCGTCGACGGCATGGTGAACGTCTTCCTGCTCGACAACTCCCGGCCCGGCAGCAACACCTGCCCGGGCGTGCCGCTGATCGGGGAGACCGAGGTGTTCCCGGTGCCCGGCCCGGTGAAGAGCCCGGCGGCCCAGTCGTTCGGCTCGTTCGCTCAGGTGAGCGGCCCGGCCGCGCTGCGGGAGCACGCGCAGGAGTTCATCCGCAGGACGAACGCGCTGCGCTGACGTGACGGCGGCCGGGGCACCGCCCCGGCCGCCGTCGGGCGACTCAACCCGGTGCGGAGTGGGTAGCCGTGGGCATGGCGACCACGGACGTACCGGCGAGAATGGATCGGCTGCCCTGGTCACGGTGGCACTGGACGGTGCTGATCGGCCTGGGCACGGTGTGGATCCTGGACGGCCTCGAGGTCACGATCGTCGGCGCGCTCGGGCAGCGGCTGACGGACCCGGCCAGCGGCCTGCAACTGTCCGACGCAGGAGTGGGTTTCGCGGCCGCCTGCTACGTCGTGGGGGCCGTGCTGGGCTCGCTCGGCTTCGGGTACCTGACCGACCGCCTGGGCCGGAAGAAGCTGTTCCTGGTGACGCTGGGCCTCTACCTGGTGGCGACAGTCCTGACGGCGTTCTCCTTCACCCCGATCTGGTTCCTCGCGATGCGGTTCTTCACCGGCGCGGGCGTGGGCGGCGAGTACGCGGCGATCAACTCCGCCATCGACGAGCTGGTGCCGGCCCGGCTCCGCGGCCGCATCGACCTGATCGTCAACGGCTCGTACTGGCTGGGCGCGGCGGCCGGCGCGGCCCTGACGTTGGCGCTGCTCAACCCGGCGCTGTTCGCCGAGAACCTGGGGTGGCGGCTGGCTTTCGGGCTCGGCGCGATCCTCGGCGTCGGGATTCTGCTGGTGCGCCGCAACGTTCCCGAGAGCCCACGGTGGCTGTTCACGCACGGGAGGGCGCGTGAGGCCGACGAACTGGTGGCGGACATCGAGCACCAGGTCGCCGAGCAGACCGGCACGGAGCTGGACGACGTCCACGACACGATCGAGGTGCACGAGCGCGGCAGCACCGGCTTCGGCGCGGTGGCGAAGACCTTGCTGCAAACGTATCCCCGCCGGACGCTGCTCGGGCTCGGCCTGTTCGTCGGACAGGCTTTCCTCTACAACGCCGTGTACTTCACCCAGGCGTTGGTGCTGGGCACGTTCTTCCACGTCCCGGGCGCGACCGCCGGCACGTACCTGATTCCGCTGGCCATCGGCAGCCTCGCCGGGCCGCTGGTGCTCGGCCGGCTGTTCGACACCGTCGGCCGCCGCACGATGATCGCCATCTGCTACCTCGGCTCCGGCGTGCTGCTCGTCGTGACGGCCGTGCTGTTCCAACAGAACGTGTTGTCCGCCTGGACGTTGACGATCGCCTGGAGCACGGTGTTCTTCCTCGCCTCGGCCGGGTCGAGCGCCGCCTATCTGACGGTGTCCGAGGTGTTCCCGCTGGAGATCAGGGCGATGGCGATCGCGCTGTTCTACTCCGTGGGCACCGGCCTCGGCGGCATCGTCGGCCCCATCCTGTTCGGCAACCTCGTCGGCACCGGCGACCCGTCGATGGTCGCCATCGGCTACTACCTGGGCGCGGCGATGATGATGGGCGGCGGCGTGATCGAGCTGGTGTTCGGAGTGGAGGCCGCGCAGAAGTCCCTGGAGGACGTCGCGCAGCCCCTCTCCGCCGCCGCGTGACTCAGCTGTGGGCGCTGGCCCCGGCCCACACCAGGTCGCCGACGCTGCCGCCCGAGTAGCCCAGTGCGGCGGCCAGGCCCTCGGCCGTGCCGCCGCACGCCGCGACTCCGTTGGCGTCGGTGACGGCCTGGCACAGGACCTTGCCGTTGGCGCTGAAGGCAACGGTCCGGCCGGGCACCGGGTGGTTGTAGACGGTGTCGGTGAGCGTGGCGCTCAGGGCGGGGCTGACCAGCCGGGCCGGCGCCACCTTCAGCGACGTGGCGTCCGGGGCGATGCTGAACACCGACGCCGACACCGCCGACTGGCCGGGCGCGAACAGGTAGGCGACGGCGGAGTCGTTGCCGGACGGCCCGGTACAGGTGGACGCCGACGTGCTGACGTCGATCGTCGGATCCGTCTGGTAGTAGCCGATCGGCGAGCCGACGGCCTGCGGCCAGCACACGTACTTCGCCGCCAGCGGCACGGTCGGCACCGGCGTGATCCGGCTCGGGCCGGAGCCGGTGAGCCCGACCGCCATGGTCGGCGACGTCGCACTGCCGTCGTTGTCCGACGCGAAAAGGCTGTCGAAGGCCGTGAAGGTGGTCTCGTTGGTGGCCGACTGCGCGAACGGGCGGAACGTGCCGCCGGCCTGCTCGCTCTGCACCACCGGCCCGTCGTCCCTGCCCACGGCCAGATCCCACAGGTACTGCACCTGGATCTGGTCGCTGCCGGTGAACGTAGTGGTGACCTCGACGCTGGAGTCGGCGGCGGTGCTGCCGTGCACGACGACGTCCTCGACGAGCGTGCCGGCGGGCAGGAACCACGTCACCTTCAACTCGGTCGGGCTGACCGTCGACACGAACGAGATGGAGTCGTCCATGGAGACCTCGTTGGCCTGCGTGAGGTACTCGCCCTGCACGTAGTCCACCGGGTTCTTGGGGTCGGCCAGGTCGCGGACGATCATGAAGCTGGTGCCGGGACCGCCGCCGCTGTAGAGCACGTCCTGACCGCCCCTGGTGACGGTGAAGGTGCCCAGCCCCAGGCCACGCCGGTCCTGCATGCGGACCTGGAACACGCCGTTGCCGGCCGTCGGCAGCGCGGCAGCGGCCTGGGCGGTCGCCGCCGGTTTGACCGGCTTGTGCGGTGCCGCGGCGGCCGCCGGCGCGGCGGCGACCAGCGCTGCGGCGACCGCAATGAGGGTCAAGCGGTGCATGAGGGCTCCCCGTCAGAGTTGGACCGCGTCGACGTAGACGACCCGGCTGCCGCCGTCCTTGAACTGCTCGTTCTCCTGGATCACCAGCCGGAACGGCCGACTGCCGCGCGCCGCCGGCAGCGTCAGCCGGCCCAGCCACTGGGCGCGGCCGGGCGCGCCGCTGTTCGTCAGCTCGACCGCCGGCGCGGCGTCGGACCAGGCCACGTCGCCGGGCAGCGCCGGATCCGCCACCTGGACGGTCGCGAACACCCGGTTGCCGGTGGAGTTCTTCGGCGAGATGCCCGTGACGGCGACGTCGATCCGGGTGGCGTCCACGTACGCGACGCTGAGCGCCCGGTCCGGGTTGAGCTGGGCGAACTGCGCCTGCGTCACCTGCGACAGCTCGACGTCGGCCACCGAGTTGGGCTGGTAGCGGGCGAGCGCCAGCCGGATGAACGGGCTGTACGGGCTCGGATCCGGCGGCGCGAGGGTGATGTCGCAGTACCAGAGCCGGCGCGTGTTGTCGTAGAACACGTCGTGCGGCGCGACCGAGACGGTGTCGGTGACGTTCGGGTCTTTCTCGCTCTCGGCGAGCTTGAGCCCGGTCTTCGTGTGCGCCGCCAACGGAAAGTCGGTGACCAGCGGCGGCCGGGTGAAGGCCGTCGACTCCCATGCCGGGTCCTGCGCCCAGTTCGTCACGTACCGCTGGAGGTCGCCCGGCACCGGGCCGGCCTGGTTCATCGTCAGCACGCCGAGCTGCTCACCGTCGCCGGAGGAGTACCACGGCCGGTTCAGGAACACCCGCAAACCGTTGCCCCGCCGGGTGCTCGTGATGCCGGTGGCCGAGTTCTCCTGCTCCCAGCCGAAGGTCGGCACCACGTACGCCACCAGCGGTGCGGCCGGCCGGGCGGAGCTGGGCACGTTGACCGTGACCGCGGTGCCGTTGCGGGTGATCGGCGGCACGACGTACGCGACCTCGACGGAAGTGTTGGCGGGTATGGTGATCGCTGTGACCGTCCCGTGTAGATAGTCGACCGAGTAGTCCGTGTCACGGACGTAGGTCGCGTTGGTGGTGGTGTCGCGGACGACATCCGTTCCGGGCACGATACCGGCGGTTGAAATCGTTGCCGTGCCACCGAGTTCGACGGTCGTGCGCTGCACGAAGTACTCGGCGAACCGGGTGGTGGCGACCGGGGTGTAGGTGACCATGCGGTGCTTGGTGTCGTGGAACTCGTGCTGATTGTTCAGCGGCTGCACATCGCCGCTGGTGTCGTCCTCGACGGTGACGACCTCGAACGCCTGCGTGGCGCCGGGAACGTGCTGCGGCGCGGGATCGGCCGGCACGTCGAGCGCCTCCTGCCAGGACGCCAGCACGTCGATCTTGCTGGTGCTCGCCCGGTCGAAGGCGACCCGGTCGACGATGTTCGCGGTGGTCTGCCCCTGCTTGCGCACGGCGATCGGCTTGCCGAACTCCGCCGTCGTCAGCGGCTGGCGGATCGCGTGCACCAGCGTCAGTGTGCGGAACGGCGTGAGCAGCCAGAGCTGGCCCTTCACGGCCAGGTCCTGCATCGACGCCATCGTGGCACCCGGCGGCAGCACGACGCTCCCGTCCGCGACGGCGTTGGCCAGCCAGTTCCACTGCCCCAACTGGGCCAGGTCGGAGGCGTTGACGCGGCTGCTGTACCGGACCTCGTACCGACGGCCCTTGGGCACCTGGACCGTCAGCACGCCCAATCCGGGCTGCGGCGCGCCGGTGCCCTCCTCGATCCGCAGCCGGAACGGCAGGATGTCCGGCCAGCCGAGCAGCCCGCGCCCGAAGTCGTTCGTCACCACCTGGCCGTCGGCGGTGCCGGGCAGCCCGACGAACGCCGCGCCCCGGCTGAGCACGTCCGGCAGATACGGCACGGTCAGCTGCGGCGTGTCGTAGTACGGGATGTCGTACGCGCCGGGCGCGCCGCCGGTGGCGAACGAGCCGGTGTCGCGCTGCTTGATCTGTCCGTAGGCGAGCTTGTCCATGCCGCTGGGGTTGAGGATGTTCGCCGGCACGTCGAACATGCCGTGCTGCTCCGCCATGAGCTCGGCGATCCGCACCGGCGCCAGGTGCCGCTCGCAGCCGTCGGTCGAGGGCGCGTTGTAGTTGCTGCGGATCACCAGGCGCTCGGTCGACTCGCCCTCGGTGCGGGCCTTGCGCAGCAACAACGTCGGCGCCTGCACCGGCTCGAACCGGTAGTAGACAACGGGATCCGTCGCTCCCGTGAAGTCTTTGACGTCCTCCAGCCGCACGCCGTTGCCGGCGAGGTCGGCCAGCCGGGCCCGGAACCGGTAGCCGCGGCCGAAGCGGAGCTTGGGCAGCGTGCCCGGAGTGGCCTTGAACGCCACCTTCAGGTTGAAGTCGGCGCCGGGATCCGTGCTGCCGCCGGGAACCAGGCTGCCGTCGTCGGCGATCGCCTTGCCCGGTCGTGGCGCGACCAGGCTGTAGCCGTGCCAGGTGGCGATCGTCTCGTGCATGTACATCACGTTCGCGGTGTCGGCGGCCTGCGTGGTGTGCGCGGACGTCACGATGCCCTCGTCTGCGGCGTTCACCGTGGTGTCGGCGAAGGCGTAGCTGCCCTGCCGCTGGCAGAGGCTGTGCCACGCCTTGGACACCGTGTCCCAGACGTCGATCCGCACGCCGCGCGTGACGTCCTCGGCGAAGACGACGCCGGTGGTGCCCAGGTTGACCTGCTTGGTGATGGCGTCGTAGATCCGCCGGCCGCGGCCGGAGTCGTTGATGGACAGGCCGTTGCTGACCAGCGACGGCGGCGGCTGCTCGTCCGGGCTGTCGACGGCGGGCTTGCCGTTCCGGTTCTCGCCGCGCGAGGTGCGCGACATCGTCTCGGCGAACGCCAGCATCTTCACCGCGGCACCGTCCGGGTCGATCTCCGTGACGTCGAAGTCGGGGCCGCCCAGCTGCAACAACCCGCCGGCCAGCGCGTCGCCGCGCGGGGCCGTGAGGAACGAGGTCGCGGTGATCACGCACCTCGTCACGGGCGTGATCGCCGGCTGGAAGCCGGGGATCACCTGCACGTCCACGATCCCGGTCGGCAGCGGGTTCGGCAGCGGCACGGTGACGTCCCGGACCAGGCCCAGCCGACGCATGAGCTCCGGGTACTGGCCGAGGCTGCCGACCACGGCGTGGAAGTCCAGTTTCGGCTGCTCGAGCGACTTCGAGGTGATCGTCTGGGACCCGCCGCCGGGATTGTTGGCCGGGTTGCGGTCGTGGAACAGCTCCGCCAGCAGGAAGTTCGTCTGGTAGTCGGTCAGGTGCGCGCCGTTCACCCTGGCGCGCAGGGTGTTCTGGCCGGTGTCGAAGAAGTGGCCGAACGCCAGCGCGAGGCGCAGGTCCTCGATGGCCGCCTTCTTGGTGACGGGGTCCAGCCAGACGTCGTGCAGCAGGAAGTTCAGCGGCTGCGGGAACCGGGCGGCGAACTCGCCGCCCTGGTCGAAGTAGTCGCCCAGGGTCGGATGCGACGTCGGGCTGTTGGCCGCCATGTACGCGTACTGGTCGCGCACGAAGTTCCGCACCCGCCGCGCCGGGTACGTCCGCACGTACGTGTCGGCCGGGTTGATGGTCGGCCCGGTGTGGTCCTCGACCTTGGTAGAGGCCGGGAACAGCTTGGGCCACAGCGTGGCGCTGAGCTTGGATGTGTCGGCGGTGGCGGTCAGCGTCGCGCCGTTCACCTTGACCTGGAACGAGATGGCGGTTCGCGGCCAGTTCTGCCAGTCCGGGAAGGAGGACAGGTCGGTGGCCCCGCTCAGCCGCGGCGCGATGTGCACGGACAGCTTCAACACCGGCGCACCCGCCGCGACACCGACGCCGTTGGGCAGCGCGGTGCACACGATGGTCTGGGTTGGCGACATCGGTTCGTTCCCCTCTAGCCCGCGAACGCGTCGCAGTAGGTGTTCCAGTCGTCCTGGCTCAGCTGGTCGCCGAACTTCGGCGGCGCGGCCGTGGCGGCCGCCCGCAGCGACCGCTGGCCCGACGGGCCGGCGAACTCCTTGTGCACGCTCAGCGACACCGACTTGTGGAAGAACAGGATGTCGATCTCCACGGTGAGCGAGGCGTCGCCGGCGACCTTGTTGCTGCCGCCGTCGCTGGTGTAGCTCAGGGCGAGGTAGAACTCGGCGGAGATGGTGATCAGGCCGAGCACGTTGAGCTGGCCGGTGGCCCGCAGGTAGCCGGACAGCGTGACGATGTCGTCGCTGTCCTTCTGTTCGAGTTTGAAGTAGATGCCGGCCATCACCGACACCGAGCCGCTGGCCACGCCCAGGTTGAACGCGACGCAGCCGCCGAACTCGATGGACGCCTCGACCAGCTCGAAGCCGTCGGTGCCCAGGGCCAGCGCCATGAACCCGCCGCCGCCGAACAGCGACACGGCCAGCGTGAACGGGTGCTCGCGGCTGCAGAACGCGAACCGGGCCCGCGCCGCGCTGCCGTCGAACGGCAGGTTCAGCCCGGCGGTGAAGGCCAGGTGCTGCAGGGAGAACACGCCGACGCCGACATCGGGGACGGCCAGCGTGTAGCCGGCCTCGATGCCGCTGGGCTGCACGTCGATGTGCACGCCGTCGCCGGTGCTGACCAGGTACTGCTCCAGCGTGTTCACGAAGTCCAGCGGCCCGGCGAAGCCCACCTTCGCGATGTCCACGTGCAGCTTCGGCTTGACGTTGTCGCTGGTCTCGAACGTGAGCCGGCGGAACGCCAGGTCGATGAAGTGCAGGCTGGTGTCGTCGCCCTTGACCAGCTCCAGGGTGAAGTTCCGCAGGTCGCCCTTGATCGTGTAGGTGGTCTTCGGGTCGAGACCGACGCTGGTGTGGAACTCCCCGTGCAGGGTCATGCTGGCCGGGCCGTCGTCGGTCTTGGGCAGGAAGACGCCGAAGGCCACGCCCTTGCCGGGGTCGGGCAGCTTGGGTTTCCAGTCGACGGTGGTGGTGATCGACGACGGCGGCCGGGTGGTGTCGTTGCCCGGGTAGACCGGGGTCGTGACGATCTTGGGGCCGTTGTCGATGTCCAGCAGGTTGCCGTTGGCCCCGATGACCTGCCCGAGGTCGACGCCCCCGAGCAGCTTCGCGCTGGTGGCCAGGTACTTCCTCGGGTCGAACGTGCGGTCCACCAGGAACTTCTCGATGTCGGCCGGGGCGCCGCCGATGGGGCCCAGCGACCGGGACAGCGCGCCGATGTTCAGGTCGGGCACGGCGACGCCGCCGACGCTGCTCACCGTCGCCGAGAAGGCGACCCGCACCTCCGACGGGATCTCGGGGAAGTGCCGCTGGTCGGGCGGCAGCCCGAGGGCCTGCAACACCTGGCCGACCGCGTTCACCGAGTCCTGCACGCGGGCGAAGGTCTGCGCGGTGGCCCCCTCGATGCCCTTCGCCACGTATACCGGGTCGAAGCCGATGACCGAGGTGATCTCCTTCTGCACCAGCTTGGTCACCGCCGGCAGCGACACCTTCGCGGCCAGCATGGACGGCCCGAAGTTCGGCACCTCGGGGATCTTCGACTTGCCGAGCGGATCGCCGGCGACGCTGCTGAGGTACATCAGCGCGGTCGGGAACGCCGTCGAGCCGGCGTCGGCCGGGGCCGCGTCCTGGGCGCTCAGCGTGCTCGCCGCGGGCGGCGCGTAGGCCACGTGCTGGCCGCCGAGGTCGTGCACCCGCCGGCCGTCCTTGAAGGCGTCGTCGTCGAAGGCGGCGTTGCTGAACTTGGTGCGCAGCCGGTTGAGGCCGTCGCTGTCGTACGCGTCCTCGATGTGCACGAACGCCAGGAACGCGGTGAACTCGGACCGCGCGCCCGCCCAGTCGGTGGCGATCATCGGGAACGGCACGTCGGCCTGGCCGGTGGCGGTGTCGTACTGCACCCAGAAGGTGTTGCCGGACACCACGTCCGGGCTGGCGGTCAGGTTCGGCGTGGTGGTCATCGCGATCTCGACGGCCGTGAACGGCAGCGAGTGGTCCTGGTACTGCTTCACCGGCTCGCGGACCCGGAGGTAGGCGCGTTGCAGGAACTGCGCCACACCGTCCACGACGGTCCGCTCGGTCTCGGTGATCACCGTCGCCCGATGTCCGTACGGGAACAGGAATCCGCGCTGCTCGATGCGGACGTGGTTGTCGCGGCCGATCGACGACCGGTGCCGCCACTGCGCCACCGGCGCCGGCGACGGCCAGTCGCCGGCCAGCTCGACCGACGATCCCTGGGCGCTGAGCAGCAGCAGGTCGGCGTCGACCGGGTTGATCGTGTTCGTCTGGGTGACGATCTCCTGCGTCACGTTGGTGTCGCTGCCGTAGCCGATCAGCGACTTGTACGGCGTCGGCAGCGTGATCGGATCAGCGTCGAACGCCCGGACCGGCGCCGGCCCCCGCGCGGCGTCCGGCAGGCCGTGCTCGTCGCGCAGCGCCAGCCGGGTGTGCCACAGCTCGGTGCGGCCCTGCGAGGTCAGCGGGGTCGCCAGGTGCACCCAGGACGAGCTCGCCTCCGGCGTCAGGTGCAGCCAGTCCACCAGCAGCAGGTCGGTGTACAGCGCCGGCTTCACCCTCGACTTCGGCACCACCTGCATGACCCAGCTGGTCCAGTTCAGCAGGCCTTCCTCGGTGAACGGCAGCTCCTTGACCGTCGTCGGCACCAGGAACACCAGCTGGCTCGGATCGACCGCCTTCGCCGCGATCGTGCCCGGCTTCGGCATCGTGTCCGGCGGCGGGATCGGCCCGGTGTCGTCCCTCGACGCCGACACGAACTCCGTCTGCTCCATCACATGCTGCGCGTCGAACCGCACCTTGATCAGCGACTGCTGCGCCGGATCCACCGCCACCAGGCGGCCGTCGGCCAGCTGGAGGTTGTAGAACTCGTACCGCAGCTTCAGCATGTCCTGCCGCCGCAGCAGGTCCAGCGTCAGCGACGGCGTCGCGTCCGCCGCCGGCAGCGTCTGGAGCGGCGACCCCGTCGGCAGGGCCGCCGCGAGCAGCCCGCTGCCGCCGGCCAGCAGCACCAGCCGGCGGCCGATCGGCCGCCGCCACACCGGTTCCTCGGTCATTCGCGCATCCCCCAACGCCGTTCGGAGCAGGCGGCGGTATCCTCCGACCGGCCCATTCCCGGCCAACAGGGAATCCACCCCCAAATCCCCCGGGACGATCTCCCGGGCCACCCGGGTATCTCCCGGGGTCGGGGCGTCCCGGACGAGTTTGGCCACCGTTTTCGCGGGAATTCCGCTGGTGTGACCCTGGACAGACGCGACCTGGACGGCCGCACGAGGGACGATCTGCTGCGGGCCGGCCTGGAGGCGGACGGGGTGCACCTCGTCAGGTACGCCGACCGCTGGCCGCTGCCCGGCACCCGGGCGGAGCGCCGCGCCGTCCGGGGCGTGGTCACCTGGCTGGGGCTGGCGGCGCTGTTCGGCATCGGCTTCTTCGTGGTCTACCTGGCCTGGCCGTACCGCTACCCGGCGGACGGCTACGAGCTGTACACGCCGCTGCTCGGGATCACCGGCGGCGGCTGCGTGCTGCTGCTGGCGGTGGCGGTCATCCGGTACTCGCAGAGGTTCCTGCCGGAGGAGGTGGCGGTCCAGGAGCGCCACGACGACCCGTCCGGCGAGTTCGACCGGACGACGACATCGGCGCTGGTCACCGACACGGTCCGGCGGGCCGGTCTGCCCCGCCGCCGGCTGGTGATCGGCATGGCCGGCGGCGTGGTCGCCATCCCCGTGCTCGGGACGCTGCTCGCGGCGGTCGGCGGCCTGATCCGCGACCCCTGGCGGCAGCCGCCGGCCGACACCGTGTGGCACAGCGGCTGGTACACCACGGGCGAGCGGGTGTTCCTGCGCCGCGACGTCGGCGATCCGCACAAGGTCGAACTGGTGCGGCCCGCGGACCTCGACGCCGGCGCGATCGAGACGGTGTACCCCTTTCGGGAGAGCGACCGCGGCGACCCCGAGAAGCTGGCCGCGGTGTTCGACCGCGGCGACACGCCCGCGATCCTGATTCGGCTGCGGCCGGGGCAGAAGGTCGATGCGAAACCGGGGCAGGATCACGACAACGTCGGCGAGTACTACGCGTTCTCCAAGTTGTGCACGCATCTGGGCTGCCCGGTGTCGATGTTCGAGCAGCAGACCGACCGGCTGGTGTGCCCGTGCCACCAGTCGCAGTTCGACGTCCTCCAGTCGTGCACACCGATCTTCGGGCCGGCCGCCCGCCCGCTGCCGCAGCTGCCCATCGCGGTCGACGAGACCACCGGATCCTTCTACGCCACCGGCGACTTCCGGCAGCCGGTCGGCCCGGAGTTCTGGGAACTGGGGTGGCAATGAAGCCGTCGATGCGCCCCCGGGGCGAGCTGTTCACCGAGGGCACCGCGAGCCGCGCGCTGGACGAGCGGTTCCACCTCGCCGCCGGCCTGCGCCGGCAGCTGTCCAAGGTCTTCCCGACGCACTGGTCGTTCCTGCTCGGCGAGATCGCCCTGTACAGCTTCGTGGTGCTGCTGCTCACGGGCACGTACCTCGCCTTCTTCTTCGACCCGTCGCTGCAACAGGTCACGTACGACGGCACCTTCGCGACGCTGCGCGGCATGAGGATGTCCCGGGCGTTCGAGACGACCGTGGACCTCTCCTTCGACGTGCGCGGCGGCCTGTTCGTGCGGCAGATCCACCACTGGGCGGCGCTGCTGTTCATGGCGGCGATCCTCGTGCACATGGCCCGGATCTTCCTCACCGGCGCGTTCCGCAAGCCCCGCGAGATGAACTGGGTCATCGGCGTCACGCTGTTCACGCTGGGCATGGCCGAGGGCTTCGCCGGCTACTCGCTGCCCGACGACCTGTTGTCCGGCACCGGGTTGCGCATCATGTCCGGCATCGCGCAGTCCATCCCGGTGATCGGCACCTGGCTGAACTGGCTGATCTTCGGCGGCGAGTTCCCGGGGGACATCCTCAACAGCCGGCTGTACATCGCGCACGTGCTGCTGATCCCGGGCATCATCCTGGCGCTGATCGCCGTGCACCTCGCCGTGGTGTGGTACCAGAAGCACACCCAGTTCCCGGGCGTCTCCCGCACCGAGCGCAACGTCGTCGGCGTGCGCATCGTGCCGACGTTCGCGCTGCACAGCGGGGCGCTGTTCACCGGCGTCGTCGGCGTGCTGGGCCTGATGGGCGGCATCTTCCAGATCAATCCGGTGTGGAACTACGGCCCGTACCGGCCGGACCAGGTCTCCGCCGGCTCCCAGCCCGACTGGTACATCGGCTGGCTGGACGGCTCGGCGCGGCTGATGCCGGACTGGCCGATCGTCCTGTTCGGACAGTGGCGGATCCCGCCGGTGTTCTGGCCGACGGTGGTGCTGCCGATCACGCTGATCACCACGGCCGCGTTGTTCCCGTGGATCGAGCGGTGGTTCACCAAGGACAAGGCCCGGCACAACCTGTTGCAGCGGCCGCGGGACGTGCCCGTGCGGTCCGGGCTCGGGGCGATGGCGGTGACGTTCGTGCTGGTGCTGCTGATCTCCGGCGGCAACGACGTCATCGCCCACGTGTTCGACATCTCGCTCAACGCCACCATCTGGGCCGGCCGGATCGGGCTGCTGATCCTGCCGCCGATCGCCTACACCGCCGTGTACCGGCTCTGCGTCGGGCTCCAGCGGCGTGACCGCGACGTGCTGGAGGAGGGCATCGAGACCGGCGTCATCCGCCGCACGCCCGAGGGCGACTTCATCGACCTCGAACAGCCGCTGGCCGACCACCCGCTGCCGTACCAGGGGGCGAAGGTGCCGCGCCGGGCCAACGCCCTCGGCCTGGCCGGAAAGCCCCGGCCGGGTTCGACGCTCCGTCCGGACCCGCCGGAGGAGGTGGACCAGCTCGCCGCCGCCCGGGCCGAGGAGGCGGCGCGCTGGACCCGCCGCTCATCGTCGACGTAGCAGCAGGATCACGAGCACCAGCAGGCCGAACCCGCTGGCGGCGAGCAGGACGACCGGCAGCCGGCTGACCCGGTCGGCCTTGCCGCGCAGCCGCGCGATGGTGTCCACGATCTCCTCACGGGTCCGCTCGATCTCCTCGCGTAGCAGCGCGGGATCATCGGGCTGGGTCACCGGGTCACCGCCCGGCGGATGATCGCCGCGTCGTCCTTGACGTTGGCGACGGTCTCCTGCGGCACCGGCGGCACGCCCTTGCGCAGCTTGAGCAGCGCGAACGTGCCGAGGCCGCCGGCGAACACCAGCAGCGCGCCGCCGACCGCCAGCGCGGCCAGCCAGGCCGGCCACACCAGGGCCAGGGCGATGATCGCGCAGGCGACCAGCGCGCACAGGCCGAGGAAGCCGAACAGACCCGCGCCGGCCAGCACGCCCACGCCCAGCCCCGCCGCCTTGGCCTTGGTCTTGACCTCCACCACCGCCAGCTGCGCTTCGTCCCTGACCAAGGTGGACAGTTGCTCGCTCAACCGGCTCAGCAGCTGGCCGGTGGAGGCATCGTCTCGAGGCATCTTTCCTCCCAGCGTGGCAGTTCCTACCCAGGGGAGTTACCCGCTGGTCAGGACGTCATGCACGGGGAGCGGCCGCGAGGAGGTCGTCCATGTCGGCCAGCACGGTGGCGACCGGGACGGACGCGACCCAGGAATCGTCGTCGTCGCACTCCGAATAGTCGTCCGGATCGGTCAGCGGGCGGCCGCAGCCCGGGCAGGTCGCCGTCCATGCGATGTGTGGGCGGTGGTTGCCGCGCCAGAACGGTCCGGCGTTGATCATGTTGCCGCACCAGAAGATGCTCACGGTCGGGGTGCCGATGGCCTCGGCTATGTGGCGCGGTCCGCTGTCGTTGGCGACCACTACGGCGCTGCGGGCCAGTACTCCGACCAGGCCGTGCAGGTCGAGCTTCTCGGCCAGGCAGCGAATCCGTTGCGGCGAGCGGGAAGCTCGCCTGGAACGGTCCACGATGTACTGCACGAGCTCCGTGTCGGCGCCGGCGCCGACGACCGCGACACTGTGGCCGGAGGCGACGGCATGCGTGGCGACCGAGGCGAACTTCTCGGCGGGCCAGCACCGGCGCGGGTCGGTCGCGCCCGGGTGCAGGGTCACCAGCCGCCCCGGCAGGCCGTTCAACGCCTTGGCGGCCGCGTCCAGATCCTCGGCGGTGACGGCGAATCCCGCGTCCATCGTGACGGTCGGCGCACCGGCGAGGTGCACGACTTCCAACCAACGCAACGCTTCGTGCTGGTAGTGGCGGTATGGCAGCCACCGCGTGAGCACCGCCGCGCCCGGCGTCCTCGTGCCGACGGTGTGCCGGGCGCCGAGGCTGCGCAGGAACGGGTTGGACCACCGGCCGCCGCCGTGCAGCTGGCAGGCCAGATCGAACCGTTCGGCCAGCGCTGCCTGGAAGAAGTCGTGCAGTGTCGGCGGATCGTCGTCCTGACCCGGCGGCGGCTCGTAGATCCCCTTCGACACGGGCAGGCGCAGCACGCGGTGGATCGGGCCCGGTCTGCCTGCGAGCAGCTCGGCGTGGGCGGCCGTGCCCAGCAGCACGATTTCCGCCTCCGGATAGGCGTTGCGTAGGGCGTGCGCCGCGGGGTGCACGAACATGAGGTCGCCGGGGCCGCCGCCGCGCAGTATCGCGATCCGGTGCACGTCGTCGAAGCGCCGCATGTCAACGGGGTGCCCAACCACCCGATGATTACCCGCGTCGCCACGGGGTAACGCACTAGGAGCCGACGGAAGTGGGAGGCATGTCAGTACAGACGGTCATTCGCCGGGTCAAGCAGCAGTACCAGGGCGACGAGGAACGCCCCCTCGGGGGCTACCTCGTCGTGCTCGGCGTGTACGGCGGCCTGACCACCGCGATGGCCGCGGTGGCCAAGGTGCTGCGGATCACGCCGCCCAAGCCGAGTCCCATGGACACGGTGCTGCTCTCCGTCGCCACGCACAAGCTCAGCCGCCTGCTGAGCAAGGACGCGGTGACCAGCCCGCTGCGCGCGCCGTTCACACGGTACGAGGAGCCGGCGGGCGAGGGCGAGCTGATGGAGTCGGTGCGCGGCAACGGGATTCGGCACGCCGCCGGCGAGTTGATCACCTGCCCGTTCTGCTTGGCGGTGTGGGTGGCGACGGGACTGACGGCGGGCATGGTGTTCGCGCCGCGGGTGACCCGCCTGGCGTGCACGACGTTGACCGCCGTCGCCGTGTCCGACGGCCTGCAACTGGTCTACGACAACGCGAAGGACGCTGGGGAATGACACGCGACGAGAACGTGCGCACGGTCCGGCTGCTGCTGGACCTGGTGAACCGGCAGGCGTTCGACCGGCTGGACGAGGTGTATGCCTACGACATCGTCGACCACGACCCCGCGCCGGAGCACGGCGGCGGCTTCGACGGCATCCAGCGGTACTTCGCCGACCTGAGCGAGGCCTTCCCGGACCTGCACCTGGAGGAGGACGTCCTCATCGCCGACGGTGACCACGTGGCGCTGGCCTACCGGCTCAGCGGCACGCAGCGCGGTCGCTTCCACGGCGTGGCGGCGACCGGACACCGGGTGGAGACCCGCGGCATGCAGATGTCCCGCTTCGCCGGGGGCAAGATCGTCGAGCGCTGGGGCGCCGTCGACGACCTGGCGATCCTGGGCCGCCTCAACGTCTCTGTCCCGTCATGAGCGACGGGCACGAGGTCACGGAGGTCGACGCCGCCGCCTACACGGTGCCGACGGACGGGCCGGAGGCGGACGGCACGCTGACGTGGGATGCGACCACGATGGTGCTGGTCACGGTCCGTACCCGGGCGGGCGTGACCGGCGTCGGCCACACCTATGGCCACGAGTGCCTGAAAGGCCTGGTGGACGGCCTGCTCGGGCCGCGAGTGGTGGGTATCGACGTGCGGGAGACCGGTGCCGCCTGGGAGGCGATGCGTTCCGCGATCCGCAACCTGGGCCGCCCCGGGTTGTGTTCGATGGCGATCGCCGCCGTCGACATGGCGCTGTGGGATGCCAAGGCCCGTGCCCTCGACGTGCCCCTGCACCGGCTGCTCGGGGCCGCCCGCGCTGAGGTCCCGGTCTACGGTTCCGGCGGCTTCACCACGTACTCCCGGGACGACCTGGTCGCGCAGCTCGCCGGCTGGGTGGAGCAGGGCATCTCGCGGGTGAAGATGAAGATCGGCATCTCGCCGCAGGACGACCTGGAGCGGGCCCGCGCGGTCCGGGCGGCGATCGGCGACGACGTCGAGCTGTACGTCGACGCCAACGGCGCATATGACCAGGTCACGGCCCTGCGGCTGGGTCGCCGGCTGGTCGAGGAGGCCGACGTCACCTGGTTCGAGGAGCCGGTCAGCTCCGACGACCTCCAGGGCCTCGCCGCGCTGTCCCGCGACCTGCCGCTGGACGTGACGGCGGGGGAGTACGGCTATCACCTGGAGTACTTCCAGGCCATGGCCCCCTGCGTGGACGTGGTGCAGGCGGACATCACGCGCTGCGCCGGCATCACCGAGTTCCTGCGGGTCGCGTCGACCACCACCAAGCCGCTGTCCGGGCACTGCGCCCCGATGGCGCACGTGCACGCCGCGACGGTGCCGACGCACTTCCGGCACCTGGAGTACTTCCACGACCACGTCCGCATCGAGCAGATGCTGTTCGACGGCGCTCTGGAGCCGGTCGCGGGCAGCCTCGTACCGGCCGAGACGCCGGGCAACGGCTTGGTGTTCAAGGAAGCCGACGCGAAGCAGTTCCGAGTGAGTTGAGTCTGGGTATCCGTCCCGTGTGGACTGCATACCGCATGTGCTTCGCGAGTACGCGTTCGTCGCCGACGGCGAACGCGGGGCCCTGATCGACCCGCAGGGCTGCGTGGCGTGGATGTGCGCGCCGCGCTGGCACGACGACGCCGTGTTCGCCGGCCTGATCGGCGGCGGCGGGCACTATCAGGTGGCGCCGGCCGACCAGTGGCATGTCTGGGGCGGCTACTACGAGCCCGGCACGCTGATCTGGCACAGCCGGTGGATCACCCGGGACGCGATCGTCGAGTGCCGCGAAGCGCTCGCCCTGCCGGCCGATCCGCACCGCGCCGTGCTGCTGCGCCGAGTTCTCGCCGACGACGACCCGGTGGAGATGCTGGTGCGGCTCGACGGCGACTTCAAACGCGACGGCGACGTGTGGACGACCCGGTTCGGCTCGCAGTGGGTCCGGTGGTCCGGCGCGGTCGACGGCCGGGTGGTGGTGGATGCCGGTCGGCACCACGACTTCGTGCTGGAGGTCTCCGACCGTCCCTTCGACGACCCGCCGCCGGATCCGGAACTCTGTTGGCAGGAGACGGAACACGGCTGGCGCGAGGCCGTGCCGGACTGTTCGGACACGCTGGTGCCGAACGACACCGCCCACGCCTACGCCGTGCTGCGCGGGCTCACCTCCGCCACCGGCGGAATGGTCGCCGCGGCAACAACTTCCCTGCCGGAGCGGGCCAAACTCGGTGGTGACTACGACTACCGCTACGCCTGGATCCGCGACCAGTGCTACGTCGGCCAGTCGGTGGCCGCGCACGGGCCGCATCCCCTGCTCGACGACGCCGTTCGCTTCGTCTCGCAACGGATCCTCGAACACGGGCCGGACCTGCGCCCGGCGTACACCGTCCTCGGCGACCAGATCCCCGACCAGCGCGAACTCGACCTGCCGGGCTATCCCGGCGGCACCGACCACGTCGGCAACCGGGTCCGACACCAGTTCCAGCTGGACGCCTTCGGCGAGGCGCTGCTGCTGTTCGCGGCCGCCGCCGAGCACGACCGGCTCACCCCCGACGCGAAGCGGGCCATCGACGTCGCCGTGAACGCCATCGAACAGGAGTGGCGCAAGACGGAGGCCGGCGTGTGGGAGCTGGACGAACGTGCCTGGACGCATTCCAACCTCAGCTGCGTCGCCGGCCTCCGGCGCACGGCCCGGTTCACGATGACCAACCGGTGCAGCTCGCTCGCCGACGCCATCCTCGCCGAGACCACCCGGACCTCGCTGCACCCGACCGGTCGCTGGCAACGATCCGTGGACGACGACTCGGTCGACGCCGCCCTGCTGATGCCGGCGATCCGGGGCGCGCTGCCGGTGGACGACCCCCGCAGCATCGAGACGATCCGGGCGGTGCGGGCCGATCTCGTGCAGGACGGCTACGTCTACCGGTTCCGGCACGACGAGCGGCCGCTGGGGGCGGCCGAGGGGGCGTTCCTGGTGTGCGGGTTCTGGCTCGCGCTGGCGATGGAGCAGCAGGGCGACCGCGTGGAGGCGGCGCGGTTGTTCGAGCGCAACCGGGCGTCCTGCGGGCCGCCGGGGCTGTTCACCGAGGAGTACGACGTGCGGCAGCGGCAGCTGCGCGGGAACCTGCCGCAGGCGTTCGTGCACGGCATGCTGCTGGAGTGCTCGGCGCAACTGGCCCGCGACTGGTTCGAGTGACAGACGGCCGGCCCGGCCCAGGAACTCTTAGCGCGAGCGCCGGAACAGCCAGGCCAGGGCCGGGGCCGTGACGGCGGCGACGCCGGCCACCGTCACGGCCGTCCGCGCCGCCCTGCCCGGCGCGGACGGCCGCTCGGGCTGCGGCTGCGTGCCATGAATCGCAGCCGCGAGCACCTCGGCCAGGTGCATGGGTTTCTGGTTCACGTCCGACTGGTCGATCTGGGTGCGGCAGCTGAACCCGTCGGCCAGCACCAGCGTGGCCTCCCCGGCCTGGCGCAGCTCGGGCAGCAGCTTGTCCTCGGCACACGCCATGGACACGTCGTAGTGCTCCTTCTCGAAGCCGAAGTTGCCGGCGAGGCCGCAGCAGCCGGCGTCGAGCACGTCGACGTCAATCCCGTACTGCCGCATCAGCTTCTCGTCGGTGTCGAACCCGAGGACGGCGTGGTGGTGGCAGTGCGGCTGCGCCACGGCCCGCCGCCCGACGGTCGGCGGCCGCCAGTCGGGCGCCTGCTCGGTGAGGATCTCGGCGAGCGTCTTGGTCTGGTGCGCGAGGCGGTGGGCGTCCTGGTCACCGTGCAGGAGATTGGGCAGGTCGTCCCGGAAGACCGCCGCACAGCTGGGTTCCAGCACGACGATCGGCGTTCCGTCGCGCAGCTGCGGCCGCAGCGCGTCCAGGGTGCGGCGAGCGACGCGGCGCGCGGTGGCGAGCTGGCCGGTGGAGATCCACGTCAGTCCACAGCAGACAGTCCTCTCGGGACTGACCACCTCGAACCCGGCCGCCTCCAACACCTGGGTGGCGGCCTGGCCGATGGCGGGGTGGAAGTTGTTGGTGAAGGTGTCCGGCCACAGCAGGACCTTGCCGCGCTGCCCGGCCGGGCTCGTCCGGCCACGAAGCCATTTCACGAGCCGTTGCCGCGCGAACAGCGGGGTTTCGCGCTGTGGGGCGATGCCGCCGAGCAGCTTCACCAGCCGCAGGTTCGACACCGAGTTGACCAGGCTCGGCGCCAGGGCGGCGATCCGCGCCCACAGCGGCAGCCAGCCCATCGAGTAGTGCGCGATCGGCCGCAAGCGGCCCTCGTAGTGGTGGGAGAGGAACTCCGCCTTGTACGTCGCCATGTCCACATTGACCGGACAGTCGCTCTTGCATCCCTTGCACGCCAGGCAGAGGTCCAGGGCGTCGTTGACGGCCTCGGACCGCCACCCGTCGGTGATCACCGAGCCGTTCAGCATCTCGAACAGCAGCCGGGCCCGGCCGCGGGTGGAGTGCTCCTCCTCGCGGGTCGCCCGGTAGCTCGGGCACATCACGCCGCTCTCGTGCCCGCGGCACTTGCCGACGCCGACGCACCGCGCCGCCGCATTGGCGAACCGGTTGTCGTCGTCGGGATACGCGAAGTTCGTCGCCGGCTCCCACGGCCGGTAGTCGCTGCCCTGCCGCAGGTTCTCGTCCAGCCGGTGCGGGTGCACGACCTTGCCGGGGTTCATCAGGTCGTCCGGGTCGAACAGCGCCTTCATCTTCCCGAACGCCTCGACCACGCGGTTGCCGAACATCACCGGCAGCAGCTCGCCCCGGGACTGGCCGTCGCCGTGCTCGCCGGACAGCGAGCCGCCGAACGACACCACCAGTTCCGCGCTGTCCTTGGCGAACCGGCGGTACCTGGCGACGCCGTCGGCGGTCTTGAGGTCGAAGGGGATGCGGGTGTGCACACAGCCCTGGCCGAAGTGGCCGTACAGGGACGCGTTCTCGTACTCGTAGCGCTCCAACAGGTTCCGGAACTCGCGCAGGTAGTCGCCGAGCTTCTCCGGTGGCACGGCGGCGTCCTCCCAGCCCTCGTGCGTCTCCGGCCCCTGCGGCGGATAGGCGGTGGCGCCGAGGCCGGCTTCCCTTGCCTGCCACAGCTCCTCCTCGCGGCTGGGGTCGTCGAGGAAGGACACGTCCGGCGCGTTCGGCTTGCGGTGCAGGTCGTTGCACAGCGCCTGCGCCTGCTTGTCGACCGCTTCCTGGTCCTTGCCCGCGAACTGGACCATCAGCCAGCCGCTGCCCTTCGGCAGCTGCTTGATGGCCTGCTCGGCGACGTGCTCGCTGTGCTCCAACTGGACGAGCTGCTCGTCGACACCCTCCAGCGCCACCGGGTTGTGCGGCAGGATGTGCGGCACGCAGTCGGCGGCGGCCGTGATGTCCGGGAATCCCAGCACCACCAGCGTTCGCGCCGGCAGCACGTCCACCAGCCGGATCTCGGCGCGCAGCACCGTCACGAGCGTGCTTTCGCTGCCCACCAGTGCTTTCGCCACGTTGAACCCGTTCTCCGGCAGCAGCGAGTCCAGGTTGTAGCCGGAGACCCGGCGCGGAATCTTCGGGTACCGGGTGCGTATGTCCTGCATGTACGTGTCGCGGATCTCGCGCATTCCCCGGTACAGCTCGGCAAGCCGGCCGCCGGCGGCCACGACCCGCTCGTACTCGGCGTCATCGGTCTCGCCGACCCAGGCGCGGCAGCCGTCGTGGGTGAGGATCTCCAGCCGGATCACGGAGTCGACCATCTTGCCGTAGGCCTGCGCGGTCGATCCGCAGGAGTTGTTGCCGATCATGCCCCCGATGGTGCAGCTGACGTGCGTGGACGGCTTCGGGCCGACCATCAGCTGGTGGCTGGAGAGCTGGTCGTTGAGCGGGTCCAGCGCGATGCCGGGCTCCACGATCGCCGTCTTGGCCGCCACGTCGACCGTGTCGAGCCGCGTGCAGTACTTGGTCCAGTCCAGCACGACGGCCTCGTTGCAGCACTGTCCGGCCAGGCTGGTGCCGCCGCCGCGGGACAGCACCGGCACGCCGGCCTCGTGGCAGACCTTGATCGCCCGGACGGCGTCCTCCACGGTCTTCGGCACGACGACGCCGATGGGCACCTGGCGGTAGTTGGAGCCGTCGGTCGAATAGGCGGCGCGGCTGCCGGCGTCGAACCGCACCTCGCCGTGCACCGTTCTCCTGAGTTCCGCCGCCAGGTCCACCGGTACGCCTCCGAAGTGTGAACTGCACGTCATCGGGTATGTCCGAGGCGAGAGTTCCCTTGGGCTGAAGGAGGAAACATGGCCGACACGACCATGTCCGGCGATCCCGTGCCGGACGAGGGCGACGCGCTGCTCCCCGACGGCTGGGTCGAGGCGTTCCTGCCCCAGCTGGAGACCGACGATGAGCCGAACGTGCTACGCGGGCTGGACTGAATCGGTGGTGTGAAGCGGCCACGGCCGGGCATCCAGCGATGCAACGGTCCACTTGGGACCGTCTCACACTTCAGGGGTTCACGTGGTGGCACTGGGCGAGCGGCGACCGTCCGCTCTCATGATTCCCTCTCAGGTGACGCGTGTCCGTCCCGGACGGGTGACGGTGGGCACGGACGGTTCGTACTGGGGGCGCGCGGCCCTGGGCTGGGCGGCGCGGCACGCGTTTCGCGCCGGCCTCGAACTCGACGTCTACGAGGCCGACCGCCGGTACGAGGACCTGCCGGCCGATCTGCCGGCCGACCTCGGCACCGGCTCCGTCCTGCGACCATATCCGCTGTTGACGGCGCGGATCCGCAGCAGCGGACGAGACGCCGCCTCGGCGCTGCACTCGGCGGCCGCGGAGACCGGGCTGCTCGTGCTCGGCTGCCGGGGCCAGCACAAGTGCCACCTCGGCGTGGGGCACCACGCCTTGACGCTGGCCGCCTCGGCCCAGTGCGACGTCGTCATCGTGCGCGGCCGACCGCAGGCCGTCCACGGCGAACTCCGCAAGGTCACCGCGTGGGTGGGTGACGGCGACGACGCCGTGCTCGCCCGGGCTCGTGACTACGCGCGGCGCACGCGCTCGGTGCTGGAGGTCGTGCGCCAGCAGGTGGCGGAGCCCGTACCGGACGGGACGGACCTGCTCGTGATCGGCGGGGGAGCACGGCTCGGGCTGGCCGCCCGAACCGCGCTGCACCACGCCATGTGCCCCGTGTACATCGTGCGCTGACCGGGTCCTCAGGCCGGGACCAGTTCGGGCACGCGGGGCAGCACGTGCTCCGTCCAGAACTCGAAGAACTGGTCCTGGTCCGGCCCGATCTGCTGGACGTAGACCTCGTCGTACCCGGCGTCGAGATAGGTGCGCAGCTGGTCGACGTAGCGCTGTGGGTCGGGACCGCACGGCACCGCCTCGGCCACCATCTCCGGCGTCACCAGCGTGCTGGCCTGCTCGAAGTGGCGCGGCGTCGGCAACACCTGGGCGAGTTCGCCCGGCAGCTGTTCGTTGGGCCACAACCGATGCGCGGTCGCGACGGCCTCCTGCTCGTCGGGGGCGTAGCACACCTTGAAGCCGCCCTGCGTGGGACGATCGTCCCCACCGGACTCGCGGAACGTCCTGATCAGGTCCGCGTTCGGCTGCACGCAGGCGAAACCGTCGCCGATCCGGCCGGCCAGCGCGGCCGCCTTCGGGCCGAAGCCGGACACGTAGATCGGCACCGGCTGCGGCGGCCGGGTGAAGACCTCGGCCTGATCCACCGTGTAGTGCTTGCCCTGGTAGCTGACGGGGCCGCCGCGGTGCAGGGCCCGGATCAGCTCGACGGCTTCCTCCAGCATGGACAGCCGGACGTCGGCGGTGGGCCACGCGTCGCCGAAGATGTGCTCGTTCAACGCCTCGCCGCTGCCGACTCCCAGCGTGAACCGGCCCTCGCACTGCACCGCCGCGGTCGCCGCCGCCTGGGCGATGACCGCCGGGTGGATGCGCACAGTCGGGCAGGTGACGGCGGTCGTGATGGGCAGGCTCGTGCGTTCCGAGAGGGCGCCGATGACCGACCACACGAACGGGCTGTTGCCCTGCTGGCGGTTCCACGGGTGGTAGTGGTCGGAGATCCACAGCCGGGTGAAGCCGGCGCGTTCGGCGAGGGTGGCCTGCCGGACCAGTTCGCGGGGGCCGAACTCCTCGCTGGACAGGAAGTATCCGATGCTCACCATGGGTTTCGGGTACCGCGACGGGCCGCGGTCAAACCCCGCTGAGCTCGGTTCGCACCAGGGCCGCCGCCAGCGGCGCGAGCTGGCTCGGCTGGACCATGCCGGCGAGCTCCTTCGGGTCGTTCGGCAGCCCGTGGTGCTTGGCCGCGTCGAGGGCCCGCTGGTCGAAGAACGGCCGCAGCCGGGGCCAGACCGCCTGCGCCTCGCGGCAGAAGATGTCCGCGCCGACCTCGGCGATCCCCGGGAACCTCTGCACGTCCCGGTGCGGCAGCCGCATCCGGCGCAGGTCGCCCCGCCACGTCTCGATGAGCAGCTGCGCGCCGTCGGCGAGGCGGGTGGCGGTGCTTTCGTCGTAGCGAACGTAACCACCGCGCCCGAGGGCGTCGACCCGCTGCTGCCAGGTGGAATCCACCATGCGCTGCGGCGTTCGCCAGCCCGCCTGGAACAGCTCGCGGGCGGTCGCCACCGCGATGTCGGCACGGATCCGGGCCGACATGAGCGTGGCCAGCACCAGCAGTTGGTAGAGCGGGGCCGGCTTGTCCCGCAGCGTGATGCCCGCCTCCTCGGCGAAGGTCTTGCCGTGCTCTCTCAGCAGTCGATTGACGTCAGCCATGGCTCATCCCTCTACGGCAGCCGGCTTGTCCCGGTCCAGCACGCAGAACTCGTTGCCCTCCGGATCGGCCAGCACGGTCCACGGCTCGTCGCCGCGCTGGCCGATGTCCGGGTGGGTGGCGCCGAGGCCGATGATCCGCTCCAGCTCCGACCGGTAGTGGCCGGGCGGCGCGGCGATGTCCAGGTGCATCCGGTTCTTGCCGGTCTTCGGCGTGCAGTCGGGAACCTGCTCGAACAGGACCACGCCTCGGGTGGAGTCCCGATCGGACGGGCCGATCTCCACGAACGACGTGCCGTCGGTGCTGTGCCCGGTCTGCACGGTGCGGTAGCCGAGCACCGCCGACCAGAAGTCGGCCAGGCGGTTCGGGTCGGCGCAGTCGACAGTGGTTGCGACGATGTGTGCCACCATGTGGAAGGGGTACCACGCGGGGCGGTGACGAAAACGCCGCCCGCCGGCACGGTCAGTACCGCAGCAGCGCCCCGACCCCGTCCGCCAACTCCAGATGTCCGTCCGGCACAACGACATTCGCCCCGGACACGGACGCGGCGGCCGGCAGCGCCTCGTCCGCACGGTGTTCCGCCGAGGCACCCTCGGCGATGCCGCCGCTCTCCACGGCCACCTGCTCAAACCCGTCGCCGGTCCACAGCGGCCGCTCGCCGTCCAGCTCGTCGGTCAGGATCACGGTGTCCGCCCGAGCCTCGCGAAGGGCCGCGGTGACCGCCGTCAGACCCTGCACCGCCAGGCCGGAATCCCGGTTCAGCTCGGCGGCGAACTTGTCCACCCAGGTCTGCTGGGCGGCCCGGGCGTAGTCCTCGACGATCAGCCGCACCTCGGCCTCCAGCGCGGCCTCGTCGATGCCCTCGGCTCGGCCGCCGGTCTGGGTGTCGACGGCGATCTCCAGCACCCGCTTGGGCAGCGCCTCGCGCAGCTCGGTCCGGGCCTGCACCTCGGCGGCGACGATGACGAGCTGCGCCTGGAGGTCGTCGACCATGTGGGCCACGGCGTCGGCAACCACGGACGCGTTGTGGTGGGCGGTGTTCTCCACCCGGTGCTGCATCTTCAGATGCGTCCAGCCGGTGCCGGCGACCTTGTGCACGGGGAAGTCCGAGCCGTCCACAGTGGTCTTGTCGGCCAGCTCGCCGTGCGAGCTGTAGCCGCGCAGATCCGCGCCGATGCGGTCCATGATCACGACCACGTACGGCACCGGCGGCACGTTCTGGGCGGCCAACGGCAGCAGATACGGCAGCGAGGACCAGCGGACGGTGGGCCTCGCCGGCGGCACCGGCAGCCAGGTGTCGAGCAGCACCCGGCCGCCGGACGCGATCAGCGCCCGGCCGGCCGTGCCGACCGGCTTCGCGCCGTCGATCACGGCCTGCTCCAGCTCGCGCACGGTCGCGGTGTCCGCGCCGTGGTCCTCGAGCGACGCGCGAATCTCCTGCCACCGCAGCCGAAGCGCGTGCTCCGCGTCCTCGGTGTCGTGGCTGGCGTCGAAGTACACCGACGCGAACTCGCCGGGTGCGGTGATCAGGTCACGTAGCTCGGTCGTCTCCATGATCTCCCTTGCCTTTCCGATGCGAGCGCAGCAGCAGGGCGGTCGTCGTGGCCGCCGCGCCGGCGAGCAGCGCGTTGCGGCGCGAGTTCAGCCACCACTGCCTGCTTCGCGGCTTGGCCTCCGAGTCGAACGCCCCGTGTGCGCCGTGGTCGGCCTGCCGGTCGGCGGGCTCCCAGAGGTTCGGCCGGTCCCGCGGCGGCGTCCGATCCACCTGCTGCGCGTTGTAGCCCGTGCGGGCCAGGTAGCGGTCCAGCAGCCCGCCGGCCAGCTTCTCGCCGATGATGGTGCCGACGGTCGAGCCGCCGACCCAGTACTCGCGCCGCCGCGGGTGGGCCGCGGCGTGCACGATGGCCTCGGCCGCGACCTCGGGCTGGTAGATGGGCGGCACCGGCTGCGCCGGCAGCGGCAGCCGCGACAGCAGCCAGTCGAACTGGGGCGTGTTGACGGCCGGCAGGTGCACGAGCGTCACGTGCACGTTGCTGTGGTCGTGCATGAGCTCGCAGCGCAGCGACTCGGTGAACCCCTTGATCGCGTGCTTGGCCGCGCAGTACGCGGATTGCAGCGGGATTCCCCGGTGCGCCAGCGCGGAGCCGACCTGCACGATGGTGCCCCGGTCGCGCGGCTTCATCCGCTTCAGGGCCGCCAGTGTGCCGTGCACGTAACCCAGGTAGGTGACCTCGGTGACGCGCCGGTACTCCTCGGCGCTGATCTCGTCGACCGGCGCGAACACGGAGCTGAACGCGTCGTTCACCCACACGTCGATCGGCCCGAACGCCGTCTCGACGGCCGTGGCGGCCTTGTCCACCGCCTCGGCGTCGGCCACGTCGACCGGGATGGGCAGCGGCGTGCCGCCGGCCTCCCGCACGTCCTCCGCGGCGGCGGCCAGGCCCGCCTCGCCCCGGGCCAGCAGCGCCACGCGGTCGCCCTTCTCGGCGAACCTGCGCGCGGTCGCCCGCCCGACCCCTCCCGTTGCGCCGGTGATCACCACGACTCGGTCCATGACCAAGGGTTACCCAGCAGCCGCGAGAGTATCCGCGTCAGGTGATCACGAACAGCGCGCCGACGGCCGTCATGCCCAGCACCAGCCACGCCGCGTAGTCGCCGACGTGACCGGAGTGCAGGCGGTGCACCACGTGCAACGGCGCCTTCAGCGCCCCGCGCAGCCGGCCGAGGCCGAAGTGCACCCCGACGAAGCCGATCGCCACCGCCAGCACCGCGCTGAGCAGCCCCAACGCCACCCCCGACCAGGTCCACGCCGTCTCGATGCCGCCGACCGGAGCCGCCGCGACCCCGTGCATGGCCTGTGCGATGAACCCGTTCCGGTCGAGGAACCGCTGCGCCCCGACGCCCATCGCCTCAGCCACCTGCGGCACCACACCGACCAGCAGCCCGCCGGTCAGCAGCACGGCGATCGCCGCCACCATGGTTGCCGGCACGCGGTTGGGGAAGCGGCCCTCCTGCTCCTCGCCCTCGCCCTTGGTGGTGTCACGATCGGTGTCGTCGGGCGGCGGTCCCAGTCCGAAGTGGATTCGCAGCGACGCCCGCAGCACGGCGCCGCCCGTCGCCGCCGAGACCAGCACGAACAGCGCCGTCAGCGCGACGCTTTCCGTCGACTCCTCACTGATCGCCTTGCCCAGCCCGGTGCCGAACGGTGGCAGCCCGGCCAGCGCCAGCGCCCCCAGCGGCAGCAACCACTTCGTCAGCCGTTCGTCGCGGCCCTCGCAGAACAGCGCGAACTCATCGACGTTTCCCTTGCGAGCCAACAACACGCCCACCATCAGGAACAAAGCGCCCTTCACGCCGGCGTGTCCGAACACGTACACCACCGCCCCGGCGACGCCGGAAGCGGTCAGCGTGGCCATGGCGATGAGGAACAGGCCCAAGTGGGCGATGGTTGAGTACGCGAGCATCCGCTTGAGGTGCCGCTGCATCAGGCACAACACCGCTCCCACCACAGCCGTTGCGATGCCCAGCACCACAAACGTGCCGTGCGCCGATGCCGCCGGCAGCACGCCGCCGAAGACGGTCGTCGTCACCCGCAGCACACCGTACAGGCCGAGCGGGGCCATCACGCCGGAGAACAGCACGCACACCGGCGTCGGCGCGACGGCGTGGGCGTCGGCCAGCCAGAAGTGGAACGGCACGACCGCCGCCTTCACCAGCAACCCGGTCAGCACCAGCACCAACGCGGCCAGCACCAGGGCGTCCATGCCGTGCCCGGCCAGCGCGGTGCCGATCTGCGGCATGCCGAGCTGGCCGGTGCGCGCGTACAGGATCCCGATGCCGGCCAGCGAGAAGTACGCCCCCAGCGACGTCACCACGCCGAAGGTGAAGCCGCCCTGCACCGACCGCGGCTCCTCGATCTTGTGCCCGGTCAGCGCGTACGCGGTGGCGCTCATCAGCTCCAGGAACACGAACAGGTCGAACAGGTCGGCGGTGAGTGAGAAGCCGACCATGCCCGCCATGAACAGCAGGATCAGCACGTGCACGTGCGCCTCGGCGTCGTCGAAGTACCGCCAGGTGTAGATGAGCGCGCACGCCGTCAACACGCAGGCCAGCAGCGCGAAACCGGCCCCGATCGGGTCGGCCGCCAGCACGATGCCCACGCCGTGGTCGGGCGTCCACCCGCCGACCCAGGTCACCACCCGGCCCGCCGCCGTGAAGGCCAGCAGCATCGACATGGCGCCGACGGCCACCACGGCCGTCACCATGGCCACGATGTCCACGACCAGCCGCGGCACGAACTTGGCCAGCGCGAGCACCACACACGCCCCGGCCAGCGGGATCGCAATGCCCAGCGGTGGCAGCCAGCTCGGGTCCACGTCTCAGCCCCGCAACTCGTCGAGCTCGTCGGGATCGACGGTGCCGGCGCGCTTCGAGATCTGGATGACCAGCGCCAGCAGCAGCGCCGTCACGGTGGCCGAGACGACGATGTCGGTCAGCGTCAGCGCCTGCACGACGGGGTCGACCACCGCGCCCGGCGCGCCCTGCACCGGGGCCGACGCCCCGCGCTGGAAGCCGATGCCGAGCAGCAGCACGTACGTCCCCGACTGCGCGATGGCGACGCACACCACCGTGTGGATCAGGTCCCGGCTGCGGACGACGCCGAAGCAGCCGATCAGCAGCAGCCAGCCGGCGACCAGGTAGGGCAGGAGATTCACTTGACCTCCCGGACGGACAGGGCCTGCGCGAGGAAGCGCGCGAGCAGCACCACGACACCGGAGGTGACCTCCGCGCCGACGGCGACGTTCAGCGCGAAAACCGATCCGCTGGAGAACAGGTCGCCGAGCGTCCCCCACGGCAGCACGTTGGCGAGGAAGGACCCGGCCAGGAACAGGCCGACAAACCCCAGCACGACGAACGCGCCCGCGCCGGCGGCCTCGGCCATCTCATACCAGGAAACGGGGCGCAGCCGGCGCAGCATCCGGTAGCTGCCGGCGACATACAGCAGGTGCAGGCCGGTGGCGAGCACGACTCCGCCCTGGAACCCGCCGCCGGGAGTCAGATGCCCGTGCGTCACCACGTCCGCGCCGAGGATCAAGGTCACCGGCAGCAGGAGGTAACCGAGCAGCTTGGTCGCCTCCAGCACCCGGCCTTCCTCCTTGGCCAACTGCTCCTTCTCGTCCTTGGACGGCCGCAGCAGCGCCGCCGCGCCGACGACCGACCCGAGCAGGATGGTCTCCTCGCCCAACGTGTCCAGCGCCCGCTGGTCGAAGTTGATGGACGACACCACGTTCGGCGACGAGCGCCCCATTGCCGCGGGCACCGAGAGATCCCGATACGGGTGCACGAGCCCGCCGAACTCCGGCAGCCGCAGCACCGCCAGCACGAACAGCACCGCGACGCCGAGACCGCCGAGCCAGAACACGACCCAGCGCGCACGCCGGCTCACCGCTTGCCTCCCCGTACCTTCCGCACGGCCAGCAGCACCATCAGCGGCACCACCGCCGACCCGACCGCCACCTGCGACAACGCGACGTCCGGGGCCTGGAGCAGCACGAACAGCAGCGTCAGCAGGATTCCGTAGACGCCGAGCGTCACGGCCTGGCGGGACGGCTCACGCGTGAACACCACGACCGTCGCGCCGGCCGCGACAAGCACGAATGCCACCAGGAGCAGCGGGTTCACGAGTCCACGATCCCGTCGCGCTGCGCCCCGACCCGTCCGACCGCCGCCGTCAGGACGGGCGCGGTGAAGGCCAGCAGCGCCACCGTCAGCAGCACGATCGCCGTCGTCAGGCCCCACCCGTTCTCGACGGCCAGCGCCAGCCCGATCAGCGGCGCGCCGATCGACGTCACCGGCGTCAGGAAGTGCAGCCGGCGGTAGAAGTCCCTGACCAGCACCGCGGCCACCGATGAGGCGACGACCACGAGGGTGCCCGCCGCGAGCAACACCCAGGCGATCACGGCTTCGGCCCCAGCAGGCGGGTGTACACGAGCGTGCCGGCGAACGACAGCAGCACCAGCACCAGCGGCACGATCAGGTACGAGGACTGCCCGTCGCCCTGGATCGCCACCAACAGCGTCAGCGTCGTCACCGACGCCCCCAGCTCCAGCCCGATGAGCCGGTCCACCGGACCGCCGCGGGCGACCAGCACCAGCGCCGGCGCCACGCCGCCGACCATCAGGGCCAGCGTCGCGATCTCCCAGCCGTTCACTCGCGCCCCAACGCGTGCACCCGCAACGAGGATCCCTTGTCGTCCAACACGACCGTGTTCGGCGAGGCGGACACGACCACCGTCTTGACCGCCTTCCGGATCGGCTGCACCTGGATCTCCCGCAGCTCGGCGTGCCGGCTGAACAGCGCGGCACAACCGCGCAGCACCTGCCACGGCAACGTCCAGGCCTGAGCGGGCCGCCACCGGCCGCCGTAGGCGCGCCGCACCAGCGTCGCCGCGATGGCCCACGGCACCGCCAGCGCGGCCGCGAGGACGAGGTCCTGCGCGTCGACGGAACTCAGCGTGGTCAGCCAGATGCCGACCAGGACCGCCCACCACACGGCTGTCTCCACGGCTCCTGCCATGCCGCCGGGTGCCCGGCCGACCGGCGCGCGAAACCCGGTTGAGCTGCGGCCACCCGGGTATTCGGGACACATGACCACGATCGAGAAGTCCATCGACGTCAACGTGCCGGTGCGCACCGCCTACAACCAGTGGACCCAGTTCGAGTCCTTCCCGGAGTTCATGGACGGGGTGGAGCGGGTCGTCCAGGTCGACGACACCCACACGCACTGGCTGACGAAGATCGGTGGCGTCACGCGCGAGTTCGACGCGCAGATCATCGCCCAGCATCCGGACGAGCTGGTCGCGTGGAACACGGTCGGCGGGCCGCCGCACGGCGGCGTGGTGACGTTCCAGCCGATCGACCAGGCGACCACCCGGGTGTCGCTGGCCATGCAGTACGAGCCGGGCACGTTCACGGAGAAGGCCGGCACCGCGCTCGGCGTCGTGGACAGTCGGATCGGCGGCGACCTGAAGCGGTTCAAGGAGTTCATCGAGAAGCGCGGCCACGAGACCGGGGCCTGGCGGGGTGAGGTGCCGATGGCGCCGCCCACGACCCCCATCCCGCAGCAGATGCCGAACCAGCCGCCGGAGACCGATCCGGTGCTGGGGGACATGCCGGGCGTCAAGCCCGAGGACTACCGTGGCGAGTCCTGATCCCTTCCGTCGAACGCCTTCGGCAGCGCGAACCACAGCGAGACGAACAGCAGTCCGATGCCGCCGCCGAGCACGCCGCCGACGATGCCGCCGAACACGACGTAACCGATGACCAGCACGGTGCCGGCCATCGCCGCGGCCAGCAGGACCAGTCCGATCACGACGAACCTGCTGGCCCGGCCCACGATCTCCTCGCGCGCGCCCCGGCGGAACAGCACGCGGTGCCAGGCCGCCGGGGCGATCAGGAAACCGGCCGAGGACGCGGTCAGGATCACCACGACCACGTGCGTGACGTGCACGAAGTCGCCGGCCTTGCGGTAGCTGTCGGTGAACACCACCGACAGCAGGAAGCCGAACAGGACCTGCACGCCGTTCTGGGCGACGCGCAGCTCCTGTAACAGCTCCCCGACGTTGCGGGCCAGCCGCTGGTTGGTGTCCCGCTCCGGCCCGCTCATCCGGATCTCTCGTGGACGGGCGCCGGATCGATGTGCGGGTAGTGCAGGTCGAAGGCCGGCCGTTCGGAGCGGATCCGGGGCAGCGAGTGGAAGTTGTGCCGCGGCGGCGGGCAGGACGTGGCCCACTCCAGCGAGTTCCCGAAGCCCCACGGGTCGTCCACGTGCACGATCTCGCCGTACCGGTGGCTGCGGAACACGTTCCACAGGAACGGCAGCATGGACAGGGCCAGGATGTACGAGCCGACGGTGGAGATGGTGTTCAGCGTGGTGAATCCGTCGGTGGTCAGGTAGTCGGCGTAGCGGCGGGGCATGCCCTCCGCGCCGAGCCAGTGCTGCACCAGGAAGGTGGTGTGGAAGCCGATGAACGTCAGCCAGAAGTGCAGCTTGCCCAGCCGCTCGTCCATCATCCGCCCGGTGATCTTCGGGAACCAGAAGTAGACGCCGGCGAAGGTGGAGAACACGATGGTGCCGAACAGCACGTAGTGCAGGTGCGCGATCACGAAGTACGAGTCGGTGACGTGGAAGTCCAGGGGCGGCGAGGCCAGGATGACCCCGGACAGGCCGCCGAACAGGAACGTCAGCAGGAACCCGATCGCGAACAGCATCGGCGTCTCGAAGGTCAGCTGCCCGCGCCACATGGTGCCGATCCAGTTGAAGAACTTGATGCCGGTCGGCACCGCGATCAGGAAGCTGGTGAACGAGAAGAACGGCAGCAGCACCGCGCCGGTGGCGAACATGTGGTGCGCCCACACCGTCATGGACAGACCGGAGATGGCGATGGTGGCATAGACCAGGCCCTTGTAGCCGAAGCACGGTTTTCGGCTGAACACCGGGAAGATCTCCGTGACGATGCCGAAGTAGGGCAGGGCCACGATGTACACCTCGGGATGGCCGAAGAACCAGAACAGGTGCTGCCACAGGATCGCGCCGCCGTTGGCGGGGTCGAACACGTGTGCGCCCAGCGTCCGGTCGGCCAGCAGTCCGAACAGCGCGGAGGTCAGGATCGGGAACGCGGCCAGCGCCAGCACCGAGGTGAACAGGATGTTCCAGGTGAAGATGGGCATCCGGAACATGGTCATGCCGGGCGCGCGCAGGCAGATCACCGTCGTGACCATGTTGACGGAGCCGAGAATCGTGCTCAGGCCGGACAGGATCAGGCCGACGGCCCAGAGATTGGCGCCGACGCCGGGGGAGTGGGAGAGCTCGTTGAGCGGGGCGTAGGCGAACCAGCCGAAGTCGGCGGCGCCGCCGGGCGTGAGGAAGCCGGAGACGACGATCAGGCCGCCGAACAGGTACAGCCAGTACGACAACGCGTTGAGACGGGGGAACGCCACGTCCGGCGCGCCGATCTGCAACGGCAGCACCAGGTTGGCGAAGGCGAAGACGTTCGGCGTCGCGTACAGCAGCAGCATGATGGTGCCGTGCATGGTGAACAGCTGGTTGTACTGCTCCTGGGACAGGAACTGGAGTCCCGGCTGCGCCAGCTCCGTCCGCATCAGCAGCGCCAGCACGCCGCCGAGCAGGAAGAACGCGAACGTGGTGACCAGGTACATCTCACCGATCCGCTTGTGATCGGTGGTGAACAGCGTCTCCTCGAGCACGCTGCCCTTGGGCCGCCGCCGGGCGTGGACCGGCGGCAGCGTCAAGGGCGGCGGGTTTCTTGTGGTAGTCACTTACGGCTGCCGGGCACGAATTCCTGGAGCTTCGTCTTGATGCCCTGCGTGACCAGGCCGAAGGCGTCCGGGTCGCCCTTGAGCACCGACTCCGCGGCCGCCTTGACCTGCTCGAACGTCGCGTGCGGCGGGATCGGCGGCACGTTCGGGTCGCAGTGCACGTCCAGCACCACCGGCCGGTCGGCGGCGAACGCCTCCTCCCAGGCCGCGCCCAGTCGGTCCGGCTCCGTGACGACGATGCCGCCCAGGCCGAAGGACCGCGCGATGGCGGCGTAGTCGATGTCCGGCAGCACCTGGGACTCCTCGAACTTGGGCGCGCCGCCCATCGCCCGCAGCTCCCACGTCACCTGGTTCAGGTCGTTGTTGTGCAGCACGCAGATCACGCAGCGGGGATCCGACCAGCGCTCGTAGTAGCGCTTGATGGTGATCAGCTCGGCCAGCCCGTTCATCTGCATGGCCCCGTCGCCGACCAGCGCGATCGCCGGCCGGTCGGGGTGGGCGAACTTCGCGCCGATCGCGTACGGCACGCCCGGGCCCATGGTGGCCAGCGTGCCCGACAGCGAGCCGCGCATGCCGGCGCGCATCTTCAGCGTGCGGGCGTACCAGTTCGCGGCGGAGCCGGAGTCGGAGGTGACGATGGCGTTGTCCGGGATGCAGGCGGACAGCTCCCAGGTGATGCGCATCGGGTTGACCGGATCGGCGTCCACCATGGACTCCCGCTCCATCGTCTCCCACCACTTGGCGACGTTCGACTCGATCGTCTCCCGCCACGAGCGGTCGCCCTTGCGCTCGATCTTCGGCAGCAGCGCGGCCAGCGTCGCCTTGGCGTCGGCGACCAGGTTGACCTCGGTCGGGTAGCGCATGCCGATGAACTTGCCGTCGATGTCGATCTGGATGGCGCGGGCCTTGCCGTACTCCGGCAGGAACTGCGAGTACGGGAAGTTCGAGCCGATGATCACCAGCGTGTCGCAGCCGGTCATCAGCTCGTAGCTGGGTCGGGTGCCGAGCAGTCCGATCGAACCGGTCACATAGGACAGATCGTCGGGTAGCACGTCCTTGCCCAGCAACGCCTTGGCCACGCCCGCGCCGGTCAGCTCGGCCAGCTGGCGCACCTCGTCGGCGGCGGCCCGCGCGCCCTGGCCGCACAGGATGGCGACCTTGCTGCCCGCGTTGATCACGTCGGCGGCGCGCTCGATCTCCGCCAGGTCCGGCACGGTCACCGTGTGCGGGTGGCTCGGCGGGCTGGACGGGGACTGCTTGAACACGTGCTGCGGCGGCGAGTACGGCTGTTCCTGGAGGTCGCTGGGGATGATGACGGCCGTCGGCGTGCGCTCGGCCTCGGCGACCCGGATGGCGCGGTCCAGCGCGTTGGGCAGCTGCTCGGGGACGTTGACCTCGACCAGGTAGGCGCTCGCGACGTCCTTGAACAGGCTCTGGAGGTCCACCTCCTGCTGGTAGCTGGCCCCCATCGCGCTGCGCGCGGTCTGGCCGACGATCGCCACCACCGGCACGTGGTCCAGCTTGGCGTCGTAGAGCCCGTTGAGCAGGTGGATCGCGCCCGGGCCGGACGTCGCCATGCAGATGCCGACCTTGCCGCTGAACTTCGCGTAGCCGACCGCCTCGAAGGCGGCCATCTCCTCGTGCCGGGCCTGGATGAAGCGAGGCGTGTCGTCGGCCCGTCCGAAGGCCGCGACGATGCCGTTGATGCCGTCACCGGGGTAGGCGAAGACCTGGTCCACCTGCCAGTCCCGCAGCCGGCCCAGCAGGTAGTCGCCGACGGTCTCGGCCATGATGCCTCCTCACGTGAGCTGCCGTGTCACCGCACGGGTACCCGGCGCGGGGGCGTCGAATCAGCGGGTTCCAGCAGCCTTGTCGCCCAGGCCGCGACCCGTCCCGGCACCGGCCAGACCTCGGGCCCCATGTCCGCGACGACGATCAGGTCCTCGCCGCTGTACGTCTCGACCGCCGCCGACCAGCCGCTGTTCTCGTCCCACAGCAGGGCGACGTCGCGGTCGGGGTAGCGCGGCAGGTGTCCGTCCACGGCCAGGTAGACGCTGACCGGCCGCTCCGTCAGCACGCACGCGCAGTCGCAGCGCAGACCCAGCGCCGCGCCGACCTGCCGCACGTAGGCGCGCAGATCTCGTAAGCCGGAGTCGTCGAAGTCCAGTTCCATCACGTTCGTCACCGCCTCGATTGCCCCAGGCAGATACCCCGTGCGGCGGCGGCCAATCGGCGTCCGGAACTGTTCCGGTCAAGAGGACTTCACGAAGACCGCCGTCACGGCCTGGCGCCGCAGCCGCTCCAGGGTTTCCCTCTGGGCCTCGGCTCTGGCCAGCAGGTCGTCCAGGTCGGCCCGGTCCAGGCGACTGTCGTGCTCGGACAGGCAGTGCAGGGTCTGCCAGCCGGCGGCCTTGCCGTCCACCCCGAGCCGCATCGCCTCCAGCTCGATCACGTAGCTCAACGGCGAGCGGCTGAACAGGTGGCCGTTGAGCTTGAGCCGGCCCAGCTTCTCGCCGAGCCAGCCGGCGGCGACCTTCACGTGGTCCTGCTGCACGCCCAGCGCTGTCATGATGCGCAGCAGGCTGTCCCGGTCCTCCTGGATGTCGCGGGCGAGCCCGGTGAGCTCGGCGCTGTCGTGCTCGTGGGCAAGGCGGTGCGCGAGTTCGACGCCGCCGGTCGCGCCGGCCAGGTGGTCGTTGAGGTAGATCGCGAGCTCGTGCCGGAAGGTGTCCATGAGACAAGTAGTGCCCGCCCGACCGGGCGGGCAACCGCCGGCCGGGTCACTCGCCCTCAGGGCGGCTGGCGGGCGCCGGGCCCGCCGGCCTGCCCGGGTCACCGCTTCCAGAACAGCCGGGGGTCTCGCCGCTGCTCGGCCAGGGCCTGGAGGACCTCGACCGCACGGTGCCAGCGGACCTCGAGGTCGCCGGGTTTCGCCAGCTCCGCCGCGAGGTCGCGCAGTGCCTGCAACGCCGGTTCGGGCAACCCGTCGCGACCGAAGCCGTCGATCCGCCGGTCGATGTCCTCGGCGAGGGCGACCAGGTGGTCGAGGCGTTCGGCCTCGGAGCTGGTGGCCAGCGTCCGGAGGCGCTCCAGCGCGGCCGTCAGGTACACCGCGACGGACGGCGGCAACAGGGGCGTTGCCTGTGGGGACATCGCCTTGGGGGACGGGGCCGGGCGAGGCCCGCTGGCTGCGAGGCGCCTCAGCAGACGGCGCTCGTCGCCGGCGACCGGCGCGGCTGCGGGCGCGAACCCGCCGGGCGCCGGTGGGGGAGCGAACGCCCTCATCGGAGCCATCGCGCTCGCGGCCCAGCCGTGCGGGGTCTCGACGGGTTGGGTGACGTGGTGCTGAAGACCGCTTTCGTTGACCACGCGCGGGTCCACCGCGACGAAGGAGGTGAATCTCGACAGCACGGTGAACCGCAGCGACACGTCGACGATCTCGCGCTCGAGCTCCGCCTGGCCGCCGCTTCGGATGACGTAGCTGTCCTCCAGGTCCCGGATCCGGGCTCGGGCCCAGATCGCCGGCAGGCTGGAGTTCGTGCTCGGCACGGCGGAAACCGTGGTGCGCCACTCGGTCCGGTCCGGGAGGCGACCGTCGACCCGGACCGCGCCGGCGCTGTCGCCGGAGTACCGGCCGCTGATCACGACCGGCGCGCCGGCGAACAGGTCGGGCAACCGGGCCGGTGCGAGGCTGCGCTCGTCCACCTGGAGCCCGGCGGACCGGACGGCCACATCGGTGACCAGCGGCGTGCCGATGCGGTGATGGATGTGCCGCATGGCTTCGTCCAGCCGGTCCTCGGACTCCACCAGCTCGCACCGGCCGCCGGACCGCGTTGCCAGCCGGCGCAGGAACGCCGCGTTCACGGCGGTGTCGATGCCGACGGTGTGCACGCGGACGGAACCGAGCGTGGGCGCGAGCGCCTGGAGAATCTGGTCCTCGTTGCCGACCTGGCCGTCGGTGACCAGGACCAGGACACGGTCCCGCTGATCATCACCGGCCAGGGCCGTCGCGGCACGCTGCAGGGCCGGCAGCATGTCGGTGCCGCCCCGGGCGTCCACAGCGGACAGATGGCGCACTGCGCGGAACCTGTTGCGGTCGGTCGCGGCGGTCAGCCCCGGCGGTAACTCCGGCGAGGTCTCCACGACGTTGTCGAAGGCCAGGACCACGAACCGGTCGGTCGGCGTGAGGGTGTCGACGATGCGTGCCGCCGCGCGCCGTGCGGCGGCCATCTTCCAGCCGCCCATGCTGCCCGACCGGTCGAGCACCAGCGCGACATCGCGAGGCCGCGGTGGCACGGTCGCCACCGGCGGCAGCACGGTGAGCGTGAACGTGCCACCGTCGGCGTCCGGCCGGGTCGCCAGCGACGTCGTCACCGCCGCATCGGCGCCGAGCCGTAGCCGCAGCACGAAATCGCGGTCGAGCCGTTCGCCCGGCGCCAGCCGGAGCCGCTGGGTCACGCCGTCGGCCGGCTCGCTGACGACCGGCAGCGTGGAGCGCAGGTCGGTCAGCGGCAGACCCGCCGGGTCGATGTCGATGAGCGCGGAAAGCCGGACCGGATTGGGAAAACCGGGCAGCAGCACCGGTGGGCTGATCCGCGAGGCGTCGGGCACGGCGTCGGTGTCGGGCGCGACGCCGTCGCCGACCGGCGGCCCGGCCAGCGGGGCGCCCGGGATGTAGCGCGGCGCGACCACCAGCGGGAACCGGTACGTGGCCTCGCCGTCCTCGTACGGCAGTAGGCCGGCGAGGCCGATCCGCACGGTGACCCGCTCGCCCGGCATGATGTTGCCGACGCGCATGGTGAACACGCCCGGCCGCTCCTCCTCGGCGATCGAGGCCCGTTTGCCGGCGGCCATCGCCTGGTCGTAGTCGGCCCGCGCCTCGCCGCGCTCCTTGAGCACGCCCTCGACGACCCGGCCGCCCGCCTCCATCCGCAGCGTGGTCACGGCGGCGCGGTCGGGCAGCGGGAAGACGTAGGTCGCCTCCAGCGGCTCGTCGAACGGGTTGCGAAACCCCTGGGCGAGCTCGGTTCGCACGGCCAGGCCGGTGATCGCCGCGGTCAGGTCGATCTCGTCGAGCGGCAGGTTGCCGCGTTCGGTGCGCAGCACCGCGATGCCGGCGTCCTCGGTCGGTCCGTCGTCGTCGTTCGTCAGCTGCACGCGCACGGGTCATCCCTCTCGGTCGGCGGACAGGTCCAACCCGAGCCGGCGCAACGTCTCCAGCAGGGGTCTGGCCGCGGCCTCGATGGCGGCCAGTTCTTCGGTGTCGGGGGCGTGGGTCGCGGCGCCGAGCAGCAGCGTCGCGCCCGTGCCGAGCCGGATCCCGGGCACCACCACCGGGCCGGGGTCGGTCGGCGCGACCGGCGCCGCGGGGGCGTCGGCCCAGAACTTCGCCCTGGCGGGTGCGGGTCGCGGCGCCGGGGGAGGGCTCGGCGCGCCGTCCGGCAGTCGAGCGATGTCCTCCAGCATCGCCGCGGTGGCGCCGACCAGTTGCCGCTGTACCTCGGCGAGGGTGTTGCCGACGGCCTGAAGTCGTTTGATGGCAACGATCTGCAGCAGGTGGCGGCGGCTGTACAGCGCCGTGCGGCCCCGCATGGCCGCCGGCCGGTCCAACAGCCCGATCGTGGTGTACCAGCGGATCGTGCGGCGGTCGGGCACCTCCCGCACCCGTCCGTTCGCCTGCCCGGGGTAGTCGGCCGTCAACGCCTCGGCCACCCCGGCCGAGAGCTCGTCGATCGTCCACAACCCGTCATCCGGCACGAGTCGATACTGACACTGTTATATGACAGTGTCAACGTGAGCCCGCTGTCGGGATCGGCCGTATGGTGAGGTGTGGCAGCCGCCGATATCGACGCCTACCTGGCCGAACTCGCCGAACCGCAGCGGCGGACGCTGCAGCGGCTGCGGTCGGACATTCGAGGGCTACTGCCCGACGCCCAGGAGTGCATCTCCTACGGCATGCCCGCGTTCAAGGTCGACGGCCGGGTCGTCGCCGGGTTCGCGGCCTTCACCAAGCACCTCAGCTACCTTCCCCACAGCGGCTCGGTGCTGGCCGAACTCGGCGACGACCTCGCCGACTACGAACACACCAAGAGCTCGCTGCACTTCTCCCACGACCAACCGCTGCTTAAGGCGCTCGTGCGGAAGCTGATCCGCGCCCGGCTGCGGCAGATCGGCGTCGATATCGACCTCACCTCGTGAGCCGTCGGCGCCGGACCAGCTGACCAGGCCGGGCGGTCCAGGACCGTGTCGACCGGCGCGAGCCCTCCTCGTGTCGCGGCGGGGGAGTGCTCGGCGCGCTCGACCCCAGCTGTCCGCCGCCGTGCCACCGGGAGAACTCCAGGCGTGGCGCTGCTGAACAGTGCGTGCTCGCCGTCAACGGTGAAAAGCGGGCGATGCTCCATTCGGTCGTCGACTACTACACGACTGTCGAAGTTATCGCCGACGACACTTACGCTGCCTGCCGGCACACCCACCGGATTCGGCTTCCCACAAGGAGAAACCATGCTCAGACGGCTGTTGGTCGCGGCGTGCGCGGCGACCGCGCTGGTCGGGTTCACGGCCGGGGCCGCGCCGGCCCTGCCGGCCGCCCCGACCGCGATTCCCCGCCCGGACCACGTCGTCGTGGTGATGGAGGAGAACCACTCGTTCGGCGACGTCATCGGCAGCTCCAGCGCGCCCTACATCAACTCGCTGGCCGCGGGCGGCGCGTCGTTCAGCCAGTCGTTCGCGGTCACCCACCCGAGCGAGCCGAACTACCTGGCCATCTTCTCCGGTTCGACGCAGGGCCTGTCCGACGACTCGTGCCCGCACACCTTCAGCGGCGCCAACCTCGGCCAGGAGGCGATCGCCGCCGGCCTGACCTTCACCGGCTACTCGGAGTCGATGCCCTCGGCCGGCTACACCGGCTGCACCAGCGGCAACTACGCCCGCAAGCACAACCCGTGGGTGAACTTCCCCAGCGTGCCGGCGGCCTCCAACCAGCCGTTCACCAGCTTCCCCAGCGACTTCAGCACGCTGCCGACGGTGTCGTTCGTGGTCCCCAACCTCCAGGACGACATGCACGACGGCACCGTGCAGCAGGGCGACACCTGGCTGCGCAGCCACATCGACACCTATGCCCAGTGGGCGAAGACGCACAACAGCCTGCTCGTCGTCACCTGGGACGAGGACGACAACAGCGCGAACAACCAGATCCCGACGATCATCACCGGCGCCGGCGTGACCGCGGGCAGCTACAGCGAGACGATCAACCACTACAACGTCCTGCGCACGCTGGAGGACGCCTACGGCCTGCCGCGGGCCGGCGCCAGCGCCTCGGCGACGCCGATCACCGACATCTTCGCCGGCCAGACCGGCAGCGTGACCGTGACCAACCCCGGCAACCAGACCGGAACCGTCGGCTCCGCCGCGAGCGTCCAGATCTCCGCGACGGACACCGCCACCGGCACTCTTTCCTACGCCGCGACGGGTTTGCCCGCGGGCCTGTCGATCAACTCGTCGACCGGCCTGATCTCGGGCACCCCGACCACGGCCGGCACCAGCACCGTGACCGTCACCGCGACCGACTCGACCGGCCCGAGCGGATCCACCACCTTCGGCTGGACGGTCAATCCGGTCGCCGGGAACACCGTGACCGTGACGAATCCGGGCAATCAGAACGGAACCGTCGGCGCCGCCGCGAGTCTGCCGATCTCGGCCACCGACTCCGCGTCCGGCCAGACGCTGACCTACACCGCCACCGGCCTCCCGTCGGGCCTGTCGATCAACTCGTCCACCGGCCTGATCTCCGGCACCCCGACGACGGCCGGCACCAGCAGCGTGACCGTCACCGCCACCGACACCACGCATGCCAGCGGCTCGACCACCTTCAGCTGGACGGTCAGCCCCGCCTCCGGCGGCTGCACCGCAGCGCAGCTGCTCGGCAACCCCGGCTTCGAGACCGGCGTCGCCACCCCGTGGACCGCGACCTCCGGCGTGGTCTCCAACGACAGCGGCGAATCCCCGCACGGCGGATCCTGGTACGCCTGGCTCGACGGGTATGGCAGCTCCCACACCGACACGCTGGCGCAGACCGTCACGCTGCCGACCGGGTGCGCCACCTACCGGCTCGGCTTCTGGCTGCACGTCGACACCGCCGAGACCACCACGTCCACCCAGTACGACAAGCTGACCGCGCAGGTCCTGGGCAGCTCCGGCGCGGTGCTCGGCACCCTGGCGACCTTCTCCAACCTCGACCACGGCACCGGCTACGTCCAGCACACCTACGACCTGTCGGCGTACGCCGGCAAGGCGATCACCGTCAAGTTCACCGGCGTCGAGGATTCCGGCCTGCAGACGTCGTTCGTGCTCGACGACGCCAGTCTCTCGGTGTCCTGACCCCGTCGCCGACGATGTCGACGTCGCCCCGCCGATCCGGGGTGACGTCGGCATCGTCGGGACGACGGATCACCAGGTCACGGGCAGACTCAGCAGGGTCCGGGTGAGTGCGCCCTCCCGCCACCGTAGTTCGTCGTCGGGGACCGCGAGGCGCAGGCCGGGCAGACGCGTGACCAACGCGGTGAGCGCCGCCTGCAGCTCGGTCCTGGCCAGGTTGGCGCCGAGGCAGAAGTGCACGCCGTGGCTGAAGCTGAGGTGGGCGGACGCGTTGGCCCGGGTGACGTCGAGCTGGTTCGGCCGTTCGAACACGGCCGGGTCCCGGTTGGCGATGTTCGGGACGCAGATCACCGCCTCGCCCTCGCGGATCGGATAGCCCTCGATCTCCAGGTCCTCGCCCGCGATCTTCGGCATGATCGAGTGGAGCAGCTTGTCGTAGCGCAACAGCTCCTCGACCGCGTTGCCGGCCAACGACGGGTCCGAGCGCAGCAGGTCGAGCTGGTCGGGGTTGCGCGACAGCGCCACGATGCCGTTGGCGAGTTGGTTGAGGGTGGTCTCGTGGCCGGCCATCATCAGTGTCTGGAGGTTGATGATCAGCTCCGGCTCGGTCAGCCGGTCGCCGTCCTCGTCGTGCACGGTGACGAGCGCGGTGGTCAGGTCCTCGCCGGGTTCGACGCGCTTGCGGGCGATCAGTTCGGCCAGGTAGGCGGCGACCTCCTGGTGTGCCCGGCCGACCTCCTCCAACGGCAGGTCGCTCATCAGCGTGGCCGCCCAGCCGCGCAGCCGGGAGCGGTCGGACTCGGGAATGCCGAGCAGTTCGCCGATGACGGTGATCGGCAGGGGAGCGATGAACGCGGGGATCAGGTCGACCGGGCCGTCCTGGGCGGCCAGTTCGTCGAGCAGTTGGTCGAGCAGCGTCTGGATGCGGGGTGTCAGGCGTTCGACCGTGCGCGGGGTGAACGCGGCCGCCTGGAGTCGGCGGACTCGGGTGTGCCGGGGCGGGTCCATCACGGCGAGCACATCGGTGACGCCGACCACCGACGGAATCGTGACCGGACTGCCCGGTCGGGTGGCCGGCTCGCGCAGCAGACGGGGATCGCCCAAGCATTGGCGATTGGCGTGGTAGCCGAGTGCCAGCCACACCTGTTGGCCGTCGTTGGTCATCCGCGCTCTGGCCATGGCGCCCTCGGCGAGCAGGCGTAGGCCGTCGGGGTCCGTGCTCAGGCTCGGTGGCGTCGTGAACGGGAAAGCCGTCAGGGTCGAGGTGTCAGCCATGGTCTCCTGTCCCTGCTCTTCGCTTCGGGATACAGGGATTCTCCTCGCGACACCGCTGCGGGAACCAGGATCCATCGGCTACAGCTTCGCCTGACCCGATCAGGACGAACGGTCCAGCAACATCTCCACCATGCGGCGCGCGTCCTTGATGGGCGTGGAGTCGCCGTAGACGATCGAGTGCGCCACGGACCCGTCGACAAGCAGGGAAATCGTCCGGGCGGCCGCCTCCGGGTCCGGGTGTGCCAGCTCGCGCAGCGTGTCCGTGAAGGCCTTGGCGATCTCCTCCTCGTACGCGCCGCGCGGCCGACACCCCACCCGACCTCGGCGCGCCCGGGGACGGCATGCACTACCTGGCGACCACCGAGCTGACGCGCGGCGAGTTCGGCCTGTACCGCGTGATGATGAAGCCGCGGGCCGGTGGGCCGAGCACGCATTTTCATCGGACGATCTCGGAGTCCTTCTACATCCTCGACGGCACGGTTCGGCTGTTCGACGGGCAGGAGTGGATCGAGGGCCAGGCCGGCGACTTCCTCCACATGCCGCAGGGCGGGCTGCACGCCTTCCGCGACGACGCCGACTCTCCGGCCGAGATGCTGCTGCTGTTCACGCCTGGCGCGCCGCGAGGAGTACTTCGAGAAGATCGGCCCGATCTCGGCGGACGAGCGCGCCGACTTCCTCGACCGGCACGACTCGTACTTCATGGACTGACGGCTGCCGGCGGGTGCGAGCCCGCCGGCGTTCACCTGGTGAGCAGACCGGTGGTCTGGCCGATCTCGATCAGATAGCCGTCCGGGTCGCGGAGGTAGCACCGCACCTCGGCCCCGCGGTCCTGCGGCTCGGTCAGGAACTCTGCGCCCTTCGCGCGGGCCTGGGCGTGGAACTCCGCGATGTCGGCCACGCGGACGTTGAGGAACGCCGACACCGGGTCGCCGGGCTCGGGTGCGGTCAGGGTCACGTCCGGCTTGTCCGGGGTGGGGCCGCCGCCGGGGTTCATGATGATCCACGTGTTGGCGACGCGCACGGTGGCGGGGTTCTCGGCCAGCACGACGTGCCCGCCGAAGACGTCGGCGTAGAACTCGCGCGAGACCCGGACGTCGCGCACGGTCAGGAAGTGCGTCACGATCAGACCCTGCTCCGGCGCTGGAAACCGTTCTGTCACTGAAATCTCCTCACGGTCGTCGTCACCAGCGAAGACCGGACAGCGGGGGAGTTTGTGACAGTCGTGCTGGTCGTGGGCGCCGGCGGGACCAGGGCTGTCGAGCGAGTGCGGGAGTTCGCATGGCGCGGCTGTCACAGACGGGGATGCTCTCCTGTCTCCCAACCCAGGCGAACGTCGGCTGCCACCTAGTCAAACCACAACTCCTGGGCAATCACCAGGACTCCAGCCCCGATCAGGACGGCGGGCAGCAGCACGGGCCCCCACTGCGCCAGCAGCGGTGCGACGACCGTCTTCGTAGCGATCAACCACCCGGCTCCGCACATCAGGGCGAGCAGCACCAGGAAGACCACAACGTACGTACAGGTTGCGGTCAAGCCGACCACCGCGAAGATCGGGACGTACACGCTGATGTTGTCACCGCCCTTGGTGAACGTGATGGTGGCGGCACTCAGCACGCTGGGACCCGCGGCCAGTGCCGGACTGCCTTGGCCCCGACGCAGTTGCAACGCGGCTCGGATCCCGAGTGCGATTGCCGGCAAGCCAAGCCACGGACGCACGTCGTCCGGTAGTCCGCTGATCACCAGCGCGGCCACGCCCGACAGGACGAGGATGCCGGCAAATCCCAGAAACTGACCGAAAAACACCTTGGCGAGACCGCCGGCCCGGCCGGCGGCGCGGGCCACAAGCAGCAGCAGCACCAAGAAGCCGTCGATGTTGGTCGCGATGAACGCGCCCACGGCTTGCCCGATCGTTGTCACCCTCGCCGCCTTTCGCGACGCGGGCACATGGTCAGTCTCACAGGACGACGTGGTCGACGGAGGCCGCGTACAGCCGACTGTTCATCACTCATCGCCCGCGTCGCTGGCGGAACCCTCGGGGCCTTCAGGCTGCTGCTGGATGTGGGCCTGCTTGCGCGCCATCCGGTCGGTCAGCGTCACGCCGGCCACGGCGACCACCACCACCGGCCACTCCAGGATGCTGAGGATGCCCATGACGGCGAGGCCGGCGATGAACGCCAGGCTCGGCGGTGAGGGCAGCGCCGAACGGACTTTCGCAAGGGCGTCCTCACCCGGCAACGGGGGCAGATGCACATCGGTCACCCGCATGCCCACGATCGGCACGGGAACGCGCAGGGAGGTGCCACTTTCCTTCTCCTGCTTGACGGTTTCAGTACGCCGCGACGTCACACGACGGGTTCCTGGCACTGCCTCTCCTCCGAATTTCTGTCGAGCACGAAACCGATTCTTCATCGGAGGGAGTTGCCCGAATAAGAGGCCGCACACGCGGCCGCCTGCCCACATGACGTCAGCGTCGTAAAATGGCCCACTCACCGCCGCGGGACCGATGGGTCAGCTACGAGACGGCGCGTCAAGTCGTCGCCGCCTACCACCGTCTGGCCAGCCACGCTCAGGTCCACGTTCATGCGCGGCAGGCGTCGACCGCACCGTGGCGGCCGGCTCGGCCCAGAGCGCAGCGGGGATGATCCTGTCGCGGAGTTCGGTCCGGCGGTGCGTCCACTATGGATGGTGTGTCTGGGGCTCATCATCCGTCACATCGTGTCGCGCCGGTCGCGGAAACCCGTGGCACCGGTTTGGCGCTGCCATCGAGGAACTGCTCGGCGACCGAATCCGTGTGCTCGGTCCGGACCGCAGACCCGGCCCGCGTCCCTGACGTGCCTGGGCGCCGCGTGTAGGTCGATCGGCCGACAGTGTCGGCCGATCGCTCGCAGTCGTGTCGTCGTTCGGTTCATAACCCCGCTCAACCGGTGCGCGGTCGCCCGAATGCGCGATGTCCCTGGCAGCGGACGACAGGCGCCTCGCAGCGCACACCGCCGAGGGACGAACACAAATCCGGCTATTCAGGGAGTTCTCGCATGAGCAAGTTCAGCAGGAGGGCCAAGCTCGTCGCGGCGGGGGCCGTGGTCATGACCGCGCTGGGCGGCGGTGTCGCGTTCGCGTACTGGTCCACCACCGGCAGCGGCACCGGCACCGGATCGACCTCCAGCGGCGCCAGCAGCCTGACCGTCACCCAGACCAGCGCGCCGACCGACCTCGCGCCGGGCGTGGCGGCCGAACCGATCAGCGGCACGGTGAAGAACACCGCCGCCAACAACGCCTACGTCAACACCGTCACGGTGTCCATCGCGTCGGTGACCAAGGCGGCGGGCGCCGCCGCGGGCACGTGTGACGCGACCGACTACACGCTGTCCAACCCGGCCATGACGGTCAACACGGACCTGACGCCGGGGCAGACCATCACGTTCACCGGCGCGACCTTGGGCTTCAACGACAAGACCGCCAGCAACCAGGACGCCTGCAAGGGCGCGACCGTGAACCTGGCCTACAGCACCAACTGACCGCCGTCCGGGTGGGGCAGCCCTCCGGCCGGCCCCACCCCTCAGGCGTCGCCCATTCAGGCGTCGCCCATCAAACCGAACCGAACGGGGACAAGTGATGCGCAGCGCGAGCCGCCGCAACGTCATCCTGGTCGCATCGTGCGCGCTGGCCGGTGGCCTGATCGCCGGCGGCACGGTCGCGGTGGCTACGGCGGCCGGCGGCCAGCAGTCGGCGAACCCCGGGCACCAGCCGTTCGTGATCTCCGGCGACCTGGCCGGCAAGCTCGCCCCCGGCAGTCCGCCGCTGCCGCTGAACCTGACCCTGCGCAACACCAACAACCAGGCGATCGCGATCAGCGTCCTGACCGTGGCGGTCACCGGTTCCAGCGCGGGCACGGCCTGCGACGCGTCCAATTTCAGCACCACCCAGTACGCCGGCAGCTATCCGTTGACCATCGGCGCGAACCAGACCGCGTCGCTGACCCAGCTGGGTGTGGCGGCCACCGCGCTGCCCCGAATCGGCATGATCGACCGACCGGTCAACCAGGACAGGTGCCGGAACGTGACGGTGTCCCTGGCATACACCGGCACCGGACAGGGACAGGGATCGTGACCTCGATGGCCGGCCACCGCGCGGTACGTGTCCTGCTCGTGGCGACCGCAGCGTCGCTGGCCGGCACCGGAATCGCCTACGCCTACTGGAGCACCGCCGCCGCCGGGTCCGGCGCCGCCAGCACCGGCACGATGACGATCAATGCCGCCGCCCTGACCGGCGAAACCGCCCAGAACACGCTCTATCCCGGCGGGACGGCCGACGCGGTCGTGAAGGTGAACAACCCCAACGGCTATCCCGTGCAGGTCATCGCGATCGCCGCGACCGGCCCGGCACAGGCCGCCAACAACTGCGCACCCACCGGCATCGTGTTCACCGCGCCCACCGACTTCAGCGCCGCGCAGTTCACGTTGCCCCCCAGCCAGTCCACGGTGCTCGACCTGGCCGGCGCGGTGTCGATGGACACGACATCGGCCACCACCTGCCAGGGTCAGTCGTTCTCCCTTCCAGTCACGGTGACGGTGCGGAAATGATGTCGATCAACAAAAGGATCGTGCTGCTGGCCGCCGGCATCGGGCTGGGCCTGTTCACGCTGGCCGGCGCGGCATGGGCGTACTGGACGGCGCAGGCGGCCAATGTGCCGGCGGTGTCCCGCGCGGACTCGGTCGCCACGGGCGCGCAGCCCACGGCCAACCTGGCCGGCAGCACCGCGACCGTGACCTGGGCGGCGGCCACCACCGTGGGCGGCCGCCAGGTCTCCGGCTACCTGATCAACCGATACCCGACGGCCACCGGCGGAACCGCGGTCGCCGCCGCCCACGGCGGTTGCGCGGCCGTCCCGGTCGCCGCCACATCGTGCACCGAGACCGCGGTGCCGGCCGGCACGTGGTACTACACGGTCACCCCGGTGCTGGCCGCGTGGCACGGCCCGGAAAGTCCCCGCGCCAATGCGATCACCGCCACCGACACGTTCACGCTGACACCCTCCGGCGGCACCACCCTCACCGCCGGCACGGCCAGCACCGTGACCATCACCGCGACGACGGCCGGTCAGACCGACACCGTCTACAGTGGAGCGAAGACGCTGGTGTTCAGCGGCCCCGGAACCGCGCCCAACGGCACGGTTCCCCTCTACGCCAACGGGAACACGTCCGTGACGTTCACGGGTGGCGTGGCCTCGGTGCCGATGACGCTGTTCCGGGCGGAAACGCCGACGCTGACCGTGTCCGGGCCCAACGCGTCCGGCAGCATCGCGCTCACCGTGAACCCCGGCAACGCAAGCGGCTTCGCAGTGTCCACGGGTTCGACACGCACAGCCGGCACACCGCAACCGGTGACCGTCACCGCGCAGGACGCCTACCAGAACACCGCCACCGGCTACAGCGGGACCAAGACCCTCACCTGGTCGGGGCCGGGCACCGCGCTGACCGGCCAGGTCCCCAGCTATCCGGCCAACCCGGTCACGTTCACCGCCGGTATCGCGTCCAACCTCCCGATCACCTGCTTTCTCGCGCAGACCGTCACGCTCACTGTGCGCGACGGCACCAACACCGGGACGTCGGCGCCGTTCACCGTGCAGGGCGCGGCCGCGACCCAGTTGGCCATGACGCAGCCCGGATCGCCGACCGCCGGCACCGCGTTCGCCCTGACGGTCAGCGCGCTGGACGCCTATCAGAACCAGGCCACCGGCTACAGCGGCGCGAAAACGCTGACGTTCTCAGGGCCGAACGCCGCGCCCGCCGGACAGAAACCCAGCTATCCAGCCAACCCGGTCACCTTCGCCGCCAACGGCACCGCGACCGTGTCGATCACACTGGTGAGCGCCGAGACCACGACGCTGAAGGTCAGCGACGGGACACTCACCGCGACAACCGCCAGCATCACCGTCTCCCCCGGCGCCCCAGCCAACCTGGCCTGGACATCGGTATCGGCAACCAACGGAACAGTGTCGCAATCGTGCCTGTTCACCTGCACGGTGAGCGGTATCGGCCCTAACAAGTCGTTCAACGCCAAGGTGAGCGTGACCGACGCGCTGGGCAACACGGTGAACAACGCCGGCGGCACCATCACGGTCCGCGACAACAGCGCTGCGACGGTCGCCACCCTTACCGTCCCGGCAACGGGACCGGCCACCTCGCCCTCGTTCACCTACACCACCCCGACCGGCAACTGGACATCGGTCACCTTGACCGCCACCGACGGCGGCTACGCGGCCGCCATCGCGACGCTGACCAGGTAGCCAGCTCTGGCATGGGCGGCGAACCTGGCCGCGCTGGAACTGCATGTTCCGCAGCTTGCGGTCGGGCGGACCGACGACGTCGAGAGCGCGACCCTCCGCGCGGACTGCCTGGTTCAGCGGGTTCGCGCCGGGTATCCGCACTACATGACCACGATCGCGAAGTTCATCGACGTTGATGTGCCGGTGCGGACCGTCTATACCCAGTGGACACGGTTCGAGTCCTTTCCGGCCTTCATGGACGGCGTCGAGCATGTGGATCAAGTCGACGACACGCTGGTTCACTGGGTGACCAGGATCGCCGGTGTCGAGCGGGAGTTCGATGTCCAGATCATCGCCGAACACCCGGACGAGCTGGTGGCCTGGGTCGCCGTCGACGGGGTGCCGCACGGCGGCGTGGTCGTATTCCAGCCCATCAACCAGACCGTTACGCGAGTGACGCTGGTGATGCGGTACGGCCCGGGTGCGGCCGCCGGGGCGACTGGGCCCGTACGGATCGGCGGCAACCTCACCCGCTTCAAGGCGTTGATCGAACAGCACGGCGCCGAGGCGAGGGGCGAGGCCGCGTCGCCGACCGGCCAGATCAACCTGGACCTGCCGAGACAGCCGGTGCAGCCCGATCCGGCCCTCGGTGACATGGAGGGTGTCGCGCCGGCGAACTTCAGCGGGTTGTCGTGACCGCGGACCGGTACCGGCGGGCCGCCGACTACCTCGCGGCGGCGATGATCTACCTGTGGGACAACGTGCTCCTGCGGGAACCACTCCGCGCCGAGCACCTCAAGCCGCGCCTGCTGAGGCACCGGCGCCTGCCCGGGCATCACCTTCGCCCACCGAGGTCTCAACCGGCTGATCCGCCTTCTTCAGCGGCACCACCATCGCGACCACCAAGACGGCGACACACGGCGCCAGGAGCTGAACGAGCGTCATCGCGGCATAGGTGATCAGCGCGCTCAGGCCGAGCGCTGCAGCGCAGCCCACGACACCGACGCCCACCTCCGTTATCTGCGCCGTGGCCTTCCTTCTGGCGACCTCCGCCCGCACCAGCGCCGACGCCCATGGGATCAAGCGTTTTGCCAGCGGCAGTTCGTCATCCGGCATGTCTCCTCCTGCGCCGCACGGTTCTCCACGCCGGGAGAGTGCCCGTTCGACCTGTCGGCGAATCCGCAGGCCCGACAGGTCGACGGTCAGAACATGAGACTGGCTCAACCAGCAACCCGTGCTTGATCATGCTGAACCGGTGGCCGGCGGTTCACAGCACCTTCCGCCGAGTGACGTCCGAAGTCGCTCCGGCAGTTTCACTGCCAGCGATGGTGGGAACCCTGGGCGGGTGTAGTTCCGGCCTCGCACTGGGCCGGTGCTTCGTGCGGACGTCGGCGTGCCCATCAGAGACGGGAGGCCAGATGCGGACTGGTCCACGTGGGAGCGATGTGCCGGCTGGGATACGAACGCTCGCCTCGGTCGTGCTCGGGGCGATTGTCGGCGTGGTCTGCACGGTGTTCGCCGGGTGGCGGTACGGCCTTCTCGTCGGATGGCTCGCGGGTGCGGGGACGTTCGTGCTGTGGCTGTGGGTGATCATCTGGCCGATGTCGGCCGAGCGCACCAAGTCTCATGCGGTGCGTGAAGATCCGGGGCGGGCAGTGGCCAATGTGGTGGTGCTCGCGGCGGCGGTGGCGAGCTTGGTGGCCGTGGGGGCTTTGCTGTCGGCCGGTGGTGGGGGTGCCGGGGCGGAGACCGTGCAGGCGTTGGTCAGCATCGGCGCGGTGGGCGTGGCTTGGGCTGCCGTGCACACTGTGTTCACGACCAGGTATGCGCGTCTGTACTACAGCGACACGGCGGGTGGGGTCGACTTCAACGAGGACGAACCGCCCTCGTACGGTGATTTCGCGTACCTGGCGTTCACCATCGGCATGACCTTCCAGGTGTCGGACACCGATCTGACCACCAGGGAGATCCGTCGGACCGCGCTGCGTCACGCGCTGTTGTCCTACCTGTTCGGCGCGGTCATCATCGCCACGGTGATCAATCTCGTGGCGGGGCTCGGCAAGTAGCCCTGCGTTCACAAGGGAGGACTTTCGGTGACCGACTCTGAAGGTCTTTCGGACGCCGACGCCGCTGCCGCGCGTATGCACGACGGTGACATGGACACGGCTGTGGTGGTCCGCCTGGTCGGTGAGATCGACCTGGCCACCGCCGAGCACGCGGCCGAGCAGTTGCGTGCCGCCGAAGCCGTGGCCGTAGCCGCTCCACCCGCAGTAGTAGTGCTCGACCTGAGCCAAGTCACCTTCCTCGGCTCGGTAGGACTGGCGATTCTGGTCGAACATGATCAACTCTGCGCCGCGTTGGGCAGCCGTCTGTGTGTGGTGGTCGGGGACAACCAGCGTGTGTGGCGTCCGATCCAGGTCGCCGCGCTCGACGGCGTCATCACCATCGTGGCGAACATAGCGGCGGCCGCTCGCTGGCCGGCACGCTGACGGCCGAATTCTCGGCGCTGCCGTGCCGGCAGTCAGCATCGCCCACGCGCTGGACCACACCCGACCGTGCTGTGGCGGTGCCGGCATTGCGGCGGACGTGCACTCGGGCAGCGTGACGCCACGCCGGCCGTCGAGAATTGACCATGTCGTGTGTGGTCAGATGGCCAGCCCGGCGCCCCCGGAAACCACGATCTCTTGCCCCGTGACGTACGCGGCATCGTCCGAAGCCAGGAACGCGACCGTCCCGGCGATGTCCGCAGGCACGCCGAGGCGGCCGAACGGGTTCCTCTCCGCCATGGCCGCCATCGTCGCCGCGACGTCATCGGAAACCGTGCGGAGCGAGGTCCGCGTCATGGGCGTGTCGGTGAATCCCGGGCTGACCGCGTTGACTCGGATGCGGCGGGGAGCGAGTTCGAGGGCAAGTGTTGGGATCATGGCCAGCAACGCGCCGTGTGACCCGGCCGTGACGCTGTTGCCGGTCAGGCTACGCGTCGCTCCGATACCCACGGTGACAATGACCGAAGCGCCGTCGGCCAGCAGCGGCAGCGCCTTGACCAGCGTGAAGAACTGCCCTTTGGTGTTGACGGCGAACACCTCGTCGTAAGCGGCTTCGTCGCAGGTGTCGAGCCTCATCGGACGGCTGACGCCGGCGTTCAGGAACAGCGTCGTCAGACTTCCGAATCGTGCTCCGACTTCGGACACGACCTGGTCGGTGTCAGCGAGCGAGCGCGCGTCAGCCGCCAGGACCAGGACATCTTCGGGCAGTTCCGCCCGCGCCCGAGCGACGTTCTCCGGACGTTGTCCGGTGACAGCGACGCGGTAACCGCGGTTGTGCAGAATCTCGGCGGTCGCCTTCCCGATCCCGCTGGTACCGCCGGTGATCAGGGCTGTACGTGCCGACATGGTGATCACTCCACTGGGGTTGTCGCCTTGATCGGACAGCTCAGTGGCGTCGCGTCGATTCCTGGCCAGTGGCAAGGGGAACTTGCCGGCGGTCGCTGACCGCCGAGGCCTTCCGGTCGACGTCACGCCAGACGTCTCTGGACGCGTCAGTCCAGTTGGTTCAGGCTAACCGGCTTCGGCTCGGATTCTGGGTCCACTTGGCATCCAGGAACGGGAACCACTCGGGTGGGTGCGTTCACCGAAGACTGCGAACGCTATTGGGACTATTTAGTCCAATAATCGCTGCCCTGGACATCGCCGCCCGGCCGCGTCCGGACCCATGCCGTCACGCCGTGAGGAGCGACTTCACGTGGTCAAGCGCCATGTCGAGGGCGATTTCCATGGGCTTGATGTCGTGTGCGGTCTCGGCGAGGAGGTACCCACCTTGCAAGGCCGCCATCAGACCCGTGGCAAGCTTGGCCGGGTCGGCGTCCGGCCTGAGCGTCCCGCTCTCCCGCATCCGCCGCAGGCCGGCGGCGAGCAGCCCTTCCCATTCCATGAACGACTCGGCGAGCGTGGCGCGGGCCTGGTCGTCCTGGTCCGCCAGCTCGCTGGCCATTGAGCCCAGCCCGCAGCCGTAAGCGCCGTTCTGCAAAGCGTTTCGCTGCACCAGCGCGTCGCGCCAGCGGACCAGACCGCGGAACGACTTCAGGCGCTGAAGGTAGCCGCGTTCACGCTCGAGGACCTGCGCGGCACGCGCGGCGACGACGGCCCGGACCAGTTCCTCCCTGTCCGGGAAGTGGTTGTAGAGCTGGGACTTGCTGGTATTGCTCGCGGCCCGGACGTCGTCCAGCGTGGTCGCGTTCACGCCCTTCACGTACATCAGCTCGACAGCAGCCGCCACGATGCGCGCGCGGGTGGCGGCGCCACGTGGCGTCAGCCTCCGCGCCGGCTGTGCGTCCTCCGGCGTGCTCACGGGTCTCAAGCTACCCCATTTGATCACAGCCGCTGCCGCATTGGACTGCACGGTCCTGTTCGGCCATCGGACCGCGCGTCCTCCTCGGGCAGCGCTCTTCGCTGAGTTCGCCCGCGCGATTGGTTCCCGTACCCGGATGCCAAGTGGACCCAGGTTCCGAGCCGAAAACGGACTAGTTTCGGAGCCGCGTCGGTTGCCGGCCGCGTCGACTCGGCACGGAGCGCAACGCGCCCGTCCAGGCGTCTACCAGGGGAGATCTGATGGTTGTGCGGGCCAATGGCTGGCGGGGAAGGGGGACGCTCGAGGGAGCTGTCCTTGACGGCCGTCGCCCTGCGGGAGCGTGTGTGGTCGGTCGCGACCGGGCTTGCGCTCCTGGCGTTGGCGCTGGGTTCCTCTCGGCCGTCGCCGATCGGTTCGGCTGCTGGGGCCCGCCGCACATCGCGTCGGTCGTGTGGGGCGTCTTCGTCGCTGGCTCTCGTGCCCGTGGACACGTTCGCCCTCTGCGTCGACCGAACTGTCGACAGTGAGCAAACGATCAGGTCGAGCAACGCCGAATCCACCTCGTCAACAGACCGCAAGTGGGAGCACTCATGGTTCCATCGCACATCGTCGGTCGTCTTCTGGCCATTGCCGCGCTGGCCGGCGCAACAGCCTGTGGCTCTGCCAACGAGAGCATGCCCGCGGCGAGCACGGCCACCTCGTCGCCGCCCCAGGTGAGTGTCCTGCTCCAGCAAGCGCTTCCGAACGCTGAGGGCAAGACGTTCACCTCGCAGATCGTGGACTTCCCGCCAGGTGCGGCTGCGCCGCCGCACCGGCACGGTCAGGCTTTCGTGTACGCCTACGTGCTGCAAGGCGCTGTGCGAAGCCAGGTCGACGACAAGCCCGCGACCACGTACCACCAAGGCGAGAACTGGTTCGAACAGCCGGGCGCCCACCACGTCGTCGCCGCGAATCCCAGCCCGACCGAACGGGCCAAGCTGTTGGTCGTCTATGTCTCCAACACCGGAGACCCGCTCCAAGCCAACGATCCTCACTCGTGAGTCCTGTGCCGACGGCACAGTTGCGCGACCGGTCCGTATCGTTGTCCGACATGACCGAGCAAGCGGCTGGCGGTACTCGGACGTCCGGCCTCGACCTGCATCTGGGCCATATCGGCCGCAATGTGCGAGCGGGGCTCATGGATGCGTTCCGCGAGGCGATCCGCACCGGCCGGCTGGCGCCGGGGACGAGGCTGCCCTCGAGTCGTGTGCTGGCCGCCGATCTCGGGCTGGGCCGGAACACGGTCGTCCGTGTGTACTCGGAGCTGATCAGCGAAGGATGGCTGACCGGGGTGCACGGTTCCGGCACGGAGGTGGCGCAGCGTTCGCCGGAGCCCGTGGCCGAACGGGAACGGCCGCGGCCGCCGGTCGCACGCCCGCAGCTGGTGCACAATCTGCGGCCCGGGCAGCCGGATCTGTCGTCGTTCCCGCGGGACGAGTGGATTCGGGCGGTGAAGCGGACGGTGAGCACGGCGCCGTTCGAAGCGTTCGGGTACACCGATCCGCACGGCCGGAGTGAACTGCGTGAGGCCGTCGCCCGCTACCTGGCTCGCGCCCGGGGACTGCGTGTGCGAGCGGACAGCGTCGTCGTGTGCAGCGGGGCCGCGGAGGGTTTGCGGCTCGTCGCCGCCGCGCTGGCGAAGGCCGGCGCCACGACGGTGGCGGTCGAGGAGTTCGGTCTGCCGACCCAGCGCGAGGCGTTGGTGAAAGCCGGGATCGACACCGTCTCGCTCCCGGTCGACTCCGACGGCGCGGACCTCTCGGCGCTCGACCAGGCGCCGAGTCCGGGCGCGGTGCTGCTCACGCCGTCACACCAGTTCCCGTTGGGCGTGGCGCTGCACTCCGACCGGCGGGCGGCGGTCGTGGACTGGGCGCGGCGGCGGGGTGCGTTGATCATCGAGGACGACTACGACGGCGAGTTTCGCTACGACCGGTCGCCGGTGGGCGCGTTGCAGGGTCTGGATCACGATCACGTGATCTACCTGGGCACCGCGAGCAAGTCGCTGGCGCCGGGACTGCGCCTGGGCTGGCTCGTCCTGCCGGACCGCCTGGTCGGCGCGGTCGCCGAGCAGAAGGGGGAAACCGAGGAGACCGTAGGGTTCGTCAACCAGTTGGCGATGACCGAGTTCATCGAGTCGGGCGCGTACGACCGGCACATCCGCGCGATGCGTGCGCAGTACCGCCGGCGACGTCAGCAGCTGGTCGAGACGATCGGCCGGCACGCGCCGACCGCGCGCGTGACCGGGATGTCCGCCGGACTGCACATCGTGCTCGACCAGCCCGGTCGAACCGGTGCCGAACTCGTGCGCCGCGCGGCGCGCGAACAGGTCACGGTCGAGCCCCTCGACTTCTTCCGGCACCCCGAGTCCACATCGGACCGTGACGGCGTGGCCATCGGCTTCGCCGCGCCGTCCCCCAGTGCCTGGGCGGGTGCGTTGGACGCCCTGGTTCGCACTCTTCGGTGAACTGGTTCCCGTTCGCGGGTGTCAAGTGGACCCAGATCTCGGGCCGAAACCGGGTTAGCGTGGTCCGTCGGAATGGACTCCATGGTCCACAGAGCCGTCCCGGGCGTGGTCGCGAGGACTGGATACAGGGAGGCGCCGGATGAAGGCGATCGTGGTGACGGATCAGGCCGCGGGACTGGCCGGGATGACGCTGGCGGAACGTCCCCGGCCCGCGGCTGCGGGGAACGATGTGCTGGTTGAGGTTCATGCGTCCGGGTTCACGACCGGCGAGCTGGAGTGGGACCCGACCTGGGTCGATCGTCTCGGCCGTGACCGGACGCCGTCGATTCCCGGGCACGAGCTGGCCGGAGTGGTCAGCGCTCTCGGCTATGGGACAACCGGCTTGTCGGTGGGGCAGCGGGTGTTCGGCCTCACGGACTGGACCCGCGACGGCACCCTTGCCGAGTACGTGGCCGTCGAGGCGCGCAACCTCGCGCCGCTGCCGGGTGACGTCGACTTCACGGTGGGCGCCAGCCTTCCGATCTCGGGCCTGACCGCGTGGCAGGGATTGTTCGTGCACGGCCGTGTCCAGGCGGGGCAGAGCGTCCTGGTGCACGGCGCTGCCGGTGGAGTCGGTTCAGTGGTGACGCAGCTCGCCCGCGAGGCCGGCGCGCACGTCATCGGCACCGGACGTGCCGCCGACCGGCAGACCGCGCTCGATTTCGGCGCGCACGAGTTCGTCGACCTTCAGAGCGACTCGTTGGACGAGGTCGGCGGCGTCGATCTGGTGTTCGACATTTTCGGCGGAGAGATCCTGAAACGGTCCGCGGGCCTGATCCGAGCCGGAGGAACACTGGTGACCATCGCCGGCCCGCCGGAGGCTCGGCCCGCCGACGGCTTGGCGATCGACTTCGTCGTCGAGGCCGACCGCGCCCAACTGAGTGAGATCGCCCAGCGGGTGCGGGACGGACGACTGCGGACACTCATCGGCACCACCGCGACCCTGGACGATGCCGTCGCCGCCTTCAACCCGACCGAGCGGGTCAAGGGAAAGACGGTCATCCGCGTTCGTCCATAAGGACTCCGCGAACAACGAGGTATGGCCAGCTGGTCGAGCCAGCACGGAAAATGAGCCGGACTCGAGAGCCGGGCAGGCGCGGACCGATACAGCGAGGGATCCACATGAAGGCGATCGTGGTGACGGACCGGGACGCCGGGACAGCCGGGATGACGCTGTCGGAGCGGCCGGACCCGGATGCGGCCAGGCTCGCCGGCCTCTCGGGCGCAAGCTACGGCGATGTCGTCGTAGAGGTTCACGCGTCGGGATTCACCGGGAATGAGCTGGAATGGCCCTCGACCTGGACAGACCGCCTCGGCCGTGATCGGACGCCGTCGATTCCCGGGCACGAGTTGGCGGGAGTCGTCACCGCGCTCAGCTATGGCACGACGGGGCTGTCGGTGGGTCAGCGGGTGTTCGGCCTCACGGACTGGACTCGCGACGGCACGCTGGCGGAGTACACGGTCGTCGAGGCGCGCAACCTCGCGCCGCTGCCGGGTGACGTCGACTTCACGGTGGGCGCCGGCCTCGTGATGTCGGGCTTGACGGCGTGGCAGGGTCTGTTCGAACACGGCCGCCTCCAGGCGGGGCAGAGCGTCCTGGTGCATGGTGCGGCTGGCGCAGTCGGATCAATGGCAGCCCAGCTCGCCCGTGAGGCCGGCGCGCACGTCATCGGCACCGGACGTGCCGCCGGTCGGCAGATCGCGCTCGATTTCGGCGCGCACGAGTTCATCGACCTTCAGAGCGACTCGTTGGACGAGGTCGGAGGCGTCGATCTGGTGTTCGACGTCCTCGGCGGAGAAATCCAGAAGTGGTCCGCGGGCCTGATCCGAGCCGGAGGAACACTGGTGACCGTCACCGGGCCGCCCGAGGCTCGGCCCGCCGACGGCCTCGCGGTCGACTTCGTCGTCGTGCCCGACCGCGCCCAACTGAGTGAGATCGTCCAGTGGGTGCGGGACGGACGACTGCGGACGAACATCGGCACCACCGCGACCCTGGACGATGCCGTCGCCGCCCTCAACCCGACCGAGCGGGTCAAGGGGAAGACGGTCATCCGCGTTCGCCCGTGAGGACGGCGACGGCGTCGCCGAGCCGTGTCGGACGAACGAACATGCAGGTAGGGGCGGTTCGGCGCCCCGTCGGAACATACTCGGCGGCGAGGTGGTTGCGGCAGGCATGAGCGAACTCGTGGACCGTACGGTCACGGCCCTGCGTGCCGAGCACGACGCCCTGGTGGCGCTGCTCGGGAGCATCGGCGACGGCGAAGGGCTGTCCGCGCGCAGCGGCGCGGACCAGTGGACGATTGCGCAGGTCTACTCGCACCTGGGCAGTGGTGCCGAGATCGGGCGGGCGCCGATCGCCCGGGCTGCCGGCGAACAGGTTCAGGCCGAGGACAACCAGACGATCTGGGCTCGCTGGGACGCCGCCGCCCCGGCCGACCAGGCCGCGGGCTTCGTCGAACACAACACCCGCTGGCTCGAGCTCGTCGAGGCGCTGACGCCCGAGCAGCGTTCCTCGCTGACCGTCGATCTGGGATTCCTGCCCGAGCCGGTGCCGCTGGTGACCGCGCTGGGCATGAGGCTCAGCGAGGTGGCCAACCACTCGTGGGACGTCCGGGTCGGTGTCGACCCGGACGCCGAGGTCGACGCGGGCTCGGCCGCGGTCCTGCTGGACCTGTACGCCGGGCCGCTCGGCTTCATGCTGGGCTTCCAGGCGAAGCCGGCCGAGGCGTCCGGGCCGGTCACGGTCGCGGTGCCGGAGGCCGGACTGGTGATCGCCGACACGGTGAGCCTCGTCGCCCGGCCGGAGTCCCCGTCCGCGACGTTCCACGGTTCCGCCGGCGCCTTCGTGCGGCTCGTGAGCGGGCGGCTCAAGGAGCCGCACCTGGCCGGTGCCACCGTCGACGGCGACACGACCTTGGACGACCTGCGGCGGGTGTTCCCCGGGTTCTGAGCGGCCTGTGATCGGCGCCGGTCGTGGAACCCTTCGAAGTGGGGAAACGACGGCGCCGCCACTGTTCCAGGCCACCCTCGCCAGCGCCCTGCCGAAGTGGGAAGGCGCTCCAGACAACGACTTCTTCCGAGCGCAGGTGTGGGTCTACCTGAACCAGCTTCCGGAAGGTGCGCAGATCACCGCGGCCGATGGCAAGCCCCGTTTCCGAGTCGACGTCACGGTGCCGGGCGGTGACGTCGACGCATGGTGTCGGATTGCCACCGGCGAGCTTCAGCTAGCGGCGTAGCGGTGGACAGGGCGTCCGGCGCGGCCGTACTCGAGGTGCAGCTGGACGGCGCCGCGACGGTGCAGCTCGCTCAGGTACCGCTGCGCCGTCGGCCGGCTCACGCCGAGCCGGTCGGCGAGGGTGCACGCCCCGACCGGCTCGGCGGACACTCGCACGGCGTCGAGGATCTTGCGCATCGTCGGGGGCATCATGCTGTCGGAAGATGGTGGCGAGGCCGCGCCTCGCAGCAGCGTGTAGAGAGCGTCCACGGTGTCCTGGTCGGCTTCCCCGGCCCCGCTGGTCTGCGTCCGCCAGAGCCGGTAGGCGTCGAGTTGGCGACGCAGCTGCGTCAGCCCGAATGGCTTGACCAGGTAGTAGGCCGCGCCCAGATGCATGGCGGACCGCACGGTTGCGAGGTCTCGCGCGGCCGTGATGACGATGCAGTCCGGCGCGGTGCCGTCGGCGGAGTTCAGATCCCGCAGGAGGGAGAGGCCGTCGCCGTCGGGCAGGTAGAAGTCGAGGAGGAGCAGGTCCGGTCCGGTTTCCTCGACCGCCCGTCTGGCCTCGGCCACGGTGTGCGCCTCGCCGACGCAGGTGAAGCCGGGGATGCGTTCGACGCTGGCGGCGTGGATTCGGGCCACTCGATAGTCGTCGTCGACGACGAGCGTCCTGATCATTTCGCGGCCTCCAGTTCGTTCGTGTGCAATGGAAGTCTGATGTCGAACCGCGCGCCGGGTCCGGGCGTGACGTCGATCGTGCCGCCCGCCCGCACCACCAGCCGACGTACCAGGGCCAGTCCCAGCCCACGACGCATGCCGTCCCGCGTCGACTTGGTCGAGTAGCCGTCGAGGAAGATCTTCTCGATGTCGGGTTGGGAGATGCCCGGGCCGGTGTCGCTGACGACCACGTGGGCCACGTCGTCGATGTCGGTGATCCGAACGGTCACCGTGCCGGGTTGTGCCGCACCGGCCGCCGCGTCCACGGCGTTGTCGATGAGGTTGCCCAGCACGGTGAGCAGCGGCCCGGTCTCCCCGTACGGGCGGTCCAGCTCCGATTCCGGGTCGAGGATCAGCCGCACGCCGGACTCGGCGGCCGTGGTCACCTTCGCCACCAGAAGTGCGGCGAGCTCGGCCGGCGCGATCCGGGCCTGGATGTCGCCCGCCTGTGCCGTCGCGCCGCCGGCGACTTCGGCGAGGTAGCGGGCGGCCTCGTCGATCTCGCCCAGTCCGAGCAGGCCCGACAGCACGTGCAGCCGGTTGGTGAATTCGTGTTCCTGGGCGCGAAGGGCGTTGGTGAGTCCGGTCAGCGCATGCAGTTCCCGCATCAGGCCCTCCAGCTCGGTGCGGTCCCGCAGGGTCACCACGTGCCCGCCCGGGCGGCCGGCCAGGACAACCGGCATTCTGTTGACCACCAACAGGAAATCGTCGGTCACCACGACCTCGTCGCTGCCCAGCGGGCCGTCCGCGAGCAGATCCCGCAGCCGGCCCGCCGGCAGCAACTCCGAGACCGGGCGGCCAGTGCCGGCACGGCGGATGCCCAGCAGCCGGCGGGCCTCGTCGTTGATCACGTTGACGCAGCCCTTGGCGTCGATGCCGACGACGCCTTCCCTGATGCCGTGCAGCATCGCCTCCCGTTCCTGCAACAGCGTGGCGATCTCGGACAGCTCCAGCCCGAATGTCACGCGTTTGAGGGCGCGGGCGAGCAACCAGGAGGCCAGCACGCCGATGCCCAGCGCGAGCAGCGAGTACAGCGCGATGTCCATGATCTGGGTGCTGATCTGGCTGCTGACCCGCTCCTCCGGGATGCCGACGGAAACCTCGCCGATGATCGCGCCGTCCGACGCGCGCAGCGGCACCTTGGCGTTGGCGGAGTTGCCGAGGCTGCCGGGGTCGATTCCGGTGTGGACGTTTCCGTCCAGCGCGACAACGGGTTCCTCGAGGCGCTGGCCGATCAGCGACAGTGTGGGATGCGAGTACCGCACGCCGTCCCGGTCGGCCACCACGACGTAGCTGGCGCTGGTGTTCTTGCGGACCTGTTCGGCCAGCGCCTGAATGCGGTGGTCGGGATCTTTGTGAGCCAGGGCGTCGGCGATCGCAGGGATCTGCGCGACCGTGTACGCGATGTCAGTGGCGCGCTGCTTGTACTCACCGTCGAGGGTCTTGTCGGTGAGGTTGGCGTAGAGCACGGCGCCGGCCGCGCTCGTCACCAGCAGGATCGCCAGCACACAGAGCAAGATCTGGGTCGCCAGCGGACGGGTACGCCACATGGCCACTCCGATCTGCCACGTCTCGTCGGGGCGTTGGCGCATGACATCACGCTGAAACACCGATGCCAAGCCATCGGTCCGTTTTGCGGCAATCGCGACTGAACGGAATGAGCAAAACCCCTCGAAAAGCACTCCTCGACGGGTATCGAGCTCAATATGTCGGCCCGCCTCCGGCCTGCCTACCGTCCTGCGGCAACCAGAACGAAACACGCCGGCAGTGACGGAGGGAATCCTACCGTGCGCGCAGAGAAATCACCGCCCGCCATCGAGCTTCGGCGGGTGACCAAGCGGTTCACCACCGACAGCGGCGCCCCGTACACGGCGCTGCGCGACCTCGACCTCACCGTGGACGAGGGGGAGTTCTGCGCGGTCGTCGGGCCGACCGGCTGCGGCAAGTCGACGACGCTGACCCTGGTGTCGGGTCTGGAGCGGCCGTCGGCTGGGTCGGTGGCCGTGCACGGCCGACCGGTGGACGGCATCACGCCGGGGGTCGGTTTCATGTTCCAGACCGACGCGATCCTGCCGTGGAAGTCCGTTGTGGACAATGTCTCCGCCGGCCCGCGGTTTCGCGGCGTGCCGAAGAAAGAGGCGTTGGAGTCGGCTCGCGACTGGATCAGGCGGGTGGGCCTGGCCGGGTTCGAGGACCGCTTCCCGCACCAGCTCTCCGGCGGCATGCGCAAGCGCGTCGCGCTGGCCCAGAACCTGATCAACGAGCCGCGGGTCATCCTCATGGACGAGCCGTTCTCCGCGCTGGACGTGCAGACCAGGGCCAAGATGTCCGACGAGCTGCTGGCCCTGTGGGATCTGACCCGGCCGGCGGTCGTGTTCGTCACGCACGACCTGGAGGAGGCCATCGCGCTGGCCGACACGGTGGTCGTGCTGACCGCCGGGCCGGCCGCCACGATCAAGGCCCGGTTCCGGGTGGACCTGCCCCGGCCCCGGGTCGTCCAGGAGATCCGGTTCGATCCGCGGTTCCTGGACATCTACCACCAGATCTGGGACGCCCTGCGCACTGAGGTGGACATCGCCTACTCGCAGAGCACCCGGCTGGACGACGACCGGAGGGCGTCGTGATGACCGCGCAGGAGGCACAGGTTGAGGTGACTGCGGTGGAGTCGGCGCACCGCCGGGCCGCGCGTCGGCATCGGGTTCTGGTGCACCTGACGCAGTTGGCCGTGCTGGTGGTCGTGCTCGGCGGCTGGCAGCTGACCGTCCAGGACAACCCGCGCAGCGTGATCCTCTACGGCGTGCCCTCGGGCATCCTGGGCCGGCTGACGACGTGGGTCACCGAGGGCACCGCGATCGGCTCGCTGGGCGACCAGATCGCGACGACCCTGGAAGAGGCGCTGATCGGGTTCGCGATCGGCACCGCGCTGGGCATCGTGTGCGGTGTGGCGCTGGGGCGGGTGCGGTTTCTGTCCGAGGTGTTCGGCCCGTTCATCAAGGTGCTCAACGCCATCCCGCGCATCGTGCTCGGCGCGGTGTTCGTGCTGGCCTTCGGCCTCGGTATCGAGTCCAAGATCCTGCTGGTGATCGTGCTGGTGTTCTTCGGCGTGTTCTTCAACGCCTTCCAGGGCACCCGCGAGGTGGACCGCAACTTCATCGCCAACGCCGGCATCCTCGGCGCGTCGCGCTGGCAGGTGACCAGCCAGGTGGTGCTGCCCTCGGCGTTCACCTGGATCATCGCCAGCCTGCACGTCAGCTTCGGCTTCGCGCTGATCGGCGCGATCGTCGGCGAGTTCCTCGGCGCCACCTCGGGCCTCGGGGTCCTGATCAAACAGGCCGAGGGCACGTTCGACGCCAACGGCGTCTGGGCGGCGATGGTGATCATGGCCGTCGTCGCGCTGGCCGCCGAGTGGCTCATCACCCGACTGGAGAACCGGCTGTTGCGCTGGCGTCCGGCCCAGCTGGCCGGCCCCGACCTGTGAGCACCCGACCTGTTAACGCTGTCCCGCCGTCAAAGGAGATCGCTGTGTTGAAGAAGTCGTGGGTCGGGCTTGCGGCCGCCGCGCTGGTGCTGGCCGGGTGCGCGAACAACGCGTCGCAGACCGCGAGCGGTGGCTCGTCGTCCGGCGGTCCGGGCGACAAGGTGTCGATCATGGTCGGTGGTCTGAACAAGCAGATCTACCTGCCCTTCATGCTCGCCCAGCGGCTGGGCTACTACAAGGACCAGGGCCTCGACGTCACGCTCCAGGACGAGGGCGCCGGCGTCGACGCCACCACCGACATGGTCGCCGGCAAGGTGGACGGCGTGGGCGGCTTCTACGACCACACGATCGCCATGCAGGGCCTCGGGCAGCAGCTGGAATCGGTGGTGTCCATGCTGACCACGCCTGGCGAGGTCGAGCTGTGCCGCAACGAGGTCAAGGACCAGATCCACTCGCCGGCGGACTGGAAGGGCCACAACCTCGGCATCACCGACGTCGGCTCGTCGACTGACTTCCTGACGCAGTTCCTGGCGCAGAAGAACGGCGTCGACCCGGCCAGCACACACCGCGTCGGTGTCCAGTCCGGCGCCACGCTGATCGGCGCCATGCAGCACGGCAACGTGGACTGCGCCATGACCACCGAGCCGACGGTCTCCACGCTGCTGGCCACCGGTGACGCCTACGTCCTGCTCGACATGCGCACCGCCGCCGGCACCGCCAAGCAGCTCGGCGGCGAGTATCCGGCGACCTCGCTGTACATGACCACCGACTACGTCACCAAGCACCCGGACATCGTGCAGAAGCTGGTCAACGCCTACGTCAAGACGCTCAAGTGGATCCAGGACCACACCGGCGCCGACGTGGCCGCTCAGATGCCGGCGGACTACTACGCCGGCTCCGGAAAGGACGCGTACGTCAAGGCGTTCGACAGCGAGAAGGGCATCTACAACCCGACCGGGATCATGCCGCCCAACGGTCCGAGCACCAACCTGAAGGTGTTGCAGGCGTTCAATCCGGACGTCAAGGGCAAGTCGATCGACCTGAGCAAGACCTACACGGACAAGTTCGTGCAGGCCGCCAAGTGAACGCAGGCGCTGCGCCGTCGTGTCGACGGCGCAGCGCCCCTTTCTCTGCCGCGTGCAGTCAGGCGTCTCGGCGGCGCCGGGCAGACAGGGGTCGATGTTCGTCGCCCACTCGGTCGGCAGGCCCCGATGGTGGTCTCGATGTGGTGCAAGCTCTGCAGGTGCTGGCCGAGGAAGAACGCCACGAACGCCGTCACCGTCGTGACTACCAGCGTGATCACGGCGAACACGGCGGCCTCGGCCACGAGGACCGGCAGCAGCCGGCGTCGGTACCCCCACCAGGCTGCCAAGATCCTGGCCGCCGCGGCCGCGGAGATGGAGGTACGTGTGGAGTGAGAGCCGGTCAGTCGCCGGACGACGCGAATGCGCCGACCGGCTGCTGGGCTCGTCCGCGAAGGGGAGTGCGCCGGGGGACCGTCCTGTGTACCGTCGACTACGGTCGGTGAACGGGGAGGGGACGTGGCGGGGGAGGCCCAGCGGCCAGCGGAAACGGCTGCGTTGGGTGCCCTGGGGGCGCGGCTGAAACGGATCAGGATCGAGCGGGGTCTGTCTCTGCGCGGCATGGCCCGTCGGCTCGGCAGTGTCGGGCACAGCACGTTGGTGGACTTCGAGCACGGCCGGCGACTGATTCCGGCCGACCTGCTCGCCCTGTACCACAGGGTGGCTCCCGAGAACGCCGGTGACCTGACCCGGCTCTGGCAGGCCGTGCTGACGGCTCGCGCCGATGGCCTCGCCATCGATCCATGTCGAGGCGAGGCCGTCGCGCAGCTGCCAGCGGACCTCGTCGACTTCGTGGACCGAGACGACGAGTTGATCGAGGTGCTGGCATGGGTGCGGCGGCCGGCGGGACCGAGGGTCGTGGTGATTTCCGGTCAACCCGGTGTCGGGAAGTCGAGCTTCGCGCTGCGGATCGCCCACCGCATGCGTGCCGACTATCCGGACGGCCAGGTGTTCCTCGAACTGCACGGCGCCGGTCCGGAGCCGGTCGCGCCAGGAGCGGTGGTCGCGCGACTGCTTGGCGCCATGGGGTTTCCAGGTCAGGAGCTGCCCGGCGACCTGGACAGCAGGGCGGCGCTGCTGCGGTCGACCCTGTCCAACCGGCGCGTGCTGATCGTGCTGGACGATGCCTCGGACGAGGCCCAGGTGCGTGCCGCCCTGCCGGGCGACGACACGACACTGGTGCTCATCACCTCGCGCGGACCGCTGGCCGCGCTGGACGGCGTGCGTCACGTTCGGCTCGACGTCTTCGCTCCGGACGCGGCGCTCGAGCTGTTCCGGCGGGTCGCCGGGCCTGATCGCGTCGCCGCGGAGTTGCACGAGAGCCGGCAGGTCGTCGCGTGCTGTGGCTATCTTCCGCTGGCGACGCGACTGGCCGCGGCGAGCGTCGCCACGTGGCCACAGAGCGCCATCCGGGACTGGGCAGACGACCTGGCCGACCGGACCAGGCGCCTGGGCCGGCTGAGGATCGGGGACCGAGGCGTGGACACGGTCTTCGAGTTGAGCTATCGCGCGATGTCCGTGTCCGCGCGGACGATGTTCCGCCGGGTGCCCCTGCTGCCCGGTCCCGACTTCGGCGTGCGGACGGCGGCCTGGGCGGTGCCCGGCGACAGCGTGGACGCAGCACTGGAGGAGCTGCTTCGGCGGGGCATGGTCCAGGTGTCCGACCGCGCGCACCGGTACCGGATGCATGATCTGCTCAGGTTGTTCGCGGAGGACCGCCTCGGGCACGACGATCGTCCGGAGGACCGGACGTCCGCCGAGCGGGCGGTGCTCGGCGGGTTGCTCGGCACGGCCTTCGACGCCGGCGCCGCGCTCGACCCGTCCGGCTACGCGGTGCCCCGGCCCGGCACCCCGTTCACCGGGCGGGATCAGGCAGTACGGTGGTTGGACGCGGAGCACCGGTGCCTGCCGGCGGCGGTCCGGCGCGCCGCCGAACTGGGCTTGACGGACCTGGTGTTCCCGTTGCTGGTGGCGCTGCCGTGGTACTGGGATCTGCGGTGCCGCTGGGACGAATGGCAGGAGATCAACCGCTGCGCGCACGAGCTGGCCGTACGGGTCGACGACGGTCTGCACCAGGTGATCGCGCTGAACGGTCTCTGCATCGCGCTGCGGTCGGTCGGCGATGCCACGGCGGCTATCAGCCACGGCCGGGCGGCGGTCCGGTTGGCGCGCCGAATCGGTTCCGTCGACGAAGAGGCCGGCGCCCTGGACCGCCTGGGCTGCGTGCTCGGCGACACCGGCGAGCACAGGGAGGCCGTGTCCCTGTTCACCGAGGCCATCCGGCTCAACGAAGAGCTGGATGAGCGCTGGTCGTCGGCGACGGCCCGGCGGCATCTCGGAGAGGCGTTGAGTGCTCTGGGCGAATCGGCCGCGGCCGAGGCCGCGTTCGAGCAGGCCATGGCCGAGTTCGCCGAGCTCGGCGCGGTCCGCTCGCGGGCGATGACCCTCTGCGCGCAGGCCGACGTGCTGCTGGCCCGCGGCGACCTGGCCGAGGCGGCCGACCGGTGCCGCTGCGCGATGGAATCCTTCCGTGAGCAGGACGACAGCTGGGGCGTCGCCAACGCCCGGCTCGTGCTTGGACGGGTGCTGACCGCGGCCGGCCGGCAGGAGGACGCCGTCCGGGAACTCACCGTTGCCGTCGATGCCTTCGGAGAGCTCCGGGACAACAGCTTTCAGGCGGCTGCTCTGCGGGCGCTGGCGGCACTGTCGGACCTGCCGGCCGGCTGATGGCCGCGGGCGTCGAGGCCCACGGCCAGCCGCGCTAGAGCCCGTTGATGTGGAGGAAGTGCTCGGGCCACACGATCGGGAGATTCTTGCCGTCGTACGAGTCGGTGATCGTCTGGTGGTGCGGGAAGTACCACGTGCGGTACTCGCCCTCGGCGTGCCCGTTGTAGCCCGACACCAGGATCGAGCCGTCGGGGAAGACCGCGGTCACCACGGCGACGTGTCCGTGCGCCGCGAACCAGCCCTGGTTGCTGACCCACTGGGCGATCGAGCCGACCGTCGGCGAGTCGTCGTTCCGGACCTTGTGGTTGACCGCGTACGCGTACCAGTCCTTGGCGAAGCCCCAGTTGTTGTTGACGTCGATGGAGTGGCTCGCCCAGTCGTTGGGCGCGTTCTGCCCGTTCGGCTGCTGCGTGCCGCCGCTGTTCTCGTAGATCTTCCACGCCGCGAACACGACGCATTCGCGGTTCCAGCCCCACGGATCGACGTAGAACTGGTCGAGCTTGCTGTTGCGCCACAGGGTGGGGAAGTCGTCGTAGCCGGAGACGTACCTGCTGGTGAAGACGAACTTCTCCCATGGGCCGGGGGATGTGCTGCGGGCGCGCAGGGTGCCGTAGTCGTCGCCGGTCCACCCGTTCTCGGCGGATACGTACCACCGGGTGCCGGACGAGTCGTAGACGGCGATGCTGGTGGTTCCGTCGGAGTTGGGCAGGTAGTAGAACGTCTCCCACGGACCGGGTGCGGTCGGGGTCTGCCGAGCTCGTAGGACGCCGCGTTGGTCGCCGGTTCGCGCGAACTCGGCGGAGACGTAGTTCTTGGCCTGGTTGGACCACAGGTAGAACGAGTTGGGGTTGCCGGTCGGCACGAGCGTGAAATGCTCGTACGGTCCGGGTGCGTCGGCGCGGGCGCGGGACGTGCCGAATGCGTCGCCGCTGCGGCCGACCTCGGCGGTGACGAACTTGTGGCTGGCGTTGGACACCAGCATCGTGTCCTGCCCGGTTGCGGCGACGGCGACGGAGTGCCCACCGATGGTGGAACCCGTGACCAGCGCGGCGGCTACGAGCACGGCTCTCAGTGATGAACGCGTCATGCGCCGATTCGACCGGTCCGTCACCGGTGGTCACCACGGTCGAGGCCACTTTCGTACCAAACGCAGACCGGCACCGGCCGGCACGGGTGGTCGCCAGGTCGGACAGCTCCCGCTCGATGGCGGCCAGGTCGCCATGTCGGCGTGTTGGCGACGAGGGGGGCCACCGAGGGCCCACAGCGTGCGCGACACCGATGACTCCGGACGGCTCTGGCCGGCTAGGACTTGTAGTGCTGGAAGGCGATGGGCGCGGGGACGTCGACGTCGGGGCAGGTGGCGGCGCGGGTGAGGGGCCACTGGGTGAGGTAGCGGACGGGGCGGGCGGTGCGGGCTATGGCGAGGTCGATGCCGGTGGCGGCGTCGGGGTCGTCGAACCAGGTCTCGCCGATGATCCAGGGCTGGTGGTAGCCGAGCTGGGTCATGGCGGCGTCGGCGTCGAGGAACTGCTGGTATTCGTCGCCGTGCCAAAGGCTGCTGTAGAGGTGCACGTCGAAGACGGCGGGGGGATGGGGCCCGTAGACGGCCGGGAGCTGGGGAACGCGGTCGGCGAGGGGGACGGTCATGGAGAAGCCGACGGAGTCGGTGGCGCCGAAAGCCTGTGTGTAGGCGGCCCAGAGGGTGTGGGAGTAGCGCAGCAGGACGGGTTCCGAGGGAGTGGGGATGCCCTCGTTGAGAAGGTCGATCCGGTAGGGAATGCCGGCGGCGGCGATGAGGGGGCGCAGGTTCTGGATGACGGACCAGTCCTCCTCGTAGGAGCTCTCCTGCCAGTCGTCCCAGCCGTGGGGGTCGTCGGAGCCGATGGGAAAGAAGGCGACCTCGATCTCGACGAAACCGGCGGCCTTCACGGCGGCGAGTAGCCCGCTGAGCTGGGAACGGTTGGCCGGGGAGAGGTCGCCGGTGCTGGAATCCATGGTGGCGCCGGAATCGGGCGCATGCTGGTGGAAGATGCCGATCCGCAGCCGCCGCTGGCCGTTGGCGTACATGGCGGCCAACTGAGACTCGATGGTGCTGCGGCCCTTGGAGAAGCTGCCGATGACGCCGTACTGCTCACGATCACAGCCGTCCAGGCTGTAGAAGTCGTAGTTGGATCCGCCGGCGGCGAGGGGCTTGCCGAGCAGCGCGGGCAGGGCGTCGGACTGGACGAGCAGCAACAAGGCGACGACTGTGGCGAGGGCCAGCGGGATTCGGACGGTCACGTCGTCTCACGAACGATGAGCCCGGCCGGCGCCAGGTCGTAGATCGTCGCCACCTGATCACCCTATCCGCCGGCGAAGGCCGGCTCCGGGCGGGAGCCGGCCTCGCGAGTCATCAGCAGCCGTTGAGCACGCCTTGCAGCGCGGTCCGCGGACCGGAGCGTCAGCGTGGGCCAGGGCGGCCTCGATCGAGTGGATGACCCGGCTTGGGCCGCGGCGTGACGGCGGGCACGGCAGGGGACGCTGCGGGCAATCGCCGGGCGGGTTACCCTCTGCCGTGGACTTCGACGGCGCGGTCGACCTGCTCTACGGGATGCCCCGGGACCAGTTCATCGCGGAACGCGACAAGCTGGCCAAGGCCGAGCCGACGCTGGCCGACCGGATCCGCAAACTGCGCAAGCCCACCGTCGCGGCCTGGGAGGCCAATCAGCTTGCCCGCAAGCGGGCCGAAGACGTCGGCGCGCTGGTGAAGATCGGCGAGGACCTGCGCGCCGCCCAGCAGGCCCTGGACGGCCAGGAGCTGCGCAGACTGTCTCGTCGACGCGCGGAGGCCCTCGACGAACTCGTCGACGGCGATGCCGCGGCCGGCCTGCGGGAGCTGCTGGAGACGGCGGCGGTGGACGCGCCCGACGACCTGCTCGCCGGCCGGCTGGTGACGGCGCCGGAGGGTGGCGGCTGGGGCTTCGACCTGTCGGCCCCGATGCCGACGCCGAAGCCGAAGCGCGCCTCGAAGCCGGAACCGAAGCCCGAGCCGAAGCGCGACCTCAAGCGGGACGAGGCGCGGAAGAAGGCGCAGGCGGCGGTCGACGAGGCCACGGCGGCGGAGGCCGAGGCCCATCGGGCGCTGTCCGAGGCCGAGGACGGCCTGCGCATGTGGACCGAACGGGTGGAGTTGCTGCAGACGGAGCTGGCCGAGGCACGCGGTGATCGCGATGCCGTCGCCGAGGACGTCAAGCAGGCGAAACGGGAGGCAGAGCGGCGGGGCAAGGCGCTGCGCGATGCCGAGCTGAGGCTCAAGCGCCTGTAGTTTCACCGGTCGCGCCCGGGGAATCCGGGATCATGGCGACTACCGCGCACGCCCATGCGACGCCCGCCGACCTGCCTGGCCACGTATGGTGGGCGGCCCTGAAACGCACGGTCAAGGCCGTGCCGGAGAACGGGATCATGGACTGGGCGGCGTCGCTGACCTACTACGCGGTGCTGTCGGTGTTTCCCGGCCTGATCGTGCTCACGGCGATCGTCGGCCTGCTCGGCCCCGACGCCACGCGCATGCTGACGGACAGCATCAACTCCGTCCAGATCGGGCAGGGCCGCGACCTGCTGGTCGGCGCGATCGAGAACGCGCACACCGCCGCCGGGCCGCTGGCGATCATCGGTCTGCTCGGCGCGTTGTGGGCGGCCACCGGCTACCTCGGCGGCTTCATGCGCGCCAACAACGCCCTCTACGGCGTGACCGAGGACCGTCCACTGTGGAAGACGATCCCGCTCCAGATCGGGCTGACCGTGGCGATGATGCTGATGCTCGCGGCCAGCGCGCTCGGGCTGGCGGTGTCCGGGCCGATCGCCGACCAGGTCGGCCAGTGGGTCGGCATCGGGACCACCGGGCTGCTGATCTGGGGCATCGCCAAGTGGCCGGTGATCATCATCCTGGTCAGCCTGGCGATCTGCCTGCTGTACTGGGCCGCGCCGAACGTGCACGAGCCCAAGCCCCGGTTCCTCTGGATCACCGCCGGCAGCGTGCTGGCCGTGGTGCTGTGGCTGGTGGCGTCGCTGGGCTTCGGCATCTACGTGGCCAACTTCGCCTCGTACAACAAGACCTACGGCTCGCTGGCCGGCATCATCGTGTTCCTCGTGTGGCTGTGGATCAGCAACCTCGCGGTGCTGCTCGGAGCGTCGTTCGACGCCGAGTTGGCCCGCGGCCGGCGGGAGGCGGCCCAGTGAGGCTTCGCCCGGCGCCGCGCGACGCCCGGGTTCTACGACCTGCTCACCGACATCGCGACCACCATCGCCGCGGCCGTCGAGTTCCTCGGCCGGTTCGTACGGGCCGAGGCCGCCGAGCGGGCGTCGCCGGCCGAACAGATGCGCCGGCTGGAGCACGTCGCCCTCGGATGAGGCGTTTTCGGCGGTGTGTCCGGTGGGTATTCCTCCGACAACCAGGAGAGAGGTGGTCTTGTGGACGCCGGAACGATGTACTTCCTCGTCGTCGCGGTGATCGCGGTGGTCATCGTCGGACGGCTGCTCGCGTACAGCGGGAAGCGCTACCTCGCCGGCCCGGAGAGCGGGCCCACCCAGGCCGGATCGGTGGCCGCGCTCGTCGCGGTGCTGTTCCACCTGGTGACGCTGGGCCTGACCGCGCTGCTCGCGGCGATTCCCTTCGGCGGCAGCCAGACGCAGGTGTTCCTGATCCGGATCGGCCTCGTGCTGATCCTCGTCGGCACCGCCTACGCCGTCGCGCTGCGCATGCTGACCAGGCGCAAGGAGGAGGCTGTCGTCACCGATTTCGACGCGCAGGTACGGGAGTTGCGGCACGAGCGGCAGGCAAACGAGTACGAGGTCACCAACGACCCGTCGGCCGGCATGGCGCCGCAGCCGCCGAAGGAGCCGACGCTGGGCGAGCCCCGCCCGTAGGTAGTAACCCCGCAACGTAGTTGTGGGGCATGAGAATGATGCGACTGGCCGTCGCTGTGCCGGCGGCCGTGGGACTCGCCGCCGGGGTCACGGGCACGGCCTCGGCGGCGATTCCGCCACCGTCCGGGCTGACCGGGGTCGTCGACAACTTCATCGACGACCCCGACGAGGGCTTCCCGTGCCTCGACGTGCAGGGCGGATCGCACAGCGCCGGGGCCTTCGTGCAGGTCTTCAAGTGCAACGGCACGCCCGCGCAGCAGTGGCGGTTCGAGCTGACGCGGTTCGGCACGTACGAGATCCTCAACGCCGACAACCTCTGCCTGTCACCGGATCCGAAGACCGGTCCGGTGCCGATGTCGTTCGTCCGGCAGGAGCCGTGCGGGCCGCCCGGCGGCGGGCAGACCTGGATCCTCCAGGGGTTCGACAATCCCGGCGATTCCTTCGAACTCGTGAACGCCGAGAGCAACGGTCAGCTCTGTCTGAGCCGGCGGCTCGGCGGCTCGACCGACGAGATCACCGAGCAGGCCTGCAACCACGTGGAGTTGCAGCGTGCCACCTGGCATTTCTGACGCCTCGCCATCAGCGGGGCAGGAGCGGGGGAGTCGGCGCGCCGGCTCCTTCCGCCAACCCGCGCAGCAGGGCGACGATCGTCTCCTGCGCGGTGTGCTTCGGCTCCCAGCCGAGTTCGTCGGCGGCCCGGGAGGTGCTCATCTCGGGGATGGCCAGCGCCAGGTCGATCCAGCCCGGCTCGGTCGGCTGGAGCCGCAGCCGCCAGCTCGCCGCGGCGAGGGCACGCAGCGCCGAAGCGGGCACCGGCACGTGCAGGCCGCCGAGCAGACGCGCCAGTTTGTACGGGGTGAGCGCCGGTCCGGCGGCCAGGTTGATCGGCCCGGCCACGCCGCCCCGTAGCGCCAGCACGATCGCGTCGGCGACGTCGTCGGCGTGCACGAACTGGAGCCGCATGCCGCTGGGCAGCGGCACCAGCGGTAGGCGACCGCGCGCGGCCCAGTCGAAGACGATGTGCGGCGCCAGGCCGCCGATGAAGTACCGCTGGATCTCGCTGGCGGCATCGTGTTGCAGCACCAGGCCCGGACGGAACCGAGTAACCGTCATTTCCGGGTCACCCGCCGCGATACGGTCGAGCATCCGCTCCACAGTGGCCTTCTGCGTGCTGTACGTCGACGACGGCACGCCGTCCACCGGCCACGTCTCGTCGACGGCGCGGTCCTCGGGCCCGGGGGAGTACGCGCCGATGGACGACAGGTACACCAGATGCGAGACGCCGGCGGCCACCGCGGCCTCGAACACGCGGCGGCTACCGTCCACATTGGTCCGGGCGAGCTTGACGACGTCGTGGCTGGACTGGAGAAGCCAGCCCAGGTGCACCACGGCGTCGGCGCCGGCGAACGCGGCCCGCAACAGCACGTCCGACGCCGGCAGCGAGATGTCGATCTCGTGCCACGGCGTCGCCACGTCCGGCGCGCGCCGGGACACGCCGACGACGTCGATGTCCGGAGTCCTGTCGAGGGCATGTCGCAGGGCGGTCCCGATGTTGCCGGAGCCGCCGACCACCACGACTCGCATGTCCTGTCACTCCTCGCGCGTGAGGCCGTCGTCCGGGCTCAGCCCCAGCATGGACAGCAGCTCGGCGCACTCCTTCGCGTCCCGCGCGCGGCTGGCGATGTGCCGGGCGGCCAGGCGCCGCTGCTCCGGCGGATTGTCGTTCATCACCAGCGACGGCCGGGCGATGTCCCTGGTCAGCGACATGGGTCTTTCCTCCAGTGGTCAGGCCGGGTAGGGGGAGGTCTGCAGCGCCCGCGCGAGGTGCGTGGCGTTGGTCGCGAGGCGCTTGGTGGTCTGGGCGACGGAGTCCGGAACCTCGTCCAGGTCCTTGAAGTCGGTGCCGTGCATGGCCTCGCCGACCCAGTAGGTGGCGCCGCCGGCCGGGATCGTGAAGCCGATGTCGTCCAGCGCCTGGAACAGGTCGGCGCTCACCTTGTGCGCGCCGTCCTCGTTGCCCACCACCGCCACCGTCGCGACCTTGTTGTACATGTGCGGCAGGCCGTTGTCGTCGGTCTCAGACAACTCGCCGTCCAGTCGCTCCAGCACACGCTGGGCGATGCTCGACGGGTGGCCCAGCCAGATCGGCGTGGCCAGCAGCAGGATGTCGGCCTCCAGCAGCTGGGACCGGATGCCCGGCCACGCGTCGCCGCCGCCCATGTCCACCGCGACGCCGGGTTTCACGCTGTGGTCGACCACTTGGACGATGTCGCCCTTGACGTCGTTCGCGGCGAACTGGTCCATCACCTGCTGGGCCAGCAGATCGCTGCTGGAGTCGCCCGGCGAGGGCGTCAGCGTGCACACCAATGCCAGCGCTCGCAGTTGCTTCGCTGAGGTCATGTGGGGACGGCTACCCCGCGGACGGCCGCCCAAACTGGTCGAATGGGGGGTGCGCGGAAGGAGGAGTTGATGGTTTCCGCAAGGATCGACACCGCGCTTGCGGAGTGGGAGAGCTTCGCGCACACGGCGCAGGCCCGCCGGCACCTGGTGCGAGGGCTGGACGGTGCGCGACATCCTGGTCCACCAGGCCGGCAACGCCGAGGATCTGGGCCGGGTGCTCGGCGCTGCTGCTGTGGGGCCGACGTCCGGCCGACGCGCAGCGCTGCCACAGCCAGGCCGGCCAGCAGGCGCCGGGCCGACTTCGAGCGCTGCTGAGCGGATACTGATTGGACTACTGATTGGACGCGGCCGGGACGGGTAATCCGGTGCCATGCTCGATGCCCAGCCATCACCGAGGATCTCCTGGCCCCGAGATGTCGACACGGTCGTCACCGAGCTGCGCACCCTCGCGGCCGTCGGCGATCTGGACCTGCCGCTGCCCGGCGGCGGCGAGACGCCGGAGCGGTGGGCGGCGTTGGCCCGCCTCGGCCGGCGCGACCTGGCGCTGGCCCGGCTGGCCGAGGGCCACACGGACGCGGTCACGATCCTGTGGGAAGCCGGTCGGAAGCCGTTTTCCACGGCCCTGTACGGGGTGTGGGCGGCCCGTTCCGGTGGCACGGGAGCGGAGCTGCGCGACGGCGTGCTGAGTGGAACCGTGCGGTTCTGCTCGGGGGCGCACCGCCTGGACCGGGCGCTGATCGCCGCCCTCGACGAGGAGCGCCGGAGCGTGCTGGTCGAGGTCGACCTCGCCGACGAGCGGGTGGTGACCGTGCCGGGCACGTGGCTGCCGCTGGGCATGGACGCCTCGGACAGCCCGGACATCCTGCTCGGCGACATCGAGGTGACCCCCGACATGATCGTCGGCGAGCCGGGGTTCTACCTGGACCGGCCGGGATTCTGGTTGGGCGGCATCGGCGTCGGGGCGGTCTGGCTGGGCGGCGCGGCCGGCGTGCTGGACGACGTGCTGGCCGGACTGTCCGATCCGGACGACCACCAGCTGGCGCACGTCGGCGCGCTGCACACGGCGATCCGGGCCACCGACGCGCTGTTCGACCAGGCGGCATCCATAGTGGACGAAGATCCGCTGGGGGACAACCACATGCTGGCCTGGATCTGCCGGTCGGCGGCGGAGCGGGCGGCGTGGGAGGTGCTGGACCGGGTGCCGCGGATCACGGGCCCGACGCCGATGTGCCGGGACCCGCGCTTCGCCCAGCGGCTGGCCGACCTCCAGGTGTACGTGCGCCAGCACCACGCCGAGAAGGACCTCGCCGCCATCGGCCGGGAGGTGGTGGCGTGACGTCCCAGGTCGAACGGCGCTGGGCCGACCGGCTGGCAGCGCTGCCCGCCTTCGACACCGACGGTTACCGGCGCGCGGTGGCCGTGGCGGCGCATCCCGACGACGAGACCCTCGGCATCGGCGGCTGCCTGCAAGCGCTGCACGACAACGGATGCCAGGTGGAGCTGGTCGTCGCCAGCGACGGCGAGGCGGCGTTTCCACAGCTGGGGCAGAGGGAACGGGCGGAACTCGGTCGTCGCCGGTGGGACGAGCTCACGGAATCCCTGCGTCGGCAAGGGCTTGGCGACACGGCCGTGCACTGGCTCGGGTTGCCGGACTCGGGACTCACCCAGCACGCCGACGACATCACAGCGGCGCTGCGGGAGCTGCTAGAGGACGCCGATTGCTGCCTGCTGCCCTGGCCGCGCGACCCGCACCCCGATCACAGCACCGTCGGGCACTGCGTCCTGTCGGCCGCGCCGGTCACCGCGCACTGCTGGTCGTACCCGATCTGGATGTGGCACTGGACCGCCGAGAACTCCGCGGAGATCCCATGGCGGCACGCCTACGGTCATGAGCTGACCGCCAACCACCGCCACCGGAAAGCGGCCGGCATCGGGGCTTTCGTGTCCCAGCTGGAGCGCGGCCCGGGCGACTGCGACCCGATCCTGCCGGCCGATGTGCTGGAACACTTCCACCGCGACAGCGAGGTCCTGTTCCGCGAACCGCGCCGGACGAGCACCCCGCTGGCCCGCTTCGAGGCACTGTACGAGGTCTCCAAGGATCCCTGGCACACCGCGGACAGCTGGTACGAACGACGCAAGCGAGCCATCCTGCTCGCGGCGCTGCCTCGTGAGCATTACCGGCTGGCCGTCGAACCCGCCTGCGGCCTCGGCGCCCTCACCGCGGAACTCGCCGCGCGGGCCGACCGCGTGCACGCCTTCGACGCGGTGCCGGCGGCGGTTCGCGCCGCGCGTCGGAGCGGCATCACCGTTACGGAAGCCGTGCTGCCATTGGGATTTCCGGACGAGCCGGCCGATCTGGTGGTGCTGAGCGAGATCCTCTACTACCTGGCCGACGAGGACCTGAACAAGACCGTCGACAACGCGATCACCGGCCTGGAGTCCGGCGGCGATCTGGTGCTGGTGCACTGGCGTCGATGGGCGCCGGAGGCGACCCGCGACGCCGCCGAGGCGCACGAACTCGTCGCCGCCCGACCGGAGCTGCGGACCCTGATCACCCACCGGGACGAGGAGTTCCTGCTGCACGTGTTGAGGCGCCGGTGATCCGGTCGGTGGCAGTGGTCGTGCCGGCCCGTGACGAGGAGGAGACGGTCGGCGAGTGCCTGCGGGCCGTGCACGCGGCGATCTGGGCCCTGCCGCCGTCGATCAGATCCGGCGTGTGCGTGGTGGCGGATCAGTGCTGCGACGACACCGCCGACATCGCCTGGCCGGAGGTGCTCGTGAGCAACGCGAACCGTCCACTCGGCACGGTCAGGGACCTTGGCGTTCGAAGACTCCTGACCGATCCGGCCGAGGAGTGCTGGATTCTCAACACCGATGCCGACTCCGTGGTCCCACGGGACTGGATCCGCGCCCACCTCCGCCTCGCCGACCAGGGCGCGCACGCGGTCGCCGGGGATGTGGAGATCGACGGCTGGGGCCGGGACCACAGTCGCCGCGAACGGATCTACGGCGCGAACCTCGGCGTCCGCGGCGACGTCTACCGCGCGGTCGGCGGCTTCGGGCCGCTGTCCACCGGCGAGGACCAACACCTGTGGGACCGCATCAAACTCGCCGGCTACCGAACCGTGACGACGCCGGACGCGCCGGTGCGGACGAGTGGCCGCGTCCACGGCCGGGCCCGCGGCGGGCTGGCCGACCTGCTCCGTGAGCAACGATCTGCCTGAGGTGGTAACGATGACGGGACCGACACCGGACGCGCCGCGACGGGGCGAAACCCGGACACGCGTGGTGCTGCGGCCCTATGCGAGCCCGCTGCCGCTCGGGTTCTTCGCCTTCGTGATCGGCATGGTGCTGGTCGCCGGCGTCGCGCTGGGCTGGCTCGGCCGCGCCGATCTCACCACCGTGGGCACGATCATGGCGCTGTTCGTGTTCCCGCTGGAACTGATGTCCACCGTGTTCGCCATCCTGACGCGCGACACCGCCGCCGCGACGACCCTCGGCCTGTACTCGACGTCCTGGATGACGCTCGGTGTGCTCTACGCGCTGCATCCGACCCAGCAGACCAGCCACGCCGTCGGGATGTTCCTCGCGGCGTTCGCCGTGGTGCTGATCCCGCTGACGGTCGGCGCGTTCTTCGGCAAGGCGCTGCTGGCGGTGGTGCTCACCGTCTCGGTGATCCGCGCGGTGTTTCAGGCCGTGTACGAGCTCGGCGCGCCGCACTGGACGAACACCGCCAGCGGCGTGTCCGCCCTGCTGCTGGTGGTCCTGGGCTGTTACGCGGGGATCGTGTTCATGGTGGAGGATTTCCGGGGCGGCAGCGGGCTGACGCTGCGGCGCGGCCCCGCCCGGCAGGCGCTGACCGACGAGCCGCACGACCAGTTCGCCGAGGCGCCGCACGAGCCGGGCGTCCGCCGCCAGCTGTGAGCCTCACGTCTTGTATTGGCGGCCATGCGGGTCGGGACGCGGCGAGTCCTGCGCGGGGTCGAAGCCCTCGCGCTGCGTGGCCTCCGTCGCGACCCGTACGCCGTACCGGTACGCGAGCATCCCGCCCAGATATCCCGACACGCCCAGGATCGCCAGCAGCACCACGTCCGACACCACGGTCCAGCTGCGCGAATCGGCGAACTCGCCGTAGTAGCGCAGGTAGAAGCTCACTCCCCAGCAGACCAGCACGAGCGCGTTGAGCACCAGGTGGATCGCGGCGACCCGGAAGGCCGGATCGCCCTGGTGCAGGCGTAGGAAGTCCAGCAGCCCCAGCGCGGCCGCCAGCACGCCGCCGACGAAGCCGATGGCGATCAGCCAGGTCGCGCTGGCCTCCAGGAAGTCCGGTGGCTGCACGAACAGCGCCCCGACGTCGAACACCAGCGCGGACGTCCACGCGCCGATCGGGATCGTCACGGCGATCGGGTGGAAGGGGTGGCCGTACGGGCCGGCCAGGGCGGTGCGGGGACGCTTCGCGTCCTCCATCGAGCGATACACGGCACACCTCCGGTTCAGGAGACGTCGAGCACGGTCTTGAGCCAGCCCTCCTCGCGCCGGTCGAAGGTCCGGTACGCCTCGATCGCGGACTCGGGCTCGGCCCGCCGGGTGATGAACTTCGCCGGGTCGACGGTGCCGGCGGCGACCATGTCGAGCAGCTTCGGCACGTACCGGCGGTGGTTGCAGTTGCCCAGCTTGACGGTGAGGTTCTTGTTCATCGCCTCGCCCAGCGGGAAGTGGTCGAAGCCGGGCGGGTAGACGCCGATCACGCCGATGGAGCCGGCCTTGGCCACCGCCTCGATCGCCCAGCGGGCCGCCAGGCTCGGCGCGTCGCCGGGCACCCACTGTCCGTTGCGCGGCCGGGCTTCCGGCGCCGCCTCGTCGCGCTCCCGGTCGAACTGCTCGGCGGGTTGATCCGCCACCGGGCCGGAGATCGGCCGCTGCGCGTCCACGCCGACGGCGTCGATCACCCGGTCCGCGCCGATGCCGCCGGTGAGCTCGCGGACGGCCTCGACCGGGTCCTCCCGGTTGAAGTCGATCGGCTCGGCGTGCTGTGCGCGGGCGGCGTCCAAACGGGACTCGACGCCGTCCACGACGAGCACCCGGCTCGCGCCCTGCTGCCGGGCCGACAGCGCCGCGAACTGGCCGACGATGCCGGCGCCCATCACCAGCACCGTGTCGCCGTCGCCGATCTCGGCCAGCCGGGCCCCGAACCAGGCGGTGGGGTAGATGTCCGACACCAGGACGGCCTGGTCGTCGGTGACGTTCTCCGGCACCGGGACCAGGGTGGTCATGGCGTGCGGGATCCGCGCGTACTCGGCCTGCAACCCGTCGACCGGGCCGGTGGTCTCCGGTCCGCCGAAGAAACTGGTGCCGGCCGCCGGGCCGTTCGGGTTGGCGGTGTCGCACTGCGCGTAGTAACCGGCCCGGCAGTAGGAACACGTGCCGCACCCGATGGTGGAGCACACCACCACCCGGTCGCCCGGCGTGAACCCCCGCACGGCGGATCCGACCTCCGTCACGACGCCGACCGCCTCGTGGCCCAGCACCGTGCCCGGGCGCATGCCCGGCATCGTGCCGCGGACCAGGTGCAGGTCGGTGCCGCAGATCGCGCCGCGGGTCACCCGGATCACCGCGTCCGTCGGTTCCTCGATCTTGGGATCGTCCACGGTGTCGAGGCGGATGTCGCCGGTGCCGTGCCACACGATCGCCTTCATCATCGGCTCCCCAGCTCGGAAATGGCGGTCGAGGCGCGTGTACCCGGGGTGTCGCCGGACAAACGCGTCTCAGGCATCCCCCGACGAGTTCAGCACCGGCGACCGCACCAGGCTCAGCGTGCCGAGGCCGATGAGCGCCGCGCCGACCAGCTCGCCGGCCACCCAGCCGCCGCCGCGGGCGTGCTCGCCGAACAGTGTGAAGCCCCAGACCATCGCCAGCAGCGGGTTGCTCAGCGTCATGCCCGGCTGGGACGCGACGAGCGTGCCGGCCTGCAAGGCGTTCTGGAGCAGGAAGAACGACAGCGGACCGATCACCACGATGGCGTACGTCTGCCAGGTGTGCAGCATCGTCCCCAGGCCCTGGTCGGCAGCCGTGCCGGCGGCGGCCACCAGCACCGCCGTCGTGCCGAACCCGACGCCGGTGGCCAGCCCGAACAGCCCGGCCCGCCGGCCGCCCTTCGCGCGCCGGCCGGCGGCGACCAGGGCGCCCATGATGGCCACGCAGGCCGCCAGACCCACGATCCATGCCCACAACGGCCGCTGCAGCGGGTGACCGCCGCTGGGTTGTAGGCAGAACGAGAACACCGCCAGGCCGAGGGCCATCGCCGCCACCGCCCGCCAGTCCCGGGCGGCGATCGGCCGATGGAACACGAGCGAGGCCAGCAACAGGGTCAGCGGCAGCTCGCTGACGAGCAGCGGCTGCACGACCGAGATGGCGCTGACGGCCAGCGCGACGGCCTGGAGCACGAAGCCGACCACCACCGCGCCGATGCCGGCCAGCCACGCCGGCCGCCGGACCAGGTCGAAGAACATGCGGAACGAGAAGGCCAGACGGGTCGGCTCGTCGCGGTCGGCCTTGCGCTGCAACACCGACGCCGCCGCGTTCATGGCGGCCGCCGCGACCGCCAACAGGACACCGAGCATGCGATCGGATACCCGCAAACCCGGAGATTGCGCGTGCAACTGCGGGGTACTCGATGCCATGACACCGAAGCGTTCTGAGGAGAACCGCCCGCGTGCGGCGGCCCGGAGACCGGTTCCCCGGCCCATCGAGGAGCCGTCAGGCGTCGACGACACGCGCATGACCGCTGGCGACGTGCTCGTCTACTTCGACCCCAGCCCCGACGGCCCGGCGTCGTTCCAGCGCGGGGTCGCGACCGGTCCCGAGATCATCGACCCGCGCACGGGGGACTGGTGGGCGCCGGTGCTGCGTCCCGACCGGACCGTCGACCTGCTGCCGGGGGCGCTGGTCGTCGGTGTCGGCACGGCCGACGGCACGCTGCACTGACCCTCAGCTGCGGTTCTCCTCCAGTACGAGGATCGCGCCCTCGGTCGCGCCGTCGCGGCCCTTGAGCGGGCTGGCCACGACCCGCACCGAGACGGTGCGGCCCTTGCGGTTCACGGCGGCGAGCGTGGTCTCGCGCATCGGATCCGCGTCGACCAGCGCGCTGCGCACCAGCGGCCGCAGCTCGGCCAGCGGCAGGCCGATGTCGAGGTTGAGCAGGTGCTGCCCGTCGGCCTCGTCCCGCCGTAGCCCCCACAGCTCCTCCGAGCCCCGGTTCCACACGATGACCCGCATCTCCGGGTCCACCACGATCACCCCGGAGCGCAGCGAGGTGAGGATCGACTCCAGGAAGTTGTTCAGGTCGTCCAACTCCACCGACCGCTCGCTGAGCCGGTCGTTGATCGTCTGGAGCTCGTCGTTGGTGGACTGGAGCTCCTCGTTCATCGTCTCCAGTTCCTCGTTGGTGGACTGGAGTTCCTCGTTGGTGGTCTCCAGCTCCTCCACCGTGGACTGGAGTTCCTCGTTGGTCGTCTCCAGTTCCTCGTTGGTGGACTGGAGCTCCTCGTACGCCGACTCCAGCCGGCGGTTGGCGTGCTCCAGCTCGTCCAGCAGCCGCCGGGCCGCGCTCACGTCGTGGAACACCACCGAGACGCCCAGCAGGTCGCGTTCGTTGGTGAGCGGGTTGAGGTGCACGTCCAGCCACACCGTGTCGTTCGGACCGCGCTGCCACTCGATGTCCCGCAGCCGCAACGTCCGCCGTTCGAGCTTGACCCGCTCGACCTGGGCCCGCAGCTCCACCGGCCGGTAGGACAGCTCCAGGTCCCGCAGCGGCCGGCCGACGTCGCGGGGGCCGAGCCCGAACATCGCCTCGGCCTGCTGGTTGATCAGCGAGACCTGGTCGTCGCTGTTGATCACCACCTGCGCCACCGGCGCCGCCGAGAACGCGTGCTCGCGCAGCTCGTCGGTGGTGTTCGGCTCGGGGCGGCGGTCGGCGTGCACCGGGTGCGCGAACAGGGCGCCCGGCGCGACCGCCGGGCTCGACACCTTGCGGAACAGCCGCCGCTTGAGGTCGACCGGCGTGAACAGGTTGTCGTAGCTGAGCAGCATCTCGGCCTTGCCGAGGAACAGCACGCCATGCGGCAGCAGCGCGAAGTGCAGCCGGGCCAGGATCTTGCCCTGGGTCTCGGCGTTGAAGTACATCAGCGTGTTGCGGCAGACCAGCAGGTGGATCCGCGAGATCGGCGCGTCCTGCACGAGGTCGTTGCGGCCGAAGATCACCGAGCGGCGCAGGTCCTGCCGGAACACGTACCGGGTGGCGTGGTGCTCGAAGTAGCGCTCCAGCAGCTCCGGCGGCACGCCCTCGACCTCGCGCTCCCCGTAGCCGGCCTGCCGGGCCTGGGCCAGCGCCTCCTCGTCGACGTCGGTGGCGTAGATCTTCACCCGCTGCCGGAACGCGTCCACGCCCAGCGCCTCGGTGAGCAGGATGGCCAGGCTGTAGGCCTCCTGGCCGGAGGCGCAGCCGGCACTCCACACCCGGATCGGCCCGTCCGGCCCGACCTCGTCGAGCAGCTTGGGCAGCACCTCGTCGCGCAGGTGCTGCCACGCCTCGGGGTCGCGCAGGAAGCTCGTCACGTTGATCAGCAGCACGTTGAACAGCGCGGCGAACTCGTCCGCGTTGACCTGGAGGAAGTCGATGTACTCGGCGTAGTCGTCGATGCCGACCTGGCTCATCCGCCGGCGCACGCGCCGGGACAGGCTGGTCCGCTTGTACCCGGTGAAGTCGAAGCCCCGGGCCTCCTTGAGGTACAGCAGAACCGCCTCGAAGCCCACGTCCACGCTGTCGCCGGAGGTCTTGTCCACCACAGCACGGAACCGTACTCGGCCCAGCGCCTCAGGCACCGGCCGCCACGGCGAGCGCGGCCCACACCACCTTGCCGCCGTCCCACGTCGGGGTCGTGCCCCACGCCTTGGACAGGGTGTCGACGATGAAGATGCCGCGACCGCCGTTCACCACGGCGCCCGGCTCCAGCCGCGCCGGCCTCGCGGCGCTGGCGTCACGCACCGCGACGGTGAGCAGGCCGCGGCGCAGCTCCAGCCGCACCTTCGCCACCGAGCGGGCGTGCTCGACGGCGTTCTCCACCAGCTCGGACGCGATCAGGCAGGCGTCCTCCACCAGGGCGTCGAGTCCCCAGCCGGTCAGGGTGTCGGTGACGAAGCGGCGGGCGGCGGCGGCACTGCCGGCGGCCGGCGGGAGTTCGAGCGTGGCGAGCTGGCGCGCCGGGGTGTCGTGCAGCGCCCGAACCGCCTCCGCGACCAGGGCGAACGTCGGCACGAAGCGGTCGACGGCGCCGCGGCGCAGCAGCTCCCGGGTGTGGCCGGGCCGGGCGACGAGCACGACCTGCACACCGGGCCAGTCGCTGGCCTTGCGCGCCACCACCCCGAAGACGCTCAGCGCCAGCGGGGTGAGGACCGTCGTCCGGTCGAGCTGGACGATGACCCCGGACGGCTCGTCCGCCACGCACTTGAGCAGCGCGTTGCGCACGTCGGTGACGGTCGCCAGGCCCAGGTCGCCCACCAACCGGACCAGCAGCGCCTTGCCCCGCGGGCTGACGTCGATGTCCAGGTTCGTACGGATGGTCACCGCGCCGTCCCCTCCTGGGCGAGGACGTCGTCGCGGATGAAGTGCCGCAGCACGTCCGCGGCCTGCGTCGCCTCGGCGACCGACGCGGCGTACCAGCGGGCGCCGTAGCCGTTGCCGCGCTGCATGGCCGTCTGCTCCATCCGGTGGCCCAGGCTGATCTTCTCGTCCAGGGTACGCAGTGCCGTCCACAGCGCGCGCTCCAGCGCGTCGTCCTTCCGCACGGCCAGTGCCTCCTCGGTCCAGTCGTGGCCGACCGGCTGGCCACCGACCCGTTCGGCGGTGAGCTCGGTGATCACGTCGGCCAGCTGCGCGATCGGCGCGACGCGGGCCGTCGGCACCTCGCGCAGCGCGTTCGCCGGCATGCCCGCGCAGATCGCGTCGACCGGCTCCTGCACCACCGCCGCCCCGCCATGGGCGGCGATCGACATCAGGCCGGCGGCGCCGTCGTCGAGGCTGCCGGACAACACGACGCCGATGGCGCGCGGGCCGACCGTGTGCGCCGCCGACCGGAACAGCACGTCCACCGCCGGCCGGTGCCCGTTCTCGGTAAGACCCCGCGACAGCGCCATCACGTCGCCCACCACCAGCAGGTGGTGATCGGGCACCGCCGTGTACACGTGGCCATGCCGCAGCGACGCCCCGTTCGCGGCCGGCTGCACATGCAGACGGCCGGCTCGGCGCAGGATCGCCGGCAGCGCACTTGTGCCGCCGGTGGGCATGTGCAACACCACCAGCACGGCGGCGGGCAGGTCCGCGGGCAGTGCCGACAGCAGTTCGCGCAACGCCTCGACTCCGCCGGCGGATGCGCCGACCACGACCACGTCGCGGTGCTGCGGCATTCCGTCACCTTCTTCGACGGATCGGTTCTCTGTATTGGAGGCTACCCCTCGGAGCCCGAATCACACGTCCTGCACCATGCGGCCTAGTTCGATCGAGCGGCGGGCCTGCCGGCGCCGCCGGACGATGATCTGCCGGCGCTCGTCCTCGTCCTGGCCGCCCCACACGCCGTAGGGCTCCTCGGCGGCGATCGCGTGCCGCCGGCACTCCAGGATCACCGGACAGCCGGCGCACACCGCCTTGGCCTTCGCGTCGCGGGCCCGCCGCGCCGAGCCGCGCTCCAGGTCGGGGTGGAAGAACATCGTCTCCGGCACGCCGCGGCAGGCGGCGCGCCGCTGCCACGCCCAGGCGGCGGCGTCGGGGAGAATCCTCCTGCTGGTCATCGCTGCCTGCCCTCCTCGTGTCGGATCGGGGACGGCAGCGGGCTGCCCGTTCGGGGACGGGCGAAACGGATTCGGCGGGCCAGCCGCCGAACGGTCAGGCCGAGACCGCCTCGGTGACGGAGGCGTAGACCGGGAAGGCCGCCGTCATTCCGGTGATCTCCAAGGGCCGCAACACTTTCCGGCTGCTGGCGACCAGCCGCAGCGTCACCCGGTTGGCGGCGGCGTGGGACCGCGCCTCGGCCAGCATCTGCAATCCGGACGAGCCGAAGAAGGTGACGTCGGACAGGTCGATGACCACCGTGTCGGGCCGGCCGTCGACCGTTCGGGTGAGCACCCGCTCGACGGCGTCGCGGCTGGTCATGTCGATCTCGCCGCTGACGTGGATGACGGCGACCGGTCCCAGGATGTCGACCGCGGCCAGGGCCGGTGGCGTCGCGTCCGCGGGCGTCGGGAAATCTCGATCAGCGCCCATGAACCCGACCATAGCCAGCCCCACCGGGGCCGGCAACCGCGGGCGGGAGCGTGAATTCGACGCGCGTGCCGGCGGCCGAGCCGTGCACGTCCGAACGGGTGGAGGCGGCCCGGATCATGGACAGGCCGCGACCCCGGCTGCCGTTGTCGGCGGGCGGCGGACGCCAGCAGCCGTTGTCGCTGACCACGCCGGCGATGCCGCCGTCGGGCGTGCAGCGCAGGTCGTAGCTGAACTCGCCGGGCGGGCGGTCCCGGTAGGCGTGCTCGATGGCGTTCGCCGTGGCCTCACCGGAGATCAGCAGCAGGTCCTCGGTCAGCGGGCCGGGCAGCCCGATCCGCCGCGCCCACTCGGCGATGTCGGCCCGGGACACGGCCAGTTGGTCGGGCCGGGCCGGCAGCGTGCGGAGCAGCGGCTCGGGCATCAGCCGCGCGACCACCAGCGCCACGTCGTCGCTGGGGCCCTCGTCGGTCAGCAGGTGGTCGACCAGCCAGACCGCGAGGTCCTCGGGCGGCAGGTCCGTCGCCGTCTCGGCCAGTCGCGCGAGGTCGGCGTCCAGGTCGGCGTCCCGCCGCTCGACCAGGCCGTCCGTGTACAGCACGATGCCGGCGCGCGGCGACAGCGAGCAGCGTTCCTCGGTGAACTTCATGCCGGTGCCCAGACCCAGCACCGGTCCGCGAGCACCGCTCAGGAACTCGGTGCGACCGTCCATGATGACCAACGGCGGCAGGTGCCCGGCGCGCGCCCAGCGCAGCTCCGCCGCCGCGCAGTCGACCACCACGCACACCACCGTGGACGCCAGGGCGTCGGGGATGCGGGCGGCGAACTCGTCCAGCCGCGCCAGGGCGCTGGCCGGCGGGTGCCCCTCCAGCAGGTACGCGGCGAGCGTGCTGCGCAGCTGGCCCATGGCGGCGGCCGCCCGCGGCCCCTGGCCGACGACGTCCCCGACGATCAGCGCGACCCGGTCGTCGTCCAGCGGAAGCACGTCGTACCAGTCGCCGCCGGCCTGGCTGAAGGCCGCCCCGGCGAGGTAGCGGGCGGCCAGCGCGAGACGGTCCAGCACCGGCAGCCGCGCCGGCAGCAGACTCCGTTGCAACGTCTCGGCGATCTCGTGCTCGGCCTGGTACAGGCGGGCCCGGTCCAGCGCCTGCGCGCACTGCTCGGCCAACGCCAGCGCGGCGCGCTTGTCGCCGTCGGTCAGCGGGAACTCGCGGCGGCTGGCCAGCGCCAGCACGCCGATGCACTTTCCGTTGGCCAGCAACGGAATCACCGCGCCGGAGCGGAAGCCGGCGGACATCGCCTCGTCGATGAAACCCGGGTAGGAGTCCCGCAGGTCCGCGAGGCGATCCAGCCAGATCGGCGACCGGCAGGCGATCGCCTCCGCGACGGGGGAGGGCTCGCTCAGGTCCACCCGGTTGCGTCCGTGCCGCTGGCCGCGCACGGCCAGCGGCTCCAGCCGCTGCGGGTCGCGCTGCTCGAAGACGGCGTACTCGTGGTCCAGCAGCAGCCGCTTCCCGTGCGCCACGGCGGTTTCCGCGACGCGGTGCGGCGTCGTGGCGGCGGAGAAGTCGGAAGTGGCTTCCTGCAACAGGGCCAGCCGGCGCGCGGTGGCCTGCTCCTCCGCCAGCAGCAATGCGTTGTCCAGCGCCACGCCGGCCCGGTCGGCGATCTTCGCCGCCGTCAGCAGGTCGTTCTCCTGGTACGGCGGGCCGTCCGCCGAGCGGTGCATGCTCAGCACGCCGAGCAACTCGCCGCGAGCGCGCAGCGGCAGCACCATCATGCCGCCGTCGACCAGGGTCGGCTCGTCGATCGACGCCACGGTGGGCGGAATCTCCGGCGCGCCGGCGCTGGCCAGCACCGCCGGCAGGCCGGCGTCGGTGATGTGGCTGACCGTGCACGTGTCGGCCAGCCGGGCGTCGATCAGCAGCGCGGTGAGCCGTTCCATCCGGTGCCGCACACCGGGTTCGGCGTCCAACGCCAGGCCGACCTGGGCCAACAGCCGCTGCCGCTCGGCCTCCCGGTAGCGCTCGTTCACGTCCACGCAACTGGCCACGTGGCCGTTGAACTCCTCGCCGCTGCCGATCGGCACCGCGTGTTCCAGCACCCAGTGGTACGCCCCGTCGGCGCGGCGCAGCCGGTACTCGATGTCGAACGGCTCGCCGGTCTCGGTGGCCCGCCGCAACGTGCCCAGGTAGCGGTCGCGGTCGTCGGTGTGCAGCGCCGCCTGCCACTGCTCGCCCAGCCCGTCCTGGCCGGTGAACTCGTGCCAGCCGCGGTTGGTCAGCACCCGCCGGCCGTCCCGGTCCGACGCCCAGATCAGCGCCGGCGCGACGTCGGCCATGGTGCGGAACCGCTCCTCGCCCTGGCGGCGGACCCGGCCCAGCCGGACGTGCGTGTTCACGCGGGCCAGCAGCTCACCGGCGGCGAACGGCTTGACCAGGTAGTCGTCGGCTCCGGCCCGCAGCCCCTCGGCGGCGGCCTCCTGACCGGCCCGGGCCGACAGCAGCAGCACCGGCAGGCGGGCCGTCCGCGGATCCGACCGCAGCTCCCGCACCAGGCTGATCCCGTCCAGACCCGGCATCATCACGTCGCTGATCAGCAGGTCCGGCGGGTCCGATCGGACCAGGTCCAGCGCGCGGGCGCCGTCGCCGACCGTCTGCACGGTGTGCCTGGCGCCCAGCAGCCGGGCCAGGTAGTCGCGCATGTCGGCGTTGTCGTCGGCGACGAGCACGTAACCGGGACCCTGGTCGAACGGCCCGCCCGACGGCACGTCCGGCGGCAGCCAGCGCAGCGCCTCCTCCAGGTACGGCGTGGCGGCCTCGGCCGACGGCGCGACCTTCGCCGCCGGCAGGTGCCCGTCGCCGAACGGGATCCTCACGGTGAAACAGGTTCCCTCGTCGGCGACGCTCTCGGCCTCGATCGAACCGCCGTGCAGGCGCACGAGTTCCCGTACGAGCGCGAGGCCGATGCCGCTGCCCTCGGTCGACCGCGCGCGGGGCTGCTCGATCCGGTGGAACCGCTCGAACAGCCGCGCCATCTCCGGCTCCGGGATGCCCACGCCGGTGTCGCGCACGCACAACACCGCATGGTCGCCGTCGGCCCGCAGCGTGACCGTCACGGAACCGGCGAGGGTGAACTTGAAGGCGTTGCTCAGCAGGTTGAGCACCACCTTCTCCCACATCTCGCGGTCCACGTGCACCGGCCGGTCCAGCGTGCCGCAGTCCACGCGCAGGTCCAGGCCGGCCTTCTCCATCGCGGCCCGGAACACGCTGGCCAGCTCGGTCGTGAGCGCGCCGAGGTCGACCGGCTCGTAGCGGGCCTGCACGCGGCCGGCCTCGATGCGGGAGAAGTCCAGCAGCGCGTTCACCAGCTTGCCCAGCCGCATCGCGTTGCGCTCGATCATGGACAGCTGTTCGTCCACGGCCGGCGGCGCGGTTTCCCGCAGCTCCCGCAGCGGCCCGGCGATCAGGGTCAGCGGCGTGCGGAACTCGTGACTGATGTTGGAGAAGAACACCGTCTTGCTGCGGTCGAGCTCGGCCAGCTCCTCCGCCCGGCGTTGCTGCGCCTGGTAGGCCATCGCGCCGTTGACCAGCGCCGCGATCTGGTCGGCGACCAGCCGCAGGAACGCCTGATAGTCCTCGTCCAGGGCCCGGCCACCGCTGGCCGCCAGCACGACGGCCCCCAGCGGCTCGTCGCCGGCGTCGTTGCGCAGCGGCAGCACCATCGCCTCGGTCGGCGGCGTCGCCCAGCCGCCCGTCGGCAGGCCGGTCACGTCGCCGACCACCAGCGGTTCGCCGTCACGGATCACCTGCGCGAGCGGCCAGCGGTCGTCACCCGTTCGGCCCAGCGCTATCTGCACGTGGGGGACGTCCGCCCCGTGCCGGGCGGCCCAGCCCTGGATGCGGTCGCACGCCTCGGCCACGGTCGTCCCGCCGGCCTGCGCGCTCAGGTCCTGGAGCGCGGCCATCCGCCGGCCGCCGACCACCCGGGCGGTGGTGTCGGCAACGGCCGTGAACACGCCGACCACCGCGCCGGCCTCGTCCAGCAGCGGGCTGTAGGAGTACGTCCAGTACGTCTCCTCCCAGTACCCGTGCCGGTTCATCGGCAGCAGCAGGTCGTCGGACCAGGTCGCCTCGCCGGTGGCCAGCACGCTGTCCAGCATCGGCCCGATGATGTGCCAGATCTCCGACCACACCTGGCGGCCGGGTTTGTCCAGCGCCGGGTGCTTCGAGCCCAGCAGCGGCAGGTACGCGTCGTTGTAGAGGAAGCGCAGTTCCGGGCCCCACCACAGGATCATCGGGAACCGCGAGGTCAGGCAGATGCGGACGGCGGCGCGCATCGTCTCCGGCCAGTCCGCCGGCTCGCCGAGCGCGGACGCGGCCCAGTCGAAGGCGCGCATGCGCGTGGCCATCTCGCTGCTGCCCGGGAAGACGTCGCTCACCGACCGTGCCGGCCTCTCTGCCACTGGACTGGAGGACTCCAGCTTGCTTCAGGTTCGGCCGTCCGGCAACGCAGCGGTCGTCTCGTTTGACGGAGTCGGGCAGCGGGTATGAAAAGACACCCTTGCACAGGAGGTGTCTCATGCTCGGTCTGATCGGACTGCTGCTGGTGATCTGGCTCGTCTGCGCCGTCGTCGGCGCGGTCGTGAAGGGCTTGGTGTGGCTGCTGATCCTCGGCGTCGTGTTGTTCGTGGCCACCGCCGTGGTCGGCTGGGTCAAGCGGGAGGCGTTGCGGCGTTGAGGTTCCTCACGGCGTGCGCCAGTCGTCGCTCGTCAGGTGCGAGCCGGCCTGTGGCCCCATCTGGAGCATCCCCCCGTCGACCACCAGCGAGGCGCCGGTGACGTAGCCCGCGGCGGGCGTGGCGAGGAACGCGACCGCGGCCGCGACCTCCCTCGCCGCGCCCGGGCGGCCCAGCGGGATGCCGGGTCGGCGCTGCGTGTGCGGATCCACGTCCTCCTGGCCCGTCATCGCCGTGGCGATCTCGCCCGGCGCCACGGCGTTGACCGTGATGCCGTGTTCGGCCAGTTCCAGGGCCAGCACCCGGGTCAGCATGCCGACGCCCGCGTTGGCCGCGCAGTACGGGCCGGTGCCGACCCGCGGCGCGTGCTCGTGCACGCTGGTGATCGTGATGATCCGCCCGCCGCGGATCGTGTGCTTGGCGGCCCGTTGCGCGCAGACGAAGACGCCGTCCAGGTCCACCGACAGCACCTGCCGCCAGGTGTCGAAGTCCAGCTCCATGGCGAGCCGGCGGATGCCCGTGCCGGAGCAGTTCACCAGCACGTCGACGCCGCGAACCCCCGCGAGTCGCGCTCTGGGGCATACCGAATGTAGGTTTCGGGCAGATCCGAGACCGAGGTCCTGGATCTGCCCGAAACCTGCATTCGGTGTGTCTGTGAGCGCGACTCACGGGGGTTCGGTCAGCGGGACCGGGCGGTTTTGCGGGTGTTGGCCTTCTGGATGGCCTGCACCAGTTGCTGCTTGGTCATGGACGAGCGTCCCGGCACGTCCAGCTTCTTGGCCACGTCGTACAGGTGGCTCTTGCTGGCGTTCGCGTCGACGCCGCCGGCCGTCTTCCGCGGCTTGGCGCGGTTGCTCTGCGCGGCCTGTCGATCCGACGGGCCCTTGTTCCTCTTGGCCTCCCAGTGGTCGCCGACCTTCTCGAAGCCGTGCTTGAGCGCCGCGAACGCGGTCTGGTGCGAGCGCCGGCCCTCGCCGTACTCGTCGACGGCCGAGTCGTGCGCCTTGATCCAGGTGCGCTGGGCCTTCTGCGAGGAGCGCTTGAGCGTGCTGGGGAGTTCCTTGGCGCCGGGCATGGTCTTTCCTCCACTGTCGATATCGGACACACCCGGTGTACCTCGCCGGGGCCGGTCCGAAAACCGCGTTTGTCGCAGGTGGGGACGGGTATCCGTGGGTGTCTCGTGTTGTCCGTGCCGGGAGGAGTGACCCCGTGTCGACCGACGCCATCGTGCTGCTGAAGGAAGACCACAAGACCGTCGAGCAGTTGTTCAAGAAGTTCGAGCGGACCGGCGACCGGGCCCACGCCACCAGGCGGCGACTGGTCGAGTCGATCATCAAGGAGCTGACCACGCACGCCTACATCGAGGAGGCGATCTTCTACCCGGAGGCGCGCGAGGCGGTGCCGCAGACCGAGGACCACGTGCTGGAGAGCGTCGAGGAGCACCACGTCGTGATGTGGATGCTGTCCGAGCTGGCCAAGCTGGAGCCGACGGCGGAGAACTTCGAGGCGAAGGTGACGGTGCTCATCGAGAACGTCCGCCACCATGTCGAGGAGGAGGAACAGGAGTGGTTCCCGCAGGTCCGCAAGGCCATGGGCCGCAAGCGGCTGCAGGAGCTGGGGGAACGGATGGCCGCGGCCAAGAAGGACGCGCCGAGCGACCCGCTGGCCGTGCAGAGCGCGCACGCCTGAAAACAGCCGTTTGACCGGTCGAACGGCGGGTATCACTGCGCCATGTCGCGGAAGTGGCAGGTGACTCCCTGGGGTCACCGTTCCATTCCTTCGTTCGAGAAGGTCGACATGACGCACAAATCCGACGCCGTCAACGGCGGCCGCGTCCTCGACGAGGGTGCGGACCTGTCCTACTGGCGGACGCACACACAGATCTCGCTCCAACCGGTCGCCGCCCCGTCCATCCTCGGCCTGTTCGGCTTCGCGGCCTCCACCTTCATGGTCGCGGCGCACCTGGCCGGCTGGTACGGCGACGACAGCACCACGCCGCTCGTGCTGTTCCCGTTCGCGGTGATGTTCGGCGGCGTGGCGCAGTTCCTGGCCGGCATGTGGTCCTACCGCGCCCGGGACGGCCTGGCCACCGCCATGCACGGCATGTGGGGCTCGTTCTGGCTGGCCTACGGCCTGTACAACCTGCTGATCGCGACCAAGGTGGTGCCGGCGCCGGCGGCGTCGCACGCGGCCCAGGTGACGTTCGGCTACTGGTTCATCGTGCTCGGCGCCATCACCTGGGTGGGCGCGCTGGCGGCGATGGCCGCGAACGCCGCCCTGACCTCGGTGCTGGTGACCCTGGCCGGCGGCGTGACGCTGCTGGCCATCGGCTGGGTGGCGTCGATGAAGTTCCTGGTGCCGATCGGCGGCATCGTGCTGGTGGCCTCGGCCGCGCTGGCGTTCTACACCGCCTCGGCGATGATGCTGCACAGCACGTTCGGCCGCCCGGTCCTGCCGGTGGGCAAGCCGCGCAAGGAGGTCCGGTCCGGCATCCAGTACGAGTTCGGCGAGCCCGGGGTCAAGGTCGGGCAGTAGATGTCCACTGTCGCACCGAAGCGGGCGGTGGCGGGGTTCGACTCCGCCACCGCCCTGCTGCGCGCGGTCTCGCTCGCCTTGCGGGGCAAGAGGTTCGAGGTGCTGGGCCAGGGTCGGCTGGCGGCCGTGCCGCTGCGCCTGTCGCGCCTGCTGCCGGAGGGGCTGCGCACGCAGCTGTACCGCATTTCCGGCGCCGCCGAGGGCGTGACGCCGGAGATGCTGGCGTCCATCGACATGCAGCAGGTGGCGGCGTGGATGGTCGGCCACTACGGCGAATGGCCGCCGCAGTACCCGGCCGCGGTGATCGGCTCCAGCAACGGCGCGATGGCGCATCTGTGCGCGGCGGGGGGAATTCCCTGGCTGCCGCAGACGATGCTGGTGCCGGTCCGGTGGGCCGGCAACGACCCCGACCGTCCCGCGCGGGCGGCCGACTTCGGGGCCGCCGCGGCGCAACCGTTGCTGGCCAACAACCCTGACGTCGTCCTGCACCATATGCACGACGGCAACCAGGACCGCCTGATGATCGACCTGATGACGTACTTCCGGCTCAAGTGGCGGCAGCTGCCCCGGGCGTACGAGGAGTTCCTGGCCACCCGGGTGATGCCCGGCGGACCGATCATCGTCGTGGACTGCGGGCTGTCCTGGCCGGTGACGCGCATCGGCGACCGCCACGTGTTCCAGACCGGCGCCTACGGCGGCCTCCGGCCCGACGAGTACCTCGGCGGCAGCCCACGCGTGGCGGAGTTCCTGGCCGCACAGGGCTCGCCGCTGAGCGCCTTCGATGCCCCGGCCGCGGACTCCCACGCGCCGGAGGCCGAGTGGGGGTTCGCGCCGGCACTGGGGGATTCGATCGACCGCTGGGCGGCGGCGCACGGGCATCCGGTGTACCGGATCAGATTTCCGGACCCGCACGGGCTGTCCGCCACGGTCGCCGACATGCACCGGGGCTGGCTGCGCGCCGCCGACCGGCCGGCCCGTCGGCTGCTGGTGGAGTCGTTCGTGCTGGTGGATCCCGTCGGCGTCAACGAGGGGGGGATCGTGCCGTTCTGGACGGCCTTCCCGGTCCGGGACGCGCTGCGCGCCGTGACCGAGTACCTCCAGGACCGGCACTACACCGACGTCGACGTGCTGCTGTTCCCGCACGGCGTGAACTCGGCCGGCATCGCCGGCCCCGACGACTGGCTCGGCCTGCGCGAGTACGGCCGCAGCGTGCGCCTGCCCGCCACCGACACCGCCCGCTATCCGGCGGATTTCGCCGCCTTAGCAACGTATTCGTCGGCCATCCCGACCGGCGACCGGCAGTTGCGGGTCAGCGTGCGGAAGATCCTCGAGCAACTCGGCCATGCGCGCACCGCCTGACGTCATCGTCGTGCCGGGCCTCGCCGTGGCGCGGTACCTGGAGCCGACCGTCCGGTGCGTCGTGCACGCAGGGGCGGACTGCGAGCTCGTCCGCCTGCCGACCACGGGGCCGCTGCTGACGGTCCCGCAGTACGCCACGCTGGTGGCCGATCGTGTCCGTGGCCGTGACGTCGTGCTGGTGGGCCATTCGTCCGGCACGCAGGTCGCCGCCATGGCGGCTCGCGAGGCGCCCGTGACACGGCTGGTGCTCGGCAGCCCGACCATCGATCCCGCGTACCGCTCCGTGCCGCGGGTGGTGGCGCGGTGGCTCATCGACAGCACGCGAGAGCCGTCCTCCCTGGGGCGGCAGGAGTTTCCCGAGTGGCGGCGGGCCGGCCTCCGGCGGATCTGGGTGCTGCTGCGCTCGATGCTGCGGCATCCGCTGGAGGATCTCCTCGCCGGCGTGACGTGCCCGGTCACGGTGGTGCGCGGCGAGCGGGACCCGATGTGCACACCGGCCTGGGCGGCCTCGCTCGGCGATGAGCTGGTCACCGTCCCCGGCCTGCCGCACGCGTTCCCGTACCAGGTGCCCGACGCCTTCGCGCGCCTCGCGCTGGGCGCGTTTGAACCGCCCAGACGAAGGGGCATATTCCCGATATGAGTGGCAGATCGGCGTTGACGCTGGGCGTCGAGGAGGAGTTCCTGCTGGTCGACGGGGACGGCCGGCTCGCGGCCGCGGGGCCGGAGATCTCCGAGCAGGTGTCCGACGAGGACGGGCAGGTCGAGCACGAGTTGCGACGCTGCCAGGTGGAATCGGCCACCGACGTGTGCGAGACGGCCGAGGAGGTGGTCGACGGCCTGCGCGGGCTGCGCGACCGGCTGGCCGCGGAGGCGGCCGAGCAGGGCCTGCGGCTGCTGGCCAGCGGCACCGCGCCGATGGCCGACGACCGCCCGGCGCGGTTCACCCCGGACGTCCGCTACCACCGGATGGCGCGGGAGTTCGGGGCGATCGCCTTGGCGTCGCTGACGTGCGCCTGCCACGTGCACGTGGGGATCCCCGACGCGGCGACCGGGCTGCACATCAGCAACCACGTCCGGCCCTGGCTGCCGGTGCTGCTGGCGCTGACCGCCAACTCCCCGTACCGCAACGGCGAGGACACCGCCTACGCGAGTGCGCGGCACCTGTTGTGGCAGCGTTGGCCGTCGGCCGGCCCGCCGCCGCACTTCGATTCCGTGGACGAGTACGAGTCGCGGGTCGATGCCCTGACCGTCGCCGGTGCCGCCTTCGATCGGGGCATGATCTATTGGGACGTAAGGCTTTCCGCCCACCAGCCCACGGTCGAGGTGCGCATCGCCGACGTCCTCCCGACCCCGACCGAGGCCGCCCTGCTCGCCGTCCTGGTACGGGGCCTGGCCGCGCAGGCCCTGGACACCGACACCCCGGCCGCGATCCCGCCGCCGGAGGTGCTGCGGGCCTGGTTGTGGCGTTCCGCCCGTGACGGCCTGACCGGGCGCTGCGTGGCCCCGCGCACGGGAAGACTCGTGCCGGCCTGGCAGGTCGTGAACGATCTCGTGGCGGACCTGGAACCCTGGCTGCGGGCCAACGACGATGCCGACTTCGCGGCGCATGCCCTGGACCAGGTGCGAGCGGCGGGCAACGGCGCGCAGCGCCAGCGGGCCGCCCACGACGGGGCCGCCCGAATGGCGGACGTGCTGGACCTGCTGGCCTGGCCGACGTGAGTTTCGTCGGTGGCACGAAGGGAAACCGTCCGCATGGACCACAGCAAGGCACCTGTGCTCGAAGCCCTGGCCGAGTTCCACGAGCAGGGCATCGTGCCGTTCACTCCGCCCGGCCACAAGCAGGGGCGCGGGGCGGACCCCAGGGTCGTCGACGTGGTGGGCGAGGGCGTGTTCACCAGCGACGTGCTGGGGCCGAACGGCCTGGACGACCGGCTGCTGCGCCACGGCGTGCTCCAGCAGGCCCAGGAGTTGATGGCCGACGCGGTTGGCGCGGACCACACGTTCTTCTCCACCTGTGGCAGCTCGCTGTCGGTCAAGTCCGCGATGCTGGCGGTGGCTGGGCCGCACGAGAAGCTGATCGTGGTGCGGCACGCGCACAAGTCGGTGATCTCCGGCCTGATCATCAGCGGCGTGTCGCCGGTCTGGGTGCATCCGCACTGGGACGGGGAGCGGCACCTGTCGCACCCACCCGGCCCGGACGAGGTGCGCCGGGCGTTCGAGGCAGAGCCCGAGGCCAAGGGCATGCTGCTGGTGACGCCGACCGACTACGGGACCTGTGGCGACATCAAGGCGATCGCCGAGGTGTGCCACGAGTTCGACAAGCCTCTCATCGTGGACGAGGCGTGGGGCGCGCACCTGCCGTTCCATCCGGACCTGCCGCCGTGGGCGATGGACGCCGACGCCGATCTGTGCGTGACGAGCGTGCACAAGATGGGCGTGGCCGTGGAGCAGAGCTCGGTGTTCCACCTCCAGGGCAGCCGGGTCGACCCGGCGGTGCTGAAGGCCCGTGAGGACATCCTCGGCACGACCAGCGCGTCGTCGCTGGTCTATGCCACTGTGGACGGTTGGCGCCGGCAGATGGTCGAGCAGGGCGACAAGCTGCTGTCGACCGCGCTGTCGCTGGCCGAGCGCGTGCGGACCGAGATCGACGGCCTGCCGGGGCTGCGGGTGATGGGGGAGCGCGAGTTCGTCGGCCCCGACCTGGCGGCGTCCTTCGACCCGCTCAAGGTCGTCGTCGACCTGGCCGAGCTGGGCATCAGCGGCTACCAGGCGTCGGACTGGCTGCGCTCGAGCCGGCGGGTGACCGTCGGCCTGTCCGACCACCGGCGGATCGTTGCGATGATCACCGTCGCCGACGACGAGCAGACCGCCTCGGCGCTGGTGTCGGCGCTGCGGGACCTCGTCGCGGCCGCCAAGGGCATGGAGCGGCCGCCGCAGGTCGACCTGCCCCGCCCGGGCGACCTGGAGCTGCGCACGGTGATGCTGCCGCGCGACGCGTTCTTCGGCGAGACCGAGCAGGTGGCCGCGGACAAGGCGGTCGGCCGGGTGGCGGCCGAGATGATCAGCCCCTACCCGCCCGGCGCGCCCGCGCTGGTGCCCGGCGAGGTGATCACCAGGGAGATGCTGGAGTACCTGCGCAGCGGCCTGGCCGCCGGCATGCAGCTGCCCGATCCGGCCGACTCCCAGCTGGACTCGGTCCGGGTGGTCAAGGATCCGGCGTGAGCGGCTACGACCGGACGCGTGCGGTGGGCAGCCGCTCCTCGAAGGCGGTCACGGCTGCGGATAACCCGGCCGGACCGTCCGAACCGGAAGGAGCCGCTAGTCGGCGTCGACGCGCCCCAGCAGCCGCGCGACCGCCCGCTCCACCCGTTCCAGGTCGGTCGACGGTCGGATCGTCCGATCCTCCTCGAACGCGTCGACCACCCGTGGATCCACATAGGACTTTCGGGCGATGGCCGGCGTGTTGCCCAGGTGGTGCGCCACCTCCTTGAACATCTCCCGGACCGCCACCCGTTTGCCGCCCGTGCTGCCGGCCAGGATCACCGCCGCCAGCACGGTCGCGTTCCAGGTGCGGAGATCCTTCACGGTGTAGTCGTCGCCGACGAGCTCGTGCAGGCGCTCGTTCACGTCCTGGGCGTCCAGCGGCCGCCACTCCCGCCCGCTCCGGTACATCAGCAGCCGGTCGCTGCCGGTGCGGGACCGCTTCAGCGAGGTCACCGCCTTGGCCAGCTCCGGATCCGACAGCGCCACCCGCCGCTCCTTCTGCCCCTTGGCCGGAAAGCGGAACTCCACCCGGTCGCGGCGGACCGTGACGTGCTCACGCAGCAGCGTCGAGACCCCGTACGTGCCGTTGGACTCCACGTACTCGTCGTTGCCGACGCGGAAGACCCCCTGCTCCAGCATGCGCAGGGCGACCCCGGTCACCCGCTGCTTGGCCAGCCCGCGGCTGGTCACGTCGGTGGCCACCTCACGTCGGAACGCCGGCAGCTTTCGGGCCAGTTTGCGGACCCGCTCGAACTTCGCGCGGTCCCGGTCCTCCCGCCACTGTGCGTGGTACAGGTACTGCTTGCGGCCCGCGTCGTCGGTGCCGGTGGCCTGGATGTGGCCGTTGGGCCACGGGCAGATCCACACGTCCCGCCACGCCGGCGGAATCGCGAGCGCCCGGATCCGGTCCACGGTCGCCGCGTCGGTCACCGGCGACCCGTCGTCGTGGTGGTAGGCGAAACCCCGGCCGCGCCGGCGCCGCGTGATGCACTCGCCGGCCAGCCGGCTCCGTCTCAACCGCATGCCGCCGGAATACCCCGTTCCGCGGGATCGATTCCGGCATAACCGTCGCGAGGCTGGGTAATGCCGAAGGTGGACCCGCGTCCGGACCGAAGGAGGAGACGTGAGCACACCCCTCAACCCGCTCGCCGTGGTGACCGGAGCGTCCGGCGGCATCGGGCTGGAGCTCGCTCACCAGCTCGCCGAGAACGGCTTCGACCTGGTCGTCAGCGCGGAGGACGACGGGCTCCCGCTGGCCGCCGACGCGCTGCGCGCCAGCAACGTCGCCGTGGAGGCCGTGCGCGGCGATCTCTCCCGGCCGGAACGCGTGGAGCAGCTCGTCGGCCGCGTGACCATGACCGGACGGCCGGTCGAGGCGCTGGTGGTCAACACCGGCGGCGCAGTGCCCGGGCCGTTCGTCGCCGAGTCGACGCTGGACGAGCAGCTCACCGCGGTCGACCTGAACGTGCGCTCCGCGGTGCACCTGACCAAGCGCCTGGTGCCCACCATGACCGCCCGTGGCAGCGGCCGGGTCCTGTTCACGTCCTCGATCGCCGCCGGCCCGTTCCGGACGGTCGGCAATGCCGCCACAGCGTTCCTGCGGGCGTTCGCGGAGTCGCTGCGCGAGGAGCTGTGGGACAGCGGCGTCACCGTCACCGCCCTGATACCCGAAACGGACGACCCGGAGGCGGTGGCCAAACAGGGCTACGAGGCGATGATGGCCGACGAGAAGGTCGCGGGTTCCGTCGAGTGATGCCCGTCGACGAGACGGTGTCGCTGCTGACCGAGGGCTACGCCTGGCTCCCGGACCGCCGTCGCCGCACGCCCACCGTCCGCACCCGGCTGCTGGGGCGCCGCGCCTGGTGCATCGGGGGAGTGGGCGCCGCGCGGTACTTCTACGACGAGGAGAACGTCCGTCGGCACGGCGCGCTGCCGGAGCCGGTGCTGAGCACGCTGTTCGGCCGCGGCGCCGTGCACACTCTGGACGGCGAGGAACACCGCTCCCGCAAGGAGATGTTCCTGTCCATCATGGACCCGGCCGGCGTCGCCGACCTGACCGAGCGGGTGGTCGACGTCTGGGACCAGACGCTGCGACCCGGTCGGATGGTCCTGTTCGACGAGGCCGGCCGGGTGCTGACCGAAGCGGTGTGCGACTGGGCCGGCATCCGGGTCGCGCCCGCCGACCTGCCGGCGCTGGCCGCGGACCTGATCGCAATGGTCGACGGCTTCGCCACCGCCGGCCCGCGGCACCTCAAGGCCCGCATCGCCCGGCGGCGGCGGGAGAAGTGGCTCGCCCGCGTCGCCGATGGGGCGGTGGTTGACGTGGTGGCAAAGCACATCGAGGACCCGCACGTGCGGGCGGTCGAGCTGCTCAACGTGATCCGGCCGACGGCGGCGCTGAGCTGGTTCGTCACCTTCGCGGCGCACGCCCTGCACCGCTGGCCCGAACACCGCGAGAGCCTTGCCGCCGGCGGGGACTACGCCGTGGCGTTCGCGCACGAGGTGCGGCGGTTCTACCCGTTCGTGCCGTTCCTCGCGGGCCTGGCCGCCCGGGACCTGGACTGGCTGGGGGAGGAGATCCCCGAGGGCAGCCTGGTGCTGCTGGACATCCACGGGCACAACCATGACCCCGAGCTGTGGCCCGACCCGTACGCGTTCTCGCCGGGGCGGTTCCTCGACCGCGCGATCGGCCCGTTCGAACTCGTGCCGCAGGGCGCGGGCTGGGCCGACGACGGGCACCGCTGCCCGGGCGAGGGCATCGCCGTCTCCGTGCTGGCTGCCCTGTCGGAACGGTTGGCGCGGCTGGACTACGAGGTGCCGCACCAGGATCTGACGATCTCGCTGCGCCGCGTGCCGGCCCGGCCGCGGAGCGGATTCGTGCTCGTCGTGCCGGAGAAGCCGGTGTGACACCCCCGGTTCTGGTGGCGCTGGTGGTCGGCGCCCTCGCGGTGCGGACCGTCGCCTCGAAGCTGAGGCTGCCGCCGCAGTTGACGCTGCTGGCGGTCGGCCTGTGCGTGTCGCTGCTGCCGGGTCTGCCGGATTTCGGCCTGGAACCGGAGTTCGTGCTGGCCTTCGTGCTGCCGCCGCTGGTGTACTCGGCCGCCCTGGACAGCTCGTACGTCAACATCAGGGCGATGCTGCGCCCGATCGGGTTGTTCTCGGTCGGGCCGGTCGTCGCCACGATGGCGGCGGTCGGCGTCGCGGCTCATGTCCTGCTGCCGCAGTTCCCGCTGGCGTCGGCGCTGGTGCTGGGCGCGGTGATCGCGCCGACGGACGCGGTGGCGGCGGTGTCGATCTGCCGCCGCCTGCACGTGCCGCGCCGGGCGATGGTGCTGCTGGCCGGCGAGAGCCTCGGCAACGACGCGGCCGCCCTGACGCTGTGGAAGCTGGCGATCGTGGTCGCCACCGGCGCCACTTTGACGTGGTGGCAAGGGATCCTGGCCTTCCTGTACGCCGCGGTGGTCGGCGGCCTGATCGGCGCGGTCGCCGGTTTCGTCGTGCACGCGGTCCGGGTGCGCATCGGCGACGGCGTGCTGGAGAGCGCGATGGGCGTCGTGACGCCGTTCGCCTGCTACCTGCTCGCCGAGCAGGCGCAGGCCTCCGGCGTGCTGGCCGTCGCGGTCGCCGGCGTCCTCATGGGACACCAGGCGCCGTACGGCCGACACACCACCCGGCTGCGCGAGAACGCCGTCTGGCGGTCGGTGGACGTCCTGCTCGAGTCGGTGGTGTTCGCCGTGATCGGGCTCCAGCTGCGAACGATCGCCGCCGCGGTGGGCGTGAGCTGGGGCCTGGTCGGCGCGGCCGCCGCGCTGCTGGCCGTGACCGTGGTGGTGCGGGTGCTGTGGGTTTTCCTGGTCAGGAACCGAGATCTGGACCTGAAGGGGACCACGATCGTCGGCTGGGCCGGGATGCGCGGTGTGATCTCGCTGGCCGTCGCCTACGCCACGCCGCCGTCGATGCCCGGCCGGGAGCTGGTGCTGTTCGCCACCTTCGCGATCACCGTCGGCACCCTGCTGCTGCACGGGTCGACCCTCGCGCTGCTGATCCGCCTGCTGCGGGTGCCCGCCGACGAGGAGCGGGAGAACGCCGACGACGAGGCCCGCGTGCGCCACGACGCCGTGGCGGCCGCCAGCGAGGAGCTCGACCGGAAGGTCGCCGACCGGGGCGAGACCACGCCGGAGCACGTCGTGGAGCTGCTGCGGTCGCTGGCCGAGCACCACCAGGGCGCGGCCAGGGAGTGGATGGAGGACCAGGAGGGCGGCCGGGCCGAGGCGTACCAGCGGCTGCTCGCCACGATGCTGGACGTGGAGCGCAAGGTCTTCGTCGCGGCGCGCGACGCCGGCGAGATCGACGACGAGGTGCTGCGGCGGGTGCTGCGGGAGCTGGACCTCCGCCAGGCCAGCGTCGACACGCCGTGACGGGCCTCAGCTGATCTGCCGCGCCTGGTTGCCCTCGTCGGTGGCGGTGGCGATCTTGTCGGCCAGCGCCGGATGGCTCGCGTGCAGGTGCGGGTGGGCCTCGGTGAGCGGGCCGAGCAGTGCGGCGCTGTCGGACTCGCCCAATGCCGCCGTCACGGTGTCGACGTGGTGCTGAGCGTCGCCGACCAGCGTCGCGTCGCCGTCGAGGGCGCTGACCTGTGCGGCCAGCTGGCGCAGGCCGATCGCGTGGTCACGCGCCCACTTGGCGGCCGCCCGGTCGCCGGCGCGCCGGTCGCGCGCGGCCCGGACCCGCTGCTCGCCGGTGGTGGCGCCGGTGTCGTCGGGCCGCAGCCGCAGGTAGCGGCGCTCGGCCGCCTGCCGGCTGGCCACGCCCAGCGCCGGCGCCAGCTGGATCCAGCTGGCGCCGTGGGCGCGAGCGGCGGCGATGAGCCGCGGCTCCCACTCGGCCAGCTCCTCGCGGAGGTGCCGGAGCAGGGTCAGCGCGGCGAGCGCGTCGGTGACGCCGTTCTCGTTCCCGGCAGGCTGGCCGAGCCGGTGGTGCGCGATCTCGTCGATCAGGGCGAGATCGGTCAGTGCCCGGTCGCCGGCGCGGGTGTCGTCGGCGCCGGCCTGCCGGTCCCGCAGCCACTGCCGGGCCAGGTCGCGTTCGCTGCCCTCCATCGTGTCGCCCTTCCGATGACATGTGTCCAGTCGTCGTAAAGACGACATGGTAGCTCCGATGCCGGCAATTTCGCCAGGTGGAGGCAATGTCGTCCTATGGATGACAGAGCACTTGTCATCGTTTGGATGACGTGTTAGAACTGTGGTGCGCGTTGACACCAAGACGAGGGACATGGAGGTGGAACGATGTTGATGCGCACCGACCCGTTCCGGGAGTTCGACCGGCTGACCCAGCAGGTGTTCGGCGCGCCGGGGACGTGGTCCCGCCCGACGGCGATGCCGATGGACGCCTACCGCACCGGCGACGAGTTCGTCGTGCACTTCGACCTGCCGGGCATCGACCCCGGCGCGATCGACCTGGACGTCGAGCGCAACGTGCTGACCGTGAAGGCGGAGCGCCGCCCGGTCGAGCGCGGCGAGAGCGTCGAGATGCAGGTCGCCGAGCGTCCGCTGGGGGTGTTCTCCCGCCAGTTGTTCCTGGGCGACGCGCTCGACGCCGACCGCATCTCCGCCCAGTACGAGCAGGGCGTGCTGACGCTGCGGATCCCGGTCGCCGAGAAGGCCAAGCCGCGCAAGATCGCCATCGACGCCGGCAGCGCCGAGCCCAAGCAGATCGACGCCTGACCCCTCCACCCCGGCGCCGCACTTCCGAGAGGAGGTGGGAGAGCGGCGTTCCTCGACTCGGATGCGAGGAACGCCGCTTTCACATCGCTTTGTGCGTGGCGCCGGGCCCGGCCATGGAAGGAAACGCAGGGTGCGAGGCGCACCGTTGCTGACCGGCGCCGCCGCCCGGTCCGAGATCACCTGGTACGACGACGACACCTTCGACCGGGGGCTGCGGGCCTACATCACCGCGGTGGCCCGCGCGCTGGGCGTCGGCGCGGAGTCGACCACAGTGGACACCACCGCCCCGGCCTCGGCGTATCTGGCGCTGGACGGAACGCTGCCGGTCTACCCCGGCCGCGAGTTGGCGCTGCTGTGGGACGAGGGCCACGGCTGGTCCGCCGCCGTCGAGACGGCGTCCGGCGAGGACCTCGTCGTCATTCGGCACCTCGACCCGGCCCACGGCGCCGTGCCCGCGCCGCGCGTGCTGGCCCGCTTCGTCGAGGCGCTGCGCATGGGCCGCCCCGTCGGCCGCACCGACCCGCCGGACCTGTCCGGCCTCGACCGCCGCCACGTCGGCGAACGGCTCGCCGAGTTGTACCTGGACCGCTAGCGAGGGAAGGAGGAACGCACCGCCATGACGGTGGTGGCCGAGGAGATCGTGCCGCTGGCAGTCGACTTCGACGTCGTGATGCGGGGCTACGACCGATACCAGGTGCAGCGCCACCTGCACGCCGTGGACGCCGACCTGCGACTGCTGACGACCGATCGGGACGCGGCGGTGCAGCGCGCCGACGACCTCGCCCGGCAGGTGGAGACGTTGCGCCGCGAGATCGCCGTGCTGAAGTCGCGCCTGGACCGCGTCTGCCGCACGCCGGTGAGCCCCGAGGGGCTGACCGAGCGACTGCGGCGGATGGTGGAGCTGGCCCGTGACGAGGCCGCGGAGATCACCTCCTCGGCTCGGGCCGCGGCCGAGCAGAGCTGGCGCAACACCCGACTCGCCACGGACCGCCTGCGGGAGCGCTGCGACCGGCTCGCCGCCGATCTCGACACCCGGCGGCAGCAGATGGAGAACGAACACGGCGAGCTGATGCGCAAGGCCCAGGCCGACGTCAAGGCCCTCACCGAGCAGGCCGCCGCGCGCCGCGCGGAGCTCGACGAGCGGGCGGCGGCGCAGCGCCGGCTCGCCGAAGAGGACTTTCAGGCCGCGATGGCCGCGCGCCGCCGGGAGACCATGGCGGAACTGGACGCGCTGAGGGCGTCCACCCGTGCCGAGGCGGACGCGCTGGTCGCCGACGCCCGGCGGCGGGTGGATGCCCTGGAGACGGTGCGCAGGCGGACCGCCGAGCGGCTGCGGGCGGCGCTGGAGCTGCTGGACCGGTCGCGGGAGATCCTCGAGGCGCCGTGCGAGGAGGCGGATAGCTCACCGCACACCGGGTAGCCGTCGCAGGACGACATCCGGGAGGAAACGATGAAGGCAGTGACCTGGCACGGCCGGCGGGACGTCCGCGTGGACACCGTGCCGGACCCGCGGATCGAGGACCCGACCGACATCGTCGTCGGCATCACGTCCAGCGGCATCTGCGGCTCCGACCTGCACCTGTACGAGGTGCTGGGGCCGTTCCTGGACGAGGGCGACATCCTGGGCCACGAGCCGATGGGCGTGGTGGAGGAGGTCGGGCCCGAGGTGACGGCCGTCCGCCCCGGCGACCGCGTGGTGATCCCGTTCAACGTGTCCTGCGGGACGTGCTTCATGTGCGGCCAGGGCCTGCACTCGCAGTGCGAGACGACCCAGGTGCACGCGCAGGGCAACGGCGCCGCGCTGTTCGGCTACACCAAGCTGTACGGCCAGGTGCCCGGCGGCCAGGCGGAGTTCCTGCGGGTGCCGTTCGGCAACACGTTGCCGATCAAGGTGCCGGACGGCCCGCCGGACGACCGGTTCGTCTACCTGTCCGACGTGCTGCCGACCGCGTGGCAGGCCGTCGACTACGCCGCGGTGCCCGACGGCGGCAGCCTGGTGGTGCTGGGCCTCGGGCCGATCGGCGACATGTCGTGCCGGGTCGCCCAGCACCGCGGGGCCGGCCAGGTGATCGGCGTCGACCTCGTGCCGGAGCGGCTGGAGCGGGCGCGGGCCAACGGGGTGGACGTGGTGGACCTGCGCGATCCCGATCTGGTGCGGGTGATCCGGGACAAGACCGGCGGCCGCGGTCCGGACTCGGTGATCGACGCCGTCGGCATGGAGGCGCACGGCTCGCCGGCGGCGCAGCTCACCCAGCAGATGACCGCGATGCTGCCGGACGCCATGCAGAGCTGGCTCATGAAACGCGTCGGCGTGGACCGCCTGCACGCGCTGTACCTGGCGATCGAGATCGTCCGTCGCGGCGGCACCGTCTCGCTGTCCGGCGTGTACGGCGGCATGGCCGACCCGATGCCGATGCTCCGCATGTTCGACAAGCAGATCCAGCTGCGGATGGGGCAGGCCAACGTGCACCGCTGGGTCGACGACCTGTTGCCGCTGGTCGTCGACGGCGACCCGCTCGGCCTGGAGAGCTTCGCCACCCACCGGGTCCAACTGGACCGGGCCCCGGCCGCGTACCAGATGTTCCAGCAGAAACGCGACGGCGCGGTGAAGGTCCTGCTGCAGCCGTAGTCGAGGTTTCGGCCCCGCTCCGACCGGTTATCCCGTCGTTCGGTCGCATCTGCGCTGCCTCCCGCCACGGCGGGAGGCATGATGTCCGTGTGACCGGTTTGAGCGGGGATGAACCGAGCAATGCGGAGGTGGGGGTGGCGACCGTCGCCGTTGAGCGTCCGGCTGACGACATCGCTGTGGTGCACGTGGACGGCGAGGTGGACATGGTCACCGCGCCGGCGCTGGAGAGCCAGGTGGTGACCCTGCTGGGCGAGCGGCCCCGCGTTCTGGTCATCGACCTGACCGACGTCCGGTTCTTCTCCTCGGCCGGGCTCGCGGTGCTGGCGCTGGCCCACCGGGCCTCCGACGAGAGCACCGAGCTACGGGTGGTCGCCAGCGACCCGGCCGTGCTGCGGCCCATGGAGCTCACCGGCCTGACCGAGGACCTGCTGATCAGGCCCACGCTGAAAGCCGCGATCGAGGGATGAGCGGGCTCGAACCGCCGCTGCGGTGGCACGGGCTGGCCAAGGCCGAGCAGCTCAGCGGCATCCGCAAGTCGATCGAGGCCTGGACCGAGCGCGCCGGGCTGTCCACGGACCTGTCGCAGATGGTGGGGCTGGCCGTCTACGAGGCCATGGCGAACGTCGTCGAGCACGCGTACCGCGACGACGGCATCGGCAATCTCGACGTCGAGCTGTACCACGACGGCGAGGCCGTGGTGGCGGTCGTGGCCGATGAGGGGCACTGGCACGTGAGCACGCCCGAGGAGCAGCAGCACCGCGGGCGTGGGCTGGCGCTGATCGAGCGCCTCGCCGCGCAGGTGACCGTGCTGCCGTCGCCCACGGGCACACGCGTCCGCATGCGCTGGCCCGCGAGCGCGCCGCCGGACACCCGGCTGCGGTTCCTGGACGCCGTCACGGATGCCGCCCTGTCCCGGATGGGGGCCGAGGCCGTGCAGCGGGACCTGCTCACGCGCATCCACGACCTGTTGAGGGTCGACACCGTCACGGTCCTGCTCTATGACCGGTCCGGCGAGCACCTCGTCGCCGGGCCCGCGGTCGGCGTCGAGCAGCACGTCAGCCGGCCGGTGCGGATCGAGGTCGGCGCCGGGCTGGCCGGGCGGGTGGCCCTGAACCAGAAGACGACTGTCGCCGACCGGGTTGACGCGGCGTCCGTCGAGACCCCGTTGTGGGAGAACGGCATCACCGCGCTGGTCGCGGTGCCCATGGTCGCCGCCGGCACGTTCGTCGGCGTGCTGCGGGTGGGCGCCGGTGGCGACCGCACGTTCGACGACGAGGACCTCCACCTGCTCCAGGTCGCCGCCGACCGGCTGGCGCTCGCCGTGCAGGCCCACACCACCAACGCCGAGAGCAGCGCGACCACCGCGTTGCAGCGCAGCCTGCTGCCCAGCCGCCTGCCCGCCGTCGCCGGCCTCGACTTCGCCGGCCGCTACGCCCCCGGCGCCGATCTCGGCGTCGGCGGCGACTGGTACGACGTGTTCGAGCTGTCCGGCGGCCGTATCGGCATCGTCATCGGCGACGTCGCCGGGCACGGCTTCCCCGCCGCCGTCGTCATGGGACGCCTGCGCAGCGCCCTGCGCGCCTACGCCCTCGACAACGACGCCCCCGAGATCGTGTTGGACAAGCTCGACCGCAAGGCGAGTCACTTCGAGGCCGGCGTCATGGCCACCGTCGCGTACGCCGTGGTCGAGCCCACCGCCGGTCGGCTCACCCTCTGCCTCGCCGGCCACCTGCGGCCCGTGCTGGCCGTCCCCGGCCGTCCGAGCCAGTTCGTCGACGCCGTCGTCGACCCGCCCATCGGTTTCGCGCTCCGTGGCCGGCAGCGCCGCAGCACCGTCATCGAGGTCGCGCCCGGCGCCACCGTGTGCTTCTACACCGACGGTCTCGTCGAGCGGCGCGGGCGGCCCATCGACGCCGGTCTGGACGAGCTGCTGCGGGCCGTCGCCGCCGTGCCGTCCGAGACCGTGTGCACCGAGCTCATGGCCGAGTTCGTCGAGGGCCAGTCCACCGCCGACGACGTCGCGCTGCTGGTGGTGCACCGGACCGAGTCGGCCTAGCGGAATCCCTCGACGACCAGCGTCAACAGGCTCTCCGCGCGGTTCCGGTCGCTCGACTCCGTCACGATGGCGATCGCGTTGGCCAGCGTGAGCACGTCATCGAGCTCGAGGTCCGCGCGGACTCGGTTGGACCGCTTCGCGTCGTCGAGCAGCGCATTCGCCACCTCACCGACCGCCGCTCGACACGTCGCCACGAAGGTGGAGTCCCGGCTGTCCGCGAATGCCGCCCCGAGGCCGCGTCTGGTGCGGATGTGCTCGACGTAGGCGCGCAGCCACGCCTCCAGCGCACCTTCCCGTGGCCGCAGTTCGCCGCCGATCGCGCACAGCTTTTCGACGTCGTCGACGCACACCGCCACGAGCAGGTCGCGGCGTGTGGGGAAGTGCCGGTACAGCGTCGCATTGCCCACCCCCGCGCGGCGGGCGATCTCGTCCAGTGACGCCTCCGGCCCGTCCGCCTCGAACACCCTCGCGGCCGCCGCCAACACCGCCTCGTAGTTGCGTCGTGCGTCCGCGCGCAGCGGCGGGTGGGTCAGGCGGGCCAGCTCCTCCCGTGTCGAACTCGCGAGCACGCGCCCTCCCTTGCCAATCGGGGACCTCCCCGCTTAGCCTACAATCGAGTGAACCGGGGAACTCCCCGGTTACGTTTCGGGAGGTCGGATGTACAAGAAGCTCTCGCTCCTGCGGAAGCGGTCCGGGATGACCACCGCCGAGTTCGTCGACTACTATGAGCACCACCACGTGCCCCTGATTCTCGCCCTGGCCCCGACGCCGGACGTCTACAAGCGGCACTACGTCGAGCGCGGCGACCCCCTCAACATCCGCGAGGACCACGTCGACTTCGACGTCATGACCGAGATCGCCTTCCGGGACCGTGCCGCCTTCGACCGCTGGCTGGCCGCCCTCGCCGCCGCCGGCGCCCGCGTCCCCGACGACGAGGCCAGGTTCCTCGACCGCTCCTACCTGACTTCCTTCGCCGCCGACGAGCACGTCACGGCCGACTCGACCACGCGATAGTCGGCGGGATCGAACCGGCTCAGCTGCGAGACCATTCGGTCGGTGGCCCACGGCCAGGAGAAACTGTTACGCCCGTTGGCATCGATGTAATAGCTGCGGCAGTTGCCGGCGTGGTAGGCGGTTGACGGCAGCGCGGCCTGGACGCGGGCGTTGAAAGCGTCCTGAACGTCTTGGCGCACCTCGATGCTGTCGGCGGTCCGCAGCAGCCGCAGCGCACGCATGATGTGCGCCAGCTGCGCCTCGACGACGACGAACGCCGAGTTGATGGTGCCCAGGCTCGGCCCGAGAACCAGGAACAGGTTGGGAAAGCCGGCCACGGTGGTGCCGAGATACGCCTGCGGACTGCCCTGCCAGTGGTCGGCGAGGCTCGCGCCCGCAGCGTCGAAAACCCGCCCGGCGACGGGGAGATCGAGGATGCGGAACCCGGTGCCGAGGATGATCGCGTCGACCTCGGCGGCGGTCCCGTCGTCGCCGATGACGGTGTTGCCGCGGACCTCCGTCACGCCGGTGGCGTGCACATCGACGTTGGGACGGGCCAGCGCGGGGTAGTAGTCGTTGGACACCAGCGGCCGGGTGCAGCCGACGGGATAGTCCGGGGTGACCTTGCGCCGCAGCCGCGGGTCGCGGATGGCGCGCCGGATGTTCATGGTGGCGATGGCCCGAAGTAGCGGCTGCGTGCGCGGACGCCGGAAGGCGTATCCGAGCGCCTCCAGCGACCGGTACTCCAAGCCGCGTAACGATGTCAGCGCGCGGGACCAGCGGAGCAGCCGGCGTTCCGCCTGCGGGACGTGGTGGTCGGGCTTGGGCAGAACCCATTGCGGCGTCCGCTGGAACAGGTGCAGCCGTCGCACGGCGGGCGCGATCGCCGGCACGAACTGCACGGCCGACGCGCCGCTGCCGACCACCGCGACGCGTTTGCCGGTGAGGTCGACGTCGTGGTCCCACCGCGAGGAGTGGAACACCGGGCCGTCGAATCCGGCCAGGCCGGGGATGTCCGGCAGGTTGGGCGTGTGCCACGGGCCGGCGGCCGCGATCACCGCCCGCGCCGTGACGTCGCCGTCGCTTGTGGACAGTCGCCAGCGCGCCGTCGCCGGGTCCCATTGGGCACGCAGGACTTCGACGCCGAATCGCACGTGGTCGGTGACGCCGTGCCGGGTGGCGGTGTCCCGCAGGTAGTCCAGGATCTCGGCCTGCTTGGCGAACACCCGGGTCCACTCCGGATTCGGCGCGAACGTGTAGGAGTACAGCCGGGACGGCACGTCGCACCCGCAGCCTGGGTAGATGTTGTCCCGCCATGTGCCGCCGAGCGCGTCGCCTTTCTCCAGCACCACGAAGTTTCGCACGCCCTGCTGGATCAGCCGCGCCGCCGCGCCGATGCCGGACACGCCGGCTCCGATCACCGCCACCTCGTAGTCGGTCATCGCCGTGCTCCTAGTCCTGCCGGATTTGAGATAACGACGCTATCCAAGTAAGCACGGTATCTTGATAGTGTCAACAGGTAGGATCACCGCCGTGCCGCGACTGACCCGGGCCGAGTCCCAGACCCGCAACCGCGAGCAGGTGCTCCAGGCCGCGCGGGACCTGTTCCTGCGCGAGGGCTACCGGGCCACCTCGCTCGCGGCGGTCGCCGACGCCGCCGGCTTCTCCACCGGGGTCGTGTACTCGAACTTCACCGGCAAGCCCGAGCTGGCGCTGCTGGTGCTGCAAGGGATCCAGGCCGAGCACACCGAGGCGCTCGGGCCGGTGCTCGATCCGGGCAGGCCGCCGGGGGAACTGGCCGCCGGCCTGCGCGCGTGGGCCGAGGTCGCGCTCGCCTCCGGCTGGCCCCGATTCGAGCTGGAGTTCGCGCTCGACACCCGTGACGACCCGCGGATGGTTGCCGCGTTCGTCGAGCGGCAGCGCTACGGCGCCGGCCTCGTCTCGACGGTCATCCGCGACCGGTTCCCCGCCGAGCTCGTCGAGGCGCTGCCGGTGGACGCGATCGCCGACGCCATCGTCGACCTGCTCATCGGCTTCGCGGTCCGCCGGCTGATCGATCCGAACGCGTCACTCGACCAACTGGAGGGCCTGATCCGAGGAGTCCTCACCTTCCAGGCCTGATCACCAGTACTGGTGCCGTTTTCCGTCGGTGCCGGCGACGAAGACGACCGCGTCGGAAGCCTCCAGGTCGGCCGGGTCGAGCGGGAGGTGGCCGGGCAGGATCGGCCTGCCGGCGCGGATCGACCGGGGGAGCGCGGCGCGCAGGGCCGGCGTCGGGAACAGGGCGCGGCGGGTGGTGGCTGTGGCCAGCGCGTGCTGGAAAGTGCCGGCCTCACTGGACGGATCGGCGTCGGTCGTCACGACCACGTACCGCTCGCCGAGGCCGAGCGCGATGAGCGCGCCGGCGCTGGCCCAGGTCGCCTCGCCGTGGGTCCGTTGCAGGATCTGGTTGTGCGCGAAGACCAGGCTCGGGCTGCTCTCCTGAGCCACGATGGCGAGCAGGTTGTCGGCCATCATCTCCGCACGCAGGCTGAACAGGGTGCCCATACGATCGGGCGAGGGGCTGGCCATCGCGGCGTGATAGCGCAGCAGGCCGAGGGCAGTGCGGGCGTGTGCCAGGGCGAGGTCGTGGCGGGACGGGTCGGCGGCGCGTAGGGCGGGCGCCGCGCGGCGCAGCTCGCTGGCGACGTCGTCGGCGATGATGCGCAGGGCGCGAGCGCGGTCGGAGCCGCCGATCGACGCGGCCGGGTCGTACATGGCGGCCTCGTTCGTCCAGTCGCCGTCGTCGCCGAGCAACGCGTCGAGGTCCGGCACCGAGGCCGACAGGTAGTCGATGACGAAGGACAGCGCGCGCCGCGGACTAGGGGCGAAGGCGTACTCCGTCGGCGCGTCGAAGCCACGAAAGCGGACCTGGTCGCGCGGTGCGCTGCCAGAGTTGTGTTCGCGCAGCCATTCGACGAGTTCACGGTTGCCCGGCACGGCCCCGAAACCGTGGCTGAAGCCGGTCGCGAGCACGGTGTCGAGGTCAAGGGCCGCCCCGGTCACGTAGTCGTCGACGATCGAGGCTGCGAAGTAGTCGGTCTCCAGGACGACCGAGCGGAAGCCCCGTTCGACCAGGTGAGCGAGGATGTCGTTGCGCAGCAAGGGAAACGCGGCGATGCCGTGGGTCGGCTCGCCGAGGGCGAGCACCGTCGGCCGGGCGGTGAGCAGGTCGTCCAGGACGGTGTCGTCGAGTTCGCGGGCGATGGCGCGCAGCGGGGTGGACATGCCCTCGACGGTATCGTTGAAGGTTCGAATGAGACTTCCACGACGTCGACCTGCGTTCGATAGGCTCCAAGCCTCAAAGGGAGGTGTAGCTTGCGGCCCGTCGACCTCGCGCGAGAGCACGGATTGTCCGCCCAGGCGATCCGCAACTACGACGACGCCGGCATCCTCCCGCCGGCCGAGCGCAGCCCGACCGGCTACCGGCGCTACACGCCCCTCCATGCCCAGGCGCTCCGCACGTTCCTCGCCCTGCGCGGCGGCCACGGACACCAGCCGGCGCTGGAGATCATGCGTGCGGTCAACCGTGGCGACGTCGATTCCGCCTACCGCCTCATCGACGCCGCTCACGTCGCGCTGCTCGCCGAACGCGACACCAGCACCGAGGTCGCGGCGGCCCTGGACACCCTGTCCACCGCGCCCGCCCGCTTCACCGGCCGGCTCAGCGTCGGTGAACTCGCGCGCCGGCTCGGATTGCACCCGGCAACCCTGCGGACCTGGGAGGTCGAGGGCATCCTCCGCCCCGAACGCGACCGTGCCACCGGCTACCGTCGGTACGGCCCCGACGCCGTACGCGACGCCGAGATCGCCCGCCAGCTTCGCCGGGGCGGCTACCGGCTGTCCCAGGTCGCCCAGTTCCTCCAGTCGCTACGCGAAGCCGGCGGCGCGGACGCCCTCACCGCCTTTCTCCACTCCTGGCGGGACCGCCTCACCGCCCGCAGCCGCAACCTCATCGCCGGCTCCGCCCGGCTGGATGGCTACCTCACGATGCTCGACCGGGATGGCGACCTCATTCGGATGCCATGACAATCCGCAAGGCGCGCTCGCGGACATCGGGGTCGGCGTTCTCCCGCAGGGCCAGCACGAGATCGCGCCACGGCGCCGACCAACCCGCGCGTGGCCCGGCCTTGTCGGCGATGCCGACGGCCAGCAGCGCGCCGGCGGCGGTCGGAGAAAGATCACGCGCCGTGTCCAGCAACGACGGCCGTTCCGTGCCGTGTGCGGCCAGCCAGCCCGCCAACCGATCCGTGACCCGCCACGCCAACACCGGCCGATCCGCGACGGCGGCGATCCCGCGCAGCGCGGGCAACAAGTCGCCCCGCCGGGGCAGCGCGGCCACGGCGAGTGCGAGCCCGTCCGCACGGTGATCGGCGAAACCGACCAGCACCTCGGACAACGCCTGTGTGACAAGGCGAAGTGCCTCACCTGACATGCCGACGCGTGATACGAGGCTCTCCGCGACGTAGCGCAGACGCTGGTGAGCGGGCAGATCCCGATCCGGACCCGCCACGTCGTCCACGCCGGCCAACGTCGTGGCCACTGCCCGCAGCGGCGCCGCGTCACCGGTGAGCGCGGAGATGGTGATCAGCCCGTCGACCGCCACCCGCCAGGTGGCGGTGCTGTCCAGGTCGCAGCTCACTGTCACCAGCGACGCCGCGCCGTCGCGATCCCAGGCCGCCCACGCCGGCCACGCGGTCAACCCCGCCCTGGCCGTATCGGGATCGGGGTGACCGGCGACAGTCCGGACCAGTACGCCGTACCGGGCCCGGTACGGCTCCGCGACAGTGAAGGTCCGGGCGTCGGTCAGCGCGGCGGCAACTGCGGGTTCCGCCGTGGCGGCGTCCGCCAGCACCGTCCACATGCGACTGTCGTCCAGCAGCCAACGGGCCGCCGACACGATGCCGCGCCGGACGTCGCGGTGCAGGTCGGGGTCGGCCCACAACGCCGTCAACTCGTCCACCGCGCCCGGCACCCGGTGCTCGGCGACCAGCCGCACGGCTTCCTTGCGGGAAGTCACCTTCCGGCCGGCGAGCACCGGCCGCAGCGCGGCCAGCAACGCCGCCGGCGCGACGGAGCGAGCGCAGCGAGTCGCCGCGTACACGGCGACCCGGGCCCGATCGGTGTCGGCGTAGCCGAGCAACTCGCCCAGCACCCGGTCGGGCCGATCGGTCCAGGCCAGCGCGGCCAGGGCGGTCTCGACCACCGCCACCTCGCCGTCGGCGAGGAACGGCCGCACGGCATCGGCACCGACGCCGGGCAGGCTGCCCAGCCGCCGCACGGCGGCGGTCCGCTCCCAGACCGACTTTCCCGGCGCGGTGGCCAGGTCGGCCAGCAGCGTGGCGTACAGCGCTGTCTGGCGGGGCAGCCAGTTCCGCAACGAGCCGGGGAAGATCGGCACGAGCTGCACGCCGCGATTGACGAATCGGCCGTGCAGCGGCCGGCCCAGCACCCGGTCCAGCAGGTCGGTGCGGCGGCCGCTGATCGCGTTCGACACCGAGTGCACGGTGATCGTCGACGGGTCACGGTCGAACACCGCCTCGACCCGTTCGGACCGGGTCGCCGGCGGCGCCAGCCAGAGGTCGATCGCCTGTCGGACCGTGTGGTCCGCCGCCGCGGTGACGGCCGCGGCGAGGTAGTCCTGAAGGTCCGGCATGGCCCAGGCGCGCCGGTGCAGGCCCTGGGCGAGAGCCAGCGCGAGGTCGTGGCGGTCCACCCGCGCGTCGGCGGCGATCCGCGGCCGCAACACCTCGAACACGGCGTGTTCCGCGCCGCGCGGCAGGTTCCGGTTCAGGTCGCGCAGGTTGAGCGTGCGGTTGTGGCCGCCGGCCAGCTCAAGGATCCGCAGGCCGCAGTCGACCACCGCGGAGTCGGTGGTCACCGCGCCGTGCCGGACCAGGCCCATGGCCACGGATTCCACCGCCCGGCGGGTGATCCAGGACGTGTCACGGGCATCGAGGGCGTCGGTGGCGATCTTCTCCAGTTGCGGCAGGTCGGACGCGGCGAGCAGCCACAACGGGATGGCGGCGATCGCCTGCATCGCCGTGCGGCGGACCGGATCCTGTTCATTGGGCAGCCGGGTCAGCGACGCCAACGCCCGCCCGACCGTGGCCGGATCACGGGTGGCCGCCGCCGCGCCGATCAGCAGCGGGTACGCGTGCTCGCGTTCGGCGGCGACCGGGCGAGCCGTCCGCGCTCGCAGCACCGGTTCGGCCTCCGCCCACGGCAGCCTGGCGGTGACCTCCAGCAGGAGCTGGGGGTCGTCCGCCACCCGCCGGGTGGTCAGCAGCCGGCGGGCGTGGGCGTGCCGCGCCGGCCACGGCAGGAGATCCAGCACCGAGACGGGCAGTCCGGCGGCGACGATGTCGCGGCCGCCCAACGCGCCGTCCAGCAGCTCCGCCCGCTGGGACGGCGGGAACCGGCGCAGCAGCGTCGTCAGGCGGACGTCGCCGATCGCCGCCCGCACCAGCGCCGCCAGGGCCGTGTCCGACGCCTGCCGCAACGCCTGGCACAGGCCTCGGCTGGGGTCGAACCGGATGCGCCGACCGGGGTCGCCGAGGATCGCCGCCGCCCGCTCCGGCTCGGCCTTGGCCAGCATGACCAGCCAGCGGCCGGCCCCCGGCGGCAGCCCGGTCACCGGGCCCCGCTGCTCCAGCAGTTCGAGGACCTGCCCGACGTCGTGCCGGAGCAGACTGCGGACGGCCGCGCCGTATCGCGTCCACACGTCGGCGCGTTCGGTCTCGCCGGCCTCGGTCAGCCGGCGCCGCAGGTGATCCAGCACCACGGTCGGGTGACGGAGGGCGAGCGCCTCCATGTTCGGCACCGCGAAGTCCAGCTCGGGCAGCAGCGCCGCGACCGTCTCCGTGTCGCAGGCCGGGAGCACGGCCGCTGCCTCGTGATCGCCGAACCGCTCGCGCACCGACGACAGCACGCTGTCCCCCCACGCGAGGCTCTTGCTGCCGCGCAGCGCCCGATAGAACGCCGTCCGCCACGCCATCGGCGCGGTCGGCAACGCCTCCGCGATCACGTCGAGGTGCAGGCCCCGCCGAACGCAGTGGTTCAGCGCCACGCCGGCCACTGCCATGTCCGGTGAGGTCAGGCAGCCGCGTACATAGGTCTGGTCGCCGGCGACGATCGCCATCGTGATCGCCCACATGCGGGCGACGCCGGGCTGGGCGTCCAGTTCCGCCAGCAGCGCGGTCAGCGCCGGCGACCCGGCCAGCGAACGCGCGGTGTCGGCGAGAACTCGCTGGCGCGCCGGATAGTCCAACGCGTCGAGCCGTGCCGACAACTCCTCCAGATCCATGGGGGAGGATTGTTCCCGATCGTCGCCCGGGCACAACCGGGATTTCTCACCCGCCGGAGAGCGTCGCCAGTGCCCGCAGGAACGCCTCCCGGTCGGCGGGAGGGAGTTTGGCCAGCAGGTCGTCCTCGGTCCGTTGGATGTCGGCCTGCACGGCGCGGCGCTTCGAGCGGCCCTCGTCGGTGATGGCGACGAATCGCGCGCGTCGGTCCGCGGGGTCGCGGGTGCGGTCGAGCAGGCCGTTGTCCTCCAGCTCGTCCAGCACGCCGATGATGCGGCTCTTGTCGGCGCCGATGAACTCGGCGAGCGCGGTCTGGGTGCGCACGGGCTCGCCGTCCAGGGCGTTGAGCACGACATAGCCCCACATGCTCAGCCCGTGCGCCCGCAGCACCGGCAGCTCGGCGGCGATCAGCGCGCGTTGCAGCGGCGCGATCATCGCCGCGAGATCCTGCCGCCCGCCATCCATGATCGGCATGATACCGAGCTTGACGAAATAGTGTGCACCTGCGTATCGTAAGCATGTGCTTATTAATGAACTGCTGGCCGCCCACCGGGTCGTCGTCGACGCCAGCGTTGCCATCGTTTCCCAGGTCCAGGCCGATGACCTGGGCCGACCGACGCCCTGCGCCGAGTGGACGCTCGCCGACCTGCTCGCCCACATGACCGCCCAGCACCGCGGCTTCGCCGCGGCGGGCCGGGGGCATGGCGGTGATCACGCGGCGTGGGAGGTCCGACCGGCCGGCCCGGACGACTACGCCGTCGCCGCCAAGGACGTCCTCGCCGCCTTCGCCGAGTCGGAAGTGCCGGAGTTCGAGCTGCCGGAGTTCCAACCCGTGCCGCATTTCCCCGCTGCCCAGGCGATCGGCTTCCACCTGATCGACTACGTGGTGCACGGCTGGGACGTGGCCCGCTCGCTCGGACTCGACTACGAACTGGCCCCGGAAGTCGCCGAACCGGCGCTGCGGATCGCGCTCGCGGTGCCGAACGGGGACAACCGGCTCGCGCCGGGCGCGGCCTTCGCGCCCGCGCTGGCCACGAGCGACGCGGACCCGCTGCGCCGGATCCTCACCGCGTTGGGGCGCTCGCCGGAGTGGCCCGACGCCGTGTGACCCGCTACTCGACCGGCGCCGGGGCGCGCTCGATCTTCCACGCGCACAAGGCAGTCACGGGGATGAGCAGCAACCAGAGCAGTCCCAGCCCGGCCGAGACGAACGCCAGCATCCCGTACAGGCCCGGCGTGATGGACTGGGAACCCGACAGCACGGCGACCGGCGCCGTCGGATCGGTGTCGCCCGCGTCGGGGAACAGCAGGCCGACGAGCACCAGCGCGACGGCCTGCACGATGAACCAGGTCGAGGTCCAACGGCCGAGCCAACGCCTATGCAGCAACATCAACGCCACCACCACCGGAGCCAGCAGTATCAGGGCCGCGCCGCTGTAGACGAAGGCGAACGTCGCCCACCCGCCGGCAATGCTGCGAAGTTCCCACCAGGCGCCCACGGCCGCGACGGTGATCAGCAGAATGAGCCACGGCCGCATGGTGGATCCCCCTTCTCCGTTCCCAGCACAAGGTTCGGCGGGAGCGGGGTGGGGCACCAGCGCAGAACTACTTATGCGGCCATGACTTCTCGGGTGGCCCAGGCGGCGAGCGTGGGCGCCAGCGCCGCGTAGACGTGCGGGTCGAACGGCATGCCGGTGTGCGTGCTGCCGACCTCGACGCAGGTGGCGTACGGGTCGAGGCACAGCCGCCACGGCGCGATGGCGTCGTGGCGCGAGTAGAAGGCGACGGCCGGCACCGACGGCGGCAGCTCGGCGCGGAGCGCGCGGGTGTTGACCGTGTAGCAGTCGCCGTGGAAGCAGTCGTCGTCGATCAAACCGGCGAAGCCGAGTGCGGACAGGCGTGTGAGCATGCGTGCCATCGGGATGACGCCGAGTCGCGCGCCGAGCAGGTCCAGGACGGGGCTGGCCAGCATCACCAAACCCTGTACCAGATCCGGACGGCGGGCGGCGGCGAGTCGGGCCAACGCGCCGCCGCGGCTGTGTCCCAGCAGGACGACCTTGCGGCCGGTCGCCTCGGCGTGCGCCTCCAGCCGGCGCTCGATTCGCTCGACCAGCGTCGACGTGCAGCCGATGTCGAGGCCGATTCGAGCCGGCGCGGGCCGGAAACCCCGCGCGGCCAGCCACTTTCCGGTCAACGCCAGGCTGACGTCGGCAGCCCCGAAGCCCGGCACCAGGACCACGCCCTGCCCGCCGCCCAGGTCGGGGTCGGGCGTGTGCCAGACGGGGTGCCTCAGCAGTGTCGGCACGCCCAGCATGGCCACGAGGATGTGTTCGCGCGCAACGCATCGCGCCGTCTCGACGAGTCTGCTGACTTCCATGTCACCCTCGCTCACGCCGGTTGGAGCGCGCCGCTCACCGTGTCGCCCAGCTGCCGCCAGCTCTGCTCGAATTTGTGCAGCCCCTCCCGCTCGAGTTGGACGGCCACCTCGTCGAGATCTACGCCGCAGCCCATCAGTTGGCTCAACACGTACCGAGCCTCCGCGTAGCGCGGGCGGATCGTGTCGCCGACGACGTAGCCGTGGTCGGCGAAGGCCTCCAGCGTGGCGCCGGGCATCGTGTTCACGGTGTCCGGGGCGACGAGCTCGGTGACGTACATGGTGTCGGGGTAAGCGGGATCCTTGACGCCGGTGGACGCCCACAGCGGCCGCTGCGGATTCGCGCCGAAGCCGGCGAGGCGCTGCCAGCGCTCGGAGGTGAGCAGCCCCTCGTAGGCCTGATACGCCACCCGCGCGTTCGCGACGGCGGCCCGGCCGCGCAGCTCCGCCACGTGAGGATCACTCAACTTGTCCAGCCGGGCATCCACCTCCGTGTCCACCCGGGAGACGAAGAACGAGGCCACGGAACGGATCCCGGCCAGATCGATGCCGGCCTCGCGGGCTCGCTCCAGGCCCGTCAGATACGCCTCGGCCACCGCGAGATAGCGGTCCACGGAGAAGATCAGCGTCACGTTGACGCTGATGCCCGCCGCTGTCGCCGCGGTGATCGCCGGCAGGCCCTCGACGGTCGCCGGGATCTTGACGAACAGGTTCTCCCGACCGACCGCCTGCCACAGGCTGCCGGCCATCTCGACGGTCGCGGCGGTGTCCCGCGCCAGCCGGGGATCGACCTCGATCGACACCCGGCCGTCGCGGCCGTCGGTGCGCCGGTGGACATCGGCGAACACGTCGCACGCGTCCCGCACGTCCTCGGTGGTGATCGCGAACACCGCCTCGTCCACGCCGACGCCGCGGGCGGCGAGCCCCCGGAGCTGCTCGTCGTAGCGTTCGCCGTGGGACAGCGCGGAGGCGAAGATCGTCGGGTTGGTGGTGACGCCGACGACGTGCCGGTCGGCGATCAGCGCGGCCAGCCGCCCGCCGGCGAGCAGCTCGCGGGAGAGGTCGTCGAGCCAGACCGAGACTCCCTGCGCCGACAGCTCACCGAGCGGGTCCTGGGTCCTTGTCATGGCAACGGCTGCCCTCGGCAAGGCCGTTGAAACCGAAAAGGACGGAAATCACGCCTGTGACTGGTGGGTGGGCCGGCCCAGGCCCAGCCGCCCGGCACGGGCCAGCGGGCGCAGCGGGTGGCTGCCCGTGCCGGCGCCCGCCCGCAGGCCGGCGGCCATCTCGTCCAGCACCTCGCGCGCGTCCCGCTCGGGACGCCAACCCAGCACGCGGCGGGCCCGGTCGGTCTGCACCAGCGCGGCCTTGTCGGCCAGGGCCAGCCAGCCCGGATGCAACGGCTGGAGCCCCAGCCGCCAGGTGAGGCCCGCGAGCGCGCAGCCGGCCGCACGCGGCACCGGAATCCGCGGGCCGCCGCCGAACGGCCGCGCGAGGTCCGCACCGGACAGCACGGGCTCGGCGGCGAGGTTGAACGCCCCGCTCGCACCGCGGACGAGGATCGACCGCAGCGCGGCCGCCACGTCCTGCGCGTGCACCACCTGGAGGCGCAGGTCCGTCCACCACGGCAGCGGCAGCCAGCTCTGGCCGATGACCCGTTCCGGCAGCAGGGGGCTCAGCAGCCAGCGGGCGAACTCGCCGCCGGCGTCGTGCTGGAGGACCGCGCACGGCCGGACCCTCGCGACCGTCCGGTCGTGATGGCCCGCCGCGAACTCGTCCAACATCCGCTCGAACGTGACCTTCCCTCGACTGTAGGCGCTGTGCGGGATGCCTTCGCACGGCCAGTCCTCCGCCACCCGCGTCCACCGATCCGGCGCCGCGTAGGCCGCTACCGAGGAGGCCGCCACCAGGTGCGGCACCTCCGCCCACGCCGTCGCCGCGAGCACGTGTCGACTGCCGGCGAGGTTCGTCCGCTGCATGGGCGGATCGTCGCGGGCCGGGTGGATCGCCCACACCAGATGCACCACGGCGCTCGCCCCGGCGAACACCTCGGCCAGGCGGTCGGTCGCCTCGGGCTCGCCGACGTCGCAGGCCACCCATTCGGCCACGTCGTACGGTGGCCGCGACCGGTCCGGCAGGTGCCGCGCGACCCCCGTGACCTGCCAGTACCCGTCGCGCCGGAGAGCTCTCAGCAGGGCCGTGCCCACGTTTCCGCTGGCTCCCGTCACCACGATCCGCACGGCGACGAGTACCCGTCGATTCCGCGTCCTAACGAGGGTTCAGCGCCGCCGGGACGGTGACGCCGGCGGCGAGCTGTACGTCCGCTGGTCACAAGGCGGCGGACCCGGGGTGCGGCCGTGGGTGGTGCGAGAAGGAGGTCGCGGCGCAGCAGTCGGCCGAGTGGGGGCCGCCGGACCGGCGCTCCTGACGCTGTTTCGAACGGGGAAAGCGGTGGAATCCGCGCCCATGACGGAGGAGTGCGCGGACGCCGTGGTAGTCGGCGCCGGTCACAACGGGCTGGTGGCGGCGAACCTGCTGGCCGACGCGGGGTGGCAGGTCCTCGTGCTGGAGGCGGCCGAGCAGCCCGGCGGCGCGGTCCGCACGGCGGAGATCGCCGCGCCGGGCTACCGCAGCGATCTGTGCAGCGCCTTCTTCCCGATGTCGGCGGCCTCGCCGGTCTTCGCCGACCTGGACCTTCCCCGCTACGGCCTGACCTGGCGGCACGCACCGGACGTCCTCGCGCACGTCCTGCCGGACGATCGCAGCGTGGTGCTGTCCCGTGACATCGACCGCACGGCACGGTCGGTGTCGGCGTTCGCCCGCCACGACGGCGCGGCCTGGCGTCGCATGTACGACCAGTGGATGCGGCTGCGGGATCCGTTCCTGGACGCCCTGTTCCGGCCGTTCCCGCCGGTCCGTGCGGGTGCACGCCTGCTGCGCAGGGTCGGCACGGCCGAGGCGCTGCGCCTGGCGCGCATGGTGGCGTTGTCGGCGCGGACGTTCACCGACGAGTGGTTCGAGGGGGAGGGTGCGCGCCTGCTGGTGGCCGGCAACGCCATGCACGCCGACGTCGGCGTGGACAACGCCGGTAGCGGCGTGTTCGGCTGGCTGCTGGCGATGCTGGCCCAGGACGTGGGCTTTCCGGTGCCGGAAGGCGGCGCCGGCCAGATCACGGCGGCCCTCGTCGGCCGGCTGAAGGACCGTGGCGGCGAACTTCGGTGCGGCCGCCGCGTGGACCGGATCCTCATCGCCGGCGGCCGGGCCGTGGGCGTACGCGACACCGAGGGACAACCGGTGCGGGCGCGCCGCGCCGTGCTGGCCGACGTGCCGGCGCCGGCGCTGTACCTGGACCTGGTCGGCGCCGACCACCTACCGGCGCGGCTCGTCGACGACCTGGGCCGCTTCCACTGGGATCCCGCGACGATCAAGGTGGACTGGGCGCTGTCCGGTCCGGTGCCGTGGACGGCGGAGCAGGTCCGTGGCGCGGGCACCGTGCACATCAGCGCCGACATGGACGGGCTGTCGGCGTTCACCCTCGACCTCGCCCGTGGGCGCACGCCACGCGACCCGTTCCTGCTGCTGGGGCAGATGGCCGCCGCCGACCCGTCGCGCTCACCGGGCGGCACCGAAACCGTGTGGGCGTACACGCACGTGCCGCACCGTCAGCGCTGGGACAAGGCGAAACTGGCGCGGGCCGCCGACCGGATCGAGCGGGTCGTCGAACGCCATGCCCCGGGCTTCGGCGGACTCGTGGTCGGCCGCGCCATCCAGGGCCCGGACGATCTGCACGACCACGATCCGAGCCTGGTCGACGGCGCGATCAGCGGCGGCACCGCGGCGATGCACCAGGAGCTGTTCCTACGACCCGTGCCCGGCCTGGCCCGCGCCGACACGCCCGTGCAGCGGCTGTTCCTCGCCAGCGCCTCGGCCCATCCCGGCGGGGCCGTGCACGGAGGTCCCGGCAGCAATGCCGCACGGGCCGCGCTGGCCCGTGACGGCTGGGCCGGCGGCGGCTACCAGGCCGTGATCAACGCCGCCCACCGCCTGGTCTACGGCTGAGGCCGCCCGGCGGCGAGGTCGGCCAGCCGGCGCAGCACCTCGTGGTTGCGGGCCCGCAGCAGCAGGCCCTGCATCACGCCCGGCAGCAGCGCCACCGGGCCGTCCGTGGCCCGTTCCCCCATCACGATGCGGGTGCCCCCGCTCGTGGCCGTCAGGTCGAAGCGGACGGTGCCCGCGCCCAGCGGCCACAACCGGGCACGCAGCTCGATCATGCGGCCCGGCACGAGCGCCGTGACCTCCGTCCAGTCCTTGAACTGGATCGGCCACAGTCCGGCGCTGTGGTGGATCCGCGCGCCGACGCTCGGCCATTCCGGGTCCACGCCGCGGATGTGGGAGTTGCCCACCACCCACGCCGCGTAGGACCAGCCGTCGGCCAACACCGCGAACACGCGGTCCGGCGGCACCCCGACGGTCCGGCTCACCTCCGTCATGCCGGCGTCGCACCACCCACCAGTTGCCGGATGTCGCACACGTCCGGGCGCTGCGTCAGGGAAACGGGCTGGAGGGGGAGGAAGGTGCGCGCGTCCCACACGGCGTGACAGAGCATCACGCCCTCGCGAAGCGCCCACGGGCACACGTCCACCGAGGGCACGGCCAGCTCCTTCATCGCGGCGTGGGCGACCATCGCCCCGGCCAGCACCTGTCTGGCCCGGGACTGCGACACGCCGCGGAACTGCGTACGCTCGGCGACCGGTGTGCGGGCGAGGCGCGGAATCCACGTGGCGACGTCCTCCACGGCCAGGCGGCGCCGCACGAAGGGCCCCTGGCGCTGGGCCGGCGCCCCGGCCAGCCGCGCCAGCTGTTTGAACGTCTTCGACGTCGCGACGGTCAGCGTCGGCGTGCCCTCCCACGCGACACGGTCGGCGACCTCGCGCAACTGGTGCCGGACGTGCCGCCGCAGCCGCCGCATCTGTTTGCCGAGCGGCAGGTCGTCGGGCAGGAACTGGCGGGTGAGCCGGCCGGCGCCCAGCGGCAGCGTCACCACCAGGTCGGGCAGCAGCCCGGTGCCGAACACGATCTCCATCGAGCCGCCGCCGATGTCCAGGGTGAGCAGGCGGCCGCCCGACCAGCCGTACCAGCGGCGGGCGGCGACGTAGGTCAGCCGCGCCTCGTCCTCGCCGGACAGGAACTGCGGTCGCACACCGGTCTCGGCGTCGAGCAGGTCCACGACCTCGTCGCGGTTGGCGGCGTCGCGGATCGCGGACGTGCCGAACGCGTAGAGCTGTTCGACTTCCAGCCCGCGGGCCGTCTGCATCGCCCGTCCCACGGCGCCCACGACCCGGTCGACGCCGTCCGGGGCGATGGCCCCGTCCGCGGTGAACGATTCCGCCAGCAGCGTCGGCTCCTTGAGGGCGTAGGCCGGCAGCGGTGGCCCGCCGGCGACGACGTCCACCACTTCCAGCTGCGCCGAATTCGACCCGATGTCCAACACACCCAATCGCATGGGGGTGGCTACCCAGGCCGTCGCGCGGCAACCGCCGGCCCGCCGGGTCGGACTGTGACCGCGTGTCCTTCGACACGGCGTTTATTCGGCGGCGGAGGGGGTACCGGCGTTGCCCCGCAGGGCGGCGGGACATACGGTGAACACAGGTTGAGACAGCAGCCGATGGCGTGGCACGTTCGTGTCCGATCCGAGCTGCGTCCCCGACCACTATGAAAACGGTGCCCATGCACACGTCACCGAAACCCGCGACACCGCCGATCTCCGTCCGTATGCAACGGCTCGGCCCGGTCGCGGTCGTGCACCTGTCCGGCGAGCTCGACCTCGCCACCGTGGACCACGTGGAGCGCGAGCTCGGCGACGTCGCCGACGGCGTCGATGGACTGGTCGTCGACCTGGAGGGGCTCAGCTTCCTCGCGTCCACCGGCCTGGCGCTGCTGGCCCGGTGGCACGGCAGAGCCGGCGAGCAGGGCTTCGCCTTCCGCGTCGTGGCCGCCAACCGCCAGGTGCTGCGGCCGATCCAGCTCACCGCACTGGACGACGTGCTCGCCCTCGACGCCACAGTGGACGAGGCCCTGGTGGCGATACCGCGGCAGGTGAACCGGTAGTATTCCCCGCCAGGTGCGTTGAGCAGGCAGCGGCCGTCGTAGAACTTTTACGATCATGCTCGACGCAGGGGAGACCGCCCGATGACCGACCGTGTGCCGCTCCCGGCCGCCCAGCTCGCGGAGATCGCCGCGGCGCTGGAGTCGCTGACCTCCGTGCTGGTGTCCACCACGCACAAGGAGACGATCCTGCAGGCGGTCGCCGAGCAGGTGGTCAGCGTGGTGCCGGGGGCGGACATGGCCAGCATCACGCTGCTCGCCGAGGCGGGGCCGTACACCAGCGCCTCCACCGATCCGCGCGCGTGGCAGATCGACGACGCGCAGTACGCCGAGGGCGACGGCCCCTGCCTGCGCGCCGCGCGCCGCGGCGAGTTGGTCCGCATCGAGGTGCCCCGCGCCGAGCAGCTGTGGCCGGTGTTCGCCCGTGCGGCCGGCGACCTCGGTGTCGGCAGCTTTCTGGCCGCCCCGTTGACGATCGACCGGCACGCCGTCGGCGCCGTGAACCTGTTCAGCTTCGGCGGCCACGGTTTCCACGAGGTCGACGCCCAGTTCCTGCGGCTGTACACGGTGGTCGCGCAGGCGGCCATGCAGTCGGTCGGGCGGGCCCGGGTGGCCGAGGAGCAGGTGGAGCAGCTGCGCGGGGCGATGGCCTCTCGCGCCGTCATCGAGCAGGCCAAGGGCATCCTGATGGCCGTGCGCGGGCTGACCGAGGACCAGGCGTTCCAGGAGTTGGTGTCGCAGTCGCAGCGCAGCAACGTGAAGCTGCGCACCCTGGCCCGTCGGTTCGTGGCCATGGCCACCGGCCGCGCCGAATCGTCCACAGAGGACGAACCGACGGCGTAGCCGCGCCGGCGGGCGGACCGGCGCGACGGGTCACTGGTGCCAGAAGTGAAGATTGCTCCACTGCACCGTGAGCGGGCCGTTGCCGCTGGCGGTGCGGTACGAGCCGATCTTGTCGTAGAACGTGCCGCCGGGGCTGGCTTCCGTGTACTGCAGGCTGCCGTTGATGTAGACCTGCAACGTCTTTCCGACCGTCTGCACCGTGTCCACGGTCACCGGCGTGCCCACGGTCGCGCCGGTGGCGATGGTCTTCTGGTTCTCCACCGAGTACAGCCGGCCGCCCTTCTCCACCGCCAGCAGGAAGTACGGCCCCTGCGTGCCGTGGAACGTCTGCTTGAGACTGATACGCGAGCCGCTCTGGCTGGTGATCTTGAACGTGCCCTCGAACTTGTGCGATCCGCCGGTGTAGTCGGCGTAGCGGCGTTCCGCGCGGTCGTGCGAGGCGCCGGACTTGGAACACGTCAGCTGGAAGGTGAGGTCGCTGACCTTGCCGCAGCCCTCCTCCTGCACCTTGAAGGTCGGCGAGTACTCGATCCAGGTCGCCCCCGGCGTCTGCGCCGAGGCTGCCGGCGCGACCAGCATCGTTGTGCCGCACAGGATCCCGCACAGCGCGGCGGCATGGCGTTTCAGGGACATGGGCGCCTCCCGATTTCACGTGGCTGAATGGTGCTCACGAGGGATCGGAGGCGAAGCTAGTGACGGCGGCGGAGGGGCGTCAATGTGGAAAGGGCTTGCCGGCGGCCTTCCGCGTGCTCAGCGGCATGCGTTGACAATTGACTGTAAACGTTTTCAGTCTGTCGTCATTTCTCCGGGGATCGCCCTGGTCCGAGGCGGTGTCGGACTGGACCGCCTGTGCGCCGACTTCCGACGGCGCCCGCGCGTGCCCCGTGTGGGCCTCGTCGCGGATCCGGTCGGCCATGTGGCGACAGTGCAGCTCGAACGCCGGCAGCCCGGAGCGGATCCGCGGCAGGGCAAGGAAGTTGTGCCGCGGCGGCGCGCCAACTCCGTGCGCATCGGCAGCGCCGTTGTGGTCGAGTGCCGGCCTGGGCCACCTGCCTCCTCCCGGCCCGAACCTCCGGGGTGCTACTCCATTCGGGTGGCGATCGGATTGACCGCCGCCGCCGCGGGTATTGCCGCCGGATCCGCTTCGCCGCCCACGGGAGGCATGGTCATGGGCGTGCACGAGGTCCCCGCCGCGGCGACCGGCCGTCCCGCCACCGGCCGACGGCGGCTGGTCGAGATCGCCGAACTGGCGCGGGCCGAGCAGGCCATGGCCGACGGCTGCCCCACGCCCGACCAGGAGTTGCTGCTGATCGCCGCGGGCAGCATGGCGCACCGGGCCCGGCGGCACCCGTCGCTCGGTCGCCGACCGAGGGCCGGTCGGCTGAGGCGATGGCTGCTCGGTTAGCGGTGAGACCGCTGGCACGGATCGGCGGTTGCGCCGAACTACACGCCCGCATCGATGCCGCCGCAGCGGGTACACCCGTGCGATGACGGATGAACGCGGGATCCACCGACAACCCCGACGCCGCGCCTGGCTCCGCATTTTCGGCACCGGTCTGCTGCTGTGGGTGCTGACGGTCGTAGTCACGTTCGCGACCGGCAATCCCAACCTGGTGCCGACGCTGGTGCTGCTGGGCAGCTTCCTGGTCCCCGTCACCTTCGTCGCCTGGGCTTTCGAGCGCCGTCACAGCGGCGAGGTCACCGCCGAGCTCCTGCTCACGACGTTCATCACCGGCGGTGTGCTCGGGGTCCTCGGCGCCTCGCTGCTGGAGACGTACCTGCTGCACCCGTCGGCGGGCCTGTTCCTCGGCGTCGGCCTGGTGGAGGAGGCGGTCAAGCTCGGCGCGCTCATCGTGTTGACCCGCCGCCTGGCCCGCAAGAGCGCCCTGGACGGCATGATTCTCGGCGCGGCGGTGGGTTTCGGCTTCGCGGCGTTCGAATCGGCCGGCTACGCGTTCACGGCGCTGTTCACGGAGCAGGGCTTGTCGCTGGTCGACCTGGTGCAGACGGAGATCCTCCGCGGTCTGCTCGCGCCGGTCGGGCACGGCCTGTGGACGGCGATCCTCGGCGGGGTGTTGTTCTCGGCCAGCGATCACCGACACTTCGCGTTCTCCCGCCGCCTGCTGCTGTCGTACCTCGGCGTCTCGCTGCTGCACGCGCTGTGGGACTCCATGCACGGCATTGCCCTCGCGCTGACGTTGCTGCTGACGGGCACGCCCCGGCAGTTCCAGTTGCTCGAGCAGGGCTACCAACCACGGCCGACACCGTTGCAGGTCAACCTGTTCACGGCGTTGAGCTGGGGTGGCCTGGCGGTGCTGGCCGTGGTTGGCGTGGTGTGGCTGGCCGCCGAACGGCGGATCGCTTCCCGCGCCGAGCGGTCGGCGGTGTTCTGGCGAATGCCAACCACCGGATGACCGCCGTCAGTCGCGCTGGCGGCGGCTCAGCAGCCGCCACAGGACGACCAGCCCGGCCAACGTGAGGAACACGAGGGCGGGACGCTGACGGACGACGGCGACGGTCTGGCGGGCCGGTTCCCGCACCGGCTCGGGCAGGTCGTCGATCTTCTGCTCGGCCTGCTCGAACGTCCGGGTCGCGGCGTCCCTGACCTGCGCGGTGGCCTCGTGAGCCATCCTGGTGACCTGCTCGGTGGCCTGGTGGGCCTTGTCGGCGGCCAGTTCCCCGGCCTGGTGCACCTTCTCGACGCCCAACCGCACGCCTTCCTGGGCGCGGCCCTGCACGTCGAGCTTGTCGGACAGTTCCTGCATGGTCTCGCCCAGGGCCTCGCGCGTGCGCTCGGCGTGCTCACGAAGTTCCGCGACCTGATCGGCCGGCTTGTTCGAGGTCGATTTGCCGCCCATGGCTGCCTCTCCCGTTGCGGGTTTGCGTTGCTCCGGGGATACCCCGGCGCCGCAGCGGTCAATCCGGACGTCAGCCGACCGTGAGGACGCCGAACACGATCAGCCCGGCCACTTTCACGCACTCCAGCGCGACGTGGACGAGGTGCGCCCGGGACCGGTGTCGTCGCCGGCCGGCACAGGTCACTGTCACACCCCTCGGGTCGACGTCCTCCCGACCGTACGACAGGCGCTCGGCGGGTAATCCCCGACGGATCCGGGTATGCCGTGCCCGCACCCTGAACGAGGAGGATGCGATGAGCGAGGAGCGCGTCGGGTACACACCCGAGAACGACTCCGTCGAGGACGATCCGGCGGCGCTGAGCGCCGCGGAGGAGTTGGACGAGGAGTGCCTCGAGGTGGATCCGCTGGAGGCGGGCATGGATCCGCCGGAGCGGTGGGCGGAGGCCGACAAGTACGGCATGACTCCGTACGAGGAGGCACACCCGAAGCCGTTCTCGGAGCGGCTGGACGAGGAGGAGCCGGACGTGGGCGTGGTCCCCACCGGTGGCGATCCCGACCTGGACCGCGAGGTGCTGAACGAGGCGGTGCGCCGCGGCGAGGGCTCGGACGAGGCCGGCGGTTCCGTCGCGAGCACCCTGCGCACGCCGCCGTCCGGCCGCGACGACTGATCAGCCGCCCAGCGTCAGCGTGCGCCGCTGGTCGCCGCGCCATTCCAGCATCAGCACGGTGGCGTCGTCCTGGAGCCGGCCGCGCTGGTGGTCGAGTACCGCTCGCATCAGCCGGCGCAGGGTCTCCGGGGCCGGATAGCCGTCGGCCGCGCCCCGCGTGACGAGGTCCGCGAACCGCCGCAGCCCGAACTCGCGGCCCTCGTCGTCGCGGGCCTCGGTGATGCCGTCGGTGTAGAACAGCACCCGGTCGCCCGGTTCCAACTGGTAGCGGCAGTCCTTGGCCGGGATGCCGAACTGGAAGCCCATCGGCGGCGCGGGTGGGCACCGCAGGGTGGTCAGCCACCGGCCCTGCCGGAGCAGCAGCGGCGGCGGATGGCCGCGGTTGACCCAGGTCAGCACGCCGGTGGACGGCCGCAGCCGGGCCAGCAGACCGGTGGCGAACCGCTCGCGGCCGAACTGTCGCCCGATGGCCACGTCGACGGCGTCGGCGATCTCCGGCAGGTCGGCGCCGCGCCGCCGGGTGTTGCGGCAGGCGCCGACGGCGACCGCGACGGTCAGCCCGGCGGACTGGTCGTGGCCCATCGCGTCGAAGACGGACAGGTGCAGCAGGTCGGGCGCCTGGGCGTAGTCCACCGCGTCGCCGCCGATGTCGTAGGCCGGCTCCATCGCCGCGGCCACCGCGAAGTCCTTGGTGGCGAAGGTGAGCGGCGGCATCAGGGGCCAGACGACCTCGGCCGGCAGCGACATCGGCCGGGACCGGGCGAGCGCCGCGTAGGTGTCGCTGTGCGGCCGCTTGCTGACGATCAACAACGCCGCCAGGGAGGCCAGCGCGCGCATGCGCGCGACCGCCTCGGTGGGGTCCTCGCCGGCGGTCGCGCCGAGCACGCCGAGGCGCTCCGTGCCGTCCAGCATCGGCGCCCACAGCCAGGACCGACCGCCGGTGACGACTTCCACGTTGCGGAACGCCCAGCCGGCGGCGGTCCCGTCGACGGCCAGCCGCTCGTCGCCCTCGCCCATCCGGACCAGGTTCTCCTCGCGCAGGTCGGCGAGGTACAGCGCGGCATCGGTCAGACCGGCCGTCTCGCCGTGCCGCGCGACCAGGGCGGCGAGGCCGTCGAAGGTGGCCAGATGGCTCGCCTCCAACAGCCCGGCCAGCATGCGCGCCGCGGCGTCCGACGAAGTCACGGCCCACCGGCTACCCCCATGCCTCGGCACTAACCGGACCGGTCGCCGTAGTCCGGATAGGACTGCCGCCGCCGCTGGTGGGTACACCGCGTCGAGTGGGAGCGGCTGTCGGAGATGTGATCACGTACTGCGAGGACGGCGTCTGGAAGACGCGTGTCGTGGGGAACGTCCGCGCGTCCCGGATCAGCCCGGACCGCGGCGACGCGATCGCCTTCGGCCGCCGCGTGGCGAGGGAGCGCGGAGTCCGGCACGTCGTGCTGGATCAGGCCGACCCGAGCAGCTGACCGAAGTCGGGGAGCAGCGCCGGCAGCCGGCTTCGGCCGGCGTCGGTCAGCAGCAGTTCGCGGGTGTCGTCCCGCCGCCGGACGAGGTCGTCGGCGAGCAACGCGTCCAGCACAGCACGGCCGAGGACGCCGCCCAGATGCGGCAGCCGGTGCGACTTGTCCAGGCACGCGGTGGCGAGTTTGCGGCGTCCCGGCTCGATCGCCGTCGGATCGACGCCGAGGGCGGCGAAGGCGGACGTGTCCTCGCCCAGCGCGAGCTCGTCGCCGCTGCCGTCCGGCGGCCGCAGCGCCGACCTCTCGACCAGCAGCGCGAACACCGCGACGCCCAGTCGCCCGGCCACGTGGTCGTAACAGGTGTGCGCGAGGTCGATCGGGGACGTGGGACGCTCGGTCAGCGTCAGGTCCCGGTCGTTCGCGTAGCGTGCCAGCGCCGTGAGGACCTCGCCGAGGCCGGCGCGGCCGAGCCGGTAGACGGCGTGCCGGCCGGTGTGTTCGACCGCGACCAACCCGGCCGCCCGCAGTTGGGCCAGGTGATTGCCCAGCCGCGGCGCGGAGACGCCGATGGCGTCGGCCAGTTGGATCATCGTGTGCGGGCCTTCGGCGGCCAGCAGCTGCAAGGCGGTGAGCCGCACCGGATCGGCGAGCTCCCTGGCCAGCGCGGTCACCGAGGACAGCAGCCCGTCGTCCGGATCCACCCAGCCCGCCATGGCCGCACGTTAGCACAGTTCAGGATTTCCTGAACGGTGCTTGTCGACGACGTGTCGGGCCCGCTACCGTGCCACACACCATTCAGGATCGTCTGAAGGGTGGTCGCGCGGTGCGGATGCTGTTGTGGGGTCGGGGTGTCTCCGCACTGGGGGACGGCCTGTGGTTCACGGTCTGGGCGGTGTTCTTCACGCGGGTGCTCGGCCTGTCGTCGATCACCGTGGGCCTCGGCATGGCGGTGGCCGCCGGCGTCGGCATGGCCGCCGCCGTCCCCATCGGCTCGCTGGCCGACCGCGTCGGCCCCAGACGCGTGCTCGTCGCCGTCACGGCGGTCCGTGCCATCGCGATGGCGTCCTATCTGCTGGTCCACAGCACGGTTGTGGTCATGGCGGTCACCATCGCGTTCACAGCGTTGGCCAGCGGCGGAACGGCCGTGCGCTCGGCGCTGATCACCGGCCTGGTGACCGACAACGCGGTGCGGCTGCGGGTGTTCGCGCAGCAGCGGGTCGCGCAGCACGTCGGTTATGCGGTCGGGGCAGGGATCGGGGCGCTCGTGCTCGCCGCCGATCGGCCGACGGGCTACCTGATGGCGGTCGCCGGCAACGCGCTCACGTTCGTGGTGCTGGCGGCGGCGACGCTTGCCGTGCCGAAGCCCGAAGGCCGCCCGGCCGCCGGCTCGCGCGCCGCGCTGCGGGACCGGCCGTACCTGGCGATCGTCGGGTTCACGGCGTTGTTGTCCTTGTGCTGGGCCATGTTGTCCACCGGGCTGCCGCTGTGGATCTCCGGTTCGACCCGGCTGCCGCTCGCGCTGAGCGGCGTGGTGGTGGTGATCAGCTCCGTCGGCATCGCCGCGCTCCAGGTCTCGGCGACGAGGTTGGCCCGCACTGTGCGGCAGGCCTCCCGCACGGCCGTGCGCGCGGGTTCGGCGCTGGCAGCGAGTTGTGTGCTGCTCGCGACCACCTCGGGCGCGGCGGGATTTCTCGGCACGGCAACGGTGATCGTCGCGGCCCTGCTGCACGTGTGCGGCGAGCTCGGTTACGTCGCGGCGAACTGGGGGCTGTCGGTGAATCTCATGCGTGAGGACGCCCGAGGCGCGTACCAGGGCGCGAACGAGGCCGCGACCGCCACTGTCCAGATGTTCGCGCCGGCGGTGTTCACCACCGCCCTCGGCGTGGCCGGAGCGGGCGGCTGGTTGCTCGTCGCCGCGCTCTTCGTGCTGGCGGTCGCGCCGGTGCCGGCGCTCGGCCGGTGGGCCGAACGGGCCAGACCGCCCGAACGTGCCGTGTGGATTTCGGGCCGGTCGGGTACTCCGCGGACGTAGGTGCTGCCGAAACGTAGGGAGAGGGGACGTGCGGATCGCGTCGAGACCTGTCGGCCCGGCGGTGGTGCTGGCGTTGCCCGACGGGCTGTGCAGCGCGGAGCCCGCCGAGGTGGCCGAGGCGCTGGGTGCTGCCGCGGTGCAAGCCCGCTTGATCGTGCTGGACCTGCGCGACGTCGACCTGCTGACGGCGCGGACGGCCCGTGCGCTGATCGCATTCGCGGATGCCAGCGTCGAGCGGGACGCCGAATGCGTGCTGCTGCTCGACCCCTCCCACACCGCGGCGGCGACGGTGCTTGACAGCGCCGACCCCGACGGCGCGGTGCCGCGGTTCCACACCCTGGACGAGGCCCTGGCCAGCCACCAGCGGGTAGTGCACACAGGCCCCGTGCCGACGGTCGCCGCGATCAACACGCTGGCCTTCGACAGCGTGGATCTCGGTCGCACGGAAGAGTTCCTGAGCTCGTCGTACGCCCCGATGCACATCGGCAGCGCCACCGGCCGGTCGGGCGCGCACATCACCCGCGTCGCCGCCGGGCCGGTCAGCGCGGACCTGCTCGACCTGGGGTTCGAGATGAGCTACGACGTGAGCCCGCTGGGCCGGATCTGCCTGTGCGACATCGAATCCGGCACGGTCGAGGACCACCGCGTCGACGGCTGGCGCGAGGCGGAGGCCTTCGGACCGGGCGACCTGTTCTCCTTCGCACCGCCCGACCGTCCCTACACCGGACGGATCTGCGACGCCCGGTACGGCATCACCATGCTCGACCCGTCGCTGCTCGACGAGGTCGCCGGCGAACCGGTGCGGCTGCTCGACCACCATCCGGTGGACGCGGCCGCCGCCGCCCAGGTACGGGCCGCGATCGCCCACCTGCGCGACGACGTGCTGGGTGCGCCGGGAGCCGGCGAGAACCCGCTGGTCGTGTCGGCGGCGTCGCGCTACCTCGCGGCGTCCGTGCTGAACGCCTTTCCGACCACCTCGGCCGTCGAGGAAAGCGAGCGTGACGCGCATTCGGCGACGCTGCGCCGGGCGATCGCGTTCATCGAGGCCAACGCCGACCGCGACATCGGCGCGGCCGACATAGCCCGTGCGGCCCGGGTTTCCGCCCGCGCCGTGCAGCTGGCGTTCCGGCGGTATCTCGACATGACGCCGATGGCGTACGTGCGCCAGGTCCGCCTCGACTGCGCCCGTGCCGAGCTCCGCGCCGCCGAGCCGGGGGAGACCACGGTGACCGCTGTCGCCGCGCGCTGGGGTTACGGCCGTCCGAGCGTGTTCGCGGCACGTTACCGCGCCGCCTACGGCGAATCCCCGTCCCAGACCCTGCGGCTTCGTTCTCACGACCGGTCGGACTTCGTTATCGACGCCGGCGCGGGCGATCCGGTCCTGGACCAGTTCGAGGCGCTCACCCTCCTGCTCCTGGACGCCACCACCGTCGCGGAGGCGCTGCAGCACATCGCCGACGCCGCCGTGCTCGCGATACCCGGGGCCGACCTGGCCGGCATCACCATGCGCGGACCCGACGGCGCGGTGCGGACGGCGGTCGGGACCGACGAGGTGGCTGCCGAGCTGGACGCAACCCAGGTCACGGCGGGTCGAGGCCCCTTCATCGACGTCACCAACCTCGGTTACGTCACCAGCGACGACCTGCGGGCCGAGACCCGCTGGCCCGCGTTCGCCGCGGCCGCCGTCGAGCACGGTTACCACGCTCTCCTCGCCACCGAGATGCTCCCGGCGGCAGGCCCGGGGCAGGTGTCCGGCGCGCTGACGATCTACTCGCGCCGCGCCGGCGGCCTGAGCCGGGCCGACCGCGACACGGCGTTGCTGCTGGCCACGCACGGTTCGCTGGCGCTGGCCCACGTGCGGACGGCGGAGCTGGCCGACCTCCAGCGGGCGCAGCTGCGCCGGGCCGTGGACAGCCGGGACTTGATCGGCCAGGCCAAGGGGATCCTGATGAGCCGGCAGGGCATCAGCTCCGACGAGGCGTTCGACTTGTTGCGCCGGACCTCGCAGGATCTCAACGTCAAGCTGGTCGACGTGGCGCACACGCTGACCACCCGGCACGGCGAGCTCCGGCCGGCGCCGAGCTCGTCCGGTTGCGCGCCGGCCGAGCAGTAGTAGCGTCGAAGACAGCGCGGTTCAGCCTGACGCCGCTGCCCACCTTCCGCATGCGCAGTGCGGGGTGGCGGCCGGTGTGACAGCGCAGTCCCGGCCTCCACCAGCCACGGAGGAGGCTCGAATGTTCACCATCGCCATGGTCACCGAGCAGGTCCGGCCCGGCCAGGTGGCCGCGCTGGCCGCGGCGCTGGCCCGGCTCGGCCACGATGTCGTCGCCCACCCGCGAGATCCCGATGTGTCCGTGAACGACTTCGGCCGCCACCTCGCTGAACAGTGGCGGCAGCAGCCGCCGGACGTGGTGCACTCCCATTCGCCGGAGAGCGGCGTGGCCGCGCTGCTGGCGGCGGGCGACATCCCCGTCGTGCACACGTTCCACTGCCTCGGCTCGCCCGCCGACCAGCGCCTGGACCGGCTCATCGGCCAGCACGCGGCGAGGAGCGTCGCCACCTGCTCCGAGTCGGTGTTCGAGCTGCTCGGCATCGGTGCGCGGCGGTCGCGGGTGTCGGTCGTGCCGTACGGGGTGGATATCACGATGTTCTCGCCGTGTGGTCCCATCGCGCCGCGCGGCGAGCGGCACCGCCTGCTCGCGGTCGGCCTGGTGCTGGACCACCGGGACTACGACACCGCCATCGCCGCCCTGCCCCACATGCCGGACGCCGAACTCGTCATCGCCGGCGGCCCGGAGGCCGAGCTGCTGAGCGAGGACGCCGCCGCCCGGTCGCTGTGGAAGCTCGCCGAGCACTTCGACGTCGGCGACCGCGTGAAGCTGCTGGGAGGCGTTGCCCACCAGGACATGCCGGCGCTGCTGCGATCCGCGGACGTCGTCGTGTGCACGCCGCGGCACGCGCCGGCCGGCACCGTGGCACTGGAGGCCATGGCGTGCGGGATGCCGGTGGTGGCGGAGCCGACGGGCGGCCTGGTCGACATGGTCGTCGACAACGTCACCGGCCGTCTCGTCCCGCCGCGCGACCCGGCGGCGTTCGCCAAGGTCATAAGGCCGCTGCTGGCCAACCCGATGGTCCGCGGGGCCTTCGGCGCCGCCGGCCGTGACCGCGTCGAGGCCCGCTACTCGTGGGACCGCATCGCGCTCGACACCACCCACGCCTACCACCGGGCCGGGGCGGTGCCGCGCGAGCCGGTCGTGCTGAGCGCCGCCCACTGAGGAGTGCCGATGAGTTCCGAGACCCCGATCTACGACGAGCTGCTGGCACGCTTTCCCGACAGCGGTCTCGTCGCCGGGGCGAGCGAGGCGGACCATCGCGACGGCATCCTCGACGGCGAGGAGACCTGATCAGGGCGCGTGCTGCTCGAACGGCGTCGACTGCACTGTGTCGCCGCACCCGGTGAAGTCGCCGCCGCCCTCCAGGGTCAGCTCGAGCTGCTTGTCGCCGACGCCCAGCAGCACCACCGGCGCCTGGAACGGTTCCTGACCGGGCTGGCAGACGCCGAACGTCAGCGTCACCACCGCGCCGTCGCCGGGGTTGAGGGTGAACGGCGCGGACGTGCCGACCTTCGTCACGGTGAGCTGCTTGCGCGGCCAGCCCCCGGTCGCCGGCGGCAGCCCGGTGATCGCCACCGTCGGGAAGCCGTCGATCCCGCACGGGCGATCGCCCCGGTTGTACACGGCGGTCGTCACGACGAACGCCCCGTTGTTGGTGCCGCCCGAGCCGGGGCCGGCGTCCATGCCCTGCGTCATGCACAGCGGCACTGCCGTCGGAGGCGGGGCGACGCCGCTGAGCTGCGTGACCTTGACGTGGGTTTCCTGGAGGGTGTGGGTGGTCGGCAACGGTGTGCTGCTACTGCCCGCCGCAGGTCCGCCGGCGCAGGCCACCACGCCGAATCCGATCACCGGCAGCAGGGCCAGGGCTGCTTTCCGCATTTCGATCCCCCAACGTCGGCGACACCTGACATGCAATTGACGTCGCGATGCGGCCCGCGTTGCATCGGGAATTCGGGTTCGCCCTTTGGGGCAGCGGGTCACCAGTCGTGCATCGAGCCGTCCAGCTTCAGGCGGTTCACCGGCAGGTACGCCGCCGAGTACGGGTGCGCGTCGGCCACCTCGTCGTCGTAGTCGACGCCGAGACCCGGCTCGTCGCCGGGGGCGAGCAGGCCGCCGGCGAAGGTGTAGGTCGGGCGGAACACCTCGTCGGTGGCGGGGGAGTGCTTCATGTACTCCTGGATGCCGAAGTTGGGGATGGCCACGCCGAGGTGCAGCGCGGCGGCCAGCCCGACCGGGGAGACGTCCGTGGGGCCGTGCACGCCGGATTTGATCTGGTAGACCGAGGCGTAGTCGAAGATCCGGCGCAGCGCGGTGATGCCGCCGGCGTGCGTGACCGGCGAGCGCACGTAGTCGATGAGCTGTTCCTCGAACAGCTCCCGGTAGTCCCACACGGTGTTGAACACCTCGCCGATCGCCAGCGGTGTGGTGGTGTGCTCGCGCACGCGCCGCAGCACAGCCGTGTTCTCCGCCGGGGTGACGTCCTCCAGCCAGAACAGGTCGTACGGTTCGAGGGCTTTGCCCAGGCGCGCGGCCTGGATGGGCGTGAGCCGGTGGTGCGCGTCGTGCAGCAGCGGCAGTTCCGGCCCGAACTCCGCGCGTACGGCCTCGAAGACGCCGGGGATGTGCCGGAGGTAGGCGCGGGTGTCCCACTGCTCCTCCACCGGCGCGACGGTCGGCCGTGCGGGCTCGTAGTCGTAGCGGGAGGCGCCGGCGTTCGGGCTGGTGGCGACGCCGTACACCGAGTCGAGGCCGGGAATGCCCGTCTGGATGCGGATCGCTGCGTACCCCTGCTCCAGGTGCGACCGCACGGAGTCGAACAGCTGCGGCAGGTCGGCGCCGCTCGCGTGCCCGTACGCGAGGCAGCCGCGGCGACTACGCCCGCCCAGCAACTGGTACAGCGGCATGCCGGCGAGCTTCGCCTTGATGTCCCACAACGCCGTGTCCACCGCGGCGATGGCCGCCATGGTGATCGGCCCGCGCCGCCAGTACGCGCCGCGATACAGGTACTGCCACGTGTCCTCGATGGCGTGAGCGTCACGGCCGAGCAGCAGCGGTGCCAGGTGATCGCGCAGGTAGGAGACCACCGCCAGCTCACGGCCGTTCACGGTCGCGTCGCCGAGGCCCATGACGCCGTCGGCCGTGTGCAGGCGCAGCGTGACGAAGTTCCGACCGGGAGACGTGACAAGGACTTCCGCGCTGGCGATCTGCGTGTTGCTCACGTCGTCACCGTAGCGACGCCCTGGCAGGATGGCCGCATGTCGTTGATCCACCGGACCACGTTGACGCCTACGAAGCTGGAACTGCTCACCGAGTGGCTGCCGTCGCAGCCGTGGTACCGAGGAACCGGCGCCCCGTCGCTGACCAAGGCCGGCGGCTTCCGGCTGGACGATCCGGCCAATGTCGTCGGCATCGAGTTCATGGCGGTGGCGGACGGCGATGTGCTGTACCACGTGCCGATGACGTACCGGTCCGAGCCGGTGGAGGGTGTGCCCCTGATCGGCACCACCGAGCACGGCGTGCTGGGCCACCGGTTCGTCTATGACGGCGTGCACGACCCGGTGCTGCTCACCACCCTGGTGGCGTTGTTCAACCGCGAGGTGCAGCCGCAGATGCAAAGTGTCAATGACACCGTGGACCCGTCGGTGTCCACCTGCTTCGACGGCCGCATCGAGTCGGCCGGCTGCGAGGCCGTCAGCACCACCTCCGCCGCCACGGACGTGCGGCTGAACCCCGAACTCGTGCTGCGTATCCGCCGCTGCCTCGCCGACCCGTTGCCGGAGCACATCGGCGGCGTGGTTGCGACCGTCGCCGATCAGTCGGTGCCGATGATGGTGTTGCTCAGGCCCGACGCCTGACGGACGTCGCTGACGGCGACGCACACCACGATCACCAGCGCCAGCAGGGTGATCCCGTCGAAGGTGCGGCCGGCGAAGGCGCCGAGGACCACGATGGACTCGCCCAGCGCGATCATGACGCCGAGCAGCAGGTGCGAGATCTGCGTGACGGCGAAGACGTGGACCAGGTCGCGGAAGAGCTCGACGAAGGAGACCTCGGTCTCGCCCTCGGCCCGGTCGCGCGGGAAGTCAGGAATCGACCGGGGCGATCAGGTGCGGCCCGTTGTTGCGGACGCTGTTCACGGCCGAGGACACCTCGTACGGCTCCAGGTGCGGCTCGGGCAGGCTGTTGATCAGCGCCTGGATGTCCTCGGGGTCGTCGAGCTTCGGGTCCAGCCAGGCGTCCAGGATGTCGCCGGTCGGGATGAGCAGGGGGCTGCGGTCGTGGATGTGGCCCAGCGTGTCGGTGGCGGTCGTGGTGATCACCGTGCACGTCCACAGCCATCGGTCCGGGTGGTCCTCGGGCAGGTCCGGGTCGGGCCGCAGCTCGTACAGGCCGGCCATGGCCAGCGGCTGGCCGTCGGCGGCGTGCAGGAACATCGGCACCTTGCGGTTGTCCACCTTCATCCACTCGAAGTAGCCGTCGGCCGGGATGACGCAGCGACGGCGCTTGGCCGCCGACTTGTACGCGGGCTTGGCCAGCAGCGTCTCCACCCGGGCGTTGATCATCTTGCTGCCGATCTTGACGTCCTTGGCCCACGCCGGCACCAGACCCCAGCGCACCGAGCGCAGCTGGCGGGCGGCGGGCGCGTCGGGCTCGTCGCGGGGGACGCGCTCCAGCACCGTGCGCACCTGGTTGGTCGGCGCGACGTTCCAGGACGGCTCGGGCTCGTCGCCGATGACGTCGACGACCTCGAACGCCTTCGCGAGCTCGGCGTCGGTCTGGGCACTGGCGTATCGACCGCACATGATGTGGATTCTGCGACGTGGCCGGCGTCGGTGCTCGCCGGGGGTGGCTACTTCGACCAGCCGGCCAGCAAAGTCCGCACGCCGGCGGCCACCGCGTCGCGGGCCGCCCGCGGATCGGCGGCGTTGGCGATCATCATCGTGCCCCGGGTGAGGGCGCCGAGCAGCAGGCGCGCCACGGTTTCCGGGTCCTCCACGTGCAGCAGGCCGGCCGCGGCGGCCTCGTTCAGGGCCTCCACCAGCATGTCGGAGGCGTACTGCTCGTCCAGCTCGGCGAAGCGGACCGGCCCCAGCACGGACGGGGCGTCGATGATCAGGATCCGTTGGATGTCCGGCTCCAGCGAGGAGTCGAGGAACGCCTCGAAGGCGCGGGCCAGGAACTCGACCTCGTCCGGCGAGCCGGCCGCGGCCTCGGCCGCCGACATCAGCAGCTCGCGGTGCACCAGCTCGAAGACGGCCTCGAACAGCGCCGCCTTGCGCGGGAAGTGGTGGTAGAGCGCGCCGGTGGTCACCCGCGCCTCGCGGGCCAGGTCGTCCACGGACGTCTTGGCGAAGCCCTGGCCGCCGAACAGCCGGCGGCCGGCCGCCACCAGGGCGGCGCGGGTCTGCGCGACCTGCTCGTCACGGAGGGAGAGGGGCTCGGTCACAAGCACTGTGTAGTCACCGGCGGGGATCTTGTAAAGCGACGCTCGCCAGGATAGCGTTCCCATGTCACATAGCGACGCTATGTGAACCGAGTCGAGGGGGTACGTGATGGAGGAGCTGGTGGAGGCCGCCGCCCGCACGGCGGCATTGCTGCGCGAGGTGCCCGACGCGTCGGCGCCGGTGCCGGGCCTGGCCTGGACCGCCGCCGAGACCGCCGCCCACCTGGTCGCCGATCTGGAGGACTACGCGGCCCTGCTCAACGGCGCTGAGTTGCCGCACCCGGCGGAGGTCGGCGCCTCGCGGATCAACGCCGCCGCCAACGCCGGGCAGCTCGACCGGTTCCGCGAGCGGGATCTGTCCCGGCTCGCCGACGACCTCGCGCCGGCGGTGGAGAAGTACCTCGCAGCGGCGGCCGAACACCCGGGCGAGCGTTTCCTCGCCACCAACGGGGTCGTGATGTCCGTGCCGGTCATCACCGCGATCCTGATCGGGGAGCAGCTCATCCACGGCCTCGACATCGCCCGCGCTGCCGGGTTGCCGTGGACGATCACCCGGTCGCAGGCGCTGCGCGTCATCCCCGGCCTGATGGAGATCCTGCCCGACTACGTCGATCACCGGCGGGCCGCGGGGCCCCGGAGCTTCGAACTCCGGTTCCGGGGCGGGAACCGCTACCGGCTGTTCATCGAGAACGGCGCCGCCGCCGTCACGGCGCCGGGGGAGCCCGTCGACTGCTGGATCTCGGCCGACCCGGTGTCGTTCCTGCTCGTCGGTTTCGGGCGATCCCCGCAGATCGGGCACGTGCTGCGCGGCCGCATCGTCGCCGGTGGCCGCAAGCCCTGGCGCGCCTTGGCTTTCGGAAGTCTCGTGACGCCGCCTTGATCCTCCCGGTTGTCCGAGTCACGCCCCCTACTTCCGGTTGAAGTTCGCCGAACGTTCAGCTGAGGTCCTGTTCCCCGGTCATGTGTCGTACTTAGCTTCCTCACAGGCTGCGAAACGGGGAATCCATGGACGACGCGACCCTCGCCGTGCGGGCGCGGGGGATCACCAAGTGCTTCGGCGACGTCGTCGCCCTCGACCACGTCGACCTCGACATCGCGCCGGGGCAGATCCACGGGCTGGTCGGCCCGAACGGCGCCGGCAAGACCACGCTGCTCGGGCTGCTGCTGGGCCTCGCCGTCGCCGACGAGGGCAGCCTGGAGATCCTCGGCGCGCCGGTCGCCAAAGCGAGTGGCGTCGCCGGCTTCGTCGACGGTCCCGGGCTCTATCCCTCGCTGACCGCCAGGAAGAACCTGGCCGCGCTGGCGAAGCTCCGCGGCCTCGACGCCGACATCGACGAGGTGCTGGCCGAGGTCGGGCTCGCCGACGTCGCCGACGACCGGGTGCGGGGCTTCTCGCTGGGCATGCGCCAGCGGCTCGGGCTCGCCGCGGCGCTGCTGACCAAGCCTCGGCTGCTGGTGCTCGACGAGCCCGCCAACGGCCTCGACCCGGCCGGCAAGAAGCACGTGCACGGCGTCCTGCACCGGCTGGCGGCGGAGGGATCCACGGTGGTGGTGTCCAGCCACCGTATGGACGACGTCGAGGCCCTGTGCGCCGAGGTGACCATCCTCGCCACCGGGCGCGTCGTTTTCACCGGCCCGCTGGGCAAGTTGTCCAGCGACGACCAGGAACTCGACTACCGGCTGCGCACCTCCGACCCGTCGGCGGCGAGCCGACTGGCGGCGGAGACCACCGGCGTCGTCGTGGTGGACGGTGCCGAGCTGCTGGTCGTGCGGGCGATGGTGCCAGCCCTGGACGCCTTGATGTCGCGGCTGATCGGCGCGGGCGTCGCGGTGCGCGAGCTCGCCCCGGTGGTGTCGCCGCTGGAGGCCGCGTTCCTCGACCTCACCGAACAGGAGAGCGGCCGATGACCGCCACGGTGGAGGCTGCTCCGGTCGCGGCCGTGCCGGTGACCCGCGGCTACCGCTTCGAGCTGGTCAAGCTGGTGTCCCAGTGGCGGATCCGCCTGCTGGTGCTGGCGTGCTGGCTCGCGCCGGCGGTGTTCGTGGCCGCCGTGAGCCAGCAGAGCGACCTGCCCACCGACACGTTGTTCGGGCGCTGGATGAACATCACCGGCTGGGCCGGCCCGCTGGTGATGCTCGGCTTCGCCGGCGTCTACGCGCTGCCGCTGCTGACGTCGGTCGTCGCCGGCGACGTCTTCGCGGCCGAGGACCGGCTCGGCACTTGGCGGCACCTGCTGGTCGCGGTCCGCTCGCACCGGCGGATCTTCGTGTCGAAGGCGCTGGCCAGCCTCACCGTGATTCTCGTGCTGGTGGCCGGCATGGCCGTGTCGAGCGCGGTCGGCGGGGTGCTGGCCGTCGGCGGCCAACCGCTGGTCGGCCTCGACGGGCACGTGATCGCCCCGGCCGACGCCGCCGGCCTCGTGCTGCTGGCGTGGATCTGCGTGCTGGCGCCGACTCTCGCGCTGGCCGGCATCGGCCTGCTCGGCTCCGTCGCGTTAGGACGGTCGCCGATGGGCCTGCTGCTGCCGGCGGTCGTCGCCCTGGCGATGGGCGTCGCGCAGATGCTGCCGCTGCCCGTGGCGGTCCGGCTTGCCTTGCCCAGCTACGGGTTCATCGCGTGGGAGGGCCTGTTCACCAGCCCCGCGCAGGCCGGCCCGCTGGTGATCGGCATCGTGGTGAGCCTGCTGTGGGCGGTTCTCGCGACCACTCTGGCGTACCTGCTGTTCGTGCGCCGGGACTTCACCAACCTCAGCACCGACGGAACGAGCCGCCGCGCGCTCACCCTCGGCGCGCTGCCGCTGGCCGGGCTGCTCGTCGTGACGATCGGATTCGTCGCGGTGGCAACGCCTTCCACCGGTTCGGGCATCGACCAGGACAAGGTGCAGCAGTCCGTCGCGACGGCGTTCGCGCACCTCTACCGGCTGCAGACCCGGCAGCTGCACCGCCCCGACGTCACCGAGGAGCAGTTGGCGACCACGGTGGCGTGCACCAAGGGCGACGGGCTCGTCGAGCCCGAGGGGCCCGGCAACGACTGGCGCTGCGTCGCCACCTGGCACCTGCCCGGCACTACCGCCGCCGGCCAGGCGATCTACCAGCTCGACGTCGCCTCGGACGGCCAGTACGTGGCCGACGGCGACGGACCCAAGGAAGTGAACGGCTACTTCCAGGTCCGCACTCCCGACGGAGACCAACCGAATCCGCTGTGGCAGTTCGACGGCCACATCGAGCTGCTGTCGAAGGGATGAACTCCATGCAGGTAACGCGTCGCAGAAGGCGTGTGGACGCAAGAGACCACCGCCGGTTACGCGTCTGGACGGCCGGCGCCGCGACGCTGGCGCTGATCGCGTCGGGCGCGGGCGTCGGCTCCGCGTCGACCCGGCAGTTCGGCGACCAGCAGGTCGGCGACATCACCCGCAACGGCGAGGTGATCTCCAGCGACCAGTACATCGACCCGATCGGCGACCGGCTCGTCGTCAACGACGGCAAGATCATGGCGTCGTCGGTCAGCCCGGACGGCGGGCACCTCGCGGCCACGGTCGCCGACGGCCCGGTCGCGCTGGAGATCGTCGACCTGAAGAACTGGAAGCTGCAGCAGCGGATCGGCAACTCGGCCACCGCCGACCTGAAGATCCCCGGCAACGACGTCGGCCAGGAGAGCCCGACGTACTCGCCGGACGGCAAGTCGCTGTGGATGGCGCAGACCGACGGCTACCGCCGGTTCACGGTCAACGCCGACGGCAGCCTCGCCACCCCCACCTTCGTCAGCATCCCGGCCGACGGCGCCAAGCACGGCCTGCCCGCGCAGGCGGTGTTCTCCGCCGACGGCGCCACCGTGTACTCGGCGGTGAACGGCCAGAACCGCGTCGTGGCCATCAACGCGGCGACCGGCGCCATCACGCAGAGCTGGGCCGTCGGCAACGCCCCGCGTGAACTGGTGCGCATCGGCAGCAAGGTGTACGTCAGCAACGAGGGCGGCCGCCCGGCCAAGCCCGGCGACACCACGCTGAACTCGTACAACACGCAGGTGCCGGCCAACCCGGCCACCGGCGCGACCACCAGCGGCACCGTCAGCGTCATCGACCTGGCACACCCGGCCGCCGCCGTCGGCGGCATCGACGTCGGCCTGCACCCGACCGCGTTGTACGTCAAGAACAACGCGCTGTTCGTGGCCAACACCGCCAGCAACACCGTCTCCGTCATCGACACCGGCCGGGACAAGGTCGTGCAGACCGTGTCCACGCAGCCGTGGCCGGAGGCGTCCGTCGGCTACGAGCCCGACGGCATCACCGTCACCAACGACGGCCACCTGCTGGTGACCCTCGGCCGCGCCAATGCCGTTGCGGTGTACCGCTTCAGCCGCGCGCAGGAGCCGGTGAGCTACGTCGGCCTGCTGCCGACGGACTACTTCCCGACGGCGATCGCCACCGTCGGCAACACCGTCGTCGTCTCCAACACCCGTGGCATCGACGCCCGCCGCCCCACCACGGCCGCCGGGCACAACACCCACGACACCACCGCCAGCGTGCAGCGCTTCAAGCTGCCCAGCGACCTCGCCGTCCGCGGCTACACCGGCAAGGTCTTCCAGCAGAACGGCTGGACCGACCACGCCGTGCAGGTGGCCGACAACCACGGCAAGGCGCAGCCCGTGCCGGTGCCGCAGCGACTCGGCGACCCGTCGACGATCAAGCACGTGTTCCTGATCGTCAAGGAGAACCGGACCTACGACCAGGTGTACGGCGACGACCCGCGCGGCAACGGCGACCCGGCGCTGACCCAGTTCGGTGAGAACGTCACGCCGAACCAGCACGCGCTGGAGCAGCAGTTCGGGTTGTACGACAACACGTACGACATCGGCACCAACTCCGCCGAGGGCCACAACTGGCTGATGCAGGCCGACGACCCCGAGTACACCGAGTCCTCGGCCGGCGAGTACCAGCGCAGCTACGACACCGAGGACGACGCGCTGGGGCACCAGAAGTCGGGCTTCATCTGGTCCGGCGCGCAGGCGGCCGGCAAGACGGTGCGCGACTTCGGCGAGTTCCAGCAATTCCTGACCAAGCCGGCCGCGGCCAGCTGGCAGAACCTGTACTGCGACGCCAAGAACATGGCGGCCACCGGCGAGCCCACCGCGCTGCCGCTGGTCTCCTCGTCGCCGATCCCGTCGCTCAACAACGTGTCGCTGCCCGGCTTCCCGAAGTTCGACACCTCCGTGCCGGACATCTACCGGGAGCAGATCTGGCAGCAGGACTTCGCCAAGAACCCGCCGGCCAACCTGAACATGTTCTGGCTGTCCAGCGACCACACCGGCGGCCCGCCCAACCCGGCCGCCCAGGTCGCCGACAACGACCTGGCCGTCGGCCGGATCGTCGACACCATCTCGCACAGCCAGTACTGGAAGGACTCGGCGATCTTCGTCGTCGAGGACGACTCGCAGGCCGGCCTGGACCACGTCGACGGCCACCGCGCGCCGATCCAGATCATCAGCCCGTACGCGCAGCACGGCGTGGTGGACAACCGCTACTACTCGCAGATCACGATGATCCGCACCATCGAGCAGATCCTCGGGATCCACCCGATGAACCAGAAGGACAGCGCCGCCACGCCGATGGCCACCGCGTTCACGAACAAGCCGGACTTCACGCCGTTCACCGCCGTGCCGAACCGGACCTCGCTGACGCTCGGCCTGCCCACGCCGCCCAGCTGCGGCAACGACGTCGTCGCCCCGCAGTTCGCCGCGGCCGCGCCGTCGACCACCGTGCCCGCCGACAAGAAGCAGCTGGCGGACCAGTGGTCGCAGTGGGAGAGCAAGCAGCGCCTGACCGGCCCGGACGCCGTGCCGGACTTCGCCAACCCCGCGCAGATGAACCACCTCACGTGGTACCAGACGCACGGGTGGACCACGCCCTATCCCGGTGAGAACAAGGTCTACGCCCCGGACCAGGTGCCCGGCGGCCTGATCCCGTCGTCCGACTCGGACGGCTGACCGGGCGTCGGCTGATCCGATGACCGCGATCGGGGCCCTTCGATCCCTCGGGTGATCGAAGGGCCCCTTTCGTTGCCGGGACAGGCAATCCCGTGCGGAACCGGATTTCCGGCCGGGGCGGGGTGGCTAGCCTCTGCCGGGCACGACCACCGGAGAACCTGGAGGATCGATGACCGAGCACGGGTTGATGGACTTCGACGCACTGCACGGGGGCGGGGGCGCGAACCTCGGCGAGGACGGGCCGAGGCTGGAGGCCGCGCCGTGGCAGCTCGGCGAGCCCCAGCCGATCATCGTGGAGCTCGCGGAGCAGGGGGCGTTCCAGGGCTCCGTGCTGGATTGCGGTTGCTGGGTCGGGGACAACGCCGTGTACCTGGCCTCTCGGGGCGTGCGCGTGACGGCCGTGGACATCTCCGGGTCGGCGATCGAGCAGGGCAGGGCGAAGGCGGCGGAACAGGGCGTCGAGGTGGACTTCCACGTCGGCGACGCCACCGTGCTGGACGACATCGGCGACGGCTTCGACACCGTGCTGGACAGTGCGATGATGCACTGCCTCAGCGACGAGGACCGGCAGAAGTGGATGGCCGCCGCGCACCGCGTCGCCAGCCCCGGCGCGCGGCTGCACGTGCTGTGCTTCCCGGACTTCGTCGCCGGCGCGTTCCCCATGCCCGGCAACATCGACGAGGCCAGCCTGCGGCGGGACATCGGGCAGTGGTGGCACATCGACCAGATGGAGGTCCGCCGCTACACCACCAACCTGCCGCCGAAGGTGTTGCAGGACCTGGTGCCCGACGCGTCGATGGAGCTCGCCGTCGACGACGGGCGGGGCCGCTCGCTGCTGCCGATCTGGCACATCGTCGCCACGCGCATCGACAGGTGACCGGTTCCCGGCGGCCCCGGCGGGGCCGCCGGAAAACCCCTTGTCCGATATCGGTAGGCTCTCCCCGAATTGTCTGTCTCAGGGGGGATCCTGATGCGTGCAGTGCTGGTTGCCGCCGTGCTCGGCGGCGTGATGGCGATGTCGGCGTGCGGCGGGGCCACGTCCGAGGCGAAGTCGTGCACGACCGAGCAGGCCGCCTACAACACCGCCGTGACGGCCAAGACCAAGGCCGACGCCGACCAGAAGACCGCCGACGACAAGCTCGCCAAGGCCCAGGCCGACGCCAAGGTCCTGGCCGACGCGGAGGCGAAGGCCAACGCCGACTACGAGGCCGCGCAGGCCTCGGCCGGCACCGACGCCACGTCCGCCGCCAAGGTCGCGCAGGCCGCCGCCGACTCGGCCGAGGCCATCGCCAAGTCCGCCGAGCAGGTCTCGGCCGTCACCTCCGCCCAGGGCGCCGACGCCGACGCCAAGCAGAAGGCCGCCGAGGCGGCCAAGTCCGCCGACGGCGCCAAGCAGAAGCTGGACGCCTGCAAGGGCTAGGGTTTCCGGCCATGACGGCGCAGATGCCTGACGAGGTGTTCTTCGAGGGAGAACAGTTCGCGGTGGCGGCGGTCGACGGCACCGGCCTGTTCGACCCGCGCGAGCACGACCTGGAGCCGCAGGCGCTCCATACCGCCTGCTATCGCGGCCGGATCTGCCACTACGCCGTCGTCGATCGGCGATTGGTGCTGCGAGAGCTCGAACTGGGTTCGGAGAACGAGCCGGCTCGGATCGACGGCGTGCGAGCGAGGCGGGACGAGGAGTTCGGGAGTTGGCACTACCAGGGGCTGGCTGTCCCGGTGGCCTTCACCGGTCGCCTGCTGATCGGCAGCGGCGGCATCGACGACCGCCCGCACCTGAACATGGGATTCCGGCCGGCCTGGATGTTCGCCGAGGTGCACGAGCTGACTTTCCGCGCCGGCGAACTGGTCGCCGCCGACGACTGCTCGGCGGCCATCGCGGAGATACGACCGGACATGATCGCCAAGCCGGCGGAAGGGGAGTCGACTGAGGACTGGATCCACCGCACGTTCTCCCTCACCTACGAGTACAGCTGGCCGGGCCGAGGCTGACCCGCCGTAAGCTGGCCGGGTGACGCCGCGGCACCTCAGCGATCGGGAACGGCAGATGCTCGACCTGGTGCTGTCGGCCGACTTCGACGGCGTCCACGAGCTGCGTGAACAGGCGCGGTCGGCGGTGGTGGTGGGGCGCTGCAAGTGCGGCTGCCCGTCGATCGCGTTGGAGGTGTCGGACGACGCCCCGGCGGCCCGGTTGGCGTCCCGGCTCGTGCCGTCGGAAGGCGACATCCTGGACGAGCCGCGGGGCCAGATCATCCTGTTCCTGGACGACGGCAGGCTCAGCTACCTCGAGTACGTGTGGTTCGGCGATCGGCCGTCGGAGTGGCCGGATCCGAGCCGGGTCCGGGTCGTCGGCTAGCTGGTGGAGGAAAGAGTGCGACTGCGGTCCGCCGAACCCGACGAGGCCGAGGCGATCACGGCGCTGATGCGCCGGTCGAAGGCGCATTGGGGCTACGGCCAGGAGTTCATGGACCGGGCCCGGGAAGCGCTGACGGTACGGGCGGACATGATCCGCGACGACCGGGTCGTGGTCGCCGAGCGCGACGGCGTGCTGCTCGGCTTCTACCAGCTCGGCGGCGAGCCGCCGGCGGGCCGGCTGGAGGACCTGTTCGTCGACCCGACGGCCATCGGCACCGGCCTGGGCCGCATCCTGATCGAACATGCCGTCGCGGCGGCCGGGCAGCGCGGATTCCACAGCCTGGAATGGGAGTCCGACCCCAACGCCGAGCCGTTCTACCTGCACCTCGGCGCCGAGCGCGTCGGCGAACGCGAGGTGTCGTACGGCCGCGTGCTGCCGGTCATGAGGATCGCCGTCCACCTGCCCGAACGGGCGAAATAGGGCGAAACCGATTGTCCCTCGTGGACGGTGCTGCTCACCTGTCCCCGGGCAGAAATCTATGTGAGGAGTGGACATGGGGGTACGAACCTGGGCAGCTGTGCTGGCGGTCGGCGCGCTGACGTCGACGCTGGTGGAGGGGGTGGCACACGGCGCGACCGAATGCACCGCCACCACGTTGCCGCACAACGGCGTCGCGACGGCGCTGGTGCAGACGGCGCCGGGAGACATCCTGGGCGCCGGGCGCGGCACGTTGTTGCGTTGGCACAACGGGGAGTTGACGTCGAGCCCGCTGCCGGACGGCTTCACCACCCTGCGTCTGCGAGGCGCCGACAAGAACGGCCGGGCGATCGGCTCGATCGACGGCCGGGCGATCACCGTCGCGGACGGTCACATCGCACCGGTGACCACGACGTCGACAGTGACCACCAGCGCCGGCAAGGGCATCAACCAGGCCGGTGACTACATGGTGCAGGGCTTCGACCCGACCCGCCAGGGCCAGCAGCAGCGGTACTTCGCCTACCCGGCCGGCACCACCGTCTCGGTGGAGATCCTGGTGCACGCCGACCAGTTCCGGACCATGAACGGGATTCTCGACGACCGGCGGCTCGTGCTGGACTGGGCGGCCGACGACGGCCACAGCCGTGCGGCGACGTTCCTCGGCGGCGCCGTGACCCTGCTGGCGCTGCCGGACGGCGCCGCCGACTCCCGGACGACGGCCGCCGCCGGCAGCTGGATCATCGGCTCGGCGGGAAACCGGTCCGTCGCATGGGATCCGAGCGGCACGCCGTACGTGCTGCCGGCCGGCTTCGACGCGGTGTCGGTCAACCGCTCCGGCGAGGTCGCCGGCACGATCTACGGCCTCGCCGCCCTCTGGAGCCCGGACGGCTCCGTGCGTCGACTCGGTTGGGGGACCGTGAACTCCATCGGCGACGACGGCACCATCCTGGGCTCGGCGCACGCCGCACCGACGACGTGGAAATGTCACTGATGAGTGGCTCACTTGAACCCGAGTGAGCCACTCACGTGCCGTCAGTGCTTCGGCACCGCGAAGCCGAGCGCCGCGGCGCGGGTGGCCAGCTCCGGCCAGTCCTCGCCGTGGTGCAGGTGATCGTCCGACGCGAGCAGGCAGCCGAGGGTGATCGGCAGCGGCACGTGGTACCGCGGCGCGGCCAGCTGCGGCGGGTTGCTGAAGTCCAGCACCTCGGCCAGGTTGTTGGCGGCGGCGTCGCGCACCGTCAGCGGCTCCAGGCCGAACCGCCACTCGATCATCTTGAGGACGGACGTGTGGTCGTACAGGCCGTGCGCGACGGTCGAGCGCGGCGACCGCGGCGAGATCACCAGGCAGGGCACGCGGAAGCCGCGCAGGCCGGCGCCGAGGTCGGGGTTGGGGTCCGGCCCGACCGGCGGCGGCACGTGGTCGAAGAAGCCGCCCCACTCGTCGTACGTGATCACGAGCGCGGTGCGCGGCCAGTTCGGGCTGGACACCACCGCGTTGTACACGGTGGCGAGGAAGTTCTGGCCGAGGCGGATGTCGGCGAGCGGGTGCTCGTCCTGGGACATGCCGGGGATCGCCTCGCCGAGGAAACCCGGCTCCACGAACGACACCGCCGGCAGCGTGCCGGTCGCGGCGGCGGCGTAGAACTCCAGGATCGGGCGGCTGATGTCGAGGTGGCGGGTGCCCCACAGCGCCGTGTACGGGACGTCGGTGAAGAAGTAGCGGCCGTCGATGCCGGCGGCGTTCAGCCGGTCCCAGATCGCCGGCATGGTGGCGATCTTGTCCACCGACGTGGTCGTACGGTCGGTCTGCCCGGCGTGCAGGAAGAACCGGTTGGGGAACGTCGGCGCCATCATCGCCGCGAAGTACCGGTCGCACACCGTCCAGTCTCGGGCGGCACTGCCGTAGAAGCCCAGGTCGTCGGCCTCGAAGTAGCCGATGGACAGCTCGTCGTTGGCGCCGGCCCGCAACCAGCCGTCGCAGGCGCCGTTGTTGAACTCCACCCGGCCGCCCTCGTACGAGTGGTCCGGGTCGTTGAAGCCGCAGCCGTGCGGCACGGTCAGGTGGTGCGTCTGATGGGCGACGCCGTTGGCGTCGGTGTAGGTCAGCCCGGCCTGCCGCCCGTCGGCGCCGGGCAGCCAGCCCAGGTAGTGGTCGAAGGACCGGTTCTCCATCATCACCACGACGATGTGGTCGATGCCGGACTGCTCCGGCGCGGGCAGCGGAGCCGCCTCTGCCACACCCGACCCCACCACGCTCGATCCCACCGCGGCGAGCGCCACCGCACCCGCCGTCCCGGCAAGGAATTCGCGCCTGGTCACATCGCTCATCGACATCTCCCCACTGTCCGTCGCAATGCCGCGGCCGAGAGTATCGAGATCGCCGGTGACGGCGTGGTGAACTTAAAGATCCGCCGGACGACGCGGATCCGACGAGCCGATGGTCCGCGCGATGATCTCCTCCATCGCCGGCGTCACGCTGGACGGCCCGTCCTTGTCGCCCGCGTCCGGCGCCACCTGCTCCAGGCTCAGCGCCAGCCCCAGCACGCGGTTCCGCACGGCGTCGACGATCTTGCCGACGACCCCGTGATCAAGGCGGTTCTCCGCGGCGGCCACCGGGGCGACGGTCAGGCCGCCGATCTCGATGAGCTGGTTGAGCAGGTCGACGTGCACCGCGCCCCACGGCCGCACGAGCTTGTCGCCGGCGCGGACCAGCTCCTCGAGGTGCTCGACCGGCTCCAGCACGGTCAGCTCGTACAGGCGCATCAGCTTGGACTGCCGGAGCTCCTCGGCGAACGCGGTGCGCGGAAGCTCGGCCATCGCGCCGGACCGGCCGCGGTGCCGGAGGCGGACCTCCGCCGGGAACGGGCCGCGGTAGGGCGGCACCGGGTCCTCCTCGGCGTAGCCGAACAGCTCGTGATCGGCCCAGCCGGCCAGCTCGGGGGAGTCGATCCGCTCGGCCAGGGCATGGATCGCCCGCAGCACGTCGGCGGTGCTGGAATTCCGGCGAACGGCGTGAATCAGCTTGTCCAGGAATCCCACCTGTCGAGTGTGGCCGGACCGGGTCACGGTGTCATCGGCCGTCCAGCGGCGATGAGACCGTGACGTCCGACTACTCGACCCGGGCCAGTCGATTCGCGCCGGCGACCACGAGCGTCACCGCGTCGGCGAGCCAGAAGGACGTGGTCAGGCCCGCGACCTGCGCGATCACGCCGCCGATGGTCGTGCCGACGGCGGCCCCGTCCAGGTCGAACAGCATCCGGACGCTCCAGCGCGCCGCTGGCGGTGTCGGCAAGGGTGTTGGCGGGGCCCAGCACGAAGAGGCTCCCTGCGCCGACCGGGGCGCGCGCCAGGTCCCGGCCGCCACGCATTCCCGCGGCCGTGGCGGCCGCGGGATATGCGTGCGGGCTCAGTTGCCGGACGGCGTGCCGGTCAGGACGGGCTTCCAGTTGTCGCCCGAGACCTGGTACACGGACAGCACCTTGTTCTTGCTGTCGCCGAACTCGTCGAAGCCGATCGAGCCGGTCGCGCCGTCGGCGCTGTAGGAGCCGATGTTCTTGATCTCGGCCTTCCGCTGCGAGGCGCTCCACGTGCCGGCGTCGCCGAGGGTCTTGGCGGTGCTGGCGATGATCGCGTTCGCCGCGTCGTAGGCGAAGGCGCCGTAGGCCGCGTACGGGTCCTTGAAGCCCTTGGCGTTGTAGGCCTTCACGAAGTCCTGCGCGGTCTGGAGCTGGTCGGTCGGCGCGCCGACGGAGGTGGCCAGGTCGCCCTCCCGCCCGCCGAGCTGGACGTACTTGGCGTCGAAGATGCCGTCGCCGCCCATCATGGCCACCTTGAGGCCCATGGTCGCGGCCTGCCGCGACAGCGGGCCGGCGACCGGGTACTCGCCGCCGTAGTAGATGGTGTCCGGGGTGAACCGCTTGATCTTGGTGAGCACGCCGGAGAAGTCGGTGTCCTTCTCGCTGACCTGCTCGTGGTCGACGACCTTCGCGCCGTCCTTGACGGCCTGCTGGGTGAACTGCTGCACCAGGCCCACGCCGTAGGTCTTGCCGTCGTCGATGGTGACGATGTTCTTGGCGTTGGCATTCTTCACCGCGTAGTCCGCCCCGAACGGGCCCTGGAAGGCATCCGTGGTGCAGACCCGGAAGTAGTTCTCGAACTGCCGCTTCGGGTGGGCCGCGTCCGGGCCCACGGTCAGCGACGGGTTGGTGTTGGCCGGCGAGACCATGGGGATGTGCTTGGTGTTGAGGATCGGCTGCACGACCTGGGCGACCGAGGAGTTGTACGTGCCGACCACGCCGAGCACTGTGTCGTCCGAGGACAGCTTGGTCGCCGCCTGCGCGCCGACCTGCGGCGTCGCCTGGTCGTCCTCCGGGTCGGCGACGAGCTTGTAGCCCTTGACCGCGCACTTGGCGTTGGCCTCGTCCACGGCCAGCTGGGTCGCGTTGCGGATGCCGAGGCCGACGGCGGCCAGGTCGCCGGACAGCGGCGCGATCACGCCGACGACCAGGTTTCCCTTGCCGGTGTCGCAGCCGGCGCTGCCGCCGGCGGCTTCATTCTTGTTGGTGCCGCAGGCGGCCAGTAACAGCACGGCGACCGGCGCCACCGCGGCGAACCTCGCAACGCGAGAGAACATCAGAAGAACCTTTCACGCACTCACGGGAAGCATGCCTGGCGGAGAATTCTGGTCGGGCATGCCGTTCACACACTTGGACGATGTCGCGTCCAGGGCGACGGGAGCATACTTCCGCGAGCGGGTCTCACAAGATCGGCGCTATCGCCACGGCCCGTTTGTCTGCCTCTTCGGTCAGCGAACCGACAGAACGTCAACGAACGATTTTCCGGAATGGCATGGCCTAATTCGCGGCATTTCTGTCCACAATGGCGGTCGACCAGTCGGCGCCCCAGCTGGCGATCAGGCGGAGCGCGTCGACCGACGGGGAGCCGGGCTCGGCGTGGTAGGTGGACAGGGACTGCTCCTGCTCGCCGGGCAGCGTGAACGTCTCGAAGCGCAGGCTGAGCTCCCCGGCCACCGGATGCGCGAGCCGCATGGCGCCGTGTGCCTTGGCCTTGACGTTGTGGGTGGCCCACAGGGTCCGGAAATCGTCGCTCTTCACCGAGAGTTCGCCGACCAGGGCGGCCAGCCGCGGATCGTCGGGGTGCTGGCCGGCGTCCAACCGGAGTTGCCCGACGACGTCGGCGGCCTTGGTGTGCCAGTCGACGAAGAGCTCACGCGACGCGGGGTCGAGAAAGGTGATCCGGGCCCAGTTGCGGTCCTGGGGCGGGCGGTTGCCCCAGTCGCCGAACAGTGCGGAGGCCGTGGTGTTCCACGCGAGGATCTCGGTGCGGCGGCCCCAGACATAGGCCGGCACGTCCATCGCGGACAACAGTTCCAGCAGCGCGGGGCGGACGTGTTGGCGCTGCGGGGCGGGGCGGCGCCGCTGCTGCGTCGGCTTGGCCAGCCGCGCGAGGTGGGCACGCTCGGTGTCGGACAGCCGCAACGCGGCGGCGATGGCGTTCAGCACCTCGGCGGACACGTTGCGGCCGTTGCCCTGCTCCAGCCGCGTGTAGTACGCGGGGGAGACGCCCGCGAGCTGAGCGAGTTCCTCGCGGCGCAGGCCCGGCACGCGGCGGCGGTGCCCGTACTCGGCGATTCCCACGTCGGCCGGGGTCAGCCGGGCCCGGCGGCTGCGCAGGAACTCGCTGAGCTCGGCGCGGGGGTCGAGGTCGTTCGCCATGGCAGTCAGTATCGCGCCGGGCCGCCGTGTCCGCCTGTCCCTGCTGGGGATAGGACTGATGGACACATGGGAGCTCTCGGTTGATCGAGTTGGCCGATATGCCCGTTGTCCTCGTGACTCCGCCTTGACTCATCCGATGTTTGGTGTTTGGCTGGGCATCCGCCGCGCCGAACCGTTGACCGACACGGGAGTGCGAGGTGAGTGCGGTGCCGATGAGGCCCGTTGGGGAATTGTCGTATTTCAGACTGGGCGTGCTGGCCGCCGCCGGCCTGGCCGCGCTGGTCGTCGTGGCCACGCCGGCCGGTGCGAGGACACGGGAGGCGTCGTCGCCGGCCGAGCTGTCGGCGGCGCTTTCCCAGGCGCAACCCGGAGATCGCGTCGAGGTGGGCGCCGGCGTCTACGACTCCGCGCAGATCCACGTCCGGCGTTCGGGCACCGCGCAGGCGCCGATCACCATCGTCGCCAAGGGGCCGGTGGAGTTCACCGGCGCCGGCGGACTCGACCTGACCGGGGCGTCTCACGTTGTGGTGCAAGGGTTCGTCTTCGACAACGACGCCGGCCTGACCGTGCCCGGCGACGCCACCGCCACCCGGATCACCCGCAACGTGTTCCAGGGCAACCCCGGCGGCGCCGACCTGACCGTCAAGGCCGACGACACCCAGGTCGACCACAACACGTTCCAGAACCGCACCGCGCAGGGCGTGTACCTGCAGGTCGTGGGCCCGGGCGCGAGCGACATGGCCAAGCGCGTGCACGTGGACCACAACTACTTCTACAACCACCAGTACAAGGGCGCGAACGGCGGCGAGTCGATCCGCTTCGGGCTGTCCGGCCGCCAGCACGCCGTCGCGAACGGGCTGATCGAGGACAACCTGTTCGACAAGGCCGACGGCGACTCCGAGGCGCTGTCGGTGAAGTCCAGCGACAATGTGGTGCGGGACAACACCATCGTCAACAGCCGCGGCACGCTGTCGCTGCGGCACGGGTGGAACACGCTGGTGGAGGGCAACATCCTCATCGGCGGCAGCACCGGAATCCGGTTCTTCGGCAACAACCACGTGGTCATCAACAACATCGTCGAGGACACCACCGGGCCGGCGATGGAGATCGGCGGCGGCGAGGTGCGCGACGACACCACCAGCGGCACCGACCACGAGGCCGCCGACCACTGCCTGGTCGCCTTCAACACGTTGTCCGGCAGCGACAACATCGTCTGGTACGAGAGCAGCAAGAAGTTCCCGCCCTCGGACGACACCCTGGCCGACAACGTGCTGCTCGGCCACGGCACGGCCGTCGGCACGGGCACCGGCACGTCGCTGCACTTCACCGGCAACATCCTGTTCGGCGCGGCCGCCGGCAGCCTGCCCGCCGGCGCGTACCGCACCGTCGATCCGAAGCTGGCGCGCGACGCCCACGGCCTGCTGCGGCCCGGCGCCACGAGCCCGGTGATCGGCGCGGCGACCGGCTCGTTCCCACAGGTGACCCAGGACATCGATGGTCAGAACCGCCCGGCCGCCAAGGACGTCGGCGCCGATCAGTACAACGTCGCCACTCCGGCGCGTCCCCTGACCACCGCCGACGTCGGCCCCAAGGCCCCGTGACGGTCAGTCGATGTGCGCGATCGCGATCGCCCGCTGGGAGGTGGGGTTGAACACCGAGGAGTTGACGCTCCACCGGATTCCCGTGAACGCGCCGGTGCGGTCGTCGGCGTAGAGCATCAGGTGCCCGAAGCCGCCGCCGGGCCACTTGTGCTGGGTGGTGATCCGACTGTCTGGATAGGACGGATAGTCGCCCACGTTGTAGACGCCGTGCGGGTCCTTGGTGCAGTCGACGACCTGCACGGCGTGCTGGGTGCTGCCGTCCTGGTTGCCCTGCTTGGTATACCGGCCGGCCAACCGGCGCACGAGCATCATGTGCCCGGTGTCGGTGTCTCCGGGTTGGCGGTCGAGGTCGTCGAGCGCGATCAGGTCGCCGACCCGGAGTTCGTCGACCTTGCGCACCGGCGTGAAGTGCGGGACCTCGCCGTGCCGGCCCGTGAAGACCCGGTGGTACTGCCAGGCCTGCGGGCTCGGCGACTTGAAGTAGGTGGTGAAGAACTCGTCGGTCGCCCACTGCGGGTAGGAGTGCTTGAGGACGCCGGTCTGGAAGGAGGCGCACTGCGCCAGGTTCCGGTAGGTCCTCGGGTCGCCGGGCTGGCCCCAGGTCATCTGGTCCGGCTGCTCCGGTTGGCCGGGCGGGGCGGGCATGCGGTAGGAGTTGAAGCCGGATTCCCAGGGCAGTTGGTCGAGATAGCCCAGCAGGCGTTCGGCCTCCAGCAGGTGCGGCGGGAACGGGCCGAAGGGGGGACCGACGTACTCGCGGGGCACGGCCACCGCGGCGGGGGCGGTGGGGGCCGCCATCATCGTCGCCGACGCCGCGCCGGCCGCCGCCAGCATGGCGCGCCGGCTGAACGCCGTCACGAGGCTCGTCCTTGACAGTCGTACGGCACGAAACGTCCTTTCGTCGCGGGTGTCCCACGAGCGCGCGCCATCGACAGCGGCGGAGTTGTCGAATCGCTCCGTGTTATTGTTAACAAGGTTGCCTGTTCGGTGGACGAAGGTACGCCGGTCCGTGGCGACCGGTCAAGCGGAGTATGAGCACGGCGCGTGTTTTCATTTGCCGGCAACCGATCCGTGTCCGTGTGCCGGTGGCACGAATGGCATGCTGATCACATGGCAGACTCCGCTGCGCCGGCGCTGTTCGGCCCGGCCTTCGACGCCGACCCGTCACCCGCCTACGACTGGCTGCGGATCAACTCACCGGTGCACCGCGTGGATTTCCCCGGCGGCACATGGGCGTGGCTGATCACCAGGCACGACAACGCCGTCGAGGCGCTCACCCATCCCGCCCTGGCCAAGAATCCCGACTTCGCCGACCCCGGATGGCGGCGCTCGGAGATGGGGCTGCCGCTCGATCACCGCGCGAGCCTCGTCGCCAACATGATCAACAGGGACGGCGTCGACCACAAACGATTACGTAGGGCCGTGACCGGCGCTTTCACCGCGCGGCGGCTGCGGCCGCTGCGGGAGCGCGCTCAACGGCTCAGCGACGAATTCCTCGACCGGATCGCCGACCGCGGGCACGGCGACCTCGTCCGCGAACTGGCCTCCCCGCTACCCATGGCCATCATCTGCGACCTGCTCGGCGTGCCCGAGGCCGGCCGCTCGGAGCTGCACCACTGGACGTTGGTCATCGATGACGTTCATGGAGACGTGCGCCGGGCGACCGACGAACTCGACAAGCTCGTCGCCACACTGGTCGAACACAAACGCCTGTACCCCGGTCCCGATTTGATCAGCGACCTGATCGCGCAGCAGGACCGCGGCGAACTCACTCCCGACGAAGTCACGTCGACGGCTTTCCTCATCTTGATCAGTGGTCAGGAAACCACCGCCGGAATGCTCGGCAGCGCCGCCCTGGGGCTGCTCACCCATCCCGTCGAGGCCGACCGCGCCCGTGACGATCCCGCCGCGGTGAGCGCGGTTGTCGAGGAGACGCTGCGGCTGCACAGTCCCGTGCAGAACGCCACTTGGCGTTTCGCCCGGGAGGCGGTGGAGATCGGCGGGCAGGTTTTCCGTGCCGGCGATCCCGTTCTGGTGTCCGTGCTGGCGGCCAATCGCGATCCCGCCCGGTTCCAGGGGGCGGACGAGTTCCGGCCAGGGCGGGAGGAGCGGCACATCGCCTTCGGAGCCGGGCCGCATGTGTGCATCGGCGCGGCGTTGGCCCGGTTGCAGGGGGAGATCGCGCTGGGGGCTGTGGTGCGGCGGCTTCCCGGGCTGGAGTTGGCTTGCGGGGTGGGGGAGTTGCGGTGGTGGCCCAGTCCGATCATCCGGGGTCTGTATGAGCTTCCGGTGCGGGTTGGTGGATAGCGTTACGGAGTTCTAGTCGTCGCTGTCGGACCGGAACGGGTCCACGAGTGCGTACAACTCCGCCGGGTCGACCCGTTCGAGCAGGGCGACCGCGCCGAGGTTCTCCTCCAACTGTTCGACGCTGGTCACCCCGAACAGGGTGGTGGCGTTGGACGGGTGGAGGAGCGTGAAGGCGAGGCACAGCTGGGCCGGCGTCGCGCCGAGGCTCGACGCCGCCTCGCGGATGTCCGACACGTGGCCGGCGATGCGGCGCTGCACCTCGTCGACGGGGCCGGGGCTGGTGCCACGGTCCTTGCCGAGGAGGCGGCCGCCCTCGAAGACGTCCGAGGACTGTAGGGACACACCCAGCTCGCCGAACGGCATACCATCCACAGTGGACCTACGGGCGAGGCTGTACGCCAGCTGTGCCATGACGGGGCCGGGTACGGCAGAGGTGGCGGCGATGTCGTGGACGGTACGAAGGGTGGCGGCGGACCAGTTGTTCACGCCCCAGTGGCGGATCAGGCCGGCTCGGTGGAGATCGTCCAACTCGGACACGACGGCGTGCAGGTCGATCTCGTGGCGGATCTCGCCGAGGACGGCCAGATCCGCGTGCTCGACGCCGGCGCGGAACAGGGCGGTCTCCAACTGGGCGCGCAGGCTCTCCCGCGGATACTCCTCCAGCCACAGCTTGGCGGAGAACAGGTACTCGTCACGGCGAAGGCCGGCGGCGCGAACCATGGCGGAGAACAGGACATCGGTGAACACGGGCGGACGGTCCGGAGTGCCGTAGACGCCGACATCGAACAGGGTGATGCCGGCGTCCACGGCCCGGCGCAGCATCCGCACGGCGTCGGGGAAGTGCATGCGGTCGTAGGTGTGCCACGAGCCCATCGCCAGGATGCCGGTGAACGGACCGTCGCGACCGATCTGACGCTGGGGGAGAGTGGCCACGAACAACTCCTCGGCTACTTCTTGACGGCCTGCTCGATCGCCTCGGCCACGCCGGTGTGGGCGTCGGCGGCGGCCACGGTGGTGACGTTGGCGCCGCTGCCCTTGGCGTCGACCAGTACAAAGCGGACGTTCGGGTATTGCGGAGCGTACTGGAGAACGGCGTCGGCGCGCGTCTGGCCGACGGCGACGACGACACCGCATTGCCGTTGCAGCAACGACGTGGCGTACGGGGCGGTGTTGCCGACGGTCTCGGGACCGGCGGCGGCCACATAGGACACCTTCGCCTTGGTGGCGGCCGAGGCGTCCTGCATGCCGGCCCACACCGGCGCGGCGGCGGGATCGGCGAGGCCGTGCGGCCCGGCCAGCAAACAGGCGGAGAAATCCAGGTAAACGGTCGCACGCGCCGGCGGCAGCTCACGTCCGCGCGGCCACAGCACCACGGCCAGCACGATGGCCACGATGAGCGCCCCACCGGCGATCAGCCACCAGAACCGGCGCATCCAGCCCAGCACCACGGTTGTCCCCCCGTTGTCGTCGTTGCCGTCAGTATGCACAACGGGTCCAAATACGGAGTGTCGGCTTCGTCCGTTTGTCGGGTTTTACGGATCCGTCCTGGTGGGAGGCGCCGGCGGACACGCGGTTCCGTTTGCGGCGACACCTGGACGACGTTCACCGACCCTCGGTGACCTCGACGCGGATGGAGTCGGAGTCGCGGAGGACGGAGATGGTGACGCGGGACTGGCCGGGGCGGCGGCCGAGGATGAGGACCCAGCGGTCGTTGGAGTAGATGAGCATGCGCAGGCCGGTGTACTCGTAGTGGAACTTGCCGTCCTCGGCGGGGATGCGGGTCTCGGTGACGAGGGCGGGCGGAAAGTCGATGCGGGTGGTGCTGTCGACGGTGACGGCGGGTTGGCCGGCGGGGTTGGCGTTGATGTACGAGGCGAGGGCGACGCCAGTGCGGCCGGAGTAGACGGCGGCGGACCAGAAGAGGGCGACGGCGATGACCGAGCCGACCAGGGCCTGACCCCAGAGGCGGGTGGTGGTGGAGACGAGGTCGGCGCCGAGGAGGGCGCTGGCGGCGAGGGAAGCGGCGCCCCACAAGGGGTCGATGACGCCGGTGAGAGCAAGTACTGCCCCCGCGACCGCAATGGCCAGCAGCGCGCAGCGGACGACGCGAAGGCGTGAGGCGAAGCGGGAGCCCAGGCGGCCGAGCAGGATGAGCGCGGCCAGGCAGGCAAGGACGATGACCGCCGGCAGGAACACGACGCCGACGCTGCGTAGCAACAAGTCCTGGGCGGAGAGCTTCAGCACGCCGGGGTCGAGCCCGAAGTAGCCGAAGAAAGCGTTCTCACGGTTCCAGCCGAAGTACAGCAGCACGGACGTGATCACCGTCGCCGGCGCGATCACGAGGCCGACCAGCTCCAGCGCGGTCCGAGCGGGACCGCGCTCCTCGGTCACGGCGTCCCGCTGGTGGTCGAGGACGAACCAGGCGGCGGCTTGGTGCCCGTGACGCCGACGCCGGGGATCTCCTCGGGGCGGCTCGAGGTGGTGGTCTCGACGACGACGCTGGTGACAGGAGCATGTGGGGCCACGCCGGGGACCTCGGCGGGCTTGTCGGGGTCGTTGCACGCGGCCAGCGCGCCGAGGCCGGCCAGCGCGGCGCCGGCAAGCAGTAATCGGATCCGCATGGTGACCTGCCTGGTCGGGTCGAGTGTCGATCCACTCGTCGTCGCCACCTGCCAAGCGGTTACCTGGGGTCGCCCGTACGGAGCAGATCAGATCGCCGCCAGCAGGGCGGTCAGCGGCGGCGGGATGTGGTCGAGTTCGGCGGTGAGGAGGCGGGCGTAGCGGAGCTTGCGCCGGGCGCCGGCGGCGAGGAAGCGTCGCATCTGGGCGGCTTCGTCCTTGCCACGCCAGGCGGGCTGCCGCTGGATGGTGTGGAAAGCAGTCAGATCCCCGTGGGCGGCGAAGACGTCCTTCACGCGGTCGGTGCCGGCGGCGCGGATGAGCTCGTCTTCCAGGTCCCGGTCGCAGACGAAGACGTCCCCGCGACCGGCCTCGGCCATGGCGCGTTGTACGACGTGGGCCTCGCCGGCGTCGCAGATTGCGAGAAGTCGGAAGTCGAGAAGGCGCTGGACGTGGCGGCGGACGCCGTGGGCGCCGCCGACGGGCAGGATGACGACGCCCTCGGCGGCGAGGTCCCGGCCGTGCCGGGCGGCCAGCGTCTCGACGGCGACCTGGTCGCTGATGCCCTCGACGAGCACCACGACCCGGGTCGCGTCACGGTCGAGCAGATCGTCCACACTGCCACTGTCGACCATGTGCGCCGGCGGCGCACGTGAATTGAGGGGGAGCGGGCCGTGATCAGGGTGGACTTCAACCCGCAGGACGCGATGCCCCACGTGCTGGGGCTGATCGTCGCGGCTCCGACGGGAGTCGTGTACGAGAACCAGTGCGGCGGGCTTGCCTGCTTGCAGAAGGAGCTCGAGGGCTACCTGGTGGTGGTCGGCCCGGCGACCGACTACCTCGACTTCTTCGCGGAGTTCGACGGCTGGCCGCCGACGAACTGGGCAGAGGGCGGCCACCTCGAGCGCCTACGGGAGCTGGTGGAGGAGACGGGCTACTTCGTGCCGGACGGCAACCTCGACCGGTACCTGCGGTTCACCCTCGACCTGGACCGGCTGGACGACCTCACCGAGGCGTGGATACCGGTCCGGGCCGAGGACGACCGCGCGGTGCTGGTGTTCGCCAACTCGGACTGACGGCTCACCACTGTCCGTAGTGGACGGTCTCGGTCTTCTCCTTGCGCTTGCGGGTGTTGGGGGAGGCGCCCTCGGAGATCTGGATGTCGTCGCCGTGCCCGATGGCGATCGCGCCGATCGGCACGTGGGTGGCGGGCACGCCGAACTCGGCGCGCAGCTTGTCGAAGTCCTCGTCGCTGATGCCGTAGTAGACGGCGCCAAGGCCCTCGTCGACGACGGTCTGAAGGATCAGCAGCACGGCCATGCCGGTGTCGATGTACCAGAACGGCACCGGCCAGTGGCTCTCGCTGCGGTCGGTCCAGCCCTTGTCCTCCTGGGCGTACCGGTCGAGGTAGACGTCCTTGACGGCGAACGGGATCACCAGCACGGGCGCGGCCTTGGCGCTGTCGGACGTCCAGCACTCGACGGTGTCGTGGAATCGGCGCACGTCGTCGCCCTGGAGCACCAGGAACGCCTGCCCCTGGGAGAAGCCGGCGGACGGCCCGCGCAGCGCGTTGCTCATGATCCGGCGCAGGCTCTCCTCGGAGACCGGCTCGTCGGTGAACTTGCGCACCATCCGGCGGCGCCGCACGACGTCCTGGAATTCCATCGCACCCCCCAAGATCAGGCCTACCTTCGGTGATCGTAACCGGTCGAAAGCGGGAGGCACGAGCAATGTTGTCACTATGACTTCAGTTTCGAGTGAAAGCATGCCTCCTGGGGACAAAGCCGGCAACGACGTCCGGAGATGAAGCGCCGGGCAGCCGCCGGCAGGTGTGAGCGTTCCCGGTGCGCGGCAGTCGGCGACTACTTCGCCGGCACGCGGGCGAGGAAGCCGGTTTCGAGGGCGATCCACAGCGCGCCGTCCGGGCCGACGGTGATGCCGTGCGGCTCGGACTTCTCGGTCAGGGCGAACACCTCGACGGTGCCGTCCACCTCGATCCGGCCGACCCGGCTGGCACCCCACTCGGTGAACCAGCACCGGCCGTCCGGCCCGACGGCGATGGCGTGCGGGCGGGATTCCCGGTCCGGCAAGGGGAACTCCGCAACGTCACCATCCACGGTGATGCGGCCGACCTGGCCGGCGTTGATCTCGACGAACCACAGCGCGCCGTCGCCGCCGCGGGTGATGCCGACGGGACCCGCGCCCGCGGTGGGCAACGGGTGCACCGTGACGGAACCGTCGACGGTGATGCGGCCGATGGCGTTGCCCTGGTTCATGGTGAACCACAGCGCCCCGTCGGGGCCGTCGGTGATCATGGCCGAGAAGCTGCCGCTCAACGGAAGTGGGAACTCGGTGACCGTGCCGTCGACGGTGACGCGACCGATCTTGTCGGTGTTCATCTCCGTGAACCACAAGGCCCCGTCCGGGCCGACGGCCAGCCCGTACGGGCCGGCAGAAGGCACGTCGACATGCGACACCTCGCCGTCGACGGTGATGCGCCCGATCCGATGCCCCTCGGAGTCGGTGAACCACAGCGCCCCGTCCGGCCCGGCGACGATCACGCACGGGCGGCCGCCGACCGGATGGGAGCGGTACTCGCCATCCGGCGTCATCCGTCCGATCCGGCCCTCGTGCACCTCGGTGAACCACAGCGCGCCGTCGGATCCCGTGGCGATCCCGTACGGACCCGAGCCGACCGGGTACTCCACAACGTCCATCACAACTCCTCGTCACGAAAGCGGTGCGCGACGGCGAACCCCCAGGGAATGCCCAACAACACCACCAGTACCACACACAGCACGATCGGCGGCGGCCGCAGGAACCCGAGAGTCAAGCACAGAACCGCCATCGCCAGCGACGCACGGGACAGCGGCCGGTACAGGTCGCGGCGGCTCTGCCAGTCCTGCAACGTCGTCGCCAGCACCATGGTCGCGACGAGCACGACGGCCGCGCCGCCGCAGAGGACCCACGCCGTGGCGACGGGCGTCCGGTCCTCGTGGGCCTGCTCGACGAGGCTCACCATGGCGGCCCCCATCGCGGCCACGGTTGCGGTGAGCGGTAGATGGAGGTACATCCACCGGATCGCCACCCTGTGGCCCGCCTTCGGCGCGCGGTGCCCGGCGAAGTCGAAGTACACCCACCAGGCCCCGAAGCCGACGGTGACGCCGACGAGCCCGACGGCCAGGGTGAGCGGTTCGATCGGCGTCTCGGCCAGGCCGGCGACCACTCCGGTGACCGTCTCGCCGAGCACGATGATGATCAGCAGACCGAACCGCTCGGTGATCGAGTCGGTGACGGTGATGGTGGCGGCGCGCAACCACCGCGCGCTGATGATCGCCGCGAAACCGGCCAGGTAGGCCCCGTCGATCACGCCCCAGGCCAGCACGCGGAGGTCGTCGGGCAGCAGCGCGCTGCCGGCCAACCCCACCGCGGCGGCGGCCGTCATCGCCACGTACGTGAAACTCGCGCGGCGGTAGCCGGGAGCGTCGCCGCGCTGGGCCAGGTACCAGAGCACGGCCAGCACCGCGAACAGGAGCCCGGCGTCCACCGCGAACGCCGCCCCGCGCTCGCCGCCGGCGTCGGGGATGAACGCCCCCAGCGGCACCAGGACGAGGATCTGGAGCAGGAACATGCTTCGCCCGCGGGCGTCCTCGCGGCCGTGCAGCTCGTGGTGCAGACTGCCGTTGATCCAGGCGAGCCACACCAGGCCGAACACCGCGGCGTACTCGCCGAGCCCGTGCCAGCTCAGATGCGTCGCCAGGTGGTGCGCGGCCTGGGCGACCAGCACCACCACGACCAGGTCGTAGAACAGCTCGAGCGGCCCGACCACACGTTCCTGCGGCTGCTCGCCGTGCCGGCGCGGCGGCTGCCACAGCGTGCGGCGCAGCCGCGACCAGCTCGTGTCTCCCGTGGGCATGCCCGGAAGATAGATCACCCCGCGCGCATTCCCGTCGCTAACCCGTGCCGCGCCCGCCGCGCCGGCCGCCAACAGCCCGGTTGTCACGAAGTTGCCGCGGTCACGGGGCAAGCGTGTTCGTGACGATTGGCGCGTGCCGATCCGGTCGTCGAGGGCCGGACTGGACCTCCAGCGCACCTGAGGTTGCAGGCTGTCGGTGTGACCGTGGTGACCGGGAAGAGCGCGCTGTGGGCGCCGGATCGGCGGGCGGCGACCGTCGGCCTGCTGATGCTGGTGACGCTGTCGGCGTTCGAGTCGATGGGCGTCACCACGGCGCTGCCCACGCTGGTGCACGACCTGCACGGCGAGGAGCTGTACTCGTGGCCGTTCACCATGTTCCTGGCCGCCCAGGTGGTGGGGAACGTGGTCGGCGGCCGGCTGTGCGACCGTCGCGGCCCGACACCGGCGTTGACGGTCGGGCCGGCGATGTTCGCGGTGGGCCTGCTGGTCGCCGGCGTCGCCCAGGGCATGACCCAGCTGCTGGTGGGGCGGGCGTTGCAGGGCTTCGGCGGCGGCGTGGAGATGGTCGGCCTCTACGTGCTGGTCGCGCAGGTGTACCCGGAGCGCCACCGGCCCGTGGTCTTCGGCGCGTTCGCCACGGCCTGGGTGGTGCCGTCGCTGGTCGGTCCGACCGTCGCGGGCCTGCTCGCGCAGTACCTGAGCTGGCGGTGGATCTTCCTCGGCCTGGCCCCGCTGGTTCTGGTCGGCTGGGGCCTGGTGCTGATCGTGCTGCGCCGGCTGCCGGCGTTCGAACCGCCGGCGACGGAACCGCATCGGCGCGGGTTGACGGCCGCCGCCGTCGCGGCCGCGATCGGGCTGGCCGTGCTGAGCTGGGCCGGCGACCACCCGAGCGGCGCCGGCCTCGGGGCTGCCCTGCTCGGGGCGGCCGCACTCGTGCCCGGGGTGCTGGTGTTGCTGCCGCGCGGAACCCTGCGCGCCCGCATCGGCCTGCCCAGCGCGGTGCTGGCACGAGGCCTGATGTCTGCGGCGTTCATGGGCAGTGAGGCGTTCTTACCCCTTGTGCTGCAACAGGTTCACGGCTTCAGCCCGGCCTGGGCGGGCGTGCCGCTGACGACGGCCGCCCTGGGATGGGCGGTCGGATCCTGGTTGCAGCCGAGATATCCCGAACTGAGCCCTGCTCGGTTCGTGCGGTGGGGCTTTCTCGCCATCGCCGCCGGCGTGGGGCTGGTGACCCTCGTCGCGCCGGCCTGGGGACCGCCGTGGGTGGCCGCGCCGGCGTGGATCCTCGCCGGTTTCGGCATGGGGCTGGGCACATCCAGCGTGTCCGTGCTGGTGCTGAACCTGTCCCCGGCGGCCGAGCGCGGCTTCAACTCGGCGGCGCTGCAAATGTCCGACCTGTTCGGACAGTCCATCCTCATCGGACTCGGCGGGGTGCTGGTGGCCGCGCTGGGGCCGACCGCCGGTTGGACGCCGCTCAACGCGCTGCTCGTCGCGCTGGCGCTGCTCGGTGGGCTCGTGGTCAGCCGCCGGAGCGATCAGAGGTCGTAGGCGACGGGGTGCCGCGGCTGGTAGAGCAGGATGTCGCCGGCGCCGGGCACCTTCATGGCCACCGTGCGGCCGAACGCCCGGGCCTCGGGCTCGCCGGTGAACTCTGCGCCCTTGGCGGCCAGCTCGGCCATGGTGGCGTCGAGGTCGTCGCACATCAGCGAGATCTCGTGGCTCGGCGCCCCGTCGGCGGGGTGCACGCCCAGCTCGGACGGTCCGGTCCGGAAGATCAGCCAGCCGTCGTGGGCGTCCACGTTCGGCCACTCCAGCACGTCGCGGAAGAAGGCGCGGGCGGCGTCCGCGTCGGTGGCGTACACCAGGGTGTGAACGGCGGTAATCATGGACGCCGACAATACTGACGCCGTGCTGTACATGCTGCTTATCTACGACTGCGAGCGGCCCGAACCCGGCGATCCGGGCTTCGCCGAGGCGCTGGCCAGGGTGAACGCCTTCGCCGACGAGTGCCGTCGGCGAGGCGCCTTCGTCTACGGGCATCCGTTGCAGGGCGAGCACACCGCGACCACGGTCAGTGTCCGCGAGGGCCGCACGCTGATCACCGACGGCCCGTACGCCGAGACCCACGAGCACCTCGGCGGCGTCTACGTGTTCGACTGCCGTGACCTGGACGAGGCGCTGGAGCTGGCAGCGCTGTGCCCGATGGCGGAAACCGGCTCGATCGAGGTGCGGCCGGTCGCCGGCGTGCCGGGCCTGGACCACCGGCGCGCATGACCGTGCTCCAGCGGGTCTACCGCGAGGACCGGACCCGGATGCTGGCGGCGTTGATCCGCGTGCTCGGCGATTTCGAGCTGGCCGAAGAGGCGTTGCAGGACGCGTGCGCGTCGGCATTGGCCAAGTGGGGCGCCGCGCCGCCGGACGACCCGGTGGCGTGGTTGCTGACGGCCGCCCGTAACAGTGCGATCGACCGGCTGCGGCGGGCCCGGCTCGGACGGGAGAAGCTCGCCCAGCTCGACCCGCCACCTGCCATTGTCGAAGTGGACGAGGATCGCCTGCTCAACGTCGGTGACGAGCGCCTGAGCCTGATCTTCACCTGCTGCCACCCGGCGCTGGCCGAGGACGCGCGGGTGGCGCTGACGTTGCAGGCGGTCGCCGGGCTCACCGCCGCGCAGATCGCCCGCATGTTCCTGATCGGCGAGGCGACGCTGGCGCAGCGGCTGGTGCGGGCCAAGCGCAAGATCCGCGACGCCGGCATCAGCCTGGCCGTGCCCGCCGACCACTTGCTGCCCGAGCGCCTCGACGGCGTGCTCGCGGTGGTGTACCTGATCTTCACTCGCGGCTACACCGCCGAGCACGCCCTGTGCGAGGAGGCGATCCGCCTCGGCAAGCTGGTCGCCGCGTTGATGCCCGACCAGCCCGAGACCCTGGGCCTGGTGGCGTTGCTGCTGCTGCACGATTCTCGCCGCAACGCCCGCTTCGACGCCGCCGGAGACGTCGTGCTGCTGGAGGATCAGGACCGGTCCCGTTGGGACGCCGACGAGATCGCCGAGGCCGTGGGCGTTCTGGACCGGGCGTTGCGGGTCGGCCGGGTCGGCCCGTACCAACTCCAGGCGGCGATCGCCGCGCTGCACGCGTCGCCTGGTGAGACGGACTGGGCCGGCATTGTCGGCCTGTATGACCAGTTGCTGGCGCTGTCGCCGTCGCCGGTGGTGGCGTTGAATCGGGCGGTCGCCGTGGCGATGGCGTTCGGGCCTGGTGACGGTCTGGCGCTGATCGACGAGATCCCCGGCCTGGACGGCTACCACTTGTGGCACGCCGCCCGCGCGGACCTGTTGCGTCGCCTGGACCGCAAGGAGGAAGCGGCGGCGGCGTACCGGCGCGCGCACGAGCTCGCCGCGAGCCCCGCCGACCGCCGCTTCCTCGCCGGCCGTCTGCGCGACCTCGGTTAGGGCTTGCGCCCCAGGAACGCCAGCATCCGGGCCTGCTCGTCGGCGTCGTCAGGCGCCGGCAGCTCCGGGCCGAAGAAGCCCGGCCGCCGCATGGCGTTCCGGCGCGACCACTCGAACGCCACCGTCACCGCCTCCGGCTCGAGCCTCACGTCCGCGCCGATCGCGTGCCCGATATCCCACGTATGGGTGACGGTGTCGGTGACCAGCAACGTCACCAGCGCCATCAGCGGCACCTCGCCGATGCCCGGGACGGTGGTGGGCCTGGCCAGCACCGCCTCGGACAGCTCGACGGTCGCCGCCTCGCGGGCCGCCCGCCAGGTCGTCAGCGGGTCGCCGTCGATCACCACGGCGGGGTGCGCCGAGCCGGGCCCGCCCTGCTCGGCGTAGTGGTCGCCGGTCGCCCACGCGCGCAGCTGCCGCTGGCCCCAGATCAGGTGGCCCGCGACGTCCCGCACCGACCACTCCGCGCACTCCGACGGCGCGTCCCACTGGTCCGGGCCGACCCCGGCCAGCACCGTGTCGAACCCGTCCTGGGCCCGGCCGTACAGGTCCATAACATTCATGATTCATACCTTTCTCGGCGACACTTCATACCGAGGACGAGCGGCGGCGGCCGAACTCGACAGCGGATTCCCGCCAGCGTTCGGCAAGGTGCGGCGGCAGTCTGGGGACGTGACCAAGTACGACAAGCGCGTCGCCGCGGCCGACTGGGCCGCGGTGGCCGCCGAACTCGACGACTACGGCTGCGCCCTGCTGCCGCAGCTGCTCACCCCGGCCGAGTGTGCCAAGATCGCCGCGCTGTGGGACGCCACCGAACGCTTCCGGGCGACGGTGAACCTGCGCCGGCACCGGTTCGGCGACAACGGCGACTACCGCTACTTCGCCGCGCCGTTCCCCGAGCCGGTCGAGCAGCTGCGGCAGGCGCTGTACCCACGGCTGCTGCCCGTCGCGCGCGACTGGCACGCGCGGCTCGGCCGCGAGGCGGAGTGGCCGGACACGCTGGACGAGTGGCTGCGGATCTGCCACGAGGCCGGACAGACCCGCCCGACGCCGATCCTGCTGCGCTACGAGGCCGGCGGCTGGAACGCGCTGCACCGCGACCTGTACGGAGACAAGGTCTTCCCGCTGCAGGTCGTGATCAACCTCAACGATCCCGGCGTCGACCACACGGGTGGCGAGTTCCTGCTCGTCGAGCAGCGACCGCGGGCGCAGTCACGGGCGACGGCGACGCTCATCCCCCAGGGACACGGGCTGGTGTTCACCACCCGGGACCGTCCGGTGCGGTCGGCTCGGGGATGGTCGGCGGCGCCGGTGCGGCACGGTGTTTCGGCAGTGCGGGAAGGCCGGCGGCACACCCTGGGCCTGGTGTTCCACGACGCCAGCTAAGTTCGTGTCATGCAGGCATCGGACGTCTCGGCGGCCCTCGCGGCGGTCGCTGACCCCGGCAAGGTCGACGAGAAGGCGAAGTACCTCCGCGCCGTGCCCGGCGGCTACGGGGAGGGCGACCGCTTCCTCGGCGTCACCGTGCCCGATCAGCGCCGCGTCGCCCGCCGGTTCGCGACCCTCGACCTGCCCCAGATCGAGGTCCTGCTGACCACCGGCGCCCACGAGGAACGCCTGACCGCCCTGTTCATCCTCGTGCTGAAGTTCGCCAAGGCCGACGACGTCGCGCGCCGCGGGATCGTCGACTTCTACCTGGCGCACACGGCCTTCGTGAACAACTGGGACCTGGTCGACTCGTCCGCGTCCCAGCTGCTGGGGGAGTGGCTGCTGGACCGCGACCGGTCACTGCTCGACGACCTGGCCGGGTCGGCGTCGCTGTGGGAGCGCCGGATCGCGATCATCGCCACGTTTGCCTTCATCCGCCGCGACGACCACGCCTGGACGCTCCGCATCGCCGACCGGCTCGTCGGCGACCCGCACGACCTGATCCACAAGGCCGTCGGCTGGATGCTGCGCGAGGTCGGCATCCGCGACCGCGACGCCGAGCTGGGCTGGCTGGCCCGGCACCAGACGACGATGCCGCGCACGATGCTCCGCTACGCCATCGAGAAGTTCGAACCGGACGTGCGAAAGGCTTTTCTCGCCGGGACTTTCTAGCCTCACTCGGTACGCATGGCGGCCAGCCGGGTGGCGCCGCGCAGCGCCGGCAGGGTCAGCGCGGTCACGGCGAACACCAGCGCCACGGCGGCCGCGGCGAAGACGCCTATGGTCGGCCAGTCCACCCGTAGCGGCAGGTCGACCATGCGGATGACCAGCCCGGCGATGCCGATCCCGATGCCGACGGCGACCACCACGGCAAGTGCGACCGGCACGGCGGTCTGCCACAGCAGCGAGCGGGCCAGCGTCGACCGCGGCACGCCGGCGGCGGCGAGCATGGCCAGCGGCCGGCGGCGTTCGCGGATCTGCTCCAACGCCAGCACAAGCATGCTCACGCCGGCCAGCAGCAGGGTGAACAGCGAGGCGGTCAGCAGCGCGTTGCGGATCGTCGCGTACGCCTGCTGGTTGCCGCTGAGCTGGTCGGCGCCGCTGAGCCCGATGAAAACCTGCCACGTGAGGTCGCCGAGGCCGGTGGCGATCTGGTCGGTGGCACCGGCCTGGGTCGGATCGGTGAGCACCCAGGCCTGCACGTCCCGATCCGTGGGCAGCGTCAACGACGCCGCGGCGGCCGGGGTGAGCACCACGTCGCCGAGCGGGCTGATCCGCTGCGTGGCGGGCGTGAGGTCGCCCGGCACCCGGTACGTCGCGACGGGCGTGGACGGGCCGTGCGCGTTGACGAGGCTCCATACCTGCCCGGCCTTGGCGTAGTTGGAACCTTTCGCGTAGGTACCGACGTAGCCGTCGCCGTCGCGGCAGCCGTGTACGTCGAGGATGCCTTCGATGGCCGTGCACGAGGCGACGGCGATGGTGTGGCGGTCCCCGTCGGCATCGAGCGCGCTGACCAGCTGCACCATGCCGACCTGCTTCGCCGCCGGCACCTTGGCCAGGTCGGCGGCGACGCGATCGGCGGCGGCCGGGGTCGTGTCGACGGTGACCCAGCCGTTCGCCGGGGGCTGGTAGTTCTGACCGGAGGTCGCGAGCAGCATGAGCTGCAACGACACAGCGCTGGCCAGCACCACCGCGATGCCGCTGACCACACGGGCCGGCGTGCCGCTGTCGAGCTGCAGCCGGCGGATGGCCAGCTGCCAGGACGGGGCGCCGCCGTGCACGCGGTCCACGACGCGTTCGATCAGCCACGGCAGGATCGCCGGCACGCCGATCAGCAGCGACGAGGCGCCGACGACGATCAGCGTGATCCACGCGTCCGAGAACTGCTGGGCGAAGGGCTTGGCCACCAGCAGCAGGCCGATGCCGACCACGATGAGCCCGAGCCGCCACCACAGCTGCCGGCGGATCGGCCTGGACTCCCGGACGACGCCGAGCGGCTCGATGATCACCCGCCGCAGCGCGAACAGCACGGTGCCGACGGCCAGCGCCGGCACCAGCAGGACGATCACCACCACCAGCGACGCCGACGGCACCACGTCGGTGACGAACGTGCTCCACCCGAGAAGATCGAACTGCGGCGCCAGCTGCCGTAGACCGAGGAACGCCAACGCGCCCACCGCGAGGCCGGCGGCCGCGCCGACCAGCGACTCGGCCGCGGCGACGCGGCGGACCTGACGGTCGCTCGAACCGACCAGCCGCAGCGCGGCCAGCCGCCGGTCGCGCTGCGCGCCGGCGATGCGGCTGCTCACCGAGACGAAGATCAGGATCGGGATGAGCACCGCGACCCCGCCGAGGATCGCCACCACCAGCAGCGTCGGATCGTCCAGGCGCGAGCCGCTGGGCGCGCCGAAGGCGTAGACCCGCTGCGGCGCGGACAGGCCGGGGCCGGTGTCCGGCAGCGGATCGGTGCCGGCGTAGAACATGAGCTCGGCCGGTCCGCGCAGGCCGGCGTCGCCGATCGTGCCGACGATCTTCTGCGGGAAGCGGGGGCGCAGGTTCGGCTGCGTGCGCAGCAGGTCGGCGAGGGCGGGGGAGACCGCGACCTCGTTCGGGCCGGGCAGCGTGCTCAGGCCGGGCGGGACCGGCGAGTCCGGCGCGGTGCCGTGCAGGTAATTGCCGTTGATCGAGACGCCGTGGAACGACATGTCGTCGTAGAAGAGCTGCGTGGGGTGCTTGCCGGCGATCGGAACGGTGCTCGGCGTGCGCGCGGCGATGCGCGCATTGGCGTTGCCCAGCATGTGGCCGACCGACGCGAACAGCAGCAGCACAGTGGTGGCGAGACCGATGCCGATCGTGCCGAGAACCACTCGCGACCACGAGGTCCGGCCGCCCCCGACGGCCAGCCGCACCCCGAGGCCGAAGTCGTGCAGCCACCTCACCGGTTCGCCTCCACTTTCCCAACTATACACTCCGTTTATAGCACGGTCGGAGCAGGTCGGCGAGTCGAGCGCGCAAACACCGCCGGATCGAGTGCGTCCGGCGCAACGTTGTCCGGAATTGTCATAAGGAATTCGGTCAAGTGTTATCGCGTAATCGAAAAATCGTCGGATTTCGCTCGGCTGGAGCACGGCGCGTGGGCGGTTATGGGCCGTAGATTGCGCGAATATCCCTGCCACCTCACCCGTTGGGGGTTCGATCTCCGATGAGTAAATCCGGATTGGGCACGGCGCTCGCGCTCCTGACCGCGGCGGCCCTGTCGATCACCGGCGCCACCGCCGCGGCGGCGAAGGCGCCCGCGAAGACCGGGCCGACCACCGTGGCCTACATCGAGGTCAACAACAACAGCATGGTCAACGTCGGCAAGTACGCGTTGGCCAAGGGCGGCAACGTCTTCGACATCGGCGTGATCTTCGCCGCCAACATCAACTACAACACGTCAACCCGGTCGGCCTACCTGTACTTCAACCCCCAGGTGCAGAGCGTGCTGGACAACGTGGCCACCCAGGTGCGGCCGCTGCAGGCCAAGGGCATCAAGGTGATGCTGTCGATCCTGGGCAACCACCAGGGCGCCGGCTTCGCCAACTTCCCGAGCCAGGCGGCGGCGGCCGCGTTCGCCAAGCAGCTGTCCGACGCCGTCGCCAAGTACGGCCTCGACGGCATCGACTTCGACGACGAGTACGCCGAATACGGCAACAACGGCACCGGACAGCCCAACGCCAGCTCGTTCGTCTACCTCGTCTCGGCGCTGCGGGCGAACATGCCGAACAAGCTCATCTCGCTGTACAACATCGGCCCGGCCGCGGGCAGCCTGTCCTACGGCGGCGTCGACATCACCTCGAAGTTCAACTACGCCTGGAACCCGTACTACGGGACGTGGGGTGTGCCGGCCATCAAGCTGCCGAAGGCCGACCTGTCGCCGGCCGCCGTCGAGATCGGCGGGACGTCCACCAGCACCGCCGCCAGCCTGGCCAAGCAGACCGTTTCGCAGGGCTACGGCGTGTACCTGACGTACAACCTCGACGGCAGCGACCGCCACACGTACATCTCCAGCTTCACGCAGCAGCTGTACGGCAGCGCGGCGGTGTACACCGGCTGATCGTGGGTGGCTCACTCGGCTCCCTGTGCCGAGTGAGCCACGCACGTGCGTTCAGGCGGCGGTGTGGGCGAGCCAGTGGTCGATCAAGGCGCGGTCGCCCGTGACGGTGACGTGCTCGGCGGGGAGGCGGCGGGTCAGCACCAGCAGCAGGTCGGCGACGGGGCCGCTCAGGGCGACGTTCTGCCCGAAACCCGCATTCGGTGTGTCTGGCTGTGCTTGATTTCCGGGGCGAACTCGCGGGCCGTCGGGGGTGCGGGTGAGGAGCCAGCCGGGGGCGTCGGAGGGGTGGAAGGCGAGGGTCTGGCCGGTGCCGTTGAGTTCGGCGATCTCGGGGCGGATGGTCGGCGTCAGCGGGTTGGTGAGCACGTCGAACCACTCGGTGACGGCCTCGGTCGCCAGGTCGGGGGCCACCTCGAACGCCGCGCCGGTGACGAAGGCGGCGTCGGCGTGGTGGACGATCGTGTCGTGGAGCATCCGGCGCAGCCAGAACGCCGCCGGCCCGGGGCCGAAGAACGTCCACACCTGACGGTCGCCGGCGGCCAGCACCGCGTCGGTGAGCCCGTTGGCGCCGTCGGTCAGCCACGCGGACCAGTCCGTGCCGGGATCGGCCTCGAACGGGTCCGGTCTGGGGGACTGCTTGCCGCGGGCGGTCTCCGCCGCCCAGCGGTGGGCCTGGCCGATGTGACCGACGAGCACCCGCAGCGGCCATTCCGGGCAGGTCGGGACCTTGGCCTCCGGGTCCGCGCCGGCCACCGCCTTGGCGAAGTCGGCCGTGACCGTGTGCAGTCCCTCGACGAGTCGTGCGACATCCATGGCCTTACCGTAGAAACTCCACTCGGCTGGAGGTTCGACCGAACGTGACCGGCGACACACTCGGCATCGGCGATCTGGCGCGCCGCACCGGCGTGCCCGTCCGCACGATCCGGTTCTACTGCGACGAGGGAATCCTCGAGCCGCTGCGCAGCGTCGGCGGCCACCGGCGGTTCGACGCGGCGGCGATCGACCGGCTCGGCCTGGTCCGCCGGCTGCGTGGACTCGGCCTGGGCCTGCGGTCGATCACCGACGTCCTCGCCGGCCGGCGTTCCCTCGACGAGGCGGTGGCCGCGGAGCGGGCGGAGCTCGACCGCGAGGTGGCGACGCTGGCCTGGCGGCGCGCCGCGCTCCGTGCCGTCGAGGAGGCCGCGCCGACCGACCGCGGCGCCCGGCTGGACCTGCTGTCCGCCGTCGAGGACGGGTTCTCCGCGCGCGACACCCTCGTTCGGCTCTGGCATCCGATGACCACGGGCCCGATCCCGCCCGACAGCGTCCAGATGTTCCTCGACGTCAGCGCCCCACCGCCGCCGGAGCTGCCGACCCCGGCCCAGGTCGTCGCCTACGCCGAGCTGGTGCTGCTCGCCGCCGACCCCGCGCTGCCCAGCCACCTTCGGGCCAGCACGCTCGTCAACCACGACCGGATCGCCGACCTCGCCGAGCTCCACGCCGCCGTCGGCGACGCCTGCAAGCTGGCGTCCAGGCAGGTCGCGGCCGGTGCACGTCCCAAGGCGGGTCCTGCGCTCGACCGATTCGTCGCGGCACACGCCGCCGCGCTCGGCACCGCTGACAGCCCTCGGTTCCGGCTGGCGCTCAACCGGCGCACCGCCCCGGACCGGGACCCGCGGATCCGCCGCTACTGGCGGCTCGCCGGCCAGATCACCGGCGAGCCCGCGCCGATGGGCGTCACCCACACCTGGCTGCTCGACGCCCTCGACGGCTCGGTGTGACGACTCTCGGCGTTCAGGCAACGGCGGCCGTCTGCGGCGCCGCGCCGGCGTTCGGTGCGGCGATCCCGATCACGAAGGTGGATTTCACGCCGCAGGACCGCACGAATGCGTTGGCGCACTGGACACCCGAGCGGATGAAGCAGCTCGGCGTGGACCCCAGACCGGAAACCCGGCTCGCAGATCGTCAACGCGGCTACCCCGACTCCCATCCGCGGCTGGGGAGCAGGTGATGCACTGCGCCGGCAAGTCCGAAGTGGACAGCCGCGCCACCGATCCGACGGACCCGCAGCTGATCATGCGCCGCGACATGACCGGAGGCCCCTGCCTGGCCGACTTCGATGCCACGACCGGCGTGGGCGTGGTGGTCCCGGTGAACAGCAGCTCCGACCCGCAGGTTCCGGACACCGAGGGAGGAAAGGTGTTCGGCGCGGAGACCAAGGAGCCGCTTGCGCAGGCCGGCCGCGGCTAGCCGGACGTGTCGTCGAACCGGAGCGTGGACGTGATCCGGTAGCGGTCGCCCCGGTACACCGAGCGGGTCACCTCCACCACGCGCCCACCGTCGTCACGGGTGGTCCGCTCGATCTGGAGCAGTGGCGTGTACACCGGCACGTCCAGCAGTTCCGCCTGCTCGGGGTTGGTGAACGACGGCTCGATGCTCTGCACGGCCTCGGCCACCCGCACCCCGAACCGCTCCCGCAGCAGCCGGTAGAAGTTGCCGGACTCCATGTCCGACGGCTCCAGCCCGGGCACGACCGCGGCCGGCAGCTCCAGCCGTTCGATGGCGATGGGCTCGCCGCCGACCAGGCGCACCCGCGTCACGCGCAGCACCGGGTCGCCGGGCTCGAGCTCCAGCCGGGCAGCGGTCGGCGGCAGCGCCGCGTCCACGTCGAAGGTGACGACCCAGCTGGTCCAGTCGCCCTCGGCCGGCGGCGCGGACATGCCGGCGGCCAGCTCCTGGGTGACCTTGTGCGGCCCGGTGAAGGTGCCGCGCCCGCGCTGCCGGACCAGCAGGCCGTCCCGGGTGAGCTCGTCCAGCGCCGCCCGCACGGTCGGCCGGGACACACCCAGCTGCTGGGCCAGCTCTCGCTCGGACGCCAGGCCGGTGCCCGGCCGGGTGTTCTCGATCAGGCTCAGGATGTGCTGGCGGACGACGTCCCGCTTGGGCGAGGACTTGCGGGGGTCGAACTGCTCGGCTGCGGTCACGGTGTGGTCGTCTCGATGCTGGCGGGTAGGGCGTCGATGGCGCGCAGCAGGTCGAGCTGGCCGGCCAGCCGGCGCCGGAAGTCATCGTAGTCGGGCGGCCCGCTGTGCCAGGCCATGTCGGCGAACGCGCAGAGTCGCGGGAACGCCAGCCGCCGCACGTCGTCCGGGGTCGGCGCGAGCTCCGTCCACAGCTGGGCCTGCGTGCCGAGCACCCCGGGCGAGTTCCCGCTGGCCACGGGCAGGCCGCCGGCCAGGGGATCGAACCGGTACACGTCGGCGACCGTGGTGACGATGCCCGACCGGCCGGGCGGTTCGGTCTCGCGGTAGTCGAGGTACGTGGCGCGGTGCGGGGCCATGATCACCTGGTGCCCGCCGCGTACCGCCTGCGCCCCGTGCTCGGCGTCCCGCCACGCGGCCAGCACCAGGCCCGGCGGCAGGCCGCCCGCGTGCTGACCGGCCTCGGCCCAGCAGATCGCCGTCCGCCCCAGGTCACGCAGCGTGTCGCGCATCTGGCCCAGGAACCAGCCGTGCAGCCGTCCCCGGTCGTCGAAGCCCAGCTCGGCGGCCCGGGCCAGCGCCGAGGGCGCGGTCGCCCACTGCGTCGTCGGGCACTCGTCGCCGCCGATGTGGACGTACGGGGACGGGAACACGTCGACGACCTGCCGGAGCACCTCGCGGCAGAACTCCAGCGCGGTGTCGTGCACGCCGAGGATGTCCTCGCTGATGCCCCAGCTCGTCCACACCGGCAGCGGCCGCTCGGGGAAGTTGCCCAACTCCGGGTACGCGGCCAGCGCCGCCCGCACGTGACCGGGCATCTCGATCTCCGGCACGACCGTCACGCCCCGGGCGGCCGCGCACCGCACCAGTTCCCGCAGCTCGGCCTGGGTGTAGTAGCCGCCGTGCGGCACGCCGTCGGCCATGCTCTCCGACCGCCAAGCGCCGACGTCGATCAGCCGCGGCCAGCCGTCGATCTCCATCCGCCAGCCCTGGTCGTCGGTCAGGTGCAGGTGCAGCACGTTGAGCTTGTGCAGCGCCAGCACGTCGACGAACTGGTGCAGGAACTCCAGCGGCATGTGGTGCCGGGCGACGTCGAGCATCACCCCGCGCCACGGCAGCCGCGGCTCGTCCTTGATCCGCAGGCAGGGGAGGTACTCGTCCCGGGCCAGCGCACGCAGCGTCTGCACGCCGTTGAGCAGGCCCTGTTCGCTCGTGGCGGCGAGAAACACCTGGTGCGGCTGGATGTTCAGGTCGTAGCCCTCGACACCGCCGGCGGTCGTCCGCAGCTCCAGCCAGATCGACGGCGCCCCGCTGCCGCCGCGCACGCCGAGGTAGCCGGCGAGCAGGTCGCCGGCGGCCTCGGCGCCGGGGCCGCAGCTGATGCGGAGATCCGGCCGCAGGTAGAACCAGTCCGGCAGCGGCTCGATGTGGTTCGGACGGGGGATGAGCAAGGTCGCAGCTCCTATCCTTTGACCGCGCCGGCGGTCATGCCCTCCACCAGCCGGCGCTGGACCAGGGCGAAGAACACCACCACGGGCAGGGCGAACAGGGTGGACGCGGCGATCAGGCCGCCGTAGTCGGTGCCGGTGCTCGTGCTGAACGACACCAGCCACACCGGCAGCGTGTAGCCGGACTGGTCCTTCATGACCACATAGGCGAACAGAAAGTCGTTCCACGCCGTGATGAACGCGAACACGCTGGTCGCGACGATGCCGGGCAGCACCAGCGGCAGCAGGATCCGGCGGATCACCGTGCCGCGGCCCGCGCCGTCGACCATCGCCGCCTCCTCCAGCTCGACCGGGATGCCGTGCAGGAAGCCGCGCAGCGTCCAGATGGTGAAGGGCAGCACCAGGGCGACGTAGGTGAGTCCGAGACCGAGGAAGGTGTTGAGCAGATGCACGGACTTCAGGCTCAGGAACAGCGGGATCACCAGCGCCGGGACGGGAACCATCTGCACCACGAGCACGCCGATCAGGAAGCCGCGGCGGCCGGGGAAACGGAAGCGGGTCAGGGCCGTCGCGGCGAGGAAGGCGACGACGATCGCCACGGCCACCACTGCGGCGGTGATCAGAACGCTGTTGCCCAGATCCCTGAGGAAGCCGGACTTCGTCACCGCGTCCACGAAGTTGGCCGGGGTGAACGGGAACGGCAGGAACCTCGGCGTGGTGCTGAGGATGTCGCCGTACGGCTTGAACGCGGTGTTCACCATCCAGTACACGGGGAACAGCCACACCACGCAGAACAGCGTGGCGGCGGTGTTACGAGCGATCCTCATATCGTCTCCCCGGAACGGACGAGCCGACGCACGTACACGGCGGTCATCGCGATCAGCAGCACCACCGACACCACGGCGATCGCGCCGCCCTGGCCGAAGGAGTTCTTGCTGAACGCCGTGGTGAACGTCCAGATGCCGAGGGTCGTGGTCCGACCGCTCGGGCCGCCCTGCGTGAGGATCCAGATCTGGTTGAACACGGTGAAGTCCCAGATCACCGACAGGATCGTGACCAGGCCCAGGATCGGCCGCAGGAACGGCAGCGTGATGGTGGTGAAGACGCGTAGCGGCCCCGCCCCGTCGATCGCCGCGGCTTCGTAGTAGGAGCGGGGGATCTGGGTCAGGCCGGCGTGCAGGGTCAGCGCCACGAACGGCACCGACTGCCACACCACCAACAGCCACACCAGCGTGAACGCGGAGAACGCGGACGTGGTCCAGTCGTGCTGGGTGAGGTCGCCGAGCACGCCGACGCGGGTGAGCAGCCAATTCACCACGCCGTACACCGGCTGGAACAGCCACTGCCAGATCAGCGTGGACGCCACGTTCGGGATGGCCCAGGCGGCGATCAGCGCGAACATCACTGCCGCCCGCATGCGGCGGCCGAGCTGCCGCATCAGCAGTGCCACGCCGAGCCCGATGACCAGCGTGCCGATCACCAGCGCGGCGCAGAAACCGATGCTGCGCGCCAGAACCGGGGTCAGGTCCGGGGACTGGAGTACCGCGATGTAGTTCGCCGTGCCGGCCCAGCCGACGACGCCGGTGAACAGGGACCGCAATCCGTAGTCCTGCAACGAGATCAGCACCAGCCGGAGCAGCGGGTAGCCGAGCGTCAGGGCCAGGATCGCGGCCGCCGGGAGCAGCAGCCCGTACGGCAGGAGGGGGCGTCGCCGGCGCCGGGGCGGTGGTTCGGCGCCGGCGACTGTCATCGCCGCTGCTGCCGGCGGCGACGTCTTGAGGGAGGTCCCGAGGTTGATCATCATTGCGACGCGTTCAGGGCTTGGTCGAGGTGGGCGTCGAAGTCCCTGGCCGCGTCCGCCGTCGACTTGCGGCCGGTCGCGATGTCGGCGAAGAACGTGTTGATCGACTTGTCGCTCTCCACGGTCGCCCAGCCGGCGGTGGCCGGCGTCGCGCCGGAGGACTTGGCGGCGGCGAAGAAGGCGGCGCTCAGCGGCGGCAGCGAGGGCGTGACCTGGTCGATGATCTGGGTGGAGACCGGCGTCCAGCCGTCGATGCCGGCGATCGCCGACTTCTGCACGTTCGGGTCGGCGGCCGTCTTCAGGTACTTGAGCGCGAGGTCCTGGTTGTGGGACTTGGCCGCGATGCCGAGGTCCGAGCCGCCGAGGAAAACCGGCTGCGTCCTGCCGGGGGCGGCGCCGGGGAACGGGAAGGTGCCGATGTCGTCCTTGATCGACGGATTGTCCTTGAGGATGGTGTTCACGCTCGTGTCGAGGATCGCGGAGGTGTTGCCCTGGGCGAACATCGCCGCCTGGTCCGGGGCCTTCGTGTCGACGTTGCGCGAGGCCGCGCCGGAGTAGGTGTTCTGGAACTGCTGCCACGCCTTGAGCCCCTGCTGCGCGGCCGGCTTCTCCAGCGCGCCGGTCCACTTAGGACCGTCCTGTGTGGCCAGCTGGCCGCCCGCGTCCCAGACGAACTGCAGTGCGCCGTACCAGTACTGGCCGGGGAAGTTGAAGGCGGAGAACGCCGGGTCGGGGTTGGCCGCCTTGACCTTGTCCAGGTCGGCGGTGAGCTCGGCATACGTGGTCGGCGGTGTCGTGACGCCGGCCTTGGCCCAGATCGACTTGCGGTAGACGACCGCGCGGTTGCCCGCGAACAGCGGCGCCGCGTAGATCTTGCCGTCCACGGTGGCGGGACCGGCAAGTCCCGGCAGCCAGTCCTGACCGGCGGACAGGTCCGCCTTGTGGTCGGTGAGGTCGGCCAGCGCGCCGTTGGCCGCGAACAGCGGGACGTCGGTGTTGCCGATCTCCAGCACGTCCGGGGTGCTGTCCTGGGCCAGCGCGGTGCTGATCTTGGTGTTGATGTTGTCCCACTCCTGGACCTGCACCGTCACCGTGGCCCCGGTGGCCTTCTCGAAGGCCGTGTTGATCGCCGCGACCGCCTTGTCGCTGAGGTCGCCGTCCATCAGCCAGACCGTGATGGCCTTGCCCTGGGCGGAGTTCGTGTCGGCCGGTCCGCCGCACGCGGCGAGGGCGAGGGCGGCGGCCAGGGGTAAGGCGGCGAGGCTGCGTCTGGGCATCGGGGTCCTCCGGGCGGGGAGTGGGGAGGCGGTGGCTCGTTGGCCTGTTGGCGACGGAGAGTTCCGCATGACCATTGGTCATGTCAAGACTCTTGACATCGCGCTTTCGCGGGCTCACCGTGTACGGCAACCGGCTGGCCAATGGGTTACCAAAGGTCAGTCGATGTCGATCGGGGCCGCCACGCGTCGTTCGACCGAGGAGAACCGATGGACCACAGCCCTGCCCGGCCGCGGGTCCGCCGCCGTGCCGTCATCGCCGCGACCGCGGCGGTGTGCGCGGCGGCCAGCCTCTACGCCATCCATCCCGCGCTGGGGGCGACGCCCGCGCTCAGCGTGCAGTACAAGACCTCCACGCCGGCCAGCGCCGGCGAGGCCGAACCCTGGTTCAAGATCGTCAACACCGGGAGCGCGCCGCTCGCGCTGAACCAGGTCACCCTGCGCTACTACTTCACCGCCGACACCACCAGCCCGTACGTCTTCGCGTGCGCGTGGGCGGTCGTCGGCTGCTCATCCATCACCGGCACCATCGGGATGTTGCCGACCCCGACCGCCACCGCCGACCACTACCTCCAGATCAGCTTCAGCGGCGGCTCGGTGGCGGCCGGAGCCGACAGCGGTGACATCCAGCTCCGGCTGTACCGTCAGGACTGGCAGAACGTCAACCAGGCCAACGACTATTCGTTCAACGGGGCGGACACCGGTTACACGGTGAACACCAACGTGGCCGCGTACGTGGGCGGCTCGTTGGCGTTCGGCAGCGCGCCGGCCGGCGGTGGGCCGACCACCACGACCACGACTTCGCCCGGCGGACCGCCGCCGAGCGGGCCGGCGATGTTCGACGACTTCCACTACAGCAGTTCCTCCGACCCGGCGCTGTCGGCTCACGGCTGGAGCGTGCGTACAGGTGCGGGTGGTCCGGGCGTGCAGAACACCTGGTCCGCTGGAGCCATCACGTTCCCGTCCGACTCGAGTGCGGTCGGCGGCAAGGTGATGCAGTTGGAGGCCAAGACCGACGGCACCGCCGGCAACACGACGCAGGCGGAGATCGACACCACCCAGCGGAAGTTCCTCGAAGGCACCTACGCCGCTCGGGTGTACTTCACCGACGCGCCGACCAGTGGTCAGAACGGCGACCACGTCAACGAGACCTTCTACACGATCACGCCGGACGAGTCGCTGTACAGCGAGTTGGACAACGAGTACCTGCCGAACGGCGGCTGGGGTGCGCCCGGGCCCACCTTGTACACGACTACCTGGTACAGCGCCGACGCGATGGACCGGGTCACCCACAACGTGATCTCCAGCCTGGCGGGATGGCACACACTGGTGATGACCGTCGCCGGCGGGGTCGTCACGTACTATGTGGACGGTCAGGTCTACTTCACCAGCAGCGGGAAGTACTACCCGCGGGACAAGATGACCATCGACTTCAACGAGTGGTTCATCGACCTGCCGTTTACCGGGCAGCGGACGTGGGACGAGAAGGTCAACTGGGTGTACTTCAACGGGGGCGGGGCGATGAGCCCGTCCCAGGTGGACAGCGCGGTGTCGGCGTACGAGTCGGCGGGAACCCACTTCACGGACAACGTTCCCGGCTGAGTTGAGGGTGGCGGTGCCGCCGGCGGCACCGCCACCACCCGAACCGGACTAGCGGCGGGGGCCGAACCAGCGGCCCAGCGCCGGCTCCAGCTCTTCCGGGTCGCCGGCCCAACACACGTAGCCGTCCGGGCGGACGAGCATGGGCTCGCCGGCACGGACGCGATCCACGCGGTCGGACCAGAGGTCGGCGACCTTGGCGAACTGGTCGGACGGGTCGAGCAGGAGACCGCGGCCGGTGCGGAGGAACTCGTGCGACGAGGCGGGGGCGGGGCGGCCGACGAGGTGGTGGGAGCCGGGCATGGGATACCGGATGGCCATGCCGGAGAGGACGTCGCCGAGGTGGCGTTGGACGGACGGCAGCCGCGCCAGGTCGGCGAAGACGTCGCGGGCGGCCAGGACGTCCGGGTCGCGGGTGCCGGCCCAGTCCATGAGAAGGCTCTGTGCCTGGACGTTTCGCAGCACGCCGACACCGACCAGGTGGCGCTCGGTGTGATAGGTGTCCAGCAGGTCGGCGGGGGCCCAGCCGTGCACGGCGGCGGCGAGCTTCCAACCGAGGTTGAAGGCGTCCTGCAGGCCGGTGTTCATGCCTTGCGCACCGAGCGGAAGGTGCACGTGGGCGGCGTCGCCCGCGAGGAACACGCGGCCATGCCGGTACTGGGCGACCTGGCGGGCGGCGTTGGTGATGCGGCGGGCGTACACCACCTCCTCCAGCTGGACGGTCGAGCCGAAGACGGTGTCCAGGCCGTCGCGGAGCTCGTCGTCGGTGATGGGGACGTCCCGGGGCAGCGAGCGGTTGGGGCCGCCCAAGGCGAGGCGCAGCAGGGGGCGGCCCTGGGGGTCGGTGCCGAGGGGGAACAGCGCGGCCCAGGTGCCGTCGGCACCCCAGGTGTGCGACATCTTCTGACCGGCACCGCTCAGCCGGACGTCGGCGGCGACGACGGTCATGGTGCCCGGACGGCCGGGGAAGTCGGCGCGCAGCAACGAACGCACGGTGCTGTGGCCACCGTCGGCGGCGACGAGATAGCGGCTGCGGATGGTCGTGCCGTCGGCGAAAGTCGCGGTGACGCCGTCATCGTCCTGGTCCAGGCCGACGAGATCGTGATCGCGGCGGACGTGCAGGCCCTGGGTGGCAAGGTGGTCCTCGAAGAACGCCTCGATCGCCACCTGTGGCACGGAGCGCCACAGGAGGCGGTCCTCGAAGTGGGCGGGCGAGAAGTGGATGCCGGCGAAGTGGCCGGCGCCGGTGGGGTAGTCGCCGGTGGCCAGCAGCGGTTCGAGCAGGCCACGCTGGTCGAGAGCGTCCAGAGTGCGGGCCTGCACGCCGCCGGCCCGCGACAACTCGCTGCGCCGAGGCAGTTTGTCGACCACCACGGCCGCCACCCCCGCCACCAGCAGCTCGCTGGCCGTCATCAGGCCGGTCGGCCCCGCGCCGACGACCAGTACCTCGGTGTCCATGGAAATCCTCCCCTTGGGTTGGTATGGCCAACCCTCGGCTCGGTGGGGTCCACCGAGCCAGAAACGGGGCCGATTGCGGCGATATCCGACGTTCGATACTGTCGCAACGGTGGAATCCGACTACGACGAGCTGGACCGGCAGCTGGTGCACGCCCTCCAGGTCAACGGGCGAGCGCCGTTCAGCCTGATCGGCGAAGTGCTGGGTGTGTCGGATCGCACCATCGCCCGCCGCTACGCCAGGTTGCGGTCGTCCGGCGCGCTACGGGTGATCGGCGCGGTCGACTCGATCGCGCTCGGCGCGATGGACTGGTTCCTCCGGGTCCGCTGCTCGCCGTCGGCGGCCGTCCAGGTTGCGGAGGCGCTGGCGCGGCGACCGGACACGTCCTGGGTGAGCCTGACCTCGGGCGGCACGGAGATCACCTGCACGGTCCGTACGGAGAGCGAAGCCGACAGCGAAACCCTGCTGCTGGCCAAGCTTCCCCGCACCCCGCGCGTGGAGGGCGTCACCGCACACTCCGTGCTGCACGCCTTCTACGGCGGCCCCGACAGCCTGGTCGCCAAGCTCGGGTCGCTCGACGAGGAGGCGATCGAGCGGCTGACGCCGCCGCCGATCGAGCGCCGGCCGGGGCCGGTACGGCTCGATGACGGCGACCGGAAGCTGCTGGCCGCGCTGGCGGCCGACGGCAGGGCCGAGATCGAGCAGTTGGCGACGGTCACGGGCTGGTCGCCGACGACGGTCCGGCGGCGGATGACCGAGCTGCGCGAACGAGGCGTGCTGTACCTGGACATCGACGTCGACGGGCGCATGTTCGGGGTGGGGCCGCGAACCGTGCTCTGGCTGTCGGTCGCCCCGGCGTACCTGACGGAGGCCGGCGAGGCGCTGGCCGCGCACCCGGAGATCGCCTTCGCGGCCGCCACGACCGGCCCGACGAATCTCTGCGCGAGCGTGGTGTGCGCGAACCAGCGCGAGCTCTACCGATACCTGACCACACGGGTGGCGGCGCTGCCCGCGATTGCGCACGTCGAGACAGCGCCCGTGATCAGGACCGTCAAACGGGCGGCTACCGAATCCGTAGCCGTCGCATCATCTTCAGGCTGGAGAGCATCCCCTTGATGTACTTCTCGTAGTCCTGGCCCGGCTTCGCGCCCATGACCTGCTTCTTCAACACGGCCATGTTCTGCACCTCGGTGTACTTGAGCAGGCCCTGATCGCCGTGCCGCACACCGACGCCGGACTTCTTGAAGCCGCCCGACGGCGTGCCCTTGGCGGCGAAAGCCGTGGCGAGGATGTCGTTGATGTTGACGTTGCCGGACTCGATCCGCGCTGCCACCAAGCGCGCGGCGGCGACGTCGCGACCCCAGACGGAGGCGTTGAGGCCGTACTCGGTGTCGTTGGCCAGGGCTACGGCCTCGTCAATCGTACGGTACTTGTGCAGCGCCACCACGGGTCCGAAGGTTTCCGTCACGCCGCACACCATGTCCTGGGTGACGCCCTCGAGGATCGTCGGCTCGAAGAACGCCGGCCCGAGGTCGGGGCGGGGCTTGCCGCCGCAGAGCACGGTGGCGCCCTTGGCCACGGCATCGTCGACATGGGACTTGACGCGCTGCATCTGGTCGACGGAGACGAGCGATCCCATGTCGGGGCCGAAGTCGTAGGCGGCGCGGACGTCCAATGCCTTGGCCTTGGCCAGGAACGCGCTCTTGAACTCGTCGTACCGCGACTCCGGCAGGTAGATCCGCTCGATGTGCATGCAGATCTGGCCGGTGTTGCCGAACGCCCCGAACACCGCGCCCTGCACGGTCTCGGCCATGTCGGCGTCGTCGAGCACGATCATCGGGTTCTTGCCGCCGAGTTCGAGGCAGCAGCCGATGAGGTTGCGGCCGGCCCGCTCGCCGATCACCTTGCCGGTGGCGGTGGAGCCGGTGAACATGACGTAGTTGGCGTGGTCGATGAGCGACGGGCCGACGTCGGGGCCCTCGCCGCACACCACCTGGAACAGGCCCTCGGGAAGCCCGGCCTCCTCCAGCATCTGCACGCCGTACAGCGGCGACAGCGCGGTCTTGTTGTCCGGCTTCAACACCACCCCGTTGCCGGCCATCAGCGCCGGCAGGGCGTCGGAGATGCCGGTGGCGTAAGGGAAGTTCCACGGCGCGATGATGCCGACGACACCTTTGGGCTGCCGGATCTCCGTCGAGTTGGACAGCATCGGCACGGGGCCGCCGCGCCGCTTCGGTGCCAGCAGCCTGGCGGCCCGCTTCAGGTAGTGGCTCATCACCATCGGCGGATCGCAGGTCTCCTCGATCGCCATCCGCCGGTTCTTGCCGCTCTCGACCTGGATCAGGTCGGCGACCGTCCGCGCGTTGTCGACGAAGATCGTGTGGGCCCGCTTGAACACGGCCAGCCGGTCCCGCACCGACGTGGCCGCCCACTTCCGTTGCGCCGCCCGGGAAACCGCGAACGCCCGCGCGACCTCATCGGGCGAGGACTGCGGCAGCTCGACGAGCACCTCGCCGGTGTAGACCTCGGTGAGCGGCCAGGGCGCACGGTCCTGGCCCGGCACGCGGGCGACCAGCCGGCTCAGGAAGGCGTCGGTCACCGTGGCCGGGCGGGTGAGTTCGAGCGGGGTGAGGGTCATGGGTCCGCTCCTTCTCACGTGCCCTGGAGGACGAGTCGCGCGCCCATCTCGCCGATCATGATGCAGGGCGCGTTGGTGTTGCCGCCGGTGATCGACGGCATGATCGATGCGTCGCACACCCGCAGCCCGTCGACGCCGCGGACCTTCAGGTCCGGGCCGACGACCGCGAGCTCGTCGACACCCATCCGGCAGGTGCCGACCCCGTGGTACACCGAGGTGGCGCGGTTGAGGATGGCGTCGCGCAGCGCCTGGCCCTTGAGTTGCGTGCCGGGGTGGATCTCCTCCCTGGCCGCGCCCTGGAACGCCGGCGAGCCGAAGATCTCCCGCACCATCTCGGAGCCCTCGCCGAGCACCTCCAGGTCGCCGGGATCGGCCAGGTACTGGAAGTCGATCAGCGGCGTCGCGGTCGGATCTGCCGACGCCAGGCGGAGCGTGCCGCGGCTGCGCGGGTAGATCAGCGTCGTCAGCACGGTGAGCGCGGGCCGCTTGTCCACGTCGTGCCGGATCGGCGCGTCCTGATTGGGGGAGACGTACGCCCACGGCAGTACCTGGAGCTGGAGGTCGGGGATCCCGTCGGCCTGCGACGTCTTGAGGAACGCGACCGCCTCGAACACCGTGTTGGCCAGGAAACTGGTGCCGGGCCGCGTCAACTCCTTGAGCAGGCCACGCGCGTAGTACGGGCCGGTGCCCCTGTTCCGGCTCGACGTCACGTGATACGTCAGCGCGTGGAACATGTGGTCGTGCAGGTTGTCGCCGACGGGCAGGTCGGCGATCACCGTGATGCCGTTGTCCTTCAGGTGTTCGGCGTGGCCGACGCCGGAGAGCATGAGCAGCTGGGCGGAGCCGATGAAGCCGGCGGCGAGGATGACCTCCTTGCCGGCGCGAACGGAACGCTGCGTGCCGTCGGCGTCGGTGACCTCGACGCCGACCGCGCGTCCGTTCTCGATGATCACCTTCCGCACCAGCACGCGGGACTGGAGCTCCAGCGTGGGCGGCGCGAGATGGTGGATGTAGCCGCGCGAGGCGCTGTAGCGCAGGCCGTGCGCGGCGTTCTGCTGCATCCGGCTGACGCCCTCTTGGGACTCGGCGTTGTAGTCGTCCACGACCGGGCAGCCGAGAGCGCCGGCGGTGGCCTCGACGAACTGGAGCGACGCCTCCTGCGGCATGCTGCTGCGGGTGATCCGGATCGGCCCGCCCGCGCCCCGGAACTCGTTCTCGGCGTCCTCGAAGTCCTCCATCCGCTTGTACGCCGCGTTCACGCTGTCGGCGTCCCAGCCGGTGTTGCCCTCGGCCGCCCAGGCGTCGAAGTTGGCGCGGTTGCCGCGCACGTACACCATGCCGTTGATCGAACTGGAGCCGCCGACCACCTTGCCGCGGGGCACCGGCATTCGCCGATCGAGAACGTGTTTCTGCGGCACCGAGTAGTAGCCCCAGTCGACGAGCTTCTTCAGCTGCGGCACCGCGTGCATCGGGCCGACCAGCCCGGGCTTGCGGACCAGCAGCTGCTCGTCGCTCTTGCCGGCCTCCAGCACGATCACGCTCGCGCCGGACTCCGCCAGGCGGCCCGCGATCGCGGCCCCCGAGCTGCCGGACCCCACGACCACGTAGTCGGCCTCGTTGCCGCGCGGCCTGTTCGCCATGTCCGCTCCTAGCCCGCCACCCGAAAACTGTAACGTGTTCTAGTTCGGACCCCACCGTATTGCCTGATCGCCGGGAAGGCAACGCCCGACTCGTCGAGTACGGTGGGCGGGCGAGCCGGGGAGGGTGGCATGAGCGCGTTCGGGTCCGAGGCGCGGATCGTCCGGGAGATCATCGAGGAGAACCGCTACCTGGTGCTGGCGACGGCGGACGCGGCGGGGCGGCCGTGGAGCTCGCCCGTGTACTTCGCGCACCGGGACTTCACCGAGTTCTTCTGGATCTCCAGGCCCGACACGCAGCACTCCCGCAACATCGAGGTGCGGCCCGAGGTGGGCATCTCGGTCTTCGACTCACAGGTCGCGATCGGCGCCGGCCAGGGCGTGTACATGTCCGGCACGGCCGCGCAGGTCGAGGACGATGCGACCGCGCCCGGCATGGGGGTGTTCTCGCAACGCTCCGTCGGCCACGGCGGGCACGTGTGGACGAGCGAGGACGTGCGCGGCGACAGCGGTATGCGGCTCTACCGGGCGGTTGTCGACTCGCACTGGGTGCTGGCCAAGGACGGCCAGCCGGACTACCGCGTGCCGGCGTCGCTGACGCATGGCGGCCGGTAGCCGTCCACGCGCAGTCCGGTGAAGGCGAGGACGTTCGGCGTCTTGCCGACGAACACCAGCCCCCGCGCCTCGGTCAGCGCCGACGCGAACGAGTAGGCCGGCTGGCCCAGTTCGGGTAGCCAGGTCCACTTGTCCGGGGCGAAGCTGAAGAACCGGCTCACGAGCCGGCCGCCGGTGGACGGGATGCGGGTGAGCCACTTGTCGCCGCCGCTCCAGTGCGACGCCGGCCGCAGCTGGACGTAGAGGTCGTCGGTGGCGCGGTAGGTGAGCCAGAAGCCGGCCGACCGCGACAGGTCGGCCTGCGCGTCGAACTGGTTGCCGAGCCACACGACGATCACGTGCCACTCGGCGTTCAGGAACGTCACCCTTGCGGCGTAACCGTGATCGTCGGGGACGAGCAGGCTGCCGGTCGTCGGCACGGTGGTTCCCTCGCCGGAGGCGAGCCACTGCTGGTACCGATCGATGGACGGGGTGGCGCACTCGCAGCTGGTGGCCGCCGCGGGCGCGGCGGTGAGCACGAGGGCCAGCGCCGCGACGAGAGCGGTGATCAGTTTCGGCATCGTCGCCGAAGCTAGCAGGGCGCGGGACGTCATGGGGTGGCCGCGAATGTCCGATTTTCGACAGGTTCGAGAGTGTGAATGTGTGTTTAGTCTTGACCGACTCTGCTGGATTGCTTAGCTTTCGTGCTGCTTTCCGTGCGAAGTGGCACCCCAGGAGGTCCGTCATGCGCTTACGCCGTCGTCCACCGTCCTGGAGACGATCACTGCTGGCCTTGCTCAGCGGTGTCGCGCTCGCGCTGACCGGCCTCGTGACGGCCGGGGGACCCGTCTCGGCGGCGCCGGCCGCCCGAGCCACGCACACCGTCACGTACGACGGCTACTCGTTCATGATCGACGGCAACCGGACCTACCTGTGGTCCGGCGAGTTCCACTACTACCGGCTGCCCAGCCCGGACCTGTGGCTGGACATCTTCCAGAAGATGAAGGCGGCCGGCTTCAACGCCACCTCGCTGTACTTCGACTGGGGCTACCAGTCCTCGGCGCAGGGCGTGTACGACTACAGCGGCGTCCGCGACATCGACGAAGTCCTGGACATGGCCCAGCGCGCCGGCCTCTACGTGATCGCGCGGCCCGGGCCGTACATCAACGCCGAGGTCGACGGCGGCGGCTTCCCGACCTGGCTGTCCACCACGCCGGGGCACACCCGCTCGGCCGACCCGACCTACCTGGCCTACTCCGACGAGTGGCAGTCGCAGATCGACGGCATCCTCAAGCGCCATCAGCTCACCGACGGCGGCGGCAGCGTGATCGCCTACCAGGTGGAGAACGAGTACTACAACGGCAGCGACGCCGGCCGCGCGTACATGAAGCACCTGGAGGACAAGGCCCGCGCCGACGGCATCACGGTTCCGCTGACCGGCAACAACAACGGCACCTTCAACTCGGGCGCGGCCGCGCTGGACGTGGACGGCCCCGACTCGTACCCGCAGGGCTTCGACTGCTCGAACCCGACCAAGTGGAACGGCGTGCCGGACATCAGCTACGACCACCCGGCCGGAAAGCCTTTGTACACGCCCGAGTTCCAGGGCGGCGCGTTCGACCCGTGGGGCGGGCCGGGCTACGCCAAGTGCGGGCAGCTGATCAACGACCAGTTCGCGAACGTGTTCTACAAGCAGAACATCGCCGCCGGCGCGACCGCGCAGAGCTTCTACATGCTCTACGGCGGCACGTCCTGGGGCTGGAGCGCGATCCCGCAGAACTACACGTCCTACGACTACGGCGCGGCAATCACCGAGAGCCGGCAGCTGGACCCGAAGTACTACGAGGACAAGCTGATCGGCGAGTTCACGCAGTCCGTGGCGCCGCTGACCAAGACCGACGGGCTCGGCTCGGCGACGCTGACGGACCCGGCCCTGACCGACACCGCCCGGATCAACCCGGACACCCGCACGCAGTTCCACACGTTGCGGCACGGCGATTCCACGTCGAACGCCACGGACAACACGCACCTCGCGTTGGACCTCGCCGCGCATTCCGGCTACACGTATGACGACCCGGCGTCCGCCCTGGCGTACACGGGCTCGTGGAGCCATGTCGGCCCCGAGCAGAACTACACCGGCGGCGACTACCAGCACACCGAGTCGTTCTCCGACACGACCGGCGACAGCGTGAGCATTCCCTTCACCGGCCCCGGAATCCGCTGGATCACGTCCAAGGACGGCAACCACGGCATCGCCGACGTCTACCTGGACGGCGCCAAGGTCGGCACCGTGGACCTGTACTCGGCGTCCAAGCAGAACCAGCTGACCGGCTACGAGGTGCGTGGCCTGGCCGCCGGTCCGCACACGCTGAAGATCGTCGTCACCGGGCAGAAGAACCCGTCGGCGTCCGGGACGTTCGTGGTGGTCGACGCGGTCGACCTGCTGTCCGCCGGGACCGCCGACTACTACCCGTCGGTGCCGCAACAGGGCGACATCACTCTGAACGGCCGCGAGTCGAAGATCATCGTCGCCGGCTACGACCTCGGGCAGTCGCACCTGCAGTACTCGACGTCCGAGATCATGACCAACGCCACCATCGGCGGCCAGGACGTCGCGGTGCTGTACGGGGACGCCGGTCAGTCCGGGGAAACCGTGCTGCGGTACGCGAAGCAGCCGACGGTGAAGGTGCTGGACGGCTCCGCCACCAGTGCTTGGGACGCCAGCCGTGGGGATCTTCGACTGGACTACGTCCACAATGGCCTCACGCGGGTGCTGGTCACCGAGCCGGGCGCGCGGCCGCTGCTGCTTCTGCTGGGGGACAAGACAACCGCCGAGACCTTCTGGCGCCAGGACACCGCTTCGGGTCCAGTGCTGGTGCGTGGCACCCATCTGCTGCGGACGGCTACCGCTCACGGCCGCGCGCTGGATCTGACCGGCGACACCGACACCAACGGTGCGGTCGAGGTGTTCAGCACTGCCTCGGACATCACGTGGAACGGCCGCTCGGTGCAGTCCCACGTGACGTCCAGCGGCAGCCGCACGGCGGTGCTGCCGGTGGCCAAGCCGGTGACGTTGCCGGCGCTGACCGACTGGAAGCACCAGCAGGAGTCGCCGGAGAGTCAGCCCGGCTTCGACGACTCGCGCTGGCCGGTCGCGGACAAGATGACCACCAACAGCAGCACCGCGCTGGGCTCGCTGCCGGTGCTGTTCGCCGACGACTACGGCTTCCACACCGGAAACACCTGGTATCGCGGCAGGTTCACCGGTGACGGCACCCAGTCCGGGATCACGCTGTCGTCGCAGAGCGGCGGCAACGCCGGCGCGGTCTCGGTGTGGCTGAACGGGACCTTCGTCGGCAGCTCGACCGACACCCAGCACACCTTCACCTTCCCGGCCGGAGTCGCTCGCAAGGGCGACAACGAGGTGTCGGTGCTGACCGTCGACATGGGACACGACGAGGACTACGGGGCGTCGAATGGGAACAAGGCCGCCCGCGGCCTCATCGGCGCCCGGATCACCGGCTCGCCGCTGACGTCCATCACCTGGCGGTTGCAGGGCGCGAACGGCCTGGACCAGGTGCGGGGGCCGCTCAACACCGGCGGCCTGTACGGCGAGCGCACCGGCGAGTCGCTGCCCGGCTACCCGGACCGCTCGTGGCAGACGGTGTCGTTGCCGGCCAAGGACACCACGCCCGGGGTTTCCTGGTACCGCACCGATGTCCGGCTCGATCTGCCGCGGGGTCAGGACACCTCGGTGGGCATCAACATCACCGACGACCCGTCCCGCCAGTACCGGGCGCTGATCTTCGTCAACGGCTGGCAGATGGGGCAGTACATCAACTACCTCGGGCCCGAGCACAGCTTCCCGATCCCCAACGGCGTGCTCAATCCCAATGGGGACAACACGATCGCCATCGCGGTGTGGGACCTCGACGGCAGCACCGGCGGGCTCGGCCAGGTGTCGCTGACCGACTACGGCAGCTACGCCTCGCCGCTCACCGTGCGGCAGAACTACTCGCCGGGCTACGACCCGCGGAAGTACGCCGTCCCACCGGCGCCGCGCTCGTCGGTTGCCCTGCACGTGCCGGACACCGCGTCCAGCGGCCAGCAGTTCACCGCCACCGCGACCGTCCAGGGATGTGGTCGCGATGTGTCGGCGACTCTGACGGCACCGAGCGGCTGGACCGTCGGTGCGGTCAGCCGCAACGGCGACACCTTCTCGTGGCCGGTGACCGCGACGTCCGGGACGCTGACCCCGGCGGCGTTGAAGGTGACCGCCAAGTGGGGCCGCGAATCCGTCAGCGATGAGCGGATCGTCGGGGCGGTGCCCGCGCCGCCGCCGAGCGGCCAGGTCGCCGTGAGCAGCCTGCCGTTCCTGGCCGCCACCAACGGCTGGGGTCCGGTCGAGCGGGACACCAGCAACGGCGAGGCCGCCGCCGGCGACGGAAAGCCCATCACCGTCGGCGGCGTGGTGTACGCCAAGGGCCTTGGCACCAACGCGGTGAGCGACGTGCAGGTCTACTTGGCCGGCAAGTGCACCCGGTTGACGGGGTTCGTCGGAGTCGACGCCGAGGCCGGCAACAACGGGACGGTGACGTTCGCGGTGGTGGTGGACGGCAAGACACTGGTGACCACGCCCGTGATGAAGGGAGGCCAGCCGGCGGCGGCGATCGACGTGCCGGTGACCGGCGGCCAGGTGCTCGACCTCCAGGTCGGCGACGGCGGCGACGGCAATGGACTGGATCATGCCGACTGGGCGGTGCCCACGCTGACCTGCACCTGAGCCTGTGATTCCATGGTGGCGTGGGGGATGAGAAGCCACGCCGCCGCTGGCTCCGACGTGCACTGTGGATCGGGACGGCCGCCCTCGTGGCGGCCGTCCTGCTCACCGGCACGGGCGTGACCTGGACATACGTCGCCTCCGGCGGGCATCGGTTCGACGTGGCGGATGCCCCCGACGCGCCGGTGGCGGTGGTGTTCGGCGCGGAGACGAAGACCCCGTACCTCACGGGGCGGCTGGAGACCACGATCGCCCTGGTCAAGGCCGGCAAGGTGCGGTCGGTGCTGGTGTCCGGCAACGCCGCGGGGAGCTCCGGCAACGAGACCAGGGCCATGACGTCGTACCTGCTCACCCACGGCGTGCCGATGGCCGAGGTCGTCGTCGATCCGTACGGCGTGGACACGTACGACACCTGCGCCCGCGCCGTGCAGGTGTACGGCCTGCGGCGGGCGTTGCTGGTGACGCAGCCTTACCACCTGCCGCGGGCGGTGTCGCTGTGCCGGAGCCTCGGCATGGACGCCGACGGCGTGAACGCGCAGTGCGCCTGCGGTGGGGTCAACCTGTTCGTGAACGAGGCCCGGGAGTGGTTCGCCACCGTCCTCGCGCTGAAGAATGCGATCTGGCACCGGGCGCCCGGCGTGGCGTCGTTGCCGCACTAGTCGTCGGTACGGTGGGATGCTGGACCCGTGACGGAAGGGCCGGCATGACTATCCGACGCGTCGCCGCACTCGCACTGGCCGCGATTCTGCTGTTGAGCGCCTGCTCGGGCTCGAGTGCCGGGCCGGCGCCGTCGGCCGCCGCGCCGGCGAGCCTCGTCCGGGTGAACCTCACGGTGCCGGCCGGATTGGACACCGCGCCGTTCGACACGCAGCGGCAGGTGCTCGTGCCGCAGGGCTGGACGATGTCGGTGTTCGCGCGGGTGCCGTACGCGCGGCTCGAGGCGTGGGCGCCGGACGGCGACCTGCTCGTGTCGGTCCCGGGGAACGGCACGGTGGTGCGGTTGACGTCCGACGGGAAGCAGTCCGTGCTGCTGAGCGGACTGAACCAGCCGCACGGGCTGACGTTCGTCGGGTCGAAGCTGTACCTCGCCCAGAGCGATCGCGTGGACGTCTACACGTACGCTTCGGGTGTCGCGAAGGATCCGAAGCCGATTCTGACCGGTTTGCCGGATGCCAAGAGCCCGGAGTTGGGCGGTGCTTACGCCCACGCGTTGAAGACCGTCGTGGTGGGGCATGACGGCTCGGTGTACGTGTCCGTCGGTTCGACGGGCAATGTGTCGCCCGACGATCTCACCGCGAATCCCCCGCGGGCGTCGATTCTGCGGGTTCCGCCCGGCGGCGGGCCGGCGGAGCCGTTCGCGGTCGGTGTCCGGAACGGCACCGGGCTGGCGATCGCGCCGGACGGGGCGGTGTGGACGGCCGTGAACAACCGGGACAACATCGCGTATCCGTTCGACCAGCCGTATGGGGGCTCGGACGGGCCGTCGCAGGGGGAGGTGATCCCCGACTACGTGCGTGATCACCCCGTCGAGCCGCTCGCGAAGCTCACCCAGGGGCGCAATCTGGGGTGGCCGTACTGCAATCCCGACGCCGATGTGAATCCCGGCGTGAAGGGCAGCCCGCAGAATCCGTCGAACGTGCCGTTCACGCGGGACGTGGAGACGAACAAGGACGGTTCGAGGCTCGACTGCACCAAGCTGCCGCGGCTGGAGCAGTCGCTCGGCGCGCACTCCGCGCCGTTGGGGATGTCCTTTGTGGATGGTGGACTGCCCGGGGAGTACGCCCACGGGGCGCTGATCGGCGTGCACGGCTCGTGGAACGCCTCGCCGCCGCGGGCGCCGGAGGTGTCGTTCTTCCCGTGGGCGAACGGGGATCTGGGCAAGCAGCAGACCCTGGTCGGGGGCTTCCAGGCCGTCGACGGGTCGCGGTGGGGGCGGCCGGTGGATGCGGTGCTCGGGCCGGATCACGCCGTGTACGTCAGCGACGATCAGGCGGGCGCTATCTACCGGTTGGTGCCGCCGCATTCTTGATCTGCGGCAGGTCGCGGGTGATGGGTCGGAAGCCGACGCCGTAGTACATGGCGCGGGCGGCGGTGTTCGTCGGCTCGCCGGCACAGGCGACGAACATCCGGGTCGCGCCGGCGTTCTTGGCGAGTTGCATGCCGTACAGCTGCAAGGCGGTGCCCAGGCCCTTGCGGCGGAAGTTCTGGTGTGTGCCAACCGGTTCGAACTCGGCCGTTCGCGTCGTTTCGTCGAACCAGGTGATGGCCGATGCGGCGAGGGTGCCGTCGGGGGCCTCGATCAGGACGTGCAGATCGGGGCGGTAGGGCCAGGTCTCCTGGACTTTCGCGAAGGCTTTGTCGGTGAGGCGGGACTTCGGCCACGCGTTCATGTGTGCCTGGACCGCGTCGGTGATCGGGACGTCCGCGGCGGTTCGGAACCGGTAGTTCTCGGGTAGGACGGGTTGCGGCACGTCGGTGAGGTCGCGGGTGTTCCACTGCACCCAGGACTTGTCGTCCTCGTCGAGGGTGTAGCCGTGAGCGGCGACGTGGTTCTGCGCGTGGGTGTCCGCCTGCTGGATCGTCAGGTGTCTTACGACGTCGCCGGCGGTGGCGTCGTACCAGTCGAGGATCTCGGGGAGGAGTTCCGGGTGATCGGGGTGCGTCTGCCAGAGCAGGTTCGCCGTTGTCGTGCCGTCGTGGGGGAGCCATGCCCACCCCCAAGCTGTGAGTTGCCCGTTCGTGTGCCAGAAGCGGTGACGCCAGGAGTGGCCGAGGGCGTCGACGTCCTTGGCCCAGACCCAGGCCAGCTCGCCGATCGTCGCGTCGCCGTTGAGCAGGTCGGGGCGCAGGGCCGTGACCTGCTGGGCGAGGTGCTGCATCTGGCGGAGTTCGGCGGGGCCGAGGTCGGCGGGCATGGGGGGACTGTGGCAGGGGAGGGGGAAACTGTCGAGGGATTTCCTCCGCCCACTAACCGCCGTTCGGCATTCCCGCCGGAGCGGCCGCCAGCGCGGGGAACGTGAAGACATACCCGCCCCCGGGCCCGGACGCCGTCGCGAACGCCTTCCGCGTCCCGGGCTGGATCGCCACATGCGTCACCTTCGGCGCACTCTCCGGGAACACCACCTTGCCGACCTGAACGCCGGCAGCGTTGAACTCCAGCACCTCCCCGGTGCCGTAGACCGCCATGTACACGTTGCCCTGGCCATCCACCGTCAGCGAATCCGCGTACGCATTGGCGCCAAGACTCAGGTACGCCGCCTTGTGCAGCGTGGCCGCCAGTGTCGTCGACGCCGGCGACGACAGCTGCCAGGCGACGTGGTCGAGGGTGCCGGACAGATCCTCGTCGATCCACAACGCGGTGTGGTCGCCGTTCATGGTGATGCCGTTGGGATGGTTCAGGCCGGTCACCGGGGCCTTGGCGCCGTTCGCGTCGACCTGGATGATCCGGCCGGTCGTGTCCTGGTAGTCGGTGACGTACATGGTGCCCGCCGGATCGAACGTCAGGTCGTTGGGCACGAACGGGGTGCCGCCCACCGACGTCAGCACATCGGTCAACGCATGGCTGGCGCGATCGAAGCTGACGACCTTCTGCCCCTTGAGGTCACACAGGTACATCGTCCCGTGCGGGTCGAAGCCGATGCAGTTGAGCATGCTGGTCGAATCGGTGTACAGGGTGCTGACCTTGCGGGTGGCCAGGTCCAGACCCATCAGCTTCGGCTCACCGGGCGACGCCGTGGTGTTGACGAAGTAGAAGTGCCCGTCCTTGTCGAAGGCGGCGCCTTCCAGGCTGGTGCCGAACGGCCCGGAGCCGGGACCGGCGACGGTGGCGAACAACTGCGCGGTGGTGTCGTACGACCCGACCGCCACGGTCGGCGCCCCCTGGCTGACGCCGACCCACACCGACCCGGCCACCACGCAGCTGATCGCGACGGCCAACCACTTCGCGCGCGCCGAAACAGTCATGGCCCGCACCATGGCACACCGCCCACACGGGCAAGGGCAGTTCGACACGAAAGGCCCGGCTCTACCTACGAAATGACGTCGTCCCCACTACGCCGAGGAGTTGCAGCCGCTGGGCGGTTTCGCCGCCGACCCGGGGCGAGTACCAGACACGCCGGTGCCGGCCGTCCTCGCCGAGGAGTTGCAGCCGCTGGGCGGTTTCGCCGCCGACCCGGGGCGAGTACCAGACACGCCGGTGCCGGCCGTCCTCGCTGAGCATGCCGGTGCACTCCAGCTCGATGAGCCCGACGCTGGGGTGCAGCACCTGATGCTCGCCGGACCGCCGAACCCGCACCGCGGCGGAGTCCCACAGATCGGAGAATTCGATGCTACGGCTACGAAGTCGCGAGATGAACCGGGTGACACGCTGGTATCGGCCGCTCGCGGCTCGCAGATCGGCGACGTAGAAACGGGACACGCCCGGTTGGGCGTCGACCGGGTAGCGCGCACGGGCCGCTGGGTCGAGGGACCACCGGCAGACCTGGCTGTCGTCGGGCCCGCCACCCGACAGCGGCTCGTCGAGCAGGGCGACGGCGAGGTCGTTCTGGGCCACCAGCTCGAAAAGGTCGGTGAACAGCTGCGCCGGCACGTCCCCGAGCTTGCCCAGCAGGTCGAGCATCGCCGCCTCGACGCGGGCGGTCACGCCGTCGTGCTGTACCGGCAGTCCGGCTCGGGCATCGCCCGGCCGCAGATCGCCACCGGGAAGGCCTGGGGCGCCCTCGGCCTCGGCTTCAGCTCGCGGGGCGTCGCCGGCGCGGCGGCACGGTTCCCCGAGTTCTTCAACGCCCTGGCCGCCGCCACCGACGGCAAGGTGGTGCCCGCCCCCGGCGGGGTCCTGCTCCGCGACGAGCGGGGCGTGATCGTCGGCTCGACACCGGCGGGCGCAGCGCCGTCGAGGGCTTCGCCGGCTGCGCAGCTCGTACCCGCCTTTCTGATCTCGTAACCGCCCTCAAGTCTCTGACCTGCACAAATGCAACTATAAACTGTATGTATACTCCGAGTGTATAGCTGGCGGTGCGGCACTCGGGAGGCACGATGAGCCAGGCAACGCTCGACGTTCGAACACCGGTGCGGGGCGCTCCGCCCTGGCCCGCCCCGACGCGGACGGCCTGGCCGGGCGTCGTCGCGGTGGCGGTGGGCGTGTTGGTCACGCTGATCGCCTGCGCATCGCGCTACGGCTACTACCGCGACGAGTTGTACTTCCGGATGCTGAGCGCGCACCCCGCGGTCGGCTACGTCGACCAGCCGCCACTGACGCCGCTGCTCGCCGGCCTCTCGACGCACCTCCTCGGCGACACGCCGGTAGGCATCAGGGTGCCGGCCGCGCTGTGCGCCGCGGCGGTGGTCATCCTCACCGCGATGATTACCGCGGAGCTGGGCGGCTCGACGCGAGCGCAGGTCGTCGCCGCCCTGGGCGCGGCCGGCTCGTCCTTCGTCCTGCTGGTCGGGCACACCCTGCTCACGTCGAGCCTCGACCTCGTCGCTTGGGAGGTCGTCACGCTGTTCGTGCTGCGCGCGCTGCTCCGCAGGGCCGGCCGCTGGTGGGTCTTCGCCGGCATTGCGGTCGGACTCGCGCTGTACAACAAGTACCTGGTGCTGCTCCTGTGCGGCGGCCTGTTGGTCGGCCTGGCCCTCGTCGGACCGCGCCGGCTGCTCGTCAACCGTTGGCTGCTCGCGGCGGTGGCCATCGCGCTGGTAATCGGCGCGCCCAACATCATCTACCAGGCGACGCACGGCTGGCCCCAGCTCAGCATGGCCAAAGCGCTCAGCGCCGACGGCAACGGCGACCGCAACCGACTCTTCCTGCTGCCGGGACAGCTGGCCGTGCTGGGCCTGCCGCTGGCGCCGATCTGGCTGGCCGGCCTGGTCGGCTTGCTCCGCCGCCCTGGGTGGCGGCCGGTCCGTGCGGTGGCCGTGAGCTACCCGGTCGTGCTTGCGGTCGTCTTCGTGACCGGCGGCCGCCTGGACTACCCGGCGGCGCTGGTGCTGGTGCTGTTCGCCGCCGGCTGCGTCCAGCTGGACTCGTTCCGGCGGCGCACGGTCGGCTGGGCGCTGGCCCTGAATGCGGCGATCTCCGTGGTGCTGATGCTGCCCGTGGTGCCGGCGTCGCTGGTGGCGCGGACGCCGATCCCGGTCGTCGACATCGAGACCCGGGACAGCATGGGCTGGCCCGATCTCGCACGTCAGGTGGCCGGCGTGGTGTCGGCGCTGCCGCCGGACCAGCGGCAGTCGGCGGTGCTGCTGGCCCAGGACTACGGCGAGGCCGGCGCCCTCGCGCGCTGGCAGCACGAGTACGGCCTGCCCGATGTGTACAGCGGGCACAACGAGTTGGCGACCTGGATGCCGCCGTCGTCGGCGAACATCGTTGTGGCGGTGGGGATCCGCCCCGAGCTGCTGGCCCCGGGCTTCGCCCGCTGCACGACGGTCGGCGCCGTCCAGATGGGGTCGGACGTCGTCAACCAGGCCCAGCGCGACCCGATCGTCGTGTGCGAGGGGCTGACGATGTCATGGCCGCAGCTGTGGCCGCGACTCACGCACCTGGGATGAGCACGGTGCGTTCCGTGCTGCGCCACGCGTTCTCGACGTCCGTCAGCGGTACCGGTTTCGCGTCGATCTGGAGTTTCCCGTTGCCGATTTCCTCGATGAGGGCGGGAAGTTCGGCGAGGTATTCGCGCTTGCCGAGGGAGCCCTGGCCGCTGCCGACGATCTGCAACCGCGCGGCGCGCAGCGCGGCGGACGGGATCGGCGCGGTGGCACCGGCGACGGCGCCGATCTGGACCCAGGACAGCGGCCGGCCGCGGTCGGGGCGGGCGGTGATCAGGGCGGTCATGGCGTCGGCGGCGGGCTGGCCCCAGACGAAGTCCAGCACCACGTCGACATCGGCGGCGACCTTGCCGAGTTGGTCGGCGTCGGCCAGCGAAACCGTGTCGGTGGCGGGGAGTTCGGCGAGGCGCCGGCGATCGCGGCCGGCGGCGACGACACTGTCCGCGCCGAGCAGCTTGGCGACCTGCACGGCCATCCGGCCGGCGTTGCCGGTGGCGCCGAGGATCAGCACGTGCTGGCCCGGCTTGCTCTCGATCCGCCGGCGCAGCGCCATCCACGACGCCAGCGCGGGATTCGCGGCGGCGGCAACCGAGACGGGGTCGGCGCCCTCGGGTAGCGCGATGCTGCGGCTGACGTCGATCACCGTCTGCTCGGCCATCGAGCCGACGGTCGTGTCGCCGAGCAGGAAGTAGCGCAGCGTCCCGTCCGCGCAGCGGCCGACGCCGTCGACGCCGGGCACGAACGGCAGTTCGCCGGTGCTGGTGTAGTGCGTGCCGTCGGCCTGCGACCGCACACGCGGGTGCAACCCGGCGGCGAGCACGTCGACCAGCTGCTCGTGCGGGCCGGCGGCGGTCGGCATGGGGAAGTCGGCGTAGCGCGGCGGCTGGTCGAATGCGGTGACAACAGCGGCTTTCATGGTGGTCCCCCCGTCGCAGGTAGTTTGTAGTACCATCTAAATTAGTTGGTACTACCACCGAAGTCAACTAGGCTGTCGCCATGTCGGAAACGGAAGCCGGGACGCGTTCGCTGCAGCCGGACGAGCTGGTCGACACGCTGGTGCAGAGCGCCTTCGCGACGATGGGCGTGCTGAACCGCATCTGCGCCGAGCACGATCTGTCGCTGACCCTGCTGCGTGTGCTGGCGATCCTCTGGGACCGCCGGCTGCGGGTCACGGCGCTCGCCGACTACCTCGGGCTCGACAAGTCGAGCACGACCGGAATGGTCGGCCGCGCGGAGAAACGCGGCCTGCTCAGGCGCGCCCCGAGTCCGCACGACGGCCGCGCCGTCGACGTCTTCATCACGCCGGCCGGGGCCGAGTTGGCCGAACGCATCCGCTCCGACGTCGCACGGGCGCTCGCGCCCATGACCGACGAGCTGACCCACGCCGAACAGCGCCGCCTGCAGGCGCTCCTCCAGCGCGTGACGCCGTGATCACCATCTCGTGTGACTTGGCGGGCCCCGGAACGCGCGTTGAACAGTCGCCGAACGCGTTCACACGCAAGGGTTTCGGCCGCGCCCGAGAGTGGACATAGCCGCCAATAGGGATCTTCGGATTCACAGAACGGTCAGTGCACTGTCAATTGCGGAAGGTTGGCCCGGCGGCGGAACGTGAATACCGTTCAGGCGGACCAGCCGCAGTACCTCTCAGGTTTCACTGCGGCGTTTTCCCCTGCACACAAGGAGGATCTGTGCGCGCCAACCACCGACCGCACATGACCTGGACGAAGCGCCTCACCCTGGCCGCGACGACCCTGACCGCCATGCTGGGCCTGGCCGTCGTCACCACGCCGGCCGCCCAGGCGACGGTGTACAGCTCCTGCCACATCTCCGGCTGCTCGGCCGCCGCGTCGGCCAACTCGACCTGGTCGGACATGGGCTACCCCAGCCAGCGCGGGTGGTACGACTGGCCGAACGGCCAGTGCAGCTACGCCGGCGGCACGTACTACAACGACGACAACCAGCTGCCCAGCGGCGATTCCTTCCAGGAGTTCGACGTCTACCCGCGCTCCTGCGGCGCGCACCGGGACGCGGCGCGCATCGTCGTCGACATGGACTCCGGCCAGGTGTGGTTCTCGCCGGACCACTACAGCGACTTCTACGCGCTCTGAGCAAAGCCCGGAGCCCCCGTGCCACCTCGGTGGCACGGGGGCTCCGCGTCGGTCAGCCCTTGGCGGCCAGCGCCGGGGCGCGGTCGAAGACGCTGACCACGTGCGCGATCTTGCCGTCCTTCACGGTGATGTACTCCATGCCGCGGAAGTCCTTGGCGAACGGCGTTTCCACCACGTAGACGGTGGCCGCGTGCTCCTCGTCGGCCAGCACGTCGATCAGCTCGCCGCTGACGAGCGCCGTTACGAACGGCGTCAGGAAGTTGCGGTAGCCCTCGGCGCCGGTGATCCGGCCGCTCGGGGCCTCGCACACGATGTCGTCGGCGATGAAGCTCAGCGCCTTCTCGGCGTCGCCGGCGAGCCAGGCGCGGGCGTACTCGGTGGCGATGGTGCTGGCAGTGGTCATGACAGGTGGTTCCTTCCACGTTCGGTGCCTGACGAGGACCACCTTGGCGTGGCTATATGACATCCTGTGTCATATACGTATGAGATCCGACCGGCTGCTCTCGATCCTGCTGCTCCTGCAGACCCACGGGCAGCTGCCCGCCGCGGATCTCGCCGAGCGCCTCGAGGTCTCGGTCCGCACGATCATGCGTGACGTCGAGGCGCTGTCCACCTCGGGCGTGCCCGTCTACACCGTCCGCGGCCCGCAGGGCGGCATCGCGCTGCTGCCCGGCTACCGGACCGATGTCACCGGACTGACCGCCGAGGAGTCAAAAGCCCTTTTTGTCCTGCTTTCCGGCTCGGCTCACGCCGATCTCGGGCTGGGGCAGGCCCTCGGCTCCGCGCTGCGCAAGGTCATGGCGGCGCTGCCCGCGCCGCACCGGCCCGACGCCGATCTGACCAGCCGCCGCATCCTCATCGACCCCGTGCGCTGGCTCGGCAATTCGGGGCAGCTCGATCTGACCCCGTTCCAGGAGGCCGTGTTCGGTGACCGGCGACTGCGGCTGCGGTATCGGCGCGGGCGGGACAACAGCGTGCGGACCTACATCCTCGACCCGTACGGGCTGGTCAACAAGGCGGGCGTCTGGTACCTGGTCGCCGACCACGAGGGCGAGCCCCGCCTCTTCCGCACGGACCGGACCCGATCCGCGATTGTCCTCAACGAACAAGTGCAGCGTCGTCCCGGCGTAGAACTTGCGGCGGTGTGGGACATCCTGCGCCGGGCCATCGACGAGGTGCCCAAGCCGCTGGCCGTCACCGTGCGCGTCCGCGACGAGATCCTGGCGATGTTCCTCCGCGTGCAGGCCACCGACCTCGCGCCCGTCGACCCGAGGCCGGCCGACGGGCCGGGATGGACGGTGGTCGAGCTGAGCTTCCGGTCGCCGCTCGCCGCCCAGGCGTTGCTGGCCTTCAGCGCCGACGTGGAAGTCGTTGCCCCGCAAGAACTTCGCGGTTACCTGGCGGAGAAGGCGGCGGCGACCGTCGCCCTCTACGGCTGAGGGTTCGGCGGGGCCGCGCGGGCGGGCCAACCCCCGCAGGCGGCCCGCCCGCGCGCCACAATCGTATATTATAGTTAACCGCTGTTTATTGACATCGGTTTTGTCCGACATCCGTTAGTAGGGTGCGGCGGGACGGTTAACATCGCATCCCTGCGACGAGGGGAGGGACCGTGGATGTGAGCAGCGAGGGCGCGCCCCTGCCGGAATCCGCGCTGGCCCGTCGGCTGAACCAGCTGTTCGACACCACGATCAAGTCCCTGGACCGGCGCGGCCGTCCGGTGCGGTACTCCACGCCCGAGGTGGCGCGGGCGATCACCGACGACCCGACGCACAACGTGTCCATCTCCCGGGTGACGCTGTGGAAGGTGCGCGAGGGCCGGGCCAATCCGACCATGGAGAAGGTCCGCGCGATCGCCAAGTTCTTCGACGACCACCGCCCCGACGGCGCGTCCCGGGTCACCGCGGCCTGGCTGCTGGCCGAGGCCGACGACGCCGCCGGGCAGCGCCCGGAGGAACTGCCGGAGCGGGCCGAGCAGGTGCGCAAGATCGCCATGCGGGCCGGCCGGATGAGCCCGGAACGGCTGCGCATGCTGGTGGAGATGATCGAGGTGATCGATCCGGACGGCGACGGGGAGCCCCGGCCGCCGGACGGCGACCACGGTCCGTGACCGCCGACGAGTAGACAACACGGGATGGGGAGCCGAGGTAAGCCTCATGGGTCCATGGGCACGGCGCCGTCGGACGAAGGAGTCCGTCGCGAGCGAGCGTGAGCTGCGGCGACGCTGTCGGCGGCTGCTGCGCGAGCTCGACATCCAGCCGCCGCTGGACATCCGCGACTTCTGCGCGCGGCTGGCGAAGCTGCGCGGCAGACCCATCAAGCTGGTGCCGTACCCGATCTGGGCCGACGGCCCGTTCGGCGTGTGGCTCAAGGCCGAGCGCACCGACTACATCTTCTACCAGCGCGACACCACCGAGTCGCACCAGCGGCACATCATCCTGCACGAGGTCGGGCACCTGCTCGCCGACCACCCGTCCGACGACGAGGGCGGCGACCTGAGCGAGGTGCTCGGGCTGCCCGACGGGCAGCTGCCGGTCATCGCCGGCCGCGCGCGCTACCGCACCTCCTACGACGACCAGGAGGAGCGGGAGGCGGAGACCATCGCCACCATCATCCTGGAGTGGGCGGCGGTGCTCGACGCCGCCGGGATTCCGCCGACGTCCGGGCCGACCGAGGCCGTGGACGCGGCGCTGAGCGACCGGTTGGGGTGGCTGTGAACCCGGACGGCCTGGTGGCCATCAACGTCGTCGTCGGCCTGTGGAAGGCGTCGCAGCTGGTCCGGTCGCCGCACCGGATCCAGCTGCGCTGGGTCGTCGCGTGTTTCTGCATCTCCACCACCGCGTTCGCGGTGGCTCCACTGACCGGGGCCGGCCAGTGGGGCAGCGTCTCGGGCGCGGGCCCGATGGTGTGGATGTGGCTCACCTACTCGCTGATGCTGTCGATGCTGTACTGCCTGATCGGCGTGTTCGTGTACTCCGCCGGGCAGGGGCGGCCGGCGTTCCGGCAGGCCGTGCGGGAGGCCGTGGTGCTGACGGTCACGCTGATCGTGCTGACGGTGCTGGCATCCACCGTTCCCTCGTCGCTGGCCCCGGCGGACTATCCGCAGACGACACTGATCTGGTTCCGGTTGGTGGCCAACGCCTACTGCTTCTACGGGATCGTGGTCTGCGTCGTGCAGATGCGCCGCTACGCGCGGCTGGCCCGACCCTGGCTGGCGTGGGGGCTGATCGTCGCGGCGGGCGGCCTGGTGCTCATCGGGATCGGCGCCGGCCTCGTCGCCACGACGATGGTGCTGCGCCTGTTCGGTCTGCCGGACTGGCTGGTCATGCCGCAGGCCGGCGTGCTGGCCGGCAATCTCCTGTACCTCGCGGGAATCGTGGCCCCGGGCGCCCAGGTCCGGTCGGCCGCGGCGAGGGTGTGGTGGCGGCACCTGCGCGACTACCACCGGATGCGTCCACTGTGGACGATGTTGCACCAGGCCTTCCCGGAGGAGACGCTCGGCCGGGTGCCGGCCAGCCGGTGGGGCGACACGCTGAGCCTGCGGGCGGTGAATCGCCGCTTCTACCGCCGGGTCATCGAATGCCGTGACGGATTGGTGCGCGCCAGCGGCTGGCTCACCGTCGACAGTGACCAGACCGAGCCGGCGGCCGTCGCGGCGTGGCTGCGGGAGGCGCTGGCCGCCGGCCCGAGGGGCGATGCCGACGGGCTCACCGCTCACCCCGTCGCGATGCCGACCGAGGGCGGTCTCGAGGCCGACGTCCGCGAACTCGTTGCCCTGTCCAGGGAACTGCGCTGAGATGATCTGCTCCGGGGCGGCGCCGCCCGGTGGGGCGGCGCCACGGTCTCACGGGGCCACGAGCTGGATCTCGCGGTGCAGCTTGCCGTCGACGTCGGGGTAGAGGCTGACCTCGCCGTCGATCCAGCGGACGAGGATCGCGTTGCCGCGGCCGGCGGTGACGGTCGCGTCGGTCCACAGCCCGTTCGGCGCCTCGACCTGGTGCTCCTGGCCGAGCCCGGCGCTGGCGACGTCGCCATAGATGGTGAACTCGCCGTCGACCCAGCGCACCAGCAGGTCCGGAGTGCCGGAGCCGACCCAGTTGCCGCCGGAGATCGACCGCGCGTTGGTCCAGGTTCCGTTGGGCGCGGCGAGTTGGCGCTCCGAGTGGATGCCGTTGGCGGCGATGCCCTGGTACAGCGTGGTTTCGCCGTCGTTCCAGACGACGACGAGGTCACCGCCCAGCCCGGCGATGTACGAGGCGTGGTCGCGCCAGAGGGCGTTGGGCGCGGCGAGCTGCACCTCGTTGGCGAAGCCGCCCTTGCTGGCCGAGCCGTAGTACGTGACCTCGCCGTCGTCCCACGTCACGACCACGCCGTTGTTCACGGTGGCGAGGCCCTTGGCGTGCGTCCAGATCGTGCCGGGCTTGGCCAGCTGCGTCTCGCCGACGAACGGCTTCTGCGGATCGGTGGTGGATCCGCCCTGGTAGAGCGTCACCTCGCCGTCGCTCCACTTGACGATCGTGTCGAGCTGGGCGCTGCCGGTGAAGTCGCCGCTGGTGATCAGGTCCGCGTGCTTCCACAGCGGGCCGTCGCCGAGCGGGTAGCCCAGGTTGCCGTTGCCTGGCGGCACCGCGGCGGCGATCGCCTTGTCGTACAACGCCTTCACGCGGCTGTCGAAGCGGACGCTGTAGTTGCGGGGATCGCTGGCCGGCAGGTTCTGGCCCTTGCCGCCGATCACGCCGATCAGGTCCCGGCCGCCGACGATCCACGGGCCGCCGCTGAAGCCACTGGGAATCCCGGTGCACTGGAGGGTTTCCCAGTACTCGCCGTCCTTGGACACCGTGCTGTCGCCGACGTACGGCTTGTCCTGGTAGCCCTGCCCGCCGGACGGGTAGCCGAACACCGAGACCGGCGACGGCAGCGTCTGGTCGATCTTGAGGTTCAGCGACGCGCCGGTCACCTCGGCGACGTTCTTGCCGTTGCGGGGCTGGAGCACGATGAAGGCGTAGTCGTACGGCGAGCCGGCGCCGTCGATGTCGTGGCTGGTGTTCCAGCCGGGGTCGATGTAGGTCGCGGCCGACTCCCATGTGCCGTAAGGGGCCTGGCCGTCGTGGTAGCCGGGCGTGAAGTACACGCGGGACTTGCCGGCCACGCAGTGCGCGGCGGTGACGATCACGTTGCCCTTCGGGCTGGCGACGATGCTCGCCGAGCAGAAGTGGTTGGTGGGGGTGGGGCCCGCCGAGAGCGCCCCGATCTCCGGTCGCGGACTCGCGACGACGGTGTGTGGCGGGGTCGCCGCGGCGGCGACGCCCGAGGGCAGCAGGGCCGCCAGCGCGACGGCCGCTGCCCACTGGATCTTCGACATGGGCGCGAGGCTACGACGTGACCGTGTCGACGCGCGGCGGTTTTGCAGGTACCGGCAGCGCGACTGTGAGCGTCACTCCCATTGCCGCCACCGCCGGGCGTCCGTCGCGAACCGGACGCCCGGCGTTAACGTTACCGTCCTGTGAATGCGACCCGTGCATGTTCCCGTGAATTGGGACGGCGTTCGGCCGTACTTGCGGGACCTTTTTCGGGGTTGTGATGTGGATCGCACTCCGTATTTTCCAGGGCAATTCGGCCGATCGGGTGACCCTTGGGCCGATCGGCTAGCGGGCCTTCATTTCCTCGACGCGGTCGAGCCAGTCGGTCACGAGCGCGTGGAAAAGCGGCTCGTTGTCGACGGGAAGGCCGTGATCGGCCCGGTCAATGACGGCCATGGTGGCCCGCGGGAAGTTCTCCAGCACGCGCCAGGCGTCGCGATAACCGGCGATCGTGTCCTGCCTTCCGGTCAGCACGAGCGCCGGCCGATCGAACGGAACGGGCATTTCGGTCACGTCGAAGGAGAATCCGTACCGGCTCGGGTCGCCGCCGATCGCGTCCAGGAACGGCTCGTCCGCCCTGGCCAGCGCGGGCAGGATCTTGTCCCGCAGCGCCGCGCCGGCGGCCCGCACGTAGCGCGGGGTCTGCACCAGCGCACCCGCCGCGACCTCGGCGTCAGCCGGGTCGAGCGTGGCCACGAAGTCGGGGTCGGCCAGCAGCGTCCGCTGGGCGGGCAGGTCGCGGGCGCCGCGGTCCATCTCCACCACCGGCACCCGTAGCAGCAGCCCGTCCACCAGTTCCGGCCGGCGGTGCACCACGCCCATCGCCAGGTAGCCGCCGGCCGAGGTGCCGGCCAGCGTCACCGGACCGTCGGGGGAGACGTGCTCGATGAACCGCAGCACGACCTCGAGGAAGTCGTCCTGGCTCTTGATCCAGTCGCGCGCCGGCGTCGCGCCCATGCCCGGCAGGTCGGGGTAGATCCGCCGCCAGCCCGGACGGCCCGCGAACACCGGCTCGTAGTCGGTCGCCTCATAGCCGTGGTCCATGCCCCAGCCGTGCAGCAGGACGATCGGCCGGCCTTCGCCGTGGGTCTCGTAGTTCACGGCGAGGTCGTCGAGTTGGAAATGCATTGTTGCGGTCCTTCGTCGTCGGGTTGTCACCACAGGTGCGCGATCGGGAACGGCCTGTAGTCATACTAGGTTGTTCGCCGGTTGGGAATGCCTGGTTGGTCCTTGTGTGGACAACTGAAAGTCGCGAGTATCTTGGTGCTCGCGACAGAGAACTGTCGAATAACGGGGGTTTCGGCAGCATGATGGTACTGGGGAACGTTGCTTTCGTGGCGGCGCCGGATGGCGTCGTCGCCGAGCATGTCTCGATTTGGGGGAGACGTGATCGACTACACTCTGGGGACGTCCGAATCGCACGATTCGGATCTCACACTGGACGACACGGCGGCGGTCGTCTATCGGTGTTTCGTCGCCGGGCCGGCGAGCGTGCGTGACTGCGCCGCGACGACCGGACTGGACGCGGCGACGGTCGGCGAGCAGGTCCTCGCGCTGGAGCGCTGGAACCTGCTGCGCCGGAGCACCGACGGCGAGGCGGTGCGGTGGGAGGCCGTGCCGCCGGAGATCGCGGCCGCGAGCATGCTGCGGCCGATGCGCACGCTGCGGGACCGGGTCACCGACGCCACCGACGGCCTGACCCGCACGCTGGGCATGCTGGTGGCCAACTACCGCGCCGCGGCGCGGGACGTGCCGGTGACAGATCTGTTGCCGGCCGGCCGGGAGACGTTCGCGGACGCCGACTCCGCCCGGCAGCGGCTCACCGAGCTGGCCGCGGCCACGGAGTTCCTGGTGCTCAGCATGAGCACCTCGGCCGACACGCTCGACGTGCTCACCGACGACCCCGAGCTGGACGAGGCGCTGATCGGGCGCGGGGTCGACTACCGGGTGCTGTGGCCGCACGCGATCCGGCGAAGACCGCGGGCAGCCGACCAACTGGCCCGGCTCGCCGAGGGCGGGGCCCAGGTCCGCACGGCCGCGGCCGTGCCGTACCGGGCGGTGGTGCTGGACCGGTCCTCGGTGTTCGTGGCGGTCGGGCCGGGCGGCGTGCTGGTCCGCGACCCGATGGTGATCGAGCTGGTCGAGCGGACGTTCTGGCACAGCTGGGAGACCGCGCTGCCGGTGCGCGACGGCACGGGCGAGGACGAGCTCATCGAGGACATCGAGCGCACGATCCTCGCCGGCCTGGCCGAGGGCCGGACCGACGAGGCGATCGCGCGCAAGCTGAGCATCTCCACCCGGACGCTGCGCCGCTACCTGAGCCTGCTCAGCGAGCGCCTGGGCGTGGAGACGCGGTTCCAGCTGGGGGCTCGGTCGGCCGCGCTGTCCAGGCTGCTGGACGCGCAGGTCGACGCGTGAGGCCGGGGTGGGCCTCACGCCGCCTGAAGTCGGGCGGCCAGCTCGGCGACCGCGTCGCCGAGGCTGCGCTCGAACAGCAGGCGGAGGCTGAGGCCCGCCCCGTACCGGTCGGCGATCCGCTCGTTGAGCCGCAGCGCGAGCATGGAGTGCCCGCCGAGGTCGAGGAAGTTGTCCTCCAACGACACGTCCGACTCGTCGAGCAGCTCCACCACCCACGCGTGCGTGCTGTCCCGCAGTTCGGTCTCGATCACCGGTCACGCTCCCTGTTCCCGCGACCGGGCGATCTTCGCCCGGTCGAGCTTTCCGTTGACGGTCCTCGGCAGCTCGTCGATCTCCTGGTACGCCGAGGGATGCATGTACGAGGGCAGCAGCGCCTTGACGTGCGCACGCAGCTCCCGGTGCTTGACCGGGTCGGTCGTCGGCAGGTATGCGCACACCAGCCGGAGGTCGCCGTCGCCGAAGTCGTGCACGAAGGCCACCGCCTCCGTGACGCCTTCGTGCGAGCGGACCGCCTCCTCGATGTCGCCGAGTTCGATGCGATGACCGCGCAGCTTCACCTGAAGGTCCTTGCGGCCGTGGTACTCCAGCGTGCCGTCCGGCCGTTGGGCGACGAGGTCGCCGGAGCGGTAGCAGGCCGGGCCGCCGGGGACGGCCGGGCCGAACCGCTCGGCGGTCAGCTCGGGACGGTCGAGGTAGCGGCCGGCCACCTGCGGTCCGGTCAGCCACAACTCGCCGACCTCGCCCGCCGCGACCGGCGTGCCGTCGTCATCGACGACGAGGGCCTCGAAGCCCGGCAGCGGCCGCCCGATCGGCGAGCCCGTGTCGTCGAGGTCGTCGGCGGTGAGCTCGTGGAACGTCGTGTGCACAGTGGTCTCGGTGATGCCGTACATGTTGACCAGCCGCGGATTCTTGACGCCGTGGCGCGCCACCCAGTCCGACAGCGTCCTGGGCAGCAGCTTCTCGCCGCCGAAGACGACGTAGCGCAGTCCCGACAGCGTGATGTCCCGGCGCTGCGCGGTGGCGGCCAGTGAAGCGAAGGCGGTCGGCGTCTGGTTGAGCACCGTCACCTCGTTCGCCACGAGCACGTCCACCACCGCGGCGGGGTCGCGGGCCGTCCAGTGCGGCAGCACCACCAGGCCGGCGCCGGTGGACAGGGCGCCCCAGATCTCCCAGACGGAGAAGTCGAACGCCACTGAGTGGAACAGCAGCCAGCGGTCGTCGCGGTCGAACTCGAACAGCGGCGCCGTCGCGTCCAGCAACGCAACCACATTGCCGTGCCGGATCGGGACACCCTTGGGGGTGCCGGTCGTGCCGGACGTGTAGATCACGTACGCGACGTCCTCAGTGGACACCTCCGCGTCGACCGGGGCCGCCGGCCGTGAGGCCAGCGCCGCAAGGGTTTCGGTGTCCAGGTGCGGAAGATTCGTGTCTGTCTCAGACAGATCGCCGACGAACGCCACCGCACCCGCGTCGGCCAGCACGAACTCGCTGCGGGAGCGCGGGTTTCGGATGTCCAGCGGCACATAGGCCGCACCGCACTTCACGATGCCGAGGATGGCGGCGACCACGTCCGCGCATGGCGCCAGTCGCAGCGCGACCCGGTCGCCGGGGCGAACCCCGTTGTCCCGCAACCACTGCGCGATGCCGTTCGACCATTCGTCCAAGCGGCCGTAGGTGTGTTCCGTGTCCTCGTAGACGAGCGCGACACGGTCCGGATTGGCTCTGACGCTGCGGTCGAACACCTCGACCAGGGTCGTCGCGTGCACGGTTGTCGGCCTTTCTCCCGGGTACGGCTCAATAATGCCGGCCGCGCCGCCGCCGCGACGCCGTTGGCCGGATGCGGAAGCGCCGTGGCCGAACCCGGACACCCATCCCGCTGGACTCGCGGGTTTCGCTCGACTTCACTTGCGGCAGGACAGATCCAGCCACCCCGTACTCGACCCAGGAGGGCGTGCGCCGACGTGAAGACGTACCTGACGGTGTTGCGAATCGCCGACTACCGCAAACTGTGGATCGGCGCGGTGGTGAGCCTGCTCGGCGACGGCGCCAGCTGGACGGCGTTGGCCTGGCTGGGAGTTTCCCGGGGCGGCGCCGAGGCGCTGACCGTGCTGGGCGTGTGCTACACCGCGCCGATCATCGTCGGCGGCCTGCTCGCCGGCAAGCTCGTGGACCGCTTCTCCCGCCGGAACCTGCTGGTGCTGGACAGTGTCGTGCGCGGCGGCGCGATGGCGGCCATCCCGATCCTCGCGCTGACCGGAAGCCTCCAGCTGTGGCACGCCTACGTGGTGGCCGCCGTCTACGGCCTGTTCAAGATCCTGCCGATCGGCATCGTGCCCGCGGTGCTGCCGGAACTGGTGCCGGAGGACAAGCTGCCGACGGCCATCGCCATGGAGGCGATCGCCACCGGCGCGGCCGGCCTGATCGGCCCGGCGATCGGCGGCGCGCTGATTCCCCTTGTGGGAGTTCAGGGTGTGCTGGCCATCGACGCCGCCAGCTACCTGGCGTTCGCGCTGTTCGTGCTGAGCATGAAGGCCAAGCTGCCGCGGCCGGTGGCCGACGCCGGCAGCGGCGCCAAGCGCGGCTCCTGGGGGCCGGTGCTGGCGTTCCTGCGCGGCGACCGCGTGATGGTCGTGATCACGGTGGCGTTCACCGCGTTCAACGTGGCCATGGGCATGCTGATCGTGACCCAGCCGTGGTTGGCGCACGAGAAGCTGGCCGGCGGCGCGACCATGCTCGGCCTGCTGGTGGGCGTGCTGGCCGGGGCGGAGATGCTGGGCTCGCTGATCGCCGGCGCGATCAAGCCGGCGGTGCGGCCGATGGTCCGCATCGGCTCGCTGCAACTCGTCGCCGGCGGCGGGCTTCTTCTGCTGCTGGGCGCGAATCCGGTGCTGGTGCTGATCGGCCAGGTCGTCTGCGGCGCGCCGGCCGCGCTGCTGACCGTGTCCTCCCAGACCGTGCGCTACAAGCGGACGCCCGAGGAGCTGCGAGCCCGCACCATGACCCTGATGCGGACGCTGATGCTCGGCGCGGTGCCGGTCGGCTCGGTGATCGCCGGCCCGCTGCTGGCCGCCGGCCAGTACAGCGGCATGGTCGTGCTGATGGCCGTGATCGCCGGCGCGCCCGGCCTGCTGAGCCTGCTGATCGTGCCGTCCGCGGTGGTCAACCGCCCCGAAGTCGCGGCCGCGGCCGCAGCTTAGGGGATGTCCCGTGAATCACGACCGCGACAGCCGCGCCGACGCGGCCCCTGACGACACCGCGAAAACGTCCGAATACGCCCGGTATGAGGCCGTTTTCGCAGCGCCGCCAGGAACCACCTCGATCCCGACTCTCATCGACCACGATCCACGGGACACCCCCTAAACCCGGAGAAACAACGATGACCACGTTGTCCCCGTTCCGTTTCCTGCCCGGCCTGGACGACTACCTAGACGCGCTGCGCACCTACCTGCCCGGCGCGGAGGTCCCGGTGCTGGGCGACCCCGGCGAGCCGCACGAGGCCGTCGCCGACATCAGCACCGCCGCCATGAGCCGCCCGGTCGACCAGCACGGCGACGTGCTCGTGGCCTGGCGCACCGGGTCCAAGGCGGCCGAGGTCGGCGCCGCGCTGGCCACCTGTGTCGGCGGCAGCGGCGTCGAGCTGACCGATCCCGGGGACATCGGCCCGGCCAGCGGCGACGCCCGCTACATCGTCTACATCGGACTCGCCGAGGAGATCGACGAGCGGTCGCTGATCCGCGTGCACGACAGCCTGTGGGAGCACCGGTCGCGCGGCGAGGGTGGGCACCTGGGCCTGGTCGTCGGCGAGGACCTGGACGACCTGAGCTGGCTGATCGCCAAGGGATTGGCGATGCCGCACCGGATCCGGCCGGCCGAGGAGCACGTCCGGATCTGGCCGGCGGTGCAGAAGACGCCCAAGCGCTACGGCACCGGCACCTGGGTGCTCCAGGAGGAGGCGCGCGCTGAGCGGATCCGGCCGCTGCTGCTGGACTCCTACACCGCCGCGGTGTCGGTGATCGCCCACGGCCGCGACGACGTCGTGCACTTCAACGACACGGTGATCTGCCCGATCGGCCCGATCCAGATCGACGTGCACTCGGCCGCCGCCTCGCACGCGCCGGTCTGTGCCTTCACGGGGCACTGCTACCGGCCGGAAGTGTCCACCGAGGACGTGATCAAGTCGGGGCGGATCGTGGCCGACGCGGTGTTCACCAACTCGTGCATGGGCATGCGGGTCAACGAAGGCCTCTACCCGTCGGACTACCTGCTGCCGCACGGGTTCGTGCGCGGCATCGCGGCGGCGTACCTGTCGACCGGGCAGGTGATCAACGGCCTGCTCAAGCTCAACGACGTCTTCCACACCGCGTGCGCCACCGGCCGCAGCCTCGGCGAGGCGGCGACGCTGATCAACGATCACCTCCGCTACGAGCGGGTGGACCTGCCGTACTACTCGCTGCTCGGGCTGCCCTGGCTGACCGTCGCCGAGGCCGGCGACGACAACCCGTGGCAGGACTACCTTGTCGTGGAAGGTAAAGACCGCGCGGACAGCGGCGGCATCCGGGCCGCGGCGGTCGCGCTCGCGGCCGAAGAGGCACGCGGCTCCAGCGCGCACGTGATCCAGGTGTCGCCGCGCGGGGCGGCGGTGCTGAAGGGTGCCGTCACGGAGCACCTCGACGAGGAGAAGGTGCCCGCGCTCAAGGCGTCGTTGCAGGCCATGGGCCGCGCGATGACCAGCCTGGAGGACGTGCCGTTCACCGGGTTGAAGTACTCGCGGCAGGGCAACATGCTCGTCAACGTCCGCGATCAGGTGGCGTCGGTGGCGGCGTCGCTGCACGGGGCCGCGCTGACCGGTGACGTGGCGCGGATCCGCCGCCGGATCAGTGCCATCGCGACCGGCGTGGAGCGGGCCGAACTGACGCTGGCCGAGGCGGTCTTCGAGCGCGGCGTGCAGAGTTTCCAGCACTACAACGACATCTGGGGCGAGACGCTCGAACTGCACGCGCCCGTGCTGACCGACGAGGAATGCCCCTACTGCGAACGGCTTCTGGTGCAGCAGGGGGCGACGCACCCGATCATCGAGCGGATCGGCCGCGACGCGCGGGTCTGCCCCCGGTGCGGCATGATCCGCGACGCGGACAGCCGGTCGCCGGTGTCGGACATGGTGGTCGAGACCGCCGAGCTGTGGCACGTCGGCGAATCGCCGTCGATCCGGCTGCGGTTCAAGGTGGCCGGCGACGCGACGAAGGTGGCGGCCGGGGTGTTCATGGCCAACGCCGCCAAGAACGGCATGGCGTTCCCGCAGCCCAAGTTCGTCGACCTCGACGCGCAGGGGTGGGGCGAGCTGGCGGTGCGGATCGACGTGCCGCAAGAGGCTCGCAAGCATCAGGAGTACGTCCGGGGTCTGGTCGTCGCCGAGGGGACGATCTCGCTGATGACCAGGCCGGTATGGGTGCGTCCGGGAAGGGGGGAGTGACGATGTCCGAGAGCACACCGGCCTCCTACGCGCAGGAAGGCCTCTGGCTGCTGGAGCAGGTCGGCGCCGGCGCGGCCGTGAACAACCTGCCGATGGCGTGGCGCGTGCAGGGCGAGTTCGACGTCGAGGCGTTCGAGGCGGCGCTGAACCTGGTCGCCACGCGCAATCCGGTGCTGTTGACCGAGCCGCGCTGGGACGACGAGACGAACTCGTTGGTGTCACGACAGGTCCACACCGAGCTGCCGGTGCATTTCCGGCGGACCGGCGAGCAGCGGGCCTATGCCGAGCTGCGCGACGAGGCGTTGCGGCCGTTCCCGGCCGGCACCCCCTTGGTGCGGGCGCACGTCTGGGACCTCGGCATGGAATCCCTGGTGCTGCTGGTGTTGAGCCACCTGGTGTTCGACGGCGGCTCCGAGGCGTCGTTCTTCGCCGAGCTCGACCACGCCTACCGCCACGTCACCATCGGCACCGAGCTGCCCGACGCGCCGGAGCCCTTCGACCGCTTCGCCAAATACCAGCGTGACCGGTTCCAGGGCCAGGACGACCGCATCGCCGGCATCGCCGTGCGGCGGCCGGTGCCGCAGCCGGTGGCGTTGCCGAGCACGGTCGATGGCAAGGTGCCGGCGGATGCCACCGAGGGCGTGCGCCACTACGCGCACCTCGACGGCGAGGCGATGGACCGGATCCGTCGGCTGGGTCGCCAGCACGGCGCGTCCGAGGTCATGGTGCTGCTGACGGCGTTCTTCGCGACGACGGCCCGGTTGAGCGGCCAGGAGTCGTGCAGCGTCCTGATGCCGTACGCGAACCGTGCGCAGTCCTGGGCCGGCAACGTGATCGGGCCCTGCCTGAACAGCCTCTACATCACGGTCGAAACCACCCTGGACAAGAGCTTCGCGGAGCTGATCGACACCGTTCGCGGCGCGAGCCTGGACGCGTACGAGACGCACGACGTGCCGGCGGAGGCCTTGCGCGCCAAGTGGGCGGAGGCCGGCGCGGAGCCGCGCACGAACCTGATGCTCAACGTGTTCGCCGACGCACGCCCCGAGCTGACGCTGGCCGGCTGCACGACGGTCAGGCTGAGCTGGGAGCAGGTGCCGGTGCGATCGCGGGCCGACCTGTGCCTCTACGGCTGGCCCGAGGACGACGGTCTGCGGCTGGAGTTCCTGTACCGCACGGCCGCCCTCACGGAGGCGGACGTCGCCTCGCTCGCGGCGTCGATGACCGGGCTGCTGGCGGCGGCGCTGGACGACCCGGACCGGTCCGTGCGTTCGCTGCCGATGGACCGGTCCTTCGACACGGCGGAAATGCTTGCCGGGGAGCTGATCGCGAGCCCGCAACTGTCCGTTGTGGACCAGGTGTGGGCGGCGGCGTCGAACTGGCCCGAAGAGATCGCCATCGACGCCCCCGAGGGCGAGTGGACCTATCGGGACCTCGTCACCCTCGCCGACCGCTGCGCCGCCGGGCTGCTGGAACGCGGCCTCGACCCCGGCGATGTCGTTGCGGTGCCCGGGACCTACGACCGCGACGTCGTGGTGGCCGCGCTCGGCGTGCTACGCGCCGGCGGCGTGCTGCTCCTGTTGCAGTCCGACCTGCCGGACGCCCGGCTGGCGGCCATCCGCGCGGCGGCCAGACCGGCGCTGGAGATCACCGACCCGCCGTTCGGTGAGTCCGAAGTGGATGTTCCCATCGGGCAGGACGATCCCGCGTACATCTTCTTCACCTCGGGCAGCACGGGCGTGCCGAAGGGTGTGCTCGGCCGGCACGGCGGCCTGGGGCACTTCCTGGCCTGGGAGCGCGGACTCCTCGACGCGGAGCCCGGCGACCGGCTGGGCTGGCGGACCAACCTCGGCTTCGACGTGGTGCTGCGGGACCTGTTCCTGCCCCTGGTGTCCGGCGCGACGCTGGTCGTGCCGCGGCCGGCCGACCTGGACGACCCGGTGAGCACCCTGGCCTGGCTGGACCGCGAGGCCATCACCCTGCTGCACATCACCCCGAGCCTGTCGGAGCTGCTGTCCGACCCGGCCACCGCGACGAGACTCCCGGCCCTGCGCGCCGCGATGTTCGCGGGCGAGCCCCTGACGGACAAGGCCGTCGACCGCTGGCGCGCCAACGTCAGCCCCCGGGCCCGGGTGGTCAACCTCTACGGACCCACCGAGACGACCCTGGCCAAGTGCTGGTTCGACGTGCCGGCGACACCCTCCCCGGGTGTCCAGCCCATCGGCCGGACGCAGCCGGAGACCCAGGTGGCGATCCTCGGCCCGGACGGCACGCCGGCCGGCGTGGGGGAGCCCGGCGAGATCGTCATCCGGACGCCGCACCGATCGCTGGGCTATCTGAGCGGGAACGCCTTCCGCCGCAACCCGTTCGGCGACGACCTGCTCTACCACAGCGGCGACCTCGGCCGCCGCCGACCGGACGGCCTGCTGGAGATCCTCGGCCGCGCCGACGACGAGGTGAAGGTGCACGGCGTGCGGGTGCAGCCAGCCGAGGTGACCGCCGCGCTGCGCGGCCACCCGGACGTCGAGCAGGCGGTCGTGGTGAAGGCCCCGGACGGGCACGGTCTCGTCGCCTACGTCGTGCCGAAGCCGGGCGTGACGCTGTCGCCACCGGCGGTCCTCCGGCACGTCGCCGCCACGCTGCCGCCGGCCTTCGTGCCGGGACAGCTGGTGGAGCTGGAACGGCTTCCGCTGCTGTCCAACGGAAAGGTGGACAAGCGGTCGCTGCCGGCCCCGCCGGTGCGGACCCGCGCCGTCACCACCGAGCCCCGGACGCCGGCCGAACACACCGTCGTGGCGGTCTTCCGCGAGGTCCTCGGCCTGGACGAGGTCGGCGCCGACGACGGGTTCGTCGAGCTCGGCGGCCACTCGCTGCTGGCAATGCGTGCCTCCGCCCTGCTGCGCCGGCGCTTCGGCGTCCGGGTGCCGGCGACGGCCGTGCTGCAACGGTCGACGCCCACGGCGCTGGCGGCCTGGCTCACCGAGCAGGCCCCGGCGGTGGCCGCCACAGCCGTCCAAAAGGACGAGCCCTACCAGGCGGGTCTCGGCCAGGAACGCATGTTCTTCCTGGAGGAGCTCACCGCCGCCGAACCGGGCGTCTACAACATCCCCTGGTGCTTCCGGCTGACCGGTGCACTCGACCGGAGCCGCCTCGAATCGGCGGTGGTCAAGGTCGTCGAGCGGCACGCTCCGCTGCGCACGGGATTCCAGCCCACCGTGGACGGCCTACTCGCCGAGCCGCACCCGGCGAGCGAGGTCTTCGACTTCCGGACCGCGGCACTGGACGGCCCGGAGGCGCTGCCCGACTTCGTGCAGCGCGAGCTCACCCGGCCCCTCGACCTGCGCGCCGGCCAGTGCCTGCGCGCGACGCTGGTCGAACTCGGCGCCGACGACTTCGCCCTCGTGCTGATCGTGCACCACGTCGCTGCCGACGGCTGGTCGCTGTCGGTGCTCCAGAACGAGCTTTCGGCGCTGTACCAAGGCACTGAGCTGCCGCCGGCGGCGAACTACGCCGACTTCGCAACCCGGCAGCGGGAGCTGCCGTCCAACCTGGCCGGCGTCGCCGAGCACCTGCAAGGCGCGCCCGAACGCTACGGCCTGCCCACCGACCGGCCGCGGGGCAGCCGACAGACCTTCCGCGGGGACCGGGTGACCCTCGACCTGCCGGCGGGCCTGCGGGAGGCGGCGAGACGACGTGCGGTGACCCCGTTCGCGCTGATCGCCGCCGCCTACGCGGCCGCGCTCGCGGCCCGGGGCGCCGACACCGAGATCGTGCTCGGCGCGGCCGTGGCCAACCGGCCGGAGCCCGAGCACCAGGACCTGATCGGCTGCTTCATCAACTCCGTGCCGCTGCGGATCGCGCTGCCGGCCAGCGGCCTGGTCGAGGACCTGATCACCGTCACGGCGGCCGAGGCGCAGCGCGCGCTGACCGACGCGGACGTGCCGTTCGAGAGGCTGCTCGGTGAGCTGGGCGTGCCGCGCACGGTCAGCTTCCCGCCGGTGTTCCAGGCGATGCTGGTGATGCAGCAGGCCGAGCCGGCGACGCTGCGGCTGCCGGGCGTCGAGGTCACCGAGATCGCCGACGTGCGGCCCACGGCCAAGACCGACCTGAGCCTGATCGCGCTGCTCGACGGCCACCTCACCCTGGAGTACAACACCGACCTGTTCGACCGGGCCACCGCGGAGAGCCTGCTCCGGCACATCGAGTACCTGCTGCTGAACCTCGACGGCCGGTTCGACACGGCCCCGCCGTGGGAGCAGGCGCAGGAGCTGGCGGCCGCCGCCGGCCCGATGGTCCCGACCAGCGACGACACGCTGCTGACGTGGATCCGCCGCACGGCCGCGGAGCACCCGGACGCGCCGGCGGTCGCCTTCGGCGACACGACGCTGACGTATCGGCGGCTGCTGGAGCTGGCCGACGTTCACGGCCGGCGGCTGCGTGAGGCCGGCGTGCAGACCGGCGAGCTGGTCGCGGTGCAGATGGAGCGGTCGGCGGAGCTGGTGGTCGCGCTGCTCGGCGTGCTGGCGGCCGGCGCGGCGTACCTGCCGCTGGACACCGCCGCGCCGGTCGAGCGGCTGGCGATGATCACCGCCACGGCCGGCGTCCAGGTCACATTGACCGCCGACGACATCGACCTGGCGGCGGAACCCGTTGCGCCGCTGGACATCTCGGTGCCGAAGGGCGAGGCGGCGTACTGCATCTTCACCTCCGGCTCCACCGGCGCGCCGAAGGGCGTGGTGGTCGGACACGAGGCGATCGTGAACCGGCTGCGGTGGATGCAGGACGCGTACCGGCTCGACGGCTCGGACGTGGTGCTGCAGAAGACCCCGTACACCTTCGACGTGTCGGTGTGGGAGTTCTTCCTGCCGCTGCTGGCCGGTGCGAAGCTCGTGATGGCCAAGCCCGGCGGCCACCGCGACCCCGGTTACCTGATCGACGAGATCCGCCGCGAGGGCGTCACGGTCCTGCACTTCGTGCCGCCGATGCTGGCCGCGCTGCTGGAACAGCCCGGCGCGGCGGCGGTCGCCGACACCGTGCGGCTGGTGGTGTGCAGCGGCGAGGCGCTGGAGGCCGGCACCCGCGACCGTTTCTACGAGGTCATGGGCGTCGGGCCGCGGCTGGAGAACCTGTACGGGCCGACCGAGGCCGCGGTGGACGTCTCCCGCTACAGCTGCCGACCCGGCGACGGCCCGGTGGTGCCGATCGGCTGGCCCATCGACAACATCCAGCTGCACGTCTTGGACCGCGCCATGCGCCAGGTGCCCACCGGCGGCGTCGGCGAGCTGCACATCGGCGGCATCGGCCTGGCCCACGGCTACGTCGGCCGGCCCGACCTGACCGCCGACCGGTTCGTGCCCGACCCGTTCGGCCGCGGCCGGCTCTACCGCACCGGCGACCTGGTCCGCCGGCGGGCCGACGGGGCGCTGGAATACCTGGGGCGCACCGACTTCCAGGTCAAGATCCGCGGCGTGCGGATCGAGCTCGGCGAGATCGAGGCGCGGCTGGTGGCCCAGCCGGAGGTCGCGGACGCGGTCGTCGTCGTGAACGAGGGCGCCGGCGGCGGCAAGGAGCTCATCGGCTACGTCACGTCACGGTCCGATGTGGACGGTGATGCGCTGATCGACCGACTGCGGCTGGTGCTGCCGGACTACATGTGCCCGGCTCTTGTCGTCGTGCTGGAGGAGTTCCCGCTCGGCACGACCGGCAAGGTGGACCGTCGCGCGCTGCCCGACCCGGCCGGCCTGCGCCCGCGAACCTCGACCTATCGCGAACCCGGCACCGAGTCGGAGCGGGCGGTCGCGCAGGTGTGGTCGGACGTGCTCAAGGCGACCGACCCGGTCGGCCTGGACGACAACTTCTTCGCGCTGGGCGGGGACTCGCTCAGCGCGGTCCGGGTCGTCGGCGTCGCCGCCGAACGAGGCTGGAAGCTCGCGCTCGACGCCGTCTTCGCCGCCCGCACGCTGGGCGAGCTGGCGGCGTCGGCACTCCGACAGGAAGCGGCCGATGCCAGGCCGCGCAACGACTTCGCCATGCTCAGCGCGGCCGACCTGGCCCTGCTCGACCGGCTCTGAGGGGAACCCGGAATGACGAGTACCACCACCCGGCGCGGGGTCACCGACGCCTACCCGCTCTCCCGACTCCAGGCGGGCATGATCTACCACGCCGAGCTGGCCGGCGACGCGTCCTACTACCACGACATCTACTCGCTGCGGGTGCACGGCCCGTGGGACGAGGACGCGTTCCGCCACGCGCTGCACGGCCTGGTCGCCGCGCACGAGACGCTACGAACCTCCTTCGAGCTGACCAAGTTCAGCGAGCCGCTGCAACTCGTGCACGCCGAGGCCGAGGTCCCGTTCGAGGTCATCGACCTGCGCGGCCACCAGGACCTCGACGGGACGCTGGAACGCTGGCGGCGGACGGAGGTCGGCAACGCGTTCGACCTCAGCAGCGCCCCGCTGTTCCGGTTCGTCGTGCACCTGGTCGGCGAGAACGAGTTCCACTTCTGGTGGAGCTTCCACCACGCGATCATGGACGGCTGGAGCCTGCACTCGGCCGTCGCCGAGCTCTTCGCCGGCTACGCGGCGGCTCGCCAGGGCCGGGACCCGCAGTTCGCCACGCCGCGCACCCGGTTCCGCGACTTCGTCGCCCTGGAGCTGGACGCGCTGGACGACGAGGACGCCGAGGAGTTCTGGCAGGGCGAGCTGGCCGGCGCCGAGCCCGCGCTGCTGCCGACCCCGACCAAGCGCGCGGACGCCATCGGCACCGTCGAGGTGAGCTGGCACGACGCGCCCGACAAGACGGTCGTCGGCGTCACCGAGCTGGCCGAGCGGCTGCGCGTCCCCGTGCGGACCGTGCTGCTGGCGGCGCACCTGCGCGTGTCGGCGGCGCTGCTCGGCCGGCACGACGTGATCACCGGCGTGATCGGCAACGGCCGCCCCGAGACCAGCGACGCCGAGCAGGTCAAGGGCCTGTTCATCGGCACCTACCCGTTCCGCCTGGAACTGGCCGACTCCTGGAGCGGGTTCGTCGCCTCGGTGTTCGCCAAGGAGACGGCGATCCTGCCGCACCGCCGGTACCCGCTGGCGGCGATGGTCGAGCACACCGGCTGGAACCCGTTCGACATCGTCTTCGACTTCCGGCGGTTCCGCAGCTACGAGGGCCTGTCCAGCCAGGACGACCTGTCCTTCGACATCGGCGCCTACTACGAGCACACCAACTTCCCGATCACCTCCGGCTTCGTGATGACCCCGGACGGCTCCTCGCTGCGGCTCCAGATCCGCTACGACGCCGGGCGCTTCGACCCGGCCGACGTGGACCGGATCAGCCGCGGCTACCTGGCCGTGCTGGAGCGGATCGCCACCGACCCGGAGTCCTCGGTGGTGGCGACCTCGGCGCTGGCCGACGAGGACCTCGACGCCCTGGCCGCGCACGCCGCCGGTCCCAAGCTGGCGCTGGACGGTCCGGCCGGCCTGTACCAGCGCATCGAGACCGGCTCGGAGCTGGCGGTGCGCGCGGTCGACGGCGAGCTCGACTACGACGAGCTGCACGACCTCGCCGGCCGCATCGGCGGCTACCTGGCCGCGGCGGGCGTGAAGCGCGGCGACCCGGTCGGCGTGTGTATGAACCGGAACCGCCTGCTGCTGCCGGCTCTGCTGGGCGTGCTGCGGATCGGCGCGAACTACGTGCCGCTCGACCCGGAGTACCCGATCGACCGGCTGCGGTACATCGCCGAGCACAGCGAGTCGGCGGTGCTGCTGTACGACGAGGCGTCCGCCGCCGTCGCCGCCGAGCTGAAGCCGCAGGCGCTGTCCGTGGAGGCGGCGGCCGAGCACGACGGCGCCGCCGCGCCGGTCGAGGTGTCCGGCGACGACATCGCGTACACGATCTACACCTCCGGTTCCACGGGTCTGCCCAAGGGCGTGCAGGTGCGCCACCGGGCCGTGATCAACCTGCTGGAGTCGCTGGGCGAGGTGCTCGACGCCGACGAGGACATGGTGCACCTGGCCACCACCTCGATCAGCTTCGACATCCACGTCAACGAGGTGTTCCTGCCGCTGATCCGCGGCGGCTCGGTGCTGCTGGCCGCCCGCGAGCAGGTCTCCGACGGCACGGAGCTCCGCTCGCTCATCGAGTCCGAGCCGGGGCTGGCCGCCCAGGGGCCGCCGGCGATGTGGCGGATGCTGCTCGACGCCGGCTGGCGCCCGTACGGCATGAGCCACGTGCTCTGCGGCGGCGAGGCGTTCCCCCGCGAGCTCGCCGACCGGCTCACCGCCGACGGCGTGCCGGTGTGGAACGTCTACGGGCCGACGGAGACCACCGTGTGGTCGGCCGTGCAGCGGGTCGCGGCGACCGGCTCGATGGTGCCGATCGGCCGCCCGCTCGGCAACACCACCATGTGGATCCTGGACAAGCAGATGGCGCCGGTGTTCCCGGGCGTGCCCGGCGAGCTGCACATCGGCGGCGACGGCGTGGCCCGCGCCTACCACCGGCGGCCCGACCTGACCGCGGACCGGTTCGTGCCGGATCCCTTCTCCGGCAACGGTTCCCGGCTCTACCGGACCGGCGACCTGGTGCGGACGCTGGACGACGGCACGTACGAGTACCTGGAGCGGGTCGACCTCCAGGTGAAGGTGCGCGGCTACCGGATCGAGCTGGAGGAGATCGAGGCCCGCATCGACACCCACCCGGACGTGTCGATGGGTGTCGCGGCCGCCCCGATGGGGTCCGACGGCGAGCGCATCCTCGTCGGCTACGTCGTCGCTCGCAACGAGATCGACGGCGCCAAGCTGCGGGAGTGGTGCTCGCAGGCGCTGCCGCACTACATGGTGCCGCAGGCCTGGGTGTTCCTCGACGAGCTGCCGAAGACCCCGAACGGCAAGGTCGACCGCAAGGCGCTGCCGGCCATCGGCGGCGAGGCCAGCGTCGGCGGCGACACCACCGAGCCCGGCACCGAGACCGAGCGGGTGCTGGCCGAGATCTGGCGCGAGGTGCTGGAGCTGCCGGCCGTCGGCGTGCACGCCAACTTCTTCGACCTGGGCGGGCATTCGCTGCGGGCGCTGCGCGTCGTGCTGAAGGTGCGCGAGCGGCTCCAGGTCGAGCTGCCGGTCGCCGCGATGATCCACGCCAGCACGATCCACCGGCTGGCGGCGCTGATCGACCGGGACAAGCCCGGGCAGAACCCGTTGGTGATGCCGCTCAACGAGACCGGCCGCCCGACGTTGTTCCTGTTCCACCCCCTCGGCGGCCACGTCTTCGGCTACGCGCCGCTCAGCCGCGAGCTGGACGGCAAGGTCACCGTGCAGGCGGTGCGGGCCTCGGGCATGGAGCCGGGCGAGCCGCTGCGCGACTCGCTGGCCGACCTGGTCGACGCCTACCTGACCGAGCTGCGGGCCATCCAGCCGCACGGCCCGTACAACCTGGCCGGCTGGTGCATGGGCGCGTCGGTGGCCGTGGAGACCGCGCGTCGGCTCCGGTCCGAGGGGGAGCAGGTGGACTTCCTCGGGCTGATCGTGGCCAACCCGTTCGACCCGGCGCCGCGCATCCTGCTCAACGACTCGACGGCGCTGGTGCAGCACATGCTCGGCGAGGGTCTCGACCTCGACTACGACGAGCTGGCCGCGCTGGGTGACACCGACCGGCAGGTGGACTACGTGCTCAACCGCGGCTCCAGCCGGGCGGACGTGTCCAGTGTGGACGACGCCAAGCGGCTGCTCGCGGTGTACCAGGCCAACGCGCGGGCGATCACCGCCCGCACGCTGCCCGACTACGACGGCGAGGCGCACGTGTTCGTGCTACCCGCCGAGAACCCGACGCCGCCGGACATGGGCTGGTCCAAGATCCTCACCGGCCCGGTCCGCCAGCACGAACTGCCCGGCGGGGCGACGACATTCCTCGACCCCGACCAGGTCAGCCAGCTCGCCGCGATCCTCGCGGCCGAAGTGGGGAGCGCCCGATGAGCACCGAACTGTTCGCCGTCGTCCGCAACGACGAGGAGCAGCACTCCGTCTGGTTCGCCGGGCGGCAGGTCCCGGCCGGCTGGTGGCCCGTCGGCTTCGAGGGCAGCCGGCAGGAGTGCCTCGACCACATCGCCCAGATCTGGACGGATCTGCGGCCGCTCAGCCTCCGGAGCGCTCAGTGATCACCGTCTACACCACCTGCCCGTCCTCGCACGAGATCACGCCGGAGGCGTTCCGGCGGCGGATCGTGGACGTGGCGCGGTGGACCGAGGACGCCGACTGCCGGGGTCTGCTGGTGTACACCGACAACACGCTGGTGGACCCGTGGGCGACGGCGCAGGCGATGATCGCCGCCACCGAGCGGCTGGTGCCGCTGGTGGCCGTGCAGCCGCTGTACATGCACCCGTACAGCGTGGCCCGCATGATCAGCAGCATCGCCTTCCTGTACGGCCGGTCGGTCGACCTCAACCTGGTCACCGGCGGGTTCGCCGGGCACCTGCGGGAGCTCGGCGACCTGATCGACCACGACGAGCGCTACGACCGGCTCGTCGAGTACGCCAAGATCGTCAAGAAGCTGCTGGTCGGCAAGCGGCCGGTGACCCACCTGGGCCGGCACTACAGTCTCAATGCGGCGTCGATCGAGCCGGCGATGGATCCCGCGCTGATGCCGGGAATCCTGGTGTCCGGCACCTCCGAGGCGTGTGAGAGGGCCCAGGAGGCGTTGGGGGCCACCAGGCTCGCCTACCCGCGGGCCGTCGACACCTACGACGCCTCAGCGCAACCCTTGGCCGGCAACGGAATTCGGCTCGGCATCATCGCGCGGGACAGCGCCGTCGACGCCTGGCGGATCGCGCACGAGCGCTTCCCGTCCGACGAGCTGGGGGAGCAGCTGCACCGCGTCGCCGCCGAGCAGGTCGAATCCCAGTGGCACATCGGCCTTTCCCGGGACGCCCTTTCCTCCACGGGACCGCTCGGCTGCTACTGGCTGCACCCGTTCAAGGTCTACAAGACGTTCTGTCCGTACCTGGTCGGCACCTACGAGGACGTGGCCGCGCTCCTGGCGCGGTACTTCGACCTCGGCGTGCGCACGATCGTGCTCGACGTGCCGCGTGAAGCCGACGACCTGCACCACGCCCGGACCGCCCTGCGGCTGGCCGAACAGCTCGCCGCGAACCCCGTCCCCAGTTAGGAGAAACCATGGTCAAGAGCACCGTCATCGGTGCCGTGGCCGCCGTCCTCGCCACGCTGTGTCCCCCCGGGCAGTCCGTGCACTACGGCGGCACCCTCACCCTCGCCGGCAGCGCCGACATCGACCACCTCGACACCGCCAGCGGCTACTACGGCCCCACCTTCGTCCTGGAGCGCGCCTACTCGCGGCAGCTGGTGACCGCGCCGGCCAGCCGGGACGTGTCGCAGGCCTCCGCCATCGTGGCCGACATCGCCGCCGAGGTGCCGACGCAGGCCAACGGCGGCGTCAGCAAGGACGGCAAGACCTACACGTTCCACATCAAGCCGGGCGTGGACTGGGACGCGCCGTCCGGCCGCCGGCAGGTGACCGCGCAGGACGAGGTGCTCGGCATCAAGCGGCTGTGCAACCCGGCGGTCGGCGCCGGCGCGTTGCAGTACTTCACCGACACCATCGTCGGCATGAAGGCCTTCTGCGACGGGTTCGCGAAGGTGACCCCGGACATCCCGTCCATCGCGAGGTACATCCAGGGCAACACCATCGCCGGCGTGCGGGCGGTCAACGACCGCACGGTGGTGTTCCAGCTGGTGCAGGCCATCCCGGACTTCCTGGACATCATGGCGCTGACGTTCGCCTCGCCGGCGCCGCGTGAGTACCTGAAGTACCTGCCGGACAGCGCCGACTTCCGGCAGCACGTGATCTCCGACGGCCCGTACCGGATCACCGGCTACACCGCCAACAAGGAGATCACCCTGGGCCGCAACCCCGCCTGGAACCCGCGGACCGACCAGGTGCGCAAGGCCTACGTCGACGGCATCCACGTCGAGGAGGGCCTGAACCAGCAGCAGACCTTCGACGCCATCACCGGCGGCGCGGCCGACAGCCAGTGGGACGTGCCGCCGCCGTCGGCCCAGCTGGGCGCGCTGGCCGCCGCGCACGACCCGCGGCTGGAGGTCATGGACGTCGGCCTGCTGGAGCCGTACGTGGCGATCAACATCATCAGCCCCAACAACAACGGCGCCACCAGCAACGTGCTGGTGCGGCAGGCGCTGGAGTACGCGGTGAACAAGGCCGACGAGATCAACGTCATCGGCGGCCCGAACATCGCCCAGACCACGTGCCAGATCCTGGCCCCGTCCAGCGGCGCGTACCAGCCGTTCTGCCTGTACCCCAGCACGAACGACCAGGGCGACCCGGACAAGGCAAAGCAGCTGCTGGCCCAGGCCGGCTACCCGAACGGCCTGACCCTGAAGATGATCCACGGTGACGCCGGCACCCAGCCCGCCGTCGCGAAGTCGCTCCAGACCGCGCTGGCCCGCGCCGGCATCACCCTGCAGCTGACCCAGGTGCCGCGCAGCGACTTCTACCCGAAGTACATGTCCAACGCCGACTACGCCCGCCAGGGCGCGTGGGACATCGCCGCCGTCAACTGGCGTCCGGACTGGCTGGGCGACAACGCCCGGACGTACCTGAGTCCGCTGCTGGACGGCTCCGGCTACACCGCCAACTCGCCGACCTTCGGCAACGACTACGGGTTCTACAACAGCTCGGTCACCAACGGCCTGCTCCAGCAGGCGTTCTCCAGCCCGGACCGGACCACGGCCAACAACCTGTTCCACCAGGCCGAGGTGCAGGCGCTGACCGACGCCGCGGTGATCCCGATGGGCCACCAGTTCGCCGTGTACCTGCACACCACGGCCCTGCACAACGCCAACTGGTACCCCAACGGGGTGATCGACCCGACCAACGTCTGGCTCGACCCGAAGCACTGACGACCGTCGCGTGCGGCCTCCGCCTCGGGCGGGGGCCGCACGCGGGTGTTCGATCAGCCCTGGAGCGCCAGAGCGTGGCTGCCCAGCGGGGCGACACCGCCGTAGGTCTGCGGGCCGCCGGCCGAGATCGCGGTGACACCGAAGAGAATCGGCACCGGAGTCGAGCGGGTGGTGGTCGTGCCGTCCCCGACGTTGCCGTACCGGTTGTCGCCCCACGCCTGAACCGTGCCGGCGGTCTGCAACGCCAGGCCGTACCCGTCGCCGGCCGAGACCGTGGCGACGCCGGTCAGCCCCGTGACGACGCCGGGAGTCGACCGGTTGCCGCCACCGCCGTTGCCGAGCTCGCTGAAGCCGTTGCTGCCCCACGACCGCGCGGTGCCGTCGCTCAGCGCGGCCAGGCTGAAGTAGCTGCCGCCGGAGATCGCCTTCACCCCGGTCAACCCCGACACCGGCACCGGCGTGAGCCGGTCGGTGGTGGTGCCGTCGCCGAGTTCGCCGTCGTAGTTGAAGCCCCAGGCGCGGACGGTGCCGTCGGCCAGCAACGCCAGGCTGAACCAGTTGCCGGCGGAGATCGCCTTGACGCCGGTCAGGCCGGCCACGGTGACCGGCGTGGACCGGGGTGTGGTGGTGCCGTCGCCGAGCTGGCCGGCGCTGTTGTGACCCCATGCACGTACGGTGCCGTTCGACAGCAGCGCCAGGCTGAAGCTGTCGCCGGCCGACACGGCCGTCACCCCCGTCAACCCAGGCACCGTGACCGGGGAGAGCCGGGTCGTCGTGGTGCCGTCACCGAGGGCGCCGTCGAAGTTGTCGCCCCAAGCGCGCACGGTTCCGTCACGCATCAACGCCAGGCTGTGCGACCGGCCGCCGGCGACCGATTTCACGCCGGTGAGGCCCGGCAGACTCACCGGTGTCGGCCTGGCGGTGGTGGTGCCGTCGCCGAGCTGGCCGTGGCTGTTGGCGCCCCAGACCCGCACCGTGCCGTCGGGCATCACCGCCAGACTGTGGTTCTCACCGGCGGCGATCGCGACCGCGGCGGCCGCCCCGGGCACCGCCGTCGGCGTCGAGGCGCCGAAACCGCCGTCGTTGCCCCAGGTCTGCACGCTGGTCACGGCCGGCGCCGCCGTCGCCACCGAGGCGACGGACGCCGACAGCGCCACCCCCAGCGAGATCACCAGCACGGACCGGAGCCCGCCCCCATAACGCCCACTCATCGCAGTGGTCTCCCCTCGTCGAATTCCGTGGGGGGAGATTAGTGAGCAACCGTCACAATCCCGTCACTCCGCTGCCCTTTGACGCGAGGCTGGCTCATGGGTCGGGGCGGGCTGCCACGCGCCGGAGTGCGCACCGAGGTCGAGCCGCCCCGAATTTACGATTCGGTAATACGCGGCGTCCCGTCGAATACGTCGACCCTTGAGGCACGTTGATCCGGTCGGCGGCGTGACCGATTCCGCGTATTCGGATACATCGGGTCACGCCGTTCACTCGCTCAGCCCAAGGGGTGCAGTTGGCGCGCGCCGCGAATGCCCGGAGAATTCTCATGATGCTCTGAGGTGCGCCGGGCGAGATCGCCCTGCGGCGCCAGGCTCGGGCAGTCGGGCAGCTCCGTGCACGGACATCGCATGGCGCTGTCGAGCAGCTCGGAAAGATCGTTCAGCCGCCGGATCTGGTCCTGGATCTCCTGCCGCCGCAGCCGCGCCAGCTCCCGCCAGGTGCCGTCCTGACCTGGGGTTCCGTTGAGCAGCTCGGCGATCTCGGCCAGGCTGAACCCGACGCTCTGGCACACCTTGATCACCGACAGCCGGTGCAGGATCGAGAGCGGGTAATGGCGGCGGCCGCCGACCTTCACGCCCTCGCTGATCAGCCCGCAGCGCTCGTAGTAGCGCAGCGCGGAGGAGGCCAGCCCGGACTGTCGGGAGATCTTGTCTATGGACACCAACTCGTTGTTCAAGGCTCCCCCTTGACTTGAAGTCGACTTGAGCGAGGAGACTACGTCCAGCGATAAGCGGGAGTCCAGACTCTTGACGGGACAACTAGACCGCCGAACGTGCTAAGGGGATTTCCGGGCACATCCCATTTCGGACCTGGGGAGGACCAGATGACGAACGTTCTGAAGAAGGCCTACGACGCCACCTGGGGCAAGTACGTCTTCGCCGGCATGTACGACAAGTTCCTCGCCAAGGTCGAGGCCGCGGGGCTCGCCGACAAGCGGCACGAGTTCCTCAAGCCCGCGTACGGCAAGACGGTCGAGCTGGGCACCGGCACCGGCCTGAACCTGGCGCACTATCCCGATGCGGTCACCGAGCTGGTGCTCACCGAGCCGTACCCGCACATGGTGGCCAAGCTGGAGGAGAAGATCCGGAACTACCCGAAGCGGGTGCAGCTGACCGTCGCCGGCGCGGAGAAGCTGCCGTTCGCCGACGCGAGCATCGACACCGTCGCCGCGGCGATGATCCTCTGCACGGTCAGAGACCCCGGGCCGGCCCTGGCCGAGATCCGGCGGGTGCTCAAGCCCGGCGGGCAGTACCTGTTCCTGGAGCACGTGCGCAACGCCGACCCGCGGGTCGCCCGCAAGCAGGACATCATCCAGAAGGGCTGGTACTGGTTCGGCAACGAGTGCCACTGCAACCGCCCCACCGTGCAGACCCTGCGGGACTCGTCGTTCGACATCGAGGACCTCCAGGAGACGAAGATGCCCGGGGCGTGGGAGTTCATCGAGGCGATGGTGATCGGCCGCGCCGTGCGGCCGATCACCGACAAGACGTCGCCCGCGACGGTGTCGGTCGGCAAGTCCGATGGATGCGGCTGCTGATCGGGCAGGTGCGACGGCGGTGGCTCGTGCGGGGACGCTGGCCCCGCACGAGCCGCGAGCCGCCTCGGACGCGAGGGGGTGAATCGTGAGCGCGTCGCTGCTGCCGATCGACCGGGTCGCGGAGGCGGCCGCCGTCTCGGCTTCCGCCTTGCGGTACTACGAAAGTCGCGGCCTGATCGCCGAAGGGGTGCGGATCGGCGGGCGGCGGCACTACGCGCCTGCGGTGCTGCACCGGCTGTCGGTGATCCGAACGCTGCGGATCATCGGGTTCAGCCTCACCGACATCGAACGGCTGCTGACGCCGGTGGGGGAGTGGCGCGGGGCGATCGCGGCCCGGCGCGGGCAGGTCGAGGAGCAGATCCGGCAGCTGCGCGAGCTGGTGGCCGAGCTGGACGCCGATCTGACGTGAACCGGGAGTGCGGTGCACACCGACAATACGGGGCGGGTGACACATCATGGGACTCGTGGTGGACGGCGCGGGGGCGCCACCGGAAGCCGGCGTGCGGACCCGGCGGTTCCGAGTGGTCTCGGGATGTGTCGAGTGCGCGAGCGATCTGACGCCGCTGCAACGGTTTCCCGGCGTCCGTGAGGTACGGATGCTGGCGGCCACCGGCACGCTGGCCATCGACGCGGAGTCCACTGTGGATGACCGCGCGCTGGTGCGCACCGCCGCGGCCTCCGGTCTCACGCTGGAACCGGAGCAGCGGGTCGCCCGGACCCGGTGGTGGCTCCGGCCAGAACTGGTGTTCCTCGCCATCGCGGCACTGCTTCTGGTCATCGGCGAGACGACCGAGCGGATCACCGGCTCGGACACCGTCGCGGCACCGGTGGCGCTGGGGTCCATCGCGATCGGCATCGTCTACCCACTGCGCACCGCGTGGACGATGGCCCGCAGCAAACGCTTCTCCCTCAACGTGCTGCTGATCGTCGCGGTCGCCGGCGCGATCCCGCTGGGGCGGGCGACCGAGGCCGACTGCGTGGTGGTGATCTTCTCGCTCGGCGTCGTGCTCGAGAGCTACGTCGCCGACAAGGCCCGCAAGTCGATCCAGCGGCTGATGGATCTGAGCCCGCAACGGGCCGAGCGGCTCAATCCCGACGGCACGGCCAAAACCGTCGGCGTCGAGGAGTTGGCCGTCGGCGACATCGTTCTGGTGCGCCCGGGTTCGCGAGTGCCCACCGACGGCGAGGTCACCGAGGGGTCGTCGTGGATCGACGCGTCGGCCATCACCGGTGAGTCGATGCCCGTCGAGGCCGTCACGGGCGTTGCCGTGTACGGCGGCACCCTCAACGGGCCGGCGGTGCTCCGCGTCCGCGTGGCGACGCCGTTCCAGGACACAGTGCTGGCGCGGGTGATCCGCGAGGTGGAGCAGGCCCAGCAGAACAAGGGGCGGGCGCAGCGGTTCGCCGACCGCTTCGGCGCCGTCTACACGCCGCTGATGATCGTCGCGGCGATCGGGGTGGCCGTCGCGGGACCGCTGCTGTTCGGGCTGCCGGCCGGCGAGGCGTTCTACCGCGCGCTGGTGGTGCTGATCGTGTCCTGCTCCTGCTCGCTGGTGTTGTCGGTGCCGGTGAGCGTCGTCGCCTCCGTCGCCCGGGCCGCCCGGGACGGCGTGCTCATCAAGGGTGGCGCCTACCTCGAACGGCTCGCAGCGGTGCGGGCGGTGGCCTTCGACAAGACCGGCACGCTCACCGCCGGCCGGCCCGTGCTGACGGCACTCCGACCGCTCGAAACCTTTACGGAAAAACAACTTCTAGAACTTGCGGCCACCGTCGAGGCCGGTGCCACGCACCCCATCGCCGACGCCGTCGTACGGGCGGCCCGCGACCGCGGCATCGTCGTCCGACCGGCGGCGGACGTGCGGGTCGTCCCCGGCGTCGGTGCCGAGGCGACGGTCGACGGGGCCCTGGTCAGTGTCGGTCGCGTTGCCGAACTGGACGAGCGAGCCGCCGCCGTGCTCGGTGAGATCGAGGAGGCCGGGGCGACGCCGGTGGCCGTGCGACGGGACGGTGAGCTGCTCGGGTTGCTGGGCGTCGCCGACGAGTTGCGGCCGGACGCGCGGGTCGCCGTCGAGGGAATCCGCGCGTTGGGTGTCACCCACACGGTCATGCTCACCGGCGACCGCACGCGGGTCGCACGTGCGATCGCGGACCGTCTCGGTATCGAGACCGTCAAGGCGGAGCTGATGCCGGCGGACAAGAAGGACGCGGTGAGCCTGGCGCGGGCGGAGTTCGGCGCCGTCGCGATGGTCGGCGACGGCACGAACGACGCGCCCGCGCTGGCCGCGGCCGATGTGGCGGTCGTGATGGGCGCCGCCGGCACGGATGTCGCCCTGGAGACGGCCGACGTCGCGCTGATGGCCGACGACCTGACCAAGCTGCCGTACACGATCGCGCTGGCCCAGCGCGCCCGGCGGGTCATCGCGCAGAACGTGACGCTGTCGATCGTCGCCATCGCCGTGCTGGCGGTCGCGGCGATGACCGGAGCCTTCACGCTGACCGAGGGCGTCCTCCTCAACGAGGCGTACGCGCTGCTGATCATCGGAAACGGGCTGCGGCTGCTCAGCGGCCGGCCGCTGCCACGGTTCGTCGCACCGAAACCCGAATCCCCGTGCGAGTGCTGCGTGACCGAGAACGTCAACCGATAGGGCGACAGCGCGGCGGGGCCCGGCGTCGACCGCCGGCGCCCCGCCTAGGCTCGGGGCCATGGTTTTACGTTCCATCGTCCTGTTCGCGCTGTCCGCCGTCACCGAGATCGGCGGCTCCTGGCTGGTCTGGCAGGGCCTGCGGGAGCACCGCGGCCTGCTGTGGATCGCCGGCGGACTGCTCAGCCTCGCCCTGTACGGCTTCGTCGCCACCCTCCAGCCCGACATGAACTTCGGCCGGGTGCTCGCCGCGTACGGCGGCGTCTTCATCGTCGGCTCGCTGCTCTGGGGCGTGGTGTTCGACGGCTTCCGGCCGGACCGCTGGGACGTCGTCGGCGCGGTGATCTGCCTGGTCGGCGTCGCGGTCATCATGCTCGGGCCGGACCGGGCCGCCTCGGCCGCCGCGGAAACGCCGGTCACGCATCAGGACACGCGCCAATTCTGACGTATACCAATTGAAGGCGACTTCAAGTCAAGCCCCCTGCTCCCGTCGCCGACAACCATTCCGCCGTTCCGGTTCATTTTCCGTACATGGGATGTTCGCGTGTTAGGTTCAACTCCCACTGGGGACGGCGAATCGCATTTCGACCGAGCGGCGTAATCGCGGGAGAAGTGGCACTCGCTCATATTCGCGGCTCGCTCCGAGCTTCTGACCAGTACGGCACCGGCCAGGACGCGCCTGTCTCCTCCGCAATCAGTGGTCAGGAGGCAGGAGTTGTCGACGAACGAAAACGCCGTGTCGCTGTTCCCGGGCCGGAGCCGGCTCCCCGTGACGTCCTCGTGGTGGGCCTCGGTGCTCATCGCCACCGGCGGCGCGCTGATGGTCGTCGTCTCGCTGGGCGCGATGGCCGGCGACATCGGCACCGTGTCGATCTGGGTCTGGATCGGCACCGCCGTCATCGGCGGCCTCCAGTGCGCGCTGGTCGCCGAGCTCGCCGCCCGGTTCCCGGAGCGGGCCGGCGGCACCGCGCAGTTCGCCTTCCGCGCCGTCCCCAACGGGTCGCCGACGCTGGGCGCGCTATCGGCCTGGTGCTACTGGTTCGCCTGGACGCCGGGCATCGCCGTCAACCTCATCCTGGCCGCCACCTATTTGCGCGACCTGCTGTGGCCCGGCGTCAACCCGGTCGTGCTGGCGCTCGTGATCGGCGCGGCGCTGTACATGATCACCGCGATGGGCCTGAAGCTCTCCACGGCGGTCAACGCCGGCCTGGCCCTCGTCGCCGTGGCGGTGCTGGTGATCATCCTGGTCGGCCCGCTGCTGCACCCCGCCGCCTTCGACGTCGCACGCCTCGCGCCGGCGCTGCCGGCCGCCGCCCCGCAGACCTTCGGCGGCGTGACCGCGCTGCTGCTCAAGTGGGGCTTCGTCGCGACCTGGTCCTCGTACGCCGCGGAGATGGCGTCCACGGTGTGCGCCGAGATCCGCAAGCCGGAGCGGTACATGGGCCGCGTCATGTCGCTGTCGGCGATCATCTGCCTGGTCGCGTTCGCGGCCGTCCCGGTGGCGCTGTTCGGCCTGGTCGGGCTGACCGGCATCGAGGCCGACCCGCTGGAGGCCTTCGCCAGCGCCGGCGGCGCGCTCCTCGGCCCGGCCGGCAAGCTCATCGTCGGCCTCGGCCTGGCCGCCGTGCTGGTCCTCGGCGCCGAGACGTTCGTCATCGGCTCGTCGCGGACGGTGTACCAGATGGCCCAGGACGGCCATCTGCCCACGTTCTTCGCCCGCATCAACCGCCGCGGCGCCCCGGTCGGCTCGATCGCCCTGGACGCCACGGTGATCACCATCATGCTGGTCGTGTTCGGCACCGACGTGGTCAACGTGGTGGCGGCGGCGAACTTCGGCTACCTCATCGTGTTCGTGCTGCTGCCGATCGCCTACCTGGTGCTGCGCCGACGCCCCGAGGGCCGCGCGGGCAGCTTCCGGCTGCCACGGGCGGCGGCCGCGCTGGCGATCGTGCTGGCGGTGTTCAACCTGGTGCTGCTGGTGTTCGGCGGCCTGCAGTGGGGCGCATCGGTGACGCTGATCGGGCTCGGTGTGAGCCTCGTGATCATCCCCGTGTCGCTGCTGACCCGCCGCCGGCGGGCGCGCGTGGTGCCGGTCGCGGCGCCGGTGGCCGCGTCGACGAGATGACGGAATTTCGCCGTTGACTTGAAGTCGTGTTCAACGGCGACACTGGTGGGGAGACAATTTCTCCCTTTCCGGGGAATGGGGTGGGAACGGCATGGCGCGGCTCAGTCGGCGGTTATTGTTCACCGTTCAGGCGGATCAACCGGAACCGGCCGGGGACGACATGTTCCCGCGCGAGGTCCGCCCGCCGGTCATGCGCACGCTCTGGCTCGGTCTGCTGGTCGCGCTGGCTTTCCTCATCGGCGTCATCGTTCTGGTGTGGGGGATCTGTGGAGTCTGACCGCCGGCGGGTGCCGCTCGTGCTCCAGGCCAGCAACGCCGAATGCGGCCTGGCCTGCCTCGCGATGATTCTCGGCGGTTTCGGGCACGAGACCTCGGTGCGGGAATTGCGCGAGACGTTCACCCCGGGCCGGGACGGCACCAGCGCCGGCGCGATCGTGCGGGCGGCCCGCGCCCTCGGGCTGGAGGCGGCCGGCTACCCGGCCGACGCCGTCGACGGGCTGGCCCTGCCGGCGGTGGTCCACTGGCAGAACAACCACTTCGTGGTGGTCGAGCGGATCACCACCCGGTCGGTGCGCATCGTCGACCCGGCGGTCGGCCGGCGCACGCTCACGCCGGCGGAGTTCCGTGCCGGGCTGGGCAAGGTGGCGATGACCTTCCGTCCGGGCGAGTCGTTCGCCCGGACGAAGGCGGCGGTGGAGCCGTTCTGGTCCAGCTACCTCAAGTCGCTGCTGAGCCTGCCCGGCACGATGCGGCTGCTGGCGCAGGTCCTGGCCGTGACGGTGGTCGCCCAGTTCCTCGTGGTGGTCATGCCGATCTCCGCGGAGATGGCCGTCGACGAGATCGAGCAGTTCCGTACGACACCCCTGCTGGAACTGCTCGGTCTCGGCGTCGCCGCGGTGACGGTCTCGCAGCTGGTGACCGGCCTGCTGCGGTCGTCCCTGCTGGTGTTCCTCCAGGGACGCCTGGACTCCACGGCGCTGGTCCGGTTCACCGGCCACCTGCTGCGCCTGCCGCTGCGGTACTTCGAGCAGCGCAGCACCGGCGACATCATGACCCGGTTCGCCAGCATCGCCGTGATCCGGGAGTTGATGACGAGCCAGACGCTGGGCTCGCTGCTGGACGCGGTGCTGGTGCTGTCCTACATCGCCCTGCTGGCGCTGTTCGACCCGGTGGTCGCGGTGGTGGTCGCGGGCATCGTGATCGTCGTGATTCTGTTGCTGTGCCTGACGACCCGCCCGGTTCGCGAACGCATGGCCGCCGACCTCGCCGCGCAGGCGCACACCCAGGGCAACCTGGTCGAGGCGCTGGAGGGCATCACCACCATCAAGGCGCTGGCGGCCGAGGAGCGGGCCCTCAGCCAGATCGCCGACCTCGTGCGTGGCTGGATGAAGGCGACGCTCCGGCGGAGCTACCTGGCGTCGGTCATCGAGTCCTGCACGGGCGCGCTGCGGCTGCTGACGCCGATGCTGGTGCTGTGGCTGTGCGCGAGCCGCGTGCTGGACGGCGCGATGACCGCGGGCACGATGGTCGCCGTCATCTGGCTCTCCTCCTCGATCGTCTCGCCGCTGGCGACGGTCGTGTCCAACGGGCAGCGGCTGCAACTCGCCGGCGCGCAGCTGCAACGCCTCGCCGACGTCTGGGACACCGCGCCGGAACGGGCGCCGAAGGACGCCGTCCACGCGGAACTGCGCGGCAACGTCGACGTCGACGAGGTCGGCTTCCGCTACGACACGTACAGCAATGCCGTGCTGGACAAGGTCTCCGTGGCCATCCGGCCCGGGCAGCGGGTGGCGATCGTCGGCGCGACCGGCTCCGGCAAGACCACCCTCGGCATGCTGCTGCTCGGCCTGTACCAGCCGACCGCCGGCCGGATCCGGTTCGACGGCGTGCCGGTGGAATCCTTCGACCCACGGGAGTTGCGCCGGCAGATCGGCGCGGTGCTCCAGGAGCCGTTCGTGTTCTCCGGCTCCATCCTCGACAACATCACCGTCTACGACGACATCCCGGTCGCCGACATCGAGCGCGCCGCCCGACTGGCCTGCCTGCACGACGAGATCATGGCCATGCCCAACCGGTATGCCACCCAGCTCGCCCAGCGCGGCACCGGCCTGTCCGGCGGGCAGCGGCAGCGGCTGGCGCTGGCCCGAGCGGTCGTGCGCAAGCCGGCGGTGCTCCTGCTCGACGAGGCGACCAGCCACCTCGACGCGGCCACCGAGGCCCGCATCCACGCCAACCTGGCGGACCTGCCGTGCGTGCAGATCGTCATCGCCCACCGGCTCAGCACCGTGCGCGACGCCGACCAGATCCTCGTGCTCGACGGCGGCCGGATCGCCGAAGCCGGCAAACACGACGAACTCGTTGCCCAGGGCGGAAAGTACGCGCATCTGGTCGCCGCCCAGGTGGCTCCCCGGTCCCCGAACGGCAACGGCCGGTCGGCAGCACTATCCAGAAAGGAAGTGACTACATGGACACCCAGCCCGTGATCGAGCTGACCGAGGCCCAGCTCGACGAGGTCTTCGGCGGCGCCGGCAGCGTGGTCTGCGACCAGACCGCCGTCTCCCCGTGTGCCATCTGCGTCGGCGACTGAGCCCGCAGCTCGTGGATTCCCGCAGGTGAGGGGCGGGTCGGCGACAGCCGGCCCGCCCCTCACCGTTGCTTCTACAGGCCTGTCAAATGTCAACGCGGCGCTACCCGTCGACCGATGCTGGCGGATTTCCCTTGGCACGCGGATGATTCCGCCCGATCACGCTCTTGGCATGTCGTGCGATCCCCGCCCTGTTCGACAACGACAGGAGTGCCATGTCCAGATCGATCCGCAGCAGAGTCCTCACCCTCGCCGTCGCCGCCCTGGCCTCGCTGACGGCTTTCACCACGCCGGCGACCGCCGCCCGCGCCGCGGTGTCGCTGAACCAGGTCAGCACCGACCCCTATTCCGACGCCCAGGCCCAGCATTCGACCGAAGTGGAGCCGGACACCTTCAGCTTCGGCAACACCATCGTCGGCACGTTCCAGGTCGGCCGGGTGACCGGCGGCGGCGCGTCCAACATCGGCTGGACCACGTCCACCGACGGCGGCCAGACGTGGGCGCGCGGCTTCCTGCCGGGCACCACCGCCAACACCGGCGGCCCCTACGGTCAGGTCAGCGACGCCTCGGTCGCCTACGACGCCAAGGACAACGTCTGGATGATCTCCTGGCTGGGGATCGCCGCGTCCGGCGCCGTGGACGTGGAGCTGAGCCGTTCCACCGACGCCAAGACGTGGGGCAACCCGGTCGCCGTGTCGGCCACCGGCACCTTCTTCGACAAGAACTGGACGGTCTGCGACGACCATCCGGCCAGCCCGTTCTACGGCCACTGCTACACCGAGTACGACGACGCCAACGCCGGCGACGCCGAGCACATGCGGACCTCCACCGACGGCGGCCTGACCTGGGGCAGCCAGCTCAGCCCGGCCGACAACCCCAGCGGCCTGGGCGGCCAGCCGGTCGTGCAGCCCAACGGGACCGTGGTCGTGCCGTTCTCCAGTGCCAGCGCCAACGCCGAGCGGTCGTTCGTGTCCACCAACGGCGGCGCGAGTTGGGGTTCCAGCGTGCAGATCGCGACCGTCAGCCACCACCCCGTCGCCGGGTTGGAGGACAACGACTTCGGGCCGCTGGACACGCTGCGGGAGAGCCCGCTGCCGTCGGCGGAGATCGACTCCGCCGGCAAGGTCTACGTGGTGTGGGCGGACTGCCGGTTCCGCTCCGGCTGCCCCAGCAACGACATCATCATGTCCACGTCGACCAACGGCACGTCGTGGAGCGCGCCGGCCCGGCTGCCGATCGACGCCGCCACCAGCACCGCCGACCACTTCACGCCCGGCATCGGCGTGGATCCGTCCAGTTCGGGCGGCACCGCCCGGATCGGCGTGACGTACTACTACTACCCGCAGGCCAACTGCACGGACACCACCTGCCAGCTCAACGCCGCGTTCGTGTCGTCCGCCGACGGCGGCACCACGTGGTCGGCGCCGACCCAGCTCGCCGGGCCGATGACGTTGGCGTGGCTGCCGAACACCTCGCAGGGCCGCATGTTCGGCGACTACATCTCCACGTCCGTGCTCGCCGGCGGCAACGCCGTCACGGTCATCCCGGTGGCGCACGCGCCCAGCGGCTCCACGTTCGACGTCGGGATGTACGCGACCATCGGCGGCCTGCCGATCGGCGGCGGCAACGGCGGCAACACCGTCACGGTCACCAACCCCGGCAATCAGACCGGCACCGTCGGCACCGCGACCTCCTTGCAGATCGCGGCTTCCGACTCGGCCTCCGGCCAGACCCTGACCTACTCCGCCACCGGCCTGCCGGCCGGCCTGTCCATCAACTCCGGCACCGGCCTGATCTCCGGCACGCCCACCACCGCCGGGACGGGCACCGTCACGGTGACCGCCACCGACACCACCAACGCCAGCGGGAGCGCCACCTTCACGTGGACGATCAACCCCGTTGGCGGCGGATGTCCCAGCCCGGGCCAGAAACTGGGGAACCCCGGCTTCGAGTCCGGCAACACGACCTGGACCGCGACCCCCGCCGTGATCGGCCAGAACGGTCCGTCCGAACCCGCGCGCACCGGTAGCTGGGACGCGTGGCTCGACGGTTACGGCAGCACGCACACCGACACCCTGACCCAGTCGGTCACCATCCCGGCCGGCTGCCACGCCAGCCTGTCGTTCTGGCTGCACATCGACACCGCCGAGACCACCACGACCACCCAGGTCGACAAGCTGACCGTCAAGGCCGGCACGACGACCCTGGCCACGTTCTCCAACCTGAACAAGAACACCGGTTACGCGCAGCAGACGTTCGACGTCTCCTCGCTCGCCGGCCAGACCGTCACCATCAGCTTCTCCGGCACCGAGAACAACTCGCGGCAGACGTCGTTCGTCATCGACGACACGGCGCTCACCGCGAGCTGACCGACAGGGGAGCCCGCCCGCCCGGCGCGGGCGGGCTCCTCCGGAATGGACTCAATAGTACAATCGATTCCGTGCTCACGAAGAAGGGGGCCGCGACCCGGCAGCGGATCGTGGACGCCGCGGCGGCCGAGATCCGCGAGCGCGGCGTGGCGGTGGTGACGCTGGAGGACGTGTGCCGGCGCAGCGGCACCGGCAAGGGCCAGCTGTTCCACTACTTCCCGGAGGGAAGGGAGGAGCTGCTGGTGGCGGTCGCCCAGCGCGAGGCCGACCGCGTGCTCGAGGACCAGCAGCCGTACCTGGGGGAGCTCACGTCCTGGTCGGCGTGGCGGCAGTGGCGGGACGCGGTGGTGGAGCGGTACCGGCGGCAGGGCACGAACTGCCCGCTCGGGGCGCTGATCACCGAGATCGACCGGCACACACCGGCGGCGCAGGCGGTGACCCGCGAGCTGCTCAGGCAGTGGCAGCGGCAGGTCGAGGTGGGCATCGAGCAGATGCAGGCGAACGGCCACATCCGCGCGGGACTCGACGCCAAGGCGGCTTCGTCGGCGGTGCTCGCGGCGATCCAGGGCGGGGTGGCGATCCTGATGGCCACCGGCTCGTCGCAGCACCTGGAGTCGGCATTGGACTTCTGCCTGGACCACCTCGCGGCCGCCTGATACCGGACACGGCCGTCCCGATCTGTGGTGTCGGGACGGAACCGGCCTCCGTTCGCTGCCCCTTTGATCGGCGCGACCGTGCCCGGGACCCTTGGCGCGCAATGATTACCGCCACGATCACCACCAGTGCGCGGTCGAAGGAAGCTCAGTTGAACAGTTCGCCGAAGAACATCCTGCTGGTGCACGGCGCCTGGCACGGCGCGTGGTGCTGGGACGAGCTCACGCCCCACCTGGAGCGCCACGGCTGGCGTGTCTTCACCGTCGACCTGCCGAGCACGTGGAGCGATCCCGAGGTCGGCATGTACGACGACGCCGAGGTGGTGGGGGAGGCACTGGGCGCGATCGACGGCCCGGTGACGGTGCTCGGGCACTCCTACGGCGGCGTGCCGATGTCCGAGGCCGCCGAGACCGCGCCGAACGTGGAGCGGCTCATCTACCTGGCGGCGCAGATGCTGGAGGTGGGGGAGGCCCTCGTGACGCCGCTGGGCGGTCCCTGGTTCCCGGCGGACTGGCGGATGGTGCCGGTGCCCGACCAGATCACCGACGCCGCTTACTTCGACGTGCCAACGGAATTGGCCGCCGCGACCACCGCCCGGCTGCGGCCGCAGAGCGCCCGGGCGTTCACGGACGCGCAGACCCGCGCGTCGTGGCAGAAGCTGCCGTCGGCGCTGATCGCGTGCGACGACGACCGGAACATCCCGGAGGTCTTCATCAAGCGCGCGATCGACGACGAGATGCCCACGCTGGTGCGGCGCCTGCCCGGCGGCCACTCGCCGTTTCTGGCCCGGCCGGCGGAGTTGGCGGACGTGATCGACGAGGTGGCCGCGGCGCTATAGCGGGGTTCCGGCCAGCCAGCGCTCCCAGAGCGCCGGATCGCCCTCGACCCGGACGCCGGCCCGGTCGGCGGGCAGCCGGCGCACGAGCGCCAGCAGCACATCGACGGCCCGACCGCTCACGGTGAGGTCGCCGGCGCGGTGACCGGTGCGGACCCAGAGTCCGCCGGCCTCGCCGGTGACGGCCCACTCGTGCGGCGCGTCGGTGATCCGGACCGCCATGGTCACGCCCATCGCGAGCGGCAGCGGTTCCTCGAACACCTCGTCGGCGGCATTGCCCAGCCACTCGTCGATCGCGTCGGCCGCGAGCTCCGGCCGCACGTCGAAGCGCAGGCCGCGGGCCAGGGTGGCGTCGGCCCGGTGCACGATCGTCTCGTGCAGCCGGCGCCGCACCCACCAGCGCGCCGGCCGCGGCCCGAGGACCGTCCACACGGGAGTGTCGAGGCCGGCGTCGGCGACGGCGTCGAGCAGGATGCGCGCGCCTTCCCACGGCCAGCGGACGGCCTCGGCGGTGTCGGCCGGCAGCACGCCGTCCGGGATCGTCCCGGCGTCGAGGTAGCTACCGTCGCGGACGATCCGCGCCGCCCACCGGTGTCCCCGGCCGACGTGCTCGGCCAGCTGGCCGAAAGTCCACTCCGGACACGTCGGCACGCCGCCGCGCAGGTCCGCGCCTCGGATCAGGCTGCCGAACAGGTCGCTCTGGTCGAGGAGTTCCGTCGCGTAGTTCATCGCGGACGGACGCTACGGCCGGCGCCCGTCCGTGCGCATCGGGCCACGGTCGGAGCGGCCGTCATACCTCCGGCTGAGGGTTCGCCGAGTTCTGTACTTGCTGGTCCATTTTTTCTTCGGCAGGCTCGATCGCAGTCGGAGGAAAGGATTCCCAATGGATCTCCAGTTGGGCGGGAAGCGCGCCCTCGTCACCGGATCCAGCTCGGGGCTGGGCGAGGCCATCGCCACGCGGCTGGCCGCCGAAGGGGCCTCGGTGGTCGTGCACGGCCGCGACCACGCCCGAACCGTCGCCGTGGCCAAGGCGATCCGCGACGCGGGCGGCGACGCCTCGCACGTGCTCGGCGACCTGGGCACCGATCGCGGCGCCGACGAGGTGCACGCGGCCGCCGGGCCGGTGGACATCCTCGTCAACAACATCGGCACGTACGACCCGAGCCTCGGGTGGACCACCACGTCGGCCCAGGACTGGGCCGACATCTACAACGTCAACGTGCTGACCGGCGTGCGGATGATCCAGCGACTCGTGCCGGCGATGCGCGAGCGCGGCTGGGGGCGGGTGATCCAGATCGGCAGCGTCCTCGGCGCCGTGCCGGCCGCCTCGCAGCCGCACTACGCCGCCACGAACGGGGCCCGCAACGCGCTGGCCAAGTCCCTGGCCCGGGAGCTGAAGCACACCGGCGTCACCTCGAACGCCGTCGCGGCCGGCGGCATCCTCACCCCGGCCAGTGTGCCGCGGCTGGTGGAACTCGGCCGCCAGCACGGGTTCGGCGACACGTGGGAGGAGGTCGAGCCCCGCCTGGTCGAGGCCCTCGCGCCCAACGACGTCGGCCGCATCGGCCGGCCCGAGGAGTACGCCGCCCTCGTCGCCTACCTGGCCAGCCCGCTGTCCGCCTACGTCACCGGCGCCGTGCTGGCCGCGGACGGCGGCTGGTACGGCTGAGACCCGGGACGGCGATCGGGATGCGCCGTCCCGGGAACTGCGCAGGTACCCACTGGCGGTCGCCTTACACCGATCGGGTTCGTGCTCACACCTTGTGACGTGCGAGACACCGCCGCGCGTTCGGTAAATCACCGCCGCGCAAGCTGGTCCGAGGCACGCCGCCGGCGCTCAAGGAGCGCGACCGACTCGTCGCCATCGAGCAGCTCGCGAAGGGTCTGTACGAGGTGGACCAGGGCGTCGAAAGCCGGTCAGCGCACGACGATGTGGTGCTCGCCCAACGGCCGCAGCTCGCCGATCACCGGCGCACCGGGGATCTCGCCGGCGAGCAGCAGGCCGCCGGACGTCTGGGCGTCGGCGAGCAGCAACGCCTCGTCCTCGCCGATGGCGTCGAGGTCGGCGTGCGGGCGGACCCAGTCGAGGTTACGTTTCGTGCCTCCGCTGACGTAGCCGTCGGCCAGCGCCTCGCGAGCACCCTCGACGTACGTGACCGCAGCGGAGTTGATCACTGCCGTCACGCCGCTGGCCCGCGCGAGCTTGTAGAGATGGCCCAGCAGGCCGAATCCGGTGACGTCGGTGGCGCACGTGATGCCCGCGTTCAGCGCCGCCTCGGCGGCGCCGGCGTTGAGGATGGTCATCACGTCGATCGCGGCCGCGAACCGCTCGCCGGTGGCCTTGTGCCGGGAGTTGAGCACGCCGATGCCCAGGGGTTTGGTCAGTGACAAGGGAATCCCGGGCCGGCCGGCGTCGTTGCGCATGAGCCGGTCGGGGTGGGCGGTGCCGGTCACGGCGAGGCCGTACTTCGGCTCGGGGTCGTCGATGCTGTGCCCGCCGGCGAGGAAGCAGCCGGCGGCGGTGCAGACGTCCATGCCGCCGCGCAGGACCTCCGCGGTGAGGTCGATCGGCAGCGTGTCCCTTGGCCAGCCCAGGAGATTGACCGCCACGACCGGCGTGCCGCCCATCGCGTACACGTCGGAGAGCGCGTTGGCGGCGGCGATGCGGCCCCAGTCATACGGATCGTCCACCACCGGCGTGAAGAAGTCGGTGGTGGCGACGACGGCGAGGTCGTCACGGATCCGCACCACCGCCGCGTCGTCGCCGTCGTCCAGGCCGACGATCAGGTCGTCGCCGGCCTTGCCGGTCAGGCCGCGAACCACGTCCTCCAGCTCGCCGGGCGGGATCTTGCACGCGCAGCCGCCGCCGTGGGCGTACTGGGTCAGTCGCAGGCTCACGCACTCATCCTGCGCGAGCACGGCGGCTTTGGCAGGATGAGCGGCATGGTCAAGGGAGGCGTACCCGGCCTGGTGGCCGGCGCGGTCTTCAAAACCGTTGAGCGGCAGGCACTGTCGCTGGCGGGTTCGATTCCCGTCCGTCTCCGCCATGTCTGACCCACGTAATGACGACCCTAGGCGTCGCATCGCCCGCACCGACGCGCTGCTGGCCCATCCGGCGCTGGTCAAGACGGCGGCGGAGCTCGGCCACGAGCTGGTGAAAGCCCGGGTCGTCGCCGCGCAGGAGCGGGCTCGCCGCGGCGAGATCGCTCCCGAGGCCGTGCTCGACGACGTGCTGGCTTCCTTGCCGCGCACGGCTTCCTCGCTGCACCCGGTGCTGAACGCCACCGGCGTGGTCGTGCACACCAACCTCGGCCGGGCGCCGCTGTCGGACGCCGCGGTTGCGGCCGTCGCCGACGCCGCCGGCAGCACGGACGTGGAGTTCGACCTTGCCACTGGGGCGCGGGCCCGGCGCGGGCGTGGAGCGTTGGAGGCGTTGGCCTCGGCGGTTCCCGCGGCCGGCGCGGTGCACGTCGTCAACAACAACGCGGCGGCACTGCTGCTGTGCGCACTCGCCCTCGCCCAGGGCCGGGAGATCGTGATCAGCCGCGGCGAGCTGGTCGAGATCGGCGACGGCTTCCGCATCCCCGAGCTGCTGGCGTCGACCGGGGCCAGGCTGCGGGAGGTCGGCACGACGAACCGCACCCACCGCGCCGACTACGCGGCCGCGATCGGCCCGGACACCGCGTTCGTGCTGAAGGTCCATCCCTCCAACTTCGAAGTTCGCGGCTTCACCAGCGCGGTCGCCATCGGCGATCTGACCGGGCTCGGGGTGCCGGTGATCGTGGACGTCGGATCCGGGCTGCTGGCGCCGCATCCGCTGCTCCCGGACGAACCGGACGTCGCCACGGCGTTGCACGCCGGCGCCGCGCTGGTCACGGCCAGTGGCGACAAGTTGCTCGGCGGCCCGCAGGCGGGCCTGCTGTTCGGCGAGGCGTCGCTGGTGGAGCGGCTGCGGCGGCATCCGTCCGCCCGGGCGCTGCGGGTGGACAAGCTCACCCTGGCCGCGCTGGAGGCGACCCTGCGGGGCCCGACACCGCCGGTGCTCAAGGCCTTGGAGGCCGACGCCGGCCAGCTGATGGCCCGGGCCGAGCGGATCGCGGCCGCGCTGACCGGCATCGACGCCGTTGCCGTCGAATCCGCCGCCGCCGTCGGTGGCGGCGGGGCCCCCGGCGTCGAGCTGCCGAGCGCGGCCGTCAGCCTGCCCGAAAGCTTCGCCGCCGCCTTGCGCGCGAGGGCCGTCGTCGGACGGGTGGAGCGCGGCCGCTGCCTGCTCGACCTGCGCACGATCCCCGAGGACCGCGACGGCGACCTGATCGAGGCCGTGCGCCGATGCACGTGATCGCCACTGCCGGTCACGTCGACCACGGCAAGTCGACGCTGGTCCGGGCGCTGACCGGGATGGAGCCGGACCGCTGGGCGGAGGAGCGCCGCCGGGGCCTGACCATCGACCTGGGCTTCGCCTGGACGGGCGACATCGCCTTCGTCGACGTGCCGGGACACGAGCGGTTCGTGCCGAACATGCTCGCCGGCATCGGGCCGGTGCCGGCGGCGCTGCTGGTGGTCGCGGCGGACGAGGGCTGGATGCCGCAGACCGCCGAGCACGTGGCGGCGCTGGACGCGCTCGGCGTCCGGCACGGGCTGCTCGCCGTGACCAAGGCGGACCGGGCGGATCCCGCACCGGTGCGGGCCGACGTCCTCAACCGCCTTGCCGGCACCTCGCTCGCGGGCATCCCGTCGCTGCCCGTCAGCGGGCAGACCGGCGGGGGAGTGCCCGAGCTGCTCGACGCCCTGACCCGCCTGGCGTCGAGGCTGCCGACGCCCGATATCGCGGCGGATGTCCGGTTGTGGGTGGACCGGTCGTTCACGATTCGAGGTGCCGGCACGGTCGTCACCGGGACGCTGGCCGCCGGCACGATTCGCGTCGGCGACGAACTCGCGCTGCCCGACGGCCGGTCCGTGCAGGTGCGCGGGCTGCAATCGCTGGGCACGGACCGCGACGTCGTCACGGCAACCGCCCGGGTCGCGGTCAACCTCCGCGGCATGGACCGTGAGGAGATCCGCCGTGGCGAGGCACTCCTCACGCCCGGGGCGTGGCGTCGCACGGCGGAGATCGACGTCCGGCTGCGGTCGCCGGGCAAGGTGCATCAGAACCTGGTGCTGCACCTGGGATCGGCGGCCGTACCGGTGCGGGTCCGGCTGCTCGACGACGTTCACGCGCGGATCGCGCTCACAACGCCGCTTCCCCTGCGTACCGGCGATCGAGGCCTGCTGCGCGACCCCGGCGAGCACCGCATCGCCGCCGGCTTCGACGTCCTGGAGGTCTGGCCGCCGCCGCTGACCCGCCGCGGCGCGGCCGCCGCCCGCGCCCGGGAGCTGAACCGCCCGCTCGACCACCTGGCCGGCCGCGGCTTCGTGCCGGCGGCCGACGCGGCCGCGATGGGGTGGCCCGACCAGGGCAGACGCGTCAGTCAGTGGCTGGTCCACCCCGAGCACTGGCGCGATCTCGGTGACCGTGCGAAGGAGACGGTCAGCGCCTGGCTCGCGGAGCACCCGCTGGCGGCCGAGATGCCGGCGGAGGCGCTGCGACGTCGGCTGGACCTGCCGTCGCTGGAGCTCGTCCCCGCGCTGATCGACCGCCTCGGCCGGGCACCCGAGGCGCTGCCGGCCGCGGTCGAGCAGGGTCTCCGCAAAGTGGAGCGGGATCTCGCCGAGGCCCCGTTCCGTGCGCCGGAAGCCGACCAGCTGCACGCCCTGGGCCTGGGCAAACGCGAGCTCGCCGCCGCCGTGCGGGCCGGCCGGCTGACCCAGATCGCCGACGGCGTCGTCCTCGGACCGGGCGTCCACGACGCCGCCGCGAAGGTGCTGGCCGGGCTGCCGAGCCCGTTCACGGTGAGTGAGGCCCGGCGGGCGCTGGACACCACCCGTCGAGTCGCGGTCCCGCTGTTGGAGGAGTTGGATCGAACCGGCCGGACCCGCCGGCTGCCGGACACCCGGCGCGAAGTGATCGGTTTACCCGGTGGGAAGCCGGGTACTTGCCCGTCACCAGGGAGGTGACCGCGTGGGCGTGCGGCGGTGGATCGAGGGCTGGCCGGTGTACCGGCAGGCCACCCAGGGCGACCTCCTGGGCCGGGGTGCGGCGGCCAAGAGCGACGGCAGCGCCCGCATCGAGGCCCGCACGCACAGCGCCGACCGGGTCGTGAAGTCGATCTGCCCGTACTGCGCGGTCGGCTGCGGCCAGCAGATCTACGTCAAGGACGAGAAGGTCGTCCAGATCGAGGGCGACCCGGACTCGCCGGTCAGCCGCGGGCGGTTGTGCCCCAAGGGATCGGCCAGCAAGCAGCTGGTCACCGGGTCGGCCCGTACGAACAAGGTGCTGTACCGCCGGCCGCACGGCACGGACTGGGAGCAGCTCGACCTCGACACCGCCATGGACATGATCGCCGACCGGGTGCTGAAGTCCCGTCGCGACGGCTGGCAGTGGGAGGTCGACGGCAAGCGGACCCGCCGCACGCTGGGCGTCGCCAGCCTCGGCGGGGCGACCCTGGACAACGAGGAGAACTACCTTCTCAAGAAGCTGTTCACCGCGCTCGGGGCGATCCAGATCGAGAACCAGGCCCGTATTTGACACTCCGCCACGGTTCCCGGTCTGGGGACCTCCTTCGGTCGCGGCGGCGCCACGACGTTCCAGCAGGACCTCCAGAACTCCGACTGCATCCTCATCGAGGGCTCGAACATGGCCGAGTGCCACCCGGTCGGGTTCCAGTGGGTGATGGAGGCCAAGGCCCGCGGGGCCAAGGTGATCCACGTCGACCCGCGGTTCACGCGCACCAGCGCCATGGCGGACCTGCACGTCCCGCTGCGCGCCGGCACCGACATCGCGTTCCTCGGCGCCCTGGTGAACCACGTGCTGACCGAGGAGAAGTACTTCCGCGAGTACATGGTGGCCTACACCAACGCGGCCGCGATCGTCGGCGAGGACTTCGTCGACACCGAGGACCTGGACGGGGTGTTCTCCGGGCTGGACCCGGAGTCGCGCAACTACGACGTGAACACGTGGCAGTACGAGGGAACCGAGGTGCAGGCCGCCTCCGGCGAGCGTGACCTGGAGTACGAGGACAAGGTGTCCTCGGCCGGGCGCGGCGAGGCCCACGGCTCCGGCGGCGCCGCCGTCGACCAGCCCGAAACCGACAAGACGCTGCAACACCCGCGCTGCGTGTTCCAGATCCTCAAGCGCCACTTCGCCCGCTACACACCGGAAACCGTCGAGCAGATCTGCGGCATCCCGCCGGACAAGTTCCGGCAGGTGGCCGAGCTGCTCACCGCCAACTCCGGCCGCGACCGGACCACCGCGTTCGTCTACTCGGTCGGCTGGACCCAGCACACCGTCGGCGTGCAGTACATCCGCACGGCGTCGATCCTCCAGAGCCTGCTGGGCAACATGGGCCGTCCCGGCGGCGGCATTCTCGCGCTGCGCGGACACGCCTCCATCCAGGGCTCCACCGACATCCCGACGCTGTTCAACATCCTGCCCGGCTACATCCCCATGCCGCACGCGCACGGCAACGAGGACCTGGACAAGTTCATCGAGGCCGAGTCCGTGGACAAGGGTTTCTGGGCGGAGATGCGGTCGTACCTGGTCAGCATGCTCAAGTCGTGGTGGGGGCCGGCGGCCAGGGCGGACAACGACTTCTGCTTCGACTACCTGCCGCGGCTGACCGGCAGCCACAGCACGTACGAGACGGTGATGGCACAGCTGGCCGGCGACTGCAAGGGCTACTTCGTGCTGGGGGAGAACCCGGCCGTCGGCTCGTCCAACGCCAAGTTGCAGCGACTGGGCATGGCCGAGCTGGACTGGTTGGTGGTGCGGGACTTCTCGCTCATCGAGTCGGCCACGTGGTGGAAGGACGGGCCGGAGATCGACTCCGGCGAGCTGCGCACCGAGGACATCGGCACCGAGGTGTTCTTCATGCCGGCCGCCGCGCACACCGAGAAGGACGGCAGCTTCACCAACACGCAGCGGATGTTGCAGTGGCACCACCAGGCCGTCGAGCCGCCCGGCGACGCCCGCAGCGAGCTGTGGTTCACCTACCACCTCGGCCGGATCATCCGCGAGAAGCTGGCGGGCTCCACCGACGAGGCCGACCGGCCGATACTGGACCTGACCTGGGACTACCCGTGCAAGGGCGCCATCGCGGAGCCGGACGCCGAGGCGGTGCTGGCCGAGATCAACGGCTTCGGCCCCGATGGGAAGCCGCTGTCCTCCTACCTGGAGCTCAAGGACGACGGCTCCACCATGTGCGGCTGCTGGATCTACTGCGGCGTCTACGCCGACGGCGAGAACCAGGCCGCCCGGCGCAAACCGGGAGCGCACCAGAGCTGGGTGGCGCCCGAGTGGGGTTGGGCGTGGCCGGCGAACCGCCGGATCCTGTACAACCGCGCGTCCGCCGATCCGGACGGAAAGCCTTGGAGCGAACGCAAGACGCTGGTGTGGTGGGACGCCGAGGAGAGGAAGTGGAAGGGGCACGATGTGCCCGACTTCGTCCCCGACAAGGCGCCGGACTACCAGCCGCCCGAGGGCGCCCGCGGCGCCGAGGCGCTGTCCGGCACCGACGCGTTCGTCATGCAGGCCGACGGCAAGGCCTGGCTGTACGCGCCGGCCGGCCTGACCGACGGGCCGCTGCCGACGCACTACGAGCCGCAGGACTCGCCGTTCGAGAACCTGCTGTACCAGCAGCAGCGCAACCCGGTGCGGCAGGTCAAGCCGTTCAAGCATCCCGACAACCGGATGCACCCGATCGGCTCGGACGTGTTCCCTTACGTCGCAACGACCTATCGCCTCACCGAGCACCACACCGCCGGCGGCATGAGCCGGTGGCTGCCGTACCTGTCCGAGCTGCAGCCGGAGATGTTCTGCGAGGTGTCGCCCGAACTGGCCGCCGAGCGCGGGTTGGAGCACATGGGCTGGGCGACGATCGTCACCGCGCGCGGCGCGATCGAGGCGCGGGTGATGGTCACCGAGCGGATGACGCCGCTGACCGTGCAGGGCCGGCAGCTGCACCAGGTCGGGCTGCCGTATCACTGGGGCCCCAACGGGTACAGCGTCGGCGACGCCGCCAACGAGCTGGCTTCGATCAGTCTGGACCCGAACACGCACATCCAGGAGGTGAAGGCGTTGTCCTGCGACGTGCGGCCGGGACGGCGGCCGACCGGCAAGGCGCGGCTGGAGCTGGTGCGGGAGTACCAGCGGCGGGCCGGCATCACCGAAGACACCGGCATGGAGCCGTAGGACCCGGGGGAATGGACATGGACACTCCGCGGATGGGCTTCTTCACCGACACCTCGGTGTGCATCGGCTGCAAGGCGTGCGAGGTGGCGTGCAAGGAGTGGAACCTCGTGCCGGAGGATGGCCTCAACCTGACCGGCATGTCGTACGACAACACGGTCGGGCTGAGCGCCGACACCTGGCGGCACGTGGCCTTCATCGAGCAGCGCAAGCCCGTGGAGAACCCGGACGCGCTGGCCATGGCCGCCGGCGGCGATCTCCAGTGGCTGATGGCCTCCGACGTGTGCAAGCACTGCACGCATGCCGGCTGCCTGGACGTCTGCCCGACGGGTTCCTTGTTCCGCACCGAGTTCGGCACCGTCGTGGTGCAGGAGGACATCTGCAACGGTTGCGGCTACTGCGTTCCGGCCTGCCCGTACGGCGTGATCGACCGGCGTGAGGAGGACGGCCGCGCCTGGAAGTGCACGCTGTGCTACGACCGTATCAGCGGCGGCCAGGAACCGGCCTGTGCCAAGGCATGTCCGACCGATTCGATCCAGTTCGGTCCGTTGGACGAACTCCGTGAGCGGGCCGCCCTGCGCGTCTCGGAGCTGCAGGGCGCCGGCGTCACCGAGGCTCGTCTGTACGGCGAGGATCCCACCGACGGCGTCGGCGGCGACGGCGCGTTCTTCCTGCTGCTGGCCGAGCCCGAGGTGTACGGCCTGCCGCCCGATCCCGTTGTGCCCACCCGGGATCTCGGCACCATGTGGCGTCAGGTCGGGCTCGCCGCCCTCACCGCCGTCGCCGGTGTCGCCTTGGCGTTCGGGGTGGGGCGATGAGCCGGCGTGGCGAGCGGCCCATGGTGCCGGAGGCGGAGTTCACCTCGTACTACGGGCAGCCGATCATCAATCCGCCGGTGTGGGAGCCGCTCGACATCGCCGGCTACCTGTTCCTCGGCGGCCTCGCCGGCATGTCGTCGCTGGTCGCCGTCGGTTCCGACGCCACCGGCCGGCTCGCCCTGGCCCGTGTCGCCAAGACCGGCGCGGTCGCCGCCGCCGGCCTGTCGCTCGTCGCCCTCGTGCACGACCTGGGCCGCCCCGCGCGGTTCCTGAACATGCTGCGGGTGTTCAAGGTGACGTCGCCCATGAGCGTCGGCTCGTGGCTGCTCGCCGCGTACGTCCCCGCCGCCGGCGTCTCGGCCCTGTCGGCCTGGTCCGGCCGCCTGCCCCGGATCGGCGGTCTCGCCACCGCTGCCGCCGCCCTGCTCGGTTCCGGCGTCGCCACGTACACCGCCGCGTTGATCACCGACACCTCCGTCCCGGCTTGGCACGAAGGCCACCGGGAGATGCCGTTCGTGTTCGTCGGCTCCGCCGCCACTGCCGCCGGCGGTCTCGGCCTGCTGGCCGCCCCCGTCGCCGAAACCGTGCCCGCCCGCAACCTTGCCGTCGGCGGCGTCGCCGTCGAGCTGCTGGCGTTCGAACGGATGCGTAAGCGCATGGGCATGGTCGCCGAGTCCTTCGACACCCCCAAGGCCAAGCCGTTCATCCGGGCCGCCCAGGGCCTCGCCCTAGCTGGCGCCGTCGGCGCCCTGGTCGGCCGCCGAAGCCGCCTGGTCAGCGCCCTCTCCGGCGCGGCTCTGCTGGCCGCCTCCGCCGCCACCCGGTGGGGCATCTTCCACGCCGGCATGGCCTCCGCCGAGGACCCCAAATACACCGTCGTGCCCCAGCGTCAGCGCACAGTCACGCCCACCGCCTAGTGGAAGTGTTGCATACTGCAACGGTGTCGGGGCGAAGCACGATGGAATGACCGTTCTCCAAAGGTGGCGGTAAGCGCTTCCGATGCGCATGTCGCCCCGGCGGCGCGTGGCAGACGGGGCCAGGTCCACATCCCTTGGCGCCGCGGTCACTGGGTGGTGGGGCGGAGCGGGGCACCCGACGGGACTGACGGCGCAACCGCTGGCGGCCAGCACCCCCGCCGGCAAAACAGGCACCCAACCTCCGCAACGTTGGTGATCACCACCGAACCGGACGTAAGGTTGCGGCGTGTATGACCGTGACAGACCGGCGACGACCGCGTGACCACGCCGACCCGCCCCGCCCGGCCCGCGATCCTCACTGTCGACGACGACCCGGGGGTGTCCCGGGCGGTCGCCCGCGACCTGCGCCGTCGTTACGGCGACCAGCACCGCGTGATCCGCGCCGAGTCCGGCCGCCAAGCCCTGGACACGCTGCGCGAGATGACGCTGCGTGGCGAGCTGGTCGCGGTGCTGGTGGCCGACTACCGGATGCCGGACATGAACGGCATCGAGTTCCTCGAGCAGGCGATGGACCTGTACCCGGACGCCCGCCGCGTGCTGCTCACGGCGTACGCCGACACGGGCGCGGCCATCGACGCGATCAACGTGGTCGACCTCGACCACTACCTGCTCAAGCCGTGGGACCCGCCGGAGGAGAAGCTGTACCCGGTGGTCGACTCCCTGCTCGACGCGTGGGCGACGGCAGACCACCGCCGAGAGCCGGAGACCAAGGTCGTCGGCCACCAGTGGTCGGCCCGCTCCTCCGAGGTGCGGGAGTTCCTCGCCCGCAATCAGGTGCCCTACCGCTGGTACCAGGTCGACGAGCCGGAGGGCGAGCGCCTGCTCACGGCGGCCGGCGCGGACGGGCGGACCCTGCCGGTGGTCATCACCACGACGGGTGACGCCCTGGTGGCGCCGACCGACGCGGAACTGGCCAACCGTGTCGGCTTGAGCACCAAGCCGTCCGAACGGTTCTACGACCTGGCGATCGTCGGCGGCGGTCCGGCCGGCCTCGGCGCGGCCGTCTACGGCGCCTCCGAGGGCCTGCGCACGGTGTTGATCGAGCGCACGGCCACCGGCGGGCAGGCCGGCCAGAGCTCCCGGATCGAGAACTACCTGGGCTTCCCGGACGGCGTGTCCGGCGCGCAGCTGGCCGATCGGGCCCGCCGGCAGGCGACCCGCTTCGGCGCGGAGCTGATCACCACTCGCGACGTCGTCGGCGTCGAGGTGAACGGCTCGGCCCGCACGGTGCGCTTCGCCGACGGCGACGCGGTCGACGCGCACGCGGTGATCCTGGCCACGGGCGTGTCCTACCGGCAGCTCGCCGCGCCCGGCCTGGACGAGTTCACCGGCCGCGGCGTGTACTACGGGTCGGCGCTGACCGAGGCGACCAACTGCTCCAAGCAGGACATCTTCATCGTCGGCGGCGCGAACTCGGCGGGCCAGGCGGCGGTGTACCTGTCGCGGACGGCCCGGTCGGTGACGATCGTCGTCCGCGCGGACTCGCTGACCCAGTCGATGTCGCACTACCTGATCCAGCAGATCGCGGCCATCCCGAACATCTCGGTGCTGACGTGCACCGAGGTCGTGGAGGCGCACGGCGGCGACCACCTGGAGAAGATCACCCTGCGGCACAACGACACCGGCACGCGGGAGGTGGTCGACGCCTCCTTCCTGTTCGCGTTCATCGGCGCGGCGCCGCGCACCGACTGGCTGGACGGCGTGATCGCCCGCGACGAGCGCGGCTTCGTCGTCGCCGGACCGGACCTCGCGGTCGGCACGGCGCTGCGCGACTGGCCGCTGGACCGCCAGCCCTACCACCTGGAGACCAACGTGCCGGGCGTGTTCGTCGCCGGCGACGTACGCTGCGATTCGGGCAAGCGGGTCGCCTCCGCGGTCGGGGAGGGTGCCATGGCGGTCATGCTGGTGCACCGATACCTGGAGCGGACATGACCGACGCCGGACGTCTGCCGTGCGACATCGACGAGCTGCGCACGCTATTCCTGTTCGAGAAGCTGGACGCCGAGCAGCTGGAGTGGCTGTGCCTGCACGGCCACATCGAGCACTTCGAGCCCGGCCCGGTCTACCACGAGGGTGACCCGGCGACCTGCTTCTACGTGATGATCGAGGGCGGCCTCGCGCTGTCCCGGCGGGTCGGCGCGGAGGACGTGGAGATCAGCCGCACCACCCATCGCGGCGTGTACGCCGGCGCGTGGCGGGCGTTCCTCGGCGACCGCGTGCCGCAGACGTACGACAACTCGATGCGGGTGACCGCGCCGTCGCGGTTCTTCGTGCTGGACGCCGTGCTGTTCGAGCAGCTCATGCGGGAGTGGTTCCCGATGGCGCTGCACATGCTGGAGGGCCTGTTCTTCGGCATGCAGAACACCCAGCAGGCGGTCGGGCAGCGGGAGCGGCTGCTGGCGCTGGGGTCGCTGTCCGCGGGCCTGACCCACGAGCTGAACAACCCGGCCGCCGCGGCCGTCCGCGCCACCGCCACGCTGCGGGAGCGGGTCGCCGGCATGCGGCACAAGCTGGGCATCATCGCCGCCGGCCCGTACGACCGGGTGGTGCTGGAGAAACTGATCCAGCTCCAGGAGCAGGCCGTCGAGCAGGTGGCCAAGGCGCGGCCGCTGGAACCGCTGGAGGCCGCCGACCTGGAGGACGAGCTCGGCGACTGGTTCGAGGCGCACGACATCGCCGGCGGGTGGGACCTCGCGCCGACGTTCGTACAGGCCGGGCTGGACGTGGCCTGGCTGGAGACGGTGGCCCGCACCGTGGACGACTCGATCCTCGAGGGCGCGGTCCGGTGGCTGAACTACACCATCGAGACCGAGCTGCTGATGTCCGAGATCGAGGACTCGACCACGCGGGTGTCCACCCTGGTCGCGGCGGCCAAGCAGTACTCGCAGCTGGACCGGGCGCCGTTCCGCCCGGTCGACGTGCACGAGCTGCTGGACAGCACGCTGCTGATGCTGGGCCGCAAGATCGGCGACGGCGTCACCGTCGTCAAGGACTACGACCACGACCTGCCCGAGGTGCCGGTCTACGCCGCCGAGCTCAACCAGGTGTGGACGAACCTGATCGACAACGCCGTCGACGCGATGGGCGGCGCCGGCACGCTGACCGTGCGCACGGCCCGGGAGAACGACCGGCTGCTGGTCGAGATCCGGGACACCGGGCCGGGCATCCCGGCGGAGATCAAGGGCCGGATCTTCGAGCCGTTCTTCACCACCAAGCCGGTCGGCTCCGGCACCGGGCTGGGCCTGGACATCTCGTGGCGCATCGTGGTCAACAAGCACCACGGTGACCTGTCCGTCGAGTCCGTGCCCGGCGACACCCGGTTCCGGGTGCGCATTCCCCTCACCGCCCAGGAGGCAACCTCATGACCGTGCCGGGAATCGACCCGACGGCCGCGCCGAGCGGCACCGGCTGCGTAGAGTGCGACGCGGCCGGCGGTTGGTGGGTGCACCTGCGGCGGTGCGCCGAGTGCGGCCACATCGGGTGCTGCGATTCGTCCCCGGCCCAGCACGCCAGCGCGCACGCCGCGGCGAGCGGCCACCCGTTCATCCAGAGCTTCGAGCCGGGCGAGGGGTGGTTCTGGAACTACCAGACCGAGGAGTTCTACGACGGTCCGCGGCTGGCCGACCCGCAGCACCGTCCCGTGGACGCCACGGTGCCGGGCCCGGCCGACCGCGTGCCGGAGGACTGGCGCAGCCACGTGCACTGAATCCGTGAATCCCTCGTAGCCGGGACTGATGCTGCTCCATCCCGGTGGTGTCACGCCATTTGCGTGAGCGCGGGCGACCCGTCCCGACACACTGCCGATGATCGAGGTCGACGGCGTGAGGGGACGCGATGGATGACACGGGGACCGGATACGCGCCGGACGGGGACCGGGTCCGGGACGTGGTCCGTGACGTCGTGGCCGCGGTCGCGCCGGAGGAACTGGTCGTCGTGGAGGGCCTGGCGGAGTTCGACGACGACACGGTGGTGCGGCGTCTCGGGCAGGGCGGCAAGCGTGATCCGCTCGGGTTCGGCTGGGGCGACGCGGCGGCGATGGTGACGCCGGTGGTGTGGCTGATCCTGGACGCGGCGGCGAAGAAGGCGGCCGGCACGGCGGTGGACGGCGCGGTGAGCGGGACGAAGACGTTGCTGCGCAAGGCCTTCCGCAAGAGGGAGAAGGAGGCGGTGCTGCCGCCGCCGACCGACGATCGGGTCGCGGAGCTGCGCCAGCAGGTGCTGGACGCGGCGCTGGAGCAGGGCCTGGCGCCGGCGCGGGCGGTGGAGATCGCCGACGCGGTGGCGAAACGGCTGAAGCGCACCGGTTCGGACGGCGCGGCGGGCTGATGGCCGCCTCGTCCCGGTTCGACGAGCGGGTGCTGGGCGCGGGCACCACGGTGCGGTTCGCGCTGCTGGCGGTGCTGCTGTTGGTGGCCAGCGGATCGATGATGCGGGACGTCGTCGCCGGCCTCAGCGGGGCGGCGGGCGTCGGCTGCGAGCTGGCCGCCGGGGCGGACCCGGATTCGGGCATACTTCAGATCGAACTCGTTATCGTGCAACAGAAGCAGGCCTACGACGAGTGCATGGCGCACTACCAGCCGGGGCCGCCCTGGTGGCTGGTCGTGGCCTGGCCGTTGCTGGTGCTGGTCGTGGCCGGCGTGCTGTTCCTGCTCACGCCGCGCTGGAAGGTGCGTCGGCGCCGGCTGAAGGCGCTCGATCACGACGTCGCGCGGCGGCTGATCGAGGAAGCGGCGCTCACCGCCGGCCTCTCGGACGTGCCGCGGGTCGTGGTCGATCGCACGTCGATCGCCGGCGGGGCAGTGGTGTTCGGCAGCAGCCGCCGGCCGACGGTGTGCATCCACAGTGGACTGTTGGTGCGCGCGACCACGGACCCCGACCGGTTCCGGGCGGTGCTGCTGCACGAACTGGCCCACATCCGCCACGGCGACGTCACCCTCACCTATGCGACTGTCGCGCTGTGGCGGGCTTTTCTCGGCGCGGTTCTGATTCCCTACGCGGTCTGGGCGGTGACCGCGCTCGTGCAGGGCTTCTCCTCCTCGTGGTGGAGCAGCGACGAGCCGTTCGGGCTGCGCGAGGTTCTGCTGGTGGTCTTCCTGGTCGCGCTGCTGTACCTGGCGCGATCGGATGTCCTGCGCAGCAGGGAGATCCACGCCGACCTGGCCGCGGCACGCTGGGGCGCGGCCGAACGGGCCTGGGACATCCCGTCGCCGCGCCCCACCGGCCGGTTCCGCCGGTTGCTCGGCCAGTTCGCGGAGCTGTGGCGGACGCATCCGCGATGGGACCTGCGGCAGGACGCGATGACCGACCCGGCGGTGCTGTTCGGCGTCCGCGCGTTGCCGATGTTCCTGACCGGCGTCGCCGCCACGCTGATCAACTCGCAGCTGCGGTCGGACGTGGAGGCCGCTTTGGCCCGTGACGGCCTGGTCAGCGGCTGGCTGGACCAGGCGCTGCCGCTGGCCGCCGCCGGCCTGGTCGTCGGCGTGGCCGGGTTCGCGCTGTGGCGGGCGGTGGCGCACGCCGTGCTGACGTCCCGCCGGGTGCCCTCCGGCGTGCGAGCCGGGCTGTGGCTGGGAGCCGGCATGGCCGCCGGCGAGCTGGCCCTGAACCAGGTCGCCGTTACGGAATGGCTGCCGCCGCACCCGGAGGCCCTGCTGCTCGTGGTGCTCGCCGGCGCCGGGGTGTTCTGGTGGATCGGGCAGGCCGCGTACCTGTGGACGACGACCTGGCGCGGGGCGTCGATCCGGCCGGCGACGGTGGCGTGCCTGGCCACGGCCGGGCTGGCGCTCTCGTCGTGGTTCCTGTGGTGGCGCAGCGACGGAATCCTCTACACGAACGGCTGGCCGTTCGGCATCGAACAGAGTCAGTTCATTCTCGCCGCTGGTGTCGGCGGTCCGGTCGCCGCCCACGAGGACCTGCTGGCCGCGGTCGCGGTGGGCATTCCGATCGTGCAGGGCTTCACCGATCCCGCGCTGGTGCTCACCGCCGTGGGCGCGTTGTGGATCGTGCCGCTGCTGGCGTGGACGATCCGTCCCGCCGACGGCGCGCCGCGCTGGCTGCGCGCGGCGGTTCAGGACGTCCGGGGCGCGTCGACGTCGGACACCTCGCTGCCCCGGCTGCGGCGCGTGCTCCTCCCGGGGGTGCTGGCCGGGGTGGCGGCGTGGATCGCCGTCGCGGTCGTGCAGGCGTACCTGCACACCTGGCGTCCGGTACCGGCGAGCGCCAACGAGATGTACATGCTGATCTACCTCACGTGGGTGCTGGTGGCGGTGGTCGCTGCCGTGGTGGTGGCCGCGGCGGTCGCCGGCGTGCGGGCGACGCGGCATCGGCTGCTGACCACGCTCATCGCGGCGGAAACCGCCGCGGTGGTGGGCTTCGCGGGCATGCTCGTGCTGATGTCGGTCGACGGCTGCATCGGCCCGTTGAGCACGTTGGAATCCAGCTGTGGCTGGCATTCCACCGGCACCACGTTCGCCGTCGACTTCGTGCTGACGCCGGTGTCCGTGGTCGGCGCCATCGCCGCCGTCATCGCGGCGGCGATCGGGACACTGCGCCGGTCCACCGACGAACGAGCGCTGTCGACCAGCCGCACGTTGACGGGCCGCCGCGCAGTCGTCGGCACCCTGGGCACGGTTGCCGTCGTGGTCGCGGCGATCGGCATCGTGCAGTGGACCGGCCGGCAGTCGCAGGACTCCAGCATCGACGTGGCTCAGCTGTTCCACACCGCCGCCGACCTACCTGTCAGCGACCGAACTCGAGCCGCGCAGGCCTACGCGTGGTTCGCCTACGGAGGCGAGGACGTCAACGTGCGTCTCGACGGCGTGGAGGGCCGCTACCTGAAGGTGCTGAACAACGCCGGATCCGACGTCTCGCCGCTGCTGCCCGTCTGCGTCGAGTTCGGCCGGCTCGCGGCGGACGCCGACCGCCTCTTCCGGGTGCCCGACGCGCAGGCGCAGACGCAGTGGCGCGACTTCATCACCCAGCTCGGGCAGGGCAGCAAGGACTGCCGGGACGCCATCAAGCAGCAGGGGCCGGAGTCCTTGCTGCTCCACGCGCTCGACGAGTTCGACGGCGCCGAGCAGTCGGCCAACGCGGTGTTGGCCCGGCTGGAGCAGCTGATGGGCCGCCGCTGATCCTCACCCGCACGGCGGTTGGTAGTCGCGGCCCGGCAGGTACTGGTCCCACTGCTGGCGGCTGATCGGATCGCCCACGCTGGCGCAGATCTCGGTGACGAGGTGCGCGGGATCGGTGTCCCAGAGATCCACGCCGGCGCTGGCCCGCGAGATCGCCAGCGTCCGGCCGTCCGGGCTGATGGCCAGCGCGTAGAAGCCGAAGCTCTCGGCCGGCAGGTAGAACTGCCGGGTGGGACTGTCCGGATTGGACACGTCCCACATCTCGGGGCGCTCCAGCGTGTCCGTGCCGTTGGCGAAGCTGGCGATCAGGGCGAGCTGCTTGCCGTCGGGGCTGAACGCCAGCGGGCCGTAGCCGGGCTGCTCGCCGATGCCGACCTGGGTCGGCGTGCCGACCGGCCGGTGCTGGTCGACGTGCCACAGTCGCAGTGTGCCCGTGCTGTCGAACACCGCGAGCACGGAACCGTCCGGGCTGTACGCGAAGTCGGCGTGCACGCCCGACGGCAACCGCTGCTGCCACAACTGCCTGGGGTGAGCGGGATCGCTCACGTCGTAGCCGCGCAGGTCCATCCAGGTTGCCGCGCCGGTCTTGCCGGGATCGTTCTCCAGCACGGACACGGTGAACGTCGCCCCGTCCGGCGAGAACGCGAACGACCACGCCTCCACCGGCAACTGGGCGATCTGCTTGGGGTGCCCGGGATCGGCGACGTTGTAGAGCCGCACGGAGTTCGGTGCGACGTTCCCCGCGGCCAGGCCGTTGATGTCGGAGACCGCCAGGATCGGCTTGGTGGGGCTGAAGGCCAGCGCGCCGATGCCGTTGTCCAGCACGTCGATCGTGCCCACCGCCGAGCCGCCCGGGCTGCTGGTGCGGCGCAGGGCCACGCCGTAGTGCTGGCCGTCGGGGTAGAGCTCGGGCGCGGCCAGCAGCCGGCCGTCGGAGCTGAGCGCGATTCCGTTGGCGGTGAACAGATCGGGAGCCGGGATCGCCGCGGTCCTGGTCGGTGCGGACGGGTCGGTCACGTCCCAGATGGTGGTCACCCCGACGCCCTGCATGGCGATGAGCTGCTTCTTGCCGGCGGCCCTGTAGGCGAGCTGGCCGCCGGTGCCGGGGATCTCCGGCACGAGGCCCTTGGCCCCCGGCTGGTCGGGTTCGGCGACGTCCGACACGGTCACGCCGGTGTCGGTCGCCTGCAACACCTGATCGCCCTTGGGGCTGAAGACTGCGGCCCCGGCCGGGATGTCCATGCGGTCGGAGCTCGTCTCCGCGTCGGTCGATCCGAAGTCGGGACTCGTCCGGTACCGCAGCATGTGCCACTTCTTGTCACACACGGCGACGACATGGCCGGACCGCGGGCTGAAGGCGACCGAGGTCATCTTGTCGAGGCAGCTGTCGACGTGCGGGGCGATGTCGGAAACCTCGCTGGCGTACGGGATTCGCACCGGCGCCCGGGGATCGTCCATCTTCCACACGCTCGGGAATCCCGTCGCCGGCGTGTCGGCGTCGGGCTTGCCCGGGATCGCCAGGAACATCCCGGTCCGGTCGAAGGCGGCGCGATGCAGCGGATGCCCACCGGCGTCGCTGTCGAAGGGCACGACGGTGCCCTTCCTGAGCTGCGCCGGGCGGGCGGGATCGCTGACGTCCCACAGCTGGAGCACGCCGTCGACGCTCGTGCTGGCCATCAGGCCGCGCTTGGGCGAGACGGCGATGGAGTCGACCGCCGCGGTGTGCACCTTGAGGGGCGGCAGCACCTTGGGCGCATCGCGGTTGACGATGTCCAGGGCGAGGATGTCGCCGCTGTTCAGGCCCGCGAACAGGGTGTTGCCGTCCGGGGTGACGGCGAGCGAGGTCACGGTGGCGGGCACCGGCAGCGCGACACGCGGCCTGGGGTGGGCGAGGTCGGTGATGGTCCACAGCCGCAGCACGCCCGAACCCTTTTGCGGGTCCGTGCTGTCGAAGGCGGCGAGCAGCGTGCCGTCGCCGCTGATCGCCGTCGGGCCGCTGCGGAGGCCGCCGATCCGTCCTGACGCGCCGTGGCCGCGCAGCGTGATCCCGTCGCCCGTGGGCAGCGCCAGCACCTGGCCGTCGGCGTCGGGCACGATGTCCTTCACCGTCTCGCCGTCGTCGATCGTGCCGGGGCTGCGCTGGCTGGCCAGCACCGCGTCACGGCCGACGCCCGGGTTGATCCGGTACGACAGCAGGCTCAGCTGCTTGGCCAGGCCGGGATGCTTGGACCGCAGGGTCTCGGCCTGGGCCGCCAGGTGCCGCGCGAGGTCGCTGTCCTCCGCTCGCGCCGCCTCGGCGTGGAACGCGGCGGCGCCGACCAGCGCGATCGGGGCCAGCAGCGCGAGGACGGCGAGGGCGGCCACCACGAGCCGGCGGCGTCCGTGGTCGCGGCGGTCCCGGCGCCAGGAGGCGTCCATCAAAGCGGCGGATCCCGGTTCGAGCTCCGCGTCGGCGGACTCCGCCGCCCGGTGGGCGGTTGCCTTGAGCCGGTTTCCCTTGTACAGCAAGGAAGGGTCGCGGTCGGCACGTTCCCAGGCCTCGGCGTCGGCGGCCAGCCGCCGCCGGGCGTGCCGCCAGTCCCGGTCGGCGTCCACCCACTCGGCCAGCCGGGGCCAGTGCCGCGGCAGGACTTCGTGCGCGACGCGGACCGTGTCGCCGTCCACGGTGAGCAGCCCGGCCTCGGTGAACCGGTCGATCACCGGCTCGGCGGCATCGTCCAGGAGCGCCGCGAGCTCGACCGGCCGGGCGGTGTCGGGACCCTGGTCGCCGACCTGCACGAGGCGGGGCAGGATGCGCCGCACCGCCGCCTGCCCGGCCGCGTCCAGCTCCCCGTACGCCTGCTCGGCCGAGGTCGCGATGGCGTTCTCGACGCCGCCCGCGGCGCGGTAGCCGGCGACGGTCAGCCGGTCGCCCTCGCGCCGCTGCCAGGTCGCCCGCAAGGCGTGGGCCAACGCCGGCAGCTCGGCCGCCTCCGCCAGGATCGCCTCGGTGAGGCGGGGTTCCAGCTCCGCCGGTCCCTCGATGGCGGCGCGGAGCTCGTCCTGCGTCATGGGTTCGACGAGCACCTGGTTGTCCCGCAGCGCCGTGCGTAGTTCCGGGAAGGCGGCGGCCTGGGCGTAGAAGTCGGCCCGCAGCGCCAGAACGACCCGGCAGTCCGGCACAGTGGTGATCTTCTGCACGAATTCCGCGCGCTCGTGCGGATCGGTGCAGCGGGTGAACAACTCCTCCAGTTGGTCGACCACCACGATCGGCTGGCCGGCCACCGCGCCCAGGGCTCGGAGCGGATTCGCGCCCGGCGTCAGGCAGACATGCGGCTCCGGCAGCGCCGGCAGCAGTCCGGCGTGCAGGAGTGAGGTCTTGCCCGAGCCGGCCGGTCCGACCAGCGTCAACGGGGTGTCGCCGAGCCGCGCCAGCAGCCGTTCGGTCATCTCCTGACGCCCGAAGAACAGGCCGGCGTCGGCGATCCCGAACGGTCGCAGGCCGGGGTACGGGCAGCGATCGGGCGCGGGTTCGGGCGGAGGCGGCGCGTCGAACGGCACCGCCGGATTCGTCGCGAGCACGACGTTGCCGCCGGCCTGCCGGCGGGGGAGCGGCAGATTCTGCTCGCGCATCGCTCGGAACATCGCGTCGTACACCGCGTCCGGCGTCAGCAGGTGTGGCGCGGCGGGGTCGCCGCGGAGGAACAGGTCGATCAAGGCCCCAGTGAACGCCGTGTGCGCACCGTTCGGGGCGAGAGTCAGCGGTCCCGCCGACGTGATGACGTACGGACCGTGCGCGGCCTCCGCTGTCGCCGCACTGTCGGGCGGCAGGAAGCAATCCAGCGTCACGAGCACCGTGGCCGCCCCACCGGCGGCCAGCGCCTGCGACAGCGAACCGACCGAGAGTGCTTGGTATTCGGTCAAATCCGGCAGCGGATCGCCGGTGTCGGCGGCTGCCAGGCACAGTCGCCCACCGGTGCCGATCACCGCGTAGCCGACGAAGTGGACCCACAGCACCGATACCGCCTGCCGCGCCTCCTCGCCGATGACGGCCGCCATCGTGCGGACATCCGGTGGATCCAGCACCACTCCAGGGTTGACGCCGAGCCGCTGGGTCAGCGCCGCGCTCAGGTCATGAGCGCTCCGCGCGATCGCCAGTACGGAACCGTCGCGCGCGGAACTGGCGATGACCAGCACCCGAACGCCTTCGCCGGACATGTCGGTCATATGCAGTCGAGGCGGTGGGCCCCGTCCCCCTTGTCGGTGAGAGGTCTGGTCACCTCACACAGTGGCGGGGCGGTGGCGCCGGTGCAGGAGGTTCCCACGGTTTCCACCGAACGGACGCATCAGTTCGGCAATGGCAGCACGAGTCGCGGCTCGGCGATGGTGTGGTCGGCACGCGGGGGCTTGACGGCCGTGCCGATGGCGAAGAACTCGGTGGTGTGCCCGGGCCGGCGGTGGGGGAGCGACAGCAGCTGCACGCCGCCGATGCTCTCGGCCTCCTCATCGGCACCGGCGAGTGGATCAGCGATGTGGTTCGGCAGACGTCAGCCGGGGGCGTTGTGGAAGTAGGCGAGCTCCTGTGTGCGGTCGGCGATGCGCCAGCCGTTCTCGGTGCGGACGAACCGGTCGATGTACCAGAGGCCCACGAACAGCACGCGGCCGCCCTCGAGCACCATCGGGTTGTGGCACATGGTCCGCCCGGTGGCGGTGTCCCCGGCCAGCTCGATCTTGCTGGGGGCGATCAGGTGCTGCGAGACGGTGAAGTTCGCCAGGGCCTTCGCCAGGAACGCCTTGATCGCGGGCAGGTCGCCGTGCGCCCCGCCGGTGGCGCGGAAGTCGATGGTGGCGTCCGGGGTGAAGATCACGTCGAGCGCGTCCCACTCCCGGCGGTCGACCGCGTGGCTGTAGTCCACCAGCAGGTCCTGGATCTCCAGTCGGTCCGACAGCTCCCGGAGCGATTTGGTCATCCCACGCCTCTCACCGGCCGCGATTAACGTGTCACCTTGTCACGATAATCGCAGCCGGGGCGCTCGGGAGGCAAGGGACCGTCAGGAGTCCAGCTCCGCCAGGACGACGGCCGGGGCGACCTGGTCGATCGACTCGACGACCAGGACCCCCACGGCCGTGCGCAGGTGCGTGCCCACCCGAACCCGCACGGTGCGCCAGCGCCGGAACACCATCGTCATCGAACCGTCGGCGATCCCATCCAGGACGGCGCGCTTGATGAGCATGGCGCCTAGTGTGCGACCTCCAGGTAGTCCAGGTTGGGTGTGCCGCCGGCGTCGGCGGAAGTGAGCCGGATCGTGTTCGTGCCGGCGTTCAAGGGCACGGTCGCGGTGGCATCCGCCCAGGTGTCCCAGGACGCCGTGGGAGCGAAGGACAAGGTGCCGGCCGCGGCCCCGTTGACGGTCAGGGTCGCCGTGCGGGTGGTGGTCGTGCCATTGGCGTACCGGAACGTGAGGGTGACGTCGCCCGAGAAGCCCTGCACGCCGGTCCACTCCATGGACGAACCGGTGGCATTGGTGGTGTTGCAGAAGCCGGTGCCCGAGTAGCCGGTGTGGTTGGAGTCGATGGTGCCCTGGCAGGCGCCGTTCTCCGCCTCGTACCGGTCGGCGGCCGGCGGGGTCGCGGCGCCGACGTAGTTGGACCCGATCCACGAGTCGTCGATCCGCAGCAGCTTGTAGTGCGTGGAATCGCTGGACGCGGCCCAGGTGCTGTCGACCTCCAGCTTCACGTACCGCGCGCTGGTGGTGGGCAGGTCGATGAACTGCACGCCGCGGTGGCTGGGCAGCGTTCCGCTGGCCACCGCGCTGCCCCAGTCGGTGCCGTTGGCCGACACGAACACCTTGTACGCCTTGATCCGCGCCGACTGCTCGGTGGCCGACCGGGCGTAGCTGACCGAGTCCTCACGCTGGTTGATCGCCAGATACTGCACCGGCTTGGAGGAACCGAGGTTGTAGGTCAGCGACACCGGCAGCGTCTTGTTGTTGTCCCAGTACGTCAGGTAGCTGCCGTCGGCCGCGACGGAGGCGGCGTGCCCGCTGGCCGAGGCGGTGGCGCTCATGGTGTAGGTCGACGCCGGGTAGATGCCGCTGCGGCCGTTGGTGTCGACCTGGAACACGGTGTCGTACGGGTCCCAGCCGGACAGGCCGGTCAGCGTCAGATAGCCGTTGCCCTGGGTGAAGGAGACGGACGCGCCGGTGCGGAAGTTGGTCACCTTCGCGACCTGGTACCCGTTGTCGCGGATCTTGAGCGTGCTGCCGGACGGCTTGGTCAGCACGTGCACGAACTGGAGGTCGGGGTTGGTCTTGCTGATCGTGGTGACGCCCTGCGAGCCGTCGTTCCAGAAGCCGGGCTGGAGGCCGCCGTACATGTAGCCGCCGCCCTCGGTGCCGGTGACCGAGCCCCAGATCTGGTCCAGGTAGCCGTTGAGGAAGTTGTTGTAGTCCAGCTGTTTGCTCGGGAACTTGCCGTTGACCATGGCGGTCTCGTCCATCAGCGACTTGATCGACGAGCCGGCGTTGGCGATGTAGCGGCCGACGTTGAGCCCCTTGTCGACGGTGGAGTCGGTGCCGGTGTACCACCAGGCACCGGTGTCGGGCAGCTTGTAGTCGGCCTCGATCAGCCGCGGCGCCGCCGTCCACACCGCCTGCGGGTAGTCGTAGGCCGGGGTCATGCCGGTCTTCTGCTCGTTGCTGACCATGTCCATGATCGGCGTGTCTTCGTTGTTGTTGCTGAGCGTGTAGTTCGGCCGCTTGGCCTGGATCTGCTGGTAGAGGTTGTGGTCCAGCCAGTACTGGCTGTCGTTGTCGATCCAGAACCCGCCCAGGTCCGGGTAGCGGTCCATGACCTCGAGGAAGTTGTCGTAGCTGAACTCGCCGAAGCCGTTGTTGGTGGTCAGGTCGACCTTGTGCCCGGCGTATTTGGAGAAGCCGGCCGAGTCGAGCCAGTCCTTGCCGGCCGGCAGCCCCTCGTTGTGCCACTGCGGGTCGTTGGTCATGTACAGGATCGTGCGCATGCCCGCCTTCTTGGTGGCGGCGATCAGCTCACCGAGGAAGTCGCGGGTGGTGTGGCAGCTGCCCGGGATCGCCGACGGCCACGGCCGCGCGTAGCCGAGGCGGCTGTGGAACGTGGCGAGCACGATGTACTGCGCGTGCAGCTTCTTGGCCTCGGTGACCCAGTAGTCGGCGCTCCAGCCGCCCTTGGTCACGTCGGACTCCCAGGCGCCGCAGTCGGTGTGGGCGGGGGAGGTGCGTTCACCCCAGTGCAGGAACAGGCCCGCGGTGGACGCGCGCAGGAAGTCCTGCCGGGGGTTCTGCAGGTCGGCGTTCGCCGACGGCGCCGCCACCACCAGTCCCGCCGCGACCAGCATCGCGGCTCCATAGGCAAGCAGTCGCCTCAGGCGGCCCATCGTGACCTCCGCAATCACGTGTCAGCGCCGGCGGACGCGGTCGCGCGTCGCCGACTACCACGCGGCGGGGTGGCGGTCGATAGATCGGATGTGTTGGGGCCGAAACGCCGATGTCGGAGATGACGATCCGGGCTGGACCGCTTGCCAAACCGGCCTTCCGGGTGTCCAACGGGTCGTGCCGAGCGCACGCGAGCGTAGGAGTGATCCGACCTTCATGTCAATCGCCCGGCGAATCGGGGCCCGGGGCCGATCCGGTCGATGTCCTGATACGTGGGATTGGTGTCCTGCGGACAACCGGTGCGAACGGGCGGTCGGGGGCAGCATGGAGGCATGTCAAAGGTCATCGCGGGCGTGGAGGTCCCCTGGACGGAGGCGGCCGCCGAGGCGTCCCGGCGCATCCTGGAGACGGCCGGCCCGCTCATCCACGGGCACTCCCGCCGCGTCTTCTTCTTCGGCCAGCTGCACGCGGAGCGGCTGGGCATCAAGCCCGACCCGGACCTGCTGTACCTGGCCGCGATGTTCCACGACGCCGGCCTGCACACGCCGTACTCCGACGCGGTGCAGCGGTTCGAGGTCGACGGGGCGGACCACGGGCGGAAGTTCCTGCTGGAGCACGGTTTCTCCGCCGCGGCCGTGGACACCGTGTGGACGGCGATCGCCCTGCACACCACGCCAGGCATCCCCGGCCGGATGGGCCCGGAGATCGCCGCCATCCACCTCGGCGTGCTCACCGACGTCGCTGGTGTCGGCCTGGACGACCTGGACCCCGATCAGGTGAAGGAGATCCTGGCCGTGCACCCGCGGGGCGATTTCAAGAACGAGTTCCTGCGGTCCTACTTCGAGGGGCTGCGGGACCGCCCCGAGACTACGATCGGAACCGTGAATGCAGACGTCGTATCGCACTTCATGCCCGGATTTCGGCCCTCGACCTCCGTCGAGCGCATCCTTGACGCACCATGGCTGAGCTGACGATGCGAGCGATCGTCGTACGGGATCGTGACGCCGGCGTCGGCGGCCTGACGCTGACCGACCTGTCGTATCCGCATGCTGCCGAGAACGACGTGATCGTGCGGGTGCACGCCGCCGGCTTCACGCCCGGCGAGCTCGACTGGCCCGCCACCTGGACCGACCGAGCCGGCCGTGACCGCACGCCCGGCGTTCCCGGGCACGAGCTGTCCGGCGTCGTCGTCGAGCTGGGCTACGGCACCACCGGCCTCACCGTCGGCCAGCGGGTGTTCGGCCTGACCGACTGGACCCGCAACGGTTCCCTCGCCGAGTACACGGCCGTCGAGGCCCGCAACCTCGCGCCGCTGGCCGCCGACATCGACCACACCGTGGCGGCGGCGCTGCCGATCTCCGGGCTGACCGCGTGGCAGGGCCTGTTCGACCACGCCCGGCTCACCGTCGGCCAGACCGTCCTGATCCTCGGCGCCGCCGGCGGTGTCGGCTCGATCGCCGTCCAACTCGCGCGGGAGGCAGGAGCCCGGGTGATCGGCAGCGGCCGGTCCGACGACCGGGATGTCGTGCTCGGCCTTGGCGCACATGAGTTTCTGGACGTCGACGCCCTGTCGGGGGCCGGCGAGGTCGACGTGGTGTTCGACGTCATCGGCGGCGACATCCTGGAGCGGGCAACCGCGCTGGTACGCCCCGGCGGCACCCTCGTCACCATTGCCGCACCGCCTACCGCGCAACCGAAGGACGGCCGTGCCGTGTTCTTCGTCGTCGAACCCGACCGCGCCCGGCTGGCGGACCTCGCTCAGCGGGTCCGCGAGGGCCGCCTGAGGCCCATCGTCGGCGACGTCCGGCCGCTCGCGGAGACCGCCGCCGCGTTCGCCCGCCACCGCCGCACGCCCGGCAAGACGATCATCCAGGTCACTTGAGGCGTTCGCGCAGCCCGGCCGCCATGCCGGCGATGGTGGCGAAGTCGAAGAACTCACCGAGGGTCTCGGCGAGCCGCCGGTGTCTGACCGGCGCCAGCCGGAGCCGGAGCAGCACCCTCGTTCCCGAACCGGCCGGGCGCAGCGTGATCGACCAGCTGACCAGGGTGTGGCCGCGGCGCGAGGTGTAGACCAGCGACCGCGGAGGATCGACGGCCGCGACCTCGAACGTCTCGTCGCGGCCGCCGTAGTCGGGAATCACGTCGCCGACGCGCAGGTTCGTCCAGCGGGGGTCCAGCCGTCGCAGCGCACGCCGCCGCGGCGGCAGCAGACGCTCGACGCGGCGGGGGAGATACCAGCCGGCGCGGCGTTTGCCGAGTTGGGCCAGCCACGGCCACACCGCCTCCGGCGGCGCCTCGACGGTGAAGCCGCGGTCCATCACGACGTCGGCGGGGGCCACGAGGTCGTCGCCGGGGCGGGGCTCGGCACGTTCCGCGAGCGTGGCTCGGACCCGCATCGACCGCTCCCTTCGCTGTTCGGCTCGACGGCGTCCCGGCGGGCCTGTCAAGCCTGGTCGACTCTCACAGTTTCGCAGGCAGGACACGCAGAACATGGGCAATATCATCATCCGGCACTGGCTGCGGGGAACTCAGGGGCCGGGGTTGACTGGCCAACTTCCAGGGCGAGGGCCGCGCCGCCGCGGTGCACCGGCGGCGTGCGGTGCTCCGGCTGTGACCCGAATCGTTCAGACCGGTGGCTATGGGCCGGGTCGGCCAATGTCAGCTTTAGGGCTGGTTCAGCGGCGGTGGCTACGTTGTGGCACAGCCGATTCGTCCGGCAGCCAGGTGTAGCCAAGCAAAGGGGACCGACTGATGACCGTGCGGACCAGCGGAGTGCGACTACCGGCCGCGGTGACGGCAGTGCTCTCCGAGCTGTCCTCGTTCGCCATCAGCAAGCTGGTGGCACCGCCGTTCGCGCCGGCGAAGGATGATCCCCGGTTGGCCGATCCGGCCAATTCCCTGGTACTGGTCGACCTCGCCGAGAAGTTGCTCAAGTACGAGTCGAACAACAAGGACTTCACCGGGGAGAGCCCGACGGTGAACGACCACGCCGAGGTCGAGTACGAGTTCTTTGACGCCAAGGGCGACAAGATCGGCCAGAGCAAGGGCGTCGGCCAGATGCTCTACCAGCGCGAGGACGGCGGGTTCGTGGCCTACTTCGGCGAGGAGATCCGGCTGCGGGACGGCAACGTCATCCGCACCGGCGGCCTCATCGACGACGCCCGGCTGACCGCGGGCGAGCAGGCGACCATCACGGCGGTGGGCGTCGCGGGCCCCTTCCGCGGCGCGGTCGGATTCCGGCAGTTCCGGCCGGTGGTCCCGCACAAGGAATACGCGTCCGCGATCGTGCTCTATCGTCGCTGATCCGATTCGCGGCAGGGCGGTGGCCGGGAGATCCGGCCACCGCCCTTGTCGTTGTGCGGCCAGGCGTCGGAACCCGCGCCAGCTCGGCATCCCTGACCGCACCACGCGGGAGTAGGCTGCCCGCGGCAAGGGGTACCTGCGTATTGCTGGGTCGGCTGTCCTTCAGCGCTCACTGCCCAGGTCCTACTGGGACGGCCTCGGTCTGTCGGGACTGCACGGTAGTTGGCGCGGGCTCAGGACCATGGCTCGACGAACCGCCGGATGCGGGCCCGCATGTCCGGTGGTTCGGGAGGAGGGCCGGGCGACCCGACCCTCCTATTCGATCACGCGGTGAGTTCGGCGCGGAGGTAGCGCGCCAGCGCGGCCGGAGTCGGGTGGTCGTAGATGGCGATCGGCGGCAGGTCCACGCCGGCTTCGGTCTTGAGCCGGTTGCTCAGTTCCAGCGCGGTGAACGAGGAGAAACCCAGGTCGATCAGGCTGTGTTCACCGTCGATCCGCTTCGGTGACGCACCGAGGACGGCGGCCACGTGCCGGCACAGCAGGTCGAGCAGCAGGGTCTCCTGTTCCGCGGCCGGTGCGGCGACAACTTTCCGCAGCCACGACGAGTCGGCGGGCTCGGGCGGGACGGGCACTTCGACGCGATTCGTGGCGCGCCAGTCCGACAGCGCCGGCCACAGCCGCGCCAGCGCGGCCCGCAGCGGTCCGTCGAGGCCGAGGGTGTCGGCGAGTTCGGTGCTGTCGGGCTGGTCCAGCGCGGCGAGGAACCGGCCTTCCGCCGATGACGTGCGCACGCCGAGTGCGGACTGGTCCAGCCAGTAGCGGTCGGACTGGAAGGGATAGGTGGGCAGGTCCAGCCGATAGCGCACGGGGCCGATGCGCCAGTCGACCCGCGTCCCCCGCGCGTGCAGCGCGCCGATGGCGGTGGCCACGGTCGTCAGCTCCGACCGGTCCGGGCGCAGAACCGGCGCGAACACCGGGTCGGGGGTGGCGCCGGTGAGACACTGCGCGCCGAGACCGGACAGGGTCGCGTCCGGGCCGAGTTCGACGAAGCGGTTCGCGCCCAGCCCTTCCAGCAGCCGCATGCCGTCCAGGAAGCGGACGCCGCCGCGAAGATGGGCTGTCCAGTAGTCCGGCGACGCGAGCTGCGCGGCGCCGGCCAAGCCGCCGGTCACGTTGGACACCAGTGGAATCCGTGGCGGCGCGAAGCTGAGCTTGCCGGCGACCGCACGGAAGATGTCCAGCACGCCGTCCATGTGCGGCGAGTGGAACGCGTGACTGACCCGCAGACGGCGTGCCTTCACGCCCTGCGCGCGCAGATCGGCGACCAGTCGTCGGACGGCCTCGGCGTCCCCGGACACCACCGTCGACCGTGGACCGTTGACGGCCGCGACGGACACCAGGTGCTCCTGACCGGCCAGCAGCGGCGCGACGATGTCCTCGCCCGCCTGAACGGACACCATGGCCCCGCCGCCGGGTGCGGCCTGCATCAGCTTGCCCCTGGCCGCGACCAGAACGGCCGCGTCGGCCAGGCCGAGGACGCCCGCCGCGTGCGCCGCGGCCAACTCGCCGATGGAATGGCCGATGAGGTAGTCCGGGGTGACGCCGAAGGACCGCACCAACCGGTACAGGGCGGTTTCCACGGCGAACAGCGCGGCCTGGGTGAACGCGGTCTGGTCGAGCAGGGCGGCGTCGGCGTGTCCGGGCTCGGCGAAGATCACGTTCCTTATCGGTCGATCGAGGAACGGGTCCAGGTGCGCGCACACCTCGTCCAACGCCCGCGCGAACACCGGTTCGCTCGCGTAGAGCTCGCGCCCCATGCCCAGTCGCTGGCTGCCCTGTCCGGTGAACAGGAAGGCCGTCGCCCCGGGCCGGGGTTCGCCCCGGACCACGGTGGCGGCGGCCGCGCCGTCCGCCACCGCGGCGAGGCCGGCCAACGCCTCGGCGCGGTCGGCGGCGGCCAGCACCGCCCGGTACCTGAACTCGGCCCGCCCGGTGATGAGCGCGGCGCCGATGTCCCCGAGCGGGACGTCGGGATTCGCCGTGACGTATTCGGACAGTCGAGCGGCCTGCCGGCGCAGGGCTTGCTCGGTGCGAGCGGACAACACCAACGGCAGAATCGCCGGCCTCGAGGTCTCCTCGGGCGTCTCGGCCGGCGCCTGTTCCAGGATGACGTGCGCGTTGGTGCCGCTGATGCCGAACGAGGACACCGCGGCGCGCCTCGGCCGATCCACCTCGGGCCAGTCGACCGCGTCGGTCAGCAGCTCGACCTCGCCGGCCGACCAGTCCACGTGCCCGGACGGCGCGTCCACGTGCAGTGTCTTCGGCACGATGCCGTGCCGCATGGCCAGGATCAGCTTGATCACGCCGGCCACGCCGGCCGCGGCCTGGGTGTGGCCGATGTTCGACTTCACCGAACCGAGCAGCAGCGGGAGCGGTCGGTCCCGGCCGTAGGTCGCCAGCAACGCCTGGGCCTCGATCGGATCGCCCAGCGTCGTGCCGGTGCCGTGCGCCTCGACGACGTCCACATCGGACGGATCGAGCTCGGCGTCGGCCAGCGCCGCGCCGATGACCCGTTGCTGGGCCGGCCCGTTCGGCGCGGTCAGGCCGTTGCTGGCGCCGTCGGCGTTCATCGCGGAGCCCCGGATCACCGCCAGCACGGGATGGCCGTTGCGCCGCGCGTCGGAAAGCCGTTCCACCACCAGCTGGCCGACGCCTTCGGCGAAGCCGGTGCCGTCGGCCGCCGCGGCGAAGGCCCGGCAGCGGCCGTCCGGGGACAGCCCGCGCTGCCGGCTGAACTCCACCAGCAGCGCCGGATTGGCCATCACGGTCGCGCCGCCGGCCAGGGCCAGGTCGCACTCGCCGGTGCGCAGCGCCCGGACGGCCAGGTGCAGGGCGACCAGCGACGAGGAACAGGCCGTGTCCACGGTGAGTGTTGGCCCCTCGAAGCCGAACGTGTAGGCGATCCGGCCGGACGCGATGCTGGCCGCGTTGCCGGTGAGCAGGTAGCCGTCGAGGCCGGCGGGCGGCGGTGCGGACAGCGGCACGTACTCCTGCCCGACCAGGCCGGCGAACACGCCGGTCCGGCTTCCGCGCAGCGTGTGCGGCGGGATGCCGGCCCGTTCCAGCGCCTCCCAGCTGGTGGTCAGCAGCAGCCGCTGCTGCGGATCAAGGGCCAGCGCCTCACGGGGCGTGATGCCGAAGAACTCGGCGTCGAACTCGTCCGCGTCGGTCAGGAACCCGCCGGACCTGGTGTAGCTGGTGCCGCTGTGGTCCGGATCGGGATCGTAGAGACCGGCCAGATCCCAGCCGCGGTCCTTCGGGAGTTCGGTGATCGCGTCCACGCCGTCGGCCACCAGCCGCCACAGGTCCGCCGGGGTGCGCACGCCACCCGGGAACCGGCACGCCATGCCGATGACGGCGATCGGCTCGTGCCGCGCCGTCTCCAGCTCGCGCAGCCGTTCGCGGGTGCCTCGCAGGTCCTCGGCGACCCGTCGCAGGTAGTCGACGAGCTTGTCCCGGTCCGCATCGTGTTCCGACATGGCCACTCCTACCGATCGGACAGTCGCCCGATTTCGTTGTCGATGAAGTCGAAGATCTCCTGGGCCGACACCCGGTCGGCCGGTGCGGGCGGGGCGGTTTCGAGCCGGTCCAGGTCGGTGACCAGCCGGCGCAGCCGCGTGGCGATCTCGGTGCGCGTCGCGTCGTCCGGCCTGATACCGGACAGCGCGCGGTCCAGCCGGTCGAGTTCGGCCAGCACCTCGTCGGTATCGGACGGAGCCGGTTCGAGCACCAGCTCGGTGCCCAGCCGACCGGCCAGCGCCTCCGCCGTCGGGTAGTCGAAGATCAGAGTGGGTGCCAGCCGCAGGCCGGTCGCCGCGCTGAGCCGGTTGCGCAGCTCGACCGCGGTCAACGAGTCGAAACCCAGTTCCTTGAACGTCCGATCCGGGTCGACCGCCTGCGCGCCGGCATGGCCGAGCACGGTGGCCGCCTGCTCGCGGACCAGGTCGACGAGTGCCGCCGCCCGATCCGGGTCGGCGAGTCCGGCCAGGCGGCGGAGCAGCTTGTCCTCGTCGACCGCCGCCTCGGCGGCGCGCGGCACGGCGGTTGCCGCCAAACTGCGGAACAGCGGCCCCGCGTCGCGCAGCGCGGCCGGATCCAGCCCGCTGGCGACCAGCCCGGCTCGCTCCGCCGCCACCGCGCTGTCGAACAGGCGCAGGGCCTGTTCGTCGCCCAGCGGAACCAGTCCGGCCCGGCGCAGGCGATCGCGCTCGGCCCGGTCGAGCCGGGCGGTGATCCCGCTGGCGCGTGCCCACAGCCCCCATGCGATCGAGGTCGCCGGCAGGCCGAGCGATCGGCGGTGCTCGGCGAGTGCGTCGAGGAAGGTGTTGGCCGCGGCGTAGTTGCCCTGCCCGGCCCCGCCGAACACGCCGGCCACCGAGGAGAACAGCACGAACGCGGCCAGGTCGAGGTGCCGGGTGAGCTCGTGCAGATGCCAGGCCGCGTCCACCTTCGGCCGCAGCACGGCGGCAAGCCGCTCCGGGGTGAGCGAGTCGAGCACGCCGTCGTCGATCACGCCTGCGGTGTGCACCACGGCGGTGAGCGGGTGCGCCTGACCGACCCTGGCCAGCAGACCGAGCACACCGTCCCGTGTGGACACATCGGCCGCGGCGACGTCGACCCGTGCGCCCAACTCCGTCAGCTCCGTCACCAGCTCGTCGATGCCGGCGGCGGCCGGGCCGCCGCGGCTGGCCAGGAGCAGATGCCGGACACCGTGTGCGGTGACGAGGTGCCGCGCGGTGCTGGCGGCAAGGGCCCCGGTGCCGCCGGTGATCAGCACGGTGCCGTTCGGGTCGAGTTCGTGGGGAATGGTCAGCAACACCTTGCCGATGTGCTTGGCCTGACTGAGGAACCGGAACGCGTCCGGTGCCTGGCGCACGTCCCAGGCGGTGTGCGGGGACGGCCGCAGCGCACCGCGTTCGAACAGCGCGAGCAGTTCGGTCAGCATCTGCTGGATGCGGTCCGGGCCAGCGTCCATCAGCTCGAAGAACCGGTAGGCGACCCCGGGGTGCTCGGCCGCGACCCGATCCGGATCGCGGATGTCCGCCTTGCCCATCTCGACGAATCGCCCGCCCGGCCCGAGCAGCCCCAGCGAGGCGTCCACGAACTCCTTGGTCAGCGAGTTCAGCACCACGTCGACGGCGCCGAACCGGTTGGCGAAGTCCAGCGTCCGCGACGACGCGATCCGGTCGTCGGCCAGGCCCAGCTCCCGCAGCACCGGCCACTTGCCGGGGCTGGCCGTGCCGTACACGTCGGCGCCAAGGTGCCGGGCCAGCTGCACGGCCGCCATGCCCACGCCGCCGGTGGCCGCGTGCACCAGGATCGACTCGCCCGGACGGAGTTCGGCCAGGTCGACGAGGCTGTAGTACGCGGTGAGCCACACGGCGGGGACCACCGCCGCCTGCGCGAAACTCCACTGGTCGGGCATCCGGCCGACCAGCCGGTGATCGGTCGCCGCGACCGGGCCGATCGCGCCGGGGAACAGCCCGAACACCCGGTCGCCGACGGACAGCCCGGCCGCGTCGGGACCGACCTCGGTCACGACGCCCGCGCCTTCGCTGCCCAGCAGGATCTCGCCCGGGTACATGCCCAGCGCGAACAGCACGTCCCGGAAGTTCAGGCCGGCCGCGCGGATCGCCACCCGGATCTGACCGGCGCCCAGCGGCTGTTCCTCGATCTCCTGGAGCGCGAGGTGCTCCAGGGTGCCCCGGCCGTCCAGGCCGAGCCGCCAGGCGTCGGCGGCGGGTGCGATCAGGCCGCCGTGCGCGCGCCGGGACAGCCGGGTTGCGTGCAGCGCGCCGTCCCGGACGGCCAGCACGGGCTCGTCGCTCGCCAGCGCCGCCGGCAACGCCGCGGCGGAGTCACGGATGCCGATGTCCAGCAGAGTGATCCGGCCCGGATGCTCGGCCTGGGCGGACCGGACCAGGCCTCGAACCGCGGCGGCGGCGAGATCCCGGACCGGATCCCCGCCCACCACGCCGACCGCGTCGCGGGTCAGCACCACCAATCGGCTCGCGGCGAACCGCTCGTCGGCGAGCCACCGTTGCAGCACATCGAGCACCCGACCGGTCAGTCGGTGCGTCGCCACGTCGAGCGGCAGCTCGGGGTCGCCGGCGACCGACAGGACGACAACCTCGGCCGGGTCGTCGAGCTGATCGGCCGGCAGCACGTCGGCCAGGCCGAACGGGTCGCCGCCGATGAGCTGGATCCGTGCCGGCGGCGGATTGTCGACAACGGGAAGCACCGACCAGTCGACTTGGTACAGGCCGTCGGGCGTGGTCCGGTGCAGCGCGGTGAGTTGGGCCTTGTCGAGCGGCCGGACGGTGAGCGCGTCCGCGGTCAGGACCGGGGCGCCGCTCGGATCGGCGACGAGCAGCGCGACGGTGTCCGCCCCGGCCGGCGTGATCCGGACCCGCAGCGCGGTCGTGCCGACCGCGTGCAGAGTCACCCCGGTCCAGGAGAACGGCAGCCCGGCCGAGTCGAGGGCGCCGAGGCCGAGCCCGTGCAGGACGGCGTCCAGCAGGGCCGGGTGGATGACGAACTCGGAGGCGTCCGCCCGCTGCTCGGCCGGAAGCGTGATCTCGCCGAAGATCTCGTCGCCGCGTCGCCAGCCCGTCTGGAAGCCCTGGAAGGCGGGCCCGTACTGGAATCCGACGGCCGCGAATCCCGCGTACAGCCCGCCGGTGTCGACGTGGTCGGCACCGGCCGGCGGCCAGTTGGCCAGCGTTTCGCGGATTGGCTCCGACGTCGGGCTCAGCCGACCCGTCGCGTTGGTGGTCCACGGTGTCGGGTCGAGTGGGTCGTCCGCGCGGTGCGGCCGGGAATGCACCGCCACCGTGCGGAATCCGCGTTCGTCCGCTTGGTTGACGGCGACCTGGAGATCGATCGCCCCGTGCTCGGGCAGCAGGAGCGGCGCGGCGAGCACGAGTTCGTCGATCCGGTCGCAGCCGACCCGCTGGCCGGCCTGGAGCGCCAGTTCGACGAATCCCGTTCCTGGGAACAGCACCGCGCCGCCGACCGCATGCCCGGCCAGCCACGGGTGCGTGCGCAGCGCGATCCGCCCGGTCAACAGGAACCCGTCGCCGTCGGCCGGCCGGATCACGGCGCCGAGCAACGGGTGTCGCAGCGCGCCGAGACCCAGGTCGCCGGCGTCGCCGACGACAGCCGGTGCGTCCAGCCAGAACCGCTTGTGCTGGAACGCGTAGGTGGGCAGTTCGACCACGGGCTGGTCGCCGAACACCGGCGCCCAGTTCACGGCCACTCCGTGTACGTGGGCCGAGGCGATCGCGCCGACGAACGTCTCGACCTCGGGTCGGTTCTTGCGCTGGGCCGGGATGAGGACGGTGTCGTCGTCGAGGATGGCATCGACCAGTGGGGTGAGCACGGCATCGGGCCCGATCTCCAGGTACGTGCGCACACCCAGTTCGTGCAGGGTCTGGATGCCGTCCGCGAACCGCACGGTCTCGCGCACCTGCCGCACCCAGTAGTCCGGCGAGTCGAGCGACGCGCCCGGGTCCACGGTGGACACGATGGGGATGCGCGGCGCGTGGAAGGTGAGTCCGGCGGCCACCGCGGCGAATTCGGCCAGCATCGGTTCCATCAGCGGTGAGTGGAACGCGTGGCTGACCCGCAGCCATCGACTGTCCACATCGGTCAGTCCGGCCGCGATGTCGGCGAGTTCCTCGGCGTCGCCGGACAGCACCACCGCGTTCGGCCCGTTGATCGCCGCGATCGACACCCGATCGCCCAGATGCTCCGCGACCCGCTCCGGCCTGCATCGCACGGCGAGCATGGCGCCGCCGGTCGGGAGGGCTTGCATGAGTCGGGCTCGTGTTGTGACGAGGGTGGCGGCGTCGGTGAGGTTCAGTATGCCGGCGATGTGTGCGGCGGCGATTTCGCCGATGGAGTGGCCGATGAGGTGGTCGGGGGTGATGCCGAAGGATTGGACGAGGTGGTGCAGGGCTACTTGGTACGCGAAGAGCGCCGGCTGGGTGTACCGGGTCTGGTTGACGAGGTCGGTGTCGTGGATGGCCTCGGTGATCGGGAGGCCGAGGGCCGTGCACACCTCGTCGAAGGCCGTGGCGAAGGTGGGGTACGTGTCGTGGAGCCGTTGGCCCATGCCCTGTCGTTGGCTGCCCTGGCCGGTGAACAGGAACGCGATCCGGCCGGGCGCGCCGGCCCGGGCCCGAATGATGTTCGGTGCGCTGGTGCCGTTCGCCAGGGCGCTCAGGCCGGCCAGGGCCTCGTCCCGGTCGGCCGCGACGACCGCGGCCCGCTGCGGCAGACCGGCTCGGCTGGTGACCAGGGTGCGGCCGATGGCGGCCAGGTCGGCGTCCGGGTTCGTGACCAGGTGCGCGTGCAGCACGGCCGCCTGCCCGGCCAGTGGCCCGCGGGCCGTGAGCACCAGCGGCACCGGCCCGTCCACCGCGGCGGGGATTGGGTCCTCACCTGGCGGCGCGGCTTCGATGATGACGTGCGCGTTGGTGCCGCTGATGCCGAACGCGGACACCCCGGCCCGGCGCGGGTGATCGGTCTGCGGCCAGGGCGTCGGCTCGGTCAGCAGGTCGATCGATCCCGACGTCCAGTCCACCCGCTCGGACGGCGCGTCGACGTGCAGGGTCTTCGGCAGGATCCCGTGCCGCATGGCCATGATCATCTTGATCACGCCGCCCACCGCCGCCGCGGCCTGCGTGTGGCCGATGTTGGACTTGAGCGAGCCGAGCAGCAGCGGTCGCTCGCGATCCTGGCCGTACGTGGCGAGCAGCGCCTGGGCCTCGATGGGGTCGCCGAGGGTGGTGCCGGTGCCGTGCGCCTCGACGGCGTCCACATCGGACGGACCGAGCCCGGCCGAGGCCAGCGCGGCACGGATCACGCGTTGCTGGGACGGGCCGTTCGGCGCGGTCAGGCCGTTGCTGGCGCCGTCGGAGTTGACGGCCGAGCCCCGGACGATCGCCAGCACCGGATGGCCGTTGCGCCGGGCGTCGCTCAGGCGCTCCACCACCAGCTGGCCCACGCCCTCGGAGAAGCCGGTGCCATCGGCGGAATCCGCGAACGCGCGACACCGGCCGTCCGGCGACAGCCCGCGCTGCCGGCTGAAGTCCAGCAACAGATGCGGAGTCGCCATCACGGTGACCCCGCCGGCCAGCGCGAGATCGCACTCGCCGTTGCGCAGCGCCTGCGCGGCCAGGTGCAGCGCGACGACCGAGGAGGAACAGGCGGTGTCCACGGTCAGGGCGGGCCCGACCAGTCCGAACGCGTAGGCGACGCGGCCCGACGCCACGCTGTTGGCGTTGCCGGTGCCGAGGTAGCCTTCGAAGCCCGCCGGCGTGTTGTTCTCCAGCCGGGCCCAGTAGTCGTTCACGTTGACCCCGGTGAACACGGCGGTTCGACTGCCCTGCAACGAAAGCGGGTCGATGCCGGCGCGTTCCACCGCCTCCCACGCGGTTTCCAGCAGCAGCCGCTGCTGCGGGTCGGTGGCCATCGCCTCCCGCGGATTGATGCCGAAGAAGTCGGCGTCGAACTGGTCGGCGTCGTACAGGAACCCGCCGTTTCGGGTGTATACGGTGCCCTGGTGGTCCGGATCGGGGTGGTAGAGCTCATCCAGCCGCCAGCCGCGGTTGGCGGGGAACTCGCCGATCGCGTCCACACCGTCGATCAGCAGCTGCCACAGGTCCTCGGGCGAGCGCACGCCGCCCGGATACCGGCACGCCATGCCGACAACGGCGATCGGCTCATCGACCGGTGTCACCCGCGCCGCCGTCCGTGCGGTGACCGGTTCGCCGCCGATCTCGGCACTGAGGTGACCGGCCAGGGCGGCCGGCGTGGGGTGATCGAACACCAGGGTCGCCGGCAGCCGCAGGCCGGTGGCCGCAGCCAGCCGGCCGCGCAGCTCCACCGCGGTCAGCGAGTCGAAGCCGATTTCACGGAACGACCGCCCCGACTCGATCTCCTCGGTCCCGTCGTACTTCAACACCGCGGCCGCCGTCCGACGGATCACGTCCAGCAGTGCGGTGACGCGCTCCGCGTCGGGCAGGCCGGCGAGCCGGTCGGTCGGCCCGGCAGCCTCGGCGTCCGCGGCCGTCCGCCGCATCGGGACGGGTGCCGTGCGCGGGGCCGGCTCGGGTGCGACGACCAGTCGGCCGAGGTCGACGGGACGCAGGGCCAGCGTCTCGACCTCAGCGACCGGAGCACCGGTCGGGTCCGCGATGGTCACGGCGACCGTGTCCGGCCCGATCGGCGACACCCGCACCCGCACGGCGCGTGCGCCCACCGCGTGCAGCGCCACCCCGGTCCAGGCGAACGGCAGTGCCACCGGCGAACTCGGGTCGGACCGCTCGCCGACGGTGGCGGCGGCGAGTACCTGAACGGCCGCGTCGAGCAGCGCGGGATGCAGCCCGAAGCCGGCCACGCCCACCTCGTCCGGCAGGCGCGCTTCGCCGTACAGGTCGGCGCCGACCCGCCACAGCGCCCGCAGGCCGTGGTAGCTCGGCCCGTAGCCGATCCCGAGATCGGCCAGCCGGTCGTAGAATCCGGCCAGATTCACCGGTTGTGCGTCGGCCGGTGGCCAGACCGCCAGGCCCTCCGGTTCTTGTGCCCCAGTGGCAAGGTAGCCAGTGGCAAGGTAGCCAGTGGCAAGGTAGCCGGTGGCGTGCCGGGTCCAGTCCTCACCGTGCCGGGCATGCACCGCGAACTCGCGCCGCCCCGTGCCGTCGGGCTCGGCCACCGTGACCTGCACATCGACTCCGTCGGCCGGCAGCGCCAGCGGCGCCACCACGAGCAGCTCCTCGATCCGGTCGCTGCCAACCTGATCGGCGGCGCGCAGCGCCAGTTCGACGAACGTGGGCGCGCTGACCAGCGTGGTGTCGCCGACACTGTGTTCGGCCACCCAGGGCTGATGCCGGGGCGCCAGGTGGCCGGTGAGCAGCGTTCCGGCGCCGTCGGCCAGCCGGATGCTGGCGCCGAGCAGAGCGTGTTCGGTGGCGGTCAGGCCGAGATCGGCCGTGTCGGCGGCCGCCTCCCGCGCGTCCAGCCAGTGCCTGCGGTGCTGGAACGGGTAGGTCGGTAGGTCCAGATGGCGGCCCGGTCCGGTACCGAACACCGTGCGCCAGTCCACGGTCGCCCCGTGGGTGTACGCGGTGGCAAGCGAGGTGAGAAAGCGGGTCCGGCCGCCCTCGTCTCGACGCAGCGATCCGGTCGCCAGCGCCGTTTCGCCGATGTCGGCCTCGTCCAGCGACTCCTGCACGCTGACCGTCAGCACCGGGTGCGGACTGGTCTCCACGAACAGCCGGTGGCCGCGTTCGATCAGGTGCCCGACGGTGTCGGCGAAGCGGACCGTGGCGCGCAGGTTGCGGAACCAGTACTCGGCGTCGAGACCAGTGGTGTCCACCTCCCTCGCGGTGACCGTGGAGTAGAACGGCACCTCGGCCCGGCTGGGCGTGATGTCGGTGAGCACGTCGAGCAGGTGTTCGCGCAGCGGCTCGACCTCGGCCGAGTGCGATGCGTAGTCCACCGGGATGACCCGGGCCCGGATGCCGTCCGACTGGCAGCCGGCCACGAACCGCGCGAGGGCGTCCGCGTCACCGGAGATGACGGTCGACTGTGGACCGTTGACGGCGGCCACGCTCAGTTCCGCCCCGATCCGCGCCGCGGCCCGGTCGGCCGGCAGCGCCACCGAGGCCATCCCGCCCGTCCCCGCGATCCGGCGGATCGCCTTGCTGCGCAACGCGACCACCTTCGCGGCATCGGCCAGCGACAGCGCGCCGGACACGTAGGCGGCCGCGATCTCGCCCTGGGAGTGGCCCACCACGGCGGCCGGTCGAACGCCGTGCGAGCGCCACAGCTCGGCCAGCGACACCATCACCGCGAACAGCGCGGGCTGAACCACATCGACCCGCTCCAGCGACGGCGCGTCGCCCGTGCCGCAGATCAGGTCGAGCAGCGACCAGTCCACGTGCGGCGCCAGCGCCTCGGCGCAGGCGTGCAGCTGCGCGGCGAACACCGGCGACGTTTCCAGCAGCTCCCGGGCCATGCCCGGCCACTGCGAACCCTGGCCGGGAAAGACGAACACCACCGGCCCGGACTCGGCCACAGCCGGCGGCACCACGGTGGCGGCACTCTCCCCGGCGGCCAGTGCGGCCAGCCCGGCGGCCAGCTCCTCGGCGTTGGCGCCGATCACGGCCGCCCGGTGGGGAAGGGCCGCCCGCTCGGTCGACAGCGCCCGGCCGAGCTCGGCGGCCGCCACGTCCGGCTCGGCCAGCACGAACTCACGCAGCCGCGCCGCCTGGTCGGCCAGCGCGGTCGCGGACCGGGCCGACACCAGCAGCGGCACGGCGCCAATCGAATCGCCGGCGTCGATCGGAGCAGCGTCAACGGGATCGGCGGCGGGTGCCTCTTCCAGGATCAGGTGGGCGTTGGTGCCGCCGACCCCGAACCCCGACACCCCGGCCCGCCGTGGCCGGTCACCGGCCGGCCAGGCGACCGGCTCGGTGAGCAGCGACACCGCTCCGGCCGACCAGTCCACCTGCGGTGACGGCTGTTCGACGTGCAGTGTCCTGGGCAGAACCCCGTGCCGCAGCGCCTCGACCAGCTTGATCACGCTGGCCGCGCCGGCGGCGGCCTGGGTGTGGCCGATGTTGGACTTGATCGAGCCGAGCAGCAGGGGTTGTTCGCGGTTCTGGCCGTAGGTGGCGAGTAGGGCGTGGGCTTCGATGGGGTCGCCGAGGGTGGTACCGGTGCCGTGGGCCTCGACGGCGTCCACATCGGACGGTCGCAGCCCGGCCGCGGCGAGTGCGGCGCGGATCACGCGTTGCTGCGAAGGCCCGTTCGGCGCGGTCAGCTGACTGCTCCGGCCGTCCTGGTTGACCGCGGAACCCCGGATCACCGCCAGCACGGGATGGCCGTTGCGCCGGGCGTCGGACAGCCGTTCCAGCGCGAGAATGCCGACGCCTTCGGCCCAGCCGGTGCCGTCCGCGCCGGCCCCGAAGGCCTTGCACCGCCCGTCCGGGGACAGGCCCCGCTGCCGGCTGAACTCGATGAACGTGTTCGGCGTCGCCATCACCGTGACGCCGCCGGCCAGCGCCAGCTCGCACTCGTCGTTGCGGAGGGCCTGGGCGGCGAGGTGCATGGCGACCAGTGATGACGAGCAGGCGGTGTCGACACTGACCGCCGGACCGGTCAGGCCGAAGGTGTAGGACACGCGACCGGATGCGACGCTGCCGGCACTCCCGGTGCCGAGGTATCCCTCGAAGCCGTCCGGTGTGCGGCCGAGCAGGCGCAACGCGTAGTCGTCGTACATGATCCCGGTGAAGACGCCGGTTCGGCTGCCGTGCAACGAAAGCGGGTCGATGCCGGCGCGTTCCACCGCCTCCCAGGAGGTTTCCAGCAGCAGCCGCTGCTGCGGGTCGATCGCCGCCGCCTCGCGTGGGTTGATCCCGAAGAACGCGGCGTCGAACTGGTCGGCGTCGTGCAGGAAGCCGCCGGCGCGGGTGTAGACCTTGCCGGGCCGGTCCGGATCGGGGTCGTAGAGCTCGTCGAGCGGCCAGCCGCGATTGGTCGGGAACTCGGAGATCGCGTCGACGCCGCCGTCGACGAGCCGCCAGAGATCCGCCGGGGTGCGCACCCCGCCGGGGAAGCGGCAGGCCATGCCGATGATCGCGATGGGCTCGCCGGCGCGGGTTTCCACGTCCCGCAGGCGCTGTCGCGTCTTCTGCAGGTCACCGGTCACCCGGCGGAGGTAGTCCCGCAGCTTGTCCTCGTTGCTCGTCATGCGATGTCGTCCGTCCCCCGGAACCGGTCAGGAGATGCCCAGTTCGTTGTCGATGAAGTCGAACAGTTCGTCGTCGGAGGTGGCGCTCAGCGTCGAGTCCACGGTGTCGATCCGCGCCGGTTGCGCCGCTGGCGACAGCAGTTCGGCGAGGTGGTCGGCCAGTTCACCGGGCGTGGGATAGTCGAAGGTCAGCGTGGTTTCCAGCCGCAGTCCGGTGATCTCGTGCAGCTGGTTGCGCAGTTCCACCGCCGTCAACGAGTCGAAGCCGAGGTCGAGCAGGCCGCTGCGGTCGTCGATGCTCGCGGGCGAGGCGTGTCCGAGCACCGCCGCGATGCGGGCCCGCACCTCGTCCCGCACGGTCTCCCGCACCTGCTCGGATGTCATGCCGGCCAACCGATCCGTGAGGGAGTCGGCGGCGGTCGCCGGACTTTCCCTGGCCGGCAACAACTTCCGGAACAGCGCGGGGCGTCCGGTCAGCCCGGACAGGTCGAACACGGTCGGCACCAGCACCGGCTCCGGCCGGCCCAGGGCCGCGTCGAACAGCGCCAGCCCCTGGGCCGTGGACATGGGCACGATGCCGGTCCGCCCGATCCGGCCGAGGTCGGTGTGGGTGAGGGTGGTGGCCATGCCGGTGTGCCAGAGTCCCCAGTTGAGGGTGGTGGCGGGGAGTCCGTGGTGGTGTCGGTG
>NZ_QUNO01000012.1 GCF_003387475.1 Kutzneria buriramensis | reverse complement strand
GGGTAGTCACTGCCGACGCCGACCGAGCCGACGCGCAGCTGCCGGGTCCGGCGCCGCTCGCTCAACACCGGCGGCGGAGTCGCAGGCATACCAAGGCTGACAACCATGCTGATCCATTCAGATCGACGGGGTCCTCTACGCCTACAACTTACCGGCTGAACGGTCCAGGACGCGCGCCGCGGCTACGTGACGCTACAGATACTCACGCAGCGTCACCACCTGGTCGACCCAGCGTTCACAGCTTGATCGGATTCACGATGTCCGCGGTGATGGCCAACAGGGTGTACGCGCCACCCAGCAGCACCAGCACATAGGTCAGCGGCAGCAACTTGAGGTAGTCGACCGGGGCGCCGGCCGGCTTGCCCCGCCACTTGCGCACCTGGTCGCGCACCCGCTCGTACAGGTTGACCGCGATGTGCCCGCCGTCCAGCGGCAGCAGCGGCAACAGGTTGAACACGCCGACGAAGAAGTTCAGGTTGGCCAACAGGATCACGAAGAACCACCAGGCCCCGAGGTCGGCCGCCTGGCCGCCGATGAGGCTGGCGCCGACCACGCTGACCGGCGCGTTCGGGTCGCGCTGGCCGCCGCCGATCGCGGTCAGCAGCGCCGGGATCTTCGTCGGCAGCGCCTTGAGGCCCTCCCACACGGCCTCGAACATCTGCCCGGTGAACACGCCCGTCGCGCCGAGCGCGGCGATCGGGCCGTAGGTGACGGTGTTGGAGCGCACCATGCCGATCGCGCCCACCGACCCGGTGGGGTCGTTCGCGCCCAGCGGCTTGGTCAGGTCCAGGATGCGCTGCACCTTGACCACGTCGATGGTCAGCGTCAGCTGCTTGCCGTCCCGCTCGACCACGAAGGGCGTGGGGCCCTTGGCGTCGTGGGTGATGTTCACCATGTCGGTGTAGGTGGAGATCGGGCGGCCCGCGACCGACAGCACCCGGTCGCCGACCTGCATGCCCGCCGCCTTCGCCGGGGCCGGGTCCGACGGCGTGCAGTCGCTGTACTTGCCCGTGACCGGGTCCTGGGTGGCCTGCGCGCACTGGGCGATCTGGCCGGCGATCGGCTGGTCGTCGGAGTTGGGCAGGCCCAGCGAGATCGCCGCGACGAACACCACCAGCAGGCCGATCAGGAAGTGCGTGATCGAGCCGGCCGACAGCACGATGACCCGCTTCCAGGTCTTCTGCCGGTAGAAGGCGCGCGGCGCGTCCTCGGGGGCGACCTCGTCCAGCGCGGTCATGCCGACGATGTCGCAGAACCCGCCGGCCGGGATGATCTTGAGCCCGTACTCGGTCTCGCCGCGGCGGAAGGACCAGATCTTCGGGCCGAACCCGATGAAGTACCGGGTCACCTTCATGCCGAAGGCCTTGGCCGTCAGCAGGTGGCCGAACTCGTGCAGGGCCACGGAGATGCCGATGCCCAGCGCGAACAGCACCACACCCAGGACGTACAGCACACTCAGTCCCTTCCCGAACCGACAGGTCGCGCGACCAGTTCACGCGCTCGCGCGCGGGCCCAGTCCTCGGCGGCCAACACCTCGGCCACATCGGCGGGTTCCCCGCGCCACTGGTCGGCTTCGGTGAGCACCCGCTCAACAGTGTCCACGATGGAGGTGAAGGCAGCGTTTCCCGCCAGGAAGGCGGCGACCGACTCCTCGTTGGACGCGTTGTAGATCGCCGGCAGGCAGCCGCCGGCCGTGCCCGCGCTGCGGGCCAGCTCCACGGCCGGGAAGGTCTCGTTGTCCAGTGGCTCGAACGTCCAGGTGGCGGCCTTGCTCCAGTCGCAGGCGCTCGCCGCGCCCGGCACCCGGTCGGGCCAGCCCAGAGCCAGCGAGATCGGCAGCCGCATGTCCGGCGGGCTGGCCTGGGCCAGCGTCGAGCCGTCCACGAAGGTGACCATGGAGTGGATCACCGACTGCGGGTGCACCACCACGTCGATGCGGTCGTACGGGACGTCGAACAGCAGGTGGGCCTCGATCAGCTCCAGGCCCTTGTTCATCAGCGTGGCCGAGTTCGTGGTGATCAGCGGGCCCATCGACCAGGTGGGGTGGGCCATGGCCTGGTCCACCGTGACGCCGGCCAGGTCGGCCCGCTTCTTGCCGCGGAACGGGCCGCCCGACGCCGTCAGGACGAGCCGGGCCACCTCGGCCTCGGTGCCGCCGCGCAGGCACTGCGCCAGCGCCGAGTGCTCGGAGTCCACCGACACCAGCTGGCCCGGCTTGGCCGCCCTGAGCACCAGCGCGCCGCCGGCGATCAGGGATTCCTTGTTGGCCAGGGCGAGGCGGGCGCCGGTGGCCAGCGCCCTGAGGGAGGGCTGCAGGCCCTGGGAGCCCGGCAGGCCGTTGAGGACGACGTCCGCGGGCGTGGAGTCGATCAGCTCCTCGTTCGCGTCCGGGCCGGCCAGGATGCGGGGCAGCCGGAAGTCGCCGCGGGCGTAGCCGCGACGCTGGGCCTCGGCGTAGAGGGCGAGCTGGAGGTCCTCGACCGAGGTGGCCCGGGTCACCGCGACCGCGTCGACCTCGTGGTCGAGCGCCTGGCGGGCGAGCAGGGCCGGGTCGGCGCCGCCGGCGGAGATGCCGGCGAGGCGGAAGCGGTCACGGTTGGCGGCGATGACGTCAAGGGCCTGGGTGCCGATCGACCCGGTCGAGCCGAGCACGAGCACCCGCGGGTTCGCGGTGTCCATCGCGGCCATTCTCGCCGATCGGGCGCGGTCACGGACAGCACAGTCGGATGATAACGAGTTGGTAAAAGGTGCGTGATGATCGGTCAAGGGGGTAAATCAGAGGCGAGCGCGGGCCGGACACGCCGGCCCGGCGGAAGGAGCGTGACCCTGTGGGCGTCATCGGGTGGATCGTGCTCGGTCTGATCGTCGGCATCATCGCCAAGGCGATCATGCCCGGCCGCGACGGCGGCGGCATCATCCTGACCGCGGTGCTCGGGATCGTCGGCGGCTTCGTCGGCGGGTTCATCGGCAAGGCGATCTTCCAGACCGACCTCGGCGGCTTCTTCGACCTCCGCACATGGCTGCTCGCGATCCTCGGCGCCGTCATCGTGCTGGCCATCTTCCGGCTGGTGACGGGCCGCAGGTCCCGCGCGTAGGCCGTTTCCCGACGAGGCGCCCGGCCGGCCACCCGCCCGGGTGCCTCGTCATCTCCGTGTGAGACCATGACGGCGTTGGAAACCCTAGTCAGACCAGGAGCGATCGTGGCGTCGTCGGAGTTGGAGAAGCGTCCGGGCAGCGTCGTCGACCCGCACGACGAGCCGTCCGTCGAGTGGGGCTGGCACGGCTCCTTCCCCAAGGCCACCCGCATCGCCGGCTGGCTGACCGCCATCGCGATGCTGCTGATGCTGATCGGCAACCACCGCGGGCACATCGAGGACATCTACCTCATCGCCACCGCCGCCGTGATCGTGCTCGCGCTGATCTGGGACCGGATCCGCAGCCGCACCGCGTGGCGCCGCTGACCCACCTGGTGGGACGCCCTTGCGCCGGTGCGCGGGGCTCAGTTCACTCGGCTGCATGGGCGTGACGTCGCTGGAGGCCTTCTGGCCGACCCGCCGCGTCCGCCTGTTCGACGAAGCCTGTCACTAGGCCGCGTCCCTCCCGTGGACGCGGCCTTCGTGTGTCTCTTTCCCTTTCGAGCGAAGGACCACAGGTATGTCCGTCACCGATGAACTCCTGGCCAACAACGCCGCCTACGCCGCCACCTTCACCGGCCCCCTGCCGCTGCCGCCCGCCAAGCACGTCGCCGTCGTCGCCTGCATGGACGCGCGGCTCAACGTCTACGGCATCCTGGGGCTGGCCGAGGGCGAGGCCCACGTCATCCGCAACGCCGGCGGCGTCGTCACCGACGACGAGATCCGCTCGCTGGCCATCAGCCAGCGCCTGCTCGGCACCCGTGAGGTCATCCTCATCCACCACACCGACTGCGGCATGCTCACCTTCACCGATGATCAGTTCAAGGCCGACATCCAGGCCGAGACCGGCATCAAACCGCCGTGGGCCGCCGAGGCCTTCGCCGACCTCGACGCCGACGTCCGCCAGTCCGTGGCCCGCATCCAGGCCAGCCCCTTCGTCCCCCACACCGACCAGATCCGCGGCTTCGTCTTCGACGTCGCCACCGGCAAACTCAACGAGGTCGCCTGACAGTCCACACCGGACATGAGCCGTGTCCCCCGTGGACGCGGCTCATTCCTGACGGCCAGGAAGTTCAGCTGCCCACACTACTTCCGTGCGAGGTCACCTCTCGCTCGCCGGTCACACAGCCGTCGTCGCCCTCTCGGCTGCCGTTCACGAGCGCAGGGCCCATCGTCCACTGATGCAGCATGGTCGCAGTGTTCGGTGTTCGGTATTGACAGAACACCGAACACCGACGACCATGGGCCGGTGCCCACCAGTTCGCAAGCTGCCTTGGACGCCGCCGTGGCCGCGTTCGCCGCGGTAGGCATCGGCGCCAGACCCCCGACGGCGTCCGACACTGCTACCGATCTGCTGCTCGACATTCACGGAACGCGGCTGGCCGTCGACGTCAAGGCCGTCGCGACCGCCACTCCCGAGATCGTTGCCAAGTGGCTCCGAACGCCGCGCTCATCAGTGATCGGTTCGGCGCACCTCGTTGTCGCCGACCGCGTTGTCGCCGGTGCGCGACAACTACTGGCGGACAACGGCTGGGGTTGGCTCGATCTGCGTGGGCAGCTACGCCTGATCAGCCCGGGCATTCACATCGACACGAACGTGCCCGCGACAGCTCAGCCCATGCGGCGCCCGCGTTTATTCGCCGGCAAGGTGACACTCGAGGTCGCAGCGTCCTTGCTGCTCACTCCCGACCAACCTGCCTCGATCCGCCGACTCGCCCGCGAGCTCGATCGGTCCCCCAGCAGCATCTCCGCCGCGGTCTCCGCGTTGCGAAACGCGCAGCTGCTCGACGACGGGCATCTCCCGATCGTGCCCGACCTGTTCTGGGAAACGGCCGACGCATGGCGACCGGCCACGACCACCGTCAGCCGAATCGACATCCTTCACGATCCTGCGATCACCGAAGTCCTGCGCACAGCCTGGGACGATGTGACCGGCAGCAGCGGCTGGGCACTCACGGACACGCTGGCCGCAGCCGCTTACGGCGCACCGGCGGGAGTCCGCGCCGACTATCCGCCGGACTTCTACGTTCCGGACGAGGCGACAGCTCACAGAGCCGCGACCATGCTCGGCGTTCCCATGTCCGACGCGGCCCGGGGCGCAACCCTGCATGTCGCACCCGCACCTCAAGTGTGTGCGACCCGCCGGCCAGCCCGAGACGCCGAGACACACTGGCCACTGGCTCATCCGCTGTTCGTCGCGCTCGATCTGGCCTCTGACCCCGGCCGCGGCCGGGAGATCCTCGACGGCTGGACTCCGCCTTCGGACGTGGCCCGTGTCTGGTGATACCCCCACGCGCGTCGATCTGTTCGGCCAAGGCACATTCGCGCTCCTGCAAGCGATTCCCGTGGTGGAGCATCGACCGGGCCGACCGGTCACGCTCGTCGGCGGCCTGGCCATGCTCTCCCGCCTCGGAACGGCAGCCCATCGCGTCACGACCGACGTCGACACCGTGAACCGCCGCGCGGACGGCGAACGTGGACAGTTGGAGGTCCTACTCGCCAGTGGCGCAACCGCGGTCGACGGCGCCGGTGCGATGATCACCACTGCCTCCGGCGAAGTCCGGATCGATGTTCTCGAGATCAGCGAACGGGAACTCACCGACCTGTCCGAGAATCCGAACGACCGCCTCTACGCGCTGGCGCACGACTGGGCGCTCAGGACCGCGACACCGCTCCGCATCCGTGCCGCCGCGGGCGGAACGGCCTTCGAACACTCGGTGAAGGTCGCCGAGCCGGGGCCGCTCGTCGCCACGAAGCTCCAGGCCCTGCCCAACCGGTCGAAAACCAAGGAAGCCACGGATATCCTCGACATCATCCGGCTGGCTCTCGACCCTCAGACCGGACCCGCGGTTCGCACGCAGTTCGCAGTCTCCGGCGAGCAGTTGAGGCACGACGCCGCCCTGCATTCCCAAGGCTGGTTCGCCGACAACGCCGGCCGAACCCTACGCCTTGTACGGACAACGCCGGCAGGCGCAGACACTCCGCTGGACACCGTCGCTCTCATCGGAGAATTGCTGCTCGCCGCGCTGCGGTGATCAGCCGGATCCGACGACCTCAGCCTTCGGCGGCGAGTTGCCCACAGGCCGCGGCGATCTCCTGGCCACGGGTGTCACGCACGGTGCACTCCACGCCCTGATCCTTGACCCGCCGTACGAACTCGTCCTGTACCGGCTTCGGCGACGCGTCCCACTGGGAACCCGGCGTGGGGTTCAACGGGATCAGGTTGACATGGGCGTACTGTCCGAGGTGCTTGTGCAGCTTCTTGCCGAGCATGTCGGCCCGCCAACCCTGATCGTTCACGTCCCGGATCAGGGCGTACTCGATCGACACCCGCCGCCCGGTCTTGTCCGCGTAGCCGCGAGCGGCCTGAAGGACCTCGGACACCTTCCACCGCGTGTTCACCGGCACCAGCGTGTCCCGAAGCTCGTCATCGGGCGTGTGCAGCGACACGGCCAGGCGGACGTGCAGACCCTCCTCGGTCAGCTTCCGAATCGCCGGCACGAGCCCCACAGTCGACACGGTCACGGACCGCTGCGAGATGCCCAGACCGTCAGGGGCGGGGTCGCAGATGCGGTGCACGGCGTCGATCACACGCTTGTAGTTGGCGAGCGGCTCCCCCATGCCCATGAACACGATGTTGGACAGCCGGCCGGGCCCACCGGGCAGCTCGCCGTCACGCATCGCGGCGGCGGCCGACCGGACCTGGTCGACGATCTCGGCGGTGGACAGGTTGCGGGTGAGCCCGCCCTGCCCGGTCGCGCAGAACGGACACGCCATGCCGCAGCCGGCCTGGCTGGAGATGCACAGCGTCGCCCGGTCGGGGTAGCGCATGAGCACGCTCTCCAGCAGCGTCCCGTCGTGGGCCCGCCACAGCGTCTTCCGGGTGGTGCCGTCGTCGCAGCTGAGCTTGCGCACCTCGGTGAGCAGGCTGGGCATCAACGCGCCGACGAGCCGTTCCCGCGCGGCGGCGGGGATGTCGGTCATCGCCTCGGGGTCGACGGTCAGCCGCGAGAAGTAGTGGTTGGACAGCTGCTTGGCCCGGAACGGCTTCTCCCCGAGGTCGGCGACGGCCTGGGCGCGTTCGGCCGCGGACATGTCGGCGAGGTGTCGCGGCGGCATGGCCCGGCGGGGGGCATCGAAGACAAGGGGGAGCGCAGTCATAACCCATCCATTCTCCCATGCCAGCGAACGTGACGCGGGTCACACAATCGATCGTTGTATCGCGATATGTCAGCGATATATCGTTAGCGACGTCAGAACGACACACCAACCCGAAGGGAGCGCATCATGCGCAGCCATCACAACCACAGCCACTTCCAGCGTGAACACGGATTCGGCACACTGCCGGGCGGTTTCCCGCACCACACCCCGCCCCGCCCGCCGGAGCCGCCGATGGGCCCGATGCCCTTCGCGGCCGGCGGTCCCTGGCCGGGCGCCCTCGGCGCGATGGCCGGTTTCGGTCGCGGCGGCCGCCGCGGCGGCCGGCGGCAGCGCCGTGGCAACGTCCGCGCGGCGGTGCTGGCCCTGCTCGCGGAGCGTCCGATGCACGGCTACGAGATGATCCAGGAACTGGGCGAGCGCACGAACGGCGTCTGGCGGCCCAGCCCCGGCTCGGTCTACCCGACGCTTCAGATGCTCGACGACGAGGGCCTGATCACGGCCGACGCGACCAGCGGCAAGAAGCTGTTCACGCTCACCGAGTCCGGCCGGGCCGAGGCGGCCAAGCTGGGCGAGGCCAAGCCCTGGGCGGACGCGGTCGGCGAGGCCGACGAGGTCCGGGAGCTGCACGCGGCCCTGCACCAGCTGTTCATGGCCGTGAACCAGATCACCCACGCCGGCACCGAGGACCAGAAGTCCCGCGCCGTCGACGCGATCAACGAGGCGAAGCGGCGGATCTACGGCCTGCTGGCCGAGGACGTCGACGCCGAGACCGAGGACGCGGAGTAGTGGTCACGAAGGCAGGATGATCCCGGCCGGCTTGCGCCGCACGTGCAGCCGATAGCCGACCGGGATCTCCGTGCCCGCCGTCTCGGCGATGGCGCGCTCGGCCACCTTGGCCGAGAACTCGATGCGCAGCACGGCCTCCAGATCGGGCCGCCGCTCGAACCGCCACACCGTCGACAGCCGCCGGGTGCTGAATCCCTGCTCGTCGAAGAACCGTTGCACCGCAACGGGATCGTAGTTACGAACGTCATCGCACAGCCACTTCCCGTACGGTGGCGCGGCCCCGTCGAGGTCGACGATCGCCAGCGCGCCACCGGGACGCAGCACCCGATCGGCCTCGATCAGCCCGGGTTCGCAGCCGGGCCCGAAGAAGTACGCGGTGCGCGCGTGCACCACATCCGCGCAGCCGTCCGGCAACGGCAGCCGCTGCGCCCCACCTTCCAGCACACGTACGTTGTCGACCTCACGCGTCCGCGTCTTGGCGCGCTCCACCAACGGCGGGTGCGGTTCGACGCCGGTCACGCTCCTCGCGTCACGGGCGAACGCCGGCAGGTGAAACCCGTCGCCACAACCGACATCGACGACGTCCAGCCCGGCCCAGTCGCATTCGGCGCGCAGCGCGCGCCAGATCTCGCCGGTGCTGTCCTGGGCGAGGTTCTCCACCGCGTACAGCTCGGGCCACTGCCAGATGTTGGGACTGGGAAGCACGTGCACGGCAGTCAGTCTGGCCCTCATCCGCGCCGCCAGCTGCGGCACCCACGTCATCCCCATGGCGACAAGCCAATCATGTGGCGGCTTGCCATGGGGATGATGCTGCGTTGACCATTGACTACACGCCGTGAACACGCGAGGAGGTGCCACCATGTCGCACGCCAACGGCATCCTCTCCGGCACGCCATGCTGGGTCAGTCTCGACAGCACCGATCCGCCGGCCAGCCGCGACTTCTACGCCGCACTGCTGGGCTGGCGGTACACAGTGGACCGTCGCGGCGGCGCGCTCGCGCACGTCGGCCCGGACGAGGTGGCGGCCGGCATCGATCCCGGGCGACGCCACGAATGGCGGCTGCACCTGGCCGTCAGAAATCCCTGGATCGCCGCGGAACGGGTGCGCCAACACGGTGGCCGCGTGGTGCGCGGCCCGTTGGAGGGACGCATCGTGATCGCCGAGGATCCCAGCGGCGGCGTGATCGCGCTCAGCGCCCCGAGGCCGGATGTGACGCTGGCGCGCGGAATTCCGGGCAGCTTCGAGTGGGCCGATCTGAACACGCGTGACGGCCAGTTGGCGGACAAGTTCTTCCGCGGCCTGTTCGGATACAGCCAGGGCCAGGTCGGCGACGGCGTCGAGCTGGACTACACGGTGTGGTGGCTGGGCGCGCGGGCGGTGCTCGGCCGCTATCGCATGGACGCCGAGTTCCCGCCGGACACCCCGCCGCACTGGACGGTGTTCTTCCGCGTCACCGACACCGATGAGGCGGCCCGCTGCGCGCGCCGGCTGGCGGGAACCGTTGTGCTGGAACCGTTCGACTCCACGTACGGCCGGGTCGCGGTGCTGGCCGACCCGCAGGGGGCCACGTTCTCGGTGATCGAGCCGTCGGAGGAGGAAGAGGAACCCGTCGACCCGTACGACGACTAGGCCAACAACTGCCCGCGGCCGTGGTCGACCGCCCACGCCAGGGCGCCTCGAAGCGGTGCGGCGTCACCGAATTCGCCGGCCTCGACGCGAACCGGGGCCTGCGTCGCCCCGTCCAGCGCGGCCCGGATGTGCGGCAGGATCTCGGGATGGCCGCCGAGCGGCCCGCCGAACAGCACCAGTTCCGGGTCGAACACCGTGCACGCCGAGGCCACCGCGCGGCCGATGACCGTCCCGAACCCGCGCTTGTCGCCGGCCAGCACGGTCGACACGTCGATCGCCGGCGGCGTGCCGAATCCCTGTCGTAGCAACGCATCCGTCAACGTGACGTCGGTGTCGCCGACTCTCAGGTAGCCGATCTCGCCGGCGAGCCCGTGCGCGCCGCGGACCAGTTGATCGCCGAGGTAGAGGCTCATGCCGATGCCCGCGCCCACATGCACGTACGCGAAGCTCGACGCCTGTCGAGCCGCGCCCGCCCGCCGTTCCGCCAGCGCCGCCCAGTTGACGTCGTTGTCCACCATCAGCGGCGCGTCGATGACGTCGTCGAGCCGGATGAAGCCTTCGGGGAACGGCGATCCCGGCAGCGGGATCACCTCGCGCGTGGCCGGGTCGACGGGATTCGCGACGGAGATCGCCACCGCCCGCAGCGGTCCGGGCGCTCCGACGTCGACGATCGCCGCCCGGACCTTGGCGCTCAGGTCGTCCCCCAGCTCGGCTCGTCGCTCGGCCAACTCCGTCTGCCGCAAGTCGTACGCGATGGCGTGCACGCCGAACTGGTTGAGTTCCAGGGCAACCACGTACCCGGTGTCGGCGCCGAGCTCGTAGAAGGTGGCGATCCGGCCGCGCTGGCCGGTCTCCCGCGACCCGGTGGCCGTGAGCAGGCCCGCGGCCTCCAGCCGGCGCACCGACTCGGAGATCGTCGGCCGGGAGATGCCGGTGCGGTCGGACAGCTCGACTCGGGTCACCCGGCCGTGGCTGAAGACGTCGTCCAGCACGGCCCGGTCGGTCAGCTCCCGCAGCATCTTCAGGCGCGGCAACTGCCGGGTGTCGGCGTCTTGTGGCTGGCTGGCGATGGGGCTACCGTAGCAAAATGTTCTAGTTAGGAGTCCTAATCAAAAGGAGCCGCCGTGGCCACGACCCTGCCCACCGACGTCCGCGCCGCGATCCGGGACACCAAGGCCCGGCTCCGCCGGCAGCTCGGCGACTACGCCGGCGTGTTCGCCGAGGTCGAGAAGGACATGCTCGAAGAGGTACATACGGTGGTAAGCGCCGGCGCCGCCGCCTTCCCCGTCGTCGACTACGCGGAGGTCGCCGCCGGCACCGTCCCGGTATCCACGGTCGATGCCATCCGCCGCCGCGGCTGCGCCGTCGTTCGCCGCACTTTCCCCCGCCCGCAGGCCGAGGCATGGGACGCCGAGCTCGCCGACTACCTGGTGCGCAACGACTTCGCCGGCAGCTACGCCGGCCCCGCCGACGACGTCTTCGGCGGCCTGACCTCCAGCAAGCCGCAGATCTACCCCGTCTACTGGTCCCGGCCGCAGATCGAGGCCCGCCAGTCGGAGCGGATGTCGGCCGTCCGCACGTTCCTGAACTCCTTCTGGCGCAACGAATCCGAGGGCCGCGTGTGGTTCGATCCCACGCGGGACACCGCCTACCCCGACCGGATTCGCCGACGCGAGCCCGGCTCGTCGTCCAAGGGCCTGTCCGCGCACACCGACTCCGGATCGGTCGAACGGTGGCTTCTGCCGGCCTACCAACGGGTCTTCCGGCACGTGTTCGCCGGCCGGTGGGCGGACTACGACCCGTGGGACGGCGCCCACCGCACCGAGGTCGACGAGTTCGAGTCGACGGTGATGTGCTCCGCGTTCCGGACCTTCCAGGGCTGGACCGCGCTGTCCGACATGCGGCCCACCGACGGCGTCCTGCACGTCGTGCCGATCCCGTCGGCCATGGCCTACCTGCTGCTGCGCGCCCTCCAGGACGACGTCCCCGAGGACGACCTCTGCGGCGCCGCCAACGGCCGCGTCCTCGCCGTCACCGAGCAGTGGCACTCCGCCCTGCTGCCCGCGCTCACGCCCATCCCCGCCGTCGAACCCGGCGACACCGTCTGGTGGCACTGCGACGTCATCCACTCTGTCGCCGACGTCAGCGACCAGGAGCGCTGGGGCAACGTCATGTACATCCCGGCGGCGCCGCTGTGCGAGAAGAACGCCCGCTACGCCGCCGAGTGCGGCCGGAACTTCCTGGCCGGCAACAGCCCCGGCGACTTCGCTCCCGAGAACTACGAGGCGACCTGGCCGGACCGCGCCACCGTCGCCGACCTCACCGCGATCGGCCGCGCCCAACTCGGCCTCTAAGCAGCCCCCACCACTCCCAGGGGGGCGGCCCCGGACCCAGTCTACCCGCCCAACCCCGCAGTCGATCTTGCAAACGGGCCGCCTGTGGACAACTCCGCTACGCCGGGATGAACAGCCGCAGCAGAAGCCAGGCCACCACAGCGGACGGCAGCAGCGAGTCCATCCGGTCCATCAGGCCGCCGTGCCCCGGCAGCAGGCTGCCCATGTCCTTGATGCCCAGGTCCCGCTTGATCAGCGACTCGACCAGGTCCCCCACGGTGGACGTGATCACCAGCGCCGCGCCCAGCAGCACGCCCTGCCACCACTGGCCGTGCAGCAGCAGCGTGACCGACAGCGCGCCGCCGACGGTGCCGGTGATCATCGAGCCGGCGAAGCCCTCCCAGGACTTCTTCGGGCTGATCAGCGGGGCCATCGGGTGCTTGCCGAACAGCACGCCGGCCGCGTAGCCGCCGGTGTCGGAGCAGACCACGCCGATCAGGAAGCACAGCACCCGGTACACGCCGTCGGCCGGCACCACCAGCATGGCGGCGAAGGACGCGAACAGCGGCACGTACGAGGCGACGAAGATCGAACTGGTCACGTCCCGCACGTAGCCGGACACGCCCTCACGGAACCGCCAGACCAGGCAGGCCAGGATCGTCACCACGAACGCGGCCAGCAGGCCGACCCGCTCGAACGGCCAGGAGAGCCACACCATGGCCTGGCCGCCGACGAGCACCGGCACCAGCGCGACGTTGATGCCGCCGGCCCGGCGCAGCGCGCCCGCCAGCTCGACCGTGGAGATCGCGACCGCGACGGCCACGATCCCCACGAACAGCTTGGGCAGCGTGAACAGGCACGTCAGAATGACCGCGCCGAGGCCGACGCCGACCCCGATCGCGGCCCACAGGTTGCGGCCCGCGCGCGAGGTCTTCGCCGGCGGCTGGTCGCCGGGCTCGTCGGCGGACGCGTCCTGCTCGTCCCGCCGGCCACGTGTCGTCGTCACGTCCGTCGAACTCTCTCCTGCCGGCAGGTCCTCAGACCTCCAGCAGCTCGGCTTCCTTGTGCTTGACGAGCTGGTCGATCTGCGCGACGTACTTGTCGGTGAGCTGCTGGAGCTCCTTCTCCGCCCGCGCCACGTCGTCCTCGCCGGCCTCGCCGTCCTTGGCGATCCGGTCGAGCTCCTCCTTGGCCTTGCGGCGGATGTTGCGCACCGCCACCTTGGAGTCCTCGCCCTTGCTCTTGGCCACCTTGACCATCTCGCGGCGGCGTTCCTCGGTCAGCGCCGGGATCAGCACGCGGATGATCGAGCCGTCGTTGCTGGGGTTCACGCCCAGGTCGGAGTCGCGGATGGCCTTCTCGATCTCCCGCAGCTGGCTGACGTCGTACGGCTTGACGACGGCCATCCGGGCCTCGGGGATGGTGATGCCGGCGAGCTGGTTCAGCGGTGTCGGCGAGCCGTAGTAGTCGACGGTGATGCCCTGGAACATGGCGGCGTTGGCCCGCCCCGTGCGCACCGAGGCGAGGTGGTCCTTGGCCACGGACACCGCGGTTTCCATCTTCTCCTCGGCGTCGAGAAGGGTCTCGTCGATCACGGCTGCTCCTTGTCGATGCTGCTGGCCGGTTGTGGCTTGCCGGTGCACACGATCCCAGCGTCAGGCCGAGGGCCTGTCGTCAGGGGTGCTCACCACGGTGCCGATCCTCTCACCGCGCACCGCACGGGCGATGTTGCCCTCGGTCAGCAGGTTGAACACGATGATCGGCATGTTGTTGTCCTTGCACAGGGCGAACGCCGTCGCGTCGGCGACCTCCAGCCCGCGCTCGAGCACCTCCTGGTGCGTGATGGTGTCGTACATGCTGGCGTCGGGGTTGCGCCGCGGGTCGGAGTCGTAGACCCCGTCGACCGCCTTGGCCATCAGCACCACGTCGCAGCCGATCTCCAGCGCCCGCTGGGCCGCGGCGGTGTCGGTGGAGAAGTACGGCATGCCGACGCCGGCGGCGAAGATCACCACGCGGCCCTTCTCCAGGTGCCGCTCGGCGCGCCGAGGGATGTAGGGCTCGGCGACCTGCCCCATCGTGATGGCGGTCTGCACCCTGGTGTCGATGCCCTGCTTCTCCAGGAAGTCCTGTAGCGCCAGGCAGTTCATCACGGTGCCGAGCATGGCCATGTAGTCGGCCCGGTCCCGGTCCATGCCGCGCTGGCTGAGCTCGGCGCCGCGGAAGAAGTTGCCGCCGCCGATCACCACGGCCACCTGGGTGCCGCCGCGGACCACGTCCGCGATCTGGCTGGACACGGTGTGCACCACGTCGGGGTCGACGCCGACGGCGCCGCCGCCGAACATCTCGCCGCCCAGCTTCAGCAGCACCCGGCGGTAGCCGCCGCCGTCACCGGCCGCGGCGTCCTTGGTCGATCGGTCCTGGGTCAACGACATCGAAGCTCGGTTTCCTCTCGTCGTCCGCGGTGGTGGTCCTGGCGTGCGAAAGCGGGGCCGCCACGTACTGTGGCAGACCCCGCCTGCGCCGGGCCTCAGCCCTGGCCCACCTCGAAGCGAGCGAAGCGAGTCACGGTGACCCCGGCCTCGTCAAGCAGGGCCTTCACGGTCTTCTTGGACTCCTGCACGGACGGCTGCTCCAGCAGCACGACATCCTTGTAGAAGCCGTTGACGCGACCCTCGACGATCTTGGGCAGCGCCGCCTCCGGCTTGCCCTCCTCGCGGGCGGTCGCCTCGGCGATGCCGCGCTCGTGCTCGACGATGTCCGCCGGCACCTCGTCGCGGGTGACGTACTTGGCCTTCATCGCGGCGATCTGCATGCCGACGCCCTTGACCGCGTCACCGTCCGGGCCGGTGAACTCGACCAGCACGCCGACGGCCGGCGGCAGGTCGGCGGAGCGGCGGTGCAGGTAGGCGCTCACCTGGCCGTCGAAGGCGACGACCTTGGCCAGCTCCAGCTTCTCGCCGATCTTCGCGGACAGCGCCTGCACGGCGTCCGCGACGGTGCCGTCGCCCAGCTTGGCGGCGGTCAGCGCGGCCACGTCGGTCGCGCCGGCGTCCTTGGCGGCGGCCACGATCTTGGCGGCCAGCTCCTGGAACTCCTCGTTCTTGGCGACGAAGTCGGTCTCGCACTGGAGCTCGATCATCACGCCGGCGTCGGCCGCGACCAGGCCGTTGGCGGTGGCCCGCCCGGCCCGCTTGCCGACGTCCTTGGCGCCCTTGATGCGCAGGATCTCGACGGCCTTGTCGAAGTCGCCGTCGCTCTCCTCCAGAGCCTTCTTGCAGTCCATCATGCCGGAGCCGGTGAGCTCGCGGAGTCGCTTCACGTCGGCCGCGGTGTAGTTCGCCATCGTGCGGTGTCCGTTTCCTTCTGCGGGTGCGCGCTGGGGTAGGGCGGTGGCACGCGCCCGCCCGCGCTGGAGGGCGCGGGCGGGCGGGTCGCCGGTCAGGACTGGGCGGTGACCTCGGTCGCCGGGGCCTCGGCCGCCGGGGCGGCGGCAGCGGTCTCGGCGTTCGCGCCGACGAGGAGCTCCTGCTCCCACTCGGCCAGCGGCTCCTCGACCGAGCCCGGCTTGTCGGCGGCCTGGGTGCGGGCGCCCGAGCGGGCGATCAGACCGGCCGCGGCGGCCTCGGCGACGACCTTGGTGAGCAGCGTCGCGGAGCGGATCGCGTCGTCGTTGCCCGGGATCGGGTAGTCGACCTCGTCCGGGTCGCAGTTGGTGTCCAGGATGGCCACCACCGGGATGTTCAGCTTGCGCGCCTCGCCGACGGCGATGTGCTCCTTCTTGGTGTCCACGATCCAGACGGCGCTGGGCACCTTGGACATGTCGCGGATACCGCCGAGGGTCTTCTCCAGCTTGTCCTTCTCGCGGGTGAGCATCAGGATCTCCTTCTTGGTGAGACCCTGGAAGCCGCCCGTCTGCTCCATCGACTCCAGCTCCTTGAGCCGCTGGAGGCGCTTGTGCACGGTGGTGAAGTTGGTGAGCATGCCGCCCAGCCAGCGCTGGTTCACGTACGGCATGCCGACCCGCAGCGCCTCCTGCGCGATCGCCTCCTGCGCCTGCTTCTTGGTGCCGACGAACAGGATGGAGCCGCCGTGCGCGACGGTCTCCTTGACGAACTCGTAGGCGCGGTCGATGTACGACAGCGTCTGCTGGAGGTCGATGATGTAGATGCCGTTGCGCTCGGTGAAGATGAAGCGCTTCATCTTCGGGTTCCAGCGCCGGGTCTGGTGCCCGAAGTGAACGCCGCTGTCGAGCAGCTGCCTCATGGTGACGACGGCCATGGCCGGTTGCACCTCTTGGTGTCGTGCGCGCCGGGTGGCGCGCGGTTCGGTTGACGCAACGGGTCGGGTGACCCAGTGCCCTGGTGCCTGGCCACCGTCCGAACCCGCCGACCGCCACTGCTGTGAGGCCTTCGAGACCGCCGGACGGAGTACCCCGTTGATCAGGGGTAAGCGCTGGCACGCGAAGTCGACCCGCGATACACAGGTCGCGCGAGAAGTGTACGCCCGAACCCCCCGAACGCCCGAATCGGGCTCCCGGTTGTCCACAGCCCCCGCCCCGCCGCCCGGGTTGTCCACAAGTCGATCATCGCCGGTGGTCACGGCCGGTCGAGCGGTCGACGCTGGACCCATGCCCAACGCGCTCGCCCTCGCCACCATCGTCCTGACCACGACGCCCTGCGCCGGCCCACCGGCGGTGCTGACCGCTCATCAGCCCCCGGCCCACGCCGCGACCGTCGGCCTTCCCTCCACAGCTCTCCCCTCACCGTCCCCACCCACCCGCTACTCCTGGCCGCTCGCGCCGCCGCATCCCGTGCTGCGGCCGTTCCAGCCGCCGACCGGCCCGTACGGCCCCGGCCACCGCGGCGTCGACCTTGGCGCGGCCGTCGGCGAACCGGTGCTCGCGGCCGCGGACGGGGTGGTTTCCTTCGCCGGATGGGTGGCAACCCGGGGCGTGGTGTCGGTGACGCACGCAGGTGGCCTGCGCACCACGTACGAGCCGATCCGGCCGGAAGTCACCGCCGGCCAGCGGGTGCGGCGGGGCGAGGAGGTGGGCCGGCTGATGCCCGGACACGAGGGCTGCGCGCCGAGTTGCCTGCATTGGGGCGTGCGGCGTGGCGACGAATATCTGAACCCGTTGCGACTGTTGTCCACACAGCGCGTTCGCCTGCTGCCATGGCGTGAACCACCACCGGGACGGGCGGCCTGAACCGACTGTCGAATTCCTGTCGATTGCCGCCCAATTCCCCCAAATCGGTCGCGCACAGGCGGTTCTTAAGTTCCTCCTATGCGCTTCACATCGATCAAGTCAAGAATCGATCAGGTCATCCCACATCGTGAGGAGGCCGCATGGCAGTGGTGTCCCGGCTGCTGACCGCACGCGCGCTGGAGCGGCCCGCGGCGGCCGCGTTCGTCGCCGGCGCGGACGGCAGGTCGCTCACCTGGTCGGAGCTGGCTTCCCAGGCCGAGAACTGGCGTGCGGCCAGTCGCGGCCGCGGGCTCCCGGAGCGGTCCCGCGTCGGGCTCGTGGCCACCGATCCGCTGGCTTTCACGGCGGCCTATCTGGGCCTTTTGGCGGCCGGCCTGACGGCAGTGCCGCTCGATCCCCGGCTCACGGCGTCGGAATTGGCCAATTCGATCTCACGCCTTCGTGTCGACGTGGTGGCGACGGACACTCCGGAACTGTTCACGACCGAGACGGAAATGTGGTCGCTCACCGATTCCGGCCCGATTCCGGTCCGATTGGCGACGCTGTCGGCCCGACCTGGCGACGGCGCGGCGATGCGGCCCGCGGTGCTGTTGGCCAGTTCCGGCACGACGGGCGCGCCCAAGGGCATTCCGCTGTCCGAGTGGCAGCTGATGCACGCGGCGCGGCGGGTCGCCCGGCACCACGGCTTCGGCCCCGAGCAGCGCGGTTACACGCCGCTGCCGCTCTTCCACGTGAACGCTCAGGTGATGGGGCTGCTGGCCAACCTGGTCAGCGGGGCGTCGCTGGTGGTGGACCGCCGATTCGACGTGAACGCGTACTGGGAACGGGTCGAGCAGTGGCGGCCGACCTGGCTGAACACGGTGCCCGCGATCCTCGCGTCGCTGGCCGCCGCACCCGCGCCGAGCGAGGACTTGGTGCGTGGCATCCGGTTCGCGCGGTCGGCGTCCGCGCCGCTGCCGGAGCACACGCTGCGCGCGTTCACCGAGCACACCGGCATCGGCGTGCTGGAGACGTACGGCATGACCGAGGCGGCCGGGCAGATCACCGCCAACCCGGTCGAGGCCGACGCCCGGCGCATCGGCTCGGTCGGTCTGCCGGTCGGCGTCGGCCTGTCGGTGCTCGGTCCGGACGGCCGCCCGGCCCCGCCGGGTCAGGAGGGCATGGTCGCGCTGCGCGGACGGCAGGTGGTCAGCCACTACCTGGACCTGTCCGCCAACGTGCCGGAGCGCGCCCGACCGGCCCGCGACGCCAGCGGCTGGCTGCTCACCGGCGACCTCGGCGTACGCGACGAGGCCGGCTTCGTCCGGCTCGCCGGGCGTGCGGACGACGTGATCAACCGGGGCGGCGAGAAGATCCACCCGCTGGAGATCGAGAACGTGCTGCTCGGGCACCCGTCGGTGCGGTCGGCCGCGGTCGTCGGCGCCCCGCACGAGCGGCTCGGCCAAGTGGCGGTCGCGTTCGTCACCGCCCAGCCCGGCGCGGACTCCGACGTCCTGGCCCGCGACCTCCGGGATCGGTGCGAGCGGGAACTGACCAGGTACAAGCGTCCGACCGCGATCGAGGTCACCGCCGAGCTGCCCACCGGCCCCACCGGCAAGGTGCTCCGCCGCGCGCTGCGGGCCGAACTGGCGACCGCTGGAGGCGCCCGATGACGCCCGCTCCGTCGCCGAACCACGATTCCGAGTCAGGGAGGCACCGCATGAGCAGGGGCATGCCCGGAACCACCATGATGATCGACCCCGGCCTGCCGACCGGCGCCTTCACCGACGTCATCCAGAGCCACGGGCAGCTGATCGACCTGGTCAAGTTCGGCTGGGGCACCGCGCTGGTGACCAAGGACATCGACCGCAAGGCGGCCGTGCTGCGCGAGGCCGGCGTGGACTTCTACTTCGGCGGCACCCTGTTCGAACACTCGGTGTGGACCGACCGGCTGCCCGACTACCTGTCGCTGGTCGAGCGCACCGGGGCGACGCACATCGAGGTCTCCAACGGCACCATCCCGCTGGACCAGCGCAGCAAGGCCGACTACGTGCGGCGGATGTCCGCACACCGGCCCGTGCTGTCCGAGGTCGGGTACAAGGACGCCGACCGGTCCGCGCTGCTCACCCCGGCCGACTGGGTCGAGGCCCTGCGCGAGGACCTCGACGCCGGCGCCGTCATGGTGATCACCGAGGCACGGGAGAGCGGCCGCAGCGGCATCGCCAAGGCCGACGGCCACATGCGCGAGGACGTGCTCGGCGCCGTGCTGGACGCCCTCGACCCGGCCACCGTGATGTTCGAAGCCCCGACCAAGGACCTCCAGGTCGAGCTGATCCGCACCGTCGGTCCGCAGGTGAACCTCGGCAACATCGCCACCCACGACGTGGTCGGCGTGGAGACCCTGCGCCGGGGCCTGCGCGGCGACACGCTGCTCAGCCTCACCACCGGCATGGCCAATGCGCGGTCGCTCACCCACTCCACCTGAGCACCACGCGATCGCCCCCCACTCCACCTGAAAAGCCGCCCCCACAAAGGAAAACGAGGATGCGCAACCCGTACGACGCCTGCCACATCGCCGTCCCGGCGCGGGATCTGGACGAGGCCATGGAGTTCTACGTCTTCGGCCTGGGCGCGAAACTGGCCCGGCGCTACGACGACCGGATCACCCTGGACTTCTTCGGCGACCAGCTGGTCTGTCACCTGTGCGAGGACGTGCCGGACGAGGCGATCGCCTACCCGCGGCACTTCGGCGTGAGCTTCGCCCAGGCCGAGGACTTCGACCGGCTGGTGCGGCTCGTGGAGCACCGCAAGCTGCGGGTGCTGTCCGGGCCGGCGATCCGCTTCGAGGGCACCGCCGAGCAGCACCGCACGCTGTTCCTGGCCGATCCGTCGAACAATGTGATCGAGTTCAAGAACTACGACGACCCCCGCATGCAGTACTGATGACGGACGTGACCATCACACCTGCCGTGCTGCACCTGGTCCGCCACGGCGAGAGCACCTGGAACCTCGCCGGCCGCATCCAGGGCCAGTCGCCCGAGGCCGGCGGCCTCACCGCCGCCGGCCGAGCCCAGGCCCGGCTCACCGCGGACCTGTTAGCCGAACGCCCCGCCCGGCCCGCTGCCATCGTCGCCAGCGACCTGATCCGGGCACGGGAGACGGCCGAGATCATCGCCTCGGTGCTGGACATGCCGCTGGAGTTCGACCCCGAACTCCGCGAGCAGCAGTTGGGAGTCCTGGAAGGCCACCGCCTCGACGCGCCCTTCGCCGACGACCCCACCGCCCAGCACGCCGTCGACCGCCTGTGGCGCGAGCCGTTCCGCCGTCCCGACGGCGGCGAGAGCATCGCCGACATGTACGACCGGATTCACCGAGCCCTCCGCCGCCACGCCGAGTCCCGCCCCGGCGCCGAGGTAGTCCTGGTCACCCACGGCGGTCCGGTGCGCATGGCCTCCGCACCGCAGGCCCCAACTCCCGGCGTGGCAGTACCCCGCGTCGGCGTCGACAACGCCTCAGTCACCTCGATCACGATGAACTGAACAGGTGCCGACACCGGCTGCTGGGCTCGGCCGCGCTGGCTCGAGCTGGTCGAAGCCCGCGCCGCGTGTGGCTGACTTGCCGGGCAGCTGGGACACATACGTGTGGTGGGCGCATCCATCCCAGCTGTCCAGTTCGCGACGGGAACGGTTCAGGTCTCCGACTGCTCGTTCAACTTGGTGCGCAGGCGCAGCACGGCGCGGGTGTGCAGCTGGCAGACGCGGGACTCGGTGACGCCGAGGACCCGGCCGATCTCGGCGAGGGTCAGGTTCTCGAAGTAGTACAGGGTCACGACGATGCGGTCCCGCTCGGCGAGCTGGGCGATGGCGTCGGCGAGCTGGCGTCGGCTGTCCTGGTCGACGAGGCTGGCGACGGGGTCCTCGGCGTAGTCGTCGGGCAGGGTCTCGGCCAACGACGCGGTGCCGCGGCCGGCGGCGATGAGCTCGTCGAGGGCGACCACGCTGGTCAGTTGGAGCTGGGCGTAGAGCTCACGCAGCTCACTGATGGTGATCGACAGCTCGTTGGCCAGCTCGGAGTCGGTGGGGGTGCGCTGCAACCGGCCGCCGAGGCGCTCGAGGGCGCGTTCGACGTCGCGGGCGCGGCTGCGGACGGAGCGCGGCACCCAGTCCTGGGAGCGCAGGTCGTCGAGGATCGCTCCGCGGATGCGCTGCATGGCGTAGGTCTCGAACTTCAGCCCACGCTCGGGCTCGAACTTCTCGATGGCGTCGACCAGGCCGAAGATGCCGGACTGAATCAGGTCGCCCACGTCGACGTGCGCGGGCAGGCCGGTGCCGACACGGCCGGCGACGTACTTGACCAGCGGCGCGTAGTGCAGCACCAGGCGGTCCCGCAGCTCCTGCGCCCGGCTCCCGCCGTAGCTGCGCCACAGCGCGACGATGCCCGCCTCGACGTCGTCGGCCGTGCGCTGGTCGCCGGGAAGGACCCCGTCGGGCTGGCCCCCACCGTACGAGCCCCGCGAGCCACCGGCGGCCGGGCCGTGGCTGCCGTTGCGCATCGCTGTCGTCTCCGGGGCGCGTGTCTCCAGGGAGGGCACGGTTGCCGTGCGGGAACCTCCCCCGGCGTCCTCAGGAACGGGGGTGGGTTCGCTCATGGATCGCCTTAAGCCGTTCGACGGTGACGTGGGTGTAAAGCTGCGTGGTGGCTAGCGTAGCGTGACCGAGCAGCTCTTGGACGGTCCGCAGGTCCGCTCCCCCTTCCAGCAGGTGCGTCGCGGCCGAGTGCCTTAGCCCGTGCGGCCCCGTGTCGACTGCTCCGGGTACCGCACCGACGGCGTCGTGCACGATCTTGCGGGCGGTCCGCTGATCCAGCCGGCCACCCCGCGCTCCGAGCAGCAGCGCGGTCGGCGAACCGGCCTTGACCAGGGCGGATCGCCCCTCTCCGAGCCATCGGCGAAGCGCTTGCTCGGCCGGCACGCCGAAGGGCACCACCCGTTCGCGACCGCCCTTGCCGAGCACGCGAATCACTCGGCTGGAGTAGTCCACGTCGGCCAGGTCCAGGCCACACAGTTCGGACACCCGGACCCCGGTTGCGTAGAGCAGCTCCAACAGCGCTTGGTCACGCAGAGCAACCGCCGCGCCCTCCGCGGCCCCGCTCTGCGCGGCGGCCAGCATCGCGGCCGCCTGGTCCTTGCGCAACACCCCGGGCAGTGTCCGGTGCGGCCGCGGCGCCATCAGCAGCTGCCCCGGATCGGTCGCCAGATGCCCCCGGCGGCGCGCCCACGCGGTGAACGTCCGCGCCGCCGCCGACCGCCGTGCCAGCGTCGACCGGCTCGCGCCGGCGGACCGCAGCGCACCCAGCCACGCCCGCAGCCCGGCCAGGTCGATGTCGGCGATCGCCACCGCCAGCGGTGCTTCGTCTGCGTCTCCAGCGTCGTGGTCGGCCTCACCGCGATCCGCGCTGGCACCTCTCGTGCTGCCGCCGCCGACATCGTCGGCGGCGTCGCGGACGGCGTTGTGGCTGTCGACCATGTCGCGGGAGGTTGTGGTGCGGGCGGTACCGGCGTCATTGGGCGGCGGGGCCAGGTGGCCCAGCAGCGAGACCACGTCGCCAAGGTAGGCGCGCACGGTGTGCTCGGAGAGGTTGCGCTCCAGCCGGAGGTGGCGCTCGTAGTCCGCGAGCACCGCCTCGACGTCAGCGGGCAGCCGCTCGCGGAGCCGGATCAGCTCCCGCGCAGCCGGCCGTCGGGAAGAGGACATCGAACGCGCGTCACATCCCCGCGAGCGGCGAGGTGGCCTCAGGCCTCAGCGGGGCTGGGCGCCCGCTCCCGTGATGTCCACCCGCGCGAATGACCCTCGTGTGACGGCACATAGCCCAACACGGTGCGCCGCAACCCGTTCGTGGTCAAGCATCGCCACACCCGTTGGAGTGGCCTCTGCCCGTTCATCCTGTTCCGCGACACCACCCCGCTTCACACTTTTGGACTAGCCCCAACAGTTCCAGTTCCGGCAGCAAGGCTCTGACCCGCGACAACGGGACGCCGGAACCGACGGCGATGCGCTCGGCGCTCAGACCACCCCGGGATGGCAACTCCTCGTGCACGCGCAGCATCACCCGATCGAGTCCATCCGTTGACCGCAGGGGTTCATCCGATCGAGTACTTGCGTCGACACCGATCCGTCCGGCGTCAGCCATCACGTCCTCGACCGAGCACACCGCCGTCGCGCCCGCCGACCGCAGCAGGTCGTGACAGCCCACCGACATCGCCGATGTCACCGGGCCGGGCACGGCCATCAGCGGCCGTCCCAACGCACTTGTCGTCGCGGCGGTGTTTCTCGAACCGCTTCGACGGCCCGCCTCCACCACGACCGTGCCGGCCGCCAGCGCGGCGATCAGCCGATTCCGCACCAGGAAACGATGTCTGGCCGGACGGGTGCTCGGCGGGTACTCGCTGACCACGGCCCCGGTGTCCGCGATCTTCGCCAGCAGCGCGGTGTGGCCGACCGGGTAGGCGACGTCGACCCCACAGGCCAACACGGCGATCGTGGGGCCGTTGGCCCCCAGTGCTCCGCGATGGGCGCAGCCGTCGATCCCGTACGCAGCCCCGGAAACGACGGTCACCGACCGCTCGGCCAGGCCGAAGGCGATCTCGCTCGCCACGTGCTCGCCGTAGCCGGTCGCCGCGCGTGCGCCAATCACCGCGACCGCCTCCTGCACGAGAGCGTCGAGGCGTGCGCGGCCCCGCACCCACAGCCCCAACGGTTCTGTCATGCCCGGCACGCCCCGGGCGGCGGCATTGGCCAGGGCCAACAGCTGCCAGGCCGGCCACTCCTCGTCCTCCGGAATCACGAGGCGGGCTTGCTTGGCCCGCGCCGCCTCGATGTCCATCGCCGCAACGTCAAGGTGCCGCCGCGCCGCCGTCTCGTCGTCGGCGGCCTTGCCGGCTCGCACCAGTTGCGCGGCCCGCACCGCCCCCAGGTCCTTCACCAGCGACACCACCTCGGGAGCCGGCGGCTCCGCGACCCGGAGCAGATACGCCCTGGCCAAGCGGATCTCGTCGACGGTCATGCCGCTCGCCGGTCCCGGAACTCCAGTGCGGCCGCGACGTCCTCCCCATCGGGACGGTCCTTTTCCGCGAGATCTGCCAGCGTCCACGCGATCCTGATGCACCGGTCGGCACCTCGGGCGCTGACGAAGCCGGCGGCGAGGCCGCGGTCGAGCAGGCGCGTCGCCTTGGCCGGCAGGCGGGAATGGCGTCGCAGCGCCGGTCCCGGGACCTCGCCGTTCGTCTGCCAGCCGTGTTCGGCCCACCGCTCGGCGGCTCGCGCGCGGGCCTTGGCCACCCGTTCCCGCACGGTCACGGAACTCTCCGGCGGACCGAGGTCGCTGTTGTCCATGGCGTGGATCGGCCGCATCCGGGTGCGGATGTCGATGCGGTCGAGCAGCGGCCCGGACAGCCGGGCGAAGTAGCGCCGTCGCTCGACCGGGGAACACGTGCAGTCGACGTCCCGCGGCGGCGCACACGGACAGGGATTCGTCGCCAACACCAGCTGGAACCGGGCCGGATAGCGGACGACGCCGTCCCGGCGGGCCAGCCGGATCTCGCCCTCCTCGACGGCGGTCCGCAACGCCTCCAGATGACCCGGCGCGTATTCGCAGGCTTCGTCGAGGAAGAGCACGCCCCGGTGGGCTTTGCTGATCGCGCCGGGACGAGCCGTGCCGACGCCACCGCCGACGAGTGCGGCAATGGATGCCGAGTGGTGCGGGGCGATGAACGGCGGCAACGTCACCAGCGGCACGTCGGCGGACAAGGAGCCGGTGATGGAGTGGATGGCGGTCACCTCCAGCGCCTGCTCCGAGGTGAGCTCCGGCAGCAACCCGATGATCCGCTCGGCCAGCATGGTCTTGCCCGTGCCTGGCGGACCGACGAGCAAGAGGTTGTGTGCGCCGGCGGCTGCGACCTCCAATGCCCACCGCGCCTCGGGCTGGCCGAGGACGTCGGCCAGATCGAGGGCGTCGGTCCGGGCGACGGGAGCGGGTGGTTCGGCCTCGACAAGCGCCGAATCCTCGTCCTTGAGCCAGGCCAACACGTCCGCGAGCCGAGCGGCGCCACGCGTGTGCACGCCGCCGACGAGCGCGGCCTCGGCGAGCGTCTCCACGGGCACGATGGCGTGCGTCAACCCGGCCCGCTTGGCGGCGAGCAGCCGGGGCAGCACGCCGCGCACGGGACGGATCCGACCGTCCAGCGCCAGCTCACCGATGAGCACGGTGCCGCCGAGTTTGGTCTGCGGCACGCTGCCGGCGCCGGCCAGCACGGCGCACGCCAGGCCCAGGTCGTAACCGGAGCCACCCTTGGGCAGGTCGGCCGGCGACAACGCCAGCGTCACCTGGTCCGGCCACTCCAGGCCGGAGTTGCGGACCGCGGCCCGCACGCGGTCCTTCGACTCGTTCAGCGCCGGATCCGGCAGGCCCAGCAGCTGCACCTTGGGCTTGCCCTGGCTGACCTCGGCCTCGATCTCCACGGGCTGGCCGTCCACGCCGAGCAGCGCGACGGACCAGGTGCGGGACAGCGGCATCAGAACGCACCCCGCAGGTGCTCCACCCGTGCCGGTCCGTGGCCCGGCCACATCACCGAGACGATGTCGAACCGGGTGTAGCAGTACGGCACCTTGTGCGCGGCCCGCCATCGATGCGTGAGCCGCCGGATGCGGGTCGCCTTCAGGTAGTCGACGGCCTCGGCCGGCTTGCCGAAGTCGGGGCCGGAACGGGTCTTCACCTCGCACACCACCAGCAGGCCGCGGCGATTGGTGGCCACGATGTCCAGCTCCCCCTCGGGACATCGCCAGTTCCTGGACAGCAGGACCAGGCCCTGGCCCTCCAGGAAGAGTGCGGCCAGGTCCTCGCCCAGCTTCCCCAGCTCGCGGGTGCTGCATCGATCGCGGGTCATGCGTCGACGATGCGCCGAACGGACCAGCGATCGCCAGCCCGTTCGCCACGCCTGTGGACAACTCGGGAGCTGTCCACAGGCCATCCCCAGCAGGGCACTCCGGTCAGGGAAATGTGGTTGGCTGGGCGGGGGCATTCAGACGTCGGCAAGTCCGCGAGGCCGCCGCCGGTGCCTGGACCGCAGGCAGTTTTCGATCGTGTCTGTCCATCGATCGAAAACTGACAAGGGAAGGCATCGGCCTCGTGGGCGGCCGAGCCGCGACGCCGCAGGCGGCGCCAAATTACGTGGCGGGAGGGCCGCCGGCGCCGAAGGGGCCGTCCTCCGGGAGCCGGAGGTCGGGCTTGTCCAGCTCCTCGACGTTGACGTCCTTGAAGGTGATCACCCGCACGTTCTTCACGAACCGAGCCGGTCGGTACATGTCCCACACCCAGGCGTCGGACATCCGCACCTCGAAGTACACCTCGCCCTCGGCGTTGCGCACCTGCACGTCGACGGCGTTGGCCAGGTAGAACCGCCGCTCGGTCTCCACCACGTACGAGAACTGACCGACGATGTCGCGGTACTCCTTGTAGAGCTGAAGCTCCATCTCGGTCTCGTACTTCTCGAGATCCTCCGCGCTCATCGGACCCGCGTCCCTCCTCGTCGTGAGCCAGGTACCCCGGCTTCCGGGGACGCTCCATTCTGAACCACGCGGCGGGCGACCTCGTGCGGAGGGCACATGTTGTGCAGCCGCCCGGCCGCCGCCACGTTCACGTACGACCAGCGGTGCTCCGCGGTCGGCCCGTGCACGTTGAGCGCCGCCGTGTGCTCGGCGGTGCAGTAGCCCTTGTGCACGTCAAAGCCGTAACGCGGCAGCTCGCCGTGCAATTCCGTCATGATCCGGTCCCTGGTCACCTTCGCCAGCACCGACGCGGCGGCCACGCACGCGACCACCTGGTCCCCCTTGATCACCGCCGTGCTCGGCGCGGTCAGCCCCGGCACCTTGAAACCGTCGACCAGAACATAACCCGGATGGGTGGTCAGCTGGGCGACCGCGCGCCGCATGCCCTCGATGTTCGCCACGTGCACACCGATCCGGTCGACCTCGGCCGGCGGGATGACGATCACCGCGAAGTCCAGCGCCCGGGCCAGCACGAGGTCGTACATCCGCTCCCGCGCGAGCTCCGTGAGCAGCTTGGAGTCGGTGAGGCCTTCCAGCCGGCGGGCGTCGCCCGGCCGCAGCACGCACGACGCCACCACCAGCGGCCCGGCGCACGCGCCGCGGCCGGCCTCGTCCACGCCCGCGACCGGCCCTAAACCGCGCCGGTCCAGCGCCGACTGCAATGCCCAGTTGCCCGTGCTGCTCCGGATCACCGCCCGCTGCGGCCGGAGCTCGTCTCCCGCCACTACCACCTCAGCGGTCGCCCCTGGCGAACAGTCCGAACAGCTTGCGCCGCACCCGCCGGCCGACCCACAGCGTCGGGAACGCCGCGGCCAGGCCGACGCCCGCCGGCAGCCCCTGCTGCCAGGCCGGCGCGTTCAGCGCCGACGCCTGGGCCTGCGGGTCGACCGTCGTCACGCCGCCCCAGCGCTGCGGCGGCAGCACGATCACCCGGGCCTTGCCGATCACGTTGGCCACCGGCACCGCGCCGGCCAGCAGGTCGCCGTGCCCCTGCAGCCGCGAGTCGTCGGAGTTGTTGCGGTTGTCGCCCTGCACCCAGAGCATGCCATCGGGCACCTTGACCGGCCCGAACGTCATCTGCGTCGGCGGATAGTCCGGCCGCCAGTAGATGTACGGCTCGTTGAGCGGCTTGCCGTCGACCACGACGCGGTTGTTGTCGCAACACTGCACCGTCTGCCCGCCGACCGCGATCACCCGCTTGATCAGGTCGTACTCGTTGGGCGGGTACAGCGAGATGGCCGACGCGAAGTTCTCCAGGCCCCGGATGATCGGGTTGGCCGACTGCTGCGCCTGGAACTCGCTCTTGTCCCAGTTGTCCGGCGCCTTGAACACGATCACGTCGCCGGGCTTCACGCTGGTGAAGTCGTAGCTGAGCTTGTCGACCAGCACCCGGTCGTCGGTGCACCCGTCGCAGCCGATCAGCGTCATCTCCATCGACTCCGACGGGATGACGTAGACCCGGGCCAGGAACGTCTGGATCAGGATCGTCAGCACCAGCGCGGTGACGATCAGGATCGGCAGTTCCTTCCAGAACGACCGCTTCTTCTCCGGCCGCCGACGCCGACGGGTGCGCGCCGTGGCGGCGCTGTCGAGAAGATGGGGTTCCGACTCGGCCTGCTCGGACTCGGAAGAAGTCAGCTTGGGTTCCTCCGGGTCCGGGCTGCTCTGCGGGTTCTGCGAGGGCACGACGTCGGTCACCGGGCCAGGTTACGCTAGCGCTGGTGGGGTGGAGGTACAGCGGGCCGTACGGTCCCCTACACGGGTAGTAGCGAATCCGCCCAATTCCGGCGTCGCCACCACAGCAACGCCAGACCGCCGGCGGCGACCTGCGGATCGTGGTCGGTGATGAAGCCCCAGCGGCCCACCGGCAGCACGATGACGCGCGCCTTGCCGATGACGTCGTCGACGCCGATCGTGCCGTTCACCCCGCCGCCGCCCTGGTACCGCGAGTCCTCGGAGTTGACCCGGCTGTCGCCCATCACGAACAGCCGCCCCGCCGGCACCTTCACCGGCGCGAACGGCTCCATCTTGTCGCCCCGGCCCGGCAGGAAGTAGATGTACGGCTCGTCCAGCGGCTTGCCGTCCACCAGCACGCGGTTCTTGGCGTCGCAGCACTGGATGGTCTGCCCGCCGACGGCGATCACCCGCTTGACGAAGTCCCGCTCGTCGACCTGCGCCAGCCCGATCAGCGAGCCGAGCCACTGGAGGCCCTGCACGACCGGGTTGCCCGGTTCCCGCGCGGTGAAGTCGTTGTGGGTCCAGGCTTCGGGGCCGCGGAACACCACCACGTCGCCGGGCGACGGGTCGCGGAACCGGTAGATGATCTTGTCCACCAGCACCCGGTCGTCCGTGCAGCCGTCGCAGCCGTGCAGCGTCTGCTCCATCGACCCGGACGGAATGACGTAGACCTTGGCCAGGAAGGTCTGGATGAGGACGGTCAGCACGAGGGCGATCCCGATCAGGATGCCCAGCTCCTTGAAGAAGGAGCCGGCGCGCTTACGGCCCTTGCCGCCATCCGATGATGGCGGCAAGGGCCGTTCAGCGTCGTCGTGCTCGTCCCGGGACTCGTCGTAACTCACCGGGGCGCTACGGCCGCGTGATCAGGAGTTGGCCGGGATCGCGTCCCGCTTCTCCTTGATCTTGGCGGCCTTGCCGCGCAGGTCGCGCAGGTAGTACAGCTTCGCGCGGCGGACGTCGCCGCGGGTCACGCGCTCGATCTTGGCGATGTTCGGGGAGTGCACCGGGAAGGTGCGCTCGACGCCGACGCCGAACGAGATCTTGCGCACCGTGAAGGTCTCGCGCACGCCGCCGCCCTGGCGGCGGATCACGACGCCCTGGAACACCTGGACGCGCTCGCGGGTGCCCTCGATGACGCGGACGTGGACCTTCAGGGTGTCGCCCGGACGGAAGTCCGGGATGTCGGAACGCAGCGACTGAGCGTCCAGAGCGTCCAGGGTGTTCATCGGTGGTCCGTCCTCGTCCTTCGGGTGTCTGTCGTACAACCCCCGCGAAACGCACGAACGAACTCCACTGCCGGAATCCGGGTGCTGGTCCTGCCTGGGGGTCTGGGCCCAAACTGGCGCACGCCGGTCGCACTGACCGGGTGCAGCAACCTGTCCAGTGTGCCAGACGCGCTCGGCAGGCCCAAATCCGGGGGTTAGGGGTGGTCCGGGTCGCGCAGGCGGTCCAGCAGCGCCCGGTCGTGCTTGTCGAGCTGGTCGTCGGTGAGCCGGTCGAGCAGCTCGGGCCGACGGTGGAAAGTCCGCTCCAGCGCCTGGTCGCGCCGCCAGCGGTCGATCAGCTTGTGGTTGCCGGAGCGCAGCACGCTCGGCACGCCCAGGCCGCGCCACACCTCCGGCCGGGTGTAGCTGGGGCCCTCCAGCAGGCCGTCGGAGAACGAGTCCTGCTCGGCGGACAACGGGTTGCCGAGCACGCCGGGCAGCAGCCGGGCCACCGCCTCGACCATGACCAGCACCGCGACCTCGCCGCCTACCAGCACGTAGTCGCCGATGGAGACCTCGTCGACCCGCATCCGGCCGGCCGAGTCGTCCACGACCCGCTGGTCGATGCCCTCGTAGCGGCCGCAGGCGAACGCCAGCCAGGGCAGCGTTGCGTACTCGCGGGCCAGTTCCTGGGTGAAGGGCCGGCCGGCGGGCGTGGGCACGACCAGCCGCGGCAGCGTGCCGTCGGCGTCCGGCTGGCACACGGCGTCCAGCGCCTCGCCCCAGACCTGGGGCTTCATCACCATGCCGGGGCCGCCGCCGTACGGGCTGTCGTCCACGGCCTTGTGCACGTCGTGGGTGTAGTCCCGCAGGTCGTGCACGTCGACGCTGATCAGTTCCTTGTCGATCGCCTTGCCGAGCAGAGCCGCCCGCAGCGGCTCCAGGTACTCGGGGAAGATCGTCAGCACGTCGATCCGCATCAGGCGTCCAGCAGTCCCTCGGGCGGGTCGACGACCACGCGGCCACCGGCCACGTCCACGGTGGGCACGATCTGTGTGACGAACGGCACCAACACCTCGCCGCCGCCGTCCCGGCGCACGGCCAGCAGGTCGCTCGCGGCGGTGTGCAGCACCTCCGCGACCACGCCCACGCGGTTGCCGTGCACGTCGACGACCGCGAGCCCTTCGAGCTCGTGGTCGTGGAACTCGTCGGGGTCGTCGGTCGGCGCCAGGTCCGACGCGTCGACCAGCAGGAGCAGGCCGCGCATCGCCTCGGCCGAGTCCCGGCCGGCGACTCCCTCGAACGTCACCAGCAGCCGTCCGGTGTGTGGCCGGACGGCTGCGACGGTGACAGTGCCGGACGCGCCGTCACGCGCGCGGGTCCCCAACACGGAACCCACCGCGAACCGCTCCTCGGGGGAGTCGGTGTGCACGTCCACGACGAGTTCGCCGCGGATGCCGTGCGGCTTGACGACCCGTCCGACGACGCGAACGTCGGGACTGGTCAACGGTCGGTGTCCACCACGTCCACGCGCACACCGCGACCGCCGATGCCGGCCATCACGGTGCGCAGCGCGGTCGCGGTCCGACCGCCCCTGCCGATCACCTTGCCGAGGTCGTCCGGGTGGACGTGCACCTCGAGGGTGCGACCGCGGCGGGTGGTCAGCAGGTTGACCCGAACGTCGTCGGGGTGGTCGACGATGCCCCGGACGAGGTGCTCGAGCGCGTCCGCGAGCAAGCTCACGCCTCGCCGCCCTCGGACTTCTCCTCAGCGGCGGCCTCGTCCTTGGCCTCGGCCTTCTTGGACGCCTTCTTCTTCGGCGTCGTGGCCTCGGTCGTCGGCTCCTCGCCCGCGGCGGCCAGCGCGGCGTTGAACAGCGCCTGCTTGTCCGGCTTCGGCTCGGCGTGCTTCAGCGTGCCCTCGGCGCCCGGCAGGCCCTTGAACTTCTGCCAGTCGCCGGTGATCTCCAGGATGCGCTGCACCGGCTCGGTCGGCTGCGCGCCGACGCCCAGCCAGTACTGCGCCCGCTCGGTGTCGACCTCGATGAAGCTGGGCTCCTGGAGGGGGTGGTACTTGCCGATCGTCTCGATCGCCTTGCCGCTACGACGGGCGCGCGAGTCGGCGACGATGATCCGGTACTGCGGCTGGCGGATCTTGCCGAGCCGTTGCAGCTTGATCTTGACGGCCACGGGTGGTGGTACTCCTCAGGCTCTCGTTGCTCCGGGTGGAGCCCGGCCGCCCGCGTGGGGACGCGGAGGTCGAGCTCAGGTTTCAGGACGCCACGGCACAGCGAGAGGGACCGGCAATGGCGGACAGCCGTCCATTCTGCCAGACGACGGCGCGCCGACACCAATCAGGGTGTGCCCGAGACCTGCATTCGGTGTGCCCGAGAGCGCGACTCGCGGGGGTTCAATGCCACACACCCAGGGACATGAGGAGGATGCCGATTGCCGGGATGAAGTTGTTGATCTGGTGGGCGACGATGCTGGCGGGCAGGCGGCCGGTAACCAGGCGGGCCCAGCCGATGGGGATGGCTATGACCAGCAGCAGGGACGTCCGCAGCGGCTCGAGGTGGCCCATGGCGAAGATCGCCGTGCTCAGCGTGAAGGCGGCCCAGCGGCTCCAGTTCAGCCGCTCGATGGCGCCCCACAGCAGGCCCCGGTAGATCACCTCCTCGCACAGCGGGCCGACCAGCCAGGTGTAGAGGAACATCACGACGGCCAGCGCGACCGGCAGCGGCCGGGTGTCGACGACCGACGCCAGCGCGGACGTCGGATCGAGCCGGCCGACGGTCTTGGCCCAGATCACGGCGGCCACGGCGGTCAGCACCACGCCGGCCGCGCCGAGTTTGAGGCCGGCGCGCACGTCCGGCCAGCTCCATTGCAGCCGCAGGTCGGTCACGGGGCCGTTGCCGCGCAGCAGGGTGGCCAGCACGGCGACGCCGGCGGCGAGCATGGCGGGCAGGATCGTCACCACGACGATCACCACCGGCGGGATGGAGCCGTCGTCGCCGGTCGGCCCGGCGGCGGCGGACAGGAACACCGCGGAGAGGATGAACACCAGCTCGGCGAGCAGGAACGCACCGAACCCCCAGCGGTGGGCCAGGGGCCTGTCGGCCTGCGTTGTCGGTGGTGTCACCGGGCCTCCTCGGTCCGACGGCTGGTGCACGTGGTCGGCATCCGGTCAGGTCGCCGCGAGCACAACGATCCCGGGCAACAGGTTGTTGGTCGCGTGGGCGACCATGCTCGCGCCGACCCGTCCGGTGGCCATCCTGGCCGCGCCCAGCGCCAGGCCCTGGGCGAACAGCGACGCCAGCCGGGTCGGGTCCAGGTGCATGAACGCGAACACCAGCGCGGTGAACGCGAGGATGACGAACCGCGGCAGACCGTAACGCGCCAAGGCTCCCCACAGCGCGCCGCGGACCAGTAGTTCCTCCGTCATGGGCGCGCCGACCACGAGGAACACCACGTAGCCGACGAGCCACCCGTTCAGCTGAGTACTGACGGACTTGGGCTCCGGCGGGATGGCCTGCGCCACCAGCAGCGAGATCACGATGCCGACGAGAACCGCCCCGACACCGCAGACGAAGCCGACCAGGACGTCGCGGCCGTTCGGCAGGTAGCCGAAGTCGGCCAGCACGCCGCGGCCGCGCCGGCGGGAGAACCACCACGGCACCAGGCCCAGGAACAGGTTGGCGATCAGCGGCAGCACCAGGTCGAGCCCGGCCCGCGGTCCCGCCGGCGGCCGCAGCAGCCCCAGGATCAGCAGCGACACCACGTAGTACGCGCCGAAGCCGAGCAGGAATGCGGGCAGGCCCCAGGCGAGGTCGGTGGGCGGTTGCTGCCGCTCGTCGTCCACCGGGCCTCCCCGTCGCTAGCGAACCACCCGTCCCCGCAGCATGATCATCGACGGATCACGCAGCACCTGGAGATCATCTCGTGGGTCGGCGGCGAATACCAGCAGGTCAGCGGGTGATCCCTCGGTCAGTCCCGGCCAGCCGAGCCAGGACCGGGCGGCCCACGACCCGGCGGCCAGCGCCTGTTCGCGGGTCATGCCGGCCTCGTGCAGGGCGATCACCTCGTCGATCAGGCGCCCGTGCTTGATGCCGCCGCCGGCGTCGGTGCCGGCGTAGACCGGCACGCCCGCCTCGACCGCGCAGCTGACGGTCCGTCGCACCCGGGCGTGCAGGTCACGCATGTGAGCGGCGTAGGCCGGGTACTTGCCGGCACCGTCCGCGATCGACGGGAACAGCTCGATGTTGATCAGGGTCGGCACCAGCGCGGTGCCGCGGCGGGCCATCTCGGCGATGGTGTCGTCGGTGAGGCCGGTGCCGTGCTCGATGCAGTCGATGCCGGCGTTGATCAGGCCGGGCAGCGCGTCCTCGCCGAACGTGTGCGCGGTGACCTTGGCGCCGGCCGCGTGCGCGACGTCGATGGCCTCCTTGAGCACCTCGTCCGGCCAGAGCGGGGCCAGGTCGCCGAGGTCCCGGTCGATCCAGTCGCCGACGAGCTTCACCCAGCCGTCGCCGTACGCCACCTGCTCGGCCACCGCGGCCGGCAGCAGCGACGGGTCCTCCAGCTCGACGCCGAGGTGCCGGATGTAGCGCCGGGGCCGGGACAGGTGCCGGCCGGCGCGGACGATCCGTGGCAGGTCGAGGCGTTCCTGGAGCGGCCGGGTGTCGATCGGCACGCCGCAGTCGCGGATCAGCAGCGTGCCGTTGTCGCGGTCGGTCTCCGCCTGCTCGATCGCCTCGTCGAGGGTGGTGGCGCCCTGCGGGCCGAGGCCGACGTGGCAGTGCGCGTCCACCATGCCGGGCAGCAGGAAGCCGCCGTCGACGATGGTCTCCGCGCCCGGCACCGCCTTGGTGCGCACCCGCCCGTTGACGACCCACAGGTCGCGCTCGTCGCCGTCCGGGAGGACGACGCCGCGCAGGTGGAAGCCGCTCACTGCGGCACCTCGCCAGCGCTCGGTGTCCGCATTCGCGGACGCTCTGCGCTGAATGCGCTCGCAGGCTCGCTCATTGGTCCTTGCCGAACTTGAACTTCTTCGGGTCGAAGCCGGGCGGCAGCTGGTCGAGGCCGGCCAGGCCGGGCGGCAGGTCCTGCAGGCCCGGCGGCAGGTTGGACAGGTCGGGCATGCCGGCCGGCAGGCCCGGGAAGCCGCCGCGCATCTTCGGCGGGGTCGGCCCGCGGCCGCCCTTGCCCTTCTTCCCCTTCTTGCCCTTGCGGCTGCCGCCGCCACCGCCGCCCGGGAAGCCGAACCGGCCGGCCATCTGCTTCATCATCTTGCGGGCCTCGAAGAAGCGGGTGACCAGGTCGTTCACCTCGCTCACGGACACGCCCGAGCCCTTGGAGATGCGCAGCCGGCGCGAGCCGTTGATGATCTTCGGGTCGACCCGCTCCGCCGGCGTCATGCCGCGGATGATGGCCTGCATCCGGTCCAGCTTCTTCTCGTCGAAGTTGGCCAGCTGGTCCTTCATCTGGCCGGCGCCGGGCAGCATGCCGAGCAGGTTGGCGATCGGGCCCATCTTGCGGACCGCCAGCATCTGCTCCAGGAAGTCCTCCAGGGTCAGCTCGCCGGTGCCCAGCTTGGCCGCGGTCTGCTGCGCCTTCTCCTGGTCGAAGTGCTGCTCGGCCTGCTCGATCAGGGTGAGCAGGTCGCCCATGCCCAGGATCCGGCTGGCCATCCGGTCCGGGTGGAAGACGTCGAAGTCGTCCTGCTTCTCGCCGTTGGAGGCGAACAGGATCGGCTGGCCGGTGACCTCGCGCACGGACAGCGCGGCGCCGCCTCGGGCGTCGCCGTCCAGCTTGGTCAGCACCACGCCGGTGAAGCCGACGCCGTCGCGGAAGGCCTCCGCGGTGGTCACCGCGTCCTGGCCGATCATCGCGTCGACCACGAACAGCACCTCGTCGGGCTGCACGGCGGCCTTGATGTCGGCGGCCTGCCGCATCAGCTCCTCGTCGATGCCCAGCCGGCCGGCGGTGTCGACCAGCACGATGTCGTGCTGGGCGCGCCTGGCCTCGTCGAGGCCGGCCTTGGCCACCCGGACCGGGTCGCCGACGCCGTTGCCCGGCTCCGGCGCGAACACCGGCACGCCGGCGCGCTCACCGACCACCTGGAGCTGGGTGACGGCGTTGGGACGCTGGAGGTCGCAGGCGACCAGCATCGGGGTGTGGCCCTGCTTGCGCAGCCAGGCCGCCAGCTTGCCGGCCAGGGTCGTCTTGCCGGCGCCCTGGAGGCCGGCGAGCATGATCACCGTCGGCGGCGTCTTGGCCAGGTTCAGCCGGCGCGTCTCGCCGCCGAGGATGCCGATCAGCTCCTCGTTGACGATCTTGACGACCTGCTGGGCCGGGTTGAGCGCGCCGGAGACCTCCGCGCCCTTGGCCCGCTCCTTGATGCCCGCGATGAAGGTGCGGACGACCGGCAGCGCCACGTCCGCCTCGAGCAGGGCGATCCGGATCTCCCGGCAGGTGGCGTCGATGTCCGCGTCGGACAGGCGACCCTTGCCACGCAGGTTCGCCAGCGCCGACGAGAGCCGGTCAGAAAGGGTGTCGAACACGGTCCGCACGACCTCGCAACTAGACGGTGGTGTTGCGTCGAGCGTAGCTGGACGGGTACCCACCAGTCTCATGAGCGCCACGATGCCGGCCGGACGGCTCAACCTCCGCACCCTCGAGTTCGCCGTCGAGGAGGTGCCGGTGCCGACCCCCGGGCGGGGCGAAGTGCTGGTGAAGGTCGAGGCCGCGGGCGTGTGCCTGTCCGACATCCACCTGATCGACGGCACGCTGCGGCTGCCCGGCGACGAGCTGGAGACGGTGACGCTCGGCCACGAGGTCGCCGGCACCATCGCCGAACTGGGCGAAGGGGTGCCGGACGTGTTCCGCGAGGGGCAGCGGGTGCTGCTGCTGGCCGGCATGGCCTGCGGCAAGTGCGCCAACTGCGTGCGGCGGCGTCCCGGCTGCCTGAACGGGCTCACCCGCGGCGTCCAGTTCGACGGCGGTTGGGCGCACTACACGTTGGCACGCACGGAGACCGTGTACCCGATCCCCGACAGCCTCCCCATCGAGCAGGCCGCGATCATCCCCGACGCCGTCTCCACGCCGTATGCCGCGATCACGCACACCGCCCGTCTGCGCCCCGCGCAGTCCGCCGGCATCTGGGGCGTCGGCGGCCTCGGCGCTCACGGCGTACAGCTGCTGCGCTTCGCCGGCGCCGCACCGATCATCGCCGTGGACCCGCTGGCGAGTGCACGTGAACGCGCCCTGAGCCTCGGCGCCGACTTCGCGCTGGACCCCATGGCCGACGACTTCCGTACGCAGGTGTTGGCGGCCACCGACGGCCTCGGCCTCGACTACGCCTTCGACTTCGCCGGCGTGCCGGCCGTGCGACCGCAGGCCGAGAGCGTGCTCGCCCGTGAGGGCTCCCTCGTGCTGGTGGGCCTCTCCGGGCAGGCGCTCACCCTCCCCAACGACACCGCCTTCAGCGCCCAGCGGCACCGCGTGCTCGGCCACTACGGCGGCCTGCCCGTGCACCTGGAGGAGCTCATCAAGCTCACCGGCCACGGCCGGCTGGACTTCTCCGGTTCCATCAGCGGGCACTTCAAGTTCGAGGACGCCGCCGAGGCTGTGCGCCAGCTGGCCGAGAAGGTCAACGACCCCATCCGCCTGGTGCTGGTCCCCTGACGCCGCAGGGGACCAGCCACTTCTAGCCTCTCGCCGCGGTGAGGACGGCGCGTTCGAGGGCGCGGCGGCGGGGCAGGTCGAGCTGCTCACCGTCCTGGGGCACCAGGCAGAACGAGTCGACGACGGTGCCGCCGAGGGTGGCGACCTTGGCCCACCGGACGTCGAGCTTGTTGCCTTCGAGGGTGGCGGCGACGTGGTGGAGCAGGCCGATCCGGTCAGCGGCGCGGAGCTCCATGACGACGCCGCCGGTGGCCTCGTCGTCGAACCACAGGACGCGAGGGGGCGGGGCGTCGGCGGGCGGACCGCCGTAGTCGCGTTCCTTGGCGCTGAGTCGTTCGGCGAGGGGCAGCTCGCCGGCGATGGCGCGGGTGAGCTGCTCCCGGATCAGCCCGGCGTCGGGCAGGGTGCCGAAGCGCGGCGACACGGAGAAGACGTCGACGGCGACTTCGGCGTGGCTGCGCAGGGCGGCGGAGTGGACCTGGAGGGAGTTCAGCGCCAACACGCCGGCGGCACGGGAGAGCAGGCCGGGACGGTCGGGGGCGACGACGGTGACGGTCGCCGAGGAACCGTCCTCGGTGATCAGCACGTCGGGTTTGCCGGACACGGCCACCTTCTGCGCCAAGTCCTGCTGCGACGCGTCCAGCGGCTCGGGATGGGGCGACGGCTCGCCGGCCATCGCGGAACGGCAGCGCCGCACCAGGTCGGCGATGAGCCCGGCCTTCCAGTCGGTCCACACGCCGGGACCGGTGGCCAGCGAATCGGCCTCGGCCAAGGCGTGCAACAACTCCAGCAGCACGGGGTCGCCGCCCAGGGTCTCGACGACCCGGGCGACGGTGGCGTCGTCCTCGACGTCACGCCGGGTTGCGGTGTGCGGCAACAACAAGTGGTGTCGCACGGCGGCTGACAGCAGCAGGACGTCATTGGGCCACAAGCCCAACCGCTCCCCGATCTGGGTGGCCAGCGCGGCGCCGACCTCGGAGTGGTCGGCGTCCCGTCCCTTGCCGATGTCGTGCAGCAGCGCGGAAAGCAGCAGCAGGTCGGGCCGCGAGACGGTGGTGGCAAGCCGGGCCGCGTGGGCGGTGGTCTGCACGAGGTGCCGGTCGACGGTCCACGTGTGTGCGAGATCCCGCGGCGGCAGGTCTCGAACGGCGCCCCACTCGGGGAAGAGCCGCCCCCACAGGCCGGTCCGGTCCAGGGCCTCGACGACGTCGATGAGCCCGGGACCGGTGCCGAGCAACTCGAGAAGCTCGTCACGGGCCTCGCGCGGCCACGGCTTGCGCAGCTCGGGCGAGGAGTCGGCGAGCCGGGTCAAAGTCCCCGACGAGATGGGGCTGTTCGTACGGGCAGCGGACCCGGCGACGCGAAGCAGCAGCCCGGGGTCACGGCTGGGCACGGCGTCCCGGGCCAGCGCGACTTCGTTGCCGTGCAAGACAACGCCGTCGTCCAGCGGCCGCCTGGCCGGGCCCCGACGCAGTGCCGATCGCCCGAACGCGCCGATTCCCTTACGGGGAGCGGCCGCCCGCGCGGATCGCAGTGCCACGTCGACGGCGTAGACGACGGTCCGACCGGCCGACGACAACGCCCGCGCGAGCCCGAACCGGTCGCCCATCGCCAGCGCCGAGGCGACCTCGTCACCCTCCTGGGCGTGCAGGACATCGCGAGGCTTTCCGCTGGCGCGCCGCAGTTCCGTCCGAACGTCGAGCAGAAGTTCCCGCGCCTCTTCGACATCGCCGCCGGGACGGTCGATGACCTGAGCCACCGCCAGGGCGTCCACCAGCTGCACGTCACGCAGCCCGCCGCGACCGTGCTTGATGTCCGGCTCCACGCGGTGCGCCACCTCTCCGGACGCCGTCCAGCGCCGCTTGGCCTGGTCGGCGAGCTCGTCGAGGCGGTCCCGGATGCCGGCCCGCCACTGCTGCCGGGCCGAGTTGATCAGGCGCTCGGCGACCTCCTGGTCACCCGCGAGGAACCGGGCCTCCAGCAGCCCGAGCGCCACCCGCAGGTCGCTGCCGGCGACCCGCAGCGCCTCGCCGACGGTGCGCACCGAGTGGTCCAGTCCGATGCCGGAGTTCCACAGCGGATACCACAGCTTCTCGGCGACGGAGTCGATGTCCTTGCGCCCGTTGTGCACGAGCACGAGGTCGAGGTCGGATCCCGGCACGAACTCCCGCCGGCCCAGCGCGCCGACGGCCACCAGGGCGGCCCCCGCGCCCACGCCGGCGGTGCCGGCGTGGGCCGTGAGCCAGAACTCGTGCAGGTCGACCAGCGCCTCGCGAAGCGCCTCCGCCGGTAGTCGGCGGTGGCCCGGTGCGGGCTTGAGGAGCAAGTCCCTGGCCCGCACCAGGTCGTCCGCCGAAACGGCCCCCAGATCGGTCACTTAAACCTCCCGAGCACGCCTCGCGTGGACGCTCGGCGCCCTCGCTAGGAGCCCTGCGTTGAACGGTGAGCTCGCAAGCTCGCTCACAGAGCGTCGTTGCCGCGTTCGCCGGTCCGCACCCGCACCACGGTCTCGACCGGCACGACCCACACCTTGCCGTCGCCGATCTTGCCGGTGCGGGAGGCCTCCACGACCGCGTCCACGACCTTGTCCGCGGTCAGATCGTCGACCAGCACCTCGACCCGCAGCTTGGGCACGAAGTCCACGGCGTACTCGGCGCCCCGGTAGACCTCGGTGTGCCCCTTCTGCCGGCCGAAGCCCTGCACCTCGCTGACCGTCATGCCCAGCACGCCCAGCCGCTCGAGCGACGCCTTGACGTCGTCCAGCACGAACGGCTTGATGATCGCCGTCACCAGCTTCATGACTTGCTTCCCTCCAGGACCGTGCTAGCGCCCGACACGTTGCCCACACCCCGGCCGGCGCCCACGATGCCGCCGAGCTCGTAGGCGGTCTCAGCGTGCTCGCTCTCGTCGATGCCGGTGACCTCGGCCTCGGTGTCGACCCGGAACCCGATCGTCTTCTTGATGATCCACCCGAGGATGAAGGTGATCACGAAGGAGTAGCCCAGCACCGAGAACGCGCCGATCGCCTGCTTGCCCAGCTGGGTGAATCCGCCGCCGTAGAAGAGGCCGTCGGCGCCGCCCGAGTTGACGCTGGTGGTGCCGAAGAAGCCGATCAGCAGGGTGCCGACGAGGCCGCCGACCAGGTGCACGCCGACCACGTCGAGCGAGTCGTCGAAGCCGAGGCGGAACTTCAGGCCCACGGCCAGGGCGCACAGCACGCCGGCGATGAGGCCGATGGCCGCCGCGCCGAGCGGGCTGACGAACGCACAGGCCGGGGTGATGGCGACCAGGCCGGCGACCGCGCCGGAGGCCGCGCCCAGGGTGGTGGGCTTACCGTCACGGAACTGTTCGGTGATCAGCCAGCCGAGGACGGCGGCGGCGGTGGCCACGGTGGTCGTGGTGAACGCGACGGAGGCCAGGTCGCCCGCGGCCAGCGCGGAGCCGGCGTTGAAGCCGTACCAGCCGAACCACAGCAGGCTGGCGCCGAGCAGCACGAACGGCACGTTGTGCGGCCGCATCGGCTCCTTCGGCCAGCCCTTGCGGCGGCCGAGCACCAGGGCCAGCGCGAGGCCCGCGGCGCCTGCGTTGATATGGACCGCAGTACCACCGGCGAAGTCGAGTGCCTTGATGCGGTTGGCCAGCCAGCCGCCGAGGGTGGAGCCGTCCGGCGCGTCGAAGGCGAACACCCAGTGCGCGACCGGGAAGTAGACGACGGTCACCCAGACCACCAGGAAGATCACCCAGGACCAGAACTTGGTCCGGTCGGCGATCGCCCCGGAGATGAGCGCGGGGGTGATCACCGCGAACATCAGCTGGAACATGGCGAAGGCCAGCACCGGGATCTGGTGGTCCTTCGGCCCGGTCAGCTGTCCGACGGTGCCGGCCAGCCCCGAGTTGTCGAAGTTGCCGACGAGGCCGGCGAAGGCGTCGTTGCCGAACGCCTCGCTGTAGCCGTACAGCATCCACAGCACCGTCACCACGGCGAGCGCGATGAAGTTCAGCATCAGCATGTTCAGCACGCTCTTGGAGCGGACCATGCCGCCGTAGAAGAACGCGAGTCCCGGTGTCATCAGCATGACCAGCGCTGCGCTGGCCAACACCCAGGCGGTGTCTCCTGTGTTCACATCGTCCTCCCGTGCGGGCGCCAACTGCACGGAAGCATCCGCAGCGGCTGTTTCACCGGCCCGCGCCTCATGTTTCGCGGGCGTGAACTGTCGGCGGTCCGGTGTTAACAGGGCATTTCCACGGGCCTACCCGCCCGGTTTCGGTGACGTTCCGTCAACGGGTGGTGGGCTGTGCGTCGCCCGATGCGGTGGCTGGCTCAGGCCGTGACGGACTCGGTCGGCGCACCCCGCACCGCACGGTGGCGACGGGTGATCATCGTGACGAGGCCCAGCACGACCACGTTCGCGACCAGCGCGACGACGCCGGTGTTCAGGTCCTGCACCGGCTGCGGCAGCCACGGCGCGAGCCCGGCCAGCGTGGCACCGCTGATGGTGAACGCCGCGACCACGGCGACGCCGACCAGAATGCCCGCGGCGGCGCCGGTCGCGTTGACCAGCCGGCGGCGGCACAGGCTCAGCAGCAGGGCCGGGAACAGCTGCGTGACCAGCGAGTAGCCCATCAGGAGCAGCGAGACGATGGTGTCGCCGCCGTTGAACGTGAAGTACAACGCGATCACCGCGACGACCGGCACCAGGATCTTGGCCAGCACGCCGACCTGCCGGTCGGAGGTGCCCGGCCGGGCGACGCGGTAGACGTTCTTGGCCAGCATCGTCGCCGACGTCATGAGGATCAGCGAGCCCGGCACGAGGGCCGTCAGCACGCCCGCGCCGCCGACCACGCCGACGAACCAGGGGTCGAACGTCTTCACGCTGATGCGCAGCAGCGACAGGTCGCCGTCGCTGCCCTTGAGGCCGGGCACGACCAGGACGGCGGCGAAGCCGGCGAAGAACACGAAGAGCAGGATCAGCTGGTAGAGCGGCAGCACGACCGCGTTGCGGCGGAAGACCCGCTCGTCACGGGCGGTGTAGACGGCGCCGAACGAGTGCGGCCACATGTAGAAGCCGAACGCCGACAGCAGCACCGTGGACACGAACCAGCTGGGGCTCATGCCCTTGGCCGGCAGTGTGAGGAAACCGGGCTTGGCTGCGTCGACGGCGTGGAACATCTCGCTGTAGCCGCCGAAGTAGCGCACCGGCAGGTAGATGCCGAGGAACACGACGACCGCCAGGATGAGGACGTCCTTCAGAGCCGCCGTCCACGCCGAGCCCCGCACGCCGGAGATCGTCACATACGCCGCGAGCACCACGGTGCCGACGATGATGGCCGCCGCGTACGGAATCCGGCCGCCGGAGGTCTCCGACACGATGATGCCCAGGCCCTTGAGCTGGAGCACCAGGTACGGCACCAGCGCGACCACGCCGACCAGCGACACCAGCACGCCCAGCGCCGGGCTGTCGAACTTGGCCGTGTAGAAGTCGGCCTGGGACAACAGCTCCTTGCGCCTGCCGTAGCGCCAGACCGCCGGCAGCAGCCAGTACGACATGACGAACGCCAGCGAGCCGTAGCAGAGGATGTAGAAGGCGGGGCCGCCCTTGCCGTAGGCCCAGCCGGAGCCGCCGAGGAACGTGAAGGTCGTGTAGATCTCGCCGGCCATCAGCAGGAACACGAAGACCGAGCCGAAGCCGCGGCCGCCGACCGTCCACTGCTCCAGGTCCATGTCGCGGCCGCGACGGGCCTGCACCGCCAGCACGACCGCGACCAGCACGGTGGCCGCGACCACCAGCAGCGCGGTCACTCGCCACTCCGGTTGGCCGGGTCGAGCTTGTAGATCACGGCCAGCACCACGCTGGTGAGCACGACCCAGGCCACCATCCAGAACAGGATGAACGGCAGGCCGAGCACGTACGGCTCGGTCCGGTCGGCGAACCAGACGCCGCCGAGCATTCCCAGCACCGGCAGCACGCCCAGCAGGTGGCGCAGTCGCATCGAGCCTCCCCGAAGCCCGGCAATTCCGCATTGCGGAATCCAACTACCAGGTTTGGGGGAATCCAACGTCGAGCCCCGACGGTGTGTCAAGACCTACCCACCGGCTGTTACCCGACCGACCAATGCTGCGAAAGGGCCATTCCTGACGTCGAACGTCAGGAATGGCCCTTTCCACACTCAGCCCAGCAGGGCGTCGACGAAGGCGGCCGGCTCGAAGGGGGCCAGGTCGTCGGGGCCCTCGCCGAGGCCGACCAGCTTCACCGGCACGCCCAGCTCCCGCTGCACCTGGAACACGATGCCGCCCTTGGCGGTGCCGTCCAGCTTGGTCAGCACGACGCCCGTCACGTCGACGACCTCGGCGAACACCCGCGCCTGGATGAGGCCGTTCTGGCCGGTGGTGGCGTCCAGCACCAGGAGCACCTCGTCGACCAGCGCCTGCTTCTCCACCACCCGCTTGACCTTGCCCAGCTCGTCCATCAGGCCGGTCTTGGTGTGCAGCCGGCCGGCGGTGTCGACCAGCACGGCGTCGACCTTGGCGTCGATGCCCTGCTTGACGGCGTCGAAGGCGACGGCGGCGGGGTCGGCGCCTTCGCGACCCCGCACGATGTCCGCGCCGACCCGGGAGCCCCAGGTGGCGAGCTGTTCGGCGGCGGCGGCGCGGAAGGTGTCGGCGGCGCCGAGCAGCACGGTGCGGCCGTCGGCGACGAGCACGCGGGCCAGCTTGCCGGTGGTGGTGGTCTTGCCGGTGCCGTTGACGCCGACGACCAGCAGCACGGCCGGCCGGCCGTCGTCGGGCAGCGCCCGCACGGACCGGTTCATGTCCGGGTGCAGGGCGTCGATCAGCACCTCACGCAGCAGCGCCCGCGCCTGGGCGGCGTCCTTCACGCCCTGCGAGACGATCTTCGTGCGCAGCGTGGCGACGATCTCGACGGCGGTGGCCGCGCCGAGATCGGCCATCAGCAGCTGGTCCTCGATCTCGGTCCACGAGTCCTCGTCGAGGTCGCCGGCGCCGAGCAGGCCGAGCAGGCTCTTGCCGAACATCGTCTGGGACCGGGCCAGCCGCCCGCGCAGCCGCTCCATGCGGCCGGCGGTGGGCGCGATCTCGTCGAGAACCGGTTCCTCGACGATCTCCTCGGGCTCCGGCAGGTCGACGTCGACCAGCGTGCGGCGCTCGGAGTCGCGCGGCACGGCGGCGTCGTCGCCGACGCCGGGCTGGCCGTCGACCTCGGTTCGGTCGACGACCGGGTGTTCGACCGGTTCGACGGTGGCCGTGCCGCCACCGGTGGACAGGTTGAAGCCGCCACCGGCCTGGTAGCCGCCGGACTTCGGCTTCTCCAGCTCCTCCTTCTTCTTCGTCATGTCGATCCGGCGGCGCCGGGCCAGCACGAGCCCGACCACCAGGGCGACGAGCAGCACCGCCAGCACGACGGCGCCGATGACGATCAGCTGGGTGGGAGTCAACACGGGTGCCATCCTCGCATCCCGGGTTCCGCCAACATCTAACGCATCGACGCGCGATTTGGTAAAAATCGTGCATGAAGGTGCTCGGCCTGATCTCCGGCACGTCGATGGACGGCATCGACGCGGCCGTGGCCGAGCTGCGACTGGCCGGCGACACCGTGGTGCTGACGCCGCTGGACGCCACCTCCGTGCCGTATCCGCGGCACGTGCACGCGGACCTGCTCGCGGCGCTGCCGCCGCGCGACTGCACCGCGGCGAAGATCTGCCAGCTGGACACCTGGGTCGGGCAAGCGTTTGCCAACGCCGCCGCGCAAGCGCTTGCGCGGCATCCGGACCTGGGACTCGTCGCCTCGCTCGGCCAGACCATCTACCACTGGGTGGAGGGCGAACGCTGCCTCGGCACGCTCCAACTCGGCCAGCCGGCGTGGATCGCGGAGGCGACCGGGCTGCCGATCGTCGCCGACATGCGTGCCCGTGACGTCGCGCGCGGCGGTCATGGCGCGCCGCTGGCGGCGATCCTCGACGCACTCTGGCTCGGCGGCCGCGACGACCGCACGTGGGTGGGACTCAACCTCGGCGGCATCGCCAACATCACCGTCGTCGCCCCGGGCCGCGAGCCGATCGCGTACGACACCGGCCCGGGCAACGCGCTGCTGGACCTGCTCGCCCGCCGGGTCGGCCTGCACCAGGACGAGGACGGCGAGCTGGCCGCCGACGGCACCGTCCAAGGTGACCTGCTCGAACTGCTGCTCCAGGACCCCTACTACGGCCGGCCCGCGCCGAAGTCGACCGGCAAGGAGCTGTTCCACGTCGGCTACCTCGACGGCACCGAGCACCGCGTCGTCGAGGACGTGATGGCCACGCTGGTGGAGCTGACCGCGGTCACCGTCGCCGACGCCTGTCGCAAGCACGGAGCGGACGTCGTCGTCGCTTCCGGCGGCGGGGTGCGGAATCCGGTGCTGATGCGGGCGCTTCGCCGCCAGCTCGCGCCGGCGGAGCTGTGCGTCAGCGACGACTTCGGGCTGCCCAGCGACGCCAAGGAGGGCTACCTGACGGCGCTGCTCGGCTTCCTGACCTGGCAGGGCGTGCCGGCGAACGGCCGGCTGCTCGGCTCCCTGACACCCGGCCGCGGGCCGCTGCGCCCGCCGCCACCGCCCGAGTTCCCGGTGACGAAGCTGCGTGTGGAGGCGTCCGATGCATCCCGTTGATCTGATCATCATCGTGCTCTATCTGCTCGCCATGCCGGTGATCGGCCTGCTGTTGCGCGGCCGGCAGCGCACCGGTGCGGACTACTTCGTCGGCGGCCGCAACCTGCCGTGGTGGGCGGTCTGCCTGTCGGTGGTGGCGACCGAGACCTCGACGCTGACGGTGATCAGCACGCCAGGTCTGGTGTGGGGCACCGGCTTCACCTACCTCCAGCTGGCGCTGGGCTACATCATCGGCCGCATCCTCGTGTCGGTGATCCTGCTTCCCCGGTACTTCAAGGGAAATCTCGTCACCGCCTACGCGTTCCTCGGCGAACGCTTCGGCACCGCCGCGCAGGGCGTGGCGTCGCTGGCGTTCGTCGTGACACGGCTGCTCGCCGAGGGTGTGCGGCTGTTCGCCGGGGCGATCCCGATCCAGGCGATCCTTGCCAGCTACGGCATTCACACCGCCTACTGGCACATCGTGCTCGGCCTGACCGTGCTCACCGTGATCTACACCTACGTCGGCGGCGTGCGGTCCGTGGTCTGGGTCGACGTCGTGCAGCTGGCGCTCTACCTCGGCGGTGCGCTGGTGGCCGTCGGCGTGCTGGCGTCGCGGCTGCCCGGCGACTGGTTGTCGACGGCCGCGGCCGGAAACCGGCTCCAGTTCTTCGACTTCACGTCCAACCCGCTGTTCAGCCAGTACGCGTTCGTCACGGCGATCGTCGGCGGCGCGGTGTTCGCGATGGCCTCCCACGGCACGGATCAGCTGATCGTGCAACGGCTGCTGGCCACCCGCAGCCTGCGCGACGGCCAGAAGGCGCTCATCGGCAGCGGCATCATCGTGTTCGTCCAGTTCGGACTGTTCCTGCTGGTCGGCGCCGGGCTGTGGGTGCTCTACCACGGGGCGTCGCCGGCCTCGCTGGGGCTGACCAACACCGACGGCTTCTTCTCCAAGTTCATCGTCGAGGACCTGCCGGTCGGCGTGGCGGGGCTGCTGATCGCCGGCATCCTCGCGTCCACGATGGGCGCGCTGGCGTCCGCCCTGAACGCGTTGTCCACGTCGACGGTCACCGACCTGTACCAGCGCGTCAGGAGGGAGCCGCTGCCCGAGGAATCCGCCCTCAAGCACGGGCGGATCTGGACACTGGTGTGGGCGGCGGTATTCGTGGTGTTCGGCTCGATGTTCTCCAGCACCAAGGGCCCGGTGATCGAGCTCGGGCTGGGCATCACCGGCTACACCTACGGCGCGCTGCTCGGCTCGTTCGCGTTGGGACTACTGGTGAAACGGGCCGCCCAGGCCGACGCGGTGATCGCCTTCCTGGTCACCGTCGCGGCCATGGCGGTCATCGTTTCGCTGAAGTTCACCGTCGGCGGCAAGTCGGTCGGGCTGGCCTTTCCCTGGTACACGCTGACCGGCGTGGTGATCACACTGACCGTCGGCGGCCTGTTGTCGCTACGGCATCGGGCACCCGTGCCGGTCGGCTGACCGCCCAACCCACCAGGGCGGACGCCACCTGCATGCCGCCGACCAGCGCGATCACGCCGGCCGCGCTGAACACCGTCAACAGCGGGCCGACCAACGCGGCGCCGAGCGCGTAGGCGCCGAGCCGCAGGCTGGCACCCGTGGCGCCGACCTGGCTGAGCAGCTCCGGCGGGCTGAATCGTTGGCGCGCCGACAGCAGCGCCGGGAACTCCGGTCCGAACGCGAGACCGGCGACCAGGGCCAGCGCCAGCAACACCGGGAAGGTGCCGGCCAGCGACCAGCCGCCGAGCACGATGCCGTAGGCGGCCAGCGACGCCAGCACCACCCACCACCGGCCCTGGAGCCGGATCAGGGCGATGTTCGTTACGACACAACCGATCTCGACGACCGTGAGGACGAAGCCGGCGGAATCCCGGCCGACGCCCAACTGCTCGGTGCGCAGCGACAGCGCGACGATCAGCAGCCCCATCGCGCCCCAGGACAACGTGGTCGCCACCGTGACGGCGCGCAGCTCGGGCGTACGGACCATGTGCCGCAACCCGGTCAGCACCGGCTGACGACCGTGCGGGCTGGGCGGCACCGGCGCGACGAACGCCAGCGCGACCAGGCTGCCGGCCGCGGCCGCCGCGATCGCCAGCACCGCGCCCGTCGGCGACACGACCTTGGCCAGGCCGCCGGCGACGGCCGGACCGGCGATCGCGGCGCCGCTGAACGACATCGAGTCGAACGAATTCGCCCGCGCCAGCCGGGCGGGACCGGCGAGTTTCGGCACCATCGCGGAGAAACCGGCGCTGGTCATCGGCAACGCGAGCCCGGCGATCGCGGCCAGCGGGGGCGCGGCCCACCCGGGCGCGACCACCACGCCCACCATCGACGCCGCGAGCGCGATCTGGTTGGCGGCCAACACCGCCCGCCGATGGCGGGTCCCGTCCAACCAGGACCCGAGCACCGGGCCGGTGAGCATCGACGGCAGCGCGTACGCGGCGAGGGCGACGCCGGTGAGGGCGGGATCGTTGGTGCGCGCCAACAGGAAGAACGTCAACGCGGTGGCGACCATCTCGTCGCCGAGGCGGGCCAGCGTGGCTGCGGTGTAGTACGCCCTCACACCGCCTGTGTACTGCTCACCACGCAGTTGCGGCCAGCGCTTTTCGCGCGGTACAGCGCCGTGTCGGCGGCCAGCAGCAGCTTCTCCAGCGTGTCGCCGGCGCTCGGGTGCACGGCGCAGCCGATGGACACGGTCAGGCCGTCGACGTCGGCGTGCATGCCGTCCAGCGGCACGGTGACGGCCATGTCGGCGATCGCGCCGCGGATCCGCTCGCCCACCGTGAGCGCGCCGGGCTCGGAGGTGCCGGGCAGCAGGATCGCGAACTCCTCGCCGCCGAAGCGGCCGACCACGTCGTAGTCCCGGACCTGTCCGCGCAGGGTGTCGGCGACGGCCTTCAGCACCACGTCGCCCGCCACATGGCCGTAGGTGTCGTTCACCCGTTTGAAGTAATCCAGGTCGACCATCAGTACGCCGAAGGTTCTATTCTCGCGTATCGATCTGGAGTATTCGCGTTGTGCGGAATCATGCCATGCAAGTGCATTAAGCAATCCCGTTTTGTCGTCGGTGCTCGCCGCCACTTCCAACTGCTTCACCAGGACGCTTCTGTGCAACATCAACAACGGCGGCAGCACGAGGATCACGAGCACCGGTTGGTAGACCAAAGCGAGGGCGGCAAGGCCACCGAGACACAGCGTTACCGTTTCGAGCGCGTTGTCACTCCAGGTGCCGAACAACGCCTGTCTCGAACGTTTCCGGCCGTACAGGAAAATTCCGGTCGCGGCCAAGCAGGCGTTGACCGATTCGAACACCAGAGCGGCCGTCAGCACGATCCCGGCGGCCCGCCAGGTCGACGGCGTGCCCACGTCGAGCTGGCCCAGACCGGTCACGCGCAGCACCGACGCGGCCGCGAAACACGACAGCAGGGCCCACGCGGTGCTCACCGCGACCCGGTGCGCGGGCCGCGCGCGGACGTGCCGCCAGACGCGGATCCACAGGTGCAGATACAGAAGCGCGGCCAGCAGGGACACCATCGCCGGGGACAGCAGCACCGCGCCGGCCAGGTACCAGACCGAGGTCATGTTGATGTGGGTCTCGCCCGACATCCAGCGCCGCATGCGCTCGATCCGGGCCGACAGCTCGGCCTGGCCGACGCCGAGCACCAGCAGCACGCCGAGCCAGCACAGATCCGCCGCGCGCTGCGGAAACACCACCGCATCGGTTATCGGCAACGCAATCGCGGCGACTTCGCAACTGAGTGCGAATGCCAGCCATGCCGGCGCCTGCTTCCACACGTCCCAGTTCGGCACCGCGACGCTCATGTCACGGAATCGTGCGATACTCGTGCGCAACGCGATACCGAGTTGGGCCATAATAGAAGTCGACACCCCCTCTACTGCGACCGCTCCGCATCGACAACCACCCGACGTGTCTGCCGTCAGCGTAGTCGGCCGTACGTCCGACGTAGCCGGAGGAGGCGACCGAACATGGCGACCCGCGAAGGCTGAGCCCCGTATTCTCCCGCAGACGAGCGCGCGCCGCCGCCCCCGGCGGCCGGAATCCACCGCCGCTCGCACTCACGCTCCGTCACCACGAAGCAGGTCGGCGGCCGCCCCCGCCTCCGGCACCCCGAGCGCCTCCAGCACCTCGGACGCCCGTTCCCATGCCCGCCTGGCCGCCCCGGTCGCGCCCAGCGCCCGGTGCCCCCTACCCGCCGTGAGCAGCGACCTGCCCTCGACGAGACGCTGACCCGTCCGCGCGGCCAGCGCCACCGCCGCCTCGGCGCGCCCGACGGCCGGGCCCGATTCCCCCGTGGCCAACTCGATCTCGGCCATCACGTGCAGCGTGGCCGCCTCGGCGCAGCGCATCGTCGCCGCGTCGCCGATGTCCAGCGCCTGCCGAGCGTGCTCGAACGCCGAGGACAGCTCACCCGCGGCCAGCAACGTCGCGGCCAGGCCGAGTTGTGCCTGAAGCTCACCGCTGCCGAACCCGATGCCGCGGCTGAGCTGGAGCGCCTCGCCGTGCCGGCGCAGAGCGAACTCCGGCCGGCCGACAGCGAGTTCGAGCGCGCCCAACGTGTTCAGGGCGTTGACGGTCGCGCCGCGCGCGCCGGCGCGGACCGCCAGCGCGTGCGACTCCTCGGCCTCGCTCCGGGCCAGATCGTACTGGCCCAGGTCCAGGTGCACGGACGCACACGTGTCCAGCACGTCGTATTCGTCCTCCCCGCCCAGCTCGTGGCGGATCCGCAGCGACTCGGTCATCTCGGCGATCGCCTCCTCGTACCGGCCGAGCTCGCGGTAGGTGTTGGCCATGTTGTTGCGCACAAGCGCCTCGCCGGTCCGCTGGGGGATCTGCCGGTAGCACTCCAGCGCCTGCACCAGGAACGCCAGCGACTCGTCGAAGTGGCCGAGGTCGAAGTAGATGTAGCCGAGCCGGGACAGGGTCTTGGCCTCGGTCTCGGTGGCGCCGGCGGCGCGGGCCAGCGACAGCGCGTCGGTGGCGTTCGGCGCGGCCCGGCCCGTGACGCCCAACTCGGCGTGGGTGGCCGCCAGCGCGCTGAGCGCCGCCGCCTCGCCGGCCGTCGACCCGGTCTCCCGGAACAGCTCGACGGCCTGCTCCAGGTGGTCGAGCGCCGGCCGGGTCTGGCCGAGGTCGTCGTGTGCCAGCGCCAGGCAGTAGTTCGCGGCGGCCTCACCGAAGACGTCGCCGAGCTGTGCGGCCAGCCGCCGGGCCGCCTGGGCCGTCACCACGGCGTCGGCGGTATGCCGGTTGGTGACGAGGAAACGGCTGATCACCACCGCGAGCCGCCAGCCCATCGGCAGGCCGGCGTCGGCGGCGTCGAGCACCAGCGCGACCAGGGTCGCCCGCTCGTCGCCGAGCCAGTTGGCCGCCACGTCCCGAGTTCCCGTACGACAGATCGGCGCGCCGGCCGCGACCGGCGGCAGCCCGATGTCGAACGGCGGCGCGAGGCCGAGCAGCTCGACGTTGCTGGCCGCCGTGTGCAAGTAGCTGTCGCGCAGCCGGATCAGAGCCGGCTCGCGCTCCTCCGCGTCGGCGCGGGCGGCCGCGTGGCGACGGACCATGTCGGGCAGGTGGTACCGGCTCGGCTGGTGCTGCTCGATCAGGTGCGCCCGGTTCAGGACACCCAGCAACTGCTCCGCCTCGTGCCTGCCGATGCCCGTGAGTGCCGCGGCCGCGAGGACGCCGAAGTCGAGGATCGGCGTGAGCCCCAGCAGCCGCAGCATCCGCCTGGCCTCGGGCGGCAACGCCTCGTACGCGAGGTCGAAGGTCGCGTGCACCGCCGCTTCCTCGTCGCTCTCCACGGCGAGCGCCGCAATCAGGCTGCCCTTGCGGAGCTGGCGCGCGTAGTCGGCGATGTCCGTCGTGACGGTGCCGGCGGCGATCCGCAGCGCCAGCGGCAGATGCGCGCACAGCGTGGCCAGATCCGCGACGGCCTCCGGCTCGGCGCGCACCGCCCGTTCGCCCAGCATCGTGGCCAGCAGCGCCCGGGAGTCGTTGGCGGCCAACACATCCATACTCAGCGGGCTCGCGCCCTGCAACACGATCAGGCCGCGCAGGGCGTTCCGGCTGGTGATCAGGACGGCGCAGCCCGGCTCGCCGGGCAACAGCGGTCGCACCTGATCCGGCGTGACGGCGTTGTCGAGCACCAGCAGGACCCGCTTGCCGGCCAGCTGCGAGCGGTACAGCGAGATCTGCTCGTCTTCGTCGGCGGGAATCTGCTTCGCCGTCACCCCGAGCGCCCGGAGCAGGCGAGGCAGCACCGCGGCCGGCGTGAGCGGATGCGCCGGCGCCTGGCCGCGCAGGTGCACGAACAGCTGGCCGTCCGGGAAGCGGGGACGCAGCTCGATCGCCGCCTGCACCGCTAGCGCCGTCTTGCCGACCCCCGACGGGCCCGACACCGTCACCACCGGCACCGCCAGGTCCAGCTCCGCCGGCGCCAGCAACGCCGTCAACCGGGACAGTTCCGTGTCACGGCCGACGAACTCGCCGCTGTGCGGCGGCATCCGGAACACCGGCGCCTGCGAGCTGATGCTCGGCTCCGGCGGGGCCAGCTTCGGGTCGCTGGTCAGGATCGACTGGTGCAGGTCGCGCAGCTCGTCGGTGGGCTCCACCGCCAGCTCGTCCGCGAGCAGCCGGCGCACCTGGTGATAGATCGTCAGCGCCTCGGCCTGCCGGTCCGAGCGGTACAGCGCCAGCATCAGCTGCGCCCAGTACCGCTCCCGCAGCGGATTCGCCGTGGTCAGCGCACGCAGCTCGGTGATCAGCTCGTGGTGCCGGCCCAGCCGGAGCTGCGCGTCCATCCGCAGTTCCGCCGCCTGTAAGCGGCGCTCGTCCAGCGCCGCCGCCTCGTTCTGCCGCAGCCGCGCGCTCGGCACGTCCGCCAGCGCCGGGCCGCGCCACAGCTCGAGCGCCTCGGCCAGCAGGTCGATCACCCGCGCCGGCTGCGCCGTGCGGGCCATCGCCAGCAGCCGGTCGAAGCGGCCCGCGTCCACGTCGTCCGGCGGCACGTCCACCCGGTAGCCGTCGGTGACCGTGGTGATCAGGTCGGGCACGCCGATCGCCTGCCGCAGCCGCATCACGTACGCGCGCAACGTCGTGCGGGCGCCGTCCGGAGGATCCTCGTCCCACAGGTTGTCGATCAGCTCCTGCGCGCCGACCGTCCGGCCGGTGTGCAGCAGCAGGGTCGCCAGCACGATCCGGTGCTTGCCGGCCCGGACCGCGACCGGCTCGCCGTCGCGCACCAGTTCGACCGGGCCCAGCAGGCGGAACCGCATGCCCACGCTCATCGGCTCCCTCCTCGGCTCCCGATCGTATTGGGCTGCCTACGCCCCCACGGCCACCGAGGTTCGCTCGCCTCCCCCACCGCGCCCGAAACCTCCCAGATATCCGATCCCGACCGGCGTGAACGGGACTTTCCTCCACACCGAGCGCAGACAGGCCCCTCTCAGGCCGACAAAGGTGCCCGAACGCGGGAAAGGACGCCTTACCCGCGGTGAACGAGGGCAAGGCGTCCTTCCGCGTGTGGATCGTGGCGGGGAACGGGTCAGCTGGCGGCGTGGCGGGCGCGGACCATGCGCTGGATGATGTTGAGCGCGTGAGCGTTGCCGGCCCAGGCGACGTTGCCGTTGGCGTCCTGCACGGTCCCGCTGTAGCCGGTCTCCACGGTCAGCGACTCGCCGCTGGTCACCGACAGGCTGAACAGCTTGGCCACCGAGAAGTCCCCGGTCACCCCGCCGATCAGCTCCACGTGCTCGGAGATCTCCCGGGCCATCGGCTTGGACACCGACGAGATGCCCACGATGTCTCTGTAGTGGTACTCCTGCGTGTGGTCGTAGACGATGTTGCCGGTCTCGAAGTCGAGCCGGCAGCCGTACGAGCTGACCAGACCGTCGGTCAGCAACAGGATCAGCACGTCGTAGGCGTTGGCCCGCAGGTCGCCGTCGTCACCGCGTCGGACCCGGATCTTGTGGTTGGCGCCGGACGCGGAGCTGGGGAAGCCGACGACCACCTGCTCTGGCACCACGAGGTCGCCGGAGTCCTGCTTGAGCCGGGCGTTGAGGCGCAGCCGCCGGGCCGCCTTCTTCTTGATGTAGTCGACGTCCTCGGCCAGCCACTTGTCCATCGTCGGGTCCGGCACCTTCGGCATGGCCTCGGCGTACTTGCGCAGGTACTCCTGGTACGCCAGGTAGCCGCGCACGCCGGGCCGGGCCAGGAAGAAGGCGCCGACCAGACCCAGCACGATCCCGAAGCCACCGATGATGAACCCGACGATGGCCGCCAGCGCCGCCCCGAACAGGAGCATCGCCGGGCCGACCTGGTCCTTCTTGTCCGGGACCGGCGTGAAGTACTTCTTGACGGCGGCCGCGCGGCCGGGCTCCACCCGGCGCGTCTCCTCGAACGGCGTTTCCTGCTGGATCTCCAGGCCGAGTTCCCGGACCCGCGCGCTCAGCGCCCGCCAGGTCCCACCGCGGGCCGGGGCCAGATGCCGCGCGAGAGGCGCCGCCTCGTCCGGCGTGAGGTCGCCGACGTGCCGACGCAGCTCGCTCGCCGCCGGCGCGGGCGCGGGCATGCCGTCGGCCTCGTAGTAGTCCTCCTTGACGATCGCCCACAACACGGCTGCCTGCGCGTACACCGGCATCCCGGCACTGACGTCCATCGCCGCCTTGAGGTGCACGTTGATGCGCTGCACGGCTTCCGGTGTCAAGTACGCCGGCGGGCTGGCGCTGAGTAGCGCGAGCGCCGCGAACACGTGCGCTCGCGCGATCTTCTCCTCGGCCGGGTCGACCCGGCCGTCGCGAGCGGTGCTGAGGAAGCCCTCGAACTTCTCGACCGCGTTGGGATAGAGCATGTGCTTCAGCGCGTCCAGGCCGTCCTCGAACAGGTGCAGCACCTGCTCGTAGATGTACTGGTCGCCCTGAGCGTTGTACTGGGTGCCGCCGTCGGAAGCGGTGTTGTGCTGGAAGTTGTTGGTGTTGTCGCTCATCGCGCGTCCCTGCCGTAGATGTGCTGCGAGCCGCTCTGGTTGTTGAACATCACGCCCGAACCGGTGACCGTGTTGTGCTGGACGTTCGCCGGGTTGCCGGCGAGCACGTCGGCGACCGACGACCCGGCCGGCACCACGACGTGGTGGCCGGGCAGGTGCAGCCAGGCGTCGCCGGTGGTCTCCTTCACGGTGTAGCGCACCTTCGTGAACGTCTCGGGGTCGATGCCGGGATAGCCGTGCTGCACCGTCTCCTCATAGACGTGTTGGGAGACAAGGAGAAGCACCGTCGCGGACTCAGGGGCGGCCCGCAGCGCCTCGCGACCAGGCGGGGCGTCGAGCAGTCGCGCCAGCACCTCGAGGGGGCGCCCCACGATCCGGCCGTCCTGGACGTGCACGTCCCCGGCGTGCAGCGCCATCCGGATGCGGATCTTGGTGCTGTCGCCAGCGGTGCGGTTGTAGGATCGCAGCCGGCCGGCGAGGTCGGCGGCAAGGGGATGGATCAGGCTGGACTTGGCGACCCCCTGCGGGGCAATGACAAGCACGCCGTCGCCGAGGTCCTCGCGATGACAGGCGTCCCAGTCGATACGGCTGGTGGCGAACGCCTCGCGCAGCTGCGCGAACAACGCCTCCTGGTACCGCATCATCGCGACGTTGCCCCGGCCGCTGGACCGTTCGACATCGACGGCGAACATCGGTCGATACTCCGGATTGGTGAACATGTGCTCCCTCTGGGTGGAGATCCGTGCGCGGCGGCTATCGAATTCACCCGCTCGTGCGACGACCAACCTGGCACCGACGCGGTATGGGGTCTGCCTCATCTGACCCACACGGCGCTGGTTCATCCGGCCGTTATGAACGTGACATCAGGAGGGGCTCATGGACCCGGCATACCACTCCGGCACGCTGTGGGCCCTGCTGACCGCGGCGGAACGGCGAATCCTGGAGGCCGCCGGCACGACGCACTACCACCCGGCCGGCACCCGGCTGCTCAGCCAGGGCGACTGCGCCGGCGCGGCGCTGATCCTGTTGGCGGGCCGGGCAAAGGTCGTCGCGATCTCGCCAACCGGCTACGAGTCGGTACTGGCCGTGCGAAGACCCGGCGACATCATCGGTGAGATGTCGGCCATCGACAACAAGCCGCGGTCGGCGACCGTGGTGGCCATCGACGGCCTACAGGTGCTGCGCATCCCACCGGCCAAGTTCAACGCCATCCTGGGCGGCAATCCGGCGATCGCGCACGCGGTGCTGAAGGTCGTCTGCGCGCGGCTGCGCAGCGCGAGCCAGCGGCGCAGCGAGTTCGGCGGCAGCACGGTCGCCCAGCGGCTGACCGCGTTCCTGGCGGAACTCGTGGCCCAGGACGGAAAGGCGTCCGGCGACGGCATCACGATCACTGTCCCGTTCAGTCAGGAGGACATCGCCGGGGCGATCGCCGCCTCGCGCAAGGCGGTGGTGCGTGCGTTGCGGGTGCTGCGCGACGACGGAGTGATCACCACCAACCGACAGCAAATCGTGGTGCTGCGGCCGGACACGCTGATGGAGCGCGCCGGGTAGCACTCACATATCGTCGGACGCCGGCTCTTGATTCGCCTCCGCCGCAACGGGATCGACCTCGGTCACGGCGCCCTCGGCGCCGACGTCCTCGGTCACGCCGGCTTGAGCGGGGCTCGGACTGACCTCGACGGGAACCTCCGCGATCTCAGCATCGCTCACGTCGACGGGAGCCTTGGGGACATCCGCCGCCCCGGCCGGCTTCTCCGCCACGCGTTCCGCCTTGCCGCCGCGCAGCCGCTGCGAGATCACCGCGCTGATGCCGTCGCCGCGCATGGACACGCCGTACAACGCGTCGGCGATCTCCATGGTCGGCTTCTGGTGCGTGATGATGATCAGCTGCGACTTCTCCCGCAGCTGCTCGAACAGGCTGATCAGCCGGCGCAGGTTGGTGTCGTCCAGCGCGGCCTCGACCTCGTCCATGACGTAGAAGGGCGACGGGCGGGCGCGGAAGATCGCGACCAGCATGGCCACCGCGGCCAGGGACTTCTCGCCGCCGGACAGCAGGGAAAGCCGCTTGACCTTCTTGCCGGGCGGGCGGGCCTCCAGCTCGATGCCGGTGGTGAGCATGTCGTCGGGCTCGGTGAGCACGAGCTTGCCCTCGCCGCCCGGGAACAGCACCTTGAACACGGTCTCGAACTCGCGGGCCACGTCCCAGTAGGCCTCGGTGAAGACCTCGAGGATCTTGTCGTCGACCTCCTTGACCACGGTCAGCAGGTCGCGGCGGGTCGCCTTGAGGTCCTCCAGCTGTGTGGACAGGAACTTGTAGCGCTCCTCGAGCGCGGCGAACTCCTCCAGCGCCAGCGGGTTGACCTTGCCGAGCTGGGCCAGGTCGCGCTCGGCCCGTTTGGCCCGCCGCGCCTGCACGTCCCGGTTGTACGGCATCGGCTGCGGCGCAGTGACCTGCTCGCCCTGCTCCTTGGCGGCCTCGTACTCGGCCAGCTCGGTCGGCGTGGGCGGCACCATGGCGTCGGGGCCGTACTCGCTGATCAGGTCGTCGAGGCCGATGCCGAAGTCGTCGGCGATCTTGGTTTCCAGCTGCTCCAGCCGCAGCCGCTGCTCGGCCCGCACGACCTCGTCGCGGTGCACGGCGTCGGTGAGCTTCTCCAACTCGGTGGTGAGTTCCCGAACCCGCCCGCGGACAGTGCCCAGCGCGGCCTCGCGGTCGGCGCGGCGGGCCTGTGCGGCATCCCGGTCGGCGGCGGCGCGGTGCAGCGACAGCGCGATCCGCTCCAGGGCGGTTTCACCGCCGGACACAACGGCATTGGCGACGGCCGCGCCACGCACCCGCGCGGCACGGGCCCGCTCGGCCCGTTCACGGGCCTCCCGCTCGGCCCGGGCGGCCCGGCGCAGCTGCTCGGCCTTGCCCTGCAACGCCCGCGCCCGCTCCTCGGCGGTCCGCAGCGACAGCCGGGCGTCCATCTCGGCCTGCCGGGCGTGGTGGAGCTGGTTGGCCGCCTCGTCGCGCTCGGCCGTGTCCGGCTCCTCCTCGACGGCCTCCTCCTGCACGGCCGCGAGCCGCTCCTCCAACTCCGCGAGCTTGCCGACGGCGTCCTCGCGGGCCTGCTCCAGCTTCACCCGCTGGGCGCCGATCCGCTCCACCTCGGCCTCGGCCGACCGCACCGCCTGCTTGAGCCGGTTGATCCGCTCGCCGGACCGGGCCCGCCGGACCTTGGCCTCGTTCAGCTGCTCCTTGAGCTCGCCGACCTCGTCCCGGCGGGTCTGCTGCTCGGCACGGGCGCCGGCCAGCGCGGCGCTCGCGTGCTCCAGCGCCCGCTCGGCGGCACCCAGCTTGTCCTGCGCCTCGTCCACGGCGGCCTGCACCTCGATGGTGCTCTGCGCACGCCCCGAGCCGCCGATCGCCCAGTCGGCGCCGAGCACGTCACCCTCGCGGGTGGCGGCGCGCAGCCCGAGCGCGACGAGTGACTGCGCGGCGGCGAGGTCGTCGACGACGGCCAGCTTCTCCAGAGCCCGCTCCACCGCCGGCCGCAGCGCCTCCGGGGCCCGTACGAGATCGACGGCCCACCGCGCGCCTGGCGGCAGCGACGGCCAGGTCGAACGATCAGGCAACGGCCCGCCGGAGCCGATGAGCAACCCTGCCCGGCCGGAGTCGGACGTGCGAAGCAGTTGCAAGGCGGCGATGGCGTCCGAACCGCCGCCGACGGCGATGGCGTCGGCGACCGGACCCAAGGCTGCCGCGAGGGCGACCTCGGCGCCGGCCTCGACGGTCAGCAGCGCGGCGACGGAGCCGAGCAGGCCCGGCAGCCGATCGCCGGCGGCGAGCAGCGCGCCCGCGCCGTCCTTGCGGGTCAGCCCCAGCGACAGCGCGTCCACGCGCGCCTTCCAGGACGAGATCTCCTTGTCGGCGGACCGCTCGGCCTTGACCAGCTCCTCGACCCGGGCGCGGGCCACCTTCTCGGCCTCGACGGCCTGCTGGTGCCGGTCGTCCAGGCCGACGTCGCCCTCGTCCTCGGTGCCGGTGACCTCCTGCTGCTCGGCCAGCTCGACGCGGGCGATCTCGGCCCGTTCGCCGGCCTCGGCCAGCGAGGTGGACAGCCGCTCGATCTCCTCCGCGGACGCGTTGTTCTTGCTGCGCAACGCCTCCACCTGGCCGGTCAGCCGGGCCAGGCCCTCGCGCCGGTCGGCGATCAGCCGCACCGCGGCCAGATGCGCCTTCTCGGCGGCGGTGACCATGCGCTCCAGCTCGGCGCGCCGCTCGGAGCTCTCGGCCAGCACGATCCGGGCCTCGGTGACGGCCTCGTTCAGCTCGGCCTCACGCTCGGCGGTCTGCTCGGCCTCGGCCTCCAGCTCCTCCGGGTCGCGGCCACCGCGGGACGCCTCGGGCGCGGCCGACAGGTGCCGGGCGCGCTCCATGGCCAGCCGCACGGTGCCGCGCAGCCGCTCCTCCAGCGCCGACAGCCGGTACCAGGTGTCCTGGGCCTGCTGGAGCACGGGCGCGTCCTCGGCGACCAACTGCTCCAGCTCGGACTGCTTGGCCGTGGCCAGCTGGAGCAGCTGCTCCACCTCGGTGCGCCGGGCCCGCGCCGCCGCCTCGTCGGCCTCGTCGCGGTGCAGCTCGCCGCGCTGGGTGACCAGGTCGTCGGCGTACAGGCGGAGCCGGGAGTCGCGCAGCTCGGCCTGCACGGCCTGCGCCTTGCGGGCGATCTCGGCCTGCTTGCCCAGCGGCTTGAGCTGACGCCGCAGCTCCGCGGTCAGGTCGGTCAACCGGGTCAGGTTGGCCTGCATGGCGTCCAGCTTGCGGAGCGCCTTCTCCTTGCGCTTGCGGTGCTTGAGGACGCCGGCGGCCTCCTCGACGAAGGCGCGGCGCTCCTCGGGCTTGGACTCCAGGATCGCCGCCAGCTGGCCCTGGCCGACGATGACGTGCATCTCGCGGCCGATGCCGGAGTCGGACAGCAGCTCCTGGATGTCCAGCAGCCGGCAGGAGTTGCCGTTGATCTCGTACTCGGTGGCGCCCTCGCGGAACATCCGGCGGGTGATCGACACCTCGGTGTAGTCGATGGGCAGCGCGCCGTCGGAGTTGTCGATGGTCAGCGTCACCTCGGCGCGGCCCAGCGGCGCGCGGCCGGCCGTGCCGGCGAAGATGACGTCCTCCATCTTGCCGCCGCGCAGGCCCTTGGCGCTGCCCTCGCCCATCACCCAGCGCAGCGCGTCCAGCACGTTCGACTTGCCCGACCCGTTCGGGCCGACGACACAGGTGATACCCGGCTCCAGGCGCAGCGTCGTCGCCGAGGCGAAGGACTTGAAGCCCTTCAGCGTCAGGCTCTTCAGGTGCACGTCAACGCCTTGTCGGTAGATGGTTCCGGCCGGGTTATCGCGTGAGGGTACCCGCCGTACGGCCGCACCAGTCGCACGCTGGGCCGAATGGTGAAAAAGGAACTGAGACGGGCCTTTTGTGTGTCAGTTCTTGACGGCCACGGCGGCCGGGGTCACGGTATGCAGTGTTCCGGCTACCCAGGAGAGCCCCGCCATGCCCAGAATCCCCGCCGTGATGGCGACCGCGGCCAGCGTAGCGCTGCTGCTGCCGCTCGCCGGCACGGCCCCCGCCGCAACGCCCCAGACCTCCGACAGACAGCAGCAGTACGCCGCCGCGGCCGCCGAGTTCGGCGTGCCGGCGCAGGTGCTGCTCGGCGTGTCGTACATGGAGTCGCAGTGGAACACCTACGCCGGCACGCCCAGCGTGGCCGCCGGTTACGGCCCCATGCACCTCACCGATTTCGCGACCGCCGACACCGTCAAGAGCACCGAGTTCGACCAGAGCGACGCCCGCGGTGACGACAGCCGCCCGACGCTGCACCCTGCGCCCGCCCCCGCTGGAGTGCCGGCGGCGGCGCTCCAGACCGTCCAGCAGGCCGCGCAGCTCGCCGGCACCACCGCGGCAGCCGTGCGCAGCGACCCCGCGCAGAACATCCGCGCCGGCGCGGCACTGCTCTCTTCGTACCAGAAGCAGTTGCACCCTCAGGGTGACAGCATCGGCGACTGGTACGCCGCGGTGGCGAAGTACAGCGGCGCCACCGACGAAGGCTCCGCGCGCGACTTCGCCGACGAGGTGTTCGAGACCATCCAGCAGGGTGAGACGCGGACCACAGACGACGGCCAGCTCGTCACGCTGAGTCCCGACGCCGTGCAGGCGAACACCGGCCAGCTGGCCGACCTGCACCTGACGCCGACCTCCTCCAACGGCGCGGAGTGCCCGGCGCGCCTGGCCTGCGAGCTCGACCCGGCCGCGTACGCCCAGTACGGCCCGGGCCCGGACGACTACGGCAACCACGACACGTCCGACCGGCCGGCCACACAGAAGATCGACTACATCGTCATCCACGACACCGAGGGCAGCTGGGACACCACGCTCAAGCTGATCCAGGACCCCACCTACGTCAGCTGGAACTACACCATCCGGTCCCAGGACGGGCACGTCGACCAGCACGTGCTGGCCAAGGACGTGGCCTGGCACGCCGGCAACTGGTACATCAACTCCCGCTCCATCGGCATCGAGCACGAGGGCTTCCTGGCCCAGTCCGGCTGGTACACCGAGGCGATGTACCGCTCGTCGGCGAAGCTGGTCCGCTACCTGGCCGCCAAGTACCAGATTCCGCTCAACCGGCAGCACATCCTGGGCCACGACAACGTTCCCGGCATCACCGGGCCGTACATTCCGGGCCAGCACACGGATCCCGGCCCGTACTGGGACTGGGACCACTACTTCGACCTGCTGGGCGCGCCGCGGTTCCCGTCGCTGCCGATCCCGGCGTTCGGCATGCTGACGGTCCGGCCGGACATGGCGTCCAACAACGTGCCGTTCACCGGCTGCACCACCGCCGGAACGCCTTGCCCGGCAAGGGGTTCCAGCGAGGTGATCCTGCACTCACAGCCCAGCGACGACTCGCCGCTGCTGGGCGACATCGGCCTGCACCCGGGCGGCACGCCGCAGACCATGGACGTCAACGACGTCGGCAGCCGGGTGGCCACCGGCCAGCAGTACGCGATCGCCGACCGGCAGGGCGACTGGGTGGCCATCTGGTACCTCGGCCAGAAGGGCTGGTTCCACGCCCGCGACGCCGTCTTCGCGGCCGGCTTCGTCGTGACTCCCAAGGACGGCAAGGCATCCGTGCCGGTCTACGGCCGCGCCTACCCGGAGGCCTCGGCCTACCCGGTGGGTGCGACGCCGCAGCCGATCGTGCCGCAGCCGTACACGCTGTCGGCCGGGCAGTTCTACGTGTTCGGCGGCGTCGCGCCGGCCGAGTACCTGCCGACGGTGTACGACCCGACCGGCACGAAGAACAAGCCGGTGGTGGGCAAGCTGCGCTACTACGAGATCCAGTACGGACACCGCGTCGAGTTCGTCAACGCCGACGACGTGCGGCTGGTGCCCGCGCTCTGACACCGCGTCGAAAGGGCCGGCCCGCGTGCGGGCCGGCCCTTTCTCCTGCGATATCAGGCCTTCGGCGTGATGTCCACCAGCAGCTTGTGGTCCATCGTCACCACGTCCATCCGGTCGATCTCCCCGATGGCGTAGGAGGTCGCCACCGGCACCTGGCTGTCGCTCTCGTTGCCGTTGCGCCACCAGCCGGCGCTCTGGGTCTGCCCGTTCTTGTTGTGCACCACCAGCTGGCACACCTGGCCGGCGGGCAGGTTGGACACGCTCAGGCTCACCTGCGTGCCCCAGCCCTTGCTGGTGAGGGCCGCGGCCGCGGTCACCTTGCTGGTCGCGTCGGTGGACTGCCACACCGCGGTCGGCTGGGCCACGTCCGGCGTGCTGGACAGCGAGCGCTGCACGAACACCGCGCTCAGACCCACCGCCGCGACCAGGATCGCCGCCATGGCAAGGAAGTTGCGCCGACTGGTCTTGCGATCGGTGTCCTTGCGCCGCCGGTTGGCCGGCCCCTTGGACTGCGGCGCCGGCGGTTCCGGCCGCTGCGGGGCCTTGGCGGCCGGGGCGGCCGGCCGCTGCGGCGGTCGCGGCTGCTCCGGCACCGGCGGCACCAGGTGACGCCCCAGGTTCGGCTCCGGCGCCCGTCCCATGCCCGGGTTGAGCGGCCGCGGCCGGGGCAGCGGCATGGACGGATGCTCGGGCAGCTGCACGTTGCTCATGTCGAGGTGGTCGGTCAGGCCTGGATCGCCCGGCGGGCCGAGCGAGGCCGGGTCCAGGTCGAACCCGTCGATGTCCTCCAAGTCTGCCAAGGAGATCCGCCCCAGCAGGCCCGGCAGCGGTGAGAACCGCACCAGTTCCTGCTGGCAGAACGGACATCCGGCGAGATGGCGCTCCATCTGCGAGCGCTCCCCCGGTTCGAGGGAGCCAAGCACGTAGACGCCAAGGGATACTGAGTGCTGGCAACTCATAGCTCGGTCACCCCCCGCTCCTCCAACGCTCCCCGAAGCGCGCGCAACGCGTAGAAGCAGCGCGACTTGACCGTGCCCGCGGGGACGCCCAACACGGTTGCAGCCTCGGACACCGTCCGACGGCAGTAGTACAGCTCCACGATGACCTGGCGATGGTCATGACTGAGCGACCGCATCGCCTCGGCAATCTGCCAGGCCTGCAATACGTGATCCAGTTCGTCGGAGCCCGACGGGAGCTCATCGGTCTCCAGCGGAACCTCAGGTGCTCGGGCCTCCTTGCGGCGGTGGCCGGAGATGATGAGGTTGCGGGCGACCGTGTACAGCCACGGGCCGGCCTGCTCGGGTTCCAGCGAGTCTGAGTGCTTCCACGCGCGCAACAACGTCTCTTGCACGATGTCCTCGGCGTACTGGTAGTCGCCTCGCACGGCTCGCAACACGTAGCCGAGTAGCGGCCGCCGGTAGCGGCCGTACAGCTGCCGTGCCAACTCGTCACTACGCTTCGCGCTCTGACCCACGAACGTCCAATACGGGGGCGGGTCCCCGGCGGTTCAGCGTTCCTCAAAACCTTTTTGGACACCCCTGGCCTCCGACCATCTCTCGACGACCAAGTCCACACGTCCAGGGGTGTCACCCGAGTTCAACGCGGCGAGCAACTTCTCGCAGATCGACCGCGGTCCCTCGGCCACGACCTGCACGCGGCCGTCGGCGAGATTGGTGGCCGCGCCGTCCAGGCCCAGCTCCAGCGCCCGGCTCCGGGTCCACCACCGGAAGCCGACGCCCTGCACCCGCCCGTGCACCCAGGCGGTGAGGCGCACCGCGTCTTCTGTCATCTGGCAATGATCCACCACGGTCGGGCCCGCCCCCGCTGACCTGGGGTGAAGGCGGAACGGCCCTTCCCCGGCACCCGTTCGCCCGCACGGGTGTCACCCATTAGTGGTACGGTCGCCCGCCGTGAGCCCCCGCAGCAGACGACCGGCCACCGCCGGCATGCTCGTCGGACTGACCCTCGGCGCCGCGTGCGCCGGCGCCGCGTCGGTCGCCGTCGGTCCCGCGACCCTGACCGGAGTGCTCCTCGGCGAGGCGAGCCCGCTGACCGCGTCCACCAGCACGACGCAGCAGCTCGGCAGCGCCGCCGGCCATGAGCTCAACAACCGCCCCGTCGCCACCGACGCGCCCGCGGACACCACGTCCAGCAGCGCGCCGACGACCACCAGCACGACCACGGCGACCAGCACCACCACGACCACCTCGGCCGCGCCGTCGAGCACCAGCGCGGCGCCGACCACCACGACGACCAGCAAGCCGGCGCCGGTCGACAACGGACCGGCCGCGCGCGTGCTGGATCTCGTCAACCAGGCCCGCGCGAGCAACGGCTGCCAGCCGCTCACCGAGGACAAGCGCCTCGACGCGGCGGCCCAGGGCCACAGCGACGACATGGCCGCGCACAGCTACTTCTCGCACACCTCGCAGGACGGACGGTCCTTCGTCGACCGCGAGCAGGCGGCCGGCTACCCCAACCCGGGTGGCGAGAACATCGCCGAGGGCTACACCAGCGCGGACGCCGTGATGGACGGCTGGATGCACTCCGACGGGCACCGCCGCAACATCCTCGACTGCAGCTTCACCACGATCGGGATCGGCGTGACCACCAAAGGGTGGTACTGGGTACAGGACTTCGGCAGGTAACCGAGTGGAGTTGAGCCACTTCACCCGGTCGCGTGACGCTCGTACTGAGTGCTTTTCGCAAACGCCGACACGACCCGTATTCTCTGGCCGGGGCGGTAACGAGGAGGTCACGTGAGTGAGCCCGAGCGGGCGCTGGTGAGCCCGCCCAAGCGAAGCGGTGCGCCGCGGCAGTCGGCCAAGGTCGTGATGGCCGCGGCCGGGGTCGTGGTGGCGACCGCGTTCGCCTCCGTCGCCACGATGGCGGCCGGCCAGGGCGCGTCCCCCCAGTCCCAGCACCAGAACGTGGATCCGGCCTCGCAGCAGTTCGGCGGCTCGACGCAGACGACGGACGCCAACGGCACCACCACCGGCAGCGGCGACACCACCAGCTCGTCGCCCAGCAGCTCGTCGACGACGGTGACCACGACCAACAAGGCCGTGAAGGCGACCACCACGACGACGCAGCCCGGCAGCAACCCGCCCGAGGGCGGTCCGATCACGCAGCCCGGCACCGACAGCCCGTCGTCGCCGCCCCCTCACACGACGACCACCACAACGACTACGACGACCACAACCACGACGACCACCACGACCACGTCGTCGGAAAAGCCGCCACCCCCGGCTGGCTGATCACGCGGCGAGCTCGCCGCGGGCAATGGCGCTCGTGCGGCGGGCCAGCGACACCGCATGGTCGGCGAAGCGCTCGTAGTTCTGGCTCAGCACGGTCGCGTCCACTGCTGTCGCAACACCGTGCGGCCAGTTCTCGCGCGTGACGGCCGTGAACACCGCGCGGTGCAGGTCGTCCATGATGTCGTCGCTGTCGTCGAGGAAGTCGAGCAGCTGCGGGTCGCCGGTGCGGATGACCTGTTCTGCCGTGTTGGCAAGGGTGATCGCCAGCTGGCCCATGTCCGCGAACGGCGCGCGCAGCTCGTCCGGCAGCACGTGCGCCGGGTGGCGCCGCCGGGCCGCCCGCGCGATGTGCAGCGCGAGTTCGCCCATGCGTTCCAGGGTGTCGACGGCGTGCACGGCCGTCAGAACCACGCGGAGATCGGTCGTCACCAGCAGCTGTTCCTCGCAGGCGGCACGCGCCCGGGCCAGTGCGGCGTCCCCCGAGATGACCTTCTCCGCCATCGCCCGATCGGCGTCGAGCAGCGCGACACTCGCGCGTTGCATGGCGTCGCCGACCTGCCGACACAGGTCGGCCAGCTGGTCGAGCCGACGGTGCTTGACCTTGCCCACCCGATCGAGGGTAGGCACGCGTCAACGGAATCGGACGGTGGCGCCGACAACCCTGACGCGATCCGAACGCGGGAATGCCGGGCCGACCGCTGGCGGACGGCCGACCCGGATCCCGCACATCACCGGATCAGGTGATGAGTCCTCAGGCGGCGCCGCCGCTGCTCGCGATCCACTGGGCGCCGGTCTGCCTGGCCTGCTTGCGGGCCTCCAACAAGGCGGAGATGACCAGGTCGACCTCCTCCTCGGACAGGAAGGCGACCTCGCCCGGGGGCGCCTGCAGCACCACCTTGTCGCCAGCAGACCACACGCGCAGGGCCCGGCGCTTCTTGCCGAACCCGAGACATGACACCTCGTGGCCCTCTGGTGAGCTCATGGCCAACTCCTCCCCGCGAGAGGCTGGGGTAGCGGCCGCGATCCTGGGGGTGGCCGCACCTCTCGCACGATCACGTAGAACATAGGTGTACGCACCGCAGTTGTTACGCACTCTAACCGTGGAGTTTGCGTCCGAACGGGTGAAGTTGTGTCAGCAAACGGGACAAGTTGTCACCATTTGTAAAGGTCGTAGTCTGCTCAACTTGATGACCGAGCGTTGTCGATCGCCCATCCGGCGTCACTCCACGACCCACAGGTCCGTTCGGCGGTACAGGGTCGATGTAGCTGAAAGTACTCGCTTGATCACGAGGCGTACACCCAGTCGATCACGCAGGCCGATGGCCGCATGGAACCCATGAATCTCAGCGTTTCCGATCACACATCGAGGACGGACAGTGGTTCCCTTCGTCGTCGCGCCAACTCCGCTGCAATCCGGTCTGCCTGGACAGACCAGGGAGGCCGAGGTGAGTCGTCACTGGCAGCTCCAGGCGGCCAAACAGCGGTTCAGCGAGCTGATCAGGTTCGTCGAGGTCGATGGGCCGCAGTTCGTGACCAGGCACGGTGAGGAGGTCGCCGTCGTCATCGACATCGCGGAGTACCGCAGGCTCAAGGGCGACCGGACCGAGGATTTCAAGGACTTCCTGCTCTCCGCGCCCCAGCTGGACGAACTGGAGATCCATCGGTCGAGCGAGCCCGCGCGCGACGTCGACTTCGGCGCCGACCTGTGAGTCAACTTCTCGACACGAACGTGCTGTCGGAAATCCGCAAGAAGCAACCGGATCCCGGTGTGCTGGAATGGTTCGCGACGGTGCGGGCGAGCGAACTGTTCGTCAGTCTGCTGGTGATCGGCGAGATTCGTCAGGGCGTCGATCGGCTCGCCCGCCGGGATGCCGCGCAGGCGGACGTCTTCGACCGCTGGCTTCGGCAGCTGACGACCGTGTACGGCGATCGCATCGTGCCGATCACCACCGAGATCGCCGAGGAGTGGGGCAGGTTGAACGTGCCGGACCGGCTGCCGGTCGTCGATGGTCTGCTCGCGGCCACAGCGCTGGTCAAGGACTGGACTCTGGTCACGCGCAACACGGCCGACGTGGAGTCGACGGGCGTCAAGCTGCTCAACCCGTTCGGCACAGCTCAGACCTCGAAGCGGTAGCCCATGCCGGGTTCGGTGAGCAGGTGGCGGGGGCGCGAGGGTTCGGGCTCCAGCTTGCGGCGCAACTGCGCCAGGTACACGCGGAGATAGTGCGACTCGGTCGCGTACTGCGGCCCCCATACGTCCTGGAGCAACTGCTTCTGGGCGACGAGACGGCCACGGTTGCGGGCGAGGACCTCCAGGACGCCCCACTCGGTCGGGGTGAGGTGAACCTCCTCGCCGTTGCGGTGCACCTTCTTGGCGGCCAGGTCGACGGTGAACGACGCGGTCTCGACGACGGCCTCCTCGCCGTCCGCGGAGGAGGCGGTGGAGCGGCGGACGGCGGCCCGCAGGCGCGCCAGGAGCTCGTCCATGCCGAAGGGCTTGGTGACGTAGTCGTCGGCGCCGGCGTCGAGGGCCTCGACCTTGTCGGACGAGTCGGTACGGGCGGAGAGCACGAGGATGGGCACGGTGGTCCAGCCCCGCAGCCCGGCGATGACCTCGGTGCCGTCCAGGTCGGGCAGCCCCAGGTCGAGCACGACCACGTCCGGCTTGGTCTCGGCGGCGGCGCGCAGGGCGCTGACGCCGTCGTGGGCGGTGAGGACCTGATAGCCCCGAGCGGACAGGTTGATCCGCAGGGCCCGCACGATCTGCGGTTCGTCGTCGACAACCAGCACCTTGGTCACAGACCCTCCTCGCTAGCGCTCGTCGCATCTGCGACCGAGGTCACTGTGCCAAATGGTGCCCTCGCAAGCTCGGTCACGAGTGTTCCTCCTTGGCCGGCAACGAGATCACCACGGTCAGGCCGCCGCCGGGCGTGTCCTCGGCACTGATGGTGCCGCCCATGGCCTCGGTGAATCCCCTCGCCACGCTCAACCCCAGTCCGACCCCGCTGGTCGCGTCCCGGTCCCCCAGCCGCTGGAACGGCTGGAACAGCGCGTCGCCGGTGTTCTTGGGCAGGCCCCGACCCCGGTCCACGACCCGCAGCTCCACCTGCGAGGCGTGCGCGCTGGCCCGGACCTCGACGGCGGGCTCGCCGTTCACGCTGCTCCCGGACCTGCCGTGGCGCAAGGCGTTGTCGATCACGTTGGCGACCACCCGTTCGAGCAGCCCGGGATCGGCCAGCACCTGGGGCAGCCGCTCGTCGACGTCGACGAGCACCTCGCGCCGGTCGTCGATGCCGGACAAGGCCCGGGCGACGATCTCGTAGTACGCGACCGACCGCAGCTGCGGCTGCACGGCGCCGGTGGCGATCCGGGACGAGTCGAGCAGGTTGTCGACGAGGCCGGCGAGCCGGTCGGCGGACTCCTCGACGGTGGCCAGCAGCTCGCCGGTGTCCTCAGTGGACAGATTCAGCTCGGGGTCGCGCAGGCTGCCGGCGGCGGCCTTGATCGAGGTCAGCGGCGTGCGAAGGTCGTGGCCGACGGCGGACAGCAGGGCGGTCCGCAGCTCGGTGGTCTCGGCCCGACGCTGGGCGTCGGCGGTCTGCGCGGCCATCCGCTGCTGCCGCAGGGCGAGCAGCGCCTGCCCGGCGGCGGCCTCCAGCGCCCGCCGGTCGGCGGCCTCCAAAGCCTTGCCCCGCAACGCCAGGTGCACCTCTGGCGTCACGGGAACGTCCACATCGGCCTCATCGGGGTCGTCGCACGGGGTGGGCCCGACGCACGCCACGCGCTCCCACCTGCCGTGCCGGTGCTCCAACAACGCCACGGACATGAGCCCGAAGTTCTCCCGGACCTTCTCCAGCAGCCGCACGAGCGGGTACGGGCTCGTCAAAACGGTCCGCGCGTACGACGCCAGCAGCGCCGCCTCGGTACGGGCCCGCGCCGCCTGCTCGGCCCGCCGCGCGGCCCGGTCCACGACCAGCGCCACCATCACGGCGACGATCACCATGGCGATCAGGGTGATCACGTTCTCGCCGTCGGCGATGGTCAGCGAGTACAGCGGCGGCGTGAAGAAGAAGTTCAGCAGCCCGGCCGACAACGCGGCGGCGACGACGGCGGGACCGATACCGCCGACCAGCGCCACGATCACCGTGGCGAGGAAGTAGTCCACGGTGTCGGTGGACACGGTCACGGTGCCGTGCAGCAGCGAGCCGATGGCGGTGGCCAGGAACGGCAGCAGCAGGGCGAGCACCCAGCCGAGGATCTTCCGCTGCGGCGTCAGCGGGCTGCGGCCCCACTTCCACTTGAAGCCCCGCCGGGCCTCGCTGTGGGTGACCATGTGCACGTCGATCGGCCCCGACTCCTGCACCACGGTCGCGCCGATGCCCTCCTCGAACAGCCGCGCGACCTTCGACCGCCTGGACGTGCCGAGCACCAGCTGGGTGGCGTTCACGCCGCGGGCGAAGTCCAGCAGCGCGGTCGGCACGTCGTCGCCGACGACGGTGTGGAAGGTCGCGCCGACGTCGTCGGCCAGCCGCCGGTACTTGGCCACCTTGTCGGCGGGCGCGCCGGCCAGCCCGTCGCCGCGCAGGATGTGCAGCACGAGCAGCTCGGCGCCGGCCCGGGTGGCGATCCGCCGGGCGCGCCGGATCAGGGTCTCGCTCTCCGGCCCGGCGGTGATCGCCACGACCACCCGCTCCCGCGTCTCCCAGGTCTCGGTGATCTGCTGCTCGGACCGGTACCGCTGGAGCGCCACGTCCACCTGGTCGGCGACCCACAGCAGCGCCAGCTCCCGCAGCGCGGTCAGGTTGCCGACCCGGAAGTAGTTGCCCAGGGCGGCGTCGATCTTGCGGGCCGGGTAGACGTTGCCGTGCGCGAGCCGGCGGCGAAGCGCCTCCGGCGTGATGTCGACCAGCTCGATCTGCTCGGCGGAGCGCACGAACTGGTCGGGCACCGTCTCGTGCTGGGCCACGCCGGTGATCCGCTCGACCACGTCGTTCAGGCTCTCCAGGTGCTGCACGTTGACCGTGGACAGCACGTCGATGCCGGCGTCCAGCAGCTCCTCGATGTCCTGCCAGCGCTTGTCGTTGCGCGAGCCGGGCACGTTGGTGTGTGCCAGCTCGTCGACGAGCGCGACCTCCGGCCCGCGGGCCAGGATCGCGTCGACGTCCATCTCCTCGAACTCGAGGCCCCGGTGGGTCAGGTGTCGGCGCGGCACGACCTCCAGGCCGTCCAGCAGCTCGGCGGTCTTCTCGCGGCCGTGCGTCTCGACGAGGCCGACGACCACGTCGGTGCCGCGGTCGGCGCGGCGGCGCGCCTCCCCGAGCATCGCGAAGGTCTTGCCGACCCCCGGCGCCGCCCCGAGGTAGATGCGCAGCTCGCCGCGCCGCGGTGTCTCCGGTTGCACGTCGCTCAGTCTGCCCTGGTCAGTGCTTCGCCGCCTGCACGGCCAGGTTCACCGCGAGCACGTTCACACCCGGCTCGCCCAGGAAGCCGGCGCCCCGGCCGCTGGTGTTGTCCTGGACGATCCTGGTCACCTGCTCCACCGACAGCCCGTTCACCCGCGCCACCCGCGCGATCTGGAGCTGGGCGTAGGCCGGGCTGATCGCCGGGTCCAGGCCCGAGCCGGACGCGGTCACCGCGTCGGGCGGCACCTGGTCCACCGACACGCCCTCACGCTTGGCGACGGCCTCCCTGCGCGCCTTGATCTGCGCCACCAGCACCGGGTTGTCCGCCGACAGGTTGGACGGGGCCGAGGTCGCCGCGTCGTTGTCGGCCAGGCCGAGCTTGGTGTCATCGGTGGCGGAGAAGTCCGACGCGGTCGCCGACGGCCGGGTGTGGAAGTACGGGTCGTTGTTCGGGTCCTTGGCCACCGGGTTGAGCCCGATCAGCGAGGACCCCACCGGCTTGCCGTCCACCGACACGATCGAGCCGCCGGCCTGCGCCGACAGCCCCGGGATCTGGCCGATCCCCCACACCAGCAGCGGATACGCCAGTCCGAGCACCACCGTGAGCAGCAGCACCATCCGCAGCCCGGCGGCGGTCTGCTTGAGCAGTCCTGAACGCACGACAGATCACCCGATTCCAGGGATGAGACGGATCACGAGATCGATGAGCCAGATGCCGAGGAACGGCGTGACGATGCCGCCGATGCCGTAGATCAGCAGGTTCCGGCGCAGCAGGCTGGACGCGCTGGACGGCCGGTACCGCACGCCCCGCAGGGCCAGCGGGATCAGCAGCACGATGATCAGCGCGTTGAAGATGACCGCGGACAGGATCGCCGAGGTCGGGGTGGCCAGGTGCATGATGTTCAGCCGCCCCAGGCCCGGGTAGATCGCGGCGAACATGGCCGGCAGGATGGCGAAGTACTTGGCCAGGTCGTTGGCGATGCTGAAGGTGGTCAGCGCGCCGCGGGTGATCAGCAACTGCTTGCCGATCTCCACGATCTCGATCAGCTTGGTCGGGTCCGAGTCGAGGTCGACCATGTTGCCGGCCTCCTTGGCGGCCGACGTGCCGGTGTTCATCGCCACGCCGACGTCGGCCTGGGCCAGCGCCGGGGCGTCGTTGGTGCCGTCGCCGGTCATCGCGACCAGCTTGCCGCCCTCCTGCTCCTGGCGGATCAGGGCCATCTTGTCCTCGGGCTTGGCCTCGGCCAGGAAGTCGTCGACGCCGGCCTCGGCGGCGATGGCCCGCGCGGTCAGCGGGTTGTCGCCGGTGATCATCACGGTCTTGATGCCCATGGCGCGCAGCTCGTCGAAGCGCTCCTTCATGCCGGGCTTGACCACATCGGACAATCGGATCACGCCGCGCACCACCGCGACGCCGCCCGCGAGTTCGGCGCAGACCAGCGGCGTGCCGCCCTCGCCGCTGATCCGGTCGACGACCTCGTGCACCTCGTCGGGGACGGTGCCGTTGTGCTCGGTGACCCAGGCCCGCACGGCGCTGGCCGCGCCCTTGCGCACCTGCCGACCGTCGATGTCGATGCCCGACATCCGGGTCTGCGCGGTGAACGGCACGAACTCCGCCGACTTCTCGGCGTTGTTCGGCTCGGCCGGCAGGCCGAACTCTCCTGCGCACAGCTCGACGATGCTGCGGCCCTCGGGCGTGCCGTCGGCGAGGCTGGACAGCCGGGCCGAGGCGGCCAGTTCGTCCCTCGTGGACGATCCGACCGGGATCAGCTCGGTGGCGCGGCGGTTGCCGAAGGTGATGGTGCCGGTCTTGTCCAGCAGCAGCGTGTCGACGTCGCCGGCGGCCTCGACGGCACGCCCGGACATGGCGAGCACGTTGCGCTGCACCAGCCGGTCCATGCCGGCGATGCCGATCGCCGACAGCAGCGCGCCGATCGTCGTCGGGATCAGGCACACCAGCAGCGCCGTCAGCACGATCACCGACTGCTGGCTGCCGGAGTAGATCGCCATCGGCTGCAACGCGACGACCGCCAGCAGGAAGATGATGGTCAGCACCGCGAGCAGGATGGTCAGCGCGATCTCGTTCGGCGTCTTCTGCCGGGAGGCGCCCTCCACCAGGGCGATCATCCGGTCCACGAAGGACTCGCCCGGCCGGGTCGTGATCTTCACGACGATCCGGTCGGACAGCACGGTCGTGCCGCCGGTGACCGCCGACCGGTCGCCGCCGGACTCGCGGATGACCGGGGCCGACTCGCCGGTGATGGCCGACTCGTCGACGGTGGCGATGCCCTCGACGACGTCGCCGTCGCCGGGGATGACCTCGCCCGCCTCGACGACCACCAGGTCGCCGATGGTGAGCTCGGTGCCAGGCACCCTTTCTTCGCTGCCGTCCTCACGGAGCCGGCGCGCGATGGACTCCTTCTTCGTACGCCGCAAGGACTCCGCCTGCGCCTTGCCGCGCCCCTCGGCGACGGCCTCGGCCAGGTTCGCGAACAACACCGTGAACCACAGCCACAGCGTGGCCACGATGGAGAACACCGACGGCTGGGTGACGGCGAACACTGTGGACAGTGCCGACCCGACCCACACCACGAACATGACCGGGTTCTTCATCTGGTGCCGCGGGTTGAGCTTGCGCAGCGCCTCGGGCAGCGAGCTCAGCAGCTGGCGGGGGTTGAACGCGCCGGCCTGGAGCTTGCGGCCGAGGTTCTCCGCGTGGTGGCGGTCCACCTCCTCCACGGTGCGCTGCTGGGAATCAGTGGTCGTGGTCATGACATCGCCTCCGCGATGGGGCCGAGCGCGAGCGCCGGCACGAAGGTCAGCGCGGCGACGAGGAGTACGGTGCCGGCCACCATGGACGCGAACAGCGGTCCGCTGGTGGGCAGCGTGCCCGCCGACGGCGGGATCTTCTTCTGGGCCGCGAGGCCGCCGGCGAGGCAGAGCACGGCGAGGATCGGGATGAACCGGCCCAGGGCCATCGCGACGCCCAGCGTGGACTGGAACCAGTCGCTGGTCACGGTCAGGCCGCCGAAGGCGCTGCCGTTGTTGTTGGACGCCGAGGCGTACGCGTAGAGGACCTCGGACAGGCCGTGCGCGCCGGGATTGGTCAGTGCCGCGCCGGTGGCGGGCAGCACGACCGCGATGCCGGCGAGCACCAGCACCAGGGTGGGCATGGCCAGCATGGCGATCGACGCCATGGTGACTTCCTTGCGCCCCAGCTTCTTGCCCAGGTACTCGGGCGTGCGGCCGACCATCAGGCCGGCGAGGAACACGGCGATGATGGCGAACACGAGGATGCTGTAGATACCGGTGCCGGTGCCGCCGGGCGAGATCTCGCTGAACAGCATGTTCAGCATCGCGCCGCCGCCGCCGAGGCCGGTGAAGCTGTCGTGCGCGGAGTTGACCGCGCCGGTGGACGTGCCGGTCGTGGAGTCGGCGAACAGCGCGGATCCGGGGATGCCGAACCTGGTTTCCTTGCCCTCCAGGGCGGAACCCGCGAGCAGCGCCGCCGGGCCGTTCGGGTGCGCCTCGGCCCACCAGATCACCGCGAGCATGGCCGCCCACAGGAACGCCATCACCGACAGGATGGTGTAGCCCTGCTTGCGGTCCGCCACCATCACGCCGAAGGTCCGGGTGAGGCTGACCGGGATCACCAGCAGCAGGAAGATCTCGATGAGGTTGGTCCAGGCGTTGGGGTTCTCCAACGGGTGCGCCGAGTTGGCGTTGAGGATGCCGCCGCCGTTGGTGCCGAGTTCCTTGATGGCTTCCTGGCTGGCCGCCGGGGCCAGCGCGATGGTGTGCTGCGCGCCGTCCACACCGGTCACCGTGATGCCGCCGGAGAGGCTGTCCACCACGCCGAGTCCCATCAGGACGATCGCGAACACGAACGCGACCGGCAGCAGGATCCGGATCACCGTGCGGGTCAGGTCCACCCACAGGTTGCCGATGCGATCGGTGCCGGCGCGCATGAAGCCGCGGATCAGCGCGACCGCGACACACATGCCGATCGCCGCCGACACGAAGTTCTGCACGGTCAGGCCGGCCATCTGCACGAGGTGGCCGTAGGCCTGCTCCGGCACGTAGGACTGCCAGTTGGTGTTGGTGACGAAGCTGATCGCGGTGTTGAAGGCGACCGACGGGACGATCTCCGGCCGGCCCAGCCCCAGCGGCAGCACGGTCTGGAGCCGCTGCAACAGGTACAGCACGACCACCGAGACGAAGGAGAAGCCGATCACGCCGTAGGCGTACGTGCTCCAGCGCTGGTCGGACTCCGCGTCGACGCGAACCACCTTGTACAGCGCGCGTTCCACGCGCCAGTGCCTGGTGCTCAGGTACGCCCTGGCCATGTAGTCGCCGAACGGCTTGTACACCGCGGCCAGCGCGGCGAGCAGCAGCGCGACCTGGAGCAGGCCGGCAACAGTGTCGTTCATGTCAGAACTTCTCCGGCTTGATCAGGGCGACGAACAGGTAGACGAGCAACAGCAGGGCGAGCACGCCGCCGAGGACGTTCGCCACCACACCGGCCCCGTTCACAGCCGCTCCAATCCACGCACCATGAGTGCCAGTAGTCCGAAGACGCCGATGACCAGCACGGCGTAGGCCAGGTCGGCCATGACGCGCCGTTCCCCTCTCGCGTTGCGGTCACCCCGTCGGCGACCGCGATCGCAGGAAGCATCCGTCCGCGGCGACGCCCCGAAGCGGTGCCTGACAGCCTCTTGACGCGCCCCTACGCCGCATTGACGCGTTATTGACGGGTCCGGTGAGCCAGGTCTCCACCCGTTCGGGGGACTACTGCGCGGAGTGTGACCGGGGCGACGCGCCGCAAACGTTCCCGGTCGGGCGCTGGCCCCGCGACCAGGCGGTTCCGCGTGTCAAGATCGTCACCGAGCGCGACTGTCGGCGATGTGCGCCGCTACCTGGGTGCGGTTGTTGACGCCCAGTTTGTTCATGATGCTGCGCAGATGGGTCTGCACGGTTCGTGCGCCCAGGAACAACTTCGCGGCGATCTGAGGGTTCGTCAGGCCGGCCGCCACCAGCTCGGCCACCTCGCGTTCACGGGCGGTCAGCTCCGGCAGCGGCGGCGATGCCGAGCGCGTCGGCAGCCCGACCCGCGCACCCATCGCCACCGCGCGGTCGAAGCCGAGCTCGGCACCCTCGTCGATGGCCGCCCGGAACGCCCGCTCGCCCAACGCCTCCGTCAGCGTGGCGGCGGCCCGGTCGTGCCCCATCGCGAACGGTCCCGGCCGGTACAGGCGCAGGCCGATGTCCGACCACAGCTTGCCGGCCGCGCCCATCAGGATCGCGGCGCGCTCGTGGTGGCCGGCGGCGGTGCAGGCCCAGGACAGCATCTCCATGGTCCAGCCGCAGCCCCACAGATCGTCGATCGCCTGGAACCGCCGCAGCGACTTCTCGATCGACGTGACCGCCCGCTCCGGGTCCGTGGCCAGGAACGACGAGCCCAGCGCCCACGTCGCGTTGGCCAGCGAGTAGCCCGCGCCCAGACCCTCGGCCCGGTCCACCAGGGCCTGGCAACCGGTTTCCGGCTCGCCGCCGTTGAACGCGAACCACAGCTCGGTGGCGAACGCGTCGCCGACCGCGCCGGCCCGGAGGAACAGGTCCCGTGCGGCGGCGAAGTTCTCGGCCACCACGGCGTAGTTGTACTCCACGATCCACGCCCAGATCGCCCGTGCGGTCAGTGTGGACGCGTCGGCCAGGGCGTCGCCGGTGTCGGGGATCAGCTCCGGCGCCTGCGCCGGATCGCCGAGGAACACCGCGATGATCGACGCCCACGCCAGGCCCATCGCCCGCAGCGGCGTCGGCTGCTCCTCGCCCGCGGCCAACGCGAGCCGCAGCCAGCGCAGGCCCTCGGCCAAGCCGCCGACCACGTACCAGCAGTGCGACCGCATCAGCGAGATCGCCATCTCCAGCGCGGCGGCCGACTCGCCGGGCGTGCTCAGGCTCCAGCCCATGGCGGCCAACACGTTCGGCAGATCCGTGCGAATCCTTTCCAGCCAACGGAGTTCGTCCGGACCGTGCCACTGCGTGGCGGCCTCGTAAGCGAGGCGTCGGAAGTAGTCGCGGTGGCGGATCTGCACCGACTCGGGGTCGTCGAGCTGCTGAGCGCCGTACTCGCGGATCGTCTCCAGCATCCGGTACCGCACGCGGCCGCCCCGGTGCTCGCTGATCAGCAGCGACCGCTCGGCGAGGCCGGCCAGCGCCGCGAGCACCTCCTCGTGCGGGAGGAGGTCGTCGGCACAGACCTGTTCGGCGGCCGCCAGGTCGAGGTCGCCGGCGAACACCGACAGCCGCGCCCACAGCAGCCGCTGGTGCTCGGTGCACAGCTGGTAGCTCCAGTCCAGGGTCGCCGCCAGGCCGGTGAGCAGCCGGAACCGGTCGCCGAGCCGCTCCAGCAGGGTGGCCATGCCGATCGAGCGCAGCTGGGCCGCCGCCAGCTCGATCGCCAGCGGCAGGCCGTCCAGCCGCTGGCACAGCCGCAACGCCGTGTCCCGGTCGCCGGCCGTCGGCTCGAACTCCGGCATCGCCGCGTGCATGCGGTCGAGCAACAGCGTCACCGCCTCGGACGCCAGCGGCCGCAGCTCCAGCACGTGCTCGCCGGCGATGCCCAGCGGCTGCCGGCTGGTGGCGATCACCCGCAGCTCCGCCGACGCGGCCAGCATCGCCCGCACGATCGGGCCGACCGCGTCGATCAGGTGCTCGCAGTTGTCCAGCACCAGCAGCAGACGCCGGTCACGGACGTGATCGAGCAGGACTTCGGTGGTGGTGCGGGTGGAATGGTCCTGCACGCCGAGGCCCTTGGCGATGGTCTCGGCGACCAGCTGCGGCTCGGCGCCGCGATGCAGTGTGGACAGATCCGCCCACCAGGCGCCGTCGGCGAAGGACCGGCGCAGCTCGTAGGCGAGTCGAAGGCTCACCCGGGTCTTGCCGACGCCGCCGACGCCTGTCACCGTCAGCAGGTGCGCCGTGGCCAGCAGCCGGCGCATGGAGGCGAGGTCGTCACGCCGCCCGACGAACGAGCTGATCTCGGTTGGTAGCGATCCACCCGCCATGGACCCACCCTAGAGCGGCCCGCTACGCCACCGCCTACGCCATCGCGCGGATGCGGCTCTCGGGCAGAAACGGGCACGCTGGGTCGCGGGGAGAGGGGTTGCAGGCGGCCCACCCGCTGGGAGGTTGGGTGGGCCCTCCCCGCTCAGAGCGCGTAGCCGAGGACGAAGTACATCAGCATCGAGCCGACCAGCGCGTTCGCCGGCACCACCAGCCACAGCGTGCGGCGGTCCACCCGGCTGTAGTAGCCGACGAGGACCGAGACGAACGCCGCCGGCACGCCCACGATGATCAGCGCCAGGCCGCCGTGACCGAATCCCACGACCGGCAGCACCCGCAGCAGCCACCAGGCCGGCTGGAGGCTGTAGACGTAGGCGAGGACCTTGCCCGCGAACGTGGACTGGTCCGGGTTCAGGAACGGCAGCAGCGCCTTGACCGTCGGGAGTTCGGCGATGGCCCGCACCCCGTCCTGGCCGCGGACCAGCAGCGGCAGCGAGATCGCCAGGCCGACCAGGCCGGTCAGCAGGAACAGCGGCGTCGTGTGGTAGCTGCGGATCGAGGCGCCGAACAGCAGCGCGCTGGCCGTCGTCACGATGAGGCCGGCCAGCGCCAGCACCTCGACGCCGTCCTTGCGCTGGTCCTTGGGCAGCGCACGGGTCGGCTCGTCCGGCTGGGGCGGCGGCGGGTAGCCGGCCGCCGAGCGCAGCTCCGCCGCGTACGCCTCCGGGCTGCCCAGGCGCAGCTCCAACTGGTCCTCGCCGTGCTCCCGGGCCAGCTCGCGGACGTGCTCCTCGGTGTCCTCCAGCAGCTCGTTCACCTCGGTCGGCGGCAGGTCCGACAGGGCGGCCCGCATCCTGCTCAGGAACCGGTCAGTAGTTGATCCATCGTCTTCGCGAACGTCCGCCACGTCCTGCACGACTCCTCCAGTCGAACGCGTCCCGACTCGCTGACGCGGTAGTACTTGCGGTGCGGCCCCTCCTCGCTCGGCACGACGTAGGAGGTGAGCAGGTCGGCCTTGTAGAGCCGGCGCAGCGTCCCGTACACCGAGGCGTCGGCCACCTCGTCCAGGCCGCTGGCCCGCAACCGGCGCAGCACGTCGTAGCCGTAGCCGTCCTCCTCGCGGAGCACCGCCAGGACCGCGAGGTCCAGGACGCCCTTGAGCAGCTGGCTGGTGTCCAACGACAATCCTCCCGGTGATGCGCTGCCCACACTATTCCGCAATGCGCACTACTAGGCAAGCTGGGGGTCCCGCGCGGAGGTCGCGAGCGACCCTCACCACGGAGTCGCGAGGCCCCGCCGGTGCTTCGCCCGGTTGCTGGATTTCGATCGACCGCCACCCGAAGCACCCACCGCACGAGCCGATGCGGGCGATCGAAATCCAGCAAGGGCGAGGCACCGGCCCCGAAGGGGCCGAGCCCCGCGCGGAACGCGCGGCAAACTACACGTGGGGGTTCCTCGGCATCGGCTGGCAGCGGGGGCAGCTGTAGGACGACCGGTTCATGAAGGGGTCGCGACGGATCTCGGCGCCGCAGCGACGGCAGGGCTTGCCCTCCTGGCCGTACACCGCCAGCGACCGCTCGAAGTAGCCGGACTGGCCGTTCACGTTGACGTACAAGGCATCGAAGGAGGTGCCGCCGGCGGCCAGCGCCTCGGTCATCACCTCGGTCGCCGCCGACAGCAGCTCGCCGGCTTGAGCCCGCGTCAGCTTCTCGGTCGGCCGGGCCCAGTGCAGTTTGGTGCGCCACAAGGACTCGTCGGCGTAGATGTTGCCGACGCCGGACACCAGCGTCTGGTCGAGCAGCGCCCGCTTCACGCCGGTTCGCTTGCGCCGCAACGCGGTCACGGCGGCGTCGGGGTCGAAGGCGGGGTCCATCGGGTCGCGGGCGATGTGCGCGACCGGCGCCGGCACGGCGGCGCCGGCGGCCTCGACCATGTCGGCCAGCGCCAGCCCGCCGAACGTCCGCTGGTCGACGAAGCGCAGCTCCGGCCCGCCGTCGGCGAACCGCACCCGCACCCGCAGGTGCTTCTCGTCGGCGACGCCCTCGGGCTGCACCAGCATCTGCCCGCTCATGCCGAGGTGGGCGATGATCGCCTCGGCGCCGTCCAGCTCCAGCCACAGGTACTTGCCGCGGCGGCTCGCGGCCACCACGGACCGCCCGGCCAGCCGGCCGGCGAAGTCCGCCGGGCCGGGCTCGTGCCGGCGCACCGCGCGCAGGTTCAGCACCTCGACGGCGGTGATGGTCCGACCCGTCACGTGCGCGTCCAGCCCACGGCGGACGACCTCGACCTCGGGCAGCTCCGGCATGCCAAACCCCTTCTGTGCCTTTGCCGCGCGTTCCGCGCGGGGCTCGGCCGCTCTGATCCGGCGCCTTCCCTTGCCGTATTTCGAGCGCCGCATCGGTTTACCGGTCGGTCACGTCGAGTGGCGGCGCCCGAAATACGCCAACCGGTCCAGGCGCCGGCGCGGCCTCGAATGCTCGGAAGGGGGCATTCCTGGCGTTGAACGCCTGGAATGCCCCCTTCCGAGCAAGGAGCGACGTGTCAGCCCGCGGCGTTCGCGGGCGGGATCTCGTCCTTGAGCGTGGTGTAGGCGGCCTCGGCCGCCTTCTGCTCGGCTTCCTTCTTGGTCCGGCCGCTGCCGGAGCCCAGGCCGCGCCCGCCGACATAGACGGTGGCGGTGAACTCCTTGCGGTGGTCCGGGCCCTCGTCGTCGACGCGGTACTCGGGCACGCCGAGGCCCTGCGCGGCGGTCAGCTCCTGGAGGCTGGTCTTCCAGTCCAGGCCGGCGCCGAGCGTGGGCGCCTCCACCAGCAGCGGGTCGAACAGCCGGTGCACCAGGCCGCGGGCCACGTCGATGCCGTGTTCGAGGTACACGGCGCCGATCATCGCCTCGAGGCCGTCGGCGAGGATGCTCGCCTTGTCCCGGCCGCCGGTCAGCTCCTCGCCGCGGCCCAGCAGCAGGTGCGCGCCGAGGCCACCCTCGCCGAGCCTGCGTGCGACCTTGGCCAGGGCGTGCATGTTCACCACGCTGGCCCGCAGCTTCGCCAACTGCCCCTCGGGCAGGTCGGGGTGTCTGCGGTACAGGTGGTCCGTCACCACGAGTCCGAGGACGGCGTCGCCGAGGAACTCGAGACGCTCGTTCGGCGGCAGGCCGCCGTTCTCGTACGCGTAGGACCTGTGAGTGAGGGCCAACACGAGAAGCTCGGCTTCCAACTCCACGCCGAGCGCCTCAAGTAGCGGGGTCCGATCCGGTGCCGGACCCCGTGCTCCCTTACCTCCCACTGCGCTCAGCCTTCTCGCCGGGAGGCGGCGGTCAGGCCGGCTGGACGACCTGGCGGCCGTCGTACTGGCCGCAGGTCGGGCACGCGATGTGCGGCAGCTTGGGCGCGCGGCAGGCGCGGTTGGAGCAGGCCACCAGCGTGGGGGCGACGGCCTTCCACTGCGAACGGCGCGTACGGGTGTTGGAGCGGGACATCTTCCGCTTCGGGACGGCCACGACTAGCTCTCCTCCTCGGTCCCGCCGAACCGTTCCTTCAGAGCGGCCCAGCGAGGATCAATCGTCTCATGCGCGTGGTCGGGGCCCAGTTCGGCCCACTTGACGCCGCACTCGGCGCACAGTCCACGACAGTCCGGCGAGCACAGCGGAACCTGCGGCAACGCGAGCACGACGGCGTCGCGGACCACGGGTTCCAGGTCGATCAGGTCGTCGACGAGTCTGGAGATCTCGTCCTCGTCCGTGGTCGCCTCGGTCGCGCTGTCCGGATACGCGAACAGCTCGGTGAAGCGGACCTCGACCGTGCCGGACAGCGGGTCAAGACACCGCGAGCACTCCCCGACCGTCTCCGCCTTGGCGGTCCCGGTGGCGAGCACTCCCTCCACTACCGACTCGACCAGCAGGTCCAGCACGACATCGCTGCCGACCTCGACCCCGATGACATCCGGGAAGCCGAGACCCTCCGGCGCCGGAGCCACTCGGTGGTAGCTGCGGCTGGAGCCGGGTCTACGGCCGATGTCCCGGGTGTCGATGACCCATGGACCGGCCGTCTGCTGGGGGCGCGCGTGTGATCGTTGCTTAGACATGGTGGTGGTGTCGCTGGTGGGGTGACTTACCGTTTCCAGCCCGGTAAGCCTACTCAAGAACTACGCCGGAAGGAAAATCCGCAGGTCAGAGGGCGATCAAGGTCTCGACACCGGGGTCGCGAGGCCCCGCCGGCGCTTCGCGCGATTGCCGCATTTCGATCGCCGCCACCCGACGTGCCCCACCGCACGAGCCGATGCGACGGTCGGAATGCGGCAAGGGCGAGGCGCCGGCCCCGAAGGCGGCGCCAATGACACTGCTCAATCCCGCGCGTAGTCGAACGGCGCGCCGGAGGCGCTGCTGCTGGTCACGGGGGCGCGCAGGCTGGCGCGGCCCTTGCCGACGGTGCGCAGGGTGTGGGCCAGCAGGTCCTCGAAGTCGGCGAGCTTGGCGTCGACGTAGGCGTCGCACTCGGCGCGCAGGCGGTTGGCCTCGCCGCTGGCGGCGTCCAGCACGCGGGCGGACTCGGCGTGGGCGGCCTGCACGACCTCGGTCTGCTGGACGAGGCGGTGCTGCTCGTTGCGCCCCTCCTCGACGGCCCGCTCGTAGGAGGCGCGGCCGGCCTGGATCATGCGCTCGGACTCGTCGCGGGACCGGCCGACCAGGTCCTCGTACTCGTGCCGGCCGGCGGCGACGACCCGCTCGGCCTCGCGCTCGGCCTCGGCGACGAGCCGCTCGGCGTGCGCCCGGGCGTCGGCGACCATGCGCTCGGCCTCGGCGCGGGCCTCGGCCAGCGTGCGGTCGGCCTCCTCGCGAGCCTGGCCGACGCCCTGCTCGCTCTCGTGCTTGGCCTTGGAGATCATGCTGTCGCGGTGGTCCAGCACGTCCTGCGCGTCGTCGAGCTCGCGCGGGATGGCGTCCCGGATGTCGTCGAGCAGCTCCAGCAGGTCGCCACGGGGCACAACGCAGCCGGAGGTCATCGGCACGCCGCGCGCTTCCTCGACAATCGTGACGAGTTCGTCGAGGGCCTCGAACACCCGGTACACGTCGCACTCCTCGTGGTTATACGGCTGGCAGTCTCCAGTCTGCCGGTTCACCCCGCCGTACGCGGGGAGATTCGCCAGGTGTGTCCGGCGCCCGGTCCGGCGGACCGGGCGCCGGGCGGGCTCAGCGGTTGATGTCGACCAGCGAGAAGGTCGCGTAGTGGTCGCCGGTGTAGAAGTACTCGCCGGCCGAGCCGGTGATCATCCGGCGGGCGCCGCGGTTGGATGCGCCGGGCGTGGGCACCGTGTACTCGTGGTAGTAGCCGGACGCGCACAGCGGCAGGATGTGCTCGTCGTTGCGGAAGACCACCCCGTCGTTGCGCGGGTACGGGAACGGCCCGCCCTGTTTGATCAGCTTGACGGTGGTCGTGGCCTGCGCGGGCAGGCTGGACAGGTTGACCTTCTTGTAGCTGCTCGTGTTGCCGCAGGCCACCTGCGCGGCCGCCGGGTGGGCGGTCGGCGCGGCGGCGCTGACGGTGGCCAGGCCGAGGGCGCCGACCACGGCCAGGGCGAGAGCAAGCAGGGCCTTCACGGCTCGTGACGTGAGGTAGCTCATACCCCGATAACGTACTGCTATCGAGTGATCGCTAGAAGGAGCCAGCCCTAACCAACGGTTGACAGTTCAGGCCCGTTCGGCCAGTCGCCGTATCAGCCGTTCGTGGACGGGCTTGGGCAGCAGGTGGGAGACGTCGCCGTGGTAGGTGGCGACCTCCTTGACCAGCGAGCTGGACAGGTAGCTGTACAGCGGGTTGGTCGGCATGAACAGCGTCTCCACGCCGGACAGCTGGTGGTTCATCTGCGCCATCTGGAGCTCGTAGTCGAAGTCGCTGACCGCGCGCAGGCCCTTCACCATCGCCTTGACGTCGTTGGCCTTGCAGTAGTCGACGAGCAGCCCCTGCCAGGAGTCCACCTTGACGTTCGGCAGGTGCGCGGTGACCTCGCGGATCATGTCCACCCGCTCCTCGACGGTGAACATGGTCTTCTTGTTCTTGTTGACCATGACGGTGACGATGAACTCGTCGAAGACTTCGGCGCCGCGCGTGATGATGTCCAGGTGGCCGTTGGTCACCGGGTCATAGGAGCCGGGAGACATCGCACGCCTCATGGGGCGGACCGTAACAGGGTTGCCGCCGGCTCACCTCGTGGCGACGGTCACTGCCCAGTGCAGGGTGGTTTCGCCGTATTTCTTGCTCCGCGTCGGCTCGACGCCGTCCGGCCAGCTCGGCTCGGCGCCGCGCGAGGACCGCTCCACCACCAGCGTCGCCTCCGGCGCGGCCCAGGCCAGCACCGCATGGAGGACTTCGCTCAGTTCCCGCTCGCCCAGCGCATACGGCGGGTCCACGAACACGACGTCGTAGCGGTCGCCGGGAGTGGTGGCCAGCACGGACTGCACGGTGCCCAGCCGCACGTCCGCGCCGGGCAGGCCGAGGGCCTTGGCATTGCGGCGCAGGATGTCGGCGGCGCGGCGGTCGGACTCCACGAAGGTCGCCTTCACGGCGCCACGCGACAGCGCCTCCAGCCCCAGCGCGCCGGAGCCGGCGTAGAGGTCGAGCACCCGCGCGCCGTTCAGTCCGACCGCCGCCTCCAGCGCGCTGAACAGTGCCTCCCGCACCCGGTCGGAGGTCGGCCGGGTGCCGCTGGGCGGCACCTCCAGCCGTCGTCCCCCGGCCGCGCCGGCCACGATCCTGGTCACGTGCCCATCGTCGCCTACGGCTTGCGGCGCGGCCCGCGCAGGCTCCGCAGGCCGACGACGACCCGGATCAGGAAGTACCCGCCGATCCAGATGAACACCAGCGTCAGCCACCAGAGCCGGGTCGACTCGATGTCCGGGTTGGTCAGCATGTCCACCAGCGAGCCGGCGGCCAGCAGGAGACACAGCACCGCCAGCGCGCCGAACGCCAGCAGGATCATCCGCGACCGGCGGACCACCGGAGTCCGGGGCACGGCCGCCGGGGCGGGCGGCGGCGGCACGGGCCGCTGCGGGATCCGGTCCGGCGAACGGGCCGGCTGCCAGGCCTTGCGCTCGTCGGGCACCAGCTCGTCGATGCCGGCTATGGTGTCGGCCGGCACGTCGTAGACGTTCGGCTCGATGCTGACGCTCACCCCATCAGCGCCGATCAGCCGACGCGCGCCGTCGGGCCAGCACTGCATCAGCACGCACTCGGCGTACAGCACAGTCAGCACGCCGTGCGGCGACACCATGCTGACGCCCTCGTAGCCGAGGATCAGCTTGAAGTCCTTCTTCTGCAGCGACGGGAACTCGCCGCCGGTGGTCGCCTGCTCCGACCACATGGGAGCCTCGGCGAAGCCGGCCCAGTCGGCGCGCTCGCCCCGCGGCACCTGCAACAACATGGTGTCCATCGCCTGCACGGCCACCTCGCGCAGGTCCTCGACGGTCACCGCCGCCAGCTCGGCGCTGAAGTCGGCGAGCGCGCGGCGGGGGCGGCCGTAGAGGATGTCGACCGCCTCGGTGAACAGCATCGCCGCCACCGCCTCCGGCCGCTGGAGGTAGGTCTCCGCCTTGTCCCGCAACGTTTCCAGCTCGTCGGCGTCGACCCGGCCGAGCCGCAGCGCCGTCAGCACGTCGAGCAGCCCGCCGAGCACGGCGTCCTGCTTCTCCGGCAGCGCATCGGCCAACGCCGTGATGGTGGCGAACTCGTCGTCACGCGGCACGTACGCGGCGGCGACGGCGTAGGAGTTGCCGTCCTCCGTGCGCAGGGCCCGGAACAGGGCGCGCTCCAGCACCATGGAGAACAGCGAGGCGCGCGCCGACCGTTCCACGATGGCGCTGAGCATGATCTTGCCGCTGCCCTCGGCGAAGTACGCCGGGGTGCTCGGCAGCGTGGAGGTGATCGCCGGCACCGGATGGGCGGCGCCGGACGGCAGCGTCAGCTCCAGGCCCGCGGGCACGTCGCCGGCGATCCACAGCACGGCGTTCTCCCTGGTGAAACGGGTCGCCGCCCACTCGCGGACGTCGTCGTCGGTGATCAGCTCCAGGCCCCACTCCGGGTAGCCGGCCGCGCCGAAGCCGACCGCCCCGTACCGCCAGACCAGCAGCGGGTCGTGCGGGCGGTTGGCCTGCTCGGTGCGCAGGATCGTCTTCTCCGCGGCCATCCGCTCCAGCGGCAGGTCCCGCAACGAGTCGCAGACGCTGGTCAGGTAGCTGACCACGGCCTGCTCGCTGCCGCTGGTGTAGAAGTGCGTGGTCGTGATGCCGGTGGCCGCGTTGGCGTCGTGCTCGATCAGGCCGTGCCGGTGCAGCGCCAGGTGCTCGACCAGGTGCGTCAGGCCGCGTCGGGACAGCGGCTCGTCCGCGCAGCCGACGCGGAACACCAGGCCGGCGGCGAGCGGACCGTTGCCGGGCGCGATCAGCGTCCGGATGCCGGAGATCTCGGTCTCCTTGATCACTTCGCACCGCCGAGGACCTGGTCGCGCACGGAGGCGAAGCCCACCGCCGGGTCGCCGTGCAGGTTCTGCCACGGGTACTCGCTGGCCACGGTGTCGCCGAGCGCGCGGAAGCAGGCCACGGCGCGCTCGTGGTCTCCCATCTTGCCGAACAGGACGGCGAAGACGCCGTACGCCTGCGGCCAGTGGTAGCCGCCGGCGAAGTCCGGGTGCAGCACCGACTTCTCCGCGGCGGCACGGATCTCCCGCTGCACGGTGACGTGGCGGAGGTAGGTGCCGGCCTCGGCGCCGTCGAGGCCCACGTAGTGCTCGAAGTGGGCCTCGCCGACGACCACCGGGTTCAGCGAGCCGGGTGCCGCGGCGTCCATGCACTCCCGTGCGAACGTGTGCAGTGCGTCCCAGGAGCCGCTCCACTTGGGACACAGCTGCTGCACCATCTGGCTCTGCGCGGAGTAGCTGTGCGGCGCGAACCGGGCCAGCCGGTCGTAACGGCGGCGGACCTCGCCCTGCCCGACCTCCAGCCCACGCCCGGACCGCAGCCGGAACGACCAGGCCACGACGTCGCCCGGATCCCGCGCGGTCAGCTCCATCAGGATCGGCTCGGCCTTGACCAGTTCCGCGCGCATGCCGGCGAACTGCTCCTGGCTGACGTGCTTCGCGCGGTAGCCGGTGCGGATCTCCCAGGCCTTGGAGATCAGCCGGGCGCCGAGCAGCAGCCGGGCCAGCGGCGACGGCGGCAGCTGCTCGAGGAACTCCTCCGCGCCGGTCACGTCCGCGACGACCTTGACCGCGAAGGCGGTCATGTCGACGTCGGACAGGCCGGCGAAGAACAGCTCGATGGCCGTCCAGTCGGCCGCGCGCACGGCGTCACGCAGGCCGACCAGCTCGGGAAAGGCGGCCGCCTGGTCGAACCGGCGGACCGAGGGCGTGGTCACCAGCGAGACAATAGATGAAGAGTCTTCACCTACGGGTGAGTAGTCGTGTGCACTGTGGAATCGCTCTCACGGCCGTGTCGGCACGGACCGGCTCGGCGACGGCTGGACGGGCAGCGTCGTCGAGTGGGCGTGCAGCGCCGCGCCGACCGCGCGCAGGATCGGCACCAACACGCGTAACCGGTCCGGATTGTCCGTGGCGCACTCGGTGATGCCGGCGCCGATGATCGGCCGGATCGCCGCCACCGCCCTGATCGCGTCGACCAACTCGCTGACCAGCAGCCCGCCCGGCACCGGGCACGTCACGTCGGCGAACTCGCTCGGATCCAGCACGTCGAGATCGATGTGCAGATAGAACTGCGGGGCCCGGGAGGCGACGACCGCGTCGACCACCCAGGAGGTGTCGTAGCCGCGTTCGATCGGAACGTGCCGGACCAGCCCGCGGTCGATCATCGCCTGCTCGCCGGGGTCGAGGGCGCGGGCGCCGGCCAGCACCGCCCGGCGGGTCGCCAGCGGCGTGTCCAGCACGAAGTCCCGGTCGCCCTCGCCGAAGGCGTGGCGTAAGGCCATCCCGTGGTACGCGCCCGACGGCGAGGTCGCCGGCGTGTTCAGGTCACCGTGCGCGTCGAACCACAGCACCCCCAGCGCCGGCCCGAAACGCTCGCGGGCGAAGCCCAGCGGCACCGTCTCCACGCCACAGTCGCCGCCGATCGTCAACACCGGCCCCTGCGCGTGATGTAAGGCCTGAGCCTGGAATCCGCGATTGGCGATCAGCACCTCACGGTTGTGGATGCCGCCGACGAGAGTGGAGGTGCCGGCACGCACCGGCACCCGGCGCACGTCGAGACCGAGCACCCGGCCGGCCAGATCGGCGAGGGCCAGGCTGCCCGTCGGCAACCATGGGGACTTGGGGACGACCGCGCCCTGTCGCTGGGCCACGGACTGCAACTCCAGCACGATCACACCTAACCAGCGACGGGAAGCGCGTTGCTAGCCGGCAACACGGGGAACATCTCGTCACTCTACCGGGTGATGCATGACGGCGCCGTAAAGAAAGCGTCCACATTGGACAGACCGGTGCCCCCGGCCGTGAAGGCGCGGGGGCACCGGGTCGTTCAGGCCAGCACGATCAGCAGATCGCCGCCCTCCACCTGCTGCTGCGAGCCGATCGCCAGGCGCTGCACGGTGCCCGCCTTCGGCGCGGTGATCGCCGCCTCCATCTTCATCGCCTCGATCGTCGCCACGGTCTGGCCCGCCTGCACGCTGTCACCCTCGGCGACCGCGACCGTGACCACACCCGCGAACGGCGCAGCGACGTGGTTGCCGTTGCCGCGATCGGCCTTCTCGGCCGCCGGCACGTCGGCGGCGACCGAGCGGTCCCGCACCTGGATCGGCCGCAACTGTCCATTGAGGACGGCCATCACGGTGCGCATGCCGCGCTCGTCGGCCTCGCCGATCGCCTCCAGCGTGATCAGCAGCCGCACGCCGCGGCCGAGATCCACCGAGTACTCCTCGCCCGGCCGCAGGCCGTACAGGAAGTCCTTGCTGCGCAGCACGCTGGTGTCGCCGTAGGCCTCCCGATGGGTGAGGAACTCCCTGGTCGGCGCGGGGAAGAGCAGCCGGTTCAGGGTGGCCCGCCGGTCGCCGGCCAGCCCCTCGGTGTCCTCGGCGGACAGCTCGGCCACGCCCTTGGGGGCGGTCCGGCCGGACAGCGCCTTGGTCCGGAACGGCTCCGGCCAGCCGCCGGGCGGGTCGCCCAGCTCGCCGTGCAGGAAGCCGATCACCGAGTCCGGGATGTCGAACCGGCCCGGGTCGGCCTCGAACTCGGCCGGGTCCACGCCGGCCCCGACCAGGTGCAGCGCCAGGTCGCCGACGACCTTGGACGACGGCGTGACCTTGACCAGCCGGCCCAGCATCCGGTCGGCCGCCGCGTACGTGGCCTCGATGTCCTCGAACCGGTCGCCCAGACCCAGCGCGATCGCCTGCTGGCGCAGGTTGGACAGCTGCCCGCCGGGGATCTCGTGGGTGTACACGCGGCCGGTCGGCGACGGCAGGCCCGCCTCGAACGGCGCGTACACCTTGCGCACGACCTCCCAGTACGGCTCCAGGTCGCAGACCGCCTTGAGGTCCAGGCCGGTGGTGCGGGCCGAGTGGTCGGTGCCGGCCACGATCGCCGACAGCGACGGCTGCGAGGTGGTGCCGGAGATCGACGCCGTCGCGCCGTCGATGGCGTCCACCCCGGCCTGGATCGCCGCCAGGTAGGTGGCCAGCTGCCCGCCCGCGGTGTCGTGCGTGTGCAGGTGGACCGGCAGGTCGAACTCCTTGCGCAGCGCCGTGACCAGCCGCGCGGCGGCCGGCGGGCGCAGCAGCCCGGCCATGTCCTTGATCGCCAGCACGTGCGCGCCGGCGCCGACGATCTGCTCGGCCAGCTTGAGGTAGTAGTCCAGGGTGTAGAGCTGCTCCCCCGGGTCGGACAGGTCGGCGGTGTAGCAGAGCGACACCTCGGCGACCGCCTTGCCGGTCTCCCGCACCGCCTCGATCGCCGGCCGCATCTGCTCGATGTCGTTGAGGGCGTCGAAGATGCGGAAGATGTCGATGCCGGTCTCGGTCGCCTCCTCGACGAACGCCCGGGTCACCGCCTCCGGGTACGGCGTGTAGCCGACGGTGTTGCGGCCGCGCAGCAGCATCTGGAGACAGAGGTTCGGCACGGCCTCACGCAGCGCCGCCAGCCGCTCCCACGGGTCCTCGGCCAGGAACCGCAGCGCCACGTCGTAGGTCGCGCCGCCCCAGCACTCCAGCGACAGCAGCTGCGGCGTCATCCGCGCCACGTGCGGCGCGACCTGCACGAGGTCCTTCGTACGTACTCGGGTCGCCAGCAGCGACTGGTGGGCGTCACGGAAGGTCGTGTCGGTGACCAGCACGCCCGGCTCGTTGCGCAGCCAGGCGGCGAAGCCCTCCGGCCCCAGCTCGGTGAGCCGCTGCTTGGAACCGGCGGGCGGCTCGGTCGACAGGTCCAGCTTCGGCAGCTTCGTCCACGGGTCGATCACCGCCGGCCGCGGGCCGTTCGGCTTGTTCACCGTGACGTCGGCGAGGTAGGTCAGCAGCTTCGTGCCGCGGTCGGCGGACTGCCGCGCGGTCAGCAGCTGCGGCCGCTCCTCGATGAACGCCGTGGTCACGCGGCCGGCGCGGAAGTCCGGGTCGTCCAGCACGGCCTGGAGGAACGGGATGTTGGTGGAGACGCCGCGGATCCGGAACTCGGCGACCGCGCGTCGGGCCCGGGCCACCGCCGCCTCGAACGAGCGGCCGCGACACGTCAGCTTCACCAGCATCGAGTCGAAGTGCGCGCCGACCGTGCTGCCGGCGCCGATCGCGCCGCCGTCCAGGCGGATGCCGGAGCCGCCGGGCGAGCGGTAGGCGCTGATCACGCCGGTGTCCGGGCGGAAGCCGTTCACCGGGTCCTCGGTGGTGATCCGGCACTGGAGCGCGTTGCCGCGCAGGTAGATCACGTCCTGGCTCAGGCCCAGGTCGGCCAGCGTCTCGCCGGAGGCGATGCGCAGCTGCGACTGCACCAGGTCGACGTCGGTGACCTCCTCGGTCACCGTGTGCTCGACCTGGATGCGGGGGTTCATCTCGATGAACACGTGGTTGCCGCGCTGGTCGAGGAGAAATTCGACGGTGCCGGCGTTGCGGTAGCCGATCTGGCGGGCGAAGGCCACCGCGTCGGCGCAGATCCGGTCCCGGACCTCCGGGTCCAGGTTCGGCGCGGGAGCCAGCTCGATCACCTTCTGGTGGCGCCGCTGCACCGAGCAGTCGCGCTCGTAGAGGTGGATCACGTTGCCGGCGCCGTCGGCGAGGATCTGCACCTCGATGTGCCGGGGCTGCACGACCGCCTGCTCCAGGAACACGGTCGGGTCGCCGAAGGCCGACTCGGCCTCGCGCATCGCCGCCTCGATCGACTCGCGCAGCGCGGCCGGCTCCTGGACCCGGCGCATGCCGCGCCCGCCGCCGCCGGCGACCGCCTTGACGAAGATCGGGAAGCCGACCTCGTCGGCCGCGGCGAGCAGCGCGTCCACGTCGCTCGACGGTTCCGAGGACTTCAGCGTGGGCAGGCCGGCCGCCTTGGCCGCGGCGATGGCGCGGGCCTTGTTGCCGGTCAGCTCCAGCACCTCGGTCGGCGGGCCGACGAAGGTGATGCCGGCGGCGGCGCAGGCCGAGGCCAGCTCCGGGTTCTCGGAGAGGAAGCCGTAGCCGGGGTAGATCGCGTCCGCGCCGGCCTTGCGGGCCGCCGCCACGATCTCGTCGACCGACAGGTACGCCCGCACCGGGTGGCCCGGCTCGCCGATCTCGTACGCCTCGTCCGCCTTGAGGCGGTGCAACGAATTGCGATCCTCGTGGGGGAACACCGCGACCGTGCCCGCGCCCAACTCGTAGGCGGCGCGGAACGCGCGGATGGCGATCTCGCCGCGGTTGGCGACGAGCACCTTGCTGAACATCAGGCGTTCCTCCCGTTTTCCTGGGGATCCGTCCAGGTCGGCACGTTACCGTTGCCATCCATTCATGTGGGAGAACCATCCCGGGTGATGGGAGTAATACCGAGCACTTCGAGGGTCCGAAGGTGAGCGCGGTCACGTTTGTTCACCTAGCCTGCGGGGAATGTCCCGTGACGACCTGTCGACCGAGCGTGACGTCAGCGCCATGTCGACCGTCAGTAACACGACGTTCACCGAACGTCCCCCGGATGGCCCAGTGACCCTCACAGACTCCGGGTCCGTGTCACCCTCAGTCATCAGCCGCTGGAACCCACGGGAGCTGCTGCTCACCATGCTGTTCCTGGCCCCGGCGGTCGCCGGGCTCGGCGCCTTCGTGATCTTCCCGCTGTTCCAGGCGGTCTACCTGGCCACCATGGGCAGCGACATCCTCGGCAACCCGACCCGGTTCGTCGGCCTCCAGCACTTCGCGGAGCTGCTCACCCCCGACTTCGGCGCGGTGCTGCTGCGCACCGCCGGCTTCACGCTGATCGTGGTCGTCGCCGGTGTGGTGCTGCCGATGGCGCTGGCCGTGCCGCTGAGCCAGCGGCTGCCCGGCATGCGGGTGTTCCGCACGCTGTTCACGCTGCCGTTCGCGTACTCCGCCTCGGCGGCGTCGGTGGTCTGGCTGCTCATGCTCAACCCGGCCATGTCCCCGGTGAACTGGCTCCTCCAGCTGGCCGGCGTGAGCGCTCCCGGCTGGACCACCGACTCCGGCTGGGCGCTGGTCACCGTGGCCGGCGTGACGGTGTGGATGGTGTCCGGCTTCAACCTGCTCGTGCTCGCGGCGGGTCTGGCCGGTCTGGACGAGCAGGTGCTGGAGGCGGCCCGCATCGACGGCGCCACCGGCGTCCGCAACTTCACCAGCATCGTGCTGCCGATGATCTCGCCGAGCCTGTTCTTCGTGATCGTCACGACCACGCTGACCGCGCTGCAGAGCCTGGGCCAGCCGCAGGTGATGACCGACGGCGGCCCCAACGGCGCGACCAGCACGCTGGTCTACTCGATCTTCAACCAGGCGTTCCACAACAACAACAGCAACTACGGCCTGGCCAGCGCCCAGGGCCTGGTGCTGCTGATCGTCGGCGTGCTGCTGGCCGCCGTGCAGTTCGGCGTCATCGAGAGGCGGGTGCACTACCGGTGAGTCGACTCAACCGTCCCGGGCCGGCGACCAGCGCGTTCACGTACATCTGGCTGGTGGTGGCGGCCGTCGTGCTGCTGTTCCCGGTGCTGCTGACCGCCCTGGGCGGCTTCCTGCCGTCCATCGACCTGCTGCGCCAGCCGCCCAACCTGCTCGGCCACTACACCGTGGCCAGCTACGTCGGCGCGTTGCAGCAGACCGTCGTGCCGCTGCTGCCGGCCTTCGGCAACTCGCTGTTCGTCGGCCTGGTGATCATGATCGCCCACCTGGTCACGTCCTGCCTGGCCGCGTACGCGCTGGTGTTCCTGCGCACGCCGCTGCGGACCCCGCTGTTCTGGCTGTTCCTGGCCACGATCATGGTCCCGTACGAGGCGATCGTCGTGCCCAACGCGCTGTTCGTGCGCAGCCTCGGCATCGGCGACAGCCGGTTCGCGCTGGTACTGCCGTTCCTGGCCAACGGGTTCGGCGTGTTCCTGCTGCGCCAGGCGTTCCGGCAGTTCCCGAGCGAGCTGCGCGACGCCGCCACCATCGACGGCTGCGGCCACTTCCGGTTCCTGTTCACGATCCTGCTGCCCGGCTGCCGGCCGGCCATCGCCGCGCTGGCGGTCTGGTCGTTCCTCCAGGGCTGGAACATGTACTTCTGGCCGCTGATCATCTCGTCCACCAACAACTCGCTGAACACCCTGCAGACCGCGGTGTTCGCCCTGCGCAGCAACGACAGCGCCGATCCGGGCCTGTTGCTGGCCGGCATCACGATCACGCTGCTGCCGACCCTGCTGCTCGTGCTGTTCGGCCAGCGCTGGCTGGTCCGCGGCTTCACGGCCGGTGCCGTGAAGTGACCTACCGAGGGAGACAACTAGTGCGTACCAAGTTGGGGCTGCTGGCCTGTGCGGTCGCCGCAGCCACCGCCGTCACCGCGTGCAGCTCGGCCGCCAGCTCCGGCACGTCCCCGTCCGCGGGCGACGGGCTGTCCGCGCCGGCCGCCGGCGCGCTGGACGGCAAGGGCGAAACCGACATCACGTTCTGGCACGCGATGACCGGCACCAACGGCGAGACGCTGAAGAAGCTCACCGACCAGTTCAACGCGGCCAACCAGGGCAAGATCAAGGTGACGCTGGCGTTCAAGAACAACTACGACGACACGCTGTCGGCGTACAAGAACGCGTTGAAGGGCGGCGAGCTGCCCGACCTGCTCCAGGTGTACGACATCGGCACCCAGTTCATGATCGACTCCAAGGCCACGGTGCCGGCCCAGTCGTTCATCGACGTCGACAAGTACGACGTGTCCGACATCCAGCCCAACATCGCCGGCTACTACTCGATCGGCGGCAAGCTGTACTCGATGCCGTTCAACACGTCGATGCCGCTGCTGTACATCAACAAGGACGCCTTCACGAAGGCCGGCCTGGACCCGAACAAGCCGCCGACCACGCTGGACGAGATCAAGGCCGACGCCCAGAAGCTGACCGTCAAGGACGCCAGCGGCAACACCACGCAGTACGGCTTCGGCGCGTCGCTGTACGGCTGGTTCCTGGAGCAGTGGACCGCCGTGGCCGGCGCCCAGTACTGCAACCCCGACAACGGCCGCAACGGCCGCGCCACCGAGGCCAACTTCGCGTCCGACAACAACGTGAAGCTGCTGAACTGGTGGAAGGACATGGTCGGCTCGGGGCTGGCGCTGAAGCTGGACTCCGACACCAAGAACGGCGACTCCGCGTTCGTCGCCGGCAAGGACGCCATCACGCTGGAGTCCACCGGCTCGCTCGGCGACTTCACCAAGGCGGGCTTCCAGGTCGGCACCGGCTTCTACCCGAAGATCAACGCCTCCGACGCCGCCGGCCCGATCATCGGCGGCGCGTCGCTGTGGATCGTCGGCAAGGGCAAGGACGACGCCCACAAGCGGGCCGCGTGGGAGTTCGTGAAGTTCCTGGAGACCAAGGACTCGCAGGCCACCTGGCACACCTCCACCGGCTACTTCCCGGTCAGCAAGGGCGCGCTGGACACCGCCGTGGACAAGCAGTGGGTGGCGAACAAGCCGCAGTTCCAGACCGCGATCACCCAGCTGCAGAGCACCAAGGTGACGACGGCGACGCAGGGCTGCCTGTTCGGGGTGATGCCGCAGGTGCGCAAGGCGGCGGAGAGCGCCATGCAGGCGGCGGTGTTGCAGGGCAAGGACGCCAAGCAGGCCCTCACCGACGCCGCTGCCTCCCTCACCCAACCCATCAAGGACTACAACGACTCCGTGAAGTAACCACCCCCGCGAGTTCGCCCAGAAATCAGGCCCAGCCAGGCACACCGAATGTAGGTCTCAGGCACATGTGCCTGAGACCTACATTCATGGTGTCCGAGAGCGCGACTCGCCGGGGTTCGTCAGCTGCTCAGGCGCTCGATCTGGCGGATCTTGTTCATCGCGTCCAGGGCCGCGACCTTGTACGACTCGGCCAGCGTCGGGTAGTTGAACACCGCGTCCACCAGGTAGTCGACGGTGCCGCCGCAGCCCATCACCGCCTGGCCGATGTGGATCAGCTCGGTGGCGCCGGTGCCGAACACGTGCACACCCAGCAGCGACCGGTCCTCCGGCGACACCAGCAGCTTGAGCACGCCGTAGGAGTCGCCGATGATCTGACCCCGGGCCAGCTCCCGGTACCGGGACACGCCGACCTCGAACGGGACGCGCTCGTTGGTGAGCTGGTCCTCGGTCCGTCCGATGAAGCTGATCTCCGGAATGGTGTAGATGCCGATCGGCTGGAGCGTGGACATCGCCTGCACGGGCTCGCCGCACGCGTGGTAGGCCGCCAGCCGGCCCTGCTCCATCGAGGTCGCCGCCAGCGCCGGGAAGCCGATCACGTCGCCGACCGCGTAGATGTGCGGCACCGAGGTGCGGAAGTGCTCGTCCACCTCGATCCGGCCGCGCTTGTCGGCGGCCAGCCCGGCCTTGTCCAGCTGCAACGTGCCGGTCATGCCCTGCCGGCCGGCGGAGTACATGACCACCTCGGCCGGGATCTTCTTGCCGCTCTCCAGCACGGCGATCGCGCCGCGCTCGTGCCGCTCGACCGCGGCCACCGTCTCGCGGAACCGGAACGTGACGGCCAGGTCCCGCAGGTGGTACTTGAGCGCCTCGACGACCTCGCCGTCGCAGAACTCCAGCATCCGCTCCCGCGACTCGACCACCGTGACCTTGGTGCCCAGGGCGGCGAACATGGACGCGTACTCGATGCCGATCACGCCGGCGCCGACCACGATCATCGACTGCGGCACCCGTTCGAGCGCCAGGATGCCGTCCGAGTCGATGATCGTCTTTCCGTCGAAGTCCACAGTGGCCGGTCGCGCCGGCGTGGTGCCGGTGGCGATCACGATGTTCTCCGCGGTCACCGTCATCTCGCGGCCGGTGCCGTCGACCACCTCGACGGTGTGGTCGTCCACGAAGTGCCCCATGCCGGGCAGCATCGCCACGTGGTTGCGGGTGAGCTGGCTGCGGATCACCTCGACCTCGCGGCCGATCACGTGGTTGGTGCGGGCCAGCAGGTCGGAGACGGTGATGTCCTCCTTGACCTGGTAGCTCGCGCCGTACATCTCGCGCTGGTTGAGTCCGGTCAGGTAGAGAACCGCCTCCCGCAGTGTCTTGGACGGGATCGTGCCGGTCTGGATGCACACCCCGCCCACCATGTCCCGCCGCTCCACGACGGCGGCCTTCCTGCCCAGCTTGGCCGTCGCGATGGCGGCCTTCTGTCCGCCGGGGCCGGACCCCAGCACCAGCACATCGAAGTCGCGCACGCGGCCAGTCTGCCCCTTGACAGCAGAAGCTAACGCCATTAGCTTTTTAGCTACACCAGTTAGCTAGGGAGGTCACGATGAACACCCAGTACCTCGACGTGAACGGCGGGCGGATCGCGTACGACGAGCAGGGTCCGGCGGACGGCGAACTCGTCCTCTGCCTGCACGGATTGGGCGACACCCGGCGGACGCACCGGTTGCTCGTGCCGCTGCTCACCGCCGCCGGCTACCGGGTCGTCACCACCGACATGCGCGGCTGCGGCGAGTCGTCGGCCGAGTTCGCCGACTACACCCCGGAGGCCGTCGGCGCCGACGCGCTGGCCCTGCTGCGCCACCTGGGGCGGCCGGCGATCCTGATCGGACACTCCTACACCGGCGCGTCGGTCGTCTGGCTGGCTTCGGAGGCTCCGGAGCTGGTCCGCGGCGTCGTGCTGCTCGACTCGTTCGTGCGGGACGCGAAGATGAACCCCGTCATGAGCCTGGCCGCCAAGCTCGTCGCCCGCAGCGCCACGCTGTGGACCATGTACTACAAGACGCTGTACCCGGTGCGGAAGCCGGCCGACTTCGACGCCTACGTCGCCGCGCTGAAGGCGTCGCTGCGCCAGCCCGGGCACCTCGCCGCCCTGACCGCCATGATGTCCGGCTCGCGCGCCGACACCGCCGCCCGGCTGCCCGAGGTGACGTGCCCGGCGCTGGTTGTCATGGGCACCAAGGACTCCGACTTCCCCGACCCGGCCGCCGAGGCGCGGTGGATCGCCGACGGTCTCGGTGGCCCGGCCAGGGTTGAGATGATCGACGGCGCCGGCCACTACCCGATGGCCGACACCCCGGACGCCACCGCCGCCGTCATCACCGCTTTCCTCAAGGAGGTCTGACATGCCCCGGGTCGGCCTGTCCCCCGACGCCGTCGTCGACGCCGCCGTCGCCGTGATCGACGCCGACGGCCCCGACGCCCTGAGCCTCGCCGCCGTCGCCAGCCGCACCGGCGTCGCCACCCCGTCGCTGTACAAGCACGTGTCCAGCCTGGAGGCGCTGCGCGTGCTGGTGCAGCTGCGGGTGCTCACCGAGCTGGGGGACGCGCTGGCCGAGGCCGTGCTGGGCCGTAGCAAGGACGACGCGTTGCGGGCACTCATGGCCGCCTACCGCGGCTACGCCGTTGCCCACCCCCACCGCTACGCCGCCCTCCCCCAGCAGCCCCGCCCCGAGCCGGCCCTCGCCTCCGCCGGCAACCGGGCCGTCGAGGTGATCCTGGCCGTGCTGCGCGGCTACGGGCTGGAGGGCTCCGCCGCCATCCACGCCACCCGCTGCATCCGCGCCGCCCTGCACGGCTTCGCCGCGCTGGAGATCTCCGGCGGCTTTCAACTGGCCGAGGACCTCGACGAGAGCCACCGACTCCTGGTGGACCTCGTCGTGGCCGGCATCCGTCGCTGAACTCCTTGCCAGTACAGGGAATTCCTAGCTCTTCTCCAGGTACTCGGCGCGGCCGGCGTCCACCACCTCCCGCACCATCTGCGCGAGGCCGGGGTGCTCGGCCAGGTCCGGGTCCTCGCCGACGACGCGCTGCGCCTCCTGCCGGGCCTCCTCGATCACGTCCAGGTCGTCCAGCAGGGACAGCATCTTCAGGCCGGACTTCATGCCGGACTGGGCGGCGCCGAGGATGTCGCCCTCGCGGCGCAGCTCCAGATCCATCTGGGCCAGCTCGAAGCCGTCGAGGGTGTCGGCGACGGCCTGCAGGCGCTGCATGGTGGAGGTGCCGGCCGGGATCTCGGAGACCAGCAGACACAGGCCGGCGGCGCTGCCCCGGCCGACGCGGCCGCGCAGCTGGTGCAGCTGGCTGACGCCGAAGCGGTCGGCGTCCATGATCACCATCACGGTCGCGTTGGGCACGTTCACGCCGACCTCGATCACCGTGGTGGCAACGAGAACCTGCACGTCGTTGGCGGCGAACGCCCGCATCACGGCGTCCTTGTCCTCGGGCGGCATCCGGCCGTGCAGCATGTCGACGCGAAGCCCCTTGAGCGGTCCCTCGGCCAGCTTGGGCAGCACGTCCATGACGGCCAGCGGCGGCCGCTGATCGGAGCCGCCTTTGGGCTCGGCATCCTCGTCGTCGCCGATCCGCGGGCACACCACGTACGCCTGATGCCCGGCCGCAACCTCCTCGCGGATTCGTTCCCACGCCCGCCCGAGCCACGCCGGCTTCTCCGCGACCGGCACCACCGAGCTGCGGATCGGCGACCGGCCCTGTGGGAGTTCGCGCAGCGCCGACACCTCGAGGTCGCCGTACACCGTCATGGCGACGGTGCGCGGGATCGGCGTCGCGGTCATGACCAGCACGTGCGGGCTGATGCCGTCGCCTGCCTTGCCGCGCAACGCATCCCGCTGCTCGACACCGAAGCGGTGCTGCTCGTCGACGACGACGAAACCCAGTTCCGCGAACGACACCTTGTCCTGGATCAGCGCGTGCGTGCCGACGACGATGCCGGCCGTGCCGGAGGCGATGTCGAGCATCGCCTGTCGACGCTGCGCCGTGTTCATGGAACCGGTCAGGAGCACCACGCGGGTCGCCTGCTCCGGCGCGCCCAGCTCACCGGCCGTCGCGAGATCGCCGAGCATGTCTCGCAGCGAGCGGGCGTGCTGCGCCGCCAGGACTTCCGTCGGCGCCAGCATCGCGGCCTGCCGGCCGGCGTCGACGACTTGCAGCATGCCGCGCAGCGCCACCAGCGTCTTGCCCGAGCCGACCTCGCCCTGCAGCAGCCGGTTCATCGGGTGCGTGCCGCCCAGCTCCTCGGCGAGCACCTCGCCGATCTCGCGCTGCCCGTTGGTCAGCTGGAACGGCAGCCGCTCGTCGAACGCGTCGAGCAGGCCGCCCGTGCGTCGCGGGCTCGGCGTCGCCGGCCGGGCCGCCGCCGACCGCCGGCGCTGGGCCAGCGCCAGCTGGATGGACAGCGCCTCGTCCCACTTCAGGCGGCGGCGGGCCTCGTCGATCGCCGCCTGGCTGTCCGGCAGGTGGATCAGCTTCAGCGCCGACATCAGGTCCAGCAGGTTGTGACCCTTGATCAGGTCGTCCGGCAGCGGGTCGACCACGCCGTCCCACATCTGGAGCACCTGCTCCACGCAGCGGGCGATGCTCCACGTCGGCAGGCCGCTCACCGCCGGGTAGACCGGGATCAGCTTGCGCGCGAAGGAGGCGATCGCCTGCTCGCCGTCCTCGTCGTCGAGCAGCTGGAACTCGGGATGGGCGAGCTGGACGGTGCGGTTGAACTTGCTCACCTTCCCGGCGAACAGCCCCCGCTTGCCCGGCACCAGCTTGTTCAGGTTCGGGATCTTCTGGGTGAAGAAGACCAGACTCAGCGGCCGCGTGCCGTCGGTGACGATGACCTCCGTCATCGTGCCGCGGCGGGCGCGCATCGGTTTCCTGGTCACCTTCGAGACGTCCGCGAGCACCGTCGCGTGCTCGTCCAGCTCGAGGCTCGCGATGGACGTCAGCTTGCCGCGCTCGTCGTAGCGGCGCGGGTAGTGCCGGAGCAGGTCGCCGACCGTCCGCAGGCCGAGCCCGTCGGCCAGGGCGTCCGCCGACTTCTTGCCCAGCAGCGGTTCGAGGGAGTCGTCGATGGCAGTCATCGGGTGCTATTCAACCCCTTGCCCCTGACACCGCTACTCTGACCGCCCGCCAACCCACCGAGGAGCCGCCCCATGCCGCGCCCCAGCGTCGAGGTCGAGCGGCGGGCGCAGATCCTCCGCGCCACCTGCCGGGTGATCGCCGAGAACGGGCTGCGCAACCTGCGGATCTCCGACGTCGCGCGGCTGGCCGGGCTGTCGGGCGGGACCGTGCACTACTACTTCGACACCAAGCAGGACCTCGCCCAGGCCGCCTTCGAGGACTGCTTCGAGCGGTCGCTGGAGCGCCGCCGCTGGCTGCTCGACTCCCGCGCCGACGCCGTCACCCGATTACGGCAGGTCGTCGACTCGTACGTGCCGGGCACCCCCGAGACCGTCGAGGCGTGGAAGGTCTGGGTCGAGCTGTGGGCCGAGAGCCCGCGGTCGCCACGGCTGCGCGAGCTCAACGAGCGCCTCTACGGCGAGTGGCGCCGCATCGTCGCCGCCATCGTCCGTGACGGCCAGGCCCGCGGTCAGGTCGCCGACGGCGATCCGCTGGTGCTGGCCAACATGCTCGTCGGCATGATCGACGGCCTGGCCGTGCAGGTGCTGGCCGGTTCGCAGAGCCTGACCGCCGACCGCATGCGCACGACCTGCCTGGAATTCGTCGATACCGTCCTGGCGGCCCAAAACAGCCCCCACCCTGTCCCGGGGAGGCGTGCCCGAGCCCAGTCTACCAGCGACAACGCCTAGTTGATCACTGCTGCGGCCCGCCTGTGGACAACTCGCCGGCGCTTGCCACCCTGTGGACAACTCGGCGTGCGCCTACGCCGCCGAGCCGAACTTGGCGTCGATGTCGCGGACGGCGAGGTCGGCTATGCGGGCGGCGGCGGCTCGGGGGGTGATGGCGGCGCGGTCCGCCTCGTCGAGGACGGCGGTGACGAGGCGGCGGGTGGTGCTGCGGATCTTGGCGAAGGCGCTTTCCGAGTCGGGCTGGACGTCGCCGAACAGGGTCCACCACGACCAGGTGTTGGAGGCGGAATTGGCGACGACGTCGGGGATCACGAGCGTCCCCCGCTGCACGAGCCGGCGCTCGGCCTCGGGCAGCACGGGCATGTTGGCAGCTTCGACGACGACCCGGGACCGCACCTGGTCGACGTTGCGCTCGTCGACGGCGTAGGACACGGCGGCGGGCACCAGCACCTCGGCGTCGACGTCAAGCCACTGGTCGCCGGGCAGCAGATGGTCGCCGGGCGCGAGGTCGTCCCGGTCGGCGACGCCGTGCGAGTCCCGCCCGCGCAGCAGCCGCTCGACGTCGAGACCGTCCTGATTGGCGACGATGCCCTTGACGTCGGCGATGCCGACCACGCGCACGCCGGCCTCGGAGAGGAACCGCGCGGTGGAGCCGCCGACGGCCCCGAAGCCCTGCACGAAGGCGCGCACCTCGCCGACCGGTAAGTGGAGCCGGTCGAGGGCGGTGAGCGCGGCCTCGGCGACGCCGCAGCCGCCGACGAGGTCCTCGAGCTTGAGCCCGCCGACCCGAACCTGGAAAGCCTTGCGCAGCCGGGCCCGCGCGGCGCGCTCGTCGTCCAGCAACGGATAGACGGCCTGGATCGACGAGGAGAAGCCGAGTTCGGCGAGCACCTTGTCGATCGTGGACTGTCGCAGCCCCAGATCCTCGCCCATGGTCCAGAACCGCTCGACGTACGGCCGCATCGCGGTCAGGTACCGGCGCAGCACGTCGGTCGCCCGCGGGTCGTACGGATCCCAGTCGATGCCGCCTTTCGCGCCGCCCAACGGGATGTACCGACCGGTCGGGTCGTAGTTCAGCGCCTCCTTGACGGAGACGCCGGCGGCCAGCCCGCGCACCTCGTCCAGGGTGCAGCCGGCGCGCATCCGCAGGCCACCGCTGCTCACCCCACGCACCAGGCGGTCGATCACGAGGTAGCCGTGGCAGCCGGTGACGGGGTCGGTCCAGGTGACCTGAAGGTAGGGTTCACGCACCTGGCCACCTCCTCGCTGGTGACGTGCGGATATGCAGGCACCGCACAGTTGACCCGACACCTGACTGATGTGTCAATCAACGCGCTCCGACCGCAACCGAGGTGTCAGCTGCCGGACACCATCGGCGCTGCCACACGCGGTGAGACGGCGGCGACGATGCGTGCGCACGCTCCCGTCCTGTCGCACTGGGTGATCGCATGATCACCATCTGAGTCCACAATGGACTATCCGGGCGAGACCATCCACAACGGACTACTCGACGCCGATCAGCGCCACGGTCTCCGGCTGCCCGCCGGGATATCCGGTGAGTTCCGCCTCGGGATGGCTCAGCCGCAGGTGCCGGCCCAGCTCGTCGTCGAGCGCGGCCGGGGCGTCCTCGCCGGCGAAGACGGTCACGAGTTCGCCGCCGGCGTCGAGCATCCGGTCCACCAGGCGGCACGCGGCCGCTACGAGGTCGGCGGGCGCGGGTTCGATCAGCACCACCTCGCCGTCGATCATCCCCAGGGCGTCGCCGGGCTGGCAGCGGCCGACCCACGTGATGGCCTCTCGCTTCGCGATGACCAGTTCGCCGCGCCGGGTCGCGGCCGCCGCCTCGGCCATCGCCACGACGTCGTCGCCGGATCGCCGGCTCGGATCGTGCACCGCGAGAGCGGCCAGCCCCTGCACCGGCGAAACGGTCGGCACCACCACGACATCCCGGCCGTCGCGTTCGGCGGCCGCGGACACGAGCTCGGCGAGGCCGGTGTCGTTGGGCAGCACCACAACCTGCGCGGCACAGGTCTCCGCGAACACGTCCAGCAGGTCGGTGACGGTCGGTTCGCGGCCGGCCCGCACCGGCAAGACGATGGCGCCCTCGGCGCGGAACAGCTCGGCGGCCTGCTCGCCGGCCACGATGGCGACGACGGCCCGGTCCCGCTCGAACCGGGCCTTCTCGTCGGCGAACCGCGTGACCTTGATCCGGTGCGGCCGGCCGTTCTCGATGCCGACCTCGATGGCCGCGCCGACGTCGTCACAGTGCACGTGGACGGACCACAGGCCGTGCCCGTCGCCGGCCACCACGACGCTGTCGCCGAGCCGGGTCAGCCGGTCGCGCAGCGACGGCTCGTCGGCCAGCCCGTCGAGCAGGTACATCACCTCGTACTCGAAGCCGCTGCTCTCGTGCATCAATGCGGACTTCGGCGCACTCAGCGGAGGCAAGTCGTGGTTTGTGTCACTGTCGACGCGTTCGGCGACCACCGTGGCCAGGGCGTCCAGGAGCAACAGCAGGCCGCGACCGCCGGCATCGACGACACCGCGTTCGGCCAGCACGGCGAGCTGGCGCGGAGTGTCCGCCAGCGCCTGCGCGGCGGCCTTCACGGCGGCGGACGCCACGTCGTCCAGCAGGTCGGAGCCGCAATCCTCGGCGGCGTCGGCTGCGGCCGTGAGCACGGACAACACTGTGCCGGCGACCGGCTTGGACACCGCGGCCGTGGCCAGCTGGTCGGCTCGGCGCAGGGCGGTCCGGAGCGCGGTCCCGGTGACGGTGCGGGCGCCCTCCCAGCTCTCCGCCAGGCCACGCAGCACCTGCGACAAGATCACGCCCGAGTTGCCGCGCGCCCCCGCCACGGCCCCCTTGGCCAGCGCCGACACCGCCGCGCCGGCCGCGTCCGCGGGGTCGTCGACCAGGGCGTCCAGCGCCGAGCGCATGGTGTGCAGCAGGTTCGTGCCCGTGTCGCCGTCGGCCACCGGGTAGACGTTGATCCGGTCGATGGCTTCGCGGTCCGCGTCCAACGCGCGCACCCCGGCCGCCGCCCACCGGCGGACCGCGTCGGCGTCCAGCGCCTCGAGCACGTCCTGCCCTCCTCTCACAGCCTCCGCGGCGAGAGTAGCGGGGCCGGTTTGGAGCGGCGCCGGATCACCGGTTACCCTGTTGTGGTTGCTCTGGTCCGTGGTTGGCCCGGATCAGCGCGTCCGTACCGGTGGCAACGCTGGCGTCGGATGCCACCTGAGGACCGAAATTACTTGAAGGAGTGTCTGACATGGCTGCCGTCTGCGACGTCTGCGGCAAGGGGCCGGGCTTCGGCATGTCGGTCTCGCACTCGCACCGCCGGACCAACCGTCGGTGGAACCCGAACATCCAGTCGGTGCGCGCCAAGGTCGCGCCCGGCCAGCGTGCGCGGGTCAACGTGTGCACCTCCTGCCTGAAGGCCGGCAAGGTCGTCCGCGGCTGAGGTTCGAGGCCAAAAATGCGGTGCGGGACTTCGTCCCGCACCGCATTTTTCTGTGTTCGATCAGGCGACGAGCGCCGGCTCCGGACTCGGCGCGGTCGTTCGGGCGAGGCGCTGAGCCAGCCAGGCGCAGACCATCAGCTGGATCTGGTGGAACAGCATCAGCGGCAGCACGATCAGGCCCACGCTCTGGCCGGCGAACAGCACGCTGGCCATCGGCAGGCCGCTGGCCAGGGACTTCTTCGAGCCACAGAACATGATCGTGATCCGGTCCTCGCGGGAGAACCCGAGCAGCTTCGGGCCGTACCAGGTGACCGCGAGCACCAGCGCCAGCAGCACGATGTTCACGCCGACCAGGGCCAGCAGGCTCGTCACGGACAGCTGGCCCCAGATGCCGGCGACCACTCCCTCGCTGAACGCCGTGTAGACGACCAGCAGCACCGAGCCGCGGTCGACCAGGCCCAGCACGGACTTGTGGCGGGTGACGAAACCGACCAGCCAGCGGCGGGCGAGCTGGCCGAGCACGAACGGCAGGAGCAGTTGCAGCGTGATGTCCAGCAGCGCGTGGCCGGAGAAGCCGCCGCCGCGGGTGGTCAGCAGCGTGCCGACCAGCAGGGGCGTCAGGACGATGCCGACCAGGTTGGAGAACGACGCCGCACAGATCGCCGCCGACACGTTGCCGCGGGCGATGGACGTGAAGGCGATCGAGGACTGCACCGTCGACGGCAGGCAGCACACGTAGAGCAGCCCGATGTACAGCTCCGGCGAGATCACGCCCGGCACCAGAACCCGTAGGGCCAGCCCGAGCAGCGGGAACAGCACGAACGTCGCCGCGAACACCAGGCTGTGCAGCCGCCAGTGCCTGACGCCGGCGAGCGCGTCCTGGGGTGACAGGCGGATGCCGTACAGGAAGAACAGGAGGCCGATCGCCACCGTCGTCGCGTCGCCGAACACCGGTACCGCCAGGCCTCGTGCCGGCAGCACGGTGGCCAGCGCGACGGTGCAGAGGATGGCGACGATGTAGGGGTCGATGCGGCGCATGCATCCAGGATCGATGCGGGCCGGCGATTCGGAAACACGCTAACCGCTCTGACTGTGTTCACAAAACGCGATAACGTCGGACCTCGTCGCACAATGGCCTCATGTGCCGAAGCATCAAGACGCTGCGTCCGCCGTTCACCGACCACGTCACCGACGCCGACATCCGCGCCGCCGCGCTCCAGTACGTGCGCAAGCTCTCCGGCTTCCGCCAGCCCGCCGCGCACAACGCCGCCGCCTTCAACGCCGCCGTCGAGGCCGTCGCCATCGCGACCGCGGAACTCCTGTCCTCGCTGGAGGTCCGCGGCCAGCACTGATGGTGGGTCAGGGCAGCTTCCACTCGATGGGCTGGACGCCCTGCCGGGTGAGGAGGTCGTTGGCGCGGCTGAACGGCTTGGAGCCGAAGAAGCCGCGGTCGGCGGACATGGGGCTGGGGTGGGCGGACTCGATGCACGGCACGCCGGACAGCAGCGGCGCGAGGCTGCGGGCCTGGCTGCCCCAGAGGATGGCGACCAGGGGGGTGTGGCGGGCGGCGAGGGCGCGGATGGCCTGCTCGGTGATCTGCTCCCAGCCCTTGCCCTTGTGCGAGGCGGGGCGACCGGGGGCGACCGACAGGCACCGGTTGAGCAGCAGCACCCCCTGCTCGGTCCAGGGCGTCAGGTCGCCGTTGGACGGCCGTGGCAGGCCCAGGTCGGACTCCATCTCCTGATAGATGTTGGCCAGGCTGCGCGGAATGGGCCGCACCTCGGGCGCCACGGAGAAGCTGAGGCCGACCGCGTGCCCGGGCGTGGGGTACGGGTCCTGGCCGACGATCAGCACCCGGACGTCGGCGAACGGCTGCTTGAAGGCGCGCAGCACGTTCTCGCCGGCGGGGAGGTAGGTGCGGCCGGCGGCGACCTCGGCGCGCAGGAAGTCGCCCATCGCGGCGATCCGGTCGGCCACCGGCTCCAGCGCCTGGGCCCAGCCGGCTTCGACAACTTCTGTCAACGGACGCGAAACCATGGCGCGAACTGTATCCGGCCGGTCTGACACTTCCGACGCGGACGAGCCGGGGCACCCGAGTGGCCCACTGGGGGTTGGGGGAAGGGGGCCGGGTGGGTGGTCGGTGGCCAGGACAGGACCCCGTGGACCACCCACCCGACCGTCAGGCGCCGGCCAGGGCGACGGCATCCCTACGGGCTCCGTACCGTCGCGCGAGCCAGGCGCAGACCATGAGTTGCAGCTGGTGGAAGAGCATCAGCGGCAGCACGGCGAGCCCCACGGTGGCGGCGGGGAACAGCACGGTCCCCATGGGCAGGCCGCTGGCCAGGGACTTCTTGGAGCCGCAGAAGACGATGGCGATCTCGTCCTCGGTGGCGAAGCCCAACCTCCGGGCGCCGAAGGTCGTCACGAGCATGACGGCGGCGAGCAGGAGCGCATTCACAACTAGCAGCACGGCCAGCGACCAGAGGGACAAGCGTCCCCAGATGCCGGCGACGACGCCCTCGCTGAAGGCGGCGTACACCACCAGCAGGATGGAGCCGCGGTCGACGTAGCCGAGGACCTTCTTGTGCCGGGCGAGGAAACCGCCGATCCACCGCCGCAGCAGCTGCCCGGCGACGAACGGCGCGAGCAGCTGCAAGGCGATGTCCCGCAGCGCCCCGAGTGAGAAACCGCCGCCGGTGAACAGGAACACGGTGACCAGCAACGGAGTCAGCACGATCCCGATGAGGTTGGAGAAGGAGGCACTGCAGATGGCAGCGGCGACGTTGCCGCGGGCGATGGAGGTGAACGCGATGGAGGACTGCACAGTCGACGGCAGGCAGCACAGGAACATCAACCCGGCGTACAGCTCCGGGGTGAGCGCCCACGGCACGAGCAGCCGGCACGCCAGGCCCAGCAACGGGAACAGCACGAACGTGGATGCGAACACCAGGCCGTGCAGCCGCCAGTGCTTGAGGCCGTCGATCGCCTCACGGGTGGAAAGCCTTGCCCCGTAAAGGAAGAACAGCAGCCCGATGGCGATGGTCGTGGCATGGCCGAGGCCGGTGGCCACCGCCCCGCTCGCCGGGAGCAGCGAGGCGACGGCCACCGTCAGCAGCAACGCCACGATGTACGGGTCAACCCGCAACCGGGACATGGTGCCGAGAGATGTTGCGCTCCAACAGCTCGATCGACGCGGCGACGCCGACGTCGCCCTCGGCGACCTCGGGCAGCCGGCCGTCGTTGGCCCGCAGCTCCAGCAGCGCGTTGTCGATGGCGGTGTGCGCGGCGAACAGGCACGGCGTGGAGTAGATCGCCACGTCGACGCCGAGGTCCTCCAGCTCGCTCAGGGACAGCCGCGGCGACTTGCCGCCCGCGATCTGGTTGAACAGCAGCGGCTTGTCGCCGACCACCCCGCGCACCTTGCGGATCCAGTCGACGCTGCGCACGCCGTCGACCAGCAGCACGTCGGCGTCGGTGGCGGCCAGCGCCTCGGCCCGGCGCAGGATCTCCGGCTCCTCGGTGGCGTCGGTGCGGGCGACCACCACCATGTCCTTGCGGGTGGCCAGCACCAGGTTGAGCTTCTCGAGGTACTCCTCCAGCGGGAGGATCTGCTTGCCGTCCACGTGACCGCAGCGGCGCGGCCGCTTCTGGTCCTCGAGGATCACGCCGGACGCGCCGATGCGCTCCAGGTTCTCCACCACGTGGCAGGCGACCTCGGGGTCGACGTAGCCGTCGTCGATGTCGACGAGCAGGTGGTGCTGCGGGAACGCCAGCCGCAGCCGCTGCACGAAGTTGACCATGTCCGGCCAGGCGATGAAGCCGATGTCGGGCAGGCCGTAGTAGGACGCGGCGAAACCGAATCCGGAGACGAACATGCCGCCGTAATGCTGTGCGGCCAGCGACGCGGAGAACATGTCGAACACGCCGATGAGCGGCGTGATGTCGGCCCCGTGCACGTCGCGGCGCAGAGCGCTGCCGTAAGTCATGCGTGAACCCCTTTGAATGAGCGAAGACGTCTCATTGCCCCACAGTGAGATGCATTCCGACCGCGAAGGTCAAGAGAACATTACCTTGACCGCCATCGCCGACGGTAGTGAGCGGAGATCGGGACGACCAGCGTCCAATCGGGCAAATCTTGCATGTGAGCGTCACTCACGGTAGTGCCGGGCCACCCGTTAGCGGCACGGATCGCCACACCGGAGAGCGGGCACGAAAAGATGTAATGGGAGACAGTAAAACTCAGGTAAAGGTTGTCAGAAGGGAGAGCCACCGATCGGCGTCACCATGATCCGACCGAGTGAGTCTCACATCGACTCAGAGTGTCAGCGCAGGCGTCCACTCACACGGGTGAGCACGACGGCCGGCCAATCTGCGCCGTAAAGAAGTATTTCGACGTTACCGGGCGCCTCGGGATCCATGCGCCACTTCTGCCGCACGGCGACCAGCGCGGCCAGCGGCCGGGTCGCCAGCCGGCGCGCGGCCCACGGCAGGCGGGCGTGCGCGAGCAGGGTGCCCTCGTCGGGATCGGCCAGCACGACCCGGGTCCAGTCGCCGCGCACCGGCAGCAGCCGCACGTCCGTCCAATCCGGACCGTCCTGCAACCACTTGGTCGCGAAGCCGGCCTTGCCGCGCAACCGCAGGCCGGTCAGCACCGGCGCGGTCGGGCCGGGCGCCTGGAACACGTGGCCGAACTGGCGCGGGCGCAGGAACTTGCGCCCCTTCGGCTGGTACGGCAGCGACAACGGCAGCACCTGCTCGCAGCCGTCCAGCACGAGCACGCCGTGCCGGCCGTGGTCGACGTCGCCGAGCAGAATCGCGGGCGCGGGCTCGCCGTCCACCCGCAGGCCACCGAAGTCGATGCCGTCGGGCACGCCGAACAGCTGGTCGACGTGCCCGCCCTGCTCGGCCGCGACGGAGATCTCCGGCATCGCCGGCCCACCCGGGCTGTACCAGCGCATCTGCGCGTACACCCGGCGCTGCGGCTCGCGGTGCGCGACCAGCGAGATCAGCTCGTTGCGGCGGGGTTCGCGGTTGCCGTCGTTGCGGATCAGGGACACACCGGTCGCACCGAGCGCGGCCGCGGCGCCGATCAGCACCAGCCACAGCGGCAGCCAGCCGGCGACGAGGACCAGGGCCAGGGCGCCGACTACGCGTAACCAGACAGGCACCCGCGAGTGGGTTATTGGCGGCGGCGCGTCGAACCGTGCCGGCAACACCAGCTCATCTGGTAACGCGTCGTCCTTGGCGGTGGCCACAACGCCCCTTTCCAGTGTCCCCCGGAAGGGTACTAGTCGAGGCGGCGAAGTCCTTGGCGATACGCCCGCGCGTTGCCGACATAAAGCTCGACGGCGGGCTTGGTCATGCCCTCCGGCGTCTCGTATCCCTCGCGGATCCGGGCCGGCACGCCCAGCGCCATCGACCGCGCCGGCACCACCCCGTCGAACGAGACCACGGCGCCCGCGCCGACGACCGCGCCGTCGCCGACGGTGGAACCGTTGAGCACCACCGATCCCGAGGCGATCAGGCAGCCGTCGCCGATGGTCGCGCCCTCGATGTGGGCGTTGTGGCCGATCACGCAATCGGAGCCCACGACCGTGGGGTGGTACATGGTGCAGTGCAGCACAGTGCCGTCCTGGACGCTGGTGCGCTCGCCGATGGTGATCGTGCCGTAGTCACCGCGCAGCACCGCCTGCGGCCACACGGTCGAGTCGGCGCCGATGGTCACCGAACCGATGACCGTGGCGTCCGGGTGCACGTAGGCATCCGGGTGAATGGACGGGACCTTGTCACCGAGCGCGTAGATCGCCACCGAAGATTTCCTTTGCTGCCAAAAGGGTCAACGCCAGTGTTCCCAGCCGGAGGTGCCCTCGTACGGCCGGCCGTCCACGGTCACGCCCGCGCCGCGGCGCACGGTGCCGATGGTGGCCCAGCCGTCCGGCACGTCCGCCGGCTCGGGGAAGGTCGCGGCCAGCGCGTGGTCCTCGCCGCCGGTGAGCACCCAGTGCCGCGGGTTCGCGCCCAGCGCCGAGCCCACGTCGATCAGCCGCTGGTGCACGGGCAGCAGGTCGGTGCGGATGTCGATCGCCACGCCCGAGGCGTCCGCGATGTGGCCCACGTCACTGAGCAGGCCGTCGGACACGTCCAGCATCGCCGACGCCCCAGCCTCGGCCGCCTGCGGGCCGGCCGCGTACGGCGGTTCCGGCGCCTGCTGCGCGCCGACGATCGCGACCGGCGACCGGAAGCCGCGGCCGAGCACCGCGAGACCGGCCGCCGCCCACCCCAGCCGCCCGCACACCGCGAGCACGTCGCCGGGCGCGGCGCCCGAACGGGTAACCGGAGCCAGTCCGCGCATGTCACCGAGGGCTGTAATCGATATCACTACGTTCGGGCAGCTCACCATGTCCCCGCCCACCACTCCGGCGCCGGCCCGGCGAGCCTCCGCCCACAGCCCGTCGGTGATGCCGTCGACCAGCGCGGTGGGGGTGTCGGCGGGACACGCGAAGCCCACCAGGAGCGCCGTCGGGGCCGCCCCCATGGCCGCCACGTCGGCCAGGTTCACCGCCGCCGCCTTGCGTCCGACCTGCTCGGGAGTCGACCAGTCGAGTCGGAAGTGGACACCCTCGACGAGCACGTCCGTGCTGGCCACCACCCGACCGTCGGGGGCGGCCACCACCGCGGCGTCGTCGCCGGGGCCGAGCAGGGTCGAGGAGGGCTGCGCGCGTCCGCGAGTAACCCTCCTGATGAGACCGAACTCACCCACTCCGGCGACCGTGTCCGCGTCTGGGGGCGGCTCCGGGCGCAAGATTCCCTCCGATCATGAGCAGTCGGAACCCCGACTGAGGTACGTTCTGGCCACGTTCCTACCCCGTGCCGGCTGATCGAGACGAAGGGGCGCGCCGTGGTCCACGCGTACATCCTGATCCAAACCGAGGTCGGAAAGGCGGCTGCGGTGGCAGCTGAGATCTCCGGCATACCGGGCGTCACCACGGCGGAGGACGTCACCGGCCCCTACGACGTGATCGTGCGCGCCGACGCCGACAGCGTCGACCAGCTCGGACAGCTGGTGGTGGCCCGGATCCAGAACGTGGAGGGCATCACCCGGACCCTGACGTGTCCGGTCGTGCACCTGTGATGGAGTAGCGGGGTGAGCGTCACCCCGTCCAAGCCCGTGCTGGCCGTCGCGATCGGCCTGCCGGCGCTGCTCGCCGTCGTCGTGGCGGTGATCGGCGTGGCCGGCGGGCCGACCGCGGCGCCGCCGGCGCCCACCCCCACCGACGACCGCACCGGGCCGCTGGCGCTGGTCTCGGTGGACGCCCCCGACGCCGGCAAGCCCGCCTGCGCCGAACTGCTCAAGGCGCTGCCGCAGCAGGTCACCGACGCCGGCGCCAAGGTCCCGCGGCGGGAGCTGGCCAAGCCCGCACCGCCGTCGACCGTCGCGTGGGGCGACGCCCAGCACGAGCCGATCGTGCTGCGCTGCGGCATGGGCAAGCCTCCGGAGCTCACGCAGACCGCGCAGCTCGGCACCGTGAACGGCGTGCAGTGGCTGGACGTCGTCGGCGACGCCGGCACGGTCACGCACTACGTCGTGGACCGTTCGGTGTACATCGCGCTGACCGAGGCCAAGGACGCCGGCACCGGTCCGGTGCAGCAGGTCTCCGCCGCCGTCACCGCCACCCTGCCCCCGCAACCGATCTCCCCGAATCCAGGCTGATGACGCAGGGAAGACGTCAGCGCAGGCCCGTGCCTCGGGCGATGGCCGTCTCGATGAGGGTGCTCAGCAGCGTGGGGTAGTCGACGCCGGTGGTGGCCCACATTCGGGGATACATGGACACCGGGGTGAAGCCCGGCATGGTGTTCACCTCGTTGATCACCAGCTGGTTGTCCGGGGTGACGAAGAAGTCGACCCGGGCCAGGCCCTGGCAGTCCAGCGCGGTGAAGGCCCGCACGGCCATCTCCCGCAGCCGCGCGGCGAGTTCGTCGTCCAGCTTGGCCGGGATGTCGAACTCGCAGGCGTCGTCGGTGTCGAGGTACTTGGAGTCGAAGTCGTACCAGTCGATCTTGTCGCTGACCATGCGGATCTCCGCCGGCACCGACGCCTCGACGCGGCCGTCCGGGAACTCGAGGACTCCGCACTCGACCTCGCGCCCGACCACCGCGGCCTCGACGAGCACCTTGGGATCGACGGCGCGGGCGAACTCGATCGCGGCGTCCAGGTCGTCCCACGACGTGACCTTGGAGATGCCGGTGGACGAGCCGGCGCGGGCCGGCTTCACGAAGACGGGCAGCCCCAGCCGGTCCCGCTCCGCCTGCGGCAGCGTGGTCTGCCCCCGCTTGACCACGGCGTACGCGCAGTTCGGCAGGCCCTCGGCGGCGAGCAGCTTCTTCGTGTACTCCTTGTCCATCGCCACGGCGCTGGCCAGCACGCCGGGGCCGACGTAGGGGATGTCGGCCAGCTCGAGCAGGCCCTGGATGGTGCCGTCCTCGCCGTACGCGCCGTGCAGCACGGGGAACACCACGTCCACCTGCGCCAGCGCCTCGCCGCCGCGCCCGGGCTCCAGCGTGACCAGGTCGTGGTTGACCAGCGTCAGCTCGGCGCCCTTGCCGACCTCGGGCATCTCCCGGCCGCTCAGCGCCAGCGCCTCGGCCGAACCCAGCACCCAGGCGCCGTCGGTGGTGATGCCGACCGGGACCACCTCGTAGCGCTCCTGGTCCAGGTGGCGGAGCACGCTGCCGGCGGACACGCACGACACGCCGTGCTCGGTGCTGCGGCCGCCGAACACCACGGCGACACGAATCCTGGGCTGGTTCATAGGCAGCGACCATACCCGTCACGCGGTATGCGGCGTCCGGCGCGCGTTGTGGCACCACCACCCCTGCCCCACCCCTAGGGAGCTTCACGGGTTCACACAAATGTATAGATCCGTCAGACTCGGTGCCATGACCAGGAAAACGTGGCGACAACTGACCGTCTGGCTGCACGTCCTGACCGCCGTCGGCTGGATGACGCAGGCGCTGGCGCTGCTCAGCCTGCTCGCACTCGCGCTGGCCGATCCGGTGCAGCGGCCGGCGGCGATGGCGATGGCGGCGCGCCTGGACTGGACGGTGCTGGCGCAGCTGGCCAACATCGCCGCCTTCACGGGTCTGATGCTGTCGGCGGCGACCCCGTGGGGCTTCGTCAAGCACTGGTGGGTTGCCGTCAAGTTCGCCATTACGCTGCCGCTGCTGAACATCTGCGCCGTCGTGCTGGCGCCGCTGATCCGCGACGGCCAGGCCCCAGGCCTGCTCGCCGCCACGGCGGTCGTGCTGGCGGTCGCGCTGGGCTACCAGACATGGCTCTCCGTGGCCAAGCCGTGGGGCCGCACCCGGTGGTACAGCATGCAGGAGACCGCGCCGGCCTGGGTGTTCGCGGCGACGATCGTGGTGGCCTTCGCCGACATGGCCATCGGCTACGCCGTCTCGTTCCCCACGCCGACGATCTCGCTGCTGTTCCTGCTCGGATACGTCGCCTACGCGGCAATCCAGCGGCGCTCGACGGCCCGTGTCAATCCGCTGGCCACCTCGTCGACTACGTGGCGAGCAGCTCGATGAGCGGCGGCAGCACGCTGATCAGCTGGTCCCGCGAGCAAGCGGTGTAGCCGATCGCGACGCCGTGCCAGCGCGACGGGCCGGCGTGGTGCCGCTCGAGGCCGTCGATCTTGACGCCGAGCCGCGCCGCCGCCCGCACCACGCCCCGCTCCTTCTCCACCGACGGCAGCAGCACCACCACGTGCGAGCCGGCGTCGTCGCCGAGCACCGGAATGCCGGCCGTGCGAAGGGCTTCCACCACCAGCACCCGCCGCTCGGACAGCTCGCGGCGCAGCCGCCGCAGGTGCCGGCCGAGATCTCCGTTGCGGGCCAACTCCACCAGCACCCGCTGCCCGGCCGGCGCGGGGCCGGTGCCGGTGCGTTCCCGGTGGGCCAGCAGCGCGCCGGCCACCGCCGGCGGCGCGACGAGCCAGCCGGCGCCGAGCGTCGGCGTGAGGATCTTGCTGGTGGTGCCGAGGTGCACGACGACGTCCGGCGCCAGCGCGGCGAGCAGCGGCAGCGGGGCGACGTCGTAGCGGAGTTCGCCGTCGTAGTCGTCCTCGATGATCAGCAGGCCGTCCCGGCGGGCCCGTTCCACCAGCGCCACGCGACGGGCCGCCGGCAGCCGGCTGCCCAGCGGGTACTGGTGCGCGGGCGAGCAGTAAAGCGCCCGTACGCCAACGGGAATCTGGTCGACGAGCAGGCCGTCCTGGTCGAGCGGCACGGGCAGCACACGGAGCCCGGCGGCCTGCAACGCGCCGACCGCCCGCTGGTAGCCGGGATCCTCGACGGCGACGGCGTCACCGGGCCGGAACTGGCTCAACGCCAGCTCGGCGACCGCCGACGCGGTGCCGCTCGTGGCGAGCACCGCCTCGGTCGCGAGGCCGCCTCGGATTGTCAGACCACGGTGCCGCAGCAGGTGTTCCGCCACCGCCTCGCGGTACTCCGGCAGCCCCGCGGGCATGTGCCGGACCATCGGCTCCGCGTCCGCCGCCGACCGCCAGGCCCGCCGCCAGGCGGCGCGGTCCAGCCCGCCGACCCAGGGCCGGCCCAGTTCCAGCGAAACGACGTCCGCCTCGGGGGCCTCGGTCCGCGCGCGCTCCGCGGGCACCGGTGAAGATCCCGGTGGCGCGGTCGTCACGTACGTGCCGGAGCCGTGCTTGCCGACGATCCACCCCTCGGCGAGCAGCTGGTCGTACGCCGCCGAGGTGACGGTGCGGCTCACCTTGAGGTGGCTGGCCATGGTGCGGGTGGACGGCAGCCGGTCGCCGGCCCGCAGCTGGCCCGCGGCGGCGGCCGCGCGCAGGGCGTCGGCCAGCTGCACGGCCAGCGGGGCGCGGGACTCGCGGTCCAGCCGAATCAGCAGCGCGTCGTCGGATTCCGGCAAATTGGCCTTCTCAAATCGGGAAGCAGTGGCACTTCCATGATGCCACTTCCCGATCGATGCTGGTGAACGTGAGCCGAACACCACTGTCACCGACACCACGGACCCTCGTCAACCGACATCGGGAACGCGGCCAGACCGACCGCGCCGCGCTCGACGACGTGCTCGACTCGGCGCTGATCTGCCACCTCGGCGTGCTCTACGACGGCCAGCCCGTGGTGTTGCCCACCGGCTACGGCCGCGACGGCGACACCCTCTACATCCACGGCTCCTCCGGCGCCAAGAGCCTGCGGCCGGGCCCGGTCTGCGTCACCGTGACGATCGTCGACGGCATCGTCTACGCGCGGTCCGTGTTCCACCACTCGATGAACTACCGCAGCGCCGTCGTGCTGGGCACGACCCGCCTGGTCGACGACCCGGACGAGAAGATGCACGCCCTCGCCGTCGTCACCGAACACCTCGCGCCCGGCTCCTGGGACCACGCCCGGCTGCCCACCAGGAAGGAGCTGGCGGCGACGAACGTGCTGGCGCTGGACCTCACGGAGGCGTCGGTGAAGATCCGCAACGCGCCGCCCAGCGACGACGACGAGGACGTCGAGGCCAACACCGCCTGGGCCGGCGTGCTGCCGCTGACCATGGAGTGGGGCGTGCCGGAGTCGGCGTCCACTCTGCCCGTGCCGGAGCACGTGCTCAAGCGGTGACGGGCCCCTCGACCGGGTCGAGGCGGTACGGCGTCATCCGCTGACGGGTCGGCCCGAACACGTGGAGGCTCACCGCCGGGTCCTCCCCGGCGTTGCGCATCTGGTGCACGTAGTTCGGGCCGAAGACCCGGGACTGGCCGGCGTGCAGCACGTGCAGCGCCTCGCCGGCGTGCCCGGGCCGGCCGACCAGCTCGGTCAGCACGCCCTGCACCACGGTGAACGCGCCCTCGGCGCCGCCGTGGTCGTGCAGCTCGGCGCCCTGCCCGGGCAGCCAGCTCATCAGCCACACCTCATAGGTGGGCGTGCTCTGCACGAGCGCGGTCCAGCGCTCGACCGGGTCGTAGCGGAGCAGATGCGCCCAGCTCGCACGGTCGGCGAGGACATCGCGGACGATCTTGGTGGGCTGCTGCGGCGCGACACGGGCGGCCGACAGCACGGTGTTTTCCGGAACGGCGAACATGATGAACTTGTGTCTTCCTGTGGGCTCGGGTGAGGTGCGAGGCAGATCACCAGGGAAGACACAGCGCGCCACAGACCCGGCAGAGGTCGATGTGACCCCGCCGTTCGGTCATGGCACGCAGCAACACGCCGACTATTGAACCGGCCCCCCGACGGCCCGGTCAAGCGCGTCCACCACGTCGTGTACCAGATCGTGGGAATCCTCCAGGCCGGCCGAGAACCTGACCAGACCCTCGGGCACCGGGTCGCCCCAGTGCGCCCGCCGGTCCGCGGTGCTGTGCAGGCCGCCGAAGCTGGTCGCGGCCGACACCAGCCGGCTCTCCCGCACGAACCGCGTCACCAGCTCGGCCGAGGCCAGCTCGAACGTGAAGACCCCGCCGAACCGCCGCATCTGCCGGGACGCGATCGCGTGCGACGGGTCGTCCGGCGATCCCGGCCAGCGCACGTCGGCCACCGCCTCGTGCCCGCGCAACTTCGCCACCAGCGCGGCGGCGTTCTCCGCCTGCCGCGCCAGCCGGACGTCCAGCGTGCCCAGGCCGCGGTGCACCATCCACGTCTCGAACGGGCCGGGGATCGCGCCGCTGACCGTGCGCTGCCGCTGCAACTCCGTCCACAGCGCCTCGTCCGTCACGGAGACGTGTCCGAAAAGGACGTCGCTGTGGCCGGCGACCGCCTTGGTGTCGCTGGCCACGGACACGTCCGCGCCGAGCTCCAGTGGTCGCTGACCAAGAGGCGTCGCGGTGGTGTTGTCCACGGCGACGAGCGCGCCGACGGCGTGCGCCAACTCGGCGATCGCCGCGATGTCGCACACGTCCAGGCCCGGATTCGACGGCGTCTCCAGCAACACCAACCGCGCCCCGGCGACGGCCTCCGCCGTCCAGGGGCCGACGGTCGGCACCTCCCGCACCCGGACGTCCAGGCCGGTGAGGAAAGTCCGTACCAGGTAGTAGCCGTCGGACGGCACGACGAGCAGGTCCCCCGGCGACAGCAGCGTCCGCAGCAACGTGGTGATCGCCGCCATGCCGGAGGGGAACACAGTGCACAGGCCGCCGTCGAGCGCCCCGATCGCCGACTCCAGCGCGCGCCAGGTCGGATTGCCGGCGCGGCCGTAGAAGTCGTCGGCGCCGGGGTGGCCCGGGCTGAGGTGATACGGGGCGGCGAGCACCGGACCGGCGAGGAACGGTTGCCCGGCAACCGGTTCGGTCGAACCCGCGTGCACGCACCGCGTGCCGTCGCCCCATTCGGTCATGAACGTTCCGCCTTTTGCGCTCGGCCCAGCAGTTCCGCAGCCATCTGGCGAGGGTCGAGGCTCTCGTGGCAGACCCGGTGCACCCCGTCGGCGATCGGCATGTCGACGCCATGCGCCGCGCCCAGTTCACGAATGGACGTGCAGGACTTCACGCCCTCGGCAACCTGCCCGTGCGTCGCCTCCTGCGCCTGCGCAAGCGTTTCCCCCTTGCCCAGACGGGCGCCGAAGCTCCGGTTCCGCGACAGCGGCGAGGAACAGGTCGCCACCAGGTCGCCCAGGCCGGCGAGTCCGGCGAACGTCAGCGGATCCGCGCCCAGCGCAGCGCCCAACCGGGCGGTTTCCGCCAGTCCGCGCGTGATCAGCGACGCCATGGTGTTGTCGCCGAAGCCCATGCCGTGCGCGATGCCGCACGCCAGCGCGATCACGTTCTTGCACGCGCCGCCCAGCTCGCAGCCGACGACGTCGGTGATGGTGTACGGCCGGAAGTAGCCGTTGGCGCTCGCGCGCTGCACCGCCGTCGCCCGCTCATGGTCCGTGCACGCGACGACGGTCGCGGTCGGCTGCTGCGCGGCGATCTCCATCGCCAGGTTCGGCCCGGACACCACCGCGACCCGATCCGACGACACCTGCGCGACCTCGGCGACGACCTCGCTCATCCGCTTGCCGGTGCCGAGTTCGATGCCCTTGGCCAGGCTGACCAGCGTCACGTCGGCCGGCAGCAACTCCCGCCACTCCGCGAGGTTCGCGCGCAGCGTCTGGCTCGGCACGCCCAGCACCACGGCCTCGGCCCCGTCCAGCGCGAGCCGCGGATCGGTGGTGGCGCGCAGCGACTCCGGCAGCCGGATGCCCGGCACGTACGCGTGGTTCAGCCGCTGGTTGTTGATCTCGTCGGCGACGTCCGGCCGGCGCGCCCACACCACCACGTCGCGGCCCGCGTCGGCGAGCACCTTCGCGAAGGTGGTGCCCCACGACCCGGCCCCCAGCACCGCGATGCGCTGTAGCTCCACGTCACTCCCCGTTCTGCTTGGCCTTGACCGGGGAGTAGAAGCCCTCCGGAGCGTGCTCGCCGCGCGCCTGCTCGAGCAGTTCCTTGACCCGCCCCATCAGCAGGTCCGTCACCTCGCGCAGCACCTGCGCGGTGACCGGCTGGTCCCGGTAGGCGGACAGGTCGATCGGCTCGCCCAGGACCGAGGTGACGGTCTTGCGCGGGAACGGCCGGAACTTCTTGTTGTAGCCGTCGTAGAGCGCCCGGGTGCCCCAGCGCGCGGCCGGGATCACCGGCACGTCGTTGGCCAGCGCCAGCCGGGCCGCGCCGGTGCGGGAGGCCATCGGCCAGCCGTCCGGGTCCTTGGTGATCGTGCCCTCCGGGTAGATCACCAGCAGCTTGCCCTGCTCCAGGCCCTTGCTGGCGACCTCGAGGCTCTCCTTGGCCGCGCGCAGGCTCTCCCTGGCGTCACCACCGCGGTAGACCGGGATCTGGCCGGCGCCGACCAGAACCTTGCCCAGCACCGGGACCTTCCACAGCGAGGCCTTGGCCATGAAGCGCGGCACCCGCTCGTTGTTGTGCACAAGGATGGCGTCGAACACCGGGTCGAGGTGCGACACGTGGTTCATCACCAGCAGCACGCCGCCGTGCCGGGGCAGCTTCGGCCCCTTGTTCACCCGTCGCGCCAGCAGCTTGACCGTCGGATACAGGACGATGGCGCACATCCTGATCCACGGCCCGCCCTTCTCCTTGCGCATCCGCTCTCCTCCACGCGTTCGAATTCGTCGGGCCGAGTCTGCATGATGGAGGGGTGCGGAGCTACCTCGACCTCGTGGTGCCGGTGAAGCGGCTGGACCGGGCCAAGTCCCGGCTGGTCGGCGCGGCCGACGGCGGCATCGGCGACCGGCGCGCGCACGCGGACCTGGTGGTGGCGCTGGCGCTGGACACGATCACCGCCGCGGCGGCCGCGGACGGCGTCGGCGACGTGGTGGTCGTCACGTCCGACCCGATGCTGACGGCGGTGTTGCGGGCCGAGGGAATCCGCTGCGTGCCCGAGGCCGAGCCGGGCCTGAACGAGGCGTACCGGCACGGAGCGTCGCTGCTCGGCCGGCACGTCGGCGCGCTCCAGGCGGACCTGCCGGCGCTGCGGTCGGAGGAACTGGCCGCCGCGATCGCCGCCGCCGACGGCAAGCGGGCGTTCGTGCCCGACCGCCAGGGAACCGGCACGACGCTGCTCATCGCGGCCCCCGGTGAGCCGCTGGATCCGCGCTTCGGCGTCGGCTCGGCCGCGGCGCACCGATCCTCCGGGGCGATCGAACTGATCGGCGACTGGCCCACGGTGCGCTGCGACGTGGACACCGAGGCGGACCTTTCGGTCGCGGCCGGCCTCGGGCTCGGGCCGCGCACCGAGCAACGGTTCCGGCTGTCGGCGTGATCCACAGTGGACCGCGCTAGGCTGGTCGACATGGAGCAGGCCACCGTGCACACCGTCCACCCGGACGGGTCGGCGACGGTGCTGCGTGACGACGGTGTGCTGGTCGACGTGCCCGCGACGGCCGTGGTTGCCGGCGGTTGGCGCGCGCCGCGGCCGGGTCAGCGGGTGACTTTGAGCCGTGTGGACGGCGTGACCTCGGTGATGAGGGCTCCTTCGTAGCTCTGGGTGTTCACCGTGTCGTTCCTCCCGAGCAGCGCCTTTTGCCTCGCTCTGGGGAACAATGGCCACCGTGTCTACGGAAACCAACGACGAGCAGGCCCCGGCCGAGCAGACCAAGCCCAAGCCCGCCACCGCCAAGGCGCGGCAGCCACGAGCGACCCCTAGGCGGACCACTACCCGTAGCACCGCGGCCACCGCCAAGGCCGCGGCGGAGACGCCGGCGCCCAGCCGGCGACGCACCACCGCGAAGGCGGAAACCACACCGGCAGCCAAGCCTCGCGCCCGTGCGGCGAAGGCGGCAGAACCCGAAGCCGTGAAGCCTCGGACGACGCGCGGCCGCGCGGCCAAGGCGGACGCGGCCGTCGAAATTCCCGTCGAAACGGCGAAGCCGACCCGGAAGCGGGCACCGAAGGCGGAAACCGCCACCCGCGGCGGTGCGACGAAGGCCGCACCCGCCGCGGCGAACGACACCGCCGAACCCGCGAAGCCGGCGCGCACCCGCGCGAAGGCCCCCGCGAAGCCCAGGACCCGAACGGCACGCGCACGGACCGCCGCGCCCGTCGTCGAGGCGAAGACGGAACCCGTCTCTCTGGTCGAGGGCAAGACCGCCGTCGTGACGCCGGTTCCGCCGGCTGAACGCACCCGGCTCCCTCGGCCCGATGGCCCGACCCACCGGGTCGTCACCCCGCCGGCCGTGACGGCCAAGCCGATGGACGAGACGGACCTGCCCGACGACCGCTACTTCAACCGCGAGCTGTCGTGGCTGGACTTCAACGCCCGCGTGCTGGCGCTGGCCGAGGACGCCTCGCAGCCGCTGCTGGAGCGGGCCAAGTTCCTGGCGATCTTCGCCTCGAACCTGGACGAGTTCTACATGGTGCGGGTCGCCGGCCTGAAGCGCCGCGAGGAGACCGGCCTGACCGTGCGCAGCGCGGACGGCCTGACGCCCAGCGAACAGCTGAGCCGGATCGCCGCGCGCACCCAGGAACTGGTCGACCAGCACGCGAAGGCGTTCCTCAACGAGATCCGCCCCGGGCTGGAGCAGCACGGGGTGCGCATCGTGTCCTGGCAGGACCTGGAGGAGGCCGACCAGCTGCGGCTGTCCAACTACTTCAGCGAGCAGGTCTTCCCGGTGCTCACGCCGCTCGCGGTGGACCCGGCGCACCCGTTCCCTTATATCTCCGGCCTGTCGCTCAACCTCGCCGTCACGGTGCGGTCGCCGGAGGGTGGCCCGGAGCAGTTCGCCAGGGTGAAGGTGCCGGACAACGTGCCGCGGCTGATCCGCGTCGAGGCCGACCGGCGCAGCGGCACCGCGACCTTCCTGCCGCTGGAGGAACTCATCGCCGCGCACCTGGGCGAGCTGTTCGCCGGCATGGACATCATCGAGTGCCACGTCTTCCGCATCACCCGCAACGCCGACCTGGAGGTCGAGGAGGACCAGGACGAGGACCTGCTCAAGGCCCTGGAACGGGAACTGGCGCGGCGCCGGTTCGGGCCGCCGGTGCGCCTGGAGGTCGGGGACGACATGACCGACCACGTGCTTCGCCTGCTGCTGCGGGAGATGGACGTGGAGCCGGACGAGGTCGTCGAGGTTCCCGGTTTACTGGATCTGTCGTGCCTGTGGCAGGTGTACGGCGTGGACCGCAAGGAGCTCAAGGACCCGCCGTTCGTGCCGGCCACGCATCCCGCGTTCGCCGACCGGGAGACGCCGCGCAGCGTCTTCGCCACGCTGCGGGACGGGGACGTGCTGGTGCACCACCCGTACGACTCCTTCTCCACCAGCGTGCAGCGGTTCATCGAGCAGGCCGCGGCCGACCCGAACGTGCTGGCCATCAAGCAGACCCTGTACCGCACCTCCGGTGACTCGCCGATCGTCGACGCGCTGATGGACGCCGCCGAGGCCGGCAAGCAGGTGGTGGCGCTGGTCGAGCTGAAGGCACGGTTCGACGAGGAGGCCAACATCAAGTGGGCCCGTGCGCTGGAGAAGGCCGGCGTGCACGTGGTCTACGGCCTGGTGGGTCTGAAGACGCACTGCAAGACGGCGTTGGTGATCCGCCAGGAGGGCTCCTCCATCAAGCGGTACTGCCACATCGGCACCGGCAACTACAACCCGAAGACCGCGCGCCTGTACGAGGACGTCGGCATCCTCACCGCGGAGCCGACGATCGGCGCGGACCTCACCGACCTGTTCAACGTGCTGACCGGCTATGCCCGGCAGGACAACTACCGCAGCCTCATGGTCGCGCCCTACGGCGTGCGGCGCGGCATCGTGCGGAGGATCGAGCAGGAGATCGAGCACGCGCGGGCGGGCCGCAGGTCGGGCATCCGGATCAAGGTGAACTCGCTCGTGGACGAACAGGTCATCGACGCCATGTATCGCGCGTCGCAGGCCGGCGTGCCGGTCGAGGTGGTGGTGCGCGGCATCTGCGCGATCAAGCCGGGCGTGCCCGGACTGTCCGAGAACATCACCGTGCGGTCGATCCTGGGGCGTTTCCTGGAGCACTCGCGGATCGTGCGGTTCGCCGGTTCGGACGAGCTGTGGATCGGCAGCGCCGACATGATGCACCGCAATCTGGACCGCCGGGTCGAGGTGCTGGTGAAGGTGACCGACCCGAAACTGGTCGCGCAGTTGGACAGTGTGCTGGATTCGACGATGGATCCGGCCACTCGGTGCTGGGTCCTCGCCCCGAGCGGTAACTGGGATCCGTCCCCGGCGGACGGTTCCCGTGTTCGCGACCATCAGGTCGAACTGATGAAACTGCACAGTGCGAAGGAACAGCAGGTGTGACTATCCGAGCCGCCGGCGCCGTTGTGTGGCGTCCCAGCAGTGTGAGCGACCAGGTGGAAGTCGCAGTGGTCCATCGGCCGCGATACGACGATTGGTCACTGCCCAAGGGAAAATTGGACGCTGACGAAACGACGCCGGCGGCGGCGGTTCGCGAAGTGCTGGAGGAGACCGGCTTCTCCATCGCGTTGGGCCGCCGCTTGCCGTCCACCGAATACAAGGTGGACGGCCGCCCGAAGGTCGTCGACTACTTCGCGGCCCGCCATCTCGATGGCGACTTCCTCGCCAATGACGAGGTGGACCGGCTGAAATGGCTATCGCCCGATGCCGCCGGGGATCTGCTGCGCTACCAGCACGATCGGGTGGTGCTGGCCGAGTTCGCCGCGCTGCCGGCGCGATTGGCCACGCTGCTGCTGGTCAGGCACGCCAAGGCGGGCAAGCGCGAGGACTGGGACGGCGAGGACGACCTGCGCCCGCTCAGTCCCGCCGGGCGTCGGCAGGCCGCCGGACTGGCCGCGATTCTGCCGCTGTTCGGGGCTGATCGGGTCCATGCGGCGCCGCGGACCCGGTGCGTGGACACGGTGGCCGGCCTGGGCCTGGAGATCCGCAGCGAGCCGCTGCTGTCCGAGGAGGGCTACTGGGTGAGCCCGTCGGCCGGGGTGGCGCGGCTGCTGGACATCGTGGCCGCCGGCGGCACGCCGGTGGTGAGCAGCCAGGGCGGCGTCATCCCCGACGTCATCGCCCGACTGGCCGACCTGAGCGGCCTGCGCCTGGACGAGATCGCCAGCAAGAAGGGCAGTTTCTGGGTGCTGTCGTTCCGGCCGCCCAAGCGCGGGCGCGAGCCGCGTCTGGTCGCCGCCGACTACTTTCCCAGCCCGCTGCCGAAACCGGCCGGCAGCTAGTTCTGGGGGTCGGCGGACCCGTTGCACCCCACCGGTTGTGGTGCAAACCCGCACCACACCGGGCTTTCCCGTCCGAGAAATGATGAGGGGCCCGTGCCGGATGCACAGGCCCCTCATCACGAACGACGGCACGCGCGGGTCGAGCGCCGGGTTCGTGGGTGTACCTAGGGAACACGCCCGGCCGAGCGGGTGACTCGGCCGGTCGTGGTCACTTCTTGGCGGCAGCGGCCTTGCGCGGCGCGGCCTTCTTGGCGGTGGCGGTCGCCTTCTTCGGGGCGGCCTTGGCGGCCGGCTTCGCGGCAGCCGTGGTGGTCGCGGCCGCGGCGGCCGGCTTGGCGGCGGCCGTGGTGCGCTTCGGCGCGGCCTTCCGCGTGGTGGCGGGCTTCGCGGCGGCAGCGGCCGGCTTGGCGGCGGCGGTGCGACGCGTGGTGGCCGGCTTCGCGGCGGCGGCGGCCGGCTTGGCGGCAGCAGCGGTACGACGCGTGGTGGCCGGCTTCGCGGCGGCAGCGGCGGTCGTCGTGGCCTTGGCGGCAGCGGCGGCCGGCTTGGCGGCGGTGACCTTCGGCAGCTTCTTGGCGCCGCTGATGACGTCCTTGAACGTCGTGCCGGCGCGGAAAGCGGGGACGTTGGTCTTCTTCACCTTGACGGTCTCACCAGTGCGCGGGTTGCGCGCGGTACGCGCCGCCCGAGCCCGCTTCTCGAACACACCGAAGCCCGTGACGTTGACCTTCTCGCCCTTGTGGACGGTGCGCACGACGATGTCGACGATGCCGTCGACGGCCGAGCTGGCGGCCTTCTTGTCGCCGAGACGCTCGGCCAGAGCCTCAATGAGTTGGGCCTTGTTCACTTCAGTCCCTCCCAGGACACTATCGGCCCTGTAGTTGGGCCACTTCAGGCACACGGTAAGCCAACGCGCCAAGAATTTCCACGCGCCACGCCCATTTTTTTGTTGCTGGCGCGTTGGTTCCGCCCCACCGGGGGACATAAGCCCGGTTTTCGAAGCGGCGAGGGAGGGTGGAAGGGCCGCCGGAAAGTCCTTCCGGCGGCCCCGAGATCAGCCCGCCGTGACGGGGTTCGTTGTGGGCAGCCAAGTCGGCCGGCGGCCCTCGAATTCCCCGATCGCGTCGACGTTTCGCAAGGTCAGACCGATATCGTCGAGACCTTCCAGCAGTCGCCAACGGGTGTAGTCGTCGATCTGGAAGGCGGCCGAGAAGTCCTTGGCGCGGACGGTCTTCGCGGTCAGGTCGACCGTGACCTCCGTGCCGGGCTCGTTCTCCAGCAGCTTCCACAACAGTTCGATGTCGGACTGCTCACACTGAGCGGCCACGAGCCCCTGCTTGCCCGCGTTGCCGCGGAAGATGTCGGCGAACCGGGACGACAGCACCACCCGGAAGCCGTAGTCCATCAGCGCCCAGACGGCGTGCTCGCGGGACGAGCCGGTGCCGAAGTCGGGGCCGGCGACCAGAACACTGCCGCCGCGGAAGGGCTCCTGGTTGAGGATGAAGCTGTCGTCCGCGCGCCAGGCCGCGAACAGGCCGTCCTCGAAGCCCGTGCGGGTGACGCGCTTCAGATAGACGGCCGGGATGATCTGGTCGGTGTCCACGTTGGACCGGCGCAGCGGGACGCCGACCCCGGTGTGGCTGGTGAACGGTTCCATCGGGTTGACTCCCCTGCTTCTCAGTCCAGGTCGGAAGGCGACGACAGCGTGCCGCGCACCGCGGTGGCCGCGGCGACCAGCGGCGACACCAGGTGGGTGCGGCCGCCCTTGCCCTGGCGGCCCTCGAAGTTGCGGTTGGAGGTGGAGGCGCTGCGCTCGCCCGGCTTGAGCTGATCGGGGTTCATGCCCAGGCACATGGAGCAACCCGCGGACCGCCACTCGGCGCCCGCGGCCGTGAAGACCTTGTCCAGCCCCTCGGACTCGGCCTGCGCGCGCACCCGCATCGAACCCGGCACCACCAGCATGCGTACGTCGGAGGCGACCTTGCGGCCCTTGAGGACCTCCGCCGCCGCTCGCAGGTCCTCGATGCGCCCGTTCGTGCAGGAGCCGAGGAAGACGGTGTCCACGTGGATCTCACGCAGCGGCGTGCCCGGCTCCAGGCCCATGTAGGCCAGCGCCTTCTCCGCCGCCACCTTGGCGTTGTCGTCGCCGAAGTCCTCGGGGTCGGGCACCCGCTCGGCCAACGGCAGGCCCTGCCCCGGGTTCGTGCCCCAGGTGACGAACGGCGTCAGCGCGTCCGCGTCGATGTCCACCTCCATGTCGAAGGTGGCGTCGTCGTCGGTGCGCAGCGAGCGCCAGTACTCGACGGCCGCGTCCCAGTCCGCGCCCTTCGGCGCGTGGTCGCGTCCCTCGATGTAGTCGAATGTCGTGTCGTCCGGTGCGATCATGCCGGCGCGCGCGCCCGCCTCGATCGACATGTTGCAGACGGTCATCCGCGCTTCCATCGACATCGCCTCGATGGTGTCGCCGCGGTACTCGAGGATGTAGCCCTGGCCGCCACCGGTTCCGATCTTCGCGATCACCGCCAGGATGACGTCCTTGGACGTGACGCCGGGGCGCAGCGTGCCGTTGACGTTGATCGCCATGGTCTTGAACGGCTTCAGCGGCAGCGTCTGCGTGGCCATCACGTGCTCGACCTCGGAGGTGCCGATGCCGAAGGCGATCGAGCCGAAGGCGCCGTGGGTGGAGGTGTGGCTGTCGCCGCACACCACCGTCATGCCCGGCTGGGTCAGTCCCAGCTGCGGGCCGACCACGTGCACGATGCCCTGCTCCGCGTCGCCCATCGGGTGCAGGCGGACGCCGAACTCCGCGCAGTTGCGGCGAAGCGTGTCCACCTGGGTCCGGGACACCGGGTCGGCGATGGGAAGTTCGACGTCGATCGTCGGAACGTTGTGGTCCTCGGTGGCGATCGTCAGGTCCGGCCGGCGGAGCGTGCGGCCGGCGAGCCGCAGCCCGTCGAACGCCTGCGGGCTGGTGACCTCGTGCACCAGGTGCAGGTCGATGTAGATGAGGTCCGGTTCGGCTCCGTCGCCCTTGCGCACCAGGTGCGCGTCCCAGACTTTCTCCGCGAGCGTGCGGCCCATAACTCCTCCCCCTTCGGGGATGTCGTGTCAGATCGGGTTTCTCAGTCCTCGGCGCGGCTGGACTTCCCACATCGCGGGAAGCTAGTATCGCGACGTGGGACAGCATAGCGGGATCGGCGTTCTGGACAAGGCGGTGGCGGTGCTCAGCGCCGTCGCCAAGGACCCCTGTGGGCTGGCCGAGTTGTGCAACCGCACGGGTTTGCCCCGGGCCACCGCGCACCGCCTGGCCGTGGGGCTCGAGGTGCATCGCTTGCTGCGCCGCGGTTCCGACGGCCGCTGGCGCCCCGGCGCCGCCCTCGCCGAACTGGCCGGCGGCGCCACCGACCCCCTGCTCGACGCCGCTTCCTCGGTGCTGCCCCGCCTGCGCGACATCACCGGCGAGTCCGTTCAGCTCTACCGCCGTGACGGCATGCAACGCATCTGTGTCGCCGCCGCCGAGCCCCCCTCCGGTCTCCGGGACACCGTCCCCGTAGGCGCTCGCCTCCCCATGACCGCCGGCAGTGGCGCCAAAGTCCTCGCCGCGTGGGCCGACTCCCCCACCCAGCGCGCCCTCCTCACCGACGCCCTCTTCGGCGAACGCACCCTCCTGGAGGTCCGCCGCCGCGGCTGGGCACAGAGTGTCGGCGAACGCGAACCCGGCGTCGCCAGCGTCTCCGCCCCCGTCCGCGACTCCTCCGGCACCGTCATCGCCGCCGTCTCCGTCTCCGGCCCCGTGGACCGCATAGGCCGCCGCCCCGGTGGCCGCTGGGCCGCCGACCTCCTAGCCGCCGCCGAAGCCCTCCAAAACCGCCTCTGAGCGCGCCAGGACCACACCCAGAGCACCACGCCCCCGCCCGCACTGCCGCCGAGAAGCCCCGCCGGAGCCACCGCCCAACGGCGAAGACCCATGGAGAGGGCTGAAGGTGAGCGGGACCAACGGGACGAGCGCCGGACCCACGCGCCCAGAGCCGAGGACCAAGACGGAGACCCGACGGTGAGCGCTGAAGGGTAAAGGGACTAGCGGGGACACGACCGGCCGAGAGAGGGCTCGACCGGGACGGCGCTGGACCCACGAGCGCGGAGACCGAGGACCAAGCCAGAGAAGCCTGAAGAGGAAGGCCAAACGGGGAAAGGACCAGCGGCGACCGCGCCGAGGGCAAGAGAGGACCAGCCGGGGCAACCCGGCGGGGACAGAACTAACAGCGAGCGCCGAAGGCGAGGGTCTGGCGGGAGCGCTGGCGGGGACACGACCGCAGGGACCGCCGAAAACAAGAGCGCCGAACGCGCGAGGGACCAGCCGGAAGAGCGCCTGAGCCACAAGCGCCAAAGAGACGACCCCAGGCTAGTGCCCGGAGAGGACCTCCCCGCCGAACAGACAACCAGACGTGAGCAGAACTCACCCCCCAGCCCCAACACCAACACGACGGCAAAGCCCAGCCCCCACCGAGAGACCACGGCAAAGCCGAACCGGGGCGGAGAGACGACGGCAAAGCCGAGCCCCCACCGAGAGACGACGGCGAAGCCGAGCCGGGGCGATGCGAAGCGAGCCCGAAGGGGGGTGCAGGGGGGCGAAGCCCCTCCTGCCTTGGGGTGTGGGGCGAGAGCCCCACAAGGCAATGCGAAAAGATCCCTGTGTGGCCTCGCCACACAGGGATCTCCCGATCTTGTAGCCCCGACGGGATTCGAACCCGCGCCGCCGCCTTGAGAGGGCGGTGTCCTAGGCCGCTAGACGACGGGGCCAAGACTTGATTTTCTTGCTCCGAGGTACCCTAGCACATCGCTTTGGGCGCCTCTTGCTGGGGTACCAGGACTCGAACCTAGACTAACTGAACCAGAATCAGTCGTGCTGCCAATTACACCATACCCCATTGGCATTCTGGATCAGCTTTGCTGTTGCCGGCCGCTGTCCGCCCTGCCGGAATGAATACTAGACCATGGCCGCCCGGATCACGAAATCGCCCCCGACGGGGACCGGATCGCGCAGGTCAGAGGCCGTCGACGCCGGGGCCGGTGAGCTCGCAGACGAGCAGTTCGGGCAGCTCGGCGAGGCTGGCGATGGTCCACACGCCGTCGGGCGCGGTCTGCTCGGACAGGCCGTCGCGGTTGAGCCACACGCCGTGCATGCCGGCGTCGCGGGCGCCGATGGCGTCGAGGTCGAGGCGGTCGCCGACGTGCACGGTCTCGGTGGGCAGCACGTCGAGGTCGAGGCAGGCGGTGTGGAAGATCACCGGGTCGGGCTTGGCGACCCCCAGCTCACCTGCGATGACGACGTGGTCGAAGAATTCGGACAGGCCGACGGCGGCGATCTTGGCGCGCTGCCGGGAGCCTGAGGCGTTGGTCACGGCGGCGACCTTGATGCCGCTGGCGCGCAGCCAGTCGAGCAGGGGCAGGGTGTCGTCGAACACCCGCCAGGACCGTTCCATGACGGCGAGCCGGTTGTCCTCGCGCCGGCGGACCTCGGCGTCGTCGAGGTGTTCGCCGAGGTCGGCGAAGAAGGCCTTGGTGCGCTGCCAGCGCATGGTGTCGTAGTCGAACTCGCCGGAGATGGCACGGGCGACGTGCTCGTCGGTGGCGCGCTGCCAGGCGGGCCACGCGTTGTCGTGTCCGATGAGGGCTGTCAACGCCGTTCTCGCGGATCCGTCGTAGTCAATGAGCGTGTCGTCGATGTCCAGGCAAACGGCACGGATTTCGACGGTCTTCTCGGTGGTGAATGCGGAGAGAACTGGCGTCACCAGGAGAGGCTAGGTGCGGATCCCTTGTCCGCGATTCGGCTAACAAGGTGAAGCTGCCCCTTGCTCACGGTCACTCTCCGCCTCGACCCGATTCCGCTGCGCGTGCGGCACGGCTTGTTTCTTCCTGTCGGACAACGGGTTTCTCCGAGTGGTGGCGCAACGGTGACGCGCCGCGACCGGGTCGCGATGGGCGACGTGCTGGGCGTCACGTCTGACTGTCCGGGTGACACGTCTTGACGGCCTGCCGGGGCGGGAGCATCCTGAGCTTATTCAACAAGCGTTGAAAAGAGGGGATGACGATGGAACGGACGACGTGCTGCGTAGTGGGTGGCGGCCCGGCCGGCATGGTGCTCGGACTGCTGCTGGCCAGGGCCGGCGTGGACGTGACCGTGCTGGAGAAGCACGGCGACTTCCTGCGGGACTTCCGGGGTGACACGGTGCACGCCTCGACGCTGCGGCTGCTGGACGAGCTCGGCCTGACCGAGAAGTTCGCCAAGGTGCCGCACCAGCTCATCACCAGGCTCGGGCTGCCGGTGGGGCCGGACACCACCGTCACCGTCGACCTGAGCAAGCTGCCCGGCCCGCACAAGCACGTGGCGATGGTGCCGCAGTGGGACTTCCTCGACATGATCGCCGACGCGGCGGCCGCCGAACCGAGCTTCCACCTGCGGATGAACACCGAGGCGACGGGCCTGAAAACCAAGGACGGCCGCGTCACCGGCATCACCTACCGCACCCAGGACGGCGAGACCGGCGAGATCGCCGCCGACCTCACCGTCGCCTGCGACGGCCGCCGCTCGGTGCTGCGCGCCGCGCTGGGGCTGGGGATCCGCAGCTGGCGGGTGCCGATGGACTGCTGGTGGCTGCGGGTGCCGCGGCACGCCGGCGACCCGAGCGGCGTCGGCGGCATCCTCGGCCGCAAGCGCATGCTGGTCTACATCGATCGCGGCGAGTACTTCCAGCTCGCCTTCCTGATCGAGAAGGGTTCGGACGCGCGCTGGCGGGAGGCGGGCCTCCAGGCGTTCCGCGACAGCCTGGCCGAGATCGTGCCGTGGCTGGCCGACCGGGTCGACACCATCGAGTCGCTCGACGAGTGCAAGCTGCTCGACGTGAAGCTGGACCGCCTGACCAAGTGGTACAGCGACGGCCTGCTGTGCATCGGCGACGCCGCGCACGCCATGTCGCCGGTGGGCGGCGTCGGCATCAACCTGGCCGTGCAGGATGCCGTTGCGGCGGCAAGGATTCTGGCCGAGCCGCTGCGCCGCGGCGCCGTCACGACGGCGGATCTGGCCAAGGTGCAGCGCCGCCGCGGGCCGGCCACGAGGGTGACGCAGGGCATGCAGCAGCTGATGCACGACAACGCTGTCGGCCCGGCGCTGCGCGGCCAGATCGACCTGTCGAAGCGGACGCCGCTGCCGCTGCGGCTGCTGAACCGGTTCCCGAAGCTGGGTCTGATTCCCGGCTACCTGGTGGCGATCGGATTCCGTCCGGAACACGCGCCGGACTTCGCGCGGCGTTGATTCCCCGGAATTCAGGCGCCGCGCGGCACCCGTCCACTGAGGACCATCGCGACCACTTGCGCCCGGTCCTTCGCGCCCAGTTTGCGAAGAATCGCCTTCACGTGCGTCTTCACCGTGTCGGTGCTGATGAACAGGTGGTGCGCGATGGTCTGGTTGTCCAGGCCCTTGATCATCTCGGCCAGCACGTCGAACTCGCGGGCCGACAGCTGCGGCAGCACGGCGTGCGGCGGCAGGTCGGCGGACAGCTGGACCTGGCCGCCCAGGCGGGGATCGAGCACGTGGGTGGCGCCGGCGAGGACCTCGTTGAACACCGAGAGCAGTTCCCGCAGCGGCGTCGTCTTCAGCAGGTACGCGGCGGCGCCCTGGTCCAGCGCCGCCTTGGCCCACTCCGGGCTGTCCATCTCGCTGACCACCACGGTGGTCGCCGACGGGCGCTGCGCCCGCACGTCGCGGACCGTGCGCAGCGCCCCCGCGCCGGGCACCGCGAGATCGGTCACGACGAGGTCGACGAACAGGCCCCGCAGGCAGCGCAGCGCCTCCGACGAGGTGTGGGCCACACCCACCACGCGGAAGCGCTGGGTGCGCTGCAAACAGACGCGCAGCCCCTCCGTGATCAGCTGAGAGGCGTCGACCAGCAGCACCCTTGCGGGGTCGGGGACCACCATGCGATCACCTCCGCTGCGCCGCGGCAAACCGGTCGGGGCCAGATTGCTGACCTCACTGGTTTCGCAATCGGCTCAACGCGGGATAGCACGACATGGTTCAACAGCGGAAGCCACCGAAGGGCCGGTCAGCGCGAAGTTGCGCCGACCGGCCGTCCGATCATGGTCCAACGCGCCTAGACCGCGGCGACCTTGTTGGTGAGCGTCCCGATGCCCTCGATCGAGACCGACACCGACTGCCCGTCGGTCATCGGGCCCACGCCGGCCGGGGTGCCGGTGAGCACCACGTCGCCGGGCAGCAGGGTCATGCCGGCGGTGATCCACTCCAGGATCTCGCCGATGCCGTGCAGCAGGTCACTGGTGTTGCCGTCCTGCTTGAGCTCGCCGTCCAGCTCGGTGTGCAGGCTCAGGTTGGACGGGTCGAGGTTGGTCTCGATCCACGGGCCCAGCGGGCAGAACGTGTCGTGCCCCTTGCCCCGCGTCCACTGCCCGTCGGCCTTCTGCTGCTCGCGGGCGGTGACATCGTTGGCGATGGTGTAGCCGAGGATGGCCGCGCCGGCGTCCTCGGCCTTGAGCCGGCGCACCGGCAGGCCGCCGATGACGATCGCCAGCTCGCCCTCGTAGTCCACGCGACCGATGCCGGCCGGCACCTCGATGGTCGCGTCCGGGCCGATCACCGACGTCGACGGCTTGATGAAGATGACCGGGTCGGCCGGCGGCTCGCCGCCCATCTCGCGGGCGTGGTCGGCGTAGTTCTTGCCGATGCACACCACCTTCGACGGGCGGATCGGGGCCAGCAGCTGGACCGAGGCCAGCGGCCAGGTCCGGCCGGTGAACTTCGGGTCCTCGAAAACCGAGGTGAGAAGTTCCGCAGCGATCAGGCTGTCCGGCTCGCCGCCGATGGCGACGAAGGACGCCCCTTCCGAGTGGGAAATTCGAGCAAAGCGCACGGGCCCGAGCCTAGTAGGACCGGCCGCCGCGATGTCGCCGGCGGCCGGTCGTCTTCGTCTCAGGCCAGCGCCCGCACCCGCATCGCCTTGTGGGCCAGGGCGTCGCACAGGGCGAGCCAGCTCGCCTCGACGATGTTGTCGTGCACGCCGACGGTGGTCCACTCGTGCTCGCCGTCGGTGGACTCGACCAGCACGCGGGTGATCGCGTCGGTGCCGGGGTGGTCGGTGAGGATGCGCACCTTGTAGTCGGCCAGCTCCACACTGTCCATCCAGGACAGGTGCGGCCGAAGTGCCTGGCGCAGCGCGGCGTCCAGGGCGTGCACGGGACCGGTCCCCTCGGCGGTGGCGATCACGCGCTCGCCGCCGACGTGCACCTTGACCGTCGCCTCGGACACGATCACGCCGTCCTGCCGGTGGTCCAGCAGCACCCGGTAGGACTCCAGCACGAACGGCGGCTCGTCCACTTCGGACAGCTCGGACCGCAGCAGCAGCTCCAGCGAGGCGTCGGCGGCCTCGAAGGACCAGCCCTTGGCCTCCAGCTCCTTGACCTTCTGCACCGCGCTGCCCACGGCGTCCGGCCGGCCGGCCAGGTCGAGCCCGAGCTCTCGTCCCTTGAGCTCGAGACTCGCCCGACCGGCCATCTCGGTGACCAGGACCCGCATGCCGTTGCCGACGGTGGCCGGATCGATGTGGTTGTACAGATCCGGGTCCACCTTGATCGCGCTCGCGTGCAGCCCCGCCTTGTGGGCGAAGGCCGACGCCCCGACATAGGCCTGGTGGGTGTCGGGGGCGATGTTCGCGATCTCGGCGAGGGCATGGGACACGCGGGTCAGCTCGGCGACGGAGTCGGCGGGTAGCACCGGCATCCCGAGCTTGGTCACGAGGTTTCCCACGACGGCGAACAGGTCGGCGTTGCCGGCCCGCTCGCCGTAGCCATTGGCGGTGCACTGCACGTGCGTCGCGCCGGCCTGGACCGCCGCGATGGTGTTGGCCACCGCGCAGGACGTGTCGTCCTGGCAGTGGATGCCGACGCGCAGGCCGGTGCGGGCCATCACCTCGGTGACGGTCTGCCCGAGCTGCACCGGCAGCTGGCCGCCGTTGGTGTCGCAGAGCACCACCACGTCGGCGCCGGCCTCGCCGGCCGCCTGCAGCACGCGCAGCGAGCACTCGGGGTCGTAGGCGTAGCCGTCGAAGAAGTGCTCGGCGTCCAGGAAGACGCGGCGGCCGTTCTCGACCAGGTACCGGACGGTGTCCGCGACCATGGCGCAGTTCTCGTCGACGTCGGTGCGCAGCGCGCGTTCGATGTGCCGGCGGTCGGACTTGGCGACCAGCGTGACCACCGGGGCCTGCGAGTCGAGCAGCGCCCGCACCTGCGCGTCGTCCTCGACTTTCACGCCCGCCTTGCGGGTGGCGCCGAAAGCGACCAGTACCGCGTGCTTCAGCTCCAGCTCGCCGGCCGCGGCGCGGGCGAAGAACTCGGTGTCCTTGGGCAGGGCGCCAGGCCAGCCGCCTTCGATGAAGCCGACGCCGAGGCCGTCCAGCAGGCGGGCCACCGCGAGCTTGTCCGTGACCGAGTATGTGATGCCCTCACGCTGGGCGCCGTCTCGCAGGGTGGTGTCGAAGAGGTGGAAGCCGTCGCCGAGTGGCGTGCCGGCCGGGGTAGTCCTGCTCAACGGTCTGCTCCTTGCGAGAGGGTTCGTGAGGTGGCCCTGAAAAGCAAAAAGACCCCCTGCGGAAGCAAGAGGTCTGCGCGCCGGGTGCCTTCGGGGGCACTACCCGGCGCGCTGCGCAATGATGATCACGGTGTGGAGAGCCACACCGGCATGCTGCCACACACCGACCCTCGCGACCAAGCATCGGACGAAAAATCCCACCATCCGGGAAATTTCACCGAGACAGCCCATGAGCGGTCCACCTCGGCAAGATTGGACTGGTCCAATTTCCGGTTTAGGAGCAGCCTTGTCACAGCCGCCTTCGTCGAAGGGAGAAGGCTGCGTGGTCACTGTCGTCTTGCTGGGCGCGCCGAACGCCGAAGGCGCCGAGTACGCCTGGCTGATGGACCGCGTCCGCGTCGGAGGCTGCGATCCGGTCGTACTGGAGGGCCCCTCGGCCGCCGACGTGCTGGTCGAGCTGCATGAGCAGGGCCGACTGCACGGGGTGCTCGCGGTCGGCGGGCCCACCGGCGGCTCGCCCGCATACGCCGCCCTACGGGCGCTGCCGATCGGCGTGCCCAAGCTGCTGGTGACCGCGCGGGACCACGAGACCCACGGCGGCGTCACCGACCTGACCACCATGCACTCGGTCGTCGACATCGTCGGCATCGACCAGGTGTCCGAGCGCATCCTCGACAACGCCGCCGCCGCGATCACCGGTATGGCCCGCAGCTACCACGCGGGGCGGCACAACCCCACCCGCCACCACCGGCCGCTCGTCGCGACCACCGTGCCCGCCACCCGGCGGCAGTTGGAGCACTGGGGCTACGCCGTGGTCGTCGTCCCCGACAGCCGGCCCCTGCCGTCGCTTGTGGACAGCGGCTTCCTCGCCGGCGTCATCTCCACCGACCCCCTGGCGACCTACTCCGTCCCCCACGTCGTCTGCGACGACGCCGCCTTCGCCGTCGAAGCCGCCGACGACCTCCACCACGTCATAGCCGGCTCCCCCTAACCCCCGCGAGTCGCGCTCACAGACACACCGAATGTAAGTCTGGGGCAGAAACGAGTCTCAAGGCTCAGTTCTACCCGAAACCTACATTCGGTGTGTCCCAGAGCGCGACTCGCGGGGGTTCACACATGCGTGTGCCCCTCGGCCTGGGGCCGAGGGGCACACGTGTTTGCGATGTCAGGCGGTGGTGCGGGTGTTGCTGGAGACCAGTGCGGCCAGGCGGTCGCCGATGGCGTAGGTGGCGCCGGGCGAGGCGTGGTCGCGGGTGGCCAGGTCGAAGGCGACGGAGGCCTCGATACGGCGGGCGGACTCGTGCTCGCCGAGGTGGTCCAGCATCAGCGCCACCGACAGCACGGCGGCGGTCGGGTCGGCGATGCCCTGCCCGGCGATGTCGGGCGCGCTGCCGTGCACCGGCTCGAACATGCTCGGGTTGCGGCGGGTGACGTCCAGGTTGCCGCTGGCAGCCAGGCCGATGCCACCCGTCACGGCGGCGGCCAGGTCGGTCAGGATGTCGCCGAACAGGTTGTCGGTGACGATCACGTCGAACCGGGCCGGGTCGGTGACCATGTGGATGGTGGCGGAGTCGACGTGCTGGTAGTTGACCGTCACCTCGGGGTGCAGCAGCGACACCTCCTCCACCACACGCGACCACAGCGAACCGGCGTGGGTCAGCACGTTGGTCTTGTGCACCAGCGTCAGGTGCTTGCGCGGGCGGGCCGCGGCGCGGGCGAAGGCGTCGCGGACGACCCGGTCGACGCCGAACGAGGTGTTGATGCTGACCTCGGTGGCGATCTCGTGCGGGGTGTCCTTGCGCAGCAGGCCGCCGTTGCCGGCGTACAGGCCCTCGGTGCCCTCGCGCACCACGACCATGTCGATGTCGGGCGGGTCGGCGATCGGGCTGCGCACGCCGGGGTACAGCCGAGCCGGCCTCAGGTTCACGTGGTGGTCGAGCTCGAAACGCAGCCGCAGCAGCAGCCCGCGCTCGAGAATGCCGCTGGGCACGGACGGGTCGCCGACCGCGCCGAGCAGGATCGCGTCGTGCTGGCGCAGCTCGCCGAGAACCGACTCCGGCAGCAGCTCCCCGGTGGCGTGCCACCGCGCCGCACCAAGGTCGTACCGGGTGATCTCCGCCGTCGGAACCACCTCGCCGAGCACCTTCAACGCCTCGGCAACCACCTCGGGCCCGATCCCGTCACCTGGGATCACCGCGAGCCGCATCCACACACCTCCCGGAGTACGGTCCCCCTGCACGGGACCATCCATCTCTCGCGTGAGGCTACCCGTACTTCCCCTACTAATCGGAGTCCGGACACGCTTCTGGGGTGATCTCTCCCGAAGTGCGGGACACCCGGATGGCGCAATCGCCACCCGTACGGGTGACATTGGACCCCTGACCGGCCCCAACATGCGGTGAAGGGGGTCTTCCCGGCGTCGAACGCCGGGAAGGCCCCCTTCCGAACAAAACGGTCAGATCAGCGAGATGGCCCGCACGGTGTGCGCGCCCACGGCGGCGCCGATCGGCTCCAGCACGCCGGCGTCCACCGCGCGGTCGGCGCGCAGCAGCATGACGGCGTCGGAGCCGTCCTTGGTCTGCGAGATCTGGGCCGCCTCGATGTTCACGCCGGCCTCGCCGAGCAGGGTGCCGACGGTGCCCATCACGCCCGGCCGGTCCGGGTACTCCAGCAGCACGAGCTCGCCGGCGGCGCGCAGGTCGAAGCCGCGACCGTTGACCTCCACCAGCTTCTCCACGGCGTCCAGGCCGGACAGCGTGCCGGACACCCGCAGCGCCGTCCCGTCGGGCAGCGCGGCGCTCACGGTGACCAGGCTGCGGTGGTTGGCGCTCTCCGGCTCCTTGACCAGCTCGACGGCCACGCCAAGGGTCTCGGCCAGCGCCGGCGCGTTCACGAAGGTGACCTGCTCGTCGACGATGCCGGAGAACACGCCGCGCAGCGCGGCCAGCGGCAGCACCGAGACATCCTCGTTGGACAGTTCGCCGCGCACGGTCACGGTCACCGAGGCCGGGGCCTTGCCGGCCAGCGCCGACAGCACCACGCCCAGCTTCTGCGTCAGCGGCAGGTACGGGCGCACCTCGTCGTTGACGACGCCGCCGCTGGCCACGTTCACCGCGTCCGGCACGAAGTCGCCGCGCAGCGCCAGCCGCACCGAGCGGGCCACGTCGGTGCCGGCGCGGTCCTGCGCCTCGGCGGTGGACGCGCCCAGGTGCGGCGTCACGACCACGTTCGGCAGCTCGAACAGCGGCGAGGCGGTGGTCGGCTCGGTCTCGAAGACGTCGATGCCGGCGCCGCCGACATGACCGTCGCGAATGGACTCCGCCAGCGCCGTCTCGTCGACGAGGCCGCCGCGGGCCGCGTTGACGATGATCACGCCCGGCTTGGTCCGCGCCAGCTGCTCCTTGCCGATCAGGCCCTTGGTCTCCGGGGTCTTCGGCAGGTGGATGGAGATCGCGTCGGCGCGCTCCAGCAACTCGTCCAGGCTCACCAGCTCGATGCCCAGCTGCGCGGCGCGGGCCGGCGCGACGTACGGGTCGTAGGCGATCAGCGTGGTGCCGAAGGCGGCGAGGCGGGCCGCGAACAGCTGGCCGATCTTGCCGAGGCCGACCACGCCGACGGTCTTGCCGGACAGCTCCACGCCCGAGAACGAGCTCCGCTTCCAGGCGCCGCCGCGCAGGCTGGTCGAGGCCTCCGGGATGCGGCGGGCGACCGCCAGCAGCAGCGCGACCGCGTGCTCGGCGGCCGAGGTGATGTTGGACGTGGGCGCGTTGACCACCAGCACACCGTGCTTGGTGGCGGCCGGCACCTCCACGTTGTCCAGGCCGACGCCCGCGCGGGCGACCACCTTGAGCTTGCTCGTGGCCTCGAACACCTCGGCGTTGACCTGGGTGGCGGAGCGGACCAGCAGGGCGTCCGCGTCGGCGACGGCGGACAGCAGCGCGGCACGGTCTGTGCCGTCGACGTGGCGGATCTCCACCTCGTCGCCGAACACGTCGATGACGGACGGCGCGAGCTTCTCGGCGATCAGGACGACAGGGCGACTGGCATTGGTCACGACACAGCTCCAGGTTTGACGCGCGCGACTTCCTCGGACGGGCCCTCCCGCACGACGCTGTGCTGGACCTCGTCGCATCCTACGAGTTGGCCGCCTCGTGGGAAGGGGTGATGTTAACTTCGCCGTAACTACGACGTGCTGAAGCGGATCCGCGCGCCGTCGGGCAGATCGTGCACCTGCTGGGCGATCGGGCCGCGGATGCGCATGGCGGTGGCCGCGTCGCGGACGACCAGGTTGTCGGCGTCGTAGGCGCCCCCGCCGACGAAGAACTGGAGCGGGATCAGCCGCTGGTCCGGCTCCAGGGCGCCGTTCTCACGCTGGTAGTTCAGCGCGAACCCGGCGGCGCCGTGCACGTCCGGGTCGGCGAGCAGCCACTCCGCCCAGGACTCCAGGCTGTCGCCCAGCGACGTGGTGCGGGCGGTCTCCGGGTTGAGGGTGACCACCTCCTCGCCGTCCCTGATGGCGAACTGCACGCCGAACAGGTCCTGCCCGAAGCAGAAGTAGTCGTCGGCCAGCCCCTCGTAGGTGTACTTCCAGGTGTCCGCGTCGTTCCACGCTATGAGATCGGGCCCGAGGCCGTCGTCGCCGGCCCGGAACACCTGCACGCCCGCGTTGAACAGGAAGAAGCCGTTCATCCGGGTGAGCAGCGCCGCCAGCTCGGCCAGCGGCCCCTCCTCGACGCCGAAGTCCAGCTCGATCTGCGGGCCCATCGGCCCCCGCGCCCGTCCCAGCAGTTCCTCGGTCTTCGGACCGATCATCGCTTCTCCCTCTCAGGCCCGATCGGGTGGGTCAGGTAGTGCTCGCGCACCTCGTCGGTCACCAGCACCCGCAACACCGGCTGCACCACGGGATCCGGCGGCAGGCAGTCCCACACGGCGTACGGCCACCACAGGTCGTGCGCCGCCAGCAGCAGCCGGCGACCCTCGTCGGTCCGATCCAGCGTGGCACACCAACCGGCCAGCCACACGCACACCTCCCACTGCGGCGGCAGGCCCACGCGCTCGTGGAGGTCCCATGCCCGCTCGAACTGGTTGGTACGCAGCAACGCGTTCCACAGCGCCCGCTGCTGGTTGGGTTTCAGCTCGTTGTAATCGTCGTCCAAATAATCGGCGCCGATGACGCCGTCCAACGGCGACGGCGGCTCGCCCCAGGGTGAATAGTTCGGCAGCAGCGTCACCGCCGACCGGTCGGCCAGCTCGGCGGCCAGCCACGTGAGGCGCTCGCCGAGCACGCTGTCCGGCGGCACCGACGACGCCAGCCGCGCGCACCGCTCGGCGGCCGGCTGCCCCGCGTGCACCTCGGCGGCGAGCAGCGCCACGCTGAACGGCTCGTCCTCGTCCCGGATCGGGCTGTCCCGGGGCCCGTCGGCGGTGATCAGCTCCTCGGTGAGATCCGCGGCCTCGGCGAAGGCGTCCTGCCAGAACAGGATCGAGATCAGCACGGCGGCCGCCTGCGCACGCTGTCCGAGGGCGCGGGGGCCGTCCTTGGCGACCAGCGCGCGCAATGCCGGCAGCACCTCGCGGAACTGGCCGCTGCGGGCCCGGGCGGCCAGCTGCTTCGCGTTCTCGGCCATCGGGCTCCTCACTTCACGGTGATCTTCACCTTGGTCCCCTTGGGCAGGCCCCTCAACTTAGTGCCCATGGACGACCCGGACCCCTGATTGTCCGAACTGTCGATGTGTTTGACGCTGGCCCCCTTGCCGCCCTCCTCGAACATCGCCGGCGGATACTCGTCGCGGTCCTGGCCGGGCGCGGTGGGAATGCCGCGCAGCGATTCGTCCCGATTGGCCGCCTCGCCCTCCCGGTCGATCGTCACAATGGACGGTTTCGGCGCGCCGGCGGACTGCCGGTTGCCGCGCGAAATCGTGCCGGACTGGGCCTCCTGGATGTGCTGCGCCGATTCCGGGTATTTCCTGCTGTCGACGGTGATCTCGTAGTCGTGGGCCGGCGCGTGTTCCGGGTCGAGAATGCGCGTCACATTGCTGCGCACGGCGTCCTGCTTGGCCGACTGGACCTTGCTGGCCTTGGTCTTCCCCAGGCCCAGGTAGTCCTTCTCGCCGTCCTTGGGCTCCTTGCCGACCTCGTCCAACAGGTCGAGGAACTTCTTGCGGTGCAACGCGTCCGCGGACTCGAACTTCTGGACGACGTCCTCGGCGCCCCGGCCGGCGTCCTTGTACAGCCCGCTCACCGCGCGGCCGGCGTCCTTGCTCAGCGTCAGCCCGACCCGCTTCGCCGCCTGCTCCAGGGCGGCCACGATCGCGTTACTCACCGAAGCTCAGCCCCGCCACCGCGCCGCCGAAGTTGGACGCGTGCGTCGCGACCTGGTCGGCGTGCCCCTGGAGGGTCTGGGCGTGGGCGCGGACGGCGTCCGGCACGATGCTGAAGCCCTCGCCGCCGCCGCTGGCGCCGGGCTCGGGATCGCCCAGCGCGGCCTCCAGCCCCTGGAACACCAGGCCGCCGAGCGCCCGCTCGACCACCTGTTCCAGCGGTTCGACCGCCGCCTGGATCACCTCGCCGACGATCTGCTGCTCCAGCTGCTGGATCAGCCCGTTGACGACCTTCTCCGCGGCCTCCACGATCAGCGCCTCGGCCGCCTCCGCGGCGCCCAGGGTCGCGACGGCGGCGGCCTGGTCGGCGGCGAAGGACACCGCCAGCCCGACCAGTTCGCCGATGGCCACCATTTTCGCGGCGACGATTCCGTCGGCCGCCAGATCCAAGGCGGTGGCGACGACCCCGCACGCCTGGGTCAACTCGGTCATGTGGCTGTCGGACATTCGAGCCCACGACTCGACCAACTGCTCGTACGAGGCGCCGGAATAGCTCTGACCCATTTCCTGGATCGTCGCGGACGCCTGCTGGTGCGTGTCGTTGATGTTGTTGGCGAAATCCCGGACGTGCGAGGCGAATACCCGCACCTGGTCCTCGTCGACGGCCGGCCAGTTGATGCCGATCAGATTCAGCAGCCAGACGACCTGGTCCGGCAGTTCTATGCTCATCACAGCCCCCGTCCCGGCCTGCCAGCCCCGAGGGGATGGTAGGTCGGGGCCGACGCCGGTCAGCGCCGGTCACGGGGAAATACGACATCCGGGTACGGCTAACGGATTCGCCTGATGGCGCGGCTCCGCCGTGTTATGCGCCAGATCACCAGGGCTCGTCGAACTCGCCGTCCCTGGCCCCCTTCACGAAGGCGTCCCACTCCGCGGGCGTGAACACCAGCACCGGACCGGTCGGCTGGGCCGAGTTGCGCATCGCGACGTAGGTGACGCCGTCGGTGTGCGGCACGAAGGCCACCTCGACGTGCTCGCCCTCGCTCTCGGCGCCGTCGCCGCGCTGCCACTTCGCCCCGCTCAGGTCCAGGCTGCCGCGAACCTGCGCCTTGTCGTCGTAGATCGGTGCCGCCTCGTCGCTCATGGCGCGCAGCGTAGAACGGCCCCCGCTCCGGGCGGAGCGGGGGCCGTCGCGGAGAAAAGATCAGGCCGTCTCGGTGATCGGACGGTCCACCCAGGACATCAGGCCGCGCAGCTTCTTGCCGACCTGCTCGATCGGGTGAGCCTCGCCCTCCTGCTGGAGCTTGGTGAAGTTCGGCCGACCGGCCTCGTCCTCGGCCACCCACTCGTTGGCGAAGGTGCCGTCCTGGATCTCGCCCAGGATCTTCTGCATCTCGGCCTTGACCGACGAGGTGATCACGCGCGGGCCGCGGGTCAGGTCGCCGTACTCGGCGGTGTCGGAGATCGAGTAGCGCATCTTGGCGATGCCGCCCTCGTACATGAGGTCGACGATCAGCTTGAGCTCGTGCAGCACCTCGAAGTAGGCGATCTCCGGGGCGTAGCCGGCCTCGGTGAGCACCTCGAAACCGGTCTGCACCAGCGCGGAGGCGCCGCCGCAGAGCACCGCCTGCTCGCCGAACAGGTCGGTCTCGGTCTCCTCCTTGAAGGTGGTCTTGATGACGCCGGCGCGCGAGCCGCCGATGCCCTTCGCGTAGGACAGGGCGAGCGCCTGCGCGCCGCCGGTGGCGTCCTGCTCGACCGCGATCAGGCAGGGCACGCCCTTGCCGTCCACGAACTGGCGGCGCACGAGGTGGCCCGGGCCCTTCGGCGCGACCATCGCGACGTCCACGTTGGACGGCGGGGTGATCAGGCCGTAGCGGATGTTGAAGCCGTGCCCGAAGAAGATCGCGTCGCCGTCGTTGAGGTTGGGCGCGATGTCGTCGGCGTAGATCTTGCGCTGCTTGGTGTCCGGGGCCAGGATCATGATCAGGTCGGCCTCGGCGGCGGCCTCGGCCGGGGTGAGCACCCGCAGGCCCTCCTCCTCCGCCTTCGGCCGCGACTTCGAGCCCTCCGGCAGGCCGATGCGAACGTCCACACCGGAGTCGCGCAGGCTCAGCGCGTGGGCGTGGCCCTGGCTGCCGTAGCCGATGACGGCCACCTTGCGGCCCTGGATGATGCCGAGGTCGGCGTCGTCGTCGTAGAAGGTCTCGACAGTCATGACTTTCCTCAGGTTCCTTCCGGAATTTTCGGGATTCAGCGGGCCGCTGTGGCGGTGATGGACCGTGCGCCGCGTCCGATGGCGACCATGCCGGACTGCACCATCTCACGCAGACCGTAGGGCTCCAACATCCGCAGCAGCGCGTCGAGCTTGTCGCCCGTTCCGGTTGCCTCGATGGTCAGCGCTTCGGGCGAAACGTCGACCACCTTGGCGCGGAACAACTGCACCGTCTCCAGCACCTGGCTGCGCACGGTGGCGTCGGCGCGGACCTTGACCAGCAGCAGCTCCCGCTGCACGGCCGTGGTCGGCTCCAGCTCGACGATCTTGATGACGTTGATCAGCTTGTTCAGCTGCTTGGTGACCTGCTCCAGGGGCAGCTCGTCGACGCCGACGACGATGGTCATCCGGGAGATGTCCGGGTGCTCGGTGGGGCCGACCGCGAGCGACTCGATGTTGAAGCCGCGCCGGGAGAACAGGCCCGCCACGCGGGCGAGGACACCGGGCTTGTTCTCGACCAGGACGGACAAGGTGTGCTTGCTCATGCTCATCACTCGTCCTCGTCGAACAGCGGGCGGATGCCGCGGGCGGCCATGATCTGGTCGTTGCCGGTGCCGGCGGCCACCATCGGCCACACCTGCGCGTCCTTGCCGACCACGAAGTCGATGACGACCGGGCGGTCGTTGATCTCCATCGCCTGCTCGATGACCTTGTCCACGTCCTCCTTGCTCTCGCAGCGCAGGCCGACGCAGCCCAGCGCCTCCGCGAGCAGCTTGAAGTCCGGGATGCGGTGCTTGTGCGTGCCCAGGTCCGTGTGCGAGTAGCGCTCGGCATAGAACAGGTTCTGCCACTGCCGGACCATGCCCAGGTTGCCGTTGTTGATGACGGCGACCTTGATCGGCGCGCCCTCGATGGCGCAGGTGGCCAGCTCCTGGTTGGTCATCTGGAAGCAGCCGTCGCCGTCGATGGCCCACACGACCTTGTCCGGCGCGCCGAACTTCGCGCCCATCGCCGCCGGCACGGCGAAGCCCATCGTGCCCAGGCCGCCGGAGTTGATCCAGGTGCTCGGCTTCTCGTACCGGATGAACTGCGCGGCCCACATCTGGTGCTGGCCGACGCCCGCCGTGTAGATGGCGTCCGGGCCGGCGATCTGCCCGATCCGCTCGATCACGAACTGCGGCGACAGCGCGCCGTCCGACGGCCAGTCGTAGCCCAGCGGGTAGGTCTCCCGCCAGCTGCTGGTCTCGGTCACCCACGGCTCGAGGTCGGCGGTGGCGGTGTGCTCCCGCTCGGCCTGCACGGCGGCGATCAGGTCGCCCAGGATCTCCTTGCAGTCGCCGACGATCGGCACGTCCGCGCGGCGGTTCTTGGAGATCTCGGCCGGGTCGATGTCGGCGTGCACGATCTGCGCATCCGGCGCGAACGAGTCGAGCTTGCCGGTGACGCGGTCGTCGAACCGGGTGCCCAGCGCGATCAGCAGGTCCGCCTTCTGCATGGCGGCCACCGCGGCGACCGTGCCGTGCATGCCGGGCATGCCCAGGTGCTGCGGGTGCGAGTCGGGGAACGCGCCGCGCGCCATCAGCGTGGTGACGACCGGGATGCCGGTCAGCTCGGCCAGCTCGCGCAGCTCGGCGGTGGCGCCGGACTTGATGATGCCGCCGCCGACGTAGAGCACCGGCCGGTGCGCGGCGGTAATCAGCTTGGCCGCCTCCCGGACCTGCTTGCCGTGCGGGCGCGTCGTCGGCCGGTAGCCCGGCAGGCGCAGCTCCGGCGGCCAGGAGAAGGAGGTGGTCTCCTGGAGCACGTCCTTGGGGATGTCGACGAGGACCGGGCCGGGTCGGCCGGTGCTCGCGATGTGGAACGCCTCGGCGATCGCCCGCGGGATCTCCGCCGGGTCGGTCACCAGGACGTTGTGCTTGGTGATCGGCATGGTGATGCCGCAGATGTCGGCTTCCTGGAACGCGTCGGTGCCGATCAGGGCCCGGCTCTGCTGGCCGGTGATGGCGACGACCGGCACCGAGTCCATGTAGGCGTCGGCCAGCGGGGTGACCAGGTTGGTCGCGCCCGGGCCGGAGGTGGCCATGCACACGCCGACCTTGCCGGTGGCCTGCGCGTAGCCGGTGGCGGCGTGGCCGGCGCCCTGCTCGTGGCGGACCAGCACGTGCCGCAGGCTCGTGGAGTCGAGCAGCGCGTCGTAGGCCGGCATGATCGTGCCGCCGGGAATGCCGAACACGACCTCGCAGCCGACGGCCTCGAGCGAGCGGACGAGCGAGGCGGAGCCGGTCACACGGACCGGGGCGCCGCCGGGCGGCGCCGGTTTCGGGGGCGGGCCGGGGCGCGGCGGTGTCGCGCCGGGGACCGGGGCTTGTCGCGAGGGTGCGCTGGTCATCGGGGCTGCCTCGGGGTCGGTGGTACTGCGGAAAGTACGTGGTCCAACAAGCATGAAAAAACCCCCGCCAACCACATGTGGAACGTGGTCGAACGAGGGTCGCGCGCCGACGCGGACTCAGCGGTCCTAGGCGTCGGCGCGCCTCGGAAGTACGAGGCCGGTGTTGCGCAGCATGTCCGGCACGTTACTGCCGGGTCGGCGGCAGCGTCAACTCTGCGGGAAAACGCTCCCGGATGGTGGAACGAAAAGACCAGGTGCGAGGATCGCCGCTGAGGGAGCTTGCGACCTCAGCCATCAAGAACTGCGACTGCTCGGTCAACGCCAGGCCGAGCGTAGCGAGGAGCTGTCGTTGACCGAGTCCGCTCCCTCCTCAGTCCAACGAGTGATATTCCGCGCTCCCACCACCGGCCTGCTGCCGGTGGGTTTCCTCGCGCTGTGCGAGACGCCGGTCGTGGCCACCGCCGGACCCGTCTTCACGCTGCTCTACCTGGTGCCGATCGGCCTGGCGGCATGGATCCTGCGGACCAGGACGGTGGTCGACTCCGAGCAGCTGCGCACCCGCAGCCTGTTCGGCGCGCGCACGCTGGCGTGGGCCGACATCCGCTCGCTCAAGCTCCCCCGCCGCGGCTGGGTGAACGCCGTGCTGGCCGGCGACGAGCTGGCCCCGCTGCCGGGCGTGCGCACCCGGCACCTGCCGATGCTGGCGGCACTGTCCGGCGGGCGGCTGGCCGATCCCAACGCCGCCGCCGAGGACGCGGAGTAACCTGAGGTCCGAGCCGCGACCCGGTCCACGTCAACTTTTCCGCAAGGCCAATCCGTTTTTGGAGGAGCAGTGCCCCAGCTGCGCTCCCGCACCACGACCCACGGCCGCAACGCCGCGGGCGCCCGCGCGCTCTGGCGGGCGACCGGCATGACCGACACCGACTTCGGCAAGCCGATCGTGGCGATCGCCAACTCCTACACCCAGTTCGTGCCGGGCCACGTGCACCTGCGTGATCTCGGCGACATCGTGGCCGAGGGGGTGCGCGCGGCCGGCGGCGTGCCCCGCGAGTTCCACACCATCGCGGTGGACGACGGCATCGCGATGGGGCACGGCGGCATGCTCTACTCGCTGCCCTCCCGCGAGATCATCGCCGACTCGGTGGAGTACATGGTCAACGCCCACCAGGCCGACGCGCTGGTGTGCATCTCCAACTGCGACAAGATCACGCCGGGCATGCTGAACGCGGCGCTGCGGCTGAACATCCCGGTGGTGTTCGTGTCCGGCGGCCCGATGGAGGCCGGCAAGGCCGTCGTGGTCGGCGGCGTGGCGCAGGCCCCGACCGACCTGATCACCGCCATCTCGGCGTCGGCCAGCCCGGCTGTCGACGACGAGGGGCTGACCGCCGTCGAGCGCTCGGCCTGCCCCACCTGCGGCTCGTGCTCGGGCATGTTCACGGCCAACTCGATGAACTGCCTCACCGAGGCGCTGGGCCTGTCGCTGCCCGGCAACGGCTCCACGCTGGCCACGCACGCGGCCCGCCGGGCGCTGTTCGAGAAGGCCGGCAGCACCGTCGTCGAGCTGTGCAAGCGCTGGTACGAGCAGGACGACGAGTCGGCGCTGCCGCGCTCCATCGCCAACCGCAAGGCGTTCGAGAACGCGATGGCGCTGGACATGGCGATGGGCGGCTCCACCAACACCGTGCTGCACATCCTCGCCGCCGCGCGCGAGGGCGAGATCGACTTCACGCTGGCCGACATCGACGCGATCGGCCGCCGCGTGCCCTGCCTGTCCAAGGTGTCGCCGAACTCCGACTACCACATGGAGGACGTGCACCGGGCCGGCGGCATTCCCGCGCTGCTGGGCGAACTCTGGCGCGGCGGGCTGCTCAACGAGGACGTGCACGCGGTGCACAGCCCGACGCTGGCGGAGTGGCTGTCCACCTGGGACGTTCGCGCCGAGTCGCCGTCCGAGGAGGCGCTGGAGCTGTACCACGCGGCGCCGGGCGGTGTCCGTACGACGCAGGCGTTCTCCACCGACGCGCGGTGGTCCTCCTTGGACACCGACGCCGAGGGCGGCTGCATCCGGGATGTCGCGCACGCGTACACGAAGGACGGTGGCCTGGCGGTCCTGCGCGGCAACCTGTCCGTCGACGGCGCGGTGATCAAGTCCGCCGGCATCGAGGAAGAGCTGTGGCGCTTCCAGGGCCCGGCGCGGGTGGTGGAGAGCCAGGAGGAGGCCGTGTCGGTCATCCTCAACAAGGAGGTCCAGCCCGGCGAGGTCATCGTCGTGCGCTACGAGGGCCCGGCCGGCGGCCCCGGCATGCAGGAGATGCTGCACCCGACGGCGTTCCTCAAGGGCTCCGGCCTCGGCAAGAAGTGCGCGCTGATCACCGACGGCCGGTTCTCCGGCGGCTCGTCGGGCATCTCCGTCGGGCACATCTCGCCGGAGGCGGCGCACGGCGGCGCGATCGGCCTGGTCGAGAACGGCGACCAGATCCTGATCGACGTGCACGAGCGCAAGCTGGAACTGCTGGTGGACGAGGCGGTGCTGGCCGAGCGCCGGGCGAAGATGGAGTCCAGCGAGCGGCCGTGGCAGCCGAAGGACCGGCAGCGGCAGGTCACGCTGGCGCTGCGTGCCTACGCCAAGCTGACCACATCGGCGGCGACCGGCGCGGTGCGCGACCCGGGGCTCTAGTCACTCTGGTGTTTGGAAGGGGCCCTTCCTGACGTCGAACGTCAGGAAGGGGCCCTTCACATCACTTCCAGGGCCGGGGATCGGTCACCAGCAGGGACCAGATCTCGGCGTCGTGGCGGCGTCCGCCGAACAGGTACGACTCCCGCATCACGCCGTCCAGGCTCATGCCCAGCCGCTTGGCCACGGCCTTGCTGCGCTCGTTGGCCGGCATGGTGATCCATTCGATCCGGTGCATGCCGCGCACCTCGAACGCCCAGTCGATCATGAGCTGGGCGGCCCGGGTGATCAGGCCGTGGCCCTGGGCGTGCGGGGCGAGCCAGACGCCGAGCTCGCAGTTGCCGGCGGCCGCGTCGAACTGCGGGAACAGGATCGCGCCGACCAGCTCGCCGCGCAGCCGGATGCCGAGCAGCCGGCCGGCGCCGTTGGCCTGCCGGTCGGCGTAGCGCTGCAACAGCTCGCGGGCGCTCTCCGTGTCGGTCACCGTGTGGGCCAGCGGCACCCACGGCGCGAGGTGCTCGCGCAAGCCGTCGATGTGCTCGGCGAACTCGCCGGCCTGCCAGGGTTCCAACGTGGTGAGCTCGGCGTCCGGCGCCAGCGGCAAGGAAAGCATGGGTCAGTTATGCAGCAGCAGCTGCAACGCGGCAACCGCGATAACGGCCAGCGAGAACAGCGAGGTGCCGTACGCCAGGGCGTGCCGGTACCAGGGCAGGCCGCGGTCCAGCGAGATCCGGCCGGGGCCGCAGAACTGCACCGCGAAGGCCGCGCCGGCCAGCGACGCCGCGACCTCGTAGGCGTTCAGGCCGCCGTTCCACTGGAGGATGATCGAGTTGCCGACCACCACCAGCACGGCCGCCGCGGCCAGCGGCGTGAACAGGCCCAGGATCAGCAGCACCGCGCCGCCCAGCTCGGCGTAGCCCAACGCCGAGGCGAGGATGTCGGTGTACTTGAAACCGGCCTGCTGCAAGGACTTCGCGAAGTCGCCGAGCCCGTGGCCGCCGAACCAGCCGAACACCCGCTGCGCGCCGTGCACGCCGACCAGGCCGCCCAGCATCAGCCGCAGCCCGAGCAGGCCCAGGTCCGCGCCGCCGTGCCAGAGCGCCACGGGCCGTGACGGCTCCTCGTAGGCAAGCGTGTTGCCGAACGGCTGCTCTTCGTCGTCGTCGAGGTGATGCAACCCCGTCTCGAAACTGCTCACCGCCGGCAGGGTAGGCAACCTTTGGCCGTCCCGGGACCGCCGAACAGAGCAGCTAGACGTGCGCGATTCGTTCCAGAAGGGCCTTCAGGCACGCCCGGTCGTCGGCCGACAGCTCGTCCATCAGGAGGCCGTCGGCCTCGGCGACCAGCAGGTCGAAGCCGGCCAGCGCCGTCCGGCCGACGTCACTGATGGTGACGATGTTGCGCCGCCGGTCGGCCGGGTCGGGCTCGCGGGTGACGTAGCCGTCGCCCTGGAGGTCGTTGAGCACGGCGACCACGTCGCTGCGGTCGAGGCCCAGGCGGCGGCCGATGTCGGCCTGGGACTGCTGACCGTGCTCGGTCAGCGTGGCCAGCACCGCGTAGTGCCACTTGCCGATGCCGGCCGCGGTCAGCCGGTCCCGGGCGAGCACGTGGGCGCGCTGCGCCGCGCGGCCCAGCAGCCAGACCACGGTGCCGCTGAGCCGATGCGGTTCGGACATGGCGTCACGGTACCCGCGACGCTATTGTTGGTGTCGCCAACGTTGGCGAGACCAACAATAAGGGGTGGATGTTCGTGCGACTCGTTCGCTTCCATGCTCACGGCGGTCCCGAGGTGCTCCAGGTCGAGGAGGCTCCGACGCCCGAACCGGGGGCCGGCCAGGTGCTGCTGCGCGCCGAGGCCATCGGCGTCAACTTCGCCGACACCAAGATCCGGGCCGGCGCCGACGGGATCTTCGCCCGTCCGCTGCCCGGCAGCCCGACCGGCGACGTCGTCGGCTCGGTCGTCGCCATGGGCCCCGACGTCAGCGGATTCGCCGTCGGGGATCGGGTGGCCGCCCTCGTGGCGGAGGGTGCGTATGCGGATTTCGTTGCGGTGGACGCAGCGTGGGCGGTTCCAGTGCCAGCCGGCCTGGACGCCGCGTCTGCCACCGCGCTGCCGATGCTCGCGCCGGTGGCCTTGCGGGTGCTGCGCATGGGCCGGCTCGCCGCCGGCGAGACCGTGCTGGTGCAGTCGGCCGCCGGCGGCATCGGCCACCTCGCCGTCCAGCTGGCGAAGCTGCTCGGTGCCAAGGCGGTCGGTGTTGTCGGATCCGCCACCAAGGCGGACTTCGTACGCTCCCTCGGCGCTGACGACGTCGTGACCACCGAAGGCGAGTGGCCCACCGGCGTCGACGTCGTGGTCGACGCCGTCGGCGGCCAAACCCTGTTGCGGGGCCTGGACTCCCTCGCCCCGTTCGGTCGGGCGGTCATGTACGGGGCCGCCAGCGGCGAGATCCCGACCGTGCCCGGGCGGAGCCTGTTCGGCCTCAAGTCGCTCGCCGGCTTCGGCGTGATGCCCTGGCGGCAGGCCCGCCCCGAGCAGGCCCGCGCCGAGGTCGCGGAGCTCACGCAACTGATCGTCGAGGGCAAGCTCCGTGTTGCCAAGCACGCCGAGTTTCCCTTGCCGGAGGCGGCAAAGGCGCACCAGGTGCTGGAAGACCGGACGAACCTCGGCCGGGTCCTGCTGGTCCCCTAGTACTCGCCACGCACCAGGTTACGCGGCTCCTCGCCACGGACGAAGCGCGCCACCTCGGCGGCGGCGACGCCGTAGGCGCGCTTCTCCCGACCGGTGCAGCTGCCGGCGACGTGCGGGGTGAGCAGCAGTCCGTCAACGCTCCACAGTGGATGGTCGGCGGGCAACGGCTCCGGGTCGGTGACATCGAGCGCCGCCCGGAGCCGGCCGGTGCGCAACTCGGCCACGAGGGCATCGGTGTCGACCACGGGACCCCGCGCGGCGTTGACGAGAATCGCGCCGTCGGCCATGCGGGACAGGAACTCCGCGTCGACCATCCCGGAAGTGTCAGACGTGAGTGGTACTACCAGGACGACCGCGTCGTGCGAGCCGAGCAGCCCGGGCAACTCGTCCTCCCCGCGCACGCCGTCCCGCGCGGTGCGGCCGACCAGTGTGGTCGTCACGTCGAACGGCTCCAGCCGCCGGGCAAGCTGGACGCCGAGGTCGCCGGCGCCGACGATCAGCACCCGCTTGTCCTGCAACGTGTCGGTGACCTGGAAGTCCCACCGGCCGGCCCGTTGCGCGTCCAGGAAGAAGGGAAGGTGGCGATAGAAGGACAACAACACTGCGACGACCCACTCCGCGGTGCTGCCGCCGTGCGCGCCCCGGCAGGTGGACAGGGCCACGCCCGCGGGCAGCCGGCCGAGCCACACCTCGGCACCGGCGCTGAGCAGCTGCACCAGCCGCAGCTTGGGTAGCTTCTCGACCAGCGGCACGGCCCGTTTGCCGGCCAGGAATGGCGGGATGAGCACTTCGGCCTCGGCGGCCTCGACCGGCAACTCGCCGTCGACGTCGTAGCGGACCGGGTGGACGCCCTCGATCGCGGACAACGCCTCGAGCGCGTGCTCGTCGGGCACCAGCACGGTGATCCTGTCGTGATCGGTCACGCTACGACCCTAGTTCAGTCCACCCGCAGCTCGGCGAGGTGCAGCCGGCGGCCGCCCGGCTGAACGGCGTTGAGGCCGACCGAGTGCACCCGGCTGCGGTCCAGCGGGCCGAAGGCGGTCAGCGGCAGCACGTGCGTGCGGTGCTCGGTGCCCAGCTCGACGGGCACGACGGCGGCTTGCCGGGCGGGAAGCCGGCGTCCACCGTGACGACCACGAGCGTCGGCTCGTCGGACCGCGCGGTGACGGTCACCGAGTGCTTGCCGGTGAGGTTCGCGCCGTCGGCGTCGTCCGCGGTGGTGCGGAACTGCACGCCCGCGAACGCCGGGGTGAAGCCGCCCTGGTCGCCGACCTCGGTGTCGATACGCAGCGCGTGCCCGGACGGCGCGGTGGCGTCGGCCTCGACGCTGAGCTCCACCTTGGAGTTCGCGCCGGCGATCGCGTGCAGGCCGGTGCCCCAGCGAGTTTCGGCGGTGCCGTCGGCGAAGTCGCTGACGAGCCCGTGCTCGGAACCCGCCGGCGCCGGGCGGCCGCCGGTCGTCGTCACGCGGGCGTCGAGGTGCGCGCCCCAGGCGTCGCGGTCCACCCGCCGGCCGGCGATCCACACTCCGTCGATCCGCCGGGTGTGCCGGATGTCGGTGAGCGGATCGCCGTCGACGAGCACGAGATCGGCGCGCAGGCCCGGGGCGATGCGGCCACGGTCGCGCAGCCCGAACACGGCTGCCGGCGCGGAGGTCGCGGCGGCCAGTGCCTCGCGCGGCGACATGCCGGCGTGCACGAGCAGTGCCAGCTCCTGGTGCAGGCTCGCGCCGGGCGCGGTCGCCGGCATGCCGACGTCGGTGCCGGCGAGCACCGTCGCGCCCGCGCGCCGGGCTGCCCGCACGTTCTCCTCGACCGTGTCGTAGGTCCAGCGGTCCGGGATCTGCCATGTCTGGCCGAGGTTGTCGCGAGAGTCCTGACTGAGCAGCGGGCGCAGGTGGCGGTCGTCGAGCACGTCGCCGGTCTTGTGCGGGAAGAACCCGTTGTAGAGGGTCGTGAGCGTGGGCACCACCACCGCGCCGACCAGCCGCGACGGGTCCTGCCAGGCGTCGACCGGGGCGTGCATCAGCAGGTCCGCGCCGGCGGCGATGGCGACGGCGGCATCGGCGGCGATGGTGACGTGCACCATCGCCATCCGGTGCTGCGCGTGCGCCGCCTCGATCAGCGCGACCAGGGTCGCCTCGTCGATGCTGAGCTCGTCGCCGTGCGTGGTGTCGTAGATGATCTTGATGTACGCCGCGCCCTCGGCGATCCGTGCGGCGACGAAGGCCTCGGCGTCGACCGGGTCGCTGAGCGTCGGCACGTCGACACCGAACTCCGTGCAGTGCCCGCCGGGCACGGTCGCCGGGTAGCTCGCCGTCCGGACGTCGGCCACCGGGCCGACCTCGGACAGGCCCCGTCCCCACTGTGCGGCGACCTCCGGCGGGCTGAACATGTCCAGCGCGGTGGTCACGCCGAACACCGCCGCCTCGGTGGTGGCCAGCGGGGCCCACAGGTGGACATGCGAGTCGATCAGGCCCGGCAGCAGCGTCCGGCCAAGGCCGTCCGCGCGCTCCACGTCCGGCTGGTCCGGATCGGCACTCAGGGTGACGATCCGGCCGTCCCGCACCAGGACCGTGCAGTCGGGGACCGCGCGGTAGCCGTCGAAAACGGTGACGTTGGTGAACAGCGTGTCCATGGTCAGGCTCCCTGCTCGATCTGACGGCGGGCCTCGCCGGCGCGGCGGCCGTAGCCGGCGGTCCAACTCATGAGGGCGATCAGGACAACTGCGGTCAGCACCGGCGACAACGCCGCGGCCAGGTCCAGCGAGGCGCCGCCGTAGACGATCGCGATCCGGCCGAGCGCCTCGACCAGCAAGCCGATTCCCCACACCGCCGTCATCACGCGCATGCAGCGCCGGAACAGCGGCGACAGCCAGGACCGGTTCCACTCCTCGACCTTCGCCGGGTCGCCGTCCTCCGTCGCGAACGGCCTGATCAGGTAGAACATCAGCGGCCTCGGCGCCAGCATGCTGGCCAGCGTCACCACGCCGAAGACCCCGGTGTAGAGCGAGTCCTTGGCGACGCCGAAGCGCGGGTCGCCGGTGACGACCGTCAGCGCGACGCCGACCGCGAGGCCGAGGAGCACGCAGAGCGAGACCGCGTTGACCTTGCCGGTCCGGGCCACGCCGAACCCCGTCCAGGCCGCGCCGAGCAGGATCGAGACCAGCAGCGCCGTCGCCGTGGAGACCGACGTGAACGCCTGGATCAGGAAGAACGCCGCTGGCGCGAGCGCGATGTCGAGCAGCAGCTGGACCACCCACGGCCGTCCCTTGCGCTTGCCCATGCCCACCTCCCAAGTTGGATACTTGAGTCTCACATAAGACTTCAGTTCCAGTCTAGAGAGACGCGGGTCTCAGTTCCGCCGATGAGCACTCACTCCGGGTTCACGCAGGCCCGCTTACGCTCGGGCATCATGCGGAGTGCTAGCCGGGTCGTCGCCACATCGGTGGCTCTCGGTCTGCTGCTGGCGGGCTGCGCGAGCTTCCCGGACCAGGGCAATGGCGGGAACGCGCAGAGCTGGCAGCCGCAACCCAAGCTCACCGACGCCCCGGGGCCGCAGCCGAACGCGCCCGGCAGCGGCTCGGACAGCGGCGGCACCATCCCCGGCCCGGGCGGCGGGTCGCGCACCCCCGTGCCGCCACCACAGGGCTGCACCGACTTCGACGCCAACGTCATCGGCACCTGCATGGCCCCGCTGGCCGCCGTCGCCGCGCTGCCGGGCGGCGCCACCGGCCTGGCCGCGGAACGCACCACCGGCCGGGTGCTCGCCGTGCAGCACGGCGCCGACCCCAAGCCCGTCGCCACGATCGCCGTCGACGCCTCGACCGACGGCGGGCTGACCGGCCTCGCGCTGTCGCCGACGTACCAGCAGGACCAGCTGGTGTACGCCTACGTCACCACCGCCACCGACAACCGGATCATGCGGTTCGCGGTCGGCGACGTGCCCAAGGCCGTGCTCACCGGCATTCCCAAGGGCCCCAAGCACAACCGCGGCGTGCTGGCCGTCGACCGCAGCGGCGCGCTGCTCGTCGCCACCGGCGACGCCGGAAACCCGGCCGCCGCAAGCGATCCCACCTCGCTGGCCGGCAAGGTGCTGCGCATCGACGGCTTCGGCCACGCCGCGTCGGGCAACCCCAACCCGGCCTCGCCGGTGGTCGTGAGCGGGCTCCAGGACCCCGGCGGCATGTGCACCGCCGCCGACGGCAGCTCCGCGTGGGTCACCGACCAGACCGACGCCGCCGACCAGCTGTTCCGCATCACGCCCGGGCAGCCCCAGCTCGGCAGCCCGGCCTGGACGTGGCCGGACCGGCCCGGCGTCGCCGGCTGCGCCGCGTTCACTGACGAGGTCAGCGTCGCCACCGTGCACAAGCCGGGCCTCCAGGTGCTGTCGCTGGCCAAGACCGGCGGCTTCAGCGGCCGGCCCAGCACCATCCTGGACGGCCAGGGCGGCTACGGCCTGATCGGCGCGATGGACGTGATCGACCAGAACACGCTGCTGGTCGGCACCGTCAACAAGGACGGCGGCAAGCCGGTCTCCAGCGACGACCGCGCGATCGTCCTCCCCAAGCCCAACGGCAGCTCGCCCAAGGACTGACCCCCAAGACCAAGGGCCCCTTCCTGACGTTCAACGTCAGGAAGGGGCCCTTGCAAAGACGAAAATCAGCCGCAGCGCTCGATGATCAGCTCGCGGACCCGCTTGGCGTCGGCCTGGCCCTTGGTGGCCTTCATGACCGCGCCGACGATGGCGCCGGCGGCGGCGACCTTGCCGCTGCGGATCTTCTCGGCCACGTCCGGCTGCGCGGCCAGGGCCTCGTCGATCGCGGCGGTCAGGGCCGAGTCGTCGGAGACGACCTTGAGCCCCCGCTTCTCCACGACCTCGTCCGGCTCGCCCTCGCCGGCCAGCACGCCGTCGACGACCGCGCGGGCCAGCTTGTTGGTGAGGCTGCCGTCCGCGACCAGCGCCGCCACCCGGGCGACCTGAGCCGGGGTGATGGGCAGCTCGGCCAGCTCCTGGTTCAGGGTCTTGGCCTGCTGCGACAGGTACGAGACCCACCACGACCGGGCGTCGTCGGGCTTGGCGCCGGCGTCGACGGTGGCCGCGACCAGCTCCAGCGCGTCGGCGTTGACGAGGTCGCGCAGCTCCAGGTCGGTCAGGCCCCAGTCCTCCTGGAGGTGCTTGCGGCGCACCCACGGCGGCTCGGGCAGGCTGGCCCGCAGCTCCTCCACCCACTCCCGCGACGGCGCGATCGGCACCAGGTCGGGCTCGGGGAAGTAGCGGTAGTCCTCGGCGGTCTCCTTGGCCCGACCGGCCCGCGTGGTCGCGGTGGACTCGTCGAAGTGCCGGGTCTCCTGCCGGATCGTGCCGCCACTGGCCAGCACGGCCGCGTGCCGGGTCATCTCGTAGCGCACGGCCCGCTCGACCGACCGCAGCGAGTTGACGTTCTTGGTCTCGGTGCGGGTGCCGAACTCGGTGGCGCCCTTGGGCATCAGCGACACGTTGGCGTCACACCGCAGCGAGCCCTGGTCCATGCGGACGTCGGAGACGTCGAGACCGCGCAGCAGGTCCCGCAGCGCGGCGACGTAGGCGCGGGCCACCTCGGGGGCGCGCGCGCCGGTGCCGACCAGCGGCTTGGTGACGATCTCGATCAGCGGCACGCCGGCGCGGTTGTAGTCCAGCAGCGAGTAGTCGGCGCCGTGGATGCGGCCGGTGGCGCCGCCGACGTGCAGCGACTTGCCGGTGTCCTCCTCCATGTGCGCCCGCTCGATGTCCACCCGGTACGTGCTGCCGTCGTCCAGCTCCACGTCGAGGTAGCCGTTGAAGGCGATCGGCTCGTCGTACTGGGAGGTCTGGAAGTTCTTCGGCATGTCCGGGTAGAAGTAGTTCTTCCGGGCGAACCGGCACCACTCGGCGATCTCGCAGTTCAACGCGAGACCGATGCGCATCGCCGACTCTACGGCCTTGCCGTTGACGGCGGGCAGCGCGCCGGGCATGCCCAGGCACACCGGGCACACGTGCGTGTTGGGCTCGCCGCCGAACACGTTGGCGCAGCCGCAGAACATCTTGGTGTTGGTGTTGAGCTCGACGTGCACCTCGAGACCCAGCACGGGGTCGAATCGCTCGAGGACCTCGTCGTAGTCCATCACCTCGGCCACGGCGGTCACGCCTCTTCCCCGTCCTTCCGAGCCCCACGGATGGCGAGCGCGCCGCCGGTGACGGCGACCAGCACGCTGGCGATCGCGTTCACCAGGGACAGCTTGTCGCCCTTGGCCACGGCCTTGCGCGCCTGCACGCCGGCCGCGACCACGCCGATCGCCGAGCCGATCACGGTGACGGCCAGCCGGATCTTGTTGACGTTCATCGGGAGATCGCCTCCAGTTCGGGCACGCGGTTGATCAGCGGGCCGCCCTGCGCGGCGTCGCGGGCGACCTCGTAGGCCGCGGCCACGCGGTACATCCGCTCGTCGGCCAGCGCCGGCGCCATCACCTGGAGGCCGACCGGCAGGCCGTTCTCCGCGGCCAGGCCGCACGGCACGCTCATGGCGGCGTTGCCGGCCAGGTTGGACGGGATGGTGCACAGGTCGTTGAGGTACATCGCGAGCGGGTCGTCGATCCGCTCGCCGATCTTGAACGCGGTGGTCGGCGTCGTCGGCGCGACCAGCACGTCCACCTGCTCGAACGCGGCGGCGAAGTCCCGCGAGATCAGGGTGCGGACCTTCTGCGCCGAGCCGTAGTAGGCGTCGTAGTAGCCGGCCGACAGGGCGTACGTGCCGAGGATGATGCGCCGCTTGACCTCGGGGCCGAAGCCGGCCTCGCGGGTCAGGGACATGACCTGCTCGGCCGACAGCTCGCCGAGGGTGTCGCCGTCGACCCGCAGGCCGTAGCGCATGGCGTCGAAGCGGGCCAGGTTGGACGAGGCCTCGCTCGGCGCGATCAGGTAGTACGCGCCCAGGGCGTACTTGAAGTGCGGGCAGGACACCTCGACGACCTCGGCGCCCAGGTCGCGCAACTGCTGCACGGCGGCGTCGAAGGAGTCGATCACGCCCTGCTGGTAGCCCTCGCCGCGGAACTCCCGCACCACGCCGACCTTGACGCCCTTGAGGTCGCCGGTCGCGCCCTGGCGGGCGGCCTCGACGACCGGGCGCACCGGGGCGTCGATGGAGGTGGAGTCCATCGGGTCATGGCCGGCGATCACCTCGTGCAGCAGCGCCGCGTCGAGCACCGTGCGGGCGCAGGGACCGGCCTGGTCCAGCGACGAGGAGAAGGCCACCAGGCCGTACCGGGAGACCGTGCCGTAGGTCGGCTTGACGCCGACGGTGCCGGTGACCGCGCCGGGCTGGCGGATGGAGCCGCCGGTGTCGGTGCCGATGGCCAGCGGGGCCTCGAAGGCGGCCAGCGAGGCCGACGAGCCGCCGCCGGAGCCACCGGGGATGCGCTCCAGGTCCCACGGGTTGCGGGTCGGGCCGTAGGCGGAGTTCTCGGTGGAGGAGCCCATCGCGAACTCGTCCATGTTGGTCTTGCCGAGGATCACCACGCCGGCCTTGCGCAGCCGCTCGGTGACGGTGGCGTCATACGGCGGCAACCAGTTCTGGAGGATCTTGGAGCCGACCGTGGTGGGCTCGTCGATCGTGCAGAGCACGTCCTTGAGCGCCAGCGGCACGCCGGCCAGCGGCGAGGCGACCTCGCCGACGGCGATCTGCTCGTCCACCGTCGCCGCGGCGGCCAGCGCGCCCTCGGTGTTGACGTGCAGGAAGGCATGGACCGCGCCGTCGACGTCGGCGATCCGGTCCAGGTGCGCCTGCGTCACCTCGACCGCGGAGACCTCGCGCTTGTGGATCTTGTCCGCCAGGTCGGCGGCGGACAGCCGAATGAGCTCGCTCACGACATCCTCCTCGCAGGGCTCGTCGGAGTCGCGAGCTGACGCTCGCTGTGCTGAATGGTGAACTCGGCGAGCTCGTTCACTGCTCCTCCCCCAGGATGCGGGGCACGCGGAAGCGGCCCTCCTCGGCGGCCGGCGCGCCGGCCAGCGCCTGCTGCTGGGTCAGGCACGGGCGGACGACGTCCTCGCGGAAGACGTTGGTCAACGGCACGGCGTGCGAGGTCGGCGGCACGTCCTGCTGGGACACCTCGCTGACCTGGGCCACCGCGTTCAGGATGGCGTCCAACTGGCCGGCGAACAGGTCCAGCTCGTCGTCTGTCACGGCCAACCTGGCCAGCCGGGCGAGGTGCGCGACCTCGTCTCGGGAGATGCTGGGCATGCGGAGGTGCTCCTCCAAGCGTGAACGGGCTCTTGCGGGCTTGACCGACCGAGTCTAGGACGCAGCCCCGCGCAGCTCCGAGCGGGTATCGCGGCCGCTGGGTGGACGACGGTCCTCATCCCGCCCGCCGGTCTGCGACAATCGGCGGCCGGACGCGGGCGGCGAGGTCCCGCGCCGGGACAGATGGCATGGAGGCGTTCCGCGGTGTCCTTCCTGATCCGGGTGCAGCTCCCGGACCGACCCGGCACGCTGGGCGCGGTCGCGACCGCGCTCGGCCTGATCGGGGCTGACATCCTCAGCGTGGACGTGGTGGAGCGCGCCCCCGGCCTGGCGATCGACGACCTGGTGGTGGAGCTGCCGTCCGGCCGGCTGCCGGACGCGCTGATCACCGCCGCCGAGTCGGTCGAGGGCGTCGAGGTGGACGCCGTGCGGCCGTACGCCGGCGTGCTCAACACCCACCGCGAGCTGGAGCTGGTCGAGGAGATCGCCGCCCGGCCCGAGCAGGGGCTGGAGATCTTCGCCGAGGGCGTGCCGCGCATCGTGCGCGCCGGCTGGGCGCTGGTCGTCACCCAGGACGGCGAGGGCGTGAGCCGGCTGGCCGCGAGCACCGCCGCGCCGGAGACCCGGATGGTCGCCGTGCCGTGGATGCCGCTGCCGCGGGCCACCATCCTCGACGGCGAGGAGGACTGGGTCCCGGAGACCTGGCAGGAGCTCGGCACCGAGCTCGCCGCCACGCCGCTGGGCAAGCCGGAGCGGGTGCTGCTGGTCGGCCGCCCCGGCGGGCCGATGTTCCGCGCCGCGGAGTTGGCGCGGCTGGCGCACCTGGCGGGCATCGTCGCGGTCGTGCTGCCGGACTGACCGTCAGCCGATACCGAGCATTGCTCGGGCGGCGGCGATCAGGTCGGCGTTGCCCAGGGCGGGCGTGTGGTCGGGGCGGTGCAAGGTGTCCTCCAGGCCCATACGGGTGGCGAGGCCGAGTCGCATGGCCGCACCGAACACGGGCCACGCGGCGTCGTCCTCGCCGTGCAGCAGGATCGGCAGCGTGGACCAGGAAAGGGCGTCCAGCAAGGGTTCCGGCGAATCGCCGGCCTGGACTTCGGCCAAGACCCGGACGGATCCGGCCGGGAAGCCGTTGGCACGCAAGGCCTGTGCGGCCTGCACGTGAAAGACGCCGAGCTCGATGCCGATGCCGGCGGCGTGCAGGGCGGCGCAGACGGCGAGCCAGCCGTCCTCGTGCACGTTCACGGAAGCGGTGTCGGGACGGCCGGCGGCGAGACCGGCCCAGCCGGCCACGAGTTCGGCGCGCCGCACGGGATCCGGCTGGATCCAGGCGCCGGTGGTGACGCCGATCTCCACCCCGGGCACGGCCGCCCGGATGACGGAGACTGCGGTCGCGACCTCGGGCCCGGCCAGCACTTCGAGGCCGGCGGTGTCCCGAGGATGCACGTGCAGCGCGGTCACGCCGAGGTCGGCGACGGCGGCCGCGTCGGCGGCCAACTCCTGGGGCGTCACCGGCAACGCGGAATGCGAGCCCCGCGGCCGATCTCCGTTCAGACAGGCTTGCAGCATGCCTCTGACCGTGCCCGCCCGCGGCCGCAACGGCAATGGCAGCGATTCATTCGATCGAGCTAAGACAGTGTCGGTTGGCGGACAACGGCTTGGACTGTCCGCGACTCCTCCAGTACGTTCCGTTCGGCCAGGGCGTGGGCTCGGCACGAAGCGAGGAGAACCTGATGCGTGGCGGCCATCACCGGGTGGTGCACCCCGAGGCTGCCCTCGCCGTCTCGGCGGGCATCACCGGCATCACGTTCGCGGCGGTGGTCGCGGTGATGGCCGTGCAGCACGCCAGCGACCAGGCGACGGAGGTCCGCAACGCGGGCCAGACGCCGGCGCCCACGCCGACCACCACCTCGGCCACCCCGACGCCGCAGCCGCCGACCACGATCATCGTGCAGCAGCCCGCGCCGGAGACGAAGGTCCTGGTGGTGACCAAGGAGGTGCCGGCGCCGCCGCCGACCACCACCGCCACGCCGCCGCGGAGCACTCCGGAGCCGAGGGACCTGCTGCCCTCGACCCCGCGCGACCCCTACGGCCAGATGATGACCGAGTGGCCCTCGATGGCCGGCAACGTCTTCGACCTATTCGTCCGCTGACTCCTCCTCGGCGCCGACGGTGGCGACCTCGGCCGCCGCGTCCGGCCCCTGCGCCAGCAGCACCCGGAAGCCGTCCTCGTCCAGCACCGGCACCTTGAGCTGGATCGCCTTGTCGTGCTTGGAACCCGGGTTCTCGCCGACCACCACGAACGAGGTCTTCTTGGACACCGAGCCGACGGCCTTGCCGCCGCGCACGATGATCGCCTCCTTGGCCTCGTCACGGGAGAAGTTCGGCAGCGTCCCGGTGACCACGATGGACAGCCCGTCCAACACCCGCGGCGTGGCGGCGTCCTGCTCCTCCTCCATCCGAACGCCGGCGGCGCGCCACTTCTCGATGATGTCCCGGCGCCACTCCCACTCGTGCCACTCCAGGACGGCCGCCGCGATGGTCGGCCCGACGCCGTCGGCCGCGGCCAGTTCCTCCTCGCTGGCGGCGAAGATCCGGTCGATGGAGCCGAACGTCACGGCCAGCGCCCGCGCCGCCGACGGCCCGACGTGCCGGATCGACAGCGACACCAGCACGCGCCAGAGTTCCCGGTCCTTGGCCGCGTCCAGGTTGGCCAGCAGCCGCTCGCCGTTGGCGGACAGCTTGTAGCCCAGCTCGGACTTCTTGTCCTGGGCCCGGAACAGCTCCGTGCGCAGCAACTTCTCCTCGTCGAGGTCGAACACGTCGCCCTCGTCCTCGATGACGCCGGCCTCCAGCAGCGCGGTCGCCGCCTCGTAGCCGAGCACCTCGATGTCCAGCGCCCGGCGGCTGGCCAGGTAGAACAGCCGCTCCCGCAGCTGCGCCGGGCAGGACTGCTGGTTGGGGCAGCGGATGTCGGCGTCGCCCTCCTTCTCGTAGCGCAGCGTGGTGCCGCACTCCGGGCAGTCCACCGGCATCACGAACTCGCGCTCGTTGCCCATGCGGGCGTCGACCACCGGGCCGAGCACCTCCGGGATCACGTCGCCGGCCTTGCGGATGACGATCGTGTCGCCGATCAGCACGCCCTTGCGCTTGACCTCGGACGCGTTGTGCAGCGTCGCCCGCGCCACCGTGGAACCGGCCACCAGCACCGGCTTGGTCACCGCGAACGGCGTCACGCGGCCGGTCCGGCCGACGCCGACCTGGATGTCCAGCAGCGTGGTGGTGGCCTCCTCGGGCGCGTACTTGTACGCGATCGCCCAGCGCGGGGCCCGGGACGTGGAGCCGAGCCGGCGCTGGAGCGCCACCTCGTCGACCTTGATCACCACGCCGTCGATCTCGTGCACGGCGTCGTGCCGGTGCTCGCCCCAGTACTCGACGTGCGCCTCGACCTCGCCCATGCCCTTGACCAGCTTGGTGTGCGGGGACACCGGGAGGCCCCACGCGGCCAGCGCGCGGTAGGCGTCGGACTGGCGCTGCGGCTCGAAGCCCTCGCGCTTGCCGAGGCCGTGGCAGATGAAGCGGAGCGGACGGCTCGCGGTGACCTTCGGGTCCTTCTGCCGCAGCGAGCCCGCCGCCGAGTTGCGCGGGTTGGCGAACGGAGGCTTGCCCGCCGCGACCAGGCCGGCGTTGAGCTCCTCGAAGTCCTCCACCCGGAAGAACACCTCGCCGCGCACCTCGACCAGCCTGGGCTTGGGGAACTCGTCGGTGCCGGTCAGTCGCTCCGGGATGTCGCCAATGGTGCGGACGTTCAGCGTGACGTCCTCGCCGGTGCGACCGTCGCCGCGGGTCAGCGCCCGGACCAGCCTTCCGTCCTCGTAGAGCAGGTTCAGCGCGAGGCCGTCGATCTTCAGCTCGCACAGGAAGTGCGAGTCCTCGCCGATCTCCTTGTGCACGCGGTCGGCCCAGGCGCGCAGGTCCTCCAGGTTGAAGACGTTGTCCAGGCTGAGCAACCGCTCAAGGTGGTCGACCGCGGTGAAGTCGGTGGAGAACGTGCCGCCGACCCGCTGCGTCGGCGAGTCGGGCGTGACCAGGCTCGGGTACTTGTCCTCGATCGCCTGCAACTCCCGCAGCTGCTCGTCGAACTCGCCGTCGGTGACCGTCGGCGAGTCCAGGACGTAGTAGCGGAACTGGTGCCCGCGGATCTGCTCGGCGAGCTCCCCGTAGTGCGCGCGAACGTCGTCGGGAACCTCTTCGGTGCTGGTCACGGGCCTAGATTAGCGGTGACCACCGACAGTTTTCGCGCGCCGCGGGCCGCGGCGGGCGAGGTCGCCCGATGGGTCGACGTCCCCGCGTCGACCGAGTGTCGGACCGCTACGCCTCACCGCTTGGAGTGGTGTGCTCCATGGGATTGCCGTCGGCGTCCTGGCCGGCCAGCCCCCGCACGATCGTCCTCAGCTCCACGAGCGTGATGCCGTGCTCCGGGGCCGCCTCCGCGGTCTCCACGCGGCGCAGGCGCTCCGCCGCCAGCCGCTCGCCCAAGGTCGCGTCGAGCGGCAGGAAGGTCATCGCCGTGCGGGCGTCGTCCGGCAGCGCCGCCAGCTTCGGATGGTGCACGGCGACGTCGACCACACCGGCGTCGCGGTCGACCTGCGCCACCACGCGCACATCGGCCAGCCGCAGGCGGTGCTCGCCGATGTTCACCGTGACCTGCGTCGGGTCCGGCACCGGCGGCACCGAGTCGTGGTACTCCCAGATCAGGTCCTCCGGCGGCGCGGCCAGCTGCCACGCGTCGGTGTACGGCCGCAGGTCGGGGCGCTCCTGGCCGGTGACGACCAGGGCGTAGACGGCGCGCTGGCCGCGTTCCACCGAGAAGTGCAGCTCCGGGTGGATCGCCGCGACCTCCTCGCACAGCAGGTGCTCGATCCGCTTCGGCTCGCTGTCGCCGAGGGCGGAATTGATCCGCGGCAGCAGCTCGTGCCAGCGGACCCAGAAACGCTCGGCCCTGGCCTGCGGGTTCTCCACAGCAGGTTCCAGCCACTCCGCCACCTGGTCGGAGTCGGGCTCGACGGCGGGCGAGGTGTCGTGCGCGGCGTGACGGCGCCGCCACGGGAACCACTTCATCGGCCTATTGTCCGCCTCGGCGCGGGTTTGTCTGCCCTGTTTAGGCCATTCAACCCAGTGAATGCGGCCGGATGCGACCAACCCGTGCGGATACATGAACTAGTTTCGCGTTGACTCGACTCGGCCCCGTGACCAGCATTGACGGAGCGTAAAGCCCGCTCAGCCACCGGCGACGGCCGCGACGGCGGCCTTGCAGACCGCCGAGGCCTGGTCGATGCCGGTCTGCTCGTCGGGCTGCGAGCTGGACAGGAACGCCACCAGGTAGCTGTGACCGCCGTGGCTGATCTGGCCGATGCTGTTGATCGCCCACAGGTCGTTGTCGGAGTCCACCGGCAACCAGCCGTTCTTCAGCGCCGGCGTGGTGCCGGCGTCGGCCGCGGCGGACACGCCCCACACCTGGTCCGGCTCGATCTGGCGCATCAGGCCGAGGGCGTAGTTGCGGGACGCGGCGTCCAGCGGCGACTTGGCCGAGGTGAGCGCGCTCATCACCGACAGCTGGTCGGTGACGGTGGTGGTGGTCAGGCCCCAGTAGTCGTCCGAGCCGGGCACGGTCGCCTTCAGCCCGAACGCGGCGTTGGCGGTGGACATGCCGGCGGCGCTGCCCACGTCGTCCCACAGCGTGGTGGCGGAGTCGTTGTCGCTGTTCTCGATCATCTGAGTGGCGGCCGTGTCCTCGTCGTCGGTGAGCGGCGTGCCCTGCTGCTGCGCCTGGAAGAGCAGCACGGCGAGGATGTCGGCCTTGACGATGCTGGCCGTCGCGTAGGTCTCGGCGGCGTTGTAGCTGGCGGTGACGCCGGTGTCCTCGTCGAGCACGGCGACGGAGAAGTCCCCGGTCTTGTTCGCGGCCAGCGACGCCATCGCATTGGACAGCGCGGCGGTCGGGTCGACCTTGGCCGGCGCGGCCGCGGAACTGGTGACCGGCGCCGGCGTCGGGGTCTTCGCGAGCGTGCCGGTGGACGCGGCGGACTTCGCCTTCGGCTGCGCGGCGCCGGCGACCGAGGTCGTCGCCACACTGCCGTCGACGCCGACCACGACGGCCGCCAGCCCGGCGCCGGCCACGACGGCCGCCAGCAGAACGAGCACACGGTGGCGCGTCCACGCCGGCCCGGAATTTCGACCCATGCCGTTAGCCTCGGCCATACACCTGCGGAGAAGCTGAAGAGGAAACCGTGAAGACCCTAAGAGTTGGCTGTACGGATTGCCAGGGTGCGATCGCCGACACGGTGAACCGAATCGAGTTTTCCCAGCTGGAAACCGGTTTCAACGGCATTCGCAGGCTCCCCGGGAACGGGATGAATCGCCCTCCGGGGTGAAAACCATGATCACGGCGAACCGGGCCGATTCGGCGTGATCAGGCCGGTTTCATAGGCCAGCACCACGAGTTGCGCCCGGTCGCGCGCGCCGAGCTTGCCGAGCAGGTGGCTGACGTGCGTCTTGACGGTGCCGACGCCCAGGTGCAGCTCGGCGGAGATCTCCGCATTGGACAGTCCACGGCCGACCAGCCGCAGCACGTCCTCCTCGCGCCGGGTGACGCCGGACAGCGTCGCCCGCGACGGCGCCGGCGTGCGGCCGAACTCGGCGATCAGCCGGCGGGTGACCGACGGCGCGAGCAGCGCGTCACCGGCGGCGACGATCCGGATCGCGGCCAACAGTTCGGCCGGCGGCGTGTCCTTGAGCAGGAAGCCGCTGGCCCCGGCGCGCAGCGCGCCGAACACGTGACTGTCCAGGTCGAACATGGTCAGCACCAGCACCCTGGTGTCCAGCTCGGCGCAGATCTGCCGGGTCGCCTCGACGCCGTCCAGCACCGGCATCCGGATGTCCATCAGCACCACGTCCGGGCGCTCGGCCCGGGCGAGCGCGACCGCCTCGGCGCCGTTCTCGGCCTCGCCGACGGTGATCAGCCCCGGGTCGCTGTCGATCAGCAGCCGGAAAGTGCCGCGAAGCAACGCCTGGTCGTCGGCGATGAGGACGCTAGTCATAGGGAAGCCTTGCCGACACGGCGAAACCGCCGCCGGGCCGCGGGCCGGCGGCGAGCGAGCCGTCGAACATCACCACGCGTTCCCGCATGCCGACCAGCCCGTGCGACCGGCCCTGATTCGTCACGTCCACCCGCACCTCGGTCGCGGCGACGTCCACCAGCACCTGACAGCTGGTCGGGGCCGCGTGCTTGACGACGTTGGTCAGCGCCTCCTGCACGATCCGGTACACGGCCAGGTCGACGCCGTCCGGCAACGGGCCACCGCGCACGTCCAGGCTGACCTCCACGCCCATTTCCCTTGCCACCGCGGCGAGTTCGGGCAGCTCGTCGAGCCCCGGCGCGGGGCGCAGCGGCTCCTCGGCGCGCAGCACGCCCAGCATCCGCCGCATCTCCGCCAGCGCCTCGCGGCTGGTGGCCTCGATGACCCGCAACGCATCCGGCGCGGAGTCGGGCAGATGGTTGGCGACGCCGGCCTTGACTGCGATGACGCCCAGGCTGTGCGCCACCACGTCGTGCAGCTCCCGGGCGATGCGCAGCCGCTCCTCCACCACCGCCTGTTCGGCCAGTTTCGCGGCGTAGCAACGGTTTCGGCGCACGGAACGGCCGATCGCCCACGCCCCGCCGAGCACCAGCGCACCGAACACGACCGCGCCGATGTTGGAGAAGGTCCAGAACGGACCGGTCACGCCCCGCCCGACCAAGGCCCCGGTGGCGCCCAGGCCGGTGATCGCCAGCACGGTCGGCCAGCGCCGGCCGGTCTCGTCGAGCGCGACCACGTACAGGCAGCATCCCGCCGCGACGAACGGGTCGACCATGATACCGAGCAGCACCGACAACCACGTCATGGTCAGCACGAACGCGAACACCGGCAGCGGCCACAGCCGCCGGATCCCGATCGGCAGCGCGGTTCCGGCCAGCACGAGTATCCGCAGCCACACCGGCGCCGGCGCGTTCACACCGGTGGCGGCCAGCAGGAACATGAGGTAGGAGACTGCGAGCACGCAGTCCCTTGCCGCAAGCCGCCGGATCCCCATCACGCCAACGCTAGCGGACCCGCGCGGCGCTCACATCTGCCTGGAGACAGAGATCGGAACGGGCCTCCAGACAGACGCGCCGCCCCCGCCCTCCCCGGCATCGTGGCCGGCATGAAGCCACTGCTCCTGGCACTCGCCACAGCCGTGTTGCCCCTGACGCCAGCTGCCACGCCCGCGTTGAACTGGTCGCCGTGTCCGAACGACGGCCCCGACCACATGGAGTGCGCCACGCTCTCCGTGCCGCTGGACTGGAACGACCCCGGCGGCCGCAAGGTGACCCTCGCGCTCGGACGGCTCAAGGCGACGGGCCCGTCGCAGGGCACGGTGCTGGTGAACTACGGCGGCCCGGGCGCGCCGGGGGTCGAGGTGATGGGCGGCCGGCTGCTCTCACCGGGCTCCCAGCCGTTCGACCAGCTGCGGCAACACATGGACGTCATCACCTGGGATCCACGCGGTTACGGCCTGCTCGGTGGGATGGGCACCCCGACCATCGACTGGTCGTGTCTCAAGTCCTTACCGAACTCTGGTATGCCGACACCGCCCACGACCCAGGCCGGCTTCGCGGCGCTGGCCGCGTCCAACGCGGCCGCCGCAAACGCCTGCCGCGCGCAGGATCCGACGCTGTTCGACCACATGGACACGCTGTCCAACGCCCGTGACATGGACGCCATCCGCCGTGCCCTGGGCCAATCGAAGGTCAACCTCTACATGGGGTCGTACGGCGGCGTCTACGGCCAGACCTATGCCGACCTGTACCCGGATCGGGTGCGCACCATGGTGATGGACGGCACCGGCGACCACAGCATCGACTTCGACCGCGCCCAGGACGCGCTCGCGCGGGACAATGTCGCTCGCCTGCAACGGTTCTCGGACTGGTGTGCGGCCGACGACACCTGCGCCCTGCACGGCCAGGACGTGCCGAAGGTCGTGGCCACCGCACTGGACGACTGGAGCTCCAGGGTGACGATGTCCATCCGGCTGATCCGCTCCGGCCGTGCGGACTTCCCGCAGCTGGCGACGGACCTGACCAAGGCGGAGCACGGTGACAAGTCGGCGTTTCCCGTCTCCCACATGGGATATCCGGTGTCCGAATGCCACGAGTGGCCCGCGCCGCGCAGCCTCGCCGACCTGACGGCATCCGAGACCCGACTGACCCGTGTCGACCCGGTTCTCGGCGCCGCCGGCACGATGGTCGCCTTCACGCTGGCCTGCGTCGGCTGGCCCGGCGCCGCGAACAACCCACCTCGGCCGCTGCCGGCGCACCTCCCGCCCATGTTGGCCGTCGGGACCTGGGGCGACTTCCCGGCGACGAACCGGGTCGCCTCCCGCGTTCCCGGCAGCGGCTGGATCCGCCACGACGACAGCGGCCACGAGCTCTACGCCACCGGCAATGCGTGCGTGATTCCATTGGTGGACAGGTACTTACTCACGGGCGTCCCGCCGAAGGCCGAGTGCTAGGGGTCCGGCGCGCGTTCTCGGCGTGACGGGAGATCCGGTCCAGGTGACCCTGAAGCTCCGGTGACACGGCGAAGGGCCGCCCGACCAGGAGGCGGGCGGCCCTTCCTTCCCTGCCGTCAGCCTGCCGCAGTCAGGCTGAACGCGAGCGCGGCGGTCGAGGTGAAGTCGATCGCCGGCTCAGAGCTCTGCCACGTGCGCGCGTCGTCCATGTACCGCGACGTGGTCGAGTCGTACGTCTTGTAGGAGGTGATGCCGCACTTCTTGCCGCCGTCGGGCAGGCTGTCGATGCTCTTGAAGAGGCTGGCGTTGTTCGGGCCGTTGACCACCGCGCCGACGGCGACCTTGGTGCCGCCGGTGAGGCTGCCGGCCAGGTTGGCCACCTGGTGCTGCATGCAGTCCGGGAAGGTGCTGCCGACGCCGACCACCAGCGAGGTGCCCCACGCGTTGGAGCCGAGGGTGAAGTCGCGCTGCTGGGTGGCGAAGGCGTCGTAGTCGTGCTTGCCGGTCAGCTGGCCGTAGAGCAGGGCGGTGGCCACGAAGCCGAAGCTGTGGCTGGCGACGTCGAAGTCGGTGACGGAGGCGCCGGTGCGGAACGGGCTCTTGGCCGCCTCGGCGACGCCGTCGGACAGCTGGCGGGCCAGGTCACCGGTCAGCTGCGCCTCGGTGACCGCCAGCTTCGGGGCGTTCGGCGAACGCAGCACCTTGACGAGGTCGGCGTGGGCCTCGGCGCTGGTGTCGTAGACGTTAAGCGTGCCCTTGTCGCTGCTGGCCAGGTAGGAGCTGGCGTACTTGCCGGCGTCGGTGGCCCAGCCGGTGGCGCGGCTGTCGCCGAGCGCGGTACCGGCCAGCGACAGTTCGGTGGCGCCGAGCTCCAGGTCGTCCAGATAGGACGACTCGGGGTAGTAGCCGTGCGGGTAGGCGGAGACGATGCTGCCGCCGGAGGTGTCGGCCAGTGCGTAGATCGCGGCAGCGGTGGACAGGTACTGCTGTGCCTTGGTCTTGTCGGTGGCGGCCAGGTTCTGCGCGGCCACCGCGAACGCCGCCGCCACCCGGCCGGCGAGGTTCGGGCTGATCTTCGCGCCGGCCTTGTTGGCCGCGAACACCGGGCGGAACTTGACGTAGTAGTCGGCGTCGCCGGGCTTGACGTTGAGCGCGTCGTCGGCCTCCGGCAGTCGCCACACGTCGTGGTCGCCGTCGAAGTTCTCCTTGCTGCTGCCGCCGCCGACGCCGACCTGCGCGTACAGCACGCCGTTCTTGGCGTCCCACATCTTGCCCAGGAAGTCCAGGCCGTACCGCGCCTCGGTGGTCAGCGACGCGCTGCCGCGGGCCCGCTCGGACAGCAGCAGGTTGGTCACCGCGTACGAGGTGGTCTCGGTGAACTTGAGGAAGTCGCCGGCGTCGAACCAGCCGCCGGAGGCGTCGACGGTGACGCCGGTCTTGGTCATCTTGCTGGTGATCGTGTCGTCGCCGGTGAAGGTCGGCACGGCGTAGACGGACGCGGTCTTGTCGGCGAGGTGGCTCGGCTTGCGGTTGAGCACGCCCGGGATGACGTTGTCGCCGTCCCGCTGGACCTGGAAGAACTTCACCACGTCGTCGGCGATCGGCGAGTACAGCGCGGCGGCGCTGTCCACCTGGAACTTCGGCGACACCGTGCCGCCGACCTTGATCTGGTAGGTCCCGGCGGTCTGGAGACCGGAGATGTCGATCGGGTAGACGGCGGAGTACGCCGTGCTCCAGTTGCCGGTGCTCGCGCCGACCTTGCCGGTCAGCACCGACTTTCCGGTCGAGTCGACCACGGAGAACGAGGCGCCCGCGTTCGAGGTCGTGCCCATCAGGTAGGCGGCCTTGGTCTCCCCGGTGGCGTAGCCGACCTGGTCGACACGGATCTGGGCGGTGGTGGCGGCCGCCGCGGGCACGGCGAACGTCACCGATGCGGCCGCGGCGAGGGTCGCGATCGCAGCTGTCCCAACTCGCATGGGGTCCTCCGGTACAGGGGCCGGCGGCGGTGGAGCCCAAAAAGTTAAGAAAGTTTCCTAAACGATTGGGTGAAAGCTACGTCACACTCCAGTGGAGGGTCAAGGGGATCTTCTGGACGAAACCGGCCTGAATCGAACCACCAACGCCGGCCGGGAAGCCAAGCGAGCGGCGCAGTTGGCGGCGGGAGCGAAACGAGCCACTCACGTGCGGCGGAAGGTGGCGCGGGCGCGGTGGCGCGGGGGCCGTCGGGCTGCGTCCGGAGAGAAGCCATGGGAGTGGCTCAGGTGGCCCACGAAGCCAAGTGAGCCACTCACGTGCATGGAGACTCACCAGGAGTCCGGGGGCTCCAGGAAGGCCTTGGCGACGTCCCGCGAGAGGGCCATGGCGCGGCGGGCCCAGGCGTGGTCGGCGCCGGAGAGGCCGCAGGTGGGGGTGGGGACCGCGCGCTCGGCCAACAGGGTGCGGGGGAAGCCGAGCTGGTCCACGAGGTCCAGGGCGGGGTCGGCGACCGACTTCAGGGTTAGGGGGCGGCCGGGGTCGGTGCTGGGCACCAGGCCCAGGAACAACACCGCGCCGTCGTCCCAGGTCTCGCCGACCTCGTCGAGTACCTGGGCGGAGGCCTTCCGGAGCAGGGTGACGTCGAACGCGAGGGCGTCGGCGCCGGCTTTGCGGAGGAGGCGGAGCGGGGGTTTGTCGGCGCAGCAGTGCACGATGACGGGCTGGCCGGTGGCCCGCCGGGCGGCCTCGACGACGGTGCCGAGGAGCTCACGGGCCTCGGGCTCGGCGACCGGCGGGACGGTGCCGAGCTTGGACGGGGTGGGCAGCAGGCCGTTGAGCACGGCCGGGAGCATCGGCTCGTCCAGTTGCACGACGACGTTTGCACCCGTCCGCTTGGACACCTCGGCGACGTGTGCGGCGAGCCCCTCGGACAGCGACTCGGTGAACTCCCGCAGCGCGCCGGCGTCGGTCAGCACGCGGTGCCCGCGCGGCAACTCCACCAGCGAGCTCAGGGTCCACGGGCCGGTGAGCTGGACCTTCACCGCCGACGGCTTTGCGCCCCGCTCGACGGCGTCCTGGAAAGCGTCTAGATCGAATCGCATCAGGTCGACGGCCCGGCGGTGGTCGCGGCCGGGCCTGGTGGCGACCCGGTAGCCGGACGGCACGACCTCCACGGCCAGGTCGACCAGCAGGCCGGCGGTGCGGCCGATCATGTCGGCCCCGACCCCGCGCGCCGGCAGTTCGGCCAGGTGCGGCAGGTCGGGCAGCTCACCGACGACGACCCGGTTGGCCTCCCCCGGGTCGGTTCCGGGCAGGGACCCGATCCCGGTCGCCGCGGCCGCGGGCCAAGGTGCGTTCTCCACGGTCACCAGTCTTTCCTCTTTCCCGAAATCTCCCTAAAAAGGTCTAGACCCATTGACGTTGTGGTCTAGGCCACTTACGGTCTGAATGCGACGTGAACCCACCGGGTCGCCCGCCGCGTAGAGCGGAGGGTCACCCCCAGTGGGCGACAGCCGTGGTGTGGGGGCGTGACGCGCCCTCGCCCCCACACCACCCCGCTGTCCGTGCACCACTCTCCGCTCCCCTGCCGCAGAGAGGCCCACGAACATGCGCCCTTCCGCCCTGCTCGCGGCCGCCCTGATGATCATCTCCGGTGCGGTCACGGCCGCCCCGGCCCAGGCGGCCACCTCCTTCCCCGCATGTCAGCACTTCTACACGGGTCCGATCCCGGACCGACCGGTGACCGGCGGCCACGGCCCCGGCACCCTCGTCCCGCCCGTCAACGTCAGCGGCCGGCTGCCCGCCCCGACCGGCGTGGCCGGCGGAGTCTCCGGCAGCACCGTCACCTTCACCTTCAACCGGGTGGCCGGCGCGGTCGCCTACCGGGCGTTCCGCAACGGCCAGGCGCTCCAGTGGATCAGCGACTGGGGCCAGCCGACGCTCACGGTGACCGACAACAGCCCCTGCCAGAACGCGAACTACCAGGTCTACGCCATGAGCGACGCCTCCGGCTCGGAGCCGTCCATCGGCCAGATCTCGACCTCCTACCGGGTCGGTGCGGACAACAAGCTCGCGCCCTGGGCCCTGCCCAAGGGCACGGTGCTCAACTACCGCGTCACCTCCTACAACGACAGCGGGCAGACCGCCCTGGGCTACAACGCCGGCCCCGGCTTCTGCGCGGTCGACGCCCGCAACATCCCGTGGGGCACCAGGTTCACGGTGCCCGGCTACGGCAGCTGCTACGCGGCCGACATCGGCAGCTGGATCAAGGACGACATCGTGGACGTGTGGTTGCCCGGCAACGAGGCCAACGACTGGGGCATCCAGCGCCTGAACCTGGTGGTGAGCTGATGCGCAAGGCCATGCTCGCGCTGGCGGCCGCCCTGCCGGTCGCCGGCCTGCTGATGGCGGCCGGACTGAGCGACGCGGGCGCGGCGACGGCGTCCAGCGCGGTGATCTCCACCGATTCCTCGTGGTCCACGGGCTACCAGGACAAGGTGACGATCACCGCCGGCAGCACGGCGATCACCAGCTGGAAGGTCGAGTTCGACCTGCCCGCCGGCTCCACCATGGGCTCCTACTGGGACGCGCTGGACACGCCCAGCGGGCAGCACCAGGTGTTCACCAACCGTGAGTACAACGGCTCGCTGGCCGCCGGCGCCAGCACCACCTTCGGCTTCCTGGTCAGCGGCACCGGGCAGCCGGTGAACTGCAAGCTGAACGGCCAGCCGTGCGGCGGCGGGAGCACCCCGCCGACGACCACCACGACAACGACCACCACCACGACGACGACCACTTCGCCCCCGCCCCCGACCGGGGCGAAGTTCTCGCCGTACATCGACATCACCTCCGCCACCCCGGCGCTGGCCGACGTCGCCCGCGCGACCGGCCAGAAGACCTTCAACCTGGCGTTCGCGCTGGCCGACTCCACCGGCTGCAACGTGGCCTGGGGCGGCACGATCCCGCTCAACGACTCGCGGGTCATCGGCGAGGTGAACGACCTGCGGGCGCTGGGCGGCTCGGTGACGGTGTCGACCGGCGGCGCACAGGGTCCGTACCTGGAGAACACCTGCGGCTCGGTCTCGGCGCTCACGGCGGCGTACGAGAAGGCCCTGGACGCCGTCGGCAGCAACAGCCTGGACGTGGACGTCGAGGCGTCCATCCCGACCGCCACGGTCAACCAGGCGCTGCTGGCCGTGCAGCAGGCGCGCGGCACGACGATCAGCTACACGCTGCGGGTGCAGGGCCAGGACTACGGCGTCGACCCGTTCTCGGTGTCCATCCTCCAGGACGCCGCCAGCCGCGGGCTGAACGTGCTGGTCAACCCCATGGTGATGGACTTCGGCTTCACCGGCGACTGGGGCCAGGCCATGGTGTCGGCGGCCAACGCCACGATCGGGCAGATGAAGACCGTCTGGCCGTCGAAGTCGGACGCCCAGATCAAGGCCATGCTCGGCCTGACGCCGATGATCGGCGTCAACGACAGCGGCATGGTGACGACGAAGGCGGCGGCCCAGACGGTGCTGGGCTTCGCCCAGTCCAACCACATCGGCCGGCTGGCGTTCTGGTCGGTTGGCCGGGACAACGGCAACTGCGCGAGCGGCGGCGTCTCGCCGACGTGCAGCGGCATCGCCCAGGGCCTGTACGACTTCACCAACCTCTACAAGGGTTTCAACGGCTGACGACGTGATGCAGGGAAGGACGCCTTACCCGCGTTGAGCGAGGGTAAGGCGTCCTTCCCTGCATCAGGGACCGAAGAGCCGGGTGAGGGCCTCGCGGGCGGCGGCGTCCTGGGCGGCGATGCCGTTCAACACCTCGGCGAACACCGTCAGCCACTCGTCCACGCCGACCTGCTTGCGGCTGATCACCACGCCCCGCACCACCTGCCGGATCTCGGCCTCGACGCCGCCGTGCTTGCCGGCGCGCAGCTCCAGGTGCCGCTCGGGCGTCCGAACCACCACGGACGTCGCCTGCCCGCCGCGTCCGAACAGGCCCTTCTTGCGCTCGACCTCCACCATGCCCTCGGGCAGCGCGTCGCCGAGGGTCTCGGTCAGGACCCGGGTGTACGACTCGACGTCCGACCGGTCGGCCTTCAGCGCGGCGACGACCTGGTGCGTGTCCCACATGTTGTCGGCCATCAGTCCACCAACGGCAGCACGAGCTGCGGCTTGGCGATGGTGTGATCGGCGCGCAGCGGCTTGACCGCGGTGCCGATGGCGAAGAACTCGGTGGTGTGCCCGCCCCACCGGTGCGGCAGCGACAGCAGCTGCACGCCGACGATGCCCTCGGCCTGCAACGACTCGGCCTCGGCCTGCATCCGGCTCATCGCCAGCTCCCGGGCGTCGTACAGCGCCTCGGTGAACTGCGGGATCTCCACGTTCTGCCCGACGTTGCCGAGCGCCTGCCAGAACCGCTGGTGCGCAACGTGATAGACGCAGGAGCCCATCACCATGCCCAGCGGCGCGTAGCCGGCCTGCACCAGCGTCCAGAAGTCCTGCCCGGACAGATCGGACGTGAACGGCTTGCCGGTGTTGTTGCGCCACTGCCCCGGCTCGTCGGCCTTCACCGCCGTGCCGACGGCGATGAACTCGGCCAGGTCGCTGCCGAACTCCTTGAACTCGATCTCCAGCCGGACCCCGACGATGCCGTCCGCGCCGAGCACGTCCGCCTCCGCCTCCATCCGGGTCATGGCCAGCTCCCGGGCGTGGTACATGGCGTTGGACAGGACCTCGAGCTCCTGGTTCTTGCTCCACCGGCCGAACTGGAAGCCGACGTGGTAGATGCTGGAGCCGAGCACCATGCCCAGCGGCCGGAACCCGGCCTCCCGCACCAGCAGGAACTCGTTGACGCTCAGGTCCGAGGTGAACAGCGAGGTCTTCTGGCCGGGTTTCATCTCGGCCAGTCGACGCATGGCGTCCTCGGGAATCCCGTCGACGGTGGTCATCTCACTCTCCCTGCCGGCGCAGCGGCATGACGGTCAGCGTGGAGACCGGGGCGGGCCCGGTCGGGTGGAACTGGGCGACGGCCGTGCCGCGGACGTACGCGAGCGCGGCCACCAGGCGCTCGCCGGGCTCCCAGGTGGACAGTCCCATGTGGGCGACGATGCCGCCGTCGGCCCGCACCGACGTCACCGTGTCGTGGAACCGGCGGCGGGCGGCGGCCCGCACCCGGTTGATCAGCGTGGTGTACGAGTCGACCTCGGTGTTCCCGGCGTAGAGCGACATCTGGTACTGCGTGTTGGCGCCGGTGAAGATCGCGTAGGCGGCGCCGACCCAGACCAGCTGCACCGGCGCCCAGCCGGCGAGCATCAGCTTGGCCACGTCGCTGCCGGACAACTCGGTGGTGAACACCGACTTGGGCCGGACGGTGGATCTGGCCCGCACGGCGGTGCCCATGGCCAGGAACTCCTCGCCCTGGCCGAGCTCGGTGGTGGTCAGCCGGACGTCGACGACGCCGTCGGCGCCGAGCGCCTTCGCCTCCTCGCGCATCCGGTCCACCGCTGTCCGGTAGCCCATGCTCAGGCCGTCCAGGTACGGCTGCGCGATGCTGCTGGCGTTGTAGTTGTACGTCGCGGCGTACGTCTGGTAGCGGGCCACCATGCTCTGCACGGTGCAGCCCATCACCTCGCCGACGGGCTCCAGTCCGACGGTCTTGATGCCGGCCGCGGACGGCGCGGACAGCAGCGAGGTCCGCACGCCGGAGCGCTTGGCCCTGTTCAGTCGCTCGACGGCGGCCGGGGGCAACCCGTGCATCGATGACCTCCTCGTCTGTCCACCATCGTGTCACTCACGCGCGTATCGGCAACGTGATCCAGCAGACTGGCCCGATGCTGATCGTCGCCGATGTCCTGGTCGCGCTGGTTGCGCTGATCCACGTCTACATCCTGGTCCTGGAGATGTTCCTGTGGACCGCCCCACGCACCCGCGCCGCCTTCGGCGTGTCCGCCGAGCTCGCCGAACAGACCAAGGCGCTGGCCGCCAACCAGGGGCTCTACAACGGCTTTCTGGCCGCCGGGCTGATCTGGGGGTTGATCGGCAGCCGACCGGCGGAGATCTTCTTCCTGGCCTGTGTGATCATCGCCGGGATCTACGGGGCACTCACCGCCACCAAGCGCATCCTGTTCGTGCAGGTCGTGCCCGGGGCGCTGGCGCTGCTGTTCGTTCTCCTGGCCGGTTGAGCACATTCGGCGCTGGCACTGTCGGCCCGACCCGGTCGATACTGCCCGGACACGACGAGGGGGTGACAGGCGGTGGCCCGACCGTTGCTGGTGCGGCCGGCGAACTGGGCCATCCGCCGCCTGCCGCCCGGCCTCGTCGCGTTCACCGTCGTGGTCGAGCTGGTCGCGGTGGTGCTGCCGTTCCTCTTACCCGGGCAGCCCCCGACGGCCGGCGACTGGCTGCGCTTCGGGGTGCTGCTGGGGATCGGGGTGGCGCAGGCCGAGCTGTCCCGGCGCACCGAGCGGATGCGCCGCTACCTGGCCAGCACCGTGCACGTGAACATGACGTCGGTATGGATCTTCGCCGGCGCCGTGGACCTGCCGGTGGGGCTGGCGGTCACGCTCACCGTGCTGCTGTTCGCCCACCTGTGGGAGCGCATCTGGCGGCAGCTGGCCAGCCGCCCGGCGCACCGGGTGATCTACACCGCCACCACCGTGGTGCTGTCCGTGCTGCCGGTGCGGCCGGTGATGGCCGCGGTCAACGCCGCACTGCCGTTCCTGGACCGTGACGCCCGCGGGCTGATCGCCGTCCTGGTCGCCATGGCGGCCTTCTTCGCCACCAACAGCGTCCTGGTGACGGTCGCCCTCAAGCTTCGCTACCCGGACCTGACGGTCGCGGAGCTGTTCGGCGGCTGGGACGTCAACGCCCTGGAGCTGGCCACGTTGTGCCTGGGCGGGCTGACCGCGGTGGTGCTGATGGCCCACGTCTACCTGGTGCCGCTGGTGGTGCTGCCGATCGTGGTGCTGCACCGAGGTGTCCTCATGCGACAGTTCCAGGAGATGGCCACCACCGACCACAAGACCGGCGTGCTGAACTCGGTGGCCTGGCACGACGCGGCCGCCCGCGAGCTGGACCGGGGCGCCGAGTTCGGCGTGCTGATGATCGACCTGGACCACTTCAAGCGGATCAACGACACGCACGGGCACCTGGTCGGCGACTCGGTGCTGCGCGAGGTCGCCGACACCGTGTGCGACCAGGTCCGCGAGGTGGACGCGGTGGGCCGCTTCGGCGGCGAGGAGTTCGTGGTGCTGTTACCGGGGGCCGCGCTGCCCGACGCCATCCGCGTGGCGGAGCGGATCCGGACCGCCATCGCGGACCTCACCGTCACCGAGGGCACCGCAGCCGTTTCCGCGTTATCGGCCTCCATCGGCGTCTCCGTGCACCCGATGGCCGGGGCGGTGCTGGAGCAGGTGCTCCTGGCCGCCGACAACGCCCTGTACGAGGCCAAACGCGGCGGCCGTAACCGCGTGGTCAGCGTGCTCGACCCGGCGTGAGCAGCCCGACCAGCTCCGCCACCAGCCGCGGCGGCCGCTTCCGGTGGACCACGAAGATCTCCCGGGCGGGTTTGATCCCCGGCAGCACACGCACGGCCAGCCGGTCGCAGTCGACGTCGCCGAGCACGGTCACCGGCACCAGCGAGATGCCCAGGCCGGCGGTGACCAGCGCCAGCGTCACCTCGTAGTCCCGCGTCTCGTACGCCACGTGCGGGCGAATGCCCGCCTGCGTCGCCAGATGCTCCAGGCAGACCCGGTTCGGCACGCCGTGCGCGCCGGAGATCCAGTCTTCGCCGCCGAGGTCCCGCCAGGTGAACTTCCCGTGCGCCAGCCGATGTCCGGCCGGCAGCACCAGCCGCAGCGGGTCGGCGAGCAGCCGCTTGCGGTGCAAACCGTTGTCGGACGGCAGGGTTCCGCCCGGATAGCGGTGCGTGATCAGCACGTCCAGGTCCCGCGAGGTGACCAGGCCGTAGCCGCCGGGCGGCTCGATGTCCACAAGGGACAGTTGGGCCCGCGGGTGCCGTTCCCGCAGCGCGGCAAGGGCTTCCGGCACCAGGAACTTGCCGGCGGAGGAGAAGGTGCCGATGGACAGCGACTCCGGCACGGTCTCGATGGACGCCCGCACCGCGCGTTCGGCGTCCCGCAGCTCGCCGAGCACGCGCTCGCCGTGCCGCAGCAGGACTTTGCCCTGCCGGGTCAGGGTGACGCCGGTCGGGCCGCGCTCGACCAGCCGGCAGCCCAACTCCCGCTCCAGCTTGGCCAGCTGCTGCGACAGCGCCGACGGCGTGAAGGCCAGCCGGGCGGCCGCGGCGCTGATCGAACCGGCATGCCCGATCTCCACCAGCACCCGCAGCCGGGCCGGGTCGAGCATTAAGCGCTCCTAAAGTCGGCTCTGAAATCCTCGCTGGCGATTATGGCCCCGCGGGGTCAGGGTTGGCCTCATGACAACGTTCGTCCCGGCCGCCGAGGTGGCCGCCGCAGCCGCACGGATCCGCCCGCACGTCCGGCGCACGCCGGTGCTTCGGACGTCGCTGCGCGGCCGACCGGTGGTGTTGAAGCTCGAACATCTCCAGCTCAGCGGCTCGTTCAAGCTGCGCGGCGCGGTCAACGCGCTGCTGCGGGGCGAGCGGCCGGCGCGGGTCGTGACGGCCTCCGGCGGCAACCACGGCCTCGCCGTGGCCACCGCCGCCGGGCTGCTCGGGATTCCCGCGACCGTGTACGTGCCGGAGCTCGCCCCCGAGTCCAAGACCCGGCGCATCGAGGCCGCTGGGGCGAAGCTCGTCCGCCACGGCGCCGTCTACTCGGACGCGGCGAAGGCGGCCTTGAGTGCGGTGGGTGCGGGAGAACGTTACCTACCGGCGTACGACCACCCGGACGTGATCGCCGGCCAAGGGACCATGGGCGCGGAGATCGTCGCCGACGCGCCCGACGTGGACGCCGTCCTGGTCGCTGTCGGTGGCGGCGGACTGGCCGCCGGCACCGCGCTGGCGATCGGCGACCGGACGACCGTGGCGGTCGAGCCCGAGGGCTGCCACGCCCTGCACGCGGCGCTCGCGGCCGGCCGGCCCGTCGACACCGCGGTCGACTCCGTCGCCGCCTCGGCGCTGGGCGCGACCCGCGTCGGCGACCTGCCGTTCGCCATCCTCAACTCGCCGCGAACCCGGTCGGTGCTCGTGTCCGACGCGGAACTCCTTGCCGCACAGGACTTCCTGTGGGAGGAGTTCCGCATCGCGGTGGAGCCCGCCGCCGCGGCACCGCTCGCGGCGTGGCTGGCCGACCGGGTGCCGGCGCAGCTGCCATGCATCGTGCTGTGCGGCGCCAACAGCGCGTGGACAGCCGCTGTTAGTTAACAGTTTCGGCTGTTCAGCGGCACTATCGCGCCACTGACACAACAGTGCCACCACGACCGAAATCCGCAGGGTAGACACCTCCGAACGCCGGCATCCCACCGGCGTACGCACCACACACCCTGCGGAGGAACAGTGCGCGCCCTATCCCGAAGACTCGTCGCGCTCGTCGGCGTCGCGTCGCTGCCCCTGCTCGGCCTCGCGGCCACCGCCGCGGCGTCGACGGCAGGCAATCCCTACTCACCCGCCTACGGCCACACCTACCGTCACGGCGCGGTGCCAACCCGGGAACAACTCGGCAAGATCAAGGACTACGAGGCGGCGCACCCGACCGCCACACCCGACGCGACGGCCGCCGGCAACACCCTCGCCTACGGCGGCGGCATCGACGGCATCGGCGTCACCAGCGGCCACGAGAAGGTCTACCTGGTGTTCTGGGGCAGCCAGTGGGGCAGCCAGGGCACCGACGCGAACGGCAATCTGACCTTCTCGTCCGACTCGGCGGGCGGCGCGCCCAAGCTGCAGAACATGTTCAAGGGCCTCGGCACCGGCAACGAGGCGTGGTCCGGCGTGATGACCCAGTACTGCGAAGGCGTGTCCACCGGCGCCACCTCGTGCCCGGCGAGCGCCGCGCACGTCGGGTATCCGACCGGCGGCGCGTACGCCGGCGTCTGGTACGACAACTCCACATCCTCGCCGGCCGCGTCCAGCGGGCACCAGATCGGCGTGGAAGCGGTGAACGCGGCCGCGCACTTCGGCAACACCACCGCCGCCGCCAACCGGTACGCCCAGTACGTGATCCTCTCGCCCAAGGGCACCGACCCCGACAACTACAAGACGGGCGGCTTCTGCGCCTGGCACGACTACAACGGCGACTCCACCCTGTCCGGCGGGGCGGTGTCCTCGCCCTACGGCGACATCGCGTTCACCAACATGCCGTACGTGATGGACCAGGGCACCAGCTGCGGCCAGAACTTCGTCAACTCGGGCTCCAGCGGCACCATCGACGGCTACACCATGGTCGAGGGTCACGAGTACTCGGAGACCATCACCGACCAGAACCCGGCCGGCGGCTGGACGGCCAGCTCCGGTGAGGAGAACGCCGACGAGTGCGCGTGGCTCAACCCGGGCACGCAGGGCGGCGCGACCAACGTCAGCATGGGCAACGGCTCGTACGCCGAGCAGGGCACCTGGTCCAACGACACCAACCGGTGCGACACCTCGCACACCATCATCGGCGGTGGCGGCGGCACCGGCCTGAGCGCCAGCAACCCGGGCAGCCAGAGCGGCGTGGTCGGCACGGCGGCGAGCCTCCAGCTGTCCGCGACCGGCGGCACCACCCCGTACAGCTGGTCGGCGACCGGCCTGCCCGCCGGCCTGTCGATCAGCTCCGGCGGCTTGATCTCGGGCACGCCCAGCACCGCCGGCAACTACACCGTCAACGCCACCGTGCGCGACGCCGCCGGCGCGACCGCGTCGACCTCGTTCGGCTGGACCATCTCCCCCGCCGGTGGCGGCGGCTGCTCCGGCCAGAAGCTGGGCAACCCCGGCTTCGAGTCCGGCAACACGGTGTGGAGCGCCTCCTCCGGTGTGATCGGCCAGAACGGGTCCCAGGAGCCGACCCACTCCGGCACCTGGAACGCCTGGCTCGACGGCTACGGCAGCACGCACACCGACACGCTGACGCAGTCGGTGTCCATCCCGGCCGGCTGCCACGCCACGCTGTCGTTCTACCTGCACATCGACACCGCCGAGACCGGTTCGACGGCGTACGACAAGCTGACCGTCAAGGCCGGCTCGACGACGCTGGCGACCTACTCCAACGTCAACGCGGCCAGCGGCTACACGCTGCGCAGCTTCGACGTCTCGGCGCTGGCCGGGCAGACCGTCACGGTCAGCTTCTCCGGAACCGAGGACAGCTCGCTCCAGACGTCGTTCGTCCTCGACGACACGGCATTGACCCTGAGCTGACGTGAATGTGGACGGGGTGGGCGGCAGGCCCACCCCGTCCACCGTGGACTACGGGACGGTGACCGTCACCGTGAAGGCCTGCAACGACTTGCAGCTCATGCCGCCGGGCGGGGTGGACGGGCACACCGGCCGGCTGGAGGTGAGCTTCGCGGTTCCCTTGTGCCGGGCCACGAAGTCCGCCTGGGTGCCGCTGATCGGCGGCGACCCGGTGAGCAGCAGGACGTCCACGGCGTCGGAGTCGCTGGTCAGCGCCGACCAGTGGCCCTTGCCGTCGTCCGGCAGCTTCACGGAGAACTTGGTCCCGACCGTCGCGCAGACGGTGTGACCGTTGTCCGCCATGGTGATCTGGCTCGGCGACTGACAGGCCGCCGTTGTGGTCGTCTGGGCCGGCGGCGACTCGGGCGGCACACGCGAGCCGCAGCCGGCGACGAGGATCGCTGACACCGCTAGAACCACAGAGGCTGCTCGCATGTCACCAGGACGGTGCGAGCAGCCTCCGGGGTTGCAGCTACTTGAGCGTTCCAGCCGTCAGTCCGGCCTGCACCTGCCGCTGGAACAGCACGTAGACCGCCAGCATCGGCAGCATGGCGATGGTCATGCCGGCGAACAGGCCCGACCAGTCCGACTTGTAGCCCTGCGTGACGGCCAGGTTGAGCAGGCCCTCCGCGAGCACCGAGTGGTCGGTGTCGAAGCTGGACTGCGGCTGGAGCAGCACCAGCGGCAGCAGGTACTGGTTCCACTGGCCGATCACGTTGAAGATGCCGATGCTGATCAGGCCCGGCCGGGCCATCGGCAGCATCACCCGGGCGAACAGCGTCGCGTGCCCGGCGCCGTCGAGCAGCCCCGCCTCCGCGATCTCCGTGGGCAGCGTGCGGAAGAAGGAGTGCAGGAAGAACACCGTGAACGGCAGCGAGAACGCCACGTACACCAGGATCAGGCCCAGGTAGGAGTTGAGCCCGAGGTACGGCCCGACCACCGGCAGGTTGCCGAGGTTGCCGACGATCTTGAACAGCGGCACCAGGGCCAGGAAGATCGGCAGCGTCAGCCCGGCCACGAAGCCGTAGTAGATGATCCGGTTGCCCGGGAACGAGTAGCGGGCCAGCACGTAGGCCGCCATCGCCCCGACCACCATGGTGATGGTCACGCCGCCGGCCAGCACGATCACCGTGTTCAGGAAGAACGTGCCGATGTGCCCGCTGCTCCAGGCGCGGGCGAAGTTGTCCCACTGCGGGGACGCCGGCAGCGACCACGGGCTGGACAGGATCTCCTTGTCCGTCTTGAACGAGGACATCACCGCCCACAGCAGCGGCAGCACCACCATCGCCGCCCACAGCAGCAGGAAACCCTGCGAGAACACGTTCACCACGCCGAACTGGCCGCGCGGCGGCTTCGCCGTCTCGGGCTGCTCCTCGGGAGCGGTCGGCTCGGCCGTGACGAGCTGGGTCATGGGTCAGCCTCCCTCAGAACTCGATGCGGTCGCGCCGGGTGACCCGCAGCTGCACGATGGCCAGCAGCAGCGAGAACACGGCCAGGGCAACGCCCATGGCGCAGGCCAGGCCGAACTTGCCCTGGGTGAACGCGGTTCGGTAGAGCACGTTGGAGATCAGCTCGCTGGCGTGGTCGGGGCCGCCACCGCCCGTGTCCGGGGTCAGGCCGGTGACCAGCGCGAACCCGTCCAGGGCGATGAAGCCCAGATACACCCAGGCCACCGAGATGTTCTCCCACAGCAGCGGCAGCGTGATGCGGAAGAAGGTGGCGCCCCGGGTGGCCCCGTCCAGCAGCGCCGCCTCGTAGATCTCCCGCGGGATCGACTGCATGGCCGCCGAGAACAGCACCATGTAGAAGCCGACCCCGCTCCACACCATCACCGCCAGCAGGCACCACAGCACCAGCGTCGGGCTGTTGAACCACTGCACCGGGTCGTTCGGACTGACCAGGCCGACCGCCATCAGCAGCGCGTTGAGCAGGCCGCGCCCGTCGGTGCGGAACACCGACTGGAACAGCACCACGATGATCGCCACCGACAGCACCTGCGGGAAGAACAGCACCACCTTGTACACGCCGGAGCCGCGCACGCCCCGGATCCCGGCGCTGTCCCCGCGCCCGCCCACGTTGAGCATGAACGCGAGGAACAGCGCCAGCAGGATCGTCACCACGGGCATCAGCACCAACAGGAACGCGTTGTGCAGGATCGCCCCGACGAAGATGTCGTCGGAGAAGATCCGCACGTAGTTGTCGATGCCGATGAAGTTCTGCGTGTCGGTCAGGCCACCCCAGTCCGTGAACGAGTAGAAGATCGTCTGCACGAACGGCGAGACGACGAAGATCACGTACAGCACGACGGGGACGACCAGGAAGCCCGCGATGAAGGGCAGACGACGAAATTTCATCGGTTACTTGTCCCGGTGGTACTTCTGGATCGAGCTGTCGCCGGCGACCTTGTCGGCCGCGGCCTGGACCTTGTCGATCCACTGGTCGGCGGTGAAGCGGCCGGCCATCAGCTCGCCGGTGGCCGCCTCCCACTCGTTGATCAGCGTCGGGTACCAGTCGGTGACCGAGCGGTAGTGCAGCAGGTTCTCGCCGGCCGCCTGCACCGCCTTGTTGGCCGAGGTCAGCGCGGTGGAGGTGGTCACGCTGTCGGCCGAGCCCTTGACGATGGACAGCGAGCTGGTGGCCTGCGCGAAGTTCTTGGCCGCGTCCTTGCTCAGCATGACCCGCAGGAACTCCAGGCCGCCGGCCTGGTTCTTGGCCTTGACCGGCACGATGAACGGCTCGCCGGCCTCGGCCCGCAGCGTGCCGTAGGGCTGCGCGTCCTTGTCGGTGAGGTCCGGCATGGCGACCAGGGTCAGCTCGGTGCCGGCCGGGATGGTCTTGCGCATCTCGTTCTCGAACCAGGTGCCGACCGGGATGAAGGCGGCCTTGCCGTCCAGGAACGCCTGCTGCGACTCGATGTGGCTCATGCCCTCGGCGCCGGGCAGCACCCAGCCGTTGTGCACCATGTCGACGACGGCGTTCAGCGAGGCCTTCACCGCGTCCACGCGCCAGGCGTTGGGCTTGAGGTTGTCGATGTCGATCAGGACCTGGTTGCCGCCGGCCTTGCCGATCCAGTCCATGATCGGCACGCCCATGTAGTACGGGTACTTGCCGGCGTGCACCCACGGCGCGATGCCGGCCGCCTTGATCTGCGGGGCCAGCGTCTTGAAGTCGTTCCACGTCTTGGGCGGCGTCCAGCCCTTCGAGTCGAACAGCTTCTTGTTGTACCAGAGGCCGTATGCGGTGTAGCTGTAGTTGAGCAGGTACACCTTGCCGTTGTAGGTGCCGACGTCCAGCACGCCCGGCAGCAGGGTGTCCCTGACCTTGACGTTCGGATCGTCGTAGCTCGGCGCGTCCAGCAGCGGCTGCAGGTCGGTCAGCGCGTTGCTGGTGACCAGCGTGCCCGGCTTGATCTGGTTGTCGCCGGAGTCGTCGATCACGTCCGGCGGCGTGCCGTTGGCGAAGCGCGGCTGCAGCTGATCGGAGATCTTCTGGGTCGACTTGACCGCGGCGTTCGCGCTGGGGAACGCCTTCTTGTACAGGTTGACGTCGTACTTGGCGTACGCGTCGCCGAAGCCGCCGTCGAAGATGACCACGTCGAGCGGGGCGTCGGTGGCCACGCCGAACGGGTTGGTCGCGCTCTTGGTGCCGGACGCCGACGAGCCGCCGCTGCCACCGCCGGCGCACGCGCTCAGCAGGCCGGCCGTCGGGCCGGCCAGGACCGCGAGCGCCGCGGCACGGGAGAGCAGCTGGCGGCGGGAGATCTCGGCGCCGGAGGGCTTGGGCGAGAAGGGCATCTGTTCTTCCCCCTGCTGGTCATGGACGGGTTCGGTCCGGTCCGGACCGCCCCGACCGGTCCAGACCAGGGACCGTAACGCTCCTCACACCCGAGCGGGAGGACCATCGGACCGTGACCTACACATCGTGACGCTCTCGTGTCCGTCGGTGCGGGCGCGCCGCCGTTCGGTGGAGAAAGCGAACGTTTGCGACTTTTTCATCGCGGAACCGCAGGCAGAACGTGTTGGATGGGTGGCATGGAGTCGGACGAGGAGTGGATCGCGCGGCTGCGGCGCACGGCGCTGCGGGACGCCGAGGAGATCGCGCCCAGACCGTCCTTCCCCGTGTACGGCCTGGCCGAACCCGACCTGGGCCTGGGCGTGCTGACCTCGCTGTCGGACTCGTCGGCCGAGGAGATCACCCTGGCCTACGGCGACCCGCTGGCCCAGGGCGGCCCCCACCTGTCCATCAACACCGCGCTGCCCGCCGACGACGAGGCCGCCGGGGCGCTGCGCCGGATGCTGGACGACGAGCACAACCGCATCGTCGACCACGCCGGCGTGGAGGATCCCGAGGACGGCGAGGCCGAGTTCTCCGACACCATCACCGTCGTGGACGGGGCCGAGCTGACCGGCCCCATCTACCGGGAGGGCCCGCTGTGGACAGCCCGGTTCACCGTCTCCGACGTCGTGGTCACGGTGGTCGCGCGTGGCGTCGCCCCCACCCACCTGCGGCTGGCCACCGTCGGCGACCTGCGGCCGTACCTGGAGCGGCGCGGCGAGTGGATCGCCCGGCTGATCGAGGCGCACCGCCGCCGGCCGGTGCCCGAGCTGCCGGCCATGACCGGCCTGGACGTCTACCGCACCCTGATCGAGGAGCTCCTCGGCTTCCAGGTCCGGCACCGGGAGGCCGCCCGCGAGGGCCGGCTGCCCCGCCGCCGGGTCGGCGACGGCCGGCTCTACGGGCCGATGTGGCAGCGGGCCGTGCGGGAGCTGGAGCGCAGCGGCCGGCTCAGCCGGGAGGCCGCCAACCGGACCGTGACCTCCGTGGTCAACCAGCTGACCCGGCTGGCCGACCGGGCCGAGTGGTTCAGCGACAAGCGGCTGGCCGACCTCGCCGTGGACGAGACCATCCGCTACGCCGTGCTCGGCCAGCCGGTGTCCAGCCGGGACGCGCAGCTGGCGTGGGAGCGGGTGACCTTGGACGGCCGTCCCGAGGACACCAAGGTGTGGCTGGAGACCTGGGACAAGTGGGCGACGGCCTAGCCGTCAGCGAGTGCCGGTGATGGTGGCCGACGCCAGCACGACGTCGTCCCGGTAGAGGACCACGGCCTGCCCTGGGGCGACGCCGCGGAGCGGCTCCCGCAGGGTTACCCGCACGGTGCCGTCGACGACCTCCGCGACGGCCGATGCGGTGCCGCCGTGGGCCCGAACCTGGGCGGTGCACTCGACGAGCCCGTCCCAGTCGACGTGCACGACCGGCCGCGCGGCGTCGATGGCGGTGACGTCGAGCTTGGCGGCGGAGCCGACCCGCACGGTGCCGCTGACCGGCTCCAGCGCGAGCACGTAGCGCGGACGGCCGTCGGGGGCAGGGGCGTCGATGCCGAGCCCGTGCCGCTGGCCGACGGTGAATCCGTGCACGCCGGTGTGCCGGCCCAGCACGGCGCCGGTCTCGTCGTCGACGAGCAGGCCGGCCTGCTCACCGAGCTTGTCGGTGAGAAAGGACCGGGTGTCGCCGTCGGGAATGAAGCAGATGTCGTGGCTGTCGGGCTTGGCGGCGACGGCCAGCCCACGGGTGGCGGCCTCGGCCCGGACCTGCTCCTTGACGGTGTCACCGAGCGGGAACATGGCGTGCGCCAGCTGGTCCTCGGTCAACGAGGCGAGCACGTAGGACTGGTCCTTGCCCTCGTCCACCGCCCGGCGCAGCTCCGGCCGGCCGTCCACAGTGGACAGCTGGGCGTAGTGCCCGGTGCAGACGGCGTCGAAGCCGAGCGCGATCGCCTTGTCCAGCAGCGCCTCGAACTTGATCTTCTCGTTGCAGCGCAGGCACGGGTTGGGGGTGCGCCCGGCGGCGTACTCGGCGACGAAGTCCTCGATCACGTCCTCGGTGAAGCGCTCGGCGAAGTCCCAGACGTAGAAGGGAATCCCGAGCACGTCGGCGGCCCGCCGGGCGTCGTGCGCGTCCTCGACGGTGCAGCAGCCGCGGGCCCCGGTGCGCAGCGTGCCGGGCTTGGCCGACAGCGCCAGGTGCACGCCGACCACCTCGTGCCCGGCCTCGACGGCCCGCGCCGCGGCCACGGCGGAGTCCACGCCGCCGCTCATCGCCGCCAGTACCCGCATCGTCACATCCTCACCGTGGAGCCCGACCGCCGCATGCCGGCGATACCCGCGTTGCGCGCCCGTTCCACCGCCGGCCCGATCGCCTCCGCCAGCGCCGCGACGTCCTCCGACGTCGACGTGTGCCCGAGCGAGAACCTCAGCGAGCCGCGGGCGGCCGCCGGCTCCAGGCCCATGGCCAGCAGCACGTGGCTGGGCTGCGCCACGCCGGCCGTGCAGGCGGAGCCGGTGGAACACTCGATTCCCTTGGCGTCCAACAACATCAGCAGGCTGTCGCCCTCGCAGCCGGGGAACGTGAAGTGCGCGTTGCCGGGCAGCCGGTCCACCGGGTCGCCGTTGAGCACCGCGTCCGGCACGGCCCGCTTGACCGCCGCCACCAGCTCGTCGCGCAGCGCGCGGACCCGGGCCGAGTCGTCCTCGACGGACGCGCGCACCGCCGCCGCGAAGCCGACGATCGCCGGCACGTTCAGCGTCCCGGAGTGCACGTCGCGCTCCTGCCCGCCGCCGTGCAGCAGCGGGGTGCACTTGACGTCCCGCTTGAGCAACAGCGCACCGACCCCGTACGGGCCGCCGAGCTTGTGCCCGGTCAGCGTCAACGCGGACGCCCCGGACTCGGCGAAGTCCACCGGCACCGACCCGACCGCCTGCACCGCGTCGGTGTGCAGCGGCACCCCATGCGCAGCGGCGACCTCCGCCAACTCGCGGATCGGGTTGATGGTGCCGACCTCGTTGTTGGCCCACATGATCGTGACGAGGCCGATCGCCTCGTGGTCAGACGCAGTGTCGAGATCCTCGGCCAGCGTCCACGGCTGCACCCGACCGTGCCCGTCGACCTCGAGCCAGCCGACGGCGTCCTCGCCCAGCCACTGCACGGCGTCCAGCACCGCGTGGTGCTCCACGGTCGAGGCCAGCACCCGCGGCCGCTCCCGGGCCCAGTAGATGCCCTTCACGGCGAGGTTGTCGCTCTCCGTGCCGCCCGCGGTGAAGATCACCTCGGACGGCCGGGCGCCCAGCGCGTCGGCGATGTCCTCGCGGGCCTCCTCGACGGCGCGCCGCGCGCGGCGGCCGGAGGTGTGCAGCGACGAGGCGTTGCCCAGGGTGGACAACGCCTCGGTCATCGCCGCCACTGCCAGCGGATGCATGGGAGTGGTGGCGGCATGGTCGAGATAAGCCATCGCGTGGACAAGGGTAGCCCGTCCGCGTGACGGTTCACGAATTGCTTGCGGCCCGACGGCTCAGCACCAGCGCCCCGAACAGAGTGCACGCGGCCAGCACGGCGTTCAGCGGCGGCCAGCCCAGCGTCGGGCCGAGTTGGGCCACCAGCACGCCGCCCAGCCCCACGAACAAGGACTGCCCGAACAGGTCGGACAGCTGCAATGCGGCCGAGTTGAAGCCCCGGTCCTGCTCCGGCGACAGCTTCAGCACGAGCACCGACACGCTCGACACCGCCAGCCCCATGCCGAGACCGGCGAACACCCACGCCGGCGCCGCCACCCACGGCGGCCCCCATACGGGTGCGACGAACGTCACCAACACCAGCCCCAATGTGATGAAGAGGAAGCCTCGGCGCATCAGCAGCGGCCGGGCGATGTCCGGATGCCGGCCCTGCCACCAGGACGCCCCCGACCAGCCCAGCGCCGCGATGGTCAGCGGCACGCCGGCCAGCGCCGGTGAGAAGCCGTGGACCTGCTGCAGCACCAGCGGCAGGAAGATCTGGCTGCCGAAGAACGCGCCGGACAGCAGGCTCCGGGCCAGGACGACGCTGGGCAGGCCCGGCCGCACACTCAGGGTGCCCTTGGGCAGCAGCACCCGCAGGGCCGGCACCACGAAGGCCAGTCCCACCAGCACCACCACGATGCCGACGACGTTCGGGTGGTCGCCGGCCCAGCTCAGCACGGCCAGCCCGACGGCGGCGGCCACCGCGGCGATCGTGAGGCCCCGTCGGCGCTGCCCCGACTCCGACGGCACGAACGCCGGCAGCCGACGCAGCACGACCACCACCAGCGCCCAGCCGATCAGCACCAGCGGCGCCAGGCCGAGGAAGATCCACCGCCAGTTCAGGTACTGGGTCACCAGGCCGGCGATGGTCGGGCCGATCAGCGACGGCACCACCCACGCCGCCGACAGCGCCCCGAACGCGACCGGCCGGTCCCGCTCCGGGAACACCAGCGCGATCAGCACGTACAGCGCGACGATCTGCGCGCCGCCGCCGATGCCCTGCAACGCCCGGCCGACGAGCAGCTGCGTCATCTCGTGCGAGCTGCCGGCCACCACCAGGCCCAGCGCGAACAGCAGCGGCGCAGCCATCAGCACCGGCGCCGGTCCGCGCCGGTCACACAGCCGGCCGCCCAGCACGTTCCCGACCACCGCGGTGGCCAGGAACATCGTGAACGGCCAGGAGTACAGCGATTCCCCGTGCAGGTCGTGCACCAGCGTCGGAAGCGCGGTGCTCACGCCCATCTGCTCGAACGCCGCCAGCGTCACCAGCATCAGCAGGCCGGTCGTCGCCGCCCATCGGTCCGGCGCCCACAGCACGCTCGGCTTTTTCGTCCCCTCTACAACGCTCACGCCGTTACTTTGCTACCTCAAGCCCGCTGTAGGTCCAGTTCTTTGTGCAAAGCAACTGTCGTTCCCAGCGCTTCGGACACCGCTGCCTCGGCGAGTCCGGCCAGGTCACGACGGTTCTCCGCGCGGCCGGGGGCGATCTCGGGCAGCACGTGCACCTCGACGACCAGGCCCCGCAGCCGCAACGCCCGACGCATCGAGGTGACCAGGTCCTCGGGTCCCACGAAGGCCGCCGGACGCGCGGTGGTGCCGTCGGCGACGCGGTAGCGCAGCGCCACCGGACGGACCGGCACGCCGGCGTCCAGGGCCGACTGGAACAGCGCCGGGCGGAACCTTCCCGAGGAGATGCCGCACCAGGTGGTGCCCTCGGGGTTGGCGCCGATCGCCAGCCCTGCCCGCAGCGCGGCGGTCAGGTCGGACACCGTCTCGGGCAGCCTGGTCAGCCGCTCCCGGTCGATGAACACCGAGCCGGCGGCGGAGATCAGGCCGCCGAGCACCGGCCAGCCCTTGATGTCGGACTTGGCGACCATCGCCATCGGCTGCACCGCGTCGAGCACCAGCGAGTCCAGCCAGGACACGTGGTTGCTGACGACGAGGACCCCGCGGCCGGGCGTGGCCTGGAACTTCGGGTCGCCGTGCAGCTCGATGCGTACGCCGAAGGCCCGCACCAGGCACGCGAACCAGCGGCGCACCGCGTGCCGGGTGTTGCCCCGCAGCACCGGCTTCGCCGCCACGACTAGCAGGCCGGACAGCAGCACGGTCAGCGCCGCGATCACCCGCAGGGCCACGCCGAAGACTGTCACGCGGCGGAAGTCGCCGCCGGTGACGCAGCTGGCGCCACACGGCGACTGCGGCATCCAGGGGTGCGCGCTCGGTGTCCGCGTTCGCGGACGCTCTGCGTCGAATGGTTCGCTCGCAAGCTCGCTCACGCGGTCTGCCCCAGGAAGAACTTGAGGTACCGCTGGTCCACGCGCTCCATGGACAGCAGCACGAACAGGTCGGCGACGCCGAAGTCCGGGTCGTGCGCCGGCCGGCCGCAGACCCACGCGCCCAGGCGCAGGTAGCCCTTGAGCAGCGGCGGCACGACCGTGCGCTGCGGCGTCTCGACGGACTCCGGGTCCCACGGGTTGAGCGGCGTGACCCGGTACTCCGCCGGCGAGAGGTTCTTGGCGGACACCGTCTGCCACACGCCGGCCGCGTACGAGCCGCCGTCGGCCAGCGGCACCGAGGCGCAGCCGGCCAGCCACTTGTGGCCGGAGAGCAGCATGTAGCGGGCGATGCCGGCCCACACCAGGCCGACCACGGCGCCGTTGCGGTGGTCCGGGTGCACACAGGAGCGGCCGGTCTCCACCAGCGCCGGCCGCAGCGCGGCCAGGTTGCGCAGGTCGAACTCGGTCTCGGAGTACAGGCCGCCGTCGGCGTGCTCCGGCGGCAGCATCCGATAGGTGCCGACGATCTCCCCGCTCTCGTCCTCACGGACGACCAGGTGGTCGCAGCGCTCATCGAACTCGTCGGCGTCCACACCGTCCGCGATGGAATGCAGGGTGGCGCCCATTTCCTCGGCGAACACCCGGTGGCGCAGCCGCTGGGCGGCGCGCACCTCCTCGTTGTCGCGCGCGACGAGCAGCGAGTAGCGGGGCGTGCCCGGCGCCGTTTCCGGGCTGCTGACCAGCAGTTGCGACCGCGTCATGGCTTCTGGTGTACCCGGGGTAACCCCTACTCCGAAGGGTATGTCCGTTTACGTGAAAATGACGCTTGCGCTAATTGCCGGTCGATGTGAATTGGGCGTGAATTGAAAATGACGAGGGGGCGGAACCCATGTTAATGGGAACCGCCCCCCGTCGGAAAAGCGTCAGCCCTTGCGCTTCGTGACTTCCTCGGTGAGCTGCGGGGCCACCTTGAACAGGTCGCCGACCACGCCGAAGTCGGCGATCTCGAAGATCGGCGCCTCCGCGTCCTTGTTCACCGCGACGATCGTCTTGGACGTCTGCATGCCGGCCCGGTGCTGGATGGCGCCGGAGATGCCCAGCGCGATGTACAGCTGCGGGGACACCGTCTTGCCGGTCTGGCCGACCTGGAACTGGTGCGGGTAGTAGCCGGAGTCGACGGCCGCGCGGGACGCGCCGACGGCGCCGCCCAGGGCGTCCGCGAGGGCCTCCACCACGGCGAAGTTCTCGGCGCTGGCCACGCCGCGGCCGCCGGAGACGACGACCGAGGCCTCGGTCAGCTCGGGGCGGTCGCCCGCGGCGAGCGGCTCGCGGCTGTTGATCGTGACGACCGAGGCCGCGTTGGCCGCCGGCACCGCCACGGTCTCCTCGGCCGCCGCGCCCTCGGCGTTGGCCGCCTCGACCGCGCCCGGCCGCACCGAGATCACCGGCACGCCCTTGCTGGCCTTGGCCTTGACGTTGTACGCGCCGCCGAAGATCGACTGGCCGACGGTGGCGTCGGCGTTGACCTCGGTGGCGTCCACCAGCACGCCGGAGCCGATCCGGATGGCCAGCCGGCCGGCGATCTCCTTGCCGCTGGCCGACGCGGCGACCAGCACGGCCGCCGGCGACGCCTGCGCCACCAGCGCCGCCAGCACGTCCACCTCGGGGGTGAGCAGCTGGGTGGCGGCGTCGTCGGACTCGGCGACGTAGACCTTGGCGGCGCCGTGCGCGGCCAGGGCGTCGCGCAGCTTCGCCGCGGTGCCCGGGGCGCCGACGACGACCGCGCTGGCCTCGCCGATCAGGCGGGCGGCGGTGAGCAGCTCGTGGGTGACCTTCTTGACCTCGCCGTCGACGTGGTCGACGAGGACCAGGACCTCTGCCATGTCTGTTTCCTCCTCGTCAGTTCGTCAGATCAGCTTCTGGCCGACGAGGTACTCGGCGACCTTCGTGCCGCCGTCGCCCTCGTCCTCGACGCGCTGGCCGGCCGAGCGCGGCGGCTTCGGCGCGGACTCCAGCACGGAGGTCCAGGAGCCGGCGATGCCCAGCTCGGCGGTGTCGACGCCGAGGTCGGCCACGGTCAGCGTCGTGACCGGCTTCTTCTTGGCCGCCATGATGCCCTTGAACGAGGGGTAGCGCGGCTCGTTGATCTTCTCGTTGACGCTGATGACCGCGGGCAGGGCGGCCGACAGGTGCAGCACACCCTCGTCGGTCTCGCGCTCGACCTTGACGGCCGTGCCGTCCACCTCGACCTTGCGGGCGTGCGTGAGCGCGGGCAGGCCCAGCAGCTCGGCCACCATGGCCGGCACGGCGCCGACGCGGCCGTCGGTCGCCTCGTTGCCGGCGAGCACCAGGTCCACACCCTCGATGGTCGATACTGCCTTGGCCAGCACCTTGGCGGTCGCGATCGCGTCCGAGCCGTGCAGCGCCTCGTCGCTGACGTGGACGGCCTTGTCGGCGCCCATCGACAGCGCCTTGCGGATGGCGTCGGTGGCGCGGTCCGGGCCGACGCTGACGACGGTGACCTCGCCGCCGTGCGTGGCCTGGAGCTGAAGCGCCTCTTCGACGGCGCGCTCGTTGATCTCGTCGAGCACCGCGTCGGCCGACTCACGGTCCAGGGTGTGGTCGGAGTCGGCGAGCTTGCGCTCGGAGTAGGTGTCAGGCACCTGCTTGACCAGGACGACGATGTTCATCGGTCTCCTTCGACCTCCTGAGCGCTGGGGTGTTCAACCACCAGAATGTTACCGACGGGTAGCACAGGTGCAAACGCGGGCAAGCACTCCGGTGACGTGAGAGTCCTCACGCGGCATCCTCGCACTACAGGGGCGCGCGCGTGCAACGGCCGCACGTCCGAACGGCCGTCACCCGTATGCAGGCATGCGTTAGCCAGATAGCCTGGCTGGCCATGAGGCGTCGAGTAGCCGTCGTGACCGACTCCAGCGCCTGTCTGCCGCCGCAACTGGCCACTACATCGGGAGTGGCCGTTGTTCAGTTACAGCTCCAGGTGGGAGATCGGTTCGACGAGGAGGCTTGGGTCGCGCCAGAGGACCTGATCAAGGCCATGCAGGCCGGAAGCACCGTGTCCACCGCACCACCGGATCCGGGCGCGTTCTTCTGGACGTACCAGGACGCGGCGGCGCAGGGCGTGGACGCCGTGGTGTCGCTGCACATCTCCGAGAAGATGTCGCAGACCTGCGAGGTCGCCAGACAGGCGGCCGCCCAGTGCAGCGTGCCCGTGCACGTCGTCGACACCTCGTCGATCAGCATGAGCCTCGGCTACGCCGCGCTGGCCGCGGCGCAGGCGGCGGCCGCCGGCTGGGACGTGCGGCAGGTGATCGCCGCCGCCCAGCGGAGATACAGCACCGGCACCGAGCTGATCTACGTGGACACCCTGGAGTACCTGCGCAAGGGTGGGCGGATAGGGGCTGCGCAGGCACTGCTGGGCACCGCGCTGTCGATGAAGCCGCTGTTGACCATAAAGAACGGACAGGTCGCCCCGTCGGGCCGCGCCATGGGCACCGAACGGGCGATCAAGAAGCTGGTGGACGCCGCCGTCAAGCGGGCCGGGAGCGAGCAGGTCGACGTGGCCGTGCAGCACTACGGGCCGGACGCCCGCGCCGAGACGCTGCTGGCGACGCTGAAGTCCCGGATGCCGCGCGGCCGCAACTTCGTGCTGACGCAGGCCAGCTCAGCCGTCTTCGCCCACCTGGGCCCCGGCGCGATAGGAGTGACCGTCTCCCCCGTCTAACCCCCGCGAGTCGCGCTCAGCGCCAGACCGAATGTCGATTTCGTGCAGAACTGAGACCCGAGGCTCGTAACTGCCTGAAACCGCATTTCGGTGTGTCTGTGAGCGCGACTCGCCGGGGTTCAGGTGGTGACCCAGTAGCGGCGGATGCCGTCGGCGGCGAACTCCAGCTCGCCGCCGTTGGCCTCGATGATCCGCCACGAGCCGCGGTTGTCCTCGTCGCAGGTGATCAGCACGCGGTCGAGGCCCAGTTCACGGGCCTTCGGCAGGGCGGCGGCCAGCATCGCGGTGCCGTGGCCGAGCCGGCGGGCGGTCGGCCGCACGTCGTAGCCGATGTGGCCGCCCTTCTTGCGCAGCGACTCCGTCAGCTCGTGCCGGACGGCGATCCGCCCCAGATAGGTCGTGCCCTCGCACCACCACCAGGTGGTGCCCCGGACCCTGCCCGGCGGCGGCTCGTCGACCGCCTTCGCGCGCAGGTCCGCCGCGAACGCCGCAAACCCTTCGGGCGTCTGCCACCGGGCGTCGCGGATCTCGTCGCCGACCATCGACTGGTCATGCTCCTGTCCACGTCCTTCGGCCTGGAACTCCCCCATCGCCTCGACGAACGAGGCGCGCATCTCGACTCCCGGCAGCACTAGGCGTGGCATGCGCCCCAGTGCAGCAGGATGCTTGTCGCCATGCATCCGAATTCCGACGGCGCGTTCGCCGGCGTGCGACCGAACATGCTGGTCGCGAACGTCGACGCGAGCCTGCGCTTCTACGCCGACGTGCTGGGCTTCCGGATCGGCTGGCGCTGGTCGGACCCCGAGGGCCGGTTCCTCGACGCCGACGAGCCCGGGCCGTCGCAGACCGCGCAGGTCGGGCGGGACAAAGTACTGATCATCTTCACCCAGAAGCCCGGGCCGCACACCACCTGGCTGCACCTCGACGTGAACTCCGCCGCCCAGGTCGACGAGCTGTTCCGGGAGTGGACGGGGCGCGGCGCGGTGATCGCCGAGCCGCCGTCGCTGCGGGCCTGGGGCATGTACGAGATGCGGGTGCACGATCCGGACGGCAACGTGCTCCGCGTGAGCTCCTACCCTACCGACAGGTAGGGTTCGCGGCGTGACAGCCGAGCCGCTGCCCCTGACCGGGGAACGAACCGTCCCGGGCATCCCGGAGGAGAACTACTGGTTCCGCCGGCACGAGGCGGCGTACCTGGCGCTCCGGCGGCACTGCGAGGGCGCGACGGTGCTGGAGGCCGGCTGCGGCGAGGGCTACGGCGCGGATCTGCTGGCGGGGGTCGCGTGCCGGGTGATCGCGCTGGACTACGACCGGTTGACGGCCGAACACGTGCGGCGGGCCTACCCCCGCGTCGGCGTCGTCCGCGGCAACCTGGCGACGCTGCCGTTGGCGGACGCGTCGGTGGACGTGGTGGCGAACCTCCAGGTGATCGAGCACCTGTGGGACCAGCACGGCTTCCTGGTCGAGTGCCGGCGGGTCCTGCGGCCGGGCGGCACGCTGCTGATCACCACGCCGAACCGGATCACCTTCTCCCCGGGACGGGACACCCCGTTGAACCCCTTCCACACCAGGGAACTCGCACCGTCCGAATTGGACTCGCTGCTCACCGGGGCCGGCTTCCGGGTCGAGACGCTCCAGGGCCTGCGACACGGGCCCGGCATCGACGACACGATCATCGACCGGCAGGTCGAGGTGGTGCTGGGCGGCAACGGCTGGCCGGACGACCTGCTGACGGAGGTGAAGGCGGTCGCCGCCGAGGACTTCGTGATCACCGCCGACGACGTGGACGGCAGCCTGGATCTCGTCGCGGTGGCGGTGAAGCCGTGACCGAGGAGGGGACCTTCTGCCTGGTGGTGCACAGCCACCTGCCCTGGCTGGCCCACCACGGGTCCTGGCCGGTCGGCGAGGAATGGCTCCACCAGGCCTGGGCGCACTCCTACCTGCCCGTGGTCGAGCTGCTGGAACGCTATGCGGCGCAAGGAAAGCGGGACGTCCTGACGTTGGGCGTGACGCCGGTCCTGGCGGCCCAGCTGGACGATCCCTACTGCCTGCGGGCGTTCCACGACTGGCTCGGCAACTGGCAGCTGCGCGCCGACTTCGCGGCGACGCGCTGGACGGACCCGCTGTTGAAGGATCTGGCGGCGAGCGAGCACCGGGCGTCGGCGAAGGCGTTGAACACCTTCGAAACCCAGTGGCGGCATGGGTTCTCGCCGGTGCTGCGACGGCTCGTGGACGGCGGCGTGATCGAACTGCTCGGCGGCCCGGCCACACATCCCTTCCAGCCCTTGCTGGACGACCGGATCCGGCGGTTCGCGCTGAACACCGGACTCGCCGACACCGAGCACCGCATCGGCACGCGCCCGCAGGGCATCTGGGCTCCGGAGTGCGGTTATTCCCCCGGCATGGAACGCGATTACGCCGCCGCCGGCGTGCAACGGTTCCTCGTGGACGGTCCGGCCCTGCACGGCGACACCGCCGCCGCGCACACCGTCGGCGACAGCGACGTGGTCTGCTTCGGCCGCGACCTCGAAGTCACGTACCGGGTGTGGTCGCCGAAGGCCGGCTACCCGGGCGATCCCGCCTACCGCGACTTCCACACCTACGACCACCCGTCCGGCCTGAAGCCCTCGCGGGTCACCGGAAAGCACGTGCCGCCGGAGCAGAAACGGCCGTACGAGCCGGAATTGGCCGCCGTCGCGGTGCAGCGGCACGCCGCCGACTTCGTTGACACGGTGGTGCGCCGGTTGCGGTCGCTGCCGAAGCCGGGGCTTGTCGTCGCCGCGTACGACACCGAGTTGTTCGGGCACTGGTGGCACGAGGGCCCGGCCTGGCTGGACGCCGTGCTGACGGCGTTACCCGAGGCCGGCGTGCGGGTGACCACGCTGCGCGGCGCGCTGGAGGCCGGTCACCTGGGCGGACCGGTCGACCTGCCGGCGTCGTCCTGGGGTTCCGGCAAGGACTGGCGGGTCTGGGACGGCGAGCAGGTGGCGGACATGGTCGCCGACAACGCGAAACTCCAGCGCGCACTGCTGGAAACCCTTCGCCCCACGGATGTCCGCGATCCCGCCGCCGACCAGATGGTGCGGGAGGCGCTGCTGGCGCTGTCCAGCGACTGGGCGTTCATGGTCACCAAGGACTCGGCGGCCGACTACGCCCGGCACCGCGCGTCCGTCCACGCCGGGCGATTTTCCCACCTGGCGGACCTCATCCGGATCGGCGCCACCGAGAAAGCCCTGGACGTAGCGGGCGAACTGCGCAAACACGACGGGCTGTTCGGAACTCTAGACGCAAGAGGGTGTTGACGCGCGGATCCCGCCACTACGGTGGCGGCCCGTGTCCAAGTCCACACGTTCGGTGCTGGCCGCTGCGCTGATCGCGGCCACCCTGCCCGCCACCGGGGCGGTCGCGGCCGCCACGCCCATGACCCCGTTCCGGCACAGCGCCGTGCAGCCGACGCCGCTGCCGACCGACCAGTGCCTCACCCAGTTGCAGAAGCACTGCTACTCGCCGGCCCAGCTGCGGGCCGCGTACGACGTGAACTCCTTGTATGCCAAGGGGATCACCGGCAAGGGCCGGACGATCGTGATCGTCGACTCGTTCGGCTCGCCGACCATCCAGCACGACCTGGAGGTGTTCGACCGGCAGTTCGGGCTGCCCGACACCCAGGTCGAGGTGTTCAAGTGGGGCGAGGTGCCGCCCTTCGACCCGACCAACGACGACCAGAGCGGCTGGGCCGGCGAGAGCACGCTTGACGTCGAGGCCGCGCACGCGATCGCCCCCGGCGCGAAAATCGTGCTGGTCGAGACCGGCGTATCCGAGACTGAGGGCCCGGTCGGCGTGCCCGAGATGATGAGCGCCGTCAACCACCTCGTCGACGCCGGCGAGGGCGACGTCGTGTCGATGAGCTGGGGCACCGGCGAGCGACACTTCCCCGGCTACGAGGTCGGCGACTACACCTCGCTGACCACGCTGCGGTACGCCTTCCAGAACGCCGCCAAGCACGGCGTGACGCTCACCGCCAGCTCCGGCGACGGTGGCGGCGCACAGGCCGGTAGCGGCGGCTTCTGGCCGTCGTCCGATCCGCTCGTCACCGCGATCGGCGGCACCCACCTCGACCTCGACAACGCCGGCCAGCGGCTGGCCGCCGACAGCGCGTGGACCGGCAGCGGCGGCTACGTGTCGCAGGTGTTCGACCGCCCCGCGTACCAGAACTCCGTGCGCTCCGTCGTCGGCGCCAAGCGCGGCACCCCCGACATCAGCATGGACGCCGACCCCGACGGCGGCCTGTGGATCTACTCCAGCTACGACCCGAAGGCGCCCGGCTGGTGGCTCGGCGGCGGCACCAGCCAGTCCTCGCCGCTGTTCGCCGGCGTGGTGGCGCTGGCCGACCAGGCGGTCGGACACCGGCTCGGCCAGATCGACAACGACATCTACCGGCTCAACGCCCAGCATGCCCGCGGCCTGGTCGACGTGACCACCGGGCGGACCGGCGCCAACGGCTACCCGGCGGTTCCCGGCTACGACCACGCCACCGGCGTCGGCACCGTCGACGTGGCGAGGTTCGTGTCCGAACTGCACTAGAACACGTTCTAAATCGAGGTTTCCGGCCGACCGGGGCTACCGCCGAGTAGCCCCGGTCCCGGGCATGGCAGGATCACCAGGTCATGCGGATCCTGATGCTGTCCTGGGAGTACCCGCCGGTCGTGGTCGGCGGGCTGGGCCGGCACGTGCACGCGCTGGCCCGCAAGCTCGGCGAGCAGGGCCACGAGGTGGTGGTGCTGTGCCGGCAGCCGACGGGCAGCGACGCCACCACCAACCCGACCTCGGACTTCGCCTCCGACGGGGTGCGGGTGATCAGGATCGCCGAGGACCCGCCGCACCTGGTGTTCGAGCGCGATCTCGTGGCGTGGACGCTGGCGATGGGTCACGGCATGATCCGCGAGGGCCTGCGGCTGCTGCGCGGCTGGCAGCCGGACGTCGTGCACGCCCACGACTGGCTGGTGACGCACCCGGCCGTCGCACTCAGCGAGGCGGCGGAGGTGCCGCTGGTCGCGACCATCCACGCGACCGAGGCCGGCCGGCACAGCGGCTGGCTGTCGCAGCCGCTGAACCAGCAGGTGCATTCGGTGGAGTGGTGGCTGGCCAACCGGGCCGACAGCCTGATCACGTGCTCGGCGGCGATGCGGGCCGAGGTGACGCACCTGTTCGATGTGGACCCGGACACGATCACCGTGCTGCACAACGGGATCGAGCCGCGGCGCTGGCGGGTGCGCCCCGCCGAGGTCTCCGCGGCGCGGGAGCGCCATGGCACGCCCAACGCCCCGCTGCTGCTGTTCTTCGGACGCCTGGAGTGGGAGAAGGGCGTTCAGGACCTGATCGCCGGCCTGGCCCGGATCCGGCGCAGCCATCCCGGGACGCGGCTGGTGGTGGCCGGCACCGGCAGCCACGCCCAGTGGCTGGCCGACCAGGCCCGTAAGCACCGGGTGCTGCGGGCCGTGGAGTTCGCCGGGCACCTGTCCGACCGCGAGCTGGCCGCCACGCTGTCGGCCGCCGACGCCGTCGTGCTGCCCAGCCGCTACGAGCCGTTCGGCATCGTCGCCCTGGAGGCCGCCGCCGCCGGCACGCCGTTGGTGGCGTCGACCGCCGGCGGTCTCGGCGAGGTCGTCGTGGACGGCAAGACCGGCTCGTCCTTCGCGCCGGCCGATGTGGACGGACTGACCGCCGCGGTTCGGGGCGTACTCGACGACCCCGCCGCCGCCCAACGCCGCGCCCGCGCCGCCAAGGCCCGCCTCGGCACCGATTTCGACTGGGGCCGCATCGCCGCCGGCACCGTCGAGGTCTACCGGCAGGCCGTGATACGTGACCACGGCGTCCTCGGCCGCCCCAAGATCGCCACCGGCAACGCCTTCACCTAACCCCCGCGAGTCGCGCTCTGGGGCACACCGAATGCAGGTTTCGGGCACACGGTCAGGTGTGCCCCAGACTTACATTCGGTGTGCCTGACAGCGCGACTCGCGGGGGTTCAGCTGTCGGTTAGGGCTTGTTTCAGGGCCTCGTCGGCCTTGCGGGCCATGTCCGCCACCGCCGCCCGGCGCTCGGCGTCGGCCTCGTAGTCGGCACGGCGGTCGCGCACCACCCGGGCGGGGGTGCCGACGGCGATGGAGTAGTCGCCGATGTCGCCGCGGGCGACGGCGTGCGCACCCAGCACACAGCCGCGGCCGATCCGGGTGCCGCGCAGCACGGTCGTCTTCACGCCCAGCCAGCAGTCCGGCCCGATCCGCACGGGCGTCTTGACGATGCCCTGGTCCTTGATCGGCAGGTTGATGTCGGCGACCACGTGGTCGAAGTCGCAGACGTACACCCAGTCGGCGACCAGCGTCGCCGCGCCGATCTCGACGTCCAGGTAGCAGTTGACGGTGTTGTCCTTGCCGAACACGACCTTGTCGCCGATCCGCAGCGAGCCCTCGTGGCAGCGGATGGAGTTGCCGTCGCCGATGTGCACCCAGCGGCCGACCTCCAGCCGGCCGTAGCCGGGCCGGCAGTGCAGTTCCACGTTCCGGCCGAGGAACACCATGCCGCGCAGCACCACGTGCGGGTTGGCCAGCCGGAACTTGAACAGCCGCCAGTACCGCACCAGGTACCACGGCGTGTACGCCCGGTTGCGGAGCATCCAGCGCAGCGACGCCATGGTGAGGAAACGCGCCTGCTCGGGGTCGCGGCGGCGGGCCCGGCGCCGTGACGCCAGCGAGGCGCCCCACATGCTCGTCATAGGCTGCACCTTATGACGCCGCTGATCATCGACACCGACCCAGGCATCGACGACGCCTTCGCCATCGCGCTGGCGGCCGGCAGCCCCGAGGTCGACCTGCTGGCGGTGACCACCGTCTTCGGCAACGTGGCGCTGTCGAACACCACCTCCAACGCGCTGCGGCTGCTGGAGCTGTGCGGTCGCTCGGACGTGCCGGTGGCGGCCGGCGCCGACCGGCCGCTGGTGCACCCCACCCCGCACCGCGCGAGCGAGGTGCACGGCAACGACGGCCTCTCCGGCGCGGCCGACACGCTGCCGCTGGCCAGCCACGACGTGGACGGCCGGCACGCCGTCGAGCTGATGGCCGACCTGCTGCGCGCCGCCACCGAGCCGGTGACCATCGCGCCCATCGGCCCGATGACCAACGTCGCGCTGCTGCTGGCGGTGCACCCCGAGCTGAAGCCGAAGATCGGTCGGATCGTGGCGATGGGCGGCAGCGCCAAGGGCGGCAACACGACCGCCGCCGCCGAGTTCAACGTCTGGAGCGACCCTGAGGCCGCGCACCGGGTGCTGGCCGAGGAGGACGTTCCGACGGTGCTCGTGCCGCTCGACCTGACCCACCGCTGCGCCGTGGGCGCCGGCCGGCTCGACCGCCTCGCGGCCGGCGGCGCGGTCGGCCGGGGCCTGACCACGCTGACCCCGTCCTACCGGGCCACCTACCAGCGCCAGCTCGGCCTCGACGGCATGGTTCTGCACGACGCCATCGCGCTGGCCGAGGCCATCTCCCCCGGCATCCTGCGCACCGAGTCGTGCCCGGTCGAGGTCGACTGCTCGCACGGCCCCGGCCGCGGCGCGACGATCGTCGACCGCCGGCGGAACAGCCCGTCGCCGCGGCGGCGGGTCGAGGTGGCCTTCGACGCCGACGTCGACGACCTCAGCGAGTTCGTGCTCAGCCGCATCGTCTCCTGATCCCCCCTTGATGCCACATGCGCTTCCCAGTTGTCATGTGGTGACAACTGGGAAGCGCATGTGGCGAAAAAGAGGGAGTTACTGGGCGTTCGCGCCGGCGACCACGGGCTTGATCTGGAGCGGCGTCTGGTTGGGGATGTGCTGCGAGCAGCCCTGCACGTCGCCGGTCAGCGGCACGAAGAGGGCGGCGGTGTTGTTCGGCGGGTACACCCGCAGGCCGCGCACCGCGACCGGCTTGCACTGGGCCGGGTCGTAGACGCCGACGTTGGCGATGCTCAGCGCGGCCGACGCGGCCTGGCCGGGCTGGAGCGTGACGGTGGGCGTGGCGGCCGAGACGCGGGTCGCCGGGTCGCCGACCTGGTGGCCGTCGTCACCGGCCACAAAGGACACACCGGGGTAGGCGGCGATGGTGCACGGCTTGGCGCCGGCGTTGGTGAACACGATCGGGATGAACGAGTGCCCCGCACCCGCGTTGCCGCCGCCGGCGGTGACCTTGAGGTTGGCGGACACGCACTGGCCGTTGCCCGCGCTCGCGCCGCCGGAGCCGTCGCCGCCCGCGCCGGTCGCGGTGTTGACGCCGGAGTCGGCCGGTGCCGAGCTGGCGGTGGTCGTGCTGGCCGCGGTGGTCGAGGACGCCGTGGTCGACGTGTCGGACGAGGCATTGTTGGTTGCCGGGCTGCCACACGCCGCGGTGAGCAGGCCCACCGCCATCACGCCCGCGATCGCCGCGATACCCAAAGACCTGGACATGGACTTCGCCTCCAGTCGCACTCAGCGTTGCGAGTACCCGATCAGAGGACGTGTGACACCTCAGGTGGTTGCGCGCGCCCGGCAGAGCACGGCGGTAGGGGTGTGACCGATCCTCGTGAGCACGACCGTCGCCTCGGCGTCGCCGGCGAGCTTCAATCGGGGACGCAGCGTGTTCGGGTCCACGTTAAGCCCTCGGACCAGGATCTCCAGTCGCCCGATCCGGTGGCGTCGCAGCACCGCGCGCAGCGCCTTCTCACTGTAGTGGCCGTGCTCGATCACCTGGAAGGCCCGGATTCCCGGCGGCGGTGTTTCACCCGTCAAGTAGGCGATGTGCGGGTCGAGCTGAGCCAAACCGTGCCGGGCCGCGTAGTGGCGCACGAGACCGGCTCGCACCACCGCCCCGTCCGGGTCCACGATCCAGGCGCCCACGGCCGCGACCGGGCAGTCGTCCGGCTCGTCGGAGGCGATCGTCCACTCGGGACCGTTCGTGCGCAGAACCGTTGCCCTTCTGGACACTCCGGCCAGCGAGCCGGTCCACAGGCACGCCTCGCGCACCTGCCCGTCCAGCGACACGAGCTCGATCTCGTCGGCCCAGGGCGCCGAGTCGAAGTCCATGCCCGGCGAGCACTTCACGGCGAGATCCCGGCCGCGGTAGGCGTCGACGAGATCGTCCAGCGGCGGCACGAGATCGGCGGCGCGCCACTTGCGCTGGCCGGCGGTGTCCCGCCGCGCCGGATCGGCGACGACGACCGTGTCCGCAGTGGACGGTCGAAGCGCGTCCGCGCGGACCAGAAGCGGATCGACGCCGGCGACGGAAGCGTTGTGACGCGCCATCTTCAGCCGGATCATGTCCACATCGGACCCGACGCACCGGTTCGCGACCTTGGCCACCACGGTCAGGTCGGCGCCGATCGAGCACGTCACGTCGTGCACGTCACGACCGCCGAGTCGGCGGGCCCGATGCTCGGCGACGGGAGACGGCGTCGCCTGCTGCAAGGCGGCGTCGGTGAACAGCCAATCGTCCGATGAGGACAGTTTGGCCACGGCTTTTCGGCGCAGCACGGCCGTTTCCAACACCGCCGCGGCGAAGTCCGGCACGATCCGGCGGGCCGCCGCGACGTCGGCCAGGCGCGACTTGTCGGTCAGCGGCAGCGCGCCGACCTCGGCCAGCGCCGCCCGGCCCGCCGCCGACGTCAGGAAGTCGACGTCGGCGGCGGAGAACTCATACCCCACCCGGCTTGGTCCCGGTCACCAGGACGTTGTAGAACAGCTCGCGCGGCATCACCTTGGACAGCAGGTTCTCGTCCAGCCACGACAGCCGCTGCCAGGTCTTGTAGGCGAACATCGCCCAGCCCCAGCCCAGCTTCTCGCGCGGCACGGCCGCCTCGAAGGTGCGCACCGGCCAGCCGAACAGCGCCGCCGACAGCTCCTCGGTGACCGCCTTGACGTTGCGCGCGCCGGCGGCGCGGGCGGTCCGCTCCAGCTCGGCCGGGTCGAACGTGTGGATGTCGACGACGGCCTCCAGGGCCGCCGCGCGCGAGGACTCGTCCAGTTCCTCCTGCGAACGCCGCCACGAGTTCAGCGGCGCCAGCTTGGTCACGTTGGTGGTCAGCCACCAGGTGGCCTGGCCCAGCTTGCGGGCGTAGAAGTCGCCGATCTTGGTCGGCTCGCCGGCGAACACGAACCGCCCGCCCGGCTTGAGCACCCGCAGCACCTCGGCCATCGCCGCCTGCACGTCCGGGATGTGGTGCAGCACCGCGTGCCCGACGACCAGGTCGAACGTGTTGTCGTCGTACGGGATGCGCTCCGCGTCGGCGACCCGGCCGTCCACGTCCAGGCCCAGGTTCTCGGCGTTGCGCAGCGCCACCCGCACCATGCCCGGCGACAGGTCGGTCACCGAGCCCTTCTTGGCCACCCCGCCCTGCATGAGGTTGAGCAGGAAGAAGCCGGTGCCGCTGCCCAGCTCCAGCGCCCGCCCGTACGGCCAGCCGCGGTCGCCGGCGACCATGCGGAACCGGTCGGTGGCGTAGTCGATGCAGCGCTGGTCGTAGGAGATGGACCACTTCTCGTCGTAGGTGCCCGCCTCCCAGTCGTGGTAGAGCACGTTGGCCAGCTTGGGGTCGTCCCAGGCGGCCTGCACCTGTGCCTCGGTGGCGTGCGGGTTGGGGGCAGGGTCCTGCACGTCACTTGCCACTGAACTTCGCCTTTCCCGGACCGTTCTCGATGAACGACTGCATGCCGGCCTGCTGGTCGTCGGTCGCGAACAGGGCCGCGAACAGGTGGCTCTCCAGCTTCAGGCCGCTGGCCAGGTCGCCGTCGAGGCCGCCGTCGATGGCCGCCTTGGCCGCCGCGAGCGCCCGGGTCGGGCCCTCGGCGAACTGGCCGGCCCAGCGCCTGGCCGCCTCGTACACGTCGTCGGGCGCCACGACCTCGTCCACCATGCCGATGGCCAGCGCCTCGTCGGCCGCCACGAACCGGCCGGTGTAGATGAGGTCCTTGGCCCGGCTCGGGCCGATCAGCCGGGCCAGCCGCTGGGTGCCGCCCATGCCGGGGATGATGCCGAGCAGGATCTCGGGCTGGCCGACCTTGGCGTTGTCGCCGGCGATCCGCCGGTCGCAGCACAGGGCCAGCTCGAAGCCGCCGCCCAGGGCGTAGCCGGTGATCGCGGCGACCGTCGGCTTGGGGATCTCGGCCACCGCGCCGACCGCGGAGGACAGCTGCTGGGCGCGGCCCGCCATCTCGGCGTAGGAGAGCGTGGCCATCTCCTTGATGTCCGCGCCGGCGGCGAACACCTTCTGCCCGCCGTAGACGATCACCGCGCGCACGTCGTCGCGCCGGGTCGCCTCCGCCGACGCGGCCCGGATCTCCTCCTGGACCTGCATGTTCAGCGCGTTCATCGGCGGCCGCTCCAGGCGGATGGTGCCGATCCCGCCGTCCACCTCTAGCCGGACGAACTCAGCCATCTGTCCTCCTCAGACATCCAGGCCTCGCAGGCTACCGCCCGGTAGCGAACGGATCAGGCGCTCGTCCGCCGACGAGCGAAGAACCGCTGGTCAGCCCGGTCAAGCTCAAGATCCTGACCGAAGGTGGCGGACAGGTTCGCAGCGGTGATGACGTCGTCGATCAGGCCCTGCGCCACGATGCCGCCCTCGCGCAGCAGCATCGCGTGCGTGAAACCGGGCGGGATCTCCTCCACGTGGTGCGTGACCAGCACCATCGCCGGCGCGTCCGGGTCCAGCGCGAACTCCGAGAGCCGGGCCACCAGGTCCTCGCGGCCGCCCAGGTCCAGGCCGGCCGCCGGCTCGTCGAGCAGCAGCATCTCCGGGTCGGTCATCAGCGCCCGGGAGATCAGGGTGCGCTTGCGCTCGCCCTCGGACAGGGTGCCGAACATGCGCTCGGCCAGGTGCTTGATGCCCAGCGCGGCCAGCAGCTCCTCGGCCCGCCCGGTGTCCACGGTGTCGTACTGCTCGCGCCAGCGCCCGATCACGCCGTAGCCGGCGCTGACCACGACGTCCAGCACCTTCTCCTCGGGCGGCACCCGGCCGGCCAGCGCGGCCGAGCAGACGCCGATACGGGGCCGCAGCTCGAACACGTCGGTGCGGCCCAGCTTCTCCCCGAGCACGTGCACCGTGCCCGTGGTCGGGTGCATCTCGGCGCCGGCCAGCCGGAGCAGGGTGGTCTTGCCGGCCCCGTTCGGGCCCAGCACCACCCACCGCTCGTCCAGCTCGACGCGCCAGTCGATGCCGCGCACCAGGGTGGTCCTGCCGCGCCGCACGCTGACCTTCTCCATCGCCACGACGAGATCGACATCCGCACTGATCGGCTCGGTCACGAGTCCCATTGTTCCTAACCCTCCGGACGTGGCCTGGCACCGGGGCACCGGGTCGGGGAAGATCGCGACGTGGTTGCCAACCCTGCGCCGGACCCGATGATGCTGGCCGGCCGTCCCTTTCCGCTCGGGTCGCACCCCGAGGCCGGTGGGGTGCGGTTCGCCGTCGCCTCCTCAACGGCCGAGGCGGTGGAGGTCTGCTTACTCGACAACGGGTCGGAAAGGCGCGTTGAGCTGACGGAACGCACCTTCGGGGTGTGGCACGGCGTGGTCCGCGGCGTGCTGCCCGGCCAGCAGTACGGCTATCGGGTGCACGGGCCGTACGACCCGTCACGTGGTCTTCGCCACAATCCGGCGAAGCTGCTCGTCGACCCGTATGCGAAACGCATCACTGGGGATCTCACCAATCTCGAGGCCGCGCTCGGCTACGTCGACAACCCGATGACCGGGCCGGCCTCCACCGTGGACTCGCTGGGCAGCGTGCCGCTGTCGGTGGTGACCTCGCCGGGCGGGCCGGCGACCGGCGTGAAGCCGGAGGTCCCGTTCGAGGAGTCGGTGTTCTACGAGCTGCACGTCAAGGGCTTCACCAAGCGGCACCCGGACGTGCCCGAGCCGCTGCGCGGCACCTACCTGGGGCTGGCCCATCCCGCCGCGGTCGAGCACCTGGTGCGGCTGGGCGTGACCGCCGTCGAGCTGATGCCCGTGCACACCTTCGTGGACGAGCCGTCGCTGATCACAGCCGGTCGCCACAACTACTGGGGGTATTCGCCGCTGGGGTTCTTCGCCCCGTACGCCGGTTACGCCAGCGAGCCCGGCCGGGAGGTCGAGGAGTTCCGGACCATGGTGGCGTCGCTGCACGCGGCCGGCATCGAGGTCATCGTCGACGTGGTGTTCAACCACACCTGCGAGTCCGGTTTCGAGGGTCCGACGCTGTGTTTCCGGGGTCTGGACGCCCCGGCGTACTACGCGCACGGCGACGGCGGCCGGGGCCTGGACATCACCGGTTGCGGAAACACCCTGGACGCCGGGTCGCCGACCGTCGTGCGGCTGGTGACCGATTCGCTCCGGTACTGGGCCGGTGAGCTCGGCGTCGACGGCTTCCGGTTCGACCTCGCGTCCGTGCTGGGCCGTCCCGGCGCCGGGCAGTTCGACCCGAACGCCGCGCTGCTGACCGCCATCGCCTGCGACCCGCTGCTGGCCAGTTGCAAGCTCATCGCCGAGCCGTGGGACGCCACCGGCGACGGCTACCGGGTCGGCGCTTTCGGCGTGCAGTGGGCCGAGTGGAACGGCCGGTACCGCGACACGGTGCGTGATTTCTGGCGTGGGGCGGTAGGAGTGCGGGATCTCGCCTACCGGCTGACCGGGTCCAGCGACCTGTACGCCGACGACGGTCGGCGACCGTGGGCGTCGATCAACTTCATCACCGCGCACGACGGTTTCACCCTGCGCGACATGGTTTCGTACAACGACAAGCACAACGAGGCCAACGGCGAGGAGAACCGGGACGGCAGCAACGACAACCGGTCGTGGAACTGCGGCGCCGAGGGGGAGACCACCGATCCCGAGGTGCTCGCGCTGCGCGCGCGGCAGGCCCGCAACCTCATGTCCTCGCTGCTGCTGTCCATGGGCACGCCGCTGCTGACCGCCGGCGACGAGATGTGGCGGACGCAGGACGGCGACAACAACGCGTACAACCAGGACAACGAGATGTCCTGGATGAACTGGGCGCTGGACGCCGCCGGCGCCGAGCTGCTCGCCTTCGTCCAACGGGTCGTGGCGATCCGCGCCGCCTCCCCCGCCCTGCGGCAGCCGCAGTTCTTCGACGGCCGCATCACGCCCAGCGGCGAGCCCGACCTCGTGTGGCTGCGGCCCGACGGCGCCGAGATGGCCGAGACCGACTGGTTCGACGACGACCGCCGGACGCTCGGCGTGTGGATCGACGGGGCGAACTGCTTGTCCCGTACCAAATCCGGCGAGTTGGTGTCGGACCACTCGTGGCTCATCGTGCTCCACGCCGGCGGCGATCCGTGCGACTTCACGCTGCCGCGGGCCGAGTTCGGGCCGACGTTCGAGCCGATGCTGGACAGCGGCACGCCGGATGGCACCCCCGCCGACCAGACGCCCTTGTCGTCGGGGACGTCCATCGAGCTAGCGGGCCGCACCACCCTGCTGCTGCGGGTGCCTCGGGCGAACTGACGGCGCGAATTCCATCCCCCGCCCTATCCCTGGGGGGCGGCCCCGGGTCCAGCCTACCGTCGCCGAGCGGATGTCGATCTTGGCGACGGTAGGCCTGTGGACAACCTCCCCGAAGTCCACGCCCTGTGGACAAACGCGTCAGAGCTGTCCCAAGTAGAACCCCAGCCCCTGGTCGTCGACGCAGTCGGAGGTGATCCCGTACGGCATCTGCTCGGGATCGGTGGCCGTCCCACCGGCGGCCCGCACCCGAGCGACGGCGGCAACGACGTCGTCCACCGCGTACATCGGCAGCACCGCCGCCTCGGCGTGACCGCCCTGCATGCCGAAACCCGGGTAGGGCCCCTGGACCTGCCAGCCGTCCTCGACACGGCCCGGCGTGAACGTCCACCCGAACACGGAACCGTAGAACTCCCGCGCCGACAGCGAATCCCGCACGTGCATGGTCAGATACACGATCTCCCCCTGCGCGAACGTCTCCGACCGCGCACCGGGCTCGGCGTGGTGCAGGGCGAACGGCAGCCCCTGGTTGTCGACGCACATGGCGCTGAGCCCGTAAGGCTCCTCCACGGCATCGCCGGCGGTCCCACCGGCGGCCCGCACCCGCTCCATGGCGGCGTCCATGTCGGCGACGGAGTGGCTGAGGAATGTGGTCCGCCGAGGATCGGTCCACAGCCCGAGGTGTTGGCCGAGGCCGACGACGCGGCGGCCGTCGTCGGAAACGTTCCAGCCGAGGACGGTGCGGTAGAAGGCGGCGGCGCGGGCGCTGTCGGGCGACCAGACTGACGCGTAGACGACGTCGCCCTGGGCGATGGTGGTGGGCATGGCTCCTCCAGACATGGGACGAACGAAGGCGGCCTCGAGCAGGGCACGCAGGCTTGCGGCGAACCGTGGGTCCGGGTCCACGGGGATCACGGGCTCGAGCAGGTCCTCGAACGGGTCGGTCATCGGGTGCCCTCCTCTCGGCGCTGGTAGTGGGCACGGAAGGCGCCGCGGGCCCGGACGAGCAGCGCCTCGGTGGCGTGCACGGTCCGGTCCAGACAGCGCGCCACCTCGGGCACGGGCAGCCCGTCGAGGTAGCGAAGGGTGAGCGCCGACCGGTGCTGCGCGGACAGTTCGGCGAGCACGTCGTGGGCGAGCAGCGCGTCCAGCCGCTCATCCCACGGGTCCTCGGGCTCGGCGGCGAGCCCGCCGAGCACGCGCAGCCCGCGGCGCTCGCGTTCGGCGCGCCTCCAGTGGTCGACGAGTTTGTGCCGGGCGACTCCGATGAGCCAACTAGTGCCGACCTCGGTGACCTTGCCGCGCCGGCAGGAGTCCATGGCCGCGAGGAACACCTCGGTGGTCAGGTCCTCCGCCACGGCGCGCTGGCCGCAGCGGGCCAGCAGGTAGCCGTAGACCTGGGGCAGCGCCTGTTCGTACAGGTCGAGCAGGGCGAGCCCCGGGTCCGGCCGCACCCCGGACGGTTGGTTCATAACGACTCATCGTTCCGGGCGGCCGAACTCCGACGGGGAAAAACCACTCTTCACGGGGAGCGATCGTTCGAGCACGGCCAGCGCACAGCTCTGGTGACCTCTGACACGATGACGGCATGCAGCAGCCTTGGGGCACCGATCCCGAGCTCCGCGACCACCTGGTGTGGCAGTTCGTGGAGTGGGCCGGCCAGCGCGCCGACACGGTCGTGCACGTCGAGGACGCCATCACGGCCCTGGACTGGAGCAGCCTCGGCCCCAGCGCGGGCGCCTTCCGCTGGACGGCGTCCGACGTGGACCGGTTCCTGCTGGAGTACCTGCCGGAGAGGCTGGCGCTGCCGGCGACGGTGTGCGCGAACGGGGCCCTGACGCTGGGCCCGCTCCTGCACTTCCTGGCCCGCGCCGGGATGTTGTCTCCGGACAGCGACCTTCCGGAGGAGATCGAGGAACGGTGCGAGGAGGTCTGGGAGGCGGCGGAGCACCGCGCGTCCTACGACGTGGCGGCCAAGGCGCTGTTCCAGCACGTCCGCGGCGGCGAGGAGCTGACGTTCGCGGAGCAGGTGTCCCGGGTGCGCACCATGCCGGCGGACGAGGTGAAGCGGGTGCTGGACGGCGTCGAGCGGCGCGCGGTGGGTCCGCTGCGGCTGCCGAACGAGCGTGAGCAGGCGTTCGCCGCGGAGCGGGCGCCAGTGTTCGTGACGTTCGCGCAGCTGCGGCAGGCGTGCGGTGAGGACGGCATTGAGCTCGTCGACAAGGGCCAGCTGCCCGAGAACGTCGCGATGCAGCTGGGCATGGGCGGGTCGGAGCTGGCGTGGGCGCTCGCGGCGGGCGCGGTGCGCCGGTTCAAGGGCCGGCTGGTGCGGGTGGCGGCGTGGCAGAAGCTGGAGCGGTATCCGCTGAACGTGATCCGCAAGGCGTTCGCGGCCCAGACCAGAGTGCCGCGCCGGAGCCTGGCGCAGCTGAGCATTGAGCTGGTGCGGGCGGCGGTCGCGCGGCGCTCGGTGGACCTGGCGGAGTTGCCGGCGCCGGGTGAGGTAGTCGACTTCCTGATGGACTGCGGCCTGATGTTCGCGCTGGGCGGCGAGGCGCGGCTGACGGCATGCGGGATGCCGATCCTCGTCGACCTGGCCGAGGAGAACGGGCTGCTGGTACGAGTGCTGCCGCCGCCGCAGTGGGCGAACGTCGACGAGCTGATCGCCGCGATCGCGGCGGCCGGCGACGAGTGGGCCGACGACGTCCGCGAGTGGAGCCTGGAGCAGCCCGAGCGGCACACCGCGCGGATCCTGATCAGCCGCATCGCGACCCCCGACCGGCCGACCGCGCACGTGATGGTGGCGATCCAGGCGTGCGGCGACGTCTTCGGCGACCGACAGACGGTGCCGCCGGTGCGCCTGCTGCTGGGCGGCCCGCACGACGGCCCGGCGCTGCTGTGGCTGCTGCGGCACAAGGCGTTGGACGAGGGCGACGTGCCGGCGGTCCGCATCGCCGACGCCAACGTCGCGGAGCTGGCGGGCCTGCTGGATTCCGGGGGCGTGCAGCGAGTGCTGGACGCCGTCGCCGACCACGGCGACACCGCCCGGACCGTGGAGTTCCTGAACCTCGTGTGGCGATCGGATCATCCCCGCACCTGTGAGGTGCTCTTGGTCATCGCCGAGCACTACGGCGACGACACGGTCGCCGCCCACGCCCAGAAACTCGCCGAACGCCACCGCGGCTGGCACACCCGCGGCTGACCAACCCCCGCGAGTCGCGCCCACAGACACCACGAATGTAAGCCTCAGGCAGACCCCGGGGATTTGTCGGTGTCCGAGGTGATTTCAGCCAGTGGAAGTTGGTGCGGCGCCAGTCGCGGGCGTGCGAACATCGGTTCATGATCCGGCCGAGGACGACATGGTGCGACCTGGTGGTCGACCTCGTGCGCGTCGCGTCCTGCGGGTGTACCCGCACGCGACGCGGCTGCTGATCGCTCCCACCGCGAGCCCGCCGGCCCGTCGCGTCCGCGTTTGCCGTCCCGACGCCGCGACCGCAGGAGTTGCCGTGACCCTCGCCATCGACCTCGACGTCCACCCCGATCTGGATCTGCCGCTGCTGCGCGACCTGATCCAGCCGGAGCGTCCGCTGTGGACGCCGTCCCAGCTCCGCGACCTGACCCGCACGGTCGCCACCGAGCTGACCACCCCGCTGCTGCAGGTGCTCCAGTTCGACCAGCAGCAGCGCTGGTGGGCCCGCCTGGCGCTGACCGGCGGCGTGGAGCTGTGGCTGCTGTCCTGGCTGCCCGGTCAGGGCACGGAGCCGCACGACCACGGCGGCGCCGCCGGCTCGTTCACGGTGCTCAAGGGCCGGCTCAACGAGGACTACCGCTACCCGGGCGGCCCGATCCGGACGATGCGCCGCGATCTGGGCGACGCGGTTGGGTTCAGCGGCGGGCGGGCACACCAGGTGCGTAACGTCGGTGACAGCCCGGCGGCGAGCGTGCACGCCTACTCGCCGCCGCTGCTGCCGACCCGCGAGTACGCCAGCCTGGAGGACGTGAAGTGACCGTCGACGAGTACCTCGATCAGGCGCGGGCCGAGCTGGACCGGGTGCCCCCGGCCGAGGCGAGCCGCCTCCAGGCCGAGGGCGCGCTGCTGGTGGACATCCGGCCGATCGAGAACCGCCGGGCCGAGGGCGAGATCCCGGGCTCGGTGCCGGTGGAGCGCATCCACCTGGAGTGGCGGCTCGATCCGAAGAGCGATCACCGGCTGCCCGAGGTGGACAGCGCGACTCGGGTGATCGTGCTCTGCAACGAGGGCTACGCGTCGAGTCTCGCGGCGCGGGATCTGCACCGGCTGGGCCTGACCACCGCGACCGACCTGGTCGGCGGCTTCCGCGCCTGGGCGGCGGCGGGCCTGCCCGTGGTCGAGGGCGGCCGGCCGGCGGTGCCGTAGGACTACTCCGGACGGTCCTCTTCGGAGAACCGGTTGTCCCGGATGGTGCTGCCGTACGCCGGCGGATAGCCGTACTTGCGCAGCCTGGCGTCGTTGGCCTCGGAGGCGTAACTGAGCGAGTAGTACAGGCCGACGATCAGCCCCAGCGCGAGCGCCATCAGGATGATGTAGAGCGGGCCGCCGAACTGGGACAGCACCAGGAACAGGATCGCCAGCGGGACCAGCAGCCGCAGGAACGTGCGCAGCAGGTGGCGGACCAGCCAGGTCTTGCTGATCACGTCGCCGAGCACCCATTCCCGGTAGGTCTGCGGCAGCCGTCCGCCGAGCGAGTACCAGAGCCACAGGGCCGGGTTCGGTCGCTTCGCCGCCATGGCGTGCACTTTAGGCCTGTTCGACCCGTCGGATGGAACCGCCCGGTTCGGGGTAGCGTCTGTAGATTTCGTGTCCCCTGTACGCGCCTGGACGGTGTTGGCCGTCGCCTCGGTGATCGTCGTCGCCGCGCTGGAGCGCGCGCCGGGGTCGATCCTGCTGGCGCTGCCGGGCCTGGTCGTAGGGGCGCTGATCGGCCTGGCCGCGCTCCAGCTGGGCGTGCTTGCCGGCGGCCTGGCCCTGGGCCCGAGGATCCCTCGCATCGTGATCGGCGTGGGCGCTCGACTGCACGACTGGTCGACACCCGGCCGGACGATCACGCTACGGGCCGTGCCGATCATGCTGTCGGTGACCGTCGGTCCGGGCAGGGCGCCGGTCCGCCCCCGGATCTGGGGCACGTATCTGGTGTCGGCGATCCTCGGCATAGCGGTCACGGCTGTCCTGATCGCCGTGGAGTCGGGACCGTTCTGGCTGGGCGGCGCGGTCGGCTGCGCCGCCGCGGTCGTCCTCGCGCTGGTGCCCCGCCGGGACGCGGCGGTGACCTCGACCGGCTGGGTGCTGTTCCGGTACCTGCGGCTGGATCCGCGCGAGGCGGCCGAGATCGATGCCGCCCCGCTGGTCGCCGCGGTGACGAAGGCGGTGCAGGCCGGCGACCTGCCGGCCGCGCGGGCGGCCTGCGAGGCGTTGGAGCAGCTCCAGCCCGACAAGCAGTCATCGGCGATGGCGCGGGTGATCGTGCTGGAGGCGCACGGCCGCTACGCCGAGGCCATGCAGCTGGTGCTGGGCATGCTGGCCGAGCCGGGGCTGCCGCAGCGCGACTTCGCGCTGATCACCGCCGGCCTGGCCGGGCTGGCGGCGGCCGCGGTGGAGGCCGGGCAGCTGGAGCCGGAGCTGGGCCTGGGCTGGGCGGAGCGGGCGATCACCGACGCGGAGCAACTGGCCTACCCCTCGTACAAGCTGAACGGCGCCAAGGCGCTGGTGGAGGTGTTGCGCGGCAACGTGTCCAAGGCGATCACGCTGGCCAACTCGGCGATCGCGCTGGGCAACGACGCGCTGGGCCGGGCCGACGACCTGGCCACGCTGGCGCGCGCGCACATGGCCGCCGGCGACAACGCCACCGCCCGCCTGACGCTCGTCGAGGCCGAGCGAATCGCCCCCTGGTGGCCCCGGGTCGCCCAGATCCGCGCCCGCCTGGACGTCTCCTAGCGGCCCCGAACGCACCTGAGTGGCTCACCCGGCTTGTGGAGCCAAGTGAGCCACTCAGGTGGCCGTCAACCGCGGGCGTCGATCAGGTGCCGGGCAGTCCCGGCGGGGCCGGCGGGGCCGGCAGGCCGCCGGGCGGCGTCGGCAGGCCGCCGGGCACCGGCAGCTTGATCGGCAGGCAGTTGTCGTTGTTGAACTTGGTGATCGCCGCGCCGATGGCGGTCGTCGCAGTGGTGATGCCGGTCGGGTCCGGCGGCGTCTTGAGAACGGCGGCCAGCAGGCCGAACAACGCGGCGCCCATGCCCTGCAAGTCGTTCAGGCAGGCCTGCGGGTCCTGGAGCCGCGACGGCGCGGCCGACAACTGGAGGCAGCCGGCCTTCTGCAACGCGACCAATTCATTGATCATGTCGCCGATGATTCCCTGCGCCTTGGCGGTGTCGGGTGGCGTCACGGTGATCGCGGCCATGAATTGGTTCATCGACGAGGCCAACGCCTTGACTTCGGGGGTGTCGGCGGTGCACGCGGCCCGGGCGGACGGCGCCGCGGCGGGCCGGGACACGGCGGCGCCGGCGATGCCCGTCGAGGCGGCGACCAGCGCCAGTGCCGGCACGATGACCAGCAGTTTCCTGAGCATGAATGAGTCCTCTCCTGCTTTCCTCCAACCAGGAGAACGCGAAGAGAATTCGCACGACGAATTCCCCCGCGGCTGGTTGAACACGAAAACCGTGCAGCCGGATCCGACCGTATCCGGATGACGCATCAGCACCGGGCCCTGCGAACACAGTAGGCACCGGTCGCCCGGAAGTGCCGGCTGAGCACCGGTGATTCACCAATACGAGCGAGATCACGAGTGGTACTCGGCTTGTGGATCTAATATTCGCGCACAGGGGGCATCGCGGAGTTAGGAGCGCTCGACCATGCCGATCGCCATTACCGGCGCGACCGGGCTGCTGGGCACCCGGTTGCTGGAGATCCTCGCGGACCGGCACGACTCGGTGATCCTGCTGAGCCGTCCCGGCGGCATTCCCGCCCGCGAGCGAATCGTGCGCTACCTGCGCGCCAGCGGGCGACCGGACGACGCGATCGCGGCGATCGCCGCCCGCCTGCGCACGGTGGTGGTCGAGCTGGAGCGGCCGATGCTGGGGCTGACCCAGCAGCGGTTCCGGGCGCTGGCCGACGAGCTGGACGAGATCTGGCACTGCGCGGCGTCGATCGACCTGAACTCCGACCCGCAGCGGCTGCACCTGACCAACACCGTCGGCACCCGCCGGATCATCGAGCTGGCCGACGCCGGCGTGCGCACACCGATGCTGCATCACGTCAGCACGATCGGGGTGGCCGGGCGGCGGCCGGTGGGCCGCATCTACGAGGACGACCTGGACGACTCGTACGGCTTCACCACGCGCTACGAGGAGTCCAAGTACCTGGCCGAGGTCGCGGTGCGGGAGTGGTCCGCGCGCACCGGGCGGCCGGCGGTCGTGCACCGCCCGTCGGTGCTGGTCACCGACCAACGGCCGCACCCGCACCTGCCGACCCATCCGCTGCTCACCGGCATGCAGCTGGCCCGCAAGCTGGTCAACACGCTGGCGATGACCGGCGAGAGCCGCGAGCGGCTGGTCGTGCGCATCCCCGGCGACCCGCAGGCGCTGGTGAACATGTTGCAGGTCGAGGAGGCCGCGCGGCTGATGGTGGAGGTCTCCGCGCACGCGCCGACGTCCCATGTGGACACCTATCACATCGTGCATCCGCGGGACGTCCGCACGGAGCTCCTGGCCGACGTGTTCGAGGAGCTCTTCGAGGACATCCTGCCGATCAGCTGGCGGTTCGTGCCCAGCGCTCCGCAGCAGCCGACGCCGTGGGAGACGCTGGTCTACCAGACGATGAGCACGTTCCTGCCGTTCATGTCCTACCGGCGGCGGTTCGACGACCTGGGCCTGCGCCGCCTGGGTCTGACCGGCGACTTCACCGCGCCGGTGGACCGCGACTACCTGATGCGCACCTTCGGCAGCGAGCAGTACACCCTCTCCGCCTAACTTCCCTTTTCCGCCACATGCGCTTCCTACTTGGCATCAGATGCCAAGTAGGAAGCGCATGTGGCTTTTCTAGAGGGAGAGTTGGTCGAGCAGGTGGTCGCCTAGGGCGGCCGGGGTGGGGTGGGTCCACACGGCCGTCGCCGGGATCTTCAGCGCCAGGTCGGCCTCCAGCTGGTTGCGCAGCTGCAACGCCGTCAGGGAGTCGAAGCCGAGGTTGGTCAGCGGGACGTCGGCGTCGACGCTGGCGGTGCTCAAACCGAGGATCACCCGGATCTGGCCGGCCAGATAGTCGATCATGAAGCGGCGCCGCTCCTCGGCCGGCAGCTCGGCGAGCTCGGCCCGCACCTTGCCACCGGACGCCGGGGCGTCGCCCTGAGAACTCCGGGGCATGGCGGCGAAGAACGAGGAGTCCAGCACCGACGGCAGCATCGCGAACCAGCTGTCGGCCTCGAACGCGAAGACGCCGGTGCGCACGCGCTCGTGGTCGAGCAGCGTGGCCAGCGCGTCGATACCGTCCTTTGTCGACAAAGTGCTGAATCCACGGTCCTTGAAGCCGGTCGCCCGGCCGGCCTCGCCCCACGCGCCCCAGTTCACCGACAGCGCCGGCAGCCCGCGGTGGTGCCGCCACTGGGCGAACGCGTCCAGCCAGGCGTTGGCGGCCGCGTAGTTGGCCTGCCCGGGGTTGCCGAACATCGAGGCGGCCGAGGAGAACAGCACGAACCAGTCCAGGTCGTGGCCGATGGACGCCTCGTGCAGGTGCCAGGCGCCGTCGACCTTGGGCCGCCACACCTTCTCCACCCGCGAGCGGTCGAGGTTGAGCACCATGCCGTCGTCGAGCACGGCGGCGGCGTGCAGGATGCCCCGCAGCGGGACGTCACCGCAGGCGGCGACCAGCCGCTCGGCCACCCCCGCCGACGACACGTCGCCGCGGACGACCTCGACCTGCGTGCCGGCGGCCCGCAGCTCGGCGATGACCTCCTCGGTGTGCACGGACGGAGCCGACCGTCCGTTGAGCACGAGCCGCCCGGCCCCCAGCCCGGCCAGCCACCGCGCCATCTCCAGGCCGAGGCCGCCGAGACCGCCGGTGATCACGTACGCGCCGTCGGCGTGCGCGACGGGCACGATGCCCTCCGGCACGACGGCGACCGTGGAACCGGTCTCCGGCACGGTCAGCACGAGCTTGCCCATGTGCTTGGCCGCGGCCATCAGCCGGAACGCGTCGGCGGCCTGCTCCAGCGGGAACTCCTTGCGCGGCAACGAGTCCAGCCGGCCGGCGGTGAGCTCCTCGGCCACCTCGCCGAGCAGCGTGCAGGCCAGGTCGGGCTTTGTGCGCAGCACCAGGTCCAGGTCGACGCTGCTGATGGTGATGTTCCGCTTGAACGGGGACATGCCGAGCTTGGTGTCGGCGTAGATGTCCCGCTTGCCGAGCTCGACGAACCGGCCGCCGACGGCCAGCACGTCCAGCCCGGCGCGCAGCGCCGGCCCGGCGAGCGAGTTGAGCACGACGTCCACGCCGCGGCCGTCGGTGAACGCCATGGTCTGGTCGACGAAGTCCAGCGACCGCGAGTCCATCACGCGCTCGATGCCGAGTTCCCGCAGGTAGGCCCGCTTCTCGGGGCTGCCGGCGGTGGCCAGGATCTCCGCGCCGCGGCTGCGGGCGATGGCGATGGCCGCGAGGCCGAGGCCGCCGGTGGCGGAGTGGATGAGCACCCGCTCGCCGGGCATCAGCCGGGCCAGGTGCACCAGCGCGTACCAGGCCGTCAGATACACGGCCGGCACGACGGCGGCCTCGGCGGCGGTCATGCCGTCGGGGATAACCGCGACGAGGTCCGCCGGCGTGGTCACGTAGGTCGCGAACGAGCCGCTGGCCAGCGTGAACACCCGGTCGCCGGGCTTCAGGCCGGTGACGCCCGGTCCCACGCGCGACACGATGCCGGCGCAGTCGCCGCCGAGCGGCGGCTGGGAGCCGTCGGCCGTCGGGTACAGGCCCATGGCCAGCAGCACGTCACGGAAGTTCAGCGCGCCGGCCAGCACCTGGATCTCCACCTCGCCGGCCGCCGGCTCGCGGCGCGGCCGCACGACCAGGCCCATGGTGTCGAGGTTTCCGGGCCGGGCCAGGTCGAGGGCGAAGCCGTCGAGTCCGTAGTGGACGGTCCGTCGTGGACGGAACTGCCAGGTGCCGTCGTGCAGCGGGGCCTTGACCAGCCGCGCCGCGAGACGTTCCCCGGCCCGCCAGGCGACCTCGTCCTCCGGCGCGTCGGCGAGCAGTTCCCGGGCCAGCTCCGCCGCCGGCTCGTCAGACGCGGGATCCAGGTCCACCAGGGTGATCCGGAGCTCCGCGTGCTCGTAGCCGGCGACGCGGCCGATGCCACGCAGGGCCGCCTGCGCGAGGTTGATGTCCTCGTCGGCGGTCACCGCCTGCCCGCCCTGCGTGACGATCCACAGCCGCGTGTCGCCGGCCTCGCGGATCACGTCGATCAGGTCGACGACCTGCTCCATGCCGTCGGCATTCGACGGCAGCACGACGACGCCCATGACCTCGCCGTCGGACGGCAGCAGCGCGGCCAGCTCGGCGGCCATCGGGCCGTCGCCGATGATCCGCCAGTTGCCGGGGACGGAGGCCTCCGGCAGCGGCGCGGCCTGCCAGGTGATCTCGTGGAACAGCGGGTCCAGGCGGCGCGGTCCGAGCTCACGCTCCGGCGACACCAGCCGGATGTCCTGCGCCTCCACCAGGACCGCGCCGTCGGCGTCCAGCAGCCGGATCCAGCCCATCGCGGACGAGCCGTCGCTGTCGTCGAGCACGGCCTGGCCCTCGCAGTACACGCCGCGAGTCGGATCGCCGAACACCCGCAGCGTGGCCACGCCCGCCGGCAGCAGCCGGGGCGCGCCGGCCGGGCGGCCCTTGATCCGCGCGGCCCCGAGCGCCTGGAGGCAGGTGTCGAACAGCACCGGGTGGAACCGGAAACCGCGGGCGCTGGCCCGCGCGGCGGCCGGCACCTTGACCTTGCCCAGCACCGTGCCGCCGTCCACATCCTCGACGCGCAGCTCGGTCAGGCCGGCGAAGGCCGGCCCGTGGAAGTAGCCGTCGGCCCGCAGCCCGGCGTAGAACCCCGGCAGCTCCTCCACAACCGTATGCGCCGCAACGAGTTCCGACATCACCGCCGGCGCCATCGGCACGCGCGACTCCAGCTTGCGGACCTCGCCGGTGGCATGTGTGACCCAGTTCAGGCCGTCCTCGGTGCTAGTCAGCACCGCCACCGACGCCCGGTCCGGCGCCAGCGACGTGAGCACGGTGGACACCTCGGTGTGCTCGCCCAGCGGCAGCAGCCGATCGAACCGAAGTCCGACCACGTCGACGAGTTCGGCCGACACGCCGAAGAACTCGGAGCCGGCGGCCAGCACCATCTCGGTGAACCCCGCGCCCGGCAACACGATCGCGTCGTCCACCGCGTGGTCGGCCAGCCACGGCAGCACCGCCGTGCCCAGATCCCCCTGCCACACATGGCGTCCGTCGCCTTCGGGCAGCTTGACGTGCACGCCCAGCAGCGGATGGGTGTCCGAGGATCCGGCGACCTGGAGGTCCGGGTGCGGCAGCGGCAGGTCGATCCAGTGCCGCTTGCGGTCCCAGGTCAGCGTCGGCACGTCGACGAGCCGGCCCTGGCCGTAGGCGCGGGACCAGTCGATCGGCGTGCCCGCGCAGTACAGGGCCCCGAGCTGGATGCCGAAGAACTCCGACGGGTCGCAGTCGCGCTTGATGGTCGGCAGCACAACGGCTTCCGGCAGCGCCTCGCTCATCGGATAGGTCGTCACGGGATGCGGTGACACCTCGACGAACACGCCGTACCCGTCCTCGCCGGCGGCCTGCACGGCGTTGGCGAAACGCACCTGGTTACGCAGGTTGGCGGCCCAGTACTGGGCGTCGAAGGTGAACTCCGCGCGGGCGTCCTCCAGCACCGTCGAATACACGGGAACGGTGGGCGGCAACGGCTTCAGGCCGGCGAGCCCGCTCATGATCTCGTCCAGCAGCGGGTCCATGTGGGTGGAGTGGGCGGCGATGTCCACGGCGACCAGCCGCGCCATCTGGCCCTGCTCCTGCCACCTCTCGACCAGCCGCTCGATCTCGGCGGTGTCGCCGGATACGACCGTGGACCGGGTCGAGGCCTGCACGGCGACGGTGACGCTCGTGCCGGACAGGTCCAGCTCGTCGGCGGGCAGGTCGACCGACGCCATCGTGCCCAGGCCGGAGGCCCGCTTCATCAACGCGGACCGGCGGCAGATCACCAACACGCCGTCGGACAGGGACAATCCGCCGGCGACGACCGCGGCGGCGGTCTCGCCCATGGAGTGGCCGATCACCGCGGCCGGCTCCACGCCGGCCGCCCGCCACATCCGGGCCAGGCCGACCTGCATGGCGAACAGCGTCGGCTGGATCTTGTCGATGTCGGTGGACATCTCCGGCGCGCACATCACGTCGGTGACGGAGAAACCCGCCTCGGCCAACACCAGTGGCTCGATCTCGGCGATGGCGGCGGCGAACTCCGGCTCCTCGGCCAGCAGCCGGCGGCCCATGCCGCTCCACTGCGAGCCCTGGCCGGAGAACACCCAGACGCTGCCCTTTGCGGCGGCGGTCTTGGCGGTCGTGCAGGTGACGTGCGGCTGCGGCTCGCCGTCGGCGAAGCCCTCCAGGCAGGCGGCCAGCTCGTCGACGGACCGGGCCGTCACGGCGAGGCGTGCGAGGTTGTGTGAGCGGCGGGCCGCGAGGGTGTGCGCCACGTCCGTGAGCGAGACGTCGTTGTCGCGCAACCACTCCGCGAGACGGCTGGCGGCGGTGCCGAGCACCTCGAAGGAGGCGGCGGACAGCGGGATCATCGTCGGGCAGCCGGTGTCGGGTGTTCGCTGCGATGTTCGATGCGGTGCCTGCTCGACCAGCACGTGCGAGTTGGTGCCGCCGACGCCGAACGACGAGACCGCCGCCAGCCGCGGCGCGTCCTGCACCGGCCACGACGTCACCTCGGTCGGCACGAAGAACCTCGTGTCCTCCGGGTGGATCTGCGGGTTCCAGCCGGTGAAGTTCAGCGTCGGCGGGATCATCCCGTGCTGGAGGCTCAGCACGGTCTTGATCAGCCCCGAAACGCCGGCGGCGGCCTCGGTGTGGCCGAGGTTGGACTTCACGCCGCCGAGCGCGCAGCGGTCCCGGCCGGCGCCGTAGACCGTGCGCATCGAGTCGAACTCGATGGGGTCGCCGACCGGCGTGCCGGCGCCGTGTGTCTCGATCAGGCCCAGCAGGCCCGGGTCGACGCCGGACTTCTCGACCGCCTCGAAGAACAGCGCCCGCTGCGCGTCCGCGGACGGCGCGGTCAGGCCCTGCGAGCGGCCGTCCTGGTTGACGGCGGTCGCGCGGATCACCGCGAGCACCTCGTCGCCGTCGGCCTCCGCGTCGGACAGCCGCTTCAGCACGACCATGCCCGCGCCCTCGCCGCGCACGAAGCCGTCCGCGCCGGCGTCGAAGGGATGGCAGCGGCCCGTCGGCGACAGCATGCCCCACTTCGAGTAGCTGATCGGCGTCTCCGGATTGATCATCAGGTTGATGCCGGAGGCCAGCGCGATGTCGGACTCGACGGTGGCCAGGCTCTGGCAGGCCAGGTGCAGTGCCACCAGCGAGGAGGAGCAGGCGGTGTCCACCGCGACGCTGGGGCCGTTCAGCCCGAGCAGGTAGGAGATCCGGCCGACCGCGGTGGAATGGCCGTTGCCGGTCATCATGTACGCGTCGATGTCCTCGTACCGGCCGGCCAGCCGCCCGATGTACTCGGAGTGGCACATGCCGGCGAACACGCCGGTGCGGCTGCCGGCCAGCTCCCGCGGCGGCAGCCCGGCCCGCTCCAGCGCCTCCCAGGCCAGCTCGATCATCAGCCGGTGCTGCGGGTCCATGGTGGTGGCCTCGCGCGGCGAGATGCCGAAGAAGGCCGCGTCGAAGCCGGTGATGTCGTCGAAGTAGCCGGCCCAGCGCGAGGTGCACCGGCCCGGCACGTCGACGTCCGGGTCGTAGAAGGCCTCGAAGTCCCAGCGGCCCTGCGGGCCCTCGCGGATGACGTCGCGACCCTGGACCAGGAGCTGCCAGAAACGCTCCGGTGAATCGATCCCACCCGGGTACCGACACGACATACCGATGACGGCAATCGGTTCACGCGCGAGCTCCACCATGCCGGTCACTCCCTCGCAGGAATTGGCACGACCGGCCGCGGCGAAGAATGCGAATCCAATTCGGACGGCCATGCGATGTCCGTTCAGCCGAGCATGAGCCGATGTTGACCTAGCAACAACCGCAGGCAGCCAAGATCACCCGACAGTGGCCCGGCTCCCGCAGGCCAACTTGCGGAAAACCGGTGCCGGACGGACAGTGATGAGGTGTCCTCACAGAACTCCACGCTGTATGTGGCCGACGTGCGCAAGGCGTTCGGCCGCCGGCAGGTGCTCGACCGCGTGGACTTCACACTGGAGCGTGGCGAGCTGGCCGGAATCGTCGGCGAAAACGGCGCCGGCAAGACCACGCTGCTCCGAATTCTGGCCGGTGAACTGAAACCGGACCACGGATGGGTCATACCGCGAGGCAGGCTCGGTTACTGCCCGCAACGAACCGTGCTGAACGATTCGCTGACCGTGGCCCAGCACCTGCGCTACTTCCAGCGGGCCTACCAGCTGGAGGACCTGCACCGGGCGCACGAACTGGTGGAGCGGCTGAACTTCACCCAGTACCGGGCCAGCCGCGTGCGGTCGCTGTCCGGCGGCACCCGACAGAAGCTCAACCTGGTCATCGCGCTCATGCACGACCCGGCGGTGGTGCTGCTGGACGAGCCGTACCAGGGCTTCGACTGGGAGACCTACCTGCACTTCTGGGAGCTGGCCGGGGAGTTGCGTGACGCCGGCCGGTCGCTGCTGGTGATCTCCCACCTCAGCCACGACATCGACCGCCTCGACACCGGATACCGGCTCGCCAACGGGGTCGTCACGCCCATGCCAGTGGAGGCGCACGCCGGATGACCATCGGCCGGAGGTTCTACCGCACGGCGACCGGGTTCGAGCTCGTCGAGCACGCCCGCAACCGACTGGCGATCATCCTGGTCGCCGTGTTCGTGCCGGTCTGGATCACGCTGATCGACCTGATGATGTCGGAGAGCCCGCTGCCGTTCCGCTACCGCGGCAGCGGCGAGGAACTGCACGTCAACGGGCAGCACCTGACCTTCATCTCCGGCGGGCTGAACGCCGTGACCCTGATCGTAGGATTCCTCATGTTCAGCGTGACCTACCGTTCGGGTCCGTTCGACCGGCGACTGGTCGCCGCCGGGTACCCCCGGCCGCACCTGCTCGCGGCCAAGGTGACCGCGCTGTTCGCCAGCTCGGTGGTGGTCGCGGCGTACACCACCGCGATGGTGTGGGTCTACTGGCACCCGCAGCAGCTGTGGCTGTTCGCGCTGGGCATGTTCACCGCGGCCGTCACCTACGGCGGCATCGGCATCGTGCTGGGCGTGCTGCTGCGCGGCGAGCTGGAGGGCATGTTCGCCATCATCATGATCAGCCTGATCGACGTCGGGCTGGAGTCGCCGGTGGTCAACGCCGGGTCCGACAACGACCTGGTGCGGTTCCTGCCGATGTACGGCTCCATGCAGGCCGGCGTCGGCGCCGGCTTCACCCGCTCGGTGCCGTGGCAGCAGCTGGCAGCCGTGCCGGTGTGGTGGGCGGTGTGCGCGGTGATCGGGCTGGTCGCGTTCCACGTCCGGACGCGGGTGTACACGAAGTCCGGACGGCCGGTGACCGCCGCGATGGCGGCCGCCTCCGTGCCGATCCCCCGGCCGGTCGCGCCCGGCGAGGCCGTGCACGTGAGCGTCCGGGTGTGCGGGGAGACCTGCGTGGCGACCGATCACATGCCGCTCTACCAGGGACTGGCGGTGCTCGCGGCGTTGTCGGCGGAACAGGCGCAGGACCACGCCGAGCAGAACGTGTACCCGCTGAGCATCCGGCGGGGCGCGAACTGACGGGCAGGGTCTCCTCGCACCAGGGAAGCGAGGAGCACCTGCCGCGTCTTTTGCCGCGCGTTCCGCGCGGGGCGAGGCCGCTCGTGACCGGTGCCTCGCCCTTGCCGGATTTCGGTCGGCCGCATCGGCTGCCTGGTGGGTGCGTAGGTGGCGGCCGACCGAAATCCAGCAACCGTGCGAAGCACCGGCGCGGCCTCGCATTCCCACCTGATTAGGCGAGGATCACTCGGCCCAACTCCGCTGGGGTGGCCAGGAGTTCGTGGTGGGGGAGGACGCGGACGGTGTAGCCGACGGAGCCGACGTGGGGCAGGGCCAGTTCGGCGTGGTAGCCGCCGTCGGCGCCGGGCGTCATGGTCGCGGTGACCACCTGCGAGAGTTCACCCGAATCGGCGACACGGCCGATGACCGCCTGCACCTCGACGTCCGACGGTGACAAGCCGTTCAGGTCGACCCGGGCGCGGACCGTCACCGGCTGGCCGACCACCGGCGCGTGCGCGCCGTTGACGGACAGGTCGGTGTAGGTCACCTGCACCCGGTTCCACGCGGACCGGATCCGCGCCTTGTAGACCGCCAGCTCCTTGGCGCCCTGGAACGAGTTGGCCCGCACCGCCGTCGCCGACGCGCCGGCCGGCGCGTAGTACGTCTCCACGTACTCCCGCACCATGCGCTCGGCCTGCAACTGCGGCCCCATCTCGGTCAGCGTGTGCCGGACCAACGCCATCCAGCGGTCCGGCACACCGTCGGCGCTGCGGTCGTAGAACAGCGGCGCGACCTGCGCCTGCAGCAGCTCGTACAGCGCGGCCGCCTCCAGGTCGTCGCGGCGGTTCGGGTCCGGCACGCCGTCGGCGGTCGGGATCGCCCAGCCGTTCTTGCCGTCGTAGAACTCGTCCCACCAGCCGTCGCGGATGGACAGGTTCAGGCCGCCGTTCAGCGCCGCCTTCATGCCCGAGGTGCCGCACGCCTCCAGCGGCCGCATCGGGTTGTTCAGCCAGACGTCACAGCCCCAGTACAGGTAGCGGGCCATCGACATGTCGTAGTCCGGCAGGAACACGATGCGGTGCCGCACGCCGGCGTCGTCGGCGAACTTCACGATCTGCTGGATCAGCGCCTTGCCGCCGTCGTCGGCCGGATGCGACTTGCCGGCCACCACCAGCTGCACCGGGCGCTCCGGGTGCAGCAGCAGGGCCCGCAGCCGCTCGGGATCGCGCAGCATCAGGGTCAGCCGCTTGTACGTCGGCACGCGGCGCGCGAAGCCGACCGTCAACACGTCCGGGTCGAACACCGACTCCGTCCAGCCCAGCTCCAGCGCCGAGGCGCCGCGCTGGAGCCAGGACGCGCGGACCCGGCGGCGCACCTCGTCCACCAGCTTGCCGCGCAGCCCGCAGCGCAGCTCCCACAGCACGGAGTCGGTCAGCTGCTCCGGCTCCAGCTTGGTCATCTCCGGCGCCGCCCAGGTGTGCCCGTGCACGCCGTTGGTGACCGAGCCGATCGGCACCTCGTCGGCGTCGAAGCCCTGCCAGAGGCCGCCGAACATGCCCCGGCTGACCTCGCCGTGCAGCTTGGACACGCCGTTGGCCCGCTGGGCCAGCCGCAGGCCCATGTGGGCCATGTTGAACAGGCCGGGGTTCTCCTCGGCGCCCAGCGCCAGCACCCGCTCGATCGGCACGCCCGGCAGCAGCCGGTCGCCGCCGAAGTAGTGCTGCACCAGGTCGACCGGGAAGCGGTCGATGCCGGCCGGCACCGGGGTGTGCGTGGTGAACAGGGTGCCGGCGCGCACGGCGGCCAGCGCCTGGTCGAACTCCAGGCCCTGGGACGTCAGCAGCTCGCGGATGCGCTCCAGGCCGAGGAAGCCGGCGTGGCCCTCGTTGGTGTGGAACACCTCCGGCTGCGGCGTGCCGGTCAGGTCGCAGTACATGCGCACGGCGCGCACGCCGCCGATGCCGGCCAGGATCTCCTGGCGGATCCGGTGGTCCTGGTCGCCGCCGTAGAGCCGGTCGGTGACGCCGCGCAGGTCGTCGTCGTTCTCGTCGACGTTGGAGTCGAGCAGCAGCAACGGCACCCGGCCGACCTGCGCCTTCCAGATCCGGGCGTGCAGCGTGCGGTCGCCCGGCACGCTCACGCGGACCTGCACGGGCGTGCCGGCGGCGTCGGTCAGCAGCTCCAGCGGCAGGCCGCGGGGGTCGAGCACCGGGTAGTGCTCCTCCTGCCAGCCGTCCAGCGACAGCGACTGCCGGAAGTAGCCGGAGCGGTAGAGCAGGCCCACGCCGATCAGCGGCACGCCCAGGTCGGAAGCCGCCTTCAGGTGGTCGCCGGCCAGCACGCCCAGGCCTCCCGAGTAGTTGGGCAGCGCCTCGGTGACGCCGAACTCCATCGAGAAGTACCCGATCGTGGCCGGCAGCTCGGTCTGCTCGCCGCGGTTCTGGTACCAGCGCGGGGCTGTGAGGTAGCGGTCGAGGTCGTCCGCGGTTGTCCGGACCCGGGCCAGGAAGCCCTCGTCGGCGGCCAGCCGCTCCAGGTGCGCCGCCGGGACGTCGCGCAGCAGCGCCAGCGGGTCGTTGCCGGCGCGCTGCCACGCCTCCGGGTCGACCGCGGCGAACAGCTCCTGTGTCGGCGGGTGCCACGTCCAGCGCAGGTTGGTCGCCAGGCGGCCGAGCGCCGCGAGCGGCTCGGGCAGACTGGCGCGGACGGTGAACCGGCGGAGTGCTCTCACGGTGCGCGACCCTATAACCGCCCCCTCCCGTTCCTGCAACTTTCACCGGGTTTTTGCAAAACTTTGCAGTGTTGAATGGCGCCGCCTCCGGCGTCGCGGCTCGGCCCCTCCTGACCGGTGCCTCGCCCTTGCTGGATTTCGACCGCCGCGTCAGCTCCGTCGTGAGCTGCGTCGGGTGGCGGCGATCGAAATCCAGCAACCGGGCGAAGCACCGGCGGGGCCGAGCGACTCCGCCCGATCACCCGGCTACATGCAACTCCAGGTCACCGGGGTGTCGGCGTGACCGCCGCCCCAGGTGCGGACGTACTCGTTGCCGGCGGCGGTGTGGTCGTCGGGGCCGATGGCCACCACACCGGCGGTCACCGAGTTGATCGGCAGCGTCGCCACGACGGCGCCGCCCTGCCAGAGCACGGTGCTGTACTTCTGGGACACGGTGTCGTAGGCCTGGCCGCCGACGGTGCCGGTGGCGCCGATGGCGGTGGCAGCGGTGCCGCCGGCGATCTTGCTGCCGAGCGAGCCGTCGGCCTTCCACAGGGTGGCCTGCGCGTCGCGCGCCGAGCCGGCGACGACGCCGCCGCGAAGCGCGTACGTGGTGTTCCAGGTGGTCCCGTTCGCGCCGGCGAGCACGTGCCGGGTGCCGTTCGCGTCCCACACCACGCCGGTGAGCTCGTTCTGGGTCACCGGCAGCGCGATGTCGGCGAGCACCCGGCCCTGGTCGTCGATGCTGTGCACGAGGTCGAGCCGGGACGTGGACTGCGGCAGCACCTTGTAGCTGCCGGCGTGCCAGACGACGACGTGCGGGCTGCCGCCGAATTCCGCGGTGCCGGCGATGTCGCCAGCGGTGTTGATCGCGTCGGCGTCGGTGTTGAGCCAAGTCGGGTCGACCGGCAGCGCGGTGGCGGCACCGGTGCTGGCGTCGAACGTGGCCGCGTGGCTGTGGCCGGCGGCGTCGATGGTGTAGCCGACGACGGTGCCGGCGTTGTTGATGCCGAGGAACTGGGCGCCGGCCGTCGCGGCGGACGCCACGAGCTTGCCGCCGGACCACACGGCGCCGTACAGCGGACCGTGGCCGGAGTTGATGAAGTTCGGCTGATACGTGTTACCGACCAGTACGCCGGAATCGTTGCCACCGGTGATGTCGGCGGCGGTCCGGTCGGCCGGCGTCGGTAAGGCCGATCTCGTCCAGACGCAGACGGGCGCCGCCGACGCCGTCGGCGCCACCACGGTCGCGATCGAAGTGACGAGAAGTGCGGCCGCCAACGCGCGACCTGCCCCAGTAAACATGAAGAGTTCTCCCAGCTGTGGCTGATGATCAGCTCGGACGCTAGCGTTGGGCGACCGGGTCACGGCGGGAGTCACGCGCGATGGTCACGAAGGCGTCCCCCGGTGGTTTAGGACCGAGCCGGTCAAGGCACACTATGAGCGGCCGGCGGGCGACGACCAAGGGGCGTGCGATGAGTGGACGTTTGGGCATCGACGACATCACGCCGGTGGTCAGTGGCGGCCGCTACGCGTCCAAAGCCGTTGTAGGAGAACACATCCCGGTCGGCGCGACGGTGTGGCGCGAGGGCCACGACGCGGTCGCGGCCACGGTGACGTGGAAGGGTCCCAAGGACAAGGTGGCCCGCCAGACCCGCATGGTCGAGCACGGCATCGGCCTGGACCGGTTCGTCGCGACGATCGTGCCGGACGCCGAGGGCGCGTGGACGTTCCGGGTGGACGCCTGGAGCGACCCGTGGGCGACCTGGCGGCACGCGGTGGAGAAGAAACTGGCGGCAGGCCAGGGTTCCGCGGAGCTGGCCAACGACCTCGAACTCGGCGCGCGGCTCGTGGAGCGGGTGGGCAAGCGCCCGGAACGCCGCAACGACAAGGAATTTCTCCTCGGAGTTGCCGCCGGGTTGCGGGACGGTGAACGGCCGCTGCCCGAGCGGGTCGGCCCGGCGCTGGCGGCCGACGTCGACACGATCATGAACGAGTTCCCGGTGCGAGAACTGCTCACCCGGGGCAAGGTGCACAAGATCTGGGTCGACCGGACCAAGGCGCTCTACGGCTCCTGGTACGAGTTCTTCCCCCGCTCCACCGGCGGCTGGGACGACACCGGCAAGCCCGTGCACGGCACCTTCGTCACGGCCACCCGCGAGCTCGACCGGATCGCGGCGATGGGCTTCGACGTGGCCTACCTGCCGCCGATCCACCCGATCGGGCGAGTGAACCGCAAGGGCCCCAACAACACCCTCAACGCCGGTCCGGACGACGTGGGCTCGCCGTGGGCCATCGGCTCGTCCGACGGCGGCCACGACGCGATCGCCCCCGAGCTGGGCACGACGGCCGACTTCAAGGGCTTCGTGCACCACGCCGAGGAGCTGGGCCTGGAGGTGGCGCTGGACTTCGCGCTCCAGTGCGCGCCCGACCACCCCTGGGTGGCCGAGCACCCGGAGTGGTTCACCACGCTGCCGGACGGCACGATCGCGTACGCCGAGAACCCGCCGAAGAAGTACCAGGACATCTACCCGCTGAACTTCGACAACGAGCCGCGCAGCCTCTACGCCGAGGTCAACCGGGTGATCACGCACTGGATCGAGCTCGGCGTGCGGATCTTCCGAGTGGACAACCCGCACACCAAGCCGCCGGACTTCTGGCACTGGCTGATCTGGGAGGTCAAGCGGCGCTACCCGGACGTGCTGTTCCTGGCCGAGGCGTTCACCCGCCCGGCCCGCCAGTACGGCCTGGCCAAGCTCGGCTTCACCCAGTCCTACACGTACTTCACCTGGCGCACCGGCAAGCAGGAGCTGATCGACTTCATGGTCGATTGGCTCCAGCACGCCGACGAGGGCCGGCCCAACCTGTTCGTGAACACCCCGGACATCCTGCACGAGTCGCTGCAGCACGGCGGCCCGTCGATGTTCGCCATCCGGGCCGCGCTGGCCGCGACCATGTCGCCGACCTGGGGCGTCTACTCCGGCTTCGAGCTGTTCGAGCACGAGCCGGTGCGGCAGGGCTCCGAGGAGTACCTGGACTCCGAGAAGTACCAGCTGCGGCCGCGCGACTACCACACCGCGCTGCTGGACGGCCGGTCGCTGGAGCCGTGGCTGACCAAGCTGAACCAGGTCCGCCGGGACCACCCGGCGCTGCACCAGCTGCGCACACTGCACTTCCACCACGTCGACAACGACGCGCTGATCGCGTACAGCAAGACGGATCCGGACACCGGCGACACGGTGGTCGTGGTGGTGACGCTGGATCCGCACGAGGCCCAACAGGGCACGCTCTGGTTGGATCTGAGCGAGCTGGGCGTGGAGTGGCACGAGCGGGTCACCGCTCACGACGAGGTCACGGGCGACACCTGGGACTGGGGTCAGGCCAACTTCGTCCGGCTCGAACCCTGGCGTGCCGTCGCGCACGTCATCAGTATTCATCGCAAGTAACCGATCAGCACGAATATCGCGGCCCCGTCCCGGGTAGTCCCCGGAGGCGGGGCTTGCCGACCATGGACGAGGGGTAGGTGGCGACGATGCCCGACGCTCCCCAGACCGGGACCACGGATGTCCTGGGGAACGAATTCACCGAAGACGGCCACCTGGTCGAGCCGAGCAGCGACGACTTCGGCACGGCCAGGCAGGCTCCGCGGGAGCCCGAGTGGTACAAGAGCGCTGTCTTCTACGAGGTGCTGGTGCGCGCGTTCGCCGACTCCAACGGCGACGGCACCGGCGACCTGCGCGGGCTGGCCGAGAAGCTGGACTACCTGGAGTGGCTCGGCGTGGACTGCCTGTGGCTGCCCCCTTTCTATGCGTCGCCGCTGCGTGACGGCGGCTACGACATCAGCGACTTCCGGCAGGTGCTGCCCGAGTTCGGCACCGTCGACGACTTCGTGTACCTGCTCGACCAGGCCCACCGCCGGGGCATCCGGGTGATCACCGACCTGGTGCTCAACCACACCTCGGACGCGCACGCCTGGTTCCAGGCCTCGCGCACCGACCCGCAGGGCCCGTACGGCGACTTCTACGTGTGGAGCGACGACGACTCGCGCTACTCCGACGCGCGGATCATCTTCGTCGACACCGAGACGTCGAACTGGACCTTCGACCCGGTGCGCGGCCAGTTCTACTGGCACCGCTTCTTCAGCCACCAGCCGGACCTCAACTACGAGAACCCCGAGGTCCAGGAGGCGATGATCGACGTCCTGCGGTTCTGGCTGGACATCGGCATCGACGGCTTCCGGCTGGACGCCGTGCCCTACCTCTTCGAGGAGGAGGGCACCAACTGCGAGAACCTGCCGCGCACGCACGAGTTCCTGCGCCGCTGCCGCAAGGTCGTCGACGTCGAGTACCCGGGCCGGGTGCTGCTGGCCGAGGCCAACCAGTGGCCGGCCGACGTGGTCGAGTACTTCGGCGACGCCGACGCCGGCGGCGACGAGTGCCACATGGCGTTCCACTTCCCGCTGATGCCGCGGCTGTTCATGGCGGTGCGGCGGGAGTCGCGGTTCCCGATCTCGGAGATCCTGGCCCAGACGCCGGAGATCCCGTCGGGCTGCCAGTGGGGCATCTTCCTGCGCAACCACGACGAGTTGACGCTGGAGATGGTCACCGACGAGGAACGCGACTACATGTACGCGGAGTACGCCAAGGACCCGCGGATGAAGGCCAACATCGGCATCCGCCGCCGGCTGGCCCCGCTGCTGGAGAACGACCGCAACCAGCAGGAGCTGTTCACGGCGATGCTGCTGTCGCTGCCGGGCTCGCCCGTCCTGTACTACGGCGACGAGATCGGCATGGGCGACAACATCTGGCTGGGCGACCGGGACGCGGTGCGCACCCCGATGCAGTGGACGCCGGACCGCAACGCCGGCTTCTCCCGGTGCGACCCGAACCGGATCTACCTGCCGGTGATCGGCGACGCCACCTACGGCTACCAGGGCATCAACGTCGAGGCACAGATCAACAACAGCTCGTCGCTGCTGAACTGGACCCGCCGCATGCTGGAGGTCCGGACCGCGCACAAGGCGTTCGGCTTCGGCACCTACACCGAGCTGGGCTCGACCAACCCGTCCATGCTGGCGTACCTGCGGCGCTGGAACGACGACGTGCTGCTGTGCGTGAACAACCTGTCGCGCTTCCCGCAGCCGGTCGAGCTCGACCTGTCCGAGTACCACGGCCTGGTGCCGCTGGAGCTGACCGGCGGCGTGCGCTTCCCGCGCATCGGGGACCTGCCGTACCTGCTGACCCTGCCCGGGCACGGTTTCTACTGGTTCCAACTGGTCCCCGAGACCGAGGGCGGGGAGGCGCCGTGACGGAACTGACTCCACTATCCGATGCTTTGCTGCGCTGGCTGCCCGAGCAGCGGTGGTTCGGCGGCAAGAACCGCGATCTGTCAGAAGTGTCCACCCGGGACGCGGTGACGCTGCTGGACGGCGACCCGAAGCTGGTGCACGCCGTGCTGAGCACCGCCGACGGCGAGTACCAGCTGCTGGTCGGCCGCCGCCGGGAGTTGCCCGAGCACCTCGGGCACGCGATGATCGGCGAGGTCGACGGGTACGTCTACTACGAGGCGGTGCACGACACCGAGCTGATGGGCCGGCTGCTGACGCTGATCGCCGAGGACACCTGGGTGGAGGGGATCCACTTCGCCCCCGAGCCAGGTGCCGTCATCGTGCCCGCGCAGCGGGCCAAGCCGGTCAGCGCGGAGCAGTCCAACACCTCGGTGATCTACGGCACCGAGTACATCCTCAAGCTGTTCCGCCGTGTGGTGGCCGGCCCGAACCCGGACCTCCAGCTGCACCGGGCACTCCAGTCGGTCGGCTCCAAGCACATCGCCCGCCCGCTGGGCGCGATCACCGACGAGTTCGTGGTGCTGGGCATCCTCCAGGAGTTCCTCCAGGGCGCGGTGGAGGGCTGGGCGATGGCCACCGCGTCCGTGCGGGACCTGATGGCCGAGGCCGATTTGCACGCCGCCGAGGTCGGCGGCGACTTCGCCGGTGAGGCGTTCCGGCTGGGGCAGTCCGTCGCCGAGGTGCACGCCGACCTGCGCAAGGCACTGGGCAGCGGGCAGGAGGGCCCGGAGCGGTTGTACGAGGCGGTGCAGGCGATGCACCGCCGGCTGGACGCCGTGCTGGCCGACGTGCCCGAGCTGGCACCGTACGAGTCGGCGTTACGAGCCGTGTTCGAGCAGGCCCGCAGCGGCCGGTCGCTGGTGGACGTGCAGTTCATCCACGGCGACCTGCACCTGGGCCAGGTGCTGCGGACCGCGACCGGCTGGCGGCTCATCGACTTCGAGGGCGAGCCGGCCGCGCCGCTGGCCGAGCGCAACGCGCTGCGGTCGCCGCTGCGGGACGTGGCGGGCATGCTGCGCTCGTTCGACTACGCGGCGCAGCAGCTGCTGGTCGGTCACCCGGCCGACCACCAGCTGGAGGTGCGGGCGCGGGAGTGGACCGCGCGCAACCGGGAGGCGTTCTGCGACGGCTACGCGGAGGTCGGCGACGACCCCCGCGAGCAGGGGCCGCTGCTGCGCGCGTTGGAACTGGACAAAGCCGTGTACGAGGTGGCGTACGAGCACGGGAACCGGCCGGACTGGCTGACCGTGCCGCTGGCGTCCATCGCGAGGATCACCGCCGGAGAGGACTGAACAGTCGTGACGAGCATCGCACCGGCCAAGGACGAGGTGGACCGGCTGCTCGGGGGTGCGCACCACGATCCGCACGGGGTGCTGGGCGCGCACGCGCACCCGGGCGGCACCGTCGTGCGGGCGCTGCGCATCGGCGCCCGCTCGGTGTCGGTGCTCGTCGGCGACAAGCGGTTCGAGCTGGACCCGGTCGAGGGCGGCCTGTTCGCCGGCCTGGTGCCGGAGCCGCCGAGCGACTATCGGTACGAGGTCGACTACGGCGACGGCAACGTCGTCATCGCCGACGACCCGTACCGCTGGCTGCCGACGATCGGCGAGCTGGACCTGCACCTGATCGGCGAGGGCCGGCACGAGCGGCTGTGGGAGGTGCTGGGCGCGCACCCGCACCGCTACGACACCCCCGGCGGGCCGGTCGACGGCACGTCGTTCGCGGTGTGGGCGCCGACCGCGCAGGGCGTGCGGGTGTGCGGCGACTTCGACGGCTGGGACGGCCGCGGCACGCCGATGCGCTCGCTGGGAGGGTCCGGCGTGTGGGAGGTGTTCCTGCCCGAGGTGCCCGTCGGCACCAGGTACAAGTTCCGGCTGCTGGGCAAGGACGGCGCCTGGCACGAGAAGGCGGACCCGATGGCGTTCGCCACCGAGGTGCCGCCGGCGACCGCGTCCGTGGTGTACGAGTCGTCGTACCAGTGGCAGGACGCCGACTGGCTGACCACCCGTGAGGCCAGCGACTGGTCGCGGCGCCCGGTCAGCGCGTACGAGGTGCACATCGGTTCGTGGCGCAAGGGGCTGAACTACCGCGAGCTGGCCGAGCAGCTGGCCGACTACGTGCTGCAGACCGGGTTCACCCACGTCGAGCTGCTGCCGGTGGCCGGGCACCCGTTCGCCGGGTCCTGGGGCTACCAGGTGACGTCGTACTACGCGCCGACGCCGCGGTTCGGCTCGCCCGACGAGTTCCGGCACTTCGTCGACCACCTGCACCAGCGGGGCATCGGCGTGATCGTGGACTGGGTGCCGGCGCACTTCCCGCGCGACGAGTGGGCGCTGGCCCGGTTCGACGGCAGCCCGCTGTACGAGCACGCCGACCCGCGCCGCGGCGAGCAGCCCGACTGGGGCACGTTCGTGTTCGACTTCGGCCGCAACGAGGTCCGCAACTTCCTCGTCGCCAACGCGCTGTACTGGATCGAGGAGTTCCACGTCGACGGCCTGCGGGTCGACGCCGTGGCGTCCATGTTGTACCTGGACTACTCGCGGCCCGAGGGGCAGTGGCTGCCCAATGTGCACGGCGGCCGGGAGAATCTGGACGCGGTGCAGTTCCTCCAGGAGCTCAACGCCACCGTGTACCGGCGGCACCCGGGGATCATGATGATCGCCGAGGAGTCCACCGCGTGGCCGGGCGTCACCCGGCCCACCCACCTGGGCGGCCTGGGCTTCGGGTTCAAGTGGAACATGGGCTGGATGCACGACACGCTCCGGTACCTGTCGCACGATCCGGTGCACCGGTCATACCACCACAACGAGATGACCTTCTCGCTGATGTACGCGTGGAGCGAGAACTTCGTGCTGCCGCTGTCGCACGACGAGGTGGTGCACGGCAAGGGCTCGCTGTGGGGCCGGATGCCGGGCGACGCCTGGAACAAGGCCGCCGGGCTGCGCGCGCTGCTGGCGTTCATGTGGGCCCACCCCGGCAAGCAGCTGCTGTTCATGGGCGGCGAGTTCGGGCAGATCGACGAGTGGTCGGAGAAGCGGTCGCTGGACTGGCCGCTGCTGGACGACCCGCTGCACGCCGGCGTGCAGCGCCTGGTCGGCGACCTCAACGCGGCGTACCGGGACTGCCCGGCACTGTTCACTCTGGACACTTCGCCGGACGGCTTCTCCTGGATCGACGCCAACGACTCGGCCGGCAACGTGCTGTCGTTCCTGCGTCAGGGCGAGGACGGCTCGGTGCTGGCGTGCGTGGCCAACTTCTCCGGCGGCCCGCACCGCGACTACCGGGTCGGCCTGCCGTCCACCGGCGCGTGGCGCGAGGTCGTCAACACCGACGCCGAGGTCTACGGCGGTTCCGGCTGGGGCAACCAGGGCGAGATCGTCGCCGGGGCCAAGCCCTGGCACGGCCGCCCCGCGTCGGCGCTCGTGCAGCTGCCGCCGTCGGGCGTCATCTGGCTGACGCCGGAGTCCTAGACACACGAACGGACGCCCCCGTTCCTGGCTCCTGGGACCAGGTTCGGGGGCGTCCGTGTGTTCGTGAACGGGGTTGTCAGCCGACCTTCTGGATCAGCGCGTGGCGGATCAGGAACTTGCCCTGCTCGTGGATCTGGTTGAAGGCGCCGTTGTCGAGCAGCACGCAGCTGCCGGAGGTGGACGTCACCGGGACGGTGATGGACTTGTTGTTGTCCAGGTTGGTGACCTTCAGCATGGTGCCCTTGGGGAACTGGTTGCTGGAGGCCGTGAGGCCGCCCGCACCGGACGTGGTCACGGTGGAGCCCTTGCAGACCTGGTTGGCGGCGGAACCGGAGCCGGCGTTGGTGCCGGTGTTGGTGTCGGTCGGGTTCGCGGTCGCGGTGTCGGTCGGGTTGGCGGTGTCGGTGCCGCCGTTGCCGCAGCCGTTGTTGCCGCCGTTGTTGCCGCCGTTGTTCATGCCGCCGTTGTTCATGCCGCCGTTGTTCATGCCACCGTTGTCGCCGCCCATGTTCCCGTTGCCCATGCCGTTGTCGGTCGTGGTCGTGGTCGGGGGCGCGCTGGTGTCGGTGCTCATGCCGCCGTTGCCCATGCCGCCGTTGTTGCAGCCGCCGTTGTTGCAGCCGCCGTTGCCCATGTTCCCGTTGCCCATGCCGTTGTCGGTCGTGGTCGTGGTCGGGGGCGCGCTGGTGTCGGTGCCGTTCCCGTTGCCCATGCCGTTGTCGCCGCCCATGCCGCCGTTGCCCATGCCGCCGTTGTTGTCGGTGGTGGTCGCCGGGGGCGTGTTCGTGTCGGTGGAGGTCGGGCAGCCGTTGCCGGAACCGTTTCCGTTCTGGTCGCAGCCGGCCGCCTTCAGGCGCTGCTCGATCTGGGCGACCACGGCCTCGCGGTTCTTGATGCGCGCCGCCGACTGGGCGTCGGGGTGGGCCTTCTGCTGCGCGATGAAGTTCAGGTTGTTCTGCAGGGCCGTCTGCAGGCCGTTGCAGTTCTCGCCGCTGCCCTTCTTCTTGTTGGCGTCGGCCGAGGCGGTCACGTTGTTGGTGCAGCCGGCGGCCTGGCGGCGCTGCTGGATCTGGGCCACCACGGCCTCGCGGTTGGCGATGTTCGCCGCGGACACCGCGGTGGGGTTGGCCTTCTGCTGCGCGATGAAGTTCAGGTTGTTCTGCAAAGCCTGGTCGAGGCCCTGACAGTTCTCGGTCGCCGCGTGGCTGGTGCCCGAGATGATCGCGAATCCACCTCCCAGCACGACGGCGACGCCCAGCGCGGCGGCGGTGCCGAGGATGGCAGCGCGTTTGCGACTGGGACTCATATCGGCAATCCAGGACATTGCGGCGTCTCCTGTCGTCGTTCTTGGTCTGAACCACGTTCGCGGGGTTACTACCGTCGAAACCGTCGATCGGTTCACCGCCGGTCGTTATTCGGCCGGGTAGCATCCGTTCACGTGCATGAGATCGCGGTCTTCAGCGGCAGCGCCCATCCCGACCTCGCGGCCGACATCTGCGCACACCTCGGTGTTCCACTACGCCCGGTGCGCGTCGAACGGTTCGCCAACGACTGCATCGAGGTCCAGCTCCAGGCCAACTGCCGCGAGCGGGACGTGTTCCTGATCCAGCCGCTGGTGCCGCCGACCCAGGAGAACCTGGTCGAGCTCCTGCTGATGCTGGACGCCGCCCGCGGCGCCTCGGCCGCCCGCACGACCGTGGTGCTCCCGCACTACGCGTACGCCCGCAGCGACAAGAAGGACATGCCGCGCGTGTCCATCGGCGGCCGGCTGGTCGCCGACCTGCTGGTGACCGCCGGCGCGAGCCGGGTGCTGACCATGACCCTGCACTCCCCACAGGTCCACGGCTTCTTCAGCGTGCCGGTGGACCACCTGCACGCGCTGCGCGAGCTGGCGGCCCACTTCCGCGGCGCCGACCTGTCCAACGCCGTGGTGGTCTCCCCCGACCTGGGCAACGCCAAGCCGGCGGCGGCCTTCGCCCGGCTGCTGGGCGTGGGCGTGGCGGCCGGGGCCAAGCAGCGCTTCGCCGACGACAAGGTCAGCATCAGCTCGATCATCGGCGACGTGGCCGGCAAGGACGTGATCGTGCTCGACGACGAGATCGCCCGCGGCAGCACCGTGGTCGAGCTGATCGAGCGGCTGCACGAGCTCGGCGTCAACTCGATCCGTGTCGCCTGCACGCACGGCCTGTTCGCGGACGGCGCGATCAAGCGCATCGGCGACCTGCCGGGCGTGCGCGAGATCGTCTGCACCGACACCGTGCCGATCGCGGCCCAGAAGCGCACGCCCAAGCTGACGGTGCTGTCCATCGCGCCGGCGATGGCCGAGGCGATCCGGCGCATCCACAACGGCGAGTCGGTGAGTGCCCTGTTCGACGCCTGATTCCGGGGGTTAACCCGGTAGGCGGGTCCCGGAACCGTCCGTAGCGTTGGCAGGCGTGATGGGGAGCCTGCACGAGCGGATACTGCGGCCGCTGGGCGAAGCGCGGACCTGGCGGGCCACCCTGCACCTGCTCGGCGGTGTCTTCTGGAGCAGCGCCAATGCCCTGGTGCTGGTCGCCGGCCTGCTGGTGGCGGTGGCTCCCATCCCGGCGCTGGTGGTGTTCGTCGAGCTGGTCGGCCCGATCCGCGAGAACGGCACCGCCGCCGGGTGGCTGGTGATGCTGTTGCTGCTGCTCACCGTGCCGGCCGCGGTGCTCGGGACCATCGGCACCGCGTACGCCCTGGAGGGCTGCGCCCGGTTGGAGGTCGGCTGGTACCGGTCGGTGCTCGGCGTGGACATTCCGCTGGCGGTCCGGCTCCCGGCGCGCCGGGGCCCGCTGCTGCCGCTGTTCGGACGGCTGGCGACCAGCCGGCAGTTCTGGCGGCTGATGGCGTACGAGCTGGTCCGGCTGCCGGTGGCGCTGCTGACCGGGACGCTGGCGGCGATCTGCTGGGTCGGCCCGGTGGCCGTGCTGATCGCCGCAGGCGGCGACTTCATCGGCGGTGCGGTGGACGCCGTCTACGAGCCGTACCTGGACGGCGATCATCCCTGGGAGAGCGTGCCGGCGCTGGTGTTGGTGCTGCTGGTGCCGCTCGTGCCCTACCTGGTGCGGTGGATGCTGACCTGGCATCTCGCGCTGGCCCGGCGGTACCTGGGGCAACTGTCCGCCGAGCAGCTCGCCGCCCGGGTGTTCGAGGTCGAGCAGCGCCGCGAGGACGCCATGGCCGCCGCCGAGACCGAGCGCCGACGCATCGAACGCGACCTGCACGACGGCGCCCAGCAGCAGCTCGTGGCGCTGGCGATGCTGCTCGGCCGGGCTCGCCGCAAGTACGACAGCGACCCGGAGGCCACCCGGGCGCTACTGGAGGAGGCCCACCGCAGCGCCAAGGAGGCGATCGTCGAGTTGCGCGAGCTCACCCGGGGCCTGAGCCCGCCCGTGCTGGCCGACCGGGGCCTGGACGCCGCGCTGTCCGCGCTGGCGGCCCGCTCCGAGGTGCCGGTGGCGATCGACTTCGACGTGGCGCGGCGGCCCGGCCGCACCGCCGAGTCGATCGCGTACTTCATGATCGCCGAGTCGCTGACCAACATCGTCAAGCACGCGCGGGCCGGCCGGGCCTGGGTTCGCGTGCGGCAGCAGGGGACGTCGCTGCGGGTCGAGGTCGGCGACGACGGGGTCGGCGGGGCCGCCATGTCCAGCGGCTCCGGCCTGGCCGGGCTCGCCGACCGCGCGGCCGGCGTCGACGGCACCCTGACCGTGACCAGCCCGGCCGGTGGGCCGACGACCGTGAGCCTGGAGCTGCCGTGCGGATCGTGATCGCCGAGGACGCCGTGCTGCTGCGGCACGGGCTGACCCTGCTGCTGACCGAGAACGGCCACGAGGTGGTGGACGCCGTCGACGACGCCGAGAAGCTGCTGCGGTCGGTCGCGGATCATGCCCCCGACGTGGCGGTTGTCGACGTACGGATGCCGCCCACGCACACCGACGAGGGGCTGCGGGCCGCGCTGGTGATCCGGCAGCAGTGGCCGGCGACCGCGGTGCTGGTGCTGTCTCAGTACGTCGAGGAGCGCTACGCGTCCGATCTGATCACCGGCGAGCTCAACGGCGTCGGCTACCTGCTCAAGGACCGGGTCGCCGACGTCGAGGAGTTCCTGTCCGCGCTGGACCGGGTCGGCGCCGGCGGCACCGTGTTCGACCCGGAGGTGGTGTCGCAGATCGTCGCGCGCAGCCGCCGCCGGGACCCGCTGGCGACGTTGACGCCCCGCGAGCGGCAGGCGTTCAGCCTGATGGCCGAGGGCCGGTCCAACGCCGGCATCGCCGAGGGGCTGGTGATCACCGAGGGCGCCGTGGAGAAGTACGTGGCCGGCATCTTCAACAAGCTGGGGCTGCCCAAGACCAGCACCGAGCACCGTCGCGTGCTGGCCGTGCTGCGGTACCTGGAGGGCTGACTAAAGCTGGGACCTCAGCAGGTCGAGCAGGGTGCGGCCGAAGGCGGCCGGGTCGTTGATCCCGGGCATCGGGGCGTAGCCGAAGTGATTGCCGGGGAAGATCACCAGCGGCGCCCGGAGCGCGTCGGCGGCTGCCTCGGCGCTGCGGAACGGCAGCGTGCCGGTGACTGCCTTGCCGGCGACCAGCACGACCGGGACACCGCCGGCCTTGATCGCCGCGAGGTCGAGCTGGTGGTTGACGAAGGCGGCGACCTCCGCGCCGTCGACGTGCAGCTGCGCCGCGACGGCCGCCATCACGGACTCGTCGACCGGGCCGAGCATGCCGGTGAGGCGGAGAAAGCGCATGCCCGCGTCGGGGGCGTCGGCGAGGTCGTGGAACTCCCGGATCACCTCGTCGGCATCGGGCAGCAGCGACATGACCGGCGGCTCGTGCGCGATGACCAGCCCGACCCGTTGCGGATGCCGTGCCACCAGGTCGAGGGCGACCAGGCCGCCGGCGCTGCTGCCGAAGACCGCCGCCTTGGTCGCGCCGAGCTCCTCGAGCACCGCCGCCGCCTCGTCGGCCCGCTCCACCGGGCCGCCCTCGCGCTGCGTGTACGTGACCACCGTGTACTGGTCGGCCAGGATGTCCAGCACCGCGTCGTAGCTGCTGGCGCTGCCGCCGCCCCCGTGCAGCAGAAGCAGCAAGGGCCCGTCGCCGCGTTTCGTCAGGTCCATGTCAACCCCCTTGCCGGCCAACGATACCCGGGGCGGGTCGGGCAGACTGGGCTGGTGCGTGGATCTGCTCGGCGAACCGGCGGCGTGCTCGTCGCCCTGCTCGCCGTGCTCACGGCGGCCGGCTGCGCGAGCATCGCCGGCGTGGCCGAGCCGATCACCGCGGGCTCCGTGCTCGTCGGCGACGGCGTCGAGCCGAGCTTCGTGCAGGGCACCGACGACAGCACCACCGACCGGATCGCCGCGTCCACCATCACCGACGTGCAGGCCTACTGGCGGCAGAACTTCCCCACCGTGTTCGGCAAGGCGTGGCGGGACGTGACCGGCGGCGTGTACTCCGTGGACACCAGCAAGGACAAGGCCAAGGCGCCGCCGTGCACCGACCAGGCGTCCGATGTGGAGGGCAACGCCTTCTACTGTCCGGCGAAGGATTCCGTCGCGTGGGACCGGGCCGCGCTGCTGCCCGTGCTGCGCGACCAGTTCGGCGACGCGTCCGTGGTCGTCGTGCTGGCGCACGAGATGGGGCATGCGGTGCAGAACCGGACCTCACCCACCCAGGATGTGGCCCGTGCCGACCCCGATCGGTATCCGACGATCCTGATCGAGACCATGGCCGACTGCTACTCCGGGGCGTTCGTGCGGTCCGTCGTCGACGGCAAGGCGCCGCACCTTCGGATCAACGCCCAGCAGCTCGACAAGGCCATCAGCGCCCTGGCCACGTTCCGGGACCCCGTCGGCACCAGCGCGGGTGAGGAGGGCGCCCATGGCGACGCCTTCGACCGGGTGTCCGCGTTCCAGGACGGCTACCAGCAGGGGCCCAAGCTGTGCGCCGGCATGACCGTGGCCAATCGGCAGTTCACGCAACGCACCTTCACCGATCCCCGCGACCAGGCCCGGGGCGGCAACCTCACCCTGCCCGACCTGGTCAACGCCCTCACGCCGGACGCCTCGTCGTTCTTCGCTTCCGTGGCCGGGTCGAACTGGTCGCAGCCCAAGCTCACCCAGACCGACGGGGCCGCCGGCTGCGGCGACCAGGGCCCGGTGGCCTACTGCCCCGACACCAAGTCGATCTCGTTGTCGACGAAGGGCACCGTGCCCTTGATCGTCTCCAACATCGGTGACTTCGCCGCCGGCACCTTGATCGTCACCCGGTACGCCCTGGCAGCGCTTTCCGCTCTCGGCAAGCCCGTCGACGGCCCCGATGCCGGGAAGGCGGCCGTCTGTCTCGCCGGGGCCTACTCGTCGTCGGTGCTGACCCACAAGGGCAACCAGTTGCAGCTGTCGCCCGGTGACCTGGACAAGTCCGTCGGCGTGCTGCTCGGCTACGACTACGCGTCGCGGGGCACCTCCGGCAAGGGCCTGCCCACCGGCTTCGACCGTGTGCTCGCCTTCCGCGCCGGCTTCTCCGGCGGTCCCAAGTCCTGCGGTGTCTGATTCCTTCAAGACCTGTCCGGTGGGGCGTCCTTAGCGTGGCCGCATGACACCTCAGCTCGCCGTCGTCGGCCTCGTCGTCGACGACATGGCCAAGTCCCTCGCCTTCTACCGCCTCCTCGGGTTGGACATCCCGTTGGATTCCGACTCCGAGCCCCACGTCGCCGCCGCGCTGCCCGGCGGTCTCCAGATCATGTGGGACACCGTCGACACCGTCCGCTCCTTCGACCCCACCTGGTCCCCGGCGGCCGGCTCTCCCCGCGTCGGCCTGGCGTTCCGGTGCGGTTCCCCGGCCGAGGTCGACCGCGTCTACCGGGAGTTCGTCGACGCCGGCCACCCGGGGCACCTGGAACCGTGGGACGCCTTCTGGGGCCAGCGCTACGCCGTCGTCCGCGACCCCGACGGCAACGGCGTGGACCTGTTCTGCCCACTGAGCTGACGCTGCACAGGGGTCGTAGTCGCTTCCCGGGTCGTCGATGCGCGGAAGCCCCGCCGGAAACATCCGACGGGGCTTCTGCGTCAACTACGCCGCTCCAGCAGGAGAAGGCGCCCGCGTTCGTTGATCAGGGCCGTGTCGACGATCGGCCTCAACTGTGGGTCGAAGTACTCGAACATCGTCCTCGCCTTGATGAACGATATTCCGAGTTCTTTGTGGAAGATACTCAGCAATCCGATGGGCGTGAGCGGCCGAGGACCCCGCGTACGTAGATATTCGAGGATCTCCATGTAACTCGCGCCTGCGTCCACACGAGAGAGCAGCTCGTCATCCGACACGATGTCCACCTACTTCGCGGGTCGCGAAAACAGTGGAGTCGCCGTGGTGTACTGACCGAATTCTCCCACCAACTTGCTTCTGTCGACCGTCACCACGGTCAATCCGTACTTGGCGCACATGTGGCCGGTGAAAGTATTGGCCGCCGCGTCCTCGAAGGACATACCGGCCCTCAGGTTCGCATTGAAGGCATCCAGGTTCGATGGCATCGCGGATATCCACAAGCCCGAGAACGCCTTGACGTTGTCCGGTCCGAAGTGGTTCATCGCGTCGGTGAACATCTGCCCACCGGACACGGAACTCGAGTTCCTTTCGACCGCCATGCTCAGTACCCCGTCAATCAGGTCCGCCCAGATCTCGCCGCCGCCATTGTACTCCGCATGGAAAGTAGTGCAGTCGGAGTTGTGCACCAGTACCGAAGTGCTACCGGCCAGCACATAGAACGTGTGCACGTCGGCGATGGTCAGGTCGTAAACAGTCTCGTCCGGCCTGCCGTTCCGGTCGTGCACGGCCGCGACCGACGGGGTGCTCCCGTCACGAGCATGGACACGATCGCCCGGCCGCAGATTGGAGGCCGTCTTCCAGCCCTTGTCGACGACGTACAGGCGATGCCCGCGAGTCGTCGTGAGCCCGCCACCGCCGTTCAGGTCGACATCGAGTAGATTCTGCGCGCTGTGATGCAGGGCGGAAATGACCGATCGGGCGGTGGTCTCCCCCGTCGTCGGATTCGTGGCTAGCACCCGGTTGCCGGCGACCAACTGCTCGATCGGCCGATGTGTGCCGTCCGCCATCAGCACCGGCGTGCCCGCCGGGAAGCTGTTGACCATACAACCCATCTGTCGGAGCTGGGCCTTGACCGCGTCGGCTTCCAACGCGAGCTTCAGCTCCGGTGCGAGCGCGGCCGACTCGAGGGCGGCCAGCGCCGCGTCGATATCGCGGCCGGTTGCGATCGCCACCCGGATGTCGCGCACGGCCTGGACGCCGACCTTCAGGTCCTCCGGCCCGACGAACAACGACGCGGTCCACCCGCAGGATCCCCAGTCGCCGAACGCGCACCGACGCATGTCGCCCAAGATCCCGAACACCACCTTGGGAACGAGGTTGGCGATGAAGTCCTCGACACTGCTCAGCAGTGCCCGGGCAATGTCCGCACGGGTGATGTGAATCCTGCGCTCGACCGGGAAATCGGTGATCTCCTTGCGGTCGATCTGGTCCTCGTGGGTATGACCCGCGCAGTCCTTGACCGCGGTGTTGGGCAGCTCGCAGGTGACCGCCCAGTAGAAGACGACACCGGCGAAGTGCACCCGTATGTCGACGTCGCACGAGCTGTTGGGATCGCTGAGATCCATGACGCACGGGTTGAGCTGTTCATATGACTTCCGGGACAACCCGCTGAGGTCGACCCGGACGTTGGCGCCGTCGATCCCACCCGGGCCGGCCTGGTTAAGCGCGTCGGTGGCGTCTTGGTCACGCTGTTGCTGCTCAGCCCGCTTGGCAGCGTCCTCCGCCTGCTGCGCGAGATCCCGGGCATTCGCGGCGGCCGCCTCGGCGGCAGTCGCATCCTTGTCGGCCTTGTCCGCAGCTGCCTTGGCCGCATTGGCATCGGCGGTGGCGGCGTCGGCAGCCTTACGAGCCGAGGCGGCGTCCTTCTCGGCGTCGGTGGCTGCCGCTGCGGCGGCGTCAGCGTCATTGCGAGCGTCACGTGCGGCGACGCCGGCTTGGAAGGCGTCGGTTTGTGCCTGCTGGTCGATCGCCTTCGTGGCGTCGTCAGCCTGTTGGGTCGCCTGTGCGTCAGCCGCTGCGGCAGCGGCGGATGCTCGTGCCGCCGCGACCGACTGGAGCGCCGATGCGGCATCGGCGGCGGCGTTGGCCGCGTACTGCGCGGCGGCCTTGGCCGATGCGTCGGCGTGAGCGGCCGCGTCGGCGGCGGCCTGCGCGGCGCGGGCGGCTTCGTCGGAGCGGGCCTTGGCGGCGTTCGCCTGTTGCTGGGCCAAGGTGTCGGCGGTCTGGCCGACCAGGACTGCCATGCCCGCGGACGAATCGGTCAGCTGGAACGGCGTGCCCAGGCGAATCGCCTCGTTGGCCGCTGTGCTGGCCTTCAAGGCCGAGTCGCGAGCGGCGGTAGCTGCCTCTGCCGCGGCGAATGCCTGCCCCGCCGTCTTGGCAGCGTCCGTCTGAGACTGGTCGGACTCTGCACGCGCGGTCGCGGAGTCTGCCTTGGCCTGCGCAGATGCGGCGTCGGCCTTGTCCGCCTGATCCTTGGCCGCCTGCACATTGCGGGCCGCCTGATCGGAGGCCACGATCGCGTCGGCGGCCGCAGCGTGCGCGGTCAGCGAGGCGGCGTGACTGGTGTTCGCATCGGACTGTGCGGACGACGCGGCCGCCTGCGCCCGGGAGGCTGCGGCATCCGCTTGGGTGGCCGCGGCACGGGCCGCCTTCGCGGCGTCCTCAGCCTGATCTGCGTCCGCCTGCGCACTGGTCGCCGCACTGGCGGCTTGGTTTGCCGCTGACCGGGCTTGGTCTGCGGCGGTCCGCGCGCCCTGTGCGGCGTCGGTGCCGTCCGCTGCCGCGGCCCAGGCATCACACGCCGCTGCACGCGCATTCGCCGCATCTCGAGCATTTGCCGCGGCCACGGCGTTGTTTCGGGCCAGTGCCGCCCGGGACTCGGCGTTCTCAGCGGCCTGACGCTTCTGCGCCGCGGTGCCTGCGGCAGCCACGGCGTCAGCCTTCTTGCTGGCCGCGGTCTGCTGCTTGGCCTGCGCGTCGGCGTCGGCCTGCTGGGCCTTGGCCCGCTGGTTCTCGGCCTCGGTCTTGGCCGCACCGGCCTTGGCCCGCTCGGACTCCGCGGTCGCACGCTGGTTGTGGGCGTCGTTCGCCGCGGCCTGGGCGCTTTGCTGTGCGTGCTCGGCGGTCGTCCGGTCGTTGTGGGCACGGGTCGCGGCGGCGGCCGCCTGCGCGGCCTGGGTCGCGGCAGCGGCCGCAGCGGCATGCGCCTGGTCGGCCGACTGCTTCGCGGCGGCCTCGGCGAAGGCGGCCTGCGTGGCGTGCGCCTGCGCGGATGCACTGGACCACAACGCATCCGCGTCGCTGGCCGCCGCCTTGCTGGCGTTGAGCGCGGTCTGCGCCGCCGCTGCCGAAGCCTGTGCGGCTGCGGCCGAGGCGGCGGTGACCTGGGCGGACTGCTGCGCGTAGGCCAAGCCCCGCCCGTACGGCGTGCCGTTGGCGGCTGCGATCGCGCCCGCCTGTGCCTGCGCCGCAATCGCAGTGTCCGACTGGGTCTTGGCCGAGGCCGCCGCCTGCTGCGCCAGCGGAACCTGCGCGGCGACACGCTGCTTGGCCGTCGCCAGGTCGCTGGCCGCCTGCGCGAGGAGTGCCTGCGAGGGATAGCCCGGTTGGGAAGGCGAAGTCCACTGCCGCTGCCAATCCAGCAGCCTGCTCACGATCGCGGCCTGACCGACCGCCTCGATCATGGCGTCCGTCGCAGATTTCAGGTCTTTGGACGCCTGCAACTCGGCCGCGACGAGGGTGGCCCGCTGTGGCGCCTGCGAGGCGTATTCGGCCTCCCATTCCGCGTTGGCGGTCGAGACCACGGTGCCGAGCACCTGGCTCGGGTCTGCCGGGTTCGCGCTGTCGCAGCTGGCGTAGCGCACCTTGAGCGCCTCGACCTCCATGCGGAACTCCGCAGAGCCAGGGGTCGGGGCAGTCTTCGGGAAGCCGCCGTACTGGAGGAACTGTCGGATGTCGTCGGCGGAGCGACCGTTGATCACCAGGGGACCGAAGTAGTAGACCGTGGCGTCAGCGGCCTTCTTCTGGTTCATCACCGTGGTCGCGGCGTCGATCGCGGCCTGGTTCGCCTTCGCGACCATATCGACATTGATGGCGTTGTACGCCATTTCCTGCCGTTTGGCCATGTAATCGTATATATCTTGTTCGAAATAGGGAATAGGGTCGGAGTAGTAAGGCTTCAGCACCGCTTCCCAGCCGGCGTGCCGCTTGCCCGCGACCTGATTCTCGGCAGCAACGTCGGTACCGTCCCGGCGGTACGCGTCGCCGATCGCTCCACTCTGGTAGTACAGGCCGTCCGCGGCCGTGCGCAGATCTGCGTCCGCGCCCGCCAGCGCCGTGTCGGCCGCCGCCTTGAGCTGCGGACCGCCGGCGTGCATGACCAGGCCGACCCGACACCGGTCCGTCCTGGCCTGCGTACCCAGGGTGGAACGCCACGTGGGCGCGTCAGCCGGCCGCGCGGCGGACGGATCACTACTCGCGACGGCCGCCACGCTTGCGGTCGTCGTCACCGACAGCAGCGCCATCGCGGCGGCCAGCCCGGTCAATGAGCCCCGCACCCATTTTCTCTTTTTGGGCGCACGGAAAGGACCACTTCTTGTCACCGTATATCCCCCTTGACAAAATCAGACATGCCGCCCGATTGTGATCAATCCCGAACACTAGCCACCAGCACTCCAAAGCAGCAATTGTGATACAGCTCACATAAATCCGACAGGTCACCCAAGCAGGACCTACGCGGCAATTGGCCCGGAAGTTACGCCAGCCGATGCGCACCCGTTCGATCACCACGGCATCCGATCGGCGCAATCAAAGGTGTGCGCACGCCAAAGCCGTGGAGCCCGATCTCACCTAGGCAGACAACACGGCCGCCCCTTGGCGATGCCCGAGGCCGGCTCGCGACCCGACATCACCTCGCGTACGTCCTCCTTCTGCCGGGAGCCCGATCCACGGTGGGCCGCACGGAAATCCGAAACTTTGTGAGGGGAACTCCGGTCAAGGCCTTCACCTCTCGCGAAAGGTGGGCTTGATCGGCGCATCCGACACGGGCAGCGATATCGGCGGCCGGGACACCATGGGTGGCCAAGGCAAGCGCCCGTTCCACGCGGAGAACCCTGGCAAGCGTCTTCGGGCCGTAACCGAACGCCGCGAGGCTCCGGCGCAGCAACTGCCGCTCGCTCAACCCCACCTCATCGGCGACCATCGCGACCGGTCGACCCGCGCGAAGGCCCGTGACAACTGCTGCCGTCACGGGATCGACCTCGATGCGGGATCGGGCGATGTCCACCAGCGCCGCGGCGCGGTTCGGGGCCGCTCCCACGCGGGCCGTCAGCTGATCGACCAGCCGCTGGGGCCAGATCTCGTCCAGCCGCACCCGGCTGTCCCGCAACTCGTGCGCCGGCACGCCCAGCACCGACGGCCCGGTGCCGGGCATGAACCGCAGGCCGGCGTAGACCCGGCCGGCCGGGCTGGTCATCTCGTGCGCGATGGTGTCGGGGCCGGCGACGATCAGGCGGCCGTCGGACCAGATCAGGTCGAGGCAGCCGTCGGGCAGGATCCGGTGCGCCTCCGGCTCGTCCACCACCCGACTCCACGCCACGGCCCCGGCCAGCCCCGTCGCCCATTCCCGGTACACGATGTCAGCATGCCACCGGGGTCCGACAGTTTCAGGAGCAGCAGTTCGCCGGCTTGGCCTGGCTGTCGTCGGTGCAGCAACCGGCGGCCGTCAGCTGCGGATCGCCGCCGTACGTCGCCGAGTCGCCCTTGACCACGTAGACCTCCCACGGCTCCTGACCGGGTCCGTGCACCCACACCTTGTCCTGCACGGCGTAGCAACAGGTCGTGTCGTTCTCGACGTCGGTGAACAGACCCAGTGCCGACAGCCGCTCGGTGGCCTCGCCGACCTGGTCGCTGGACTCGACCTCGACGCCGAGGTGGTCCATGACGGTTTCCTGGCCGGCCTCGCCCTCCAGCAACACGAGCTTGAGCGGCGGCTCGGCGACCGCGAAATTGGCGTAGCCGGGGCGTCGCTTGGCCGGTTCGACACCGAACAGCTTGCTGTAGAAGGCGATCGAGGCATCGAGGTCGGCCACTCGCAGGGCCAGTTGCACGCGGGACACGAGATCCTCCTTGGATAGACATCCATCGAATCAGTGCTTGGTTAGATTGCGCTCTAGATAGATGTCTGTCAACCTAGACGTATGTCGAAACAGTTGCCGCTGGTGGCGACCGAGTCGCAGTGCTGCTCACCGCTGACGCGCGAACCGCTGTCCGAGGACCAGTCCGCGGAGCTCGCACGGGTGTTCAAGGCGCTCGGCGACCCGGTGCGGCTGCGGCTGCTCTCGCTGATCGCCTCCCACGCCGGCGGCGAGGCGTGCGTGTGCGACCTGACCGACGCGTTCGACCTCACCGGGCCGACGATCTCCCACCACCTCAAGGTGCTGCGCGAGGCGGGCATCATCGACGGCGAGCGGCGCGGCACCTGGATCTACTACCGCGTGCTGCCCACCACGTTGCAGATGCTGTCGTCCGTGCTGATGACCACCGCATGAGCGCGGGCGTCGTGACCCGACTGTCCACCTTGGACAGATTCCTGCCGGTGTGGATCCTGGCCGCGATGCTGCTCGGCCTCGGCGCCGGCCACGTGATTCCCGGCCTGGGCGCGGCGATCGACGCCGTTCAGGTCGACGGGATCTCGCTGCCGATCGCGCTCGGTCTGCTGATCATGATGTACCCGGTGCTGGCCAAGGTCCGTTACGACCGACTGGACACCGTCACCCGCGACCGGCGACTGCTCCTGCCGTCGTTGCTGCTCAACTGGGTCATCGGACCGGCCTTGATGTTCGCGCTGGCCTGGCTGCTTCTGCCCGATCTTCCCGCGTACCGCACCGGACTGATCATCGTCGGGCTGGCCCGTTGCATTGCCATGGTCATCATCTGGAACGACCTCGCCTGTGGCGACCGCGAGGCCGCGGCCGTGCTGGTGGCCGTGAACTCGGTGTTCCAGGTGATCGCGTTCGGCGCCCTGGGCTGGTTCTATCTCTCGGTGCTGCCCGGCTGGCTCGGCCTGCCGCAGGCCGACCTCGCGGTGTCCGGCTGGGCCATCGCCCGCTCGGTGCTGATCTTCCTGGGCATCCCGCTACTGGCCGGCTACCTGTCGCGCCGGCTCGGCGAACGCGCCCGTGGCCGGGACTGGTACGAGGCCCGGTTCCTGCCCCGCGTCGGGCCGCTCGCCCTGTACGGGCTGCTGTTCACCATCGTCGTGCTGTTCGCATTGCAGGGCGCGCAGATCACCGGCCGTCCACTGGACGTCGCCCGCATCGCACTGCCGCTGCTGGCCTACTTCGCCCTGATGTGGACCGGTTCGTTCGCGCTCGGCCGGGGCCTCGGCCTGTCGTACGAGCGGACCACCACGCTTGCGTTCACCGCCGCCGGCAACAACTTCGAGCTGGCCATCGCCGTGGCGATCGCGACGTTCGGCGTCACCAGCGCCCAGGCCCTGGCCGGCGTGGTCGGACCGTTGATCGAGGTCCCGGCGCTCGTCGCCCTCGTCTACGCCGCCCTGGGGGCGCGCCGCCTGTTCAGTCCCCACGTCTCCGGGAGCGATCGTGTCCGACAAGCCTGAGGTGCTGTTCGTCTGCGTGCACAATGCCGGACGCTCCCAGATGGCCGCCGCGCTGCTGCACCACCACGCCGCCGGCAGGGTCGTCGTGCGCTCCGCCGGTTCGGCCCCGGCCGACACGGTCAACCCCGCGGTGGTGGCCGCGATGGCCGAACTCGACCTGGACCTGTCCCACGAGTTCCCCAAGCCGCTGACCGACGACGCCGTGCGAGCGGCCGATGTGGTGATCACCATGGGCTGCGGCGACGCCTGCCCGGTCTACCCGGGCAAGCGCTACCTGAACTGGGAACTGGCCGACCCGGCCGGCCGGGACGTCGAACACGTGCGCCCGATTCGCGACGAGATCGACCGCCGCGTCACCGCATTGCTGGCCGAGTTGGTACCCGGCCACGCCTGAACGGGCGCACACTGACCGGCATGGCAGCCGGCCAGATCGTCGTCGGCGGCCTGCCGATCCCGGACGACAGGCCGATATTCCTCGCCGTGCTCGCGGTGCACGTGGGCGCCGCCAGCGTGTGCGTGGTGGCCGGTGCGCTGGCTGCCTCGGCGCGCAAGCGGCCGGGACGCCATCCGCGTGCCGGCACCGTCTACTACTGGGCGCTGGCGTGCTCGTTCACCGCGCTGGTGACGCTCGCGGTGCTCCGCTGGCCGCACGATGTCGATCTGCTCGCGATCGGCGCCGTCGCCACGCTCTCCGCGGCGGTCGGGGTGTTCGCGCGCAGACGCGGCCGGATCCGGGTGCACGGCACCGGCATGGCCGTCTCCTACATCGCGCTGCTGACCGGCTTCTACGTGGACAACGGGCCGAACCTGCCGCTGTGGAGCCTGCTGCCACACGCCCTCTACTGGCTGCTCCCAGCCGTTATCGGCGTGCCGCTGCTGGTCCGGGCGCTACGTCGGGCTGGCCGACCGTCCCGTTCATCGTCTATCGTCGATTGACGATGAACGGAGGCGGGACGTGCTCGACCGTCAGCTCGCGGAGACCTATGCCGGCTGGTTCCGTGCGCTCGCCGACGCCACGCGGGTGCAGATCCTCAACCTGCTCGCCGGGCACGGCGAGCCGATGACGGTCGGCGAGATCGTCGAACGGGTGCCGGTCGGGCAGTCCACGGTCTCCGCCCACCTCAAGATCCTCGCCGAGGTCCGGTTCGTACTGGTCGAGCAGCGTGGCACCGCCCGTCTCTACCGCGTCAACCAGCGCTGCGTGTCCTGCTTCCCCAGCGCCGCCGACGTGGTGATGGGCAAGGCCCCCGTCGCCGTCGAGGCGGTGTGCTCATGACCGAGCCTGTGCGCGCCCGCTACACGGCCAAGGCGGTGGGCCTGGCCGACAAACCGTTGGCGCAGAGCAGTTTGGGCTGCGGCGATCCGGTCGCCGTCGCCGAGCTACACGCCGGTGAGACCGTGCTGGACCTGGGTTCCGGCGCCGGGCTGGACGTCCTGGTGTCCGCTCGCCGCGTCGGCCCGACCGGCCGCGCCATCGGCCTGGACATGACGCCGGAAATGCTCGCCGTCGCCCGTCGACACGCCGCCGAGCAGGGCGTCGCCAACGCCGAATTCCTGTTGGGCCGCATCGAGGACGTTCCGCTGTCGGACGAGTCCGTCGACGTGGTGATCTCCAACTGTGTGATCACGTTGTCCGCCGACAAGTCCGGGGTGTTCGCCGAGATCGCCCGCGTGCTGAGGCCCGGCGGCCGGATCGGCATCGCCGACGTGCTGGCCGATTTCTCCCTGACCGACGCCGAACGCGCCGCCGCCGAGGTCGAATGCCTGGATGGTTCGCTGACCACCGACGAGTACGTCGCCGCCCTGGCCGGCGTCGGCCTGACCGACATCCAGATCCGCCGCACGCACGACGTCGCCGACAAGCTGCACGCCGCGGTCGTCCGCGCCACCAAGCCGATCCGACCTCGCGGTGTCGCGATCGCCGTGATGACCGCCGAGCACGCCGCGCAGGTCCTCGCGATCTACCAAGCCGGACTGGACGGCGGCAACGCCAGTTTCGAGACCGCCGCGCCGAGCTGGGGGCATTGGGACGCAAGCCATCTTCCACGGCACCGCTTCGTCGCTCTCGACTCCGACGGCACCGTCCTCGGCTGGATCGCCGCCTCCCCGGTCTCCGGCCGCTGCGTCTACGCCGGCGTGCTCGAACACAGTGTGTACGTCCACCCCGACCACCAGGCCCGTGGCATCGGCGCCGGCCTCCTGGACGCGTACGTTTCCGCCTCGGAAGCCGCCGGCGTCTGGACCTTGCAGTCGGGCATCTTCCCCGAGAACACCGCCAGCCTCGCCCTGCACCGACGCGCCGGCTTTCGCGTCGTCGGCACTCGCGCGCGTATCGGCCAGCACCATGGGACCTGGCGGGACGTCGTGTTGATCGAGCGCCGGAGCTCTCGGGTCTGAATCACCGGGTCCGGCGAGATGAATCCCTCAGCTGGCGACGATCTTGGCGCCGGGGATGGTGAGGACGCCGCCGCTCTGGTCGGTGTTGGTCACGGTGACGTTCTCGAAGGTGACGTCGGGCGGCGTGATCAGCGGCGGGCTGGTGGCGGTGTAGTCGATCGGCAGCTTGATCGGGATGCCCAGGATGTTCACCACGGCGGTGCCCCTGATCTCGGCGGTGAGCATGGTGATGCCGCCGCCGGTGATGGTGGAGGTGCTGCCGGGCGCGGCGGTGGTGACGATCTTGTGGCCGCCGCCGTTGTCGGCGGTCTGCACCATGTCCTTGATCTTCACGCTGGAGGCGGTGAACTTCAGGACCTTGATCGTCTGACCGCCTACGACGGTGCTCACCACGCCGTGGAAGGCCAGGCCGCTCATGGCGATCGACGGCGAGGTGAGGGTCCACACCCGCGTCCCCGCCGGCAGGGCGGGCGGGGACGGGGTGGCGGTGGTGGTGCTGGTCACCGCCGTCGTGGTGGTGGTTGAGGCCGCCGCGCTGGTCGACGACGACGGCGTTGTCGTCGAAGTCGGCGCGGCGGTGGTCGTGGTGGTGCTGGACGCGACCGTCGTCGTGGTCGTCACCGTGGTCGACGCGGGGGTCGACGGGTCGGCCAGCGCCGCGGTGGGCTCGGCCAGGCCGTGCACGGCGATGCCGGCGAGCAGCACCAGTGCGACGACGGCCGGCGGCACGGCCTTGGCGACCTTGCGCGTGCGGGTCTTGGGCGTCCACGAGAACGCCAGCGCGGCACCGATGAGGCCCAGGAACGTGCCGATCAGGAAGCCACCCAGGTTGGTGGTGATGATCGCGGCCAGGGCGAGCACCATTGCCGTGATGGCGGCGGCGAGCCGGAACTGCGGGCGCACCCACATGGTCAGCGCGCACACCAGCATCAGGATGCCGATCAGCGCGCCGGACAGGCCGCCGAGGGTCTGGATGGACAGCACCAGGGCGCCGAGTTTGAAGCTGGCGAACGGCGGAAAGATGACCACCAGCCCGGACAGGATCAGGAACAGCCCGGCCCAGAACGGACGGCTGCGCCGCCATCGGCCGAAGGCGTGCCACGCCCTGCCGATCACGGAACCGGCCACGTGCGAACTCCCTTCAGAACACGGCTGCGGCAGCACCCGGGGGAATGTGCTGCCGCAGCCGCGTGTGATCGAACTACTTGATGCACTGGTTGTTGCCGGACACGATGCGCAGGCTCATCCCCTTGAAGGAGATGGTCTCCGCGGACGTGCCCCAGGCAACCTGCTTCAGGTTGTCGATCGTGACGTTCGTGGACTGCATGCCGAAGTCGTTGTCCCGGCCCTGCGCACCGGGCGGGCCGCCCTGAACCTGGCTGGCGTCGACGCCGATGTCGGGCTTGGTCAGCGTGAAGTCGCCGTCCACCTGCGCAACGTCGGCAACCATGTTCTTTGCGTGCATGCCCGCCGTGCCGTCCGCGGTGATCCGCAGCGTCAGGTCGCCGATGAACGGGTTGTTCGGCATGAACACCGACTGGCAGAAGTTGTCCAGGTCGGCGGTCGCGAAACCGTTGACCGCCACCGGGTGGGGCAGCACGTCGGGGTTGGCGGCGATTCCGGGGTACTGGACGAATCCGGTGCCCCGGAGCTGGGTCGCGGTCACCTCGAAACTCGTGCCGGACACCGCGAACGACGCGGCGATCGCGCCTTGGGCCACGGCCACGAGCAGACCACCGGCCAGCACGCCGCCCACGGCGAACGTGCCGGCGAAGCGCAGCCACCGGGTGCGGCCCCGGACGGGGGCGACCTCGGGTTCGACCTCCTCGCCGAACTCGACGTCGTCGGCTTCGCGCATGGCTTTCTCCCTTCCAACCGGAGAAGTGACCCGTCGGTAACTTCGTGACGAGATTCACGCGGAGACGTAGCCAACACAAGCGATCGCTGCCTCGAAACCCAGAATTCACCCCCTGGAGTGAGATCTTTTCACGTTCCGATCACGGCCGAAACGTCCGCCCAACCGCCGGACAGCGAGGCCTTTAGGCCAGTAGGGTCATCGCGGCGAAGCAAAGGGCGGCAAGGGGAAGCGCGGGAATGAGCACGACACGTCGGACGGTTTTCGCGCTGGTGGCGGCGATGGCACTGCTGAGCGGGTGCTCGGCGAAGGTGGCCGGCACGGCCTCCCCGCTGGGCCAACTGGATCCCGGCTCGGCGGCCGGCCTGCCGGTCACCAACGGCCCGAGCGGTCCCCGCCCCGGCGTGCCGGACGCCGACCTGCCGGTGATCAACACCGACGGCGGCGAGATGGACCGGCTGGCGGTCAACACCCTCTCCGACGTGGACGACTTCTGGGCCGACCAGCTGCCCCGGGTGTTCGGGCGGAAGTTCCAGCCGGCGTCCAAGCTCACCTCGTACGACTCCGACGGCGCCAACCAGCGGGTGTGCGCGGGCCGCGAGAACACCGCGGGCGTGGTCAACGCCTTCTACTGCGACCTGGACAACAGCGTGTCCTGGGACCGCGGCGAGCTGCTGCCCGGGCTGGTGCAGAACTTCGGCCCGCTCTCGGTGACGATGGTGCTGGCCCACGAAATGGGTCACGCGGTGCAGACGCAACTGGGCCCGTTGTCCGGCGTGAACAATGCGACGCCCAGCATTGTCCTCGAGCAACAAGCCGATTGTTATGCCGGCGCCTTCATGCGGTATGTGGCCGAAGGGAAGGCAAAGCATTTCCAGATGTCCACCGGCGACGGCCTGAACAAGGTGTTGGCCACCACCTTCTTCGTGCGCGACCAGCCGGGCGACTCGTTCAAGGGCAAGTCCGCCCACGGCAACGCCTTCGACCGGGTCTTCGCGTTCCAGACCGGCTTCACCGACGGCCCCAAGCGCTGCGCCCAGATCACCGTGGCGGAGATCAACGCCCGGATCACCGAGACCCAGTTCCGCGACGACATCGACGCCAACCAGAACGGGAACGTCGCGATCACCACCGCCAACCTGCAACTGGTGCTCAAGGCCCTGGGCGACGTGTTCAAGAAGACGCCGCCGAAGGTGGCCACCACAGCGGCCACGTGCAGCGACGCCAGGACGACCTCGCCGACGGCCTACTGCCCGGCCACCGACACCGTCTCGATGGACGTGCCGAAGCTCAAGGTCATCGGCACGCCCACCAAGCGGGGCACGGGCATCGGCGACTTCGCCGCCTTCGGCGAGGTGGCCTCCCGCTACGTGCTGTCCGTGCAGAAGGCGGCCAACCTCCCGCTGGACGACAGCAACACCGGCCTGCGCACCGCCTGCCTGGTCGGCTACTGGGGCGCGGCGATGAAGCAGGAGACGGACACGCTGTCGCTCAGCGCCGGCGACCTCGACGAAGCCGTCGCCGAACTGCTCACCCCGAGCAGCCTGATCGCTGCCGACGTCAACGGAAAGCCGGCGGCGTCGGGCTTCGCCCGGGTGGAGGCGTTCCGGATCGGCTTCCTCCAGGGCGCCTCCACCTGCACGGCGCAGTTTGGAAGCTGATCGGTCGGGCGAGTTCGGCGGCTCAACCGGCGGCGTCCCACTCGCGGGCGAGGCGGATGAGCTCGGACCGCCGGCGGCTGCCGAGCTTCTCCCGGATGTTCTCCAGGTGCCGGTTCACCGTGCGGACGGCGACGCCGAGCTCCTCGGCGATCTCGCGGTTGTCGTAGCCGCGAGCCAGGCAGCCGAGCACCTCACGCTCCCGCCCGGTCAGCGTCGACCGGTGCTGGAACTCGCCGACCAGCCGCGCGGCGATCTCCGGCGGCAGCACCGGACCGTCCAGCACGGCCAGCACGGCGTGGGTGAGCTCGGCGGTGGTCGCCGCCTTGCTGACGTAGCCGTGCGCGCCGGCCTTCATCGCCGCGAGCACCTCCCCCGGCGACGCCTGCGACAGCACCAGAACTCTGGTCTGCGGCCGGTGGCGCGCCAGGTACTCGATCAGCTCCAGCCCCTGTTCGTCGCCTAGTCGTAGGTCCACCAGCACGACGTGGACGAGTTCGACGTCGAGCAGCCGGCAGGCCATGGCCGCGGTGTCGGCCTCACCGACGACCGTGACCTGGGGATGGTCGGCGAGGCTGGCGCGGACGCCGGCCCTGGTCACCGGGTGGTCCTCAACGATGAGCACGCGGACGGTGGATGTCATCGACGGATTCATGGGCCACTGCTCCTCAGTTCCAGCCGCACGTCGGTACCCCGGCCGGGGCGGCTCCGGATGGTGACGCTGCCGCCCAGCCGCTCCAGCCGGGCGCGGACGCTGACCGCGAGCCCGAGCCGGCCGGAGGCGGCCAGCGCGGACTCGTCGTAGTCGAAGCCGACGCCGTCGTCCCGCACGTCGACCGTGATGCCGGAACCGTCGTCCAGCACCGAGATCCAGACGTGCTCGGCGCGGGCGTGCTTGACCACGTTGCCGAGCAATTCGTTGACGGCGGCCGCCACCTCGGCGGCGACCTCGGCCGGCACCGGGATGTGGCCGCTGTCGGCCAGCCGGACCGGCCACTGCCGATAGCCGTCGGCGACCTCGGCGACCGCCTCGACCAGGGACCGCTGGCCGGCCGGGGTGTCCTGCCGCTCGTCGAGCACCAACCGGCGCAGGCTGGCCTCCTGCCGGCCCACGTCGTCCATCAGGGCGCGCAGTTCCGCCCGGCTGACGTCGCCGCGGTCGGCGAGATCGCCGCCGAGCTTGCGGATGCCGCCCAGGCGCTGGAGCACGTCGTCGTGGATGTGGGCGGCGAGCCGCTCCCGCTCGCGCAGGCCGGCGACCACGGCACGGCCCTCGGCCAGGCGCAGCGACACCCGTTCGAACTGGCTGGTGGCGAGGCCGACCGCGGCGCCGAGCACCACGTAGGCGAGCGCGCCGCCGAGCAGGCTCAGGGCGTCCAGGAAGCCGATCGTGAACACGGAGACGCCGTTGAGGTAGTAGCCGACGGGCAGGCACAGCGCGAGGAGCACGCCCGCGAACACGCCGCCGCGCACGCCGCGCACGGTCGCCCAGGCCGCGACGGCGGCCATCGGGTAGGCGCCGGCGAAGGTCGGATGGTCGGTGAGCAGCTGGCCCTGCGGCCCCGTCCAGCCCGAGACGAACAGCGCCAGGATCGCGAACAACAGGTCGAAGGCCAGCACCTGGTCGGAGCGGCGCACCGCCGCCATGGTCAGCCAGGCCGTCCAGCCCAGCATGATCGCCAGCATGAGCACCGCCGGGACCACGCGGTCCTCCAGCACCTGGTCGCTGAGCAGCGCGATCAGGGCGGTCCACCCGACGGTGAGCCACCGGAAGCTCAGAATCAGCAGCATCGGCGCGGGGTGGGCCCGCGTCACGCCACCGTCGACCATGCGACGACCCCCATCGCTTTTCCCCTACCTACTGTGGAGCACCGACCCCTACCGTGGATACACGTGAGGGTGGGGGAACTTACCGGCATCGTCGGCGTTCAGGTTGCTTGGTGGCAACTTGGATTTCGTGGCCGACGCGCGGTGCTGTGGCGGTCGAGGTACGGCGGAACCGGTTCCGGCGACGAAGTCGGTCGCGCCTGGGCCCACCAGGTGCTGCTCGCGCCCTGGTGGTGGCGGGCCGCCCGGACCGCGGTGGCCGCCGGCACGGCCCTGCTCGTGGTGGTCATCGCCGAGGTCGGCCTGCTGCCCGAGATCGAGGACGCCACCGTCAGCGTGCTGCTGACCGTGCTGCTGTCCCTCGGCGTGACGGCCGGTCTGACCTGGCGCCAGACCCGGTGGGCGCGGGAGATCGCCGGGGCCGCCGCCGAGCACGCCCAGCCGCAGGCCGTGCTCACCCAGAAGCTGCGGCTGGCCTGCGCCCTCGTGCTGGCCGTCGCCGCGCTGTCGGTGTTCCTGCAGTCCGCCGCCGACACCGTGTCCGACGACGTCGGCTGTCAGCGCTACGGGCAGCCCGATCCACGCTTCGCGCGCTCGCAGGCCCTCGGCGGCGGCGGGGTCGGCCGGTGCCCCGGGCCGATCGGCGAGGACGCCGCCAACGGGCTCTCCCGCTACGAGGAGGCCGACGGCAGCTTCGTGTACTGGATCCCGACGCTCGGCGCCACCGTGCACATGACGGCCGCCATGCGGGCCGCCTGGCTCGCCCACCCGAGCCTGGGCCTGCCGGTGGAGAGCGACCGGCCCGACGGCGACAACCGGTACGTCAACTTCGCCCACGGCTACATCCTCGACCGGCCCGACCAGCCCTCCGAGGTCAAGACCGACGGCAGCCAGCACGAGCCGGGCGGGCCGGGCGAGACCTGCGTCGGGCCGGACCGGCCGTGCGTGACCGACGCGTCGGTGGACATCGCCGGCGGCATCGAGATCGCCTGGAAGTCCCCGCCCGCGGACGCCTACAACGTCAGCTACTGGATCGCCGGCCGGAGCGACACGTACACCGTCGAGGCCGCCGTCCCCTCGTTCACGCTGCCCGATCCCGAGCCCGGCGCGACCTACGGCTTCCAGGTGCAGGCCTGCGTGAAGCACTTCCTGGCCCGCTCCACCTGCACGCCCCGTTCCAACTCGGTGGCGGTGCAGGCGCGGCGTTGAGCTGCGGACGGGCTCGTCCGCAGCTCAACGGCACTCAGAACAGCGCGCTGGCCAGGTTGCGGCGGGCGGCGGCGACGCGGGGGTCGTCGGTCGGGAACAGCTCGAACAGGCCGACGAGGTGCTGGCGGACGCGGTCCCGGTCGTCGCCGAACGTGCGGCGCACGGTGTCCACCAGCCGGGTGAAGGCGGCCTCCACCTCGTTGCCGGCGATCTGGGCGTCGGCGGCGGTCAGCTGGGCGTCGATGTTGTCCGGGTCGGCGTCGGCGACCCCGACGGCGGACGGGTCGGCGGCCTCGGCGCGGGCGGTGAAACGCACCTGGGCCAGCGCGGCCTTGGCGTCGGCATTGGCCGGCTCGGCGGAGAGGATCTCCTCGTAGGCGGCCTCGGCGGCGGCGTAGTCGCCGCGCTCGAACGCGTCCTCGGCGGCGGTGAAGCGGGGGTCCTCGGGCTCCTCGTACGGCTGCGCGGCGCCGCCCTGCTCGGCCAGGCGGATGCCCGGCAGCTTGTCCCGCAGGGCGTCCAGCAGCGAGTCGAGCCACTTGCGGATCTCCGGCTCGGGCAGCGCGCCGGCGAACGCGTCGATGGGCTGGCCGCCGGCGATGGCCACCACGGTCGGGATGGACTGCACGCCGAACAGCTGCGCGATGCGCGGGTTGGCGTCGACGTCCACGGTGGCCAGGATCCAAGCGCCGCCCGCGGCCTGGGCCAGCCGCTCCAGCACCGGGGACAGCTGCTTGCACGGCCCGCACCACTCGGCCCACAGGTCCACGATGACCGGGACCTGCATGGACCGCTCGACCACGTCGTTCTGGAAGGTGGCCTCGCTGACGGCGACGACGAACTCGCCCGGGGCCGCGGCCTCGGCGGGGGCGCCGCCCGCGGCCGGGGCCGGCTGCCGGCTCGCCGCGTCGGCCTTCGCCTTCAGACCGGACAGGTCGACGGCGCCGGACAGCGCCGCGGACAGAGCTGCGCTCTGGCGGGGGTTTGGCCTTGTCACGGTTCCATCCTGGCACGAACCGGCGGACGGTTGCCCGCGAGTCCGCCTGACTGGACACTGTCACCGCACAGTTACGGGTCGTGACACTCAGGAGGCCAGTGGTGGCCGGCGGCGACGTACCCGCCCGGCTGGAGCGGCTGCCCGCCTCCGGCTGGCACCTGCGCGTCCGGTGGCTGGTCGGCGCGGTGACCTTCTTCGAGGGCTTCGACCAGCTGGCGATCGCCTACACGCTGCCGTCGCTGAGCCAGGAGTGGGGGCTGAGCACCGGCCAGCAGGCGCTGGCCATCACCAGCGGCTCGGTCGGCATGCTGCTCGGCGCGCTGGTGTCCGGGGTGGTCGCCGACCGGGTCGGGCGGGTGAACGTGGTGCTGCTCGCCCTGACGGTGACCTCGCTGTCGTGCATGGGCCTGGCCATCTCCCCCGGTTTCGTCCCCTTTGTGCTGCTGCGGTTCGTGCAGGGCGTCGGTATCGGCGGCGAGGTGCCGGCCGCCGCCACGTACATCGGCGAGCTGGCGCAGTCCGAGCGGCGGGGGCGGTTCGTGCTGCTCTACGAGCTGGTGTTCCCGGCCGGGTTGACCGCGGTGGCGGTGGTGGCCGCGTGGATCGTGCCGATGCTGGGCTGGCGTTGGGTGTACGGCATCGGGGTGCTGCCGGCACTGCTGATCGGGCCGATCCTGCGCTGGGTGCCGGAGTCGCCGCGGTGGCTGGAGGCGTCCGGGCGGGGCGAGCGGGCGATGGGGGTGATGGAGCGGATCGAGCGGGCCGTGCAGCGCTCGACCGGCCGCCCGCTGCCGCCCGTCGTGCCCATCACCTACGCGCCGTCCGTCCGGAGCCGCTACCTGCGGCGCACCGTCATCGTCGGGCTGTTGTGGCTGCTCAGCTACTTCGCCAACTACGGGATCGCCACCTGGCTGCCGACCATCTACACCAGCGTGTTCGGGCTGCCCGTGTCGACGGCGTTGGCGTACAGCGTAGCCACCAGCGTCGCCGGCTTCCTCGGTGCGATCGCCGTGGCGCTGCTCGTCGACCGGATCGGCCGGAGGGCGTGTCTGGCCGGCGGCAGCGCACTGGCCGCCGTCACCTTCGTCGTCCTGGCCGCGCTCGGCGCCAACTCCGCGATGGAGCTGCTGGCCCTGTCCGCCATCGGCGCGCTGTTCGTGTTCGCCGTCAACCTCGGGCTCTACCTGTACGCCCCCGAGCTCTACCCGACGCCGATGCGGGCCGCCGGGGCGAGCCTCGGCGGCGTGTGGAACCGCATCGGCGTGATCGCCGGGCCGTTGGTGGTCGGTGCGCTGGCCGCCAGCCTCGGGCTGCCGGCGGCCTTCGGGGCGCTGGGCGTGGCGATGCTCTTCGCCGCCGTCACGGCCTTCCTCGCCGAGGAGACCCGGGGCCGCACGCTGGAGGAGATCTCGCCTTAGCTTTTTCGCCACATGCGCTTCCTATGTGTCACTCAGACGCAAATGGGAAGCGCATGTGGCGACAACGGGCTAGGCGTAGGTGCCGTGGCCCTCCACCACCAGGCCGTCACGCAGCTTCAGCACCTCGCTGACCTCGCGCCCGTCCTGGTTCCGGTAGTTGATCACCATCACGGCCATCCCCGCCCGCACGCTCAGCACCTCGAACCGCAGGTTCGGGATCCGCTCCAGCCCGGCGGCGTAGTACTCCCGCACGGCCTGCTTGCCGCGCAGCGTCCCGGACTCCTCACCGCAGAACGACACCACCACCGGCGAGCTCCACACGACGTCCTCGGCGAAGTGCCCGAGCAGGCGGTCCAGGTCGTGCGCGTTCCACGCGTCCACCCACTCGGCGGCGAACTTCTCGGCGAACTCCAGCTCCACGTCACTCCCCCGCGATCTTGACCAGGTCCAGCGCCATCGGGTGCGGCTTGATCACACCGACACCTGCGGCGACGATCTTCCGCAGGAAGCCGGTGAGCAAGGTGGCCAGCCGCTCGGTGCCGGCATTGCCGAGCACCTCCCACGGCAGCTCGGCGGCGGCATCGGTGCGGGTCTCGACGTCGTGCCGGGCCCGCGCGCCGTCGGCGGTGATCCGGTTCTGCTTGTCCATCAGCCCACGGTCCCGCAACCGGCGCTGCGCGGCGGCCCAGTCGTCGCCGTCCCAACCACGCCAGGCCTCCCAGCCCTCCTGCCCGGCGGTGTCCCGATCGGCTGCGAACGCCACGAGTGTTTCGACGGGATCGAGACCGCCGGCGACCAGAGCGGCGACATGGCCGTCGCCGCGGGACTCACGCAGGATCGTGGTGGCGTGCCACAGCACGAGGTGCGGCGGATCCGGCCACGGCAGCGCCACGTTCGCGGCGGCGAGCGGCCGGCCGGCGATGGGGGCGGAGAGAGCGGCCCGCTGCGCCAACTGGGAGGCCTCGATCATCTCGTCGCCGACGACGTCGTCACCGAAGATCGCGCGCAGCCCGGCGTCCACGCCGGCGAGGCGCGCCTCCAGGAACTGCTGCGGGGCGGCGATCGTCCACGCGGCCGGGATCGCCCGCGCGACCCGGCTCAGCTTGAAGTTGTAGAAGGAGGCGGCGACGACCTCGGCCGGCACCGGGCCGAGCGGCGCGGCGCGCATCCCGAAATAGCCCATCCACCCGCCGCGACAGCCCAGCGCGTCGGTCGCGGCCCGCGCCTGCGGCGCGAAGTAGGTGACGCCGTGGAACGGCTCGAACAGCGTCCACATCCGCCGCGCGTTCACTTCAGGTAGCTCTCGACCCGTTCCACCTTGGCCTGGAGCTGATCGGTATGGCCGGGGCGGATGTCCGCCTTCAACACCAGCGACACCCGCGGCGCATGCGCCTGCACCGCCTTCACGGCGCGCTTGACGACGTCCATGACCTCGTCCCAGTCCTCGCCCTCGATGGTGGTGAACATGCTGGTCGTCTCGTTGGGCAGACCGGACTCCCGGACCACCCGCACGGCGTCGGCCACGGCCTCCGCCACGCTGTCGGACTCCCCGCCGAGCGGCGACACACTGAACGCGACCAGCATCGTTCCTCCCTGTCCTGGCGATGCCGGCCAGTCAACCCGCAACGCGGCGGTCCGGCAACAAGCCGTGATCACCGACGCCCGAACTGCTAGCGTCGACAGCCATGGCCAACCAACCGTTGCCGTTCGACCCCATCGCCCGCGCCGCCGGGCTGTGGGAGGAGCGGGTCGGCCCGTCTGGGGCGATGGCAGCGGTCACCAGCGTGATGCGGGTGCAGCAGATCCTCCAGTCCACGGTGGACGCCGCGCTCAAGCCGCACGGCCTCACCTTCGCCCGGTTCGAGGCCCTGGTGCTGCTCACGTTCTCGCGCCGCGGCAGCCTGCCGATGCGGGTGATGGGCGAGCGCCTCCAACTGCACCCGACCAGCGTCACCAACATCGTGGACCGGCTGGAGGCCGACGGCCTGGTCAAGCGCACCCCGCACCCGTCGGACCGGCGCACCACGCTGGTGGAGATCAGCCCGGCCGGCCGCGACCTGTGCGACGCCGCGACCAAGGCGGTGTCGGAGGTCAATCTGGGGCTGCGCGGGCTCACCGACCGGCAGACCGAGCAGCTCACGGATCTGCTGTCCAAGGTGCGCCGCGCCGCCGGCGATTTCGGCGACTAGGCGCTGATCGCCACCGCGCGCTCGGCGAGCCGGCCGGTGCGGCTGGCCCAGCGCTCGAACACCACCGAGCCGAACGGCGGGATGCTCGCGAACAGCGCCCAGAAGGTGGTCCTGTTGTCCCAGCCCAGGGCGCGCCGGGCCAGCAGCGACAGCACCACGTAGGCGATGAACACGATGCCGTGCACCGAGCCGAAGATGTGCACGCCGAGGGCGTTGCCCATGACGTACTTGAAGAACATGCCGATCAGCAGGCCGGCCCAGGAGATCGCCTCGGCCACTGCGACGGCGCGGAACCGCCCTGACGGGGTCTCGAACATGAACCCCAGTGTGGGGCGTGAGCGGGCTCACGCCCCGACCGGGGTTTCTCGGTCGCGCCGGCGCCTGGAGCCGCGGGCCGGAAAATCGCACTGTGACGGGCTTCCAGCCATACGCCACCTGCGGTTTCTCCCGGCCAAGGCGAAGGCGCCGGCTTAGAGCGACCGAGGCGCGCGCGCCATGTTAACTGTCCTCCCAGGAGAAGAACCGGGAGGCGGCGAAGGCCACCACGACGGTGAAGGCGAGCAGCACCGCCGTGGGCGTCACCAGCGCCTCGACTCCCTTGCCACGCACCAGAACGTCCACCATGCCGTCGTTGAGATGCCGCAGCGGCAGCACCTCGGACACGGTCTGCAGCCACTGCGGGGCGTTCTGGAGGGGGAAGAACGTGCCGGACAGGAAGGCCATCGGCAGCACGATCACGTTGGTGATGCCGGTCGCCGCCTCCTCGGACTTGGCGATCGAGCCGACCAGCACGCCGATCGAGAAGAACGACAGCGAACCGATGATCAGCAGCGGCAGCGCCAGCCACCACTGGCCGGCCAGCTGCAGGCCGAACACCGGCGTCATCGCCACCGCGATGAACAGGATCGCTTGCAGCACAGTGGTTCCGATGGTCACCAGCAACCGCGACGAGATCACCGTGCCGGTGCTCACCGGGGACAGCCGGATCCGCCGCAGCACCTGCTTCTTGCGCCAGTTGACCAGGGTCAGTGCGGAGCCGAAGATCGCCGAGGTGGCCAGGCCCCAGGACAGGATGCCGGGGGTGAGGAACTGGATCGCGGTCAGCGAGGAGTCCTCGACCTGCTGCGAGTCCAGCGTCACGGCCGGCGGCTTGCCGCTGGCCGCGAGGTTGACGTGGTCCACGACCGAGCTGATCACCGCCTGCACGGTGCCGGCCTGCACCCGGTCGCTCGCCGCGTAGCGGAGCTCGATCTTGTTTCCCTGCACGGAGATCGCCGCCGGCACGTCACCGTTCTTCACGGCCGCGATCGCCTTGTCGAACGAGTCGACGTGCTGGAAGTCGACGATGCCGGTGTTGTTCAGCGCGGTGAGCACCGGGCCGTCGCCGACCACATCGATCTTGGTCTTGTTGGAGGAGCTGCTGCCGAAGATCAGGCCGAAGATGACCAGGAACATCAGCGGCATCAGGAACGTGAAGAACAGGGCCACGCGCTCGCGGAAGAAACCCTTGAACATGGCCACGGAAAGACTGCGGAACGCGGTCATGCCCGGTACTCCCTTCCGGTCAGCTCGAGGAACACGTCCTCCAGCGTCGCGCCGCGGACCTGGAGGCCCTCCAGCGCGCCACGTTCGGCCAAAGTGGACAGAACCATCGCCGGCTTGCGGGTGGACAGCCGCAGCGAGACGCCGTCGTCGCCGGCCTCCTCGACGCCGGCGATGGCCCGTGCCTCCTCCAGTGCCAGCACGCCCCGCTCGATCAGCACGTGCGTCGGCGCGTCCAGACCCCGAACCAGCGTCGCGGGCGCGTCCATGGCCAGGATCTTGCCCTTGTCCATGATCGCCGTGCGGTCGCAGAGGATCTCGGCCTCGTCCAGGTAGTGCGTGGTGTAGACGATCGTCTTGCCGCGCGCCTTGATCGCCCGCAGCACGTCCCAGAGGTTGCGCCGGGCCTGCGGGTCCAGCGCCGCCGTCGGCTCGTCCAGGAACACGATGTCCGGGTCGTGGGCCAGCGCGCAGGCGATCGACAGCCGCTGCCGCTGCCCGCCGGACAGCTTGTTCTCCCGGGTGTTCGCCTTGTCGGAGAGGCCCACCAGCTCCAGCATGTCCACCGCCGTGGCGGTGCTCACGCCGTACAGCGAGGCGAACGTCTCCAACTGCTCGCGGGCCGTCAGCTTCTCGAAGAACGACGACGCCTGGAGCTGCACGCCGATGCGCGGCAGCAGCTTCGGGTTGCGCGGCCACGGGTTCTCCCCGAACAGCCGGACGCTGCCCTCGTCGGGCTTGCGCAGCCCCTCGATGATCTCCAGCGTGGTCGTCTTGCCCGCGCCGTTGGGACCCAGGATCCCGAAGAACTCCCCCTCGCCGACGGTGAAGGACACCCCGTCGACCGCCCACAGGTCGCCGTACCGCTTGCGCAGCCCGTCGGCGACGATCGTGCTCCCCTTGCTCATGGGCGGAACGGTAGGTCTCCGGGGGCCGAGCGGCGGGTTTTCCCCATAAGACCGGAGATTTGTCAGGGCTCCCACTAGCCCGATCGGCGGAAACGGCAGAGGCGCCCAACCGGAGTGTCACCGGCCGAGCGCCTCTGGTAGCGGCCTTGATGCAGGGAAGGACGCCTTCCCTGCGTTGAGCGAGGGTAAGGCGTCCTTCCCTGCATGAAGGGGTGAGGCGGGTCGATCGCCGGATTGCCGGTGATCGACCCGCCTCTTCTCACTCACGAAGCCGCCGCCACGTCCTTCGTGAGCTGTCCAGGGGTTCAGGCGATGGCGACGCTGAACACGTGGAAGGTGCCGCCCTGGATGGCGCCGGGCAGCGTGATGCTCTGGACCTGCTTGCCGGCCTGCAGGGCGATGGGCGCGGTGGCGAACAGGAACATGTTGATCTGCTGCGAGGTGCCGCTGCCGGCGTTGCGGTACGGCATGGTGACGACGGTCCGGTTGTTGTACGCGACCGGCGCGCCGCCGCCGCCCAGGGCCCAGTCGGAGAAGCCGACGGAGGCGGTCTGGGTGGTGCCGTCGGTGTAGGTGATGGTCAACGTGCCGGAGGCGTTGCCGTTGCCGGCGCTGCCGAGCAGTGACAGCTGGGTGGCCCCGGCGGCGGCGTCGAGGTTGATCGTCTGCCCGCCGGCGTTGACGTTGTCCAGCTCGCCCACCGGCACGTTCGGCCAGACGAACTTCAGGCCGTCGGAGTCGGTGACCGTCGCCCCCGGGGTGACCCCCTTGGCGGCCAGGGCGTTGCGCGAGTAGCTGAAGCCGCCGCCGTCGTAGTTGCCGATCTGCTGGTTGTCGTCCGGCGACGTGCCGACGTTGTTGTACGTGGCACGCAGGCTGCCGGGCTGCGCCACCAGCACGGCGAGCGTGGAGCCGGATATCGCGGATCCGTTGGCGGTGTAGGAGATCGGGATCTGGTACGTCTGCTCGGCGGTCCCCGCCGCCACGGTCACGGTGACGGGAGCGCTGGCCTTGCCGCCGGGATCGGTGGTGAGGTCGCCGGAGGACGGCGTGACCGTCAGCCCGGCGGGGGCGCTGGCGGTCCAGTGCACCTTCGAGCCCTGGCCGGACAGGTCCTGCACGCCGACGTTGGCGGTCGCGCTGCCGCCGGCGGGGGCGACGAGCCGGGACGGGTCGACGAAGGTGCTCTGGTTCACGGCGCCGTCGGTGAACGACGGCGGCGCGTCGGCGTGGGCGGTGCCCCAACTGGTGTTCGGCGTCGCCGACAGCGAGAAGTCCAGCGTGCCACCGGAGTTCACGAACGACTCGGGCAGCCACGGCTTGGTCCAGGTCTGGCCGTTGAGCTTCAGCGAGTCGATGTACGGCGTCGACGTGGACGCGCCCGGGGCGTTGATGGTGATCTTCTGGCCGCCCGGCCGGGTGATCACCGCGCCGGTGAACTCCGGCGTGTTCAGGGTCAGCTCGGCGCGGCCCGGGATCTCCGGGTACAGGCCGAGCGAGGCCCACACGTACCAGGACGACATCTCACCGAGGTCGTCGTTGCCGACCAGGCCGTTCGGCCCGGCCTTCCAGATCGCCTGCCGGATGTTGTTCACCAGCGCCTGCGCCTTGTACGGGGCACCGGTGAAGTCGTAGATCCACGGCGTCTCCAGCGTCGGCTCGTTGCCCAGGAACGCGTGCGGGTCGCTGGTGCCGGCGTTGAGCTTGGTGAAGAACTCGTCCAGCCGCTTGTTCACGGCGTCGTTGCCGCCGAGCGCGGTGACCAGGCCGCTGTAGTTGTACGGCACCATCCACGTGTACTGAGCGCCGTTGCCCTCGGTGTAGCCGCCGGGGTCGGCCGGGTTGAACGGGCTGGCGAACGTGCCGTTGGCCGCGCGCGGCTGGAGGTAGCCGGTCGCCGGGTTGTACAGGTTCTGCCAGTTCTGCGCCCGCTTGATGAAGGTGTTGTACGTGGCCGAGTCGCCCAGCCGCCGCGCGAGTTCGGCGATGGAGAAGTCGGCGCTGGTGTACTCCAGCGTGTCGGAGGCGACGCCGGGGACGTAGCCGAGCTTCATGTAGTTGGCCAGGCCCGGGCGCTCCTCGTAGCCGACGGTCGGCTGCGTGGCGCCGCGTTCCATCAGCAGCAGCGCCTGGTTGGCGTCGAAGTTCTTGGCCCCGAAGGCGTACGCTGTGGACACGATGATGTGGTACGGGTCGCCGTTCATCACGCCGGTGTAGTCGTTGGCGACCGTCCAGCGGTCCCAGGACCCGCCCTGCGCGGCGAACTGCGTCATCGAGTTGGCGATGTCGGAGGTCTCGTTCGGCGCCAGCAGGGCTAGCAGTTGGGTCTCGGACCGGTAGATGTCCCAGCCGGAGAAGTTGGTGTATATCGCGTGTCCCTTGGCGGCCTTGTGTATCTGGCCGTCGAAGCCGGGGTAGCTGCCGTCCGAGTCGGAGAACACGTTGGGCTGCAACAGGGAGTGGTACAGCGCGGTGTAGAAGATGGTCTTCTGGTCGTTGCTGCCGCCGGTCACCTGGATCTGGTTGAGCCGGCTGTTCCACGCCGCGCGGGCCGCCGCCGAGACCTGGTCGAAGGTCTTGTTCGGGTTCTCCGCCTTGATGTTGGCCTTCGCGCCGTCGACCGACACGAACGAGACGCCGACCTTCACGTTGACGGTCGGGTTGACCGTGTTGTCGAAGGTGACGTACGCGCCGCTGCCGGGCCCGGACACGGTGGTGTCCTGCGGCTTCACCGACTGCGAGGTGGCGTTCGCCTTGGCCTTGGACGTCTGCGGGGTGGCGTTGTTCGGGGCGCTGGTCACCGGGGCCTTCGGCAGCGACATGCCGCGCTCGGCGTTCTTGCCGGGCGTCACCGCGCCGTTGTGCCAAGTGCCGGTGCTGGCGAAGTTCTGGTCGAACTGGGCGTAGAAGTACACCCGGTAGTGCGAGTCGGTGCCGCAGAAGTGGCCGCTCGCGGCGTAGCCGCTGATGTAGTTCTTGCCGATGGTCACGGACGCGTCGTCGGTGCCCATGATCGAGCCGGACACGTTGACCAGCAGCGTGGAGGTCGGGCCGACCGGCCAGGTGAAGCGGCCGGCGCCGGTGCGCGCAGTGGTGCTCAGCTCGACCTTGGCGCCGTTGTCCAGGCTCACGCCGTACGAGCCGGCGGTCACCTTCTCGTTGCTGTGCGAGAAGGTCGAGATGTACTTCATCGGGTTGGCCGCGGGCGAGTCGGTGATGTCGCCGACGACCGGCATGAACGGGATGTCCTGGTACGTGTCGCAGCCGGCGCCGGACAGGTGGGTGAGACTGAAGCCCTTGATCCGGTTGTCCTGGTAGTAGTAGCCGCCGTGCTGGAGGGTCACGGTGTCCGGGCTCCACTGCACCATGCCGAACGGCACGTCCGCGCCGGGGTACGTGTTGGCGGCGCCGCCGCCGGTGCCCATGTCGGCGTCACCGGGCTGGGTGCCGATGTAGGGATCCACCCATTGGGCGAGATCCTGGGCCTTCGGCGCGGGAGCGGCGGTCGCGGCGGTGGCCATGAACGGCGACACCACCATCGCCAGCGCCGTGCCGATCACCGCCGCGGCGCGCCAGCGCCGTCTCGGGACTCCGAACATCGTGCGTCGCCTCCCGTGGCTCGAACACAGGTTCGTCGAGCGGCGGGGGTGACAACCTTGTCGCGACACCCGGCGGGCCCGCTCGACCCGTCGGCAACACTGCGGAGAGTGTCCGACCCGCGTCAAGACGCTACCGGAATTCCTGGCCGCTAATGGACAGCGACCGGCGTCCGTATGCAGTAACAACGGGCATTCACACTGTGAACAGCCAAAACTCGACCATGGGCCGGTCTCTGCGCCGTTCGTTCTTGACCGGTTCACAACCATTGACAAGCCCTGTGTGTTTCCGGTGAGATCGCGCCATCATGACAACGTTGTCGAGCCTCGGTCCACGACGGGTCCGCCGCGCCACCATGAGCGACGTGGCGCGACTGGCCGGGGTCAGCATCAAAACGGTCTCCCGGGTCGTCAACGACGAGCCGGGAGTGCACCCCGCCACCGCCGAGCGCGTGCTGGCGGCCATCGACCAGCTCGGGTTCCGCCGCAACCTGGGCGCCCGCAACCTGCGCCGCGGGTCCTCGACCGGCACCATCGGCATGGTCCTCGAGGACGTCGGCAACCCCTTCTACTCGGGCATCACCCGCGCGGTGGAGGAGGTCGCCCGGCAGTACGGGCGGCAGGTGCTCACCGGCTCGTCCGACGAGGACCCCAGCCGCGAGCGCGAGCTCGCGCTGGAGTTCTGCGCCCGCCGGGTCGACGGCATGCTCGTGGTGCCGGCCGGCATGCAGCACGGCTACCTGGTGCCGGAGATGCGGGCCGGCATGCCGGTGGTGTTCCTGGACCGGCCCGCCGGCGACGTCGTCGCCGACACCGTGCTGGTGGACAACATCGGCGGCACCGTGCTGGCCGTCCGCCACCTCGCCGCCCACGGGCACACTCGCATCGCCTTCCTCGGCGACGCCCCCGACATCTTCACCGCCAACGAGCGCCTGCGCGGCTTCCGCGAGGGCTGCGTGCGCGCCGGCATCCGTTACGACGAGGACCTGGTCGCCATGGGTCCGCACGACGAGCGGGGCATCGCCGAGGTGCTGCGCCGCATCGCCGAGCACCGGCAGCCGGCCACCGCCGTGGTCGCCGGCAACAACCGGATCACCGTGCACCTGCTGCGCGTGCTGGCCGGCCGGCCTCACCGCCCCGCCCTCGTCGGCTTCGACGACTTCGAGCTCGCCGACCTGCTCGACCCGCCCGTCACCGTGATCGCGCACGACGCCAGCGCGATCGGCAAGGCCGCCGCCGAACTGCTGTTCTCCCGCCTGGACGGGGACACGTCCCCACCGCGGCGGGTGGTGCTTCCGGTGCGTTTGGTACCCCGTGGATCAGGAGAAATGCGACCGTCATGATCCCCCACTCAGCGAAGCGGGTTGTGAACCCGCAGCTGTCGGCGAGGGACGCCGATAGGCTTGCCGCTGCCGCCCTAGCTGGCTGCCAGGGTGGGCGCTGCGTGTGGACGCATGACTTCGCCCCAGCGGGCAATACCGCGGTCCGCGATGTTGCCCGCCGCGTTGTGGTCGGCGTGCCCAACGAAGCCACAGCCGCCACACATGAACACTGCTTGGGATCTTCGATTTCTGCTGGAGACGTACCTGCACGTCCGACATGTCTGCGACGTGAAAGCCGGATCGACTTCGACCAGGACCACGCCCGCCCCGGCCGCCTTGTACCCAAGGAATCGACCGAGTTGATGGAACGCCCACTGATGCAGCGCGGCCCGTTGGGGCTTGCGAAGCCGTACCCGTTCGCGAATGCCGGCCAACTGCTCGACGGCGATTCCACGTCCGGTGCGTTCAGCCTCGGCCACGATGCTCTTGGAAATGACGTGGTTGACGTCGGTCGCGAAGCGCCGTTCCTTGCGGTTGCGACGCTTCAGCAGACGGCGGGCGGACCGGGTGCCCTTGGTTTGGAGTCGCTGACGCAGCCGGACCTGCCGACGGCGGTAGCGGTTGAGCCGCGATCCGGAGTACCGGACACCATCACTCGTGGTCGCGATGTTGACGACCCCCATGTCAACACCGAGGAAATCGGCCGGAGGACGACAGGTGACCGCCTCGACCTCACGAGTCAGGGCCAGCAACCAAACGCCACGCCGGTGGATCAGATCGGACTCACCGAAGGTGATCCCGCGGAGCTGATCACCTCTGGCCTGTTCGCCAAGTACTCTGATACCCGTCAGACGTCCGCGCACCGTCCAGATGGACGCTGTGGCCGAACTGCTCGCGCCGCTCGCCACAAATCGGAGCGACAGGCATCGGACGTCGTACGCCTGCGCGGAGTCCCGGCGCCATCGATGCCGTCTCGTACGATCGCGCGCGTAGGCCGCAGCAACCTTCCGAATGACGAGAATCGCAGGCTGAGCTGCCAGTCCGAACTCGGATCGCAACTCCCGGTAGTAGGCCTTCTGCATTCTGAACTTGCCGAAAATCTGCTGGGCGTTGGCGCGTTCGGACACCCAGTTCGCAGCAGTGTTGCAGGTGTGCAACGTCGCCAGAAGCGCCGACGCCTGTTCCGGCGTGGGCAGCAATCTGACCTGCAGCACCTGCTTCACATCACAGAAAATCGCACACGTGTTCGACCTTCGGCAAGGTATCGACCGGGTGAACCACAGAGCGGCCGAGACATGCCGAGCCCAGCTCGCCGCCGTCGCATTGGTTGCCATCGATTGGAGTCTCGTTGAGTGACGTTCTGCGGCCCGTGCGGCTGGCCGCCAACCAGCCCCGGCAGTTCTACCGGGGCGGCCAGGCGATCGCCGAGTTGCGTGGCCTGCCGGCCACGGCCGAGTTCGGTCCGGAGGACTGGGTGGGGTCGATCACCACCCAGTTCGGCAAGGACGCCGGCCTGTCGCCGCTGCCGGACGGCACGCTGCTGCGTGACGCGGTGGCGGCGGACCCGACGGCCTGGCTGGGGGCGGCGCACGCGGCGAAGTACGGGGCGGACACGGCGCTGCTGGTCAAGCTGCTGGACGCGGGGCAGCGGCTGCCGGTGCACTACCACCCGTCGGACGCGTTCGCGGCGGACCACCTGAACTGCCGGCACGGCAAGACCGAGGCGTGGATCGTGGTCGGCACCAGCGGCCCGAACCCGACCGTCCACATCGGATTCAAGGCCGACGCGGACCCGGACGTGGTGGACAAGTGGGTGACCGGCCAGGACCGCAAGGCCATGCTGGACGCCCTGAACGCCATCCCGGTCCGGGCCGGCGACACGGTGTTCATCCCGGCCGGCCTGCCGCACGCCATCGGCGAGGGCGTGTTCATCGTCGAACTCCAGCAGCCCACCGACTTCTCCATCACCATCGAGTGGGAGGGCTTCCTGGACGGCCCCGACTCGTGGCATCTCGGCCTGGGGCAGGCCACCGCACTGGAGGCGCTGGACCTGTCCGGCTGGGACCCGAAGCGGCTGGACACGATCGTCAAGCACACCGCGGACCGCCGCGAGCCGGTGGTGGACCTGTTGCCCAACAGCGACTTCTTCCGCGCGCAGCGGCTGCGCGCCGATTCCCCGATCGAGCTGGACCCGTCGTTCGCGGTGCTGGTGGTGCTGGACGGCGAGGGCCGTCTGCACACCGAGGGCGGCGACCCGGTGGCGCTGCGCCGCGGCGACACCGTCGTGCTGCCGCACGCGGCCGGATCGTCCAAGTTGGACGGTGGTCTGGTCGCGGTCAGGTGTCTACCCCCGGAGGTGCGCACATGAGCGAGCTTGCGCGCGAATCATTCAGCGCAGAGCGTCCGCGAACGCGGACACCGAGCGCCAGCGAGGTGCCGCAGTGAGCACGCCGCTGCTGGAGGCGAGGTCGCTCGTCAAGCACTACGGCAGTGTCGAGGCGCTGCGCGGCGCGTCGTTCGAGGTGGCCGCGGGCGAGGTCGTCTCGCTGATCGGCGACAACGGCGCCGGCAAGTCCACGTTCATCAAGTGCCTGTCCGGCGCGGAGCAGCCCGACTCGGGCGAGATCCTGTTGGAGGGCAAGCCGATCCACCTGGACTCGCCGACGACCGCGCGGTCGCTGGGCATCGAGACCGTGTACCAGGACCTGGCCGTCGCGCCGGACCTCGACCCGGCGGCGAACCTGTACCTGGGCCGCGAGATCAAGCGCGGGGGCATCCTCGGCGCGCTGGGCATGCTGGACAAGAAGGAGATGCGCCGCCGGGCCAGCGAGGAGTTCGCCCGGCTCGGCGTCACGCTCCAGAACGTGGACGTGCCGATCGGGGCGCTGTCCGGCGGCCAGCGGCAGAGCGTCGCGGTGGCGCGGTCCGTGGTGTGGGCCAGCAAGGTCGTGTTCATGGACGAGCCGACCGCGGCGCTGGGCGTGGTGCAGCGGGAGCGAGTGCTGGACGTCATCCGCAAGGTCCGCGACGCCGGCATCGGCGTCGTGCTGATCAGCCACAACATGCCCGAGGTGCTGTCGGTGTCGGACCGCGTCGAGGTGCTGCGGCTGGGCAAGCGGGTCGCCCGGTTCACGGCTGGAGACGCGTCGTTGGAGGACCTCGTCGGCGCGATGACCGGCGCGCTGGTGCAGGAGGACGTGTCATGACCGCAACCACGGATTCCGCCCCGCCGCAGGCGGAGAAGCGGCCGCTGGCCAGGCGGCTGGCCGGCGCGAACACGCTGTGGATCGCGCTGGTGCTGCTGGCGCTGATCGTGGTGTTCGCGATCATCGACCCGAGCGGCATCCTCAACGTCACCAACCTCCAGTACCTGCTGATCGAGACGTCGGTGCTGCTGGTGCTGTCGGTCGGCATGACGTTCGTGATCGTCACCTCCGGCATCGACCTGTCGGTCGGCACCGTGCTGGTGTTCTCCGGCGTCGCCTCGGCGCTGACCATGAACGCGCTGTCCGGCGGCGACTCCACCAACGCCGGCTGGGGCGTGATCGCCGTCGGCGGCGTCGTGGCCGTCGGCAGCGGCGCGCTGTGGGGCGTGGTCAACGGGCTGCTGATCGCCAAGGCCAGGATCCCGGCGCTGATCGTCACCCTCGGCTCGTTCGGCGCGGCGCTCGGCGCCGCCGAGTTGCTGACCGGCGGGTCCGACGTGCGCAGCGTGCCGACGGCGCTGGGCAAGGCGCTGGGCTCGGGCACGTCGTTCGGCGGGATCCCGAACATGGTGCTGCTCGCGGCGGTGGTGGCCGCGATCGGCGCGTGGCTGCTGGCCACCACCCGGTTCGGCCGCTACACGTACGCGATCGGCTCCAACGAGGTGGCCGCGCAGCGCACCGGCGTCGGCGTGACCCGGCACCTGGTGCTGGTGTACGCGCTGTCCGGGCTCCTGTCGGGGTTGGCCGGCTTCATGTCGCTGGCGTACTTCACCACCACCACGCTGACCAGCCACAGCACGGACAACCTGAACGCGATCGCCGGCACGGTGCTCGGAGGAACCAGCCTGTTCGGCGGCGTGGGGTCGGTCATCGGCACGGTGATCGGCGTGTTCATCCCGGCGGTGCTCAACAAGGGCTTCGTGATCATCGGGGTGAGCCCGTTCTGGCAGCCCATCGCGGTTGCCATCGTGCTGGTGGCGGCGGTCTGGTTCGACCAGGCCCGCCGCCGGGCACGTAACCAGCGCTGACAGAGTCACTGAAAGGTCTCTCAACGATGACAGACACTCGCAAGATCGCCGGTCTGGCCGCGCTGGCCGCCGTGTCCCTGCTGGCCACCGCGTGCGGCGGCGGCCAGGTCGGGCAGTCCTCCGGCGGATCGTCCTCTTCGGACAACAAGAGCCTCGCGCTGATCCCCGGCATCACGGCCGAGCCGTTCTACATCTCCATGCAGTGCGGGGCCGAGGCCGAGGCGAAGGCCAAGGGCTACACGCTCAAGACGCAGGCGCCGCAGAAGTTCGACCCGGCCGACCAGACGCCTATCGTCACCGGCATCCTGGCCAACAAGCCGGCGGCGGTGCTCATCGCGCCCACCGACGACAAGGCCATGGCCGGCCCGATGAAGCAGCTCAAGACGGCCGGCGTGAAGGTCATCGAGGTCGACACCTCGTTGCAGGACACCTCCGTGGCGGAGTCCTCCATCTCGTCCAACAACGAGCAGGGCGGCAAGCTCGCCGCCGACACGCTCGCCAAGCTCGTCGGCGACAAGAAGGGCTCGGTGCTGGTGCTCAACACCACCGCCGGCACGTCCACGACCGACGCGCGGGAGAAGGGCTTCAAGGAGGAGATCACCAAGTACCCCAACATCACCTACATCGGGCAGCAGTACACCGACAACGACGCCGCCACGTCGGCGCAGAAGGTGACCGCGACGCTGTCCAGCAACCCCGACCTGCTCGGCGTGTTCGCCACCAACCTGAACACCGGCGAGGGCGCGGCGACCGGTCTGCGCACCGCCGGCAAGACCGGGACGGTCAACCTGGTCGGGTTCGACGCCAGCCCGAAGGAGGTCAGCGACCTCAAGGACGGCAGCTTCCAGGCGCTGATCGCCCAGGACCCGGGCACGATCGGCAAGGACGGCGTCGACCAGGCCATCGCGGCGCTGACCGGTGGTTCGGTGACCCGCAACATCTCGACCGACCTGGTGTCCATCACCAAGGACGACATGGACCAGCAGTCGAAGTACTTCTACAAGTCGTCCTGCTGATCTCCAGGGATGGAACACCCGCCCGGTCCCCCGATGCCGGGCGGGTGTTTCTCTGCCTGGAACCTACATTTCGGTGTGACGCTGAGCGGGACGCGCCGGGTCTGTCCGAGACCTGCATTCGGTGTGCCCGAGAGCGCGACTCGCGGGGGTTAGCGGGGGGACTTGGTGGCTGTGCGGGCCGCCTGGTGGGCGCGGGTGGCGGCGGTGGTTGCCTTGGCGGCGGCGGCTTTGGCGCGGCGGACCGATCCCTTGGGGTCCAGGGCCTTGACGCTGGCCTCCAACGCCGTGAGCAGGTCACCGGAGCCGTTGGGCTGGAGCGGCACCTCGGGGCGGATCACCTCGTTGCCGGCGGCCTTGGCCTCGATCAGCTCGTCCAGGGCCTCCCGGTAGGCGTCGGTGTGCTCGCCGGGGTCGAAGTCGCCGGCCAGGCAGTCGATCAGCGCGGTGGCCGCCTTCAACTCGGGCAGTCGGACGTCCACATCCTCGTCCAGGAACGGGAAGTCGGGGGTGCGGATCTCGCCCGGCCACACCAGGGTCTCCAGCACCAGCACGTTGTCCCGCACCCGCACCGCGGCCAGCGACTCCCGCTGCCGGAAGGCGACCTTCACCAGCGCGACCCGGCCGGAGCGGCGCAGCGCCTCGGCGAACAGCACGTACGGGCGGACGCCGTTGGTGTCGGGCTCCAGGTAGTAGCTGCGCGACAGGTACAGCGCGTCGATCTGCTCCGGCGGCACGAAGGCGTGCACGCCGATCGTGCGCAGCGTCGGCACCGGCAGCGTGGCCAGGTCCTCCTCGGTGATCAGCACGACGTCACCCCCGCCGGTGTCCGCCGCCCGCCCGACCTCGGCCGCCGGCACCTCCGCGCCGTCGAGCTCGCAGTACCGGCTCAGCCGGATCCGACCGCCGTCCACGGCGTGCACCTGGTGCAGGCCGAGACCGTGCTCCTCGGTCGCCTTGTACGCCTTGACGGGAATGCTGACGAGCCCGAATCCGATGGCGCCCTTCCAGAAGCTGCGCAAGTCGACCCCTCCTAGACGACCGGCCACTCGACAACGGCGGGGGAAGCACCTCGGTGGCGCGCGAAAACGCTTGCGGTCCAGGGTAATTGGGCTGCGACGCGGGCAGGCTGCTACGAACGGGTGTCGCCGTCGGTGAGATTTTCCAGCAGTGGCAACGATTCCCCGAGCGCATCCGCCGTAGCGTCGGCGGCGTCGGACGCAGCACGCAGTACCTCGCCCAGCGCAGCCAGGGCGGCCGAGTCGCCGACATCCCTTGCCCCGGTTGGGCGGCCGCCGTCCGTGTGACCGGCCAGGTTGCCCAGCGCGACCGCCAGCTGGCGCTGCGCCCGGGCCAGCACCGGCACGATCGCCAGCACGTCGTCCAGGCCGCCGATCGTGGCCGCGCCGGCGAGCTCGGCCGCGCACGCCTCCAGGTGCGTCGCCGCCACCGTCGCCGGCAGGATCGGGGCACTGGTCACCCGCGACATCCTGCCACTGCCGGTTGGATCACCGTCGGTGACTCACCGAAGCCCGGCGATCAGGTCGTCGGCCGCCGCGTACGGATCGACCTCGCCGGTGGCGACCCGCTTGGCCAGCTGGTCCAGCGCCGTCCCGCCGCGCACGTCGGCGAGCCGGGATCGCAGCTGTGCCACGGCGATCGCCTCCACCTCGGCAGCGGCGCGGGCCTGCCGGCGCTGCTCCAGCTCGCCGTGGTCGACGAGCCACGTCCGGTGCTCGTCGATCGCCGTCACCACCTCGTCGATGCCCTCGCCCCGCGCCGCGACGGCCCGCACGACCGGCGGCCGCCAGCTCGGACCGAGCCGTTCCCGGCGGGCCAGCGACAGGCCGTGCTTGAGCTCCCGGACGGTCTGGTCGGCGCCGTCGCGGTCGGCCTTGTTCACCACGAACACGTCGGCGATCTCCAGGATGCCGGCCTTCGCCGCCTGGATGCCGTCGCCCATGCCCGGCGCGACCAGCACCAACGTGGTGTCGGCGAGCCCTGCCACCTCGACCTCGGACTGCCCGACGCCGACCGTCTCGATCAGCACGATGTCGCAGCCGGCGGCGTCCAACACGCGCAGCGCCTGCGGCGTCGCCCAGGACAGGCCGCCGAGGTGCCCGCGGCTGGCCATGGAACGGATGAACACGCCGGGGTCGGTGGCGTGCTCCTGCATCCGCACCCGGTCGCCGAGCAGCGCGCCGCCGGAGAACGGCGAGGTGGGGTCCACGGCCAGCACACCGACGCGAAGTTCCTTGCGCCGCAACGCCGTCACCAGCTGCGAGGTGGTCGTCGACTTGCCTACGCCGGGCGACCCCGTGATGCCGACGACCCGCGCCCGCCCGGTGTGCGGGGCGAGCGCGGCCGCCACGTCCCGCAGGTGCGGGCTGGCGTCCTCGACGAGCGAGATCAGGCGCGCGACCGCCCGTGGCTCGCCCGACCTGGCCCGAGCGACCAGGTCGGGCACGTCGACGGTGCGGGTCACACTCAGGCCTTGGGCACCCGCACGATCAGCGCGTCGCCCTGGCCGCCGCCGCCGCACAGCGCGGCCGCGCCGACGCCGCCGCCGCGGCGCTTGAGCTCCAGCGCCAGGTGCAGCGCGATGCGGGCGCCGGACATGCCGATCGGGTGGCCGAGCGCGATCGCGCCGCCGTTGACGTTGACCTTGTCCTCGGCCAGCCCCAGCTTGCGCGCCGACACCACGCCGACCGCCGCGAACGCCTCGTTGATCTCGACGAGGTCGAGGTCGGCCGGGTCGATGCCCTCCTTGGCGCAGGCCTTGCGGATGGCGTTGGACGGCTGCTCGTGCAGGCTCGCGTCGGGGCCGGCGACCACGCCGTGCGCGCCGATCTCGGCCAGCCAGGTCAGGCCCAGCTCCTCGGCCTTGGCCTTGCTCATCACCACGACTGCGGCCGCGCCGTCGGAGATCTGCGACGCCGAGCCGGCGGTGATGGTGCCGTCCGCGGCGAACGCCGGGCGCAGCTTGGCCAGGGTGTCCACGGTGGTGTCGCCGCGCACGCCCTCGTCGGTGGCGAACAGCACCGGGTCGCCCTTGCGCTGCGGGATCGGCACCGGAACGATCTCCTCGTCGAAGATCCCGTTCTTGGCCGCCTCGGCCGCGCGCTGGTGCGAGCGGGCCGAGAACGCGTCCTGCTCCTCGCGGGTCAGGCCGTAGCGGGAGTTGTACTTCTCCGTCGACGAGCCCATCGCGACCTGGTCGAACGCGCAGAACAGGCCGTCGTAGGCCATGTGGTCCTGGAGCGTCACGTCGCCGTACTTGAAGCCGGCGCGGGACTTGGGCAGCAGGTGCGGGGCCTGGGTCATGGACTCCTGGCCGCCGGCCACCACGATCTCGAACTCGCCGGCCCGGATCAGCTGGTCGGCCAGGGCGATCGCGTCGATGCCGGACAGGCACACCTTGTTGACGGTCAGCGCCGGCACGTCCATCGGGATGCCGGCGGCCGCGGCGGCCTGCCGGGCCGGGATCTGGCCGGCGCCCGCGGTCAGCACCTGACCCATGATCACGTACTCGACCTGCTCGGGGCGGACGCCCGCCCGGTCCAGGGCGCCCCTGATGGCGACGCCACCGAGTTGGGCTCCGGAGAAGTCCTTGAGCGAGCCGAGCAGTCGCCCCATGGGGGTGCGGGCCCCTGCGACGATGACGGAACCGGACACGACGGCCTCCAGCGACGGTGCGGGCGGTGGTCTTGTGGACCATACCGGCCGGTAGCTTTCCCTGTGGCTGTGAGTAGCCGCACAGGTCACTGCATCGTGTCAAGGCTACTACCCTGCACCGACATGAACCTGCGCGCCGAGCTCGCCGGACTTGTCACGGCCATCGACCACGTCGGCATCGCCGTGCCCGACCTGGACGCCGCGATCGCCTTCCACCGGGAGACCTTCGGGCTGGAGGTCAGCCACGAGGAGGTCAACGAGGAGCAGGGCGTCCGCGAGGCCATGCTGCGCGCCCCCGGCGACACCACCGGCGCCGCCGTCCAGCTGCTGGCCCCGTCGCGGCCGGACTCCACCATCGCCAAGTTCCTCGACCGCAGCGGTCCCGGCCTCCAGCAGCTGGCGTTCCGCGTGACCGATGTGGCCGCCGCCTGCGACACCCTGCGGGCCAAGGGCCTGCGTGTGCTGTTCGACGAGCCCAAGCGCGGCACCGCCGACAGCCGCGTCAACTTCGTGCACCCCAAGGACGCCGGCGGCGTCCTCGTCGAGCTGGTCCAGCCGGCCAAGGAGCACTAGAGCAGGCCGGAGGGAATCAATCCCTTGGGTCGCACCACGTCCTGCTGCATACGGGCCACCTGGGCGAGCATCGCGCCGGCCACGCAGGCATCACCATTGCGCCAACAGGCTGGTTACCGGAACCGCGACCGAGCGGCCGGGCGCTCCCGCACGTGTTGATGTCGGGAACGTCTGCGGCAGGGAGCGGTGTGATGAGACGCAGTGACGGCAGATTGAACGCGCCCGCCTGGCTTGGGGTGAGCATCTCGACGTCGTGGCGCGACTACGACCCGGCGGTGGTCGAGGAGGAGTTGGCGCTGCTACGCGCGCACGGCCTGAACCTGACCCGGTCCTTCCCGCTCTGGCCCGACTTCCACCCGAAGCCGGACCGCCTGGACAAGACGATGCTCCAGCGCTACGAGGACCTCCTCGACCGGCACGCGGCGCAGGGCATGGCCACGGTGTCCACGCTGCTGTCGGGCGAACCGAGCTGGTGCGGCGGCCGCGATCCGTACCGGGACGTGTGGCTGGTGGCCAGGCAGGCCTGGCACGTGCGGGAGCTGACCGCGCGCTTCGCCGACCACCCGGCAGTCGCCGGCTGGCTGCTCGAGGCGCCGGCGCGGGACGGGGAAGTCCTGGAGTCATGGGCCCAGCTGATGATCGACGCGGTGCGCGCGGGCGGGGCCCGGCAAGCGGTTTCCCTCGACCACGGGCACGACCCGCGCCGGCTCGCGGCGATCGTGGACTGGACGTGTCCGCAGGCCTCGGACGACGACCCGCTGGGCGTGGCCTTCGCCTGCGAACTGGCCCGGCTGGGCGGGCAGCCGGTGGTACTGAACGACCTCGGCGCGGGATCCGACCACTTCTGCCGGCTGGTGCTGCACGCGACGCTGCTGGCCGGCGCGACCGGCTGGCTGGCCCCGAACGCGCCGTCCAAGCCCCAACTGCTGGAGATGACCCGGTTCGCCGACACCCTCACGGAGATCGACTTCGACCGCTGCGAGCGGCTGCCGGTGGACACTGCGCTGGTCGTGTCGGCCGCCGTGGACAGGTGGTCCTACGTCGCCGCCCGGCAGGCCGACCTCGCCCTGGGGTTCGAGCACGAGGCCGACGGCATCGCCGAGGGCTACCTGCTCTACCTGGTGCCGTCGACGGCCCGGCCGGCCGCGGCCTCGTGGCGGCGGCTGGCGGCGCTGGCCGAGCAGGGGGCGACCGTCTACGCCTCGCACCCGGAACCCGACGAGATGTTCGGCGTGGAGAACCAGCGCCGCTACGGCCGGCCGCATCCCGTGTCGACCGGCCCGGTGCGGTTCACATTCCGCACCGACTTCGCCGGTCTGCACGCCGGTGACGAGTTGGTGTTCGACGCCGGCCACACCTACCTGCCGGTGCGGCCGGTGTCGGCGGAGGTGGTGGCCGTGGACGACGAGGGAAATCCCGCGCTGCTGGTCAAGCGGCACGGGGCCGGGCGGCTGGTGCTGTGCACGTATCCGTTGGAGCAGATGGCAAACGCTTACCGCCTCTACGACGCGCTGGCCGAGGCGGCGGAGGTGTACCGGCCGGTGGCGGTGCCCGACCCCCGGATCCTGGTCGACGGCCTGCGGCACGCCGACGGCCGGGAGTGGTACTGCCTGCTCAACCTGTCCCCGGACCGGGTGACCGCGCGGCCCGGCGCGACACTGCCGCCCTACGGCGTGGAATGGCTGAGCTGCGGCCGCCGACAATGACCGCGATCGGCGCCGCCGATAATTCACGTCATTCACGGAAATTCGGCCATATCTCGACCGGAGTCATAGAGGAACGGATAGTCATCGGCTAGTTTTCCAGTGCTCGACCGCCGCGCTCGTCCACGTCCATCACCCAGCCAGGAAGTGGCAGAGCAACCATGAAGGTGCTGGTCACAGCGTGTCCAACCTATGGACATTTCTTTCCGCTGGTCCCGTTGTGCTGGGCATTGCGCAACGGTGGCCATGACGTTCTCGTCGCATTGCCGGGACGTTTCGCCGATGTAGCGGCGGCCGCCGGACTGCCCGCCGTCCGGCTCGGCCCCGATTGTCCGGTACGGGATTTCGTCCCGACCGATCACGCCGTTCAGGACAACTCCACGGCGGCCCTGATCGACCACGTCGTCGCCTACTATCTGCCGCTGGCCGAACGGCTCGCCGGCCGCACGGTCGAGCTGGCCTCGCAGTGGCGGGCGGACGTCGTGCTGCACACGCCGTGGGAGCACGCCGGTCCGCTCGCGGCGGCCGTGGTCGGCATCCCCACCGTGATGCAGACCTGGGGCGTCGCGCTGCCCCCGGAGCTGCCCGGCGCCACCGCGGCGGCGCTCGCCGGTCTGCACCACCGCTGGGGGCTCGACGGCGTCGGCGAACCGACCTGGACCGTCGACGTGTGTCCGCCCAGCCTGCAATACCCCGGCGAGCCGCCGGCGGCGCTGCCGATGACGTACGTCCCGTACAACGGCTCGGGCCCGGTGCCGTCGTGGCTGCTGGAGCAGTCGGACCGCCCGCGGATCTGCGTGACGCTGGGCAGCATCCCGATCCCCGGCGACCACGCGTCCGTGCTGGACGTCGTGCTGGACGGACTGTCCGACGTCGCCGCCGACGTCGTGCTCGTCACCGGCGGCAACCTCGCGCCGCTCGACGACCTGCCACCGCACATCCGCGCCGTCACCGGTCTGCCGTTGAGCCACGCGCTGCCGACCTGCGACGTGATCGTGCACCACGGCGGGTCGGGCACCACCATGACGTCGACCGCGTTCGGGCTGCCGCAGCTGGCGTTGCCGCAGATGTGCGACCAGTACCGGCACGCCGAGCGGCTGGCCGCCGCCGGCGGCGGCATCCAGTACCTGCCGGGGCAGGTCGACGCCGAGACCGTCCGCGGGGCGGTCACCGCGCTGCTGGCCGACGGCAGCCACCGCGCGGCCGCACGCGCGCTGCGGGCGGAGATCCGCCACCGGCCGTCGCCGGATCTGGTCGCCGACAGCCTCCACGATCTCGTGTGCCTGGCGGAGGTGCGGTCGTGAACTGGGTGGGACGCACCGCCGTGGTGACCGGCGGCCTCGGCTTCGTCGGCTCGCACTTCGTGCAGCAGCTGCTCGTGCGCGGCGCGGAGGTCATCTGCCTCTACCGCACGGAAAGACCCGAGGTGATCGCCGAGTTGGACCACACCGCGCGGCTCCGGCTGATCCAACTCGACCTGCTCGACGAGAACGAGCTGCGGGCGGCCTGCCGGTACGCCGCCCGGCGGGTCGACGCGGTGGTGCACTGCGCCGCGCTGGACGGCAACGCCGAGTTCAAGCGGCGGCACTCGGCGCGGATCCTCGACGAGAACATGCGGATCGCCTCCCACGTGCTCGGCGCCGCCCGGCGCCAGCAGGTGGACCAAGTGGTGCTGATGAGCTCGGCCGAGGTCTACGCGCCGGACGCGCCGGATCCGGCCACCGAGGAGGACGACTTCCGCCGGCACGCGCACTTCACCGACAACGGCTACGCGCTGTCGAAGATGTACACCGAGATCCTCGCCGACCTGCACCGCAAGCAGTTCGACATGACCATCCACGTGCCCCGGCCGACCAACGTGTACGGGCCGCGGGACGGTGGCGGGCGGGTGATCCCGGCGATGCTCGGCCGGCTTGCCGCCGGCGAGGAGGTGGTGATCTGGGGCGACGGCCGCCAGACCCGCAGCTTCGTGCACGTCGAGGACCTGGTCCGGACCACGCTGGCGATGATCGCCACGAGCCGCCACGCCGCGGTCAACGTCGGCGGGGACGAGTCGGTGTCCATTGTGGACCTGGCCCGCCGCCTCGCCGCGCTGCTCGGACGGCCCGAGCGGATCCGGCTGGACCGGGACAAGCCGGCCGGGTCGGCCGCCCGGCGGCTGGACCTGCGGCGGATGAACGAGATCGTCGACTTCACGCCCCGCCCGCTGACGGACGGCCTGGCCGACACGGTGGCCTGGTTCCTCGCCACGCGGCGGGACCGCGCCGCCGCCTAGGGCGCCCCGGCTCCCAGGGCCAGGGCGTCGGAGATGAAGGCCAGCTCCCGCTCCATCGTCACGCTGCCGAGCTCCGGCTCGGCGGCGTGACGGGCCACCGAGTGCTGGTAGCTGACGGCCAGCGCGAGCAGCTCGGCGGCGCTGTCGACGTCGGCCTTGCACTGCACCTCGCTGCCCGCCGCCATGATCACCTTGCGGATCAGGCCCACCAGCTTGCGGAACCGGCTCTGCAACGCGTCGCGCACGGTGTGGTGGGTGTCGGCCTCGCGGTAGAGCAGGCTGCTCAGCACCAGCGACTCCTGCCGCCGCCGGTCCAGCTCGGCGAGCAGGCCGCGCAGGCTGCCGGCGACGTCGCCGTCGACGACCACCCCGGACAGGTCGATGCGCTCGTCGGGCAGCCGCTCGACGAGCGCAACGAGGAGATCCGGCTTGCGCTTGAAGTAGTAGTGCACGAGACCCTTGGGCACCCCGGCCCGTTCGGCGATCTTGGAGGTGGGGGTGGCCTCGAACCCGGTCTCGGCGAACAGTTCCTCCGCCGCCGTCAGGATTCGCTCCCGTGCCGGGATCTCCTCCACCCTCACCTCGCCAATCGTCAGTGGGAACCGGCCAGTCCCCGGTGCGCCGAGTTCGCGACCGGCACCGCGACGGCGCCCGCGAGCACGGTCAGCACGCCGCCGACCCAGGACACCCAGGAGGCGCCGGACATCGCGGTGTAGCTCATCACCCAGGGTGCCACGAACAGCAGCACGCCGAGAACGATCTGCACCCACTCGCCGGCAACCATGCTGGGCGAGGCCAGCGACCACAGCCCGTCGAGCACGACGAGCACACCCAGGACGATCATCGTCCACGCAGCGGCCGTGGAGGTCGCCACCACGATCGGCGAGAGCGCGACCAGCGCACCGATCACGACCTCGGTCCAGTCCTGCCACCTAGTCCATGACTTGGCCATTTCCAACCCCTCCACATCCTCGTGGGATCCCCCGATCATGCGCCTTGGTTGGCCGGCCGGTCAAGACTTGTGACCGGCTAGACATCTGCGGCCTGACCTGGCGTTATCCGGGAATTGTCGGGGCCGGGTCGTACCGTGCCGTATGCGGAAAATCGTGTACTCCCTGACGGCCTCGCTGGACGGGTTCTTCGAGGGGCCCGACCGTGAGATCGACTGGCACCAGGTCGACGACGAGCTGCACCAACACATGAACGACCTGTACCGGGACGTGAGCGCGTTCCTGACCGGCCGGATCACCCACGAGCTGATGGCCAAGGCCTGGCCGGCGGTGGCCGCCGACCCGGACGCGACCGCGACGATGGCCGACTTCGCCGCGATCTGGTGCGCCAAGCCGAAGCACGTCTTCTCGACGACCTGGCAGAGCACCGACTGGAACACCACCATCCACCGCGAGGTGGACGTCGAGGAGATCCGCCGACTCCAGCAGGAGCCGGGCGAGTACATGTCCGTCGGCGGCCCCGACCTGGCCCGGACCTTCCGCGAGCTGGACCTGGTCGACGAGTACCGCGTGTACACGTACCCGGTGCTCATCGGCCGCGGACGTCCCCTGTTCGCCCCGGTCGACGCCCGCGCCGACCTGCGGCTCGTCGACCTGCGGCGGTTCGGGAACGGGGTGACACTGCAGCACTACGCCCGCTGACGGGTGAACCCGGCCACATCGGTAGTTCTGGATCGTTACTCGTGGGTAACCTCCGTCCAACCTGCGATCGGACCCCAGCTAGAGGCCCCGGAGGCAACGCCGTGCAGAAGATCCTCGACGCGATCCTCGCCGACGAGCGGGACGCGCTCGCGCACCTGCCCGTTCCCGAGACCTACAAGGGCATGACCGTGCACGCCGACGAGGTGAACCTCTTCGACGGCATGGCCACCGCGGACAAGGACCCGCGCCGGTCGCTACACCTGGACGAGGTGCCCACCCCCGAGCTCGGCCCGGGCGAGGCCCTGGTCGCGGTGATGGCCAGCGCCATCAACTACAACACCGTCTGGACCTCGATCTTCGAGCCGCTGTCGACCTTCGGCTTCCTCAAGCGGTACGGAAAGACCTCGCCGCTGGCCTCCCGGCACGACCAGCCCTACCACGTGGTCGGCTCCGACCTGGCCGGCGTCGTGCTGCGCACCGGCCCGGGCGTGCAGGCGTGGAAGCCCGGCGACGAGGTGGTCGCGCACTGCCTGTCCGTCGAGCTGGAGAGCCCGGACGGGCACAACGACACCATGCTCGACCCGGAGCAGCGGATCTGGGGCTTCGAGACCAACTTCGGCGGCCTGGCCGAGCTGGCGCTGGTCAAGACCAACCAGCTGATGCCCAAGCCGAAGCACCTCACCTGGGAGGAGGCCGCCTCCCCCGGTCTGGTCAACTCCACCGCGTACCGGCAGCTGGTGTCCACCAACGGCGCCAACATGAAGCAGGGCGACACCGTCCTGATCTGGGGCGCCTCCGGCGGCCTCGGCTCGTACGCCACGCAGTTCGCCCTCAACGGCGGCGCGATCCCGGTGTGCGTGGTGTCCAGCGAGGAGAAGGCGGAGATCTGCCGCCGCATGGGCGCGGAACTGATCATCAACCGCAATGCCGAGGGCTACAGGTTCTGGAAGGACGAGCACGAGCAGGATCCGCGGGAGTGGAAGCGGTTCGGCGCCAAGATCCGCGAGCTGACCGGCGGCGACGACCCGGACATCGTGTTCGAGCACCCGGGCCGGGAGACCTTCGGCGCCAGCGTCTACGTGGCGCGCAAGGGCGGCACCATCGTCACCTGCGCGTCCACCAGCGGCTACATGCACAGCTACGACAACCGGTACCTGTGGATGAACCTCAAGCGGATCATCGGCTCGCACTTCGCCAACTACCGCGAGGCGTGGGAGGCGAACCGCTTGATCGCCAAGGGGAAGATCCACCCCACACTGTCCAAGGTGTACTCATTGTCGGAGACCGGCCAGGCCGCGCGGGACGTGCAGAGCAACGCGCACCAGGGCAAGGTCGGCGTGCTGTGCCTGGCCCCCGAGGAGGGTCTCGGCGTGCGCGATCCCGAGCTGCGCGCGCGGCATCTGTCCGACATCAACCGGTTCCGGGGCGTGTGAGGCGATTCCGCCATGCGTCGTGCACACCGGCGTCACCCGTACCGGTAGCGTGGGCACATGGCCCTTGGCAGCGACCGTGATCTCGTCCCGTTGGGAACCGGCTTCGACGTCGTCAAGCGCGGTTACGACAAAGCCCAGGTGGAGGACCACCTGGAACGGCTGGACGCCGACCTCAAGCTGCTGGCCGCCGATCGGGACGCCGCGGTGTCCCAGGCGAACGACCTGGCCAGGCAGCTGGAGAAGGCCCGGTCGGAGATCGACGACCTGCGCGGCCAGGTCGAGCGGCTGTCGCTGCCGCCCACCACGCTGGAGGGCCTGAGCGAGCGTCTGCAACGGATGCTGAAGCTCGCTCAGGAGGAGGCCAACGAGACCAAGGCGCGGGCCGAGGCCGAGGCCGGGCACATCCGGGCCCGGGCCGAGGAGGAGGGCGCCGCGCTGCGCGCCCGGTACGAGCAGATGATGCGCGACGTGGACGCGCGGCGCGCGGCCATGGAGACCGAGCACAAGAACGTGATGGAGGCCGCGCACGCCGAGGCCAAGCGCATCACGGACGAGTCGGCGCAGAAGCGGGACGAGGCCGACGCGGCGGCGGCGGCCGTCCGCACCAAGGCCGACGCCGACTCCCTGGCCAAGCGGACCCAGGTCGAGGAGGACTTCGAGATCGCCATGTCCGCGCGGCGCACCGACGCCATGCGGGCGCTGGCCGAGCAGGAGGCGTCCAGCAAGGCCGAGGCCGAGAAGCGGGTCCGGGAGGCGACCGAGGAGGCCAACCGGCGGCGGCACGACTCCATCGCCGAGGCGACCGCCCGGTTGCAGGAGGCCACCGACGAGGCGCACCGCCGGGTGCGGGAGGCCACCGACGAGTCCGCCCGCCGGGTCGGCGACGCCACGCGGCGCGTCGAGCACCTGCGCGGGCTGCGCAACCGGATCGCCGGTCAGCTCACCGAGGCCCGCGGCTTGATCATCGCCGCGGCGCCGATGCTGGAGCGGCTGCCGGAGGAGAAGGTCGCCGACGAGTCGCCGACCGTGCAGGTCAACGTGCCGGAGGGTGGCGAGGCAAAGCCGGGCACCCAGCAGGCCGGCGCCCCGGCGCAGGCCAGTGGTCCGGCGGCCCAGGGGCAGGCCTCGGCGGCAGTGCCGCAGGGCCAGACCGGTCAGGCTCCGACGCCGGCCGGCGCGGCTGCGGCGCAGGGCCAGTCCGGCACGCCGGCGGCCCCGCAAGGCCAGACCGGTCAGGCTCCGACGCAGGCCGGCGCGGCTGCGGCGCAGGGCCAGTCCGGCACGCCGGCGGCCCCGCAAGGCCAGTCCGGTCAGGCCCCGACGCAGGCCGGCGCGGCTGCGGCGCAGGGCCAGTCCGGCACGCCGGCGGCCCCGCAAGGCCAGTCCGGTCAGGCCCCGACGCAGGCCGGCGCGGCTCCGTCAGCCGTGCCGAGTCAGGCCGGCGCTCCGACGGCCGCCCCACAGGGTCAGGCTCCCGCCAACCGCCCCCAGGCCCCTGCCGCTGCTTCCCGGCCGCAGGCTCCGGCCGGTCAGCCCGCGAACACGCAGGCCGCCCCGACGCCGTTATCCGCACCCCAGGCGACCCAGGCACTGTCGCAGCCGCAGGCCGCGCAGCCGCTGACCACGACCAACCCCGCCGCGACGCCCAACCAGGTCACGCAGCCGGTGCAGCAGGTGCCCCTGAAGGGCGGCAAGCCCGGCACGCCGCGCACCGGTCGTCCCCCGGCCAAGCAGCAGCCCCGCGCCGCCGGCGCCGCGCAGCAGCAGCCCCAGCAGGGTGGTCAGCAGCCGGCCGCCGCCAAGGACGCCGAGCAGACCAAGAAGATCCAGCGTCCCAACCCGCGGCAGTCCGCGAAGCGCTGACCCAGCCTCGAACCGGTCGGGGACCGCCAACGCGGCCCCCGACCGGCCGTTCTCAGTCCGCGAACCCGTGTTCGTCGAGCCACTCCTGGACCACCGCCGCGAACGCCTCGGGGTCCTCGACCGGCGGCAGATGGCCGCAGCCGGCCAGCTCCACCACCCGCGCCCCGGGCACCTGCACCGCGCCCGGCGCCATCAGGGCGTCCTCCGCGCCCCGTACGACCAGCGTCGGCACAGTGACCTGGGCCAGCAGCTCCGTCGAGTCCGGCCGCGCCGCCATGGCCCGCTGCGCCCGCGCCACCACCGACCCCGCCTGCGACTCGATGATCGAACGCAGCGTGGCCAGCACCTCCGGCTTGGGCGCGGAGCCGACCAGGTTCGGCAGCAGGGCGTCCGCCAACCAGCCGCTCACGCCCTCGGCCTCGGCGCGGGCGGCCATCGCCAGCCGGTTCTCCCGGGCCTCCGGGGCGTCGGCGGCCGACTTCGTGTCGACGAACAGCAGGCCGGCCACCCGCTCCGGGGCCTTGCGCAGGATGGACATCGCCAGGTAGCCGCCCATCGAGCAGCCGCCGAGCACGAACGGCTCGTCGCCCAGGCCGGCCAGCACGGTGTCGGCGGCGTCGTCCAGGCTCGGCGGGCCGTCGCCGAGGTCCGGGGTGACCATCCGCAAACGTTTGGCAAACGGCTCGCGGACGCCGTCCCACATACGGGAGTCCAACGGGAAGGCGTGCAAGAGGACCAACATCATGTGCGCCGACGCTACTGTGCACGGTCGTGCCTGACCATCCGCTCATCCTGCTGACCGGTACCTCCGCCGCCGGCAAGACCACCGTCGGCCGGCTGCTCGCCGACGCGCTGCCCACGAGCGCGTTCGTCGAGGGCGACGCCGTGCGCACGATGATCCGCAACGGCCGCGCCGACATGGCCCCGGAGCCGTCGCCGGAGGCGCTGCGCCAGCTCGGGCTGCGCTACCGCCAGACCGCGCTGCTCGCCGACTCCTTCCACGAGGCCGGCTTCGCCACCGTCGTCGAGGACGTGATCATCGGCCGCCACCTGGTCGAGTTCGTGCGCTCGCTGAGGGCCCGGCCGCTGCACGTGATCGTCCTGGTGCCCGACGAGGAGACCGTCCGCCGCCGTGAGGCCGAGCGCAGCAAGATCGCCTACGACGACGTGTGGACGCCCGCCGCGCTCAACGCCGTCGTGCACCGGGACACCCCGCGGATCGGGCTGTGGCTGGACAGTTCCACCCAGACCGCCGAGCAGACGGTCGAACAGGTACTGAATCGGCTCCCGGAGAGCCTCATCGAGCACCTGTAGCGACCCTGCGGGCGCAGAATCGGGGTCATGCGGACAGCCGAACTGCGCACCGAGCGGTTGCTGCTGCGTCGGTTACGGGCCGAGGACCTGCCCACCGTGACCGAGATCCAGGGCGACCGGGAGGCGAACCGGCACAACCCGCTGGGCACCGCCAGCCCGGCGCGGATCGCCCAGCAGCTGCGGTGCTGGGTCGCCGACTGGGCCGAGCACGGCATCGGCTACTGGCTGGTGGTCGACGCCGCGTCCGAGGGGGCCGTCGGCATCGGCGGCCTGCGCCGGATCGAGCACGACGGGGAGCCGGCGCTGAACCTGTTCTACCGGTTCCGGCCGGCCGCGTGGGGGCGCGGGCTGGCGCTGGAGATGGCGCGGGCCGCCGTCGGGTGGGCCGAGCGCCGGGACCCCGGCGTGCCGGTCGTCGTGATCACCACGCGGGACAACCTGCCGTCCATTCGCCTGGCCGAGCGGCTGGGCTTCCGGGAGGCCGGGCGCGACCCGTACTGGCTGGAGTTCAGACGATGGTGACCTTGCGGTCCTCCGCCGGGCCGTCCCAGTGTCGCGGCAGCGGCACCTCGACGTCCGGCGCGACCGTGGCCACGATCGCGTCCAGCACCGCTTCGGCGTAGCCGACGAACAGGTGCTTCGCGCCGGCGAACTCCTCGATCCGGGCCTGCGGGATCGGCGCGAACCGGTCGCGGGCCTGCGCCGGCCGCAGGTAGTCGTCGAACTCCGGGACCAGGCACACCACCGGCTTGTCCGTGCCCGCCCACGCCGTCAGGTCCGAGGGAGAGCTGTAGCGCAGCGGCGGTGCGATCAACACCGCTCCCGCGACGTCGTCGACGCAGCCGTGCCGCAGGGCCAGGTCCGTGCCGAAGGACCAGCCCACCAGCCACACGTTCGGCAGGTTCCGGTCCTTCGCGAGGTTCAGCGCCGCCGCCACGTCCAGCCGCTCGCCGTCCCCGTTGTCGAACGCCCCCTCGCTGCGCCCCGCCTCGCTCGCCGTGCCGCGGGTGTTGAAGCGCAGCACCGCGATGTCCGCCAGCGCCGGCAGGCGGAACGCCGCCTTCCGGTACAGGTGCGAGTCCATCATGCCGCCGTGGGTCGGCAGCGGATGCAGGCAGACCAGCGTCGCCCTCGGCCTGTGGTCCGCCGGCGACGCCAGCTCCCCCACCAGTTTCAGGCCGTCGGCCGTCGTCAGGCTCACCGGCTCGCGGCGGGCCGGCAGCATCGTGTTGGCGCGGATGTCGGTGCTCATTACCGAAAATCGTGCCAGGTCAGGGCGTTCGCGACGGCACAATGCCGGCATGACCTCGACCACCCTGTGGCGGCCCACCGGCCCGGAGGAGCTGGAGCTGGTCCGCGCCGCCGGCTGGCGCCGCTGGCCGCCGCGGCTCCCGGACCAGCCGATCTTCTACCCGGTGCTGAACGAGGACTACGCCGTGCGGATCGCCCGGGAGTGGAACGTGCCGCACTCCGGCGTCGGCTTCGTGACCCGGTTCGCGGTTCGCACCGAGTTCCTCGACCGGTACGAGGTGCACCAGGTCGGCGGGCAGACCATTCTCGAGTACTGGGTCCCCGCCGAGGAGCTCGAGGACTTCAACGACAACCTCGTCGGCGAGATCGAGGTCGTGCACGAGTTCCGGTGAGCTAGTGCCTGCGGGTCGGCCTGCGCCGGCCTCGGCTGTTCCAGCACCCCGTGTGCCAGTGCCGGCGGTCGTCCACGCCGCCGTAGTCGTCCGCCGGCCAGGCCACCATGTGCGGCGTGCCCGGCCGGATCTCGTGGTCGCAGCCCGGGCACCGGTACTTCTTCTCCGCTCCGCCCACCGGCCGGACGTTCCAGTCCCCGTCCGGCCCCGACTCGGTTCTCGCCCACCCGAACGTCGACGGTCGCGGCTCGTCGGCGTCCCTCGGTCCGGGGCGGTGCGGTCGGTTACGGCGTGGCACGGGTGACCAGGCTATCCGGGCGCGGGTCCGGTGCCGGACAATGGCCCCATGCCGATCTACGACTTCCGGTGCCGCCAGTGCGGCGACACCTTCGAGGTGAACCGGCCGATGAGCAGCGCCGCCGACCCGGCCAGCTGCCCGGCCGGACACGACGACACCGTCAAGCTGCTGACCACCGTCGGCGTGAACACCGGCGCGGCCGCCCCCGCCGGCGGCGGCTGCTGCGGCGGAGGCTGCTGCGGTTAGGGCTGCCCGACCAGCTCGACCTCACAGGTGAGCCCGGGTGCCCGACTGAGCCGGGCGTCCATGGTCACCAGCGGCGCGCCGAGGCTCGCCGCCAGTGCGACATGGAGCGCGTCGTAGTACGTGATGGCACCGCGCAGTTGCCAGGCCGCGTCCGACAGCGGCCTGACCGCTGGATATCGGTTGTCCACCAGGTACTTGAGCGAATGCAGGGCCGTCAGGCAGTCATCAGCCGAAAGGTCGCCAGCAAGTTCCTGACGGCGGAGCACACTGCCCACCTCGGCATCGGCCAGATGCGGGACATGGCAGGTCGATGCGGCGATCCGCTTGCGGAGTTCTCGGGCTTCCTCCGTGAACACCGTGGTCGCGTAGACGAATGCCGAGGAATCCAACACGATGTCGGTCATCGGCGTTCCTCGTCCCGGTACGTCAGGATCTTGTCAGGGTCGGCGCCGCCGGATTCGGCGAGGCCCGCCTCGATCACCGCGATCACTTCCTGCTTGGTCCTCCTGGCCGCCATCGCGATCACCTGATCCCGCATGTACGCCTGGATCGACTGGCCGGCCTCCTCAGCCCGCAGTCGGATGGTCAGGTACGCGTCTTCCGGGATGTCTCGGATCTGAATGGTCGGCACATCGTCAGGGTAGCGCTGATTTAGCGCTACCGAGCTCGCGGTCGTGTTCATGGCTCGTTTCCTCGGAGGTCGAGGACAGCCGTGAGAGTGGTCGGGCCAGCCTGGCCTCGATCTCATTCAACATCTCGTCCGGTGTCCGGTGTGACGCCAGCGCGATCAGGTGCCCTCGCACGTAGTCCTCGACCGACTGGCCCGCGATGCGGGCGCGCGCGGCGATGGTGTCCAGGGTTCGAGGTGGCAATCCCGAGATCTTCATGATCGTCACGCGCACAGGGTAGCGGACGGTCACCCCGTGTAGTCGCGGAACCCCTGGCCGGTCTTGCGGCCGAGCCGACCGGCGGTGACGAGGTGCTCGAGCAGCGGCGCGGGGGCGAAGCCGGCCTCGCGGAACTCCAGGTAGAGGGTGCGCTCGATGGCCAGGGAGACGTCGAGGCCGACCACGTCCAGCAGCTCGAAGGGGCCCATGGGCAGGCCGCAGCCGACCTTCATGGCGGTGTCGATGTCGTCGGCCTCCGCATAGTGGGCCTCGAGCATCTTCACGGCGTCGTTGAGGTACGGGAACAGCAGCGCGTTGACGATGAAGCCGGCCCGGTCGCCGCAGTGCACGGGCTCCTTGCGCAGGCGCTTGCAGACGGCGTGGGCGGTGGCGACGACGTCGGGCGACGTCGCGATGGTGGAGACGATCTCCACCAACTTCATCACCTGCGCGGGGTTGAAGAAGTGCAGGCCGACGACGTCGCCGGGCCGCGACGTGGCGGCGGCGCACTCGATCACGGGCAGCGAGGACGTGGTGGTGGCGAGCACGGCCCCGGGCTTGCACACCTCGTCCAGCGCGGCGAAAACCGCCTGCTTGACGGACAGTTCCTCGGCGACGGCCTCGATCACCAGGTCGCAGTCGGCGAGCGCCTCGAACTCGACGGCGGTGTGGATCCGGGCCAGGGCGGCGTCCCGGTCGGCCTCGGCCAGCTTGCCGCGCACGACGGCCTTGTCGAGGGACTTCCGGATCTTGGCGACGGCGGCCTCGGCCTTGTCCACGCCGCGAGCCCGCAGCACGACATCGTTGCCGGCCTTGGCGAACACCTCGACGATGCCGGTGGCCATGGTGCCGGTGCCGATCACGCCGACCCGGTGCACCTCACGCGGGGTGCCGGCGACGGTACCGGCCACGGCCCCGTCGGCGACGACCACCGGCGAGTCCGGCGCCTCGTAGGTGTAGAAGCCACGCCCGGACTTCCGGCCCAGCAGCCCGGCGGTGATCATCTGCTTGAGGATCGGCGCCGGCGCGTGCAACCTGTTGCGGGACTGGTGGTACATCGTGTCGAGGATCTCGTACGCGGTGTCGAGACCGATCAGATCCAGCAGCGCCAACGGTCCCATCGGGTAGCCGCAGCCGTACCGCATCGCCGCGTCCAGGTCTTCCCTTGTGGCGTAACGGCTCTCGTACATCCGGACGGCGTGGTTGAGGTAACCGAACAGCAGCGCGTTGGCGATGAAGCCGGCCCGGTCGCCGATCACGACCGGCGTCTTGCCCAGCCCGCCGAGGAAAGCCACGGCGTCCTCGACGACGTCATGCTCGGTGACGACGGTGCGCACGACCTCCACCAGCTTGAGCACCGGCGTGGGGTTGAAGAAGTGCAGCCCCAGCACCTTGCCGGGCCGCCCGGTGTGCACGCTGATCTCGGTGATCGACAGCGACGACGTGTTGGACGCCAGGATCACGTCCGGCCGCACGATCTTGTCCAGCTCGGCGAAGATCTCCGCCTTCAGCGCCAGGTTCTCCGGCACGGCCTCGATCACCAGGTCGGCCTCGGCCAGCGCGGAAAGGCTTGTGGCGCAGGAGATCCGCTCGAGCAGCTCGGCCCGGCCGGCCTCGTCCAGCTTGCCGCCGCTGACCGCACGCGCGGTGGAGTGCTCGATGTGCCCGCGCCCCTTGGCGATCGCGGCCTCGTCCACTTCGACCGCTACGACCCGTAGGCCGTTACGCGCGCACACCTCCGCGATGCCGGCACCCATGGTGCCCAGTCCCACGATTCCAACGGTGGTGATTTCGCGCGTCACGGCGGACCTCCGGCGCTCGTCGAAGCGGCGTCACTGGCTTGCTACGCGTCAGTAACATCCGAGCTTGGCGGAGATACTGCCATGCCGCGACCGCTCGACCGGGTGAGCTTCGCCACCGAATCGTGCAAGTTCCGCTGACAGGAAGTCACCGGAAAAAGGAGCCGGCGCCGGAACGCGTCACCCAGGATCGACACGTTCCGGCGCCGACGACTTGTCAGGCGGTCAGCACCGCGGAGACGATGATGTTGTCCACGTAGTTGCCGCTGGACTTGTCGAACGCCCCGCCGCAGGTGATCAGTCGCAGCTCGCGCTGGTTGGACGGGCCGTAGACGGCCTGCGTCGGGAACTGCGACTTGGGCACCTCCTGCACCTGGCGCACCACGAAGTTCAGCACCTGGCCGCCCTGCTCGGTCACCTTGGCCACGTCGCCGGGCTTGAGGTCGCGCAGCCGGTTGAACACGCCGAGTTGGCCGCCGCCGTCCACGTGCCCGAGGATGACCGCCTTGCCCACCTCGCCGGGCCGCACGCCGAACTTGTACCAGCCGGCCTGCAGCGGCTCGTCGACCGGCGGCACCTGCACCGTCCTGTCCGCGTTCAGTCCAAGTTGGACCAACGAGGAGTGGGCGTTGATCGCGTCCACGTCCACCCGCACCGGCAGGCCCGACCGGGTCCCGTTGTCGGCCGGCGGGGCGGCCTGCTGCTGCCCGGCCGACGTCGGCGCGCCGGCGGCCGAGGTCGGCTGGGTGGCGGGCACCGAACTGGTCAGCGCCGTGTTCTCCGGCGTGCCCTGGCGGAAGATCCCGATCGCCACCCCGACCAGCGCGAACACCGCGACCAGCGCTCCGACGACGACCATCGTGGTGCGCCGGCCCGACGGCTTCCCGCCCTGGCCGGGGTTGGGGATGTGCAGTGTCGGCTCCATGCCCCGCCCTCAGCCGCGCTGGACGGCGAGCCTGCGCCTGCGGGTCACCGCGACGCCGACACCCGCGCCGGCGACGAGCACGACGCCGCCGAGTTCGGCCAGGCCGACCAGCCCGGGACCGGTGTCGGACGGGCCGAAGCCGCCGGTCTGCGGCGCGCCGACGGGCATCACCATGGTGGTCGAGGTGTCCACAGTGGTCGACGTGGTGGTGTTGGTGGTGGTCGTGGTGCCGCCGTTGCCACCGCCGCGGTTGCCGTTGTCCACGTTGATGGTGACGGAGATCTTCTGGTCGCCGCAGCGGAAGGAGATCTCGAAGTTGCCGGACTTCACGTCGTTGCGGACCCGGGCGGTGGCCTGGAGGTTGAAGTCCCTGCGGCCGGTCTTGATCCATTCCTTGACGTTGTCGAGGGCGGCGGAGATGGCGATGTCGGCGCGGTTGGAGTCGCATTTGGCGTCGAGCTTGATCACATCGCCGCCGTGGTACGAGCGCTGCGACGGCTCGATCCGCAGCGACGCGTCGCCGTTGTTGCGGTTGTTGCTGGTGTCGGCGTACGCGACCGGCGCCACCGCGACGATCGTGAGCGCGGCGAGCGCCGCGCCCGCGGCGACCACCCGAGTGACAACCATGAGCAGTCCTTCCTGAAAAGCACTGAGCCGGCCCGGTCGGTCGTGCTCGCAAGTGACGATCGCCGCCAACTACGCCGACAGCCGCCCGACCGGTTCAGTGCGTTTCGGACTACTCCTCGAAGTTGATCTCCACCAGCTTGCCGATCCGGCGCAGCGCCTCGGCCGCGTCCGGCCCATCGGCCACGACCTTGATGGTGTCGCCGCCGCGCGCGGACAGCCCCATCAGGGCCAGCACGCTGCGGGCGTCGGCCCGCTGGCCGTCGTGGTAGACGGTCACGTCGGCCTTGAGGCTGGCGATCGTGCGGACCAGCAGCGCCGCCGGCCGGGCGTGCAGGCCGACCTCGTTGCGCAACACCAGGTCCACCCCCTCGCCCTCGGTCTTGGGCTTCTCGGCGCCGAACTCCGGCGGCCGCTCGCCGGCCGCGCGGGCCACGCCGGCGAGGTCGGCCCCGCCCTGCGCGGCCACGGCCGCCGCGACCGCGCCCTCGACCACCGGGGCGTCCACCACCACCGCGTGCAGCGGGTCGCTGTGCGACTCGACGACCAGGTCGGCGATCATCCGCGCGCTGCCGAGGTCGTAGAGCAGCACCGCGCCCTGGCCGGTGTCGGCCTGCTCCAGCGCGGTGAGCACGAGGTCGAAATCGGTGCCGAGCGTGCCGTCGCTCATCCCGCCGGCCGGCCGGATGGTCACGTCCGGGGCCATCTGCGCGGTCAACTCGGCCACGCCCTGCGCCAACTTGGCGCTGTGGGAGACGATCACGAGTCCGACGGTCATGAGGCGGCCGCCGAGTCGGCCAGCGACCGCAGCAGCAGGGACGTGGAGCGGGCGCCCGGGTCGAGGTGGCCGGCCGACCGCTCGCCCAGGTACGACGCCCGGCCCTTGCGCGCCACCAACGGAATCGTCGACTCGGCACCGGTTTCGGCCGCGGCCGCCGCGGCCGCCAGGACCTCCGCCACCGACTTGTCCTTGACGGCCTCGGCTGCCTCCACCGCCGGCTGCAAGGCGTCGACCATCGTCTTGTCGCCGACCTCGGCCTTGCCCCGCGCGACGACGCCGTCCAACGCCGCCCGCAGCGCGGCGGCGACCGAGGCGCCGTCGACCTCGTCCAGCCCCGAGGCGGCACGCAGGAATGCGGTGCCCAGCAACGGTCCCGACGCGCCGCCAACCTTGGAGATCAGCGTCTTCGCCACCAGTTTCAACACATTCGCCGGAGTGTCCACTTCGGATGAGTCCAATGCGGACACCACGGCATCGAAGCCCCGCTTGAGGTTCTCGCCGTGGTCGCCGTCGCCGATCATCCGGTCCAGGTCGACCAGCTCGTCCCGGTGCGCCGCGACGACCGTCGCCATCGCACGCACCGCCGACGCCACATCCGTTGCGGTACAGCCCATGTCACATCCCCCAGCGCAGCGCCGCGGTGCGCACCGGCGCGTCCCACAGCTCCGTCAACTCGTCGTCCAGCTTCAGCAGCGTCAGGCTCATGCCCTGCATCTCCAGACTTGTCACGTACGGGCCGACCAGTCGGCGCTCCACCACGATTCCCCGCTCCGCCAACAACTTCTCCGCGATGCCGTGCGCCAGGTACAGCTCGACCAGCGGCGTGCCGCCCATCGAGTTGGTGAACAGCAGCACGCGGTCGCCCGCGGCGAAGGGCAGGTCCTCCAGCACGGGGTCTAGCAGCCGCCGCACCAGGTCGTCGGCGGGTTCCATCTGCCGGCGCTCGCGGCCAGGCTCGCCGTGGATGCCGATGCCGAGCTCGTACTCGTCGTCGGCCAGCTCGAAACTCGGCTGCCCCACGTGCGGCACCGTGCAGGCGGTCAGCGCCAGCCCGAGCGACCGCACGTTGGCGATCACCTTGCGTGCCAACGCCTCGCAGCGGTCGAGGTCCGCGCCCTGCTCCGCCGCCGCGCCGACGATCTTCTCCAGCAGCACGGTGCCGGCAACGCCGCGACGGCCGGCTGTGTAGAGCGAGTCCTTCACGGCCACGTCGTCGTCGATCACGACCGTGCGCACCTCGACGTCGTCCATCGCGACGAGCTCCGCCGCCGTCTCGAAGTTCAGCACGTCACCGGTGTAGTTCTTGACGACCAGCAGCACACCCGCGCCGCCGTTGACCTGTTCGACCGCGGCCTGCACCTGATCGGGCGTCGGCGAGGTGAAGACCGCGCCCGGGCACGCGGCGTCGAGCATGCCCGCGCCGACGAAGCCGCCGTGCATCGGCTCGTGACCGGAGCCGCCGCCGGAGATGATCGCCACCTTGCCCCGCACGGGCGCGTCGGCCCGGGCGATCACGGCCGGGTCGCGCTGCACGCGCAGCAGGTCCGGATGGGCCAGCGCCATGCCCTGGAGGGCCTCGTCGACCACTGTGGACGGGTCATTGATGATCTTCTTCATCGCACTGTCCCCTCGCCACGGCAACAATCCGGCCCGACCTTCCTACCCCCGCGAACACGCCCACCGCCAGCGGCGAAATGCAAAGGGTAGGCTCACCTAACATGAGAACCCAGGGACTCGCCGTGCTGATCGCGGCCGCGCTCGCGCTGACCGCCTGCGGGCAGGCCCCGTCGACCGACGGTCGCTCCGAGGTGGCGCAGGGCGGCCCCGGTTTCCTCGACGCCGGCGCCCGCACCGCCAAGTACGGCACCGACGCGCTGCCCGGCGTCTTCCCGCGCACCATCACGCACGCGATGGGCAAGACCACGCTGTCGAAGAAGCCGACCCGGGTGGTCGTGCTCGACACCGGCGAGCTGGACAACGTCGTCGCGCTCGGCGTGCAGCCGGCCGGCGTCGCCTTCCCGGATGGCTCGCCGGCGATGCCCTCCTACATCGGCGACAAGGCCGGCAAGCCGGCCACCGCCGGCACCCAGAACGCGCCCAATCTGGAGGCCATCTCCGCGCTCAAGCCGGACCTGATCCTCGGCTCCAAGCTGCGCGCCGAGAAGTTCTACCCGCTGCTGGCCAAGATCGCCCCGACGGTGTTCTCCGAGCGCCCCGGCTACCCCTGGAAGAGCGACTTCCGGCTCAACTCGGCGGCGCTGGACAAGACCGAGCAGGCCGACCGGATGCTCGCCGACTACGAGGCGTCGGCGAGGAAACTCGGCCAGGACGCACAGGCCAAGCTGGGCAAGCTGCCGGTGATCTCCATGCTGCGGTTCATGCCCGGCCGGATCCGGCTGTACGCGGCGAAGTCCTTCGTCGGCACGGTGCTGGCCGACACCGGCCTGCCGGTCACCGAGTCCGGCAAGGTCGACGACCTGGCGGTGGAGATCAGCGCCGAGCAGATCGGCAGGGCCGACGCCGACTGGATCCTCTACGGCACGTACGGCGACCCCGGCAAGACGCAGCAGGCCGGGGTGCTCGGCGGTCCGCTCTGGTCGACCCTGGGCGCGGTGAAGTCCGGCCACGCCAAGGCCGTGTCCGACGAGACCTGGTACCTGGGCCTGGGCGTGCTGGCCGCCAACTCGGTCCTCACCGACCTGCGCGCCACCCTGGGGGCCTGATCACGCAGGGAGGGGGCTCTCCCTGCATCGAACGCAGGGAAAGCCCCCTCCCTGCATCAGGTCACTTGCGGCCGTAGCGGAGCTTGACGATGGCCAGCAGCTGGCGGACGGTGCCGGCGCCGCGGGTGAACGACATGGGGTTGAGCAGCGGCTTGAACTTGCGCCGGGCCACCGCCTGCGGGCGGGCGAACTCGCGCAGGCCGTCCTCGCCGTGGATGCGGCCGAAGCCGGAGTCGCCGATGCCGCCGAACGGCAGCGACGGGATCGCCGCGAACGCCACCACGCCGTTGACGGACACCATGCCGGCCTTGAGCCGCCGGGCCAGTTCCTCGCCGCGGGCCTTGGAGAAGATGGTGCCGCCGAGGCCGTACCGGCCGGCGTTGGCCAGCCTGATCGCCTCGTCCACGTCGCGCACCCGGTTGATGGTGATGGTCGGGCCGAAGGTCTCCTCGGTGATCGCCGTCGAGTCCTCCGGCACGTCCGCGAGCACCACCGGCTCCACGAACGGCGGCCGCACCGACTCGACCCCGCCGACCAGCGCCGTCGCGCCCTTGTCGAGGGCGTCCTGGACGTGGCGGCGGATGATGTCCACCTGCGACGGCATGGTGATCGGCCCGAGGTCGGCCCCGGGCTCGCCGCCCGGCCGCAGCTTCTGCGCCAGCTTCTTCACCGCGCCGGTGAACTCGTCGGCGACGTCCTCGTGGACGTACACGCGCTCGACACCGATGCACGTCTGGCCGGCGTTGGACATCGCGCCCCATACCGCGGCGTCCGCGGCCAGCTGCACGTCGGCGTCGAAGTCGACGATCAGGGCGTCCTTGCCGCCGCACTCCACCAGTACCGGGGTCAGCGACTCGGCGCACGCCGCCATCACGCGCTTGCCGGTTGCCGTGGAGCCGGTGAACGCAAGCTTGTCCACGCCGGAGCGGCACAGCGCCGCGCCGGTCTCACCGAAGCCGGTGACCACGCTCAGCACCGGGTGCTCGGGGACGATCTCCGCCAGCGTGTCGGCCAGCCAGGTGCCGACGCCGGGCGTCAGCTCGGACGGCTTGAACACGACCGTGTTGCCGGCCGCGAGCGCGTACGCGATGGAGCCCATCGGCGTGAACGCCGGGTAGTTCCATGGCCCGATCACGCCGACCACGCCCACCGGCAGGTACTCCAGGGTGGCGGCCTGGTTGGACATCAGCAGGCCGGCCGACACGCGGCGCTTGCGCAGCACGCGTTCGGCGTTGCGGGCGGCCCAGTGCAGGTGATCGATGACGATCACCATCTCCAGCTTGGCGTCCGCGGCCGGCTTGCCGGTCTCGGCGCTGATCAGGCCGGCGGCCTCGTCCAGCCGCTTGACCAGCAGCCGGCGCCACGCGTCCAGCCGCTCCTTGCGCCCGGCGAAACCCAGTTCCTGCCACCACTTGCCGGCCCGGCGGGCCTGCGCGACCGCGTCCGCCACCTGCTTGGCGTCGTGGATCGGGTGGTGGGCGACGACCTCGCCGGTGCGCGGATCCAGTGAGGCGAACCGCCCGTCACCCGACGTGGTCACCGCACTGCTCTCCGGCGCTGTCTGAGTCATCGACCCTCCCGGCATTGGTCAACCCCACTTGTTACTGAAGAGTACGCAACCCGACCCGCACTCGTCAGCACCCATTCTCCCGGTCGTGTCGCCGCGCCGTGCGGGTGAATCAGGATCGAGGCAGCTTGGACGCGACGATCTTGCCCGCCGCGACGGCCCGGTCGCACACATCGACGCCCGAGCCGCCCGGCGAGTTCAGCACCTTCACGGTGACGATCTCGCCGCTGTCGTCCCGGAGCGGCATGTCGGCCCAGGCGACCTCACACCCCGTGGCCGTCGTGCTCCGGTACGCCTTCACGCCGCCGAGGTCGACCGGCGTCGGCGGGTCGCCGAAGCCCGGCACGGCCGGGTCGATGCCGATCCGGGCCGACACATCCAGCGAGACGCCGCTCAGCCGCCACGCGCAGTCGTACAGGGACTCGCTGTCCAGGCGGGGCTTCGCGCCGACGATGGACGTCACGGTCGCCTGGTCGACCAGCGTGCACGGATCCTTGCCGGCCATCACGCTGCTGCCGGCCCGGATCGCCGGCGGCGCGGTGCGCATGCGGGCGATCACCGCGGCCAACACCTGCTTGCCGACGGCACACGGGTCGCCGCCGGTCTTGGCCTCCGTACGCAGCACGATCGCCCGGCTGGGCGAACTCTGCGTGACGGCCTTGTCGGTGCAGGAAGTGTCCTCTTTGGACTCGATCACCCGCAGGCCGGCGAGGGCGATCGCGTCCCGGTCGGCCTCCGGCACCGCGTCGCCGAGCCTGACCTGCACGGTCATCTTCTGCCCGCCGACGGTCACGTCCGCCCGGCAGCCCTGGAACGGGTCGCCGGCAGGTGTGCCGCCGGGCGTGCCGACGTTGCCCAGCAGCTTGGCGTCGAGCAGCCCGCACGGGTCGGCGGCGCGCAGCTTGTCCTCGGCGAACGCCGGGTCGACCGGCCCCGAGTCGTCGCCACCGGCCGTCGCGTCGACGGTGGCGCGCGCGGACACCGACCGGGTCAGGTCCGGGCCGGAACAGGCCGTGAGCAGGGCGGCGGCCACGAGCGCGGCGCAGGCGAGGCGGAGCACGCGTGCACGGTATCGACCAGCGGCGACGCGTGTGACCCAAATCCCGTGATCGGTCTCACCGAGAGTTTCGGGAACGATTCAGAAGATCAACGCGTCATACCAGGTGCAAGGAAACGAAACCCGGAAGGGGAACTGAAAGTGATCAAGGTTCTGCGCAAGCAGGCCCGCAAGGCCGTCCGCCGGTTCGACACCTGGACCGTGGAGGCGTTCAACCCGGTGTACCCGCACCGCAGCGGCCGGCGCTGACCGCTCAGCACCGGCCGCCGGGTAGGTGGATCAGCTCTCGCCGGCGCCAGTGGCGTCGTCGGCGGGCTCGGTCCCGTCCCCCTCGGTGGTGACGGGGACCACGATGGGCCGCAACCGGGCCCACAGGGCGAAGGCGATGCCCACCAGGAGCATCACCACCCCGCCCCACAGGTTGATGTTGATGCCGGCCGCCTTGTCCAGGCCGGCCTGGCTGGTGAAGCCCAGCCCCATCACGGTCAGCACGACGCCGTAGACGAGGAACAGCAGGGCCAGCACGTAGCGGAGGTCGAACAGCCCCGCACGCTGCTTCTTCACAGGCTCGCTCATCGAAGTCTGTCCTCCCTCACCAGAAGACGATGTTCAGGGCGGCCGCCAGCACCAGCACGCCCACGCCGAGCACCACCGGCTTGCGGTACCAGCCGGCGTTCTCGCCGGTGTCGGAGTGCTTGAGGCTGTCCCGTGGCGTCAGCGACCACACCAGCCCGACCAGCTCCGACTCGGGCTTGGGCGCGGTCACCAGCGTGACGATCACGCTGATCACGATGTCCATGATGAACGCGACGCTGGCCGCCACGAAGGCGCTGCCCTGGTTGGACAGCGACAGCGCGCCGTAGCGGTTGAGGACGTCGACCGTGACCGCGGACGCGGTGCCGACGATCAGGCCGATGCCACCGGCCATCGGCGTCATGCGCTTCCAGAACATGCCCAGCAGGAAGGTCGCGAACAGCGGCGCGTTGAAGAAGCCGAACAGCGTCTGCAGATAGTCCATGATGTTGCCGAACTGGCCGGCGATGAACGCGGTGCCGATCGCGATGACGCAGCCGACGATCGTGATCAGCCGGCCGACCCGCAGGTAGTAGTCGTCGGGCTTGTTCTTGACGACGTAGGTCTGCCACAGGTCGTAGGTGAAGACCGTGTTGAAGGAGCTGACACTGGCCGCCATGCCGGCCATGAACGCCGCCACCAGGCCGGTGATCGCGATGCCCAGCATGCCGTTCGGCAGCAGGTCGCGGATCAGCAGCTCGATGGTGTTGTTGTAGGTGATGGCAGAACCCTTGGGTGCGCCGGCGGCCTTGTACGCCGCCAATTCCGGCGACACCACCGCGGCGATCATGCCCGGGATGAAGATCAGCAGCACGATCAGCGTCTTCGGGTACGCGCCGATCAGCGGCGTGCGCCGGGCCGCGGACATGCTCTTGGCCGACAGCGCGCGCTGCACCTCGGCGAAGTTGGTGGTCCAGTAGCCGAAGGACAGCACGAAGCCGAGGCCGAACACCAGGCCTATGACCGAGAGCACCGGGTTGGCGATGCCGGTCAGATTGGAGCCGGGCCAGGAGTGCAGCTGGGCGGCGGCGTCGGAGTTGGCCGCGGTGATCTTGGCCACCAGGCCGCTCCAGCCGCCCACCTTGACCATGCCGACAATGGTCAGCGGCAGCAGCATCGCGACGATCACGAAGAACTGCATGACCTCGTTGTAGATGGCGGCGGACAGGCCGCCCAGCGTGGTGTACGCCAGCACGATCGCCGCCGAGACGATGATCGCGACCCAGGTCGGCCAGCCCAGCAGCAGGTTGATCACGGTGGCCAGCGCGAAGAGGTTGACGCCCGCGATCAGCACCTGCGCCAGCGCGAAGCTGAGGCTGTTGACCAGGTGCGCGAACCGGCCGAAGCGGCGCAGCAGGAACTCGGGGACGCTGCGGACCTTGGAGCCGTAGTAGAAGGGCATCATCACCAGGCCGAGGAAGACCATGGCCGGGATGGCGCCGATCCAGTAGTAGTGCACGGTCGGCACGCCGTACTGCGCGCCGTTCGCGGTCATGCCGAAGATCTCGACCGCGCCCAGGTTCGCCGAGATGAAGGCCAGGCCCGTCACCCAGGCCGGCATCGACCGGCCGGACAGGAAGAAGTCGAGGCTGGAGGACACCGAGCGGCGGGCCAGCGCGCCGATGCCCAGTACCAGCACGAAGTAGAAGCCGAGAAGGACGTAGTCCATGGGTCCGGCGTCCAGCCGGAGGTTCGCGTCCGCGAGGACGGTCACCGGCCCCACCTCCACACATCGAACAGCACCGAACAGCATTCACCACCATGTGGCAGGAGCGAACGTTACCGCACGGTCAAGCAGCGGTGAACAGGCCAGCGGCGCGCTGTAGTTTTTGTTGGAAAGTCACACTAAATGACCATGGGTGGACCCGCACGGTGACGAGCGGTCACGAGTCGATCACGGCTCGGCGCGGAGCAGTCCCGCGACCTGGTCAAGATCACTCCGGGTAGCCACCCGCACGTCGACGTGCAGGGGGAAGCCGAGGCCGTCGCCGGCCACGCGCGGGACCACGTGCAGATGGGAGTGGAACACGCTCTGCCCGGCCGCGCGGCCGTCGCAGACCGACAGGTTGATGCCGTCGCAGGGCAGCGGGCTGCGTCGGATCCGGGCCGCCAACCGCTGCGCCAGCGGAAACATCAGCGCGCCGGTTTCCTCCGGTAGCTCCGCGAGGTTCGCGGCGTGCTTCTTGGGCACCACGAGCAGATGGCCGGGATTGATCGGCATCAGGTCGCAGAACGCGATCAGCTGCTCGTCCTCGTGCACCACGCTGGCCGGGGCCGTTCCGGACACGATGGCACAGAACACGCAATTCAGCTCCACAGTGGACGCCTTTCCCGCAGTGACACACTGGAGGCCGTGTCGGAGCCTCTCACGCTGGTCACCGCCGTCACGTCGTGGACGGCCGATCCCGTGTCCCTGCTGGTCATCGTGGTGTTGGGTGGGTGGTACGGGTGGGCCGTGCGCCGGGTCGGGGCGTGGCCGCGGGCCCGCGTCGTCGCCTTCTACGCCGCCGGGCTCGGGTCGTACGTCATCGCCACACTGTCCAGCATCGGCGCGTACGCCGACACCTTGTTTTCGATGCGGGCCGCCCAGATCATCCTGCTGCTGATGGTCACTCCCCTGGGCCTCGCCCTCGGCGCCCCGTTCACCCTGCTCCGAGACACCGCGCCGACGCCGGTGGTGGCACGGCTACGGTCGGTGCTGCACAGCCCGTTCGGCAAGGTGATCGCCTTCCCCGCCACCGCCTCCGCGCTGCTCATCGGCACGCCGTGGGCGCTGTACTTCACCGGCTGGTACCCGGCCGTGCTCCGCTCGTCGGTGATCGACGAGCTGACCCGCCTGACCCTGCTCCTGATCGGTCTTGTTTACTTTTGGTCCCGTTTGCAGCTCGACCCCGTGCCCCGGCGCTTCCACCACCTGGTGTCCGTGTGGATCACCCTCGCCGAGGTCGTCGGCGACGCCGCGCTGGGCCTGACCCTGTGGTTCTCCGGCCACATCGTGGCGCAGGACTACTATCAGGCGCTCGGCCGCGGCTGGGGCCCCGACCTGCGGCTGGACCAGACCTTCGGCGCCGGCGTGCTGTGGATCGTCGGCGACCTGGCCGGCCTGCCGTTCCTCGGGGCGCTGGTGAACCGGATGACCAAGGAGGACGCCAAGCAGGCCGAGGAGATCGACCAGGTGCTGGACGAGCGGGAGGCCGCCGGCGAGGACACCGACCGGCCGTGGTGGGAGTCGGATCCCACGCTGTCGGAACGCTTCCGCCGCCGCTGAGCCTCGCCGGACGCTGCCCTTCCGCTGTCACCGCGCTGCCCCGCCCGGAGCTTCCCGCGCACTGCCGCTGATCTCCCTCGTTTCCCTTCGGGCGCACGGAGTTCCCGCCCGACGAGGGGTCAATGGGGGCGGGAACCCCGCGCGCGCCGGTCAGGCGGGATTGCGCACCGCCTGCTCGGCGTCCGGCAGATAGTCCTTGTACAGCCCGTTCTCGTACGTCGACCACTGGTGCCAGCTCGCGCCCTGGTCCGAGATCTCGAAGGCCGCCTTGGCGTTCTGCACGGGGTCGAACGCCTGCTGTTCGCTCACCTCCGGGTGCCAGTAGTCGTTGATCTGCCACAGGCCCCGGTCGCGGGTGCAGTTCTTGTTGACCAGCACCGCCTTCGTGTAGCCCTTGCTCTCGGCCAGCGCCACCGCGACCGCGTCGACCAGACCGTCGCCGGTGAACCCGGTGTCCATGGCCAGTCTCGCCAATTGGCTCGCCGACAGCTGGTCGCCGTCGGACTCGGTGCGCAGCTGACAGGTCTTCTCGTCGGCCACCGCCTGGACCGCCGCCGGCATCGCGCCGGGCACCAGGCCGGCCAGCACCGAGGCCGCCGCAACCGCCACGAATCGGGACACCGCATGCATCACGGCTCCATCTGAACCAGCGATTCGACGGCCACGCCAGGAATCTGTCCCGATCCGGACGGAAATCGCTTGGGGCGCAACCAAAAACGCTGAACCACCTAGTGCGAACGCTGTGGTTGCCCCGTCGCGCAATTGTTGCACAACCCGAACATCACGTCAGGTCAGGGATCATGCCGACCCGCCGCTCGTGTTCTGCGCGAACCGCTCGAAACCGACGGCACTTCCGGCGCACTCACTGCTCTCGGGCCCGGACCACCCCGGCGGAGCAGCGGGTTCGGCCGAACGGGCCGCACGGCGGACGCGACGCGTGCCGCCCGTAGACCGGCGTGGCTCCATCCGGCTACCCCTGCGGCGCAGGGGTTTTCAGACGCGCGGTGGCCGGGTACTGATCCGTACGGGGGCGGAGCGCGTATCACCCGGGGTCCCGACACGGCGAGGAGCCCATGCCCGACTACGGCATCGACGTCAGCGGCTACAACACCATCACCAGCTGGTCCGCGGTCCGCGCCGGCGGCAACGCGTGGGCCTGGGCCAAGGCGACGCAGGGCGGCGGCTACACCAATCCCCTGTTCGGCGGGCAGTACGCCGGGGCGTCGGCGGCGGGACTGCTGATCGGCGCGTACCACTTCCCCGACCCGAACGTGTCGGTCGCCGCGAACGTGGACCACTTCGTGTCGGTGGCGGGCCCGCTCGGCGCGTTCCACGACGGGGCCTTCGCGCCGATGCTGGACCTGGAGAACGACCCGGGCGACGGCATCACCTGGACCGCCGGCAGCGCCAACGGCTTCGTCGCGGCGTTCCGGGACGGCCTGCGCGCGGCGACCGGCCAGCGGAAGCTGTGCGTGTACGCGTCCCAGAGCTGGTGGGCCAGCGGCATGCTGCGGCCCGACGACTGGGCCGACGGCGACGTCTTCCTCTGCGCGGCCCGGTACCAGGTGGCTCCCGGCGACGTCGGCTGGTCGCATCCGCGGTTGGCCGTGCACCAGTACACCAACAGGGCGTCGACGCCGGGTTCGGCGGCGCCGACCGACCGCAGCGTGACCGTCGGCGCGTTCGACGCCGCGAGCCTGACCATTCGAGAGGACAAGGACATGGCCGGCTTCTGGTTCATCGGCAACACCGAGAATCCCGACGCGATCGCGCTGCTCTACCCCAACGGCGACTTCGTCGGCATCACCGGCAGCAACTGGGCCGACGTCATCCGCGCCAACGGGATACCCAAGCTCGACGTGCCGCAGCCCGTGTGGGAGGACATGCGGATGCGCCGCGACAAGGACCTCGCCACACTGGCCAACCTGATCGACAACCCGCCGCCACCGACGCCGCCGTCGAGCTGACCGCTCAGAACAGGCGGAACTCGTCGGAGTCGGTGCCCTTGAGCGCCTCGTAGTCCAGCGTCACGCAGCGGATGCCGCGGTCCTCGGCCAGCGTGCGGGCCTGCGGCTTGATCTGCTGCGCCGCGAACACGCCCTTCACCGGCGCGAGCAGCGGGTCCCGGTTGAGCAGCTCCAGGTACCGGGTCAGCTGCTCGACGCCGTCGATCTCGCCGCGCCGCTTGATCTCCACCGCGACCGACACGCCGTCGTTGTCGCGGCACATCAGGTCCACCGGCCCGATCGCGGTCGGGAACTCCCGCCGCACCAGCGACCAGCCATCACCCAATGTGGTGACGTGCTCGGCCAGCAGCACCTGGAGGTGCGCCTCCACGCCGTCCTTGACCAGGCCCGGCTCGACGCCCAGCTCGTGTTTGGAGTCGTGCATGACCTCCTCCAGGGAGATCACCAGCTTCTCGCCGGCCTTGTTCTGCACGGTCCACACGCCCGGGTCCTCGATCAGCCAGCACGGCGGGCTCATCCAGTTCAGCGGCTTGTAGGCGCGGTCGTCGGAGTGCACCGACACCGAGCCGTCGGCCTTGATGAGCAGCAGGCGGTTGGCCATCGGCAGGTGGGCGGTCAGCCGGCCGACGTAGTCGACCTGGCACCGGGCGATCACGAGACGCACCCGGACGAAGGTACCGGGGCGGTTCGGCGGCGCTCGCGCGGGGCAAAATCGACACCGTGGAGATGCTTGAAACTCGTGAGGTGTACCGCAACGCGTGGATGACGGTCCGGGAGGACGACATCCGCCGCGCCGACGGCTCGACCGGGATCTACGGCGTGGTGGACAAGCCGCACTACGCCCTGATCATCCCGCTCGACGGGGAGCGCCTGCACCTGGTGGAGCAGTTCCGCTACCCGGTAGGTCTGCGCCGCTGGGAGTTCTGCCAGGGCACCGCCCCCGACCTGGCCAGCGTAGAGGCCAAGGAGCTGGCCGCCCGTGAGCTGCGCGAGGAGACGGGGCTGGTGGCGAGCGAGCTGGTGGAGCTGGGCGTGCTGGACGTGGCGCCGGGCATGTCCAGCCAGCGCGGCACGGTGTTCCTGGCGACCGGCCTGACCGAGGGCCCGCACGAGCGGGAGGTGGAGGAGCAGGACATGCGCACGGCGTGGTTCCACCGCGCCGAGGTCGAGGCGATGATCGCCCGCGGCGAGATCAGCGACGCGCAGACGGTCGCCGCCTACATGCTGTTGCTCCTCCACGAATCCCGTCAGCCCAACCGGTAGACCTGCCCGGATCGGCTCGCGCGCCAGGATGCCGCTGATCAGCGTGAACGAGCCCGAGACGCGGTCGACGCCCCGGCGAACGACCTCGACCTGGCCGAGCGCTGTGCGTTCGCCGCGCGTTCCGCGCGGGGCGAGGTCGCGCCGGTGCCTCCACTGGCGGCTCGACCGCCCCACTGACAAGGCGCTCTGACCAGCAGGACTTTCATGCCGCTGAGCGTCTCAGTCGAGTCCAGCTACATGTGCTGGGGATTGTTTTAAGCTGGGCTTCATGATGGACGTGCGTCGGCTGGTGCTGCTGCGGGACCTGGCCGAGTACCAGACGGTCACGGCGGTGGCCGACGTGCACCACGTGACCGCCTCCGCGGTGTCGCAGCAGCTGCGGGCGCTGGAGGCCGAGGTCGGCAAGCCGTTGCTGCTGCGCGAGGGCCGGACGGTGCGGCTGACCACTGCGGGGCAAGCGCTTGCGCGACGCTGCGAGGACGTGCTCGCGGCGCTGGAGCGGGCCGAGGCAGAGGTCGACCAGCTGGCCGGCACGATCGACGGCGAGCTGGCGGTCGGCTGCTTCAGCAGCGGTTTTCCGGCCGTGGCGATCCCGATGGCGGAGACGCTGCTCGCGCGGCACCCGCAGCTGACGTTCCGGTTCATCGAGGCCGAGCCGGAGGAAACCATCCCCATGCTGCGGCAGCGGCGGCTCGACCTCGTGCTGGCCTACCGGTACCGGCACCTGGGCACGGAGCTGCAACCGGGCCTGATCAGCCTGCCGCTGGGCGAGGACCCGTTCCTGATCTGCGTGCCGGAACCGCTGCGCGAGGCGGTCGAGGCGGACGGGCTGGCGGCGCTGCGGGACCAGCCCTGGGTGGTGTTCCCCTGCGGCAGCTGCCGGGAGGCGACCGTGCACGCCTGCCGGACCGCCGGATTCACGCCGCGGCTGACGCACACCTGCGCGAGCATCCAGCCGGCGCTGGACATGGTCGTCGCCGGCCTGGGCGTGACGATGATGCCGGCGATGGCCACCCGCACCGCGCCGCCGGGGCTGGCCCTGGTGCCGGCGTCCGAGCTGCACCGGAAGATCGAAGTCGTGGTCCGCGCGGGCACCGAACGGCAGCCGGTGATCGAAGCGGCCCTGCGGACGCTGGCGGATCTGTAGCTTGCCGGCCATGGACTGGCTCGATTGGCACGACGCCTACCACCGACCGGATTCCTCACTGTCACAACGGCTTCGCGCCGTGCAGGCGCAGATCCGCAGGACGCTCGACGGCGCGCCCGCCGGGCCCGTGCGGGTGCTGAGCGTGTGCGCCGGGCAGGGCCACGACCTGCTGGAGGTGCTTGCCGACCATCCGCGCCGAGGTGACGTGAAAGCACGTCTCGTGGAGCTGGACGCACGTAACACCGCAATGGCGGCAGCGGCGGCGGCCGGGCTCGACGTGGAAGTGATCACCGGCGACGCGTCGCTGACCGACCACTACCGCGGCCTCGCGCCGGCGGATCTCGTGTTGATGTGCGGGGTTTTCGGCAACATCACGCTGCCCGACATCGAACGAACCGTCGACGCCTGCCGCCGGCTCGCCGCGACCGGCGGCACGGTGATCTGGACCCGTGGCCGCACCGCGCCCGATCGCGTGCCGCAGATCTGCGAATGGTTCGAGGCCAAGGAGTTCGACCGGGCGTGGGTGTCCGAACCGGACGTCGACTACGGCGTCGGCGTGCACCGGTATCGCGGCGAACCGTTGCCGCTCGAGGAGAACACCAGCATGTTCCGCTTTGTCGGCTTCGCCGAGCTGCAGGCCGCCGGACTGACCTGAGCGGGCGGGATCCCGAGCCGCCACAGCGGGGATCCCGCCCTTCCAGGTCAGGAGGAGTAGACCTGGAACTCCGACACCTGGCCGGCCGGCCAGCCGTCGTTGCCGGTGAAGTTGAGCCGCAGGAAGCGCTGGCTCGTCTGCGGAACGGAGATCGTCACCGTGTTGCCGGTGTTGGGGTCGAACCGGTAGCCGGCGGAGCCGACGAGGGTGCTGAACGAGCCGCCGTCGTTGGAACCGAGCACGGACAGGGTCTGCGTGCGGGCGCCCCACGCGGAGGACGGCGGCAGGGTGAGCACGATCCGCCGCACGGACGTCGACGACCCGAGGTCCACCTGCAACCACTGCGGGAACGCGTTGTTGGCGCTTTCCCAGTAGCTGCCGGTGTTGTTGTCGTTGGCGTTTCCCGGCCCGTAGACCTGGGTGTAGCTGCTGGCGCTCATCGCCTTGCCCAGCGCCAGGTTCCCGCTCGGCGGCGCGGTGGTCGTGGTGGTGGTTGTCGTCGTGGTGGTCGTGGTCGGCGGCGGGTTGCCGCCGCCCGGGTAGGTGTAGACCGGCGGCGGCCAGCCGCCGCAGTACGGCGTCGACGGGTACCAGCCGGCATTGCCGCCGTTGTCGGTGATGGTGAAGCCGTTGCCGAGGCAGCTGTAGATCGGGTTGGGCGCGCCGACGTGCGCGGCGGTGACGTTGGCGAAGCTCGCCGAGCCGCCGGCCTGGAGTTGCAGCACGAACGTGCCGGTGCCGTCGATGGTGTCGTTGCTGAAGTGCACGTTGCTCACCGTCGAGCCCTCGACGGTCTGGATCGCCTCGTACGAGCTGTCCAGGAGGTTGGAGTCGGTGACGTTGACCGTGCCGTCGAGGGCGCCCTGCTGGGCGTCGAACCAGATCGCGCCGACGCCGAACTGCCAGTTGGGATCGAGCACGCCGGCGCGCAGGGTTGTGTTGCGCGCCAACGTGGTCGTGCCGGAGACGTGCACGGCGTTGAACCGGTTGGCGACGTGGATGCCGCCGCCCTGGGTCTGCGTGTCGGTCACGACGTTGTCGGTGACGCTGTTGTCGTGGCCGCCGTAGATGGCGATGTTGTTGGCCAGCATGGGCAACTCGACCGTGTTGAACGAGAAGGTGTTGTCGTGGTCGGCGTTGATCTCCGACCACATGGCCAGCCCGTCGTCGCCGAGGTTGCGCAGGAAGTTGTTGGTGACGGTGACGTGGCTGATGCCGTCGTGCAGGTTCAGCCCGTCCGCGGTGGTGTCGAGGATCCGGTTGTTCGAGACGGTGAGGCCGTCGAACGGGCCGTCCAGCCAGAGGCCGACCTTCACGTGCTGGATCCACAGGTCGGAGACCACCGAGCCGCCGCCGAGCGCGCCGCCGATGCCGTTGACCTGGTCGCAGTCGTTGCGCTCGGTCACCTCGCCCATGATCGCGAAGTCGTAGAGCTTGACGTTGCTGCTGACGCCGGAATTGCCGCCCTGGCCGCAACTGTTGGGCTCGCCGAGGCCGAAGACGCCGACCCGGTTGCCGTGCAGCACGCTGTACCACGGCCCCGCGCCCTGCATCGTCACGTTGTTGACGGTCAGGTGCTGGTTGACGGTGTAGGTGCCTTGCGGCACATAGAGGACCTTGCCCTGGGACTGTGCCGCCGCGATCGCGTTGACGAACGCGCCGCCGGAGTCGGCGGCTCCGCTCGGGTCGGCGCCGTACGAGGTGACCGACAGCGAGTTGGCCGGCTGCCCGATGGGCGCGCCTACGTTCTCGAAGTCGGCGGTGTCCAGGGTGACCGCCACCGAGGCGGCGTCGAGTTGGAACTTCACCTTGGCGCCGGCGGGAAGCGTGCTGCCGAACATCGTGCGCACGTCGTCGTACAGGTGGTGCTGGTTGCCGGCGCCGGGGTCGTTGGTGAAGGGATAGCCGCCGTAGTACCAGCTGTACTTGTTGGTCAGCGTCAGGTCGCGGTCCTTGGACCCGTTGACGTAGACCTCGATCGGCGTCGTGTAGGCCGCGCCGCCCGCCGCGTCGGGCACGGAGTAGTGCAGGGTCACCGCGTTCGCGGCCGTGGTGAGGGTGAACTCGACGTACTTGCCGTTGCCGGACAGGGTCACCGCCTTGCGGCCGGACGCCTCGCCGGCCAGGGTGCCGGCGGTGCGGGAGGGGCCGATCACGGTGCCGTTGGTGCCGGCCGCCTCGGCCTCGTACTCGGTGAACGGGACGGTCGCACCCCGACCGCCGGTGGCCGCCGCCGCGGACGGCGTGCCGTGCGGGGCGGCGAGGGCGAGTCCGACGAGCGTCGCGACGCTCAGGCCCGCCGCGGCTAGTCGCAGGGATGAGGAACGCAGGGATAGCGCAGACATCGTCGTCTCCACTTCGGCTCAGGATGCCGGTGTGACGGCCACCCTAGAAAGACGGGACGACTGACTGCAATATCTGTATCAGAAAGTTGAAAACTTTCTATCGATCAACGCAAGTATACAACTCTTGCGCAAACGTGCACCACCGGGCGGCCACCCGGCCGCCACCCCCACGCTCCACCCCCGCAACAACCAACGCAACCCCGCAAACCCCCGCGAGTCGCGCTCACAGACACACCGAAATACGGTTTCAGGCAGAAACAAGCCTCAGGTCTCAGATCTGCACGAAACCGACATTCGGTACGTCGCTGAGCGGGACGCGCGGGGGTGTGCTCGAGGCCTGCATTCGGTGTGCTCGAGAGCGCGACTCGCGGGGGTCAGGCGGACCAGGTGGGGTGGCGTTTCTCCAGGAAGGCGGCCATGCCTTCGCGGGCGTCGGGGAGCTGGGAGGCGGCGGCCATGACCTCCAGGGCCAAGGTGTAGGCGTCGGCCTCCGGGCGGTCCAACTGCGCGTACAAGGTGCGCTTGCCCAGCGCCTTACTGGCCCGGCTGCCCCGCGTCGCACGGGCCAGCAGCTCGTCGACGGCGGCGTCCAGCTCGGCGTCCGGCACGACCCGGTTCACCAACCCCCACTCCAACGCCGTCTGCGCCGGGATCGGATCACCGGTGAGCGCCATCTCCATCAGCCGCTTACGCCCGATCGCCCTCGCCACCGGCACGGACGGCGTGTGGCAGAACCAGCCCCCGTGCCCACCGGGCAGTGCGAACGCCGCCGACGACGCCGCTACGGCCAGGTCGCAGGACGCCACGAGCTGACAGCCGGCGGCAGTAGCCAGGCCATGCACGCGAGCGACGACGACCTGCGGCGCCGACTGCAAGGCCTGCATCAGCGCCGTGCAGGTGGTCAGCAGCTCACGGACGCCGAGCAGGTCGCGGGAGGCGACGTCGCCGAAGTCGTGGCCGGCGGAGAAGACCGGCCCGGCGGCGGCCAGGACGAGACCGGTGGCGTCGGTCGCGGCCACCGTCCGGACGGCGTCGAGCAGCTCGCCCAGATGGTCGGCGGACAGCGAATTGCGCCGCGACGGGCGGTTCATGGTGATCCGTGCCGTCGCCCCGGCACGGTCGAGCAGGATGTGCTGGTAGGTGGCCATGCTCCCCACGCTGCCACACCCGACAAGCATTCACAGCGTGTCACCCGCCGAATGCGCTGCGCATTCCGGCGAAATCACACAAGCACCATTGGTAGGTGAATTCCGGAGTTCGTTCGGACGATTGCCGCCACATCAGGGCGTGACCGCGACGGTCGTCACCCTCCGTCGACATGTTGGACCGAGCACCAAAGCCGGTACGTCCGTATGCCGTAGCCTCGCTTAGGCCGGACAGGGTAGCTCGGCGGCCACCTCACCGCCATTTCAATCACAATCGCGCCACGGACGGGCGATGAATCTGGCGCCACTCGGCCATAGGTAAGAGAGTCTGCTGAACTCACGGGAACTGGTGAGTTCCCAACGGTGCAATTGGTTGTGCGGTCGCCGAAGGCAGAGGTGAGACGATGACGGCGCCCATGGATGTTCCGGGCGACGCGGTCCAGGCAGAGCCTGAGGCCGTGCTGGCCGGTATGGGCAAGGCGATCGAGGGCCGGTCGCTGCGGCAGATCGCCTGGATGCGGCTGCGGCGGGACCGGGTCGCGATGGTCGGCGGCATCGTCGTGGCGATCCTGGTGGTGACCGCGGCCGTGGCCTTCGTGCTGGACCGGGTGTTCGGCATCATCCCCACCGCCACCTTCAACCAGTCGCTGATCGACCCCGACCTCCAGATCCCCAAGGGCCCGCTCGGTGGCATCAGCGCCGACCACCCGCTGGGCGTCGAGCCGGTCAACGGCCGCGATCTGCTGGCCCGCATCTTCGCCGGCTCCTGGGTGTCGCTGCTGATCGCCTTCCTGTCCACGGTGATGTCGGTGGTCATCGGCACCGTGCTGGGCGTCGTCGCCGGCTTCTTCGGCGGCTGGGTCGACACGCTGATCAGCCGGCTGATGGACGTCTTCCTGGCGTTCCCGCTGCTGCTGTTCGCCCTCGCGCTGGCCGGCGTGGTGCCGGACAACGCCTTCGGCCTCTCGGGCGACGCGCTGCGCATCGCCCTGCTGATCTTCATCATCGGCTTCTTCAACTGGTCGTACATCGGCCGGATCATCCGCGGTCAGACGCTGTCGCTGCGCGAGCGCGAGTTCGTGGACGCCGCGCGCAGCCTCGGCGCCCGGGCGCCGCACATCCTGTTCCGCGAGCTGCTGCCCAACCTGGCCGCGCCGATCCTGGTGTACTCCACGCTGCTGATCCCGACGAACGTGCTGTTCGAGTCGGCGCTGTCCTTCCTCGGGGTCGGCGTGCGACCGCCGACCCCCACCTGGGGCGGCATGCTGTCCGACGCGACGCAGTACTACCAGATCGACCCCGAGTTCATGCTCGTGCCCGGTCTGGCGATCTTCATCACCGTGTTGGCGTTCAACCTGTTCGGTGACGGTCTGCGCGACGCGCTCGACCCACGTGCCCGGTGACGGGCCAAGTTCTGCACCCAGTCTGGAATGCAGGTTCGAGAAGATGAGGGGTTGACCAGATCATGAAGAGAAAGCGGGTCATGGCGGCGGTCGCCGTCGCCTCCGCGCTCGCCGTGGGCCTGACCGCCTGCGGCGGCGGCTCCGGTTCGTCGAGCACCAGCGGCGGCGGTGGCGCGGCGTTCAACGCCGCCATCGGCAAGGTGTTCAACCCCTCTGAGACCAAGGGCGGCACCCTCAGGTTCGCCAACTCGGGCGACTGGGACTCGCTGGACCCGGCCGACATGTACTACGGCTACGAGTGGAACTTCGCCCGCCTGACCGGCCGCGGCCTGGTCATGTTCGCCTCCGCCCCCGGTCAGGAGGGCACCAAGCTGGTGCCGGACCTCGCGCAGTCGCTCGGCCAGTCCAGCGACGGCGGCAAGACCTGGACCTACAAGCTGCGCTCGGGCGTGAAGTTCGAGGACGGCACCAAGGTCACCTCCAAGGACGTCAAGTACGCCGTCGAGCGCTCGCTCGACAAGACCGTCTTCCCCGACGGCCCCACGTACTTCAACGACTTCCTGGACCTCCAGGGCTACACCACGCCCTACAGCGACCCGTCGCCGGACAAGCTGGGCCTCAAGGCCATCGAGACGCCGGACGACTCGACGATCGTCTTCCACCTGAAGACGGCGTTCTCCGGCTTCGACTACTTCGCGGCGCTGCCCTCGACCCAGCCGGTCCCGGTGGCCGCGGACAAGGGCGCCGACTACAAGAAGCACGTCGTGTCCACCGGTCCGTACAAGTTCTCCGAGAACAACCTCAGCAAGAACTTCACGCTGGTCCGCAACGACCAGTGGGACCAGAGCACGGACCCGAACCGCAAGCCGCTGCCGGACCAGATCACGGTCCAGCTCAACGTCAACGCCGATGACATCGACTCGCGGCTGCAGGCCGGCGACCTCGACATCGACATCGCCGGCACCGGTGTGCAGGCCGCTGCCCAGGGCAAGATCCTGGGCAACCCGGCGCAGAAGCAGAACGCCGACAACCCGGTCAGCGACCGGCTCTGGTACGCCGGCATCAACGGCGACGTCGCGCCGCTGGACAACGTCCACTGCCGCAACGCCATCGAGTACGCCGCGGACAAGACGTCCTACCAGGCCGCGTACGGCGGCCCGACCAGCGGCGGCGACATCGCCACGCACCTGCTGCCGCCGCCCACCCAGGGCTCGGAGAACTTCGACCCGTTCCCGTCGCCCAACCACGCCGGCGACGCCGACAAGGCCAAGCAGGAGCTCCAGGCCTGCGGCCAGCCCAACGGCTTCAGCACCAACATCTCCTACCGGGCCGAGCGTCCGAAGGAGAAGAACGCGGCCGAGGCGCTCCAGCAGTCGCTGGGCAAGGTCGGCATCAAGCTGACCATCAAGCCGTACCCGACCAGCGACTACTTCAAGCTGTACGCGGGCAAGCCGGACTACGCCAAGGCCAACGGCCTGGGCATCATGCTCACCGGCTGGCAGGGCGACTGGACGGACGGCTTCGGCTTCCTCAAGCAGATCGTCGACAGCCGCGTCATCCACGCCTCCGGCGGCAACACCAACCTGACGGTCAAGGACCCGGCCGTCGACGCGCTGGTGGACAAGGCGACCACGACGTCCGACACCGACGCCCGCAACAAGGCGTGGGTGGACGTGGACAAGAAGGTCATGTCCGACGCGTACATCCTGCCGGGCATCTTCGCCAAGGGTCTGCTGTACCGCCCGGCGAACCTGACCAACGTGTTCGTCAACGACGCGTTCGGCATGTACGACTACCTCGCGCTCGGCGTGAAGAAGTAGCCGGAAGGTAGGTGAAGGCGTAGGGCGCCCGGCCGCCGTCGCGAGACGGCGGCCGGGCGGCCGTCAGCCGTACCGGTGTTCGCATATCTGATTCGTCGCCTGATCGGCGCCGTCGTGATGCTGTTCATCGTCAGCATCGCGGTGTTCCTGATCTTCTTCCTGCTGCCCCGCATCGGCGGCGCGACCGCGGACGACCTCGCGTCCCGCTACGTCGGCAAGTCCGCGGACGTGGCGCAGATCCACGCGCTGGCGGTCAAGCTCGGCTTCACCGACCCGCTCTACGTCCAGTACGGACGGTTCCTGTCGGGCATCTTCGTCGGCGCGGACTACAACACCGGTCCGACCACGGTGCACTGCCCGGCGCCCTGCCTGGGCTACTCGTTCCTCCAGCAGCAGCCGGTGCTGCCGGACCTGATCGACCGCTTCCCGGTGACGCTGTCGCTGGCCGTCGGCGGCGCGATCGTCTGGCTGGCCTTCGGCGTCTCCGCCGGCGTGGTCTCCGCGCTGCGCAAGGGCAGCGTCTTCGACCGGACCGCGATGGGCATCGCGCTGGCCGGCGTCTCGCTGCCGATCTTCTTCACCGGTCTGCTGGCGCTGAACATCTTCAGCTACACGCTGGGCTGGTTCCCGTCCGGCAGCAGCTACACGCCGTTCACCCAGAACCCGGCGCTGTGGGCCTACGACCTGGTGCTGCCCTGGCTGACGCTGGCGTTCCTCAACGCCGCGGCCTACGCCCGGCTGACCCGGGCCGGCATGCTGGAGACGATGGGCGAGGACTTCATCCGCACCGCGCGGGCCAAGGGCCTGCCGGAGCGGACCGTCGTGGTCCGGCACGGCCTGCGCGCCGCGCTGACCCCGATCACCACCATCTTCGGCCTGGACATCGGCATCCTGCTGGGCAGCTCGATCCTGACCGAGAAAACCTACTCGCTCAACGGCCTCGGCGCGTACGCGTTGCAGGCGATCACCCAGAACGACCTGCCGAAGGTGCTCGGCGTGACCATTCTCGCCGCCACCTTCGTCATCATTGCCAACCTGGTCGTGGACATTCTGTACGTGGTCATCGACCCGAGGGTGCGTATCTAGTGACCGAGCATTGGGATCCGCCGCAGCAGCGCAGCTTCCTGGAGGTCAACGACCTCCGGGTGCACTTCCCCACCGACGACGGCCTGGTCAAGTCGGTGGACGGGCTGTCGTTCAAGCTGGAGCGCGGCAAGACGCTGGGCATCGTCGGCGAGTCCGGCTCCGGCAAGAGCGTGAGCAGCATGGCCCTGATGGGCCTGCAGCGCTACGCCAAGGCCAAGATGTCCGGCGAGATCTGGCTGGACGGCGAGGAGCTGCTGTCGGCCGACGACGAGCACGTGCGCTCGCTGCGCGGCAAGAAGATGGCGATGATCTTCCAGGACCCGCTGTCGGCGATGCACCCGTTCTACACGGTCGGGCAGCAGATCATCGAGGCGTACCGGATCCACCACAAGGTGACCAAGGCGGTGGCCCGCAAGCACGCCATCGAGATGCTGGACCGGGTCGGCATCCCGCAGCCGAACTCGCGGGTGGACGACTACCCGCACCAGTTCTCCGGCGGCATGCGGCAGCGCGCGATGATCGCCATGGCGCTGTGCTGCGACCCGGAGCTCTTGATCGCCGACGAGCCGACCACCGCGCTGGACGTCACGGTGCAGGCCCAGATCCTGGATCTGATCAAGGACCTCCAGCAGGAGTTCGGCTCCGCGGTCATCATCATCACGCACGACCTGGGCGTGGTCGCCGAGCTGGCCGACGACATCATGGTGATGTACGCCGGGCGCTCGGTGGAGCAGGGCAGCGCGCGCGAGGTGTTCCACGGGCCGCAGCATCCGTACACCTGGGGCCTGCTCGGCTCGATGCCGCGGCTGGACCGGGACCGCTCCGAGCGGCTGCTGCCGATCAAGGGCACCCCGCCCAGCCTGATCAACGTGCCCAGCGGGTGCGCGTTCCACCCGCGGTGCGCGTACAAGGACCTGCCCGGCGACGCCACCACGTCGGTGGTACCCGAACTGGTGGACATCGGTGGCGGCCACAAGGTGGCCTGTCACATGAGCGTCGACCAGCGGCTCCGGATCTGGACCAACGAGATCCAGCCGAAACTCTAGGAAGATGGAGACCACTGTGGACAGTCTGTTGACGGTTTCGGGACTGCGCAAGCACTTCCCGATCCGCCGGGGACTGCTGCGCCGGCAGGTCGGCGCGGTCAAGGCCGTCGACGGGCTCGACTTCTCGGTGCGGACCGGCGAGACGCTGTCCCTGGTCGGCGAGTCCGGCTGTGGCAAGACCACCACCGGCCGGCTGCTCACCCGGCTGCTCGAGCCGACCGAGGGCAAGATCGTCTTCGAGGGACGGGACATCACGCACCTGTCCAACTCGGCGATGCGGCCGTTGCGCCGCGACGTGCAGATGATCTTCCAGGACCCGTACTCGTCGCTGAACCCCCGGCACAACGTGGGCACCATCATCGGCGCCCCGTTCAAGCTCCAGAAGGTGGCCACCCCGCAGGGCGTCAAGAAGGCCGTGCAGGAGCTGCTGGAGCTGGTCGGACTCAACCCGGAGCACTACAACCGGTACCCGCACGAGTTCTCCGGCGGCCAGCGCCAGCGCATCGGCATCGCCCGCACGCTCGCGCTCAAGCCAAAGCTGATCGTGGCCGACGAGCCGGTGTCCGCGCTGGACGTGTCCATCCAGGCGCAGGTGATCAACCTGCTGGAGGACCTCCAGAGCGAGCTCGACCTGACGTACGTGATGATCGCGCACGACCTGTCGGTGGTGCGGCACGTGTCCGACCGGGTCGCGGTGATGTACCTCGGCAAGATCATGGAGGTCGCCGACCGCAACGCCCTGTACGAGCGGCCGATGCACCCGTACACGGTGGCGCTGCTGTCGGCGGTGCCGGTGCCGGACCCGGACAACAAGGGCAAGCGGGAGCGCATCCGGCTGTTCGGCGACGTGCCCAGCCCGATCAACCCGCCGCCGGCCTGCCGGTTCCACACCCGGTGCTGGAAGGCCCAGGACAAGTGCAAGACCGTGGAGCCACCCCTGGTGGAGCTGGCCCCCGGCCAGCAGGTCGCCTGCCACTTCCCGGAGAACGCCCCGGCGGCGACCCCGGACAAGGCCACCGCCACCGCCGAGTAACCCCCCCCAGCCAAACCCCCGCGAGTCGCGCTCACAGACACACCGAATGTAGGTCTGGGGCAGAAACGAGCCTCAAGGCTCAGATCTGCCTGGTTCTTACATTCGGTCTGTCCCAGAGCGCGACTCGCGGGGGTTTTGGCGTGTCGGGGTATGTGAGGACGGGCGGGGGTTGCCCGTTCGGACGGTGGTCGGTCAGGTTCGGCACGGTTGAGCCGAGCGCATCAGGACCACGCTGACCTGCACATATGGTGTCGCCTACAGCCAAGAACCCGTCCACGTGTGACCGCGAGCACATCGTTAGCAACTTGATTGTGCACGATGTAATCGCATACGGTTCTTCCTGTCAGCGAGACCACCGAAGGAGCACCCGAGATGCGTATCAAGGCCACCATCGCCCGCACCCTGGCCGTCGGCGTCGCCCTCGCCGCCACCGCGGCGCTGTCCCTCGCCCCGTCGTCCTCGGCCACCACCGGCACGGCGGCCGCGCCGGACACCAAGGGCCCCAAGCCCACCGTGATCCTGGTGCACGGCGCGTTCGCGGACGCCTCCAGCTGGAACGGGGAGATCGGCGAGCTCCTACGCGACGGCTACAAGGTCATCGCCCCGGCCAACCCGCTGCGCGGCGTCGCCTCCGACGCGGCGTACCTCAAGTCGCTGATCGAGAGCGTCCAGGGCCCGGTCGTGCTGGTCGGCCACTCCTACGGCGGCCAGGTCATCAGCAACGCCGCCCTCGGCGAGAAGAACGTGAAGGCGCTGGTCTACATCGCCGCCTTCATCCCCGAGAAGGGCGAGTCCGCCGGTCAGCTGGCCGGCAAGTTCCCGGGCAGCACCCTCGGCGCCACGCTCCAGCAGGTGTCGACGCCCGACGGCGTGACCGACCTGTACGTGAAGCAGGACCTCTTCCCCCAGCAGTTCGCCGCCGACGTGCCGCTGTCGCAGGCCAAGCTGATGGCCGCCACCCAGCGCCCGATCGCCGCCACCGCGCTGGACGAGCCCTCGGGCGAGCCCGCCTGGCACACCATCCCGTCCTGGTCGCTGATCCCGACCGGTGACAAGAACATCCCGGCCAAGGCCCAGGAGTTCATGTCGCAGCGCGCCCACGCGCACACCGTCGAGATCAAGGGCGCCTCGCACGCCGTGCTGGTCTCCCAGCCGCACGCCGTCACCAAGCTCATCGAGTCCGCCGCGCGCTGACCACCGACGCGAAAAGCCCCGGAAGGCAACGCCTTCCGGGGCTTTTCGCACGTTCAGAGACCCTGCGCCTCGCGGATGACGTTCACGATCTCGTCCATGATCTGGGTCAGCTCGTAGTCCTTGGGCGTGAAGACCCGGGCCACGCCCCGCTCGGCCAGCGCGGCGGCGTCGTCCGGCGGGATGATGCCGCCGACGATCACCGGCACGTCGCCGGCCCCGGCCACCCGCAGGCCCTCCACGACCGCCGGCACGACCTCCAGGTGCGAGCCGGACAGCACGGACAGGCCCACGATGTGCACGTCCTCCTGCACCGCGGCGGCCACGATCTGCGCCGGCGTCAGCCGGATCCCCTGGTAGATCACCTCGAAGCCGACGTCCCGGGCGCGCACCGCGATCTGCTCGGCGCCGTTGGAATGGCCGTCCAGACCGGGCTTGCCGACCAGGATCCGCAGCCGCTCGCCGAGCTGCTTTCCGGTCTCCTGCACACGTTCCCGCACCGCGGCGATCGCCGAGCCGGCCTCGCCGACCGCCGCCGCGGCGGAAACCCCGGTCGGGGCACGGTATTCGCCGAACGCCTCGCGCAGCGCGGCCGCCCACTCGCCGGTCGTCACGCCGGCGCGGGCGCACGCCAGGCTGGCCTCCATCAGGTTCTCGTCGGTCTTCGCGGCGTCCCGCAGCGCCACCAGCGCCGCCTCGGCCGCCGCGGAATCCCGCGACGCGCGCCACCGCTGCAACGCCTCGATCGCCTGCTTCTCCACCGCCGGGTCGATCGTCTCGATCGCCTTGGCCCCCTCGGCCTGCAACGGCGACGGCTCGCTGGTGTCGAACTTGTTCACGCCGACGATGACGTCCTCGCCGGCCTCCAGCCGCCGCCGGCGCTCGGCCAGCGAGCTCACCAGCGCCGACTTCATGTACCCGCTCTCCACGGCCGCGACCGCGCCGCCCATCGCCTGCACCCGGTCGATCTCCTCGCGGGCGCCGGCCAGCAGCTCGTCCACCTTGGCCTGCACCACGTGCGAGCCGTCGAAGATGTCCTCGTACTCCAGCAGATCCGTCTCGTACGCCAGCACCTGCTGCATGCGCAGCGCCCACTGCTGGTCCCACGGCCGGGGCAGACCCAGGGCCTCGTTCCACGCCGGCAGCTGGATCGCCCGCGCGCGGGCGTCACGGGACAGCGACACCGCCAGCATCTCCAGCACGATGCGCTGCACGTTGTTCTCCGGCTGCGCCTCGGTCAGCCCCAGCGAGTTGACCTGCACGCCGTAGCGGAAGCGGCGCTGCTTGGGGTCGGCGATGCCGTAGCGGTCGCGAGTGATCTCGTCCCACAGCTGCGCGAAGGCCCGCATCTTGCACATCTCCTCGACGAAACGCACGCCGGCGTTGACGAAGAAGGAGATGCGGGCGACCACGTCGCCCATCCGCTCGGCCGGCACCTGGCCCGAGTCGCGCACCGCGTCCAGCACCGCGATCGCCGTGCACATCGCGTACGCGATCTCCTGCACCGGCGTCGCGCCGGCCTCCTGGAGGTGGTACGAGCAGACGTTGATCGGGTTCCACTTCGGCACGTTGGCGACGGTCCAGGCGACCATGTCGGTGATCAGCCGCAGGCTGGGTCCCGGCGGGAACACGTACGTGCCGCGGGACAGGTACTCCTTGATGATGTCGTTCTGGGTGGTGCCGGCCAGCTTGGCGATGTCGGCGCCGTGCTCCTGGGCCGTGCTCACGTACAGCGCGAGCAGCCACATCGCGGTGGCGTTGATGGTCATCGAGGTGTTGGCGTCGGCCAGCTCGATCTGGTCGAACAGCTGCCGCATGTCGCCGATGTGCGCGATCGGCACGCCCACCTTGCCGACCTCGCCCTTGGCCAGCTCATGGTCGGAGTCGTAGCCGGTCTGGGTGGGCAGGTCGAAGGCCACCGACAGGCCCGTCTGCCCCTTGGCCAGGTTGCGGCGGTACAGCGCGTTGGACGCGGCCGCCGACGAGTGCCCGGCATACGTGCGCATCACCCACGGGCGATCGCGGTCGCGGTCGGTCGGGTACGGCACAGCCCACCTCCGGTCACGGCGTCGTGTCCAGTCAGGGTACTGGCGGGTAACTTGTCCTACCCGGTGGAGTTCCTCACACGATCGGTTTAGAAGGGTCACGGCGATCCGTGCAACCCGCACAAGTCACGTTCCGGCCGACAACCGGGGCGAAAACGCCGGCGTCTCCCCCGACGTAATGATCAACGATCCGAGGGGGATCACCATGGCACTCCGCACCGCCGCCGCGCTCGCGGCCGCGTTCACCCTGCTCAGCGCCCCCGTCGCGCTGGCGTCGACGACCACGGCCACCGGCCAGCCGACCTGGGACCAGCTGTACGCCCAGCAGACGCTCAACCGGGAGCACACCGCGAAGGTCTTCCCGAAGCTGGACCCGAACGCCCGGGACGTCGACCTGTCCGACTTCGGCAACGACCGGGTCAGCCAGTTCGGCGGGCAGAGCTACCTCGGCGGCCAGGTCTGGTTCACCGACACCAACGGCGGCGAGAACGTGTACCTCCAGGTCTCCGGCCCGACCACCGTCGACGCGCTGGAGAAGGGCTGCGCCAAGGCCACCCGCTGCTCCCTGGTGCACGAGAAGAACGGCTCGCACACCTACGTCCTGGAGGACGACGAGCAGACCCCGGGCGGCGTCGCCACCACCAGGTTCGCCGAGAACCTGCGGGCCGACGGCACCCTGGTGCTGGCGCAGGACCACAACTACCTGCCCCAGCGCGACGGCGGCGAGCCGGACGGCGCGATCCGCGGCACCTTCCCGCTGACCGTCGACCAGCTGCTGACCCTGGTGCGCGACAAGGCGTACCAGATCTGACGGCGCGGCCGCGCCGCCGGGACTCAGTGCTCCGGCGGCGCGGTCACCCGCTGGATGTTGGCGCCCAGGCGCTGGAGGTTCTCCACGAACTGCGGGTAGCCCCGGTCGATGTGGAACACGTCCCAGACGTCGGTGACGCCCTCCGCGCACAGGCCGCCCAGCACGAGGCCCACGCCGGCGCGGATGTCGGAGGCCCATACCGGCGCGCCGGACAGCCGCTCCAGGCCGCGCACGACGGCGTGGTGGCCGTCGGTACGGGCGTCCGCGCCCATCCGGATCATCTCCTCGATGAACCGGAAGCGGGACTCGAACAGGTTCTCCGTGATCATCGACGTGCCGTCGGCGACGGCGGCCATGGCGATCGCGAACGGCTGGAGGTCGGTGGCGAAGCCGGGGTAGGGCAGCGTGACGAAGTCCACCGCCTTGGGCCGCTGGCTCATCACCACGCGGAAGCCGTTGTCGACCAGCGACACGTCCGCGCCGGCCATCCGCAGCTTCTCCAGCACGAGGTCCAGGTGATGCGGGTCGACGCCGCGCACGGTGATGTCGCCGCGGGTCACCGCGGCGGCGAAGCCCCAGGTCGCGCCGACGATCCGGTCGCCGATCACGCGGTGCTGGGTCGGCTCCAGCTTGTCCACGCCGTGCACGGTGAGCGTGGAGGTGCCGGCGCCCTCGATCTTGGCGCCCATCTGCACCAGCATCGTGCAGAGGTCGCTCATCTCCGGCTCGCGGGCGGCGTTGTCGATCACCGTCGTGCCGTTGGCCAGCACCGCGGCCATCAGGATGTTCTCGGTGGCCGCCGCGCTCGGGAAGACCAGCCAGATCTGCGCGCCACGCAGGTCCTCGGCCTCGGCCACCACACAGCCGTGCTCGATCGTGCTGGACGCGCCGAGCTGGCGCAGGCCGCTCTGGTGCATGTCCAGCGGGCGCTGGCCGATCGCGTCGCCGCCCGGCAGCGCGACCACCGCGCGCTTGCAGCGGCCCACCAGCGGGCCCAGCACACACACCGAGGCCCGCAGCTTGCCCACCGACGGCGAGGTCGCCTCGTGGTTCAGCTCGGCCGGCGTGGTGATCGTGACCGTGCCGCCGTACACCACGACGTCGCAGCCCAGGTCCCGCAGCACGTCCGCCATCAGCGGCACGTCCAGGATCTCCGGGCAGTTGGTGAGCGTGGTCGTGCCCTCGGCCAGCAGGGCCGCCGCCATCAGCTTGAGCACGCTGTTCTTGGCGCCGACGACGTCCACCTCGCCGACCAGCCGTGCCCCGCCCTCGACCCTGAAGTGCTCGCTCAACCTGTATCTCCTAGCGTCTTCGACCCGGCGGGGCCGCCGACCATCGTACGGAAACGCGAAAAGCTCTAGGGTCCGGGTATGTCCGTGCACCTGACCCGCATCTACACCCGCGTCGGCGACGACGGCACCACCGCGCTCGGCGACGGCAGCCGCGTGCCCAAGACCTCGCCCCGGCTCACCGCCTACGCCGACGTGGACGAGACCAACGCCTGCATCGGCGTGGCCATCGCACTCGGTCAGTTGCCGGAGGAGCTCGTCGGGTTGCTCCGCAAGATCCAGAACGATCTGTTCGACGTCGGCGCGGACCTCTGCGCGCCCGTCGTGCCGGATCCCAAGTACCCGCCGCTGCGCGTCACCCAGCCGTACATCGATCGGCTGGAGGGGTGGTGCGACCAGTACAACGCGAACCTGGAGAAACTGAGCTCGTTCATCCTCAACGGCGGCACTCCCGGCGCCGCGCTGCTGCACCAGGCCCGCACCGTCGCCCGGCGGGCCGAGCGGGGCACCTGGGCCCTGATCGAGGCCGAGCCGGACCGCACCAACGTGCTGGCCGCCAAGTACCTCAACCGGCTGTCGGACCTGCTGTTCATCCTCGCCCGCACCGCCAACCCCGACGGCGACGTCCTCTGGCAGCCCGGCGGCAACGCCTGAACCCGGCGAGTCGCGCTCTGGAGCACACCGAATGTAGGTCTCAGGCATGTGCCCGAGACCTACATTCGATGTGTCTGAGAGCGCGACTCGCGGGGGTTGTCAGCTGGCCCAGGGGATGGCGCTGCCGGGTGGGCTCGACTCCAGCCAGGACAGGAAGCCGGTCATGGCGTCGACGCCCATGGCGATCTCGACGGTGCCGTCCGGTCCGTGGCAGCTGATCACCATGGAGCCCAGGGGCATCGAGTACGTCTCCGGGCCGGTGGGCTCGCGGCGGGCGTCGATCTCCAGGCCGTCACGGCGGATCACCTTGTCCGGGCCGGTGCGCACGGACAGCACCCGGTACCAGACGAACTCGTCACCGCGATAGCGGCCGACGCCGAGCTGCCAGCCCCGACCGCTGTCGTCCTTGCGGCCCCGCAGGGCCACGTGCACACCGCCGGCGCGCAGCAACCTCAGCCGGCGCCAGGCCAGCAGGCCCAGCCCCCCGGCCGTGGCGACCAGGACCACTGCCACGATCCAAGTCATGTCCACGGCCCCGCCCGTCAGCCCGGCTCAGACCGTCTGGCCCGCGGCGCGCAGCTGGCCCGCTGCTCTGGTCCGCTCCGATTCGTCGTCGCTGTCCAGGCCCGCGCGGGCCGCGTCGACGTCGATCTCGTCGGCGAGCTCCGCGGACTCGGCGAGGATGCTCACCCCGCGCTCGCTGATCGAGATGAAGCCGCCGTGCACGGCGGCGCGTACCGTCTCGCCGTCCGTGGTGCGGATCTCCACGGCGTGGCCGTCGACCAGCTGGCCGAGCAGCGGGATGTGGCGAGGCAGGATGCCGATCTCGCCCTCGATCGTCCGCGCCAGCACCATCGTGGCCTGGCCCGACCACAGACGACGCTCGACGGCGACCAACTCGACGGACATCTCGGCCACGTTCATCTCCTTCGTCGACCTCGAGGACCGATTCTACTGGTTACTGCGTGTGCTTGGGCCGCGCTCTGCCTTTGCCGCGCGTTCCGCGCGGGGCGAGGCCGCTCGGACCCGGTGCCTTCGCTTGCCGGATTTCGAGCGCCGCGTCGGCTCGGCTGGTGCGTGCGTCGGGTGGCGGCGCTCGAAATCCGCCAACCGCTCCAGGCACCGGCGCGGCCTCGCGGTGGGGGTGCCGACCGGAGTCGGCACCCCCACCGCAGAAACTCACTTGCCGGTGAGCTCCTTGTACTTCTTCTCCAGGTCCTCGAGGCCGCCGCACATGAAGAACGCCTGCTCGGGGTAGTGGTCGAACTCGCCCTTGGCGATCTTGTCGAACGCCTCGACGCTCTCCTTGAGCGGCACCGTCGAGCCGGGCTGGCCGGTGAACTGCTCCGCGGAGTACATGTTCTGCGACAGGAAGCGCTCGATGCGCCGGGCCCGCTGCACCGTCACCTTGTCCTCTTCGGACAGTTCGTCGATGCCGAGGATGGCGATGATGTCCTGCAGGTCCTTGTACTTCTGGAGCAGCCGGACGACCTCGCGGGCGACCCGGTAGTGCTCCTCGCCGACGATCGCCGGGTTGAGGATGGTCGAGGTCGACACCAGCGGGTCCACCGCCGGGAAGATGCCCTTGGAGAACACCGTCCGGGAGAGCTCGGTGGTGGCGTCCAGGTGGGCGAACGTGGTCGCCGGCGCCGGGTCGGTGTAGTCGTCGGCGGGCACGTAGATCGCCTGCATGGACGTGATCGACCGGCCACGGGTCGAGGTGATGCGCTCCTGGAGCTCACCCATCTCGTCGGCCAGCGTCGGCTGGTAACCCACGGCCGACGGCATGCGGCCGAGCAGCGTCGACACCTCGGAACCGGCCTGGGTGAACCGGAAGATGTTGTCGATGAACAGCAGCACGTCCTGGTTCTGCACATCGCGGAAGTACTCCGCCATGGTCAGCGCGGACAGGGCGACGCGAAGACGGGTGCCCGGCGGCTCGTCCATCTGGCCGAAGACCAGGGCGGTGTCGTTGATGACGCCGTCCTCGGTCATCTCCAGGATGAGGTCGTTGCCCTCACGGGTGCGCTCGCCGACGCCGGCGAACACCGAGGTGCCACCGAAGTTCCGGGCGACACGGATGATCATCTCCTTGATGAGCACCGTCTTGCCCACGCCCGCGCCGCCGAACAGGCCGATCTTGCCGCCCTGCACGTACGGGGTGAGCAGGTCGATCACCTTGAGGCCGGTCTCCAGCATCTCGGTGCGGCCCTCGAGGGCGTCGAACGCCGGCGCCTTGCGGTGGATGCCCCAGTGCTCGGCGTCCGCGGCGTGGCCCGGCTCGTCCAGGCACTCGCCCAGCGCGTTGAACACGTGGCCCTTGACGATGTCGCCGACCGGCACCGAGATCGGCTTGCCGGTGTCGGTCACGGCGTGGCCGCGGACCAGACCGTCGGTGGGCTGCATCGAGATGGTGCGGACCAGGTTGTCACCCAGGTGCTGGGCGACCTCCAGCGTCAGCAGACGGTTGATGCCGGCCGTGTCGACCTGCACGTTGAGGGCGTTGAACAGCTCGGGCACCGCGCCACGCGGGAACTCGACGTCGACGACGGCGCCGAGGACGCGAGCGATGCGGCCGGTGGAGCTGGCGGTTGCGGTAGTCATCTCACTCATCACTTCCTGCGGCTGCGAGGGCGTTGGCGCCACCGACGATCTCGCTGATCTCCTGGGTGATCTGGGCCTGGCGGGCCGCGTTGGCCTGGCGGCTGTAGTCGCGGAGCAGGTCGTTCGCGTTGTCCGTGGCCGCCTTCATCGCCCGCTGGCGCGAGGCCAGCTCGGACGCCGCCGCCTCCAACAGCGCCGAGAACAGGCGCGTGTTGATGTACTTGGGCAGCAGCGCGCCGAGCAGCTGCTCGGCCTCCGGCTCGAACTCGTACGAGGTGCGGGCCGCGGTCGGCTCCTCCTCGTACTCGACCTCGAGCGGCGCGACCTGCTTGGCCACCGGGCTCTGGGTCAGCATGGACTTGAACTCGGTGTACACCACGTGCACCTCGTCCACGCCCTCCTCGGACATGAACGACTCGACCAGCGCGCTGCCGGCCTCGGCGGCGGTGGCGTAGTCGGGCTGGTCGGACACGCCGAACCAGGACCCGGCCAGCTCCCGGTTGCGGAAGCTGTAGTACGTCATGCCCTTGCGGCCGATCACGTACAGCACCGGGGTCTTGCCCTGCTCGCGCAGCAGCGACTGGAGCTCCTCGGCACGCTTGAGCACCGACGAGTTGTAGGCGCCGCACATGCCCTTGTCACTGGTGACGACGAGCACCGCGGCCCGCTTCGGCTCCGGCCGGGCCACCAGCAGCGGGTGGTCCAGCGTGGAGACGGTGGCGAGCTCGGTCAGCGCCCGGGTGATCTCCTCGGCGTACGGCCGGGACGCGGCCATCCGCTGCTGCGCCTTGGGCAGGCGCGAGGTGGCGATCAGCTCGTAGGCACGAGTGATCTTCTGGGTGGACTGGACCGCCCTGATCTTCTGCCGGAGAACTCGAAGCTCAGCTGCCATGGGTCGTCATCACTTCTTCGGCGCGGGCCGGTTGACGGTCACGGACTCGTGGCCGACCTCGTCCGCGTCCATCGCGTCCGCCGGGTGCTCGACGACCGAGGAGCCGTCGGAGGCGCGGAAGCCCTTCTTGAACGCGGCGATCGCCTTGACCAGGCGCTCCTCGTTCTCGTCGGACAGGTCGCGGGTGTCGCGGATCTCGGTCAGGATGCCGGCCTCGTTGTGCCGCAGGTGCTCGAGGAACTCGGACTCGAAGCGGCGGATGTCCTCCACCGGCACCGAGTCCAGGTGGCCGCGGGTGCCCAGGAAGATGGACGCGACCTGCTCGTCGACCGGGAACGGGTTGTAGGCGGGCTGCTTGAGCAGCTCGTACAGCCGGGCGCCGCGGGCCAGCTGGGCCTTGGACACGTCGTCCAGGTCGGAGGCGAAGGCGGCGAACGCCTCCAGCTCCCGGTACTGGGACAGGTCCAGACGCAGCGAGCCGGCGACCTTGCGCATGGCCTTGATCTGGGCGGAGCCGCCGACCCGGGACACCGACACACCGACGTTGACCGCCGGGCGCTGGCCCTGGTTGAACAGGTCCGACTCCAGGAAGCACTGGCCGTCGGTGATGGAGATGACGTTGGTCGGGATGTAGGCCGAGATGTCGTTGGCCTTCGTCTCGATGATCGGCAGACCGGTCATCGAGCCCGCGCCCAGGTCGTCGGACAGCTTCGCGCAGCGCTCCAGCAGGCGGGAGTGCAAGTAGAAGACGTCGCCCGGGTACGCCTCGCGGCCCGGCGGGCGGCGCAGCAGCAGCGAGATGGCCCGGTAGGCCTCCGCCTGCTTGGTCAGGTCGTCGAACACGATCAGGACGTGCTTGCCCTGGTACATCCAGTGCTGGCCGATGGCCGAGCCGGTGTACGGGGCCAGCCACTTGAAGCCGGCCGGGTCGGACGCCGGGGCGGCGACGATGGTGGTGTACTCCAGCGCGCCCGCGTCCTCCAGCGCCGTCTTCACGGCGGCGATGGTGGAGCCCTTCTGGCCGACGGCGACGTACACGCAGCGCACCTGCTGCTTGGGGTCGCCCGACTCCCAGGCCTGCTTCTGGTTGATGATCGTGTCGATGCAGACCGTGGTCTTGCCGGTCTTGCGGTCGCCGATGATCAGCTGCCGCTGGCCCCGGCCGATCGGCGTCTGCGAGTCGATCGCCTTGATGCCGGTCTGCAGCGGCTCCTTCACCGGCTGGCGCTGCATCACCGTCGCGGCCTGGAGCTCGAGAACGCGCTCGTCGTCGTTCACGATGTCGCCGAGGCCGTCGATGGGCTGGCCGAGCGGGTTGACCACGCGGCCCAGGAAGCCGTCGCCGACCGGCACCGACAGCACCTTGCCGGTCCGCTTGACCTCCTGGCCCTCCTCGATCGACTCGTAGCCGCCGAGGATGACCGCGCCGATCTCGCGCACGTCCAGGTTGAGCGCGACGCCGAGGATGCCGCCCGGGAACTCCAGCAGCTCGTTGGTCACAGCGGAAGGCAGGCCCTCGACAAAGGCGATGCCATCACCCGTCGCGGTGACGGTGCCGACCTCTTCCCGGTTGACGTCCGGGGAGTAGCTGGAGACGTAGTTCTCGATCGCACTGCGGATCTCGTCCGACGAGATCGTCAGCTCCGCCATGTCGTTCCTGCTCTCACTTCGCTCTGGGTCTCTAACGTTGGGAGCCGACTCAGCCGGCAAGGTTTCGGCGCAGCAGGTCGAGCTGGCCGGCGACGCTGCCGTCGATGACCTCGTCCCCGACCTTGACCACGAGCCCGCCCCGCACCGTCGGGTCGATCTCGACGTGCGGCACGACCTGGCGGCCGTAGATCCGCTGCAGCGTGGCGGCCAGCCGGTCCACCTGGGCGGCGGTCAGCTCGACGGCGGACCGCACGTAGGCGACCGACCGCTCGCGGCGCCGCGCGGCGACCGCGGTGAGCTCCTCGAGGCCGGCGACGATGTCGCGGCCCCGCGGGGCGGTCACCAGCTGGCGGACCAGGATCTCGGTGACCGGCTCGACCTTGCCGGCGACCAGCGAGTCGACCAGCGCGGCCTTGCCGGCGGCGTTGCCGCCGCTGGCTCCGAGCACCTGGGCCAGCTCGGTCTGGCCGGCGATGATCCGGCCCAGCCGGAACAGCTCGTCCTCGACCGCGTCCAGCCGGTTGGCCCGTTCGGCGCGCACCAGCAGCGCGGTCCGGGCCAGCGACTCCAGGCCGTCCAGCAGCTCGCGGGCGCTGGACCAGCGGGCCGCGACGGCCGCCGACAGCACCTTGAGCGTGCCCTCGCCGACCTTGGCCCCGAGCAGCCCGCGCACCAGGCCCTCGCGGGCCTGCGGGTCGGACGAGGGGTCGGAGACGGCGCGGCGCAGCGCGTGCTCGTCGATCAGCAGCCGGACGACCGCGAACAGCTCCTCGCCCAGCGTCACCAGACCCTGGTCGTCGGCGCCGTCGATGACGTCCAGCAGCCGCAGCTCGGCCGCCGCGAGCGCCTCACGACTTGCGGCGTGCATCAGCTCTCTCCCTTGCTCGCGACCAGCGACGGCTCGGCGGCCGCCGCGTCACGGGCGGACATCGCGTCCAGCTCGTCCAGGAACCGGTCGACGGTGGCGCCGCGGGCGCCGGCGTCGGCCAGGTGCTCCTCGACCAGGCGGTTGGCCACCTCGACCGCCCGCTGACCGAGGTAGGCGTGCAGCTCGCGCATCAGGTGCTGGCGGCGGTTGGCGAGTTCCTCCTCGCCCCGCAGCCGGATGCGCTCGACCTCGCGGTCGGCCTGCGCGCGCATCTCCTCGACGATCCGCTGCGCGTCCGCACGCGCGTTGTCGCGGATCTTCGCCGCTTCCTCGCGTGCTTCCACCACCGCGTCGCTGTACTTGGACTTCGCGACGGCGAGCCGCTTCTCGGTCGCCTCGGCCCGTTCGATCTGGGCCTTGATGGCCTGCTGCTGAGCCTTCATCGCCTTGCTGGCCGGCGGCACGATGTACCGCACGACGAACAGGACGATGATCGCGAACGCGACGAGCTCAGCGATGTACTCGATTACGCCCATCAGCCGTTCCCCTCCAGCTCGCCGAGAATGCGGTCGACGTTGGCGTTGCTCCGCGCCGCCGGGGTGAGCTCGCCGCCGACGACCCGCCCGGCCAGCGCCGTGGACAGCTCGCCGACATGCGTGCGCAACTCGGCGACGACCTGGGCGCGCTGCGCGGCGAGCTGCTCGTCGCCGCGCTGCACGATCTGGTCGGCCTCGGCCTGGGCCCGCTGCCGCATGTCGTCCAGGATGCGCTGGCCCTCGGCCCGCGCGGTGTCCCGGATGGCCGCGGACTCGGCACGGGCCTCGGCCAACGCCTCGTTGTACTTCGCCTCGGCCTGCTCGAAGGTCTCCGCAGCCTGCCGCGACTGCTCGGCCTCCTTGCGGACCATGTCCTCGCGGTCCTTCAGCGCCTTCTGCACGGGCGGCAGCACGAGGCGCCAGATGACCAGCAGAACGATGACGAAGATGATGAGCTCGCCAATGAGGGTGCCGTTGGGAAGGAGAAAGTTGTCTCCAGCCGCGAGAACCTCGTTCCGCATGAAGATCAGGCCCCCGGCTGGGAGAAGATGATCAGGGCCATGAACGCCAGGTTGATGAAGTACGCGGCCTCGACCAGACCGACGGTGATGAAGAACGGCAGGAACAGTCGACCCTGCGCCTCCGGCTGGCGGGCCACACCGGCGATGAACTGGCTACCGGCGACACCGTCACCGATACCGGCGCCGATCGCGCCGCCACCGAGGATGAGACCGCCACCGATGTAGGCGCCAGCGGTGATGATGGCGCTGTTGAGGTCAGCCATGACTCTCCTAATCGAAATATTTCTTTGATGCCTGTGGTGAACGTCAGACTAAACCAAGCGAGAAGCCGGTCGGATCAGTGGTGATCCTCCGCCAGCTCCATGGACTGACTGAAGTAGAGAATGGTCAGCAGGGCGAAGATGAATGCCTGGATCAGACCGACGAACAGGTCGAAGAGCTTCCAGATCACGTTCGGCGCCCACAGGATGTACGGCGGGAACATCCCCATGATCAGCGCCACCATGATGGTGCCGCCGAACACGTTGCCGAAAAGTCGCAGCGAGAGCGAGATCGGCTTGGAGAGCTCCTCGACGATGTTCAGCGGCGCGAGCGCGCTGACGTGGCCCTTGGCCAGCTGCACCAGGTGCTTGCCGGCGCCGCGGCGCCGGGCGCCCGCGACGTGGTACCAGACGAACACCAGGATCGCGAGGGCGTAGGTGAAGTTGGTGTCCGAGGCCGGCGGCGGCAGCAGGTCGTGCCCGCCGATCTGCACCGGCAGCACGGCGATCCAGTTGGCGATCAGGATGTAGAGGAACAGCGCCAGGGCCAGCGGCACCACGAAGGGCGCGACCCGCAGGCCGATCAGGTTCTCCACCTGCTGCCGGGCGGCGCTGGTGATGGTCTCGAAGAACAGCTGGACGCCGCCGGGCACGCCAGCGGTGATCTTGGCCCGCAGCATGAACGCGAGGCCGATGATCACCAGGGCGGCGACCGCGCTGGCCAGCAACGTGTCCCCGTTGAAGGTCAAGCCGAACAGCTCGAAGCGGTACAGGTGCTGCCCGACCTCGATCTGAGACGCGGCCACATTCTGCGTCATTGCTGGCGAAGCCCCTTCACTGCCGACGCCGACGTACTGGCGATGATGATGAGCTGGAAGACCGCGAGGCCGAGGAAGATTCCGATGCCGTCCGGCCGGATGAACAGGCCGATGCCGAGCGCGATCGCGGTGATGATGGCGAGCCGGCCGAGCGCGGAGAAGGCGAGCGCCTTCTTGCTCGGGTTCTCGGTGACCGTCACCTTGCCGACCGAACGCTGGACCAGGCGGGTGTTGAGCAGGCCGAGCCCGAGGCCGACGACGCCGAAGACGCCCATCAGGATGTGACCCAGCAGACCCGACACGACAAGTGCCAGGACTCCCATCGCGGCCGCCATCAGGAACGGGCGGCGCATGTCGATGACACGCTGGACGTGGATGGGAGTTGGCGACGCAGCTTCCCCGGCTGACATGCTTTTCCCCTTGAACCTCATTGTTTCAGGAACTTGCGCAGCTTGGCGTACGCGTAGAGCCATGCGCTGGCCATACCCGTGGCCAAGCCGATGAAAACGAAGACCGGAGTGGTGTGCAGGAGGGAATCCAACCACCATCCGAGTCCCACTCCGCCGACGACCAGGACCACGACCGTGGAGCCGAGAACGATCAGGCTCGCCACGCTCGGGCGATCACTGGGCTGTCTGGCGGACATGACGGACGGCTGTCGCTATCCGGCGAATCGCGCGGAGAGACGATGATCAGTCAAGGGCAGCTCCTCGTCGTAGCGGCGCCGTCCGAGCTTTGTGTCGGCCGTGACCTCGGGTTTCCGATCGGTCACTGGGTCGGCAGGTCCCCGTCGTTCGGAGACACGGCGAACGCTACCACAGCGTACGGACGCCACTGCCACGGGCCCTAAGAGACGGGCTCGTGGTGCGTCCAGCGAGTCTGCAACCCCAAGGACTATACGCGCGCACGCAAGTTCGGGTTCGTTAAATCCCTGGGCAGCCTTGACAATTCGCCCGATATGGACCTAGTTGCTGCGGGCGGCCGCGCGGGCCGCCTTCAGCCGGGGCACCGCCGACACCCCCAGCGCGAGCAGCAGACCTGCGGCGACGCCGAACACCACGACCTCCACCGGGGCGAAGGCCAGGGCCACTGCGCCGAACGCGAGCAGGCCGGCCCACAGGTAGATCAGCAGCACCGCGCGGCGCTGCGAGTGGCCGATCTCCAGGAACCGGTGGTGCAGGTGCATCTTGTCGGCGTGCCCGATGCTCAGGCCCTTCCTGGTTCGCCGGATGATCGCCATGATCAGGTCCAGCAGCGGCACGAACAGCACCGCCGCCACCACGATCAGCGGCGTCAGCAGGGCGATCAGGTCGCGCGGGTCGGCGGCCGAGTAGTTCAGGTCGCCGGCCTGGGCGGTGCTGGCCGCGGCCAGCATCAGGCCGATCAGCATCGAGCCGGAGTCGCCCATGAAGATCTTGGCCGGGTTGAAGTTGTGCGGCAGGAACCCCAGGCACGCGCCGGCCAGCGCGGCCGAGATGAGCGCCGGCGGGTAGAGGTGCGCGTCGCCGCCGCGCTGATTGAGCAGCCCCAGGGAGAAGGCGCAGGTGGCCGCGGCCGCGATGAAGCCGATGCCCGCGGCCAGGCCGTCAAGGCCGTCCACGAAGTTCATCGCGTTGACCATCGTGACGGTCAGCAGCATGGTCAGCAGCGCGCCCTGGCTCGGGCCCAGGATCAGCACCGAGCCGAGGCTGTTGTTCGCGCCGTCCCACGGCACCCAGAACGTCAGCCACTGCACGCCGAACAGCACCAGGATGCCGGCCGCGGTGACCTGGCCGGACAGCTTGGTCAGCGAGTCCAGCTCGAACCGGTCGTCGATCGCGCCGACCAGCGTGATCAGCAGGCCGGCGAGCACCACGCCCCACGGCGCCAGCGAGTACGTGTACGCGACACGCAGCACCGGGAGCTGGTGCGCGAGAAGCATCGCCGCCAGCACGCCGGCGTACATCGCCAGCCCGCCCATCCGCGGGATCGGCGTGACGTGCACGTCGCGGGCGCGCGGGTTGGCCACCGCCCCGAGTCGGATCGCCACCATGCGGACCAGTCCGGTCAGCAGGAACGTCACCGCGGCGGCGGTGAGCCCGACGAGGAGGTACTCCCGGACGGGCAGCAGACCGGCCGCCGGGGTTGGCAACTGGGTACCCACGGCGTGCTGTCGCTCCTTGCTTGCTCGCGGCGACGGAATGAAGAGGCGTCTACAACGCTACCGCCAACCGTGTGGCAACCCGCCCTGGGGCTAGTTGATCACTGACGTCGTCACTTGGTGACGACGTCCTCGCCCAGCACCTCGTTCAGTTCCGCGACGGTGACCGCGCCTTCCCGCAGCACCACCGGCTTCGCCCCGGTGAGGTCCAGGATCGTCGACGCCACGCCCTTGTCCGCGGTGCCGCCGTCCAGGTACACAGCGACCGAGTCGGCCAGCTGCGCCTGCGCGTCCTGGGCCGTCGTCGCCGGCGCGTGGCCGCTGCGGTTCGCGCTGCTGACGGCCATCGGGCCGACTTCGCGCAGCAGCTCGATCGCCACCGGGTGCAGCGGCATTCGCAGCATCACGGTGCCGCGCGTCTCGCCCAGGTCCCAGTTCAGCGACGGGGCGTGGTTGAGCACCAGCGACAGGCCGCCCGGCCAGAACGCCTCGATCAGCTGGCGGGCCTGCGTGGGCACCGAGAAGACCAGGCCGTCGATCGTCGACCAGGAGCCGACCAGCACCGGGATCGGCATGTCCGGGCCGCGACCCTTCGCCTCCAGCAGCGACCGCACCGCCGCCGGGTCGAAAGCGTCACAACCGATGCCGTACAGGGTGTCGGTGGGCAGCACCACCAGGCGGCCTGAGCGGACCGCGCCGGCCGCGGCGGCCAGCCCCGCTTCACGGCTGTCCTGGCGACTGCAGTCGTAGACAGTGCTCACGCGCAGATCTTATGCCGCGCGTTCCGCGCGGAGCTCGGCCGCTCGTGACCGGTGCCTCGCCCTTGCTGGATTTCGACCGCCGCATCGGCTTGGTGGTGGGTGCGTCGAGTGGCGGCGATCGAAATCCAGCAACCGTGCGAAGCACCGGCGCGGCCGAGCGATTCCCGGGTTGCCGGCTGTTGGGGGCCGTGCCGGGTTACCGGCTCAGGGCGCGGAGTTGCCAGCGCTGCCTTCGGTACTGGTACACCGCGTAGAACACCGCCGCCGCGCCGATCACCAGGCCGGCGACGACGAGGGGCCAGCTGCCGAGCAGGCCGCCGACGATGATCGGGGCGACGCCGAACAGTGCGGCGACCAGGCCGAGGAAGGCGACCGGCTGCGGCGCGGTCCAGATCCAGGTCTGCCCGGACTGCACCTCCTCCAGCAGCGCGCGGCCGGCGGCGAGCAGCTCGGCGTCGTCGGTGCCGGACAGCGCCACCCGCCGCGCCAGGGCGTCGCACTGGGCCAGCTGGTCGGCGTCGCCGATGAGCAGCCGGCCGTCGCCGGTCTCGGTCCGCACCTCGACGGTCCGGGCCAGCAGCGCGACGGCGAGGTAGTAGCCGATGACCGGATCGCCCTTGCGGGTGCGGGCCAGCACGTCCAGTTCGGCGACGGCGGTCTCGGCCTGACCCGTCGCGGCCCGTACGAGCGCGAGCCCGAGCACCGCCAGAATGGACAGCGGGGCGACCAGCAGGGCCCGCTGGAACTGGGATTCGGCGGCGGGCCAGTCCCGCCGCGCCACGGAGACGTCCCCGAGCGCGACGTAGTCGTTGCCGTCGCCGCGAACCCGGCAGGCCTCCTCGAACAACCCCTGCGCCCCGGCCAGGTCGCCGCCCTCCATGGCCTGCCAGCCCTGCGCGAACGGGTCCTCCGGCCGTGACGACCGCAGGCCCGTCGGCACGAGTCGCCACTTGGTGGAGATGTCCTTCCACTCCCGGCTGGCCTGCCACTCGTTGCCCATCCGCGGCCCTCGCTCAGTACGCTTGTCGACGGCTCGCATTCTTCCGGACGGGGAGGGCCGTGCGCACTCCACTACAGCTGGCGCTGGTCGCGGCGGTGGGCTACCTCGTCGCGGGCGGCCTGATCGGCGTGGCCCTGCTGGCCGCGCACGGCAGCACGGCGATCGCCGGCACGCCGGGGGCCGTCCCCGCGCCCTCGTCCTCCGCGCCGGCCGGGCCGCCGGCGGGATTCCAGCAGGTCAGCGGCCCGAACGGGCTGGTCACGGTGATCCCCGACGGATGGAAGACCAGCTCCATCCGCAACGGCTTCCAGGCCGACGACCCCGCCAACGGCGGGGCCAGCGGCCGCTTCGTGCGCTACCAGGGCGTGGCCGGCGACGCCGACCTGTTCACCTGGCTCACCGCCTACGAGAAGCAGTCCTGGTCCACCCAACCGGGTTACCAGCGCGTCCAGATGACGCAGCAGAAGTTCCGCGACGACCCGGCCGTGCTGTGGGAGTTCACGTACACCCTGAACGGCCAGCCGCGGCACGTGAAGATCCTGTACTGGAACGCCGACGGCACCCAGTACGACGTCTACGCCTCCGCGCCCGCAGCCAACTGGGCGCAGACGTCGCCACTGTTCGACACCATGGTCGCTAACTCCGCAGTGCGGTAGCGAACCTCGGGCGACCGACCAGGTCCGGGTGCTCCTGGACGTCGGTCAGCACTCGCCGGGACGCCAGCAGCGCCGGCACGGACTCGCCCTGGGTGTCGTCGTGCTCGATGGCGACGCCCCCGCCGGGCACCAGCAGGCGAGCCGCCAGCGCGACCACGTGCCGGATGACGTCGAGGCCGTCGCCGCCGGAGAACACCGCCTGCGCCGGATCGTGGTCGGCGACCTCCGGTGGAACCACGGTTCCCATTGGCACGTAAGGGGGATTGCACAGCACGAGGTCGACGGAACCGTCCAGTTCGGACAGTACGCCGGGGGCGGTGACGTCCGCGGCGTGCAGCCGGATCGGGGTGTCGCCGGCGGTGACCTGCTTGTCGGCGTTGCGGCGCGCCCACGCGAGGGCGGACCGGTCCATCTCGACGGCGTGCACGACGGCGTCGGGCCGGGAATGCGCCGTGGCCAAGGCAAGCGCGGCCGAACCGGTGCACAGGTCGACCACCAAGGGTCGAGATTTCCCTTGCAGGTGACGCAATCCCCAGTCGAGCAGCAGCTCGGTCTCCGGCCGCGGGATGAACACGCCGGGGCCGACGTCCACAGTGATCGGTCCCAGCGGGGCCCAACCCAGCAGGTGCTGCAAGGGAATCCGCTTCGCCCGCTGGTGCACGAGCTTGCCGATGCCGTCGACCACCTGCGGGTCCACCAGCGGCACCAGCGGCAGCTTCATCCGCTCCACGCCGACCACGTGCGCGGCGATCTCCTCGGCCTCGTACCGCGCGCTGTCGATGCCGGCCCCGGCCAGGATCCGCTCCGCGTCGAGGATGGCCAGCCGGAGCGGCTGCCGGTGGCGCACGTCAGCCATTGCCGCCCACCCCGGCCAGCCGCTCCGCGCGGTCGGCCTCGGCCAGCGCGTCCAGCAGAGGGTCGAGCTCGCCGGTGAGCACCTGGTCCAGGTTGTGCGCCTTGTAGTTGATCCGGTGGTCGGAGATGCGGTTCTCCGGGAAGTTGTACGTCCGGATCCGCTCCGACCGGTCGACCGTGCGGACCTGGCTGCGGCGGTTGGCCGACGCCTCCAGCTGCGCCTTCTCCTCGGCCAGGGCCTGGAGCCGGGACTGGAGCACCTCCATGGCGCGGGCCTTGTTCTGCAGCTGCGACCGCTCGTTCTGGCAGGACACCACGATGCCGGTGGGCAGGTGCGTGATGCGCACCGCCGAGTCGGTGGTGTTGACGCTCTGGCCGCCGTGCCCGGACGAGCGGAACACGTCCACCCGCAGGTCCTTCTCGTCGATCTCGATCTCGACGTCCTCGACCTCCGGGTACACCAGCACGCCGGCCGCGGAGGTGTGGATGCGGCCCTGCGACTCGGTGACCGGCACGCGCTGCACGCGGTGCACGCCGCCCTCGAACTTCAGCCGCGACCAGACGCCGTCGAGGTCGTTGGTCTTCGACTTGAACACGAGCGTGGCGTCCTTGAAGCCGCCGAGGTCGGAGTCGGTGGCGTCGAGCATCTCGGCCTTCCAGCCGTGCTTCTCGGCGTAGCGCAGGTACATCCGCACCAGGTCGGAGGCGAACAGCGCCGACTCCTCGCCGCCCTCGCCCGACTTGACCTCCATGACGACGTCGGACGAGTCGTGCGGGTCGCGCGGCAGCAGCAGCTCGGTCAGCCGCTGCTCGAGCTCGGGCACCCGCGCTCGCAGCGCGTCGGCCTCGGCGGCGAACGCCGAGTCCTCGCCGGCCAGTTCGTCGGCGGCGGTGATGTCGTTGTGCACCTGCTCCAGCTCGCGGATGGTGCGGGCGACCGGCGTCAGCTCGGCGTAGCGGCGGCCGAGCTTGCGGGCCGTCGCCTGGTCCGCGTGCACCGAGGGGTCGGCGAGCCTCACCTCGAGGTCGTCGTACTCGGCAAGCAGCGCGTCTAGGGCCTCAGCGACGGGTCTGGTCACACCGTCTAGTTTGCCTAACGGCCCGAGCTCCCACCCGATCGGGCCAGCGCGACCGCCTCCAGCTGGGAGCCGACCTCCAGTTTGGCCAGGATGGACCGGATCTGGCTGCGCACCGTGGCGACCGAGACGACGAACTCCTCGGCCACCTTCGCGGCCCGCTGACCTGCGGCGAGCCGGTCCAGCACCTCGCGCTCGCGGGTGGTCAGCCGGTCCAGCAGCCGGGTCCGGTCCTGGTCGCCGCGGGCGAGCTCGACCAGCTCGCGGCGCTCCTGCTCGGACAGCATCGACCGGCCGGCGGCGGCGTTGACCGCGGCCTGTAAGAGCTGCTCGAACGGCGCGGTCTTGGACACCCAGCCGATCGCCCCGGCCACGATCGCGGCGGCGATGCGGTTACGGCTGGACGACCCCGTCACGACCAGCACCTGCCAGCCGGCGGCGCGCAGCGGCATCACCAGATCGGCGCCGTCCACGTCGAGGCCGAGGTCCATGTCCAGCAGCGCCAGGCCGCGCTCGCCGGTCTCCGCCTCGGCCAGGATCACCGCCTCGGACGTCACCTGGCTGCGGCGGGCCGGGAAGCCCTGTCCGCGCAGCGCCAACACCAGGGAGGTGGCCACGATCGCATGATCGTCGATCACCAGAACGGGTGGCTTCATCAGCGTCCCGCGGGCACGGCCAGCGCCGCGACGGTGCCGTGCCCGTCGTCGGCCGGACGCAGCGACAGCGAGCCGCCGGACGCGCCGACCAGCTGCTGGCTCAGGTGCAGCCCGAGCCCGCTGCCGCCGCGCGAGCGGTCGTGCACGCCGCGGCGGAACACCTTGCCGCGCACCTCCGGCGCGAGGCCGGGGCCGTCGTCGCGCACCTCGACCTGCACGCTGCGGCCGTTCGAGCGGGCTTTGACCAGCACCTTCGCCCCGGGCGCGTGCCGCTCGCAGTTGGCCAGCAGGTTGGTCACGACCTGCGCGAACGCGTCGGCGGGCATGGTCGTGCGCAGGCCGGGTTCGACGTCCAGCTCGACGTCCAGGCCGTTGGTGCGGCGCAGCGTGACGATCCGGGTGAGCACCGGGTCGACCGCGCAGCCCATCGGCTCGGCGCGCTGGTCGAGCAGGTTGCGCAGGCGGCCGATCTCCTCGCGGACGGCCTCGCTGAGCATCTCGCGGTCGTCGTTGCCGACGTTGCTGAGCACGTGGGTCATGCCGTCCAGGCCGGCGAGCACGTTGTGCAGCTCGTGGTCCAGCTCCGCGATGCGGTCGACCCGCAGCTGCGAGGTCTGCCAGCGCTCACGCAGCCGGCGGGCCAGCGCGGCGCACATGATGATCGCGCCGCACAGCCGCAAGCACGCGCCGCCCAGGCCCACGTTGCCGGTCTCGCGCAGGATCTGGGCGGCGAAGACCAACACCATGCCGGAGCCGATGCCGTAGGCCATCGGCACGCGGTTGCGGATGCCGTACGCGATGTAGGTCAGCGTCATCACGGCCCACGCCACCACGACGAAGTAGTTGAGCCAGCCGGCGGTGGCCGCCGCGTCCAGCGGTGGGACGGCGTTGATCGTCACCGCCATCGCGATGCTCACGCCGATGCCGAGCAGGCCGCCCTGCCAGCCCGTGGTCCACGTCGGCTGGCGCGGCGCCAGCGCGCAGGCCAGCAGCACGAGGAAGATCAGGCCGCCGCTGAGCCGCAGCAGGCCCGTCAGGTGCTGGGAGCCCGGGGTGGTGAACGCGATGATCGTCGACGGGAGCGCGACCAGCGCGTAGACCGTTACGGCGGCGGCCAGTCCGGCGATACCTCTGCTGTCGTCGATCCTGGCCAGCACGAACGCCATCACGGCGCCACACGCGGTGATACCGGCGACCGCCACGACCAGCATCAGCTGGCCCGGCTGGTCCGGGATCACGGCGCGGGCCGGCGACAGGTTGACCGCGATCGTGGCCACCACGGCTATCACGACCGGGATCCGGACAGCCGGTATTCGCGTCAACCAACCCTGCCCTGTCATGCGCAGCCCCCTGCCCACAACGTCGGCGCGGTCGTGGGAGAGCGACCGCCTTTGTGATGATTCAACCAACCGGCCTATCGACCGACCGGCCGGACGTGTTATCCGGATTTCGGGTATGAATCTCGGTCACCGAGAGGTCGCGCTTCTCGTTACCCGGCAACCACTAGCGCGGGAATACCCAATTTTGACGATGAGCGGGCCGGGCCGCCAGGGGCAGTCTTGGTGGCGTCGCACCCCGCCGGGGTCCGGGAGAGCCCCCGGTGGGGCGATGCAAGACCGTGGCGGCGCAAGTAGCCCCCAGCCTGCGCCGCCACGGCGCACCGCCACATTCCCAGCACGAACCTCTGTGGCACGAACGCGCCCGTGTCGGGGCGGGCAGGGTCCGGTGTGTACCCCCAGTTCACCGGGCCACACGCGAGAGGGCCCCACAGCCAGCGGCTGCGGGGCCCTCTCGACGCTTGCGGGGTCTGGGGTCGTCCCCCAGAAACAACGAACGGGCGATCATGTCCGCGCGGTCTGCGGACATGGGTCCACCCGAGTCCGTTCTTGGTCAGCTCACTTCTTGCGCTTGCCGTAGCGAGCCTCGAAGCGGGCGACGCGACCACCGGTGTCCAGGATCTTCTGCTTGCCCGTGTAGAACGGGTGGCAGTTGGAGCAGACCTCGACGTGGATCGCACCGGAGGTCTTGGTGCTGTGGGTGGTGAAGGTGTTGCCGCAACCGCAGGTCACGGACGTCTCCACGTACTCCGGGTGAATGCCGGCCTTCATCGTGCTTGTTCCTCTCATCGGCGGCCGCCGGGTCCCCGTGGCTGGTGCGGTGGGGTGAACCGGAGCCTGACTCGGCCATCCATTCTGCCAGATGGCCCGACACCTGCATGAACAGGGCCGGGGGCTCGTTTGTTCCCGGCGACCACTCACCGCTGGCCGCGGCCCACTGAGCGCAGCCGATGGGCCTTCCGCCGACCTCACCCACCCGCCGAATGGCCCATTCGCCACACTGTGCCCCGTGCCGTGCGCGTTGGAGGCCTGCTCGCCGGCGCGACCGCTGCCGGTCGCGCTGTGGCTGGCCGTGCCCCTGCTGTTCACGGCGACCGTGCTGGGCCTGCTCGGCGGCGCGAGCCTGCTGCTGGGCGTCGGGGACGGCACGGAGCCGGTGTCGGCGGTGGTGTTCGGCGCGGCGGCGGCCGTGACGGCGGCGCTGCACGCCGGGGCGCGCTGGGGCCGGCATCGGCGGCTGCGCCGGATCGCGCTCGGCTACCCGGCGCTGGTGCTGGCCGGCGGCGTCGCGCTGAGCTGGCTGGCGGTTCCCGACCTGGTCGCGGTGGCCGTCGGCACGCCGGCGGCGATCATCGCGGTCACCGCGTGCGTGTGGGAGCACCAACTTTCGTCTGATCACGGGGCGTGACCTGCCGGTCCCGTTTCCGGTCACGGCAACGAGCGATGACGTGTCTTCGGTCACGCCCATAGCGTTGTCCCCAGGTCGTCAAGACCCAACTCGTTGAGGGGACACATCGTGAATTCCTTTCTGCGCACCGCGGCCAGGGCGGCGTTGGCCGTGACCCTGTCCGTCACGGCGCTGGGCGCCGTCCCGCTGGCCGAGGCCTCCGCCGCGCCGGCCGCCGTCGTCGCCCCGATGTCGGCCGGCGACGGCACCGCCGCCGGCGCCGTGGCCTGGTACAAGGCGCACAACGGCAGCACCGCCTACCAGGGCCACTGCGAGAAGGCCGCCGAGCTCGCGTACGGCACGGACTACGTGTGGGCCTCGGCCGACGCGCACTGGGCGGGCGCCTCCCCCAAGCACGTTGGCGACCACAACCCGCCGCTGGGCGCCTTCGTGTACTGGAACATCAGCGCCTACGGCCACGTCGGCATCTCCGACGGCGCCGGCGGCTTCTGGGCCACCAGCGTCAACGGCAGGATCGGCCACGTCACCAAGGCCATGGGCGGCTACAACTACTTCAACAACTACCGGGGCTGGACCCCGCCGGCCCGCCCGCACCAGTGAGCCAGCGGGACCGCCGGTCCCGCCGCCGGGGACCCCACGCTCCCCCGCATGGGGGTTCCCACACATGAGAAGGGGCCCCGTCCTGAACTTCAGGACGGGGCCCCTTCCGTGTTTTTGCCGCGCGGACCGGTCAGTCGTCGGTGCCGTTGCTGCCCGGCGTCGTCTTGGCCACCTGCATCAGGAACTCGATGTTGGTACGGCTCTTGCGCAGCCGGTCCAGCAGCAGGTCGATCGCCTGCTGGCTGTCCAGGGCGTGCAGCACGCGGCGCAGCTTGTGCATCACGGCCAGCTCGTCCGGCGGGAGCAGCAGCTCCTCCTTGCGGGTGCCGGACGGGTCGACGTCGACGGCGGGGAAGACCCGCTTGTCGGCGATGCGCCGGTCCAGCTTGAGCTCGGCGTTGCCGGTGCCCTTGAACTCCTCGAAGATGACCGTGTCCATGGTCGAACCGGTCTCCACCAGCGCGGTCGCGAAGATGGTGAGCGAGCCGCCACCCTCGATGTTGCGCGCGGCGCCGAGGAAGCGCTTCGGCGGGTAGAGCGCGGTCGAGTCGACACCACCGGACAGGATGCGGCCCGAGGCCGGCGCGGCCAGGTTGTACGCGCGGCCGAGACGGGTGATCGAGTCCAGCAGCACGACCACGTCGTGCCCCATCTCCACCAGGCGCTTGGCCCGCTCGATGGACAGCTCGGCCACGGAGGTGTGGTCGCCCGGCGGGCGGTCGAAGGTGGAGGCGATGACCTCGCCCTTCACCGACCGCTGCATGTCGGTGACCTCTTCCGGACGCTCGTCGACGAGGACGACCATCAGGTGGCACTCGGGGTTGTTCGTGGTGATCGCGTTGGCGATCGACTGGAGCACCGAGGTCTTGCCGGCCTTGGGCGGCGACACGATCAGCGCACGCTGCCCCTTGCCGACGGGCATCACCAGGTCGATGACGCGCGTGGTGAGGATGTGCGGCTCGGTCTCCAGGCGCAGGCGCTCGTTGGGGTAGAGCGGCGTGAGCTTGGTGAACTCCGGCCGGTTGCGCACCTGGTCGGGCTCGAGGCCGTTGATGGTGTCCACGCGCACCAGCGGGTTGAACTTCTGCCGCTGCTGCTCGCCCTCGCGGGGCTGGCGCACCGCGCCGGTGATGTTGTCGCCGCGGCGCAGGCCGTGCTTGCGCACCAGCGACAGCGAGACGTACACGTCGTTCGGGCCGGCCAGGTAGCCGGACGTCCGCACGAAGGCGTAGTTCTCCAGCACGTCCAGGATGCCGGCGACGGGCAGCAGGACGTCGTCCTCGCGCACCTCGGTGTCGCCACCGCCGCCGCCCTGGCCGCGCTCGGCGCCGTCCCGGCCGCGCCGGCGGTCGCGGAACCGACGGCCGCGGCGGCCGCCGCGCTCGTCGTCGTCGTCCTGCTGGCGGTTGTCCGGCCGGTTGTTGTTCTGCTGCCGGTCGCCCCGGTCACCCCGGTCCCGCTGGCGGTCACCGCGGTCGCCCCGCTGGTCACCGCGGTCCCGCTGCTCGGCGCGGTCGTGCTGGCGCTCGCCCTGCTGACGGTCGCCCTGCTGGCGCTCGGACCGCTCCTGGCGCTCCTGCTGCTGCGGGCGGTCGCCCTGCTGCGGCTGCTCGGAGCGCTGCTCGGCGCTGTCGGGCGCACCCGCCGGACGGCCGGCGGCGCGGCGGCGGCGGTTGTTGCGGCGGCCGCCCTCCTCGTCACCCTGCCGTGGCGCGGGCGCGGTCTCCGCGACCGGCTCGGCCGCCGGCGCGGCGGCCTCGACCGGCGCGGCCTTCGCCTCAGCGGCAGGCTTGTCCTTCTTGGCCTCGGTGGCGCGGGCGGGCTTCTCGGCGGTACGGCGGGCCGGCTTCGACGCGGTGACACCGGTCAACGGCAGCTCGGCGGTCTCGGCGCGACCGCCGGAAGACCCCTGGCGCTCCTTGATCGCGGCGATCAGGTCGCCCTTGCGCATGCCCGCGGTGCCGCTGATGTTGAGTTGACCGGCGAGCTCGCGCAGTTCCGCGAGCACCATGCCGGACAGTCCTGCGCGGCGCTTCGTGGTGGTCAGCGGGGTCTCCTTGGATTCGGTACGGGGGGCAGGAGCCGAGTCCTGCGGGGAACCCGGCGCGGCGGACACCGCGTCGCTGCCCAAGAGATCGGTGTTGCTCACACATGTCCTTCCTGACCGGTCCGAGCCTCCTACTTGGACCAGCTGCGCCGTCCCGACTGCTGAACGGCGCGGTTGCCCGTGAGCGGGCGGAAAGCCGCGAACACGGGACTTGTCGGTCACCACAGCGGCCGGGTATCCCGCCAGACGTCGATTGGTGACGTTAGATCGGGAGATGCGTACCGGGACGAGTGCCCGGGCACGACACCGGCGCCCGTGCGCTCGGTGACTGATCTACCCTGAGGGTAGACGGCCCACCGCCGGGGTGCAACAACTGGCCCCCGGCGTGGCGTCAGCGTGTGCAACACCTCCCACCTGGACTTTGTTCCGAAATCAACCGATCGGCCGAACCTGTACGCCGTCCCGGTCAATTTCCAGCCGGTGCGCGTCGAAGCCGGTCAGATCCACCGCCGGCGGCACCTCGCGATCGCCGCTGACCAGCGTGAACACCGTCGGGCCGGCGCCGGACACGGTGGCCGGGAAACCGGCCGCGCGCAGCTCCTCGACGACACGGATCGTGTCCGGCCAGGCCGGTTCGCGATACCCCTGGTGGAGCCGATCCTCCGTGGCGGGCAGCAGGAGTCCCGGGTCCTTCGTCACAGCGTGCACCGCCAGGGCCGCCCGCCCGGCCGCGAACGCGGCGTCAACGTGCGGCACCTGCGCGGGCAGCAGGCCGCGCGTGGTCTTCGTGGACGACTCGATGGCCGGGATGAACACCATGGCGTGCAGGTCGGCGTGCGGTTCGAGGCGAACGGCCCGGTAGCACTGCCCCTTCTCGCCCTCCGACCACGCCAGCACCAGCCCGCCGAGCAGGCTGGCGGCCGCGTTGTCGGCGTGTCCCTCGAACTCGGCGGCCAGCTGCAACGCCCGGTCATCCAAGGTCTTTTCGGTCAGCGCGTAGCCGGCCGCGACGCCGGCGACCACCGTGGCCGCCGACGAGCCGAGGCCGCGGGAGTGCGGGATCGCGTTGCGGCACCGGACAATCAGCCCGTCCGGGGCGCCGTCGACGGCCCGGATCGCCCTGACCAGCAGGTGTTCCTCGGTCAGCGGGACCTGTCCCGCCCCCTCACCCCGCACTTGCACGTCCAGGCCGGACTCCGCCGCCTCGACGGTGACCTCGTCGTACAGGCCCAGGGCCAGCCCGAGCGCGTCGAAGCCGGAACCCAGGTTGGCGGTGGACGCCGGCACCCGGACGTGAACCGCCCTCACACCAGCTCCAGGGCGTGCGCCACCGCGCCGGGCTCCACCGGCAGCACCTCGACCTCCGGCAGCCCCTTCAGCGCCGTGTCCGGATCCTTCAGCCCGTGACCGGTCACGGTGCACACCACCGTGGATCCCTTGGGCAGACGGCCATCCGCGGCCGTCAGCAGCAGACCGGCGACGCTGGCCGCGGACGCGGGCTCCACGAAGACGCCCTCGCGCGAGGCCAGCAACCGGTATGCGGCAAGGATCTGGTCGTCGGTGACAGCGTCGAACAAGCCGCCCGACTCGTTACGCGCGTTCACCGCACCGTCCCAGGACGCGGGACTGCCGATGCGGATCGCGGTCGCGATGGTCTCCGGGTTCTTCACCGGCTCGCCGTGCACCAGCGGCGCCGCGCCGGCCGCCTGGAAGCCGAACATCCTTGGCGCGGCGGCGATGACGCCGTCCTTCGCGTACTCGGTGTAACCCTTCCAGTACGCGGTGATGTTGCCGGCGTTGCCGACCGGCAGCAGGTGGATGTCCGGCGCCCGGCCGAGCACGTCGCACACCTCGAAGGCGGCCGTCTTCTGGCCGTCGATGCGGATCGGGTTGACCGAGTTCACCAGGGTGATCGGGTACTCCGCCGCGGTCTTGCGGGCCAGCTCCAGGCAGTCGTCGAAGTTGCCGTCCACCTGGAGGATGCGGCAGCCGTGGGCGACCGCCTGGGCCAGCTTGCCGAGCGCGATCTTGCCGCTGGGCACGAGAACCGCGCAGGTGAGCCCCGCCTTGGCCGCGTAGGCCGCCGCGGACGCTGAGGTGTTGCCGGTGGACGCGCAGATCACCGCCTTCGAGCCCTGCGCCACGGCGAGGCTGATCGCGGCCGTCATGCCGCGGTCCTTGAACGAGCCGGTCGGGTTCGCGCCCTCCACCTTCAGGTAGACGCGGCAGCCGGACAGTTCGGACAGGTGCCGCGCCTGCACGAGGGGCGTGCCGCCCTCGTGCAGGGTGACGATCTCGGCGTCGGCCGGCAGCGGGATGCGATCCCGATAGGCGGCGATGATCCCCGGCCAGCCGGGCCTGACCGCTGTGATCATGACTCTTCCCCTTCGACCCGCATCACGCTGACGACGTCACGGACCACCGGCAGCCCGGCGATCTTGTCCACGGTGCCGCGCAGCGCGGCGTCGGAGGCGGCGTGCGTGACCACGACCAGGCTCGCGTCCACCGGACGGCCCTCCTGGCGCACCACCGCGATGCTCACGTCGTGCTCGGCGAACACGGCCGCCACCTGCGACAGCACGCCCGGCCGGTCGGCCACGTCGAGGCTGATGTGGTAGCGGGTGCTGGCCTGGCCCATCGGGCGCACCGGCAGGTCCGCGTACGCCGACTCGCGCGGCCCGCGCCCGCCGGCGACCATGTTGCGGGCCACCGCGACCAGGTCGCCGAGCACCGCGCTCGCGGTCGGCGCGCCGCCGGCGCCCTGGCCGTAGAACATCAGCTGGCCGGCGGCGTCGGCCTCGACGAACACCGCGTTGAACGCGCCGCCGACCGAGGCCAGCGGGTGGCTGTTGGGGATCATCGCCGGGTGCACGCGGACGGCCACCGACTCGACGCCGTCGTCGTCGGAGACCCGCTCGCAGATCGCCAGCAGCTTCACGGTACGGCCCAGCGCCCGCGCCGCCGCGATGTCCGCGGAGGTGACCGCCGAGATGCCCTCGCGGTGCACGTCCCCGGCGGTGACGCGGGTGTGGAAGGCCAGCGAGGCCAGGATCGCCGCCTTGGACGCGGCGTCGAAGCCGTCCACGTCCGCGGTCGGGTCCGCCTCGGCGTAGCCGAGGCGGCTGGCCTCCTCCAGCGTCTCGCCGTAGCCCGCGCCGGTGGCCGACATCGCCGACAGGATGTAGTTCGTGGTGCCGTTGACGATGCCCATCACGCGCGTGATCCGGTCCCCGGCAAGGGATTCGCGCAGCGGGCGCAGCAGCGGGATGGCGCCGGCGACGGCCGCCTCGAAGTAGATGTCCGCGCCGGAGGCGTCCGCCGCCGCGTACAGCTCGGGGCCGTGCTCGGCCAGCAGCGCCTTGTTCGCGGTGACCACGGACTTGCCGGCGCGCAACGCCTTCAGCAGCAGCGAGCGCACCGGCTCGATGCCGCCGATGACCTCGACGACGATGTCCACATCGGACTCGACGAGCGAGTCGGCGTCGGTCGTGAGCAGCTCCGCCGGCACCTCGCGGTGCTTGTTCGGCCGGCGCACCGCGATGCCGGTCAGCTCGACGGGAGCCCCGATCCTGGCCGCGAAGTCGTCCGCCTGGTCGGTGAGCAGCCGCGCCACCTGGGTGCCGACGGTGCCGCAGCCGAGCATCGCGACCTTGATGGGTTTCACTGCTATGCCTCCAGGCGGAACAGGTCGTCCTCGGTCTCCCTGCGCAGCAGCAGCCGGCTTTCGCCGTCCTTGACGGCGACGACCGCCGGCCGCGGCAGGCGGTTGTAGCCGCTGGCCATCGCGTAGCAGTAGGCGCCGGTCGCGGCCAGTGCGAGCAGGTCTCCGGGGGCGATGTCGCCGGGCAGCCAGCAGTCGCGCACGACCACGTCGCCGGCCTCGCAGTGCTTGCCCACCACGCGCGACATCGTCGCCGGCACGTCCTCGTCGACGCGGCGCGACACCAGCCGGCAGTCGTAGACGGCGTCGTAGAGGGCGGTGCGGATGTTGTCGCTCATGCCGCCGTCGACGCTGACGTAGCGGCGGACGGCGCCGCGGTCCAGCACGACGTCCTTGATCGTGCCGACCTCGTACACGGTGACGGTGCCGGGGCCGACGATGGCGCGGCCCGGCTCCACGGCCACGCGCGGCACCGGCAGGCCCTCGTTCACGCACTCCTTGGCCACGATCTGGCGCAGCTGCTCGGCGAGCTGGGCCGGCGGCGGCGGGTCGTCGTCCGGCATGTACGCGATGCCGAGGCCGCCGCCGAGGTCCACAGTGGACAGCTCGGCCAGCGCGTCGTCGCCGTGTTCGGAGTGCAGATCGGAAAGCAGCCCGATCACGCGGTGCGCGGCGATCTCGAAACCGTCGGCGTCGTAGATCTGCGAGCCGATGTGGCTGTGCAGACCCACGAGCTTGAGGCCCTCGGCCTTGAGCACCCGGCGGGCCGCCTCGGCGGCGTCGCCTCCGGCGAGCGAGAAGCCGAACTTCTGGTCCTCGTGCGCGGTGGCGATGAACTCGTGGGTGTGCGCCTCGACGCCGACGGTCACGCGGATCATCACGGCCTGCCGGACGCCGTGGCGGCGCGCCACCTCGTCCAGGCGGGCGATCTCCACGAACGAGTCCAGCACGACCACGCCGACGCCGGCGGCCACCGCCTGCTCCAGCTCGGCGGTGGACTTGTTGTTGCCGTGCAAGGCGATCCGCTCCGGCGGGAAGTCCGCGCGCAGTGCGATGGCCAGCTCGCCGCCGCTGCACACGTCCAGCCCGAGGCCCTCCTGGGCGACCCAGCGGGCGATCTCCACGGACAGGAACGCCTTGGAGGCGTAGTGCACCAGCCCCGGGTCGCCGAAGGCCTCGGCGTGCGTGCGGCAGCGCGTGCGGAAGTCGTCCTCGTCGACCACGAACAGCGGCGTGCCGTACTGCTCGGCCAGGTCCCGCACGTCCACGCCGGCGAGCTCGACCACGCCGTCCTCGCGGCGGCGCGCGCCCAGCGGCCACACGTTCGCCGGCAGCGCGTCGATCTCGTCCGAAGTGGACGGTTGCGGTCCTGCGGTGTTCGCCGGCACCAACACGTCGGCGTGACGTGGGCCGGCGGGATGTGCGCGCATCGGGGTTTCCTACATCCGTTCCGGGGCGGAGACACCCAGCAGGGCCAGCCCGTTGCGCAGCACCTGCCGCGTGGCGCGGAGCAGGTGCAGCTGCGGGACCGCCCGCGCCGACACCTCCTCGTCGCCCTTGGGCAACACCTTGGCCAGGGGGTCCTTGTCGTCGTAGTACTTGTGGAAGGCGCCGGCCAGCTCTTCCAGGTACCGCGCCACCCGGTGGGGCTCGCGCAGCTCGGCCGCCGAGGCGACGACCTTCGGGAACTCGCCGAGGGTGCGGATCAGCGCACCCTCCTTGTCCAGGGTCAGCAGGCCGAGGTCCGCGTCGGCGACCTCGCCCAGGTCGATCTTCAGGTCGGCGGCGTTGCGCAGCACGCTGCTCACCCGGGCGTGCGCGTACTGCACGTAGTAGACCGGGTTCTCGGCGGTGGTCTTGCGCAGCAGGTCCAGGTCGATGTCCACGGCCGAGTCGACCGAGGACCGGATCAGCGAGTACCGGGCCGCGTCCACGCCCACGGCGTCGACCAGGTCCTCCAGCGTGATCACCGTGCCGGCGCGCTTGCTCATCCGCACCGGCTTGCCGTCGGAGACCAGGTTCACCATCTGGCCGATCAGCACCTCGACGGTGTCCGGGTCGTCGCCCAGCGCCGCCGCGGCCGCCTTGAGCCGGCCGATGTAGCCGTGGTGGTCCGCGCCGAGCATGTAGATGCACAGGTCGAAGCCGCGGTCCCGCTTGTCCTTGAAGTACGCGATGTCACCGGCGATGTAGGCCGGCGCGCCGTCGCTCTTGATGACGACCCGGTCCTTGTCGTCGCCGAAGTCCTTGGACCGGATCCACCACGCGCCGTCCTGCTCGTACAGGTCGCCGGAGGCCTTCAGCCGCTCGACGGCGCGGTCCACCGCGCCGGACTCGTGCAGCGAGTTCTCGTGGAAGTAGACGTCGAAGTCGGTGCCGAAGTCGTGCAGGGTCTGCTTGATCTCGTCGAACATGAGGTTCACGCCGACCCGCCGGAACGTCTCGTCCCGCTCGGCCTCGGGCAGCGAGAGCACGCTCGGCTCGGCCTTGACCACCTCGGCCGCGATGTCGTTGATGTAGCCGCCGGCGTAGCCGTCCTCGGGGGCCGGCTCGCCCTTGGCCGCGGCCACCAGGGACCGGACGAACCGGTCGATCTGGGCGCCGGCGTCGTTGAAGTAGTACTCCCGGGTGACCTCGCCGCCCTCGGCCTCGAGCACCCGGCCCAGGGCGTCGCCGACCGCGGCCCACCGGGTGCCGCCCAGGTGCACCGGGCCGGTCGGGTTGGCGGAGACGAACTCCAGGTTGATCTTCTTGCCGGCCAGCAGCGTGTTGTGGCCGTAGCCGGCGCCCTGGGCCAGCGCCTCGCGCACGATCGCGCCCTGCGCGTCGGCGTCCAGCCGCAGGTTCAGGAAGCCCGGCCCGGCCACGTCCACCGCGGCGACGCCGGTCTGCTTGGTCAGCGCCTCGGCCAGCCAGCCGGCGAAGTCCCGCGGGTTCACACCGAGCTTCTTGGACACCTGGAGGGCCAGGTTGGTGGCGTAGTCGCCGTGCTCCGGGTTGCGCGGTCGCTCCACTGTCACCTCGGCCGGAAGCACGCCGGAGTCCAGCCCTCGGGAGGCGAGGACGTCGACGGCGGTGGAGCGGACGAGGTCGGCAAGAGCGGCTGGAGTCACCGGAGCAGTCTAGGCAAGCGTATCCGCACGTCGCGATGGGGTTACGGGTGTCCCAGTCACTGGACCCGACCTGGTCTGACGGAATTCTCATGCCGGGTCCCTACACTGGCCGCCGAAGGTCTGGACCGATGTGGTCCAGCTCACGATGCCAAGGGCGGGGAGATGGCCGGCGGGAAGAAGAAGGGCGGCGCGAAGAAGAACGCCGTCAGTTCGGCGCGCGGACAGGTGGTGGCCGGCAAGGGCAAGCCGTGGGGCACCATCGCCGCGATCGTCGTGGTGGTGTTGCTCGCCGGCGGCGTGTTCGGCTACGCGTACTGGCAGATCAACCAGAAGAACGCGGCCCAGGCCGCGCTCACGCAGTGGCAGCCCAGCGACAGCAACCACGACCCGTCGACCAAGATCCAGGGCGTCGTCGTCAAGGACTACAAGCAGGGCCAGCATGTGCAGCCCACCCAGCGGGTGGCCTACGACCAGTCGCCGCCCTTCGGCGGCCCGCACGACGGCTTCTGGGCCGCGTGCAACGGCATCGTCTACCCGAACGCGGTGCGCAACGAGAACATGGTGCACGCGCTGGAGCACGGCACCGTCTGGATCGCCTACAACCCGGACAAGATCAAGGGTCCCGACCTCGACACGCTCAAGCTCAAGGTCACCGGCAAGCAGAACATGATGCTGTCGCCGTACCCGGGCCTGGACAAGCCGATCTCGCTGCAGTCCTGGGGCCACCAGCTGAAGCTGGACAGCGTGACCGACCCTCGGATCGACGAGTTCATCTCGGCGCTGCGGACCAACCAGTACGAGACCCCCGAGGTCGGCGCCAGCTGTGACGCCCTGGGCCCGGGCCAGTTCGACCCGAACAACCCGCCGCCGTTCGACCCGTCCAAGCCGGGTCCGGACGCGATCCCGATGAGCGGCACCGGCGCGCAGAACGCCACCAACGAGCAGCAGCCCGGCATGCCGCCGGCCACCGCGCCGTCCGGCTCGGGCACGCCGACCACCGGTTCGGGCGCCCCGACCACCAAGCCGTCGAGCTGATGACCGACACCGAGGAACTCGACGAGGTCGCGGAGGAGCTGCCCACCGGGCCGGTCTCCGCGACCACGCGGGTGCTGGTGCTCGCCGCCGCGGCGGTGGCCATCCTGCTGCTGGGCGCCGCCGTCGGGCTGCTGATCAAGCTGCCCGGCGGTTCGTCGGACTCGGCCAACCCCGTCGCCGGCTCCGTCGAGGTCGGCTTCGCCCAGGACATGTCGCTGCACCACCTCCAGGCCGTCACGATGGCCAACTGGGAGCTCCAGCACACCCAGAACGCGGAGCTCAAGCAGCTGGCGTTCGACATCGAGACGACCCAGGGCGACCAGGCCGGGCGGATGCGCGGCTGGCTCATGTTGTGGGGCCAGCCCGAGCAGTCCCCGACCGGGCGCTACATGGCGTGGATGGCCGGGCCCAGCGACGGCATGGCCGGCATGCCGGGCATGACCAACAACCAGATGCCGGCCAACGGCGTCGACCACATGCCCGGCTACGCCACCCAGGCGGAGATCTCCAAGCTCCAGACGCTGACCGGCACGGACATGGACAACTTCTTCCTCCAGCTGATGCTGCGCCACCACCTCGGCGGCGCGCCGATGGCGCAGTTCGCCGTGGACCACTCCACGGTGTCGGCGGTGAAGGTGTTGGCGCAGAACATGCAGGCGTCGCAGAACGCCGAGGTCGAGCAGATGCGGCAGATGATGGCGGCGCGGAACATCCAGCCGCTGCCGATGAACTGAGCCTGATGCAGGGAAGGACGCCTTACCCGCGTTGAACGAGGGTGAGGCGTCCTTCCCTGCATTGAGTCGTGCCCGCTTCGGAGGGGGAGACGTCCAGGGAGCGGACGATTTCTGGCGGCGCGGCGGACCGCTCCCTGAACGTGAGGTGACCTGACCCCCGTCTCGGCCTGCCTCGTTTATCCCCTTGTGCGACCCTTCCCTCCGAGGAGGTGCCGCTACGCTATGCCACCAATCACAGCCTTGGCTTCCCCCAAACGAGTGAAACGTTAAAAGGAAGCGTTCGCATCGCTGCGCTGCGTCACCAAATTCTCGCCGCGCCGCTCGAAGACGATGTCCTGGGCCGCGCGCAGGCCGGTGGCGATCGCGCCGGTCAGCACCGCGTCCTCGCCCAGCTGGCCAGGAGCGATCCGGGGCATCATCGGGCTGATCTCGTGCAACGCCTTCTCCAGCGGCTCGATCAGCAGGTCCGTGTTCGAGCCGATGCCGCCGACCAGCAGCACCACCTCGGGATCGATCACCGCCGACACCGACGCCACCAGGAAGGCCAACTTGGTCGCCTCCTGCTCGACCACGGCCAGCGCGCCGGCGTCACCCTGACGGGCGAGCTGGAACACCTCGCGGGCCGAGCCGGCGTGCCGCACGCCGTGCTCGCGGGCCAGCTGCACCACCGAGTTCGCCGCCGCGGCCTGCTCCAGCATGCCGGGCGTGGCCGGCGTCCAGCCCTCCGAGTCGGCGTCCACCCAGCCGTAGGGCAGATAGCCCACCTCGCCGGCAGCCCCGTGCGCCCCACGGAACAGCTGCCCGTCGACCACGATGCCCATGCCGATACCGGTGCCGACGTTCACGCAGACGAACACGTCCACACCGCGCGCCGCGCCCTGGTCCCGCTCGCCCACCGCGGCCAGGTTGGCATCGTTCTCCACCAGCAGGCCCGGGCCGAGCACCGCCTCCAGCTCGTCCAGCAGGCCCCGCCGGCCCCAGCCGGGCAGGTTCGGCGCGTAGTGCAGCATCCGGCCGCGGCGGTCCGGCACGCCCGGGCTGCCGACGACCGTCAGGACCACATCGGACAGTGCCATGCCGGCCTGGCCGACCACGTCCGTGGCCATCTCGTGCACGGTGCGCACCAGCGCGCTCGCCGAGCGGCACCGGTTGGGTTCGTCCACTTTGGCCACGACGTTGCCGGCGAGGTCGGCGACGGCCAACCGCAGCCGGCCGCGGCCGATGTCGATGCCCAGCACGTGTCCGGCCGCCGGATCGGCCTCGTACAGCACCGCCGACCGCCCCGGGCCGGCCGACGTGCGGCCCGCCGGCCGGACCAGGCCGTCCTGCTCCAGGTCGAGCAGCGCCTGCCCGACCGTGGGCTTGGACAGTCCGGTGTCCTTGGCCAGGCTCGGCCGCGTGGCGGCGCCGCCCCGGCGCAGCCGGTCCAGCACGATTCGCTGGTTGAGCTCCCGCATGCTCGCGGGAGTGCCGACCTGTGGCGCCCTCACACCGCCTGCCTCCGTGTCCAGGGGCCAAAGCCCCGCCGACCTCCCATAGTAGGAGTTGCCCGGATCAGTGGACGTGAGCAGCCATGGCGCGCCGCAGAGCTGCGAACGTCGGGTACACCGAGACCCCCGGATCGGCGTCGGCCGACCGGCCGAACGACACCATGGTCCAGACCAGCTCGCGCCCCAGCCCGGCGGTGTAGACCACCACCCCGCAGGTCGCGCAGCTGGCCACCGCCGCCACCGGCGCGGCCGCCAGCGGATGGTCGTCGGCGATGCCCTCCACCAGCTGTTTCTCCAACGCGCAGCGCTGGTCGGTGGTCGCGATCAGCCACGACTGCGGGAACAGTCCGGGCGGCGTCACGGGGCCAGTCTCCCGCAAGATCAGGTCACGACTTCGTCGGCAGTCACACTCGGCGTGTTCCCCCCGCACGGCCTTTATGTTAAGAACCTTTCCTAATTCCAGAGCCAGGGAGGTGGGCGTGGCTACGTTCACGCAGAAGGGGCAGTCGGGCCTCGAGCGCCGGATCGGGCCGTGGCAGGCGACCGCCATCAACATGACGCAGATGTGCGGCATCGGGCCGTTCCTCACGATCCCGCTGATGGTCACGGCGATGAACGGGCCGCAGGCCATGTTCGGCTGGGTCATCGGCGCGATCATCGTGCTGGCCGACGGGCTGATCTGGGCCGAGCTCGGCGCGGCCATGCCCGGCGCCGGCGGCACGTACATCTACCTGCGGGAGGCGTTCCAGTACCGGACCGGGCGGCTGATGCCGTTCCTGTTCGTGTGGACCGCGGTGTTGTTCATCCCGCTGATCATGTCCACCGGCGTCATCGGCCTCGTCCAGTACCTCGGGGTGCTGTGGCCGGCGGTGGTGGACGACACCGGCGCCGTCAACACGTTCGGACACGTGGTCGGCGTGGTCATCACCGCCCTGGTGGTCGTCCTGCTGTACCGCAAGATCGGCGACATCACCAAGGTCACCACGGTCTTCTTCGGCGTGATGCTGGTCAGCATCCTCGCCGTGATCGTCGCCGCCTACACCCACTTCAGCGCAGCACTGGCCTTCGACTTCACGCCGGGCGCGTTCGCCGGCGGCGGCGCGTTCTGGACCGGCCTCGGCGCCGGCCTGGTCATCGCCGTGTACGACTACCTCGGCTACAACACCAGCGCCTACCTGGGCGGTGAGGTGAGCGAGCCCGGCAAGACGCTGCCGCGGTCGATCATCGTGTCGATCGTCGCGATCATGGCCCTGTACCTGCTGCTCCAGATCGGCATCCTCGGCGCCGTGCCGTGGCAGGACGTCGCCAAGTCGTTCTCGGTGGCCACCCTGGCCGTGCAGACCTCGTGGGGCGCGGGCGTGGCCAACGTCGTCACCGCGCTGATCGTCGTCACCGCGTTCGCGTCGGTGTTCGCCGGCCTGCTCGGCGGCTCGCGGGTGCCCTACGAGGCCGCCCGCGACAAGCTGTTCCTGCCGGTGTTCGCCAAGCTGCACCCGAAGGGGCACTTCCCCACCGCGGGTCTGCTGGTGATGGGCGTGATCACGGCCATCGCCTCGCTGTTCCCGCTGACCGTGGTGATCAACGCGCTCACCGCCGTCATCGTGCTGGTGCAGTCGGTGGCGCAGATCGCCGCGCTGGTCGTGCTGCGGCGGCGCCAGCCGAACCTCGAACGCCCGTACAAGATGTGGCTGTACCCGGTGCCGTTGGTGATCGCGTTCGTCGGCTGGGCGTTCCTGTACTACTCGACCGACTCGCTGTCCCAGATCCTGTCGGTCGCCTGGGTGATCGTCGGCGTGGCCGCGTTCCTCATCTGGGCCCGCGCCGAGCAGGTCTGGCCGTTCGGGCCGAAGGAGATCAACGAGGAGTACCTCACGACATCGACGTCAGCCGAGTGAGCTCGTCGTCGATGTCGACCCACAGGTGCTCGTTGCCGGGCATGACGACCTCGTAGGTTTCGTCCAGGAACTCGGCGAGGTCCTCGGCCGCGGCCTCGAACACGGCCTGGCCGGACGGGGAGTGCAGCTCGACCACGACCATCTCGACATCGCTGTCCGACGGCCTGATCCGGATGTCGCCCTCACCGGCGTCGCCGATCAGGCCGTCGGCCAGCAGGTCCCGGGCGAAGGCCCATTCCACGCAGTCGTCGCGGCCCGGCCGGAATGCCGCCACCACCGCGAACGGGTCCAGCGTGTCGTAGCGCAGCTCGACCTCCAGCGGCACCAGGAAGTCGTGCGCGGCCAGGAAGCCGAAGTCGACCCTCGACGTGATCACCTTGCGGTCGTTGCCCATGTCGTCCATCCCCTTCGCTCTCTCACGTCATCACCCGTGACAGAGGTGGGACGCAGCACCGCCGGGATACCCACGCGGCTTTCACAGAAGACACCCGAAAGGGTGCCGTCACCAACTCAGGTCACGGCACTTCGAGGTGGCTTCGCGGGGCTCGACCTGGACCGTCGCGTGCTCCAGCCGATAGTCCTCGGCCAGCAGTTTCTGGGCCCTGACCAGCACGTCGCCCGGCTCGCTGCCGGGGGCGACGGTGAGGTGCGCGGAGGCCACCTCCATGCCCGATGTGAGTGTCCACACATGGACGTCATGGGCCTCGGTGACGCCGTCCAGGGCGGTGAGGTCAACACATAGCTGCCGCACGTCCACCCGTTCGGGCGCGTGCTGGAAGAGGATGCGCAGCGCGCGGCGGGCCAGGCCGTAGGTGCGGGGCAGCACGAACAGGCCGATGGCGACCGCGATGACCGGGTCCGCGTAGCGCCAGCCGGTGGTCAGCGTGATCAGACCGCTGATCAGGACGCCCACCGAGCCCACCAGGTCGGAGAGCACCTCGAGGTAGGCGCCGCGCAGGTTCAGACTCTCCTTCGCGCCCTCGCGCAGCAGGAGGAAGGCCACCGCGTTGATGGTGAGGCCCACGATCGCCGTCAGGACGACGGGCAGGCCCGGCACCTCCGGCGGGGCCGTGAAGCGCTCGATCGCTTCGTACAGGACGTAGCCGGCGACCGCGAACAGCAGGACCGCGTTGGCCAGCGCCGCGAGCACCTCGGCCCGGTACATGCCGAAGGTGCGGTTCTGGTCCGTGCGGTTCTTGGCGGCCAGGATCACTGCCGCCAGGGCGAGTCCGATGCCGACGACGTCCGTGAGCATGTGCGCGGCGTCCGAGATCAGGGCCAGGGAGCCCGTGGTGACGCCGACGACCACCTCCACGGCGAGGAACGTCGCGCCCAGGCCCAGGGCCGCCCACAGCCGGCCCACGTGCTGACCCGACGCGCTGGCGTGGCCGTGTCCGTGCCCCATCGCTTGTCCCCTTCTGTCCGGCTCGCCGTCGAACATATAGCGACATGCGCATAAGTTCAATAAGGCAAGCCTAGCTTTCCGCCACGAACTCGGTGATCCAGCTCGCGACCACCTCCGGATGAGTCTGGATCACCCAATGTCCCGCCGGAGCCCGCCGTTCCGTGAGGTCGCCACACCACTCCCGCGCCGACGCCGCCAGCGCCGGCGTCACGTACCTGTCCCGCGTCGGGACAATCTGCAACACCCTCGTCGTGATCCTCCTGGGCTCATGCCCGCGTCCCAGGTTCTGCCGGTACAGCGCCAGGCCGTTGCTGTCGAACCACAGATCCGCCAGCTTGGGGATCCGAAAGAAGGCCATGTACCAAGACCGGGCCAGCTGGGTCACCGTTGCCCTGGACGGGAAGTTCTTGCGGTACCAGTGGCCCGCGTGGCCCAGATCCGGGCCCGAAATCGCCGTGAAGGACGCGAAGAGCTCCGGCCGCTCCGACACCGCCCGCCACCCCTGCACCGCTCCCCAGTCGTGTCCGACCAGGTGAACCCGCTCCCCTGTGGCCTCCGCCACACGAAGCACGTCGTCCGCCAACTGCTCGATCCGGAAGCCGGCTTCGTCAGCCGGCGCCTGCGAGCCGCCCACCCCTCTGACGTCGTAGCGCACCACGTGGAACCGGTCCGCCAGCTGTCTGACCAGCGGATCCCACACCCTCGCCGTATCCGGGAACCCGTGCACCAACACCAAGGTCGGCTTCCCCGGATCGCCGTCCCCGTACACCGCCAGCCGCAGCCCGTCCGCCGTGATCGTCTCCTCCACGCCGATAGACGGTAGGCCGTGCAAAACCACGCCGCGCCATGCTGTAGGCTTCTCCACGTTGAGCAACGGGCCCCCGTAGCTCAGGGGATAGAGCACCGCCCTCCGGAGGCGGGTGCGCAGGTTCGAATCCTGCCGGGGGCACATCACAGGACACGCGAAACGGCTCTCGACTCAGTCGAGGGCCGTTTCGCGTGCAGGTCGGGTTGCTACCTAACGGTCGGCCCGACCCTGAGGACATCCTTGTCGAGGCCGCCGAGTAGGAGGCTAGGTCCCGCAGTCCGCACATCGGCGTGCCGGTGCGCGGACCGCGGATTTAGCGGGTTCAGCCGATGGTGCTTACCTGCTGGGTGAACGTGTTGTTGGCGGGGTTGATGTCGCCGGCGAACTTCGTGGCGTTGGCGGTGATGGTGGCGTTGCTCAACGCGCCGGTCACCTTGACGACGATCGTGACGTGCACGGTGGTGTGGGGCGCGACGAAGGAATTGAAGGAGCCGAAGGAGGCGTACTGGCCGGAAACGGCGGCGGGCAGGCCGCCAGTGGCGGTTGCTGACACGGGGGTGATTCCGGTCGGGAACGCGACCGAGCCGTTGAGGATTTCGGCGGCGTCGCTCAGGTTGGCCGCGTCGACGGCAATGCTGACCTGATCGCCCACGTGCAGTTGGTCGGGCACGGTGAGCGCGGTGATCGCGGTGTCGAGGTGGGCCTCGACGAAACCGGCGTCGATCGGGTTGATACGCCGGCCGGTGTCGACCCGAACCGGAGAGCCGACGGACTGGGTCAGCGGATCGAAGGCGGAATCCCCACCGGATCGGGTGAGCCCGTAGGTCGGATCCGGCGTGCCGGCCGAAAGCTGGTAACTGCCGGCGGGAAGGTCCTGGATCGCGTAATTCCCGGACGCGTCACTCGCGGCCGCGTTGTTGTGCCGAAGATTCGGTTCGTAGGCGGTGAAGTTGACGCCGGCCAGCGGCGGCTCGCCTGGCTGGCGGAGACCGTCGCCGTTGCTGTCGACCCACGCCTTCCCGACGATCGTGCCGCCCCGGATCCCGAAGTCGGCCGTCGCCCGGCCGCCCGCCGGCACCGTCACGCACACCGCGGGCGCGGTGGTGCTGGCGTAGCCGGCCTGGGCGCCGCTGACCTCGTACACGCCCGGCTTCAAGCCGTCGAGCGCGTACGTGCCCTTGATCATGTCGGTGGTGATCGTGGTGCTGGTGCCGTCGGCCACATCGGTGACGGTGACGGTGGACGCACCGAACGCGGGCTCCCCGTTGTCCTGCCGGTGGTCGGAGTTGCGGTCGAACCAGACTAGGCCGGCGATGCTGCCGGTGCCGGTGTCGGCCCACGCGGTCGCGGCCCCGAGCAACGGGCCCGCGATCACCGCCCCCGCGGTCGCCGCGATGAGGCCACGCCTGACCAGACTGCCGTAGAACATGTCTCCCCCTATAGGTGATAACCCATCCCTGTCAATGCACGTTCAGCTCGGCAAGCGGGATTGGCCGTCGGTAATTCCGCAAAGCCGCCGGCGCTTCGCTCCCCGCAATTACACAGACGCTCGGGCACCGCGAGGGTTGCCCGGGCGGGGTGCTCGCTGTGGGCGAATCTGCTGACAGCAGCAAAGGGATCCGCCACGGCCGCGAGCGCGGGATGGTCGGGGCATGACGAACGACGACGGGCCACGGCTGTTCGACCACCGACTCCGAGACCGGTTCCTGGACCAGCGGGTGCTGGTGCTGGACGGTGTGCTGGACGACGACAACGGGACGGTGCTGGCCACGCAGATGCTGGCGCTGGCGAGCGATGATCCACGCAAGGACATCGCGCTGTGGATCCACTCACCGGGCGGCTCGGTGCCGTCGATGCTGGCGATCCGGGACGTGATGCGGCTGGTGCCGTGCGACGTGGCGACGCTGGCGCTGGGACTGGCGTGCAGCGCGGGGCAGTTCCTGCTGTCGGCGGGCACACCGGGCAAGCGGTTCGCGCTACCGCACGCCAGGATCCTTATGCACCAAGGGTCTGCGGGCATCGGGGGCTCGGCGGTGGAACTGGAGGTTCAGGCGGACGACCTGCGCTACACGAGGGACACGGTGCTGGGGATCGTCTCGGAGGACACGGGCCAGCCGCTGGAGCGGATCTTCGCGGATTCCTTGCACGACAGGTGGTTCACGACCGAGCAGGCCCTGGAGTACGGCTTCATCGACCGGGTGGTCGACAGCCTCGACCAGGTGGTGCCGGTCCGCACGCACGCGTTGGGACTGGGGGCGAAGGCATGAGCACGTACACGATTCCCAACGTCATCACCCGGGTGGCGGGCGGCGAGCGGATCATGGACATCTACTCGCACCTGCTGTCGGAGCGGATCGTCTACCTGGGCACGGCGATCGACTCGGGCGTGGCCAACGCGCTGATCGCGCAACTGCTGTTCCTCAACGCGGAGAATCCGGACCAGGAGATCGACCTGTTCATCAACTCCGAGGGCGGCGACCCGTCGGCGATGTTGGCGCTGTACGACACGATGCGCTTCGTCACGGCGCCGGTCGCGACCACGTGCGTCGGCCAGGCGGTGGCGACCGGCGCGGTGCTGCTGGCGGCGGGCGCGCCGGGTCGGCGGACGGTGCTGCCGCACTCACGGGTGGTGCTGCACCAGCCGGCGGCGCAGGGACGCGGCACGATCCCGGACCTCATCCTCCAGGCGGACGAGGTCGTGCGGGTACGCACCCAGCTGGAGAAGATCCTCTCCGCGCACACCGGTCACGGCGTCGAGGAACTGCGGCACGACACCGACCGCGACCGGGTGTTCGACGCGGCGGGCGCGGTGGCGTACGGCCTGGCGGACCGGGTGTTGGAACCCGCGCAGCTCAGGCGGCCATGAGCACGGGGCCGGCCGGCCTGGTGTGCTGACGGACGCCGACGGAGATCTCGGCGAGCAGGTCGGCCAGCTCGATGCCGAGCGCGCCGGTGACCGCGGCGATCATCTCGCTCGACGGCTCCTTGCGGCCCCGTTCGATCTCGGACAGGTACTGCGGCGAGATGCCGGCGCGCTCCGCGACGTCGACGAGGCGGCCGCCCTGCTGTTCCCGGGCGGCGCGCAGGCTTCGGCCGAGGGCCTCGCGCCACAGCGGTTCCGGGGTGCGCCTGCGCGGGAACTGAAGGATGTCCGCCATGGGGTCACGATGGCATCGGTGCCGCACCCGGCGGCACCGATTCCGCTCCCGGCAGAACTCAGAACTCGTCGGCGTGGGTGAGTTCCTGCTCCAGCGCGTCGGCGCGGTTGACGAGGAGCTCGAGGGGGCGCGCGAACTCGTCGAGGACGCTGAGGTCCTCCAGCGGGGCCACGTGCTTGAGCAGCGCGACGCCGTCCACGACGGCGGCGCCGCCGATGGTGGCCTCGCCGGCGAGTTCGAGCAGGCGGCGCAGGTCGATGGCGTCGGCGCGGCCGACCGGCGAGGAGATCTCCAGCCACTCGACGCCGTCGAGGTCGGGGACGTGGTGCACGGCGACCTGCTGCGTGCGGTCGCCCTCGCACTCCAGCCGGAACCGCAGCCAGGAGCCGGTGTCCTCCAGCACCTCGTGCCGGGTCCGGACATAGTTGATCACGTCGGTCCAGGTGGTCACTCGCGTCCCTTTCGCCTACGAGCCTCGCGCCGCCACAGCATCGCATGCCGCGCCGGAGCGGCAGAGCGGAATCGCCGGACGGTCAGCGCGCGACCAGACCCAGCAGCAGCGTGGTGAGGGCCTGCTGGACGGTGTCGCGGTCGGCGCCGTTGGCGATCATGACGCCGGCCTCGGTGACGGCGCTGAGCACGAGCTGGGCCAGCGCCGGCACGGACGGGGCGACGACGAGACCGGCGGCGACGGCGGAGGTGAGCATGGCGGTGATCACGCCGAGGCCGTGGCGGGCCTCGATCTCCCGCCACCCGGCCCAGCCGAGCACCGCGGGCGCGTCGGTGAGGCAGATGCTCAGGACCTCGGGCCGCTGGCAGATGTCGAGGTAGCTGGTGACGCCGACGGCCATGGCGGCCAGGTGGTCGGGGGCGCCGGCGGTGGCGGCCTCGACCTCGGCGGTGATCTCGGCCTCCACCTGCTCGAACACGTCCCGGAACAGGGCCTGCTTGTCGGCGTAGTGGTGGTAGAGGGCCCCGCGGGTGACGCCGGCGGCGCGCACGATCTCGTCGGTGGACACGGCGGCGTAGCCCCGCTCGGCGAACAGCGTCCGGGCGGCGGCGGTCAGGGCGGACCGGGTGGAGCGGGTGCGCTCCTCCTGGCTACGACGTGGCACCCAGAAAGTTCACCATGAGGCGGGCCAACGCCTGCGGCTGGTCCTCGGGCACGAACGTGTACGAGTCGTCGATCAACTCCAGCCGGGCGTCGGGCAGCACGGCGGCGAGCCGCCGGGCGAGGGAGAGCGGGAACAGCTTCTCCTCACGGGCCCAGGCCAGCAGCACGGGCCGCGTGAACGAGCCGAGACGCGAGGCGGCGGCGAGGGTGTGCCGGTTGTGCACGGCGGAGACGAACCGCCGGAGGTCACGGCGGATCGCCTTGGAACCACGGCTGGGCCGCAGGTACGAGTCGACGACGTCGGCCGGCACGGGCCGCTTGGCCACCCACCCGAAGGTCATGGGCAGCCGGTGCAGGGCCCGCAGCCGCAGGGCCTGCACGAGCAGCCAGGTGGCGCCGGGCAGGCGCAGGAACCCCGGCAGCGGCGCGAACACCGAAGGGAAGAAGGCCTCGAAGCAGTCACACGGGGTGAGCACGACCCGCCCGATGCGCTCGGGGTGATCGGCCATCACGAGCTGGGTGATCGCCCCGCCGGTGTCGTTGGCGACCAGGGTGACGTCGGTCAGGTCCAACGCGTCGAGGAACTCCGCCACCAGCGCGGCCACGCCCGGCGGCGTCAGATCGGCGCCGGGCACGGCGATGGAATGCGCGCCGAGCGGCCAGTCGGGGACCAGACACCGGTAGCCGGCGCCGGCCACGACCGGCACGACCTTGCGCCACAGGTCGCCGTTGACCAGCAATCCGTGCACGAAAACGACGGGCGGACCCGAGCCGACCTCCTGGTACCGGAGGCGGCCGCCGCTGAGCTCGATCTCCATGGCGATTAACATACAGACTGTATGTATGTTTTGTCGAGGGTCTCCTACACCTGACCACTCCTCACATCCAGGGGCTTTGGGTCATTGTGAGCAGCACCCCTGCCAAGATCGGGCCTATCCCTCGACGACATCGCCTAGGTTTGAGGGGGACTTCGCCGATCATCCTGAGGGGGCGCCGTGGAGACCGGGACCGAGAATCCGCAGCCGAGACTGGCCCGCCACCTCGCGATGGCCGAGGTCTATGCAGATCAGACCCTGTCCCAGCGGTTCGCCAGCGACCTGAACCACCTGCTCGCCGAGACGAAGGCGACCGCCCGCGAGCGCTCCGCCGGCTGGGACGAGTGGCTGGCGGCGGTCACCCGGACCCTGGGACCGTCGCTGGCGGGCATGGTGATCCCGGCGCAACCCGCGACCGCGCCGGTGATTCCGGCCAACCAGCGCCACTTGTGGCGCAACCGGCTCAGGGTGATGCGCGAGGCGGTGGTCTCCGAGCCACAGCCGTGGCCCGAGCTCCGCATGACGGTGGCGCGGCTGTACCTGGACCTGTTGGCGGCCGGCGTCTGGGAGGCGGGCGAGGAGTGGCGGCCGGAGCTGCGCGACGTCGTGTCGACCCTGCCGCTGCGGGACGGCGAGAGCGTCCCCGGCCAGCTCGAGTCGTACCTGAGCTCGCTCGTGGCGGTGTGCCTGGCGCTGCTGTGCCAGGAGGCGGACCTGTTCGGCAGCGGCCCGAACGACGCGATCGCCAAGTCGGCCTGGGACAAGGCGGCCGAACTGGCGGCGTTCGCGGAGGCGGAGCAGGCCGAGCGCTACCTCTACAACCCGGACCAGCCCTACGCCCGGGTCGCCACCCGCACCGACGTGGACTGGGTGATCGAACTGGCCGTGGACTCGGCCGACGACCCGCACGCGGAGCTGCGCGCGGCGTTCGAGAGCGCGGGCCTGGACGTGGATCTGATCGACAGCGTCTGGGTGTCCAAGGGCACGTTCAAGAACCCGCGCCGCGCGGCGGCCCGCATCGCGACGCTGGTCGGCGGCGACTGCGTGACCATGGCGTACAACGACAAGCGGGCCAGCGTGATCATCCGCAGCGGCCGCGAGGTGGTGGTGGCCGACTCCACCGCCCCGCGCTGGCGCTACTACAAGCTGACCACGATGGCCACGCCGGAGTCGCTGCTCGGTGACGCAGAGGGACTGCCGCCGACCCGGGAGAACGACCCGTTCCGGCCGGTGCCGGGGCGGGTGCAGGCCCTGTTCGCGGCGGCCGATGTCAACGCGCAGCACATCCTGATGCTGTTCGACAGCTTCCGGCCGCGCCTGCGCTAACCCAGCACGCGGATCGGCGAGCCAGCGGCGAACGCGTCGATGTCCTCGACCGCCTCGGCGAAGTACCGGCTGTAGTTGCCGTACGTGACGTAGCCGAGGTGCGGCGTGGCCAGCACGGTCGGCAGCGTCCGAAGTGGATGGTCGCCGGGCAGCGGCTCGAGGTCGAACACGTCGAGCCCGGCTCCGGCCAGCCCGCCGGCGGTCAGCGCGGCGATCAGGGCATCGGTGTCCACGATCGCCGCCCGCGAGGTGTTGACCAGCAGCGCGGACGGCTTCATGGCGGCCAGCGCGGCCGCGTCGACCAGGCCCCGGGTGCGGTCGCTCAGCGCCAGGTGGATCGAGACGATGTCGCTGTCGGCCATCAGGGCCTCCAGCGACAGGGCCAGCCGGGCGCCCACCGCTTCGGTCCGCTCGGACGTCAGGTTCTGGCTCCAGGCAAGGACGTCCATGCCGAAGGCGCGTGCGATCGCGGCCACCCGGGTGCCGATCTTGCCCAACCCGATCAGCCCCAACGTACCGCCGGCGAGATCCGTGCCGACGGTGCTCTGCCACGGACCGCCGGCGCGGAAGGCCACGTTCTCGGGCACGAGGTGCCGGCACAGCCCGAGGATGAGCGCCCACGTCAGCTCGACCGGCGGCTCGGACCGGCTGGCCGTCCCGCACACGGTCACGCCGTGCTCGGCAGCCGCCGGGAGGTCGATGGACGCGTTGCGCATGCCGGACGTGATGAGCAGGCGCAGCTTGGGCAGCCGGGCGAACAGCGAGGCGGGGAACGGGGTCCGCTCCCGCATGATCACCACGACGTCGAAGTCGGCCAGCGCCGTGGCGACATCGTCCTCGGACGACATGTGCTCGCGGAAGACGGTGACGTCGACCCGGCTCCAGTCGGCCAGGGACAACGCCGCGTCCTGGTAGTCGTCGAGCACCGCACAGCGCAACATCAGGGAACCTCCGAGAGCCGGTACTGGGTGGGCGACTGGCCGAACAGCCGCTTGAACGCGTGGGAGAAGGCGAAGGGCGACTCGTAGCCGACCTGGCGGGCGACGGCCGTCAACGGCGCGTCGGAGTCGCGGAGCAACCGGGCGGCGCGGGTCATCCGCCACCACGTCAGGTAGGCCATCGGCGGTTGGCCGACCAGCGCGGTGAACCGCCGGGCGAGCGTGGCGCGGGACTGGCCGACCAGCGCGGCGAGCTCGGGCACGGTCCATGGACGCGCCGGGTCGTCGTGGATGGCGTGCAGCGCTTGAGCGACCGCGGGGTCCGCCAGCGCGGCGGACCAGCCGGCGCCGGCGTTGTCCTCCAGCCAGGCCCGGAGCATGTAGACGAGGAGCAGGTCGAGCAGCCCGGAGACGACGGCGTCACGGCCGGACCGGTCGGTCTCGACCTCGCCACCGAGCAGGTCGATCGCGGCCCGCAGCTCGGGGTGGCGGCCGACGGTCGCGGGCAGGTGGACGATCTCGGGCAGCTCGGTGAGCAGCGGGTGCGACCGGGACCGGTCGAGCCGGTACTTGCCGCACAGCAGCTCGGTGCCGTCGCCGGCGAGCCGGTGCGCGCTGCCGTGCGGAAGCAGCACGACATCGCCGACGTTGAGTTTGACGGGATCGCCGAAATCGCTGAGCAGCTCGCAGTTCCCGCGGAGCAGCACGTGGAAGCCGGCGCCCTCGTAGGCGTCGAACGGCATGTGCCACCGGACGTCCACCGAGGTGCGGTTAGAGGACGGCCGCCCGGTGCGCAGCACGGCGATCACATCGCTGACCACGTCCATGACGTGAGCGTATCAAGCATGAGATCGACCTGCACAAGCATTGGAACGCTCAAGGCTGAGCGGCAGACTCAAGGCATGGAACTGGGTGAAGTCGAGATCGTCAGGGTTGTGGAGCTGCACGGCGAGTTCGGGCCGCTGCGTGAGATCGTGCCGGGTCTGCCGGATCCGGCGCCGGCGTGGCTCGCGCCGGACCATCACTCCCCGACCGGCGGCATGCTCGCCGCGGCGCAGACCTGGGTGCTGCGCGTGGGCGGCCGGACAGTGCTGGTCGACACCGGCGTAGGCAACGACCGCGTGCGGCCCAATCCGCTGTTCACGGGCTGGCAGACGGATTTCCTGGAGCGGCTGACCGCGGTGGTGGATCCGGCCGCGGTCGACGTGGTGATCAACACGCACGTGCACGCGGATCACGTGGGGTGGAACACGCGACTCGAGGACGGCGAGTGGGTGCCGACCTTCCCCAACGCCAGGTACCTGATTCCCCGGGCGGACGCGGAGTACTTCAAGGGCACGGCGGTGCACGACGACAGCATCGCGCCGATCATCGATGCGGGGTTGGCCACGTTGTGGGAGAACAGTTTCCGGGTCGACTCGGCGCTGGAGTTGGAGGCCGCGCCCGGGCACACGCCGGGATCGTCGGTGCTGCGGCTGCGGTCGGGCGGGGACCGGGCGGTGTTCGTCGGCGACCTCGTGCACAGCCCGTATCAGGTGACGGATCCGTTGTGCAACAGCGTGTTCTGCCTTGACGAGGGGCAGGCGCGGGCGAGCCGGCGGCGGGTGCTGGCTCGGGCGGCGGCGGAGCACGAGCTGGTGGTGCCGGCCCACTTCGGCGGGCACGGGGCGGTGGAGGTGGCCGAGCGCGGCGACGGCTTCGCCATCACCGGCTGGGCGGGCTTCGAAACGCCGTGAGTCAGTCCAGCAGCTCCCTGGCGACTATGTAGCCGGAGCCGCCGCTGATGCCGTGGCCGGGCCAGGTGGCGGCGCCGACCATGTAGAGGTTGGGCACCACCGTGCGGTGACTGGGCTGCCCCGGCAGCGGGCTGAACAGGTAGCTCTGCGACAGGTCGTGGCTGCCGCCGAACGGGTCGCCGGGCCCGCAGTTCGGGTTGAAGGCGGCGAGTTCATGCGGGCTGATCACATACCGGTCGAGGATTGTGTCCTTGAGTCGGGGAATGTGCTTGGCGGCCTCGTCGATCACCCGGTCGGCGAAGGCGTTCTTCACGTCCTCGGTCCACCCGTGCTCCCCCACCGGGATCTCCCCCAGCGAGTCGTCGCGCACGACCGTGGGCACCTCGAGGATCTGCACCCGGGCCACCGCCCGCCCGGGCGGGCAGCGCGACGGGTCCAAGGTGGACGGAGTGTCCCACGAGATGGTCGGCTCGGCCGGCAGCAGCCCGCGCAGGGCCTCGTTGGTGGCCCGGGAGATGGCGTTCAGGCCGCCGGTCAGGTGCGGCTGGCCCACGTGCATCAGCCGCTCGTCGTGGAACCGGGCGGGCTCGGACAGCGCCAGGTGGATCTGCACCGCGCCCAGGCCGTAGCGATAGTCCTTGGCCTGCTTGCGAAGCGCGGGCGGCGTGGCGCCGTGCTCGTGGTCGAGCAGCTTGAGGTAGAGCTGGTCGGGATTGACCGAGGCGATCACCGCGCGCCGCGCGTGGATCACGTCGCCATCGGCGGTCCGCACGCCGACGGCCTGCCCGCCCTCGACCAGCACGTGCCGCACCCACTGCCCACAACGGACCTCGCCGCCGTTGGCCTCGATAAGCTTGGTCAGCGCGATGACGAGTTGTTCGCTGCCACCACGGGGAATCGGCATGCCGGCCATCATCAGCGCGGCCAGCACGAGCACGGACCAGGTGCCGCTGTTGGCGTCGTCCACGGCCCGGCCGAGGTGCGTCGCCCACGGCGCGAGCATCGCCCGCAGCGCCGGCGAGCGGAAACGCTGCTCCAGCAACGCCCGGGCGCTGAGCGTGAACATGTGGGCGAAGTCGGAGAAGCCGCCGTCGGGCGTGTGCATCAGGCTCTGGATCGCCGCCGCCGAACTGGGCGAGGTGAGGTCGGCCGAGCACAGCGCGAACACCGTCGCGATGGACGGCTCGAAATCCTTGAACAGGTCGCCGAAGGCGTCGCCGTCGCCGGGCGCGAGACGGTTGCCCTCCACGATGTTCTCGTCGATGTCGGTGGACACGATGGAGCTCTGCCCGTCCGGCAGCGACACCCCGGTGGGGTATCTGGTGTTGAGGTACTCCAGGTCCAGCTCGGACCTCAGGTCGGCGTAGGCGGGCCCGGCCACGAACAGCGGGTGCGCGGCGGCGAAGTTGTCGTGGCGGAAGCCGGGCAGGGTCAGCGCGTCGGTGCGCACCAGCCCGCCCGGCCGGTCGTTGCCCTCCAGCACGAGCACTCCCCAGCCGGCGCGCGCCAGGTACGCGGCGGTGACCAGCGCGTTGTGGCCGCTGCCGACCACAACGGCGTCGTATCCCTGCATACGCCGAATCATGACCGTCGAAACGACCGTTCGACAACAGTGGATGTCGTGCTTTTCTCGTGACGCGACGGTGACGGGAGGCCGCGCCGGGCCATGCAGGGGTGGTCCGGCGCGGCTGGTCTGACCCGTCAGAACCCGTACACGGTGAAGCTGAACGTGGTGCTGCCCGAAGTGCCGTTCGCCTCTGTCGCCGTCACCTTGACCGAATAGGTGCCGGACGCGCTGGGCGTGCCGGTGATGGCGCCGCTAGCGCTGATCTTCAGCCCCGGAGGGAGGCCGGTGGCGGAGAAGGTCAGGGCGCCGCCGTCGCTGGCCTTGGCACTGATCTGAATCGTCTGGAACAGCGGGTATCCCTTGAAACCCCACTGGTTCCCCGGATTCGTCACGGTCACCGTGCCGGTCGGCGGGGTGCCGACCGTCCACTTGAAACCGGTGTTGCCGGACGCCTGCGTGTCGTCGGTGACGGTGACCGTCACGTTCGACACACCCTGAGTGGTTGCCGTGCCGGAGATGACGCCGGTGCCGGAGTCGATGGACAGCCCGGCCGGCAGGCCGCTGGCGGCATAGCTCAGCTTGGCCGTGGCCGAGGAGTCGGTCGCCTTGATCTGGAGGTTGACGCTGCCGTCGACCGCGGTCGTCTGGTCGCCGGGGTTGGTCACCGTCACGGTGTTGCCGGTGGTGGCGCCGTTGAGGGCGTTGAACAGCTTGGTGCCGTCGTACGAGCCCCAGCCGGTCGTCTCGTCGTAGCCGGGGCCGGCCTTGAAGTCACCGTTGTTGCCGGTGGTGACGTCGTGGAAGGTGTTGCCCTTGAGGCCGTAGATCGCCTGGTTGCCGGCGCCCAGCTTGGACTTCGCCTTCTGGTTGTACAGCGCGGTCCAGCCGGCCCACATCGGGGCGGCGCAACTGGTTCCGCCGTAGACCTGCCACTGCCCGCCGGTGTACACGGAGTAGCCGGTGTTCGGGTCGCCGTCGGAGGCCACGTCCGGCACGGTGCGTTTGCCGTTCACGCCGGTCTGCCAACTCGGGGCACTGAACACAGTGGACACACCGCCGCCGGTGGCGCCGATCGAGTTGTTCCACACCGTCTCGGAGCCGTAGGAGTTGTTGCTACCCACGGTGAGGGTGGTGCCGCCGACGCCGGTCACGTTCGGCGAGGACGCCGGGAAGTCCACCGCCACCACGCTGGAGCCGGACGGGCTGCGCGTGCAGTCCTTGGAGCCGTTGTCGCCGGAGGCGGCGTAGAAGCTCAGGCCCTGGGCCGCGCCCTGCTTGAACGCGTTGTCCACGCTGGTCATCGTGGACGCGGTGCTGTCCTGCTCGCACTCGCCCCACGAGATCGACACGACCTGGGCCTTGTTCTCCTTGACGATCTGGTTGGCCATGTCCAGTTCGCCGGCGTCGGTGTTGGGCGCCTCGTAGACCAGGGTCGACGCCTTGGGCGCCATGGCCTGCACGATCTCGATGTCCAGGCTGACCTCCGCCTGGCCCTGCCCGGGGCTGGAGTCGTAGTTCGCACCGTCCACCGACACCGTGGTCGGGGCCGAGGAGCCCAGGCCGAACTGCTGGTCGTACGTGGAGATGTCGGACTTCTTGTAGCCGTCGAACTCCCACAGCGCGACCGTCTGACCGGTGCCGTCGCCGCCGATGCCGTCGGTGTCGTAGATCGAGCGCAACGCCGCCGGTCCGAGGCCCGACGGGGCAGCCGGCGCGGCGTCCCGGTGCCGCACCGCGTAGTCGTTCAGGCCGGACACGCCCTGCACCAGGCCGGCGATGCCGGCCGGCAGCACGGGGTTGCGGTCGTTGGCGAAGAACCGCCGGCCGGCGCGGTCGTAGACGCCCATCGGGGTGGCGAACGCGGCGGTGACCTGGGCGGCCGTGCCGGTGGCGTCCACCGCCTGGTTGTTCACGCCCGTGACCTTCAGCCCCCTGGCCCGAAGGTAGGCGCTCACCTGGTCGAAGGCGGACCGCGTCGGCCCGAACCGGTCGGCGAACTGAGCCGGCGTCAGGTAGTGGCCGTAGCTGGGCGAATGCGGGTCGGCGACGTCCTTGACGAACCGGTCGAGGCCGGCGGCGTCGCGCAGCTTGAGCGGCACGGCGACCTGCAGCCGCTGGTCGGCGGGCAGGTCGCCGATGCGGTGGCTGACGCCGACGGCCGGGCTGATGTCGCCGGTCAGCGCGACCTGCGGCTCGGCGGCGGAGGCGGGGCCGGCGAGCGCGGGCAGCGCGAGCACCAGGGGTGTGGCGAGCAGGAGCGCCACACGTGAACGATTTTTCACGACTTCTCCACTAGGCAGGGGAAATTAAGTGTTAATGAGAGACGTGGAATTACTGCCGACGCAGTACAGGTCAGCACGCGCCGTGGTGTCAAGGGTCCTAAGAAGGGTGGTATCCGTCGAATTCATCGGCGATAATCGGGCGCGATGACGCAACGCCGCGACTTCGCACCCGCCCTGCACGGTGCGATCACCGCCAGCGGACTGACCCTGGACCGCATCGTCCATCGGCTCGCTGAGCGGGGATTCGCGCTGAGCACCGCCACGCTCAGCTACTGGTCGAGAGGCCGGAGCAGACCCGAGCGCCCGGAGTCGCTGGCGGCGCTGTCCGCGCTGGAGGAGATCCTGGGCGTCGAGGCGGGGTCGCTGCGTGAGCTGCTGGGCGACCGGGTGCGCCGGGGCCGCGGCAAGGCGGCCCGGCTGGTGCCGTTCGGCGAGCTCTGGGGGCATTTCGGCCACGCCGTCGACCAGGTGATCGCCCAGGTCACGTCGCCGGCGGACCAGCGGCGGGTGCTCAGCTACCACGAGCGCTACGAGATGGACGCGACCGGCGCGGAGACCTACTGCCGGGTCATCGCCGTGCTCGAGGCCGTCACCGAGAAGGCCAAGCACATGGTCACCGTGTACCGCGACGACACCGGCTGCGCCCAGCTGCCGACGGTGGTGCCGGTGGCCGGGGTGCGGCTGGGACGGGTCGGCGTCGATCACACCTCGCACGTGATGGCTGCCGAACTATGGTTCGAGCAGAACCTGCGCAAGGGTGAGCGAACCGTTGTCGAATACGGCCTGGAATTCGTACCCGGCGGTAACAGGTCGGTGATGTGTGAACGGCGATTCGCCGCCCCGATCCGACAGTACGTACTCGAGGTCACCTTTCATCCGGAAGCGGTTCCGCGCTACTTCCGGGCGACCTCGGAACCGACCGAGGACGGCCCCGACTCATCGGTGGAACTGTCGGTGGACAGCCAGCACACGGTGCGGGCGGTGTGGCTGGACGAGCCGGCCGGGGCGTACCGCATCGACTGGGAGTGGGACCGATGAGTTCCGGTCCCGGCGGTCGTTACACCGGGCATGGATGCTGTGGCAGTGGATGAGAGCACCTTCACCGAGCTGACGGCGCGGCACCGCCGCGAACTCCACGTGCACTGCTACCGGCTGCTCGGTTCCTTCGAGGACGCCGACGACCTGGTGCAGGAGACGTTCCTGCGGGCCTGGCGGGCCCGCGCCGAGGTGCGGGACGACGCCCTGCGGGCGTGGCTGTACAAGATCGCCACCAACGCCTGCCTGGACGTCATCCGCAGCCGCAAGCGCCGGGCGCCGTACCTACAGCCGTACCCCGACACGTTGCTGGACGAGCTGTCGCCGGACGAGGTCCTGGTCGGCCGCGAGACGATCGAACTGGCCTTCCTGGCCGCGATCCAACTGCTGCCGCCGCGACAGCGAGCGGTGCTCATCATGCGTGACGTGCTCGAATGGCCGGCCGCCGACACCGCGCGGCTGCTCGACCTGACCGTGGTCGCCGCCAACAGCGCCTTGCAGCGGGCGCGGGCGACGCTGCGCAGCACACAGTGGACGCCCGCCAAGCCCAGCGGTGACGAGCAGGCGCTGCTGGCCGGGATGATCGAGGCTCACGAGCACGCCGACGTGGATCACTTCGTGCGGCTGGTGCGCGACGACATCCGCGTCTCGATGCCGCCGTCGCCGCAGACCTTCCTCGGCGTGCGGGCTTTGCGGCCCCTGTTCGACATCGCCTTCGGCCCGTCCGGGATGGGCGAGTGGCGGCTGCTGCCGACCTCCGTCAACCGGACCCCGGCCGCCGCCAGCTACCTGCGCCGGCCCGGCGAGGTCGGCTTCCGGCCGTTCAAGCTGGACGTGTTCCGGATGGACGGCGGCCTGGTGACCGAGATCCACACCTTCGACGCCCGGATGTTCGACGACCTGGGCCTGCCGAAGGAGTTGGCTTGCCGTTGATGCAGGGAAGGACGCCTTACCCGCATTCAGCGAGGGTAAGGCGTCCTTCCCTGCATCAAGCCGTGTCGCCGCACTCGGCGGCGCGGTCCAGCAGCAGCGTCCGCTCCCGCTCGTTCCGGGTCAGCGACGCCGCCCGTTCGAACTCCGCCCTCGCCTCCGGCAGCCGCCCCAGCTTGCGCAGGAAGTCCCCGCGCACGCTGGGCAGCAGGTGGTAGTTCTTCATCGACGGGACCTCCATCAGCTGGTCCAGCAGCGTCAACGCGGTCTCCGGCCCGAACGCCATGGACAGCGCCACCGCCCGGTTGAGCTCCACCACCGGCGACGGCGTCGCCTCGGCCAGCAGCTCGTACAGCCAGGCAATGCGCTCCCAGTCCGTGTCCTCGAACCGCCGGGCCCGCGCGTGGCAGGCGGCGATCGCGGCCTGCAGCACGTACGGACCGGGCTTGCCGTCGATCAGACCCTCGGCGGTCTCGAGCGCCGCCAGGCCGCGGCGGATCAGCAGCTGGTCCCAGCGGCCCCGGTTCTGGTCGGCCAGCAGGATCGGCTCGCCGCCGGGCCCGGTGCGGGCCGCCGCCCGGGACGCCTGGATCTCCATCAGGGCCACCAGGCCGTGCACCTCGGGCTCGCGCCGGGCCAGCCGCGCCAGGATCCGGCCCAGGCGCATCGCGTCCTCGCACAGCGCCGGCCGCATCCAGTCGTCGCCGGCGGTCGCCGAGTACCCCTCGTTGAACACGAGGTACACGACCTCGAGCACCGACGACAGGCGCGCCTGCAACTCCTCGCCCTGCGGCACCTCGAACGGCACCTTGGCCTTGGTCAGCGTCTTCTTCGCCCGCACGATGCGTTGCGCCACGGTCGATTCCGGCACCAGGTAGGCCCGAGCGATCTCGTCGGTGGTCAGGCCGCCGAGCAGCCGCAGCGTCAGCGCGACCCGGGCCTCAGTGGACAGCACCGGGTGACAGGACACGAACACCAGCCGCAGCAGGTCGTCGCCGATGCCGTCGTCCTCGGCGACCATCGTGCCGATGTCCGGCGTCGACTCCTCCAGGTCGCGGCCGACCTCCTCGACCTTGCGCTTGTACGTCTCGTTGCGCCGGATCTGGTCGATCGCCCGCCGCTTGGCCGTGGTCATCAGCCACGCGCCGGGATTGCGCGGCACGCCCTCGGTCGGCCACTGCTCCAGCGCCGCGACCAGCGCGTCCTGCGCCAGCTCCTCGGCCGTGCCGACGTCGCGGACGAGCCTGGTCAGGCCGGCGATCAGCCGGGGCGACTCGATCCGCCAGACGGCGTCGATCGCGCGGTGGGTGTCGGTGGCCACCGCCCCCGTCTACCCCACCGCGCGGATCGACGCAACCAGGTCAGTTGTGCTGGGCCGCGGCCCGGGCCCGCAGCTCCTCCACGGCGGCCTGCCGCTCCGGCGTGAAGTTCTCGCCGAAGTCCTCGGCCTCGAAGACCCGCCGGATCTCGATGTTCGTCTGCACACCGCGCGCCGGGTTGGGGCAGCGCTTGAACCACTCGACGCACTCCTCGAGCGACTTCATCTCCACCAGCCAGTAGCCGGCGATCAGCTCCTTGGACTCGGTGAACGGCCCGTCGACCACGGTCTTCTGGTCGCCGTCGAAGTAGATCCGGGCGCCGTGGCTGCTGGCCGTGAGGCCGTCGGCGGCCAACAGCACGCCGGCGTCGACCAGCTGCTCGTTGAACGCGCCCATGGTCTCGAACTCCTCGGGCGTGGGCAGCACGCCGGCCTCGCTCGCCTCGCTGGCCTTGACGATCACCATGAACCGCATCGCAGTCTCCTCAAAGATCAGGGTGCCTTCTCACCTACGCGTCGAGCGGCGGTCGGCTCGATCGACACCCTGCCAGAAGTTTTTTCCGCGAAGTTGTCGGTGGCCGTGACCAGGGCGTGTCGCATGCCGGGCGCGGCGAGGCTGTGCCCCTCGCCGGGCACCATGATCAGCTCGGCGTGCGGCAGGGCCTGGGCCAGCAGCCACGGCGTGCCGACGAGGTTGCCCAGGTCGAGCACCCCCTGCACGAGGACGGTCGGGATGTCGGCGAGCTTGCCGGCGTTGGCCAGGACCTCGTCCGGGTCGATGAAGTGGTCCTGGCTCCAGTAGTGCGTGACCAGCCGGGTGAAGGCGTAGGCGCGGTCGGCGTCCTCCTCGTACATGGCCTTCGCCGGCGCGTACGGGAGCATCGCGTCCTCCCAGTCGCACCAGGCGCGCATGGCCCGGTCTCGGACTTGTGCGTCGGGATCGTTGAGCAGCTTGTAGTAGCCGGCGGGGATGTTGTCGCGCTCGGACTCCGGCAGCAGGTCGACGTAGCGGGCAAACGCTTGCGGGAAGATGCCTCCGAGACCGCGGGTGAGCAGCTCGACGTCGTCACGCCGGCCGGTGGCCAGGCCCATCTGCACCAGCTCGGTCACCCGGTCCGGGTGCCGCTCCGCGTACACGAGGCTGAGCACGCAGCCCCAGGAGCCGCCGAACAGCATCCAGCGGTCGATGCCGAGGTGCTCGCGGAGCAGCTCCATGTCGGCGATCAGGTGGTCGGTGGTGTTGGCCGAGAGGTCGACCGCCGGGTCCGCCGCATTGGGCAGGCTGCGGCCGCAGTTGCGCTGGTCGAACAGCACGATCCGGTAGCGGTCCGGGTCGAAGTAGCGGCGGGAGTTGGTGCTGCAGCCGCTACCGGGGCCGCCGTGCACGGACAGCACCGGCTTGCCGGCCGGGTTTCCGCAGGTCTCCCAGTAGACGAGATTGCCGTCGCCCACTTCGAGCAGGCCGTGGTCGTAGGGCTCGATCTCCGGGTAGCGGTCGCGCATGGGTCCCCCTCGCTCGATTACAACAGCACTGTTACATTAGCACTGTTATATTGACGACGTGACGGGACCGGGACTGGGCACACGACTTCGCCACCTGATCGAACTGCTGGACAGCGACGTGGCCGCAGTGGAGGAAGAGCTGGGACTGACCGGATTCCGGCCGCGCTACGCGCCGTTCCTACGAACGTTGGCGACGCTCGGCCCGAGCTCGATCCGCGATCTGGCCGCGGCGGTCGAAGTCACCCATTCGGCGGCAAGCCAGACGGTCGCCCAGATGGAGCGGCAGGGCCTGGTGTCACTGTCGCCGGGAACCGATGCACGGCAACGGATCGTGGACCTCACGCCGAAGTCGATGGCCCTGATGCCCCGATTGAAGCTCGCCTGGGACGCGGCGGAGGCGGCCGGTCGGGAGCTGGACGCCGAGTTGCCGTATCCACTGTCCGAAGTGGTCATCGCCGCTACGGAAGCGTTGCGGCACAAGCCCCTGCGGGAGCGGATCCAGCGCTACCTGTAGCTGCTGCGGTTGGCGTTGATCTGGTCCCGGTTGGCCATCGCCCACTCGGCGAGCGCGATCACCAGCGGCACCAACGTTGTGCCCAGCTCGGTCACCTCGTATTCCACGCGCGGCGGCACCTCGGCGTACGCGGTGCGGCTGACCAGACCGTCCTCGACGAGATGCTTCAACGTCAGCGTGAGCATGCGCTGCGAAATGCCCTCGATGGTCTTCTCCAGCTCGCCGAAGCGCAGCGGGCCCTCCCGCAGCGCGCCGACCACCAGCAAGCTCCACTTGTCGCCGATGCGGTCCAGCACCTCGCGGACGGCGCCACCGTCCTTGATCCGCGGCGGACAGTTCCCATTGCGCGTGAACTGCGTCACAGCCGCACCTCCCATCCTGGACACATACACCGATGTGCCTTTTGTGGCGCCCGCATCACGGACAGACCATGAGGCTACGCACAAGAGGTAAGGATTGGGGAATCCCGTGAACATCGCGCTGTGGGTGGTGCAGGCTCTGCTGGCATTGGTCTACCTCGCCGCCGGCGGCCTGAAAGTGGCGCGGCCGCGCGAGCAACTGGTGGCGTCCGGCAACTACGACTGGATGAAGGACACCTCGGACGCCGGCGTGAAGGCGGTGGGCGCGGTGGAACTGCTCGGCGCACTCGGGCTCGTCCTGCCGGAGCTGACCGGCATCGCGCCGATCCTCACGCCGATCGCGGCCGTCGGGCTGGTCGTCGTGCAGGTCGGGGCGATCCGAGTGCACCTCACCCGGAACGAGCGGAAACCGTTGCCCGCCAACGTGATTCTGCTGCTACTGGCCGCGTTCGTCGCGGCCGGCCGTTTCCTCGGCTGACCCGCGTCATTAACAAAAAGGCCGCCGGTTTCACCGGCGGCCTTTTTGTCGGTCACCGACACGTCAATAGTTCTCACCCAATCGGGGTATTTCCCGCTCTTGGGGAACTGATTGACAAGTTACTCCGAAAGCACCATCATCTTGGGCATGATGCGCGGGGTCTCCCTGACCATTCGCCGGCATGTCGACCTGCAACGGCAGGCGAGCGACCTCTGTCTCGGCCGCTGAGGCCATCTCACATTCATCGGCCTCCGACATAGTCGGACGCCGTTGAAAGCGCTTGCCCGAACACCGAGTCCGGCGTTCGGTCGGTCAGCCGCGCGCATTTTCCCCTTTCACGAATCGGGAGCACACATGTCTGTCATTTCGCCTGGCCGGCGAAGGACGAGGGTGGCGGTGGCCGCCGCGACGGTCGCCGTCGCCGCCACGTTCTTCCCGGCCGCGGGCACGTCCGCCTACGCCGACGTGCAGGTGACCACCGAGCACGTCACCGGCACGGACGGCAAGGACTATTCCGTCACCAACCACCTCGTGCCGCAGTACGTCGCGAAGTCCAGCAGCCGCAAGGAATGGCTGCTGGTCTGGGCCGGCGACGAGAACATCGCCGACACCGTGGTGCCGGACATCAAGAACCTGCCCGGCACGCTCGGCGGCGGCCTGACCAAGGTGCGTAACGCCTTGCCGGGCCCGGACTTCCTGGCCGTCATCGACGCCACCAAGGGCTCGCCGGACTACGGCAAGGTGGTCAACACCGCCACCGTCGGCCCGCTGGTGGAGAACGAGCCGCACCACATGCAGTACGTGTGGCACAAGGGCGACACCATCTACGCCGGCGCGCTGTTCGCCGCCGCCACGTACGCGTTCGACGTCAGCCAGCTGCCGCAGCTCAAGCTCAAGGGCATCAGCCTGCCCAGTCAGACGCTCGGCGGCTCGGTGCCGGACGCGTACTGGACGCTCAAGGACGGAACCGCGTACGGCACCTACATGGGCGGTCCGGTGGTGCCCGGCCCGTACGTGTACGGCGACGGCTCCTCGGTGATCGGCAACGGCTTCGCCGGCAGCCCGGGCGAGGTGATCCACTTCGACCAGAGCGGCAAGGTGCTGTCGCAGTCCCCGGCGGCCACCCCGCAGGGCGACGACCCCAAGCTGTGCGACAACCTGCCGCAGCTGGGCAGCCCGACCTGCGCCAACCCGCACGGCATCCAGGCCCGCGAGGACCTGAACACGATGATCACCAGCGACTACGCCGAGCCGCGCAACATCATCCTGGACCCGGTCAAGCAGCCGTCCCCGTACCTGCGGCGGCCGACCATCCGCACCTGGGACATCTCCGACCGCAACAACCCCAGGCTGCGCGCGGTCAGCTATCTGCCGGACGGTCCGCGGGCCAATCCCGCCGACCCGCTGCACGCGGAGAGCCGGGCGGCGATGGAGAACACCGTCACGAACCTGCCGCAGCACAAGGGCGCGTTCGCGCAGACCATGCAGGGCGGCGCGATCTTCTACACGCCGGACATCACCGCGGCGCAGCCGCACTGGCGTGAGGTGTTCGACGACGGCACCGCCACGAAGGCCTTCAATCCCAACGCGACCGAGGCCAACGGCGGCGGCACCAACGGCGGTTGGGTGCAGGTCAGCCCGGACGACCACTACCTGTACCACGCGGTGATCGGCCGGCCGAAGGGCGCGCTGTCGGCCGACGACCCGGGCACCGTCGGCGGTGTGTACACATTGGACATTCGCAAGCTGCTGGCCGACGGCGCCGGCTACACGTGCGACATCGACACCGTGGCCAAGGCGCAGAACGGCGGCGGCGCCGACTGCCCGACGCTGGCCGGCGCGGCGGCGATCAACCCCGGCACGCCGGGGCAGGGGCCGCACTGGGGCGCGTACGACAACTTCCAGATCGGCGCGGACGGCTACTACCACGAGACCGACAACCCGGACCGGGTCGCGGTGTCGGACTACTTCGTGGCGCGGTCCGGCATCGACGGCGACCACAAGGTCAACATGGTGGACCTCGGACCGGACGGCAGGCTGACCGTGGACAGCTCGTTCCGTGACGAGTACACGGGCCAGGTCGGCATCAACTTCAACCGGAAGTCCTGGCCGCACGGCGACTTCGGCAATGCCAAGCCGCACTCCGAACTGTTCGTCGTCGCCGACGCCGATGTGAAGTGACGGTTGCGGGTGGCGCCGCCCCGACCGCGGCGCCACCCGTCCTAGGTGAACCGGGATTCCCTTGTGAACATGACCGACATGGGCACGCCGGCAACCAGCGTTCCTGCCGCCGTGCTGCTGCTCCGGATCGTGCTCCTGCTGGCGAGCGCGACCGTCGCGGGTATCGGGTTGCTGCGGCCCACTGTGGCCTCAGTGCGCCGTGGCACCGTACTCATCGCTTGGGCGGCCGCCGGCGTTACGGCCGTCGCCGACCTGATTTCCTTGCTGTGGCTGGACACCAGTCCGGCGTTCGCGATCGGACAGCTGGCGCTGGCCGTCGCGGTGCCGCTGACGCTGCGCCCGCGCACCGTCTCCGCGTACCTGGGGTTTGGCCTGCTGGTGGTGTTGATCTCCGAGATCTCCCTGAGCCACATGGGGATCGAGTTTCTCGCCGACACGGGTTACGCCGTCGGGGTGGTGGCCTGGCTGGGGCTCACATTGCTCGCGCCGGAACCCACCGGCCGGCTGCGGCCCCGCCCGGTCGCGCTGACGGTGGCGATCGTGTTGGCGCTGGCCGGCGTCCTCCAGATCGCCGTGTCCGGGATCGGCTTCGACCGCCGGCTCTACGACACGGGCTTCGGGCTGGCGCTGCTGGCCGTGGCGCTGTTGCCGATCATCGTAACGGCGCTGACGATCAGGCGACTGCACCCGGCCAGCACGCTGCTCGTGGTCGTCGCCTACGTGGCGTGGGCGGCGCTGGGCGCGATCCCGCGGCCGGCGGATCTGCCGACACCCGGCGTGCCCCTGCTCGGTTCGGCCTCGGGCGTGCCGGTGCTGGTCGCGCCGCAACGCCCCGGCCGCAACCTCGTTCACCTGCCGGGCGAGGCGACGGTCGACGGCGTCAAGGCGTTGGCCCGCCCGGGGATGAGCGGGACCTGGGCGGAGGTCGACCTGCCGCCCGGGCGTAGCGACCTTAGGATCTCCCTTGGCGGCAAGGAATCCACCCTGGCCGTCGACACCGGCGCCGGGGCGGCCCGTGCCGTCGACCCGGAGTGCGCCGAGGCGGGTTTGGGCGGCTTGATCGGCGGTAGCCGGTTGCCGTTGACGACGTGCCCGAGCGACGGTTTGTCCACAGGGGACGCCGACGCCGTCCACAAGCTCGTGGATTACCTGAAGGGGCGGAAGATCCCCGCGATCACCGTCGTCGGCGACGGCTCGCCGCGGGCCAGGGCCGCCGAGGACGTCGTTCGGCGGGCAGGCATTCCGGTGTCCGACACCGAGGAGCCCAACAGCGCGCTGGTGGTCGTGGCCGGATGGTCCGGCGCGGCCGCCGAGCTGTCGAGGGTCGCGGTGGAGCAGACCCAGAAGCCGACCTTCGTCGACGGCGTCTACCTCGCCCCCTGGCTGCTCACCGCTCCCCTGCTGAAGTCCGTCGTCAGCTCCGCGATTCCGCTCCGATTCGACCCGCGTGATCCGCGCACCATGGCGTACACCGTCGCCCTGTCCGACGCCTTCCCCGGCGCCACCGGCTCCATCGGCGGCCTCGACTCCTGGCTCGCCGCCCAGGGCCAGCAGCCCGACCCGTCCGTCCGGCTGTACGCGGCGGCGCAGGTCGACGCCATGCCCATGGACAACACGATGGACGGGATGGAGATGGCGTATCCCGGCCAGTGGGTCCCCAACGGCACCATCGTCCCGATCTCCGGCCCCCTGTCCTGATCCCATATCCCTTTCGGCACCTCTCTTCCGACCATCAACCCTTCAACCCGAACCCCAAGCTCGTCCCCTCCCGACCATCCCCGCAGCCCAGTCCTCAACACCGAATCCCTTTCCCACCAAACATCCCTGTTCGCCCCGGTCCTGAATCGCCTTTCCCCGTCCCAGTCGTCAGGAGGAAAGATGTCCGTCGTCAACGAACGGCTGCCCGTGGTGGCGGTCGAGGCCCCGTCGGCCAGATCCGGCGTGATCATCGTCGGCACCGCGCTCGCCGCGATCCTCGGGTTCGCCGTCGACCACGCGGCCGGTTGGAAGCTGGCCCTGCTGTACGTGGTGGGGCTGGCCCTCGGCCTGGTGCTTTTCCACTCCCGCTTCGGTTTCACGTCGGCGTGGCGGCAGGTCGTAGCCGTCGGCCAGGGCACGGCGATCCGGGCGCACATGCTGATGCTGGCCGTCGCCGTGGTGCTGTTCGCGGTGATCCTCCAGTCCGGCATCGGGCTTTCCGGCGCTCCCAAGGGCATGGTGTTACCGGCCAGCATCGGCGTCGCGCTCGGCGCGTTCATCTTCGGCGTCGGCATGCAGATCGGTGGCTCCTGCGCGTCCGGCACGCTGTTCGCGGTCGGCAGCGGGCAGACCGCGATTCTCTACACCCTCGGCGGTTTCATCCTCGGCTCGATCGGCAGCGCCTTCGCCGCCAACTGGATCGCGTACCTCCAGTCGCTCGGCCCGACCGTGTCGCTGGCCGCCACACCACTCGGCTACGCCGGCGGGGTGCTGTTCTCGCTGCTGATCATCGGCGCGATCGCCGGCGGGTCCCTGCTGCTGCAACGTCGTCGCAACCCGCCGCCGATCGAGCCCGCCCCCGTGGCCCGGGGCTGGACCCGGGTGCTGCGTGGCGCGTGGCCGCTGTGGGTGGGCGCGATCCTGCTCGCCGCGCTGAACGCCGTGACCCTGTTCATCTCCGGCAGCCCGTGGGGAATCACCGCCGCCTTCGCCTTGTGGGGCGCGAAGTTCCTTGGTTGGATCGGGATCGACATCTCCCACGCTCCCTATTGGGCGATTCCCAAGAACGCCGCCGCGCTGCACGCCTCCGTGCTGGCCGACCGGGTGTCGGTGATGGACTTCGGCATCATGCTCGGCGCGCTGATCGCTTCCGCCCTGGCCGGCGCCTTCGTCCTGCACCGCGCCGTGCCGTGGAAGATGGCCGTCGGCGCCGTCATCGGCGGCATCCTGATGGGCTTCGGCGCGCGCATGGCCGGCGGCTGCAACATCGGCGCCTACTTCTCCGGTGTCGCCTCGTTCAGCCTGCACGGCTGGCTGTGGGGCCTCGCCGCCATCGCCGGCACGTATGTCGGAGTGCCGCTCCGCCCGCTGTTCGGGCTGGGCAACCCCAAACCCACCGATTCCGTCTGCTGAAAGGAAACCCATGAAGTCCAAGGCTGTTGTCGTCGGCCTGCTCACGGCCGGCCTGCTGGCGGTCGGCGCCGGATCCGCTTCCGCGGCACCCGCCCCGATCTGGGCGCTGCCCGGCGTGGACGCCGGCTCGCTGCTCGGCCCCGCCATTCCCGTGCCCGCCACCGCGCTGGCCCCCATCGACGGCCTGCTGAAGCTCATCAGCGGCTGAACGGAAAGGAATCCCTCCATGCGCAAGACCCTCGTCACCGCGACCCTGGTCGCCGCCGCCCTCGCCGGTCTGGCCTCGCCGGCGCTGGCCGACGGCGTGACCGTGGTGGACAAGCCGGACACCAGCAACCTCAACAACATCTGGACATTCGACCCGCTGGGCGTGCCGGTGATCGGCGCCCTCCAGTCCGTGTCGCAGGCGGTCGGCCGCCTGTTCTGAGTCGATGACCCACCGTGGCCCGGCCCGACCTCCCCGCCGGGCCACGGTCCTTCTCCGATTGGAGTTCTCCTTGTCCCGCCGTGCCTCGACCGGTCTGGTCGCGCTCGCCGGAGTACTGGCCGTGACCTGCGCGGCCAGCACCACGCCCCCACCGCCGGCGGTCGCCGCGGCACCGACCGTGGCGGATCACGTTCTGCCGCCGGCGAAACCGCCCGTGACGCCGGCCAAGCGCCCGGCTGTCCAGGTCGTGTATCCCGATCACGTCGCCCCGTTCAAGCCGGTCGCCACCGTCGTCGACAACCGGATACCGTCCGTCCTGCTGGCCGCGTACCAACACGCCGCCGGCCGCGTTCCCGCATGTCACCTGCGCTGGCAGGTGCTCGCCGGCATCGGCAAGGTCGAGTCCAACCACGCCCGCGGCGGCCAGGTCGACCCGCGGGGCACCGTCACCGAACCCATCTTCGGCCCCTCCCTGACCGACGGCACCCGCGCAGTCGGCCCGATGCAGTTCCTGCCGTCCACGTGGTCGACATGGGGCGTCGACGCCAACGGTGACGGCGTCGCCGATCCGCAGAACGTCTGGGACGCAACCGCATCCGCCGCCGATTACCTGTGCGCCGACCGTCGGGACCTGTCGTTGAACGGGGACCTCGTCAACGCGATCCTCAGCTACAACCACGACGGCGCCTACCTGGCCGACGTGTTCCAGTGGATCACCACCTACTCCGGCGGCGTGGCGGCGATTCCCGCCGTCGCCGCCCCACCCCCCACGGCTCCGGTCACGACTACGTCCACTCCGCCACCAACGACGACCACCACCACACCACCGGCCACGACGACCACCACTCCGCCGAACCTGGTCGGTGCAGTTGTCGGCGGCCTGCTCACAGACGTGGGCTCGCTGCTGGGAAAGAAGTGATCCAGCGTTTCATCGCGTCCGCCAGGCCATCGGTTCCCGCCGAGCGAGGCGGGGCCGGCGTACACCCAGCGTGGGCCCCGCATCCGCTCGACCAGTACGGTCTCCGCCTGCTCCTTCGCGGCGCCGTGTCTCAGTGGTCTTCTCGTGCCAGGATCCCTTCCGCCAGAGCGATTGCGTGCGCCTGCCCGGGGCATTCGTGGGTGCCGGCGCCGAAAGGGTGGCCGTCGAGGCTGACCATGACGACCTCGCCGTCGCGGACGCGGCGGGTGGAGCGCAGCGGCGGGTCGTCGCGCAGGGTGGCGGCGACGCTGGAGTGATTGCGGGCGTTGGCAACGAGCGCAGTGGTGGCGTCGCAGCTCTGGACGAGGAGGCTGATCCGCGCGGCGGTGAGCTCGTCGGTGACGCCGCCGAAGGCGTCGACCAGGCGAGCGACGGCGCTGTCGGCGGCATCATCGGCAACGGTGTGCGGATGGTAGGCGCGAGCGACATCGGCGACGGCGTCGCCGGCGTCGATGTCCATGGCTTGTGCGAGGACTTCGGCGGCGCTGCACGACGATCCGGCGGCACGGCGGCGAAGGTCGGCCGGATCGATCTTGGCGAGTTCGGCGACGGCGAGGGCCCGACGGCGCTGGTGGTCGGAGCCGGAGCTGAACCGGGCGACCATGGCGCGCAGCCAGGCGACGGTGGGCGCGGGCTGCGGCACAGGCAGTTCCAGATCCATATGGAGAAAGCTAGTTCCGCAACGGTTCGGCGGCGGCCGAAGTGTCAACCCTCCACGAGATCCGGTTCCTGGGCGAGCAACGAGGCGAGGATGTCCAGGGCGCCGGTCAGGGCGTCCACGGGTGGGGAACCGAGGGCCAGCCGGACGGCGTTCGGCGCTTGAGCGGGCACCACGGCGAAGGCGGCGGCCGGGGTGACGGAGATGCCCCGACGAGCGGCTGCGGCGACGAAAGTGTCGGCCTGCCAGGGGGAAGGCAGCGGCAACCAGCAGTGATAGGCCTTGGGGTTGCCCTGTACGGGAAGGCGGTCCCGAACGAGCTCCTGCCGGTGCGCGGCGTCGACCCGCTTGGCGGCGGCGATGCGCGCGGCGGAGCCGTCGAGGATCCACCGGGTCGCGGCGTCGAGGGCGAAGGCGGCGCTCCCCCAAGCGCCGGAACGCAGCGTGGCGGCGATGCGGTCCGTCCAACCGGCCGGCGCGGCAACGAATCCGATGGTGAGGCCGGGGGCGAGCCGCTTGGACAGGCCGTCGACGACCACGACGCGGTCGGGCGCCAGCGCTGCTAGCGGCGCTGGCGACTCGTCGAGGAACGAGTTGACGCCGTCCTCGATGATCGGGAGCCCGAGCCCGGCGATCTCCTCGCGGCGAGCAGGCGACATGGTGATGCCGAGCGGATTGTGCAGGGTGGGCTGTACATACAGGGCGTCGACAGGCACTCGCCGCGGGAGCAGGCCGCCGGCGTCCATGGGAAGCGGCACGAGTTCGATCCCGAGCTGGGCGGCGATCGCCTTGAGCACGGGATACGTCAGCGACTCGACGCCGAGCCGGCCGCCGGGCGGGACCAGGGCCGCGAGCACGGCGGCGATGGCCTGCCGGCCGCCGGCCGCGAACAGCAGGCTGCCGGGGGCGGGGCGCCAGCCGGGCCGCGCCAACAGGTCGGCGGCGGCCTCCCGGGTCGCGGTCGGCGCCGGTCCGCCGCGGAGCGACTGGTCGAGCACGTCGTGCCGGAGCGCCCGCTCCAGCGCGGGCGCGAGCAGCGCGGCCTGCTCGGGCAGCACGGGGAAGTTGAGCTCCAGGTTGACCTGGTCGACGGTCCGCGCCGGCCGGACGAACGTGCCCCGCCCGACCTCCCCGACGGCCAGGCCCCGCCGGACCAGCTCGCCGTACACGCGGGCCGCGGTCGACGCGGCGATGTGGTGCCGCCGGGCGAACGTCCGCTGCGGCGGCAGCTGCTGCCCCGGCCGCAACCGGCCGGCGGCGATGTCCGCGGCGATCAGGTCCGCGATCCGCCGGTACTCCTCCACCCGCGACTCCCAAATTGCACTCGGAGCATTGTTTCCATTGCACCGACATCGTGCTCCGGTTAGCGTTCGGACGTCAAACCGAAGGGGGACGCGATGAGCACCGTGACACTGAACGGCATCACCGTCGGCTACGACGACACCGGCGGCGACATGCCGCTGCTGCTGGTGCACGGCCACCCGTTCGACCGCACCATGTGGCGGCCGCAACTCGCCCTCGGCTACCGGATGATCGCCCCCGACCTGCGCGGTTACGGCGAATCGACGGTCGTGCCGGGCAAGACGACCTTCGACGTGTTCGCCGCCGACCTGGCCGCCTTGTTGGACCACCTCGACGTCGAGCGAGCCGTTCTGGTCGGGCTGTCCATGGGCGGGCAGATCGTGCTGGAGTTCCTGCGGCTGCACGCCGACCGGGTGCAGGCGCTGGTGCTGGCGGACACCTCGCCGCGGGGCGAGACACCGGAGGGCGTCGAATATCGCACCGAGCTCGCCGACAGATTGCTCCGAGAGGGCAGCGCGGATTACATCGAGCACGCGCTGCCGAAGATGGTCGTGCCGGGTTGTGCGGCCGAGGAGCACGTCCGCCGCATGATGACCGGCGCCCCGGTCGAGGGCTCGGCGGCGGCGCTGCGTGGTCGCGCCGAGCGGCCCGACTACGTGGATCTGCTCGCTCAGGCCGGCTTGCCGACGCTGATCGTCGTCGGCGACCGGGACGAGTACACCCCGGTCGCCGAGGCGCAGTTCATGCACGGACTGGCCAAGGGCTCGCGGCTGGCCGTCATCGCCGGCGCGGCACACCTGCCCAACCTGGAGCGCCCGACCGAGTTCAACGCGACCCTTCAGTCCTTTGTGGACGAACTGTAGGCCTCGGCCAGCGCGCCGAACACCGCCTTGGGCACGAGCCCCTCGTCGGTCACCTTGACCACGCCGTACGCGGCGAGGTCCAGGTCGTGCCGGGGATCCGGGCTGTACGGCGCGTTGAACGAGGCAAAGGTGAACCACAGCGCGGTGTCCACGCCGATCTCCTCGAAGACCTCCAACAGTTCCCGCAGGTAGCGCACCTGCTCCTGCTCGTCGCGCGCGTGATCGCCGCTGATCGTCGGCGGGTCGGCCTTGTCGTCGATGATCGCCCAGCCCATGCCGCCGCGGTCGCCCGCGCCGGTGTAGGTGCAGCAGCCGAACTCCGTGACCGCGACCGGCTTGCCGATCTTCACCCGCTCGGCGAGCTGGTCGCGGAAGGTGGCGGCATTCTCCTTGTCGCGGTAGGCGTCCACGGAGACGATGTCGAACGGCCGCCAGTCGATGTCCTCCCACAGCCCGGACGCGTAGGTGACGCGGCCGCCGAACCTCTCCCGCGCCGCGGTGGCCGCCGTGTTCAGGAACGCCGTGACCTCGGCCGGGGCGGTGGCGAACGCGGCGAACGTCTCCGCGTCGCCGGCCATGATCCGCTCGATCCGCGTGTAGGTGTCGTCGCCGGGAAGGAATCCCTTGGCGAACAGGCTGATCTCACAGCCGAGGACCAGGATCACCTCGGCCCCGGCGAGCCGCAGCGCCTCCGCCCGCTCGGCGCAGTCCGCGAAGATCGGCAGCATCTCGTCCGGCGTCAGGTCGCACGGGAACGGGGCGAACCACACCTCCAGACCCAGCTCCCCCGCGATCGCGGCGGCCGTGCCGATCCGCGCCGGGTCCGCGCCGCTGATGCGGACCGCCGTGCAGTGCAGGTCCTCTGCGATCGTCCGCAGCTCGCTGCGCACCTGCTCCGGATCGAACACGGGCCGGCTCTGCCTGCCGCCCGGCGTCACACCGGTGTCGTAGTTGATTCCCTTGGCTCGCATGGCATCGAGTCTGGCACCGGTGTCGACGGCGAGCCCACGACAGATGTCATGCCCGCGGCACGACAATCCACATCGGACGGTCAGACCAGCGCGCTGCGCCGCTCCAGCAACACGACGTCGCGCCAGCGGCCGTCGTGGAAGCGCCCGACCCGCTCGGTCACGCCGATCACGCGGAAGCCGGCCTTCTCGTGCAGGGCGAGGCTGGCCGTGTTCTCCGGGAAGATGCCGGCCCGCAGCGTCCAGATGCCGGCCGCCTCCGTGCTGGCGATCACACTGCTCAGCAGGCCCCGGCCGACGCCCTGCCCGCGGCCGTCCGGGTGGACGTAGACGCTCTCCTCCACGACGCCGGCGTACACCGCGCGCTTCGACGTCGGCGAGCACGCGACCCAGCCGAGCACGCGGTCGCCGTCGACGGCCACGAACCGATGGTCCGGCAGATGCCCGGAGTCGAAGTCCGCCCAGCTGGGGGCGGTCGTCGCGAAGGTGGCGTCGCCGCCGTCGATGCCCTGCTGGTAGATCGCCAACACGGCGTCCGCATGGACGGGCAACATCGGCGTGACGGCCATCATGAGAGCCGACGTTACCCCAAACGGGCGACGTATCCTCACGAGTTGTGACCAAGGCGAGGACCACCGGGCTGGCGGTCGTGCTGGGCAGCCTGTCGGCGTTCGCGCCGCTGTCCATCGACATGTACCTGCCGGCCTTTCCGGCGATGGCGCGCGAGCTGACCGCGACGCCGTCCGACATCCAGCTCACGCTGACCGCGTGCACCATCGGGCTCGCCGTCGGGCAGCTGATCCCCGGGCCGCTGTCCGACCGGCTCGGCCGGCGCGGGCCACTGCTCGTCGGGCTCGCGATCTACCTCGTCGCGTCGGCCGCGTGCATCTTCGCCCCGTCCGCGATCACGCTCACCGTGCTGCGGCTGGTGCAGGGCATGGGCGGCGCCGCCGGCATCGTCATTTCCCGCGCCGTCGCCCGGGACCTCTTCGAGGGCGGCGAGCTGGCCAGGTTCTTCTCGCTGCTCATGCTCGTCAACAGCCTCGGCCCCGTCGTCGCGCCTGCCCTCGGCGCCGTCATCCTGCACTGGACCACCTGGCGTGGCGTCTTCGTCGTGCTCGCCGCCATCGGCCTGCTGCTGCTCGTCACGTGCACCCTCTCGCTCAAGGAGTCCCTGCCGGTTTCGCGCCGCCGACCGGGGAGCCTGTCCATCGTCGGGTTGCTCGCCGACCGCGTCTTCCTCGGCTACTCCCTGTCCTGCGCCTTGGCCTTCGCCGCACTGTTCTCCTACATCTCCGGCTCGTCCTTCGAGCTCCAGACCACCTACGGCCTCTCCGCCACGCTGTTCAGCGTCGTGTTCGGCGTCAATTCGCTGGCCATCATGGGCGCCAGCCAGGTCAACAGCTGGCTCCTCGGCCGCTTCTCCCCTCGCCGCCTCCTCGCGGTAGGCCTGGCCGGCACCGTGTTCGGGGCGGTGGCGCTGCTGGTCTCGGTGCTCGCCGGCGTCGGGCTGCCCGGGGTGCTGCCGGCGCTGTTCGTCCTGGCCGGGGCCGTCGGCATGGTCTTCCCCAACGCCACCGCGTTGGCCATGAGCGACCACCCCGACAAAGCCGGCAACGCCTCGGCCTTGCTCGGCACCTTCCAGTTCCTCGTCGGCGGCGTCGCCGCACCCCTCGCCAGCACCGCTGTCTCCATGGGCGTCGTCATGACCGCCGTAGCCGTCGCCGCCCTGTCCGCGTTCCTCCTGCTCACCCGCGCCCGCGCCACCGTCGCCGCCGCCGTCACCTGATTGCCTGGAACCACCCGCGCCCGCCCCACGTCAGAGCCTGTCGACGACGGAGAGTCACCTCGGTCACGGCGGGGTGGGCCTGAATCGCCTCACCGAGCGGATTCGCCCTCACGGCCGTGACAGGTCGGCTAGCCTGGATGGGCGTTTGGACTGAGTGAACGGGGACGGGGGCCATGGCGGCGGAGATCAGCCTGGGCGGCGGCTACAGCATCGACCTCGACGATGCCCAGAAGTTTATCGATGCATTGCAGAACCAGCTGCAGGCGCTGCAGGAGACTGCGATGCAGGCCGGGCGCGACATTTCGGTGTTTCCGCCCGGCAACGATGACTACAGCGCCGCCTGGGCCCGCGCGGCCAACGCGATGGCCGGCCAGCACTTCACCTGGAACCGGGGTAAGCAGCAAGAACTCATCGCGCTGATCGACAAGGTCACCGATGTAGTGAACAAGTACAAGCAGACCGAACACGACAACACTATGAGGGCCTGACACGTGCGATCGAAGACTCCGCTCACCGTGACCATCCTCGGCGGCATCGCCGCCCTGGCCCTCGCCGGCTGCAACAACAATACAGGCGGCACCGCCGGTCCGTCTCCGTCCAGCACCACTGCGACCGCGGGCACCTCCACAGCAGTCGCCAACCCGCTGGATACCACCAAACTTCAGCAGAACCTGTGCACAGGGCTCACGGCGGCACAGTTGACACCTTATGTGGGTCAGGTAAAAAACACCAGCTCCGTCAATAAGACTGACTACTCGGGTTGCGACATGTTTCCGACCGACGTCCACATGGCAGCCGTCTCCGTAAACGTATACCCCAATACGACACCCAGTGCCATGATTGCCGCCAATAGCAACTTCCCCTACAGCAAGAACCTCGCCCCCATTCAAGGTTACACCGCACGCGACACCAGCCTGCTGCCCCAGCCGCAGGGTAAATGCGCAACGGCGGTCGCCGTAGCAGATCACGTGGTGGTCGAGGTCGAGGTTGAACAGTCTGACGCGAGCTCCCAGTACTATAACAACACATGCGCCGCATCCGAGGCGCTTGTGACTACATTGGTCGGCAACCTCAAGGCGTCGGGGTGACTCCATGAGTGGCAACGGATATTCGTTCACGCCTATGTGTCAGGCCGGTGTGGGGCAGGGCACGCTCTATGACCAGTTCCACAACAACGTCAAGGGCGACGCTCAGATCCACGACAATGCCTCGGCGTTCCAAAAGCTGTCCGCTTCGTATGCACAACATCAGCAGGAACTCACCACGGCGCTCGCTGGGATCAAGACCACTTACACCGGTTCCGCAGCAGACAGCATGAACAGCGCCTTCGATCCGCTGATCAAGTCGATGGCTGACGGTCAGACGATGACGCAGCAGGCGGCTACCGCGCTCACTGGCCAGGCTGGCACGTTCACAACGGCGCAGAGCAAGATCAATAATACAGTACCGGTTCCGGGTGAGCCCTGGTACGAGCACATGGTGCCGTGGAACACCGCTCATGACGACGCGGTCGACAAGAACAACGACATCAACAACGCAAACAACGCGGCGTACCAGCAGTATGCACAGGCGAGTGGCGCGAATGTTCAGACGTTCCCCCCGTTCTCCGATAACGACAAGGTGAACAGCGATGGGATCGCCGTCACGGGCGGACCGGTGGGGCCGGTGGGGCCTGGACCGGGGCACGTCGGCGGACCCGGTGGGGGCGGCGGGGGTTACTCGCCGAACCAGGTGGGCGGGCCGGGAGGCGGCCCGGGCGGGGGCTCGCACCAGCCGGGGGGCATCAACAACCCGGGCGGCGGCGCGTACCAGCCGGGGCCGATCGGCGCGGACATGAACGGGAACGGCCAGTACCAGCCGGGTGGCGGGACGAACATCCAGGGTGCGGGCGGGTATCCGGGCGGCGGGGGCGGCGGCTACCCCTACCCGGGCATGGGCGGCGGTAGCGGCAACGACGGCAGCGGCGGCCCAGGCGGGTTCGGGGGATTCCCGGCCACGGGCGGCTTCGGCGGCGGAGGCGACTACGCCAGCGGCGGCGGGAGCGGTTACGGCCGCGGCGGCGCGGGCATGGGCGGCGGCGCGGGCGGAATGGGCGGTGCCAAGGGCGCGATGGGGGCTGGCGCGGCGGCGGCGGGAGCGAAGCCCGGAGCTGGTGCGGCGGCGGGAATCGGCGCGGCGGAAGAGGGCCGCATGGGCGGCCCGGGCGCGATGTCGGGGGCCCGTGGCGCGGCCGGCGCGAACGGCATGATGGGCGGCCAGGGCCGCGGCGGCAAGAAGGAAGACGACTACGAGCACAAGTCCGCCGCCTACCTCGTCAGCGAGGAGGACGAGATCGTGGGCGACCTCCCGGCGACACTGCCGCCGGGTGGAGTGATTGGGGGCTGAGGCACAAGTGCTCAGGGCACCGGTGAGCGTCTCGAAGGACGCGTGGGAGGCGGTGCGCCAGCGGGCCGGCATCGAGGAGCAGCACGCCATCCTGGCGGTGCCGCTCCCGGCGGTCCGTCTCGACGACTACGCGGCCTGGGAGCGCCGGCAGTTCGACGAGTTGGCCCGCATCGGCATGGCCAACGGCATGACGGCGCACCCGGACCTGGTGGCGACGATGGCCCTGCTGGCCCGCCCGCCGCTGGAGCTGCACGGCCGGGTCGGCTACCACAATCGGGTCACGGTCGGCGTGGTCGCGGCCAGCGACGGCCGGTCGGCGGTGTTGGCGGTGATCGACGAGCAGGCGCTGCACCTGCGCCCGATCGCGCCGAACGGACTGGCGGAGGCGGCGGTGGGTCTGCTGCCGCCGGCCCCGCCGGGGCGCGGCCAGTCGATCAGCATCTCGCAGGCGGCGGCGGACCGGGTCGGTAGCGGCGCACCGCGGCCCCGTTCGGACGACGAGCAGCAGAGCTGGCTCCAGTCGAGCATCGACCAGGGCAACCCGGAGGAGCGGGCGCTGGAACGCCTGCTGGCGGAGCCCCGGCTGGGCGGCGGCCGGCTCTACGCCGCGGTCCGGGACGGCATGGGCCGCCACCGCAAGAGCCCGAACCCCATGACCTACATGGACTTCGAATCGGGCCGCTGGCTGTTCCAGCAGAAACCCGGCGCGGGCGGGGAGATGTGGATGATCGTGCGTCCCGCCACCCCGGACTCGCTGCTGGCCGGCGCGAACGAACTGCTCGGCGAGATCACCGCCCGCGTCTGAGCCTCACACGGGCGTCAGCTCGGACACCAGCCACTGGCCGTCCTGTCGTTGCAAGGTGGCGCGCACCCGCGCGCCGTCGATCCGCGACGACGGGTCGGCCTTGGTCTGGGTGACCTGGTCCAGGAACACCAGCAGCACAACGCGATCCGGGTCGGCGCTGACGACGGACGCACCGGTGACGGTGGTCTTGGTGACGATCTGCTGCCGCGCCGCCGCCGGGGCGACGACCTTTGTGGACAGTTCGGCGAACTGGTCGCGGAACGCCCCGGTGGTGCCGGCCCGCGCGCCGGCCAGGTCCCGGTCCAGGGTGTGGTAGTCGTACGACAGGAGCTGCGGCAATCGGGTCCGTACGGCGTCCATTGCGGACTGTCGAGCGGCGTCCACATCGGATGACTGCTCGACACGTTGGTAGAGCAGGAAGACCGCGGCGCACAGGCCGAGCAACGCGGTGGCGGCAATCCATTTCACGAACCTCACGACACGAACTCCAGATCCGAGACCAGCCACCGGTCCCCGTCGCGCTGCAACTGCATCTTCATCCGGTACTGGCGCTGCTCTCCGTTCGGCGCATCGGCGTTCTGCACGGTCGCGGTGACGGCCGCCAGCACGGTCACGGTGTCGCCGTCGACGGTGCTCACGCCGGCCTCGGTGACGGTTCCCTTGGAACTGACCGAAGCCTGCTGCACCACCTTGCGGAAGGTATCGGCCAGCTGGGCGAACTGGTCCTTGAACGAACCGGTGGCGACATCCATGAGCCGGTTCACGCTCTGCTGGGCGCTGTCCCTGCTCACGGTCGTGAGGTCGACGGCGACCTGCCGGGCGACCGTCAGCGCGGCCTGCCGGCTGTCCTCCTCGGCGTTGGCGTCGTTCAGCTTGACCAGCAGCAGGGTCGCGACGGCGACGAGCGCGGCGGCCAGCAGCATGCCGGCGGCCTGGAGCGCCCGCCGCCGCCAGGGCACTACTTCACGAGCAACTTCTGCCATGGTGGCTCCTGTTCTAGGCATTGCTCGGGGCTGGCGCCCCGCCGACCGGGCGCGTTCAGACACGGCGTGTTCCGCGCACCGCGCACGACCCGGGGATCGGCCGGCGTGACCTTGCAGTACAGGTCCCGCGGCGCGGGAATGTCCTTGGTGTCACTGGGATCCCGCCGCTGCGGATTGGACAGGAATCCGGTGGTGCACGGCGGCGGGTCGTTGATGTTGAGCCGCAGGGTGGCGGCGATGCCGCCGTGCCGCAGCAACATGCCCTGGATGACGGCGACGGTTGCGGGATAGGTGGAGAGCAGCTGCTCCACGCCTGGCAGGTAGGTGCGGACGACCTGGCCGGTGGCGATCATGTTGCCCAGCAACATGGGCAGCGTCGGCCGCAGCTGGTCCTGGAGGCCCAGAACCTGGTCGTCGAAGCCCGGCACGGTGTCGACGAGCCGGCGCAGGTCGTCGCCGCTGAGCCGGAGCTGGTCGGTGAACGATGCCAGATCCCTGGTGTAGGAACGGATCTGACCATCGAGGGCGTGCTGGGTGGCCAGAAACGGCCCCAGCTGGTTGATCAGGTTCACGGTGGGACCGGCGTCGGCGGTGGCGTCGTGCACGAGCAGCGACGCCTGGTCGAGGAGCTGACGGAGGTCGTCGTGCGAGCCCTGAAACGCGGTGGTGACCTCGGTCAGCACGGTCCGGAGCCGATCGGTGGGCACGGCCTGCGCCAAGGAGTCCACACTGGACAAGAGGGCTTCGGTCGGTGTCATCGCGCGGGTTCGGCTCTGGGGAATGGAAGTGCCGTCGACGGCCGTTCGGGACGTGTCGCCGACAGGCGAGAGGTCCACGTACTGCTCACCGATCGCGGAGGTGCTGTGGATCTCCGCACGCAACGAGGCCGGCACCCGTGAGTCCAGCGACAGCGAGACCCGCACCCCGTCCACACCGAGGTCCATCGACGCGACCCTGCCGACCTGAACGCCGAGATAGGTGACCTCCGCGCCGCTGTACAGCCCGGAAGCGTCGGCGAAGTCGGCGGTCACGGTGTACTTCCCGACGCCGAAGCCGAGGTAGTCGACGACGACCACCGATACGGCGAAGATCGTCAGCGCCGAGAACGCGGCGAGCTGGATACGGACCAGGCGGCTGAACATCAGCGCCCGCCCAGGGGCGCCAGCAGCGGATTGACCGCCTGCAAGGAGAGATCGACCGACGCGTACACGTTGACGAAGTCGCCGCGGAAGCTGTTCTTGAAGGTGGACAACGGAAACAGCAGCGTGCCGGCGACGTCGAGCGAGCGCGGCAGCGAGTCGCCGGCGGCGACGAGATTGGCCAGGATCGGCCGCAGGTCGGCGAGATCGGCGGTGAGATCGTCCTGGGTGCGATTGATCACCCGGGTGGCGACGGTGGAGAACGAGGTCAGCGCCGACAGGGCGGTGGTCAGGTTCGTCCGTTGCTGGTTCAGGAGCGTGACTCCGGGTGTGACGTGGTCGAGGGCCTGCGCGAGCTGATCCCGCTGTGCGGCAAGGGGTTTGCTCAGGCCGTCCAGCGCGTCGACGGTGGCGACGATCGCGTTCTTCTGCTGGTCGATGGTCGTGGCGAAGGTGCGCAGCTTGTCCAGCAGGTCACGCGTGATTTGCTCGCGGCCGCCCAGGGCCTTGTCCACCTCGGTGTAGATCGTCCGCAGGTTCTGGAGGCCGCCGCCGTTGAGCCACAGGGACAATCCGGCCAGCAGTTCCTCGGTCTCCGGGTAGCGATCGGTGCGGGTGAGGGGAATGACATCGCCCGGCCGCAGCACGCCCGTGGCGTCGGACGGGCGGTCGAGCTCGACGTATTCGGCCCCCAGCAGACTCTTCTGGCCGACCTTGGCGGTGGCGTTTGCCGGCAAACGCACGCCGTTGTCCAACTCCAAGGTCAGCCGCGCGTGCCAGCCGTCCAGCTCCATGTCGCTGACCCGGCCGACGGTGACATCGTCGACCTTCACCTCAGAGTTCGGCACCAGGTTGGCGACATTGCTGAGCTCCGCCTGCACCACGTACACATCGCGCGAGCAGGCCGTCAGAGCGAGCAGGCAGGCGACCGCGAGCAGGATCCTCATCGGCCACCGCCGAGCAGCAGCGTGGGCAGGTTCGGCGGATTCAGCGCGATCGGGACCGTGGGCATGTTCAGCATGTGCAGCAACGGATCCAGCGTCTGCCGGCACTGGTCGGGGGTGCCGCCCAGGGAGAACAGGGTGGCGCAGGTGAAGCCGGCGAGGTCCTGGGTGTTGTTGATCGCGAGCCGGGCCTGGAGCCGGCCGGTGCCCGGGTCGAACACGGCCAGGACGTCGGTCAAGGTGGTCGGCGCCTGGTGCAGGATCTCGGCCAGTTGGGCCCGCTCGTCGGCGATGATCTTCGTGACGTCGGCGAGCTGCCCGACGGTGGCGCCGAGCCGGTCCCGGTTGTGCGCGACGAAGTCGGCGACCTCGGCGGTGGCGCGATCGAGCGCGGTCAGCGCGGCCGCCAGCTGGGCCTTGTTGTCGTCCAACAGCTTCGCGATCGCCGCCAGCTGACCGCTGAACTCGCGGATCTGAGCGTCGGCACCGTTCAGCGCGGTGACCAACACCTGGAGGTTGTTGACGGTGGCGAACAGGTCGTGGCTGCCAGCGGCAAGCGTGCCGGTCGCCTTGGCGAGGTCGGAAATCGTCTGACGGATGGAGCCGCCGTTGCCTTGCAGGTTCGCCGCGGCGGTGTCGATCGCCTTCGGCAGCGAGCCGTTCTTGGCCAGCGCGGTGGACAGTCGGGTCAGCTGGTCCTTGAGCTGGTCCCACTCCACCGGCACCGCGGTACGGCCAGCAGGAATCGTTGCGCCGTCGGGCAGCTCCGGCCCGCTCGTGTACGCCGGCGTGAGCTGCACGAATCGCCCGCTGATCACGCTCGGCGTGACGATGACCGCCTTCGCGCCAAGGGGAACCGCCCGGTCGTACCCGATGCCGACGGCGACGTGATCACCGTCCGGGCGCACCGACGTGACCTCACCGATCCGCACCCCCAGCACCCGCACGTCGTCGCCGGGATGCAGGTTGACGGCGCGCGCGAATTCCAGCGTGGCGGTGCGCCGACCGCCCGGGTTCAGCACCACGTACGCCGTCGAGGCCAGCAGGGCCAGGACAACGGCGGCGACGGTCAGCCGGTGCAGGTTCACTTTCCTCCCCTGGCCAGCAGTTCGGGCAGCAGCGGCACCAGGTTGGTGGGCACGAGGTTGCCGACCTGGGTGTCCACGAACGGCCCGGACCCGACGGCCTCACCCAGTTCACGGACCAGCGGCCCGGACCGGTCGAGCACCTGGTTCAGGTGGTCGCGGTTCTGCTGGAGCACAGTGAGCAAGTCGTCCAACTGCTTCAACGACGGATCCAGCTGCGCCTTGTTGTCCTGCACCAGGCCGCTCAGCTCGTCGGACACGGCGACGGAGTTGGTCAGCAGGGACTGGATGGCCGCGCTGCGCTGGTTCAGTGTGGCCAGCAGCGACGAGCCCTGCGCGAAGATCTTCACCAGCTCGCCGTCGCGCTGGGCCAACACGCCGCTGACGTCGTCGGCGTGCACCAGAAGCTCCCGCAGCGCCGCGTCCCGCGAGTTAACGGTCTCCGACAGCCGACTCAGGCCGTCCAGCACGGACTTCACCTGCGGCGACGTGTCCTGGAACGTGGTCGACAGGGTGTCCAGCGCGCCGGAAACCTTGTCGGTGTCCAGTTCTGACACTTGGGTGGTCACGTCCGACAACGCATCGGTGACGTCGTAGGGCACGGTCGTCCGGGACAGCGGGATGCGGTGCAGCTCGCCGCCGCCGGCCGGGGTCAGCGCGAGTTCCTTGCGCCCCAGGGCGGTCTCGGCCTTGATCGCGGCACGCGTGCTGTCGCCGAGCTGGATCTTCGGATCCGTCACCGAGAAGGTGACATCGACGCGATCGCCTTGCAGCGCAACGCCGTCGACGGCCCCGACCCGAAGGCCGGACACCACCACCGGATCGCCACCGCCGAGGCCGCCCACCTCGGCGAACTCGGCGACGAACCGACGGCCCCCGATCGCCGGCACGAGGAACGCGCCGACCACGATCGCCACCAGCACGGCGGTCCCGACCACGCCCACCTTGACCGGATCTCGTTCGGCGAAGGTTCTTGTCACGCCGTCCTCACTTCGTCGGCAGGCAGCGGGCGATTCCGCTGCGCAGGGCGATCGGGTCCGCGAGCTTGACGCCGAGACCGCACAGGTAGACGTTGATGTAGCCGCCCCAGGCGGCTCCCCGGCTCAGCCGCTGGTAGGCGTCCGGTAGCGCGGCGAGCGCGGCGGTCAGGCTGTCCTTGTTGGCGTTCACCGTGTTCGCCAACCGGCCGAGCCGGCCGATGTCGTCGTGCAGCGGCGGCCGGATCACGTCGAGCAGCGCGGCCGTCTGGCCGGTCAGCGCGTCGATGTGCGTGACGGCGTCGCCGATCTGGTCCCGGTCCGCGTCGAGACCTCTCACCAGCTGCTGCAACTGCGTGATCAGCTGGCCGAGCTCGCCGGTGTTCACCCTGCCCAGCGCGGAGTTCAGGTTGGTGATCACGTCGCCGATGACCTGGTCCCGGTCGGCCAGTGTGGACGTGACCGACGCCAGCGAGGCCAGCAACGCGTCGAGGGTGCCACCTTCGCCCTGCAACACGGTCACCAGCTCGCCGGACACGGTGTTGACCTGGTCCGGCGACAGCGCGGCGAGCAGCGGCTTGAAGCCGTTGAACAACGCGTCCAGGTCGAGCGCCGGCGCGGTCTGGCCGACCGGGATCGTGCCGTCCGGCGGCAGCCTGGGGCCGTCGCCGGCGGTCAGCTCCAGGAACCGGTCGCCGACCAGGTTCTTGTACTTCACGGCCACATGCGTGCCGGTGGTCAGGTCGACGGTCCGCTGTGCGGAGAAGGCGACCTCGACCCGATTTCCGTCCGTTATGGACAGTCGCTCGACGGTGCCGACCCGGATGCCGGCGGCCCGAACCTCATCGCCGGCGACGAGATTGGAGACGTCGGCGAAGATCGCCCGGTACTCGTCGGACGGCCCGCCCGGTGAGCGGCCGGACAGCGTGAACCCGACCAGCGTGGCGGCGGCGATGCTGACGAGTAAGAAGACGAGGAACTTCACCGGCGCCCCACCATCCCGTGGCAGCTGGGCCCGGTGCCGGGCTGGATCTGCGGCAGGTCCTGCGGATACCGGTACGGCCGCGCGCCAGGTCCGACGGCCACGTCGACGTGCAGGCCGCTGTCCTGGTCGCGGCTCAACAACTGTCGGTTCAGGTCGAGCCCCTGGAACAGGCAGGGGAACATCGTCGAGTAGTCGGCCAGCAGCCCAGCAGTCGGACGGCTGATCTGCAGGGCGTCGGCGAGCGGCTGGTCGATGTGCCCGAGGAACTCCGCACTCTGGTTGCCGAACTTGGTCAGCGACAACAGGAACGTGCCCAGCTGCGTCGCGGCCAGGGTGTCGCCGGTGGCCCCGAGGTTGTCACCGATACGGATCACGTCCGGCGTCACCGCCGCGTACGTGTCGAGCACCGGCGGCGCCTTGGCCAGGTCGTCGGCCAGTGCCGGCAGGCTGGGGTTGATCTTGCCGAGGTAGCCGTCGAGGTCGACGGCGAGCCGGCCGAGCCGGTCCCCGTTGCCCTGCAGGGCATCGGCGACGGCGCTCAGCGCCAGGTCGAACCGGCTCGGCTCGATGGCGTTCAACTGCCCCAGCAGGTGCTCGAACGTCTCGTTGATCTCGACGGCGACCCGGCTGCCGCCGATCACCGCCCCGGCCCTGATCGGCGGCGACGGTGCAGCCGGCCGAACGAGCTCGACGTACTTGGCACCGAAGATCGTCAGCGGCACGACCTGAGCGGTGACGTCTGCCGGCACCTTGTCCGCCATCGACGGGAAGAGCCCGACACCGAGCTCGGCCCCGTCAGCAGTGGGAGCAACGGTGCGAACCGTGCCGACGGTGACGCCGAGGACCTTGACCTCCGCACCCCGATCCATCAGCAACCCCGCCCGGGAGGCCCGCACGGTGATCGGCACGACCCGGTCCAGCGCGCCCTCGAACTGCGCGGCGACCAGCGCCGACGCCGCCAGCAGGGCGACGACGAACGCGGCTCCCAACGCCGTGTGCCGGTTCATCCGGCGATGTGCACGGTCGAGGCGCTGCCGAAGACGCTGAAGTCCACGGCCATGTCCACCAGCAGCACCGCGACCAGCGACGTCCGGACGGCCTTGCCGACGGCGATGCCCACGCCGGCGGGCCCGCCGCGGGCGGTGAAGCCGTGGTAGCAGTGCACCGACATGACCACCACCGACATCAGGAGCGCCTTGAGGAACGCCCAGAACAGGTCCGCCGGGTTGAGGAAGATGTCGAAGTAGTGCTGGTAGGTGCCGCTGGGCTGGCCGAAGCCGACGGTGACGACGAGCTTGGTGGCGGTGAACGACGTCAGCACGGCCAGCGCGAACAGCGGCACGATGGCCAGCAGCCCGGCGACGATCCGGGTGCTCACCAGGAACGGCAGCGACGGGATGGCCATCACCTCCAGGGCGTCGATCTCCTCGCTGACCCGCATCGCCCCGAGCTGCGCGGTGAAGCCGGCGCCGACGGTGGCGGTCAGGGCGATGCCGGCGATCAGCGGCGCGGCCTCGCGCGTGTTGGCGTACGAGGACAGGAACCCCGAGAGCGCTCCCGCGCCGATGTCGGACAGCGCCGCGTAGCCCTGGAGGCCGACCTCGACGCCGACGGCCGCTGTCATGAACGCCACAACCGCCGCGGTGCCGCCGATCACGGCGAGCCCGCCGGTGCCCATGCTGGTCTCGGCGAGCAGGCGGAACACCTCCCGCCGGTACTTGCGCGCGGCGCTCGGCAGTTCCGCGTACACGCGGCCGTGGAATTCCAGTTGGCGGCCGATCGATCGCAGCATCGTCAGCTCCTCAGGAATAGCGCGGTGATGAGGCTGTTGGCCAGGAACAGCAGCAGGAAACCGCACACCACGGTCTGGTTGACGGCATCGCCGACGCCTTTCGGACCGCCCTTGGCGTTCAATCCGAGATGGCACGCGACCAGGCCGGCCAACAGCCCGAACACGGCGCTCTTGAACTCGCTGACGGCGAAGTCCTTCGGCCCGGCGAGCAGCGTCAGGTTGGCCATGAACAGGCCCGGGCTGGCGTGCTGCACGTACACCGAGAAGACGTAGCCGGCGAGCAGGCCGACCAGCGTCACCATGCCGTTGAGGCACAGCGCGACGACGGTGGCGGCCAGCACGCGCGGCACCACCAGGCGGTGCACGGGGTGCAGGCCCAGCGCGCGGACGGCGTCGATCTCCTCGCGGATCCGGCGCGCACCGAGGTCGGCGCAGATCGCGGTGGCCCCGGAGCCGGCCACCACCAGGGCGCTGACCAGCGGCGCGATCTCCCGCACGACGCCGAGGCCGGCGCCCGCGCCGGACAGGTCGGCGCCGCCGAGCTCGATCAGCAGCTGGTTGAGCTGGAACACGGTGATGACGCAGAACGGGATGGACATCAGCAGGGTCGGCGCGAGGCAGACGCCGGCGATGAACCAGGACTGGCGGAGGAATTCGCGGGTCTGAAAGGGGCGGCGGAAGGCGAACCGGACCGAGTCGAGCGAGGTGGCGTAGAAACCGCCGATCGCGGCGGCCGGTTTGCGCAACGGCACGGCGCCTCCCTTCCGAGGCCGTCGACTTGTATACCCCAGCCCCGAATTGGTGAGTGGTGTTCAGTCTTCGGCGGGTATTTCCTTGACGCTTTGCGGTGGCCCGATCGCTCGAAGTGGTGAACGGTCATTCGACCGCCGGGTAACCGCCGTTCGGTGGCGCACAACGAGTACCCGGGGCCGGTCCCGTCGGTTACCGTCGCCGCGTGCGCACGCTGCTGGTCGACAACTACGACTCGTTCACCCACAACCTGGCCCACTACCTGGCCGAGGTCACCGGGTGCGCGCCGACCGTGCTGCGCAACGACGACCCGGCGCTGGCACCCGGCCTGCTCGCCGAGTTCGACAACGTCGTGGTGTCGCCCGGCCCCGGCACACCGGAGCACGACGCCGACCTGGGGTTCGCCCGGGAACTGATCGCCCGCTGCGACCTGCCGCTGCTCGGCGTCTGCCTTGGCCACCAGGCGATCGCGCACCTGCACGGCGCGAAGGTGCGGCGGGCCGACGAGCCGCGGCACGGGCGGACCTCGCCCGTCGAGCACGACGGCACCGGGTTGTTCGCCGGGCTGCCGTCGCCGTTCCGGGCTGTGCGGTACCACTCGCTCACCGTCACCGATCTGCCGGATGCGTTGGAGGCCACGGCGTGGACGCCGGACGGTGTCCTCATGGGACTCCAGCACCGGACGAAGCCGTTGTACGGCGTGCAGTTCCACCCCGAATCCGTCCGCACCGAGCACGGGCACCGGCTGCTGCGCAACTTCACCGACCTCACGCCGACGCGCTCGCGCCCGGTGATCAGCACCAGCGCCCCACGAGCGAAGCCTGAGCCGGTCACCGTGCACGTGCGGCGAATGCCGACCACGCACGAGCCGGAAGCCGTGTTCGATCAGCTTTTCCGGACCGCCCATTACGCGTTCTGGTTGGACAGCAACGGGATCGACCGGTTCTCGATCATGGGCTCGGCCTCGCGGTGCGTCACCGCCGCAGACGGCCCGTTCTTCGACTGGCTGTCCGACGAGCTCGACACCGTCACGGCGACCGCAGATGCGCCGTTCGACTTCACCCTGGGGTGGGTGGGTTATCTCGGCTACGAGCTGAAGTCGGAGTGCGGCGGGGACGCGGCGCACCGGTCGCCGTATCCCGACGCCGCCATGATGTTCGCCGACCACGCGGTGGTGTTCGATCACGAGGAGAACACAACCTACGTGCTCGCCCTCGATCCCACGAACCTGTCAATACTGGATTCTGTATCCAATGTGGACACAGCACCGCCGGCGGCTCATGGGTCGGCGAGCATCTCGTTGCGGGACGACCGGGAGCGGTACCTCGACGCGATCACCGCCTGCCAGCAGGCGATCGTCGAGGGCGAGACGTACGAGGTCAACCTCACCAACAAGATCACCGTCGACGCCGACGTCGATCCCTGGCAGGCCTACCGATTCCTGCGGCATACCAGCCCCGCGCCGTTCGGCGCGCTGCTGAAGTTCGGCGACCTGCACGTGCTCAGCACGTCACCGGAACGCTTTCTGCGCATCGACCGGCACGGCGTCGTCGAGTCCAAGCCGATCAAGGGAACGCGCCCACGCGGCACAACCCCTGGCCGGGACGCCGAGTTGCGGGAAGAGCTTCGCACCAGCGAGAAGGACCGCTCCGAGAGCCTGATGATCGTCGATCTCGTGCGCAACGACCTGGCCCGGGTCGCCGAGGTCGGCAGTGTGCGGGTGCCGAAGCTGTTCGACGTCGAGAGCTATGCGACCGTGCACCAACTCGTGTCGACGATCACCGCCCGGCTGCGCCCCGACGCCTCGCCCGTCGACTGCGTGCGATCTGCTTTCCCGCCCGGATCCATGACCGGGGCGCCCAAGATCCGCACCATGCGGATCATCGACCGGCTGGAGGGCGCCGCTCGCGGCGTGTACTCCGGGGCACTGGGGTACTTCTCGCTGAGCGGCGCCGTCGACCTCAGCGTGGTGATCCGCACCGCCGTCGTGACGCCCGGCCGGGTCGACTACGGCGTCGGCGGCGCGGTCGTCGCACTGTCCGATCCGGACGGTGAGTACGAGGAAACCGCCGTCAAGGCAACGCCTTTGCTGGGCCTGTTCCAGGAGGAGTTCCCCGATCGGGTGATCTAGAACGCGCGGAAAGTGCTTCGCGGGTCAACTATTGGGCGTCCTGTTCCGACACCCCCAGAGGTCAACGATGCCCAAGACGTTTGTCGGGATCATCGCCGCCACACTGGTCGCCGCCGTGCTCGGCGTCACCGGCGGCGTCGCCCAGGCCAGCACCCCGACGCTGGTCCAGCAGGTTCAGCAGGGCCGCGACCGCCTGGCGGCGGCCTGGCAGGCCAAGGACGTCGACGCCGTGCGCGCCGCCGTCACCGACCTCGGCCCCGTGCTCGCCGCCGTGCGCGGCGGCAGCGACCGCGACAGCCTCAGCCCCGAAACCGCCATGTACCTGAACCGCGCCGAGGCGCAGCAGGCCCAGCTCGCCGCCGCGCTGACCGCCCCGCAGCCGCGCAGCGGCATCCTCGACTCCGTCGGCAGCCTGGTCAGCGGCCTGCTCGACTCGCTGTCCCACCTGCTCAGCGGCCTGCTCGGCGGGGGCGGGGGCGGCGGCGACAGCGACAGCGGCGGCTCGGGCGGCACCGGTGGAAGCGGCCCGGCCGACCACGGCCCCGCCCCGGCTGCGGCCTGACGACTCCGGCATGCAGGGAAGGACGCTTGAAGTCAGGTGGTTGTTGCAACACCCCGTCTGAGTCAGGTGGTGTGTTGTGCAGACCGGACGTCCCCCTCTTGCCCGCTCCGTCCAGGTCCT
>NZ_QUNO01000011.1 GCF_003387475.1 Kutzneria buriramensis | reverse complement strand
GTTCAACCATCTCAAAGGAACCCACTAAGGGGTTATTCATTCAAGTACTGGCTATTACAGTACGCTGTTGAGTTCTCAAAGAACACACGCACACCATCTCGCACCGCTGTGAAGCGGGTTGATCCGAGGCTTTGGTGATTCAAAGCTTAGCCGGTCCGTTCTCACCAAGCAAATCGGCTCTGAGAGTCGAAATTCTGGGTTCCAGGCCCGGCGGTCGCACACTCTACCACGTTCACACGGGAGCTTGTTTCGCGACCTAGGACCTTGGTGTCTTCGCCCGTCCTCGCCGGCCCTTGCGGTCCGGGGCGAGTCCGTGTTGCGCTGACAGAGAGAAAGTTACTCAGGTCGATCACCGAAGTCAAATCGCCTGGTCAGCGCGGTTAACAGTGGGCGTCAGACGCCTTTGCCGCGCGGGCGCAGCCACAGCGTCGAGCTTCGGGAACCGCCGGAAGCCTCCAGCACTTCTTCCGGGCTGACGACGCGCTGCTGATCCATCGGCACCAGGTCGTAGCCCCAGGTGCGGAACTCCCGCAGCACCGTGATCGGGTCGTCGCCGAGGTCCGAGATCGCCGACGGCGAGAACGCGCACAACACGTGCGGCCGATCCCTGCGGAGCAGGCGAACCAAGCCGCCGAGTGCTCGGTGTTCACGCCCGGGCGCGTCGACCTTCACCACCGACAGACGCATACCGGACAGGCTCTGGGTGGCCTCCAACTCCTTGTCCAGACGCACTCCGCGAACGGATCCGCCCAGTTCAACGGGGTTGCTGTCATCCATCGGCTCGAGGACCGGGGCGCCAACGAACTGCGCCGATCCGGCGGGCACCTGGTTCTGCGCGGGTGCGGCGCCGGCGTGCACAGGTTGTCCCGGATTCGGGCGCACCGTGATGCCGCCGGTCAACGCCGGCTCGGCGAGCAGGTCCGCAGCCTGGTCCCAGGCGGCGCCCTCGACGACCACCAGTCTCTCCGCGATCTGCGGAGAGAGATTGACGGCGACGTTGTGCTCGAGCAGGCGTCGCACGGGTTCGCTCGGTTCTACGGCGACCACCGCGCCGCTGGTGCCGAGCATGCTGAGCACCCTGATCGTGTGATATCCGACATGGGCGCCGATGTCGACGAAGATGCCGTCCGGCTCGACCAGTGAGTCGATCAGCCTCGACAGCTCCGGCTCCCACACCCCGTTGCTCGACAGCAACGGCAGCATGAGCGCGTCCTCGGCCGGCAACCTGAGCACGCCGACGTCGCAGAGCACCAACGAGCTGGGCACTCCTTCGACAGCTCCGCCGTGCCGTTCGTGCTCGCGAACGACCACGCGCCGGAGCGCGTCGGACGTGCGCAGGGCCTGATCCGCCGAGCGGAGTCCGGACTCGAGGCGGCCGTCCCGCTCGCGCAGGTTCTCCGCGACCTTCGACTCCAAGGCGTCGATGCGGTCGAGCGTCTTGTCGAGCATCAACGTCAGGCGGTCGAGCCGGTCCGCGAGCGTGTCCAACTGCTTCGTCCGCTTGCCCGCCTCGGCCACCAATGCGTCTTCCAACTCGCGCAGACGTCGACCCTGACCTGCGAGGTCGGCGCTGACGCGCACCACACCGTCATCGGTGCTGACGAGCTGGTCGCCCAACTGGGAGTGCCGGTCGATAAGCCGCTCGAAGTCCGCGCGGAGACCCTCCAACTCGACTAGACCGCCGACTTCGCGGATCTCCTCCTGCCGGCGCAGTAGCTCACCGGCAGTCCGCTCCATGCCGTCGAGGACGGTGCCGAGCACGTCGCGAAGGTGGTTGTCGTAGTGGTTGAGGACACGAAGCACGCCTTTGCGCAGCGCCGGCGCCATCGGCATCCGGCTGGCCACGTCGACGTCGGGCTGACGGAGGAGCGCGTGCTTTGCGGAGTGCAGCGGGCCGAGCGGATCCGTGTCGTTGCCACCACGAGACGCCGAACGTCGCGCCCGCCAGGTGCGATACGCGTGCTCTACACGTTCCTTGAGCTGGTCGGCAACCTTCGGCAGGGAGTACGCGCGGAGCAGATGCCAACGGCCCGTTCGCGACAGGCGGTCTGCGGCCTCGGGATCGTCGGCTACCTCCCGGAGCAGCTTGGAGGCCACTTCGATGTCCGGCTCGGTGCCGCCGTGGTGGCACGGCACGAGCACGGCGGTGTCGTCGTCGAAGAGCTCGGTCACGACGCCGTGCGCACTGGCGATCACCGGGACTCCGCGTGCCGCGGCCTCGGTGAGCCCCCAGGCGAGCAGGTCGGATCCGCCACCTCGATGCAACGACAGCATCCAGTCAGCGGCGTCGAGCAGGAACGGCAGGCTGATCGGGTCCTCGACGAGACGAATCCGAGGATCCGTCGCGGTAGCGAGGCGAAGACGTTCGGCGGACTCCGGGTGGTCGGCCGAGCCGGATACGGCGAGCACGAGGAGGACGTCCGGCCGGTCCGGGAAGGCAGCGAGGAACGCCGACACTGCACCAAGTGCGTTGCCCACACGCTCGGCGGCGTGATCGACGACTGTGGCGAAGACGACCTCGTCACCGATGTTGTGCGCGGACCTCGACGCCGCACGCGCCGCTTCCTCGCGCACCGGCCGGTCCAGGACAGGCAGGGTGATTGTCCTCACCGGCACCGCCACCGACTGCTCCAGGACGGAACGGCTCGCCTCGGAAGTCACCCAGACCTCGTTCACGTCCGCGAGCGCACCCGGATCGCCGGAACCGGTCCGGACCGCGACGACGTACCGGTCAGTGGGAGCCGAGACCTCGTCGTCACAGAGAAGAACGACCGGGTAGCCGGGCTCGGTAGCCGCGGGGAGGCCAGATGCGCGGGCGGAGGCGGCGATGAGATCTGCGACCCAGCCGCTACCCAGCACGGAGACGCCGAGCTGCTCCAACAACGTCGTTTCGGCGCCTGGTCGCTTCGGCACCGCGTCCAGGTGAAGTCGACCGCTCGCAACGCCTGGCCCGGCGCACCACTCGCGGAACGCCTGACTGTCGGCGCCGAACGGCTCGGCGAACTGGCCCTGGAGCCCGGGGTCGTCGCGCCATACCGCCAAAGCCCATCGGCTCGAGCCCGGCAGGCCCTCCACGGGCTCTGCCGCCCACTCGAGGAAGTCCGGCTCCGCCGTCCCGAACGCCGGCGCAGGTGGGCGTTCGCCGGCGCGGTCAGCGGCGAGCAGTGCTCGGCGGTACTCAACGCGCAGCCCATTCGGGATGATCGTGCCGTCGACGAGCTGCCCGAACCCATATTCAGCGCGGTCCTGGCCGAGTCCGTGGCGGACGAGTTCGTTCCGATAGGTCGTGCAGAGTTCAGCCAGCTGAGGGTGCTCGGAGAGCAACACCCGAGGCCGAGCATCGACGTCTGCGGACAGGAGCCAGGGGCGTTGCGGGTCGAACCCGGCGAAGTGCACCGTTCGCACGGGGTGACCGTCGAGCTGGAGTTTCCCGGAGTCGGCCATGGTCAGCTGCCGTTGGCCCGCGCTCCACACCGACAGGCCGATGCCCGGGTCGCGGAGCACCTCGTGGTCGACGAGGGCAGGCGCGCTGTCGAGGAAGGTCGCCGAACTTTCCGGCGCCTGGCGGACGGCGTCGAACCACGCGTGGAGGAATGCTTCGGCACCTGGGGCGATGCCGACAAACCCGGAGTCGTAGACGCCGGCGGCGGCCAGCTCCTCGGGAGTCGGGCGCATGCCGTCATCGGACAGCGGTCGGAGCACCCGCGGCACGAGCAGCAGCGGCTTGCGCGCGAGCACGGACGTCACCTGATCGGCGATCGACTCGATGACGTGCACCGACGGGTCGAGGTAGAGGACGGGACCGCGGTCTGCCAGGAGGCGTTCGAGGAGCCTTGGCCGCAGGACAGCGCAGAGCTGCTCGGCGGTGCAGGCGGTGGCCAACTCGGCGAGTTCACGATCACCGATGCCGATGTCGGCCGGGGCGAGGACGCCCTGGCCCGTTGTTGCCGGGTCCGCGTCGACCACCAGGGCGACGAAGCGGCCGTTGTTGTGCACGGTCAGGAAGGACGCGCCCAGCGTCCGAACCGCCGGAAGCTGCGCTTTCGTCGCCACTGTGCAGGCACTGAGCACGGACTGATCGGCGGTCGGGAGTGCGATCGACGGCGGCACATCCGGCCCGCTCGAACCGGCGGGGCCGATGCCGACCTTGATCACAGGCGTGATCGGCTCGTCGGGCTCGTCGGCGTGTGGGCCTGTGGCAGGGACGTCAGTCACGGGGCACAACCTAGCCCGATCCCGCGTCGGGTCGAAGTAATGCCGGCCGTTGGTCGCCGCTGAGGTTCACGAGCTCGACAACGGTCGCCGCTACGGCGGCGGGCTGAGTGCCCTACTGGCCTGGCCGAACACCGGAGCGTAGATCAACATCATGGCATCGGCTCACCGCTGGGCGATGAACGACACGCCGATCGGCGGCCAACCGCGAAAGGTGGGATGCGTGAGTGACGGGTGTCGACGAGCGCACTCCCCCACGCCGGCGACCGCCGTGTCGGAGAGGGCGTCGCTCCGGCGTGCTTGCTTGGTCGGTTGGTCGCCGACGTCCACGGCTTCGCAGTTCGACCGGACTGACGGGCTGGCATCACCCGCCCGTAGCGGCGCTCCGACTTCGTGCTGCTGTCTTTCGACCACGATGCCGTCGAGCGGCCCTCAGATTCGCCCTTGTCGTCCTTCGACGACCCCAGTAGCGCCCTAGTCGTGTGGGCGGTCGGCGAGCGCCCCGTCGTCGCCGTCAGTCCGTCCCGGTCACAAGATCGGCAGGAAGGTGCTCAGCTCGAAGGGGGTCACTCGACTGCGGTACGCGTCCCATTCCGCCCGCTTGTTGCGCAGGAAGAACTCGTAGACGTGCTCCCCAAGCGTCTCCGCGAGCAACTCGGAGTGCTCCATCTCCCTCAGCGCCTCGCCGAGGTTCTGCGGAAGGCTCGCGTAGCCGGCCGCCCGTCGCTCGGATTCGGTGAGCGACCAGACGTCATCCTCGGCGGCAGGCGGCAGTTCGTAGCCCTCCTGCACACCCTTCAGCCCAGCCGCGATGATCACCGCATAGGCCAGATAGGGGTTGCACGCGGAGTCGAGGCTGCGGACCTCGACCCGTCGAGACGACGCCTTTCCAGGGGAGTACATCGGCACCCTGACCAGCGCCGATCGGTTCGCGTGCCCCCAGCAGACGGCGGTCGGGGCCTCGCCACCGACGATGAGCCGCTTGTACGAGTTGACGAACTGGTTCGTCACGCCGGTGATCTCCCGGGCGTGCTTGAGCAGGCCCGCGACGAACGCCTTGCCGGTTCCGGACAGCTCGTAGGGGTCCTCGGCGTCGTAGAACGCGTTTCCGTCACCCTCGAAGAGGCTGACGTGGGTGTGCATGCCGGAACCCGGCTGGTTGGTGAAGGGCTTCGGCATGAAGGAGGCGCGCACACCCTGCGTGATCGCCACCTCCTTGACGACGTAGCGGAACGTCATGACGTTGTCGGCCATGGTCAGCGCGTCGGCGTAGCGCAGGTCGATCTCCTGCTGACCCGGCGCGCCCTCGTGGTGGCTGAACTCCACCGAGATGCCCATCGCCTCGAGCGCCTCGATCGCATGCCGGCGGAAGTGCGGCGCGGTGTCGTGGCTGGCCTGGTCGAAGAAGCCGCCGTTGTCAGCGGGCACCGGCTCGCGGCCGTCGCTGCTGAGCTCGCGAAGCAGGAAGAACTCGATCTCGGGATGGACGTAGCAGGTGAAGCCGGCCTCGCTGGCTCGCGAGAGCGTCCGCCTCAGGACGTGGCGCGGGTCCGCCCACGAAGGCGAGCCGTCAGGCATGGCGATGTCGCAGAACATGCGCGCCGAGTAGTGGCCGCCCTCGGCGGACTCCCACGGCAGGACCTGGAACGTCGACGGGTCGGGCTTCGCGACCATGTCGGACTCGTAGACCCGGGCAAAACCCTCGATCGCGGAGCCGTCGAACCCGATGCCTTCGGAGAAGGCACCCTCCAGCTCCGCGGGCGCAACCGCCACCGACTTCAGATACCCGAGCACGTCGGTGAACCACAACCGGACAAACCGGATGTCGCGTTCCTCCAACGTGCGCAGCACGAACTCCTGCTGGCGGTCCATGAGCGCAGCGTAGGCAGCCCTCGTTAACGGCATGTTTCGGGGTCCTGAGGCGAGCCGGTGACCTGGAGTGAGGTTGCCCGCGACGAGCACAGCGAGTACGACGTACCAACGCCGTCAGTCACGGATCAGATCGTCTGACCAGGAGGGGCAGGCATGACCAGCAGTGCCACCGCACCCCGGCAACGTCTCACTCCCGACCAGCGCAACTCGTTCACCGCGGCCCTGCTCGGCTGGTCGATGGACGCCTTCGACTACTTCCTCGTCGTGCTGGTCTACGCCGACATCGGCAAAGAATTCGGGGTATCGCTCACCCAGATGGCGTTCCTGACGACCGTCACGCTCCTCATGCGACCGGTCGGCGCCTTCCTCTTCGGGCTCTGGGCGGACCGCGTCGGACGGCGCATCCCGCTGATGACCGACGTCATCTTCTACTCGATCGTCGGGTTCCTCTGCGCCTTCGCTCCCAACTACACAGTGCTCCTGATCCTGCGCCTGCTGTACGGCATCGGCATGGGCGGCGAGTGGGGACTCGGAGCGGCACTCGCCATGGAGAAACTGCCCGCCAACCGGCGGGGGTTCTTCTCCGGCGTGCTCCAGCAGGGCTACTCGATGGGGTACCTGCTGGCTTCACTCGCGTACCTGATCCTCCACAGCGAACTTGGGCTGTCGTGGCGGTGGTTGTTCGGACTCAGCGTCATACCTGCCCTCATCAGCCTGCTGATCAGGGCCCGGGTCAAGGAGTCGGAGGTCTGGGAGACGACGCAGCAGAAGCTGCGAGCCCATAACACGTCGCTACGCACGGTCATCTTCACCGGGCCGGTGCTCCGTAGGTTCGTATACCTGGTGCTGCTCATGACCGCCTTCAACTGGATGAGCCACGGCACCCAGGACGTGTACCCGACCTTCCTCAAGGCGACCGAGAGCGGTGGCGCCGGCCTGTCCGCGGCGACCGCGAGCTGGATCGCGATCATCTACAACATCGGCGCCATGATCGGCGGCACCGTCTTCGGGACACTCTCCGAGCGCTTCGGCCGGCGGTACACGATCGTGTTCTGCTCACTGATCGGGTTGCCGATCATTCCGCTGTTCGCGTTCTCCAAGACTGCGGCTCTGTTGTGTCTCGGCTCCTTCCTCATGCAGGTGGCGGTCCAGGGGGCGTGGGGAGTCATCCCGGCGCACCTCACCGAGATGTCGCCCGACGCCATCCGTGGTTTCTATCCCGGCGTGACGTACCAGCTGGGCAATTGCCTCGCCGCATTCAACCTCCCGATCCAGCAGTCGCTCGCGGCGACCCACGGGTATCCGTTCGCGTTGACCATCACCGTCGCACCGGTACTTGCGATCCTGGCTGTGCTGACCTGGGTCGGCAAGGAGGCCAAGGGCATCCAGTTCGGAGCGACAGTCCAAGCGACACCATCTGCATAGCACATCCAGCTGACAACGTGCTGATCAGCGGTCCACCAGATCGCTGATCAGCACGCGTTGTCAGGGATACGGCCTAGCCTCATGTGCAGTCGAGCGAAAGAAGAGGACTGCACATGAAAGTACTGGACCATCTGGTAGAAGCCGTCGACGCCATCCTCGCGACACCCAGCACTGACAAGACGAAGCGCGAGATCGCCGAGACCCTGCGCGTGGTTGCCAGCCAGATCAGCCGACTGCAGGCGGTGATCGGCGAGCACACCCTGACGATGGAACGAACCGGGGCACATCTGGACGCCGGCCACCGCACTCCTGCCGAGTTCCTCAAGCGAGAGTGCCACTACTCAGGCGCGCAGGCACGGTCGGTTCTGCGCTCGGGCACCGTTCTCGCCGAGTCGCTGCCCCACACGACTGAGGCGCTGAAGGCAGGCGCCATTACCTGGCCACATGCCACCGCCCTCGTTCGCGGCGTCAAGGCTCTGGGATCAGAAGACGTTACAGCACACGAGGAAGCATGGATCAGCAAGATCGCTGTCCAAAGTGGTCCGGAACGATTGCAACGCGTCGTTCGCGCACGCGTCCATGAGATGGCGCCACCGCCGCAGCACCAGGATGACCTCGATCAGGACCAGTCCACGGGCCTCGCACTACGCAAGATCACCGGACGAGGCTACGAGATCACTGGCCTCCTCCCATTGGCCGACGGAGCTGTCGTCGAGGAGGCAGTCTCGAGACTTCGCTCAATCGGGAACGGACACGAAGACGTCGATCCGATTGCGACCATTGCGACCTGGTGGCTCAAGGACAACGCCGCACGCCAAGGTCAGGTGCGCACACGCGAGGGCGAGGAAACCAGGACCGGCCTTTTCGGTCGGACACGCCTTGATCTGGCTTCCCTGAACGAGTCTCCGACCGTCAAGCGCTCGCCGGACATGGATCCCGTCCCGCTGTCCGTTGCCTCTGCCAAGCCTCGGACCGTCGCCAGGCTCGACAACGAGCTCGTGCACGTCGCCCTTCAAGGGAACGACAGCTGCGCGCAGCCTGGATGTTCGGCGACCCCGCACTGGTGCGACTTCCACGGCGCCATGGACCAGCTGGGACGCGGACTCCTCGCTGCGGCCTGATGTCGGCGTACGAAAGGCAGATACCTCCGGCTCAGGAGGAGCACCGCGGATCTGCTGCTGGCAGCTTCAAGTTGACCAGGTAGTTCACACCGACGTGGTCCACGCAGTCGCTTCCCTGAAGGAACGCCGTGTGCTGAGTGCTCTGATAGGTCAGGAGGAATCCGCCAAGTGCGCCGGCCAGGTTGACGCCCGCCTGGTACGGAGTCGCTGGGTCGTTCGTCGTGGAGATCACGAGCGTGGGAGGCAAGCCGCTGACCTTTGGCAGATGCGGCTGGCTGGTGCTCGGCACCGGCCAGTAGGAGCACGAGTCGCCCGGCGAGGAGGTCGGAAGCGGCTGCCCGTTGTCGAGGAAGGGGGCGGCTTCGGTCGATCGGCGTTCAGCGTCGAGCTCAGCAGCTTGATCCTTGGACTGGGGATTGTCCACGCACTGGATCGCCGTGAAGGCATCCTGTTCGTTCGAGTACTTCCCGTCGGTGTCGCGGCCGTCGTACAAGTCGGCCATGGTCATCAACGTGGTACCCAGACCACGCTTGAGCTGCACCAGACCACTGTTCAACGTCTCCCACAGCTGCTGCGTGTACAACGCCTGAACGGTCGCAGTCGTGGCGTCACCGAAGGTGAGTTTGCGTCCGTCTCCGGTGTCCACCGGATTCTTGATCAACGGGATCACGAGGTCGTGGTATGCCTGCACAGCCTTGCTGGCGTCTCGACCAAGTGCGCAATCCTGGCGTTGGGCGCACCAAGTGGCGAACTGGTCGAATGCCTTCTGGAAGCCAGCCGATTGGGCGACCTGCTCGTCGGCCGGGCTCTGGTTCGGATCGACCGCTCCGTCCAGCACCAGCGCACGCACATTGGCTGGGAACTGTTCGGCGTAGGTGGTCCCGAGGAACGTTCCGTATGAGTAGCCAAGGTAGGTGACTTTCTTGTCGCCTAGGGCGGACCGCATCACGTCGAGGTCCTTGGCGACGTCACGAGTGCCGATGTTCGCCAGCAAGTCAGAGCCGCTCCGCTGCGCGCACTTCGAGGCATAGTCACGAAATTGTGCGGCTTCCTTGGCAACGCCAGCGGCGGAGGTGTCCTCGATGTCGTCGGCCCGCTGCTTGTCCCGCTCTGCGTCCGTCAGGCAGTGCACCGCGGGTTCGCTGGAGCCGATGCCTCGCGGATCGAAGCCGACCAGGTCGAACCTCTTACCAAGATCGTTTCCGGCAACAGCCGAAGCAAGCGATGCCGCGGCGTCAACTCCGGAAGCACCCGGGCCCCCCGGGTTCACGAACAGGGTGCCGACGCGCTGGCCGGAGTCGGTGGCCTTGCGGCGGAGCAAGCCGAGGGTGGTCGTCTTGCCGTCGGGCTTCGAGTAGTCCATCGGCACCGTCAGCCTGGCGCACTTGAGGTCAGGGCTCGACGCAAAAATCTTCCGGTCCGAGTCCGACGTGGCGTAGGTGTCGCATGCGCCCCAGCCGAGCTGCTGCCCGTAGAAGCGTTCGAGTCCCGCAGGCACGGTGCCAGCCGGCCCGGGTCGTTCGAACGTGACGCCCGCTTCCGCCTGGCCACCGAACACGGCGGTGCAGCCTGTGGCCGCCAAGACGGTTACAGCTAGTAGCACGGCGTACGGCAGGGTGTGAGAGTGACGGAGGCGCACATGACGATCGTGCCATCTACTGACTCCGAACGAGGGAAATGCCAGCTGCGGGGGCGACCCGCGGGTGATCCTTACGCCACACAATTCGCCCGATTGTCGGGGTTGTGGGGGAGGATGAACTCATGCCGCAATTGCGCATCGCTCTCGCCCAGGTCAACCCGCGGGTTGGCGACCTTGGCGGTAATGCCGACCTCGTCGTCGAGTGGGCTCGCAAGGCTGCCGAGTCCGGCGCTCAGGTAGTGGCCTTCCCCGAGATGGTGCTGACAGGCTATCCCGTCGAGGACCTTGCGCTGCGTGCCTCCTTCGCCCGTGCGTCCCGAACCGCAGTTGACGAGCTCGCCGAGCGCCTGGCTGACATCGGCTGCGGCGACCTGCTGGCTGTCGTCGGCTATCTCGATCGTGACGACGCTGGTGTACGGAACGCGGCCGCGGTGATTCACCAGGGCAAGGTGGTGGCTCGGTACGCCAAGCACCACCTGCCCAACTACGGCGTGTTCGACGAGTACCGCTACTTCGTTCCCGGCAGCAAGCTGCCGATCCTGCGATGGCACGGCACAGACATCGGCGTTGTCATCTGCGAGGACATCTGGCAGGACGGAGGGCCGATCGCCGCCCTCGGCAAGGCCGGTGTCGACTTGGTGCTCTGCATCAACGGCTCGCCGTACGAGCGGAACAAGGACGACGTCCGAGCCGACCTGGTCGCGAGGCGGGCGGCCGAAGCGGGCGCGCCGATCGCGTACGTCAACATGGTCGGCGGCCAGGACGAGTTGGTGTTCGACGGCGACTCGCTGGTCATCGACGCCAATGGGAAGTTGCTGGCGCGGGCACCTCAGTTCGTCGAGGAACTCCTCGTTCTCGACCTTGAGCTCGACGCGGGCGGGAACACCTCGGTCGAACCAGCCGACGGTTTCGAGGTGACCCGGCTGACGCTGGATGGCGTGGAGCTGCCGACGTACGAGCCGCTTCCGGCCCCCGAACCAGCAGCTCCGTTGTCTGACTGCGCGGAGGTATGGGGAGCGCTGGTCACGGGTCTGCGCGACTACGTCCACAAGAACGGGTTCCGCTCGGTAGTCCTTGGTCTCTCCGGCGGGATCGACTCGGCGGTCGTCGCCTCGCTTGCGGTCGACGCACTGGGCGCCGACGCCGTGTACGGAGTCTCGATGCCGTCGTCGTATTCGTCCGACCATTCCAAGTCGGATGCGGCATTGACGGCGGAGCTCACCGGCCTGCACTACGACACGCAGCCGATCGAGCACATGGTGCGCACCTTCGTCGACCAGCTCGAACTCACCGGGTTGGCAGAAGAGAACATCCAGGCACGGTGCCGTGGCATGACGCTGATGGCACTGTCCAACGCGCATGGGCACCTGGTGCTCGCCACAGGCAACAAGACCGAACTGGCCGTCGGCTACTCGACGATCTACGGCGACGCAGTCGGCGGGTTCGCGCCGATCAAGGACGTGCCGAAAACGTTGGTGTGGGAACTGGCACGGTGGCGGAACTCCGAGGCCGAGCAGCGGGGAGAGGCACCTCCGATCCCGGAGAACTCGATCACTAAACCGCCGTCGGCCGAACTGCGGCCTGGTCAGGTCGACGCCGACTCGCTGCCTGACTACGAACTGCTGGACCGGGTGCTCGACCAGTACGTCGAGGGCGATCACGGGTACGCGGACCTGTTGGCCGATGGCTTCGATCCGGAGCTGATCGAACGGGTGCTTCTGCTGGTCGACCGGGCCGAGTACAAGCGGCGGCAGTACCCGCCGGGCACGAAGATCAGCTTCAAGGCGTTCGGCCGCGATCGACGGCTGCCGATCACCAACGCCTGGCGTGAGCACGCGGCGGCACTGGTCTGAGTTGGGAGACCACTCAGCCCGAACGGGTGGTGGCTGTCACGTGACCGTGCGGGCCCGTCACCAGCCGTTCGGGTGTGTGCTGTTAGTGGCGTAAGACGGGGCATCCACAGTCGGCCGAGTAGGTGGTGTCGCCGACAAGAGGTCGCCATGGCCAACCAGGTCGGCCTTCGGGCCCTGGTGAAGGCACAGTCCGCTGTGGAGTCGTGTCCACATTGATCTTGCCGGCTTGCCACGGTCGCGACACTGGCAGTTCAGGGGTGTGAAGCTGCTCGCAAGTGTGTGCCGACCAGGGGAAACGGTGTCACCCTAGCTCCGTAACCATCCACATGACCCAGGGACCCGCTCGTCGCGGGCCTTGAGGGAAGGACGGTCGGGACAATGACGTCTGCCGAAGTCGCGGCGCCATACGGCAACGGTGCAGGCGGTTCAGCCGCACCGCCGGCGCGTCGGGTTCGCATTCATCATCTTCAGGAGCTCAAGGACCGCGGCGAGCCGTGGCCGATGCTCACTGCCTACGACATGTACACGGCGGAGCTCTTCGACGAAGCCGGCATCCCGGTGCTGCTGGTCGGCGATTCCGCCGCGAACAACGTCTACGGGTACGACACCTCGCTGCCGGTCACCGTGGACGAGCTGCTGTTCCTCACCAGGGGCGTGACGAGGGCGGTGAAGCGCGCCCTCGTGGTCGCCGACCTTCCGTTCGGCTCCTATCAGGTATCGCCGGAGCAGGCGGTCGCCACTGCGGTCCGGTTCATGAAGGAGGGCCGCGCACACGCCGTCAAGCTGGAGGGCGGCCGACGGTTCGCGCCGCACGTCGAGGCGATCGTGGCGGCCGGCATCCCGGTGATTGGGCACATCGGGTTCACCCCGCAGAGCGAGCACCAGCTCGGCGGCTACCGCGTCCAGGGGCGCGACGACAAGGCCGACGCCGTCCTCGCCGATGCGGTGGCTCTGGAGGAGGCCGGCGCGTTCGCCGTCGTTCTCGAGATGGTGACGGCTGAGGTGGCCAAGCGGGTGACCCACGAGCTGCGGATTCCCACCGTGGGCATCGGCGCGGGCCCGGACTGCGACGCCCAGGTCCTGGTGTGGCAGGACATGGCCGGTCTTCGTCGCGGCAAGGCGCCGCGCTTCGTGAAGAAGTACGCGGACGTCGCCTCCGTGCTGGGCAACGCGGCGAGCGAGTTCGCCTCAGAAGTCCGGAACCGGGCGTTCCCCGGTCCGGAACACTCGTTCCACTGAGGCCAGGACACCAGCGAGGGGTGAACCGGATCGCGACCGGTCCACCCCTCGCCGTTTGTTGCCAGCCGCTCAGATGTCGGTGACTCGGAGGCCGGCGTGGGCCTTGTACCGACGGTTGATCGCAATGAGGTTGGCGGTCAGCGCCTCGACCTGACCCGCGTTGCGGAGTCGGCCGCCGTAAACGCCGCGCATGCCGGGGACAGTGTCGGCGAGAGCGCGGACCAGGTCGGTGGCCTCGCGGTCGTCACCGAGCACCAGGACGTCGGTGTCGACGGCCTCGACCTCGGGATCCACCAGGTGAACCGCCGAGACGTGGTGGAAGGCAGCGGTCACGCGAGAGTCCGGCAGCAGGGACTCGGCCTGCTGCGCGGCGCTGCCCTCGTCGACCTTCAGCGCGAACGGGCCCTGCTTGTCGAAGCCGAGCGGGTTCACACAGTCGATCACGATCTTGCCGGCGAGGGCCTCGCGAAGAGACTCGAGCAAGGCGCCGTGACCATCCCAGGGCACCGCCACGAGAACAACATCGGCCTGGCTGGCGCACTCGAGGTTGTCGGCTCCGGCGACGTGGCCGACGCCAGCGGCCTCTCGCAGCTCGGCGGCCGTGGCCTCCGCCCGGTCGGCGCTGCGCGAACCGATGACGACCTTCAGGCCGGCCTTGGCCCACCGAAACGCCAGCCCCTTGCCCTGGGGGCCGGTGCCACCGAGAACTCCGACCGTCAGGTCACCGATTTCAGTCACGATCTTCCTCTCCGAAATGCCTCGCGAAGGACACCTTGCGACGCGTGGTGTCCGCCTCGACGAGCCGAACCCTGATCTGCTCGCCTTCGGGTAGCTCAGCGCCGCTGCACTTGGCCATCACCGGCGGCTCGGCGACGAACACCTCACCACTGTTCGACTCGGACCGCAGCACCACGGCGTCGAAGACGTCACCGACGCGGCCGGCGAGCACCCATGCTTCGACCTGGTCGAGGCAAGCACGTTCCACCTTCGCCGCCAATGCGTCTGAGACGGACATCAAGTGCGGCAGTTCCGGCAGCGCGGCGCGTACCCAGGCCGGGACGTCCGCGCCGGCCGTGGTGGCGAGACAACATTCGGTGGCGAACCGGTCGACGAGTCGCCGCAGCGGGGCGGTGACGTGGGCGTACGGGGCGCCGACGCCGGCGTGTGAAGTCACGGCGGGCTCGGTGCCGTCGAAGGCGGTGTAGCCGGCGCCTCTGAGGAGGCGCGTGGCAGCGACGTACATCGCGAGTGACTCGGGACGATTCGGGTCGAGGCCCGCGAGCAGTCGTGCTGGGCTCTCCCCTACCGGCCACTCGACACGTGAGGCAGTCGCCGCGCGGTGCAGGCTGTTGACTGCGTCCGCGTCGGCCGACGGCAGCGTCCGGAGCACACCAACGCGAGCATCGATCATGATTTGCGCGGCACACATGCCGGTGAGCAGGGAGATCTCGGCGTTCCACGCCTCGATGTCAGACCTGAGCCTTACCCTGAGGGTCCATTCGCCGTCGCCTGCCGGGCTGACCTGCTGCTCGGGAAGCTGCAACTCGACGGCACCACGTTCGGCGGCCATGGCACGCCGCAACCGACCGACCTCGGGGAGGAGGACGACGGAGGGGTGGGGCGTCCCTGCCTCTAGAGACGCCTGCACGGACTCGTAGTCGAGCCGAGCGATGGATCGGACCAGGGCCCGTTGAACCACGGCGCGCTCGGGGTTGCCGTCCTGATCGAGGTCGATGGTCCAGAGCACCGACGGACGGACCTGGTCAGGCAGCAGACTCGCCGCCCCCTCGGACAGCACGGGCGGGTGCAGGGGAAGCGTCCCGTCCGGGAGGTAGAGCGTCTGGCCTCGCCGCTTCACCTCCTGATCCAACGCACCATCGGGCCGTACGAATCCCCCCAGGTCGGCGATGGCGTAGTACACGCGGTAGCCACGCCGCCTGCGCTCGATCAGCACGGCCTGGTCGAGATCCTTGGAGCCGGGCGGATCGATCGTGACCAGCGGTAATGGCGTGGCGTCGAGGCGGGGGCCACCCCGGACCTCGTCCAGGGCCTGTTCGGCTTCGACCAATGCTGCTGCCGGGAAGTCCTCACGCAGCGCGAACTCGCTCCGGATCGGCGCGAAGTCCCGCCCGGCGCCGCTGGTCGTGAACATCCTGGACACCACACTGGAACCTTAGACAACGAAATACAGGTTCGTCGTTCTCATAACGGCGCGTCCACGGATCACGCCGACGCGATCACCAGGACTGCTGGTCGCGCTGTCCGGGGTAGTGGTACTGGTTCTGCGGGCCGAAGCCGCCGGATGGCGTTGGCGGCCCCGGTTGAGTCGGGAATCCGCTGGGCGGCGTGGGCTGCTGCGACAACGCCGCCGGCTCGACACGGCCCTGACGGTTGTTCGGGATCGGATCGAGCACCGAGACCAGGGCGGTCGTCTGCTCCGGGTTCTCGACCTGGGTCCCGTTGCGGCTGCGGTAGACGATCTCGCCGTCGGAGTCGATCTCCATGAGGAAGCCGGCCTCAGCCAGCTGCTCCTCGTCGAGGTCGACGAGCCTCTCGTAGCGGGACGGCACCACCCGGTAGACGGGCCACTGAAGGTGGCCGTACGCCTGATGGAACTCGGCGAGCAGGGTCGCGAACTGCTGCTGCCACGGCAGCGGCATGGACTCGGCCAGAGAACGCGGCAGCACGGCGTAGCCGGCGTCGACGCCCTGGTTCGTCGAGTTCAGGTAGTCGCGCAACGGCGTGCTCGACGCCGGCCGGCCGGACGGACGCGGAATGGGTTCGGGCGTGAATTTCATGGCGCCTCCTGCTACACGCCCGGCCTGACGGCCTGGGGAACGACCTCTGCCTCGGTGAAGCTGAACGGCCTGATGTGAATCGGGATGCCGAAGTCCTGCGCCTCGATGATCTTGTGGTCGCCGAGGTACATGGCCACGTGGTGGATCGTCGCCGGGTTGCTCTTGTCCGTGGCGAGGAAGACCAGGTCGCCGGGCTGCGCTTGTTCGACCGGCAGCATCGAGCCGGCGTGGTACTGGTCCGCGGCGACGCGCGGCAACTGGATCCCCGCCGCGAGATACGCCTGCTGCACCAGGCCGGAGCAGTCATAGCCATCCGGCCCGTTGCCGCCCCAGATGTACGGCTTGCCGAGCTGCTGCTCGGCGTACGCGATGGCCTTCGCCGCGGCCTGGTTGGCGGGCAGGATCGCGCTGACGAGCTGCGTGCCGCAGCCGCTCGGATCGGCGATGTCGCCGACGCTCTTGATCAAGTCCGCCGCCATCGCCTCCCACTTGTCGTACGCGTCGGGGAAGGCGGAGCGTTCGACGGTCTGGGCGGCGTCGCCGGGCCGCATCTGCTGCCAGTTGGGGATCTTGGTCAGCACGTCGTAGAACTTGTTGATCTCGTAGACCGGGTCGAGCAGCTGGGCCTCGGTGCCCCAGCCCATGGTGAACCGCATCTGGAAGATGCCGCGGGAGTCCGGCCCGGCGGCGTCGCCGTGCGTGACGTTGGTGAGGCTGGATTCCTGCATGCCGGCCTGGATGGCGACCTGCCATGCCAGCGGCGGGAGCTGGCGGTCCTTGCCGATCTGGATGATCTGTGCCGCGATGGCGCGCTGATCCGGATTCAGCCGCTGCACCTGACCCGCCCCGGCTGCGGCGTCACCCATGGCGTCCGCCCACGGTCCGATCGCGGCGTTGCAGTTGGCCATCCGGAACCGGCTGAGTTGCTGTGCCTGGTTGGTGACGACGGACGACACCGTCACGGTGACCAGGACCGCGGTGAACACCAGGCCCACCGCAACCGCGACGATGATCCAGATCCGCATGTCAGCCGGCCTTGTCGAACTTGGAGACCCGCCATCCCTCGTTCGGGGTGGTGATCACCGTGACCTGGATGGTGCCGCCGTCCGTCGGGACGTCGGTGACCACCGAGCTGGTGGTCGAGTCGACGGACACGGCGGAGCCGGTGACCTTGGTGGCGGGCACGTTTGCCGGGTCCACCGTGGCCATCTGCGGCAGGAACTCATCGGTCGTGTACGGCTTGAGCTGCGCCAGCCACTGCGCGTTGGTGATGCCGGCCGGGTGCGTCGCCCACGCCTTCACCCAGTTCACCGCCACGTCGAGGGCGTGCGGATCCGGCGGCGCGGGAGTCGGGCTGAGCAACGGCGTGGTGAGCCGAGTCTGCGGCGTCGTTGTCGTGTCGCCGGTCGACGTCCCCGAGGTGCTGGTCGAGCCCGCCGTGGTGGACGTCGTGTCACCCGCCGGCTGCGCGGAGCCGGTCGAGTTGGTCCGAGGGATGACCATGGCCACGATGATGCCGAGCGCGATGATGATGATCACGAACGTGATCAGGTGCCGGGGCGAACGCAGCGGCCAGCCCCACAGCCTGCGATACACCGCGGACCGGCCACGGTTGGTGCGAATCGGCATCGGTTACCCCCTCTCGCCCCAGCCGTGCGACGGACCGTCGGGCTCGGCCACCTCGAGCCCTCGCGACGGGCGATAGATCATGTGCACCGGACGTCCGGCGATGACTTCGACCTCGGCCCGCCTCGGCTCGGCCTGCGGCCGCTGACCGCTGATGACCTGAGACGGCACGATCACGGCGTCCTCACCGCGCCGTTCCCAGCTCCGGTCCACCACCGGCGGCGTGTCGACGGTTCGTGACGAGCCAGCCGCGAGGGCCATCGGCCCCGTGATTCCGCCGCCACCAGCCGGCAACGCGGTCGCTCCGCCCGAGCCGGCCTGTAGCGCCCGCGTGTTGCCCGCGGTGAGCTCGGTGCCGTTGACATCGAGACGCTGCGCGGTGGCGAGCACAGGATTCGCCGCCTCGGGTCGGTACCGACGCCCGCCCCGCTGCGCGGCAGCGATCTCCGGCGGCAGGTGCTCGCCGTCACGGACGTGCTCCCAGAAGGCATCCTGCGCCGAGGTGTCCCCCGCCCGGCGTCCACGCATTCGGGCCCACAACCCGCCACCGGCGCCGACCAAATTGGATCCCATCGCGCCGACCGACAGCTGCACCATCTGGAGCATCCGCCGCCCCGGCTTGCCGATCATGAAGAACGCCAGCGTGACCAGGCCGGCGAGCAGGATCTGCGCCAGCAGCGGCAGCCCGTGCGCCGGGTCGAAGATCCACACCAGTACCAGCGTGTCCAGCCCGGCGAGTGCGGAGATGACCACGACGTTCAGCAGCGCGGCGCCGGCGGCGCGGCCGATCTTGCGCAACAGGTCGGGGAAGACGATGGAAGCAAGACCGATGAGCGGGCCAGCCAGGACGACCATTCTCAGCAACACCTGCGCGAGCAGGATAGCCGCCTTCGCCAACAATTGAAAAAGCGTGAAGGCGAGGGCCTGGAATAGCGACAGGAAACCGTCGCCGATCCGACTTCCGTCGGTGCCGTCGAAGTAACCTGTGACGTTGCCGAGCTTGCTACGAATATCGACGAACTGCTGTTTCTTGGCCGTCGTGTTGTTCGGGTCCGAGTCCTTGTTGGCCTTCACCTCGGCGATGCTGAACGCCTGCGCCGCGACCAGGTCGTTGCCGAACTGCTTGGCCTGCGGCGCGTCCGGGTCGCCGAACTCGCCGCGCAGCCAGTTCCGGTAGACAACGTTCGCGTGCAGCATCGTCGGCAGGGAGTTCGCGCTGCTCCCCAGGCCAACCTCGCTGAGGAAGCCGGCCTGGATCTCGGAGGTGCCGAAGATGAGAACCTTGTCGAGGACCTCGGTGTACACCAGCGGCGTCAGGTACGCCGCGGACGCAAGCCAGAGGCCGGCAAGCGCCCACGTCGTCCGCTTGCCGATGGCCGCGAGGTCACCCTTCCAGATCTGCCGGAAAAGGAGAATCGCAAGCCCGAGTGCGGCCAGCGCGAGCAGCGGCGCGAATACACCGTTGTACAGAGCCTTCGTGCCATTGGCCACGATATCGTCGAGCGGACCGGTCAGCAGATTGCCGGTGATGACGTAGTGCAGACCATTGGTGGCGCCGACCATCACCTTGGCGACATTGAAAAGTTGATTTCCGAACCACGTGTCGATCTGGGAGTTGGAGCTCGTGATCGCGCTGATCGAACCGCAGTTGGGGTCGTACGTGTGCCACGTGAGTCCGGCGTATCGGTAATCGAAATAGACCGAACCTGGATCGCCGTGCAGGGCGAGCTGCTGAGAAGGGTCCAATGCTCCGACGAACCCCAGGTCGGGCCGCTCGGGGTTCGGGGCGCAGTCGGTCGGCGCGGCCATGGCGGGCGAACCGATGAGGGCCTGCATCGCCAGCAGCGCCGCCACCACGACGACCGCCCGACCCCGCGGTCTGGCACGGCGGAGCAGCCGCCACGCCAATACCGCGAGCGTGGCGGCGGAGAGGACGACCAGCAGGGCGGTCATTCCTGCTGGCTCCTCTGGTGCGGCGGCACCTTGACGAGGGCCTCCCGGCCGGACCGGTCCTGAGGCACGTCGGCCTCGTCGATGAGCCCGACCTCGAGCTCGGCGGCGAGGTCGTCGTCGTACGAGTCGTAGCCGTTGTCGATGGCCTCGGGCGGCATGCCGCTCTCCAACCCCTCGGGCGAGGGAACTGCAGGCAGTTCGGCAGGGGTGCGGGAGGTCTCGCGCTGGGCGTCAGGGGTGGTGTCCATGGCGACACGGAGCCGGTCGAGGTGCGGCCCGGAGAAGTCGATCCGGATCCGCTCCACGCCGCCGGCGCCGTCGCCGAAGATGAACTGCCGGGGGGCGGTGTCGCGTTCGGTGCCGGTTCGATGCGCGCCGGGCCGCCGCCCGAGGCTGGCGATGACCTGCTCGTAGCCGGCGCCGACGGGCACCTTGAGCAGGCGCAGCGCGTCGGCCTGGGCCTCGTCGTCGTCGAGCCGGCCGACGAAGACGGAGTCGAGCAGCGCGACGAAGCCCTGGATCTTGAGGAAGTCGGCCGGGATCTGGCTGGACAGCATGACCCGGACATTCCACTTCCGGGAGTCACGGGCGAACCGGTTCATCAGCACGCGCCCGGTCGGCACCTCGGACAGGAAGAACGCCTCGTCGATCCAGACGCCCTTGCGCAGGTCCTTGGGCCGCTCGTACACGGACCGCTGGGTGAGCCACGCGGCGAGGTTGAGCATCTCGACGCCCAGGGCCTCGGCGTCGGTCCAGTGCTCGCGGCCGACGCCGTCCTTGGGCAGGGTCAACCCGGCCATGGTGAGCACGGTGAACCGGTCGTCGCGGACCTCGGAGTACGGGTCGGCACCGGCCTCGGGGATGAGCAGCGACATGCGCTCACGCATCTCGTCGAGGAAGTCGGCGACAACGACCGCGTGCTCGTGATGCTCGCTGGCATCTCGCCGCAGCGCGTCGAACACGAGGCCGGGGTGCGCGTCGGGGCGCCCTCCGACCATCCGCACGGCCCGCAGTAGCACGATCCGCGTCTGGGGCAGCCGGGCGATCTCGTACGGCAGGAGCCCGGACAGCACGTCCAGCACGAGACGACGTCGCGTGGCCGCGGCGAGCGCCTTCTCCCGACGCCAGGCGCGCTCGGGGTCTTCCTCGTCCAGGAAGTGCTCGAGCAGCGGCTCGGCGACCACCCGGTACGGGTTGAGGATGCCGGGCTGCGCGTTGAGCAGGTTGATCGGACGTGCGTACGGCTTCAGCTCGGGCAGCTCACACAGCGCCGCCAGCGGCCCGGACGGGTCGAGCACCGTCCAGTACGCCCCGGAGCGCAGCGTCTTGTAGACGATGCCGCCACCGAGGAACGACTTGCCGCCACCGAGGCCGGCGACCATCGCGGTCAGGCCGGATCCGTCGCGGACCTCCTGCGCCATCCACGGGTCCCACGCCACCGGGCGCCGAGTCGTGGTGCAGGTCTCGCCGAGCAGGATGCCGCGCCGGTCGCCGACCTCGGCGGTCGCGGTCGGCACGGCAGAGGCCGCCCACACCACGGAGCCACGCCGCAGGTACGCGGCGGAGGCGAGCGGCTCACCGGGGATGAACTCCCGGGCCATCGCGTACTGGGCCTCGGGGTGTTCGATGGCGACCTTCGGCTTGTACAGCTCGAGCAGGTTCTGCGCGAGCCGGAGGGCGTCGCGCTGGCTGGAGCCCGAGACGGCCAGCCGCCACCACGACCGCACCCGGGTGCCCAGCGCGGTGAAGCCGGAGGTCATCTCGTCGTCGATCTCGAGCACCCGCCCGGCCTGCCGCACTAGCGACTGCGGCGGCTCCAGGTCGTGCTCGTCGGTGTAGTGCCGGACCTGCGACCGGACCTTGTTCATCTGACGCTGCAACTCGCCGCCGACCTCCTCGGGCCGGCGGACGTAGATGCGCGCCGACCACTCGACGGACGCGGGGAGACGGTCGGCCCGTTGCACCCACGGGTCGTCGATCTCGGGGATCTGCAGACCGTGCATGGGCCCGACGGTGAGCACACAGACGTGCCGCCCGACGCCGGCGTTGGACCCGGTTCGGCCACGCACGGTGACGGTCGGCGAGTACGGCTCCTGGTAGAAGTCGGCCGCGTCGGTGAAGCTGGCCAGGTCCTCCGGCTCCCAGGTGTCGTTGGGCACGGCCGGCATGTTGCGCGGCGCGGGCAGGCCCAGCGAGCACGACCGGTGCATCAGCCAGGACATCTCGTTCGCGCTGACCGGGCGGCCCTCCAGCCCGGCGGAGCCGATGACCTGGTCGAGGTATTCGACCTCGCTGTCCAGGGCGACCAGCTCGGCGTCGACGGCCTCCGGGAAGACGCGGCGCAGCACGGGTGCGGCGCGCTCGACTGCCCGGTCGACGACGTTGCGGGTCTGCACCTGAACGCCCAGGTAGACCTCCTTCTCGGCCATGGACCGGCCCATCAGCTGCTGCTGCTCGCCGATCATGTAGTCGTCGAAGGAGAGCCCGCCGGGGGTGTCGGGCAGGCGGCTCACGGCGTTGTGCACGTGCGCCTCGGCCCACATCCGGATCGGGTACGGCCGGGTGGTCACGCGTAGGTGCATCCAGCGGCCCTGGAGCTCGGCGTACTGGCCGGCGATGGCGGCGATCAGGTCCTGGCGCTGCGAGTCGGACCGGAACGACCAGCGCTGCGGCGCGAGCCGGTACCAGGCGTAGACGTCCTGGCCGGTGCGCACGAGGTGGCCGTCGATGCTGCGGACCGCGATGCTCGGTGTGTAGCTCGGAATGGATTGCTCGCCGGGAAGCCGCCGTCCTCGTGTGCTGTACGCCCGCCTGTCGACCGGTAGCTCGGCTGCCGCATGTTGCGCCACGTGCCGCACCGAGCGGCTGTCACGGTCTCGCCGGCGTCCGAACACCGCGAACCTCCCTGGTACGACTTGCTGCCTGCCGGCGTGGTTGCTGGGTGTGCCGGCCGGGTGAGTTCGGCGCCGGCGGCAGCTGCCGCCGGCCTTGCTTGGGCAGCGGCCGCTGGCCGCTGACCCTGATCCGGGCGGCGGTGACCGCGCCGCCGTTGCCGGTGTTGGTCTGTCTGGGCGCGTTCAGTTCACGCAGCCACATGGTCACCACGGCGCCGAGCGGGCGTTCGTGGCTGATCCGCGAGCCGACCAGCCGGGTGACGACGACGGTGATCACCAGCGCCCACGCGACGCTGAAGAAACCGAAGCCGATCCCGATCCGCCGTTCGACGGTGAGCGTGAGGAAGAACACGACGAGGCCGATGCCCCAGGACACGTACCGGGCACGCCACGGGAACGTCGCCTTCGGTGGGCCGAGCCAGACAGCGTCGACCCGGTAGACCTCGTCGTCGGTGCGGATCCGCACGCCCGATCACCCGGTGAACAGGCCGGCGAGCCACTTGCCGATGTCGACACCCGCGCCCGTGATCGCGATGCCGATGATGGCGAGGGCCACGATGACGCCACCGATGCGGCGCATGACGCCGGCGTTGTCACCCTTGCCGCCGCCGAGCCAGAGCAGCAGCAGCGCGACGGCGAGCAGCAGCAACGGCACCAGGTTCCCGGTGATCCAGGTCTGGACGTTGGTGGTCTTGAGGGGGGTGTCGGCCACGACGGTGATGAGGCTGCTGGCGGTCATGTCCTACTCCGGAGTGCGTGGAGTGTTACTTGCCGGGGGGCGCCCCCGGTCGGCGCTGGCGAGTACAGCACGAGTGGCGTCGCCGGGTGTAGGGGTCGTCAGCGCCCTGGGTTGATCCAAAACGTTCCCCTCGACCGCGTATTACGTCTAATCTGGCTCCACCCATCATCGGTGGCGAGGGCCGGATGGAGAACACGTGACACGGAATTCTCCCGCTTGCCGGAACAGTTCACCCGCTTGCGACAAGAGTCATCACACAGTGTGCGAGGACAACGGTAACACCGTGACGGACCTGACCTGTTCGGATGACGGACCACGCGCCGCGGCCCGCGCGCTGCTGGACTTCGGTGACGGACGGCTCACCCCTCCTCGAGCAGGGATGTTCGCATGGCCCAGCAACCCGAGCTAGACCGCGGCGAGGACGCCCCGCTTGACGCCGCACAGGCTACCGGCCGTGGGCGTGCGGTCGGCCGCCGGGTCCAGCGCACCGTGAACTTCGACCAGGAGGTCCTCGACCGCGCGAGGGCCGCCGCCGCACACCTGGCTGCGCACGCCCCGGAGGCCGGTGTGCGCAGTCTCGCCGACATCATCAACCCCGCCGTCGCGGAGCGTGTCGCCGAACTGGAGGAGCGCTTCAACTCCGGCCACCCCTTCGACCCCGTCTTCCGCCTCCCGGCGGGCCGCCCCCGGGATCGCTCCGACACCTGACCACACCGGTAAGTCGCCCTACTCAAAAGTAGGTTGCGCACGCAAACCCGGAACCGGTTCCACACTCCAACGGGGTCCGGCAGCGGCCCGAAGTCACCGCACCGCCACCTCTACTTCGTCGGCAACGCACCCCGAGCGCGAGGCCCCGCCGACGCTTCGCCCGATTGCTGCATTTCGACTGCCGCCACGAGACGCACCCGCCACCCAAACCGACGCGATGGTCGAAATGCAGCAAGGGCGAGGCATCGGCCCCCGAAGGGGCCGAGCCCCGCGCGGAACGCGCGGCAAAGATGCAGCGTCGGCCTCTTCGGGGGCCGAGCCCGCCGCGGAACGCGGCGCGAACGAGTCGGCTTGTAAGCCGGATCCTGTACCCGGCTTGCGCCGGGCAGCGACCATCCATCTCGGCCTGCCGTTGCCGGCAGGCTCCAGCGGCCTACCCGCAGGCTCGGGCGGGCAGCCCTCGATCGCCTGCGCAGGCACCGCGCGCGGCGCCCTTTTGGCCTTGCTCCGGGTGGGGTTTACCTAGCCACCCCGGTCACCCGGGGTGCTGGTGGTCTCTTACACCACCGTTTCACCCTTACCCGGCCGCTCGAGGAGCAGCCGGGCGGTCTGTTCTCTGTGGCACTGTCCCGCGGGTCGCCCCGGGTTGCCGTTAACAACCACCCTGCCCTGTGGAGTCCGGACTTTCCTCGGCGGCGGGCTGGCGCCCGCCGACGCGGTCGCCCCGCCGACTCGTCCGCGTGGACAGCCTAGTACGGGGTCGTCCCAGTGTCTGGAATGGGTTCAGTGGTTCGTTGACCGGCTTTGGGGGCCGTGCTCTACTCGCTGCATGGTCGCGGTTTTCCGACTGACTCGCCGTCGTCACGTGGATTTGGTCCGCGTCGCGGCGAGTGGCTGTCGTTCCTGACGGTCTGCCTCATTTCCCGTGACCCCGAGCGGGTTTCTTCTGTGTACGACACAAATTTCTGGAGAAGCCTTGTCCGATCACGTCGGATACGAGCCCGTCGGATTCGCATACGACGACAACTGGCAACTCGGGGAACCGGCAGAGGACAACGGGTCTGAGCACGCGTTGAGCCAGGTCAGCTACATCGCCGGCTACGGTCTGTCGGGCGAGCGCGCCGCGGTGAACGTGGTGAGCGGCTGGCTCAGGGACAAGTTCACCAAGCGGGGCGAGCCGTGGGTGAAGCACGACGAGTTGCAGGACTTCGATCTGACGCCGAAACCGCTGGCGACCACCGGCCGGCCACATCCGGAGATCTTCCAGGGCGGCAACTCCGCGGCGACACGCGCGATGGCCGGCCGGGTCTCGGACTGGCATTTTGGCAACGCCACAGACTTCGATGGCGTCGCGGAGCAGATCGCCGAGGTCAACGCGGCGGCAGCACAGCACGATCGATGCATTCGATTCGGTTTGAAGGACTTCCTCATCGAGCGGGTGACCGGGGCCGAGGCGAACGAAGTGCCCAAGGAAATCGTGGCCAAGGCCGACGTCGGGGCAGTTGAAGGATTCAGTGCCGCGGTGAAACGGCCGGGCCGGGCGCCGGGGAACCCGACCGGCATGTGGCAGGACGCTTCGTTCGAGGACCTGGTCCGGTGCGGCAAGGGCTTCCGCACCCGGCCGATCGGCACGCCGGACCAGGTTGCGACGCGGATCGCGGAGTACCGGCGTCACGGTGTTGACCTGCGTCCTGCACTACCTGGAGCAGGTCGAGTACTTCGGCAGCAAGGTGCTGCCGATCGTCCACGAACTGGAAGCGGACCTCGACAGATCGGCGGCGACGCCCGAGCTGCCGCACGCGCGCTAACCGCAGTCCCAAGTTCCACTCCCCTGCCTCGGTGCAGCGGCGGCGGCCGCTGCACCGAGGCGACCCTGGAGGTCGCCATGTCGACAGTGCTCTTGCTCTCCGGCAGCCCGTCGCCGGATTCCCGTACCGGCGTGCTGCTCGGGCACACCGACACCTGGCTGACGTCGCGTGGGCATGAGGTGCAGACGCTGCACGTGCGCGACCTGCCGACGTCGGCCCTGCTGGTGTCGAACACCGAGCATCCGGCGATCCGGGCCGCCGTGAGCCTGGTGAGTCGGGCCGACGGCGTCATCGTGGCGAGCCCGGTCTACCGGGCCGCCTACAGCGGCCTGGTGAAGGCGTTCCTGGATCTGCTCACGGACAACGCGCTGGCTCGCAAGGTCGTGCTGCCACTCGCCACCGGCGGCACGCAGGGGCACCTGGTCGCGATCGACTACGCGTTGCGTCCGATGCTGACGGCGATGGGCGCCGACCGGCTGGTGCCGGGCTGCTTCGTGCTGGACCGGCTGATCCAGCTCGGTGAGGAGGGCGGCGCGATCGAGCCGGACGCTCGGGCATCCGTGGATCGCGCGCTCGAAGGCTTCGACGAGGCGCTGGCCGCGACGCGGGGTCGGCTCGCGGCCGCGTCCTAGCCGAGGTGGGACGTGTCGTTGACGAGCCGGACCGAGGCGTTGCCGTCGGGGTAGAACTCGACGATCGACAGCGAGGCCGTGTCGAGGTGCAGCCGATAGAGCAGCGACGGGCCGGCGTCGAGGGCCATCCGCAGCAGGCTCTTGATCGGCGTCACATGGCTGACGACGACGATCGTGCCGCCGTTGTAGCGGCCGATGAGGTCGTCACGGCCGCGCCGCACCCGGCGGTGCACGGCGTCGAAGCTCTCACCGTTCGGCGGCTCGACCGAGGTGTCGGACAGCCAGCGGCGGTGCAGCTCCGGGTCGCGCTCGGCGGCCTCGCGGAAGGTCAGCCCCTCCCAGTCTCCGAAGTCGGTCTCGATCAGGCCGTCGTGAGTGGTCAACTCGAGGCCGAGCGCGTCGGCGACCGCGCGGCCGGTCTGCACGGTTCTGGTCAGTGGGGATGCGACGACCGCCGCGACGTCCGCCACCTTGGCGAGCCGGGCGGCCGCAGCGGCTGCCTGCTGCTCGCCGAGCTCGCTGAGGGCGATCTCGCCGCGTCCCGAGTAGCGCCGCTCGACGGTCAGCGGCGTCTGGCCGTGTCGAAGCAGCAGCAACCTTGTCGGCGTGCCCTGCGCACCGGTCCACCCGGGAGACGCCAATTTGGTCGAGCCCTCCGCAGCTCGGACGGGCTCGCCTGAGCCCTGCACGGCCGGAGCTGCCCCGGCCGAGGCAGCCCTCGCCGGCGTCTCGATGCCGGCTTGGGCGTCCATCGCCTCGTTGGCGAGGCGGTCCGCGTGCTTGTTCCGCTCGCGCGGGATCCACTCGAAGCTGACGTCGCCGAACCCGGCCGCTAGCCGCTTGGCCTCGGCGTTGAGCGGCTGCATCGAAGGGTGCTTGACCTGCCAGCGACCGGACATCTGCTCGATGACCAGCTTGGAGTCCATCCGAACGGCGACGGTGTCGGCGCCCAGGTCGCGAGCCGCGGTGAGGCCGGCGATAAGGCCGCGGTACTCGGCGACGTTGTTGGTGGTCTCGCCGACACCTTCCTTACGCTCGGCGAGCACCTCGCCGGTGTCGGCGTCGAACACGACGGCGCCGTAACCGGCGGGACCCGGGTTGCCCCTGGACCCGCCGTCGGCCTCGACGATGACCTTCACAGGCCGGACTCCGCGGTGCGGACCAGGATCGCGCCGCACTCGTCGCAGGTCACGACGTCGTCCGCGGCCGCGGCCTTGATCGCCGACATGGTCGTGCGGTCGAGCTCGATCCGGCACGCGCCGCAGCGGCGACCCCGCAGCAGACCCGCGCCGACGCCACGCTGGGCGCGCACCCGCTCGTAGAGGGCGAGCAGGTCGGCCGGGAACTGCTTGACCATCAGGTCGCGGTCGGCGACGCGCTTGGCCTCGGTGCTGTCCAGGTCGGCGAGCGCACTGTCGCGGCGAGCCTGCGCGTCGGTCAGCGCGTTCTGCGCCTTCTCCAGCTCGACGCGGGCGTGGCTGGTGTCCGCGTCGACGGCTTCGCGGCGCTCCATCAGCTCGAGCAGGTCGTCCTCGAGCACGCCCTGCCGGCGCTGGAGCGTGGCGAGCTCGTGCTCGAGATCGGCCAGCTGCTTCGCACCGACATTGCCGTCCGCGAGCAGCTTGCGGTCCCGGTCCTCGCGAGCCCGGACCTGGTCGATCTCGGTCTCCTGGCGGCGCACCTCGCGGTCGAGGTCGCCGAGCGTGGTCTCCACGGCGACCAGGGCGTCCCGCTTGGCCTGCGCGGTCTTCTCGGTGTCAGAGATCTCGGCCAGCTCCGGCAGCGTGCGCCTGCGGTGGTTCACCCGGCTCAGCTCGGCGTCGACCTCGGCGAGGTCGAGCAGCCTGCGCTGGACAGCGGCGTCAGCTTTCACTGGGTGCCCCCTTGAGCATCGTGCCGGTCGGTGCTCCGCGCGTGCAGAGTCCACGGGTCGGTCCGGCGGGTGGAGACGAAGGTGTCGACGGTACCCGTCAGGGCGGCGGACACGACGTCCGCCGCCTGCTGGCACCAGGGCCACTCACTGGCCCAGTGGGCGACGTCGACCAGCGCGGGCTGGTCGCCGCCGGGTTCGAGATGCTCGCCGGCCGGGTGGTGGCGGAGGTCGGCGGTGACGTAGGCGTCGACGCCGGCCCGGGTGGCGTGGCCGAGGTAGGAGTCGCCGGCACCCCCGGAGACGGCGACGGTGCGGATCATCCGGTCCGGGTCGCCGGCCGCACGCACGCCCCACTCGGTCGGCGGGAGCGCGTCGGCGACGCGTTGCACGAATGCCGAGAACGGTTCGGCGGCGGGCAGGGTGCCGATCCGGCCGATGCCGGTCCGCGCTCCCGGCTCGTGCGGATCGAGCGGCCGGTCGACGGTGAGACCGATCGCCGCCGCGAGCGCGTCGGAGACACCGGGGTCGGCGGAGTCGGCGTTGGTGTGGGCGCAGAACAGGGCGATGCCGGCTCGGATGAGCCGGTGCACAATTCGCCCCTTCGTGTCATTAGCCGGGACGCCGTGCACGCCGCGTAGCAGCAGCGGATGGTGGGCGACGATCATCTGCACGCCCTCGGCGAGGGCCTGTTCGACGGTCGCCTCGACGACGTCGACGCAGAACATCACGCGGCGCACCGGCTCGGCGGGATCGCCGCAGACGAGGCCGACGGCGTCCCACGATTCGGCGAATTCCGGCGGATAGGCGCGTTCCAACGCGGCGACGACGTCGCCGACGGTCGCGGTCATGCAAGTACCTCACGCAAGGCGGTCAGAAGGGGCTCGGACTGTTCGGGCGAGCGGACGGCGACCCGGATGTGGTCGACGCCGAGCCCGGGGAAGGTGTCGCCGCGCCGGACCGCGACACCGCGTTCGCGGAGTGCAGTCCGCACATGCAACCCGTCCTTGACGGTAACAAGCAGGAACGGTGCCGACGCAGGTTCGTTGACGCGCACGCCCGGCAGCTCGTTGAGCGCACTGATGAGCGAGGCACGGTTCGTCGCGAACTCGGCGGCCGCGCGCTCGGACTCGGCGACTGCGGTCGACTCGCTGCAAGCGCGGAACGCCTCTAACGCGAGGGTTCCGACTGGCCACTGCGGGCGCCCCGCCCCTAGCCGTGCAAGCAGGTCGGGTGCGCCAAGCACGTAACCGGCGCGCAGGCCGGGCAGCGCCCACATCTTCGTCAGGCTGCGAAATACGAGCAGCCCGTCGGCGTCGCTGCCGGCGAGCGATTCGCGCTCGCCCGGGACTGCGTCGATGAAGGCCTCGTCGACGACAACCGTGCGTCCGGGCCTGGTCAACGCGAGGAGGTCGGCGGCGCTGTGCAGCACGGAGGTCGGGTTGGTCGGGTTGCCGACGACAACGAGGTCGGCATTCTCCGGCACGAGCTCGGGGTGCAGCCGATAACCGTCGTCGCCGGAAAGGTGGACCCGATGTACCGGGACTCCGGCGTCTGTAAGCGCGACATCCGGCTCCGTGAACGACGGGTGCACGAGCGCCGCCAGCCTCGGGCGCAGCTGCGGCAACAGCGCGAAGCCCTCGGCGGAGCCGTTCAGCAAAAGCACCCGATCGTGCGAAACGTCGTGACGTTCCGCGACGGCCTGGATCGCGGCGGCATGGTCGGCGGCGGACGGGTAGCTGCCGAGCCGGTCGAGCGCGGCGGCGAGTCGATCGCGCAGCCAGCCCGGCGGACGGGCCAGCCGCACGTTGACGGCGTAGTCGACCAGACCAGGCTCGGCGTCGACGTCCCCGTGGTGGCGCAGGAGCGCACGCGAGATCGATTGGCTGGTCATCGCGTGGAAGTCTAAGGGGGTGATGGTGAGCTTCATCTGCTCAGGCAACATCTGCCGGTCCCCCATGGCCGAGCTGGTCTTCCGTGAGCACCTGCGCGAGGCCGGACTGGCCGACGTCGTCGAGGTCAACAGCGCCGGAACCGGCGCATGGCATGTGGGCGAGCCGGCCGACGAACGGGCCCGACGGACGCTGGCCGAGCACGGGTATCCGACCGACCACGTCGCCGCGCAGGTCGACAACCGGCACCTCGGCGCGGATCTGCTGGTCGCGCTGGACAGCGGCCACGCGCGGACGCTGGTGCGGATCGCCGACGACCCGGACCGGGTGCGGCTGCTCCGCTCGTTCGATCCGGACGCGGGCGCCGAGCTGGACGTGCCGGACCCGTACTACGGGGACCCGGAGGGCTTCGAGGAGGTGCTGGCCATGATCGAGGCCGCGTCACCCGGATTGCTGACATGGGTTCGCGACAACCTGTGACCGACGCCGTGGCGGAGATCACCGGTCTCGAGCCGGTCTCCGTGCACGGACTGTCGACGTCAGTGTGGGAGGTGGAGTTGGCCGACGGCGATCTTGTCGTCGCGAAGCTCACCGACGGGGCCGCCGCCGAGGCGGCCGGGCTGGCGTGGCTGGCCGAGTCGGGCACCGTGCCGGTGCCGGGCGTCCGCGGGCACGACGATCGCTGGCTCGTGATCGAGCAGGTCGAGCCCGGCGACGCCTCGCCGGCCGCGGCGGAGCAGTTCGGCCGCGGACTCGCCGCGCTGCACGCGTCCGGCGCAGACGCCTTCGGGTTCGCACCGCCCGGTGCTCCGGACTCGGGCTGGATCGGGTTGGCGGCTATGGACTACGCGTCGGAACCGAGCTGGCCCCGCTGGTACGCCGAGCATCGGATCGCGCCTTACCTGTCTCGCGCCACCGCTTTGAACGGCAGCGAGAAGGCAGTCATCGAGCAGGTCTGTGAGCGGATCGAGGAACTGGCCGGGCCCGAGGAGCCGCCGGCGCGGCTGCACGGCGACCTGTGGAGCGGCAACGTGCACTGGGCGGCGGACGGGCGGGTGTGGCTGATCGACCCGGCGGCACACGGCGGACACCGTGAGACCGACCTCGCCATGCTCCACCTGTTCGGGTGTCCGCATCTCGATCAGGTACTTCTTGGCTACCTGGCGAAGTCGCCGCTGGCCGACGGCTGGCAGCGCCGGATCCCGCTGCATCAACTCTTTCCACTCCTGGTGCACGTCGAGTTGTTCGGCCGAACGTATGCACATCAGGCCGTGACGGCTGCGCGGCGTGCCCTTGAGCTGTGAGGATCGAGACATGATCGACGTGACCGGCTGGCAGTGGCTGAACGAACCGAAATCGTGGACCGCGGGCGACGCCCTGAACGTGCGCACGGATCCGGACACCGACTTCTGGCGCATCACGCACTACGGATTCATCCGCGACACCGGACACGTCCTCGCCCGCGAGGTGAGCGGCGACTTCCGGCTGCGGACGCGGTTCGCCGGGGCGTACACGCACCAGTACGACCAGGCCGGCGCGATGCTGCGCATCGACGCGGAGAACTGGATCAAGACCGGGGTCGAGTACGTGGACGGCCGGCAGCACGCCAGCGTCGTGGTCACCCGCGGCCTCTCGGACTGGTCGGTCACCCCGATCGCGGACGCCGACCAGGTCTCGATAGAGATTGAGCGATCGGGTGACACCGTGACCGTGCGCTACGGCGTGGGCAACGACGAGCCGACCACCATGCTGCGCCTCGCGTACTACCCGCCGGCGGTGCCGACGCTGGCCGGGGTGATGTGCGCCTCGCCGGACGGTCCCGGCTACACCGTCGCTTTCGACCGGTTGGAGCTCACCACCGGGTGAGGCATACCGTGGGGTGGTGCGGTTCCGGTTCCTGCTTCAGCCCAACTGGCTGCTGCTCACGCTCGTGGTGTTCGTGTTCGCCGCCGCGTGCTACACGATCCTGGCCCCGTGGCAATTCAGCCGGAACGCCGACCAGCAGGCCCAGAACGCGGCGCTGACCTCGTCTTTCACCAGCAAGCCGGTGCCGGTCGAGCAGCTGGTGCCGGCCGGGACCGAGCCGTCGAGCACCGCGGTGTGGCGGCTGGTCACCATGACCGGCACGTACGAGCCGGCCGGTGAGGCAATGGCGCGGCTGCGCACCGTCCAGGGTGAGCCCGCCTTCGAGATCGTCACGCCGTTCAAGCTGACCGACGGCCGGACCGTGCTGGTCGACCGCGGCTACGAGCCGCCACAGGCCGGCAAGTCCGTGCCCGGCTACGTGGCACCACCCAAGGGCCAGGTCAGCATCACCGCCCGGGCCCAGGTCGATGAGCCCGTCGACAAGCGCCCGAGCTTCCTCGACGGCGGCAAGCGGCAGATCTACTCGATCAACGCCGGCACCGTGGCCCAGGCCGCCGACATGAAGATCGACCCTGGCTACTTCCAGCTGGACGCGAACCAGCCCGGCGTGGTCAAGGGCGGCGGCGCGATCCCGCTGCCGCAACTGGACGACGGCCCTTACTTCTCGTACGCGATCCAGTGGCTGATCTTCGGCAGCATGGCGTTGTTCGGCTGGGGCTACTTCAGCTGGCGTGAGGCGCGACCGGGCGGCGCGCTGGACAACTCCGAGAAGCCGAAGCGGAAGTCCGTCGCCGAGATCCTGGCCGAGGACGAGGCTCGCGAGCGCGCGGAGGCCTCGGCCGCGAAGGGCTGACGGCAAGCCGCCAGCAACAGCCGGGCACGATCCGCCACGGTCGCTCGCTCGCAAGATCTGCCGCCTCAGCCAGCCCGCAAGATCCACCGCACTGGCCAGCAGCACGATCCATCACCTGGGCCGGCCCGCAAGATCCACCGCTTGGGTCTGCCGGTTCGTTGAGCGCAGTACCGCCCTCAAGCAGGTCGCCTTGCCGGGTTCACCTGGCTACGCGCGACGCGGGCAGCTCGCAACTGCGAGCGGTACTCAGCCCCGCCTGCGGCGGACGCCGATGGCCAGCGAGAGTGCCGCAGCGACAACGGCCGAGGTCGCGCCGACCACCCGGGAAAGTTCCACCGATCGCGTGACGTGGCCGGCGTCCGGACTCCGTCCGTGACCGAGCACCGGACGCTCCTCCGTGCCGTGCGAGTACACGGTCCGACCGCCGAGGCGGATCTCCAGAGCGCCCGCGAAGGCAGCCTCGACCTGACCGGCGTTAGGGCTCGGGTGGGCGGAGGCGTCGCGACGCCAGGTCTGCCAGGCGCTGCGCGACGAGCCGCCGACGACGGGCGCGGTCACCGACGTCAGCACGGCGGCGAGCCGGGACGGGATGAGGTTGGCGACGTCGTCGAGCCGCGCGGCGGCCCAGCCGAACTTGGCGTAGCGGGGCGACCGGTGGCCGACCATGGCGTCGAGCGTGTTGGCGGCGCGGTAGCCGAGCAGGCCCGGCACACCGGCGACGGCACCCCAGAAGAGTGGTGCGACGACCGCATCGGACGTGTTCTCGGCCACTGACTCGACGGTGGCGCGGGCGAGGCCGGACGCGTCGAGGCTCGACGGTTCGCGTCCGCAAAGGTTTGGCAGCCGCTCGCGGGCGGCGGCGATGTCGCTGGCGTCGAGCTCACGGCCCATCGCGGTGCCCTCGGCCGCGAGCGAGGCGCCGCCGAGCACCACCCAGGTGGCCAGCGCGGTGGTCCCGATCTGCACCAGCGGTCGGCGCCGGCCGAGCCGCTCGACGGCGACGCCGGCGGCGATCACACCCCCTGTGAGCAGGGCACTGTGCACAACCCCGGGCACCTTGTGATCGCGATACACGGCCTGTTCGACCTTCTTGGCCGCCGTCCCGAACGCGGCAACCGGGTGCCAACGCCTCGGGTCGCCGAACACCGCGTCGGCAGCCGTTCCGAGCAGCAGGCCGACCGCCCTCGCCGCGTTCACTTCCGCAGACCCCCGTCTCCCCGTCACGAGGTCGTAGACGTTATCGCCCGCTCATCACCCGTTCGGCGACAGGTGGCTCAGCCGCCGCGCGCGGGCCGGTTAATGTGGCCGACCGTGGAGCAGGAGCAGCACGTCCAGGACACGCTCGCGGCGTCCGGCCTGGGTGCGGAGACGACCGATCGCCGGCTGCTGCTGTACGCGTACCTCCAGCCCCGCGAACACCACCGCACATACCTGACGACGATGCGGCTGTTCGCCTCGACGCTGCTCGCCGACCTGTCGGCGGGCGAGGTGGCGGCGAAGCTGGCGGCGGCCGAGCGCGAGGGGCTGATCGATCCGGGCGAGTCCCGCATCGAGACGGTGATCGCCCGGCTCAAGCAGCTGGTGGAGTGGGGCAACCTGGTGCCGGGCCGGCGCGAGGTGATCGCCGCCAGCATCGCCGAGTTCCAGCACGGCAGCGTCCGCTACCAGGTCAGCAAGCTCGCGGTCCGGGTGCAGCGCGACGTCGACGAGCTGCTGCGCGTGCCGGAGGGCGCCCGCGAGGTGTCGCGCGAGCTGCTGCCGGCCATCGAGCGTGGCCTCGGCCAGCTCGGCCGGTCGCTGTCGGACGCGGTGTTCACCGAGGGCGGACCGGGGGCGAAACGGGCCCGGGAGGCGCTGGCCGAGCAGGTCACGACCCTTTTCCTTCAGCACGCCGAGCTCGCGGTGACGGTCCGCGATTTCTACGCCTACCTGGGTCAGATCGTCACGCGGCACCACCTGGCGCCGGACGAGATCTCCGGGTTCCGGAACCTGCTCGTCGAGTACATCCAGATGGTGGTCGAGGACGTGCTGCGGCACACGCCGGCCATCGCGGAGTCGCTCGGGCAGCTCGCGCGCGGCCGGAGCGAGCTGCTTCGCCTGCTGGGCCCGGCCAACGCGCTGGGCTCCTCCGAGGACCTGCTGGAGGGGTCGGGTCTGGGCATGGCGATCGAGCGGTCGCGTGGCCGGACGACGGCCGACTGGCAGGACCTGACGGACTGGTTCGTCGACCGTCCGGGTCGACCCAGTCAGGTGACGGCGCTACGCGAAGCGACCGGCCGCGCGATCGGCTCGCTGCTGGCGAGCGTGAAGCGCGCGACCTCCGGCGGCGGGCTGCTGCCGGGCCGTCGGGCGGAGCTGCTGAAGCTGGCCGGCTGGTTCGACTCCGCGACACCCGATCAGGCGCATTCCTTGTACGCCGCCGCGTTCGGCCTGTACTCGGCGCGCAATCTGCTGCCGTCTCCGGAACACGATGGGGACGACGAACACACCCCATGGCGTGATGGTCCGGTGCTCGATGTGACAGTGAGCGTCCGCAGTCGTGGCGACCGCGGCGCGCGGGGCCGCACGTCCCGGATCGTCGACGACCCGATCACCGAGCAGGCGCTGCTCGCCGACGCGCGCGCCGTCGACAAGAAGCGGTCGGAGGCGGTGACCGAGCTGGTCGAGGCCGCGCCGACGATCGAGGACAGCCGGCTCTCGCATGGCGCCCTCGACGTGTTCTGCGAGCTGTTGACGATGGCGATGGCGCAGCGGGAGCGGGCCGAGGACGTCGGCTCGGCGGCCGACCCGGTGCGGGGGCTGAAGCTGACCGTGACTCCCGAGGAAGGCCGGACGACGAAAATCAAGACCGCCGGCGGCACCCTGACCCTGCACAACGCGTCCGTGGCGCTGGAGGCAGGCGCATGAAGGACGTGCTCGACGGCCTGTCGGACATCGACGCGGCGAACGTGGTCCGCTGTGCCCGCGTGCTACTAAGGCGGCCTTTGTTGCGCGCGGACGGACCAGATGGCGACTTGCTGCCGCTCGTCTACCGGCACCGCACCACGCTTCAGGACCTGTTCGCCGGGCTGCTGGCGTACCGGCTCGTGGTGGAGCGGCGCTTCGCGCGGCTGTACAAGCCGGGGCCGGGCGTGGATCCCACACGCGGCGAGCCGACGTTGTCGCCTCGCGGCTACACCTACTTCGCGCTGACGGTCGCCGCGCTCACCGGCGTCGGCCGGCAGGTGCTGTTGTCGCGGCTGGTCACCGACGTACGGGCAGCCGCGGTCGAGGCGGGCGTCGCCGTCACCGACGACTTGCCCGACCGCCGGGCTCTGACGTCGGCGCTGCGGCACCTGCTGTCCTTGGGCGTGATCACCGAGACCGAGGGCACGGTCGCGCCGTGGGGCACCGATGGGCCGGCCGAGGCGCTGATCACCATCGACACCGACCTGCTGGGCCAACTGCTGGCCGGTCCGCTGCTGGAGGCGACCGGCCCGGATCACCTGATCGAGCTGGCCGCCCGGCCCGGTCCGCGCGGCGCGGAGCACGCCGTGCGCCGCAAGCTCGTCGAGAATCCGGTCGTGCTCCAGACCGATCTACCACCCGATCAGGTGGAATGGCTGCGGCGGAACCAGCGGCGGGAGTCGGGGCTGCTGGAGCGCAGCTTCGGGCTGATCACCGAGACGCGCCTGGAGGGCGTGGCCGTCACGGATCCCGAGGACTACCTGACCGACGTGCTGTTCCCCGGGTCCGGCACGGTCGCCCGGATCGCGCTGCTGGCGCTGCCGGAGCTGATCGCCGACCCGGACCCGGAGCTGTTCGCCGACGACGTCGAACCGCCCGAGCCGCGACCCGACGGCCGGCACCCGGTGACCTACGGCCAGGTGCGCATGATCTGCGCCCAGCTCGTCGAGGACTATCCGGCGGCCTGGTCCCGGCAGGCCACCGAGGACCTCGACCGGCTCGCCAACGACGTGCTCGACCTGCTGGTCCGGATGGGGCTGGCGGTCGACGACCCGGACGACGGCTGGCTGATCGCGCCGACCGCGCACCGCTGGGTGCCGCAGCCGGACGACACGCCGGCCCGCAACGCCCCGCCACCACCGCCGGCCGAACCCGAAGTGCCCGGCTGGTCCCTGTTCGACGGAGAAGGTGAACTGTGAGCGATCAGCGTTGGACGCTGCACCGCGGTGGCATCGTCAACGTGTGGCAGTACGCCGAGCAGGTCTTCGATTTCTCCGGCGGGCGGGCGATCTTCCAGGGCACCAACGGCTCCGGCAAGTCGCGCACGCTGGAGCTGCTGCTGCCGCTGTGCCTGGATGGTGACCTGCGGCAGCTCGGCTCGAAGGGCTTCGACACGGTCAGCATCCGGCGACTCATGCTGGACGACTACGACGGCGGCCCGAACCGGATCGGTTACGCATGGATCGAGCTGCGCCGGCAGGCCGACCCCGGTCACGAGGACGAGTACCTGACCTGCGGCCTGGGCGTGAAGGCGTCGAAGACGTCGCAGCAGATCACCGACTCCTGGCGGTTCGTCACCTCGGCGCGGGTCGGCAAGGACCTCAAGCTCGCAGGTCCGGACCGGGTGCCGATCGGGCCGGCGCAGCTGCGCGATCTGATCGGTGCGGACTGCATGTTCGAAGACGCGGCGTTCCGCGCGAAGGTCGCCGAGACGGTCTACGGCGTGCCGGCGGCCCGCTATGCCGACCTGCTGCACCTCCAGCGGACGCTGCGCAACCCGGACGTCGGCCTCAAGGTGCTGGAAGGCCAGCTGGAGCAGATCCTGTCCGACGCGCTGCCGCCGCTGGACGTCGCGCTGGTCGAGCAGCTGGCGACGTCGTTCGACGACCTGGAGTCGATTCGCGAGAACATCACGCGGCTGACGACCGCCGACTCGGCGCTCACGGCATTCCTCGGCACCTACTCCGGCTACGCGCTGGCCGGCCTGCGCGGTTTCGGCGACAAGGTGGTGGCCAGCCGTAAGAGCCTAACAACGCTTGGTTCTGAACTGGAGTCGCTCGAGCGGAAGCTGACGGCGGCGCGGGACGGCCGGGTGACGGCGGAGCAGGCCGTCAGCGAGCAAGAGGCGCAGGACAGCCAGCTCGACGCCCGGATCGAGGCGTTGAAGGAGCTGCCGGCGTACCGCGGGATGCGGGACCTTCAGGACCGTGAGCAGCTCGTCGCCCGGTCGCGGTCGGCCGCCGAGGCGGCGTTGGACACGGCGAGCCGGCAGCGTGCGCAGGAAGATCGGGCCGTCGACTCCGTGCTGGCCGTGCTGCGCCGGCTCGGACTCGACATCGACAGCGCCGACGAGTTGGCCGGACACGCGCGTGAGCGGCTGGCGATCGCGGGCCTGGATGGGGATCTGTGTCCGAAGGTGCCGCCGATGCCGCCGACCGACGCGCAGGTTGCGCAGGACCGCGTGCGGGCGAAGCCGGATCCGGAGGCCGAGCCGCAGACCATCGACCGGCGACTGCTGCCGGCGATCGATCCGCAGTCGCTGCTCGACACGTTGAGCGACGCCGGGCGGCAGGCCGAGCAGGTGGCGACCGAGGCTCGCCGGCGCAATGCGCTGACGTTGTCGCTGCACGAGCGGGCGCTGGCGTCGGATCGGCAGCTGCGGGACGTCGAGGAACTGCACCGCGCGGCGCGGCAGGCCCAGTTGACCGCGACGGAAGCGGCGGGGCGTCGCAACGAGGCTGGTCAGCAGCTTGCGACGGCTGTGGACGTGTGGCGCGAGCAGGCGCGGCGATGGGCTGCGGGCGACGGGCCGCAGCCGCCGAGCGCGGAGCGGTTGACCGAGGACCGGGGCGCGGCGCGAGCCGCCCGGGACAGCGTGCGGCAGTGGGCGGCACCGAAGTCGCACGAGCTGCGGCAACGGGTCGTGAGCACCGAGCAGCGGCTCGACGACCTACGCGCGACGATCACGCAGTACGAGGCGGAGGTCGTCGCGCTGCGTTCGGGCGGCGCGGATGAGCAGTCCGATCCGTCGGCGTTCCATCGGCTGGTCGATTTTGTGCCGACGCTGCCGGAGGGTGAGCAGGCCGGTCTGGAAGCGGCGCTTCAGGCGAGCGGTCTGCTCACGGCTCGGGTGTCGGCGAACGGTCGCCTTTCCGACGCGGAGCTGGCCGAGGTGATCGCCGTCGCCGGGCCGCCGGCAGGCGGGCGGACGCTCGCCGACGTGCTGCTTCCGGCGGCCGAGCCGGATTGCCCGGTAACGGCAGATGTGGTCTCGAAGCTGCTGGCCTCGGTCGGCGTCGCGGACGAGCCGGCGTCGACCGAGACGCCCGGTCTGGTGTTGTCGACGGGTGGCGCGTGGCGGGCCGGCGTGCTGTGCGGGTCGCAGACGAAGCCGGTCGCGGAGTTCGTGGGCACGGGTGCGCGGGAGGCGGCGCGGCAGCGTCGCCTGGCGGAGTTGAGCTCGGCGGTCGAGCGACTGCATGTCGAGCTGGCGGATGCGGAGCGCATGTGCGACCAGGCGCGTGCGGCGGCGGGCGAGTGGGAAGAGCACGTCGAGGCGTTCCCGGACGACGGTGAGCTGATCTCGGCGCACGCGAAGCTGACCAGCGCGCGGGAGTCCGCCGAGGAGTCGGAGCAGCGTGCCTTCGACTTGCGCGCCGAGCACCAGGCCAGCGACGAGCGTTGGCACGCGGCGCGCGCCGAGCTGGTGCAGGCGGCGTCCGAGGCGGGTATCGGCCTGGGCGACACCGTCGACACGGAAGCACTCGATCGAGCGAATCGGGCGGCGTCCGAGGCGCGAGGCGCGGCGGAGCAGTTGGCCGAGGCGTTGGCCGGCCGGTGCGCACGGACCGTGATCGACCTGATCGACGCGATGCAGCACCACCACGCGGCTCTCACCGACCGGAGTGAAGCCGAGTCGGCGGCGGACGCGCTGTGCGTCGAGTACGCGGACCGTTCACACGGTCTGGCGGAACTCAGTTCGGCGATCGGCGGCGAGGCCGAGGAGGTCTCGCGGCAGCTGGCGGCGCTGGACGCGGAACGGCGGGCCGTCCGCAAGCAGCTGCCGCAGTCCCGGGAGAAGGTCGTCGAGCTGCGCGAGCAGGCGACGAAGCTGGAGACCTTGCTGGAGACGAAGCGGGCGCAGCTCACCGGTCGGGAGGGCGACGCGTCGGGCGCGGTGAGCGCGTTCGAGCAGGCATTGGCGGCGCCGGGCGTCTGGTCGGCGGCGTTCCCCGAGGTCGAGGCGCCGGCTGATGTCGACGCCGCGTTGGCGCTGCTCGACGGGGCCGCCGATCGCAAGGGGTCGACCGAGGGCACCGTGATCGGCAAGCTCCAGGTGCTCCAGACGTCACTGGCCGGCACGCACGACATCGGCGCCGAGACCGCCGGCGGCGTGCTGACCGTGACCGTCACCGGCGAGGACGGGCCCCGACCGGTCGCCGACGCCGCGCTGCGGGTGTCGCAGCGGCTGGCCGAGCAGCGCGGTTTCCTCGGCGAGCGGTACCAGTCGATCTTCGCTGACTACCTGATCCGCGACCTGGCCGAGCGGCTGCGCGGGCAGATCGAGGTCGCCGAGGACCTGTGCCGGCGGATGAACGACGTGCTGGACCAGGCCCGGTCCAGCCAGGGCGTGCATGTGCAACTTGAATGGCGGCCTTCGGCGGCGCTCGACGACCGGACCAAGCAGGCGCTGGAGCTCGTGCGGACGCCGCTGGCCGACCGGACGTCCGAGCAGGACGACCTGCTGCGGCAGGTGATCACCGAGCGGATCGAGGCTGAGCGGGACGCGCACTCCAGCGGGTACGCCGAGATCCTGGCGCGGGCCCTGGACTACCGGACCTGGTACTCGTTCACGGTGCGGGTCCGCGACAGCGGTCCCGACGGCAAGCCCCGGGTCCGGCGGCTCCGGCAGCTGTCCTCCGGTGAGACCCGCCTCGTGTCGTACGTGACTCTGTTCGCCGCCGCCGCGTCGTTCTACGACGCCGTCAGCAGCGGCGGCGACGAGGCGCCGCTGCGGCTGGTGCTGCTGGACGAGGCGTTCGAGCGCCTCGACGACCCGACGATCGCCCGCATGCTGGGGCTGCTCGTCGACCTGGACATGGACTGGGTGATCACCTGGCCGAGCGGCTGGGGCGTGTCGTCGAAGATCCCGCGCATGCACATCTACGACGTGCTGCGGCCCAAGAACGGACGGGGCGTCGCGTGCACCCACACCACGTGGGACGGCGCCGGCCTGGACCGCGAGGACCCGTGACTGGTCGGGGGTGGGAACCGCGGTTCCCACCCCCGAGCCGGCGTCAGGCGAAGTAGCCGAACCCGTCAGCGCGACTAAGCGTCGTGACGCGTGGTCTTCCCCCTAATGGTGTGCCCATGCTGGGCACACCATTCCTGCGCCCGGTATCGACGGCCTAGCGTTCGCCGTTACGACGCGAATAACGTCGCAAAAGCACGGTTTTGCCAGCTCAGGGTGCAATCGGCGCGAAGGCGATCGTGGGGGCGTCGAGCTGGTCGGGCAGTGGCAGCGTGATGCGGAAGACGGCGCCGCGGTGGCCCGGGGGTGGGGCCTCGCAGGCGAGGTCGCCGCCGTGGGCACGGCAGATGCCGCGGGCGATGGGCAGGCCGAGGCCGGAGCCGCCGGAGGCGCTGGCGCGGGCCTCGTCGAGGCGGACGAGACGGTCGAAGATCCGCTCACGCTCGGCGTCGGGCACACCGGGGCCGTCGTCAGCGACGACCAGGTGGGCGAAGCCGCCCGCGGCGCCGACGCTGAGGGTGATGTGGCCCTGGCCGCCGGAGGCCTGGCGGGCGTTGTTCATCAGGTTGGCGAGCACCTGCGCGAGGCGCTGCGGGTCGCCGGGGACGACGACGGAGGGACCGTCGACGGCGACGGCGAGCTCGGGGGCGAGCACCCGGGTGCGGTCGGCCTCGGCGTCGGCGAGGTGACGCAGGTCGACGGGCTCGTGCTGGAGGTCGAGGCCGGCGTCGATGCGGGCGAGCGCGAGCAGGTCGTCGACCAGGCGGCCGGCGCGGCGGGACTCCCGGACGAGCAGCAGCAGCATCCGGTCCCGTTCCTCCGGATCGGTGTCGGCGTTCTGCTGGAGCACGGACTCGGCGACGGCCTGCAAGCCGGCGACGGGGGTGCGCAGCTCGTGGGCGGCGTCGGCGACGAACTGCCGGGTGCGCTGCTCGGCGTTGCGCGCCTTGAGCTCGGCGCCCTCGAGCTCGTCGAGCATGTTGTCGAAGGCCTCTGCGGTGCTGCCGATCTCGGTGTCGGTGCGTTCGGGCGCGAGCCGCCGGCCCCGGTCGCCGCCGGCGATGGAACGGGCGAGGGTGGCCATGTGGTCGAGCGGCCGGAGCGCGAACCGCACGAGAAAGATCAGCCCGAAGGCGGTGACGACAAGCGCGCAGACGCCGACGATGACCAGCAGCCGACGCAGGTTGGCCTGCGGCTTGGTCTCGGCGTCGGCAGAGAAGGTGATCTTGATGCCGTTGCGGTAGGTGACGGTTACCGGCGGGGGCGTGGCGGCGGGCTCGACATTCTTCGTCCCGGCGACGAGGCCGCTGGGCGCGGTGATCCGAACGGAGATGAGCCCGCCGATCGACAGCCGCGTGTAGAGCTGTTCCGGGCTGAGGCGCTGCTTCTCCAACTGCCTGGCGAGCTGCACCCGGTCCCGGATCAGGTTGGTCTCGTCCCGCACGGTCTGCTGGCCGAACAACGCGTCGATGACCACCACCAGTGCGACGAGGACCACGGCGAGCGCGATGGTGACCGAAAGGGTGACCCGGAGCCGTAGCGAGCCGCTTTTCATGTGGCACCGACACGGAGCACGTAGCCGAGTCCGCGAACGGTGTGCAGCAGCCGCGGCCCGTGCGCCTCGAGCTTGCGACGCAGGGCGCTGACGTGCACCTCGACGAGATTGGGGTCGTAGTCCTCGTAGCCCCAGACGCTGGTGAGGATCTGCGTCTTGCTCACGACGCGCCCACGCTGCGCGGCCAGGTAGCAGAGCAGCCGCAGCTCGGTGGCGGTGACGTCGACGGTCGCCCCGGCGTAGAGCACGACGCCGGAGTCGGCGTCGACGAGCAGGTCGCCGATCTGCACGGCGGACGGCGTCCGCCCGAGCCGCCGCAGCACCGCACCCACCCGGGCGACGAGCTCGGCGAGCACGAAGGGCTTGAGCACGTAGTCGTCGGCGCCGCCCTCGAGGCCGCGGAGACGGTCGGGCACGCCGTCACGGGCGGTGAGCATCACCACCCCGGCGTTGCTGGCCCGCCGGATCACCTCCAGCAGCTGGAAGCCGTCCCGCCCGGGCAGCATGATGTCCAGCACGACCAGGTCGGGCCGGAACTGGCTGAGATCGGCCTCCAGCTCGCGGCCGTCGGCTCTGGCCAGCACCTCGTAGCCGCTGTCACGCAGGGCGGAGCGCACCGCGGCGCGAATCGCCTCGGTGTCCTCGACGATCAAGATCCGGGCGACCGACACAGCCCCATTCTGCTGGTCGGGCCGTCGGCGCGGGCGGCGGCCCGCCGACGTTTCAGGCTCCGCTCAGCTGAGGCCGGGACGGTGGAGTGCATGACCTCCCTGACACGAACCCTCGGCGCGCTCGTGCTGACCGCGGCCGCCGGCTTCTCCCTCGCCGCCTGCTCGACCGACGCCTCCGGCGCGCCGGCGCCGTCGACCTCGGCCAGCAGCCCGGCGAAACCCACGAAGGGCAAGGCCAAGCCGCTGCCGGCCGGTGAGAGCCGGGTCGCCGGCACGGTGTCGACGGTGTCCGCCACGCAACTGGTCGTCACCAAGAAGGACGGCAGCACTGAGACGTTGACCACGGATTCGACGACCAAGATCGAGGGCGGCCCCGTGCAGCAGGGCCAGCGCGTGACCGCGATCGTCAAGGGTGAGCAGGCGTTGAGCGTTCGGGTGGCCCAGCCGCACCCCAGCAGCGGCGCGCCGACGAGCAGCGCCGCGCCGACGACGACGCCGAGTTCCTGACGGGCCTGGGTGCCACACGCCCGGCCGTCTGGGACGATGGACGGGTGGCGGCTCGGCAGACCCAGGTGCGATGGGTGCTGATCCTGCTGGTCATCGGGCTGGTCGGGATCGGCGCGGCGGTGCTTGTGTGGTGGCCGACCCTCGGCTTCCCGAACACCGACGCGCCGTCGGCCGTGCACACCAAGGCGACGGTGGTGACCTCGGCGCAGTGCGGCGGCGCGAACGCGCACGACATGGTCGAGGTCACCGTCGACGGCTCGAAGAAGCAGGCCCCGCTGGACGGCTGCGGCCAGGCCAAGGGCACGGTGCTGGACGTCGTCGTGACGAACGAGAACGGCCAGCTCAGCGCACACGCGGCCGACGCGGCGCAGGTCGGTGGCGGCCGGGACGGCCGGCTCACGGCTCTGCTGCTGTGCCTCAGCGCCGCAGCCGGCGCGCTGTACGCCTACCTGATCCGATACCGGCCAGTTCCGAAAATGGCGGCCCCGGCGCCCGTGATCGGAGCCGAGGAGCCGCTGGCCTTCCCCGCCCCACCGATCCAGGACGAGGCGGAGGCGGAGCCGGTCGACGAGCTCAAGCCCGTCGAGGGGAACCCCGAGCCGGAGGACCTGTCCGGCCTGGCGGAGGCCACGGCGCACCAGCGGGCGAACGGCGAGGCCGGCTAGCTCGTCACGACCAGCGGACCTGGACCTTGTCGGCCCAGAGCCCGGAGAGCCCGTCGTCGCCGGTGAGACCGTCCCAGGGGCGGCGGTTCCAGAGCGACAAGTACAGGTCGGCGGCGGTGCCGGCGATGGTGTCGTCGGCCTTCACCGCCTCCGGCACACGCGATGCGGCGGGCCGCTCGGGGCCGTAGCGGACGAGCCAGTGATCGCCGGTGTCGGTGGCGCTGACCAGCACGGATCGTTCCGAGTCGGCGTGCAGCCGGCGGTTGCGGGGCAGGAATCCGCACAGCATCTCGTCGACGCCGTCGGCGGCGAGCGCGGACGGGATCGGCGAGGGCAGCCCGGCTGCGGCCTCGGCGTCGACGCTGTGGATGGTGGTCTCGTGTGCCTGCCGCCGGGCCCAGAACGACGACCCGGACGGCGCGGTCCGCATGAAGTGCCAGCAATCTAGGTCGGCCGGGGCGGTGGTGAGCACATCCACCAGCTCGGTCACGCCGGCCCGGAACCAGGCGATCAGGCCGCCGTCATCGGGCAACTCGTCGGCAATGTCGTGCGGCTCGGCGATGTCGATCGGCTCGGTGCGGGCCTGCCCGACGAACGTCGCGGCCCACCGGTGCACGCCGCCGAGGTGCAGCAGCAGGTCGCGGACGACCCAGTCCGGGCAGGTCGGCACGGGTGCGGTCAGCCCGGCCTGCTCGGCGGCGGCCGCCAGCCGCTCGCCTTGGCCGCCCACGGCGGCGATCCACTCACGCGTCTCCATGCCGCGAGCCTGCCACTCAGGCGACGTCGGCGGGGCTGGACAGCCAGGTGTCGCACTGGGCGAGGCTGTTGCGCTGGAAGCCGGTGTTCCACCAGCCCGAGGCGTGGTCGTCCGTGCCGTGGTCCCGCGGTGGTCCGTTGTGGTCGCCGCGGTCCTGCGTGGTCTGCGCCTCCCGCGTGATATTGCCGTCGACGTCACCACGACCGGAGGTGGCGGCCAGGAACATGCCGGAGAAGCACTGCGCCTCGAGTTCGAGGCGACGCGACAACTCCCAGCCGGCGTCGTTGTTTCCGTCGCTGTTGGTGAACCGCGCGTTGGCATACGCCCTGGAGATGCCGGACATCGCCTGCACGTGGTGTCCGTACTCGTGGGCGAACAACGCCAGGTAGACGCCGGGATGCGCGCCGTACTGCGCAGTCTGCAACGCCTCGAACGGCATGTAGAGGGTGTTGTCGCCGTCGCAGTAGAACGCCGCGGCGCGGTCCGAGGTCACCGTGCCGCAGGGGCTGCTCCACGAGGTGCCCCTGGGGAACGCCAGTTTGGGACTGAAGAACGGCAGGCCGGCAGCCTGCATCACCGGCGCCCACGCCGCGTCGAGGCAGGGCACGGCGCTGCGGAAGAACTGCTCTGCGCCGGCGGGATCGGTCGTCCAGCGGCTGAGCTTGCAGGTCGTCGCCGGCAGGCCGCCGACCTCGAACAGCGGGTTGTCGGCGAGCTTCACCACCGGCTGCGGGCCGGCCGGCTGCGTGCTGGTCGGTGGCTGGGACGGCGTGCTGGTGTACGTGTGCCGGCTCGTCGAGGTAGGCGACGACGCGGTGGTCCGAGGCGTCGTCGTGGTCGGCCGGGTGGTCGTCGTCGGGTCGGAGGACCAGGTCGACGTCGCCGTGGTGTGGCCGCTGCTGGCAGTTGTCCGGGAGCGTCCGGCGTGGCTGAGGCCGATCGCGGCGATGCCGACGACAACCACCGCCACCAGCACGACTGCGATCAGGCAACCGTGCGAGGACCGCCGTGGTGGCGGCTGGCCCTGCCAGGCGCTCTGCGGTGGCGGCATTACCGGTGCTACGACCGGCGGCCGCGCCCAGTTCACCGGCGGCGGGGTGAACGGCGGAGGCGGCGCTACCGGCGGCGGGTAGTTCACCGGCGGAGGCGGAGGTGGCGGGTAGCTCGTCGGGTACGGACTCGGCACGGGCGGCGGCAGCGGAGGCACGCCGCCGCCATAGCCGGGCTGCCAGCCGGGCGGCTGGGTCACTGCGGATCTCCCCCTTGATCGGTCCCCGCGTGGCGGGTCACTGCACGTCGGAGCTGCTCGCCACCCATGTGTTGCACTGCGCGACCGTCTGCTTCACGAATCCCTGCGTCCACCACGCCGACGCGTGCGCGCTGGTGCCGTGGTCGCGGCGCTCGCCGGGCTGGTCGCCGCGCTCCTGGGTGTCCTCGGCGTCCCGCGCGACCGCCTGGTCGACGGAGCCGCGGTTGACGGCGGCGGCGAGGAACAGCCCGGAGAAGCACTGGGCCTGGAGTTCGAGCCGGCGCGAGACCTCGAGACTGGCGGCGCTGTCCGGGTCGGTGCCGGTGTACTCCTTCTCGTGCGCGGCGGTTAAAACACCGCTGAGGTCCTGCACGAAATGGCCGTACTCGTGCGCGAAGACGGCGAGGTACGCGCCCGAGTGGTTGCCGAAGACGTCGGTCTGGAGGCCGGACATCGGCATGTACAGGGTCTGGTCGCCGCCGCAGTAGAACGCCGCAGCCTCCTCCTGCGACACCGACCCGCACGGGCTGCTCCACGTCTTGCCGCTGGGGAAGGCGAGCTTCGGCTCGTGGAACGGCAGGTTCACGGACTGGAGCACGGGCGCCCACGCCGCGTCCAGGCACGGCAACGCGGCGGTGAAGTACGCGTTCGACGCGGCCGGCACCGACTGCCAGCGCGGCAGCTGACACGTCACCTGCTTGGGGCCGCCGCTCGCGCTGAACAACGGGTTGTCGCCGAGTTTGTCGACGCCGTCAGAGCCGCCGGCGCCGGGCGACGTCGTGGGCACGGAGGTCGGCAGGCCGGTCGGCGGCGGGGGGCTGCTCTGCTGGCTGCGGTTGCGGCCGTTGAGGCTGATCACGGCGACGCCCAGCACCACCAGTCCGATGAGGAACAGGGTGACGAACGGACGCCGCGAAGGCCGCCTTGGTGGCGGAGGTGGCGGGTAGGGCGACAGTGGTAGCGGCGGCCGCCCCATCTGGGCGTGCACCGGCGGCGGCATGACCGGACGCGCCGGCGGCATCGGGTACGGGTTGTACTGCGGGGGCTGCGGCGGCCCGTAGTACTGAGGTGGCGGCGGCTGCATGCGCGGCGGGTACGGGCTGGGGACGGGAGGCGGCAGCGGACCCTGCGGCACGTTGCCGGTGTTCCACGGATTCAACTGACGTCCCCCTGCGCCGCCGACCACGTGTTGCACGCGGCGGTCTTGTTCTGCTGGTACCCGACCTCGGCCCAGCGCCCCTGGTTCTGCGCGGTGCCGTGGTCCTTCTCGCCACCGCCGTCGGCGAACGCGGCGGCTCCGTCGCCGGCCATCGACCGGCTGACCGAGCCGCGCCCGGCAACGCTGGCGAGGAACATACCGGCGAAGCAGTTCGCTTGCAGCTCCAACCGCCGGGAAAGTTCGAGTCCTGCCGGGGTGTCCCGGCCGGCGCTCGCCTCGCGGCGGGACTCGGCGAGCAGGATGCCGCTCATGTCCTGGACGTGGTGCCCGTACTCGTGGGCCATCACGCCGAGAATCACCGCCGGCACGCCGTCGGTGCCGTCGAGCACGGTCTGCAGCGGCATGTGCAGCTCGTTGTCGGCGCCGCAGTAGAAGGCGACGGGGGTGCCGTCATCGCGCGACTTGCAGGAGCCGGAGCTGTTGTCCATGGTCAGCTTCGTCAGCTGGAACGGCATGTTCAGCGCCGTGACGACGGGCTTCCACGCGGCGTCCAGGCAGGTGAGCTCGGCCTCCAGGTACGCGCGTAACTGGTCGGCGGCGCGCCCGAACTTGGGCAGGTCGCACGTGGTGGGCGCGAGCGAGGCCGGATACGTCAGCAGCGGGTTGGTCGCGAGTGCGACGACCTGACGCGGCGGCTCGGCCTGCGCGGTGCCGGCGATGGCGTCGGTGGGCGCGATGACGCGGACCACTAACAGGATGGCCAGCGCGAAGCCCACCACACCGAACAGCACGAGCCGGTCCGCCAACGACATCCGTCGTACCGGAGCAGCACTCGGAAGCACCATCGACGCCCTCTGCTTTGCGGGCGGCACTGGTCAACCGTCGCCCCCTTGGTGGATACCGCCGCAAGGATAGGCGCGCTGCACTATTGTCCGCTCCCGTGTTCTCCAACTGGGGGCTGGCCGTGGCCACGCTCACGTTCTCCGCAGGCGCAGTGTTCGCACCGCATGCCGCCGCGCCGTCCGACGGCGTGCAGACGCAGATCGCGCTGAAGGTCGAGCGGGACGGCAAGCTCACGGTGAGCGAGCAGATCACCGTGCCGGCCGGGAAGTCCGCGAATCGGACGGCTCCGCTGCGGCTGGTGTCCGGTCCGGACACCGAGCGTGTGTTCACCGTGACGGGCGCGAAGGTGTCCGGCAACGGCAGCGCCTCGGCGGACGACCAGAACCTCACGGTGCACGTGGGCGCGGGCACCTCGACCATCAGCTACGTGGTCGACGGCGCCGTCGCGGACCAGGGCGAACTGGAGGACGTGCGCTGGCAGGTGGCCAGCGGCTGGGACGTGACGATCGACCGGCTCACGGTGTCGGTGGTGACGCCGGCAGAGCCGCAGTCCATCACGTGTCTGGCCGGTGACCCCGATTCGACGACGGCGTGCAACCTGTCGCAGATCGGCGAGGGCGGCGTGCCGACCGCCGAGCAGGACAAGCTCGGCGCGGGGCAGCGCGTGGACTTCGCGGTGGGGCTCCCGCGCGGCTCGGTGCCGGTGAACGAGCGCGTGGAGTCGACCAACACGCTGGGGTCCGCGTTCGCGTTGACCCCCCAGACGGGCATCGGCCTGGTGGCGTTGGTCGTGCTGCTGCTGGCCGGTCTCGGCCTGCTCTGGTACGCGCGAGGCCGCGACGCGAAGGCGCTCGCCGGTGACGTCGGTCCGGTGGAGGTGCTGGCGAAGGACGCGCAGGGACACGTGGCGTTCGCCTCCCCCGACGGTGTGCTGCCGGGTCAGGTCGGCACCGTCATCGACGAGCACGTGGACGTCGTCGACGTGACGGCGACGGTCATCGACCTCGCGGTGCGCAACTACCTGTGGATCGACGAGGTGCCGGGCGGCGACGGCGTCGTCGACTGGCGCATCGTGCGCCGTAATGCCGCCGACGACGCGCTGACGGCGTACGAGAAGGCGGTGTACGCGTCGCTGCTCCGTGACGCCGACCAGGTGCAGCTGTCGCAGCTGCGCGGCAAGGGCGTGGATCTCGCGGCGGCGCGCGCGGCGCTGTACTCGGACGTCGTGGCCAAGGAGTGGTTCGCGCGGCGCCCCGACACCGAGCGCAGCCGCTGGTGGTGGGGCGGCGTGGGCATCGTGGCGCTCGGCATCGTGCTCACGGTGGTGCTGGCGCTGACCATCGGGCACGCGCTGCTCGGACTCGCGGTGGTCATAGCCGGCGCGGCGCTCGCCGCCGGCTCCCGCTCCATGCCGGCGCGCACGCGTCGGGGCAGTGCGCTGTTGCAGCAGGTGCGCGGTTTGTTGACGTACCTGACAACCGTGTCACCCACTGACATCCCGGACGGCGACCGGGAGATGGTGTTCTCCCGGTCGCTGCCCTACGCGGTGGTGCTGGGCCAGACCGAGCGGTGGCTGACCACGTTCCGCGGCCTCGACCCGGACGCCGACGGCACGCCCGGCCTGTACTGGTTCGGCGAGACCGAGCACGCCCGCAACTTGGACCGGTTCGCCAGCCGCTTCCCGGCGTTCCTCAGCTCCCTGGACGGGGTGCTGGCGCAGAGTGGGCACCTGCGGTCGCTGAAGTCGTAGCCGTCCAGTCCGGGTGGCCGGGCATCGGCGGCGTGGTGCTGCCGTACAGCCAGTCGTGCAGGAACGGGCCGAGGTCCTGGCCGCTCACCTGAGTCGCCACCCGGATGAAGTCGGCGCTGGTGGCCGAGCCGTCACGGTAGCGGTCCAGGTAGGTGTCGATGATGCGGCGGAACACCTGGTCGCCGACCTTCTCGTGCAGCGCGTAGACGACCAGAGCGCCCTCGCCCCGGCCGAGCCCGAACACGAGGTCGGGACGGACCGGATTCGCCGGCGCGAGGCCGTTGGCCCGCACCTCGGGATCCAGCACCTCGTAGGACCACTTGAGCGAGTCCGCGAGCGGCTGGCCGCCGTGCTCGGCGGTGTAGACGTGGTCGAAGTAGCTGGCGAAGCCCTCGCTGAGCCAGATGTCGTTCCAGTCGGCGATGCCGGCGGAGTCGCCGAACCACTGGTGCGCGAGTTCGTGCACGACCACGTAGCCGTTCTCCGGCTTGGTCAGCGCGCTCGCCTCGAACACGGGCAGGGTCTGCGTCTCCAGGGCGTCCGTCTGCATGGGCCGGTTCGCGGCGCCGAGGAGGCCGACCGTCTCGAACGGGAAGGGGCGGCCGATGTGCTGCTGGAGCCAGTCCAGGTAGCTGGGCAGCTGGTCCAGCACCGGCTTGGCGGCCGCCGGATCCGGCACGGCGCTGCGCAGCGGGAGGCCGTTCGGACCGGTTCCCGTGACGAGGGCGTACTTGCCGACGGCGAGCTGCGCCAGCTGCGTCGCGAGCGGATGCGCCGACGTGTAGGTGAAAGTGGATGCGGATTTTGTGTCATGTCGCGCAACTAATGCGCCATTCGCTACCGCCGTCCATCCGGTTGGGACGGTCACGTGGTACGTGAAGTACGCCTTGTCGTTCACGGCGTCGTTGCAGGGGAAGAAGAGGTGCGCGCGGTCCGGCTGCCCGAACCACGCGAAGCCGCCGTCGGGATCGTTGCTCCAGCCGGCCGTGGGATCCACGACGGAGGGCACCCGGGCGGCGCGGTCGGCGGTGAAGTCGACGGTGACGGTGAACGGGCCCCAGATCGCGGTCGCCGGATCGACGACCAGCTTCTCCTTGTCGAGGTGGAACGCCGCCGGGCGGCCGTCGACCTGCACCTTGGCGACGGCGCCGCCGGCGTAGTCGAGCTTGAACTCGGACAGCCGGCGAGCGGCGACGGCGGTGATCCGCACGGTGCCGGGTAGCAGCGTGGTCGCCGGATCGACGTCATAGGTGAGGTCGTAGGCGGCGACCTGGTAGCCGTCGTTGCCCAGATCGGGCAGCAGTGGGGCGGGGTTGGATGTGACCGCGGACACAGCGAGCGCGGTGGCCGCGGCCAGGCTTGACAAGCTCATGCGGCGACAATCGCCAGTTCAGCCGTAGGCGGACATCGCGCCAGGGGTTGATCAGCTGCCTACGACCCTGGGCTGACCTCGCGACGTCGTAGTCTCTGTGTCATGGCCGCTCCGGAACTGCACAGGTTCACTCTCCCCAACGGCCTGCGCGTGGTGCTCGCCCCCGACCGCACAGCCCCGGTGGTCGGCGTGAGCGTGCACTACGACGTGGGCTTCCGCTCCGAGCCCGAGGGCCGGACCGGGTTCGCGCACCTCTTCGAGCACCTCATGTTCCAGGGCAGCGAGAGCCTGGAGAAGCTGGCGCACTTCCGGCACGTGCAGTCCTCCGGCGGCACATTCAACGGGTCCACGCACCCGGACTACACCGACTACTTCGAGACGCTGCCGTCGGCGGCGCTGGAGCGGGCGCTGTTCCTGGAGGCGGACCGGATGCGGGCGCCCCGCATCACCCAGGAGAACCTGAACAACCAGATCGACGTGGTCAAGGAGGAGATCCGGCTGCGGGTGCTGAACACGCCGTACGGCGGGTTCCCGTGGATCTGGCTGCCTCCGGTGCTCTACTCGACGTTCCCCAACGCGCACAACGGCTACGGCGACTTCACCGAGCTGGAGCAGGCCAACCTGGACGACTGCGCGCAGTTCTTCGACACCTACTACGCACCGGGCAACGCGGTGCTGACGGTGGCCGGCGACTTCGCCCTGGAGCAGGCGACCGAGCTGGTGAACAAGCACTTCGGCGACGTGCCGACGCGGCCGACGCCGGTGCGACCCTCGTTCGCCGAGCCGTGGCCACAGGGCGAGCAGCGCGCCGTGCACGAGGACCCGCACGCGCCGCTGCCGGCGCTCGCGGTGGGCTACCGGCTGCCGGACCCGGGCACGGACCTCGACGGCTACCTGGCCAACGTGGTGCTCTCGGCGGTGCTGTCCGACGGCGACGCCTCGCGGTTGCAGCAGCGCATGGTGCACCGCGAGCCGCTGGTCACCGACATCTCGGTGAGCGCGGGCCTGTTCGGGCCGCTCGACGCGCGTGACCCCGACACGTTCACGGTGACCGCCATGCACTCCCCCGAGGTCTCCGAGGACCGGCTGCTCGGCGTGCTCGACGACGAGCTGGAGAAGCTCGCCGCGACCGGGCCGCAGGAGGACGAGCTGGCGCGGGTGGCCGCGCGGTGGGCCGCGGCGATGCACCGCGACCACGACCGCATCACCTCGCGCACGCTGTCGTTCGGCGCGTCGGAACTGCTGCACGGCCGCGCCGAACTCGCCTCGGAGCTGCCGGAGCGGATCCGCGCCGTCACCACGGACCAGGTGGCGGCCGCCGCCAAGGCCCTGCGGCCGGATTCCCGGGCCGTGCTCGTCGTTCCCGCCGCCGGAGGCAACCAGTGACTACCACCAGCTACCGCACAGCCGAGCAGATCGGCCACACCGAGCAGGGGCCGCGCCCGCTGCCGGCGCTCGGCGTGCAGACGGCGGCCAGCCAGCCGTCCCTTGTGGACACCGTGCTGCCCAACGGGCTGCGGGTCATCGCGGTGCGCAAGGAATCCGTGCCGATGGTGGAGCTGCGGCTGCGCATCCCCTTCGCCGGCATGGACCGGCTGCACGCGGCGCGCGCGGAGGTGCTGGCCAACGTCCTGCTCACCGGCACCGAGCGCCGTGACCGCGCGCAGTTCGACACCGACCTCGCGGCCGTGGGCGGCGACCTGTCGTCCGTGGTCGACCCGGAGCGGCTCAGCATCGGCGGCAGCGCGCTGGCCAGCGGCATGGACGTGCTGCTCGACGTGCTCGCGGACGCCCTGACCGGCGCGGTGTACCGGGACGAGGAGGTGGCCCGAGAGTCGGAGCGCCTCGTCGAGCGCATCACCATGGCGCGGTCGCAGCCGAGCGTCATCGCCCGCGAGGCGCTTCAGAAGCACCGCTACGGCGACCACCCGTTCACCAAGGAGATGCCGGAGGCCGCCGAGATCGGCGAGGTGACGCCGGAGCAGGTGCGTGCGCTGCACAAGGCGGCCGTGCTGCCGCGCGGTGCGCTGCTGGTGCTCGTCGGCGACATCGACCCGGACGGCGCCGTGGCGGCCGTGGGCGGCGCGCTGGCCGGCTGGCAGTCCGACGCGAGCGCGGTGTCGCTGCCGAAGCTGCCGGACCTGACGCCCGGCGATGTGCGGCTGGTGCACCGGGCCGGCGCCGTGCAGTCGCAGATCCGGCTGTCCGCGCAGGCGCTGCCGCGCACCGACCCCGGCTACGCCGCGCTTCAGGTGGCGAACCTGGTGTTCGGCGGGTACTTCTCCTCGCGGCTGGTGGAGAACATCCGTGAGGACAAGGGCTACACCTACGGCGCGCACTCGTACTTCGAGTTCACCAAGGACAACGCGACCGTGCTGGTCGAGGCCGACACGGCCAGCGGCGTGACGCCCGCGGCGTTCTGGGAGACCCGCTATGAGCTGGGCCGGCTGGTGCTGTCGCCGCCGAGCGAGTCCGAAGTGGACAACGCGCGGCAGTACGCGATCGGCTCGCTGCTCACCTCGACCTCGTCGCAGGCGGGGCTGTGCGCGACGCTGGTGGCGCTCGGCGCGGTCGGCCTGTCCTACGAGTGGCTGCGGGACCAGCCGATGCGGATCGCCGACGTGACCGCCGAGCAGGTGGCGGAGGCGGCGGAGAAGCACTTCGCGCCGTCGAGGTTCACCGGCATCGTGGTCGGCGACGCCGACGTTCTCGCGCCGCAGTTCCGGGCCATCGGCGGTGTGGTGCTGCCGTGAGCACCTGCACCACCTCGGCCGGGTTCCAGCTCGACGAGCTGCCGGCGCTGTCCCGGACCGCGGTGCCCCGCAACGATCTGCTGCGGGACAACGCGGAGGAGCTGGTGCGGCTGTGGCCGTCGGCGCGGCTGCTGCCGGTCGACCGCCGTGGCCGCGCGCCGATGGGGCGTGACGGCGACGTGCCCGTGCTGGAATTCCGGTCCACCGCCCCGCTCGGACCGGTGCCGCCCGCCGGGGCCGTGCTGCTCGGTGAACAGGACGGCCTGTGCTACTGGGCCGTACGCGCCGAGCCGGACGGTCCGGTGCAGGAGGGCATGGGCTGGGACGCGGTGCTGCCCGACACCGACGAGCCGGTGTGGCAGGACCTGCGGCTGGCCGGCGGTTTGCTCAGCGACGAGCACGCCGGTTTGCTGACGACCGCCGTCGCCGTGCTGAGCTGGCACGACAACGCCGGTTTCTGCGCCAAGTGCGGGTCGCGGACCGAGTCGAAGCGGGCCGGGTGGGCGACGCACTGCACCGGGTGCGGACGTGAGGAGTACCCGCGTACGGATCCGGCCGTGATCTGCCTCGTGCACGACGGCGGCGACCAGGTGTTGCTGGCGCGGCAGCCGATCTGGCCGCCGGACCGGTACTCGGTGCTGGCCGGCTTCGTCGAGGGCGGCGAATCGCTCGAGGCTTGTGTGGTGCGGGAGATCTGCGAGGAAGTCGGCATCACCGTCGAGTCCGTGCACTATCTCGGCAGCCAGCCGTGGCCGTTCCCGCGGTCGCTCATGGTGGGCTTCGCCGCCATCGGCGATCCGACGCTCCCGCTGGTACCCGCCGAGGGTGAGATCGAGAACGCCCGGTGGGTGCACCGCGACGAGATTCGCGCCGCACTCGCCGCCGGCGGCACCGGTCCCGGGCTGATCCTCCCCGGCGTCACCTCGATCGCGCGCCGCATGCTGGAGTCCTGGGCCAAGGGTTGAGTTTCGCTGGTCGAGCGGCCGGTCCCCAGCGTGGGGCCGGCCGCTCGTCCGCGTCTCGGGCGGTCCACAGTGGAGACGCGGTTCGGCATGGGGGCCGACCGGTCGCCGCTGCCGTGCAGATCGTTGCCGAGACGCGGCTCGGCGTGGAGGGTCAACCCTTCAGCTGGGATGTGCCATCCCTTGTGGAGTCGGCGTTCGGTGTCGTCCTGAGTTGTGAGCCGTTCGGCTGTGTCGCGCGGGTCCGTTGCGGAACTGTGGTCTGGTGGGCGGCTGTTCCCGACTTTCGTCGGTTGTCCGGGCTTTGCCCGCCGCAAAGAGTGGCAGGGCACGGGGGATCCCGGGTCTTCCATCGAAGTTCGGAGTAGTCGCACATGCGTTTAAGACCACTGGCCGCGCTCGCGGTCGGCGCACTGGTGCTTGCGCCGGTCGTGCCGGCGGCGGTGTCTGCCGCGCCCGCCGATCTGAGCGAGGGCGCCAAGCAGTCGGTGATCGTCGTTCTCAAGGACCAGCACCCGGACGCGCCGGTCACCAAGGGGGACACAGATCACCGGAAGGCGCTGACCCAGTCCGACCAGCAGCCGCTGGTGGACCAGGCGAAGCAGACCGGCGCGGAGAACGTCAAGCAGTTCAGCGTGGTCAACGGCTTCGCCGCGAAGGTGACCGGCGCGGAGCAGCAGCATCTCGCCAGTGATCCGCGTGTGCAGGCGGTGTACCCGGATTTGTCGGTGCGCAAGGCGGAATCGCCAACCACCGCCGACCAGGCGCCGGCCGCGACGACGTCCCGAGCCGCGTGCCCGATCGACCCGGGCAAGCCGCTGCTGGAGCCGGAGGCGCTCCAGACCACGCACGTCGCCTACGACAACCCGAGCACACCTCAGGCCGCGAGCCTGGCCACCGGCAAGGGCGTCAAGGTCGCCTACATCGCCGACGGCGTAGACATCGACAACCCGGACTTCAAGCGGGCCGACGGCAGCCGGGTGTTCAGCGACTACAAGGACTTCAGCGGCGAGGGCGTGGCGGCGCCTGGCGCGGACGCTGAGGCGTTCGGCGACGCGAGCGCGATCGCCGCGCAGGGCCGGCAGACCTACGACCTGGCCGACTTCACCAACGCCGCCTCGCAGCTGCCGGCGGGCTGTACAATCCGGATCCGCGGTGTCGCGCCGGATGCGTCGCTGGTGGGGCTGAAGGCGATCGCCTCCAACGGTTTCGGCACCACATCGGCCATCGTGCAGGCCGTCGACTACGCGGTGAACGTCGACAAGGTCGACGTCATCAACGAGTCGCTGGGCAGCAACCCGTACCCGGACAACAACACCGACCCGTGGTCGGTGGCCAACCGGGCGGCCATCGCCGCGGGCGTCACCATCGTGGCCAGCTCCGGCGACTCCGGCATCAACGGCACGATCGGCAACGTGGCCAGCGACCCGGCGATCATCGCCGCTGGCGCGTCGACGACGTATCGCATCTACAGCGAGCTGTACTCGGCGCTGCCGGGCTTCAGCGGCAAGTGGGCCAGCGACAACGTCTCCGCGATCAGCTCGGGCGGCGTGACCGAACGCGGCCGCGTGGTCAACCTGATCGCCCCGGGCGACGAGGGCTGGGCGCTGTGCACGCCGAATCCGAAGATCTACATCGACTGCACTAACGCCAAGGGCCAGGGCTCGCCGGTACAGGCGTTCGGCGGCACCAGCATGTCCTCGCCGCTGATCGCCGGCGCGGCCGCGCTGGTGATCGAGGCGTACGAACGCACCCATCACGGCGTGCGGCCGGCGCCGCAGCTGGTGAAGCAGCTGCTGACCAGCACCGCGACCGACAACCTGGACCCGTCCGACCGGCAGGGCGCCGGCCTGCTCAACGCCTACGAGGCGGTGCGCGCGGCGCTGTCGGTCAAGGACGGCAACGGTTCGCCGGCGGCGCAGGGTGACAACCTGGTCGTGAACCAGACTCAGATCCTTGCCGAGGGCAACCCGGGTCAGCCGCAGGCCAAGGACCTGACGGTGACCAACACCGGCGCGGACACCCAGACCGTCAGCGCGCACAACCGGACATTGACCCAGCAGGTCTCCGACGAGCACACCAGCGTCACCCTCGACGGCACCTCGACCACGGCCCCGACCTGGGTCAGCGGCTACGGCTCGAAGTACGTCTACACAACCAAGACGTTCACCGTGCCGGCGGGCGCCGACCACCTGGACGCCTCCTTCGCCTACCCACACTCCGGGCCCCGCATCGTGCAGATGTTCCTGCTCGACCCGACCGGCACGCTCACCGGTTTCTCACTCGCCCAGGGCCTGGCCGGTTTCGGCCACATCGACGTGCACTCGCCGAAGGCCGGCAACTGGACCGCGCTCATCGAGGTCCGGGCGGCGCCCGACAGCGTCAAGGGCGTCATCCCGCTGGAGTTCGCGACGAGCAAGTACGTCACCGTCGGCGGTGTCTTCCCGTCCTCGCTGACTTTGAAGCCGGGCCAGAGCGGCACCTTCCACGTGCTGGTGTCCAACCCCGGCAACCCCGGCGACCTGGCCGCGGCGGTGCAGCTCAACGGTTCCAAGGGCAGGCAGCTCGCGGTGCCGGTGGTGCTGCGGACCAAGCTGCCCAGCTGGGGCGGCTCCTTCACCGGCACGCTGACCGGCGGCAACGGCCGCCCCGGCGGTCCGGCGCAGACCAACGTGTACCGGTTCGACGTGGCCCGCGGGCAGCGCGACCTCGGCATCGACCTCACCCTGGCCGGCGACCCGAACCAGGTGATCAACGGCTACCTGGTGAGCCCGGACGGCCAGCTGCTGAGCGCGCAGAACAACGTGGTGTCGGTGGACGCCAAGAACAACGCGACCGGCTACGGCCGCTCCGTGCAGGTCTACCGGCGCGACCCGGCGCCGGGCGAGTGGACCTTCGTCGTCGCGGCGGCCAACCCGGTCGCCGGCACGGCCACCTCGCAGAAGTTCAGCGGTTCGCTGCGCTACAACGTGGTCGACGCGCGGGTCGGCAACTTGCCGCACACGCTGCCGGCCGGCAAGCCGACCACGATCCAGCTCCAGGTGCGCAACACCGGCAAGGCGGCGCTGTCCTACTTCGTCGACGGCCGCTCGACCACGTCCGACGACCTCCAGGTGCTGCCGCTCAACCAGGCGGCGAACGTCCCGCTGCCGCAGTTCACCGCCACGCAGTTCACCGTCCCGACGGAGACGACCGGCCTGACCGCGGCGGCGTCGTCGAGTGAGCCGATCGACCTGGACCTGTCGACCTACGTCGGCCTGCCCGAGGTGCTCAAGCGGTCCGGCGCCGGCAACGTGGCGATCGCCTCGCTGACCTCGCCGCAGATGACGCCGGGCGTGTGGCTGGCCCAGCTCAACCAGATCGGGCCGTTCCAGGACCCGAGCAAGGCGAACACCGCCAACATCGGACTCGTCGCGCACACGCAGCTGTTCGACGCCGCGGTCACCTCGTCCACGGGTGACGCGTGGCTCGGCACGGTGCAGGCCAACGCGCCGGCCGTGACGCCGCTGGTGTTGCAGCCGGGTCAGAGCGGCACGATCAGCGTGACCATCACGCCGACCGCGCCGAAGGGCGCCAAGGTCTCCGGGTTCCTCTACCTGGACGACTACAACCAGTTCGCGACCGCGGGCGACTCGCTCAAGGCGTTCCCGTACAGCTACACGGTCGGGTGACGCCCGGCGCGGGTGACTCTTACCTGCCGCTGGGGCTCAAGTAGGCGCCACCCGCGCCACTTGTCAGCCAACGAAGAAGGGGCGGAGGCCAGGTCGGCTTCCGCCCCTTCTTCCCGCCGGTTGGTTCAGTGGTTCTGGTACGGGGCCGCCGCCTGCTGCGCGGCGTAGACCAGCGCCGGCTGCATCTTGGGCCAGAAGAAGCTGGCCTGGCACGAGTAGTTCGGCAGGAAGCCGCTGCACCCGCGGTTGGCGTTGTCGCCGACCTCGATGGTGAAGCTGGCGACGCCGAGCTTGTCGTAGGACCAGTCGTCGGTGCTGCCGGACGCGTTGTACAGCACCTGGCCGGCCTGGCCGTACGGGTAGCCGGTGATCGAGCCGAGCTGCTTGCCGATGGCCCGCAGCGAGGCGTCGTTGCCGGTGTGCACGGACGAGCTGTAGTCCCAGGGGAAGATGACCACGCTGCCGTCGCTGTGCATCGTCATCATGATGCCCTTGGTGTCGGCCGGGGCCGGGTCGGTGACGCCGGTGCCGGTGCGGCGTGCCGGCCACAGGTTGCGGAACAGGCCCTCCAGCGAGGTGTTCTCGATCTCCGAGTCGGCCGACGGTCCCTTGTAGACCTCGTTGCACGGGTCGGTCGACGTGCTCGCGCCGCCGAAGTGCGTGTTGTAGTTGCGGTTGAGGTCCACGCCGATCTGGCCGCCGAAGCCGCAGTTGCTGCCGTGGCTGTTGTCGGCGTTCTTGCGCTGGAGGTTGGGCGAGTTGCCGCCCTGCTGCACGATGTCCACGCCGTCGGGGTTGGCGATCGGCACCACCCACATCTCGGTGGAGTTCAGCAGCGCGGTGATCGTGCTGTTGCTGCCATAGTTGCTCACCAGGTAGTCGATCCAGCGGTAGGCGACGTCACCGGTGGTGATCTCGCGGGCGTGGATCTGCGCCATCAGGAAGAACCGGGGCTTGGCCGAGTTCGGGTTGAGCGCGCAGTCGCCGGCCTGCTTCTTGGTGATGCAGATGCCCTTGAGGTCGTAGCCGGCCTTGCCCTTGGACTTCAGCCAGGACTGGCCGTAGGTGAACGAGGTGGCCAGGTCGGGGTGCTGCTGGGCGACCTGGTCCATGTGCGCGTACTGGGCGTTGACCGTGTGGTAGCCGCCGTAGTACGTCTCGCCGGCGTCGGCCGCGGTCGGCGCGTTGGTCGTGCGCGGCTTGGGCGGCGCCCAGCTCGGCGGGTTCATCACGGTCTCGGTGCTGGCGGTGAAGCCGGCCTGCCGCAGCCGGTCGCCCTCGGCGGCGGTGCCGAGCACGAACAGGTCGTTGCCGTCGCGTTCCTCCATCACGTCGAAGCCGTACGAGAACAGTTTCTCCGCGCTGGCCTGCGCGCCGGAGACCCGGTACACGAAGGTGGCCTGCGCGGCCTGGGTGCTCTCGGTCGCGGCCACCGTGGTCGTGGTGGCGGCCTGGGGCAGCAGCAGAACGGCCGCGGCGGCGATGGCCGCCGCGACACCGCCGATGGGCAGGGGCAGACGCCGTGCCATGTGTCCTCCCGCAGGGTGAGGGGGTCAGCACGGACCGTAGCGCCGGGTCAGGACCGGCATAACCCTGCGAAGGGCGGGAATCAGGCGGGCGTGACCTTCTTGACATACAGCAGCCGGTCGCCGGTCTCGATGGCGTCGGCCTCGGGGGCGTCGACCCGGTAGAGCGTGCCGTTGCGGACCACGCCCAGCACGATGTCGGACAGGTGCCGCGGCGAGCCGCCGACCTCGCCGTCCTCCACCTCGCGCTCGGCGATGGCCAGGCCGACGTCCGGGGTGAGCAGGTCCTCGACCATGGCGACGACGCTCGGCGTGCTGGTGGCCATGCCCAGCAGCCGGCCGGCCGTCTCGCTGGACACCACGACCTGGTCGGCGCCGGACTGGCGGAGCAGGTGCTCGTTCTCGGCCTCGCGCACCGACACCACGAGGTGCGCCTTGGGCGCCAGCTCGCGGGCGGTGAGCGTGACGAGCACGGCGGTGTCGTCGCGGTTGGTGGCGATGACCACCGCACGGGCCTTCGGCACGCCGGCAACGCGCAGCACGTCGGAGCGGGTGCCGGAGCCGGTGACGGTGACCAGGCCGCGGGCCGAGGCGGCCTCCAGCGCCGGCTTGGTCATGTCCACCACGACGATCTGGCCGGGCTCGACGCCCTCGCCGAGCAGGGTGGCGACCGCGGCGCGGCCCTTGGTGCCGTACCCGACGACGACCACGTGGTCGCGCACCTTCGACCTCCAGCGTTGGATCTTGAACGACTGCCGGGAGCGCTCGGTGAGCACCTCGAGCGTGGTGCCGATCAGCACGATGAGGAACAGCACCCGCAGCGGGGTGATGACCAGGATGTTCACCAGCCGGGCGGCCTCGGTGACCGGCACGATGTCGCCGTAGCCGGTGGCCGTCAGCGAGACCAGCGCGTAGTAGACGCAGTCGATCAGGCTCAGGCCGTGGCCGGCGACGCCGTTGCTGTCCCGGTAGCCGCCGCGGTCGGCGTAGACGATGACCACGGTGACCACCAGCGCCAGCAGCGCGAACAGCACGCGGCGGGTGATCGTCCGGACCGGGCTGCCGCCGTTGGCCGGCATCCGCACCACGCCGACCAGGGCGTGTCCGGGGCGGCCCGCGAGGCCGTCGCCGCTGCTGCTCATGCTGCCGGAGGGTAACGGTCGGCCCACCCGGTGATCACCTCCCCCGCTTAGGTAAGTTTTCAACCGATCATGGTCACGTCGTGGTAACTTCCCCACCACATCCCGTTCGACCTGCTGGGACCCGCATCACCTCGCCGGGAGGGGACCCGTCGTGTCACGCTCGGTCCATGACCACAGCCCGTCCGGCGCTCGCGCTGTCCGCCCTGTTGGCCGTAGCGTGCGTGACCCACTTCGCCTACCCGAAGCCGTACGACCGGATCGTGCCGACGACGCTGCCGGGCAGCGCCCGGACCTGGACGTATGTGTCCGGCGTGGCCGAGCTGGCGGTCGCCGCGGCGGTGGCGACGCCCCGCACCCGGCGGCTCGGCGGGCTGGCCGCGGCGGCCCTGTTCGCGGCCGTCTTCCCGGCGAACGTGAAGATGGCGGTGGACGCCTGGAACCGGTCCCGAACCGAGAGGTTGGCCACTGTCGCGCGGCTTCCGCTCCAGGTTCCATTGGTGGTCTGGGCGCTGCGGGTGAGCCGTTCGGCCGCCTGAGCCGTATGTTTCCTGCAATTGGCCATCTGCAAGACCCTGTCGCCCCGGCGGCCCTGACCATAGGATGATCGCGTGCAGTCGCGAACCCAGCACGCTGTGTCCGCCCTCGGGTGGCACGGCACGGTGATCTCGGATGTGGCCGTCCTCGGTCAGCGAGTGTCGGCCGTGGTTCGGCTGCGCGCGGACGTGCACCAGTGGCGCACCGCCAACGGCTGGCCGCCGGCGCCGGATCCGTCCTGGTTCCACTCCTGGTTCGAGCCCGCCTTCCACGACGTGGTGCCGGTGTCGGCGATCGACCTGGTCGGCATCCTGGTCACCGAGGCCGGCGTCGAGCAGGCGCTGGAGTCCTGCGGCACACTGATGACCCTCGCGCCGTGCGCCGTGCTGGTGCCCGAGAGCGCCGACTACGACCCGTGGCCGCTGATCGAGCTGGACTACTACGGCGTCGGCCTGGTGCGCGCCGGCGACGACGGCCCGGCGCGGGTCGAGGTCGCGCCGGAGGACCGGGCCAGCGAGTTCGGGCCGTCGCCGTTCAGCCGGTGGCTGCTCGAGGTGCTGTACGCGCACGTCACCGCGCCGGGCGCGGTCCTGCTCCAGCACTGGGACGGCGCCGACCAGCACCCGTGAACAGTCGGCTCAGGCCCTGGGCACCGTGCTGAGGAGCAGCTTCAGACCCTCGGCGTCGAGCAGGTCGGCGGGGCGCAGAGTGTGGTCGTGCCGCACGTAGTGGAACGCGGCGCGCACCTTGTCCACCGGCGCGTTCTGGAGCGCCGCCCAAGCCAGCCGGTAGGCGGCGAGCTGCACCGACAGGGCCGGCAGCTTGTCGGCCTCGGGGACGGCGCCGGTCTTCCAGTCGACGACGGTCCAGCCGCCGTCGGGATCGGCGTAGACGGCGTCCATCCGGCCGCGCACGGCGACGCCGTCGACCTCGGTCTCGAACGGCACCTCGACGTCGACCGGCACCCGGTCGGCCCACTGGCTGGCGAGGAACGCAGTGCGCAGACGGGCGAGGTCGGCGTCGGTCTCCTGCCCGATGACGTCGTCGGCGGCGCCGGGTAGCTCGTCGAGGTCGAACAGCCGGTTGGACTTGAAGCGCTGTTCGAGCCACGCGTGGAACGCGGTGCCGCGCCGGGCCAAGGGGTTCGGCGGGAACGGCAGCGGGCGGCGGAGACGGCGGGCGAGCGCGTCGGGGTCGTCGGCGAGCTCGACGAGCTGGCTGACGGTGAGCTGGTCGGGCAGCGCGACGAGTTCGCGGCGGCTCCGCGCGGCTTCTCGTTCCGCCAGCAGCACGTCCACGTCGGCGGCCCAGCCCTCGGGATCTTCTTCCGGCTGTTGTGCGCCCTCCACATGTTCACGTTCGGGGTTGGACAGATCGGCCATGGCGGCGAGGACCATTGTGGCCCCGTCGGCGACGGCCTGACGGCGAGCGCCCAGCGGGTCCACCGGCCAGCGCGCGGTGCGCACGTCGGCGATCAGGGGGTTCACGTCGTCCTCGGCCGGCGCGGGCGCCCACTCGTCGACCATGCCCGGCGGCCGGTCGCCGACGCTCAACACGGCGTGGACCTCGTCGAGGAACTCCGAGGGGCCGCGCGGCTTCTCCCCCGTCTCACCCCACCAGTGCCCGGAAACGAGCAACACTCGCTCCGACCGGGTCAGCGCCACATAGCACAGTCGCCGCTCCTCGACAAGGCGTCTCTCCTCGAACTCCTCGTTGTGGATGGCGATCGCCTCCTCGACCTCCTTGCGGTTGGAGGCGCCGGCGAGGTTGAGCTTGGGCAGGTCCTGACTGTCGCCACGGAGGTCGGCGGGCAGCTCGGTGATGTTCTTCAGCCAGGACGAGGACTTGCGCGGCCCGGGGAAGACGTTGCGCACGACGTGCGGCACCACGACGATCTCCCACTCCAGGCCCTTCGCCGCGTGCATGGTGAGGATCTGCACCCGGTCCTCGGCGACCTCGACCTCGCCGGGTTCGAGGCCGTCCTCGGCGTTTTCGGCCGTGCGCAGGTAATCCAGCAGCGAGGGCAGGGTCGCGGACGGGCTGGCGGACGCGTAGTCGGCGACGACGTCGGCGAACGCGTCGAGGTGCGCGCGGCCGACACGACCGGGCCGGGCGGTGGCCTCGATGTCCAGCAGCAGGGTGCGTTCCACGTCGGCGACGAGGTCGGGCAGCGGCTGGTCGAGCCGGCGCCGCAGCATCGCCAACTCGTGGCCCAGCCGGCGAATCCGCTTGTAGCCGGCTTCCGAGTAGTTCTCGGGTTCGCCGGGATCGTCGATGGCGTCGACCAGTCCGGCCTGCTCGGCGTGCTCGCCGGGCAGCGCGTCGGTGATCGCGGCCAACGGATCGTCGCCGCTGCTGGGACGCTGCCGCCCGGCCAACTGGCCGGCACGGTCCCACAACGCGGCGATGTCCGCGGCGCCGAGCCGCCACCGGGAGCCGGTGAGCAGACGTGCGGCGGCAGTGCCGGCAAGGGGCTCGATGAGCACGCGAAGCGCGCTGGCGAGATCCCGCACCTCGGGTTCGTCGAGCAGGCCGCCGAGACCGACGACCTCCACCGGCAGCCCCCGCTCGCGCAGTGCGTGGGCGATGGCGTCCATGTCGGCCCGGCGTCGCACCAGGACGGCGGCGGTCGGCGGCTTGCCGGTGGCGTCGAACTGCGCCTCCCACCGCGCCGCGAGCTCGTCCGCGAACCAGGTGACCTCGGCCCGCACGTCAGGCAGCAGGGCGCAGTGCACGTCGCCAGGCGTGGCGCCGGGCTTCGCGCGCAGCTCGTCGACGTCGAGGCCGGCCGCGCGCAGCGGACCGGACAGGGCGTTGGCCACGGCCAACACCTCGGGCGGATTCCGGAAGCTGGTGAGCAGGCCGTACTTCGGGGCGGGGCGCGGGGCGGCCCCAGGGAAGTCGATCAGCGGGAAGTCGGTGGTGAACCGGGGCAGGTTGGCCGCGCTGGCCCCGCGCCAGCCGTAGATCGCTTGTGCGGGATCGCCAACGGCCGTGACGGGCATCGGGTCGCCGCCGATGCCGAACAGGGACCGCAGCAGCACCCGCTGGGCGTGCCCGGTGTCCTGGTACTCGTCGAGCAGCACGGCCCCGTACCGGTTGCGCTCGCCCGCCGAGACCTCGGGAAAGCCGCTGGCCAGCTGTGCGGCCAGCGCCATCTGGTCGGCGAAGTCGAGCGCCGCCTCCTTGCGCTTGCGGAGCTGGTACGCGTCGAGCAACGGCAGCATGGCGACCCGGAACCGCTGCGCGGCGATGATTTCGCGCAGCGCGGTGGGCACCTCGGCGCGTTGCCGCGGACCCTTCGGTGCGGACTCGATCACCTGTTGCAGCCACTCGGCGTGCCGACGGATCTTGTCCGGGTCGACGAGGTGCTCGGCGAGCTCGCCGGCCAGCGCCAGCAGGTAGCCGGTGATGGTCGCGGGCACCTTGTCGGTGTCCAGGTCCTCGGTCCACGTCGCCACCACGCGGTGCGCGAGCTGCCACGACGCCGTGCCGGTGAGCAGCCGCGCGCCGGGTTCGACGGGCAGTCGCAGGCCGTGCTCGCCGACGAGTCGGCCGGCGTAGGCGTGATAGGTGAGGACGGTCGGTTCGGTCGACAGCACCAGCGCCCGCCGATCGCCGCCGGGGTCCAACTGGTCCAGCAGGCCGGAGCCGGCCAGCCGCCGCAGCCGGGCCCGGACGCGTTCGCCGAGCTGACGGGCGGCCTTGCGGGTGAAGGTCAGGCCGAGCATCCGGTCGGGCGTGACCAGGCCGTTGGCCACCAGCCACACCACCCGGGCAGCCATGGTCTCGGTCTTGCCCGCGCCGGCGCCGGCGACGACGAGCGCCGGCTGCGCCGGGGCCGCGATCACCGCGGCCTGCTCGTCCGTCGGCGGCGGCAGGCCGAGCGCGGCCGCCACCTCCTGCGGGCTGACCAGTTGCACGGGCACCACGCTAGGTCGTCGCACCTCAGAGACCGAAACGGACCCGCCGTGCGGCCGATCGGGGCAGCCGTTGTCCGTCACAAACAATGAAGAAGTTTCATATTGGTCCGGTCGCGTCTATCTGGGTCACACCGATTTAACCCAGACTAGGCCGATGCCGACCGTGCGCATCCTTCTGGCCGCGGCGCTGGCCGCGGCGTCCGTCGCCGCCCCAGCAGCCACCGCCAGCCCTGCACCGCACGTCACCGCGCTCAAGAACGTGTTGCTCGTGGGCAACAGCCAGACGGGCTCGGTGAGCTTCATCGACGAGAGCGGCTTCGCCAATCTCGGCAGCTTCAACGTCATACCTGATCTCCAGCAGCGGATCAACGAGATGGACCCGATCCAGCGCATCGGGTACGAGACCGTGAAGGGCATCGAGGGCGGCGACCGGTTCGTCGACGACGCCGCCCTGTCCCCCGACGGCCGCACGCTCTACGTGTCCCGCGGCAACCTCGACGACGTGGCCGCCTTCGACCTGGCCAGCAAGCAGGAGCTGTGGCACACCCGGCTGGACGGCTTCCACGCCGACCACGCCTCGCTGTCCCCCGACGGCACCCGGTTCGTGGTGTCGGCGACCACGGCCAACAAGGCGGAGTTCATCAACACCGCCAACGGCCAGATCGTCGGCTCGGCCCCGACCGGCAACTACCCGCACCAGAACGACTACACGCCCGACGGCAAGTACGTCTACAACTCCAGCATCGGCAACATCTCGCTGCCGCAGTCGCTGGAGTGGGCCAAGGGCGCGTTCCAGCTCACCAAGATCGACGCCGCCACCATGCAGGTGGTCAAGACCTGGACGTTCCCGCACGGCATCCGGCCCAACCTGGTCGCGCCGGACGGGAACACGTTCTACGCGCAGCTGTCCTACCTCAACGGCTTCGTCAAGTACGACCTGAACGCCGGCAAGATCGTGGCCACGGTCAACCAGCCGTTCAGCGACCACGCCAAGTCGCTCAAGCCGGACGACTACCCGAAGAACTCGGCGCACCACGGCCTGGCCCTGTCCGGCGACGGCAAGACGCTGTGCGACGTCGGCACCATCGACGACTACGTGGCGCTGGTGAACACCGACGGCCTGGTGGACAAGGCATTCGTCAACTACCCGACGAACAGCCTGCCCTACTGGGGCCAGACCAGCACCGACGGCAACTACTGCTACGTGTCGCTGAGCCAGGCCAACGCGGTGTCGGTCGTCGACTACCGCTCGGGCACCGAGGTCGCCCGCATCCCGGTCGGCACCTTCCCGCAGCGCGAACGGGTGTCCAAGGTCGACCCGACCGTGCTCGGCTCGCTGTCCTGAGGTGACCATGACGACCGAGGAGACGGCTGGACGCGCCACGCTGCGCCGCATCATGGAGCAGATGCGGGCGGACCCGGACGTGCTCGACGGTGTGGTGACGGAGGTCCGGGCGCAGTCACCGCAGGTGGCTGCGCTCCCCGTCGCCGAGGTGCGGCGGCACATCGCCGCTCTGCTGGGCGTCGCGTCGGCGGCCTTCATCGACTCCACCGGACTGGGCGTGGAGGCTGCCGACCGGCTCGCGACGGATCGCGCGTTGCAGGGCGTCCCGCTGTCGGCGCTGCTGGCCGGCTTCCAGACCGGGCGTGCGCACGTGCTGCGCGAGCTCGGCGGCCGGCTGCGCCAGCACGAGATGCTCGCCGACGACTTCGTGGCGGCGCTGCTGGAGCTGGACGGCTACGCCAACAAGCTCCAGAACCGGCTCGTGGAGGCCTACCGCGAGGCGGAGCTGCGGCTGGCCCGCACCGCCCAGGCCGCCCGCGTGCAGGCGCTGCGCGAGCTGCTCAAGGGCGGGCCGGCGACCGGCGTGGTCAACACCGGCCTCGCCGAGGACCGGCACTACCACGTGGTGCTGGCCGACGTGAGCGACCCGCGCCAGGCCCGCCGCGCGGAGGCGGCGCTGGCGGAGACGTTCTGCGTCACCGTGGACGGCCTCGTCTGCGGCGTCACCGTGCAGCTGCCGGACCTGACGTCCGTCGCCGACGTGCTCGCCGTGGTGGCGCCGCCGGTGCTGCCGCGGGATCTCGCCGCGGCGTACCAGGCGAGCCGGGCGGCCCTCCAGACCGGGCGCAGCCGTGGCCTGGTCGGGCCGGTGCGCCTCACCGAGCTGGCTGTCGACCTGGTCACCGACAGCTATCCCGCGCTGGGGCGCATGCTCTCCGACGAGCTGTTGGCGGGCCTCGCCGGCACCGACGAGTTCCACCGGTTGCTGGCGTCGACCGCGTTGACCTACCTCGACCACGGCGGCCGGGTGGACGCCACGGCGCTGGCACTGCACGTGCACCCCAACACCGTGAAGCACCGCCTGCGCCGGCTCGGCGAGCTGACGGGGTTCTCCCCGCCGGAGGGCTCGCTGGCCGAGGCGCTGCGCTGGCGCTGGGCCGTGGACACCTGGCTGCGGTCGACCGCGGTCTGGTCGACGCCCGAGGCGGCGTCGTCGCCGCAGACGTCACGTCGTGTCAATCACTCCCCCACCTGACGTCCGGACTCGTGCAGCGGGCAGGACGTCCGCGCCGGGCAGCGCGAGCAGTCCGGGCTCTCGGTCGCGGTGTACTCCGGCCCCACGCAGGAGGACGCCGCCTCCTGCACGGTGGCCAGCCACACCTTGGACGTGTCCGGGTCCAGCGGCGCCTGGACCCGTTCCGCCGCACCGGTCTTCTTGTCCTCCTTGGACACGTAGAGGAGCCGGGCGCCGCCCGGCTCCTCGGACAGGCCCAGCTCCTCGAACGCCCCCAGCTGGGTGGCCAGCTGGTAGACGGCCAGCTGGGGGTGGTCCTGGGCCTCGTCCTTGGTGACCGGCTGCTTGCCCGTCTTGATGTCGACGACCACGGGCCGGCCCTGGTCGTCGACCTCCAGCCGGTCCACCCGGCCGCGCACTCGCAGCCACGGGCCGTCGGCCTGCTTGGGCACCTGCACGGTCAGGTCCCGCTCGACGGCGACCTGGGTCAGCTCGGCGCGGCTGCGCTCGAACCAGGCCATGAACGAGTCGAGCATCTTCTGCACCCGGTTGCGCTCGCGGCGGGAGAACCAGGGCGCGCCGGCGTCCACCGCCGCCCACGCCTCGTCCAGCCGCACGCGAAGCTCCAGCTTGTCCACTCCGCTGGCCGCAGCCTGGGCCAGCGCATGCACCAGGGTGCCGGTGATGGAGGCGAGTTGGGCCGGGTCCTCGCCGCCGTGCCGCTCCACCATCCAGCGCAGCGGGCACTTGCTCAGCACCTCGATCGTGGACGGGGAGACGCTGACCGTGTCCTCGTCCGTCCACAACGGACTGTCGGTGGACACCTCCGGCAGCCCGTACCAGGAACCGGGATGCGCGCCCGGCACCCCGGAGGCCGCGAGCCGGCCGAGTTGCGCGGCGGCCCGGCGGCGCTGGCCCGGCTCCGCCTCCGCGTCGCAGCACACCCGGCGCAGCTCGCCGACCAGTTCGGACAGCACCAGCCCGCGCGGCGGCGTGAACACCGGGCGGACCGCCGCCTCCGGGTCGGCGGCGGTGCCCTCCAACTCGTCGAGGAACCGTGACGGCTGCTCGTCCTCGCCCCGCACGGCGCTGACCAGCAGCGTTCGCTTGGCCCGGCTGGCGGCGACGATCAGCAGCCGGCGTTCCTCGGCCAGCAGCGGCGCGGTCGCCGACACCACGTCGCCGGGATCGACGCCGTCGAGCAGGTCCCGCATCCGTTCCACGCCAAGCAAAGTGCCGCGGATGCGCAGGTCCGGCCAGCTGCCCTCCTGCACGCCCGGCACGGCCACGACCGTCCACTCGCGGCCGGCCGCCGCGTGCGCGGTGATCACCGTGACGGCCTCGCCCAGCGGCGCGGTCGGCGCCAGCGAGTCACCGACGATCTGTTGCGCCGTAAGGTAATCCGCGAAGCCGGCGACGCTGGCGGCGGGCAACCGGTCCACGTATCGGGCGGCCGCGTCGAACAGGCCGACGATGGCGTCCAGGTCGCGGTCGGCCTGCGCGCCGGTCGGTCCGCCGCGGGTGGCCTGCTGGGACCAGCGCTGCTCCAGGCCGCTGTCCTTCCACAGCTGCCACAGCACCTGTTCGACGCTCGCGCCGGCCTCGACGGCCGCCCGGGCTGTCTTGATCAACGTGCCGATGCGGCGGACCGGCACCGCCTCGCTGTCCTCCAGCGCCGCCAGCACGTCGTTGTCGTTGATCACGTCGACGAGCGCCTCGCCGCTGGACCGGTCCCGCCCGGCGGCCAGCTCCAGGCGGCGCAGGCCGCGACGCAATCGCCGCAGTGCCAACGTGTCCGCGCCGCCGAGCTGCGATTCGAGCAGGTACGCCGCAGTGTCCTGGTCCAGCGCCGACGGGTCGTCCGCGCAGCGGAGCAGCACCAGGAACTGCCGCACCGCCGGGAGTTGCGCCAGCGGCAGCTCGTCGACCGGGACGGCCAGCGGCACCCCGGCGGCGAGAAGTGCCCTGCGCAGCACGGGAAGTGAGTGCACGGTCGACCGCACCAGCACCGCCATCTCCGACCACGGCACCTCGTCCAACAGGTGCGCGCGGCGGAGTTGGTCACCGATCCAGGTCGCCTCCTGCGCCGACGACGCGAGCAGGCGGATCTGCACGCTGCCGCGTTCCTCGTCCTCACGGGCGAGGAGTTCGCGCTGCGGGCCCGCGCCGGGCAGGCGGGCGTGCAGGCGGCCGACCGCCCTGCGGATCTCCGGCGCCATCCGGTGATCGACCTTCAACACCTCGACCGGGCCGTCGCCGTTGTTCAGGAACAGCGTCGGATCCGCGCCGCGGAAGGAGAAGATCGCCTGGTCGGGGTCGCCGGCGACGATGAACTCGTGCGCCGCCGCGCCCAGCGCCCGGATCAGCCGGAACTGCTCGTGGTCCAGGTGCTGGGCGTCGTCGACGAGCAGGTGCCGGACCCGCTGCCGCTCGCCGGCCAGCAGATCCGGGTCGAGATCGAACGCCAGCAGCGCGCTCGACACCAGCTCCGCCGCGTCGTAGGCCGGGGCCGCCGACTCCTGCGCCTCGCTGCCGGCCAGCAGCGTGACCTGCTCGTACTGATGCCAGAAGGTGCCGGCCGCGGTCCACTCCGGCACGCCCTGCTGACGCCCCAGCCGCACCAGGTCCTCCGGCCCCTGGCCGCGCTCGGCCGCACGGAGGATGAGGTCCCGCAGCTCCGCCGCGAACCCCGGGATCGGCAGCGCCGGGCGCAGGCTGTCCGGCCAGTAGCCCGCGCCGAGGTCGATGTCGCCGGCCAGCAGGTCGCGCACCATCGCGTCCTGGTCCGGGCCGGCCAGCAGCCTCGGCGGCGGCAAACCCTCCTTTGTGGACACCAGCCGGAGCACCGCGAACGCGTAGGAGTGCACGGTGCGGACCAGCGGCTCACGGGCCGTGCGGGTCGGGCCCCGGTCCTTGAGCAGGCGGGTGATCTGCGAACGCAGCGCCACCGCCGCCTTCCGGCTGGACGTCAGCACCAGGACGCTCCCCGGGTCCACGCCCGTGTTCAGCACCCGGTCCGCCGCGACGCCGGCCAGCAGCGTCGTCTTGCCCGTGCCGGGGCCGCCGAGCAGCCGCAGCGGGCCGCCCTCGCGCTCCAGGACCCGGCGCGCGGTCGCGTCCCAGCGCGGCCGGGGCGGAGGCTGCGCCGGCCGGCGCACCAGGGCTAGTGGAGTGCTCCTACGGGCCACGGGTCGATAGAAGCACGAGGGTCTGACAGTTCCGACGCCGAGGTTGTAGGTAAAGAGAAAGTAATGACATACTCAAGTCCAGGCACCTTCTTCGACACCTGAGGAGGCGACCCATGTCCGTCATCACGAAGCCGGCGCTCGGCAGCCCGTGCTGGCTCGAGATCGCCACACCCGATGCCGACGCCACCGCGCGCTTCTACGGCTGCCTGTTCGGCTGGGAGTTCGACGACGACACCGCCACGCTGTTCGGCGAGCCGGTCGCCGGCCTGCGCCGCGCCGACGAGCCGGGGCTGGGCTGGACCCCGTACCTGGCGACGCCCGACATCGATGCGACCGCGCGACTGGCCGGCCGGTACGGCGGCCGGCTCGCCGAACGCAGCGGCGACACCGCGATCCTGCTCGACCCGACCGGCACGGCGGTCGGACTGTGCCGGTCCGAGCACGTCCACTTCACCGCCGGCGTGCCGGGATCGCTGGTGTGGGCCGAACTCGTCACGTGGCGGGCGACGCTCGCGGACCGGTTCTTCGGCGCGGTCTTCGGCTACGGCCAGAAGCAGTTCGGCGACGGCCGCCGCTTCGACCACATGGTGTGGTACGCGGGCGAGGACTCGGTCCTCGCCCGCGTACGCATGGCGCTGGGCACCCCGGAGGACGTGCCGGCGCGGTGGATCGCGCACTTCGCCGTCGACCCGGACGTCGGCTTCGACGCCACCGTGCACCTGGCCCGGCGGCTCGGCGCACGGCTGCGGTTCAAGCCGTACCGGTCGGCGCTCGGGAGGGTCGCCGTGCTGGCCGACCCGCTCGGCACCCGGTTCGCGCTGATCGACCCGGACGACTCCGACGAGTCGTCGTACGGCTCGGTCGCCGACGACCCGTACGACGACTAGCCCCGCACAGGAATCAACCCTTGAAGCCGGCGAAGACCTTGGCGAAGTCGAACGCCTTCTGCGGCACGTTGGTGCACTGGAACAGCGCGCCGGTGCAGGCGTTGGCGTCCCGGCTCTGTTCCCAGTAACCGAGGTAGCCGACGTGCTGGGCGTTGGCGAAGTTCACGACCGCCTTGGCATTGGCCAGGCTGAACACCTCGGTCTGGGTGTCGTTGACGCCGAGCATGGGCGTGACGCCGAGCATCTTGAACGCCTGCGCGTCGGACAGCCCGGTGAAGATCGTCTTGAGCTGCTTCTCGGTGCTCTGCGCGGCCTGGATCACCCGCGCGCCCATGTCCTGCTCGGCGGTGCCGAAGTCCATCGCCATGATGTTGACGACGTCCATGCCGACGCCGGCGGCCTTGGCCGACTTGACGACGTTGAGGCCGTCGGCGGTCAGGCCGGTGGGCAGCACCGGCAGCGTCAGCGACACCTTCACGCCCGGATTCTGCTTCTGCACCAACGCGAGCGCCTGGGACCGGCGGTCGATGGAGGCCTTGTCGGCGACCGCCGCGCCCTCCACGTCCATGTCGATGTGGGTGAGCTTGTACTCCTTGACGACCGAGCTGTACTGGGCGGCCAGCTGGTTGACGTCGGCGCAGGCCTGGGCCAGCTCGATGCCGGTGGCGCCGCCGAAGGAGACCTTCACGTCGCCGCCGGCCGCCCGGATCTTGTTGACCTGGTCGAGGCCGAAGCCGTCGGAGATGTTGTGCGCGTTGAACCAGCTCGCCTTGCAGCCGGCGGAGGTGACGAACGCGAGGCTGAACGACTTGATGCCGCTGGCACTGGCGAACTGGGACAGCTTGTCCGCGGACAGGCCCATGTCCACGTAGGGCGCGACGGTGATGTTCGTCGCCGCCGCCGGCCGGGCCGCGTTGTTGCTCGCTGCGGCGTTCGCGTCGTGCGAGCCGGCGTTGAGCACCGCGCCCATGCCGACCACGACGGCCGCCGCCATCACTCCGCCGACCATCAGCGCCTTGCGGCGGGCAGGGGGAACGGTCATCGGGGACTCCTCCAAGAGCAGTGAATCCGGGTCGAGAATTGGTACGCACCAATTTCCGACCCGGTTCACCGCGGGTCTCGCCCCTCAGGGTGAGGGCGAGGCCCGCTCGCTCAGCCGGTGTACCCGGCGAAGATCTTGGAGAACGCGTACGGCGACTGCGGCACGTTGGTGCAGCGGTAGAGCGCGCCGGTGCAGGCGTTGGCGTCCCGGCCGACCTCCCAGAACGCGAGCATGCCCAGGTGCACCGACTTGGCGAAGTTGACGACCTTGGTGGCGTCGGCGGTGTAGAAGATCTCGTTCTGCGAGTCGTTCACGCCCAGCATCGGCGTGACGCCGACCTTCTTCCACGCCGCCGCGTCGGACAGGCCGTACAGCGACTTGAGCTGAGCCTGCGTCGCCTTCGCGGCGGACACCGCCCGGTCGCCCTGGTTGGCCGAGCCCATGTAGTAGTCCATCGCCATGATGTTGACCATGTCGAGGTTGACGCCGGCGCTCTTGGCCGCCTTGACCACGCCCAGCCCGTTGGTGTCCAGCCCCGACGGCAGCACCGGCAGCGTCAGCGAGATCTTGATGCCGGGGTTTGCCGACTGCACCTGGGCCAGTGCCTGGGACCGGCGGGTGATGGAGGTCGGGTCGGCGACGGCCGCGCCCTCGATGTCGAAGTCGACGTACTTCAGGCCGTAGGCCTTGATCACGGCGTTGTACTCGGCGGCCAGCGAGCTGACGCTGCTGCACGCCTGGGCCAGCTCGATGCCGCTGGCGCCGCCGAAGGACACCTTCACGTCACCGCCGGCGGCCCGGATCTTGGCGATTTCGCTGCTCTGCCAGGCGGCTCGCGGGTCGTAGGCGTTGAACCAGCTGGCCTTGCAGCCGGCCGAGGTGACGAAGCCCAGCGTGAACCCCTTGAGGTTGCCGGCTTTCGCCATGGTGGACAGCACGGGCGTCGGCCACTCGCCCATGTCGACGTACGGCGCGACGGGGATCGGCGAGCCGGCCGCCTGCGGGGTGGCCGCGGACTGCGGGGCCGCGGCGGCCGTGGCGGCGATCGGCGCCGTGAACGCGCCCAGCAGGGCGATCGCGGCGACGGTCAGGGAGCGCAAGCGCATGACAGACCTCCAGGAGCGGGGCAGGGACCACGCGGCGGTCGGTGGAGCGTTCTCAATTGGTATAGACCAGATTGGGCTCGCACCGCCATCGACGGTTCGGCCGAACGACCGCACCGCCGTTCGGCGCAGAAATCCCTTCTGAACCGATCCCGATCGTCTACCTTCTTGACGGTTTCAACTGGTCTAGTCCAGTGTGGAAAGCGCTTCACCGCCTGTGACCTGACTCACCCTGCGGAGGACGTCGATGAAGCTGACCCGACGCGGCCTGGCGGCCCTGCTCACCGCCGGCCTCGTGGGCACCGGGGCGCTGGCCGGCACGGTCGCGGACGCGGCCCCGGCCGCCGTCAACCCGGTGACGGCATCGCCCTACATCTATCTGGGCGCCGGCTGGCAGCCGAACGTCGCCTCGACGATGTCGGCGACCGGGCTCAAGGCGTTCACCATCGCCTTCGTGCTGTCCAACGGGGGCTGCACACCGACCTTCGACGGCGGCGCCACCGCCGCGTCGAACACGATCAACGCGGTGCGCAAGGCCGGCGGCGACGTGATCGTGTCGTTCGGCGGCTGGGGCGGGGCGAAGCTGGGTGAGCACTGCTCGAGCGTGTCCGCGCTGGCCGCGGCCTACCAGAAGGTGATCACGCAGTACTCGCTCAAGGCGATCGACATCGACATCGAGGCCACGGAGATGAGCACCCACTCGGTGCAGGACCGGGTGCTCGGCGCGCTGAAGACCGTGAAGCAGAACAACCCCGGGCTCAAGGTCGTGGTCACCATGGGCACCACGACGTCCGGTCCCGACGCGGACGGCCAGCGGCTGATCCAGCAGGGCAAGGCGCTGGGCGCCGGCGTGGACGTCTGGTCGATCATGCCGTTCGACTTCAGCAGCGGCGGCGACATGTGGGCGCACACCAAGTCCGCGGCCGAAGGGCTGAAGGGACAGCTCAAGAGCGCCTTCGGCTGGACCGACGCGCAGGCATACGCGCACATGGGCATCTCGTCCATGAACGGGAAGACCGACAACGCGGGCGAGACCGTGACGCTGGCCAACTTCAACAGCATCCTGTCCTACGCCCAGGGCAACCACCTGGCCCGGCTGACCTACTGGTCGGCCAATCGGGACCGCGCCTGCGGTTCCGGCACCGACGGCGACACCTGCAGCGGTGTCTCCCAGGGTGCGAACGATTTCAGCAAGGTGATCGGGAAGTTCACCGGCTGACCACGATTTGCGGGGCCCCCGTCGAGCTGGCGGCGGATCGGCGGTGGCCCCGCATCCCTCCTGCATCGGTGGGATGACAGCGCATAATCCGCGCATGACACTTCACGTCCACGAGTTCGGGCCTGCCGACGGCAGGCCCGTCGTGTTTCTGCACGGACTGTCCGGGCACGGCGGCCGGTGGCGGCGGTTCGCCGAGCAGCTGCCGGGTTTCCGTGTGGTGGCGCCGGATCTGCGTGGTCACGGCGACTCGACCCGGCTGCCGCCGTGGACGTTGGAACAGCACGCCGCCGACGTGGTCGACCTGCTGGACGCCCTGGAGCTCGACCGGGTGCCGCTGGTCGGGCACTCGTTCGGCGGGGCGACCGCGATGCACGTGACCGCGATGGCGCCGGAACGCATCTCGCGGCTCGCCCTGCTGGACCCGTCGACCGGGCTGTCGCCGGTGACGTGCGAGGAGGTCGCGCTCGAGGAACTGGAGCCGGAGACGTGGCCCGACCTCGACGCCGCACGGGCCACCTTCGCCGACGTCTGGCGGCCGGAGGCGGTCGAGGTGGAGGTGCCCGCCAACTTCGTGCAGCAACCGGATGGTCAGTGGCGTCGGCGGTACTCGACCGTGATGGCGGTGGCCGCGTGGAGCGAGATGGCACGGCGGCCGGTGCTGCCGCCACCAGGTATGCGGACACTCCTGCTTCCCGCCACGAAGGCGGACTTCGTGTCACCGGAACTCGTCGCGGCGCTGCGTGACCGGCTGGGCGACGACCTGACCGTGCACGAGGTGGACAGCGGGCACGCGCTGTACCTGATGCTGCCGGTGGAAGTCGGTGCGCTGGTGCGCGAGTTCCTCTGCGAGGCTTGACCGATGGATGCCGAGATCCTCGACCCGGTGATCGTCGAGCAGGTGCGGGCCGTGATCGCCCGGATTCCCGCCGGACGCGTCGCCACCTACGGCGACGTCGCCGACATCTCGCGGGCGCCGTCGGCGCGGCTGGTCGGGCGGGTGTTGCAGAACGGGCACGACCTGCCGTGGCAGCGGGTGCTGCGGGCCAACGGGACGTGCGCGCCGCACCTGGCCGACGAGCAGCTCAGCCTGCTCGAAGCCGAGGGCGTTCCGTCCGTGGACGGCAAGGTTGACCTGCGGAAGTACCGTTGGGAGGAGGCTGTGCCGGAGCAGCCCGAGCAACCGCAGTTGGGACTGTTCTGATGTACGTGCCCGCGCACTTCGCTGCCACCGACGAGGACGTTCGCGCGCTGCTCGCCAACCACGGCGCCGCCGACCTCGTCACCGCCACCGCCGACGGTCTCGTCGCCACCCTGCTGCCGTTCGTCTACGAGGCCGACCATCATGCCCTGCTCGGGCACGTCGCCCGTAACAACGACCAGTGGCGGCGTTCCTCCGGCGAGGCACTGGTGATCGTGCGCGGGCCCGACGCCTACGTCTCGCCGAGTTGGTACGCCAGCAAGGCCGAACACGGCCGTGTCGTGCCGACCTGGAACTACGTCACCGCCCACGTGTACGGGACCTTGACCGTGCACGACGATCCGGTATGGGTTGAGGATGTGGTGCGGCGGCTCACTTCTCGGCACGACTCGACGTGGTCCGTGGACGATGCCCCGCCGGCGTTCGTCGCCGGTCAGCTGCGGGCGATCGTCGGTGTGGAGGTGGCGATCAGCCGGGTGGAGGCGAAGGTCAAGCTCAGCCAGAACCGACCGGCGGCGGACATCGACGGGGTGATCGGCGGACTGCGGGAGCGCGGCGACGAGGAGATGGCGGCGGAGGTGGAGCGGCACCGGCCGTGACGGTCAGTCCCACCACAGCGGCAGCGTCGGCAGGCCGGCGGTGAACGTGCCGGCGAGCAGGGCGACGAAGTCCTCCTCGTCGGGGTCGGCGTACAGGAAGTCGGCCAGCACGGTCTCCATGTCGTTGCAGTAGTCGAAGATCCGGTCGGCCAGTTCGAAGGCTTGTAGCGGTTCCAGCGGGCGCCCGGGCATCGACACGTTCATCCGGCTGTAGCCCACGGCGGTGACCATGCCCTCGCAGATTTCCCAGAGGTGGCGGTGGAATCGGACGTGGCCGGTGGTCGCCGGGCTTTCGTTCCAGCCGCCGAATCCGATGTGCGCCAGACTGTCCGCCGGCGTGCGGGTCGGCATGACGAGGAGCGCCGGCTGGCGCTGGGTCCAGCCCCGGCCGAGCGTCGCCGCCTCGTCGGGACGTGGTGGGAATGGTTGGAACGGAAGCCTTTCGGCGGCCGGTGTGCTGCCGAAGAAGCCGCAGCGCGGGGCCTCGTCGAGGCTGATGCCGGCGGCGAGTTCCACCGCCTCGAGGCCGGTCGCCAGGTCTTCGGGACGCCAGCCGTCGGCGGCGTCCACCGGCAGTTCCGGCGTGAAGGTGATGTCCTCCAACAACAGCAGCGGCCAGTAGCCCGTTTCCGGGAAGGCATCGCGCAGCTGCCGGGCGACGGATTCCGGGTCGTCGGCGGCGAGCTTGCTCACCGGGTGGCGGTCGTCGTGTCGCCGCTGGATGCCGAGATCGCGGGCGTCCAACCCGGCGATGACGTCCGCCAAGCCGGCGTCGTGCTGTGGCTGGCTCAACTCCGCGGCGTCCATTCATCCGCGAGAAGGCCGAGGATGGCCCCGTCCGCGTACTCGCCGTACGCCCAAGCGGAGCGCCGCAGCGTTCCCTCGCGGACGAACCCGACCTTTGCCGCCGCCGCGAGCATCGGAGCATTGTCCGTGAGGGTCTCGATCTGGAGGCGCTGCAGCCCGCGCACGGCAAATCCGTACTCGCACAACGTGTGCAGGACGTCGACGCTGAGCCCACGGCCGCGGAATGCCGGTCGCAGGGCGATCCCGATGTGCGCCATCCGGTTGTGCGTGTCGATGCCCCAGAGCAGGGCCTCGCCGGCCAACTCCTGCGATTCCAGCTCGACCACGGAGAAGCAGGCTGCCTCGTCCGACGGTCCGGTCACGGCGAAAGGTGAGTGTCCCGAAGGCACGGGTTGCCATGGACGAGAGTCGGCGCGCGACCGGGTCGCCACGTCGTCGTAGAGCTCGGAGTGGAGAACCGGGACGTCGCTCTCCTGCCGGGCCCGCAGCCCGGTCTTCTCGCCACGTATCACGGGGCATTGCTATACGAGCGGCAGCGGCCGCTCAACCGGGTTCCCGAATCGGGCCCGATCGAGCGGCCGTTGAGGTCAGAGATCGGTGTCGGCGTCGCTGCGGTGGGCGAGGTGCTGGGGCTGCACGGTGGCCAGCCGCCCGGCCTGGAAGTCGTCCATGGCCTGGTAGATCTCTTCCTTGGTGTTCATGACGAACGGGCCGTAGCGCGCGACCGGCTCGCGGATGGGGCGACCGCCGAGCACGAGCACGTCCATGGCGTTGGCGGCGGCCTGCGGCTGGGTGTCCGCGGCACGGAGCGTGACGGCCTCGCCGAAGCCGAAGTCGGCGAGTTGCCCTTCCTCGATGGGTCGCCCCTCGCGACCGACGGTGCCGCGACCGGACAGCACGTACACCATGGCGTTGAAGTTGGTGGGCCAGCGCATGTCGAGCTGCGCGCCGGCGGCGACGGTGGCGTGCAGGTAGATGATCGGTGTGTACGTGTCGCCGGGCCCCTTGTGCCCGTCGAGGTCGCCGGCGATGACACGAACCAGCGCCCCACCGTCCGTGCTCGACACCAGTGCGGCATCTCGCGCACCGATGTCCTGGTACCGGGGCGGCGTCCACTTGGCGGCCCTGGGCAGGTTGACCCACAGCTGCACGCCGTGGAACAGGCCGCCCTTGGCCACGAGCTCCTGCGACGGCAGTTCGCTGTGCAGCACCCCCGCGCCGGCGGTCATCCACTGGGTGGCACCGTCGGTGATGATGCCGCCGCCACCGGTGGAGTCCTCGTGCTCGAAGACGCCGTCGATCATGTACGTGACGGTCTCGAAGCCCCGGTGCGGATGCCACGGCGCGCCCTTGGCCTCGCCGGGGCCGTACTCGACGGCCCCCATGTGGTCGAGCAGCAGGAACGGGTCGGCCAGTGGCATCTCGGCGCTCGGGAACGGCCGGCGGACCTGGAATCCCTCGCCCTCCAGGAACTTGCCCGCGGTGACGACCTTCAGCACGGGCCGCCACTCGATGGTGACGGCGGGCAGCTCGGGCAGCCGCGGCAGGGTCAGCGTGTCGGCGGTGACGGCGGGCATGAGGGGCCTCCTCGTCGGGATGTGCCTACTGTCCCACCAACATTGTTGAGAGGTCAACTATTCCGGCGTCCTGTGCGCGCCGGACGATCAGGTCGACGACGCGGGGATGACCGCCGATGGGCTCCGACACCAGGTCGGCGCCCATGTCGGCGAGCCGCTGGTGGAACAGGCCGGGCGCGAGCAGCCACGACGCGATGGCGACCGGGCCGGCCGAACAAGCGGCCACCGCCGCCGGCACCGAGGGCTGGGCGGAGGTGATGAAGCCGACCTGCACGTCCGAGCCGGTCAGCAGCGACAACCGCCGGGCGGCGCGGTGGACGTCGGCGACGGCCCGCGCATCGGACGAGCCGGCGGCGGCGAGAACGACGGCGTTCCCATGCTCCCACCCGGCACCGACAAGGCGGGCGTACACGGCGTCGAGCATCAACAGAGCGGGGCCGAGGGCCGGCGTCACCACCACGGACGAGCAGCCGGACGCCAGAACCTGGGACGGCACGTCGACGCGCACGTGATAGCCGGCGGCGAGGAACAGCGGCACGACAACGGCGGAGTCGACCGAGCGGAGGACGTCGGCGAGCGACGGCGAACGGACATCGACGTAGGCGACCTCGACGTCGACGGCCAGGCGTTGCCGAACGGCGGCGGCGATGTCCTCCACGACTAGGGCGCCGGCCGGGTCCCGGGTGCCGTGAGCGGCCAGCACCAGCGTCATCAAGCCTCCAAGGCCAACCGATAACCACGTTTCACGACGGTCTGCACGAGCCGAGGCTCCCCGAGGGCGGTGCGAAGCCGCCCGACGGCGGTCTCGACGGCGTGTTCCTGCACGGGAGTGGAATCCCGCTGGAGCGCGGCCATGAGCCGCTGCCGCGACACGACGTGCCCGGGCTGCTCGGCCAGCGCCCGCAGCACGGCCATGGGCGCGGGAGCGATGGGCCGAAGATCGCCGTTGACGATGACGGCCTGGCCCCGCACCTGCACATCGGCGGTGGCGAACCGGATCCGCTGCGCCCGGGCGGGCAGCTCGACGGCCAGCGTCCGCGCCAGGGCGCCGATCCGCGCCCGGTCGGGGATCACGCACGGCACGTTGTACGGCGTGAACGGCCCGGCGCAGATGGTGCCGACACAGGCGACGAGGATGTCGCTGCGCAGCGCGGTCACCACGGCCTCGCGCCGGCCGGTGGCCTTGGCGCGCGCCAGAGTTGACGCGACGGCAGGCGCGCTGGTGAAGACCAGGGCGTCCACCTGCCGTCCGACGATGGCGTCCAGCAGCCGATCCAACGGGTTGGTGTCGGCGGGGGCGGTCCACCGGTAGACGGACAGCTCCGTCACGTCCGCGCCGGCGTTGCGCAGCGCGTTGACGAAGTCCGGCAGCGGCTCGCCGTGCAGCTGCACCGCGATCCGCTTGCCGGCGACGCCCTTGTCGAGCATGTAGGCCAGCAGCTCGGCGTTGCTCTCGGACTCGGGCGCCCACGCCTCCGACAGCCCGGCCGCCCGCACCGCGCCCCGGACCTTGGGGCCCCGGGCCAGCACCTCGGCGTCGCCGAGGTGCTTGATCAGGTCCTCGCCGAGACCCCACCCGTCGGCGGCCTCGATCCAGCCCCGGAAGCCGATCGCCGTAGTGACCACGACGATGTCCACCGGCCGGGTCATCAGCTGCTCGGTGCCGGCCCGCAGCTGGGCGTCGTCGAGCAGCGGCACGATCCGGATCGCCGGCGCGTGCTGCACCGCCGCGCCGCGCCGGACCAGCAGCGCGGCCAGCTCTTCGGCCCGCCGCGCGGCGGTGAGCCCCACGGTGTAGCCGGCGAGCGGGTCGACCTCAGTCACGGGGAGCCCACCCGGACGTACCCGTCCCAGACGTCGACCGGATAGGTGGCCACGTTGACCTCGACGTCGTCCACGCACCGGCCGGTGGCCAGCTCGAAAGCCTGCTTGTAGACGGGCGAGACGACGACGGGCACGCCGCCACGATCGCCGACGATGCCGCGGGAGAGCACGGCCGCGCAGCTGAACGGGTCATGGTTGGACAATACGTGGAGACCGTCCTGCGTGCGGAACACCGCGACCTGTTCGCCGGACGCCAGCAGCGCGGCGACGCCCCGCCCGGGCAGCAGGTCCTCGTAGCGGCAGACGGTGGTCCAGGTGCGTTCCTGTACGGCAGTCATCGGGCCGACACCTCCGGGATTCCGAGCTTGACGGGTACACGCTGACCGCGCTCCTCGCGGAACGAGATCGTGGGGTCGGGCACGCCGGGCGCGTTCACGAACGAGCTGAACCGCGCCAGCTTGACCGGGTCCTCGAGCACGCCACGCCACTCGTCGGCGTAGTCGCGCACGTGGGCCGCCATGGCGGCCTCGAGGTCGGCGCAGATGCCCAGGCTGTCGTTGACGATCACGTCCCGCAGGTGGTCGAGGCCGCCCTCCATGGCCTCGAGCCACGCGGACGTGCGCTGGAGACGGTCCGCGGTGCGGACGTAGAACATGACGAACCGGTCGATGATCCGGACCAGCTCCACGGTGTCCACATCGGACACGATCAGGTCGGCGTGCCGGGGCGTGAAGCCGCCGTTGCCGCCCACGTAGAGGTTCCAGCCGTGCTCCGTGGCGATCACGCCGAAGTCCTTGCTGCGCGCCTCGGCGCACTCCCGGGCGCAGCCGGAGACGCCGGCCTTGAGCTTGTGCGGCGAGCGCAGCCCGCGGTAGCGCAGCTCCAGCTCGATGGCCAGGCCGACGGAGTCCTGCACGCCGTAGCGGCACCACGTGCTGCCGACGCAGGACTTGACGGTGCGCAGCGCCTTTCCGTACGCGTGGCCGGACTCGAAGCCGGCGTCGACGAGCCGGCGCCAGATCAGCGGCAACTGGTCCACGGTCGCCCCGAACAGGTCGATGCGCTGCCCGCCAGTGATCTTCGTGTAGAGCCCGAAGTCCTGGGCGACCTCGGCGATCACCATCAGCTTCTGCGGGGTGATCTCGCCACCGGGGATGCGCGGCACCACCGAGTAGGTGCCGTTGCGCTGGAGGTTGGCCAGGAAGTGGTCGTTGGTGTCCTGGAGGGCGGCCTGCTCGCCCTCCAGCACGTGCCCGCTGTTCAGCGAGGCCAGGATGGAGGCGACGACCGGCTTGCACAGGTCGCAGCCGCTGCCGGTGCCGTGCTCGGCGACCAGCTGGCTGAACGTGCGGATGTTCGTCGCGCGGATGATCTCGAACAGCTCCGCCCGGGACTGGGTGAAGTGCTCGCACACCGCCTTGGACTGCTCGACGCCGCAGCTGGTGAGCAGCTGCTTGAGCGTCGGCACGCAGGATCCGCAGCCGGTGCCGGCCTTGGTGCACGTCTTCAGCGACGGCACGTCGGCGCACCCGCCGCCGATCGCCTTGACTATGTCCGCCTTGGTGACGCCGTGGCAGGAGCAGACCTGGGCGTCGTCGGGCAGCGCGGTGTTGGTGGCGGCGCCGGCCGGGGCGATCAGCGAGCCGGGGTCGGCCGGGAGCGGGCGGCCGACAAAGGCGCGGAGCGTGGCGTACGCGCCGGCGTCGCCGACGAGGACGCCGCCGAGCAGGGTCCGGGCGTCGTCGGAGACCACGATCTTCTTGTACGAGCCGGAGACCGGGTCGTTGTGCACGACCTCGAGGGCGCCCGGCGAGGTCGCGTGGGCGTCGCCGAAGCTGGCCACGTCCACGCCGAGAAGCTTGAGCTTGGTCGAGGTGTCAGCGCCGGGAAAGGCCTTGGTTCCACCGAGAAGCCGGTCGACGACGACGTCGGCCATCGCGTAGCCGGGGGCGACCAGGCCGTAGACGCGGCCGTCGATGCAGGCGCACTCGCCGACGGCGTAGATCGACTCGTCCGAGGTGCGGCAGCCCTCGTCGACGACGATGCCGCCGCGTTCGCCGATCTCCAGCCCCACAGTGCGGGCGAGGTCGTCACGGGGACGAACACCGGCGGAGAAAACCACTATGTCGGCGGGAAGTTCGCTGCCGTCGGACAGCACCACGCGGTCGTCCTCGACGCCGGCGACCGAAACTCCACAGTGGACATCGAGGCCGAGTCGCAGGACCTCGCGGCGCAGCAGGGCGCCGCCGCCCTCGTCGATCTGCAACGGCATCAGCCGCGGCGCCAGCTCCACGACCTGCGGGCGAACCCCCATGAGCCGTAAGGCATTCGCCGCTTCGAGGCCGAGCAGGCCGCCGCCGATCACCACGCCGTTCACGCCGCCGTGGGCCCGGATCGCGTCCAGGTCCTCGATGGTCCGGTACACGTAGCAGTTCGCGCGGTCGTGGCCGGGAACCGGCGGCACGAACGGATACGAGCCGGTGGCCAGCACCAGGGCGTCGTAGTCCTGCACGAAACCCTGCTCCGTCACGACCTTGCGGGCGGCGCGGTCGATCTCCACGACCTTGTCGCCGAGCCGGGTCTCCACGTCCACCGGCGCCAGCTCCAGCTTGCCGGCGTCCCAGCCGTCCACGTACGAGGACAGCGCCACCCGGTCGTAGGCCGGACGCGGCTCCTCCGCCAGCACGACGATCCGCCAGTCGCCGCCGCGTTCGGTGAGCGTGCGCACGAGGTGGTGGCCCACCATCCCGTTGCCGATCACGACCAGTGTCCGCGTCATGGGGCCAATGCTGTGCAGAATCCGTGACCCCGCGGCGTCACCCGCGTTGCACGCGAGTTACGTGGTCCTCCCACCGCAGGTCAGAACGTGGTGCGAGGCTCAGACCAGGTCGAGGATCTGGGTGGTGGCCCGCTCCAGCCCGCGCAGCGACTGGGGCGTCGAGCGCGGGTGCAGGGCGTGCACCGCCAGCCGGAACAGCAGCGCCCGGACCAGCGCCTGCGGCCATTCCGACAGGTGCGCCCAGCGCTTGAGGATGCCCTGGTCCGCGCCGCCCCAGGCCAGCGCGTCGACCACGATCACCGCCGCCGCCCACTCCGGCGGCCGCCAGAACGGCGCGAAGTCGGTCAGCGCCGGCGGCGAGTCCCCCGCGAACAGCACGTTGCCGAACAGATCGCCGTGCACCACCTGGGACTTCAGCCCGATCGGCACCCGCGTCGGGCTCACCAGCTCGAACAGCCGGCCGCCCTTGTCGTGATCCAGTTCGACGAGCTCCTCGCCCCATGCGGCGCGGTCGGCCGTGGCGAAGACGTCCTTACGGGCCTCGAGGAAACGCGGCCGCGGCATGGTGTCGGTGGACCCGTGCAGGCGCACCGAGACCGCCACCACCTCGTCGTGCCGGGGCTCCGCGCGACCGGACAGGTATCGGGTGGCGGACCAGCCGCCGACGACCCAGCGGCCGTCCGTCGAGCGCAGCGGGCGGCCGAGCCGGAGGTTGTCCACGGCCAGCCCGTCCAGCGTCTGCGCCACCCAGGCCGCCTCCGCCGGGTTGGGCGCCGGGCGGATCGCCGCGTCGCCGCAGCGCCACACCGGACCGCCGTCGATCAGCTCCGGCTCGCTGCCCCTCGCACCGAAGGCCGCGCACACATGGGGCGGCGGAGGCTGCGGGGAGGTCGTCACGGGGAGCGACGCTACCTTGTGCCCCCGACGAATTGGGGGACCGCCACAGGGTCAATCGCGAGGCCCCGCCGATGCTTCGCCCGCACGCCGGATTTCGATCGCCGCCACCCGACGCGCCCCACCAGGGAGCCGATGCGGCGGTCGAAATCCGGCAAGGGCGAGGCATCGGCCCCGAAGGGGCCGAGCCCCGCCCGGAACGGGCGGCATCAATACGTCGGCAGGCTGGGGTCGACCTCGCGGGCCCAGGCCAGCACGCCGCCACCGACGTGCACGGCGTCCTTGAAGCCGGCCTGGTGCAGCGCGGCCAACGCCTCCGCGGACCGGGCGCCGGACTTGCAGTGCAGCACCAGCGGCTTGTCCTGCGGCAGCTCGGCGAACGCCTCGCCGGACAGGATCCGGTCCTTGGGGATCAGCACCGAGCCCGGGATCTTGACGATCTCGTACTCGTGCGGCTCCCGCACGTCGACCAGCAGGAAGTCGTCACCCGCGTCGATCTTCTGCTTGAGCTCGAGCGGCGTGATGGTGTGGCCGGCGGCGGCGGACCGGGCGTCGTCGGACACGACACCGCAGAACGCCTCGTAGTCGATCAGCTCGGTGATCGGCTTGGCCTCCGGATCCTTGCGGATCTTGATCGTCCGGTACGTCATCTCCAGCGCGTCGTACACCATCAGGCGGCCGAGCAGCGTCTCACCGATGCCGGTGATCAGCTTGATCGCCTCGGTCACCATGATCGAGCCGATGGACGCGCACAGCACGCCCAGCACGCCGCCCTCCGCGCAGGAGGGGACCATGCCGGGAGGCGGCGGCTCCGGGTAGAGGTCGCGGTAGTTCAGGCCCTGGCCGTTGGGCGCGTCGTCCCAGAACACGCTGGCCTGGCCCTCGAACCGGAAGATCGAGCCCCACACGTAGGGCTTGCCCAGCAGCACGGCGGCGTCGTTGACCAGGTACCGGGTGGCGAAGTTGTCGGTGCCGTCCAGGATCAGGTCGTAGTCCCGGAACACGTCCAGCGCGTTCTCCGAGTCCAGGCGCAGCTGGTGCAGGTTCACCTTGACGAACGGGTTGATCTCGGCGATGGCGTCGCGGGCCGACTCGGCCTTGGGCCGCCCGACGTCGGACTGTCCGTGGATGACCTGGCGCTGCAGGTTGGACTCGTCGACGACGTCGAACTCCACGATGCCGAGCGTGCCGACCCCGGCCGCGGCCAGGTACAGCAGGGCCGGGCTGCCGAGGCCGCCGGCGCCGACCACCAGCACCCTGGCGTTCTTCAGCCGCTTCTGCCCGTCCACCCCGACGTCCGGGATGATCAGGTGGCGGCTGTAGCGCTCGACCTCTTGTTTGGTCAGCTCCGCGGCTGGCTCAACGAGCGGCGGAAGCGGCATCTGCTCCTCCTCGACGCAGGGGGAATTCATCCTGCCCCCTCTGCAACGTCCAGACTGCCCCAGTGTCTTCCCGCTGGGAAACCCGTCCCACCCTATGGGCGGACTACTGCGTGGGCTGCCCGCCGGGCGCGCCCTGCGGGTTCGGCCAGGCGTTGGGCCGGCACACCTTGCCGTCCTTCTGCACCGCGGTCCGGTTGAACGGGTCGACCTGGTTGAGCTGCCACACGTAGTCGTCGGACACACCGAAGGTCTGCTGCATCATCACCGGCGCCAGCCCGCCGTCGGTGCCACAGCCCACGTGCGGGTTGCCGAACACGTGGCCGACCTCGTGGTTGATGGCGTACTCGCGGTACAGGCCGATGTCGCCGTTGAAGGCCATCGCGCCGCGGATCCATCGGGCCAGGTTGATCACCACGCGGTTCTGGTCGGCGTTCCAGCACGACGCCTCGTACTGGATCTGGTAGCCGCACATGTCCGGCCGGTGGTCGGTGTTGGGCGTGGTGAGGCTGACGATGAAGTCGGGGTTCTTGAAGTCCGGGCCCACCCGCTGGAGCGAGATCGAGCCGCTGCCGATCCAGCTGCGCGGATCGGACAGGATGTTCTCCACGGTCTTCGCGTACGCGTCGTCGCCGCCGTAGACCGTCGGATCGATGCCGTCCTCGACGGCCACCTGGTAGCGGTACAGGTGCGGGCCGTTGCCGACCTTGGCGCCGCTGCCCGGCACGAGGTGCCAGGTCCCGGTGCCGGCCTGCGGGAAGTTGTCCCCCTGCGGCAGCACGGCGGTGCCGTTCTTGGGGTCGACCGGCACGGCCTTGTTCTCGGTGGCCACCGGTGGGCCGCTGGTGGTCGTCGTGGGACTCTGGCCGGCGAAGCCGTCCAGGCCGCTGCCGCCCGGGCCGGGCGCCGGCGAGCGGGCCACGTTGAACACCACCAGCGCCGTCACGACGACCAGCACCGGCAGCGCGTACACCCGCCAGCCGTACGTGGCGGCGAAGCCCTTCACGCCCTTGCGGGGCTTGCCGCGACCGGGCTCGGCCTTGCCCTCGCCGCGCTCGGGCCGCCAGGACGCCGTCAGCGGCTGCGCCGCCGTTCGGCGGCCGCCGCTGCTGTAGCGCTCCTCCGGGGGACGGCGGGTGACGGCAGGACGGATCGGCGACACGTTGCTGGGCGTGGGCTTGGCGGGGCTGCCCTCACCGCCACGGCCTTCCTGTGTCGTCCGAGTCACCGGCCCAGAGTGCCACAGTTGTGACGGACCGCCGCGCAGGCGGGCCTCACCACCGGTCGCGGTCGACCGATTCCCACATGCCCAGCACGGCCCGGGCGACCGTGACCGGGCGCTCGATCTGGGCGCAGTGTCCGACCCTCGGCAGCACCAGCAGCCGGCCGCGTTGCAGCAGCTGAGCGGTCCTCGGCGCCTTGCGCACGCTGACCAGGCGGTCCTGGTTGCCCCACACCACCAGGGACGGCGCGGTGACCTTGGGCACCACCCGCCAGAGCGACCTGTTGGCCGGCACCAACCAAGATCGAATCAACCCGATCGTGGTGGCGGCGAGCGCGCCCCGGTAGTACGGCAGGCCGTTGCGCTCGATCGTCTCGCGCACGCCCTCGTCGATGCGGTGCTCGGGGATCAGGCCCGGCTGGGCGAAGCACAGCCGGAGGATCTGGAGGGACTGCTCGCGGGGCGTCAGCCGGCTGCGGAACCGCCGGCCGATCACCGGCAGGTACGTCAGCGGCAGCTTCGGGTTGGCGCAGCGCCGGGGGTCCGGCCGCAGATCCGGGACGGCCGGGGAGATCAGCGTCATCGAGCGCACCAGGTCCGGCCGCTGGGCCGCGACGGCCAGGGCGATCGCGCCGCCCATGGAGTTGCCGAACAGGTGCACCGGGCCGTCCAGGCCGGCGAGGAAGCGGACCACCGTGTCGGTGTGGGTGGTCATGCTGAAGTCGTAGCCGTCCGGCGGCGCCGTGCGGCCGAATCCCGGCAGGTCGAGGGCGATGCAGTTGACCCGGGAGGCCAGCTGGCCCATGAGGTCGGTCCAGTTCGTGGACGAGCCGCCGAGGCCGTGCACGAAGACCGCGGTCGGGGCGGCCGGGCCCGGGCCGGGCGCGCGGCGGACGTGCAGCGTCAGGCCGCCGGACGTCATCATCTCGCCGGGCCAGGGCGGGATCGTCAGATCGAGCGCGGGCAGCGTCGCGGTGGACAGCGGCACGTTCGTCAGCGACTGCGTCCGCGGGCGCGTCGGCAGAGTCAGCGGGATGCCGGCCCCGAGCGGCGCGGCCGAGGATACGGTCGTCATGCCACCAGGATGCCTGTTGTTCACCTCAATAGCGAAGTCCGGACACCTTCTGTACATGTCTGGACGCAGGGAAGTCACCACACGGCACTACCGGCGAGTAAGGTTTGTTGACCCCGTCGCCACGGCCACGGAGTGACGCTTGTGGGAGGCGAGATGACGGAGACGGCACAACAGGGCATCGGGCGTGGCGTGCGGCTGCCCAGGTCGGCACGACGCGCCCAGCTGCTGGCCGCCGCGCAGGACGTGTTCGTGGCAAACGGTTACCACGCCGCCGCCATGGACGAGATCGCCGAGCGGGCGGGCGTCAGCAAGCCCGTGCTGTACCAGCACTTCCCCGGCAAGCTGGAGCTCTACCTGGCGCTGCTCGAGAGCCACGTCGACGCGCTGGTCGCCGCGGTGCGCGAGGCCATGGAGTCCACCACCGACAACAAGCAGCGCGTGATGGCCGCCGTCGGCGCCTTCTACGACTTCGTCGACAACGAGGGCCAGGCGTACCGGATGGTGTTCGAGTCCGACCTGCGCGGCGAGCCGGCCGTGCAGCAGGCCATCGAGCGGGCCACCTCCGCCAGCGTCGACGCCATCACCGAGACGATCATGGCCGACGCGGCGCTGGACCGGGACCGGGCGCGGCTGCTGGCCGTCGGCCTGACCGGGTTGAGCCAGGTCACGGCCCGGTTCTGGCTGGACACCGACCGCCGGGTGTCCAAGGAGGACGCGGTGGCGATGATCTCCACCCTGGCCTGGCGCGGCATCGGCGGCGGCTTCCCCCTGCAGCACTGAGTCATTGCCGCGCGTTCCGCGCGGGGCTCGGCCCCTTTGGAGCCGATGCCTCGCCCTTGCTGGATTTCGAACGCCGCATCGGCTCCGTGGTGGGTGCGTGTGTGGCGGCGATCGAAATCCAGCAACCGTGCGAAGCATCGGCGGGGCCTCGCGAATGTCGGGCTGCCGGATGCACACCGCGGAGGCCTCGCATCGGTCGCCTGCGGGACCAACGGCACCTGACGACGCCTCTGACCAATGGATTCGCGCGGCCCGGCAACAAAGCAGCCCCCACCCATCCCTGGGGGCCGGCCCCGCTCCATCCTATCGCCGGGGGCGTCCGGGCGATCTTGGAACGGGGCCGCCTGTGGACAAGTCGGGGCCTGTGGACAGCGGGGAATCGGCAGGTCAGACCAGTCCGACCGCCTGCCACACGCGGCGGCTGGGGCCGCCGATGAGGTCGTTCTCGTCGAGGAAGGACACCAGCTTCGAGCCGGCCCAGCGGATGGTGTCCCGGTGGTGCGGATTCGCCCACGCCACCCGCCGCGCCTCGTACGGGTCGAGCCCGACCGACCGGTACACCTTGGGGTGCACCAGCGCCCGGGTGACGATGAACGCGGTCCGGGCGAGCATGGCGCGGTGGTAGGCGAGGCCGGCCCGTGACAGCTTGGGCGTGTCCCGCAGCACCTCCTCCCGCGCGTACCGCACGTGCCGGGCCTCCTCGATGACGTGGATCCGGTTCACCATCCGCACCAGCGGTTGCACGGTGTCGTCGTTCATCGACTCCCGCTGCAACGCGTCGGTGATCTCCTCGGCGACCAGGATCCCCGCGTACATGGACGGTCCGAAGGCGATCGACTTGAACAACCGGCCGAGCCGCTGGGCGGTCTGGCCGGGCCCGTACGCGGGGCAGCCGACCCGCTCGATCAGCCGCGCGAACATCACCGAGTGCCGGCACTCGTCGGCGACCTCGGTGAGCGCGTACTGGGTGTGCCGGGTGAGCGGATCGGCGTTGTAGGAGTGCCGGACCAGCAGCTCCATCAGGATCACCTCGAACCAGATCCCGACCGACGCGATGCTGGCCAGCTCGTGCTTGGTCAGCTCGATCCGCTGCTCCTGCGTGAGCCCTTCCCACAGCGGCGTCCCGTACAGCGTGCACCGGTGCGCCGGCAGGAAGTACTTGTCCGGCGCCAGCGGCGCCTCCCAGTCGATGTCGACGTCGGGGTCGTAGGAGTTGCGGGCCGAGGAGTTGAGCAGCCGCTCGGCGGTCCGCTCGCGGTCGGCGATCATGCCAGTCCTCCGATCCTGGTGGTCACTTCCAACGAGCGTTCGAGCGGCAGCATGTGCCCGGCCCCGGGATAGATCACCAGCTCGGCGGCCGGCAGCTCGGCGGCGATCACCCGGGAGTGCCCGGGCGGGGTGAGCCGGTCGGCGCCGCCGGCGAGCACGACGGTCGGAATCCCGCCGTACACGGCCAGCGCGGCCCGACGGTCGTGCTCGCTCAGGGAGAACCGGAAGCCCGCCATGGACGCCGGATGCACGCGGGCGACCTGCTCGGCCGTGGCAGCAACGTCCTGTCGGCGCGGCCGGCGACCGAACAGCAGCCAGCGCAGGCCGGGTTCCGCGAGCCGCGGCTTGTGCAGCAGCGCGCGGTGCTCCATCTTCGCCAGCCGCAGGTTGACGACGCGTTCGCCGCGACGGACCACCCGCGCGACCGGCTCCGGCAGTCCGAGCGACAACGCGTCCAGGCCACCGGAGGAGGTCGCCACGAAAGCGGCCCCCGTCACGCGAGACGCCACCAGGTCGGGGTTTCGCTCCGCCAGCGCCATCATCGTCATGCCGCCGATGGAGTGGCCGGCCAGCACGATCCGGCCGGTCGGCACCCGGTCCGCGATCAGCTCGGCGAGATCGTCCGCGAGCTGGGCGATCGTCGCCGTGCCGCGGGGCGCGGGCGACGAGCCGCCATGTCCGCGGTGATCGAACCGAAGCACCCGGACCGTCCGCGACAGCGTCGCCGCCACGCGGTCCCACGAGGTGTGGTCCAGGGTCCAGGCGTGCACCAGCACCACCGTCGTCTGCGCGTCGGCCGGCCCCTCGTCGACCACGTGCAGAGCGGTGCCGTCGGAGGTGACGAACCGGCTGCGCGCGGCCACGTCCCAGGGCGTCACCGAACGAGGAAGGACTTGCGCCACAACGACATCCCCGGGTTGCCGACGAGACCCACCTCGTCGAGGAAGCTCACGATCCGCTCACCGGCCCAGTGGATGGTGTCGCGGTAGTGCGGGTTGTGCAGCGCCGCCTGCTCGCCGACCTTCGGGTCGATCCCGACGGCGGCGTACACGCGCGGGTTGATGATGCTGCGGCAGATGAAGAAGCCCACCAACGCGATCAGCTCGCGCTGGTACATCAGCTCGGCGCGGCCCATGTTCTCCATGCCGCGCACGACCTCCTCGCGGGCGAACCGGACGTGCCGGGCCTCCTCGAGGACGTGGATGCGGTTGACCATGCGGACCAGCGGCTGCACCGACTCGTCCTGCATCGCCTCGCGCTGCATGCGGTCCAGGACCTCCTCGGCGATGAGGATCGAGCCGTACATCGCCGGGCCGTAGCCGATGGTCGGCAGCAGCTTACCCAGTCGGTGCACGTACCGGCGCGGCCCGTAGGCGGGGCAGCCGATGCGTTCCACCATGCGCGCGAACATCGTCGAGTGCCGGCACTCGTCAGCGACCTCGGTGAGGGCGTACTGTGCGTGCCTCGTGGTGGGATCGGCGTTGTAGACAGCCTTGACCAACATCTGCATCAGCAGCACCTCGAACCACAGGCCGACGGAGGCCACGCTGGCCACCTCGTGCTTGGTCAGTTCGATGCGCTGCTGCTCGGTCAGGCCGTCCCACAGCGCCGTGCCGTACAGCGAACTGCGGTGTTGCGGGATGTAGTACTTGTCCTCGGCCAGCGGCGCCGCCCAGTCGATGTCCACCTCGGGGTCGTAGAACCGGTCGGCCGAGGAGTTGAGCAGCCGTTCGGCGGTCTTCTCCCGGTCGGCGACCTTCAACGATCGAGCCATCGCTCCTCCGCTCGGTCCAGTCGGATTAGTGTTACCGGAAGTAACGGTAACTCTGGTAGCGTGGGTCACATGGCTCGAGCTGTCAAGAGGTCCTCGGACGGCGGGGACGCGCGCCGCGAGCGGTGGCGGGCGCACCGCGAGGCCAGGCGCGAGGAGTTCGTCGACGCCACCATCCGCGCGCTCACCAAGCACGGGCCGGACGTCGGCATGGACGAGATCGCGGCCGAGGCGGGCGTGACCAAGCCGGTGCTCTACCGGCACTTCGCCGACAAGTCCGACCTGTACCTGGCCGTAGGCCAGCGCGGCACCGACCTGCTGATGAACCGGCTCAAGCCGGCCCTGGTGGACGAGGGCACGCCGTACGAGCGGATCTACCGCGCGGTCGACTCGTACCTGGCCACCATCGAGGAGTTCCCCGAGCTCTACCACTTCGTGGTGCGGCGGTCGTTCACCGACAAACCGGTCGAGACCGACATCGCCACCGAGGACAAGCGGATCATCGCCAACACGCTGGCCCGCCTGCTCGGCGACTACCTGCGGGCGTTCGACATGGACTCCGGCGGCGCCGAGCCCTGGGCGCACGCGGCCGTCGGCATGGTGCAGGCAGCGGGCGACTGGTGGCTGGAGCGGCAGTCGATGACCCGGCAGAGCCTGAGCGACTACCTCACCAAGATCATCTGGTTTGCGGTGGACGGCCTGCTGCGCTCCGGCGGCATCGCGATCGACCCGCAGGTGCCGCTGAGCCTCCAGCCGAACCCGCCGCTGCGGCTGGTGGAACCCGACACGCAGGGAGAGGACGGCGATGACCGACGAGCACGGGGATGAGGGCTACGCCGGCGACGCCGTGCTGGTCGACGGCGAGCGCGAGCTGAAGGTGCGCGCCGTGCTGCGCGGCCACTTCCAGCCCATCGACGGCTACTACCACTGGTACGGCCGCCTCGACGCCGACCCGGCGGTGACCGACCTGGTCGAGGGCGGCCGCCGCGAACTGCTGCTGCGGACGCCGGAGGGCGAGGCGACGGCGACGCTGTCCGATCCGGACCCGTGGCAGCGCTACCGCGTCACCGGCACGTCCCGGCCGCCGTTCGCGGTGGAGACGGCGCCGGCCCACGACTGACGGTTCGGACTGTTCCGGACACTGCGACGGCCCAGGCGGCAGGGATGCCGCCCGGGCCGTTCGCGGCTGGCGTCCTAGGCGAAGCCCACCTTGCGCTGGTCGGCGGCGCCGATCTCGACGTAGGAGATCCGCGACGACGGGACCACGAAGCGGCGGCCCTTCTCGTCGACCAGCGTCAGCACCGCCCGCTTGCCGTCCAACGCGTCGGCGACGAGCGCCTCGACCTCGTCCGGCGACAGGTCGCTGGCGACAAGGAGCTCCCGTGCGCTCTCAACGACGCCGATCTTGATCTCCACGCTGACCTCCGGATCCGAACATGCTCTCGCCGACCAGGCTAGTAGAACGAACCGTCCCCCCATGCCACCGACCCATCCGCCATCGGCGAACACCCCCGCGAGTCGCGCTCACGGACACAAGGAATGCAGGTTTCAGGCACATCTGAGACCCGAGGCTCGTTTCTGCCCGAAACTGACATTCGGGGTGTCCCAGAGCGCGACTCGCGGGGATTCAGCCGAGGCCTAGGGCGGACATGCGTTTGGTGTGGGACTGCTGGAGGCGGCGGAACAGGGCGCCGATGCCGGCCAGGTCGCCGGAGCCGCGGATGATCAGCTCGGCCAGCCCGTCCCGCTCGGCCACCACGTGCTGGGCCTGCGTCAACGCCTCGCCCAGCAGCCGCCGGCCCCACAGCGTGAGCCGGTCGCGGACCTTGCGGTCGTCCTCGCAGGCGGCCTTGACCTCGCGCTCGGCGAACGCCGAGTGCCCGGTGTCGGCCAGCACCTCCAGCACCAGCTTCTGGGTCGGCTCGTCCAGCCAGCCGGCGACCTCCCGGTAGAAGTCGGCGGCCAGCCCGTCGCCGACGTAGGCCTTCACCAGTGATTCGTGCCACGACCGCGGCGCGGTGGAGGCGTTGAACGCGTCGAACGCGCCCGCGAACGGCGCCATCGCGTCCGCCACGGCCACGCCGTGCTCCCCCAGGTACCGCTCCAGCAGCTGGTAGTGGCCGATCTCGGCGGCCGCCATGCTGGACAGCGCCGCCCGCCCCGCCAGCGTCGGCGCGCTGCGGGCGTCCTCGGCGAGCCGGTCGAACGCCGACAGCTCGCCGTATGCCAACACCCCCAACAGATCCGCGACGCCCTCAGCCAGAACCTCGTCCGCCTCGCTCATGTGCGCAGAGCCTAGCCGCCGCGGGGCGCGCCAAAACCACGTCCGGGCAGGTAGACTCCGGCCCTGACGCCTGGTAATGGCGGCGGCGCGACCTGGGGACGACCCCCACGAGTCCCACCTCATCACCGGGCTGACCGAGCACGGCGGCCCCATCGCCGCCATGCGGACAGGGTGCGCGCACGACAACCTCGTCGGCCCTCCCGCGGCCCGCCGGGCGAGACACAACGTCCCGGCCGTGGTCGAGCGGCCCAGCCAGGCCGGTGCGCGCTGGTACGAGAGAGGCGATCACTCTGACCGTCAGCAACAACACCCGGCTGGACCCGGTGACGCTGGAGCACAGCGAGGCCGGCCTGCCCGAGGTCGACACGTCCCATCCGCTGACCGCCGGCGCCCCCGTGCGCACGGAGGCGCCGACCTTCGCCGAGCTGGGCGTGCGCGAGGAGATCGTGCGCGCGCTGGCCGAGGCCGGCATCGAACGCACGTTCGCGATCCAGGAACTGACCCTGCCGATCGCGCTCGCCGGTGACGACGTCATCGGCCAGGCCCGCACCGGCACCGGCAAGACCCTGGGCTTCGGCGTGCCGCTGCTCCAGCGCGTCGTCACGCCGGGCGACGGCGTGCCGCAGGCCCTGGTCGTGGTGCCCACGCGCGAGCTGTGCCTCCAGGTCACGCACGACATCTCCGACGCCGGCAAGCACCTCGGCGTGCGGGTCGAGGCCATCTACGGCGGCCGCCCGTACGAGCCGCAGATCGCCGCCCTGCGCAAGGGCGTCGACGTGGTCGTCGGCACGCCCGGCCGGCTGCTGGACCTGGCCGAGCAGCGCCACCTGGTGCTGGGCAAGGTCCGCAACCTGGTGCTGGACGAGGCCGACGAGATGCTCGACCTGGGCTTCCTGCCCGACATCGAGCGCATCCTGCGGATGGTCCCCGACGAGCGGCAGACGATGCTGTTCTCGGCCACCATGCCCGGCCCGATCATCAAGCTGGCCCGCACGTTCCTGAACCAGCCGACGCACATCCGCGCCGAGGAGAACGACGCCGGCGCGATCCACGAGCGGACCAAGCAGTTCGTCTACCGGGCGCACTCGCTGGACAAGGCCGAGCTGATCGCCCGCGTGCTCCAGGCCCGCGACCGCGGCCTGACGATGATCTTCACCAAGACCAAGCGGACCGCCCAGAAGATCTCCGACGACCTGGTCGAGCGCGGTTTCGCCAGCGCCGCCGTGCACGGTGACCTGGGCCAGGGCGCCCGCGAGCAGGCGCTGCGCGCGTTCCGCTCGGGCAAGGTCGACGTGCTGGTCGCCACCGACGTCGCCGCGCGCGGCATCGACGTCGAGGGTGTGACGCATGTCATCAACTACCAGTGCCCCGAGGACGAGAAGACCTACGTGCACCGCATCGGCCGGACCGGCCGGGCCGGTCGCGAGGGCGTGGCCGTCACGCTGGTCGACTGGGACGAGGAGCCGCGCTGGAAGCTCATCTCCGACACGCTCGGCCTGGGCATCCCGGAGCCGGTGGAGACCTACTCCACCTCCGACCACCTGTTCACCGACCTGGACGTGCCGACCGACGTGACCGGCCGGCTGCCGCTGAGCCAGCGCACCCGCGCCGGGCTGGCCGCCGAGGTCGAGGAGGACCTGTCGGGCGGCAAGAAGGCGCGCGGCCGCAGCCGTAGCCGCAGCCGGGGCGGCGCGTCCCGCCCGGCCGGTCAGGGCCCGACCGGGCAACAGGGCCAGGCCTCCGACGGCGAGCAGGGCGAGACCAAGCCGCGTCGCAAGCGCCGCCGCAGCCGCGGCGGTGTGGACCAGGGCGAGGGCGCTCCCGCCGCCGAGGCCCAGGCCAGCGCTTCGGACGGCGACGACACGCCCAAGGCCGACCGGCCGCGCCGGGTGCGCCGCCGTCGCCGCGCGGGCGCCGACGTGGCCGCGGGCGACCAGGCCAACACGGGCGACACGGAGCGTTCGGCAGACTAGGGCCCGTGGAGAGCCCCGAGCAGAGCGCACCCGTGGCCGCCGAGGTCGAGGAGGACGTGCTCGACGAGTCCGCCGAGCACGTCCCGCCGCCGGCGCCCCCGGGTCCGCGCACGCGGTTCCGACGCAAGCGCGACTACGCCGTGGTCGTGCTGATCGTGCTGGTCGTCGCCGCCGGCGGCACGCTGTGGTGGAAGACCAGCGACGCCGCCGCGACGGCGTCGGTGACCGGCTCGGGCGACGTGACCGTGCCGCCGAAGCCGACGTCGGTGCCGCCGGAGTTCAAGGAGCTGTGGCGGGCGGCCAGCGGCGCCACGAAGGACCCCGTGGCGGTCGGCCCGTCCGTCGTGACGGGCGACCAGCACACCGTGACCGGGCGTGACCCGGTCACCGGGGCGGCGCGGTGGAGCTACGACCGCAGCAACCTCGACCTGTGCACGGTCATCGCCGCCTGGGGCAAGGCGCTCGCCGTCTACCACAAGACGCACAACTGCAGCGAGGTCACCGAGCTGGACGGCGTGACCGGCAAGCGCGGCGCGCAGCGCAACGGCGACGCCGAGCTGAACACCCAGCTCATGTACGACGGCACCTACGTCTCCAGCAGCGGCACCAAGCTGGTCGACACGTGGCGGTCCGACCTGGTGCAGACCCAGCAGTACGGCACCGTTACGGCGATCGTGAACCACGACAAGCAGCCGCGGCTGAACTGCGTGTACAGCTCGGAGCTGGCCGGCCCCGGCCTGCTGGGCGTGATCGAGCGCTGCCCGGACGAGCAGTACAACCGGTTCACCCTGCTGCGGCCGGGCGGCACCGACAACGACGCGGAGCGGCCGAACGTGCTGTTCAGCGTGCAGGTGCCGGGCGACGGCGGCCGGATCGTGGCGCTGACCGACCAGCGTGAGGCGATCGCGCTGCCCAATCCGGCCCGGCTGGTGATCTGGAACAACACCGGTTCGCAGATCGAGACCGTGCCGCTCGACAACGTCGACCTGACGGCCACGCCCGACTCGCAGGTGCAGTCGACGGTGGCGATGACCTGCATCCAGACGCCCGATCAGTCCGGCAAGTGCGAGCCGAACAGCTGGACCACCACCAACACCGGCGGCGCGCGGGTGATCACCTGGTTCACCGGCGCCAAGACGGTGGCGCTGTCCGGGTCCACCCTCGAGCCACTGTGGACGATGGACGCCTTCGGCGCCGGCACGGTGTACGCGGACAAGATCCTCGTGCCCGTCCCGGGTGGACTGGCCTCAATGGATCCGGTGACCGGGGTGCGCGGCACGGACGTGAAGGTGGACCGCAAGGGCTACCAGGGGCAGGTGCGGCTGACCACGCTCGGCAACGTGCTGGTGGAGCAGCGTGGCGACACTCTCGTCGCCATGCGCTGATCCGGTACTACACGCTGCGTGCACGGTGCGGCAGACTCCCAGCCATGAGCGCCGCGCCACCGTCTCAGCTGACCGCCAACCGCGCCGCCCGGGTGGACCTGCCCGGACGGTACGGGCCGATCGCCGCGCTGCGGGCGCCCGCCGCCGGCGCGGACCTGGGCGCGACGGCGCTGCTGGTGCCCGGCTACACCGGCTCCAAGGAGGACTTCGCGCCGCTGGTCGATCCGATCTCGGACGCCGGCATGGAGGTGCTGGCGATCGACATGCCCGGCCAGTACGAGTCGCCGGGGCCGGAGCAGGAGTCCTCGTACCGGCCGGCGCCGCTGGGCACGGTGCTGGCCGATCTCGTCGCCAAGATCGTCGCCGACGGCCGGCGGGTGCTGCTGCTCGGGCACTCCTACGGCGGCCTGGTGGTGCGCGCCGCCGTGCTGGCGCACGCCCCCGTCACCGGCCTGACGCTGATGGACTCCGGGCCGGCCGAGCTGCCGCCGGGTGACCGCCGCAGCGCCCTGGACACGGGCGAGGTGATCCTGCGTGAGCACGGCGTGGAGGCCGCGCACCAGGTGCTGGAGTCCCGCGCCGCGGAGGACCCGGGCTGGGCGGACGTGCCGGTCGAGCTGAAGGAGTTCAAGCGCAAGCGGTTCCTGCGCTCCACGCAGGCGGGCCTGCTCGGCATGGCCGACGGCCTGCGCTACGAACCGGACCTGGTGACCAAGCTGGCCGCCGCCCTGCGCACCGCGGGCGCGTCGGCGCTGGTGATCTGCGGCGAGCAGGACGACGCGTGGTCGGTGGCCTCGCAGCGGGACATGGCCGACCGGCTCGACGCCGACTTCGCGGTGGTCACCGGGGCCAAGCACTCCCCCAACACGGAGAACCCGGACGGCCTGCTCGGCACGGTCCTGCCAACCTGGCGGGCCTGGCTGGCCGACGCCCGTTAGGTCAGGACCACCAGAAGAGCCAGAAGGTCAGCGCCGCGTCGACGATGACGGCGAGCGAGGCCAGCACGGAGGCCGCGCCGCCGCGCCGGTCGGCGAGGCGTTGCAGCAGCACGGCGATCACCGCGGCCAGCGCGTGCCCGCCGACGGCCGGCCAGCCCAGGCCGGGATATCCCTGGAACTGGAAGAAGATCTGCGACGCGAGGACGGCGAGCAGCAGCAACACCAGGCATGCGGCCACCGCGCCGCTGGCGCCGCGCAGCGCGCCGCGGCCGGCCGTCTTCTTCGTCGGCTCGGTCATCGTGTCGGTCACGTCACCTCCGTGGACTACGGCGCCAACATGGACCATGGTTCCAGGTCCTCGGCGACGGCGGAGCCCTCCGGACAGCTGCGCCGGAAGTCGCACCAGGAGCACTGCCGGCCCGGCTCCGGCGGGAACAGGATGTCGGCGTCGCCGCCCGCGGCCAGCGTGTCGCCGGCCACCGTCAGTTCGTCGGCGCTCTCCTCGGCGCGGGCCACGTGCCGGGCGAGCGTGTCGTCGGTGTGCTCCCAGGCTGCCACCGACCGTGTCGGCAGGTGGTGAAGTTCGACCCGGTGGCACGGCTTGCGCAGCGTGCGCCGGGCCGCGACCGCGTACAGCGCGAGGGCCTGCGAGCCGCGCGCGTCGTCGGTGGTCAGCGCGTGCCGGCCGGTCTTGTAGTCGACGATCACCAGCTCGCCGTCGCGCACGTCGATGCGGTCGACCCGGCCCTCGGCGATGATCCGGCCCACCGGCGCGGAAACCCAGCGCTCCAGGCCGATCGGGTCCTCGCTGACGTCGGTGTCCTCGACGTAGTGCGCGACCCAGTCCCGGGCCCGATCCCGGTATTCGGCCTGCTGGTCGACGTCGCGGAAGCCGTCGCCCTTCCAGTTGCGGGTGACCATCGACGCGGCCTGCTCCGGCGTGCGGCGCTCGACCGGCAGGTCGAAGAAGGCGCGCAGCGCGTTGTGCACCACCGCGCCGAGCGTGTTGTGCGCCCACGCGCCGGACTTGGGCGGTGTCGGCCGGTCCAGGTAGTTCATCCGGTAGCGGCGGCGGCAGTCCGTCCAGGTGGCGAGCTTGGCGGGCGTGACGCGCACCAGTTTGGGCGGCATGCTCTCGAACAGTCCGAGCTGATCTGGCACCGACCCACCGTAGCGGTCACGCCGCGCCGCCGATGAACCCCTTCACCGACTCGGCCACCAGCTGCACGGCGATGGCGGCCAGCAGCAGGCCGGCGATCTTGGCGACGAGCACGATGCCGCTGTCCTTGATCAGCCGGATCACGATGCCGGAGTAGCGCAGCACCAGGTAGTTGATCAGGTGCACGGTCAGGATCGCCGCAGCCAGCGCCAGGTAGCTGGCGATCTGCCCGTTGGCCTGCCGCACGAACACGATGGTCGCGGCGATCGCGCCGGGGCCGGCCATCAGCGGCGTGCCCAGCGGCACCAGCGCGATGTTGACGTCCTCGACGGCCTGCGGCTCGGTGAGTCCCTTGCCCGTCAACAGGTCCAGCGCGATCAGCAACAGCAGCAGGCCGCCCGCGCCCTGCAGCGCGGGGATGCCGATGCCGAGGTAGGACAGGATCGCCTCGCCGCCGATGGCGAACAGCGAGATCACCGCCAGCGACACCAGCACGCCCTGCCGGGCCGCCTTGTTGCGGGACTCGCGGCTGCGCCGGCCGACCAGGCTCAGGAACACCGGGATGTTGCCGGTGGGGTCCATGATCACGGTCAGCGTGATGGTCGCCGTGAGGTACAGCGTGACGTTGAAGATCACCCGACGACCACCTGGCTTCCGCTCGCCTTGTCGACCAGCGCGTCCAGCATGTCGGGCGCGGTGGTCTCCTGTCCGAGCCTGACGACCTTGTTCGTGCCGTGGTAGTCGCTCGACCCGGTGACGACCAGCGACAGGTCGGCGGCCAGCGCCCGCAGCCGGTCCCGGGTCGGCCGGTCGTGGTCGGGGTGGTCCACCTCGACGCCGGACAGGCCCAGATCGGCCAGGTCGGCGACCACCGAGGCCGTCACGATCGGGCCCCGGGAGCGGGCGAACGGGTGCGCCAGCACGGTGACGCCGCCGGCGTCGGCGATCATGTTGATGGCCGTCTCCACCGGGGTGTCCGTGCGCGGCACGTGATAGCTGCTGCCGGTGCCCAGGTACTTGGCGAACGCCTCGTCCACGCTGCTCACGACGCCGGCACGGATCAGCGCCTGCGCCAGGTGCGGCCGACCGCCGGGCGAGTCGGCCGGCAGCCGGCCCATGACGTCGTCCGCGTCGACGGGAAAACCGTCGGCGGCCATCCGCTCGGCCATCCGCCGCAGCCGCAGCCGGCGCTCCGCCCGCAGCCGGCTCTGCTCCGTCTTGAGCGCCGGCGACTCCGGGTCGAACAGGTAGGCCAGCAGGTGCACGGTGCAGGTGCCGCCGAGACCGTCCGGCGACAGGCAGGACAGCTCCGCCCCCGGCACCAGCCGCACGCCCGGCGGCACCGCCGCGGCCGCCTCGTCCCAGCCGGCGGTGGTGTCGTGGTCGGTGATCGCCACGACGTCGAGGCCGGCGGCGGCCGCGGCCGCCATCAACTCCGCAGGCGAGTCCGTTCCGTCGGACCGGGAAGTGTGGGCATGCAGGTCAATGGGCACCGTGCTAGTTTGCCGCGCGTCCCGCGCGGCGGCTCGGCCGCCCACGAGGCCGATGCCTTCCCTTGTCAGTTTTCGATCAATGGAAAGACTTGATCGAAAACTGCCCGCGGTCCAGGCATCGGCGGCGGCCTCGCGACCGACCACTCACCGGCGATACAACACGGCCCCGTCCTTGGGACGGGGCCGTGTCGACAGCTCGAAGGGTCTCCTAGGGAACCATCTTCTTGCCTCGGGCGGCGCGTTGCGCCTTGATCATCGAGAAGCGCTCGGCCTGCGCCTTCTTGTCACCGAAGACCAGCTCCGAGATGGCGTCGTAGACCTCCTCCGGCCGCGGCAGGTACTCGATCTTGTTGAGCGCCTGGATCTGGCCGGCGGACTCGACGATCAGCGTGCCGTAGCCGAACATGCGCCCGCCCAGGCTCCGCTCGTAGGTGAGGTCGGTGACCTTGGTGACCGGCATCATCGCCACCTTGGTCACGAACACGCCACTGGTGATCATGAACCGTTTGTCGGTGACGACGATGCGCTCCACCCACCACTCGATCACGAAGTAGGCGAACCGCAGCAGCACCAGCAGCGCCGCGTACCACAGGATGCTCTGGAAGATCGTGGCATCGGACGGCAGCAGGTGCGAGATCAGCACGGCCCCGGTGAGCAGGGCCGCCGCCTCGAAGATGTCCCAGAGCAGTGTGGCCCAGTGCCGTCGCACCCGGATGACCCTGCGCTCGGTGCCGAGCAGGTACTCGTCTGGATCCCTGGGTGCGAACACGGACGCGTTCCCCTCCCGCCAGCTGCGCTAGAACAGGTTCTGCGCGAAACTGATCACTCCCTCGGCTCCGCCCCGCAGGGCGCCAAGGACATTGTGCACCAGTCCAGCAGCCGACGCGGGCGCACTTACCAGGAAGAAGAGCGCCAACGCAACGCCGGCCCAGATCAGTAGCTTCTTCAGGTTCACGGCGACCAACCCCGTCCAAGTACTTGCAGCAGCCTTCACACCCTCGCTGCACAAGGTTGTACCGCACCAAGGTTCGGTTCGGGAGCTTTGTACTGCGCATGGGTCAGCGCCACTGGCTTGACACCAGATCCGGCTACGCTGCGTGTTCATGGACTCGGACGAAGGCCAGCGTACCCGCTGTGTCGGCGGGATCGCACACGACGCGCGGGGCCGGTTGCTGTTGGTTAGGCGAGGCAAACCTCCAGGTCAGGGACTGTGGTCCGTGCCGGGCGGCCGAGTGGAGCAGGGCGAGTCCGACGAGCGGGCGGTCGAACGCGAGCTCTGGGAGGAAACCGGACTCAGAGTCATCGTCGGTCACCTGATCGGATCGGTCGTCCGTCCGGCTCCCGTGGGCGTTTTCGACATCCACGACTACTCCTGCCAGCCAATAGGCGGCACGCTCCGGCCGGGCGACGACGCCGCCGAGGCGGCCTGGGTGGACGCCGAGACCTTCGCCACACTCGAGCGGCGCAACCTGCTCACGGAGGGTCTCGCGGACGCCCTGACCTCGTGGAACGTCCTGCCTCGATGATCATGGTTTGATCATCGAAGCAAGGGATCTCGACCGTTCGCAAAACCGCCCGAAAGCACCAATCCGGCTACCGCGGCCACGCCACGAGTGTCACCCGGTGGGAGGCAACCACTCCAGCCGCGCGCCGTGCCGGCCGGTCCGGGCGAGTGCCTGGGCCTGGGGACGGCCGTCCAACCAACGGACCAACCCCAGCAGGCCCTCGCCAGGTTCACCCGGAAGATCATCGCGGCCCGGCATCAGCACGTGCAGACCCGACTCGTACGGCTCGTCGCTGGCCCACCACATCGACCGGTCGGCGGCGAGCTTGCCCAGCGCCGCCACGTAGTCGCCGGCCCGCTCGCCCAGCCGCAGCCCGCTGTCCACCACGACCAGCGGCAGCTCCGCCGGCAGCCGGCCGGCGGCGTCGGCCAGCCCGTCCACCGGATCGCCGGCCACCAGCTCCGGCGACTCCTTGGCCAACATCGCCGCCGCCACGCCCAGCCAGCGCACCCGTTCCGGCTGGTCCGCCCACACGCACGCCTCCAGCCAGGCGAACTCGTCCGGGTCGTCGGCGTCCACCGGCGAGGCATCCAGGCCGACGCGCGCCTTCACGGCGAGCTTCTTCGGCAGCGTCGGCGGCTCGCCGCCGAGCACGCAGTGCAGGCCCAGCGGGGTCTTGGTCGGCCCGGCGGCGAACTGACCGGCGGCGCCGACCTGGTAGCGGTAGCCGAACTTGTCCATCAACAGCAGGAACCCGGCACACGACCCGACCGTCAGCAGCGCGACCGGGCCCCGCGCCTGCTTGGCCGCCAGCGCCACCGCCGGGTACAGCAGGGCGGCCTTGCGCACGTCATCCGTACGCAGCTCGCGGCCCGCCACCAGCTCGCGCACCTTGTCGGCCCGCTCCAGCACGAACTGCCGCCACATCGGCCAGGTCCCCTCGTCGGGGCCGGACGCGCCGCCGAGGGTGGCGTAGTAGGCGGACAGCGGGTGGATCGGGTCGGCCTGCACGAGCCGGTGCGCCGCCGCGAGCAGCAGCAGCGGATCGCGGTCGCCGAGCAGCGCCGCGACCTCCGCGTCGCCGGCCGCTTGGCCGGCGAGCAGCTGGTAGAGCGGGGAGTTGGCGGCGGCGTCGGAGTCGGCGAACTCGCGCAGCCGGGTCGCGGCGCTCACTGCTGCACCTCGCTGGCGCTCGGTGTCCGCGTTCGCGGACGCTCCGCGTTGAACGATTCGCTCGGCTCGCTCATGCGCGCTACAGCTTCGGCTCGGGACGGCCGGGCTGCTCGCCGCCACGGCTGTCGCCGTAGGAGCGCTTGGGCACCATCACCTTGCGCCGGTACACGCACACCACCGTCCCGTCCTGCTTGTAGCCGCGGGTCTCGACGTACACGATGCCGCGGTCGTCCTTGGACCTGGACGGGGTCTTGTCCAGCACCTCGGACTCGCCGTAGATGGTGTCGCCGTGGAAGGTCGGCGCGATGTGCCGAAGCGACTCCACCTCGAGGTTGGCGATGGCCTTGCCCGAGATGTCCGGCACGGACATGCCCAGCAGCAGCGAGTAGATGTAGTTGCCGACCACCACGTTCTTACCGAAATCCGTGGTCTCGCCCGCGTAGTGGGCGTCCATGTGCAGCGGGTGGTGGTTCATGGTCAGCAGGCAGAACAGGTGGTCGTCGTACTCGGTGACCGTTTTGCCCGGCCAGTGCTTGTAGACCGCGCCGACCTCGAACTCCTCGTAGTAACGCCCGAACTGCACGTCCACCTCCAGGTGTGGCCCGGACCTCGGCGGCCGGGGACGACAGTGTGGCCCCGCGAGGAGTAGTCTCTGCAACGGTGTGTGAGCGACTCCACCGCTCCATCGACACCACACCGACCGACCTTAGGAGGTGAGGGACGCCAGATGTCCAGTGCCAGTAGTAGGTACCGCGTCCCCGCCGACCAGGTTCATTCTTTCGTGTAAGCGCCTGGCCCGGCCCGGACGCGTTCGCCCTGTTCGAACCGTCCATCCTCGGAGGCCGTATGCCCAGCCTGCCCTCGTTCAGCGGACTGCGCGGCCGAGCCGCCCGCACCAACGGGCGGGTCGCGCCGCCCATCCCGGTGCCGCTGTCCGCGTACGTCGTCGACTGCGGCGTGTACATCGACGGCAAGCGTCTGCCCGGGCGCTGGACGCACACCGACGCGGTGCACGAGGTGCGCAAGCGGCGCGAGGGTTTCGTCTGGATCGGCCTGTACGAGCCCGACGAGGAGCAGATCCAGGGCGTGGCCGAGACGTTCGGGCTGCACGAGCTGGCCGTGGAGGACGCCGTGCAGGCGCACCAGCGGCCCAAGCTGGAGCGGTACGACGACACGCTGTTCATGGTGCTCAAGACCGTGCACTACATCGAGCACGACTCACCCGACACCGCCAACGAGATCGTCGAGACCGGCGAGCTGATGGTGTTCCTGGGCAAGGACTTCGTCGTCACGGTCCGGCACGGCAAGCACGCCGGCGTGGGCACGCTGCGGCGGCAGCTGGAGGCCGACCCGGAGCGGCTGGCCATGGGCCCGGCGGCGGTGCTGCACGCGATCGCCGACATGGCCGTGGACGCCTATCTCGCGGTGACCGAGGCCATCGAGGACGACATCGACGAGATGGAGGTGCAGGTCTTCGCGCCGCGCACCGCCGTCGACTCCGAGCAGATCTACCTGATGAAGCGGGAAGTGCTGGAGTTGCGGCGCGCGGTGACGCCGCTCGCGACCCCGCTGCGCCGGCTGTCCGAGGGCTACATCACGCTGGTGCCCGAGGAGGTCCGCTCCTACTTCCGGGACGTCGAGGACCACCTGACCACGGTGTCCGAGCACATCGCCAGCTTCGACGAGCTGCTCAGCACGCTCATCGACGCGGCGCTGGCCAAGATCACGCTCCAGCAGAACACGGACATGCGCAAGATCACCGCATGGGCCGCGATCATCTCCATCCCGACCATGATCGCCGGCATCTACGGCATGAACTTCGAGGACATGCCCGAGCTGCACTGGCGATTCGGCTATCCGCTGGCGCTGGCCGTCATCGTGCTGGTCTGCCTGCTGCTCTACCGAATACTCCGTCGCAACCGCTGGCTGTAGCCCCTCACCCCTCCGAGCGACCGGAGCCTCGCCATGTCCAAGATCCTCAGCAACCCGCTGTTCTGGGTGATGACCGCCGTCCTGCTGTGGCTGGCCACCATCACCCTGATCATCGCGCGCCAGAACTGAACTTCCCTTCGCCGCCAGCTTTTTCCCGCCGGGGCCGGCGGGAAAGAGCTGGACCGGGCGGAGGGCAACCCGAGCCCGCCGGGACACGTCTCCCTCATGTCAGAAGGGATGACGCGGGGGAAAGACCATGGAACGCAACGAAGTTCGCACGCTCCGCGGTGACGGGCCGGCGTCCGACCGCCGCACGGAGAGCTGGAATCCGGCTCTCGCCCGACAAGCAGCAACTTTCGAGCGGGCTCGCCGTCACCTTTTCTGAATCTCACGGCGATGGCCGCCGCTCAAGTTCGTCCATTGTGGACAACTTCTCATCAGAACTCCATGGGGGAACAGAAATGTCCCGCATCATTCGCACGCTCGTTCCGCCGGCGCCGGCCGGGGCCGCGTGATCGCACACTGCCGGCGGCACAGGCCGCGCCGGCCGCCAGCGAGCTCCAGGTCGTCGGGGCCGGCGTGGAGTCCGGCATGGGTCACACCGTCCGCCACGCGGACGGCACGTGGGACCCGTTCGGTCAGGCCGACGCCGCGGCCGACCGCACCAACGCCGGACCGGTCACGATCGCGAACGGCAGCACCTGAGCCGGACGGCCGGTGATCCCGCCCGCGGGATCACCGGCCCCAGGGCTGTTCGGCCCAGGTGAACGGGAGGCCGTGCCCGCGGCCGTGGCCCAGCCGCAACGACAGCCCGGCCGGCCACAGCTTGAGCAGCAGCTCGAACTGCGCGGTGGCCCGGCGCGGCTCGAACACCAGCAACGCCAACGGGGTCCGTTCGGTGGCCCGCGCCGCCGCCTCCGCGAGGGCGGCGCGGCCACGTTCCCGCTCCGACGGCGAGGCGTACTGCCACATCACCGAATGCCACACGACCGTCAGCACGCCGTCGTGCGCCTCGGCGAGCTGGCGTTCCAGCCACTCCGCGCCGTCGGCGCGCTCCACCCGTACGGGATCGGCGGCGGCCAGCCGCATCGCGGCACGCAGCCGTTCCATGCGGTGCACCTGGTCCGCCCACACGAAGGAGGACAGGTGCAGCTGGCCCTCCTTTGCCGTCACGTCAACGGGATTCACATCGCAGCCGGCCCGGCTGTGCATCTCCAGCGACCGGCTCAGGTCCGCCGGGGGCAGCCCCGTCCACTCCGGGTCGAGCTGGAGCACGCTGTCCGGGTCGCCGAGAACCCGGTCCGGCAGCACGTAGGCGACCTTGTGCGGACGCAGGTTCAGGCCGCCGCTGGCACCGACCTCCAGCAGCCGCACCGGGAACCCACCGACACGCTCGGACGCCACCAGCAGACCGCCGTACAGCGGCCCGTTGCGCCCCGGCTCGTTGGTCTGCACGGCACTGCCCCGCACCAGCTGGCGCACCTCGGACTCGTGCTCCTTGAGGACGGCCTCGACGTCCGGCCACAGCGCCTCGAACCGGGGCGTGCCACCCATGGACGGGTAGTGCGCCGCCAGGTTGGGCGCGCGGCCGTCGAGCACCACCCGGTGCACCGCGCCCGCGAATCGCAGCCCCGGCACCGTGCCCGGGCGGTCCCGCTCCGACCCCGCCATCACGCGGGCGGTGACGCCGCCGGCGTCCAGGTCGTCCGCGGCGGAGTTCAGCAGGTGGTAGGTCAGGGGGCTGCCCGGTCGGCAGGTCTCCGAGATGTCCCGGAACAACTTCGCCAGCACACGTGCACGCTAGCCGCTCCGGCGCTGGCGGTCAGCGCGACACATCAGGCAGCGGCCGGACGTGGTTCATCACCCGGTCCGCGTAGTTGTCGAGCAGCCGCGTGCCCACCTGCTGGGAGTAGCCGAGCAGGGCCGCCCACAGCAGCAGCGCCGCCTGCGAGGTGATGCAGGTCAGCCCCTCGGCGACGCCGGCGCTGAGCGCGAGCACGCCGATCACCGCCAGCGCGGCGCCGAGCAGCACCTTGATCAGCGCCTGGTAGCCGATCAGGATGTACGGGGACAGGCTGGGCCGGCGGCGCAGCAGCAGGACCACCGCCGCGACCATGGCGCCGAACGCCCCGATCAGCTGCACCAGCCAGACGTCCAGCGGCGCCGGGGTCTTCGCGCCGGTGGCGCAGGCGCGGATCTGCTCGTTCGCGGGCAGGTGCGCGCACATCGGCAGGAACTCCGGCCGCAGCAGGCCGACCAGCCCCAGCGCGGTGTTGACGACGAACAGCAGCAGCGCCGCGGCCACCATCTTGTTGCGCAGGGCCCGGGCCGCCGCGTGGGCGTCGTCGGAGGCGTCGAAGGCCGCGCGCAGGGCGTCGACCACGATCGCCCGATCCGTGGGCCCCGGCGGCCGTCCGGGTTCGAGGGTGTCCAGGGCCTGCCGGCGCAGGTCGTCCTCCGACAGCAGGCCCGAGATCCGCTGGCGCAGGCCCGGCAGCCGGCCGGCCAGGTCCGGCAGCGCGGCCGCCGTGCACACCTCGGCCTCGTGCAGCGCCCGCCAGGCCCGCTCGATGTGCCAGCCCGACCACCAGGACGCCGGCAGCCGCCAGAACCGCTCGCGGTGGTCCAGCACCCGGTCCACCACGGCCAGCGACTCGACCGCCGACCGCCGCTCCCGGTCCGTGCCGGCCACGCCCTCCAGCTCGGCCAGGTCGGCCCGCGTCCGTCGGGCCCGGGCCTCGACCGTGAGCTGCCAGTCCGTGAGCCGGGCCCGGTCGCCGATCGCCATGTGGATCACCCCGGTCCGATGGTCGCACCGGGACGGATCGGATATCAGCGGCCAACCGGGGCTTTCCTCGGCGAGGAAAGCCCCGGTCGGTGGCGCTCAATCCGCCGAATAGGTGAGGTTCGCTCCCGAGGCCGGGTCGAACAGCTGGACCTTGTCGGTGTCGAACCAGAACTTCGCCGGCTGGCCCTCGGCCACCGCCGACGCCGCGGACAGCCGTGTCACCACCTGGCTTCCGGTGTCCGGCACACCCGCGGATCCGGCGTCGGCGGCCAGGTCCGCGAGGTCGGAGGCGTGCGCCTCGCCGCCCTCCACCGAGAAGTACGCGAACTTCTCCGCGCCCATCGACTCCAGCACCTCGACCTGCGCGTCGAAGGACGCGCCCCGGTCCAGCGCCGCCGCGTCCACCAGGGACGCGTCCTCGAAGTGCTCCGGCCGCACGCCCATGATCACCTCACGGGGCGCGTCCGCCGCCTCCGCCGCCCGCCGGACCCGGTCGGTCAGCGCGACCGTGCCCAGCGGCGTCGACAGCGACCCGTTCTCCAGCGTGGCCGGCAGGAAGTTCATTGCCGGCGCGCCGATGAAGCCGGCCACGAACAGGTTGGCCGGGTGGTCGTAGAGGAACTGCGGCGCGCCGATCTGCTGCACGAGCCCGCCGCGCAGCACCACGACCCGGTCGCCGAGCGTCATCGCCTCGGTCTGGTCGTGGGTCACGTACACGGTGGTGGTGCCCAGCTGCTTCTGGAGCCGCGACACCGAGGTGCGCATCTGCCCGCGCAGCTTGGCGTCCAAATTGGACAATGGCTCGTCCATGAGGAACGCCTTGGGGCTGCGCACGATCGCCCGCCCCATCGCGACCCGCTGCCGCTGGCCGCCGGACAGGTTGGCCGGCTTGCGGTCCAGGTGCGCCTTGAGGTCCAGGATCGCGGCGGCCTCCTCCACCTTCCTCGTCACCGTCGCGTTGTCCACCTTGGCCAGTCTCAGCGGGAAGGCCATGTTCTCCCGCACGGTCATGTGCGGGTACAGCGCGTAGGACTGGAACACCATGGCGATGTCCCGGTCCTTGGGCGCCTTCTCGTTCATCCGCACGCCGCCGATGCGCAGCTCGCCGCCGGTGATGTCCTCCAGCCCGGCGATCATGTTGAGCGTGGTGGACTTGCCGCAGCCCGAGGGCCCGACCAGGATCACGAACTCGCCGTCGGCGATCTCGATGTTCACGTCGGAGACGGCCAGCGCGCCGTCCGCGTAGCGCTTGGTCACCTTGTCCAGAACTATCTCGGCCACGACGGCCTCACCCCTTCACGGCGCCGGAGGTCAGCCCCGCCACGATGCGACGCTGGAAGAACAGCACGAACAACACGATCGGGATCGTGATCACCACCGCCGCCGCGCAGATCTGCCCGGTCGGGTCCTCGAACTGCGAGGCGCCGGTGAAGAACTGCAGGGCCGCCGGCACCGTGCGGGAGCGGGTGGTCGCCGTCAGCGAGATGGCGAACAGGAAGTCGTTCCAGCAGAAGATGAACACCAGGATGGCGGTGGTGAACACGCCCGGCGCGGCCAGCGGCGCGATCACCCGCCGGAACGCCTGCGCCGGCGTCGCGCCGTCCATCTTGGCCGCCTTCTCCAGCTCCCACGGGATCTCCCGGAAGAACGCCGACAGCGTGTAGATGGCCAGCGGCAGGGCGAAGGTGATGTACGGCAGGATCAGCCCCGGCCAGGTGTCGAACAGGCTCAGCGACCGCTCGATGGAGAACAGCGGCGACACCAGCGACACCTGCGGGAACATGGCCACCAGCAGGGAGAAGCCGACCAGCGCGGTCTTGCCGGGGAAGTCCAGCCGGGCGATGGCGTAGGCGGCCATCGTGCCCAGCACCACGGCGATCGCGGTGGCGATCAGCGAGATGCCGATGGAGTTGACCAGCGCCAGCAGGAAGTCGTTGGTCTGGAAGATGTCGACGTAGCTCTGCACCGACCATTCCTGCGGGATGAACGAACCGTCGCCGATGGTCGCCTTGGACTTGAACGACAGCGACAGCGTCCACAGCACCGGCACCAGCGCGTACACCACCACGATGACGTCGATGATCGTCCACCGGACGCGTTTTCCGGTCGTGATGACGGCCATCATCGCCTCCCCGGGTCGGAGCCGGGCGCGGCGGTGCCGAACACCTTGATGAACACGAAGGCGACGATCGCCACCGCGATGAAGATCAGCACCGACATGGTGGAGCCGATGCCCAGGTTCAGGCCGCGGATCAGGTTGTCGTAGGTCTGCATGGACACCGAGCCGGTGCCCTGCGAGCCGCCGGTGAGGATGAAGATGTTGTCGAAGATGCGGAACGCGTCCAGGGTGCGGAACAGCAGCGCCACCAGGATCGCCGGCTTCATCACCGGCAGCATGACCTTGGTGAACCGCTGCCACGGCCCGGCGCCGTCCATCGACGCCGCCTTGAGCAGGTCGTCCGGCACCAGGGCGAGCCCGGCCATCAGCAGCAGGGCCATGAACGGCGTGGTCTTCCACACCTCGGCCAGGATGATCGCGCTCAGCGCCGGCAGCTTCTCGGTCAGCACGGCGGTGTCCGGCCCGACCAGCTTGGCCAGGTAGCCGGTGTCCGGCGTCCAGGCGAACTTCCAGCTGAACGCGGCCACCACCGTCACGATCCCGTACGGGATCAGGGAAACCGTGCGGACCAGGCCGCGGCCGACCAGCGTCCGGTGCATGATCAGCGCCAGCGCCATGCCCAGCACCAGCTCGATCGCCACCGACACCACGGTGATCAGCGCGGTGGTGCCGAAGGCCGTCCACCAGTAGCCGTTGGACAGCACGGTGCCGTAGTTGGCCAGCCCGACGAACTCCTGCTTGTCCGGGAACCGCAGGTCATAGCGTTGCAGGGACAGCCAGACCGAGTAGATGATCGGCCAGCCGGTGACCGCGAGCATCACGATCGCCGCCGGCGCGCACAGCAGCAGCCCCAGCCGCCGCTCGGCCCGTTTTCCCTCGCTCAGCACGGGTTTGGCCCGGTGCGTGGTGGCGGGCCGGGCCGCCTCGGTGGTCTGACTCACGGGAGCACCCCCTTGGAGTCCAGCGCGTCCTGGATCGCCTGCCGCATCTTGTCCGCGGTGGCCTGCGGATCGATGGCCGACGGCGGCGAGAGCAGGTTCTGCATGATGGTGGAGACGTTCTGGTAGGCGGGCGTGATCGGCCGGCTCGCGGCGGTGGCCAGCTCCGCCTTGATGTCGTCCTTCATCGGGTACGCCTTGGCCATGTCCGGCGCGTCGTAGACGCTGGCGATCGTCGGCGGCACGCCGTCGTTGACCGCGGAGTAGTCCTGCATCTGCGGGCTGCGCAGGCACAGCGCCGCCTTGAACGCCTCGTCCTTGTGCTGCGAGTAGGTGCTGATCGCCAGGTTCTCGCCGCCGATGGTGACCTTGGCCTGGCCGCCCGGCGTCAGGCTCGGGTACCGGGTCCACTTGAAGTTCTTGAACAGGTCGGGCTTGTCCTGCTGCATCGCCGCGTAGACGTACGGCCAGTTCAGCTCGAACGCCGAGTCGCCGTTCTCCATCAGCAGCGCGATCTGCTGCTCCTGCGCGCTGGACAGGCCGGCGTCGGTGACGCCGGCGGTGGCGAACTTCTTGAGCATGGCCAGCGCCTGCACCGCGCCGTCGTCGACGACCGCCTTCGTGCCGTCGTCGGAGACCAGCGTGCCGCCCGCGGACGCGGTCAGCGTGTTGAAGCCGACCACCAGGCCCTCGTACTGCGCGCCGGTGAAGCCGATCTTGTACTTCTTGCCCCGCTGCTTGAGCTGCTGCGCGTCGGCGATCATCTCGTCCCAAGTGGACGGTGGTGTGCTCACCAGATCGCCGCGGTACCACAGCAGCTGCACGTTCGTGTTCTTCGTCGCCCCGTAGAGCTTTCCGTTGTAGGACGCCGAGGCCAGCGGCCCGGCGAGCACGTCCTGGCGCGCCTGCGCCTCGTTCGCGCCGGTCCACGGCTCGATCCAGCCCGCGCCGGCGAACTCCGACGTCCAGGTCACGTCCAGGCCGAGGATGTCGAGACTGGGGTCCCCGGCGGCCAGTCTTCGCACCATCTGCTCGCGCTGGCCGTCGGCATCGCGCGGCGACGTGACGTCGACGATGTGGTACGCGCCGCCGGCCTGCTGGTTGCACTGGTCGACGACGTTCTGGAAGTGCTGTTCCGGCGGGTAGTACACGGTGATCGTGACGCCCTCGCCGGCACCCGCCCCGCAGGCGGCCACCATCGGTGCGGCCAGTGCCGCGGCGGCCATCGCCACCGCGCCCCGTCGCCACCGCGGGCGCCGACCGGTTGGCTGTGCCATCGGTCCTGCCTCCCATCGCTGAAGGGGGCCGAACCCGCGCACGTACCGGCGGACACCCACGAAGTCCACCAGATCAGCCCGGCACCCCGATGTGCCCCGGCCCGCCCCGGCGGACCGGTGCAGCCGAACCTAGGACCGCCGTTTTGGCGGCCGCAAGCGATTGGGGCAACGATTCAGACACCGGGCGTGCCTCTTGCCCAGATGTACCAAGGCCCGCCGGCGGAGACCCCACCGGCGGGCGGTTCGCGCTAGAGCGGCCCGGCGGCCGGGCGCATCGCCAGCTTGGCCAGCAGGTCACGGCCCTGCTCGGCGTTGCGGGGCTGGCACAGCACGTCGTAGCGGCCGGCCACCAGCTGGCTGGAGGACTGGAAGTCGCGCCGGCCGCGGGTGGAGGCGTAGCCGACGGCCGCGAACACCACGAAGAACAGCACGCCCAGCACCAGGCACACGGCGATCTGGAGCAGGCCCGCCGACTGGCCGCCGGTGAACAGGCTCAGCATCACGCCCACGAACAGGCCGAACCACGCGCCCGAGGCCGCGCCGGCGCCCAGCACGCGGCGCCAGGACAGCCGGCCGGTGACCCGCTCCACCAGCATCAGGTCGACGCCGACGATGGTCACGTCCTGCACCGGGAACTCGCTCTCGGCCAGGAAGTCGACGGCGCGCTGCGCCTGCCCGTACTCCTCGTACGAGCCGATCGGCCAGCCGGTCGGCTTCGTCGGCAGTCGCGGCGGGCCGGTCGGCCGGTCCTGCGATGAGAACGAACTCGTCACCGATATCACCTCGTTCGCGGTCGGTGGCCTCCCATTGTCCTCACGACCAACGAACCACGCGAACCGGGCGTGCCGGACGGGCCGAGATCAACCCCGGGATTGGTACTCCCGGAGCAGTCCCCGGCTGATGATCGTCTTCTGGATCTCGCTGGTGCCCTCGCCGATCAGCAGGAAGGGGGCCTCCCGCATGAGGCGCTCGATCTCGTACTCCTTGGAGTAGCCGTAGCCGCCGTGGATGCGGAAGGACTCCTGGGTCACCTCGGCGCAGTACTCGGAGGCGATCAGCTTGGCCATGCCGGCCTCGACGTCGTTGCGCTGCCCGGAGTCCTTGAGCCGGGCCGCGTTCACCATCATCAGGTGCGCCGCCTCGACCTTGGTCGCCATCTCGGCCAGCTTGAACGCGATCGCCTGGTGGTCGGCGATCTGCTTGCCGAAGGTCTTGCGCTGCTGGGCGTACTCGACGGCCAGCTCGAAGGCGCGGATCGAGATGCCGCAGGCGCGGGCGGCCACGTTGACCCGGCCGACCTCGACGCCGTCCATCATCTGCGAGAAGCCCTGGCCGGTGACGCCGCCGAGCACCTGGTCGGCCGCGATCTCGTAGCCGCTGAACACCATCTCGGTGGTGTCCACGCCCTTGTAGCCCATCTTGGCGATCTTGCCGGGGATGGTCAGGCCGGGCGTCACCTCGCCGTAGCCGACCGGCTTGTCGACCAGGAAGGCCGTGAGGTTCTTGTGCGGCTTGTCCGCGCCCTCGTCCGTGCGGACGAGGACCGCGGTCAGGTTGGAGGTGCCGCCGTTGGTCAGCCACATCTTCTGACCGTCGATGACGTAGGAGTCGCCGTCCTTGCGGGCCCGCGTCTTGATCGCGGCGACGTCGGAGCCGAGGTCCGGCTCGGACATGGAGAACGAGCCGCGGATCTCGCCGGTGGCCATCTTCGGCAGGTAATGCGCCTTCTGCGCGTCCGTGCCGTGCTGCTTGATCATGTGCGCGACGATGAAGTGCGTGTTGATCACGCCGGAGACGCTCATCCAGCCGCGGGCGATCTGCTCCACGACCAGCGCGTAGGTCAGCAGCGACTCGCCGAGCCCGCCGAACTCCTCGGGGATGGTGAGGCCGAACAGCCCCATCTCCTTCATCCCCTCGACGATGTCCGCCGGGTAGGCGTCGTCGTGCTCCAGCGCCTGGGCGTGCGGGATGATCTCCTTGTTCACGAAGTCGCGAACAGTGTTCAGGATCTCCTGCTGCACCTCGGTGAGACCGGCGGTCTGGGCGAGCCGGGCCATGATGGTCCCCTTGTCGTCGCTGACTGGTTACCGGTGAGTATCCCCAACCCCGCGACGTCTCACCCTGTGAAGGTGCTCACCCGATCGGTTCAGCTGGCGCGGACCTGGACGGCGTCGCCGCAGGACCGGCACTGCTCCGCGAACACGTAGACCGACCGGCCGCAGCCGGCGCACGGCACGAAGCTGCGCTCCAGCAGATCGTCGTGGCGACGGCGGCGGAACAGGTGAATCCCCTTCGAGTGCTTGGACATGGGGACCAGCCTGAACCGACACCGGGGGTGCGAGGCAAACCAAGGTTGCCTTCTGTGCGTTATCTCACCGTGATTCACCACGCGGCGTAGTCGAATGCCGCGATTTGTGTAGTCTGATCTTTGATCCGCCTCACAAACAGTAACACGTTCCTACGCGTTCACGAGACACGGATCAAATGCCGGCGCGGCAGGAATCCGCGCCGACACCACGCTCGTCCATGCCGCCGGCCGAGCCAGCTTGTCTGCGCAGAACACGGCCGCGATCACTCCACCGGCGGCATCCACTCACCCGCGATCACTCCGCCAACGGCGCCCACTCGTCCGCGCAGAACACGGCCGCGATCACTCCACCGGCGGCATCCACTCACCCGCGATCACTCCGCCAACGGCGCCCACTCGTCCGCGCAGAACACGGCCGCGATCATTCCGCCGGCGGGGCCCACTTGTCCGTGCGGGACATGCCAGCCGCGCGCCCCTTGCCGGCGATCACCAGCGCCATCTTCCGCGACGCCTCGTCGATCATCTCGTCGCCCAACATCACCGCGCCGCGCTTTCCGCCGGCGTCGGAGGTGAAGTACTCGTAGGCGTCCAGGATGTTCTCGGCGTGGTCGTAGTCGGACTGGTCCGGGCTGAACACCTCGTTGGCCGCGTCGATCTGGCCGGGGTGCAGCACCCATTTGCCGTCGTAGCCGAGCGCGGCGGCGCGGCCGGCGACGCGGCGGAAGCCGTCCACGTCCCGAATCTGGAGGTACGGCCCGTCGATCGCCTGCACGTCGTTGGCGCGGGCGGCCATCAGGATGCGCATGAGGATGTAGTGGTAGGCGTCGCCGACGTCGTAGCCGGGCGGCTGCTCGCCGACGACCAGCGACTTCATGTTGATGGACGCCATGAAGTCGGCCGGGCCGAAGATGATCGTCTCCACCCGGGGCGAGGCGGTGGCGATGGCGTCCACCTCGACGAGGCCGCGGGCGTTCTCGATCTGGGCCTCGATGCCGATCCGGCCGACCTCGTAACCCATGGTCTTCTCGATCTGGGTGAGCAGCAGGTCCAGCGCCTGCACCTGCTGCGCGGTCTGCACCTTGGGCAGCATCAGGCAGTCCAGGTTGGCGCCGGCCCCCTCGACCACCTCGACGACGTCGCGGTAGGTCCACTCGGTGGTCCAGTCGTTGACCCGCACCACCCGGGTCCGCTCACCCCAGCCGCCCTCGTTGAGCGCGGCCACGATCGTCTTGCGGGCGTCCGGCTTGGCCAGCGGCGCGCAGGCGTCCTCCAGGTCCAGGAAGACCTGGTCGGCCGGCAGCGTCCGGGCCTTGTCGATCATCTTCTGGCTGGAGCCGGGGACGGCGAGACAGGATCGGCGGGGACGCGGCACGGCGGTACCTCCTCGTACTGACCGGTAACTTACGGCGATGCTGGCACGACCTCGGGGTGCCCGCCATTCGCTGAGTCACCCGTCACAGGCCCGTGCGAAGCTGAACCGGTGGAGATGACCCGTCTGCTGGACAACGCCTTGCGCAAGGCCGCCGCCGTCTGGATCACCGTCGACGACCGGCCGCGGCTGGTCTGGGCGCTGTGGCGGGACGGCGCGCTGTGGGTCGCGGTCGGCGGCGACGAGCAGCAGGTGCCGGGCCTGGGCGACGGCGTGACCTGCACGATCACCGTTCGGTCCCCCACCACGCACTCCCACCTGGCCGACGTGCCCGCGACGGCCTCGCTGGTCGAGCCGGAAAAAGAGGTGACGGACGCGCTCCGGGCGGCCAGACTCAACGCGGAGCCGCTCTGGACAGAGGTGTACCGACTTGATCCGGATTCCCAAGGACTTCGCGAAGACGGTGCTCAGCTGGGATGACGACGACGCCACGCGCTGGCTGCACGGGCTGCCGGAACTGGCCGGCGAGTACCTGGACCGCTGGGACCTGACGCTGGACGGCCGGCCCGTCAACGGGTTCGTCAGCGTCGTGCAGCCGGTGCGCCGGGCCGACGGCACGCCGGCGATGCTCAAACTCGGACTGCCGCACGAGGAATCCGAGCACGAGTGGCTCGCACTGTCCATGTGGGACGGTGACGGTGCGGTTCGACTGCTCGACCACGAGGGCGAGGAGGGCGTGCTGCTGCTGGAGCGGCTGCGTCCGGAAACCCTTGCCGACCAACCCATCGAGGACGCTCTGAGGATCGCCGCCACGCTGCGCAGACGCCTTCGGCGGCCCGCCCCGCACCGGATGCGCACCCTGCGGGCCAACGCCGCCCGCTGGGCCGAGCAGTTGCCGCGGGCTCAGGGCGTGCCCAGGCGGATCATCGACGAGGCCGTCGACCACTGCCGCACCCTCGGACCCCGGGCGCTGGGCCAGATGGTCAACGAGGACCAGCACTTCCAGAACATCCTGGCCGGCGACCGCGAGCCGTGGCTGGTGATCGACCCCAAGGTGCTCGCCGCCGATCCCGAGTTCGGCCTGGCCACGCTGCTGTGGAACCGCTTCGAGCCGGACCGGATCCGCCGCCGGCTCGACATGCTGGTGGAGATCGAGGACCTGGACGCCGACAAGGCGCGGGCATGGACGTTCGTCTCGGCCGTGGTGAACTGGGCCGAGGAGGACGGCTGGCCCGCCGAGCGCTGTGGCGTCATCGCCACCACCCTAGCCGGCCGCTAGCCCATCCCCCGCCTTTTATGCCACATGCGCTTCCCATTTGCGCGATGGTGGCAAATGGGAAGCGCATGTGGCGTCAGCGCGCAAGTAGGAAGCGCATGTGGCAATCAGCCGGCCCAGCTCAGTTGGCCGCTGGCGATGTGCACGACGTCACCCCGGACCGTCACCGCCTCCGGTGTCACCGAGCAGTACAGAGTGGACGATCGCCCCATCTCGATGCCCTGCCGCACAACGATGTCCGCCGTCTCGCCGATGAGTCCGCGGTCGACGGCGAACGCGCACAGGCCCAGCGCCGCCGAGCCGGTGGCGGCGTCCTCGATGTCGCCGGCGAACACCCGGGCGTGGGCCTCACCGTCGACCAGCGAGAACACCTGCACACCGTGTTCCGCGCCCGCGGCCAGAATCGCCGCCGGGTTCGGCACGGTCCGGGCTACCGCGTCCGGCTTGACCCCCAGGTACGCCCAGTCCAGGCCGCAGCCGGCGATACCGGGGTCCACATCGGACAGATCGTCTACCGTGAGCCCGACCGACGCCGCCAGCGCGGCCCGGTCCAGACTCGGGCCGACGGTGCGTTTGCCGCCGGTGATCCGCGAGCCGCGCTCGTCCACCACCACCGGCAGCAGGCCGGCGAGGCACTCCTGCACGGCCGGTCCGAAGCCGATGACGCCGTCGCGGGCCAGCAGCCAGGACGTTCCCACACTCGGGTGACCGGCGAACGGCAACTCCTCACTCGGCGTGAAGATCCGAACCCGGTAGTCCGCGCCGGGTTGGGTCGGCCGCAGCGGGAACGTCGTCTCGGAGTAGCCGAACTCCGCGGCAATTGTCCGCATCTGCTCGGCGGACAGGTCCTCGGCGCCGTGCACCACGGCGAGCTGGTTGCCGGTGAACGGGGTGTCGGTGAACACGTCGAGCACATCGAAACGCAGCGTCGTCACCGGACAACGTTAGCCTTTGCGTGTGGCAGCCACAGACAGGATTTTTGTCGCCCAACTGGCCGGATTGCCGGTATTCGGCCCGGATGGTGAGGCGATCGGCAAGGTTCGCGACGTGGTGGCGAGCCTGCGGACGGACCGACAGCCGCCGCGGGTGCTCGGCATCGTGGTGGAGCTGGTCACCCGGCGGCGAATCTTCGTGCCGATGCTGCGGGTCGCCGGCATCGAGCCGCACGCCGTGGTGCTGTCCACCGGCTCGGTGAACATGCGGCACTTCCACCAGCGCCCCAACGAAGTGGTTGCCGTCGGGCAACTGCTGGACGCCCGGATCGGCGTCGAGAGCGGCGCGGTGAGCGCGGTCGTCGTCGACGTCGCGATGGAGCCGACCCGCACCCGCGACTGGGAGATGAGCCGGGTCGCCGTGCGTGAGCGAACCGGCCGGCTCGGTCGCCGCGGGCCCGTGCAGGTGCTGCGCTGGGAGGACGTGGTGGGGCTCGGGATGGCCGAGCTGTCCTCACAACCGCAGGGCGCGCAGCAGCTGCTGGCGCAGTTCGACACCATGCGCGCCGCCGACGTCGCCAACGCGCTGCGCGATCTGCCGGCCAAGCGCCGCTACGAGGTCGCCGACGCCCTGGACGACGAGCGCCTCGCCGACGTGATCGAGGAGCTGCCCGAGGACGACCAGAAGGACATGCTGGCCCACCTCGACGAGGAGCGCGCCGCCGACATCCTGGAGGCGATGAACCCCGACGACGCCGCCGACCTGCTGGCCGAGCTGCCCGAGCTGGACAAGAACCGGCTGCTGGAGCTGATGGAGCCGGAGGAGTCCGCGCCGGTCAAGCGGCTGCTGGAGTATTCGTTCGACACCGCCGGCGGTCTGATGACGCCCGAGCCGGTCGCGCTCACCCCGGACGCCACCATCGCCGAGGCGCTGGCCCGGGCCCGCAACCCCGAGCTGACGCCGGCCCTGTCCAGCATGGTGTTCGTCTGCCGGCCGCCGACCGCCACGCCCACCGGCCGCTACCTCGGCTGCGTCCACCTGCAACGGCTGCTACGGGAGCCGCCGTCGGATCTCGTGGCCGGCGCGCTGGACACCGACCTGCCCCGGCTGGGGCCGACCGCCTCGCTGATCGAGGTGACGAAGTACTTCGCGACCTACAACCTGGTGTGCGCGCCCGTGGTGGACGACGAGGACCACCTGCTCGGCGCCGTCACCGTTGACGACGTGCTGGACCATCTGCTGCCGGACGACTGGCGGGAGACCCTGCACCACGAGGAGGAGGGCGTCGCCAATGCCTGAGCTGACCTCACGACGGCGGCTCGACCAGCCCAGAGCGCCGCGCCGGTGGGCCATCGAGGTGGACCCCGAGGCGTTCGGCCGGTTCTCCGAACGGCTGGCCCGGTTCCTGGGCACCGGCAAGTTCCTGTTCTGGCAGACGCTCATCGTGGTCGTCTGGATCAGCCTCAACCTGTTCGCGGTGACCCTCCAGTGGGACCCGTACCCGTTCATCCTGCTCAACCTGGCCTTCTCCACCCAGGCCGCCTACGCGGCGCCGCTGATCCTCCTCGCGCAGAACCGCCAGGACGACCGGGACCGCATCTCGCTGGAGGAGGATCGGGCGCGGGCCGCCCAGACCAAGGCCGACACCGAGTTCATGGCCCGCGAGCTGGCCGCCCTGCGGCTGGCCGTCGGCGAGGTCGCCACCCGTGACTACCTGCGCAGCGAGCTCGACCGGCTGCGGGCGGAGCTCGCCGGGTCCAAGAAGCGGTCGCGCAAGGCATCCAGCCCGTCCGCGGAGCAGATCCGCGACGATCCGCGCTGGGACGACGACGAGGAACCCGTCCGCAACAAGAGTTGATCTTCGATAGGAGCAGCCTCCCCCAAGAGTCCTACGCAGCCAGCCAAGCACAGGGGTCTGACAGTTCGCGGTGACGGCGGTCCGACAGGGACTCGCCCGACCCGAAATGTCAGACCCGAGTGGTTGGATTGATTCGGGGGCTGCTCAATTCGCCCTGGTCCAGCGGCCGGCGGGGGGCAACCCGTCCAGCAGCCGACGGGGCACCCTGTCCGGAGACCGGCGGGTCAAACCTGTCCAGGAGCCCGCAGGGCAACCCGTCCGGACACCCGCCGGTTCACACCCGTCCGGGAGGCCCGCGGGGCACCCTGTCCGGGAGCCGGCGGGGCGACCTCCGACGCCGGCGGGTCGCCTAGCGGCGGCCTGCGGGGCTGACCGACAGCAGGCGGCCGGCGAGGCCGCGGGACTTGACGGTGAGCTTGCCGGCCACCTCGGTCAGCACCTTGGACGCCGGGGCCTCGGGGTCGGCGAGCACCAGGGGCGTGCCGGCGTCGCCGCACTCGCGCAGCCGCTGGTCCAGCGGCACCTGGCCAAGCAGCGGCACCTCGGAGCCGATGGCCTTGGTCAGCGAGTCGGCGACGATCTTGCCGCCGCCGGAGCCGAAGAGCTCCATCCGGCTGCCGTCGGGCATGTCCATCCACGACATGTTCTCGACGACGCCGGCCACGCGCTGCCGGGTCTGCATGGCGATCGCCCCGGCCCGCTCGGCGACCTCGGCGGCGGCCTGCTGCGGCGTGGTGACCACGAGGATCTCGGCGTTGGGGATCAGCTGCGCCACCGAGATGGCGATGTCGCCGGTGCCGGGCGGCAGGTCCAGCAGCAGCACGTCCAGGTCGCCCCAGAAGACGTCGGCCAGGAACTGCTGGAGCGCCCGGTGCAGCATCGGCCCGCGCCACACGACCGGGGCGTTGTTCTGCACGAACATGCCGATCGAGATGACCTTCACGCCGTTGGCCTGCGGCGGCATGATCATCTTCTCGACCTGGGTGGGCCGGCCGTCGGCGCCGAGCATGCGCGGGATGGAGTGGCCGTAGATGTCGGCGTCGACGATGCCCACGGACAGCCCGCGCGCGGCCATCGCGGCGGCCAGGTTGACCGTCATGCTCGACTTGCCGACCCCACCCTTGCCCGACGCGACGCAGTACACCCTGGTCAGCGAGCCGGGCTGGGCGAACGGGATGACCGGCTCGGCCGCGTCGCCGCGCAGCGACTTGCGCAGCTCGGACCGCTGCTCGTCGCTCATCACGTCCAACTCGACGCGCACGCCGGTGACGCCGTCGACCTTGCTCACCGCGGCCGTCACGTCCGCGGTGATCTTGTCGCGGAGCGGGCAGCCGGCCACGGTCAGGTAGACGGCGACGGTCACCGCGCCGTCCGCGCCGATGGTGACGTCCTTCACCATGCCAAGCTCGGTGATCGGGCGGCGGATTTCCGGATCCTGGACGCCGCCCAGGGCGGCCCGCACGGCGTCGGCACTCGGGAGTGAAGTCACGAGACCCATGCTACGAGCCGTTGTTACCGACCGGTCAGCGGGAGTTCGCCGAATCACGATAGGGGCACTGCGCGATCATCTGGACGCGTTCCGTAACATGGTGGGTCGTGCTGGACACAGGTAGGACCCGACTTCCCACCCGGACCGAGTTAGCCGTGTGGCGGTCATTCCTGCGGGCACACGCCCGCATCGTCCGACATCTGGAGACCGAGCTCGTCGCCGAGCAGAGCCTGTCGCTGGCGTCCTACGACGTCCTGGTGCAGCTCGCGGAGGCGCCGGGCCGGCGGATGCGGATGACGGAGCTGGCCGACGCCGTGCTGCTGTCCCGCTCCGGCGTGACGCGGCTGGTCGACCGGCTGGAGCGCACCGGGCTGGTGAGCCGCGAGCGGGCCGACGGCGACGGCCGCGGCGTCGTTGCCGTGCTCACCCAGACGGGACTTGATCGGTTACGCAGCGCGTCCGGCACTCACCTGGCCGGCGTCGTGCGGCATTTCGTCGACGCGCTGGGCGAGGCCGAGATCGCCGTCTTCGGGCGCACCTGCGAGCAGCTGGCCTCGGCCTCGCCGCCGCTGCCCGAGGCCCCCTGAGCGACGCCGTTTCCCCAGGCCGGGCGCCCGCCACCCGGCTCCGGCATCGCTCCCGGGTCCCCGCCCGGACCAGCCGATGTCTTCGACGCAATCGTTCGCACCGGCACCCTCGGACATGCAGGGAAGGACGCCTTACGTGCATTCAGCGAGGGTAAGGCGTCCTTCCCTGCATCAAGACGGATCCCGCCGGCGGGATCAGGTGGCGTCGGGGTCGAACGGGGGGCGCTCCCCCGGCGACAGCGGACGCTGCTCCTCGCGCTGGTTGGTCGGCGGGGTGGTGGCGGCCGGGAAGCCGTTGGGCTTGTAGCCGGTGTCCTCGGGGAAGTCGTCCAGCAGGTGCCGGGTGATGGCCCGCTTGGGGTTGAACTCCCGCAGCTGCCGCAGGTCTTCCAGTGGTTTGCGCAGCTCGTCGAACTCCGGCCCCAGTTCGGAACGCAGCTGTTCCCGGGCGCCGTTGGCGTAGTCCCGCACCTGCCGCACGCCCTTGGCCAGCCAGGCGGCAGCGCCCGGCAGTCGCTCGGGCCCGAGGATGAACAGGCCGGCGACGATCAGGACGAGGAACTCACCCCAGCTGATTCCGAACACGTCTCCCAGCCTAATCGGACTGCGTGGTGACCTGTAGCACCATCTGCCTGCCTTGCCTGACGACCGTCACGGGCACGGTGTCGCCGATGTTGCGTTCGATCACCGCCACGCTCAGCTCGTCGGCGGTGCGGATGACCCGGTCGCCGAACTTGGTGATCACGTCGCCCTCGGCGACGCCGGCCTTGTCCGCCGCCCCGCCCTGCTTGACGTTCTGGACCTGGGCGCCGTCGGTGGACACCGCGGACACCGACCGGGCGTTGAGCCCGATGTCGGCGTGCTTGACCTGGCCGTCGCGGATCAGGCCCTCGGCGACGCGCTTGGCGAAGTCGATCGGGATGGCGAAGCCGATGCCGATGGAGCCGCTGTCGTTGGGCGACAGGATGGCGCTGTTGATGCCGACCAGGGCCCCGGTGTCGTCGAGCAGCGCGCCGCCGGAGTTGCCGTGGTTGATGGCGGCGTCGGTCTGGATGGCGTCGTAGGTGACGGGCGGGTCGCCGCCCTCGCCGTTGGCCTGCAACGGCCGGTTGAGCGCGCTGACGATGCCGCTGGTGACGCTGCTGGACAGGCCCAGCGGCGAGCCGATGGCGATCACCTGGTCGCCGACGGCCAGCGAGCCGGACTTGCCGAGCTGGATGACGGTCGGGTTGGTCACCGACACCTTGACCACGGCCAGGTCGGTCTTCGGGTCCCGGCCGACGATCTTGCCATCGGTCTTGGTGCCGTCGGCGAACACGACCCGCAGCGTGGCCGACGGGTCGGACGCCGCCGCGGACACCACGTGGTTGTTGGTCAGGATGTAGCCGCCGCTGTCGATCATGACGCCGGAGCCGAGCCCGCCGCCGCTGCCGACCTGCACCTCGATCTGCACCACGGCGGCCTGGGCGCGCTTGACGATGTCGGCGATCGAGCCGGCGGCGCGCTCCTTGCCGGGGTCGACCTGGCTCAGCGTCACCGAGCTGGTCAGCGGGTTGCCGGACTGCGCGATGGCCCAGCCCGCTATGCCGCCGCCGACGCCGATCAGCAGCGCGACGCCGGCCAGCGCGCCCAACGCGGTGGGCTTGACCCGGCGGCCGAAGATCAGCTCGGGCACGGACAGCATGGGGCCGCTCTGGGTGGCGGGCTTGGCCTTCTCCTCGCCGGGCTCCTCGGTCGTGGCCGCGGGCGGCCCGAGGATCGCGCCGGCGGCCGGGTCGCGCCACGGGTCGCGGTCGGCGGAGTCCTGCCAGAACACGGGCTCGACCTCGGGCTCCGACCCGTACGGGAGCGAGCCGGGCGCGCGCTGCAAGACGACGTCGCCGGCGCTGTCGGGGCGGCCGAAGGCCATGCTCAACGCCTCGGGCGGCGGCGGGGCGAGCGCGATGGAACCGTTGGCGGGCTGGGTCGCACGGGGTGCGAACGCGCTGTCCACGCCTTGGGGCCGGCCGAACTCGGCGGTCAGCTCCGGGTCGACCGCGGGGCGGTCGAGCGGCCGGGGACCGATGCGGCGGCCCTGACCGTCGTCAACGCCCGAGACCGGCGTGACCGGCGGCTGCTCGGGGCTGGGCTGCTGCTCGTTCATCAACCGCCAGCCTGCCGCAGCAGCGGTGAATTCACCGTGTGGGCAGCTGGGCCACGGTGGTGTGGGTGGTGGACGTCGGCTGCACCTGGGCGACCGGGCGCGCGTCCATCGGCGGCGTCGAGTTGTCGCCGGACGGCGGGGTGTCGCCGTGCATGGTCACGATGGCGAGAGCGCCGAGCACCAGCCCGGACACGACCACGCCGGCGCCCTGCTTGGTCCGGCGGGACACGCGGTTGCCGAGCACGTTGGGGCCGCTGCCGAGCGGCGCCGACGAGCCGAAGGCGGGCGCGCTACCGAAAGGGCGGAGCTTCTCGGTGGCCTTGCCGGGACGCAGCACGGTGACGAGCTGGCCGTCCTCGGTGACCGCGAGGTTGTCGGGGCCGCTGGGCAGCTCCACGTCCTGCGGGATGTTCATCAGCGAGGCGAGCAGGCCGGCGGGCGCGCACGGCGCCGGGGCGGCCTTCATCATGGACCGGGCCTGCCGCTGGGTGGCGGCCTCGGCGGCGCAGAAGGGGCAGCGGGCCAGGTGCGCGGCGGCACGGTCGTGGGCGGTCGCCGACAGCTCACCGTCGACGAAGGCCACCACCGCGTCGGGCAGCAGATGCTGTTCCGGCAGGCTCGGCAGACTCCACCCGCGCAGCTCGGTCATCCAACGTCCTTCCGTGCGAGCTCGGCGCGGCGCTCCAGGCTCGCGCGCAGGGCCTGGCGGCCGCGGTGGATCCGACTGCGGACGGTGCCCAGCTTCACGCCGAGCGTGGCGCCGATTTCATCGTAGGACAGGCCTTCGACGTCACAAAGGACGACGGCGGCGCGGAACTCCGGGGGCAGCTCGTCCAGCGCGGCCTGGAGATCCGGGTCCAGGTGGGTGTCGGAGTAGACCTGCTCGGGGCTCGGGTCGTCGCCCACGATGCGGTCGGTGTCCTCGGGCAGGCCCTCCATGCGCAGCCGCGAGCGGCGGCGGGCCATGTCCAGGAACAGGTTCGTGGTGATGCGGTGCAGCCAGCCCTCGAACGTGCCCGGCTTGTACGAGGCGAGCGACCGGAACACCCGGATGAAGGTCTCCTGGGTCAGGTCCTCGGCGTCGTGCTGGTTGCCGGACAGGCGGTAGGCGAGCCGGTAGACACGGTCGGCGTGCTCGCGCACGACCTCGTCCCACGATGGCGGTGTCCAGGCGGCCTCCGTCGGGGCGATGGCGACGGGGGCGGCGGCGACCGGCTCAGTGGCCGGGTCGGTCGTCTGAGTGCGCATCGGTGGTTTCGGCACCTCCAGCGGGCGGCTGCCCTTCGTCGGGGACAACGTGGCGGACGTCCCCGTTGTTCCCCGCCACTGTGACGGGCTCGCTTATAACGATCGTGAGAAGCGGCTGAGAGCAGTCTGAGAAAGCACCGATGCGGGTTGTTCACCCGCAAACGCGCCGGTCACCGCTAACCTCGCACCTTGTGACGCTCCGGGAGTACGTGGACGGCTACCCCGCCGAGGACGAGGTCATCTCGGCCGCACGGGCCCGGGGGACCGAGCTGGGCTGTGTGCCGATCGGCGTCACCGGCGGCGCGGCGCTGCGCTTCCTGGCCGCGTCCCTGCAGGCCAGGGCCGTGGTGGAGATCGGCACCGGGGCCGGCGTGAGCGGCCTGTGGCTGCTCGGCGGCATGGCCCGGGACGGGGTGCTGACCTCGATCGACGTGGAGCCGGAGCACCAGCGGGTGGCCCGACAGGCCTTCGCCGACGCCCGGATCGGGCCCAGCCGGACCCGGTTGATCATGGGCCAGGCGCTGGACGTGCTGCCCCGGCTCACCGACGGCGGCTACGACCTGGTGTTCGTGGACGCCGCCAAGCAGGAGTACCCGCGGTACCTGGAGCACGGGGTGCGGATGCTGCGGCCCGGCGGCGTGATCGCGTTCGACAACGTGTTCTGGAAGGGCAAGGTGGCCGATCCCGCGGAGCGGGACGCCGAGACGCAGGCCATCCGGGAGACCAACCGGGCCGTGCGCGAGGACGACCGGCTGGTGTCGATCATGCTCCCCGTCGGTGACGGCCTGCTGGTCGCGGCCAAGCGCTGACACCGGGCTTTTTTCACATGCGCTTCCTACTTGTCGTCAGGCGACAAGTAGGAAGCGCATGTGGCGGAAAAGCTCACTCGGCGCGGGCGCCCTTGCCGAGAACTACCACGCCGCTCGCGCTGACCGTGTAGTGCTCGAGGTCGTGCCCGCGGTCCACGCCGATCATCGCCCCGTCGGCGACGACGACGTTCTTGTCCAGGATGGCCCGCCGCACCACCGCGCCCTTGCCCACGCGCACGCCCGGCAGCAGCACGCTGCCCTCGACGGTCGCGCCGGACTCCACCACCACGTCGGAGCTGACGACCGACTCCCGCACCGAGGCGCCGGAGATGATCGAACCCGGGCCGACGATCGACTCCTGCGCCATGCCGGCGTTGACGAACTTGGCCGGCGGCAGCGGCGGGGTCGCGGTCCGGATGGGCCACGCCTGGTTGTAGAGGTTGAACACGGGGTGCACGGACACCAGGTCCATGTGGGCGTCGTAGTAGGCGTCCAGGGTCCCGACGTCCCGCCAGTAGCCGCGGTCCCGCTCGGTCGCCCCGGGCACGACGTTGTCGTCGAAGTCGTAGACGTACGCACTGCCGGCGTCGACCAGCATGGGGATGATGTTGCCGCCCATGTCGTGGTCGGAGTCCGGGTCGGCGGCGTCGGTGCGCAGGGCGTCCAGCAGCGCCTCGGTGGTGAAGACGTAGTTGCCCATGGACGCGAAGGTGACGTCCGGGTCGTCGGGCACGTGCGGCGGGTCGGCCGGCTTCTCCAGGAACCGGGTGATGCGGCCCTCGGCGTTGGAGTCGATGCAGCCGAACGCCTTGGCCTCGGCGCGCGGCACCCGGATGCCGGCGACGGTGACCCCGCAGCCGGACTCGATGTGCTGCTCGACCATCTGCCCGGGGTCCATCCGGTACACGTGGTCGGCGCCGAAGACCACGATGTAGTCCGGCTTCTCGTCGTGCACCAGGTTCAGCGACTGGAAGATCGCGTCGGCACTGCCGGTGTACCAGCGCGGCCCGAGCCGCTGCTGCGCCGGCACCGGGGTGATGTACTGCCCGAGCACGCTGGACAGCCGCCACGTGGTGGAGATGTGCCGGTCCAGCGAGTGCGATTTGTACTGCGTCAGCACGCACAGCTTGCTCATGCCGGCGTTGACCAGGTTGGACAGCACGAAGTCGATCAGACGGTAGTTGCCGCCGAACGGCACTGCGGGTTTGGCTCGGTCCGCCGTCAGGGGCCACAACCGCTTGCCCTCGCCGCCGGCCAGCACGATTCCCAGAACGTGGGGCTGCCCCTTCACGATCAGTGACCCTATCCGCCGGGCACTAGGTTGTCAGCTGTGCGGATCGGATTACTGACACGCGAGTACCCGCCCGAGGTGTACGGCGGGGCAGGCGTTCACGTCGGATTCCTCGTGCCCCGGTTGCGCGAGCTGGTCGACGTGGACGTGCACTGTTTCGGTGGCGAGCGGCCCGACGCGGTCGCGCACCAGCCGGCGCCGAACCTGCGGGGCGCCAACCCGGCCCTGTCCACGCTGTCGGTGGATCTGGAGATCACCGCCGCGGTCGAGGGCGTCGACCTCGTGCATTCACATACGTGGTACGCGAATTTCGCCGGCCACCTGGCGAAGATCCTGCACGGGGTGCCGCACGTGATCACGGCGCACTCGCTGGAGCCGCGGCGGCCCTGGAAGGCCGAGCAGCTCGGCGGCGGCTACCGGCTGTCGTCGTGGGTGGAACGCACCGCGTACGACGCAGCGGACGCGATCATCGCGGTCAGTGACGGCATGCGCGCCGACGTCCTGGACTGCTACCCGGCGCTGGATCCGGCCCGCGTGCACGTGGTCCGCAACGGCATCGACACCTCGCTGTACGAGCGCGTGTCCGGCACGGACGCGTTGGAGCGGCACGGCATCGACCCGTCCAAGCCGATCGTGGCGTTCGTCGGGCGGATCACGCGGCAGAAGGGCGTCGGGCACCTGGTGGCGGCGGCGCACCGGATCTCCGAGGACGCGCAGCTGGTGCTGTGCGCGGGCGCGCCGGACACGCCGGAGATCGCCGCCGAAACCGAGGCGGCGGTGGCGGAGCTGGCCAAGGCGCGGCCGGGCGTGTTCTGGATCCAGGAGATGCTGCCGACCGAGGAGGTCAAGCAGGTCCTCAGCCACGCGACGGTGTTCGTGTGCCCGTCGGTGTACGAGCCGCTGGGCATCGTGAACCTGGAGGCGATGGCCTGCGGCACCGCGGTGGTCGCCTCCGACGTCGGCGGCATTCCCGAGGTGGTGGCCGACGGCGAGACCGGGCTGCTGGTGCACTACGACGAGAACGACGTCGAGACGTACCGCGACGAGTTGGCGGCGGCGATCTCCCGGTTGCTGGCCGACCCGGCCCGGGCCGCGGCGATGGGCGCGGCCGGTCGGGATCGGGCGGTGCGGGAGTTCTCCTGGTCGGGCGTGGCCGCCCAGACCGTCGAGGTATACCGCAGTGTGAGCTAGATCACTTCAAATCCAGTCATGCAACCCTCGGCCCGCGCCAGCCACCTTTACCGATAGAGCGATCTTGTTCGAGCTATCGGAGGACCGGTGTCACCCACCGTGCACGGGCCTGGGGGCCGTGCCGTGCGCCTGCTGTCGGCGGCCGCGCTGGTACTCGGCGCGGCCGCCTGTTCGACCTCGCACGCCAGCAGCGGCTCCACCCCGCCCACCCTGACCGTCGAAGGCAAGCAGATCCTCGATCCGGCCGGGTTGCAGGCCGCCGGGGAGCGTGAGCTGGCCTCCGCGGTCAGCTTCGGCTACGTGTCGGCGTCCGGCGCCGGGAAGCCGCAGTGCTGGTTCGCCCGGGTCGGCACGGACGGCCAGGTCGACGGCCGGCTGTGGTGCGGCCCGGTCCAGGTGCCGGGCAGCCCGCCGGCCAACGCGTGGGTGCCGATCCCGATGATCAAGACCGGCGAGAACGCCAGCCAGATCCAGCTCTCGGTGCAGGATCCGCAGGTGCCGCAGCCGGGCAACCGCAGCACGCCCGTCGGTGACGAACTGCTGCGGGCCGACGGCTCCACGACCGACCCGAAGGCGACGGTCAACCGCACCGCACGGGCCAACTTCGTCGCCGTGCTCACCGACACCGAGCACAAGTCGAACGTCGACCTCGGCCTCACCGAGAAGGTGGCCGTACGCGTGCACGACGACCTGCTCGCGGTGAACGCCACCGGCTACGGCCGTCCGGCCACCTTCCCGATCGGCGGCGGCGCCACGCTCGTCCCGGACAAGGGCGTGCAGCTGCGGGTGCTGCGCCTCCACGTGGAGCGCCCGGGCAAGACCGATCCCGCGTTCGCGGCGCAGCAGTGGTCGGGCTTCGCGCCGCAGCAGTCGACGTTGTCGCTGGTCATCGACGGTCGAACGACTGTGCTGTCCCCCGACCGGCTGCCGGACTCCGGCGACGTCTTCGTCATCTACACCGTCCCGGACAAGGCCGGTCCGGAGTCGCTGGTGCTGAGCAGCGTCGGGGCGAAGTCGCTGGACCAGCGCCTGGAGGTGCCCGGCGGCCAGCGGGCCACCCCGCCGCCGGACGCGCTGCTGACGCCGAGCGGCGTGAGCAAGGCACCGGCGAACGCGTCCCAGCCGATCACCGTGCGGACCGCCGTGCCGTACGGCGGCCTGCCGGCCGGTGATCACGCCGCGCAGCTGACCGTCACCGGCGTGCGGCTGGGCTGGCAGCGCCCGATCAAGCTGGACAGCGGCGACTACCAGCTCGTCACCGAGAGCGCCGCCGGCAAGTCCCTGCTGGAGGTGGCGATCAAGACCTCCGGGCAGCTGCCGGCGATCATGGCCGGTCAGGTGACCAAGAACTCGTTCACGCTGACGCTGCCCGACGGAGGCAAAGCCCCGCTGGTCGGCGTCCGCTACGACGGCGACCTGCTGCCGGCCGCGCTGGTGTTCGAGGTGCCGGCGGCGGTGAAGTCGGTCAAGATCGGGGTGAACACGGGTCCGGTGCAGGTGACCGCCCTCGGCCGGGTGGACATCACCGCCGGCGCCGCGCCGATCGACCTGCCCCTGGACTTCGGATGACGCACGAGCAGCTGGCCGCCGGGCTCGCGCCGAGGCTCGCGCTGCTGCGGGCCCTGGCCGCCGAGCAGCACGTGACGCGGGCCGCCGACCGGCTCGGCGTGCCGCAGCCGACCGTCAGCCGATGGCTGGCGGCGTTGAGCGCCGAACTGGGCACGCCGGTGATCGTCCGCAACGGCCGTGGCGTGCGGCTGACCAAGGCCGGGCAGATCCTGGCCGAGGCCGCCGAGCAGGCGCTGGGCGTGTTGGAAGCGGGCTGCCGGCGGGCCATCGGCGAGGCCGATCCGGAACGCGGGCAGGTCGTGCTGGCGTTTCTGCACACCATGGGCGGGGTGCGGGTGCCCGAGCTGCTGCGTGCGTTTCGCACATCGCATCCGCAGGTGCGGTTCGCGCTGAAGCAGGCCGCGCACGAGGAGATGCTGGCCAGGGTCCGGGCCGGCGACGTCGACCTCGCGCTGACCGCGCCGCTGCCCGTGGACGAGCCCGACCTGGAGTGCCTGCCGCTGTACGAGCAGCCGCTGCTGCTGACCGTGCCGACCGGGCATGCCCTGGCCGGACGCCGTCGGATCCGGCTGGAGGAGATCGCCGACGAGCAGTTCGTCGGCATGAAGGCCGGCTACGGCCTGCGCCGCATCACCGACGACCTGTGCGAGCGGGCGGGCTTCCTGCCGGTGCTGGCCTTCGAGGGCGAGGAGGTCGACACCGTGCGCGGGCTCGTCGCCGCCGGTCTGGGCGTGGCGCTGCTGCCGCAGTCCGACACGGCGTTGAACGGCGTCGTCGAGCTGGGGCTGACGCCGACCGCCAGCCGCACCATCGGCCTGGTGTGGGCGGCCGGCGTGCCGCTGCCCCCGGCCGCCGAGCTGTTCCGAGCCTTCGTCGCCGATCAGAGGTAGTTCTGGGCGAACCTCACCAGCGTCCGCGCCGCGAAGCCGGTCGCGCCGGGCACGATCTCGTCGTACGTGCTCTCGGCACGGGCGGGGCCGGCGATGTCGAGGTGGATCCACGGCCGGCCGCCGGTGAACTCCCGCAGGAACATCGCGGCGGCGATGGCGCCGGGGCCGCCGGGGGCCTGCTTGACGTCGGCGACCTCGCTGCGCACGGCCTCGGCGACGTCCTCCAGCAGCGGCATCCGCCAGTGCGCCTCGCCGACCTGCTCGCCGGCCTCGACCACCCGGGCGGCGAGCTCGTCGGTGGTCGCGAACAGACCGCCGGTCCGCACGCCGAGCGAGACCTTCATCGCGCCGGTCAGGGTGGCGACGTCGACCAGCACGTCCGGGGAATGCTTGCGCACGGCCCAGGTCATGGCGTCGGCCAGCACCATGCGGCCCTCGGCGTCGGTGTTGCCGACCTCGGTGGTCTTGCCGCCGTAGTGCCGGACGATGTCGCCGGGCCGGTAGGCCGAACCGGACACGTGGTTCTCGGCGCACGGCACGAGACCAGTGACACGAAGGGGCAGTTTCAGTGCGCCGATCGCCAGTACGGCCGCAATCACTGCGGCGCCGCCGGCCATGTCCGTGCGCATGAGGTGCATGCCGGCGGCCGGCTTGATGGAAATGCCGCCGGTGTCGAAGGTGATGCCCTTGCCCACGAACACCAGATGCGGCGCCTTCGACGATCCGCGCGGACGCCACGTCAACTCGACGAACCGCGGCGGGCGGGCGGAACCGCCGCCGACCGCGAGCACGCCGCCGAAGCCCTGCTCGGCCAGCCACTTCTCGTCACGCACCTCGGCGCTCAGCCCGGTCACGCCGGCGGCCAGCCGGGCGGCGGTGCCGGCGAGCCAGGCCGGATCCTTCACGTTGGACGGGGTGTTGGCGAGGTCCCGCGTCAACGCGGTGGCGGTGGCGAGGGTCACGGCCTCGGCGACGGCAACGGCCACATCGGCCGACGTGACGAGCAGCACGGATTTGGTGCGCGCGGCCGGCGTGTCGCCGGTGACCTTGAACTTGTAGCCGCCCAGCGCGAGGCCCAGCGAGAACGCGGCGGCCTGCTCGGCGGTCACGTTCTCGGGCAGCAGCACCTGGTAGCGGCCGACCTCACGCTCGTCCACCGCCCGGACCAGCGCGCCGCCGGCGGACCGCCAGTCCTTCGCGGCGCCCTCGCCGACGCCGACGACCCAGTGCCGCCCCAGTTGGCGCACCTCGCCGGTCTTGCCGGTGGGCTCGAACGCGGCCAGCGCGTCCGCGTCGAGACGGTCACGCCCCGGCCCGTAGGCGGGGCCGTCGGCGACCACCACGACGGCAGGGAGGCTGCGGTTCGGGGTGGCGGCCACCTCGATCACGGGCAGCGGAGTGGGCACGGCGGGCGCCGTCGAACGCAAGGGAACCTCCAGCAGGGGAACGAATTCTGCCCCGGCTCCACGTGGGAAACCGGGGCTGGGGGAACACGGGGAGCGGCAGCGTCAGTTCACGACGCCCTTGAGGGCATCGCCCAGTTCGCTCGCCTCCTCCGCCGACATCTCGACGACGAGGCGCCCACCACCTTCGAGGGGCACCCGCATCACGATGCCGCGCCCCTCCTTGGTGACCTCAAGGGGACCGTCGCCGGTCCTGGGCTTCATGGCCGCCATAGCGTGCTCCCTCCATCTGTCCAGCTAGGCCCGACCGCCTCCCAGCCTGTCGGGTCTGGTCCATTCTCCCCCATCCACGATCGGGCGTGAAACCGAACCGATCTTTTCACCGCCGGCCGCCCACACGCCCACCAGGACCATCTTGGCAAGTCAGCGGCCCTGCCGCCGATCGGCACGCCGGTCGGCGGCCGCGGCGGTCACACCCGGTCCGTTATGGACGGTCAGCGGCGGGCCCGCCAGCAGGTGGCGACGTGATCGTCGACCATGCCGGTCGCCTGCATGAGCGCATAGCACGTGGTCGGGCCCACGAACACGAATCCGAGCTTGCGCAACGCCTTGGCCATCGCGGTCGACTCGGGCGTGACCGCCGGGACGTCGGCGATGGTGCGCGGGCGGCGGCGGCGGCCGGTCGGCGCGAACGACCAGAGCAGGTCGTCCAGCGGTTGGTCCAGGCCGAGCACGGTGTTGGCGTTGCGGACCGCGGCGGCGATCTTCTGCCGGTTGCGCACGATGCCCGGGTCGGCCATCAGCCGCTCGACGTCCGCCTCGCCGAACGCGGCGACCTTCTGCACGTCGAAGCGCTCGAACGCGGCGCGGAACGCCTCGCGTTTGCGCAGGATGGTGATCCAGGACAGGCCGGACTGGAAGCCCTCGAGGGTGAGCCGCTCGAACATCTCGGACTCGCCGCGCAGTTCGACGCCCCACTCCTCGTCGTGGTAGCGCTGGTAGTCCTCTGTGGAGTCACCCCACGCGCAGCGGACCACTTCGGTCACCGCGCGCCCTCCTCCACGGACTGCTGCTGTTCCTCCAGCTCGGCCACCCGGGCACGCAGCTCGGTCACCTCGCGGCCCAGCCGGTCCAGCGCCCAGTCGACCTCGGACATCTTGTAGCCGCGGAACACCTGCTGGAACCGCAGGTCCTGGATGTCCTGCTCGGTGACCTCGTCGGCGGGCAGCCGCGTCGGCGACGCGCCCGGCGGCAGCGGGGCCAGCTCCTCGCCGCGGCCGAAGACCAGCGACGCGGCCAGGAACACCACGCCCGCCACCACGGCCATCACGACGAGGTAGAGAAGTACGGTGGTCACGGCATCGATCGTGGCACGTCCGGGGCCACCCGTGCACGTGGGTCGTCCGAAACCCGCCCGCCGGCGCCGCGGACGATCTTCATCGGCGGCCGGTCGGCGGTCGACACGGTGGTCGGATTCGGCAGCCATTCGCCGTCTACCTGCACGAACTGCGTCAGCACGGTGGCCTCGCCCACGTCCGTACCACATCGGGCCAGTGCCGTGCCGAGGATCTGGCTGGCCATCGCGCCGAGTTGCAGCAGGGACCGGTTCCGGTGCTTGCGCACACCCAGATTGACCTGTGCGAGGCCGTCCAGGCCGTATGCCGCGTACGTGTCGAGCAGCAGCCCGATCTCCACGCCGTAGCCGGCCGCGAACGGCACCGACTCGAGAAGTTCGCGCGTCGCGGCGTATTCGCCGCCGAGCGGTTGCACCACGCCGGACAATTCCGGCCGCAGCGCGGCGAGCACCGGCCGGGCCAGCAGCTCGGTGACGCGGCCGCCGCCGGTGCTCTCCAACCGCAGCGGCCGCCGGTAGAAGCCCTTCACCAGCTGCACGCCCGGAGCTGTCAACAACGGGCCCACCAGCGCCGGCACGAAGCCCGGATCCGGGTCCACGAGGTCGGAGTCGAGGAACACCACCAGCTCGCCGGTGGTCGCGGCGAGCGACCGCCAGAGCACTTCTCCCTTGCCGGGCAACGGTTCCAGCTCGGGCAGGACGTCGGTGCGCAGCACCACCCGCGCGCCGGCGGCCCGCGCTGCCTCGACCGTTCGGTCGGTGGACCCGGAGTCGATCACCACCAGCTCGTCGACCAGCGAGCCCAGCAGCGGGCGAACCGCGGCCACCACGCCGCCGACCGTCTCCTGTTCGTCGAGCGCCGGCAGCACCACGCTCACGGTGCGATCACCCTTGGCGCGCACCAGTTCCGCCGCGGTCCACGCGGGTTCCTGCCAGGTGCGGTCGCGGAACCACCGCTCGGTCGTGGGCAGCATCAGGCCAGTGCCCGCAACACCGTCGACGGCGGTCGGGTGCCGGCGATGCTGGCCACCATCTCCAGCACCCGCCGGGTCTGCTGCACCTGGTGTGCCCGGAACACGCGTGCGCCGCCCCACGCCGCGACGGCGGTCGCCGCGAGCGTGCCGTCGACCCGTTCCTCCAGGCCCACGCCGAGGGTCTCGCCGACGAAGTCCTTGTTGGACAACGCCATCAGCACCGGCCAGCCGGTGCCGACGAGCTCGTCCACGCGGCGCAGCAGCTCCAACCCGTGCCAGGTGTTCTTGCCGAAGTCGTGGGTGGGGTCGATGAGGATGCCATCGGCCGGCACGCCCAGCGCCACCATGCGCTCGGCCGCGCCGACGAGTTCGTCCACCACCGCCGCGACGACGTCGTGGTAACGCGGGCGGAACGGGTCGGTGCGCGGCGGCAGCCCGCCGGTGTGCGAGCAGACGATGCCGACCTGATGCTCGGCGGCGACCTCGGCCAGCCGCGGGTCCGCGCCGGCCCAGGTGTCGTTGATCAGGTCCGCGCCCTCGCGGCAGACCTGCGCGGCGACCTCGTGCCGCCAGGTGTCCACGCTGATCACGACGTCCGGGTGGCGTTCACGGACCCTCGCGACGAAGGGCACCACCCGCCGCGCCTCCTCGGCCGCGTCCACGGTCTCGCCCTGCGCGCCGGCGCGCACACCGCCGATGTCCACGATGTCGGCCCCGTCAGCGACGGCCGCGTCCACGGCGGCCATGGCGGCGTCCTCGGCGAAGGTGGCGCCGCGGTCGTAGAAGGAGTCCCGGGTGCGGTTGACGATCGCCATCACCAGGGCGCGGTCCGTTCCGGCCTGCCTGGTCCCGAATCGCAGCGGTCGCACGCCGGCCATCGTGCCACGACGCGCGGCCGGCACCTGTTCGGAGTAATGTCCATCACGGTTGCCGACACAAATATTTCGCGCCGGCCGCGGGCCGACCCTCCTGTATGCCACAGGCGTCGAAGAGCGGGCAAATCAGCGCGGGACGATCATTGTCCCCCGGCCGGGTATTCCACCCGACGCCCTCACTTGCACTTTTACCCATTCGGCCTAGCGAATCGCCACGAGCGAGGGACAGCAATTACCGAATTGCGGTCCACCCGAACGAGCCAACGGCCGGGGTTCACACCGATCCGACAGCTAGCCTCGGTCGGGCCGAGGGGCACCGCGGGCTGGAGGGGGCGCACTTCCGCCCGCGGAGATCGGCGCACAATACAAGATCAAAAAGGAGAGACCGTGGCCAAGAAGGCACTTGTCGTGGCGGTGACCGCTACCGGAATGCTGGTCATCGGGGCACCGGCATTCGCGGCGGCAGCACCGTCGGACAACCCCCTTTTCCAACAGCCACTCGTTTCCAACGTGAATGTCCTCAGCCAGAACGTGGTGCCGACCGGCAACACGAACGGCGGGAACGGCAACAACGCCGGCCAGGGCAATGTCGGCGGCAACGGCAACAACATCGGCGACGACAACAACGGCGGCAACGGCAACAGCAACGGCGGCTCCGGCAACACGGTCGGCGGCGGCAACTCCGGCGGCGCGCACAACGGCCTGACCCGGCTCGCCCAGGCGGCCTCGGTCCCCTTCTCCGACTTCCTCCGCGGCCCGGACGTGCCGGCGACCGGGCCCGGCAACACCAACGGCGGCGCGGGTAACAACGCCGGTCACGGCAACACCGGCGGCAACGGGAACAACATCGGTTCCGCGAACAACGGCGGCAACGGCAACAGCAACGGCGGCTCCGGCAACACCGTGGGCGGCGGCAACAGCGGCGGCGCGGGCAACGGCGGCGGGGACCCCGTCACCCTGCCGGAGAACCCGTACCTGGGTCGCAGCCTCGACGCCGGCCCGGGCAACATCAACTCCGGGGGCGGCAACAACGCCGGCAACGGCAACGTGGGCGGCAACGGCAACAACATCGGGAACAACAACAACGGCGGCAACGGCAACAGCAACGGCGGTTCCGGGAACACCGTGGGCGGCGGCAACTCCGGCGGGATCGGCAACCACCGCTACCGCGTCACGCCGCCGCCGGCGATCTCGCGGGCGCGGTCGCTGACGCTGCCGCGTGACTGGTGGCCGGGCAACACCAACGGCGGCTCGGGCAACAACGCCGGCAGCGGCAACGTGGGCGGCAACGGCAACAACATCGGCGACAACAACAACGGCGGCAACGGCAACAGCAACGGCGGTTCCGGGAACACGGTCGGCGGCGGCAACTCCGGCGGCGTGGGCAACCACTAGGTCGGGGCGGTGCCGCCGGTGCCACACCGGCGGCACCGGCATTCGCCTTGGCAGCCACCACGGTCACAGAGGCAGACCACTCGCCGTGGCAGCCGTCGAGGCATGCTCGGACGGCGGTGTCACCCTCGTGGGGGAGTGACACCGCCGTTCGGTCGTGACGCGTGTCACAGTCAATTGCTACTCCAGAGTAGGTTTTAGTTAACTCTCCAGTAGCCATGTCGTGACCAAGGTCACTCTGGAGGGCAATTGCGCAGGTCAATGGCGACTCTGCTGCTGGTGTTGGCGACCATCGCGGGACTGGCCGGCACGGCCACCGCCGCGCCGTCGACCGGCTTCAGCACCAGTTATCAGGCGATCCCGGGCGACGGCGGCACCACCCTGCACGCCTTCGTCATCCGTCCCACCGGCCGCGGCGACGGACCGTTCCCGCTCGTCGTGATGCCGAGCAGCTGGGGCGTGAACGACATCGAGTACGTGGGCGCGGCGGCCAAACTCGCGTACCAGTCGGGTTACGTGGTGGTCAGCTACACCGCCCGCGGCTTCTGGGATTCCGGCGGCCAGATCGAGGTGGCGGGCCCGCAGGACGTGGCCGACGCCAGCAAGGTGATCGACTGGGCGCAGGCCAACGCGAACATCGATCCGGCCCGGATCGGCATGGGCGGCATCTCCTACGGCGCCGGCATCAGCCTGCTCACGGCCGCGGCCGACCCGCGGATCCGCGCCGTCGTCTCGATGAGCGGCTGGACCGACCTGGCCGCGTCGCTGTACCCGAACCAGACGGTCAGCTCGCAGGGCGTGGACCTGCTGCTGGCCGCCGGGCACCTGACCGGGCGGCCCGGGCCGGAGCTCCAGCAGGCGGAGAAGGACTACCTGGCCGGCGACTTCGCCGACGCGCTGCCGATCGCACCGCCCCGCTCGGCGGCCACGAAGATCGACGCGATCAACGCCCACGGCACCGCCGTGATGATGGCCAACGCCTGGGAGGACTCGCTTTTCCCGCCGAGCCAGCTGGTCGACTTCTACGGCAGGCTGACCGGACCGAAGCGGCTGATGCTCACCCCCGGCGACCACGCCACGCCCGAGGTGTTCGGCGCGGCCGGGCTGCCCAACGAGGTGTGGGACGCGGCCGACCGCTGGTTCGACCACTACCTGCTGGGCGTGGACAACGGCATCGACCGCGAGCAGCCGGTGCAGGTCAAGCCGGCCAACGGCGGCGGCTGGCAGGGGTCCGCGGGATTCCCCTGGCAGCAGCAGACGATTCCCTTGGCCAGCAAGACGTTCGGCGCCGGCGTGGACACGGTCGCCGACAGCGGCACCGTGTTCGTGAGCGGGATTCTCCAGGGCTACCTGAACATCCCGACCGGCGTCGCGATGCCGCTGGTGTCGCCGCTCGCCGCCGGCATCTGGTCGGGACCGGTCACGTCACAGGGATTCGAGGTGGACGGCGCGCCGCACGCCGAGCTGACCGTGACGCCGAGTGCCGCCGACACAACGCTTTTCGCGTATCTGTACGACGTGGGGCCGCTCGGCGCCGGGTCGCTGATCACGCACAAGCCGTACTCGCTGCTGGGTGCGGCGCCGGGCGTGGCCAGGACGATCGACCTCGGCCTGGAGCCGATCGCCTGGAACGTGCCGGCGGGGCACCACCTCGCGCTGGTCGTCGACACCGTCGACCCGCGGTACCTGACGTCGAGCAAGCTGGGCAGCACGGTCGCGCTGTCCGGCACGCTGACGGTTCCGGTGCAGTGACACGGAAAGCGGGGTCCCGGCGCGGGGACCCCGCCTTCCGGCCCGCTACTTGAGCGCCTTCACCAGCGCGGGCACGAACTTCGACGCGTCGAGGGTGCCCCAGCCGGACACCACGTCGAAGCCGGCGGCCGCGGTGTAGCCGGGCACGTTGGCGTAGCTGTTGTCACCGCTGGTGACGTCGATGATGCCGGACTTGGCGGCCTTCGGGCCGAGCTTGCCGTACAGCGCCGGGTTGATCTGGCCGAGCCGGTGCCCGCCGTTGGCCTGCACGGCCAGCGCCAGCACGCCCGCGAACAGCGGCGCGGACTCGGAGGTGCCGGAGATGCCCTCCATGGTGATGTCCGGGAACGACCGGAACTTGCCGGTGGTCGCCTTCACCGAGTTCTGCCAGCTCGGCCGGGCGTAGGTCTTGGAGACGCCGCCGCCGGACCGCGGCCACAGCACGTCCGGCTGGGTGCGGTTGCCGTTGGCGTCGAGGGAGATGATGGTGCCGCCCAGGGCCGTCACGTTCGGGTCGGACGCCGGCCAGCTGGCCGCCCGGTACGGGAAGGTGCCGTCGCCGATGAGCACCGGATTGGTGGCGCCGAAGTCGCCGGAGGAGGCGACCAGCGTGACGCCGGCCTTGCTGGCCCGCACCAGCGCCGGGTCCAGGCTCTTCACCGAGTCCAGCGACGGGAAGGTGTCCTCGGCCGTGCCGAAGCTCATCGAGATCACGTCGGCGATGCGGTGCTGGGTCATGTAGTCGACCGCCGCCATCATCTCCGGCAGGCCGGTGAAGCCCTGCGTCTCGGCGATCGGCGTCGCCGCGATCACGATCTTCGCCGCCGGCGCCATGGTGTGGAACATGGCCACGTCCAGGTCGGTCTCGCCGCCCCAGCTCTGGCAGGTGCCGGTGTCCACGCCCGAGTCGGTGCAGCCCGGCACCGGGCCGGCCGGCGCGATGACCGAGATGTCCGCAGGCGGCAGGCCGTTGCGCTGGTCGTAGGCGTCGATGACGGCCTTGATATCGGCGTCGCCGTAGGACACCAGCGTCGCGACCGTGGCGCCGGCGCCGGTCAGGCCCTGGTTCCACAGCGCCGGGGTGTTGTAGGCCTTGGCCAGCCGGGGCAGCGTGGCCGTCGCCGCCTGGAGGCGGTCCACCTTCTGCTGCACGGTGGTCGCGCCGACGAACGACGACGCCGCCGCGCTGAACGTGTGGTGCGCCTGCTGCGCCGCCTTCGGCGTCGGGCTCGCCGCCGCCGGGACCGCCGCCAGCGCCGTCGCGGCTAACGCCACGCCCACCGCCGCCGCCAGACTTCTACCGCTCATCATCACTCCTAGTCACCTTTTTGACGCAGGGAAGGACGCCTTACCTGCACCGGATGCGGGTAAGGCGTCCTTCCCTGCATGGAGAGGATTACCGTCAGTGGAGAGCCGCCACCAGGGACGGCACGAACTTGGCGGCGTCGACGGTGCCCCAGCCGGACACGATGTCGTAGCCCTTGCCGGCGGCGAAGCCCTTGACGCCGTTGAAGGTGTTGTTGCCGCTGGTCACGTCGACGATGCCGGCGAGCTTGCCGGTGTACAGCGCGGTGTTGACCTGCCCGAGCCGGCCGCCCTTGGTCTGCGCGGCCAGCGCCAGCACGCCGGCGAACAGCGGCGAGGCCTCGGAGGTGCCGCTGGTGCCCTCCATGGTGATGTCGGGGAAGGCCCGCTTGGTGCTGTTGGTGGTCTTCGAGACGCTGTCCTGCCAGCTCGGCCGGTCGTAGACCGCGGACAGGCCGCCGCCCGAGTCGGGCCACAGCACGGTGGACGGCACGTTGCGCACCGAGTTGGTGCCGCCGACGGCGGTCACGTTCGGGTCCGACGCCGGCCAGCTGGCGACCTGCTTGTTCCAGAAGCCGCCGCTCTTCGTGTTGCCGCTGGCGCCGGTGTCGCCGGAGGAGGCCAGCAGCGTGACGCCGGCGGCGCTGGCACGCTGGAACGCCGGGTCGAGGCCGGTGATCTGGCTCGGCGAGTCGAAGTTGGGCTCGGCGGTGCCGAAGCTCATCGAGATGATGTCGGCGACGTGATTGGTCGTCATGTAGTCGACGGCCTGCATCATCTCGGGCAGGCCGGTGATGCCCTCGGTCTCGGCGACCGGGGTGGCGGCGACGACGATCTTCGCGTTCGGCGCGATGGTGTGGATCATCTCCACGTCCAGGTCGGTCTCGCCGCCCCAGCTCTGGCAGGTCGCGGTGTCCACGCCCGAGTCGTTGCAGCCGGGCACGTGCCCGACCGGGGCGATGACCTGCACGTTGGCCTTGGGCAGTCCGTTGCGCGAATCGTAGGAGTCGATGACCGCCTGGATGTTGGCGTCGCCGTAGGACACCAGCGTGGCGACCGTGATGCCGTCACCCTTGGTGCCCTTGTCCCACAAGGGTTTTACGTCGTAGGCCGTGCCAAGCCGGGTCATGCCGGCCAGCACGGCCTCCATGCGCGCGACCTTCTGCTCGACGGTGGTGGCGCCGACGAAGGACGCCGCCGCCTTGCTGAAGGTGTGGTGTCCCGGCGCGGGCGCCGCGCCTGCGGGCGCGGCGGCGACGCCGCCCAGCGCCAGCGCGGCCCCGGCCACCAGCACGCCCGCGGTTTTGACCGTTCGTCGCCCCATGGCTTTCCTCCTGATCAGCCGACCCCGCCCATTCAAGGGGGTCCCGCGCGCCGGCCGTCAGGTCCGAAAGTTGGGAATCAGTGCACCTGCTCCCACGCCCGATAGGCGTCCTGGACCACCCGAACGGCGTCGTCGATGTCGTCCGTCAGATGTAGCAGCTGCATGTCCTTGGCACCGATCTTTCCGCCCGCTTCCACCGAATCGTGGAGCCAGTCGTAGAGGCCCTGCCAATAGGACCGTCCGAACAGGACGACCGGGAACTTGGTGACCTTCTTGGTCTGCACCAGGGTCAGCGCCTCGAACAGCTCGTCCAGCGTGCCGAAGCCGCCGGGCAGGCAGATGAAGGCCTGGGCGTACTTGATGAACATGGTCTTGCGGGCGAAGAAGTAGCGGAAGTTGACGCCGAGGTCGACCCACGGGTTCAGGCCCTGCTCGAACGGCAGCTCGATGCCCAGGCCGACGGAGTAGCCGCCGGCCTCGGACGCGCCGCGGTTGACCGCCTCCATCGAGCCCGGGCCGCCGCCGGTGATCACGGCGAAGCCGGCCTCGGCCAGCGCGCCGCCCAGCTTGCGGCCGATCTCGTACTCGGGGTGGTCCGGCTTGGTGCGGGCCGAGCCGAACACCGTGACCGCCTTGGGCAGCTCGGCCAGCGCGCCGAAGCCCTCCACGAACTCGGCCTGGATGCGCATCACCCGCCACGGGTCGGTGTGCACCCAGTCGGACGGGCCGCGGGCGTCCAGCAGGCGCTGGTCGGTGGTGGTGGATTCGCTGGAGCGGTCCCGGCGCAGCGTCACGGGGCCGCGCTGCCGCTCCTTCAGCGGCTGCTCCTGGTTCTCGTTCATCGGGAAACTCTACTCAGGAAGCGGCGCAGCACCTCGGCGCAGTGCGTGATCTGGCCGGCCGCCACATGCTCCTGTTGGGTGTGGGCCAGCGTCGGGTCGCCCGGCCCGAAGTTGACGGCGGGAATGCCCAGCGCGGCGAAGCGGGCGACGTCGGTCCAGCCCAGCTTGGCCACCGGCGTGCCGCCCGCGGCCTCGACCAGCTGACGGGCCGTCGGCGCGGACAGACCGGGCAGCGCGCCCTCGGCGGTGTCGACGACCGTCAGCTCGAAGCCCTCGAAGAGCACCCGAAGGTGGTCCACCGCCTGGGCCGCGGTGCGGTCCGGGGCGAACCGGTGGTTGATCGTCAGCACGCACTCGTCCGGCACCACGTTGCCGGCCACGCCGCCGGTGATCTTCACGGCCTGCAGGCCCTCGCGGTAGCGGCAGCCGTCGATGTCCACCTCGCGCGGCTCGTACTCGTCCAGCTTGTGCAGCGCCGGGGCCATCGCGTGGATGGCGTTCTCGCCCATCCAGGCCCGGGCCGTGTGCGCTCGGATTCCCTTGGTGCGCAACTCGATCCGCAGTGTGCCCTGGCAGCCGGCCTCGATCACGCCGTTGGACGGCTCGCCGACGATCGCGAGGTCGCCGCGCAGCCATTCGGGCAGGTCCCGCTCGATCCGGCCGAGGCCGTTGCGGGACGCCTCGATCTCCTCGCAGTCGTAGAAGATGAAGGTGAGGTCGTGCGCCGGCTCGGCGATGGTCGCGGCCAGGTGCAGGAAGACAGCGTCGCCACCCTTCATGTCGACGGTGCCGCAGCCGTGCAGGACGAGATCGCCGCCGGCGCCGGTGCGGCGCAGCGGCAGGTTGTCGTTGATCGGCACGGTGTCGAGGTGGCCAGCCAGCACCACGCGGGACGGGCGACCCAGGTTCGTGCGCGCCAGGACCGTGTTCCCCGACACCGCCAACTCCAGGTGCGGCGCCTGCTCGGCCAGGGCGGCCTTGACCGCGCCGGCCAGCGCATCCTCGTCGCCGGAGACGCTCGGCACGTCCACCAGCGCGGCAGTGAGCTCGACGGGATCGGCGGTCAGGTCCAGCGATGTCGTCACCTTCGGCAGGTTACCGTTGTGCCGTGACCACCAGCGCTTACGGCACCGGCCTCGCCACCATCACCAACGACGGGACTGTCCTGGACACCTGGTACCCGTCGCCCACCCTCGGCTCCCCCGCCGCCGACAAGCCCGACTTCGCCGACCTCGTCGGCGAGGACAAGGCCCGCGGCGTGCAGACCGTCGTCGTGGACACGGTGATCGAGGACCTCGCCGCCGCGCCGGTCGACACCCACGACGTCTACCTGCGGCTGCACCTGCTCTCGCACCGGCTGGTCGCGCCCCACGGCCTGAGCCTGGACGGCATCTTCGGCAAGCTCGCCAACGTCGTGTGGACGAACTTCGGGCCGTGCGCCGTCGACGGCTTCGAGGCCACCCGGCTCAGGCTGCGAGCCCGCGGGCCGGTCACCGTGTACGGCGTGGACAAGTTCCCGCGCATGGTCGACTACGTGCTGCCGGCCGGCGTGCGGATCGCCGACGCCGACCGGGTCCGGCTCGGCGCGCACCTGGCCGCCGGGACCACCGTCATGCACGAGGGCTTCGTCAACTACAACGCCGGCACCCTGGGCAGCTCCATGGTGGAGGGCCGGATCTCCGCCGGCGTCGTGGTCGGCGACGGCTCGGACGTCGGCGGCGGCGCGTCGATCATGGGCACGCTGTCCGGCGGCGGCAAGGAGGTCATCAGCATCGGCCAGCGCTGCCTGCTCGGCGCCAACGCCGGCGTCGGCATCACTCTCGGCGACGACTGCGTGGTGGAGGCGGGCCTGTACGTCACCGCCGCCACCAAGGTCACCCTGCCGGACGGCGGCGTCGTCAAGGCGCTGGAGCTGTCCGGCCAGTCGGGGCTGCTGTTCATCCGCAACTCGGTGAGCGGCGCCGTCGAGGTCCGCCCCCGCAAGGGCCAGGGCATCACCCTCAACGCCGCCCTCCACGCGAACTGACCTGACGCAGGTAAGGCGTCCTTCCCTGCGTCGAATGCAGGGAAGGACGCCTTACCTGCATCGGCGTCAGCTCACCGTGATCGCGGCCAGCTTCTCCTTGAGGTACGCGCCCCAGTTGGTCGGCGGGTAGCTGCGCCGGCCGATCGGCGGGGCCAGCGACTCCACCACCGCGTCGTGGTTGGCCTCGTAGAAGAACACCAGCGACATCAGGTCCTCCGCCGGCGCGTCGGGCGACGGCGGCAGGACCCTGTGCCGGGTGGAGCGCCAGCGGTCGCCGGTCCACCGGGCCATCAAGTCCCCGATGTTCACGGTGAACGCCGCCGGATCAAAAGGCGCGTCGACCCACTCCCCGTCCTGGGTGTAGATCTGCAGCCCGCCGAGCCCCGGCTCCCGGTCCAGCACCGTCACGGTGCCGAAGTCGGTGTGCGGCCCGATCCGGAACTGGCCCTCGGCCGGCGGCCCGACCCGCGTCAGCGGCGGGTACCAGTTGATGTTGAACCCGTACGTAGGCTCGGTCAGGAACGGCTCGAAGTAGTCGACGTCCAGGCCCAGCGCGACGGCGCAGAGCGCCATCAGCTCGTCGGACAGGGCGTGCATCTCGTCCAGGTACTCGCCGACGACCTCCCGCATCCGCGGCAGCTCGGCCGGCCACACGTTCGGCGCGAACCACTCGGCGTCGACGCGGGGATCGCCGGTCGGGTTGTCGCAGGCCGCGGTGAAGGACTCCTTCAGGTCCGGTGGCGTGGGCGTGCCCTCGGCGTAGCCGTTGGCCTCGGCGCCGGGCGGCAGCCAGCCCCGGCCGCCGACGGCGGTGGCGTAGCGCTGCTTGACGTCCTCCGGCAGCGCGAAGAACTCCCGCGCCACGGCCCGGGTGTCGTCGCGCAGGTCGGTGCTCACCTCGTGCCCGGTGATCAGCAGGAAGCCGGCGGTCTGCAAGGCCTCGTCGACGCGGGCGGCCACCTCGGCGCGGTCCCGGTCGTCGCCGTGGAACCACGGCTGGAGGTCGATGCTCGGCACTGACGTGGTCACTGCGTCTCCCCGATGTCCTCGAACCACAGCTGCGGCTCGGCGGCGATGAACTCGGTCATCATGCCCACACACTCGTCGTCGTCGAGCACCGTCACGGCGACGCCGTGCTCGGCCAGCCAGTCGTGGCCGCCGTGGAAGGTGCGGGCCTCGCCGATCACCACCCGGCCGATGTTGAACTGGCGCACCAGGCCGCTGCAGTACCAGCACGGCGACAGCGTCGTCACCATGATCGTGTCACGGTAGGTGGGCCGGCGGCCTGCGTTGCGGAAGGCGGCGGTCTCCGCGTGCATCGACGGATCGCCGTCCTGCACGCGCCGGTTGTGGCCGGCGCCGAGCAGCGTGCCGTCCACATGGAACAGCGCAGCCCCAATGGGAATCCCGCCTTCGGCCCGGCCGGCGCGGGCCTCGCGCACGGCGGCCTCGAGCAGGTCGGCATCCATCCGTTCGGGGGAGCCATTCATCCGTTCGTCACCTACCATTCATCGATGAGCCAGACCACCACGGCCCGCCGGCCGGTCACGCCGGAGCGGCTCGGCCTTGCGCCGCAGCCGGTCCCGGCGACGGCCCGGGACTCGGTGGCCCGCCACGTCCGAGCGGCCCTCCATGCCCAGACGCTGGCCATGCTGCACTACGAGCCGGGCACGCGCACCGGTGAGGATCCCGAGGATCTGCACCAGATGCGGGTGTCGGTGCGGCGGCTGCGAGCCGTGCTCAAGTCGGCGCCCGAAAGTGTGCCCGACTGCACACGGCTGCGGGCCGAGCTGGGCTGGCTCGGCGGCGCGCTCGGGCCGGTGCGGGACCTGGACGTGCTGATCGACCGGCTGCGTGCCGAGACCGACGATTTCTCGGACGACGAGCGGGCCGCCGCCACCACGCTGCTCGACGGCCTCGTCGCCGAGCGCCTCGCGGCCCGTGAACACCTCAACTCGGCGCTGGACAGCCCGCGCTACCGGACGCTGCTGACGCATCTGGCGCAGGCCGCGAACTCCGAAGTGGACGACGCCGTCCAGCCCGAGCTGATGGACCTGGTCCGGGCCCCGTTCCGTCGGCTGCGTCGGGCGGTCCGGGCACTGCCCGCCGACCCGCCCGACGAGGACCTGCACCGCCTGCGCATCTATGGCAAGCGTTTGCGGTACGCCGCCGAGCTGGTCAAGCCCATCGCCGGCAAACAGATCCGGGAGCTGCTGGCGGCGGCGAAGGAGCTCCAGGAGGTGCTCGGCGAGCACCAGGACGCCTGCGTCGCCGAGCAGGAGGTGCGCCGGCTGGTGGCGGCCCAGGGCGACGTCGTCGACTGGGACCTGGTGTTCGTGGCCGGGCGGCTGGTGGAGCGGGAGCACGTCCGCCGGGTCACCACCCGCGACCAGTGGCGAGAGGTGTGGCGGACGGTCGACCGCCAGGCTAAAGCCGCCCTACGCTGACAGCCGCCTTTTTTGCCACATGCGCTTCCGATGTGTCACCAGACGCCAAATAGGAAGCGCATGTGGCAAAAAGAGGGTTGTCAGTTGGCGAGGCGCGCCGCCGCGGCGGCGATGCGCTCGTCGGTGGCGGTCAGTGCAATACGCACATGCCGGTTGCCGGTCGGGCCGTAGAACGTGCCGGGAGCGGCCAGGATGCCCTGGGACGCCAGCCAGGCGACGGTGTCCCACGCGTCCTCGTCCCGGGTCGCCCACAGGTACAGCCCGGCCTCGGAGTGGTCGATGCGGAAGCCGGCGCCGAGCAGCGCCTCCCGAAGGACCTTGCGCCGCGCCTCGTACCGGGACCGCTGCTCGACGACGTGCTGGTCGTCGCTCAGCGCGGCGGTCATCGCCGACTGCACGGGCCGCGGCACGATCATGCCGGCGTGCTTGCGGATCTCCAGCAGCCGCTTGACCAGCGCGGGATCGCCGGTGACGAACCCGGCGCGGTACCCGGCGAGGCTGGACGACTTGGACAGCGAGTGCACGGCGAGCAGCCCCTCGGCGCTGCCGCCGCTGACCCGCGGGTCCAGGATCGACACGGCCGAAGATTCCCAGGTCAGGGACAGGTAGCACTCGTCGGAGGCGACGATCGTGCCCCGCTCCCGCGCCCAGTCGACGACCTTGCGCAGGTGCTCGACCGGCAGCACTCGCCCGGTCGGATTGGACGGGGAGTTCAGCCACAGCAGGGCCGGTCGGCGCGGCCCGAGCGCGGTGAGCCCCTCCACCCGCGCCACCTCGGCGCCGGCGAGCAGGGCCCCGACCTCGTAGGTCGGGTACGCCAGCTCGGGAATGGCCACCACGTCGCCGGCGCGCACGCCGAGCAGGGTGGGCAGCCACGCCACCAGCTCCTTGGACCCGATGGTGGGCAGCACGGCGACCGGGTCGAGCCCGGTCACACCGAAGCGCCGGGCCATCGCGTCGACGGCGGCCTGGCGCAGCTCGGGGGTGCCGTGCGTGGTCGGGTAGCCGGGCTGGTCGGAGACGGCCGCGAGGGCGTCCCGGATCAGCTCGGGCACCGGGTCGACCGGGGTGCCCACGGACAGGTCGACCACACCGTCAGGGTGCGACCGCGCGGTGGCGGCGTGGTCGGCCAGCGAGTCCCACGGGAAGTCCGGCAGCGCCGGCCCCGCTGTGTTACCGGTCACTCGTGCGCGGCCTGCTGCGGCAGCGCGGCGATGAACGCCGGGTCGTTGCTGGTCTTGCCGATCTTCGCGGCGCCGCCGGGCGAGCCCAGCTCGTTGAAGAAGTCCGCGTTCGCCTTGGTGTAGTCCTTCCACTGGTCCGGGACGTCGTCCTCGTAGTAGATGGCCTCCACCGGGCAGACCGGCTCACAGGCACCGCAGTCGACGCACTCGTCGGGGTGGATGTACAGCATCCGGTCACCCTCGTAGATGCAGTCGACGGGGCACTCCTCGATGCACGCCTTGTCGAGAACATCGACGCAGGGCTCGGCGATCACGTAGGTCACTGCGTTCTCCTGCTTCCCTCTTCGTTCATCCGCCGCGAGACACCGTCAGGGGTCCGCGCGCACCCGGTCAGTATCCCCCGGCTGGCCGGTCAGGCTCACACCTGGGCACCCCAAGCGCCACGGTACGTCCCGAGGGCCGGGAAAATTGCTCGATCCGCCATGTGGCCCCGGGCACAGTCACGGGGTGGACGCCATCACGGAGCTGGAACTGCTGTGCGCCGACGCCTGGCCGGCGCTGGTCGACGAGCGCCTCGGCCAGTGGCGCCTGCGCGCTGCGGGCGGCTTCACCGGACGGGCCAACAGCGCCCTGACCACGGGTGACCCGGGCATGCCCATTTCGGCGGCGCTCGCCACGAATGCCGCCTTCGCCGCGCGGCACGCCATCGAACCGGCCGCTCACGTCACGCAGGGGTCGGAAACCGAACGGCAGATCCGGGAGGCCGGCTGGCAACCGGCCACCGACCATCCCGGCGGCGCGGAGTCGCAGGTGATGACCGGTCCGCTGCCCGACGGAGAGGCGCTGGGCGAGGTGCTGGACAAGCCGTCACGGCAGTGGTGGGAGCTCGCGGTGGGCGAGCCGACGGCGGCGCAGCGGCACGTGCTGGGCACGGGTCCGCTGCTCGGTTTCGGCTACGTGGAGCGGATGGCGGTGGTCCGCGGCTGCATTGTCGACACGACGCTGCACATCTCCCGCCTGGCCGTCGCGCCGGAGCAGCGGCGGCAGGGCGTGGCGAAACGACTGCTGGCGACGTTGGGCGCGTGGGCACGGGAGCGTGGCGCGGACCGCGCGGTGCTCCAGGTCGCCACGCACAACACGGCGGCGATCCGCCTGTACGAGGGGCTCGGCTTCGCCGAGCACCACCGCTACGGCTACTGGCGACCCAGAAGCTATCGACTCTGAGGCTTCTTCTTGTCGGTGTGACGAAGGTCACCAGTGATGCGGAACTGGGGGCCGCCAGTGCTCGGCTTGGCCTTCTCGTTCTCGCCGTCGACCAACGCCTTGATGGCGTCGACCGGGTCGTTGGAGTGCCGGTCGTCCTTGCGCTGCACACTCATGGCTGCCTCCCCCGCGGGTCCCATCGGACCGCGCTGTGCTCACGGATCCACCGCCGCGCCCGCTTGCGCAGACGCCACAACACCAGCCTGCCACCGATCAGCGGGCCGGCGCGCCCGTCGATCGTCGCCAACAGGTCGCCGAGCCGCCGCGCCGTCACGGCCAACGCCCGCACGGTGACGCGACCGTGCCGGCGGTTGGCCTCGGTGAGCTCGGCAAGCAGGTACGTGGTCTGGCCGTCCTCGTCACCGCCGATGGACGCGGCGTTCACGTCACGGCCGTAGAGCACCCCGGCCAGTACCCGCACCCGCAGCTCCACGGTTTCGGCCTCGGCGCACACCACCAGCGCCTGCTCGGCGAGGGTGAGCGCACGCCGGTCGACGCCCGTGGACGCCACCAGCAGCGGCACCAGTGCCGCGATCCGGGCCGTCAGGTCGTCGGGCAGCGTCCCGAGCCGGGCGAGGTACTTGGGGTCGACGCCGTCGATGTTGGCCACGGCCCCGATCGCGCGGCCGTGCAGCCGGAACGGGTCCGGCTCGGCCAGCACGGCGAGCACCTGCCCGGCGGCGCGGGCGAAGGGCCGCAGCGCGGCGACGACCTCCGAGTCATCCACCGGAAACGGGCTGCCTCGCCGCCCGACCCAGTGCGTTGCCCAGCACGACGGCGGACGGCAGCGCGCCCGCCGCGAGCAGCGCCAGGATCCGCCAGTCCGGATAGACCAGGAACTCCCCGCCCGGCCCGCCGACCGTCAGCCACAGGCTGACCGCCAGCCAAACGAATCCGGGCAGGCCGCCGATCCACGTCACCGGGCGCAGCCGGGCGGCCGCGCGCACCAGCAGCGGCGTGGTCACCGCGGCCAGCAGGATGGTGATCGGGAACGGGAAACCGCCCAGGTCCGGCAGCACCTCGCCGTCGAACCGGGCGGGCAGGAACACGATGTCGACGACCGCGAGCAGGATCGCGTCGAGCACGAGCACGACGAGCACCGCCCAGTCGCCGGGCCTCATCGCGCGCGTTCCACGTCGTTCAGGCCGCCGAACAGGTCGGTCTCGGCGCCCTCCGAAGGGCCGAAGGCGAGCACGTAGTACTCGGTGCCCAGCACCGGCTGGGTGATGCCGTTGGACAGGGCGTAGCAGGCCGAGCCCTCGCCGTTCTGCCACACGCTGACCTGCGTGGCATGGGCCCGCAGCGCGCTCAGCTTGGCCGGCACGTGGTCCTCGATGGCGATCCGGGTGGTGATGATCTCGTCGTCCACCACGGACAGCTCGCCCGGCTCCGGCATCCGCCACGGCACGCCCTCGACGCCGCGCAGCTTCCCCAGCCCGGCGGCCACGCCGTCGCGTGACGTCACGGTGTGGAACACGCGCAGCACCTCGGGCACCAGCGCCGCCGCGGCGGTGGTGATCTCGTGGGCGCGGATGTGGTCGGGGTGGCCGTAGCCGCCATTGCTGTCGTAGCTGACGACGACCTGCGGCTTCACCTGCCGCAACACGTCGGCGAGCTGCTCGGTCTGCACGGCGGTGTCGCCGGCGACGAACGCGCGCGGGTGGCCGTTGGCGGCGACGCCCACCATGCCCGAGTCGCGCCAACGCCCGATGCCGCCGAGGAAGCGGTGGTCGTTGACGCGGAGCGCGGCGCAGGCGGAGCGGAGCTCACCGACCCGGTAGCCGCCGAGCTGGTCGGCGGCCTCGGCGCGCAGTTCGTTCAGGCTGGCGGGGATGATCTCGCCTTCCTCGCCGAGCGTGCAGGTGACGACGGTGACGTGCACGCCGAGCGAGGCGTAGTGGGCGATGGTCCCCCCGGTCCACAGGCTCTCGTCGTCGGGGTGCGCGTGCACCAGCGCGAGCCGTGGTGGGGCGGTCAGGGTCACCCGCCAAGCGTAGTTGTCGGGCCCGAGCCCCATCGGTGGTGGGGAGGCCGAGACCGCGTCCGGGGACTGGGGAATCAGCGAACGCGGCCTCGTTTCCCCCCTTGCGTCTTCGCCGGAACCGCTCCGAGTTCCCCCCTGCCGCGAGGCCGGCAGCGACTCGGAACACCCCCGTCGTCGACGGTCATAGCTAACCAAGGGGGCGTGACGTCTCCGTGACGCGAAGGTGTCGCAGCGGCCGGCGCCCGTCAACCGTGAATTAGTGGCCCGACGCAAGAATACTATTCACGCTATCAAAAAGGCATGAGGAACTCTCTTTTACTCGCCATTCCTGCCGTCTTGTCCATGACATTACCTTCCGCCGCCGATTCACCGTTGACGCTGGTCACGCAGCCACAGCAGGGTTACACGGCCATATACAACCTCGTGAACAACGCGCAAAAAACGATCGACCTGACAATGTACGAGCTGACAGACACCACCGCCGAGAACGACCTCGTCGCCGCGGCCGCGCGGGGCGTGACGGTGCGGGTCGTGCTCGACACGAACCGGGAGCGCACACACAACCAGTCGGCCTTCACGCTGCTGTCCGGGAAGGGCGTGCACGTGGTGTGGGCCAACACGAAGTACGCCGCCACGCACCAGAAGACGCTCACCGTGGACGGTGTGACGTCCGCGATCATGACCGGCAACCTGACCAGCCAGTACTACGCCACGAGCCGCGACTTCGCGGTGATCGACACCACCGCGACCGACGTCACCGCCATCGAGAAGGTCTTCAACGCCGACTACGCGCACACGTCGATCACCCCCGGCGACGGCGCGGACCTCGTGTGGCGCCCGACCGACTCGGAGCCGCAGCTGCTGGCCCTGATCAACGGCGCGACGGCGTCGCTCCAGGTGGAGAACGAGGAAATGGGCCTGCCGGCCGTGACAACGGCACTGCAGAACGCCGCCAAGCGCGGCGTGTCGGTGCAGGTGATCATGACAAATACGGCAAATGACTACGCCACCGAATTCGACGCCCTCACCGCGGCCGGCGCCAAGGTCTCGACCTACGCCGCCGACGCGCCGCTCTACATCCACGCCAAGGCCATCGTCGCCGACTACGGCCGCAGCGGGGCGAAGGTGTTCCTGGGTTCGGAGAACTTCTCCAGCGCGTCGCTCACCGAGAACCGGGAGCTCGGCCTGATCACCACCGATTCGGCGGTGATGAGTTCCGTGCACTCGACCCTGGCGTCCGACTACGCCGGCGGCACGCTCTGGTCCTAGTCGCCGCCGACCTGCTCCCGGCGCGCCACCGTGGCGCGGTCGGGGCGGGTCGGCCAGAACGAGCTGGTCCCGGGCCTGTTCCAAACCGAGGACCACACCCGAGCGGTCACGCCGGCGGCCGACCCGGCCCGGCCGGCCCAGGAGGTCGATCGCCTTGTCGCCGGCCGCACCGAGAGGCAGGGCCTCCTCGAGCACGAGACGCCGCCGCGGATCGTGGCGGTGCTCAACGAGGCTGTGATCTACCGCGTGGTCGGCGGTAACAAGGTGATGCGGGCGCAGTTGGCGCGGCTGCACGAGGTTGCGGAACTACCGACAGTCGAGCTTCATGTGCTGCCGTCCATCACCGGCGCTCACGCGGCGATGGGAAGTTCCTTTGCGTTGCTACAGCTGCCAAGTCCCTATGACGTGCGGATCGTCTATCTGGAAAGCCTGACCAGCGCGGATTATTTGGACCAGGAAGAGCAGGTCGACGCGTGTAGCTCAGGTTCGAGCGGCTCCTCGGCGCGGCACTGAGCACCGCGCAGACGGTGGAGCTGATCGACCTGGTGATGCGCGAACTCTAGGAGGGCCGCATGGCGACCCCGATCCGCTGGCGGAAGTCCAGCTACAGCAATGGCAACGGCGGGGACTGTGTCGAGCTTGCCGTCCAACCTCTCCTGACCGCCGTTCGTGACTCCAAGAACCCTGACGGCGACATCCTCACCTTCCCCGCCGCCGCCTTCGCCGCCTTCCTGACCAGCCTGAAGACCCGGTGACCTCGCCGCGTCACGAAAATGTCAGACCCCCTCGCTAGGGTCGTAGACACCGTGGGGAGGAACACCGGTGAAACGGCGCGTGGGCCGTCCGACGAAGGGGGTTCGTCGAACGGCCCACGGGCCAACGGACACGGTCAGGCGACCGGCATCTCCTCGGCGAAGTGGCACGCCGACAGCAGCTCGCTGTCGCCACGCTTCTTCAGTTCCGGCGCCTCCGTCGCGCAGATCTCCTGCGCCTTCCAGCACCGGGTGCGGAACCGGCACCCCGACGGCGGGTTGACCGGGCTGGGGATGTCGCCGGTGAGCACGATCCGGTTGCGCTGACGCTCCCGCTCGCGCTTGGGATCCGGCACCGGCACGGCCGACAGCAGCGCCTGCGTGTACGGGTGCATCGGCTTGCTGTAGATCAGCTCCCGCGGCCCGACCTCGACCAGCGAACCCAGGTACATGACCGCGACCCGGTGCGACAGGTGCCGCACCACGGACAGGTCGTGCGCCACGAACAGGTACGCCAGGCCCAGCTCGTGCTGGAGCTCCTCCAGCAGGTTGACGACACCGGCCTGCACGGACACGTCCAGCGCCGACACGGGCTCGTCCAGCACCACGAACTTCGGGTTCAGCGCCAGCGCCCGCGCGATGCCGATGCGCTGCCGCTGCCCGCCGGAGAACTCGTGCGCGTACCGGTTGCGGTGCTCCGGGTTCAGACCGACGATCTGCAACAGCTCGTTGATCCGGGCCTGGATCTTCTCCGTCGTGCCGTACCGGTGGATGCGCAGCGGCTCGGCGATGATGTCGTTGACCTGCCAGCGCGGGTCCAGCGACGCGTACGGGTCCTGGAACACGATCTGCATGTCCCGGCGGATCTGCTGGAGGTCCCGACCACGCATGGTGGTCAGCTCCTTGCCCTCGAACTTCACCGAGCCCGAGGTGGGCTTGTGCAGCTGGAGGATCGCCCGGCCGGTGGTCGACTTGCCCGAGCCGGACTCGCCGACCAGGCCCAGCGTCTCGCCGGCGGCCAGGTCGAAGCTCACGCCGTGCACGGCCTGCACGTGGCCGACCGTGCGCGGGATGATGCCGCCGCCCCGCACCGGGAACGACTTGAACAGGTCGTTGACCTGAAGCAGCGGGGTGCCGGTGGTGTCCGCGCCGCCGGCCGCCGGCCTGGTCTCGGTGCCGGTGCTCACGACGCGGCCTCCTTCTCCGTGTCACCGCTGTCGGCGAGGTGCTCCTCGACGACCGCCTCAGGGTTGTCGATCAGCAGGGCGGCCAGCGGCTCCTCGGCGCCGATCTCCTTGTGCGCGAACAGCTTCTTCGGGTTCTCGTAGCCGGCCAGGTCGTTCCACCGGTGGCACCGGGTCAGGTGCGACACGGCGCCGCCGGCCTCGTACAGCTCCGGCTCCGACTCGTGGCACACCGGCGCCACCAGCGGGCAGCGCGGCGAGAAGGCGCAGCCCGACGGCAGGTTGACCAGCGAGGGCGGCGCGCCGGAGATCGGCGTCAGCCGCTCGCCGATCAGGCTCGGGTCCGGGTTGGAGCCGAGCAGGCCCACCGTGTACGGCATCCGCGGCAGGTCGAAGACCTCGTCCACGGTGCCGGCCTCGACGACGGTGCCGGCGTACATGACCTGCACCTTGTCCACCATGCCGGCCACCACACCCAGGTCGTGGGTGATCATGATGATGGCGGCGCTCGTCTCGTCCCGGATGCGTAGCAGCGTCTCCAGGATCTGCGCCTGCACGGTCACGTCCAGAGCGGTGGTCGGCTCGTCCGCGATGATCACGTCCGGGTCGTTGATGATCGCCATCGCGATCACCACGCGCTGCCGCATGCCGCCGGAGAACTCGTGCGGGAACTGCTTGGCCCGCCGGTCCGGCTGCGGGATGCCGACCTGCTCCAGGGCCTCCACGGCCTTGGCCCACGCCGCCTTCTTGGACACCTTGTGGTGCTCCAGGTAGGCCTCGGCGAGCTGGTGGCCCACCGTGAACACCGGGTTCAGCGAGGTCATCGGGTCCTGGAAGATCATCGAGATGGCGTTGCCGCGATACTTGCGCATCTCGTTGTAGCTCAGGCCGGTCAGCTCCTCGCCGCGGTAGGCGATGGAGCCCGCCACCCGGGCCGTCTTGGGCAGCAGCCCCAGAATGGCCATCGACGACACCGACTTGCCGGAGCCCGACTCGCCGACCACGCCGAGCACCTCGCCCGGCTTGAGCTCGAAGGACAGGTCGCGCACGGCGTGCACGACCCCGTCCTCGGTGGGGAACTCGACCGTCAGGTCGGACACCCGCAGCAGCGGCTCGTTCGTCTCGATCCCGTTGGTCATCAGGCACGCACCTTCGTCTGCCGCGGGTCGAACGCGTCACGCAGTCCGTCACCGATGAAGCTGATGGTCATCGAGATCAGCACGATCGCGAGGAACGGACCCCAGAACAGCCAGGGCCGCAGCAGCACCTGGGTGTAGTTGTCGTTGACGATCAGGCCGAGCGAGGTGTCCGGCAGCTGCACGCCCAGGCCGATGAACGACAGGGCGGCCTCGGTCAGCACGGCGGTGGACACCGACAGCGTGGCGTTCACCGTGATGGTCCCGACCATGTTCGGGATCAGGTGCTTGAACACGATGTGCCAGGTGCCGGCGCCGGCGGCGCGGGAGGCCTCGATGAACTCGCGGGCCGACAGCGACAGCGCCTCGCCGCGGGTGATGCGGGCGATGCTCATCCAGTTGAACAGCGCCAGCACGATCGAGACCACCCACCAGGTGCTGGACCAGGCGTGCACCAGGATCGCGGCCAGCGCGATCTGCGGCACGATCAGGAACAGGTCGACCAGCCGCATCAGGGCGTTGTCGAGGAAGCCCTTCAGGTAGCCGGCGACGGCGCCGATGACCACGCCGACGACGGTGGAGCTGATCGCCACGGTGAAGGCGATGGCCAGCGAGAACTGGGTGCCGCGCAGCAGCTGGGCCAGGGTGTCGCGGCCGAGCTGGTCGGTGCCCAGCAGGTGGCCGCCGCCGGGCTTGAGGAAGCCGCCCGAGCTGGTGTCCTGGTAGTTGTACGGCAGCAGCGGCGGCACCAGGAACGCGGCGAGCACGAGCAGCAACAGCAGGCCGAGGCTGATCATGGCCGCACGGTGGCGCACGAACCGCCCGAAGATGATCGAGCTCTGGGAACGCGCCTTGGCGTCGAACTCGGAGCGCACGGCGGCGGCGGTGCCGACCGCGGTGGACTGGGTCACGTTAGCCAAGGCGAATCCTCGGGTCCAAGATGCCGTAGAGCAGGTCGGAGAGCAGGTTGAACACGACGACAACCGTCGCGGTCACCGCGAACCAGCCCATCAGGGTCGGCGGGTCGTAGTTGGTGACGGCGGAGACCAGCACGGTGCCCATGCCGTTCCAGCCGAACACGTGCTCGGTGATGATCGCGCCACCGATGATGGCGCCGATGTTGAGCGCGAACAGGGTGCTGACCGGGATCAGCGCGTTGCGCATCGCGTGCCGGAACAGCACCCGGCTCGCCGACAGGCCCTTGGCCCGGGCGGTGCGCACGTAGTCCGCGTTGAGCGTCTCCAGCATCGAGGCGCGCTGGAACCGGCTGTAGGCGGCGAAGCTGATGGTCATCAGCGAGATCGTCGGCAGGATGAACGTGCCGGTGTAGTTGACGATCACCTGGCCGAGGTTGTTGCCGAAGCCGCCGGGGGGCGGCCCCGCGGTGGTCAGCCAGCGCTTGAGGTGCAGCGACACCAGCACGTCGTTGAACTGGATGCCGTAGCCCTTGATCACGACGGCGACGCAGGCGATCGGCATCGAGAACATCACGAACGCGACGCTGGTCATGATGTAGTCGAAGATCGAGTACTGCCGCACGGCGGAGAACACGCCGACCGAGATGCCCAGCACGAGGGCGATCAGCTCGGCGCCGATGACCAGCCGCATGGTGATCCACAGCGCGCTGCTGATGGTGTCGATGACCGGGGTCTGGGCCTCGCCGAGCGCGACACTGACCCCCCAGTCGCCGCGGACGAAGCCGGTCAGCCAGTTCCAGTAGCGGACCAGGACCGGGTGGTCGAGGCCGAGCTGGACGGACAGGGTGTGGATCTGCGCGGCGGTGACGCCGGGCTTGCTCTTCAGCGCGGCCAGCGGGTCACCGGCCGACGCCACGAGCAGGAAGAGGAGGAAGCTGCCGATCAGCAGGATGGGTATGGAGATCAGCAACCGTCGAATCAGGTACTGGAACACGGGTTGCTCCTCGACGACCTCACCGGGCGCTGGTCGGGTTGCCGGCTGGAGCGAGGTCTGCCTGGACGGGTGGGGACGGGGTCAGTGGTGAACATGGATGCGCCCCGGCGCCGATCGCGACCGCGACCGACGCCGGGGAACAGTCAACCGTTGTTGTTAGGACGGCTCGATCAGCTGTTCGGCTTCTGCCACTCGTTGGCGTCCCACAGGGCGCCGTAGTACGACTGGAAGTACGCCTTGTCGATGCCGCTGGTGTAGGCCCACATGTTCGGGGGCTGGAACAGCGGGAACGTGCCGTACGACTCGGCGATCGCCTTGTCCGCGGCCTGGTAGTCGCCGTTGGCGGCGCTGGCGTCGGTCTGGGCGAGCGCCTTCTTGAAGGCGTCGTCCGCGGCCGGGACGCTGATGCCCTGGTAGTTCTGGTTGCCACCGGTCTGGTATGTGGTGATGCCGGCCGAGTGGAACGGCGCGACCGACCAGGCGAACAGCGCCACGTCGTAGTCGCCGTCACTCACGCGCTTGTCCAGGAAGTGCGGGTCGGTGTCGTCCTGGATGTCGATGCCGGCCGCCTTGCACTCGCTCTGCAGCAGCGCGACGGTCTGCTTGCGGCGCGGGATGTCGGTGTGGCTGATCTTGAACGACAGCTTCTGGCCGCCCTTGGCCATGATGCCGTCCGGACCCGGGGCCCAGCCGTCGGCCGTCAGCGTCTGCTTGGCGGTGGACGGGTTGGCGATCAGCTTGTCCGAGTAGTTGTCGGTGTAGCCGGGCTGACCCGGGAAGAAGATCACGCTGTTGAACGGCTTGGCGTCCGGCTGGACCTGCTTGATCAGCTTGTCCACCAGCTCGTTGCGGTTGATGCACTGGCCGAACGCCTTGCGGACCGCCTCGTCCTGGAACAGCGGACGCTTGAAGTTCAGGTCGAGGTGCTCGAAGTTCAGACCCGCGTTCGCGCCGTAGGTGATGCCGGACGAGCCGAGGCTCTGCAGCGAGCTCGCCGCGTTCGGGTCGGGCTGGGCCGAGGACAGCACCTGCTCCTCGCCGTTCTGCAGCGCCTGCACCTGGGCGTTGGAGTCGGGCAGCGCCTTCAGGGTGATCTGCGACGGGCCGCCGGGGTTGCCCTTCCACTTGTCGTTGCGGACAAGCGTGATGGACTGGCCCTGGGTCCAGTTGCTGATCTTGTACGGGCCGGAGGCCGGCGCCAGGTCGGCCTTGAAGCCCTTCCAGCCGGTGTTCCAGAAGGTGGACACCTTGGTCAGCACGTCGGCCGGGCTCTGCGGCGTCACCTGGGTGATGTCCGAGATGCCGGTCTGCTTCTCCAGGATGTGCGCCGGCAGGATCTCGTCGGAGATGCCGAACAGGCTCTTGTAGTCACCGAACGGCGTGGAGAACGTCGTCACCAGGGTCTGGTCGTCCTGGCACTTCGCCGAGCTGATCTGGCTGTAGCCGGTGGTGCTGCCCGGGTTGAAGTAGGTGGTCTTGTCCGGCTTCACGTCCTGGCCGCTCTCGGAGAGCCACGCCAGGTAGAAGTCCTTGCAGTTCCACGGGGCGCCGTCCGACCACTCGACGCCCTTCTTGATCTTCCAGGTCACCACCTGGTTCGGGCTGGTCGACGTGACGTCGACCGAGTCCATGACGTCCTTGTTCAACAGGACCTTGTTGTTGCCGTCCAGGATGAATGGACGGGCCAGGACCTGGATCAGGGCGTAGCTGTTGTAGGACTGAACCGAGTCGGCGGTGGCGTTGTTGTAAGCGACAAAGGGCTTGTCCGTGGAAACAACCACGGCGCCCATGTCGTTGACCTTCGGCGCGGTGTACGTGTCGCCGGATTCACCCTTGGCAATGGCACCACTGGTGGCGCCGCCGGATGTCGATCCGCTGCCCTGATCGCCCCCACCGGAGCCGCCACATGCGGTCAGCATGAGAGCGGCGCCAGCCATCACCGCGATCGCGGGGATCGCCTTGGATCTCCTCATTGACACGTGCCCTCCTAGCACAGGGCGGCCGCGACCTGATCAGTCGACGCGCGCACCCGGGGACCATAGCGCGCCACAAGCTACTCGACCTGCGCGCTGTGTCAGGCACCGTAAGAACGGGAATACCCGTCGGTCACTGGTGACACGGCGATCGTGACCAAAGGGTGACACGGTGACAGCGCGTAGCGATTGACTCGTTACCGGGCGGGATCGTTCGCTACCCGAACGGGGGAAAAATCTGTCAAGAGTTGAAATCGCCGCGTCGTGTGAAGAGTCCGAATTAACAGCAATTAACAACACGAACGGGTCACCGACGAACAGAACGCCGCCACGTTGGCGCGCCGGCAAAGGGTCCGACCAAGGGTGGTCCGCCGTTCACACCAGTGATGTCGGAACCGGTTGCGAGGACATCGGAGAGTTGGAACAACGGCATCGCCACATGTTGTTGCCACAACGACGGCTCGACCGTGGCCAGCGCGGTGTCCAGCGGCATGCCGCCGCTCAGCGCGGTGTCGACGGTCGGCTGGAGGCCGTGGTCGCAGAACCCGGCCGGATTGGCCGCCGGCAGCGCGGTCGTGCCGTCCGGCAGGGCGCCCCGGCAGCCGAACGAGGCGGCCAGCACGCTCGCCGGATCGCCACCCACCGCCTGCGGCACGACCGCGATGTCCACCGTGCTCGCGGCGTCACCCGTCTGGTCGGTGGCCTGGGAGGCGCTGGTGGTCGTCGGCGGCGTGGTGGTCGTGGTGGTGGGCAGCACCTGGCCGAACAGCTGGTCGCCGGAGGTGTTCATGATGGTGGCGCCGAAACCGGCCGCCACCAGCTGTTGCTGCAACACCCCGGCCAGCTGGGCGTAGGGCTCGCGGTCGTTCGGCGCGCCGATGACCAGATTGAGCGGGACGCCGTCACGCACCCAGGTGCCATTGGTCTTCGTATAACCCGCCTGGGTGAGAAGTTGATTCACCGTGTCGGGGTGCGGCGTGCCCACGCCGGCCGGGATGGACGGCTTGTAGCCCGGCTGCGACGGGGCCATCACCAGCGAGTCGGCGTGCATCGAGACCGACGGTCCGCCGTTCGTGCCCAGTGCGATCAGGGCGTCCCGGTCGATCGAGTCGAAAACGGCGGCGCGCAGCGTCGGATCGGACAGCTTGGAACTGGTCTGGCGCAGCAGTATCTGCACGACGACCGGATTGGGCACGGTGGTCAGTGCGACCGTCTTGCCCAGTTCGTTGAGCGCGCGCATCGTGCTGTCGCTCGGGTTGATCACGGCGAGCTGGTCGTCGCCCGCCTTGAGCGCGTTGTAGACGTCGGCCGGCGCGGCCTGGCGCAGGATGATCTGCTGCAACTTGGTCGACGGGCCCCAGTAGCGGTCGTTGCGCTGCAACACGATCTCGCCGCGCTCCGGGTCGATGCTGCGGATCGAGAACGGCCCGCCGGCCGCGGGGAACGCCTCGCTCAGCGCGCCGGCCCAGCCGCCGGGGGCGTCCTTGAGCACGTGCGCCGGCAACAGGTCGTTGAACAGCGTCCGCCAACCCGGATAGGGCTGGCTGAAGGTGACGTCCGCGACGCGGCCGCCGTCCCGCGCCGACACGCCCGTGATGAGGCGGTAGCCGGCGGGGTCGACCACGCCCGGCTGGGACCGCATGTTCTGCCACAGGTAGGCGAGGTCCTCGGCGGCGATCGGCGCGCCGTCGCCCCAGGCCGCCTGCGGCTGGATGGTGTACGTGACCGTGTAAGGGTCGGCCTTGGTGACCTCGGCCGACGCCATCAGCGTGGTGTCCAGGCGCGGGCTGCCGTCGGGCCCGGTGTGGAAAACCGAGGGAAGCACGAGTTCCCCCAGCGCCCGGGTGACCGTCGTCTGGTTGGCCAGCAGATGCGGGTTGAACCCGCCCTTCACGCTGTCCACGCCGACCACCAGCTGCGTGGGGTCGGCGGGATGCGTGGGCGTGACCGAGGTCGACGGCGCGTTGACGAGCGGGGGCGGCGGCGAGTCGGTGCAGGCCGTCAGCAGGGCGCAGACCGCCGCGCCCAGAGCGAGCAGCGCTGGCCTGCCGCGCACGTATCCGCCTCCGACTGCTGGGTGACAGGGGCGAAGCCCCGTGTGGTCCACGGCCGGCTTCCGCCGTCAACTATGGACCACACGGGTGAACAGACGCGTGCGGGGTCGGGGAGGTTGCTGTGTTCGTGCCGCGCGGGGCGAGGCCGCTCGTGAGCGGTGCCTCGCCCTTGCCGCAACCGGGCGAAGCACCGGCGCGGCCTCGCGACTTGGGCCTCGCTACTTGGCGTTCTGGTCGCGGGTCTTGGCGCGGGACCGCTCGCGGCCGCGGGTGGTCGCGTCGAGCACCAGCTTGCGCACCCGGATCACCGTCGGCGCCACCTCGACGCACTCGTCGCTGGCGCAGAACTCCAGCGCCTCCTCCAGCGACAGCTTGCGCGGGCGGGCCAGCGTCTCCATCACGTCGGCCGAGGACTGCCGCATGTTGGTGAGCTTCTTCTCCCGGGCCACGTTGATGTCCAGGTCCTCGGCGCGCGGGTTCTCTCCGACGACCATGCCCTCGTAAGCGTCCTGGCCGGGCTCGACGAAGAAGGTGCCGCGGTCGGCCAGCTGGATCATCGCGTAGGCGGTGATCGGGCCGGTCCTGTCGGCGACCAGCGAGCCCGAGTGCCGGGTGCGGATCTCGCCGGCCCACGGGTGGTAGCCCTCGAAGACGTGGTTGGCGATGCCGGTGCCGCGGGTCTCGGTGAGGAAGTCGGTGCGGAAGCCGATCAGGCCGCGGGCCGGGATCACGTAGTCCAGCTTGATCCGGCCGGTGCCGTGGCCGTCCATGTGCTCCATGCGGCCCTTGCGGTTGGCCAGCAGCTGCGTGACCGCGCCCAGGTGCTCCTCGGGCGAGTCGACCGTGAGCCGCTCGTAGGGCTCGCAGAGCACGCCGTCGATGGTGCGGGTGACGACCTGCGGCTTGCCGACCGTCAGCTCGAAGCCCTCGCGGCGCATCTGCTCGACCAGGATGGCCAGCGCCAGCTCGCCACGGCCCTGCACCTCCCAGGTGTCCGGGCGCTCGGTGGGCAGCACGCGGACCGACACGTTGCCGACCAGCTCGCTGTCCAGCCGGGCCTTGACCAGGCGGGCGGTGAGCTTGGTGCCGCCGTTGCGCCCGGCCAGCGGCGAGGTGTTGACGCCGATGGTCATGGAGATGGCCGGCTCGTCCACGGTGATCCGGGGCAGCGGCTCGGGGTTCTCGGCGTCGGCCAGCGTGTCGCCGATCGTGATGTCCTGGATGCCGGCGATGGCCACCAGGTCGCCGGCGGCGGCAAGCTCGGCCGGCTGGCGCTCGAGGCCCTCGGTGATCAGCAGCTCGGTGATCTTCACGCGCTGGGTCGAGCCGTCCTCGCGGCACCAGGCCACGAACTCGCCCTTGCGCATGGTGCCGGCGTGGATGCGGCACAGCGCGATACGGCCGAGGAAGCTGCTGGCGTCCAGGTTGGTGACCAGCGCGCGCAGCGGGGCCTCCGGGTCGCCGGTCGGCGCCGGCAGGTGGCCGAGCAGCACGTCGAACAGCGGGTCCAGGTTCTCGCTGTCGGGCAGGCCGCCGTCGGCCGGCTGGGTCAGGCTGGCCTTGCCGGCGCGGGCCGAGGCGTAGATGACCGGCAGGTCCAGCACGGAGTCGTCCGCGCCGACCTCGGTGGCCAGGTCCAGCAGCAGGTCGTGGGTCTCCTCGACGACCTCGGCGATGCGGGCGTCGGGGCGGTCGACCTTGTTGACCACCAGCACCACCGGCAGGCCAGCGGCCAGCGTCTTGCGCAGCACGAAACGGGTCTGCGGCAGCGGGCCCTCGCTGGCGTCGACCAGCAGCAGCACGCCGTCCACCATGGACAGCGCGCGCTCGACCTCGCCACCGAAGTCGGCGTGGCCGGGGGTGTCGACCACGTTGATCGTGACGACCCCGTCCGGCGTGCTGCGCCGCACCGCGGTGTTCTTGGCGAGGATCGTGATGCCCTTCTCACGTTCCAGGTCGCCGGAGTCCATGACCCGGTCGACCAGCTCGGCGCGGGCGGCGAACGCCCCCGACTGCCGCAGCATGGCATCGACCAGCGTGGTCTTGCCGTGGTCGACGTGCGCGATGATGGCGACGTTGCGAAGGTCCGTGCGGATCTGACTCGCGGTGGCCGTGGGCACGCGGAACTCCTAGAGCGTTGCTGGTGGGAGGAGGGCACCGGCGGCCTGCTCAGGCCCGCGTGTGTCCCTGTCCATCGTACCTTTTCCTCCCCTTGGGTACCGACTTAGGCAAGGCTCACCTATGGTGGGCTGAGTCGAGGGCGGGAGAGCGCCGGGTGGGCAAGGTCAAGGTGAAGAAGAAGTGCTGCCGGTCCACGCCGCGATGCAAGCGCTGCCCGGTGGTCGCCCTGCTCAAGGCCAAGAAGAAGGCGGCGTGACCGGGGTTGCAGGCGGCCATGTTCCGGTGGCGCGGAGGCGGCGGTTCGGTGACGGCGGCGTGTGGTGCGGGTCGCTGCCGACCCGGGAAACCGGCATTTCCCTAGTGACAGGCTTCACATCCGAATCGTCTCCACGCTGACGTTTTTCGTCACATGCGCTTCTCACTCGGCACTCAGCGCCAAGTAGGAAGCGCATGTGGCAAAAGCCGCTCAGCCGAGCAGCGCCCGGAGCGCCGGCAGGAACGCCAGGTCCGCGTCCAGCCACTCCACCGACTCCAACTCGTCGGCCCCCACCCACTTCACGGCACTGTGCTCCACAGCCACCGGCTCCCCGGCCCCCACCAGGGACGCCGTGTAGAGCCGCAGCACCATCCCCCCCCCGCAACGGCACGTCCACGCCGACTGCCTCGCCCGCGAGCACCTCCACCCCGAGCTCCTCACGGCATTCCCGCACCACGGCGTCCTGTTCGGACTCGCCGGGCTCCACGCGCCCGCCGGGGAACTCCCACCGGCCGGCGTCGGCGCGGGGATAAGCCCGCTGCTGGGCCAGCACCTGTCCGCCCCGCACGATGGCGGTGGCGACGACAACCTGGGTCACGCCTCAGATCCTGCCCCACATCGCCAACCCGGCCGCCTGCCACCGCACCTCGAACCGCGCGCCGCCGTCGGGCGAGTCGGTCACGCGCACGGTCCCACCGCGCCGTCGCACGGTCTCGGCGACCAGCGCGAGCCCGAGTCCCGCGCCGCCGGTCCCCCGTGCACGGTCGTCGTCCACGCGGTAGAAGCGGTCGAACAGCCGGCTGCGGTGCTCGATCGGCACACCGGGGCCGTCATCGTCGACAAGCAACCGCACAGTCGCACCCGCCGGCAGGACAGTCACCCGCACCTGCACGCGTGCGTACCGAATCGCGTTGTTGAGCAAGTTGTTCAGCACGAGGGCGACCTCGCCCGGCGCGCAGAGCACAACAGCGCCAGCGCGCGGGGCGTCGACACGGATGCGCGGCCCGCCATTGCCGGACAAGCGCTCCGCGGCGGCGATCGCGGCCTCGCTCACGTCGACACGCCCCACGGGCTGCGACTCGCCGGCGTCGGATCGCGCCAGCGCCAACAAGTCCGTGACGAGCGTCGACATCCGTTCCGACTCGTCCGTAACCGCTGCGAGAACCTCCTGCGCGAACTCCGGATCCGGGTGCGCCACCGCGACTTCCGCCTGCGCACGGATCGAGGCGACCGGCGACCGCAGCTCGTGCGCGGCGTCACCGGTGAAGCGCCGCAGTCGTTGCACGGCCTCGTCACGCCGTGACAACAGGTCGTTCAATGCCTCCGCGAGCGACCGCAACTCGTCGTGCGCCTCCGGCACCGGCAACCGCTCCCCGGCCGGCAACTCGCCTGCGGCGGCACGCATGCGCCGTACCGGCCACAGCGACCACCCGACGACGAACCACGTCGCCACGCCGATCAGCAGCGACGCCAGCACCGCCGCGATGGACAGCCAGTCCGCGCCCTCGCGGACCGCCTGGTCATACCCGACAAGGTCTGCGCCCGCCGCGACCAGCCGCGGCAGACCCGTGGGGTCGTAGACGACCTGCCCGATCCAGCGGTGCGGCGGATCGTCCCCGAGCCGCAGCACGTCCATGCCGGACATCAGGGTGTGGACGTCGCGGTCGCTGAGCTTGGGCCGCGGGCCGCCGTCGACCGGCGCACCATCGGTGTCCAGCACGCGCAGCTGCACGTCGACGAGCGTCGACCGCACCGGTTGCCCCGAACTGACCGCCGGCACGGCGTCGTCGAGCGCCCGGTGCAACTCGGTGTCGGCGGCACCGACCAGCAGATTGCCGATGGCGCCGCCGGCCAGGCGGGACAGCACGAGCAGGAAGGCCATCGCGAACAGCGTGGCGGAGACGGTGATCTTGGAGCGCAGCGATCGACGCCGCCACCACACGCGAGGGTTCATCGACGCAGCGCTGCGTCCAGGTCAGGCGAGCTCGCCATGTAACCGTGCCCCCGAATCGTCCGTACGACGTCACCTGCGCCCACGGCCTCAAGTTTGCGCCGCAGGTAGCCCACGTACACCTCGACCGCGTTGCGCGTCGCCGCGAGCTCGTCGCCCCACACCGTGCGCAGCAGCTCGTCCTTCGTGACGACCGCGCCCGCGCGGCTGACCAGCACCTCCAGCACCGCGAACTCACGCGGGCTCAGCACCACCTGCTCGCCGGCCCAACGCACCTCGCGTCCGGCCCGGTCGATCACCAGCTCCCCCACCTTGAGGTGTGCGGCCGCCGCCTCGCTCGACGCCCCGCGACGCAGCACCGCCCGCACCTGGGCCACCAGCACCATGAAGGAGAACGGCTTCACCAGATAGCCGTCGGCGCCCAGGTCCAGGCCGTCGGCCTGGTCCACCTCGCCGTCCTTGGCCGACACCAGCAGCACCGGAGTCTCCACGTTCTCCGCCCGCAGGTGCTGCAGCACCCGGTAGCCGGACAGCCCCGGCAGCATGATGTCCAGCAGCACCACGTCGAAGCTGCCGGTCAGCGCCGCGCGCAGGCCGCTCGGGCCGTCCGCCGCGCACACCACGTCCATCCCCTCGGCGGTCAGGCCCCGCTCCAGCGCCCGGCGCACCCCGATCTCGTCGTCAACTACGAGCACCCGTGGTCTCACCCGGCCAGTATGGCCACGCCCGGCGCGACTCTCAGGTTTCTCTCAGCGGTTCGGGCCGGTCAGCCGGCATGTCGGCGGTCGCTCTCAGCGGTCTCTCAGCTCCTCAGCGCCGTCTCAGCTGGCCTTGACCACGCTCGGAGGCGTTCACTGGACGTGATTGGAAGGGGAGCCATGAACGGGAAGCAGGCAGGTCTGGTCGTCGGCGCGGCCGGCGTGCTGGCCGGCGTGGTCGGGCTGGGGGTGCTCGCGCTGCCGGCCGGCGCCGGACCCGCACCCGTCCTGCCGCAGGTCAGCGCCGAGCAGCTGGTGCAGTCCGTGCTGACCACCAAGACCGTGCCGGCCCTGGCCGGCACCGTGTCCGCGACCAACAACCTGGGGCTGCCGGCCGTGCCGGCGTTGGGCGGCCAGGCGTCGAAATTCCTGACCGACGGCACCACCAAGGCGCAGGTGTGGACCGACGGCAAGGGCAAGGGTCGCGTGTCGCTGCCGGGCGCCACCTCCGAGGAGACGATGGTCTTCGACGGCACCACGCTGTGGGACTGGACGTCGCAGAACAACACGGTGCACAAGAGCACCGACACGCCCGAGCAGAAGGCGCACCCGGACAAGCCCGGCAGCGGTGAGATGGCCACCGACCCGGCCGCTGCGGCCAAGCAGATCATCGCGCTGATCGACAAGGACAGCACGGTGAAGGTGGACGGCACCGCGACCGTCGCCGGCCGGCCTGCCTACGAGCTGGTGCTGGCGCCGAAGCCGACCGAGAAGACGCTGCTGCGCGAGGTGCGCATCGCCATCGACTCGGAGACGAAGATCCCGCTCCAGCTGAGCGTGCTGGCCAACGGCAACGCGCAGCCGGTGGCGCAGATCGGGTTCTCCACGCTCCAGATCGCGCCGCAGGACCCGGCGCTGTTCACGTTCACGCCGCCGGCCGGCGCGAACGTGGTCACCGGCGAGGACAAGAAGGTCGCCGACAAGGCCCCGGACCAGCTGAAGAACGCCGCCAAGCCGCAGATCGTGGGCAGCGGCTGGGACACCGTGCTCGTGGAGAAGCTGCCGGCGGGCACGCTGGGCGGGGACAGGTCCGCGACCACCAAGGGCGGCGAGAACTTCGACCCGTCCAAGCTGCTCGGCCAGCTGGGCAAGCGGGTGAGCGGGCCGTGGGGCTCGGGCTACGAGATCAGCACCGCCGTCGGCACCGCGCTGGTGCTCGACGACGGGCGGATCGCCGTGGGCGCCGTGCCGGAGCAGGCGCTGATCACCGCGCTGGCGAGCGTGAAGTGACCAGTACCTCCCTCGTGGAGCCGGGGGTGGGGGCGGCCGTGGCCGCCCCCGCTCTCGCCGCGCGGACTCGGGGCCTGCGCAAGACGTATGGCAGCACGGTCGCCGTCGACCAGGTGGATCTGGACGTGCCCGACGGCGCCGTGCTGGGGATGTTGGGCCCGAACGGATCGGGCAAGACCACCACGATCAGGATGCTGCTCGGCCTCGTGCAGCCGACCGCGGGCGAGGTGGAGCTGCTCGGGCACCCGATGCCCAGCGGCGCCCAGATCACGCTGCCGCACGTCGGCGCGCTGGTCGAGGGGCCCGGCTTCCACCCGTTCCTGTCGGGTCGGGAGAACCTGCGCCGGGTCGCCGCGGCCGAGCCGCTGATGGCGACGCCGGCGATCGCCTCGTCGGTGACCGAGGCGTTGGAGCGGGTCGGGCTCGCCGACGCCGCCGACCGCCGGTACCGGGGCTACTCGCTGGGCATGAAGCAGCGCCTGGGCCTGGCCGCCGTCCTGCTGCTGCCGCGCCGGCTGGTCGTGCTGGACGAGCCGACCAACGGCCTGGACCCGGCCGGCACGCGGGAGATCCGGCGGGTGATCGCCGAGCTGCACGCCGCCGGCACCACCGTGCTGGTCAGTTCGCACCTGCTGGCCGAGATCGAGGCCACCTGCACGCACGTCGCCGTGCTGCACAAGGGATCCGTGGTCGCCCAGGGCGAGCTGGACGAGCTGCTGGAGGCCGGCGCGCCCGCGCTGCTGGTGTCCACCCCGGACGTCGAGCTGTCGCTGGACGCCTTGCGGGACAAGCGAATCGCCGCCCGATCGAGCGAGGACGGGCTGTTCGTCGAGCTGATCGGCACCACCGCGCCGCAGGTCGTGAAGGCGCTGGTCGAGGCCGGAGCGTCCGTGCACGAGGTGCGGCGTCGGCGGACCGGCCTGGAGGACCTGTTCGCCCAGTTGACCGAGGGGGAGCCGCGATGACCGCCGCCGTGCTGGACCGGCCGGCGCTGGACCGGCCGCTGCGGGCCCCGCTGAGCCGGCTGCTGGCGTCCGAACTCCGGTGGACGCTGCGCCGTCCGCGGACCGTGATCGCCATCGTGCTGCTGTCGCTCGTGCCGATCCTGATCGGCATCGGCGTCACGATCGCCGGCCGTCGCGGCGGCGGTGGCGGCCTGTTCGCCACCCTGGTGGGCAACGGTTTCGTGCTGCCGATCCTGTCGCTGACGCTGCTGCTCACCATGCTGCTGCCGCTGCTCGGGGCGATGTCCGCAGCCGACGCCCTGGCCGGTGAGGCGTCCCACGGCACGCTGCGGGGCCTGCTGATGGCTCCCGTCGGCCGGGGTCGGTTGCTCGCCGTGAAGGCCTTCGGCGTCGCCACCACCGTGTTCATCGCGGTGCTCGGCATCGCCGTCGTCGGTGTGATCACCGGCGTCGTGCTCGTCGGCACCGACGGCATGATCACCCTGTCCGGCAACACGTTGAGCTTCGGCGACGCCCTCGGCCGGATCGGGCTCGCCGTCCTGTGGGTGACCTTCCAGGTGTGGGCCGTCGCGGCCATCGCGCTGGCCGTGTCCGCCTTCACCGAGCACCCGCTGGTGGTGATGGCCGCGACCCTGGCCGGGGCCTTGGTGTTCGGCGTCATCACGCTCATCCCCCAGCTCGACTGGATGCAGCCGTACCTGCTGACCAGCAGCTGGACCTCGGTGACCGACGTGCTCCGCGACCCCATGCCATGGGACGGGCTCGTCAACAGCACCCTGAAGGCCGCCTGCTACCTGGCGATCGGCCTCGGCGTCGCCTACGCCAAGGTGTCGAGCAAGGACGGCTAGGGGGCTGAGCTGCTGGCGACGCCACCGGGGAAGGGCGTCGCCAGCACCGTGTTCTACGCGGCCGCCCGGCGCAGGCGTTCACCGGCCTGCACCCGGACTGCCTCACCGGACAGCGGCGCCTGCCCGTGCAGTGCTTCCCAGCGGGCGTTGTACGCGGCCGTCCACAAGCTCGCCGCCCAGGCGACTTCCAGTTCGGGCGCCGTGAACACCCGTTCCCGCACGTCCTGGTAGGTCGCCATGAACGCCTCGGAGCTCTCGATCGGGGCCAGGGTCGGCTGCCCGACGTTGGCGAACGCAGCACTCGCCGCGCCGACCAGCGCGGCCTCCGGCTGCCAGGCCAGGCTGTCCCAGTCGTGCACGGCCCACACCTCGTCGCCGTGCCACCGGAGGTTCTGCGCCTCGTAGTCGGCATGCCCCAACACACAGGGCATCCCGGCGGCCAGCAACCGCCGGCGGACCCGTTCCGCGGTGTCGATCACGTGAGCAGGCACAGCACCCTGGTCCCGCTCGTCCAGGAAGTCGATCGCCGGCCACAGGCCGGAATCCGTGTGGTCCCAACGGGACCAGCGCGGACTGGGCCGTGGCGGCGCGACGACGAAATCCGCGAGCAAGGCCATCGAGCGGGCGAACACCTCGGCGTAACGGACGGCGACGTAGGGCGAATCCCCGCGCAGGACTTCCCCACCGGGCCGGAACTCCTCGGCGTGAACGGCCAGCGAACCGGCGCGGACTGCCGGCGTCAGCGGCCGCGCGCACGGAAAACCGCTCTCCGCCAACCGATGCTGCGCCGCGACACAGGACGTGGCCCGGCCGTCGTCGGCACGCGCCTTGACGACGACCTCCCTGCCATCGGCCAACCGGAGACCGATCACCGTGGACATCTGGTGCAGCTCGAACAGCACCTTCCCGGGTTCACTGCTCAGCTGCTCCAGGCACCACGCCGGCAGCCAGTCGGGAATCACGTGAGGTTTCCGGTCAGGGCGATGCCGTCGGGGTCGAGCGCGAGCCGGACGGCGTCGCCGGGCTCCGGGGCACCGGCGACGGGCGCGACGGCCTCGACGGGGTTGGTGGGCACATCCTCGCCGCTGAGGCGCACCAGGAGCCGAGCGTGGTCACGCCGGTGCAGGCGTTGCACGACCTCGCCCCGCACGAAGCCGGCCGGGTCGGTGCGCAAGGCGTTGGCGCGCAGGCCAAGCAGCACTGCGCCGTCACCGGAGCCGGGCAGCGGGAGCTCGCCGAGCGGGCTGGTCACCACGTCGTGGTCCGCCCGCGCCGGCACGAAAGTGGTGCAGCCGAGGAAACCGGCGACCACGTCGTCGGCCGGCCGCCGCCACACCTCGTCCGGCGGCCCGACCTGCCGGATCCGGCCGCCCTGCATCAGCGCGACGCGGTCGGCCAGCGTGAACGCCTCGTCGTGATCATGGGTCACCACCAGCGCGGTCGTGCCGGTCGCGCGCAGCAACGCCGCCAGGTCGACGGCGAGCTGTTCCCGTAGCGCACGGTCCAAAGCGGACAGCGGCTCGTCCAGCAGCAGCAAGCGGGGCTTGGGGGCCAGCGCTCGAGCCAGCGCCACCCGCTGCTGCTCGCCGCCGGACAGCTCGGTGACGCGCCGCTGCCCGTAACCGGCGAGGCCGACCAGCGCCAGCAGCTCGTCGACCCTTTTCGCGCGCTCCGCCCGATCGACGTGGTGCATGCGCATGCCGAACGCCACATTCGCGGCAACGTCCTTGTGCGGGAACAGCTGTCCGTCCTGGAAGACCAGCCCGAAGTCCCGGCGGTGCACGGCGACGCCGGCCAGATCGACGCCGTCCCACCGAATCGTGCCGGCGGCGGGCCGTTCCAGGCCGGCGACCGCCCGGAGCAGCGTCGATTTCCCGCATCCGGACGGGCCGAGCAGCGCCACGACCTCGCCGTCGGCGACGCTCAGGTCGACATCGGACACGGCGGCGATCGGTCCGTAGCGGACGGACAATCCTTGCAGTTCCAGTGTCATCAGAACTCCCCGACGGCCGGCGTCAGCCGCTCGATCACCACGACGGCCAGCACCGTGACCAGCATCAGCACCACACACGCCGCGTACGCCATCTCGTTGTTCAACTCGCCGGGCCGGTCGATCAGCCGCGCGATCGCCACCGGCAGCGTCGGCGCGTCCGGCCGTGCCAGGAAACTCGTCGCGCCGAACTCGCCCAGCGCGACCACGTAACCGAAACCGGCCGCGGCGATCAGCGACCGGCCGGCCAGCGCCAGGTCGACCTCGCGCCACACCCGGAACGGGCCCGCGCCGAGCGTGCCGGCCGCCTGCCGTAGCCGCTCGTCGATGGCCCGCAGCACCGGCAGCACCGTTCGCACGATCAGCGGCGTGATCACCAGGGCCTGCGCGAACGGCACCAGCAGCGGCGATGTCCGCAGGTCGAAGGGCAGGTCGCCGAGGGTGACGAGGTAGCCGAAGCCGACCGTCACCGCCGACACGCCCAGCGGCAGCATCAGCGCCAGGTCCAGCGTCTCGCCGAGGACCGCGCGGCCGCGACGAAGCTGCGACAGCACCACGGCCGCCGCGACGCCGAGGACCATCGCGAAGATCGTGGCGTCGGTCGCCGCGCGGAGCGAATTCCCCGCCGCCTCCCAGGCCGACACCTCCAGCGTGCCGGAGTCGCCGGTGCTGGTGAGCGCGCGCCAGCCGTCCAAGGTGGTCAGTGACTTGGTCACCAGGCCGACGATCGGCACCAGCAGCGCGACCATCACGGCCAGCGCCGCCGCGACCACGATCCACTCGCCGCCGACCGGCCTTCTGGCGGTCTCCAAGCGACCCCGCAGTCGCAAGGCCGTCTCACGGCGTCGGCGCGCGAAGGCCCCGATCACCAGCACGGCGATCACCGCCACCACCTGAAGGATCGACAGCGCCGCCGCGCCCGGCAGGTCGAACAGGTCGACCGTGCGGAGGTAGATCTCGGTCTCCAGCGTCCGGTAACGCGCCCCACCGAGCATCAGCACCACGCCGAAACTGGTGGCGCAGAACAGGAATATGACCGCCGCCGCGGATCCGATCGCCGGCGCGATCGACGGCAGCACCACCGACGTGAAGGCACGCCACCGCGACGCACCGAGCGCCCGGGCCGCCTCCTCCGCGCGGCGATCCGTGTGCGCCCACAGGCCGCCGACCGTGCGCGCGACCACCGCCACGTTGAAGAAGGCGTTGGCCAGCACGATCGACAGCACGCCGGCGTCCGGCAGCAACGCCCGGAACGCCAGGCCCACCACCACCGTCGGCAGCACGAACGGCACCAGGATCAGCGTGCGCACCACACCGATGCCCGGCAGCTTGCACCGCGCCATGACGTACGCGAGCGGCATGCCGGCCAGCACCGCCACCAGCGTCGCGGCCGCGGCCTGGCCGAGCGTGAACGCCACCAGCTGCCAGGTGTCACCGCTGGTCAGCACGGCCGTGACGCCGCTGCCGCCCAGGCCGATGCCCACGATCGACGCCACCGGCCACGCGAAGAACAGGACCAGGAAGGCGATCGGCAGCAACGCCAGCAGCGGCAGAACTAGCCTTGAAGCAGCGTTCGCCACTGCTGTTCCCACTTGTCACGGTTCGCGTCCACCTGGGCGGCCGGCAGCTGCGCCGGCGCGTCCGGCAGCGGGGCCGCCGTCTTCCAGGCGTCCGGCAGCGACACCCCGGACCGGGTCGGGTAGACGAACATGCTGCCCGGCACCTGCTGCTGGAACCGTTGCGAAATCAGGAAGTCCAGCACCTTCTTGGCGTCGTCGGGGTTCTTCGCCCCGCTCAGCACGCCCGCGTACTCGACCTGGCGATAGCAGGTGTTCAGCAGCGCCGCGGTGCGCGGCTTGCCGTCCTGGCCGACCTCGTCGGCCGGCGAGGACGCGTAGGACACCACGACCGGCCGCGGCCCCTTGCCGGAGGAGCCGGAGAAGTCCTGGGTGTAGGCCTCCTCCCAGGTCGCGTCGACCTTCACGCCGTTGGACTTCAGCTTGGTCCAGTAGCCCGACCAGCCGTCCGCGCCGAACTGCTTGACCGTGCCGAGCAGGAACGCCAGGCCCGGCGACGACCGGGTCGGGTCCTCCACCACCATCTGGTCCTTGTAGCGGGGGTCGGTCAGGTCCGCATAGGACGCGGGCGCCGGCAGGTTGTGCGACGCGTACCAGCCCGTGTCCACGTTCAGGCAGACGTCGCCCACGTCGATCGCGGTCAGGCGGTGGGTGTCGTCGAACTGGTAGCGCTGCGGGCCCTGGTCGGCGTCCGGGCTGGTGTACGGGGCGAAGACGCCCGCCGTCAGCGCCCGGGACCCGAACGTGTTGTCGACGCCGTAGGCGATGTCGCCGATCGGGTTCGCCTTGGTCAGCACCAGCTTGTTGGTCAGCTCGCCGGCATCGCCGTTCATGCTGACCTTCACCGTGATGCCCGAGGTCTTCTGGAAGTCCGCCCACAGGGTCTTGTCGACCGCCCACGAGTCGTGGGTGACCAGCGTCACCGTGTGCGGGCTCGAGGGCTGGTCGCCGCCGCCGGCGAGCGAACAGCCCGCCAGTGTCAGGACCGCCAGTGTCGTGGCCGCCAGCCGTGCCGTCCCGGTCACATGTCCTCCAGGTGACTCTCGCGCGTGCGCGAGGTCGCCCGTAGTGCCTCCCTCCACCGGCATGACCCGGATCAGGTGCTTACGGTCGAGAGCTCGCCCGCTCTCCTCTCAGCCCGGCAACACCGGACTCCCGTGGCTCACCCGGAGCTTACGCTGCGTTCCGGCGTGGTCGGGACCACCATGGACGGCATGGCGGAATTGCTCACGGACGATCAGGTGACCGAGGCGCTGGGACGACTGGCGCAGTGGCGGCAGGACGGGGGCGCCATCGTGCGCACCGCCGAGCTGGCCAGCTTCCCGGAGGCGATCCAGGCGGTGAACCGCGTGGCCGAGATCGCGGAGAACGACAACCACCATCCCGACATCGACATCCGGTGGCGGACCGTCACGTTCCGGTGCAGCACGCACAGCGCCGGCGGCGTCACGGCGCTGGACGTGACGCTCGCCGGCGAGATCGACGGGGTGCTGGAGCTGCTCGGTCAGCCGAGCGAGTAGAGCAGGTTGCGGCCCGCCTCCGCGTTGCGTGGCTGGCACAGCACGTCGTAGCGGCGGGCCACCAACTGGCTCTGCGACACGAAGTCGCGCTTGCCCCGGGTGGAGGCGTAGCTGATCGCCGCGAAGATCATGCTGGCGCCCACGCCGCCGACCAGGCCGATCGCGATCGGCAGCCAGCCGCCGCCGACCGTGAACAGCGACAGCAGGATGCCGACGAACAGACCGAACCAGGCGCCCGACGCGGCCGCCGCGCCCAGCACGCGGCCCCAGGTCAGCCGGCCCGTCACGCGCTCCACCAGCATCGGCTCCGCGCCGACGATCGTGATGTCCTGAACCGGGAACTCCCGGTCGGCCAGGAAGTCCACCGCGCGCTGCGCCTGCTCGTAGGTGTCGTAGGAGCCGATCGGCCAGCCGGTGGGCGGGGTGGGCAGCGCCGAGGCCGCCGAGTTGTTCGCGAATGCAGTGGTCATGATGGCCCTCCTTGTCGGCCTTACACCGTCTTTAACGCCGAGCCCACCTCGCTTCGTGCCGGGTTCCGCAAGTCCACAGCGGAATCTCAGGTTGTGACCTGGGCTACCCGGGCAACGATCACCCCTCCCCATGCGTCGTCAGTAGTGAAGCCGTACAAGGGGATTCGAAGTGATGAAGTTCTGCCGCACCGCGGCCGCCTGCGCCGCCGCCGTCGTACTCGCCGTCCTGTTCGCCGTGCAGGCCCAGGCCAGCCCCCAGGTCGCCGCCCAGTCACAACCGGGCGACAACGACCTGATCTTCGCCGGTGTCGCCGCCCTGGCCATCCTCGGCGCCGCCTTCGGCGTGATCATCTACGCCGCCCGGCACCGCAACTCCGAGCACTGACACCGCGTCACCCGAAGGGGTCGCTGCGCAGCAGCGGCCCCTTCGTCATGCCGTGAGGTCCAGCCACATCACGTGCAGGCCGACGTAGCCGTGGTCGGGGTGGTCGAACGCGGCGGGGACGGTGCCGATGGTGCTGAAGCCGAGGGAGCGCCAGAGGGCGACGGCGGCGGTGTTGGACTCGACGACGGCGTTGAACTGGATGCCGCGGTAGCCGGCATCGCGGCACCAGTCGACGACGTGCAGGCCGAGGGCGCGGCCGACGCCGCGGCCGCGGTGGCGGGGGTCGACCATGAAGCTGCCGGTGGCGACGTGAGAGCCGCGGCCGGGCCGGTTGGGCCCCATCTTGGCGCTGCCGAGGATGTCGTCGCCGTCGACCGCGACGACGGTGCGCCCCGGCGGGAACTCCATCCACCAGCCCCGGGCCTCATCGAGGGACAGGCCGTCGGGATAGGCGTATGTCCGCCCATCAGCGACGACCTGGGCGAAGAACGGGTAGATCAGGGGCCAGTCGCCGGCCGAGGCGTCACGGATCTGCACATGCGAACGGTAGGAGCCTTACCCGGGCGGTGCACCCGGGTTTCATTCCCCGTCCCCGCTCCGTCCGGTAGCCGGTCCGACCCTCGGGAAGCCCGTCAGACGTTGAAGCGGAACTCGACGACGTCGCCGTCGGCCATGACGTAGTCCTTGCCCTCCATGCGGGCCTTGCCGGCGGCGCGGGCGGCGGCGACGGTGCCGGCGGCGACGAGGTCGTCGTAGGAGATGACCTCGGCCTTGATGAAGCCGCGCTCGAAGTCGGTGTGGATGACACCGGCGGCCTGCGGAGCGGTGGCGCCCTGGGGGATGGTCCAGGCCCGCGACTCCTTGGGGCCGGCGGTGAGGTAGGTCTGAAGCCCGAGGGTGTGGAAGCCGGCGCGGGCCAGGGCGTCGAGGCCGGGCTCGTGCTGGCCGATGGACTCCAGCAGCTCCCGCGCGGACTCGGCGTCCAGCTCGATCAGTTCGGACTCGACCTTGGCGTCGAGGAACACGGCGTCGGCCGGCGCGACGAGTTCGCGCAGCTCCTTGAGCCGGGCCTCGTCGGTCAGCACGCCCTCGTCGGCGTTGAACACGTAGAGGAAGGGCTTGCCGGTCAGGAGGTTGAGCTCCCGCAGCAGCGCGACGTCCAGCTCGGCCTGCGCCTGGAACAGGGTGCGGCCGGCGTCGAGGATCTCCTTGGCCTTGGCGGCGGCCTCGAAGGCGGGCCGCTTGTCCTTCTGCGTGCGGCACTCCTTCTCCAGCCGCGGCAGCGCCTTCTCCAGGGTCTGGAGGTCGGCCAGGATCAGCTCGGTGTTGATCGTCTCGATGTCGGACGACGGGTCCACCCGACCGTCCACGTGCACCACGTCCGGGTCGTCGAACACGCGGATGACCTGGCAGATGGCGTTGGCCTCGCGGATGTTGGCGAGGAACTTGTTGCCGAGCCCGGCGCCCTCGGACGCGCCCTTGACGATGCCGGCGATGTCGACGAACGACACGGTGGCCGGCACGATCTTCTCGGAGTGGAACAGCTCGGCGAGCTTGTCCAGCCGCGGGTCGGGCAGCGCGACGACGCCCACGTTGGGCTCGATCGTCGCGAACGGGTAGTTCGCGGCGAGCACGTCGTTGCGGGTCAGCGCGTTGAACAGGGTCGACTTGCCGACGTTGGGCAGACCGACGATGCCGAGGGTGAGACTCACGACGGAGCAGTCTACGCGGCTCGACGCTGGTGTCCGAAAACCGCCAGCCGTTGCCCGCCGGCGCTGGCAGCATTCATACCGTGCTCATCGATCCGGAACGCGCCTACCGCGCCGTCGCCTCCCGCGACGCGCGCTTCGACGGCCACTTCATCACCGCGGTGCGCACGACCGGCATCTACTGCCGGCCGTCCTGCCCCGCGGTCCGCCCGAAGCGGGAGAACGTCGAGTTCTACCTGACGGCGGCGGCCGCCCAGGCCGGCGGCTACCGGGCATGCCGGCGCTGCCTGCCCGACGCGGTGCCGGGCTCGCCGGAGTGGAACGTGCGCGCCGACCTGGCCGCCCGGTCGATGCGGCTGATCGCGGACGGCGTGGTCGAGCGCGACGGCGTGCCCGGCCTGGCCCGCCGCCTCGGCTACTCGGAGCGGCACCTGACCAGGGTGCTCACGGCGGAGCTCGGCGCCCCGCCGCTGGCCCTGGCCCGGGCGCACCGGGCGCACTCGGCCCGGCTGCTGATCGAAAGCACCGACCTCCCGTTCTCGGACGTGGCGTTCGCCGCGGGCTTCGCCAGCATCCGCCAGTTCAACGACACCGTGCGGGCGGTGTTCGCGGTCACCCCGTCCCAGCTGCGCGAGGGCGCGGCCAAGCGCAAGCAGGCGGAGGCCGCGCCGGGCACCATCACCCTGCGCCTGCCCTACCGGCCGCCGCTGGACGCGACGGGCCTGCTGGTCTTCTTCGCCTCCCGGGCGATCCCGGGCGTCGAAGAGGCGAGCGAGCACGGCTACGCCCGCACGCTGCGGCTGTCACATGGCACCGCCACGGTCCGCGTGACACCGGCGGCGCAGCACATGGACTGCACCCTGTGCCTGACCGACCTCCGCGACCTCGGCAGCGCGGTGACACGCGTGCGCCGCCTGTTCGACCTCGACGCCGACCCGGTGGCCTGCGACGACCTGCTCGCGGCAGACCCGGACCTGGCGCCGTCGGTGGCGAAGACACCGGGCATCCGGCTGCCGGGCGCGGTCGACGGCCCCGAGATCGTGCTGCGCGCGCTGCTCGGCCAGCAGGTGACGGTCGCGGCGGCCCGCACGGCGCTCGCCCGGCTCACCGAGCAGCTCGGCGAGCCGCTGGAAACCCCGGACGGCACGCTGACCAGGCTGTTCCCCACCCCCGAGGCCATCGCCAAGGAGGGCGCGGCGGTGCTGACCGGCCCTCGCCGGCGCATCGACACCATCCTGTCCACCTGCGCGGCGCTGGCCGACGGCACGCTCACCGTCGACGTCGGCCGCGACCCGGAGGAACTGCGTGCCGAACTCGAAGCCCTGCCCGGCATCGGCCCCTGGACCGCCGGCTACGTGCTGATGCGCGTGCTCGGCGCGCCCGATGTCCTGCTCACCACGGACGTGGCCCTGCTCAAGGGCGCGGCCAACCTCGGCCTGCCCTCCGACCCGGACGGCCTGGCGACGCGCGGCCGGGCCTGGCGGCCCTGGCGCTCGTACGCCGGCATGCACCTGTGGCGGGCCGCCCACTTGTCGACCCTCACTCCCAGGAGCTCGAAGTGACCACCGCGTACTCGTCCACTGTGGACACCCCGGCCGGGCCGTTCACCACGGTCGTCAACGCCCAGGACGTCGTGCTGGCCTCCGGCTGGACCGCCGACCTCGGCGAGCTGCTGCCCCAGGTGGGGCCGTCGCTGCGACCGACCGAGATCGAGGAGCGAGCCGAACTGGGTCACATCACCCGGGCCGTCCGCGACTACCACGCCGGCGAGCTGCTGGTGATCGACGACATCGAGGTCCTCCAGCGGTCCGGCGAGTTCCGCGAGCACGCCTGGCGCGTGCTGCGCACCGTCCCGGCCGGCAAGCCGGTCACCTACAAGGAATACGCCGAGCTGGCCGGTCGCCCGACCGCGGTTCGGGCGGCCGCGGGGGCCTGCGCGTACAACGCCGTGACGCTGTTCGTGCCCTGCCACCGCGTGCTGCGCACCGACGGCACGATCGGCGGCTTCCGCTGGGGCGCCGAGGTCAAGCGTTGGCTGCTCGACCACGAGGCGGCTGCTGCCTAGGCCACCACCTCCAATCGCGAGCCGGTGCGGGCCTTGCGCACCCGCAGCCGGGTCGGGATCCGCTGCCGCAACTCCTCGACGTGCGAGACCAGACCCACGACGCGGCCGCCGGCCCGCAGCTCGTCGAGGGTGTCCATGACCATGTCGAGGGTCTCCGGGTCGAGGGTGCCGAAGCCCTCGTCCACGAAGAGCGTGTCCAGCAGCGCGCCACCAGTCTCGGCGGCGACCACGTCCGCCAGGCCCAGGGCGAGCGCCAGCGAGGCGAGGAACGACTCGCCGCCGGACAGCGTCTTGGCCGGCCGGATCCGACCGGTGTAGTCGTCCAACACGTCCAGGCCGAGCCCACCCCGGGTGCCGCGCGGGCCGGCGGCGTCGGAGTGCACGAACTCGTAGCGGCCCTGGCTCATCCGGCGCAGCCGGCGGGAGGCGGCGATGGCGACCTCCTCCAGCCGGGCGGCCAGCACGTAGGAGCGCAGCGACATGGCCCGGGCGTTCTGACCGCGTCCGATGACGACGTCGGTCAGGGCGTCCAGTTCGTCGTACTCGGCCAGCACCGGCGCGAGCGACGTCCACACCGCGCGGAGCCGGGTGCCCTGCTCGGCCAGCTCGATCCGGCGCTGCTGGGCCGACCGCAGCGCCGCGACGTCGGCCTCCAGGGCCGCACGGGCCTGCGCCGCCTCGGCCTCGGTCGTGGCGACGTCGACCTCGGTCGCCGGATCCACGCCGGCCAGCTCGGGCTCGGCGAGCACACCGCGCGCTGAGTCCTCGACGGCCTGTACCTCCTCCAGCCGCCGCTCCAACGCCGCGACGGCCTGGTCGGTGCGCGCGGCGGCGATGGCCGTGGAGACGTCGTCGAAACCGGCCGCGGCTGCGGCCTGGACGACGGCTTCGCGTTGCGCCGCCAGCCTTTTCTCCACCCCGGCGGCTTCGTCCCTGGCGGTGGCGACGGCCTCGACGCAGTCGGCGACGGAGAGCAGGTGCTCACGGCGAGCCGCCACATCCCGGAATTCGCCACGAGCGAGCCGCACGCGTTCGGTGCGCTCGTCGACGTTCTCTCGCAACGAGGTCAGCTCGGCGACGACCACGGCGAGCTCCCGCTCGGCCTCGGCATGCCGCTCGGTCTGCCGCCGCGTCTCGCTCTCCAGGCGCCCCACCTCGGCCACCAGCCGGTCGACCCACGCGGCCACCGCGCGCAGCTCGTCCCGCTCGTCGGTGAGCATCTTCAGCTCGGCCTTCAGCGACTCGGGATCCTTGCCGGCCAGGCGATCCCGCAGAGTCAGGCATTCCTGCTCGGCGCTGCGCAACCGCGCGGCGGCCTGCTCGCGGCGCTGCTTCGCCTCCTGCTCGGCCCGCTGCGCGGCGACGTCCTGCTCCCGGGTGACCGATCCGTCGACGGCACGGGCCGGCGCCGGGTGGTCGGCCGACCCGCACACCGGGCAGTGATCGCCGGGGACGAGTCCGGCGGCCAGTTCGGACGCCATGCCGTCCAGGCGGCGCTGCCTGATGTCCAGGAACCGATCGTATGCCGCCTGATGTTCGTCGACGGCCCGTCGATCGCCCGCGACGGCCCGCTCCAGGGCGCGTTCCAACGCCGGCAGCCGATCCGCGTCCACGGCGATCTCGGCCAGCTGCTTCCACTGGTCCTCGACGCCGTCCAGCCGAGCCCGCGCCTCCCGGGCCTGGTCGAGGCGCTGCCGAGCGATGCTCAGCTGGTCCGGCAGCTGGGCGAGGGCCCCGCCGAGCTGCCGGATGCCGGTCGCGAGCTCGTCGCGGCGCCGCTCGTGCTGACGGATCCGCCGCTGGTCGGCCGCCAACTGCTCGGCCTCGGCGACGAACTGCTTCAGCGTCCCGGCTTCCTCACGTAGACGGCCCGCCTGACCGCGGGGATCGTCCTCCAGCACGACCGGGCCGAGCCGTCGCACGCCGGCCTGTTCCCGATCACGCACCTGCGCCAGTTCGCGCTCGATCTGCCGCCACGTCCCGTGGGCAGCCGCGACGCCGACGGCACGTCGAGCGGCGGCCACTTCGGCCCTCCACGCGGCGCGCTCCTCGTTCGGCAGACTCGCGAGCTGCTCGGTGGCCCGGCGCACGCGGCGCACCCGATCGGCCAGCGCACGTCGCTGCGCCAGCTCGGTCTCCGCCTGCCGGGCACGTTCCCGGCTCGCGGACTCGGACGCCTCTGCCATGGAGACCATCGTGGCGACCCGGTCTGACAATTCCATGAGCCACGGCTCGTCGGCCTCATCCGGCATCTGCTCGCCGGCCGCCTGCGCGGTGCGGGCCACCTGCTCGCGGACGCGCTGCCGGTGCTGCTCGACCTTGCGATACGCCACCGTGCGCCGATCACGGAACCACTGCTCGACGTTGTGGAACCGCTGCGTGCCGAACAACTTCTCCAACAGCTTCTCCCGCTCGGACGTGTCCGAGCGCAGGAAGCGGGCGAACTCCCCCTGCGGCAGCAGCACAACCTGGAAGAACTGCTCGGCGGTCATGCCGAGCAACCGCTCCACGGTGAGCGCGACCTCGTCATTTCGGGTGATGCCCTCGGCGTCGGAACTCAGCCACGTCAGCGAGGCAATGGCCTTCTGTGTGGTGAATCCGTTGCCGCGCCGCTTGGGCCGGTCGTACTCCGGGCTGCGGGTGAGCCGAAACCGTTGTCCCTGAACGGAAAGCTCCAGCATGACCTCGGTCGGCAGGTCGGGATCGGCGTTGTCGTAACGAAGCCGCTTCACGTCGCCGCGCGCGCCCGGCACCCGGCCGAACAGCGCGAACGCCACGGCGTCGAGCAGCGTCGTCTTACCGGCGCCGGTCTCCCCGTGCAGCAGGAAAAGGCCGTCGGCGCCGAGCTGGTCGAAGTCCACCGCCTCACGGCCCGCATAGGGGCCGAAGGCGCACAACTCCAATCGGTGCAACCTCATTCCGTCTCCACCTCCCGGAAAGCCTGCTCCAGCAACAACGATTCCGATCCGGTCGCCTCGCTGCCCCGCACGTCGTGCACGAAACCGGCGGCGATCTGGTGATCGCTGCGGCCGCGCACGGCGTCGGCGTAGCGCAGTTCGGTCGCGGCCCGACCGCCGTCCGGGCGCCACTCGGCGTGCACGGCGAACGGGAACCGCTCCTGCAACTTCCGTTGCAGGTCAAGGGGTCGTACGTCGTCGGTGACCGCGACCGACAGGTAGCACTCTTCCAGACCGGCGTGCCGGGGGTCGGAGAGAAGATCGTCGAGGCGGCCGGCGACCGTGGCCAACCTGCGCGGAACAGGCAGCACGACCTGCGTGACCTTGTGCAAACCGTAGCTGTCAAGGTCGACCAGCAGGACCTGCTTGCGGTGCCGCGCCTCGGAGAAGGAGTAGGCCAGCGGGCTGCCCGAGTAGCGGAGGTTCTCGGCCAGCTTCTGCGCGCCGTGCAGGTGGCCGAGGGCGACGTAGTCGACGCCGTCGAAGACCGAGCCGGGCACGTGGTCGATGCCGCCGACACGGATGGAGCGCTCGGACTCGCTGGGTTCGCCGCCGGTCACGAAGGCGTGCGAGAGAACCATGGTGCCAAGTCCGCTTCTGTTGCGTAAATCGCCACGAACGCGGCGCATCGCCTCACCCAGCACGGCGGCGTGGCCGCGGCCGTCCACACCGAGTGCGTGCCGGGACGGTTCCGGGTCCAGATAGGGCAGTCCATAGAAGGCGACGTCGTCCAGTACGACCGGGGTGTCCAGCGCGGACAGCTTCGTCTTGAGGTGCAGGCCGCCGGCCGCCGCGAAGTTGCCGAACACGCCGATGCGCTGGGCGGAGTCGTGATTGCCCGGCGTGATCACGATCCGCGCGCCGGCCTCGCGGATCGCGCCCAGCACCCGTGCGCACATGTCGACGGACTCTGCGGACGGCACCGCGCGGTCGTAGAGGTCACCGGCCACCACGACGACGTCGACCCGCTCGCGTTCGACGATCGACGCCAGCCCGACCAGCACCGTCTCCTGGTCGGCGAGCAGGTCGCGGCCGTGGAAGGTGCGGCCGACGTGCCAGTCGGAGGTGTGCAGGACCCGCATGGACTCCCAAGCTAAGGCCAGACCCCGACAACACTGTGGAGGATGCTCGGCGAGTCTTGAAGTGAGGCGAGCGACACCGGCAAGCGGCACAACGCCGCCAGCCCGGAGTCGCGAGGCCGCGCCGGTGCTTCGCCTGGTTGCTGGATTTCGATCGCCGCCAGTAGACCCGACCCACCGCCGAGCCGATGCGGCGTTCGAAATCCAGCAAGGGCGAGGCACCGGTCACGAGCGGCCTCGCCCCGCCCGGCACGGGCGGCGAAAAAACTGTCAGAGGGCAGTGGCACTGTGGGTACCGTGAGTGCGGAAGTGATCAGCACCGCGGCGATCGTGCTGGCCCTGTTGCTGGCCGGTGGCCTGGTGCTGCTGTGGCGGATGTACCAGGACAGCGTGCGTCGGACCGACGCGGCGTTCGCGGCGGTGGAGGCCGAACGCGCCCGGTTCGACCGGCAGCAGGCGACGCTGCGCCGGTACGAGGTGGCGTTCTCCTCGATCACCGGAAGGGGTGAACTCGGCGAGCAGGTGCTCGTCGAGACGGCCCGCACCCTGGGGCTGCGCGAGGGGCTGCACTTCACGTTGCAGACGGACCTGGCCGGCGGCGGCACGGTCCGGCCGGACCTGGTGCTCTCGGTCGGCGGCGGCCGGCAGGTGCCGGTGGACGCGAAGATGAGCATGGTGGTGTGGGCCGAGGCGATGGAGGCCGACGACGCCGACGAGCGGGCCGACGCGTTGCGCGTGCACGTGCGCAACATCCGGTCGCGGGCGGCGGAGCTGGCGGGCAAGGGCTATGCCCGCTGGGCGGACGCCATCTACGGCACGGTGATGTTCGTGCCGTCGGACGCGGCGGTGGTCGCGGCCATGGATGCCGACCCGGAGCTGCTGCGGTGGCTGTTGGACCGGCGGGTTTTCCTGTGCGGTCCGACCGGATTCGCGGTGCTGGCCTCGGCGGCGCTGTTCGCGGCGACCGAGCGGGCCATCGCCGCGGACGTCGAGCAGGTGCGGACCCAGGCCGCGGCCGCGAACCGGGCGGCGAACACGGCCATCGACGCCGTCAACCTGTCCAGCACCCACCTCCAGCGCTTCCTGTCCGCGCGGCGCCGCGAGCTGGACTCGCTGGAGGGCTTCCGGGGGGCGGTGCAGCCGCTGACCGACGCGGCGGGCAGTCCGACGCCGCTGTCGACGGTGCGTCGTGCGGACGAGGTCACGGCGGGCCCGTTTACCCCGATGGCGGAGCCGCTTCACACTGAGCAAACACGGGACGGAGGGTGATCATTCGACGGTTTTCGCCGGTCACTCGGGCATCGGCGGCAGCCCGTAGGGGTGACTGACGCTCGTTCTCACGGAGCGTTCACAAGCTTCGCGACACAAACGGGCTACCGTGTCGTCTCGTGACCGCCACGCGCGATCGCCGAAGCGATCTTGACACCGAGCCCGGGACCTCCTCGTGGGGGGACTCTCCCGCCTTCGGCTCACGAGCCATGCCCTGGTGGGGCGCGGTGCTGACGGCGCTCGCCCTGACCGCGGTCGGCGCGCTGCTGAACGAGATGACCAGCAAGGCGCTGGGCCTGCCGTTCCAGGTCCTCTACACCGTGGGCTGCGTGGCGGCCGTGACCTTCGTGAAGCGGCGCAGTCTGTTCGGGCCCATGGTGCAGCCGCCGCTGATCATGATCCTGGTGGCCGGCGTGGTGCTGGCGCTGTTCGCCGGCGGCACCGGCGGCCTCGCCGCCAAGGCCATCGCGATCGGCCCGCCGCTGATCGGCAACTTCCCGGTGATGGCGGTCGCCACCGTGCTCACCGTGGTGATCGGCGCGATCCGGCTGATCCTTCAGCGCAAGCCCCCGATCGACGAGGACGACTTCCCGCCGCCGGCCCGGTCGGTGCGGCGCGAGCCGATCCGTGAGGATCGTGAGTCGCCGTCGCGCGAGCCCGCCCAGCGTGGACCGCGGGACCAGGCGCCGCGGCCGGCCGCCGCCCGCACGCGTCCGACACCGCCGCCGCCCGGCCGCGGCGAGCGACCGGACCGTGAGCGGATGGACCGTGACCGGCAGCCGCCTCCGCCCCCGCCGCGGCAGGTGCCGCCGGGTCGGGGTGGCGCTCCCGGCCGTCCTGCTCCAGGCGCCGGCGGTCAGCGTGGCGGCGGTGTGCCGCCCCGTCCGGCCGCTCCGGGCCGCGGCGCCGGCGGTGGCGGCCGTCCGAGCGGTGGGGGTGGCGCAGGCCGTCCCCCGCAGCCTCCGCCGCGCCGGCCCCGTCGGCCGGACGACGAGTACTGAGACGTAGCGAAAGGGCCATTTCTCGCATCAGCTGCGAGAAATGGCCCTTTCGTTGCGTACGGGACTTACCGCACGAGGTCCTTGCGGAGTTCACGCGGCAGCTGGAAGGCGATCTTCTCGTTGGCCGTGGTGACCTCTTCCACGTCACCCCAGCCGCGCTCGGCCAGGTAGGCCAGCACCTCGTGGACCAGGATGTCCGGCACGGACGCGCCGCTGGTCACGCCGACCGTGCGGACGCCGTCCAGCCACTCCTCCTGGATCTCCTTGGCGTAGTCGATCAGGTACGACGCCTCGGCGCCGTGCTGGAGCGCGACCTCGACCAGCCGCTTGGAGTTGGACGAGTTCTGCGACCCGACGACGATCACCAGGTCGCACTCGGGCGCCATCGCCTTGACCGCGACCTGGCGGTTCTGCGTGGCGTAGCAGATGTCGTCGCTCGGCGGCGACTGGAGGTCGGGGAAGCGCTGCTTGAGCTGCTCGACCCGGACCATCGTCTCGTCCACCGACAGCGTGGTCTGGGACAGCCAGATGACCTTGGACGGGTCACGGACCTCGACCTTGGCCACGTCCTCGGCGGTGTCCACGAGCTGCACGTGCTCGGGGGCTTCGCCGGCGGTGCCCTCGACCTCCTCGTGACCCTCGTGGCCGATCAGCAGGATGTCGTAGTCGTCGCGGGCGAAGCGCTTGGCCTCCTGGTGCACCTTGGTCACCAGCGGGCAGGTCGCGTCGATCGTGCGCAGATTGCGCTCGGCCGCCTCCTCGTGCACGGCCGGTGACACACCGTGTGCGGAGAACACGACCAACGCGCCCTCGGGCACCTCGTCGGTCTCGTCCACGAAGATCGCGCCGCGGTCCTGGAGGGTCTCCACGACGTACTTGTTGTGCACGATCTCCTTGCGCACGTAGACGGGCGCGCCGTACGTCTCGAGCGCCTTCTCCACGGTCACCACGGCACGGTCCACACCCGCGCAGTAGCCGCGTGGCTTGGCGAGGAAGACGCGCTTGGGCCGGTCAGCTCCTGGGCTCGACGTGGTCATGGCCCAAGGGTAGCGGCGCGCGGCCGAGCACTTCGCGTGAGCGACGTTCGTTTCGTCACCCGTTCGCCACCGAAAACTGTGCAGGACGGGCCGACTGCGGCAGGCTAGGCACCATGAAGTCGTCACTGCCGCTGCCGGTGCGCATCGCAGCCGGACTCGCGGTCACCGCGGTCGAGCAGGCCCGCAAGCTCCCCGAGCAGCTGACCGGGCTGCCGGTGACGGTGGTGAGCCAGGCGCTCCAGCTGTCCATGCGGGTGCAGCAGCGGGTCACCGAGCTCGCGATCAAGGGTGACGACGCGCTGGCCTCGCTGCGTCCGGTGGAGGAAACCCCCGAATGGGCGACCTTCGACGAGGACGAGGACCCCGAGCCGCCGGCCCAGCCGGAGGATCCGTGGCTGGCCGAGGAGCGGGCGGTCTCCGAGCACGAGGACACCGTCGACGAGGGCGAGGACGACGTCGCCGCGGACGGCCCGGACGCGCTGCCGGAGTACGACGAGCTGTCGGTGCCGCAGCTGCGGGCCCGGCTGCGCCGGCTCACCCTGGACGACCTCGAGCAGCTGCTGGCCTACGAGCGCGAGCACGCCGCCCGCCCCGCGTACCTGGGCATGCTGACCAGGCGCATCGCCACCGTACGGGCCCAGGAGAACACCGACTCGTGACCGCCGCAGGACCGACCACCGCCGAGAACCCCTGGCCGGTGCGGACGGTCACCTTCAAGATCGCCGAGTGGATCAACCGCCTCGGCGCCGTCTGGGTCGAGGGACAGGTCACCCAGATCTCCGCCCGTCCGGGCACCGCGACGGCCTTTCTCACGCTGCGTGACGCCAGCGCGGACGTGTCGATCTCGGTGACCTGCTCGACGCAGCTGGTCCGCGGCATGGAGCCGCCGCTGACCGACGGCAGCCGCGTGGTCGTGCACGGCAAGCCCAGCTACTACACCGGCCGCGGCACGCTCAGCCTGCGCGTGGACGAGATCCGCGCGGTCGGCGTCGGCGAACTGCTGGCCCGCATCGAGCGGCTGCGCCGCCTGCTGGCCGCCGAGGGTCTGTTCGACCCGCGCCGCAAGCGGCCGCTGCCGTTCCTGCCGCACACCATCGGGCTGATCACAGGCCGCGCCTCCGCCGCCGAGCGGGACGTCCTGACCAACGCCCGCGGCCGCTGGCCCGCGGCGCACTTTCGGGTGATCAACGTCGCGGTGCAGGGCACGACCGCCGTGCCGCAGGTGATGACCGCCCTGAAGACCCTCGACGCCGACCCCGACGTGGACGTCATCGTGATCGCCCGCGGCGGCGGCAGCGTGGAGGACCTGCTGCCGTTCTCCGACGAGACCCTGTGCCGGGCGGTGTCCGCCTGCGGCACGCCGGTGATCAGCGCCATCGGCCACGAGCCGGACACCCCGCTGCTCGATCACGTCGCTGACCTGCGGTGTTCCACCCCCACGGACGCCGGCAAGCGGGTCGTGCCGGACGTCGCCGAGGAGACCCAGCGCATCCGCCAGCTGCGGGACCGCACGCGGCGGGCCCTGCACGGCTGGGTGGACCGCGAGCGCCGGCTGCTGGACGCGCTGCGCAGCCGGCCGGTGCTGGCCGACCCGTTCACGCCGTTGCAGCGGCGCGCCGACGAGGTGACCACACTGCGTGACCGCGGGCGTCGGGAGATCCGCTCGATGCTCGCTAACGAGGAAAGTGCCCAGTCGGCCATCCGTTCACGCTTGACGACCCTCGGACCAGCCGCCACGCTGGCCCGGGGATACGCCGTGGTGCAGAGCGTGGCCGAGGACGGGGCCACCTCCGTGCTCCGGTCCGTCGACGACGCCCCGCCGGGAACGCACGTGCGGGTCCGGCTCGTTGACGGGGCGGTCCGTGCCGTCGTAACCGACGACGACACCCGTGAGCGGAGGTAGGGGTGCCATACCCGGCGCGTGAACCCACGTTCCTCCCGTTGACGGTGGCGACCGCCAGAGACGCCGCCGACGCCCCCGGGTCGGCCGAGCTCACCCGCGGCGCCCGCGTCGTCCAGTACTGCGCGGAGGCGGCCAACGAGGCCGCCGTCGACACGTGGACCGCCATGCTGGCCGGTTGCGACTATCCGGGCCGCCGGGCGTTACCCTCGCGTCTCCACGAGCTGACCGAGGCCACCTCGGTCTATGTGGGGACGCAGTGGTGGTACGGCGACGGATCCGTGCACCGGCGCCGCGTGGCCGATGCCGAGGACCGGATCGGTGAGGCGGTGGCCGACGGCGACGGCGCCGAGTTCGCCGAGGCGTTCGTCGGGTACGACCAGGCCGTCGCGGCGGTTGTGGTCCGGGTGCAGAGCCAGATGGGAACCAACGCGTCATGACCGAACCGACGCTCGGCTACGAGGCCGCGCGCGACGAGTTGGCCGATGTCGTCCGCAAGCTGGAGGCCGGCGGCCTGTCGCTGGAGGACTCGCTGGCGCTGTGGGAGCGCGGCGAGGCCCTGGCCAAAGTCTGCGAGGGCCACCTGGCCGGCGCGCGGCAGCGGGTGGAGACCGCGCTCGCCGTGGTCGAGGAGGACGTGGCCGAGGGTTAGGACTTCTTCGGCAGCGGCGGCGCGGTCTGCACGGCCTGCGCCAGCGTCCGGAAGTCGGCCTCCTTGCCGTTTCCACTGATCAGCAGCCGCACGCCGCCCACGTCGGCCAGCCAGGAGTTCTCGCTGCGCCGCGCCGGATAGATCGTCCAGTTCACGCCGGCGACGTCGATGGTCCCGGTGGCCGCGGGCTCGGAGTTCGGGTCGTCGGTCTCGGACGCGATCAGGTCGCGGGCCGCGCCCTGGGTCTGGGACAGCCGCAGGAAGCCGCCGCCGGGCGTCAGCCAGCCGACCCGCACCACCGGCCGGGCCTGGTCACCCTTGCCGACCGTGATCGTGTCGGTCGAGTTGGCGTGCCAGCCGGCGGGCAGCTTGGGCTCCCGCACCGGGAAGTCCATGCCGGCGGCGATGCCCGGCAACACGCTGTCGACGTCCACCGAGGGTGCCGAGCTGGTGTCGATCGTCGGCCCGCCCGGGCTGAACGAGCAGCCTCGGCTGAAGCCCAACACCGCCACGATGATCAACAGCAGCGCGCCGAGCGACAGGATCATGTCGCGGGCGGTCTGCGCGCCGCGTCCTGGCTTGCGTGGGGCTGGCGTCTGCGTGTCGGGCACCCCGCCATCGTCTCAAGCTGGCCCTACCGCCCCGCACCGGGTGCTGTTTCTCACCGCGGAATCGATCACGGACCGGGTCGAGCCGGGTGATCTGCGAGGATTTCCGGGTAGTCCTGCCACGAGCAGAACAGGAGGCCGCCATGACCACCACCGAGCCCCGGCGAGCGCCGGAGGCACCCGACCGCAACCTCGCGATGGAACTGGTCCGCGTGACCGAGGCCGCCGCGATGGCCGCCGGCCGATGGGTGGGCAGGGGCGACAAGAACGGCGGCGACGGCGCCGCGGTGGACGCGATGCGCAAGCTCATCGGAACCGTCTCGATGCGCGGCGTGGTGGTCATCGGCGAGGGCGAGAAGGACGAGGCGCCCATGCTGTACAACGGTGAGCAGGTCGGCAACGGCGACGGCCCCGAGTGCGACGTGGCCGTGGACCCGGTCGACGGCACCACGCTGATGAGCAAGGGCATGCCCAACGCCGTCGCGGTGCTCGCGGTCGCCGAGCGCGGCTCGATGTACGACCCGTCGGCCGTGTTCTACATGGAGAAGATCGCCGCCGGCCCGGAGGCCGCGGACGTGATCGACCTGACCGCCCCGGTCGCGGAGAACATCCGCCGCGTGGCGCGGGCCAAGCACAGCGACGTCGAGGACGTCACCGTCTGCATCCTGGACCGGCCGCGGCACGAGCAGCTGGTCAAGGAGGTCCGCGAGGCCGGCGCCCGGATCCACTTCATCGCCGACGGCGACGTGGCCGGCGCGATCTCGGCGGCCCGCCCGGACACCGGCGTCGACCTGCTGCTGGGCATCGGCGGCACGCCGGAGGGCATCATCACCGCCTGCGCCATGAAGTGCATGGGCGGCGCGATCCAGGGCCGGCTGTGGCCGCGTGACGACGCCGAGCGGCAGAAGGCACTGGACGCCGGACACGACCTGACCCGCGTGCTCACCACGGACGACCTGGTGCGCGGCGACAATGTGTTCTTCTGCGCGACCGGCGTGACCGACGGCAGCCTGGTGCGCGGCGTGCAGTACCGCGCCGGCGGCTGCACGACGCAGTCGATCGTGATGCGCTCCAAGTCCGGCACCGTGCGGGTGATCGACGGCTTCCACCGGCTGACGAAGCTGCGCCAGTACTCCTCCGTGGACTTCGACCGGCTGACCGAGTCGGAGGTCGCGGGCGCCCTTCCCCCGCTGCCGTAGCCAACCGGAGTCCCAACCGTTACCCAGTAACGGATTTCCGCGACAACCCCGGAATACAGTGACGCGTCGTTGCTGGTGTCGGGCGTGATTCCGGGCGTTGCAGGGGAGTAATCCGTGCGGGTGAACAAGATCGTGCTGGCGCTGGCCGTCGGCGCCGCCACGCTGGCCACGGCGTGCTCGACCGGCGTGAACCTGGCGTCGAACGCGTCGCCGGCGAGCACCTCGGCCAGCGCCACCAGCACGACGAAGACCACCACGGTGGCCCCGACGACCACCACGACTCCCCCGCCCACCACGACAACCACCACGCCGCCTCCGCCGCCACCCACGACGACCACGAAGCCGCCGCTGACCGGCAACGCGCCCGGCACGCCGTGCCGGGCGACCATGGCGGCGTGCGTGGACAAGAGCACCGGCCAGGCGTGGCTGATCTACAACGGCAAGGTCACCTACGGGCCGGTGCCGATGATGCCGGGCAAGGCGTCCGAGCCGACCCCGACCGGCTTCTTCCACGTGCAGTGGAAGGACAAGCACCACAAGAGCAGCGAGTTCAACAACGCGCCGATGGAGAACTCGGTGTTCTTCGCCGACGGCGGCATCGCCTTCCACGAGGGCAGCCTGAGCCGGCCGTCGGCCGGCTGCGTGCACCTGTCGATGGCGGCGTCCGCGGAGTTCTACTCGCAGCTCGACGTGGGCGACCCGGTCGAGGTCGTGGCCTGAGTCCGGGTCAGCCGTCGTTGCTGCTGTGCCCCGGGAACAGGTGCGCCTCGGGGTTCAGCACCACGGCGAGGTTGTTGACCGCGGTCGCGGCCTCGCCGAAGCCGGTGGCGATCAGCTTGACCTTGCCCGGATACGTGGCGACGTCGCCAGCGGCGTAGACGCGAGGGCGGGCGGTGAGCATGGTCGTGTCGACGGAGACCGCGCGGTGGTCCAACTCCAGGCCCCAGGACTCGATCGGACCCAGGTCGGCGGTGAAGCCCAGCGCCGCCACGGCCGTCTGGGCCGGCAGCACCTTGCGGCCGCCGCCCTTGACCTCGATCTCCACCTCGGCGAGCAGGCCGTTGTCGCCGCCGCGCAGCTCGGTGACCTGGGCGTCGGTGATGATCGGGACGCCCAGCTCGCGGACCTTGGTGACGGTGGCCGCGTGCGCGCGGAAGGCCGCCCGCCGGTGCACGAGGGTGACGCTGTTGGCGATCGGGTGCAGTGCCAGCGCCCAGTCGAAGGCGGAGTCGCCGCCGCCGACGATCACCACGTCCTGGCCGAGGTGCGCCTCCAGTGACGGCACGAAGTACACGACGCCCTTGCCGACCCAGCCGTCGCCGGCGGGCAGCGGGCGCGGGTTGAACTCGCCCATGCCGGCGGTGATCAGCACTGCGCCGGCGCGCACGGTGGTGCCGTCGGCCAAGCCCACGACCAGGCCGTTCTCGCCGTCCTCCATGGTGCGGGCCTGGCGGCCCAGCAGGTAGGTGGGCTTCCACTGCGCGGCCTGCTCGACCAGCGCGGCGATCAGATCGCGGCCGCGCACGGCGGGGAAACCGGCGACATCGAAGATCATCTTCTCCGGGTACATCGCGGTGACCTGGCCGCCGGCCTCGGGCAGCGCGTCCACCAGCGCGGTGGACAGCTCCCGGAAGCCCGCGTAGTAGGCGGCGAACAGGCCTACCGGCCCCGCGCCGATCACCAGGAGATCGACCTCGATGTCATCCATCGCCGTTGGCCCCGCTTTCCGCCTGTGGTGGGAGGCAGTGATCGCGAACACTGCCGACTCTAGTGCGATACGCGCCGCGGGCGGCAGAAGATCACGGGATATTCCGAGATCCTGGCGTGCCGCTCGCCATGCTGCCCGCGACCGTTCGGAGGTCCAGACTCGAAGGCATGGTTGAGCAGCAGTACCGGATCGAGCACGACACGATGGGCGAGGTCAAGGTCCCCGCCGAGGCGCTGTGGCGCGCGCAGACGCAGCGCGCGGTGGAGAACTTCCCGATCTCCGGGCGAGGGCTGGAACGATCGCAGATCCGGGCGTTGGGCCTGCTCAAGGCGGCCGCCGCCAGCGTGAACAAGCGGCTGGGCGTGCTGCCGGACGACATGGCGGACGCGATCGTGGCGGCGGCTCGCGAGGTCGCCGACGGCGCCTGGGACGACCAGTTCCCGATCGACGTGTTCCAGACCGGCTCGGGCACGTCGTCGAACATGAACGCCAACGAGGTGATCGCCACCCTGGCCACCCGTGCGCTGGGTCGTGACGTGCATCCCAACGACCATGTGAACGCCTCGCAGTCGTCCAACGACACCTTCCCGACGACCATCCACGTGGCGGCGACGGAGGCCGTGGTCCGCGACGTCGTGCCGGCTCTGGAGCACCTGGTCGGCGTGCTGCGCAAGCGGGCCGGGGAATGGTCCGACCTGGTCAAGTCGGGGCGTACGCACCTGATGGACGCGGTGCCGATCACGCTCGGGCAGGAGGCCGGCGGTTGGGCGTCGCAGGTCGCCTACGGCGTCGAACGGTTGCAGGCCAGCCTGCCCCGGCTGGGGGAACTGCCGATCGGCGGCACGGCGGTGGGCACCGGGCTGAACGCGCCGGAGGGCTTCGGTGCCGCGGTCGCGGCGGAACTGGCTTCGTTGACCGGACTTCCGTTGACGGAGGCCCGGGACCACATCGAGGCGCAGGCCAGCCGGGACGGCGTGGTGGAGATCTCCGGCCAGCTGCGGACCGTCGCGGTGTCCCTGTTCAAGATCGCCAACGACCTGCGCTGGCTGGGTTCCGGGCCGCGCACCGGCCTGGCCGAGCTGGCCCTGCCGGACCTCCAGCCGGGCTCGTCGATCATGCCGGGCAAGGTGAACCCGGTGATCTCGGAGGCGACGATGATGGTCGTCGCCCAGGTGATCGGCAACGACGCGGCGGTGGCGTTCGCCGGCACCCAGGGCAACTTCGAGCTGAACGTGATGCTGCCGGTGATCGCCCGCAACGTGCTGGAGTCGGCGCGTCTGCTGGCGGCCGTGGCCCGCCTGCTGGCCGACAAGGTGATCGCGGGCGCGACGCCGGACGTCGACCGGATGCGGGAGTACGCCGAGTCCTCGCCGTCGGTGGTGACGCCGCTGAACCGGTACCTCGGCTACGAGGAGGCGGCGGCGATCGCCAAGCAGGCGCTCAAGGAGCGGCGCACGATCCGCGAGGTCGTGCTGGCCCGCGGGCACGTGGACGCCGGTCGGATCACCGTCGAACAGCTTGACGAGGCTCTGGACGTGCTGCGGATGGCTCGCGGCGGGCGCTGACCCGACGGCGGTACAGGCCGAGGGTGCAGCCGACGGCGACGGAGGCTGCCCCCAACACCGCAGTGACGGTCAGCGCCTGGGCGTGCAGCAGCACCGACACGACAAGCCCGGACACCGGCATCAGTCCGACGAGCACGCCCGCCCGGTCGGCGCCGATCCGCGCGACGCACGTGTACCAGCCGGTGAAGGCGACGGCACTGACGAGGACGCCCAAGATGATGAGCGCCGTCGTCTCGGTGGTCGACGGCAGACGCCACGCGCCGCCACCGTCCACAATGGTCGCAACGCCCGCGCCGCCGATGGCCGCCAGGAAACAGGCCCAAGTGGACGCTTCCATGGCACCCAGCCGCTGCACCGGCCCGATGCCGCACAAGGTGAACAGCACCTCGCCCACCATGCACGCGATGGCCAGCAGCAGACCCGGACCGTGCCAGGACCCGCCGCCCGTGAGCACGGCGACGCCGCCGACCACGATCGCCGCGCCGAGGACGGCCGCCATCGCCGGACGTCGCTTTCCCAGCAGCGGCACCGCGATCGCGAGGACCAGCGGTGTGCAGCCGACGACGGCCGTGACGAATCCCGGCGTGGCGTAGCGCTCGCCGACCAGGATGGCCGCGTTGAAGCCGAGCATGCCGGCCACCACCATGCCGAGCAGGCCCGCCAGGTCGCGCAGGCCCGGCAGCGGCAGCCGGCGGCCGCGCGCCAGCAGCACGACGAGCAGCATCAGGCCGCCGATCGTGTACCGGATCGCCTGCCCGGCCAGCACCGGGTAGCCCTCGAGCAGCCCGGTCACCGGGAAGGACGCGCCCACCGTCAGGATGCTGCCCGCGCCGAACGCCACCGCCCTGATGTCCCCCGTGTTCGTCATGTTCCCAAGTCTGTGACGCAACTGGTCTGTGTACCTGCACCACTTGACCCATCGTTTGACGGACCACTTGAGCGAGTTGCCACAGTCTGCGCATTTGAGTGTTTGGCCAACTCGCGGTGACTGACCATGTCGGCAGGGCATCTCGGCGACCGGTTCGCGCTCTTGCTTGATGGGGGTGTGGCTGCCATCACATGGCGGCCACCGCACTGGGAGGACTGACATGACCACACCGCACGCGACCTCACAACCGCCCGCGGTCAACCACCGCGTGCTGGCCATGCTGCGCGCCGTCGACGCCGGCCGAGCCCAGCTCACCTGCAGCGCCGAACCGGACCTGTTCGTGGACGGCATGCCGTGCTGCGACCAGTTCACCGCCCACGTGCTGGCACACGAGGGCCTGGTCCGCCCGGGCCAGCCGGGCACGCCCGGCCAGCGCGTGCCGGCCGTGCTGACCACAGCCGGCCGCGCGCTGGTGACCGGCGCCCAGGCGGCCGCGTGAGCACGTGCGGGCCCTAGCCGGCGGGTGGTTCTCGGGCATGCTCGACTGGTGATGCCAGTCGACCGACAACCGCCCGGCGGCGGACCGCCGTATTCATGACCACGAACACGACAGCGTCAACACGTGAACTGCTGCTCCCCGCCGTCTCGGCCGAACCCGTACGCACCCGCGGTCGAGCCCTCGAGTCGGCATTGCGTGAGGCGATCCGAACCGGCCGACTGCGGCCAGGCACCCGGCTGCCGTCCAGCCGCGACCTCGCCGGCCAGCTCGGGCTGGCCCGAGGCACCGTCACCGCCGGATACGCCCAACTGATCGCCGAGGGCTACCTGGTCGCACGGCACGGCTCCGGCACCGTCGTCGCCGACGCCGAATGCGGCCCGCCGCCACCGGCAGCGACGCCGGACCGGCCCGTCCGCTGGCGCTACGACCTGCGGCCGGGCATCCCGGCGCTGAGCGCGTTCCCCCGCGCCGAGTGGGTCGCGGCGACCAAGGCCGGCCTGGCCGAGCTGCCGGACGACGCGCTGGGCTACCCCGACTTCACGGGGCTGGCCCAGCTCCGCGCCGAGCTCGCCGGCTACCTCGGCCGGGTCCGGGCGGTCGCCGCCGGTCCCGACGACGTCGTCATCACCAACGGCGTCGCCGAGGGCATGGGCCTGGTGGCCCGCGTGCTGCGGGCCGCCGGGCACACCAGCGTCGCCGTGGAATGCCCGAGCCACCCGGGCCAGGCCGAGCTGTTCACGGCGCACGGCCTGCGACCGGTCCCGGTCACAGTCGACGATCGCGGCATCCGCGTCGACGAGCTGGCCGCGACCGACTGCCGTGCCGTGCACGTCACGTCGGCCCACCAGTTCCCGCTCGGCGTCGTCCTCTGCCCGCAGCGCCGGCGGGCGCTGGTGGCGTGGGCGCGTGAGCGCGATGCCCTGATCCTGGAGGACGACTACGACGCCGAACACCGCTACGACCGGCATGCCATGGGCGCACTGCAAGCCCTCGATCCGACGCGCGTCGCCTACTTCGGCAGCGTCAGCAAGGTGCTGTCGCCCGCGCTGCGGATCGGCTGGCTCATCACGCCGCCGGCACTACGCCCGGACGTCGTCGACGCCAAGCACTACAACGACCTCGGCGGCAGCCCGATCCCCCAGGCCGCCCTCACCCACCTGCTGCGGACGGGTGGGTACGAACGGCATCTGCGGCGGACCAGAGCGCTGTACCGGCGTCGTCGGGACGCGTTGCTCGCAGCAGTCGCGGAACGGCTGCCCTCGTGGCAGGCCGTCGGTGTGGCGGCAGGTCTGCACGTGGTGCTGCGGCTCCCGGACGGCGTCGACGATCTCGCGCTCCAGCGGGCACTCGCCGCGAGCGGGGTCAACGCATTGGCGCTGTCCGGGTACGTCCCGAGTGGACGGATCCCGCCCTACCCAGGTCTCGTCGTCGGCTACGCGTCGCTCGGTCCGGACCGCCTCCGGTCGGCCGTGGACGTCATCGCCTCCGTTGCGTCATAGATCGCCTCCTTTCCGTGTCGGGGTGCGACCCACTATGCACCTCGTTCCTGGCAATCCGGGTCCGCACGGCGCTGCCCGGCCCGAGCTCCACCCTGCCTTGCACCCCTGACAATTTCGTGCTCCCGCAGGTCCAGGCCGCCTTTTCGGCCTAACCGAGTACCGCTCGAGCCGCCCCCCCGATCGTGTGCCGCGAAATTGTCAGGGGCGGGGCGCAAGATGGGCGCATGCGCTTCGCCGACGTCGTCTCGACATCAGCAGCCGTGGCCGAAACCAGGTCACGGCTGGCGAAGGTGGCCGCGCTCAGCGAGCTGCTGCGGCAGCTCGAGGACCCGCACGAGGTCGAGGCGGCCACCGCGTTCCTGGTCGGCCTGCCCAGGCAGGGCAAGGTCGGCGCGGGCTGGCGCACGCTGCTCTCGATCGAGGTGCCGGCCGCGGCCGAGCCGGACCTGACCATTCTGGACGTCGACGACCTGCTGACCCAGGTCGCCGGCACCAGCGGCAAGGGATCGACCCAGCGGCGCGCGGACCTGCTGACCGCGGCGCTGACCCGGGCGACCGTGCCAGAGCAGGACTTCCTGCTGCGGCTGCTCACCGGCGAACTCCGACAGGGCGCACTGGAGGGAGTGATGACGGACGCGGTGGCCGCCGCGTTCGAGGTGCCGGCAGACGCGGTCCGCCGGGCGTTCATGCTCAGCGGCCGGCTGCACACCACGGCCGAGCAGGCCCGCTCCGGCGGCGCGGCGGCACTTGCCGCGTTCGGGCTGGAGGTCGGCCGTCCGATCCGGCCGATGTTGGCCTCGCCGGCCGAGTCATTGGAGTCGGCGCTGTCGGAACTGGGCGCGGTGACCGTCGAGTACAAGCTCGACGGGGCGCGGATCCAGGTGCACCGCAACGGGTCCGAGGTGCACATCTACACCAGGACGCTGCGTGAGATCACCGCGAGCGTGCCCGAACTCGTGGCGCAGGTCCGCGGCCTGCCCTGCGAGTCGGTCGTGCTCGACGGCGAGACACTGGCGCTCAACGACGACGGCCGTCCCCGTCCGTTCCAGGAGACGATGAGCAGGTTCGGGGCGACCATCTCCCGGGAGCTGTTGCTGCGGCCCTACTACTTCGACTGCTTGCACCTGGACGGCAAGGACCTGCTCGATCTGCCGCTGCGTGATCGGTTGGTCGCGCTGGAGCAGGTCGCCGGGCCATTCCGCATCCCGGGCGCGATGGAACCGGACGCCGACAAGGCCGCCGAGATCGCCGCGTCGGCGCACGCCGCCGGGCACGAGGGCGTGATGGTGAAGGCACTGGACTCCGTCTATGCGGCGGGACGGCGTGGCAAGTCGTGGCAGAAGGTCAAGCCGGTGCACACCCTGGATCTCGTGGTGCTGGCCGCGGAGTGGGGTCACGGCAGGCGCCGTGGCTATCTCTCCAACCTGCACCTCGGCGCCCGGGACCCGGACGGCGGCCCGCCGGTGATGGTGGGCAAGACCTTCAAGGGCCTTACCGACGAGTTGCTGGCCTGGCAGACCAAGGCGTTCCAGGCGATCGCGACCGATTCCGGCGACTGGGTCGTGCAGGTGCGACCCGAGATGGTGGTGGAGATCGAGTTGGACGGTGTGCAGGTGAGTCCGCGCTATCCGGGGGGTGTGGCGCTCCGGTTCGCGCGGGTCCTGCGCTACCGGCCGGACAAGGAGGTGAGCGAGGCCGACACGATCGATCAGGTCAGAGCGCTGCTGCCGGGCTGACCATTCCGTATTCTGAAGTCTCGTGCGCTTCCTAGACGGGCATGAGACCCACTACGACCTCACCTACGACGACATCTTCGTCGTCCCGGGCCGTTCCACCGTGGAGTCGCGGTTCGACGTCGACCTCGCGACCTCCGACCGCACCGGCGCCACGATCCCGATCGTGGTGGCCAACATGACCGCGGTGGCCGGCCGCCGGATGGCCGAGACCGTCGCCCGCCGGGGCGGTCTGGTGGTGCTGCCGCAGGACGTGGCCCCGGACGCGGTCGCCGAGATCACCGCCTGGGTGAAGACCCGGCACACGGTCTGGGACACCCCGCTCGTGCTGCGGGCCGGCGACGCGGTCGCGGACGCCGTCAACCTGCTGCCGAAGCGGGCCCACGGGGCCGTGGTCGTGGTGGACGGCGAAGGCCGGCCGCTGGGTGTGGTGGACGAGGCCGCGTGCCACGGCGTCGACCGTTTCACTCGGGTCGGCGAGGTAGCCAACCCGGACGTGGTGACGCTGCCGATGGACACCGCGCCGCGGGACGTCTTCGACCGGCTGCACGGGCGGTCCACCAGGGTGGCGCTCGGTGTGGACGGCGAGGGCCGGCTGGCCGGGGTGCTGACCGAGGTCGGGGCGCTGCGGGCGGAGATCTACGCGCCCGCGCTGGATGCCGACGGCAGGCTGCGGGTCGCGGCCGCGACCGGGGTGAACGGCGATGTCGGCGCCCGGGCGGCGGAGCTGCTCGACGCCGGTGTGGACGTGCTGGTCGTGGACACCGCGCACGGTCACCAGGAGAAGATGCTCAGCGCGCTGCAAGCGGTGCGCAAGCTCGACCTGGGGTCGGTGCCGGTGGTCGCAGGCAACGTGGTCACCGCGGCCGGCGTGCGGGACCTGGTGGAGGCCGGGGCCGACGTGATCAAGGTCGGCGTCGGTCCGGGCGCGATGTGCACCACGCGGATGATGACCGGCGTCGGTCGGCCGCAGTTCTCGGCCGTCGCCGAGTGTGCCGCGCAGGCCCGCGCGCTGGGCAAGCACGTGTGGGCCGACGGCGGCGTCCGGCACCCGCGGGACGTGGCGCTCGCGCTCGCCGCCGGGGCGTCCAGCGTGATGGTCGGGTCGTGGTTCGCCGGCACCTACGAGTCGCCCGGCGACCTCCAGCGCGACGAGGCCGGCCGTCCGTACAAGGAGTCGTTCGGCATGGCCTCGAAGCGGGCCGTGGGCGCGCGCACGCGTGGCGACAACGCCTTCGACCGGGCGCGCAAGGGCCTGTTCGAGGAGGGCATCTCGACCTCGCGGATGCGCCTGGACCCGCAGCGGCCGGGCGTCGAGGATCTGCTCGACTCGATCTGCGCCGGTGTACGGTCCTCGTGCACCTACGCGGGGGCGCACAGCCTGAAGGAGTTCCACGAGCTGGTGGTGCTCGGCGTGCAGTCCGCGGCGGGCTTCGCCGAGGGCCGACCGCTGCCGGGCGGCTGGTGAGCCGAGCCGGCGCACCGGCAGGTCGGGTGCCAGGCCGCGCTTGCGGGTTTGGTCGCCGATCCGGGCCTGCCGGCTGAACATCGGCCGGGCCGGTCGGTTGGCGTTGGATCGGACGGGGGCAGCTCGCCGCCGGACCGTGTCGGCCGGCTGAGCGCCGAGTCGAGGCCAGCCGGCCGCCGGATCGGGACCCGCCAGTCGACGGTCAGATCGGGGCTGGCTGGTAGGCAGCCGAATTGGGACGGCCGAATGGCAGTCAGATCGACTCTGGTCTGCTGGGTATGGGATCGAGCTGGTTCATTGGGTATGGGATCGAGCTGGTCGGTCAGGTGTCCGATCGGGTGGGTCGGTTGGGGATCGCGTCGCACCGAGCGGTTGGGTGTCGCGTCGCACCGAGCGGTTGGGTGTCGCGTCGGACCGGCCAGTTGGGGATCGCGTCGCACCGGGCGGCTGGGTGTCGCGTCGGACCGGCCAGTTGGGTGTCGCGTCGCACCGGGCGGCTGGGTGTCGCGTCGGATTGGGCGGTTGGCTGCCCGATCGGGCCGCCGGTTGGGCAGCGGGTGGGTGGGTGCCGGTCGGTGGACCTCCGGTCATGATCGACTGACTGAGCGTCGGCTCTTGTCGTGGTGAGCGGCGGCGAGGCCGGTGGTTCGCGCGGCGGTCCGTCAGGACCTGGGTGATGGCGTCGTCGGTGGTTCGCGCGCTGGTCCGGGCGGCCGCTCGGGGTCGCGGCGGCCACCTTCGGACAGAGGTCGGTCGGTGACAAAGAAATGGGTTGCTCCCATTAACCAGCGGTCTTAGGGTTGCGCCGTGACTGACGCGGTCGTGGTCGAAGAGCTGGTCAAGCGGTACGGCAAGAACCCGCGACCGGCGGTGGACGGCCTGGGCTTCACCGTCCGCGCCGGCGAGGTGTTCGGCCTGCTCGGCCCGAACGGGGCCGGCAAGACGACGACGGTCGGGGTGCTCACCACCCGGGTGCTGCCGACCGCCGGCCGGGCGCTGGTGCAGGACGTCGACGTGGTCGCCGACCCGCAGCGGGCCCGGCAGGTGCTGGCGGTGGTGCCCCAGCGCAACAACCTGGACCGGTCGCTGAACGTCCGGCAGAACCTGCTCTTCCACGCCGCCTACCACGGCGTGCCGAGGGCGGAGCGGACGAAGCTGGCCGACGAGATCCTGGACCGGATGGGGCTCACGGGGCACGCCAACGCGGCCATCGACACGTTGTCGGGTGGCCAGGCGCAGCGCGTGATGATCGCGCGGGCCCTGATGCACCGGCCGAAGGTGATGTTCCTGGACGAGCCGTCCACGGGACTGGACCCGCAGGCCCGGCTGTTCGTGCACGACCGGGTGGCGCAACTGCGCGCCGAGGGCGTGACGGTGGTGCTGACCACCCACGACATGGACGAGGCGGCGAAGCTGTGCGACCGGGTCGGCATCGTCGACCACGGCAAGCTGCTCGCCCTGGACACGCCGGTCGAGCTCACCAAGACATTGCCGGGCCGGACGACGATCACCTTCACCGTCAGTCTCGGCACGGTGGCGAGCGGCGAGGTCGCCGCGAAGTTGTCCGCTGTGGACGGTGTGGAGCGGGTGGAGCAGATCGCCGCGGCCAATGGGGGATTCCCCGGCGGCGGGGCACCGTGGGCGGGCATGGCCGGCGGCGGTGGGCCCAGTGGCGGCCAGGGCGGCGCAGGCGCGGGTGCCGGTGGGGCAAGTGACGGCGGGGCACCGGAGCCCAATCAGTTCCGGCTGTACTCCGACTTCGAGGCCGCGGTCGTGCTGCCGCCGGCGCTGAGCGCGCTCGGCGAGCTCGGTTGCGAGGTCAGTGATCTGGCGCTGGGCAAGCCCAGCCTGGAGGACGTGTTCATCCACCTGACGGGAAGGGAACTCCGGTGACGGCCCTGCGCACCTTCAACGCCGTCCTCGGCCGGGACATCTTCGTCACCGGTCGAGAACTGCCCAGCTTCCTGGCGCAGGTGATCATCCAGCCGTTCTTCACCCTCTTCATCTTCGGCAAGGTGCTCACGCAGATCGGCTTCGTGCACGGCAACTTCAGCGAGGTGCTGCTGCCGGGCGTGGTGGCGCTCAACGGTTTCCTGGGCGCGTTGCAGAACACCACCCTGCCGCTGGTGCTGGACTTCTCCTGGACCCGCGAGATCGAGGACCGGCTGCTGGCGCCGATGCCGATCGCGATGGTCGCCGTGGAGAAGATGGTCTTCGGCGCGCTGCGGGGCCTGCTCGCGGCGATCCTGATGATCCCGATCGGCTTCGCCATCCTGGGCCTGACCTGGCCCGCCACCAGCCTGCCGATGGTGCTGGTAGTGCTGATCCTCGGCTCGCTGGCCGGGGCCGCGATCGGCATGGTGGTCGGCACCTCGGTGCCGCCGCGCCGGATCAACATCATGTTCGCGGTCATCCTGACGCCGCTGATGTTCACCGGCTCCACCCAGTTCCCGTGGTCCTCGCTGAACGACGACCTGTTGTGGTTCAAGGTGGTCTGCGCGCTCAACCCGCTGACCTACGCCAGCGAGGCGATGCGGGCGGTGCTGCTGCCGAACAGCCAGAACATCGCGCTGTGGGTGTCGTTGCTGGTGCTGCTCGCGGCCATCGCGCTGTTCGGGGCGACCGGGGTCCGGGGGTTCATGCGCCGGGCACTGGACTGAAGGCGGCGCGGGGAAAGACCGAGGGCAGTCCAGGCCAGCAAGAGCAAGGCCAGCAGGGAAAGGCGAGCCGACGGGGAAAGGGCTGGCAGCAGGACGGCAGCCCGAAAGCGGAAAGAGCAAGGCCGGTGGCCCGGGACAGGGAGTCCCGGGCCACCGGCCTGTCCAGCTCAGTTGGCGTAGTCCTCCAGCATCTCGGTCACCAGGGCGGCGATCGGCGAACGCTCCGATCGGGTCAGGGTGACGTGGGCGAACAGGGGGTGGCCCTTGAGCTTCTCGATGACGGCGGCGACGCCGTCGTGCCGGCCTACGCGGAGGTTGTCCCGCTGCGCGACGTCGTGGGTGAGCACGACGCGGGAGTTGGCGCCGAGCCGGGACAGCACCGTGAGCAGCACGTTGCGCTCCAGGGACTGGGCCTCGTCCACGATCACGAACGCGTCGTGCAGCGACCGACCGCGGATGTGGGTCAGGGGCAGCACCTCGAGCATGCCACGGTCCATGACCTCGTCCAGGACGTCCTGGCTGGCCAGCGCCCCCAGGGTGTCGAAGACGGCCTGGGCCCAGGGCTGCATCTTCTCGGTCTCGGAACCGGGCAGGTAGCCGAGTTCCTGACCGCCGACGGCGTACACCGGTCGGAAGACGACGACCTTGCGGTGCTGGCGGCGTTCCATCACCGCCTCGAGCCCGGCGCACAGGGCCAGCGCGGACTTGCCGGTGCCGGCCCGGCCACCCAGGGACACGATGCCGATCTCCGGATCGAGCAGCAGGTCCAGGGCGATGCGCTGCTCGGCGGACCGGCCGTGCAGGCCGAACGCCTCGCGGTCGCCGCGGACCAGGCGAATCTGCTTGTCGGCGGTGATCCGGCCCAGCGCGGACGCGGTTCCGGACAGCAGCCGCAGGCCGGTGTGGCACGGCAGATCCGCCGCGTCACCGAGGTCGAACAGGGCGGGCTCGATCGACCCCTCCTTGTAGAGGGTGTCGATGACCTCCTGGTCGACGTCCAGATCCGTCATGCCGGTCCAGCCGGACGGGACGACGTCCTGGGCCCGGTACTCGTCGGCGTCCAGGCCGCACGCGCCGGCCTTGACCCGCAGCGGCATGTCCTTGGTCACCAGGGTGACCGCGAGGCCCTCGGCCTTCAGGTTCAGCGCGCACGCCAGGATGCGGGCGTCGTTGGAGTCGGTGCGAAAGCCGGCGGGCAGCACCTCCGGGTCGGTGTGGTTGAGCTCGACGTGCAGGGTGCCGCCCTGGTCGCCGATCGGGACCGGGGAGTCCAGCCTTCCGTGCCGCAGGCGGAGCTCGTCGAGGAGGCGCAGCGCCTCCCGGGCGAACCAGCCCAGCTCGGGGTGGTTGCGCTTGCCCTCCAATTCAGAGATCACCACGAGCGGCAGCACGACCGAGTGCTCGGCGAACCTGGTCAGCGCCCATGGATCGGACAGCAGGACCGAGGTGTCCAGCACGAAGGTGGGGGTTGTGCGCCTTTTCGCGGCACTACGGGCAGAGCCTGAGGAACGGCTGGCGGGACGTCGTGCAGTCACGGCAACTCCCTCGCGAGTGCGGCACCCGCACCCGCTTCCCTCGATGGGCCGAGCACACCACCCAGCTGGAACGGTCGTCCGACGCCTTCCGGCGTCAGGCTCCCGCCCCAAGAGGGCCGGGTGCCGGCCCCCTCGCGCTCACCGTCACGACCAGGGCCTCCCGGGACGGTTCGCATTGGACACGACCCGTCACTTCGCAAGCTACCTGCGGGATGCCCCTGTTTGCAGGCTGCCACACAGGTGATTCACGCAGTCGTCATCGAAGTTCCACGGACAGTCAAGATCGACCGGCGGCCCGCGAACCCCGGAACACCGTCTCTCACCTGCGCCGATACGGCGAACAGGCGATCATCGGAGACTACGGGGAGTAGTTGTCAGCTCTGCGCGAAGCGTTGACGGGATCAGCGGTTCGTCCAACAGCCGGGCGTACCGCATGGACAGTGACGGCGAGCCGGCCAGCCACCGCCGCACGAGGCGAGCGCCCTCCACGTACGTAGTGGTGTACGAGCGCCAGAGCGGATCGACCAGGAACGGCAGCAGCCGGTACGCCCGGAACTCCGGCACGAGCAGCCAGCGCGACAGATAGGCGACCACGTCCTCCTCGTCGGCGTGACGGTCGTGCAGCATCAGCATCGCGTCCTGCCGCACGGCCGCCAGCGTGGTGGCGGCGAGATCGACGGCCTCCAGCAGCTCGCCGTCCACCCGCACGCCGACCTCGGCGAACAGCTCGGTGACCCAGCGGCCCCAGTGCGGCCCGACGGCCGCGTGGACAGCCAGCTCGGCCAGGCCCTCGGCGACGACGCACTGCGGCGTGTTGAGCACGAACATGCTCTGTTCGCCCTGCCCCTCGGCCCGGATCAGCCCGGCCTCCTTGCGGCAGTGCTCGGTGTGGTGCCCTGGATACGCCTCGTGCGCGATCAGATGGGCCAACGTGGACACTCGGTGTCCCTGTGCGACGTTGAGCGCCACCTGGGACCGGTAGTCGCCCAGGTAGCTGTTGAAACCGCTCCACGCCCGGTTGTCGACGATGTCGTACTCGACGGACTCCCCGGCGGGCAGACCGAACCGCTCCGCCGTGCGGCTGCGCAGGTCGGCGGACAGCACCCGAACGCAGTCGGCGATGCGCTCCTTCGGGATCTCCTCACTCGTTCGATACCTCCCGACCCTGCGGCGCAGTGACCCGAACCCCGGCAGCACCTCCCGCAGCTGGCGGTGCGCCTGCGCGTAGATGTCGGTGTCACCGAGCCCGATGGCGGTCTGGAAACACGCCTCGACCTCGGAAACGAAGCCGATGGGCGCGCCGGCGAGGCGGGCGCAGGTGGTCTCCATTGCGATCAGCTGGGCGGTGAGGAAGCCTCGGCGTTCCGCCGCGAGGTCGGCGTCGGCGACGGCACGGCGGAGCTCCGCAGCCCGCACCCGGAGCTCACCCGGATCGGGGACGGGCTCGCCGGCCACCCGGACGCGCAGTTCCGCCGGTCCGGTGTACGCGTCGACCGCGCCCGGCTGCACCCGGTCCATTCGCAGACCAAGCGTCAGATATTCGCGTACGACCTGGAGTTCCATGAGAACTGGCAGCCTAGGCGGCGGCGCGAGCCGACTCCTACCACCGTCCGGAGCAAAGTGCCGAGCGAGAAATGCAGGCTCCCGAAAGAACACCGGAACGTGCGACGCGTCGCGACGAACCGATCACACAATGGTGGTAGCGCGGTGGTCGACACGACCATGATCCGAGTAGGTTTTCCGTCCGAAGGGCCCCGAGCCTCGGGAATCCGGGTTTCGGAGTTCCGAGGTATTTCCCCGGTACGAAGGAGAGTGTTGGAAGTGCTGAAGAAGGCTGGCGTAGTCGCCGCTGCCGCTGCGGCGGGCGTGATGGTCCTCAGCGCGCCCGCGTTCGCCGGGACCCCCGGCGAGGGCCACTGGATGGAGGGGCACCACACCCCGCACCAGGTCGGCGTCGTCAACGTGAACGACGTGCACGCGCTGAACGACGTCCACGTGCTGGAGAACGTGAACGTTCCGGTCTGCGCCACGAACAACACCATCGCCGGCGGTCTGGTCGCCGTCGCGGTGAACGCGCTGAACCCGACCTTCGTCAAGGACTGCGTGGACGGCGCCGCGATCTCGCACAGCGGCGACCACCACGGCGGCTGATCTCGGCCCAGCCCTGACCGAAAGCACCGGAGCGCATTTCTGCGCACCGGTGCTTTTGGCTGTTTTAAAGCGCCTACCCGATCGCGACACGCCGAGATGATCACACAATGGTGTTAGTCGGCCGGTGCCGAGCGGAAACACCGAGTAGGTTTCGCTACCGAGCAGGACCGGTGACCGAGCAGTTCGCCGGAATTTCCCCGAGAAGGAGTGAGCAGACGTGCTGAAGAAGGCTGCCGTCGTCGCCATCGCCGCCGCCGGCCTGGCGCTGGCCGGCTCCCCGGCGTTCGCGTCCCCGATGCACGAGGGCCCGGACCAGGCCGGCACCGTGAACGTCAACGACATCCACGCCGTCAACGACGACCACGTGCTGGAGAATGTCGACATCCCGGTGTGCGCCACCAACAACACCATCGCCGGCGGCCTCGTCGCCGTCGCGGTGAACGCGCTCAACCCGACGTTCGTCAAGGACTGCGTCGACGGTGTGGCCGCCTCCACCAGTGGCGACCACCACGGCGGCTGAGTCAGCCCCACACGCACGAGGGCGCCGGGACCGTGGTCCCGGCGCCCTCGCCGTGTTCAGGGCCGCTACGAGCCGTACCGGCGGTGCCGCCAGGCGAAGTCCCGCAGCGCCCGCAGGAAGTCGACGTGGCGGAACTCGGGCCAGTAGGCCTCGGTGAACCAGAACTCCGAGTGCGCGGACTGCCAGAGCAGGAAGCCGGACAGCCGCTGCTCGCCGGAGGTGCGGATGAGCAGATCCGGGTCGGGTTGGCCGGAGGTGTAGAGGTGTTCGGCGATGTGGTCCACGTCCAGGACCTCGGCCAGCTCCTCGATCGGCGTGCCGGCCTCCGCGTGCTGCAACAGCAGTTTGCGCACGGCGTCGGCGATCTCCTGCCGCCCGCCGTAGCCGACGGCGACGTTGACCTCCATGCCGGTGCGGTTGGCGGTGCGCTGCCCGGCGGCGGTGAGCCGGTTCGCGATGTCGGTCGGCAGCAGGTCGAGCGCGCCGACGATGCGCAGCCGCCAGGGATTGCCGGGCTCGGCCAGCTCGTCGACGACGTCGGCGATGATCAGCAGCAGCGCGGACAGTTCCTCACTGGACCGCTTCTTCAGGTTGTCGGTGGCCAGCAGCCACAGCGTGACGACCTCGACATCGGCCTCGCGGCACCACTCCAGCAGGTCGGCGATCTTGCGGGCGCCGGCGCGGTGGCCGTCGGCGACGTCCTCGAAGCCGGCTTCCTTGGCCCATCTGCGGTTTCCGTCCAGGATCACGCCCACGTGCCTCGGCCGCCGGCTGGCCGCGGTGATCTGTTGGTTGAGGCGCATCTCGTACAGGCCGTAGACAACCCTGCTCAGGCGCTTGCGAAGACCCACGTCACCGGAGGGTACGCCGGGGCAGGCGATCGGGTCACATCACGGTGACCGCACAACCTACGGTGCCGTAACCTCGGACGCGTGACCGTTGCGACCCTCGACCAAATCCCACCCACGCCGCCGAAGCCCCGGCTGCGCGGCTGGCTGCACTTCTGGTCGTTCTTCGCCTCGCTGGCCACCGGCGCGACCCTGGTGTCGGTCGCCGCGGCCACCGTGTCGGCGAAGGCGGCGATCGCGACTTCCGTGTACGGGCTGACGATTCTCGGCCTGTTCGGGGTCAGCGCGCTCTACCACCGCCGGACCTGGCTGAGCGTGCGGGCCCGGACCGTGATGAAGCGGCTCGACCACTCGATGATCTTCGTGTTCATCGCCGGCACGTACACGCCGTTCGCCCTGCTGGCCCTGCCCGGCACGACCGGCACCATCGTGCTGTCGGTGGTGTGGGGCGGCGCGCTGCTGGGCGTGGCGCTGAAGATGGCGTGGCCGCACGCGCCGCGCTGGCTGGGCGTGCCGATCTACATCGCGCTCGGCTGGGTCGCCGTGTTCGTGCTGCCCGATTTGTTGCACCACGCGGGAATCGCGTCGTTCGTGCTGCTGCTCGTCGGCGGCGCGCTGTACACCGCCGGGGCCGTCTTCTACGGCACGAAGTGGCCGGACCCGTGGCCGAAGGTGTTCGGGTACCACGAGTTCTTCCACGCGGCGACCGTGCTGGCCGCGCTCTGCCACTACATCGCCATCTGGTTCGCGCTCTACCCGTGAGCGGACGAACCGCCCACGGGTAGAGGTTTTCAGCCCAAATCCGGCCCCTGGTTGCGAACGTCGTTCACCTTCTGCATGGCCTGACGCAGTTCGGTCAGCCATGTGTCGGCGTGCTCGCCGACCAGCCGCACCGCCCAGGCCAGCGCCTCCGAGCGGGAACGCGCGACGCCGGCGTCGACGAGCGTGTCCAGCACCAGCCGCTCGGACTGGCGCAGCCTCGTCATCACCGGCGCGGACAGCGTGGTGAACAGCTCCGTGCTGCCGCCCTGCTTCGCGCCCCACGCGACCTTGCGGCCGTAGCGGTGCTCGGCCTGCCGGGCGATCTCGATGCGTTCGTCGCGGGTCTGCTCGCGGAACCGGCTGATCCGGCCCGACTCGGCGGCGGCTCTTGCCGCGTCGTCGGCGAAGTCGCCCTCCAGCGCCGGCAGCTCGCCGACGACGACGATCTCCTCGCGGTCGATGGTGACCTCCGGCGCGCCGGTGAACCAGCCGTCCGGCAGCCGCCCGGCGAACCAGGCCGGCGCGTCCTCGGCGGACGGCACCTCGCCCTGCTGCCAGCCGCCGCGACCCCGTGCGAAGCGTCCGTGCATGACGCCCTCCTACCGCTTGATTACATGATTACACCGCTTCACAGTACGCGCGGCAACGCGTGCAACAAGGGTCGTTCACCGGCGGCAGAAACGCCACATGCGCTTCCTATGTGGCATCTGACGCCACATAGGAAGCGCATGTGCAGAAAATTGAACGGTGTTCAGGCGCTACTTAATGGCGTTCAAGGGCCACGACCAGCTCGTCCGTGGAGCCGACGGGGCGGTCGCAGACGTAGCCGCGGCAGACGTACGCGGCGGGGGCGTCGTAGATCAGCGGACGGTCGGCGAGCAGCGGCACCGAGTCCGGCGCTCCGGCCAGCACGACCGCCCCACCGGGGACGTGCGCCAGGGCGACGTCACGGAGCGACTCGCCGCGCGGGTCGCCGTGGGTGGTGGCGATGGCGACCTGGATGGGGCCCTGCGCGATGGCTTCGGCGACCGTCAGCCAGTGCCCGGCGAACCGTGGCGCCCGCGCCACGAGCAGGCCGGCACGGGTGACTGCGGCCTCGGCGGCGGCCCGATAGCGCGAGGCGCGGTCGTACCCGACGAGCGCGGACGCCGTCAGCAGCGCACCGGCCAACGACGACGCCCCGGACGGGCTGGCGTTGTCGCTGACGTCGGCGGGCCGCCCGACCAACTGCTCGGCGTCGTCGGCGGTGTCGTGGAAGACGCCCGCTTCCGTCGGGTCGGCGAACCGCTCCAGCGCCGTGTCCAGCAGCTGCACGGCGATCTCCAGCCACTCCGCCGCGCCGGTCGCCTGGTGCAGCGCCAGCAGCCCCTCGGCGAGGCAGCCGTAGTCCTCCAACACGCCGGCAGCGGTGCCGACGACGCCGTCACGGGAGGTCCGCCGCAGCCGACCGTCGACAAGGTGCACGCGAACCAGCAGCGACGCCGCCGTGGCCGCCAACGCGATCCACGCGGGCTGTCCCAACGCGGCACCGGCCTCGGCCAGGGCGCCGATGGCCAACCCGTTCCATGCCGTCACGACCTTGTCGTCACGGGCCGGCTGCGGACGCTCCATCCGCGCCGCCAGCAGCCGCGCCCGCACCGAGGTCAGCCGGTCAAGATCCTCGACGTCACGCAGCAGCTGGAGAGTCGAGGCCCCCTCCTCGAAGGTGCCCTCCTCCGTCACCTCGAAGATCTCGGCCGCCCACGCCCCGTCCTCGGCGCCGAGGACATCCACCAGCAGCGAGGGTGTCCAGACGTAGGTCAGTCCCTCGACACCGTCGGTGTCGGCGTCCAGGGCGGCGGCGAAGCCCCCCTCCTCGGTGCGCAGCGAGCCGGCCAGGAACTCCGCGGTCTCGATGGCGATCCTCGACGCCAGCGGGGATCCCGTGCGCCGCGCGAAGTGCGCGTAGGCCCGCAGCAGCAACGCGTTGTCGTACAGCATCTTCTCGAAATGCGGCACCACCCAGCCGGCGTCCACGCTGTACCGCGCGAAGCCGCCGGCGAGCTGGTCGTACATGCCGCCGCGGGCCATCGCCTCGAACGTGCCCTCGGCCAGCGACAGCGACTGCACGGAGCCGGTGCGCTCGTGGTGGCGCAGCAGGAACTCCAGCGTCATCGACGGCGGGAACTTCGGCGCGCGGCCGAATCCGCCGTGTGTCCGGTCGTACTCGGCCAGCAGCGACACCACGGCCCCGTCCAACACCTCGGCGTCCACGGCGGACTCCGGCAGCGGCCGGGCGTTCTTCGCCAATTCCGCCACGATCTGACCGGCCGCCTGCCGCACCTCGTCGCCGCGAGTGGTCCACGCGTCCACGACGGCGGCCATCAGCTGACGGAAGGACGGAATGCCCGGGCGCGGCAGCGGCGGCGAGTAGGTGCCGCAGTAGAACGGCTCGCCGGCGGGCGTCAGGAAGCACGTCATCGGCCAGCCGCCCTGGCCGGTCATCGCCTGCGTGGCCGCCATGTACACGGCGTCGACATCGGGGCGTTCCTCGCGGTCCACCTTGATGTTGACGAAGTTCCGGTTCATGATCTCGGCGGTCTCGGTGTCCTCGAAGGACTCGTGCGCCATCACGTGACACCAGTGGCACGCCGCGTAGCCCACGGACAGCAGCACCGGCACGTCGCGGCGGCGCGCCTCCGCGAACGCCTCCTCCGACCACGGCCACCAGTCGACCGGGTTGTCGGCGTGCTGCAGCAGGTAGGGGCTCGTCGAGTCAGCGAGGCGGTTGGCCATGCGCCCCAGCCTGCCACTCGGGGAATCCACATGCGCGCCCCCGCGACCATCGGGAACACTGGCGCGTGTGCTCCTGACCCTGACCACCACCATGCCCCAGGCCACTGACCTGGGCTTCCTGCTGCACAAGCACCCGGACAAGGCGCAGACGTTCACCGTGTCCGCGGGCGCCGCGCACGTGTTCTACCCCCGCGCGACCGACGCGGAGTGCACGGCGGCGCTGCTGCTGGAGATCGACCCGATCGCGTTGGTCAGGGGCGACCGAGGTCAAGGCCTGTTCCAGTACGTCAACGACCGGCCGTACACCGCCAACTCGATGCTGGCGGTGGCGATCGGCGCGGTGTTCCGGACGGCCATGAACGGCCGCTGCGACCTCAAGCCGGAGCTGCCGGGCCGGGAGCTGCCGCTGCGCGTCCACCTGCCGGTCGTGCCGGCCCGTGGCGGCGCGGACCTCGTGCGGCGGCTGTTCGAGCCGCTGGGATGGACCGTGGACGCCGTGCCGGTCGAGGAGTCGCGGTACGTCGACCTGACGCTGACCGGCTCGCTCCGGCTGGCCGACGCGCTGAACCACCTCTACGTGCTGCTGCCCGTGCTGGATGACGGCAAGCACTACTGGGTGGCCCGCGACGAGATCGACAAGCTGCTGCGGGCCGGCGAGGGCTGGCTGGCCGGCCACCCCGAGCGGGAGCTGATCAGCCGTCGATACCTTGCGCACCAAAGAGGTTACGTCCGTTCGGCGCTGGAGCGGCTGGGCGAGGTGGACGAGTTCGACCCGGAGGACGTGGCCCCGGTCGAGCGCCGAGAGTCCCTCGCCGAACTCCGGCGCGGGGCGGTGCTGGCCGTGTTGCGGCAGGTCGGGGCCCGGCGCGTGGTCGATCTCGGCTGTGGGCCGGGGGCCTTGCTGCGGCTGCTGGTGAAGGATCCGCAGTTCGAGGAGATCCTCGGCGTCGACGTGTCGGCGTCGACGCTGCGCACGGCGGCCGATCGGCTGGGCGACAGGGAGTTGCGGCGCGTCACGCTGCGGCAGTCGGCCTTGACGTACAAGGACGCGGAGCTGGCCGGCTACGACGCGGCGGTGCTGATGGAGGTCGTCGAGCACCTCGACCCGCCGCGGCTGCCGGCGCTGGAGCGGTCGGTGTTCGGCGCGGCCAGGCCGCGGACCGTGGTCGTGACCACCCCGAACGTGGAATACAACGTGCGCTACGAGACGCTCGCGGCGGGCGCGTTCCGCCATCCGGACCACCGGTTCGAGTGGACTCGGGCGCAGTTCTCGGCGTGGTCGGAAGCCGTTGCCGCACAGCATGGTTACCGCGTCCAGTACCTTCCCGTCGGAGAAGTGGATCCGGACCTGGGTCCGCCGACGCAGATGGCCGTGTTCACGAGGGAGGAGGGGTCTTGAGCGAGCTGGTCATTCCGCAGTTGTCGCTGGTCGCGCTGGTCGGCGCGTCCGGCTCCGGCAAGTCCACCTTCGCCCGCAAGCACTTCCGCGCCACCGAGGTGATCTCCAGCGACCGCTGCCGCGGGCTGGTGTCCGACGACGAGAACGACCAGTCGGCCACCGGCGACGCGTTCGACGTGCTGCACTACATCGCCGGGAAGCGATTGCACAACGGGAAGCTGACCGTGGTGGACGCGACCAACGTGCAGCGCGAGGGGCGCGCCGGGCTGGTGCGGCTGGCCCGCGAGCACGACGTGCTGCCGGTCGCGATCGTGCTGGACCTGCCGGAGTCCGTGTGCGCCGAGCGCAACGAGGCCCGGGCCGACCGGGACTTCGGCGTGCACGTGATCCGACGGCAGCGCAACGACCTGCGCCGGTCGCTGCGGTTCCTGGAGAAGGAGGGCTTCCGCCGCGTGCACGTGCTGCGCTCGGTGGAGGAGATCGAGGCCGCCACGATCCGCCGCGAGCCGCTGGTCAACGACCGGCGGGGTGAGACCGGACCGTTCGACATCATCGGCGACGTGCACGGCTGCCGGCTGGAGTTGACGGAACTGTTGACACGACTGGGATATCACGTCGAGGGCGACTTCGCGTCGCACCCGGCGGGCCGACGCGCGGTGTTCGTCGGCGACCTCGTGGACCGCGGGCCGGACACGCCGGGCGTGCTGCGGCTGGTGATGAACATGGTCGCCGCCGGCACGGCGTTGTGCGTGGCCGGGAACCACGAGAACAAGCTGGTGCGCGCGCTGCGTGGTCGCAACGTGCAGGTGACGCACGGGCTGGCGGAGTCGCTGGCGCAGCTTGCCGACCAGTCCGACGACTTCCGCAAGCAGGCCGAGCAGTTCTGCTACGACCTGGTGTCGCACTACGTGCTGGACGGCGGCAAGCTGGTGGTCGCACACGCCGGGCTGCCTGAGCGCTACCAGGGGCGGGCGTCCGGGCGGGTGCGGAGCTTCGCGCTGTACGGGGAGACCACCGGCGAGACCGATGAGTACGGGCTGCCGGTGCGGTACCCGTGGGCCAACGACTATCGCGGCAGCGCGACCGTCGTGTACGGGCACACGCCGGTGCCGTCGGCCGAATGGGTCAACAACACCATCTGCCTCGACACCGGTTGCGTCTTCGGTGGCTCGCTGACCGCGCTGCGATACCCGGAGCGGGAACTCGTTTCCGTTGCGGCGCAGCAGGTTTGGTACGAGCCGGTGCGGCCGCTGGCGCCGGAGGCCCCGGTGCGGCCGCCGGAGGAGCTGGACGTCACCGACGTGCTGGGCAAGCGCACCGTCCAGACGTCGTCGCACGGGCGGTTGACCGTGCGCGCGGAGAACGCGGCGGCGGCGATCGAGGTGATGAGTCGGTTCGCGATCGAGCCGGCGAAGCTGCTGTACCTGCCGCCGACCATGGCGCCCGTGGCCACGTCGAAGCGTCCGGAGGTGTTGGAGCACCCGGAGGAGGCCTTCGCCGGGTACCTGCACGACGGCGTGGATCGCGTGGTGTGCGAGGAGAAGCACATGGGGTCGCGGGCGGTCGTGCTGGTATCGAGGGACGGCGGCGCCGTGCACACCCGCACCGGCCGGTCGTTCTTCGACGAGGAGCTGACCGGACGGTTGCTGGAGCGGATCCGCTCTGCCGCGGGAAAGGCGGCGCTCTGGTCCTCTTTGGACAGCGGCTGGCTACTGCTGGACTGCGAGCTGCTGCCCTGGAACGCCAAGGCGGGCGCGCTGATCCGCGAGCAGTACGCGGCCGTCGGCGCGGCGGCTTCGGGCGCGCTGCCGGCGGCGGTGGACGTGCTACGGGAAGCTTCCGGACGCGGCGTGGACGTGTCGGAGTTGTTGGCACGAACGGAGTCCCGCTCGGTGAACGCGGCCGCCTACCGTGCGGCGTACGAGCGGTACTGCTGGCCGACGGAGGGGTTGAACGGCATGCGGATCGCCCCGTTCCAGCTGCTCGCGTCGGAGGGCGCCACGTACCACGACCGGCCGCATTCGTGGCACCTCTCCGTTGCCGAACAGCTGTCGGCCGCCGACCCGGAACTCTTTGCCACCACGGCGAACCTGACCGTGGACACGACCGACCCCGAGTCGGTGCGGTCCGGCGTGCGCTGGTGGGAGGAGCTGACCGGGGCCGGCGGCGAGGGCATGGTCGTCAAGCCGCTGGCCAACCTCACGCGCGGTCGGCGCGGATTGGTGCAGCCGGGGCTGAAGGTACGCGGGCGGGAGTACCTGCGGATCATCTACGGGCCCGACTACACCGAGCCGGGCAACATCGACCGGCTGCGGCAGCGGGGCCTGGCGGCCAAGCGGTCGCTGGCCGCACGGGAGTACGCGCTGGGCATCGAGGGACTGGAGCGGCTGGCCCGCGGCGAGCCGCTGTGGCGCGTGCACGAATGCGTGTTCGCCGTGCTGGCGCTGGAGTCCGAACCCGTGGATCCGAGGCTGTAGATGATCGAGCACACCGTCCTGTCCGTGATCGTCGGCTCGCACGCGCAGGGCCTGGACACCGGCGAGTCCGATGTGGACCGTCGGGGCGTGTACGTGCCGCCGACCGCGCTGTTCTGGCGGTTCGAGAAGCCGCCGGCCTCGGTCGACGGGCCGGAGCAGGAGCGGCTGAGCTGGGAGGTCGAGCACTTCCTCGCGCTGGGGCTGAAGGGCAACCCCAACGTGCTGGAGGTGCTCGCCTCCGACCTTTTGGAGACGTGCACGCCGCTCGGCGACGAGCTGCGGGCGCTGCTGCCGGCGCTGTTGTCCCAACGCGTCGCCGACAGCTACCGGCGGGCCACCGCGCAGCAGTTCGCGCGGGCCGCCGCCGCGATGGCCAGCGGCGGCACGCCCCGGTGGAAGCAGGTCATGCACGTGATCCGGCTGCTGACCCAGTGCGACCGGATGCTGACCAGCGGGGAGCTGGTGCTGCGCGTCGGCGAGCACCGGTCGCAGCTGCTGGCCGTCAAGGAAGGCGATGTGCCCTGGCCGGACGTCGTGAAGTGGGTGGAGGATCTGCGCGACCGCACCGCGCGGGCCGTGCTCCGCTCCCCGCTGCCCGCGGTGCCCGACACCGCCGCGGTCGAGGACTGGCTGGTGTCGGTGCGCCGGAGATCCGCTTTGGAGGGCCAGTGACCGAGCTTGCGAGGGCACCGTTCAACACAGGGACCTGGGTCGCAGACCCGCCGAGCGCTAGCGAGGTGGGCCGGTGACCGCCGTGGACGTTCCCGGGCTGCGCGAGGTCGTCGCCGAACAGCCGTACCAGCTGCTGTTCGCGACCGTCTCCGGCGCGCATCTGTACGGCTTCCCGTCCGCCGACTCCGATGTGGACCTGCGCGGCGTGCACCTGCTGCCCGCCGACGAGGTCGTCGGGCTGCGGCACGGGCCGGAGACGCTGGAGCGGATGTGGCAGCGCGACGGCGTGGAGCTGGACCTGGTCACCCACGACCTGCTCAAGTTCGCCCGACTCCTGTTGCGGCCCAACGGGTACGTGCTGGAGCAGCTGCTGTCGCCGCTGGTCGTGCAGACCTCCGACGCCCACGCCGAGCTCGCCGGCTTCGCCGGGGACTGCGTCACCCGGCGGCACGCCCACCACTACCGGGGCTTCGCCCGCACCCAGTGGCAGCTGTTCGGCCGCACCAACGAGCTCAAGCCGCTGCTGTACACGTTCCGGGCGCTGCTCACCGGCATTCACCTCATGCGCACCGGCGTCGTCGAGGCCAACCTGCCCGTGCTGGTCGCCGACCTCGGCGGCCCCTCGTTCCTGCCGGACCTCGTCGCCGCCAAGGCCGCCGGCGAGCACCTCACCCTCAGCGGCGGGCCGGCGCCGGAGCTGCTGTGGCGGACGTACGAGCAGTGGCTGGCGGCGCTCGTCGAGGCCCAGGAGCGCTCCACCCTCCCCGAGCAGCCCACCGCCGAGCCCCACCTCCACGACTTCGTCGTGACCCTGAGGCTCAAGACCTGATCAGGCGTGGTAGACGTCGGCACGGTGATCGATTCTCGCCACGTCGATCCGACGAGCCGCGTCATCGGTCCGGTAGACGACGCGGTACGCGCCGCGACGGGTCGAGTGCCAGCCGCCCAGCGGCCCCATCAACGGCTTGCCGATCCGATGCGGGTTCTCGGCCAGCGGCCCGAGGATGAACTCGACGCAGGCCGCGGCGATCTTCTCGGGCAGTCGTTGCAACGTGCGACGAGCGCCAGGCGCGACTGCCACCTGGCAGGGAGCTTCGTTCACCGGTCACCGAGGAATTCGGCCGCGAGGTCCTCGCCGGTGACGTAGTCGCCGGCGTCGATGTCCGCCTCCGCGGTCTGGATCTCGAGCAGCGCGCCCGGCGTCGACAGGATCTCGATCGTCTCCTCGAGCGCCGCAAGATCCTCGGGGGCCATGATGACCGCCGCCGGATGTCCGTGCCGGGTGATGGTCACCCGGTCATGGGTCCGCTGCACCTCGCTGACCACCTCGGACAGGTGGTCTCGGGCGTCGCCGAGCGGCATCGTCGTCACGAGCCCAATGTAGCCAAAAGTCCCGCCAAAAAAACAAGGCCTTCAGCGAGCCGCCAGTCTCAGTTCTGCCTGAAACCTACATTCGGTGTGTCCCTAAGCGCGACTCGCGGGGGTTCGGGACCTGGCGAAGAGGACGAGGCTCGCTACGAGCGTGGTCAGGATGAGGGCGTGGTAGGTGAGGTCGGGGACGGAACGGGGGCCGGTGCCGGCGGTGATGGCGGTGATGCCGACGAGGGTGCCGAAGGTGGCGAAGCCAATGCTCCACAGGGCGATGGCCCGGGCTCGCCGGAGGCCGACGAGCACGCACGCCGCCCCGGCGGCCACCACTACCCCGATCACCGCCTCGGGACCGGCGGCGGCCGGCTCCCACTCGACGGTGAGGTGCAGCAGCGACGCCACCAGGAACGTCGCCGCCTCCACGATCATGAGGTAACCGAATCCGCGTGCCATGGGCCCAGGGTCCCGGCCACGGCCGGCCGGCGCGTCGGCCCGGAGGCGACAATCGGCCGTACGAGCGGCCGCGTACTCAGGCGAGGATCTCCAGCCACGGATGCGCGGGATGCTGCTGCCGAATCAGGTCGGCGCACCGGTGCCGGCCGGCGGCGTCCAGCCACGGCAGGGTCGCCACGAGATCGGTCTCGTCCCGGGCGGACGCCTCACCTGCCTTGAACAGCAGCACGAGCTCGGGCCGCAGGTACCGGATCCCGCGCGCCTCCCAGGTGGCCTCGGTCAGCGGCATCGCCAGCGTCGAATCCCCCGGGTACACCCACTTGCCGTCGCGGTCGCCGGTGAGCTGGATGTCCAGCAGCCACGGCGCGGTGGCGTGCTCCCGGACCCACAGCCCGTCCGTCCACGACGGCAGCTGCGAGGCGTCGCGCACGGGCTTCATCGCACCGTCGCCGACTGCCCACACGTGGAACCGCCGCGAGAAGTGGGCGATCACCGCGTAGACGTCACGTTCGAACACGCCGATGTCGATGTCGCCGTGCTCCCGGCGGACGGCGGCATAGGCCTCGATCGCCCAGCCGCCGTTGATCCACCAGGGCACCTCGAGACCGGCGCACAGCGCTACGGCGTCGTCCGGTTTGACCATGGCCCACGGGCCGTACCACCGGACGACGTCGTCGTGGTCCACCTACTCCCCGGTCTTCGAGGCGTTGCTGTCGGCCGGGTCGTCGAAGCTGGCCGGCACCCGCTTGAGGTGCTTGGTCATCGACCGGATCAGGAACGCCACCGCCACGAAGAACAGGATCAGCACCACGAAACCGACGGGCGTGGACTTGCCGAAGTCCTCCCCCTGACCGCCCTGGTCGGTGTTGGCGGGGGTGGTGGTCGCGGTGGTCGTCGCGGCCAGCGCCACCTCCTGGACCGGGAAGCCGGTCACACGTGCACCTTCTCTCGAACTCCGGCGAACAGATCGTCCTCGGGCAGCGTGGTGTCCACCAGCGACCGGACGAGCTCGTACTCCTCGGTCGGCCAGACCTCGCGCTGCATCTCCAAGGGTACGGCGAACCACCGGGAGGTGGGATCGATCTGGGTGGCGTGCGCCCGCAGCGCCTCCAGGCCGACCTCGAAGTAGTCGGCACACGGCACCTGGGTGGTGACCCGCTCCATGTTGTCCCGGCGGTTCGGGTCCCAGTTGGCCAGCCACTCCGTGTACGGCGACTCCTCGCCGCGGGCCAGCAGGCCCTCGTGGAACGCCGTCATCTTGGCCTTGAGGAAGCCGTGCGAGTAGTACAGCTTGAGCGTCTGCCAGGGCTCGCCGGCCTCGGGGAACTGGTCCGGGTCGGCGGCGGCGTCGAAGGCGGCCACCGACACCTCGTGGGTGCGGATGTGGTCGGGGTGCGGGTAGCCGCCGTTCTCGTCGTACGTGACGATCACGTGCGGCCGGAACTCGCGCACCACCCGGACCAGCGCCTCGGTGGACTCCTCCAGCGGCACCAGCGCGAAGCAGCCCTCGGGCAGCGGCGGCTTGGGGTCGCCCTCGGGCAGCCCGGAGTCGACGAAGCCCAGCCAGCGGTGCTGGATGCCGAGGATCTTGGCGGCGTTGGCCATCTCCTCGCGGCGGATCGCCGACATGTTCTCCAGCACGTCCGGCCGGTCCATCGCGGGGTTGAGGATGCTGCCCCGCTCGCCTCCGGTGCAGGTCACGACCATCACGTCGTGGCCCTCGGCGACGTAGCGCGCCATTGTGGCGGCGCCCTTGCTGGACTCGTCGTCGGGGTGTGCGTGCACTGCCATCAGGCGCAGCTTCTCGGCCATGGTCCCCTCATCGTCGTATCCACCCTGCCCGCCGTCTCCACCGGGGGCCCAGGGATACTCAACGCAGGCGTCGAGCGACATTGTTCCAAAGGGGTCCGACAGTCCCGAGTGAGGAGGCGACATGGTCACCCAGCGTGAACTCCCGGCCGGTCGCTACGGCTCGCGGGACAAGCGCCGCGGTCCACGCTGGGTGTACTGGGCGGTGCTGGCCGTGTTCGTCGTGGCCGGCTTAGTCGTGGCCTACGTCGCCTACGTCAACCTCGGCGACGGCCCGATCACCACCGAGTCGGCCAGCTACAGCGTGGTCGACGACGGCTCGGTCAAGTTCGGCTTCACGGTCACCCGGGACGACCCGTCCAAGCCCGCCGACTGCATCGTACGGGCCCGCGCGGGCGACGGCGACGAGGCCGGCGCGCGGGAGGTCTACGTGCCCGCCGGCGGCGCTCAAAGGACAGTTGACACCCTGGTGCACACGTCGAAACGGGCAGTGATCGTAGAGGTGTACGGCTGCTCGTACCAGGTCCCCCCATACCTCAAGAACGGCTAGCCGCCAAGCGGGTGAACCGGCCCGCAAGCCGTCGTGGACCTGCGAAAATTCCGCCGCCGGGCACTGCCGGCGTGCTAGAATCGCTCGACAGCACGGCCCCATTTCACGGGCCGTGTTTTTCCGTTCCGGGCCTCACGGCCCGGAAGTTCCCGGCATGCCACTGGCATGCCGGCGCCCGCGTGTTAGGAGCGCGGGCCCGGAGTACGACGAGGAGTTGGTGACCGTGAGCGAGACCCAGGTGACCTGGCTGACCCAGGAATCCTACGACCGGCTCAAGCATGAGCTTGACGAGCTGATCGCGAACCGCCCGGTCATTGCCGCCGAGATCAACGCCCGGCGCGAGGAGGGCGACCTCCGGGAGAACGGCGGCTACCACGCCGCCCGCGAGGAGCAGGGCAAGCAGGAGGGCCGGATCCGCCAGCTCCAGGAGCTGCTGCGCGCGGCCAAGGTCGGCGAGGCCCCCAAGAACGACGGCTTCGCCGAGCCCGGCAAGGTGCTCACCGTCCGTTACGAGGGCGACACCGACACCGAGCAGTTCCTGCTCGCCACCCGCGAGGAGGGCGCCGAGGGTCCGCTGGAGGTGTTCTCCCCGGCGTCGCCGCTCGGCCGGGCGCTGCTGGGCGCCAAGGAGGGCGAGACCCGGGAGTACGAGCTGCCCAACGGCAAGCTGATGAAGGTGACGCTGGTCAAGGCGGTCCCCTACAGCGGCTGACGGCCACGCCGACACGCCCTGGTCACCGTCACGGTGACCAGGGCTTTTGCTCGTCCGCGATCCGTCGCAGCAGCGGCCGCACCCGCGGCTCGATGGGCGTGGACAGCGCGATCGCGGTCGACGTCCGCTGCACACCCGGCACCGCCACCACCTCGTCCACGACGCGCTGGAGGTCGTCGTTGGACCGCGCCACCATGCGCACGTGCAGGTCGCCCTGGCCGGTGGTGGCGTGCACCTCGCACACCTCGTCGATGGCGGCCAGCTGCGCCGCCACCTCGGAGCGCCGGCCCTGGGCGATCTCCAGCACGGCGAACGCGGTGAGCCCGTAGCCCATCGCGGCCAGGTCCACCGCCGGCGGGAAGCCGCGCAAGATGCCCCGCTCGGTCAGCCGGTCCAGCCGGGCCTGCACGGTGCCGCGGGCCACGCCGAGCCGGCGCGAGCACTCCAGCACGCCCAGCCTCGGCTCGTCGGTGAGCAGCAGCAACAGCTTCGCGTCGAGCGCGTCCATCGGTTCCCGGTCCACCTGGTCAGTCTGCCCAGTTCTGCCGGCGGAATCCACATTTGACTGGACAAGGTGTGCAGTTGAATCGGCGACTGTTGCGCACGATGCCGGCGCAGCACATTCTTCGGGTGGCTGATTGCCCACCACCACCGCCGGGAGGACCGCCATGACCGAGATGATGGACGACGTCAGCTTCGAGTCGCTCAAGCAGCTGGTCGGGCTGGTCGACTACGACGCGTCGAAGGATCCGTTCCCGGTGCGGGCGATGGACGCGGTGGTGTTCGTGGTCGGCAACGCGACCCAGACCGCGTGGTTCTACCAGGTGGCCTTCGGCATGCAGCTGGTCGCCTACTCCGGCCCGGAGACCGGCAACCGCGACCACAAGTCGTTCGTGCTGAAGTCGGGTTCGGCGCGGTTCGTCATCAACGGCGGTGTGGCGCCGGACAGCCCGCTGCTCGACCACCACCGCAAGCACGGCGACGGCGTGGTCGACCTGGCGTTGGAGGTCGACGACGTCGACCAGTGCATCTCGCACGCCCGGGCGCAGGGCGCGACCGTGCTGGAGGAGCCGCACGACGTCTCCGACGAGCACGGCACCGTTCGCCGCGCCGCCATCGCCGCGTACGGCGAGACCCGGCACACGCTGATCGACCGCTCGCGCTACGACGGGCCGTACCTGCCGGGCTATGTGGTCAAGACCTCCACCGTGACCCGGCCCGAGGGCGCGCCGAAGCGGCTGTTCCAGGCCGTCGACCACTGCGTCGGCAACGTCGAGCTCGGGCGCATGGACTACTGGGTGGAGTTCTACAACCGGGTGATGGGCTTCGTGAACATGGCGGAGTTCGTCGGCGACGACATCGCCACCGACTACTCGGCGCTGATGAGCAAGGTGGTGTCCAACGGCAACCACCGGGTGAAGTTCCCGCTCAACGAGCCGGCCGTCGCCAAGAAGAAGTCGCAGATCGACGAGTACCTGGAGTTCTACGGCGGCCCCGGCTGCCAGCACATCGCGTTGGCCACCAACGACATCGTGGCCACGATCAGTGCGATGCGCGCCGCCGGCGTGGAGTTCCTGGAGACCCCGGACTCGTACTACGACGACCCGGCGCTGCGGGCCCGCATCGGCGAGGTGCGGCTGCCGATCGAGGAGCTCAAGCGGCACCGGATCCTGGTCGACCGGGACGAGGACGGCTACCTGTTGCAGATCTTCACCGCGCCGATCGGCGACCGGCCGACCGTGTTCTACGAGCTCATCGAGCGGCACGGCTCGCTGGGCTTCGGCAAGGGCAACTTCAAGGCGCTGTTCGAGGCCATCGAGCGCGAACAGGAGCGCCGCGGGAACCTCTGACTTGCCTCGCCTGATGCCACATGCGCTTCGTATGTGGCATCAGGACGCAAGTGGGAAGCGCATGTGGCAACAAGAGGCGTTACCGGAGGACGGTAAAGGCTGCGGCGCGGAGGGCGGTGACCAGTTCGGCGCAGTGGTCGGTGCCGCGGGTCTCCAGGTGCAGCGACACCTCCGCCTCGCCGATGCGCAGCGACTCGGAGATCCGGGTGTGCTCCACGTCGAGCACGTTCACGCCGAGGTCGCCGAGCATCGTCAGCAGTCCCGCGAGGCTGCCGGGCTTGTCGTCGATACGCAGCCGCAGCGCCAGGTAGCGGCCGGCGGCGGTCATGCCGTGCTGGATGATTCGGTTGAGCAGCAAGGGATCCACGTTGCCGCCGGACAGCACGGCGACCACCGGTCCCTCGAACCGTCCGGGGTGCTGGATCAGCGCCGCGACCGCCGCCGCGCCGGCCGGCTCGACGACCTGCTTGGCCCGCTCCATGCACAGCAGCACCGCCCGGGCCAGCGAGTCCTCCGTGACGGTCACGACCTCGTCGACGAGATCGCGGACGTGCCGGAAGGTGAGCGCACCGGGCTTGGCCACCGCGATGCCGTCGGCCATGGTCCGCACAGTCGGCAACTTCACGGGCGCGCCGGTGCTCAGCGATTCCGGCAGCGCGGCGGCGGCCTCGGCCTGCACGGCTACCACCTTGACGTCCGGACGGGTGCCCTTGATCGCCGCGGCGACGCCGCCCACCAGTCCGCCGCCGCCCGCGGCCAGCAACACCGTGCCGACATTGGGCAGCTGGTCCAGGATCTCCAGGCCGAGGGTGCCCTGCCCGGCGATCACGTCGGGGTGGTCGAACGGGTGGATGAACACCGCACCGGTGCGCTGCGCGAAGACGATCGCCGCGGCCAGGGTCTCGTCGAACGCCTCACCGGTCAGCCGCACGTCGGCGCCGTAGCCGCGGGTCGCGGCGAGCTTGGGCAGCGGGGCGCGGCGGGGCATGAAGACCGTCGCCGGAATGCCGAGCAGGGACGCCCCGAGCGCGACGCCCTGGGCGTGGTTGCCGGCGCTGGCCGCGACCACGCCGCGCGAGCGCTCCTCGGCGTCCAGGCCGTGCATCCGCACGTAGGCACCGCGAATCTTGAACGATCCAGTGCGCTGGAGGTTCTCGCACTTGAGGAAGACCTCGCCGCCGTGCCACTCCCCCAACACCCGCGAATGCTCCATCGGCGTCTGCTGCACGACGTTCGAGAGCAACTTCTGCGCCGCACGCACGCGCTCGACGGTGACCAGCTCCATGCCGCCCGATCCTGCCAGTGTGCTGTCAGCCACCACACCGGCGGCCCGATACGGGTAGGCTTGACGGCATTCTCACCCGGCATCGGTGACCGTTGAACCACGCGCGGTCATCGGGACGTAGAACAAGCACGGCCGGGGACATGGACTTCGTGGAGGTGGCATGGCACGCGTGGCCCGCATCGCCGGGGTGCTGCCGCTGGTCGGTGCGGTGGCGTGCGCGGCGGCCCTGGCCGGCGCGGCGGTGTTCACCGTGTCGCAGGCCGGCTGCGCCGACGCCGGCCACTACGTCGTGAGCAACAACGTGGTGGAACTCGTCGGCAGCTGCGTCGACAAGCAGGACTTCCCGGGCGCGCAGAACAGCGCCACCGGCGTCCGCCCGTAGACGGCACGAGCAACGCAACGGGGGAGGCGGCCCGTTCGGGCCACCTCCCCTGTGTGTCACGTCAGGCCAGGGCGGTCAGCAGGTCCTCGACGAGGTCGTCGGCCGACTCGATGCCCACCGAGAGGCGGACCAGGTCGTCGGGCACCTGGAGGGCCGAGCCGGCGGTGCTGGCGTGGGTCATCTTGCCGGGGTGCTCGATCAGCGACTCGATGCCGCCCAGCGACTCGGCCAGCGTGAACAGCCGCGTCCGGGCGCAGACGTCCAGCGCGGCCTGCTCGCCGCCGGCGACGGTGAACGACACCATGCCGCCGAACCGCCGCATCTGCTTGGCGGCGACCTCGTGGCCGGGGTGCTCGACCAGGCCCGGGTAGTAGACGCGAGTCACCTTCGGGTGATTGACCAGCGCCTCCGCCACGCGCTCGGCGTTGTCGCTGTGCCGATCCATCCGCACCGCGAGCGTCTTCAGGCCGCGCAGCGTCAGCCACGAGTCGAACGGGCCCGGCACCGAGCCGGCGGCATTGCGCAGGAAGGCGAACTTCTCGTGCAGCTCGTCGTCGTCGGTGACGACCGCGCCGCCGACCACATCGGAGTGACCGCCGAGGTACTTGGTGGTGGAGTGCAGCACGATGTCCGCGCCCAGGCCCAGCGGCGACTGGAGGTACGGCGTGGCGAAGGTGTTGTCCACCACCAGCCGGGCCTCGGCCTCGTGCGCGATGCCGGCCAGGGCGGCGATGTCGGCGATGCCGAGCAGCGGGTTGGTGGGCGTCTCCACCCAGATCGCCTTGGTCTCCGGGCGAACCGCGGCCCGCACGGCGTCCACATCGGACAGGTGCACGGGGGTGTGCTCGACGCCCCACTGGCTGAGCACCTTGTCCACCAGGCGGAAGGTGCCGCCGTAGGCGTCGTCCGGAATGATCACGTGGTCGCCGGGGCGGACCAGCGTGCGCAGCGTGATGTCGGAGGCGGCCATGCCGGAGGCGAACGCCAGCCCGTGCCGGCCACCCTCCAGCGAGGCCAGGCACTCCTCGAGCGCGGTGCGCGTGGGATTGGCCGTGCGCGAGTACTCGTAGCCGCCGGCCCGCAGGCCGCCGACGCCGTCCTGAGCGAACGTCGACGTCTGGTAGATGGGCACGATGACCGAACCGGTGTGCGGGTCAGGCTCCTGCCCGGCGTGAATCGCCCTGGTCTCGAAACCGTGTCGGGCGGTGCTGTCCGTCATGTACAGAGCCTACGGTGCCGGGCTCGCCGCGCGGAGAGGCCGGTGACCGCCGCCACGCAGGTAGGAGCCGGTGGCCGGCAGCGCGGCCAACGCGATCACGGCCGCCGCGAGCAGCAGCGTGCCGTAGTCCAGCACGGCGGTCAGCGCCGGCAGGTCGACCTGCCAGAAGAACCGGCCGTTGGCGACGCCGAAGGCCACCGGCGTGACGAGCACCAGGGCCGCGCCGACAATGGCCAGCGACCGTCCCAGGCGGACCCGAGCGACCATCAGAATCGTGCCGAACAGCAGCAGTACGCCTTGCAGCACCGGGAGAACGAGGTAGAAGAGCCACTCGAGCGGGCCCGCGTGGCCGGTCAGCAGCGGGACCGTGTCGGGCAGCGACCAGTTGCGGACAACCAGCTCCGCCACCACGAGCAGCCCCAGCACGGCGGCGATCACGGTGGTGGCGGCCGAGACACGCGGCTGGGTCATCACCACAAAATAGGCCGCCGCCGGGCGGTTCGCAGCCGAATGGCGGAACCGTCCCGACGGCGGCCGGGTGAATCCGTTGCGTCAGTAGCCGTACGGACCCGGCTGCTGGCCGGGCTGCTGGGGCTGCTGCGGCGGCTGGCCGTAGGGCGAGGCCGGCGGCTGCTGCGGCTGACCGTACGGGGCCGGCTGGCCGAAGCCGCCGGTCGGCGGCTGCTGGGGCTGGCCGTACGGCTGGCCCGGCTGGGGCTGGCCGTACTGGGGCTGCCCGAACTGCTGCTGGGGCTGGCCGTAGGGCGCCTGCGGCTGACCGTAGGGCTGACCCGGCTGCGGCTGGCCGTACTGGGGCTGCCCGCCGAAGGGCTGGCCGTAGCCCGCGCCCGGACCGGCCGCGGCGCGCTTGGCGGCCATGCCGGCCGAGGTGGACGGCAGCCACCACAGCACCAGCAGGCCGATGATCAGCACGATCCGGATCAGCGAGAAGACCGGGCTCAGCGCGATGCCGCCCAGGGAGCCGAGGACGCCCAGGACGAGCAGCACCGTGATGGTGATGCGGCCCCAGTTCTGACCCTGACCGCCGAACCACGCGCAGGCGGCGACACCGACGGCGATCACCAGGCCGAAGATGGCAACGCCGATCACCAGGCCGCTGCCGTACGCGCCGGCCGTGCCGAGGACGCCGATCAGGCTGATGACACTGATGACCAGGTTGAGCGCCATCAGGCCGATGGTCGCCCACATAGCGATCATCAACGTGTCCGGACCGCCGGCAGCGGCTCCCATCGGCGCGGCGCCGAAGCCGCCGGTCGGCGGCTGCTGGGTCGCCCACGGCTGCGGCTGCGGCGCGCCGAACGGCTGCTGCCCGAACTGGGGCGGCTGGCCGGGCATGCCCGGCGCGGGCTGCCCTGGCGCCGGCGGGAAGCCGCCGCTGGCCGGCGCGCCGAAGGGCTGTGGCTGCTGGCCGAACGGGCTCGGCGCCGGCTGCGGCTGCCCGAAGGACGGGGCGGCCGGCGGCGTGGCCGCCGCCGGCTGCGCCGGCATCGGGCCGCTGGCCGGGTTCGAGTAGCCGGGCGGGCTGTAGGTCGGGCCGGCCGGCGGCTGCATGCCGGGCGGCACCACCTGGGTGGAGTCCGCGGGCGGCGGCGGAGGCGTCACGGGCGGTGACGACAGCTCGCCCGGTCGCACCACCTGGGTGGCGTTGGCGTCCGCGGGGCTCGTGGCGGCCGGCGGCTGGGATCCCGCCCCGACCACCTGCGTGGCCTCCGGGTTCACCGCGGAGTCACCGGTCTCCGGCGGCTGTGGATCACTCATCGGGTTTCCAACCCCCTTGGGCCCTTGACGTCACGTCGCAGGTAACGCTAGCCCATACGCCACATCAGCGCCGCGCGCCCGGCGGGACTCACCGGCCCGCGAGGAACCCGAGGATGTCGTGCCGGGTGACCACGCCCGCCGGCTTGCCGTCCACGAGCACCATCGCGCCGTCCGCGGCCGAGAGCGCGTCCATGGCCGCGCCGACCGGCTCACCAGCGCCGATCGTCGGCAGCGGGGGCGACATGTGCTGCTCGACGCGGTCGGCGAGCTGGGCCTTGCCGGTGAACAGGGCGTCCAGCAGGTCCCGCTCGTTGACCGCGCCGGCCACCTCGGCGGCCATCACCGGCGGCTCCGCGTTGACGACCGGCATCTGGGACACCTCGAACTCGCGGAGGATGGCGATGGCCTCCGCGACCGTCTCGTTCGGGTGCACGTGCACCAGCTCGGGCATGGTGCCGTCCTTGCGGCGCAACACGTCGCCGGCGGTGGCGCCGGAGTGGTCGGGCGACAGGAAGCCGTAGGAGGACATCCAGGTGTCGTTGAAGACCTTGGACAGGTAGCCGCGGCCGCCGTCGGGAAGGAGCACCACGATCACGTCGTCCGGGCCGCAGCGGCGGGCCAGCTCGACGGCGGCGGCCGCCGCCATGCCGCAGGAGCCGCCGACCAGGAGGCCCTCCTCGCGGGCCAGCCGCCGGGTGACGTCGAACGAGTCGGCGTCGGAGATCGGGATGATCTCGTCGCAGATGTCGCGGTCGTAGGTGGTCGGCCAGAAGTCCTCGCCGACGCCCTCGACCAGGTACGGCCGGCCGGTACCGCCGGAGTAGACCGAGCCCTCCGGGTCCGCGCCGATGATCTTGACCCGGCCGCCGGAGACCTCCTTGAGGTACTTGCCGGTGCCGGAGATGGTGCCGCCGGTGCCCACGCCCGCGACGAAGTGCGTGATCTTGCCCTCGGTCTGCCGCCACAGCTCCGGGCCGGTGGAGTGGTAGTGGCTGGCCGGGTTCTCCTCGTTGGCGTACTGGTTGGGCTTCCAGGCGCCGGGGATCTCGCGGACCAGCCGGTCCGAGACGTTGTAGTACGAGTCCGGATGCTCCGGGGCGACCGCCGTCGGGCACACCACGACCTCGGCGCCGTAGGCCTTGAGCACGTTGCGCTTGTCCTCGCTGACCTTGTCCGGGCAGACGAAGACGCACTTGTAGCCGCGGCGCTGGGCGACCAGGGCCAGGCCGACGCCGGTGTTGCCGGAGGTGGGCTCCACGATGGTGCCGCCGGGCTTGAGCTCGCCCGACCGCTCCGCGGCCTCCACCATGCGCAGCGCGATGCGGTCCTTCACGCTGCCGCCGGGGTTGAAGTACTCGACCTTGGCCAGCACCAGGGGCGCCAGGCCGTCGACGAGCGCGTTCAACCGCACCAGCGGGGTGTTGCCGACGAGGTCGACTACGTGATCGACGTACTCCACCGAAGGCCCTCTCGTTCGTCTCGTGAACTGGCCGCAGCCTAACTCGTTCCGGGGAACCATCGGGTCACGTGGTGTTAATCCCAATGCCCCGTCCGACGATCTCACTGGTGGAGAATGAATCGGGGGAGGTCGACATGGGTGTGATGCGGGGACTTCGGTTCGTCGCCCTGGCGGCGGGCACGCTCGGCGGTGTCTACGGCGCCGCGTACGGGCTGCTCACGGGCCAGGCGCGGCGCGCGGAGCGGATCATCGGGCCGCCGGTCGCGCCACCGCACCTGGCCGACGGCGTCTACCTGCCCGACGGCTCCGGCCCGGTCCCGCCGGCCGAGGAGGACGGCGCGCTGCGGTTCGCCATGTTCGGCGACTCCATGGCCGCCGGCCTGGGCGTCGACGGCCCCGACCAGCTGCCGGCCGTCGTGCTGGCGCGGGGGCTGGCCGAGGAGGCCGACCGGCCCGTTCGGCTCGACACGTACGCCGTCGTCGGCGCCGCCACGCGGGACCTCCCCGCGCAGGTCGAACAGGCCCTGCTGAATCCACCGCAGGTCGCCGTGATCATCGTCGGCGCGAACGACGTCACCACCCTGACCACCGTGCCCGACGCCGTCGACGGCCTCGAACGGGTGATTCGCACGCTGATGGACGCCGGGTGCGGCGTGGTCGTCGGGACGTGCCCCGATCTCGGCGTGATCCGCCCGATCGCGCAGCCCCTCAAGTCCATCGCGCGGACCTGGAGCCTGCTGCTGGCCCGGGCGCAGCGGAAGATGGTCGCCCGGATCGGCGCCATCCCCGTGCCGCTGGCGGACCTGTTGGCGCCGGAGTTCCTGGCCCGGCCGCGGGACTTCTTCAGCTCGGACCAGTTCCACCCCAGTTCCATCGGCTACGACGCGGCGGTGTCCGTCCTGCTGCCGGCGCTGTGCACCGTCGCCGGGGTGTGGACCGGCGGGCCGCTGCCCCGGCTGCCGGTCCGCTCCGCCGTGGCCGAGTCGCGACGGCCGACCGCGAAGTTCATCGCCCGCCTGAACCTGCGCTTCGGCCGCCCGGTGCGTGAGCTCGCGCAGTGACCCGAGTTATCCACAGGCAGCCCGCGATCAAGATCGACTAGGCCCCGCCACCGGTAGACTGGCGACGGGGCCGCCCCCCTGGGTCGGGCGGGGGATTTCGAGAGCTCCGACACAGTCACGAACCGGGTCCGGTCGCTAGACTCCGCAGGTTACCAATCAGTAGCGAACCGAAGGAGTTTCGCGATGCCCGAGGCCGTGATCGTCTCCGCAGCCCGCTCGCCGATCGGTCGGGCCGGCAAGGGATCGCTGGTGTCCATCCGCCCCGACGACCTGGCCGTGCAGATGGTGCGCGCGGCGCTGGCCAAGGTGCCGGCGCTGGACCCGACGCAGATCGACGACCTGATCATGGGCTGCGGCCTGCCCGGCGGCGAGCAGGGCTACAACATCGGCCGCGTGGTCTCGGTGCTGCTGGGCTTCGACCACCTGCCCGGCTGCACGGTAACCCGCTACTGCGCCTCCAGCCTCCAGTCCACCCGGATGGCCTTCCACGCGATCAAGGCCGGCGAGGGCGACGTGTTCATCTCGGCCGGCGTCGAGACGGTCTCCCGCTTCGCCAAGGGCAGCTCGGACGGCCTGCCGGACACCAAGAACCCGCTGTTCGCCGACGCCGAGGCGCGCACGGTGGCCACCGCCGAGAACAGCGGCGGCGAGTGGCACGACCCGCGCCAGGACGGCAACACCCCCGACGTCTACATCGCGATGGGCCAGACCGCGGAGAACCTGGCGCTGGCCAAGAACGTCAGCCGGGAGGAGATGGACGAGTTCGGCGTCCGCTCGCAGAACCTGGCCGAGAAGGCCATCGCGGACGGCTTCTGGCAGCGGGAGATCACCCCGGTGACGCTGCCGGACGGCACGGTCGTCTCCGCCGACGACGGCCCGCGGCCGGGCATCACGCTGGAGAAGACGGCCACGCTCAAGCCGGTGTTCCGCCCCGACGGCCGGGTCACGGCCGGCAACTGCTGCCCGCTCAACGACGGCGCGGCGGCGCTGGTGGTCATGAGCGACACCAAGGCCAAGGAGCTCGGCCTGACGCCGCTGGCCCGCATCGTCGCCACCGGCGTCTCCGGCCTGTCGCCGGAGATCATGGGCCTCGGCCCGGTCGAGGCCTCGAAGAAGGCGCTGGCCAAGGCCGGCCTGTCCATTTCGGACATCGACCTGGTCGAGATCAACGAGGCGTTCGCCGCGCAGGTCATCCCGTCGTACAAGGACCTCGGCATTCCGCTGGAGAAGTTGAACGTCAACGGCGGCGCGATCGCGGTCGGCCACCCGTTCGGCATGACCGGCGCGCGCATCGCCACCACGTTGATCAACTCGCTGCAGTTCCACGACAAGCAGTTCGGCCTCGAGACGATGTGCGTCGGCGGCGGCCAGGGCATGGCGATGGTGCTGGAGCGCCTGAGCTGACGATCCCCCAGTCCTGACGATCACAGGCCGGCGTCGACCACGACGCCGGCCTTGTTCGTGGTCAGGTGGACGGGGTTGCCGGTGTGCAGCAGCTTGCCGCAGCCGAGGTTGTCGAAGGACCCCGACAGCCGCTGGGCCAGGAACGTGAACAGGTTGCTGGCCGCGCCGGGATCGGGCGAAGGGCCGGTCTTGGTGAAGCGCTCGTCCAGCTTGGTGCGCTGCAGGCCGGTGGTGAACAGGGCACGGCAGTAGGCCTGCGGCGTCTCGGTGCGCGGGTTGATCTGCGGCATGTCGACGCCGACCCGGTACAGGTTGGTCTTGTTGACGCTGAACCTGGTCCCGTCCATGGTCATCGGGTCGTTGGTGGGCACGAGGGCGATCGGCGCGGCCTGCCGGGCGGCGGCCTGCAGCTCGTCCAGGGCCAGCGAGGTGACCTGCTTGCCGCTGGCCAGGTCGGTCGCGGTGTAGGGGGTGCAGCCCAGTGCCGGGTCGACGAACGCGTCCAGCAGCAGGTTGTCGCTGCCGTTGTTCAGCTTGGCGACGACCTTGGCCTTGGTCTTCGGGCGTACCTTGGCCGCGCCCAGCCTGGCCTCGTTGGCCGGCGTGTCCTGCGCGATGCGGCCGTCGCGGGCCTGCAGATACGTCGTGGTGACGTTGTCGCTCTGGTCCTGGTCGACCAGCCCGTAGTCCCGGGTGGTCATGCACGGCTTGCCGTCCTTGCCGGTGCCCAGCGGCGGGATGACCAGCTTCTTGCGGGCGATCGCGTTGTTGGCGGCGGCGAAGAACGGCTGGGCGTTGCAGTAGGCGTACTGGCCGAAGATCGAGTTGCCGTCGCCGTTCACGCACGAGCCGGTGTCGCCGCGCAGCGTGAGGTTGGTGCCGTTGAAGCCGAACCAGATGCCGACGGCGGCGCCGGCCGGCAGCGCGGGCGGGGTCGGCGCGACCTCCGGCCGGCTGCCCTTGTCGACGACCAGCGGATCGAACACGGAGAGCTTGCCGGTCGCCGGGTCCAGGATGGTGGCCTGCACGAAGGCCGACTGGTCGGCGTTGGTCTCGGTGCAGTGGCCGCCGTCGGTCGCGGTCAGCTGGTACGGCGTGGCGAGTCCCTTGGCCGACAACGGGTTGGCCGGCACGATCAGCGTGCAGTTCGGCGTGGGGACGTTGGTCTGGTTGGCCGCGAGCTGCGGATCCCCTTGCACGGCAACAGTTGCCACCACGGCCACGGCCGCGCCGAGCACCGCCAGCGCGGGCACGCCCAGGGCGAGCCGGCTGCGCACGGACAGCTTCTTCAGTTGGGGTAACACAAAGGTCGGTCTGATCGTCTTCCAGCGCATCTTCGGCTCGCTCACCGGTGTCTCCTCCTCGAGAACCCACTTCCCCGGTAGCGACTACGCCGCTGGTTCGGTTCGGGTTCAGTCGAGATGGAAATCGACCCGTGACACGGAAAACGCCGACATCCTGACGGATGCCGGCGTTCCTGACAAGACGCTGTGAGCTAGTTTCGCTGAAGGCTCGCGAACAGTCGCAGAAGTTCCAGGTAGAGCCAGACCAGCGTGACCATGAGGCCGAAGGCGATGTACCACCCGAACCGGGCGGGCGCGCCGGCGCGGATGGCACGGTCGGCCATGTCGAAGTCCAGCAGCAGGTTGAACGCCGCGATGCCGATGAACAGCAGGCTCACGATGATCGACAGCGCGCCGTGGCCGCTGCGCAGGCCCAGGTCCACCCCGAACAGCGAGAAGATGAGGTTGAAGACCACCAGGGCCAGCGCGCCCGCAGTGGCGCCGATGATCCACTTGGTCAGCCGGGGCGTGACCTTGACCGCGCCGGTCTTGTAGACGATCAGCATCACGCCGAACACCGCGACCGTGCCGACGATGGCCTGGAGCGCCACGCCGGGCACCCAGCGGTTGAACAGCTCGGTGATGGTGCCCAGGAACACGCCCTCGGCCGCGGAGTACGCGAGGATCAGCGCCGGGTTGCTGGACTGCCGGAAGATGATGAACATCGACAGCGCGAAGCCGACGATCAGCGCGACGAACGCCCAGCCGTACGGCAGTCCGGCGATGATGGACAGGCCGCCGGTGACCACCGCCGTGCCCAGCGTGACCGCGGTCTTGGTGACCACGTCGTCGATCGTCATCGGCCGGTCCGCGGCCGTCGGCGGCGCGGGGTATCCCGGGCCCTGCGGGTAGCCGTACCCGGGCTGGGTCTGCGTCTGACCCTGGTAGCCGAAGTTCGCGTAGCCGCCCTGGCCGTTGCCGGGCAGGTTGCGGAACGCCGGGTTGCTCGATGTGCGCACCTGGTCCTCCTGGAACGTATGGCGCCTACTGCTAGTGCAACGGTAACCGGGCTCGATCGGTTCCCACTGAGGCAAAGGTGACTTTACCAACAGGGACGAACGTGCACTGATCCGTTCAGTCTAGTGATCGACGATCTCACGCCGCCTTGACACGTTCGGTGACCTCGGAGATCCTCCCGCTGGCGGCTTGCCCGCCGTCCGCGGGCCAGCCAGGCTCGCAGGGCGGCCCACCACGGCCTTCTCGTTCCGTCGGGGGAACGAGTCCCCGGACCGCCGCTGTCGTTTACGTCCGACCAAGACGAAGGGCACCGCGCCGCGGGGAAGCGGCACGGCGCCCACGAGGGAGCGCAGGACCGTCATGGGACTGAGCAAACTGGTCGCTGGGGTGACCGGGATCACGATGTTGACCGTAGGACTGGCCGTGGTGGCCGCGCCGACGGCCAGCGCCGACGAGAAGCCGACCAACGGGGGCGCCGGCGTCCTGACACCGGCCCAGCCCTATGCGGACAAGGATCCGAAGCAGACTCAGGACTGGCTCGGCCAGTACCTGGTCAACGGCAAGGCGGTGTACTGCGTCAAGTGGGAGTTCAACGCCCCCAAGGCGGACACCGAGTACACGCCGGACGGCCAGCTGGCCGACAAGTGGGGCACGACGCTCGATCCGCAGGCTCGCGCGGAGGTCTCGTACCTGCTGCTGCGCTACGGCGACACGAGTGACGACAACCAGGCCGCGGCGGTGGCGCACCTGCTGCACACCTACACCGCCACCGGCAGCACCGACCCTGCCAAGGGATTCAAGGACATCGGCTACGACGCGGCGGCGCACCTCAAGGAGCTGCCGGCCGCGGCCCAGGACGACGTGGCCAAGATTCAGGCCGACGTCAAGGCCAACTTCGGGCCGTGGAAGGTGACCGTGACCGCGCCGACGGCGGCGCAGGTCATCGGCACCCCCGACAAGTGGACGATCGCGGTCAACCGGGACGGCGGCGACGGCAAGGCGATCACCGGCGTGCCGGTGAAGCTGAAGGTCACCGACGGCACGGTCAAGAAGAAGACCGTGACCACGCCCGACGACGGCAGCCCGCTGACGGTCGACGTGACGCCGACGGGTCCGAACCCGACGGTGGAGGCCGACGTGACCTCACCCACGGCGGAGCCGGTCGTGCAGCAGCCGAAGGACGCGTCGGGCAACTACCAGTGGACCGTCACCACCGGCGGCCAGACCAATGTCAAGAACGAGGTCAGCACCACCGCCACCACCGCGCCGGGCTCGGTCAAGGTGACCAAGGTGGACAGCAAGACCAATGCTGCCATCGCGGGCGTCCAACTGCGACTGACCGGCTCGGACAAGACGGCCGCGGCGGTCAAGCAGGACGGCAGCCCGCTCAACGGCGCCGCCGGCAAGCCGCTGGTGGTCACGACCGGCGCGGACGGCGCGGCCACTGTGGACGGTCTGCGCACGCCGCAGGACATCTGCCTGGTCGAGGTGGCCGCGCCCAGCGGGTACGACGAGAACTTCGACGCGTCCTCACCGCCGACCGTGTGCGGATCGGTGGAGCCGGGCAAGACGCTGACGCTGCAACTGGCCAACACGCCGAACACGCCGACGGTGCCGGTGAAGATCCCGGCCGGCGGCTCGCCGCCGGTCCTGACCGCGGGCACGGCGACCGAGCTGAACCCGGGCGCGCTGGCCGCGGTCGGCGGGCTCGTGCTGGCCGCCCTCGCGGGCGTCGGCCTGGTGCTGCGTCGCCGGAGGCTCGCCTCGCGTGGGTAGGCATCGCGCGTCGGGAACCCGCTGGCCGGTGGCGGCCGGCGGGTTTCCCGTCGCCGGGCGGTCCCGCTACCGGAACCCGACGGCCGCCGCGACCACGGCGGTCAGCGGCGCGGTCGGGCTGACGATGATCGTCCTGGCGGCGGGCGCGACGCTGGTGGGCCAGCCGCAGCAGGTGCCGGGCTCGCCGCTGCCGGTCGGCCACACCCAGACCGTCGACCCGCAGGCCGGGCCGGCGCCGGTCACCGTGCCGCCGCCGACCACCAACGCGATCACCGGCACCACGACGGCGGAAGCGCCGAAGCCGCCCGCGCCGAACACCGTCCTGCTGCCCAAGGGCGGCCGCGCGGCGCTGGTGCGCAGCGGTGTCGCCGGGGACGGCACGCTCCAGATCCCCAACAGCATCACGCAGGCGGCGCTGTGGGGTGCGGCCCTGGACTCCCCGACCGGCGCGACGCTGCTGGCGGGGCACATCAACTGGGCGGGCGCCGCCGGGCCGTTCGCCGAGCTGTGGGGCGCGCAGGCCGGCCAGACCGTCACGGTGATCGACGGCAGCGGCAAGCCGCTGACCTTCGTCATCGACCAGGTGCTGACCGTCGACAAGGACAATCTCCCGCAGCACGCGGACGAGCTTTTCGGTCAGACCGGATCGCACCGGTTGGTGCTGGTCACGTGCGGTGGCAAGTGGGTCGGCGGGGCCCTGGGCTATGACCAGAACCGCGTTGTGATCGCGCATCCCGTGCCCTGAATCCCATTCCTCGGCGACAACCCGGCCGGGCGCTGCGTCGTCTCACCGGTCATGGGGCTCAGGCAGAGGTGGGGTTGGCTGACGACCGCGGTGGCGCTGGTGCTGGCCGTGGTCGTCGTGATCGTGATGGGACAGCAGTCGGGACAGCAGACCACGGCCCAGCCGGGGCCGACCACGACCACGACGAATCCGGGGCCGATCACACCCGCCGGCCAGGCCGGTCCGGCCGCCGGCCCCACCCCCGCCCTGCCGGCGCCGACCGGCCCGCAGCCGAAGTGGATGCACAAGCTCGCGCCCGGCGAGAAGCCTCCCCAGTTCATCCTGTTCTCCTTCGACGGCGGCGCGTCCGGCCCACACTGGGAGAAGGTGCTGCCGATCGCCGAGCGGACCGGGGCGAAGGTGACGGCGATGCTGTCCGGGCCGTACCTGATCCCGGACCGGGAGAAGGACGAGTACACCGGGCCGGGGCATCCGACCGGCACCAGCGAGATCGGCTTCGGCGGCTCCGACGCCGACATCCGGACCCGCGTCGCCTACCTCAACCGGGCGGCGGCCGACGGCATGGAGTTCGGCACGCACTACAACGGGCACTTCTGCCAGGGCGTGGAGCCCAGCGTCGGCTTCTGGTCGACCGCCGGCTGGAACACCGAGCTGGACCAGTTCTTCTCCTTCCTCAAGGAGATCGACGGCAAGGGCCTGAAGATCACCCCGGACATGATCAAGGGCGGCCGCACGCCGTGCCTGGAGGGCAACTGGGACCAACTGTTCCCGTCGATGAGGGCGCACGGTTTCGTCTATGACACCAGCCATGTCTCGTTCGGCGTGACCTGGCCGACGGTCGACCGGGGGCTGTGGGAGTTCCCGCTGCCCGAGGTGCGGGTGCCGGCGCTGGACAAGAACGTGGTCATGATGGACTACAACTTCTGGTACCTGTTGGACGGCGCGCAGGAGGGCGACGACGCTCGCGGGCCGGAGTTCACGCCGATCGTGCTGGACACCTACCGGTCGGTGTACCAGGCCGCGTTCAACGGCAACCGGGCGCCGCTGGTGATCGCCAACCACTTCAACGACTGGGCCGGCGGCGCCTTCTCCGGCGCGGTCGAGCAGTTCATGAGCGAGACCTGCGCCAAGTCGGAGACCGTCTGCGCCACGTACACGCAGGTGATCCAGTGGCTGCAACTCCAGGATCCGGCGGTGCTGACGTCGCTGCGGGCGCTGCCGGCAGCGCACAACTGAGAGCCGGTCATCCTACGAAAGACGCGCGCATCGGGTCTGAAGGTGTCTAGCCGCGGGCCGCAGAAAGGGCTTACTGTTGGGGTCCGCCGCGTCCTTGCCCACGTACGTCGTCCAAGGAGTGAGCGATGTCCGCACCGAAGACCGTCAAGCGCGCCGAGAAGGCCGTGCAGAAGCCCACCCGCCGCCCCTGGGTGAAGCCGGACTTCAGCGAGTACGACACCCCGATGGAGGTCACCGCGTACTCCGCGCGCGTCTGACCTGTCAAGGTTTTCTCGCTTGGAAAGGACCATTCCTCACGTTGGGTGCGGGAATGGTCCTTTCACCCACGCGCATCGAGGAGTCGATCATGCTGGCGGCCGAGGAATTCATCGCCGAGCTGCGGGCGCTGGCGCCGCGCTACTGGCACGACCACCCGTTCCACCTGCGCCTGCACGCCGGCGAGCTCAGCCGCGAGGAACTCCAGCGGTGGGCGGCCAACCGCTGGTACTACCAGCGCAGCCTGCCGCAGAAGGACGCCGCGATCCTCGCCAACTGCCCGCTGCCGCAGGTCAGGCGGCACTGGATGGAGCGGATCGTCTATCACGACGGCAACCGCGACGGCGAGGGCGGGGCCGAGAACTGGCTGCGCATGGCCGAGGCGGTGGGCCTGGACCGGGCCGAGGTGCTGGACGAGCGGCACGTGCTGCCGGGCGTGCGGTTCGCGGTCGACGCCTACGTGAACTTCGCGCGCACCAAGCCGTGGGTGGAGTCGGTCGCCTCCGGGCTGACCGAGATGTTCTCTCCGGGGCTGATGCGCCGGCGGCTGGCCGACATGCGCGAGAAGTACCCGTGGATCGGCGAGTCCGGTTTCGCCTACTTCGTGTCCCGGCTGACGGTGATCGCCGGCGAGGGCAAGTCCACTCTGGACATCGTGGTCGAGCACGCGCGGACCCGTGAGCAGCAGGAGGCCTGCCTGGCGGCGCTGGCGTTCAAGTGCGATGTGCTGCAAGCGATCCTGGACACCGTGGACTACCACTCATGACGTCGCTGGACTCCGTGCCACGGGTGCGGCGCGGCGTGCGGTGCACGTACGACAAGACCCGGGACAGCGATGTCGTGCTCTTCCCGGAGGGTGTGCTGCTGCTGAACGAGACGGCCGCGGCCGTGGTGTCCCGGTGCGACGGCGCGGCGAGCATCGGCGACATCGCGCTGGCGCTGGCCGACGAGTTCGAGGGCGTGCAACCCGATGACGTGATCGAGGTGGTCGATCGGTTGGTGGCACGAAGGGTGGTGGACGTTGACTGAGGCGCCGCTGGGGCTGCTCGCCGAGCTGACCCACCGCTGTCCGCTGCACTGCCCGTACTGCTCGAACCCGATCGAGCTGGTGCAGCGGGCCGACGAGCTGGACACCGCCACGTGGCAACGGGTTTTCGACGAGGGCCGGGAACTCGGCGTGTTGCAGGTGCACCTGTCCGGCGGAGAGCCGCTGGCCCGGCCGGACCTGCCGCAGCTGCTCGCCCACGCCAGCGGCCTGGGCTGCTACACCAATCTCGTCACCAGCGGCCTCGGGCTGACCGCCGAGCGGCTGGCCGACCTGGTCGAGCGCGGGCTCGACCACGTGCAGCTGTCGGTGCAGGACTCGGATCCCGGCAACGCCAACCTGATCGCCGGCGTGAAGGGCTACGACCGCAAGCTCGCCGCCGCCGCTTTGATCAAGGACGCCGAGCTGCCGCTGACGGTGAACGCGGTGCTGCACAAGGCGAATCTCGACAACATCGGCGGCATCATCGAGCTGGCCGAGCGGATGGGTGCGGACCGCCTGGAACTGGCCAACACCCAGTACTACGGCTGGGCGCTGCGCAACCGAGCCGCGCTGCTGCCGACCCGCGAGCAGCTTGCCGCCGCCGGACCCGTTGTGCAGCAGGCGAAGCAGCGTCTCGACGGGCGGATGGAGATCGTATACGTGGTCGCCGACTACCACGAGGCGAACCCCAAGCCGTGCATGTACGGCTGGGGCGCGCGGCAGCTGACCGTGGCCCCCAACGGCGATGTGCTGCCGTGCCCGGCGGCGAGCGTGATCACCACCTTGCCGGTGCAGAACGTGCGGCGGTCCTCGCTGGCGGAGATCTGGTACGACTCCGAGACGTTCAACGCCTATCGCGGCACGGAGTGGATGCGGGAGCCGTGCCGGAGCTGCCCGCGCAAGGAGATCGACTTCGGCGGCTGCCGGTGCCAGGCGTTCCAGCTCACCGGCGACGCGGCCGCCACCGACCCGGTGTGCACGCTGTCGCCGGATCATGGCCTGGTGCAGGACATTCTGGGTGCCGAGATCATCCCGGTGCGGCCGGAGTTGGCGATGAGGCGGTCGGTGTGAGGGTCGTCGTGCTCGGGACGGCCGCCGGCGGCGGCTTCCCGCAGTGGAACTGCGCCTGCGCGCTGTGCGTGCGGGCCCGAGCCGGCGAGTTGCCGAGCCGGACCCAGGATTGCCTTGCCGTCAGCGGAAACGGCTGCGACTGGTGGCTGCTCAACGCCTCCCCCGACATCCGCGTGCAGCTCCTGGGCTGCCCCGAGCTCGCCCCCGGTCCCGGCCGCCGCGACACACCCGTACGCGGCGTGCTGCTCACCTCGTCCGAGCTGGACCACTCCCTCGGGGTGTTCTCCCTCCGGGAGGGCGGGGGCCAATCCCTTTACGCCCCAGCCAATGCGTTGACCGCGCTGAGCGAGGACCTCGGCCTACGGGGCGTCCTCGACCGCTACGCCGGCTGGTCGTGGCACGAAGCCGTTCCGGGGCAACCGTTCGAGCTCACCGGCGGCCTGACCGCCACCGCCCATGCCGTCGGCGTCAAACGCCCCAAGTACACCAGCGAGCTGCCGGGCCCCTGGGTCGTGGCCTACCGGATCCACGACCCGTCGACCGGCGGCACGCTGCTCTACGCGCCCTGCCTGGCGAACTGGTCCGCCGACTTCGAAGCCCTGCTCGACGGCGTCGACTGCCTGCTGCTGGACGGCACCTTCTGCTCCCCCGACGAGATGGGGACGAGCACCGGCGACGCCAAGGGCCAGTCCAGGATGGGCCACATCCCCGTCTTCGGCGACGACGGCAGCCTGGCGCACCTGGGCAAGTTCCCCGGCATGCGCCGGATCTACACCCACCTCAACAACACGAATCCTTTGCTGGACCCCGATTCCCGGGAGTCCGGCGGGCTCGGCGGCGTCGAGGTCGTCCCCGACGGGACGATCTTGGAGCTCTAGGGAGACGACGGCCGCGACGGAACGTCGCCGATCGTCTGCCACAGCCGCTGCGCCCGTCGTCGGTGGTCGAGAGCCAGGTCATCGAGGCCGGCAGCGGCGGCCAGGTCGCCGAGCAGCTGCCAGCATTCGGCCTCGTCGTGGCGGTCGCCGTGCCGGTGGAACAGGTCCGCCGCACGCTCCAACGCCGGCACCGCCCGGTCCCGGTAGTGCTGACCGGCGTGCACGCGGCCGACCTCCAGCAGTGTGTACGCGGCGCACCGCTCGTCGGCCAGCTCCTCGAACGTGGTCAGCGCCTGCCCCAGGCAGCTCAGCGCCGCGTCCGGGTCGCCGCGCCGGTCGTGCAGGCGGCTGAACCGCCGCAACACCACCGCCACCCGATGCGCGTCGCCGAGGGCCCGAGCCTGTCGCAGAGCCCCGTCGAACCAGGTCTCCGCCTCGTCGAGATCGCCCTGCACGAGCCGCATCACGGCCATCGAGCAGCACAGCTGCGCTTCGAGGTGCCGGTCACCCTCGGCGACGGCGATGGCCAGCGCCTGCTCGACCCGGTCGACGGCCTCCTCGTACCGGCCCTGGACCCGGCTCACCGTGCCCAGCATCGCGACCGACAGCGCCTCGCCGCGCTTGTCCCCGCGCCGGTGGCACAGCCCGATGGACGACTCCAAATCCCTTGTGGCGTCCTCGAATTCGTCACGGTAGATGTGCAGCTGGCCCAGGCCGCGCAGCAGCACCGACGCCCCGCGCACGTTGCCGGCGGCCTCGGCCGCGTCCAACGCGATCCGGTGCCCGTGCTGCCAGTCCTCGTACAGGCAACGCTGGTCGTAGTACGTCACCGCGCTGGCCGCGAGCTCCCAGGCCAGCTCGTCCTGGCCCCAGTCCACGGCCAGTTTGACCGCGCCGAGGAGGGTGTCGCGTTCCGCGTCGAACCAGCCGACCGGGTCGGCCAGCAGCCGGCTCACGCCGGGCAGCGGCCGGCGCGGCGCCGATCCGGGCGCGGCGATCAGCAGCCCCGCCGGCAGCCGGGCGGTGGCGTGCTCGGCCAGGTCGAGCCAGGCGGCCAGCACCCGGGTGATCGCCTCCCGCCGCTCGGTTTCCGGGAGCTGCGCGGCGACCTCCACCGCGCAGGTCCGGATCAGGTCGTGCAGGCGGTAGCGCGGCTGGCCGATGGCGTCGGTGGCGGTCAGCCGCACCAGGCTGGCGTCGACGAGCGTGTCCAGCACCTCGTCGGCGTCCGGGCGGTCCAGCAGCGGGCCGACCACCCAGCCCGGCAGCGTGTACGCGCCGAGCAGGCCCAGCAATCCCAGCGCCCGCACGGCTTCCGGCGGCAGCAGCCGCAGGCTCAGCTCGACGCTGGCGCGCACGCTGAGGTCGCCGATCCGCAGTTCGGCCAGCCGTCGGGACTCGTCCTCGATCCGTTCCCGCAGCACCCGCAGCGGCCAGGCCGGGCGGCCGGCAAGTTTGGCGCTGGCGATCCGGATGGCCAGCGGCAGATTGCCGCAGCAGTCCAGGATCGCGTCGGCCTCCGTCGGTTCGCGCTCGACCCGCTCCCGCCCGACGATGCCCGTGAACAGCTCGCGCGCCTCGGCCGGACTGAGCACGTCCAGGTCGATGTGCCGGGTGCCGGGCAGTTGCGTCAGCAGCGTCCGGCTGGTGATCAACACCGCGCAGCCGTCGGCCCCCGGCAGCAGCGGCCGCACCTGATCGGCGTGACCGGCATCGTCCAGCACGACCAGCATTCGACGGTCCGCCAACAGGGACCGGTAGAGCGCGGCCCGCTCGGACAGGCTGTTCGGGATCGCGCTGCCGGCAATGGACAGCGCCCGCAACGCCTCGGCCAGCATCAGCGCCGGATCGCGCGGCTCGTCCGAGGTCGCCGCGAGGTTGAGGTAGAGCTGGCCGTCCGGGAAGGCGGCGCGGGCCCGGCGCGCCGCATGCGTGACCAGGGAAGACTTTCCGACGCCGGGACCGCCGACGATGACGGCCACCGGGGCCGGTCCGTCGAGCAGCCCGGCAACCTCGGCCAGCGCGTCGGCCCGCCCCACGAAATCCGGGACGTCCAGCGGCAGTTGGCGCACCGGCATCGCCATCACGGGATCGGTGGCCGTCAGGGACGGGTCGGCGGCGAGAATGCGTTGGTGCAGCGCCTGAATCGGCGGCGTGGGGTCGACGCCGAGCTCCTCGGCCAACGTCCGGCGCACCCGCTCGTACACCTGCAACGCCTCGCCCTGCCGCCGGCACCGGTAGAGGGCGATCATCAGCTGTTCGGCGACGTGTTCGTCGAAGGGCTGCTCGCGCTGGAGAGCTGTCAGCTCGTCGACGACCTCACGGTGCCGGCCCAGTTCGAGCTCCGCGCTCAGGCACTGTTTCTGTGTGGCCACGCGCTTCTCGTTCAGCCGGGCCGCGTCGATCTCCAGGGCCTGGCTGGGAATGTCGACCAGCGCGCTGCCGCGCCACAGCGCCAGCGCGCACCGCAGCGCCGTCACGGTCTCGGTCGGAGCCGCGTGCTGTTCGGCCAGCCACTGCTCGAACTCGAGAAGATCGAGCTGGTCCGGGGTCAGGTGGATCCGGTACCCGCCGCGTTCGGTGCTGATCAACGTCGTCGGCGCGCCGCAGGCCGCGAGGTTGCGGCGCAGCCCGGAAACGGCGTCCTGGACCTGGCGAATCGCGGTGGCCGGCGCGTCGCGGTCCCACATCACGCCGACGAGCCGCTCCATGGCCACGACCGCGTTCGCGTCGATCAGCAGCGCCGCCAGCACCTTGGCCTGCCGCGGGCCGTCCAGCCGGACCTCGCGCCCGGAGATCTGGGCATGCAGCGGCCCCAGCACGCCGAATCTCATTGTTCCCCCGGCCACCCCGACCTCGTCCTAGGACGAATCTAGGACGGGCCCAGGACGCCTGTCCATAGCGTCGGCGGGCACTCCGGCCTGCGGTGACGCGCGGCCGACCGGACGACCACCGAGAGAGACGATCATGGGATTCGCGACCGCGCGACGAGTCGGCGCCGTTGCCGCGTTGGTCTGTCTGGCGGCAGGGATCACGACCCTGCCCGCCGACGCCAGCGTGGCCCCCACCTCGTTCGCCTTCGACAGCGCCTGCCAGGCCACCGAGTTCACCGAGCTGCACACCGGCCCCGACGGCCGGCTGCACGACTTCATGTACATCGATCCGACCGTGAACGCGAGCAGCTGCGAATTCGCGATCGTGGACATGAGCAACTGGAGCTACCGCTACGGCCCCACGCACAGCGGCGCGGAGAGCCGTGGCATCTATGACGGGCCCGGGAACAGCCTCGCCGCCTGCGTCGAGGACGACGCCAAGTTCACCTCCGGCTGGACCTGCGGGCCCACGAACTGACCCAACGCCCAGACTTGAGTCGACCCGACTAAGGTTTGTGCGTTGAGCTCAGCGGTGCGTGCATAGTTGACTCCAGGATGCTCAACTCTGGAGGGTGGCCATGGCGCGTGCGGTCGGCATCGACCTGGGAACGACGAACTCGGTCGTGGCGGTGCTGGAGGGTGGCGAGCCGACGGTGATCGCCAACGCCGAGGGCGCCCGCACGACGCCCTCGGTGGTGGCGTTCGCCCGCAACGGCGAGGTGCTGGTCGGCCAGCCGGCGAAGAACCAGGCCGTCACCAACGTGGACCGCACGGTCCGGTCCGTGAAGCGGCACATCGGCACCGACTGGTCGATCGAGGCGGACGGGAAGAAGTACACCGCGCAGGAGATCTCCGCGCGGGTGCTGATGAAGCTCAAGCGGGACGCCGAGGCCTACCTCGGCGAGGAGATCACCGACGCGGTGATCACCGTGCCCGCGTACTTCGAGGACGCGCAGCGGCAGGCCACCAAGGAGGCCGGCCAGATCGCGGGCCTCAACGTGCTCCGGATCGTGAACGAGCCCACCTCAGCGGCGCTCGCCCACGGTCTGGAGCACGAACAGACCATCCTCGTGTTCGACCTGGGTGGCGGCACCTTCGACGTCTCGCTGCTGGAGCTGGGCGACGGCGTGGTCGAGGTTCGCGCGACCTCCGGCGACAACCACCTGGGCGGCGACGACTGGGACCAGCGCATCGTCGACTGGGTGCTCGGCCGGTTCGGGGTCGACCTGAGCCGGGACAAGATGGCCATGCAGCGGGTCCGCGAGGCCGCCGAGAAGGCCAAGATCGAGCTGTCGTCGGCGGTGTCGGCGACGCTGAACCTGCCCTACATCACGGTCGACGGCGACAAGAACCCGCTGTTCCTGGACGAGACGCTGTCCCGCGCCGAGTTCGAACGGATCACCAAGGACCTGTTGGACCGCTGCCGGGCGCCGTTCGCCAGCGTGATCAAGGACGCCGGCGTGGCGGTCGCCGACATCGACCACGTGGTGCTGGTCGGCGGCTCCACCCGCATGCCGGCGGTGGCGGAGCTGGTGCGGGAGCTGACCGGCCGGGAGCCGAACCGTGGCGTGAACCCGGACGAGGTCGTTGCGGTCGGCGCGGCGTTGCAGGCCGGTGTGCTGAAGGGCGAGGTCAAGGACGTCCTGCTGCTCGACGTCACCCCGCTGTCGCTGGGCATCGAGACCCTCGGCGGCGTGATGACCAAGCTGATCGAGCGCAACACGACCATCCCGACCAGCCGCACCGAGGTCGTCACGACCGCGGGCGACAACTACACCTCCATCCCCGTGCAGGTCTACCAGGGCGAACGCCCGATGACCGCGGACAACAAGCGGCTGGGGATGTTCGAGCTGACCGGCCTCGCGCCGGCGCCGCGGGGCGTGCCGCGGATCGAGGTGCGGTTCGACATCGACGCCAACGGCATCGTGCAGGTGTCGGCCAGGGACCTCGACACCGGCGCCTCCCAGTCGATGACCATCACCGGCGGTTCCGCCCTGCCCGCCGACGAGATCGACCGCATGATCCGGGACGCCTCGGAGCACGCTTCGCAGGACCGCCGGCGCCGTGAAGAGGCGGAGCTGCGCAACGCCGCCGAGTCCATGCTGCACAACGCCGACGCGTATCCACCGGACCGGATCGCCGCCGTCCGCAAGGCGCTCGACGACGGCGACATGCCCGCGCTCAAGGCCGCGTTCGGTGGCTGACACCACGCCCGTGTACTCGATCTCGGCCGCCGCCTCGATGGTCGGCCTGCATCCGCAGACGCTGCGCACGTACGAGGCGCACGGGCTGGTGCGGCCCTACCGTGCCGACAACGGGCAGCGCCGGTACTCCCCGCGCGACATCGAGCGGCTGCGCCAGATCCGGGACCTGTCGCAGCGCGAGGGCATCAACACCGCTGGCATCCGGCGGATCATCGAGCTCCAGGAGCTGTTGCTACGGCTGCAAACCGCTCTCGGCGGCCGGTGAGCTGTGGTTAGCTCCACCGCGTGCGTGTAGTCATCGCGGAAGACCTGTTGCTGCTTCGGGACGGCCTGATCCGGCTGCTGGAGGCGCACGGCTTCGAGGTCGTCGCCGCCGTCGAGTCCGGGCCCGAGCTGCTCGCCGCGCTCACCGAGCACAAGCCCGACGTCGCCGTCGTCGACGTGCGGCTGCCGCCCACCTTCACCGACGAGGGCCTCCGCTCGGCGATCGAGGCCCGCCGTTCCCGGCCGGGGCTGCCGGTGCTCGTGCTGTCCCAGTACGTCGAACAGCTCTACGCCCGCGAACTGCTCTCCGACCGCAGCGGCGGCGTCGGCTACCTGCTCAAGGATCGCATTTCTGATGTCAAGCAGTTCATCGACGCCGTGCGGCGGGTCGCCGACGGCGGCACCGCCATGGACCCCGAGGTCGTCGCCCAGCTGTTGACCAGCCGCGAACGCGACGCGCCGCTCGGCACGTTGACGCCCCGTGAGAAGGAGGTCCTGGGGCTGATGGCCGAGGGCCGCTCCAACGCCGCCATCGCCGCGCGCATGTTCGTCACCGAGAAGGCGGTGGGCAAGCACACCAACAACATCTTCGCCAAGCTGGGCCTGCACCAGCACGAGGACGACAACCGCCGGGTGCTGGCCGTGCTGGCGTATCTGAACGGCTGATCCACCCGTTCGAGTGGCGTGGCAGGTAGGGTTCCACGCGGTGTGCCGGGAAGTCTGGTCGGCGAGGCGTTGTCGACCCCGGCGAAAGGCGTGCCAGCGATGCAGAGCGTGGAGACGGTGCTCCTGCTGGTGGTGCTGGCGACCGTCGTCGCCGCATTCGCCCGGCGGCTGAGCATTCCCGCGCCGTCGCTGCTGGTGGTGGCGGGCGTGGTGGTCGGCCTGCTGCCCGGGGTGCCGGAGGTCCGAGCCACTCCGGAACTGGTGAGCCTGGTCGTCCTGCCGCCGTTGATCTACGCCGCCGGCGAGGAGATGCCGTGGCGGGACCTGCGCGCGGTGTGGCGGCCGGTGACGGTGCTGGCGGTGGGACTGGTGCTGGCGTCGGCCGGGGTCGTGGGACTGGTGGCCGCCTTCGTCGCACCACTGCCGGCAAGCATGGCCTTCGTGCTGGGCGCGGTCCTCGCCAGCACGGACCCGGTCGCGGTCAGCGCGCTCGGTCGCCGGCTGTCGCTGCCGCCGCGGATCCAAGTGCTGGTACAGGCCGAAAGCCTGTTCAACGACGCCACCAGCCTCGTGCTGTTCCGGCTGGCGGTGTCCGCGGCGATCGCCGGCGGCGCGGTGTCGTTCGAGTCCGTCGGCGGCGAGTTCCTGCTGCTGGCCGGCGGCGGCCTGGTGCTCGGGCTGGTGGTCGCCGGCGGCATCTGGCTGATCCGGCGGCGGACGGTGGATCCCGTGCTGGAGACGGTGATCGCGCTGGTCAGCCCGTACGCGGCGTACGTGCTGGCCGAGAGCCTCGGCGGTTCCGGCGTGACCGCCGTGGTGGTGTGCAGCGTCGTGCTCGGCGCGCAGACGCCGAAGATCACCACCGCGCACATCCGGCTCCAGGTCGAGGCCGTCTACGGCACGGTGATCTTCATCCTGGAGAGCGCCGTGTTCGCGTTGATCGGGCTGCAGCTGCCGTACCTCGTGCGGGCGCTGGCCGGCTCCGACCCCGGCTGGCCGTGGCAGGCGCTGGTGATCACCGCCGCGCTGATCGTCATCCGGTTCCTCTGGGTGTTCCCGCTGGGCTGGATCATGCAGCTGCGGCGCGGCAATCGCCGGGTCAACTGGCGTACGTCCACAGTGGTCTCCTGGGCCGGCGCACGAGGCGTCGTGCCGCTCGCCGCCGTGCTGTCCATCCCGCTGTTCGCCGACGACGGCGATCCCGTGCCGCAGCGGGACCTCGTGCTGGCGCTGGCCACCACCGTCATCGTGATCACGTTGGTGGCACAGGGTTTCACCCTCGCGCCGCTGGTGCGCAAGGCCGGCGTCGCCCGCACTCCGGCCGAGGCGCGCAAGGAACAGGCCATCGCCAACGTGCGGCTGGCCGAGGCGGGCCTGGCGCATCTCGAGCAGCTCTACGACCTCGAGACCGCGCCGCCGGCCGTGCTCGACCGGCTCAGACAGAGCCTGCTGGCGCGGATCGACCACGGCGACACCCCCGACGAGCCCACCGGGGCCACCTATCGACGGCTCCGGCGCGAGCTGCTCGCCGTGGAAATGGCCGAACTAACCAGGCTTTTCGACGACGGCACCATCGACGACAACACGCGCCGACGGCTCCAGCGCACCCTCGACCTGGAGGACGCGCGCCTGAACGACGACTCCTAGGCCCCGATGTAGGTGAGCAGGAACTCCGCGACGCCGAGCACCGCCGCGGTCGACTCGGGGATGTCCGGCACGAAGACGTGCCAGAAGTGCATGAGGTCGGGCCAGACCTCCAGGTTCGCCCGCCCGCCGGCGGCCAGCACGCCGGCGACGAGGACCCGGGCGTCGTCCACCAGCACCTCGCGGTCGGCGGCGTGCACCATGAGCGGCGCCAGGCCGGCGAGGTCCGCGAACAGCGGCGAGGCCAGCGGCTCGTGGGGATCGGCCTCGCCGAGGTAGTCCGCCGCGGCGGCAAGCGCTTGCGCCCGGCTGTAGATGGGGTCGTCCTCGGCGAACTTCTCGTACGACTCGCCGCTGGCCGTCAGGTCGAACAGCGGGCTCAGACAGGCCGCCGCGGCCGGTTGCGGCAGGCCCAGGTCGCGGACCGCGAGCATGGTCGCCACCGCGAGTCCGCCGCCGGCGGTGTCGCCGAGCAGCACCACCCGGCCCGGCGAGTAGCCCTCGGCCAGCAGCCACTTGTACGCCTGCACGGCGTCCTCGACCGCCGCCGGAAACGGGTGCTCGGGGGCCAGCCGGTAGTCCGGCACCAGCGCCGGCATGCCCATCACCGCCGCGAACTGCGAGGCGAAGCCGGCGAACGCCTGCGCCGAGCCGGCGCGGTAGCCGCCGCCGTGCAGGTAGAGCAGGACGCGGTCCATCGCGCTGCCCTGCGGGCGCACCCACACCGCCGGGCAGCCGCCCGCGTCGGTCTCGCCCGTCAGCACGCCGTCGGCCAGCGGAATCGCGCCCAGCGCCAGGTCCATCGATTCGCGTGCCCGCCGCACGCCGTCCGCGCCAGCGGCCGGCTCGGGCCGGGGACTGGCCCGGATCGCCGTGAGCAGCGCCTCGAACTCGGGACTGGGCATCGCGTCATCTCTACGGGAGCAGGGAGACGAACCTACATCAGGGAGGTCCCAACTCCGTGACGCCCGTCACCGGGGCGGGCGGAAAGTCCGGTGACATCGGCGTGTTCGCTTGACGTTTCACGTGAATCACACACTCGGCTTGTCACTACCGAAAACACACCCCATAATCGGTAGTCGAGACGGGGAGGTAGTCATGTCGGTGGCCGCCGAGAGGGAGCAGACCGAGCGGCTGCTGGCCAACGTCGAGGCGATCGAGGAGGTCGCCGGCACGCTGCCCAGCGGCGCGCCCGGCCGCGACAAGCTGTACGACGTCGCCGACGACCTGTTGGCCAGCGCGACGCCCATCCGCCCGGTCGTGGCCGCCGACCTGCTCGAACTCACCGAGAAGACGGTGCGGGCGTGGGCCAGCGAGGGCGTGCTGGTGGTCAGCGAGCAGGAGCCCACCATGCGGCTGGAGCCGCGCCGGGTGCACGAGGTGCTGCACCTGGTCCGGGAGATCCGCCGCATCGGCCGCACCCGCGGCCTGCTCGACGAGGTGCACCGCCGGCTGTCCGACCAGGCCCTGCTGGAACGCGAGGACCTGGCCGTGAGCCTGGAAGAAGTAGTGCGGGGCGAGGGAACGGTTGTGCGCCCGGGGACGACGATTCCTGAGTGATCGAAGTAGTCGAGACCCGCGTCGCCTCGGCGCAGGCCGCGCTGCTGCGCGGACCGGCCCGCAAGGCGTACGAGTCCTTCCTGGACGATCTGGCCCACCGCGGCTGCGCCGCCCTGGGCTATCGCGTCACCGGCCCGGCGCCGCTGCCCCGGCTGTGCGTGCGCCACCTGCGTGACAACGACCGAGTCGTCGTCGCCTTCGAGGGCTCCGCCCGGGCGTGGATCGTGCTCGTCGGTCCGCACGAGCAGACCGACCCCGGCCGCAACGTCTACGACGCCCTGTACGAACTCGCCGGCACCTGGCCCACCGACAACACCCGCCGCACCAAGCCCAGTTGCTGCGACCCGCGCACCGGCACGCCGCCGTCGGCCGACGCCGAGGTCATCGACGACCTCGTCCGCCGCGCCCGCGCCCTCGCCCGCGGTGGCCGGCGAATGTGGTGACCGGGCGAGTCACAGCCTTGCGGACGCCGTCACCCGCCCGGTACACCCGCTGACGTGACTCGACGCGCGGGGCGCCAGCCGGGCAGGTTTCGTTTGCGGTTCGGCTGGCACGTGGCGGCATGGCTCGCCCTGGCCGTCGTGATCGCCGTCGGCAGCGGCGTGGTGCTGTGGCAGTTCCTCAGTCCGCCGGACAGCGCCGGCCGCATCGAACTGCTCAAGATCACGTTGGCGGTCCCCGCCGGCATCGGTGCGGTGGTCGCGTTGGTGGTCGCGTCACGCAAACAGCATCTGAGCGAGGCCGAGCACGGTCGGCAGGAAGACGCCGCGCGCCGGGAGGACACCAAGCTGTTCAACGAGCGGTTCGGCCGGGCCGCCGATCAGTTGAGCGCGGACAAGCCCGCCGCCCGGCTCGCCGGGGTCTACGCGATGGCCGGTCTCGCCGACGACTGGCAGGCCGGCCGCCAGACGTGCATCGACGTGCTCTGCGCCTACCTTCGGATGCCCTACGTCGCGGCCGCCGAATCCGAGGACGGCCCGCCGGCGGGACAGGCCGGCTACGAGGAACGCCTCGTCCGCAACACCATCATTCGAGTGATCACGTCCCGCTTACGCCCAGGCGCGGACGTCTCCTGGCAGGGCCGGAACTTCGATTTCAAGGGAGCCGTCTTCGACGGCGGCTCCTTCGACGACGCCGTCTTCTCCGGGGCCACCAACTTCGACTACGCGATCTTCGCCGGCGAGGAGGACAGGTTCATCAACACCGAGTTCTCCGGCGGCCGGGTCAGCTTCCACGGGGCGAAGTTCCCCGACGGCGAGGCGGCATTCGTCGGCGCGAAGTTCACCGGCGCCGTCGTCGACTTCTCCTTCGCGGAGTTCTCGGGCGGACTGACCAACTTCATCGCCGCCAAGTTCCTCGCGGGCCTGGTCAACTTCTCCATGGCCAAGTTCACCGGCGGCGAGGTCGCTTTCGTCGGCGCGGAGTTCTCGGGAGCGGAGGTCGATTTCCACGGGGCGTCATTCGACGGCGCAACCGTCGGCTTCGGTCACAGCCTCGCCGACGGCACGCGCTTCTCGCAGGGCGCGTCCTTCACCGCCGGAACGGTCGATTTCGACTACGCCGGATTCTCCGGCGGGAAGGTCGACTTCGTCGGCGCGGACATCCGTGGCGGCACGGTCCGATTGAGCACGCCGGGCGCCTACGACGCACCGCCGGTGTTCGAGGAGAACTGGCACGACGACCCGCCTACGGGCCTACATCTGCCGGAGTCCCCCTCGGCTGTGAATCACGGGACATCACTGGACGGGACGTGATCGTCCCCTGACTGGCTTAACGCTGGTCAGGGGATGGCCACCCCAGGTTACGGAGAGTGCCCCCGATCGGACTCGAACCGACACTCTGACCCTTTTAAGGGGCCTGCCTCTGCCTGATTGGGCTACGGGGGCGTGGGGAGCCTAAGCCGTCCGACTGCCCACGGTCAGGTACTTACAGCCAATTGAGACCCTGTTCGCCCACCCGGCGGATCGGCTCGACCCCCTGTGGAGGTACGTGCGCACCGGTCACCGGCCCCGATCGGCGGCCAGCAGCTCGCCGAAACGCACGGCCACCCACTCGTGCACGGCGTCGGACACCTCGCTGCTGCCGGCGCGGTGCTCGAACCAGCGCCAGTCACAGTTGACATTGACTTCGAGGAACACGTACTCGCCGTCGACCACGAGGAGGTCGAACGCGGCGACCTGGAGCCGCCAGTGCCGGGCCAGCGCCCGCAGCCGGTCGGCCAGCGAGCACGGCACCTCGGCCGGTTTGACGGAGACGTTGTCGGGATCCACCCACAGCTGCGCCGGGTCGTACTTGTCGACCTGGTACCCGATCAGCTTGTCGCCGACGACGAAAACGCGCAGCTCGGTGTCGGCGGCGAGGTACTGCTGCACGATCACGGGCGCGGCCTCGGGGACGTCGCCGGCGCGGGAGGTGTCCAGCGGCCGGGGGAACAGGCCGTGCTGCACGCCGGGCCGCGGCTCGACGAGGTGCCGCCCGGCCGTCTTGACGATGCACTGGCCCCCTCCGGGCCTGCTCCGCCCGGGCTGGGTCGTCACGGCCGTCCTGGGCGTCCTCAGCCCGAATGCGGTGGCATCGGAAAGCTGGGTGAGCCGGTTGAGATGCCCGGTGGCCCGCGCGGGGTTCACGTGCGCCCACTCGGTGCGCTCGGTCAGCCAGCCGGCGACGGTGCCCCACTGGTCCAGCGCGTACGCACCGGAGATGGTCCGGGGGTCCACGGGCATGGCGGCGAGCTCGAAGTGCCGGCGCCACACCAGCAGCGGCCGCAGCAGCCAGCGGTCGAGCTCGACCAGCGGCGCGTCGGTGTAGATCGTCAACGCCAGGTCGAGGCAGCGGTCGACGTCGATGCGGGCCATCCGGATGCCGCGCTCGGCCAGCGCGATGGACAGCTCGTTCATCTCCATGTCGGCGGATCGGGCCAGCACCAGCACGCACGGCTCGGGGTCGCCGGTGTCCTCGACCATCTCGAGGCGGTGGATCTGCTCCTGGAAGTCGTAACAGCCGCTGGGCGCCCGGAAGACGTAGTCCTGGCCTTGCAGGAGCAGCGGGGTGGGCCGCGCGGGGAGCATCGGCTGGGGCGGGCCGTCCGACTGGGCCCGCCCAGCGCCGATCATGCTCAGTCGTCCTTCTTGCTGCGGGAGATCCGCTCCGCCCGGGCGTACTCGGCAGCGAACTCCGCGAGCGCCTGGTCCTCGATCTCGCCGTTGCGCAGCTGCGCGGCCAGGTCTTCCATCGACATCGCGGTCACCTCTTTCCCCAAGGCGTCACACGTTCAGGCGATCCGCCCCGGGTAGTTTCGGGACCCGCCTAACGCAATGTCAAGACGACTGACACCGATCATAGCCCATTCGGCGGATCAAGAGGGTCGTGTTGCACGCCGATACGTACGTTCAGCTCTTGGTGACCCGGTCGAACTCGGCCCGCGGGTCGTTGATCTGACCGAGCGACACGACCTCGCGCTTGAGCACCCAGGAGCCCAGCCAGTCGAAGGCGACCCGCACCTTCCGGTTGAACGTGGGCATCCGGGAGACGTGGTACGCGCGGTGCATGCCCCACGCGATGAAGCCCTTGGCCTTGAAGCCGTAGACGTCGGCGACACCCTTGTACAGGCCGAGACTGGCCACCGAGCCGGCGTACTTGTGCACGTACGGCTTCGGCTTGCGGCCCCGCAGCACCGCCACGATGTTCTTGGCCAGCTGGTTGGCCTGCCGCACGGCGTGCTGCGCCGACGGGCTGCACGTGGCGGCCGGGTCGACGTCGGTCTTGGACAGGTCCGGCACGGCCGCGTTGTCGCCAGCAGCCCAGACGCCGTCCAGGCCCTGCACCTGCATGGTCGCCGTGCAGATCACCCGTCCGCGCTGGTCCAGCGGCAGGTCGGTCTCGGCCAACACGGGGTTGGCCTTCACGCCGGCGGTCCAGATGATGGTGTCGCAGTCGTACTCGGTGCCGTCGTCGAGGACGACGTGCCCGTCCTCCATGGTCTTCACCCGGGTGTCCAGGTAGACCTCGATGCCGCGGGCCTCGAGCTCCTTGACCGTGTAGACGCCGAGGCTGTCGCGCACCTCCGGCATGATCCGGCCGGTCGCCTCGACGAGCACCCAGCGCATGTCGTCGGGGTCGAGGTTCTCGTAGTAGCGCAGCGCGTAGCGGGCCATGTCCTCCAGCTCGGCCAGCGCCTCGATGCCGGCGTAGCCGCCGCCGATGACCGTGAAGGTGAGCAGCCGCTTGCGCAGCTCCGGCTCGTCGGTGGTGGACGCCAGGTCCAGCCGCGACAGCACGTGGTTGCGCAGGTAGATGGCCTCGCCGATGGTCTTGAAGGCGATGCCGCGGTCGGCCAGGCCGGGGATCGGCAGCGTGCGGGCGACCGAGCCGAGGGCGACGACCAGCACGTCGTAGGGGATCTCCTCGACGTGGCCGTCCAGCGCCTCGACGGTGGCCACCTTGTCGGCGTCACTGATCTTGGTGACCCGGCCGGTGAGCACGTGGCACTTGCGCAGCACCCGCCGCAGCGGCACCACCACGTGCCGCGGCTCGATGGAGCCGGCGGCGGCCTCGGGCAGGAACGGCTGATACGTCATGTGCGGCTGCGGGTCGACAACGGTGACCGATGCCTCCCGGGACCGCAGCTTCTTCTGCAGCCCCAACGCGGTGTACATGCCGACGTAGCCACCGCCGACGATCAGGATCCTCGCGGGTTCCGACTTCACTGCCGCCATACCTGCCATGGTCGCACCCACCGCCAGGGGCCGCAGACCACAATCGGCCCGATGTGACGGCGATCCCTCGTGAGCATGATCACGGTCGGTGGTCGCGGTGTCTGTTACGCCGGTTTTCTCCCGGTTGACCTGATCGGTTCACCCGCCCGTTCGGGTCAGCGGCGGCGCACCTTACCGTCACTCTTGGTCATCTGCGACCGCCTTCGCCCGCTCGAAGACGTCCCGCACCATCTGCTGCGTCAGCCGACCGGTGAAGGTGTTGTGCGGGCTGACGTGGAAGCACCCCAGCAGGGTCAGCGGCGCGCCACCGTCGGTCGCCTCGAGGCGCAGCTCGACGCCGTGCCCGAACACCGGCCGCGGCTTGGGCACCCGCCAGCACGCCGCGCTCAGCACCGGTAGCAGCGCCTGCCAGCCGAAAGCACCCAACACCACCGCCGCTCGCAGGGTCGGCCGCAGCAGTTGGAGTTCCTGTGCCAGCCACGGCCGGCAGTTGTCGCGCTCCTCCGGCGTCGGCTTGTTCTCCGGCGGCGCGCAACGCACCGGTGCCGCCATCCTCGTGTCGTACAACCGCATGCCGTCGTCCCGCGAGACCGCGTGCGGCTGCGACGCCAGGCCCACCGCGTGCAGCGCCTCGAACAGGAAGTCGCCGCTGCGATCACCGGTGAACATCCGGCCCGTGCGGTTCGACCCGTGCAACGCCGGCGCGAGGCCGATCACCGCGATGCGGGCGTCCGCCGGCCCGAAGCCCGGCACCGGACGTGACCAGTACTCCTCGGCGCGCGCCCGGCTCTGCGTCGCCGCCGACTCGCGCCAGGCCACCAGGCGCGGGCATCGTCGACACTCGACCACCGCATTGTCCAGATCTTGTAGACGCACGATGGTTAGGGTTCCACCCATGTCAGGCAACGACGAGCAGAAGCCCACCGACGAGCCGACCGACGACCTGGTGACCACCCGTCACTCGATCACCGTCGGCGGCCGGGCTCTCGAGTACACCGCGACCACCGGGCGCATCGTGCTGCGGCAGGAGAAGCACACCGAGGGCGCGTTCGACGGGAACGTGGCCAAGGCCGAGGTGTTCCTCACCGCGTACACCCTCGACGGCGCGGACGCCGGGCGGCGGCCCGTGACCTTCGCCTTCAACGGCGGGCCGGGGTCCGCGAGCGTGTGGCTGCACCTCGGGTTGCTCGGGCCGCGCCGGGTCGTCAGCGGCGATGTCGGCACGCTGACGCCGCCGCCGTACGAGCTCGTCGACAACGCCGAGACGCTGCTCGCCGAGAGCGACCTCGTGTTCATCGACCCCGTTTCCACCGGCTACTCGCGGGCCGTCAAGGGCGGCAAGCCCGAGGAGTTCCACGGTTTCGCCGCCGACATCGAGTACATCAGCGAGGTCATCCGGCTCTGGACGTCGCGCAACGACCGGTGGATGTCGCCCAAGTTCATCGCCGGCGAGTCCTACGGCACCACCCGCGGCGCCGCCATCGCCGAGCGGCTCCAGTCCAAGTACGGCATGTACCTCAACGGGCTGATGCTCATCTCCACGGCGCTCGACTTCAACGCCCTGGACTTCAGCGAGGGCAACGAACTGCCGTACGCGCTGTTCCTGCCGACCTACGCCGCCATCGCCCACTACCACGGCCTGCACGGCTCTCGGCCGCTGGCCGAGGTCGTCGCCGAGGCCACCGCCTTCGCCGAGCGCGACTACATCTGGGCCCTGGTTCAGGGAAACCGCCTCTCCGCCGACGACCGACAGTCCATTGTGGACCGTATCGCGGCCTTGACCGGCCTGTCACCGGATTACGTCGACCGGGTCAACCTCCGTATCGAGCACATCCGGTTCTTCACCGAGCTGTTGCGCTCGCGGAGGCTCACCGTGGGTCGCATCGACGGGCGATTCACCGGCTGGGAGGGCGATTACGGGCGTGAGCACTTCAGCCACGACCCGTCGATCAGCGCCATCACCGGCCCGTACGCCTCGGCCCTGAACCACTATTTGCGCGGGGAGCTCGGTTACCAGAACGACCTGCCGTACGAGGTCCTCTCCGACCGGGTGCGGCCGTGGTCGTACAAGGATTTCGAGAACTCCCACGTCACCGTCGCCGACAAGCTCGCCGCCGCCATGCGCGTCAACTCTCACCTCCGCGTGCATGTCGCCGCCGGCTACCACGACGGCGCCACCCCCTTCGCCGGCAGTGACTACGTCGTCGCGCACCTGGCCATCCCCGAGGAGCTGCGCGGCAACATCGACCTCCACTACTACGAGGCCGGCCACATGATGTACGTCCACGAACCCAGCCGCCTGCAGCAATCCGCCGACCTGGCCGCCTTCGTCCGCACCTCCTCCCACCGCTGACGCGCCCCCTGGGGGTGACCTAATGCAGGGAAGGACGCCTTACCCGCGTTGAACGAGGGTAAGGCGTCCTTCCCTGCATCACGGACAGAAGTGTCAGGGGTGCGGGGCAGCATCGAGGCATGAAACGAGGAGAGTGGGCGGCCCGCACTGACGACCTGGCCCGGGCCAGCCACAACGGGGTGATTCGCGTCTCGACATTGGTGCAGCTCGGTGTACCCGACTACACCTCATATCGACGATGTCAACCCGGCGGTCCGTGGCGGTGGCTTCTGCCCGGCATCATCATGTTGTCGAACGGGCAACCGACACCACGTCAGCGGGTGGAAGCAGCGCTACTGCACGGCGGCCCGGACGCGGTGGTGACCGGCGTCGAGGCTGCTCGTCGGCACGGCATGCGCCAGCTTCCGACGGACGAGACCGTCCACATGCTCATCCCGCACGACCAGCATGTCCGCAGCGCCGGCTTCGCACTGGTCGAACGGACGATTCACCTGCCCGAGCCGGTTGTGCGCAACGGGATCCGAGTGGCGCCACTGGATCGCGCGGTGCTGGACGCTGTCCGTCGATGGCGCAGGATCGACCCGGTGAGAGCGCTACTCGCCGAGGCCGTCCAGCAGGGCCGGGTCGTACCCACCGACCTGATGCTGGAACTCGACGGGATCAGTCGCCGCGGATCTGCGTTGCCCCGTCAGGTGCTCCACGAGCTGGAGCTCGGGCTACGGTCGGTTGCGGAGACGCATGGGTTGGCAGTCTGGCGGAAATCAGGTCTGCCCTCAGCACAGTGGAACGTCCCGGTACATGACGCGAAGGGTGCCTTCGTGGCAATGCCTGACGCCTGGTGGGACGACGTGGCCCTGGCGTGGGAGATCGATTCCTACGACTGGCACTTCAACGCCAAAACTACGCCCGAACCGTGGCGCGCAACACCAGGTACGCGGGCGCGGGCATAGCTGTCGTCCAGACGCTCCCGTCGCGCCTCCGTGACGATCCGGCCGGCGTGATCACGGAACTGCGCATGGCCTATGAGGCAGCGAAAGCGCGACCCCGACCACCCGTCCGATCGAGAAACATCGCATGACGCAGGGAAGGACGCCTTACCCGCGTTGAACGAGGGCAAGGCGTCCTTCCCTGCATCAGGGCTTCACCAGTGACAGGGCTATGCCGTCGAGGATGTCCTTCTCGCTGACGGTGAGCTGGGTGATGCCGGCGTGCTCGGCGAGGTGGTCGGCCAGCACACGGAGGATGATGGCGCCGCCGCCGATGACGTCGACCCGGCCGGGGTGGATGGTGGGGACGGCGGCGCGCTCGTCGTGGGTCATGGACAACAGCCGGTCGCCGACGGAGTGGATCTGGTCGACGGACAGCGTCGACAGGTGGGTGGCGAGCACGTCGTAGGACGGGAGGTCCTGGGCGACGGCGGACAGGGTGGTGACGGTGCCGGCGACACCGATCCAGGTGCGGGCCTTGGCGACGGGGACGGCGTCGAAGGCAGCGGCGAGGACGGAGCCGGCCAAGGAGGTGGCGGCAGCGACCTCGGCGTCGGAGGGCGGGTCGGTGACCAGACACCGCTCGGTGATGCGGACGCAGCCGATGTCGACGGATTTGGCGGCTTCGACCCCGTCCTCGGAGCCGAGCACGAGCTCGGTGGAGCCGCCGCCGATGTCGACGACGAGGAACGGACCGTCCGCGGGGTCGCAGTCCCCGACGGCGCCGGTGAAGGAGAGCCGGGCCTCCTCGTCGCCGGAGATGACCTCGGCCTCGACGCCGAGCACCTCACGGGTCATGGCGAAGAAGTCGTCCCGGTTGGACGCGTCGCGGGTGGCGGAGGTGGCGACCATGCGCACGGCCTCGACGCCCTTGCGGCGCAGCAGCGCGGTGTAGTCGACGAGCGCGGACCGGGTGCGCTCGATGGCCTCGGGCGCGAGCCGGCCGGTGGCGTCGACGCCCTGCCCGAGCCGGACGATGCGCATCTCGCGGTGGACATCGCGGAGCGAACTCGATCCGTCGTCCCGGACAGTGACGTCCGCGATGAGCAGACGGATCGAGTTCGTCCCACAGTCGATGGCGGCCACCCGCGAGTGCTTCATGCCGCCAACGCTAGTCGCTCAGCTGGCCTTGGTGCTGCTGGGCGTCGGCGAGGTGGACGACGGAGGCGGCGGCGGTGTGGAGCTGGTCGGCGTCGGGCAGCCCGGCGGCACGCTGGGCGTGGTCGGCGAGACGCTGCTGCTCGGCGTCACCGAGGTGGTCGGCGTCGGGCACACGGGGGTCGTCGTGGGCGTGGTGGACGACGGGCTGGTCGGCGGCGTCGAGCTGGGCGGCGACGACGGGGTGGTGGACGAGCTCGTGCCCGGCGTCGTGGTGCTCGTGGACGTCGACGTGGAGGTGCTGGTGGTGGTCGACGTCGGGCTGGTGGTGGTCGAGCCATCGCCACCGTTGGTGCCGCCGTTGTCGCCCCCGCCGCCGTTGTTGGCACCCCCACCGCCGGTGTTCACGGGCGGAGGAGGCGGCGGCGGGCCGACGTACGGCCCGATCGGACTGGGCTGCACGAACGGCACGATGGTGTCGTTCGGCAGGGACGCCACGCCGGTCGCGTACGACGTGGCCCACGCGAGCACGTTGGCGACGTAGGCGTCGGAGTGGTTGTAGCCGTACACGGCGGCCGAGCGGGCCGCCGGATCGCGCATGTCGCCGCCGCCGGCGCACAGGTAGTTGGCGGCCGCGTAGGCGGAGTCGTAGATGTTGTTCGGGTTCGCGGACCCGAAGCTCTTGGCGTTGGAGACCGCGGCGTACTGCTGCCAGGTCTGCGGGATGAACTGCATCGGGCCGACGGCCCGGTCCCACTGGGTGTTGCCGTCCCACACGCCGTGGTCGGTATCGGGCACCATGGCGAAACCGCCGCTGCCGTCGAGCACGGGCCCGAGGATGGGCGACAGGGTGTTGCCGGCGGCGTCCACGGCCCCGCCACGGGCGTGGTTGGACTCGATACGGCCGATGCCGGCCAGCAGCGGCCAGTCGAGGTGGCAGTTCGGGTTGCGGGCGGCCTCGAGCTGCTCGGCCCGCTTGTACGCCTCGAGCGCGGCGGAGGGGATGCCTAATGGCCCGTTGGGCAGGCCGAACGCGGCGGCGTCGGCGTCCGGGGTGTTCGCGGGGTCGCCGATCTGCGGATCGGGGTCCTGAGGCAGCTGGCCGGTCGCGCCGAGCGGGTTCTGCGGCGGCGGCTTGGGCTGGTTCATGGGCGTGGTGTGTGCGGTGTTGACCCAGGCGAACGTCGCGTCGCCGGTGAGCACCAGCGGCGCGAGCATCGCGGTCACGGCCGCGGCGGCCCGCCATCTGCGTTGGGGTGCGACGCGCGCGGGCTTGGGAGTCCGGGCTCGAACGCTGTGCACACCCACGCGGATCCACGCTCCTCGTCTCGATCCCCGACCACTGAATCGATCGTCGCCTACACGCCGTTAGCTCACGGTCAGCCTGCTACACACCCGGGCAGGTGTCACTGCGTTGAGTGAGATTTGCACCTCGGGGACGTACCGCTAGCCCAAACGGTGCACACAGCGTCACCAAAGGTGTCATAGGCGTACAGATTTCAAGCGCAGTCGCCGGCCGGCCAGTCCTCGGCGAGCGCGGCGAGGGCCTCGTCCCCGAACGGATTGACGCCGGGTCCGCAGGCCAGGGCGTGCGCGATGTGCACGTGCAGGCACTTGACCCGGCCGGGCATGCCGCCGGCGCTGACGTCGGTGCCGAGCGGCTCGATGGCGTCGCGTTCGGCCAGGTAGGAGCGGTGCGCGGCCAGGTACTGGGCGGCCAGCTCCTCGTCCTCGGCCAGCCGCGCGGTCTGCTCCCGCATCATGCCGGCCGCCTCCAGCCGGCTGGCCAGCGAGGTCAGCCGGGGGCAGGTCAGGTAGTACAGCGTCGGGAACGGCGTGCCGTCCTCCAGCCGCGGCGCGGTCTGCACGACGGAGGGATGACCGCTGGGACAACGGTGCGCCACCGCCCGCAGGGCCCGCGGCTGCCGGCCGAGCTGCTGGGCGATCACCTCCCGGTCCGCCTCGGTGATCGGTTCCCTGACCCCCGCCGTCACGAGCCACTCCCGGTGATCGATGTCCACAACTGCTCGAACCATGGTTTGTCGGCCGCCTGCTGCTGCGGCGAGCCGTGCTGGTCGCCCTGCTGCCCGTCGCCGGGCAGCTGCACCGTGTACGGCGTCTCCCCCGGCATCACCATGCCCAGCCGGCTGCGCGCCTCGGCCTGGATCTCCGCGGGGTCGGACAACTGCTGCTTGCGCTGCTCCAGCTGCTGTTCCTGCTGCTGGAGCTGGGCCTGCGCGGCCAACTCCTGCTGCACCTGGGCGTGTTGCGTCAGGTACGTGCGCAGCGGCACGGCGACGGACAGCGCCAGGGCGCACACGACCATCGCCAGCACGGCAGCCTGCCTCGTCGCGGACAGGCCGAACGCGCCGCCGGTGCGCGTGCGCTCGGCCGGCTTCCGAGGAGACCGGGACGGCCGCTGCTGGTCGGACGAGGCGGCCCGGCGAGCACGGTCGGAGCCGCGACGCTGGGCGGAAGTCTCCTGCCTGCGTCGCGGCTGCCGGCCGTGCTCGCGCTCGGGCACCCGGATCAGGCCTCCGCGGTGAACCGCGGGAAGGCCAGCTCGCCGGCGTAGCGGGCGGCGTCGCCGAGGGTCTCCTCGATGCGCAGCAGCTGGTTGTACTTGGCGGTGCGCTCGCCGCGGGCCGGCGCGCCGGTCTTGATCTGGCCGACGCCGGTGGCCACCGCGAGGTCGGCGATGGTGGTGTCCTCGGTCTCGCCGGACCGGTGGCTCATCATCGACCGGTAGCCGTAGGAGGTGGCCAGCGCGACCGCGTCCAGCGTCTCGGACAGCGTGCCGATCTGGTTGACCTTCACCAGCAGCGCGTTGGCGGCGCGCCGGGAGATGCCCTCCTCCAGCCGCTCCGGGTTGGTGACGAACAGGTCGTCGCCGACGATCTGGACCTTGTCGCCGAGCTCGGCGGTCAGCTGCACCCAGCCGTCCCAGTCGTCCTCGGACAGCGGGTCCTCGATGGACACCAGCGGGTAGGAGCTGACCAGCTCGCTGTAGTACGCGGTCATCTGCTCCGCGCTGCGCTTGCTCTGCTCGAAGGTGTAGGCGCCGTCCGAGTAGAACTCGGTGGCGGCCACGTCCAGCGCCAGCGCCACGTCGCGGCCCAGCTTGTAGCCGGCCTTCTCGATCGCCACGGCGATCAGGTCCAGCGCCTCGCGGTTGCTGGACAGGTTGGGCGCGAAGCCGCCCTCGTCGCCCAGGCCGGTGGCCAGGCCCTTGCTCTTCAGCACGGACTTCAGCGCGTGGTAGACCTCGACGCCCCAGCGCAGGCCCTCGCGGAAGGACTCGGCGCCGATCGGCGCGATCATGAACTCCTGGATGTCCACGTCGGTGTCCGCGTGCGACCCGCCGTTGAGGATGTTCAGCATCGGCACCGGCAGGATGTGCGCGTTCGGGCCGCCCAGGTAGCGGAAGAGCTCCAGACCGCTGGACTCGGCGGCGGCCTTGGCCACCGCCAGCGAGACGCCGAGGATGGCGTTCGCGCCCAGGCGCCCCTTGTCCGGAGTGCCGTCCAGGTCGACCAGCTTCTGGTCGACCACCCGCTGCTCGACGGCCTCGATGCCGACCAGCTCGGGCCCGATCTCGTCGAGGACGGCGGTGACGGCCTTCTCCACGCCCTTGCCGTTGTACCGGGTCGTGTCGCCGTCGCGCAGCTCGACGGCCTCGTGCTCACCGGTCGACGCGCCGGAGGGCACCGCGGCCCGGGCCAGCGTGCCGTCGTCCAGCGCGACCTCTACCTCGACGGTCGGGTTGCCTCGCGAGTCCAGGATCTCGCGCGCGCCGACCTGCTCGATGACCGCCACAACAGCTCCTATCCAGCGTTCAGGGGCTCATCCCTCGACCAGCCTAGCCGGGCTCGCAGATCACCCGGAGGCGGCACGCTCGCGTGCCGAAACATGAGCGTAATCATTCTGAATCGAGGGAGAAAGAGGCTAGCTTGGACAGGATCGCCGGCAGCTCGCCGGTGTGCAGCACGCCGAGCCGCTTGGTAGCACGCGTCATGGCCACGTACAGGTCGTTCGCGCCGCGCGGGGACTCCGTCAACATCGACTCCGGCTCCACGAGAAGCACCGAGTCGAACTCCAGGCCCTTGGCCTGGCCGACGGTCAGCACCACCACCGGGCTCTCCAGGTCGTCGCCGCCGACCGCGAACGCGCCGGCCAGCGAGCGCGGCACCAGCACCGCGAGCCGGCCGTCCTCCAGCCGCGCGACCTCCCGTTCGACGGCCACGGCGACCGCGTCCTTGAGCCCGTCGGCGGCGACCTTCTCGTGCCACGGCGGCAATCCCGAGTCACGGACCGAGCTCGGCGGCACCGCGTCCGGGTCCAGGCTGGCCAGCACGTCGGTGGCCACGGCCATGATCTCCGCCGGGGTCCGGTAGTTCACGGTGAGTTCCGCCAGCCGCCACCGGTTGGCCACGTACGGGCTGAGCACCTGCCCCCACGACGAGGTGCCGGCGAGGTCACCGGTCTGCGCGATGTCGCCGACCACCGTCATGGATCGGCTGGGGCAGCGGCGCATCAGCACCCGCCACGCCATCTCCGACAGCTCCTGCGCCTCGTCCACGATCACGTGGCCGAAGGTCCAGGTGCGGTCGTCCGCGGCACGCTCGGCGGCGGTCAGGTAGTCGCCCTGCGCGACGCGGGCCACCAGGGCGTCGGCGTCCAGCATGTCCACGGCCATCAGGACATCGGGGTCGGACTCGTCCTGGAGGTCCAGGATGTCCAGCACGCCCTGGGCATAGGCCAGGTCCTGGCGGCGCTTGGCCGCCGCGGCGGCCTTGAGCGCCCGGTCGTCCTCGCCGAGCAGCTCGGCGGCCTCGTCCAGCAGCGGCGCGTCGGCCGGCGTCCACTCCGCGCCGGGGTCGCGGCGCAGCAGCTGCCGCTCCCGCGGCGAGAGCGCGCGGCCGGCGGCGCCCAGCCGCTTCTCGGACGCGTACAGGTCGGTGAGCAGCTGTTCCGGGGTGAGGATCGGCCACAGCTTGTCGATCGCGGCCATCACCCGCTCGTCCTCACGCAGCTCCGCGCGGATGTCCGCGACGTCGTCGGAGTCCAGGAACTGCGCGCCGAGCCGGTGCGCGATCAGCCGCGCCAGGGCGCCGATGATCTCCCGCTCGAACACCGGCCGGGCCGCGTTGTGCGGGCGGCGCGAGCGGCGGGCCCGGCCGCGGGCGTCGGCCAGCGTCTTGCGGTCCAGCACCAGTGTCTCGCGCTCGTGCGGGATCTCGATGCCGTCGCGCGGCACCCACTGCCGGTCGCGCACGGCGGCGGCGAGCACGTCCGCCATCACCAGGCGGCCCTTCACCGCGCCGACCTCGACCGGCTCGCCGCCGACGGCCTTGAGCCCCGGGTAGAGCTCGCCGACGGTGTTCAGCAGCACGCCGGTCTCGCCCAGCGACGGCAGGACCTGGCTGATGTAGTTCAGGAAGGTGGAGTTGGGGCCGACCACCAGCACGCCGCGCTTCTCCAGCTGGCGGCGGTGCGTGTAGAGCAGGTAGGCGGCGCGGTGCAGGGCCACCGCGGTCTTGCCGGTGCCCGGGCCGCCCTGCACGACCAGCACGCCGTTCAGCTCGGACCGGATGATCTTGTCCTGCTCGGCCTGGATGGTGGCGACGATGTCGCTCATCCGGCCGGTGCGGCTGGCGCCGACCGCGGCCAGCAGGGTCGCCTCGCCGACCAGGCCCTCGTTGCGGCCGGGCACGGCCTGGGCCAGGTCCAACACCTCGTCGTCCAGGCCGACGACGTTGCGTCGGCGGGTACGGATGTGCCGGCGGCGGGTCACGCCGTCCGGGGAGGCCGCGGTGGCGAGATAGAAGGGACGCGCGGCGGGGGCGCGCCAGTCCATCAGCAAGGGCTCGTAGTCGCCCTCGGTGCGGAAGATGCCGATTCGCCCGATGTGCTGGTGTTCGCCGTCCTCGAAATCGAGGCGGCCGAAACACAGGCCGTTCTCCACGGCGCTGTACTGGGCGAGGTCGCTGGAGTGCATCGCGGTGGCGGTGTCCCGCTCGGAGCGGGCCTGCGGCGTGCCACCGCTTTCCAGCAGCACCCTGGCCAGCCGCCGCGACGTCTGTTCCCGGAGGTCGTCGAGACGGCCGTAGAGCATCGACACGTATTCCTGCTCACGGTCGATTTCCTCGGTGTCCGGAATACTCGCAGGGCTTGACAACTGACCTCACTCACCGTTATTGTCTCACGAAGACACGTTTCTCGTGTTATTCACTTACGCGCTCAGACCGTTAAATATATCAAACCGCCGGTCGCACGCGCCACCTCTCGCCCGGGTAGTCCCCGGATGGTCCATCGAACTCGCAGCCGATCTTGCGTACTGTGGGAACGACCATGAGCGACAGCACCTTCGAGGCGTTCCGACGGGCCGAGGCGCTGGTGTCGAACGGCCGTCCGCTGGACGCGCTGCGCGAACTGCGTCCGGTGCTCGACGCCGAACCGGACCTGCCCAGCGTGGTGCAGCTCGCGGGCCGCGCCTACCTCAACTCCGCCCAGTTCCGGCGGGCCGAGGAGGCGTTCAGCCGACTCGTCGAGATGGACCCCAGCGACCACTACTCGCTGTTCGCGCTGGGCAAGACGCTGCAACGGCAGGGCCGGTTGTCCGAGGCGATCACCAAACTCCGGCTGGCGGTGGCGATGAGCCCGCTGCCCGAGTACCAGGAGGCATTGGGCGAGGTCAGCGCCCGCCTGGCCTTCCGCAACGAGAGACAGTCGGACAACTAGAACAACTTGCCGAGGCTGACCTTGCCGTAGGCGTCCGCGTTGCTGAAGACCTCCTGGCCGTAGGCCGTGGAGTTGTTGTACGTCAACACGGCCGACCACCAGTTCTTCGGCACGGACAGGTCGCCGCCCATCGCGCACAGGTAGCGGGCGGCGGTCATCGAGGCGTCGTCGATGTTCTGCGGATCGGCGGGCTTGCCGTCACCGCTGGCCCGCACGCCCCACCGGTGCCAGGTCGCCGGCGTGAACTGCATGGGGCCGACGGCGTGGTCCCACTTGGTGTCGCCGTCCAGCGCGCCCTGGTCGGTGTCCGGCACGGCCAGGAAGCCCGGTGAGCCGTCCAGCGCGGGCCCGATGATCGGCCGGGACTCCTCGCCGTTGGCCTGCACGCTGCCGGCGCCGTAGCGGCCGTGCTTGGACTCGACGCGGCCGACGCCCGCCAGCGTGGCCCAGGTGATGTGGCAGGCCGGGTTCTTGGCCTGGTAGGCGATGTCGGCGTTGGCGTACGCGAGCAGCACCCGCTCCGGAATGTCGCTGTAGTACGAGACGCGGTGCACCCAGCCCTGGAGGTTCTCCTTCGGCACGGCCGCGGCGGCGGGCGCCGGCGGCATGGCCGGGCCGGGGATGGTGGCGTCCTTGGCCACGTCCAGCGGCGGCACCTCGAACGGCGGCGGGCCGGTGGGCCCGGGCGGGGCCGGCGGGTTGGGGTGGCTCAGCCAGTTCACGGCGTACAGCGCGCCGCCGCCCAGCGCGAGGACCAGCGCGATCAGGAAGACCTTGCCGGCGATCTCGCCGCCGCGCCCGCGCCGGGGGCGCCGCGGCGGCGTCGGAAAGGATGGCGACTCGGCCTGCGAGCGCGGTGGGGTCGAGTAGGCCATGCGACCCAGGCTACGTGGCCTGCGGCCAGTGCCGGCGCCAATCCTCGGCGGTCAGCCGCGTGGCGTCCAGGCCTTCGGCCTTCGCCGAGAGCTCGGCGGCGCGCACGTCCCGCTCGAACCGCCGGGCGACGGACCGCAGCTCGCTCTCCGGGTCCTCGCCGGCCAGCTTGGCCACGGCGGTCACGCCGAACAGGGTCGAGCCGGTGTCGTCGCCGCCGGGCAGCAGGTCCACCGGCAGACCGACGCGGGCGACCCGCTGGGTGAGCTTGGCCGCCAGCGACACCGCGGGCTGGCCGAGCGCCACACCGTCCACACTGGACTCGCGCTTCTTCTCGGCCTGCTTGAGCTCCTCCCACCGCCGGTCGTGCCGGTCGAGTTCGAAGCCCTCCTCCTCGGTGGCGAACACGTGCGGGTGCCGGCCGACGAGCTTGTCCACCAGGTCGCCGGCGACCTTGTCGATGTCGAACGGGTCCTCGCCGTGCTCGGCCGCCACGCGGGCGTGAAACAGAACCTGCAACAGCACGTCGCCGAGCTCCTCGCGCAGCGCCGCCCGGTCGCCGTCCTCGATTGCCTCCAGCAGCTCGTAGGTCTCTTCGACCAGATACTGCCGCAGCGAGTCGTGGGTCTGCTCGGCGTCCCACGGGCAGCCGCCCGGCGAGCGCAGCCGGTCCATCACCGCCGCCGCGTCCAGCAGTCCCGCGCCGGCCGGCTCGGGCGTGGCGATCTTCGTCGCCCCCGCCGCCAGCAGTGCGGCAGCCGCCGGCTCGCTGTCGTCCGCCGCGATCAGCACCACGTCCGCGCCGGCCGACAGTTCCTCGGCGGCTACTTCCCGCGCACCGAGGGACCGTCGCAACTCCTCCGGCACGTCCTTGCCGGCGTACACCTCCGTCGCGGCACGCAGCGCGGGCAACGCGGCGGCCGGCAGCACGCCGGGCAGACGGGGGCTGAGCAGGACGACAACAGCGGTCACGGAGCCGAGGTTACCTTCGCGGTGAGAGTGGCGGTCTCGCCCTCGCTGGCCGACACCCCGCCGATCAACGGCTCCCACACGCCGAACCGCGGGTTCAGGTCGACGCCGACCTGCTGGGCGTAACGCACCATCATGTCGAAGCCGAACTGCCCCGCGAGCTGGCTGAGATCCTGGCCGCCGGCGCTGGAGCGCACGTTGTCCTGGATCTTCTGCACGTAGACCACGGCCCACACGCTCGGCGCGCCGCTGCCGGACTGGTCCTGCACCGGGAAGGCGACGACCGTCCCGGCGTCCGCGCCCCACAGCGGCTGGAGGGCCTGCGGCACGGCCGCGGCCGGGAACGTCTGGTCGATCGTCTTGCCCTTGTCGCTCGGGGTCGAGCCACCGTTGGCGACCATCGCCGCGTCGAGGATGGCCCCGTGCTGCTCGGGGTGCGCGACGATCTTGTCGACCAGTTGCTGCGCGCCGTTTCGATCAGGCGCGGCCCCGTAGCTGAGGGTGTAGACGGTGCTGCCGAGCTGCTTGGTGCCCAGCTGGCCCCACAGCAGGTTGTCCTTGGCGAACGTCTTGAGCAGGTCGCCCTTGACCGGGATGTTCGAGGGCTGGCCCAGCGTCGGGAACTGGCCGGACGCGGTGACCTGGTTGTACAGCTGGTCGACCTTGTCCTGGCCGACCGTGACGCCCATCTTCGCCGCCAGCTGGTTGGTCACCTCGTCCCACACCGCGTACTGCGCGATGGTGCGGGCGACCGGCGGGAACGCGCTCGGCTTCTGCTGCTGGAGCTTGCGCGCGTCCGCGCTGTCGGCCAACACGTCGGTGATGTTCTGCTGCACCGTCTGAAGGCTGACCGGGTGACCGCCGACCAGCGCGGCGGAACTGATCTGGGCCGCCGTGCCGCCCGGTCCGGCGCCACAGCCGGTGACCAGGGCACCGACAGCGGCGCAGGCGGCTAGCACGGTGATGGGACGGCGAATGGCGATCGTCACAGTGCGCACTCTCTCACAGTGAAGATGATCTCAACCAGCCGCCACCGGCTTCGGATTTCCGAGCAGTGACCCGATGAAGTGCGCGCACCAGTCCAGGAGCTCGGTGTCCCGCAGCGGCGGTGCGCCGATGCGGCCGCCGGCCGGACCCTCGGTCGGCCGCGGCACCGACACGATGTGCGTGGCCGCCTTGTACATGGCCTTCGGGTACAACCGCTTCATCCGGACCAGCTGCGAGTCCAGCAGCTCCATCGGCGCGAACCGGATCGAGCTGGCCTGGGTTGCCACCTCGGTCACCCCGTGCCGGCGGCACGCCTGCCGGAACCGGGCCACCGCCAGCAGCCGCTCCACCGGGGCCGGCGGCTGGCCGTAGCGGTCCTGGAGCTCCTCGCGGACGGCCTCCAGCGACGTCTCGTCGACCGCCGCCGCGATCTTGCGGTACGCCTCCAGCCGCAGCCGCTCCCCCGGCACGTAGTCGTGCGGGATGTGCGCGTCCACCGGCAGGTCCACCCGGACCTCGGCCAGCTCCTCGGAGTCCTCCTCGGACGGCGCGCCGGCGTGCTTGCGGAACGCCTCCACGGCCTCGCCGACCAGTCGCACGTAGAGGTCGAAGCCGACGCCGGCGATGTGCCCGGACTGCTCGGCGCCGAGGATGTTGCCGGCGCCGCGGATCTCCAGGTCCTTCATCGCCACGGCCATGCCGGCGCCCAGCTCGGTGTTCTGGGCGATGGTGGCCAGCCGGTCGTGCGCGGTCTCGGTGAGCGTGCCGTCCGGCGGGTACAGGAAGTAGGCGTAGCCGCGTTCCCGGGCCCGGCCGACCCGGCCGCGCAGCTGGTGCAGCTGGGCCAGGCCGAGCAGGTCGCCGCGCTCCACGATGAGCGTGTTGGCGTTGGAGATGTCCAGGCCGGTCTCGACGATGGTGGTGCACACCAGGACGTCGAACTCGCGCTCCCAGAAGCCGTCGATGATCTTCTCGAGGCGGTCCTCGTTCATCTGGCCGTGCGCGGTGGCGATGCGGGCCTCCGGCACCAGCTCGCGCAGCCGGCGGGCGGCCCGCTCGATCGAGGACACCCGGTTGTGCACGTAGAACACCTGGCCGTCGCGCAGCAGCTCGCGGCGGATGGCCGCGCCGACCTGCTTGTCGTCGTAGGCGCCGACGTAGGTGAGGATCGGGTGCCGCTCCTCGGGCGGGGTCAGGATGGTCGACATCTCGCGGATGCCGGCCAGGCTCATCTCCAGCGTGCGCGGGATCGGCGTCGCGGACATGGTCAGCACGTCCACGTGCGTGCGCAGCGCCTTGATGTGCTCCTTGTGCTCGACGCCGAAGCGCTGCTCCTCGTCCACGATGACCAGGCCGAGGTCCTTGTAGCGCAGGCCGGTCTGGAGCAGGCGGTGGGTGCCGATGACGATGTCGACCTCGCCGTCGGCCAGGCCGGCGATCACCTTCTCCGACTCCGACGGGTCGGTGAACCGGGACAGGCCCTTGACGTTCACCGGGAACTGCCGCATCCGCTCGCCGAAGGTGTTCAGGTGCTGCTGGGCCAGCAGCGTGGTCGGCACCAGCACGGCCACCTGCTTGCCGTCCTGCACCGCCTTGAACGCGGCGCGGACCGCGATCTCGGTCTTGCCGTAGCCGACGTCGCCGCAGATCACCCGGTCCATCGGGACCGCGCGCTCCATGTCGCCCTTCACCTCGTCGATGGCCGCCAGCTGATCGGCCGTCTCGGTGAACGGGAAGGCGTCCTCCAGCTCGCGCTGCCACGGCGTGTCCGCGCCGAAGGCGTGGCCGGGGGCGGACTGCCGGGCGGCGTAGAGCTGCACCAGCTCGGCGGCGATCTGCTTGACCGCCTTCTTGGCCTTGGCCTTGGTGTTCTTCCAGTCCGAGCCGCCGAGCTTGTTCAGCGTGGGCAGCTCGCCGCCGACGTAGCGGGAGACCTCGTCGAGCTGGTCGGTCGGCACGAACAGGCGGTCGCCCGGCTGGCCGCGCTTGCTCGCCGCGTACTCCAGCACCAGGTACTCGCGGGTGGCGCCGGCGACCGTGCGCTGCACCATCTCCACGTACCGGCCGATGCCGTGCTGCTCGTGCACGACGTAGTCGCCGGACTTGAGCGCCAGCGGGTCGACCGCGTTGCGGCGGCGGGACGGCATCTTGCGCATGTCCCGGGTGGACGTGCCGCCGCGGCCGCCGGTCAGGTCGGTCTCGGTGAGCACCACCAGGCCCAGGCCGCCGGCCTGGAAGCCGTCCTCCATCGAGCCGCGGGCCACCGTCACCACGCCCGGCTCCGGCGCCGTCTCCAGGCCGTTCTCCGCCAGCCGGGCCGGGACCTCGGCGTCGGTCATCTGCTCCACGGCGCGCTGCGCCGTGCCGGTGCCCGGCACCACCAGGACCGCCGTGCCGCCGGTCGCCGTGTGCGCGCGCAGGTCCGTGAAGGCCCGGTCCACCTCGCCGCGGTAGGACTCCACCGGCGCGAAGTCCAGGCGCAGCACGCCTTCGGCGTCCGAGGTGAGCTGGCTCAGCGTCCACCAGGCCCGGCCGCTGTCCACTGTGGTCGTCGCGACGTCGGCGAGCGCGCGGTAGGCCGAGGCGCCCAGGTCGATCGGCGCCTTGCCGCCGCCGGCCGCCGCCATCCAGGAGGCCTCCAGGAACTCCTGACCCGTGCGGACCAGGTCCTGGGCCCGGGTGCGGATCTTCTCCGGGTCGTTGACCAGCACGATCGTGCCCTGCGGCACGACCTCCGTGAGCAGTTGGAGCTCGCCCTCGCACAGCGCCGGGATCAGTGCCTCCATGCCCTCCACGGCGATGCCGTTGGACAGCTTGTCCAGCATCTCCGCCAGCTGCGCGTCCGCCTGGTGGTCCGCGGCCAGCGCCGCAGCCCTGGTCCTGACGTCGTCGGTGAGCAGCAGCTCGCGGCAGGGCGGGGCCGTGAAGGCCTGGATCTCGCCCGGCAGGGAGCGCTGGTCCGCCACCGAGAAGGCGCGGATCTCGCTGACCTCGTCGCCCCAGAACTCCACCCGCACCGGGTGCTCCGAGGTGGGCGGGAAGACGTCCAGGATGCCGCCCCGGACCGCGAACTCGCCGCGCTTCTCCACCATGTCCACGCGCACGTACGCCAGCTCCGCCAGCCGCTCCACCAGCTGGGCGAAGTCGTGCTCCGCGCCGACCTCCAGGTGCACCGGGGCCAGCTCGCCCAGCTGCGGCGCCATCGGCTGGATCAGGCTGCGGACCGTCGCGACGACCACCTTCAGCTGGCCCGCCGGGTGTTCCTCCGGATGGGCGAGGCGGCGCAGCACCTCCAGCCGGCGGCCCACCGTGTCCGCTCGGGGGGAGAGCCGCTCGTGCGGCAGCGTCTCCCAGGACGGGAACAGCTCCACCGCGTCGTTGCCGAGCAGGTCGGCCGCGATTGCCGCCAGCTCCTCGGACTCGCGGCCCGTGGCCGTGATCGCCAGCACCGGCCGCTCCGTGGCCAGGGCTGCCACCAACAGCGGCCGTCCCGCCGGCGGTCCCTCCAACTCCAGGCGCGGCGCGTCCACCGCCGCCAGCGCCTCACGCAGCGACTTGTCCGCGAGCACGGCGGTCAGCAGACCGGACAGTCGGCCGGGCTGGGTCACTTCGACAGTCCCCCTCGGGTGCACTTCGACACGCCACCAAGCCTAGGCCGCCGCACCGACAAGAACCGGCTGTGGTCCGAAATGCCAGGTGGCCGCCGCGGTTGGTGATCAACCACGGCGGCCACGGAGATCATTAGCGGCTACTCGACCACGAGGGTGAGCCGGTCCACGTGACCACGCGCCACGTCCCACTCCTCGGCCCGGCGGATCACCGCCACTATCGCGTCGAATGCCTCTGGCCCGAAGCGGTCGCGGCTGACGTCCGCGTCCTGCCACACGATGTCCACCGGCCGCTCCACGTCGGTGGACAGGCGATCCCACAAGGCCGACAGGTTCGCGCCGTAGTACGGACCGAAGTCCAGCTCCTGGGCGAGGACCCGGTGCAGCCCCGCGACGTCGCGAATCTGTGCGCCCTCGATGACCACTCGCATGCGCTCACTTCCAATTCGGCAGCTGGTAGAACGTCTCGTAGTGGTCGGAGGTCACGTAGGCCAATCCGTCGTCGGAGTACAGCAGCCGCCATCCGGGCTGCTTGGACCGCTTCATCATCGGACTGATGCCGACATCGGCTTCGTACCAGGTGCGGCCGGGCGCTTCGGGCAGGAGATGGTCGTCGTTTCGGTACGTGTCGCCGCCGATCTGGCGTCCAGGAGCGTAGTTGTTCAGCGCCTTGCCCGGCTGCCAGCCGAGCTTCTCGGCCTCATCCTTGGTGATGTACTCCGCGGGAAGCCGCCCGGTCGAACGCAGGCTGTCCACAGCGGAGTTCGCGGCCTCCGCCGCGGACAGATCCTGATAGAGCTTGATGCACGTCGAGTTGTGCACCAGCACCGGGTCGGCGCCGACGAGGACGTAGAACGTGTGCAGGGTGTCGACGGTGAGGTTGTAGACCCGCGTCGTCTCGTCGTGGGTGCGCAGACCGTTGACGACGACGGTGCGGCCGTCGTCGGTGAGCAGGTGCTCGCCGGCCTTGAGTTGACCGGCGTTCGCCCACCGCCCGAGGTCCACCACCCAGAACGGGTGGTTGTCGGTGGCGGTGACGGAACCGGACTTGCCGTCGTCGGTGACGTCGACGTCGACGAGGTGCTTGAGGCCCTGGCCGACGATGACGTCGGTGACGGGCTCGTCGGCGGTCTTGCCGGTGGTGGGATCGGTGGCGCGAACCCGGTCTCCGACCTCGACGGAATCGATGGGCTTGGTCGAGCCGTCGGCCATCTCGACCGAGGTGTCGCCGGCGAAGCTGTTCGCGCCGGTCAGACAGGCCCCACCCGGACCGGCATCGTCGCCGAGTCGGGGCGCGATCCGGTCGGCGTCGCCCGCCAGTGAACTGAGGAACTTGACGTCGCTGGCGAACGGGATGGCGCTGACCCCGGCCGGCACGGCATTCGCCCAGTCGCCCTCGAGGCCGTACCAGAGCGCGTTGAGGCCGCCGGCGATCGAGCCCAGACCCGGAATGAGGCTTGACGTGTCGAGAATGCCGTGGCCGGCGGCCTCGAGCCGATCGCCGAGCGGCGCCCGGCCGCCGATGCAGGTGGAGCAGTCGGTCGGGGCGACGTCGGACGGTCCGGCGTCCTTGACCGTCTGGATCACAGGCTGGTTTCCGGTGACGGCCTGTTGCAACTGCTGCGCCTGCGTGGCGTTGTCGGCGATGACGTTCGTGGATTGCGCGACCTGGTTGGCCGGCAGCGACGGGGTCGCCGACACGGGCGGTGCCTGCTGCGTGTAATGCGGCTCCTGCAACGCCTTGGGCACAGGAATCGGATTGTTCTGGGCGGCCTGCTGCTGCGCCTGCCGCGCGGCGATCGCCGGGTCGGGCGGTGCGGGGGCGGGCCCGAAGTCGCACGCGTAGCCGGAACAGCTGCCGGCGCCGGTGCCGCCGCCCCAACTGCCGGGCGAACCGCCGGGGGTGGGCGGGTTGTTGCCGCCTCCACCGCCGCAGTTGCCGCTGCACGGACGGATGAACGTGATGTTCTTCTTGCCGCGCCTGACCGTCGGGTCCGGCGGAGGCGCCGGCGCGAAGATCGCGGTGGAGAGCCAGGAGATGCCGATGACGGCGACCGCGATCAGACACCACGGGCAGTGGCCGGAGGGGTCGGTGTAGTTCGTCGGAGCGCCGAGGCCGTAGCTGTAGCGGTTCGGGTCGCTGGCGATCTGGATGCTGTCGCGGGAGTCGAAGCCGCCGGCGGATGGGTTGTACCACCGCGCGCCCATGTGCACCTGGGCGGTGTCGGGATCGGTGTAGGCGCCCTGGAAGCCGATCGACTGCTGCGTGCCGGAGGTGGCTGTCACCTGGCCGAACGGGTCGTACGCGGCGGAGTGCGACAGCCCGGTGTTGCCGTCGCCGGGCGCGAACCCGGCGACCACGTCGTCGTGCTTGTCGGAGATGGTGAGCTGCTTGTCGTTCCCGTTGCCGGTAGCGAGCAGCTCGCCGCTTGGGGCGCGGCTGTAGGTGCTGGTGCCGTCGCCGGCGATCTGGTCGCCCAGCCCGGAGTAGCTGAACGTCTGTCCATTGCGGACGGCGAGCCGGTCGAGACCGTCGTAGGTGTAGCTCGACGACCCGTCGCCGACCATGCGGTCGAAGGCGTCGAACGACATCTTCTCGGTCAGGCCGGAACTGGTCCGCGACGCCAGCGTGCCGCGAGGCGTGTACGTGTAGGTGTAGTCGCCGTCGGACAGCAGCCGGTTGCGCTGGTCGTAGCTGGCGGTCTTGCTGCCGGCCTGCACCCGGTTGCCAGCGTCGTCCCAGCCGTAGGAGGTCGTCTTCCCGCCGGCGGTCCACGAGACCATCCGACCGGCGTAGTCGTAGCCGTAGCTGTTCGTGCCGGCGCCGGCGGTGCCGGCGGTGTCCTTCTCGGTGAGGTTGTCGGCGGCGTCATAGCCGTAGCTGACGGACGCGAGGACCGAGCCGCCAGCGGTCTTTGTGGTGTCTGAGGTGATCCGGCCCAGGTCGTCGTAGCTGTAACCACGTGACTGCCCGGACGAGTAGGCGACGCTGTCAACGGCGCCGGCCGCGTCGTAGTGCGCGGTTTGCACGACGCCGGTGATGCCGTCCTGGACGGAGGCGATCCGACCGTTCACGTAGTGGTAGACGGCCTTTCCGGCGGCGTCGGACCTGGTGGCCGTCCGGCCGTCGGCGTCGTAGGAGAACGTGGAGTCCGCGCCGCTGCCGGTGGTCGACAGGACGTCGCCCCGGTCGTCGTAGCCGACGGTCTCCGTGCCACCTGGCGCGGACACCGACGTCAGCCGGCCGGCGTCGTCGTAGCCGAGCACCCGGTCCGCGGTCGCGGCCTCGGCGCCGCTGCCGGTCTGCTTCACCATCCGGTTGAGCTCGTCGAACGTGCTGGCGGTGGCGACGCCGCCGGGGGCGGTGACGCCGACGACGTTGCCGGCGGCGTCGTAGCTGGCCGTCCAGGTCGCGGCCGGCTGCGTGGCGGTCGCCGGCTCGGTGACGGACTCCTTCAGCCCGAGGCTGTTGTACGTGGTGACGGTCGCGTTGCCACGGCCGTCGGTGAGGCGCGACTGCCGGCCCGCCGCGTCGTAGCCGTACGAGGTCGTGACGGACTTCGTGTCGGACACCGGCTCGGTCTGCTGCACGACCTGGTTCGCCGCGTTGTACGCGAACGCGGTCGTGTGGTTGAGGGCGTCCGTGACCGACAGCAGGTTGCCGGCCGGGTCGTAGGCCGCCGACGTGTCGCGCAGGTGGGTGCTACCACCCTTCCAGTCCGAAGTGGACACGGCGCGGCCCGCCTGGTCGTAGTTCGTCCAGTGGTTGCGGCTCAAGGCATCCGACACGAGCACGGTGCGACCAGCGAGGTCGTAGCCGTACTGGGTGGTAACGCCGGCGGCGTCGGTGGTGCTGGTCTGCTCGCCGGCCCCGTCAAACGTGGCCGTGGACTTCTCGCCGGCCGGGGTGGTCACGGAGATCGGGTGGCCGATGTCGTCGTAGCCGTAGGAGGTGGTGTAGGCGGCGGGCTGCGGGACCCGCTCCAACTCCGCGGAGGTGACCATCCGACCGAGGTCGTCGTACGTGGCGGTGGTGGTCGCGCCGCCGGGCACGGTGCTCTGCAGCAGCTCGCCGTCGTAGTCGTACTGGAACACCGACGCCCGCGAACCCGGCTCTTCGGTCCGCACGAGCCGGCCCAACTGGTCGTAGGCGTGCTTGGTGGCGTTGCCGCGCGGATCGGTCTCCGTGACGACGTGGCCGAGCGAGTCGTACGCCAGCGTCGTCGTCGGGGTGATCGCGGTGGTCGTGCCGGGCGCGGTGTAGCTCGGCGCGATCTGGCTGACCTGCCGGCCGTCCTGGTCGTACTCGGCGCGACTGATATTGCCGACCGGGTCCTTGGCCGCAACCTGGTCGCCGAAAGTGTCGAGTCCGACGGTCGTGGCCGGCCGCTGCGTGCTCGGCTGGCCGCCGTTGGATTCCACGGCGACAGGCGGCAGCGTCTGGCCGATCTGCCGACCTCGTTCGTCGTAGCGGTACGACGTGGTGAACGCGGTGCGGTCGGCGTTGGCGACGTTGCCCCGCGGGTCGGTCGTGGCGGTCATCAGGCCGCGCTGGTCGTACGCGTACGACGTGGTCAGGTTCGCGGAGCTGTTGTGCACCACCTGGCTCGTCTGCCGCCCGGCGGAGTCGTAGCCGTAGTCGACGACCTCGGCGGTGTCGGGGCTGAACGGACCGGCGTTCGATCGGTTGCCGGTGCGCACCACGCTGGTCACCGCGCCGTTGAGGTTGTACGTGTAGCTCGTCTTGCGCATCAGGACGGTGGGGTCGACGGTGGTGGTGGCGATGCGCCCAACGGCGTCGTACGTGGTCGCCGTGGTGGCCTTGCCGCCGCCGGCGACATCCTTGACCACCTTGCCAGCGGCGTCGTAGCTGTAGTCGTGCAGCACGATGTCGCGGGTGGTGTCGTTCGAGTGGAAGCCCACCTGGATCACCTGGTGCACCAGATCATCGTTGTAGTAGGTGTATTTGGTGGTGCGCCCCATGGCATCGGTGTCACGCACCAAGCGCCCTCCCAGGTCGTAGGCATACGAGCGCAGCGGCAAGTCGTCCTTCGGCGACGTGTCGCCGTTGCCGTCGCCACCGCTGCCGGTCACGCCGCTCAGCGCCGCGCCCGTCCACCCGACGAGCACCACCTCGGCCAGTTGGTTGCGCGCCGTGTACAGGAACTTCGTCTTGGTGCCGGCGGGATCGACCGTCCACACGCGATTGCCGAACGCGTCGTGTCCGTAGCTGGTCGCGTTGCCCAACGCGTCGGTCTGCTTGCTGACCAAATTGTGCGCGTCGTACTCGTAGCTGACCGAGCGGGGCTTGTCGCCGCCGGTGAGGTCGGTGACCTCCGTCTTGGCGACATTGCCGTCAGCGTCGTAAGTGGTCGTGCTGCGCGCGGTGTGCTTGACCCCGGTGACGGCGTCGGTGGTGGCCGGCTGCGTCACCGTACGGATCCGGGACAGCACGTCGTAGGTGAACTGCGTGGTGGCACCGGCGGGCTGGCTGTCCGAGACCTGGGTCTGGGTCAGCACCCGGCCCTGGCTGTCGTAGGTGTACTTCGTGACCAGGCCCGACGCGCTGGTGGCCTGGGCGAGCGTGCCGTCGAGGAAGTAGTTGTACGTCGTCACCGCGCCCATGGCGTCGGTCGAGGTCATCACCAGACCGGCCGGCACACAGGGGCAGAAGCCGGGCGCGGAGCCGGACATGCCCGTGGCCGGGTCGATGGCCTCGCGCCCGGTGGTGTACGTGTGCTTGACCTTGCCGCCGTCGGCGGTGGTCTGCGTGTCGAGCAGACCGGTCGCGGTGTAGGACACGGACGTCAGGTACGTGGAGTCGGTCGCGTTCGCCGACCGCGCGTCCCTGGTCGCGACCGGCTTGTCGTTGCGCGGATCGGTCGCGCTGTCGGCGTTGAGGAAGTAGTCGACGTACGCGGTCTGGCAGTCGGTCTGCGCAGTGCGGCACGTCTTCTTGGAGACGACGTTGCCGCGCTTGTCGTAGGCGAGAGTGACCTGGTCGCCGTTCTCGTCGGTGATGGTGTTCTGGAAGCCGCTCGAGTCGTACGAGTACGTGCGCACGCCCTCACCCGCGACCGGGCCGCCGACCCAGGTGGGGTCGCCGCCGACCGGGCCGCCGCAGAAGATCGGGCCGCCGTCGGTCGGTGTGGTGCAGGTGTCGGTCGGGGTGGGTGTGGTCGTGGTGGTCGCGCCCGGCGTGTCCTCCGGCCGCACGCCCTGGCCCAGCGGGGCGATGGACCGCACGATGCGGCCGCGCAGCGGGTCGTAGTCGTACTCGTGCGGGCGGCCGGCCGGGTCGCGCACCGACGCGACCTTGATCGGATTGTCGGCGGAGCCGGTGGTGGTCGGCACGGCCAGCGTCCACACGCCGCCGTTCGCGTCGGTGTACTGGCGCACCCGGTCGTTGGTGACGTCGTAGGTCGCCGCCGCGCCGATCTTGCCGCTGGGCAGGGTGATCTTGTCGAGCTCGTCGCTGCCGCCGGCCGCCGCGAACTGCGCCGCCACCGCCGGCTGGCCGAGCGGGTGCTCGTAGAACGCGACCTCGGCCAGATCGCCGGCGTAGTACTGCCACTGCCCGCCGGAGGTGCCCGGCCAGTCGCCCGGGTTGACGATGAAGTCCGCGCCCAGCTGGTTCTTGTCCATGTCGAGGGCGTTGATGGCGCCGTCGAGCGAGCCGACCAGCGTGCCGTCCAGGTACATCTGCTGGGTGGTCATCGCGCCGGTGAGCACGACCTGGTGCCACTTGCCGTCGTTGACGGTCCCGCCAGTGGTGATCGGCGCGACGTGGCCGGTCCAGAGCTGCCCGCGCAGCTTGCCGTCGGTGCCCACGTAGAGCATCGGCACGGCGGCGGTCGGCGCCTTGTCCCCGCCCAGCGGCTGGTTCTGGTACGCGACCAACGGCCCGGACTTCGCGGTCCGGAACCACAGCGACACGGCCAGGTTCCGGTCCTTGCGCAGGGTCCCGGCCGGCAGCGTGACCGCCGACGACGTGCCGTCGAAGGTGGCGGCGGACGAGCCGGCGACCGGGCCGGCCGCGCCGAGCGTGACGTTCTTGTACGTCCCCTTGTCGGCGCCGAGGTTGACGCCGACCTCGCTGCGGGCGTCCGGGCCGGAGCTGTCGCCCAGCCGCCAGTACGAGTCGGGCTTGCCGTCCAGCACGGCGCTGCGGTAATGCGAGCCCGCCTCGTAGTTGTAGGTCGTGCAGTCGGACAGCGGGTCGCAGACCTTGGTCAGTTTGTCGCCGTCGTAGCTGTAGCTCCAGGTCGGCGCCGTGCCGCTGGCCTGCTCGACGGTGACCGCGGTGACGTGCGCGCCGGCCCACGTGAAGGCCAGGCCCAGCCCGGTCTGACCGGGCTGCGGCGACGGACGCCGCACCGCGGCGAGCTTGCCGCCGGTGTAGGTGAGCACGATCGTGCGGCCCTGGCTGTCGGCGATCGAGGACAGCTTGTCGGCCACGAACTCGTACTTGGTGGCGGACTTGTCGACGAGGTCCCACACGGTGTCGCTGGGGTGGGTCAGCGAGGCGTACCGGCCGTCCGGCGGCGCGTACGTGCCGTCCGGGTTGAGGCCGAACCGCACCTGCTGCCCGTCGGGATAGGTGACCACGACGTTGCCGGAGTTGTCGTTGTCCGGCACCACGGACATGTCGTACTGGGTCGCCCAGCCTGCGCCGAAGGCGTTGGCGCGCCGGGGATCCAGGCTGTTGTACGTGCGTGCGACGGAGATCTGCGGTCCGGTGAACGCCAGCGCCGCGTCCAGCGCGCTCCGGTAGAAGTTGCCGACCTGTGGGTCGAAGTCGTTGCTGTCGGTGCTGTACGGGGCGTTGCCCAGGTGCGAGGTGATCTCCGGCTGCGGCACCGCGGTCAGCAACGCGCTGTAGGGCAGCGTCTGGCTCTCGTCGGTGCCGTCGAACGCGAAGGCCCGCCACACGTACGCCTTGCTCCAGCTGAGTTTGCCGGCCGGCACGGTCCAGGTGTCGGACGGAATGTGGCCGGAGTCGAAGCAGCCGGTCGGGTTGCCGGCGCTGTCCTGCGCGCAGACCTCGAACCGGTACTGCAACGAGGTGTTGGGCGGGGCGTCGATCTTGACCGCGTCGGCCCACAGCTGTGGCGTCAGCGTCGGCGCGGAGTAGCCGTTGGGCGGGTACTGGGCGCGCACGACCGGCGGGATGTTGTAGACCCGCATCACCAGCCGCGCCGGTGGGATCTGCTCGTCGGTGAAGAACGGGCCGCCCACCTTGAGCATGCTGAAGTCGAGGTAGTAGTCGCCGGGATCGAGCGCCTGGATGGTCGCGTCCAGGCTCACCGACTGGCCGCGGGCGACGTTGCCGGGCAGCGTCGCCGCCTCCTTGGAGGCGACCGGGCGGCCGGCACTGGTGTAGACGCGGTAGCCCAGCTTGTACGTGGTCGGCGTCCAGGTCTCCAGGCCGCGGTTGGTGACCGTGATCTTGATCTGGCCGCTCGTGGTGCGGGTGACCGGCGGGGTCGGCACCGGCTGGGTGATGTTGTAGTCGGCGTTGTACGGCGTGTGCGTGACGAACAGCTTGGGCGGGTTGGCGGTCGAGGCGCCGGTGAACTTCTTCCAGCCGTAGCTGTCGGTGTCGGAGGCCCGCACGGCCAGGCCGTGGTTGGTCATGGTGCCGTTGACCCACGCCTGCACCACGTCCCGGCCGGCCGGGCCGAGGTCGATGCCCTCGCCGGCCACCGGGCAGTCGGATCGACTCTGTCCGGAGGCGATGTAGCCGTGGGCGAAGGAGGACTCGGCGAGCTCGGGGCCGACACTCGGGTTGCCGCTCCACTCCGAGTTGACCGCGTGCACGGACACCGGCTTCGGCTGGCACGACCAGGACCAGTCGTTCACCAGGTACAGCTGCGCGCCGAAGATCTTCTCGTTGCGCAGCCGGCTCTCGATGCCGTCGAACTTCAGGTACGTGGCGGTGTGCAGGTTGTCGTCACCGTCGAAGCCGGTCTTCAGCTCGGTGCCGCCGTCGTTCTGGACGCCGTTCTGGGTGTACATCGCGGCGCTGGCGTTCGGGCTGTCCACCGACGGGTCGACCACCACCGGGTACTGGCGGGCCGGGTCGTTGAGCCAGTTCTGGTCCAGGTCGACCCGCAGGCCGCCGGGCGCCAGGTGGTAGCTCACGCCGGTGGAGCTGGCGGGATCGCCGGTGTGCGGGTTGCGGCTGGCGTCGGACATCGAGCCGGCCGGGATGCTCGCTCGCTCCTTGCCGGCGGCGTCGACCAGCGCGACCCGGCCGTCCACCAGCTTCGCGGTCAAACCCCTGAGCTGCAACGGGAACAGGAAGCTGTGCGGTGCGTTACGCGAGGCCAGCACCAGCGATTCCTTCACCCCGCCGGGCTTTACGTCCAGGCGCAGGTCGGTGTCGGCCAGGACACGGGGGTAGGTGACGGCGCTGCCCTGAGTCTGACCGGAGACCGGCTGCGCACCGTCGAGGCCGTACGCGAACACGTGGTCGCCGTCGAGGCCGAAGCTGACCATGCCGCTGCCGCCGGCGTGGCCGGCGAAACGCGAGGAGACCTCGTCTGAGGCGTTGCGCCAGCCGTCGTTGTCCGACACCAGGGTGGTGTCGATCGCCTGCCAGCTGCCGTCGGGCTTGCGGTAGTTGACCGGGTCCTTGCTGAACGCCGTGGTCTCGGTGCCGTCGGTGTTGCGGTACGTCGTCTGGTTCCGGCCGCTCTCGGTGGGAACTTCCTTGCTGGTGGCGGGATCGAAGCCGCGCACCGCGCTCTGACCGTTGGTGGCACTGGCGGTGTTGGGCTTCGGCGCGGCCGCCGGGAACTTGATCGACGGGTAGTCGGCCCGCAGCCCGCGGGCGGCCTGCTGGTTGCCGGCCCCGGTGGCCACGATGTGGTCGTGCTCGCCCGGCTGCCGGGTCGCGGGATCGTCGGCCGAGCCCGGGCGCTGCTTCGGCGCCAGCGACAGCGCGTCGGCCAGCGCGGGCAGGTCGCCGAACAGCGGCGGCGTCACCTGGGCCGCGGTCGGACCGAACACCGCGACCACCAGCACCACCACGAGCAGATTGACCACGGTTCGCGTCCGGCGCCCGTATGGACGCGCGTCATCGCCAGCAGCCACGAAATTCTCCCCCCTGAAACACACGCCTACCGAGATAGCGCGTCGACAGGATGCGCCAACAACCCCGATAAAGGCAAGGCAAAATACCGCATAACACGCCTTTAGAGACGAGTCAAGTGGCCGGAAAGCGACCCGAATGCGACGCAGATTACGTAACACAAACGAATCCGAGGAGGCGTCACACGGGCGTCACGACCATCGGGTACGGTGCGCATCGGCCACCCGATTCGGGTCGCCTATCTGGGAAAACTCCATACAGGGGGGAACATGAGAACACCCGGCCTCAGATCGGCCGCCGCCGTTCTCGCCGCGGTGATCACAATGTCGATCATTGTGCCGACCGCGATAGCACACGCCGATTCCGCAACGCAATGCACCGGTCCGGCGCAGGTTTTCGCCGCGCTGCCGGACGGCTCCACCCGTTTGTACAAGCACACCGACCCGGTCGGCGGAACATCGGCCTGGAGCGGTCCGACCAGCGTCGGCGGCCCCAATGGCGGCTCCCTGCTGGGCGGCCCGGACGGCGATGTCTACAACATCCAGTCCAACGGCGAGTTCCGTCGGTACCACTGGAACGGCACCGGCTGGGACACCCCGTTCCAGGTCATCGGGCAGCAGTGGACCGGCTGGGACAGCCCCACCTTCCACAACCGCATCACCGTGGACTCCCGCGGCGACATCTACGAGGTTCCGCATGACGGCAACCTCTACGTCGCCCGCTACGACGCGGCCGCCGGCAAGATCGTCGAGCACGAGATCGACACCAACTGGGGCAACTACGACCTGATCGTGGCCGCCGGCCCCGGCGTGCTCTACGCCCGCGACGCCGGCCTGAACGGCGGCCAGCTCTACCGCTACCAGTACGACGCCGACTCGCAGCGCTGGCTGCAGCGGCAGAAGGTGCTCAGCACCGGCTGGAACATGTTCAGCGCCATGTTCTCCCCCGGCGGCGACACCCTCTACGGCCACACCGTCGACCCGCACGGCGACCTGCTCTGGTACCACTACACCGACGCCACCGGAGCCTGGGCCGGCGGCAACAATCTCGGCTGGGGCTGGGACCCGAGCTGGCTGATCACCTCGACGTCCAACACCTGCGCCACGCCGATGACCCTGCCGGCCAAGCCCCACGTCTCGCCCACCAGCGGGGCGGCGACGACGTTGGTGCCCAACAGCAACGGCCGGCTGGAGTACTTCTACGTCGGCAAGGACGGCAGCCTGGTGGCCGTCGACCAGACGAACGTCCTCGACGGCGCCACCGCCAACTTCGCCACCCTGCCCGGCCGCTCCTCCTTCACCGGGCACCCCGCCGCGGCGCTCAACGACAACGGCAGCGCCCAGGTCATGGCGCTGGGCACCGACGGCGCGATCGGCGGCGACGCACAGACCGCGGTCGGCGGCACCTGGCCGGCGATCACATCGGCGGGCGGATACTTCCCGACCGAGCCGTCGCTGGTGCGCAAGCCCGACGGCACCGTGGTCGCCTACGGCCTCGACGCCCAGGGCGGACTCTGGTACCGGCCGCAGTTCGTCAAGAACGGCGACCTCACCGCCTGGCGCAGCCTGGGTAGCACCGGCATGAAGGACACCCTCACAGCGGTGGTGCAGAACGACACCGTCCGGCTGGTGGCGCTGGACGCCAACAACCGGCTGAGCACCGCCACCGTCACCGGCGACACGGTGAGCTCGTGGACGGAGCTGGCCGGCCTCGCGACGGGCGTGTTGGGATCTCCGGTGCCGTCGGTCGTGATCCGCGCCGACAACACCGCGCAGATCTTCGCCCTCAACGACGCCGACAAGACCATCCGCACCATCCGTCAGAACGCGGACGGCAGCTGGCCCACCGCGTGGGTGACCATCCCCGGCCTGACCGCCGCCAGCGCCCCGTCGGCGGTGCTCACCCCCAGCAACACAGTCGAGGTCGTCGCCACCGGCACCGACGGCTACGTCTACAACACCGGTCCGATCGCCCTGGGCAACCCCGACTACCGCGCCTGGTCGGTAGTCAGCCCGCAGTACAAGGCGGCGTCGCAGCCGTCGACCGCCCAGGTGAGCGGCACCGCCAACACCTGGGTCGTCGTTTTCCGCGACAGTGACGACCGCACCCTGATGTTCCGCCCCTCGGCGACCGGCGCCCAGGCCCGCGCCGCGAACACCACGGCCGGACCGTCCTTCGTCGGCGGCCCGCTGCGCTGAACACGTGAGGGTCCGGCTCCGGCGAGCCGGATCCTCACGGCGCCGTCCGCGTGACGACATGGGCGAAAACCCGGTTGCCACCGGGGCCTACCGTGGACCGGGAGATGAATACGATCAACGCCGCCTACGACGAGCGGCTCATCACCGTGTACCAGGCCTACAACCCGGAGATCGCCGAGGCCGCGCTGGCCGCCGGCGGTTTCGTGCCGCCGTTCAGCCGAACGCGCATGACGTGGATCAAGCCGTCCTTCCGGTGGATGATGCACCGGTCCAGCTGGTCGACCGCGCCAGGCCAGGAACGCGTGCTGGCGATCAGGATCCGGCGCGACGGCTTCGACTGGGCCATGCGCAACTCCTGCCTGAGCTCCTACGACGCTGACACCTACGCCAGTCACGACGAGTGGCGCCGGCGACTCGCGGCGACTTCCGTTCGGGTGCAGTGGGATCCGGACCGGGATGTGCGCATGCAGACGTTGCCGTATCGGGCCGTCCAAATCGGACTCAAGGGCGAGGCGCTTCGGCGCTATGTCGACGAATGGACTTCGGACATCACCGACGTCACCGACCTGGCGCACGAGATCCGCGACCTCGTCCGGGCCGGGCACGCCGACCGCGCGGAGGCGTTGCGCCCCAAGGAAAGGGCGTACGACTCAGCGCAGTAGCCGGGCCAGGCCGGTCACGAAGTCGTCGTCCACCGACGCGAAGTACTCGGCGTCGGACTGCTCCACGTCCCGCAGCGCCGCCGCCAACACCTCACGGCCGTCCGGCGTGACGACGATGCGCAGCGCCCGCGCGTCGCGGGGATCGGGCGCGCGGTTCACCAGCCCGCGGTCGGCCAGCTTGCGGATCACCTGGCTGGTCATCATCGGATCGGTGCCGGCCTGGGCAGCCAGGCGCTGCTGGGTCGGCGGCTCCTCGTGGTCGCCCAGCCACCAGGTCGAGGCCAGCAGCACGAACTGGACGTGGGTGAGGTCGTGCGGCGCCAGCGCGGCCCGCATCGCCCGCTGCCAGGCCAGCGTCACCCGCCAGAGCAGGAACCCGGGGCTGCGCCCGGGCCCCGTCCAGCGCGACTGCGGCTCGTCGGTCATTCGCACATTGTCGCCAATGCCGCCATCGCCACCGGAAAGTCCTCCGTGATCACCGGTCCCAGCGCCGCGAGGTCGTCACCCTCGATCTCCAGGCGGTGCGTGAGCGCCCAGCGGCCGTCGCCGGCCGGCTCGATCCGGTGGATGAAGCGGAGCACGCCGCCCGGCATCGCCGTCTCGTCGGTGAACGCCTCGTTCGGTCTGACCTCCGTCAACACGTAGCCGAGCGGCGGCTGGCCGGCCACCGTCAGCTCGCCCCTCGCGCCCTCGACGAAGCCGCCCTCCAGCGTCACCTTCTCCAGGCCCTCGTCCCAGCTCGGCCAGTCCGCCGGGTCGCTCCACTTCGCCCAGATCGCCGCGGGGGTGGCCGTCGTGGTCAGCGTGTGCTCGAACTCGTAAGTTGTCATGCGCACATATTATATGTGCGCATAGTGTTCCGCTAGCCTTGATTTCGTGACTGCTGCCGAGGCGCGTGCGAGCTTCCGATCCGGTCTGGTCACGCCGACCGCCGGCATGGCCGCCGGCCACACCCAGGCCAACCTGATCGCCGTGCCCGCCGACTGGGCCTACGACGTCCTGCTGTTCGCGCAGCGCAACCCCAAGCCGTGCCCCGTGCTGGACGTCAGCGAGCCCGGCGACCCCCGCACCGTGCTCGCCCCCGGCGCCGATCTGCGCACCGACCTGCCCGCCTACCGCGTGTGGGTCGACGGCGCCCTGGCCGCGGAATGCCCTGACGCAACGGAGTTCTGGCGTTCCGACCTCGTCGCCGTGCTGATCGGATGCAGCTTCACCTTCGAGTCCGCGCTGATGGCCGCCGGCGTGCCGCTGCGGGGTTCCACCGTGCCGATGTACGTCACCAACCGGCCGTGCCGGCCCACTCCCCGGCTCCGGGGGCCGCTCGTCGTCTCCATGCGCCCGATTCCCGCCGACCTCGTACCGACCGCCGTCGAGGTCACCCGCCTGATGCCCGCCGTGCACGGCGCTCCCGTCCACGTCGGCGACCCCTCGCAGCTGGGCATCGCCGACCTCGACCGCCCCGATTTCGGTGTGCCCGTTGCGGTTCGTGACGGCGAGGTGCCCGTGTTCTGGGCGTGCGGCGTCACCCCGCAGGCCGCCGTCATGGCGTCCCGACCGCCCTTCGCCATCACCCATGCGCCCGGGCACATGTTCATCACCGACGCCCTTGACAGCGATTACAGGATCTGACCGTGAACGTGCACCACCTCATCAACACCATCACCGAGCTCGAGGTGGACGAGGCACTCCCCGACGGTGGGCCGACGGGAAGTGGCCGCTGGCGGTGTCACGCGGGTGGCGTCTTCATGGAGATCCTCAACGACCGGGGGATCTCCAGCCTCGTCGCCGGCCGCGACTTCGAGCACGGGTACGACGCCGGAGTGTGGGCGGAGGCCCTTGGCGTCGACCAGCCGCGCGGCTCGGTCGCCTTCTTCCACCGGTACTTCTCGGAGATCGACAGGTTCCTCAGCCGACGGGTCGGTGCCGACGACGTGCTGCGGACGATCAATGCCAAGCGCGTCAAGGCGGCCCGGGAACTCGTGCCGGACGCGGGTTTTGCCGATGACCGCACCTGGCAGCAGGTGCATCTGGTCTGGCAGCGCTCGGTCCTGCCCACCTCCGGCGTCGCCGAACGACTCACCGCCAGCCGTCGCGAGACCGTCGTGCTCGAACGCGTCGCCGGCACCACGAACTGGTACGTCTGCCGCCGCGCCGAAGACCTGCCCCTGATCGCCGCCCGGCTGTCCCCCGGCAGCTGGGTCGGCTTCTACTTCGAGGACCGGTTCCGGCGCATGGCGTTCAACGACGACGCCGAGGTCGAGATCCTGCGCGTCATCACCGACACCCAGGAGGCCGTCGTCGGAGTCGTCACCCCCGGCGAGGTCGTGCTGGACGCCCACGTGCTGACGGATTCCCTTGAGCTGAGCGAGGTCTACGTCGAACTCGTCGGGCACGACATCTACCTCGGCCCGTATCCCGACCCCGCCACCGACGGCGTCCACGCGATCACCCTCGTGCTACCCGACGCCGACGGCGTCGTCCGGAAGCACCCGTACTGATCACCGCATCCGCAGGCGGGGCTTGCCCTCCAGGTGGGACAGGCCGTTCCACGCCAGGTTGACCAGGTGCGCGGCGACCTCGTCCTTCTTGGGCTTGCGGACCTCCAGCCACCACTGCCCGGTCAGCGCCACCATGCCCACCAGCGCCTGCGCGTAGAGGCCGGCCAGCTTGGGGTCGTAGCCCCGGGCGTCGAAGTGCAGGCCCAGGATGTGCTCGACCTGCGACGCGATGTCGTTCAACAGGCTGGAGAACGTGCCGGAGGCGCTGGCGACGGGCGAGTCACGGACCATGATCCGGAAGCCGTCGCTGGAGCCCTCGATGTAGTCGAGCAGGGCTCGGGCGGCCCGCTCCAGGAGCTCACGGGGGTGGCCGTCGCCGCCGGCCAGAGTGGTCACCACGGAGTCGAGCAGGTACTGCATCTCCCGGTCCACGACAACGGCGTAGATGCCTTCCTTGCCGCCGAAGTGCTCGTACACCACGGGTTTGCTGACGCCGGCCCGGTGGGCGATCTCCTCGATGGAGGTGCCGTCGAAGCCCTTCTCGGCGAAGAGCTCCCGGGCCACGTCGAGCAGCTGCTGCCGGCGTTCCTTGCCGGTCATCCGCACACGTGTCACAGGGGCGACGCCGTCCGCGTCGCCCCTGCTGTCACGTGTCCTGCGCCGGGCGGCCATGGCCGACCACGATATGTCACCTACTTGGCGGCGCTGATCCTGGCCAGGCGCTGCGGGCTCGGCCAGCGGACGTTCCAGGCCCAGCCGAGCTTCTCGAACAGCCAGATGGTCCGCGCCGAGATGTCGATCTGGCCCCGCTGCACGCCGTGGCGCGCGGAGGTGGGGTCGGCGTGGTGCAGGTTGTGCCACGACTCGCCGAAGGACAGGATCGCCAGCGGCCAGAAGTTGGCGGACTTGTCACGCGCCGCGAACGGGCGCTCGCCGATCATGTGGCAGATCGAGTTGACCGACCACGTCACGTGGTGCAGCACGGCGACCCGGACCAGGCCGGCCCAGAAGAAGCCGGTCAGCACTCCCCACCAGGACCAGCTGATCAGGCCGCCGAGCGCCGCCGGCGCCAGCAGGCTGACGACGGTCCACACGGGGAACAGCTTGTCGACCTTGTCGAGGTCCTTGTCGGCGACGAGGTCGGGCGCGAACCGGTCGCGGTTGGTCAGGTCCCGCTCGTACAGCCAGCCCATGTGGGCGTGCCAGAAGCCCTTGGCCAGCGCCACCGGACCGGTGCCGAACAGCCACGGCGAGTGCGGGTCGCCCTCACGGTCGGAGAACGCGTGGTGCCGGCGGTGGTCGGCGACCCACTTGATCACCGAGCCCTGCAGCGACATGCTGCCGGCGATGGCCAGGCCCACCCGCAGGCCGCGCTTGGCCTTGAACGAGCCGTGCGTGAAGTAGCGGTGGTAGCCGACCGTGACGCCCATCCCGCTGATGCAGAAGAAGACCGCGCCGACCAGGATGTCGACCCAGCTCAGACCCCAGCCCCAGGCCAGCGGGACGGCGGCGACCAACGCGACGAATGGCACGATGGTGAAGATGTAGATGAGGGCCTGCTCGACGTTGCCGTGTTGGCCGTCCAGCATCGGCTTCGGCCCCCCGCCGGCCGCTTCCCTTGGCTTCTCCAGGGCTGTGGTCATACTTTGACACCTCGCGGTCAGTAATTTGCTTGACTAAGGCGAACCTCGCCTACGGGACCGTAACTTACGCAAGCGTAGGTTGTGCCGGCCGGGAATACCAGCCCCTGCACGGACGTTCTAGGTCACTTCTCAGGATCGACAGGCGGTTGACATCTCCGTGCCGACACAAGGTGTTCGCTCTATAAGGGCCCTCCGGATCACCCTCGTCACCGTGCCGATCCTGCTGGTCGTCGCCGTGCTCGCACTGCTCGGGATCGGCTGGTACTACAGCGGCCAGCTGCTCGATCCGGCGCAGGCGCGACCCGGCTATGGGGACGTCTCACTCGGTCCAACGTCCGTCGACGGTGTGAGTTCCGTCGCACTGAAAAAAGCGTCGGACACCACAGATGCCGGCCAGTGGGCGCTGCTCTGGAAGGGCGGCGCCGCTCAGGTCGGCGAGGTTCTCACCGACCGTGACGGGAAAGTTGAGCGAAAACTGCTCAAGGGTCAGGCCCCGCCGGCCGGCACGCCGGTCCGGCTCAGCCCGCAGATGTGGCCGGGCGACCCGAAATCCGCGCTGGGCCTGGATTTCCAGAATGTGAACGTGCCCACGGGACTGGGCGACATGCCGGCCTGGCTTACGCCCGGCGGCAAGGGCGACACCTGGGTGATCGCCGTCCACGGCCGTGGCGGCGACCGGAACGAGACCCTGCGCCCCATCCCGACCCTGCACGGTTTGGGCATGTCCGTCCTGTCCATCACGTATCGCAACGACGAGGGCGCGCCCCGCTCCCCCGACGGCTTCTTCCACCTCGGCGACTCCGAGTGGCAGGACGTGGAGTCGGCGACGAAGTACGCCACCGCGCACGGCGCCAAGCACCTCGTGCTCTACGGCTGGTCGATGGGCGGCGCGATCGCCGAGCAGGTGCTGGCGCAGTCCCCGCTGGCCGGCGAGGTCGACGCGGTGATCCTGGACGCGCCCGCGGTGAGCTGGGACAAGACGCTGGTGCTGCAGGGCCAGGACCGCGGCCTGCCGATGACCGGCCTGCTCGCCTGGGACGCCGAGCTGGTCGCGGGCTGGCGCGCCGGCATCGACTTCGGACGGATGGAGCTGGCCGACACCCCGCCGGCGCACAAGCCGCCGACGCTGCTGTTCCACGGCTCGGCCGACACCACCGTGCCCGTGCAGGCGTCACGCGACCTGGCCGCGGCGGCCAGGTCGAACGGATGGCCGCTCACGTACGTCGAGGTATCCGGGGCGGAGCACACGGCCTCCTGGAACGTGGACCCGAACGGCTACGAGGGCCATCTCAGGGACTTCTTGGGTGGTCGCCCTGACCTGACGAGGTGAGACGTGACAACATGGACTCCACAACACGGTCCGCTGTGGTGTAACGGCAGCACCTTGGATTTTGGTTCCAATGGTTCAGGTTCGAATCCTGGCAGCGGAGCAGTCGAGAAGGAGTCGAAGCTGCACGAGGACACGGTCGACCAGCACGAGGACGCCGCACCGGCCCTGGCCGAGATGTCGGACGCCTGGCTGGTGGGGCGCGCCCGTGAGCTGGCGATGTCGTCGGGCGGCGACGTGGAGGGCACCTCCGACGCCGCGGTCGCGGAGGCCGACCGCCTGCTCGCGGAGGCGCAGCGGCGGGGCGAGCCGCGCATGGTCGCCCAGGTGCTGCGCACCAGCTGCCTGGTGCGGCTGTCCGGGCCGGACTCGACCAACGAGACCGACGCCCTGCTGGACGAGATGATCGCGCACACCCGCCGGCACGGCCTGACCGTGATGGAGGCGGGCGCGCACGCGCTGCGCGGCCGGCGGCTGTTCCTCGGCGGCTACGAGGACGAGGCGCTGACCTCCGGCGCCCGCGCGCTGGCCATCCTGGACGAGGACCTCACACCGGACACCCTGATCGGCGTCCGGTCCTGGACCCGGCTGCTGTCCGCAGTGCTGGTGGACATCGGCCAGCTGCTCAGCCAGCTCGGCGTGTACGAGATCGCGGCCGGCGTGTTCAACCGGGCCGGCGCGGCCATCCGGGGCGACGGCGGGCCGTACGAGATCGCCGAGCACATGATCAACCAGACCCGGCTGCTGCTGGGCTGGGGCCTGCGGCTGGAGCGGGTCGGCCAGTACGACAAGGCCGCCGAGAAGTTCCTCACCGCCTCGGCCATCGCCGCCGCGGCCGAGGTGCCGTGGCGCAACTCGCAGCCGACCCGGCTGTCCGAGGCGCCGGCCGCCGACCAGCTGCCGGTGGTGGGCGCCGCGCACGCGCTGGCCCGCCCGGGCGCCGAGCACATCGAGCGGCTGCGCGCGCTGACCGACCGGGCCGCCTCGCCCCGTGAGCTGATCATGGTGTCGATCGCGCTGGCCCGCTGCCTGGAACGTGAGGACCGCTTCTCCGAGGCGATCCACGTGCTCGCCGGCGCGGCCGACCGGCTGCTCAACGACACCACCGAAAACACGCTGCGGCTGTGCCTGATGCGGGAGTTCGCGCGACTGTCCGGTTCGGAGCAGACCGAGGTCGGCGCGAACGCGCTGGAGCAGTACGCCACCGAGCTCGAGCACGAGATGTGGCAGATGGGCGAGTCCAAGGTGACGAGCCTGCAGACCCGCCGCGAGCACGAGCGGCTGTCCCGTGAGCACGGTGCGATCTCGCAGCAGGCGCTCCAGGACCCGCTGACCGGCCTGCCCAACCGCCGCGCCCTGGACGAGCGGCTGGAGGCCCTGGTCACCGCGCCCGGCGACCAGCCGCTGGCGGTGGCCCTGATCGACCTGGACGGCTTCAAGGGCGTGAACGACCGGGCGTCGCACGCCGAGGGCGACGACGTGCTGCGTGTCATCGCGAGCACGCTGCGTAGCGCCGTCCGCGGCGACGACATGGTCGCCCGCTACGGCGGCGACGAGTTCGTGGCGCTGCTGCCCGGGGCCCCGCTGAGCGCGGCCGAGGCGGCGCTGAGCCGAGCCGTGGACGCCGTGGCGCGGCTGCCCATGGACCTCTCGCGGGGGGTGACGCTGTCGATCGGCGTCATCGCGCTCCGTCCACAGGAGAGCGCCGCGCAGGCGCTCGCCCGCGCCGACGCCGCGATGTATCTGGCCAAGCGGGGCGGCGGCAACGGCGTCGCGGCTGTGGCCGGGGACACTGTGAGTGAGCCCAACAGCCGCTCGGCCGTGGCGGTGGAGGGCGCACCGTAGGATCGTCGTCATCCAAGGCGTCGACTCCTAGGGAGCAGGTCCATGCCTCAGGGCGGACAGGTCAGCACCATCGTGCTCGCAGCCGGTGAGGGCACCCGGATGCGGTCCACGACACCGAAGGTGCTGCACCGGATCGCCGGCCGCGCACTCGTCGAGCACGCGGTGCGGGCCGCCGTCGGCGTCGACCCCGACCACCTGGTGGTGGTCGTCGGGCACGGCAGGCAGCTGGTCGCCGAGTACCTGGACGGCCTGTCCGGCGACCTCGACCGCAAGATCACCGTTGCCGTGCAGGAGGAGCAGCGCGGCACCGGCCACGCCGTCGGCTGCGCGCTGGCCGCGCTGCCCGAGGTCGAGACCGGCACCACGATCGTCACCTACGGCGACGTGCCGCTGCTGGACGGCGAGACCCTCACCCAGCTGCTGGCCGAGCACCAGTCGGCCGGCAACGCCGTGACGGTGCTCACCGCCGTCGTGCCGGAGCCGCACGGCTACGGCCGGATCGTGCGCGACGCCGCCGGCAACGTGCTGGAGATCGTCGAGCAGAAGGACGCCACGCCGGAGCAGGCGGCCATCACCGAGATCAACTCGGGCATCTACGTCTTCGACACCGCCGTGCTGCGGGACGGCCTGTCCCGGCTGACCACCGACAACGCCCAGGGCGAGCTGTACCTGACCGACGTGCTGGCCATCGCCCGCGGCGACGGCCGCCCGGTCGGCACGCTCATCCTCGCCGACGAGTGGCTGGTCGAGGGGGTCAACGACCGGGTGCAGCTGGCCCGGCTGGGCGCCGAGTTCAACCGGCGGCTGGTGGAGAACTGGATGCGGGCCGGCGTCACCATGATCGACCCGGCCAGCGTCTGGCTGGACGCCGACGTGGCGCTGGCCCGGGACGTGCTCATCGAGCCGAACGTGCAGCTGCGCGCCGGCACCGCGGTGTACGAGGGCGCGGTCATCGGCCCGGACACGACCCTGAGCAACTGCGTGGTCGGCGCCGGGGCCAAGGTGATCCGCACGCACGGCTCGGACTCCGAGATCGGCGAGCGGGCCAGCGTCGGCCCCTTCGCGTACCTGCGGCCGGGCGCCAAGCTGGGGGTCGCCGGCAAGATCGGGACCTTCGTCGAGGTGAAGAACTCCGAGATCGGCGACGGCAGCAAGGTGCCGCACCTGACCTACGTGGGCGACGCCACCATCGGCGAGCAGAGCAACATCGGCGCCGCGTCGGTGTTCGTAAACTACGACGGCGTGCGCAAGCACCGGACCGTGATCGGTTCGCACGCGCGCACCGGATCGGACACCATGTTCATCGCCCCCGTGACCGTCGGGGACGGCGCGTACACCGCCGCCGGCTCCGTGATCACCCGCGACGTGCCGCCCGGCGCGCTCGCGGTGGCCCGCGCGCCGCAGCGCAACGTCGAGGGCTGGGTCACCCGTCGACGTGAGGGCACCCCGGCCGCCGACGCGGCCCACAAGGCACTCGCCGCCCAGCAGGACGCCGAGACCGACGCCCCCGACCCGAAGGAGCAGTGACCGTGGCCTCCATCTCCGGAACACCGAAGAAGAGCCTGATGCTCTTCAGCGGACGCGCCTACCCGGAGCTCGCCGAGGAGGTCGCCAAGTACCTCAACGTCTCGGTGGTGCCGCAGGCGGCGTACGACTTCGCCAACGGCGAGATCTTCGTCCGGTTCGAGGAGTCGGTCCGCGGCTGCGACGCGTTCGTGGTGCAGAGCCACACCGCGCCCATCAACCAGTGGGTGATGGAGCAGCTGATCATGGTCGACGCGCTCAAGCGGGCCAGCGCCAAGCGGATCACCGTGATCATGCCGTTCTACCCGTACGCGCGGCAGGACAAGAAGCACCGCGGCCGCGAGCCGATCTCGGCCCGGCTGATCGCCGACCTGTTCAAGACCGCCGGCGCCGACCGGATCATGACCGTCGACCTGCACACCGCGCAGATCTCCGGCTTCTTCGACGGCCCCGTCGACCACCTGTGGGCGATGGCCCTGCTGGCCGACCACGTGCGCAACCGGTACGGCACCGAGGAGCTGACGGTCGTGTCGCCGGACTCCGGCCGGACCAAGCTGGCCGAGAAGTGGGCCGACATGCTCGACGGCTGCCCGATCGCGTTCATCCACAAGACCCGCGACCCGCTCAAGCCCAACGAGGTCGTCGCCAACCGCGTCGTCGGCGAGGTGCGGGACCGGCTGTGCGTGGTCATCGACGACATGGTCGACACCGGCGGCACCATCGTGAAGGCCGTCGAGCAGCTGGTCGAGGCCGGCGCCAAGGGCGTCATCGTGGCCGCCACGCACGGCGTGCTGTCCGGGCCGGCCGTCGAACGGCTCCAGAACAGCAGCGCCCGCGAGGTCGTGCTCACCAACACGCTGCCCATCCCGGCCGACAAGCAGTTCGACAAGCTCACCGTGCTGTCCATCGCCCCGCTGCTCGCGCAGGCGATCCAGCAGGTCTTCGAGGACGGCTCGGTGACGAGCCTCTTCGACGGCAACGCGTAGAGATCCCCTGGTCGGAGCCTGTGAGGCCGCCGCCGGTGCCTGGACCGCCGGCCGATTTCGATCGAGTCTTTCCATCGATCGAAATCGGCCAAGGGAAGGCACCGGCCTCGTGGGCGGCCGAACCCGCCGCGGCACGCGGCGCATGGGCACAGCCGAACCCGCCGCGGCACGCGGCGCGAAAACACAGGGGCCGATTCGTCATCTGCGAATCGGCCCCCTACACTGTCTTGGTTGCCTCGGCGAGGGTCGTCCTCGTGGCTCCGTGATCGACGCGGCGGCTTGGTTGCCGCGCGCTGTTCATGGGTCCGCGCCGCCCCCGCCGCCGCAGGCCATCCCCACCCCGAATCGCCAGAGCCACAAGGAGTACCCCACCGTGTCCGAGGTACGTCTCGCCGCCGAGTCGCGCACCGAGTTCGGCAAGGGCGCGGCCCGCCGCACCCGTCGTTCCGGCAAGATCCCCGCGGTGCTCTACGGCCACGGTTCCGACCCGAAGCACCTGGCCCTGCCGGCGCTGGAGTTCGCCCGTGTGGTCCGTGAGCACGGCACCAACGCCGTCCTGTCGCTGGAGCTCAACGGCGGCAGCGAGTTGGCGCTGACCAAGACCGTCACCACGCACCCGATCAAGAACTACATCGAGCACGTGGACCTGCTGCTGGTGCAGCGCGGCGAGAAGGTCACCATCGACGTGCCGGTCGTGCTGGTCGGCGACGCCGCCCCGGCGACCCTGGTCACCCAGGAGCTGTCCACCATCCAGGTCGAGGCCGACGCCCTGAACCTGCCCGAGCACGTCGAGGTGCAGATCGCGGGCGTCGAGGCCGGCACCCAGATCCACGCCTCCGACGTCGTGCTGCCCGCCGGCACCTCGCTGGTGACCGACGGCGACGCGCTGGTCGCCGCCGTCAACGCCGCGCCGACCGCCGCCCAGCTGGACGGCGCCGAGGCCGAGGCCGAGCCGGCCGACGACGAGAGCTGAGCCATCACGGCAGAGCGTCGCGACGGCGCCCAGCCCCCGGACGAGGGGGGCCGGGCGCCGTTCCCGCGTTCGGAGCCGATGCCGCCGCCGAGTCTCACGCCCGCCGACGTGCGGACGGTGCGGTTCGAACGCGGGCCGGGCTACGACGTGGACGAGGTGGACGCGTTTCTCGACCAGGTCGCGCAGGCCCTGACCGGCCGCGGGCAGCTGACCGCCGACCAGGTCCGGGACGTGGTGTTCGCCTCCCGTAAGCACGGCTACCGGCCGCGAGACGTGGACGCTTTCCTCGACCGGGTGCACCGGCAGCTGAGCACCGGCAAGATCGCCGGGACGCGGCTGCGGACCGGGGCCGCTCTGCTGGCCGTGCGGCTGCCCAAGGCGCAGCACGGCTACGATCCCGCCGAGGTGGAGGCGTTCCTCGGGCGGGCCGCCGCGACGCTGGACGGGCGGGCGGCGATGACCGCCTCCGAGGTGTTCCACACCAGGTTCACCGGCACCACCGGGCTGCGTCGGGGCTACCGGGTGGCCGCCGTGGACGCCCTGTTGGACGAGTTGGAGCAGGAGTTGCGCTCGCGTGGACGGTAGCGAGGTCGTTCTGGTCGTCGGGCTGGGCAATCCCGGGCCGCAGTACGCCGGCAACCGGCACAACATCGGTTTCCTGGTGCTGGACGAGCTGGCCGACCGGGTCGGCGGCAAGTTCAAGGGACACAAGAGCGGCGCCGAGGTGGTCGAGGGGCGGCTGTCCGGGCGGCGGGTCGTGCTGGCCAAGCCCCGGTCGTTCATGAACCTGTCCGGCGGTCCCACCGTGGCGGCGTCCCGCTTCTACAAGGTCGCGCCGGCCGACGTGATCGTCGTGCACGACGAGCTGGACCTGCCGTTCGCCACCGTGCGGCTCAAGCTCGGCGGCGGCGACAACGGCCACAACGGGCTGCGCTCCATCACCAAGTCGCTGGGCACTCGCGACTACCACCGGGTGCGGTTCGGCATCGACCGGCCGCCGGGCCGGCAGGACCCCGCCGACTACGTGCTCAAGGACTTCGGCACCGTCGAGCGCAAGGAGCTCCCCTTCGCCATCGACCGCACCGCCGACGCCGTCGAGGCGCTCATCGGCAAGGGCCTGGAAGCCGCGCAGAACGCCTTCCACTGAGTTTTTTCCGCGCGTTCCGCGCGGGGCGAGGCCGCCAACCCGGCCGCCGCCTTCCCTTGCCAGTTTTCGATCGATGAAAAGACTCGATCGAAAACTGGCCGCGGTCCAGGCGCCGGCGGCGGCCTCGCGCATCCCAGCACCGACATCTGATCAACAAGCGAATCGGTCAGGCCGTGGGTACCGTTCGCCGGTATGAGCCCTGAGGATGTCCGGGAAGTCACGTTCAGCCTGGCCCTGAAGAGCCGAAACGCCTACGACGAGGCCGAGGTGGACGCCTTCCTCGACCGCATCGAGGCCACCCTGCGCGGCGAGGACACCGTCACCGCCCGCGACGTCCGCGACGTCGCCTTCACGCACCCCGGACTCGGCCGCCGGGGGTACACAAAGGACGAAGTGGACGAGTTCCTCGACCAGGTCGCGGCCGCCCTGGAGGCTCGGTAACACGTGAGGTTCCCCCGGCTATACACGGTTCAGCCACCGTCCGGTGGTCTGGACTACTTGTAGGGGGAGGGGCCTCATGGCCTCAGGTTTATCCAGGCTGCTCGCGGGAGCAGCCGTCACCGCCGTGACCGCCGGATTCGCCACCGTCGCGCTCGCCGCGCCGGCGTCCGCAGCGATCACGAGCGTCACGTCGACGTCCTGGGCGTACACCGACTCCGCGGCGCCCACGACGAAGTTCCTCAACCCCGCGGGCGACGCGCCGGTCGGGGCGCAGGCCTACGCGTCCGGTGAAACGCACATAACCAAGGCGTACTTCACCTTCGACCTGACCAAGTTCGTCGGCACCACGGTCGGACTCGCCCAGTTCGTCACGGACGAGAAGTCCGCGGCGGACTGCACCAAGGCCCGCACCCAGCAGGTCTGGCTCACCGACACCGCGACCGCGCCCACCTGGGCCAAGCCGCCGGCCGAGCGGGCGCAGCTGTCCGGCCCGGTCGGCTACACCTGGGAATGCCCGTCCGAGCGGCTGGTGTGGGACGCCACCACGGCCGTGCAGAACGCGCTGGCCGCGGGCACCAAGAAGATCACCCTCGAGCTGAAGCTGCCCGAGGACCAGCAGTCCGATCCGTCGCAGTTCCGGGTGTTCGACCACGCACCCACGCTGCTGGCGACGTACAACCACGCCCCGAACGCGCCGACCGCCCTGGCCGTCGACGGACAGGCCTGCGGCAAGAAGCCGTTGCTGCACGGGAAGACCTTCAACCCCGTGCTGGCCGCGACGGTGTCCGACCCGGACAACGGCGACTCCATCGCGACCGAGTTCGACTGGTGGCCGGTCGACCACCCGGACCAGGTCACGACCGCGAACTCGCCCGGCCTCTCCAGCGGCGAGACGGCCAAGGCCACCATCCTGGGCTCCACGCTCACCGACGGCGCCACCTACGCCTGGCGGGCGCGGTCCAGCGACCAGCAGGCGACCGGCTCATGGAGCGCGGTCTGCGAGGTCACCTTCGACCTCACCGGGCCGAATGCGCCGACGGTGTCCTCCTCGGACTATCCGACCGGCAAGGCCGCGGGCGGCAGCGGAATTCCGGGAGCTTTTGTCTTCTCCCCCAACGGTTCCACCGACGTCGTCGGGTACAAGTACGGGTGGGACACACCCGTTGACTACGTCGCCGCGACCCGTAAGGGCGGCCCGGCAACCATCGTGATCACCCCGGCGCGGACCGGCCCCGGCCGGCTGACCGTCGAGAGCATCGACGCGGCGGGCAACGGCTCGTCCTGGGTCACGTACAGCTATTTCGTGCAGCCCAACGAGCCGACGGTGTCGTGCACGCCGGCGACCGCATACGTCGGCACGCCCCGCACCTGCACCATAACCCGGTACGACGCGACCGACGTCGCCTTCGAGTACCAGATCAACAACGGCCCGACCACCGAGCTCACGCCCGGGGCCGATGGCACCGCGACCGTCACCGTGACACCGACCGATCCCGACGCGGTGTACCAGCTGAACGTGCGGGCGAAGCTGAGCAACGGCAACCTCACCGACACCAACAACTATCTCGTGCGGTTCGACCCCGGTGCGCCGACGGTCGACCAGTCCGACTACGAGGTGGTGATCGGCAGTTCCGTGCAGTTCACGCTGCACTCGGTGCTGCCCGGCTCGACGACGTTCACCTACACCTGGGGCGGCAACGCGCCGGTCACCGTGCCGGTCGGAAGTGACGGCACCGCAACGCTGTCACTGAAGACGGACCAGACCGGCAGCGAGGAGTTGTCCGTCCGCAGCTCGACCGCCGACGGCATTCAGTCGGCCACCGCACAGAACTGGGTGACCGTCGACAGCAACGCGCCGACGGTGACCAGCACCGACTACCCACAGGGCAGTTGGGGCGGCGGTGTCGGCGTTGCCGGCACGTTCACGTTCTCGTCGGTGGTACCGAACGCGATCAGCTACACCTACAAGCTCGACGACGGCTCTCCGGTGACCGTGCCGGCCGGCGCCGACGGTACCGCGACGGTCAGCATCACCCCGACCACCTCCCTGAGCCAGGACCTCTACGTGACGGCGAATCTGGCCGACGGCAGCCAGACCGCCCAGACCGACTACTACTTCCTCGTCAACTCGACCACGCCGTGACAATCGCCGGGTGCGGGGTTTCGGCCCCGCACCCGGTTTTCCTCAGTCCTTGGCCAGCAGCTGCGCGACCTGCTCGCCGGCGGCGGCGCGGCGGAGCTTGCCGGAGGGGGTCTTGGGCAGGTTGCCCGGCGGCAACACGATCACCGCGTACGGGCGCACGCCGGCGGCGTCCACGACCTTGGCGGCGACCTCGTCCTTGATCGCCTTCACGGCGTCGGGATCGTCGGCACGGTTGGATTCCAGCGCCACGGCGAAGCGTTCGCGGCGGGTGCCGGCGTCGAGGCGCACGGCGACGGCGTTGCCGGCGCGGACACCGTTGACGGAGGTGGCGGCCCGCTCGATGTCGGTCGGGTAGATGTTGCGGCCGCCCATGATGATGACGTCCTTGCGCCGCCCGCAGACGACGACCTGGCCGTCGATCAGGTAGCCCTCGTCGCCGGTGTCGAGCCAACCGTGTTCGTCCTGAGTGGACACCGGGCCGTTGACGGTGAGATAGCCGGGCGTCACGGACTCGCCGCGCAGCATGATCAGGCCGACCTCGCGGTCGCCGCGGGCGTTGCCGTGCTCGTCGACAACCTTGATCTGCAGGCCCGGCAACGGATATCCGAGCAGCGGGAAGGACCGGGTCTTGCCCTCGGTGGCGGGCACGGCCCGCTGACCGGCCTCCAGCTCGTCGGCGTCGACGGTGTCGACGGCGAGGCCGTCGCCGGGGGCGGCGAACGAGACGCCGAGGGTGGTCTCGGCCATCCCGTACGCGCAGAGCACGCAGCCGGGGCTCATGCCGAACCGCGCGCCGGCGTCGGTGAAGGACTTCACGGCAGCGGCGTCGATGGGTTCCGCCCCGTTCAAGGCGATCCGCAGCTGCGACAGCTCGTACTTGCCGTCTTCGTCCACAGAGGACAGACGCCGGCCGGCGATGGCGTAGGCGAAGTTCGGCGCGGCGGTGACGGTGCCGTGGTAGCGGCTGATCAGGTCGAACCACAGCAGCGGCCCGCCCAGGAACTCCACCGGGCTGACCTTCACCAGCTCGATGCCGAAGGTCATCGGCAGCGTCAGGAAGCCGACCATGCCCATGTCGTGGAACAGCGGCAGCCACGACACCATCGTGTCGGTGTCGAAGTCGAACTTGGACGCCGTGATCATGGCCGTCATGTTGGCCATCAGGTTGCGGTGGGTGATCCGCACCGCCTTCGGGTCCGCCGTCGAGCCGCTGGTCAGCTGGAGCAGCGCGGTGGCGTCCTCATCGACGTCCACGGGCTCGGTCAGCGGCTGCGCGCCCTCGAGATCGGTCAGCTTGCGGTAGGTGACACCGTGCTCGTCGAGCACGGCCGACAGCGCGTCGAACGGGCTGCCGAGCAGGACCAGGCCCGCCTCGATCATGCCCAGCACCTTCAGCGTGTCCTGGGCCCATTCGCCGAGGTCGGTGCGCTGGGTCGGCTGGTGCAGCATGGTCACGCTGCCGCCGGCCAGCCACACCGCCTGCACCGCGGGGGCGATGACCGCCGGGTCCGCCGCCAGCACGGCGACCGCGGTGCCCGGCCGCAGCCCGCCCGCCACCAGCCCGCCGGCCAGTTCGGTCGCGGTCCGGTGCACCTCGCCCCACGTCCGGCGCAGCGGCGCGTGCGGCTCGCCGGTGATGAACCCCTTGTCGCGGCCCCCGGCGCCGGTGGCCCGCAACGTGTCGACGAACTTGCTCATGGGATTGAGCCTAAGGCGTCCCCGCCCACCCCGGGTCCACCCCCGCGAGTCGCGCTCAGCGACACACCGAAATGCGGTTTCGGGCAGAGCTGAGTCTCGAGACTCGTTTCTGCCCGAAACCTACATTCGGTGTGCCTGAGAGCGTGACTCGCCGGGGTTCACTCGGCGGCGTCGGCGGCGAGCATCCATTGCTCCTCGACGTCGTCCTTCTCGGCCAGCACGGCGCGGAGCTCGGCGTCCAGGGCGAGCAGCTTGTCGGGGTCGGTGGCGGCCTCGGCCAGCTTGGCGTGCAGCTCGCCCTCCTTCTTGGTCAGCACGTCCAGCCGCCGCTCCAGCCGGGACAGCTCCTTGCGGGCAGCCCGCTGCTCGGCGGCGTCGCTGACCTTCGGCGCCGCTGTCACGGCCTGCGCCGCCGCGGCGGCGGCGAGCTGCTGATCGCGCTTGCGCAGGTAGTCCTCGATGCCACCGGTCAGGTCGGAGATCCGGCCGTCGCCGAACAGCGCCACCACCTGGTCGCAGACCCGTTCGATCAGGTACCGGTCGTGTGAGACGACGACCATGGTGCCCGGCCACGAGTCGAGCAGGTCCTCCAGCTGCTGGAGGGTGTCGATGTCCAGGTCGTTGGTGGGCTCGTCGAGCAGCAGCACGTTCGGCTCGGCCATCAGCAGCCGGGCCAGCTGGAGCCGCCGCCGCTCGCCACCGGACAGATCGGACACCGGCGTCCACTGCTTGGCCTTGGTGAAGCCGAACTTCTCCGCCAGCTGCGACGCCGACAGCTCCACCTTGCCCAGCACGACCCGCCGCGCGACCTCCTCGACGGCCTCCAGCACCCGCAGCTCGCCGGGCAGGTCGTGCAGCTCCTGGGTGAGGTGCGCCAGCCGCACGGTCTGCCCCTGGATCCGCTTGCCGCTGTCGGGCTCGCGATCGCCGGCCAGCAGTCGCAGCAGCGACGTCTTGCCCGAGCCGTTCACGCCGACCAGGCCGATCCGGTCGCCCGGGCCGACCCGCCAGGTCACGTGGTCGAGCAGTGTGCGGTCGCCCAACGAGAACGACACATCCTCCAGCTCGACGACCGTGCGGCCGAGGCGGCGCTTGGCGAACGCCATCAGCTCCACCTTGTCCCGCGGCGCCGGGACGTCCGAGATGATCGCCTCGGCGTTCTCGATCCGGTACCGCGGCTTGGACGTCCGGGCCGGCGCGCCGCGGCGCAGCCAGGCCAGCTCCTTGCGGGCCAGGTTGCGACGCTTCTCCTCCGCCGCGTCGGCCAGCCGCGCGCGCTCCGCCCGGGCGTACACCCAGTCCGCGTAGCCGCCCTCGTACTGCTCGACGGCGCCGCCGACGACTTCCCACGTCCGGGTGCACACCGTGTCCAGGAACCACCGGTCGTGGGTCACCACGACGAGTGCGCTGCGGCGGGCCAGCAGGTGCTCGGCCAGCCAGCGAACGCCCTCCACGTCCAGGTGGTTGGTCGGCTCGTCGAGCACCAGCAGGTCCAGGTCCTTGATCAGCGCCGCCGCCAGGGCCACCCGACGGCGCTCGCCGCCGGACATCGTCCCCACCGGCGAGTCCAGGCCCAGCGCGGTGATGCCCAGCCCGTCCAGGATGGACCGCACGCGGGCGTCCGACGCCCACTCGTGCTCCGAGGAGTACCCGTGCGGATCCAGCACCGCCGCGCGCACGGTGTCGCCGACCAGCTCGGTGCGCTGCGTGACGACCGCCATCCGCAGGTCCCTCGTCTGGCTGACCCGCCCCTCGTCCGGCGGCTCCAGCCCGGTCAGCACCTCGAGCAGCGTGGTCTTGCCGCCCCCGTTCAACCCGACGACCCCGATCCGGTCGCCCTCGTTGACCCCGAGGGACACGGCGTCGAGCAGGGCCTTCACGCCGTACGACTTGCTCACGGCTTCCAGGTTGACGAGATTTGCCACGTGGAGAGCCTACGGGCCTAGGCGTGCACCTCTGGCGGGGTGGGGCGGGCGCTGTCGTCACCGGTGATCACGCGGGCGCCGGCGACCGGGCCCTGCGCCACCCGCACGGTCCGGCACACGCCGGCGCCCGACAACTCGGCGGCGACCCGCACGGCGGCGTCGCCGTCGGAGCAGAGGAACGCGCAGGTGGGGCCCGAGCCGGAGACGATGCCGGCCAGCGCCCCGGCGTTGACGCCGGCCCGCAACGTGCGCCGCAGGCCGGGGCGCAGCGAGACGGCGGCGGCCTGGAGGTCGTTACCGAGCAGCAGCGCCAGCTGGTTGGGGTCGCCGGAGGCCAGCGCCTCCAGCACGGGCTCGACGGCGCCGACGCGCGGCGGGTTGCCCTCGGCGCGCAGGCGGTCCAGCTCGCGGAACACCTCGGGCGTGGAAAGACCGCCACTGTCCAGGGCCATCACCCAGTGATAGGTGTGCCGGGACAGCACCGGCACCAGCTGCTCGCCGCGCCCGGTGCCCAGCGCCAGGCCGCCCTGCAGCACGAACGGCACGTCGCTGCCGACCTCGGCGGCGACGGTGGCCAGCTCGTCGCGGCCGATCTCCAGCCGCCACAGGTTGGCCAGCGCGACCAGGGTGGCGGCGGCGTCGGCGCTGCCGCCGGCCATGCCGCCGGCCACCGGGATGCCCTTGTTGATGGCAATCCGCAGCTTGGTGTCGTCCGGGTCGCGGCCGACGTGCGCGGCCAGCGCCCGCGCCGCCTTCCAGACTAGGTTCGACGAGTCGGTCGGCACCGCGTCGGCGCCTTCGCCGTGCACCTCGAGCCCGGGCTCGTCGGCGACGGCGACGGTCACCTCGTCGGTCAGCGACAGCGACTGGAACAACGTCGTCAGGTCGTGATAGCCGTCTGCGCGCAGGTCACCCACCGCGAGATGGAGGTTGACCTTCGCTGGGGCCCGGACGGTCACTGGTGTCGGTACGACGGCTAGCACCCGTCCAGCCTACGGGCTGTTGCTGTGCTGGCTAGAAGGCCGGCAGGACCGAACCGTGGAACGTCTGGTCGATGTAGTCCTTGACCTGCGGGGAGGTCAGCAGCTCGGCCAGTTCCTTGATCCTCTTGTCGCCGGCCAGCTCCGGCCGCGTGACCAGGCCGTTCGCGTTCGGGTTGCCCTGCGCCTTCTCCACGAGCACCGCGCTCCTGACGTCCAAACCGGCCGACAGCGCGTAGTTGCCGTTCACGATCGACGCGTCGGTGTCGTCCAGGCTGCGTGGCAGCTGCGCCGCCTCCAGCTCGACGAACTGAAGGTGCTTCGGATTGTCGGCGACATCGCGCGGCGTGGCCGAGGCCTCGACGCCGGGCTTGAGCTTGATCAGCCCGTTGTCGGCCAGCAGCGTGAACGCCCGCGCCTCATTGCTGGTGTCGTTGGGCACACCGATCTTCGCGCCGTCGGGCAGGTCGGCCGCTTTGTGTGCCTTCTTCGAGTACAGCCCGAGCGGTTCCAGGTGCACCGCCGTGATCCAGGACAGCTGCACGCCGTGGCTCTGCTCGAAGTCGGCGAGGTAGGGCTGGTGCTGGAAGTAGTTGGCGTCCAGCGACTTGTCGACCAGCGAGGTGTTCGGCGTGACGTAGTCGGTGAACTCCTTGACCTGGATCTTGAGGCCCTTGGCCGGCGCGAGCTTGTCCGCGACGTACTGGAGGATCTGGCCGTGCGGGGTGGGGCTGACGCCGACGACCAGCGGGGCGTTCGGGTCGGCGGCCGCGCCGCCGCCCGACCCGCAGGCGGCCGCGGTGGCCGTCACGAGGGCAGCAAGGAGCGCAACACGAAGCTTCATGGGACTGGGATTCCTTGTGGTGTCAGGCGGTGACGCGGCGACGGCGGTCGATCAGCCGTGACGTGACGTCGAACAGCAGTTGGATGATCATGGCGAGGGCGCCGAGCACGATGACCGTGGACCAGAGCACGCGGTCGTCGTAGCGCTGATAGCCGTAGCGGATGGCGAGGTCGCCGAGGCCCTCGCCGCCGACAACCCCGGCCATGGCGGAGAAACCGACGAGAGTGACGGCGGTGACGCCGACCGCGGACACCAGTGCCGGGGCGGATTCGCCCAGCAGCACGGATCGCACGATGCGGGCACGCGTGGCGCCGGTGGTGACAGCCGCCTCGACGACGTTGGCGTCGACCTCACGCAGCGCGGACTGGACGAGCCGGCCGAGGAACGGCACCGCCCCGATGGCCAGGGGCACGATGGCGGCGGTGGGCCCGATCGAGGTCCCGATCAGTGGCCGGGTGACAACCTGTTGCAGCAGCACGATGAGCACGATGAACGGCAGCGATCGGCCGAAGTCCACCACGGTGCCCAGGATCCGGTGCAGCACCGGGACGGGCCGAAGCCCGCCCGGCGCCGACACGTGCAGCAGCACGCCCAGCGGAATCCCGAGCGCCGTGGCGAACAACGTCGCCACACCGACCATGTACAGCGTCTGGCCGAGCGCGGGGTGGAGCAGGTCGAACACATCGGACCACGGAGTGGTCTGTTTCACGCAGCGACTCCCTGCGGGCCCTTCTGAGCCCGTCGGACGAGAGCGCCGGCCTCGGAGATCCACTCCAGCGCGGAGTCGGCCCGCTCGCCGGTCAGGCCCAGCCGGAACCGGGCGACCGGGGTCTCGCCGAGCCGGGTCAGTCCGCCGCCGAGCACGGCGAGGTCGACGCCGAACCGGTTGGACGCCTCGGGCAGCAGCGCGCCGACCGCAGCGAAGCCGACCAGCACCACGTCGGCGACGCGGTCGTGGTTGGCGGGAATGCCGTCGGCCTGGTCGAGCGCGGGCAGCAGCGCGTTGGCGGTGCGGCTGTCCACATCGGACACGAGGTCGAGCAGCCGGCCGTTCTCCACGATGCGACCGCCGTCGAGCACGGCGACGTCGTCGCAGATCCGGCGGACCACCGCCATGTCATGTGTGACAACGACAACCGTGACGCCGAGCTCGGCCCGCGCCCGGTCGAGAACGGTGAGCACGGAGCCGGTGGTCTCCGGGTCCAGCGCCGAGGTCGGCTCGTCGGCCAGCAGCACGGACGGGCTCGCGGCCAGCGCGCGGGCGACCGCGATGCGCTGGCGCTGCCCGCCGGAGAGCTGGTCCGGGTAGGAGGCGGCCTTGTCCGTCAGGCCGACGAGATCGAGCAGCTCGCCGACGCGACGACGGCGGGTCGGGCCGTCCACGCCCGCGGTTTCCAGTGGCAGCGCGACATTGCCGGCCGCGGTGCGCTGGCGGAGCAGCGAATCCCCTTGCGGCACAACGCCGATCTGCCGACGGGCGGCGCGCAGCCGGGCGTCGTCGAGGGTGACGAGGTCGGTGCCGTCGACCCGGATGGCGCCGCTGTCCGGGCGCTCCAGCAGGGCGATGCAGCGGGCCAGGGTCGACTTGCCGGAGCCGCTCGGGCCGACCACGCCGCACACGGCGCCGGCCTGGACCTCGAGGGTGACGCCATCCAGGGCGCGCACGGCGCCGCCCCGGGCGGGGAATGACTTGACCAGATTGTCGACTGTGATCACTTTATGCTCCACGGCACGCGCGGCCACGCGCGCTCATGGCGCGCGAAGGCCGTCCTTTTTGGACCGTCCTAACCGGACGAGGCGAATGAGGGTGAACCGACAGCAGGCGGCGAGGGTGTTACCGGCCGGCCTGACAGCCCGTTGCCGTGCGACGGCACTGATCGACGACTCGACGGCGAGTGAGCAGCAGCGCTGCGCATACTCGAGCGAGGTCCATGACGTCCTCCATCGGTCCTGGCTGTAGCACCTGCCCGGGGTCGGGTGGTTGCTGCGGCTTCGTCGATCCAGGTCTCTCGGCCGCTCGGGATGGATGCAAGTAGCAGTACACCTGACCCGTATGTGGAAAAGCAAGCGGTGCCCGCGAAGAACCACGGATCGTTCGGTACGTCACACAGATGCCCGGTGATTCACAGGCGGTGACGAGATCGAACATGCGGTTGTTCGGCACTGTGCGAAGTCACGGTGTCACGGGAAGAATCCTGCGCCACGCCGGCGTTGCAGCAGGTTATGGGGGAACTACGCGGAGGCGACTTCGGCGAGGCGGGCGAACTGGGCGATGTCGAGCTGCTCGCCCCGCAGCGACGGGTCGATACCGGCGGCGACCAGCAGCTGCCCGGCCCGCTCGGCCGAGCCGGCCCAGCCGGCCAGGGCGGCGCGCAGCGTCTTGCGACGCTGGGCGAAGGCGGCGTCGACCAGGGTGAACAGCTCCTGCCGCGACACCGATGACGGCGGCTCGCGCCGGGTGAAGGCGACCAGCGCGGAGTCGACGTTCGGCACGGGCCAGAACACGGACCGCGGCACGGGGCCGGCGCGGCGGGCGTCGGCGTACCAGGCGAGCTTGACGCTGGGCACGCCGTAGACGCGGCTGCCGGGCCCGGCGGCCATCCGGTCGGCGACCTCGGACTGCACCATCACCAACCCGGTGCGCAGCGACGGCAGCTCGGCGAGCAGGTGCAGCACGATCGGCACCGACACGTTGTACGGCAGGTTGGCGACGAGCGCGGTCGGCTCCAGGCCGATCTCGGCGGCGGTGACCCGCATGGCGTCGGCGCCGACCACGGTGAGCCGGGAGGCGACCGACGGCGCGAACTCGGCGGCGGTGACGGGCAGACGCGCCGCCAGCACCGGATCGATCTCCACGGCCACGACGGCCTTGCACGCCGGCAGCAGCGCCAGGGTCAGCGAGCCGAGCCCGGGACCGACCTCCAACACCACGTCATCGGGACCGACACCCGAGGCGACGACGATGCGCCGCACGGTGTTGGTGTCGTGCACGAAGTTCTGGCCCAGCTTCTTGGTCGGACGGACGTCCAACTCCTTGGCGAGGGCGCGGACCTCCACGGGTCCCAGCAGTTCGGGCACGAAGCGGGATTCTAGGCTCAGATCAAACCGAGCTTCGCGGCGCACTCCCACGGCTCCAGGCCGCGCGCGGCGCGGACCCGGTCGGCGACGGCGATCTGCTGCTCACGGGTGGCCAGGTCGGCGCGCGGCGCGAAGTCGGCGCCGCCGTTGCTCAGCCAGGTCGGCTGGTTGAACTGGAGGCCGCCGTAGTAGCCGTTGCCGGTGTTGATGTGCCAGTTGCCGCTGGACTCGCAGAACGCGATCTTGTCCCAGACCTCGTCGCCGGGCAGCGGCTTGGTGCCGTTCTTGACGACCTTGGGCTTCATCGGCGTGAGGATCTGGACGCCGATCTGCTGCTTGTCGGTCTGCTGGCCGTTGTGCATGGTGACCCGGTAGGTCACCGTCTGCTTGCCGGCCGCGCCCGGGTCCACGACCTGCGTCGTGCCCTCGTCCATGGTCGGGTCGTTGATGGTCTGGACCGTCGGCTGGATGTCCTGGTCCTCCTGGACCACCGTCACGCCGTTGCGGCTGATGGTGATCTGGGCCCCGGTGGCCAGCTTGGTGTCCTGGGCCGGCGACACGTTGTCGTCCGCGCCGAGGTTGACGTTCAGCGACTTGAGCAGCTCCTGGATGGTCACCGCGTAGGTGGTGAGCTGCTTGGGGGCGTTGCCGCCGTCGCTGATCGTGACGGTCTTGGCCGTCTTGAGGTCGATCGACATGCCGGACAGCGGGATCTGCTTGGACGGGTCGACCGACAGCTTGGCGTTGGCGGTCTTCACGTTCATCTCGCGCAGCGCGTCGGCCACCGTCTGCGACTTGACCCACTGGGTCTGCTGCACGCCGTCGATCGAGACGGTCATCATGCGGCCGCGGTTGAGGACGATCTTGCCGCCGTCGGCGATGGACGAGGTGGCGGACGGCATCAGCGAGTCGTGCGCGCCGGCGGACAGGCCCTGCTTGGCCAGCACCTCGCCGACGGTGCCGCTGTAGGTGTGCACCATGATCTCGTGGCCGTCGACGTCGACGGTGACGGCCTTGTCCATGGCCAGCGCGGTGGCGCCGCCACCGGTGATGCTGACCAGGGTGGCCATGATCGCGGCCTTGATGAACCGGCGCTTCCACGGGGAGCGGTTGTCCTGGTCGGTCTTGACGACCGTCTTGCGCTGGGGCTCCGGGACGAGGTTGCGGTCCTCGAGTCCCTCCTCCAGCTCCTCCCAGCACTGCGCCAGGCCCTCGGTGAGCGGGCCGTGGTCGTCCCTGATGATCGGCAGGACCGTGGTCTTGGCGTTCATCAGCTCGAGCAGCTGGTCGAGCTCGAGGTCTACGGAGTCGAGGATGCTCTGGGCATCCGGCCCGAGGACGTCCATGACGTCCTGGGTGGAGACGTACGCGCCGCCGGGGACGAACTGGCGGGTGGACTCGAGCTCGGCCTCCCAGTCCCAGTCCCAGTCCAGATCGGGCCGCACCGCGGTCCAGGTGGACGTCTGCCGCTCGGCCACGGCAACCCCGGCGTGGGGTGCCCAGAAGCTCTGTGAACTCTGCACCTGGGTGGGTGCTTCGTCCACGCGCGGTCTACGGTGCCTACCGGTCCCAGTCACGGGGTCGTTACCTCCGAAAAGCCGATGGTCCGCGAAGAGTTCCGCGGCTGTCTCGCCTAGCCGACGTCAGCCGCTGGTACATCTCCTCGCTTCGCTCGGGTCTCTCGTGCTCCGACTGCCTTGGTTGGTCCCGTAGTCAACGCCGTCCGGCTGGCTCCCCTCGCGGGTGCCGGCCGTCCCCGACGAACGCCGACCTGACTGCGGGCCGGTGGCTGGACATCCCTGTCCGGCGCACCGATCACGGGACCGTAACGGAGGTCGGCCCGAGTCGCAAACATTCCCCGGGTTGTTGTGGCTCCAGTCACACCACGGGGTGATTTCTTTTCCGCACGGACCGTCATACGCGCAGGCCGAAGACTCGGTTCACCGTTGCGGTGACAACAGTTGCCAACTCACCGACATTCACGCCGCGTAGATCAGCGAGCTCACGCAGCGTGTACGCGGCGCAGTACGGCTCGTTCGGACGACCCCGGAACGGGTGGGGCGTCAGGAAAGGGGCGTCGGTCTCCACAAGCAACTGTTGCGGTGGGACAAGCTTTGCCGCCTCCCGCAAGGGACCTGCGTTGCGAAACGTGACCGTGCCCGAGAACGACAGCACGTACCCGGCGTCCACGCAGCGTCGCGCCAGGTCCGCGTCGCCGGAGAAGCTGTGGAACACCACGGTGTCCGGTGCGCCCTCCTCCTCCAGGATGCGCAGGACGTCCTCGTGCGCGTCCCGGTCGTGGATCATCAGGGGCTTGCCCAGCCGCTTGGCAAGCCCGATGTGCCAACGGAACGCGTCCTGCTGGGCGTCGTGCGGCGAGTAGTCCCAGTAGTAGTCCAAACCGGTCTCGCCGACCGCCACCACGCGCGGGTGCGCGGCCAGGGCCGCGAGCTCCTCACGTTCGGCGTCGCCGAAGTCCTTGGTACGCGTGGGATGCAGCGCGACGGCCGCGAACACGCGGTCGTCCCAGGTGGACGCCTCCACCGCCCAGCGCGCGGCCGCCATGTCGTCGGCGACGGTGATCGCGTGCCCGATGCCCGCCGACTCGGCACGGTCCATCATGGACCGCACGTCGGCGGAATCCTTGGCGCCACAGGCTTCCAGGTGGGTGTGGGCGTCGACCGCCGACACCGGAAGACGCTCCGGTATCGGCGGCCGCTCTCCCTTGCGAGGAGTCATTTCTCGATGGGAGCCCACTCCGGACCGGTCTCGGCCAGCTCCGGGTCGAGCTTGGCGAACAGCGGCGTCGGCTTGTCCAGCGGCACGCCCACCTCGATCGGCGTGGACTCCCACTTGGCCTGCTCGGCCGCGTAGTCACCGGTCAGGATGGGGTACTCGCGCGACGGGTCGTCCAGGTCCGTCACCTCGCGCATCTCCGGCTGCGACGCCCACAGGCCGGTGCCGCCGAGCAGCTCGTGGATCTTCTGCGCGGAGTGCGGCAGGAACGGCGTGAGCAGCGTGTTGGCGTCCTTGACCACCTGCAACGCGGTGTGCAGCACCGTGTCGCGGCGGGCCGGGTCGTCCTTGAGCTTCCACGGCTCCTGCTCCGACAGGTACTTGTTGGCCGCCGAGACGACCCGCATGGCCTCGCCGATGCCGGCGCGGAACCGCGAGTGCCGCAGATGCGTGCCGACCGTGTCGAACGCGGCCTTGGCGAGGTTCTTCAGGTCCTCGTCGGCCTGGGTGGGCGCGGTCGGCGCCGGCACCGCGCCGACGTTCTTGTGCGCCATCGAGACCGAGCGGTTGACCAGGTTGCCCCACTCGTTGGCCAGCTCGAAGTTGATCCGCCGGACGAACTCCTCCCAGGTGAAGTCCACGTCCTGGGTCTCCGGGCCGGCCGCGGAGATGAAGTAGCGCAGCGCGTCCGGGCCGAAGCCCTCCAGGAAGTCCCGCACGTAGATGACGCGGCCCCGGGAGGTGGAGAACTTGGAGCCGCTCATGGTGAGGAACTCGCTGGAGGCGATCTCCGTGGGCAGGTTGAGCGTGCCGTACGGACCCGGCCGGCCGCCCAAGTCGCCGGCCCCGTTGTGGCCCATCAGCAGCGCCGGCCAGATCTGGGCGTGGAAGGTGATGTTGTCCTTGCCCATGAAGTGCACGATCGGCGTCTCGGGGTCGTTCCAGAAGCGCTTCCACGCGTCCGGGTCGCCGCTGCGCCGGGCCCACTCCACGCTGGCCGAGAAGTAGCCGATGACCGCGTCGAACCACACGTAGAACCGCTTGAGGCCCTGGTCGCGCCAGCCGTCCAGCGGGATCGGCACGCCCCAGTCCAGGTCGCGGGTGATGGCCCGCGGCCGCATGTCGTCGACCAGGTTCTTGGTGAAGTTGACGACGTTGGGGCGCCAGTCGGTCTTGGACGCCAGCCACTCGCCCAGCGTCCGGGTGAACGCGGGCAGGTCCAGGAACAGGTGCTCGGTCTCGACGAACTTGGGTGTCTCGCCGTTGATCCGCGACTTGGGGTTGATCAGGTCGGCGGCGTCGAGCTGGTTGCCGCAGTTGTCGCACTGGTCGCCGCGGGCGCCGTCGTAGCCACAGATCGGGCAGGTGCCCTCGATGTAGCGGTCGGGCAGGGTGCGGCCGGTGGACGGGCTGACCGCGCCGGTCGTGGTCTTGGGCAGGATGTAGCCGTTGTCGTTGAGCGCGAGGAAGATCTGCTGCACCACGTCGTAGTGGTTGCGCGTGGTGGTGCGCGTGTACAGGTCGTAGGTGACGCCGAGCGCGCGCATGTCCTCGGCGACCACGCGGTGGTACTTGTCCGCGGTCTGCTGCGGGGTCAGGCCCTCCTTGTCGGCCTGCACCAGGATCGGCGTGCCGTGCTCGTCGCTGCCCGAGACCATGAGCACGTCGTGGCCCGACATTCGCATGTAGCGGGCGAACAGGTCGGAGGGGACACCGATACCGGAGACATGGCCGATGTGACGGGGGCCGTTGGCGTAGGGCCAGGCCACCGCCGTCAGCACGGGGGCACTCATGCGACAAAGCGTACGGGGGCGCGCCCGCGCATTACCGCTTGGCCGCTACCACACTGTCGTACAGCGCCTTCTTGCTGACGCCGGCGGCCGCCGCGACCTCGGCAACCACGTCCTTGAGGCGTTGTCCAGCGGCCACCCGGGACTGCACCGCCGGCACCAGATCGGCCACGTCCGTGACGTCCACGGCGACCGGCTCGGCGCCGGCGAACACCACCGTCACCTCGCCGCCGACGCCCTCGGCGGCCCACTCCGCCAGCTCGGCCAGCGTGCCGCGGCGGACCTGCTCGTCGGACTTGGTCAGCTGCCGGCAGACCGCGCCGCGGCGGTCGGCGCCCAGCACCTCGACGGCGTCGGCCAGGGTCGCGGCCACCCGATGCGGTGATTCGAAGAACACGCAGGCCCGGGTCTCGGTGGCCAGCGCCGACAGCCACTTGCGGCGCTCCCCCGACTTGCGCGGCGGGAAGCCGTCGAAGCAGAACCGGTCCACCGGCACGCCGGACAGCGCCAGCGCGGTGACCACCGCCGACGGGCCGGGCAGGCAGGTGATCGGCAGGTCCTCGGCGACGCAGGCGGCGACCAACCGGTAGCCGGGGTCGGACACGCTCGGCATGCCCGCGTCGGTCACCAGCAGCACGGTTTGCCCGGAAGCGACCGCCTTGACCAGTCCGGGCAGCCGGGCCGTCTCCACCGCGTCGTAGAAGCTGACGACCTTGCCGGCGGGCGTGACCCCGAGCGCCGAGGCCAGCGAGCGCAGTTTGCGGGTGTCCTCCGCGGCCACCAGATCGGCCGTGGCCAGGGCGTCGACCAGCCTCTTCGACGCGTCGCCGAGGTTGCCCAGCGGCGTCGCCGCGAGGAGCAGGCGGCCGGTGCCCGATACGGTATTCACGTCGCTCACCCTACGATCGCCCCCGTGACGACGATCGTGGAGCGGACCGACCCCGAGCCCGACGGCGTGGTGGACGTCGGCGAAGTGCCGCCGGCGGCGCAGCCCTCCACCGCCGGACCGCTGGATCGGCTGGCGGTGTGGCGACCCACCGACACCGTGCGCGGCTGGCTCGTCACGCTCAGCGTCACGCTGCTCGGCGGCATCATCCGGTTCTGGGACCTGGGCTGGCCCACCGACCGCGGCACACCCGTCTTCGACGAGAAGCACTACGTGCCGCAGGCGTGGCAGATGCTGCGCAACGGCGGCTACGAGGACAACCCCGGCTACGAGCTGGTGGTGCACCCGCCGGTCGGCAAGTACATGATCGCCGTCGGCGAGTGGCTGTTCGGCTACGACGGCTGGGGCTGGCGCTTCTCCTCGGCCATCGCCGGCACCGTCTGCATCTTCCTCATCGTCCGCATCGGCCGGCGGCTGACCCGCTCGACGATGCTGGGCGCGCTGGCCGGCATCTTCCTGATCTGCGACGGCGTCAGCCACGTGCAGTCGCGGCTGGGCATGCTGGACATCTTCGGCGCGCTGTTCGTGGTGATCGCCTTCGGCTGCCTGCTCGTGGACCGGGACGTCGTGCGCGGCCGGCTGGCCGTCGCCGTCACCGAGGGCTGGGTCGGCGCGTCGCAGTGGGGGCCGCGGCTCGGCTTCCGCTGGTGGCGCTTCGCCGCCGGCATCTCGCTGGGCCTGGCCTGCGGCGTCAAGTGGAACGGCATCTACTACATCATCGCGTTCGGCCTGCTGTCGGTGTTGTGGGACGCGACGGCCCGCCGCGCCGCCGGCGTGGAACGGCCGTGGGCCGGCGCGATCGTCCGGGACGTGCTGCCGGCGCTGTGGGGCATCGCGATCATGGCCGTGCTGGTGTACTTCGCGTCCTGGTGGGCGTGGTTCGGCAGCGAGACCGGCGTCGACCGGCACGCCGCCGGCAACCAGGTCGCCGTGTCGAGCTGGCTGCCCAACGCCTTCCAGTCGTTCTTCTACTACGAGGGGAACGTGCTGCACTTCCACGCCAACCTCATCACCGGGGCGCCGGGGGTGGGCACGCACCCGTGGGAGTCGAAGCCGTGGACGTGGCCGATGGGGCTGCGGCCGATGCTGTACTACATCGAGCAGACGCCGAGCCCGCTGGCCGCCGGCTGCGGCGCGACGGAGTGCGTGAGCGCGCAGATGCTCGTCGGCACGCCGGCGATGTGGTGGCTGGCGTTCCCGATGATCGGCTGGTCGCTGTGGCGGGCGTTCGTCAAGTTCGACTGGCGGCACGCGGCCGTGATGGTCGGCTACATGGCGGGTCTGCTGCCCTGGTTCCTCAACATCGACCGGCAGATGTTCTTCTTCTACGTCACGCCGATGGCGCCGTTCCTGGTGCTGGGGCTGGTGCTGGCCTGCGGCGACATCCTCGGCCGGGCCCGCGCCGGCGCGGAACGCCGGGGCACGGGGCTGCTGGTGGTGGCCATCTACACCGGGCTGGTGGTGGCCAACTTCGTCTGGCTGTGGCCGATCCTCAACGGCGACCCGATCAGCGCCGCCCAGTGGCAGGCCGAACTCTGGCTCCCCAGCTGGCGGTAGCTCAGTAACTCTGCCGCGCGTTCCGCGCGGGGCTCGGCCGCCCACGAGGCCGATGCCTTCCCTTGTCAGTTGTCGATCGATGGAAAGACTCGATCGACAACTGCCCGCGGTCCAGGCATCGGCGGCGGCCTCGCGGCTCCTCGTGGTTGGCGGTGGTCAGTTGGTCAGGGCGGTGGTGAGGGTGGGCTTCCAGGGGTTGTCGCAGCAGGGGCGGTCGATCCGGTCGCCGGCCTCCAGGTCGGCGACGATCTGGCGGACGCGGGTGGCGGTGTCCTTGTCGGACTTCTGCACGACGGCGGCGATGGCGTCCAGCACGAGCGCGGCCTCGCGCAGCGCGGGCGCCGGCACGACGCGAGCGTCCTGAAGGGACGGAAGCGGGGCGGTGACGGGTTCGGTGGCAGCAGTCGACACCCGCCGAGGCTAAGGCCATCCACGCACCGTCACAGCAGACATCACCCGATCGAGTCGGCGGGCCCCTGGCTAGGTTGACGGGCATGAAGGCGACTGCGCGGTTCCTTGCGGCGGCCGGAGTTCTGGCCCTGCTGGCGACGACGCCACCGGCCGGGGCGGCGACGCCGATGCTGCTGCCCGATCTCCGGCAGGCGCCGGTGGGCTGTTCGGGCGGCTGGCGCGGCAACCCGGTGGACTGCAAGGACTGGGACGTCTGCATGGTCACGGACGTCAACGCCCCCAACGCGCCGTGTGTGACGACCGGCGACATCAAGGCGGTGCGCCTGCGGTTCACCTCGTCGGAGGAGAACGTCGGCGACGGCCCGCTGCTGTTCTACGCGCACCGGGACAGCGCGCTGTTCCCGAAGATGTCGGTGCGGCAGGCCTTCCAGAACGGCGAGCACGGCTCGATCCCCGACTCCTACGCCGCGGCGCAGCGCTCGTCCGGCACCAGCGCGTACTACGAGCCCGCGCCGGCGCACATGCACTGGCACCTGTTGAACTTCGAGCGGTTCCAGCTCCGCACGCTCGGCGGCAACGCGGTGGTCTCCGACCGCAAGAACGGCTTCTGCCTCGGCGACCGCTACGGCGTGGCGGACGCGGTCACGCTGGAGCACCGGGTGCACGAGGACGACCAGCCCGAGGCCAAGCTGCACCAGTTCCTCATCTACAACATGTGCGAGCACCAGCACCCGGAGGCGACCGACGTGACCGAGGGCATCTCGGTCGGCAGCGGCGACGACTACCGGTACGACGTGGACTTCCAGTGGCTGGACATCACGTCGGTGGCCTCGGGCGTCTACGACGTGGTCAACACCGTCAACCCGGACCGGACGCTGACCGAGTCGAACTACGACAACGACTCGTCGTCGATCGCCGTGTCCATCCAGTGGCCGGGCAAGGCGGCGGGGACGCCGTCGAGGATCACGGCGCCCCCGGTGGTGCGGTTGCTGCGCAGCTGCCCCGGCACCGCGACCTGTTCCGCCTGACCGGCGGTTCGCGGGCTCCCCTCTGGCCCGCGAACCGCCGGTCAGCCCCGGGCGGTGTCCCGGCGGTAGCGGACCACGACCAGCGCCCCCACCGCCGCGACCCACGCAGCCATGGTGATCACGCCCTGAAGGCTCGGCGCGTTGCCCGCCAACGCTTCATGACCGAATTCCGCCAGCCAGTAGGACGGCAGCGCCTGCGCGACGGTGGTCATCACGGCAGGAAGGGTGTTCAGCGGGAACCACAGCCCGCCGAGCATGCTCAGCGCCAGCATCGACACCATGCCCATCGCCTGGGCCGAGTCACCGGTGGCGAGCAGTCCGATCAGCAAGCCGAGCACGGCCGTCGGCAGCACGCCCAGCCAGCAGAACACGAGCAGTTGCGTCCACGTGCCGACGCCGAGGCTGACGTGCTCGAACAGCACACCGCCGGCGAACACCAGCACCAGGCAAGGCAGCGTGACCACCATCGCCGCGGCGACCTTGGAGACCAGGTAGTCGACGCTGCTCAGCGGCGTCAGCCGGAGCTGGCGGTTCCAGCCGACCTGTCGTTCGATCGCCGTGCGGGAACCTGTGACGATGGAGGCGGCCACCGCGCCGTACGCGGCCATGCTGATCATCAGGTAGTCGACCGTGCTCGGGTCGGACCTGCCGTACACGGAGCTGAACACCAGGAACATGACCAGCGGAAAGCCGACCGTGAAGAGGAAGAACCGGGGCGAGCGGACGATCCGGCTCACCTCGAACGTCAACAGCGCGCCCATCAGGCGGCCTCCTGCCTGGTCAGAGTGACGAACGCGGCCTCGAGGCCGGCGCCGCGGACCTCGACGTCGTGGGCCTGCGGGTGCCGGGCGAGCAGTTCGCGCAGCGCGCGGTCGGAGTCGGCGCACGTCAGCTCGACGATGGCGCCGCGGACCAGCACCGAGGTGACGCCCGGCAGCGTGGTCAGCGCGGACTCGTCGGCGTGCGGGATCTTGGCGGTGATCACGCGGCCGGCGGCGAGCGCGCGGACCTGGCTCACCGAGCCGTCGGCGACGACCTGGCCGGAGCGCAGCAGCACGACGCGATCGGCGTAGTCCTCGGCCTCGGCGAGGTAGTGGGTGGCGAACACGACCGTGCGGCCGGTGTCGGTGTAGGAGCGCATCGCCGTCCAGAACTCGCGCCGGCCCTCCACGTCCATGGCGACGGTCGGCTCGTCCAGGACGAGCAGGTCGGGGTCGCTGACCAGCGCCGATGCGAAGCGCACGCGCTGCTTCTCGCCGCCGGACAGCAGGCCGACCCGGCGCCCGGCCAGCTCGGCGATGCCGGCGCGCGCCAGGGTTTCCTTGAACGGCAACGGGTTCGGGTACATCGCCCGGAACAGCCCGACGGTCTGGGCGACGGTCGCGTCGTCGAGCAGGCCGCCGGACTGGAGCATCGCGCCGACCAGACCAGCGCCGACCGCGTCCCGCGGCGCGCGGCCGAACACGGACACCGTCCCCCGGGTCGGGTCGGCCAGGCCCAGCAGCATGTCGATGGTGGTCGACTTGCCGGCACCGTTGGGGCCCAGCAGGCCGACGACCTCGCCCGGCGCGATGGTCATGTCGACGCCGTCGACCGCGCGCACGTCGCCGTAGTGCTTGGCCAGTCCCCTGATGTGCACCGCGGCGCCCCGGGTGACGGTGTCTGTGCTCCTCATGCGTCCCAGGCTGGCGGTCGAACCCGTTGCGGCCCTGGCACTTCTGTCAGGACCCCGCCATGACAACTGTCACGGGCGGCCCCTGGAGCTGTCTACCGCGCCGTTGGCCAGTAGCTCGCGGGCCCGCGCCGCCGCCTCGGTCGCGGCGTCGGCGAGCGCCGAAGCGTCGATCCCCGGCGGGGCGACGACGAGCGGCCTCGGCTCGTCGCCTACCGGTGGCGGCGGTTCGGGCAGCGCCCGCACCGGTCGCGCGAAGGCGTCGGCCGCGCTGACGCCCGCCGGCCGTGCGCCGAACGTCTCCACCGAGCCGCCTCGCAACACCAGCAGCAGCGATGGATCGGCGTCGAGCAGCCAGGCCACCTGGTAGCAGAGCGCCGCCGCGTGATCGCAGGGGTTGCCCCAATCGTCGCAGCCGCACTGGGTTTCCAGCTCGCCGATTCCCGGCAGCAGGTCGGCGAGGGCGTGCGGGAGCTCACCGTCGAGCAGCGCCGCCAAGTGTCCCGATTGGACGGTCGCCTCGGCCGCGAGGTGCGCCCAGCGGTCGGCCGACAGGGGTTCGACCGCGACGACGATCGGCGCGGCCCCGTCGAGCACGGCGGCCGCCCGACCCGGGCTGATGGTGACGGGCCCGATCCGGCCCTCGGCCGCGATACGTCGGCCGCGGCGCGCGAGCGTGGCGTCGACGGCCGTGTCCTCCATGGCCTGGATCCACGCCGAGCCCCACCAGGTGCGCCGGCGGCGACGGCTGCCGGTGGGAAAGGCGGGAAACCCTTGGACATCGCTCATCGCAACTCCACCAGGTCGGCGAGCTCGGAGTCGGTGAGCTCGGTCAACGCCGCCTCGCCGCCGGTCAGGACGGCGTCGGCCAGAGCGCGTTTGGCGGTGAGCATCGCGGCTATGCGGTCCTCGATGGTGCCTTCGGTCATGAGGCGGTGGACCTGGACGGGGCGGGTCTGCCCGATGCGGTGGGCCCGGTCGGTGGCCTGGTCCTCGACGGCGGGATTCCACCAGCGGTCGTAGTGCACGACGTGGTCGGCACGAGTGAGGTTGAGGCCGGTGCCGCCGGCCTTGAGCGAGATGAGGAAGATCGGGACCTCACCGGACTGGAAGCGGTGGACCATGGCCTCGCGGCGCGGAACCGGGGTGCCGCCGTGCAGGAACTGGCAGGGCAGGCCCCGGTCGGCGAGATGGCGGACGAGCAGCTGGGCCATGCTCACGTACTGGGTGAACACGAGCACGGCATGGTCCTCGGCGACGATGGTGTCGAGGAGCTCGTCGAGCAGCGCGAGCTTGCCGGAACGGGCGGTGAGGCGGGCGTCGGGCTGCTTGAGGTACTGGGCGGGGTGGTTGCAGATCTGCTTGAGCGAGGTGAGCAGCTTGACGATCTTGCCGCGGCGGGCCATGCCGGTGCTGTCGGCGATCTCGGCCATGGCCTCGCGGACGGCGGCCTCGTAGAGGCCGGCCTGTTCACGGGTGAGGGGCACGAGCTGGTCGGTCTCGGTCTTGGCGGGCAGCTCGGGCGCGATGCCGGGGTCGGACTTGCTGCGCCGCAACAGGAACGGTCGCAGCAGGCGGGAAAGGCGGCGGGCGGTCTCCTCGTCCTTGTCGGCCTCGATGGGCTTGGCCCAGCGCCGACGGAACGACGGCAGCGAGCCGAGCAGCCCGGGGGTGGCCCAGTCCAGGATCGCCCACAGCTCGGACAGGGTGTTCTCGACGGGCGTGCCGGTGAGGGCGATCCGAACGCCGGAGGTAATGGTGCGCAAGGCTTTGGCGGTGGCGGACCGGGCGTTCTTGACGTGCTGGGCCTCGTCGGCGACGACGAGGTCCCACGGCACTGCGGCGAGTTCCGATGCGGACGGGCGCATGGTGCCGTAGGTGGTGAGCACGAAGCCGGTGACCTCGGAGAGGTCACGGGCCGAGCCGTGGAACCGCCGCACGGGCACTCCCGGCGCGAAGCGACGGATCTCGCGTTCCCAGTTGCCCAGCAGCGAAGCGGGGCAGACCACCAGCGTGGGGCCCGCCGAGCGGTGCAGGTGCAGGGCGATGACGGTGATCGTCTTGCCGAGGCCCATGTCGTCGGCGAGGCAGCAGCCGAGGCCGAGCGACGTCATGCGGGCCAGCCAGCGCAGGCCACGGAGCTGGTAGTCGCGCAGGGTCGCGGCGAGGGCGGGCGGCTGGGCGAGTTGCTCGGCGCCGCCCTCGGCGTCGGCGATCCGGTCCCGCAGCGCGCCCAGCCAGCCGTTGGGCACGACCTCGACCTGCTCGCCGTCGATCTCGGCGGTGCCGGTGAGGGCGAGCCCGAGCGCGGCCAACGGGCTGAGGGGCTCCAGCGTGCGCTGCTGGGCCCTCCGGGCGAGGTCGGCGTCGACGAGCTGCCACTGCTCCCGCAGCCGCACGACGGGCCGGTGGGCCTGGGCGAGCTGCTCCAGCTCGTCGCGGGTCAGCGGGTCGTCGCCGAGGGCGACCTGCCAGTCGAAGCGGAGCGCCTGGTCGCCGCTCAGGAAGCCGGGCATGTCCCGCGGCGGCGAGTCGCCGCCGATGGCGACCCGGGCGACCAGCTGCCGGGCGAGGTCCTTGGGCCAGTGCACGGGCACGCCCTTGGCGGCGAGCCGGTCGGCGGCACCGCCGAGCAGCTGCCGGACCTCGTCGTCGAGCAGCACGAACTCGTCCGGCACCTCCTTGTGCAGCACGGCGTCGAGCGCCGGCCACACCCTTGCCGCCCGACGCAGCACGACGATCGCCTGCGACTGGGCACGGGCGCGGCCGGCCCCGGCCCACACCTCGGCGGCGTCGCTGACCAGCCCCGGATCGGCGAGGCTGTGCAGCTGGACGACGGCTCGGAACCGGCCGTCGAACTCGATCCGCAGCGACACGCTGACGCCGTCGGCCCAGGCCCGCAGCTCGGGCACGCGCTGCGGGGTGGCGGCCAGGAACGCGGCCTCGCTGCCGCCGCGGGGCATGGCGTCGGCGACCGCGTCCAGGAAGCCCTCGACCAGCACGCGGGCGTCCGGCAGCTCCAGCGGCAGCCGGTCCGGCACCGGCACGGCCCGGGCGTCGGCCGGCATGGCGTCCACGAGCTCGCCGATCCGGCCCTGGTCGGCGGGGTCGAGCGGGCCGACCCGCCACGCGTCGAAGTCGCCGGGCGAGACCGTGGGCAGCAGCCGGCCGCGGGCGACCAGCTGGAGGGCGACGACGGTGGCCGCGCCCCAGAACGCGGTCGCCGGATGGGCCCGGCGGTCGCGGCGGGCCCGGCTGAGCAGCGGCACCGCCTGGGCGACCGGCAGGCGCAGGGCCGGCACGGTGCGCACGCGCACCTCGCCGTCCCGGGCCTCGACGACGTCCAGAGCGCCGAGCTCCCCCATCCCCGTGGGGAGCTCGGCACCCCAGAACGCCATTCTGCCCAATCTCGGCGGATCCGCGGGCTCGAACACGACCGGACAGCGCACGAGTTCGTCCACTATCGGCTCAACCTCCGAAACGCTCGTACCGACAGCGGGCCGAACACCGCCACCAGGAGCAGCGGCCACACCGCCGCCACGCCGATCCACCCGGCGGCCGCACCGGGGTTGCCGAACAGCTCGCGGGTCGCGGCGGCGGTCGCCGACAGCGGGTTCCAGGTGGCGATCGCGCCGAGCCAGCCCGGCATGGAGTCCGGCGACACGAAGACGTTGGACAGAAAGGTGACCGGCCAGATCACCGTCTGCACGAGGGTGACCGCGCCCGGGTCGGCGACGACCAGGCCCAGGTAGATGCCCAGCCACAGGAACGCGAACCGGAGCAGGAGCAGCAGGCCGAACGCGCCGAGGGTGGCCCCGACGCCGCCGTGCGGCCGCCAGCCGACGGCCAGCCCGCAGCCGACCATCACGGCCAGCACCAGCACGGAGTTGAGCAGGTCGGCGCCGCACCGGCCGACCACCACCGCGGACGGGGCCATGGGCATCGACCGGAACCGGTCGGTGACGCCGCGGGAGGCGTCGGTGGTGACCGCGAGCAGGGTGCTCTCCACGCCGAAGCCCATGGTCATCACGAACATGCCGGGCAGCAGGAACTCGCGGTAGTCCCCGCCGCCGGGCACGGCGATGGCGCCGCCGAGCAGGTAGCCGAACATCAGCACGAGCAGGATCGGGAAGAGCAGGCCGACCACCACCGGGGCGGGCCGGCGGGCCCAGTGCGCGAGGTCGCGCCGGGTCATCGTCCAGCCGTCGGCGACGGTCCAGTAGAGGCTGCTCACGCGGACACCTTTCCATCCGTCAGGGTCAGGAAGACCTCGTCGAGGGTGGGTCGCCGCAGCGCGATGTCCTCGACGGGCACGCCTCCGGCGTCCAGGGCCCGCACGACCTCGGTCAACGCCGCCACGCGGTCCCGCACCGGCGCGCCGACCCGGCGCCGGTCGACGTCCCGTTCCGGCTCGGCGCCGGCGATCGTGCGCAGCAGCTCCGCCGCGACCGGCAAGTCGGCCGCGTCGTGCACGACGACCTCCAGCCGGTCCCCGCCGATACGGGACTTGAGCTCGGCCGGGCTGCCGCCGGCGATCGCCCGGCCGGCGTCGATGACGGCGATCTGGTCGGCCAACTGGTCGGCCTCGTCCAGGTACTGGGTGGTGAGCAGCACGGTGGTGCCGTCGGCGACGAGCGACCGCACGGCGTCCCAGACCTCGTTGCGGGCCCGGGGATCCAGGCCGGTGGTGGGCTCGTCCAGGAACAGCACCGGCGGCGCGAGGATCATGCCGGCGGCGAGGTCGAGCCTTCGTCGCATGCCGCCGGAGTAGTGCCGCACAGCCCGGTTCCCGGTGTCGGCCAGCCCGAACCGGTCCAGCAGCTCGGACGCCCGCGCGCGGGCCCGTGACCCGGTCAGGTGATAGAGCCGGCCGAAGAGCTCCAGGTTCTGCCGGCCGCTCAGCACCTCGTCCACGGCGGCGTGCTGGCCGACCAGGCCGATCCGCCGACGCACCTGGGCCGGCTGCCGGCCGACGTCGAAGCCGGCGACCTCGGCGCGCCCCGCGTCGGCCCGCACCAGCGTGCTCAGCACGCGCACCGCCGTGGTCTTGCCGGCCCCGTTCGGACCGAGCAGCCCGCACACCGTGCCGGGACGAACCCGCAGGTCGAAGCCGTCGAGCGCGACCTTGTCGCGGAACCGCTTGCGCAGCCCGTCGACCAGAACCGACATGTGTCCCCCCTGACCCTGAGTACTAAAACTTGAATACCCGTCCAGCCAGTGTGCCCAGCCGACCGCCGGTATGCAAACTTGAATAAGGTTCAGTCCGGATGGGGCCAGCTGCCGGGCTTGCCGACGGTGCCCGGCTCGCCGGCCATCGCGTACTCGCCGGCCTCCAGCCGATCGATCAGTCCCCTGGTCCAGGCCAGGTCGTCGGACGCGTTGCGGACCCGCAGCCGGTACAGCTCGCGCACGTGGAGCGGCTCCTGCCGGCCTGCCAACTGGGCGTCGGCCTCCTTGCGGACGGCCGTCACCATCGCCAGCCGGAGGTCGAGCAGGGCCAGCGCGTGCGCCCGGGTCAGCGCCGGCAGCATCGCCAGGCCGGCGGCCAGCATGTCCGGCCGCGGGTCCGGCTTGCGCAGGGCGTCGGCGAGCAGCCGCTGGAACTCGTGCTCCCCCTTCTCGGTGAGCTCGTAGTCGGTGCGTCCGGGCACCGCCCAGTCCTCACGCAGGAAACCGGCCTTCACGCCCTGCTTCAACGCGTGGTAGATCGAGCCCCACTTGACGTTGGCCCACTCGTCCGCGCCCCACGCCATGAGGTCGTGGCCGATCAGGTAGCCGTGCGCGCGGCCGTAGCCCCGCACCACTCCCAACACCAACAACCTCGTCGCCGACATGGGACGCAGCCTAAAGCGGGCCGTAGATCAGCACCGACTGCTGGGTGCCCACCACGACGCGGCCGTCCGCCACCGTCGGCACGGTGAAGTTGGTGTAGCCGGTCAGCTTCTCGTGCACGAGCTCGCGCCGCAGGTCGGTCGGGTCGTAGGCGCGCAGCACCGGGCCGCCGGCCTGGTTGCCGACGATCCACACCACCGCCGTGCCCGGCTGGTCGCCGTTGCTGGACACGACCGGGATGCCGCCCGGATAGGACAGTCCCTCCGGCGCCTGCGACGCCGCCGGCTCGACGATCTTGCCGTCCACCAGCTGCCAGGCGGTGAGCTTGTCGGCGACGCCCGCGGTGTAGACGTAGGTCCTGCCGCCGCCGGTCCACGTGGTCTCCGCGCCCCACACCCCGCCGGCCACGGTCTGGATCGGCAGCTCCTGCACGATCTGGTCGACGTCGGTGCGGTCCTGGTGGCCGCACGGGGCGTCGATGGTGTGGAAGCCGCCGAGCGAGTCGATCTTCGTGACCTCGATCCGGCCCTCCTTGCTGATCTCCAGCACCTCGCCCTGCCCGGTCAGCAGCAGCGGCGCGCCGGAGCTGAGGTCCTGGTCGTGGTCGTTGAGACAGGTGACGTTGAACGGGGTGAAGGCGTCGGCGACGCGCAGCGTCCCGCCGTCACGGACCAGGCGCAGCAGGCTCATGCCCGCGTTGCGGCCGCCCGGCTGGTTCAGGTTGTACGGCCCGTTCCCGGTTGTCACGAAGATCGAGCCCTGGTAGCCGACGAGCCCGGTCTGCGACTGCCAGATGCCGCCGCCACCGGGGCGCCGGCCGCTGCTGCCCTGGTCCGGGTTGTCCGTGTAGACGACGGCCTGCCGCAGGTCCTTGGCCTGGTAGCCGAGAATCCAGCCCTCGTACGGCATTCGGCTGCAATACGAGGAGAAGGCCGCGTAGACGACGCCGTCCTGGAGCAGCAGCCCGACGCGCTGCTGCTCGAAGGCGGCGTCGAAGCGGACCTTGCCGTTGCTGGAGTTGCTTCCGGCGACGGCGGCCGACAACGTCACCGGCGACAGTTTGTCCTTGCCGGTGCTGACATCCAGCGCGTACATGCGGTCCACGATGCCGGCCTGGCCGTGCATGGTCGCGACCACGTACAGGGTGTTCGTGGCGGGGTCGATCACGGGCGTGCCGGTGACGCCCACCTCGGGTGAGATGGACTCGCATTTCACGTCGTCGCTGGCGGACACCGGCTTCGCGCCGGCCGGCAGCAGGGATCGCTGCCACAGCGGGGCCCGCGCCGCGCCCTTGGCGTCCGCGTCGAGGGCGTACACGCTGCCGTGTTCGGTCGCGACAATGGCGGCGTTGTGGCCGTGCAGCCCCGGTACGAACAGCGGCTGCGCGTAGACGGCGCCGTCCAGCGGATAGGCGATCCGCTGCCCGAACCTGCCGTCCGCGACGGTCGCCTGGGTGAGCACGGTCTCGTGCCGGTTCCAGCCGACCCGCGTGGGGTCGCCGCGCTGGGTCAGCACGGCTGTGTCGGCGGGGGCGGCCGCCGTCGTCTCGGCGGCCGGGGCCACCGGAGCGGACGGCTGGGAACACGCCCCTGCCACCAGAATCGCCGCGAGCCCGGTGAACCCGGACCGCCACGCGGTCCGGGCCGCCGAGCCGCCCGTCAGGGCGTGTAGCACTTGTTCGTGCTCGTGTTGAAGATCGGCGTGGTGTCGACCGGCAGGTTGGACGCCGGGTTCAGGGTCACCTGGCCGCCGTTGTCCTGCGTGAGGGCGTCCTCACAGTCGAGCAGGGCCTGCTTGCCGGGGTTGTGCAGATCGCTGGAGTTGCCGCCCGCCCAGAGGTCGATGCGCCAGTGGTGACCGTTGCGGACCGGCGTCGGGTTGTCGCCGTTGCTGCCGTTCCAGTCCTTGGTGCACTCCGTGCAGGTGTCCTCCATGATGAAGTACTTCTTCAGGTACGCGTAGTAGACGATGGTGCCCGGCTTCTCCTCGCGCGTGTCGGTGGCGAAGGTGACCGGGTCGGAGAAGGTCCCCGTGCCGCCGGCCTTGCTGTGGATGACCGGGTTGCTGATGATCGCGCTCGGCGGCGAGTTGTCCACGAAGCCGTAGAGCGTCACGTAGAACAGGGCGTCGGACGCCTTCGGCGTCGACGCGGCCGGCGTGGTTGCGGTGTTGCGGCCGGCGGAGGCGCTCGCCACGGACCCGAGCGTGAGGACCAGCCCCAGGCTCAGCACCGCGACCAGCAGTCGGGTGAACCGTGCTGACATCCATCCCTCCTTGCAGGGAAGGGGAGGGCGGCGGCTCCACATTTGGTAAGGAAAGTTTCCTTACCGCGTACCAGAAGGTAGGCCGGTGATCACGGGCCGTCAAGGTCGCCCGCCGGGTATGCCCGACTTGCGCCCCCACGCCGAAATCATCGGGGACGTGGCCAGATCCAGCCGCCCGGCCTCGATGTCCCCCAGGTACTGGCCGACCTCGTCCGCGGTGGCCAGTCCGTTGTCCACCAACTGGTCGCGGATCTGACGCACGGTAGCCGCCTCCAGCGCCACGCACGCCGGCGAGGTGATCGGGAAGTAACCCTCCGCCCCCACCTCGGTCAACCCGACCTCGCGGAGCAGCCGCGGCAGCTTCCGCCCGTACGCCAGGTCGGCGCCGCGAGCCGCGAGCAGTTCTCGGAACCCGCGCCGCAGCCGGTTGGCCCGCTCCTGCTCCGGGCCGTACTCGTCGAGGCAGATCAGCGGCTGCGCGGCGGGGTCGGCCTCCTCCAGGAACAGCCAGCCGCCCGGGTTCAGCGCGTCGACGAGGTGCCGCAGCGCCCGCTCCCGATCGGGCACGTGCAGCAGCACCAGCCGGGCGTGGATCAGGTCGAAGCCGACCTCCGGCGGCGGCTCGGCGACGTCGTGCCTGAGGGCCCTTACCCCCGGCGCGGCGGCGAACCATGAGGTGTCCAAGTCGGTCGCCAGGACGTCACCGAATCGTGTCGCGAGCCACTCCGGCACGGTCGGCCCGCCCGCCCCGACCTCCCAAACCCGCAGGTCGGGGCCGGTTCCGAGGGCCTCGATGCGACGGAACGTGCCGGGGTCGAACAGCTCGCCGAGCGCCCGGAACCGGATGCCGGCCTCGGTCCTGGCGTTGTCCAGCAGGTAGCCCTCCTCAGTGCCCATGCGCCGATCATGCGCCCGGACTGCGTGGCTGCCCAATGTGGGCGGGGGCGCCTCAGCACGAACCTCGTAACCGTCGGGAAGGGGAGGTTCGTCATGTGGCAGGCCAAGGACTCGAACTACCAGTTCGTGCTGGACAAGCAGGAGGCGCTCAGGCAGGCGGCCCAGGAGACCAGGCTGGTTCGCAAGGGGCAGCGGCGGCGCTGGTGGAAGCGGTCCAACCCGCCGCAGTCGCGGTGACGATGTGCAAGCATGCGATGTGCCGCGCATCGGATCCGGAGTCCCGCTGGTCGCCCGCCGGGCGGAACTGGCGGTCCTGGAATCCGCGCTGGCGGCCGCCGCTGCGGGCAAGGCCGGGGCGGTGTTGCTTGCCGGCGACGCCGGCGTCGGCAAGACCCGCCTGCTGACCGAGTTCATCGCACGGTCACAGGCCACGGTGCTGACGGGCCGGTGCCTCGACGTCGAGCGCGCCGGCCTGCCGTACCTGCCGTTCGTGGAGGCGCTGGGCCGGCTGCCCGTGTCCGGCGCCTCCGGGCTCGACGACGCCCTGGAGCAGCTGCGGTTGTTCGAGGCGGTGCACACGGAGTTGGCGGAGATGCCCGGCCCCGTGCTGCTGGCGTTGGAGGACCTGCACTGGGCGGACGCGGCGACACGGGACCTGTTGCTGTTCCTGGTGTCCCGGCTGGGTCGGCAGCGGCTGCTGGTCGTCGCCACGTACCGGGTGGACGACCTGCACCGCCGGCATCCGCTGCGGCCGCTGCTGACCGAGCTGGGCCGCTTGTCCACTGTGGAACGCGTCGAGCTCCGGCCGTTCGACCGGGCCGACGCAATGGCGTTCGTGTCGGCCCTGTCGGACGACACGTTGCCGGAGGCGACGCTGCGGGGCATCGCCGAGCGGTCGCAGGGCAACGCCTTCTTCTGCGAGGAGCTGACCGCCGTCTACGGCAGCGGCACCGGCGTGCCGGCCGCTCTGGCGGATGTGTTGCTGGCGCGGGTGGAGCGGCTGGGGCGGGATGCCCAGCGGGTGGTCCGCGCCGCCTCCGCCGCCGGCAACGCGGTGGAGCATTCGGTGCTGCAAGCCGTCACGGATCTCGACGACCTCGACGAGGCCGTACGGGAAGCGGTGCAGCACAACGTGTTGGTCACCGCCGACCACAGCTACGCCTTCCGGCACGCGCTGCTCGGCGAGGCGGTGTACGGGGATCTGTTGCCGGGTGAGCGGGTTCGGCTGCACGCCGGCTACGCGAAGGTGGTGGAGTCGCCGTCGTTGCTGGCGTATCACGCCCTCCAGAGCCACGACCTGCCGACCGCGTTGTCGGCGTCGATCCGGGCCGCCGAGGAGGCGTCCGCGATGCTGGCCCCGGTGGAGGCGCTGCGGCACATCGAGCAGGCGTTGCAGCTGGTCAACACGGTGCCGGAGCCCGGCGTCACCGAGTACACGCTGCTGCGGATGGCATCCCGGACGGCGATGGCCGCCGGTCACGCCGACCGGGCCATCGCGTACGCCCGCTCGTCGATCGAGCTGGCCGACGGCCCGGAGTCCGGGGCCTACGCACGGCATCAGCTCGCGGAGGCGCTGATCCCGCTGGAGACGGCCGCGCCGGAGATCGGTGTCGCCGTCGCCGAGGCGTGGGAGCTGGTCAAGGAACTGCCGCCGAGCCGGGTGCAGGCGAAGATCCTCGCGCTGCGGGCCCGGGAATGGGTCTGGGCCTGGCACAGCGGTCTCGACGTCGACGAGTTGACGGACCTGGCCGAACGGGCCCGGGAGATGGCGGCGGAACTCGGCGACGACGACGTCGAGATCGACTCGCTGGTGACGCTGGCGGTGTTCGCCGAATGGCGGGGCAGGATGGCCGAGGCACAGCGCCTGTACCGGGCCGCGGCGACCCGGGCGGCGGCGACCGGCGCCTACGCGGTCGAGCTCCGGGCGCTGAACAACCTCGCCGTGAGCATGACGGTCCGCGGCCGGCCCCGCGAGGCGCTGCGCATCTCCGAGGAGATCATCGAGCGGGCCACCGCCGTCGGCCTGACCTGGTCCGACAAGGCGATCGAGGCCCGGATATCCCGGCACTTCAACCGGTTCAGCCTCGGCGACCTGCCGCTGGACACGCCGATCGAGGACCTGTCGGCCGCGCCGCGGTGGGCGGCACAGCGGTTCGAGGCGTCCGGGCTGTACTGGCTGGCCATCGCCGGCCGGTTCGAGGAGGTCACCGAGGCCGCCGAGCGGCTCATGGCCGACATCGACGACCTGCGGACCCTCGAACGGATCCGGTTCGCGCTGGCGGAGTCCGCGCTGTGGCGCGGGGATCCCGGCGAGGCCCTCGGCCAGGCGCGGCAGATCCTCGACTGGCTCGCCAGCCTGCCCCGGTCGGGCGTGGCGGACTCGCGGATGGCCGGGGCCATCGCGCTGACCGCGCTGGCCGACCTCGCGGCGGAGGCCCGGCGTCGGCGTGACGACACGGCGGTGCGTGAGCTGGTGGCGGAGGGTGAGCGTGTCCGCGAGATCGTCGAGCGGCACGGCTCGCACGCCATGCACGCGCTGTGGGCCTTCGAGTCGGGGAATCCGGAGGTTGTAGTCATGGAGGGCCGCATGGCCGCCGAGTTGAGCCGGCTGCACGGCGTCAACGACGTCGACCTGTGGCAAGCCGCGGTGGCTCCGAGCGACGGGTTCATCTACCAGCGCACCGTGGCGCGTTGGCGGCTGGCCGAGGCGCTGCTGGATGCCGGCCGGCGCGAAGAAGCCGGCAAGGAGCTGAATTCCGCGCACGCCGAGGCCCATCGTATGAACGCTGCACCCCTGCTGGCAGCGATCGAGGCCTTGGCAAGGCGGGCACGTATACCCCTGCCGGGTATTACCCCCACGAGCGACGAGCTTCTCACGCCACGAGAGCGGGCGGTGCTGGAGCTCGTGTCGTCCGGGCTGACGAACCGCCAGGTCGGCGAACGCCTTTACATCAGCGAGAAAACCGCCAGCGTCCACCTGTCGCGGGTGATGGCGAAGCTCGGGGCTTCGAGCCGCACGGAGGCCGTGTCGCTGGCCTACGACCGGGGACTGCTGGCGTAGTGCGCACCGGGTCGGGGGTCCCGCTGATCGGCCGCCAGCAGGAGCTGGCGGCGCTGGAGTCGGCGCTGGCGGCCGCGTCTGAGGGGCAGGCGCGGGCGGTGCTGCTCGCCGGCGACGCCGGAGTCGGCAAGACGCGGCTGCTGACGGAGTTGTGCGCGCGGGCAAACGGATTCACGGTGCTGACGGGTCGCTGCCTGGACGTCGCCGGCTTGCCGTACCTGCCGTTCGTGGAGGCTCTGGGACAGCTGCCGGTCGCCGGCGCCTCCGGGCTCGACGGCGCCATGGAGCAGCTGCGGCTGTTCGAGGCCGTACATACGGAGTTGGCGGAAAAGCCGGGGCCTGTGTTGCTGGCGTTGGAAGACCTGCACTGGGCCGACGCGGCCACCCGGGATTTGTTGCTGTTCCTGGTGTCCCGGCTGAGCCGGCAGCGGCTGCTGATCGTCGGGACATATCGGCTGGACGACCTGCACCGCCGGCATCCGCTGCGGCCGCTGCTGGCCGAACTGACGCGATTGTCCGCTGTGGATCGTATCGAGCTTCGACCGTTCGACAGGGCCGACGCCATGGCATTCGTGTCGGCCCTGTCGGACAACGATCTGCCCGAGACGACGCTCCGGGGCATCGCCGAGCGGTCGCAGGGCAACGCCTTCTTCTGCGAGGAACTGACCGCCGTCTACGGCGACGGGGTGCCGTCCGGTCTCTCGGACGTGCTGCTGGCGCGCGTGGAACGCTTGGGGCCCAATGCCCGGCGGGTGGTTCGCGCCGCCTCCGGCGCCGGCGGCGCGGTGGAGCATTCGGTACTGCAAGCCGTCACCGAAGTCGACGACCTCGACGATGCCGTACGGGAAGCGGTGCAGCACAACGTGTTGGTCACCGCCGACCACAGCTACGCCTTCCGGCACGCACTGCTCGGCGAGGCCGTATATGGGGATCTGATGCCCGGAGAGCGGGCCCGGCTGCACGCTCGATACGCCCGACTGGCCACCTCGCCGGCCGCGTTGGCGTATCACAGCCTGCAAAGCCACGACCTGCCGACCGCGATGCGTGCGTCGGTCCAGGCCGCCAACGAGGCCGCGGACCTGCGCGCCCCGGCCGAAGCCCTGCGCCACATCGAGCAGGCACTGCAACTGTTCGACGCCGTCCCGGACCCCGGCGTCACGGAGTATCGGTTGCAGCTCATGGCATCCCGGATGGCGCTGGCCGCCGGCCATGCCGAGCGGGCCGTCGCCTACGCCCGCTCAGCCGTGGCGCTGGCGGACGATCCGGAGGACGGCGCGAAGGCCCGGCATCAACTCGTGCTGACGCTGCTGCCGATGGAAAAGGCGGCAGAGGTGGCCGCCGCCGTCGGCGAGGCGTGGGAACTGATCAAGGATCGGCCTCCGAGCGTGGTGCAGGCCCAGATCCTCGCGCTGCGCGCCCGGGAATGGGTCTGGTACGGCGGACCCGGTCTCGAGCTCGAACACCTTGAGCGGCTGGCCGAGCGGGCCGCCGAGATCGGCACCCTGGTCGGGGCCGAGGACGTGGCCATCGACGCGCAGATCACGCTCGCCATGTACGCGCACTGGCGACGCGAGGTCGAGAAGACCGAACATCTGCTGCGCGACGCCGCGAGCCGGGCGGCCGCGCTCGGCACGTACGCCATCGAGCTGCGTGCCCTGAAGAATCTGGCGTTCGTCCGCTACTACCAGAGTTCGTTCGGCGAGATGCTCGCGGTCGTCGAAGAGATCCTCGAACGAGCCACTGCGGTGGGCTTGACCTGGGCGGAGATCGCGGTGGAGGCCCGCATCGCACTGATCGAGGTGCCGTTCATGATCGGCAAGCGGTCGACGGCCGAGCCGTTCGGCGACTACTCGGCCGCGCCGCGGTCGGCCGCGCTGCGGTTGCAGGCCGCCGAGCTGTACCAACTCGCCGTCGCCGGCCGGTTCGACGAGGTGGACGAGGCCGCGGGCGGGATCTTGGCCGGCACCCACGACGCCGTCGCCGTGGAACGCGTCCGCTTCGCGGTGGCCGAGGCGGCGCTGTGGCGCGGCGACCCCCGCGTCGCTGTCGACGAGAGCGTCCGGGTCATCGACTGGCTCGTCGAGCTGCCCAGTGCCGGCGTGACTGACTCGCGGATGGCTGGCGCGACCGCGCTCGCCGCGCTGGCCGACATCGCCGAGCAGGCCCGACGTAACCGGGACGAGGAGGCGGCGCGCAACGCCGTCACGGAGGGCGAACGCCTGTACGAGAAGGTATTGGCGCTAGGCAACTACGCACTGAAGATCCACTGGCAGCAGCAGGTCCGCCACCCCGAAACGATCCTCCAGGAAGCCCGGATGAACGCCGAGCTGAGCCGGCTGCGCGGAGAGAAGGACGTCGAAGTCTGGCGAACCGCGGTGACCACCGCCGACATGTTCCGGTACCGGCAGGCCACGGCACGCTGGCGGCTCGCGGAGGCGTTGCTCGACCATGGTCGGCGCGAGGAGGCGGCCGTGGAGCTCCAGGCCGCGCACGCCGATGCCGTCCACATGGGAGCGACGCCGCTGCGGGAAGCGGTGGAGGCGTTGGCCCGGCGGGCACGCGTCGCGCTGGCCGGGGTGGAGCCGGAGACGGAATTCCTCACGCCTCGCGAATACGCCGTGCTGGAACTCGTGTCGACGGGGCTGACAAACCGCCAGGTCGGCGAGCGGCTCTACATCAGCGAGAAGACCGCCAGCGTGCACCTGTCGCGGGTGATGGCCAAGCTCGGGGCTTCGAGCCGTACGGAGGCAGTGTCGGTGGCGTACGAGCGTGGGCTGCTCACGTAGCTGTGCAACCATGCAGTGTGCCGCGCATCGGATCCGGAGTCCCGCTGGTCGCCCGCCAGGCGGAGCTGGCGGCGCTGGAGTCGGCGCTGGCCGCCGCGTCCGAGGGCCGGGCCGGCGCGGTGTTGCTGGCCGGCGACGCGGGCGTCGGCAAGTCCCGGCTGCTGGCCGAGCTGACCGCACGGGCGGGGGTCACCGTGCTGACCGGCCGTTGCCTGGACATCGAGGGCGCCGGTCTGCCGTATTTGCCCTTTGTCGAGGCACTGGGCCAGCTGCCGGTCGCCGGCGGCTCCCGGCTCGACGACGCCATGGAGCAGCTGCGCCTGTTCGAGGCCGTCTACACCGAGCTGGCCGAACGAGCCGCCGACAACACCGTCCTGCTGGCCCTGGAGGATCTGCACTGGGCGGACGCCGGCACGCGCGGCCTCCTGCTGTTCCTGGTGTCCCGGCTCAGCCGGCAACGACTGCTGATCGTCGGCACCTACCGTCTGGACGACCTGCACCGCCGGCACCCGCTTCGGCCGCTGCTGACCGAACTCGCCCGCCTGTCCACCGTGGAACGGATCGAGCTGCGCCCGTTCGACCGCACCGACGCGATGGCGTTCGTAGCGGCCTTGTCGGACAGCGTGTTGCCGGAGGCGACGCTGCGGAGCATCGCCGATCGCTCCGAGGGAAACGCCTTCTTCTGCGAGGAATTGACCGCAGTCTACGGCAGCGGCACGGGCGTTCCCTCCGGCCTGGCCGACGTGCTACTGGCGCGCGTGGAACACCTGGGCCCCAACGCCCAGCGGGTGGTCCGCGCCGCCTCGGGAGCCGGCGGCGCAGTGGAACACTCGGTGCTGCAAGCCGTCACCGAGATCGGCGACCTCGACGAGGCGCTGCGAGAAGCCGTGCAGCACAACGTGTTGGTCACCGCCGACCACGGCTACGCCTTCCGGCACGCGCTGCTGCGCGAGGCCGTGTACGGCGATCTGCTGCCGGGCGAGCGGGCCCGTCTGCACGGGAACTACGCCCGGCTGGTGACTTCGCCGGCCTCGCTGGCGTATCACAGCCTGCAGAGCAACGACCTCCCCAAGGCGTTGACGGCGTCCGTCCAGGCCGCCGAAGAGGCGGCCGAGCTGCGCGCCCCGGCCGAGGCTCTGCGTCACGTCGAGCAGGCGCTTCGACTGTTCGAGGCGGTCCCGGACCCTGACGTCACCGAGTATTCGTTGCAGCGCCTGGCATCCCGGATGGCGCTGGCCGCCGGCGAGATCGAACGGGCGGTCGCCTACGCCCGCGCGGCGGTGGCCCTGGCCGACGACCCGGAGACCGGCGCCGAGGCCCGGCACCAGCTCGTGTTGACCCTGTTCCCGATGCAGTCGGAGTCGGCGGAGATCGCGGCCGCCGCCGCCGAGGCCTGGGACCTCATCAAGGACCACCCGCCGAGCGTGGTGCAGGCGAAGATCCTCGCGCTGCGGGCGCTGGAGTGGCGGTGGCACGGCGGCGCGGTCCTCGACCTCGACGTGCTGGAGCGGTTCGCCGTCCGTGCCCGCGACATCGCCACCCGGATCGGCGCGCACGACATCGCGGTCGACGCCATGGTCACGCTGTCGGTCTTCACCTATTGGCACGACAAGCCCGACGAGGCGCTGGCGATGCTCCGGGACACCGCGACGCGCGCGGCGGCGGTCGGCGCGTACAACGTCGAGCTCCGCGCCCTGGCGAACGCGATGATCTTGCTGCTCGACCAGGGGCGGACCGGTCCGGCGGTCGCGATCGCGGACGAGATCGCCGACCGCGCCGCCGCCGTCGGCCTGACCTGGTCGGACTACGCGGTCACGAGCCGGATGGTGCGGGCCGAGGCCCTGTTCCACGCGGGCGAGCTGGCCGCCGGCGACTCGGACGGCGATCACTCGGCCGCCCCGCCGCGGGCCGCGCTGATCATCGAGTCCGCCGCCCTGTACCGGCTGGCGATCGCCGGCCGGTTCGAGGAGGTCGACGCGGCGGCGGCGCGCATCATGACCAGCACCGACGACGCCGTGACCATCGAACGGGTGCGCCTCGCGGTGGCCGAGGCGGCGCTGTGGCGGGGCAGGCTCCGCGAGGCCGTCGACGAGTGCGCGCGAACCCTGGACTGGCTGGCCGAGCTGCCCCATCCGGTGCCGATCCGGTCCCGGATCGTCGGCACGATCACGCTGGCCGCGCTGGCCGACCTCGCCGAACAGGCCTGGAGCCGTCGGGACGAGGAGGCCGCCCGCGACGCCATCGCCGAAGGCGAGCGGCTGTACGAATCGGTGATGGCGCACGACACCCGCACGCTGGAGCGGCAGTGGCGACAGGAGATGCGCAGCCCGGAGGCCGTCTGCATGGACGCCCGGATGCACGCCGAGTTGAGCCGGCTCCGCGGCGAGAGCGACGTCGAGGCCTGGCGCGTCGCGGTGGAGGCCGGGAAGCACACCAAGTACTGGCAGGCTGTCGCGCGCTGGCGGCTGGCCGAGGCGCTGCTGGCCGGCGGCTGGCGCGATGAGGCCGCCTCGGAGCTGCACACCGCCCACGCCGACGCCGTCCGCTGCGGGGCCAATCCGCTTCGAGCGGCCATCGAGTCGTTGGCACGACGGGCGCGTATCGCCGTCGACGGCGTGGAACCGGACAGCGATGACCTGTTGACGCCACGGGAACTCGCCGTGCTGGAGCTCGTGTCGTCGGGCCTGACCAATCGTCAGATCGGCGACCGCCTCTACATCAGTGAGAAGACCGCCAGCGTGCACCTGTCCCGGGTGATGGCCAAATTGGGTGCTTCGAGCCGCACCGAGGCCGTGTCGCTGGCATACGAGCGGGGACTGCTGGCATAAATCCCGCCACCGGGTGGTTGAGGGTTCACATAACCCGACGAGGAGGCTCGGACATGCCCAAGGCGGTCAGGTACAACGAGTTCGGCGGCATCGACGTGCTGGACGTGGTCGAGGTGGACCGCCCGGTCCCCGGCCCCGGCGAGGCGCTCGTGCAGGTGAAGGCGGCCGGCATCAATCCCGGCGAGGCGAGCATCCGCCAGGGCGCGTTCGCGCAGGTGTGGCCGTCCACGTTCCCGTCGGGGCAGGGCAGCGACCTGGCCGGTGTCGTCGCCGAACTGGGTGCGGATGTGAGCGAGGTCTCGGTCGGCGACGAGGTGATCGGCTGGACCGACGATCGCGCCAGCCAGGCCGAGTTCGTCGTGGTGCCGGTGACGCAGCTCACGCCGAAGCCCGCCGGTGTGACGTGGGAGCAGGCCGGCTCGCTGTTTGTCGCCGGCACCACCGCGTGGGCGGCGGTACGGGCGGTCGCGCTGTCCAAGGGCGACACCGTCGTGGTGTCCGGCGCGGCCGGCGGCGTCGGCTCGCTGGTGGTACAGCTCGCGGTGGCCGAGGGCGCGAATGTGATCGGCATCGCCGGACCGTCCAATCAGGACTGGCTGGCCGCCCACGGCGTGACGGCGGTCGAGTACGGCGACGGTCTCGCGGAACGGGTGCGCAAGGCCGCCGGGGGCACTGTCGACGCCTTCATCGACACCTACGGCGCGGACTACGTCGAGTTGGCGCTGGAACTGGGCGTCGACAAGGACCGGATCAACACGATCATCAACTTCCCCGCCGTCGAGAAGTACGGCATCAAGGCCGAGGGCAACGCCCAGGGCGCCAGCGCCGAGGTGCTGGCCGAGCTCGCCGGCAAGATCGCGGCGTCCGAACTGGAACTGATCGTTGCCCGAACCTACCCTCTGGCCGAGGTTCGGGACGCATATGCCGAGCTAGAGCGCCGGCACACCCGCGGCAAGATCGTGCTGATTCCCTGACTTACGACGGGCGGCGAACGGTTCCTCGAAAAATCGTTGAACCGTTCGCCGTGGGTCCCCGTGTAGATCGCGAACGGCTTCCGGACGACCGGAACCCGCGAGCCCACACAGGAGAAACCCCATGTCCCGCAAGCATGTTGTGTCCCTTGCTGCCCTCGTCGCCGCCGGCGCCGCGATGCTCGCCGCATGCGGGACCCAGGAGGCGACGCAGCCTCAGACGGCTCCCGCCGCCACCAACGCCGCCGACGCCACGCCCTTGAACCTGTTGCAGGGCACCGCGAAGTCCAACAACGCGACCATGGGCACCGGCGACTGGGCCCCGCCCGGCGCGCCCGCCGCCGTCGCCCAGAAGTGGGTGCAGCTGTCCGCCGGCGTCGCCGGGAACCTGGATCCGGTCGTCACCAACGGCGCGCACAAGGTGCTCTATGTCTTCGACAAGGACACCGAGGACACCTCCAACTGCACCGGCGCGTGCAAGACCACCTGGCCGCCGGTGGAGATCAACCCGAAGGGCGGCAAAGTTTTCGTCGCCGGCGTCGACCCGCGGGCGGTCGGCTTCATCAAGCGCGCCGACGACGGCAACTTCCAGCTCACCCTGAACCACCACCCGATCTACACGTTCAGCAAGGACGTGAAGCCGTTCGACACCAACGGCGAGGCCGTGCAGAACATCTGGTGGGCGGTCGAGCCCGACGGCTCGCGCAACTTCGGCGGCCACACCCCGCCCGGGTCCACCCCGCCGGCGACCAGCACCACCACCCCGCCCACCGGCGCCCCCACCGCCGCGCTGACCGCCAAGAGCGCGATCCTGTTCGACGACAAGAACTTCGCCGACTCCGGCGCCTCGCAGGGCGTGGCCGGTCCCGGCTGCCAGCCGGTGGCGCGCCCCGGCGTGACCTCGTCGATCACCACCGACGGCACGCTCAAGCTGTGGACCGGCGACAACTGCACCGGCAAGTCCATCGTCATCAACGGTGACGTCCGCGACCTCGCGTCCATCGGCTTCGACAACGCCATCCGCTCGGTGCGCTTCGGCGACGGCGGCAGCACCACCACGCCGCCCACCACCACGACCAAGAACAACAGCAACCTGACCGCCACCAGCGCCATCCTGGACAGCGGCAAGAACCTCCAGGAGCCCGACGGCTCGCAGGCCGTCGCCGGCCACGGCTGCCAGAACGTCGGCAACCCGTCCGGCGTGTCCTCCATCCAGGCCGACGGCACCTACAAGCTGTGGACCGGCCCCAACTGCACCGGCAAGTCCATGATCGTCACCGGCAACCAGCTGGACCTGAGCACCATCGGCTTCGACAAGATGGTCGCCTCCATCCGCTTCGCCGACTGACACCCGCACGCCAGAAGGGGACCGGCCCACCGGCCGGTCCCCTTCTCGCAGGTCGATCAGAGAGTGACCGACACGAACTTCGTGCCGGCGGGGCTTTCCAGGAGGATGCTGGTGATGTCGGCCGGATCGACCAGGGCGCTGGCGTCCACCGTGGACTGTGGGGAGCTGACCCGCCAGCCGGCGGCGATGGTGCGGCGGCCGTCCTTGCCGACGAGCACGAGTTCGCACTCGACCCCCACCGGCAGCCCGCTGACGGCGGCGGAGATGTGCGACCAGCCGGTGGTCGGGGCGAAGGACACGGCCAGCGAGGCGCCGGTGCCGGCGTCCACACCGCTGGCCCGTACGGGACCGAGGGAATCACCGGATCGCCCGACCATCACACCGGTCGTCACGGCGACGGCGGTGACGACTGCGGCAGCGGAGGCGAGGAAGGCCCCGCGACGGCGGCGGGAGGCGGCGGACTCGGCCCGGATCTGCCGAAGGGCCCGTTGCAGCACCTGGTCGCCGTCGGGCGGTGGACCGTTGAGCACGGTGTCGACGATGCGCTGGAACTCGTGGAACTCGGCGACCTCGTCGCTGCACTGCTCGCAGGTGAGCAGGTGCCGCTCCAACAGCCGCGAGCGCTCCTCGTCCAGGGCGCCGGCGAGGTAGCGCTCCACATCAGGGTTCTTCATGACACCGACCGTTCCAATCCCGCTTCGAGCCCCGGGAGAAAGGCGCGCAGCGCGCGGAGTGCGTGAAAAGAGCGGGACTTCACGGTCCCCAGCGGAATGCCCAGCGCGGACGCGGCCTCGCTGGCGGTGGCCCCGAGCAGGTAGATCTGCTCCAGCACCTCGCGGTGCTCGGCGGACAGCCGCCCCAGCGCGGCCCCGACGACCAGCGAGTTGACGACCCCGTCGGCATGGTCGTGGGCGACGGCCGCCTCGACCGGCGGCTCGGCGACCTCCAGCGGCCGCGACGCCCGCGCGCGGGCCCGGTCCGTGACGAGATTGCGCACCACCGTGAGCAGCCAGCCGCGCACCGAGCCGCGGCCGTTGACCAGGGCGTCCGGGTGCTGCCAGGCCCGCACCAGCGCCTCCTGCACGACGTCCTCCGCCGCGGCGCGGTCCCCGATGAGTCGATACGCGTACGCCAGCATGGCGCCGCCGTGCTCGCGGAACAGCGAGCGCAGCAGCGCCTCGTCGGCGACCTTCTGGCGGGCGCTCCTGCTCAGCCCTGCCATCGCTACCACCTTCCGTGTCGACCCCCGTGCACCGACCGGCAAATCCGATCGGCCTCATCGAGGAACACGGTCGTGCCGCGCGGCCCGCTGACCGCCGCGTGCCGCCGGCCGCCGACGCCTGCCCGTTCGCACAACCGTCCACAGTGGAGCAGGGCCGGGCCCGCGCGACGCCCTGCACACCGCGCGGACCCGGCCCTTGCGAGACACACGAGCGGATCGCCGCATCGGTTCAAAGAAATTTCGACCTGAACCGGCGGCGCCGGACAGCCGTGTCTGCGGCAACCATCGAGGAGTTGAGTGCCATGCGGCTACCGAAGCTGATCCTGTCCACGTCCTTCCTGGTCACCGCCTTGATCACGGTGACGGCCTGCGGCAGCGTCGCGGGCACGCCGCAGGCGGTGAAGATCAAGAACGTCGAGCACGTCGTCACGTTGCCGAGCCCCGTCGCCGTCCCGCCGCCGACGGTCGCCAAGACCCAGAAGCGCGTGCAGATCTTCAGCGGCCCGTCGGACCAGCCGGTGGTGGCCACGCCGAACATCGCCCCGGGCAGCCACGACGTCCAGCTCAAGGTGGGCCTGTCCGACAAGATCGGCTCGTACCTGACCGACGGCGACGGCAACACGCTCTACCGCTTCGACAACGACAGCAACATGCCGCCGAAGTCGACCTGCAACGGGGAATGCGCCAAGACCTGGCCGCCGCTGCTGATCGCCTCCCCCGGCAAGATCTTCCCCACCGGGGTGGACCCGCAGCTCATCGGCTACGTCGAGCGCGCCGACGGCACCTGCCAGGTGACCGTGAACGGCTGGCCCGTGTACTACTACTCCGGCGACCACAACCCGGGTGACCTCAACGGCCAGGGCATCAAGAACGTGTGGTTCGCGGTCAACCCGACCGGCGGCAAGACCCCGCCGCTGCCGGGCAAGTGATCAGCAGTGCCGACCGGAGTTCACGCAGTCGACGACGGTGGCCATCAGCGAATCGGGCATCACGTCGACGAACATGGCGTGGTCGGTGACGGAGCTGTAGTGCTCCTCCGGGAAGGCGTCGATCGCGTAGTGCGTGCCCGGCGGCAGCGTGTACGCGACCTCGATGTGCAGCTCCGGCACCGGGAACGTGCCCAGCGGACAACCACCGCCCACCGCCGGGAACACCAGGTGGGCGCGGTGGTCCGGGCTGTCGGTGGTGGTGCCGTTCCAGCAGTTGGGGAAGTCGAACACGCGGATCGTCTGCTGCCCCGCCCCGCACTCCGGGTAGTCGACGGTGGCCTTGTCGCGGACGCCGGAACACGTCCACTGCACGTGGTCGGTGTTGACGAGCCCCTCGCTGTAGCCGTGCGGGTTTCCGGTGGTGCCACGCAGGAATCGCGGCATCGCGATGACGCTGCTGACCGGGCTGCCGCGGTACTCGACACGCACCGAGGTCGGCACCGCGATGGTGCTGTGGTTCATGGACATGCCGTCCATGCCGTCCATCTGCGTCATCGCGGACGGCATCAGCAGGACCGGCCAGTAGTACGTCGACTTGTCGCCGAACTGGCAGGTGGTGTTCGCGGCGGCCAGGGTCGCGTCCGTGGAAAGCGCGTTCGTCGAGGTGTTGCCGACGTAGTCGTGCACGTGGTGCGCGCCGCCGGGGACCCCGGGCTGCGCGACCAGGTTGTCGGAGTTGTACATCCGCTCCTGGTTGTGCCCGCAGTCGACGTGCCAGCTGCCGCGCGAGCCGGCGGACGTGAACGCGGCCGGCGTCGGCGCCGGGCTCGCGTCGGCGATGTCGACGTAGGTCGCGCCGCCGGGCACACTGAACCAGCGGTAGGCCACGACTCCGCCCGCGACCAGTGCCAGGCACAGCACGGGCAGCAGGATCCGCCAGGGCCGTCTGCTCACCGGAGCAGCATCACAAACGGTCACGGCGCCGAACAAATCAGGTCCGCGAACGGGCAGCGGTGCCGTCCCGTTCGGTCGAGCTAGGCGTTGGCCGTCAGGAATGCGCGTAGTGGCGGATTGACCTCGTCCGGGTTGGTCAGGCTCAGGAAGTGCGCACCGCCCTCGACCAGCACCACCGGCTCGGCCTTGGGCACCGCCGCGGCGATCTCCTCGGCCCGCTCCACCGGATAGGCGGCGTCGGCGCCCCCGTGCAGCACGAGCGCCGGGCAGGAGATCTCACCCAACCGGTCCAGCAGGCCGTCGCGGTCGACGAGCACGTTCAGCAGCACGTGCACGCGGTCGATCGGCAACGCCCGCAGCTTGATCCGCCACGCCGATGAATCCATGGCGCCGATGCAGATGGTGGCGACCATGTCGAGCAGCTGGTCGGTCGGCCCCTGCGTGGCCCACAGCGTGCCCAGGCCGCGGTACGCCTCGGCGACCTGCGGGTCCTCCGCCGCGGCCGAGCTGCCCAGCACGGCGATCGCGGTGACACGCTCGGGCGCGATCAGCGCGAGCCGCATGGCGACGAAGCCGCCCTGGCTGGTGCCGACCGCCGCGAACTGGTCGATGCCGAGCTGATCGAGGACCTCGAGCACGTCGTTGGCGACGTCCCAGTAGGTGAAGGGGCCGTCCACCGGGCTCTGGCCGTGGCCACGGATGTCCACCGTGACCAGGCGGAACGCATCGCCGAGCGCGGCGACCTGCGGCGCGAACATCTCGCCGTCCATGAGGAAGCTGTGCAGCAGGACGACCGCCGGGCCGCCGCCGCCGTGGTCAACGAAGTGCGTCACGCCGCGCCTCCCTGTGAGACAATCCATTCATTTGTCTCACAGGGAGGTCGGATTTGACAAGGAACAGCACCGAGGACGTGGTCCGCGCGGCGACCGCCGCCTATCTCGCCGGCCGTCCGCTGGACATGTCCGCACTGGCCGGCGAGCTCGGTCTCAGCCGCGCCACGCTGTACAGACGCATCGGCAACCACGACGAACTGGTCGGCATGGTGCTCGCCGACCAGACCGAGCGCACCTTCCGGTTCTGCCTGGAGAGCGTGTCCGCCGAGGGCCTGGACCGGGTGCGGGCGGTCTTCGAACGGTTCATGTACGCCGTGATCGGCGCCGAGCCGCTGCGGGCGTTCATCACCCGCGACCCGCTGCTGTTCATCCGGACCGTGCTCGCCCCGGGCCTGGTCGAGCAGCGCGCCACGACGCTGTTCGCCAAGCTGCTGGCCGATGCCGGCGTCGACTTCGCCGTGCCGACCGGCGTCCTGGCACAGGCAATCGTGCGCATCGGCGACTCGTTCATGTACACCCACCTGCTCGGCGGCCACGAGCCGGAGACCGACAACGTCATCGCGCTGGTCAACCTCCTGCTGGACTCTGCGTCGCGGTGAGGGCTTCCAGGGCGCTGGCCTGCGTCCGCCAGTCGGCGGGGTTCGGCGAGCCGCCGGCCCAGCGCAGACCGAGGTGGTTCAGCGCGTCGCGATCGTTGGCCCACAACGAATTCGCCTGCGTCTGAAGAAACGGCTGGTCGCCGAGCTCGGCCAGGTAGCGGGCCAGGATGCCCTTGAACTGCTTCTGGTTGTCGTCGCAGTTCGGCTCGCAGGACTCGGTGATGATGCCGGTGCTGGCGGCGTTGGCCAGCCGAGACGCGATGGTCAGCCAAGCGCCGTTGCCGGTGGCCTTGTAGAGCTCGTCGAAGCCGCCGATCGCCAGGCCCTGGTTGTAGGTCCACACCGTCTGACCGTTGTTGCGGCAGTCCGCGGTAAGGCCGTCGTTGACCTGGTTGGCACCGTTGATCAGGCCGCTGTTCAGGTACCAGTTGCCGGCGGTGATCGCGCGCTGGCCCCAGGTCGAGTCGCCGGGTGTGTCTAGGTGCAACGCGGCGGTCAGTCTGAGGTAGAGGCCGTTGGTCACCGCGTTCTTGTACGTACGCTCGCGATCCCACCACACGCCACCGCCGCAGGTGCTCGTGTCCCAGAACCCGTTGACGTAGTTGGCAATCGTCGTCGCCTCGGTCAGGTATCGCTGATCGTGGGTGTATTCGTAGGCGGCGATCCAGGCCAGGCCCCACCACGCCGAATCGTCGATCGCGCGGCTGATGAAGTCGCCGTCGATCGGGTCGCTCGACTTGACGCCGGCCGGGAACGACCCCTTGTTCACGTCGAAGGTGCGGCCGATGACCCAGTCGTAGTCATGGTTTCCGGTCTGCCTCGCGTAGTCGATCAATGCCGTCAGCGTCGCCGCCGAGTTCCACCAGCTGCTCGGCCACCAGGCCTGGTAGGTGTCGTAGGAGTACATCAGCGCGTCCGCCGCCGCACCGGCCCGCGTCGGCGTCGGGCGCGCCCACGCCGTGCAGCTTCCGTTGGAGTGGGTGGCTTCCTTGCCACAGGCCCGGATCGCGCCGCCGTACAGCTTGGCCCGTGGATCCCTGGTGGCGAACATGGTCGTCCTGCCGGTGGTCGTGCGGCCGAGCGAGGACCCGTCCGGCCAGCTCGCGCCCTCGTTCCAACTCCGGTCCAGCCAGACCTCGTCGCCGGGACCGTTGCCCTCCATCGTCGCCCAGGCCATACCGTTGGCGTCGGTGTGCAGCCGGATCGTCCGACCGTAGATGCTCGTCGGCGCAACGGGTTGCGTGTCGCCGACCGCCTGCGACGGGCTCGTGTTGTCGCACAGCTTGTCGCACACGTTGGGATAGAGCCAATCGGTGCAGCCGACCGCGTTCGCGTCGCCGCAGGCCCGGATCACGCCGCGGCGGTGCCCGACCGGGTCGTAGATGTTGTACATCAGCGTTCTGGTGCCGGTCCACGTGCTCGGGATGCTGGCCTTGCCCAGCAGTCCCTCCCAGGTGGCGCCGCCGTCCCAGGAGCGGTCCAGCCACACCGAGTCGCCGGCCTGGCCCAGGTCGATGCTGGCCCAGTCCATGCCGTCCGGGACCGAGACGTGCAGCTGGATCTTGCGGCCGTTGATGTTCTTGTCCGGCAGGGGGAAGGTCTCCTGCTGGGCCCTCGACGGGTCGAGGGTGTCGCAGGACAGGGCGCAGACGGTCGTCGTGGCCGCCGCGGCAGGGGCGGGCGGCAGCGCCAGGACGATCAGGAGGAGCGGCAGGAGCCTGATCACCCTTCGCAGGATGGCAGCGCTCTCACGACCCCGCATCCCCTCGCCGCGCTTCTGGCCGGAACCGGACAACGGCGTGAACGGGCCATTCCACCGCTCCTGGTGGTGGAATGGCCCGTTCCGGCCCCCGGCTACTGGTAGACGCCGAACTCGTAGAGCGAGTACCCGTAGGTGGTGCCGCGCTGCGTGCCGGTGAGGCGGACGAACCGACCGGAGCCGCTGACGTCGAAGTCCTCCACGCCGCCGGCGCCGGTGGTGGTGCTGTGGATGGTGGTCCAGTTGGACACCCCGTCCGGCGACACCTGGATGGTGTACGCCTTGCCGTAGGCGGATTCCCAGACCAGCTGGATGTGGTGGATCGCGGTGGTCTGACCGAGGTCGACCTGGATCCACTGTGGATCGCTCCAGTCGGTGGCCCACCGCGTCCCGGTGTTGCCGTCGACGGCGTTCGAGGGCGGGTACGGCGCGCCGTTGCCGGTCTGCTGGTAGCTGGAGGCGGTGGTCGGCTTGCCGAGGGCGACATTGGTTCCGTTGACAGGCGGCACGGTCACCTTGATCGACCGCGTCTCCACGGCGACGTTGCCGTGGCCGTCATAGGCGTACACGTACACCTTCCAGACGCCGAGCTGGTTCGGCGCGGTGACGCTGAACGAGTTCGCGCCGGTCTGGATGAAGTCGGCGTACCGCAAGGTGGTGCCGCCGTCGACGTATTTGCTGGTGTACATCAGGTTGTACCGGACGGTGCCCGGCACGGCGACGCTGACGGTGAACTGCCTGCCGGCGCTGACGGTCTGCGGCACGGACATGTCCGTGATCACCGGACCGGCCGGGGTCGACGGCGACCCGCCGTAGAGCTGCGCGACCTGGTAGTAGGTCGGGAACTTCCAGCCACCCGGTTCGAGGTTGAACCAGATGCCGCCGAAGTCGTTCTCATTGCCGTAGTTGAACAACGTCGCGCCGAGCGCCACACCGGTGTGGCCGTGCACGCAGTTCCACGCGTTCGCGTAGCCGGCGACCTTCTGCTGGTCGGTGGGCTCGGTCGGGACACCGTTGGCGTCGCCCGGAACTTCCCACTCCCCCGGCTCGCCGGACTCGGTCACGATGTACGGCTTGGTGTAGCCGCCGTTGAGCCAGTCCTGCCGCACGGTGCAGACAGCGCCGTAGGAGTTGACGGCGTAGAGGTCGAGCGACGGGGTGTTGGCCTTGTAGTACGGCCAGGCCCCGGTCCAGGCGTCGGTCGACGTCACCGGGTGGTTCGGGTCGGCCGCGTGGATCGCCTGGGCGACCCGCTCCACGTATCGGGCGTACGCGTTGCGCTCGGCCTCCAACTGCGCGCCGGAATACGTGTTCTGCAACGTCAGCAGCACCTCGTTGCCGACGTCCCACATCAGCACGCCGGGATGGTTCCTGTACGCGTCGACCTGCTGGACGATCGACGCCAGCGTGCTGTCCTCGTACGCGGTGTCGTTCACGAAGTCGGTGCCCTGGTTGAGCCAGAACCCGTTGATCACCTTGATCCCGTTGGCGGCGGCGCGGTCCAGCAGCGGCTGACTCGAGGCATCGGTGCCCCAGGTCCGGACCGTGTTGACGCCCAACTCCCGCAGGTCCTGCATGTGCGCGTCGGCGGTCGCGCTCTGCGGGCCGAAGGTGACCCCCTTGATGTAGTAAGGGTTTCCGTTCACCGACAGGCCCCAGTTGCCCTGCCCGCCGGTCACCTTCACCACGCTCGACCCGCCCGGCACCGGCGGCGCCGACAGCGGCGGCGGCACCGCGCCGGTGCTCTGGTACACGCCGACCGAGCCGATGGACAGCACGCCGCCGGACGACGTCTGCGGGCTCGGCGAGGTACAGCCGCAGACGGTGTTCGGGTAGCCGCCGCCGATCGCGAGGTCGAACACGAGGAAGAACCCGTGATCGACGGCGGCCTGCCAGGTGCTGACCCCGACCTGGCTTTCCCTCACCTGCCAGACCTGTTGTCCGTCGATGGTGAACCGGATCTGCTCGTCGCTCAGCGTCCGGTCGATCACCTCGGCGTACGTGTGGTACGCGGTCTGGCAGTCGCCACAAGTGCCCAGCCCGCTGGTCACCCCGTTGTACTCGTTGCAGTTGCCGCCGGGAACCGTGCCGCAGTGCAGGGTTTCCGACGACTGCGCGCGGCCGTTGACGCCCTCCATGATGTCGGTCTCGCCCACCGCCGGCCACGCGCCGACGTTGCCGCGGTAGGCGGACCCGTAGGCGCGGAAGGCCGGCCAGTAGCCCAGGGCGTTGGAAACGTCGGGCTGCTTGATGGACGCCGTGATCATGAGCTGGCCGCCGGCCGGGGCGGCGAAATCGGTCCGCTGGGACTCGATCCGGCCGGAGGTCCAGTTGCCGCCGCTGTTGACGGCGGTGAGGTTCACGTGTCCGTTGCCGTCCAGGGCAACGTTGGCGGCGGTGTTGGTCTCCACCTCGCCGCTGGACGGGTTCGGGCCCGTGTCGGTGATCCAGTTGGCCCCGTTGGGGACGCTGCCGGCCGCGCCGGGGAAGTTGTCCGTCCAGACCGGCGTCCAGCCGGGCTGCGACGCGCCGCCGCCGTAGACCTGGAACTCCCACAGCGAGAAGCCGTAGCCGGTGGCGCGCTTGCTGCCGTGCATGCGGACGTAGCGGCCGGTTCCGCTCACGGAAAGCGTTTGCGTGCCACCGGTGCCGGTGGTGGTGGCGTAGACGTCGCGCCAGCCGGTGTTGCCGTCGTCGGAGAGCTGGATCTCGAACGCCGACGCGTAGGCGGCCTCCCACTGGAGCACGACCTGGCCGATCGCCTGCGACGAGCCGAGGTCGACCTGGACCCACTGGTCGTCGTGCCAGGAGCTGGCCCAGCGGGTGTTCGGGTCGCCGTCGACGGCGTTCCCGGCCGCGTAGCCGGCGCCCTCCGTGGACGAGGCGGTCGCCGGCCGGCCCTGGGAGAGCAGGGTTCCGGCGGCGTGGACGGGGGGCGGGTCGAGCACCAGTGCGCACAGGCCGAGCACGAGCAGCAGCGCACAGGAGAGAGCCTTCATCGGTTCTCCAGAGGTACGTCGTGGCAGCGGACCGAGTAGCCCCTCTGGCGGGAGAGCGCTCTCCGTATTGCCAGGCAGTTGTACCCCGACGCCCCGTACCCGTCAAGGAGAGCGCTCTCCGATGCTCAGGCGGAGTCGCGGACCACCAGCGACGGCTCGAAGATCACCGACGTCACCCGCTCGCCCTCGCCGCCGATGCGCTCGATCACCAGTCGGGCCATCTCGGCGGCCATGTCCTCGACCGGCTGCCGGATGGTGGTCAGCTGTGGCCGGCAGCTCAGCGCCGCCCCGCTGTCGTCGAAGCCGATCACCGCGACGTCCTCGGGAATGCGCTTTCCATGCTTCCGCAGCACGTCCAGCGCGCCCATCGCCATCAGGTCGTTGGCCACGAACAGGCCGTCGAAGGACTGCGCCAGCAGCGTCTCGGTGGCCCGCTCGCCGCCGGTCTGGGTGAAGTCGCCCTCGGCGCTGGGCACGTACGCCTGGCCGTGCCGGGCCATCGCCGACCGGAAGCCGGCCAGCCGGTCCTGTCCCGCCGGCGTGTCCAGCGGTCCGCTGATCGTCGCCACCTGCTTGCAGCCCCGCGCCACCAGGTGCTCGGCGGCCAGCCGCGCGCCGTCCTCGTGCGCCACGTCCACGTAGCTCATCGGGATCGACTGCACCGGGCGGGCGAACATCACCGTCGGCACGCCGGCCACCGTGAGCAGGGACGGCAGCGGGTCGCGCGGGTCGATGGAGATCAGCAGCACGCCGTCGAAGCGGTCCTGCCGCAGCCGGTTCACCAGCTGCTTGCGGGCCTTCTCCGAGTCGACCAGCATCAGCACCGGGTTGACGTCCATCGGCCCGAGCACCCTCAGCACGCCGCTGACCACGCGCCCGAAGAACGGGTCGGCGAACACGCCGCCGGGGAACGCGTCGGTGTGCTTGCTCGGCTCGGAGACCACCAGGGCCACCGCGCCGGTCCGCCTGGTGACCAGCGAGCGCGCCGCCCGGTTGGGCACGTACCCGGTCTGTTCGATCGCCCGCTCGACCGCCTCCCGCAGCTCGGGGTCGACGTTGCGGATGCCGTTGACCACGCGGGACACCGTCGCCCGGGACACGCCGGCGACTTTTGCGACGTGCTCCAGCGTGGGCGGCGCCTGCTCGGTGCTCATACCGCATTTGTAGCACGGCCGGAGAGCGCTCTCCGTCCACGCAACCCCGAGCCCCCGCCAGTCGTCTCTAGCAGCGACCGGGGCGCGTGGGTTGGTCGGACGGGAGGTAGCAGTGATTCGTGCGGACCGTGAACTGCTCGCCGAACTCATGAGCGTCAACGACGCCGTGCCCCGGGTGACGCTGGCGATGCTGGACGGCACCTTCAGCCGAGAACAGCACGCCGACTTCGGGGCCCGCCTGGTGGCGCTGGGCCATGCCGTGTGTGCCCGCGGCAGCGATGAGCCGACCGTCGTCGTCGACGGGGCTGTGGGCTAGCGGCGCCGTGGGACCATCGGTGGATGGGGAGCTTTCAGTCGCTCGACGGTCTCCGGCTGGCCGGGACCCTGACGGTGCCGTCGACGGGCGACGCGGCCAGAGCCGTGGTGCTGGCCCACAGCGAGGGTCTGGACCGGGACGAGAACGGGTTGTTCCCGCTGCTGGCCGACGCGCTGGCCGCCGAGGGTGCGGCGACGCTGCGTTTCGATCACCGTGGGCACGGCGAGAGCGACGGCGCCCAGGAGACGCGGACGTTCACCGAGCACCTCAACGACATCCGCGCGGCGCTCGCGTTCGTCCGCACCGAGACGGGCGCCCGCCGAGTGTCCCTCGTGGGGAACCGGTTCAGCGGCGGGCTGGCCGCGTTCTACGCCGCGCGGCGGCCGACGGAGTTGGACCGTCTCGCGCTGCTCACACCGCAGTTGAACTTCAAGGGTGACTACATCGACCAGAACCCCAACTGGTCGCACGGCCGGTTGGCCACGCCACAACTGGCGGAGGTCGGCTACCTGGAGCACGGTCCCGGCGTCAGGCACGGGCGGGCGTTCCTGAACGAGGCGTTCTGGGTGCGGCCCAGCTTCGTGTTCGGCGAGATCCTGCCGCCGACCCTGATCGTGCACGGGACGAAGGACACCCGGGTGCCGGTCGAGTCGTCGCGGGCCGCGGCGCGGCGGCTCAAGATCGACGACGTGCTGGTGGAGATCGACGGCACCTGCGAGGAGAACGAGGAATTCGTGGTGGAGAGGGTGGTGGAGTGGATCACCTTCAGCGAGTGAACGGGACCAGCGCGCGTGGCACGAATCCGGGCCGGGCGTGCTTGCCCCGGCGGGACCGCAGGGCGAGCTGGTTGATCACCTCGACGGTGCGGCGAACGGTCTGCCGGCGGTCCAGGCCCTCGGGTCTGGGTCTGACCAGGCCCCACAGCGCGGCGCCGGCCACGGCCAGCAGGTAGACCGCCGATGCGACGGTGATCAGCACCGCGATGGCGACCGCGGTCAGCAGGAAGAACACGATCATGAATGGCAGCAGGACGGGGTTGAGCGAGCGGTCGCGGCGGATGTGGACGGAGTCTGCGTGCTGATCGGCACCCGGCTTCATGATTGCTCCCGACGTGGCGAATTGAATTCGGATCTTGTTGGAGCAAATTGCAAGTAGTTTACCCGAAAACCATCCGCTTTTCACCGGGCAACGTTCCGTGTTCGGTCATGCCACCACTATCGACCTAGGAACACGGACCGCAACGGGTCTCGCGCCGGTCGCCCGAAACCGTCCACACCGGACCGTTGATCATTCAACGAGCATCGGCCCAGCTCATCGCGACGCGGCCCCGCCGCGGACCGCCGACGGGGCCGCGCAACATCACCCGATCGGCGTAATCAAAGTTGATGACGCCGACCGCCCGAGGATCCATCCCGCACCCCTGCGGCGAGAAAGCCGACACGCCCGGGACGGAACGCGTCGACTGTCGATCTCGGACGGCGTCAGTCCGCGCCGGCGCACCGCTGCTCGATCCGGCCGAACCGCCAGATCCCCAGCGCGACCGGCCAGGTCAGCGCGAACAACCCGACCACGCCGAATCCGATCCGATTCAGGCCGACCCCCGAAATCCAATCCCACAATCCGCCGACCAGGTGAAATCGGTCGGCGACGATCGACAGCAACTCGATGGCGCCGATGAACAGCGCCACCGCCACCGACAGACCGGTGATGGTGATGTCGTAGTAGGCCTTGCGCACCGGCTTGGCGAACGCCCATTCGTGGGCGAAGTTCATGAAGGCGCCGTCGAGGGTGTCCAGCAGGCTCATCCCGGCCGCGAACAACACCGGCAGCCGAGGGGGCGTGCCAGGGCAGCCCGGCCGCGACGCTGGCGCCGGCCAGGCCCACCAGGTTGACCGCGCCGATCAGGTACATGAAGGCGGCGTGCCGATCAGACGCCGGTCGCGTGCGTGCCGCCGGTGCCGCCCTCGCAGACCAGCACGGAGATCCGGCCCTCGGTGTCGCTCCAGATCTCCGTGCCGGTGGTGGACTAGTGCGCCCGCACGTTGTCGAGATTCTCGTGCTGGCAGGCGAACCAGGAGCCCGGCCAGTCGCGGTGGACCTCCTCGGCCTTCTCGATCGCCGCCGCGTAGCCCTTCTCGCGCGGCGTCTGCACGCTCTCGGCGCCGAACGCCGCAGCATCTGCACCGCTCCCGGTTCGTGTTGTCCGGCAACACGATCACGCACTTGTACTGGCAGGCGGCGCACAGCGCGATGGACCGGAGCGCTGCCCCGATCGCCGGCAACCGCGACGCCGTCGATGCCGTTCAATCGCCAATTACTGGCAATAAATCTCATCGCCACATCCGCGGGTCCTGGCTGGGGTCGGCGTACATCGGCGGCCGGCCGTGCACGGCGGCCTCGGGCCGCAGTTCATAGTGCCAAGGCTCGTTGCGGTAGATCTGGCACAACCCGTACTTGACGCCGTGCACGGTCAGCCAGGCCGCGGCGCCGATCGGTCCGATGTCGACGGCCTCCCCCGCGACGTGCGCGGATGTGTCGGGAGTGGCGACCCAGCGGGCCGCCGCGGTTTCCGAGCCGTACTTCATCACCGCCTCACGGCGCAATTGCTCCTGGTACTGCGGGGAACGCCAGCCGCTGTTGACGAAGAACCGGATCCCGTCGGCCGCGGCGTCGGTCGCGGCTCGGCGCAGGGCGCGCAGCAAAGCGGGATCCAGGTTGGCCACGGCCGGAATCTCGTCGTCGAAAACCGTCACACCGGGCGGGACCGCGCCGTGCGCCTTGCCGAGGACGCGCCGGACGGCCGAGAAGGACCTGGACGCCAGGGACCGGTGACCGAGGGCGCCGACCAGCCTCGTGCCGGCCACGGCCAGGCCGACGAGAACGATCCTGGGCGCCCGGCGAGTTCCTGCGTTGCGGTTCATGCCTTCAGTGAAGGCAGCCTCGTGTTGCCGGCACGTCTGCGGTTTTGGATATGCCGACGAGATACCCCGTCTCGTAGCATCGGGGGCGCATGTGCGCCATGACGGACCGGGCCACCGGGCGAGGGAGGAATCGTGGACAGGGAGCCCGGTTGGAGCGTCCGCCTCAAACTCACCCTCAGCTACGCCGGATTCCTGATGGTTGCCGGCGTATTGCTGCTCGCCACCGGCTGGGTGTTCCTGAGTAGGGTGCCCCATCCCGGTCTGCTCCTCATGCCCGACTACGAGTTGGCCGTGCTGCGTGCTTTCGCGCCGACTGCCGCCGTCGTATTGGCGTTCCTGCTCGTGTTCGGCCTCCTGGGCGGCTGGATTCTCGCCGGCCACATGCTGGCGCCGCTGAGTCGGATCACCGACGCCACCCGCATGGCCGCGCACGGATCGCTCTCGCACCGAATTCGGCTGCCGGGCCGTCAGGACGAGTTCCGCGAACTCGCCGACGCCTTCGACGCCATGCTCGCCCGACTCGAGGCGCATGACGCCGAACAGCAGCGATTCGCCGCCAACGCCTCGCACGAGCTGCGTACGCCGCTGGCGATCATGCAGGCCCTGCTCGATGTCGCCAGCAAGGATCCGCACCGCGACGGCGGCGAGATCGACGAGCGCCTGCGCGCCGTCAACACCCGGGCGATCGAACTCACCGAGGCGCTGCTGCTGCTCAGCCGGGCCGATCGGCGCGCATTCAACCGGGAGCGCATCGATCTTTCCCTCATCGCGGAGGAGGCCGCCGAAACACTGCTCCCCTTCGCGGAGAAGCACGGCGTCACCATCGAGACCGCCGGGGACATCACCCCCACCAACGGCTCACACGCGCTGCTGCTTCAGATGACCACGAATCTCGTGCACAACGCCATCGTCCACAATCTCCCCGAACACGGCACCGTGCAGGTCGGCACCGCCATCGGCGCCGAATCGGTCGTGCTCACCGTCGAGAACACCGGCGAGAAGCTGGCGCCGCACATCGTCTCGACCCTCACCGAGCCTTTCCAGCGCGGCACCGAACGCATTCACGGCGATCATGCCGGTGTCGGTCTCGGCCTGGCCATCGTCAAGAGCATCGCGCACGCACACGATGGCGCCCTCACCCTCACCCCACGGGTCGCCGGCGGGCTCCTCGTCACCGTGCGCCTTCCGGCGGCCCCGCCCGGCTATGCGATGGGAAAGTCGAAATAGGTGTCCGGATAGGGCTCGTCCCGCAGCGTGTAGTGCCACCACTCACCGTCGTACCGGGCGAATCCGCAGTCCTCCATGATGGAGCAGAGGTGGTCGCGATTCCTCGCCTCGACCGCCGTGATCCCAGGTGCCCCGTGATGTGACACCGGATCCATCAGGTCGTGATCGCCGCCCATCGGCGCGAGCTCGCCGGTGTCCAGGTGGTAGAGGGTCAGGTCGACCGTGCTCCCCCGGCTGTGGCCCGACTTCACCGCCACATAGCCCTTTTCGAACATCTCCGGCCGGTCGATGTTCGGGTAGTGCCGCGGCTTGGTCCGGCCGTCCTCGGGCCGCTCCGACCAGCGCCGGAAGCACTCCACCGCGCGTTGCGGGCGGTATCCGTCCCACAGCAGCAGGCCGAACCCGAGGGGTCCGGCCTTCTCCTGCGCGGTTCCCAGGGCCGCGCACAGGGCCCGGGTGCCGACGATTCGATTCGCCACGTACCCGTCCACCGGCTTGCCGGTGAAGTTGTCCCAGGTGGCGTACTTGGCGTCCCAGCGTATTCCGGGCACGACCTCGTCGACGAAGACGAAATCGTCGTTCATCGGACCTTGTCCGCCACCGCCGCCGCGATGATCCGATCGATCACCTCGGCCATCGGCAGCCCGGCCGCCGCCATCATCCGCGGGTAACGGCTGTACGAAGTCAGCCCCGGCAGCGTGTTGACCTCATTGAGCACGACCGTCCCGTCCTCCGTGAGGAACAGGTCCACCCGCGCCAGCCCGCCGCAGCCCAGGGCCCGATAGATGGCCTTGGCCGTCTCCTGAACGCGCGCACGCGCCTCCGGCGAGATGTCGGCGGGCACGATCGGAGTCGAGTTGTCGGACCCCTGTTCGGGGGTGGCCTCCTGGTGGATCCGGAAGAAGCCGTGGGACAGCGCGATGCGGTCCACCTCGCCGGCGAACAGATCCGCGCCGCTGCCCATGATCGCGCAGCCGATCTCGCTGCCGACAACAGCCTCTTCGATCACCACCTTCGAGTCGTACTTCCGCGCCGCGTCCATCGCCACCGACAGTTCGTCAGCCCGGGTCACCTTGCTCACCCCGAACGACGACCCCGACCGCGCCGGCTTCACGAACACGGGGTATTCGAGGCCGTCGGCGTCGACACTCCCACCCGCCGGCACCACCCAGAAGTTCGGCGTCGCAATCCCCGCGCTCCGGACAACCGCGTAGGCAAGCGACTTGTCCATGCACAGCGCGGAACTCTGCACGTCGCACCCGACGTACGGAATTCCCGACAGCTCCAGCAACCCCTGCATGGCGCCGTCCTCACCGAACCGCCCGTGCAGAACGGGAAACACGACGTCCAGCCCGACCGTGTCGTACTTCCCCTCGTCCAACACCAGAAGCCCGCGAGCCCCGCGGTCCGGGGACAACACCACCGGCCGGCTCTCGCCGCTCTCCCACTCCGGACCGGGCCCGTCGCAGAGCTTCCACTCCCCGCCCTTCGTGATCCCGATCCAGAACGCCTCGTACTTCTCGGCATCGAGGTTCCGAGCGACCTCCTGCGCGGACTTGACCGAAATGGGGTGTTCCTCCGAGGAGCCCCCGAACACGATCCCGACCTTCAACCTAGTCATTCCGCTTCCCATCCTCGAAGTTCAGGCAGTTGATGAGACTGTTCTCGACCGTGTCGCTCAACGCGTGGTCCGTGTAATACGCCGAATGCGGGCTCACGATCACGTTGCCCATCCGCTGCAACTGCGCCAACGGCTCATTTCCGACCAGCCGTTCCCGGCTGTCGGCGTAGAAGATTCCCTCTTCCCCCTCAACGACGTCCAACGCCGCCCCACCCAGCCGCCCGCTCTCCAGCGCCACCAACAACGCGCGAGTATCCACCAGCGACCCGCGCCCCGTATTCACAATGACCGCCCCACGCTTCATCCCCGCAATGCGCTCACGATCGACGAGATGAAACGTCTCCACCGTCAGCGGCGTATGAAGCGAAACAATGTCACTCTCCCGAAACAGCTCGTCCAACGCCACATACTCAATCCCACCCCGCGGCTCACTGTCATGGGCCACGACGCGGCACCCAAACCCTCGCAGTCGATCCACCACCGCCGCGCCAATGCGCCCGGTCCCGACCACCCCCACCGTGAGATCCCTCAACTCCCGGCCACGAACCTCCCCCAACCGGTAGTCGAAGACATCAGCCCGCCGCATGACCGACTTCACATGCCGAACCGCCATCAGCATCAACATCACCGTGTAGTCCGCCACGCTGTCCGGCGAATAACTGACGGTCCCCACCTCGAGCCCAATACTCTCCGCATACTTCACATCGATGTGGTTGCACCCCACGCTCCGAGTCGAGACGTACTCCACCCCCACCCGACTCAGAGCGAGCAACGTGGAATTGGCAACCCGAGTCTTGTGCCCGACGCTGACGCACCGATTCCCGTACGCCAGCTCGACGTTCCCCTCGGCCACCGCCGCCTCGACAATGACCGGCTCGACCCCGAACCTCGGCGCCATCGCCCGGAACACCGCCGCCTCGTCCTGGCCGCACCCGTAAACCGTGATGCCCGTTTTCGCAACGGCCGAGAACGACGAGGCCGCCAGCAATCGGGTCCCGCCATCCGCCGCCCGCGCCGGCTCGCTGTAGGACATGCCCCCAGTCAAGGCACCTGGATGTTGCCACCCCGTATGCGCTTTTCCATACGCCCCCGATAACTACCGTCAGTAACTTCCAGCGCCGGGGGACGCTCACCCGGCTCGGACAGACGTCTTGGGACCAGAGCCCCGCCTTGCCCTAAACGGGACCACGCCGGGTCAGATACCAACCGCACCGTGGGGCCTGGGGGCTCGGCCCCCAGATACAAAAAAAGCGAGAGCTGTGTCCGCGCTTTCCAGCGGACACAGCTCTCGCACTCTCGCGTGGAGCTGAGGGGAATCGAACCCCTGACCTTCTCGATGCGAACGAGACGCGCTACCAACTGTGCTACAGCCCCGTCGTACTTCGGCTCTCGCTTCGGTACGTCAAGAACTATAGCAGGGGCCGCGGGGTGGTTTTGCCACCCCCCTGGTTCAGCCGGCGACGCGCCGGTAGCCGCGACGGTGGGGCAGGTCGAGGTCCTCGAAGGCGGGGTCCTCGTCGTCGATGTCGACGACGGTGGTGCCGTTGAGGGCGGGCCGGGGCCGGTACGGGGCGCGGGCGGGGGTGGAGCGGGGCGCGTCCTCGTATTCGGACAGCTCGGGTTCGACGGGCGGCGCGACGGGCTCGGCGACGGGCTCGGGCTCGTGGTGCTCGACGGGCGCGTAGTCGGTCTCGTCGTAGTCGGTCTCGACGAACTCGTCGGCCTCTTCGACGCGCGGGCGCATCCGGGCCTGTCGGCGTTCGCGCACGTCGGTCTCGATGCGGACCTGCCGGCGCAGGTAGCCGAGGTAGCCGACGAGCAGGAGGTCGACGCCGCCGTGGCCCCACCACACGATGGGCATGACGAAGGCGGCGACGCCGGCGCTGGCCGCGGCCAGCACGAGGAGCACCAGCACCATGCGCTGCCGGAAGGCGTACTTGGCGCGGGCGGAGGCCGCCGCCGCTTCGGGGTCATAGCCGCCGCGTCCGGGCCTGTAGCGCCGGGGCGGGTCCTGGTAGTCGCGGTAGTCGTCGTCCGTGATCGCTGTCTCGGACTCGTCGACGGTCATGTCGAACTCCTCCTCAACATCCTCGGGACCACCGTCGTGGACCACCCGGGCGGCCAACGCGGAGTCGGCGGTCTTGGCCACCTCCTGGCGCTTGCGCGCGATCATCGGGACCAGGACGACGAGCCATGCCACAACCAGGGCGACGATGATCAATGAGCTGGGCACGTTCGTCACCTCCCCCGTCAGTTCGATGGGCGTGCGCTGACCGCAGACGCCACGTTAGTCACAACAGTCACACGTGTCTCCGAGGCGCGCCGGGGATACACCGTTCCGCAAGTGTGGCGAAAAGCGCACCAACGGGTGAACTCGGTTACGAGTGATGGGCGCGTCCGGCCGCGACCAAACGGCCTACCAGGCCGTCCCCGGCCTCCTCGGCGGTCATGGCGAAGCAGATGTGGTCCCGCCAGCCGCCGGCCACGTCCAGATAGCGCCGGAACAGGCCTTCCTCGCGGAACCCGAGCTTGGTCAGCACCCGGATGCTCGGCGCGTTCTCGGGCCGCACGGTGGCCTCGATACGGTGCAGCCCGGCCTGCCGGAACCCGTGGTCGACGACGAGCGCGGTCGCCGCGGTGGCCACCCCGCCACCGGTGACCTCGCTGTCCACCCAGTAGCCGACCCACGCCGAGCGCAGCGACCCGCGCAGCACGTTGCCGATGGTGATCTGGCCGGCGAGCACCCCGTCGACCATGATCATGAACGGCAGGGTCTGCCCGCGCCGGGCCAGGCTGCGCAGCGCCGACCACTGGCTGGGCCAGGCCAGCACGCCGTTGCGCTCCTCCCAGCTGCCGGGCGCGCTGGGCTCCCAGTTCTCCAGGTGCGAGCGCTCCCGGATCCGGATCCGGGACCAGGCGCCGCCGTCGAACAGCCGCGGCGGCCGCAGCTCGACCACACCGGCGGGCACGGTCAGCGGACCGAGCCGAACCGGCCATCCGGGATGCCGACCGCCGCCGAACTCGGCGATCTCCACGGGCTCACCCACGCTGGGCGAGGAAGCACACCTGGATCTCCTCCCCGACGCTGACGTCGGTGACGTCCTCGTCGACCACGGCCAGGCAGTTGGCCTCCGCGAGCGACGCCAGCAGGTGCGAGCCGGACGTGCCGAGCGGTTGCAGCAGGAAGTCGTCGTTGCCGCTGTCGCGCAGCAGCTGGCCGCGCAGGAAGCCGCGGCGGCCCTTGGTGGAGGTCAGCGGCGAGAGCAGGCGCGCGGTGACCATCCGCCGATACGGGTTGGCCTTGCCCAGGGCGGTCCGGATCAGCGGCCGGACGAACACCTCGAACACCACCAGCGCGCTCATCGGATTGCTGGGCAGCAGGAAGGTGGGCACGGCGTCCGGCCCGAGCCGGCCGAAGCCCTGCGCGGAGCCGGGGTGCATGGCGACCCGGGTGGTGTCCAGCTCGCCGAGGTCGGCCAGCGCGGCCCGCACCTCGTCGCCGCCGGTGCCGCCGACCCCGCCGGCCACCACCACGATCTCGGACAGCAGCAGGCGGCCCTCCACGACCTCCCGCAGCCGCCGCGGGTCGCCGGGCACGATGCCGACCCGGGACACCTCCGCCCCGGCGTCGCGCGCGGCGGCCGCCAGGGCGTACGAGTTGACGTCGTAGACCTGGCCGGGACCGGGCGTGCGGTCGATGTCGACCAGCTCGTCGCCGACGCAGATGATCGACACCCGCGGCTTGGGGTGCACCAGCACCTTGTCCCGGCCCACGGCGGCCAGCAGGCCCACCTGGGCCGAGCCGATCACGGTGCCGCCGCGCACGGCGACGTCGCCGGTCTGCACGTCCTCGCCGGTGCGCCGGACGAACGCCGCCGACGGCACCGACATCGTCACGGTCACCTTGGCCGGATGGCTGTCGGTGTAACCGAGCGGCACCACGGCGTCGGCCAGCGTCGGCAGCGGCGCGCCGGTGTACACCCGGACCGCCTGCCCGGGCTGGAGCCGGCGGGGCTGCCGGGAGCCGGCCGGGATCTCCCCGACCACCGGCAGCGCGACCGGGCTGTCGGTGGCCGGCTGCACGTCGACGCTGCGCACCGCGTAGCCGTCGACGGCGGCCTGGTCGAAGCCGGGCAGGGCGCGTTCGGCCACGACCTCCTCGGCGCACAGCAGGCCCTGCGCCTCGGAGATCGCCACCCGAACGGGCGAGGGCCGCACGGCGGCCCCGAGTACCCGGGTGAGCTGCTCGTCTACTGACCTCATCGTGGTTCCGCTCAAGCCTTCCCGATTCGACCCTCCAGCCAGCTGCGCAGGTCAGCGCCATACTCCGGGTGGTCGAGGGCGAAGTCCACCGCGGCACGCAGGAAACCACCCGGGTTTCCCAGGTCGTGCCGGCCGCCGCGGTGGACCACGACGTGCACGGGGTGACCTTCGTTGATCAGCATCGCGATCGCGTCGGTGATCTGCAACTCGCCGCCGGCCCCCGGGGTGATGCGCTTGATGGCGTCGAAGATCGCCCGGTCGAGCAGGTAGCGGCCGGCCGCGGCGAAGGTCGACGGGGCGTCCTCGGCCTTCGGCTTCTCCACCATCCCGACGACCTGCTTGACGTCGTCGTCGCCGGTGTCGCGCACGTCGAACACGCCGTACGCGGAGATCTCCTCGCGCGGGATGTCGAACGCGCACAGCACGGTGCCGCCCAGCCGGGACCGCACTTCCGCCATCTTCGACAGCACTCCGGTGGGCAGCACGAGGTCGTCCGGCAGCAGCACGGCCACGGCGTCGTCGGAGCCGTCCAGGTTGCCCTCGGCGCACCCGATCGCGTGACCGAGGCCGAGCGGCTTGTCCTGGATCGCCGTCTCCACGGACAGCAGCTTGGTGGCCCGCTGGACCTTGGCCAGCAGCTCGGTCTTGCCGCGGGCGGCGAGGGTCTCCTCCAGCTCGGGCTGCGCCCGGAAGTAGTTGGCGACCGCGTCCTTGCCCGGCGAGGTGACGATGACGAGCTTGGTGGCGCCCGCCTGGGCGGCCTCGGTGGCCACCAGCTCGATGCCGGGCGTGTCGACGACGGGCAGCAGTTCCTTGGGGACGGCCTTGGTCGTCGGCAGGAAGCGGGTGCCCAGGCCGGCAGCGGGCACGATGGCCGTGTGGAAGGCGCTTGGCGAGCTCATGAACGAGAAGACTATCCGTCACTCTGCGAGGTGGGGTCGTGACACCGACCGACCGTGACCCGGACAAGACCGACTGGCGGAAACGCCTGGTCAAGGCCCGTGCGGAGTTGTCAAGCGAGGTTCGGGCGGCGGAGGCGCAAGCGCTTGCTGACGCCGTCGGCGCGGTGGGCTGGCCGGCGGCGACGGTCTGCGCCTACGTGCCGGTCGGCACCGAGCCGGGCTCGGTGGCGCTGCTGGAGGCGCTGCGGGCCGCCGGCCGGCGGGTGCTGCTGCCGATCGTCACCGGCAAGGAGCCGCTGGACTGGGGCGTGTACTTCGGCCCCGACCACCTGGTGCCCGGTCCGTACGGGCTGCGTGAGCCGTCGGGGCTGCGGCTGGGGCCGGGGGCGGTGCGCAACGTCGACGCGGTGCTGATCCCGGCGCTGGCGGTGGACCGGCGGGGCGTGCGGCTCGGGCGCGGCGCCGGCCACTACGACCGGTCGCTGACCGGCGTGACGGCCCCGCGCATCGCGGTGGTGCGGACGGAGGAGTTCGTCGAGCGGCTGCCGGCGGAGCCCCACGACGTGCTGATGACCGCCGTACTCACCCCATCGGGTGGTTTTGTTCGACTGTGACGATTCCCCTTGCTGTTTGCATGGTCACGCCGTCGTGGCGCATCATCGTCTTGGCACTCTGAGCCTTCGAGTGCCAAGACCGACCGCTCGCGGAGGAACCGTGCCGACCTACCAGTACGCGTGCACCGCATGTGGACACCGCTTCGAGGCGGTTCAGTCCTTCAGCGACAGCGCGCTGACCGAGTGCCCCGAATGCGCCGGCAAGCTGCGCAAGCTCTTCGGGTCCGTGGGCGTGGTGTTCAAGGGCAGCGGCTTCTACCGGACCGACAGCCGCAACGGCTCCACCGCCTCGTCGCCGGCCGCGAGCAGCGGCTCGGAGACCAAGAGCGAGACCAAGACGGAGTCGAAGCCGGCGGAGTCCAAGCCCGCGGCGAAGGCGGAGAGTACCTCCTCGACGCCGGCCAAGGCCGCCGCGAACTGAAGTTGTCCACAGGGAACACCGGTTGTCCACAGGTCGTGGACAACCGGTGTTCTCGCTGTTGAGGGAGCCCTAGCGTCGATCGCATGGGCACCACCCGACTCCGCCGCCTGCTGACCCTGTCCGGCTGGGCGCGCACGATCCTGCTCCGCCGCACGGCCGCCGCGCTGCTGGCCGTGCTCGCCGTCGTGCTGGCCGCGGCGTCGCTGCTGCACGATCGCGAGCACGCCGCCTCGGTGCTGGTCGCCGCCCGGGACGTGCCGGCGGGAACCACCCTCACCGGCGACGACGTGCGAATACGCGCCCTGCCGGCGGCGTATGCGCCGGCAGGGTCCCTGCACGACGCCGGCGCGGCCGTCGGTCGAGTGCTGGCCGGGTCGGCCCGCGCGGGCGAGCCGATCACCGACGTGCGGCTGGTCGGCCGCGAGAACACGCTGCTGGCCGGCGGCGATCCGAACGCTGAGGCGGTGCCGGTGCGACTCACCGACGCGGCCGTGGCCGACCTGCTCAGAGCCGGCAGCCATGTCGACGTGGTCGGCGATCCCGCGGTGCTGGCGAATGACGCCATTGTGATTACGGTGCGGCCGAGCGAGGGTATGTCGGCGAAAGGCCGACTGGTGGTCGTGGCGCTGCCCCGGCAGGCCGCGGCGAAGGTGGCGGCGGCGTCATTGACGCAACCGGTCACCGTTACTCTGCGCTGATCGTTCGCCCCTCTGAGGAGTCGTAATGCTGAAGGGTTTCCGGGACTTCCTGTTCCGCGGCAACATCGTCGACCTGGCCGTCGCCGTGGTCATCGGCACGGCGTTCACCGCGCTGGTCACCGCGCTGGGCAACGCCTTCATCAACCCGCTGGTGAAGGCCATCACCGGCGGGGAGATCGGCGGCCAGTTCACCGTGGCCGGCGTGACCTTCGACTACGGCCTGTTCATCACGGCGGTGATCAACTTCGTCATCATCGCCGCGGTGGTCTACTTCCTGATCGTCGTGCCGGTCCAGCGCATCACCAACCGGTTCAAGAAGCAGGAGGAGGAGAAGCCGTCCGCGCCGACGGACATCGAGCTGCTCACCGAGATCCGCGACCTGCTGCGGTCCCAGCAGGGCCAGCGCTAGCGGTCCTCGTGGTGGGGCGGGCGGTTCTCCTCGTACCAGCTGTCGGCGTCCCGGCCGCGGCGGTCCGGGTCCCGCTCGTCCGAGGTGGTCTCGGGCAGCACCTCGCCGAAGACCTCATCCAGGCGCCGGGTGGGTTTGGGCTGTTCGCGTGGCTCGGTCACCCACCCATCGTCCATCATTGACCTCAGAGGCTTGTCAGCGAGCACGAGACGGGGGCACCCAGTGAGCTTCTTCGATCGGGCCAAGGAAGTGGCCAACGACCTGGCCGAGAAGGCCGCGCCGCTGCGCGACAAGGCCGCCGAGGCGGTCAGCGACCTCGCCGAGAAGGCGGAGCCGCTGCGCGAGAAGGCGCAGCCCTACCTGGAGCAGGCCGGCGAGGCGATCAACAAGGGCGCCGACGCCGCCCAGGCCAAGATGGACGAGCTGACCGGCGGCAAGTTCAGCGAGGGCGTGCGCACGGTCGGCGAGAAGGTCGGCGAGCTGTTCAACCACGACAAGAAGTGAGCGGACACGGTTCGGGCCCCCGCCGCGGTGGCGGGGGCCCGAACCGGACCGTGATCAGACGTCGTCGAGGCTGGACAGCTGCTCGATGACGTGCGGCACCAGGGCGGACAGCGTGGCCATGCCGTCGCGGACGGCGCCGCGCGAGCCGGCCAGGTTGACCACCAGCGTGCTGCCCGAGACGCCGACCAGGCCGCGGGAGATGCCCGCGTCCACGGCGCCGGCGGCCAGGCCGGAGGAGCGGAGCGCCTCGGCGATGCCGGGGATCGGCCGGTCCAGCACGCCCTGGGTGGCGTCGGGCGTCTGGTCGCGCGGCGACACGCCGGTGCCGCCGACGGTGACGACCAGGTCGACGCCGCCGATGACGGCGGTGTTCAGCGCGTTGCGGATGCCCACCACGTCCCCGGACACCGCGACGACCCCGTCGACGATGAAGCCGGTCTCCTCCAACAGTTCGGTCACCAACGGCCCCGTGGTGTCCTCGTGCTCGCCGTGCACCACCGAGTCGTTGACGATCACGACGAGGGCACGGCCGAGACGCTGCGCACTGCGTTCCATGGCACCAACCTAGCGGTCGCGCGGATCTGACGGTTCCGTGACGTGCCACCTCGCGGACGACCACGACGGTGGCGTTGCCCATAACGTCGGGGACGTGCGAGTCCTCATCACCGGCGGGGCCGGTTTCATCGGTTCCCACGTCGCCGACGAACTGACCGATCGCGGGCACGACGTGGTGCTGCTCGACGCCCTGCTGCCGAAGGCGCACGGTGGCGCGGAGCCGCCGGCGTGGACGCAGCGGCATCAGATCGTGCTCGGGGACGTGCGCAACGGCGAACTGCTGGACCGCCTGCTCACGGGCGTCGATGTCGTGTGCCATCAGGCGGCCGTCGTCGGCCACGGCGTCGACCCGTCGGACGCCCCGGAGTACGCCTCCCACAACGACTACGGCACCGCCGTGCTGCTCGCGGCGATGCACCGTGCGGGCCTGGGCCGGCTCGTGCTGGCGTCCTCGATGGTGGTGTACGGCGAGGGCCGCTACTTCTGCCACGCGCACGGCGTCGTGCGGCCGCTGCCGCGGCGACAGTCCGATGTGGATGCCGGCCGGTACGACCCACGGTGCCCGCGCTGCGGCGCGGAACTGGCGTGGCGGAAGGTGCCGGAGGATGCGCCGCTCGAGCCGCGCAGCACGTACGCGGCGACCAAGCTCGCCCAGGAGCATCTGGCGGCGGCGTGGGCCCGGCAGACCGGCGGCTCCGTGTGGGCGCTGCGGTACCACAACGTCTACGGGCCACGGATGCCGCGCGACACCCCTTACGCCGGCGTCGCGTCGCTGTTCCGGTCCGCGCTGCGCAACGGGCAGGCGCCGACCGTACTGGAGGACGGCCAACAGATGCGGGACTTCGTCCACGTCACTGACGTCGCCCTGGTCAACGCCCTCGCGGTGGAGCAGCCGACGGCCGACGGCGTGCTGGAGCCGATCAACGTCTGCTCCGGCGACCCGCACACCGTCGGCGAGCTAGCCACCGAGCTGTCCGCCGCGTGCGACGGACCCTCGCCGCGGGTCGTCGGCGGTGCGCGGCCGGCGGACGTCCGGCACGTCGTCGCCGATCCGTCGAAGGCGGCCGACCTCCTCGGCTTCACCGCGCAGGTGCCCTTCTCCGCCGGCGTGGCCGACTTCGCCACCGCACCCCTGCGTGACCCCGTATGGCACTAACCCCCGCGAGTCGCGCTCTCAGGCACACCGAGTGTGGGTCCCAGGACTACAAGCGGCGGGACAGCGCGAGGATCGTCGACCGGCGCACCCGCAGCGCGCCGCCGAGGCCCTCGATCGCCGCGTGCAGCTCCGTCAACAGCGGCCCGAGGCGGTCGCCAAGCCGCAGGTGATCGCTCGTGGTCGCGACCGTGGCGACCCAGTCGTCGGCGGTGCGCACGGTCTCCGACCTGTACATGTGCGTCTGGACCGGGGCGAAATTGCCGCTCTGCCCGAACGGTTCCCCGTCAGCGGTCCGCACGAGGCGGATCAGGGCCCCATCGCCCGGCTCCCACACCCGCGGGATCTCCGGGGCGTGCCGGCGGTAGAGGGCGTCGAAGGTCTCGATCACGTCCGGGTCCACGGTGTGGGCGTTCCAGAACCGCGCGACCATCCCGCCCGGACGCAGCAGTTCCGCCGAACGGGTCACACCGCCGACGGGATCGACCCAGTGCCAGGAGTCGGCGAAGGTGAGCAGGTCGAAGCGGCGACCGCCGTCGTCCCAGCTCTCGAAGGCGCCGATCTCGACCGGGACGCCGTGGCTCCTGGCGACCGCGGCCATGCGCTCGTCGGGTTCGAGGCCGAGGACGGTGAGACCGCGCTCGATCAGCGCGACCGCCGCCTTGCCGGTGCCGCAGCCGACGTCGAGAGTCGAGCCGCCGAGACGTTCGAGGTCGTCGACCAGGTCCTCGGGCGGCGCCGGACGGCGGCGGTCGTACTCGTCGGCGATGAGCCCGAAAGGCAGTGGTTCCCCCATGCCTTCCACGTTAGACCGCGATCGGCAGCCTGACCTCGAACCGGCAGCCGGGGCCGTGGTTGCGGGCAGCGATCTCGCCCTGATGGGCCTCGACGAGCCCGCGGGCGATGGCCAGGCCGAGGCCGGCGCCGCCGTCGCCGGACGGGGTGCGGGCGGCGCTGCCGCGGAAGGCGACGTCGAAGACGCGGTCGAGCTCGTTGTCGGGGATGCCGCCGCAGGCGTCGTCGACGCTGACCACTGCTTGGTCCTTCTCGGCGTCGACGTGCACGGCGACGGTGCCGTCGGCGGGCGTGTGCCGGATGGCGTTGGAGAGCAGGTTGCGGATCACGCGCGCCAGCTCGGGGTCGCTGCCGAGCACGACGGGCCACTCCTCGGCGTTGGCCTCCAGGCGCACGCCCTTGCTCGCGGCGACTGGCCCCTCGGCGGCGACGGCCTCGCTGATCACGTCGCGCAGCGGCACCGCGGACATGGTGAGCCGCAGCGCACCGGCGGTGATCTTGGAGAGCTCGAACAGGTCGTCGACCATGCCGGACAGGCGCTGGGTCTCGGCGCTGATCCGTGACGCGTATCCGGCGACGTCCTCCGGTGCGGAGACGACGCCGTCGGACAGGGCCTCGGCCATGGCGCGGATGCCGGCGAGCGGGGTGCGCAGGTCGTGGCTGATCCACGCGACCAGCTCCCGCCGCGACGCCTCGGCGGCGCGCTCCCGCACCCGCGCGGCGCGTTCCCACACGGTCCGTTTGGCGATGCCCCGGCCCAGCAGCAGCGCGGCCGGCACGGTGACCAGCGCGATCCACAGGTAGACCAGCAGGGTGGTGTTGAGCATCGGCGTGAACATGAAGCCGCTGACGCCGATCACGCCGCCGGCGGTGGCGACCAGCGGCACCAGCACGAGCACCGTCATGGACGTGGGCAGCGAGCGCTCCCCGAGCCATTGCAGCAGCACCAGGCCCAGCAACGCGATCGGCAGTGTGAAGGCGATCGCGTACGGGGCGATGTGCATGAGCTCGACCAGCATGGGCTACCTCGTTCCGTCGAAGCGGTAGCCGACGCCCCACACCGTGACGATCCGCTTGGGGTTGGCCGGGTCCTCCTCGATCTTCTCCCGCAGCCGTCGCACGTGGACGGTCACAGTGGACTGGTCGCCGAAGTCCCAGCCCCACACCCGCTCCAGCAGCTGCGGACGGCTGAACGCCTCGCCCGGGTTGACCATGAAGAACACCAGCAGGTCGAACTCGCGCGTGGTCAGCGCCAGCGGCGCGCCGTTCAGGCTGGCGCTGCGGGCGACCGTGTCCAGCCGCAGGCCGCCGTCGAGCAGCTCGCCCATCGCCGGCCCGGCGGACACGCCCTTGGCCCGGCGCAGCACCGAGCCGACCCGCAACGCCAGCTCACGCGGGCTGAACGGCTTCGTCACGTAGTCGTCAGCGCCGAGCTGGAGGCCGACCACGCGGTCCTCCTCCTCGCCGAGCGCGGTCAGCATGACGATCGGCACCGAGAGGCGCTGGCGCAGCCGCCGGCACACCTCCAGGCCGTCGATGCCGGGCAGCATCAGGTCCAGCACGACCAGGTCCGGCACCTGCTTCGCGACCAGTTGCAGAGCGCTCTCGCCGTCGCCGGCCACCACCACCTCGTGCCCGTCGCGCTCCAGGTAGCGGCGCACCACGTCGCGCACCGTCTCGTCGTCGTCAACGACCAGGACCCGTCCACTCATGTCTTCACCAGTTCGTCAGCACCAGATGGTTGACCGCCAGCGCGGTCAGCGCCTGCGCCGCCAGCCACCACCGGCGGGTCGACGCCGGCAGCAGCGCCGCCGCGGGCGCCAGCCACACCGTGAACGGTAGCCAGATGCGTTCCACCTCCGCCTTGCTGAGCCCGCTTACGTCGGCCAGCAGGATCGCCAGCACGGCCGCGCCGGTGAGCAGCAGCAGCGGCGACCCCGGCAGCCGGCGCAGGCCGGCGACCGCCGCCGGGCCGGCGGCCAGCACCAGCGCCGCCAGGTCCGCCCACACCCAGTAGGCGTACGGCCGCAGCGCCCCGATGCCCTGGTAGTAGCGCACCACCACGAGGTGGTAGCCGTCCAGCCACCAGAACCCGGCCGCCGCGAATGCGGCCATGACCGCGCCGGCGGCAACGAGTGCGACACCCAGTGCGGCCCAGCGCCGCGTCGCGATCACCGCGCCGAGGGCCACCAGCCCGAACAGCAGCAGCCCGTACGACAGGAACACCGAGTACCCGAGCAGCAGGCCGCCGCCGACCCAGGCGATCCAGTGCCGCTGCACCAGCAGCCCGATCGCCAGCGCCGTGACGCCGGCGTACAGGCCGTCGGCGGACACGCCCACCCACACCGCCCCCGGCAGCAGCACGGAGAACGGCACGACGGCCGCCGCCAGCTCGGTGTGGCCGAGGGACCGGATGGTCCACGGCACCGCGAACGCCGTGAGGCTGCCGACGAGGATCACCGCCACACCGGCCCACGCGCCGCCGCCGAGGCCGATCCGGTCCAGCCAGACGAAGATCAGCAGCGCGCCCGGCGGGTGGCCGGCGACGTGCGTGGTCCACGAGTCGGGCTGGTAGTCGAGGATCCGTCCGCTGAACGACCGGAGCATCGCCCCGATGTCGTGCACACCCGGCACCTCGTGCAGGTATTCGTCCTTTGTCGTCAGCCGGCCGGCGATACCGCGCTGCCAGCCGTCGATCAGCGCCAGCGAGAATGTCCAGGCGACCGCGAGCGGATAGGCGAATCGCAGCGGCGGCCGCCGGATGATCACCGTCAGCGCGACGAGAATCGCCAGCGGCGTGCCGATTCCCACGTGCGGCAGCCAATCCCCGAACAACGGCGGCGCGGACACGAAGATATTGGGCACGACGAGGCCCACCGCCGTGGCGATGCCCACGAGCAGCAGCGAGGCGCCGCCCACGACGAGATCAAGGCGCGTGCCGATGCGTCGAGCCACGCCTGACACGGTAGCGGCCGGAATGGCCGGATCCGTGGTTCGCAAGAACTCCGTAAGACTTTCGGTGTCGTCAGCTTTCGGTAAGCACGGAAAGGGTTCTGCCGATTACGCGACGGCTCTAGCTTCGACTGGGTGGATACCGTCGATGTGGTGTTGCCGTGCCTCGACGAGGCATTGGCGCTGCCGGCCGTGCTCAATGCGCTGCCGCTTGGATATCGCGCGATCGTCGTCGACAACGGGTCGTCGGACGGCTCGCCGGAAGTCGCCGCCGCCCACGGGGCGACGGTCGTGCGGGAGGCCCGGCGCGGCTACGGCGCCGCCGTGCACACCGGTCTGGAACACGCGACCGCCGACATCGTCTGCTTCCTGGACGCCGACGGGTCGCTCGATCCCCGGCAGCTGCCGGCGCTGGTGGAGCGGGTGCTCGCCGGCGCGGACATGGCCGTGGGGCGGCGAATTCCGCAGGGGCGCGGCAGCTGGCCGTGGCATGCCCGGCTGGGCAACAGGATTCTCGCCGGGCTCATGCGCCGGCGCGGCCTGAAGGTTCGGGACATCGCGCCGATGCGGGCCGCTCGTCGGGAGAGCCTGCTGGCCCTGGGGATTCAGGATCGCGCCTTCGGTTATCCGCTCGAACTGCTCATCCGTGCCAACGAGGCGAGGTGGCGGGTCGTCGAGTCGGACGTCACGTACCGGCCGCGCACGGCCGGCACGAAGTCCAAGGTTTCCGGTTCTGTGCGCGGCACCTTGCGGGCCGTGCACGACATGGCGGGGGTGCTCCGATGAACGAACGCGCCTGTGTGCTGGTGGTGGCGAAGGCCCCGGTGCCGGGGCTCGCGAAGACCCGGCTGACGCCGGCCGCGACCCGGGAACAGGCCGCCGAGGTGGCCGCGGCGTCGCTGCTGGACACGCTCGACGCGGTGCTGGCGGTGCCGCGCGTCCGGCGGGTCGTCGCGATGACCGGCGACCTCGATGCCGCCGCCCAGGCCCCTGAACTGCGCCGAATGCTGCGCTGGTTCGACGTGATCCCCCAGCGTGGCGACAACTTCGCCGAACGGCTGGTGAACGCTCACCACGACGTCGCCGACCTGCCGGTGGTCCAGATCGGCATGGACACGCCGCAGGTCACGCCATGGCTGCTCGGCTCGGCGGTCGTCGGCACCCTCGCCGGCGACGCCACGCTCGGGCTCGCCGAGGACGGCGGCTGGTGGGCGCTCGGTCTCAGGGATCCGGTGCACGCCATGGCGCTCAGTGACGTGCCGATGTCGCAGCCAGACACCGGCCGCCGCACCCTGGACGCCTTGCACGACCGGGACCTGCACGTCACACCACTGCCGGTTCTGTCCGATGTGGACACGGTTGTGGACGCCGCGCGAGTGGCGAAGCTGGTGCCGCGCAGTCGGTTCGCGGCCGCGGTGGCTGCGATCAGCACGGCGGGGCAGCCCATCCCGTGACGACGACCGAGTTCGATCCCGGGCTGCTCGGCGAGCACTGTTGGCTGGAGTGCGCGAACGGGGAGCGAGTGATGTTGCCGGTGACCAGGTGGCGCGACGAGTCGGACAGCGCCGACGAGGTGCTGTTGGCCGCGTGCCTCGGGCCGACGCTCGACGTCGGCTGCGGGCCCGGCCGGCTGGTCGAGGCGCTGACCCGCCGCGGCCTGGTCGCGCTGGGCGTGGACATCTCGCCGATCGCCGTCGACCTGACCGTCGCCCGCGGCGCCGCCGCGCTGTGTCGGGACGTGTTCGACCGCATCCCCGGCGAGGGCCGCTGGCGGCACGTCCTGTTGGCCGATGGCAACATCGGCATCGGCGGCGATCCCGTCGCCCTGCTCCACCGGGTCCGCGACCTGCTCCGGCCGGGCGGCAGCGTCCTCACGGAGCTCGACCCGCCCGGCATCGGACTGCGCCGACAGCAAGTCCGACTGTCCAGCGTGGACAATCGCGGCCACTGGTTCGACTGGGCCCGCCTCGGTCCGGACGGCCTCGACCGCACCGCCCAAGCCGCCGGCCTGAAGGTCGGCTGGGTGAACGAGAGGGGCGGTCGGTGGTTCGCCGAACTCCGGAAGTCCTGACCAGGTTGCAGGACAGCGCGAACCGAGCGCAGGACAAGGCGTTCGGGCTCCTGAAGTTCAAGAGCCTGGTGCACGATCCGCGGGTCACCTCGCGCGTCGGCACCTGGCTCGGCATCGCCTTCACGATCTGCTTCGTCACCGGCGTGCTCAGCCACTTCATCCAGCACCCCGCCCCCTGGTTCTACTGGCCGAGCCGCCCGATCAACCTGTACCGGATCACGCAGGGCGCGCACGTCATCTCCGGCGTCGCGGCGATTCCGCTGCTCATCGCCAAGCTCTGGACGGTCTACCCGAAGCTGTTCGAACGGCCGGCGGTGAAGTCCCTCCTGCACGCGCTGGAGCGGATCTCCATCCTGGTGCTGGCCGGGGCGGCGTTCTTCGAGCTCGCCACCGGCACGTTCAACGCGGCGCAGAACTATCCGTGGAGCTTCTTCTTCCCCACCGCGCACTACGCGGTCGCCTGGGTGGCCTTCGGTTCGCTGCTGGTGCACATCGCGGTGAAACTGCCGCTGATCCGCGAACACCGCCGCAAGGAGATCGACGTCAGCCGCCGGGCCTTCCTCCGCACCACGTGGCTCACCAGCGGCGTCGCCGTGCTGGTCTTCGGCGGCAGCACGATTCCCTTCCTGCGCAACGTCTCCGCACTGTCGGAACGTTCCAACAACGGCGAGCAGGGGCTGCCGGTCAACCGCACCGCCGCGCAGGCCAATGTCGTCACCGTCGATTCGAGCTGGCGGCTGGAAGTCGCCGGCCCCAACGGCACCACCCTGTTCTCACGGGAACAACTCCAGTCGATGCGGCAGACCACCGCCGCGCTGCCGATCGCGTGCGTCGAGGGCTGGAGCCAGACCGCCACCTGGAGCGGCGTGCCGGTGATGGACCTGCTGAAAGCCGTTGGCGCGCCGGCGGGATCGGCCGTACGGGTCAGCTCCCTGGAACGGGCCGGCCTGTACAACTCGACCACCCTGCCCGGCGTGCACACGTCCGATCCGCTGACGCTGCTCGCGCTTCGGCTGGAGGGCAAGGTGCTCGACCTCGATCACGGCTATCCGTGCCGGATCATCGCCCCGAGCCGGCCGGGCGTGTTGCAGACGAAGTGGGTGCGCCGGCTGGAGGTGATCACGTGAGGATCGTGCTCGGCGTGCTCGGGCTGGCCGCGCTGGCCTTCGGCGCGTGGCTGGCATTCCCGCTGGCCAAGGACATCTTCGCCTGGTTCATCGGGCCGCCCGTCCTCGACGACGCCGTCGTGCTGCCCATCGCCGGCCTGCTCAGCCTGGCCGTCGCGCGATGGACCACCACCGCATGGCGCTGGCCGCTGCACTTCGGCATCGGCTCCACCGCGGTCATCGCCTTCCTCGCCGTCACGGAAGCCTGGCGCCCCTACGGTTTCCCACCGAAACCGGGCCTGCACGACCGCGACTACGTCACCGGCACCCTGATCACGCTGGCGGTGCTGTGGGCGGTCGTGGTGCTCGCGGGATTGCTCCGAACCCGTTCCGCCCGCCGCCGACCGATGTAGCGCGAGGCCCCGCCGGCGCTTCGCCCGGTTGGTGGATTTCGATCGGCCACCACCCACGCACCCACCACAGAGCCGACGTGGCCGATCGAAATCCAGCAAGGGCGAGGCGTCGGCCCCCGAAGGGGCCGAGCCGCGCGAGCGAAGCGAGCGCCAAAAACTCAGTTCTGCACGTTGATCGGGTTGCCGCCCAGGGTGGCCTGGAGCGTCTTGCCGTTGGCCAGGGTCAGCGTCACGGTGTCGCCGGGCGCCTGCGCGTGCACGGCCGCCACCAGCGCGTCGGCGCTGTTGATCACGCGGTCGTTCAGCTTGACGACGACGTCGTTCTGCTTGAGCCCGGCCTTGTCGGCGGCGCCGCCGCCGGTGACGCTGCCGATGAGGGCCCCGGCGGTGCCGTCGGTGGTCTCGTTGACGCCGACGCCGAGCTGGGCCTGGGTGGCCTTGCCGGTCTGGGTGATCTGCTGCGCGGTCCGCTTGGCCTGGTCGATCGGGATGGCGAAGCCGATGCCGACCGAGCCGCCCTGGGCCTGCGCGCTGGAGTTGGGGCTGGAGATCGCCGAGTTCATGCCGATGACCTGGCCCTGCATGTTCACCAGCGGGCCGCCGGAGTTGCCGGGGTTGATCGCGGCGTCGGTCTGGATGGCGTCCAGCACGGTGTCCTGCTGCTGGCTGGGCTGCTGTTGCTGCTGCTGCCCGCCGCCCAGCCCGCCACCGCCGAGGCCGCCGCCGCCACGGCCGCCCTGGCCCTGGCCCTGCCCCTGGTCCAGCTCGTCGCCGACGTTGACCGGCCGGTGCAGCGACGACACGATGCCGGTGGTCACGGTGCCGGCCAGGTCGAACGGCGAGCCGATGGCCACCACCTGCTGGCCGATCTGGAGGTTGCTGGAGCTGCCGATGGTGGCGGTGGGCAGGCCGGTGACGTTCTGCGCCTTGACCACCGCGACGTCGGTCGTGGGGTCCCGGCCGATGATCTTGGCCGATGCCGTCTTGCCGTTCTGGAAGTCGACCTCGATCTGGCCGCCGCCGATGGCGGAGGCGATCACGTGGTTGTTGGTGATGATCTCGCCGTCGGAGGAGACGATGAAGCCGGAGCCCTCGCCCTCCTGGGTCTTGATCTCGACGACGGTCGGCAGCACCTTGTTGGCCACGTCGGTCACCGAGCCCGGCGCCACGTTGGACGCGTTCTGGGTCGGTGTGTTGGTGAACAGTGAGTTGTAGCTGCCGGCGCCGTTGGCGGCGGCCAGGTAGCCGCCGACCGCACCGGCGCCGCCGCCGACCAGCAGCGCGAGCACGGCGACGCCGACCACCAGCTTGGTGCGGGTGGGCTTGCGCGGCGTGGTGTAGACGCCGTGCGGCTGGTCCATCGTCAGGACGTGCGGGTTCGCGCCGGGCGGCACCTGGGCGTAGCCGGGCTGCGCGAACGCCGCCGTCGGCTGGTACCCGGGCTGCTGTTGGGGCCCGCCGACGGGCTGCGCGGCACCCTGCTGCCACGGCGGCCCGGCCGGCGGTTCCTGACCCGACAGGCCCTGCTCCTGCACGGGTCGCTCCTGGCCCTGGGGAGCCCAGGGGTTCCACACGGGCGCACCCGGGTCGGCGGCGGTCGGCTGGGCGGCCGGCTGCGGGGTCGCCTCAGGCTGCGCCGCCGGGTTGTGCTGCTGGGCCGCCTGCTCGGCGGGCTGCTCGGGCCGCTCCGGCGTGGGCCCGGCGGCACCCGGGTTGTTCTCCGTCATGGCCATAACTGTGCCGGGTGAGCCTGAGAGCGACCTGAGACCATCCTGGGGGTGTTGTGAGGAATCCCCCTCAGATTGCCCTCAACCTCTCAGCTACCTGTTCGGGCGCGGTGTCGTTGATCCACACGGCCATGCCCGACTCCGAGCCGGCCAGGTACTTCAGCTTGTCCGCGGTGCGCAGCACCGAGAACACCTCCAGGTGCAGCCAGGCCAGGTCACGTCCGGTGCGCACCGGCGCCTGGTGCCAGGCCGCGATGTAGGGCAGCGGCTTGTTGTAGAGGCCGTCCAGCCGGCGCAGCACCTCCAGGTACAGCGTGGCGAAGTCGTCACGCTCCACTTCGGACAACGCGGGCAGATCGGGCACCTGTCGGTGCGGCACCACATGCACCTCGACCGGCCAGCGCGCGGCCGAGGGCACGAACGCGGTCCAGTGGTCGGACGACGCCACGACCCGGGTGCCGGCGGCGCGCTCCGCGGCCAGCACGTCGCCGAGCACGTGCGTGCCGTGCGCCGCCCGGTACTCCGCGGCGACCTCCAGCATGCGCGAGGTTTTCGGCGTGACGAACGGGTACCCGTAGATCTGCCCGTGCGGGTGGCTCAGGGTGACGCCGATCTCCTCGCCCCGGTTCTCGAACGGGAAGACCTGCTCCACGCCGGGCAGCCTGCCGAACGCCTCGGTGCGGTCCGCCCACGCGTCCACCACGGTCCGCACCCGGCGCGGCGTCAGCGCGCCGAAGGAGCTGTTGTGGTCGGAGGTGAAGCAGACGACCTCGCAGCGGCCCCGGCCGGGCCCCCGCGCCACCATCGGCATGCCGTCCACAGTGGACGGCACGTCCGGCACCGACTCCGCGAAGGACGGGAAGCGGTTCTCGAACACCACCACGTCGTAGCTGGACTCGGGCACCTCGGTGGGCCGCCCCGGCGAGGTCGGGCACAGCGGGCACAGGTCGGCCGGCGGCTTGTAGGTGCGGGTCTGCCGGTGCGCGGCGATGCCCACCCACTCGCCGGTCAGCGGGTCCCGGCGGACCTCGCTGTGCGGCGCCTGCTCGGGCAGGTCACGGGTGTCGACGGCGACGCGCTCCGGCGCGTCCGGGGTGTCGTCGAAGTAGATGATCTCGCGGCCGTCCGCCAACCTCCTTGACGTGCGCCGGATGCTGCTGGTGGATGCCTCGGTCACGCACCGACTCCCTGTTCCTGTCCCTGCTTCGGTGGATCGGCCAGCCGCAGCTCGCCGACGCTCTCGCCCAACACCTGCCGCGCCTGCTCGGACAGGCCGCCGTCGCTGACTAACACGTCGGCCTCGTCGAGATCGGCGATGGTGGAGATGCCGACCGTGCCCCACTTGGTGCTGTCCGCCACGACGACCACGCGGCCGGCGGCGTCCACCAGGGCGCGGTTGGTCTCGCTCTCGTTCAGGTTGGGGGTGGTGAAGCCGGCGCGCGGGGCCATCCCGTGCACGCCGAGGAAGACCACGTCCAGGTGCAGCGAGCGCAGCGCCTGCACGGCGACCGGGCCGACCAGCGCGTCCGACGGCGTGCGCACGCCGCCGGTGAGCACCACGGTGCGGTCGGTGCGGCCGCGCTGCTGCAGCACGTCGGCGACGCGGATGGAGTTGGTGACGACGGTCAGGTCCGGCACGTCGTCGAGGAAGCGGGCCATCGTCCAGGTGGTGGTGCCGGCGGACAGGCCGATCGCGGTGCCGGGGCGGACCAGGTCCGCGGCCAGCCGCGCGATCGCCTCCTTCTCCGGCAGCTGCCGCACCGACTTGGCCTCGAAGCCGGGCTCGTCGGTGCTGCGGCCGCCGACCGTGGTCGCGCCGCCGTAAACCTTTTCCAGCAGTCCCCTGCCGGCCAGCACGTCGAGGTCGCGGCGGACCGTCATGTCCGAGACCCCGAGCCGGACCACCAGATCGGAGACCTTGACGGCCCCGATCCGCCGGATCTCCTCCAGGATCACCGCTTGCCGCTGCCGTGCGAGCACCTCACACCTCCCGGACCACGGCGACCCCGCCCGCCGGGACCGGCAGACCGCCGGACGTTTCGAGACCGGAGATCAGTTCCACGCCTTCCACCGGCAGGACCACGTCCGCGCCGGTGTGGTTGATCGCCACCAGCCAGGATATCCGCTCGCCCCGCCGCCGCACGACTTCCACCCCGGCCGGGGCGGGCGCGACCTGCGTGACGCCGGCCCGCTGGAGCGCGTCGGCGAACACCGTGACGGCGCTGTCGGCGTCCAGTGTGGTGGCCAGGTACCAGGCCAGGCCCTCGCCGAATTCGTTGCGGGTCACCGCCGGCGACCCGGGCAGCGGTCCATCCACATAGGACGCCACCACCTCGCAGCCGTTGGGGTGCACCAACTCCGACCAGTTCGAGGCGAACAGCCCGCCGGTCAGCGCAACGTTGTGGCCGGGCGGCAGCGGGAAGAACTCCTCCACCCTTACGCCGAGCAGCTCACGGAACGCGCCCGGGTAGCCACCCAGCCGGACCCGGTTGTTCTCGTCGGCGATGCCGGAGAACCAGGTCACCACCGCGTGACCGCCCGAGCGCACATAGTCCTCCAGCCAGCGCGCCTCGGCGTCGGTCACCTGATAGAGCGCCGGCACCACGACCAGCCGGTAGCGGCAAAGATCACTCGACGGTGGCACGACGTCCACCGTGACGCCGGACTGCCACAGCGCCCGGTACACGCCCAGCACCGTCTCGTAGTAGTCGAAGTCGGAGGTGGGATGGGCCGGCTGCTCGGCCGCCCAGGCCGACTCGAAGTCGTGCACGATCGCCACCCGCGCGTCCACAGTGGACCCGACCAGCTCGGAAAGCCGTTGGTACTCCTCGCCGACCTGCGTCACCTCGCGGAACACCTTGGTGTCCTCGCCGGCGTGCGGCAGCATCGCGGAGTGGAAGCGCTCGGCGCCGGCCTGGGACTGCCGCCACTGGAAGAACAGCGTGCCGTCGGCGCCGCGGGCCAGGTGCGAGTACGAGTTGCGGCGCATTTCGCCGGCTGGCTTGGCGAAGTTGCGCGGCTGCCAGTTCACTGCCGAGGTGGACTGCTCCATCAGCAGCCACGGCTCGCCGCGCGACAGCCCGCGCACGAGGTCCGCGGACAGCGCCAGCTCGATGTGGCGCTCCGGGTCGTCGGCGCGGGTGTAGTGGTCGTTGGAGACGAAGTCGACCTCGGCCGCCCAGTGCCAGTAGTTCAGCGCCTTGAACGTCCAGTTGGCCATGAAGTTCGTGGTGACGGGGATGTCCGGGGTGACGTCCTTGAGCACGTCCCGCTCAGCACAGAACAGGTCCAGCAGCGCGTCGGAGCAGAACCGCGCAAAGTCCAACACCTGCCCCGGATTCTGGAAGGTCGGCGTCACCCGCGGCGGCAGCACCTGGTCCCAGGACGAGTAGTGCTGGGACCAGAAGTCCGTGCCCCAGGCCCGGTTCAGGCCGTCCAGGTCGTAGCGGGCGCGCAGCCAGTCCCGGAACACCTCGGCGCACCGGTCGCAGTAGCAGCGCGACACGTGGCAGCCGTACTCGTTGTTGACGTGCCAGGCGGCCAGCGCCGGGTGCTCCCCGTAGCGCAGCGCGATCTTCTCGGTCAGCGCGATCGCCCGGTCGCGGTACACCGGCGAGGTCGGGCAGTACTCCTGCCGTGACCCGTGTGAGAGCCGCACGCCGTCCGCGCGGACCGGCAGCATGTCCGGGTTGGCCCGGGTCAGCCAGGGCGGCGGGGAGGCGGTCGCGTTGGCCAGGCAGACCCGGATGCCGCCCTCGTGCAGCTGGTCGAGCACCTGGTCCAGCCAGCCGAAGTCGAACCGGTTGTCGGCCACCTCCAGCCGGGCCCAGGCGAAGATGCCGACGCTGACCAGGTTGACCCCGGCCCGCTTCATCAGCTCCACGTCGTGGGTCCAGACGTGCTCCGGCCACTGCTCGGGGTTGTAGTCACCACCCCAGCAGGGACCCGGCAGTCCGGTCGGCCATCCGGTCACGGCAAGAGCGTGGACTACACACCCACCAAACGTCAACACACTCAAACAGGCTACGACTTGATAACTGTTAGCTGGGTCACCCATGTGAACCCACTGAGCGGACCGTTCCCACTGCTCTACAGGGAGCAACCAGGCCAAACTGGGACTTGACATCTGTTGTGACGGGTACAACATTGTGCGCAACTTTGTTTGAGTCCGTTGGTTCACACTCGACACGGGAGGGGCCCGATGGCGCGCCCAAGACCAGGCCAACTGCCCACATTCGACCGGCGGTCGGCGCTCAAGGTGCTGCTCGCGGGCGCCGGTCTCGCGGCCGTGCCCGGCCTCGCGGCCTGCGGCTCCGGCGGCTCGACCGGGGGCGCGAGCTCCAACACCGTCACGTTCGGCTCGAACGGCTCGGACGCCAAGCCGAAGCAGGCCTACCAGGCCGTCCTGGACGCGTTCGCCAAGCAGTCCGGCGGCCTGACGGCCAAGGTGAACACGCAGGACCACCAGGCGTTCCAGCAGAACATCAACAGCTACCTCCAGGGCACGCCGGACGACGTGTTCACCTGGTTCGCCGGCTACCGGATGCAGTTCTTCGCCAACAAGAAGCTGCTCAGCCCGATCGACGACGTCTGGGACAAGATCGGCGCCAACTTCCCGCAGGCCGTCAAGGACCTGTCGAAGAACCCCGCGGACGGGCACTACTACTTCGTGCCGATCTACAACTACCCGTGGGGCGTGTTCTACCGGAAGAGCCTGTTCCAGGCGAAGGGCTACGAGGTCCCGAAGACCTTCGACGACCTCATCAACCTGGCCAAGAAGATGCAGGGCGACGGCCTGTCGCCGTTCGTGCAGGGCTTCGGCGGCGGCGAGAGCTGGATGCTGCTGGGCACGTTCGACTACCTGAACATGCGCACCAACGGCTACCAGTTCCACATGGACCTCATGCACGGCAAGGAGTCCTGGACCGACCCGAAGGTCAAGTCCGCCATGGACTCCTGGAAGCGCATGCTGCCCTACTACCAGGCGGGCGCCTCCAGCAAGAAGTGGGAGGACGCGTCGGCCGCGCTGGTGAACAAGACCGGCGGCATGATGGTGATCGGCATGTTCGTGGGCCAGTCCTTCACCAACCAGTCCGACTACGAGGACCTGGACTTCTTCGCCTTCCCGGAGATCAACTCCCAGTACGGCACCGACGCCGTCGAGGCGCCGATGGACGGCTTCCTGCTGTCGAAGAACCCGAAGAACCCGGACGGCGCCAAGAAGCTGCTGGAGTACCTGGGCACCGCCGAGGCGGAGAACACCTACCTGTCGATCGACGCCTCCAACCTGGCCGTCAACGAGAAGGCCGACACCAGCAAGTACGGGACGCTCCAGCAGAAGGCGGTCAAGTTCGTCGCCGACGCCAAGCAGCTGTCCCAGTTCGGCGACCGCGACAGCGACCCGGGCTTCATCCAGAACGTCGTCGAGCCGGCGTTCGCGCAGTTCGTGCAGAGCCCGAACAACTCCGACTCGCTGCTCACCCAGATCCAGTCGCAGAAGTCGCAGTACTTCCAGTCCTGAGGTAGGCCATGACCGTCATCACCGACGCGGCCGAGAACGTGGCTGGAGCCGGCGTGTCCGGCTCCGGCCGCGTTCGGCGGTTGACCGGCGGGGACAAGATCGTGCTCGGCCTGATGGTCGGCGTCCCCACTTTGCTGCACGTGGCGCTGGTGTGGGTGCCGACCCTGGTGTCGATCCTGCTGTCGTTCAGCCAGTGGGACGGCATCGGCGGGCTGGCCACGATCAAGTGGGTCGGCGTCCAGAACTACACCACGATGTTCACGGTGTCGCCGACCTTCTGGCCGGCGGTCCAGCACAACATCATCTGGCTGGTGTTCTTCGTGCTGCTGCCGACCCCGTTCGGCATGTTCCTGGCCTACCAGCTGGACAAGAGCATCCGGTTCACCCGCTTCTACCAGACCGCGATCTTCCTGCCGGTGGTCATCTCGGCGGCGGTGACCGGGTTCATCTGGCAGACGATCTACGACCCGGACAACGGCCTGGTCAACAGCATCCTGGGCACCAACAAGCCGGGGACGTCGTACATCGAGTGGCTGGGCGACTCGCACCTGAACCTGTGGGCCGTGCTGGTCGCGGCCAGCTGGCGACAGGCCGCGTACATCATGATCCTGTACCTGGCCGGCCTGAAGGGCTTCGACCCGGCGCTGCGCGAGGCGGCGGCGCTGGACGGCGCGACCGAGTGGCAGGCGTTCACGCGGGTCACGTTCCCGGCGCTGCGGCCGATCAACATCATCATCCTGGTGGTGACGATCATCGAGTCGCTGCGCGCGTTCGACCTGGTGTACGTGGTCGCCGGCACCAACGGCACCAAGCCGGGGCTGGAGCTGCTGTCCATCCTGATCGCCAACAACATCCTCGGCGAGTCCAGCCTGGTCGGCTACGGCTCGGCGCTGGCCGTGGTGCTGCTGGTGATCTCGCTGGTGCCGATCGTGTCGTACGTGTTCCAGACCTTCCGGAAGGACCAGCAGGCATGACCGCCGTCGCAGAAGTCACGGCCGCGGCGGCGTCCCGGCCGGCCCCGGTGCAGCGGCGCAAGCGGGTCCGCCCCGCCCGCGTCGTGCTGCACGTGTTCCTGGCCGTGACCGCGCTGGTGTGGCTGGTTCCGTTGGTGTGGGCCGTCTACACGTCGCTGCGCACGTTCGCGGACACCTCGGCCCACGGCTACTTCTCGCTGGCCAGCTCGTTGACGTTCGAGAACTACGAGAACGCCTGGGAGCAGGCGGGGCTGCCGCAGTACTTCCTCAACTCGGTGATCATCACCGTCCCGGCCGTGCTGGTGACGCTGCTGTTCTCCGCGTCGGTGGCGTTCTTCGTGTCGCGGTTCAACTTCAAGGTGAACCTGTTCCTGCTGATGCTGTTCACCGCGGGCAACCTGCTGCCGCCGCAGGTCATCATCACGCCGCTGTTCCGGATGTACCTGCTGATCCCGTTGCCGGACTGGCTGTCCAACGGCTCGGGGCTGATGTACAACTCGTTCCTCGGCGTGATCCTGATCCACGTGGCGTTCCAGAGCGGGTTCTGCACCTTCGTGCTCAGCAACTACATGAAGACGATCCCGCACGAGCTGACCGAGGCCGCCCTGGTCGACGGGGCGTCGGTGTTCCGCCAGTTCTGGCAGATCATCCTGCCGCTGTGCCGGCCCGCCTTCGCCGCGCTGGCCACCCTGCTGACCATCTGGATCTACAACGACTTCTTCTGGGGATTGGTGCTGTTCGAGACGGGCGCGGACCGCCCGATCACCTCGGCCATCGCCAGCCTCCAGGGCCAGTACTTCAGCAACCAGAACCTGATCGCGGCCGGCGCCCTCATGACCGCCATCCCCACCCTGGTCATCTACCTGGCCCTGCAACGCCAGTTCGTCAGCGGCCTCACCCTCGGCGCCAACAAGGGCTGAGTTCCCCGATCGCCGGCCGGGACGGGTTCTCACTGTGGCGGCGGGTCAACCCGCCCCGGCCGGTTCACCCGTTCAACCCCCGCGAGTCGCGCTCTCAGGCACACCGAATGTAGATCTCAGGCATGTGCCCGAAACCCACATTCGGTGTGCTCCAGAGCGCGACTCGCGGGGGTTTGGGGGTCAGGCGGGGCTGGGGCGGCCGGGGAGGCGCATGGTCATCAACGCGCCGCCTTCCGGCGCCCGGCCGGCGTAGGCGCGACCGCCGTGCCGTTCCGCCGCCTGCGCCACGATCGCCAGCCCCAGGCCCGATCCCGGCAGCGTCCGAGCCTCCGACGACCGGTAGAACCGCTCGAACACGTGCGGCAGGTCCGCCTCCGCGATCCCCGGCCCGCTGTCGGCGACCTCGATCACCAGAGTCCCGTCCCCCAGCGGCTTCATCTCCAGCCGCACCACACCGTCGGCCGGCGTGAACTTCACCGCGTTGTCGAGCAGGTTCAGCACCGCCCGCTCCAACGCGTGCGCCTCGCCCAGCAGGTACCACGGCTGCAAGCTCACCAGGAACTGCTGCCCGGCGGCCCGCCGCCGGGCCCGGTCCAGCGCCCGCTCGACCAGTTCCACCATGTCCACCGGCTCGTGCACGGCCTGCGGCACGTCTTCCCGGGCCAGCTCGACCAGATCCCCGATCAGGGTCGTCATCTCGGCGATCTGCGCCTGCACGTCGTCGTAGATCTCGCGCCGGTCCTCCGCCGACAGCGTCGGCGCGCCCGGCTTCTCCGACGCCAGCAGCAGCTCCAGGTTGGTACGCAAGGACGTCAGCGGCGTCCGCAGCTCGTGCCCCGCGTCTCCCACCAGCCGTCGCTGCCGCTCCTGCGACTCGGCCAGCGCCCCGAGCATGCTGTTGAAGCTCGTGGTGAGCAACGCGAGTTCATCGTCACCGGTGACCGGAATCGGCCGCAGGTCGCCCGTCGCCGTGACGTGCTCGGTCGCCTGGCGCAGCCGCGTCACCGGCCGCAAACCGCCTTGCGCCACCGCCGTGCCCGCCAGCGCGGCGACGAGCACCCCGCCGATACCGACGAACACCAGCACCAGCGCCAGCTTGCTCAGCAGGTTCTGGGTCGGCTTCAACGACTGGGCGACGATCAGCGCGTAGCCCGGGAACACGTTGCAGACCATCACCTGGTTGCTGCTGCTGGTGTCGTTGCGCGGCTGCGTGCAGCCCTCCCGGTGCAGGTAGGACTGCTCGGTCGGGGTGAGCTTGGGCAGTTGCAGGTGGTCGTTGTTGGTGGCCACCAGGCCGGTGTCGGCGAACTCGGCGACCAGCAGGTCCTCCGGTCCGACCGGCAGCAGCTTGGTGCCGGGGCTGGCCTGTTGGATCGTGTTCACCGCGTTGCTCGCGGTGGCCTGGACGGACACCGTGACCTGGCTGTACAGGTTGCTGCTGACCACCATGAACGCGCCGACCGAGGCCAGCGCCACCGCGCCGGCGACGCAGATCGCCGTGAGCAGGATCACCCGGGACCGCAGCGAGACATTGCGCTTGCCCTCGACGCGGGGCTGGGTCACGGAGGGGTCTCCCTGAGCACGTAGCCAACTCCGCGCACCGTGTGCAACAGCCGCGGCTCGCCGTCGGCCTCGGTCTTTCGCCGCAAGTAGCCGACGTAGACCTCCAGTGCGTTCCCGGAGGTCGGGAAGTCGTAGCCCCATACGTCCTCCAGGATCCGGCCCCTGGTGAGGACCTGCTTGGGGTGGGCGAGGAACAGTTCGAGCAGGCTGAACTCGGTGCGGGTGAGGCTGATCGGCCGCTCGCCGCGGCGCACGTCGCGGGTGCCCGGGTCCAGCTCGAGGTCGGCGAAGCGCATCACCGTCGCCGGGGCGCCGGCCGCCGCGTCGTCGGCGGCCGCCCGCCGCAGCAGGGCCCGCAGGCGGGCCAGCAGCTCCTCCAGCGCGAACGGCTTGGGCAGGTAGTCGTCGGCGCCGGCGTCCAGGCCGGCGACCCGGTCGGACACCGCGTCACGGGCCGTGAGCACGAGAATAGGCAGGTCGTCGCCGGTGCCTCGGAGTCGTCGGCACACCTCCAGGCCGTCCAGGCGGGGCATCATGACGTCGAGGACCATCGCGTCGGGACGTTGCGCTGTCACTGCCTCCAGTGCTTGCTGACCGTCACCGGCCAGCTCGACCTGGTAGCCGTTGAACTGCAGCGAGCGACGCAGCGACTCGCGCACGGCCCGGTCGTCGTCCACTACGAGGATGCGCATGGACGAAGTGTCACCTGCCGGCCTGAGAGGTGCCTGAGAGGGGCCCAAGGACAGGCACAATTTCCCCGACCGAGTGACGGCACCCTCGACTACCGACCGTGACGACTTGACCTCGACATAACTCGAGGTCCGATGCTGTGCGGCATGGACCTGGCCCGCCCCGACGTCGAGGGGATCGTGATCCGCACCTGGCGGACCGACGACCAGCGGCGCGCCGCCGAGGGCGCCGTGAATACGTGGCGATCACGCCCCTGGCCTGCGGATTGTCTGACCCGCGCCGTCCTGCTCGGCGCGGACGGCCAGCTCGTCCTGCACTACGAGCAGTGGTCCAGCCACCAGCTCGGCTACCGCCTCGTGCACGCCGAGCCGGCCGAGGCGACCGCGCCGGAGGTGCTGATCGTCTCGTTCGGCGTGAGCAAGGTCGCCCGGCAGCGCCGGCTCGTCGACGTGATGCGTGCTCATGTCACGCCCGGGACCTACCTGCACGCCAGCACCGACGGCACCGGCGTGCTGGCCTGGACCACCCGCGACACCTGGCGGGAGCTCGACGAGCTGCCGTGGGTCGAGCGGCTCAGCTCGCAGCGGTTCCACCCGCACGCGGAACTGGCGCATTCCAGTGCCGCCACAGCGCGATCAGCCTGATCGCCACCACCAGCGCCGAGCCGAGCACCGTGCCCCACACGTCCGGCAGGCCGAGCCACGCCGCGATCGGCACCACCACCGCGCCGGCCAGCGCCGCCACCGCGTAGATCTCCTTGCGCAGCACCATCGGTATCTCGCGGAGCAGGACGTCCCGGATCGCGCCGCCGCCGATGCCCACCGTCATGCCGATCAGGCACGCCGTGTACGCCGGCACATGGTTCTGTAGCGCCGTTGTCGTGCCGGCCGTCACGAACACGCCCAGGCCCACCGCGTCGGCGAGCAGCACCGCCCGGCGCAGACGGGCAACCTGTGGGTGGAAGAAGAACACCGCGACGCCCGTCACCGCCGCCGTGAGCAGATAGGGCCAGCTACGCAGCGTGGTCGGCGGGTGGATGCCGAGCAGCACGTCCCGGATGATGCCGCCGCCCAGCGCCGTCGTCAGGCCCAGCACGACCACGCCGAACAGGTCCAACTTGGCGCGCACCGCCGCGAGCGCCCCCGACGCGGCGAAGGCGACTAGACCGATCAGCTCAATGACCACGGTTGCGCAGCGTACGGGTCCTACCGAGGGTAGAGGGGGAATGCGCCGGTTGGAGCGGACCGCAGAATAGGAGGTATGCGGATCATCCTGGTACGGCACGGGGAGAGCCTCGGCAATGTGGACGAGCTGGCGTACTGCCGGATTCCCGACCACGCGCTGCCGCTGACCCAGCAGGGAGAGCAGCAGGCCGCCGACACCGCGCCCGCGATCAGGGCCCTGCTGGCGCCCGGGCCGATCGCCACCTATGTGAGCCCGTACCTGCGTACCCGGCAGACCCTCGAGCTGCTCAACGTGCGCGACCTGACCGAGCGGCTCGTCGCCGAGCCGCGGCTGCGTGAGCAGGACTGGGGCAACCTCCAGGATCCCGTCGAGCAGGAGGTGCAGAAGCGGCTCCGGCACGAGTTCGGGCACTTCTTCTACCGGCTCCCGCACGGCGAGTCCGGCGCCGACGTCGACGACCGCGTCGCCAGCTTCCTCGCCGAGCTGGAACTGCGGATGCTCCAGGAGCCCCGACACCCGCACACCGTGCTCGTCGTTTCCCACGGCCTGGCCATGCGTCTGCTCTGCCGGCGGCTGTTCTCGTGGAGCATCGAACTGTTCGAGTCGCTGTCCAATCCCGGGCACTGCGAGTACCGGGTGCTGGAGCGGGACGGCGACGGGGACTGGACCATCGACCGCCCGTTCGGCCAATGGCGCCAGTCCCCCGACGGCTCCACCCAGAAGACCTCGGTCCGCTAGCTCGGCGGCGGTCTCCACATCCCGATCCCACCCCACAGCGGGCCCGCCCGAGCTACTTCCCGCTTATCCCGGTCCTTTTCTTTCCCGGCCACGCCCAGCTCGCACGCACCGAGGCACGCCGCTGGGCCCTCATCTCCGCTCGGCGAGGTCTCGGCCTTCGCCGCCGGTCGAGGGCATCGACAGTCCGGTGCGCGCCAGTTTGTGCCAGGGCAGCCGCGCGCCTGCCAACGCCGTCATCACCGATTGCAGCACGACCAGGTACATCAGCTGCCGGTACACGAACTGCTGGAGCGGCAGCACCAGCAGCGGCCCGAGCCGCTCGCGGTCCAGGCGGAAGGCGATGACCGCCGGAATCACCTGCATGGCGAGGAAGACCAGCCAGTACACGAGGGCGGACACCCAGTCCCCGGTGACGACACCGAAGACGGCTGCCACGTCCACGAACGGTCCGAGCACGGGCAGGGCCACCTGGAACAGCAACAGGTACGGGATGCCGCGGCGGCCGAGCCGGCCGGCGGCTCCACGCTCGACGACCGCCCGGCGGTGCTTCCAGACCGCCTGCAACGTGCCGTAGCACCAGCGGTAGCGCTGCTTCCACAGCTGGCCGAGCGTGCTCGGGGCCTCGGTCCAGGCCAGCGCCTGCTGCTCGTAGACGACCCGCCAGCCGTCCCGCTCCATGGCCATGGTGAGGTCGGTGTCCTCGGCGAGGGTGTCGGTGGGGATGCCGCCGAGCCGGATCACGGCCTCCCGGCGGAAGGCGCCGATCGCCCCCGGCACCGTGGGCATGCACTCCAGCACGTCGTACATCCGCCGGTCGAGGTTGAAGCCGATGACGTACTCGATGTGCTGCCACCGGCCGAGCAGACCGGCCCGGTTGCCGACCTTGGCGTTGCCCGACACGGCGCCGACGCGTGGATCGGCAAAGTGGCCGACCACGGTCCGCACGGTGCCGCGTTCGAGCACGGTGTCGCCGTCCACCAACACGACCAGTTCTGTGCGCGCCGCCGCCAGGCCCGTGTTCAGCGCCGCCGGCTTGCCGCCGTTGGCCTGCCGGATCAGCACGACCCTGGGCAGATTCAGCCGCTCGACGACCTCGGCCGTGCCGTCGGTGGAACCGTCGTCCACGACGATCACCCAGACCGGGTGGTCGGAGGCGAGCACCGAGCGCACGGTGGCCTCGATGCCCTCCTTCTCGTTGTACGCGGGAACGATCACCGTCACCGGCTCCGCGGGCACCCACTGCGGACGGTCCCGCGTGCGCCGGACGTGAACCGCGGTGGCGATCAGCACGAGGACGGTGCGCAGCACGGCGAGCGCGCTGGCGACCAGCAGGAAGCCACGCAGAACCGTGGTGAGCCAGTCGCTGAGCTGCACGGCGGCGACCAGGAGCCAGCCGCCGAACGCGGTCTGCGGCTCGGCCGTCGCGGTGGTGTCGCCGATGCCGACCGCGTGGCTCACGGTGTCCAGCTGCCAACCGGCGGCCCGCATCGCCGGCACGAACCGGTCCAGGGCCGCGACGGTCTGGGACCGGTCCCCGCCGGCGTCGTGCATCAGCAGCACGGCGCCGTGCGCGTCCTTCGGCGTCGCGTTGGCGATGATCTTGTCGACCCCGGGCCGCTGCCAGTCCTCGGAGTCCAGATCGGACAGCACGACCAGCCGGCCGTCGGCGCCCAGCCGACGCACCGACTGCCAGGCCAGGTCGTCCACCGAGTCGGGCGTGGCCGAGTAGGGCGGCCGCACCAGCGACGTGGCGATGTCCGCAGCGCCGGCCAGGGCCAGATCGGTGGCGTGCAGTTCGACAGCGGTGCGCGTCGAACCGGCGTCGCGCAGGTCGGTGTGCGTGGCGGTGTGATTGCCGATCTCGTCGCCGTGGGCGAGGATCTCGTGGATCAGGCCGGGATACTGGGCAGCGTGTGCCCCGGTGACGAAAAACGTGGCGTGCACCTGGTAGCGGTCCAACACGGTCAGCACTTTCGGCGTCCACATTGGATCCGGCCCGTCATCGAAGGTCAGCGCCAGCGTGTGGTCACGCGGGCCGCGCGTGACCGGCGTCGCTCCTCGTGCGTCGATGACCGCTTGGCCGGTGCGCACGGCCGCCGGCACGGCGTCTACGGGCCCTTGCGGTGTCGACTCGTCCGCATGGAACTCGCCGAGTACCAGGGCGTGCAGCGTCAGCAGCGCCGCGGTCACCACCAGCAGCACGGCGAGCAACATCCAGTGCGCCCGCGGCGGCGGGGTGCGATGGTGCGTCGCCAACGTCGATTCCTTGCTAGGGGCTCGGCGCGGTGGTGTCGGTGTGTTTGGTCCGGCCGGGCGGTGTGGTCGGGGCGTGCGAGTTGCGGTTGCTGGAGGTCGTCGTTGTCGTCGCAGTCGTGACCACCGCCTGGGTGGTCGTACTGGTCAGCGACGGCGAGGCCGTTGGTGTTACACCCGTGGTCGTGGCCGCCGCGCCGCCGGCCGGCTGCACCTGGTGGCCCGGCGTGTCGTCGGCGGTCGACGTGGTCGTGGTCGCCGGTGCCGCCGGCAGGGGCAGCAGCGCCGACGGTGGGATCGGGGCGCCGGAAAGCGCGGCACACAACAAGATCGTGTAAGTCGCCAGCACCGCGCAGGCGCCGATGGCGACCCGGCGGACGACGCGCCGGCGGCGTCCGCTGGGGTCGACGAAGACAGGTCTGTCGGGCAGATCGCTGGGGGGTGGCATTCTCTGACTCCGTTGGGGGCGGCCCACCCTAAGCCATCGCGATCGGTTTGCCGAACATCTCACGCACGGTCATCCGGTGGCTACTCCGACGGGCCGGCCGCGTCGCGGCCGGCCCGTCGGAGTCCAATCAGAACGCGCCGGTTCCGTTGGGAGTGCCCAATCCGGTGGGTCCGTCGTACCCGGCGACGGCGGTGCACAGGTAGGTGCCACCGCAGCTTCCGTTGCTGCCGCCCGACACGTCGTACAGCGACGAGGTGTGGCTGTAGATCGAGGACGCGTAGGTCAGCGAGGAGGCGTTGCCCGCCAAGGCGTAGATCGAACCGATGATCGGCGAGGCGACACTGGTGCCACCGAACACCAGCCAGCCCTTGCTCCCCTGGTAGGACGTGCTGTCGTAGACCGCGACACCAGTGTTGGGGTCGGCGACCGCGCTCACGTCGGCGACCGTCCGCCTGGCACAGCCGGAATCGGCCTGCCACGACGGCTTGGTGACGTAGCCCGAGCAGCCGCTGCCGGCGCCGCTCCACGCGGTTTCGCTCCAGCCACGGGAATTGCTCGCCTTGGCCAGGCTGGTGCCGCCGACCGCGGTGACGTAGCGGGACGCGGCCGGGAACTCGACGCCGTAGCCGCCGTCACCCGAGCTGGCCGTGATGGCCACGCCGGGGTGGTTGTAGTAGGTGCTTTCCGAGCTGGTCTCCGAGGAGGACTCACTTCCGCCGTAGCTGTTGCTCACCGCGTTCGCGCCGAGGCTGACGGCGGTGTTCACCGCCTTGCCGAGGTTGGTCAGCGACGCGCTGCTCGCCTCGACGAGCAGGACGTTGCACTTCGGGCAGACCGCCGAGGCCATGTCCAGGTCGAGCGAGATCTCCTGCGCCCAGCCCCCGTTGATGCGCGGGTAGCTGGTGCCGCCGCTCTGGTTGGATTTGGCGAAGCACGCGGTGGTGCTGCCCTTGATCGTCGACGGCGTGCAGGATGCCAGCGCGGCGATGCCGAACTGGGCGCGGTAGACGTTGACATCGGCGAACGCGGTCGGGTCGTCGTAGGCGTCGACGATGGCGATGGTCTGACCCGCGCCCGCGGTCGTCGAGGTGGTGAGGTTGTACGCCGACCGCAGGTCGGACGGCCCGAAGCCGGACGGAGTCGCGTTGGGCGTGACGCGGTCGCTCAGCCACGCCTCGCAGGCGGCCTGACCGGCGGCGGGCCGGTCGCACACCCGGTGTGCGGAGTGCGCGCCGACCGCGCCGAAGGCCGTTCCCGTCAGGGACATCGCCAGCGCCAGGCCGGCCAGCAGGGATAATGTTCTACGCAAAGCGGACCTCCACTTTGGCAGGGACCGGGCTCGCTGAACCCGGCGTGTCCGCAATCGTCCATCCCGATCGGACAGTTGTCAGCTCTGGACCGATACCGGGGGTTTCAACCAACCGGCGTCGTCACTGTTGATGCGGTCGGAGGAAGCCCCGACGGTACGCCGGGACCAGAGCGCGTGGCACGAGGATCCGGCGGCCGTCGACGACGATGGACACCAGCTCGGGCGCGGTGGCCTTCCACCGGGACCGGCGGTGCCGGGTGTTGCTGCGCGACGTCCGGCGCTTGGGGACGGCCATCAGCGGGTCCTCTTTCCGTAGCGGCGGTTGAACTTCTCGACTCGGCCGGCGGTGTCGACGAGGCGTTGCGCCCCGGTCCAGAAGGGGTGCGAGTCGGCGGTGATGTCGACGACCAGCAGCGGGTAGGTGTTGCCGTCGCTCCACTCGACGGTGCGGTCCGAGGTGGCGGTCGACCGGGTCAGGAACGCCGTCCCGGTCGAGGAGTCCTGGAACACCACGGGGTGGTAGTCGGGGTGAATGCCCTTCTTCATCGCAGTTCGTCCTCACGGTCGGTGAACAGGAAGGGGTCGCGGTAGCCGTCCCGGGCGGACAGTCCGGCCGCGAGTTCGGCGTCGGTGACGAGGGCGTCACGCAGCGCAGCCGCGATCTCGGCGTGGTCGGCACCGTCGGTGAGCACGACGATCTCGTTGCCACGGTCGCCGTAGTACGGGTCCCAGTTCAGGGCGGCCATGGCGCGACGGTCGTCGTCGACGCCGGACCAGTCGTCGACGGCCGCGAGCCACGGTCCGGCGTGGCCGATCTGCAACCCGCCGCCGGCGGATTCGAGCCACAGCGCGATATCGGGGCGGCTGGCGAGCCAGAACCGGCCTCGGGTGCGCACAATGCCGTCTAGCAGCACGTCGATGTTCGCGTGGAATCGTTCGGGGTGAAACGGTCGGCGTTCACTGAACAGCAAGAGCTCGAAACCGTCCTCGCGGTGCAGCGGCGGCTCACCGCGCAGCAGCGGCCCGTGCGCACTGTCGGGCCGGCCACGCCGGGCGTTCACGGGCAGATCCGACAGCCATTCGACGCCGCCGAGCGGCACGCGCAGGGCGGTCGGCGCGAGCCGCCGGAACGCGGCGTCCAGCCGTCCGGCCGGGCCGGTGAGCACGAGGACGTCGGCGAACTCGGCCTGGCCGACGGCGACCTGGGCCAGGGTGCGCTCGTCGTCGGCACTGCCACCAAGTCCGCATTCGTGCATCGAGGCGTCACCAGTGGCGCTTTCGAGCCACCGCTCGTGGTCGACGGCGGTGACCACGGCCTGCACCCGCGACCGGTCCAGCGCCCAGCAGATGGGCTCCGGCTCCATCCGCGGGTCGAGGTGCAGCACGATCCGGCTGACGTCGTCCCACTGGGACAGACGCTCGACCAGCGGCAGCAGGTCCTCGCGCAGCGTGCACGACACGCAGCCGTGCCCCAGCTCCAGCACGGTCCAGGTGTCCTCGCCGCGGTGCCGCAGCCGGCGCCGCACCACCCCCTCGGTCACGCGGCACAGGTCGTGGTGCACCACGGCGGCGTCGCCGCCGGCCAGTTCGTCGGCGACCCGTTCGGCCGCCGCGGCCGCCAGGCCCCCGACCAGCACGATCGGTACGGACACGAGCCCTCCAGTTGAGAACGATTTCCATCTTCGGTAGCGCCAGGCTACCCTGCCACGGGAATATTTGAAAACGAATGTCGTTACAAGGAGGTGCAGCATGGCCAAGCGTTGCCAGGTGACCGGCAGCGTCCCGGGCTACGGCAAGCAGGTGTCGCACTCGCACCGGCGGACCTCCCGCCGCTGGGAGCCGAACCTGCAACACCGCCGCTACTGGGTGCCGTCGAGGCGGCGCTGGGTGACGCTGCGACTGTCCGCCAAGGCGATCAAGACCATCGACCGCAAGGGGATCGACGCGGTCCTGGCCGGGATGGGTGTTCTTGCCCGGAAGGAGTTCTAATGGCTCGCAACGAGGTTCGACCGATCGTGAAGCTGCGTTCCACGGCGGGCACCGGCTTCACCTACGTCACGCGCAAGAACCGCCGCAACGACCCGGACCGCCTGGTGCTGCGCAAGTTCGACCCGGTGGCCCGCAAGCACGTCGACTTCCGCGAGGAGCGCTGAATGGCGAAGAAGTCCAAGATCGCCAAGGACGCGCGGCGCCGGGAGACGGTGGCCCGCCACGCACAGCGGCGGGCCGCGCTGAAGCTCGTCGTCTCCTCCCCGACGGCGAGCCAGGCCGAGCGCGAGGCCGCCGCGCTCGGCCTGCAGAAGCTGCCCCGCGACGCCAGCCCCACCCGGCTGCGCAACCGGGACGTGGTGGACGGACGCCCGCGCGGCTTCTTCCGCAAGTTCGGGTTGTCCCGGCTGCGCCTGCGTGAAGCGGCGCATCGCGGCGAGCTGCCCGGCGTCAGCAAGTCGAGTTGGTGAGGACGATGCCGAGGACCGACCGACGCCCGCCGCGGCGCAAGGTGAACCTGCTCCGTCGCGAGGGCGTGACCCGAGTGGACTGGAAGGACGCCGCGCTGCTGCGCAAGTTCATCTCAGACCGCGGCAAGATCCGCTCCCGCCGCGTGACCGGGCTGACCCCGCAGGAGCAGCGCGAGGTCGCCACCGCCATCAAGAACGCGCGTGAAATGGCGCTCTTGCCCTATCCGGGGCCTTCGCCGCGCTGAGATTGGTCACATGCGCTTCCTACTTGACCGTTGACGTCAAGTAGGAAGCGCATGTGCATCCTCTCTACGACGTGCTGTACCGCCGCCGCGACACCCGGCGCGAGTTCACCGGCGAGCCGATCGAGCCCGCCGCACTGGAGCGCGTGCTGCGGGCCGCGCACGCGGCGCCGAGCGTCGGGCTCTCCCAGCCCTGGGACTTCGTCCTCGTCTCGGACGATCACGTGCGGCGCGAGTTCCGCGACCACGTGCTGGCCGAGCGGCGCGTGTTCGAGGCGTCGCTGGACCCCGAACGGGCCACGGTGTTCGACCGGATCAAGATCGAGGGTGTGCTGGAGTCCAGCCTGGGCGTCGTCGTCTGCTACGACCCCGAGCGCGGCTCGCCCGCGGTGCTCGGCCGGCACGCGATCGCCGACGCCGGCCTGTATTCGGTGTGCCTGGCCATCGAGAACCTGTGGCTGGCGGCGACCGCGGAGGGCCTGGGCGTGGGCTGGGTGAGCTTCTACCGTGAGGACTTCCTGCGCCGGCTGCTCGGCGTGCCGGTCGGCGTCCGCCCGGTGGCGTGGCTCTGCCTCGGCGGGGTACGTGACCTGCCCGATGTTCCCGATCTGGAGCGACACGGTTGGCGCGAACGGTTGCCACTCGATGACGTTGTCCACCATGAGCGGTACGGTCAGCGGCCAGGCCGGTAGCCTGACCCGAGTCGAAACGGCAGCGGAAGAGCAGGGGACGTCGAGGGCCCAGTGGAGCAGGACGATTCGCTCGTAGGGGGACAGCTCCCGCAGCAGGATCAGCGCGTGCGCCTGCTGCTCAACGCTGGCCGCCTCGCGGAGGCGAACACCCTCTTCGAGCAAACCGTTTCTCGCGGCCCGACCAGCGCCGACCGGTGGGCCCGGTCCTATCTGCTCGTGCACCGGGCGACGATGGCGTGGCGGCTGCGGCGCATTCCGCTCGCGCTCGAACTGGCCGCCGAGGGCTGGACCGAGATGGACTCCGAGCGGCCGAGCGGGCTGCTCGCCGCCCGCGCCCTGGGACAGCTCGGCTACCTGTTGGAGGGCATCGGGCATCGGCGGGCGTCCCTCGACATCACCCGCCTCGCCCTGCACGTGGCGCGGGAGGCCGGCGACCCGTCGACGCTCGCGCAGTGCCTCCAGCGGCTCGGCGGCACGTTGAACTTCCGGGCCATCGACGGCAAGCCCGTCAACGCGCACGAGATCTTCGGCGAGGCGCGGCAGCATCTGGCCGAGGGCCTGTCGCTGGTCGGCCGGGACGACGCGATGTACTGGCCGCTGCTCGGCGCGTACGCCCGTTCGCTGGCCGGGACCGGCGACCTGGACCTGGCCGCGCGGCACGCCGCCGAGGTGTTGGCCGAGGGCCTGGAGCGGGACGAGCTGTGGTCGGTGTCCGTCGGCAACTGGGTGCTCGCCTGCGTACACAGCACGCTGGGCGAGCACGAGCAGGCACGGACGTTGGGCAGTCGGGCCGTGCAGGCCGCCGAGAAGATCAACGACACCTCGCTGCTGCTGCGGTTCTCCCTCGACCTGGCGGACATCTGCGCGGCGATGGAGGACGAGGTCGGTGAGGCCGCGGCGCTGCGGTGCAGCGTCAGCGCGAGTCGGACCGCCACCGAGACGTTGCAGGAGGGCCTCGGGCAGGCGCTGGAGCAGCGTCGGCTGGCCGTGCAGGCCCAGAAGCTGGCGATGGCCGCACAGGAGGCCGCCGCGCGGGATCCGCTGACGGGGCTGGCGAACCGGCTCGGGCTGGAGCGCAGCGCGCAGGACCTGTTGGAGGGCACTGCCTCAAAGGGCAAGGTGCCGTGGCTGGTGCTGGTCGACGTCGACTGGTTCAAGGACGTCAACGACGACGCCGGGCACGCCGCCGGCGACGCCGCGCTGCGGGAGATCGCCCGGCTGCTGCGGCGGGAGTGTCGCAGCGGGGACCTGGTCGCGCGGTGGGCCGGTGACGAGTTCGTTGTGCTGCTGGGGGATGCCGGGCCGGGGGCCGATGTCGGGCCGGCGGTTGCGGAGCGCATCCGGGCCGCCGTCGACCAACACGACTGGCGGATCGTGCTCGGCACCGCGCGACGACCCACGGTGTCCATCGGCGTCGCGGGCGGGCCGGCGAAGCTGGATCAGCTCTTCGCCGCCGCGGACATCGCGCTGTACCGGGCCAAGCGGCAGGGCCGCAACCGCGTCGAGGTGCACGAGACCATGGCCCGACTGGGCGAGCTCAGCGAAAGCTGATGTGCCGTCACATGCGGTCCGCTCGAGCACATTGAGCCGTTCGGCCGCCGTTTGTCCACAGGTGGCGCCGAATTGTGCGCAGGACCCGCGTTGTCCACAGGTGAGCCCGTTTCAAGATCAACCAACGGGGTGGGCGGGTAGACTGGAGCTGGGACGCCACCCCGGGATCGGGTGGGGGCTGCTTTTCGTGCTGAATGGGGCGGCACGATCTCGATGATCATGCGGTGGCCGAGAACGGTGATCGCCAAGAGTTGCCCCCTGATCATGCGGAAGCCCGGATGATCGGTGGTCGTGCGGCTCGCACCGGACTCGCGTGATGGTCATGAACCCGCTGGTCCGCGCGCACGAAAGTGCCGTTCCGGCATCGGGCGCCGGAACGGAGCTGAGAAGGCCGTCAGGCGATGAGGCCGCCGCGGTAAGCCACCAGCGCGGCCTGCACGCGGTTCACGGCGCCGATCTTGCCCAGCACGGACGACACATACCCCTTGACGGTCGCCTCCGACAGGTGCAGCGCGCCGCCGATCTCGGCGTTGGACATGCCCTGGCCGATGAGCTGGAGCACCTCCCGCTCCCGCTCGGACAGCGACGTCAGCAGCCGACGCGCGGGCTCGGCGGCCCGTTCGCCGTCGGCGACGGCGGCGAGCACCCGGGCGGCGACGCCGGGGTCGAGCACGGCCCCGCCGCGCGCGAGGTCGCGGACGGCCTTCACGAGCTGCTCGGGCTCGGTGTCCTTGAGCAGGAAGCCGCTCGCCCCCAGTCGCAGCGCCTCGGACACGTACTCGTCGACGTCGAAGGTGGTGAGCATGGCGACCCGCGGCGGCTCGGGCAGCGTGCGCAGCCGGCGCAGCGCGACGAGCCCGTCGGCCGAGCGCATGCGCACGTCCAGCAGCACGACGTGCGGCCGGTGCTGCCGCGCGAGGTCGGCGACGAGCAGGCCGTCGTCGCACTCGGCGACCACCTCGATGTCGCCGGCGCTGCCGAGAATCATCCTGAGGCCGGACCGGACGAGATCTTCGTCGTCGGCCAGCATCACCTTGATCACCGGATGCCTCCCCGATTCGGCGCTGCGTGCTCGCATTAGCCAAGCATCACTCATCTTGACGCAACCACGGGTTACCGCGGTGTTATCTCATCATGTGGCCCCGAGTTTGCCTAGAAGTTCCGGCAACTTGACGCCCGGACCGAAATATCAACGGTTTCCAAACCTGTGAATCGACTTGCACGATCAGGGGCAGCTGTGCCGTCCGGCGGTACGCAGGCTGCGCGCGGCGACGAGTGTCAAGCCGCCGAACAGCCACCCGCCGACCGACCCGAGCACGGCGCCGGCCAGCCCCGCGCCGTGCAGCATGGCCACGAGGCCGCCGGCCCCGCCGGTCGCCCGCATCCGCCATCGCCCCTGGTCGCGGGCCAGTTCTTCGTCGATCCACGACACCACGGATCCGGTCACACCTCTCACCCTTCAGAGTGAATGTCTAACGTGAAGCTCTTTCGCGTTGAACTACTCACAAGTAACGTGCGTCACGTTCCCTCCCGGAGAGGACCCCTGCGCATGTCGCGAAGCGTTCGCATCGCCGTTGCCGCCGCGCTTTTCGCGGCGACGACCACCACCCTGCTCTCGTCGGCCCCCGCCACTGCGGCCCCGGCCAACAACGACTACTGCCTCGGCCAGTGCAACGACATCCTGCCGCCGGGTGAGAACGGCAATGCCACGCTCACCGACATCCTCGGCAACAAGGCCTTCGGCACCCGCCCCGCGCACACCGACGACCAGCTCGGCAAGTACGCGAACCTGGTGAGCGGTTACACCGGACTGACCAACGGCCAGCTGTCGAGCTTCTTCGACGACTCATCCTTCGGGGTGCCCGTCAATCAGGTGGAATCAACCATCAAACCGCGCTCGGACGTGACCATCGTGCGCGACAAGGCCACCGGCGTCCCGCACATCACCGGCACCACCCGCTCCGGCACCGAGTTCGGCGCGGGCTACGCGGCGGCCAACGACCGGCTGTGGCTGATGGACGTCTTCCGGCACGTCGGACGGGGCGAGCTGACCTCGTTCGCCGGCGGCGCGGTCGGCAACCGCGGCCTGGAGCAGACCTTCTGGCAGGCCGCCCCGTACACCGAGCAGGACCTCCAGAACCAGCTCAACGCGGCCGCGGCGGCGCACGGCGCCCGCGGCGCGCAGGCCCTCCAGGACGCCACCGACTACGTGGCCGGCATCAACGCCTACATCACGCAGGCGTACAACGCCCGGAACTTCCCCGGCGAGTACGACCTGACCGGGCACATCAACCCGGTCACCAACGCCGGCAGCATCGACCCGTTCAAGGTCACCGACATGGTCGCCATCGGCGCCGTGGTCGGCGCGCTGTTCGGCTCGGGCGGCGGCGGCGAGGTGCAGTCGGCGCTGGTGAAGCTGGCCGCCGACGCCAAGTACGGCGTGACCGACGGCGACAAGGTGTGGAACGCCTTCCGGGAGCAGAACGACCCCGAGGCCGTCACCACCGTCCACGACGGCAGCTCCTTCCCGTACGGGCAGGACCCGGCCAACCCGCAGGGCGTCGCGATGCCCGACCCGGGCTCGGTGACGCCGCAGCAGCTGGTGTTCGACCCGACCGGCTCGGCGGCGTCCGCGGCCGAGGTGAAGGCGGCCACCCAGCCGGCGGCGCAGACGCCGGACGAGGAGAAGGCCCGCGGCGTCTTCGACAACGGCGTGCTGCCGGCCGACCTGATCTCGGCCAAGCACGGCATGTCCAACGCGCTGCTGGTGTCGGGCAAGTACACCGACACCGGCAACCCGGTGGCCGTGTTCGGGCCGCAGACCGGCTACTTCGCGCCGCAGCTGCTGATGCTGGAGGAGTTGCAGGGCCCGGGCATCAGCGCCCGCGGCGCCGCGTTCGCCGGCGTCAGCCTGTACGTGGAGCTGGGCCGCGGCCAGGACTACTCGTGGAGCGCGACCTCGGCCGAGCAGGACATCACCGACACCTACGCGCTGCGGCTGTGCGACCCGAGCGGCAACGCGCCGACCAAGGACTCCAACTACTACCTGTACCACGGCCAGTGCCTGGCGATGGAGCAGCTGGAGCGGGACAACGCGTGGACGCCGACCGTCGCGGACGGCACCGCGGCGGGCTCGTACAAGCTGATCGCGTTCCGCACCAAGTACGGCATAGTGCAGTCGCGGGCGACCGTCGGCGGCGTGCCGGTGGCGTACGCCAGCCTGCGGTCCAGCTACAACCACGAGGTGGACTCGATCATCGGGTTCCAGGAGTTCAACGACCCGTCGGCGGTGCACGACGCGGCCAGCTTCCAGAAGGCCGCCGCGGACGTGAACTACACCTTCAACTGGTTCTACGTGGACTCCAAGGACGTCGCGTACTACAACTCGGGCAACAACCCGGTGCGGGCCGCGAACACCAACCCGAACCTGCCGATCTGGGCCGACCAGCAGTACGAGTGGCAGGGCTGGAACCCGACCACCAACGTGGCGACCTACACCGGCTTCGCGCAGCACCCGAACTCGATCGACCAGGACTACTACGTCAGCTGGAACAACAAGCAGGCCAAGGACTTCAGCGAGGCCAACTACGGTGACGGCTCGGTGCACCGGGTCAACCTGCTGGACAGCCGGGTGAAGAAGCTGATCTCCAGCGGCCAGAAGGTGACGCGGGCCTCGCTCACCGCGGCCATGGCCGACGCGGCCAACGCCGACCTGCGGGCCGAGGACGTGCTGCCGGACGCGCTGCGGGTGCTGAACAGCCAGCCGATCACCGACCCGACGCTGGCCAACGCGGTCAGCCAGCTGACCGCCTGGCAACAGGCCGGCTCGCACCGGCTGGAGACCACGGCGGGCAGCCACACCTACGCCAACGCGGCCGCGATCCAGATCATGGACGCCTGGTGGTCGCTGCTGGTGCAGGGCGAGTTCCAGCCGGCGATGGGCAGCGATCTGTTCAACGCCATGACCGGTGCCATCCAGATCAACGAGTCCCCGTCGGGCGGCCAGAACATCGGCAGCACCGACGGCAGCGCGAACAACTCCCAGCCGCACAAGGGTTCCTCGTTCCAGTTCGGCTGGTGGTCGTACGCGGACAAGGATCTGCGCGCGGTGCTCGGCGACACCGTGCAGGGCGGGTTGACGAAGTCCTTCTGCGGCAACGGTGTGCTGGCGCAGTGCCGGCAGGCGCTGCTGACCAGCCTCCAGCAGGCGGTCGGCGAGACCACCGCGCAGGTCTACCCCGGTGACGCGGACTGCTCGGCCGGCGACCAGTGGTGCGCCGACTCGATCATCCAGCGGCCGCTGGGCGGCGTCACCGACGGCAAGATCAGCTGGCAGAACCGCCCGACCTACCAGCAGGTGGTGCAGTACCCGGCGCACCGCGGCGACAACGTGTCCAACCTGGCGCTGGCCAAGTCCGTGACGGCGACCAGCCACGAGACCGGCGCCTACGACTCGCCGCCGGCCAACGCGGTGGATGGCAAGTCGGACACCCGGTGGGCCAGCGACTGGAGCGACAACCAGTCGATCACCGTCGACCTCGGTTCCGTGCAGACCGTCGGGAGGGCCATCCTGACCTGGGAATCCGCCTACGCCAAGGGATACCGGATCGACGTGTCCACCGACGGCAGCAACTGGCGCACGGTCTGGTCGACCGCGGCCGGCGCCGGCGGCACCGAGAACGACACGTTCACCCCGACCGACGCCCGCTACGTGCGGATGAGCGGGGTGCAGCGCGGCACCAAGTACGGCTACTCGCTCTACGAGTTCCAGGTCTACTCGCTGTGAGCCGGCCGGGGGCGGTGCTGGCCGCCGCCCCCGTCCAGTTCGGGCAGCTCGCTGGCCAGATCGGGGCTGCCGTAGTGGGAGAAGACCTCCGCCAGGTTGCTGAGCAGCCGCCAGCGGGCGCCATCCGGTAGCCGGTCCACGAAACGGTCCACAAGGGACGCCACGGTGTCCGTTGTGGACCGTTCGTCGTTCTCGGTCATGATCTGGGCCAGCTTGCGCAGCTTGGCCGACATCTCGACGGCCTGGTCGACCTGGTTGTCGTTGTTCTGGAGCCACCACACGGTGGCCATCGCCGGGTCGCTGAGGATGTCGTCCTTGAGATGGCGCAGCTCGTCCAGCTTGAGGTCGCGGTCCCAGCCGCGGACCAGCCGGCGGCGCTGGAGCTCCTGGAACAGCTCGGTGGCCGCCCGGGACTCGTCGGTGCAGGTCAACTCGATCTCCACCAGCTGCACGGCGATCCGGGCGTCCTCCAGCTTGGTCACGTAGCCGAGCTCGGCCTCCAGCTTGTGCTGCAACTGCTCGCAGTGCGTCACCTGACCCTTGGCCAGGATCTCCGCCGCACGCCGCTCGATGTCGCTGCGGGCAATGGATTCCGGCTTGGCGTGGGTGGTCTCGCCGATCGCCTCCCAGGCCACCGTGCAGGTGGCGGTGAACTCGGCATGCGGCACCGCGCTGGGCAGCACGGCCGTGAACACGACCGTCGGCCGCTTGGGCGCCGGCGGCGGCTGCCGCAGCGGGACCGTCGACTTCGGCTGTGTGCCGTAGATCCAGTCGTGTTCGGCCTGCTGACGGCGCCGGAGGAAGCGCTGCCACCAGCCGCCCATCTTGCCGCGCACGGTCGGCTTCACTTCCGACCACGGATCCGTTGGCATGGTTCCCCTTGCTTCAACTCGAGATCGCGGACCGCAGCAGCGGGTCCACCCCGTTCAGCTTCGCCTGCAACTGGTCGTGCACGTCGGCGGAGCCGCCGTCGCGACGCCACTCGAACGCCGCCAGGTCGAGGGCGCCCAGCTCCGCCGGCCGGCCGCCGGCCGCCTGCACCAGCAGGTTGAGCAGGGTGTCCCGGTGCTGCGGCTGCGCCGCCGCCTCGTCCAGCAGCGCCCGCACCGCCAACGCCCGCCGCGCGCGGTCGGTCTCCCGTAACCAGCGGGCCAGCCTTGTGACCACCTGGGCGAACTGACTCTCGCCGGCCATTGTGGACAGTGCCGCCGCGACCTGGTCGGTCAGTTCCGGCCGCCGCACGAAGCTGCCCAGCCGGGTCAGCGCGATGTGCGGAAAGCGGTTGCCGAGCTCGCCGCCGCAGACGGCGATCGCCACTTCGCTCAGGGCCGGCGGCAGATCGCGGCGCCCGGACCAGTCCTTGATCGCCCGACGGATGTCCGGGCCGATCGCCGGATCCAGCGCGGCCGCCGCAAGCAGGCGCCGCGCCAGCGGGACGGCACTTTCCGACCAGGCCGCGACGGCCTTGACCACCGCCGGCGCGCCGAGTCCGATCAGCCGCGCCGGGAGCCGGGCGCTGTCGTCCTCGCAAAGCCTTGCCGGCAACGCGATCAGCCAGTCGACCAGGGGTTCGCGCAGCGTCGGGAACTGCGTCCAGACGTAGTCGATGACCGCTTCCGCGTACCCCGGCGTGGCGAAGGTGACCGTGCCGGAGAACGCCCCTACGCCGGCCAGCCTCGCCGCAAGGCCGGGGCCCGCCAACGGATGCGGTCGTGGCCCGTCATAACGGGTTTCGGCAAGCAAAGCGTCGGCCGCCGCGTCCACCACGTCCTGGTGAGCGCCTTCCAAGAACGCCGCCGCCAGCAGCAGCGCCCGCCACGGCACGTCCTCGTGCTGGTCGAACTGCTTGCGCAGCCGCCCTCTCCAGTGGTCGTACGCGCCGGCCACGAGCCGAGGATCCTCGATGCTCGCCAGCAACTCCGCCAGCCGCACCGCTTCCGCTGCCGTCGTCGGCGGCTTCGTCGGCAGGGGATCGAATTCCTCGCCTTCGAGATGAGCCTTGAGCACCTCTCCCGGTTCCGGCGCAGGCAGTCTGACCGCTTCGAATCCGGCCGCCCGATCGTTGTCGACGATCACCACCAGCGAGCTGTCCTCCTGGTCCAGCGCCGCCGTGAACTCGGGCAGCGCCGCCCCGACCTGCTCCACCGTCGCGTCGTCGGCCGTGGTCAGGTCCAGCAGGTAGCCCTCCTTGGCCGCCACCGGATGCCGGGCCAGCGTCGCCTCGTCGTCCACCGCGATCTCGACCAGGTGCAGGCCGCCCAGACGATCCAGCAGCACCGTCGCCGCCGTGCGCCGCCCCGAGCCGCTCGGACCGGCCAGCACCACCGCGCGGCTGCCCAGCAGCTTCGCCAGCGCGTCGAGGAACCCTTCCGGCTCCACGAACCGCCTCGCCGCCCGCCTGGCGTCCAACCGGGTGCGCTCCGGCAGCCGGGTCGCGTCGGTGGTCAACAGCCGCTCCTCCCCATCGTCGTGCCCCTAGCGACTATGCGGGACGAGGGGCCCGGCCGGGGGAAAGTTCCCCTGTTCGTCGGCCTCCCCACGGCTCCGACCCACACCGCGCGTGACCGTTACTACTCCACAAGGCGGATCCACCCGCCGCCACGCGACCCCGCCCGCTACCGCTATGCTCACCTCGGTGCGTACGCCCCCGTAGCTCAGGGGATAGAGCAACGGTTTCCTAAACCGTGTGCCGTAGGTTCGAATCCTACCGGGGGCACCACCTTTCACCGGGTGAAATCGGCCCCTCACCAGCGGTAACGCGGTGAGGGGCCGATTGTTTTCCGGTCACGCGGCGACTGCTGCCGCCTTGCGGGCGCGGATGGTGGCGTTGCTGCCGGGCAGCCATTGCAGGACGAGCGCGGCCAGCAGGCAGACGGCGGTGGCGGCGTCGAACACCTTGAGCAGTGCGGGATCCAGGTCGACGAGATCCCGTACGGCCAGCAGGGCGCCGATGACGGCGAAGACGGTGAGCAGGACTCGGGCCCAGTTGTGGGCGGCGAGGACGAGGGCGGCGGACACCAGGGCGATGACGCCGATGCCGAGCCAGAGGTAGGCCCGGCTGGTGAACGAGTCCACGGCGAGCGGGACCAGGTCGTCGGCGGTGACGAGGCCGCCGGCGTCGCCGGTGGACTGAAGGTAGTCCTGGGCGGCGGATCGGATGAGGTCCTGGCCGTTCACCAGGACCAGCACGCCCCACACCAGCGCGCTGAGCGCGCCGACCAGGCCGAGCGCGCCGGCGACGGTCAGCAGGCGGGAGCGGGAACCGTACGAACTCACTTCTGTCGAACTCCTCGGATCAGAATGGAATCGAGCGCCCCGGAGCCTTCCGCTGACCGGGTTGCGCGTCCACCGGTTCGGATCATTATCTGGAGATTTCTTCAACTGGAATCGAGATCGGTTTCGGCCGCGCTACGCTGCCGCGGCCACGAATCGTCGAAAGGGAGTCGCGATGTCCGGTCCGCTCCGGCCGCCGCCGGTCAACGTCCTCAACCGGCTCCTGCGCGCTTCGCCGGCCTTCCTGGACACCACGTTCGACCAGCTGCGCACGCTGATCGCGGTGGCCGAGGCCGGCACGGCGCTGGCCGCGGCCCGAACCCTGGGCCGCGACCAGTCGAGCGTGCAGAAACAACTCGACACGCTGAACCGCAATTTCGGCGAATTATGCGGGGAACCGCTGGTGCGCAAACAGGGACGCGGCCGGGACGTGCTGTTCACCGATACGGGACGGGCGCTCGTCGAACAGGCCCGGGCGACGTCGAGCGCCTGGCTGGACGCAATTCACGAATGCCGGCGCCAACTCGGCGGCACGCTGACCGTGGGCGCGACCCGGTACACGCTGGCGTATCTGGCGGAGGCCGGCGAGCGGGTCGCGGCGGAGTTCACCGCCCGCGGCATCGAGCTGAACGTGGTCCACGTGCGCACGAGGGATCTGCTCGACCGGTTGTCCGCCAAGGAGGTCGACCTGGTCTGCGGCAGCGTCCTCACGAACGCCTCCCTCGACGCGTTCGACGTCATGGAGTGGCGCCGCAGCGGACTCGCGCTGCTGACCAATCTGGACACCTGCCAGCTCGGCGACTCGGCCACCACCAGCGAACTGCCGACGCTGCCGCTGGTCGTGCCGGGCGGCGGCGTGATCACCGACTTCGTGCACGGCTGGTTCGGCGCGGACTACCGCCGCCGCCTCGATCTCGTCGCCGAGATCGACTCCGCGCAGTACGGGTTCGAGCTGCTGCGTTCCGGCCTGGTGCGGGGCTGCATGCTGGTGACCGAGGGCCTGGGCGAGGCCGTCGACGCGGGCCGCATGGAGGGAACCTCGGGGCTGCGCCGGGTCGAACTCGTCGACGACCTCGAACCGGGACTCGGCCTGCTGGTCGGGGTCTTCGCCCGCCGCGGCGAGCGAGCGTCCTATCCGGACGGTCACCCGCTCAATCTGCTGTGGTCAGCGCTGAAGCCGAGTCGAGCGCGTTGAAGACCTCCTCGGCACGGTCGCGCTTGACGTGCAGGTCCCAGGCGACGTCGGCGACGGCATCGGGGTCCAGGGTCGGGATCGCGCCGAAGGTCTCGCGGTGCGCCAGCACATGGGCGTGGATGTCGCCGCGTTCGAGCAGCCCTCCGATGACCAGCGCGGCGGCGTGCACGCCGCGGTCGGCGACGGTCGCGTTGAGGGTCAGGGCGTAGTTGCGCAGGCCGGCGCTGGGCACGGCCAGCGCCCCCATCATCGGCATCGGCCGCACGGCGCTGAGCCCGGTGGCGAACAGGAAGGTGCCCCGGCGGCGTTCGAGCATGCCGGGCAGCAGGTGCTGCACGACGTCCACGGCGGGGTAGACCCACGCCATGACGGCGCGGATGTCGTCGGACGTGGCGGTGTCGATCGGCGCCATCGGCCCGTCGAAACCGCTGGGGCTGACGGCGTTGGGGCCGTAGTAGACGATCTCCGCCGGCCCGATCCGGTCCAGCGCGGACCGCAGCGCGTCCGGGTCCTGGGCGTCGGCGACCAACGCCTCGGCCTCGATCCCCAGCCCCGCCAGCTCGGCGAGGTAGCCGGGGTGCCGGGCGTCGCTGCGGGAGATCAGCGCCACCGGATGCCCCTCGCGGCCGAACCGCCGCGCGATCGACATGCCCAGGCCCGGCCCGACGCCGACGACCACCGCTGTCATGGTTCCTCCCCCTACGAAATTTGAGACTGTCCTCAACTTCTTCACCGTAGCACAAGTTGAGGGTGCCCTCGGGTTACTTACAATGACGTCATGGCCAGAGCTCTGCGAGCGGACGCGGTCCGCAACCGGGACAAGCTGCTGGCCGCTGCCGCGAGTGAGTTCGCGGCGCGGGGCCTGGACGCCCCGCTGGAGCACATCGCCAAGCGCGCCGGCGTCAGCATCGGCACGCTCTACAACCACTTCCCCACCCGCGACGACCTCCTCGACGCGCTGCTGCCCGAACGCCTCGGCCCGGCCATGGCCGAGATCGCCGCGCAGGCGCTGGCCGAGGACGACCCGTGGCGCGGCTTCGAGACGTACCTGGCGGGCCTGCTCGGGCTCCAGGCCCGCGACCGCGCCCTCAACGACGCGATCTCCCAACGGATCCCGCTCTCGCCCGAGGTGCACGCGGTGTGCGGGCAGGGCTTCGAGCAGGCGCTGCTGATCATCGGCCGGGCCCGGGACGCCGGCTGCCTGCGCCCGGATTTCGAGCCCGCCGACCTGCTGTCGCTGACCTGGGCGATGGCCGCGGTGATCCAGCGGAATCCGCAGGGCTGGCGGCGGTTCCTGGACCTCTACCTGAACGGCGTACGCGTCGGTCGACGGTGAGTTCCGGGACTGCACCGCTGTGTGTTCGCTCACCGCCCGGATCCCGCTAAACTCCCCCGCACGTCCGCGCCAGCCGGGCACGGTGAAGCGCGGCGGCAGCTGCACGCGTACTCACGCGTGAAGGGGAACCCTGATCACAGCGAGTCCGAGAGAGGTCACGTTGTCTGACGCCCCGGAAAGCGGTCATCCGCTGCTCGAGAAGGTGCACCGCATCATCGCCGACCGCTCCTGCTCGGTGCTGACACTGGACATCTTCGACACCGTGCTGTGGCGCCTGGTGCCCCGGCCCACGGACGTGTTCGGCCTGCTGGCGGCCCGGTTGCGCGCCGCCGGTCAGTGCCCGGCCTGGGTCACCGACGCCACCTTCCGGCGGATGCGGATCGGCGCCGAGGCCGCGGCCCGCGCCGGCCGCGACGCGCTGGGCACCGAGGTGTCCCTGTTCGACATCTGGCGGGCCATGCCGGCGGACGTGTTCGCCAACGCGCTGCTGGAGGAGCTGGTCGCCGCCGAGGTGCGGGTCGAGCGCGAGCTGACGGTGGTCGACCTGGACGTCGCCGCCGTGATCCGGGCGGCCCGCAAGCACGACCTGCCGGTCGCGCTGGTCTCCGACACGTACTTCACCGAGGAGCACCTGGCGACCCTGCTCGACCGGCCGGAACTGGGGCCGCTGCAGGACGTCCGGATCTTCCGCTCGCACCAGCACGGCGTGGACAAGGGCCACGGCCTGTGGCCGATCGTGCTGCACGACCTCGACGTCAGCGCCGAGCAGGTGGTGCACATCGGCGACAACGAGGTCGCCGACGTGACGGTCCCGGCCGCGCTCGGCATCCGCACCGTGCACTACCGCCGGCTCGACGAGGGCTACCTGGCCACGCTGGCCCGCGAGCACGAGCCGCTGGAGTACTTCGGCGACCACGCCCCGAACCTGGACGAGCAGTACGGCGACTTCGGCCTGACCAGCTTGCGGGCCAAGGCGATCCACGCCACCCCGCCGCAGGCCACCACCTCCCTGGACATCGCCGCCCGCTTCGGCACGGCGGTGATCGGCCCTGTGCTCACCGGTTTCGCCGAGTGGGCGGTGCGCCGCGCGCACGAGACCGGCACCCGGATCCTGTGGTGCCCGATGCGCGAGGGCGAGCTGCTGGCCGAGCTGATCAACAACGCCGCCCGGGCCCGCGGCCTCGACGTGGAGGCGCGGCCGATCTGGCTGTCGCGGCAGGCGACGGCGTTGGCGTGCGCGGACTTCCACGACGACGAGGCGGTGCACAACTTCATCCGCCGCGGTTACCAGCTGTCGGTGCGCCAGCTGCTGTCGGTGCTGCACCTCCAGGTCGGCGACGTGCCGGCGCTGGCGGCCGAGCTCGACACGGTGATCGACAACGGGCACATCGCCGAACGGGTCACCACCGCGCTCACCGAGACCCCGCACATCCGCAACCGGCTCGTGCTCAGCGCCGCCGAGGCCCGCGAGCGGCTGATCAAGTCGCTCACCAAGGCCGGCGCGCTGACCGGGAACGGCATCACCCTGGTCGACCTGGGCTGGGTCGGCACCATCCAGCTGCAACTGGCCCGCGCGCTGCGGATCGCCGACATCGACATCAAGCCGGCCGGCCTGTACATGGTCACCGACCACCGGTCCCAGGACGTGGTCCTGACCGGTCTGCGGGCCGAGGGCTACCTGGCGCAGACCGGGCAGCCCGCCGACATCTCGGCGACGATCTCGCGCAGCCCCGAGGTGCTCGAACAGTGCATCAACGCGCTGTGCGGGTCGCTGACCGGGTTCACCGTGGACGGCGACCCGGTGCTGGGCGAGACCATCGACTCGCCGTCGCAGGTCGCCGAGCGGCGGGCCGCGTACCAGGGTGTGCTGGCGTTCCAGCGGCAGTGGAACCGGTATGTGGTCAACGCCGACGGCGCGTGGCCCGAGCTCGCCGAGCGGCCCGCCGCCCGGCAGCGGCTGGGCAACATCCTCGCGTCGGCGCTGAGGTCGCCGACGGCGGACGAGGCCGGCGTGTTCGGCAACTGGGTGCACGACGACAACTTCGGCTCCACGCTGGTGACCACGCTGCTGCCGGCGGAGCTGCGGCCGGCGATCCCCTACCTGTCCCCGAAGGACCTGGCCGCGCTCGGTCAGCGCGACACGTTCTGGCCGGGGCTGCTGGCGGCGTCGGACGTGCGGCTGGCCGAGGCTATGCGGGCGGTCTACGCCGGGCAGCTCGACCCGGACGTGTTCGAGCCGGCCGGCGAGCAGTTCGAGTCGCTGATGCGGCACCGCACGCTCGACGGCCACTGGCACGACTCCAGCCGCTGGCAGTTCCGGATCAACCACAACGGGTTGTCCTTCTCACGGATGAAGTTCGAGCACCACGACACCGACATCGTCTCGGTGGCCATCCCCGGCCGTCCGGCGGTGGTGCGGGTGGACTGGATCGAGGCCAAGGTGGTGGCCGGCGGCTCGCGCCGCGAGCAGACGGTGCGCTGGGAGACGCCGGCCGAGTTCGCCCGGCTGTACTACGCGGACTGCCGCTGGATCGGCGGCAACATGATGGAGTTCTTCACGCCGTACGCCGCGGTCTGGCTGCCGTTGGCGGAGAAGGCCGGCGCCCGGGTGGTGTCCTCCGGGCACGTCACCGTCGCGTTCGCGATGCTGGCGCAGTCGAAGACCGAGACGGCGCCGGGGATGCCGGAGGTCACCGAGTTCGAGCGGCTGTCGGTCCGGCTCGTCGAGGAGTACAAGAAGAAGGGCGCCACCGGCGTCGCGGCCGGCGCGGCGCGGATCGCCCTGCGCAAGCTCGGCCGGTGAGGCGTCGCGGCGATCCGTGTCCCCGGGCACGGATCGCCGCAACGCTCACACCACCAGGTCGGCCTCGATTCGCCGGAGGTTGTGGCGGGCCAGCGCGAGATTGGACGAATCCCGCTCCAGCACCAGGTACAGGAACAGCGAGCTGCGGTTCTTCATCGAGTTCAGCAGCCGGATCAGGTGGTACTGCCGGTGCAGCGTGATCAGGATGTCCTCGATGCTGTCGTTGAGCGCCAGCGTGGACATGACCCGGAGTTTCGACCGCACCACCTCGGTGTTGCCGGCGGCGGCGAGCTCCAGGTTGAGCCAGTCACCGCCGCCGCTGGTGCCGAGCGACATGCCGCTTTCGTAGTCGACCAGGGCGACGCCGACGGCGCCGGCGATGGACATGGCTTCCTTCAGAGCGGTATCGATGTTCATGATTTCCTTTCACGGGGTCAGCAGCGTGCCGATGCGGTCGGTCACGGGACGTGTCTCGTAGAGCAGGCGGCCGAGGTTGAGGCCGCTGTCGCCGAGCACCACCAGCAGCGCGAGCCGGCCGATGGCGTACACCGCCATGTAGCCGTTGCTGCTGAACACGACGGTCTGGGCGAGCGTGCCCTGGCCGGTGACCTCGGCCGCCTGACGCGCGATTCCGAGATTGGCCGCGGCCAGCGCGGAGATGTTCAGCGGATCGACGGCGTCCGCGACATCGGAGAAGATCGGAATTCCGTCGGACGCCGCGATCACCATGTCGGTCACTCCGGTGACGTTTTCCCGGAGCTTGCGCAACTCGACGGCAAGCGCGTCGTAGTCCACGTTTTTTCCTTTCCCTTTCAGAAAGGCCGAACGACGCCGGATGCGGCGCAGCATGGCTACGGTCCCTGGCCCGACCGGCGCACCGGCAGTGGTCCTGTCGGCGCGACGGCGGCCCGTTGGTCCGAACGGGGACGCAGCGTGGCGACGTCGTGGGCGCGGCCGGTGACGGCCGCGGCGGGCACGATCGCGAGCACGTCCTCGCCCAGCATGCGGGCGATTTCCACGGTGACGGTGTGCACGCCGAGGCCGAGCACGAACGCGATGTCCCGGGCGGTGCGCCGGCCGGTCGCGTGCGCGACGATCTCCCGCCACTGCTCGGCGGGCTCCGCACGGCCGGTGGGCACCAGGCGTTCCCGGTACGGCGACAGCGGGCATGGCGAGGCGGCGAGCACGGCCAGCCGGACGGCGGCCTCCCGGAGCAGCCGGTCGGGCCGGACTCCGTCCAGCGCCGGCGGCAGGACGTCGGCGGATTCGTCGAGGGCGTAGTGCGCGATGCCGCCGACGGCGATGGCGAACGCCGCGTCGGACATCGCCGCCCGGGCCAGGTCCCGCGCCTCGTCGTCGACGCGCAGCGTGCCCACGCCGGGCGCGCCCGGGCTGTGCGCCGCGACGACCGCGCCGTCCCGGAAGTGGATCACTCCGCCCGGGTCGCCGGCCAGCACCAGGGCCGCGGTGGCACGGTCGGCGTGGCACTGTCTCAGCGCGTGCACGAAGACGTCGAATGAGGTTCGATAAGCGCGTCTCAGGGGTTACTCCGCGTGAATTCGAGGTCGACGGGAACCATCACCGCCGGTACTTCTTACTCGCACGCGGGCAGTACCACATCCACCCCTACACGATCGAGTGAACGCATTCCATGCGGGGTAACAACCAATCGAAGATTGTTTTCCGCTCGCGAATTTACTCCGAATGCAGTCTCAAGCCCCTATCCGCCGCAGGTGATCTTAGGGGCCGGGTCGTACACCTTCTTGCGGGTGTGCCGGGAGACCTCGCGGCCGTTGAGGTCCTTGATCACGCGAGTGTCGGTGGCGGTGAAGCCCGGCCCGCCGTTCGACGGATGACAGTTGGTCGCCGGGCCCGGACGCGGTTGCGGATCGACGTAGTCGGAGCGCTCGCCGGGGACGGATTCCACCTGGTAGCGCTTGGTTCCCCAGAGCCGGACGGTGATGTTCTGCGGCGTCCAGATCGTCTGGATCACGATGCCGGTGGGGCCGTCGTTGTTGAACTTCAGGTCGATGACGCTGCTGCCGTCGGGATTCTCGAAGACGGTGGCCTCGCGGGCGGCCGGGTAGCGGCTGATGTAGTAGCTGTGCTCGGTGTGGCCGGCGTCGGCGAGCCCGGCGAAGTAGGAGGCGTTGTAGAGCGTGGTGGCGAACTGCGAGATGCCGCCGCCGACGGCGGTGCCGGGCGCGCCGTTCTCGATGATGCCGGCGTTGACGTAGCCCTGCGGCACGCCGCGAGGTCCGGTGAAACCGTTGAGGCTGAAGGTTTCCCCCGGCTTGACCACCGCACCGTCGACCTTCGCGGCCACCACTCGGATGTTGACGCCGGAGTCGGCGGCGAAGCCGCCGGTGGTGAACTCGCCGACGACCTCCTTGATGCCGAGCTGGTTGGCCTGGTCGGTGGTGAGCCTGGCCGGCTGCTTGGCGTACTGGGCCGTGACCGTGCGGTTGTCCTTGTGCGGCAACAGGTCGGCGAGGCCGGCGAGGCTCTTGTCCCAGTCGACGCCGCGCCCGTCCACCGAGGGCTTGACCGTCGGCTTGTCGCCCTCGATCACCACTTCGGCATCCTTGCCCAGCTGTTCGGTGCTGGCCAGCTGGGGCTTCAGGGCGTCGACCACCCTGCCGTGGTCCAGCTTCGGCGCGAGCTTGCCGTCGTCGCCGGCCGTGAAGGTGAGCGCGGCGGCGATCGCTTCCGGCTGGAGGGTGGCGTCCTTGCCCTCGCCCTTCACCGTGACCGGGCCGGACACCGCCGGCTTGGCGTAGTTCTCGACGGCCGCGCGCACCGCGTCGGCGCTGACCTTCGGCGACGTGGTGTTCACCGGCAACTGCACGGGATTCGCGGTCACCCAACCGTCCACAACGGACCGCTTCGCACCGGCGGTGTCGAGCTTCTGCCCCGATCGCGGGGTGACCGCGCTCGGCGTGATCCCGTCGAAGCGAATGGTTCCCTCGACCGGTTCGCGCTCCATCTTCAGCCCGCCCAACGCCTTTGCGAGCGCGGCATCGTCCACCTTGGACAGGAACGGCGACTCGTGCCCGGCGAAGAAGGAGGCAAGCCGGACGAACGGGTTCAGCGGCTGATCCCCCGCCCGGTCGAGGGTCCCCGACCAGTCCGGCGTCAGCCCGGCGGCCTTGGCGTCCAGCCTGGCGTCCACGTCACCGGCCCGCAGCTTGATCGGCCCCGCGATCCTCGAATCCAGCTCATCGTGCAGCCGCCGCTCCGCGTCCGTCCGGCTCAGGCCGCCGACATCCACGCCGGCCACCGTCGTGCCACGCGGCATCGAACCCCCGGAAAGCAGCAGGTCCAGGCCGTAGAGCAGCACCAGCACACCCACCGCCGCGCCCGCGACGATCAGTGCGCGGAACGGCAGCCGGCGCCCGCCCGTCGGCGGTTCCTCGGGCACCAGGCTGCCCGAGACCGGCGCGAACCGCGCGGTGCCCTCGATGCGGATGGTCTGCTCGTCGTCGGCCACCCGGCCGAGTTTACCGATTTGTCCGAGATGGTCAGTCGGCGATGGCCGCGAGCTCGTCCCGCGCCTCCCGCACCGCGGCGTGATCCGCCCCGAAGTAGGCGGTCCAGCGCTCGATGACCTCCTCGTACAGGCGAGTCGCCTCGTCGTTGCGGCCACGGCTCACCGCCACCTTCGCGAGGCCCCTCTTGCAGACCAGCGCGCACGATGCGTGGCCGTCAGGGGCGGCCAGGACGGTCACGAACTCCTCCTCGGCGCGGTCGAACTCGCCTGCGCCGAGCAGACACAGGCCGAAGGCATGCCGCGCACACAGCGTCAACGTGTGGTCCGGGCCGAGGATGCGGGTGCGGGCCGCCAGCACGGAGGCCATCTGCTCAACCGCCTCGGTGAACTGGCCGGCGTCATCCAACGCACTCGCCAGCTTGCTTCGACAGAGCAGGGTGACGTTGGTGTGGTCGCCGAACGCCGCCCTGGCCTCGTCGACGACGGCCCGCAGCTCCGACACGGCCGCATCGTGCTGACCGAGGCTCGACATCGAGCTCGCTCGCCACGCCCGCGCGAGGACCTGAGCGTTCCGATGCCGGGGCATGTCGTACCTCGGGATGGTCGCGTCGAGCGTCTCGATCGCGTCGGCGTACTGACCGAGCAGATGCTGGCACGCCGCCAGCGACAGCCCCACGTCCAGGGTCGCCGGCGCGTTGTCGCCCAACAGCCGACCACTCAGCCCCGCCAGCTCGCGCAGCCGAGTCAGGGCGAGCCGTGGCTCGGTCAGTTCCAGATTGATGGCGGCGCGCCGGCGTAGGACGATGATCCGGCTCCGGCGCGGCCGGCTGAGCAGGCGCAATGTCCATTCCATGGTGGTCCCTCCCCGCGCGAAAGCCTAGGCCCCGCACGAGGGGTGCGGGGCCTAGGGGTGGTGCTCCGTCGCCGGCGGTCGTTGTCGTTGCGCCACGCAAACTCGATGCGCCGGCGACGGAAACTCAGGGGGACGCGAGGAAGGCCGGTCCGTCCGGGGGTCGGGGACGGCCGGCCTGCGCTCGCCTTGTCGATACGGACCTCACTTCGTCGATCAGACGGTCACTGCCTCGAACACCTCGGTCTTGGCCTCCTTGTCCTCGGTCTTGGCGTCGTCGTTCTTGGGGGCGGGCGGGGTGGGCTTGATCCGCCGGAGCAGTGCGACCGTGAAGATCGCCGCGCCGACCGCGACCACACCACCGGCGATCGCGGAGTAGTGCAGCGAGTGCGTGAACGCCTCGCGGGCCACCGACAGCAGCGAGTCGGACTGGGCCTGCGGCAGGCCGTGGGCCACAGTCGAGGCGGTCGCGAGGGTCTG
>NZ_QUNO01000010.1 GCF_003387475.1 Kutzneria buriramensis | reverse complement strand
CAGACCCTCGCGACCGCCTCGACTGTGGCCCACGGCCTGCCGCAGGCCCAGTCCGACTCGCTGCTGTCGGTGGCCCGCGAGGCGTTCACGCACTCCCTGCACTACTCCGCGATCGCCGGTGGTGTGGTCGCGGTCGGCGCGGCGATCTTCACCATCGCCCTGCTGCGCCGGATCAAGCCCACCCCGCCCGCCCCCAAGGAGAACAACGAGGAGACGAAGGTCCTCGAAGGCGCCGTCGCCTGACCGAGGCAGCACCACCTCGGGGCCGGCTTGTTCGTACCAGGACGAGCCGGCCCCACAGAAACTTCCGTCGCCGGCACCACGCGTCATCGGTTTGCGTGGCAGCAACGACGCGGCGGCGACGGGACAGGATCGGCCCCCACCCGGGACGGCGGGTGGGGGCCGATCCCTTTGTGTGCCGGTCAGAACGCGTAGCGCCGGGCCCAGGCGGCCAGCACCTCGGCGACGAACTCGGCGTCGGTCCTGCGCGTCAGCAGGTGGTCCGCGCCGTCGACGGCGATGAACGACTTGGGGTGCCGGGCGGTGTCGAAGATCCGGCGGGCGTTCTCGACGCCGACCAGCTCGTCCACCGGCGAGTGCATCACCAGCAGCGCGGCCCCGAGCGTGGCGATGCACTCGGCCTGCGGCTGGGCGGCGACGTCGGCGAGGAACCCGGCCCGCACCCGGAACTTGCGGCCGGCCAGCACCACGTCGGCCTCGCCGTCCCGCTCGATGTCGTGCGCGCTGTCACCGAGCAGGTGCACCACGTGCTCCGGATCGGCCGGCGCGCCGATGGTGGCCACCGCCCGCACCTCGGAAATCCGGCGCCTGGCGGCCAGAACCGCCGCCCCGCCAAGGGAATGCCCGATCAGCAGGGTCGGCGCGGCGTGCGTCGTCCGCAGGTGGTCCGCGGCCAGCACCAGGTCCTCGATGTTGGAGGAGAAGTCGGTGTTGCCGAAGTCGCCGCCGGAGCCGCCCAGGCCGGTGAAGTCGAAGCGCAGCACGGCGATGCCGAACCCGGTGAGCGCCTTGCAGATCCGGGACGCCGCCAGCACGTCCTTGCCGCACGTGAAGCAGTGCGCGAACAGCGCGTATGCGCCGGGCGGACCCTCGGGCGGAAGCTCCAGTCGGGCGGCCAGCGGCTCGCCGAGCGACCCGGTGAACTCCGTCTTCTCACTGTGCACGAACCAGTTCCTAGCACACCGCTGATGGCACCAACTCGTGCTGTCCGTTTGGGTGCTGTCGGTGCGACGCGTGCCGGTAGCACAATTCGACGGCATGGAGGTGCTGGTCACAGGGGCGTTCGGCAACATCGGCTCCAGCGCGGTGGCGCAGCTGCGGGCGCAGGGCCATCACGTGCGCTGCTTCGACGTGCCGAGCAAGGGCAATCTCCGCCGGGCGCATGGCGCCACCAGCGTGGTGTGGGCGGACATCCGCGACGCCGACGCCGTTCAGCGGGCCGTGCGCGGCACGGACGTGGTGGTGCATCTGGCGGCCATTCTGCCGCCGTACGTGGCCGAGGACCCGCAGACCGCGCGGGATGTCAACGTCGGCGGCACCGAGAACGTGTTGTCCGCCGTGGACAAGCACGGCTCCCGGATCCTCCTCGCGTCCACTTTGGACGTGTACGGCCACACCCAGCACCTCGACCCGCCGCGCCGCGTGGACGATCCCGTGCGGGCGACCGACGAGTACTCCGGGCACAAGATCCGCTGCGAGGAGTTGGTGCGGCGGTCCGCGCGGCCCTGGGCGATCTACCGGTTCGGCGACGTGCCGCCGAACGAGCCCCGGCGGCCGCACCCGATCATGTTCGCCATCCCGCTGGACAATCGGATCGAGCTCGTGCACCGGGATGACGCCGGGCTGGCGATCGCCAACGGCGTCAAGGCCGACATCTGGGGCCGCACCTGGCTGATCGGCGGCGGCCCGAGCTGCCAGGTCCGCTACCGGGACATGCTGTTCCGGGTGATGGCCTCGGTGGGGCTGGGCGAGCTGCCCGAGTCGGCGTTCAGCACCGAGCCGTACTGCACCGACTGGCTGGACACCGAGGAGAGCCAGCGGGTGCTGCGCTTCCAGCGGCACACCTTCGACGAGATCATGGCCTACGTCGCCGAGGTCTCGCGGCCCGCGCTGCCGGCCCGCCTGGTGCTGCCGCTGCTGCGGCCGCTGGCCCGTCGCCAGATCCTCAAGCTGTCCCCCCACCTCTGAGCGCGTCCACCGGCTCCGTCCGGGCCGCCCACAGCGCCGGGTAGAGCCCGGCCACCGGCGCGCCCGCCGCCAGCGACAGGTCCAGCACCGGCGTCCAGCCGTTCAGCACGGAGATCACCACCACCGCGATGATGCCGCCGCCGGCGCCGATCCGCGCCCACCACCAGCGACACCAGGCCCAGCACCACGAAGAGCCCGTTCACGTCGTGCTCGACGCCGCCGCGCAGGGTCGCCGGATCGGGCGGGGCCAGCACCTGGAGTTGGCTGTGGTCGTTGGGGCAGCCGCGGTCGTGCCGCCGCAGCCGGCCACTGCGCCGAGGGCGACCAGCAGCGCGGCAGCCCTTACCGTGGGGGTCATGTCGGTCTCGACGAGTAGCTCGCGCGAAGGTTGAGGCAACCCTCGCCGGTCCCGGGGCGTCGGACAGGTCATGGCCAGGGGTGACGCCGAGTTCGTGGAGTTCGTGCAGGCCAGCACCGCACGGCTCCAACGCGCGGCGTACCTGCTGACCGGCGACCGCCACCAGGCCGAGGACGACGTGCAGACCGTGCTGGTGCGGATGTACACCGCCTGGTCGCGGATCCGGCGGCAGGACCCCTTCGCCTATGCCCGCAAGGTGCTGGCCAACCTGGTCATCGACCGCTGGCGGCGGCCGTTCCGGGAGGATGCCGCGGAAGAAGTGCCCGAACTGCCGGCGCTCGGCGACCTGGCCGACGGCATCGCCGCCCAGGACTGGCTGATGCGGGCGCTGGCGCAACTCAGCGCTCGGGAACGGACCGTCGTCGTGCTGCGGCACTTCTGGGACCTGTCCGAGGCCGACGTCGCCGCCGAGCTGAAGGTGTCGCTGGGCACCGTGAAGAGCACGGCGTCGCGGGCGCTGGCCAAGATGCGGCTGGCCGAGGGCGTTGTGGAGCGGATGTCATGAACGAGGTGGACCGCCTTCGGGAGGCGATGGCCCAGCCGCCGGGCGAACAGTTCGCCGAGGTCGACGTGCAGCAGATCATGAGGCGGGGCGGGCGGTTGCGACTGCGTCGCCGGCTGCTCACCGCCGCCGGCGCGGTGGCCGTGCTCGCCGCCGTCGCCGGCAGCGTGATCGGTGTCCAGCTGTACCGGGACGGCCAGGCCAGCTCGCCTGTCTCCGTGGCCGCTCCGCCCGTCGCGACCAACGACGCGGTGCCGGCCACGCCCGTGCTCGACACCCAGGTCGTCGATCCGACCGGCAACGCCGTGCTGTACTTCTCCCACGGCCGCAACGCCGCCGGCGTCGCCACGTACCGGCTCGTCCTGGCGCACAAAGACGCCGCCGGCAAGCTCACGCCCGTCCTGGCCACCGACGCCGACCTCACCGGCGGCGGGTTCCACAACATCACCACCGGCCATCCGGGCAGCTTCCTGCCGCTGTTCGGCTACTTCGTCGGGCCGGTGGCGCAGATCAAGGCCATGTACCGCGACCAGCCGGCGCAGGTGATGTGGAAGCAGGTGCCCGAGCTGAACGTGGCGGTCTTCTGGCTGCCGCCCAAGAACGGCCTCGAGGACGTAGACGCCAACAGCTCGGTGCAGCTGGACGCCTTCGACGCGCAGGGCAACGGCCTCTACGAGGACAACGGTCCCACTCGCTGACCGTCACACGCTGCGCAGCACCGTGGCGACGACGCCCAGCACTTCCGCGCGGTCGCCGTCGATCACGTCGTACGCCGGGTTCCGCGGCTCCAGGTACACGTGCCCCTTGCTCTTGCGGTACACCTTCACCGTGGCCTCGCCGTCGATCATCGCGGCCACGATCTGCCCTGTGTGCGCCTCGGGCTGCTTGCGGATGATGACGATGTCGCCGTCGCAGATCGCGGCGTCCACCATCGAGTCGCCGCGCACCCGCAGGCCGAACACCGTGCCGCGGCCGGTCAGTTCCCGTGGCAGCGTGAGGATGTCGTCGACGTGTTCCTCGGCCGTGATGGGAATGCCGGCCGCGATGTCGCCGACCACCGGCACGCTCACCGCGCCGTCGCCGTGCTCGCGGCTCTTCGCGCTGCCGCGCAGGAAGTCCCGCACGTCGATCGGCCGGGACACCGAGGCGCTGCGCCGCAGGTATCCCTTCTCCTCCAGCGCCGCCAGGTGCTTCGAGACCGAGGACGGGGACTTCAGGCCGACCCGGTCGCCGATCTCCCGGGTGCTCGGCGCGTAGCCGTACTCGACCACCCATTCCCGGATCGTGGCCAGGATCGCGAGCTGGCGCTCCGGCAGGGCCTCGGTGTCCATGTCCTGGAACGGGTCGAAGTCGGTGTAGGCGGTCATGACGTGATCATAGGGCCAGCTCGATTTCGAACAGCGGTGTGCCACCGCCTTGTCGTTCGTCCATATGCCGCCGCCGAATCCGCTCGCACGTTCGATTCCCGCCTCGATCGTCCGAACAGGACTGTCCGCGGCTGGGCTAGGGTTGGATCCCGTGCCGGTCTTCGACGACGTGCGGTTCTACGCGATTCCCCTGACGACCCGGTTCCGCGGCATCACCGTGCGGGAGGGCGCGCTGGTGCATGGCCCGAACGGCTGGGGCGAGTTCTGCCCGTTCGACGACTACGACGACGCCGTGTCGGCCCCGTGGCTGGCGACCGCCGTCGAGCAGTGCACTGACGGCTGGCCGGCTCCGGTTCGGGATCGGATTCCCATCAACTGCACCGTGCCCGTCGTGGACCCCGGCCGGGCGCACGAGATCGTCGCGAAGTCCGGCTGCGGCACCGCCAAGGTGAAGGTCGCCGACCATCCCGACTCCCTCGCCGAGGACATCGCCCGCCTGGAGGCCGTCCGCGACGCCCTGGGCCCCGCGGGCGCGATCCGCATCGACGCCAACGCCGTGTGGGATGTCGACACCGCCGTCACCCACATCCGTCAGCTGAACCGCGCCGCCGCCGGTCTGGAGTACGTCGAGCAGCCGTGCCGGACCATCGACGAACTCGCCGCCGTCCGCCGCCGCGTGGACGTCCGCATCGCCGCCGACGAGTCCATTCGCCGCGCCGACGACCCCCTCAAGGTCGCCGTGGCCGGCGCCGCCGACATCGCCGTCATCAAGTGCACCCCCCTCGGCGGCGTCCGCCGCGCCATGCGCGTCGCCGAAGCCGCCGGCCTCCCGGTCGTGGTGTCGTCCGCCCTGGAGACCAGCGTCGGCCTCGCTGCCCAGCTCGCCCTCGCCGGGGCCCTGCCCGAGCTCGACTTCGCCTGTGGCCTGGGCACCCTGTCCCTGCTCACCGGCGACGTCGTCCGCGACTCCTTCCGTGTGGTGGACGGCTTCCTGCCCGTGCCCACCAAGCCGCCAACCCCGGACCCCGAGCTGCTCGACCGTCACGCCATGACCGGCGACCGGCTCAGGTGGTGGCAGGACCGTCTGGCCCGCGTCTCCCGCCTCAGCTGATCACCCCGGGCTGCGGTTGCCGGGTTGCCGCCAGCACCGCCGCCGGCAGCCCCACCAGCGAAGCGCCAATCCCCAGCGCCGCAACGCCGCCCCATCCCCACGCCGCTCACAACTGCGCCCCGAACGCCGATCCCGCAGCGATCCCCAGGAACCGCGTGAAGAAGTACACGGTGTTCAAGCGGTTGTGATACCCCGGCTCCAACCCGAACAGCATGGCCTGGTTCACGACCTGATTCCCCCACACGCCGACGTCCAGCAGCACGGTCCCGACCACGAACCAGCCGACCCATCCCTCCCCGAAACCCAGTGCCACCCAGGCCAGAACCACCAATCCCACCAACGCGAACTGCCCGACCCGCGCCCCGAACCGATCCGCGACCCGTCCGGCCAACGGCGACGTCAGAGCACTGGCGGCGGCAACCAACCCGAACAACCCGACCACCGCCGGCCCCAACCCGAAATCGCGCAGCAGCACGAACGACAACGTGTTCCAGAACGCGCCGAAGGCAACGCCGACGATCACCCCGGCCAAACACACGCCAAGCACCATTCGCCCACCCAGCAGGCCGGGCAACGACCGAAGCACCGCCGAATGCCGAACCGCCGCCACCGCCGGCACGGAAGGCAAAGCGCGAACGAGCACCAGACCGACGACAACCATCATCGCCACCGAGCACCAGTACACCGCCCGCCACCCGAGCACCTGCCCGATCGCACCGGCATAGGCACGCGAAGCGAGCAGCCCCACCAGCAGCCCGCCCTGGAGAATCCCGACCACGCGCCCGCTGCGCTCGCCCCCGGCCAATGCCACCCCGAGGGGCAGCACCACCTGCGGAATGGGCGTCAGCAGCCCGATCAAGAACCCGGCAGCGGCCAGCCAGCCGACGGATGGCGCGAGTGCGGCGGCCACCAGCGCCGACGTCGTGGCGGCCATCATGGTCAGGATCAGCGGCCGGCGGTCGCGGATGTCGCCGAGCGGCACCAGCAGCAGGATGCCGGCGGCGTAGCCGAGCTGGGTCGCGGTGGGCACGATGCCGGCTTCCCCGTCACCGATCCGCAGGTCGGCGGCGACCTGCCCGAGCACGGGCTGGATCAGGTAGATGTTCGACGACGTGACGGCGCAGGTGGCGGCCAACACAGCGGTCAGGCGACGAGTGAGCACGTGACGCGAATATACTGCCCGCGGGGAGGGAACGTGAGCATCGAGCACATCGTGTGGGACTGGAACGGCACGCTGTTCGGCGACGGCGGCGCCCTGATCGAGTCCACCATCGAGGCATTCCGCACCGCGGGCCTGCCAGCCGTGACGAGGGAGCTCTACCAGGAGCGGCACCAGCAGCCGATCCCGGCCTTCTACGACCGGCTCGCCGGCCGACAGCTGTCCGACGACGAGCAAGCCGGCCTCGCCGAACACTTCCGCGCCGCCTACCTGGCAAGACGCGACACCATTCCACTTACGCATGATGCCGAGGACTGCTTGCGGAAATGGCATGGCAGCGGGCGGACGCAGTCGCTGCTGTCCATGTATCCGCACGACGAGCTGAAGCCGTTGGTGGCCAAGGCCGGCATAGCGGACTACTTCACCCAGGTCGACGGCCTGCGCGACGGCGAGCCCGGCCGCAAGGCTCCGCATCTGCGAAACCAGCTCGGGAAACTCGGCCTCGAACCGTCCACCGTGCTCCTGATCGGCGACAGCGTCGACGACGCGAACGCGGCGCGGGAGTGCGGGACGCAGTTCCGGCTCTACCACGCCGGTCGTGACGCCCTGCACGCCCGCGACCACTTCGTCGGCATGCACATCGTGGACAGCCTCAGCGAGGCCGTGGCCCAGGTCATCTGACGGCCGGGGCCACGGCGCCGACTCAGGATCCCAGTGACACGTGGAAGATCTGGTCGTTGCTGTTGTGCGGCGTGCTGTCCTTGTCGCCGTTGTTGGACGTGGTGAGCCAGATCCCGCCGTCCGGCGCCGGTTCGACGGTGCGCAGCCGGCCGTAGGTGCCGTCGAAGAACACCTGCACGTTGGTCAGGCTGCTGCCGCTGATCACCTCGCGGTAGAGCCGGGTGCCGCGCTCGCAGGCCACGTACAGCACGTCACGCACGATCGTGATCCCGCTGCACGAGCCCTGCGCCACCGGATAGGTGTGCTTGGGCGCGATGAACCCCGCCGTGCCGCAGGTGCCGGACGTGCCCTCGCAGGACGGCCAGCCGTAGTTGCCGCCCCTGACGATGAGGTTCGTCTCGTCCATCACGTTGTTGCCGAACTCCTGCTCCCACAGGCGTCCCTGCGAGTCGAACGCCAGCCCCTGCACGTTGCGGTGCCCGTAGCTCCACACCGCGTTGTGGAAGGGATTGTCCGCGGGAATGGTGCCGTCGGGGTTGATCCGCAGCACCTTTCCGTTGAGGCTGCTGGTGTTCTGCGCGTTGGCGCCGTTCTGGGCGTCACCGGTGCCGGCGTAGAGGAACTTGCCGTCGGGGCTGAACCGCAGCCGGCCGCCGTTGTGGAACTTGTTGCGGGCGATGCCGGTCAGCAGGATCTGCTCGGTGCCGGTCTGGAGGCTGTCGGCGGCCGGGTCGTACTTGATGCGCACGATCCGGTTGTCGCTCGGCGAGGTGTGCATGATGTAGAGCCAGTGGTCGGACGAGAAGCTGACCGGGTTGATCTCCAGTCCGGTCAGGCCGCCCTCGCCGTCGGTGCTCTGCACGTTCGGCACGGTGCCGATCACCTTCTTGGCGCCGGTCCTGGGGTCGAGGTGCACGATGTCGTGCACGTCGCGCTCGTTGAACAGGATCGTGCCGTCCGGCAGCGTGACCAGGCCCCACACCACGTCGTCGCTCGCGCCGACCTGGGTGACGGTGCAGACCGGCTGTGTGCAGGAACCGCCGCTGGTGGTCACGTCCAGCACGGGCGAGGGGTCGCTGACGTTCTTGTTCGCGTCGGAGGCCGTGACCTGGAGGTGGTAGGTGGTGTTGGGGGACAACGCGTTCAGCTGCGCGCTGGGCGTCGCGCCGCTGGACGAGCCGATCACCACGGGGGAGCCGTTCACCACGTTGGAGACGGTGTAGCCGGTGACGCCGACGTTGTCGGTGGACGCCGTCCAGGCCAGCGCGATGCTGGTGCTGGTGACGGCGGTGGTGTGCACGTCGGTCGGCGCGGTCGGCGGGGTGTGGTCGTCGGACGGCGGCGTGGTGACCGCCAGCGTGGGGCTGGGCTGCGACACGTTGCCGGCGGCGTCGCGGGCGTTGACGTAGAAGCCGTAGTTGGTGCTGGGGCTCAGGTTGCCGCACGTCCCGCTCAATCCGGTGACCTGCGCGCACAGCTGCCCGTCGTGGTAGACGTCGTAGCCGACGACGCCGGTGTTGTCCGTGGCTGCGGGCCACTGGATGGTCACGCTGGAGGGGGTGTCGCTGACCAGCGTCGGGGCGCCGGGCGCGGTCGGGGGAGTCGTGTCACCGCCGCTGCCGTAGACCTGGAACTCGTCGAGGGAGTAGCCCTTGCTGGCGTCGGTCCGGCAGCGTTTGGTGCCGTAGACCCGGACGTATCGGCCGGTGCCGGACAGCCCGGTGAGGTTCTCCACGCCGCCCTTGCCGGCGGCGGTGGTGTAGATCGCCGTCCAGTTGGTCGTGTCGGGGGATACCTCCACCCGGTATGCGGCGGCGCACGAGGCGTCCCATGTCAGCTGCACCCGGTCGACGGCGTAGGTGGCGCCGAGGTCGACGTAGATCCAGGACGGATCGATGTTCGCCGCGCTGGCCCACCGGGTCGTCGTGTTGCCGTCGACGGCGTTCGCCGGCTGGCAGCAGCCGCCGGACGAGGAGGCGACGACCGGCTTTCCCTGGGACAGCAACGTGTCCACCGCCGGTCTGGCCGCCGTGGCGGTCGCCGCTCCGGTGATGACGGCAAGCGCCGCCACCACGCCGGCGGCCAGTCTGGCTAGGCTCCTTCTGGCCACAGCCCGCACCTTCCACTAGCAGGGGTTCCAACGGCGCGGCGGCGGTTGTGTAAACGTTTACATCCGCGCATGAGCGTACGAGCGCGCGTGGGGGCCGTCAACTGTCGGCAATGCAGCCGCGATCGCTGACCCGAACAGAGCATGGGTGTCGGCCGAACGGCCGGCAGACTGCACCGAAAGTCGGCAGCGATGATCGGAGGGTCAGCAGCCATCACCCCACGGAGACATGCCCATGGACGGATCCTTCGCCCCCGGGCCCGTGCGCGGCTGGTGGTGGCGGAGCAGCCGCGTGCAGCGGCTGGCCGTCGCCGGCGTCGCCGCCGTGCTCGGCCTGGCCCTGCTGATCGGGGCCTTCGCCGGCATGCCGACCGGCGGCCAGCAGAGCGTCGCGGCGACGCCGCTGGTCCCCATTCCGCCCCTGACGACCATCGCCGCGACGACCACGACCACCGTCACGTCGACGACGACGGCGACGACCACCACGACGACGTCCACAGTGGACACGACGACCACCGCTTCGTCGAGCCCGACCACGACGGCCGTCACCACGACGCACCCGCTGCCGCCGATCACCATCGGTCCGCCGATCACCACGATCCCGCCGACGACGACCGACGACATCCAGTACGGCGTGCGGATGGGGATGCCGTGTTCGCCGGAGGGCGCGGTCGGCGTCACGACGCTGGGGATCCCCGTCGTGTGCATGCCCGGGTCCAACGGCAGGCTGAAGTGGAGGCGGCCGTGACCAACGAGGACGTCGACCGCTTCTTCACGCTGTTCGCCAAGCGTCAGAGGGAGAACGAGGAGCCCGTCGACGGGCCGCTGCTGGCGAGCGGGAATCCGCCGCGCGGACTCCAGCCGAGCGGCCTGGTGCGCACTACCGGCTGGCTCCAGTTCGGCTCCCGGCCGGTGAGTTCCGCCTTTCTCGCGGCGCTGGCGGGATTCCCCGTCGCCGCGCTGATCGTCGCGGCGCTGGTGACGACCATGCCCGTGGTCGGCATCCTGATCGCGCTGCTGCCGACCCTGTGCTATGGCGGCTGGCGGCTGCTGACGATCCGCCTGCTGCCCGCGTCGGCCGCGCGGGACATCGGCACCGCCAAGGTCGACGACATCGCCGAGGGCAGTTGGATCCGCGTGCACGGCTCGATCGGGCCCGTCGCGCAGGTGGCCTCGACCAGCACGGACGAGTCCGCACTGGTCGAGGTGACGTTCGTGGGCGGCGTCAGCCGGAGTTGGCCCTCCGGCCACAGCCTGCACCTCGCCGAGGTGCTGGACTGACGTCAGCCGGTGAACCGCCGGATGGTGCCGTTGGTGAGCAGGGCGACCGCCACGTAGCTCTCGGCGTAGCCGGCCCAGACGTTGTTGTTGACGCCGGCGCCGATGTGCATGCCGACCACGTGGGCGAGGTTGGTGCGCCCCTCGTGGTAGTACAGCGGCGCGCCGGAATCGCCGCCCTGGGTCATGGCCTCGTTGGTGTTCTTGCCGTACTTGATCAGTGCCGGGATGCAGCCGAAGCCGGGCACGCAGCCGGTGGCGGTGGTCGAGATGATGCTCGCGCCGCACCGCTCGCCGGTGAAGCCGCCCGCCACGCACGCGCCGTTCAGGCCGGGATGGCCGATAGTCGGCGCGCTGGCCCCGTTGACCTGGATGCTGTTGTACCGGGACGTGTAGATCAGGCCCACATAGTTCTGCTGGGCGCAGCACCACTCGATCTTCGCGATGTCATAGCGGTCCGTCGGCGCGATGGACGTGACCGTGCCGAAGTAGTACTGGCCGGAGGCAACGTTGTAGCCCTGCCTGGTGCAGTGCGCCGCGGTCACGCTGTACGACGAGTGGCCGCCGGCGTTGTTCACCATGGAGAAGCCGCTGGTGCAGTTGCCGATCGTCGCCGTGGTGATGCGGGCGCCACCGTAGTGCGGGGTCTTGTCGGCGAACTGGTCGGCCGACTGGAGCTTGAGCGGCGTCGGCGAGGACTCGATCACCGCCTGCGGCGCGGCGTGCCCCAGCGCTGACTTCAGCTCGGTCGGGGCGTCGGTCGTGACCAGCACCGCGTCACGGTCGGGGTCGTAGTCGAAGGTGAAGGCGTTGGCATGGCCCGCCCCCTGCGCGAACTGGATGATCCGCGTCTCGGTGTCGTCGACGTCAGCCTTGGATTTGGCGCTGTGCTTGACGGTCACCGGCTGTCCGTCGAAGTCCGGCGGCGTGGTCGTGGGTGTCGCCGCCGTGTTCGACAGTGCGACGACGTAGGAGTTGGTCTTGGCACTGAGGTACGTGCCGATCGCGCCGTGGGCATCGCCCCAGGTCTCGACGTTGGCGCCGGGCATGTCGGCGGCGAAGGAGGAGGCGGTCGCGCCGTGTTCCCGCGCGTAGGCCTGCACCTTGGCCTGTTGGTCGAGGCGGGCCGCGGTGTCGGCGATGGTCGTGCCGGCCGGCGCAGCGTCTACCGAGGTGGCCGTGAGCCCGGCTGCGGTGCTGGCCACCACCGCCGCGCACAAGAGGAAGCGTGGTTTGAGTATTCGAATCGACATGGGATTCCTTCGGGGTCTCGGCTTGCGAAGCCGAACTCGACGGTTGCTCGGTCGTTCCGTTCGGGTCAACGGCGCTCGACCGATCACGCCGGTTGTTCGTGCCCGTATCAACCGGTCCGGATCCCGATCCGGTCAGGGGTTGCCATTTCCGGGCGCCGGCCTTCGAGTGATGCTCGTCTTGCCCGATCGGCCGGGCCCCTCGCCGGGCGGCCGCGGTCCCCGGCACCATGGCAGGCATGGAATCGTTCGACTACATCGTCATCGGCGCCGGCAGCGCCGGCTGCGTGCTCGCCAACCGCCTCACCGCCGACGGTGTCAGCCGGGTCCTGGTCCTCGAGGCCGGCGGGTCGGACGACGTCCCCGAGGTGCGCATCCCGGCGGCCCGCGGCAAGCTGCGCGGCGGCGAACTGGACTGGGCCTACACATCGGTGCCGCTGGACCGCACCGGCCGGACCGTGCAGGTGCCGCGGGGCCGGGTGCTCGGCGGTTCCTCGTCGATCAACGCCATGGTCTACATCCGCGGCAGCCGGTTCGACTACGACCGCTGGCGTGCCAAGTACGGCGCCGCCGGCTGGGGATTCGACGATGTGCTGCCGTACTTCGTGAAGTCGGAGAGCAACGGCCGGCTGGCCGGGCCGTGGCACGGCGGCGACGGTCCGCTCCGCGTGGAGGACCCGCGCCACCTGCACCAACTGAGCCTGGACTGGGTGGACTCCGCCGTCGAATGGGGTCTGCCGGCCACCGACGACTTCAATGGCCCGTCGCAGCTCGGCGCCGGTCAGTTCCAGCTCAACTGCCGTGACGGCCGGCGGTGGTCGGTTGCCGATGCCTACCTGCACCCCGTGGCGGATCGCGCGAACCTCTGCGTGCGTACGAACACCACCGTCACGCGGATCCTGATCGAGCGGGGCGCGGCGACCGGCGTGCGGTACCTGCGTGACGGCGTCGAGCACACGGTTCGGGCCGACGGCGAGGTGCTGCTGTGCGCCGGCGCGATCGGGTCGCCGCAGCTGCTGATGCTGTCCGGCATCGGGCCGGCCGACCACCTTGCCCGGCACGGCATCGAGGCGGTCGTCGACTCGCCGAACGTCGGTTCGGGGTTGCAGGACCATCCGACCGTGCCGCTGATGTGGACCACCAAGGGCGTCACCGACATGCGGCACCTGATCGCCACCGACGAGGCCCGCGCGCAGTGGCGGCGGGGGCGCCGTGGGCCGCTTTCCTCCAACCTCGGCGAGACGGGGATGTTCTTCGCCACCAACGGAAGCGCCGAGCCGACCATCGAGGCGACGATGATCGCCACCTCGTCCTGGGACGACAGCCGGGGCCGGTCCGACCGCCCCGCCACCGGCGCGCTGGTCACGCTGCTCGCCCCCGCGTCCCGCGGCAGTGTCCGGCTGCGGTCCGCCGATCCGGCCGACCAGCCGGACATCGACTTCCGGTTCTACGCCCGACAGTCCGATGTGGACGAACTGATCGCCGGTCTGGTGACCGTGCTCGACATCGCCGACCGCAAGCCGCTCACCGCCCACCTCGCCGCGCCGCTGCTGCTCAACACCGTCAACCCCACCCGGGAGCGGCTGCTCGAACACGTGCGGCGGCACACCCAGACCCTGTACCACCCCGTCGGCACCTGCGCGATGGGCTCCGACCACGGCACGGTGGTCGATCCCCGGCTGCGGGTGCGGGGGATCGACCACCTGCGGGTCGTCGACGCGTCCGTGATGCCGGAGATCGTGCGGGGCAACACGAACGCGCCGGTGGTGATGATCGCCGAGCGGGCGGCCGACCTGATCCGGCCGGACCTTGTGGTCACTTCCGGCGCATGAGCGGGATCAGCACCGCGGCGACCGCGCCGTGCACGAGCACCAGGCCGATCTTGGTGCCGGCGGTCGCGTCCTCCAGGAAGATCGGCGGCAGCGACAGCGCCAACACCGCGACCGCCAGACCCGTCCAGATCGCACGGGCCTTCGCGGTGAAGCGTTCCAGCACGGCCAGCGCCGCCCAGCCGAGCACGCCGAAGGCCGTGCCGAAGATGAGCACGATCGGCAGGCTGATGACCACCGCGCCCATCGAGTCGCTGAGCAGGAAGTCCACGCCGACGGCGCTGCCGACCAGTGAGACGACGCCGGCGGCCGCGGCGGCGGCCAGCACCGAGCCGGCGCGGCGCAGGCGGCGCCGGGTGGCGGAGGTCGGGCGGACGGCGGCGGCCGAGGTGGTGATGGTCATGACGAGCTCCGTTTCGACTGGTCGGCCCCTCGGTGTGAGGGTCCGTTGCCAATGCGTCGGACGGCGCTCGGCGATTTCGACGTCGAGTACCAAGATTTTTCAGGACGGGATCGGGCGGGCCCGCCACACCACCGCCAGCGCCGGGTCGCCGCCGGGCTCGACGCCTTGCACGACGAAGCCCTCGCGTTCGTAGAACGCCCCCGCCCGCTCGTTGGCCGCGAAGTGCTCGATGTACAGGCTCGTCGCGTCCGCCGGCAGCCGCTCCGTGAGGGCCGCCAGCAGCCTCGGACCGAGCCCGCGGCCCCGGTGTGCCGGATCGACGTAGAGCTTGTAGACGACGTGATCCGCCCCTCGTCGGCCTCGCTGCCCCACGCCCACCACCGTCCCGGCAGCCTCGGCGACGATCACCAGGCCGTCGGCCACCGCCGCGGCGATCTGGCTTTCGTTCCACCAGTCGCGGACCTGCGCGTCCGCCGCGGCCTCACCGATCAGCGGGGCGTAGTGCGGCCGGATGTGCGTCGCGCCGAACCCGCAGATCGCCGCGACGTCGTCCGCCTGGGCATCCCTCACAACGGTGTCCACCCGGCCAGGCTAGATCCTCGCCACCGGCAGGCCCATGTTCGCGCAGGTCTGGGCGTCGCCGGGGAACACGCCGATGGTGCCGGCCATGGCGTCGACGGCGTCGGCGTCCAGCACGCAGGCGACCAGCGGCGGCGCGGCGTGCTTGCCACTGCCGGCGGGAAACCAGTCGTAGTAGTTGGCCTCCCAAGCCTGGCGGCAGATGTCCATGATGGCGCCCCTGACGTCGCCGCGCCCACCTTCGATGTGCCCGTTGACGCCCACCATGACGTGTTGGTTGGTCTTGTCGAGGGAAGTGGTGATGTTGGGCGTGCGGTAGCAGTAGGCCGCCGTGATGTCCGACGGGGCGGCGGTGCTGATCGGCGTCGTCGGCGCCGGTTGGCCGTGCGCGGCCGGAGGAAGCTGCACCGGGTTCCGGGCCGTCACGAAGATCACGCCGCCGGCGACGACGGCGACCGCGATCGCCGCGGTGGCAAGGGGAATCACCTGGCGACGGCGGCGAAGCGCCCGGCTGCCCTGCCGTTCGGCGGCCTCGACGTCGACCGCCATCGGCGGTTCCTCGTCGCCAAGTGCCTGCTGTAGCAACGACTTCATCGCTGATCACCCTCGATCTGTGCGAAGTCCGTGGCGGACTCGGGAAGGTGCGACCGCAGGGTGCTCAGGCCGCGCAGGGTCTGGGACTTCACGGTGCCCTCGCTGATCCGCAGCGCCGATGCCGTCTGCGCCACCGTGAAATCGCAGTAGAAGCGCAGCGCGAGGACCGCCCGCTGCCTTGGCGGGACCTTGCGCAGCGCCTCCCGTACGTCCACGCGGTCGTCCGGGGCGGCCCGTGCAGGCGTGTCCGGCGGCTCCGCGAACACCTCGGTCCGCCGATAGGCGCGCCGGGACTCGTCGATGGCCACCCGGGCGATCACCTTGCGGGCGTAGGCGTCGAGGCCCGCCGGCTCGATGCGGTGCCAGTGCTTGTACAGGCGCAGCAGGCTCAGTTGGACGATGTCGTCGGCCAGTGTCCAGTCGCCGCAGATCAGGAACGCGACACGCCGCCACTCGCGGGCCCGGTCCCGCACCGCCGGCGTGAACGTCTCACGGTCAGCCACTGGCTCCCCTTCGGTCACGTCCCTCAATACGGGTGTGACCTCGCCCCAGGTTGCTTGCGCCGTGACTTAGCTGAGCCTAACCTAACTGCCTTGTGACCCTGCTTTCGACGGCCGTGCCGGCCATGCCGCCCTGGTGGCGCGTGTCCACCGAGATCGCCTACTTCGCCGCGCTGGCCGCGGTGATCGGCGGCGCGGTGGCGTACCTGACGGTCGTTCGCCCCGTGCTTCGCGCCGAGGTGGACGACCCCGACCGGCAGGCGGTACACGGCCGAACCGTGCGGTTGCTGGCCTGGTGCGGGCCGGTGTTGCTCGTCGCCGGCTACCTCCAGCTGGCGGCTCGGGTCGCTCGCGGCGTCAAGGGCGTCACGTTCGGGCAATCCCTTGCGCCGAGCCGGATCTGGTCCTTCCTCACGCTGCCGATCGCCGTCCAGAACGTCTGCTACGCCCTGGCCGGCGTCGCCCTGCTCACCTTGTTCGTTCGGGACCGGCCGACCCTGGTCACCGCCGTCGCGCTCCCGTTGACCGTGCTCGGCACCGTCGTGCTGGCGCTGCCGACCGGCCAGGGCCAGACCCTCGACACCCAGCTCAACGGCTGGTTCACCCAGGTCCACATCCTCGGCGCCAGCGTCTGGCTCGGCGGCCTGTTCGCACTCGCCGTGATCGGCCGCGGCCGAGGTTTCGGCCAGCGGGCCGGGCTGGTGTGGGCCCGCATGTGGCAGCGGTTCAGCTCCGTCGCCCTGGTCTCGGTCGGCGCGGTCGTCGCCTCCGGCGTGTGGCTGGCCTGGCGGCACGTCGGCACCGTCGGCCAGCTGTTCACCACCACCTACGGTCGGTTCCTGCTGGTGAAGCTGATCATCGTCGCCGCGATGGTCTGCGCCGGCGCCTACAACCAGCTCGCCCTCACCCCGCGCATCGCCCGCGCCCACGCCGCCGGCGACCTCGGCCGCGGCTTTGCCCTGACCCTGCGGCACTTCCCGACCGTCGTCGCCGTCGAGACCGGCCTGGGCCTGGCCGTGCTCACCATCGTGCCGTTCCTGTCCGGCTCCGCCCGCACGCAGGCCGGCGGACCGCCGGCGCCCGCTGTCGACGGCGGCATCCTCGCCCTCGGCGCGCTGCTCGTCGTGACGCTGACGGCCTCGCTGTATGCCAGCTACCGCGTCTCCACCCTGCTCACCCGGCGCGCCGCTCAGGCGTGTTGACGACGAGCACGAGCGAGCCGTCGTAGGTCGGCTGGGTGCGCAGGTGCCCGTATCGGCGGTCCCAGCTGCCGTCGTCCAGCGCCGTACGCAGCGCCTCGGTGTACGCGGCGGCCCGGTCGGGGGCGACGAATGACCAGGCCGAGCAGCTCTTGCGGGCCGCCGGATCGAGCAGCATCTCCGGACGGCCGTAGTACGCCTCGTTGAACCCGTCGGTGCAGTCGAGGGGGATCGGCACCACGCGCACGGTCGTGTGGCCGCCGAGGTGCTCGGCGATCGCGTCCGGCGTGGGGTAGCGGCGGGCCTCCGTGGCGATCACCTCGGGCGCGTACTCGGCCAGCCAGAACCGGTCGAGCAGGGCCGGGTCACACGTGAGGATGACGACCGGGCCGGTGGCAACCCGGCGCATTTCCCGCAGGCCGGCGGCCAGATCGGGCCACTGGTGGACGCTGAACGTGGTCATCGCCGCGTCGAAGGAGGCGTCGGCGAACGGCAGTTCCTCGGCCACCGCGTCCACCGCGGGCGGCAGGTGGCTCGGGCGTTGCGCGCGCATCGACGCCGACGGTTCGACCGCCGTCACGCTGCGATCGGCCGGCTCGTAGGAACCAGCGCCCGCTCCGATGTTCACCACGCTCTGCGCCGTTGCGAGCGCTTCCACGATCGCCGCCGCGATCCGTGCGTCGGGCCGGCGGTAGTCCGCGTAGTGGCCGCCGATCCGCCCGTAGTCGGCGTCCCCCGCGCTGCCGTCGGCCGTCCTGCTCCGTGTCATCTTTCCCCCTTGGTGGCTTCCTTTCGCAAGTTACTCCTCCGAGGTTCGCTCACCGGCTCGGCTAGGCTGGATCGGCCGGCGGGGACCAATTCGCAGCTGGAAGGGGCTGGAGATGCCGACGGGTCCACAGCCGCCGCCGGGCCGTCGCTTCGGGACAGTGGTCGCGGCGAAGCGCAAGGAGCGGCGCTGGACGCTACAGGATCTCGCGGCAGCGGCCGGGGTGTCGCGGTGGACGGTCAGCCGTCTCGAGGCGGGGACGGCGATTCCCTCGGAGGACGTCGCGGCGGCACTCGACGACGCGCTGGAGGCGCAGGGCGGTCTTGTCGCACTGGGGGCCGACGCCCGCGCGGCCCGGCCCTCGGCGGGCGGGCCGGATCAGGCCGCTGCAAACGATTTCGGGGCGGCGGTGACCCGAAAGCGAGCCGAGCGCGGGTGGACCAAACAACGTCTCGCCGACGAGGCGCATGTCGCGCGGAGCACGATCAGCCGGCTGGAAGCGGGACTGAAGGTTCCGTCGGAGGACATCGCCGCGGCACTCGACCGTGCGCTGGGCACGAACGGCGGGCTCGTCTCCCTCGGCAAGCAGGCGCGTGCGGAACCCCATTCGCTGCCGTCCCCGCTGCTGTTCGTCGGGCGCACGGCCGATCTGGCCCGGCTCGACGACCTCGTCGACGGCCTCACCGCGGCCGCGCCGCCGACGGTCGCGCTGATCGCCGGACCGCCCGGAGTGGGCAAGACCGCCCTGGCGCTGCGGTGGGCGAACGACGTCAAGGGCCGGTTCGACACCGTGCTGTGGTCCGACCTGCGCGGGTATTCCGGCGACGACGGCCTGCGCGACGCGGCGGACATCCTCGAGGATCTGTTGCGGGGCTTGGACATTCCGGCCGGCCGGATGCCGACATCGGCGGAAGCCCGGCTCGCGCTGCTCCGCCAGCGGCTGCGCGGCCGCCAGCACCGGGTCCTCATCGTGCTCGACAACGCCCGCAACCTGGCCCAGCTCAAGCCGGTCCTGCCGGGCACGCCCGGCACCATCGTGGTGATCACCAGTCGGCGTCGCATCTACGGGCTGGCCCTCGACGCGCTGCCGATCCACATTCCCCTGGCCCGGATGGACGACGCGGACGGCGCGCGGCTGCTCGCCGCGCTGATCGGCGAGGACCGGGTCCGGGCCGAGCCCGACGCGGTCGAGCGGATGGTGAACCTCTGCGCCGCGCTGCCGCTGGCGTTGCGGATCGCCGGCACTCGGGTCGCCGCCGATCCCGGCACGAGCATCGCCGAGCACGCCGCCGCCCTCGCCGACCGGGGCCGGCTGCACCTGCTCGAAGGCGATGACCGGGCGATCGGCGTCCGCGCGGCGTTCAGCTGGTCGTACAAGGCTTTGCCGCCGGCCGACGCCCGCATGTTCCGGCTGCTCGGCCTGCATCCCGGGCCGAGGTTCAGCGGCGGGTCCGCGGCGGCATCGGCCGGACTGGCGCCGGGCGACGCGGCGGCGCTGCTCGACCACCTCGTCGGGGCGCATCTGGTCCGCGAGATCGACGGCCAGCACTACAGCCTGCACGACCTGCTGCGCGTGTACGCCGCGCAGGAGATCGCGGCGCCGGAATGGGAACAGGAGCGCGCGGCCGCGACCTCCCGGCTCGTGCAGTGGTATCTGCACGGCCTCAACGCCGCCGGGTGGGCCATCACGCCGACCCGCGACCACCACGTCCACCTGGATCCGCCGCCCGCCGACGTCCGCCCGCCGCGCTTCGACTCCGCCACCGGCGCGCTGGCCTGGTGCGAGTCCGAGTGCGAGAACATCGCTCCGATCGTGCAGCTCGCCTACGACCACGGCATGCTGTTCGAGGCGTGGCGGATGACGATGGACGCGTTCGAGTACTTCTTCCACGCGCGGCCGTGGCAGACCTGGCAGGTGAGCACCGAGATCGCGCTGAGGGCGGCGCAGGACGTCGGCGATCCGTCCCGGATCGCCGAGGCGGCGCAGAAACTCGCCGACCTCCACCGCCGCCAGGAGCGCTACGACCCGGCCGACGAACTGGACCGGCTGGCCGTCCGCGTGCTCGAACCCCTCCGTCCGCATCCCCGGCTGGGCTGGTCGCTGGTGGGGTTGGGCGGCAGCGCCCACGCGCTGGCCCGCTACGACGAGGCGGTCGACCTCATCGAGCAGGCCCTGGCCGCCCACCTGGAGAGCGACACCCGGATCGGCGAGCTGCACGCCCGGGTCCAGCTCTGCCGCGCCTACCGTTCCATCGGTGACCACAAGCGGGCGCTCGACGAGGGCATCCGTGCCCTGGAGGCCTTCCGGGCGGACGACGATCTGCACGGCATGGCGTTCGCCCTGGTGCCGCTGGCGCGGGCCCACCGCGCGGCCGGCGACGACGAGCAGGCGATGGCCTGCTGGGAGCAGGCCGCCGTCACCTACCGTGCGGCGGGGGACCGCTGGGGCGAGGCCGACGCCGTCGGCGAGATGGGGCTGCTGCTGGCCGACCGGGACGATGTCGCGGCGGCCCGCGAGCTGCTCGCCGACGCGAGGCGGATGATGGAGCCGCTCGACGACGCCAAGGCCGCGCAGCTCGGCGCGGCGCTGGATCGCCTGGCCAGAGGCAACCCGTGACCGATCCGCGGTGGGACGACAGCACGCCGAGGTGGTATCCGACGGCGGCCGAGCAGTTTGGCGAGCGCCTGGCGGTGCTCCGCAACCACGCCGGCCTGAGCCTGCGGGCGCTCGCCGGCCGGACCGGCATCCCGAAGAGCGTGCTCGGGCGGCTCGAACGTGGCACCACCGGTCCGGGCGTCGACGCCGCCCGGACGTTGGACGACGCGCTGCGGGCCGGCGGCTCGCTGCTCGTCCTCGGACTGGCCGCCCGCGCGGAGCCGTACCCGCACCTGCCGCCGGCGCCGTTCTTCCTGGGCCGCCGGCGCGAGCTGACCCGGCTCACCGCGCTGGCCCGCGGCGAGAGCCCGAACGTGATCTTCATCGCCGGCCCGCCGGGCGTCGGCAAGACGGCGCTCGCGCTGCGGTGGGCCAACGGCGTGCAGGACCTCTTCGACGTGGTGCTGTGGTCGCACCTGCGCGGCCACACGGCCGGCGAGCCCGCGACGATCGCCGACGTCCTCGAGGACCTGCTGCGCGGGCTGGGCAACGAGAGCGACGGCATTCCCTGCGGCGAGCCGGAGCGGGCGTCCGCGCTGCGCGACCAGCTCGGCCGGCGGGCCCAGCGGGTGCTGGTCGTCCTCGACAACGCCGCCGATTCCCACCAGGTCCTGCCGATCCTGCCGGCACTGCCGGGGTGCACGGTGCTGGTGACCAGCCGGATCCAGCTCTCGGCGCTGGTCATCGAGGCCGGCGCCGGCGCGGTGCCGCTGGACATGATGGACTCCGCCGACGCGGCGCACCTGGTCGGCGTCCTGATCGGCGAGGACCGGGCGGACGCCGAGCGGGACGCGGTCGCCCAGCTGGTCGACCTCTGCGGCGCGCTGCCGCTGGCCGTGGTCGTCGCCGCCGAGCGGATCGCGGCGGCCCCGGACCGCACGGTGGCCTCGCACGTCGTCGAAATGGCCGACCTCGGCCGCCGGCTGCGACTTCTCGATCTCGACGACGAGGACGACAGCATCGGCGTGCGCGCGGCGTTCACGTGGTCCTACCAGGCGCTGCCGGCGCCGGCGGCCCGCATGTTCCGGCTGCTGAGCCTGCACCCGGGCACGACGATCAGCGTGTCGTCGGCGGCCACGCTCGCCGGGATCCCGGCGACGGAAGCGGCCTCGCTGCTGGACGTTCTCGCCGTCGCGCACCTGCTTCAGCGGACGCCCGGCGAGTACTACGGATTCCACGACCTGCTCCGTGGCTACGCGATCGACGTGGCCGCCGGCGAACCGGCCGAGGACCGTGCGGCGGCGGTGCGGCGGTTGGTCGACTGGTACCTGCACGCCGCGAATGCCGCGTCCCGGGCGCTGACGCCGGCCCGCGACCACCACATCGAGCTCCCCGGCGGGCCCGGCCCGGCTTTCGGCGGCTTCGACGAGGCCTATGCCTGGTGTTCGCGTGAGGTGTCGAACTTCGTGCCGGTGGCCCGGCTCGCGTTCGATCACGCACTGCACTTCGAGGCCTGGCGGATCATGGTCGAGTTGCACGACTTCTTCGCCCTGGCCCACCCCTGGCACGTCTGGATCGACGGCTACGAGATCGCCGTCCGGGCCGCGCAGGCCGTCGCAGACGAGTCCCGGCTGGCCGAGGCGCGGGTGAAACTGGCCGACGGCTTCCGGCGGCGCGGCGACGTCGCACGGGCCCTGGAGCTCGAAACGCTGGTGGTGGACACCGTCGACGGTCGCAGCCGGGGCTGGGCCCTGCTGGGGCTGGCAACCGATGAGCCACGGGACAGGTGGGCACGCCTGATCCGCGACGCCGTCGACACCTTCGCGGCGGCCGGGTCCTGGTTCGGCGAGGCGACCGCCCGCGTCGCCCTGGGCTTGGCCTGCACCGGCGACGAGGCGTTGGAACACGGTCGGTGGGCCCTGGACACCTTTCTGGCCCACGACGACCGTCACGGCGCGGCCCATGCTCGGTGGGCGCTGGCCCGTTCCTGTCGCCTGGCGGGTGACCTCGAAGCGGCGCTCGCGTATTGCGAACAGTCCATTGCGGACCATCCCGACGCCGATGCGCGGGGAAGGGCCGAGGCGCTCCACGAGCAAGGCCTCGTGCAGCTCGGGCTCGGCCGACACGATGAGGCGATTCGCAGTCTAGGCAGGGCGATCGGGCTCGTCGAGGGTTACGACGAGCGGACGGCGGACCGACTGCGAGCCGGACTCGCCGCGCTGGCTCAGGGCTGAGACGGCACTGCCGCCGCCCGCGCGGGGTGGTCCGGCGGAAGGCGGGAACCCCCGCCCGGGAAGAACTTCTCCCGGAGCGTGCCTTCCCGGTACTCGCGCTGCATGAGGCCGCGCTCGCGCAGGAGCGGGGCCACGTGCTCGACGAATTCGGCGAAGCTGGTGGGGGAGACGACGTATTCCAGGTTGATGCCGTCCACACCGGCCTCCTGCCACTGCTCGACCCGGTCCGCGACCTGCTCGGGCGTGCCGACGAAGCGGCGGTTGCCGTAGCGGCGGATCAGCTGCCCGAGCGTCCATTCCTCGTGCTGGCCGTGATCGAGCAGCTTCCGGATCACCTCGGGCACGTCCCGGCGGCGCAGTTCGGACACCGGCGTTTCCGGGCCGTCGAGCCCGAAATCCCGGTCCAGGAACACGCTCATGCGGGCCAGATTGCCCTCGACCGTCTGCCGCTCCAGCAACTCGGCGTCACGGCGGCGGGCCTCCTCCTCGGTGCTGCCCAACAGGAAGCTCTGCGGCACGAAGATCTTGACGTGGTCCGGGCCCCGGCCGGCCCGCACCGCGGCGCGGCGGACGTCGGCGACGACGGGGGCGGCCTCGGCCGGCGAGGTCGAGCCGATGAACAGCGCCTCCGCGTGCTTGCCGGCGAAGGCGCGGCCCGTCGTCGACATGCCGGCCTGGAACAGCAGCGGCGTGCGCTGCGGCGAGGGCTCGGACAGGTGCGGCCCGTCGAGCGAATAGAATTCTCCTCGGTGCCTGACGGCATGCACCTTGGCGGGGTCGGCGAACTGCCGCCGGTCCCGGTCGCGCAGCACGGCGTCGTCCTCCCAGCTGCACTCCCACAGCTTGTACACGGCGGCGGTGAAGTCCTCCGCGCGGGCGTAGCGCTCGGCGTGGTCGGGGAGACCGCCGAAGCCGAGGTTGCGCCCCGCGCCCGGCAGGAACGACGTCACGATGTTCCACGCCACGCGGCCGCCGGTGAGATGGTCCAGAGTGGACATCTTGCGGGCGAACGGATACGGGTGCTCCTGCAGGATGTTCTGCGTGAAGGTGAAGCCGAGGTGCTCGGTGTGGTACGCCAGCAGCGGGATCAGCACCGACGGGTCGCCGGTGGGGAACTGCATCCCCTCGAACACGGCGGCGTCGCGCGAGCCCCGGTAGGTTTCGTACGGCGCGAGGACATCCGCGAAGAACAGCGTGTCGAACCGGCCGCGCTCCAGCAGCCGGGCCAGGTCGATCCACATCTGCGGGTCGTTGTACGCCAGCTGCCGGCTGTCCGGCTCGGCCCACAGCCCCTGGGCGTGGTGCGAGACCGCGAACATGTGGAACGCGTTGAACAGCATCCGCGGCCGGTCAGCCATCGTGGCCGTCCAGCAGGGCCGCGCCGAGGGTGTCCTTGCATACCTCCAGGGAGTATGCCATCAGGCCGCCGGCCTGCGCGTCCCGGAAGATCCGCTCGATCGGCGAGCTGCGCAGGTAGCCGGCCGACGCGCCGCCGACCCGCACCGCGAGCTGCGCGGCGTCCACGGCGAGCCCGTTGGCCAGCTGCTTGGCCCGGATGGTCGCGGGGACGAACTCCGCCGAGTTCTCGTCGGCGAGCCAACACATGTGCCGCGCGTACATGGTCGCGGCCTCGAGCCGGGCGTGGACGTCCGCGACGTCGAACCGCAGCCACTGCATGCGGGCCAGCGGCTCGCCGGTGGTCGGGATGATCCGCCGCCGCGCGTGGTCGACGAGCGCGGCCAGCGCGGCGTCGGCGATGCCGAGCGACAGGAACGCCAGCCCGGCCCCGATGTGGTTGGGCCGCTTCGGCCGCAACGCCGGGCAGCGCCGGTCCTCGCGCAGCAGGGTGCCGGTGAACTCGATGAGCTGGCTGCGGCTGGCCCGCAGGCCCATGGTGTCCCAGATCGGGATGAACCTCATCGTCGCCGGGTCGGCGGCCAGCCCGAAGAACGTCGGCTTGTCCTCCACGAGGGCGTTGACCAGGAAGTGGTCGGCGATCTCGCAGCCGGAGGCGAAGCGCTTGGCGCCGGTCAGCCGGAAGCCGCCGTCGACGGGTTCGGCGTGCTGCATCGGCATCATGAACAGGTTGCCGCTGGTCGGTTCGGACAGCGCGTTGGCGAACCGGCGGCCGGCGATGAGCTCGTCGGCGTAGAAGCGGGCCGCGTCCGGCGCGGAGATCTCGGCCAGCCCGACGCCGGCGCCGATGTGCATGACCCAGATGCAGGCCGTGGACGGGCAGGCCGCGCTGAGCAGCCGCACGATCTCGCCGTAACTGCGATAGCTCAACGCCTCGCCGCCCAGCTCCTTCGGCAGCAGCGCCGCGTCGAGCCCGCTGCCGTGCAGCGCCTGGAGGTTCGCCAGCGGCAGCTCGGCGCTCTGGTCCAGTGCCCCGGCCGTCTTGGCGAACTCCGCGGCCAGCTCGGTCGCCGTGTCCACCCAGCGCTGCTCGTGGTGCGGCGGCGCGAACGGGTGCCCCCCTGTGCTCATGGCGTCTCCTTCGGACGGACTCGGCGCTGTCCTTCTAGGCATAGCAGGATGAGCGTGACCAGGTAAGGCAGGGCCTGGTACGCCTCGACGGGCAGGCCCAGGTCGTAGGTCTGCGCCAGCAGCGCCAGCGCGTCGAACACCGCGAAGAACAGTGCCCCGCCGACGACCCCGAGTGCGGTGCGCCGGGCGACGATCACCACTGCCAGGGCGATGAACCCGCGGCCGCCGGTCATCAGCGGCACGAAGGTGCCGATCGACGCCAACGCGAGCACCGCACCCGCCAGCCCGGCGAAAGCGCCGGCGACGAGCGCGGCCACGACGCGCTGGCGTCGCACCGGAATGCCGCGTGTGGTGGCGATGTCGGCGTCGTCGCCGCACGCGCGGAGCCGCAGACCGAATCGCGTGCCGCGCAGCATCCACCACGTCGTCGCGGTGAGACCGACGGCCAGCACCGAACCCGCACCCACGCTGCCGCCGAGGACGGGCAGCGTGGGGGCACCCAGCGCCGGCTGCCCCGGCGGGTTGAGCACCTGCGACAGGTACGTGGTCAATCCGGTCCCCAACACGGTCAGCACGATCCCGACCAGCACGGTGTCGACGCCGGCCAGCAGTCCGGCGGCGTGGAGGGCGCCGAAGCAGAGGCCGGCCGTCGTCCCGGCGGCGAGGCCGGCCCACGGACCGGCGGCGGCGGAGCCGAGCACACCGGCCAACGCGCCGGCCAGCATCGTGCCCTCGATGCCCAGGTTGAACCCGGCGCCGGACCGTTCGAGCACGACCTCGCCGAGCCCGGCCAATACCAGCGGCGTCGCCGCGTTCAGCGTGCCGACCAGCGCGAACACGAGGAATTCGGTCACCATGACCGCCCACTGCGACGGGACGCCGTCACTGCCAGCGCGACCGCCCCGAGCAGGACCGCCTGCGTGACCGTGCCGATCGCGGCCGGGATGCCGGTCGCGAACTGGATCCCGTTCGCCCCGGTCGTCAGGGCGGCGAACACCACCGCGGCGACCAGGATCGGCCCCGGCCTCGACCGGCCGAGCACGGCGACGATCAGCCCCGAGAACCCGATGCCGCCGCTGATGCCGAGGTCCAGGCGACCGTCGACGCCGGCCAGCTGCACCCAGCCGGCCAGGCCCGCCGCCGCGCCCGACACGAGCATGGTCGCCAGCATCGCCCGACCGGCCCCGACGCCGAGCCGTTCCGCGAGCCATCGACGGCTGGCGAAGACGTCCAGCAGCAGAGCCGACCGGCTGCGGTGCCACCACACCGCAGCGGCGGCGAGCACCAGGGCGAGGATGATCTGGAAGGGCATCGGCAACAACGCCGCGTCGGGAAGACTCGCGCTCTGCGGGGTCGCCGCACCCACCTTGTCGCGCAACGAGGTTCGCAGGAGGTACGCCAGCAGCTGGGCGGCCAGGTAGTTGCACAGGAGCGTCGTCAGGATCTCCGAGACGCCCCAGCGGACCAACGCCAAACCGGGCAGCAGCGCCCAGATCGCGCCGCCCGCGGCGCCGGCCAGCGCCCCCAACGGCAGCGCCAGCGGCGACGAGCCGGCGGGGGACAGCAGCACGACCGTCGCCGCGATCGCGCCGGCGATCATCTGCCCCTCGCCGCCGACGGAGACGACACTGGCGCGCAGGGCCACCGACACGCCGAGCGCCACCAACACCAGCGGCGTGGCGTAGACCAGCGTCTGCGTGAGGTTGTAGGTCGTACCGAACGCGCCGTGAAACCAGCCCGCGGTGGCGCCGACCAGATCGCCGCCGGTGAGCACCACAACCAGTGCGACCACAGCGAAACCGGCGACGAGGTAAGCCCAGAACCTCACTCGTCTCCGCCCGCGGTCAGGCGCCGCACGAGCGCGTCGTCGAAGTCGGCGGCCGGGAACTCCCCGACGACGCGGCCGCCGGACAGCACGACGACCCGGTCGGCCACCTCGCGGACCTCGCCGGGATCCGCCGACACCAGCAGCACACCTGTGCCGCCGGCGGCGGCACGCGCGATCTCGCTCAGGATTTCCTTGGCGGAACGGACATCCAACCCCTGGGTGGGGCCGTGCAGCACCGCCGCGGCCGGACCGTTGTCGAGTTCCCGCCCCACCAACAGCTTCTGCTGGTTGCCGCCGGACAGCGTCAGCACGGGAAGACCGGGGTCGGGCGGTCGGACGTCGTGACGGGCCAACAGGTCCGTCGCGAATCGCGTCACCGCGCCGCGATCCACCACGCCGCGCCGCGCGAAACGGGGTTCGCGCAACCTCGACACAACCGCCGACCACCGGACGGCGCGGCCCGGCAACAGCCCGTCCAGCCTGGTCTCCGGCACGTACGCCACCGACCCCGTCTCGGTCCGGGTCCCGCCCGCCGGGCGGACGCGGCCGGCGGCCACCTCGGCGAGCGCCCGCTGGCCGTTGCCCGCCACGCCGAGCACCCCGACCACCTCGCCCGCGTGCACGTCGAGGCTGAGGTCGTGGATCGGGTCACCGCAGTCGGCACTCACCGCCGCCAGCCGCAGCACGGGTGCGCCGATGGCGGTTCGCGGTTCCCGGGTCGGGGTGTCCGGCAGGTCGCCCACCATCGTCCGGATCAGCGTCGCGTCGTCGACGTCCGAGCCGGCGCCGCTCCAGGCGACTCGGCCGTGCGCCAGCACCGTCACGGTGTCCGCGACTGCCCGAACCTCGGCCAGGCGGTGGGTGATGAACAGGACCGCCACGCCGGCGGCCGCCAGCGCGCGCAGCCGCGTGAACATGTCCCTGGTCTCGTACGGGCCGAGCGCTGCCGTCGGCTCGTCCAGGAGCAGCACCCGTGCGTCCTGCGCCAGGGCGAGAACCAGCTCGGCGAGCTGTCGCTGGCCGCGGCCGAGATCACGGGTGCGCACGTCGGGATCCACGGCGACGCCGACGGTGGTGGCGGCCTCGCGCAGGCGTCGGCTCGCGGCGCGACGCCGTACCACGCGGTGCGGTTCAGCGAGGGCCAGGTTCTCGGCCAGTGTCAGCTCGCCGACCAGGCTCTCCGTCTGCGGCACCAGCCCGATGCCGTGGCGCAGCGCATCCGTGCGGGAGGCGAACCGGACCGCCCGGCCGTCCAGGCGCACCTCGCCCGGATCGGGGTGGTCGAGCCCGGCCAGGATCCGGATCGCGGTGCTCTTGCCGGCCCCGTTCTCGCCGAGCAGCGCGTGCACCTCGCCGGGGCGGACGGCCAGGTCGACCCGGTCCAGCGCCTGCACGCGGGGAAACCGGCGCGAGGCCGAACACAGTTCCAGGACGGTCACTGCCCGGGTTTCCAGGGGACGATCGTGACCTTGCCGCTCGCCAGGTCCTTGGCCAGCGCGTCCACCCGCTGCGTCAGATCGGCCGGCAGGTCCGGCGCGGCCGCGACCTTGGTGATGTCCGCCGGGACGATCGAGTGGTTCGTGATCGTGGACGTCGTGCCCCGGCCGCCGAACGTGCCTTTGCGCAGCCGGTCGACCCAGTCCCGCAGGATCTGCGTCATGTCGGTGTCGACCCGGCCCACGTTGACGGCCCTCGCGGCGTCACTGCTGTTCGGCGCCATGCCGACGGTGGCGACTCCGGCGTTGCGCGCCGCCGAAGCGACGCCCGGCGACGACGCCTCGGGTTCCGTGGCGATCAGCTTCGCGCCGGCGGCGATCTGCGCCGCGGTCGCCTGCTCCGCCTTCTGCGGATCGTCGAACGAGCCGGTGTAGACGGGTTTCAGCGCTTTCGCGTCCGGATTCGCCGCGTGCAGCCCCTGGTCGAAACCGAACCATTGCGCTTCCACGAAAGGCTGCTGCTCACCGTCGACCACCGCGACCGGCGACAGTTTCGTGGCGCCGGCGATGAAACCCAGCAGATAGCCGAGCTGTTCCGCGTCATACGTCCAGGTCTCGACGTTGGCCGTGGCCCGGGCCAGCACGTCCACGCCGCCCGACGCGATGAACCGCGTCTTCGGGAACTGCGCGCCGACCCGGAAGACGGCGTCGCTGAACCCGACGCCCCAGCCGATGACCAGGTCGTATCCCTCGGCCGCGTACTGCCGCAGGATCGGCTCCGCGTCCGCCGGGTTGGTCACCGATTCCCGAACCTGCGCGTCGATCACGTGTTCGCGCTGGAGTTTCAGGACCGCGTCGGCCCCGATCTCGTTGAACCCGGCGTCGTTCGCCCGGCCGCCCAGCACGATCGCCACCCGCGGCGCCCCGGACGGGGTCGGGTTCGCCGATCCGCACGCCGCCAGCATCACCGCGCACGCCGTCACCGCGAATAGTCGTGTCAGCGACTTTTTCGCACACCTCTGCACTTTCAAGCCCCCAGTTGGCTCGACAACGCTTGGTCGCCGTCCAATCACCCTGCCAGATGCCCGGCTGTCCCAGTGGGATTGGCACGCCGTGCACACGGCGCGGTCGCCGCCGGTCCGCGCCCGCGTTGTTTCCCCAGCACAGGGCCCCTGTCACGGGGTCCTGCGGTCCGGTTCCGGCGGCGCGCGGAGCCGCTGTCCCGGGAGGGTTGGCACGCAAACGCACTAGCCACGGACAGTAGCCGTGCCCGACACTGCGGGTTGTCGCCTTCAGGGGACGAGCTGGTCATGTGACCGCCACAAGAGGGGAGTGGCGGTCACACCGCCGGCCGATGGGGAGAGATCCCGGTCGCCCCGCAGCGTCGCCGGGCGACCGCCGGCCCCGCTACTTGTCCACTGTGGATGGCCCGAAAACGAATAATCCCACCTACACGCGTAGGTGGGATTGATTCTGTGACGTGCGGCGCCAGGGACTCGAACCCCGAACCCGCTGATTAAGAGTCAGCTGCTCTGCCAGTTGAGCTAGCGCCGCTCGTCGAAGGTTTCCCGTGAGGGTTTCCCTCGCTGACGGGAGAAACGTTAGCACAGCGGTCGACGCAATTCCCAATCGGCTGGTCAGGGGCGGTATGCCCAGGTCAGGGGGTGGTTTCGGCGGGACCGGGACGGGGTGAGCCGCGTCACTGGACTAGGGTCGACGGTTCGGTCGGGGAGGAGCGGCAGTGGGGCACGGAAGGTCGCCGAGGGGCCGCCCGAATCGTCGGGAGACGCCGGCGTCGACCCGGGCATCGGTCCGTTTCGGCGAGGCGGAACTGTCACGGGACCCGGATCGCGGCTCGGGGTGGCTGCTGTCGGTGAACGGCGTCGCGCAGTCCTATGTGGACCTCGGCGACCCGACGCACCTGGAGTTCGACTACGTGCGGCGGATCGGCGACGTGGTGGACCTGGCGCACCCGGCGGGCGTGCCGCTGGAGGTGCTTCACATCGGTGGCGGCGCGTGCACGATCCCGAGGTACGTCGCGGCGACGCGCAAGGGTTCGCGGCAGCTGGTGATCGAGGCGGACGGCCCGCTGGTGGAGCTGGTGCGCGAGAACCTCGACCTGAGATCGGTGCCGCAGCTGAAAGTCCGGGTCGGTGACGGCCGCCGGGAGACGGCGACGCGCCGCGACGACACGGCGGACCTGGTGGTGGTCGACGCCTTCGAGAGCGCGCTGATGCCGGGCCCGCTGGCGACCCTGGAGTACTGCCGCGAGGTGCGCAGGGTGCTCCGTCCGCAGGGCACGTACGTGGCGAACCTCGCGGACGGCGGCGGCCTGCGCTTCGCCCGCCGGTTCGCGGCGACACTGGTCGAAATCTTCGAACACGTGCTGGTGATGGCCGAGCCAGGAGTGTTCCGGGGCCGGCGGTTCGGCAATCTCGTGGCGGCCGCCTCGGCGGCGGAGCTGCCCTACGCGGAACTGACCCGCCGCACGGCGGGCTCGGCCTTCCCGGCCCGCTGCGTGCCAGGTCAGGAGTTCGCGGGGAACGCCAGGCCGCTGTCCGACGAGGAGCCGGTCGAGCCGCCGCAGCCGCCGCCGGACGCGCTCGGTCGGACCTGAACCGACCACTTTCACACGTTCGGGGGAGCGTTTCCACCACCCAGACCGAGTAAACACTGCCAGGGTACGTCCGCTCGGACGCTTGTGAGCCGATCCCCGACCAAAGGAGCGACCCGACCGGCGTGAACGATCACCCGCAGCGAGGTCCCGTCGACGACAGCTGGCGGACCGAGCTGGCGCGCACCTGGGCTGCGGAGATCGCGAAGACGGTCTTCATCCCCATGTCGCACGCCAAGATCGTGCGGCTGCTGGCGCGGATGACCGGCACGCTCGCGGACGCCGTCCGCTCCGACCCGCTGACCGTCGCCGGGGTCGCGGAGATCGGCACGGCCCTGATCAACCGGGCGATCTCCGGCAAGGCCACGCTGTCCACCAGCCTGGACGTGCTGGGCCGCGGCCTGCTGGCGATGCCGGACCCACCCGAGGACCTGCCGCACCGCGTGGTGATGGTGCTGAGCGCGCTGGGCGCGGGCTACGCGGAGGCGTTGCGGGAACGCACGTACATCAGCCAGGAGGCGCTGAAACGCTCGCTCATCAAGGCGAAGCGGGACACCGAGCGCAGCCTGGCCGACAGCGACGCCCGGCTGCGGGCGATCTTCTCCTCGTCCGCGGTCGGCATCGCGATCAGCGCCCCCAGCGGCAAGTTCGCCCAGACCAACGCCGCGCTCACCGAGATCCTCGGCTACGGCCAGCCCGAGTTGGCCGGCATGAGCGTGCAGGATCTGGCCCACTCCGACTCCGCCGGCTGGCTGGCCGAGAGCATCGGCGACCTGCTCGCCGGCCGCCGGCCGAACTTCCGCGAACGCTGCCGCCTGGTCCACCAGGACGGCGAGTCGGTCTGGGCGTACCTGGCCATCTCGCTGCTGCGCGACGACCACGACCAGCCGGCCTACCTGGTCACCATGGTCGAGGACGTCACCGAGCTGCACCTGCTCGGCGACCGGCTCGGCCACCAGTCGCTGCACGACATGCTGACGGGCCTGCCCAACCGGCAGTACTTCGTGTCCACTTTGGAGAGCACGCTCGGCCGCTCCGACGCGGGCGGCCGGATCACGCTGTTCCACTTCGGACTCGACCGGTTCACGGTCGTCAACGACGGCCTCGGCCAGCACATCGGCGACCAGCTGCTGCGGGCGGTGGCGCAGCGGCTGGCCGGCGTGTTCGCCGGTGAGACCGCGATGGTCGCCCGGCTGGGCGGCGACGAGTTCGCGGTGCTGTTGGAGGGCAACGCCGACACGCCCGGCGTCGGCGAGTACGCGGCCCGGGTGCTGGACACGCTGGCGGACCCGATGTTCATCGGCGGCGACGGCATCGCGGTCTCCACCTGCATGGGCATCGTGGACCGGATCAGCCCCGGCGCGGACCCGGCGGAGCTGCTGCGGGCCGCGGACATGACGCTGCACCGGGCCAAGCGGCGCGGCGCCGGCCAGTGGGACCTGTTCGACGCGCGCGAGGACGCCGCCGACCGCTCCCGTTTTCGGCTGGCCGCGACCCTGCCGGGCGCGTTGCAGGCGGATCAGCTGGACGTCGTCTACCAACCGCTGCTGCGGTTCTCGGACGAGTCGATGCTCGCGGTGACGGCCCGACTGGCCTGGCGGCCGCCCGGTCAGCCGCCGCAACGGCACGACCAACTGCTGGCGCTGGCCGAGGAAACGGGCGTGGTGCTGCCGGTCGGCCGGTGGGCGATCCACAAGGCGTGTCGGCAGGCGGCGCTGTGGTTTCGTGAGCACGGCGCGGCGACGCCGGCCGTGGCGGTCGACCTGTCGGCCGGGCAGGCCCGCGACCCCGACCTGGTCGGCGTGGTCCGCCGCGAGCTGGACGCCGTCGAGCTGCCGGCCGAGCAGCTGCGGCTGGGCGTCGCGCTCGGCACCCCGGCGCAGAACGACGAGATCATCGACAACATCCTGGTGCTGGCCGAGATGGGTGTCGAATCCTCCCTCGTGGACTTCGGCACCGAGCACGCCGATCTGTTGCTGCGCGGCGAGTTCACGCTGCGCGCCGTCGTGCTCGACAGCCGGCTGGCCGAATCCCTGGCCGACGACCGCACCGCAGAGATCACCGAGCCGGTGGTGCGCAGCCTCGTCGAGTTCGCCCACAGTCTCGGCCTGCCGGTGTCCGTCGCCGGCATCCGGCACGAACAGCACCTGCGCCGGCTGCGAGCCGTCGGCGCGGACGCCGGGCAGGGCGAGCCGCTCGCACCGTCGGTGAGCGCGGACCGGATCGTATTGGGGCACTAGGAGAAAAGGCGGAGGAGCGATGGCAGGCGCAGTGGACTGGGTGCCGACCGAGGTCGACGTCGACGTGCCCAGCTCGGCCCGGATCTACGACTACGTGCTGGGCGGGGCGCACAACTTCGAGCGCGACCGCATGATCGGCAACCAGCTGGCCCAGGTGGTGCCGGTGCGGGAGATGGCCCGGCTGAACCGATCGTTCCTGCGCCGGGCGGTGTTGTTCCTGGCGGACAACGGCATCCGGCAGTTCCTCGACATCGGTTCCGGCATTCCCACCGTCGGCAACGTGCACGAGATCGCCCACGAGACCGACCCGTCCTGCCGGGTCGTCTACGTCGATTACGAGCCGGTCGCCGTCGCCCACAGCCAGCTGCTGCTGCGCGACGACCCGAACGCCGTGATGGTGCAGGCCGACCTGCGCGACCCCGAGCGGATCCTCAACGACCCCGACACCCGCCGGCTGCTCGACTTCGACCAGCCGATCGGCCTGCTCATGGTCGGCGTGCTCCAGTTCGTCCCCGACGCCGACGACCCGACCGGCGTGATCGCCCGCTACCGCGACGCCCTGCCGTCCGGCAGCTACCTGGCGCTGTCGCACTTCACGCCGGACAACATGGAGGAGGGCATGGCCAAGGCGGTGGACGTCTTCTCGCACAGCGCCGAGCCCATCCACCCCCGTTCGCACGCCGAGGTCACCGCCATGTTCGACGGTTTCGACCTGGTCGACCCCGGCGTCGTCTTCACCGCCAACTGGCGCCCCGAGTCCGCCGCCGACCTCGGTGACGACCCCGACCACTCCGGCATCTACGCCGGCGTGGCCCGCAAACCCTGACAAACCCCCCCGCGCCCGAGGAAAACCCCCGCGAGTCGCGCTCTCGGACACACCGAATGTCAGTCTCAGGCAGACCACCGCGAGTCCCGCCCGGCGTCACACCGAAATCCGGTTTCGTGCAGAACTGAGCTCCGAGGCTCGTTTCTGTCTGAAACCGCATTTCGGTGTGTCTGTGCTTGTGCCGCGCGTTCCGCGCGGGGTGAGGTCGCTGAAGATCCGGTCTCTTCCCTTGCCTCAGCTCGATCGATGAACGGACTCGATCGAGCTGAGCCCGCGGTCCTTCAGACCTGCGCGACCTCAAGCGTGACTCGCGGGGGTTCAGAGGTGGCGGGAGGCTTCCAGCATGCGCTGATGCCGGGCTGCGGGGTCCTGGTGGGGGCAGCTGGCGCAGGGGGCGAAGCCGGCGCGGTCGATGAGGCAGCAGGAGACCCGCCGCACCAGCGGTTTGCCCTCGATGGTCACGAAACGAGCCGGCGGCAGTCCGGTTCCCATCCCGCCGACCAGCCACTCCGCCTGCGCCACGCCCTTCGACGCGTCACCGAGTTCCCGCCACGCCCGCAGCAACGTGTTGGCGATGGCGTCGGTGGTGAGGGCCCACAGCGGCGGCAACCGAACGCCGGACACCGACGACAGGGTGCCCAACACGGCGTCCAGCGACGATCGCAGCGCCGCCGGCAACTCCTCGGTGTCGGCGAGCAGCCCCGTCGGATGGACGTTCATCACCCGGCCGTCCTCGCCGATGTGCACCCGCAGCCGCTCCAGCGACGGATCGGCGGCCAGGTCGATCTCGGCCAGCCGCACCAGCAACGAGGTCAGCACGACGCTGCTGGTGCTGTACCACCACAGGGTCCCGGCGACGCGGCCGTCGGAGGTGGACCACCGCCGCCGGTTGTCGGCGACGAACCGCGCCATCTCCACCGGATCGGCCAGCGCGGTGCCGGGCAGTACGCGGTCGGCCACGGCCGAGAACCTCCATCTACAGAACTGGTTCGTCAGGAACGATCGTAGTCGAGCGATTGCCGTGCCCCGCAACGCGAACCGACTCCCGGTAGATACGGATGCGGCCGAACTGGTCCGATCCCGTGCCTGAACGGCCCATAGCAGAAGCCAAGGCGTCCGGACGTCCCGCACAATGGCATCACCCGGCCGGGTGGTCCCGTGGATCGGGCGCGCGGCCGTCCCCGAACTCGTGCCGGTGACCGGTGGTGACACCGGACGGCAGGACGGCGTGGTGACGCAACGCGTCACCGCGGCGTCGTCACGGTCGGCAGCGCCGGCGAACGCTGTCAACGTGACCTGGTCGGGGGATGCTCAGGTTGACATCGGTGCGGTCGGTCGGGAGCATTCGCCCAGGCGAGTCGGGGAGTGAGTAGTGACCCAGCTGCGTCAAGCCGAGGTGGTGCTGTCGGTCGTCGAGTGCGGCCAGGACGGCCCGGTGTCGGCTCTTGGTGCGATCGGTGCGGTGCCGTGGCCGCGGCGCACGTCCCGGCCCCGGGACCCGAAACCGGTGCCGGCCGTGGTGCTCGAGAACGACCAGTTGATCGCGACCGTCCTGATCGGACGGGGCGGTCGGCTGCATTCGTTGTGGCACAAGAAAGAGCACCGACCGGTGCCGTTCTCCTCGCCGGCCTTCCAGCCGGCCAGCGGCGGACCGGTCTTCGCGGCCGCGGTGGGCGGCGACGCGCTGCGGGTGTGGGAATGGGACACCGCGCGCGATCTTCCGTACCAGATCGACTTCACGCTGCCCGACGGCGAGGCGCTGCGGGTGGACACCAAGGTGCGCGACCCGCGCGGGCACGACGAGTGGGACGAGGAGCCGCCCGGCGAGCTGCTCGCCGCCGGTTCCGGCTGGGGCGCGCTGGAGCTGACCCGGCTCGGCGCGCGGCTGCCGGCGACCCCGTTCACCGGGCTCGGCGCTGCGCAGCGGCCGTGGCTGGAGTTGTTGCACGGCAACATGACTGCCACCGACCCCGAGCAGGAGCCGGGGCGCAGCCTGGTGTCCGTGCCGTGGCGGACGATGCTGGCGGCCGCGCCGGAGAACTGGCTGACGGCGTACCACATCGGCGTTGCCCATTGGCAGGCAAGGGAAACCGACGCGGCGATCGCCTCCTGGCGGCGGTCCATCGAGCTGGCCGTGTCGCCGTGGGCGCTGCGGAACCTGGCCGTGGCGGAGTTCCGTTCCGGGCACGTCCGGGAGGCGGCGGAGCTGCTGACCGCCGCCGCCTGGTCCACCCCGGCCGAGCCGGCGCTGTCCGTGGAGGCGGTGGACCTCCTCCTCGCCGCCGGCCAGGCCGACGAGGCCGCGACGCTGCTGCGCCGGGTGCCCTCCTAGACGGCGAACGGCGCCAGCGTCAACCCGGCGGCCAGCAGGCCGGCGCGCACCTCGCGGGCGATCCGCACCGCCCCGGGCGTGTCCCCGTGCACGCAAAGGGATTGCGGCGCAACGGAAATCACGGTCCCGTCCACGGCGACGACCGATCCCTGCACCGCCATTCCCACGCACCGCGCGACGATCTCCGCAACGTCGTGCAGCACCGCCCCGTCCAACCGCCGCGACACCAACTCGCCGGACGGCGTGTACGCCCGGTCGGCGAACGCCTCCCGCACCGGCGTCAGCCCCGCGGATTCGGCCTGGCGCAAGGATTCCGACCCCGGCAGCCCCAGAATCGGCAGCGACGGATCGTAAAGCCGAACCGCCTCCACCACCGCCGCCGCCTGCGCCGCGTGCGACACGATCGCGTTGTACAGGGCCCCGTGCGGCTTGACGTACCGCACCCGCGTGCCGGCGATCCGCGCGAACCCGTCCAGCGCGGCGATCTGGTAGACGACGTCGTTGACCAGCTCGGCCGGGTCCACGTCGATGAACCGCCGGCCGAAGCCGGGCAGGTCCCGGTAGCCGACCTGGGCGCCGATCGCCACTCCGCGCTCGGCGGCCCGCTCGGTCACCCGCCGCAGCACCGTCGGGTCCCCGGCGTGGAAGCCGCAGGCGACGTTCGCGCTGGTCACGACGTCGAGCAGGGCATCGTCGTCGCCGAGCTGCCACGCCCCGAAGCCCTCGCCGAGGTCGCTGTTCAAGTCGATGACGGTCATGCCCACCAACCTAGGGCAGCAACCCGAACCGCCGGGCGGCGACCACGGCGGCCAGCCGCGAATGCACGTCCAGCTTGCGCATGGCGCTGCGCAGATACGCCTTCACGGTCTCAGGCCGCACACCCAACCGCAGCGCCACCTCGGCGTTGGTCTGCCCCAACGCGATGCCCGACAGCACGTCCAGCTCCCGCGCGGACAGCGACGGCACGGCCACGTCGGCCGGCGCCCAGGAGGCGGCCAGCCGCGCGCACACCTCGTGCACCCGTTGCCGCAACGCCTCGTCGGTCACCTCGGCCGCCAGCTGCCGGAGCTCGGCGTGCGCCGCACGCACTTCCTCCCAGCCGCGAGGCACCTTCGCGTCCTCGATACGGCTGCGTTGCGCATCGCGCACCGCGAGCTCCTGCTCCAGGTCCCGGGCGGCGTCCCGCGCGGCCGTGAGCACCCGGTCACCGAGCGGCAGCGCCTGCCGCAGCGCCCCGTACAGCACGGCCCGCACGACCCGGTTGACCACCACCGGAACGGCCACGATGGACCGCAGACCCTCGGCCGTCACGGGCTGGTCGTACTGGTGGCTGATGCCGGCCGCGTGTGAGTAGTCGGTCACGGCGAGCGGCTTGCCCAGGTTCAGGGCCTTGCCGCCGAGCCCGTTGCCGCGCATGACGGTCAGCCCGAGCAGCGCGTTCGTGCCGGTGCCGAGCAGCTCGGACAGCCGCACCCCGCCCGGCTGGACCAGCCCGCCGAAGACGACCGGCAGTCCCGTCCCGTGCCGCAGCGTGGCCAGGGCGCGGCGGACCTCGGGAAGGTCCTCCTGCATCGGTCCCCCTTTCCGGGGGTAGCGGACCGCGCCGTCCGGCACCACCATCGCCTGCGTGACCGATACCGTGTTCCGGGCGGCCCGTGACCTGCTGCTCGCCCATCGAGAAGACTACGCCGCCGCCCGGGAGGGTTTCCGCTGGCCAGAGCTCGGCGAGTTCAACTGGGCGCTGGACTGGTTCGACACGGTCGCCGCCGGCAACGACCGTCCGGCGCTGTGGATCGTGGAGCAGGACGGCAGCGAGCAGAAGATCTCGTACGAGCGGATGTCGCGGCGGTCCAACCAGGTCGCGAACTGGCTGCGCGGGCACGGGGTGCGCCGCGGCGACCGGATCATCCTCATGCTGGGCAACCAGGTCGAGCTGTGGGAGACGATCCTCGCGGCGATGAAGCTGGGCGCGGTCCTGATCCCCGCCAGCACCCTGCTCGGCGCCGCCGACCTCCGGGACCGGGTCGAGCGCGGCCAGGCCAAGCACGTGGTCACCGGCCTGCCAGGCAGCTACGCGGACGTGCCGGGCGACTACACCCGGATCGCCGTCGGCACGCAGGCCGAGGGTTGGCTGGACTACGCGGACTCGTCGACGTCGGAAACGACGTTCGAACCCGACGGCGTCACGCGGGCCGACGACACGCTGCTGCTGTACTTCACCTCCGGCACCACCGCGAAGCCGAAGCTGGTGGAGCACACGCACGCGTCCTACCCGGTCGGGCATCTGTCCACCATGTACTGGATCGGGCTGGAGCCCGGCGACGTGCACCTGAACATCTCCTCGCCGGGCTGGGCGAAACACGCGTGGAGCAACGTGTTCGCGCCGTGGAACGCCGAGGCGACGGTGTTCATCTACAACTACACCCGCTTCGACGCGCCGCGGCTGCTGGCCGAGATGCAGCGCTGCGGGGTGACCAGCTTCTGCGCGCCGCCGACGGTGTGGCGGATGCTCATCCAGGCCGACCTCACGGCGCTGACCGCGCCGCCGCGCAAGGTCGTCGGCGCGGGCGAGCCGCTCAACCCCGAGGTGATCGAGCAGGTCCGCAAGGCCTGGGGCGTCACGGTTCGGGACGGGTTCGGGCAGACCGAGACGACCGTGATGGTCGCCAACACGCCCGGGCAGCCGATCAAGCCGGGCGCCATGGGGCGGCCGGTGCCCGGCTACGAGATCGTGCTCGTCGATCCCACGAGCGGCGAACTCGGCGACGAGGGGGAGATCTGCGTCGATCTGGCCAAACGCCCCTTGGGCCTGATGGTCGGATATCACGGCGACGAGGAGCGAAATGCCGAGGCGATGCGGGACGGCTGGTACCACACCGGCGACGTCGGTTCCCGCGATGCGGACGGCTATCTGACCTACGTCGGCCGCGCCGACGACGTGTTCAAGGCGTCGGACTACCGGATCTCGCCGTTCGAACTGGAGAGCGTGCTGCTGGAGCACGACGCCGTCGCGGAGGCCGCGGTGGTGCCGTCGCCGGACGCGCTGAGGCTGTCCGTGCCGAAGGCGTACATCGTCCTTGCCGCCGGTTGGGCGGCGGATGCGGCCACCGCGGAGGCGATCTTCGCGCACTCCCGCGAGCACTTGGCCCCGTACAAGCGAATCCGCCGGCTGGAGTTCGCCGAGCTGCCCAAGACGATCTCCGGCAAGATCCGCCGGGTGGAGCTGCGCGGCGCCGAGCAGGACAAGCACTCCGGTGCCGAACGTCCACATGGTGAACACCGCGAGGACGACTTCCCAGCACTTCGGAATGGCTGAATTCCCACTCCACAGGAGTCGTTGACGCGTCACGGGGCCCGCTGTTCCGACGGGCCCCGTGACCCTGTCCGTTCCGCGTCCCACCGCGTCGGCACCGTCTCCGGCGCCGGCCCACCCTCCAGGGCAAGATCGCCACCACCAAGAAGGGCGACGGCATCGTGCAAGCCCTTGCTGACGCCCTGAACCAGGTAGGTGATCGCCGACGGCAGCTACCGCAAGGTGCTCGACCGCTGGGGGCTGGCCAACGAGTCCGTCCCACACTCCGAGATCAACCCTCCTGGCCTGCCGAAGTCCTGACCGCTTTAATGCAGGCATGGTGGAGTTGGTCATCCTGGGGCTGCTCGCCGCCGGGCCCGCGCACGGATACGAGCTCCGCCTGCGCATTCCCGAGATCACCGGCCACGGCCGGCCGGTCGCCGACGGCACGCTCTACCCGGCGATCAAACGGCTGACCGCGGCCGGCCTGCTCACCAGGCAGACCCGGCCGGGTCAGGTCGCCGCGCCCAGGCAGGTGCTCACCCTTACGCCGGCCGGGCACGCCGAGCTCGCCCGCCGGCTTTCCGCCGTCGACGTCGCCGACGACCCGTCCTGGCTGACCGCGCTGGCCTTCCTCGGCCGGCTGGCCGATCCGACCGATCTGCTGCGCCGCCGGCTCGCCGCCCTGGAGGCCCGGGCGCTGCCGGCCGCCGCCGATCCGTACCAGCGGTGCCGCCAGGCCGTGCTCGCCGCCGGCCGCGAGGCCGAACTGGCCTGGCTGCGGGCCCGCGTCGCCTAGCCCGTGCGGGTGATCCCGGCCTTTCGCCGGGCAACACCAGCGGGTCAGCCCCGGTCGAACACCTTGCCGTCGACGACCTCGAGCCGCCGGGTGGTGTGCACGGCGTCCAGCATCCGCCGGTCGTGCGTGACCAGCAGCAGCGTGCCCGGGTACTCGGCCAGCGCCGACTCCAGCTGCTCGATCGCCGGCAGGTCCAGGTGGTTGGTCGGCTCGTCCAGCACGAGCAGGTTCACGCCGCGCGCCTGCAGCAGCGCCAGCGCGGCCCGGGTCCGCTCGCCGGGGGAGAGCGTGACCGCCGGCCGCAGCACGTGGTCGGCGCGCAGGCCGAACTTGGCCAGCAGGGTACGGACGTCGGCCGGCGTCATCTCGGGCACGGCCGCGCCGAACGACTCCAGCAGCGTCGTGTCGCCGTAGAACAGCTGCCGGGCCTGGTCGACCTCGCCGACGACCACGCCGTGGCCGAGCGCCGCGTTGCCCTCGTCCAGCTCGACCCGGCCGAGCAGCGCCGCCAGCAGCGTGGACTTGCCGGCGCCGTTCGCGCCGGTGATGGCCACCTTGTCGGCCCAGTCGATCTGGAGGTCCACCGGCCCGAGCGCGAAGCCGCCGCGCCGGACGACCGCGCCGCGCAGCGTCGCCACCACCGCGCCGGAGCGGGGCGCGGCGGCGATCTCCATCCGCAGCTCCCACTCCTTGCGGGGCTCCTCCACGACGTCCAGCCGCTCCAGCATCTTGTCCGTCTGCCGGGCCTTGGCCGCCTGCTTCTCGCTGGACTCGACGCGCTTGGCCTTGGCGTTCTTGTCGTTGTCGGGCTGCTTGCGACGGGCCGCCCGCACGCCCTTGTCCGCCCACGCCCGCTGCATCCGGGCCCGTTCCTCCAGCCCCGCCTTGGTGTCGGCGTACCCCTCGTACGCCTCGCGCGCGTGCCGGCGGGCGGTGGCGCGTTCCTCCAGGTAGGCCTCGTAGCCGCCGCCGTAGGTGTTGACCTGGTGCTGGGCCAGGTCCAGCTCCAGCACCGTGGTGACCGTGCGGGCCAGGAACTCGCGGTCGTGGCTGACCAGCACGGTGCCGGCCCGCAGGCCGCTGACGAACCGCTCCAGCCGGTCGAGGCCGTCGAGGTCCAGGTCGTTGGTGGGCTCGTCGAGCAGGAAGATGTCGTACCGGCTGAGCAGCAGCGACGCCATGCCGGTGCGGGCCGCCTGGCCGCCCGACAGCGAGGTCATCGCCTGGTCGAGGCCGATGGACAGGCCCAGGTCGGCGATCACCTCGTCGATCCGCTCGTCCAGGTCGGCGCCGCCCAGGGCGAGCCACCGCTCCAGGCTCACCGCGTACGCGTCGTCGGCGCCGGGCGCGCCGGCGGTCAGCGCGTCCGTGGCCGCGTCCATGTCGATCTGCGCCTGCGTGACGCCGGTGCGGCGGCCCAGGAACTGTCGGACGGTCTCGCCTGGGCGGCGCTCCGGCTCCTGCGGCAGGTGCCCGACCGTCGCGGTCGGCGGATTCAGGCGGATCGACCCCTGCTCGGCCGGGATCAGGCCGGCCAGCGTCTGCAGGAGGGTGGACTTGCCCGCGCCGTTCACACCGACCAGCCCGATCACGTCGCCGGGGGCGACGACCAGGTCCAGCCCGGTGAACAGCACGCGGTCGCCGTGCCCGGCGGCGAGGTCCTTGGCTACGAGTGTCGCGCTCATCAGGAGGTAGATCCTATTCGTCGGTCGCGAGCCAGTCGGCGATCCCCGCAACCAAGGCCGCCTTTGTTGTGTCCGGCGCGAACGACGCCCGCACTCCTGCCGTCGCCAGCGCGGCCAGGGCGGCGTCGTCGTAGCCGAAGACCTGCCGGATCCGCTCGTACTCGGCGACCAGATCGGTGCCGACCGAGGCCGGCACGTCGGTGTTCACCGTGACGACCAGGCCGGCGTCGACCAGCCGCGGCAGCGGGTGCTCGGGCCAGGACGGCACCAGCCCGAGGCCCACGTTCGACGACGGGCTGACCTCCAGCGGCACCCGCTCGTCCCGCAACCGCGCCACCAGATCGGGTGATTCCAGGCAGCGGATGCCATGCCCGAGCCGGGCGGCGTGCCCGACGTCGAGGGCCTCCACGATGCTCGCCGGCCCCGCGTCCTCGCCGGCGTGGTGCACCAGCCGCACGCCGGCATCCCTTGCGGCGTCGAGGACTTCCGCGAACGGCGCCATCGGGTGCCGCTCCTCGCCGGCCATCCCGATCCCCACCACCCGGGGATATTTCAACGCCAGCCGCAAGGTCCGGGCGAACCGGTCCACCGACCGCCGCCGCGAATGGTCCAGGATCACCGTGAACTCGGGCGACAGCCCGTCGAGCACCGCCGCCAGCGGCATCTCCGGGTCGCCGAGCCGTTCCCCGTGCGCGGCGGCCGTGAACATCACCTCGCCGTAGTGAACTCCCTGGGCCCGCTGGTCTTCGCAGAACTCGGCGGCGATCCGTGTGAAGTGCTCCGGCTTCTGGAGGCACTGCCGCACCAACGTGTTGTGGTCCGCGAACGAGCGGAAACCGTCGAACTCGGTGGTGGTGGAGTCGAAGCCCAGCTCGGCGATGGTCGACGGCCGGATCGCGCTTTCCAGGTGGACGTGCAGGTGCGCCTTGGGCAGCGCGGCCAGGTCACGCATGCGAGTACTGGTCGGCGTAGCGGCGGGCCAGCCAGGCGCACACCATCAGCTGCATCTGGTGGAACAGCATCAGCGGCAGCACGATCAGGCCGACGGTGCCGGCCGGGAACAGCACGCTGGCCATCGGCAGGCCGCTGGCCAGGGACTTCTTCGAGCCGCAGAAGACGATGGCGATCTCGTCCGGGCGGCTGAACATGAGCCGCCGCGCCAACACCGTCGTCGCGACGAGGACCACCGCCAGCAGCGCCGCGTTGACCGCGAGCAGCAGGGCCAGCGACACCAGCGACAACCGCCCCCAGATGCCGGCCACGACGCCCTCACTGAATGCCGTGTACACGACCAACAGGATGGATCCCCGGTCGACATAGCCCAACACCTTTTTGTGCCTGGCGACGAAGCCGGCGATCCACCGCCGCAGCACCTGCCCGGCCACGAAGGGCACCAGCAGTTGCAGCACGATGTCCCGCACCGAGTCGAAGGACACGCCGCCGCCGCTGACCAGGAACACCGTCACCAGCAGCGGGGTCAGCACGATGCCGATCAGGTTGGAGAACGACGCGCTGCAGATCGCCGCGGCCACATTGCCGCGGGCGATGGACGTGAACGCGATCGACGATTGCACCGTCGACGGCAGGAAGCACAGGAACAGCACGCCGGCGTACAGCTCCGGGGTGAGCACGTGCGGCACCAGCAGCCGGCACAGCAGCCCCAGCACCGGGAACAGGACGTACGTGCAGGCCAGCACCAGGCCGTGCAGGCGCCAGTGCTTGAGGCCGTCCAGCGCCTCCCGGGTGGACAGCCGCGCCCCGTACAGGAAGAACAGGAATCCGATCGCGACGGTGGTGAGATGCCCGAAGCCGGCGGCCCAGATCCCCCGGGCGGGCAGCAGCGAGGCCACACCGACGGTGACCAGCAGCGCCAGGATGTAGGGATCGATCCGCAGCCGGGACATCACGGCAGCATAGGCACGGCGTTGACCTGGAGTGCGCTCCAGGGCATAGCGTTGTGGCGACACTCACCACATCGAAGGGGAGACGACCGTGCGAGTCGGCGTCCACGTCACCAAGTTCGACAACCCCGCGGGTTCGGCCGGCATCGGCCCCGAGCTGGCGGCCGTGGCCCGCAACGCGGAGGCCGCCGGCGTCGGCTGGATGTCCGTCATGGACCACTACTTCCAGATGGAGCACAACGGCGGCGCGCCCGACCCGATGATGGAGGGCTACACCACGCTGGGCTTCCTGGCCGCGCACACGTCCACGATCGAGCTCAGCCTGCTGGTCACCGGCGTCACCTACCGTCACCCCGGCCTGCTGGCCAAGATCGTCACCACCCTGGACGTGCTGTCCGGCGGCCGGGGCACGCTCGGCATCGGCTCCGCCTGGTACGACCGCGAGCACAACGGCCTCGGCGTGCCTTTCCCGGCGCTCAAGGAACGGTTCGAGCGGCTCGAGGAGACGCTGCGCATCTGCCACCAGATGTGGGACCAGGGCAACGACGGGCCGTTCGAGGGCAAGCACTACCAGCTGGCCGAGACCATCTGCCACCCGGCGCCGGTGCGGTCGCCGCGGCCGCGGGTGCTGATCGGCGGCGGTGGCGAGAAGAAGACGCTGCGCCTGGTCGCGCAGTACGCCGACGCCTGCAACCTGTTCGGCACCACCACCGACGACGTCGCCCACAAGATCGACGTCCTCAGGGAGCACTGCGACGCGGTCGGCCGGGACTTCGCCGAGATCGAGGTCACCATGACCACCCGGACCGACGCCGGCCCGGACGCCTTCGCCGAGCAGATGGCCGACTACGCCAAGCTCGGCGTGCGGACGGTGATCATCGCGCCGCCGATGGGCACGCCGGCCCGCTGGATCGAGGAGTTCATCGCCCCGGTCGTGGAGCGGGTCGCCGACCTGTGATTCGCCAGGCCGGGTTCGAGACCCATCCGGGAGTCGAACCCGGCATCGGCGGTTTTGCAGACCGCCCAACGTCCGCCGTGACATGGGCCTTGCAGTGCCATCGATCGGTGCCTTCGCCGGGAGTCGAACCTGAATCCGGCGCCTCTGCCAGTTGGGCTACGAAGGCGTGCGTGCGGCCCCGGGGAGTCGAACCCCGAACCTTCGGGCCCTCGACCCGACGCCTCTGCCAGTTGGGCCAGGGCCGCGTGAAATCGGCGGCGGCGAACGCAACGGATCCGCCGCCACCGGCACCGGTATCGCAACTGTTGGAACACCCCGCCGTTGCCGGGGCGTCCGAGCATGAAAAAAGCCGCCAGTCGGCGGCTCCACGACAGCAGTCCGAGAGCCTTTACCTCAGCAGACAAAGCTCGAACATCGTGGACTCCCTCGCTCGTTGACTGCCGATACTGTGCCGCAGCGACGGCAGGACCGTCAACGGTATTAACGTTCGTCCACTGTGGAGCCCTCGACGGCCACGTGGAGACTGTCGGGGCATCACTGGTGGCGTTCGGTGACCAGCCGCCTCCGTGACCGAGTGGACGACGGGCGGTGACCCCACCGCCCGGCCGCCGCCGCGCCGGCCCGGCCTGAGCGCTCGGGCAGCCGCCGCGTCCCGATTCGCGTCGCGGTGTTGTCTTGACCGCCCCCGGTAGGTAGCGTCGAAAGCGCTGGCGCTCAAGGGAGAGTGGTCAAGATGATCTCATCGCACCCGGACGTCTTGGCCGCCGACGCGGCCGGCAACATGGCGCTGGGCAACCAGCTCGCCCGAGCCGCCAGGCTCTACCCGGACCGGGTCGCGTTGCAGTTCGACGACGTGCGCCGCACCTACCCGGAGCTGGACCGCCGGGTCAACCGGCTGGCCCGGGCGTTACGGGCACGAGGCGTCGGCGCGGGCGACCGGGTCGCGGTGTTGGCCACCAACCACATCGAGACGGCCGAGGCGTTCTACGCGGCGCTGCGCCTGGGGGCCGTCGTCGTGCCCATCAACTTCCGTTTGGTGCCGGGCGAAGTCACCTACATCCTGCGCGACTGCACGGCGACGGCGCTGGTTGTGGACGACCTCACCGCGCCGCTGGCGACGGCGGCGCTGTCCGAAGTGGACTGTGTGCGTACGACGCTGCGCATCGGCACGGAGTTCGAGGCGGCGATCGACGCCGAGTCGGACGAGGACCTGGACATCGTCGTGCCGGAGCCGGATCCGGCGTTCATCATGTACACCTCGGGCACCACCGGCCGGCCCAAGGGTGCGGTGCTGACCCACCGGAACCTCATCATGGCCGGCCTGTTGCAGCAGATCGCCGGCGGCCGCGGGCTCACCCCGGGCGGTTCCGTCGTGCTGCTGGGCGTGCCGATGTTCCACATCGCCGGCATGGGCACCGCGCTGGGCGGACTCCTCGGCGGCAGCCGGGTGGTGATCTACTCCGGCGCCGCCTTCGACCCCGCGGCGATCGTCGACCTGCTGGACCGGGAACGGGTCACCAGCACGTTCTTCGTGCCGAGCCAATGGCAGGCGATCTGCGCGGTCCCCGGCGTCCGCGAGCGCAACCTGGCGCTGACCAACCTCACGTGGGGCGCCGCGCCGGCCACGCCTTCGATGTTGCAGGCGCTCGCCGACACCTTCCCGGACGCCCTGGCGGCCACCGCGTTCGGGCAGACCGAGACGTGCGCGACGGTGTGCCTGCTGCGCGGCGAGGACGCCCTGCGCAAGCGCGGCTCGATCGGCACGCCCATCCCCGGCATCGAGGTCCGCATCGTCGACGACGAGATGTGCGACGTGAAACCGGGCGAGGTCGGCGAGATCGTCTACCGCGGTCCGGTGATCACGCCCGGCTACTGGGGCAATCCCGAGGCGACCGCCGACGCGTTCGCCGGCGGCTGGTTCCACTCCGGCGACCTGTGCCGAGCCGACGAGGACGGCTTCATCTGGGTGGTGGACCGCAAGAAGGACATGATCATCTCCGGCGGCGAGAACATCTACTGCGCCGAGGTGGAGTCGGTCATCGACAGCCACCCGAAGGTCGCGGAGGTGGCGGTGATCGGAGCCAGGCACGAGAAGTGGGGGCAGACGCCGGTCGCCGTCGTCACGGCCGCCGACCCTGCGGATCCGCCGACGCTGGAGGACGTGCTCGAACACTGCCGGGAGCGGCTCGCGTCGTACAAGAAGCCGACGGCGCTGGTCGTCGTGGACGCCCTGCCCCGAACGGCCACCGGCAAGGTGCAGAAGTTCGAGCTGCGCAAGCTTTACGCCGGCTAGCCGGCGAAGGTCAGGAACGGCACCAGCATCTCGGCCGGTGTCAATGATCCGTGCACGCCGGCGAACGTCGACTCGCGGCTCTCGGCGACCGTGCGGGTGATGGCGAACTCGCCGAGCGCAACGGCGAGGACGTCGCCGATCCGTGGCAGCACGCGGTCGGAAACCGGGCCGAACCAGCCCTCCTCGATCGCGTACTCCCGGCGGACGACCAAAGCGTTGGAGCCCAACACTTCCCGCCAGCTGGCCAGCACATCGTCGGTGGCGCCCGGCTCGGTGTAAACGTGCCGGACGCGGGGTTCGCCGCCGAGCAGTCGAACGCCTTGCTGTAGCGCCGGTTCCGTGTCGGCGTCCACTGTAGACGTCATCGTCACCATGCCGTGGTCGGCGGTGACGGCGAGGAGGGAACCCTGGGGGAGCGCGGTGGCGATCGACTCCACGAGCCGGTCGACGTGATTGAGCTGCAACCGCCACGCCAGCGAGCCGGGCCCGTACAGATGGCCCACGGTGTCCAGCTCGCCGTGATACGCGTAGCAGAAACCGTTGTTGCTCAACGCCATCGCGGCGAGGTCGCCCAACGCGAACACCGGCCGGAAAGTGCCGCCCCGCAGCACGCTCCGGGTCAGCCCCGATCCGTTCTGGAGCACCGGGGCCGCGATCGTCACCTCCATGCCCGACCGCTCGAACACCGTGGGCAGCGGCTGGATCTCCTCCGGCACCAGGGTTTCCCGAGCGTCAACGCCGTCCACCCGCCACGGCAGCGCGTGCAGCAGATCGGGCGCCGCGAAGCTGTAGCCGACGATTCCGTGCTGGCCGGAGGTCAGTCCGGTGCCCAGTGACGCCAGGCTGGTGGCCGTCGTGCTGGGGAATCCCGCCGTCAGCGGTTCCTTGCCGGCAGCGTGCGACGTCAGGAACGGTGCATCCTGCGCGTGGGATTTGAGCAGTTCCCAGCCGAGGCCGTCGATCACCAGTAGACACACCGAGGATGCCGTGTCGACGCCCAGCACGTTGTCGAAGCCCGCCGCGCCGAGCGCCGCGAACAGCGACGGCGTCACCTCGCAGAGCGAGCGCTCACCGTACCGGGGCAGGATCGTGTCGGCCACGAAGGCAGAGTAACGCAGCCGCCGCGATCAGCTGGCTCGCTCCGGCCGCGGCAAAGGTCAGGACGGAACCGTTGTGGTACAAGGGAAGCCACGCCGTCGGCGCCAGCGCGCTGCCCGCGAACCGGAACGCCGACACCACCGACACCGCGCCCGCCCGGTTGCCGGGCACCGCCGCCATGGTCAGGTGTTGCAACGACACCGTCAGCAGCGACGACGCCGCACCCGCGATCGTCCAGCACGCTGCCAGCGACCCCATCGAGCCGGTCAGCCCCATCACCGCCACCAGCCCCGCCCCGGTGACCGCCCCGATCACCCCCGCCGCGCGGCCGCCGATCCGGTCGCACACCGTCCCCCAGAACGGCCCCAGCGCCAGCCCCGCCAGGCCGAATCCGACCAGGGCCAGCCCCGCCATCTCCGGCGACGCCGACAGGAAGTCGTGCGCGTACAGGGCAACCAGGAACGGCAGTCCCGCGCCGCCCAGGAACGACACCAGCGCCCCCGTCGACAACAGCGCCATTTTTCCGCTCAGCAGCGGCCGCCACGGCGGCGCCTCCACCCCCGGCCTGGGCTCGCCCATCGGCGGCAGGAATGCCAGCATCGCCGACGCCACCGCCACCACCGCAAAGGCCAGCCGCCAGTCCACCCCCGCCGCCAGCCCGCCGATCAGCGGCGAGAACGACTGCCCTCCCGACATGCAGCTCGCGTACATCCCAATGGCGCGCCCCAGTCGCTCCCTCGGCACCAGATCGCCCAGACTCGCCAGCAGCAACGGCGACGTGAACGCGTTCGCCGCCCCCAGCACCGCCCTCCCCGCCAGGAACACCCCCAGATTCGGTGCCACCATGCATCCCAGCGACGCCACCACGAACACCACGTACGCCGCCCGGACCGTCCGCCGCAGCCCCCACCGCTCGCCCAATGTCCCCGACACCAGTTGCAGCAGTGCGAATGGCACGAAGTAGGCCGTCACCGAGCTGGCCGCCTCCATCACCGACGTGTGCAGAGTCTCGCTCAGCTGCGGCAGCATCGGCGCCACCACCCCGCCCGCCAGCGGCCCGATCGTCGCCCCCGCATACACCGCAACGAGCCGAACCCTGCTCACATCCGCCATGCCACGATCTTGCCCCGCCCGGGAAGCCCCGATCCCCACACCTGGTCGAGAAGATCGCTGCGGCTACTGCACGACCGTGTCGGTTGTCAGCCGCGGGCGGTGGCCACGGCCGGCGCGAGGGTCGTGCTCTGACGCACCGTCAACCGGGGCGGCAGCAGGTTGACCTCGGGCTCGGGCGGGCCGGCCAGCTGGCGGATGGTCATCCGCACGGCCAGCTCGCCGACCTCGACCGCCGGGATCGCGACCGATGTCAACGCCACAGCGCCGCTTTCGGCCATGTCGTCGGGGCACACGGCGACCACCGAGATGTCCTCCGGCACGCGCCGACCCCGCGCGGCGAGCCCGGCGAGCACGTCCGGCAGCACGGCCTCGTTGTGCACGACGATGCCGGTGATGTCCGGATCCGCGGCGAACACCTGGTCCAGGCAGGCCATCGCGGCGTCGTAGGAATGGCCGCACGGGTGCGCGGTCACGCGCACGCCCCGCTCGTCGGCGGCGTTGTCGAAGCCGCGGCGGAACCGGCCGGCGAAGCTCGTGCCCCGGCGGTACACCTCGGGCGACGGCCCGATCAGGGCGATGTCCCGGTGCCCGAGGTCGGCGAGGTGGTGCACGCAGGTCGCGGCGGCGGCGGTGAAGTCCAGGTCGACGCAGCTCAGGCCGTTGGGCTGCTCGGGCAGCCCGATCAGCACGGCCGGCCTGTCCAGCGTGGACAGCATCGGGATGCGGCCGTCGGCCGACTCCACGTCCATCACGATCAGCGCGTCGGCGATCGACGAGGACGCCACTCTACGTAACTCCGCCGGGCCGTCGTCCTTGGTGAGTAACAAAAGGTCCAGGTCGTGGGCCCGGGCGGCGGTGACCACCGAGGACACGAACTGCATGATCACCGACAGGTTCAGGTCGGCCCGCAGCGGCACGGCCAGCGCCAGCACGTTGGTGCGGCTGCTGGCCAGCGCGCGGGCGCCGGCGTTCGGGTGGTATCCGAGGTCGCGAATGCACTGCTCGACGCGTCTGCGTGTGCTCGGCGAGATGCGTCTCTTGCCGCTGATCACGTACGACACCGTGCTGGGGGCGACGCCGGCGGCCTTCGCGACGTCCACAATGGTCACCACGGCGGTCCTCCACGGCTACAGGATGCGGTCACGTCCGTCGACGGCCATTCTCCTCGTCCGCGCGCAAAATGTGTCAGTAATCTGCTCGGGCGGCATGGTTGTGTTGCACTCGGTGTAGAGCTGGCCGGCGTGGCCGATGGCGATCAGCAGCTCCTCCAGCAGCTTTCGCGCCGCCACGCCCTCCCGGATCAGCCCGACCACCACGTCCCGCGGCGACCGACCCTGGTCGAGCCGGTGGAATACCTTCATCGCCAGGTCGTCGTCGGGTCGCTCGCCGTCCATGTGCGGATAGGTCGGCGGCGCGTCGGACATGTTGCCGTGCGCGGCGCGGTGCATGATCATCACCGCCGCGAACAGCCAGTGCGCCGCGGCCACCGCCGCCGAGGTGGCGTCGATCTTCGTGTACAGCTCGGGCGGCCCGAGCGGGTTCTTCTCGAGGTACGCGTGCGCGGCGGCCACCTGCTGCGGCTGCGGATCCGACCTGGTCAGCACCACCGCCTGGTTGGCCCGCCCGGTGAGATCGCCGAGCCCGGCCTGGCGCAGCGCCGCGATCTCCGCCTCGACGTCCGCGACGGCCTGCTCGGTGACGTCGGCGTCGCCGATCTTGTGCAGGATCCGGCCGACCATGTGGGCGGCCTCCAGCACGTCGCTCTCGCAGACCTGCATCTGGTTGCCCACCGGCAGGTGCGGCTCCCGCATCGCCCCGGTGACCAGGTCGATCGCCAGCTGGTCGCGGGCCCGGGCCAGCGCCTCCTCCGGCTGGTCGACGGCCGCGGTCAGCGGGTGGGTGTAGGTGTGCCACAGGTCCTGGGACAGCAGCGCGAGGTTGTAGCCCAGTTGCAGCGCGTACTCCGGACCGCGCAGGTCGTCGCCGAACTCCACGACCGTCTCCGCGACATTGCCGATGCCGACGCTCCACGTCGCCAGCAAGGCGTTTCTGGTCCGATCGTAGGCGTACTCGGTCACCGGCACAGGATCCCAGATCAACTTGTGAACCGCGGTCACCTCAGGTCACCTGATCGGGACATCGGGACTGCCCACTCAGGCGGCCTGCGGCTGCACCTTCCGGCGAACGAACGGCTTGCCGATCGGCTTTCCGACGACCCCGAGCGGCTTGCGCGCGGGCGTGGCGACGGGCTTCGCGACCGGCGTGACCGGCTCCTCGACCTGGCGGTGCACGCGGCGCAGCACCAGCACGGCGGCACCGGGCAGGCTGGAGATCAGCGTCAACACCCCGTAGACGACGGCCGTCGTGACACCCTGCGTGGCGCCCAACCCCGCGGCGGCGAACGCCAGCGCGGCGACGCCCTCGCGCGGACCCCAGCCGCCGACGTTGATCGGCAGGCCCATCGCGATCAGCGCCAACACCAGCAGCGGCAGCAACTGCGCGATCGACGCCGTCGAGCCGGCGGCCCGGGCGGCGACGACGAACAAGGCGAGGTGCCCGGCCAGCGTCGCGGCCGACAGCACCACGATGGCCGGCCACGACCGACGGCTCAGCAGGCTGCGCCGGACGTCCACCATGGTGGTGGCCAGCGCCTTCCGCCAGCGCGGCAGCCGGGAGGAGGTGGCCAGCACGATCGCGGCGGCGATCACCAGCAGCAGGCCGATGACGATCGCGGCCGGCGCGGGCACGATGTCCCCGATCACCTTGGCGATCAACGCCGGATCCGTGAGCAGCACGCCGACACCGACCGCGAGGATCGCCAGCTGGCCGCCGGTCCGCTCCAACACCACGGCCCGCACGCCGCGGCCGACGTCGCCGGTCTCGTGTCCGTTCTGCACGGCGCGGTGCACGTCGCCGAGGACACCGCCCGGGAGCACGGCGTTGATGAACAGCGCCCCGTAGTAGTCGGCGACGGCAGTGCGCAGGTTCAGCTTCAGCCCGAGCCGGTCGGCCACCACGCACCAGCGCCAGGCGCTGAACAGAGTGGTCAGGAAGCCGATGCCGAGCGCCGCCGCGACGCCCCAGAGATCGATTTCGCGCAGACCGTCCACAAAGGCCCCGGTGCCCAGCCGCCACAGCAGCACGCCGATGATGGCGACCCCGGCGACGATCTTCAGCCAGGGCAGCGCCGCCTTCAGCAGCGGCAGGGCCGCCTTCAACGGGGGCGTGGCCGCCTTCGCCAACGGCCGGATCGCCTTCAGCACCGGCTTCGCGGCAACCCGCGCCGGTGCGGCCGCCTTCCGCGGTTCCATGGTCGTGTGGATCATGCCGGCACCGCCAGCACGTCGACGTGCCCCACCGTGCCGCTGAGCCGGCCCTCCTCGATGGCGTCGAGGCGCTGGCGCAGGTAGGAGGCGGCCTCGGCGGCCAGCTCCGGACGCTGCTCGACGGCGGCGCCGACCCAGCCCCGCAGCCACTCCGCAGTCAGTTCGGGGTGGTCCCCGCCCAGCTGCCACGGACTCGGCGCTACCTGCACGGCGACGCCGCGCTTCTCGAACGACTCGACGACGGCGGCGGGGGCGTCCGGACCGAGCAGCCGCCGACCGTCCTGGACGCGGCGCTGGTGCTCGTTGAACGCCTCGGCGATCTCGGCGTCCAGCGGGTCGGCGGGGGAGAGCTCGACCTCGCCGAGCACGGAGAGTGTGAACAGCGCGGGCACGCGGGCGTCGGCGCACGCGGCGGCGAGCCGGTCGACCTCCTCGGTGGTGAGGATGTCGAGCAGGGCGGATGCGGTCACCAGCGAGGTGCCGGCGAGGTCGGCGGCCGTGACGCCGCCGAGATCACCCAACCGGGTCTCGACCGTGACGAGGGCTGTGGAGGTCACATCCATATACACGTGCCTCAGCAGATCTGGTTCACGGTCCTGCATGATCCAGTGCTGCGGATTCGGCAGCAGCGGGCTCAGCCACCGCCCCAGCGAGCCGGTTCCGCAGCCCAGATCGCGGATGACCAGCCGGTCCCGGCCGGCGAACCGGCGGACCAACTCGTCGACGAGATCGGTGGCACGGGCGGCGGCGTCGACGGGCTCACGCAGGGTCAGCCACTCGGGGGTGAACTCCGCGTCACCTGCGTCAACACCGTGGCCAGGCTGTTCGAGGTTTCCTCCCACCCGTTCAGCATGCCACGGCGGTCCCGGGCCGCCCGCCGCAGGCGTTCGCGCAGGTCAGCGTCGGTGAGCCAGCTACGCAGCGCGACCGCCAGCCCGTCCGGGGGAACCAGCAGGCCGGGCACGCTGCCGTCCGGCGCGTGGCCGACGGTCCGGGGGAGGGGGTCGACGTCCGTCGCGAGCACCGGAATGCCACGGGCGAGTGCTTCGGTGACGACCATGCCGTACGTCTCCGCCCGAGAAGGCAGCACGAACAGGTCGGCGGCGGCGTAACTCCGGTCGAGTTCGTCGCCGTGCTGTGGGCCGACGAAATCCACCTTTTCGTACGCATTGCTCGTCTTCAACCGAGCTCGTAGTCGGTCGACGTGCTCCGGCGCGTGGTGCAGCGCGCCGACGCAGACCAGGTGCCAGTCGAGGTCGTCGATCGTGGTCAACGCGTCCAGCAGCAGGTCGTGGCCCTTGCGCGGCGTCACCGACGCGACGCAGAGCAGCCGCGACGCGCCGTCCGTGCCGTGGGCGAGCGGCGCGCGGTCGACGCCGGGCTCGACGCTGTGAATTCGGTTCACAGGCAAATCGTGGTGTGTCGCCAGTTCACCGGCGGCCCACGAGCTGGTGACGACGATCGCGGACGCCGACCGTAGAACTTCTCGTTCGCGGCGGTCGAGGTCTTCGCGGACGGCGTCCGCCAATCCGGTCTCCGCCGCCAACCGCAGATGAACCAGTACGACGACGCGCAGCCGACGGGCCGCCGGCACGACTATCTCCGGCACGCCGCACGCGACCAGACCGTCGATGAGCACGACTTCGCCGAAATCGAGGTTGTCGAGCGCGGACGTCAACTCCGCCCGCGCCGCCGCGTCCGGCCGAGGCCAGTCGCCGCCGACCAGGATTTCGTCGACATTCCAGCCGAGCGACGACAGACCACCGCTCACCCGGCGGTCGTAGACGTTGCCGCCGCTGGGGGCGGCAACGTCTACGACCTGCGCGGGAAAAACCGTGTGAACCGAGTTCACAGGCAAAGTCACAGTGAACGCTCGTAGTTGGCCCAGGCGTTGTGCGACTCGTGCAGCGCGACGGAGATGCCCGACAGCCCGCTCGCCGACGGACCGAGCGCGCCGGCGTGCACGCGGTCGGCGAGCCGGTCGGCGATCACCTTGGCCAGGAACTCAGTGGAGGTGTTGACGCCGGCGAACGCCGGCTCCTCGTCCAGGTTCCGGTAGTTGAGCTCGCCGAGCAACTCGGACAGCTGCTGGGAGGCCAGGCCGATGTCCACCACGATGTTGTCGTCGTCCAGCTCGGTCCGCCGGAACGTCGCGTCCACCACGAACGTCGCCCCGTGCAGTCGCTGCGCCGGCCCGAACACCTCACCGCGGAAGCTGTGCGCGACCATGATGTGGTCACGGACGGTGATGCTGAACAAGGTCATCCTCCTGACGGGTAAACGATGCGGTGACACAACGCCGGCAGCCGACCGTCCGCCAGCTCCGGCATCACGGTCGGCATCTCGGCGAAATCGCTGGACCCGGTGATCAGGGCGTCGAACACCGGGTCGGCCAGCAGGTCCAGGGCCAGCGCCAGCCGGCTGGCGTACGTGTGCCGGCCGCGCCGCGCCGCCGGGATCGTCCCGACCTGGCTGCTGCGCACGACCAGCCGTCGGGAGTGGAAGAACTCCCCGAGCGGCACACTCACCTGCTTGTCGCCGTACCAGGAGAGCTCGACGACGGTGCCCTCCGGCGTCAGCAGCTCCAGCGCGCGGGCCAGCCCCGCCGACGTCGCGCTGGCGTGCACGACCAGGTCGCAGTCGCCGGCCGCCTCCGCGGGCGACACGAACTCCACCCCGAGCGCCGATGCCACCGCCGCCCGCGCCGGATCAACGTCCACCAGCTGCACCCGGACACCGGGGAACTTGCCGAGCAGGGCCGCCACCGAGCACCCGACCATGCCGGCGCCGATCACCACGATCCGGTCCCCGAGCAGCGGCGCGGCGTCCCAAACGGCGTTCACCGCCGTCTCCACGGTGCCGGCCAGCACCGCCCGCTCTGCCGGCACCGACGCGGGCAACGGAGTCACCGCCGACGCCGGAACCACGTACCGTGTCTGGTGTGGGTACAGGCAGAACACGGTCCGTCCGACCAGGCCCGGCTCGCCGTCCTCGACGACACCGACGTTGAGGTAGCCGTACTTGACCGGGGCCGGGAAGTCGCCGTCCTGGAACGGGGCCCGCATCAGGTCGTGCTGGCTGGCCGGCACGCCGCCCCGGAACACCAGGGTCTCGGTGCCGCGGCTGACGCCGGAGAACAGCGTTCTGACCAGCACCTCGCCGGGGCCGGGTGGGGTCAGCTGCACCGGACGGATCTCGCCCTCACCCGGGCGTAGCAGCCAGAACGCGTGTGCGGTCAGGTCCATTTGAACCCTTCTACCACAGCGCACGTGTTCTGACCGACGCACAAGCACGTGTGGAGGCGCGGTGACCACTCAGATTCGGCACGTATCGACGGCGACACCCGGCGTGGTCGCCGGGCTGGGCGCGCAGCTGGTCCTGCTGACGCTGCTGTGGGCGGCGCTGCGCATCGGCCCCAGCGCGCTGGCCGCCGGCACCGCCTGTGCCGTCGTGACGTGTGCAACCCTCGGTTACGCACTGCACCGCTCCCGGGCCCGGACCTTCGGCCAGGCCAACTGGGTCACCCTGTTCCGAGCGACGCTGGTCGGCGGCATCACCGCCCTCGTCGCCGACAGCCTGGTCCACGGCCCCGCGCTGGCGTTGATCGTCGCGCTGTCGATCGTCGCGCTCATCCTGGACGGCGTCGACGGCCACGTCGCCCGCCGCACCGGCACCGCCACCGCCGTCGGCGCGCGCTTCGACATGGAGGTCGACGCCTTCCTGATCCTGGTGCTGAGCGTGTTCGTCGCCGCCTCGCTCGGCCCGTGGGTGCTGCTCATCGGCGCGATGCGGTACGTGTTCGTCGCCGCCGGCTGGTTCATGCCCTGGCTGAAGGGCTCGCTGCCGCCGAGCTTCGCCCGCAAGACCGTCGCCGCCGCCCAGGGCGTGCTGTTGGTCGTCGCCAGTTCCGGTCTGCTGCCGACCGCCGGCTCGATCGCCGTGGTCGCGCTGGCGCTGGCCTCGCTGGTGTGGTCGTTCGGCCGCGACGTCATCTGGTTGTGGCGCAACCGAACCGCGTAATCCCTTACCTCGCGGGTAATCGCCTCGCCTCCTCGGCTCGCCTACCGTCGACGGCGTACCGAGGAGGCGAGAACCATGGGAAAGCATCGCTTGCTGCGCCTGGTGTTGAAGATGGATCAGGCCGGATCCGCCGGCTACATCGTGGTCGCGCTGCTGACCGCCCCGATCGTGGCGATCATCAGCCCGCTGCGGCACCTGATGTGGTTGGTGGGCCTGCTGCTCGGCGTCTCCGGGCTCGCGCTGGGGCTGCTCGGTTTCCTGATGGCGTGGGGTCTCACCGTCACGATGGCGCGCGGCGAGGAAGTGCCCGACCACGTCTGGAAATTCGTGCGCATGCTACCGAAGTCGTAGCCGAACCATCTTCGGCAGCCCGGCGACCACCCGCTCGTAGGAGTGCTCGATCATCTCCTCCACCTGCTCCGGCGGCACGCTGCCGTCGAGCAGCACCGTGATCCAGTGCTTCTTGTTCAGGTGGTAGCCGGGTGTCACGGCGTCGTACTGCTGCCGCAGATATGTGCCCCGGTTCGGCTCGCACTTCAGCGACACCGACGGCGGTTTCCCGTTGGGCGCCACCAGCGCGAACATCTTGCCCTCGACCTTGTACACGTCCACGCCCGGCCCGAACGGGTTCTCCACAGTGGCCTGCGGGAAATCCAGCGCGCAGGCGGCGACCTCCGCCGGCGTCACGCGACGTCCCAGCGGACATGCACGCCCTCGGGCTTGCGAAAGACCAAACCCGTCGCGGCGGACGGCGATGTCAACGAAATGCCCGGCAGGCGGTCCAGCACCGTCTCGACGGCCACCCGCGTCTCCAACCGAGCCAGATCGATGCCCAGGCAGAAGTGCGGGCCGTGCGCAAATGCCAGCTGCTTACGGAGATTCGGCCGCCGTAGGTCGAAGACGTCCGGGTTCTCGAACACCGCCGGATCCCGGTTGGCCGCCGTCAGTGACACCGTCACGAGATCGCCGCGGGCGATGTTGGCCCCGCCCAGCTCCACGTCGCGCGTCGCGTACCGGTCGACCACCGCCGCCGCCGGCTCCAGCCGCAAAGATTCCTCGACGGCGTCCGGCACGAGGCTCCGATCCGCCTGCACCAGGTCCATTTGGGACGGATCGGTCAGCAGGTGCAGCAGCACGTTGGCGATCATGCCCTCCGTCGTCTCGATGCCGCCGAACATCAGCACCGCCGCGTTGGACACCACCTCCGGCAGCGCCAACGCGTCCGCGGCGTCGGTCAACAGCGAAGGGTCATGCCGCGCCACCGAGCCCTCGATGTGGGCCCGCAGCTCGCCGAACGCCTCCGCGCCGGCGGTTCCCGGCGAGCGTCCGGCCGAGATGTCGGCCACCGCGGACACGATCGCGTCGTACCAGGCGAGCACCTGCTTGGCGTCGGCGCCGTCCAGGCCCAGTGCGTCGGCCACGACCGCGACCGCCAGCGGACCGGCCAGCGCCCGCCGCAACTCCGCGCTGCCGTCGGCCGCGAACCCGTCGACCAGCCGGGCGGCCTCTGCTCGCACGGCGTCGCCGAACCGTTCCTCGATCTCCCGGGGCCGGAACTGTCGGTTGAACGGCGCTCGGTGCCGGGCGTGCTCGTCGGCGTCCAGCGACAGCATCGACGGCCCGACCACCCGCGCCGTCGAGAAACGGGGGTCGTCCACCGTGAAGGTCGCCGCGTCGCGCATCACCTGCAACGCCAGTTCGTGCCGCGTCACCAGCCAGCCGTCCAACGCCGGCAGCCACGACACCGGTTCGCTCGTCCGCAACCGCGCCAACAGCGGATGGGGATCCGCCGTGAGCTCGTCCACCGTCGCCTTGCCGCCCACAGGAAACACGTCACGAGCCTACGCGCCCGGTCCGACACGGTCTGGTGACACATGCTAGCTTTTGGTGGCACACAGTGAACGGGGAACACGGCGATGCAGAATGAAGTATGGCCGCAGGTCGCCGGTGCGATCGGGCTTTTCGTCCTGCTCACCACGGTGATCACGGTGACGGTCTGGCAGCTCTCCGCCACCTCGCGGGCCAAGGTGCTGGCCGGTCGCGAGGACGCCTACCGCGAGCTGGCCACCTCGGCGGTGACCGCGCAGGACGGCGCCACACGGCAGATCGCCGAGTTGAAGGAGCAGCTGGCGGCGATGGACGCCAAGCTCCGGTCGATCGAGCACGTGCTCAAGGACGTGGAGTAGCGCCTAGGCTGACCGCCGTGGAGATCTGGATCAACCCCGCGTGCTCGAAGTGCCGGTCGGCGCTGTCCATCCTGGACGAGGCCGGCGCCGACTACACGGTCCGCCGCTACCTCGACGACCCGCCGACCGAGGCCGAGCTGGTCGCGGTGCTCGAACGGCTCGGCCTCGAACCGTGGGACATCGCCCGCACGGGGGAGAAGATCGCCGCCGAGCTCGGTCTCAAGACGTGGGAGAAGTCCGAGGCGACCCGGGACCGGTGGATCACGGCGCTGGCCGAGCATCCGATCCTGATCCAGCGCCCGATCATCACCGCGGACGACGGCCCTGCGGTCGTCGCCCGCACCGAGGACGCCGTCCGCTCCGTGCTCGACTAGCGGATCACCCCGCGCCCCGGGATCAGCGGCAGGTCGAGCGCCGACACCAGCCTCGGCGGCAGCTCGTCCAGGTACGGCACGGCGTTCACCGCCCGCATCCCGGTGGCCAGGCAGCCGCCGAGCACGGCGTCGCCGTCGACCTCGTGCCGGAAGGCGGTCTCCTGGGTGATCTCGGGGCTGCCCTTGATGATGATCCGGTACGCGTCGTTGTCCACCGACGCCGCCCGCACCCAGTCCGGCGCGGCGGCGTTGGTGATCCGGTTGACGTGCTCGATGACGATCCGGGCCTGGTCGCCGACCCAGCCGCGGATCTCGAACCGCACCGCCGCGCAGTTGCCGGCCTCGATCACCCCGTGCTGGTACGGAATCCGCTCCGGGGCCGCCCACTTCTCGTAGACGGTGTCGATGCGGTCCAGCTTCACGCCGACCGCGTCGGCGATCATCGGAATGGTGTGCCCCCATGCGAAGATCAGGACCTCGGGGTACTCCAGCACGGCCTTCTCCTCGACCGGCAGCCCGAAACCCATGACCTTGCCGTAGTCGCCGGCGTAGCTGGCGTAGTCGACGAGCTCCTGGATCCGCACGCTGTCGACCCGCCCGCACACGCCCATCAGCGTCAGCGGGAACAGGTCGTTGGCGAAGCCCGGGTCGATTCCCGTGGTGAAGCAGGACTTTCCGGACTCCGCGCAGGCCTTCTCCAGCTCGGCCCGCAGCTCCGGCGGGCAGACGTCGGGATAGACCAGGGGAGTCATCGCCGTGGACACGACGTGCTTGCCGGATCGCAGCGCCAGCACCATGTTCTGGATGTTCTGCACGGCGTACTCGGCGGTCGGCCCGAAGTAGGCGACGGCGTCCGCCTCGATGTCCAAACCGGCTCGGACGTCCGTGCTCGCCCTGATGCCGCAGGGCTTCGCGCCGATGAGCTCGCCGGCGTCCACGCCGTCCTTGGCCGGGTCGTGCACGATCACGCCGGCCAGTTCGAACTCGGGGTGGTCCAGCAGCTCGCGGATCACGAGCTTGCCGACGACCCCCGTGCCCCAGACGATCACCTTGTGCGCCATCGCGTTTCCCCTCAGCGGAAGTACTCGCCCCCGTTGACGAACAGGGTCTGGCCGGTCAGCATGCGCGCCCGGTCGGACGCGAAGAACACCGCCGCCTCGGCGACGTCGGCGTCCTGGGCGATCTCGCCGAGCGCCGTCTTGGCGTCGAGCCGGGCCTTCACCGCGTCCTCGGTGACGCCCTTGCTCTGCGCCTGCCACTTCACGTAGTTCTCCACCTGCGGGCCCCACATCCAGCCCGGCACCACCGAGTTGACCCGGATCTTGCGCCGTCCGAGCTCCCTGGCCAGCGAGAACATCGCGGCGTGCAGCGCGCCCTTGGAGGTGGCGTAGGCCGCCTGCGGCAGCGAGGGGCTGAACGCCGCCTGGGTGCCGATGATCACCACCGAGCCGCCCTTGACGGACAGCGCCGGCAGCGCGGCCTGGGTGAGCCGCATGGTGCCGATGACGTTGACGTCCAGCACCGCGCGCCAGAGGTCCAGGTCGGCTCCGTCGAGGCCGCCGAACGTGTCGTCCTTGGCGGCGACGTGGATGAGCGCGTCGATGCCGCCGAACTTCTCGACTGCGACGGAAACGAGGTTCTCGCACGCCGACGCGTCCGTGATGTCGGTGACCGCGTAGGCCACCCGGTCCGCGTCGATCTCCGCCGCCACCTTGGTCAGGTTGGATTCCGTGCGGGCGCCGAGGACCACGTTGGCCCCGTCCCGCGCCGCCGCGAGCGCTGTCTCGCGGCCGAGGCCGGCGCCGACCCCGGACACCACCACTGTCTTGCCGTCGAGGACCACCCGATTAACGTAACAGCGTGTTACGTTATTGACAATGACGGGAATGGAGCAGTCCGAGCGCGGCCGGGGACGCCCCCGCGACCAGGCCATCGACGCCGCGGCCCTGGCGGCCGCGCGCGAACTCCTGGTCGAGGTCGGCTGGGACCGGCTGTCGATGGTCGCGATCGCCGAGCGGGCCAACGTCGGCCGCCCGGCCCTCTACCGGCGCTGGCCGTCCAAGACGCACCTGGTGTTCGAGGCCGTCTTCGGCTGGCGCGACGCGCCCACCACCGTGCTCGACGCGACCGACTCGGGCGAGTGGGTCCGCGGGTCCTTCGCCTACACCGCCGAGCTTTTCGCCCGGCCGGAGGTCCGTGCCGCGCTGCCGGGCCTGCTGGCCTCGCTGCGCGACCATCCGGAGCTCCAGGCCGCGCTGTGGAAGGAGTTCGGCACGCCCGGCCTCGCCTCGCTGGAGGACCTGCTGCGTGCTGAGGGCCGTCCGCCGGTGGACGCCCAGGGCCTGATGATCCTCATCATCGGTGCGAGCATGGTCACATCGCTGCTCGGCAGCTCCCCGACGGTGACCGCCCGCCTGCCGGGCCTGGTGAGTCCGAAGTAGACGCACACAAACACGCACAGCACGACCGCAACACGATGACCGGCGACCATCACGCTGGTCGAAACCCACCACGATGGGGTCCGGGGCGCAGCCCCGGCGTGGGGGTGTGGGGGCCGGGCCCCACAAGGCATCCCAAGAGAAATGGCCCGGCGAGAGCATCGCCGGGCCATTTCGCGCGGGTGAGTGACGGGATTCGAACCCGCGACACCTGGGACCACAACCCAGTGCTCTACCGACTGAGCTACACCCACCATTGGACGTCTCCGTCGTTTCCGACGTCGACCTCCGTAAGGCTAGCGCACGCTCGCCGGAGCTCAAAAACGGGTTACCCCTGGCCGGCCTCACGGAGGATCTCCGCCGCCGCGGCCTGGGCCTGTTCGCTGGTCGGACCGGGTTGCGGCACGAATGCCGTGGCCCGGTAGTACGCCAGTTCGCGGATGGACTCGTGGATGTCGGCCAGCGCGCGATGGGCCAGGCCCTTGGTGGGCTGCGCGTAGTAGATGCGCGGGTACCAGCGCCGGCAGAGTTCCTTGATGCTGGACACGTCGACCATGCGGTAGTGCAGGTGGCCGTCGAGTTCGGGCATGTCGCGGGCGATGAAGCCGCGGTCGGTGGCGATCGAGTTGCCGGCCAGCGGTGTGGTCCGAGGGTCGGGCACCCACTGCCGGATGTACTCCAGCACCAGCTGCTCGGCCTGCTCGAGCGTGGTGGCGGAGCGGCGCACCTCGTCGGTGAGGCCCGAGCGGGCGTGCATGTCCCGCACCACGTCGGGCATCGCGCCCAGCGCCTCGTCGTCGGCGTGGATCACCACGTCGACGCCGTCTCCGAGCACGTTCAGGTCCGCGTCGGTGACCAGGGCGGCGATCTCGATGAGGGCGTCTTTGCCCAGGTCGAGCCCGGTCATCTCGCAGTCGATCCACACCAGACGATCAGTCACCCGCAGCAGCTTATCCCGACACGGTGCGTGTTCGTCTGAACGCGCGAGTTCAGGGCGTTCGGCCTAGTGTCTTCTCTGCCGTTCGGGTCATCGGGTCGGGAGGTCGGGGTGGACGCGTTCGAGGAGATCACCGCCGGGTACGCGACCGAGGGCGGTGCGCTGGAGCTGGGCTCGGCGGTGGTGGACGGCGCGGTCGGCACGGCGGCCCGGGTGCGGCTGCCGCTGGCGACGCTGAACCGCCACGGGCTGATCGCGGGCGCGACCGGCACCGGCAAGACGAAGACCCTCCAGCTGATGGCCGAGCAGCTGTCGGCGGCCGGGGTGCCGGTGGTGATGGCCGACGTGAAGGGTGACCTGTCGGGGCTGTCGCGGCCGGGTGCGGGCGGCGACAAGGTGTCCAAGCGGGCCACCGAGACGGGGGACGACTGGCAGGCGGCGGGCTTCCCGGTGCAGTTCCTGTCGCTGGGGGAGGGCGGCAGCGCGGTCCCGGTGCGGGCGACGATCACCAGCTTCGGCCCGATCCTGCTGTCGAAGGTGTTGGGGCTCAACGACACCCAGGAGTCCACGCTGGGGTTGATCTTCCACTGGGCCGACTCGCGCGGGCTGCCGCTGTTGGACACCAAGGACCTGCGCTCGGTGATCCAGCACCTGACCGACGACGAGGGCAAGGAGGACCTGAAGGGCCTGGGCGGGGTGTCCTCGGCGACGGCCGGCGTGATCCTGCGCGCGCTGCTGAACCTGGAGGCCAACGGCGGCGACACGTTCTTCGGCGAGCCCGAGCTGGATCCGGCCGACCTGATGCGCGTCGAGGACGGCAGGGGCGTGGTGAGCCTGCTCGAACTGTCCGAGCTGCAGGGCAATCCGGCGTTGTTCTCCACGTTCCTGATGTGGCTGCTGGCGGCGCTGTTCCACCAGCTGCCCGAGGAAGGCGACCTGGACAAGCCGAAGCTGGTGTTCTTCTTCGACGAGGCGCACCTGCTGTTCGCGGACGCGTCGAAGGCGTTCCTGGAGCAGATCGTGCAGACGGTGAAGCTGATCCGCTCCAAGGGCGTTGGCGTGTTCTTCTGCACGCAGCTGCCGACGGACGTGCCGAACTCCGTGCTGTCGCAGCTGGGCGCACGGGTGCAGCACGCGTTGCGGGCGTTCACGCCGGACGACCAGAAGGCGCTGGCGCAGACCGTGAAGACGTATCCGACGACGCCGCACTACGACCTGGGCAAGGCGTTGACGACGCTCGGCATCGGCGAGGCGATCGTGACGGTGCTCAGCGAGCAGGGCGCTCCGACGCCGGTCGCCTGGACCCGGCTGCGGCCGCCGCGCTCGCTGATGGCCTCGATCGGCGTGGACGCCGTGAAGCAGGCGGCGACTTCGTCGCCGTTGTACGGCAAGTACGGCCAGACCGTCGATCGGGAGTCGGCGTACGAGATGCTGCTGGCCAAGGTGGCCCCGCCGGCCGAGGACGCGCCGGCGGCGGAAGCCGAGCGGCCGCACCGCAACGAGGCCGACGATTCGGGTCTGATCGGCCAGGTGCTGGGCAATCCCGCGGTGAAGTCGTTCCTGCGCTCGGCCGGCTCCGCGCTGGGCCGGGAGATCACCCGAGGCATCTTCGGCACCGGCCGACGGCGCTGAATGTCCGCCACCTGCGTGAATTCCGGTGTCGAGTCGACATCGAGCCGAAACATCACCGTCCCTTTGCCGATTTAGCGTCCATGGTGGACGTCGACCCGGGAGGTGGGTGGGATGACCGAACCCTGTGCCGTATGCGGTGCGGAGCGGGCCAACTCTCCGTCGGACTACTTCTGCTCGGACCAGTGCCAGCGGGACTGGCATGCGCGCCAGGTGGTGCCGCTGGTCAGTGACGTCGGCACCTGGCTGCCCTCGCAGCAGGCCCGGCCGGCTCAGAACTGGCGTGCCGCCTGATCCGTCAGATGGATTTGGTGCGGTAGGCGATGTTGAGGACGCGTTCGGCGAGTTTGGGCGCGACCGCATACCCGGCTGCCGCCAGCAGCCCGAACGGCCGGTCCACGGACTTCGGACGCCGGATCAGCGCACGCAGCACGAGCCGGGCGGCCTGTTCGGGCGTGGCCGCCGGCATCCGGTCGTAGATCCGGGTCGGGCCGATCATCGGCGTGCGCACCAGCGGCATGTGCACGGTGGTGAAGGTGATCCGGTCGCGCAGCGTCTCGGTCGCCGCCACCTGGCTGAACTCGTCCAGCGCGGCCTTGGACGCCAGGTAGGCCGCGAACCGCGGGGTGCGCGTCTGCACGCCCATCGACGAGATGTTCACGACGTGCCCGCCGCCGTTGGCCCGGAAGTGCGGCAGCAGCCCGAGGATCAGCCGGACCGGCGCGAAGTAGTTGATCGCCATCGTGCGCTCGAAGTCGTGATGGCGGTCCTGCGAGCGGTAGAGCGACCGCCGGATGGAGCGGCCGGCGTTGTTCACCAGCATGTCGACGGGCTGCTCGGCGAGCACGCGCTTGATCAGCGTGTCCACCGATTCGGCGTCGGTGAGGTCGCACGGATAGCTGTGCGCTTCGCCGCCGCGGGCCACGATCTGGTCGCGGACCTGCGCGAGCTCGTCGGCGCGGCGGGCGACCAGCAGCGGCACCGCGCCCAGGCCGGCGACCGCGAAGGCGGTGGCGCGGCCGATGCCGGAGGAGGCGCCGGTGATCAGGATGCGCTGGCCGTTGAGGATGTGTCGGTCGGCCAGCGGCGACGATCGGCTCATGGTCCGATGATGCCACTACCTACTCGTGAGTAGGTAGTGCTCGTGGCAGCATGCTGGCCATGGCGAGGTGGGGAGAGTTCCGGGCCAGGCCGTTCCATCTGGGTTTCGGCGCGCTTGCGATCGCATGCGCGGTGGTCAGCGCCGCGCTCATGGAGGACGCCACGCTGCGCGCCGGTTGGATCGTGTTGGGCATGGCCGGCCTGGTGTGGCTCGGCTTCGTCTCGTGGGCGCTGCTGCGTCAGCGCCGGCGCGGTTCCGGCGAGTAGATGCTCAGGCCGGGTCGGACGCCGTCACCACGGCGTCGCGCAGCGCTGCCCGCAGCCGGCCGACCTCGAGCGGCGCGAGCACGGCGGTCTCGCCCGGCGGCGCGACCAGCACCACATGGCCCTGGCTGACGAACACCGTGAGGTCACGGCGACGGCCCGCCACGTCCCGACAGGTCACCAACCATTCCTTGCGGTCAACCACGTCTTCCGCCTCCCAGCCCATCGGCGCGTCCCGGTCCTTCGTCGCGGCGCTCGCAGCGGTGTGACGCACCCCGGCCGACGACGTGACGCGGGTTTCGCGGCCAGATCGTGCAATTCCCCGTGGATGATCACGCCGTGCAGCGCCTAGCCTCGCACGACCGAGCCGCCGATTGTCACCTGGGAGGGTGATCAGGCACTCCTGCACGCACCGCTTACCACCGCTTTTACGGAGAAGGGCGGAAGCGGGCCGCGACCGTTCGGGCTACTCGCTCAGGCGACCGCCTCGGCGGCGGCCTCCGGCCGGACCGGGCTCGCCATGGTCGCCGCCGCGTCGCCGTCCTTGACGAACAGCGCCGCCACTGCCGCGGCGATCATCAGCCCGGCCGCCACCGCGAACGCCACGTGGTAGCCGACCAGGTGGCCGGGACCCGCGCCCGCCGCGGCGAGCACGCTGCCCAGCACCGCTACGCCGACGGCCGAGCCGGCCTGCCGGCCCGAGTTGTACAGCGTGGACGCGGCGCCCGTGCTGGCCCGCGGCACCTGCGCGAACGCGGCCGTCTGGGCGGGGTTGAAGTTGTTGGACATGCCCAGCCCCAGATAGAACATGATCAGCATGGCCAGCCACTGCGGGGTGGCCGGGCCGAGCAGCGTCAGCAGCATCATCGCGACGGCCGCGTTCACCACGCCGAGCACGATGTGCAACCGCGGGCCGAGCGTCGAGTACACCCGGCTGGCGATCTGGGTGCCGACCAGCACGCCGACCGCCTCGGGGAAGGTGGTCAGCCCGGTCTGCCACGCCGAGACGCCGAGGCCGGCCTGGTAGAGCAGCGGGAACACGAACAGCGTGCCGAGGAAGCCGGCCGTGGACACCAGTTGGACGACGTTGATCGTCCGGAACAGCCGGTCGGAGAACAGGCGCAGATCCAACATCGGCGAGGGCACCCGGAGCTCCACGAGCACGGTCGCGGTCAGCAGCAGCACGCCGAGCGCGCCGGTGATCAGGATCGAGGGCGAGCCCCAGCCGCGCGACGAGCCCTCGGTGAGCGCGTACATCAGCAGCGCGAAGCCGAAGCCGGAGAGCGCGAAGCCGGCCAGGTCGAACCTCCCGGCGCCCGGCTCGCGGTGCTCCTTGAGCAGGAACAGTCCGAACAGGAAGGTCAGGACGCCCACCGGCAGGTTGACGTAGAACACCCACCGCCAGGTCAGCGTGTCCACCAACAGGCCGCCGAGCACCGGACCCATCGCCGGCGCGACGGCCGTCGGCAGGATCAGCACGCGCATCGCGCGCATGCGCTCGGCCAGCGGGAACACCCGGTAGAGCATGGCCAGGCCGACAGGCGCGAGCATGCCGCCGCCCAGGCCCTGGAGCAGCCGGAACGCGACGAGCTGGGGGAGGGACTGGGCCAGGCCGCACAGCGCGGAGGCCACCGTGAAGATCGCCAGCGCGGTCAGGAACACCCGCTTGCTGCCGAAGCGGTCACCCAGCCAGCCGGACGCCGGGATCACCAGGGCGAGGCTGAGCAGGTAGCCGACCACCACCGCGTCGGCGTCGGCCGGGCTCACCCGGAACTGGCCGGCGATCGTCGGCAGCGCGACGTTGACGATGGTGGTGTCGAGGATGTTGACGAACAGCGCCGCGACGAAGACGACGCTGACGACGACCCTCGGGCTGAGCTGGCGTAACCCCACCGCACGGTCCCCTCATGGAATGTTTGCATGCGACAACGAAACATTCCAACAGGGGTGGACGGGAGGTTGTTCCTGGTTCCGGGGTGGTTTCAGCCCAGGTCGTACGGCATCAGGGTGGTGAGCGCGTCGTCCACACTGACCCACTGGTTCTCGGTGCCCGGCAGGACCAGGTCGTAGGTGCGGTCGAGGAAGTCGGCCAGCTCCTGGGCGGAGGCCTCGAACATGGCCAGGCCGGCCGGCGAGCTGACGACGAGGACCACCAGCTCGATGTCGTCCACTGCGGGACGGATGCGCACGTCGCCGGAGCCGGCCTCGGCGATCAGGCCGTCGGCGAGCAGGTCGCGGGCGAAGCACCACTCGACCCAGCCGGACGGGCCGGAGCGGAAGGCGGCGGTGACGGCGTACGGGTCGCGGGTGTCGTAGCGCAGTTCGACCTCGACCGGGACCGACGGTGCGTCCGGCACCAGAAGGTCCAGCACCGCCATCGAGCGGAGCGTCATGTGGTCGTTACGCATCGTGTTCACCCCTCGGCTTCCCGACACTCGTCCTGAGTCAACAGTGGCTGAGTCCTCTGGAGAACTTGTCCACGTTCACTCAATGTCGCCCCCAGGCGGAGTTGCCCGCTCAATCTGTCACTCATCCGGGTGGCGGTCCAGCGGTTTCGTCATTCACCGTACGAAAGTGTGGGGATATGACCTGAAAAGGGGAACGGTGTTGCCCCTCTTGTGACCACTTCCGGGTAGTGATGATCGCTACACGCACGAGCCGCCGGGGCCGGCGCCGCTCTCCTCGGGCACCGCCAACCGCAGCAGCACGCGCCGCAGCACCGCCTCCTCCTCCGCGCTCAAACCCTCGAGCACGGCCCGTTCGACCAGTTCCAGCTCGAGTCGGACCGCCGCCTGGACCTGACGACCCTTCTCTGTCAGTTCGGGGATACGCACCCGACGGTCGGTCGGATCAGGTCGACGGATGATCAGTTCCTGCTGCTCCATCCGGTCCAAGGTGGAGGTCATCGTCGTTTTGTCGAGACCGAGCCGATTGCCCAATGCAAGTTGCGTCTGCCGGTGCCCCTCGAGCAGCGCGGTCAACACGATGTGGCCGCGAATGCCGATCTCGCCCGCCTTGATCGCGTGACGCTCCATCGCCGCGCCCATCCGCTGGGCGGCGCGGTGCAGCAGCCAGTTCAGGTCGCTGCGCTCGCCGCAGGCGTCGGCGGCGGCGCAGACGTGCTGCGGCTCGGTCTCCACGGGCAAATCCTACGTGCCGCCGCCGGCCCGAGACGTTCTTGACTCAGAACATCTAGCTTCGTATGTTCTTAGTCGAGAACATCTCCGTCGAGAGGAACTGGCATGTCCGCCCTGCTGCACATCGACACGAGCGTCCGGCACGAGGGGTCCGTGTCCCGGGAGCTGTCCGCGGCCTTCGCCGACCACTGGCGGCGAGCCAACCCCGACGGCCGCTACACCTACCGCGACCTGGCCGAGAAGCCCGTGCCGCACCTCAACGGGCTGACCCTCGCCACCAAGATGGTCGCGCCCGCCGACTACACGCCCGAGCAGGCCGCCGACGCCGCCGTCAGCCAGGAGCTCGTCGACGAACTGCTCGCCGCCGACGTCGTGCTGCTCGGCGTGCCGATGTACAACTTCACGATCCCGTCCACACTCAAGGCGTGGCTTGACCGTGTGATCGGCCCGTCGACGACCGTCGACCGGCAGACCGGCGACGGACCGCTCGTCAACACCCGGGTTGTCGCCGCCGTCTCCAAGGGTGGCTCGTACGCCCCCGGCGCTCCGCGGGCCGACTTCGACCACCTCGAGCCGTACCTGCGGAAGGTGCTCAGCCAGGTCGGGCTCGACCGCAACCTCCAGTTCGTCACCGCCGAGTTCACCCTCGCGCACCTCGACCCGGCGCTCGCGTCCTTCCGTGACCATGCCGACGCCTCGCTGGCGGCCGCGCTCGAGTCCGCCCGGGAGCACGCACTCGCCAGTTAGGCCGTCCGGCGGTTCTCCGATCCGCGACACGCCGGTATAAGGCGGTGTCTCCGATGTGGCCCGCCCGCTGCCAGACTTGTCGGCGTTGCCTGGTCCGGCTTGCGGGAGGGTCACACGCGATGGTCGAACCGCTCGGAGACGTGCTCGATCGAGCTGCCAAGTTGAGTGCCTCCGGCCGGCGACGCAAAGCGGTTGCCCTGCTGCGCGGCATCGCTGCCAGCCATCCCGACAGTCCCGAGGTCTGGTGCCGGCTCGCCGCCGCGCTGCTGGACCGCGGCGACGCCACCGCCGCCCTGGCCGCCGCTCGCCGGGCAATGCCGCTCGGCGGGGACAAGGCGTGGGCGCACCGTCTCGCCAGCAAGGCGCTCAGTCGCCTCGACCGCCACGCCGACGCCGTCACCGCCGCTCGCCAGGCCGTGCGTCTGGAGCCCACCGACTGGCGGTGCCGCATCTCCCTCGCCGAGGCCTTCGGCGCCGCCGGCAGTTGGCCCGACGCCGTCGACGCCGCCGCCCAGGCCGTCCGTTACCAGCCCGACCATGTCCGCCCGTACCTCGTGCTGGGTGACGCCGCCCGTCGGACCGGCGACATCGTCACCGCCGAGCGTGCCTACCGCACCGCCCTGCGCCGCAAACCCGGCGACTCCCGCGTCCGCGCCGAACTGGCCCGACTCCGCCAACCCACGTCCCGGCGGTCGGCCGCCGTGAACTTCGCCGAAAACCCCGACTTCGTCGAAAACCAGAACTTCGACGCAAACCCCAACTTCGCCGCGACCCTCGATGTCGACCAACCCTCACTTTCCGGTCGACCGACACGTCCGTGGGCGCACCCGTGGACGGCTCGCCGATCAGCGGACCGCTCGCTCGCCCACCAACACGACCCCGACCAACCCGTTGCCTGGTCCGCCCCCGCCTGGTCCGCCCCCGACGGGTTCGCGATCGACCGACCCGTCGCCGACCGGTCCGCCTCCTGGTCACCCACCTCCTGGTCCGGCACTGACCGGCCTGTCGCCGGCTGGTCGGCACCGCGGTCATCCACCGCTTGGTCGGCGGCCGATCGGTCAACCGCCCACCGGGCGTTCGCCTCCGACAGGCAGGATCCTGGCCGCTTCACCCACGGCCGCGACCCCTCCTCGTTTTCGACCGTGGACCGCTCCACCCCCGACACCCCCGCCGACGACGGACACGCCCGCGGTCGAACTTCTGGTTTTCGTCGAAATCGAGGATTTCGTCGAACTTCTCGCGACGGTCGCGCTGCCGGCCGGCGGGCCACCGGGCGACATGCAGACGACGATCAGTTCACCAACGGCGGCCGCTCTCACGGCGGCCATCAGCCCGCCGCCGACCGTCATGCTGCCGACCGTCACAACACCGCCGACCGCCACGGCGCCAACCGGCCTGCGGCCAACCGTCGCGGTGTCGACCGACCCGCCGACCGACCGGGTGTCGACCGACCCGCCGGCAGCCGCGCTGTCGACCGCTCCGTGTCGCCCATCCCGGAGAGCCTGGCCTGGCGCGGCATCCGGCAACTGGCCATGACGCTGGTCATCGCCGACATGTTCCTGATGGTGGCCGGCCTGCCGAAGCCGACGCCGGTGCTGGCCTGGCTGGGCTTCGCCATCCCGTGTGTGGTCGTGGTGCTGGCGTTCGTCGAACTGGTCCGGGTGCCGGCGGGCAGCCGGCTCGCCGTGCTGGCCATGCCGCTACGTCGTCCGGTGATCGGACTTTCGTGTGTGTTGCTCGCGTTGTCCACGGCCCTGGTGCTGCTGTGGGCGATGCTCGACCGGGCCAACGCCGGCACCATGGAACCGCTGGTCTTCGCGCTGGTCTGTGCGGTGTGCGCGGGCGCGGTGTCGCTGGTCAACGAGTCGTAGCCGGTCCGGACAAGCGCCGGACAAGCGGCGCGTCAGCCGGTGGCGGCAGCATTCGGGGCGGATCAGTGGTGCTTGTCCGCGCCGGAGGTGGGGGTCGTGAGCGGCTTGGGTCTCGACGCTGTGGCCGAGACCGTCTATGTGACGGCGCTGACGCGCGTCAGATGGCGGATCGCGGAGCTGGCGCGCCGGCTCGACTTGGGCGACGGCCAATTCGCCACCGTCGTCGACCAACTCCGCGCCGACGGTCTGCTCGTCGCCTCCGCCGAGGAGAGCGGCGCCGTTCGTGCCGTGGATCCGGCGTTGGCGCTGCCGGCGCTTGCCGCGAGCCGGGTGTGGGGGCTCAGCGCCGGCGACGTACGACCACAGGCGTTGTCCATCGCCCAGCTCATCGCCGCTTACCAGCCGCCCGGCCCAGACCGTATCCGTGGACTGGACGAGATGAACTCGTTCGCCGAACATCTCGTCGCCAACGCCCGCCGCGAGGTCGTCATGCTCAGCGGCCAGCACCGGACCGGCTCGTACGAGTTCTCCGTTCCCCTGGCCGAGGCAGTGCTGCGCCGCCGGGCCCAACTCCGGCTGGTCTGGCGAAGTGACCTGATCCGCACGCCGAGCGTCGCCGCGCACGCGACGTGGCTGCGTATCCGCGGTGCCGCGCCTCGGATCGTGCCGACGTTGCCGACCACCATGCTGCTCGTCGACCGGTCGGTTGCCATGGTCGTCCACGGCGACGACGCCGTCGTCAACCGAACCGCATCCGCCGTCGCGCCGCTCTGCGTCCTCGCCGATCAGATCTGGGGCAAGGGCAGCCCGGGTGCGCGCCGCCAGGTGTCGCCGGACCACACACTGGCCGACCAGACGCCGCGCCACCACAAGGTGCTCCGCCTGCTCGCGGACGGCCTCACCGACGACGCCATCGCCCGCCAGGTCGGGGTCAGCGTCCGGACCGTCCGCAACGACATGGCCGCCGCCATGCTCAGCCTCGACGCGCGCAGCCGGTTCCAGGCCGGCGTCAGGGCCGCCCAGCTGGGTCTGCTCTGAACGGGAACGTCGCCCGCCGACGCCACCGCTCGCCGTCGGAGTAGACCAACCACGCCTCGGCAAGTCGGTCGCGGACCGGAAGTTCGCCGAAAAGCTCGTTTTCGACGAACTTCTGGATTTCGTCGGAGACGTCCATCGCGACGGTCACGTGCGGCTGGATGTCGTCGCCGAACTCGCCGCCGTACGGCGGGTAGTCCGGCCACCGACCGGCCACCCGCCGGGTGAGGGCACGGAACGGCGCCTCCGGTTCGGGGCGCAGGTAGAGGACCGTCGGAAAGCGACCGAACTCCGCGAGCCGGACGTCGATCGGCGGGGTGTCGGCGAAGATGGCGGCCAGGTCGCACTCGTCCTGATCTGTCATCCGGTCCACCGGCAGCCAGGGGAACAGCACCGTCACGTGCGCTTCGACCACCCGCTGCGGCACACCCGGCCGGTCCAGGAGCTGCTCCGCCGCCAGCACGGGAATGATCACGCCGGTGGCGCCGACAGTCAACGTCATGGCCGTATTGTCGGGGGAATGCGCCAGGACCAGCATGGAATTTCGGTGCACGCCGCGACTGCCACCGCGGTCGACGAACTCGACGGTGCAGTCGACTCGCTGTTGCACTTCCGCACCGACGTCGGCGAGCGGTCCGAGCGTGCGGTCACAGAGGACCCGCAGCAGCCCACCGCCAACGCTATGCGCGTCTACCTGGCCGTGCTCAGCACCGATCCGAAGTTCGTGCCGCCGGTCGCCGCCGATTTCGCCGAATTCCGCCGGCGCGTCGGCGACCTCACCGACGGTGAACGCCTCCACGTCGAAGCGGCCGCCAAGCTGCTCGACGGCGACCTCATCACCGCCGGCGCGCTGCTCGCCGACCTGACTGCCGATCAACCGCGCGACGCCCTCGCGCTGGCCGTCGGCCACCAGCTCGACTTCCTCACCGGCAACGCCACGTCGCTGCGAGACCGCATCGGCGCCGCACTGCCGGCCTGGAGTCCGGCCGACCCGCACTACGCCAACCTGCTCGGCATGTACGCGTTCGGCCTGGAGGAGTGCGGACATTGGGAGCTGGCCGAACACACCGGCCTGCGCGCGATGGAACTCGACGCCGCCGACGTCTGGAGCGTGCATGCCGTCGGCCACACCCACGAGATGCGCGCCACCTTCGACATCGGCATCGCGATGCTCGACCGCCGCCGACCCGATTGGGACCGCACCAACCTGCTGCGTGTGCACATCTGGTGGCACTACTGCCTGTTCCTGCTGGAGGCCGGCCGCTACCGCGAGGCGCTCGACGTCTACGACGAACGACTCGCGCCGACCGACGAGTCCAGCATCACCGAAGCGGTCAACGCCGCCAGCCTCATGTGGCGGCTGCACCTGCTCGGTGAGGACGCCGGCGACCGATGGGCCAAGCTCGCCGCGACCTGGCCGCCCCGCATGACCATTCCGTTCAACGCCTTCAACGACATGCATGCGGTCATGTCGTACGTCGGCGCCGGCGAGGACAATCTCGCCGCCGACCTCATCGCCGACCGCCGCCGCTACGTCGCCGAAGCCGGGCCGGCGACGAACGTCGCCATGACCGCCCGGATCGGCCTGCCCATTTGTGAAGCATTGCTCGCGTTCGGCCGCGGCCGGTTTGCCGAGGCCGTCGACCTGCTGTGGCCCATCCGCCGGTACGTGCACGAGTTCGGCGGCAGCCACGCTCAGCGGGACGTCATGCAGCGCACGCTCGTCGAGGCGGCCCTCCGCGCCGGCCGCAGTGCGCAGGCCCGGGTGCTGGTCGGGGAGCGGATCAGCGTCCGACCCGACTCCCCGTACAACCAGCTCAAGTTCCGTCAGCTGACTGGTGGTTGATCAATGTGGTGCCGGATCTCCAGCATCGTGCAGCCGTCTACCGTCCGGTACGGGCCGTGCGGCATGCCCGGCTGCCGCGAGGCGAAGTACCCCGCGCCGAATGTCCGGTCGAGCGTGATGTCGTGAAGTGAGCCTTCGAGCAGGAGAACCTCCTCGAAGTAGTCGTGCCGGATCACGCCCGACGTCTCGGTGCCCGCGGCCCACCTCGCGATGCGCGTGCCGACCGAGCCGTCCGACTCCCGGCTCAACACCCGTTCGGTGATGCCCGCCGCGGTCGGGTCCGGCCGCCACGGCACCGCCTCGACGTCGAAGAACTCCCGTTCGTCCTTCATCCGACCTCCAAAACCCGTTGCCGACCTGGGCGCTGCCCGATCAGGCTGCCATCCGTGCCGATCCGCGACCTGAGCGCCGCCGACGCCCCGCGCTGCGACGAGATCATTGCCGCCCTACCGACGTTTTTCGGCGTGGAGTCCGGCATCCAGGCCTGCGCCGAGGCGGTGCGGACCCAGCGCGGCTGGGCCGCCGAGCTGGACGGCGTCGTCGTCGGATTCCTCACCGTCGAGCAGCTCATCAACCCGGAGATCTCCTGGATGGCCGTCCACCCGGCGCATCGTCACTGCGGCTTCGGCAAGGCGCTGGTCTCGGCCGCTGTCGACGCCTTGGTCGCCGACGGCTGCACCCTGCTCACCGTGCTGACACTCGGCCCGTCCGTCGTCGAGAAGTGCGCCGACAACTACGCGGGCACCCGGCGCTTCTACCGCTCCGTCGGCTTCCAGGCAGTTCGCGAACTCGATCTCGCCGACTGGGAGTACCCCGCCTTGCTCATGAGTCGTCAACTACGTCAACCACGGTCCACAGTGGTCAATGGTTGACTGGCGAATCAACCATTGACCACTCCCGTCAACCATCAACGTTCGCCGCCGACCAGTCGCAACGACGACCGGCCCCGTCGTCGACGAGTGGCCTGATGACCGACGACGGGGCTGATGACCGACGACGGGGCCTGATCGGTTGACCGACCATGTCGCCGCCCGCCCGAGTGCTGCGTCGCGGATCGAGCCTCGCGTCGCCGGCCAAGCCTTGTGTCGTTGGCCAGGTATTGAGCCGTTGGCCAGGTGCTGTGCGTCGTTGCCCGGGTGCTCTGTCGTTGACGGAGCACTGTGTCGTTGACCGAGGTCTGTGTCGTCGACCGAGCGCTGTGCCCCCGACCGGGTGCTACGCCGTCGCGATCGAGGAAGCCGACGCAGTCGCCTTGACCGACCGCGAAGCCCGCCGCTGACCGACCGCCGAGGCGAGCGACCGGAGCACGGACTCCGTCACATCCCAGCCCATGCACGCGTCCGTCACGCTCTGCCCGTACGCCAGGTCCTCCGCGTGCCCGAGCACGAGCTCCTGACGCCCGGCCTCCAGGAAGCTCTCCAGCATGATGCCGACGACCTCGGTCTCGCCCCCGGCGATCCGCTCCGCGATGTCAGCGGCGACGACCGGCTGGCGCAGGTGGTCCTTGCCACTGTTGCCGTGGCTGCCGTCGACGATCACCCGCTCCGGCAGCCCGGCCTTGGCCAGCCGGCCGACGGTGTGCTCGACGCTGCCCCGGTCGTAGTTCGGCCCGAGGCTGCTGCCGCGCAGGATGACGTGGCAGTCGGGGTTGCCGGCTGTGGAGAAGATCGCCGCCAGGCCGTCGTCGGTGATACCGGGGAACACGTGGCTGGACGCCGCCGCCTTGACCGCGTCGACGGCGGCCTGCACATCACCCTCGGTCGAGTTCTTGATGCCGATCGGCATCGACAGGCCGCTGCACAGCTGCCGGTGCACCTGGCTCTGCGCGGTCCGCGCGCCGATGGATCCCCAGCTCACGGTGTCGGCGATGTACTGTGGGGTGATCGGGTCGAGGAACTCGCAGCCCACCGGCAGCCCCAGCGCGAGGATGTCGAGCAGCAGCCGGCGGGCGATCCGCAGCCCGTGGTTGACGTCGTACGAGCCGTCCAGCCGCGGGTCGTTGATCAGGCCCTTCCACCCCAGCGTGGTGCGCGGCTTCTCGAAGTACACCCGCATGACGACGCACAGGTCGCCGGACAGCTCGTCGGACAGGGCGGCCAGCCTCCGCGCGTAGTCGAGGCCGGCCACGGGATCGTGCACCGAGCACGGTCCCACTACGACCAGCAATCGGTCGTCGACGCCGTCGAGCACCTTGGTCACGGCGGTCCGGCTCTGCACGACGACGGCCTCGGCGGCGTCGGTCAGCGGGGCCTCATCGCGCAGCAGCGCCGGCGACACCATCGGCCGCGAGCTGACGATGCGCTGGTTGTTGGTGGACATCGGGATTCCTCTCCGCAGACCGTCGGAGAGATCCGCCGCCGGCCTGCCCTGGGTGTCTGGGCAAAACAAAAGGCAGAGACCGAAGTCTCTGCCTTGCCGGCTCTGGGTGCTCCGTGGTCAGCGCGCGTGGTCGCCGCCGGGCCCACCCAGGGCCGGCTTGCTAAACCACGGATACCAACGCACGAGGTCAGCGTAGCGCATGTTGACCGAGGCCGTGCAATGGGTCAGGATCAGTCCATTGGAGCCGGGCGAGGAAGGGCGGTCCCCGTGATCACCGTCGACGCACTGCGCGAACTGGTCGAGACCGGCGAGGTCGACACCGTTCTGGTGGCCATCGTGGACATGCAGGGCCGCCTCCAGGGCAAACGCTGCTCCGCCGGCTACTTCCTGGACGTGGTGCTGGACCACGCCACCGAGGGCTGCAACTACCTGCTCGCGGTCGACGTCGAGATGAACACCGTCAGCGGCTACCGGATGTCCTCGTGGGAGCGCGGCTACGGCGACTTCGTCATGCGCCCGGATCTCAGCACGTTACGGCTCACGCCCTGGCTGCCGGGCACGGCGATGGTGCTGTGCGACGTCGAGTGGGAGGACCGCAGCCCGGTCACCGTGTCGCCGCGCCAGGTGCTGCGCCGCCAGCTCGACCGGCTCGCGGAGCGGGGTCTCGCGGCTTTCGTCGGCACGGAGCTGGAGTTCATCGTCTTCGACGACAGCTACGAGCAGGCGCACGACCTCGGCTACCGCGATCTGCGCCCGGCCAATCAGTACAATGTGGACTACTCGCTGCTCGGAACCTCCCGTATCGAGCCGTTGCTGCGCCGCATCCGCAACGAGATGAGCGGCGCCGGCCTGATGGTCGAGTCGGCCAAGGGCGAGTGCAACTTCGGCCAGCACGAGATCGTCTTCCGCTACGACGAGGCGCTGCCGACCTGCGACAACCACGCGATCTACAAGACCGGCGCGAAGGAGATCGCCGCCCAGGAGGGCCGCAGCCTCACCTTCATGGCCAAGTACAACGAGCGCGAGGGCAACTCCTGCCACATCCACATCAGCCTCCGTGGCACGGACGGCGGTCTCACGTTTGTCGGTGACGGCCCGCACGGCATGTCCACCACGGCGCAGCAGTTCATCGCCGGCCAGATCGCGGCGCTGCGTGACCTGACGCTGCTGTTCGCGCCGAACATCAACTCCTACAAGCGTTTCCAGCCCGGCAGCTTCGCGCCGACGGCCGTCGCCTGGGGCAGCGACAACCGGACCTGCGCGCTGCGGCTGGTCGGCCACGGCCCCGGTCTGCGCATCGAGAACCGGGTGCCGGGCGGCGATGTGAATCCGTACCTGGCGGTCGCCGCGCTGATCGCGGCCGGCCTGCACGGCATCGACAACGAGCTGACGCTGGAGCCGGAGCTGTCCGGCAACGCCTACGCCTCGGACAAGCCGACCGTGCCGTCCTCGTTGCGCGAGGCCAGGGATCTGTTCGCGGCCAGCGCGATCGCCCGTGACGCGTTCGGCGAAGACGTCGTCGACCACTACTGCAACGCGGCCCGCGTCGAACTGGCCGCGTTCGACTCCGCTGTCACCGACTGGGAGCGTGTCCGTGGTTTCGAACGGCTCTGACCGCCGGCCGGTCATCGGCGTCACCACCTACATCGAACGTGCCCGTTACGGCCCTTGGGACACCGACGTCGCGCTGCTGCCCCGCACCTACGTTGACACGGTGGCGGCGGCCGGCGGGAACCCGGTCCTGTTGCCACCTCTGGGCTTCGCCGATGTGTCCTTTCTGGATGGTCTGGTGATCGCCGGCGGCGCGGACGTCGACCCGGCCCGTTACGGCGAATCGGCGCATCCCGAAACCCTCGGCGTGCGCCCGGATCGGGACGCGACCGAGTTCGCGCTGGTCGAAAACGCGCTGGCCGCCGGCCTGCCGCTGATCGGCGTGTGCCGGGGCATGCAGGTGCTGAACGTGGTGCTGGGCGGGACGCTCACCCAACACGTGCCGGACGTCACGGGCACGCCCACGCACCGCCCGATGATCGGCCAGTTCGGCCGTACCACGGTGGAAATGACCCCGGGCAGCAAGGTTTCCGACATCCTCGGCGGCATGGCGGAGGTGTCCTGCTCGCACCACCAGGCCGTCGACCGCCTCGGCGACGGCCTGGTGATCACGGCGCGGTCGGCCGACGGCGTGCCCGAAGCCGTCGAGATGGCGGGCGCCGACTTCGTGCTGGGCGTGCAGTGGCATCCCGAGCAGGACCTGGAAGTGCGGCTGTTCAAGGCTTTGGTGGCGAGAACGGGGAGCGGGCAGTGACCACCTTCGATGTGATCAATCCGGCGACCGAGGAACTGGTCGACACCGTCCAGTTGACCACGCTCGAGGAGACGGACGCGGCGATCGCCCGCGCCCAGGCCGCGCTGCCGGTGTGGAAGGCCGTGGCGCCGGGCGACCGGGCCCGCCTGCTGCGCCGGTTCGCCGCGGCCATCGACGCCGATCTCGAGAACCTGGCCCGGATCGAGGTCGCCAACTCCGGCCACACCATCGGCAATGCCCGCTGGGAGGCGGGCAACGCCCGCGACGTCGTCGAGTACTACGCGGCCGCGCCGGAACGCCTGTTCGGCCGGCAGATCCCGGTGGCCGGCGGCATCGACGTCACCTTCGCCGAGCCGCTGGGCGTGGTCGGCGTGATCGTGCCGTGGAACTTCCCGATGCCGATCGCCGCCTGGGGTTTCGCGCCGGCGCTCGCGGCCGGCAACACGGTGGTCGTCAAGCCGGCCGAGCTGACGCCGCTCACCGCGATCCGGCTCGCCGAACTCGCACGGGACGCCGGCATCCCGGCCGACGTCTTCCAGGTCCTGCCGGGCAAGGGATCCGTTGTCGGGCAACGGTTCGTCACGCACCCGGCGGTGCGCAAGGTCGTGTTCACCGGGTCGACCGAGGTCGGCAAGCACATCATGGCGGGCTGCGCCGACCAGGTGAAGCGGGTGACGCTGGAACTCGGCGGCAAGAGCGCGAACATCGTGTTCGCCGACGCCGACATCGAGCGTGCCGCCGCGACCGCACCGTACGGCGTCTTCGACAACGCCGGCCAGGATTGCTGCGCCCGGTCGCGAATTCTGGTGCAGCGCACCGTGTACGACCGGTTCATGGAGCTGCTGGAACCGGCCGTGCGGGGCGTCAAGGTCGGCGATCCGGGTAGCGCCGAGTCCGAGATGGGCCCGCTCATCTCGTCCTCGCACCGCGACAAAGTCGCCTCGTACGTGCCCTCGGACGCCCCGGTGGCGTTCCGCGGCAGCGCCCCCGACGGCACCGGTTTCTGGTTCCCGCCAACGGTTCTCACGCCGTCGTCCGAGAAGGACAAGTCGGTGGTCGAGGAGATCTTCGGCCCGGTCGTCGTGGTGCTGCCGTTCGACGACGAGGCCGACGCGCTGCGCATCGCCAACGACACCGAGTACGGCCTGTCCGGCTCCATCTGGACCCGTGACGTCGGTCGCGCGCTGCGGGTCGCCCGCGGCGTCGAGGCCGGCAACCTGTCGGTCAACTCGCACTCGTCGGTCCGCTACTGGACGCCGTTCGGCGGGTACAAGCAGTCCGGCCTCGGCCGGGAACTCGGCCCGGACGCGGTTGCCGCGTTCACCGAGACCAAGAACGTGTTCATCGCGACGGAGGAGTGAGAAGTGGCGGAACGACTTGCCGGCCGTGTAGCGGTGATCACCGGCGGTGGCAGCGGAATCGGGCTCGCCTCGGCGCGACGGCTGGCGTCCGAGGGCGCCAGGGTCGTGATCGGTGACGTCGACGAGAACGCCGGCGCGAAGGCGGCCGAGGAGGTCGGCGGCCTCTACGTCAAGGTCGACGTCACCGACGCCGGCCAGGTGGAGGCGATGTTCCAGCAGGCCGTCGACACCTACGGCTCGCTCGACATCGCGTTCAACAACGCCGGCATCTCGCCGCCCGACGACGACTCCATCCTCACCACCGAGTTCGAGGCGTGGCAACGGGTTCAGCACGTCAACCTGACCTCGGTCTACCTGTGCTGCAAGTACGCGCTTCCGCACATGCTGGCCCAGGGCAAGGGATCCATCATCAACACGGCCTCGTTCGTCGCGGTGATGGGCGCCGCCACCTCGCAGATCTCCTACACCGCCTCGAAGGGCGGCGTGCTGGCGATGACCCGCGAGCTGGGCGTCCAGTTCGCGCGCCAGGGCGTGCGGGTGAACGCGCTGTGCCCCGGACCGGTGAACACCCCGCTGCTCAAGGAGTTGTTCGCCAAGGACCCGGAGCGCGCCGCCCGCCGGCTGGTGCACGTGCCGGTCGGTCGGTTCGCCGAGCCGGAGGAGATCGCCGGCGCGGTCGCGTTCCTGGCCAGCGACGACTCGTCGTTCATCACCGCCTCACAGTTCCTTGTGGACGGTGGTATCTCCGGCGCCTATGTGACGCCTGAATAAGTGGATGCCGCAAGCGACGCGTTGCTCCGTCCGGTCCGGACGGGCAACGCGTTCGAGGAGACGGTGGAACGGCTGCTCCAGGCGATCAAGCTGGGTGTCGTGCCGCCGGGCGAGCGGCTGCCCGCCGAGCGCGAGCTGGCGAGCCGGTTGAACGTCAGCCGGGTCACGCTGCGCGAGGCGCTGCACGCCTTGCAGGAGTCCGGTTTCGTCGAGTCCCGCCGTGGCCGATACGGCGGGACCTTCGTGTGCACAGCGCCGCCGAGCGCCGCGCCGGCAGTGACGTCGCGCGTGGATGATCTTGAGGACGCCCTGACGCTACGGTCCGTGTTGGAGTCCGGCGCGGCGGAGTTCGCCGCCGGCCGGGACTTGTCCGACCACGAGCGGGCGCACCTGACGGCGCGACTGTCCGAATGCGATGGCGCCACGCTGGGGGAGTACCGGCGCAAGGATTCCCGCCTGCACCTGGCCGTCGCGGAGATCAGCGGGTCGCCGTCGCTGACCGCCGCGGTCGCCGACGTGCGGATGCGACTGAACGAGCTGCTCGATGGAATCCCGTTGCTGCCCAAGAACATCGCGCACTCCAACCGGCAGCACGCGATCCTGGTGGACGCCATCCTCGTCGGCGATCCCCCGGGCGCGCGCCGCGCCATGGCCCAGCACCTGGAGGGCACCGCGTCGCTGCTCAGGGGCTTCCTGGGCTGAACTGCGACGGCGTAGCTTCGCAGGGGTGAGCGCTGAGCCGTCGAGCGGGGCCGACCCGGGCCTGGTCGGCCCGAATTCGGTCAGCTGGCAACTGCACGCCGACCCGGCGATGTGGCTGGCCGGCATCGCGGGCCTGTACCTCCAGTCGCTGCACCCGCTCGCGGCGGCCGGCGTCGTGCAGAACTCCAACTTCCGCGAGGATCCGCTCGGCCGGCTGATCCGCACCGCGAAGTTCGTCTCGATGAGCACGTACGCGCCGCGCGCCGAGGTCGAGGCCGGCGCCGCCAGGGTCCGCGCGGTGCATCGGAGCCTGCGCGGCAAGGACCCGGCGACCGGCCGCACGTTCCGTATCGACCGCCCCGATCTGCTGCTCTGGGTGCACTGCGCCGAGGTGGCGATGTTCCTGTCGGTCGTGCGCCGTGCCGGTTTCGGGTTGACGAAGGCACAAGCCGACCGGTATTTCGACGAACAACGTGGTTCCGCCGCACTGGTTGGCCTCGACCCGGACGAGGTGCCCGGCTCGACGGAACAGATGGCCGCGTACCTCCATGACATGCGCGGCGAACTCCGGCGGGGCGACGACTCCGAGGTCGTGTACGAGTTCCTGCACAAACCGCCGGTGCGTGGCGTTCTTGGCGTCGGCCTGCCGATCTACGAGCCGGCGGTCGCGCACCTCGCGTATTCACTGCTGCCGAGCTGGGCGATCCGGCTGCACGGACATCGGGCGTACTCGCCGACCACGGCCACCACGATGCTCCGAACCCTGCGGTCTGCGGCGTTCATCGTGCCCGCCCCAATCCGCTGGCGGGCGCCGCACGGGTTCGTGCCGCAGGCGATGCGTCGGCTGGGGCGGTCGGCGCGGCCGACGGCCCGATCGCTGCCGCTCGACTGACACGGGGGTTCACCCCATGGGATGACCTTGTCGGCGCTGGGGGTCTGACCTAGCGTCGAGGACGTGGCGCAGTTCGATGACCTCCGCACCAGGCCGCACGTGGATCTCTGCCACGTGTGCAGTGCGCTGTGTCGCCGTTGAGATCGGCTGCCGCGTCCGCCCACCAACAGCCCAGGAGCCCTGATGCCCGCTGTTGTCGTCATTTCCGGAAGTCCGTCCCGCAACTCCAAGACCGCCCGCGTCGCCGAATACGTCGCGGACCGGCTGGCCGGCGCCGGTCTGGTCACCGATCACCTGCGGCTGCGTGAACTGCCACCGGGCCCGTTGCTGGCCGCCGACACCTCGGACCCCGACATTGCCCGCGCAGCAGCGACCCTGGCCGACGCCGACGGCGTCGTGCTGGCGACACCGACGTACAAAGCGGCCTATTCGGGGCTGCTGAAGGTGTTCCTCGACCTGCTGCCGCAGTTCGGCCTGTCCGGGAAGACGGTGCTGCCGCTCGCGACCGGCGGCAGTCTCGCGCACGTGCTGGCCCTCGACTACGGGCTGCGGCCCGTCGTGCAGTCCCTCGCGCCGCGGCACGTGATCCAGAGCTACTTCCTGCTCGAGCGGGACCTCCAGGTCGACACCGACGGCGGGCTTGCGATCAATCCCGAGGTCGAGCACGTGTTCTCGGACATCGTCGAGGAGTTCCGGCATGCGCTGACCACGGCGTTGCCCTATCAGCGCACTGCGTAGGGACTAGCGTCGACGATGTGAGCTCTCCTGACGAGTACGTGACCCACCTGCCCCGCATCAACTTCGCGAAGGAGGCGTCGGCCAGCTACCGCGCGATGGTGCTGGCGAACAAGGCCTGCGAGGAGGGCATGGACCCCATTCTCGCCCACCTGATCAAGCTCCGGGCCTCACAGCTCAACGGCTGCGGCTTCTGCCTCGACATGCACGCCACCCACGCCCGCGAGCTCGGCGAGAACGAGCGCCGCATCTACGCGCTGCCGGCGTGGCGCGAGCTCTCCTTCTACACCGCGCGGGAACGGGCGGCGCTCGCACTGACCGAGGAGGGCACGCTGCTCGCCGAGGGCGGCGTCCGCGACGAGACCTGGGCCGAGGCCGAGAAGCAGTTCAGCCAGGCCGAGCTGGCGCAGATCATCGCCCTGATCGCGACGATCAACGCCTGGAACCGGATCGCCGTGATCAGCCGCAACCAGCCGCCTGCGCTCGGCGGCGTCCGATGAGCCGGCTCGCTGCGCACGCCGCCACGCTGCGCGACCTGCACCAGCCCGGCAACCCGCTGGTGCTGCCGAACATCTGGGACGTGGCCACCGCCCACCTCGTCGCCGAGGCCGGCTTCCCGGTCGTCGCCACGTCCAGCAGCGCCGTCGCCAACAGCCTCGGCTTCCCCGACGGCGAGAAGATCCCGGCCGCGGACATGTTCGCCGCCGTGCGCCGCATCGCCGACGCCGTCGGCCTGCCGGTCACCGCAGACATCGAGGCGGGCTACGGCCTCGACGGGCCCGACCTGGTCGCCGCCGTGCTCGCGGCCGGCGCCGTCGGCATCAACCTGGAGGACACCGACCACGGCAACCACGGGCTCCAGGACCCGGACGCGCAGGCGGAGCGCATCGCCGGCATTCGCGCGGCCGCCGACGCCGCCGGCGTGCCGCTGGTGATCAACGCCCGTGTCGACGTGTTCATCCAGGCCACCGACCCGGCCGACCACGCCTCCGTCTTCGACGACGGTGTCGGACGGGCCAAGCACTACCGCGACGCCGGCGCCGACTCCATCTACCCGATCGCCCTGGCCGACCCGGCGCTGATCGGCGAGTTCGTCCGGCAGGTCGAAGCCCCCGTCAACATCATGCTCAGGCCGCCCGCCCCGCCGGTCGCCGAGCTGGCCGGCCTGGGGGTCGCCCGGATCAGCCTGGCCACCGGTCTGTGGCGGGTCAGCCTCCGGGCCGTCCGGGACGAGCTCGCCGGCCTGCGCTGAGCTGCGCGGTCGCCCGTGGCCCGCCCCTCGGCGCGGCCACGGGCCGCACTCGCCTAGGATCGAGGCCCTGTGGCGGTGTGTTTCGCCAGCTCAGTGCCCACGACCGCTGGGCCCACGACCGAGGGCAAGAGGGTTCACCCGTGTTGACGATGCAGGACGCGTTGCTCGCGTTGCAGAAGTACTGGACCGACCGCGGCTGCATGGTCGTGCAGCCGTTCAACACCGAGGTCGGGGCCGGTACCGCCAACCCTGCCACGGCGCTGCGGGTGCTCGGCCCCGAGCCGTGGCACGTCGGCTACGTCGAGCCCAGCGTGCGGCCCGACGACGCCCGCTACGGCGAGAACCCCAACCGCCTCCAGATGCACACCCAGTTCCAGGTCATCCTCAAGCCGGACCCGGGCAACCCCCAGGAGCTCTACCTGGGCAGCCTCGAGGTGCTCGGCATCGACATCGACGCACACGACATCCGGTTCGTCGAGGACAACTGGGCCTCGCCCGCGCTCGGCGCCTGGGGCCTGGGCTGGGAGGTCTGGCTGGACGGGCTGGAGATCACCCAGTTCACCTACTTCCAGCAGGCCGGCGGCATGACGCTGGACCCGGTGTCGGTGGAGATCACCTACGGCATCGAGCGCATCCTGATGGCGCTCCAGGGCGTCGGCCACTTCAAGGACATCGCGTACGCGCCCGGCATCTCCTACGGCGAGGTGTTCGGCCAGTCCGAGTACGAGATGAGCCGCTACTACCTGGACGACGCCGACATCCAGGTCAACCAGCGGCTGTTCGACGAGTACGCCACCGAGGCCCGTCGCATGATCGACGAGCGGCTGCCGGTGCCGGCGTACGTGTACGTGCTCAAGTGCAGCCACACGTTCAACGTGATGGACGCCCGCGGCGCGATCAGCACCACCGAGCGCGCCAAGGCGTTCGGGCAGATGCGCACCCTGACCCGGCAGGTCGCCCAGCTGTGGGCGGAGCGCCGCGAGGAGATGGGCCACCCGCTCGGCGTCGTCGAGCCTCCGGCCGCGGCGCAGCTGCCGGCCGAGATGCCCACGGTGGACGCCCCGGCGACGCTGTTGTTCGAGATCGGCGTCGAGGAGCTGCCGCACAGCGAGGTCGTGCGCAGCGCCGAGGCCGTCCGCGACGCGCTGGTCACCAAGCTCGGCGGCACCCGGCTCGGCCACGGCGACATCACCGTGCACGCCACGCCGCGCCGTCTCGTGCTGCTGGTCGACGACGTGCAGCCCCGTGAGCCCGACGCCGAGCGCACCGTCCGCGGTCCGCGCGCGACGGCGGCGTTCGACGCCGACGGCAACCCGACCAAGGCGGCACAGGGCTTCGCCCGCGGCCAGGGCATCGCGTCCGAGGAGCTGCTCCGCATCGACGTGGACGGCGTCGAGCACGTCGGCGTCGTCAAGACCGACGTCGGCCGCGGCGCCGTCGAGGTGCTGAGCGAGCTACTCGGCCAGATCGTCGCCGAGCTGCGGGCCGACAAGAACATGCGGTGGCGCGACGCCGGCCTGTCGTTCACCCGGCCGGTCCGGTGGCTGGTCGCGCTGCTCGGCGAGACCGTCGTGCCGGTCGCCGTGTCGTCCCTGTCGAGCAGCCGGTTCACCCGGGTGCACCGGACCGCCGCCGAGCCGGAGGTCGAGGTCGCCTCGGCCGACGGTTACGGCGACTTCCTCGCCGGCCACGACATCGTGCTCGACGGCGCGGTCCGGCGGGAGCGGATTGTCGCCCGCGCCACCGAGCTGGCCGCCGAGGTCAGCGGCACCGTCGACTTCGAGGGCGAGGCGGCGCTGCTGGACGAGGTGACCAACCTGGTCGAGCAGCCCAACCCGATCCTCGGCTCGTTCGCGGCGGAGTACCTGGAGCTGCCGAGCCAGATCCTGACCACCGTGATGCGCAAGCACCAGCGCTACCTGCCGGTTCGCGGCACGGACGGCCGGCTGCTGCCGCACTTCGTCGCCGTAGCCAACGGCTCGTGCGACGTCGACCTGGTCCGCGCCGGCAACGAGTCGGTGCTGCGGGCCCGCTACGAGGACGCCGCGTTCTTCTGGCGTGCCGACCAGAAGAAGACGCCCGAGCAGCACAAGACCGGCCTGGCCAAGCTGACGTTCGAGGAGCGGCTCGGCTCCGTCGCCGACCGGGCCGAGCGCATCGCCGGAGTGGCCGCCGACCTCGCCGACATCGTCGGACTCGACGCCGCCGAGCGCGCCACCCTGGACCGGGCCGGCCGGCTCGCCAAGTTCGACCTGGCCACCCAGATGGTGATCGAGCTGTCCAGCCTGGCCGGCACCATGGCCCGCGAGTACGCGCTGCGCGCCGGCGAGAGCGCCGAGGTGGCGCAAGCGCTTGCGGAGATGGAGCAGCCGCGGACCGCCGGCGGCACGCTGCCGGCCAGCGTGCCCGGCGCGCTGCTCGCTCTGGCCGACCGGCTCGACCTGCTCACCGGCCTGTTCGCCATCGGCGCCAATCCGACCGGCAGCTCCGACCCGTTCGCGCTGCGCCGGGCCACCCTCGGCGTCGTCAGCATCCTTCGGGCGTTCCCGCAGCTCAAGGCCGTCACCCTGAGCCGTGGCCTGGCCGCCGCCGCGAAGCGCGTCACCGCGCAGGGCGTCGACGTGCCCGAGTCGGCGCTCGCCGACGCCCACGAGTTCAGCGTCCGTCGGTACGAGCAGCAGCTGCTCGACGCCGGTCACGAGCACCGTCTCGTGCAGGCCGTGCTGCCGCTCGCCGACACCCCCGCCGACGCCGACGCGGCTCTCGCCGAGCTGGAGCGTCTCGGCGACGACGTCGACTTCGCCGCCCTGGCCGCCGCGCTCCAGCGGGTCCGCCGCATCGTGCCCGCCGGCACCGAGGCCGGCTACGACCCGTCGCGGCTGGTCGAGCCGGCCGAGATCGCCCTGCACGAGACCGTCGACAAGGTCTCCGCGCAGTTCGGCGCCGACACCACCGGCCTCGCCGAGTTCGTCGGCATCGCGTCGCCGCTGACCGAGCCCGTCAACGCCTTCTTCGACGACGTGCTCGTGATGGCCGAGGACGCCGATCTTCGCGCCGCCCGCCTGGGCCTGTTGGCCACGATCAACTCCCTGGCCGACGGCGTCCTGGACTGGCGCGCCCTCTGAGTCAGGGCTCTATCCACGGCGGCCCCGTCTCACCCGAGACGGGGCCGCCGTCGTATCGCCCGCAGTCCCTCGCCGGCTGGCGGCCGTCGCGCGGAGTTGTGCTGCCCTTCCCGCTGTCCAGCTGGCGGCCGAGTTCAACCGCTAGCTGAGCTAGCTGTCGGTCGCGCTCGCCGCGTGCGGCGTGGCCGTTGACGCGCCAGGGGCCGGCGCTCGGCCGGCCACGTCGATGATGCCCCGGATGACCGACTGGATCCGGTCCGGTGCGGTCTCGGGGTCCGGCTGTCCGGCGTCCAACCAGGCCATGACCGTCTCAACCAGCACTACCGGGATGCTCTCGGCGGCCCAGTTCGCCCACGCCGGGTCGGCGATCCGGTCGCCGATCTGCGCGAGGGTCGCCACCGCCATGCCGCGCCGGATCGTTTCCACGGCGTCGCTGAATTCGGGCTCGCGGGCGGCGTGCCGGTACAGCAGCCGGAACCCGTCCGGCTCGGCCGCCGCCGTCGCGATGAACGCCCTCAGGGTGTCCGTGTTGACCTCGTCGCCGGCGGTCGACGTCTTGATGAGGTCGCCGATCCGGACCAGCGCCTCCAGGTAGAGGTCCCGCTTGGAGTCGAAGTGCCGGTACACGATCATCCGGCTGATGCCCGCCTCGCGGGCGACGTCGTCGAGGCTCGTCGCGGCGAAGCCGCTGCGTGCGAACGCCGTGGTCGCCGCCGCCAGGACCTGCTCCCGCCGCTGCGCCCTGGGCAGCCGTTCCCCGCGTTGCTCCGTCACGCGCACTGTCCTACCAGGTCGCAGATGTTGACTCGTGTGTGTATATTTTAAAGTATACCGAGCTGGGGAGGATCTCGATGACCACCACCGATCTGCCGCAGTTGCCGTTCGAGCGCGCCGGCGTGCTGGACGTGCCGCCGCAACTGCTGGAACTCCAGGCCGAGGTGCCGATCGTGCGGGTCCGTACGCCGGTCGGTGACGAGGCCTGGCTGGTCACCCGCTACGACGAGGTGCGCGAGCTGTTCGCCGACCCGCGGCTGGGGCGTTCGCACCCCGACCCGGAGAAGGCCGCCAAGGTGACGAACTCCGCGCTGTTCGGCAGCGCGCAGGCCGACGACAACGAAGACGCCAACCACGCCATGATGCGAGCGATGCTCATGCCGGCGTTCTCGCCGCGGCGGATGCGCGCGATGCGGCCTCACATCGAGGAGATCGTCGACAGCCTGCTCGACGGCATGCTGGCCGACGGCGGGCCGCTCGACCTGCACGAGCGGCTGTCCGTGCCGCTTCCCGTGCTGGTCATCTGCGCCCTGCTCGGCGTGCCGTACGAGGACCGTGACGACTTCCGGTCGTGGTCGGACGGCGTCGGCGACACCATGGACGGCGCCCGCTCGGCCGCGGCCTGGGAGAAGCTCACCTCGTACATGAAGGGGCTCATCCACGGGAAGCGCAGTGAGCCCGGCGACGACCTGATCAGCGACCTGGTCGCCGAGTACGGCGACAAGATCGGCGACGACGAACTCGCCGCGCTGTGCGGCGGGCTGCTGTTCGCCGGCCACGAGACGACGATGGTCCGTGTCGACGTCGGCACCGTGCTGTTCCTGAGCAACCCGGAGCAGCGCGAGGCGTTCCTCGCGGACGACAAGCTCGTCGCGGCGGCCGTCGAGGAGGTGCTCCGTCGCAGCATGACCGGCGGTGGCGGCCTGCTCCGCTACGCCCGCGAGGACATGGAGATCGCCGGCATCACCGTTCCCGCCGGCGACGCGGTGATGCTCGCCGTCAGTGCGGCCAATTTCGACGAGCGCGTCTTCGCCGACGCAGTGCGCTTCGACATCGCGCGGCCGTCCAACCAGCACCTGGCGTTCGGTCACGGCGCCCGCTACTGCATCGGCGCCAACCTGGCGCGCCTCGAACTCCAGATCGTGTTCGACAAGCTGCTCCGTCGCATTCCCGGTCTGCGGCTCGCGGTCCCCGTCGAGGACCTCAAGCTGCGCGTCAACCAACTCGGCGGCGGGCTCGTCGGAGTGCCGGTCACCTGGTGACGGTCGGGCGGTCATGGTGACAGTGGTGTGGTCCGGGTGAACGTGGTGCGGTCATGGTGACAGTCGCGTGGTCCGGGTGACCGTGGCGCGGTCTTGGTGACCGTCGGGCGGTCGCGTCGAGTTCGTCGGGGAGCTCGCGCGCCCGCCCGGCCGGCGGCCATGCTCTGGCCATGGGCACGACGGCGCTGGAGCACTGGCGGCAGTCACTCGATGCGTGGCGGATCCCGGCGGCAGTGCTTGATCGCGCACCGGAGTCGCCGTGGGTGCTGCCCCGCGCCGTTTTCGTCCGACGCGCCGATGCCCAACTGGCGGAGCCCATCGGCGCGACCTACCAGCGAGCGATGGCGGCGCTGCCCGTACCCGGCACCGTCCTCGACGTCGGTGCCGCCGCCGGCGCGACCAGCCTGCCGCTCGCTGCTGCCGGCCGTGTCACCCACTTGACCGCCGTCGACGGCGACTCTTCGCTGCTCGACTCCCTTGCCGAACGCGCCCTCCGAATCGGAGTACCCCTCGACCGGGTGATCGGCCTGTGGCCCGACTCGGCCGTCCACACGCCGGTCGTCCACGTAGTGGTGTGCGGCAACGTGCTCTACAACGTTGCCGACCTCGCCCCCTTCGTCGCCGCCCTCACCGACCACGCCCGCGGCACCGTTGTCGTCGAAACCGCCGTCCGGCACCCGCTGACCGAGCTCAACCCGCTATGGCGTCACTTCCACAGCATCGCCCGCCCCACCGGCCCCACCGTCGACGACCTTCTCGCCGCCCTCGACGAACTCGGCGTCCATCCCGAGGTGACGCGGTGGCGGCGACCGCCGGAGGCCGAGCATGCCCATTTCGCCGAACTTGTCGACGTCACCCGCCGACGCCTCTGTCTGCCACCCTCCGCCGCCCCCGAAGTCGACCGCGCCCTCCGCGACCTGGGCCATTCCCCGGACTTCCCGCCCGACCTCGGCTCCTCCGGCCGAGAACTGGCCACCCTCACCTGGCCGGGCGTCGCCGTTTGAGCCGACCAGTCGGTCGCCGGCCCGGTGTTCAACGAAGTCGAGCTTTTCAACGAAGTCGAGAACTTCGACGGTCGAGTGGCCGGCTGGCGGCCGAGCGGTTCGTGCACGGACGGGTAGCTCGTCACCGGCCGAGCAAATTTGCCGCGGAGCAACTCGCCGGAGGCCAGCAGTCTGTCGGTGAACGCCGGCATTCGCGGGCGGTGAAGCGATTCGCCGACGGTCATGAGGTCGGCCGACGGTTAAGTGGTTGGTTGACGGTCTAGGCGTGGCCTCATGGTCTACGCGCGGCCAACGGTCCAGGGGTGGCCGACGGTCACAGGGCTGGTCGACGGTTCGAGGGCCGGCCGGGTGGTCGAGGGGCCCGCCATCGATCAGGGGGTTGGCCGGTGGTCGAGGGCGGCGCGGACGATCTGGAGGAGGTCGTCGGAAGAGAGGCCGAGGTCGGCGGTGGCGGCGGCGAACTGGTGGGCGGCCTGTTGGGCGCGCTGGAGGCTGTGCTCGCCGGCGGCGCTGACGAAGGTGCCGGCGCGGCCGCGGGTCTGGACGAGGCCGGCCTCCTCCAGCTCGCGGTAGGCGCGGGCGACGGTGTTGACGGCGAGGCCGAGTTCGCCGGCGAGCTGCCTGACGGTGGGCAGACGGGTGCCGACGGCCAGTTGCCGGTCGGCGATCTGGCGGGCGAACTGCGACTTGACCTGTTCGTACGGCGGAACGGGCGACGCGGAGTCGAGCTCGATCACCGGGGCACCGGCACCTTCGGTGTCAGCGGCTCGTGGGCCATCGCGTAAACCGAGATCACAACCGAAACGGCTGTGTACACAGTCAACAACCAAATCGACGCGGTGGAGGCCATCGTCACCAGGGCGAGCAGCACCGGGTAGGCGACGGCGGCGTGTCGGGCGTCGTTGACGCGGAGCAGATCGTCGGCCTGTAGGGAGCCGTGGTCGACGGCGATGGGGGCGCGGGTCAGCGCGCTGCGCAGTGAGGCGTAGGTGACGACGGCGAGCAGGGCGACGCCACAGAGGAAGACGACGGCCGGCGCGATGTCGTCGCCGGAGAGAAGTTGGACGAAACCGAGCAGTGCGGCGCCGACGTAGGAAACGGTGAGCAGGATTCGGGTGCGGCGACCGAGGACGGCGGTGAAGTCCACGGGCCAAAGACGCCCGACGCGGTCGTGCTGGGCGGCGGCGATCCGACGGTCGCCGACCCGCTGAACGAGCAGCGCGACGCCGGCGGCCAACGCCACCAGCGCGGTCAGCAGCACCGGCCAGACCAGTGCGTACGAGCCGACGAGGAACTGCGCGACCCGCAGGACGAGCACCGCGCCGACCAGACCGGCGGCGAGATGGACGGCCCGTCGACGGACCATCAGCCGGCCGAGCAACAGGCCGTAGGGCCCCAGGTCGACGCCGCGATAGCGCTGCGTCCACGAGTCGACGTATCCCACGGAGCTCCTCGGCATTGAGTGCGACCGGAATGACATGTGACTGTGATCACCGTATCGGACCGGCCGTCCCAAGTCGCCCCCTCGACGCCGCCGAATACACCCAGCGTCAAGGCCCAAATGCACCCGAACGTCTCAGGTGATCTCCAGCACACCGGCCGGATCGAGCGCGATCTGCCGGAGCACGAGCCGACTGCGCAGCTCACGAGCCCCGTGGTCGCGCTTGAGGCGTTCGATCAACTCCTCGAAGTCGACGGTGTCCGTGCACGCCATCCGCAGCTGGTAGTCGTACTCCCCGGTGACGTGCGCGGCCGAGAAGATCTGCGGAAACCCGCGCAGCCCCCGCTCGAATTCGGCGCCGGACACGCCGTCGCGCAGGCGGACATCGGTGACCAGCACCAGCGGCCGTCCGAGCGCGGCGAAGTCCAGATCGGCGCGGTAGCCGCGCACGATCCCGGACTTCCGCAACCGACGGACCCGATCGGCGACGGCGTTGGCGCTCAGCCGAACCGCCCGGCCCAGCTCCTGATACGTGATCCGACCGTCGTGCAGGAGCACGGTGAGGATCTCCCGGTCGACGGCGTCCACTGCGACTTCTGAACCCATGTGGCCAATCTATCGAGAATATCGCAGCGTCACACCCGATCCAGCCGCGATTTCCGCGACAAACGTGGTGGGATCCCTGAAAGGGTCGAGGTCATGGGCCAAGACCTGCTGAAACTCCTGCTCACGCCCACGCTGATCGTCGCCGCCACCCTCCTCCAGCGCCGCTGGGCAACGCTGTTCGGCGGCCGCCTCGTCGGCCTCCCGCTCACCGCCGCCTCCTCGCTCACCCTCCTGACCCTCCGCGAGGGCGACACCTTCGCCGTGCAGACGGCGATCGCCACCCTGTCCGGGCAGCTCGCGATCGCCGCGTTCTGCCTCGGCTACGTCCGAACCGCCCTCACCCAACGCTGGCCGATCGCGCTGGCGGTCGCCGTCTGCTGCTACGGAATCGCCGCGCTCACACTGAGCCTGCACCAGTTCTCCTTGCCGGCACTGGAATTCCTGGTGCCGACCGGACTTGCGGCGACGCTTTCCGCCTGGCCGGCGCTGACCCCGCGCGAGGTCCTGCCGATGCCCTCAGAACTGTCGGCGCGCATCGCCGTCGCCACCGTCATGACCACCCTCGTGCTGGCGGCCGCCACGCTCGTCGGCTCCCGGGCGATCGGTCTCCTGGCGTCTTTCCCTTTGTTCGCGGCACTTTTCGCCGCGCAGCGGCAGCACACCGTCGGCGGCCCGGCGGCGATCATCTCGTTGCGGGCCGTCGTGACCGGCGCCTTCACGTCGTCGGTGTTCTTCCTCACGATCGCGAGCCTCCTGCCGCGCCTGGGTGCCCTCGCCGCGTTCCCGCTTGCCGCCGCGGCAACGGTGTTCACGCACATCGTGCTCAATACATTCATCCATGGATCAAAACCCGTCGATTCCTGTATTGGACGTATGAACGAGCCGCAACTAGCTTCCACTGCATGACCGTGACCCAGGCGCCCGAGGAAATCGCACACCGCCGTGGCAGCAAGGGATTCCGGCGAATCAACCTCGCGCTGTTCGCCGCCGGCCTGGCCACGTTCATGGTCCTCTACTGCGTGCAGCCGCTGCTTCCGGTCTTCGCCAAGGACTTCGGCCTCACGCCGACCGAGTCGAGCCTGGCGATCTCCGTCGCCACCGGGGCGTTGGCCGTCGCGATCGTGCCGCTGAGCATGCTTTCCGAGCGGTGGGGCCGAATGCCGGTGATGACGGCCTCGCTGTTCGCCACCGCGCTGCTCCAGATCGCGGTCGCGGTGAGCCCGAACTTCACGGTCCTCCTCGTACTGCGAGCCTTGCAGGGTCTCGCGGTCGCCGGCCTGCCGGCGGTCGCGATGGCCTACCTGGCCGAGGAGGTTCACCGAGGATCACTCGGTTTCGCGGTGGGCCTCTACATCGGCGGCAACAGCATCGGCGGCATGGCCGGTCGCGTGATCACCGGCCTGGTCACCGATCTCGGCGGCTGGCGCTGGGCGATCGGCGTCGTCGGTGTCGCCTCGCTGGGCTGCGCGCTGCTGTTCCGGGCGGTGATGCCGTCCTCGGCCAACTTCCGGCCGAAGCCGATCAGGCTGCGCACCCTGGCCGGCTGTTTCCGGGACAGCGGACTGATCCGCCTCTACCTGATCGGCATGCTGCTGATGGGCAGCTTCGTCACGATCTACAACTACCTCGGCTTCCGGCTGACCGCCGCGCCGTTCGGCCTGTCGCAGGCGATCGTCGGCCTGATCTCGGTCGCCTACCTCGCCGGCACGGTCAGCTCCCCGGTCGCCGGTCGCCTGGTCGACCGCTACAGCCGACGCCAGGTGCTGTGGGGGACCGCGGTGGTCAGCGTCGTCGGCCTCGGGCTGATGCTGTCCGACGACCTCGTGCTGGTCGTGGCCGGACTGCTGCTGGTGACGGCCGGGTTCTTCGCCGGCCACACCGTCGCCAGCGGCTGGGTGAGCGCCCGCGCGGCGCACCCGGCGCAGGCCTCCGCCAGCTACCAGCTGTGCTACTACCTCGGCAGCAGCGTCGGCGGATCCGTTGGCGGGCTTGCCTTTTCGGGCGGCGGCTGGGTCGCCGTCACGGCGTTCACGGCCGCGCTGACGCTCGGCATGCTGGCGCTCGGGCTGAGCCTGCGCAAGCTGGCCCCGGCCGCGCGCAACCGCCTGCCGGTCACGGCGTGAGCAGCGACCCGATCTCCTCGGCGTCAACGGGTTCGCCGAGCGCCACGCCCTGACCGGCGTCCACGCCGATCTCCCGCAGCCACGCCACATCGTCCAGGGTGTCCACGTTCTCGGCGATCACCTGCATGCCCATCTGGTGCGCGAGCGACACGGTGTTCCACGTGACCGTCGCCGGGATCGTCTCCCGCTCGCCGTCGACCTGCGACACCGCCAGGTCCCGGCTCTTGAGCACGGTCAGCGGCCGTGCCACCAGGCATTCCGGCCGGTGCCCGCTCAGCCCGGCGATGCTGAACGTGATGCCGCGCTCGGCGAGCAGCTCCATGTCCTCGACCTGCTCCTCGCTGTCGCAGTCGATCGCGTCCTGCGCCAGCTCCAGGCGCAGCAGGCCGCCGTCGAGCCCGCTGTCGGCCAGCGCCCGGATGACGTTCGGCAGGAAGTCGGGGTCGCGGGCCTGCCGCGGCGGCGTCTTCACGCTCACGATCGGGGCGCGCTCACCGAACTCCTGCTGCCATTGCCGCGCCTGCCCGCACGCCTGGAGCAGCATCCACTCCGAAAGCCGCACCACCAGCCCGGTGCGCTCGGCCAGCGCCAGGAACTCGGCGGCCGCGAGCAGGCCGTGCTCGGGGTGATCCCACGTCAGCTGCGCCTCGACGGCCACCAGCCGGTTGTCGCCGAGCGAGCGGATCGGTTGGTACACAACGGTGAACTCGCCGTTGTCCAACGCCACCGGCATGGTCAGCGCGAGCTGGAGCTGCGCCCGGTCCCGGTCGCAGCGCTGCTGGTCGAACAGCGCCCACTGCGCCTTGCCGCCCTGCTTGGCCCAGTGCAGCGCCATCGTGGCGTCGCGCAGCAGCTCGGCCGGCTGCTCCCGGCCCACGGCGCGCTCGACGATGCCGACGCTGGCGTGCACGGACAGCCGGTGCCCGAGCACCGTCACCGGCTCGTTGATCAGCCGCAGCGCCTCCTCGACGAGCGGCGTCACCGTCCGGGTGCCCTCCGACTCCTCGATCAGCAGCGCGAACTCGTCGCCGCCGAGGCGCGCGGCGAGCATCTTGTTGTCCTCGGCGTGGTAGCGCAGCTTGGTGCCGAGCTTGAGCAGTACCTCGTCGCCGACCTCGGGGCCGAGCCCGTCGTTGATGGTGGCGAAGCCGTCGATGCCGAACACGCACAGCGCCACCCGCCGCGGCCGGTCGACCCGGCCGAGCACGCTGTCGAGCCGCGCCATGAACGCGGTCCGCGTCGGCAGGCCGGTCAGCGGGTCCTGCATGCCGAGCGTGGCCATCGCCTGGTTCGCGTAGTGCAGCTCGGTGGCGTCCTCGACCATCGCCACCTGGTAGGTGGCCACGCCGGTGGAGTCCCGCACCGCGGACACGGTGACGTTGGCCCACAGCACGTCGCCGTCCTTCTTCAGCAGCCGCTGCCGGCTGCGAAAGGACGGGTACTCGCCGCGGAACAGTCGGTTGTAGCGCTCCAGGGTGTCCGGGATGTCGTCCGGGTGCAGGATGTCCGCGCCGGTCAGCGCGTTCAGCTCCTCGCGGGTGTAGCCGAGCAGGTCCTGCAACGCCTGGTTGGACTCCAGGATGTTGGAGTCGAAGTCGCCGATGGCCAGGCCGATCGGCGCCGAGTCGAAGACCGCGAGGAAGCGCGACTCGCTGTCCTGGAGGCGGCGCTGCGCCACATCGGTGGCCAGCCACATCGCCTGCTTGATGACCTCCTGCTCCTCGAAGGTTCGCTCGCGCAGCGCCTCCGAGTAGCCGGTGCTGAGCCGCCCGAGCAGCTGGACGACGCGGTCGAGCAGCCGCTGGTCCTCGCTGGACAGGCCGGCCGGCTGCACCAGGCCGGTGCCGAGCAGTTGGAGCGTGCGGCCGAGCGCCTCGGGCGCGGTGAAGTGGGCGTTGACCAGCCGCGCCCCGACCTCGAGGGCGGGCGCGGGGTCGAACGGCTCGCTGAGCAGCGCGGTCAGCAGGGAACCGGACAGATCCAGTAAGAAGTCCTCGATCTCCCGCCGCGACATCGGCACGTAGCTGGTGTCGATGATGGCGGCTGCCCAGCCCTCGGCGAACTCGCGCAGTTCGGCGCTTCGACCGTCGTCGGCCATCGCCACCTCGCTCGTTCCGGCATCCCGGGCGGTCAGTGTATTAGCCCGTCGTCACGGCTTCGTCGCCACCACTCCGTAGACGAGTGAACTCTCCGGGTGACGTCCGACGTCGGCGGCCGAGTCGGGCCGCCACAGCGGCAGGTGCACCAGGCCGGGCGGCACCGGGTCGAAGCCGGCGATGATCCGCAGCAGCTCGTGGGCGGTCCGCGGGTACAGCGGCTCCATGGTGTCCTCGACGATCGCGCCGATGGCCTGCGCGTCGGCGAGCAACTCGCCCTCGGCGCCGGTGAAGCTCGGATGGGACAGCGCCACGTAGCTGCCGGGGGCCAGCGCATCCCGGTAGCGACCCATCAGCCGCGCCGGGTCGGCGGCGTCCGGCACGAAGTGCATCATCATCAGCGTCAGCACGGCGACCGGCCGGTCGAAGTCGATCAGCGCGCGGACCTCGGGCGCGTGCAGCACCTGCGCGGGCGAGCGGAAGTCGGCCAGCACCGCCGTCGCGAGCTTGTTGTCCCGCAGCAACGGTTCCGCGTACGCCACGGCGATCGGGTCGTTGTCGACGTACACCACGCGGCACTCCGGATCGAGGCCCTGCGCCAGCTGGTGCACGTTGCCCACGGACGGGATGCCGGAGCCGATGTCCAGGAACTGGGTGATGCCCTGGCCGACCAGGAAGGCCACCACCCGGCGCAGGAACTTGCGGTTGAGCCACACGGTGTCGCGCACCTGCGGCATCGCGTCGACCAGGCGTTTGGCCAGTTCCCGGTCGACGGCGGTGTTGCAGCCGCCGCCGAGCAGGTAGTCGTACACCCGCGCGGCGCTGGGCCGGGAGAGGTCGATCTGCTTGGGCGCCCAGCCCGGTCTGTCCAGCATCGGCACGTCAGAGCTTCCTCGCCACCACGCCGTAGATGGCGGCTTCCTCGGTGTGGTCGGCGTCCTCCGGGAATTCCGGACGCCATCGTGGCACGTGCACGATGCCCGGTTCCAGCGGTTCGAACCCCTCGATCATGCGCTCGATGTCGGCCCGGCCCCGCAGCGTGATCGGGGTGCGATTGGCCGCGTACAGGTCGTACACGGTGAGGATGTGGTCGGATTCGGCCTCGTGCGTGGAGTGCGACAGCGCCAGGTAGCTGCCCTCGGGCAGCGCTTCCCGGTAGACGGACAGCAGTCCGGCCGGGTCGTCCTCGTCGCCGACGTGGTGCAGCAGCGCGAACAGCAGCAGGCCGACCGGCTGGTCGAAGTCGATCAGGTGCTGCACCTCGGGGGAGGAGAGCACGGCGCCCGGGCGGCGGAAGTCCTCCTGGATGACGGCGGCGAACTCGTTGTCCTGCAACAAGAGTTCACTGTGGACGACCGCCGTCGGCTCACGGTCCACGTACACCACGCGGCAGGTGGGGTCCGCCGCCTGCGCCACCTCGTGCACGTTGCCGGCGGTCGGGATGCCCGAGCCGATGTCGATGAACTGGCGCACGCCGGATGCGACCAGATGCCGCACGGCGCGGCGCAGGAACGCCCGGTTGGCCCACGTCAGGTACTCCACCTCGGGCATCACGCGGATGACCTCGCGGGCCATCTCCCGGTCGGCGGCGGAGTTGGTGGCGCCGCCGAGCAGGTAGTCGTAGATCCGCGCGGCGTTGGGCGTGTCGAGGTCGATGTAGGTGTGGGCCCAGCTCGGGTGGTCAAGCACGGCGCACCTCGGGGTCCTGGTGCGGCGACGGCGCGCACCTGGTGTTTCGGTGGTAGCCCTGGGGAGTGTAGTGATCGGGGACGGGGCGTCTACCTGCCTTGAGGTAAAACCTCGTCGGCGTGGGCGGACCCATTTCGCTGCGTCGCCGTTACAGCGTCCGATCGGGTGATGTTCGGGGTGCGGAGCACCGTGACCAGGATGCCCAGCGCGACACCGGCTGTGATCGACACCAGCGCGCGGTCCAGACCTGCCGGCAACGCCACGACGCTGGAGGAGCTCCACCACACCGGCAGATCCTGGAGAAGGGCGAGGGCGCCCAGGCCGACCGCGGCCAGCGCGGCGAACCATCGTCCGGTGGCGCGCCGCCCGGCCAGCAGTCCGACCGCGGCGGCGCCGACCAGCCAGGCCAGCACGATCGGCAGGTACTCGTGCGCGAGAATAGTCCACCGATTCTCGGCCTGACGACCAAGAACTGTCGCAATTCCGTGGGTGGCGCTCGCGGCGACGAGAACGGCCGTCGCCGCGGCCAGCGGGAGTTGGCTGCGGCGGACCAGGCCCAGCAGCGACACGGCGATCGCCAGTGACACCGTGACCAGGATCCATGGCAGTGGCGACGGACCCGGCACCCAGCGCAGCTCGCCGCGCACCTGATAGGTCTTGCCGTCCGAGACGAGGTCGACCTGCCAGGCCCGGATCAGGTGCTCGTGGTCGGGGTCGGCCAGGACCTGCGACGGAAGTGTTGCGTCACCCCAGTGTGCGTAGTGATCGTGCCACTGCACCTCGGGCTCGGTGGAGACGCGTTGCCACGCCGGCGCCTTCGCCGCGTCGCCGGACGGCTTCTCGGGGTCCTGGCTGATGTCGCCCGACGGCGTCGGCTCGGTCGGGAGGGCGGTGTTGACGGCCGCCCCGTCCGGACCGACCTGGTAGCGCTGCGCCCCGTCAGGATCGAGGACGACGACATCCGTTCGAGTGGAATTCCGCAGCCACAGCGCTTCGCCGTTCTGGAGCACCTGGAACTGGACGCCCGGCGGGAGGGGTGACTCGATGAGCGCGCTGCGCAGGTCGCCGACGCGATCCGGCGGGGTGTGCGCGTCTTCGTCGTGCGCCGAGGCGGGTGCGGCCAGCGCCAGCAGCAGCACGGCGACCAGGGCGGCAAGGCGGGCCACTTCGTCAGCCTCCCAAGGGATTGAAGCCGGCGGGCAGCTCCAGCCGGTGCGCGCTCATGAAGCCGGCGTCGGCCAGGATCTCCCGGATCGGGCCGTCCGCCACGACCTGGCCGTGGTCGAGCACCACGGCCCGCTGGCACAATTCCAGCGCGTACGGCAAGTCGTGGGTGACCAGCAGGGTGGTCATGCCGAGGCGCTTGACGAGATCCGCGAACTCGCGGCGGGCCGCCGGGTCCAAATTGGACGATGGCTCGTCCAGCACCAGCACCTCGGGGTGCATGGCGAGCACGGTGGCGACCGCGGCGCGGCGGCGCTGGCCCAGCGAGAGCCGGTGCGGCGGCCGGTCGGCCAGGTCCGCGAGGCCCACATAGGACAGTGCCTCGGCGACACGGGCCTTGAGCTCATCGCCCTTCAGGCCGAGATGCGCGGGCCCGAACGCGACGTCACGGCCGACGGTCGGGGTGAACAGCTGGTCGTCGGGATCCTGGAAGACGACGCCGACCTTGCGGCGCACCTCCTTGAGCGTCTTCGGTCCGACGGCGGTGCCGCTGATCAGGACCTCGCCCGCGGACGGCGTGAGCACGCCGTTGAGTTGCAGCACCAGGCTCGTCTTGCCGGCCCCGTTCGGGCCGAGCAGGGCCACCCGCTCGCCGCGGCCGATCGTCAGATCCACAGTGGACAATGCGGACGTGCCGTCGGGGTAGTCGAAGCTGACGCCGCGCATCTCGATCGCCGGCAGTTCGTCGGACGCCTTGGTGGACGGCATGAACCGGCCTCGCCTGATCTCGACCGTCGGCGCCGGGGCGGGCGTGCGGATCGCCCGCCGGGCCTTCCGTTTGCCGCGGGCGGGCTCGTCACCGTGTGGCGTAAGGGAGATCGGCAGGCCGACCTTGTCCTCGTAACCGGGCAGCTGGACGCGGTAGGTGCAGAGGTCGCAGTTCATCCGGACATCGCCGTGCAGCGCCTCGCGGTAACGCTCCAGGACGATTCGGGCCAGTCGCGGATCGGGGCCGAGATGGGCGCCGCCGAGCACGGTGATCTCGGGATGCTGCGCCGCCCAATCGCCCGCCTGTTGGTGGATTCTCGGCACCAACATGCCCGTGAACAGGAAGAACGGGCTCACGACTATCGTGGTCGCGCCGAGCAGGCGGCAGCGTTCCATCGCCTCCGCGACGTTCGGGCGGGCGACGGACACGAAGCCCGGCTCGATCGTGCCGAGGCCGCGCTTGTCCGCCAGCAGGCGGCCGACCTTCCACAGGTCGGAACACGCGTCCGGGTCCGAGGAGCCGCGGCCGATCAGCGCCACGCCGAGCTTCTCCGGGTCGGCGTCGCCGGCCGCGTCCCGGATCCGCTCCTCGGCGATCGACAGCAGGGTCGGCTCGATGCCGAGATCCCGTGCGAGTCTGAAGTGGACGGACGGATGCCGTTGCCGGGCACGGGCCATCGCCGCCGGGCCGTCGTTCTTGAGGTGGCCGGCGGCGAGCAGGACCAGCGGCACCACGACGACTTCGTGCGCACCCTCGGCGACCAGCCGGTCGATCGCCTCGTCGACGCCCGGTTCGGCGAGTTCGACGAAGCCGCAGCCGATCTTGAGGTCCGGGGCCGCGTTTCGCACGGCCTCGGCCAGCGCCCAGTACTCGTCGACGCCGTCGGAGTCGCGGCTGCCGTGGCCGAGCAGCACCATCGCCGGCGCGGTCATGCCGTCGCCCATGCGGTCGCGGTCAGCGCGGCGAAGATCGCCGGGATGGTCATCGTCGTCGCCCAAGCGGTTCTGGTCGCCGGCTCGCCCGTCAGTGTCGTCGGCAGTGATCCCTCGTAGCCGCGCGACGCCATGGCGAGGTAGACGCGTTCGCCGCGTTCGAAGGCCCGGACGAACAGTGCGCCGACGCACAGGGCCGTGTCCTTCGCCTGCCACAGCCAGCGGGTGTCCGCGCCCCGGCAGGCGCGGGCCGTGCGCAGGCGGTTGAGTTCGGAGTTGAGGACCTCGACGTAGCGGATCATGAAGGAGGCGACCGCTGTGAAGATCTTCGGGACGTGCAGCCGCTCCAGGCCGGTGATCACCTCGGGCAGCGGAGTGGTGGCCGCGAGCACACCCGTTGCCAGCAGGCCGAAGCTGGCCTTCAGCACGATCGACGCCCCCGACTCCAGGCCGGCCGTCGCGAGCGGGATGCCCAGCACGTGGATTTTCGGGCCGGTGGCGAGAAAAGGTAGCAGTACCACGAAGAAGACGAACGGGATCTCCACCACGAGGCGCCGAAGCAGCGTCGTCGCCGGCACCTGGGCGATGGCGGCCGCCGCGGCCAGGCCGATGCCGTAGCCGAGATAGGGCCAGAACTGGTCTCGCGGCGTGCAGGCCACCAGCAGGATGCACAGCGCCGTGGCCGCCACCTTGCACTGCGGGGCCGCGCGGTGCAGCGGCGTGTCCGCCGGGATCAGCAGGTCCGCGCCCGGATTGTGGGCGGCTCCGCTCACTGCGGCACCTCGCTAGCGCTCGGTGTCCGCGTTCGCGGACGCGCTGCGCTGGATGATTCGCTCGCAAGCTCGCTCATGCGTTCGCCCGCGTCAGGTGCCGGCCGACCCGTACCAGATCTGGCCGGAGGCGCAGCAGCGCCGCCACGATCAGTCCCGTCACCAGGCCCTCGAACAGAGCGATCACCGAGTAGGTGCCGATCGTCGTCACCGCGACGGTGGTCGCCGGGACAGCGGTTGCGCCACCGACCGCGTATTCCAGGCTGTACAGGATGGATCCGGCGACCACCGACACGAAGCCGGCGATGCCCGTTGTGACGGCGACCCAGATTTTCGTGCGGGGAAGGACCTTGCGCAGGCCCAGGATCAGCGGGTAGCCGACGACTGCCGGTATCAGCGCCATGTTGACGGCGTTGACCCCCAGCGCGGTCACGCCGCCGTCGCCGGCGAACAGGGCCTGGACCACGAGGACCACCGAGATCACCACCGGCCCCAGCCAAGGCCCCAGCAGTGCGACCGCCAGCGTGCCGCCGAGCAGGTGGCCGCCGGTGCCGACGCCGATGGGAAAGATCGGCGCCTCCAGCACGAGGAAGAACGCCGCCGCCAGGCCGGCCAGCGGGATGTCCCGGTCCCGCAGCGACGGTCCGAGGTTCCGGCTGCACAGCGCCAGGCCGGCCACCGCGACCACGCCGCCCGCGATGGAGACCGGTGCGTTCACGAACCCGTCAGGAATGTGCATGCGATCCCTCCACAGGTTCGTCGTCGGCTGCCAGTAGTTGGTCGGCGACCCGCTCGGTCGATGGATTGCCGATAGGTCGTCCGACCGACGGCTGTCCGCTCGCCAGCAGGTCGAGCGCGGCCACCTCGCCGATGACGAACGTCACCGGCGGCCGCATCCTCGTGTTCGGCAGCGATCCCAACGTGCCGAGCTCGGTGCGTTGGTGGTCCCGGCTCGCCGCGCTGATCGCCGCGACGGGGGTGTCCGCCGCCAGACCGCCGGCCATCAGCTTGTCGGCGATGTCCCGGAACGCGGACCGACCGGTGAGCACGACGACGGTGCCGCCGACCCGGGCGACGGCGTCCCAGTCGATGGTCTGGTGGTACTCGGGGTCGTCGTTGCCGGCGATGACCGTGAGCGTGGTGGCGACCTGGCGGACCATCACCGGGATGCCGGCGAGCGCTGGCGCGGCGATCGCGGCGGAGATGCCCGGCACGATGTCGAACGGCACGCCGGCGGCGGCGAGCGCGACGGCTTCCTCGCCGCCACGGGAGACGACGAACGCGTCGCCGGCCTTGAGTCGGACCACGTCGCGGCCGGTCCGCCCGAGGTCGACGAGAAGCTGGTTCACGTCGGCCTGCGGCCACGCCGGACGACTTCCTGCTTTTCCGACGCAATGCACAACTTCGGCGGAATCCGCGATCGCGACGATGTCGGCCATCGACGGCCGGTCGTAGACGACGACTTCGGCGGACTTGAGGAGTTCGACGGCGCGGCAGGTGAGCAGACCGGGATCACCGGGGCCGGCGCCCACGAGGTGCACGGTCACCCGGCACTCCGGTCGTCCGCGGATCGGGGGCCGGCGGCGGACCGGGGCGTCACCAGCCAGTCGCCGAACCGCAGAGTGGTCGACGAACCGATCAGCACGGTGGTGGTCATGCCGACTTCGTCGCAGTCGAGGTCGGCGAGCGTGGTGAGCCCGACGCGCTGCCCGTCACGGGCGATGTCGGTGACCAGGGCCACCGGCGTCCCGGGTGCCCGTCGTTCGAGCAGCACTTCGCGGGCCCGGCCGAGCTGCCAGGGGCGGCCCTTGGAACGGGGGTTGTAGAGCGCGATGGCCAGGTCGGCCTCGGCGACGGCCCGGAGTCGGCGTTCCACTTCCTCCCAGGGAGTCAGCAGGTCCGACAACGTCAGGCAGGCGAAATCATGCGCGAGCGGGGCACCGACCAGCGCCGAGGCCGCGAGCGCCGCGGTGACGCCCGGCAGCACATGGACGGCAGGTCGTACGGATTCCTCGATTTCGTACGCATTGCTCAACGCCAACGTCGCCATGCCGTACACACCGGCGTCGCCCGACGACACGAGCACCACCCGCCGGCCGCCGGCCGCAGCGTCGACGGCCTGCTCCGCGCGCAGCTTCTCCTCGGTCATCCGGCCGCGGACGACGATCTGGTCGGGCCGGAGGATGTCCTCGCACGCTTCTATATAGGCGGCGTAGCCGTAGACGGCCTCGGCGTCGGCGATCGCCGTGGTCGCGGCCGGTGTGCGGTGTCGTGCGTCGCCGGGGCCGAGGCCGACGACGGTGAGCACGCCGGTCATGGCAGCCTCCGCTTTTCGACGGGAATGGGACGACCGTGCGTGCTGCCCTCGGTCGACCGTCGACGGCAACCGTGCGAGTAGGCCGGGTCGTACAACCTGGTCCGTTGGACTTCGCGACCATCGTCGAGCGCTTCACCGACGAGCACCAAGGCGGCCGTCCGAATACCGGACGCTCGAAGTTCGGCCGCGAGCTCGCCGACCGTCGTGCGGACGATCCGCTCGTCCGGCCACGTCGCCTTCGCGACGACAACCGCCGGAGTGTCGGGGGAGTAGCCCTCGCCGTCGGCGAGCAGTTCGGCCTGTAGCTGCTCGGGGCGCTGGGCGGAGAGGTAGACGGCCATCGTCGTGCGGTGCGACGCGAACGAGGCGACCGTCTCGCCGTCCGGCATCGACGCGGCCGTCCGACCGCCGGCGAGGCGTGTTAACACGATCGACTGCGAAACCGTCGGTGAAGTCAGTTCACAACCAATCGCCGCCGCGGCGGCGCCGAGCGAGCCGACGCCCGGCACGATCTCGTACGGCCGGCCGTTCAGCCGACACCAGGCGATCTGCTCGCCGATCGCGCCGTACACGGTCGGGTCGCCGGAGTGCAGGCGGACGATGTTCGCGTCCGGGTGGCCGGCGTAGACCTCGAGCACGTCCTCCAGCGTCATGCCCGCGGAGTCGTGTCGCTCGGCCGCCGGGTTCGCGTGCGTCAGCACCTCGGCCGGCACCAGCGACGACGCCCACACGACGACGTCCGCCCGGGCCAGCCGGTCGGCGCCGCGGAAGGTCATCAGATCCGCCGCGCCGGGGCCGGCGCCGACGAAGGAGATCATCCCGGGCGAGCTCACCTCGGGGACCACCCGAGGCGCGGCGCAGTGCCAGCCATCACATCCTCCGTGCGACGCATGTCGGTCGCGTGGCCGGTCTCCTGGCTCCCGGATCGCCGCCGTCGCCGCGCCTTCCCAGGCGCACGCGCCCAGTGGCTGTAGCTCTGCGGGACAACTCCCCGGTCACAGTGGCGGGACCGCGCCGGATTCGCACCGGCTTCCCGTAACCACGCTCGCGGAGCAGGTTAACTGACGTCCCGGCGCGCCGACACCGCCGACTACGGTGTGAAACAGTCCAGCCGAGGGGAAGTTCCGACGTGCCGCGAGTGCCTCATCCGATCGAGTCGGAGTCGTACGAAATCCTCCGCCGCCGCGTCGACACCACCGGATTGGGGCCGTTGTCGCGGGCGGTCGTGGAGCGGCTCGTGCACACCACCGCCGACCCGACCTGGGCCGGCGACCTGCTGGTCGACGAGCCGGCGCTGGTCGCCGGGCGGCAGGCCCTCGCCGACGGCGCGCCGCTGATCGCCGACGTGCGGATGGTCGCGGTCGGCATCACCAGCCGGCCGGCCGCCGTCATCGCGGAGACGGCCGACGGAATCGAGGAGTTCGTACGAAAAGCACCGGTCGGTGCGGTGTGGGCCCTCGGTCAGGACGTGTCGATCGTCACCGAACTGGTCGAGCACTGCCGGTCCGGTCGGATTCGGCCGGCGCTGGTCATCGCGCTGCCGGCCGGGTTCGTCGGCGCGGTCGAGGCGAAGCGGGCGGTCCGCGAGCTCGGGGTGCCTGCCCTTACAAACCGCGGCGAGCGCGGCGGCGCGGCGCTGGCGACGGCGGCCGTCAACGCGCTGCTGTATCTCTGATCCACCCACACCCCGGTTTGCCACTAACGTGACACCGGCTGTCACGGAAAGTTGCTGACGAAGAGGGGTGGCGCATGTCCATCGGCCAGGGCGAGTTCGTGTCGGCGGCCCGGGAAGTGATCGACCGACTGGTCACCACCCAGCGCGAGCCGATCGCCGCCGCGGCGGCGCTGGTGGCCGACTGTGTGCTGGCCGACGGCGTGGTCCAGGCCTTCGGCACCGGCCACTCGCAGGCGCTGGTGATGGAGATCGCCGGACGGGCGGGCGGCCTGATCCCGACCAACCGACTCTCGCTCCGTGACATCGTCACCTACGGCGACGCCCCGCCCGACGCGCTCGACCGGCACAGCGAGCGCGACCCGGCGATCGCGCACCGGGTGTATGAACTCGCCGAGCCACGCGAGAGCGACCTCTTCGTCGTCGCCTCCAACTCCGGCGGAAACGGCTCGATCGTCGAAATGGCCTCGCTCGTCAAGGAGCGTGGTCACCGGCTGATCGCCTTCACGTCGATGGAGCACGCCACCGCCGTCGACTCGCGGCATCCGTCGGGCAAGCACCTCCACGACTACGCCGACGTGGTCATCGACAACTGCGGACCGTTCGGCGACACGCTCCTGCCGATGCCCGACGGCGGCAAGGTCTGCGCGATCTCCTCCATCACCTCGGCGTTCGCCGCCCAGATGATGGTCGCCGACGCCTGCGCCCGGCTGCTCGCGGCCGGCCACCGGCCGCCGGTGTACCTGTCGGCGAACATCCCCGGCGGCGACGAGCACAACAATGCGCTCGAGGACCACTACTCCGGCCGAGTTCGGCGCGACCCGTAGAACCCGGTCAGCCTACCGACGGTCGAGGCGACCATCTCGCGCAGTTCGGCGGGTTCGAGCACCTCCACCTCGGCGCCGAGCCGGAGGAATTCGGCGTGCGCGTGGCGGAGCGTCTCGACCGGGACCACCGCCTCCATCCAGCCGTCGGCGTCCGGTTCGGACAGTGTCGGCATCACCTGGTCCGCGACTGACCGTCCCATGAAATACGGCAGCGCCCTCACACCTTCGGGTGACAGCCGTACGCGGGTGCGTTCCCCGCGTATCCGGACCTCGAACTGGTCGGCCCACTCCTGCCAGTAGGCGGCCAGGTCGAAATCCGCGGGACGGTCGAAACGCTCGTCGAGGGCCTGCACACCGAGCACGTTCGACACCCGGAACGTCCGCGGCTCGTCGCCGGCCAGCCCGACGAGGTACCAGGTCCCGGCCTTGAGGACCACGCCGAGGGGCGCGAGCCGGCGGGTCACCTCGCGCGGCGTCTTCCACCGGCGGTACCGGATCTCGACCATCCGCTCGTTCCAGACGGAATCCGCGATTTCGGCGAGAAACGGAACTTCGTCGGCCTCCCGGAGCCAGCCCGGCGCGTCGAGGTGGAAGCGTTCACGGATGCGGCTGGCCCGCGCCCGCAGGTCGGGCGGCAGCGCGGCGAGCATCTTCAGCTCGGCCGTCGCCACGACCGTGCCCAAGCCGAGTTCGGCGGCCGGTCCGGGCATGCCGGCCAGGAACAGTGAGTCGGCCTCGTCGGTGGTCAACCCGGTCAGACGCGTTCGATAACCGTCGAGCAGTTGGTAGCCGCCGGTCGGGCCGCGGTCGGCGTAGACGGGCACGCCGGCTACCGACAGGGACTCGATGTCGCGATAGACGGTGCGGACGGAAACCTCGAGTTCGTCGGCGAGCTCCTGCGCGGTCATCCGGCCCCTCGTCTGTAGCAACAGCAGAGTGGACAACAACCGGCTCGCGCGCATACCCGGCATTGTCGGTCAGGCGTACCGGACGACCGCCGTCGGCACTCCGCGGACCTCGGCGATCCGTTCCGCCTCGGCCTGCACACCGTCGCGGGTCGACGGGTCGATGACGTCGTCGAACGAAGTGACCGTCACCTCCAACTTCTTCCTGCCGACCACCCGCGACCGCCACATGCCGCCGATCTGACCGTCGACCAGCAGCGCGCCGGGATTGCCGAGGATCGTCCACAGCGCCTTCTGCTCCGCCTTGTCCGGCACGAGCACGTCGCGGTCGCGCGCCTGGAGGAACGGGTCCATCGCCGGCAGCAGACGAACGAGGTCCACGCGGTCGCAATCGAGAAGTTCGTCGACATTCCCCTTCGGCAACCATGCGCGTCGACCGTCGACGGTGACCTCGGCGAGGTCGTCGGGCCAGACGGCGCGCACGTTCGCCGTCGACGTGTCGAGCCACTTCGCCACCTCGGCGGGCGTCGCCGGTCCAAGGAAGCGGAGGTAGCGGTGGACCAGTCCGTGCGGATCGGTGGATTTCGTCGGAATCGGTCCGCGCTTGGGCAGCGGCTCCAGCAGCAGGCCGGTGTCGCCGGCGCGCAGCCGCAGGCCACCGGCGAGCGAGCCGAGCCGGAACGGCTGCTCATATATATGTGTCGACTTGCACGCAGGGCAGGCTCGGGTCTGACCGGCCGGCACCAGCTTGGTGACCTCGGTGCTCGCTGCACCCTTGGTCATCGGCTTCGTGACGACCTTGCGCATCGACTCCGCGACCAGCCGGTACGTCTCCATCGCGGTCAGCCCGTCGGTCACCGTCCGGGCCTTCGGCCACATCAGCCGGGCCTGCGCGTCGGCGTCGCTCCATGGCCAGAGTTCACCGGCAAGTCGACGAAGTTCGCCGGGACGGTGGTGGTGCGGGGCACCGCGCAACGTCCACGCCATCTCGTATTCGTCGAGATTGACGGGGCCGGTGGTGCGGGCGGCCAGCGCCAATTGGGCGGAGCCCGCCTGGGTGTCCTGGAGACCGATGTCCAGCACGGCCGGCTCCTCGCTGTCGCGGAGCAGGCCGTGCTGGCGAACCCGGTACCAGAGCACCTGGTCGCGGCTGACGTTCGTGGTCACGCCGCCATCATCACCCGAAAGACTGCCATCTGCTGTCAGGAACCGCAGTCGAACAGCGCGTCCCCGTCGCCGCCCAGTCCCGGCACCGGCTTGCAGTGGCCTTGCACCCAGGTGATCCGCGCCGCCTCGTTCGGGCCGCCGATCGAGGCGAAGATGCTCGCCGGATTTCCCGTGTCGATCTTCGTCGATGGTGGCGCGGTGTGCGAGACGACAAATCGGACGCGGCCCTCACGTACCCAGGAAGCCAATTCATCGGTGGTCGGTGCGGGGTCTGCGCCCTCGAATCCGCCGAGCACGACCACCGGGGCGTCGGAAAGCACCAGGTAATTGCTGGCGACAATCGCGCCGCCCTCGACCGCCATGGCTATCGGCGTGTGCCCATGTGCAACGGCGTAATCGAGCATCGCGCGCTGGGCGGCGGTCATGGTCACGTCGGTGGCCTGATTGCCGATGAGTGGATTCAGGGCCCGTCGAATGCTGGGCTGCGCCTTCGGACCGAGCCCGACGAGATACGGCGGCATCACATACGGTCCCGCGGTCGCATTGGTCGTGCCCATGAACGAATTCGACGGCTCGACAGCGGTTGCCACCGACCAAGCCGCCGGCGCCAGGAGCACGGTCGCCACGGCAAGCAGCGCACCCGCGACCCCCAGCCGACCGTGACCGGACCGAGCCGTCTCCAACTCAGGGATATCCGATGCACCGACCGCGGAATGGGCTTCCTCCGACTCACCGAGGTCCGATCCGCTGTCAGCGGACTGGCTCACCACCGGTTCCGGGACGCCGCGAGCGAACCGAGCCACCACCAGCACCGCTACGGCCAGGACCGCGACGACGGCGACGGCGTACCGCAACCAGCCGTTCCAGGCCGGATCCCGCGCGATCAGCACCCACGCCCACCCGGCGGAAACCGTTGCGGCCAAGGGCAACGCGAGCCACCACGCGCCGATCGGCCGCCGGTACCAGCGCCACAACAGCACCAGCCCGGCCCCGGTCAGGGCGGCGATCGGCGGCGCGAGCATCGTCGTGTAGTACGCATGGAAGGCGCCGATGGAGAAGCTCAGCACCAGCCCGGCGACGATCAACCAGCCGCCCCACAGCCACCATCCCGCGCGACCGGCCGTCGACCCGACCCGTCGGCCGAAGATCACGGCGACCAGGGACAGCAGCGCCAGCGGCAGCAACCAGCTGATCTGCCCACCCAGCAACGGATTGAACAGCCGCGTCGGTCCCGGAATGCCGCCGAACAGCACGATCGACAGGATCGTCGCGAACTCCGACGCCTTGTCGGAGCCGCCGGCGACGCGCCCGATGCCGTTGTAGCCGATCACCAGATCCCACACCGAACCGGTGCCGCTGCTGCCGATGAACGGCTTGGCGCCGGGCCAGAGCGACACCAGCACCACCCACCACAGCGAGCTGGCGATCACCGCGACGCCGGCGGCGGCCAGGTCCAACAGCTTGCGGGGCCAGGGAATCCGCACGCCGACCAGGTACGCCAAGGCGAACGCCGGCAGGACCACCCACGCCTGCAACATCTTCGTGGTGAAGCCGAGCCCGATGAACAGGCCGGACAACATCATCCAGCGCGTCCGGTGCTCGGCGTCCACGGCCCGCGTGAACGCCCATGCGGCGGCGATCAGGAACAGCACCATCAGGGTGTCCGGGTTGTTGTCACGGTTGATCGCCACTGTGATGGGCGTGACCGCCAGGGCCGCCGCGGCGATCAGCGCCGCCGGCTCGCCGGCCCAGCGGCGCACCGTGCGGTGCAACAGGAACACGGCCGCCCCGCCCTCGAGAACCTGCGGCAGCAGCACCGCGAACGGGTGATAGCCGAAGATCCACGTGCAGATCACCTGCGGCCACAGCGCCAGCGGCGGCTTGTCCACGGTGATCACACCGGCCTGGTCCAGCGACCCGAACAGGAAGTTCGTCAGCCCGCCGGACATCGATCGAACCGCCGCGGCGTAGTACGGATTGCCCCAGTCGCCACCGGCCCCGATGGCCCACCCGTACAGCACGACGGCCACCGCGATGATGCCGCCGAGCGCCCATCTCGGCCACCTGGCCGTCATGACTTCTCCTTGAAGACCCAGAGGCGCAGCGCGATGAAGCGCAGCACGGTGCCGGCCGCCGATGCGCCCAGCAGAACGAGAATTTCCAGCCACCAAGACGGATTCGACACCAGCCACTGCAATCCCAGCAGCGCGGTGGAGGTCAGCGCGTAGTACGCGGCGAACACCACGAGCCCCTGCACGTGGATTCGCGCCACGGACTGCCCGCCGGAGGCGAATGTGACCCGCCGGTTGGCCTCGGTGTTGAACACGGTCGTGATCGTCAATGCCACCAGGTTCGCCGCCAACGGCGGAAAACTGCCCCGCAGCAGCGAGTACAGCAGCGCGTAGGCGACCGTCGAGATCACGCCGATGATCGCGAACAACAGGAACTGCGACGCCATTCTGCTGTCCCGTGTGGACACGATCGCGTCCGGGTGGGCGGGCCGGGGCTCCGGTCGCCGAGGCAGTCCCGGCACCGTGGCCCGGCCGCTGGCCTTCGCCCGCGCGACCCGCACGAGCCCCTTGACGTCGTCCCAGGCCGTGCTCGCCACCTGCACCCGGCTGTCGGTGTCCTCGACCCAGTCGACCGGCACCTCGTGGATGCGCAGACCGTTGTGCTCGGCCAACAACAGCAGCTCGGTGTCGAAGAACCAGCCGTCGTCCTCGATCTTGTCCAGCAGCGGACGCACCGCAGCCAGCCGGGCGGCCTTGAACCCGCACTGCGCGTCGGAGAACCGTGCGCCGTGCGAGAGCCGGATCGCCAGGTTGTAGCAGCGGGAGATCAGCTCGCGGCGCGGTCCCCGAACCGTCCGCGCCCCCGCCGCCAGCCTCGATCCGATCGCGATGTCCGAGTGCCCGTTGGCCAGCGGCGCGATCAACGGCGCCAGCGCGTCCAGCCCGGTGGACAGGTCGACGTCCATGTACGCCACCACATCCGCCGTGCTGCGCTGCCACGCGGTACGCAGCGCATGCCCGCGCCCCTTGCGGTCCAACCGGATCACGCCCACCCGGTCGAAGTCGTGCACCAGGTCCATGGCGACATCGCTGGTGCCGTCGGTGCTCGCGTTGTCGACGATCGTGATCTTCCAGTCCTGGTCGATGTTCTCGTCCAGGAAGTCGTGCAGCACCCGGACACAGCCGGGCAGCGCGCGACGCTCGTTGTAGACCGGAACGACCACCTCGACGGTGATCGTGTCGACCATTCCCCTCATGCTGACCAACGCTAGGGACGCGACGGCCCCGGCACATCGGCGCGCGGATGGAACCGGCGGCTCCACCCACGGGTGGAGTGACCCTTGGCTACCATCGTCACGTGACCGAGCAGCACCAGCACTACTTCACCGCCGACCCGAACGCGGTCAGCGACCCACGGCTGCTCACCGTCGAGCTGTCCGACCTGACGCTGACGCTGACCACCGACGCCGGTGTGTTCTCGCCGAAGCAGCTCGACCCCGGCACCAAGGTGCTGCTGGACCACGCGCCCGCGCCGACCGCCGACGGCGACCTGCTCGACGTCGGCTGCGGCTACGGCCCGATCGCACTGACGCTCGCGAAGCGCTACCCGCAGCGGCGGATCACCGGCGTCGACGTCAACACCCGCGCGCTGGAACTGGCCCGGGCCAACGCGAAGGCGGCGGGTGTCACGACCGTCACCTGCCTGCTGCCCGACGAGGTGCCGGCCGACGCGCGGTTCGCGGCGATCTACTCGAACCCGCCGATCCGCATCGGCAAACCCGCCCTGCACGAGCTGCTGCTGACCTGGCTCGCCCGGCTGCGGCCCGACGGCGTCGCGTACCTGGTGGTGCAGAAGAACCTGGGCTCCGACTCGCTGGCCAAGTGGCTCACCGAGCAGGGGCACGCGACCGAGCGGATCGCCACCGACAAGGGCTACCGGGTGCTCGCCACAGGACCCCGAAGCTGATCAACTCGGCGTGGTCACTCCTCGCCGTCGCTCTCCTCGCCGGTGTCGACCGACAGCACGCCGGGCTGTTCGGACAAGCCGGTCAGCACGGCGGCCAGCTGGCGCGGCCCGGTCAGCCGCAGCCGCAGGTCGATGACCTTGGTGGACTCGTTGCGGTTGGTCGAGGCGTTCTCGACCACGTACCCCGAGGTGGTGACCAGCTCCAGGATGTCGCGCAGCGCGCCCTCACCGTCCCGGTAGCTGGCGCGCACCACGGTGGTCGCCGGCCGGGAGCGGGTCAGCAGCCGGAGCAGCGGCGGATATCCGTACACCACAAGGAAATGCGCCGCCGTGACGAACACCGCGAGCAGCGGCAGGCCGGCGGCGCAGGCGCAGCCGACCGCGACGCTCACCCACACCACGGCGGCCGTGGTCAGCCCGCGCACGATGTTCTGCCGGACGAAGATCAGGCCGCCCCCGATGAATCCGACGCCGGACACGATCTGCGCCGCGACGCGGGACGGGTCGAGGACGATTCGCCCCTCGACGAGCACGTCGGTGAATCCGTATTTGCTGATCAGCAGGAACAGCGCGGCGCCCAGCCCGACAAGCGTCAGCGTGCGCAGGCCGGCGCTTTTCTGCTTCAGTTCGCGTTCGAGCCCGATCAGCGAGCACAGCACGAGCGCGGTGGCCAGCTCGATGATCTGCGTCCAGCCCTGGCCGGTCGGCTCACCGAAGGTCACCAGATCGTTCATCGCCCGCTAGTCCTCTCGGAAATTGTCCCGCACCCGCCGGAGGAAATCGCCGAGCTGCTCCCTCTCCGCCTCGCTGAAACCCGCCAGCGCCCGTTCCTGAGCATTCTCTCCCACGGACCCGGAATTCCGCAGGTCGGAGACAGTTGCGGCGATTGCGGCCAGGGTCCCGCCGAGCGAGGCCAGCGACATGAGGGCCCGCAGCTCGTACACGCTGATGCCGGTGGCCACGCCGACGTTGAGCGACTCCACCTCGCCGGACATCGGGATGCGGACAACGTGGTCGGCCAACGCCAGCACCTCGTCGCCGACGCCGTCGGTTTCGTTGCCGACGACGAGCGCCACCGGCCGGCCGCTCAGCGGCGTCGCCCCCTGGAGCGTGCGGGCGTGGCCGGATGTCGCGACGATTTCGAAGCCACGTTCGCGGAGGTCACGCACCGCCTCGGCCGGCGTCTCATAACGCCGAAGTCGTGCGCGCAACACCGCCGCGCGCGAGGCGTCCAGCACGCGACGACTCGTCAGATCCGTCTCATCGTCCGTGCAGACGATGTCGGCGACGCCGAGTCCGACGGCCGTCCGCACGATCGTGCCCAGATTGCCGGGGTCGAGCACGCGGTCCAGGACGACGGCGAAATCCCCGTACGGTTGCTCGTCGCCTACATCGAAGGTCAGCTCGGCGACCGCCAACCAGGAGACCGGCCGATTCAGCCGCACCGCCTGCCGAAGCACCGACTCCTTCGCCATCAGCACCGGCACCCCGGCCGTGGCCAACAGCGACATCACCGAGTCGGCGGCGCCCTCGGCCGCGAGCGCGAACCGCAGCGTCGCGCCGGCCTCCACCGCCTGGGTGATCAGGGCGGCGCCCTCGAGCAGGCAGCCGCCCGCCTCGGCCCGGCCGGTACGGCTGGCGAGGGCCCTGACCTGCTGGAGGTGGTCGTCCTTGAGCGATGCGATGACTGCTGGCACGGCGACGACCGTATCTGCCGGTCGAGCAGCACGGGCGGCAGGCCGCCTAGGCTGAGTTGAACCAGGGAGGCCAGGTACATACGAGGATGGTGCGCGCCGTGACCGAACGCCGTCTGCCGCGACCGCGCGAGCTGGCACAGCTGCTGCGACCGAGGCGGTTCGTGCTCGACCCGACGGAGCGGCGCTTAGCGGCCGCGAACACGATCGCCGACCTACGCACCGCCGCACGCCTGCGTACGCCGCGCGCGGTGTTCGACTACACCGACGGTGCCGCTGAGCTGGAGGACAGCCTGCGCCGTGCGCGCACGGCATTCCGCCGTGTCGAGTTCCGGCCCAACGTGCTGCGCGGCGTCGCCGACCCGGACACCAGTGTCGAGGTACTGGGTAAGCGGAGCGCACTGCCGTTCGCGTTCGCGCCGACCGGCTTCACGCGCATGATGCACCACGAGGGGGAGCGGGCGGTCGCCAAAGTCGCGCAGCGTGTCGGCATTCCGTATGCACTGTCGACCATGGGCACCACGTCCATTGAGGACGTCGCGGCGGCCGCCCCCGACGCGCGCAAGTGGTTCCAGCTGTACGTGTGGCGCGACAAGGGCGCCGGCCGTGAGCTGCTGGAGCGGGCGTGGGCCGCCGGCTTCGACACCGTCATGCTCACCGTCGACACACCCGTCGGCGGTGCGCGGCTGCGCGACGTGCGCAACGGCCTGACGATTCCGCCGGCGCTGACGCTGCGCACCTTTGTGGACGGTGCACTGCACCCGGCGTGGTGGTTCAACCTGCTGACGACCGAGCCGCTCACGTTCGCATCGCTCACCGAGTGGGGCGGCACCGTCGAGGAGCTCATCAACTCGATGTTCGACCCGACGCTGAACTTCGACGACCTGGACTGGGTGCGTGCGGCCTGGCCCGGCAAGCTCGTCGTCAAGGGCATCCAGAACGTCGACGACGCCCGCGACGTCGTCAAGCACGGCGCCGACGCCGTGCTGCTGTCCAACCACGGCGGCCGCCAGCTCGACCGCGCGCCGACGCCGCTGGAGCTGCTGCCCCAGGTCGTCGACCAGGTCAAGGCGGACGCCGAGGTGTGGCTGGACACCGGCATCCTGTCCGGCGCGGACATCGTCGCGGCCACGGCGATGGGCGCCGACCTCTGCCTGATAGGCCGGGCCTATCTGTACGGGCTGATGGCCGGCGGCGAACGTGGCGTGCAACGAGTTGTCGACATCCTGCACAAAGAGATCGTGCGAACCATGCAACTACTCGGCGTGCGCGCCGTCGCCGACCTCCGTCCCAGCCACGCGCGGCTGCGGTAACCGCCGTGTGGGAATTCCGACTATTGGGACCCGTCCGCGGCTGGCGGGACGGCGAGGAAGTGCCGCTCGGGCCGCCGCAGCAGCGGGCCGTGCTGGCGATGCTGCTGCTCAGTGACGGCAAGCCGCTGTCGCCGGAGGACATCGCCGGGTCGCTGTGGGGCGTGGACGCCCCGACGTCGGCGGTCGCCACGGTGCGCACGTACGTCCACCGCCTGCGGCGTGCGCTCGGCGACGACCAGCAGCTGCTCGTGCACGACAACTCCGGCTACCGGCTCGACCTGCCGCCGACAGCTACCGACGTCGGCAAGTTCCAGGAATTCGTGGACCACGCGGCCCTCGCGCTGGAGGAGTCGCGGCCCGAGGACGCCGTGCGCCTGTTCCGCACGGCGATCGCGCTGTGCCAGGGCACGGCGCTGGCCGGCCTGCCCGGCGAGTACGTGGACGCGGAGCGGGCGCGTATGCGGCAGCGGCGGCTGACCGTGTTGGAGGACATGTTCCGCGCCGAGCTGGACCTCGGCCGCCAGAGCGAGATCGTCGACCAGCTCCAGGTGCTCGCTGCGGCGGAGCCGCTGCGCGAGTCCGTGCACGAGCTGCTGATCCTCGCGCTGTGCCGGACGGGGCGGCAGGCGGAGGCGTTGCTGGCGTACGACCAGGTGCGGCGGCAGCTGCGCGAGGAGCTGGGCGTCGATCCCGGCGCGCGGCTGCGGGCGCTGCACGGGAACATGCTGAACGGCTGTCCGTCGCTGGAAGCGCCGGTCCGACGGGTGTCGCCGGTGGTGTCACCTGCGCAGCTGCCGTCGGACCTGCACGTGTTCGCAGGGCGCTCCTCCGCGCTGGCCGAGGCGCGCCGCGGTCTGCCGTTTGGTGGCGACGCCCCGGACCGCACGGTCGTGACCGTGGTGCAGGGCATGGCCGGTGTAGGCAAGACGGCGTTCGCTCTGCACCTGGCGCATGAGGTCGGCGCGCGATTCCCCGACGGCCAGCTGTACGTGAACCTGCGTGGCTATGACCCTGTCGCAGTGGATCCGAACGACGCCGTGCGCGACTTCCTCCAGGCGCTGGGCGTGCCCGCCGCGCAGGTGCCGGCGGAGCCGGAGGCGCGTCTCGGCCTGTACCGCAGCTTGCTCGCCGATCGCCGCTGCCTACTGCTGCTCGACAACGCGCGTGAGTCGGCGCAGGTGTTGCCGCTGCTGCCGGGGCGTTCGCGTTCGCTCGTCGTCGTCACGAGTCGAGGGCGCCTCGACGGTGTCGTCGCCGCGACCGGCGCGCGGCCCATCACACTGGACCTGCTCACCCGTGACGACGCCGTCGAACTGCTGTCGCGGCGGATCGGCGCGGAGCGCATCGAGGCCGAACCAGCGGCCACCGTCGCCATAGTCGACCACTGCGCCCGGCTGCCCCTTGCACTGTCCATCGTGAGCACGCGGATCCTCGCGCAGTCCGGCGGGTTCCCGCTCGCAGACATCGTGGCGTCGCTGTTCGGCCCGGGATTCTCGCTGGATGCCTTCGCCGCGTCCGACCCGAGCGTGGACATCAGGGCGGTGCTGCGGTCGTCGTACACGTCGCTTTCGGACGGTGCGGCACGCCTGTTCCGACTGCTCGCACTGCATCCTGGACCGACCGTCGGCGTGCACGCCGCGGCCAGCCTGGCGGCAGTACCGGCTCGTGAGGCCGCCGCGTTGCTGCGTGAGGTCGCGGACGTGCACCTGGTCACTGAGTCGTCGCCTGGCCGCTACAGCTGGCACGACCTCCTCCGTGCGTACGCGACCGAGCTGCTGGAGGCCACCGCCGAGCGCGAGGACGCCTTCCGGCGGCTCGCCGACCACTACATGGTCACCGCCGACAGCGCCACGCGGCTGATGTCGGCGCAGAGCGACCTGCCGACGCTGTACGAGACAGTCGACGGCGTAGTGCCGGCCGAACTCGACAGCCAGGCGCAGGCGGTCCGGTGGTACGTCGCCGAACAGCCGTCGGTGATGCGCGTGCTCGAAATGATGGCGGCCAACGGATTGCACGAGCACGTGTGGCGCTTTGCCTGGGCGCTGCGGCACTTCCAGGACCGTCAGCAGCACTGGCACGACCTCGCCGATGCCAACCACATCGCGCTGCGATCCGCGCAACAGGCGGACAACCCGTCCGGCATGGCGTACGCGCACCGCGCGCTGGCCCGTGCCGACTGCCGCCTCGGCAGCTACGCCGCCGCCCGCAAGCACATGGACGAGGCGCTCGCGCTGTTCGAGCAGTGGGGGAGTACCGCTGAGGTCGCATACACGCTGCGCCAGTACACGTGGGTGGACGAGCTTGAGCACAACCCCGAGCGGGCGCTCGACCATGCCACACGCGCTCGTGACCTGTTCCGCGAACTTGGGTGGGCGCCCGGTGTCGGCGTCGCGACGACGGCCATGGCCAGGTACTACACGCTGCTCGGCCGGGACGAAGAGGCGATCCCGCTCGTGTTCGAGGCGCTCGTCCTGCTGCCGGCGAACGACCGTGCTGAACTCGTCGGCGCGTGGGAGGTGCTCGGCGAGGCGTTCGCGCACCTCGGCCGGCACGAGGAGGCGATCTCGGCCCACCAGCACTCGGCCGACGTGTACGGCGAGCTCCGCGCGTACGCGGATCAGGTCAGCGTGCTGCTGCGGATCAGCGGCTGCCACCTCGCGCTGGGGCGGCGGACGGAAGCCACCGAGGTGCTCCGCCGCGCCGCCGTCGTTCAGCGCACTCTCGACCCGACCGCGATGGGCTCGACCATCCGCGTGGAGGACTGGATGCAGCTGCTGACCGTCCACGAGTGAGCCGTCATTCGACGAAGATGTCGACGGACGGCCGCATCTGCGCGCACACGCGTAGCACCTCGTGCACGACGTGGTCCTCGAATTCGCCGAAAACCTCGATGTCGACGGTTTGCTCGTCGTCGACGACCGGGTAGGCGCGCTGCGTCAGCGCGTAGTCGAACCGCGGCGCCCATTTGCGCGCGCCGAGCCGGGCGGTGATCGAGCAGTTGTCCACCAGGTAGGCGATGCCACGGGCGTGCATGTACGGGTTGAGCGAGTCGACTGCCTCGATCACCGACTCGTTGGCGATCTCGGAGTACGGGTGGCCGAACTCCAGCAGCGCGTCGATCTGCGCCATCATCACGCCGATGAACACGCCCGCGGTGAACGGGTCGAGCGGGATGTCGTCCTCGAGCCGGTCGGCCCGCACCTTCTGGCCGACCCGCCACATGTCGGCCTGGTCGATCTTGCCCATCGGGAACCGGGCCAGCCGCTTGCCGGCCAGCACGACGCTGCGCAGCTCGTCGCCGGAGCGCACCTCGTCGTAGATCTCGTGGATGAGCTCGAGCCCGACCGGGTAGCTGACCGAGTACGCCTCGGCGAACACCTTCCTACCGTCGGCGTCGAGCAGCCGGTAGACGCCGAGCAGTCCGTCGCGCGAGATCGTTCGCGAGATCGGGCCGGTGACCGACTCGGCGGAGTGCCGGAACGCGTCCTCGTCGCTCATGCCCTGGTCGCGGAACCGTCGGTAAAGGCTTTCTACGATGCCGTGCACGCCGCCGGCCAGGATGCCGCGCTCCCCGGACAGATCCGAGAGGTACTCGGAACGCAGCGTGGTGCGGAACGTGTACGGCGCGCCGAGGCCCACCGACCAGCCCAGCGCGCGGTCCACCGCCCGGCCGGTGACGTCCTGGTGCACCGCGAAACTCGCGTTGATGCCGGCGCCGTTGACCTCCTGGCCCTGGAGGTAGAGCGCCCGGACGGAGGCGCCCATGCCCTTCGGGCAGACGGCGATCACGTCGATGTCCTCGGGGAACGCGTCGCCGGCCTGCTCCAGGTGCCCGAGCAGGAAGCCGTGCGACAACCCCAGCGTGGCTCCGGGCCGCAGCGCCGCGAAGACGTCCTGGTAGGACTCGGCCATCGCGCCGTCCGAGATCAGCAGGATCACCATGTCCGAGCGACGGATCACGTCGTACATCTCGCCGAGCGTGCCGTCCTCCGGTGTGAAGCCGGCCCGGACCGCCGCGTCCCAAGATGTGGAGTTCGTACGCAAACCAACCACCACGCGGACTGCGTCGCCGAGCGAGTCCCGGAGGTTCTGCGCCTGCGCGGTGCCCTGCGGACCCCAGCCGATGACGCCGAGTTGACGCACGCCGTCGAAGGCCGCGGGCAGCCGGTCGAACAGATGGCGGCCGCCGCGCACGATCGGCTCCTGCCGGTCGGCGACGGCGATGTACTCCTTGTCGAACACCTTCGTGTCGAAATCCAGCTCGGACATCCGGTCCTCTCTCGGACTGTCGACCGGCGAGCGTCGGCCGATGGGGCAACTACCAGCGTCCACGCATTCGCTGGTCATGTTTCGTCTACGGGACGTATATCCACCCGCTGCTACCTTTTCGGTCATTGCCCGCCGGAAATGAGCGAAGTTCGGGCGACGGCGCATTTGCGGCGGAATCGGGGAGATACCGCCGTGGACGCGGTGGCGCACCACGGATCGGCGGCCTCGCCGTAGTCGCCGATCCGCTCGGGCGACCGCACGCACAGGGAGGCCGGATGGCACGCGACGAGACGCTGGTCGGGCGGACACGGGAGCTGGCCTGGATCCGGGACTTCCTCGCCGGCGACGGTGCCGCGCTGCTGCTGTCCGGCGAGGCCGGGGTGGGCAAGTCGGTGTTGCTGGACGCCGTCACCCGGGCCGCGGCCGCGGACGGCTTGCAGGTGCTCCGCGCCGACGGCGTCGAATTCGAGGCGGACATGGCGTTCGCGGGCCTCAACCAGCTGCTGCTGCCCATCATGGAGGCCGCCGACGGCCTCGACGCGCCATACAGGGAAGCCTTGAACGTGGCGGTCGGCCTCGGTGACGGGCTGTCGCCCGGCCGGATGGCCGTGTCCAACGCCGTGCTGACTTTGCTTAGGACAGTCGCCGTGGAGCGTCCGGTGCTGCTGGCTATCGACGACCTGCCTTGGATCGACCGTGCCAGCGTCGCGGTGCTGGGTTTCGTCGCGAGACGGCTCAGCGGCACGCGGGTCGGCATCATCTCCGCCTCGCGTACCGGCAGCGAGGGCCTCTTCCCCTGCGGCAACATGCGTGAGTACGAGCTGTCGCCGCTCGACGACGACGCCGCCAGGCTGCTCGTGGGCGCGCGGTTCCCGGGACTGGCGGCGTCGGTACGGCAACGCGTGCTGGAGGAGGCGCGCGGCAACGCGTTGGCACTGCTCGAACTTCCGGCGGCGCTGACCGGGCCGCAGCGGACCGCGCAGACCAGCCTGCCCGAGGTGCTGCCGCTCACCGACCGGCTGCGCGCGCTGTACGCCTCGCGTATCACCGGCCTGTCCGACGCCTGCCGGCGCCTGCTGTTGCTGGCCGCGCTGGACGGCACAGGCGACCTGGCCGTGTTGCAGTCCGCGGACCCCAGCCGCGAAATGCGCGATCTCGCGGAGGCCGAGCGCGACCAGTTGGTGCACGTGGACGAAAGTCGAGGACGGCTTGCTTTCCGGCACCCGTTGATTCGCGCCGCCGTCGTAGACGTGTCCACGAGCGTGGACCGTCGTGCGGCGCACGCTGCGTTGGCCGGTGTGCTGGAGTCGCAGCCCGACCGGTTGGCGTGGCACCTGGCCGAGGCCGTCCTTCGCCCCGACGAGCATGTCGCCGAATTGTTGGAGCACACCGCCCACCGCATGCTGCGCCGTGGCGACGCTGTCGGCGCGGTCGTCGCTTTGACGAAGGCTGCACACATCAGCCCGGAGGGGCCTGGGCGCAGTCGCCGTCTCGCGGAGGCCGCCTACATCAGCGCGGAGGGCGCGGGCGTGCTTACTCACGCCTCCGAGCTCCTCGCCGACGCACGCCGCGCGGACCTCGACGGCCCCGGTCAACTGCACGCGGCCATCGCGGCGGTCTACCTGCTCATGAACGACGACGGTTCGATGGACACCGCCTACCGCCTGCTCGTGGACGCGATCCAGGCCGGTCCGGACGACGCCGCGCTCGCTGACGCGCTGAGCGCACTGCTGCTCGTGTGTTGGTGGAGCGGGCGCGAGGACCACTGGCGATCCTTCACCGCTGCAGTCGAGCAGCGGCGTGCGGAGTTGCCGGCGGTGCTGCGCGTGGAGGCGCTGACGTTTCCCGACCCCGCCCGCACCGGCAAGCTCGCGCTCGCCGATATCGACGAGCTCGTCGAGGCCGCCCGCGATGAGACCGACCCTGCGGCCATCGTGCGGATCGGCGTCGCGCTGTTCTACCTGGACCGCGTCGGCGACGTGCGGGACGCGATCTGGCGGATCGTGCGGCACGGCCGCGACGGCGGGCAGCCCCGCCGGCGTCTCACCGCGCTGATGTTCCTGTGCCTCGACCACTACCTTGCCGGCGAGTGGAGCGAAGTCGGCCGGCTGGCGGAGGAAGGCATCGCCGTCTGCGACTCATCCGGCTACCGGTTCTTCCGCTGGTACTTCGACTACGTCAACCTGCTGCTGTACGGAGTTCGTGGTGACACCGCCACCGCGTTCACGCTGGCCGAGCGGATTGTCCGGTGGGCGACGCCACGCGGAGCCCGCACGTCCGTGCACTACGCCAACCAAGCGCGGACTGTCGTCTGTCTCGGCAGCGGTGACTACGAGCGCGCCTATCAGTACGCGACCGCCGTGTCGCCCGCCGGCGAACTCGCCTCGCACGTGCCGCATGCGATGTGGGGCGCCATGGACCTCGTTGAGGCCGCCGTGCGCACAGGTCGCCACGCGGAGGCGGCCGCGCACGTGCGCGCCTTGCAGGAGGCCGACATCGCCGCACTGTCGCCACGCTTCGCGCTCATGGTCGCCGGCGCGACGGCACTGTGCGCGGACGACGACGAGGCACTCCGTCTGTACGAGGAGGCCCTGTCCGTCCCGGACGTAGAGCGCTGGCCGTTCGAGGTCGCGCGGGTGCGGCTCGCGTACGGCGAGCGACTGCGCCGCACGCGGGCGATCGTCGACGCACGGAGCCCGCTGTCCGACGCGCTGACGACGTTCGAGTGGCTCGGCGCGCGGCCGTGGGTACTGCGGGCGCAGCAGGAGCTCCGCGCGAGCGGCTGGTCGGACGCGTCCAAGCCGGACGATCCGCGCCTCGGCACGCTCACGCCGCAGGAGCTGGAGGTCGCCCAGCTCGCCGCCTCGGGGCTGACGAACAAGCAGATCGCCGAGCGGCTGTTCCTGTCACACCGGACGGTTGGCGCCCACCTCTACCAGATCTTCCCGAAGCTCGGCATCACTTCGCGGGCGGCGCTGCGCGACGCCCTCCAGGCGGTGGGGTAGCCGCTTCTTCGCCAGGAAGTCGAGCAGGACCTGCGTGACCTCCTCGGCGTGTGTCCACGCAGACCGTCCGGTGCGCCGTCGATCTCCACGTATTCGGCGCCCGGGAGCATCGCGCGCGACAGTCGGCCGGTGGCCTCGATCGGGAGCAGCCGGCCGTGCCGTGCACGATCAGCGTCGGAACGTCGATCAGCGGCAGTTCGTCGCGGAAGTCGGTGATCCAGGTCGGCACGGTCGCGGCGCACGCGTAGGCGGACGCCCGTGCGGCGACGTGCCAGCTCGCGCGCAGCGCGCCGGTGCTCGGTCGACCGCCGCCGAGGTAGCCCGCCACCTCGCCGCTGCCCATGCCGTGGCCGACCAGCGCGGCGTCGGCCAGGTCGAGGCTCAGCAGCAGGATGTCGAGGTCCGCCGCGAGCGTGTCGTAGTCGTACCCCGTGGTCGGGTGGGAGGACTGGCCGAAGCCACGACGGTCGTAGGTGACGACCCGGTGGCCGGCCGGCGGCGACCAGCGCGGGCACTTGCTTCTCCCACGACCGTCCGTCGAGCGGGTAGCCGTGGATCAGCACCACCGGCCGACTGCTGCCATGGTCCGCGTGGAACAGCTCGATGTCGGTCGTGTTCTCCTGGCTGACCCTGAGGTAGGGCATGGGGCTTCTTTCTCACGGTGCAGGGGTTGTGTTCCCGACGTCCAGCATCGGCCCCGACCGCCCGAGCCCTCATCAGTCAAACAACTGCAAGGGCCCCGGAAGCCTCGCAACCGCCGGTCCGGGCCCGTGTTCCCGGCCGACCGCGCCGCCGATTCGCAATTCGGCACCCACCCGCCGTTACGCCGAATAGCTTTCTCGTGTGAACTAACGGACCCCGAACTCTTCCGCCGAACGGACGTCGCTTGCCGCGGTATTGGCCACCATCGCGTGAAACCAATCCAACCGGGCGTCGCCGAGAAGTATCAGCTGGTCACCCTACGTGACACCCACTTCTGTGGCTTACCGTGTTCATTTGGCTACGCCTAGAATTTATGGCCGCCATCACATTTCTGTGTCCGGCGACAAGTCGACTGTTCGCCCGTTGTTGGCCAACCGGTTGGTACTCACCACATCCGGCTCAGCCCAGGTGGGGGTCCGGAGGCTTGCCCCCGGCGTGGGGTCTGGGGGCTCGGCCCCCAGAAAACCGGCAGGCGATCCATGCCCGCGCGTTCTGCCGGCATGGATCGCCCAATCGCCTGTGCCCCCGGCAGGACTCGAACCTGCGACCAAGTGATTAGAAGTCACTCGCTCTGTCCGCTGAGCTACGGAGGCTTGGGGCATGCGGCTGCACGCCCCGTGAGGTACATCGCTTGAAGTCTCGCAGTCGTTTCCGGTCGACCCTCATTCGGATGATCACGATATGGACAACCACCGTGGGTGCCGATTTCTGTACTCGGCGTTGTCAATCCGTGTTCGGGTTCACCGGATCGGGGCCGCGCTGGATGCGCGCACCACCAGGTCGACGTCGAGCCGTACGGGTCTGCTGGGTCTGCCGCCGTCCAGGAGAGTCAGTGCCAGTTCGCCGGCGAGCCGGCCTTTCTCGACGAGGGGCTGTCGGACCGTCGTCAGCGGCGGGTCCGCGACTCCGGCGGCCGGTGTGTCGTCGAAGCCGACGACGGAGACGTCCGTCGGCACCGAGAGTCCGGCGTCACGGGCCGCTTGGAGGGCGCCCAGAGCCAGTTCGTCCGACATGCACACGATCGCCGTTGGCCTGGGGTTTTGCTGCAACAGCCAGCGGGCTCCGGTTCGGCCCTGCTCGCGGTCGCTGCTCGCCGCCTCCCAGACCGGGACCAACTCCGGTGCGACGCCGACTGCTGTGAGCGCGTCGATATAACCGCTCAGGCGTTCGCGGGTCACCCGAAAAGGCGAACCCGTCCGGCGTTCCGGCTCCGCCGGGCCGGACCGACCGTCCGGCTGGAGCGTGAGTGAGATCACTCCGAAGTCACGGTGGCCGAGTTCGGTCAGATAACGCCCGGCCGCCTGTGTCCCGCCGAAATCGTCGAGTTCGACGCGCGCCGTGCCGCCCGTCGCTGGTTGGTCCACGACCACCATCGGCAGTCGGCGCTGGCGGACCGCGGTCAGCGCCGGCGCGGTGTCCGGCAGCGAGTACGCGACGACCACGTCGGCCTGCGCTCGGGCGACGCTGTCCGGGCGGGGACCGCCGGACTCGTTACCGGGCAGCAGGACCAGCGCGTGGTCGCGGCCGTCGACCGTCGCGGCCAGCGAGTCGAGCATGATCGTCAGCGCCGGGTCGGAGAACGCGCTGGACAGCCCGGACCGCAGCATGAAGGCGACCGCCGCCGACTTGCGCGTCGCCAGACTGCGCGCGACCGGGTCCGGGCCGAGGTAGCCGAGGCGGTCGGCGACCTCGAGGATGCGCGTCCGCAGGCCCGCGGAGAGCTGGTTGGGCCGGTTGTAGGCGTTGGACACCGTGGCCCGGGAGACGCCGACGGCACGCGCGACCGTGTCGAGGGTCGGTCGTCGGGTTTGCTCGGTGTCCACAGGGAGAGCGTAGTTGGCGCGGAAGGGCGATCTGACTCACTGGACTGTACTGAAGCGCTTCAGTACAGTCGTATCCAGTCGAAGGGGGTACGGATGCTGGCCAAGAGCACCGCTGTGTTCCTCGTGTTCGTGCTCAACGGAGTCGTGTTCGGTTCGTGGGCCGCGCGCGTGCCGGCGCTCGCCGCGCAGGTCGGCGCCACCCCCGCCGGGCTCGGGTTGTCCCTGTTCGGCGTGAGCGTCGGACTCATCGTCGCCGCGCCCATCGCCGGTCGACTCTGCGCTGCCTTCGGCTCGCGGGCTGTCATGGTCCTCGGCGCAGTCGCCGGTTTCGTCGTCCTACCGGTTCTCGGGCTGACGACGTCGCCGCTGCAACTCGGGCTCGTGCTGTTCGTCCTCGGGCTGACCGTTGGTCTGCTCGACGTCTCGATGAACATCGCCGCCGTAACAGTTACGCGATTGCTTAACCGTCCGCTCATGCCGGTGTTCCACGCCGGCTTCAGCGTCGGTGGACTCGTCGGCTCGCTGGTGGCCGCGTTCGCCGCCGCCGTGCAGTGGAGTCCGCTGCGGCAGTTCCTGATCCTGGCGGTCCTCGGCGTCGCCGCCGTCGCACTCGTCCTCACGTCGCTGCCGGCCGAGGCAGGGGAGCGGTCCCGCGCCCGATCGGGTGACATTGTCGTCGGCGGTCCGTCGCCCGCTCGGCGCCCGGTGCTCTGGCTGCTTGCCCTGATCGCCCTGTTCTCCGCCGTCGCCGAGGGCGCATCGGCGGACTGGACCGCGTTGTTCCTCGTCAAGGACCGCGGCGTGCCCGATTCCCTCGCCGCCGCCGGCTACTCCGTCTTCTCCATCGCCATGGCCCTGACCCGCCTGTCCGGCGAACGTGTCGAGCGCCGGTGGGGGCCGTACCGAATGCTCGTTTTCGGCGCATCGCTCGCCGCCGTCGGACTTCTCGCCGCCGTCACAGTTCCGGTTTCCGTCGTCGCGTACGTCGGCTTCGCGTTCGCCGGAGTCGGGCTCGCGTACTCGTTCCCCGTGACGATGAGCCTGGCCGGCGCCGCCGGTCGTCGTGCCGACGGCACCGGCGGCGAGCGCGAGATCGGCTTCGTCACCACCATCGCGTACGCCGGCTTCCTCGGCGGTCCGCCGCTGCTCGGCCAACTCGCCCAGTGGAGCGGCCTCGGCTTCGCGCTCGGCGCCGCCGCCGTCATCGCGGCGCTCATCGTGCCGGCGGTCGTATTGGTGATTCGCACCCGACGTCGGGAATGCGCACCGCCTGCCGTCAGTGCGCCGACGATGTGAGCTGCGTCGCGGCCTACCCTCAACTACGTGGCCGAAGACGTCGTGACCGCCGAGCCAACGCCCGGCGCGCAGGTTCGCCGACCCGCCGGCATGCTCCCGCTGCTGCTGATCAGTACCGTCATCGCCGCGCTGGTAGCGGCCGTGCTGACGCTGTTCTCCGGCAGCGAGCTGCTGTACACGAACCTGGGCCTGCCCGATCCCGGCGCGATCACCCGATACGGCATCACCGTCGTGAGGGTGCTCACCGAGGCCGCCTCGACTGTGTGCGTCGGCGCTCTGCTGCTCGCCGCCTTCCTCGTCGCCCCGCAGCGGACCGGCCGACTCGCCGTCGACGGCTACGCCGCGCTGCGCACCGCCGGGTGGTCCGCCGTCGTCTGGTGCGTCGGCGCTCTGCTCGAGGTGCCGTTCACCCTCGCCGACGCCGAGGGCAAGCCCGTCAGCTTCATGCTCAACCCCAGCGTGCTGTTCAGCAGCATCAACATCGTCGAGCAGGCCGAGGCGTGGGTTCTCACCGCTGTCATCGCGTTCGTGCTGGCCATCGGCTGTTTCTTCGCGCTGTCCTGGGGCTGGACCGCCAGCCTGTTCGTCGTCGCCCTGATCGGACTGGTGCCCGTCGCCGCCAGCGGCCACTCCTCCGCCGGCGGCTCCCACGACCTCGCCACCAACAGCCTGCTGTACCACCTCATGGCCGCCGCCATCTGGGTCGGCGGCCTGGTCGCGCTGCTCGCCCACGCCCGCCGGCGCGGCGCCGACCTCGGCACTGCCACCAGCCGCTTCTCCAAGGTCGCCCTGGTGTGCTGGATCGTGATGGCCGCTTCCGGCGTCGTCAACGCACTCGTCCGGCTGCCCGTCACCGACCTGTTCAGCACCTCCTACGGCCTGCTAGTCCTCGCCAAGATCGCCCTGCTCGTCGTGCTCGGCGTCATCGGCTATTTCCAGCGCGAACGCAGCGTGAAGGCCGTGGTCGCCAGTGGCTCCGGCCATGCCCTCATCCGGCTCGCCGGCATCGAAGTGCTGATCATGTTCGTCACCCTCGGCGTCGCCTCCGCGCTGGCCCGAACCCCTCCGCCGCAGGACGTCTACGGTGCCGTCGGCGACATCGAGCGGCTCATCGGCTACCCGCTGGACGGTCCGCCAACCGTGCTCCGGCTCCTGTTCGACTGGCGCTTCGACCTCGTCTACGGCACCGCCGCCATCCTCGGCATGGTCGTCTACCTGCTCGGCGTCCGTCGACTGCGGCGACGCGGCGACCGTTGGCCCGTCGGCCGCACCGTTGCGTGGGTCATCGGCTGCTTGACGGTGCTCCTCGCCACGTCGTCCGGCATCGGCCGCTACTCGGCTGCGATGTTCAGCGTGCACATGGGCAGCCACATGATGCTCAACATGCTCGCCCCGCCGCTGCTCGCCCTCGGCGGTCCCGTGACCCTCGCGCTCCGCGCCCTGCCCACCGCCGGCAAGGATGGAGCCCCCGGCCCGCGCGAATGGCTGCTCGCCGCCGTGCACTCGCCCGTCGCCCGCGTGCTCACCCACCCGGTCGTCGCTCTGGTCCTCTTCGTCGGCTCGTTCTACGCGCTGTACTTCTCCGGTCTGTTCGACGCCGCCCTCAACTACCACTGGGCGCACCTCGTGATGAACGCCCACTTCCTCCTGGTCGGGTACCTGTTCTACTGGCCCGTCATCGGCGTCGACCCCGCGCCGCGCCGCCTACCGCCGCTCGGCCGCCTGGGCATGGTCTTCGCTTCCATGCCTTTCCATGCCTTCTTCGGCGTGATCCTCATGAGTATGCAGACCGTGATCGGCCAGAACTTCTACCGGTCGCTGGCGCTGCCCTGGGTCACCAGCGAGCTCTCCGACCAGCGCCTCGGCGGCGGCATCGCCTGGGCCGCCGGCGAATTGCCGCTGCTCGTCGTGATGCTCGCGCTGCTCGCCCAGTGGGCCCGCACCGACGAGCGTGCCGCCCGCCGAGCCGACCGTCGCGCCGACAGCGACGGCGACGCCGACCTCAACGCGTACAACGCCATGCTCCGGCAGATGAGCCAACCCGGTGGGTCCACCAAGTCCGACTGATCCTCCGTCGCCGCCCCGTTCCGGCGACCTACCAGAAGACGGCCCGCTCAACCGGCGGCGCCCGACCGAGCCCGGGCCACTACCCGGTCCGAGCTCGCATCGGAAACACGACGACCCCGTCGGCACACCACCGCCGACGGGGTCGTCCGCGTTCGGATCAGTTCGTGCGGCGGAAGTTCCGCGTCGCGATCAGGCCGCCTACCAGGGCGATCACGCCCGAGATCGCCAGCGAGGCGATCAGGGTGTATGCGGGGTTGGCTTCCCAGATCGTCGTCGCCAGGCCCCGCGACGCGAAGATCGCGTAACTGAGCGGGTTCACGTTGGCGATCACCTGCACCCAGCCAGGCATCGTCGACACCGGCATATACGCGCTGGAGCCGAACATCAGCGGGAACATCGTCAGGAAGGCCACCGCCTGCATCGTCTCGGCCTTCTTGACCCAGGTCGCGATCGCCAGGAACAACCAGCCCAGGCCCCAGCCGACGACAAGCGACACCAATAGCGCCGCTGCCACGCCCAGCATGCCGCCGGCCGGTGTGAAGCCGAACAGCAACGCTGCCGCGATAAGCATGACGACCAGTTGGATCGCCATGCGCACCGTGTCCGACAGGCTTCGCGCCAGCAGAACCGCGAACAGGCTGACCGGCATCGACCGGAACCGGGCGATGACCCCGTTCGACATCTCGGTCAGCAACCCGACCCCTGAGCTCATCGCCGAGGTCATCGCCGTGGTCACCAACGTCGACGGCAGCAGGTAGTTGATGTAGGAGCCCCACTGGTGCATGCTGCCCAGCTGGCTGATCCCGCCGAAGACCTGGCTGAACAGCAGCAGCATCACCAGTGGCTGTAACAGGCTGAAGAACAGCATCCGTGGGTCACGCAGGAACGTGTTGAGCGATCTCTGCGTGAGCACCCAGACCTGCGTGGCGAAGCTGCTGCCGCGCCAGCCCAGGTCGTTGCGGCGCGGCACTTCCCCCGTCGCCGCCGTGGCTTGAACCGTTGTGGTCATTGGAATATCCCCCTCATCCGAGTCAGGCGGCCGGAGCTTCGCTGTTGACGGCCAGATAAACGTCGTCGAGCGTCGGTTCCGTGAGCGCCAACTCGCCGACCTCGACCCCGACCTCGTCGAGTGCCCGCACCACGGTCGCCAGATCGGTCGACTTCTCCACCGGCGTCGCCACCGAGTGCCGCGCCTTGTCGTGGACCGGGTGCAGCCCCGCCTTCGCCAACGCGTTCAACGCCGTCGCGGCGTCCTCCGGCTCGGCCAGGACGACGCTCACCGTGCGCTTGCCGACACCGGCCTTCAGCTCCGCAGCCGTGCCGGCCGCGACCACCTTTCCCTTGGACAGCACCGTGATCGTGTCAGCCAGCCGGTCGGCTTCCTCCAGGTACTGCGTCGTCAAGAGCACCGTCGTCCCGTCGCCCACCAAGCCCTCGACGATCTCCCACAACCCGATCCGGCTCAGGGGGTCCAACCCCGTCGTCGGCTCGTCGAGGAAGATGACGTCCGGCCGGCCGACCAGGCTCGCCGCCAGGTCCAGCCGCCGCCGCATGCCGCCCGAGTACGTCTTCGCCGGGCGATCCCGAGCCTCGGTCAGGTCGAACGTCGCCAGCAACTCGTCGGCCCGCCCCGAGGCCTGCTTCTTGGTCGCCCCCAACAGCCTCGCGATCAGCACCAGGTTGTCGAAACCTGACATGTTCTCGTCGACCGAGGCGAACTGGCCGGTCAGGCCGATCCGCCCACGCACCTGGTCTCCGTGACTCACCACGTCGAGACCCGCCACCGAGGCCGACCCCGACGTCGGTTTGAGCAGCGTCGTCAGGACGTTCACCAACGTCGTCTTGCCGGCTCCGTTGTGCCCCAGCAGCCCCAGCACTGTTCCACGCGGCACTGAGATGCTCACATCGTCCAGTGCCGTGACACTGCCGAAGACCTTGCTCACGCCTCTCGCTTCGATCATCACTTCGGTCATTGCAGGTCCTTTCCCCCTTGCTCCGCCCCGTTGGCGACGGCGCCGTTCATGAAGAGATCGACGATCTCCGCCACGAACGACTCCTGCTCCGTCTGTTCGGTCCGTGCCGTCCGGACCGCTTGCATCCTGGTCATGAAGGTCAGGCCGATCAGATAGCCCGCGGCCCGATCCGCCGGCAGCCGCAGCTCATCGCGACTCGACGACAACAGCTCGGCGAGCGCCGCCGTCGCCCGCTCGAACTCGTCCAGCATCGGCGGCTTTCCGTCGCCGGCCTTGGCATCTTCCTTGTGCTTGGACTCGTCCGGGCGATAGCCGGTGGCGCCCAACGTGTGCATCAGCGTCCCCAACCGGGCCGCCATGTCGTCGATCATGGTCATTGCGTCGATCAACTGGTCCGTCAGCGGCTGATCAGCCGGGATCGCCTTCATCCGGTTGATCAGCTCCCGCGTCCGAAAAGCCCGCAGGACACAGAAATCCAGCAACTCCTGCTTGTCCTTGAAGACGCGGAAGATCGTGCCCTCCGCGATCCCCGCCGCCTTGGCGATCTGCCCGGTGGTGACGTGCATGCCGTGCTCGGCCAGCAGAGGAATCGCCGCGATGGCGATGGCCTCCTGCCGGTCCTCCGTGCTCATCGCCGGAGCGCGCCGACGGCGTGGGGGTGACTCGGTGGACATGGGCCCAGCATATGAGTGTGGACTCACTCACGCAATGAGTTATCACTCATAACGCCGTCGCCGCTGGTCCCACCTGCGGAAGCTGTATCCATGCATCGGTGCCGCCGCCGTCCCGGCGGCTCATCCACGCCCGACCACCATGCCCCTGCACCACCTGCCGGACGATCGCCAGGCCAAGCCCCGAACCCGGCATCTGCCGGGCCTCCTTCGTACGGTGGAACCGCTCGAAGACCCGCTCCAGATCGTCCTCCGCGATCCCCGGGCCTCGATCGGACACCTTCACCTCGGCGCTCGCGCCCCACTGCCGCACCAGCACCTCGACCGGAATCCCGGGCGGACCCCACTTCGCGGCGTTGTCCAACAGGTTCAGGACCGCGCGCTCCAGAGCATTCGCCTGTCCCCGGACCACCGCCGGAGTTTCCATGAGCGTGAAGCTCACCTGAGGCGTCCTGGCCCTGGCGCGCGTCATCGCCGAGCGCACCACCTCGGCCAGATCGATCTCCTCGACTTCCTCGCCGGTCCGCGGATCCCGTGCCAGTTCGACGACTTCCTCGATCAGATGATCAAGCTCGTGCATCTGTGCCTGAACATCCTGAAGGAGCCGCTGCTTGTCCGCCGACTCGAGGCGTCGCTCAGGATGATTCTCGGCCCGCAGCAAGAGATCGATGTTGGTGCGCAAGCTAGTCAGCGGTGTCGCCAACTCATGACTTGCGTCCTCCACCAACTGGCGCTGAGCATCGCGCGAAGCGCCGAGCGCGTTGAGCATTGAGTTCATGCTCTCCGCGACGCGTGTCACTTCGTCAGGGTCTTGTTGATCAACGGCTACCGCCGCACTGAGATCCTGCGTGCTTGCCACGTGCTCGGCCGCCGCTACCACGCGATCAACTGGTCGGAGGCCCGCGCGCGTCAACCAATAGCTGAGTACGCCGGCCGCCGCGATGCCGACACCGCCAGTCAACGCGAGTATCAGGCCGAAGTTCGCGAGGGTGCCGTTCATCTCGCTCAGATCGATGGCGATCTGGACCGCGTGTCCGTTCGGGCCGGTCTGCTTGGTGTGGATCCAGCGCGTCAGGACTTGATAGGACGTGCCATTGATCTTGACGTTCTCGTGGGTGTCGTACAGCTCTCGCCGAGCGACCTGCCGGTCGGTCGCAGACACGGGAATGGACGGTTGACCCACGGGCGTCAACGACGATCCGTCCGGGAAGACCGTCTGATACAGCGGCGTGTCGGGTCCGCTGCTCTGTACCGTGGATCGCATGCCGGCAGAGTCCATCTTGACCGCGTAGCCCACCTGGCGATCAAGGCGTTCGCTCACCACATCGCTGAGCTGGTCGCGAAGCAGCAGCCAAGCAGCGACGGAAACGCCGATCACGGCGACCGCGACCGCGGCCGCCGACACGACGCCGAGGCGCCGGCGCAGCGACGGTCGTCGTCCCTTCACGCGTTCTCCGACTCCTTGAGCACGTAGCCGACCCCACGAATAGTGTGCACGAGGCGGGGCTCACCATGCGCTTCCAGCTTTCGACGCAGGTAGCCGATGTACACGTCCAGACTGTTCGAGCCCGTACCGAAGTCGTACCCCCACACCTCCGTGAACAGCACCGACCTCGACAGCACCCGCCGTGGATGCCGCAGCAGCAACTCAAGGAGGTCGAATTCGGTGCGGGTCAGTTCGATCTGACGATCGCCCCGGAGCACTGTGCGCGCGGTGACGTTCAGTTCCAGATCGCCGAACACAAGCTTCTCGCTCCCGCCGGTGTCGGTGCGACGTAGTAGGGCGCGCAACCGGGCGAGTAGTTCCTCGAGTGCGAACGGTTTGACGAGATAGTCATCCGCCCCAGCATCGAGGCCGGTCACCCGATCGCCGATGGCGCGGCGTGCGGTTAGCATCAGCACTGGCACACGGTCGCCGGTCGCCCGCAGGCGACGGCATGTCTCCAGCCCATCGATCACCGGCATCATCACATCGAGGACAACCGCGTCCGCCGGCCTGGCCGCCTGGAACTTGAGAGCAGACTCGCCGTCCGCGGCGAGCTCCACCTCATACCCCTCAAACCGAAGGCTGCGACTGATGGACTCGCGGACCGCGGGTTCGTCGTCAACGACCAGGACACGCATGAGGTCATCCTCACCGACATCTGCCGCTGCCGCGATTGTTCACAGCAACCTCTCAGTTGCTCAGGCGGCGTCAGTGACCAGAGCCGGTCCGATCGTCCTGATCATGGTGCTATGCCCGACCCGAATCCGGTCGACCGAGCAACTCGCGAGGGCACCGCAGTGTTCGTCGCAGAGCAGGCCATAGCCGAGAAAGCTCGACCGACCGCCGTCAAGCCAGCGCACCGTGAACGAGACCTCTCGGAGTGATGCCTCGGCCGCGCAGCCGGTGTGCCTGCATCCGCTGGTCGGTGTCGTTCGTTGTGCGACTGCGATCTCGTCGTTGTCACTCGAAAGTGTCAATGTCGCTGCGGCCTGTCGTTCTGTCGTAAGTGGCGTGGCTGGCGACGCCTCCCGGTCGTGTTCGGGCTGGGACGGCTTGGGGAAGTCGGTAAGTCCCTGTGGTTCCTTGTGGACAGAGGCATCGGTACACCAGTCCTGCGCCGGATTGTCCACATCGGCACATCCATGACTTGCCGATTCGGAGCCCCTGCTCACGGCCTCGGGGACGTCCGTCGAAGTGCTGGCGTTCTCCTCCCGAGCGCCCGAGAAAGTGGCTTGCTGCCTGTCGATCTGGGACTCGGTGTTCGGCGACGGGTAGCCGACCCTTTCAACGTGATGTGTATGCACGACGCGTTGCAGCGCCTCGGGGCTGGTCCGGCTGGCGATGAGTTCGATCCAGTCGCGTTCGAACTCCTGAACCGTGTCGGTGCCCAGTCGATCGACTGAGCGGACCAACGTCGTCGCATGCGCCCAAGTGATCAGCCCGGACTGCAATGCCACGAATGTGTGGTGGAGCTGCTCGCGGAGTCTGACGGCAGACAGTGCAAGCTCGTTGGCTTCGCGGCCAGAGAGATGGCACTCGGTCCGCAGCAGGTCCGCGACTGTGGCGTGGCCGGCGCTCTCCTGTGCGCCCTGCGAGATCGCGACAGCCACGGTCTGGCTCAGGGCTGCTCGTACAGCCGACTCCATGCGGACAAGTTTCTTCACCATCTCGACGAGTTCTCCGTCTGTGTGATCGCCTTCGGTGAGATTCATCGCCTCGGCCAGTAGGTCAGGTTCGTTGAAGATTTCTTGCATTGGCTACTCCTGGGGTGTCGGTACCTTTCACGCTAAAGCTTTGGCGTGTCGTTCGCAACTGTGTCGGATTCTTCTGGCGATGCGGTTCCCGGAAAGGGTGCGTATACCACTTTCTTGTTGGATCGCTACTGGTTCAAGATCGACCTGTGGATAGTTTTTGTCGATCTTGAGTTATCCACAGGCTGTGGGACGCCGGCTTCCGATGTGGAAGCTTGGTGTGCACAGTGCTGGTGTCGCTGGTCGACGGCGGGGTGTGCAAGCCCGCCCGTCGGATTTCTATCGCGAAGGATGGGATCAGTGTTTGGAACAACGGTTACGGTCGTGGGCAACGTCGCCACGGACGTCGTCCTGCGCAACGCTCAGGATGGAAGCCCCTTCGTTGGTTTCGGAGTGGTGTCGACTGAGCGTCGTTTCGACAAGAAGACAGAGTCGTGGGCCGACGGTAACAAACTATTCGTGTGGGTCACGGGATGGAGGCGGCTCGCGAACGGTGCTGCCGCGTCTCTGAAGAAGGGTGACCCGGTCATCGTAAATGGCAGGCTTCAGGTCGATGAGTACGAGAAGGATGGGGAGAAACGCACCGTGGTCAAGATCGACGCGAACGCGATCGGGCCCAACCTGGCGTTCTGCACCGCCGATGCCCAGCGCACCAGGGCTGACGACGTCATCCCTTCATACCTGCGGTCGGTCGACCTCGACCAGCTCAGCGGCGATCCGCTGCCGCCGCCGTTGTCCGCGGTCGCGGTATGAGACGGGTGGGCGCGTCGGCCGACACGGCCCTCGCGCCCACATGCGTCCATGTCGACTGTCCCGTCGACTGGACCATTGCGGGCCTACGCGAGTGAGCTCCGCCACCCTGCCGTGGGTGCACACCGTCCGTCGCGGTGCTCGGACGGGTCGTCACCGCAGGTGAGATGGGCTGAACGGCGGTACGGGACATCCTGGACGTTCCACGTTCGCGTCAACTTGGGTGACCCGTCCCAGCCGTTCGTGGCTACCGAGGTTCTGGTCCACTCCGCGTCGCTCTACGATCGCGCCCATGGCCGAGTACATCTACACCATGAAAAAGGCGCGCAAGACGCATGGGGACAAGGTCATCCTCGATGACGTCACCACCGCGTTCTACCCCGGCGCCAAGATCGGTGTCGTCGGCCCGAACGGCGCGGGCAAGTCGAGCGTCTTGAAGATCATGGCTGGCCTTGACCAGCCGAGCAACGGCGAGGCCTTCCTCAGCCCGGGCTACACCGTGGGCATCCTCATGCAGGAACCGCCCCTCAACGAGGAGAAGACCGTCCTCGGCAACGTCGAGGAAGGCGTTGGCGAGATCATGGTGAAGCTGCACCGCTTCAACGAGATCGCCGAGCTCATGGCCACGGACTACTCCGATGAGCTCATGGAGGAGATGGGCAAGCTCCAGGAGGAGCTCGACCATGCCAACGCGTGGGACGTCGACTCCCAGCTCGAGCAGGCCATGGATGCCCTCCGATGCCCGCCGCCCGACGCGAACGTCACCCAACTGTCCGGTGGTGAGCGACGTCGGGTCGCGCTGTGCAAGCTCCTGCTGAGCAAGCCCGATCTGCTACTCCTCGACGAACCCACCAACCATCTGGACGCGGAGAGCGTTCTCTGGCTCGAGCAGCACCTCGCCGGCTATGCGGGTGCTGTCCTGGCCGTGACCCACGACCGCTACTTCCTCGACAACGTGGCCGAGTGGATCATGGAAGTGGACCGCGGGCGCGTGATCGGCTACGAGGGCAACTACTCCACGTACCTCGAGAAGAAGGCCGAACGCCTCGCCGTCCAGGGCAAGAAGGACGCCAAGCTCCAGAAGCGCCTCAAGGACGAGCTGGACTGGGTCCGGTCCGGCGCCAAGGCTCGGCAGGCCAAGTCGAAGGCCCGTCTGCAGCGCTACGAGGAGATGGCCGCCGAAGCCGAGAAGAACCGCAAGCTCGACTTCGAAGAGATCCAGATCCCTCCGGGCCCGCGTCTGGGTAGCGTGGTCGTCGAGGTCAACGACCTTCGCAAGGGCTTCGGCGACCGTGTCCTCATCGACGGCTTGTCGTTCGACCTCCCGCGCAACGGCATCGTCGGCGTGATCGGACCGAACGGCGTCGGTAAGACGACCCTGTTCAAGACCATCGTCGGCTTGGAGAAGCCCGACTCGGGCAACGTCCGGATCGGCGAGACCGTCCAGCTGTCCTACGTCGACCAGAACCGCGCCGGCATCGACCCGAAGAAGACGGTCTGGGAGATCGTGTCCGACGGTCTCGACCACATTCAGGTCGGTCAGACGGAAATGCCGTCCCGGGCGTACGTGAGTGCCTTCGGTTTCAAGGGCGCCGATCAGCAGAAGCCGTCCGGTGTGCTGTCGGGTGGTGAGCGCAACCGCCTCAACCTGGCGCTGACCCTCAAGCAGGGCGGCAACCTGATCCTGCTCGACGAGCCGACGAACGACCTCGACGTCGAGACGCTCGGCTCGCTGGAGAACGCCCTGGAGCAGTTCCCCGGCTGCGCTGTGGTCATCTCCCACGATCGGTGGTTCCTTGACCGCGTCGCAACGCACATCCTGGCCTGGGAAGGCACCGAGGAGCAGCCGGCGAAGTGGTTCTGGTTCGAGGGCAACTTCGAGGGCTACGAGAAGAACAAGGTCGACCGACTGGGTGTCGACGCGGCGCGTCCGCATCGAGTGACCTACCGGAAGCTGACACGGGACTGAGGCGGCAATCGACGTGGCCGGCAGTGGTGAGGCGCAGGCAGATGCGGAGGTCGGCACGCTCAGCGTGCCTGCCTGGCAGCTGCGTTGGCAGGCTCCGGAGCTGAGCCTGGTGCTCAGCGAGCGGGCCTCCGCACTCGCCAACGGTCGGCGCGACGAGTCGGAGCGGTTGAGGGCGGAGACACTCGCGGTGTTCGCCCTCAACCGGCTCGACAAGGGCGTTCAGGCGGTCGAGCGCGCGATCGCGGCTCTCAAGGCCGCCGAGGGCGGCGATCACGCCGAGCTCGCTTGGCGTCTCCGGGTCGAGTTGGCGAGCTGTGCCCGCGCCGCAGGCGTCCCGCTCACTGGATTTGGTGTGCTCAAGCCCGTCCTGCGCGCCGAGGGCGTGCCGACCGAGATTCGAGCGTCCGCCCTCGTTGCGCTGACGGACTGCCTGGTGCTGATCGGACGGAGCAAGGAGCTCACCGACGCACTGGATCAGGCCGAGCAGCTCTACCGTACGGACGCTGACCTCGGCGACGACACCAAATTGATCTTCCGGGCATTGCTGCGCGCCTCGGCAGCGCGGCAGCATCGTCGCTGGGGCGATTTGAAAGCGGCGATCGACGCGGCGCGTGAAGGCTTGGCACTGCTCGGCGAGTTGAGCGACCGGGCGGCGGACTCCGGGCACGTCGCCAGTCGGTTGGTGTTGGAACTCGTATGCGCATTGATGGATGCCGAGCAGTTGCCGGACGCCGTGGCGGCGGCGCAGGAGCTGCTTGAGCAGCCGGTACGGGCACCGTCAGCGGCGTCTGTCGGTTGGCTCAAGTTGGCGTTGGCGACACGTGTCCATCTGCCGGCTGGACGAACCAACATTGCGAACGACCTGCTTCTTGACGTCGCGGACAGCGCCGGGCGGCATCAGCTTGATCTTTTGCTGTCCGAGAGCATGCTGGCGTTGTCGCATGTGCACGAGATGGCCGGGCAGCTATCGGAGGCGTTGACCTGCCTACGCGGGGCGCACACGGCTGAGCGGCGTCGGACAGCCGCCTTGTACACCGTTCGAACGAAGCTTGCCGAGGAATTCGCGGCCGCGCACCGTGAAAGCACCGCGCTGAAGGAGCAGCTGCCGAGCTTGATCAGGCAACAGGCGGTTGGCTCGCGCCCGGGTATCGACCCGGTCAATGATCTGCTGGACCGCAATGGTCTCCGTCGACAGATCGACGCCGTTGTGAACGGTGGCTACATCGACCACGCCTTGTCCCTGGTCCTCCTCGACGTCGATGTCGCGGCTGCGAGCAGCAATGCGGTCTCCGTTGACGACCAGGTCATGCACAAGATCGCGGATCGTGTGCGCGACACGGCTCCGGGCAAGGCGGCCGTCGGGCGAACCGCCGGGGACGAGCTGGCAGTGCTTCTGCCTCATACGACCCGTGACGAAGCGCAACAGTGGGCGGAAGCACTCAGGTCCGATATCGCACCTCGTTTGTCGGTCACGATGACCGCTGGCGTCGCCGAATATCGGCCGGGTAGTGGCGGTGATGCGCTGCTGACGGATGCGGATCAGGCGCTGTCGCAGGCAAGGAGTGACGGCGACACCAACGCGCCCAGCCTGAGCAGCCACGGGAATGGACCAGCGGCGGAGGTTCTGGTCGAACGGCCGGCCCCCGTGCCCCGTCCGGCACGGGCAACGTCGGACGATTTGCCTCGTCGCAGATCGAGGCGAGCCGACGAGCAGTCTGCGGGCTTGTCGACGGCCTGGGCGCAGGCAGCCGACCGTTGGCGGATGGGCAACGCCGGTGTGGGTTCCACGCCAGTGGATGTCGCGAACTCGGCGAGCCTGTTCTCTGATGGGACCGAAGTCTCGGAACGAGAGCGTTCGCAGGAACCTGGTGCGCTGGCTGCGTTTTTCCGCAATTCGGGTGAGACGACCACGGACACGGTGGAGTCACCGCAGCCCGAGTCGACAGGTGGACGGCGTCGGGCTGAGGACCGGGTACCCAAGGCGGAGAAGGCCCCGCAGTCGCGGCACGCCAACGACGACGCGAGCCGTCCAGGTCTTGCTTCCTTGGTGGAGTTGCTGGCCGCAGCCGGTACTGGTGGGCGTCGGCGAGCGCCGGAAGCCGCCGAACCCGAGACTCCTGCCGCGGTGGAGCAGACGGTCAAGCCACTTCAGGAGCGGCCGGCCAGTCCGGGTCGGCGTCGTCGTGCTGAGTCGATTGAACGCAGCGAGATCGTCGACGATCTTCGTGCTGATTCGGGTCGTTGGCGGCTTGAGCCGCCGTCGAGTCGCGTTAGCGAGGTGCCGTCCGCAGATGGGCACACGCCGGCAAAGCCCTCCTTGCCGGAGCCGGCCGACGCTGCGCAGGTAGGCGACGAGGGATTAGCTGCGGCAACGGATACGTCAGGCCTTCGTGACGATCGGCCAGGCACGGGCGGCGGTGTTCAGGAGTCCAGCACGGTTCCGTTCACCACCCGCGCCGGCATGCCGCACGAGATTGTTGGCCGGGACGCCGTCGTCGAGCCTGAGCAGGACGCCGTTTCCGGGCCGGCTGCTGCCGTGGCGACAACCACCAACGACCGTGACGCCGTGACCGATCGGCCTGCGGATGAGCCGGTCCCGGTGACCGAAGGTCGACGGCCCAGGTCGGAGTTGGCGGATCTTCTGGCCGAGGCTTTGGTCGCGTTCGAGTCGACCGAACACGCCGTGCACACGCATTTCGAGGACGAGCCGGCGGCGACGCGGGCTGTCACTGAACCGACGCCGACGGTCGACCGGTACGACTGGCAGTCGGAACCGTCAGGGTCGCGGCATCGGCAGCCCGAACCGGACGACCGGATCGACGTGCCGCGTACTTCGTCCGAACCACCGATGTTGTCCGACTGGGTGCTTTCGGGCAGAGAGGACCAGCCGCCGCGCACCGGCACATCGGGGCTGGGCGACTGGGCCCCCGCGCCGTTCCGTGAGGACCGGCCGGTGGTCGACCGTGACCCGCGGCCCGTCGAGCCGGAACGCAACTGGTCGGACTGGACGTGGACGCCACCGGAACGCTGACCAGGCGAAAGGCAACTCGCCAGTAACCTGCGAACGTGAGTTGGTGGCTCCCGTCACAAGGTTCGATTCAGCTGCAACCCCTAGGCGTTTGCGGTGTGGCGGCCCATCTAGTGTGGACCCCGGTCCCGGCGCACCGAGGCGCCGGATAGCGTGGAGCCGCCTGAAAATGACCCCGACTGGAGCCCCGTCCCGCCCTGCGACCGCCGCCGCCGGCGTGAGCCGCGAAGACCGGCTGGACAGTCCCGAACAGGTACGCGACGAGCTGATCGGCGGCGCGGTCGCCGCCGCTCCGGAACTCGCAGAACTGATCCGCCTCTACTACCGCTACGTGCCCGCCGAGGAAGTCATCGACGACGACCCGAGCGACCTGGTCGGAGCGGTGCGATCCACCTACCAGCTGGCGGACAACCGTGTCCCCGGCCGCCCGGTGGTCCGCATCATCAACCCGACCAAGTCCCAGGACGGGTGGGCGTGCCCGGTGACGGTCGTGCAGATCGTCACGGACGACATGCCCTACCTGGTCGACTCGATCTCGTCGGCGCTGATCCGCAGCGGGATCCAGGTGCACCGCGTCGTGCACCCGATCGTGGTGGTTCGCCGGGACGTGACGGGTGAGCTCCGCGAGGTGCTTCCCGAGGCGGATCCGGGGGATCCGCCGGCGGACACCCTCGCCGAGTCGTGGATGCACATCGAGGTCGACCTCATCACCGACGCGGATCGCGGTCGCGAGCTGGAGAACCGGCTCATCTCCGTGGTCAACGACGTCCGCGAGGTCGTCGAGGACACCGACAAGATGGCCGGCATGGCCGGTCAGCTCGCCGACCAGTTGGAGAAGGCGCCGCCGGCGCTCGACGCGGAGGAGATCTCCGACGGTACGAGCCTGCTGCGGTGGCTGGCGCAGGGGCACTTCACCTTCATCGGCTATCGCCAGTACGAGTTGGTCGCCGATCCGGCCGGCGGCGAAGAGCCGGCGCTGCGCGCGGTCCTGGCCTCCGGACTGGGTGTGTTGCGCCAGGACAGCCTTGCAGCACGGAGCCTGACCGCTGGCCCGGACACGGCGGCGCAGGCGCTGGCGCCGGAACTGCTGGTGTTGACCCAGGCGAGCGCGCCGTCCGCGGTGCACCGCTCGATGTACCCGTACTACGTCGGTGTGAAGACGTTCGACGCCGACGGCAATGTCAGTGGCGAGCACCGGTTCCTGGGCGTGTTCACGACTTCGGCGTTGCACGAGGACGTGCTGGACATCCCGGTGATCAGCCGTCGGGTCCGCAACGTCATCCACAGGGCGGGCTTCCCGCTGGAGTCCTACTCCGGCCAGAAGATGCTCGAGGTCATCCAGAACTACCCGCGCAGCGAACTCTTCTCCACCGACGCCGACACGCTGTACGACATCGCCACCGGTGTGCTCGCCCTGGCGGAACGCCGTCGGCTGCGGCTGTTCCTGCGGCGCGACCCGTACGGGCGTTTCTATTCCTGCCTGGTGTACCTGCCGCGGGACCGCTACACGACGACGTCGCGGCTGGCGATGCAGGAGGTGCTGCTGGCGGAGCTTCAGGGCAAGAACCTGGAGTACAGCGCACTCATCGGCGAGAGCCCGCTGGCCCGCGTGCACTTCATGGTGCACACGGAGCCGAGCGAGGCGACCGAGCTGAATGCTGCTCACATTCAGGCTCTGCTGGGCGAGGCGACCCGCAACTGGGACGACAGGATGGCCGACGCGATCCTGTCCGAGCACAACGAACCCGAGCAGATCTCGGAGCAGGCCAACCAGCTCGGTGCGGAGTCGGCAACCGAGCAGGGCCAGCGTTTCGCGATGGCTTTCCCGGAAAGCTACAAGGAAGACTTCACTGCCACCGAAGGTCTTGCCGACCTGCGACGCATCCAGCGCCTGTCCGAGGGCGACCTGGACATGTCGTTCTACCTGCCGGCGGACGCCGAACCGGGGGAGCGGCGGTTCAAGCTGTACCTGGCCGGTGCGCGGGTGACGCTGTCGCAGGTGCTTCCGGTGCTCCAGCGGATGGGCGTCGAGGTCGTCGACGAGCGTCCGTACGAGATCCACCGCGAGGACGGCACGCAGTGTTGGATCTTCGACTTCGGTCTGCGTATGGAACAGGCGGTTCTGGAACGGCTGGCCACCCAGGACCTGGATGTCGTTCGCGTGCTGTTCCAGGAAGCGTTCGCCGCGGCCTGGCGCGACGAGGCGGAGGTCGACAGCTTCAACGCTCTCGTGCTGCGCGCCGGACTCGGCTGGCGGCAGGCTTCGGTGCTGCGGGCCTACGCGAAGTACCTTCGGCAGGTCGGCATCACCTACAGCCAGGACTACATCGAGGACGCGGTCCTGCGCTACACGAACGTCGCCGAGGCGCTGGTGCGACTGTTCGAGTCGCGGTTCGACCCGGCGTTGTCGGACGACACCCGCACCGCTGTCGTCGGCGCGCTGACCACCGAGATCACCGGTCTGATCGATGAGGTGACCAGCCTCGACGCCGACCGCATCCTGCGTCAGCTGCTGTCGCTGATCAACGCCACGCTGCGGACGAACTACTTCGTCCGCAGCGCCGATGGCGATGTCCGGCCGTATCTCGCGTTCAAGTTGGACTCGCGGTCGCTGCCGGAGCTGCCGGACCCGAAGCCGCGGTTCGAGATCTTCGTGTACTCGCCCCGGTTCGAGGGCGTGCACCTACGGTTCGGTCCGGTCGCCCGCGGTGGCCTCCGGTGGTCCGACCGGCGGGAAGACTTCCGCACCGAGATCCTGGGCCTGGTCAAGGCGCAGGCGGTGAAGAACGCCGTCATCGTCCCGGTCGGCGCCAAGGGCGGATTTGTGCTCAAGCGGCCGCCGGCGCCGAAGGGCGACCCGGGCCTTGACCGCGAGGCGTTCCTGGCCGAGGGCATCACCTGCTATCGGATGTTCATCTCGGGGCTCCTCGATCTGACCGACAACCTCGACGCGGGCACGGTCGTGCCTGCTCCGCAGGTTGTTCGGTACGACGATGACGACACCTACCTGGTCGTCGCGGCCGACAAGGGCACCGCGACGTTCTCCGACATCGCCAACGAGGTCGCCGGCAAGTACGGCTTCTGGCTCGGCGACGCGTTCGCCTCCGGCGGTTCGGTCGGCTACGACCACAAGCAGATGGGCATCACCGCCAAGGGTGCGTGGGAAAGCGTCAAGCGGGCGTTCCGCGAGCTCGGTGTCGACACTCAGACGCAGGAGTTCACGGTTGTCGGCGTCGGCGACATGTCCGGCGACGTGTTCGGCAACGGCATGCTGCTGTCCGAGCACATCCGGCTGGTCGCCGCGTTCGATCACCGGCACGTGTTCCTCGACCCCAACCCCGTGGCGGCGCCGTCCTTCGCCGAGCGGAAGCGCCTGTTCGAGCTGCCGCGTTCATCGTGGGACGACTACGACCGGTCCCTGATCGGCGAGGGCGGCGGGGTGTGGCCGCGGACGGCCAAGTCGATTCCGCTGAGCCCGCAGGTCAAGGCGGCCCTGGGCATCGACGACGGCGTCGAGCAGCTGGCACCGACCGAACTGATCAAGGCGATCCTGCTGGCGCCGGTGGACCTGCTGTGGAACGGCGGCATCGGCACGTACGTGAAGTCGGCGGCGGAGTCGCACGCCGAGGTTGGCGACAAGGCGAATGACGCGGTCCGTGTCGACGGCGCCGACCTGCGCGTCAAGGTCATCGGCGAGGGCGGCAACCTGGGGTTGACGCAGCGCGGCCGGATCGAGTTCGCGCGGGCCGGCGGCCGGGTCAACACCGACGCGTTGGACAACTCAGCCGGTGTCGACTGCTCCGACCACGAGGTCAACATCAAGATCCTGCTGGACCACCTCGTCGCCGAAGGACAGTTGGACCGGGAGCAGCGGAACGCGCTGTTGGCGGAGATGACCGACGAGGTCGGCACGCTGGTGCTCCGCGACAACTACTGGCAGAACGCAGTGCTGGGCGTCAGCCGTGCGCACGCGGCCCCGATGTTGTCGGTGCACGCACGGTTGGTCGACGACCTCGAGGCCAACCACGGGCTCGACCGTCGCCTCGAAGCACTGCCGTCCGCCATGCAGTTCAAGGCGCTCGAGAAGGCCGGCGAGGGTCTGACCTCGCCGGAACTGGCCACGCTGCTCGCGCACGTCAAGCTGGCGATCAAGGACGAGGTGCTCGCCAGCAACCTGCCCGAGTCGGACGTCTTCGCCCGCCGGCTGCCGGAGTACTTCCCGACCAAGCTGCGGGATCAGTTCGTCAACGCGATCGGCTCGCACCCGCTGCGCAAGCAGATCACGACGACGCTGTTGGTCAACGAGGTCGTCGACGGCGGCGGCATCTCGTACGCGTTCCGGCTGGCGGAGGAAGTCGGCGCGAGCGCGACGGACGCGGTCCGGGCGTACGCGGTGGTGACGAACGTGTTCGGCCTGCCCCAGATCTGGCGCGAGATCGACGAGCTGGACAACAAGGTCTCCACCGACCTACAGGACGCGTTGATGCTGGAGACGCGTCGACTGCTCGACCGCGCGTCGCGGTGGCTCCTGTCCAACCGGCCCCAGCCCCTCGCCGTGGGCGCGGAGATCAACCGCTTCGCCAAGGTGGTCAGCGAGCTGGCGCCGCAGGCGTTGACGCTGCTGAGGGGGCGTGAGCGGGAGATCGTCGTCGACCACGCCAAGCGGCTGATCGACCAGGGTGCGCCGAAGGACTTGGCGGAGCGGGTCGCAGCGCTGCTCTACTCGTACGGCCTGTTGGACACCAGCGAGGTCGCGGAGCTGGCGGAGCGCGAGGGCCTCGGCGTCGAGCGCACACACCAGGAAACCGCGGAGCTGTACTACGCGCTTTCCGAGCACCTGAACATCGACCAGATGCTCAGCTCGGTCAGCGCGCTGGAACGCGGCAACCGCTGGCACGCGCTGGCCCGCCTGGCGCTGCGGGACGACCTGTACTACTCGCTGCGGGCCATCACTCTCGACGTGCTCCGGCACAGCGACCCCGGCGAGAGCCCCGAGGCGAAGATCGCCAACTGGGAGCAGTCCAACGCGTCGCGGCTGAGCCGGGCGCGGGCGGCGCTCCAGGAGATCGGCCGGGTCGGCCGGCTCGACCTGGCGACGCTGTCGGTGGCGGCGCGGCAGGTGCGCAGCATGATCCGCTGAGATCGGTGGACGAATGGAGGCTCCGCGGGTGCGCATCGCTCGCGGAGCCTCGCTCGTCAGTGGCTGCTGTCCGGAAAATGGCCGCGGAGCTGGCTGAGTAGGATCGAATGCTGGATCTGGGCATCAGCCAGGGAGGCGTTGTCGTTGGGTGTCTTCGTCGCGCAGGTGCGACCGCGGTGGTCCGACATGGATGCCTACGGGCACGTCAACCACGCGAACACGGTCACCCTTCTCGAAGAGGCGCGGGTCGCCCTCGTGTTCACCGAGGCGGCCCGACAGGGCCTGCTGGACATGTCCCGGGGCATGGTCGTGGTCAAACTGGCCGTGGACTATCGCGTTCCGCTGGTGTTCGACGGAGGATCGGTCGACATCGAGATGTCGGTGCGCGATCTGAAGGCTTCCTCGTTCGTTCTGGACTATTCCGTGCGCATTGGTGGGAACGGTTCGTCGACCGTCGCGGTCACCGCGGAGACGTTGATCTGCGCGTACGACGTCGAGGAGACGCGACCCCGCCGGTTGACCGACGCGGAGCGTGACTTTCTCGCGAGCTGGCATTCCGGAGGCGCACGTGGCTGAGTTGGTTTTCGCCGACACGTCCGAGCGTGACGACCTCGGCGCCTTCGTAGCCCGAGCTGTCCGTCTGGACCAGCAGGGGATCGTGCGGCTGCGGGCCCGTGCCGAAGACCGGGTCGAGGCCTGGGTGGCGACACCGTTCGACGTCTTGGCAACGCGGTCGGTAGCCGGCTCGGTCACGCCCTCCGACGTGGCCGTGGCGGGCAGCGAATTGCTGTCCGGCCTGGCGATTCTGCGTGGCGATCGGGTGGATCCGGGCGCGTCGAAGGATCTGCTGTGGCGCAGTGCGCTGCCGCCGGCGGACGGCTGGAAGCAGGTCGACAACCTGCCGGTGACCGTGGTGACAGAGTTGGCCGACCAGGGCGTTGCGGTCGCGCGGGAGAACTCGGGTCCGCATGGGACACCGCCGGCGTCGCTGCTGGACCAGACGGTGCTGACGGTCAGTGGCAGCGGGTTGGACGTGAAAATTCCGCTGCGTTGTCTGTTCGCGCTGTCCGGAATGGGTTTCCTCGGTGGCGGCGACACGGGCGGCGATGTGCGCGTCACTGCGACCGACTCGTGGTTGCGGATTGACGCCATGTTCGGCGCGGTGGTCCGCCGACGTCACGCGTTGCTCCCACTGCTGGTCTGACGAAATCGAGCAGTTCGGGCGAAGTACAGCTGGTCGTCGAACGCTGGCTAATCGATGAAGTCAGGTGGGCAGGGCAGGTTGAGCTCGATGGACGACTGCGGGCCGGCCGAGAGCAATCCGCATCGGTTGAACGACGCCAGGCAGCTCAGCAGCGACCGCGATGGCGGACGCCGCCGAGCTGACCGGCGTGGTTGGCTGACCTGCGTGGTTGAGAAGGCCGGTCAGCTCAACTGATCGATGATGCCGACTTCAACGACGGTGCCGACTTCAACGATGTTGCCGAGCTGTGTGCGAAAGCGAGCAGTGGCGACGAGGTTGAGGTGGTCGGCGAAATCGAGGAGTTCGGTGAAGTCGGGGTCTTCGTCAGCGGAGCATGAACTCGTGCGTGGAGAGGGCTCGGTTGACGATCCGGACGTCGCCGATCCAACCGTAGAAGCCCTGGTCGACGGTGCGGTCGTAGTCGTAGGCGCCGAGCAGCCAGTTGCCTGTGCCGGAGATGCCGACGGCTGGGGTCCTGGGATTCCTCAACACTTGACAACCCTCGACGAACATTGACGAGTGTTGACCATCATTGACTAGGGCGACGTGCCACCACTGGTCGAGTGGCAGCTCGTGGCCCCAGCAGGTGGAGATGCCGTTCTGGTTGAGAGGGAAGACGGCCCACTGGAACTGGGCGCCGTCGGACAGCGCCAGGGTGGCGGCCGGCTCGAGCGGGTCGTCGCCGGTCTTGCCGGCATCACCGCCGCGGCAAAGCCGGGAGAAGATGCCGCACCAGGCGTGCAGGCCGTTCTTGAAGTCGCCGGGGACCTTGACGAAGGCCTCGATGGTGTAGCCGTGCTGGAAGTCGGCGGAATTGAGCGGTGCGTTGTCGACGGTCTTCAGGTACGCGCCGTGGCCGGGGTTCTTGCCGCCGTCGAACCGGAGACTGCCGTGAGCCGGGGCGCCGGGGTGGAAGTCGGCGGACCAGCTGAGCGCGGACGCATTGCTGCCGGGCATCGTCACGCGGGTCAGGTCGTTGCCGTGACCCGAGAGGTCGCGTTGCACCAGTCCGTCGGCGACCGGCGTGCCGGCGGTCGGACCGCCGTCGAACCGCCAGTAGGCGAGCGTGCCGGGAATCAGCACGTCCCTCGCCGGCCGGGCGACCGGCGGCGGCACCGGGGCGAAGCCGCTGAACCGGGCGGTGAAGTCGATGTCGAGCGTGAACCGGTTGACCGGACCGGTCAGCTCGATCTCGCGCCGGTCCAGCTCGTTCAACCGCGACGAGTTCTGGGCCAGCAGCCAGGGCGAGATGGTCGACACGTCGATCACGTTGCGGGCCAGGTCGAAGCGGTAGAGCCGGATCATGGCGCTGCCGCCGTAGAAATGGTCCTGGTAGTTGGTGATGTGCACGTGGACGTCGTGCCCGGCCTTGTTGCGCAGCACGGCGCGGCCCGGCGGCCAGAAGTGGCCGTTGAGGGTGAGGAAGATCTGGTCGTTGTCGCTGATGAGCTGGTCCCACAGCTGCTGGCCGTAGTCGGAGAGGCTGGCCTGCCCGGAGTCGTCGGCGTAGGCGAGTTCGTGGGTGGTGAGGATGACCGGCGTCTTCGGGTGCTGCCGAATGACCGACCGCGCCCAGTCGAAGCCGGCCGGCGAGAGCCGCCAGTCCAGCGCCAGGACGAGCCAGTCGCGGCCGCCGGCGCGGAACACGTGGTAGCTGTTGTAGCCGTCCTTCGACGAACCCCGGAACGTCGGCGAACTGCGGAATCGCTGCGGGCCGAACGTCGACAGCCACGGCGTGCCGCCGCGCTGGTCGTTGGTGGACGAGTTCACGTCGTGGTTGCCGGCCAGCACGCTGTAGCCGACCCGGTTGCGGTCGAGCGCCTGGAACGAGTGGCCGATCTGGGCGATCTCGCCGGCCTCGCCGTGCTCGGTGAGGTCACCGAGATGCGACAGGAAGACAACGTTGTCATCGCCGCCGTCGAGCACGTAGCGCAGAGAGGCGTCCAGCGGTGCGGCGTCGCCGCGGTCCTCGTCGAACAGGTACTGCGTGTCGGGCATGACGACGAGCGTGAAGCGCGGGTCGTTCGGGTCGGGGCACCAGCCGGACGGGGCGGCGGCCGCGGACACGGCGCCGAGCGCGCCGGTCGCCGCGACGCCCGCGCCGATAAGCCCTGCACCGCGCAGGAAACTGCGACGACTTGAGTCGGTCATGGCCGGCAAGCTAACCGCCGCGTGTCAACGTGGTCGGAACGGCCGGTGAACGGCACCGGTCGAGGCAGAACAAGCGAGCGATTCGGACGGGCCGGTCAGCGACGGGGGGACAGGAGGGCGGGAAAGGGCGCACTGGGACGCCGGAAGTCGGCAGAAGTCTGGACCAGCCAGACCCGGCTCAGACCAGCCAGACGGCCGTGTCCGGCGGCAGGAGATCAGCCGCCATCGGCCCGCTGGCCAGCAGCACCTGTCCCGGCGGCAGCGGCACCGGCGCGCTCCCCGTGTTCAGGGCGCAGATCAGCCCGCCGCCCTTGCGTCGGAACGCGAAGCACCCGGGCGGAGCGCCATACCACTCGAGGTTCTCCCCGCCGAACGCCGGATGCGTCTTGCGGAGCTCCAGAGCCTGCCGGTAGAGCGACAGCATCGAGCCGGGGTCCTCCAGCTGCGATTCGACGGTGAGCCGGGCCCACTCGTGCGGCATGGGCAGCCACGTCGCGGCGCCGGTCGAGAAACCGAACGGAGGCTGGTCGCCCTCCCACGGGATCGGCACGCGGCAACCGTCGCGGCCACGCTCGATGTGCCCGGACCGGATCCAGATCGGGTCCTGGAGCGCCCAGTCCGGCAGTTCGACGTTGGGAAGCCCGAGTTCCTCGCCGTTGTACACGTACACGACGCCGGGCAGCGCCAGTTCGACCAGGGCCATCGCCCGCGCCCGCTGCCGGCCGAGCTCTCCGTCGCCGTAGCGGCTGACGTGCCGGACGACGTCGTGGTTGGACAGGGTCCAGGTCGCGGGCGAGTCGACGTAGGTCACGGCGGCCAGCGAGGAGTCGATGGCCGTCCGCACCGAATCCGCGTCGAACTCGGCCTCGACCAGCCGGAAGTTGAAGCCCAGGTGTAACTCGTCGGCGCGCAGGTAGCGGGTGAACCGCTCGTTCTCCTTGACCCAGATCTCGCCGACGGCCATCGCGTTGGGGTACTCGTCGAGCACCTTGCGGATCATCCGGTGGATCTCGTGCACGCCGTCGTCGTCGAACCGCGGGTCGAGCGCGTTGTCGTGCAGCACCCCGGAACCGCGGTCGGCCCGCGGGTCCATGTCGGGCAACCCGTACGGCTTGGCCATGCCGTGCGCCACATCGATACGGAAGCCGTCGGCACCGCGGTCCAGCCAGAACCGGAGGCTGCGCTCGAGGTCCGCCCGGACATCGGCATTGGTCCAGTTCAGGTCCGGCTGCTGCGGCGCGAACAGGTGCAGGTACCACTGCCCGTCGGCGACCCGCGTCCACGCCGGCCCGCCGAACACACTGGTCCAGTTGTTGGGCGGCAGCGAACCGTCGCCTCCGCGCCCCTCCCGGAAGTGGTACCGCTCGCGTTCGGGGCTGCCGGGCCCGGCCCGCAGCGCGGCCTGGAACCACTCGTGCTGGTCGCTGGTGTGGTTGGGCACCAGGTCGACGGTGACCTTGATGCCGCAGCTGTGCGCGTCCGCCACCAGGCGGTCGAACGCCGCGAGATCGCCGAAGAGCGGATCGACGTCCCGCGGGTCGGCGACGTCGTAGCCGTGGTCGGCCATCGGCGACCGGTAGAACGGCGTCAGCCAGAGCGCGTCGACCCCGAGCAGCTCCAGGTACCCCAGCCGGGAGCGGATGCCCTCCAGATCGCCGACGCCGTCGCCGTCGGAATCCGCGAAGGACCGGACGTACACCTGGTAGAACACCGCGCCGCGCCACCAAGCCGACTTCTCGGCGATCTCGGCATGAACGTCAGCGGATCGTCGCACAGGGTGTCATCCTGCCATCCGTCCGGGATTGGTTGTCCCCTGATGGGTTACGCCATCCGGAAAACCGTGGTCAGCCGCCCAGTGATCGATCTCACCAGGACCTCACACCCAGGTGTTGAGCAGGCTGTTCGCCGCCATCTCCAGGTAGTCCCACAGCTGCTGGCGCTCCGGCTCGGCCAGACCGGCCTCGTCGACGGCGATCCGCATGCACCGCAGCCAGGCGTCCCGCTGGATCGGGCCGACCGTGAACGGCATGTGCCGCATCCGCAGCCGGGGGTGTCCGCGCAGGTCGGAGTACGTGTGGGGGCCGCCCCAGTACTGGATCAGGAACAGCCGCAGACGCTCCTCGGCCGGCCCGAGGTCCTCCTCCGGATAGAGCGGGCGGAGCACCTCGTCCTTGGCGACCTCGGCGTAGAAGCGGCCGACGATGCGGCGGAAGGTCTCCTCGCCGCCGACGGCCTCGTAGAAGTTCTGCGGCTGTCCCACGTCCTCAATCCTCGCACTCGCGCGTGACGCTCAGCCGTCCTGGTCGGACGACTTGGCGTCGTCGAAGCCGGTGGGCCGCGGCCGGGCCGGCGCCGGCTTCTTGGGCTCGTCCTCGATCTTGGGCGGCGTGCGCACGAACGGCGGCTCGATGCCCGCCGCGACGAACGCGCCCATGATCCGGGCCCGCAGCGCCCGCTGGGTGGCCCACTGCCGCCCGGGCCGCACCTTGACCGTCATCCGCAGCGTGATGCCCTCGGACGTGACCTTCTCCACGCCCAGCACCTGCGGGGCGTCCATCACGTCGTCGGCCAGCGGTGTCTCGGCCACCGCGGCCTCGGCGGTCTCGCCGAGGATCGTCAGCGCCTGGTCCACGCTGCCGTGGCCGAACGGCACGTCCACGACGGCGACCGCGAAGCCCTGGCTGGAGTTGCCGATCCGCACGATCTCGCCGTTGCGCACGTACCAGACGGTTCCGTTGACGTCGCGCAGCGTCGTGACGCGCAGGCCGACCGACTCCACGGTGCCGGTGGCCTGGCCGGCGTCGATCACGTCGCCGACGCCGTACTGGTCCTCCAACATCATGAAGATGCCGGACAGGAAGTCCCTGACCAGCGACTGGGCGCCGAAACCGATCGCGACGCCGAGCACCCCGGCCGAGGCGATTATCGGCGTGATGTCGATCCGGAACTGCTGGAGGATCATCAGGAACGCGATCCCGGCGGTCAGCAGCGTGGTCACGGACTTGAGCACCGAGCCGATGGTCTTGGCCCGCTGCCTGCGCCGCTCCGACCGCTGCGGGGCGGGCAGTTGCGGCGCCCGCTCCTTCAGCGGCTTGAGCAGCGGCGGCATCTCGCCGTTGCCCTGAGTGAACTTGTCGATCATCCGGTGGACCACCAGCCGGACCACCACGGCTATCGCCAGGATGATCGCGATCTGGATGGCCCCAGCGACTAACACTGGCCAGTTGTCGGCGAACCAGCTCGCCGCCCTGACCACGTTGGTGCCCTGCCCGGTCATGTACTCGGTTCCTCCAGCTCCAAACCGACCTCGTTGGCGAGGAAGCCGAGTTCGTCGACGGCGAGCGCGACACTGCGGGACACCGAGCGCGCCGCGTGGCCGACCTCGGTCTCGCGACGGATCAGCACGGGGTGCTTGGTCGGGTCCGCGCTGGTGGCGTGCTGCAACGCTGCGCACATCTTGCGGGCGTGGTTCGGGTCCACCCTGCTGTCCGACTCGAAGACGGCGAACAGCACGGCCGGGTACTCGACCTCCTCGAGCACCCGATGGTACGGGGAGTAGGCCAGCAGCCAAGCCAGCTCCTCGGGCACGGCGGCGCTGCCGTACTCCTCCGCCCACAGCCTGCCCAGCAGAAACTTCTCGTAGCGCACCATGTCCAGCAGTGGCGCGGAACACACCACCGCGCGGTACAGCTCCGGCCTTTGGGTCAACGCCGCTCCGACAAGCAGACCACCGTTGGAGCCGCCCTGGATCGCCAGCTGCTCCGGCGTGGTCCAGCCGTCACGGATGAGGTACTCGGCGGCGGCGTGGAAGTCGTCGAAGACGTTCTGCTTGCGGTCGCGCATGCCGGCCTGGTGCCACTGCTCACCTTCCTCGCTGCCGCCACGCAGCGACACGACGACCCACACACCGCCGGACTGCACCCATGCGAGCGCGCTGCTGTTGTAGCCGGGACGCCGTGAGATGGCGAAGCCGCCGTAGCCGGTCACGAGTGTCGGCAGCGGCGTACTGGGTCGGCCGTGCGGCGACACGACGAACATGCGCACCACGGTGCCGTCCTTGGAGGTGTACTCCAGCTGTTCGGTGCGCACGTCCGGCACGTCCACCGCGCCGGGCGCCGCCGCCCACAGGTCGGTGTCGGTCGCGCCGAAGCGATACGTGCGCACGCACACCGGCGTCGTGAAGTCGGTCCAGCCGAACCAGATGACGCCGTCGCGGCCGCTGGTCCGTGCGTCGGTCATGGTGATGCCGTGCAGACTGCCCTTGCTCGGTAGCGGCACTTGGCCGACACGCGCGCCGGTCGACGGCGCGTGCAGGTGCAGCTCCGAGACTGCGTGTCGTGTGCGCTGCAACACGAGGAGGGCGCCTTGATCCTCGTCGCGGCGTACCCACTCGGCGTTCTCCAGCACGGAGTCGGGCTCCTCCGCCACCAACTCCGTCCAGTGCTCACTGCCGGGGCGCTGCGGGTCAGTGACGCACAGCCGGCCGCGCGGGGCGTCCAACGTCGTCAGCAGGTACAGGCGGCCATCACCAGCGACCCACGCGTTACACCGCGCGCCGGCGGCGTCGGACAGCACCTCGGTCAGCGCGAATTCGTCCGTGGTGAGGTCGGCGATCCACACGGCCTCGCGCTGCGTGGTGCCGCGGCGGCCGTCGACCACCAGCCAGTGGCCGTCCTCCGATGTGGACAGCGTGAAGTAGTACGTGGGGTCCATGCCGTCGCCGTGCACGTTGACGTCGAGATCGGCGTCCGTGCCGACCCGGTGCCGCCACACCCGGCGGTGGAACAGCTCCTCGCCGGCGGGCACCTGGTCGGTCGGCAGCCGGCGGACGTAGAAGAACTCCTCGCCACCCGGCAGCCAGCCGATCGAGCTGTACCGGCAGCGGTCGATCGGGCCGTCGAGCAGCTCGCCGCTGTCCACGTCCAGGACGTGCAGCAGCGACTCCTCGTTTCCGCCGACCGAGATCTGGTATGCCAGCCGGTCGCCCTCGCGGCTCGGCGACCAGCTGTCCAGGGTGGTGCGCCCCGACGGGTCGATGGCGGCGACGTCCAGCAGCACGCGCTCGCTGCCGTCGCGGTCGCGCAGCCACAGCGCGGCGTGGTCCTGGCCCGGGTCGCGGCGGGTGAAGAAGGCGCGGCCGCTGCGCCAGACGGGTGTTCCGATGCTGCCGGCCGCCATCAGGCGCTCTAGGCGCCCCCGCAGCGCCTCGCGGCCCGGCAGCGCGTCCAGCCATGACCGCGTGAGCGTGTCCTGTGCGGCCGACCAGGCGACGGTGCGCTCGTCGGCCGGGTCCTCCAGCCAGCGGTAGGGGTCGGACACAGCGTGTCCGTGCAGGTCCTCCACGAGCGGCAGCCGCTCGGCCGGGGGATAGGACGCCGTCGATTGGGGGAGAGCCTCCGTCATTCGCCGAAGGGTAGCCGCCCAGTTGAAAACCATCTCCGTTAGGCCACGGTTCACCATGGATTTCACGACGGGTTCATGACATGTCATGCATCACACGTGCGTTGAGCGGGTCAAGTGTGGTCGACTATGCCTGCACCGGTGGAGGTGGTCGCGTGCCCGACCGACAACCCACTCCGATCGGCGCCCCCAGATCGGGGCTGGCGCCGCGGGTCCCCCTGTCTCAAATTCCTGCCCAGGCCACGTCCAGCGGCCACGCATCCAGCGTGGAACCGGACCGGGTCGGCCAGGACCGGGCGCGCGGCGCCCCGGGTGGGCCCAGTTGGGGGCGGAGGCGGGTGCTCCTGCTCAATGCCACGTTCGAGCCGCTGACGGCGTTACCGCTGCGGCGGGCCGTGGTGCTGGTGGTCTGCGGCAAGGCCGAGGTCGTGCACGGTGACTCGGCCGGCCTGATCCTGCATTCCTCCACTGCCAGCGTCGTGGTGCCCTCGGTGATCCGGCTGTCCAGCTACGTCCGTGTCCCCTATCGCGGCCGGGTGCCGCTGACCAGGGCCGGGCTGATGCACCGGGACCGCTACCGCTGCGCGTACTGCGGCGGGCGGGCAGAGACTATCGATCACGTCGTGCCGCGCTCGCGCGGGGGTGCCCACAGCTGGACCAACTGTGTGGCCTGCTGCGCCAAGTGCAACCACCGCAAGGCCGACAAGATGCTGTCCGAACTCGGATGGAGGCTGCTGGTCGTGCCGACCGCGCCGCGAGGGCCGCACTGGCGGCTGCTCGCCGGCGTGGCCGACGCCGACCCCCAATGGCTGCCATACCTGGGCGAGCCCGCGGCGTGAGCCCGAGCTCGTCCAGGTGATCGGGTAGTTCTCGATGAACGAACGGCGGTTCGGGCGTTTCCTGCCCGGGCCGCCGTCGTTGTGTGGTCTGTGTGGTGGTCAGGCCGCGCGGTTGACCCTGATGCCGTCGCGGTTGACGCGGATCCCGTCCCGGTTCACGCGGATGCCGTCGCGGCTCTCGGCCGCGCGGTTGACGCGGATGCCGTCCCTGTTGACTCGGATGCCGTCGCGGCTCTCGGCGGCCCGGTTGACTCGGATGCCGTCGCGGTTGACTCGGATGCCCGCTCGGTCCGCGGAGCGGTTCACGCGGATGCCGTCCCGGTTAACCCGGACACCGTCGCGGTTGACGCGGATTCCGGCGTCGAGACCATTCACCCGAATGCCACGCTGGACAAGGGTGCTCTTGTTCACCCGGATGCCGGACACGAGAGTGAGCACGGTGCGCATCTCTTCACTCGATCGGGTGACAGCGGCGACCGTGGTGGGGAGGCTCGGCGTGTACATGGCGTGCCCTCCTGGGAGGTTCGGGGTGGCGTTCAGGCAAGGCCCTTGCTCCGCAAGACCCGTATAGGTGAAAGCTAATCTTGATTCGCCGGTCAGGACAAGCCGCCAAACCGGCGGCATTCGCGTTGCCAACCCGGGGTCCGTTCGGCGCAGCGCGTTACACCGCAAGAGTGTGTGCTGATGATCACTTTCACGCCGCGTCGCCGGCAACGGTGTGGTCACTTCGCCCCGGATCGTGCCCGTTCGGGCGTGCGCATCGCCCCAGACCAGGACGGCCGGTGACGCGCCGTGCGACGGCCTCGGCTACCGTAAAGCCCCGTGAACGTCGTGGACACCCTCCTCGTCTTCGCGCTGATCCCGCTGTGTGTGTACGGGGTGATCGCGCTGCTGACGCTGTGGCCGAAGTTCGCGCGTACCCCCCGGTACCAGGCAGGCCAGGAGTGGGGCTACGCGCCAGTGTGGTGGACCGCCAACCCCGCGGGCATCGGTGCCCACGCCCCCTCCGCGCACCTGGCGCTGGAGCAGGGCGAGGCCGGCGAGCCCGCGCCGACCGCACGAGGAGGTGCCCGTGGCAACTGGTGAGATCGTGCAGCGGCGCGCCGAGGACTCGGAGCTCGCCTACGGCGAGGCGCTGATGGCCGACGGCCGGGTCTCGGCCGCCATCGAGCAGAAGCCCAGCCCTCCGAGCCTGCCGTTCCGCTCCTCGGAGCTGGCGCAGCTCGACGAGGCGCTGACCCTGTCCAGCCGGGAGACCGGCCTCGACTTCAGCGTCTACCTGGGCGAGCTGGACGGGGACGACACCCGCAAGGCGGCCGAGGAGCTGCATGCGCAGACGCCGCGGCCCACGCTCGCGGTGCTGATCGCCGTGTCGCCGGGGCAGCGCGCCGTCGAGATCGTGACCGGCGAGGAGTCGCACCGCCGGCTGGCCGACCGCGGCTGCAAGCTGGCCGTGATGAGCATGGTGGCCTCCTTCAAGGAGGGCGACCTGGCCGGCGGCCTGGTCAGCGGCCTGCGCATGCTGACCGACCAGGCGGGGCCGGCGCCGCGCCGCTGACCCGCGTCCGAACTGCGAGGAGGCCCTCCCGGATCCGTCCGGGAGGGCCTCCTCGCGTCTGAGGTCAGGACCGGTCGAACTCGCGGGCCGCCAGCGCCCGCACGATGCCGGCGCGGCCTTCGGACACCAGCCGCCGCAGCGCCGGCGGGCGCTCCTCGGCCAGCCACTCGTCGGACGCCCGCACGGTCGACTCCGCCACCGCCCACGACGGGAACAGGCCGGTCACCGTCGGCTGCGCCCGCTCACTGGACCGCCGCCGCCACACATCCGCGACGTCGGCGAAGTACCGCTCGGCGTACGGCGCGAGCAGCTCCTTCTGGCTCGGGTGCGAGAAGCCGTAGATGATGGCCTCGTTCACGGCGTTCGGCAGCTCGTCGTCGTGCACCGCGCGCCGCCACGCCTCGGCCTTGTTGGCCTCGGTCGGCACCAGCGCCCGCGCCCGCTCGGCGTGCCGCTGACCGGCCGCCGTCGGGTCCAGCTCCAGCTCGGCCCGCACCTCGACGTCGCCGGCCGCGCCGTGCGCGGTCAGCGCCTGAAGCAACCGCCAGCGCAGGTCGGTGTCGACGACCAGGCCCGGCAGCGTGTCGGTGCCGTCCAGCCAGCCCTTCAACACCGCGACGACGTCGTCGGTCAGCGCCGAGCCGGCCAGCGAGTTGACGAACGCCAGCTGGTGGTCCGAGCCCGGCTCCGCGGCGCGGGCCAGCTCCAGCACGGTGTCGGTGAACCGCCGCCAGCCCTCCGGCGCCCACGCCGGGTCGGCGTACGAGGAGATCGCCGTCTGTGCCTGGAGCATCAGGCGCTGCACCACGCCGACTTCGGTCTCCGACCGGATGCCGCCGAGCACCAGCGTGACGAAGTCGCGGGCCTTCAGCTCGGCCTCGCGGGTCATCTCCCACGCCGCCGACCAGCACAGCGTGCGCGGCAGCGGCTCGGTGATGTCCGAGATCCGGTCCACCAGCGTGGCCAGCGAGTCGTTGTCCAGCCGCATCGTGCAGTACGTCAGGTCGTCGTCGTTGACCAGCACCAGCTTGCCGCGCGGCACGCCGACCAGCTCCGGCACCTCGGTCCGCTCGCCGGTGACGTCGAGCTCGACGCGGTGGGTGCGGACCAGCTTGCCGGTGGTCGGGTCGTCGTCGTAGACGCCGATCGCCAGCCGGTGCGTGCGCAGTTCGCCGGCGCCCGGACGGGCGCCGCCCTGCAACACCGCGAACTCGGCGAACCGGCCGTCGGCGTCGACCGTGAACTTCGGCCGCAGCAGGTTCAGGCCGGTGGTCTCCAGCCACTGCGCCGACCACCAGGACAGGTCCCGGCCGGACGCCTCCTCAAGGGCCGCCAGCAGGTCCGAGAGGGTGGCGTTGCCCCACGCGTGCTTGGCGAAGTACACCCGCAGACCGGCCAGGAAGTTGTCCAGGCCGACGTAGGCCACCAGCTGCTTGAGCACGCTGGCGCCCTTGGCGTAGGTGATGCCGTCGAAGTTGACCTCGACCGCCTGCAGATCGGGGATGTCGGCCGCGACAGGGTGGGTCGAGGGCAGCTGGTCCTGCCGGTACGCCCAGGACTTCTCGATGTTGGCGAACGTGGTCCAGGCGTGCGTGTACTCGGTGGCCTCGGCCTGCGAGAGCACGCTGGCCCAGGTGGCGAACGACTCGTTCAGCCACAGGTCGTCCCACCAGCGCATGGTGACCAGGTCGCCGAACCACATGTGCGCCATCTCGTGCAGCACGGTCTCGCAGCGCCGCTCGTACATGTAGCGGGTGACCCGGCTGCGGAAGACGAAGTCCTCCAGGAAGGTCACCAGACCGGCGTTCTCCATCGCGCCGGCGTTGAACTCCGGCACGAAGGCCTGGTCGTACTTGCCGAACGGGTAGCGCACGCCGAAGGCGCGATGGAAGAAGTCGAAGCCCTGCTTGGTCTGCGTGAACAGGCGCTCGTGGTCCATGTGCTCGGCCAGCGAGGCCCGGCAGTACAGGCCCAGCGGGATGCTGCCCTCGTCGTCGGTGTACTCGTCCCGCCACTCGGCGTACGGGCCGGCGACCAGCGCCACCAGGTAGGTGGACAGCGTCTTGGTGGTCTCGAAGACGTGCCGGGACGTCTCCGGGTCGATCTCCTCGACGCTCGCCGACGGCGCGTTGGACATCACCTTCCAGTCCTTCGGCGCGGTCACCGTGACGTCGTAGACCGCCTTGAGGTCCGGCTGGTCGAAGCAGGTGAACATGCGCTTCGCGTCGGCCGTCTCGAACTGGGTGTACAGGTAGACGCCCTTGTCGACCGGGTCGACGAAGCGGTGCAGGCCCTCGCCGGTGTTGGTGTACAGGCACTGCGCCCGCACCACCAGCTCGTTCTGCTCGGCCAGCTCCGGCAGGACGACGCCGTCCTCGTCGCGGTAGCTGGACACGTCGAGCTCGACGCCGTTGAGCACGGCGGACTGCACCTCGCCCGCGACGAGGTCGATCCACGTCGACGCGCCGGCCGTGCGGCTGCGGAAGCGCACGGTAGTCGTCGATCCGAACGTGGGACCGTCGCCGGTCAGGTCCAGTGCGATGTCGTAGGACTGGACCTCGAGGAGCGCCGCGCGCTGCTGGGCCTGGTCGCGGGTGAGGTTCGGCGCGGCCACTGGGTCACCTCATCTGTGGATGTCGGGGGTCCGGGTGGTTGTCGTTCGCCACCGGGTATGGGCAGGGGTCTCCGCATCCAATCACGTGACGTGGTCGCCGCGCTGCGAGGATCCGGCGTAAATCGCGGTCGGGAAGACCGGACGGCCTCCGATGGTTGCCTCTGGTGTGCGGGTCCGGACAGGCTGGCCCCGCGTGACGCCCTGGAGATGCCCCGATGACCGCAGTGCAGTTCGACGCGAACGAGAAGGTGAAGGTCGACTTCTGGTTCGATCCCGCGTGTCCGTGGGCGTGGATCTCGTCCCGCTGGATTCTCGAGGTCGCCAAGGAGCGCGACATCGACCTGGCCTTCCATGTGATGAGCCTGTCGGTGCTCAACGACGGCCGTGACCTGCCCGAGGAGTACCGGAACTTCCTCGACCGGGCGTGGGGGCCGGTGCGGGTGGCCATCGCGGCCGCCAAGCACCACGGGGACGATGTGCTGCTGCCGCTGTACACGGCCATGGGCACCCGGATCCACAACGAGGGTGTCCGGGACTTCGACGAGGTCATCAAGCTGGCGCTGGCCGACGTGGGCCTGCCGGCGGAGCTCGCCGAGGCGGCCACCAGCACGGAGTACGACGAGGAGCTGAAGACCAGCCACCACGCCGGCATGGACGCGGTGGGCATGGACGTCGGCACCCCGGTCATCCACGTCAACGGTGTGGCGTTCTTCGGGCCGGTGCTGTCCAAGATCCCGCGTGGTGAGGATGCCGTCCGGGTGTTCGAGGGTGCCCGGCTGCTCGCCGGCTTCCCGCACTTCTACGAGCTCAAGCGGACGCGGACCGAGTCGCCGGACTTCTCCTGACCGGTCGTCGATGCTGGCCGGTCGTGGTCCTGACCGTGGTCCTGACCGGTCGCTGAACTCGGGCGCGGCCGCCGCACTCCTCGCGGCGACCGCGCCCGGCCTTTGTCAACGAAGTGCAGGTCGGCGCACCCAGTGGTGCTCGTCGTACGAACTTCTCGACTTCACACGGACTGCTCGATTTCGCACGCACTGCCCGATTACGTGCGGACTTCCCGACTTCGCACGAACTTCCCGACCGCGCACGCACTGCTCGACTTCGCACGGACTCGTGGACTTCGTTGAACCGAGTCAACTGTGTACAGAGTTGTCAACTGTGGACAACGTGGTCAACTCCGGACGCGCTGCCCGTGTGCGTGCGAATTGCTCGATTTGGTCAGCGGTCGGCGTCCCAGTTGACGTCGGCGAGGGTCGTGGGGCTGCCGGGCAGCGGCGTGGCGGCGCACGGGCGGAGGCCGTCGAGCATCAGCTGTGTGAGGCGGGCGTCCATGTCCACAGGCGTGGTGCCCGGCACGTCGAACGGTCGCTTGAGGTGCAGCGACACCAGCATCGCCACGTCGACGACGCCGACGTCGGTGCGCATCGAACCGTCGCGCTGGGCGGCTTCGATCATCTGCTCCACGATGCGCAGCAGCTCCGTGCGTGCCGAACGGAGTTCGTCGCTCTGGCGGAGCGCGGTGTGAAGTTCCGGGTCGACGATCGAGCGCAGCGCCCCGAGCCGGAGCGCGACGCACTCGCGGACGAAGCGGCTTAGGCCGGTCCACGCGTCGGGCTCGGTGCGCAGCGCGGTGCGAGCCAGCTCGGTCATGTTCTCGATGGTGTGCACGGACAGCGCGCGCAGCAGCGCGACGCGGTCGGGGAACCGCCGGTAGAGCGTCCCGACGCCCACACCGGCGTGCCGGGCGATCTCCTCCATCGGGACGCCGGCGCCCTGGTTCACCATGAGCTCGCGGGCGGCCGCCAGGATCTGGTCGCGATTGCGCTTCGCGTCCGCCCGCAACTGTCCCGTCATCGCCGCATGCCTCCACCACCAGGTATGTGCTGGCCAGAGGCTACCTGCCCGGAACCCGTCGAGGGCCCGTCCCGACCGGACGGGCCCCCAAACGTGACCGTCAGCGACCGTTGCGCATGGCCGGCGCCGTCAGCCGGGCCGACAGCTCGTTGACGTCGATCTTGGCGTTGCTGGGCGTGCGCTCGCTCAAGGTCTCCGCCGTCGACGAGGCCGGGTTCTCCACCGGCGTGCGACGCGGGGTGCGGGCGCGCTCGGTGGTGGGCACCATCGGCCGCAGCTTCTGGTCCAGCTGCCGGGTCAGGTGGATCATCGTGCGCGGCTGGTTCAGGCCGACGATGCCGACGGGCTTGCCGGCCCGGATGTAGCCAGTGATGGACCGCTCGGCGCCGTTGGGCCGGGTGCTCAGGTACATCGTCTGCTGACCGATGGCCGGGATGCCAGCGGCCTGGATCCGCACGTGGTGCTGCTCGGACCAGAACCGGGGCAGCGGCGTGAACGGCTTGGCCCGGGACTTGCCGGCGAGCAGGTTCTCGGCGGCGGCCCGCCCCATCTCGATCGCGTTCAGCCAGTGCTCCACGCGCCGCGGCACGCCGTCGAAGCGCAGGTTGGGCCAGCGGGCGACGTCACCGGCGGCGACGACGTCGGAGGCGCCGACCACGTGACAGGTCGGCTCGCACAGCACGCCGTCCTCCAGGACCAGGCCGGAACCGGCCAGCCAGTCCGTGGACGGCATGCTGCCGACGGCCAGCACGACGCAGGCGGCGGTGATCAGCCGCTCGTTCGACAGCACGATCGCGACGCCCTCGGGGCCGGTCGCCCAGTGCCGGATGTCCACGCCGAGCGCCAGGTCGACGCCGTGCCGGCGGTGCAGATCGCCTATGGCCGCGCCGAGTTCGGGGCCCAGCGCCTTGCCGAACAGCGTCTTGGACCGGCCGATGATCGTGACGTCGCGGTTCATCTCGCGGCAGCTGGAGGCGAACTCGCAGCCGGTGAAGCCGGTACCGATGACCACGACCCGGCCCTTGGAGCGGGCCAGCGTCTCCTTGATAGCGATGGCGTCGTCGAGCGTGCGCAGGGCGTGCACGCGCGGGTCGTGCCGGGGCGCGCCGGCCAGGTGTCTGGCCTCGACGCCGGTGGCGATCATCAAGCCGTCGTACTTGAGTTCCTCGCCGCCGGGCAGGTGCACGACGTGCCGGCCGTGGTCGAGCTTGTGCGCCCGGGTCCGGGTCCGCCAGATCGCGTCGATGTCGTGGTACGCCGGGAAGAACAGGTCCTTGCTGGCCAGCTTGCCGGTGACCAGCTGCTTGGACAGCGCCGGCCGGTGGTAGGGCTTGTAGGGCTCGTCGCCGACGATGACGATCTCACCGTCGAACTTCTGCTCGCGCAGGCGCTCCGCGGCCCGCAGCGCGGTGAGTCCGGCGCCGACGATGACGATCCGTTCCATCCTGCCGCTCACAGTCGCTCCCCGGACAGCTGGATCGCACGCATCGGGCAGGCCATCGCGGCGGCGCGGGCCTGGTCGGCGTACTCGGGGATCACCTCGGTGACGTAGCGCAGCCGCTCGTCCTCGGTCAGTTCGAACAGGCTCGGGGCCTCGTACTGACAGGTGCCGTAGAGGTGGCAGCGACCATTGTTCACGCTGATGGTCAGGGAGCTGCCGTGCAGAGCGCGACGAGGACTCATCGGGCCAGCTGTCCTTTCTCAAGAGGCGGGTATCGGGGTAACCGCGTGGCGGGTGGGGGCGGGACGTTCGGGGGGTGTCCCGCTAACCGCCGTTGAGCAGACCTGCTCCGACGAGGTTCTTGCTTGGAACGAAACGCAGGACGGCCAGCACGACCGTCGGGATCATCAGGGTCAGTCCGCCGAGCCAGACGATGGACAGGTGACCGTTGGCGACCGCGCCGAGCCACGAGTGCACGATGGTGATGCCCACCGCGATGTACGCGAGCTGGTGGAAGCGCAGCCAGTTCCGGTACACGAAGAACTTGACGAGCCCGGTGGAGATCAGGATCGCGGTCATCACCTCCAGTCCGACGATGCCGAACGCCCAGCGCAGCTGCCCGCCGCCCACGATCGGGATCACCAGGTTCACCCAGCTGAAGATCTCGTCGGAATCGGTCAGGAAAAGGAAGCATGCCGCGTGTAGTCCACCAAAGGCGAGAGTGAACGTCGCCATTATCATGTGGCTGCTACGAACGGCCTGGCGCCCTGTCAGCTTCGCGACCCATCCGGTCGCCGTGAAAATTCCCCAGACGAGGGTCAGGCACATCAACGCATAGGCCAGCCGGGCCGACAGCGCGGCTACCTGGCGCACGCCGGAATCGTGCGCGGAGTGCACTGTCGGCGAAGTAATCAACTGCGTCAACGTAATCAACTGCGTCGACACCTCAGACGCCTCCCGGACGGCCGTGAGCTCGGGGTCCTCCGACTGGAGCAACGGGGTGGGCCGCCTGGTGGGGGCCATGCTCCGGGTCGGATGTCCGATTGTCACTTATCGTTGGTCGTGGTTAAACAGTTTGTCTGTGGCGACAGCCGCCTCCAGGCCTCTGGAGGAGTAATCCGCTCGGCTGAACGGAGTAGCTGCCAGGGTGTTGCTTCGTTTCTGGTTAGCGGAAGTAACGAATCCCGTTGTCTATGTTCTTGTAGAAGTTGGTGTGAGCGTCACGCCGGCCGGCAGGTAGTTCGACACCAAGGGGGTTGACTTCGGCGGCGGGCGCATAGCTTCTCCTGCTCGATGCATGTGTTCCCGGACGGTCGCGACCGGCTCCTGGAATCCTTTTCTCCGTGTGGACGGCGCCGGCCGGCGGGCATTGAGCCCGGCCAGGAGGCGGTTGAACTCGCGCGACCGGTCGACCGTGGTCAACCCGACGAGTCCGTCCCGGCGTGCCGACGCCAGGCAGCCCGCGCCGAGCCGCCCGTGTTCGCCGCCCAACTGCGGCTGGCCCGCGACCTGCACCTTCATTCGGTGCTGTTCGGTCCAGAACCGCGGTATCGGCGTGAACGCGGTGGCCCGCGCCGGGCCCAGCAGCAGGTTCTCCGCCGCCGCGCGGCCCATCTCGACCGCGTTGAGCCAGTGTTCGACCCGTCTGGGCGCGTCGTCGAACCGCAGGTTGGGCCAGCACGCCACGTCGCCGGCCGCCACCACGTCGGTGGCGCCGATCGCGTGGCAGGTCGGCTCGCAGTACACGCCGTCCAGCTCGTGGTGACGCACCTTGGAGCCGCGCAGCCAGGACACCGCCGGCAGGCCGCCGACCGCGATCACGACGTGCCCGGCGACCAGCACCTGGCCGTCGGACAGGTGGATCGCGATGCCGTGGTCCTGCACCAGCCAGTGCAGCACCTCGACGCCGAGGACCACACCGACGCCCTTGCTCTGGTGCAACCGGGTGATGCTGTCACACAGCTCAGGCGGCAACGCGCCGGCCATCAGCGCGGGGCCGTCCGTCACGACGGTCACCCGGCGCTTCAGCGTGCGGATGCTGGCCGCGACCTCGCAGCCGGTGAAACCGCCACCGATGACCACGACGGGTTCCTTGTCCGTCGACAGCGCCTCGTGCAGGCGGGTCGCGTCGTCAAGGGTGCGTAGCTGGTGCACGCGCGGGTCGCTGACCGGAGCGCCCGGCAGATGCCGGGACTCCATGCCGGTTGCGATCACGAGACCGTCGTAGGCGAGCTGTTCGCCACCCGGAAGGAGTAGCGCCCGCTTGGCCGTGTCGATACCGCGGGCGGCGGTGTTCAGCCGCCAGCGTGCGTCGACCTCGGTGTAGGCGGCCAGCGTCAGCTGGTCGGCTTGCACTCTCCCGGTCAGGAACCGCTTGGACAGCTCAGGTCGGTGATAAGGACGGTGTGGCTCGTTGCCGACCATCACCACCTCACCCTCGAACCTGAGTTCACGCAGCCGTTCGGCGGCCCTCAAGCCCGCCGTTCCAGCCCCTACTACGACGATGCGATCTCGTCGGTTCACCGACTAGTCCTCGCTCACCGCGTGGTTCCCGCCACGCCGGCCCCGACCGCACGTGTGACCCCGGCCGTCGGATCGCGCTCCGATAGCCGTTAGGTAACAGTTTGTCGGTCAGGCTCGCGCTGGCTATCGACTGTTCGGGGCAATGCCCTCGGTGAAGGGACCTGTTACCGGCCGGAACGGTTACGCCCCGTCAACCTTCCGATGGCCCTACGGGTCGCCTCGGCCGGGAACGGTGAGTCACGGAGCACGTCCTCGAGCGTGACCGAACCGGCCACGAAGGCCGCCGCGAGCTCGACGACGGCCGCGATGTCGGCCCGCTGCCGGTCGACGAAGGCGGCGTCCACGGGTTCGCCGTGCCCCGGCACGACGACCGTGTCCGGACCCGTCAGGGTGAGCAGCCCGGCGAGCGCCGTCGGCCACGACGCCGGGAACGAGCCCGGGAACGACGGCGGCGCGCCGTTCTCCACCAGGTCGCCGGCGAACACGACATCGGCGTCCGGGACGCGCAGCACCAGGTCGTTGTCGGTGTGCCCGAGGCCGAATTGCTCGATTTCGACGATCCGGCCGCCGAGGTCGACCGTCGTTCGTTCGGACACCAACGTGTTCGGCAGCACGATCCGGGTGGCGCGGATGGCGGCGGCGATTTCCGGGCGCTTCTGGTCGGTGTAGTACGCCGACCATTTGTCCTTCTCCTCGGCGCTCTCGATGACGAGTTCGTCGACGCAGTTCGGATGGGCGAGCACGGGGCAGGGCAGGAAGGCCTGGGTGCCGAAGGAGTGGTCGAAATGTGAGTGTGTGAGCACGACGGTCCACGGCAGCGGCGTCACCCTGCGTACGGCCGAGGCCCACTCGGCACCCTGCACCTCGTCGCCGCCGGTGTCGACCACCAGGCAGGCGTCGTCGCCGACGACCAACCCGAGTGACAGGTCCAGCTCCTCGTACCGACGGACGTGCACTCCGTCGGCGACCTCGATCCAGCGCGCGCTCATGGAGACAGTCTGTTGGTCAGCACGCCGTCGCGGAGCACCGGTGCACACGAACTGGTGCCGACCGCGGCGGCGAGTTCGACGTCGGCGGCGTGCCCGGCGGCCGTCAGCTCACGTCCGGACGCGCAGCCGCGGAGAAGTTCGACGACATTCTCGATTTCGTTGACGTAGCAGTTCGCCGCCAGCCTGGCCTCCGGCGACGCGCCGCCGACGTTCGTCGAAGGCCTGAAGTTCGTCGAAGTTCTGGAGTTCGACGAACTGCTGGATTTCGTCGACTTGCTGGTGGCCGTGCCGAGCAGCGCGGCGGCGACGGCGCCTGCGCCGAGCAGGTCCTCGATGCCGGGGCGCAGCGGTCCGGCGGTGACGCCCCACCGCTCGCCGGCCGGCACGATGCCGATCGGACGTCCGTCGGCGACCTTCTCGACTTCGCGCGCGACCGACTCGGCGTTCCGCAGACACGCGGCGAAGACGGTCGCGCCGGTGGCGGCCGCCTGCGCGCACAGCGTCGCCCCATTGGGTGACGGCAGGGCGAGCAGTGTGTCGGCGGGCAGGTCGATCAACGACGACGGCCGCAGCGTCCACCGCTGTTCTCCGGCGACGACCGCGCCCGCCGCCCGCGCGGAGGAGATCGCACGAACATCTCCTCTTCGTACGGGCAGCACCCGGCCGCCGCGATCCAGCGCGATGTCGACCGCCGTGGTGAACGACAGCACGTCGACGATGACCAGCACCGCGCAGTCCGCCCCCAGCGCCGCGACGCCGTTCTCACCCCATTCGAGGCGCAACCGGTACCCGTCCTGGCGAAACACGTCGTCGGTCACCCGTCGGAGTGTGGTGCGTGCGTCACCTCCGGGCAGCTGAATTACTCGCGGCCCGGCACCGGATGGCAGACTCTGCACCGTGCGCGTCTACCTGGGTTCCGACCACGCCGGCTACGAGCTGAAGTCCCACCTGGTCAAGCACCTCACAGCCAGCGGGCACGACGTGGTCGACATCGGCCCCGCCGTCTACGACGCCGAGGACGACTACCCCGCCTTCTGCATCGCCACCGCGGCGGCCGTCGTCGCCGACGAGGGCAGCCTCGGCGTGGTGATCGGCGGTTCCGGCAACGGCGAGCAGATCGCCGCCAACAAGGTCCCCGGCATCCGCGCCGCGCTGGCGTGGAACACCGAGACCGCCAAGCTGTCCCGCGAGCACAACAACGCCCAGGTCGTCGGCATCGGCGCGCGCATGCACAGCCTCGAGGACGCCACCGCGATCGTGGAGGCGTTCGTGGCCACACCGTTCTCCAACGCCGAGCGCCACCAGCGCCGCATCGACATCGTGGCCGACTACGAGCGGACCGGGGTCGCGCCGGAGCTGCCGACCACCTGATGCCGGAAGGTCACACGCTGCACCGGCTCGCCCGGCTGCACCACCGCCGGTACGCCGGTAACAAGGTGCAGGTCAGCAGCCCACAGGGCAAGTTCACCGGCTCGGCGACGGTCGACGGCCGGGTGCTCGAAAAGGCCGAGGCCGTCGGCAAGCACCTGCTGCACCGGTACGGACCGGACGCGACCGTCCATGTGCACCTCGGCCTGTACGGGACGTTCACCGAGTTCGCGCGTCCGGAACCGGTGGTCACCGGCATGGTCCGGATGCGCATGCTCGGCGAAACCCACGGCACGGATCTCCGCGGCCCGACCGCGTGCGAGCTGCTCACCGACGACGAGGTCGACGCGCTGTTCGCGCGGCTCGGGCCGGACCCGCTGCGTCGCGATGCCGACCCGGAGCGGGCGTGGCAGCGGATTTCGAAGTCGCGGGTGTCGGTCGCCGCATTGCTGCTCGACCAGGCCGTGCTCGCCGGCGTCGGCAACGTCTACCGCGCCGAGGTGCTGTTCCGGCACGGCATCGACCCGATGCTGTCCGGCAAGCAGCTCGACCGCGAACAGTGGGACTCGATCTGGGCGGATCTCGTCGAGTTGATGCGGTACGGGGTGCGGGTCGGCCGGATCGACACCGTTCGGCCGGAACACGACCCGAAGGTCACCGGCCGGGCGCCACGTCAGGACCGGCACGGCGGCGAGGTGTACGTCTACCGCCGCGCCGGTCAGCCCTGCCTGGTCTGCGGCACGCCCGTGCTGACGAAGGAGTTGGCCGGCCGCAATCTCTACTGGTGCCCTAGCTGCCAGCCGGCGGCCTGAGCGTCACCAGTTGTTGTCGCCGCCACCGCCCCAGTCGCCACCGCCACCCCAGTCGCCGCCACCGCCGAAGTCCCAGCCGCCGCCCTGGTCGCCGCCGCCGTCCCAGCCGCCCTGGTCTCCGCCGTTGCCCCAGTCGCCGCCCTGGTCCCCGCCGTTCCAGTCGGCCTGCTGCCCCTGGTCGCCACCGAAGTCGCCGAAGCCCTGGCCACCATCGAAGCCGCCGTTGTCCCAGCCGCCCACGGCGTACGGGATGCTGTGCATGCCGGAGAACATCGCGTTGAACAGCAGGCCTGCGCCGATGCCCCACGCGCCGGCGACCAGCGCCGGCTTCCACCACGGCTCGCTGTACCAGCCCTGCGGCACCGGCCGGCCGGCCACATAGCCGCCGGGGTAGTAGTGCGGCGTGCCGGCTCCGGGCTGCGCGGACGCCTCGTACTCGTGCCCCTCCACCTCGACCCTGCGGTCGCCGTCGACCTTGCCGGCGCGGCTCTGACCGTTGAGGTCGGGCAGCTCGGGGCCCGGGTCCAGGCCCATCGCGGTGCGGGCGGCCCGCACGTAGTACAGCCCCTCCTGCGCGGTCTGGGTGACCAGCCGGCACTGTTCGACGGTGCGCGCCTGCTCCATCTGCGAGCCGGCGGCGTTGTACCGCTCCCCGGCGTCGGCCAGCGCCTGCTTGGCGGCGTCGTTGGTGCCGGTCAGGTTGAGCACCTGGCCGCCGAGCCGCTCCACCCAGCGGCGGGCGTCGGCCTTGGCGTCCTCCAGACGCTGGCCGCCGGCCGCGCGCTGACGCATCAGAACGGCGGCCACGCCGATGATCACCACGATGAGGATCACGACGAGCAGCGCGGTCACAGTGCCTCCCGGTTTCCAACGAGGGTGAATCCGTCGCAATCGGACAACGGGGAAACTACCGTCTCGGTTCCTGGCCGGCCGCTCGGCGGGTGTGACCCGACCGACAGCTACTCCTTGGTCGCGTCCGGCAACCGCCGCGCCCACCAGGCCCCGAGCACGCCGAGCACAGCCACCGCGATGAGGTAGACGCCCACAGGTTTCCTCCTTCAGATGCTTACCTGGGGCAACGACGTGATCCACGGCGAGGGTTCCGGTTCCTGCCTGTGGGTTCCTTAAGATCACCCTGCGCTGGACGTCAGAAGACGACGGTCAGAAGATCTCCGGGCAGTGTGGTTGGTGGTCGGCGGCGAACGCCCGCGACGCGGCCCGCGCCGTGCCCGGCGTCAGCTCACGGATGCGTTGCGCGGCAACGAGGTGCAGCACGGTCGGGCCGCCGAGGAAGATCGCGCCGAGCTCGGCCGCGCCCAGGGCGAGGTCGGGTTCGGCCCCGGTGCGGGTGACGGTCGCCGGCCCGTCGGCCTCGGCGACCAGCCGCCACGAGCCGGCATTCCAGGGACAGAAGGTGTCCTCGACCGCCAGCACGACGTCGATCGGCGCGGCATAGGTGCGCTGCGCGAGCGCCCGGTCGACGTCGATGATCCGCACCCACACACCGTCGCCGACCTGCCGGCTGCCGTCGATGGCGTCCTTCACCATGTGCACGATCGGGTCGTCGACTGCGGCGTCCGCGCTGACCGACGCCGTCAGGTCGAGGTTGAGCACGTACTGCCACAGCGCCGCGTACGCCTGCGGTGTCGTGGCGAGAACCTCCCTGACATAGACGGGGTTCTCGGGCTTGCGGGTGCCCCACTGCGCCTTGACGTTGTAGGCGGCGTAACCGTCGGGATGGATGGCGTACCGGTACCTGGTGATGCCATCACGGCGGAGCTCGTTCTCGTCCTCGTAGAGGAAGTCCTCCCACGCCGACTTGCTGCGGTCGAGCCAGCCGACGCGGTTGGGCGCCACCTTGCCGTGCAGGTGGTGCATCAGCGGCAACGCGGTTTCCCTGTCCACCTCACGGATTCGCGCGTCGCTGACGTCCACTGTGGAGTGAAACTCGGCGCCCCGGGGCAGTTGGTAGGTGGCGCGGTTGCCGGCGAGTCCGTAGCCGAAGCGGCCGTAGATGGTGCCCTCGGACGCGTACAGCGCGGCGAACGCGTCACCGGTCCCGTGCTGGGAATGCAGCTGTGCCTTCATCAACGCCGTTAGCGCGCCCCGGCGATGGTGATCGGGGGCGACGCCAACCATGGACACCGCCGCGACCGGGTGCGGGCCGGTGCCCGGCAGCGTCATGCGCCGGGCGAGCATGGTGCCGCCGCCGATCAGCTCGTCGCCGTCGAACACGCCGTGCGTTCGGCCGGGTTCCATCAGTTGGCGGACGACCTCGTTCCGCTCCGGGGTGGCGTCGTGCTGGAAGGCGCGGGACACCACGGTGCACAGCGCCGGGATCTCCTCGGCGGTGAGGGTGCGGGCAACCAACGGCGATGCGGACATAGTCGACTTCGTACGCCTGCCGCGTCGCCGGCGCGAGTCGTTTTTCCATGACGCCGGAGGTAATCGACCTCGGCACGTCCGGCTGTCAGGGTGGAGAAGACCAAGCGGGACCAGGGAAGAGGCGAGGAAGATGGCCGACGCGAACGCTGTCGTGCGACGCTACGTGGAGATCTGGAACCAACCCGATGGTGCACTGCGCGCCAAGGCGGCGGCCGAGTTGCTCACCGAGGACTGCCGGTTCGTCGACCCGATCGCCGACGTGGCCGGCCCCGACGGCCTCGCCGCCGTGATCGGCGGCGTGCATCAGCAGTTCCCCGGGCACCGGATCCAGCCGTTGGGAGACGTGGACACCCATCATGACGTGCTGCGGTTCAGCTGGGAGCTGGTGCCGGACGGCGGCGGCGAGTCGGTGGTCATCGGCACCGACGTGCTGTCGCTGACCGCGGACGGGCTGGTCGGCACCATCAGCGGCTTTTTCGACAAGGTGCCGGCGGCCGCGTGAAACGGCTGTGGGGGCGCGGAGTTCTCCGTGCCCCCACAGCCGTTCGCACTGTCTTACTTGGCGTCGACGAGCTCCGGCTGCTCCGGCGCGACGGCCTTGTTCCGCTTGGCCTCGCGGCGCTTGCGGAACTTCTCCTTGCGGTTCTCGACCATCGTGTAGAGCGTCGGCACCAGCAGCAGGGTCAGCAGCGTCGAGCTGACCAGACCGCCGATCACCACCACCGCCAGCGGCTGCGAGATGAAGCCGCCGCTCTGCGTCAGGCCCACGGCCATCGGCAGCAGCGCGAAGATCGTCGCGGCGGCCGTCATCAGGATCGGGCGCAGCCGCCGGCGGCCGCCCTCCACCACCGCGTCGGCGATGCTCATGCCGTCCTGGCGGTACTTGTTGATGAGGTCCATCAGCACGATCGCGTTGGTGACCACGATGCCGACCAGCATCAGGACGCCGATCAGCGACGGCAGGCCCAGCGGGATGCCGCTGATCAGCAGCGCCGCGATGGCGCCCGTGGCCGCGAACGGGATCGACACCAGCAGCACCAGCGGCTGGATCAGGCTGCGGAACACCGCGACCATGATCAGGAACACCAGGGCGACGGCGACCACGAGGGCGATGCCGAGGTTGCCGAACGCGTCGCTCTGCTGCTGGCTGACGCCGCCGACGGAGTACGTCGCGCCGGCGGGCAGCTTGGTGTCCTTCAGCTTCTGCGTCAGATCGGCGCTGATCCGGCCGGTGTTGGCGCTGTCGGCGGTGCCGCTCACGGTCGCGCTGCGCGAACCGTTGATGCGCTTGATCTGCGTCGGGCCGTTGGTCTGCTGGACGGTCGCGACGGAGTCGAGCCGCACGGCGCCGGTGGCACCCGGCAGTTGCAACGCCTTGAGCGCGTCGAGGTCGCCTGGCGCGGATCCGGTGCGCAGCATGACGTTCTCCGACGTGCCGTTCAGCGTCAGCTGGGCGATCTGGCTGCCGGCCAGCTGGGCCTGCACGGCCTGGCCGATCGTCGAGTCGCTCAGGCCCTGCTTGGCGGCGGCCTGCCGGTCGACCGAGACCTGCACCTCCGGCGCGCTGTTGACCAGGTCGCTGGTGACGTCGGTGACGCCCGAGATGCCGCTCATGGTCTTCTGCACGGCGTCCGACGCCGTGCGCAGCACGTTCTCGTCGGTAGCGTTCACCACGACCGACAGCCCGCTGCCGCCGAAGTCGCCGCCGCCACCGGCGCCGACCGTGATCTTGCCGGCGTTGGGCAGAGCGTTCAGCTTGTCCCGCAACGTGTTCTGGACGGTGGTGAGATCGGCGCCGTCCTTGATGGTGATCGCGTAGCTGGCCTTGGATGTGCCGCTGTTGCCGCCGAAGCCGAGGAAGCCGCCGCCCGCGCCGACCGTCACCTGGTAGTTGTCGATGCCGTCGACGCCCTGGATCACCGTCTCGACGCGCTTCGCGGCGGCGTCGGTGGTGGTCAGGCTGCTGCCGACCGGCAGCGCCTGCGAGACGTTGATGGTGTTCTCGCCGGAGCCGTCGAGGAAGTTGGTCTTCAGGCCGGCGCCCATCGCGAGCGTGCCGAACAGCACCACGATCGCGATCAGCACGGTGGTCAGGCGGCGGCGCGTGGCGAACCGGATGACCGGCACGTAGACGCGTTGCAGCGGGCTGCGCAGCTCCTTGCGGACCGCCTCGTCCGGATCGGTGCCTTCCTTGGCGGGCTTGAGGAACCAGTACGCCAGCACCGGCACGATGGTCAGCGCGACCAGCAGCGACGCCAGCAGCGCGACCGTCACCGTCAGGCCGAACGGCGCGAACAGCTCGCCGACGAGGCCGCCGACCACGGCGATCGGCGCGAACACGGCGACGGTGGTCAGCGTCGAGGCGGTGACCGCGCCGGCGACCTCACGGGTGCCTTCCAGCACCGCGCGCTTCTTGTCCTCGCCGTAGCTGAGGTGCCGCTTGATGTTCTCCAGCACCACGATCGAGTCGTCGACGACCCGTCCGATGGCGATGGTCAGGCCGCCCAGGGTGAGCAGGTTCAGCGAGGTCTTCGTGGTCCACAGCACGATCAGTGCGATGACCACCGAGAGCGGGATGGACACCGCCGTGACGATGGTGGAGCGCACCGACAGCAGGAAGATCAGGATCACCAGGACGGCGAAGGCCAGGCCCAGCAGGCCCTCCTCGGTCAGGCCGTCGACGGCCTTGTTGACCGCGGGCGCCTGGTCCTGCACGACCGTCAGCTTGGCGTTGCTGCCGAGATCGGTCTCCAGCTGGGAGATCTTGTTCCGGACCTGGTTGGAGATGTCGACGGCGTTGCCGTCGGGAGTCTTGGTGACGGAGACGCCCAGGCTGTCCTTGCCGTTGGTGCGGGTCAGCGAGGTGGCCGGCGCGAGGTCCTCGGTCACCTGGGCGACGTCGCCCAGCTTGACCGGCTGCGGCGCGGGGCGACCCGGCAGGGCGGGCGTCGTCGGGGTCAGGTAGAGGTTGCGGACGTCGTCCACGGAGGACAGGCGCTGTCCGATCTGGACGGTCAGGGTCTGGTCGCCCTGGTTCAGGGTGCCGGCCGGCGTGGGGGTTCCGTTGGCGCGCAGCGCCGTCGTGACGGCGGTGGAGCTCAGGCCGGCGGCGGCGAGCTTGGCGTTGTCCAGCGAGATGGTGACGACCTTGGCCCGCGCGCCGGTGACGCTGGCGTCGCGGACGCCGGTGATGCCCTGGAGCTCCGGGACGACCGTGCTGGTCAGCTTGGCCGCCAGCTGCTGCTGGTCGGCGTCGGAGGAGGCGGCGAGCACGATCACCGGCAGGTCGTCGGTGTTGCCGACGATCACGTTCGGCTTGACGTTGGCCGGCAGCTGGGCGGCGATCTGGTTGACCGCCTGCGACATCTTGTTGACGGCGTTGTCGAGGTTCGTGCCGAAGTCGAACTGCATGGTGACCGAGGACGAGCCCTGGCTGGACGTGGAGTTCATCTGGGTCTGGCCGGGCACGCTGCGCAGCGCGTCCTCGATCGGCTTGGTGACCTGGTCCTGCACGATCTCCGGGGACGCGCCGGGGTACTGGGAGACCACGACCGCGGCCGGGAAGGACAGCGACGGCAGCAGCTGTCTCTGAAGTGAGGGGATCGCCCACGCGCCGAAGCCCAGGGCGATGAGCGCCACCAGGGCTACCAGGCCGCGGTTGGCGAGGCTGAGTCTGGTCAGGAAGGTCATGGCAGCTCTCTGCGGAAATCCGGCTCTGCGGAATTGGTTAGCCTTGCCCTAATATTCGGGCCAAGGCTAACAGTGTGTGTGGTCGGCTCGCTGATACTTCTCTCAGGTTCGAGCGGATCACTGGAGGCAGGTTCGGTGTTGTCACGACGGTGTGACGAAGGGTGATCGGTAGGTCGATGGAGGACAAGGAGCAGCTCATCGCCAGCATCGCGGCGACGCAGCGGTCACTGGGCCGCCACTTCGGCGCCGCGCGGGCGAACCCCTTGATGTCGCTCAACCTCACGATGCGTCAGCTCAAGGTGCTGCTCACCCTGGCCAGACGCGGTCCGCTCGCCGGCCACGAGCTGACCGCGGAGATGGGTGTGAGCCTGGCCACGGTCACCGGCATCGTCGACCGGCTCGCCGCGCAGGGATTGGTCTCGCGCCGTGAGGACCCGTCCGACCGTCGGGTCCGGCTGCTGGAGCTGACCGGCGAGGGGCGGCGGTTGGTCGGCAGCGTGGTGGACGCCGGCAGCGCGCAGTACCGGCGGCTGCTGTCCCGGTTGGAGGTCGACGAACTCCAGCAGCTCGACAAGCTGGTGCGGCGGCTGGCCGAGGTCGCCGAGCAGGAGCTGGCGGAGTCAAGTGATGACCTCAGTGGACAACATTGACAAGTCTGGTCAATGTTGATGCACATTGATCCACGGTTGACGAGGCCAGCTCGGATTCGCGCCGGCCGTGGTCTTCGTGTGCGGTGCTCATCTTCGTCGAAATTGCTGTGTATCGGGTTCACAGGCGCTGTGCTGCGGGCAGCTCAGCGCGGTCGGCCGTTCGGCTCTGACACGGCTGTCAACACTGGTCTGTCCGAGTGGAACGGTGTTCTGCGTCCGCGACGGCGCGTGGTTGCTCGTGTACGAACCGTCGTGACGCCTCTTCGTGGGTGTCGTCCGTATCCCTGCGACGGAGGGGAATCCATGCTGCATTCGGACGGCGGTCGTCGAACTCCCTGGTTACGCAGAACTTCGGCGGTGGTGGGCATCGCCGCGGTGGTGGCGGCCGGCTTCGCGCCGACCGCGCAGGCAGACCCGGTGACCGGCGCGGACTCCACACACATCGTCACGCTGGTGACCGGCGACCGGGTGGTCGTCCAGGACGTGGGCGGTCGGCAGACGGCGACGGTGATGCCGCGTCCCGGGTCGACCGGCGACTTCGTCAACCAGCGGGTGGACGGTGACCTGTACGTCGTGCCGGCGACCGCGTTGCCGTATCTCGGCACATCGCTGGACCGATCGCTCTTCGACGTCTCGGCGCTGATCCGGGACGGCGTCACCGACCAGGTCCCGGTCCAGGTCGCGGGCAGCGCGCCGGGCGTGCGGGACGGAAAGGTGACCGCCGAGTCCGGCACGGCGTTCGGCGCAGCCCTGGCAGCGCAGGCCGGTCGGGACGCGAAGAACCACTTCGTCACCCGCGGACCGCTGTTCGGCACCGCCAGCTCCGTGCGGTTGGCCGCGGCGGGCGCGCCGCAGCAGGTGCACCCCAACTTCCCGATGCACACGGTCCGGATCCTCACCGTGAACGGCGCGAACACGCCGGCGGACGCCTCCCTCGGCGTGATGAACACCGACGACGGCCGCGAGTTCAACGGTTTCCCGTACAGCAACGGCGGCGAGGCGCGGGTCAGCGTGCCGTCCGGCGACTACGGCATCGTCGCCTGGTTCCCGACGTTCGACAGCGCCGGCCGGGTCACCTCGGTGCGGGTCGTCGTGCAGGACTTCGTCGTCTCCGGTGACCAGGCAGTCACCATCGACGCGAGCAAGGCCACCTCGCAGGTGACCGTCAGCACGCCGCGGCCGTCGAACCTGGTGTCCGAGACGCTGGAATACGTCCGCAGCGCGCAGAACATGGGCTCGCAGGGCTACAGCTTCGGGGTCGGCAACGGCACGGCCTACGTCGCGCCGTCCACGCCGTCGACGGTCGGGGGGTTCCACTTCAACGTGCAGACCCACAGCGAGTCGCCGGCCGGCGCGCCCAGCCCGTACAGCTACGACCTCAAGATCGACAACGCCGGCGCGCTGGGATCGAACCAGCACTACAAGGTCACATCCGACCAGCTGGCGACGCTGAAGGAGAACTACCACAGCGACAAGCCGGGCCGGCTGGAGGGCAGCTCGCGAATCATCTTCCTGCCGTACGAGTTCATCGGGTTCGGGCAGTTCACGCCGCTCACCGCGCCCCTTCAGCGGACCGAGTACGTGCTCGGCGGCCCCGACCTCTCCTACGCGGACGCGCTGCTCGCCGGCATGGCGACCGGTGGCGGCTTCATACCGGACACGTTCCGCCAGTACGCGGCGAGGACGACCACGCCTGTCGACTGGCTGCGGGGTCCGCTGGCACCGGGCCTGACCTCGCCGGCGCAGGGTGTGACCTCGTGGTTCTGTTCCGCCTGCCGGCGGGACGACACGATCCGGGTCGTCCTGACGCCGGTTCTGGACAGCGACGGCCACGGCCTCTACCTCGACCCGCCGACCACCGGCACCGTCTCCACCTCGCATTTCCAGCTGCTTTCCGACGGGAAGGCGCTGATCGACGGCAAGGACGTCACCGGCGGCGAGGTGGCCGTGCCCGCGGACCAGGCCGATTACAAGATCGTCTACGACCAGACGCGCACCGCCGCCTGGTTCCACCAGTCCACCGTGAGCCACAGCGAGTGGACCTTCGGCTCGGCCCACTCCGGCGCGCAGACCGTGCCGACCGGCTGGGCCTGCGACCCGACCACCGGCAAGGCGACCGACTGTTCGGCGCTGCCGCTGGTGACGGCCTCTTACCAGCTCAACGCCGGTCTGGACGGCACCGCGCCGGCCGGCCCCGACCAGGTCGTCGTCACGTTCGGCCACGCCCCGGGCGGTCCGAACCTGCCGTTCGCCAAGGGGGCGGTGCAGGTGTCGTTCGACGGCGGAGCGACGTGGACGCCGACGTTCCAGGCCGATCTCGGCGGTGGCCGCTACCGCGCGCAGTGGACCAACCCGGCGTCCGTCACCGGCGGCGACGTCGCGCTGCGCGTCAGCGCGACCGACGTCGCGGGCAACTCGCTGACCCAGTCCGTCCTCGGCGCGTTCACCGTGCCGGCCGCCCAGAGCTGAATTGGCCAGAGCTGATCAGGGAGTCACGATGAACCGACTTCGCGCGGCCGTCCTCGCCGGCGCGCTGCTGACCCTCGGCTTACCCGCGACAACGGCTGTTGCCGCACCCGACACCACGACGCACGCAGCCTGTAGTTCGACGAACTCCTCAACTTCAACGAACTCCTCGAGCTCGACGACTTCCTCAATTTCGACGGACTCCTCGACTTCGACGAAGTTCTCGAGTTCGCCGAAAACCACGACTCCGACGGCGCGCTGCTTCGCCATCTACCGGGCCGGACACAGCTTCGGTCCGAACGCGACGCCGTCCGGTTTCGGACCGGCGGAGCTACGGAGTGCGTACAAATTGCCGGCGGACGGCGGCGCGGGGCAGACCGTGGCGATCGTCGACGCCTACGACAACCCGAACGTCGAAGCCGACCTCGCCGCCTACCGGCAGCAGTTCGGGCTGCCGGCGTGCACGACGGCGAACGGCTGCTTCAAGAAGGTGAACCAGCGCGGGGCCGCCTCGCCGCTGCCGGCCGGCAACCCGGGCTGGGGCGTCGAGATCTCGCTGGACGTCGACATGGTGTCGGCGGCCTGCCCCGACTGCCACATCGTGCTGGTCGAGGCCGACACCGCCTCGACCGCGAACCTCGGCGCCGCCGAGGACACGGCCGCGGCGTCGGGGGCGAGCGCCGTCTCCAACAGTTACGGCTCCGACGAGTACAACGGCATGAACGCCGACGCCAAGCACTTCGTGCATCCCGGCGTCGCGATCCTCGCCTCCAGCGGCGACTACGGCTTCGAGCCGGCGTCGTTCCCGGCGTCACTGGCGAACGTGATCTCCGTCGGCGGCACCTCGCTGGTCAAGGCCGACAACGCCCGTGGCTGGACGGAGACGGCCTGGGCCGGAGCCGGCAGCGGCTGCTCGGCGTGGGTTCCGAAGCCGGCGTGGCAGCACGACGCCAACTGCGGGATGCGCACGGTCGCCGACGTGTCGGCGGTCGCCGACCCGAACACCGGCCTCGCCGTCTACGACACCTACGGCCTGGGCGCGCAGGCCGGCTGGATCGTGGTCGGCGGCACCAGCGCGTCGTCGCCGTTCATCGCCGGGGTGATCGGCCTGGCCGGCAACGGCGGCCAGTTCTCCGACGCCTCCTCGCTGTACACCCACGCCGGCGACCTGTTCGACGTGGTCGGCGGTACGAACGGGTACTGCGGCGGCGATTACCTCTGCACCGGTCTGGCCGGGTACGACGCCCCGACCGGGCTGGGGTCACCGAACGGCATCGGCGCGTTCTAGCCTCCATCGGTGACTGAACGATCTCCGATGCTCGGCGTGGTCGCGTCCGGCGCGGGCGGCGTGGAGGGCCTGTTCGACGGGCTCGTCCGGCCCGCGCTGGACGCGGGCTGGCGGGTCGGCGTCACGCTGACGCCGACCGCCGGCCGGTGGTTCCGCGACAAGGGCCTCGTCGCCGAAATCGAGGAGGCCACCGGTCTGCCCCTTCGCGTCGACAGTCGGCTGCCCGGTGAGCCAAAGCCCCATCCGCCGGTCGACACGTACGTCGTCGCGCCGGCCACCGCCAACACCGTCGCCAAGCTGGCCCTCGGTTTCGGCGACAACCAGGCGTTGACGCAGGTGTCGGAGGCGATCGGCACCGACGGCGTCGAGGTGGTCGTGTTCCCGTGCGTCAACGCCGCCCACGTGCGGCATCCGGCGTGGCCCGGGCATATCGCCAACTTGAGGTCCGCCGGCGTGCATCTCGTCGACGGCGAGGACGTCTGGCCGCTGACCGAGCCCCGATCGGGGGAGTGGCATCCGATCCCGTGGCGGGCCGTGCTCGACGCCGTCGACGGGACCCGTCCATGAGCCGTGCGGGTGACCCCAGACACGGTCACCGTAAGATGATCAGGTGACCTGCTGGGGGCGGCCCGCGTGACGGCCATCGTCGACGGCTCCCGGCACACCCGACCGACCTGGCCCGACGTGCCGGGTCGGGTGCGCGAGGTCATCGAGGCCAAGATCGGCGCGCCCGTGGTGCGGGCGCTGAGCCAGGCCGGCGGCTTCACCCTCGGCCTCGCCTCACGGCTGCTGCTCGCCGACGGCCGCCGCGTGTTCGTCAAGGCGCTGCCCGCCGACCATCCGCTGGCCGGCGCGTACCGGTCCGAGGCGTCGATCGTCTCTCGGTTACCGGCCAACGTCCCGTCGCCGCGGCTGCTGCATGTCGTCGAGGGGCAGTGGATCGCGTTGGTCCTCAGCGACGTCGACGGCGGTGAGCCGAACCTGCGGCCGGGGTCGCCAGACCTCGCCGCGGTGCTCTCGGCGCTGGGCAGCGCGTCGCGGACGCTGACGCCGTGCCCGCTCGACGACGTGCCGAGCGTGCTCGACGACCTCGCGCCGCTGCTGTGCGGGTGGACGTCGCTGCGGTCGGCGGCCGCCGGCGATCTCGATCCGTGGGCGCAGGCGAACCTGGACTCGCTGGCCGCGATGGAGACGGCCTGGCAGCCGTGGGCCGAGGGCGACACCCTGCTGCACAACGAACTGCGCGTGGACAACATGATCCGACGCGTCGAGGACGGCCGGGTGCTGCTGGTGGACTGGTCCTACCCGTCCAAGGGGGCGGCCTGGCTGGACACCGTGACGATGGTGCCGCAGTTGATCATGGCCGGCCATGCCCCCGCCGACGCGGAACGCCTCGTGCTGGGGCGGCCGGTGCTCGCGAAGGTGCCGGCCTGGGCGATCACCGGGTTCGCGGCCGCGCTCGCCGGCCGTTGGGAACTGTCCAGCCGGCTGCCGGAGCCGCCCGGCTGCATCGGCTTACGCCCCTACCAGGCGCGGGCGGCGGCCGCGGCGCTGACCTGGATCGTGCACCGCACCCGCTGGTAGCTCAGCCGTTGCGCGAGCCCACGCAGAACTCGTTGCCCTCCGGGTCCTGCATGACGCTCCACGCCATGCCGGGGTACTTGAACTCCTCGATCACCGTCGCGCCGAGCCCCACCAGCCGGGCCACCTCGGCCGGTCTGTCCGGGGTGCCGAGGTCGATGTGCAGTCTGTTCTTGCCGGCGCGCGGCTCGTCGACCCGCTGCAAGGCGATGTCCACGTTGTCCGCCGAGGCGAGAACCAGCATGGCGCCGTCGTCGACCTCGTGGATGATCTCGGCGCCGAGCGCCGCGACCCAGAACTGCGACAGTTTGCGCGTGTCCAGGCAGTCGATGGTGACCATGCGGATCCTCAGTGCCATGCGCAGACGGTAAACGTCGTAACGGTCCGAACCGGCCGTTCACGGCAACCGGTTGGAAACCCTGCCCCTGCGTTCTCTACGCTCTGTACTTTCATCGATCCCGCACGAGGAGCCCGAGCCGTGATCACGAGGATGTCGTCGTTGTTCCTGCGCACCTTGCGCGAGGACCCGGCGGACGCCGAGGTGCCCAGCCACAAGCTGCTGGTCCGCGCCGGTTACGTCCGTCGCGTCGCGCCGGGCGGCTACTCGTGGCTGCCGCTGGGGCTGCGCGTGCTGCGCCGGATCGAGGCCGTCGTCCGCGAGGAGATGGACGCCATCGGCGCGCAGGAGATCCACTTCCCCGCGCTGCTGCCCCGCGAGCCCTACGAGGCCACCAACCGGTGGACCGAGTACGGCCCCAACCTGTTCCGGCTCAAGGACCGCAAGGGCGCCGACTACCTGCTCGGCCCCACCCACGAGGAGCTGTTCACGCTCACTGTGAAGGGCGAGTACAGCTCCTACAAGGACTACCCGGTCACGCTCTACCAGATCCAGACCAAGTACCGGGACGAGGCGCGGCCCCGCGCCGGCATCCTGCGCGGGCGCGAGTTCGTCATGAAGGACTCGTACTCCTTCGACCTGGACGACGAGGGTCTGGCCCGGTCCTACCAGGCGCACCGCGACGCGTACGTGAAGATCTTCGACCGCCTCGGCCTCGAGTACGTGGTGGTGAAGGCGACCTCCGGCGCGATGGGCGGCTCGGCCTCCGAGGAGTTCCTGGCCGTCGCGCCGACCGGCGAGGACACCTTCGTCCGCAGCACGGAGTCGGACTACGCCGCCAATGTCGAGGCCGTGGTCACCACGCCGCCTGCGGCGCAGTCGATCGACGACAAGCCCGCCGCGAAGGTGCACTCCACGCCGAACACGCCGACCATCGCCACGCTGGTCGACTTCTTCAACAACGCCGGTCTCGGGCGGGAGTTCACCGCCGCCGACACGTTGAAGAACGTGCTGCTGAAGACCCGCCGCCCCGGCGAGGACAAGTGGGAGCTGCTGGCGATCGGCGTCCCCGGCGACCGCGAGGTGGACCAGAAGCGGCTGGAGGCCGCGCTGGAGCCGGCCGAGGTCGCGATGCTGGAGGAAGCCGACTTCGCCGCGAACCCGTTCCTCGTCAAGGGCTACATCGGTCCGAAGGCGCTGCTGGACAACGGTGTGCGCTACCTGGTCGACCCCCGCGTGGTCACCGGCACCGCCTGGATCACCGGCGCCGACCAGGCCGACCACCACGTGATGGACCTCGTCGCCGGCCGCGACTTCGTGCCCAACGGCACGGTCGACGTCGCCGAGGTGCGCGAGGGCGACGCCTCGCCGGACGGCAAGGGCACCCTGGTGGCGGCGCGCGGCATCGAGATCGGCCACGTGTTCCAGCTGGGCCGCAAGTACGCCGACGCATTCGGGCTGGACGCGCTGGGCCCGGACAGCAAGCCGATCCGGATCACCATGGGCTCGTACGGCATCGGCGTCTCGCGCCTGGTCGCCGTGATCGCCGAGCAGTACTTCGACGAGCGCGGCCTCAGCTGGCCCCGCATCGTCGCGCCGGCCGACGTGCACCTGGTCATCGCGGGCAAGGACGACGCGGTGCGCGAGGGCGCGGAGAAGCTGGCCGCCGAGCTGTCCGCGGCCGGCATCGAGGTGCTGCTGGACGACCGGAAGGCGTCGCCCGGCGTGAAGTTCGCCGACGCCGAGCTGATCGGCGTGCCGACGATTCTGGTCGTCGGCCGCGGCCTGGCCAGCGGCGTCGTCGAGGTCAAGGACCGCGCCACCGGCGAGCGCGGCGACGTGCCGGTGGACGAGGTCGTCGCGCACCTGGTGAAGCTCGTCCGGGGCTGATCCCCGAGAGGTTCCGCGGCCCGTCGGCGATCAGCCGGCGGGCCGCATGCTTGAGACGATCTTGATGGCGTCGTCGTCGCTGAGGGCGTTCGGCACGCCCTGCTGGGCGAAGAGCACCACCAGCACCGAGCCGCCGTTCTGCGTCGGCACCGCCGCCGCGTACACCTTCGCGGTCTGCGACGAGCAGGGGTTGGTGCTGGCCGGCACGGCGACATCCACGATCGCCAGCGTGGCGTCGATCTTGCCGTCGGCCACCTTGATCTGCTTGGACGGCTCGGGCGTGAGGCCAGGGGCCTGCCCGGAGTCCGACTTGTACGCGACGGTCGCCCAGTGCTTGGCGGTGTCCGGCGCGGACTGGGCCGGCGCCTCGGTGTCGTTCGCGGTGACGGCCGTGCCCGCGCGGACCGCGCCGGTCTGGCTGGGGCAGAAGCCCTTCATGTAGTAGCCCGAGCCGGTGCCGGTGACGAAGTCGCCGTCGGTCGGGCCCATGCCGGCGATCGCGTCGCCGTCGTCCTTGGTCCACTGATCCTTCGGCAGGTCGTACGCGACGTTGCGGCGGTTGGACACCGCGACCTGCCAGCCCGGCGTCCGCGGGTCCAGCGGCTTGCGCACGGCGGGCGTGCTGGGCGTGGTCGCCTGCTGGGTGCGGTCGCCGGCCTGCGGCTGGTTGTTGCGGGTGAGCAGCACGACCGTCGTCGCGACGCCGGCGAGCACGAGCACGCCCGCGAACACCAGCACGATCGTCAGCATCCGGCGGCTGCGCGGCGGCGGCCCCTGCGGCGGCTGGTTGTACATGCCGAAGCCGCTGTAGTTGGACTGGTACGGCTGCTGGTACTGCGGCTGCTGCTGCGCATAGCCGGGGTACTGCGGCTGCGAGTAGGAGGGCTGCTGCGGTTGGGCGTGGCCGGCCTGCGGAGGCTGGGAGTAGCCGGGCTGCTGGGGCTGCTGGCCGTACGGCTGCTGCTGATATCCGGGAGTTCCCTGCGGACCCGGGGAATCCGGCCCACCGGCCTGGTTGCCCCCGTAGCCCTGTCCACCGCTCGGCCACGTCACGGCCCGAAACGCTACCGCCTGGGCCCGCGTCTGTCAGACGACCTGCGGTAACACGTGGGGGACTGGTGTCCCGGCACGGTCGCGGGTACTACTCGTGACATGGCGACCAACGAGACCATTCCGGCGGAAGTCCCCGAGGTCGACCCGCTCGTGGAGCGGCTGCGGGCACAGGACGTCGAGGTCGTCGCGCTGTCCTTCGTGGACAACGCCGGCATCGCGCGGGTGAAGACGGTGCCGCTGCCCAAGCTGGCGGGCGCCGCCCGATCGGGCGTGGGGGCGTCGCCGTGCTTCGAGACCTTCTGCTTCGACGACGTGCTGGTGCAGGGCCGGTTCCTGGGCGGACCCGACGGCGATCTCCGGTTGGTGCCGGACCTCGCCCGGATCGTGCCGCTGGCCGGCCAGATGGGCTGGGCGTGGGCGCCGGTGGACAAGTTCCGCCAGGAGGGCGACCGGTTCGAGGGCTGCCAGCGGGCGTTCGCGGCCGAGCAGGTGAAGGCGGCGCAGGTGCGTGGCCTTGCTGTGCGGATGGCGTTCGAGACGGAGTGGACGCTGCTGACGCCGGCCGGCGACATGGTGTTCGAGGGTCCGGCGTACGGCGCGATCCGGCTGGAGCAGATCGCCGACTACGCCCGCGAGCTGCTGGCGACGCTGCGCGCGCAGGACATCGCCGTCGAGCAGTTCCATCCCGAGTACGCCGACGGTCAGCTGGAGCTGTCGGTCGAGCACAACGATCCGGTCGGCGCCGCCGACGACGTCGCCCTGGTACGTCACACGATCAGGCGAATCAGCCACCTGCACGGGTGGCGGGCGAGCTTCGCGCCGACGATCGCGCCCGACACGGTCGGCAGCGGGGCGCATCTGCACCTCTCTGTTGTGGACCAGTTCAGCGGCGGCAGCGGACCGTTCGGGCTGCCGCCGGTCGGTGAGTCGTTCCTCGCCGGCGTGCTGCGCGAGCTGCCGGCGCTCGTCGCGGTCGGGGCCGGCAATCCGGCGAGCTTCCTGCGCGCGGCGCCGTCGAGGTGGGCGGGCGTGTGGCAGGCGTGGGGGCGGGAGACCCGTGAGACGGCGGTCCGGTTCATCACCGGCGTGACCGGCACGGGCGCGACGTCGGCGAACGCCGAGGTGAAGTGCTTCGACGCGACGGCCAACCCGTACCTGGTCGTCGGTGCGGTCATCGCCGCCGGTCTCGCCGGGGTCGACGACGGACTGCGGCTGCCGCCGCCGGTCACGGGCGATCCGGCCGCGATGGAGGAAAGCGTCAGAATCGCCGCCGGCGTCGCTCGGCTGCCGGAGTCGCCGTCGGCGGCCGCAAACGCTTTCGCGTCGTCGACGGTGCTCGCCGACGCGATGGGGGAGGTCTTGCACGACAGCGTGCTGACCGTCCGCCGTGCGGAGGCCGAACGGTTCGCGGACACGTCGCCGGCGGAGTTGGCCGCGCTCACCCGTTGGCGGTGGTGACGGTGGTGACCGACGACCTCGTACTCGTCGACCAACACTGTCACGGCGTCGTCACCGACGACCTCGACCGCGAACGGTTTGCTCGTTTGCTGACGGAGTCCTCGATTTCGTCGAACTTCGACTCGATGGTCGGCCGAGCGCTCCGCCGGTGGTGCGCGCCGCGGCTGGGGCTGCCGGCGCACTGCTCCGTCGACGACTATCTGGACCGTCGTCGCGAATGGGGCTGGCGGCGGGTCAGCACCGAGCTGCTCCGCGCGGCCGGCGTGCGGTCCTGGCTGCTGGACACCGGTCTGACCGGTGCGGACGACACGCCGTTGACCGAGCCGGCCGATTTCGCCGAACTCGCCGGTGGCGACGCGTTCGAGGTGGTCCGCCTCGAGTCCGTCGCCGAGCGGATCGCGTCGACGGACGTGTCCGTAGACGACTTCCTCGACTTCGTCGAAATCCACCTTCGCGACGCGATCGGGGCCGGCGCCGTCGGTCTGAAGAGCGTCGTCGCCTACCGGACCGGTCTCGAACTGCCCGCCGAGCCACCGACGGACGTCGAGGTGAACGCGGCCGCGAGCGCGTGGCTTCGCTGGAACGGCCAACGGCTGGACGACCCGATCCTGCTCGCCTGGCTGGTGCATCTCGGCGCCCGGCTCAGCGCCGAACTGCACGTGCCGCTCCAGCTGCACACCGGCTTCGGCGACGACGACATCCGGCTCCACCGCGCCGACCCGGCGCTGCTCGGCGACTTCCTCCGCGCGACGAAATCCACCGGCGCGACCATCGCGTTGCTTCACACCTGGCCGTTCCACCGCCACGCCGGCTACCTCGCGCACCTGTTCCCGCACGTCCTCGTCGACATCGGCCTGGCCATTCCCTATGTGGGCGACAGGGCCGGCGCGGTGCTCGCCGAACTGCTGGAACTCGCGCCGTTCGGCTCGGTCTGCTTCTCGTCCGACGGCTACGGCCTGCCCGAGCTGCACCACCTCGGCGCGGTTCTCTGGCGACGGGCACTCGGGCGGTTGGTCGACGGCTGGATCGCCGACGACGTCATGACCGCCGCCGACGCCGAACTCGCCGCCGTCAACCTTTCCGCCGGCAACTGTTGCCGCGCGTACGGTCTGTCCGCGCCCGTCTGATCCGCGGGGGTCGGCCTGATCCACGTATCCTGCGACCATGTCCGCAGGCACGCAGGCGTCCGAGTCCACCAGCGTCTATCCGAGGTGGCTGGTCGTCAGCACCCTCGTTCTGTCGCTGGCCGGACTCGCGGTGGCGATCTACATGACCATCAGCCACTACACCGACAACGCCACCCTGGTCTGCCAGGCCAACTCGGTGGTCGACTGCGCGCAGGTGACGTCCAGCCCCCAGTCGGTCGTCCTCGGCATCCCCGTCGCCGTGCTCGGCCTCGTCTACTTCGTGCCGATGACCGTGCTGACCAGCCCCTGGGCCTGGCGCTCCGAGCTGCCCGCCGTCCGCTGGCTGCGGCTGGGCGGCGTCGCCGTCGGCCTGCTCTTCGTCGTCTACCTCGTCGCCGTCGAACTCGCCGTCATAGGCAAGATCTGCGAGTGGTGCACCAGCGTGCACGTCATCACCATCGCGTTGTTCGCACTCGTCGCCGTGGGTGAATACCGGTCGAGGCCCGCGTCGTCCATCGTCGAGGACGCGCTGCGTCAGCTCGACAATGAGCAGGCGTGACGCCGACCGTCGGCGACGATCCGAAGCTCGGCCGGCGGCTGGCCCCCTTCGCTGAGCACGGTGAACAACGCGGATGCGGCAATCACCGGATCGCAGCCGTGCAGGCAGACAGGTCGGTCGACGCCGCGAATGGCAGCGGCCCCAGTGGTCGTCGAGACGACGATCCGGCTGCCGGGCGCCTGGGCTAACAGCGCCGGCAGGACATCGGTCCATTCCGTGAACAGGATGTCGGCGTTGGTGCGGTGTCGGCGGATGCTGTGGTCGGCGTGTACGCACAGATGTGTTGCGCCGGCGAGGATCGGTGCCACGTCGGTGCGCCGCCGGTGCAGCCGCACCGTCTCGTCGACGGCGATATCCGAGGCGACCGTGAAAGCCTGGATGCCGGTGCCGGCGTTCAGGCCGGCGGTGGACAGCGGCGGCTCGGCGAGGTCACTGTCCGGTTCGGACAGACCGAGGCGTTGGTAGAACAGTGATCTGACGAGTTCCCTCATGCCGGGCATTTCGCGTTCGCGGCGGCCAGATGTGGCAGCAGCGGTGCGTGCCGGTCGAGCCGGCCGGCGAGTTCGGCCATTGTGGACACCGAGGTACCGTTGACGATCTCGTGCTCGTCGAATGCCGCCAGGACAACGGGTTTGTCCAGCGCGGCGGCGTACACCCGCAGGTCCGCCTCGAACAGCGGCACGATGTCGAGCAGCCGATTCGCCGATGTCACCGTGTTCACGACGAACAGGACGCTGCGTGAATACCCGACCGTCGGCGCCCGGTCCGTGGGCTGGTGCTGCCCCACGAGTCCACCCTAACCGGCGGGCCCGTCCACGGCCCCGAACGCGAGCTCGTCGCCACCGAGGTCGCGGAGGCGTCCGAAGTCCCGACCGCGCCGACGCGAGTGGCCCCTTGCGCCAACTTTCGTAGGTCGGCGAATTCACCCGCCGCGCTCCCGGGTAGAATTCATCCGTAAATGCTTCGTTGAATTGAGGGGCAGAGATGACGGACGCCGCAGCGCAGGCGAAGCCAAGGGTGCTGTCCGGAATTACCGCGACCGGCAACCTGACCATCGGCAACTACATCGGTGCGCTCAGCGTCTGGGCCGAGGAGCAGGACCGGTACGAGAACTTCTTCTTCATCGCCGACCTGCACGCGCTCACCATTCCCGAGGCGATCAAGGCCGACGACCTGCGCCGCCGGATCCGCGAGATCGTGGCCCTGTACCTGGCCTGCGGCCTCGACCCGGCCAAGTCCGTGCTGTTCCTCCAGTCCAGGGTGCCGGCGCACGCCATGCTGAACTGGATCTTCGACTGCGTGACCCCGGTCAGCTGGCTGGAGCGCATGACGCAGTACAAGTCGAAGTCGCAAGGGGCCAATCCGAGCGCCGGGCTGTTCACCTATCCCGCGCTGATGGCCGCCGACATTCTGCTCTATCAGGCGCAATTCGTGCCGGTCGGCGACGACCAGCGCCAGCACGTCGAACTCACCCGGGACGTCGCCAACCGGTTCAATTCGATGTTCGGCGAATGCTTCCGCGTTCCCGACGCGCTCATCCGCAAGAGCGGCGCCCGCATCATGGGCCTGGACGACCCGACCGCCAAGATGAGCAAGAGCAAGGCCGAGACCCACGAGGGCCACGCCATCGGCCTGCTGGACGACCCCAAGAAGATCCGCAAGGCGATCATGCGCGCCGTCACCGACGCCGGCAGCGCCGTCGACCGCGAGAACCTCTCGCCCGGCGTGGACAACCTGCTGGTGCTGCACGAAGCCCTGTCCGGCGCCACCCGCGAGGAGACGCTGGACCGCTTCGACGGCAACGGCTACGGCACCCTCAAGAAGGACCTCGCCGAACTCGTCCTCGACAAGATCGCGCCGATCCAGAGCCGCTTCAAGGAGATCCACGGCGAGATCGGCTACCTCGAGAAGGTCCTCGCCGACGGCGCCGAGAAGGCCGCTGAAGTCGCCGACGCCACCCTCAACCGGGCCATGGAACTCGTCGGCCTGCGCTGAACCATCCGCTGGCGGTGCCCCGAACACCGGGGACACCGCCAGCATTGTGTTCGGCGTCCACCACCACGAACGAGGCACCGTGAGCACAGCACACGACCTGACCTACGGCCGCCGCGCCGCCGTCGCCACCCGCCGCGGCGTCCGCGACCACAACATGGACGCGCCGGCCCTCTTCCAGGCCTCCACCGGCGTGGTCGTCGCCGCCGTCGTCGACGGCATCGGCAACGACCCCGACGGCGCCGCCACCATGCACCTGATCGCCGAAACCGCCGTGCGCATCGGCGCCACCAAAGGCGCCCTCGCCGGCGTGCTCGCCGGCGCCGCGCTCGTCGAAGACCCCGGCGTCGAAAACCACATGCCCGACGGCGTCATCGTGCTCGCGCTCGCCGTGCCCGGACGGCCCACCCACCTCGCCTGGGTCGGCGACTCCCACGCCTACAGCTGGGACGGCGACACCCTCAGCCGGCGCACCGACCCCCACACCATGGGCGCCTATCTGCGCGGCAACGGCGCCGTCGACCTCGCCCCGCTCCACGACAGCTGGGTGCGCGTCACCCTCACCAGCGCCACCGTCACCAACGTCGCCGTGTCGTCCATCCCCGCCAACGAACTCGTCGTCCTCGTCTCCGACGGCCTCGACACCCTGCCGCACGACGAACTCGAGGCACTCGTCCGCGAACACCAGGACAACCCCGACACCCTCGCCGACGCCATCGTCGCCGCCGCCCGCGAAACCGAGGACGGCTACCGCGACGACGCCACCGCGATCGTCCTCACCACCGCCGGATAACTGTGGTGCTCGACACACCTGGTGAGAAAAAGAAGAGCGGGTGACGGGAATCGAACCCGCATGGCCAGCTTGGAAGGCTGGAGCTCTGCCATTGAGCTACACCCGCATGCACCCCGAGAGCACCGGGTGCATGCGGGAGCTTAGCGGGTCGCGCTACGCTTCTGCACGCGCCACCGACAACGCGGCGCGAACGGGGTGTGGCGCAGTTTGGTAGCGCACTCGCTTTGGGAGCGAGGGGCCGTGGGTTCAAATCCCGCCACCCCGACGATTGGGTGAAGTGTGCTCAGGGGTGCCTTCGGCACCCCTTCGCCGTTATCGCCGGTGGGTTTTCTGGGGCTCCCGCCCCAGGCCCCGAGCCAGGGGGCTTCGCCCCCTGGACCCCCGCGTGGCGCTTCGCGCCCTGGACCCCCGCGTGGCGCTTCGCGCCTACGCTCCTCGGCCCGTGGTGCGTCGGGTGTCGGTGTCACCTCTGCTGTGCTGCTTGGCGGACTGCTTCCGGGCGTCCTGGCTGGCGGGACGGAGGTGGGTGGGGGTCTTGGGTCCCGCGGGGTGGGGGCGACCTAGACTTAGGCATCCAATCCCGGGGCGTTGCGCGGCCGGGACGACTACGCACGTATTTGTTCGCACGAGGAGACCACGTTGAAGAGCACCGTCGAGCAGCTGAGCCCGACCAGGGTCCGGATCAACGTCGAGGTGCCGTTCGACGAGCTGAAGCCGAACTTCGACCGCGCCTACCGCAAGCTCGCCGGGCAGGTCCGCATCCCGGGCTTCCGCCAGGGCAAGGTGCCGCCGCGCGTGCTGGAGCAGCGCATCGGGCGCGCGCCGGTGCTGGACGAGGTGGTCAACGAGGCGATCCCGGCCAAGTACATGGAGGCCGTCAACGCCGGCGAGGTGCGCGCCCTCGGCCGCCCCGACATCGAGGTCACCAAGATCGAGGACGGCGACCACCTGGCCTTCACCGCCGAGGTGGACATCCGCCCCGAGATCACGGTGCCGGCGTTCGGCGAGCTGGCCGTGAGCGTCGACGACATCGAGATCAAGGACGAGGACGTCGACACCCAGCTCGACGAGCTGCGCGCCCGCTTCGGCACGCTGACCGGCGTCGAGCGCCCCGCCGAGAACGGCGACTTCGTGACCATCGACCTGTCGGCCACCGTCGACGGCGAAGAGGTCGAGGAGGCCCGCACCACCGGCCTGTCCTACGAGATCGGCTCCGGCCAGCTCGTCGAGGGCATCGACGACGCCCTCATCGGCGCCGAGGCCGGCGAGACCAAGACCTTCACCACCCAGCTCGTCGCCGGCGAGTTCGAGGGCCGCGACGCCGAGGTCAGCGTCAAGGTCGAGAACATCAAGAAGCGCGAGATGCCCGAGGCCGACGACGAGTTCGCCCAGCTGGCGAGCGAGTTCGACACCCTCGACGAGCTCAAGGCCGACCTGCGCGAGCGCCTCGGCCGCGTCAACAAGATGCAGCAGGGCGTGCAGGCCCGGGACAAGGTGCTCGAGGCGCTGCTCGAGGTCACCGAGGTGCCGCTGCCCGAGGCCGTCGTCACCGCCGAGGTCGACAGCCGCAAGCACGACGCGGTGCACGCCTTCGACCACGACGACGCCCGCTTCAACGAGTGGCTGACCGAGCAGGGCCAGACCCCCGAGGAGTTCGACGCCGAGCTGCGCACCGCCGCCGAGCAGGCCGTCAAGACCCAGCTCGTGCTCGACGCCATCGCCGACGCCGAGAAGGTCCAGGTCAACGACGCCGAGCTGTCCGAGCGCATCGTCTACCAGGCGCAGCGCTTCGGCATCAGCCCCGACGAGTACGTGCAGCGGGCCCAGCAGGCCGGCCAGCTCGGCGCCATCTTCGCCGACGTCCGCCGCGGCAAGGCGCTGGCCTCCGTGGTCCGCCAGGCCACCGTCACCGACGCCTCCGGCAACACCGTCGACCTCGACGAACTGTTCGGCGCGCCGGCCGCCCCGGCCGCTGAGGCCGCCGCCGACGAGGCCGCCGAGCAGGAGTGACGCCCTGAGCGAACGCGGGCGGCGTCGCAGCGTCGGCGCCGCCCGCGTTCGTTAAAGTCGGAAGCAAGCCAGCCGCGGGCCAGCCCGCCGGGACAGTCCACCGGGACAATGGGGCCCGGCCCGCCAGCTCGACCAAGCGACAAGCGACGCCAGGAGTCCTCAGTGAGCCAGTACCAGCCACTCCAGTCCCGCTACGTGCTGCCGTCGTTCGTCGAGCGCACCAGCTACGGGGTCAAGGAGTCCAACCCCTACAACAAGCTGTTCGAGGAGCGCATCATCTTCCTCGGCGTGCAGATCGACGACGCGTCCGCCAACGACGTGATGGCGCAGCTGCTGTACCTGGAGTCGGTCGACCCCGACCGCGACATCATCATGTACATCAACTCGCCCGGCGGCTCGTTCACCTCGCTCATGGCGATCTACGACACCATGCAGTACGTGCGTCCCGACATCGTGACCGTGTGCCTGGGCCAGGCCGCCTCGGCCGCCGCCGTGCTGCTCGCCGCGGGCACCCCCGGCAAGCGCCGCGCGCTGCCGAACTCGCGCATCCTGATTCACCAGCCCGCCACCGAGGGCCTCTACGGCCAGGTCTCCGACCTGGAGATCCAGGCCAACGAGATCCAGCGGGTGCGCCGCGCCCTGGAGACCACGCTGGCCCGGCACACCAACAAGACGCCCGACCAGGTGGCCGAGGACATCGACCGGGACAAGATCCTCACCGCCGAGGAGGCCCGGGCCTACGGCATCGTCGACGAGGTGCTGCCGTACCGGAAGCTGTCCGCGCAGAGCTGAACCGGGCCGCCGCCCCGGCCGACACGCCGAATTCGGCTAGTAATCGGCTGGTTCGACACGGTCGGGGCACGCTGGTCCTCCCGCTCGCCATCGCGGGCGGGTACCGTCGTGGAGAACGTGCGAGACCCATCGGAGTGGGTCGAGCCATCGTGACAGCCAGGTGACCCGGCGCCAGTCGGATCACCGGAGGGGACAGAGGTCAGCGGTCATGGCGCGTATCGGTGACGGCGGAGACCTGCTGAAGTGCTCCTTCTGCGGGAAGAGCCAGAAGCAGGTGAAGAAGCTCATCGCCGGTCCAGGCGTGTATATCTGCGATGAATGCATCGACCTCTGCAACGAGATCATCGAGGAGGAGCTGGCCGAGGCGGGCGACGTCAAGCTGGACGAGCTGCCCAAGCCGGCCGAGATCCACGACTTCCTCGACCAGTACGTGATCGGTCAGGACGATGCCAAGCGCACGCTGTCGGTGGCGGTCTACAACCACTACAAGCGGATCCAGGCCGGGGACCGAAACCGGGACGGCCGGGACGACGGCGTCGAGCTCGCCAAGTCCAACATCCTGATGCTGGGGCCCACCGGCTGCGGCAAGACCTACCTGGCGCAGACCCTGGCCAAGCTGCTCAACGTGCCGTTCGCCATCGCCGACGCCACCGCGCTCACCGAGGCCGGGTACGTCGGCGAGGACGTCGAGAACATCCTGCTCAAGCTGATCCAGGCCGCCGACTACGACGTCAAGCGGGCCGAGACCGGCATCATCTACATCGACGAGGTCGACAAAATCGCTCGGAAGAGTGAAAACCCGTCGATCACGCGGGACGTCTCCGGCGAGGGCGTGCAGCAGGCGCTGCTGAAGATCCTGGAGGGCACCACCGCCAGCGTGCCGCCGCAGGGCGGACGCAAGCACCCGCACCAGGAATTCATCCAGATCGACACCACGAACGTGCTGTTCATCGTGGCCGGGGCGTTCGCCGGGCTCGAGCGCATCATCCAGGACCGGGTCGGCAAGCGCAGCCTCGGCTTCGGCGCCGAGATCCGCTCCAAGGCCGAGATGGAGTCGTCCGACATCTTCGGCGACACCATGCCCGAGGACCTGATCAAGTTCGGCCTGATCCCCGAGTTCATCGGCCGCCTGCCCGTCGTGGCCAGCGTGACCAACCTGGACAAGCCGTCCCTGGTCAAGATCCTCACCGAGCCCCGCAACGCGATGGTGAAGCAGTACCAGAAGCTGTTCGAGATGGACGGCGTCGAGCTGGAGTTCACCAAGACCGCGCTCGAGGCCGTCGCCGACCAGGCGATCCTGCGCGGCACCGGTGCCCGGGGCCTGCGCGCCATCATGGAGGAGGTGCTGCTGCCGGTGATGTACGACATCCCCAGCCGCACCGACGTCGCCAAGGTGGTCATCACCGAGCAGACCGTCCGGGAGAACGTCAACCCGACCATCGTCGCCCGGCAGCCCAGCCGCCGCGAGCGCCGCGAGAAGTCGGCCTGACGCTCAGTACCGCAGACACCCGAAGGCCCGCCCACCGATTTCGGTGGGCGGGCCTTCGCGTTCGTGACGGAGATCGGTGCCGGCGCGGACTGTGACCCGCAGCTCCCGGTCCCTTCGCGGCCGGCGGCCTTCCGGTCGACCGCGGCCCGCGGGCCGCGGTCCCCGTGGCCGGTGGCCGCGGGTCCGGTCCGGCGCTGCTTGGTACGCCGCCCGAGACCTGTGCCGGTCCGGCCCGCGACCCCGCGTGGCCTGGTGGGGCGTTGTCGCGGTGTGCGACTCGCGTGGCCTGGTCGGGCGTTGTCTCGGCTCGGAATCGGCGGGGCCTGGACCGGGCTTGACCAGCTCCCGGGTCCCGAGCCCAGGACCGACCTTCCGGGACGGTCGGCCCTCCCTCAGAAGTTGATCATGTGGCCGGCGAGGCCGTGGACGGCTTCCTTGACGGCCTCGCTGAGCGTGGGGTGCGCGTGCACGTTGCGGGCGACCTCGTTGACGGTCAGGTCCCACTGCTGAGCCAGCGTCAGTTCCGGCAGCAGTTCGGTGACCTCCGGACCGATCATGTGCGCGCCGAGCAGCTCGCCGTACTTGGCGTCGGCGATCAGCTTCACAAAGCCGCCGGGCTCGCCCAGGCCGTGCGCCTTGCCGTTCGCGGTGAACGGGAACTTGGCGACCTTGACGTCGAAGCCCTTCTCCTCGGCCTGCTTCTGGGTGTAGCCGAAGCTGGCGATCTGCGGCTGGCAGAAGGTGGCGCGAGGGATCATCACGAAGTCCAGCTCCATGGTCTCCGCGCCGGCGATCGTCTCGGCGGCGACGATGCCCATCGACTCGGCGGCGTGCGCCAGCATCAGCTTCGCGGTGACGTCACCGATCGCGAAGATGTGCGGCACGTTCGTGCGACCGCGGGCGTCGATGTCGACGGCGCCGCGCTCGGTCAACCGGACGCCGGTGTTCTCCAGGCCGTAGCCCTGGGTCCGCGGCTGGAAGCCGATTGCCTGCAGCACCTTGTCGGCCTCCAGCACCTGCTGCTGGCCGTCCTTGGTGACGGTGACCCGGACCTTCTCGCCGGAATCGTCGATCGCGTCGACCCGGGTGGAGGTAAGCACCTTGATGCCGAGCTTGCGGTAGCGCTTGGCCAGCTCGGCCGAGACCTCCTCGTCCTCGAGCGGGACGGGCCGGTCGAGGAACTCGACGATGGTGACGTCGACGCCGTAGCCGTGCATCACGTACGCGAACTCGACGCCGATCGCACCGGCGCCGGCGATGACGATGCTGCCGGGCAGCTTGTCGCTGAGGATCTGCTCCTCGTAGGTGACGACCCGCTCGGACAGCTTCGTGCCCGGCAGCAGCCGGGTGGTCGCGCCGGTCGCGAGGATGCAGTGGTCGAACGTGACCGTTTCCCGGCCGCCGTCGGTGAGCGCCACCTGGATCGTGTTGGCGTCGGTGAACGTGCCCCAGCCGAAGAACTGCTGGATCTTGTTCTTCTTCATCAGGAAGTGGACGCCCTTGACCCGGCCGTCCGCGACCTTGCGGCTGCGCTGGAACGCGGCGCCGTAGTCGAGCGTGATGCCGCCCTCGGCATGGATGCCGAAGGCCTCGGCCTCGCCGGTCAGCAGGTGCGCCAGTTCGGCGTTGCGCAGCAGGGCCTTGGACGGGATGCAGCCCACGTTCAGGCAGACGCCGCCCCAGTACCGGTCCTCGATGATCGCCGTCCGCAGCCCCAGCTGCGCCGCCCGGATCGCCGCGACGTACCCGCCGGGACCGGCCCCCACCACCACGACGTCGAAGTGTGTGCTCATGGTTCAACCCTAGTCAGCGGCGTCCGCGGGTCTGATGTGACGTTCGAGCCGCAGACCGACGACACGCAGGCGGCCGATCGCCGGTGAGTCGCCTGTGAACTGAGTTCACAACCACTTTGGAGTGTGTCGACGAAACAGCGCCGGTGGTCGACCTGCTCAACCGCGCCGACGGCTCCGACTTCGCCAGGATGCTCGATGTCGCCGGAGATCGATGTCGCCGGAGATCGATGTCGCCGGTGGTTGAAGTCGCCGAAGGTCGAGTTGGTCGAACTCGCGGCTGGCCGCGTTCTTCGACGACCTGCTCGACTTCGACGGCGGGCTGGATTGCGTGTGAACTTCTCGATGTCGTCGGAGAGCTCGGGGGTGGTTGGCCTGCACGGCTTCGTCGGGGAGCAGGGGGGTGGGCGAACTTCTCGATTTCGCTGCTGGGGTGGTTTGCGTGCGACGTGCTCGTGGTCAGCGGAGGATGCGCTGGTCGCCGGTGTAGACGTTCATCGAGTCGCCGCGGAGGAAGCCGACGAGGGTCATGCCCTGTTCGTCGGCGAGTTCGGCGGCCAACGACGACGGTGCGGAGACGGCCGCCAGCATGGGCACGCCGGCCATGGCCGCCTTCTGAACGAGTTCGAACGAGGCCCGGCCGGAGACCATGAGCACCGTGCCGCGGAGCGGGATGCGACCGGCCTGCACGGCCCAGCCGATGACCTTGTCCACGGCGTTGTGGCGGCCGACGTCCTCCCGGGCGACGAGGAGCTCGCCGTCGGTGGTGAACAGGCCGGCTCCATGGAGGCCGCCGGTGGAGTCGAAGACCTTCTGGGCGGCCCTCAGCTTGTCGGGCAGGGAGGCCAGCACGTCGGCGGACACGGTGCAGGGATCGTCGGCGGGGGAGTAGCGGGTGCGGAGCTTGACCGCGTCCAGGGCGGCCTTGCCGCACACGCCGCACGACGAGGTGGTGTAGAAGTTGCGCTCCACGCCGACCTCGGGCGGGGCGACACCAGGGGAAAGTGAGACTTCCAGCACATTGTAGGTGTTTCGGCCGTCGGGACCGGTTCCAGCGCAGTAGCGGGCGGCCGAAATGTCCTCACGTTCACCGATCACGCCCTCGGTGAGCAGAAAACCGTGCGCCAGTTCCACGTCGTTGCCTGGCGTCCGCATCGTGACCGCGACTGCTTTTCCGTCAATACGCAATTCGAGTGGTTCTTCGGCCGCTAGTGCATCCGGACGATGGCGTTCGCCCTGGTGGGAGAGCTTGATCACCGGGCGGCGGACCGTCACCCTTCCCATTACGGAACCTCCTAGTTTCGTAAGTCTTCGCTTCATTCCGTTCGGCGCGTCAAGACTGCCGTTCGTCGTTACGTGCGCCACTCGGTCGTGCCGAGTCACACTCGATCCCAATAGGTTCCATTCTCAACTATCTGGGAGGGCAGTGGAGATGGGACTCGGGGTCCTTGATCGCTCGCGCACGATCGCGCCCGACGGGTGGAGCCGCTGGCTGGTGCCGCCGTCCGCGCTGGCCGTGCACCTGTCGATCGGACAGGCCTACGCGTGGAGCGTCTTCAAGACGCCGCTGGAGAAGGCCCTGCACCTGAACGGGGTGCAGAGCGGCCTGCCGTTCCAGCTCGCGATCGTCATGCTGGGCCTGTCGGCGGCATTCGGCGGCACGCTCGTCGAACGCAACGGACCGCGGTGGGCGATGGCGGTGTCATCCGTCGCGTTCGGCGCCGGGTTCCTCATCGCCGCGCTGGGCGTGGCGACGTCGCAGTTCTGGCTGGTCGTCGTGGGCTACGGCCTGGTCGGCGGCATCGGCCTGGGCATCGGCTACATCTCGCCGGTGTCCACGCTGATCAAGTGGTTCCCGGACCGCCCGGGCATGGCCACCGGTATCGCGATCATGGGCTTCGGCGGCGGAGCGTTGATCGCGTCACCCTGGTCGACGGCCATGCTGGCCGGCTTCGGCACCACCACCTCGGGCATCGCGGAGACCTTCGCGGTGCACGGCGTGGTGTACGCGATCTTCATGGCGATGGGTGTCTTCCTGGTGCGGGTGCCGGCCGACGGCTGGAAGCCGGCCGGCTGGGACCCGTCGATGGCCACTTCGCACAAGCTGATCACTACCAACAACGTGTCGGCCCGCAACGCCATCAAGACTCCGCAGTTCTGGCTGTTGTGGCTGGTGCTCTGCCTGAACGTGACCGCGGGCATCGGCATCCTGGAGAAGGCGTCGCCGATGATCGTCGACTTCTTCAAGGTGAGCCCGGCCCCCGCCGCCGGCTTCGTGGCGCTGCTGTCGCTGACCAACATGCTCGGCCGGTTCGTGTGGTCGTCCACCTCGGACGCCATCGGCCGCAAGAACATGTACCGCATCTACCTGGGTGTCGGCGCGTTGCTGTACCTGATCCTGGTGACGGCCGGCGGCTCCGCCAAGATCGTGTTCGTGCTGGCCGCCTGCCTGATCCTTTCCTTCTACGGCGGCGGTTTCGCCACCGTGCCGGCCTACCTGCGCGACCTGTTCGGCACGTACCAGGTCGGCGCCATCCACGGCCGGCTGCTCACCGCGTGGTCGGTGGCCGGCGTGGCCGGGCCGCTGATCATCGACGGCATCGCCGACGCGCAGCACGCCGCCGGCAAGTCCGGGCCGGCGCTGTACGCGCTGTCCTTCTACATCATGATCGGCCTCCTGATCGTCGGCTTCGTCGCCAACGAGCTGATCCGGCCGGTCGACAGCAAGTTCCACGAGCCGGTCGCGGGTTCGGACGCGCCGGCCGCCCAGGAGGTGGACGCGAAGTGAACCGCAGCGCGCTCATGGTGGTCGCCTGGCTCTGGGTCGCCGCGCCGTTCACCTACGGCCTCGTCCAGCTTTTCATCAAGGTGGTGCAGCTCTTCAAGGGCTGACAAGCGAAACCACTTCGGGGCCCGTGGCGAGAACGCCACGGGCCCCGAAGTCTACAAAGGATCGACTGGCGACCGAGCGACGATCCGCGGCGCGGCGCCGGTCGCCGACATCGGCCCCGTCAGCTCCGCTCGATACGGATGATGATCGCCTTGGACGTCGGGGTGTTCGACGTCTCGGCGGTGGATTCCAGCGGCACCAACGCGTTCGCCTCGGGGAAGTACGCCGCCGCGCAGCCGCGGGCGGTCGGGTACGCGATCACCCGGAACAGCTTGACCCGCCGCTCCACCACCCCGTCGCCGGACGGCCACTCGCTCACCATGTCCACCATGGACCCGTCGGCGACGCCCAGTTCGGACAGATCATCCGGGTTGACGAACACCACGCGCCGGCCGTCGTGCACGCCGCGGTAGCGATCGTCCAGCCCGTAGATGGTGGTGTTGTACTGGTCGTGGCTGCGCAGCGTCTGGAGGATCAGCCGACCGGCCGGCACACGGATGAGCTCCACCGGGTTGACGGTGAAATTGGCCTTGCCGGTGGTGGTCGGGAACGATCGCGAGTCGCGCGGCGGGTGCGGCAGCACGAAGCCGTCGGGTTCGCGGACACGCGCGTTGTAGTCCGCACATCCCGGCACCACACGGGAAATCCGGTCGCGGACGGTGTCGTAGTCACCCTCGAACGTCGCCCACGGCACCACGTGGTCGTCGCCGAACACCGCCCGCGCGAGGCGCGACACGATGGCGACCTCGGACAGCAGGTGCTCGCTCGCCGGCGCCAGCCGCCCGCGCGACCGGTGCACCACCGACATGGAGTCCTCGACGGTGACGAACTGGGTGCCACCAGCCTGGTCGTCCCGCTCGGTCCGGCCCAGGGTCGGCAGGATCAGCGCCGTCCGACCGGGAACGACGTGAGACCGGTTCAGCTTCGTCGACACGTGCACGGTCAGGTCCATCGAGCGCAAGGCGCGCTCCGTGACCTCGGTGTCCGGCGTGGCCGACACGAAGTTCCCGCCGACGGCGAAGAACACCTTGGCCTTGCCGTCGCGCATCGCATGAATGGCCTCGACGGTGTCGTAGCCGTGGTCCCGCGGCGAGGTGATGCCGAACTCGGTGTCCAGGGCGGCCAGGAACTTCTCCGCCGGCTTCTCGTAGATGCCCATCGTGCGGTCGCCCTGCACGTTGGAGTGACCACGCACCGGGCACACGCCGGCCCCCGGCTTGCCGATCATTCCCCGCAGCAGCAACACGTTCACCAGCTCGCGGATGGTCGGCACGGACTTCTTGTGCTGGGTCAGGCCCATCGCCCAGCAGATGATCGTCCGCTTCGACTCGATCAGCAGGCGGGCGACCCCAGCGATCTGCTCCCGGGACAGCCCCGTCGCCGCGTCCACCTCGTCCCAGTCCAGCTGACGGATGTCGGCCGCCCACTCCTCGAAGCCGTGCGTCGAGGACTCGATGAACTCGCGGTCCAGCACCGTGCCCGGCGCGGCGTCCTCGGCGGCCAGCACCAGGTGCCCCAGCGCCCGGAAGAAGGCCAGGTCACCGCCGAGCCGGATCTGGCAGAACTCGTCGGCCAGCGGCGTGCCCCTGCCGATCACGCCGCGCACGTTCTGCGGGTTCTTGAAGCGCATCAGCCCGGCCTCGGGCAGCGGGTTGACGGCGACGATGGTGGCGCCGTTGCCCTTGGCCTCCTCCAGCGCGGACAGCATGCGCGGGTGGTTGGTGCCGGGGTTCTGGCCCACGACCAGCAGCAGGTCCGCGTTGGTGACGTCGGCGAGGCTGACCGAGCCCTTGCCGATGCCGATGGTCTGGATCAGGGCCGAGCCGGACGACTCGTGGCACATGTTCGAGCAGTCGGGCAGGTTGTTGGTGCCCAGCGCGCGGGCCAGCAGCTGGTAGGCGAAGGCGGCCTCGTTGCTGGTCCGGCCGGACGTGTAGAAGATCGCCTCGTTCGGGTCGGCCAGGTCCCGCAGCTTGCCGCCGACCAGCTCGAACGCGTTGCCCCAGGAGATCGGCTCGTAGTGGCTCGCGCCCTCGCGCAACACCATCGGATGCGTCAGCCGACCCTGCTGGCCCAGCCAGTAGTCGGTCTTCTCGGCCAGCTCCGCGACGGAGTGCTCGGCGAAGAACTCCGGCGGCACCCGCCGGGTGGTGGCCTCCTCGGCGACGGCCTTGGCGCCGTTCTCGCAGAACTCGGCCAGCTTGCGGTGGCCCTGCGCCTCGGGCCACGCGCAGCCCGGGCAGTCGAAGCCCTCACGCTGGTTGAGCAGGCGCAGCGTGCGCACGCTGCGGGTGGCCCCCATCTGGTCCCAGCCGTGCTGGAGCGACACCAGCACGCCCTTCACCCCCGCGGCGTACGTCTTCGGCTCGCCGACCTCGATCTTGCTCTCGTCGACGTCCTGCTCCGGTGCCCTGCGCGTCATGACCTCATTCTCCGCCGCGGGCGAATCGGAGGCCAGGCGGGTCAGCAGCCCTGGCCGACGTCGATCGGGTGCTTCGGGTCGAAGTACGCCTCGGGCTTCTCGGTGGACGTGCCGCCGGCGCCGCTACCGGAGTACTGCGGGGCCAGCTGGTCCTGCCGCGCCAGGTCGCAGTTCATCGAATAGAAGTACGCCTTGGAGTTCGACGGCCACGGCTTGCCGTCGACCATCGTGTAGTCGGCGTTCTCGTGCACCACCGACACGATGTCCCAGGGCGTGCCCGGCGCCTCGTGCGAGGCCGGCTGGAACGCGTAGACGTAGACGAAGTTGGTGTGCACGACCAGCCGGCCCCTGTCGTCCACGGAGCTGGTCATCGAGCCGTCGACGCGGGGCGGCACCGGCAGCAGCTGGTAGCCGTCGGCGATCTTGGTGACCCAGCCGTTCGCGTCCGGCAGCTTCACGCCGGTCGCCAGGGTCGCGATGAACGGGGCGGTGTCGTGGTGCACGGTGACCTGCGGGTCGAGCCGGGATTCGGTGCTGGTGCGCTGCACCGCTTGGTACGCCGCGGTGACCTGCGCGGCGGTGAATCCGCCGACCGCGGTGGCGGCCGGCACGGGGATGGTGGTGGCCCAATTGGCGGCGGGAGTGTCGGCGAACGGGTGGGTCAGATCGACGTGCCCGGTGGACTCGATGGTCGTGGGATCCGGGCGGGCGCTCGTCGGCGGCGGGGCGGGCGCGGTGGTCGGGGCGGCGTCCGGCAGCGGCACGGAGCCGACCCGGTAGAGCAGGAACAGCGCCCCGGCGAACGCGACCAGCACGGTCGGGATCACCAGGCGGCTGAGCCGGGGACCGGGCTTGCGCGGCCGGGATCTTCGGGCCGCCCGGCGCGCCCGTCTCTCGGCACCGCGCAGCCACTTCGCATCCGTCAGGTCCGGATGGTTCTCGATGTCGTCCACGGCGTCCCCCCGTTTCGGCGCGAGCACTCTAGCAACGCCCATGTCACCCGTTAGATGGGTGCCGCCGGGGCTCCGTAGACTCTTCGCGTGACCGAGACCCTTCCGCAGCAGTACACCACCGACCTCCCCTCCGCCTGGAACCCGGCGGAGGTAGAGCAGGGGCTGTACCAGCGGTGGGTAGACAACGGCTACTTCGGCGCGGACGCGGCGAGCGACAAGCCCGCGTTCTGCATCGTGCTGCCCCCGCCGAACGTCACCGGCAGCCTGCACATGGGCCACGCCCTCAACCACACGGTGATGGACGCGCTGACCCGTCGCCGCCGGATGCAGGGCTACGAGGCGCTGTGGCTGCCGGGCATGGACCACGCCGGCATCGCCACCCAGAACGTGGTGGAGCGGCAGCTGGCCGGCGAGGGCCTGTCCCGGCACGACCTGGGCCGCGAGAAGTTCGTGGAGCGGGTCTGGGAGTGGAAGGCCGAGTACGGCGGCAAGATCCTCGACCAGATGCGCCGCCTGGGCGACAGCGTGGACTGGAGCCGTGAGCGCTTCACCATGGACGAGCCGCTGTCGCGGGCCGTGCAGACCATGTTCAAGAAGCTGTTCGACGACGGCCTGGCCTACCGCGCCGAACGGATCATCAACTGGTGCCCGCGCTGCCTCACGGCGCTGTCGGACATCGAGGTCGAGCACTCCGAGGACGAGGGCGAACTGGTCTCGATCCGCTACGGCGACGGCGACGCCTCGATCGTGGTGGCCACCACCCGCGCCGAGACGATGCTCGGCGACACCGCGGTGGCCGTGCACCCGGACGACGAGCGCTACAAGCACCTGATCGGCACCGAGGTCGAGCTGCCGCTGACCGGCCGCCGCATCCCGGTCGTCGCCGACGAGCACGTGGACCCATCTTTCGGCACCGGCGCGGTGAAGGTGACGCCGGCGCACGACCCGAACGACTTCGAGATCGGGCAGCGGCACTCGCTGCCGTCCATGACGATCATGGACTCCCGCGGCTGCGTCACCGTCGCCGGCCCGTTCGAGGGGCTGGACCGGTTCGAGGCGCGGCCGGCGATCGTGGCGGCGCTGCGCGAGCAGGGCCGGATCGTCGCCGAGAAGCGGCCGTACCTGCACTCCGTCGGCCACTGCTCGCGCTGCGACACCGTCGTCGAGCCGCGGCTGTCGTTGCAGTGGTTCGTCAACGTCGGCCCGCTGGCCAAGGCGGCCGGCGACGCCGTGCGCGACGGCCGCACCCAGATCCACCCGCCGGAGCTGGCCAAGCGCTACTTCGACTGGGTCGACAACCTGCACGACTGGTGCATCTCGCGGCAGCTGTGGTGGGGCCACCGGATCCCGGTCTGGTACGGCCCGGACGGCGAGGTCGTCTGCGTCGGACCGGACGAGGAGCCGCCGACCGGCCGGGGCTGGCACCAGGACGAGGACGTGCTGGACACCTGGTTCTCCTCGGGCCTGTGGCCGATGTCCACGCTGGGCTGGCCGGACCGGACCGCCGACCTGGCCAAGTTCTATCCGACCACGGTGCTGTCCACCGGCTACGACATCCTGTTCTTCTGGGTCGCCCGGATGATGATGTTCGGCCTGTACGCGATGGACGGCGCGCAGCCGTTCGACCACGTGTACCTGCACGGCCTGATCCGCGACGCCAACGGCAAGAAGATGTCCAAGTCGCGCGGCAACGTCATCGACCCGCTGAAGTGGCTGGACGCCTACGGGGCGGACGCGGCCCGGTTCACGCTGGCGCGCGGCGCCAACCCGGGCGGCGACATGGCGCTGGCCGAGGAGTGGGCCGGCGGCTCCCGCAACTTCTGCACGAAGCTGTGGAACGCCAGCCGGTTCGCGCTGCTCAACGGGGCCACCACGGCCCGCCCGGTGCCGGCCCGCGACCAGCTGACCGACGCCGACCGGTGGATCCTGGACCGCGCCGACCAGGTTGTGTCCGAAGTGGACGATCTGTTCGAGCGCTACGAGTTCGCGAAGCTGTGCGAGGCGCTGTACCACTTCACCTGGGACGAGTACTGCGACTGGTACCTGGAGCTGGCCAAGGTGCAGATCGCCGAGGGCGGCGAGCGCGCCGAGGCGACCCGCGCGGTGCTCGGGCACGTGCTGGACACGCTGCTGCGCCTGCTGCACCCGGTGATCCCGTTCATCACCGAGACGCTGTGGACCGCGCTGACCGGCGGCGACTCGCTGATGATCGCCGACTGGCCGAAGGTCGTCGGGGCCGAGGCCGATGTCGTTGCCGCGCGGCGGATCGACACCGTGCAGAGGCTGATCACCGAGGTCCGCCGGTTCCGGGCCGACCAGGGCCTCAGGCCGGGGCAGAAGGTGCCGGCCCGACTGTCCGGTGTGGACGAAGCCGACATCGCCGGCCAGCTGGCCGCGGTGCGGGCCATCGCCCGCCTGGACGAGCCGGCCGACGGGTTCACCGCGAGCGCCTCGCTGGAGATCGGCGGCGTGCGGGTCGAGCTGGACACCTCCGGCACGATCGACGTGGCCGCCGAGCGCAAGCGGCTGGCCAAGGACCTCGCGGCGGCCGAAAAGGAGTTGGCCCAGTGCGACGGGAAGCTGAACAATCCAGCCTTCGTCGACAAGGCGCCGGCGCAGGTCGTTGACAAGATCAAGGCGCGCCGGGAGGCCGCCGTCGCCGACATCGCGCGGGTGGCCGCGCGTTTGGACGCACTGCCGGAAGGGTGATTTCTCCATGACGGGTGACGGAATTCCGCAGCGCCCGTCGATGGAGGGCATCGAGGACAAGTGGTCGGGCCGGTGGGCAGCGGACGAGACATTCCGCTTCCACCGGCCCGATTCGCGTGCTGAGGTGTTTTCCATCGACACGCCGCCGCCGACGGTGAGCGGGTCGCTGCACGTAGGCCACGTCTTCAGCTACACCCACACCGACGTCGTAGCCCGGTTCCAGCGGATGCGCGGCAAGAACGTGTTCTACCCGATGGGGTGGGACGACAACGGGCTGCCCACCGAGCGCCGGGTGCAGCTGCGCTACGGCGTGCGCTGCCACCCCTCGCTGCCGTACGACCCGTCGTACGTGCCGGCGGAGACGTCGAGCAAGCAGCAGGTCGGGATTTCGCGGCGGAACTTCGTCGAGCTGTGCCAGCGCATGACCGTCGAGGACGAGAAGGCGTTCGAGGCGCTGTGGCGGCGGCTCGGACTGTCCGTGGACTGGTCGCTGACGTACTCGACGATCGGCACCTACGCGCAACGCGTGGCCCAGATGGGTTTCCTGCGGCTGCTCGCCGAAGGCCAGGCGTACCAGTCGGAAGCGCCGTCGCTGTGGGATGTCACGTTCCAGACCGCGGTGGCGCAGGCCGAGCTGGAGGCGCGGGACCACGCCGGCGCGTGGCACCGGATCTCCTTCGGGCCGGTGGAGATCGAGACCACCCGGCCCGAGCTGCTGCCGGCGTGCGTGGCGCTGATCGCCCATCCGGACGACGAGCGCTATCGGCATCTGGTCGGCACCACCGTGCGATCTCCCTTGTTCGGCATGGAGATCCCGGTGCTCACGCACCCGGACGCCGAGCCGGACCGCGGCGCGGGCATCGCGATGTGTTGCACCTTCGGCGATCTGACCGACGTCCGGTGGTGGCGTGAGCTGAAGCTGCCCACCCGCACGGTGATCGGCCGCGACGGCCGGTTCCTGCCGGAGCCGCCCGAGGGCGTGCCGGCCTCGCCGTACGACGAGCTGGCCGGGCTGACGTCGTTCAGCGCGCGCAAGCGGATCGTCGAGCTGCTGCGGGAATCCGGCGACCTGATCGGGGAACCGCGGCCGACGACCCGGCCGGTCAACTTCTACGAGAAGGGCGACAAGCCGCTGGAGATCGTGTCCAGCCGGCAGTGGTTCGTGCGCAGCCTGGAGCACCGGGAAACGTTGCTGCGTAGGGGATCCGAGCTCAAGTGGCACCCGGCGTGGATGCGCAACCGGTATGACGACTGGGCGAAGGGGCTGAATTCCGACTGGCTGGTCAGCCGGCAGCGGTTCTTCGGCGTGCCGTTCCCCGTCTGGTATCCGCTGGACGCAGGAGGCGAACCCCGTTACGAGGCGCCGATTCTGCCCGCCGTGGACGACCTGCCGGTGGACCCGTCCAGCCAGGTTCCGCCCGGCTACGACGAGTCGCAGCGTGGCGCACCCGGCGGGTTCGTCGGCGACCCGGACGTGATGGACACGTGGATGACGTCCTCGATGTCGCCGCTGATCGTGTCCGGCTGGGAGCGCGACCCGGAGCTGTTCGCGCTGACGTATCCGATGGACCTGCGGCCGCAGAGCCACGAGATCATCCGGACCTGGCTGTTCTACTCGGTGCTGCGCTCGCAGCAGGAGCTGGACGCGCTGCCGTGGGCGGACGCGGTGATCTCCGGCTGGATCCTCGATCCCGACCGGAAGAAGATGTCCAAGTCCAAGGGCGAGGTCGTCACGCCCGACGCCCTGCTCACCGAGCACGGTTCCGACGGCGTGCGTTACTGGGCCGCCTGTGGGCGGCCCGGCACCGACACGGCGTTCGACCCCAAGCAGATGAAGATCGGCCGCCGGTTGGCCACCAAGCTGCTCAACGCCAGCCGGTTCGCGCTGTCCTTCGACGAGCCGTCCTCATCGGACAGTGTCACGCACCCGTTGGACCGGGCCATGATCGCGGCGCTTTCGTCCGTTGTGGACGATGCGACGGCGGCGCTGGACGGGTTCGAGCACACCGCCGCGCTGGAGCGGGTCGAGCGGTTCTTCTGGACGTTCTGCGACGACTACCTCGAACTCGTCAAGGAACGCGCGTACGGGTTGGAGGGCGCAGGCTCCGCTCGGGTCGCCCTGCGTACGGGGCTCTCCACCTTGCTGCGGCTGTTCGCGCCTTACCTGCCGTATGTGACGGAGGAGGTGTGGTCCTGGTGGCAGTCCGGCTCCGTGCACCTCGCCCGGTGGCCGGAATCGCCGGGCGGCGGCGACGCCACCGCTCTGGACCTCGCCTCCACTGCCATCGCCGCCGTCCGCAAGGCGAAGTCCACCGCCAAGCTCTCCATGCGGGCCGACGTCGCCGTCGTCGAGCTGGCCGCCGATCCCGCCACGTTGGCGCTGGTCAAGGGCTTCGCCGACGACCTGGTGGCCGCCGGTCGGATCGGGGAGCTGCGCTACCTCGAGGTCGAGGGCGGCGACCTCGAGGTGTCGGTCGAGCTGTGAGGTGAGTGCCGATCTGGACCCCGGCGGTCCGGATCGGCACTCGACGTAGACTCAGGGCCGTACCCCCGTCGTCCAGTGCACCGGAGACCAGCGTGCCCCAGAACGATCCCGAGGCGCTCGCCGCGCTGCGCGAGGTCGAGTCCGAACTGGACACCCGCTGGCCGGAGACGAAGATCGAGCCGTCCACGGAGCGGATCGCGGCGCTGGCCGATCTGCTGGGCGAGCCGCAGCGGGCCTACCCAGTGGTGCACATCACCGGCACCAACGGCAAGACCTCGACCAGCCGCATGATCGACGCGCTGTTCACCCGGATCGGGCTGCGCACCGGCCGGTACACCAGCCCGCACCTCCAGCTGGCGACCGAGCGGATCAGCCTGGACGGGGCGCCGATCAGCGCCCAGCGGTACGTGGAGGTCTACCGCGACGTCGAGCCGTACATCGCGATGGTCGACGCCAAGTCCGACGTGAAGATGAGCAAGTTCGAGGTGCTCACGGGGATGGCGTTCGCGGCGTTCGCGGACGCGCCGGTGGACGTGGCGGTGGTCGAGGTCGGCCTGGGCGGCCGGTGGGACGCCACCAACATCGCCGACGGCAAGGTCGCGGTGGTGACGCCGATCGACATCGACCACACCAACTTCCTCGGCACGGACATCCTCGGCATCGCGGCGGAGAAGGCCGGCATCATCAAGGAGGGCGCGGTGGCGGTGCTCGCCGAGCAGCGCCCGGAGGTGGCGCAGGTGCTGCTGGAGCGCTGCGCGGAGGTCGGCGCGTCGGTGGCCCGTCAGGGCATGGAGTTCGGCGTCCTGACCACGGAGTCGGCGGTCGGCGGCCAACTGCTCAAGCTCCAGGGCCTGGGTGGCGTGTACGACGAGATCTTCCTGCCGCTGTACGGCGCGCACCAGGCGGCCAACGCTGCGCAGGCGCTGGCGGCGGTGGAGGTGTTCTTCGGCGCGGGAGCGGGCCGCAAGCTGGACATCGAGGCGGTGCGCGAGGCGTTCGCGGCGGTGACGTCGCCCGGACGGCTGGAGCGGATCCGCAACGCGCCGAGCGTGTTCATCGACGCCGCGCACAACCCGCACGGCGCCCGCGCGCTGGCGGCGGCGTTGCAGGAGCAGTTCGCGTTCCGGCGGGTGATCGGCGTGGTCAGCGTCATGGACGACAAGGACGTGGACGGCATCCTGGCCGCCCTCGAACCGGTGTTCACCGAGATCGTGCTGACCCACAACGGCTCGCCGCGGGCGATGGACGCCGACGAGCTCGGCGGCCTGGCCCGTGAGGTGTTCGGCGAGGACCGCATCGTCGTCGAGCCCCGGCTGGACGACGCCATCGAGGAGGCGATCCGGCTGGCCGAGGAGGTCGACGACGACGGGCCGGTGTCCGGCAGCGCCGTCGTGGTCACCGGCTCGGTCGTGACCGCGGGCGCCGTGCGCGCCCTGTTCGGCAAGGAGCCGCAATGACCGCCCCCGACCCGATGAAGGGCATTCGCGGCGTGATGGCCGGCACGATGGTGCTGGAGGCCATCGTGATCGGGCTGGCGCTGTTCGTGCTGGGCCGCGTCGACCACCTGGCCGGCTGGCCGGTGGCCGCGGTCGGCGTGCTCGCGGTGCTGATGATCGTGTCCAGCGGCTGTTTCCGCTTCCCGTGGGGCATTCCGTTCGCGGTCGTGCTCCAGGTGCTGACGCTGATCGGCTTCGTGCTGAGCGTGCCGCTGGGCATCGTCGGCGTGCTGTTCGGGCTGGTCTGGGTGTACCTGCTGTGGGTGCGCCGGGACGTGGCGCGGCGGATCGCCGAGGGGACGCTGCCCAGCCAGCAGCAGTGAGGCCTGGATCCCCGGTTGCGGCGCGCTGAGCCGTCCGGGCGAGAATGCACGCTCGCGCAGTCGAACGGGGGAGGACGACGATGACGGGGCCGTACCCGCAGCCCGGCCAATGGGGTCCGCCGCCGCCTCCGATCCCGCCGCGCAAGTCGCAGACCGGCGCCGTCATCGGCACCGTCATCGGTGTGGTCCTGATGCTGGGCCTCGGCACCTGGGCCGTGATCGGCATCATCAGCAGCCGGCACAGCACCGTCGTGTCGTCCACCACCAGCTCCCACCCGACCACCACGCGCCCGCCGCGGACGTCCACCACCAACAGCACCTCGTACCACGTGAACGACTGCGTGTGGCTGGACCTGACGTCCAGCGAGCGGGTGTCGTGCGCGTCGGACAAGGCCGCGTTGCAGATCAACCTGGTGATCCCCAAGTCCACCCAGTGCATCGGCGACTTCGACAGCTTCGGTGACCACTGGTATGACGACGACACGTCGCTGCGGTACTGCGCCTCGCTGGCCGTGCCCAAGGGCCAGTGCCTCAAGGCCGACCTCAGCGACACCGGCCTGGTCGAGCGGGCGCCGTGCAGCCCCGCGACCGCCGGCGCCAGCGGCGCCCCGCACGCCAAGCTGTACCAGGTGATCGACGTCGTCTCCGGCACTGACGGCAAGACCGTGTGCGACAAGGTGCCCGGCGCCGACGACACGTGGTTCTACCAGTCGAACCTGTCCGGCCAGTTCGCCTGCCTGAAACTGCTGGCCGGGTGACCGGTTACCCTGCTCCGCGGAGAATCCCATTACCTAAGGAGTTCGGACCACCGTGAGTGAGCGCACCCTGGTCCTGGTCAAGCCGGACGGCGTCAGCCGCGGCCTGGTCGGCGAAGTCATCGCCCGCATCGAGCGCAAGGGCCTGAAGCTGGCCGCGCTGGAGCTCCGCACGGCCGACCGCGCCGTCGCCGAGGAGCACTACGCCGAGCACGCCGGCAAAGCACTCTAACCACTTAGGTTCTTCTGCACATAGTCGGAATCCCCGCTCACGGGATTCCGATTCACCTGGAAATGAACTAGGATGTGCAGTATGGGGAAGATGGCGCGTGCTCGAATCATGCGGGCCGCTTCAGAGGGGGTTCCTCTCCGGGCGTTGCTCTATGCAAGGGCTTCTGCTGACAAGGAGAAGTCGGTAGACGACCAGGCCGACGAATGTCTGGAGTTCTGCGAGGACGAAGGCTTTGACGTCGTCCAGGTACTGCGGGAGAACAAACGCAGCGCGTCGCGGTATGCGACGAAGGAGCGGCCGCAGTTCAAGAAGGTCCTCGAATTGATGCGCTCGGGGACCGTGGATGTGCTCGTCACGTGGGAGAACAGTCGGGCGCAGCGAGACCTTGAGGTCTACGTCGAGCTCCGCAAGATCTGTGAAGAGTTCGGCGTCTTGTGGGCCTACGGTGGCGACGTCTACGACATGCGTGATCCTGCCGACCGGAAGGCTACGGCTCGGGATGCCGTCAACTCGGAGAGCGAGTCCGAGGACATCTCTGTGCGTGTAACCCGAGGAGTTCGGAGGCGTGCGAAGAAGGGCCTATGGCATGGTTCCCGCCAGTACGGCTACAAGCGCGAGCATGATCCTGATACCGGCAAGCCGCTGAGGCAGGTGATCGATCCCGTTCAGGGGCCGATCGTCCGTGAGATCGTGGACGGCCTCCTGGCTGGTCACTCCGTCAACTCGATCGTGAAGAGCCTCAACGATCGCAAGGTGCCCTGTTCGCGAAGCGGCGAGTGGAACGCGTCCAAGATCAGGTACTTCGCGATGAGTCCGGTGTACCTTGGAAAGCGAATTCTCAACGGTGAAGTTATTGCCGACGGTCAGTGGCCCGCCCTTGTGACTCCAGTCGAACACTACACTCTGGTTAACCTGTTGACGAACCCTAGTCGGGTTACGCACAAGGATGGAACTCGCGCCAAGCATCTTCTGTCTGGGATCGCCCTCTGTGGCCGTTGTGGTAGCACAATGGGCGTCATCAAGGCTGACGGTTACCCTTCATATGGATGTCGCCGCACTCGGCACATCGTTCGTAACAAGGCGCGAGTCGATGCGTTTATTGAGGCGGCCTTGTTTGCGGCGTTGGAGAGCTCCGACGCGGCCGATGTATTCCGTGTGTCGCAAGGCGAAGAGATTGCTGACGCGTTCGCTGAAGCCAAGGTGCTCCGCGCTCGGCTAGACGCGTTCTACGCGCAGGCTGCGCAAGGCAAGCTCTCCGCTACGGGCCTCGCCGCAGTCGAGGCCGACCTGCTACCGCAGATCGAAAAGGCTGAGCGGAAGGCTGAACAGGCAATGCTGCCGCCGGCGCTCCTTGGCCTCGTTGGCCCTCAGGCGCGACAGGTCTGGGGCACCCTGGAACCAGTTCAGAAGCGCGCAGTCGTCCGGACGGTCATGACGCCCAGGATCCTGCCGGTTGGCAAGGGAGCCAGGAACTACAACCGGCTGGGCGTCGAGCCAGGTTTCCACCATCAGGATGGGCAAGCGGCGTAGGACAACAGAACAAGGAGTGAGAGGTGCCGGAGCTGAATGGCTCCGGCACCTTTGCACATCAGACCGTTGGGTGCTGCCGAGCCAGCTTCAGAACGGAGGGGCGGAAGATGTCGCGCAGCCGGTCCTTCTGAGCGGGTGTGAACCTCACCGCCCTACCTGCTGCCCGCGCCTCCTCCAGCTCCTGGGCGGACAGAACGCTGTCGTGCTGGAGGGCGTGTCCGTTCGCAGTCACTTAGTCGGGGCCTCCGAGCCTTCAGTCTCGATGGTGGCCGGCACCAGCTGCGTGCCGGTGTTGTCGTGTGGATCGGACAGCGGGGTGACCTTGCCCTCACTGGAGGCGACGAACCCGAACGCGCCGAGCAGGGCAACGACGGCTGCAATCAGGCCGGTCAGCGCGCCGCCCTGGCCGTCGGTGATCAGGCCGGAGCCGACCAAGCCGGAGATGAGGGCGGTGAGGCCGCCGATGATCGCGGCGGCCTTGCGGACCGGTCGGGGGCGTCCTGGGGTGGAGTTGTCGTTCGGGGTGGTGGTCGGGTCAGCGGTCACGGTGCGGGTGATCCTTTGCTTGGTGGTGTGGGGTGGGAGGTTGTCCAGCCAGGTGTAGAGGCGGACGAAGGCGATGCCGGCGGCGACGGAGGCCCAGGCGATCAGGACGCCGAGGTAGAGCAGGCCGACCGCTGCGCGGTCGGCCTGGCTCAGGTCGGTCGTCACGGTCGGCGGATCCACTCACCTGCGAAGATCAGGTTCGGGTTCGGGATGCCGTTGAGGCTGGCGATGGCGTCGACGGTGGTGCCCCAGTTCGCGGCGAGCTGGGAGAGGGTGTCGCCCGGCTGGATGCGGTACATCTGGCCACCGGAGTTGCCGTTGCCGGGAACCTGGATGACCTGCCCGACGCGGATCAGGTTCGGGTTCGGGATGTTGTTGCGGCTGGCGAGTTCCTGCCAGGTGGTGCCGGTGCGCTCGGCGATGGCGGAGAGGGTGTCGCCGGCGACGACGGTGTAGGCGACCCAGCCGTCCGAGGGCGCCGACGGCGGGGTCGGCTGGGTGGGGGCGGAGACGCCGCCGATGAGCACGGCGGACAGGTCGACGCCGTCGACGGTGGCGTCCCGGTCGACCAGGCCGCCGAAGCCCGGGACCGAACCGCGGTTCGAGTGCTGGTGGATCGCCAGCGCCGGGTCCGAGTAGTCCGGGTGGCCCGGGTCGCCGTTCCACTGGGCGACCCACAACCTGGTCGACGGCGACGCCCAGCGGGACGGGACCAGCACGTTGCGGTACCAGTCCAGCGAGGCGTAGACGAGCAGGCCGACGCCGGTCCGCTGCTCGAACAGGTCGCGGAACGCACCGATCCAGGTGTTGGCGTCATCGCCGAGGCCGACTTCGACATCCAGCATCGGCAGCAGCGAGCCCGCCGCGAGCAGGTTGCGGGCGGTCAGCTCGGTGACGAAGTGGTCGACCTGCGCCGAGGGGTCGCCGGGGCGGGCGAAGTGGTAGCCGCCGGCGTGGATGCCCGCGCCGCGTGCGCCGTCGGCCTGGGCGGTGGCGTAGGGGTTGGTGTAGTCGGTGTCTTCGGTGACCTTGACCGAGACGAACGAGATGTTGTTGCCGGCGGTCGCCGTCCAGTCGATGGCGGAGCCCTGGTACGAGGCGATGTCGATGCCGTAGTTGGTCAAGCCGGACCTCTCTGCGTGCGGACAAGACGACGCCGGCCCATCCCCTGGAGCGGGGCGGGCCGGCGTGGTGATGGGTAGTGGCTCAGGTGCGCCGGGCGGCTGCGGCGTCGTCTTCGGCGGCGCGGCGGCGGGCGCGTTCGTGGTCGAGTTCGGTGCTCAGGTCGCCGATGCGGGTTTCCAGGGTGGCGATGCGGCCTTCCAGGGTGGAGGCGCGGCGGCGCAGGCTGACCAGCTCGGCCCGGTACGCCTCACGCAAGGCGGACAGGTCGGCGGCGTGGCTGGCTTCGCGGGTGGCCAACGCCTCCAGGTAGGCGGCGCGGTCGGCCCGATTCGCGGACAGCAAACGGAAGTTGGCCGTCAGGAGGTAGCCGACGACGATCACCAGCGCCCCGACGACGCCGAGGCCGGGCCACGTGCTGATGTCGCCCGCGGCCTCGCCGAGGGTCATGACTGCATCCCGACAGCGTAGGCAAGGGTGGCGCGGACCGTGCCGGTGCCGGTGGTGCGGTGGACTTCCAAGCGCACCTCGCAGACGTCACCGAACACGCCGGGCATGGCCACCGGCCCGATGACGAGCCCGCCGGCGGTGTCGGCTGCCACGGTCACGGTGCCCAGGACGGTGTTGGTGGCCAGGTCGCGCAGGCGGGCCTCGCCGGTGGTGTCGGCGAGGTCGGTGGCGGCGTGGATGATGGCGTGGATGCGGGGGTGCTGGCGGTTGAACATCCAGCGCTGCAACGGATCCCAGTCCGCCGATTGGGTCGCCGGCCAGTCGGCGGTGCGGTACGGGCTGAGGGTGCCGCCGATGTAGGGGCGGCCGATGCCCGCGCCGCTGGGGGTGTCGTCGGAGAAGATGACGTTGCCGGCTTTATCCCAGATGGCCAGACGCAACGCGCCCGCGCCGCTGGCTTCCTCGTGAACCGTCCGCAGCGCGGTGTGTGGTTCGGAGGTGGGTTGGGTGAGGCCGCCGACGAACAGGGTGCTTTGGCCGTTGCTGTCCTTGACGGTTAGGCCGCCCTGGCTGCGGATGGAGATCCCGGCGACGCTGACCATGTCGCGGCCGAGGGTGCCGCGAGCGACCTGGTCGATGCGGTCTTCGAGACGTCGGAGCCGGTCAAGGAGTGTGTCGGGTTGCGGGGTGAGCACGTAAGGGCGTTCTCCTTGCGGCTACAGGGATGCCGGCACGACGGCCAGGGTGAGCGAGAAGACGTCCGAGCCGCCCGACTGGCGGCTGATCTGGATGATGCGCCGCCGTAGCGGGCCGCTTGGTGTCCAGCGGTCGGGTTTGGGTTGGAACACGGCGTCGTCGCCGACCAGGTACGTTCCGGGTGCGGGGTCGGTGTCGACCCGCACGACGGCGGTGTCCAGCTCGGTTCCGGTGCGGTAAGCGGCTTGGTAGGAACGGGCGTAGGCGGCCAGGGTGTCGGGGTCCTTGACGTCGGTGTGGTCGCTGTTGACCAGGTCCAGCGCCGGCCAGCCTTGCGTGGTCAGGGAGTTGTCGGCTGCGGCGCCGATGAGTCGGCCGTGTTCCATGCCGTCGCCGGGGATCAGTGCCGTGGTGGCTTGGCTAGAGGCGTCTTCGTCGCTGCCCCAGGCGACTAGCGCCGCGCCGTGGTCGAAGACATACTCCGAGCCGGCCTGCCCCAGGTAGGGGTTGCCGAGCCTCGCGGTCCACTGGATCCGGCTGCCGTCCGGGGTCCAGCCGGGGAGGAAGTGGCAGTCGGGCCCGTTCTCGACGCCGACGAGTTGGCCGAGGCGCTGGCCGGTGGAAGCCAGTTCGTAGCCGAAGTAGGCGCGCTGGTTGGTGCCGGCTACCGACTCCGGCAGCAGCAGCGGCAGGTCACCGCCGGCGCGGTCGGTGGCGACGCGCAGGATCTCGGCGGCGATCGACGGCAGTGTCAGGTTGGTGAGCAGGACGTCGGCCCGTTCGTCGGCGTAGCCCCATGCGCCGAGCCGGGCCAGGACCCGCCTGTCGAAGACGCTCCATAGGCCGGACGCGCCGATCTCGACGATGTCGCTTCCGGGTTGGCGGCGGCGGGTGACGATCGGGCCGGCCCAGGTGACGGCGCGCCCTCGGGTGACGGCCAGGAAGCACCGCCAGGGCGTGGTGACTGCCCGCAGGTCGATCTCGGGCGGCACGGCGTCGAGCGGGATGTTCGCGGTGGCGGTGCCGGCAGCGTTGAGGGTGTCGGTGTAGGCGGGATCGGCCGGGAGTTCGGCCAGGATCTCGCCGGTCCGCAGGAATCCGACGACAGCGTGGAAAGCCAGGGAAGCGGCCACAGGTACCCCCGATCGGGTGATCCGTGGTCAACGCCGTCAGGCAGGTTCGGGAGGCCGCTATGCTGCTGCCCGCAAAGGGGTAACTCCCTGCGCAGACCCGAATTGACAACTAAGGAGTGCGCGCGAGAGAGCCCGGCGCTCTCGCAGCGAGAGGTACCCCCTCCCCACCACCACTTCACCAAACGTGATCCACCTGAGATCCACCGCCGGAGGCGGACTCAGCACAACCAGTCGTATCGGCTGGTTGAGCTGAGGCTGCTTGCCTTCCGCTCAACCAGGCGGAAGGAGAAGCTAGTGGGATTTCAGTTCGCCGGCCAGATCACAGTTCCGTGGCCGTTCGTGTTGATCTTTCTCGGCGGCGCGGCGGTGTTGGGGCAACCACGGATCTTGCGCGCCTGCGTTGCTGTTGTCAGGATCGTGCGCTCCCGGCTGGCGGTGCGGAGTTGGGGCGAGTCCAAGAACGTGCCGCAGCTAGGCCGGGAAGCGGTAGACGAAGAGGGCACCGTTGAATTGGGTCGACGACCACGTGCCGTCGTTGAAAACCCGGTTGGCGGTCAGGAACACGGTGTGCGCGCCGGTCAGGGTGTCGCTCACGCCGGTTTGAGTGCTGAACCAGCCGCCGCCGTCGGTCGGTCCGACGCCGACAGCGATGGCGAACGGGGCGTTGACGTCGTCGATGGTGATCCACAGATCGGCCCGGCTCCCGACGGTGATCAGCTCGGCTGAGCCTTGCGCGATCACGCGGTAGGGCCAGCCCGGGTCAGGCACGGAGACCGAGGCCAGGGAACGGTTGGTGCTCTGGTTGTTCAGCGCCCGTACCGGTGCGGCGAACATGGCGGGTTGGTGGGTGGCGTGCCATGTGGTTCCGTCCCAGGCTTCCAGCCCGCCGTTGCGGTAGCGGACCTGGCCGGCATACGCGCCCGGGTCGTTGGCCCGGTCGCCGGGCAGCATGACGCCGACGCCGGTCCGCATGGCCGCCGAGCGGCGGACGTCGACGACGGCCGAGCTCTGAATCTGGGTCGTGGTCGGGGTGATGGTGACCTGGGCCAGCGGCAGGCACCCGTCCGGGGCTTGCGGCGCGGTGGGCTGTGCGGCGGGCTTGCCGGCGATGGGCTCGACCGTGAACCCCGTGGTGGCGTCGCCGAGTCGCTCGTCCCTGATCCGCGCCACGATCAGGTCAACGCGCCCGTTGGAGGGGTCCGGTGGGGTGAGCTGGATCCGGCCGGGGATGTCGAGGGTGCCGACGTAGGGGCCTTGGCCGGTGCGGGTGATGACGGCCTGGCCGGGGTTGACGATGACGTTCATGGACGGGGTCGGGCTGTCCGCGACGACCAGGAGGTCCAGGGTCGCGCCGTTGCTGGTGGTCGAGGGCAGGACGCCGGAGCGCCAGCTGCCGGCCGCGCCAGGTGCGGGGCCGAGCACGGCTCCGAGGGCATAGCGGGCGGCCCGGGAATTGACCTTGAGCTGGGTCGCCCACGCGCCCAGCCCAGGAAGTGCCGATGTCAAAAGGACTTCACCGCCTTCGGGATCACCACCACGCCGGCCGCCAGGTGACGTGCAGACGCGCGGCGAGGTTGGGGACGTCGTTGTGTGTCAGGGCGAACTCAGCGCGGCCGCCGGCTGGGATGGTCAGCGCGTCCCAGTCGGGGATGATCGCCCGGTGCCGGCGTTGCGTCGCGCCGCCCAGTAGGACGGTGCGGGCGGCGATGTCGATCGTGACGACCTGCCCGACTGGGATCGGGTCGAGGTAGGTCAGGGTCGCGGCGCTGTCGGTGCGGGTGATCGTGATCGGCGGCGTCAAGGGCCCGAACAGCGACAGCACGGGCGCGGAGTCCGCGGTGCCGGGATTGGCCGCGACGGCGGGCCCCAGCCCGCTGGCGGTGCCGAAGTCCATGCCGCCCTTGGTCTCCAGGTCGAGGCCGCCGCCGGTCTCGAAGTCCAGGCCGCCCGCCTCCACCGGCAAACCGCCGTCGGCGTTCTGCGGCGTGGCGTACTTGCGCGGGTCGGGTGCCCGCAGGGCCAACGCGAACGACAGCGAGTAGCCACCGGGGTCGATGGCCACTTGAGTGGTGTCGGAGCGCGCGACCGACGCGGTGAGGTCACCGGTCTCCTCCGTGCAGCGCAGTTCAACCAGCCGGGTCGGGTCGGACGCGAGCGCGGCCAGCCGGTGCTCAGCGCGCCGCCGCGCCTCCCAACTGGTCGCGATCACCCGCCCGCCCAGGTCGATCGTCCGGGCACCGGCCCAAACCGGGGCCGGGTACCCGCCGTGCGCCCCGGTCCGGTCGGTGCTGGTGGTGCGCGCGGGCGGGCTGGACGACCAGCCGGCCTCGCTGGTGATCAGGTACTCGGTGCAGTCCGGGTCCGGGTCATCGTTGAACACCAACCCGTCCAGCACCCACCGCACCCGCAACCCCATGCACACCAACCCCTACAACCGGCCGGCGAACGTGAGGCGGCGGTCGACCATGGCGGCGATCTCGGTCTCGGACTGGCCCGCTTGGGGGTAGACGTTGATCGTCACCGGCCGCAGCGCGGCGGCCGGTGTTGGCCCGCCCGTGCCGTTCACTGGGGCTGTGCCGGGCAGGTCGGTGGTCAGCTGGGTCAGGTAGGAGCGGACCGCCGGCGTGCCGTCTTGCAACCCCACCAGGAGGCCCTGCATGATGAGCTTTCCGTTGGGGGTCAAGAGCTTCCGGTCGACCGACGGTGGGCCCTTCCACTGGGAGATCCAGTTCGTGAGTTCGCTCAGCTTGTCCTTGACCCACTGAAACCCGGACTCGATGCCGCGCACGAGACCGGCGATCAGGTTGCGGCCGGCGTCGACGAGGGCACCGCCCCAGCCGCTCGCGGTCGAGACGATCGCGGCACCGAGCGCCTTCACCGCCTGGACCACGATGTCGAGCCCGGACAGCAGCACGCCGCCGAGGCCGTTGACCACGCCCAGCACGATGTCCTTGAGTCCGGACCAGGCTTTCGACCAGTCCAACGTGATCAAGCCGACGGCGACCTCGATCACGCCGCGCACGACCTGAAGCGCGCCGGACACGATCGCCGACAGCGCCCCGAACACGTCGGCGACGATCCGGCCGAACGCCTCGACCTGCGGCGACAGGTCGTCGGCCAGCAGCTTCACCAGCGGCGTGGCGTCGGAGATCAGCTCGGTGAGCACGCCGGCGGCCTGGACGATCACCGGCACGAGCTGGGCCACGATCTGCACCAGGCCGGGCAGCAAAGCCGATGCCAGCTGTAGCAGGGGTGGTGCCAGCCCTAGCGCGGCTACTACCAGCTGTAGCAGGGCGTCTGTCAGCGATGGCAGACTCGGTAGGAGTCCATTCACGACAGTGATCACTGCGCTGGCGAGTTGCTGGCCGATGGCCACCAGGGTCGGTGTCGCGGCGGCCAGGTTGGTGCTGATCACCTGCGCGAGCTGGGCCACAGTCGAGGTGATCGCCGGCAGGGCCGGTGCCAGAGCGCGCAGGGTGGCCAGCAGCACCGACGCGCCGGCCGTGGCCACCGACTGGAACGCGCCCAGCAGGGACCCGAGCACGCTGACGGCCGCGCCGCCGAACACGCCGAGCAGGTCCGAACCTTGTTGCACCAGTTGGGAAACCCAGCCGGCGGTCAGCGACAGGGCGTTGACCAGCAGCGAGCCGAAGGCCGTGATCAGGGGCCCGGCAGCGGTGGCCAGCTTGAGCAGGGCGGGGGCGAGTTGGCCGGTGATCGATGCGGCGAGCTGCGAGCCGAGCAGCTGCAAGACCTGCTGCACCGGGCCGACCAGCGCGGCCACGACGGGCTGCACCGCGCGTAGCGCCGGCACCAGAACCTCGGCCGTCACCTGGGCGGCGGTGGACAGGAGTGGTGCCAGGGCAACGAGAATCCCCGCGAGCGGGGCGAACCCGCCCGCCAACGAGGCCAGCGACGCCCCGAGCTGGGGGCCGAGTTTCGCGACGGCCGGGGCGATCTGCGTGACGAGGACCTGGCCCAGCGCGTCGAACAGCGGGAACAAGCCAGCCGCGACCGCCGACAGGCCACCGAAGACCTGTTGCAGGGCAAGGATTCCGGGCGCACTCTTGGCGAACGCGGCGATCTTGTCGGTGATCGCGACCAGCACGGACAGTGCGCCGGTCCCGGACCCGGCGACCGCCCGGAACACCGAGGCGACGATCGACACGAGGTTGCCCAGCAGGTCACCGAACTGGCGGGCGGCGGTGATGCCGGCCTGCATCCACCCGGCCAGCTGCCCGGTCTGGCGGGCCTGCCCGATGAACTCGGCCCACTTCAAGGCCAAGGCCCCGATGCCGGCGGTCAGCGCGGGCAGGAAGCTGGAGCCGACCGTGGCGACGTCACGCAGGATCGACAGCAGCGGCCCGAACGCCTGCCCGAGGTTGGCCACGGCCTGGCGGGCGTTGGTGAAGATCGTGGCGAGGTCACTGGAGACGCTGGCCTGGTCCAGGAACGCGGCCAGGCCGTGGGCGGAGGTGTTGAGCGCGCCGGCGATGTCAGCCAGGCCGGTCCGCACAACCGGCAGGTAGCGCTGCCCGAGCGAGGCGACCTCACCGGACAGGCCGGCGAACAGCCGTTGCTGAACGTCCAGCTTGAGCGCGTCCAACGCCGGGGCCAGCGCCCGGATCTGCACCGCGGTTTCGCGGGCCGCCGGGGACAGCTTCTCCAGGTCTTGGGCGAATTTGGCCGGATCGGACTCCTTGAGCGCGTCACCGAACCCGGACAGCCCGACCTTGACCGTGGCCAGGATCGCGGCCGCCGTGAGGCCGGCGGCCGGGATCGTCAGCAACGACCCCGATGCGGTGACCGCCGCCGACCCCAACCCGATCACTTCGGTGGCCGCGCCGGTCGCCGCACCGGCCAGCGCCGCGACCTTCAGCGTGTGGGCGCCGACAAGCCCGGTGGTGCGGGCCAGGTTCGCGCCCAGCTTCGTGACGCCGGCGTCAAGGTCGCTCAGGCCCTTGGCCGCGCTGCCGGTCTTGTCCAGGGCGACCTTGATCGTGATCTTCTTCGACAGCTCACGCCGCAGCCGCTCGCCCTTGGTCTCGGCCTCGGCGGTCTCCAGCTCGGCCAGCAACCGGATCGCGGTCTGGTCGCCCTCGCGGGCGGCAATGCGCAGCTGCTCCTTGAGCAGCTCCGTGCGCAGCTCGGCGGTCAACCCGAGGTGCGGGGCGTCGCGTTCGTTCTGCTTGACCTGACGGCGGATCTCGACGCCCAACCCCTGAAGGGAGGGCATGATCTTGAGGTAGGCGTGGGCGACGATGGCCAGGCCGACCACCACCCGCTGGTCAGGTCCCGCGCATCATCCGAGCCATGTCACGCAGCGAGACCGTCTCGGGCTCCGGCTCGTTCCGCGCGCTGTCCGGGTCGGTGTCGGTCAGTTCCAGCGGGCTGGCCAGGTGCTCGGGTGGGATGGTCTGGCCCAGCGCGGCCGCGACCGCCGCCCACAGTGCGGTCATGCGGCGTTCGACGGCGGCGGTCAGCATCTCCAGGCGCGACCAGCCGGCCTCGGGCGCGATCGCCCGCCAGACCCGCGCATCGGCTGGGAGGCCGCCGACGAGTACGCACACCCGCCGGTAGGTCATGTGGCCTCGGTAGAAGTCGAGCAGATCGACGCCGTAGACGGCCAACAGGTCCGATTCCAACGCTTCGGCGGTGAGGTCGGTCGCCAGCAGCTGGGCGACCGTTAGGGGTTTCCCCGCCCCAGCTCCCGCATGACCTGCGCGGAGAACTCCTCGATGTCCATCGCCGTGAACGCCACCGTCCGCAACGTCTGGTACTGCTGCTCACCGAGCAGCTCCCGCAGCGCCGTGATCGGCTTGCCGGCCTCTTCGGCTTCCATCGCGGCCAACGGGAACTGCTCAGCGGTCGGAATGCGGAACTTCTTGTCACGCCAAGTCAGGGACAGGCCCTCGCTGGCCGGGGCAGGCTTCTTCGTCGCCTCGGCGCGCTGCCGGGTGCTCACTGCTGGCTTTCTCCTTCGGGTTGGGGGAACTCGTGGCGGATGAGTGCCGACAGGCCCTTGGTCGCGAACTCCAGCCGGGTGGTCAGCGGGCTGTAGACGACGGGGCGGCCGACCATGACGGCGGAGGCTTCGTCGCGCAGTTGGTGATGGCGCAGCGCGGTGCGCAGCGTCTCCAGCACGGTGGCCAACTCGCTACGGGCGTCGCCGGTCAGTCCGGTCACGAGCCACCTCCACTGGTCTGGGTGGGCGGGGTGAGCAGGACGGCCGGGTCGTCGGTCAACCAGACCGCCAACGTGGTCGTGGTGCCGGTCGGCGAGAGCGCGGAGAACGTCATGCCCCACCGGTTTTCCTGCGTTCGCGACCACTGGGCGTCGTCGGTGTCGGACACCTCCGCACGCGGCACGTAGAGGCGGTGGTGGAAGACCTCGGTGTCGGACACCTGGTCGACCCAGTCCACGCACAGTGCCCGCACGTCACTACGGGGGATGGACGAGAACTCGGCGCGGTAGATCTTCGAGCCGGAGGCGGTCGGCGCGAAGGTGATCCCGCCGAAGTAGGCTCCGAGCACTGCCGCCTTGGTCTCCTGGAACACCGACTTCACGGTGAATTCCTGGGACTTGTAGATGTAGCGAGCCGGCGAGAGCATCTGCCAGGACTCGGTGCCGTCCTTCTCGACCTTCCGGGAGACGGTGACACCATCCGATGTGGTCAGTCCGAGGCCGGTCCACGCCGCCGTCAGCGGCGTGGTCGCGTCGGGCGGCTCCGGAGTGCCGGGCGGGGCCAGTGATACCTCCCCGGTGCCGGCGATCCGGACCAGGCTTGCGTTCAACGTCAACAAGTCCTCCAAGGGAACAGGCCGACGCCCACCCGCGCACCCACCGGTTCCTCGGGTGGGCGTGCGCGGGTGTGGTTTACAGCAACGGTGTTCGGGCGAACACTGCGACAGAGGCGGTGGCCAGGGGCTGGTCGGTGTAGGGGTCCAGGCTGGTGATGGGCGCGGTGATCGGGTCGGCGGCGATGGGTGCCGCACGGATGCCGGGTGCGCAGAGCAGGCCGAGGGCCAGGGCGCAGACCGCCTTGGCGGTGAACTCGGAGCGGTGCCAGCACGTCAGCCGGATCGTCGAGCGCTGTACCGCTGGCCAGCTCCAGGTGTGGCCGTCTTCGGCGACCAGCAGCCACGGCAGGCTGGGTGGCCCGTCGTCAGCGTCGCTTCCGGGTTCGGAACCCATCTCGGAGGAGACGACGAGCCCGGCGGCGTAGGGCTCGGCGCGCTCGGCGAGGGCGGGCCGAAGGACGTCGAGAACGAGGGCGACGACGTCCCGGGGCACGGGCAGGCCCACGGGGCACCTCCAGCTGGTCGGCGATCTCGTCGAAGCCGATCGGCTCCAGGCCGGCGGCGTGCGCGGCGCGGGTCAGCAGTCCGTGGCGGGCTTCCATGCCGGCTCCGGCGGGATGCTGGACGGCGACGGTGACGCCCACGCGGGTGTGGGCGGGGTCGTCGAACACCTCGATCGGCACGGGCGCGTGGTCGCGTAGCCGTAGGCCCCGGGCGCGGGCGTGTGCAGCGACTTGCTCGGCCAGCTGCTGCACGGCGTCGTGCAGCTCCGGCGAGAGCAGGATCTCTCGCACGCCGTCGTAGTCGACGGTCACGCGGTCGATGGCGGGCACGGTGGTTTCAGCCCTCCACGTGGGTGAGGTTGGCTTCGTAGTGGGTGTGGCCGAATCGCGGCGTCCACTGCGACGGCTCCCCGGTGATACGGAATGTCTTGCCCTGCCAGGAGATGCGGTCACTGGTGGCGATCGGACTGGTCGTGAACAGCCGCCAGGTCGTGACGACCGCCTGGCGGCCCGGTTCGGGGTTGGGCGTCGAGCCCGTGGGTTGCATCAGGCCGGCGATGGTGCGGCGTGCGGCGCCGGGACCGTAGTCCAGGCGTAGGACGGGGTTGCCGTACTCGTCGACGACGCCAACCGGGGTGATGACGGTCAGTCGGTGAGGTAACAGCACAGCACCACCGCCACACGCTCGCGGCCCAGGGTATGCGGCGTTTCATGCCCTTCAGCAGTGCTCTACAGTGCCGAAGGTCCCTCGCCGCGACGCCCGTGCCGGCCGCACCGTTGGTTGATTCCTCACCCCGAGGGGGCGACATCATGACCGTCCAACCCGAGCAGGTCACCACGGTCAACGCCGAGTGGTCCATCACCCTCGTGGGGGATCACGCCGACATCCACGCCCTGCCCACGGCAACCGGCGAATCGGATGGCGCGTGGCAGCCGCGCGCTGGGCATGGTGACGGTATCGGTATCCCGTTGGTTCGCCTCGGGTCGTTGATCGACGCCGTGCAGGCGACGTTGGCCGACCCGACGGCGCGGGAATTGATTGCCAGACACGGTGAGCAGCCCGCCTGGTCGCGGCCGGGTATCGATCGCACCGAGCGGGTGGTGTACCTGCACGGCCCGGTGTCTGTGCCCGACGCTGGATCGGGCTACGGCCTGACCTCTCGCTTTCAGGTGCCCGTCCAGACGTTGCGGCAGTTGTGCACGCGGTTGCGTGGGGCTGCCGCGCAGAGCACGACTGTCTGGCCCCGCTGAGCACGTGCACAGAGACCGGTATGCCGCGATTGCCGCCGCGATCGGCAGGCAGGCCGCCGCCGAGGGGGTGTCGGTCGGGATTAGACACATCTGCCGGGCTTGCGCCCATGTGGTGGGCGTCGACGGGGTGAGCTTCTGCACGGCCGGGGATTTGGGGGAAGCCGAGCCGATCTACGCGACCGGCGTCGTCGGCGAACGCGCGGTGGAACTGGAGCTCACCGTCGGCCGGGGGCCGGGTGTGCAGGCGTTGCTCACGGGTGAGGAGGTGCTGGTCGGCGACCTGACCCGGCACGACTGTCGGGAGCGCTGGCCGGTGCTGGTATCGCTGCTGGCGCCGTTGGGTGTGCAGGCCGTGTTCGCCCTTCCGCTGATCATGGGTGAGGTGGCAGTCGGGGTGTTGGAGCTCTACCGCATCGGTCCGCAGCCGCTGAGCGCCGACGCGCTCGCCGACGGGCGTGTGTTCGCCGACTACGCGTTGGCGGCGCTGTTGGGGGGTGTGGTCGATGAATCATCTGGACATGACCTGGACGGTGTGCTCGCGGGTTCCTTGGCTCAGCAGTGGGTACGCGTTCATCAGGCGGTGGGTGTCGTGTCGGCGCAGTTGGGAACCGGGCTGACGCCGGCGTATCAGCGGTTGCGGGCGCACGCGTTCGTCACCGACCGTCCGCTCCGTGAGGTCGCCGACATGGTCCTGGAAGGTTGGCTCCGCTTCACCCGGTGACCATGCTCGCTAGGTGCTGGCCCCTTGCTGCCGTGTGTCGACGGGCGGACGCTCGGGAAGCGCCGAGACCCCGCGCTCGTCCACTGGATTCGTCCCCGTCGAGTGCGTAGTGGGCGGTGGTCCCCGGCGGACTGTAGTGGCCCGCAGTAGCTGGAGCCTGTGCTCCGGATCCCTCCGCCGGGGATCTCATCAGCAGCGACAACTGGCGTAACTCGAACGTGTGTGCGAGCATCTGACCTGCGGGTACGCACCCCGGCCCGCGCCTCCGGTTGCCGGGGCCCCTCCGCCAGGGGAAGCGGCGGGCGGGGCCTCGGCAACGCGCACCACACGGGAGCGAGCGCATGAACTACAACACCGAGGGCGACAACCGGCGGATGCTCCCGGGCCCAGAGGGAAGCCAGTACTGGTCGCCGACAGACTGGTACCGCGAAGCGATCGACGTGCTGGCGGAGCACGTCGAGTCCGGCGACCGGCTGATTGCCGGCGGCACGCGGCCGCACACCCGGGCCTATCTCAAGCTTGTCAGCCTGTCCCGGCAGATCGTCGCCGTCCGGGATGCTCGCGACGAGCGCAACCAGATGCGCCACCGTCCCAGCGATGTGAACGACGCAAACGACTTCGGTTGCTAGACCGTCCAGATGGAGAACGCCCCGCCTGGCCCGGGATGGACAGGGCGGAGCAACTCCAGCTCGTCATCGGTGAAGTAGAGACCGCCGCCTGGGTGCGCGGAGGTCCGAGAGACCTCGCCCACCGACTCGTTCGTCAACCCGTCCGCCGGCGTGGCCAACGCTCGTAACACCGCCGTGGCGACCACGCCGACAGCGGTGTCCGGCGGCGGCTGCGGCATGTCCGGAACCTTCGCCTGAACGATCGCGGAGGCGTCGGCCAGCAGCACGGCGGCGCGGGCCTGCTGCTGGTCGTCGAGTGGCTGCGGGGACCGGGCCTGGACGTCACTGACCGTGGCAAGGGAGATCACGGGTATTTCACCTGCCCGAAAGTGCTAACGGTGCTTCGGCGTGCCGCGATTGCCTGGGTGCTGGGATTCCCAAGTGCGTGACCCGGCCGCCGCGTGGTCCCTTCGTCACCCCCCGAGCGAAGGGACCGCGCGGGTCCGTCACACATAGTCACCACCTCCCTTTGAGCCTGCTGGTTGCTCGTGTCGACCATGAGCGCCAAGCGGGTCGGTAGCGGTTGCCGGTGTTCGCGGCGCGGACCTATGGTTGGCGAGGCAGCTGAATGATCAGCTGCGCCGTGGTACCTGCGTGCTTGCTGCGGACCGGCAACTGAGGAGCCTGCGGTGAACATGGACGGCGAGGACCGCCTCAGGCGCACGGATGCACAGCTCACCGCGGCTACCGCCCGCATCGGCGACGCGGCTGTGGTCCATCTTCGCGGAACGGCAGACCTGGAGACTCGCGAGCTACTCGACAACATCCTTCAGACCGCTGCCGAGGGGGTCATCGCGGTCATCGTGGACCTGGACGGCCTGGAGTTTCTCAGCTCGACCGGATTGAGCCTGCTCATGCAGCTGCACAACAAGCTCGCTGCCGACGACCGGGAACTGCGTCTCGTCGCACACTATCGCCATCTGCTGCGCCCGTTCGAGCTCACCGGGCTCCACGACGAGCTGAACTTCGACCAGTCGGTGGACGAGGCGCTGGCCGTGGTGGCCCGCCACCACGGCTAGTCCGTGGGCCGGCTGGCGGCGGGTCGGCCACCGACGGCCCGAACACCCAGCTCGGCGGGCAGCCCGCGCAGGGCCTCGATGGTGGCCTTGTCGGTGACCTCGGCTTCGCCGTCGACGAACACCACGCCGAGGTCGTGCACGATCAGCTCGGGGTGGCGGGTGCTGGTGAACTTCACGAGGACACCGCCGTCGTGGTCAGGCCGGTGATCTTGCCGTGGGCGATCTCCGGCCCGTACTCCAAACCGATCTCTCCGTAGATCTGCGCCTTGTCCGCCGCGCCGGTCTTCGCGAGGGGCTCGGAGAACAGGAAGCCCTTGCCCGGCGTCTCCAGCAGCACCGGGGCGCACTGGTCGAGGCTGACCACTAGCACCGTGTCGGCCGGCATGTAGCGGTTGAGGCTGACGTTGAGCTGGCCGAAGTCGGTCTCGATCGTGGTCACCGAGACGCCGCCGACGTTGCGGGTCTGCTCGCGGTAGTTCTTCAGCGTCACGAACTGGTTGGTGAGCTGGCGCTTCTGCCACGCCCCGCACATCAACGTCGCGGTCTCCGAGACCTGGATCCCGCCGTTGGTCCACACCGACTGCAACAGGTCCAGGACCATCTTCTCGGTCAGCGCGGCGGGCTGCGCGTTGGTGACCACGTTGGTCTTGATGGCCTGGAGGATGCCGCCGGTCTTGCGGGCGGTGCTGTTGTCGGTGGGTTCGGCCATCGTGCCGGTCAGAAAGCTGACCTCGACGTCGCGGCCGATCTGGATCAGCGACTGGCGGGTCTGCCAGTCCATCTCGTCCGGCACGGGGTTGGTGCCGGGAATGGAGACGGCGTTGGCGATCGGCGAGCCGGTGCCGGCGAACTGCTGTTGCGCGGCCTGGCGGGTGTAGGTGACGCCGACAGTCTCCTGGTGGATCTCCACCACGTTGCGCGCAGTCCCTCGAACACGGGACTCCGGCGGCGGGGCGTCCGCGCCCTCCAGGCGCTGGCGGGCTGGGTCGGGGGCGCGCAGGTCGTAGACCTGCCAGGTGTGCACGACGCCGTTGGCGCGCTTGCCACCGGTCAGGCCACCGATCGCACTGAGGAAGGGCGTGTCGCTCGGCGTGAGCGCGAACAACTCGCCGACGTAGTTGGGGGTGTTGTAGACGTTGGCGATTGCCGCCACACCGGGCATAGGAACTCCGTTGCTAGGAAACAGAAATCAGTGCTGCTGTGCGGCGAGGTCCCGCAGGCGCTTGTTCTTCAAGGCGATGGCCGTGACCCAGTCGCCCCGGGCCTCGGCCTCGCTGATCTGGCCGGCGATGCCGGACGGGCCGGAGTCTCGCGGCCCCTGCGAGGGGTCCGGGGCGGGCCGGCGCGGTCCGTCGACCCGCGCGAGGTGCGGCCGGGCGGCGAGCACCGCGGCCAGGTCGTGGGCGATGGCGGCGGTGTCGATCACGCCGTCATCGCCGATGTAGCGGTCCCGCTCGTCCAGGTAGCGCGGCGCGTCGGTCGGGTCGGCCCAACCTGTTGCGGCGGCGCGGATCTCGGCGTCGATGGCCCGGCGCCGCAGGCCGGCAAGCTGCTGCTCGGCGGCGGTGGCGCGGGCGGCGGCCTTCTCGGCCTCGCTCTGCTGCGCGGCCTCGATCTCGTCCAGCCGCTTGGCCTTGTCCTTGTTGCTCCGTGCGGTCTGCTCGGCCTTGCTCAGCTTCGCCTGGGCGGCTTCGTAAAGGGCCTTGTAGTCCGGCTCGGCCGGTTCGGGCTGGGGCTGCTGCTGCGGTGCCGGATCGGTGGTGCTGACCGGGCCGGGCGGCTGGTTGTCGGCCGGGGCCTGGCCGGTGGTGTCACCCAATGGTGTTCTCCCTGGGGAATCGAGACGGTGGATCGGGTGGCCGTGGCACCCTGGGCGTGTGAAGTCGCGCCGGCCGTCGCCACCCGTGATGGGGCTGCTTGCTGCCGCCGCACCGACGTGCGCGGCGATTGCCGCTTACACCGGGCCGATGACCTGGCAGCACTTCGGTTTCTTGGCTGCGGCGTGTCTGCTGTTGGGCGCGGCAGGGCTGGCCGCCGAGCTGAAGCCGGCTTCGAAAAAGAAAAAGCCGAAATGTCCAGGTGCAACGGGACTGATCATGGCGGGCGGACACGAGTCCGCCTCTCAAAAAAGCTCGCGAACTGTAGCAGTACAGTGCTACAGCGCTACTGTTGACGGATGTAGCCGAACCGCCGTAGCTGCCTGACAAGCTCGTCGCGATCCCGGGCCACCGCCACCAGCTGAGCGGGGGTAGGGCGGGCGACACCGCTGGAACGGTGCCGCCGGCCGGGTCGCTTGTTGAGCTCACCGAGCTGGCGGCCGAGCCCGCGCGTGGTGGTCGCCTCGTGGGTGAACTCGTGCCCGCCGGCCACGTACACCGAGCCTTTGCGGCGGGCGTTGACCACGCGGCTGATGTCCGCGCCGTGTCGGATCGCCTCCGCGCCGCCGGGGCCGAATGCCTTGTTCTGCTGGGCTTTGCTCATTGTCTCGAACAGCGAGCGCGGGTCGGTCGCGGCGCCGTCGGCCCTCCACTGCTCGCGGGTGACCGGCTTCATGCCGCAGTCGCAGCGCGGATGCCGCAGGAACCCGGAGCTGTAGCGGTAGAGCCGGCCGGCGAGCACGATGCACCGCCCGCACGCCGGCAGGTGCACAAGCCGCTCGTAGCCGTACACCTCCGGTTCGAGGAACCCGCCGATCTGGACGGCCACGCGGCCGGCGTCGGCGACCTCGGTTGCGGTGTAGGTCAGCAGCTTCGCGCGGCCGATGTCGGCCGCGTCGCCGGGCGGCGCGCCTAGTTCCAGCGCCCGCCGGAAGTACGCCCAGGCGTAATCCACCAGCGCACCCAGCGGCAGACCGCCGGCTGCGGTGCCGGCCAGAGCCGAGGCCACCAACCGGCCCAGCGGCCGGGAGGCCGCGCCGGCCGCCGCGAGCGTGGCGGCCACATAGGTCTGTCCGGTGCTGGCCGCGCTGGTCTGCCCGGAGCTGATGGCGGCCACCAGCTCCGGGCGCGCGCTGGTGTGCCAGGCCGCCGTGTCCGCCAGGTTCAGCCGCGACCACACCGCCGCCACGGTGGTCACCGCCTGCCGAACGGCGCGCTGCTGCACGGCGCGGAACCGATCATCGGTCGCGGTCACCGGCTTACCCCTTGTGCGGGTTCGAGGAACCGGGCCGCGGTGCTGCCACGCGGCACCGGCACGGCCGGTGCGACGTCCTGCAGCGGCTGCTGCGGTGGTGGCTGCTGCGGGCCGAACTCGGGCGGCTCGTCGCCGAGGATCCGGTTGTATGCCTCGGTGTCCTCGGCCTCCATGTCCCGGATCTGCGTGTCGGAGTAGCCCAGCGCCCGCCGCGCCGCGCGGCGGGGCAGCAGCTTGTCAGCGGAGTAAAGCTTCACCACGCCGTCAGCCTGCGCGGCGAACGTCGGAGTGGCCGGGTCCATCCACATCGTCTCCAGCCGCAGGGCCTCCGGCGGGATCCGACCGTCCCGCACGAGCAGGACCAGGCGGGCGACCTGCTCCCAGCCGTCGCCGAACCAACCGTGCCGGCGCTCGGCTCGTTTGATGTGGCGGGCCTCGCTGGAGCGGATCGCGTCCGCGCTGGCCGGGTTCTCGGTGCTGAAGCCGAGGTAGTGCGGCGGCAGCCCGGACACCGAGGCCACCAGCTTGGCCAAGGCGTTGAGCGTGTCGTGGAAGTTCGACAGCGACGCTTCGGGGAACTGCCCGACACTGACCCCGTCCTCCTTCGGGGACTTCGGGGAGGCCCAGAGCACGCCGGCCACGGCCTCCCACGGCGTCAGGGCGCGGCCGGAGGCGTCGACGAAGTCGTCCTTGTCGAACCCCAGCGCGTAGCGCCGTGGCATGGCGTGGAATTCTGCGCTGATCATCATGTCCGTGGCGATCTTGCACGCGGCGTCCGAGAGCGGCAGGACGCTGGCCAGCTCCGAGCGGCCGAGGCGGGCAGGCCGGTTGAGCCGGCGGCGGGTACGTGGCCGGTTGATGATCGGCACCACGGGCACCTGGCCCAGGCCGTGCTCGTCGCGGTCGGTCTCTTCCCAGGTGCCGCCGCCGTTGTCGGAGGTGTACCAGACGGTGCGGTTGGGCAGGTACAGCGTGGCGTAGCCCAGCCCGGGGTCTTCGGTGTCCTCGTCGCGCCAGCGTTTCAGCGCTGCCCGCACGGTGCGGGTGCGCGGGTCCAGTTCGGCGTGGACCTCCAGCGGCGACTCGACGGTCACCAGCGGCGTGGTCGGGTCGTTCTCGTTGGTGCCGACGATCGCGAACGCGCGGCCCAGCGCCAACGCGTCGACATGGGCCTGCTGGGAAAACAGGTCCAGGCGGTTGGCCTGCCAGATCTGCCAGAGGTCCCGGTCGGCTTCCTCCTCCCCGCCCATCCGGAAGCCGGTCACGTCCAGCCGCTCGTCCAAGCTGTCGACGACGAGTTCGGGCCAGGCGATGACGACTTGCCGCACGCGGGTGTCCAGGCGCCGCAGCAACTCGGGGTGCATGTAGGAGAGCGACTGCTCGCCCTCGTAGTAGGCGTCCAGCGTCTCCAGGCCGGGAAGCTGGGCGTTGTGCAGACGCGCAAGGCGGGTAACCCACTGCATATCAGCGAGCTCAGGCGCGAGGACCCCGATCACGATCATCCCCTTACGTCGCTACCAGCCGACCGTGGCCGGTAGCGTCCAGCCCATGCCGAGTGGCCAGGTTCCCCAGTGGCTCGTGATTGTGTTGCCGTTGATCGGCACGCTGGTGGGCGGTTTGGGTGGAGCGTTGGGCGGTGCGTTCCTAACCGCGCGTGCCGCGAGGAAGCGCGAACGCGAGCAGAGACAACACGACATTTGGAAGCAATCCGAGGCCCATGCGATTGCAATAAAGTCGGAGTGGCGCGCCGAGCGCCTCCAAACCTACAGCAAGTTTCTAAGCCTACTTGATCAGTTTCGCAAGTATGTTCCTAATGAAAAATTTGGTGTAGTTGTCAAGAAATCCGACACGACAGAAATGCACGAGTTGAACCTTGCCGCGTGGGAGATCTACTGGCACATCGCACTGATAGAGGATGGCGGCGAATCGGTTACGCGGATAGGAAAGGGCCTGCTGGAGCTTCAGATTGCCTTCATGGTCGCAGCCCATGGTGTCGAGGTGAGCCCGAAACCCAAAGAGGGAAGTGGGCAGTACGGCAAGCTTCTTGTGCAGCTAAGAACGGCCATGCGAAACGAGCTCGGCGTCTCGTACCATGCGAGCTCCGCGCTTACGACTACCCCATCACCACCATTCGGGATGACTTCTTAACCTTCTGACCACGTAGCCGCCAGCCGCCTACAGCCATAGCGGTGGTCGGCACAGCGTCAATACGCTTGCCGGTCTTGCCGCGCTCAGGCTTGTCCGGGCGGATCAGGTCCGGCTCGCCTGCCGGCGAGCGGACTTCCACGTTGTCGAAGCACCAAGCCGCCACGGGATTCGCATGATGACTCCAAGCCCGGGAGCGGGTCAGGGCCATCAACTCGATCATGCCGGGCGTGAGGCCCCGGTAGGTCTGCGGCACGGGGTACATCGGCACCCGGGTTCGCCGCTCCAGTCGCTGCCGGACGGGTTCGCCGGACCACTCGTCGTAGGAGATGTCCGCGACGCGTAGCGCGGCGCAGTCGGCGGCGATGTCGGCTTCCACGAGGTCGTAGTCGATGACTTCGCCGGGCGTGACGGTGATCCAGCCGGCCTCGACCCAGCGGGACACCCGGCTGTCGGTGTGCTTGTCGAGGAACGCCACGGCGGCCTCGGGCAGCCAGAACCGCCACAGCGCCGAGAGGTGCCCGTCGATGCCGTCGGGTACAACCAGACACCACGCGGTGAGGTCGAGCTTGGAGGCGAGGTCGAGTCCGCCCCAGGCCGGCTTTCCGGCGTGTCGCGCCCGCAGCTGCTCGGGCTCGGCGGCGGGGGTGCCGGCGCACAGGTTGTAGAGGTGCATCGGCATCCACCGCGTGGACTGCTGCACCCACTGGTTGAGCCGGAACTGGCGGAACGAGTTCTCCCGGGCCGGGTCGTTGCGGGCCTCGCGGGCTTCCTCGCGCAGGGCCTCGATGCTCAGGAAGTCGCCGAGCGCCGGGTTGGCCAGGTGCCAGTTCGCCTCGTCCCACGGGTCGGCGTCCGCCGACAGGTTGCGCAGGTACACGAACCGGTGCGGTGCCCGCGCCGGGTCATCGGCGATCCGCACGCACTCGTCATGCTCGGACTTCGCGAACGAGGCGGGGTCGTTGCCCGCCGTGGTCGCGGCGAGCATCAGGGGTTGCATCCGGGTGCCCATGCCGGTGCGCATCGCTGACCACAACTCGCCGTTGGGCTGCGTCAAGACCTCGTCGAAGATCACCGCCGACGGGTTGTGGCCGAGGTTGCCCTTGGCGTCGGCGGCGACGGCTTCGTAGAAGCTGCCGGTCCGCTCGTCGACGATTCGGGCGGCGTGGTCGATCACCCGCAGCCGGCGCGAGAGCACCGGGGAGAGCTTGACCATGCGGGCGGCGACGTCGAACACCTTGCGCGCCTGGGCGATGTCCAGGGCACAGCCGTAGATCTCCGCGCCCTCCACGCCGTCGGCGACCAGCATGTACAGCGCCACGAACGCCAACAGCTCGGACTTGCCGTTCTTGCGCGCCAGCTCGATCCACCCGATGCGGAAGCGCCGGACGTAGCACTCCCACTCCGGGTCCCAGCGGACCTCGCCGAACAACGGCACCACGATGTCGTCCTGCTGCCACTCGGCCAACAGGAACGGCTTACGCGCCCACCGGTCTTTCGTGTGCACGCAGACCTCTTGAGCGAACGCGACCGCGTGCGCCGCGCGCTGCATGCACAGGTGGTCCCCGCGCTTGCGGCACACCGTGCCGTCGAAGGTCCGACCGCACACCGGCAACGCCGGCGGCTTCTTCCGCGCCGCCCGTGGCTTGGCCGCGGTTGTCGTCGCCGTCGTCTTCTTCGCGGCCGCCGTCTTGGTGCGGGTCTTAGGAGAGGAGCCGGTCCGCGCCGCCGTTTGTGTGGGCATCGCCGCCCGTCTCGGTCTTGAGCGCCTGGCGGTCCGACGGGGTCAGGCCGAAGCGGGCGGCGTAGGTCAGGAAGATCCGCTCGGCGTCGGCCTGCACGCGCAGCGCCGGGTTCGGACCCAGGCCACTGCCGGCGGGTACGAGCAGCGCGGAGCCGTTGACCAGCTTCGTGGCCGTCTTGTACCGGCCCAGCGCCTCGCACAGCACCACGAACGCGTCGAGGTCCCAGGCGGTCAGCACGCCGCGCTGGATCAGCGTCGGGGCCAAGCGGTCCCAGGCCGCCCGCGCGTCCGGCGACAGCCACTCCGGCGGCACGATCTCGGTCTCCGGCGGCGTCGGCTCGGTCTGGTTGATCCGGTCTTTGCGGTCGCCGTGCAGGACGCGCAGCGCGGTGGGCTTGCCTGCGGGGCCACGTTTGCCCATCAGGCACCTCCCGCCCGCGCTGCGCGATCCTCAGCGCTCGGTCAGCTGGACCCAGAATTCGCCTTGCCACGGCTGGCAGCCTTCGGCGCGGTGGTGGCCTTCCGGCGGGTCGTGCTGGCCTTCTTCGCCGTCGCCCGGGTCGCCCGGCCCCTGCCGGCGCTGGTCGACCGTCGTGCGCGAGGAGGCATCTACATCACCCCCTCTCCGTGTCGTCGGTGCTGGGCATCGCCACGCCCAGAAGTTTCGCGGTGGCGTAGCCGTCGAGGTACTTGTCCCCGATCGCGATCAGGCCGGCGGCGCCGAGGAAAGCCTCCTTGTCCTTACGGGTGCGAAAGCAGACACAGAACCAGTACTCCGACTCGGTCGCCAGCAGCAGCCGCTCGGCCTCGCGGGCGGTGCGCTCACGGAAGCCGCGGTGCAGCGCGTCGAGCTCCGCGCGGGCGTCGGTCTCCTCGTCGCCGGTGTAGTCGACATCGGCGAGCGGATCCGGGTCGGGCTCGGCGTTGAGGAACGCCAGCACGTCGTCGTTGGAGGACACAGCGGTCACCGACGCCGCCGCCTGCAACTGCGCAAGCAGCGCGGCGTTGGGGTCGTCAGCGGGTGAGGTCACGGCGGAAGAACTCCAGTTCGACCAAGGGGAACCAGGACACGATCCGGGCGTAGTCGTCGGGGGCGTTGCTGCGGACCGGCTCCAGAAACCGGTAGTCGATGCCGTCGAAGCTGCGGCCGAACCACTCGTAGTCGATCGGCAGCTGGACGGCGTGCCGCTTCAGGCACTGGCGGATGTCGGCGATCTGCCAGTCCCAGATGACCGACATCTTCCGCGTGTGCTCGCGGACCGGGCCGTGGGTGGACATCGCCATCCGCCGCATCGGCGAGTCCGCGGCCCGCACGCCGTCGATGTTCCACGCCCCGGCCAGGTCGTAGTCGGCGCGGATGCCGTCGGCGACCTCCTCGTAGGTGGGCTCGGTGATGCCGGACGCCTGGATGATCGGCCACCGCTCCGGCGGGGTGAACACGTAGCTGGTCAGCCACCGGTAGAGCGACGGGTGCGGCAAGTCGATGATCTTCGTGTCGAAGAAGTCCTCGAACGCCTTGAGCGACTCGTCCACGAACTTCAGGCCGGGGATCGAGTACAGGTGGTAGGGCACGACCTCGATGCCGTATTCCCGCAGTGCCAGCCACGCCGCGATGGAGTCCTTGCCCCGCGAGAACGCGAGTAAAACCGGGTTTCCCTCCTGGGCCAACTGGGTAAGCAGCTGGGCCGAGGAGGGGCGGCCCTCGATGGTGATCAGTGGCGACCTCCCTGCGCTTGCGTCCGAACAAGGTTCGGACGTGCGAACTGAGTTAGCATCGGCGCGTGGCCGATGTGATCAAGCAAGCCGAGCAGCAGCGCGAGGCCGTGCTGGAGGAGGCGGCGGCCGCCTCCGAGCAGCACCGGGCATGGCGCGACGAGCGAAACCGCCTGATCATCCAGGCTTCCGCGCTGAACATCTCGCACCGCCGGATCGCGTCCTACGTCGGTCTGTCGGACGTGTGGGTCGGCAAGATCGTCAAGGGCGAGAGCGACGGCGAAGACGTGCCCGGAAGCGTCTGAAAAACCTGGCAAGACCCGGACGGCCCTCATAGGCTTGTTCGCCGTCGTCGTGCTGAGGGGTCCCTCCCCTGGGAGTGCGGTCCACAAAGGACGACGGCGTCGTCGACCGGGCGAGGGCGTCGCAGGACAAGGCCGGTCGGCGCTGTCCATAGTGGATGTTTAGGGCTGATGCCAGCCACCACGGGTAACTGCGGTCCGGGCGGTGACTCGGGAGTGACACCAGGCGCACAGCCCTCGCCCGTGGCGTGGATCGTCAGCGTCGCGGCCGGCGGCCACGAGGTCGCGGCGAATCACCGGCCAGTGGTCGGCTACCGTCGCCGCTCGGGTGCAGGCCGCGCCCGCGTGGTGCCGACAGTCCCGCCGGTCGCAGCGGCACACCGGGTCGCGCGTCAGCACGCCGGGACGGAAGCGGCTGCGGTGGCCGGCAGAGTAGCCACGCTGCGCCGAGGTCCCATGGGCCCGGCGGGAGCGGGACCGACATGACGGGCACCGCCCGCCCCGGCTCGTGGTGTTCGGGCAGCCGGGCTGCGTACAGGGGCGACGGGATTGGAACGGCAATGCGCCACCCCAATTGAATTCAGCGTCAAGCGAATCGAATGGGAAGCAATTCGATTAGGATTACTACATTCGGACTAATGTGGTCCAGGTCTCTTCAAATCCTATTGTTTAGTGTCCTCTGGTGTGACACTATATAGGTGTTGGGCGGTTCGGGGGTGAGGCAACACCCCGGGGTCGGGAGTCAAACAGAGAGAGCTGTTATGGCGAAAAAGATGATGACTGGTTATCGGTACGGAAGCCGGTTCGACGGCACTCGGCACATCACCGACCTGGAGACCTTGGCGCGCAGGATGCTCGCGGACTTCGCGGTCCTGGACAGCGCCGAGTGTGAGGCGGCGGGGGTCGGGATCGAGCTCCAGGTCTACGTCTACGGCAACACGTTCATGGAGATCTGCCTCTGGGGGCTGACGGACAAGGTCGTCTTCCGTGGCCGTCCGCCGGCCCTGCTCACCACGGTGGCCAAGCGATATGAGCAGCAGGTCACCGAATTCATTCAGTCTTACGGATGGTCCCGCGACGGCGGTCGACGCCGGTTCTTTGCGCTGGTCAATTTCATGGAAGAGCGCGAGTGGCGGTCTAAGGGGGACTATGACCCCGTCATGAAGATCATCGATTAAACGGCAGCGATCGCGTCCCGGTACAACGGTGAGGCAACACCCCGGGACGCGATCGGCCGGAACCCCAGAAAGAGCGAGATGAGTTCCGACAGAGGAGATCCTACCGTCCTGCCGCTGCCGGCATCCCAGGCGATCGTCATCACCCTGCCCCGGCGGCTGACCGCCCTGGCTTCGGTGCGAGCGCGTCGACGGTCCACCGGCACGGCGGGCAAGATCCTGCACATGTCCGAGTACCGCGACACCCCTCCCGTTGACCCGATCGACAGCGTTGACGACCCGAAGCGCCGTCTCGCGCTACGCCTCGCCCGCCGTGACGAGCTCGCTGAACAGCTCGCCAAGGTCGAGGAGCAGGTGCAAGCCGACGCGGCCGCCGCGCGGTTGGCCGGGATGCTCGCGATCGAGATCAGCGAGGCGACCGGATGGTCGCGCAACAAGACCAACTATGTGTTGCGGAACGCCGGCGTTGCTCCGGATCGCTCCGCGCCGCGTAAGCGGCAAAGCTAGCCCTACCCATCAGCCGTTCGGGGTGAGGCAACACCCTGACGGCATTTCAGAAAGAGCACGCAATGACGAAGCCGGTACCCCCTGCCCAAAAACAGGGCACGACTCCCAAGTTCAAGCCGACGGACGCCTGGTCCACGCTGGCCACCGCTGTCAACAACTCCCGCAACGTCGGCGAGCTGCTGAAGAAGGCGGAGCTGTCCGACTGGGACCCGCGCCTGGAGCCGATGGCGCTGCTGTCCGACATCGGGGTCTGCATCGAGTGTGAGCGCCCGAAGGGGCAGAAGCACACCCCGGCCTGCTCGGTGGGCAAGGCTGAGACGGACCCGGACGCCGACGGCAAGGTCACCGACGACCACACGACCGACATCATCGAGGCACCCGGCGCGTGGGGCTTGGCCCGCACCAACTCCGAGGGCTTCACCGAGTACCTCGGGGCGGTCACCACCCGCCAGTACACGGCGGTCCCGATCGACACGCGCGCCAGCATCCTGACCGAGATCGTCAAGCAGGCCAAGGCGAAGTTCGGCCCCGCCGGTCCACTGTGGAACAACACGGCCGCGTTCGCCACAGTCAAGCTGCCGGAGCTGATCGCCGTCGGCAAGTCCGACGAGCTGGAGATGCGGGTCGTGCTGATCAACTCGTTGTTGCCCGGCAGGCCCTCGGAGATCAGGTTCGAGGCGGTGCGGCTGGCGTCCAACACCATCCAGCACTTCGCGGCCGACCGGCTCACGCTCAGCAGCGCCGATGACGCCGACGCCCGGCTGACCGAGGCCAGCGAGGCACTGGACAGCGCGGTCCGGCACGCCGCCAAGGTTGGCGAGATCGCCTCGGCGATGCGCGCCAAGAAGCTGACGGTCGCCGAGTTCGAGAAGGTCTGCGACCAGATCTGGTCGAAGCCGGCCGACACCGCCAACAGCTCGGTGAGGGAGCTCTACGAGAACCGCCAAGGCATGTTGAAGATCATGTTCAAGGGCGAGGTGGACCAGTTCGCCGGCATCGGGGGCACCCGATACGGCGGGCTGCAAGCCATCCTGACCGCCATTGAGCACAACGTTGCTGCACGGACCGACCAGACCGCCGACGACCTGAAATACCGTGCCGAAGACGTGCTGTTTGGGCGGCTGGGCAAGCTCGCCCGCACGGCGGTCGAGCTGCTGGAGGTGCCGGCGGCATGACCGACTCGACCAAGTTGTACGACGTGATCCGGGAAGCAGGCGGGGAGGAGTTCGGCGTCAGCGATGTGCTTCGGCCGGGCCCGCTGAACTACGGCGACACCGTCGACTGGAGCACCTTCACGCCGGCTGACTTCTTCTGGAGCCCCGACGTGCTGGTGCTGCCGGTGACCTACTCCAACGTCAGCGGCACCATCCAGACGGCGGCCAACGCCCGCGAACTGATCCGCGTCTTCGGCAAGGACAACTTCGTCACGATCCACGGCGAAAAGGGGCTGTTCGGGCTGGCCCTGCTGTCCCACACACCCTGGCCTCGCACAAGCCAGCTGGAGCGGTTGGCCACCATGCTGACGATGCTGGCATCTGGTGATCAGGTGCTGCTCAACACGCGCACCTACTGGGAGTACTTCGCCGAGTTGCGCGACAAGGCGTGGGAGGCGTCGTTGGCGGCCAAGACGGCGGAGTCGCTGGCCGCCCTCGCACCCGCCGGGGTCACGGTGAATCGGGCGAGCCTGCGCACGGATCCCTGGATCCGCCACGGGTACCAATGGTTTAAGGGCAACCAGTGGATGCCGCAAACCGCTACCAGCGTGATCAACGCGCGGCATGACGAGGCTGTGCGGCACGTGGCCCGCACCGTTCTGGGGTGGGAGGTCTGAGGTGGCCGAGATCGAGTTGCAGCCGGGCCACCTTCCCCGGATGCCCGTGCAGTACGAGGACTTCTATGACGGCGACGACTGGATGGAGGCCATGCACGAGCGCGGTTGGGTCACGCCCGGCATCTGGGGCGAGCGTGGCTGGCAGCTCGGCATCTGGCCGCTGATGATCGTGGCGATCTACGTCGAGCCGGAGAACGACCTGTGGGCGTTCGCCACCTACATTGAGGGTGACGTCGAGCTGCACGCCTACGACGACCGCAAGGAGCTGCTGCACGCGGTGACCGATGTCGCCGTTGACTGGTGGCGCAAGGGGTTCGTCCCAGACGGCCCGGATGATCTGCCGGAGCAGGGGTGGTTGCCACACCACGGCAAGCTGCCGTAGCGGCCACCTCAGTGGCTACCAGCTGAGCATCCCAAGGGGGACCGGAGTGGGGTCCGGTCCCCCTTGGGGCTTTTCCGGCCCTGTGCGGCTCTCTGAGCGGCTGGCAGGGGCAACCGGGAACCAAGCCAGCAGGGCCGGAACGGCGGAGAGCCCCGGTTGACCAGGGATACGGTCAACCGGGGCTCTCCGGTTTTGGGCACACGTGTACTCAGCCCGACCAGTATCGGTGTTTGCGCGTCATGCGTCAATGCCTTCAGTGACCACTAGAGAGTGATCCTCGTCACTCTCGCTGTCGGGTGTGGACTTCGCCGCGAGCGCTGTCCAGGCCCCCAGCGGCCACCGCTGCGCACACGCTCCGCACACGACCTCGGTGCGGTCGCTGTCGATGGCCAGCGCGGGCCGGCGCACGAAGTCGCCTTCGTCCTCGGACCAGGTGTGCACCGCTGTGGCCCGGCATACCGGGCAGGCTCGGCCCCGCAGGGTGTAGCGGCGGGGCGGGTCCAGGATCTGGCGGGCGCGGCGCACCCAGTCGTTGGCCACGGCAGCGGCCCAGCACACGTACTCGGGGGCGTCGTGCTGCCACTGCTCGGCGTGTGCCGCCCACCGGTCCACGTGCGGGCCCAGCTCGGCCGGGTGCGGGTGGTCGTGGCCGGCGCAGCAGCGGCGGACCTCGGTGCTGATCTCGGCCAGCAGGGACAACGCTGTCAGGTCGGCCGGCGGCTTGGAGCCCAGGCCGCCCCCGCTGGTGTACTCGCCGCCCGGCGTGACCGCCTCGGCGAGCTGGTCCAGCAGCGGCAGCACCTCGGCCCGCTCGATGGTCCCGTCATCGCGCAGCAGCTTCACGAACCCCACCCGGACGAGCTGGTCCACGGCCGTCTCCCACGTCAACCGAGCCAGCGCCGCCCGCTGCCGGGCCTCCGCGGCTTCCCGCCGCGTGGAGTGTCCACTCTGGACGAAGTCGGTCAGTTGGTCGGTCATGCGCTCGCTCCCGCCTCGACGGCGGCCGGCTCGATCGGATCGGCCAGCCGTGCCGGGTGCAGACCGGTGCGCGGGTCGCGGGACTGCGCCCGGCCGCCGTGGTTTCGCCCGATGCGCTGGCAGCGCGCCCCCGGTTTGGCTCCGCAGGACTCCAGCGGGCACTGCCGCGCCAGCGCGGCCGACCGCTCGGGGATGTGCTCCCAGCCCATCGCCGCGTACACGGCGGAGATCCCCCGAGCGCCGGCGGCCGCGAACCGGGCCCGCTCGGCCTGCGGGTCGCCGACCACGCGCAGCGTGCGGGCTTCCTTGGCGCGGCGGGCCTGCTTGATCCGGGCGATGATCACCGTCGGGGTGATGCCGTCGGGGTTCGTCTTGGCGTGGGCGTAGATCGCCGCCTCGCACTCGGTCAGGCCGTAGCCGGCTAGGTCGTGCTGCCAGCGCAACAGGTCGACCTCGCCCATCGCCCGGCGGCTGAACGACGACGTCAGCGTGAGCAGCTTGGTGACGTCCGTGCGGGTCATCAGCTGGCCGGAGTCGCTCATGCCGCCACCACCGAGACCGTCTCGCCCAGCAGCTCCCCGAACACCGCCGGCTGACCGTCTGCAGGAGGAGTCTCACCTCGGAGCAGCCGGCCGAACGCGCTCTGGTCGTTGTCCTCGACCGCGACCCGCTGGGCCATCGCCAGCGTCGCGGCCACCGCCTCATCCGCCCGGGACCGGGGCGCGTTGGTGGCGGCGATGACCTGGCCCCGCATGGCCTCGCCGACCAGCTCCGGCAGCAGCCGGGGCGGCAGGGTCTTGCCCGACCAGCGCCGCAGCCCAGCGGCGACGTGCTCGGCCTGCTCGCCGTCGACGAGCAGCGCCGAGGCGTGCTCGACCAGTTGGCGGGCAACGGACTTCGGCAGGGTGGGGGTGTTCTCGGCGACCAGCCGGGCGGCGGCCTCGCGCGTCTGGGCGCTCACGTGTGCGCGCGGGGGTCCCCCAACCCGAGTAGCTGCTACCGCAACAGGGACAACCACAGTCCCTTGCCCCCTGCCCCCTTCCCCCTGAGCCTGCGCGGAAGGGTTGTGCGAAGGATTCGCGGAAGGGGTGCCGGCAGGGTCGGGAAATCGGTGTCTGGCCGGCGGGCCGTCGTTGTCCGCTGGCACGAGAGCCGGCTCAACGGGAGGCTCCGACGCGGCCGGCGTCTTGGGCCGTTTGCGATGGGCGCTCATGGCGGCCTTCGCAGCGGGCGGCAGCTCGTGCTCGCCGGCCTCCAGCGCGGCCGCCACGATCGCAGGCGCCTGGCCGACGAGGTCGACCGGCAGGCGCCGCAGCTCGGCGGCCACAGCGGACCGCAGGATCGGCGACTCGATCTCGAAGGACTGCCTCAACGCGGCGGCGAGCACCTGCGGCTGCTTGTCGATGCCGTCATTGCGGATCAGTGTGCGGACAACGAGTTCCTCGGTGTCGTGGTCGACCACCAGGAATCGGGCGGCGTCCAGCTCGGACAGCGCCGCGCGCATCTGCTGCACGGAGATGTCCTCGTGCGCCGACGCCCAGCGCTTGACAGCGAGGTCGAGCAGGCCGGCGTAGGACAACCGCGGTTGCGAAAGCAGTTGGACGTAGACCGTCTTCGCGGTCGCCGAGAGCCGCCTCCATTCCTTGTCGTTCCAGATCGTGCACAAGATGCGGGCGTGATCACGCGCCACAGGTAGGTCCCCCTAGAAAGAACGATGTGCAGCAAGGCAAAGCCGCGCCCGGATCCGGGCAGCGGTGTAGGTGGTCATGCCGGTGCGCGCAGCGACGGCCGCGTCCGTGGGGCCGCGGGCGTGCGCCCACGCAACAACCAGCTCACGGGCGGTCGTGGTCAGCTCCTCAGCGAGCAGCTCCCCGTGCAGACACCGCCGCGCGGCGTCGGCGTCGGCATGGCCTTCGGTCGGGATCACGCCCCTCTGGACGCAGCCGACGGGTCGGCGGCATCCGGCTCGTTCGGCACCAAGGCCGCGAGGTTGAGGGCGTAGATTGGACAGAACTTATTGCCGTTACGGCCATGTGTGTCGGTTGAACGCACGTGCCGATCGGTCGTTACGAGCAAGCCGGCGTTCACCAGCTGCCGCACGGTGGCCCCGACCATCGGCGGTCGCACCCAGCCGGGCAACCGTGTGCGCCACTGGTTGGCGTTGACTTCCCGGAACGGATCGCCGAGCGCAGTGGTCACGATCCCGGTGACGACTGCTCGGACGTGGTCCTCGTTGCGTGGGTCGCCGGTCAGCAACGCGGCAATGGCGTCGACGGTCGCGCTGTAGTCCAGAGGTAGCCCGACGAGGCGGGCGGTGATCTCATCGGCGACCGCTCGAAGAGAAGTGGGGGCGGTGTTCGTGGCCTGGCCAACACCCCCGTGGCGGCCAGGCCCCGAACGCCTGCTCACTTGTCCAGCAGGTTGAAGGTCCGGACGCGCTTGGTCTCGGAGCACATCGCCGCGATGTCCGGGAAGTGTTGCTTGAGCAGCTTCTGCGTCAGAGACGTCCGCAACGTCGTCCGGTACGTGAACACGGGCGCTCCGTCGACGGCAGCGACCTCGGCCGTACCCATGTCGGCCTTGAACGCCTTCTCGATCTCAGCTCGGGCACGCGCGTAATGCGCCTGCCTCTCCACCACCTCACGAAGCGCGGCCAGCAGCGCCACGCCAGGCGCGGTGAGTTCGACTGTGTCCTCCGCCATCGAGTCCTGCGATGCGGCGGAAAGGATCCTGATCAACACGTGTTCTCCTATGCACGGCAACGGTTGTGAGCGGTTCGTCGGTTGCCGGGCACCTGCGCTGGGTGCCCGGCGCGGGTATCCCCGCCAACCACGCCGCCAGGTGCGCGAGAGCCTGGCCACGACTCCGCCACGCGACCCCGGCAGTCGAGAACGCCGAGCCAATTTCAACTATCGTTGTAGCCACCACAACCCCCGTTGTGATCGTCTGCGTGATCGACTATGGTTGCCCCATCAAGAGGGTGTCAACTGTTGTTGCGAATACGCTGGTCAAGTCAACAACGAACGTTGAGGGAGGTGTGGCGTGGCCCTGCGCGAACCGGCCGGCGGCGACTCGTTCATGAATCGGTTGAACCTGCTGTTCGAGCTTCGTCGCGCGAGAGACGGTGTGGTGCCGACCAACGAGACGGTGGCGCAGGCGATACGCGACTCCGGCCACTCGATGACGCAGCAGTACCTCTGGAAGCTGCGACACAGCCCGGCGAGCGATCCCGGCATCTCGCGGGCTCAGTCCATCGCTGACTACTTCAAGGTGCCGCTGGAGTTCTTCACGAAGGTCGATGTCGCGCGCAATGTAGTTGCTCGCGAGCTTCGGTCATCAACGGCTGGTCGTACTGGTGGCATGCATGTCGCGCCAGAGCAACGCAGGGGAGCGTTGCTCCGACAGGTGGACGAGATGACGCCGGCTCAACATCAGGCGCTGCTGACTCGGCTGCTCGCAGTGGTCGAGGACGCCGTACCCGAAACGGACTAATGGCACTCCAGATACATAACCGGCCAAAAATGAGAACGTTCTCACAAGGAGGCGTCGAGCTGCAACGCCGCGCTACCTACGGCCGATCAGCACAAAATGGACGAGTTACCCCCTGCGATCACTCATCCCGAAGACGTGGCCGCCCTCGTTGCCGCGCTTCCACTTCCGGAGTCGTACACGGTCGCCGAACTGAGCCGCGCGTGTGGCCACCTGATGGACACCACGATCGTCGTTCAGCCGTACCCGGAGAGCATCGTGGCCGAGGCAAACGTCGAAGGCCGACCCCTGCCGTCCGGGGTGTTGCTGAACACGGCCAAGGGTGTCCACATCTTCTACCGGTCAGACACGTCAGCCATGCACCAGCGGCATGTGATCCTTCACGAGCTTGGCCACCTGCTCTGCCGGCACCCGACGGCGACCGTCGACGAACCGGCCACTGACCTCAACACGGCCAACATCAGCCAGGCCGCCCAGCGCTCGCACTATCACAGCGATCGCGAGCGCGCGGCCGAGTTGTTCGCGTACCTCGTCGAGCAACGCGGCGGCCAACTCTCCCTACCGGGCCGAAACCGTCGAGACGACCCGACCCACGCGGACATGCTCCGCCGCTTCCGATCGACCTTTGAGGGATAACACAACTTGCGTACCGTCGATCTCCTGAACCTGTTGATCACGATCGCCAACGTCGCCGCAGTCGCCTTCTGGTGGCGCTCCTGGCGTCAGACGCGAAAGCCCGCCGTCACGGCGATGCTCCTCGCGTTGGTGATGCTCTGCCTGAGTATGCTCATTGAGACGAGTCCGGTCGTAACCCCTGTGCCGGCCGGGCTTACCTGGTTGTGGATCACCATCGTCGTCCACTTGATCGTGCTGGTCTCCGACTACTGGTGGCAGGTGTTCGCCCTCCGGGTGAGATGGCCGATCGCGCAGGCCCTTGCCAGAGCGCGGTGGCGACGCAACCTGACGATCATCGTCGGAGCGGTCATGGTGGTGTGCTTCGCGATCGGCCCGCTCAGACTCGGACTCGACAACATTTCGTCGAACTACGGCGGGAAGTCCGGCGTGCTGCCCTACCTCATCGCGTGGGAGGGCTATCACGCCCTGACCATGGCGAGCCTGGTTGTCCTTGCTCTCGGAGCCAAGCACATCCCCGACCCATGGCTCAGGTTCGGCGTCTGGGTCATCGGCCTTGGCGGGGCGTCCGGATTCATCTGGGCATGTCACCGCATCATCTACACCGCTCTCGTAGCTCTCGGCACGCCGCCGCCGTGGCCCGACTACGGCGCCACAGGCGTCGGAACCGTGTTGTTGACGACCTCCGCTTCGACTCTCGCGATCGGCGTCTTGATCCCGCCACTTGGCCAGATCTACGCACACCGCCGCGCCGAACGCCTGCTGCTGCCGCTGTGGAGGGACCTCACGTCCGCCAACCCAGACGTGGTCTTCCCGGAACGGTCGGTGTCGACCCTGCGTGCACGCGCGACGGAAATCAGGGATGTCCTTATCGGCCCGCTGCGCTCGTTCCTCGATCCCGCCGTCGAGCGCGAGGCTCGCTCGAAGGCTGAGGCGAGCGGTCTCCGTGATGACGAACTTCGCGTGACCGTCGACGCTGCTGTGATCGCGGCAGCGTTGGCCGCACAACGCCGCGGCGCACCGGTCCAGGCAGTGGAGCCCGTTGTCATCAGCTCGCCGGACGACGCAAACGAAGCCGCTGATGTAGCCTGGCTCGCTCGGATCGCCTCCGCCTACATGAAATCGCCGATCGTGGCCGCTATCAGGGAGTCTGAGCGTGAGCGCGTTGACAAGTAAGTCGGGAAGCTTCCTCGATTCGGCCGCGAAGGTCGCCACCGAGGTTCTCGCACCGTGGGTCTGGGTGGGCGCTCTCCCGTTCGCAATCGCTTGGCAAGCAACAAGATCTGTGCTTCCCACTGTGCTGTGGGGACTGCTGATCGCGGTCACCGGGGCGGCGATTCCGATGGCGGTCATCGTTCGCGGTGCTCAGCTCGGCCGTTGGGTAAGCCACCACGTGACGAACCGCGAGGGCCGCTGGATCCCCCTGCTTGCGTGTGTCACGTCCCTCGGGGTGGGGTGGGTAGTTCTTGCGATAGCTGGGGGACCAGCCGAGATGCACGCAGTCACGGCGGCGATCTTCTCCGTGCTCGTTGCCAGCATGATCATTACGTTCGCTGTGCGTTGGAAAATCTCCCTGCACGCAGGACTGGCGTTCTGCTCCGTGGATGTGCTGGCGATTGCATACGGGCCTTGGCTGCTCGCTCTCGCTCTCTTGGCCGTGTTCGTTGGCTGGTCCCGTGTCCGACTCCATGCACACACGCTCTTGCAGGTCCTGGCTGGTGGAGCGCTGGGTGCCTTGCTTGGTGGAGGAACATTCGTGCTTGTCACGACCATGGTGTAGCCCCTCGCAGGGCGTGTGCACTGATTGCTGACGATCGAGAAGGTCTCCCAGCCGCAGCGCGACGGCTGGGAGACCGGCCTACGCACCGTTTGGCTCTAGATTGGAAGATGCCACTGGTACGGAGCCCCTGGTAGGGAAACGTATTGCTCGCCGTCCTTCGTGACGGTGATCATGAACTGATCGCGAGTCGGCCGGCTGATGTTCTGCCACAGCTCATAGGACGCTTCCAGGTCGTCCCACAAGCGCCGCGTTCCTCCCTGGGTCACAAAGCTGCTCGGCTCCTCGTCGACCTCGACCCGCGCCCAGGAGTCGGAGTCAGGATGCACGAGGCAGAAGACCGTTCCTGCGGACTCCACCTCGACGCGCGTGTGTAGCGAGCCGGGGATCGCCAACTGAGCGAAGAAGGCGAAGCCGTTCGAGGGGCCGAAAACGCTCAGGTCGAAGTCGGTCTTGCGAGTGTCTCCCGCAGCACCCGATGCGCGTCCGACCAACCTGGCAAGATCGGAGCCGGGACGGACGTGGTGGTCAGGGCTGTGTAGAGGCAGGAAGCTGCCGCCGGCAGGCAGAAAGACGCCAGACGCTCCGTGCTCTGCTGTACGGGTTATCCGCGCGACACCTCCGGCGAAGCTGCCCCGGACATCCGCGAGGATGATGCCGCCGACCCGCACCTGCTCAAGCCATGCTGATGGAAAGCGGCGGACCGAGCAGGTGGCGACGATCCGGTCGTACTGCGCCCGATCGGGATACCCCACGTACCCGTCGGCGAGGTCCAAGGTGGGGTGGAGATCGAGCTCCGCAAGCCGTTCCCGTGCTGACTCGATGTATGCGGGATCGACGTCGATTGACGTCACCGCTTCCGACCCCAACCGGGCAGATAGCAGGCCGGCGTTCCATCCAGTGCCCGTCCCGATCTCCAGAACGGTGTGTCCGTCGGCGACGTTCAACGACTCCAACATGCGGGCAACTACGGTGGGGGATGAACACGTACTCAGTACCGTGCCGTCGTCACCGACGCTAGTCAGCAACGCCTCGTTGGCGTATACCGCCCGCAGCCAGCCCTCCTGCTGGTTCGGGTCCCGCCCGTTCAGCTTGTGACCGCCGAAGTTGTCCGGCAATCGGAACTCGGGAACGAACAGGTGTCGCGGAACGCGTTTGAATGCATCCTGCCATTCCGACGACGACAGTAGACCCTTGGTCAGAAGCTGCTCGATAAGCAGCGCCGAATATCGGCGAGCCTTGGCCTCTCCAGCCTCGTCGAGCATCACGTAGCTCGTCATTCCTGCCCCTCGGCTAGCAGTTCGGCCACGGCCGCCGCGATGGGTAGTCCGGTCTCTTGCTCAATCCAGCCCCACTCGCCGTTCGGGTTGAGGTCTACGAAATAGTACCGGCCATCTGGGGTGACAACGAAGTCGGCGGCGCAGAAGCGCAGCTCCAGGCAGCGTGTGAGCGCGAGCAGTCGACGTTCGACCTCGGCCGGTAGCTGAGTTCTCTCGTAGCGTATCGACGAGTAGTCCGCCCGCCAGTCGAGTTGCCCCTTCGGCGAGTCCGAATAGAGATTCGCCGCGTATACGTGTTCGCCGACGACGGTAGCGCGAACGTCCCTGGCTTTCGGTAGGCGCTCCTGAAACTGGTGAACGGTGAGCGCGATTCTCCCATCCGCGATGAAATCAGGTGACACTTCGGTTGCGTAGACCATCGACAATCTGTCGCCATCGACGACTGACGCAGACGCCAATGGCTTGTAGACCAGGAGGGACCCGAGTAGCTCCCTCGCCTCGCCTTCTGCGGTTGGGTCGTTGGTGAGCATCGTCGCCGGCACGTCGAGCCCGTACCTGGCGGCCGCCGCCAGTTGGTAGGGCTTGTATTCGGCATTCGCCACACGAGCGGGATGGTTCAGCCACAGACATGGAAGGCTTATCAGAAGCCCGCCGATTCCCCTGCGCGCCTCACTTCCCGCAAATCGTCGCTCGGCGTCCGTCATGGCGTCAGGGAATGAAAATCCTGTCGGACGTCGAAAATAGATGCTACGGATTGACTCAAGCTTCACTGAGCCGCTCGGACTGTCGAGCGTGCCGCGCCAGCCGTCGGCGAATTGGGCATTCAGTGTCAACGACAGTGGGAAGTCTCTTGTGTCGAAGCGAAACACGGGAACGCTGCGAGAATGCAACTCCTCGACCACCATGTCAGCGGTCAGGTCGTTCTCCCGCGTGAGCACAACGACGGTGTCACGTTGCGGCTGAAGATCGGGAGCGGCCACGATGTGCACGTCCTACCACGTCTCGTCGGTGAACGAATCCGGGTTCGCGTCGTCGTTGCCGTCGCCCTCGTCGCCGTCCGTCGTCTGGGTGGTGGCCTGCGTCGTCGCCGCGCCCACCAGCGTCACCGTGGCGGGAGCGACCCGCAACGACAGTCCCAGCGGCGTACAGGCTCCGTCGGAGATGCACTCCGCCGTCGGAACGATTCGACCGCCGGGACGGCCCATCGGGAAGTGCTCACGAACCTCGTCGAACAAGGCGGTAGTCACCACGGTTTCCTCTCGCATGTGTCGGTAGCACTGCACCCCCGAAGTCGTTGACTGCGGGAAGTCGTAGAACGTCACGGCATCTGGCTGGCTCACGTCGTCTCGATGACTGGAAGCACCTCCGTCACGGCATCCTCCGCTTCGCGCGCGTACCGAGGATGAGGTACAGGCATCGACCGCTGTGCGTTGGCGTTCGGGTGCGGAGGCAGGCAGTGGATCGGGATGGTGAGCGCGTTCTCGTAGAAGACCGCTGGTTGGTGGGCCACGATGGGCCACGTGTACTCGCTGGCCTGTTGAAGGTACGTCTGTTGCGGTGCCGAGTAACGAAGAGCCAGTTGCCTCGCGACCTTCGCTCGCCGTACCTCCTGCCGCTTGTCGAGTACAAGCCAGCCGGCGCCGCACAGCGCCAGGCCGAGACACAGCCCGACGGCGATCCACTCCAGTACCTCCATGCCAGGTCCTCATCGACGCCAGGAGCCGTTGGCGCACAACGGTAAGCGTTGCTGGGCACCCGGCTGGGACGTTGTTCATGGCTGCATTACGTGCTCAGGTCGTGTCGGTAGTTCGCCGCGCACCGTGAGGAGCTGCACCCCAGTCCTCCACACCAAGGACGCGAGGTGCGACTTGATCGCCTCGTCCGTGGACAAGTCGCGGGGGTGGAGCACCAGCACGCCGTAAGGCTTTTCTTCGCGGATGCGAGAACACATGTTGGCGAAGTCGGGCCGGCTTACAGACGTGTCGGGGTAACCCTCGTCGAAGAACATACGGCCGACGCGCAGACCGTGATCCTGGCAATACCACGCGAGATGTCGGCGGACAGCAAACACGTAGGACGGCCGATGCGACGGAAGTCGTAGGTAACCGAAAACGAACGGTACTGGAGGGCGCAGGGGGATATGCATCGCGTGTCAGAGCCCTAAATTCGCGTGGGGTACGTGTGAAATGTGGACGTTAAATTAGGTTCTGGGCCGCCGGAACGGCTCGTGCCCGCAACAGTTGCGTTCGGCGCTAAAGCGGCTGATACGCGGTCATTCCTTGATCTGTGGTGCGGCTGAGATGCGCAGGCAAGATGTCGTCATGCGCACCTCAGCCGAGCTGGAGGCGCACCGTCCGCTGAGCTGTGTGCGGGAGGTCAACGAGACCGGACAGTTCGACGGCGCCGACAGATCGTTCCGCCAGCGGCGGCACCACGATCGCCACGTCGTCGCGACGTACCGCCTTTTGTCTCCTGGGCGGTGTGCGGCAGGACAGTGCACTCGAACCCATACGGATGCGACGGTCAAGAGCAAGTACAGCGTTGCAAGCGAGTAGACCGCGACGTCCTGGGCGACTGGCGTCGCGGCAAGCGAGTCATGCATGGCGGCGCACCTCCAGTCAGGTGACGACCTCGGCAGTGACTCTGCGTGTTGGTTGACCGTCACGTAGTAGACGCTAGGCTTGTTTGTCCTGCACTTGGACTGACTGCGAGTACGGGTTTCAGCTGGTCAAGGCTGAACCGTTGGGGGCCGGAGATGGACCGAGGAAGGCGAACGCGTACCACTGGTACGGGTTCTCCGCGTTGCCTGGGCGTGGTGTCCGGCTACCTGTTCAAGTTGATTCGTGAGTCGATCCCGATGACGCAGGTCGAGCTCGCCGAACGACTTGCCGTCGACCTGAACACAGTCCAGGGATGGGAGCTCGGGCGTCGACCGCTGACATCCATGCGTGCCTTGGATCTCGCACGGTTGCGTATGAAGATGACCGGTCTTGGCGTGCAGCCGAGCTTGTTCGAGCTGCTGTCGGACGCGTTCGAGGCAGATCTCGTCATCGCCGACGCCGTCGAGGCCGGCGCGCGGGTGGCTGATCCAGTAAGCCACCCTCTGGCTGCGGTAGTGCATCGCCGTGACCTCACGAACCTGATCACCTGGCCTGTCACAGGCGTCACGCCTACACAGCTGGCCAACCTTGCAACTGGTCGACCAGTGCGACGAGGGCCTGTTTCGGACCGCCCCGTTTTGCATGCTGATGAACGGGCGCGATTCTTTGATCATCTTCTTACGTCTGCCGATGCGTTTCGTAAAGATGAACACGTCTTGTTGAGGCGTCAGGCGATTTATCTCCTCGGATTCGACGACCGTGAAACCTCGTCGCAATGGCTTCTGGACGAGCAGAATAAGTCCGTTAGTGCGGCGAGTCGCGCTGGAGACATCCCTTCTTGGGTTGCTGTACGGTCGTCGGCGATTGCGCTTGCTCGCAACGGAAACAAGGAGCCCTTGCGGCGGTTCGTTGAGACGGGCTTGTCTACGGACATGCAACAGACCGCAAACCTCAACTACTGGGCATATTGGTTGGGCGAGATTCCCGAAGCGCAAGCTGATGACGGATTCATGATCGATGCGCATCCCAACCGCTGGGCCGGCACACGCGTCATCGAACACCTGCTAGGCCGCCTGCGTCCTGGGTCGGACCACGCGGACCTCAACATCCACACCCTGTGGACTTTGCTTCTCGCCCGGCCCGCTGTACTTGATCACCAACCTGACCTGCGGCGGTTGGCGCTCACCAAGATCGCGCAGACCGAGGCCGATCCCGACCTGGGCTCCCGGACACGTCAGGAGTTGGCTAGCGTGGCCTACGCGATCCGGCTTGCTGACCGATGAGGAAGGTTCCACGTGGCTGCTGACACCAGCTCCGTCTCGCCGACAGAGACGGACACCGACGCGGTTGGCATTGCGACCTTCGCGTTCGAGATGGGTGTGTTGAAGCGGATGCGTCGCGCCGGCTGGTGGCACGTCGGAGTACGGGATCCAGAGTCTGTCGCTGAGCACAGCCTCCGAGTCGCGCAGCTCGCGGGTTTGATTGCTGCTGAGGAAGGTGCAGACCCCGCGCGGGCTGCGTTCATGGCGATCTGGCATGACTCGCAGGAGACACGTACTGGCGACATCCCGCACACGGCAAAGCCCTACATCCCGAGTAGTGGCGACAACGAAGCGATCACCAAGGACCAGGTCGCGAGGATGCCCGAGGCCGCTGCCAAGACCGTGCAGGAGGCCGTCGGCGAGTACGAATCGCAGTCCAGCCTTGAAGCACGCTGCGCCAAGGACGCGGACAAGTTGGAGTGCCTGATCCAGGCTGTCGAGTACGGCGCCGCTGGCTACCAAGGTGTCGAGGGTTGGATCAAGTCATCGCAAGACGCGCTGCGCACCGACACGGCGAAGCGCATAGCGATTGCAGCCCTGTCGACATCTCACATGGCGTGGCGTGACCGCTAGTTCCGGCCTCGTTCTACGACGGCGGCCTGTGCGTTGATGACCGTCCGGATGCGACTTCACGTTGACTGCCCTGAAGGCCAGATGCCGGATGCCGCTCGTTAGGCTGCTGTCCAAACCGTGCTGCGGCATGTAGCAGGGCCGATCCCCATGAAGGAGAAGACAGTCGTGAGCGAGCGCACCCTGGTGCTGGTCAAGCCGGACGGCGTCAGCCGCGGCCTTGTTGGCGAGGTCATCGCCCGTATCGAGCGCAAGGGCCTGAAGCTGGCTGCGCTGGAGCTGCGCACGGCGGACCGTGCCGTGGCCGAGGAGCACTATGCCGAGCATGCCGGCAAGAGCTTTTACGGCGACTTGGTCGAGTTCATCACTGGTGGTCCGCTGGTGGCGATCGTGGTCGAGGGCACGCGCGCGATCTCGGCGTTCCGGCAGCTGGCCGGCGGCACGGACCCGGTGGAGAAGGCGACCCCGGGCACCATCCGGGGCGACTTCGGCCTGGAGGTTCAGTTCAACCTGGTGCACGGTTCGGACTCGCCGGAGTCGGCCGACCGGGAGATCAAGATTTGGTTCCCTAGCCTCTGAGCTGCGGAAACGGGTCAAGTACCCACAGTGCCCCTGTGGGTACTTGACTAAGGGCTTCTACAACGACCTGGTCGAGTTCATCACCGGCGGCCCGCTGGTGGCGATCGTGGTCGAGGGCACGCGCGCGATCTCGGCGTTCCGGCAGCTGGCCGGCGGCACCGACCCCGTCGAGAAGGCGACCCCGGGCACCATCCGCGGCGACTTCGGCCTCGAGGTCCAGTTCAACCTGGTGCACGGCTCGGACTCGCCGGAGTCGGCCGACCGGGAGATCAAGATCTGGTTCCCGAACCTCTGACGCGTCTGCATCGGAGCCGTGCGGGGCGAGGTCGCCGCCGGTGCCTGGACCGCGGGCAGTTGTCGATCGAGTCCGTCCATCGATCGACAACTGACAAGGGAAGGCACCGGCCTCGTGGGCGACCTCGCCCCGCACGGAACGCGCGGCATGTAATTGTCGGGGGTCGGCGCTAGCGTCGGTGCTGTGAGTGACGACGCGGTCCTGGTGCAGGCGGACGGCCTGGTCAAACGGTTCGGCGACTTCGAGGCCGTGCGCGGCATCGACGTGAAGGTCCGGCGCGGCGAGGCGTTCGGCTTCCTCGGCCCGAACGGCGCGGGCAAGTCGTCGACGATGCGCATGATCGCCTGCACGTCGCCGCGGACGGCCGGCGAGCTGCGGGTGCTGGGCATGGACCCGGACCGGCAGGGCCCGCGGATCCGAGCGCGGCTCGGGGTGGTGCCGCAGCAGGACAACCTCGACAACGAGCTGACGGTCCGGCAGAACCTCCAGGTGTACGGCCGGTATTTCGGCCTGTCCCGCGCCCAGGTCCGGGACCGCGCGACGGAGCTGCTGCGGTTCGCGCAGCTCACCGATCGCGCCGACGACCAGGTCGACCCGCTGTCCGGCGGCATGAAGCGACGCCTGACGATCGCCCGCTCGCTGGTGAACGAGCCGGAGCTGCTGCTGCTCGACGAGCCGACCACCGGCCTGGACCCGCAGGCGCGACATCTGTTGTGGGACAGGCTGTTCCGGCTCAAACAGTCGGGCGTCACGCTGATCGTGACCACGCACTACATGGACGAGGCGGAGCAGCTCTGCGACCGGCTCGTGGTGATGGACGGCGGCCGGATCGTCGCGGAGGGCTCGCCGGCGGGACTGATCGCCGAGCACTCCAGCCGCGAGGTGCTGGAGCTGCGGTTCCCGATCGACCAGCAGCAGGCCAACGTGCCGCTGCTGCACGACCTGGCCGAGCGCGTCGAGGTGCTGCCGGACCGGTTGCTGATCTACACCGACGACGGCGAGTCGGTGCTGGCGCAGGCGAGCCGGCGGGGCGTGCGGCCGACCTCGAGCCTGGTGCGACGGTCCACGCTGGAGGACGTCTTCCTGCGCCTGACCGGCCGGACGTTGGTGGACTGATGGCCGCCACCGGACGGACCGTGCACCCGGTCGCGGCGATCGGGTTCGTGCTGGAGGGTCTGTGGACCTGGTACCGCCGCAACTGGCGGTCCACGGCCGTGTCCAGCTTCCTGACGCCGCTGATGTTCCTGACCGCCATGGGTTTCGGGCTGGGCAGCCAGATCAGGCCGGGCCCGGCGACCGACAACCTGCCCTACGTCGTCTACCTCGCGCCGGCGGTGCTGGTGGGGCTGGCGGTGCAGGTGTCGACCGGCGAGTCGTCGTTCCCGGTGCTGGGCTCCTTCAAGTGGGACCAGCGGTACTACGCGATCACCGCCACCCCGGTCACGGTGGACCAGCTGCTCGCCGCGCAGGTCGTGTGGGTGGCGCTGCGGGTGTTCGTCTCCGGCCTCGCCTACGTGCTGGTCGCCGCCCTGTTCGGGGCGTTCGTCAACGCCGGCGCCCTGCTCGCGGTGCCGATCTCGATGCTGGCCGGCCTGGCCTTCGGCACCTGGGTGGTGGCGCTGGCGGCGACCGTCAACGACGAGGGCAACGCCTTCGGCAACGCGTTCCGGTTCGTGGTGGTGCCGATGACGCTGTTCGCCGGCACGTACTACCCGATCAGCCAGCTGCCGGCGTGGAGTCGACCACTCGCCTGGGTGACGCCGCTGTGGCACGGCAACGAGCTGGCCCGGGCCGCCGAGTTCGGCGGCATGAGCCTGCTCACGGCGGCCGGCCACGTGGCCTACCTGCTGGTTCTCGTCGCCGGCGGGGTGCTCACCGCCCGCTGGCGGTTCCACGTGCGGCTGAAGGTGTGAGGGGCATGACGACTCACGGGTTGGTGCTGCGGATCGTGCCCGTCGGCAGCTACGCCGGCCGCGCACGGGCCGTGGTGGAACGCTCCGCGCTGGTCAACCGCCGGAACTGGCTGCTGGTGGTGTCCGGCGTGGTGGAGCCGCTGTTCTACCTGTTCGCGCTGGGCATCGGCTTCGGCGGCATCATCGGGAACCTGACCGCTCCCGACGGTCACCCGATCAGTTACGCCGCGTACGTGGCGCCGGGCCTGCTCGCCGCCTCGGCGATGAACGGGGCCGTGCACGACTCCACCTTCAACGTGTTTATGAAGCTCAAGTACGCCAGGGTGTACGACGCCATGCTGGCCACCCCGCTCGGGCCGATGGACGTGGCGCTGGGGGAGATCTCCTGGTCCCTGCTGCGCGGCGGCATCTACGCCGCCGGTTTCCTGGCCGTGATGGGCGCGCTGGGCCTGATCACCAGCCCGTGGGCGCTGCTGGCGCTGCCCGCCGCGCTGCTGGTCGCCTTCGGCTTCGCGTCCGTCGGCATGGCGGCGGCCACGCTGCTGCGCTCGTGGCAGGACTTCGACCTGATCCTGCTGGTCGTGATGCCGATGTTCCTGTTCTCCACCACCTTCTTCCCGATCACCGTCTACCCGGCGGCCATCCGGGTCGCTGTCGAGTGCTTGCCCCTCTACCACGGCATCGAGCTCATGCGGCAGCTCACCAGCGGGGCCGTGGGCTGGTCCGCGCTGGGCCACGTCGCCTACTTCGCGGCCATGGTCGCGGTGGGTGGCTGGTTCGCCACCCGCCGCCTCGGCAAGCTGCTCCTGACCTGAGCGTTACCCTTGACGGGTGAGTGTCGAGTCGGTCTTCCCCGCGTTGGAGCCTCTGCTGCCGAGGGTGTCCAAGCCGGTCCAGTACGTCGGCGGCGAACTGAACGCGACGGTCAAGGACTGGGACTCGACCGCCGTGCGCTGGTGTCTCATGTACCCGGACGCCTACGAGGTGGGTCTGCCCAACCAGGGCGTCATGATCCTCTACGAGATCCTCAACGAGCTCGAGGACGTGCTGGCCGAGCGCACCTACACGGTGTGGCCGGACCTGGAGGCGCTGATGCGGGAGCACGGCGTCCCGCAGTTCACGGTGGACGCGCACCGCCCGGTCAAGGCGTTCGACGTGCTGGGTCTGAGCTTCGCCACCGAGCTGGGCTACACGAACATGCTCACGGCGCTGGACCTGGCCGGCATCCCGCTGCACGCGGCGGACCGCACCGAGGACGACCCGATCGTGCTGGCCGGCGGGCACGCCGCGTTCAACCCGGAGCCGATCGCGGACTTCATCGACGCGGCGGTGCTCGGCGACGGCGAGGAAGCCGTGCTCGAGGTCACCGACATCATCCGCGAGTGGAAGGCGCAGGGCCGCCCCGGCGGCCGCGACGAGTTGCTGACCCGGCTGGCGGAGACCGGCGGCGTCTACATCCCGCGCTTCTACGACGTGGAGTACCTGGCCGACGGCCGGATCCAGCGGGTGGTGCCCAACACCGACCGCGTGCCGTACCGGGTGTTCAAGCGCACCACCATGGAACTGGACGAGTGGCCCTACCCGAAGCAGCCGCTGGTGCCGCTGGCGGAGAGCGTGCACGAGCGGATGAGCGTGGAGATCTTCCGCGGCTGCACCCGGGGCTGCCGGTTCTGCCAGGCGGGCATGATCACCCGTCCGGTGCGGGAGCGCTCGATCGAGGGCATCGGCGCGATGGTGCAGCGGGGCCTGGAGGCGACCGGCTTCGAGGAGGTCGGCCTGCTGTCGCTGTCCAGCGCGGACCACTCGGAGATCGCCGAGATCACCCGCGGACTGGCCGACCGCTACGAGGGCACGAACACCGGGCTCTCCCTGCCCAGCACCCGGGTCGACGCGTTCAACGTGGACCTGGCCAACGAGATCTCCCGCAACGGCCGCCGGTCCGGCCTGACCTTCGCGCCGGAGGGCGGCAGCGAGCGGATCCGCCGCGTCATCAACAAGATGGTGTCCGAAGAGGACCTCATCCGCACCGTCAGCGCGGCGTTCTCCAACGGCTGGCGGCAGGTGAAGCTGTACTTCATGTGCGGCCTGCCCACCGAGACCGACGAGGACGTGCTCCAGATCGCCCGGATGGCCAAGGAGGTCATCCGCGCGGGCCGGGAAGCCAGCGGCCGCAAGGACATCCGCTGCACGATCTCGATCGGCGGCTTCGTGCCCAAGCCGCACACGCCGTTCCAGTGGGCCCCGCAGTGCGACCCGGACACGGTGGACGACCGGCTGCGCAAGCTGCGCGCCGAGGTGAACCTGGACCGCGGCATGGCCCGCAACATCGGCATGCGCTACCACGACGGCAAACCGTCGCTGATCGAGGGACTGCTCAGCCGCGGCGACCGCCGGGTGGGCCGGGTCGTCGAGCGGGTGTGGCGCGACGGCGGCCGACTGGACGGCTGGAGCGAGCACTTCTCCTACGACCGCTGGGTGAACGCGGCGGCGAGCGAGCTGGAGCCGCTGGGTGTGAGCCTGGCCTGGTTCACCACGCGCGAGCGGGACGAGACCGAGGTCCTGCCCTGGGACCACCTGGACTCGGGCCTGGACAAGGAATGGCTCTGGGCGGACTGGCAGGACGCGCTGTCCGAGCAGGAGCAGGACGACTGCCGCTGGACGCCGTGCTTCGACTGCGGCGTCTGCCCGGCCATGGGCACCGACATCCAGGTCGGTCCCAGCGGCCGCACGCTGCTGCCGATCTCCCCGGTGGGCAAGGGATCCCCGGTCAGGAACCCGTCACTGGCCGGCGGCTAGCTGCTCCGGGCCGACCGGCTGCGGCTTCGTCCGCGACGACGTCGTCGCGGACGAGCCGGAGTCGGTCGGCGTCGAGCCGTTGCTTACAGGTGCGTCGGCCACGGGCGTCTGCGGCGCGGTGCCGCTGGCGACCGCGGCCAGCGCGTTCACCATGCCGTGGCCGTAGAAGCCGTTGTACGAGGCGTAGCCCGAGCAGTACGCGTCCTGCACGCCGGTGTCGTTGAGGTCGTAGTCGCTGGGACACTGCACCGGCTTCGCCTGCTGGTTCAACAACTTCGTCAACTGCGCGGGCGTGTCGCCGGGGTGCGTGGACGCCAGCAGCGCCGCGACACCGGTCACGTGCGGGGCCGCCATGGAGGCGCCGCAGAAGGTGCCGTAGCCACCGGGCACAGTGGACAGCACGCACGCGTTGTCGCCGTTGGACGGTTGCTGCCGCGAGTCACCGCCGGGCGCCGTGACATCGACAGCACCCAGCCCGTACGAGCTGTAGCTGGCCTTCACCTGGCGCGCGCCCACGGACGACACCGCCACCACGTTGTGTTCCTGTGCCGGCAACACCGAACAGTCGCTGCCGACGCTGCGCACGGTGCGGTTGGGCGCGTTGTCGGGGCTGTGCGTGTCGGTGCCGGGCTGCGTGAGGTCGGCCGCCGAGTTGGTGACCGCCGCGACCGTCAGCACGCCCTGCGCCGTCGCGTAGTCCACGGCCCGCTTCATTGCCTCTGTGACCACGCGCTGCCCCGGCTGGTTGGCGCAGGTGTACTCCCACGGGTCCACGTAGTAGCTGTTGTTGGTGACCGTGAAGCCGTGCGTGGCCGCCCACATGAAGCCGCACACCGCGTACTCGGGGTAGATGTACCCGTCGTCGTCGACGACCTTCACGGACGCGATGCGCACGCCCGGGGCCACGCCGGTGACGCCCTTGCCGTCGTCGGCGGCGGCGATGATGCCGGCCACGTGCGTGCCGTGCGGTGACGTCGTCGGGGCCCACGCTGCCACGCTGGGGTCGGGCTTGCCGCTCAGGCAGCCGACGGACAGCTGCGGGTCCAGCGCGGGCTTCAGGTCGGGGTGGCGGGGGTCGATGCCGGAGTCCAGCACGCCGACCACGACCCGCGGGTCGCCCTCGGTGATCTGGTGCGCCTGCGCGGCGTCGATCATCCGCATGTCCCACTGCTCGCCGCTACGGTCCGTGGTCGGCACCGACTCGGTGCTGGTCGACGCGGCGGCGCCGGTCTCATCGGCCTTCTTGCGGGTCGCCCGCCCGTTCGAGGTCCAGGTCTCGCCCTGCGCGCTGTACGCCCGGTCCGGGCCGATCTTGTCGCCGAACCCGGGGTCCGGCGAGGTGGCCACGGCCACCGCGATCTGCGCGTAGTACACGGTCGCGGTGCCGCAGGCCGCGGCGATCTGCGCGTCGGCGTCCGGCTCGGTGGTGCCCTTGTCGAAGACGACCAGGTAGCGCAGGGTGGGCCCGGGCTGGACGCAGCCCCCCGGCGCCTGCTCGTCCGCGCCGGCCACGGGCGCGCCGAGGCACGCCGCCACCAGGAGGGCAGCACCCAGAGCCGCCAGCGGCGCCCGGCGGAGCAGAGGCACGGAAGACCTCCATCTCTGTGGTGGGCGTTTCGGGGGTCGCCCACGTCAGCGATCAGCCGGACGGTAGCCACCCCCCGGCCGTCGGACAAGCCCGGCGGTCGACGTCAGTGTGCTCGGAGCCCGCCGGGTACCGTCCTACCGGACCCGTCGAACCAGCCAAGGAGAGTAGTCCTGAGCCGCCAAGACTCGCCCAACCCGTCCGCCGCCGCGGTGCAGAAGCTCAGGCTGCGCTACACCAAGCGGGGACGGCTCCGGTTCACCTCGCACCGGGACGTGGCCCGCACCTTCGAGCGGGCGCTGCGGCGCGCCGGCGTGCCGATGGCGTACTCGCAGGGCTTCAGCCCGCACCCGAAGATCTCCTGGATCGGCGCCGCGCCGACCGGGGTGGCCAGCGAGGCGGAGTACGTCGAGATCGGCGTGGTCGACCGGATCGACGCCGAGGCGCTGCGCCGCGCGCTGGACGAGGCCCTGCCGCCCGGCCTGGACGTGGTCGACGCGGTGCAGGCGGAGCAGGGGTCGCTGGCCGACCGGATCGACGCCAGCCGCTGGCTGGTCGAGCTGCCCGGGGTGGACCCCGACGAGCTGCGCGCGGCGGTCGACGCGCTGCTCGCGGCCGAGTCCGTCGAGGTCGAGCGCCTGACCAAGGACGGCCGGCGGATCATGGACGTGCGGCCGGGGGTGGTCACCGCCGAGGTGGGTGATGTGACCTCTCTCACGGCGACGCTTAGTGATCAAGGAGTGGGCGCAACGGGTGATTTGGCGGACGCGCCGCTTCCGCGTAAGGACGACGACACGGCCGCGTCCCGTCCGTATGGGATACTCGTGATGGTGGTACGGCAGCTGACCCCTGCGGTGCGACCCGATGACGTGCTGAGTGCGCTCCGCGTCGTCGCCGGACTCCAACCCCCGGTACCCGCGAAGGCGACCCGGTTGGCGCAGGGCCGGCTCGACGACGCGGGTGGGCTCGCCGACCCGTTCGCCCCCGAGGGGCGCGGGGCGGCGGACCCGGCCAGGGAGCAGGAGCCGGACCAGCCCGCCGTCGATTGACCTGCTGCCCGCAGGCCTGGCCACGCCAGGAAGCCGGGCGGCGCCAGGCAAGGTTTCCCGTCGCCGACGGCGACGGAGACAGAACAAGAACGGGCCCCTGTGTGGCCGCGTCCAGACACTGGACGCGCCCGGGGGCGGAGGAGCTACATGTCGAAGAAGAAGATCCCCGCCGGCGGGCCCGGCGGGGATGGCACCACACCCATTCCCGAGTTCCCTCCCAAGCTGCGGGTGCACGCGCTGGCCAAGGCGCTGGGCGCCAGCAGCCGCGAGGTGCTCGCCGCGCTGGGCGACCTCGGCGAGGTCGTGCGCAGCCCCCAGTCGAGCGTGAGCCGCGAGGTCGCCGAGCAGGTCGCCAAGTCCCTGCTGGCCGTCGGCGACCAGGACGTGGACGACGACACCGACGAGGTGCTGGTCGCGCACGACGAGCTGGCGGACGTGCTGGCCGAGCGCGCCGAGGACGACGAGCCCGTCGCCGAGGACGAGGACGACGCCGTGGCGGTCGCGCTGGCCCCGGTCTTCGCGCCGCCGTCGGTGGTCTTCCTGCCGCCGAGCGCCGCCACCGCCGAGCCACGCCCGTCGCGCCGCCGTCGCGCCGCCGAGCCGGTGGTCGAGGAGCCCGTCGCGGAAGACGAGGACGAGCCCGTCCAGGCCGAGGCCGTCGTCGAGGACGCCGAGGACGACGACGACAGCGCCACCCGTCGCCGCCGCCGTCGCGGCCGTCGCGGCCGTGGCCGTGGCAAGGGCGGTCCCGAGGACGCCACCGCCGAGGGCGAGGGTGACGAGGACGCCGAGGCGGCCGCCGAGGGCGAGCCGGAGGAGTCGGCCGACGCCGAGTCCGGTGAGGACGCCGAGTCCGAGGACGGTGCGGGGAACCGCCGCCGTCGCCGCCGCCGTCGCCGCAAGGGCGGCGCGGACGACGACGTCGCCGCGTCCGACGACGACCCGCCGAACACCGTCGTGCACGTGCGCAACGCCGCCCCGGCCCGGGACGAGGAGCGCTCCGAGGCGGCCAAGGACGAGGTGCGCAGCGTGCGCGGCTCGACCCGGCTGGAGGCCAAGCGCCAGCGCCGCCGGGACGGCCGGGAGGCCGGCCGCCGCCGTGTGCCGATCCTGTCCGAGGCCGAGTTCCTGGCCCGCCGCGAGGCCGTGGCCCGCAAGATGGTCGTGCGCGAGCGCGGCGACCGCACCCAGATCGCCGTCCTCGAGGACGGGGTGCTCGTCGAGCACTTCGTGACCTCGGCCGGCACGGGTTCGCTGGTCGGCAACGTCTACCTCGGCCGGGTGCAGAACGTGCTGCCCAGCATGGAGGCGGCGTTCGTGGACATCGGCCGCGGCCGCAACGCCGTGCTCTACGCCGGCGAGGTGGACTGGGACGCCGCCGGCCTGGAGGGCAAGGCCCGCAAGATCGAGCAGGCGCTGTCCACCGGCGACAGCGTGCTGGTCCAGGTGACCAAGGACCCGGTCGGGCACAAGGGCGCCCGGCTGACCACGCAGATCAGCCTGCCGGGCCGGTTCCTGGTGTACGTGCCGGGCGGCGGCGCCACGGGCATCAGCCGCAAGCTGCCGGACAACGAGCGCAAGCGCCTCAAGGACATCCTCAAGCGCGTCGTGCCCGAGGACGCCGGCGTGATCATCCGCACCGCCTCGGAGGGCATCGCCGAGGAGGAGCTGGGCCGCGACGTGCGACGCCTCCAGGCCACCTGGGACGTCATCAAGGAGAAGGCCGACGCGCCTAGGGCGCAGGCTCCGCAGCTGCTCTACGAGGAGCCGGACCTGCTGGTGAAGGTCGTGCGCGACCTGTTCACCGAGGACTTCTCCGAGCTGATCGTGCAGGGCGAGCAGGCCTGGGACACCATCGACGGGTACGTCCGGCACGTCGCCCCCGACCTGGCCGAGCGGCTGCGCAAGCACGTCGGGCTCAACGACGTGTTCACCGAGCAGCGCATCGACGAGCAGATCACCAAGGCGCTGGACCGCAAGGTGTGGCTGCCCTCGGGCGGCTATCTGGTGATCGACCGCACCGAGGCGATGACCGTCATCGACGTCAACACCGGGAAGTTCACCGGATCGGGTGGCAACCTGGAGGAGACGGTCACCAGGAACAACCTGGAGTCGGCCGAGGAGATCGTCCGCCAGCTCCGGCTGCGCGACATCGGCGGCATCATCGTCATCGACTTCATCGACATGGTGCTGGAGTCCAACCGCGACCTGGTGCTGCGCCGGCTGACCGAGTGCCTGGGCCGGGACCGCACCCGCCACCAGGTCGCCGAGGTCACCTCGCTGGGCCTGGTGCAGATGACCCGCAAGCGGGTCGGCACCGGCCTGCTGGAGGCGTTCAGCACCACCTGCGAGCACTGCCGCGGGCGGGGCGTGGTCGTGACCACCGAGCCGATCAGCCACAACCACGGCAACGGCCAGTCGGGCGGCAACGGCAACGGGCAGGGCGGCAACGGCCAGGGCGGGCAGCAGCAGGCCCAGGCCGACAAGCCGGCGGAGAAGTCGGGCCGCAAGCGCAACCGCAACCGGCACCGCGGCGAGGAGCCGGCGGCGGAGGTCGCGGCCGAAGCGCCGGCTGCCGAGGTTGCGGCTGTCGAGGCGCCGGCTTCCGAGGTTCTGGCTGCCGAGGTCGTCGAGGCCGAGCAGGCTCCCGTCGAGGCAGCCCAGGCCCCGGCCGAGCCGGCCGTGGCCGAGGTCGCGGAACCGGTCGTCGCCGTCGAGGCGCCGGCCGAGCCCGTCGCCGAGGAGGCCGCCCCGGCGGTCGCCGCGGCCGCGGTGACCGGCCCGGCCGCCGTGTCGGTGGCCTACGAGGTGCCGGAGCAGCCGAGCGTCGCCGAGGCCAACGGCCACCACACGCCGGAGCCGGCGGCCGAGCCCGTGGTGTCCGCCACACGGCGTCGTCCGCGGCGCGCAGCGTCCCGGCCCGCGGGCCCGCCGGCCAGCACGGTGACGCAGGACTGACCTGGTGTTTCGCCGGCCCGTGGGCATCCGTCCACGGGCCGGTGCGGCACGCCTGGAGTGACCACCGTCACCCCGGCCCGGCTACGGGGACCCCGGTTTGACCTCCCGTCCACCCGGCCCGTAACCTCTTGTTTGGCCCTCATCCGGAGGGCCCCGTCGTGCGCCAGTCCAAGCTGGTCGGAATTCGCTGCGTTGGATTCCTTGGGGAATGTTCCCTGCCCTTGGACCGTGCGTGCCCCGTCAACGTCGAGTAGCAGGAGACTTCCGTCCCGATGTACGCGATCGTCAAGACTGGCGGCAAGCAGTACAAGGTTGCCGTCGGCGACATCGTCCAGGTCGAGAAGCTCGACGGTGGACCGGGCGCCGAAGTCAGCTTCCCAGCGCTGCTCGTCGTCGATGGCAGCGATGTCATCGCTGACGCCGACGCCCTGGGCAAGGTTTCGGTGACCGCCAAGGTCGTCGAGCACACCAAGGGCCCCAAGATCCGCATCCACAAGTTCAAGAACAAGACCGGTTACCACAAGCGCCAGGGTCACCGCCAGAAGCTGACCCGCGTCGAGGTCACCGCCATCACTAAGTGAGGACCTGACCAGCCATGGCACACAAAAAGGGTGCATCCAGCTCCCGCAACGGCCGTGACTCCAACGCTCAGTACCTCGGGGTCAAGCGTTACGGCGGTCAGGTCGTCAAGGCCGGCGAGATCCTGATCCGCCAGCGCGGCACCAAGTTCCACCCCGGGGTGAACGTGGGCCGCGGCAAGGACGACACGCTGTTCGCGCTGTCGGCCGGCGCCGTCGAGTTCGGCATCAAGCGCGGTCGCAAGACCGTCAACATCGTCCCGGTCGAGGCTGCCGTCTCCGCCTGAGGATCGATTTCTGACGAGGGGTGACCGGCGTACAACCGGTTCACCCCTCGTTTTTTCATGCTCCGGAAGGAAGTTCTTCTCGTGTCTCGCTTCGTTGACCGCGTGACCATCCACGTGGCGGCCGGTAACGGCGGGAACGGCTGCGCCTCGGTGCACCGCGAGAAGTTCAAGCCGCTGGGCGGCCCGGACGGCGGCAACGGCGGTCGCGGCGGCGACGTCGTGCTGGTCGTCGACCCCAGCGTGCACACCCTGCTGGACTTCCACTTCCGCCCGCACGCCCGCGCCACCAACGGCCGCCAGGGCCAGGGCGCGAACCGCGACGGCGCCCAGGGCGAGGACCTGGAGCTGCGCGTCCCCGACGGCACCGTGGTGCTCAGCCCGAGCGGCGAGGTGCTGGCCGACCTGGTCGGCGCCGGCACCCGGCTGGTCGCGGCCCAGGGCGGCCGCGGCGGCCTCGGCAACGCCGCGCTGGCCTCCAAGGCCCGCCGCGCCCCCGGCTTCGCGCTGCTGGGCGAGGACGGCGAGACCCGGGACCTGGTCCTGGAGCTCAAGTCGGTCGCCGACGTCGGCCTGGTCGGCTTCCCGTCCGCCGGCAAGTCGTCGCTGATCGCCGTGCTGTCGGCGGCGCGGCCCAAGATCGCCGACTACCCGTTCACCACGCTGGTGCCCAACCTCGGCGTGGTCACCGCGGGCGAGTCGGTCTTCACCATGGCCGACGTGCCCGGCCTGATCCCCGGCGCGAGCGAGGGCAAGGGCCTCGGCCTGGACTTCCTGCGCCACATCGAGCGCTGCGCCGTGCTGGTGCACGTCGTCGACTGCGCCACCTACGAGCCCGGCCGCGACCCGCTGTCCGACATCGACGCGCTGGAGGCCGAACTCGGCCGGTACACGCCGTCGCTGGGTGGCGAGCTGGCCGGGCGGCCGCGGCTGGTGGTGCTGAACAAGACCGACGTGCCGGACGGCAAGGATCTCGCCGAGCTGGTGCGGCCCGAGATCGAGGCCCGCGGCCTGCCGGTGTTCGAGATCTCCACGGTGACCCGGACCGGCCTGCGGGAGCTGAGTTTCGCCCTGGCCAAGGCCGTCGAGGAGCACCGGGCGGCGCAGCCGATCCTCGAGCCGACCCGCATTGTGCTGAGGCCGGTCGCGGTCGACGACCAGGGCTTCACCGTCGAGCCGGACCCGGAGAACGAGGGCGGCTTCGTGGTGCGCGGCAGCCGGCCGGAGCGGTGGATCCGCCAGACCCAGTTCTCCAACGACGAGGCCGTCGGCTACCTCGCCGACCGGCTCGCCCGGCTGGGTGTGGAGGAGGCGCTGGCCAAGGCCGGCGCGGTGCCGGGCTGCCCGGTCACCATCGGCGACGTGACGTTCGACTGGGAACCGTCCACGCCGGCCGGCATCGCGGTACTGATGACGGGTCGCGGCACCGACGTCCGGTTGGAGACCAACAACCGCGTCGGCGCGGCCGAGCGCAAGGCGGCCCGCAAGGCCCGGCGGACCCCGGGCGAGTGGCCGGAATTCGACGACGCTGTGCTCGATGAATCGGGCGAAGACTCCGAGGAGTAGGTCGTGTCGCAGGCCCGCCAGTCGGTGGCCGCCGCGAAGCGGATCGTGGTCAAGGTCGGATCTTCCTCACTGACCACCGCGATCGGGGGCCTGGACCCGAGCCGGTTGGACGCGTTGGTCGACGCGCTCGCCGCGCGGTCGAAGGCCGGCAGCCAGGTGGTGCTGGTGTCGTCCGGCGCGATCGCGGCGGGCCTGGCGCCGCTGGGCATCGGCAAGCGCCCCAAGGACCTCGCCACCCAGCAGGCCGCGGCCAGCGTCGGCCAGCTGGAACTGGTCCACGCCTACGCCACCTCGTTCGCCCGCTACGACCTGACCGTCGGCCAGCTGCTGCTCACCGCCGACGACGTCGTGCGTCGCTCCCACTACCGGAACGCGCAGCGCACCTTCTCCCGGCTGCTGGCGCTGGGCGTGGTGCCGGTCGTCAACGAGAACGACACCGTGGCCACCGACGAGATTCGTTTCGGTGACAACGACCGGCTCGCCGCGTTGGTGGCGCACCTGATCGGGGCCGACGCGCTGGTGCTGCTGTCCGATGTGGACGCCCTGTACGACGGGGATCCCCGGCGGGGCGGGGCAAGGCGCATCACCGAGGTCGCCGACGAGTCCGACCTGGCCGACGTCATCGCCGGCACGACCGGCGCCTCCGGCGTCGGCACCGGCGGCATGGCGTCCAAGCTCGCCGCCGCCCGCCTGGCGTCGTCCGCCGGCGTGCCGGTGCTGCTGGCGTCCGCCGCCGATGCCGCCACGGCTCTGTCCGCCGCTGACGTGGGCACTGCCTTCGCCGCCACCGGTTCGCGGCTGTCGGCTCGCCGGTTCTGGCTCGCCCACGCCGCCGATTCCGCCGGCAGCCTCAAGTTGGACGACGGGGCCGTCGCCGCCGTCGTGACCCGCCGCCGTTCACTGCTCGCGGCAGGCATCGCCGACGTGGCCGGCGATTTCGACGCCGGCGACGTCGTCGACCTCACCGACCTGACCGGCAGGGTGGTCGCCCGCGGTGTCGTCGCCTTCGACGCCGTCGAGCTGCCGGCGATGATCGGCCGATCCAGCGCGCACCTCGCGCCGGAACAGCGCCGCGAAGTCGTGCACGCCGACGACCTGGTGCCGCTGCCGCACCGGACCTGACCGGGATTTCAATCCCCGGAAATGAGAACCGCACCCGCCACAGGGATCGCCCGTGACGGGTGCGGCTGCCTACCGCAGGCGCTGGGTCAGTGCCTGGTGATCGAGAACCCGGTGCCGTCGGAGCTGATCGCGCCGGGGATCCAGGTGTTGGTGCCGCGGTCGTCCGCGTCCAGCGCGGACGGGTTGGTGGCCTTCAGCGTCTTGCCGTCGAACTTCACGCCGGTGAACGAGATGGTGTTGCCGGCGATCGACGGGTACGAGTCGGTGGGCGACTCGATGATCGCCTCGGCCGAGGAGTGCTTGGCGTTCAGCGACTTGGTGGTGGTCTTGGTCCAGCCCTTGGTGGTGTCGCTGATGGTCAGCTTGTAGCTGTTGCTGGAGCGGGTCACCGTGGCGGTGAAGTGGTCGCCGGCGCTGACGGCGTTGCTGTAGTACACCGGCGCGGCCGGGTACATCTCGTACCACGCCTGGTAGACCGCGTGGCCGCTGGAGCAGTCGGTGGCGACACCGGTCTGCTCGACCGTCGAGGAGCCGTCGCCGTCGATGCCCACCCACGGCGCGAACAGGTCGTTGGTGGACCGGCAGGTGACCGAGGGTTCGGTCCAGCTGGCGGTCGCCGTCGTCCAGCTGCCGAAGCTGGCGTAGCCGCCCCAGTTGCCGCCGGAGAAGGCACTGCCCGCGCCGTGGCCGAACTTCAGCTGGGGGCCGAAGGAGGCCGGGCCGGTGGCGGCGACAGCCGTGCCGGCGAGGCTGGCGGCCGCCAGGGCCGCCGCGACCAGGGCACGGGTGAGACGAGTGGCGTGCATTTCCGATCCTTTCACCGGCGCCTCCCGTTCGCTGATCGGCGATGCGGGGAGCGCCTTGCAGGGGTGGTGGAGGGACAGGCGTCAATTCCCGGAATTCCGCCGGGGAACTGATCAGATTCCCCGGCGGAACCCGTACTGATCTTTCAACGGGGCAACAGCGCGGCGGTAGCTACTTTCGGGGGGTTCCCGCCGGTGATTGATCCCTTTTGCACGGCTTGTCGTCAGGTGAGCAGCAGCACCGCGTAGGTCGCGAGCCAGTGCTCGACCATGTAGTCGGTGCCGCTGGTCAGGTCCAGTTCCGGCACCGCGTGGGCGGCCGCGGCCTCGCGCATCGCGGGGATGCGGACATCGGTCGGCGGAAGGGCTGCGGCCAGTCGGAGCAGGCACCACGCGCGGCTCAGATTCAATCCGTGCAGATGTGCGATCTGGCCGTCGGAGTCGTCGGAAACGACGGCCGGCGTAAACAGCCCGCTGTTCGTGATGTCCGGCAGGAATCGATCGAACCATCGGGTGAACTCGGTTGGACCGAACAGGTTCGCCATCAGTTCCGCCTCGCAGAGCGCGGCCGACAGGAAATCGGCGCCGCCCGGCTCGTACCGGGCCGGATAGTCGGTGTCGTCGTCGAACCAGCGGTGTGCGGCGTCGATGACGGCGGCCAGCAGCGCCGGCTCGCCCCGGTCGGCCAGCGCGCGGGCGTGCGGCAACGCCCGGGACAGCCCGAACGCGCCGTTGTAGTGCATGCCCTGCCGGTCCGGGTAGGTGGCCTTGGGCAGCCAGCTGAGAAACGCGTCCGTGATCGTCTCCGTCAGCGGCGTCAGATTCGCCGCCCAGCGCCGCGCGTCCGGGTCGTCCCAGGTGGACAACTCGTGGTGCAGCATGTGCTCCCAGGCCCACGCGTAGGGCCGGGAGTGCCGGTCGAACTCGTGGAAACTGCGGGTCTCCACGGCGATGTTGTCGGCTGTCAGGTGCTCGTCGAGCACCGCTCGGATCTCGTCCGCCGGGACGCTGTCGGGCACCGTGCGCAGCAGGCGCACGACCGCCCAGTGCATCTCCACGCACGAGTGCCAGTCGAGACAGCCGTAGAACGCCGGAAACACGTCCTTGGGCCGGTTCGGCAGCTCACCGGGCCCCTTCATCATGTGCCTGATGTCGTTCGGGAACTCCCGGCGCACGTTGACCAGAATGACCTTCGCGAATTGCTCGGCCCGGACCAGCAGGAGCTCCTGCCGGTCGGCCTTCCCCAGAGTGCTCACGACTCTCCTCCGTGATGAGCGGATTGTGGTGAGATCGCTCCCGGGGGTTCCTCGCGTTACACCTAGTTCGTGACCGCCAGGGCGAACGGCAGCACCGCGGGCGCGCCTCCTTCCCGGAGCAGTCGTGCGGCGAGCGTCATCGTCCAGCCGCTGTCCACCAGATCGTCCACCAGCAACACCGGCCCGTCGGCGGCGAGCGACTCCGGCGCGCGCAGCCCCTGCCACAGACCGGCCAGCCGCTGCGCGCTGTTGCTGCGCCGGCTGCCCTCGCCGGCCGAGGTGACCTCGCCGAGGTAGGTCAGCCGGCCGATCGACGCCAGCCTCTCACCCAGGCTGGCGACGAGTTTCGGCCGCCGGCGCGAGCCGATCGTCACCACGCCCGACGGCCGTTGCGACCACTTCCAGGCGGCGAGCACCTGCACGCACGCCTGGAACACGTCGTCCGGCACCGGCTGATCCGGGGTGTTCTCCGCGAGCAGGTCGCGCAGGCGATTGCCCCAGCCGATGTCGGTCAGCCGGCCCAGGGCCCGACCCTCCTCGGCCTGCTGGCCCGCCGGGATCTTTCCCGACAGCGGAACGCCCAGGCCCGACATGCCGCTCGGCCACATCCGGCGCGGCGCGATCTCCACGCCCGGCCGGTTGAGCCGGTCCTGCGCCGCCGTCGATGCCTGCCCGGACACCTCGACGCTCCACCGCCGGCCCGTGCAGTTGTCGCACCGCCCGCACGGCGCCGCCGTCGGATCGTCCAGCTGCCGCAACAGGAATTCCATGCGGCAGCCGTCGGTCGCCTGATAGTCGAGCATCGCCTGCTGCTCGGCCCGCCGCGCTTCGCCGAGCCGGCCGTAGCGCTCCCCGTCGTAGTGCCACGGCCCGCCCGTCGACACCCAGCCGCCGCGCACCCGGTGCACCGCGCCGTCCACATCCAACACCTTGAGCACGACTTCGAGCCGGCTCCGCGACAGCTCCACCATCGGTTCCAGTGCCGCTGTCGACAGTGGACGGTCGCTGCCCGCGAGGGCGTCCAACACTTGCCGCACAATGTGTTCCGGCGGGAAGGCCAGCGACGCGAAGTACTGCCAGATGTCCCGGTCCTCGCGTCCCGGCAGCAGCAGCACCTCCGCGCGCTGCACGCCCCGGCCGGCGCGGCCGATCTGCTGGTAGTACGCGATCGGCGACTGCGGCGCGCCCAGGTGCACCACGAATCCCAGGTCCGGCTTGTCGAAACCCATGCCCAGCGCCGAGGTCGCCACCAGCGCCTTCACCCGGTTCGCCAGCAGGTCCGCCTCGGCACGTTCGCGTTCGGCCGGGTCGGTCTTGCCGGAGTACGCCGCCACCTCGAAGCCGCGCTCGCGCAGGAACGAGGCCACGTCCTCGGCCGCTGACACCGTCAGCGTGTAGATGATGCCGGAGCCGGGGAGCTCCGTCAGCTTCTCCGCCAGCCACCCCAGCCGGGCCGCCGGGCTCGGCAGCGTGACGACGGCCAGGTGCAGGCTCTCCCGGTCCAGCGGGCCGCGCAGCACCAACGTCTGCGTGCCGCCGATGCCCAACTGGTCGGCGACGTCCCGGACCACGCGGTCGTTCGCGGTCGCCGTCGTCGCCAACACCGGCACACCTTCCGGCAGTTCACCCAGAAGTGTGCGGAGGCGGCGGTAGTCGGGACGGAAGTCGTGGCCCCAGTCGGAGATGCAGTGGGCCTCGTCCACCACGAGCAGGCCGGCGCTCGCGGTCAGACTCGGCAGCACGTTGTCGCGGAAGTCCGGGTTGTTCAGCCGTTCCGGGCTGACCAGCAGCACGTCCACGTCGCCGGCCGTGACGGCGTCCTGGACCTCCTGCCACTTGCCGAGGTTGGCGGAGTTGATGGTCGCCGCCCGGACCCCCGCGCGGGCCGCCGCCTCCACCTGGTTGCGCATCAGGGCCAGCAACGGCGAGACGATCACCGTCGGGCCCTCGCCGAGGGAACGCAGCAGCGCCGTCGCGATGAAGTACACCGCCGACTTGCCCCACCCCGTGCGCTGCACGACCAGCGCGCGCCGACGCTGCGACACCAGTGCGCTGATCGCCGTCCACTGGTCGTCACGGAGTTTCGCCTCCGGTCCGGCGAGGGATCGGAGGTGCTCCTCTGCCTGCTCGCGCAAGGCCAGGTCGTCCATGCCCCCATGCCTACACCAGCACCCTGACAGTATCTTCGCCGCCCATGCCGGGCGGGCATCGGCCGCCCACGAGGCCGATGCCTTCCCTTGTCAGTTGTCGATCGATGGACAGACTCGATCGACAACTGCCGCGGTCCAGGCATCGGCGGCGGCCGAGCGCTTCGGGGCACCAGCTGTTCTCTGTCGAGCGAGATTGTTCTACAATCCGACAATGACCGACGACCTGCGGGAACAGGTTCACGAGGCCGCCAGGCGGGCCCGAGTCGCTGCCAAGGTACTGGCCACGGCCAACACCCAGCGCAAGAACACCTTGCTGCTGGCCATGGCCGACGCCCTCGAAGCCAACGCCGACGACATCATGGCCGCCAACGAGCGCGACCTGGCCGCCGGCCGCGAGGCGAACATCGGCGACGCGCTGCTCGACCGGCTCGCCCTGAACGAGAAGCGCATCGGCGGCATCGCCGACGGCCTGCGCTCGGTCGCCGGCCTGCCGGACCCGGTCGGCGACGTCCGCCGCGGCTCGACCCTGCCCAACGGTCTTGAGCTGCGCCAGGTCCAGGTCCCGCTGGGCGTCGTCGGCATGATCTACGAGGGGCGTCCCAACGTCACGGTCGACGCCGCCGGCCTCGCGCTCAAGTCCGGCAACGCGGTCCTGCTGCGGGGCTCCTCCAGCGCTGAGCAGTCCAACATCGCGCTGGTGAAGGTGCTCCGCGAAGTGTTGGCGGACAACGACTTCCCGGCCGACGCCGTGCAGCTGCTGCCGTGTCACGACCGTGCCTCCGTGCAGTACCTCATCACCGCTCGCGGCCTGGTCGACCTGGTCATTCCGCGCGGTGGCGCCGGCCTGATCTCGGCGGTCGTGCAGCAGGCGACGGTGCCGACGATCGAGACCGGTGTCGGCAACTGCCACGTCTACGTGGACCGCAACGCCGACCTCGACATGGCGCACCGGATTCTGATCAACTCCAAGGCGCGGCGGCCGAGTGTGTGCAACGCGGCTGAGACGGTGCTGGTGCACGCGGACGTCGCCGAGAACTTCGTGCCGGAGGCGGTCCGTCAGCTCGCGGCCCACGGCGTCACCGTGCACGGCGACAAGCGTGCGGCGGAGCTGGCCGACGTGGTGCCGGCCGTCGACGCCGACTGGGACACCGAGTACCTGTCGCTGGACATCGCCATGCGGGTCGTGGACTCGCTGGACGAGGCCGTGGAGCACATCGGCCAGCACGGCAGCGGTCACACCGAGGCCATCGTCTCCGACGACGTGCGCGCGGCCCGGGACTTCGTCGCCCGTGTGGACGCGGCGGCGGTCATGGTGAACGCGGCGACCTCCTTCACCGACGGCGGCGAGTTCGGCCTCGGCGCGGAGATCGGCATCTCCACGCAGAAGCTGCACGCGCGCGGGCCGATGGGGCTGGCCGAGCTGACCTCGACCAAGTGGGTGGTGTGGGGCGACGGCCACGTCCGCCCCTCCTCCTGACACCGCCGGTACGTTCACGGGCGTGACTTCAGAAGCGCCCGAACACCGCAGACGCGACGCGTCCGCCACCAAGGCGGCCTTGCTGCGCGCGGCACAGGAGCTGTTCACCGAGCGCGGCTACGAGCGGACGACCGTCCGCGACATCGCCGACCGCGCGGGCGTGAACCAGGCGCTGTTGTTCCGCTACTTCGGCACCAAGGAAGAGCTCTTCCACGTCGTGCTGGCCACCGAGAGCCGGGTGCTGATCGCCGAGTCGCCGGCCGAGCAAGTGCTGGCCCGGACACTGGCGAAGATGCTCAGCCGGGACATGGACGCGGCCCAGGACGGTGTGTGGCTGGCCGCGCTGCGCTCCAGCGGTCACGACAGCGCGGCCGACGCCATCCGTAAACAGCTGGGGGAGGACTACACCCGGGTGCTGGGCTCGCTGACCGACGCCGAGGACGCCGACCTGCGCGTCGACCTGGTGCTGGCCTGGATCGTCGGCCTCGGCATGCTGCGCACCGTCGTCCGCAAGGAGCCGCTGGTCAGCGCCGATCCCGGGGCCGTGGCGCGGCTCGTGCTGCGCGCGATGTCCGTGCTGCTCGAACGGGCCGAGACCGAACCGGACTGTTGACGCCTGATAACCAACTGCCTATCGTTCGGTGATGTAAGCGGAGGCTTACATCTCAGTTCGGCTTTGGGGAGCCCGACATGACGACAGTCGACCGCGGCGCGTGTCCGTACCCGTTCAGCGAGGCCCAGGGGCTGGAGCTCGACCCGGAGTACGGCCGGCTGCGTGACAACGGCGAGCTGGCCCGGGTGCGGATGCCCTACGGCGGCGAGGCCTGGATGGCCACCAGCTACGAGGACGTCAAGACCGTGCTGGGCGACCCGCGGTTCAGCCGCGCCGCCACGCTCGGCGCCGACGTGCCGCGGATGATGCCGCTCATCCAGAACGAGACCAACCTGCTCACCATGGATCCGCCGGACCACAGCCGCCTGCGCAAGCTGGTGGCCAAGGCGTTCACCATGCGGCGCATCGAGATGCTGCGGCCGCGGGCGCAGGAGGTCGTGGACGGCCTGCTCGACGACATCGAGGCCCAGGGCCCGCCGGCCGACCTGGTCGAGGGCCTCGCGCTGCCGCTGCCGATCACCATGATCTGCGAGCTGCTCGGCGTGCCCTACGAGGACCGCGACAAGTTCCGCGCCTGGTCGGACGCGGCGCTGGCGTTCAACGCGTTCACCCTTGAGGAGATCCAGGCCGGCCGCGACGGCCTGCGGGAGTATCTGGCCGGCCTGGTCGCCCAGCGCCGCGAGCAGCCCACCGACGACCTGCTCGGCGTGCTGGTGCAGGCCCGTGACGAGGAGGACCGGCTGTCGGAGGCCGAGCTGGTCCAGTTCGGCGTCACCCTGCTGGTCGCCGGGCACGAGACGACCGCCAACCAGACCGGCAACTTCCTCTTCACGCTGCTCAGCACCCCGCACCTGCTGCGCGACCTGCGGGAGAACCCGGAGCTGCTGAACCCGGCGATCGAGGAGATGCTGCGGATGACCCCGCTGGGCACCGCCGCCGGCTTCCCGCGCATCGCCACCGAGGACGTCGTGCTCAGCGGCACCCTGGTCCGGGCGGGCGAGGCCGTGATGACACAGCTGGCGTCGGCCAACCGCGACGGCGGGGTGTTCGACCACGGCGACGAGATCGACTTCCACCGCGAGAACAACCCGCACATCGCCTTCGGCCACGGCGTCCACCACTGCCTCGGCGCCCAGCTGGCTCGGCTGGAGCTCCAGGTCGCCGTCGGCTCGGTGCTGAACCGCTTCCCCGACCTGCGGTTCGCCGTGCCGGTCGAGGAGGTGCCGTTCAAGACCGGGCGGCTCATCCGCGGCCTGCGGGCACTGCCCGTCACCTGGTGATGGAAGATTGAGGCGTTCCTGAACTGGCTGGAGGAGGACACGGTGGCAGACGGCCGCTGGAATGTTGCGATCGACTCGGGCACGTGCATCGGCTCCGGCGTGTGCGCCGGCACCTCGCCGAAGTACTTCAAGCTCGACGGCGGCTACGGCACGCCGGTCGCCGACGAGGTCGACGCCGACGACGAGGTGGTCACCGCCGCCGAGTCGTGCCCGATGGAGGCGATCCTGGTGCGCGAGGTCGGCACCGACAAGGTGATCGCGCCGCTGGACTGAGAGTCGCCCGGGGCGCCCGCTGCCGGCGGGCGCCCCGGTTCACCTCGGCCGCGGGATTAGCCGTTCCTCACACTTCGGCGCGCGCGGCGGCCGTCCGGGTGATGGCTGCCTACGCTGGACCGTTATGACCGACAAGCGCCGGATCGGGGTCATGGGCGGCACCTTCGACCCGATCCACCACGGCCACCTGGTGGCGGCCAGCGAGGTCCAGGCCAAGTTCGAGCTGGACGAAGTCATCTTCGTGCCGACCGGCCAGCCCTGGCAGAAGTCGGGCAGCGGCGTCAGCCCGGCCGAGGACCGCTACCTGATGACCGTGATCGCGACGGCGTCCAACCCGCGCTTCTCGGTCAGCCGCGTGGACATCGACCGCGGCGGCCCCACCTACACCGCCGACACGCTCAGCGACCTGGCCGACCGGTTCCCCGACGACGACCTGTTCTTCATCACCGGCGCGGACGCGCTGTCGCAGATCGTGTCCTGGAAGCGGGTCGACGAGCTGTTCACCAAGGCGCACTTCATCGGCGTCACCCGGCCGGGATTCCGGCTCGACGGCCACCACCTGCCGCAGGGCTCGGTGAGCCTGATCGAGGTGCCGGCCATGGCGATCTCGTCCACCGCCTGCCGCGACCGCGTGTGCGCGGGCCTGCCGGTCTGGTACCTGGTGCCGGACGGGGTGGTGCAGTACATCTCCAAGCGCGGCCTCTACCAGTGCTGAAGACGGGAATCCCCCGATCCGGCGCCTGGATCGGGGGACCCGTACTCGTCAGTCCTGGCGCGCTATCGCGTACGCCCGACGGGACGAAGCGCGAGCGCGCCGAGAGACTTCCCGAGCATTCGCACACCTCCCTTCGGTTGGGCCACCCCTTGCGGCCGTGTGCCGATATCTGATCGCGACGGCGCCCGCCTGGTCAACGGGTTTTTCGCGAGACCGGGGACGGTACCCTTTGCACCCGACCCTCTGGACAAAACCGCAAGGAGTGACGTGGCAGCCACCGACGAGGCACGACGGCTGGCGCTGGTGGCCGCGAGCGCGGCCGCCGACAAGAAGGCGCACGACATCAAGGTGCTGGACGTCTCCGGCCAGCTGGTGATCACGGACTGCTTCGTGATCGCGTCGGCGCCCAACGAGCGTCAGGTCGGCGCCATCGTGGACGCCGTCGAGGAGAAGATGCGCGAGGCCGGCACCAAGCCGGTGCGCCGCGAGGGCGCCCGCGAGGGGCGCTGGGTGCTGCTCGACTTCGTCGACGTCGTGGTGCACGTCCAGCACACCGAGGAGCGGGTCTTCTACGGCCTGGAGCGGCTGTGGAAGGACTGCCCGGAGATCCCCTTCGACGACGGTTCGTCCAGTGAGGACGGTTCATGACCCTGAGCAGAATCCTGCTGTGGCGGCACGGGCAGACCGAGCACAACGCCAGCGGCCACTGGCAGGGACACCTCGACTCCCCGCTCACGGAGATGGGCCGGGAGCAGGCGCGGGCCGCCGTGCCGGCGCTGCTCGCGTACGAGCCGCACCTGGTGGTCGCCTCCGACCTGCGGCGCGCCACCGACACCGCGAAGATCCTCACCGAGGCGAGCGGGCTGCCGCTGCGGCTGGACAAGCGGCTGCGGGAGACCGACATCGGCGACTGGCAGGGACTCACCTCCGCCGAGGTGGACGTCCGCTACCCCGGCGGCATCCGCACCTGGCAGGCCGACCCCACGTGGGCGCCGCCGAGCGGCGAGTCCCGGGTCGAGGTGGCGACACGGGCCCATGAGCTCGTGAACGAGCTGGACGAGGAGCAGTCCGGCACCGTGCTGCTGTGCGCGCACGGCGGCCTGATCACGGCGCTGACCGCGCAGCTGCTGACCATGCCGGTGCCGATCTGGCCGCAGCTGGGCGGCCTGAGCAACTGCCACTGGGCGGTGCTGGCGCGGCGTCCCGGCGGCGACGGCCGCTGGCGGCTGCTCACGTACAACGCCGGCGCGTGAACCTGCTCGTCGTCGGCGACTCGCTCTGTTTCCACGGGCCGGTCGGGCCGCTGGCCGCCGACGATCCGCGGCTGTGGCCGTCGGTGGCGGCCTCGTCGCTGGGTGGCGTACCGGAGCTCATTGCCGGCTTCGGGTGGACGGCGCGCGACGCATGGTGGGCGGTGACGGGGGATCCTCGGTTCTGGGCGGCGCTGGCCCGTGCCGACGTGCTGGTGCTGGCAGTCGGGGGCATGGACACGCTGCCGTCGCCGCTGCCGACGTACCTGCGGGAGGGGCTGCGGTTCCTGCGCCCGGACGGTCTGCGTCGGCGTGTGCGCGGGGCGTATCTGGCGGCCCAGCCGTACCTGTCCCGGCTGCTCGATGGACGGCCCGTGGCGCTGCCCCCGCGGCTGACCGAGCGCTATCTGGGCGACTGTGTCCGGGCCGTGCGTGCGTTGCGGCCGGGGCTGCCCGTGGTCGGCTTCGTACCGCCCGTGCACCGTGCCGCTGTGTACGGCTACGTCCACACCGGCCGTGCGGCGGGGGAGGCGGCGGTGCGGCGGTGGGCGGCGCGGTACGACGTGCCGCTGCTGGACGTGCCAGCGCTGACCGGTGATCATGTGCGCGGCGGGCATGGCAACCCGGACGGCATCCACTGGGGATTCGAGGCGCACCGGGCCGTGGGGCAGGCGTTGGCGGACATGGTCCGCCACGTGGACCGCGTGAACACGTAGGCTGGGCGGCCGTGTCCGTCGCAGTCGTCACCGACTCCACCGCGTACCTGCCGGAAGGCTTCGCCGAGCGTCGCTCGGTACGGGTGATCCCGCTGCACGTCCTGGTCGACGGCACCGAGCGGCTCGACGGCGTGGACTTCGGACCGGTGGAGCTGGCCGGTGCCCTCGGTGACCGGCGAACCGTCACCACCTCTCGGGCCAACCCCGCCGAGTTGGCCGCCGAGTACCGCAAGGCCCTGGACGGCGGCGCCGAGGCAGTGGTGGCCGTACACCTGTCCGGTGAGCTTTCCGGCACGTGGAACGCGGCGTGGATGGCCGCCGAGGAGGTCGGGCCGGACCGGGTGCGGATCGTCGACTCGCGGTCCACCGCCATGGGCCTCGGCTTCGCCGTCCTGGCCGCCGCCGACGCCGCGGCCGCCGGCGCGCCGCCCGCCGAGGTCGAGCGGGCCGCGACCAGGGTGGCCGCGCGGACCCGGGCGTTCTTCTCCGTGGAAACGCTGGAGCACCTGCGGCGGGGCGGCCGGATCGGCACGACTGCGGCCCTCGTCGGCACCGCGCTGTCCGTCAAACCCCTCCTGCACGTCGAAGACGGCCGGATCGTGCCGCTGGAGAAGGTTCGCACCACCAGTCGGGCCATTGCCCGGCTCGTTGATCTCGCCGCGAACGCCGCCGGGCGCGGGCCGGTGGAGCTCGCCGTGCACCACCTCGCTGCCCCCGAACGCGCTGCCGAGCTGGCCGCGAAGCTGGAGTCCCGACTGCCCAACTCGCCCGGCTGCCTGATCTCGGAGGTCGGCGCGGTGATTGGTGCCCACACCGGCACCGGCGTGCTCGGTGTGGTGGTGGTTCCGGGCGGGATGAACCCACCCGCCTGAGATTCGGCCGCGGACCAGCCTCGGCCCCGACCCGGTTGCGCGGCCTGACCGGCCTTGCCGCCTGCCGGGCTCGCGACCTTCTCTGCCGAGCCACCTGCCCCGGCCTGGAACCTGTCCAGGCATTGTCACCTGCTCGGCCGCAGGCCGGCCTGGCCAATTGGCCGGCCTTGCCACGTTGCCGGGCTTGCGACCTGCTCGGCCGCGGACCAGCCTCGCGATCTGGCCAGCCTCGCGATCTGGCCAGCCTCGCGATCTGGCCAGCCTCGCGACCTGGTCGGCCAGGCCGCTGCCGCAACCTGCCAGGCATTGCCACCCGCCCGGACGCGGACCGACCTCGCCACCTGCCCCGGCTCGCCATCTGCCCTGCCCCGGACCAGCCCCGCCGCCTGCTCGGCCGCGCCACCGCCGTGCCGCGGCCCAACCTTCCAGCATGACACCTCGACCACACCACCGGGCCGCCCGAAGATCATCACCGGCCGAGTTGTCCACAGCCCCCGACTTGTCCACATCTCGATCTTGACGCGGCCTCGGGCGCGGCCGCCGCGCCCTAGCGTCGACGGCGTGCTCGATCGACTGCGCCCAGGCGCCTCCAACCACGCGGAACAGGTGCGGCGACGCCTGGCCGAGGTGCTCGGCGGCGCCGTGCCCGAACCGCAGGAGCAGGATCCGCCCGCGAGCCGGGAGGGACCGTCGGTCGAGCGCTGGCTGCCCGGAGGCGCCCGGGTCCGCCGTCCCCGAACGGTGGTACTCGCCCTTGCCGGCGTGGCGTTGCTCGCCGCGCTGGCCGCTGCCCTGGGCATGTGGCTGAGCCGGCCCGTGCTGGAACAGCCACCCGCCCTGCCCGTCTCCGCGTCCCCAACCACCGCGCACACCGCGGGGACGGGCAAGGCCGGGCCGCTGGTGGTCAGCGTCGTCGGCAAGGTCGCCAAGCCGGGCCTGGTGACGCTGCCGGACGGCTCACGTGTGGCGGACGCCCTGCGCGCCGCCGGCGGCGCGCTGCCCGACGCCGACCTGACCCAACTCAACCTGGCCCGCAAGCTGTCCGACGGCGAGCAGGTCGCCGTCGGCGTGCCGCAGCCCGCGCCCGTGCCGGGCCAGCCGCCGGGCAAGGTCAACCTCAACACCGCCGCCGAGACGGACCTGGAGACGCTGCCCGGCGTCGGACCCACGATGGCGCAACGGATTCTCCAGTGGCGGGCCAAGAACGGCCGCTTCCAGTCGGTGGACCAGCTCCGCGAGGTGGACGGCATCGGCGCCACCAGATTCGACCGCTTGAAGGACTTGGTGCAGACATGACCAAAGCTCGGTTCCCGCGTTCGTGCCGGCCGCATCCCGCGCTGCCGGCCGGCTCGCTGGCCTTCGTGTGCGGACAGCGCTTCTGGTGGCCGCTGTGCGCCGCCGCCGTGCTGGCGGCGTTCGAGGTGATCCGCTTCAGACGGGCGCTGCCACGGGCGTTCGAGAAGGAACTCAGACGCCGCCATGACTGACACACGGATGCTGCCGGTCGCCCTCGTGGTGTGGGCGGTCGCGACCGTCGGCCTCGCCTGGGGCTGGCAGTTCAGCTGGCTGCTCGGTGTCCTCGCCGTCGCCACGGCGTTGGTTCTGGCGTTCCGGTCCCTCCGCTGGCGTCCGCACGCGGTGCTGGTGGTGGCGCTCGGGTCGCTGGCGACCTGTTGGATCGCCATGGTGATTCACGCCTCGGCGTCGGATCCGCTGCGGCAGCAGGCCGAGCACGGGGCGATCGTCACGCTGCGCGTCGAGGTGTCGGAACGGCCGAAACCCTTGCGAACACAGGGGTTCGGCAGTCGGCAGGGCGGCGCGGACCGGGTCCTCGTGCCGGCGGGCGACATCGTCGTGCTGGCCCAGGCGTCCGGCTGGGCCGACCTGCTGCCGGGCCAGTCTGCGACCGTCACCGGACGGGCGGCCCCCGCACGTGGCGGCGACCTCACGGTCGCGGTGGTGCAGGCGCGAGGATCGCCTTCCGAGGTGACGCCGGCCCCGGTGTGGCAATGGGTCGCTGCGGCGTTGCGAAGCGGCCTGCGTCGGGCGTCGGCGGTGCTGCCGGAGGAACAGGCCGGGCTGGTGCCGGGGCTGGTCGTCGGTGACACGACGAATCTGTCGCCACGGGTGTCGGACGAGTTCACGGTCGCCGGCATGACGCACTTGCTCGCCGTCAGCGGTGCCAACCTGGCGATCGTCGCGGGTGCGGTGCTGTTCACGATCCGGTTGCTGGGCTGGGGACCTCGTGTCGCCGGCGTCGGCGCGGGCCTGGCGGTGATCGGCTTTGTCATCCTCGCCGGGCCGCAGCCGAGCGTGCTGCGGGCGGCGGTGATGGGCGGCCTTGCGCTGCTGGCCCTGGTCATGGGCCGGGAGAGATCGCTGCTGCCGGCGCTGGCCTGGTCGGTGCTGGTGTTGATGCCGATCGACCCCTCACTCGGCATGAACGCCGGATTCGCGCTGTCGGTGCTTGCGACCGGGGCCCTGGTGCTGGTCGCGCCGAACTGGGCGGCCAAGCTGCGGGCAAAGGGAGTGCCGCCGGGCGTCGCGGAGGCGGTGGCAGCGCCGCTCGCCGCGCACCTGGTGACCGCGCCGGTGATCGCCGGCCTGTCCGGCAAGGTCAGCGTGGTCGCGGTGGTCGCCAACGTCGTCGCCGAGCCGGTCGTCGCGCCCGCCACCGTGATCGGAGTGCTCGCCACCGTGGCCACGCCCGCCAGCCAGTGGCTGGGGGAGTGGTTGGCGCGGGCGACGAGTCCGGAGGCGTGGTGGCTGATTCACGTCGCCCGCTACACGTCGTCGATGCCGTTGGCGACCGTGCGGTGGCCGAGCGGGCTGCTCGGCGCGGTGCTGCTAGCAGCGGTACTTGTCGCCGGATGGGCGGTGCTGCGTTCACGGTGGCTGCGAGTGGTCGCCGGGGTTGTCGTGGTCGGCGCGGTGCTGGTGTTCATACCGGCACGGCTGACCGGATCCGGCTGGCCGCCGACAGGGTGGGCGATGGTGAGTTGCGATGTGGGGCAGGGCGACGCGCACGTGCTGTCGACGTCCCAGCCCGGCCGGGTGGTGTTGATCGACACCGGGCCGGACCTCAGCTCGATCGTGGGCTGCCTGCACCGGCTCGACGTGGTCAGCATCCCGCTGATCCTGCTCAGCCACCTGCACGCGGATCACGTCGGCGGGTTGGCCTCGGTGCTCGACGACTACCCGGTCGGCGCGGTCGGTGTCGGGCCGCTGCACGAGCCGGCGTGGGCGTGGGACCAGGTCCGCCGGCTCACCGCCGCCGCCAACGTCCAGGAGGTGGATGTCGTTGCGGGACAACGGTTCGAGTTACCGGGGCTGAGCCTGGACGTGATCGCGCCGAGGGATGTGCCCAGTCACCTGGGCCCGGACGCCGAGGGCACGCCGGTGAACGACGCCTCGCTGGTGCTGCGCGCCGACACCGCCGCCGGACGGATCCTGCTGACCGGCGATATCGAGTTGGAGGGGCAGGCCGATCTGCTGAGCACCAACCAGGATCTCGCCGCCGACGTGCTCAAGGTGCCGCACCACGGCAGCCGGTACTCGCTGCCGCGCTTCCTGGAACGGGTGCGTCCGCGGGTGGCGCTGGTCAGCGTCGGCGCGGGCAATCCGTTCGGGCATCCCAGTTCGATGATCCTGGACGCGCTGAGACAGGAAGGGGCAACGGTGTTGCGTACCGATGAGGACGGCGACTCGGCGGTCGTGGCGAGCCGGGACGGTCCGCTGATCGCCCGGCGGGGTTCGCCACGGACCGTCCACTAGCGACGGATCACCCCTTGATGTCGGCCCACGCCTGAGTCCACGCGCCGTAGTCCTCGCACTTGACGTCGGTGCGGCCGTCCAGGCACTGGGAGATCGGCGTCGTCCAGTAGGCGATCTTCGACGCGTACGCGGCATCGGCGGCGTGGTAGGTGGCGCAGTGCGTGGGGTCCACGGTCGCCGCACACGCCTTGGCGTTGGCCGGGGCCTCGCCGAAGTACTCGGCGACCTGGGCGTTGACCTTGGGGCTGACGATGTAGTTCAGCCACAGGTAGGCGCAGGTCTTGTGTTGGGATCGGGAGGCCACCATCCAGGTGTCCGACCAGCCGGTGGCGCCCTCGGACGGCACCGTCGACTCCAGCGGTACGCCGTCGTCCTTGGTGACGTTGACCGTCATCTGCCACGCGGTGCCGACGACGGCGCCGGCGGTGGTCAGCGACCGGCTCTCGGTGAGGTAGTCCGACCAGTAGTCGCTGACCAGGGGGCGCTGCTTCTTGAGCAGGTCGACGGCCGCCTGGAACTGGGTGCTGTCCAGCGCATAGGGGTTCTTGATGCCCAGGTCGGGCCGGTGCGCCCGCAGGTACAGGGCGGCGTCGGCGATGTAGATCGGCGAGTCGTAGGCGGTGATCCTGCCCTTGTACTTCGAGTTCGGGTCGAACAGGACCGACCACGAGGTCGGCGCCGGGCTCACCTTGTCGGTGCGCCAGGTGAGCAGGTTCGCACCCCAGCCGTGCGGGATGCCGTAGGGAGTGCCGTCGACGCTGTTCCACGGTTGGTTCTTGAGGAAGCCGAAAACGTCCGCGTAGTTCGGCACGAGGGAGGTGTTCACCGGTTCCACGTCGCCGGCGGCGATCAACCGCAGGGAGGCGTCGCCGGAGGCCGAGACCACGTCGTACTGCCCGGTCTTCATCAGGCTGATCGCGTCGTCGGAGGTGCCGAACGCCTTGACGTCGACCTTGCAGCCGGACTGCTGCTCGAACGGCGTCACCCAGTCGACCTTGGGGTCGTCGGAGCCGTCCTCCGCGTAGCCGGGCCAGGCCAGCACCGACAGCCGGCCCTCCGGTTGTCCGAGCCGGCCCAGCGCGGGCAGCGAGGGCGGGGTGAAGCCCTGGTAGCCGACGGAGGGCACCGGGTTGCCGCCGGCGGTGCCGCACGCGGTGAGCGCCAGTGTGGCCGCGAGCAGGCCGGTCAGCAGAGCCTTGTTTCGTCGACCATGGAACCTGGAGTTCCGGTCGTGAGTGACGATCACCAAGGGGTTGTCGTCACCACCGGGTAGCCGCTTGAGCGCTCTCCGTTACACGAAAGGAGGAAGAGCTACCACACAGCAGAGCGGACAGGCCGGGAAAGGCCTGCCCACTCCGAGAGGACTGGAAGCTCCGGTCAGAGGCCGAGGGCCTCGGTGACGGCGGCGGCGTTCGGGGGCACGACCGCCTTCGGGCCGATGCGATCGGACACGGCGTCCAGCGTCTTCAGGCCGTCGCCGGTGATCAGCAGCACCGTGTCGGCGTCCGGGTCGAGCTGGCCGGTCTCGATGAGCTTCTTCGCGGTCGCGACGGTCACGCCGCCGGCGGTCTCGGCGAAGATGCCCTCGGTGCGGGCGAGCAGCCGGATGCCCTCGACGACCTCCTCGTCGGTGACGTCCTCGACGGCGCCGCCGGTGCGGCGCACGGTGTCCAGCACGTACGGGCCGTCGGCGGGGGCGCCGATGGCCAGCGAGCGGGCGATGGTGTCCGGGCGGACCGGCGTCACCACGTCGGTGCCTCCCTTGTACGCGGTGGCCACCGGCGAGCAGCCGGTGGCCTGGGCGCCGAACACCCGGTAGGGCGTGGCGTCGACCAGGCCGAGCTCGCCGAGTTCGCGGAAGCCCTTGTCCACCTTGGTCAGCTGGGAGCCGGAGGCGACCGGCACCACGATCTGGTCGGGCAGCCGCCAGCCGAGCTGCTCGGCGACCTCGTAGGCCAGGGTCTTGGAGCCCTCCGCGTAGTACGGGCGGACGTTGACGTTCACGAACGCCCAGTCCTCGTGCTCGGCGGCGAGCTGGGTGGCCAGGCGGTTCACGTCGTCGTAGTTGCCCTCGACGGCGATCAGCGCGCCGTCGTAGACCGCGGTGGTGAGGATCTTGGCCTGCTCCAGCGACGACGGGATCAGCACCACCGACTCCCAACCGGCGCGGGCGGCCGCGGCGGCGACGGCGTTGGCCAGGTTGCCGGTGGACGGGCAGGCCAGCACCTTGAAGCCGAGCTGGCGGGCGGCGGCCAGGGCGACGGCGACGACGCGGTCCTTGAACGAGTGCGTGGGGTTGCCGGTGTCGTCCTTCACCCACAGGCTGCGCACACCCAGCGCGGCGGCGAGGCGGTCGGCCTTGACCAGGCGGGTCAGGCCCGGCTCGGTGTTGGGGTGGGACTGCACGTCGGTGGGCACCGGCAGCAGGTTCCGGTAGCGCCAGATGGACTTGGGGCCGGCCTCGATGTCCTCGCGACGGACCGGGCCGAAGTCGTAGGCGACCTCGAGGGGGCCGAAACACTCGCTACAGGCGAATTCCGCGGCGAGCGGGATCTGGTGTCCGCACTCCCGACAGGACAGGGCGCGCGCGGGCCCCAGGTCGAAGGCGGCGGAGGTACGGGCGTCGACGGTCGTCGTCATGGGAGGTGTCTCCTCATCTTTCCCACGTGTGGGTCGGAATTGGCACCGTGATCGACGCACGAAAAAGTGCGTCGCCGGTTGCCGGGGCTTCAACGGGCCGTTCCCTCTGCCCCTCTGGATGAGCGGTGTTCAGTTGTGACAAGCACGGTACGGCACCCCGAGCGGCCGTGGCCAGTTGGCCGCCCACCATGCGGGACCGCATGGGCTGTCAGGGGGACGTGGAAGGATGACGGCGTGAGTGCCGCCCCCGAACCGCTGCTGCTCGTGCTCGGCGACGAGGAACTGCTGGTCGAACGGGCCGTGCGGACCGCGCTGGAGACGGCGCGCAAGGCGGATCCGTCGGCCGACCTGACGCGCGTGCGGGTGACTGACCTCACCCCTCCGGAGCTGGCCGAACTGCTGAGCCCGTCGCTGTTCGCGGAGGGCCGGGTGGTGGTGCTGGAGGGCGCGCAGGAGGTCGGCAAGGAGGTCGCCGACGCGGTGCTGTCCTACGCCAAGGAACCGGCCGACGGCATCGTGCTGATCGTGCTGCACACCGGCGGCGGCCGGGCCAAGGTGGCCAAGGACCTGCCGGGCGCGCTGAAGAAGGCCGGCGCGGCGGTGGTGGAGTGCTCGAAGATCACCAAGCCGGCCGACCGGGACGCGTTCGTGAAGGACGAGGTGCGGCGGGCCGGCGGCAAGATCGACCCGGCCGGGCTGGCCGCGCTGATCGAAACGGTCGGCAACGACCTGCGGGAGCTGGCAGCGGCCGCCTCGCAGCTGGTCACCGACAACGACGGCAAGGTCGACGAGGCGGCGGTGCGCCGCTACCACCAGGGCAAGGCCGAGGTGACCGGGTTCGCGGTGGCGGACCTGGCCGTCGTGGGCGACCGGGCCGGCGCGATGGAGGCGCTGCGCTGGGCGATGCAGCTCGGGGTGCCGCACGTGCTCGTCGCCGACGCGCTGGCCGAGGGCGTGCGCACGGTGGCCAAGGTGGCCTCGGCCGGCCGGGGCGACCCCTTCCGGATGGCCGGCGACCTGGGCATGCCGCCGTGGAAGGTGAAGCGGGCGCAGGGCCAGGCCCGCGGCTGGTCGCCGACCGGGCTGGCCGAGGCGATGCAGGTCGTGGCGGCGCTGAACGCCGACGTGAAGGGCGTGGCCGCCGACGCCGACTACGCGTTGGAGCGGGCCGTGCTCAAGGTCGTCGCCGCGCACCAGATGGGCTGAACGAGAAAAGGCCCCCGGCGGCGCCGGGGGCCTTTCCGAGACGAAGCGTGCTCAGCCGATCTTGTTCACGGCCACGGCGAGCGCGGACTTCTTGTTGGCCGCCTGGTTGGCGTGGATGACGCCCTTGCTGGCGGCCTTGTCCAGGCTGCGAGAGGCGGCACGGGCCAGCTCGAGGGCCTTGTCCTTGTCACCGGCGGCGACGGCCTCGCGGACCTTGCGGATGGCGGTCTTCACACCGGACTTGACCGCCTTGTTGCGCAGCCTGGCGGCCTCGTTGGTCTTGATCCGCTTCTGCTGCGACTTGATGTTCGCCACGCGTGTCTACCTCTCAGTTCACTACGGCTTTGTCGTGTCGCACTTCACACGGCACCCGACCGGACGAGCATCGGGTCTTCCTCCACGACGGAACGCCGCACGACACGAGCAACCAGTCTAACGCACCGTGAACGGCGTCTGTGCGGTGCCCACGACCACGGCGTACGCGCCCTTCTCCACCTCGCGCCGGCCGCTGGCGTCCACGTCGCCGACGGTCACCGCGAGCTTGCCGACGTCGAAGGTCACCTGCACGGTCCGCGCCTCGCCCGGCTTCAGCCCCGCCACCCGGGTGAAGCCGACCAGCCGTTTGTCCGGCACGAGCACCTGGCTCACCGGCTGGTGCACGTACACCGGCACCACCTGGTCGCCTGCGACCGTGCCGGTGTTGGTGACCGTCACGGACACCGTCTCCTTGCCGTCGGCCCGCACGGTGGCGGCGCTCACGGTCGGCGTGGAGGTGGTGAACGTCGAGTAGGACAGGCCGAAGCCGAACGGGAACAGCGGGTCGTAGTTGGAGCTGGTGCCGCCGTTGGTGCCGGGCAGCTGGTCGTAGGACATCGGCTCGTCGCCGACGGTCTTCGGCCAGGACACCGGCAGCCGACCGCTGGGGTTGGCCTTGCCGAACAGGATGTCGGCCAGCGCGGTGCCGCCCTGCGAGCCGGGCAGCCAGTCGGCGAGCAGGGTGGGCGCGCTCGCCACGGAGCCCAGCACCAGCGGCCGGCCGGTCATCAGCACCACGACCACGGGCTTGCCGGTCGCCTTGAGCGAGTCCACCAGGGACTGCTGCGCGGCGGTCAGCGCCGGGTTCTCGTTGTCGTTGGGGCCTTCGGCGCCGGCCTTCTCGCCCAGCACCACCACAACCGCGTCGGCGTCGGCCGCCTGGGCGACGGCGCTCGCCTGGTCGGGCGCGGCGACCACGGTCGCGTTCGGCACGGCCTGCTGGATGCCCTGCAACGGCGTGACGACCGGCGGCGTGGGGCCGCCCGGCGTGACGCCCTGCCAGTTCACGGTCCAGCCGCCGAACTGCTGGGCCGGGTTGTTCGCGCTGTCACCGGCGAGCACGATCTTGTGCACGCCGGTGGACAGCGGCAGCGTCTTGTTGTCGTTGCGCAGCAACACGGTCGACTCGGTGGCGGCCTGCCGCGCGAGGTCGGTGCCGGCGCCGTTGACGATGCCGTCGGCCGCGTTCTCGTCCACGAACGGCTTCTCGAACAGGCCCAGGTCGAACTTGAGCTTGAGGATCCGGCCCACGGCCTCGTCGATCCGTCGCTGGCTGATCAGTCCGTTCTGGACGTCCGCGAGCAGGGCATTGGTGTAGCCGGCGGCGTCGCTGGGCTCCATGGCCATGTCCACGCCGGCGTTCACGCTCATCGCGATCGCGGTCGGGTAGTCCGGGGCCATGTGGTACTTGGTGACCAGGCTGGCCATGTCCGACCAGTCGCTGACGGTCACGCCGGTGAAGCCCATGCGCTGCCGCAGCTCGGTGGTGAGCATGAACTTCGAGGCGTGCACAGGAACGCCGTTGATCGCGCCGGAATTCGCCATCGCCGTCCTGGCGCCGGCGTCGATCTGCGGCTGGAAGGCGGGCAGGAACACGTCCTGGAGTTCGCGGACGGGGATCTGCGCCGGCACGCGGTCGTGGCCGTTGATCGGCTCGGAGTATCCAGCGAAGTGCTTGGCGGTGGCGGTCAGCTTCGCGGTGGCACCCTTGCCGTCGTAGGCCTGCAGACCCGTGACCAGCGACCCGGCCAGGGTGCCGGCCAGCGTCGGGTCCTCGCTCAGCGTCTCGTAGTACCGGCCCCAGCGGGTGTCGCGGGAGATGTCGGAGACGGGCGCGAAGTCCCAGAACACGCCGGTGGCGCGCATCGTCGAGGAGGTGGACTCGCCCATCTTCTCGGCCAGCGCCGGGTCCCAGGTGGCGCCGACGCCGATCTGCTGGGGGAACATCGTCGCCGTCACGAGGTTGTTGTCGCCGTGCACGCCGTCGGCGCCGTACAGCACGGGGATCTTGAGGCGGCTGTTGTCCAGCGTGTAGTGCTGGATGCCGTTGGTGATCTGGGCCCAGCCCTTGGCAGTGTTGTCGACCGGGTAGTCGCCGCCGCCGGACAGGATGGAGCCGACGTGGGCGTCCACCAGCACCTGCTGCTCGCAGGACGCGACCAGCGGGCCGTTGGCGAAGTTGCAGTCCCCGCGGAGCTTGCCGACCCGGATCTGCGCCATCTGGCCGACCTTCTCGGCCAGCGTCATCCGGCGCAGCAGGTCGTTGACGCGGTACTGGGTGGGCACCGCCGGGTTGAGGTAGATGGGTCTGCCGTAGTCGTCGGAGCCGGCCGGGCCGCTGGGGGACGCCTGGCCGCTGGACTGGACCAGGCCGGTGGTGAGCGCGATGGCCGCGCCCACCGCGAGGGCAGCGCGTAAACCGGGGCGGATTCGGGCCACAGTGCCTCCTGTTCTCGCAGGTAACGCAGTTGTCACCTTTGTCCGGGAGAGGCCGTGACCAGTAGCCCCGATCGGGCGATTTGGAAGCGCTCTCATCCCGGGATCTGGGCACGCACAGTGACGTGTTTCAGCGTTTTTTCAGTGCTGCCAACGTCTTCGCTCGTTCGTCGCTGGTCCGGACAACACGTGTGATCGTCACGTGGGAGCCCGTGAGCGGTGCCGGAAGGGGGCGGATCTCCGCAGCTCGAAGCGGGTTCGGCCACGATGCCTGGACGTCCCAGCATCTGGTCACGGATGTGAATCCGCCTCGGCTGAGACGTCCACGGTTGTGAACGATTACCGCCGTCCGGGGGGTCACGCCGACACCCGCTCGGGCGCTAGCGTCCGGAGGTGCGCCGATACCTGATCGCCCTGTTCGCCGCCGTCGCGGCGCTGAGCGTGGTGACCGCCGCGCCCGCGAGCGCCGACACGGTCGTCACCGACTACCAGGATCCGCTGACCGCCCTGCCGCCGGTCAGCAGACCGCCGACCCAGCACTGCACCGTCACCGCGATGCAGCACGTGTTCGCCAACTCCTACGGCCAGCCCTTCGTCGGCACGCTCACGCCGCCGGCCGCGTGCGCCGGGCCGTGGAACAAGGTGGTGCTGAGCTGGACCGGCAAGAGCCGGGGCCGCCAGTTCGACCGGCTGGCCGGGCTGTGGATCGGCGGCGCGGAGGTGCTGCGGACGTCCACGCCGGAGCCGGACCCGTCCGGCATCACGTGGAGCTTCGACCGCGACATCACCGAGTTCTCGCCGCTGCTGCACCAGGCCCAGCCGTTCGTGGTGGACCTCGGCAACATCGTCAACGACACCTACACCGGGCCGTACGACATCACCGTCACGGTCACCTACTACCAGGCCGACCGGGCGCATCCCGCGCCGAAGCAGGCCGACACCGTGCTGCCGCTGGCCTCCGACGCGACCAAGCCGGGCTGGCAGGACCTGTCCGACGGCAAGAACTACACCGCGCAGGTCACCGTGCCGGCCAACACCGCGAAGCTGACCGCCGAGATCTACGCGCGGGGCGGCGGGTGCGAGGAGTTCTGGTGGTCGAACGTGCCGACCGCGCTGGCGCAGGCCAATCCCAACGCCGGCCTGTGCGGCGGCGGCACCTACCGTGAGGTCGAGGTGACCGTCGACGGCAAGCCGGCGGGCGTGGTGTCGCCGTACTCGGTGATCTACACCGGCGGTGTGGCGCCGATGCTGTGGCGGCCGATCACCGCGATCGACTCGATCGTCACGCTGCCGTACACGATCGACCTGAGCCCGTTCATCGGGCTGCTCACCGACGGCAAGCCGCACACCGTGCAGCTGATCCCGCCGAAGGGCATCGTCGACCTCTGGACGCTCGGCGGGAACCTCTTCGCCACCACCGATCCGCACGCCAAGCGGGTCACCGGCAGCCTGCTGTCCGACGACGTCCCCGCGGCCGACGTGCACACGACCACCACCGGCAGCGGCCTGGACGACAAGATCGTCACGCAGGTGAACCGCTCCTGGCACACCTCGGGCGTGCTGCGGACCTCGGCCGGGATCGTGCCGGTGAGCTCGTCCGGGCAGTGGACCTTCGACAACACCACGACGCTGGCCGACTCGGCGAACAAGCAGAACACCGACCAGCGCGTGCTCGGCAGCTACGGCTCGAACGGCCGTGTGGACGGCTTCGACTTCGCGCTGAAGGCCGACGTCACCCAGAACATCGTGGACGACAACAACTACCGGATCACCGCGACCGTCCACCAGGGACGTCGCTTGTGGACGGTCGGCGGCGGTGCGCCGGCGCTGAGCGACGACAGCATCGACACCAGCGGCGGCTTCGGCCGTACGAACGGCGTGCTGACGTTCGCCGACGGTCAGTCGACCGAGAAGTGGCACGGGTTGGCCGACACCGGCCGGTTCTACTTCCGGGACATCGACACCGCGCACGGCTACGTGACGCGGGACGTGCACTCCAGCTAGTAGTAGTTGCCACATGCGCTTCCTATTTGTCGCCTGGACGCAAATAGGAAGCGCATGTGGCAGAAAAGCTCAGTAGATGGTGCCGGCGTTGACGACAGGTTGGGTGGCCCGGTCGCCGCAGAGCACCACCAGCAGGTTGCTCACCATGGCGGCCTTGCGCTCCTCGTCCAGCTCGACCACGTCGCGCTCGGCCAGCCGCGCCAGGGCCAGCTCCACCATGCCCACCGCGCCCTCGACGATGCGCTGCCGGGCCGCTACCACCGCGCCGGCCTGCTGCCGCTGGAGCATCGCGCCGGCGATCTCCGGCGCGTACGCCAGGTGCGTCAGCCGGGACTCGACCACCTTCACGCCGGCCGACTGCACCCGCTCGGCGATCTCCGCCGACAGCTTGCCGGTGATCTCCTCGGCGTTCTCCCGCAGTGACAGACGCTCGTCCTCGCTGTGGTTGTCGTACGGGTAGGTGGTGGCGATGTGCCGCACCGCCGTCTCGGTCTGGATGCCGACGAACCGGACGAAGTCGTCCACCTCGAACACCGCGCGGGCGGTGTCCTCGATCTGCCAGACGACGACCACCGCCATCTCGATCGGGTTGCCCTCGGCGTCGTTGACCTTGGCGACGGCGGTCTCGTGGTTGCGGATCCGCACGGACAGCTTGGTCCGGGTGGTCAGCGGGTTGATCCAGTGCAGGCCCGGCGCCCGGACGGTGCCGGCGTACCGCCCGAAGAACTGCACCACCCGCGCCTCGCCCGGCGCGAGGATGATCAGGCCCCGCAGCAGGATCAGGCCGAGCAGCGCGACCAGCAGCCACAGCGGCTGTTGGCGGCCGGCGGTCACGATCACACCGCCGACCAACAGGACCAGCCCGAGCAGCAGCATCAGGCCGCCCGGCATCCGGCCGGCGGCGCGTTCGCTGATCGTGGGCTGCGGTGTGACGACGGTGGTCATGGCCCCCTCCTTGCCTATCAATGTGATATCAGAACTCTACCACGGTGAAGTGCCCACGCGGCGGCGTTCCGAGGAGCATGATGGGGTGGTTCCAAGTGGCCGGGAGGGGTACGAGTTGGACACGGGAGGGCTGCCCGGGTACGGGCAGCAGTACGGGGCGCAGCCGTCCGAGCAGGCGCCCGCGTTGCAGATGTACGGACTGCGCAAGACCTTCGGCACGACGGTCGCCGTCGACGACGTCCAGCTGGTGGTGCCGCGCGGCTCGTTCTTCGGGCTGGTCGGCCCCAACGGCGCCGGCAAGACCACGTCCCTGTCCATGGCCGTCGGGCTGCTCCGCCCGGACGCCGGCATGGTCCGCATCTTCGGCGTGGACGTGTGGGAGTCGCCCGAACGGGCCAAGGCGCTGGTCGGCGTGCTGCCGGACGGCATGGCGCTGCCCGAGCGGCTGACCGGCCGCGAGCTGCTCACCTACACCGGCCTGCTGCGCGGCCTGGACGCCGCCACGGTCGCCGACCGGGCCAACGAGCTGCTGGGCGTGCTGGAGCTGACCAACGCCGAGCGGACGCTGGTCATCGACTACTCGGCCGGCATGCGCAAGAAGATCGGCCTGGCGACGGCGCTGCTGCACGCCCCGAAGCTGCTGGTGCTGGACGAGCCGTTCGAGGCGGTGGACCCGGTGTCCGCCTCCACGATCCGCACGATCCTCCAGCGGTTCGTGGCCTCCGGCGGCGCGGTGGTGCTCTCCAGCCACGTCATGGACCTGGTGGAGAAGCTCTGCGACCACGTCGCGGTGATCACCCAGGGCCGGGTCGTGGCCAGCGGGCCGGTCGCGCAGGTCCGCGGCGACCAGACGCTGGAGCAGGCGTTCGTGCACCTGGTCGGCGGCCGCACCGGCGGCGGGGAAGGGCTGTCGTGGTTGGCGTCCTGATCCGCATGAAACTGCGGGTGCTCTCGCACTCGCTGGGCGGGGCCAGGGCGGCGAGCTTCGCCGTCGGCGCGTTGGTCGGACTGGCCGCCGGCGCGCTGTCGCTGTTCTTCGTCGCCGCCGGCTTCCACCAGGGGCTGTCGCTCGGCACGACCATCGCGTCGGCGATGTTCCTGCTGTGGACGATCGGTTGGCTCATCGGACCGATCATCATGGGCGGCGGCGACGAGACGCTGCGGCCGGAGAACTTCGCGCTGTTGCCGCTGTCCCCGACCAAGCTCGCGTTCGGCCTGCTGGGGGCGTCCATCGCGGGCGTGCCGCCGGTCGCCACGGTCATCGCGTTCGTGGGTCTGGTGGTCGGCGCGGCCCTGCTGGGCCCGCTGCCGGTGATCGTCGCCGTGATCACGGTCCTGCCGGCGCTGGCGTTCACAGTGCTGCTCTCGCGAGTGGTCATCAGCCTGATCGGCGCGGTGCTGGGTTCCCGCCGCGGCAAGGACCTCGGCGTGCTGCTCGCGGCGCTGGCCGGCCTGTCGTACCTGCCGCTGCGGTACGTGGCGACGGCGCTCGTGCCCGTGCTGCTGGAGAACAACCCCGGCCTCGGGGACACGCTGCGGTGGCTGCCGACCGGCTGGGCCCCGTCGGCGGTCGAGGGCGCCGCGAGCGGCAACTGGCTCGTGGTGATCGGAGCCGTGCTCGGTTTGGCCGTTGTGGACGGTGGGCTGCTCTACGCCTGGGCGCGGCTGCTCCAGTACCGGCTGACCACACCGCAGACCAATGTCGGCCCGGCGAAGGCGCGCAAGAACAAGGCCGTCGGCGTCCGGCGCGGACTGCTGCCGGCGACGCCGACTGGCGCCGTGCTCGGCAAGGAGTTGCGGCTGTGGTGGCGGGATGCCCGCCGCCGCGCGATGCTGCTGACGTCGATGCTGATCGGCATCTTCATCCCGGTGTTCTCGGCCGCCGGCGGTCGGAGCGGCACCGGCGGCGCGGTGATGCTGCCGTTCGCGGCGCTGTGGATCGTCGGCTTCTCCATGCTCCAGGTCAGCAACCTGTACGGCTTCGACGGCACCTCGGTCTGGCAGACCATCGTCACCCCCGGCGCCGCTCGGGCGGACGTGCGCGGGCGGCAGTGGGCGTGGGGGCTCATCGTCGGGCCGATCGCGATTCTGGCCGCGCTGGTCCTGCCCGCCGTCGTCGGCGCCTGGTGGACGTATCCGTGGGTGCTGGGCGTGCTGCCGGCGATTCTCGGCGGCGGCGCCGGTTTCATGCTGCTGCTGTCCGTGTACTGGGCGTTCCCGATGCCGGTGCAGCGCGGCGGCAACCCGTTCAACTCGGGCAACCGGCCGGGCTGCACCCGGGGCCTGGTCCGGCTGGCGTCGATGGTGTTTCTGCTGGTCATCGCCCTGCCGTCGCTGGCGCTGCTGATCTTCGGGCAGGTCGAGAAACTGCCGGTGCTCAGCTGGCTCGCGGTGCCCGTCGGCGTGCTCACGGGGGCCGCGACGGCGTGGTGGCTGGGCCGACTCGCCGAGCACCGCCTGCTGGATCGGGGCCCGGAGCTGCTGGCGCAGGTGAAGGCCTCGTCGTAGAAAACGCTCTCCGTAGCGTTCAGCTGGTGTTTCGTTGAGGTAACCAGTGGTTTGGAGTAGTGCCTTTCGCCACCCCACTGGGTGAAGATGTCGACCATGAGTCCCGCGAGGAACGCGCGAAGCAACGGCCATGTGCCGGGCGAGTTGTTCCGCGGCTACCTCGACCCGGCGCGGCCGCACGCCGGCGCGTACGACGAGATGTTCTCGTCCGATGCGTCCGTGCGGTCCGCCTACCGGGCGCTGCACGAGGTGCTGGCGCCGTCCGATGTGGCCGATCTGAGCGCCCGCTCCGACGCGCTCGGGCGGGCGTTCGTCGACCAGGGCATCACGTTCTCGCTGTCCGGCCAGGAGCGGCCGTTCCCGCTGGACCTGGTGCCGCGGGTGATCACCGCGTCCGAGTGGTCCAAGCTGGAGCGCGGCATCGTGCAGCGGGTGCGGGCGCTGGAGGCGTTCCTCGCCGACGTGTACGGCGACGGGCAGATCGTCCGCGACGGCGTGCTGCCGCGGCGGCTGATCACCTCGTGCGAGCACTTCCACCGCGAGGCGGCCGGCATCGTGCCGCCCAACGGGGTGCGCATCCACGTCGCCGGCATCGACATCGTGCGCGACGAGGCCGGGACGTTCCGGGTGCTGGAGGACAACGTGCGCTGCCCGTCCGGGGTGTCGTACGTGATGGAGAACCGCCGCACCATGGCTCGGGTCTTCCCGGATCTCTTCGCACGTCACCGGGTTCGCGCCGTCGGCGACTACGCCGCGCACCTGCTGCGGGCGCTGCGCAACGCCGCCGCGCCCAACGTCGCCGACCCCAACGTGGTGGTGTTGACGCCCGGCGTGCACAACTCGGCGTACTTCGAGCATTCGCTGCTGGCTCGGCAGATGGGCGTGGAACTGGTGGAGGGGCGGGACCTGTTCTGCCGCGACCACACCATCTACCTGCGCACCACCGAGGGCGAGCGGCAGGTGGACGTGATCTACCGCCGAATCGACGATCCCTACCTCGATCCCGTGCACTTCCGGCCCGATTCGGTGCTGGGCGTGGCCGGGCTGGCCAACGCCGCCCGCGCCGGCAACGTCGTCATCGCCAACGCGGTGGGCAACGGCGTCGCCGACGACAAGCTCGTGTACACCTACATGCCGGAGATCGTGCAGTACTACCTGAACGAGAAACCGTTGCTGCCCAACGTGGACACCTTCCGGTGCTGGCTGGACGACGAGCGGACGCAGGTGCTGGACCGGATGTCCGAGCTGGTGGTCAAGCCGGTCGAGGGCTCCGGCGGCTACGGCATCGTGTTCGGGCCGGACACGTCCGCCAAGGAGCTGAACGCTTTGCGGCGCAAGGTTCGCGGCAACCCACGGGGCTGGATCGCCCAGCCGGTGGTGCAGCTGTCGACCGTGCCGACCAAGATCGGCGACCAGCTCTCGCCGCGGCACGTGGACCTGCGGCCGTTCGCGGTCAACGACGGCAACTTCGTGTTCGTGCTGCCCGGCGGTCTGACCCGGGTCGCGCTGCCCGAGGGCAGCCTGGTGGTGAACTCCTCGCAGGGCGGCGGTTCCAAGGACACCTGGGTGCTGGCGCCCCGCTCGTCCACTGTGGAGAGTGAGCTGTCCGGGCCGGAGCTGGTGCACGCCGGGCAGTTGGGCGGCGTCGCCACCGAGCAGGGGCCCGAGCTGACCGCCGTCCAGCAGCAACAGCAGCAGCAGTGAGGGAGGCGTCGTGCTGGCCAGGAACGCGGAATCCCTGTACTGGATCGGACGTTACGTCGAGCGTGCCGACGACACCGCGCGCATCCTCGACGTGTCCGTGCACCAACTGCTCGAGGACGCCACCGTCAATCCGGACGCGGAAAGCCGGCAGCTGCTGTCGGTTCTGGGCATCGCACCGCCGGAGGGCGCCACGCTCGACGTGTGGTCGCTGACCGAGCTGGTGGCGTACTCGTCGTCGAACGCCGGTTCCATCGTCGCGTCCGTGACCAGCGCGCGGGAGAACACCCGTGGCGCGCGGGAGGTCGTGTCGACCGAGATGTGGGAGTGCCTGAACAGCATGTGGAACGCCGTGCCGGAGCGGCAGCGCTACGCCCGGCAGGTGGGGCCGCACGCGTTCTTCTCCTTCGTGGAGGAGCGGGCCGCGATGTTCGCCGGGCTCGCCGATTCCACCATGAGCCGCGACGACGGCTGGCGGTTCCTCGTGCTCGGCCGGTCCGTCGAACGCGTCGACATGATCGTGCGACTGCTGCTTTCCCGTTCCGGCGACAAGGCCTCCTCGCCCGGATGGATCACCGTGCTCCGCTCCGCCGGCGCTCACGACACGTATCTGCGGACGTATCGCGGGGCCATGGACGCCTCGCGCGTGGTGCAGTTCCTGTTGCTGGACCGGCTCTTTCCTCGCTCCGTGTTCCACGCCCTCTCGCAGGCCGAGCGGTGCCTGGAACATCTGGAGAACTCGCCGTCGAAACGCCTCGGGGCCACCGCGGAAGCCACCCGGTTGCTCGGGAAGGCCCGCAGCGAACTGGAGTTCCTGCGCATCTCCGAGCTGATGGAGGACCTGCCCCGGCGGCTGAAGTCCTTGCAGGCCACCGTTCGTGACGTCGGCGAGGCCGTGTCGCAGCAGTACTTCCACTCCGTGCCGTGGGTCGCCTGGACCAACGCGGAGGTGGGCGCATGAGCTGGCGACTTCGGGTCACCCACACCACGCAGTACCGGTACGCGTCGCCGGTCACCCAGTCGTACAACGAGGTCCGGCTCACCCCGCGCAGCGACCGCCGGCAGAACGTCGTCGTCAGCCGGGTGGAGACCCATCCCGCCACTCGTGCCTACCGGTACACCGACTACTGGGGCACCGTCGTCACCTCGTTCGACCTGCACGCCCCGCACACCGAGCTCACCGTCACCGGCTCGTCCGTCGTCGAAACCGGCGGCGACGTGGCGCCCGTCGGCGGGGCCACGTGGACCGACCTCCGCGACGCCGCCGTCGTCGACCGCTACACCGAGTACCTCGGCTGGACCGACTACGTGCCAAGGAATCGCGAGCTCGCCGCCAAGGCCCGGGAGCTCCGTCGCGGCCTTGCCCCCGTCGACGCCGTCCACGCCGCCGCGTCCTGGGTGCATTCCCAGATGACGTACAAGCGGGGCAGCACCGGCGTGCACAGCACCGGCGTCGACGCGTGGCAGGCCAAGGAGGGCGTCTGCCAGGACTACGCCCACCTCACCCTGGGTTTGTTGCGCGCCATGGGCATTCCCGCCCGGTACGTCTCCGGCTACCTGCACACCCGCGCCGACGGCGCCGCCAAGGAGACCGTCCGCGGCGAGAGCCATGCGTGGATCGAGGCCTGGACCGGCGGCTGGTGGGCGTACGACCCCACCAACGCCATCCCCATCGGCCAGCGCCACGTCTGGGTCGCCGTCGGCCGCGACTACGCCGACGTCGTCCCGTTCAAGGGCATCTACACCGGCGGCGCCGGCGCGGGCCTGACCGTCACCGTGGAGCTCACCCGGTTGGCGTAGCTGTGATCGTGCTCACTCAGCGCCAGCCACGGGCGCGGAGCGCGTCGACGACCCGGCCGAAGCGCTCGGGGGCGAGCACCGCCCCTTCCCGGCGCAGGTCGTTCTCGTGCAGCTCGTACACCCGGTCCAGACGCAGCCAGGACGGGCGGCCGTCGTGGTCCCAGGCGCCGGAGCCCAGGTCGAGCCAGTCCGCCGAGTCGTGCGGCTTGCTGGACAGCATCAGGGCCAGCAGGAAGCGGCCGGCGCGGCCCACCACGAGCAGCGGGCGGTCCTTGCCGACGGCCGGGTCGTCCTCGAACGGCACCCAGGCCCAGACCACCTCGCCGGGGTCGGCCAGGCCGTCCAGATCGGGGGAGTAGTCGAGCCGGGCCAGGCGCTCGACGCCGTGCACCTGGGTCACCGCGCCGTGCGCGGGACGGGCAACCGGACCATGATCGGACACGGTCGCACCCTATTCTGTACGGACCACCCCCGGGCACATGGGACCATTGTGAGTGTCCCCCGTCCGCTTTCCCGAGGAACCGCCCCAGTGAGCACGTTCGCCGACAGCACGTTCACGTCGCCGGAGCTGATCCGGAACTTCTGCATCATCGCCCACATCGACCACGGCAAGTCCACCCTGGCCGACCGGATGCTGCAACTGACGGGCGTGGTCGACGCGCGCGCGATGCGGGCCCAGTACCTGGACCGGATGGACATCGAGCGCGAGCGCGGCATCACGATCAAGGCGCAGAACGTGCGGCTGCCGTGGCAGCTGGACGGCCAGGACCACGTGCTGCACATGATCGACACCCCCGGCCACGTGGACTTCACCTACGAGGTGTCGCGGGCGCTGGAGGCGTGCGAGGGCGCGATCCTGCTGGTGGACGCGGCGCAGGGCATCGAGGCGCAGACGCTGGCCAACCTGTACCTGGCGCTGGAGAACGACCTCACCATCATCCCGGTGCTGAACAAGATCGACCTGCCGGCGGCGGACCCGGACAAGTACTCCAAGGAGCTCGCACACATCATCGGCTGCGAGCCCGAGGACGTGCTGCGGGTGTCGGCCAAGACCGGCCTGGGCGTCAAGGAGCTGCTGGACGAGGTCGTCCGCAAGGTGCCGGCCCCGGTCGGCGAGGCGGACGCGCCGCCGCGGGCGATGATCTTCGACTCGGTCTACGACACCTACCGCGGCGTGGTCACCTACATCCGGGTGGTCGACGGCAAGATCACGCCCCGGCAGCGGATCCGGATGATGTCCACCGGCGCCACCCACGAGCTGCTCGAGGTCGGCATCATCAGCCCCGAGCCCAAGCCGTCGGCCGGGCTGGGGGTCGGCGAGGTCGGCTACCTGATCACCGGCGTGAAGGACGTGCGGCAGTCCAAGGTCGGCGACACCGTGACGTCCGAGCGGCACGGCGCCGCCGAGCCGCTGGCCGGGTACCGCGACCCGAAGCCGATGGTCTACTCCGGGCTGTACCCGATGGACGGCTCCGACTACCCGGACCTGCGCGAGGCGCTGGACAAGCTCCAGCTCAACGACGCCGCCCTGACCTTCGAGCCGGAGACGTCGGCCGCGCTGGGCTTCGGCTTCCGGTGCGGGTTCCTCGGGCTGCTGCACCTGGAGATCACCCGCGACCGGCTGGAGCGGGAGTTCGGCCTGGACCTGATCTCCACCGCGCCCAACGTGGTGTACCGGGTGATCTCCGACGACGGCGGGGAGCACATCGTCACCAACCCGTCCGACTGGGTCAACGGCAAGATCTCCGAGGTCTACGAGCCGATCACCAAGTGCACCATCATCGCGCCCAGCGACTTCATCGGCGCGATCATGGAGCTCTGCCAGAGCAAGCGCGGCCAGCTCCTCGGCATGGACTACCTGTCCGAGGACCGCGTCGAGCTGCGGTACACCATGCCGCTGGCCGAGATCATCTTCGACTTCTTCGACTCCCTGAAGTCGCGGACCCGTGGCTACGCCTCGCTGGACTACGAGGAGGCCGGCGAGCAGTCCGCCGACCTCGTCAAGGTCGACATCCTGCTCCAGGGCGAGGCCGTCGACGCCTTCAGCGCGATCGTGCACCGCGACGCCGCGTACGGCTACGGCACCAAGATGGCCACCAAGCTGCGCGAGCTCATCCCCCGCCAGCAGTTCGAGGTGCCCATCCAGGCCGCCATCGGCTCCCGGGTGATCGCCCGCGAGACCATCCGCGCCATCCGCAAGGACGTGCTGGCCAAGTGCTACGGCGGTGACATCACCCGTAAGCGCAAGCTGCTGGAGAAGCAGAAGGAAGGCAAGAAGCGGATGAAGATGGTGGGCCGCGTCGAGGTCCCCCAGGAGGCATTCGTGGCCGCTTTGTCGACGGAGGATTCGGGCGGCAAGGGCAAGAAGTAGGGGCGCGGGGCTGGGCAAGTAGCGTCCCGAACGTGCCGGGCTTTGTCCCCGAACCGGTGGATCTTGTGGCCTGCTGTCGGTGGTCGGGTTCCGCCTGATGTGGTGAAGCCCGCCCCGAACGGCGGACCGGTGGTCCGAACTGTCAGGGGTCCCTGGTGGGGTGGCTCTCATGCACCCGCCGGCCGTCCCGTTCACCGTCGATGACCTTGACGCGATGCCCGAGCACGGCCGGCGTCACGAGCTCATCGACGGCGTCCTCTACGTGACTCCCGTGCCGGACTCGGCTCATCAGCAGGCTGTGATGAAGCTGCTGATCACGCTCGACCGCTGCTGTCCGGACGGTATGCACGTGCTGCTCGGCCCGCTGGCGGTCCGGTTGTCCGACGACACCGAGTTGCGGCCGGATGCGGTCGTGGCCCGCGATGAGGACCTGACCGAGAAAGGCCTGCCGGTCGCGCCTGCCCTCGCGGTCGAAGTCCTGACGCCGAACACCGAGCTGCTCGACCGCCACACGAAGAAAGCCGCCTGTGAACGGGCCGGCACCCCGAGTTTCTGGATCGTCGACCCTGCTGAGCCACGGCTGACCGTCTTCGAACTCGATGACCATCGTCGATACAGGACTGCCGCGGACGTCAAAGGCGACGTTGCCTTCGACGCCGAGCGACCGTTCCCGGTACGGGTGGTGCCCGCTGAACTGAATCAACCCCGCTGACAGCCGTCGGGCCAGATCACGGTGACGGGGACGCCGTGGTCGCGGGCGTGGGTGACGACGTCGGCGGTGCCGCCGAGGCCGGCGGCGGGTTGGCCGTCCCAGACGGCCACCAATCTGTCCGCGCCGTCAACCATGCGGACGCTGGCTGCCATGTAGGCCTCGCGGCCGGGCCGGTCGTAGTCGAGGGTGACGATCTCAGCGGCGCGTTCGAGTAACGAGTCGAACGTGGGGTGGTAGTCGGCGGGAAGCCGCTCGCGGTAGCGCTGGGCCGGTAGCACGGCGACGAGGGAACCGCCGGAGTCGAGCACGGCCTGGGCGAACAGGGCGTCGGCCCCGTCGGCGAGACAGCTGACGCCGACGAGCGGGGCCTCGCCGTGTCTACGCAGCTCGGCCCGCAGCGCGGCGTCGACCAGCGCGACGGTGTGGGCCGGGAGCCCTCGGTGTCCGGTGATGGCGATCCTGGTCATCACGTCTTCTCCTCGATCGAGGGGCGGCTCCTCGATCGTGCCGTGGACCAGCGCAAATGGGGAATACGGCCATTGGGTGGGTCACGCGATTGGTTCAGACCTCATAGTCGAGCTGGTAACTGTGCGTGCCGTCGGCGTGTCGGTCGATACGGAGCGTGCCGGTGATGCCGGTGAGCTTGCCGGTGCCGGAGTCGGGCACGATCCGCACGCTCATGTCGCCGGACCCGCCGGCCATCACGGCGGAGTGCTGGAGCACGAAGGAGCCCGCCACCCCGTCCAGACTGCCGACGAAGCGCTCGATCGCCACGTACGCGGCGGAGGTCGGCACGGGACCGCCGGCGGTGAGCAGCCGCGCGGTGCTGGTGCCCTCCAGCCCGCCGCGGAAGGCCTTGGTGACGGCGACGGCACCGAGCTGGATGCCGTCGGCGTCCAGATACGTCTCGTCGTCCCAGCGCTCGATGTCGAAGGTGCCCTGAACTGTGGTCATGGCTCCAGTCTGACGGCCATTCCTGCCATCTTCTGTCAGGTACCGGCGAGCTCGTCGAGCAGTCGCAGGGCGGTGTCGTACTTGACCCGCAGCCGGGCCTGGGTGGCCTCGTCGAGCGCGGCGAACCGGGCGGGCGACATGTTGTCGGCGATGTCCGCGTGCTTGACGACCACGGCGATGGGGTCGGCGGCGACCCGCGCGAGGTAGTCGGCCTGCGGCTCGCCGGGGAGGTGGCTCAGGGCGACGACGGCGGTGACGACCCGCTCGGGGCAGCCGGCGGCCCGCAGGTCGTCGGCGGTGACAGGGGTGTCCTCGATCACGTCGTGCAGCACGGCGGCCATCCGCTCCTGCTCGCCGTCGACCCGGTTCATGACCCGCACCGGGTGCCCGATGTAGGGTTTGCCGCTCTTGTCGATCTGACCGTCGTGCGCGTCGGTGGCGATCCGCACCGCGTCCTGAACTGTGAAGGCCATGTCCGGAGTCAACGTGATCGCGACTGGAGCGTCCACCATTGCGATGGACCTGAACGACGTGTGGAACCGGGTGCTCGGCGGCCAGCCGAGCCCGCAGTGGGAGCTGGTGCTGATCGCGGGCGCGGTGGCGCTGCTCGCGGTCCTGCCGTGGCGGGTGTGGCGGATCACCCGCAACGTCGTGACGATCGCCCACGAGGGCGGCCACGCCCTGGTCGCGGTGCTGACGGGCCGCCGGCTGACCGGCATCCAGCTGCACTCCGACACCTCGGGCCTGACCCTGACGAAGGGCCGGCCGCGCGGCCCCGGCATGGTGCTGACGGCGGCGGCCGGCTACGTGACGCCGTCGCTGCTGGGCCTGGGCGTCGCGGCGCTGCTCGGCGCGGGCAAGATCACCCTGCTGCTGTGGGTCACGATCGTGCTGCTCGCGGCCATGCTGGTGATGATCCGCAACGCCTTCGGTGTGCTGTCGGTGCTGGTCACGGGCGGCATCGTGTTCGCGGTCTCATGGTACGCCCCGAGCAACATCCAGGCGGTCTTCGGCTACGTGTTCGCCTGGTTCCTGCTGCTCGGCGGCGTCCGGCCGGTCTTCGAGCTGCAACGCAAGCGCTGGCGCGGCCGCGCCCCGGACTCGGACGCCGACCAGCTGGCCAAGATCACCGGCGTGGCCGGCGGCCTGTGGGTGACGCTGTTCGCGCTGGTGAGCATCGCCTCGCTGGTGATCGGCTCCACCCTGCTGCTGCCGGCACTACCGTGAGTGTGGTGATCGAGCAGCTGCGCGTTCCCGTGATCGTCGCCCCGATGGCGGGCGGCGGGTCCACCCCCGAACTGGTCGCCGCGGTCGTGGCCGCGGGCGGCTTCGGCTTCACCCCGGGCGGCTACCTGGCCGCCGAGGCGTTGGCCGAGCAGATCGTGCGGACCAGCGCACTCACCGACGGCCGGTACGGCGTCAACCTGTTCGTGCCGGGTACGAACGCCCGGCCCGACCTCGCCGACTACACCCGCCGGGTGGCGGCGGAGGCGGCGAAGGTGGGCGCCGAGCCGGGTGAACCCCGCTGGGAGGACGACCAGTACCCGGCCAAGCTGGAGATCGTGCTGGCCCAGCGGGTGCCGGTGGTGTCGTTCACGTTCGGGTTGCCGTCCGCGGCCGACGTGGGCCGGCTGCATGCAGCCGGCACGGAGATCGTCGCCACGGTGACGACGCCCGCCGAGGCCCAGCACGCGGCTCAGCTCGGCGTAGACGCGCTCGCGGTGCAGGGCTTCGAGGCCGGCGCGCACCGGGGCACGTTGACGGACGACGGTGTCTCGCCGGGCGGCGGCGAGGAGTTCGGCCTGCTGGCGCTGATCCGCCTGGTCACGGCCGTCACGGATCTGCCGGTGATCGCCGCCGGCGGTCTGGTGTACGGCGCGGACGTGGCGGCGGTGCTGACCGCCGGCGCGGTGGCCGCCCAGCTCGGCACGGCCTTCCTGCGCTGCCCCGAGGCCGGCACGTCCGCGACGCACCGCGCGGCGCTGGCCGCCGGTGGCCGGCGGACGGCGATCACCCGGGCCTTCACCGGCCGACCGGCCCGCGGCCTGGTCAACCGGTTCCTCACCGAGAACACGGCGGATGCTCCGGTCGGCTATCCGCAGGTGCACCACCTGACCCGGCCGATGCGCGCGGCGGCGGCCAAGGCAGGGGAGACGGACCTGGTGCACCTCTGGGCCGGCCAGACGTATTCGCTGGCCGACGAGGTGCCGGCGGCCGAACTGGTGGCCCGGCTGGACCAGGAGGCCAGGCAAGCAATAGAGAGAGTCAGTCGGCGTTTCGGCTGAGCACGATCTTGCCGGCCACGTCGCCGTCCAGCATCGCCTTGAGGCCCTCGGCGGCCCGCTCGAACGGGAGCTCCGCGCCGATCTGCGGGCGGACGCCGGCCAGGTCGCAGAACTCGAGCAGGTCGCCGAGCTCCTCGCGGGTGCCCATGGTCGAGCCGACCACCCGCAGCTGGAGGAAGAACAGCCGCTGGAGCTCGGCGGCCGAGGCGTCGCCGGTGGTGGCGCCGGAGATGACGACCACGCCGCCGGGCTTGAGCGACTTCATGCTGTGCGACCACGTGGCCTTGCCGACGGTCTCGAACACGCCGTCCACCCGCTCGGGCAGCCGCGCGCCGGACTCGAACGCCTCGTGGGCGCCGAGCTGCTTGGCCAGGGCGCGCTTCTCCTCGCTGCGGCCGGTGACCCACACCCGGTACCCGGCGGCGACGCCGAGCTGGATCAGGGCGGTGGCCACGCCGCCGGAGGCGCCCTGCACGAGGATGGTCTGCCCCGGCCGCAGACCCGACTTCACGAACAGCATCCGGTACGCCGTGAGCCACGCCGTCCCCATGCACGCGGCCTCGGCGAAGGTCAGCCCCGCCGGCTTGGGCAGCGCGTTGCGCCGCGGCACGATGACCGTCTCGGCGAAGGTGCCCTGGTGCTTCTCGGTGAGCAGCGTCCGCTTGGGGTCCAGCGTCTCGTCGCCGCCCCAGTCCGGGTCGCCGATCACGGAGTGCAGCACCACCTCGGTGCCGTCCTCCAGCACGCCGGCCCCGTCGCAGCCCAGGATCATCGGGAACTGCTCGGGCTTGATGCCGACGCCGCGCAGCGTCCACAGGTCGTGCATGTTGAGGCTGGCGGCCCGCACGGACACGCTGACCCAGCCGGCCGGCGACGTCGGGGTCTCGCGCTCGCCGACCACCAGCGACGCGAGCGGGTCGGACGGGTTCGGCTCGGAGGCGTAGACGGCGAACATGCCCCGAACCTATACCCTGGGATGGTGTTCGACTGGATCGCCAACACCTGGGACGGCATCGAGCTGTGGGTCGCGCAGCTGTGGTTCCCGGTCCAGTTCGCCATGGTGATGGTGGTCCTGCTGCCGATCCTGCGGGCGGTGGCCTGGCTGATCGAACGGGTGGTGGACAAGCTGGCGGCCTGGCTGGCGCCGCGCTACCGGGCCGAGCCGACGCTGTGGGGCATCGAGGACAAGGAGCGGGCCGCCGAGGCGGACGCGCGACGCCCTTCGTAGGCTCACGGCGTGACATCGCGCCGACGCATCACCATCGCCCTGGTCGGCCTCGTCGTGCTGGTGCTCGGCGGCTGGCTGGCCAAGGACCTCACCAGCAGCGGCTCGGCCAGGCCCGCGACGACGACCTCGGTATCCGCGTCCTCGGGCACGGTGCCGGGCGCCTCCTCGGGCCTGCCGGTCAAACCGCTGTCCTCCCTGCCCAAGGAGGCGGCCGCGACGTGGAAGCTGATCCAGCAGGGCGGTCCCTACCCGTACCCGAACAACGACGGCGTGGTCTTCCACAACAACGGGAACGTGCTGCCGCGCAACAAGGACGGCTACTACCACGAGTACACGGTGGACACGCCGGGCGCGAAGAACCGCGCGACTCGGCGGCTGATCACCGGCTCCCAACGTGAGCTTTACTACACCGACGACCACTACGACTCGTTCGTCGTGGTGGACCCGACGAAGTGAGCGTCATGCGACACGTCCTGGACGGCACGGCCCTGCACGACCAGGCGTCCACGCTGGACGCCATCGCGGCGCTGCTGGACTTCCCCGACTACTTCGGCCGCAACCTGGACGCGCTGCGGGACTGCCTGGCCGACCTGTCCTGGCAGCCGGCCGGCGAGCACCTGCTGGTGTGGCAGCACCACGAGGTGCTGCGAGGCGACGACCCGACCGCGTACGAGCGGATCGTCGCCGTGCTCGGCCAGGCGGCCGAGGACAACGGCGACTTCCGCTATCAGTTGTCCTGAATAAATCAGTCTTGGGGCACCCAGTACGGCTTGCGCTTCTGCACGAAGGAAGCGATGCCCTCCTGGCCCTCCTCGCCGGCGAAGTGCTTGGCCGACAGCTCCAGCATGTCCTCGAAGTCCTGGCCCATGTCGCCGGTGCGCGGCTCGCGCAGCATCTCCTTGGTCGCCGCCAGCGCGTTCGGCGCGCCCAGCGCCAGCATGCCCGCGTAGCGGTCCACCTCGGCGTCCAGGCCGTCGGCCGGCACCGAGGCGTTGAGCAGGCCGATCCGCACGGCCCGGTCCGCGTCGAAGGTCTCGCCGGTGAGGAACAGCTCGTGCGCCGCCCGCGGCAGCAGCCGGGGCAGGACCGTCACGGAGATCACCGCCGGCACGACACCGATGCGCACCTCGGAGAACGCGAAGGTCGCCGTGTCCGCCGCGACGGCGATGTCACAGGCCGCCACGATGCCGACGCCGCCGGCCCGCGCCGGGCCGGCCAGCTTGGCCACCACCGGCTTCGGGCTGGTCCACAGCTGCTCCAGGATGGCCGGGAACTCGTTGACACCCTGCTGCTCGGTGCTGGCCCCGCCGGCTTCCTTGAGGTCCATGCCGGCGCAGAACACGCTGCCGGTGTGCGCGAGCACCACCACCCGCACGGCGTCGTCGGCGATCGCGGTCGTCAGGTGGTCGCGCAGCTCGCGCCGCAGCTGCGCGGACAGGGCGTTGCGGTTGTGCGGGGAGTCGAGGGTGATCGTCGCGATGCCGCGCCGCACCTCGTAGTGCACCAGCTCGTCAGCCATGCCCCGCACTCTAACCACACGAAAAAGCGTGTGCCCGGCCTCCGCACGATGGCCGGGCACACGCTGTATTCGGACTCCGTCAGCTACCGATGGTCGTGCTCGTCAGCGTCGGGGCCGGGCTGGGGAAGCAGCTGGTCGGGGCGTCGATCGGGAAGCCGAACACCGAGACCGTGGTGGTGAACTTCAGGCCGGCGTCGGTGAAGCTGGTGCCGGCCAGCGTGGTGGTGATCGTGCCGGAGTCGCCGGCGGTCAGGTTGAGCGTCAGGGCCGGCAGCTGGAACTGCGCGCCGCCGTTGATCGGCCCGGTCACCGAGGTGACGATGTTGTTGCCGACCTGGGCGACGCTCGCGCTGCCGATGCCCGAGCCGCCGGACAGGCTGAACGACACCAGGGTGGCGTTCGCCGGGATCGGCACGGCCAGGGTGAGGTTCTTGACCGACTTGACGCTGAACGAGCCGGCCTGGGTCGGCACGGTGTTCACCTCGGGAGCCAGCGTGATGGTCAGCGCGCCGCCGGGAGCCACCGTCGCGGGCGCGGTGGAGTCGACGTTCTGGGACAGGCTCGTGTTGGTCGTCTGCCCGGCCGCCTTGCCCTGACAGGAGTAGTTCACGGACTGGGTGTCGGCCGAGGCCACGCCGGCCAGCCCCAGCAGCGGCACGATCGCCAGGGCCGCACCGGCCAGCAGGCGTGAGCTGGTCTTGATCACGTGGAGCCACCTCGCTGTGGTTGCAGGGACAACGTGAAAAGTGTTTGCGCTCACAGCGTTACCCGCGGGTAACAGGGCGACAAGGGTTAACCGTTCACAGCGAAACCCGCTGTCGCACAAGACAAGTCACGCCGCGCCGGTTGGCCGGCGGGAACAACGATCAGGCCGATCGCGCGCCGATGGCGGCGGGCACTGCCGCCGAATAGCGCTGTAGCACCAGTTCCGCGACGTCGATGTCCGCGCCCAGCGGCTGAGCGATCGTCACGTCGGGTGCGGCCGAACGGGCCTGCGCGATGACCCGGTCCGGCAGTAGACCCGGTGCCAGGAACCAGGATCCGAGCGCGATGTGCTTGGCGCCGGCGGCCCGCAGCCGCTCGATCGCAGCCGGCACACCGGGATCCGCCGCTGCGGCGAACGCCGCTGTCGCACTGGCCCAGCCGGAGCCGCGCGCCCAGCGCCGTGCGACGGAATGCACGAGTGCGTTCGCCGGAGCGTGCGAAGATCCCGCCGCGGCAAGGACAACGCCCACTTCCGGGTCGTCATGGCGTACACCGGCCGCGGCCAAACGGCGCAGTGCGGCCGATTCCAGCCGCGGATCCGGCCCCAGCACGTCGGCGATGTGAATGGACAGTCGCGGGTGCCGCGCGGCTGCCGGCACGTCAACCTTTGCGTGGTAAGCACTTCCGAGCAGCAACGGCACCACGACCGCCTCCCGGTGTCCGTCCCACGCCACTGCCGACAACACGTCAGTCAATCGTGGCGCGGAAAGGTCCAGGAACGCCGCCCGCACGTCCAGGCCGGGCCGCAGCGCCCGCACGACGTCCAGTAGCTCGTGGACGGTCGCGGCGGAACGGGGATCCCGGCTGCCGTGGGCGACTGCGATCAGTGGTGTCACGTCAGAACGCTCCGCTCAGTCCACGCGCCCGCAGCACCGAGCGCTCCAGCGGGCGGAACACCAGCAGCTCGATGCCGATGCCCACGAGCAGGATCAGGAAGATCGCCGCGATCACGGTCGGCATGTCGCTGAGGTTGCGGCCCTCCTCGAGGAAGGCGCCCAGGCCCTTGCCCAGCTGCGGCGAGACCGCGATGATCTCGGCCGCCATCAGCGACCGCCAGGAGAACGCCCAGCCCTGCTTCAAACCGGCCAGATAGCCCGGCAGCGCGGCCGGCAGCAGGATGTGCCGCGCCGAGCCCAGCCGGGACGCGCCGAGCACGGTGCCCACCCGGGGCAGTATCGGCGGGATCTGGTCGATGCCGGCCACCAGGCCGTTGGCGATCGACGGCACGGAACCCATCAGCACCACGAAGTACACCGTGGACGGCGTCACGCCGAACCAGAGCACCGCGGCCGGCACCCAGGCCACCGACGGCAGGCTCTGCAACCCGGACAGCAGCGGCCCGATCGCCGCCCGCACGATCCGCACCTTGGCCACGATCAGGCCCAGCGGCGTGCCGATGAGCACGCCGGCGGCGAAGCCGAGAACCGCGCGGTGCACCGAGTTCCACAGCACGTCGAAGGCGACGCCGGTCTGCACGTTGTCGGTGATGACCTGCCACACCGCGGCCGGCGCGGGCAGTTGGTACTCCGGCCAGAACGCGGCTGCCCACAGCGCCTGCCACACCGCGATCAGCAGCACGATGGCGAGCACGGGCGGGGCCACCACGGCCGCCGCCCGTCGCCACGTGAACCGGCGTCGCCGCTCGGTCGGCGTGTCCAGCGCGTCCAGGCCGGCTTCGACCGCCGCGACGGACTCGTCGTCGACGACGTCAGGCTGCGGCATGGCTGCTGATCACCTCGCGCAGGCTCGTGTTGATCTCCTCGATCGCCGCGGCCTCGGCGCTCGGCTCCAGGTCGCCCACCTGCCACTCGCGCACCACACGGCCGGGACGCGAGGACAGCAGCACCACGCGCTGCCCCAGCCGGACCGCCTCGCGCACGTCGTGCGTCACGAACAGCACGGCGGTGTTGGTCGACCGCCACACCCGCAGCAGCTCGCCCTGCAACACGTCGCGGGTGATCGCGTCCAGCGCGGAGAACGGCTCGTCCATCAGCAGCAGCGCCGGCGAACCGTCCTGCGAGCCCTGCACCGCCGACGCCAGCGCGCGGGCCAGCGCGACGCGCTGCCGCATGCCGCCGGACAGCTCGTGCGGACGCTTGTCGCCGAGACCGCCCAGCCGCACCAGCTCCAGCAGCTCGCCGGCCCGCTCGCGGCGCTGCGTCCGCCGCACACCGGCGAACCGCAGCGCCAGCTCCACGTTGCGGGACGCGGTCAGCCACGGCATGAGCGCGGCCTCCTGGAACATCACCGCCGGGCGGGACGTGCTCAGCGCGATGTCGCCCGCCGTCGGCCGGTCCAGGCCGGCGACCAGGTTGAGCAGCGTCGTCTTGCCGCAGCCGGACGCGCCGAGCAGGCACACGAACTCGCCCGGCGCGACCGACAGGTCCACCCCCTCCAGCGCGGACACCGCGCCGCGGCCGGCGCCGAAGCTCTTGTGCACGCCGGTCAGTCGCACGGCAGTGGTCATGGCGGAGGTCTCCAACGTCGCGGTCATGTCCTCGCCTGCCTTAGGTCCGTCGCCTGCATCGAATCGGTCCGGTCACTTGTGGTCAAGGCCGGCGGCGTCCACCGTCGGCTTGCCCGCCGCCTGCAAGACCTTGTTCAGCACCGTGAAGTCGGCGAAGCCCTGCACGCTCGGCGCGGACTTGACCACGCCAGCGGTCACCTGGTCCTTGGCCAGCTGCGGGAACTGCGCCGCCAGCGGGTCCGTGGTGAGCAGGATCTGGCCCCAAGAGTCGTCGATCACGTTCTGCGCCAACGCCTTGCCGGTCAGCTTCTTGAGCTGGTTGTTGACCGCCGTCTCGGCGTCGGCCTTGTTCTGCTCGGCGTAGTCCACAGCGTCCAGCTCGCCCTTGAGCAGCGCCTGCACGGTGGCCGGGTGCTGCTGGAGGAACTCGGTGCGCACCACCAGCACGGTGGTCGGGAACTTGCCGTTCGGCCACAGGCTGCGCTCGTCCACCAGCACCTTCGCGCCGCCCTCGATGACCAGCCGCGACGACCACGGGGCCGGCGCCCAGGCCGCGTCGATGTTGCCCTTCTTGAACAGGTCGAGCGTGGTGGCGTTGTCGGCGTTGGTCACCTTGACGTCGCCTGCGCCGTCGCCGACCTTGAGGTTGTTGGCGGCCAACCACTTCTTCAGCGCGATGTCCTGAGTGTTGGCCAGCTGCGGGGTGGCCACCGTCTTGCCCTTGAGGTCGGCCGCCGAGGTGATGCCCGCGCGGACGACCAGCTGCGCGCCGCCGGAGGTGGCCCCGGCGACCAGCCGCACGCCCTGCCCGTCGGACTTGGAGAAGGCGTTGATGGCCGGGCCGGAGCCGATGAACGCGGCGTCCAGCGACTTGCCCAGCAGCGCGCCGACCTCGTCCGGACCGGCGTTGTACTGCTGGGTGGTCAGCTTGGTGCTGCCGAGCTCCTTGGCGAAGAAGCCCTTGTCCAGGCCGATCAGCGCGGCCGCGTGCGTGACGTTGGGGAAGTAGCCGAGGTGGATCTCGGCCGCCGGACCCTGGTCGGCCACGGCCGGGGTGGACGGGGTGTCGCCGCCGGCCCGGGAGCAGGCGGACAGCAGAGCTAACGCGGAGACTCCGGCGATCAGGGCGAGGGCTCTACGCATGGCGGTGGGTTGCCTTTCAGGGGCCGGGGGAGACGAGGTCTTGGGCGGCCGGATCGGCCTGGTCGAGCTCGGGCTGGTCGAGCTGGGAGAGCGGGGCGCCGACGAGACCGCCGGCGAGCGTGCTGCCGTCCGCGGGATCGATCACCAGGAACGCCCCGGTGCGCCGGCTGTCCGCATAGTCATCGATCGGCAGCGGCTCGGCGCTACGCACGACGACCCGACCGATATCATTTAGTGACAACGAATCCGGCTCGTCCACACTGGACAGAGTCTGCTCATCGAAGCGTGACCGCAACTCGGTGACCAAGGCCTGGACGGTGCGGGCCCCGTGCTTGACAAGCACGCGCGCGCCGGGTCGCAGCGGCTTGTCGCCGAGCCAGCACAGCGTCGCGTCGAACTCGTCGGACAGCCGCGGCGGGGCGGCGGCAGCGGCGATCAGGTCGCCCCGGGCGATGTCTAAGTCGTTGGCCAGCAACAATGTCACCGACTCGCCGGACTCGGCGGTCTGCTTCGGGCCGTGCGGCGAGTCGATTCCGGTCACCGTTGTCGAGATGCCCGACGGCAGCACCACGACCTCGTCGCCGACGCTGACCTGGCCGGCGGCGATCTGCCCCGCATAGCCGCGGTAGTCCGGAAAATCGGCCGTGCGCGGCCGGATCACGTACTGGACCGGGAACCGGAACGGCGCGTCCTCGGCGTCCGCGTGCACCGGCACCGTCTCCAGGTGCTCCAGCAGCGTCGGCCCCTCGTACCACGGGGTCTTGTCGCTGCGGTCCACCACGTTGTCGCCGACCAGCGCCGACACCGGGATGGTCACCACGTTCGACTCGGGGTAGCCCAGCTCCGCCGCGTGCGCGGAGAACTCCTTGGCAATGCGGCGATACGTCGGCTCGTCGTAACCGACGAGGTCGATCTTGTTCACGGCCAGCACCAGCTGCGGCACCCCCAGCAGCGCCAGCACCGCCGCGTGCCGGCGGGTCTGCTCGACCACGCCGTTGCGGGCGTCGACCAGCAGCACGCCCAGCTGTGCGGTGGACGCGCCGGTGACGGTGTTGCGGGTGTACTGCACGTGCCCCGGCGTGTCGGCGAGCACGAAGGACCGCTTCGGCGTGGCGAAGTACCGGTAGGCCACGTCGATGGTGATGCCCTGCTCCCGCTCCGAGCGCAGGCCGTCCACCAGCAGCGACAAGTCCGGAGTGGACAGTCCGCGGTCGGCGGAGGCGCGGTGCACGGCGTCCAGGGTGTCCGCCAGCACCGACTTGGTGTCGTAGAGCAGGCGTCCGACCAGCGTGGACTTCCCGTCGTCCACGCTGCCGGCCGTGGCCAACCTCAGCAACTGGCTCATTTAGAAGTAGCCCTCCCGCTTGCGATCCTCCATGGCGGCCTCGGACATCCGGTCGTCGGCGCGGGTCGCGCCGCGCTCGGTCAGCCGCGACGCGGCGACCTCCGCGATGACCTCGGCGATGGTGGCGGCGGTGGACTCCACGGCGCCCGTGCAGGAGCCGTCGCCCACGGTGCGATAACGCACGGTCTTGTTGATCAGCGTCTCACCGTCGCGGGGACCACCCCACGGACCCTCGGCGAGCCACATGCCGTCGCGCAGGTACACCTCGCGCTGGTGGGCGTAGTAGATCGCGGGCAGCTCGATGTTCTCGCGCTCGATGTAGTGCCAGACGTCCAGTTCGGTCCAGTTGGACAGCGGGAACACCCGCACGTGCTCGCCCGGGCGGTGCCGGCCGTTGTACAGGTTCCACAGCTCCGGCCGCTGCCGGCGCGGCTCCCACTGGCCGAAGGCGTTGCGCAGGCTGAAGATGCGCTCCTTGGCGCGGGCCCGTTCCTCGTCCCGGCGGCCGCCGCCGAACACCGCGTCGAACTTGTGCGCCGTGATGGAGTCCAGCAGCGGCACCGTCTGGAGCGGGTTGCGGGTGCCGTCCGGGCGCTCGGTGAGCCGGCCGTCGTCGATCCAGTCCTGGACGGCCGCGACCTCGAGCCGTAGCCCGTGCTGGGCCACCACCTTGTCCCGGAACTCGATGACCTCCGGGAAGTTGTGGCCGGTGTCCACGTGCAGCAGCGCGAACGGCACCGGCGCCGGCCAGAAGGCCTTGATCGCCAGGTGCAGCAGCAGCGTGGAGTCCTTGCCGCCGGAGAACAGGATCACCGGCCGGTCGAACTCGCCCGCCACCTCGCGGAAGATGTGGATAGCCTCTGACTCCAGCGCGTCCAGTGCGCCATCCGCTTGCAGGATGGGGCCGGCGTCGTCGCCGGCGATGGCAAGGGTTTCAGCCATGCAGACCACACTCCGTCTTGGACTGGCCGGCCCACCGGCCGCTGCGCGGGTCCGCGCCCGGCGCCGGCTTGGCCGTGCACGGCGCGCAGCCGATGGACAGATATCCCTCGCTCACCAACGGGTTCTCCAGAATGCCGTGATCGGCGATGTAGGCGTTGAACTCGTCGTCGGTCCACGCCGCGATCGGGTTGACCTTGACCAGCCCGTTGCGCTCGTCCCACTGCACGATCGGGGTGTTGGCCCGGGTCGGGGCGTCCACCCGGCGCACGCCGGTGACCCACGCGTCGTAGCGCGCCAACGTGTTCCGCAGCGGCACCACCTTGCGCAGGAAGCAGCAGCGGTCCGGCGCGGTCTGGTTGAGCAGCCCGAACTCCGCCTCCTGGTCGGCCACCGACTGCTCGGCCTGGGCGTTGACGATGGTCAGCTTCGGGTAGACCGTCGCCACCGCGTCCCGGGTGCCGATGGTCTCCGGGAAGTGGTAGCCGGTCTCCAGGAACAGCACGTCCACGTCCGGCTTCACCTGCGCGGCCAGGTCGATCAGCACCGCGTCCTGCATGTTGGACGCGACGATCCACGACTCGCCGAAGTTCTCCGCCGTCCAGGCCAGCGCCTGCGCGGCGGTCGCGTCGGCCAGCTCCGCCGACGCCTTCTCGGCTAACTCCCGGAGATCCGCGCTCACTTGGCCACCGCCAGTCCGACGAACTTCACGGTGAACACCCGGCAGCACGCGGCGCAGCGCCAGGCCGCGTGCGGCTCCTCCTCGGGACGCAGGTCCTCGTCCCCGCAGTACGGGCAGTACATGGGAACGGCCCGTTCGCTCATCGGAGATCCCCCTCCTCCGCGCGAGCGGCCCACTGCGCGAACCGCTCGCCCTCGGTGCGCTGCTCGACGAAGCGGCGCACCACCCGCTCCACGTAGTCGTTCAGCTCGGCCGCGGTCACCTTGTGGCCGCGCAGCTTGCGGCCGAAACCGGAGTCGAGGCCGAGGCCGCCGCCCAGGTGCACCTGGAAGCCCTCGCCCTGCGTGCCGTCCGCCTGCGTGACGATCATGCCCTTCAGGCCGATGTCCGCGGTCTGGATCCGGGCGCAGGAGTTGGGGCAGCCGTTGATGTGCACGGTCACCGGCACGTCCAGCTGCGAGTTGAGGTCGGCCAGCCGCTCCTCGAGCGCGGTGATCAGGTCGGCCGCGCGCTGCTTGGTCTCGACGATGGCCAGCTTGCAGAACTCGATGCCGGTGCAGGCCATCGTGGACCGCCGCCACGGCGACGGGTTGCTCTGCAGGCCCAGCTTGGCCAGGTCGGCGCTGAGTTGCTCCACGTCGCTCTCGGCGACGTCGAGCACGACCACCTTCTGGTGCGGCGTCAGGCGGACCCGGCCGGAGCCGGCCCGCTCGGCCGCCTTGGCCAGCTCGACCAGGATCGAGCCGGACACCCGGCCGGCGATCGGGGCCGCGCCGACGTAGCGCTTGCCGTCCTTCTGCTTGTGCACGCCGACGTGGTCGATCGGCACGGCCGGCGCCTCCGGCGCGGGGCCGTCGATCAGCGTGCGCTTGAGGTACTCGGTCTCCAGCACCTCGCGGAAGCGCTCCGGGCCCCAGTCGGCGACCAGGAACTTGATGCGGGCGCGGTGGCGCAGCCGGCGGTAGCCGTAGTCGCGGAAGACGCTGACCACGCCCTCCCACACGTCTGGCACCTCCTCGAGCGGCACCCACGCGCCGAGGCGCTTGCCCAGCATCGGGTTCGTGGACAGGCCGCCGCCGACCCACAGGTCGAAGCCCGGGCCGTGCTCCGGGTGCTCGACACCGACGAAGGCGATGTCGTTGATCTCGTGCACGATGTCCTGCTGGCCCGAGATGGCCGACTTGAACTTGCGCGGCAGGTTGGAGTACTTCGGGTCGCCGATGTAGCGGCGGTTGATCTCCTCGATGGCCCAGGTGCCGTCGATGATCTCGTCGGCCGAGATGCCGGCGACCGGTGAGCCGAGCACCACGCGCGGGCAGTCGCCGCACGCCTCCGTGGTGGACAGGCCGACGGCCTCCAGCTTCTGCCAGATGGCCGGCACGTCCTCGATCCGGATCCAGTGGTACTGGATGTTCTGCCGGTCGGTGATGTCCGCGGTGTCGCGCGCGTACAGCTCGCCGATCTCGCCGATCACCCGCAGCTGCTCGGTGGTGAGCGCGCCGCCGTCGATCCGGACCCGCATCATGAAGTAGCGGTCGTCCAGCTCCTCCGGCTCCAGCACGGCGGTGCGGCCGCCGTCGATGCCCGGCTTGCGCTGCGTGTACAGCCCGTACCACCGGAAGCGGCCCCGCAGGTCGGCCGGGTCGATGGAGTCGAAGCCGCCGTGCGCGTAGATGTTCTCGATGCGCGCGCGGACGTTGAGCGGGTTGTCGTCCTTCTTGCTGCGCTCGTTCGGGTTGAGCGGCTCGCGGTAGCCAAGGGCCCACTGCCCCTCGCCCCGGCGTGCGTGACCGCGCTTCGGGGGTGCTGCTGGGGGGACCATGCTGGCGTCCTCCGGGGTTCAGGGCACGGGGCACGCTGAACGAGGTCCCGGATGTGGTGGGGGACGCTTCGCCGGCGTGACCCGCGCCGGCGAGGATCGTGCGAACGGCTACGGGCTACGTGACGGAGAGCCCGCACATCGCGCTGGAGACACGCTGGAAGTCGACGTGGCGGCGGACCACGAGACGAAGTTCCAGCGCAGACATGTTTCCTAGCGTGCCACGCGTCCACGGTGTGGTCCACCGCCAACCGGATGGTGGGACGTGGTTCACGAACCGCCTGGTGGAGTGCTATATAGCGGGTTCCGACATATGACCGCTGGTGACATTTCGGTCGCCGTGCGTCGTCGGGGAGACTGGGGGTGTGCCCTCAGCTCTGCCCGTAGCCGATCCCGCCCCCGCCGACGGCTCGCTGCCCGCGTCCGCCCTGGACGGCCTCGGCAGCCGCCCGTTCGGAATGTACGTACATGTTCCGTTCTGCGCCGTGCGCTGCGGCTACTGCGATTTCAACACCTACACGCCGGGGGAGCTGGGGACTTCCGCCTCTCCCCAGAGCTGGCTGGAGGGGCTGCGCCGGGAGCTGGACCTGGCGGCGTCCGTCCTGGGCGTTGCCCCGTTGGTTGATTCCGTCTTCGTCGGCGGCGGCACGCCGTCCATGCTCGGCGCCGACGGGTTGGGGGCCGTGCTGGACGCCGTCCGATCGTCCTTCGGGCTGGCACCCGACGCCGAGGTGACCACCGAGTCCAACCCGGAGTCGACGTCCCCGGAGTTCTTCGCGGGCATCCGTGACGCTGGTTACACCCGGGTGTCCCTCGGCATGCAGTCCGCCGCGCCGCACGTGCTCGCCGTGCTGGACCGCAAGCACACCTCCGGGCGTCCCGTGGCCGCCGCTCGCGAGGCGTTCGCCGCCGGCTTCGAGCACGTCAACCTCGACCTGATCTACGGCACGCCGGGGGAGCGGCCCTCGGACCTCTCGGCGTCGCTGGACGCCGTGCTGTCCGCCGGCGTCGACCACGTGTCGGCGTATGCGCTGATCGTCGAGGACGGCACCGCCCTCGCGCGGCGGGTCAAGCGTGGCGAGCTGCCCGCCCCCGACGACGACGTGCTCGCCACGTACTACGAGATGGTCGACGCCGCCCTCTCGGCGGCCGGCCTGCACTGGTACGAGGTGTCCAACTGGGCGCTCGCCGGGGCCGAGTGCCGGCACAACATCGGCTACTGGCAGGGCGGCGACTGGTGGGGCGCCGGTCCCGGGGCACACAGCCATGTCGGCGGCGTGCGGTGGTGGAACGTCAAACACCCCGCCAAGTACGCCGCCGAGCTCGTTGCCGGCCGTTCACCCGCTGCCGGCCGCGAGACCCTGTCGGCGGAGGACCGTCGCGTGGAACGCGTCCTGCTGGAGCTCCGCCTCGCCACCGGCCTCCCGTCCGACGCCCTGGACCCCGCCGGCCTCTCCGCCGCCGGGGATTGCGCCGCCGACGGCCTCCTCGACCCCGCCCAGCTGGCCGAAGGCCGCTGCGTCCTCACCCCCCGTGGCCGCCTCCTCGCCGACGCCGTTGTCCACCGCCTCCTCCCCTGAACCCCCGCGAGTCACGCTCACAGACACACCGAATGTCGGTTTCAGACAGAAGATCGATGCTTCACAGCGCCAGCGCGTTGCGGAGGGCCTGATTGACCTTCGACATCGTGGCCTGCCGGAGCGCCCCCATGTCGCGAGTCACCTCGTCGCGGTAGACGGTCACCAGGTCGTCGCACAGGACATGGCCGGTCCATGGCGCGTCCGCGGCCCCCAGTTCGACGATCGTGTCCAGCGACGGCTTGGGCGAGGTCGTGAGGCGCACGGCGAGGAAGCTGTCGAGCACGTGATTGCGCTGGTTGTTCGACACCGCCAGGTAGTACTTCTCCGGCAGGGCACCGAGTTCCGCCCCGTACACCCGTCCACGGACGATCCGCGACACGCCACCGTGCGTCCGGGTCACTCGTCACCCCAACTGGCGATCTGCCGCCGGCGGGCAGTCCGGATCTCCTGCTCGTCACCGGCGTCCCACGACGCCTGAAGTTCCCGGTAGCCGTCCTCGCGGGCCCGTTCCCGGACGGCGTCGATGCCGAGGACCAGCAGCGCGTGGAGCAGGGCGGCCTTCGATTCCCCGACCTCGTCGGACAGCTGCTCCAATGCCCGTCTCTCCAGGCTGGAACTCTGCGAGAGGCGTTCCAGCACCGCCAGGTCGTCGTCGGTGAGCGGGATGCTTTCCCGTCGTGCCGCAGCCGTCATGGCATAATTATGCCGCATGATCTGCGGCAGGTATCTGCCCGAGTAAGGCCGAGCTGCGATGTAGGCAACGGGTGACCTTTGAGTCGGCCCCGCTCCGTAAACTTGTCGTGAGCACACTTGTCGACCGGCCCGGAGGTGACGCCGCGTGAACGCTGATGAGCGCCGCTTCGAGGTGTTGCGCGCGATCGTCGCCGACTACGTCTCCAACCAGGAGCCGGTCGGATCGAAGGCGCTCGTGGAGCGGCACAACCTCGGCGTGTCCAGCGCGACGGTGCGCAACGACATGGCGGTGCTCGAGGAGGACGGCTACATCACGCAGCCGCACACCAGCGCGGGGCGGGTGCCGACGGACAAGGGCTACCGGCTGTTCGTGGACCGGATCAGCGAGGTGAAGCCGCTGTCGCCGGCGGAGCGCCGCGCGATCCACAGCTTCCTGGAGGGCGCGGTCGACCTGGACGACGTGCTGCGGCGCAGCGTCCGGCTGCTCGCCCAGCTGACCCGCCAGGTGGCGGTGATCCAGTACCCGACGCTGACCCGCTCCACGGTCCGCCACCTGGAAGTGGTGCAGCTCACGCCGGCCCGCCTGATGCTGGTGCTGATCACCGACGCCGGCCGGGTCGACCAGCGCATGGTCGACCTGGGCGACGTGATCGACGAGGAGGGCACGGCGCAGATCCGGGCCCTGCTGAACACGGCGATGTGCGGCCGCCGCCTGGCGGACGCCTCGGCGCGGGTGGCGGAGCTGCCCACGCAGGTGCCGGCGGAGCTGCGCAACGCCGTCCTGCGGGTGTCCACCGTCCTGGTGGAGACGCTGGTCGAGCACCCCGAGGAGCGCCTGCTGCTGGGTGGCACGGCGAACCTGACGCGCAACGTCGCCGACTTCCCGGGCTCGCTGCGCCAGGTGCTGGAGGCGCTGGAGGAGCAGGTGGTGGTGCTGCGGCTGCTGGCGGCGGTCAGCGACCCGGGCACGGTGACGGTGCGCATCGGCAACGAGAACGAGGCCGAGGACCTGCGCAGCACCTCCGTGGTGTCGATCGGATACGGCGGCAAGGGAACATTGCTCGGGGGCATGGGCGTTGTGGGGCCGACGAGGATGGACTACCCGGGCGCCATGGCGGCCGTGCACGCGGTCGCCAACTACGTGGGTGACATCCTGACCGGGCGCTAGCCCGGCTAGCTGACGGGCCGGGTCGGGGGATCCGGCAGGAGGACTGGAAACAAGGTGGCCAGGGACTATTACGGCACGCTGGGGGTCAGCCAGGACGCGACCCCCGAGGAGCTGAAGCGCGCGTACCGCAGGCTCGCGAGGGAACTGCACCCGGACGTGAACCCGGACGAGCAGGCGCAGGCGCGCTTCCGTGAGGTCACGGCCGCCTACGAGGTGCTGTCCGACCCGCAGAAGCGCAAGATCGTCGACCTCGGCGGGGACCCGCTGGGCGGCGGGGCCGGCGGTGGCGGCGGCGCCCGGATGGGCGATCCGTTCGGCGGCGCGGGCTTCGGCCTCGGCGACATCATGGACGCCTTCTTCGGCGCGGCCACGGGCGGCGGCGCCGGTCGCGGGCCGCGCAGCCGCGTGCAGCCGGGCTCGGACGCCCTGCTGCGCATGGAACTGAACCTGGAGGAGTGCCTCACCGGCGTCTCCCGCGAGATCACGGTGGACACCGCCGTGCTGTGCGACCAGTGCCAGGGCGGCGGCTGCGCCCCCGGCACGAAGACACAGCAGTGCGACACGTGTCACGGCCGCGGCGAGATCCAGTCGGTGCAGCGGTCCTTCCTGGGCCAGGTCGTCACGGCCCGCCCGTGCCCGGTGTGCCGCGGCTTCGGCGAGGTCATCCCGGAGCCGTGCCAGCAGTGCTCGGGTGACGGCCGCATCCGCGCCCGCCGCACGATCACCGTGCAGATCCCGGCCGGCGTGGCCGACGGCATGCGCGTGCGGCTGGCCAGCCAGGGCGAGGTCGGCCCCGGCGGCGGCCCCGCCGGCGACCTGTACGTCGAGGTGGACGAGCTGCCGCACGACACGTTCGAGCGGGAGGGCGCGAACCTGCACGGCACGCTGCGCATCCCGGTGACGACGGCGGCGCTGGGCGCGGTGCTCCAGCTGAAGACGCTGGACGGCACGGAGGAGCTGCGTATCGAGCCGGGCACGCAGCCGAACACGGAGCTGGTGCTGACCGGCCGTGGCATGCCGAAGCTGCGCTCCTCGGGCCGTGTGGACGGCCGCGGCGACATGTACGTGCACCTCCAGGTCGAGGTGCCCACGAAGCTGGACCCGAAGCAGGCGGAGCTGCTGCGCGAGCTGGCAGCGCTGCGGGGCGAGGAGGAGCCGGAGCTGGCGTCGACCAACGGTCGCGGCCACGGCCTGTTCTCGCGCCTGCGAAACTCCCGCCGGTGACGACACTGCCCGTATTCCTCGTCGACAGCCTGCCGACGGGGGACACCGGCGTGCTCGACGGTCCGGAGGGCCACCACGCGGCGTCCGTGCGGCGGCTGCGCGTCGGCGAGGAGCTCATGCTCGCCGACGGCCGCGGCGGCCGCGTGCGGTGCGCCATCGAGGCCGTGGAGAAGGACACCGTTCGGCTTGAAGTGCGTGAACGCACGCTGGAGCCGGCGCCGCAGCCGCGGGTCGTCGTCGCGCAGGCGTTGGTCAAGGGCGACCGTGGCGAGCTCGCAGTGGAACTGGCCACGGAGGCCGGCGTCGACGCGATCGTGCCGTGGCGGGCGTCCCGCTGTGTCGCCCGATGGGATGAAGGACCCCGCGGCGCGAAGGCCCTGGCCAAGTGGCGCAGCACGGTCCGGGAGGCGGCCAAGCAGTCCCGACGCGCCTGGGTGCCGGAGGTCGCCGAGCCCGTCAGCACGGCCGAGCTGGCGGCGCTGGTGGGCAAGGCGGCGAAGGCGATGGTCCTGCACGAGTCGGCGGCGGAACGGCTCCGAGATCTCCCGACGGACGGAGACCTCCTGCTCGTGGTGGGTCCCGAGGGCGGCATCAGCGACGAGGAGCTGGCGGTGCTGACCGACGCCGGCGCCGTCGCGGTGCGGCTGGGGCCGTCGGTGCTGCGCGCTTCTACCGCGGCGGCGGTCGCATTGGGAGCCATCGGGGCGCTGTCCACCCGATGGGGCTGACCAGAGCGATCAAGATGGCGTTGGCCGCAATCCGCTATGGCGCGCAGCCCTGAGCAGGGTCTACCCTTTGGCAACCAAGAATTTCCGACGTCCGAGCCGACGGATATTGGCCAGGATGTTGGTACCACCCGCCGGACACCTCCCCCCTCGGTCCGGCGGCGGCCGTGCCGTAGCGGAGTGACCCCCAGGCTCCGCTACGGCACGGCGTTTTTTTACGCCCTGGTGCGGGGAAACAGCGTGTAGCTGAAGGACCAGAGGAAGTCGACGCCCAGCACGACGGTCCAGAACCCCATGCCGCTGACCAGCTCGGCGCCGCGCGTCGGATCGAAGCCGGTGAGCGCGTAGCCGCCGCCGAGCAGGGCGATCACCGTCACCCACTCGACGGCCCGCCGGTAGAAGTCGACTCGCTGCTGACGGGCGTGGTCCCGGCCGCTGATCCTCGGCTTTGGCTCCCGAGCCAGCTTGCGCCGGACCCACCCGTCCATCGCGTGCAGGTGGTGCCGGCCGGAGACCACCACGATCCCGATGATGATCGCCCCCAGCACGTGCGCGATGTCCGCGGTGCCGCCGCGGGCCAGGTCGATGGCCCCGGCGACCAGCACGATCACGTAGCCCAATGGGGACAACGCCAGCAGCGCCGCGCCGGTTCGCGGCATCTTCAGCAGGTAGCGGGCGACCAGGCCGGCCAGCAGGAAGACGGCGAAGCCGACCTCCGAGCCGATGACGAGCGTGAGCAGCACGACCCCTCCCCCGTTCTGTCACGACTGTATTAGTACGACCGTATTTATATCACCTGTGTTAAAACGGTGTCGTGCCCAAGGTCGTCGATCACCAGGCCCGCCGCCGCGAACTGGCCGAAGCGGTCTGGCGGGTGATCAGCACCGACGGCGTGCACCACGCCTCGGTGCGCGCCGTCGCCGCCGAGTCCGGCTGGTCCACCGGCTCGCTGCGGCACTACTTCCCGACCCAGGACTCGCTGCTGGCCTTCGCCATGGAGCTGTTGGCCGACAAGGCCCGGGCGCGGCTCCAGGCCATCGACGACCAGGACACCCGCACCGTGCTGCGGCGGGTCGCCGAGGCGCTGCTGCCGGTCACCTCGGAGCACCGCGTCGAGGTCGAGGTGTGGCTCGCCCTGCTGGCCCGGGCCCAGGTCGACCCCGGCCTGCAACGGGCCGAGCGGGACAACCGCGACGCGCTGCTGGCGGTGCTGTCCGGGATGCTGTGGCGGGCCACCGCGCAGGGCGAGCTGTCCAGGGACCGCAACCCCGACCTGGAGGCCGTCCGCCTGCTGGCGGTGATCGACGGCATGACCCTGGCCTGCGTGTTCTCGCCGGAGCGGATCGGCTCCGACGACGCCGTCAGGGTGATCGACCGGCATCTGGACGACCTGCTGGGGCCGGCGTCTACCCTGCCGGCATGACCGCGGACTGCCTGTTCTGCAAGATCGTCGCCGGCGACATCCCGGCCACCGTCGTCCACGACGGGGCGCGCACCTTCGCGTTCCGCGACATCAACCCGCAGGCCAGGACGCACGTGCTGGTCGTGCCCAAGGAGCACCACGAGGGCGCCGCCGCGCTGGCCGCCGCCGACCCGCAGCTGCTGGCCGACGTGATCACCGCCGGCGCCGAGGTGGCCAAGGCCGAGGGCATCGCCGACAGCGGCTACCGGCTCGTGTTCAACACCGGCGACGACGCCGGCCGCACCGTGTTCCACGCGCACCTGCACGTGCTGGGCGGAGAACAATTGGGTCACTTCGGGAAGCTCTAAGGGGTCAACTCGAATGCGCGCTGTCGGTGCCCGCGACTAGCATCGGAAGGGCCAGCAGCAGTCCACCGACCGCGCACGACCGCGCAGGAAGCAGGCCCGAGGCCAGGTGCCGTCAAGCGCACAGGGCGGAGCTGCCCGTTCCGGGGAGAACGCCACCACACCCAAGAACGGTTCGTCGCCGGCGGGTTCGATCGCCGAGGCGGACGCCCAGTCCCGGTTCACCGTTCCCGACGAGGCGGTGCTGGCCCTGCTGGGCTCCCGCGACGAAAGCCTCCGGGCCGCCGAGGAGCTGCTGGACGCCGACGTGCACGTCCGCGGCAACGAGGTGACGCTGACCGGCCGGCCCGCCGACGTCGCCTTCGCCGAGCGGGTGTTCACCGAGCTGGTCACCCTGGCCCGCGGCGGCCAGCAGGTCGGCCCGGACGCGGTCCGGCGCACCGTCGCGATGCTGGAGGGCGGCGACGCCGAGTCGCCGGCCGAGGTGCTCAGCCTGGACATCCTGTCCCGGCGCGGCAAGGTGATCCGGCCCAAGACGCTCAACCAGAAGCGGTACGTGGACGCGATCGACGCCAACACGATCGTGTTCGGCATCGGCCCCGCCGGCACCGGCAAGACCTACCTGGCGATGGCGAAGGCCGTGCAGGCGTTGCAGGCCAAGCAGGTCAGCCGGATCATCCTGACCCGGCCGGCGGTCGAGGCGGGCGAGCGGCTGGGCTTCCTGCCCGGCACCCTGTTCGACAAGATCGACCCCTACCTGCGGCCGCTCTACGACGCGCTGCACGACATGGTCGAGCCGGAGTCGATCCCGCGGCTGATGCAGGCCGGCACCATCGAAGTGGCGCCGCTGGCTTATATGCGTGGTCGGGCCCAACCGATCTTCACGCCGGTCCTGACGCCGGACGGCTTCCGACCCATCGGCTCCCTGCAGGTCGGCGACCTGGTCATCGGCTCGAACGGCGAACCCACGCCGGTGCTCGGTGTGTACCCGCAGGGCGAGAAGGACATCTATCGGGTGACGGCCGGCGACGGCGCGTCCACCCTGTGCTGCGGCGACCACCTCTGGGCGGTCAAGACGGCCTCGGACAAGCGCCGCGGCAAGCCGTGGCGGGTGCTCGAGACCAAGGAGATGATCGGCAACCTCCGGGCCGCACACGCTCGTCGCTACGAGCTGCCGGTGCTGGCCGCGCCGACCTGCCACCCCGAGCAGGCTGTTCCCATGGACCCGTACGCCCTGGGCCTGCTCCTCGGCGACGGCTGCCTGACCGGTTCGACCACCCCCGCCTTCGCGACCGACGACGTGGAACTCGCGCTTGCCCTGGAGGCGTCGCTGCCGGGCATGCGCGTACGGCATCGGGGCGGGGTCGACTACGCCCTCAACCGGGTGCGGCTGCCCGGCGAAGTGATCACCATCGAGAACCCGGTCACCGGCGCGCTCCGCGAGCTCGGGCTGCTGGGCACGCGGTCCGAGTCGAAGTTCATCCCGGACGTCTACCTGCAGAACTCCGCGGACGTTCGGCTCGCGCTGCTGCAGGGTCTGCTGGACTCCGACGGCGGCCCGGTCACGCAGTTCGGCCGAACCTGCCGCATCCAGTACGTCACGACGTCGTCGAGGCTGAAGGACGACGTGATCGGCCTGGTGCGGTCGTTCGGCGGCGTGGCCTACACGCGCTGCCGGCCCGCCCTCGGCCGGAAGCCCGGCTTCGCCAACGGTCGTCCGGTGCCCTACCGGCACGACGCGCACGTGATCGACATCCGGCTTCCCGCGGGAGTCGAGCCGTTCCGTCTCGCCCGCAAGCAGCGGAAGTACGTCGAAGCCGGCGGTGGCGGCCGTCCGATGCGGTTCATCGACAGCATCGAACCGGCCGGGCGGGCCGAGGCGGTCTGCATCCAGGTGGCGGCGGCCGACTCGCTCTACGTCACCGAGGACTACCTGGTCACGCACAACACGCTGAACGAGGCCTTCATCATTCTGGACGAGGCGCAGAACACCACGCCCGAGCAGATGAAGATGTTCCTCACCCGCCTGGGCTTCGGCTCCAAGATCGTGGTGACCGGCGACATCACCCAGGTCGACCTGCCCGGCGGCCAGCGCAGCGGCCTGCGCGTGGTGCAGGAGATCCTGGCCGGCGTGCCGGACATCCACTTCTCGGTGCTGACCAGCCAGGACGTGGTGCGCCACCGGCTGGTCGGGGACATCGTGGACGCCTACGACAAGTGGCAGAACGCCCAGGACGCCGGACCCGGTGTCAGGGCCGAAAAGGGTGGCCGGGGACGATAGGGCCCGTGAGTATCGAGATCGCCAACGAGGCCGGTGTCGGCGTCGACGAGGCCAGCATCGTCGCCGTCGCCCGCTTCGCGCTGGACCGGATGGGCGTCAGCCCGCTCGCGGAGCTCTCCGTGCTGCTGGTCGACCTGGACGTGATGGCCGACCTGCACGAGCGCTGGATGGACCTGCCCGGTCCGACGGACGTGATGGCGTTCCCGATGGACGAGCTGGACTCGGCCCGCCGCCCGGACGCCGCCGGCGTCGGCCCGGCGCTGCTCGGCGACATCGTGCTGTGCCCGGCGTTCGCCAAGGACCAGGCCCGCAAGGCCGGCCACGGCCTGCTCGACGAGCTGCACCTGCTGACCGTGCACGGCGTGCTGCACCTGCTGGGTTACGACCACGCCGAGCCGGCCGAGGAGCGGGAGATGTTCACGCTCCAGAACCGCATCCTCGCCGACTACCGCGAGGCCAAGGAGTCGGCCACCCGCGCCGCCCAGCAGCGCAGCAACGACGACCGCGTGCTGGGCGCCGTCGGCCTGGCCGAGGAGGACGACAAGCCCGCGCCGGACACCGACGCCGGCTGATGGGCGCGACAGCCGTGCCGATGCTGCTGTGCGCGGTCGTGCTCGTGCTCGCGGCCGGCGCGTTCGCCTGCGCGGACGCCGCGCTCGGCACCGTGTCCCGGGCCCGCGTGGAGGAGCTGCTGCGGCAGCGCCGCACCGGGGCCCGGCAGCTCCAGCTGCTGATCGAGGACCGGCCGCGGCACATCAACCTGCTCCTGCTGCTCCGGCTGGGCTGCGAGCTGGCCGCGACCGTGCTGATCACCGCGTTCTGCCTGCAAGCGGTGTCCACGGTCTGGCTGGCGCTGTTGATCGCCGGCGTGGCCATGGTCATCGTCTCGTACGTGTTGATCGGCGTCGGGCCGCGCACGGTCGGCCGCCAGCATCCGTACGGCGTGATGCTGCTGGCGGCGGGGCCGGTGCGGGTGCTGGGCCGGGTGCTGGGGCCGCTGAGCCGGCTGCTGATCCTGGTCGGCAACGCGATCACCCCGGGCCGGGGCTTCCGCGAGGGTCCGTTCTCCACCGAAGTCGAGCTGCGCGAGCTGGTGGACCTGGCCGGCGAGCGCGGCGTGGTGGACGAGGACGAGCGGGAGATGATCCACTCCGTCTTCGAGCTGGGCGACACCATCGCCCGCGAGGTCATGGTGCCGCGCACCGAGATCATCTGGATCGAGCAGGCCAAGTCCGTGCGGCAGGCGCTGGCGCTGTCGCTGCGCACCGGCTACAGCCGGCTGCCGGTGATCGGCGAGAGCGTCGACGACGTGGTCGGCGTGGTCAACATCAAGGACCTGGCGCGGGTGTCGGTCGAGGGCGGAGCGCAAACCGTCAAGGACGTGATGCGGCCGGCGGTGTTCGTGCCCGACACCAAGCGCCTCGACGACCTGCTGCGGCAGATGCAGGTCACGCACAATCACCTGGCCATCGCCGTCGACGAGTACGGCGGCACGGCCGGGCTGCTGACCATCGAGGACATCCTGGAGGAGATCGTCGGCGAGATCACCGACGAGTACGACCAGGACGAGCGGCCGCCGGTGGAGCAGCTCGACGAGGACAGCTACCGGGTCAGCGCCCGGCTGGCGGTGGAGGACCTGGCCGAGCTGTTCGACGTGGAGCTGGACGACTCCGACGTGGAGACCGTCGGCGGGCTGCTGGCGCAGCGGCTGGGCCGGGTGCCGCTGCCCGGCGCCGAGGCCGAGATCGCCGGCCTGCGGCTGCGCGCCGAGGGCGGCAAGGACAACAGGGGCCGCGTGCGCATCACGACCGTGGTGGTGCGGCGCGACGAGCAGGAGAGGAACGGCGAGCGTGGCTGATCTGGACCCCGAGGACGCCAAGATCGTGACCCTGGCCCGGTCGGCCCGGGCCCGCACCGGCGCGGCCGAGGGCGCCGCGGTCCGTGACACCGACGGCCGCACCTACGCCGCCTGCACGGTGTCGCTGCCGTCGTTGAAGCTGACCGCCTTGCAGGCCGCCGTCGCCGCCGCGGTGGCCAGCGGCGCGCCCGGCCTGGAGGCGGCGGCCGTCGTCACCGAGTCCGGCAAGGTCGACGACGAGTCCCGCGCCGCCGTCCGCGAGCTGACAGAGTCGGCGTACGTGCTGGTCGCCGACCCCAGCGGCGCGGTCGTCGGCTAGGCCCGGACCAGCAGGAATCCGGCCAGGCCGAGGAACAGCCCCGCCGACGCGGCGGACAGCCCGGCCTGGCCGCGGTGCCCGAGGCCGCGGCCCGATCGCGACACCGCGAAGGCGATCACCGCCTCCAGCCCGGACGCCGTCGCGAACCACACGATCGTGAACACCAGCAGCCCGAGCACGCCGCCCGCCTGCTGCGCGGCCAGCATCGTCGGCGTGCCGGTGGCCAGCCAGAACGTCCAGCTCAGCGGGTTGAGCAGGTTCGAGAGCAGGCCCTTCCAGAACGCCCAGCCGCCGGCCAGCTCCGGCACGTGCCCGCGCCACAGCCGCAGCGCGTCGCGCAGGGCGAACGCCGCCAGGCCGGTCATGAACACCGCGCCGGCCACCGCCACCCACGTCGCCGCGCCGGCCACCGTCGCGATCACCTGCGACAACAACAGCGCCGGGATCAGCAGCACCAGGTCGGCGGTCGCGGAGCCCAGGATCACCCGCATCCCGGCGGCGAAGCCGCGCGTGGCCGACTCGTGCAGGATCGTCACGAAGATCGGACCGACCGACACCGCGGCGCCCGCGCCCAGCACCAGGCCGAGCCACAGCACATCGATCACGGCCCGACACTACTGCCCCCACACAGCGCGTTCGGGGCAACCAGCGAGAATGAGACGATGACCAGCGACATCACCCCTGCCGGGCACCGCTCCGGGTTCGCCTGCTTCGTCGGCCGGCCCAACGCGGGCAAGTCGACGCTGACCAACGCGCTGGTCGGCGCCAAGGTGGCCATCACGTCCAGCAAGCCGCAGACCACCCGGCACACCATCCGCGGCGTGGTGCACCGCCCGGACGCGCAGCTGATCATCGTGGACACCCCCGGGCTGCACCGCCCGCGCACGCTGCTCGGCCAGCGGCTCAACGATCTGGTGATGGAGACCTGGTCCGAGGTCGACGTGATCGGCCTGTGCGTGCCGGCCGACCAGAAGGTGGGCCCCGGCGACAAGTTCATCGCGTCCGAGCTGGCCAAGCTGGCCCGGCGCACGCCGGTGATCGGCATCGTCACCAAGACCGACCTGGTGCCCCAGCAGCAGGTCGCCGAGCAGCTGCTGGCGTTGCAGAAGGTGATGGACTTCGCCGACCTGATCCCGGTCTCGGCGCAGGACGGCTTCCAGCTCGACACGCTGGCCGACCTGCTGGTGGGCCGCCTGCCCGAGGGCCCGCGGCTGTACCCGGACGGCGAGCTGACCGACGAGCCGGAGGCCACGCTGGTCGCCGAGCTGATCCGGGAGGCCGCGCTGGAGGGCGTGCGCGACGAGCTGCCGCACTCCATCGCCGTGGTGGTGGAGGAGATGCGCCCGCGCGAGGGCCGCGACGACCTGATCGACGTGCACGCCAACCTGTTCGTGGAGCGCACCAGCCAGAAGGCGATCATCCTCGGGCACAAGGGGGAGCGGCTGAAGCAGGTGGGCACGACCGCGCGCCGGCAGATCGAGCGGCTGCTGGGCTCGCGGATCTTCCTCGACCTGCACGTGAAGATCGCAAAGGACTGGCAGCGGGATCCCAAACAGCTCCGCCGTCTGGGCTTCTAGGCTGCACCAAGGGCCGGATCGACACCGGTCGGTAAAGAACTGGCGGCGAGTTGCGCGAAATGCCGGGGGCGGACCCGTAACGCGCCCTATAGTTCACGCGCTTTGCCAGGTAAACCCCAGTCCAGGAGCACCCAGTGACCACACCGCCCCCCGGCTTCGACCCGCAGGGACAGCAGCCGCCGTACGGACAGCAGCCGCCCTACGGGCAGCAGCCGCAGACGCCGCCGCCGGGCTTCAGCCAGCCGGGGTACGGCGCGCCGCAACAGCCGCAGCAGCCCTACGACCCCAACCAGCAGCAATATGGCCAGGCCTCGCCGCCCTACGGCATGCCGCAGCAGCCCTATGGACAGCAGCAGTACGCCGGTGCTCCCGGTGGCTACACCGCGCCGCAGGGTGCCTACGGGCTGGACACGATCCAGTTGCCCGGTGTCGGCACGATCCGGGTGGCCTCGATGGGCCAGCGGTTCCTCGCTCGCCTGGTGGATTCGCTGATCATCGGCATTCCCGCTGCCATTCTGATCCCCATCCTCACTGGGTTGATCTTCGCTGGTGCGGCGAGCAGCGCCAGTTCGTTGCAGAACTGCGACCCGTCCGTCACCGACTGCTCCGCCCAGGTCGCGGCGGCGGCGAGTGCCGTCGGTGCCGGCTTCCTGGTCACGTTCCTTGTGACGCCGCTGATCTTCCTGCTCGTGTTCGCCGTCTACGAAGTCATCATGATCGCTGTCAGAGGCGCGACACTGGGCAAGCAGATCGCCGGCGTCAAGGTCATCCGGATTCATGACGGCCAACTACCCGGCTTTGGTCCGGCGGCGGGACGTTGGGCCACGATGTTCGCTCCGGGTGTCATTCCGGTGCTCGGCTATCTCTACGTGCTGGTGTGCTACCTGTCGCCGTTCTTCGACAACCTGGGGCGTCGCCAGGGCTGGCATGACAAGACCGCCAAGACGATCGTGATCTCCGTGAAGTGACGACCAGGTGGTGGCTCCGGTAGTCGCCCGCCATCGGAGTCACCATCGGCGTGTCACCATGTACTTGTGAGCCTGTACCGAGACACCTGCGTCGTGCTGCGGGTGCAGAAGCTCGGCGAGGCCGACCGGATCATCACGGTGCTGTCCCAGCGGCACGGCAAGATCCGCGCCGTCGCCAAGGGCGTGCGCCGCACGTCCTCCCGCTTCGGCGCCCGGCTGGAGCCGTTCGGGCACGTCGACGTGCAGTTCTACACCGGGCGCACGCTGGACGTGATCACCCAGGTGGAGACCGTCGACGCCTTCGGCGTCGGCCTGGTCGACGACTACGCCCGGTACACGGCGGCCTGCGCGGTGCTGGAGACCGCCGACCGGCTCACCGCCGAAGAGGGCGAACCGGTGCTGCGGCTGTACATGTTGGTGGTCGGCGCGCTGCGGGCGCTGGCCGACCGGCAGCGCGAAGCCGGCCTCGTGCTCGACGCCTTTCTGTTGCGCGCCATGGGTTTCGCCGGCTGGGCGCCGGCCGTCACCGAGTGCGCGCGGTGCGGCACTCCCGGCCCGCACGCCGCGTTCAGCGTGCCCGCCGGCGGTTCGGTGTGCGGCACCTGCCGGCCGGCCGGCTCGGCCAGCCCGGCCGGCGAGACGCTGAGCCTGCTCGACGCGCTCACCCACGGAGACTGGGCGCTGGTGGACCGGACCCAGCCGTCGAGCAAGCGCGAGGCCAGCGGCCTGGTCGCCGCGCATCTTCAGTGGCACCTCGAACGGCAGCTGCACTCGCTGCCGCTGGTGGAGCGCCGCGCGTCGGCGACCGCCATCGACCGCCTCGCCGCCCAGATCCGCACGGTGGTGGCTGATCGACAGACGACAGTGGGGGAGAACCTTGATCCTGCGGCCCGCCCGAGCTGACGACCTCAAGGCCGTGCACGACATCTGCGTCGACACGGCCACCCAGACCGAGCTCGACGACCTGGACCTGATCGGTTACGTCTTCGTCGACCCGTACCTGACCCTCGTGCCGGAGCTCTGCTTCGTCATCGCCGACGACGAGGGCGTTGCCGGCTACACCGTGGGCGCGGTGGACACAGTGGACTTCTACCGGCGCTGGCGTGCGGAGTGGACACCGCGTTTCGCCGATAGGTACCCGAAGCCGGCGCAGGAGACCAACCGGTACGAGTCGCTCGTGCTGTCGATGCACAACCCGGAGCGCTTCCTGCCGGCCACGCTCGGCGGCTACCCGTCGCACCTGCACATCAACCTGGACGCCCGTGCGCGGCGGCAGGGCTGGGGCACGAAACTGCTGGACGCGCTGTTCGACCAGCTGCGGGCGGGCGGGTCCACCGGCGTGCACCTGACCACGTCCGCCACCAACACCCGGGCCATCGCCTTCTATCACACTTTGGGCTTCGAGGTCCTGGAGCAGCCCGGCACAGCCACCGTGATGGGACTCCGCTTCGACGGTTCGGGCAGGATGGAGGCATCCCCATCCCGATCGTGAGGAGCTGGCCTGATGCTGCGTAGGCAGCTGCGCGGACGCAACGACCCCACCGTGAGGCCGCCCGACCCGCACCCCAGCGGCGCCCGCGCGCCGCAGATCCCGCTGGAGTTCGTGCCGCAGCACGTGGCCCTGGTGATGGACGGCAACGGCCGCTGGGCCAACATGCGCGGCCTGCCCCGCATCGAGGGCCACAAGCGCGGCGAGGCGGTGGTGCTCGACGTGGCCAAGGGCGCCATCGAGCTCGGCGTGAAGTGGATCTCGCTGTACGCGTTCTCCACCGAGAACTGGAAGCGCAGCCCGGACGAGGTCCGCTTCCTGATGAACTTCAACCGGGACGTGATCCACCGGCGCACCGACGAGCTGGACGAGATGGGCGTGCGGATCCGCTGGGCCGGACGCAAGCCGAGGCTGTGGCCGAGCGTGGTCAACGAGCTCCAGAAGGCCGAGGAGCGCACCCGGAACAACGACGTGCTCAACCTGACCATGTGCGTGAACTACGGCGGCCGGGCCGAGATCGGCGACGCCGCCCGCGAGGTGGCCCGGCTGGTGGCGGCCGGCAAGATCAACCCGGACAAGGTGGACGAGCGCACCCTGGCCAAGCACCTGTACCACGCCGACATGCCGGACGTGGACCTGTTCATCCGGCCGTCCGGCGAGCAGCGGATCTCCAACTTCATGCTGTGGCAGTCCGCGTACGCGGAGCTGGTGTTCCAGGACATCCTGTGGCCGGACTTCGACCGTCGTGACCTGTGGGCGGCGTGCGAGGCGTATGCCCGGAGGGACCGCCGCTTCGGCGGCGCGGAAGACAAGTCCGATGAGATGCAGGAGGCGGCCAGGTGACCGACGACGAGGCACAGACCACCGCGCGGCTGCTGACCGCCGCCCGCGAGGCGTTGGAGCTGTTCCACGAGGTGCACGTCGACGACGACGGGGCGCTGAGCTTCCGGCACGGCGACGTGCCGTGTGCCGTGCAGGCCATGCAGTTCGCCGAGGGCCTGACGATGCTCAGTCTCACGTGCGTGGTCGCCTGGGATCTGCCCGACGAGCCCGCGCTGGCCGTGTCCGCCGCCGAACGCGCCGGTCAGGGCCTGTTCGGCACGCTCGGCGTCGTGCACACCGAGCGGGGCATGGACGTCACGCTGCGGTACGCGTTCCCGGCCGACAACCTGGAGCCGTCGCCGCTGTCGACGATCCTGATGCTGGTCGTGTCCACCGCGTCTCAGTTGCGGGCCGACCTGCTGGCCAGCGTCGAGAAGTGACCGCCACCGAGGAAAGGCCGGCGGTCCGGCCGCAGCAGCGCCGCCGCGTCACGTCGCTGGAAGTGCTGTGTGTCGTGCTGGTGCTGGCGCTGCTGCTCCAGAACCAGCTCGTCGACGCCCTGGACATCCCCGCGCTGCGGACCGGGGCCACCGTGTTCGTGGCCGTCTGCGTGCAGGCGATGCCGTTCCTCGTGCTCGGCACCCTGATCAGCGGGGCGATCGCCGCCTTCCTCCCGGCCGAGGTGCTGCGGCGGGCGCTGCCGCAGCGGACCGTGCTGGCCGTGCCTGTCGCCGGGCTGGCGGGCGTCGCCTTGCCCGGCTGCGAGTGCGCCTCCGTGCCGGTCGCGCGGCGGCTCATGCAGCAGGGTGTCGCGCCGTCGGTGGCGCTGGCGTTCCTGCTGGCCGCGCCCGCCGTCAATCCCGTGGTGCTGGTGGCCACCGCCGTCGCCTTCCCCGGCAAACCCGAGATGGTGCTCGCGCGGTTCGCCGGGTCCATGCTCACCGCCGTCGTCACCGGCTGGCTGTGGTCCCGCTTCGGCAAGGCCTCGTGGATCGCCTCGCGTGCGCTCCAGCGGCTTCCCGCCGGCGGCTCGTCGCGGTGGGCTGTCTTCGCGGAGACCGCCCGTCACGACCTGGTGGAGGCCGGCGGGTTCCTCGTCATCGGCGGCATCACCGCCGCCGCGTTGAACGTGCTCGTGCCGTCCACGCTGTTGGAGTCCCTGTCCGGGCAGTGGGTGCTCGGCATCGTCGTGATGGCGCTGCTCGCCGTCGTGCTGGCCATTTGCAGTGAGGCCGACGCCTTCGTCGCCGCCTCCCTGTCCGCCCTGCCGCTGCTGCCCCGCCTGGTGTTCCTCGTCGTCGGGCCCGCCGTCGACGTCAAGCTCATCGCCCTCCAGGTCGGCACCTTCGGCAAGGCCTTCGCCCTGCGGTTCGCGCCGCTGGTGTTCACCGTCGCCGTCGTGTCCGGCACCGTCGCCGGGCTCGTGCTGCTGGGAGGGACCTCGTGAGGCGGGAGACCCAGAACATCCTGCTCGTGCTGCTCGGCGGCGCGCTGCTCAAGATCGCCCTCAACGGCACGTTCCTGAACTACGTCAAGCCGTCGCTGCAGCCCTGGCTGGTGCTGTCCGGTGCCGTGATGGTCGTGCTGGCCGGCGTCGCCATCGTCACCGACGTCGTCAAGGCCCGCCGCGCTCAGACCGCCGACACGACCGCTGGCCACTCCGCCGACACGGCTATCGGCCACGCCGCTGGCACGGTCACCGACCAGCCTGCCGACACGCCTATCGGCCACTCCGCCGCCGCGGCCACCGACCTGCTCGCTGACACAGCCACCGACCACGCCGCCGCCTCAACTGCCTTCGCCTCATCCGCCGTCGCTTCGTCGACCGCCGCACCCGGCGATCGTGCCGTCGTCTCAGCCGCTTCCGTCTCATCCGCCGTCGCTTCGTCGACCGCATCTCCCGCCGACCGGCGCGCCGCTGCCTCCACCACGGTCACCGTCGCCGAGCACGGCTCCGACCATGACCACCCCCGCGGCGACCTGGTCCTCGCCGGTGCCGCCTCCCACGCCCACGACGACGGCCACGGTCACTCTCATGGGTCCGCGCGCAGCGCGTGGATGCTGCTGATGCCGGTGCTGGCAATCTTCCTGATCGCCCCGCCCGCGCTCGGCGCCGACTCGGTCAACCGCGCCGGCGGCCGGACCGTGGCCAGCGAGCAGCGTCAGGACCAGGTGATCAAGACCAAGTTCCCGCCGCTGCCGGCCGGGTCGGTGGTGCCGCTGCGGATGGCGGACGTGGCGACCCGCGCCGCCTGGGACTCGACCAACTCCCTCGACGGCCGGACGCTCGAGCTGACCGGCTTCGTCGTGCACGACGCCGCCGGCGTGTACGTGGCGCGGCTGGTGATCACCTGCTGCGCCGCCGACGCCATGCCGGTCAAGGCCCGCCTCGTCGGCTCCGAGGGCCTGGCCGACGACCAGTGGATCACCGTCACCGGCAAGGTGCGGCCGAACTCCGCCATGCAGGCCGACAACTACGTGCCGGTGTTCGACGTGGAGTCGGTGAAGAAGATCGCCGTGCCGGGCGATCCGTACGAATACTGACGCCGGATGTAGAGATCGCGGCGGCGGCTCCGACCAGGTCGTGACACGGCCCCGGCGGCGGGGCCCGCGATGCCGAGGAGCCGGCCATGGAGACGTTTCGCATCGAGGTTCCGGACGCCGAACTGGCCGATCTGCGGGAGCGGCTGGCGCGGGTCCGGTGGGCGCCCGAGCCGCCCGCCGGCGGCTACGGCGTGTCCGGGGCCGAGGTGCGCAAACTCGTCGAGCACTGGCGTGACGGCTACGACTGGCGGGCAGTCGAGGCCCGCCTGAACGCCCATCCGCAGTTCACCACCACGATCGACAGCGCCAACGTGCACTTCCTGCACGTCCGCTCGCCCGAGCCGGACGCGCTGCCGGTCGTCCTCACTCACGGCTGGCCCGGTTCCGTCACCGAGTACCTCGACGTCATCGGCCCGCTCACCAACCCCCGTGCCCACGGACTCGACCCGTCCGTCGCCTTCCATCTGGTGATTCCGTCGCTGCCTGGCTTCGGTTGGTCCGGCCCCGTCACCGAGCCCGGTTGGGGACCGCGCCGCATCGCCGCCGCCTGGGCCGAGCTGATGGCCCGCCTCGGCTACCGCCGCTACGGTGCCGCCGGCAACGACTGGGGTTCCGTCATCTCACCCGAGGTCGGCCGCACCGCCCCCGACGCCGTCGTCGGCGTGCACGTCACCCAGATGTTCGCCGGCCCCGAAGGCGACGTGTCGTTCTATCCGCCCACCGTCGAGCCCGCCAGCGTCGCCACCCTGCCGCCCGACGAGCGTGCTCTGGTCGAGGGCTTGCGGCACTTCCAGCGCACCATGGCCTCGTACCACCATGTGCACGCCGAGCAGCCCCAGACCCTCGCCTACGCCCTCAGCGACTCCCCGGTCGGCCTGCTCGCGTGGAACAGCCAGGTAATGGGCGGCCTCGACCCCGACGCGCTGCTCACCCACGTGTCCATCCACTGGCTCACCGGCACCGCCGGCACAGCGCCGCGCATCTACCTGGAGGACTACCGCAACCCTGTGCCCACCGAGCCCACGACCGTGCCCATCGGCCTGGCCCAGTTCCCCAACGACGCCCAGGGCATCCGGACCTACGCCGACCGCGACCACGCCAACATCGTGTCCTGGAACGTCTACGACCGCGGCGGCCACTACGCCTCCCAGCAGGCCCCCGACCTCTACATCAACGACATCCGCCAGTTCTTCGCCCAACTCCGCCGCTGACCGGTGCGGTTCACACAGCGCTCCCGCTGACCCGCATCGAAGACACCCAGTGGTTGATTCAGTCCCACCGTTGACCTGCATTGGAGACGCCCGGCGGCTCTGCCCTACCGCTGGCTGGTACTCGACGACATCCGGCGGTCCTCCGCCGATGACCTGCGCGTTATTGACGCCACTGGTTCGCTCAGCCCGCCGCACACTCGCACATCGAGCACAATCGCCGGTTGTTCGCCCAGCACCGTTCCTGATCCTTCCTAGGAGAATCTCCCGTGAAGTACCTGGTGATGATCTACAGCAACCCCACCAGCTGGGCCCACCCAACGTTCGAGAACACGGACTACTACCGCGCCGCGTCCCCGGCTGAACGCGCCGAGATGGATGCCCAGTTCGAGGCTCTGCTCCGCGAGACGTCGGCCTCTGGAGAGCTGGTGTCGGGGACCCCGCTCGCCGCGCCGTCGACGAACCGGGTCGTGCAGGTGCGGGACGGCGACACGGTCACCACCGACGGCCCCTTCGCCGAGTCCAAGGAGCAGATGGCCGGCTTCTTCGTCTTTGACTGCGTCGACATCGACCGCGCCACCGAGCTGGCCGCTCGTTTCCCGGACGCCCGCTTCGGCCGGGTGGAGGTCCGGCCGATCATGGACATCCAGCCGCCGGCCTGACGCCGGGGTCAGGCGGTGCAGCCGGCGCAGGTGCCGAAGATCTCGACGGTGTGGCTGACCTCGCTGAAGCCGTTCTCGGCGGCGATGCGGTCGGCCCACTTCTCCACGGCCGGCCCCTCCACCTCGACGGTCCGCCCGCAGACCCGGCACACCAGGTGATGGTGGTGGTGGCTGGAGCAACGTCGGTAGATGGCCTCGCCGCTGTCGGTGCGCAGCACGTCCACCTCGCCGGCCTCGGCCAGCGACTGGAGCGTGCGGTACACCGTGGTGAGCCCGATGCCCTCGCCGCGCCGGCGCAGCTCCTCGTGCAGGTCCTGTGCGGAGCGGAAGTCGTCGAGCTGGTCGAGCAGCTTGGACACGGCCGCCCGCTGCTTGGTAGCCCGCAGCCCGGGCACGGTGGCCGACGGGCGCTCGCTGGTGGTCACGCTTCCTCCCGGTGCTCGCCCCGGACGGCCGCGCCGCCCTCCTCGACGTGCGTGACGGCATCCACCACGATGTGCGCCAGGTGCTCGTCGACCAGCCGGTACATGACTTCCCGGCCGTGCCGCTCGCCGTGCACGACGCCGGCCGACTTGAGCACCCGCAGGTGCTGGCTGATCAGCGGCTGGGCCACGGACAGGGCGTCCACCAGCTCGTGCACGCACCGCTCGCCCTCACGCAGCTGGAGCACGATGGCGATCCGCACCGGCGCCGCCAACGCCCGGAGCAGGTCTCCGGCCGCGGTCAGGGTGCCGGCGGTGCGTCGCGGGGCCGTGGTCGACCCCAGCTCACGCGGCGCGTGCTCGTGGGCGTCCGCCAGCGCTGTGCCGGACCCGGCACGGCCGTCCGAACGCTCCGGGACGGGGGTCGCGGCGTCCGGGCTCACTGGGGCATCGTCCTCTCCGACACGGCAGGCAACAGGGCGGAAGATCGGTCGGTCGTAACCACCATGGTAGGCGAACGAGGTGCCCCGCTGCCGGCCCTGCTGACAATGGTTATCGACGTAGATGCTATCCGACCTGCTAGCGGAGCACGGAAATCGCCACCGCGACCAGGATCACCAGCACCACGATCCGCAGCACCCGGTCCGCCGGCGCGAGCACCCGCCAGGTCGCCCCGAGCAGGCCCAGCACCACCAGCACCAGCGCGCCGAGCAGCCCGGCGCCGACCGCGCCGCGCACGACCACACCCACCACGAACAGCACCAGCACCAGACCGAACACGGCGGCCGCCGGCACCCGGGACAGCGGCCCGCTGCCCGGCAGCAGCGGCGCCCTCAGGTCCCGCCGGCCACGCCCTCGACGCGGTTGCTGTCCTCCGGCCATGTCACCACTCGATCCGCCGACGTCCACGCCTCGGCCGCAACCCCGGCGGCGGGCGGGTCCCCGCTGGTGCGAGGATGCGCCACCATAACCGACCGCCCAGACCACCCGAGGAGTCCGACCGTGCTGCTGGTCTGCCGGTTCGAGGTGCCCGCGGCCGAGGCGACCGAGTTCGCCGCGACCGCCCGCCACGCCCTGGAGCTGCTCACCGCGCAGCCCGGCTGCCGCACCGGCCGGCTGGGCCGGGCGACCGACGAGGCGGACCGCTGGGTCCTGGTGGTCGAGTTCGACTCGGTCGTCGCCTACCGACGCGCCCTGTCGCCGTTCCCGGTGCGCGAGGTCGTCGTCCCACTGCTGTCCCGCGCCCTCGCCGACGAGCCCGCAGCCTTCGAGCTGGCCGTCTCGGCCGCCGACGGTGTCGCCGACGAGCACGTCAGCCTGCTGGCCGACGACGCCGGCACGGTTCGGCTGGGCGAAGCCGCCGGTCCTGCCAAGCCCCGCTGAGCGAGGAGCTGGTCCGGCCGCAACCTGCCGCGCGACAATGGGTGCCAAGCCGGCACGAAGGGAACGGGCCATGCCGCGACGACGCGTCGTCCTGCTCGCCTCGGCTGCCGCTGCCGTTGTTGTTGTCCTGGTAGGCCTCCTGTTCCTCATCCCGTCGGGCGACACGTCCCACACCACGGCCGGCCACGCGACCACGCCTTCCGCACCACGGGCGGCGGACACCACGACCACCACTGTGCTGCCCACCGGTGTGCCGACCACCGGCTCCGTGCACCTGCCGGCCGGCGGGACCGCCCGGCTGATCCCCGCCCAGGTGAGCAAGGACGGCACGATGTCGGTGCCGGACCAGCTCGATCAGGCGACCTGGTGGGGCGCAACGCTGGGTGCCCCGACGGGGACCACCCTGCTGGCCGGCCACGTGAACTGGCAGGGCCACACCGGCCCGTTCGCAGAGCTGTGGCAGGACAAGGTCGGCCAGCGGATCACCGTCGTGGACGACAAGGGCCGCGACTGGGTGTACCAGATCACCCAGTTGGTGACCGTCGCCAAGGCCGAGCTGCCCGACCGGGCCAAGCAGCTCTACGGACTCGACGGCGACCACCGACTGGTCCTGGCCACCTGCGGCGGCGAGTTCGTCGGCGGAGCCGAGGGCTACGACGACAACCGGTTCGCCGTGGCCACCCTCGTCACCCGCCCGTAGCGCTTGCCGGCGACGGTTGCCGGCACCGGTGGTTTTTCGCCCCATGGGTGATCACCGAGCCGTTGCGGCCCTGCCTCGCCCGGCCGCCGGGCCGAGCGACTATTCTTCTCCCTTCCCAGGAGCTTCCTGTCAGTTCGAGTCTCGGCCGGATGGAGTTAGGCGTGCCCGCGGACCGCATCGACGCCGTCGTCAGCCTCTGCAAGCGCAGGGGTTTCGTGTACCCGTGCGGAGAGATCTACGGGGGCACAAGGTCGGCGTGGGACTACGGGCCCCTGGGCGTGGAGCTCAAGGACAACATCAAGCGCGCCTGGTGGCGCTCGATGGTGCAGGGTCGCGACGACGTGGTGGGCCTGGACTCCTCGGTGATCCTGCCGCGCGAGGTGTGGGCCGCGTCCGGCCACATCGACGCGTTCGTGGACCCGCTGGTGGAGTGCAACTCCTGCCACCGCCGGTTCCGCGCGGACCACCTGGCCGAGGAGTACGCGGAGCGCACCGGGAAGCCGGTCGAGGAGAACAACCTCACCGACGTGCCGTGCCCCAACTGCGGCACCCGCGGCCAGTACACCGAGCCGAAGATGTTCAACGGCCTGCTCAAGACCCACCTGGGCCCGGTCGAGTCCGCGGAGGGCCTGTACTACCTGCGGCCCGAGACCGCGCAGGGCATCTTCGTCAACTTCCTCAACGTCGTCACCACCTCCCGCAAGAAGCCGCCGTTCGGCATCGGCCAGATCGGCAAGTCGTTCCGCAACGAGATCACCCCCGGCAACTTCATCTTCCGCACCCGCGAGTTCGAGCAGATGGAGATGGAGTTCTTCGTCGAGCCGGGCAGCGACGAGGAATGGCACCAGTACTGGATCGACGAGCGGCTGCGCTGGTACACCGACCTCGGCATCGCCCGCGACAACCTGCGGCTCTACGAGCACCCGCAGGAGAAGCTGTCGCACTACTCCAAGCGGACCGTGGACATCGAGTACCGGTTCTTCTTCGCCGGCCAGGAGTGGGGCGAGCTGGAGGGCATCGCCAACCGCACCGACTTCGACCTGAACACGCACGCCAACCACTCGGGCGTCGACCTGTCCTACTTCGACCAGGCCACCAACTCCCGCTACCGGCCGTTCGTGATCGAGCCGGCGGCCGGCGTCGGCCGCCCCATGATGGCGTTCCTGCTGGACGCCTACACCGAGGACGAGGCGCCCAACGCCAAGGGCGGCGTGGACAAGCGGCTGGTGCTGCGGCTGGACCGCCGGCTGGCCCCGGTCAAGGTGGCGGTGCTGCCGCTGTCCCGTAACGCCGAGCTGTCGCCGAAGGCCCGGGACCTCGCGACGGCGCTGCGGCGCAACTGGAACGTCGACTTCGACGACGCGGGCGCCATCGGCCGCCGCTACCGCCGGCAGGACGAGATCGGCACGCCGTTCTGTGTGACGGTGGACTTCGACTCCCTGACCGACCACGCGGTGACGGTGCGGGAACGCGACTCCATGAGCCAGGAGCGGGTGTCGATGGACCGCCTGGAGGCCTACCTGGCACCGCACCTCCTCGGGTGCTGAGCGGTCGCGGTCACCGGTGGGCGGTCACGCTTGGCCGCCCACTCGTGGGCCCGTCTGAGCTCCCGGACGAGCTCGCCGGGTGAATCCCGCAGCTGTTGCGGTGAGGTGTTCACGAGGACGACGCCGGCCGTGGTGAGCTCGGTGTACCGCTTCAGGGTGTGGTCGAAGGGCTGTTCCCCCATGTCGATGTCCAGGGCCACCGCCACGTCGTCCCACCAGGCGCTGACCGGCCCCAGGTAGGCGTTCTCGGCGTCGTCCACCTGCATGTTCCACTTCGGTCGGGGCAGCCGGGCGGCGCCGATGAGCGTCGCGGCGAGCGACTCGACCTCGGTGCGGATGCCGCCCATGACCTCGGCCAGCACCCGTCGGGGCAGGGCGGTGCCCCGGCCGCTGCCGGCGTCGAGTTCGGCGTTGATCAGCTTGGGCGCCAGGCCGCGGTGCCAGATCGCCTCGGTGAGCACCGGGCGGATCTGCTCGGCCAGGCGGAAGCCGCGGACCGTGTCCAGCACGGCCCGTTCCAACGGTGCGACATGGAAGCCCTTGTACACCATCGGTTTCGGCATCCGGCTGGTGCGTTCGATCTTCACCTCGGGCGAGCCCTGAAGTGACCGTCCTTTCTGGACGAGCACGTGCACGGGACTGTTCGGCAACGGCGGCGCGGACCGCATGCCGTGCAGCACCAGCGCGTGCCTTCCGGTGAGCACGGCGCCCGGCTCGGCGTAGCGCAGCGCCGCCTGCACCAGCTGTGTCGGTGTCGGCGGCGAGGCGCCGAGCACCAGCACCCCGGGTAGGACGCGTTGCCAGGGGCCACCGGGCTGGCATCTCCGGTACACCGAGCTGCCGCAGAGTCCCAGCTCGATCAGCTCCTCAGCACGGGCGACGTGGTGCGGGAACAGGTTGCTGAGCTTGTCGAGCTGGATGTGCGTTCCGCTCGGGCTGCATGTGCGCATGCGGCAAGACTGCGCCCCCAGCCTCCTCGGCTGTGGCCTGTTCGGCGTCATCTGTGGACAACTCGGGCCCTGTGGACAACTTGGCCCGCGGAGATCCACATCGGACGGTCCGTGGTCGGCGGCGCGCTATGGTGGTGGGTTGCCCGATCGCTGTTGACGACGGCTCACATTCCCGAGATGGTGAGCTGTCAAGGCGCGTCTTCCTGCGTGGCGCGCCACCAAGGGGGCTTTCGTGTCAGTGCACCGAAGCCGCGGCGGCACCATCCTGCTGTCCGCGCTGGTCCTCGACTCGGTCGGCACCGGCATGTTCATGCCGCTCTCGCTCCTGTACTTCCCGAAGCTGACGTCGGTGCCGCTGGAGCTGGTCGGCGTGCTGGCCAGCGTCGCCACCGCGTTGACGCTGCCCATTCCGGCGCTGGCGGGCTGGCTGGCCGACCGTGTGGGCCCGGTGCCGCTGGTCGTCGTCGCGCAGCTGGCCCAGGGAATCGGCTTCTTCGCCTTCGGCCGGGTGCACGGGCCGGTCGGCATATTCCTGGCATCGGCGCTGGTCACGACCGGTGTCCGGATCTTCTGGTCGTGCGTGTTCACCGCTATCGCGGACTACGCCGACAGCAGCACCTCCACGATGTCCAAGGACAGCTGGTACGCCTGGGCCAACATGACCCGAACGGGTGGTCTTGGCATCGGCGGTCTGATCGCGACGCTGGTCATGGTGGGCGGAGTCGCCTACTACCGAGTGCTCACCGACAGCTCCGCCGCCTGTTACGTGGTGGCCGCGGCGGCGATCGGGATCTTCGTCCGGGCGCCGCGCGGTGCACACGAGGCGGACGCGGTCATCGGCTTCCGGACTATGCTGCGAGACCGCCCCTTCGTTGCGTTTGCCGCAATAAATACGGTTTTCGCCATGTCGACCGGCATGCTAGCGCTCGGACTGAGCGTGTTTGTGGCGGACGGGCTGCACGGACCTTCGTGGTTGGCCGGGTCCGTGCTGGCCGGCAGCACGATTCTGCTGGCCGTGCTGGGCGCACCGGTGATCAAGAGGGCCCAGCCCTACCGGCGGACCCGGGTGCTCATCGTGGCCGCCGGCCTGTGGGCGGCGTGGTGCCTGGCGTTTTCAGGGCTCGTCCCCGATCAACTCACCTGGGTGGTTCCGGCGCTGATCGTCGCCACCCTGCTGTTCACGGCGGCCGACGTGATGCACGCGCCGGTGTCGATGGGCCTGGCGACGGCCTTGTCACCGGTCGCCGCCCGCGGCCGCTACCTGGCCGTCTTCCAGTACTCGTTCGTGGTCGCCAGCACTGTCTCGCCGGCCTTCTTCACCAGTCTGTTCACGCTGCACCGGTCGCTGCCGTGGCTCGTCCTGGGTCTGCTCAACCTGGCCGCGCTGGTCGGGATGCGGATGCTGGAGCGGATCGTGCCGGCCCCGGCGCAGCGGGTCGCCGAGCCGGAGCCGGTGCAGGTCTGAGTCAGAGCCGGCGGGTGTCCAGGGGCGTCTCGACGGCCTGGCCGGTCGCGTCGTCGCGCCGCACCAGGTAAGCGCCGCCACGCTTGCGTTCCGACACGGCCTCGACCAGCGAGGCGCCGCGGTAGATGAGGCCGGCGCCGTCGTCGGTGCAGTGGGTCTCGGGGAGCTTGCCGGCCGCCACCGCCTCGTGAACCGTCGGACGGCGCTGAGCCTCCGAGTCCAAGTGCACGCCGCTGGCGTAGGGCAGCAGGCCCAGACCGTTGGTTACGACCCGAAGGTTCGGGCCGAACGAGTCGGTGACGCCGCCGGTGTACCAGCAGATCGAGCCGGCCGACACGCCGCCGAGCACGACGCCGGCCTCCCAGGCCGTCCGCATGATCTCGCCGAGCCCGTGCACCTGCCAGACCGCGAGCAGGTTGGCCACCGAGCCGCCGTTCACCCAGATCACGTCGTGGTCGAGCACGAAGCCGGCCAGGTCGGCGGTGGGCGGCATCGGGAACAGGTTCAGGTGCGAGACCTCGATGCCGGCGACCCGACCGGCCTCGCTGGCCATCGCGTTCATGTGCCGGTCGTCCCCGTTGGCCGTGCCGACGTGGCACAGCTTCGGCCGGCCGGTCGCGCCGGACAGGTCGAGCGAGAGCCGGACGAGGGGCCCGAACTCCAGTTCGGTCCAGCTGCCCCGGACCCAGCCGCCGGAGGTGGCCACGATGGTCGGTTGATCTGCTGCCATCTCCGGATCCTGTCAGCCGCCGTCGCATCCATGCCAGTTGTCATGGGGGACTGTCAGTGCCCTGCCCTACCGTGATGGCCATGGCGAACGCATGCAGCTCGGCCCGGGCGGACGGTGAGCAGACCGACCGCCGCCGACGTCTGGGCGCGACCGCGTTCTCCTGCGTGTTCCTGGTCTGGGCGGTCTCCGGCGTCCAGGAGCTGGCGTCCGCGAACACCCCGGTCGGGCTGAAGACGGCGCAGTTGGCGGTGACGATCGCCTATCTGCTCAGCTACCCGGTCGGCACCTGGTTGTCGTCGTTCGAGCGGCCGCGGCTGAAGGTGTGGTATGTCGCCCTGGCCACGGTGCTCGGCCTGGCCACGCTGGCGCTGGACGGACTCGACAGCAGCGCTTTGTTGATCTACCTCGTCGCGCTGAGTGCCATGATGTTGACCGGACGCGCCGCCTTCGTCTTCGCGGGTTGTGTGACCGCGGTGGCGTTCACCGCATCCGCGTTCGTGCCGGGCGGCCCGGACTGGGGAACCCTGGTGCTGATGGTGGTGCTGACCATCGGCGTCACCAGCTTCGCGAAGGTCGGCGGCGACCTGAAGGTGGCCAACCAGGAAGTGGCCCGGCTCGCGGTCGCCGAGGAGCGGGCCCGGGTCGCCCGGGACGTGCACGACGTGCTCGGGCACAGCCTGACCACGGTGACTCTCAAGTTGGGGCTGGTGCGCAGGCTGCTGGAGACCAAACCGGAGGAGGTGGAGCGGTTGATCGTCGAGGTGGGGGAGGCGGAGCAGTTGTCGCGGCAGGCCTTGTCGGAGGTGCGTGCGACGCTGTCGGGGTACCGGAGCGCTTCGCTGAGCGCCGAGGTCGCGGGGGCGCGGGCGGCGCTGGCCTCCGCGGGGATCACCGCCGACCTGCCTCGGGCGGTCGACAACGTGTTGCCCGCGTACCAGGAGTCGTTCGCCTATGTGCTGCGAGAGGGGGTCACCAACGTGTTGCGGCACAGCGGTGCGACCAGCTGCGAGGTGCGGTTGGGGGAGTCCTGGCTGGAGGTCCGGGACAACGGCAGGGCGACCGTGGCGGACGCGGGGGCGTCGCGCGCGGACGGCGGCGGGGCAGGGCTGACCGGGCTGGCCGACCGGCTGGCCGCGATCGGCGGCCGGATCGACGCGGGTCCGGTGCCGGGCGGCGGTTTCCTGCTGCGGGCCAGCGTGCCGGAGCAGGTGCCGGTATGAGCGATCAGATCATCCGGGAGAGCCAGCGGGCCTGGGGCTTCTCGGCCGGCTTCTTCACATTGTTCATGCTGCCGGAGTTCCTGGCCCAGTTCCGTGCCGACCGTCCGATGTGGGTGACGGTGCTCGCCGTTGCCGGGATGGTGGGGTACGCCGTCGGATACGTGCTGCTGCCGCCATTGGTTTGGCGCAGGTCCGCGATGCTGCAGATCGCTTGCGGCGTCGCGTACATGGGGCTTGCGGCTGCCCTGTCGCCCGTCGCCACGCCGTACATCTTCATCTGGGCCTTCGCGCTGTGTGCCGTTGTTGTCCCGGGTTGGTGGTTGGTCGCGGTCGACGGTGTGGCCTTCGTGGCGCTGGTGATCGTGCTGACGGGCGACTACTCGGGGCTGATGATCATCTTGGCGTCGGTCACCGTGCTGTGCCGGTCGGTCGCGCACATGGTGCACGTCAACCGCGACCTTCGGCTGGCCCGGGACCGAGTCGCCGCTCTCGCCGTCGCGGACGAGCGTGGTCGTGTCGCCCGCGATCTGCACGATGTGTTGGGGCACAGCCTGACCACGGTCACCGTCAAGGCCGGGCTGACGCGCCGGATGCTCGAATCCGGCGTGTCGATCGACCGGGCCCTGGCCGAGATGCGGGACGTGGAACGGTTGTCCCAGCAGGCTTTGGCCGACATCACGGCGACGGTGTCCGGGGATCGGGCGGCCTCGCTCGCGGCGGAGTTGGTCGGCGCCAAGGAAGCGCTGCGCTCAGCCGGCATCGACGCCGACTTCCCGCTCGCGGTGGACGACGTCGAACCGGCGTACCAGGAGGCCTTCGCCTTCGCGCTGCGGGAGGGCGTGACGAACGTGTTGCGGCACAGCGCCGGCGCCACCCGGTGCGAGGTCCGGCTCGGCGACAGCTGGCTGGAGGTGCGCGACGACGGCGACCCCGGACCGGCCGCGGCGAACCCGTCCCGAGCCTCGGGCGGTGGCACCGGACTGACCGGACTTTCCGAGCGGTTGGGCGGAATCGGCGCGCGGCTGGAGGCAGGGCCGTTGCCCAGCCAGGGTTTCCGGCTGCGGGTGGAGGTGTCCGCCTGATGGCGTCTCGGTTCGATCCCAAGCTGGGCTGGCCCGTCTCCTGCTTCTTCCTGTTGTTCGCGGTGCCGAGCCTGCTGGGGCTGATGTCCAGCGGCATGCCGACGTGGCAGATCTCGATCGGGCTGGTGGGTTTCGCCGGCTACGCCGCCCTGTACGTGGTGGCGTCGACGCGAATGTGGTTCATGGGCCTGCGGGCGAAGCTGGCGATGACCGTGGCGCTGCTCGTGCTGCCGACGGCGCTGGTGAGCCTGCTCGGGCTCGGTTCCTCGTGGATGTTCGTCTACGGCCTGTCGGTCATCGCGATCATGCTGCCGACCGCGTTGGCCTTCGCGATAGGCATCCCGACGCTGGCGGCGATCGCCGTGGTCATCATCGCCCAGATGGGCTTGTCGCTGCTGCTCAGCGACTGGGTGGTGCTCGCCTCGGTGTTCGCGGCGACCTGGTTCATGGGCCGCCTGATGCGGGCCAACTACGCGCTGGAATCGGCGCAGGAGGAGATAGCACGGCTGGCCGCCGCCGAAGAGCGGGCGCGGCTGGCCGAGGAGTTACGCGACGATCTCGGTCGCAGCCTGGCCGCGATCACCGCGCGGGCCGGCGCGGTGTGCGCCGAACTGGAGCGGGGCGGCACGTCGGTGGCGCATGTGCGTGAGGTCGAGGACCTTGCCCGTGAAGCGGTGACGCAGGTGCGGGCGACCGTGTCGGGGTACCGGACGGCGTCGCTGGCGGCCGAGGTCGTCGGTGCTCGGGCCGCCTTGGAGGCGGCCGGTATCGCGGCCGACCTGCCCACGGCGGTGGACCGGGTGGCGCCCGCATACCGGGAGGCCTTCGCGTACGCGCTGCGGGACGGTGTGACGGCGGTACTGCGGCGCTCGAGTGGCGCGACACGGTGCGAGGTGCGGCTGGGCGAGTCCTGGCTGGAGGTCCGTGACAACGGCACCGCTAGCGTGTCCGGGGTGGACTGTGGCGGGCCGGACAGCGGCCTCGCCGAGCGCGTGGCGGGCATCGGTGGTCGCATCGACACCGGGCCCTGCGCGGAAGGGGGTTTCCGGTTGAGGGTGGCGGTGCCGTAGTGATCAGGGTTCTGCTCGCCGACGACCAGGCGCTGGTGCGCGGCGCGTTGGCCGCGATGCTCAGCATCGAGTCGGACATCGAGGTGGTCGCCGAGGTCGGCTCGGGTGACGAGGTGGTGCCGGCCGCGCAGCGGACCAGTCCGGACGTGGCGCTGCTGGACGTGCAGATGCCCGGGAAGGACGGGCTGACAGCGGCCGCCGAGTTGCGCAAGGCGATGCCCGGCTGCCGGGTGGTGGTGTGCACCACCTTCGGTCGACCCGGCTACCTGGCGCGGGCCATGGCCGCCGGTGCGGCCGGGTTCGTCGTCAAGGACGCGCCGCCGGAGCAGTTGGTCGAGGCGGTCCGGCGGGTGCACGCCGGGCTGCGCGTGGTGGATCCCGCGCTCGCCGCGGAGTCGCTGGCCAGCGGGGCGAGCCCGCTGACCGAACGGGAGAGGGAGGTGTTGCTCGCCGCCAGTGACGGCGGCACGGTGTCGGACGTGGCCAGGACGCTGCATCTGTCGGAGGGCACGGTGCGCAACCATCTGTCGTCGGCCATCGGCAAGACCGGGGCCAGGACCCGCGCCGAGGCGGCCCGTCTCGCGGAGGACCGCGGCTGGCTGTGACACGATGGGGCTCGTGACTGGGTCGACCGTGCGCCGGATGTGTCTGCGGGTCGTGCTGGGCGCGATCCTGGTGGCCGGTCTGGTGATCGGCGGCACAGCCGTGCGGGTCTGGCAGGTGGCCCGGTTGGACGACCGGTCCCCGGTGGACGTCGCGATCGTGCTCGGCGCGGCGCAGTACGACGGCAGGCCGTCGGACGCGCTCGAGGCCCGGCTCCAGCACGCGAAGACGCTGTACGACGACGGCGTGGTGAAGTACGTGCTCACCGTCGGCGGCCGGCAGCCCGGCGACCACTACACCGAAGCCGAGTCAGGCCAGATGTGGTTGGCGGACAACGGGGTTCCGCAGGACCGGATCGTCTCCGTGGGCACCGGCAGCGACACGCTGGAGAGCCTGCGGGCGGTAGCCCCCGTGTACCGCGATCACGGGTGGAACTCGGCGGTGCTGGTGAGCGATCCCTGGCACTCGTTCCGAGCCCAGATCATGGCGCGGGACTCGGGCATCGACGCCGGGGTGTCGCCCACGCACACCGGTCCGATGGTGCGCACCCGGGAGACCCAGTTCAGCCAGATCGTCCGGGAGACCGGCGCGCTGCTGTTCTACCGGTTGTCCAAGGCGCCCGCCGACGAGTTCGGTGCGAGCGTCAGTTGACCGGCGGCTACACCGAGCACGACAGCGCGCGTCTGCTGGCGGATGCGCCGAAGCGGGCGGCCCTGCCCGGGTCGCTGGCCGAGGACCGCAGCGCCTTCTCCCGGGACCGGGCGCGGGTGCTGCACTCGGCGGCGCTGCGGCGGCTGGCCGGCAAGACGCAGGTGGTCGGGCCGGGCGAGGGCGACGTGCCGCGGACGCGGCTGACGCACTCGCTGGAGGTCGCGCAGATCGGCCGGGGCATCGGCGCCGAACTGGGCTGCGATCCGGACGTAGTGGACACGGCCGGGTTGGCGCACGACATCGGGCACCCGCCGTTCGGGCACAACGGGGAACGGGCGCTGCACGTGATCGCGGAGCCGTGCGGCGGCTTCGAGGGCAACGCGCAGACGCTGCGCATCCTCACCCGGCTCGAGCCGAAGGTGCTGGCCGACGGGCGCGGCTACGGGCTGAACCTGACGAGGGCGTCGCTGGACGCGGCCACCAAGTACCCGTGGCCGCGGACCGCAGGCGTGGTCAAGTTCGGCGTGTACGAGGACGACCTGGCCGTCTTCGAGTGGGTGCGGGAAGGTGCGTCGGAGCGTCGGCGCTGCCTGGAGGCGCAGGTCATGGACTGGGCCGACGACGTCGCCTACTCGGTTCACGACGTCGAGGACGGCGTGCTGTCCGGGCGTATCTCGCTGAGCGAACTGGCCAGCCCGGTGGAGCGGGCCGCGGTGGCCGAGTTGGCCGCCAAGCACTTCTCCGACGAGCCGGTCGGCGCGTTGGAGGATGCCGCGACCGAGCTGCTGCGGCTGCCGGCCGTCGCCGAGTTGGCCGTGCACGACTACGACGGTTCGCTGGGGGCCCAGGTGGCGTTGAAGGTGCTGACCAGCGAACTGGTCGGCCGTTTCGCCGCGGCCGCCATCACGGAGACGCGGCGGCTGCACGGCCACGGTCCGCTCAACCGGTACGCCGCCGATCTCGCGGTGCCGCCGCTGGTGGCGGCCGAGGTGGCACTGCTCAAGGCCGTCGCGCTGCACTACGTGATGAGTGATCCGCACCGGCTCGCTTTACAGCGGGTGCAGCGGCAGCAGCTCATGGAGCTCGCCGAGGTGCTGTCCGCGGGTGCGCCCGATGCGCTCGATCCGGCGTTCCGGCCGGCGTGGCTGGTGGCCGGCGACGACGCCGCTCGGCTGCGGGTGGTCGTCGACCAGTTGGCCTCGCTCACCGATGCTCAGGCCGTCGCCTGGTACGACCGGTTCTGCCTGCGGTGAACCGGGTGCCCGACCGGCAGCGCCGGTGGGACCCTCGGTCTCATGGGTATAGCGCGGGCGGTGCGACGAGGACTGCGGCGGCTGTTCCGCCGCCGGGTGCTGGCGGGTGTCACCCGAAAGGGTGGCGGCGCCGCGGGCGGGGACGGCAGCGGCCTGGCCGGCGTCCGTGAGCCGCGGGTTCCGCGTCCGAACGGGCCGCGCGGCGCCGGCGCGCGTCCACTTCCGGAGGAATCTGCGAACCTCAAATTGCGCGACCCACGGCGTTAGCGGCGGGCGGATGGCAGACTCGGGGCACCCCCACTCCAGGAGGTGTCGTGGACCTGGCGTTCACCCTCGCCCTGCACCGTGCGGTCGACCCCGACCCGGACAACGACCTGTGCTGGTCGCCGTTCTCGGTGCTGTCCGCGCTCGGGCTGACCGCGGAGGGCGCCGAGGGCGCGAGTCGCGACGAACTCGTCGGCGCGCTGCTCGGCGATCCCGCGGGCAACCTGGGTGCGCAGGCGGCGTTGCTGGCCGCGGCGGCCGAGTTGGCCGACAGCGGCCATGGCGAGCCGCCGGTGCTGGCCGTGTCGAACACGCTGTGGGCGCTGGAGGATCTGCCGATCCGGCGGGAGTTCGCCGACGAGCTCGCGCGCTGGCCCGCCGGGTCGATCAAGGGCGCGCCGTTCGCCGACGCCCCTGAGGACGCCAGGAAGCTGATCAACACCGACGTCGCGGAGACCACCCGCGACCTGATCCCGGAGCTGATCCCGCCGGGCAGCATCACCCGGCAGACGGTCGCCACCCTGGTCAATGCCCTGTACCTGAAGGTCGCCTGGCAGCACCGCTTCGCCGAAGGGGCCACCGCGCGGCGGCCGTTCCACGCCCCGACCGGCAGCTACGAGCCGCCGACCATGCGGCAGACCGAGCGCCTCGGTTACGCCCACCGTGACGGCTGGCAGGTCGTCACGCTGGCGGCGGCCGGCGGCGTGGACGCCGTCGTGCTGCTGCCGGACGAGCCGCTGACCGTCGCCGAGCCCGCGCTCGACGCCGCCAAGCTGGGCGACCTGCTGGGCTCGACGTCCTCGCAGCGCGTGCAGCTGACCATGCCGAAGATCAATGTCAGCACACGGGCGAGCATCAAGCATCCGCTGCTGGACCTGGGCGTGCGTCTGCTGTTCCGCGCCGGTCAGGCCGGGCTCACCCGGCTCTGCCCCGATCCGCGGGTATTCGTGGACGACGTGCTGCACGAGTCGGTGCTCAAGTTCGACGAAGAGGGTCTGGAGGGCGCCGCCGCGACCGCGGTGGTCGTGCGGGCGATGTCGATGGTGCGGCCGACGGAACCGGTTGTGGTGGACGTCGACCGGCCGTTCCTGGTGGTCGTGCGGCACCGGGAGACCGGTGTGCCGTACTTCATCGCCCGGGTCGTGCACCCGTAGCTGTCACACTCGCCGCGGGCTCCTCGTCCCATGGGTATGACGAGGATTCCTGTGGTGCGCAAGGACAACGCCGGCCCGCTGGTGCGCGGCATGTACTGGTACGCCAAGCGCCGCTACGGCGCGGTGCCCGAGCCTTACGCGGTTTTCGCCCAACACGGCGGCCTGCTGAAGGCTGCTGGCGTGCACGAGCTGTGGATCGAAAAGGCCGCGACCAGGCTGCCGGCCAGCCTGCGGCAGCTGGTGCAGTACCGGGTCGCGGTGGTGCTGGGCTGCTCGTGGTGCGTGGACTTCGGCGCCATGGTGCAGCGGCTGGGCGGGCTGGACATCGACCGGCTGCGCGAGATCGATGACTACCGGACGTCGGACAAGTTCACCGACATCGAGTGCAAGGCCCTGGCCTACGCCGACGCGATGACCACGACGCCGACCACCGTCACCGACGAGCAGGTCGAGGAGTTGGACGCGGAGCTGGGGCATGACGGCGCCCTCGAGCTGACGTACCTGATCGCGTTGGAGAACCAGCGCAGCCGGATCAACCAGGCGCTGGGCATCGTCGAGCAGGGCTTCACGTCCGGGGAGGCGTGCCGAATTCCACGTGTGTGAGCTTGTCCGGGTTGGCCACGTCGTAGCAGGCGGTCAGCCGGCCGTCGCGGACCACGAACGTGCTCACACGGGCGTCCGGTCCGTGACCGGCCGGCAGCACCAGGCCCAGATCGCCGTTGACCAGCGCGAACCGGAAGCTCGCAAGCGTTTGCGGCCCGTACATCGAGCGGAGCCCGAGGAAGAACCGGGCGACCTTGTCCCGGCCGGTGATGACGTTGATGGCGGTCTTGGCGCGGCCGCCGCCGTCGCCGACCATGACGACGTCCGGGTGCAGCACCCGCAGCACCTGCTCGATGTCGCCGCCGGCGACCGCGGCCAGGAACTCCGTCAGCACCGCGTGCTGGGTGTCCAGGTCGGCTCGGGGCGGCACGTCGGCGTCCTCGACGATGCGGCGGGCCCGGGACGCGTGCTGGCGGGCCGTCGCCGGCGCGCAGCCCAACGTCTCGGCGATTTCCGGGAAGGGCACGCCGAAGGCGTCGTGCAGCACGAAGGCCACCCGCTGCTCCGGCGTCAGTGTGTGCAACACCACCAGCGCCGCCATCCGCACGCCGTCGTCCTGCACGACGATGTCGAGGGGGTCGCCGCCCTCGACCGGCGTCACCAGCGGCTCCGGCAGCCAGGAGCCGACGTAGCGCTCATGGCGCGCCGCCGCCGACTTGAGCTGGTCCAGGCAGATCCGGCCGACCACGGTCGTCAGCCATGCGCGCAGGTCGCGGATGCCCTCGGGATGCGCCGCCAGCCGCAGCCACGCCTCCTGCACGGCGTCCTCCGCCTCACCGAAGCGTCCGGTGATGCGGTAGGCGACGCCGAGCAGGTGCGTGCGGTGCGTGTCGAAGGCGGCGGCCAGATCGTCGGGTGCGACGGACATGCCCCGATCCTGCCGCATGGGCGGCCGCCTACACTCGACTGTTGTGGCAGGACGCATCCGGGACAGTGACATCGCCGAGGTGCGCGACCGCAACCGGATCGACGAGGTGGTCGGCGAGTACGTCGCCCTGCGCAGGGCCGGCGGCGGCGCGTTGAAGGGGCTGTGCCCGTTCCACGACGAGAAGACGCCCTCGTTCAACGTCCGGTCGACGCACGGCACCTTCCACTGCTTCGGCTGTGGCGAGGGCGGCGACGTGATCGCCTTCGTGATGAAGATCGATCACCTCAGCTTCGTGGAGTCGGTGGAGCGGCTCGCGGAGCGGGTCGGCATCCAGCTGACCTACGAGGGCGGCGGCGCGAGCGTGCAGCGCGACCGCGGCACCCGCAGCCGGATGCTGGAGGCGCACCGGGCGGCCTCCGAGTTCTACATGGAGCAGCTGCGCACGCCCGATGCCCTCAAGGCGCGGGCGTACCTCGCCGAGCGGGACTTCGACGAGGCGACCGCCAGCCTGTTCGGCTGCGGCTTCGCGCCCGCCGGCTGGGACTCGCTGACCAAGCACCTGCTGGGGCGCGGCTTCGAGCTGGACGAGCTGTACAAGGCCGGGTTGTCGCGCGAGGGGCAGCGCGGGCCGATGGACCGGTTCCACCGCCGGCTGCTGTGGCCGCTGAAGGACCTCGGCGGCGACGTCGTCGGCTTCGGCGCGCGCCGGCTGTTCGACGACGACCGGATCGAGGCCAAGTACGTCAACACGGCGGAGACGCCGATCTTCAAGAAGTCCCAGGTGCTGTTCGGCATCGACCTGGCCAAGCGGGAGATCGCGCGGCGGCACCAGGTCGTGGTGGTCGAGGGCTACACCGACGTGATGGCGATGCACGCCGCCGGCGTGCCGACCGCCGTCGCCGCGTGCGGGACCGCCTTCGGTAGCGACCACATTTCGGTGCTGCGGCGGCTGTTGATGGACGATGACGCGTTCCGGGGCGAGGTCATCTTCACCTTCGACGGCGACGCCGCCGGGCAGAAGGCGGCGCTGAAGGCGTTCGAGGACGAGCAGAAGTTCGCCGCGCAGACGTTCATCTGCGTCGCCCCGGACGGCATGGACCCCTGCGAGCTACGGCAGGCCAAGGGCGAGACGGCTGTGCGCGACCTGGTTGCACGCCGCCAGCCGCTGTTCACGTTCGCCATCAAGGCATTGCTCGCTGAGCACGACCTCGACACCGCAGAGGGGCGCGTGGACGCGTTGCGCCGCGCGGTACCGATGGTCGCGCAGATCAAGGACGTGTCGCTGCGGGACGAGTACGCGCGGCAGCTGGCTGGCTGGGTCGGCTGGGAGGACACCAACACCGTCGTGCGGCGCGTGCGGGAGTCCGCCGGCGGCAGTGAGCCAGCACGGCGCGGCCGCCGCGTGCAGGTGGCCGATCCGAGCCAGGGCGCGCTGGGGCTCGACGTTGCCGGGCCCGCGCGGCCGCGTCGGGACGACCCGGCGCTGTGGACGCAGCGTGAGGCGCTCAAGGTCGCCCTCCAGGCGCCGGCGCTGGCCGGGCCGTACTACGACTCGCTGCCCGAGGACTCGTTCAGCGACCCGGCGTACCTGGAGCTGCACCGCGGGATCATCGCCGCCGGCGGGGCGTCGTGCGGCATCTCCGGGCCCGCCTTCGTCGACGCCGTCGGACAGCAGCTGCAGCACCAGAGCCTGCGGTCGCTGCTGACCGAGCTGGCCGTCGAGCCGTTGCAGGTGAAGTCCGAAGTGGACATCCGCTACGTCGAGGTGATCGTCGCGCGGCTCCAGGAGACGTTGGTGGCCAAGCAGGTCGCAGACCTCAAGTCGCGGTTGCAACGGCTGTCGCCCATCGAGAACGTGGACGAGTACCGCGAGCTGTTCGGCGACCTGGTGGCGCTGGAGCAGTACCGGAAGGCGTTGCGCGAGCAGGGGATCGGTGGGTTTTGAGCTGGCTGCGCCGACGGCTGACCGGGCTCCCTGAGGGGTTCGCCGGTCAGCTGGCCGCGAACGAGAGCGTGGCGGCGAGCTGCACGTCCGGCGGCGAGCCGGTGGTGGCGACGTCGCTGGGGCTGTGGCTGCCGGGTGAGGAGCGCCTGGGCTGGCATCTGGTCAGCAAGGCGACGTGGGACGGCAACGCGCTGACGGTCGTCGCCGCCGCGACGAGCGGGACCGCCGGCACCGCGGTGCTGCTCACCGACCAGCCTCCGCGCCGGTACCCGCTGGAGAACCCCGGGAAGCTGCCGGAGGCGGTGCAGCGGCGCGTCACCGGGTCGATCGTGGACCGGCACCGCCACGAGCTGCCCGGCGGCGGCGTGTGGTTCATCAAGCGGCGGGTGCCCGGCCAGGACGGCACGATCCTCCAGGTCAGGGCCGATGCCGGCGTCGATCCGGCGGCCGTGGCCAAGCTCGCCGCGCAGGTGTCCGCTCGGTTGCACTGACGGGCGGTGGGTCTGGTCGGGGAGCCGTAGGTGCGCTATAAAAGACGTACGTACGGTTTGCAAGGAGGCCTGTGATGTGGGATCCCGCCCAGTACCTCGCGTTCGGCGACCATCGCGCGCGCCCGTTCCATGACCTCGTCGCCCGCATCGGCGCCGAATCACCCCGTCGAGTGGTCGATCTCGGCTGCGGGCCCGGCAACCTCACCGTCACGCTCGGGCAGCGCTGGCCCGGCGCGGCGCTGGAGGCCTCCGACTCGTCGCCCGAGATGGTCGCCGCCGCGCGGGAACGCGGAATCGACGCCGAGGTCGTCGACGTCAACGACTGGAAGCCGCAGGCCGACACCGACGTCATCGTCACCAACGCCGTGTTGCAGTGGGTGCCCGGCCATGCCGCCCTGCTCAGCCGCTGGGCGCGGGAGCTGCCCAACGGCGCCTGGCTGGCGATGCAGGTGCCCGGCAACTTCTCCTCGCCGTCGCACACCACCATTCGCGAAGTCGCCGGCCGGCCGCGCTGGCGGCGCGAGTTGGAGGAGTTGGCTCTGCGCGAGCCGCTGGCCGTGCTCGACCCCGCCGGCTACGCCGACGTGCTCATCGAGGCCGGCTGCGAGGTGGACGCGTGGGAGACGATCTATCTCCAGCGGCTGTCCGGACCCGATCCCGTCCTCGAATGGGTGACCGGCACGGCATTGCGTCCGATCAAGTCCGCTCTCGACGAGGATGTGTGGCCGGAGTTCCGCGCCGAACTCGCCGTCGAGCTGCGCAAGGTTTATCCGCCGCGGGCCGACGGCACCACCTGGTTCCCGTTCCGGCGGGTGTTCGCCGTGGCCCGCGTGCGACGTTGATCACGCCTCGCCGGCCCCCAGCTTCGCTCTGACCACGCCCGCCATCCCCTGCACGGCGGGGTGGTCCTTGAGCCTGCGGTAGGCCTGAACCAGCTGGTCGTACCGCTCCCGACCTGCACGAGCGCCCAACACGTAGCCGATCGCCACACCCAGTAGGAAGGTCTTCATCGTCAGTCCTCCGCCTCGCCGCCGCGCCGTCGTGACTCCCTACCCGTACCCGCTGGAGGGGGGTGTGTGAAACCCCCTCGCCCGCATGCGCTACAGTTGTCACCAGTTGAGCGGGAGACCGCGAGGCGATGAACAACAGAACATTCCTCCATAGCTCAATTGGCAGAGCATGCGACTGTTAATCGCAGGGTTGCTGGTTCGAGTCCAGCTGGAGGAGCCAAAACCCCAGGCCGTACGACCTGGGGTTTTTGTTTGTGGCGGTCAGTCGTAGACGCGCACCCAGTCGACGTGCACGACCACGTGGTCGGGCGTGGACTGGTCCGGCGGCGGCAGCCAGACCTTCGGTGCGTACGGGCCGGGTTCCTGTTGCATCACCATGTGCATCGGCTTGCTGGGGATCACCGGCTTCTTCGTGCTGCGGGTGGTGTCGTAGACGAGCGTGCGGTCGACGTAGATCTTGATGTAGGTGGGCCGCCAATCCACCCAGTACACGTGCCAGCCGCTGAAGTCGCCGTAGACCTTGCCGCTCTCTCGGTCGCCACTGGGCGGCAGGCCCCAGTGCACGGAGGCGAGGTCCCATGCCCGCTGCGGGTGCACGGTCTCGATGATGTCGGTCTCGCCGTCCTGCGGCCACACGTTGGACTGCGGCCACAGCAGGAAGGCCGGCGCATAACCCTTGCCGGGGTCGAGCTTGGCGCGGATGCCCCACAGCCCGTACGTGCGGTTGCCGTCGCCCTTGCACCAGCACACCGCACCGGACTTGTTGCCGGCCCCGGTCGGATCTTTGCCCTGGCCGATGATCTGTAGCTCCCCGCCGGCGACCCGCAGCTGCGACGCGGAGAACGTGGAGATCCCGTTGGTGGACTTGCTGTTGTACGGGGTCCAGCGGCTCAGATCCAGCGACGAGCCGTCGAACTCCTCGTCGGCGACCAGGCGATGCCCGGCCAGCGCCGCGGGCGTGGCGGCGACGGATCCGCTGCACGCCCCGATCACCGCGCCGATGGTGACGAGCAGCGCGGTCAACCTCGATGCGGTCATGCCGCCTCCTTGATCAGCCGGGCGGGCACGCCGGCATATGTGCCGGGCCCGACACAGTCGGTGGCGACGACGGCACCGGCTGCGATGACGACGTCGTCGCCGATGGTCACGCCGGGCAGGACGGTCGCCCTGGCCCCGAGCCACACCCGATTGCCGATCACCACCGGGCGGCCGGTCGGGACACGGTCCACGGTGGACTCATGGTGTGAAGTCACGATCATCACCTGCATGCCGAGCTGACAGTCCCGGCCGATGCGCACCGGTGCCACGAGCTCGATGAAGCAGCCGACGTTGAGGAAGGTGCCCCGGCCCACCGTCAGATTCGACGGCGGACCGCCGAGTTGCAGGCCCGGGAACACGTTCATGGTGTCGATCCGGGAGCCGCAGAGCCGGTACACGGCCCAGCGGAGCGGCCGCGGCGCCAGCGTGCTGCCGGCGAACGCGTTGACCAGTGCTCGTTTCGTCACGAAGCCGATCTCCAGGCGGAGTTGTGCCAGCAGCCGGCTCATGGCGCGCTCCCGACGACCTCGTTGGCGCACAGGCGGTTGCGGATCCAGGCGACCTCCTCCAGTAACAACTCCCGCAGCGCCCCGACATGCGTTGCCAGCAGGGCGGACTCGGTGTCGCGGTGATCGGCAAGCGACCGCACGTGGTCGATCAGCGCGCCGGCGGTCACGGTGTCGGTGCGCAGCGATCGCTCGCCGCAGCCCACCGAGGCAAGGAAGTCGGCGCACTTCGGCTGGTACTCGAGACCCACCAACGGCACCCCGGCGGCGGCTCCGAGTACCAGGGCGTGCAGTCGTTCCGCCACGAGCACGGTGCAGTCCGCGACGGCGGCGAGGTAGTCGGGGACGGTAGTGGCGATGTGGATCGGGACATTGACGCCGGCGCGCTCGACGCACGCGGTGGCGGACGGCAGGTCCTTCAGGTTCACCACGATCAGCCGCGACGACCACCCCGCGCCGGCCAATTCACGCACCAGCGCAGCGGTTTCCGCGACGACACGGTCGTGATCGTGCCCCCACAGGTCGTCACCGAAGCCCAGGTTCACGCCGAGCAACCGTTCTCGCGGCTCGACCGGTGCGCTCGGTCCGTGCAACAGCGCGGGATCGCCGACGATCTCGGAGTTCACGCCGACCGAGGCGAGCAGCTCCTGCGATCGCGGGCCGCGCACGGTGATCCGCTCGAACCAGCCGCAGACATCCACCCAGCGCCGCAGTTCGTCACGGTCGGAGAAGGAATTGCGGCCCTGGAACGCCGGATCCTCGACGCCGACGCCGATCAGGTGCCACGGCCGGCGGCGCGCCAGCAGGGTGCCGGTCGCGGCGAGCAGCAGCCGCCAGTTCCGGCGGCCGACGACAGTTCCGCCGCCCAGCAGCACGGTCCGTCGGCGCGCACCGACGCCAGCACCGGCCAAAAGTCGCGCGGCGAAGGCCGTGGGATCGGTCGGCACGTGCCACGGCGCCACGCCGGGAATGTGCTGCAGCAGCGCGTCGGCGATGGCGTCGTCGCCGAGGTTGCCGCGTCCCGTCCAGCCGACGTAGACGGCAGTCGGGGTGGTCATCGAGTGCCTCCCAGTTCGAGCAGGACGGTGTCGCCGATGCGGAGCTTTTCCCGGTATCCGTGGGATTCCAGGCCGGCGACCGCGGCGCGGCTCCAGCCGGGCGGCAGGCCGAGCAGCATGTGGCCGTAGGCGTCCTGCGCGGGATTGACGATCACGAACTCGGGGCCGAGGTGGCGGACACACGGCGCTTCGTCGGGGCCGGGCGGGCATTTCAGTTCCAGCGACAGCTGCCGCACCTCACCGACGCGTGCCCACTGCATCGGCAGATATCCGGCGAGGGCGGTGATGTGCTGGCCCGGCAAGGCCTCGCGATAGGCCTCTTGGACCACTTTGACGTCGTCGGAGCGGAAGGCGACATAGGCGTCGTTACCGCCCCGGGCCGTGACCAGACCGATGGCTGCCAGCCCCAAACCGGCGGCGGTTAGGAGTGCGGTCGGCAGGCGGTCGAGCATGGTGACGAGGGCCGCGCCGCCAAGCGTGCACAGCAGCGGCAACGCGTAGAGGTAGCTGCGTAGCAGCATCTCACCGCCGTACGACTGCAAGCCGACCAACCCGAATGGCAGCAAGGCAAGCACGGCGAGCACGATGGGGCGGTCCTTGCGAAGTCGCCACCATCCCGCAGCGGCTAGGACGAGCAGGGCTATCGACAGTCCGCAGCGGACGGTCAGGACCGCGATTCGGCCGAGATCGCCGGAGAAACGCTGGCCCACGTTCTGCTGCACAGATCCGGACAGGTCGCCGACGCCGCCGAACAGATCGTCCAGGTGGCCGATCCAGTATTCCTTGGCCCCCAAGGCGAGCCAGGCCAGGGGAATCAGCACTGCGACAACTGCCAGCCAGGGCGTTCGCAGCATCCGGGTGACCGCGAGCACCACCATCAGACCGGCCAACGCGAACGGCGTCACCTGGTGCTCGGGGGCCATGGCGCAGAGCAGGACGATGAACGCGGCCGCCGCCAACCTTGTTCGGTTGGAGCCGAGAACGCTCGCAGCTGTGAGACCTTCGCGGCACAGCCAACGCAGCACGATCGTCAAGGCCGCCAGGTACATCAGGTAGGCGAGACCCTGCGGCGAGAAGTAGTCCTGTTCCACCCAGTTGACGATCAGGAACAGCCAGACCGCCAACCACGCGCCGCGTCCCCGGCCGAGGACCGTCGAGGCCAGGGTGTGCACGCCGATCGCCGCCAGCCCGGTGAACACCGGCGGTGCCCAGGCCAGGAACACCGTCGCGTCGGGGGCGCCGGACGCCTTGGTCAGCCAGGCGACGAAGGCGAAGAAGGCCGGCCAGCTGAACCTTGCGTCGAAGTTGTGCAGGATCTGGCCATGCTGGGCGATGTAGCCGCTCCAGCCGGCGTGCAGCCAGGCGACCGGCAGTCGCGCTGACGGTTCGACCAGCGGCTGTAGTCCGTACGCGCAGATGACCGCTAGCATGCAGGCGCCGGCGAGAACCCAGGTGCGCGGGCTGGCGGAGCGCAGTTCGAGCACGAATCCAACCGAAAGCATGGCGACGCCGATCAACACTGCCGGCGAGATCGACGCCGCCAGGCCGAGGGATCCCAGCGTGCCGGGGTCGACCGGCCGCACGGCGAGCGCCCACACCGCCGCGGCGAGTACGCACACCGCTGGCGCGAGCCACTCTTGTTGGCGCGTCTTCTCCTGTGACAACAACGCAGTCATGACGTCACCACCATGCGGAACAGGCCGGGGCCGACCGCCGCGGCCACCACGACCTGCGCCGCCAGGAACCCGACCGCCGGCCCGACGAGGCCGGTCGAGCCCGGTGCCAGCAGCACGGCGGACAGCACCAGGACTGTGCTCGACGCCTGGACGATTGCCGCCGCGAGGCCGCGACCCGCCGCCAGCCGGACGCCGACTGCGAGCGCGACAACTGTGCGGATCACCATGCCCAGCAACAAGAAGCGCAGCGCCCCGGTACCCTGCGCCGCGTAGGCGTGACCGAACAACCCTAGGAGGAAAGGTGCCAGCAGCGCCCCCGCGACCGCGCCGGCCGTTACCACCGGCAGCAGTTTGACCGCGACTACCCGCAACACCGCAGGCAGTTCGGCCGGGCTGCGGGATCCCCTGAGCACCAACGAGTTCACGAAGCCGTTGATTGCGTAGTCGACGGCGTTCACGGCTGTCCAGACCACGAAGAACGTGGCGCCGACCGCCGTGCCGTGAATGCTGACCACCATCAGCGGCACCGAGTTGTAGAGCAGCGTCGTGCCCAGCGCGGCGAGATATGTTGGCCCCAGGTAGGAAAGAACCTCCGGCGGCTGCGGCAATATCGCCGGCTCGGCCGGACCCCGGCGCAGTACGAGGTGTGTGATCGCCGCGATCGCGACCAGCATCATCGCCGCTGTCGGTGCGATCCACGACACCAGGACGCCTAACGCCCCCAGCGCGATGCCGAGCGCCGGCAGCGCCGCGACCCGTACCGCGCCGAACGCGCCGTTGAACATCGGCACCCACCACGCCTTGCCCAGCGCCGCCAACATGTAGTCCTGCAACTGGAACAGTGCCCAACACACCGACGCCAGCACGAACAGTGCCGGCCCGCCCACGTGCAGCACGAATTTTCCGGCCGGTAGCAACAGGAACACCACCGAACCGATGGCGGCGACGCCTGCGACCAGTAGGTACGCGCGTAGCACGATCTTGCCGGTCAACCGGCCGGCCTGCGGCAGCCATCGCAGCGCGCCCAGGCCGACATTCAGCTGCGATACGCCCGCTACCAGCATGAATCCGGACACGAAGGCCGAGGACGCCCCGACGGCTGCCTGCGGCAACGTCGCCGCGGCTATCAGCCAGCACACCAGGCCCACCGCGCCGGTGATCACCGCGCTTGTCGACAGCGCAGCGCCGTCCGTCAGCGCCCCGCGCCCCGGCCGTGAATCGGTTGCCACGTCAGTCATACCGGCCTCACCAGATGCACGGTCAGCAGCCCGGCACTGACCGTCAGCAGCGCGCCGAATGCCCATACCGGGTGCCAACCGAGCAGGAGCATTGCCTGCGCCACCAGCACATCGGCGGCGACGCTGATGCCGATCGCGATGGACCAGGTCACCGACGTCCACGCCGGCCGGGCCAGCGCGACGGCCGCTGATCCAGGCACCAGGAGGAAGAACAGGATGGTGGAGACCATTCGCGCTTTGCTGTCCACATTGGATGCAGCGAGTGCGGCAACGGTCAGGGTGACGACCAGGAGCGCCGCCGCATGGAATCGGGTCATGAACGCCGCCTCCGGATCATCTCGACGGCGAGCCGCCACGGTGCGAGGGCCATTCCGAACAGCTCGTCGAACACGAGCCGGAGCGGGAAGTCCTTTCCCCGTCCGGAATTTCGTTTCGAGTCGGATGCCAGCAGCAGTCGCAGGCCCAGGCCTAGTCGGGAGGCGATCTGCCGCGCGCCGCCGGGACGCAGGGCGTGCAACAGGAACGTCGCCGCCAGGCCGGTTCCGTAGCCGCGCAGCTGCTTGCGCAGCGCCGGCAGGGTCGCGCGATGTTCGTGCCACACCAGGGCGTTCGGCGTGTAGTCGATGCGGCCGCCGCTTGTGATCAGCCGCAGGTACAGGTCCAGGTCCTCGCCGGCGCGGGTGGGCCGGCCGGGGCCGAGCCGTTCGTCGAAGCCGTGGAGGTGTTGGAAGGAACCACGCCGCCACACCATGTTGTTGCCGGAGCCGAAGGTACCGGGGGAGAGCGGGTAGAGGGGATCCGGCACCGGCTGGTCGGGACCGAATCGGCGTCGTTCGAAGCCCTTGCCGAAGCCGCCGAACGCCTCGAACCACTGCCGGGCCTTGGTGTCCAGACTCATCGGCAGCACCAGTCCGGTGACGCAGTCCGCGCCGCCGGCCTCGATCTCCGCAACCGCCTCGGCCAGCCAGCACTCGTCCACCACGGCGTCGTCGTCGGTGAACGCCAGCACCTCGCCGTCGGCTGCGGCCGCGCCGGCGTTGCGGGCGCGGCTTGCCCCGGGCTCCGGTTCTCGCAGGTACCGGACGCGGCCGTCGATCTCCGCCAACCGGGCGAGGTCCGCGTTGGCAGCCTTGGCGTGGTTGTCGACGAGGATGATCTCCAGGTCCGGATACCTTGTGGCGAGGACACTTCGCACACATCGCTCGGCATCCTCGACTCGTCCGGCCGTCGCGATGATCACGCTCGCCGACGGCCACCTCGCCGGCTCCGGCGGAGCGTCGCTCGTGCGGTCAGGCTTTGTCGGGGCAGCGAGCGGCACCTCACGCGTCGGCGTGGACATTTTGCCGGCGACGTATCCCGCGGCCGCCGCGAACGGTGCGAGTACCAGCGCGGCCATGGCCGGTCGGCCGAACTCCCTCAGCAGAGCAAGGGGGATCGTCCGGCGCACGTAGGACTGCTCGGTCGACAGCGCGTCCCGAGATCCGACCAGCCGCGAGATCGCAGCCTTCGACAGGCCTTCCGCCCAGCTCCGCCGGGCCAGGTAGCGCCACGTCGTGCGGTCCTCGGTCACGCGGTGCCGAACCGTGGCGTCCGGCTCGAGAAAGACCTTCGACGCCGGGAACCGTTGCCTGAGGCGTATGCACAGCTCCGTCTCCTCGCACCCCAGCGGGGTGGAACCGATCCGGCCGATCCACTCCGCGAATCCGCCGAGCTCGCGGATTGTGTTGCGGCGGAAGGACATCGCGCATCCCATCAGGTTGCGCACCTCGGCTCGTTCCGTCGGCTGGCCCATGAACGAGCAGCCGACGACCCAGCCAAGTTCCGGCGGCAGCATCCGCGGCCGCCGGCCGCTCGGCCACAGTGGGTGCGCCTTACCGCCGACCGCGGCGACGTTCGGGTCCGCGTAGGGCTCCAGCATTCGTTGCAGCCATTGCGGGTCTGCTCTGGCGTCGTCGTCCAGGAACGCCACGATGTCCCCAGTGGCGTTGTCGACACCGGTGTTGCGCGCCCCGGACAAGCCACGACTTCGTTTGTTGGCAAGCACTGTGACGGCATCGAACGCCGTCACCGCGCGGCGTAACAGGTTCTCGTTGTGGTCGACGACCAGCAGGACTTCGGTCGGCACCACCGTCTGCTCGGTCAGCGACTTCACCGCATCGACGATGTCGTCCCAGCGGCGCTCGGTGTAGCAGCAGATCACCACGGATGCCGTTGTCATTCGACCACCGGGTCCAGCTCGGCCGGCACGGTCGGGCACGCCGGGAATCGACGGCTTCGGCGGTGTTCGGCGAGGATCGTTCGCAGCACCCGGAATCCGTCCCTGAAGGTGTCCAGATTGGACACTCCGTGGATCCGGTTGCGTTCGAAGCTCGGCACCTCGGCGATGCGCAGGCCGGCCGCCGCGATCCGGCAGTTGATCAGCGTCTCGACCTCGAAGCCGTCGCCCCATTGGCGGTCCGGCGCGTCCACCGGTGGCAGGTCGAGGACGCCCAGGACGCGGGTCCAGAAGGCGTTGTAGCCGTAGCAGAGGTCGGTGAAGCGGGTGCGCATCAGGCGGTTGGTCACCAGGTTCAGGGCGGCGTTGCCGACGCGGCGTAGGGCGGTGATGTCCTCGCTGCCGCCGCCCGGCCGGAACCGGCTGCCCTTGGCGAAGTCCGCGCCGTCGGTCAGGGCCGTGACGTAGCGGGGGATCTCGGCCGGGTCGGCCGAGCCGTCGGCGTCGAACATGATCGTGACGTCGCCGGTGACGCGGGCGAACCCGCAGGCCAGGGCGTTGCCCTTGCCGGTGCGGGTCTGGGCGACGGTCTCGATGCCGGGCAGGCAGCGGCGGGCCACGTCGACCGAGCCGTCGACGGAGTCGCCGTCCACGAGCACCACCTGGTGCACGTCGGGAAGTCGGGGGAGCACCAGCTCCAGATTGCGCGCCTCGTTGCGCACCGGAATGACGATGGAAATGCGGGGATGGGACACAGGCATGGGGAACCCTCAGCTGTGGTCAGGGCGGTGCCCGGCGGCGCACCGGATCTGCGAGTGGCACGGGGCGGCGGAGGCGGGTCGGTCTTCGACGGAGAACGCCGGCCAACGGTGAATTCCTTTCCGTGATATGACAGGGAGATATCACGTGCAAGGACGAATACCGGCCGGGACCGCGTGGCGGTCTCGGCTGGTGTGAAGGCGGTCGCGCCGCGCGTCAGGGTGGCGGCGTCATGCCTGGTGAAAGGCCATCCGCTCGGGCGAGCGGACCCCTCCTCATCTTCTCCGCGGGGGTGTCCGCACGGCGGCGCCGGCCGAGCCGGACTCGGAGCTGGCGCCGGGGGAGTGGGGGAGACAGAACAAGAGGAAGGGGCCTTGGTGCATCAGCAGTCCGTGTATGTGTCGAATTCGTGAAGGCGATTGCGCTGACCAGGCCATCGTCACGCAGGTATCGGAACTTGTCAACGCGATGTCGGAATCGGTTTTGTTTCAACGCGATCCCGATATCAGATTCCGTCGAAACGGAACACCCCCGTTGGTAGGGTCCCGGAACCGGTTTCAGGCCAACAGGCGGGACAGTTCCTCGCCGCCGCGCCGGATCAGCGTCTCCAACTGCCGGCGCCGCTTCGCGAAGTCGGTCACCGGCACCGACAGCGCCACCGCCGCCGTCGTGCGGCCCTCCGCGTCGCGTACCGGCGTCGCCAGGCAGGCCAGGCCCGGCTGGAACTCCTCGATCTCCGCCGCGATGCCCGTCCGTCGCACCGTCGCCAGCTCGCGGTCCAGGTCTTCCAGCCGGGTGATGGTCCGGTTCGTCAGCCTCGCCAGGCCCGCCCCGGCCAGATAATGGCGGCGTGCCGCCGGTGACATCGCCGCGAGCAGCACCTTGCCGAACGACGTCGCGTGCGCCGACTGGTCGAAGCCCAGATCCAGCGGCTCCGCCTTGCGGTGCTCCGGCGAGTCCGCCACCTCCGCCACCACCAGTTCGTCGTCGCGGACCACCGCGTAGTACATCGCCGCCTCGGCTCTGAGGTGCAGGTCTCGCAGCGTGTAGGCGATGTTCGGCGTCACCGACAGCTGGCTCTTCAGGCTGTCGTGCAGCTCCGGCAGCTTGTACCCGAGGCCGAACCCTCGCGCGTTCGCCAGCCGTACCAGATAACCCTCGTGCACCAGCGTGTTCAGCAGGTGGTAGGTGGTCGAGAGCTTGAAGCCCGTGCGCCGGGCCACCGCCTTCGCCGTGATCCCGTCGCCGCCGTCCGACACCGTCTCCAACACCCGCAGCGCTCGCTGCACCGAACCGATCAGCCCACTCGGCGGTTTCGGCTGGGCGTCGGGCATTGGTCCTCCGGGTGCAAGGGTGTCCCGCCCGCCGGCAGAGCCAGCGGCGGCCTGGTGTCGAGCTACCGCTGACGCCGATGATCATTGAAGCCGCAACCAGATCGGTCAAGACGGAACTTTTCACATGCCGGCAAGAGCCTCGACCAGGGGACCGCCCGCCGCCCCACGCCGCCCCGCCGGTAGTCTCCCCACCACGCGCCGCTCCGCCGGCGTGCTGGGGCGGTAGCTCAGCTGGTCAGAGCAGCAGACTCATAATCTGTCAGGTCGTGGGTTCGAGCCCCACCCGCCCTACCCCTCTCACCTGCAAGGATCGGCCTTCCAAGATCATACCGGATGATCTTCGGCCATGCTTCTGTCCTTGAACAGGCTCGTAACCTGGCCTTATGGCCGACTCAGCAGAGCAGCGACGAAGGCGCGGCAGCGTCCGTCAGCGGGGCAACTCGCTACAGGTCCGAGTGTTTTCGGGCGTCGATCCGGTGACCGGCAAGGACGTCTACCTCACCGAGACCGTCAAGGGCACCGACAAGGCGGCTCAGAAGGCCGCTGACAAGGTAATGACGCGCCTGCTGAGCCAGGTCGACCAGCAGCGCTCTGCGACGTCCTCTGTGTCGTTCGGCTACGCCATTGATGAGTGGTTGCGGACGGCTGAGCTGGAGGAGAGCACGCGGGACATGTACCGGGGCTACGTGGACCGGAACATCCGTCCTGTGCTCGGTGACGAGCCCGTGCGCAAGGTGTCCACACGGATGCTCGAAAGCCTCTACGCCGAGCTGCGTCGCTGCCGCGCGCGCTGCAACAGCAAGCCGTTCGTCGAACACCGCGCCGAAGGCGAGCACGAGTGCAAGAAGGAGAAGTGCCGCCCACACGCCTGCAAGCCGCTCGCGGCCTCAACCGTCCGTCAAATCCACTCGATCATGAGCGGTGCCCTGAGCGCCGCCCTGCGCTGGGAGTGGATTACCTCAAATCCTGCCCGTATCGCGCAGCGCCCGAAGCAGCCTCAGCCACAGCCCACTCCGCCATCCCCCTCCGAGGCTGCGCGGCTCGTAGATGCTGCCTTTGAGATGGATGGCAAAAACAATGACGACTGGGGAACGCTCGTCTGGCTCGTTATGACGACCGGCATCCGGCGCGGCGAGGTCTGCGCTTTGAAGTGGTCTCGGGTCGACCTTGAGCAGGGGATCATCGAGGTTCGGAGCAGCTACGTCCTCCGCAAGGGCGTCGGCCGCGTAAAGGACACCAAGACCCACCAGATGCGCCGAATCGCGCTCGACACCGAGACGACCGTGCTGCTCCGCGAGCACAAGGAGCGGTGCCGTCGGCGGCTCACCGAGCTGAGTATCGAGCTGACCGACGACATGTACGTGTTCTCGGGAGTCCGGAAGTTCGATCCGACGCAGCCTTACTCGCCACATGCAGTGTCGAGCCGTTACAAGGATATGGCTGAACGACTCGGCATCGATACACACCTTCACGCGCTGCGCCACTATTCTGCCACTGAGCTGCTGACTGCTGGAGTCGACCTTCGTACCGTTGCGGGGCGTCTCGGCCACGGTGGCGGAGGCGCTACCACTTTGCGGGTCTATGCGGCGTGGGTAGCTGCGTCCGACCGTAAGGCGGCAGAAATTCTCGGCTCTCGGATGCCTAAACGTAGGTTGAAAGGCCTCACTGAAGGGTTGTGAGTTACTGACCCTGGCGTGTTCTGGGTATACTTTGATATTGTACGCGGATGCCAAGTCGACCCAAGCAACATGTAATTGCCGATCAGGCGGTATCGGCAGTGCGAGCCATCTGGGCGGACCAGGGTGCGGCGGTTGAAGAGGTTAGGAGGGACTATGGAGAGGATCTCCTAGTTCAGACTCGTTTGAATGGTCGCATGGATTCATCGCGTATCTGGGTTCAGGTAAAAGGTTCAGCTTCGGTCCGGTTGAATTCGAGCGGCCCTCTCTCTGTTCCTGTTAGTTCGAGTCTGTTGTTGCGGTGGGAGCGCACTGTAGACTTGGTAGTAGTGGTGTTATGGGACGTTGTGAACCGTGTTGGCTGGTATGCAACGCCGCAGGAGAAGTTCTCGCAACGAGACCTTCTTGCGAATCTAAACGGTGATATGAAGCTTGAAATATCGCGCGATAAGCCATTTGATCTGGCCGCCGCAGAGCATCTGGCGTGGGAAGCGAGAATAAAGTTGGCGAATATTGAGCTTCAATGTGCATTGCAAAGCTGGCAGGATTCGGAAGGCCTTAATCATGGCGACGCCGAATATTTTAAAGAAAAAGCAAATGCTACACTGCAGAACTTCCTTTTCGATATCGGCATAAGAAGCTCAAGTGGCACGATTGCTGAGTCATTTATGTCGGAGTTGAAGGCGGAAGCACACCGAATGCCTGACGGGGATGTTAGGCGCGATGTTCAGGCGTTTGCGCAAGAGTTGACGTTGCTTGCGGTTATGCGTACTATTCATGAAAATTCGGCCGGAAATGGTGTTCCGACTACGCTGCTTGCGTGTTCCGTGGAGTCAATATACGACGGCGTGTTCCAAGGTCTGTCCGACGATTAGCGTAGACTTCCGTAGAGCGTTGTAGCTCTGTGTTGAAGTCGTACGTAGGATTCCCATGTGACGGAGGAGCGCGGAGCGTGGAAGACCTACGGTGAGCGACTGGTCTATGACAACAGGTGGGTGAAGGTTGGTCTAACGGACGTCGAGGCACCGAACGGCGAGCGGTGGGAGTACCACGTTGTCCACCTTGGACGGATCGCGATTGCACTGATCGTCGATGACCGGGACCAGGCACTCATGCTGTGGCGCTACCGGTTCCCCACCGACCAGTGGGGCTATGAGCTGCTCGGCGGCCTGGTCGACGAGGGCGAGGAGTCTGCTGGCACGGCCGCCCGTGAAGCGGCTGAGGAGAGTGGTTGGGAACCTGTCGGCGAGCCGGAGCACCTGATCAGCTTTGAGCCGCTTCCGGGCCAGACGACTGCGCCTATGGACGTCTACCTCTGGCGCAACGCCAAGCACATCGGCGAGCCGACTGACACAGAGGAACAAGGGCGTGTCGAGTGGGTGCCGTTGAGTCGAGTGCAGGAGCTGGCGCAGCGTAAGGAACTTCTCGGCGCTGGCACTCTCGTGGCGCTGCTCTACTACCTCGCCTCACGCAACGCCGAGGATGCCCCCAGGCAGGATGAGGCCACCGAGTCGCCGTAGCTGTCGGTCGGACTTGATCTGCGAACCGAGACGCCGCGCCTGGCGAGAGTGCTCAAGCGCGGCGTCGCGGTCGCCGAGGGCCGCGTATGCGAACGCGAGATCAACCAGCATTCCTGTCTTCGCACGGATGAACGTCGCTGGCAGACGTGGTAGTGCCTCGCTGAGTTGGTCGATCGCGTCCGGCTCGCCGAGACGGGCAAGCGCATGTCCGCGCCACCTGTCGAGGTGTGCACCGCCGAGGAACAGGAACGGTAGGGCAGGGTCGACGGGATCGGACGGCAGCAGTTCGCCGGCAGCGTCGAAGGCACGCAGCGCTTCGGCCCGATGCCCTGCAGCGGCGAGCCCTTCACCATGTGCGGCCGCAAGCCAGGCCCGGAGCAGCGGCGGTGCCCTGTGCTCGGCGAGCGTACGAGCATCGGCGAACTGCTCGACCGCTTGCGCGGCCTCGCCGAGGTCGATCAGTACGAACGCCTGCTCTGCGGTGGCGTGTGCGAGCAGAGCCGGCGCACCTGCCTCCCGCGCACCTGCCTTCGCCCGTTCGTAGTGCGCCCATGACTGTCCGACCGCGTTCCGGTCGAGCGCTTCCCAACCGGCCAAGGTGGACGCCTCCGTGAGCACGCCGGCGAGCGGCTCGCGCAGGCCCCTCGCTGCGCCGTACATGAGAAGGTCCTCGACCTGCCTGATGCTGCCGCGCAGTTGGTCGAGCAGCGTGACGGCCCCGAAACGACGGTCAACGTGCCGGGCGTCGTCGACCTGCCGGCGGAACAACTCGACCATGTCGGCATCCACGGTCCGGGCCACGGCCAGCCGTGACCGCAGCTCGGCGGCTTCGCTGTCTTCCTGCTCGGGTGGGAACCCAAGTTCCTCGTTCGTACGGCCGTAGATGTCCCGAAACAGCCGCCAGTAGAGGTCGCTGACCGACTCGTGGCCGTTCTCCCACACGGACAGCTTCGTTTTCAGGCTTGCCGCCGACATGATGGCGAGCCCGAGCGCCGACGCGCGTTGCTGAAGCAACCGGATCACTTCGGCGGAGGAGTACCCAAGTTGGTCCCGTACCGCCCGGAGCCTGGTCTTCGCCATCACCCATCCTTGCCCGGATAACCGCCCTGACCTGCGAAGTTAATTGGGGTTAATGGGATTCGGGTTAACCGGTGCCAACTGTAGAACGGCGCCGGACTGCCGTTCTCTGTAGGCATGGACGCAACACGGAACTCTCCGGCGACCGAGCCGAAGCGCCGGTCACCGGAATCGGCGAAGCCGCTACCGACTGCCGTCGTCGGTATCACCGAATGCCGCCGTGAAGCTGGCGTTCAGGTCGTCAAGCCGCTGCGTGATCTCGGCCAACCGGTACTCGATGACAGCAAGGCGGGCGGGCACGTCGTCGTCCGACCTGACAGCAGGTTCTCCCAGGCCGGGCGGCCTGCGGCCGGCAAGGACGGCGGCCAGGTGGCCCGGATGCCAGTCCAGTGCGAGCGAGAGCGCTTCGAGGGTCCGTGCGCTACGTCGGCGCTGCACCGTGTTGTTCTGAATCTCGCTGACGATGGCCTTCGAGACGTGCGAGCGCTTGATGAGTTCTCGCTGACTCAGACCCAGTTCAGTCGAGCGTTGATTGATCGCTCGCGCGACTGCTGCCCAGTCTTCCGTCACGTATCCCTCCGCGCTCCGCCGCTGCACCGAGCGTAGCGCGAGGGCAATTCCGCGGACCGGCTTCCGGGTTGGTTCCCGCGGTTTGCACCCCGTTCGCGACTGGTCGGGATGAAATCATCCCGGATATGGGAATGAAATCAGACTTCCTCTCGAACTTAGGGACAAACCGCAATGGACAACGACAGCGAGAACGCCCGACCGGCGTTCTACACCGTGCGGGAGGCGGCGCGAATCCTTCGTGTCGATCCTGCGACCCTCTACCGGGCGATCAGGGAAGACGCGTTCCCAGCCGTCCGAGTTCGTACCCGCTACGTCGTGCCGGCAATTGCGCTGGACAAGCTGATCGCCGAAGCCGCCGAGTCCGGTGGATGCGTTGACGTCGCCCGGATCGCGACCGAGCGCCGAACGGCGCGCGAAGTCGCACGGCTGACCGGCGGTGCGTCGTGGTGAACCGTGACGAGTTTCGTGACAACTACTACGAGGTGGTGGCGGCCGACCTCGACCGGTACGCCACCGTGCCCGACGATGTGCTGCTGGAGATCGTCACCACGAACGGCGCGTGTATGTGGCTGGTCGCCAACGACGACGAGCCAGAGTGGGCCGGCGAGGAGTTGAGCGACCGCGAGTTGGCCGCGCGGCTGTGCGCGGGCTGCCCGGTTCAGCGGGAGTGCCTGGAACACGAACTGCGCACCGCTGGAGAGTCGACCGTCGGTGTGTGGGGAGCGCTGTCCGAAGAGGACCGGCGCGAGGTCTACCGCGTGTGGCTGGCTCGCCGGCAGGGCGGAGGGCAGCAGCCATGACGGTCAACCTGCCGATGTTGCCATTGCTTGCTGGTCTGGGCGTGCTGATTGGTCTCGTCCTGGTATGGCGTGCCGGACGGCGCAGTGCGAAGGCCGCCGCCGAGGCGGCACGCACGGGCACTCGGCTGGTCTCCCTCGCCGGCCGCGTCCTGCTCGGCGGCGCGATGCTCCTCGGCATTCAGTGGCTCGTGATCACGTACGACGGCGACACGACGCTGCGGCTCGTGGTGCTTGGGCTACCGGACCTGTTCGCGGCCTACGTGCTCACCCGCGCGCTGACCGTCAGCACTGCTGACACACCGATCCGGCGAAAGGGCGGTCAGCGATGACCAACTCCGTCGGGTCCAATCGGAAGGAGAAGGGAGCGGTGGCCGCCCACGGGCGGCCACCCGGCCCCTCCACCAATCAAGCAGAGAAGCTCGTGCGGGAGGCTGCCGAGGCCGCCCAACGGCGGGCGTACCAGACCCATCCGGACGTCGTGGCCTTGCGGGTCGAGCAGGTGCGGACCCAGGTCGACCGACTGTGTTGGGCGGGCATCACGCTCGGACTGGGTTTCACCATGACCAACGTACAGGCGTTCGCTGCGGCCGGCGCAGCGGTGTGGTCCCTTCCATGGCTGGCAGCGTGGCTGCTGGACCCAACGGTGTCGCTCGTGCTGCTGGCGATCCTGCGGGCCGAGCAGGTGACGGCTCGCTACCAGGTCCAGACCGGACCGTGGGTGCGTCGCGCGAAGTGGCTCACGATTGCGGCCACGTACGTGATGAACACATGGGCGTCCTACGCGGCAGGGTCGCTGTCGGGGATCGTGCTCCATTCGGTTCCACCGCTGGTGGTGTTCGTGGCCGCCGAGGCGGTCACCGATCTCCGCGACAAGCTGACCGAGGCAGTGACCGCCGCGTTCATGAACGCCTCGGCGCTGAACGCTCCGAAGGCAGTTCATCAGCAGAAGGCCGAGGCGGCGAAGCGCACGAGCCGCCGTCGCCGGAAGCTGTTCGGCGACTACCTCGCGGAGGCACGCGCCGCGTGGTCGCCCGATGTCGAGATCACGCCGGCATGGGTTCGGTCGGCAACTGACTGCGCGCGGGGACTGTCTCCTCGTTTGGCCGCCGCGCTCAAGTCCGAAGTGGAGCGATCTCCTGCCAGCGATGCGACCGATGACAGTAATGCGACGCCGGAAAGTGAGGTGCAGCAATGACTTCCCGTGAGTACGAAGTTGTTCGTGCCGATCCGGTGTACGACGCCGAGTTGGTCGACGAGAGCGCGGCGCGCGCCGCACGGCCGTCCGTGCGGCAGGTGTTCGCCTCATGGTGGCAGCGTTCACCAAGGGTTCCCCGAGCGCTCAAGAGCCGCCAGGCAGTCAAGCTGGCCGCCAAGGATCTCGTGGTGCAGGTGCTGCGTTCACCGTTCCGGGTCGTCGGCGCGGTAGCCCGAGGCTTGGTGGCGGCCGCGCGATGCTGGCGGAAGTGGGTCACCGTTCACGACTACCGCGACGCCGCCGAGCAGTCAGAGAAGTTGGCCGACAAGTTCACCGAGATCCGAGCTCTGACACTGTTCCGGTGGAAGGTCACTGCTGCCGTAACGGTGGCGAGTGTCATCGTCGTGCTGGTGGCTCAGTTGGTGTACGGCCAGACGGCTCTGTGGATCGCGGGCACAGCTACGTGTGTCGCGCTGGCTGTCCTCGGCCGGCGTAAAGAGGGGAGTCCCGGGCGCAAGCCCGTGCTGTCCGGTCCGCGTTCTCTTGCATGGACCATGGACCCGCAGGTGTTGGTGGATGCTTTCCGAGACGCCAAATTGATCGGCAAGGACGAGACGCTGCGGCTCGTGGAACGCGCCACAAGGCAGGGTGACGGGTGGGCTATCACGGTCGACCTACCAGCAACCCGCAAGGCTGCGGACGTCGTGAAGAACCGCGAGGCGCTCGCCTCGGCGCTGGCGGTGGACGAGGTGCAGCTGATCGTGGAGCGCGTCCGGGGCAACGGTGGTCATGCCGGGCGTGTCTCGATGTGGGTTGCCGACGAAGATCCGTATGCAGCGCCGCCTCTGCGGACGCCCCTGTTGAACGTCGAACACTGGGACGCGTGGCGCCCGGTCCCATTTGGACACGACGCGCGTGCGCGCAAGGTGAACCTTCCGTTGGTATGGACGTCGCTACTGATTGGCGCAATTCCAAGGCAGGGCAAGACATTCGCCGAGCGGCTCGCAGCCGCGGGGCTGATCTTGGACCCCTACACACGGCTGTATGTGGCGGACTTCAAAGGCGGCAAGGACTGGGACGCGTGCGAGCCGTGCGCGCACCGGTTCTTCTCCGGCGACGACGACATGCACCTACTTGCGTTCAAGGCCTGGCTTGAGGAGTTGGTGTCGGAGACGCAAGGTCGGTACGGGCGGATGCGGGAGTTGGACGACGAGACGTGCCCCGAGTCGAAGATCACCCCGGCTATCTCGCGGGACAAGGCACTGAATATGCCGATCACTGCTGTCGTCGTCGACGAGGCGCACATCCCGTTGGAGTCCCGCATCCCGATCGAGGTTGAGGGCAAGAAGATCCCGCTCGGCAAGTACCTCGGCGAGCTGCTCACGTGGCTGGCAAAGAAGGGACCGGCGGCCGGCATCGTCGTCATCCTGGCCACGCAGCGTCCGGACGGCAGCTCGTTACCGACGGCGCTACGGGCGGTGCTCGGCTCGCGGTTCGCGCTGCGGGTGATGGACTGGCGGGACTCGAACATCATCCTTGGCGAGCAGATGAACACCCGTGGCTACGACTCGTCCAAGCTGCTGGCATCCCACAAGGGGGTGGGCATCCTGCGGCCGGACGGAGAGACCGAGGCAGGCGCGGACGTGCTGGCAATGACGGTCCGCACGTACTACATGCCCAACCCCGATTGGAGGACCATCTGTCAGCGCGGCCGCGTTTTGCGAGAGGCTGCCGGAACGCTGAGCGGGCACGCGATCGGCGCGGACCCGACGCCGATGCTCGACAGGGCTGCGGTCGCCAAGGCGATCGGCGGCCGGACGGCTCCGGGCGACGACGCCGAAGTTGTCGACCTGCCAGAACCCTTGGCGTCCGTTGTGGACTATCTCGGCGCGGATCTCGATGAGCAGGACGGGCGCGAGTTCGTGCCTTCGGCGGAACTGGTCGAGGCGCTCGGCGTCGAGCCGACGACGTTCGGAACCCAGATGAACGACCTGGGCTGCCGGTCGAAGCGTGACCGGATCCCAACGGCGGACGGCAACGTGCGGCAAGTGCGCGGTTACCTCACTGCCGACATTCGGGCCGCCGTCAAGGCTGCCGGCAGCGCCGAGGCGGCCGACGAAGAGTGCTGACGCCCGTCACAGCGGGCGTCATGGAGCCGCCACCCCGTCACAGCCGCCGTGACGGGGTGATATGGCCTTCTACGTGCGCAAACAGCAGCTGTGACGGGTGGGACGGGGTACCGAGCACCCCGTCCCACCCGTCACTCACGCCGTGTAAGCCATCCTCAACGCGCGACTGCCGCGAGTCTGGGTGAAAACGGGTGCGGCAGCGTCAGCACGTGGTTGAACTCCGCCCACGCGGCTGTAGCGTCAACCTGCCTGAACGGTGGCGGCGCGGCCAAGGGTGCCTGACGAAGAACCACTGTGGCCGTGGGTTTACTGGACGTCCCCCATTCAGTAACCGTGACACTGCCCGCCGGGCCGCACGTCGCGGTGAACCGTTCGCCAGGAAGACCGGCCAACGGGTGTACCAGGGCGGCGGCAACCTGAACTGCGGTGCGGCCTCCGGCCCAGTCCACGCGGATGCTGGCGGGTCCGTCCAGGTTGACCGTCAGCCATACGGTTGTGCCCAGTACACGGAGGCGGCGGAACAATGCGCTGCCCAAGGACACCAGACCTGGGGTGCGGCCTGCGGCGATCGCGGCGCGTTCCTGCTCAGCGAGCGGAGTGTCAAAGTTCGTCGGCCACTCGTGACCGATCAGTTCATGGGCGAAGGCGAGTATCGCCGACCACTGGCGAAAGCTCGTGTTCGCCAACGCGACGGACATCGACGGCGCACCGTCGATGAGATACAGCCGCACATGTCGGCGATACAACCGCGTACGCAGCCCTGCTAGTCCCCGCACGTTCCCGCCGGCAGCATGCGGTAGCAGGGTTGCAACGATCGGCGCGGCTGTGACTGCCGGCAGGTGCAACACAGCCTCCCCCTCGGCGACGCCGGGCCGGACGATCGGGGACTGCACACTGCGGCCCGGCGTAACCGACTCTGGCGGGCTGTAGGGCGCGATTTGCCCCAGTGCGAAGAACAGTGCTGCTTCCAACTGCTGCTGCGCCGTGTCGGTGGTGTCCGGCAGTACGGCGCGGCGGATCCGGTCAGTCAGCGGTGGGCCGGGGTTCTCGCCTAGTAGTCGGTTCTCGAAGCCGCATTCGAGCGTGTCGTAGATCGTGGCACGGTCCACTGTGGTGAGTGCGCTCAGGCCGGTGGCGACGGTGCGCCATAGCGTGGCGTCGTACTCCCCGGTGTAGGTCCGGCGCAGTTGGCCAACTCGGCGGAGCAGTGAGAGTCGATGGGGCATGAAGTGAGTACTCCGGGCGAATGAGGGTTACGGGAGGTACGCGAGAGCAGCGAAGGCCAACGACTCAGCGGGGTCACCGACATCCGCCCAGTGCTCCGGTCGCCACTGCGGCGTGTAGACGACGCCGGGGAACACCAGGTGTTCGAACGGGGCGAGCATCGCTGTGATCTCCGACCGCGACCGCAGATGCGCGGTGTTCTGCGTCTGCTGGTAGATCCCGATCACGTCGGCGAGCCGATCCGGGTAGTCGCTGGCGGTGGCGTGCGAGAGCGCCAGGTAGCTCCCCGACGCAAGCGCATCGGAGTACGCACGCACGATGTCGGCGGGACGGCGTTCGTCAGGCACGAAGTGCAGCACCGCGCACATCAGCACCATGAGTGGCTGCGAGAAGTCGATCAGCCGCTTCGTTTCCGGGTGGTGCAAGACGCTGTTAGGTCGTGAGACATCTTCTTGAATGCAGGTGGCGTAGGGGTTGTTCCTCAGCAGGTCGAGGCTGTGACTGACGGCGACAGGTTCGTTGTCGACGTAGACCACGTGGGCATCCGGCACGGCACGTTGGGCGATCTCGTGCACGTTGCCGGCTGTGGGTAGACCCGAGCCAAGGTCGAGGAACTGACGGACGCCGTGGCTGACGGCGTACTCGACGCTCCTGCGCAGAAAGTGACGGTTCTGCCGGGCGAACGTTCGAGCCTCAGGCAGCACGCCCAGCACCTCCGCAGCCTTAACACGGTCGATCTCGAAGTTGCACGAACCGCCGAGGTAGTAGTCGTACATGCGGGCGGCACTGGCACGCTCGGTGTCTACATCGGACGGTCGCCAATCGGCGTTGCGGGTCCATTCGGTCGGGTTGTGGCCGTCGGCCATGCCACCCATGGCGTGCTCCCTGTCGCGGTGGAACGGTTGCTCGGATTGCGATGTGGTCATGCCGGCTTGCGCTTGTTCGGATGCGGTGCGGTCGGCTGCGTTTCGGTGGCCACGCTTCGAGTGATTCCAAGCCCCGCAAGAGAAATGTGCGTGCACTTCTTGGCCTCGTCCCAGCAGCCAACACATGTCGGCCATGTCCACTCGGTTGATCCGAGTCGCTGGAGCGGTACCGTCACGCGCTCGCCGACCAACGTCGTGATCTCTTCGCCTGGTTCGACCCGGCCTCCAGGGACGGCATGCCGCTTACCGCAGGCAGGCAGCCACCGAAAGGTCCGAGTCTCGGCCCCAGTCAATCCGCCTCACCTCCAGTCGTCAGACCACGGCGGAAGCCGGAAGGACGGCCGGCTCCCGCCGTGGCGTGGTTGTCCGGCGTGTGCGGAGCGGTGCACGTGACGGAATCGCCGGACGGCCTGCTGACCAGCAGTGAGTGGCCGTGGCAGACTGAAATCAGACTGTCGTCATCCCGCGTCGGGGTCCAGGACGCGGGCATGACATAGGCACGACATGGCGGAGACGGGAGGCGGCGAGATGCCGCAGGGCGACACGTCGGCACGGCCGCCGCGAACGGTGCTCGAACAGAGAATCAGGGAACGTCGGCAAACCTTCGAGGAGTTCGCCCAGTTCGCCGAGCAGTTCGCAGTCGAGCACGGTGAACCTGGGACCCTCAGCGCTCGCCACCTGCAAAGGCTCGTCTCTGGTCGCCACCCGGACGGTCGCCCGATTGGCCAGGTGCGTCCCGCAACTGCCCGCCTGCTCGAACGCATCTTCGGCATTAGTGTTGACGAGCTGCTCGCTGTGCCTGTCGCGAGCGAGGCAATTGTCGATTCAGACCGCGAACTACAGCTAATGCTCAGCGTCTCACGGCGAGTTGACGGTGCTGTAATCAGGCTGCTGACGGAGCAACTCAACGCCATACGACGGCTTGACCGTCAGCTGGGCGCGATAGTCGCGTACGAAGAGGTTAAGACGAAGGCTCGGCAGGTGGAGCGACTGATGTCGTACAGCCTGTCTCCGGTCGTCCGAAACCAACTAGCTGCCCTGCTCTCCGAGCTTCACACCCTCGCGGGTTGGCAAGCCTTGGATGTCGGCAGTCTCTCCGAGTCCTGGCAGCACTACGAAACGGCGAAGTCGGCTGCGGCTGAATCCGGAATCCCGTCGTTCGAGACGCATTCTCTCGCGGAACAAGCCTTTGTGTTGCTCGACATTGGCCGGTCGGGTGATGCCGTCGATGTACTCGCTTACGCTAGGACGCGGACAGATGACTCGTGTTCGCGCCTGGTTCGTGCGTGGCTCGCTGCCGCTCACGGCGAAGCACTGGCGGCGAAGAGCATGCGTAGTGAAAGCCTGTGCGCGTTCGATGAAGCAGAAATTCTGCTTCCCGCGGACTCGACAAGCGCCGACGGTCCTTACGTCGTGCTCGACTCAATTCATCTTGCACGGTGGCGTGGGCATGCGCTTGCGCGGTTCGGGGACGCCTCAGCTGTCGACGTCCTTTCCGGTGCGCTCGACCGCCTTGATCCGTCGTTTACCCGTGCCGCAACTGCTCTCCATGTCGATCTAGCAACTGCGTTTGCCGTCCTCGGTGAACACGCCGAGGCTAGGATCCAAGCCTGTCGCGCCGTCGAGCTTGCCGATCAGATAGGATCGAAGCGTCAGAAGAGGCGTCTACGAATATTTAATGGGCTATAGAACGCGGGCGCGCTGTTGCTGAATGAATGAATTCGGCAGCGGGGTGAAGGTGGATACGACGCCTTGGCGCTAATGTTAACCATCATGATCTTCACCTGTGACCCTGTGTAGATCTATTTGTTTGGCTGGTCGCGGTTTTGCAAGGGGTGGCGTGGGTAATTGGTTGGACATTCTTCGCTTATGTGTGCGACGTTTGGCGGGTTGGTCGGAGGTGTTACCCTCGCGTGAACCACGCGGTACGTTGGTGGTCAACTGGAGCGTGGGCGCTTTATTCTGTGGCTGGATCCGAATGTAACTCTTTCTTGATGCCGGCTCGCTTCCAATCGAAGTGCTCTGGCCATTCTGTATTATCGTCGGCCACTGCCTCGAGCAAGTCTGTGCTCGAGAGGTCGACATTGACCAACTTGGCTCCTTGAAGCTCCGCTTTTCGGAGATTGGCTCCGTGGAGTTTCGCCTCCTGTAGCTCCGCGCCACGAAGCTTTGCCTCCTGGAGATTTGCGCCTCGAAGGTCGGCGGCATGGAGGTTGGCGCCACCCAGATTTGCCGAATTCAACTCTGCGCCACGTAATTGTGCATCACGGAGATTTGCCCAGCCTAGGTCGGCGAACATCAACTTAGTATCAGATAAATCCGCGCTCTCCAGATTGGCCACGACCATGCGCGCTCCGGACATGTCTGCGCCCGCGATCCTAGCCGAGACCAGGTTTGCGTGTCGGAGGTCAGTTCCGACTAGATCGATCTTGACTATTGCTGCCCCGTGGGGTAATCCCCCCAAAATGGTTAAGATAGCTTGGATATCTGGTGACCGCTTTTTTAGTGGCGGAATACCGCCTTGGGACGCGCCTTTGTCAATTATGTCAGGATGCGAGGGTGGCCATGGCGAATGTGTACGAACATATGCAGTGAGAATATCTACGACTGCTAAGCAGTCTTCTTTGGAGTCGCGAGCAATGCGGGCCAGAGCCTGGATGCCGCCAAGACGGACGTCAAGTGTGTTGCTGCCAAGCTGTTCCACCGCCCGGGTAAATCGCTCTGTCACCTGGCTGGATCGAGCGATGTCAAGCTGTTCTTGGGTGTTACGGAGGGTTTGGAGCGTAAAATAGGCGCCAATGATAGCGCTTGTTAGAACAAGGAGGCCGCCGACAGCCTGGAGGAGGGTAGTGCGTACGTCGTTCTGACTACGGAGGGCGTCGGCTTTACTTGGGAAGTCCCGGGGTGGGTCGAAAAGGGGTGGAAAGATGACAACGACCAGCCATATTAGCACCACCAAAGCGACGCCTGTGGCTGACAGCCAGAGAAGGGGTCGAATAGACCACTGTTGCCGATGATCTCGGTACGCGTAATCTGAAGATGGTCGGATGCTCGAAGGCAAAAATCGCATCTACAACCCCCTGGCGAGTTTGCTGGCGCTGGTATCCATAAGATAGGCGTCCCTCTCAAGTCCGTCTGCCCTTAGTTTTGATGCCCAATCGCGGAGCGCCTTGGCTGCCTCGACGCGCTGCCCATTTTTATGTGCGGCCTTCTGTATGAGGTCATATGCCGACGTATCCATAAGAAAGGCGCCGTCTTTAAACCCGTCTGCCCTTAGTTTTGATGCCCAATCGCGGAGCGCCTTGGCTGCCTCAAGGTACAACCCTTGCTTATGTGCGGCGTTTTGGATAAGTTCGTATGCCGCAGTCTCGAGGAGATGACGGTCTTGATCTTTTCCTTGGCGCCTACAGATATGTGCAACTTCGAGCTTCTTTCTGGCCGCCGCGATGTAGTCTCCATGCTTAATAGATTCTTGTGCAGCCAAAGATAGAATATATTTCGTCTGTTCTATCTGTGGCGGTTTTGGGCCCCGGTAATTCTGGTACGCGCTGAGGTCATCGTTCACTGGCTACATCTCCTGTGGGTCAGCTATTGGAATATGACTCTGGTGGTACATCGCGACATTCGCTGATGGCTGGAACATCGTTACTGTCGCACTCCTCAAATCACCCATTCGGTCGCAATGATATGAACCCGTCTCACGTAGTCGCATGTCTGCGCGTGGTTCGTTGCCTGACATCTGGCAGGTTCTGTGGTCGAATGGTAGAGCCTGGTCAGCTAGCATCCATAGTGGACAAACCTGTCCATGGGACTGTCCATGAACTCGGCTGGGCGAGTGCCTCTGGTGCGGTATTTTCTTCCTCAACTACCGGCGAACTGCCTGCTCAGCTACTCCTGCCGGGTGAACTTGGACACTCATAATCTGTCAGGTCGTGGGTTCGAGCCCCACCCGCCCTACAGAGATCGCCTGGTCAGTGCATGGTTGTGCAATTTGCGCACGGGCGGGTGGCGTTGTCGGTAGCCTTCGGGCGGTGGCGGCCATGGACGTGGTCAACGACTCGATCGGGTTGTTGGTGCTCTTTCTGGAGCCGGTGGGTGAGGATCGGTGGCTGAGGCCGGGGGAACGGTTCCGGATCCGGACGGACTACCGCGGCGACGAACCGGCGTTCTCGGTGACCTACTGGGTCAACGACGGGGATCGCGCGGCCGGTATTGAGAATGTCACGGTGTGGGTGGAGAACGGTGGCGTCGATGCAGAGGTCTCCGATGTGGACGGCGCGGACGTGGACTGCGGCCACCAACGCCCGGAAGATATCGACCGGAAGTGGCAGGCGAATCTAGAGAAGGCTAAGAGTCCCGAGAAGCGTTGAAAAAGGCCGGCGGCGGCGGTGGGTTACTGGATGAGGGTCGCGGTGGCCACGGACACGATGGCGGCGGCTGCGGCGGCTAGGGCGGGGGAGTCGAGTTTCCACTGCTGCCAGAAGAGCGGGACGTCCATGTGCCGGCTGGGGGCGAGGTTGACGAGGGTGCCGGCGGCGAAATGGGGGAGGGCGTGGGAGACGGGGATGAGCCCCCATCCCATGCCGCTGACGACGGCCTCGAGGTAGGCGGCGGACGACGGCATGTAGTGGCGGAAAGGGCTGGCGCCGCCGACGAAGCGGTCCTGGAGCTGGTCGTGGCGATCGAAGAGGATCACGGGCGTCTCGGCCAGCGACGTGACGGGGAGCGTGGGGGCGGCGCAGGCGAGGTAGCGGAGGGACCCGAGCGGACGCACGGAGCAGCCCTGCACGGGATCGGGCGTCGAGGTGACGGCGGCCATGACGAGGCCCTCGCGCAGCAGCTGGGTGGTGTGCCCCTCGTCCTCCCGGTGCAGCTCGAAGCACACGCCGGGCACGCCGAGCACGGCGGGGAGGAACCAGGTGGCGAGGGAATCGGCGTTGACGGCGATGGACAGCCGGGTGGGCTCGCCGGCGGTGGTGAGGCCGAGTTCGGTCTGTGCATCGCGTTCGAGCTGGGCTAGTTGGCGGGCGAAGCGCACGACGACCTGACCGGATTCGGTGAGCTGCACGGGTTTCGTACGCATCAGCAACACCCGGCCGGTCCGCTGTTCGAGGGCCTTGATCCGCTGGCTCACGGCGGACGGCGTGAGGTGCAGGGCCGCGGCGGCGGCGTCGAAGGTGCCGGCGTCGACGACGGCCAGCAGCGTCCGAACCTGGTCGACGGGCAGGTCTGTCATCACGAGCGCTAATGATACGTAAGAATAGTTAGCTGGACTGTTGACAAGGGTCTGCTTAGCGTCGACGGCATGACCAACGTGGCGCTCGTCGTGCTGGCGGGCTTCGGCACCTGTATGTCCCTGATCGCCGCGATCGGCGCGCAGAACGCATTCGTGTTGCGCCAGGGCATCCGACGAGACGCGGTGCTGACGGTGGTGGCGATCTGCGGCGCCTCGGACGCGGTGCTGATCGGCCTGGGCGTGGGCGGCGTGGGCGTGCTGGTCCAGGCCTGGCCGACAGCGGTGACGGCGGTGGCCGTGGTGGGCGGTCTTTTCCTGCTGTCGTACGGATTTCTGGCGGCCAAGCGGGCGATGAAGCCGTCGAGCATGTCGGTGGACGGCGCGACGACGGGCTCCCGCAAGCGGGCGGCGCTGACCTGCCTCGCGATGACCTGGCTGAACCCGCACGTCTATCTGGACACGGTCCTGCTGATGGGCTCGATCGCGGCCGGCTACGGCGCGCTGCGCTGGGACTTCGCGATCGGCGCGGTGCTGGCGAGCCTGTGCTGGTTCACGGCGATCGGCTTCGGCGCTCGCCTGCTGAGCTCGTTGTTCACCAAGCCCTCGTCCTGGCGCGTGCTGGACGGCCTGGTGGCGGCGACGATGGCGGTGGTCGGGATCGGCCTGCTCGTCGGGGCGTGAGTAAATCCGTCGCGCGCGACGCGCCGAGAGATCTAGCATTGCGGAGCACTTCCGGTGCGAAGCCCAACGGTTACTTCCTCTAATGAAAACACTGTCGGGCGTGAATGAACTCGGGAGTGCTGGTCGCGGGCGTGTCCGGTGCGCAGGCGACGGTTACTTCCGGATCGACGGGTTGCGGGTTCGAGTCCCGCCCGGGCAACCGGTAGCTCAATTGGCAGAGCAGTTGGCATAAAAACCGTCACCGACATTGATCTCGGACGCGTCCGCGATCGCCGAAAGGGGGTAGGAACAAATGGCCAAGTTCAACGTGCTGCGTCGACCGGTCACGCACGAGGGTGGCGTGGCGCTCAAGCGCGGCGTCAAGCACGAGCTGTTCCTGCTCGCCGTGGCGAACATGGTCGGCGAGCGCAGCTTCTACGAGACCGCCGAGCAGCGGGACGACCGGTTCACGCAGCTCGTGCGTACCGCGACGGTCGAGGACCCGGAGTGGACGGCGCGGCTGCTCGGCTGGCTCCGCGGCACCGCGAACATGCGCTCGGCGTCGATCGTGGGCGCGGCGGAATTCGCGCACGCCCGCACCGAACCCGGTCTGACCCGTCAGGTCGTGAATTCGGTTCTCCAGCGGGCGGATGAGCCGGGTGAGTTCCTGTCCTATTGGCTGGCGCGGCACGGACGCGCGATTCCGAAGCCGGTTCGGCGCGGTATCGGCGACGCGGTGCGCCGCCTTTATGACGAGCGTTCGCTGCTGAAGTGGGACAGTGAGGCGCGCGGCGTCCGAATGGGCGACGTGCTGAACCTGACGCACCCGAAGCCGGCGGAGAACTGGCAGGGTGCGCTGTTCACGCACGCCCTCGACCGTCGATACGGAAACGTGGCGGAAATCCCCACGAATCTGCCGGTGGTCAAGGCGCGCGAGGAACTGCTGGCGTGGCCGGTGGAGCGCCGCCGTGAGCTGTTCGCGGGCGACGCCGTGGCGGTGCTCAAGGGCGCCGGCATGACGTGGGAGGCGGTCGCCGGCTGGCTCCAGGGCCCGCTGACGGCGGAGGTCTGGACGGCGCTGATCCCGACCATGGGCTACATGGCGCTGCTGCGGAACCTACGCAACTTCGACCAGGCGGGCGTCCCGGACGACGTGGCGGCGACGGTCGCGGCGAAGCTGGCGGATCCCGAGCAGGTGGCGCGGTCCCGGCAGCTGCCGATGCGGTTCCTGTCGGCGTACCGGGCGGCCCCGTCGCTGCGCTGGGCGTGGGCGCTGGAGCGGGCGCTCGACGCCAGCCTGGCCAACGTGCCGAGCCTGCCGGGCCGCACGCTGGTGCTGGTCGACCGGTCGGGATCGATGTTCTACAGCAAGGTGTCCCGCAACTCCGACCTGACCAGGGCGGACGCGGCGGCGGTGTTCGGCACGGCGATCGCGCGGCGCGCGGCGAAGGCGGAGCTGGTGCAGTTCGGCAGCACGGCGGCGCGGGTCGCGCTGCGGTCGGGCGAGTCGGTGCTGCCGGTGGTGCAGAAGCGGTTCAGCGACCTCGGCGGCACGGACACGGTCGGCGCGCTGCGGAAGTTCTACCGTGGCCACGACCGCGTGGTCATCGTGACGGACGAGCAGCACAACGGCCGCACGCTGCCGACCGCGGTGGTGCCGGCCGGCGTGCCGGTCTACACGTGGAACCTGGCCGGCTACGAGTTCGGGCACACTGAAGGGCGGTTCACGTTCGGTGGCCTGTCCGACGCGGCGTTCGGCATGGTGCCGCTGATGGAGGCCGGGGGCCGGGACATCTGGCCGTTCTGAGGGAAAGGCGGTCCGCCGAGGCGGGCCGCCTTTCTGCCTGAAACCTACATTCGTTCTGTCTGAGAGCGCGACTCGCGGGGGTCGTGGCGGAACTCCTGGATGGTGACCCAGAGGGCGAGGACCAGGGCGGCGAGCATGGCGGTGGCCAGGATCCGCATGTCGATCATGGACGTGTTGACGGCGCCGCCGCCGAAGCCGCCGCCCCCGAACCCGCCGGAGCCGAGCGCCGCGCCGCCGCCGGGCCGGCCGCCGAAACCGCCGCCGGAGCCGCCCGGAAAGCCGCCGGACCCCGAACCGCCGAATCCGCCTGAGCCCGAGCCGCCGCCTGAGCTTGAGCCGCCTCCGGGGAACTGCCCGCCGCCGCGGAAACCGCCGCCGGGACGCCGACCACGTCCGCCGCCACCGCCGCTGCCCAGCAGGAACGGCAGGTACGCGCAGAACGACGCGAACTGCTCCAGCACCGGCAGCGCCCACAGCCGCCGCGGCAGGTAGAACGCCGCCACCACCGTCATGGCATCGGCCAGGAAGAAGTACCGCTCATGCATGGCCGGCAGGAAGAACGGCACCAGCAGCACGGAAACCGTTGCCGCCAGCACGATCCGGGTCGGGGTGAGCTGCACCCGACGCCACCACGCCAGGCCGATCAGCCCCAGCACGAGCACCCCGGTCACCACGATCCCGGCGATGCGCAGCGGCGACGACGTCACCGACGTCCCCAGGTACTCATACACGTTGGGGGCGTTCAACGTCAGCAGGTCGAAGGTCCCGGTCTGCGAGACGTACACGGAGATCAGCTGCGACGGACTGGTGCCGATGATCAGCGCCGGGATGTCCAGCACCACGTACACCAGCGGGATCGCCAGCAGCGCCTTCCACGGCACGAAACGCAGCAGCACCAACAGAAGCAGCACCGGGAACACGAACACCGTCTGGAGCTTCAACGCGAACGCGACGCCGATGAACGCGCAGGCCAGCCAGGGCTGCCGACGCAGCACGAAGTACACGCCGCCGACGGCGAACGCCGCGTACATGGCGTCGGCCTGCCCCCACATCGAGGCGTTCACGACGACGGTCGGCAGGAACAGGGTGATCGCCCCGGCCAGCACCGGCCACCACTTGCCGGGGTAGCGCAGCGCCACGATCCGGTAGACGAAGTACCCCAGCAGGAAGTCGAACGCCGCCGACACGACCTTGATGCCGATCAGCGGCGTCACCGGCAGATAGCTCAGCGCCGCCAACACGTACAGGTAGGTGACGTTGTAGTTGGCGAACGAGATGTCCTTCAGCGCGGCGAAGCCGCCGCCGGAGGCGATGTGCTCGTACCAGGACAGGAAGATCCGCGAGTCGCCGGTCTCGTAGTTCAGGAACGCCATCCGCAGCGCCGCCGCGGCGATCACCACCACCGCGACCACGCCGATCTTCGCGACGGATCGTCGCGGCGGCGCCGCGGACGGGGCGGCCAGAACGCTCGCCATGCTGGAGTTCCTCTCCGCTCGACACAGAAAACAGCCTGCACTCGAGTCTCGCGGGCTCGACTGAGTGCAGGCTGTGAGCGGAGCGGTGCTACCTGGGAACTGTGTGTGAGAACGCTAGACGTTCGCGGTGGCCAGGCTGGGCGCCGAGGCGAAGCTGCGCCGCAGGTAGAACCACCAGGTGATGGCGAAGCACAGCACGTAGAACACAATGAAGCCGTAGAAGGCGTTGTCGGCGGCCTTGGTGGCGGCCACCGAGCTGGCGATGATCCGGGTCACGAAGAACCCGCCGAACGCGCCGATCGCCGACACGATGCCGATCGCCGCGGCCGCCTCGCGCTTGCCCTTGCGCACGGCCTCGGCGGCGTCCGCGCCCTCGGCGGTCTCGCGCTTGGCCTGTGCCACGAAGATCGCCGGGATCATCCGGTACGTGGAGCCGTTGCCGACGCCGGCCGTCACGAACAGCACCAGGAACGCGCCGAAGAACAGGCCGAAGCTGCCGGACCGCTCGCCGGCCACGACCACCGCGGCGGCCACGCCCATCAGCACGAAGTTCCACAGCGTGACCCGGCTGCCGCCGACCTTGTCGGCCAGCCAGCCGCCGGTCGGCCGCGCGAGCGACCCGACCAGAGCGCCCAGCCACGCGAAGTACGTGCCGTGCACGGTGGGGAACTGCGTCTGGATCAGCAGCGGCAGCGCCGCCGAGAAGCCGATGAACGAGCCGAAGGTACCGATGTACAGGAAGGACATCACCCACGTCTGGGACCGCTTGACCGCCGCGGCCTGGGCCGGGAAGTCGGACTTGGCGGTGGCCAGGTTGTCCTGGTACAGGGCCGAGCAGATCGCCGCCGCGATCACGAACGGCATGTAGAACAGGCCGGCGACCGCGAGCCCGACACCCGTCGTCGCGGAGATCACCAGCGGGATGACCAGCTGCACCACCGCGGCCCCGAGGTTACCGCCGGCGGCGTTCAGGCCGAGCGCGAACCCCTTGCGGCTCTCCGGGTAGAAGAACGAGATGTTGGTCATCGACGACGCGAAGTTGCCGCCGCCCACGCCCGCGGTGGCCGCCGCGAACAGGAAGAACCCGAAGCTGGCGTGCGTGCCGACGGCGACCGTGAGCAGCGCGCATGGGACCAGCAGCATCACCGAGCTGAAGATGGCCCAGTTGCGGCCGCCGAAGCGCGGCACCGCGAACGTGTAGGGCAGCCGAAGCGCGGCGCCGACCAGGTTGGGCAACGCGACCAGCCAGAACTTCTGGTCCACGGTGAAGGCGAAGCCGGCGGCGGGCAGCGACAGCACCACCACGCTCCAGATGCCCCAGAGCGAGAAGCCCAGGTGCTCGGAGAAGATGGAGAAGATCAGGTTGCGGTTGGCGATGCGGCGGCCGGTGGCCGCCCAGAACCCCTCGTCCTCGGGGTCCCACTGCTGGATCCAGGTGCGGCCGGCGCGGAGGGGTGCCTCGGTAGTGGTCATGTGTTGCAGCCCAACTTCTCGGGATCGGGATCGGGATCGGGATGGGGGTTCTGCTCGGCCAGCCGTTGCGACAGCGCGCTGACGGTGTCCCGACAGCTGCCGCAGCCGGTGCCGGCCTTGGTGGTGCTGACCAGGCAGTCGAACGACCGGGCGCCGTCGCGCCACGCGCCGAGCAGGCCGCCCAGGTCGACGGTGTTGCAGCGGCAGATCACCGTCGATGCCGGCAGCGCCGCCGGATCTGACGACGGTTCCCCGGCGGGCATGGCGCGGCCCAGCAGCAGCGCCATCCGGTCGGGCGGGGCGGGTGTGCCCCGGTCGTGCAGCTGCGTGACGGCGGCGGCCACGTCGGGCGCCCCCAGCACGATCGCGCCCGTGACCCGGTCGTCACGCAGCACGAGTTTGGTGTAGCGGCCGCGACTGGGGTCCTCCAGCCGGATGACCTCGGCGTCGGTGGTGTGCGGCTCCACGTGCACCTCGCCCATCGAGGCCAGGTCCACGCCGCGGGTCTTGAGCCGGGTCACCGATGCCGTGCCCCGGTAGCGGGCCTGCGGGTCCGCCCCGGTCAACAACTTGGCCAGCGCCGCCGCCTGCTCCCAGGCCGGCTGCACGAGGCCGCCGACGGTGCCGGGATGCCTTGTGCAGTCGCCGATCGCGTACACGTCGGGGGCGCTGGTGCGTAACGAGTCGTCGATGAGAATGCCGTGGTCCACGGCAACGCCGGCGGCCTCGGCGAGGGAGGTCTCGGGACGGGCGCCGGCGGACACCACCACCAGCTCGGCCGCGACCAGCGAGCCGTCGTCGAGCTGGAGACCCTTGCCCGGCAAGTAGTTCGTGGCCACCTGGCCGAGCCGGAACTCGAGGCCCATGGCGCCGAGCACCCGGGCCAGCACATGCCCGCCGGCCGGATCCAACTGCCGTTCCATGAGGTGGCTGACGGCGTGCACCACGGTCACCGCGCAGCCGCGACCGGCCAGGCCGCGGGCCGCCTCCAGCCCGAGCAGGCCGCCGCCGATCACGGCGACGGGCGTGTCGCGCGTGGCCAGGTCGACGATCTGGCGGCAGTCGTCGAGGTTGCGGAAGGCGACGACGCCGGGCGCGAGCGTGCCCTCGTCCGTGACCAGGCCGTCCGTCGGCGGAATCCACGAGTTGCTGCCGGTGGCCAGCACCAGCGCGTCGTAGTCCACAGTGGACTCATCGGTCAGGCGGATCCGGTGTGCGCCGGGATCGATCGCCGCGACGGCGACGCCGAGCCGGAGATCGATGCCGTTGTCGGCGGCCCAGTCCGGCGCGTGCAGCAGCACGCTCGCCGGGGCCATCGAGCCGGCGACCACGTTCGAGAGCAGGATCCGGTTGTACGCGGGGTGTTTCTCCGCGCCGATCACGGTGATCGACGCGCCCGAACCGCGCAGGTGGTCGGCGAGGCGGGCGCCGGCCATGCCGTATCCGACGATGGTGATCTTCATGCCGGCCCCAGCCGCACGGCGCACACCTTGAACTCGGGCATGCGGCTGGTCGGGTCGAGCGCCGGGTTGGTGATCAGGTTGGCGCGCTGCGCGCCGGGGAAGTGGAACGGCAGGAACACGGTGTCCGGCCGGATGGTCGGCACGTAGCGGGCCCGGGCGCGCACCGAGCCGCGCCGGGACGTCACGGTCGCCCACTGTCCATCCTGGACACCGAGGCGCAGGGCGGTGTCCGGGTGGACCTCGACGAACGCCTCGGGGCTGGCGTCCAGCAGTTCCGGCACGCGGCGGGTCTGCGCGCCGGACTGGTAGTGCTGGAGCACGCGTCCGGTGGTGGCGTGCAACGGGAACTCCGGATCCGGCGGCTCGGCCGGGCCGGTGTGCTCGACCGGCTGGAACCGGGCCCGGCCGTCGGGGTGGCCGAACCGATCCAGGAAAAGCCTTGGCGTGCCGGGATGATCGGCCGCGGGCACCGGCCAGTGCAGCGCCTCGCCGTCGCGCAGCCGGTCGTAGCTGATTCCCGAATAGTCGGCGGGACCGCCGGCGGAGGCGCGGCCGAGTTCGGCGAAAACGGTTTCCGGATCGGTCGGAAAACGCTCCTCCGGTTGGCCGAGTCGGATAGCCAGGCCGTTCAGCACATCGAGATCCGTACGCACGCCGTCGGGCGGCGTGACGGCCTTGCCGCGCAGCAGGATCCGGCCCTCGAGGTTGGTCATCGTGCCGCTTTCCTCGGCCCACTGGGTGACCGGGAAGACGACGTCCGCGACCGCCGCGGTTTCGGACAGTATGAAGTCGGCGGTGACCAGAAGTTCGAGGGAATCGAGCCGGTCGGCGATGTGGCCGGCGCGCGGCGCTGACACCACGAGATTGCTGCCGAACGTCAACAGCGCCTTCGGACCCCGTTCGGTTCCCAACGAATCCAGCAATTCGTACGCCGACGGGCCGGGCCCGGGCAGCTCCGCCGGATCGACACCCCAGACGCCGGCCACGTGTGCCCGTGCCGTCGGGTCGTCGATCTTGCGGTAGCCCGGCAGCTGATCGGCCTTCTGCCCGTGCTCCCGCCCGCCCTGACCATTGCCCTGCCCGGTCAGGCAGCCGAAGCCCGAGCCAGCGCGGCCGCACAGGCCCAGCGCGAGGCACAGGTTGATCCACGCGGACACCGTCGCGACGCCGGTGGCGTGCTGCTCGGTGCCCCGCGCGGTGAGCACGTATGCGTTGCGCGCCTTGGCCAGCAGCGCGACGGCCGCGCGCTGGTCGGCCGCCGGCACGCCGGTGATCCGCTCCACCCGCTCCGGCCACCAGGCCGCGGCGATCCGCCACACTTCGTCGAAACCCGTTGTGCGATCGGTGATGTAGCTGTGCTGGAGCAGCCCGTCGGCGACGACGGCGTGCAGCATTCCCAGTGCCAGCGCGAGATCCGTGCCGGGCGCGGGTTGCAGGTGCAGCGCGGCGGCCTCGGCCGTGGCCGTGCGGCGCGGGTCGACCACGATCAGGCCGCCCTTGTCCGCGGCCGGTCGCACGTGCCGCATGAACGGCGGCATGGTCTCGGCGACATTGGCCCCGACCAGCAGGATCGCGTCCGCGTCGGCGAGGTCGGCGACCGGGAACGGCAGCCCGCGGTCCACGCCGAACGCCTTGATGCCCGCCGCGGCCGCCGACGACATGCAGAACCGGCCGTTGTAGTCGATCTTCGACGTGCCCAGCGCGACCCGGGCGAACTTGCCCAGCAGGTAGGCCTTCTCGTTGGTCAGCCCGCCGCCGCCGAACACGCCGACCGCGTCCGGGCCGTGCCGGTCGCGCAGTTCGTGCAGGCGCAGGGCCACATAGTCCAGGGCCTCGGTCCAGCCGACCGGCCGCAGCGGCGCGTCGCGGCGCTCCCGCAGCAGCGGGGTGGTGAGCCGGCCGGGTGTGGTCAGCAGGCTCGCCGAGGTCCACCCTTTCTGACAGAGACCGCCGCGGTTGGTCGGGAAGTCTCGCGGCGAGACAGACCGGTCCTCGCTCACCGCCATGCCGCACTGGAGCGCGCAGTACGGGCAGTGGGTGGCGACCTCGACGCGGGCGTCGACAGGCATGTTCGACCTCCGGCGGGTGGACGAGGCTTCGGTGCTCCGAAGCCTCGCAGGCGGCGTGGGCGGGCACCGTGAATGCGGCGTAAAGGGCCTGTTCCGGCGTCCTCACAGGGGAAGTTTTGGCACGGTGCGGGGGTGTCCGGCAAATCCTGGATAGCGACGCTAGCATGGGCTCACAGTGAGACAAAAGGACCTGTGAGGCGCGCTGTGCGCACTCGAACAGCGGTGCTGGTGTCGAATTTTGCCATTCCCGTGACAGTTGACCGAACACTTGTCATTGAGTGTGTCATATCAGTCGCTGCTAGCCCGTTTGTCCTATTGACAGTGCTTGTGGGCGTATGAAACCTTCCCTGCACTGGGGCTGGGTGGCGCATTCACGACGGTGTGGGGGTGCCTTTTCCGCTCCCGTATGCACGTTTTTCGACGAAGGAGCACGTGGTGAGTGCACGGCACCGGCCGGCCGGCGGCGAGGCGGACGATCCCGGACCCGGCCCGCTGGCCACACTGGTCGCGCCCGGCACCATTCGCGGGCGGCTCGCTCGCATCCTCGTCCTCTCCCTGGCGCTGGTGCTCGCGCTGCTCGGCGTGACCATCGCCGGCCAGGTCGTCGGCTACCTGACCGCGGGCGACACCGTGAGCTCGGTCTCGCTGGCGCTGAAGGTCCAGGACTTCGTCCAGGAGGTGCAGCGCGAACGCGGTCTCACCAACGGCATGCTCGGCGGTGAGACCCGGTTCCAGCAGACGCTGCTGACCCAGCGGACGGCCACCGACAAGGCGCAGACGGCGCTGAACCAGGCCCTGGCCGACGACTCCGGGCCGGGCGTGTCCCAGGTGCGCGACGCGCTGGCCCACCTGTCCGGTCTGACCTCGACCCGGGAGAGCGTGGACGCCGGCCGGGCCGACCGCAGCGCGACCTTCCAGTACTACACCGAGGGAATCGCCGCCCTGAACGGCCTCCAGCTGGGGCTCGACCAGGCGCAGGACCCGCAGCTGCGACGCGGCTTGCAGGCGCTTTACGCGTTGGGCGACGCCAAGGAATACACCGGCCAGGAGCGAGGATTCCTCAACGGCGTGTTCGCGGCGGGCAAGTTCGGCGCCGGCGAGTACGTGCACTTCACCGAGATCCGCGCCAGCAAGCAGGCCGGCCTCACCGAGTACGCCCGCTACGCCACGCAGCCCCAGCAGGCGGCCCTCGACGCCGCGCTGCGCTCCGACAACGCCACCAAGGCCGCCGCGTCCGAGGCGATCGCCATCGCCTCCACCAAGGGGCCGGTCGACCCGCAGGTCGACCCGGTGACGTGGTGGAGCCAGATGACGTCGGTGATCGACGCCGAGCGCAAGGTGCAGCAGTCGGTCGGCGACGACCTGACCGCGCGGGCCCAGGACCTCCAGGGGCAGGCCGCCGCCGCGCTGATCGCGTACCTGGTGGTCGCGCTGCTCGCGGTCGCCGCCGAGGTGCTGCTGGTCATCACCAGCATCCGCTCGATCGTCCGGCCGCTGGCGGCGCTGGCCACCGAGGCCGACGACGTGGCGACGCGCCGGCTGCCCGCCTCGATCGCCGCCTGGCACCAGCCCGGCGAGGTCGAGCCGGAGCGGCCGCAGCCGGTGCGCACGCCGCCGAAGGCCGGCGCCGAGATCGCCTCCGTGGCGCAGGCGCTGGACCGGGTGCAGACCACGGCCTTCGAGCTGGCCTCCGAACAGGCCCTGGTGCGTCGCAACACCACGGAGTCGCTGGCCAACCTGGGCCGCCGCAACCAGAACCTGGTGCGCCGCCAGCTGACGTTCATCAGCGACTTCGAGCAGGAGGAGCTCGACCCGTCGGCGCTGGCCAACCTGTTCGAGCTGGACCACCTGGCCACCCGTATGCGACGCAACGCCGAGAGCCTGCTGGTGCTGGTCGGCGAGACCAGCCCGCGGCGCTGGGGCGAGCCGCTGTCGCTGTCCGACGTGATCCGCGCCGGCCTGTCCGAGGTCGAGGACTACCGCCGGGTGGTGCTGCGCCGGGTGGACGAGACCATGATCACCGGCGCGGTGGTCAGCGAGCTGGCGCACATGCTGGCCGAGCTGATCGAGAACGGCCTGGCCTTCTCGCCGCCGGACCTGGAGGTCGAGATCTACGGCCGGCGGCTGGCCACCGGCTACATGCTCGCGGTCGTCGACCACGGCGTCGGCATGACCAAGGAGCAGCTGGCCAAGGCCAACGCCCGGCTGCGCGGCGAGGAGGACTTCATCGTCGCGCCGACCCGCTTCCTCGGCCACTACGTGGTCGGCCGGCTCGCGCAGCGGCTCGGCATCGAGGTGGAGCTGACGGTGTCGCCGGTCAGCGGCATCGTGGCGCGGCTGCTGCTGCCGCCGGACCTGCTCGCCGAGGCGCCGTCGTCGCCGCAGCAACCGGCGCCGCCCCAGCTGGAGGTCCAACAGATGGAGGTCCGGCAGGCGGAGCCGCGTAGGCCCGAGGCGCGCCAGCCGGAGATCACCTGGCCGGCGGCGGAGCCGGAGGCGGCCGAACCCGTTGTGCGGCAACCACAACCGCCAGCGCCGGTGCGCACCCGGCAGGAGCGCCTCGCCAGCACACCCGCGGCGGTAGTCGCCGTGCCGGCCCAGCCCGCGGCCGAGTCCCGCGGCGACGTGCCCGTCCAGCGTACGAAGAACGGCCTGGTGAAACGGAATCGCGGCCGCGCCGAGGACACGTCCCGGCCGGCGGCGCCCAGCCGGCCGCCGACCGCGGTGGAGAACCGCTCGCCGGAGGAGGTCCGCTCCATGCTGTCCAGCTTCCGGACGGGCCACCAGCGTGGCGAGCGCGGACCGCTGCCAGCCCGAGTGAACACGCTTCCCGAGGAGGAGCACCGGTGACCGCCGAGGTGCAGCACGCCGACCCGCACACCTTCAACTGGCTGCTGGCCAACTTCGTCCGCGGCACCGACGGCGTCCGCGACGCGGTGGCGGTGTCCTCGGACGGGTTGCTGATCGCCATGTCGGAGGGGCTCGACCGGACTTCCGCGGACCGGCTGGCCGCGTTGGTGTCGGGGCTGTCGAGCCTGGCCAAGAGCGCTTCCCGCAACTACGACTTCGACGGCCTGAAGCTGATCATGATCGAGATGAAGCGGGGCTTCCTGCTGGTCTCGGCCATCGACGACGGCAGCTGCGTGGGCGTGATCGCGGACAGCAACTGCGACATCGGCCTGGTGGGCTACGAGATCGCGGTGCTGGCCGACCGGGCCGGCGTCCTGCTCACGCCGGCGCTGATCTCCGAGCTGAGAGAGACGCTGCGGCGATGAGCGACCAGCCGCGCATGCCGGACCCACGGATGATCCAGGTGAACCAGGCCCCGTCGTGGTTCTCGCCGAACACACCCACCCCGCCGGCGCCGGAGCCGGTGGCCGAGGAGCCGTTCGTGCGGCCGTTCATCGTCACCGGCGGCCGGACCCTGCCGCTCGACGAGCGGCTGCGGATCGAGACGCTCGTGGTGGCCAACGGCGCGGCGCTGTCGGCCCCGCTCCAGTTCGAGCCGGCGACCGTGGTGCGGATGTGCCAGCAGCCGCGCTCGGTCGCCGAGATCGGCGCGGCGCTGCGCGTGCCGCTCGGCGTGGCCCGGGTCGTGGTCGGCGACCTGCTGGCCGCCGGGCACGTGACCGTGCACCAGACCACCGACCTCAGCGTCGCCACCATCGAGAGGATCAGGGACCTTGTCCGGGCGCTCTGAACAGCAGCCGACGTCGGTGAAGATCGTGATCAGCGGGGGCTTCGGCGTCGGCAAGACCACGCTGATCGGGGCCATCTCGGAGATCGAGCCGCTGGTCACCGAGGCCGCCATGACCGAGAAGTCGGTCGGTGTGGACAATCCCGGGGCGTTGAGCGACAAGCACACCACCACTGTCGCGCTGGACTTCGGCCGCATCACGCTGGACTCGTCGCTGATCCTGTACCTGTTCGGCACGCCCGGCCAGGACCGGTTCGTGTTCCTGTGGGACGACCTGGTGGAGGGCGCGCTGGGCGCGGTCATCCTGGTCGACACCGGCCGGATCGAGGACTGCTACCCCGTGCTGGACTACTTCGAGCGCCGGGACACGCCGTTCATCGTGGCGGTCAACTACTTCCCCGGGCAGGAGCGGTTCGAGCTGGACGAGGTGCGCGAGGCGCTCGGCGTGGACGAGGCGGTCCCGGTGGTCGCCTGCGACGCCCGCGACCGCGAATCCGTCAAAGAGGTCCTGGTGGCCGTCATCGAACAGGTACTGTTGGCCCGGCTGACAGCTCCGCCCCAGGTCAGCGCCACACACTAAGGCAGGTGCGGCCGTGCGGTACGGGATCCTCGGACCACTGGAGGTCACCCGCACCGGCCACGGAGTCACGCCCAGCACGCCGCAGCAGCGCACGGTTCTCTCCCTGCTGCTGGCCCATGCCGGCCAGTGGGTTTCGCTGGGCACCATCGTCGACGAGCTGTGGCCGTCGCAGACGCCCCGCAGCGCGCGGGTGATCGTTCAGGTGGCGGTGTCCAAGCTGCGCAAGGTGTTGCCGGCGGACGCGATCCGCACCGGGCCGGCGGGCTATTTGTTGACACTTGACGGTTCCGAGTTCGACCAGTCCGAGTTCGTCGCCGAGGCCCGGCGCGGGCGCGAGCTGCTGGCCGCCGGCCGGCTGGGGCCGGCGCGGGAGCTGTTGGCGGCGGCACTGGGTCGGTGGCGCGGGGACGCGCTGCGGGACGTGGCGTGCGGGCCGGTGCTGGAGGCGCACGCGCGGTGGCTGGAGGAACTTCGATTATCCACTGTGGACAGCCGGGTGCGGATCGACCTCGCCGCCGGGCGCTGCCACGATGTGATCGCCGAGCTGACCGTGTTGCTGGCGCGCGATCCCGGCCAGGAGGTGCTCGCCGGTTCGCTGATGGTGGCGCTGCACATGGCCGGCCGTGCGGCCGAGGCGGCGGACGTGTTCGACCGGGTCGCCGCGCATCTCGACGCCGATCCGGGGCCGGTGTTGCGCCGGCTGGTGACCGACCCGTCGTCGTGGGAGCTGCCTCGGGCGGTGCTCCGGACCGCGCAGCTGCCGCCGGCGGTGCCGGACTTCGTGGGGCGCGCGGGGATTCGGTGTGACGGGCCGCTGACCGTCCTGTGTGGACCGTCCGGTATCGGGAAGACGGCGTTGGCCGTTCGGGTGGCGCAGGATCGTCGATGCGAGTTTCCGGACGGCCAGTTGTACGCCCAGCTGCGTGGCGTGGAGACCGCCGAGGTGCTGGCATCCTTTCTTTCCTCCCTTGGCTGTGAGGTGCCGGCCGGGTTGTTGGAACGCCAGCAGCTGTTCCGCAGCGTGACCGCCGATCGCCGGATTCTTGTCGTGCTGGACGATGCGTCGTGCGAGGCGGAGGTTCGGCCGCTGCTGCCGGGCGGTGGCGGTTGTACGGTCCTCGTGACGTCCCGGTCGCGGCTGTCGGGTCTTGAGGGTGCGGCTGTCGTCGAGGTTGGCGAGCTGTCCGAGGCCGAGGCGGTGGAGCTCCTGTCCGCGGTCGGCGGTGCGGATCGTGTGGCGGCGGAACCGGATGCGGCCCGGCAGTTGGTGCGGTTGTGCGGGTATCTGCCGCTGGCGGTACGGGTCGCCGGGGCGAAGCTGGCGTCGACCAAGTACCTGCTGGTGGGGGAGTTGGTCACGCGGATCGCCGACGAGCGTCGCCGGCTGGCGGAGTTGCGGGTCGGCGACCTGGACGTGCGGGCCGGCGTCGAGGTCGGCTACCGGTCGTGCGATCCGTTGCAGCGCAAGCTGCTGCGATTACTCGGCTGGTTCGACTCCGTGGACCTGCCGGAGTGGGCGCTGTCGACGCTGCTCGGCGTCGACGCCTCGGAGGCATTGGCAGGCCTGGTCGAGGCCCAGCTGGTGGCGGTCGTCGGGCGGGATCGCCTGGGGCAGCTCAGGTATCGGCCGCACGAGCTGATCCGGGTCTTCGGCTACGAGCGGTTGCTCGCCGAGGAACCCGCCCGTGAAGTGGCGCTGGACCGGCTCCTGTTGTCCTATTTGGATGTTTCGACGCGAGCCGACCGCAAGCTGCCGGTCGGACGGTTTCCCGTTGCGCCGGCGGAGAAAGTTGCGGATCCGGCGGTCGTCCGGCGCGCGGAGGCCGATCCGCTGGGCTGGCGGGCGGCGGAGTCCGCGGTGCTGCACTGCCTGGTCGGGTTGGCGCACCGGCTCGGGCGGTGGGCGCTGGCCGGGCGGCTCGCCGAGGTGTGCGCGGCCCGCCCCGGCGACCGGCGGATCGAGGTCATCGGCCTGGTTTCGGCCCGGCACACCGGGGATCGCCGCGCCGAGGCCGTCAGCCTGTGCCGGCTCGGCGACCTGCACTGGGAATCGAACGGTCGGGCGGCCAGGGCGCGCGTCTACTACGACATGGCGTGCCGGATCTTCACCGGTCTCGATGACCACTCCGGGCTTGGTCGTGCGCTGGCTGCCCGGGCGGACATCGACGTCGAACGCGGCGACATCGAGCGTGCCCAGGTCGCGTTGCAGAACGGCCTGAGCATGCTGCGCGAGGTCGACGACCAGGCCGGTCAGGCGGATGTGTTGCGGCAGCTGGGAACCCTGCTCGCCGACCGCGACCACCCCGTCGAGGCGACCCGGTGCTTCGAGGACAGCCTCCGGCTCGCGCGGGGGCTCGGCGACCGCCGGCGTGAGGCGTACGCCGGCAAGCAGCTGGCGGATGTGTTGCGGCGCAATGGTGATCTCGACCGTGCCGGCGCGCTGCTGGAGGCCGCGCTGGCTGCCAGCGTCCGGCTCGCGGACCGGCACTGGGAGGCGCACGTGCTGCGCAGCCTGGGTGAACTGTCCGGTGCCGAGGACAAGCTGACCCGCTCCCTGGAGATGTTCCAGGAAGCCGGCCACGAGCACGCGAGCGGATATGCCTTGCGATCGTTGGGGGAATGGAACCGGCGGCGCGGCCGGGACGACCGGGCCGACGCGCTGCTCACCGCCAGCCTCGCGGTGTTCGACGGCATCGACGACCGGCGCGGCCGCGCGTACGCGTTGCTGGGCCTGGGACAACTCCGCCACCACGCCGGCGATGCCACCGCCGGCCGCCGCGCCGTCCGGGAATCCCTGCGCCTCTTCGCCGCCCTCGGCTTCACCCACTGGCAATCCGAAGCCCGCCGCACCCTCCGTCACCTGACCCCCGCCTGAACCCCCGCGAGTCACGCTCACAGACACACCGAATGTCGGTTTCAGGCAGAAACGTGCCTCGGGTCGCAGTTCTGCACGAAGCCGACATTCGGTCTGGTGGTGGGCGCGACTCGCCGGGGTGTGCCCGGGGTGTGCATTCGGTGTGTCTGAGAGCGCGACTCGCGGGGGTTCGTGGCGGCGTTTAGCGGTCTTTTAACGGGGGTGGGTTTGCTGGGCGCCCCTGACCCGAGGAGCGTGTCCATGAAAGCCGTTCTGGTCGCCGCGGCCGTCGCCGGAGCCCTGATCACCGGCGCGGGCGCCGCCAGCGCCGCACCGGCCGTGACCAAGCTGACCCAGGCACAGGCCGCCTCCGAGCTGCGGGCCGCCGGCATCACCTGGTCCTCCAGCGGCAACTGCACCACCCGCAGCGACCCGCACTGCACCTCGTTCGACCAGATCAACGCCAGCACCGTCGACGGCGTGATCACGCTCCGGCACGCCAGCGGCTGCGCCATCAACATCACCGGCGGCACCGAGGTCGGCCACGCGTCCGGCACCTACAGCCACTACAACGGCTACAAGGTCGACATCTCGCACAACACGTGCATCGACAACTACGTGCACAACAGCTTCAGCTACATCGGCCTGCGCGGCGACGGCTACCCGCAGTGGAGGTCGGCCGCCGGCAACCTGTACTGCGACGAGGGCAACCACTGGGACATCACCTACTTCTGAGCGGACTTCTGACGTACGCCACCTGACGCGGAGGGCCGGCCCATCCCCCTGACGGGCCGGACGGGTGGCGCACGAGGCCCCTGTGGACGCACCCCCGTTGTCCACAGGGGCCCGTACACCTTTTGACGTACCCCCAAGTCGGACCCCACGGTGACGACGTGGCACGCCCGCAGCGGCGATCTTTGGTGCCACACAGCCGCGGCCAGCCGGGCCGAGGCGCACACCGCGAGGGTTGTGAGCGGATGATCGTCGCGCGCGGACTGACCAAGCGCTATGGATCGGTGACAGCGGTGGACGACCTGTCGTTCACCGTCCAGCCCGGAGTCGTCACCGGGTTCCTGGGCCCGAACGGGGCCGGCAAGTCCACCACCATGCGGCTGATGCTGGGCCTGGACCACGGTGCCGGCCGCACCGAGTTCGACGGCCGCGGCTACGGCGAGCTGGCCCACCCGGCGCGGACCGTCGGCGTCATGCTGGACGCGCGGGCCGTGCACCCCGGGCGCACCGCCCGGGCCCACCTGAGCATGGTCGCCGCCGGTGCCGGGCTGCCGTCCGGCCGCGTGGACCGGGCCCTGGACCGGGTCGGCCTGCTCGAGGTGGCCAACCGCCGAGCCGGTGGCTTCAGCCTCGGCATGTCCCAGCGGCTCGGCCTGGCCGCCGCGCTGCTCGGCGACCCCGGCACGCTGATGCTCGACGAGCCCGCCAACGGCCTCGACCCGGAGGGCGTGCGCTGGCTGCGTGACCTGCTCAAGGCGTTCGCCGCCGAGGGCCGGACCGTGTTCGTGTCCTCCCACCAGCTCAACGAGATGGCCGTGCTGGCCGACGCCCTGGTGGTGATCGGGCAGGGCCGGCTGGTCGCCGCCGAGGCGACGAACGCGTTCGTCGCCCGCAACTCCCGGCCGGAGGTGCTGGTCCGGGCCAGCGACCCGGGCCTGCTCGCGCACCTGCTCGGCCAGGGCGGCCTGCGGGCCATGCCGTCGCCCGACGGCGCGCTGGTCGTCGACACGCACGACACCGACGCCGTCGCCACCATCGCCATGCACGCCGGCATCGTGCTGCGTGAGCTGACCGTCCGTCACAGCAGCCTGGAGGACGCGTTCTTCGCCGCGACCGCCGGCGCCGCGCAGTTCCGTGGGAGGGCCTGACCCGATGCTCGACGCGATCCGCTACGAGGTCGTCCGGCTCCGCTCGCTGCGCTCCACCTGGGTGCTGTTCGCGACCGGACCGGTGATCCAGTTCCTGTTCGCCCTGATCTGGGCCACCCACCACGACCTGCCCGTCCAGACCCGTTTCGACAACGCCTTCGCCGGGCTCTTCCTGGCGCTGGCCGTGCTGCCGGCGCTCGCCGTCGCGGTGGCCGCGTTCGGTCACGAGTACCGCTACCGGACGATCATCACCACCACGCTCACGCTGCGGACGCCGAGCCGGATCCTCGGCGCGAAGGCGGTCGTCGTGGCGGTCTTCGCCGCCGCCTCCGGCCTCGCCCTCGTCGCCGCGACCCTGCTCGCCAACGCCGTCGGCGGCGACGGACTGCCCGGTGGCGCCGTGATCGGACAGGCGGTCGTCGGCGCGATCGTGTACACCGTGCTCGGCTCGCTGGTCGGTCTCGGCGTCGCCGCCGTCACCCGCAACGCCACCGTGGCTCTGGTCGCCCTGATCGCCTTCCCGACGGTCATCGAGACGCTGCTGGCGCTGGCCCGGGTCGACCCGGCGGTGATCCCGTTCGCCTCGGCGACCAGGCTCATCACCTCCGGGCGGTGGACCTCGCCGCTGGCGCTGCTGGTGCTGGCCGCGACGTTTCTGGTCGCCAGCTGGTTGACGCTGCGCCGGCGCGACGCCTGAGCCTAGGGTTCTCCGCGTGAAGAGGTTCGTGTCCTGGTTGGACAGTCCGGTCGCGGTGATCGGGCGGGACGCCGTGATCGCCGCGCTGGTCGGCTGGTTCAGCGTGAACAACGCGTACACCAGCTCGTACGGGCTGCTGTACTACGGCCCGGTGGCGATCGCGGTGGCCGTCGCCGGCTCGGCCGTGCTGGCGGTGCGCAGCCGGTTTCCGCGCACGGTCGTGCTGCTGACGTCGTTGCTGGTGGTGCTCGACGGCGTGTTCACGCCGCTGCTGTTCGCCGTCTACACGCTCGGCGCGAAGCGGGGCAGCACCAGGAGCACCTGGCTGGTCGCGGCGTGGGCGCTGGTCGTGATGCTGGTGCCGTGGTGGCCCGGCTTCCAGCTGCGGTTCCGGGTCAACGACATCAACGACGCCATCGCGGCGGCCCTGTTCCCGCTCGGGTTCATCGGGTTTCCGCTGTTGCTCGGGCTCTGGGTGTGGCAGCGCCGGCAGCTCGTCGCCAGCCTGCGGGAGCGGACCCGGCAGGCCGAGCTGGAGCGGGACATGCTCGCCGTGAAGGCCGTCGCCGACGAACGCACCCGGATCGCGCGCGAGCTGCACGACGTCGTCGCGCACCGGGTCAGCCTGCTCACCGTGCAGGCCGGCGCGGTCTCCCTGTCGCCGAACAAGGAACTGGCGGAGTTCGCCGAGGGCATCCGACAGAACGGCGCCGCCGCCATGGAGGAGCTGCGGGAGATGCTCAGCGTGCTGCGCCGGGAGGACGGCGACCTCGCGCCGAAGCATCCGCAGCCCACGCTGGCCGCCGCGTGCGAACTGATCGCCGACGCCTCGGCCGCGGGCCAGCACGTGCAGGCCTCGCTCCCGGAGGAACTGCCCGAGGTGCCCGGAACCACCGCTCGCGCCGTCTACTGGCTGCTGCACGAATCCCTGGCCAATACGGCAAAGCACGCGCCGGGCGCCGACATCGAGGTCGTGCTGCGCGACCATGACGACCGGCTGGACGTGCGGGTGGCCAACACCGTCGGCCTGCCGCGCGCCACACCCGTGCCGAAGTCCGGCTTCGGGCTGATCGGCATGCGCGAGCGGGTGGTGCTGTCCGGCGGCACGCTGGCCGTCGGTCCGCTGCCCGGCGGCGGCTTCGAGGTGGCAGCGACGTTCCCGAAGGAGTCCCGGTGATCAAGGCAGTGCTGCTGGAGGACGAGGAACTGGTCCGCGTCAGCATCAAGATGATCCTGGAGAGCAGCGGCCGGGTCGAGGTCGTCGCCGACCGGGACGACGGCGTCGACGCCGTCGAGCTGGTTCGGCAGCACCGACCCGGCATCGTGGTCACCGACATCCGAATGCCCACTGTGGACGGTCTGGAGGTGACCCGCCGGCTCCAGGAACTGTCGGCGCCGCCACCGATCCTGCTGCTGACCACGTTCGACCTCGACGAGTACGTCTACGAGGCGCTGGGCGCCGGGGCCGCCGGGTTCCTGCTCAAGGACACGCCGCCGCGCGACCTGGTGCGGGGCGTGGAGATGGTCGCCGCCGGCAACGCCGTGCTGGCCCCGTCCGTGCTGCGGCGGATGGCGCTGCGGTTCTCCGGCGGGGTCGTCGCCAAGCAGGCCGCCGCGCAGGCGCGTTTGGACACGCTGACCGACCGTGAGCGCGAGGTCGTGCTGGCGGTGGCGACCGGGGCCGGCAACACCGAGATCGCCACGCGGCTGGCCGTCAGCGAGGCTACCGTCAAGGTGCACGTCAGTCGCGCGATGACCAAGCTGGGCCTGGACAACCGCACCCAGCTGGCCATTCTGGCGTTCCAGGCGGGTGCGGCCGGGTGACCCTTTGGTGACTGGGTTGACGCAAGGCGGTACAGTCCGTGACAAGGCACACGCGGGTGCCCAGCGGCGTCACAACCCCGGCTTCGGTGACGCTTCTCGTTGAAGGGTTCTGATAGCCCACCGCGTTCCCCCAAGTCCCCGTGTGGGTGCGCCGTGCCGGGCGGCCGCCGCGAGGACTGCCATGCCCCGTCATTCCCCGTTGGTCAGCAGCGTTGCGCGGCTGCGCCGGCCGTACACCGGCGAGCCCGAGTGGGCCGTCGAGCCCGAGGTCGGCGGCGCGCTGGCCGACCTGTCGCCGCTGGAACTCGCGCAGTTGCTCGGCCACGCCCCCGGTCCGGTGCCCGATCGCGTGCGCCGCATCGTGCTGCCCGACGCCGTCGATCCCGCCCAGCAGCAGCTGGAGGCCGCCGTTTTCGACGCCGCCTCAACGATTTCGCGGCCCGTGTTCTGGATGATCCAGCCCCGCCCCGACCAGGTTCGGCTGTCCCTGATGCCCGACGTCGCCGCCGAACTCGTGCAGGCCCTGTACGCGCGGGTGCCCGGCCTCATCTCGCGGCCCATCGGCATGCACGTGTTCCTCTCGCACGGCCCGGCGACGATCGTGTTGGCCGGTATGGGTTCCGAGCGGTGGACGGCGCTCATGGACGACTTCGCCGCCTCCGCCGCTCCGTCCTCGCCGGTCGAACTGGCCCCGCTGGTCAGCAGTTTGCTGCGCCGCAGCTGCCTTTTCCCGGTGCCGGCCCGTATCGACGACGGGGTGCTCCGCTGGGAGGACGGCCCCACCGTCGAGTGGATCGCCGCCGCCCTGGCCCACCCCGTCACGGGCCTTTCCGTCGCCCAGACCCTGAAACTGGCGGCAACCCCCGCGAGTCGCGCCTAGCACCACACCGAATGTCGGTTTCGTGCAGAACTGAGACTCGAGAGTCGTTTCTGCCTGAAACGTACATTCGGTGTGTCTGTGAGCGCGACTCGCGGGGGTACGCGACGGCGGGCCGGTTCCGGACGCCGACCCCGCACCCCGGCTGGACCAGGGGAGAGCTCCGACATTTCGTGTGACACCCGGCACACGGGCCCCTCGGGCGGAAGAAACGGCAACCGTTGATAGTTGTGCGAAGCAACAATTTCGGTTAGCCTACGTCAAGCAAGTTCCGTCCGAGGGGAGGGCCCGTGTCGACGGCTCAGCACGCCAAGGCGACACCCAAGACCGCAACGTTAGGCCCGCGGTACAAGTGGATCGCGCTGTCCAACACCACGTTGGGCATGCTGATGGCCACGATCAACTCGTCGATCGTGCTGATCGCGTTGCCGGACATCTTCAAGGGCATCGGCATCAACCCGCTGTCCCCCGACAACACCAGTTACCTGCTGTGGATGATGATGGGCTTCCTCGTCGTCACCGCCGTGCTGGTGGTCAGCTTCGGCCGGCTCGGCGACATGTACGGCCGGGTCAAGATGTACAACATGGGCTTCGCGATCTTCGCGATCTCCTCCGTGCTGCTGTCCGTCACCTGGTTCGACGGCACGAACGCCGCCCTGTGGCTGATCGGCTGGCGCGTGGTGCAGGGCATCGGCGGCGCCTTCCTGATGGCCAACTCCAGCGCCATCCTCACCGACGCCTTCCCGGCCAACCAGCGCGGCACCGCGCTCGGCCTGAACGCCGTCGCCGCCATCGCCGGCTCCTTCCTCGGCCTGGTGCTGGGCGGCGTGCTCGCCCCCGTGAACTGGCACCTGGTCTTCATCGTCTCCGCGCCGTTCGGCGTGTTCGGCACCATCTGGGCCTACCTGAAGCTGCACGACAACGGCATCCGGCAGAAGGCCAAGATGGACTGGTGGGGCAATCTCACCTTCGCGGTGGGCCTGATCGCCGTGCTGGTCGCGATCACCTACGGCATCCAGCCCTACGGCGACTCGACCATGGGCTGGGGCAACCCCTGGGTGTACGGCTCGCTGATCGGCGGCGTGGTCGTGCTGATCGCCTTCGGCGTGATCGAGACCAGGGTCGCCAACCCGCTGTTCAACCTGAGCCTGTTCAAGATCAGGGCGTTCACCGCCGGCAACGTGGCCAACCTGCTCGCCTCGCTCGGCCGCGGCGGCCTCCAGTTCGTGCTGATCATCTGGTTGCAGGGCATCTGGCTGCCGCAGCACGGCTACAGCTTCGAGTCGACGCCGCTGTGGGCCGGCATCTACATGCTGCCGCTGACCGTCGGCTTCCTGGTGTCCGCGCCGCTGTCCGGCGTGCTGTCGGACCGCTGGGGCGCCCGCTGGTTCACCACCGGCGGCATGCTGATCACCGCCGCCAGCTTCGTCGCGCTGATCGTGCTGCCCGTCGACTTCAACTACTGGGCGTTCGCGCTGATCCTGCTGGTCAACGGCATCGGCATGGGCCTGTTCTCCTCGCCCAACCGCGCCGACGTGATGAACAGCCTGCCCACCAACGCCCGCGGCGTCGGCGCCGGCATGACCGCGACCTTCCAGAACTCCGCGATGGTGCTGTCCATCGGCATCTTCTTCAGCCTGATCATCGCCGGCCTGTCGGCCAGCCTGCCGTCCACCCTGTCGACGGGCCTGGTCTCCAACGGCGTGCCGCAGGCCGCGGCCAACCAGATCGCGCAGCTGCCCGCGGTCGGCGTGCTGTTCGCCGCGTTCCTCGGCTACAACCCGATCCAGCAGCTGCTCGGCCCGGCGCTCCAGCAGCTGCCGGCCGACAAGGCCAGCTTCCTGACCGGCCGCAGCTTCTTCCCGAACCTGATCTCCGGCCCGTTCCAGGACGGCCTCCAGGTCGTGTTCTGGTTCGCCGTCGCCGCCTGTGTGGTCGCCGCCGTCGCCTCCTGGCTGGTCGGCAAGCGCAACAAGGCGATCAAGCCGGAGTCGGTCGGCGAGGAGCTGGCCGCGGTCGCCGGTGAGGGCGCGTTCGGCGACTCCGACCTGGTGGTGCCGGTCGGCTCGGTGGTCATGGCGGGCCGGGTGCACACCCGCGGCGGCTCGGGCATCGCCGGCGCGATCGTGACCGTGACGGGTCCGGACGGCTCCCAGGTGGACCGCGTGCCGGTCACCACCGACGGCCGGTACGAGCTCGTCGACCTGCGCAACGGCACGTACACGCTGATCGTGACGGCCGCCGGGTACAAGCCGGCCGCCGGCACGATCGCCATCACCGACACCGCCAGCGTGCAGGACTTCGAGCTGGCCGGCGGCGGTCTGATCACCGGCACGGTGCGCGCCGACGGCATTCCGGTGCCGCTGGCCGCGATCCTCGTCAGCGACGTGGACGGCCAGATCCTGGCGCAGGTCGCCGCCGACGAGGCCGGCCGGTACCGGATCGAGGGCCTGCCCGCGGGCGACGCCGTGCTGACCGCCAGCGCGCCGGGCTACGAGCCGACGGCCGAGCCGGTGGGAGTCTCCGCCACGGTTCCGTCCACTGTGGACCTGGAGCTGCCGGCGCAGGCGGCCGTGCACGGCGTGGTGACCGCGCCCGACGGGCCGGTGGTGCCCGGCGCGACCGTGACCGCGCTCGACGGCGACGGCCGCGTGGTGGCCAGCGCCGTCACCGGACCGGACGGCAGCTACCGGCTGACCGGCCTGCCCAGCGGCGACTACACGGTGGTGACCAGCGTGTACGAGCCGGTCGCCGTGCGGGTCAGCGCCCGCGCCGGCGAGCTGTCCACCGCGGACGTGGTGTTCGGGAGGTAGTCGTGACGGCCGTGCGCTCCACCGAGGACCTCGCGGGACGGCTGCAGCTGGCCATCAGCGCCATCTCGCACCGGATGAAGACGCACGCCGCGAGCGACGACCTGACGCCGACCCGGCTGGTCACGCTGGCCACGGTGGCCGAGCACGGGCCGCTGCGGATCAGCGACCTGGCCGACCGGGTCGGTATCGCCGCCGCCACCATGTCCCGGCTGGTGGACTGGCTGGTCGAGCACGAGCTGCTGACCAGGACGTGCAGCACCAAGGACCTGCGGGTGAGTTACGTCGCGCTCAGCCCGCGGGGAGAGGCGCTGCTGGAGCGGATGCGCGGCATCCGCACCGGCTACCTCGCCGACCGCATCAGCCGGCTGCCAGCCGATCAGGTGCGTGCGCTGGCCGGGGCGCTCGAGGTGCTGGAGGATTTCGCGACGGGCTCGGAACAGGAGCAGCACTGATGGACTCCTCGCTCATTCGCGGCAGGGTGCTCGGCGCGGACGGCGCGCTGATCGGCCGGGCCGCGCTCACGCTGATCGACGCGGGCGGGCGGCAGGTCGGCCGCACCTCGTCCGAGGTCGACGGCACGTACCACTTCAACGTGGCGGCCAGCGGCGGCCATGTGCTGATCGTGACCGCTCCCGGGCACCAGCCGCAGGCCGTCACGGTGATGGTGGAACCGAACGGCGCCCGCGTCGATGTGACCCTCGCGGGCACGAGCGGGCTCAGCGGCCTGGTGCACTCCGCCGGCGGCGCGCCGGTGCCGTCGGCCGCCGTGACGATCGCCGACGGCCGCGGCGAGGTCGTCGCCTCCCGCGTCACCGGCGCGGACGGCTGCTACTCGTTCGACGAGCTGGTCGCGGGCAGCTACACCCTCGCGGTCAGCGCCGCCACGCTGCGCCCGGTCGCCATGACGGTCACCATCCCGGCCACCGGCCGCATCACGCAGGACGTCGAGCTGGCCGGCGGGGCGCGGGTGCGGGGCGTCGTGCGGACCAACGGCAGCGGGCGGGCCGTCGAGGCGCGGGTGACCCTCGTCGACGCGGAGGGCGTGGTGATCGCCGCGACCGCCACCGAATCCGACGGCAGCTACGTCTTCGAGGACGTCCCCGAGGGCGAGTACACGATCATCGCCACCGGCTATCCGCCGGCGGCCAGTGCGCTGCGGGTGGCCGGCGGCAACCAGCGGCGGCACGACATCGAGTTGAGTTTCTAAAGGGGATTCGCCATGAGCCAGGCCGAAGGCGTGCACGCGCTGGTCCGCACCGGCGACGGCTGGGCCGTGCAGCACGCGGTGCTCACCGTCACCGACCTGTCCGGCAACCAGGTCGCGCGCAGCGGCGCCGACCAGGACGGCATGGTCAGCACCGACGCGCTGCCCACCGGCACGTACACCGCGATCCTCACCGCCGCCGGCTACGCGCCGGTCGCGCGCACCGCGATGGTCACCGCCAGCGGTTCCGCGCCGCTGGGCACGATCACGCTGAACCGGGTCGGCGGGGCCGAGCTTCCGCCGCCGGGCGTGTGGACGATCGACCCCGCGCACTCGTCGATCAACGTCTCCGCACGGCACCTGGGCATGTCCAGCGTGCGGGGCCGGTTCGACGACTTCGGCGGCACCGTGCGGATCGCCCATCCGATCGAGCAGTCCTCGGTGACCGCGGTGATCCAGTCCGCCAGCATCGACACCAACCAGAAGATGCGCGACGACCACCTGCGGTCCAAGGACTTCCTGGACGTCGAGCACAACCCCGTGATCACCTACCGCAGCACCGGGCTGGCGCAGCTCAGCGAGGAGCGCTGGGCGCTGGACGGGGAGCTCACCCTGAACGGTGTCACCCGGTCGGTGCAGCTGGACCTGACGTACCTCGGCACCGGCCCCGACTCGTGGGGCGGCACCCGCGCCGCCTTCCACGCCGTCACCGAGCTGCACCGGGACGACTTCGCCATCACCTACAACCAGGTGCTGCGCGCCGGCATCGGCGCCATCGGCGCGACGCTGCGCGTGGAGATCGACATCCAGGCCGTCCAGGGCGAGTCCCTCCCGGGCATGTGATTACCCACCGTCACATCGGGTTGTCTCCCTGTATGTCGGCCGCGCGCCCGGAATCCGTTACGCCACAATCCGGAAATCTCACCTGTAAGTGTGGTGGTTAGCCCTCAAGTCTGGCGCTCGTCGTCACAGCAGGTTAGGAATGCCGCCTGACTGTGGCTGCGCTCGCACCGTCGTGTCTCTCTCGTGCGGGCTAGGGGTGACGAGCCGAGGAAGTGATGGTGTTGACCGCCTCCGGTGGGCGTCGTGTACTGGCGATCGGGCGTATCCGGCGCGTCGCGGACTGGCCGCTGCGCACCAAGCTGGCGATGGTGCTGCTGACGCCCACGATCGTGGCGGTGGTGCTGGGCGCCACCCAGGTCCGGTCCGAGCTGGCGCTGGCCGGCCAGGCGTCCGCGCTGACCGGGCGGGTCGCGGTGTGGGACCGTGTCCGGGACGTGGTCCATGCCCTGCAACAGGAACGCGACGCCGGCGCCAACGCGCAGTCCCGGACCGACAGTGCGATCGCCGCCCTCGACGCGGCCCTCAAGGCCAACCCGGACGTGGCCGCCGCGGACGACGTGGCGCAGGCCCGCCGCGGGCTGCGCGGTCTCGACGCGACACGGAAGGGCGCCGACGGCTACGCCGAGATGATCGCGCCGCTGCTGGCGGTCGGCGTGCCCGTGCGGGACGGCGCGGGGAACCCGACGATCAGCACCGCCGCGGGCGCGCTGACCGACCTGGGCAAGGCGATCGAGCAGTACCGGGTGCAGGAGTGGCTGTTGGCGAACGCCGCCGACAGCCGTGGACCGTCACCCGAGACGATCGGCGAGGTGCGGGTGGCCGGCGCGCTGAGCGTGGAAGCCCTGGCCGAGCTGCGGCAATCCCTCACGCCGGCCCAGCGCGCGGCCTTCGCCGACGCGGTCGACGGGGACGCCCGGACCCGGTTCGAACAGCTGCGTGACGGTGCGCTGTCGCGCGGCGCGTCCGGTCGGCCGCTCGGCGTGTCGTCGCAGGCGTGGCAGCTGGCCGCGCAGCCGGTGGTCGACCAGCTGACGGCGTACGAGGGCACGCTGTCCGGCTCGCTGCGCTCCGCCGTGGACGGGCTCGGCGTGTCGTCGAAGACGAATTCGCTGCGGGACAGCGCCCTGGTCATCGGCGCGCTGCTGCTGGGCCTGGCCATCGCGCTGTACTTCGCCGCGACCATGCTCCGTCCACTATGGACACTGCGGCGGCGGGCGCTGGAGATCGCCGACCACGACCTGCCCGGCGTCATCGACCGGATCGCGCACTCCGCCTCCGACCCCGACGACCTGCGGCCGGACCCGGTCGAGGTGGACACCGCCGAGGAGATCGGCCAGGTGGCGCGGGCGTTCGACGAGGTGCACTCGTCGGCGGTGCGGCTGGCCGTCGAGCAGGCGTCGCTGCGGCACAGCGTCAACGAGATCTTCGTGAACCTGTCGCTGCGCACGCAGAGCCTGGTGCAGAGCCAGCTGAACATGATCGACGGCATGGAGGCCGAGGAGCTGGACCCCGACCAGCTGGACCGGCTGTTCAAGCTGGACCACCTGGCCACCCGGATGCGCCGCAACAGCGAGAACCTGCTGGTGCTGGCCGGCGCGACGCCGCGCCGCACGTCCGGCCAGCCGGTGTCGGTCGCCGACCTGCTGCGGGCCGCGGTGTCCGAGGTCGAGCAGTACACGCGGATCGTGCTCAAGCCGACGCCGGACCTGGCCGTGGTCGGCTCGGCGGTCAGCGACATCGTGCACCTGCTGGCCGAGCTGCTGGACAACGCCACGTCGTTCTCCGCGCCGGACACGAAGGTCACTGTGGTGTGCACGACCGACGACGCCGGCACGCTGCGCGTCTCCGTGTCCGACGAGGGCGTCGGCATGACCCCGGACGAACTCGGCACGTTCAACCGCCAGCTCGCGGACGCGGCCTCGATCGAGGCCGCCGCGTCGCGGCGGATGGGCCTGTTCGTGGTGAGCCGGCTGGCCATCCGGCGGGGGATCTCCGTGCGGCTGCGGGCGAACGTCGGCGCCGGCACCGTGGCGGACGTCGGGCTGCCGGCCGCTCTGCTGCACCCCGTCGACCCGCCGGAGACGACCGCGCTGGTGCCGGCGCAGAACCCGAAGCGCAACTACGCCATGGCCGCCGTGGTCGTCGCCGCCCGCAAGCGGTTCGTCGAGGGTCCGCCCAGCGACGAGCCGGCGTGGCCGTCGGAGGAGCCGGCCGAGGGCACGCCGATCTTCGAGGCCGTGGCCTCCACCTGGTTCCGCTCCGCCGGCATGACCGCCGACGACGAGAACCGGGACTGGCGCACCGACTCCGACGCACTCTGGAACCTGGGGGACAGTCTCGACAATCCGGTCATCGGCGGCTTCACCGCGGCCGGCCTGCCCCGGCGGGTCAAGGGCGCGCTGTTGCTGAAGGGCAGCGCGCCGGTCGCAGCCGATCCGGTTGTCCCAGCTCCACAAGTCACCAGTGGAAGGGCAACTCCGTGACATCCCCGCGTTTGTCCACTTCGGACGAATTCGCCTGGCTGCTCAGCTCGTTCACCCGCCGCACCCCCGGCGCCGCGCACACGATCGTCGTCTCCAGCGACGGTCTGCTGCTCTGCGCCTCGGATTCGCTACCGCGCGACCGCGCGGACCAGCTGTCCGCGGTCATCTCCGGCCTACAGAGCCTGACCAGCGGCGCGGCCACCCTGTTCGACGGCGGCGAGGTCGACCAGACCGTCGTCGAGATGCGGCGGGGCCTGCTGCTGGCGATGAGCGTCAGCGAGGGCTCGTGTCTGGCCGTGCTGGCTTCGCCGGACAGCGACATCGGCGTGATCGCCTACGAGATGATGGCGCTGCGGCAGAAGGTCGGCCGGCTGCTGACGCCGGAGCTGAGAACCGACCAGGCGGCCGCGTCGTGAGCGTCGCCGAGCCGGTCGCCTGGGTACGGCCCATGACCTCCACCAAGATCGTCGTCGCCGGCGGCTTCGCGGTGGGCAAGACGACGTTCGTCCGGGCGGTCTCGGAGATCGAGCCGCTCACCACCGAGGCGCTGCTCAGCGCGGCCGGCCACGAGGTCGACGACCCGGACGCGATGACCGGCAAGGTCACCACCACGGTGGCGCTGGACTTCGGCCGCCTCACCCTGGACGCCGGGCTGGTGCTGTACCTGTTCGGCACGCCCGGACAGGACCGGTTCTGGTTCATGTGGGACGACATGGTGCGCGGCGCGATCGGCGCGGTGGTGCTGGTGGACTGCGAACGGCTGGCCGACTCCTTCGCCGCCGTCGACTACTTCGAGCAGTTCGGGCTGCCGTTCGTGGTGGTCGTCAACCGCGGCGAGCACGACCCGGACGAGCTCCGCGAGGCGCTGCGACTGCCGCCCGCGGTGCCGGTCCTGCACTGCGACGTGCGGGAACGCGTCGCCGTCCGGGACGTGCTGATCGAACTCGTGGAGCACGCGGCGCAGCGCCGTTCGCTGACGCCCCAGCAGGAATCGGCCCCGTCGTGATGCAGGACTTCTCGATGGGCCCGTGGACCCTTGTGCTGGCCATCGTCACCTCCTTCATCGGCTCGCTGATCGGGCTGTCCTGCGTGGCCCGCGCCCGCCGCGAATGCCGCCGGCGGCACGCGGTGCTGTGGACGGCCTGCGGCGCCGTCGCGATCGGCGGCGTGGCCATCTGGCTGGCGCACTTCATCGCCATGCTCGGCTTCGCCGTGACGGACAGCCAGGTGCGCTACTCGGCGTGGCTGACGGCGCTGTCCGCGATGGTCGCGATCGTGTTCGTCCACATCGGGCTGTCCATCGTGACGCTGCGCCGGTTCACCGCCCAGCGGCTGGTCTGCGCGGGCGCGGTGGCCGGCGTCGGCATCGCGTTCATGCACTACCTGGGCATGACCGCGATCCGCTTCCAGGGCGACATCGCCTACGACCCGCTGCCGGTGCTGCTGTCCGTGGTGATCGCGGTGGTGGCGGCGACGGCCGCGTTCTGGTTCACGGTCGTCGTGACGGCCACGCCGGCGCGGCTGGCCGCCGCGCTGGCAATGGCCGGCGCGGTCGCCGGCGTGCACTACACGGGGATGGCCGCCGTCAGCGTCATCGTGATCCCGGCGCAGCCGGCGCCACTCGACACCGACGCGTTCGACCTGGTGTTCCCGGTGTTCGTGATCAGCGGTCTGGTCATCGCCGCCCTGCTGTGGGCGCTGTTCACCAGCGTCGGACCGGAGCTAGGCCGGGGCCAGCAGCACGCGGAACCGGGTGCCCTCGCCGGGCGCGCTCACTAGCTCGATGCGGCCGGCGTGGGCCTCCAGGATGGCGGCGGTGATGGCCAGGCCCAGGCCGGAGCCGCCGCTGGCCCGCGACCGCGCCTGGTCCGCCCGGTAGAACCGGTCGAACACCAGCCGGCCCTGGTCCTCCGGGATGCCCGGGCCGGTGTCGATCACCTCAAGCACCGCGAACCGGGACGTCTTCGGCAGCTCGCCGCCGGCCACCGCCACCGCGTAACTGCTGGGCCGGGTCCGCTCCTGCCGCACCGCGACCCGTACGGCCGCGTCGGCCGGCGTGTGCGTGACGGCGTTCGTGACCAGGTTCATCACCACCTGCCGGAGCTTGTGCTCGTCGCCGATCACCCGCACCGCGCCGTGCGGGGCCTCCAGCACGATCTCGCGCTCCGGGGTCGCCGCGCGGGCGTCGTGCACGGCGTCGGCGGCGACCACGAGCAGGTCGACCTCGGCGAAGTCCAGCGACCGCTCCTGGTCCAGGCGGGCCAGCATCAGCAGGTCCTCCACCAGCAGCCCCATCCGGATGGACTCGCTCTCGATGCGGGACATCAGCCGCTCGACGTCGGCGGTCTCCGGCGCGCCGCCCCGCCGGTACAGCTCGGCGAAGCCGCGGATCGAGGTCAGCGGCGTGCGGAGCTCGTGCGAGGCGTCCGCGACGAACCGCCGCAGCCGCTGCTCGGACTGCGCGCTGGCCGTTAGGGCGCCGGATATCCGGGCCAGCATGACGTTCAGCGACGCCCCGAGCCGGCCCGTCTCGGTCCGGGGATCGGTGTCGGCGACGCGGCGGTCGAGCTCGCCGGCGGCGATCGCCTCGGCGGTGTTCTCGATGCGGGTCAGCGGCCGCAGGCCGACCCGTACGACGATCAGGCCGGTGACGCCCAGCAGCGCCAGCAGTACCAGCCCGGACACCACCTCGACGCCGGCCATCGTGACCACGGTGGACTGCGTGTCGCCGAGCATCGCCGCCACGGCAACGGTTCCGCCGTGCGGCTGCCACCTGTTCGGCTGCTGCGCGGCGACGACCACCCGCCACTGCCCGGATCCGTTGACGTCGTCGACGGTGAACGGGTTCGGGCTGTGGTGCGAGATCGACCCGACGTCCATCGGCGGCAGCTGCGGCATCGCCGTCTCGTCCTCGGGCGCCTGCTGGAACGACGGTGTGCCGTCGGGATTGAAGAAGTAGGAACGGAAGGCGGTCGGCAGCGACGGAAAGCTGTTGCCGGGCAACACCCTCGGCGGCGGCCGGTCCGCCGACTCGGACTTCAGCGCGGTCCCCCGCAGCTGGTCGTCGATCCGCCCCATCAGCGATTCCCGCAGCAGCAGGCCGGTCACCGTGCCGAACACCACGAGCCCGACCGCGGCGAACGCCAGCAGCGCCACCAGCAGGCGGGCTCGCAGGGTCCACGGTCTCCGCATCACTGGTCGCCGTCGGCGCGCGGCAGCCGCAGCGTGTAGCCGACGCCGCGAATCGTGTGCAGCAGCGGCGATCCCGCGCCGTCGACCTTGCGCCGCAGATAGGAGATGTAGGACTCGACGATCCGGCTGTCGCCGCCGAAGTCGTAGTTCCACACGCGATCCAGGATCTGGGTCTTGCTCACCACCTTCTCCGCGTTGACGAGCAGGTAGCGCAGCAGGTTGAACTCGGTGGGGGACAACCGGATCTCGCGGCCGGCGCGGCGGACCTCGTGCGCGTCCTCGTCCAGCTCCAGGTCGGCGTAGCGGAGCTTGCCGTCGTTGGGCTCGGGGTCGTCCAGGGCGTGCGTGCGACGCAGGATCGCCCGCAGCCGCAGCACGACCTCCTCCAGGCTGAACGGCTTGGTCACGTAGTCGTCGCCACCTGCGGTCAGGCCGGCGATCCGGTCCTCGACGGCGTCGCGGGCGGTCAGGAACAGCACCGGCACCCGGTCGTTGCCGGCCCGCAGCATGCGCGCCAGCGTGAACCCGTCGTAGTCGGGCAGCATCACGTCCAGCACCACGATGTCCGGTCTGACCTGGGCCGCCGTGGACAGCGCCGCCACGCCCGTGTCGGCGGCGTGCACGTCGAAGCCGCTCAGCCGCAGCGCGGCCGACAGCAGCTCCAGGATGTTCGGCTCGTCGTCGACGACCAGGACGGTCGCCGGCGGCCCGGCGGTCGGAGTGTCCACCGGCCCAGCATGGTCGGCCAACCTGTGAGGTCGCTGGGAGGAACCTGAGAACCGCGGTGGGATCCCCCTTTCGAGGGTCCCCACCGCGGCTCGGGTCACTTGGCCAGGCAGTCGTACAGGGTGTCGCCGCCGCCGCGGAAGCCGCCACGCTGGTCCGAAGTGGACGAAGCGGTCACGCCGTAGGCGCTGGCCGGCACCACCTTGCAGTTCTGCTGCACCCACTGCGTGCGCTGCTCGGTGATGCCGCCGCCGCGGCCGCCCTGCGCCGCCCCGGGGGCGCTCGTCAGCACGAAACCGAGGGCGCCCTGCGACTTCCACTGCTTGAGCAGGTCGACGCTGGGGGCGTCGTCGCTGCCCATGAAGCCGCCCATGCCGATCACCGTCACGCCGCTGTGCACGATGTAGGCCTCGGACGCCATCGCGCCGCCCTCGACCGCCAGCTTGATCCGGGCGTTCGGGGCGTTCTTCGTGACGTAGTCGAGGATCTTCTGGTCGTCCGCGGTGAGGGTGTTGCCGCCGCGGCCGCCGCCGGGGAACCCGGGGAAGTCGCCCCGCCCGTCGGCATTTCCGCCTTGGCCGCCGCCGAAGCCGCCGTTGCCGCCGCGTCGCCCGCCAGGCCCGCCGCCGCCGAAGGCACCCAGACCGCCACCGGGCGGGCCGGCGGTCGCCAGCCCACCCGGGCCGCCGGCGCTGTCCGGCGTGATCGCCGTGGCGCCCGCCCACACACCCGGCGCGAGCAACACCGCCACCACGCCCAGCACCGCCGCCACGCGCGCCCCCGGCACGTTGATCAGTTTCGCCAGCACCAGTCCGATCACCGCGATCGCGGCGACCGCCGCGACGGCGTAGCGCAGCCAGCCGTTCCAGGCCACGTCCCGGGACACCAGCACCCAGGCCCACACCGCCGTCAGGACGATGCCGGCCGGGAACAGCAGCCAGCTCGCGCCGACCGGATGCCGGTAGTGACGCCACAGCAATGCGAGGCCGCCGCCGGCCAGCGCCGCGATCGCCGGGCCCAGCTGGGTCGTGTAGTACTGGTGGAAGATGCCCTGCTGGAAGCTGAAGACGAGGCTCAGCACGATCAGCCAGGTGCCCCACATGAACCAGCCGGCACGGCGCTGGTGGTCCGCCGGCAGCCGGCGCCGCCACGAGACCACCCCGGTCACCGCCACGATCGCCAGCACGAACAGGCACAGCGGCATCAGCCAGCTGATCTGGCCGCCGACCTCGTCGCCGAACATGCGCCCGATGCCGTTGCCCTGGGAGAACCCGCCGAAGCCGCCGCCGCGACCCCCGCCGGGAAAGCCCCCTCCGCCGCCGGCACCGCCACCGAATCCACCTGTGCCGCCACCGGATCCGCCTGTGCCGCCGCCGAAACCACCTCCAGCGCCGCCGCCGAATCCGCCACCGGCAGCGCCACCAGCGCCGCCCCCTCCGCCGAAACCGCCTGCGCCGCCCGGGAATCCGCCACCGCCCGGCCCACCGCGGCCCACGCCCTCGCCGAACACCCGCCCGAGGCCGTTGTAGCCGAAGATCAGCGACAGCTCACCGCCGTCGGTGCTGCCACCCACATACGGCTTGGGACTGGGCCACACCACCGTCAACAACACCCACCAGAACGAACTCGCCAGCAGAACTCCGCCGGCCGCCAGCAGATCCACGATCCGCCGGCCCCACGAGGCGTTGCGCCCGAACAGGTAGCCCACGCCCAGCGCCGGCACGATCATCCACGCCGCCAGGCTCTTGGTGAGAAACCCACAGCCGACCCAGAAAGCCGCCTGTAGCAACCACTTCGTCGCGCTGCGGGCCGGAATCCCGGCCTCCACGGACCGCGTGAACGCATACGCCGCGGCCACGCAGAGCAGGGTCAGGGCGGCGTCCGGGTTGTTGACGCGGTCGATCGCCACGGTGATCGGCGTCAGCGCCAGCACGGCCGCGGCGATCAGCGCCACGTTCTCGCCGGCCCAGCGGCGAACCGTGCGGTGCAACAGGAAAACCGCCGCCACGCCCTCCAGGGCCTGCGGCAGCGCCAGCGCCCAGGCGTGCCAGCCGAAGATCCACACCGACACCACCTGCGGCCACAGGCCCATCGGCGGCTTGTCCACGGTGACCACGCCGGCCGGATCGTACGAGCCGAACACGAAATTGGTCAGGCCCTGCGACATGGACTTCACGGCCGCCGAGTAGAACTCGTTCCCCCAGCCGGCGTTCCAGATGTCCCAGCCGTACAACCCGGTCGCGACCACCAGGATCGCGCCCAGCGCGTACGGACGCCACCGCACCGGCTGGCCCGGCGACTCCGAGGGAGTCGCCGGGCCAGCCGGTGGCGCGGTCGCTTCTGCGGCCGTCGTCATGCTTTTCCTTCCTCACCGGTGTTCTTGAAGACCCAGGCGCGCAGCAGCACGAACCGGGCGGCGGTGCCGATCAGCGAAGACGCCAGCAGCACCAGGAGTTCCAGCGCCTTCGACGCCGTCGGGTCGAAGGCGCCCAGCGCGAGCAGCGCGCCGGAGGTGAACGCGTAGTAGAGCGCGAACACGATCAGGCCCTGCAGGTGGACCCGGCCGACCGCGCCGGCCGACCGCAGGAAGGTGAAGCGGCGGTTGGCCTCGGTGTTGAGCAGCGTCGTCACCGTGAGCGCGACGAAGTTCGCCACCAGCGCGGGCCACCACGTCCGCATGATGCCGTACAGGGCGAGGTTCGCGACCGTCGACACCGCGCCGATCGCCGCGAACGACAGGAGCTGCCACAGCAGACCGGTCTCCCGCCGGGCCACCACGGCGTCGGGGTGCGCGGGCTTCGGCTCCGGGCGGCGGGGCAGGTTGTCGACCTTGGCCGAGCCGGTCGCCTTCGCGCGGGCCACGCGGATCAGGCCGCGGATGTCCTCGGTGGCGGTCTTGGCCACGTGCACCCGGGTGTCGATGTCCTCGACCCAGTCCACCGGCACCTCGTGCACGCGCAGGCCGTTGTGCTCGGCGAGCAGCAGCAGTTCGGTGTCGAAGAACCAGGAGTCGTCGGCGATGTGCGGCAGCAGCCGCCGGATCACGTCGGTGCGCGCCGCCTTGAAGCCGCACTGGGCGTCGGTGAACTTCGCGCCGTGTGAGAGCCGGATCATCGCGTTGTAGCAGCGGGAGATCATCTCCCGCTTGGGGCCGCGGATGGTTCGGGAGCCGGCGGCCAGCCGGGAGCCGATGGCCACGTCGGAGTGGCCGTTGACCAGCGGCGCGACCAGCGGCAGCAGCGCGTTCAGGCCGGTCGACAGGTCGACGTCCATGTAGACGACGATGTCGGCGTCGCTCCACCCCCAGGCCTTGCGCAGCGCCAGGCCCCGGCCCTTGCGGTCCAGGTGCAGCACCCGCACGCCCGGGTAGGAGTCGGCGAGCTCGTTGGCCACGTCCAGGGTGGCGTCCGTGCTGGCGTTGTCCGCGACCGTGATCGTCCACTCGAACGGGAACTGCTCGGTGAGGAAGCCGTGCAGCACCTCGATGCAGCCCGGCAGCGAGCGCTCCTCGTTGTAGACCGGAACGACGACGTCCACGGTCGCGGTTCTCCCCACCGACCAGCGCCCCGAATCGGCGCTGGTGTCGGTGTCGCCGCGTTCGCCGGCGACGGCCGCTCCACTCATGTCTGACCACCTGACCCCAGTCGGTTGCTGAGGCTCTGGATCGAGCCCACGTTCAGGTATGGCGGCCCACTGTGCGAGCACGCTGGACGCTTCCTTGGAGGAACCTGGGAGTCGGTCACGGGCGGGTGAACATCACAGCGCGTATCGGATCAGTGACGCGAATCGCCTGATCCTTTTTCTTCGCGACCGGTGAACCGCTCGGGTGGCCCCGGTCGTAGAGGTGGTCAGCAAGACAGCAAGGCACGACCACCTACACCCGGAGGCTTCTCGTGACACGAGGCCGTCGTATCGCGATCGGTATCGCCAGCGGCCTGACCGCCGTGACCGCACTGACCTGGCTCGGCATCCAGGAGCTCGGGGCGACTCAGTCCGGCCCCGGCACGGTGACGAACGCCGCCGCGCAATCCCCGGTCACCGTCCAGCTCGGTGCCCCGTCCTCGTCCGCTCCGGCCGCCCCGACCACGACGGCCGCGGGCGCCCCGGCGGGAGCGGGCGCGGGCGCCAACGCGCTCGGCCCGGCCCACCTCACCGCGACGACCATCCCCAAGATGGGTTCCGTCATCGAGGACAGCAAGGGCTTCGTGCTCTATCGCTTCGACAAGGACACCGCCAACCCGCCCAAGTCCAACTGCAACGACACCTGCGCCCTGATCTGGCCGCCCGTGCTGACCAACGGCACGCCGGTGATCGACGGCGTCGACCCGGCGCTGGTGGGCACCGTGGCCCGCGCCGACGGCACCATGCAGGTGACCCTGGCCGGCTGGCCGATGTACAACTTCTCCAACGAGAAGGAGCCCGGCAAGTGGGCGGGCCAGGCCGTCGGCAAGACCTGGTGGGTCATCGACTCCGCCGGCAAGAAGAACCTGACCTGCGTGCCGTCCACCCCGCCGCCGGCCCCGACCGTGCCGCCGCAGGCCCCGCCGCCCGCTGACAACGGCACCGGCGCCGCCGGCACCGACCCCAACGCCGGCAACAACAACACCGGCACCGCGGGCGGCGCCAACTCCGGCAGCGGCTACTAACCCCCGCGAGTCGCGCTCACAGACACACCGAATGTAGATCTCAGGCAGAAAGATGGGCCTTCCCCTGGTGGGGAGGCCCATCTGTCGTTCGGGGATCTACCTCAGATCTACGTTCGTTCCGGTCCTGGGCGCGACTCGCGGGGGTGGGTCACTGCTGCCAGGACTTGATCTTGCCTCGGACCCGGTGGATGGCGGTCTGGGTGGCGCGGGGGGTGGTGCCGAGGATGCGGGCGATGTCGGAGTGGGCGTGGCCGTTGGCGACGAGGACGACCAACTCCCGCTCGTACTCGGTGAGGCGGGGGAGCGTGGAGGCGACCCAGTCGGCCTCGGCGCGGTCGCAGGTGAGCTCCGCGGGGTCGGCGGGGGCGGCGGGGTCGAGCTTGGTGTGCGAGTGCGCCCGGGTCGCGGTGCTGCGGCGGCGGGCCTCGTCCACGCACAGCCGCTTGACCACGGTGACCAGGAAGGGGTGCAGGCGGTCCAGGTCCAGCTCGGAGAAGTGCGCGGCGCGCAGGAGGGCGTCGTGGACGATGTCCTCCGCCTGCCCGCTGCCCGCGGTGTGCCGTGCCGCGATCCCGACCAGCTGCGGCCGGACCCTGGCGCACTCCTCCCAGAACCGGGCCGGGACCTCGGCGGTCTCGCCCGGTGACTGCTGTCGCATTGCCGTCCTCTCGTAGGCACAACAGGAAGAAGTTGCGAATTCACTTGTTTTCGCTGAAAACTTTCCTGTGGCACACGGCACTGTGTGCCCCGTTTGTGTCTACGGTGTAACAACGTTTGCTGTCACTGCCGGTCGAGGGTTATTTACGTCACGTGACAAAGCGTCGTTCGGCCGCTTGCTCATCCGTTCGAGTGAAGGTTGGTGAGACAGGCCCGCCGTCGTGCGTAGACCCGGTGGAACGAGGAGTTCAGTTCCGCAGACCAGGTGCCGGTGTGGTGGCAGGGACCACGCCGATCACCTGACCGGTGGGCCGGCGCGGTGGCAGGGACCGTGTCGGCCCACACCTATATCTAGCGGTAGCTCTCGAACAGCTTGAGCAGCAGGCGGTGTAGCTCCTCCCGCTCGGCCGGGGTCAGCGGCGCGAGCATCTCCTGGTTCAGCCGCTCCACCTCGACCAGCCGCTGCCGCAGCGCCTTCGCGCCGGCCGGTGTGGGCATCACGGCGTAGCGCCGCCGGTCCCGCTCGTCCCGCTTGCGGTTGGCCAGCCCGGCCTTCTCCAGATCGTCGAGCAGCGCCACCAGGTCGCTGGCGTCGATGCCGAGCCGCTCGCTGATCTCCTTCTGCGACGAGGCCCCGTGGTCCTCCAGCGACGCCAGGATCATCAGGTGCTGGCCGCGCAGATCGTGCTCGAATCGCGCGCCACCCAGTCGGCGCCATTGCTTGGCCAGGTGCACGAACAGGAAACTGGGCAGCCGCAACATCCGTTCCGGCAGCGCCAGCTGATCGATGCGGTCCGGGGCGCTCATGCCGGCCATTGTACGGGTGTCCCATGTTGGGTGTGGCCCACGATGTGGCACGCTGCGGAGGTTGAGTGTGGTGTTGATCACACGTGGCTAACACGCGCCATCATGATGGCGTTTGTGCGCGCGAGCTGGCGAAGTAAAGGTTTTCTCCGCACTTCTGCGCAGTCAAGACGCCCCTCGGGTAGCTTTTTCATGGTCGATCGCCAGGATTCCCGGCCCCGGGGGTTGCTCTCTGAGCCGGATGCCCTAGGCTGGTCCCAGCAACAACAACAGACCTCCCGTCACCCCTCCCCCCTGGTGACGGGAAAACCGGAGCCCCCGTCCTAGACGGGGGCTCCGTGCTTTTCCAGGGTCTTTTCAGTGCAGGACGTTCACCGCCCGCGCCACCACCAGGACCACGATCACCAGCGACACCATCGACTGGGCCATCATCGCCAGCTTCGCCCACGGCCGCATCGGCAGCACGTCGGTCGGGCTGAACGCGGTCGCGTTGGTGAACGACAGGTAGAGGTAGTCCACGTACCAGGGCTCCCAGTCCTTCGGCGCCATGTCGGGGCTGGACATCTGCGGGAACAGGAAGTCCGGGTACTGCCGTACGCCGCGGGCCCGCATGCCCGGCCCGCCCCGGTCGAACTCCCAGTACCAGAGCGCGAACACGATGACGTTGGTGACGTAGATGTCCGCGCCGGTGGCCAGCAGCTCCACCGCGTTGTCGCCGATGGTGCCGTCCAGGATGTGCCGGATCAGCTGCACGCCGTTGAGCGCGTTGGCCGCGCTGACCAGGAAGCCGACGGTCAGGCCGATCCGCCGCTCCACCACGCTGTGCTTGCTGATCCGCCGCGGGTTGGCCACGATCAGCGCCACCATGAGCGCCAACGTCAGCGAGGGCAGCACCCAGATCGGCAGGAAGGTCATCGTCTGCGGCAGCGGCAGTTGGAGGCCCAGCGCCACCAGGATCGCCCCGGCGACGGCCCAGCGCTGCTCCGTCTCGGTCTCCCGGCGCCACGCCGGCATCTCGGCTTGTGTCACGGCGCCTAGGTGACCACGCAGACGGGCGGTGCGCCCGAAGGACACACCGCCCGTCACGTTAGCGGTCAACCAGTAGGTCGCCTCTCGGCGAGTGACACAGTACGGCTCCAGCCGAACGGTATTCCGTACCGGTTTTTTCAGATGCGGCCCGGGGGACACGTACTGGCCAACCACTTCCTACAACGGTACGGGGCGTCGGCTTGTTCCCGCATCCCTCGGCCGGTGCAAACGCCTGCGTGAGCATGATCACTCACGGTGGTCGTCGCCCCGGCCGCCGGCGGCACCGGTCACCGCGGTCCGGCCCGGCGGGACATGCGCGCGCCGGCGGCGGGCCACGGGCCCGGGGCCGGCGACGGCCGGCGCCGGGTGGCAGCCAGGGGAGGGTGGTCCGGGTGCCGCGCGGCACGGGAATGGGGCGCTTCCGCCCGTTGGGATCGCGTTGACAAAAAATGGTCGGCGCGGTCTTGTTGTGCCATGAAGGCTGCCGCGAACCGCTCGAGTGACGGCGTTGTCACGGGCGTCCCTCGCTGTCCGCGCTGATCGTCCTCGCTGGTCGCGAGGCGCGCCCGAAATGGCGGACTACCGACGAAAGTCGTAGGCCAAATCGCCCAGCGGCTCACACGAATACGCGGTTGGAATACCGGTGTGTGGCCGATGAGAATAGTGGAGTACCAACTCTGCCCTGCGGTTGAGGTACCACATCATGAATGAACCTGGCCCGGTTGGACGTGGCGAGCTCCTGCGCTCGGCACGGGAGGCACTGCGGGCGAGCGGCAGCGTGCTGTTCTGCGGCCCCGCCGGCATCGGCAAGTCGACGCTGCTGGGGGCGCTGGCCGGCGAGCTGAGACTGGCCGGCCCGGTGCTGCGCTGTGCCCCGGCCGAGTCGGACCGAAGACTTCCCTTCGTCTGCCTGATCGACCTGCTCGCCGACGTCTCCGACGAGCTGCTCGCGACGCTGCCGGGCCCGCTGCGCACCGCGCTGGACGCCGCGCTGCTGCGCGGCGAGCATCCGACGTCCGACCAGAGCCGGCTCGGCGTGCGGCTGGCAGTGCTCCAGGTGCTGCAGATGCTGTCCGACCCTCCGATTTCCCGCGGCGGCCCGGTCACGCTGGTGATCGACGATCTCCAGTGGGTGGACCGCCCCAGCGCCGAGGTGCTGGCGTTCGTGGCGCGGCGGCTGACCGGCGACCGGCTGCGGGTGCTGGCCGCCGAGCGCGTGCCGGACGGGGAGCAGCCGCTGCACCGGCAACTGTGCCCGCCGACCGCCGTCGAACTGCCGGTGCCGCCGCTGACTCCGCGTGAGGTCGCGCGATTGTTGCTGCGGGACAACGGTGTTCTGCTGCCGCACGGCTCCGTGACGCAGATCCACGAGCTGGCCGACGGCAATCCGTTCTACGCCCTGGAACTGGGCCGGGCCGTGCTGCGCTCGGGCGTGCCGGAGAGCCCGGGCCGGCCGCTGCCGGTGCCGCGCCGGCTGCGGGCGCTGCTGCTGGACCGGTTGGGCGAGCTGACCCACCGCGCGCAGGCCACGCTGCTGTCGGCCAGCGCCGCGACCCGTCCGAGCCTGACCTTGTTGCGTGCCGCCGGTCATCCCGACGCCGCCGCCGATCTGGTCGCCGCCGAGCGCTGCGACCTGGCCGTGGCCGACGACGAGGGTGTTGTGCGGTTCAGACATCCGCTCATCCGAGCGGCGATCTATGCCGAGGCGGCCTCGCACCTCCGCATCGACGCCCACGCCCGGCTCGCCGACGTCGTCACCGAACCAGTCGAACGGGCCCGGCACCTCGCGCTGGCCAAGCCGCACGAGGACGAGTCCGTGGCCGCCACCCTGATGGCGGCCGCCGCCTCGGCCCGCCGCCGGGGCGCGCCGGTCACGGCGGCCGAGCTGGCGGCGATGGCCGCCGACCGAACTCCCTGGGACAACCAGCAGATACGGGCCGAGCGCCGGCTCGCCGCCGCCGAGCACGCCTGCGACGCCGGGCTGCGCGTCGAGGCGCGGGCGGCCGCCGAGTCCGTGCTGGCCGACGCCGAGTGCCCGCGGCTGCGGGTGCGCGCCCGGCTGGTGTTGCTGCGCAACGCCGGGCAGGCCCTGCACGGTCTCGGCCCGTTGATCGAGGACGGACTCGTCGACGCGGCCGGCGATCCCGAGCTGGAGGCGCCGCTGCGCATGTGGCTCGCCGGCCGGCTGCTGCTCGGCGGCGACACCCTGGAGGCGGCCGCGCAAGCCGGCCGTTCGGCCGAACTGGCCACGCTGGCCGGGGATCCGACCACCGCGGTGCGCGCGCTGACGCGGCTGGCGCATCTCCAGTCGCTGCGGGGAGATCCGGCCGCGCGGGAGACGGTGGCGCGGGCGCTGGCCATTGTCGAACGGAATCCGCAGGCCGAGTCGTGGGAGCTGGAGCGGCACCAGGCCGTGCTGGAGCTGTTCGACGACGATCTCCAGCGGGCCGAGCGGCGGCTGGTGTCGTTGCTGCGCAAGGTCGAGGAGACCGCCGCCGTCGAGGACACGGTGGCGATCATGGTGACGCTGGCCGAGGTGCAGTCGCGGACCGGGCAGTGCGGCCGGGCCGTGGACACCGCGCGGCGGGCGATGCGGCTGTTCTCCGAGGCCGGCGTCAGCTGCCCGCCCGCGCTGTACGCGGCGGCGCTGGCCGAGGCCAACGGCGGCAGCGTCAAGGCCGCGACCGAGCACGCCGAGCGCGGCGCCCGGGAGTCCGCGGCGGACGGTGATCAACTGTATTTGATGCGTAACTTGGCTGTGCTGGGCCAGGTCCAGCTCACCACCGGCGACGCCCCGGCCGCCGTGGAGACCCTGGGCCGGGTCGCCGAGATCGGCCGCCGGATGGACATCCGGGACCCGGCGGTCGTGCGCTGGCACGCCGATCTCGCCGAGGCGCTGGTCGCGACCGGCGCGCTCGACGACGCCCGCGAGCTGATCGACCGGACCGCCGAGCAGGCCCGCGACCACGGCCGGCGCGCCGTGTCCGCCACCCTCGACCGGGTTTCCGCGCTGCTGGCCGTGGCATCGGGTCGGCCCAACGACGGCGTCGCGCAGCTTCGCGAGGTCGCCGCCCGCCAGACCGGCCTGGACCGCGCCCGCACCCTGATCGCCCTGGCCGGCGTCGAACGCCGCTGCCGCCGGCGCGCCGCGTCGCGGGCCGCGCTGTCCGAGGCGCACGACATCTGCGTCGCCATCGGCGCGACCCCGTGGGCCGAGCGGGTCCGCGAGGAGCTCGACCGCGCCGGCGCCCAGTCCCGCGCCGACCACGCCGTGGCGCTAACCGTTGCCGAGCAACGAGTTGCCGAGCTGGTCCGTGCCGGATCCACCAACCGCGAGGTCGCCGCCGTCCTGTTCATCAGCGTGAAGACGGTGGAGGCCACCCTGTCGAGGATCTATCGCAAGGTGGGCGTTCGGTCCCGAACGGAGTTGGTCCGCGCCATGGACGTGCCCGCGCCGCGCACGCCGGCGGACGCGCTGAGCAGCCAGGCCGTGTGAACAGTCTGGAACAAGACCTGCCCCGAACCGCATTTCGGTGTGACCGTGCTCGTGCCGCGCGTTCCGCGCGGGGTGAGGCCGCTCGTGACCGGTCTCTTCCCTTGGCTCAGCTCGATCGATGGACCGACTCGATCGAGCTGAGCCCGCGGTCCGGAGCCCGCGCGGCCTCACGCGCGACTCGCGGGGGTTCTTGCCGCAGGGCAAGGGTTTCCCCGCTTACACGCAGGGTGGTCGGTCAATAGCGTTGGGTGCGTCCCACCCCGTCCTGCACTGGGAGAGCAGTCGTGAAAACTGTGAGGATCATCGGCGCGTTGGTCGCCCCGCTCGCCATCGCCGCGGTCGCGGCGCCGACCGCGCTGGCCGCGCCCGCGCCCCGGGTCGCGTTGTCCGCCGACGCGGTGAGCCTGAGCGACGCCGCGCAGCTGGGGGCGGTGCCCGCCGACCAGAAGGTGTCGGTCGCGGTGAGCCTGAACCTGCGCAACGGCGCGGAGCTGGACCGCACCATCGCGGCGGTGAACGACCCGCATTCGGCCCAGTACGGCCACTTCCTCACCCCCGAGCAGTTCACCGCCCGCTTCGGCCCGACCTCCGACCAGGTCGACCGGGTCACGAACTACCTGCGCGGCCAAGGGCTGTCGGTGGACGCGGTGAGCGGCAACCACCTCACGGTGGACGCGAGCGGCCCGGCGGCGGCGGTGCAGAAGGCGTTCGGCACGACGTTGCAGAACTACCGGGACGGCAAGACGAACCGTCCCTTCTACGCCAACGTCTCCGCGCCGACGCTGCCGGCGGACCTGGCCGGCGTCGTGCTGGACGTGGCCGGCCTGAACAACCGGCAGATCCGCGTGCACCACGGCGCGGTGAACCCGCACGCCGGCCCCGGCGGCGGTTTCACGCCGACGCAGCTCAAGGGCGCGTACGACGTGAGCTCGGCCAACAACGGTTCCGGCCAGACGGTCGCGCTGTGGGAGTTCGACGGCTTCCAGCAGTCCAACATCAGCCAGTACGACAGCCACTACGCCACCGGCTCGCCGACGCCGAAGGTGCAGCAGGTCTCCGGCGGCTCCGGCCCGCTGGGCGACGGCCAGGTCGAGGTGGAGCTGGACATCGAGGCGATCCAGGCCATCGCGCCGAAGGCGGCGATCACGGTCTTCGAGGCGCCCAACACCGACCAGGGTGAAGTGGACCTGGCCAATGCCATCGTCTCGAGCAAGATCTCCGTTACCTCGATCAGCTGGGGCCTGTCGGAGAAGGGCCGCACCACCTCGGGCATCCAGGCCGTGGACAACGTCTTCAAGCAGGGCGCGGCCCAGGGGCAGAGCTTCTTCGCCGCCTCCGGCGACAGCGGCTCCGACGACAACGGCGACGGCAGCACCAGCGTCGACTACCCGGCCAGCGACCCGAACGTGACGGGCGTCGGCGGCACCAACCTGTCCACCTCGACCACCACCACGTGGAAGAGCGAGACCGCGTGGAACGGCTCCGGCGGCGGCGTTTCCTCCGTCTTCACGCTGCCCTCGTTCCAGACCGGCGTGAAGGTCGGCACCTCGGGGAAGCGCCAGGTGCCCGACGTGTCCGCGCAGGGCGGCCCGACGGGCATCTCGGTCTACACCCAGGGGCAGTGGACCTCCGTGTACGGCACGTCCGGCGCGGCCCCGATCTGGGCCGGCGTCGCCGCCGTCTACAACCAGGCCGCCGCGGCCAAGGGCAAGACGGGCTTGGGCTCGGCCAACAGCAAGCTGTACTCGCTGGCCAAGACGGACTTCCACGACATCACCAGCGGCAGCAACGGCGCCTACAAGGCCGGCGCCGGCTTCGACCTGGTGACCGGCATCGGCACGCCGGACACCGCGAAGATCCTGGCCGACGGGATCAAGTAGCCCGCCCGGCGATCCGGTCGCCATCTGAAGAACGCCACGCCCCGTCCGGCCTCCGCCGGGCGGGGCGTGCCCGTGTGATCACGCGGTGTTGCAAACACCTTGCCGGAGGGTGAGCGTTACTCGGCCGCTCGGGTGATGACCCCTCACATGCGCCGTTTTCGCGTTTCGCCAGGTCAGCGGGGAAACGCTTTCTGCGGCGCCGTCCCATTCCTGGCAGTCCGCTGAGTGTTTGCCCCGAACACTGCGTGAATCGGGCGTGCAGGCCGCACCATGTTCGCGTGCAGGACGATCACACGAACAGCAGACTTGCCCTGCTGATGCGCAGACAGCCGGTGCAGGCAAGAGGCGCGGCCACCGTGACCGCGATCCTCGACGCGTGCCAGGCGCTGCTCAACGAGCGGGACTACGACTCGATCACCACGGCGCGCATCGCGGAGTCCGCGGGCATCCCGATCGGGTCCTTCTACCAGTACTTCCCGGACAAGCGGTCGGTGGTGCGCGCGCTGGCGCTGCGCTGCACCGACAAGTTCCTCACGGAAGTCGACGAGTACTTCGAGACGGCGCCCGACGACTGGCGGCAGGCCGTCGCCGGCGTGCTCGCCGTCCACGAGCGAATGCGCAAGCAGGACGCCAACTTCGGGCGGGTGCGCTTCGCCGAGGTGCTCGACAACCACCTGGAGGACCCGGAGTCCGATCACCGTCGGCTGGTGGCCGACCGGATCGGAGCCCTGTTCGCCTCCCGGTACAAGGTGCGAAAGGGCGCGGGTTACCGACTTGCGTTCCTCGCCGCGGTCGAGTCGGGCGGGTCACTGCTGCAGATGGCCGACCGGGTGCCGAGCCGGCAGCGACGCCAAGTGGTCGCGACGGCACAGGAAGTCATCACTACGCTGTTGGCGAAGGCCCTCGAGAAGTCCTGAGGGCCCGTCCCGACGGCGAGAGGACCCGCGCGGATGGCTGCCGACCTGTCGAGCTTCCCTCGCATCCAGTTGGGACAGTGGCCGTCGCCGCTCCAGCGGTGCGCGCGCCTGTCCGAACGGCTGGGACCGACGGTGCTGGTCAAGCGCGACGACGTCGGCCTGATCGGCGTCGGCGGCAACAAGCTGCGGAAACTGGAGTTCCTGCTGGGCGCCGCCGTGCGGGACGGCGCCGAGCGGGTGATCACCTTCGGCGCGGTGCAGACCAACCACGGCCGGCTGACCGCGGCCGCCTGCGCGCGCCTCGGGATGCCCTGCGACCTGGTCCTGACGCGCGCGGTGCCGCGCGCCGGCGAGGCGTACGAGCAGTCCGGCAACATCCTGCTCGACCACGTGTACGGGGCCACGGTGCACGTCGTCGACACCGATGACGAGGCCGAGGTCCGTCACCAGGAGTTGTTGGCCGGTCACGGAAAAGCCGCCTCGATCCCGGTCGGTGGCTCGACCGGCGTAGGGGCGCTCGGCTATGTGGCGGCGGTCGCCGAACTGATCGGGCAGTTCGGCGACACCGGTGTGTGGCCGACCCGCCTGGTGTCGCCGCTGGCCAGCGCCGGCACCGCGGCGGGCCTGATCGTCGGCGCGGCCGCGTTCGGCTGGGAGATCGACATCGACCTGATCGCCGTGTCCCGCCCGGTGGAGCAGGCGCGGCAGGTGCTGGCGCCGCTGATCGAGGAGACGGCCGCGCTGCTGGACATCGCGCCGCCCGCGCTGGACCGCGTGCGGATCACCGACCGCACCCTCGGGCCCGGCTACGGCCAGCCCACCGACGAGGTGTGGCGGGCGATCTCGCTGTTCGGCTCGACCGAGGCGATCACCCTGGAGCCCGTCTATTCGGGCAAGACCGCGGCGGGTTTCGTGTCGCTCGTCGAGGACGGCTCGATCGGACCGCACGAGACGGTGTTGTTCCTGCACACGGGCGGTCTGCCCGGCCTGTTCGCGTACACCCCGGAGGCCACCGCTGCCTTTGGTCGGTGATGTGGGGTCGGCTTGCTCCTGGCTGCCTCGTAGTGTGAGGTGGCGGCGTGACAGACACCTTCGACGTAGTGGTGATCGGCGCCGGCCCGGTCGGCGAGAACGTGGCCGCGCGGGCGGTCCGGGGCGGGCTGACCGCCGCGCTGGTGGAACACGAGCTGGTCGGCGGCGAGTGCTCGTACTGGGCGTGCATGCCGAGCAAGGCTCTGCTGCGGCCGGGGCATGCGCTGGCCGCCGCGCGCCGGCTACCAGGCGTGCCGGTCGGCGACCACCTCGACGCCGCCAAGGTCCTCGAGCGCCGCACCTACTTCACGTCCAACTGGGACGACGCCGGCCAGGTGCAGTGGGCCGAGGGCGCCGGCATCACCGTGATCCGCGGCAGCGCCCGGCTCGACGGCGAGCGCCGGGTGGTGGTCGGCGACCGCACGCTGACCGCCCGCCAGGCCGTCGCGGTGTGCACCGGCAGCGTGCCGGTCGTGCCTCCCCTGGAGGGTATCGCCGAGACGAGGGTGTGGACGTCGCGTGATGCCACCTCGGCCAAGGCGGCGCCGGGCCGGCTGATCGTGCTCGGCGGCGGCGTGGTCGGCGTCGAGCTGGCGCAGGCGTGGCGGCGGCTCGGGTCCGACGTGGACCTGGTGATCAGCGGCGAGCTCCCGCTGCCGAAGCTGGAGCCGATCGCCGGCGAGCTCGTCGCCGAGGGGCTGCGTGAGGACGGCATCAGCCTGCACACCGGGGCGAAGGCGGTGCGCGTGTCCCGTGACGGCGGCGAGGTCACCCTCGGCCTCTCCGACGGCACCGTGCTCACCGCGGACGAGTTGCTCGTCGCCACCGGCCGCCGGCCCGCCACCGACAGCGTGGGCGTGGAGACGGTCGGCTTGAAGCCGGGCGACACCCTGCACGTGGACGACTCGGGGCTGGTGTCCGGGGTGGACGGACAGTGGCTGTACGCCGCCGGCGACGTCACCGGCCGCGCGCCGCTGACCCACCAGGGCAAGTACGAGGCGCGCGTGGTCGGCGACGTGATCGCCGCACGGGCCAGGGGGCCGGTCGAGACGCCGCCGTGGAGCCAGTTCACCGCCACCGCCGACCACGCCTCCGTGCCGCAGGTCGTGTTCACGGACCCGGAGGTCGCCGCCGTCGGCCTGACCGCCGCGCAGGCGTCCGCCGCCGGCATCGAGACCCGCGTGGTGGATCTGGACATCGCTGTCGCCGGATCGTCCGTGCACGCCGATGGCTACCGCGGCAAGGCGCGGATGGTGGTGGACGAGCGGCGGAAGGTGCTGGTGGGCGTCACCTTCGTCGGCCCGGACGTGGCGGAGCTGCTGCACTCGGCGACGGTCGCGATCGTCGGAGAGGTGCCCCTGGACCGCCTTTGGCACGCCGTGCCGTCGTATCCGACGATCAGCGAGGTGTGGCTGCGGTTGCTGGAGGCTTACGGCCTCTAGGACAAATCCCGATCAGGACAGGGCCAGCTTGAGCATGCGCTTCGCCAGCGCCACGAGGGCGGGATCGTCGGCAGTGCTCGGCCGTCCGATCCAGACGGTCTCGACCAGTCTCACGGTCCCGCCCGACCGGTTGCTGTCGAAGGCCGCGTTGTCGAACGACACGGGGCCGCCCGGCCACGGGCGTTCCCGCACCAACTCGTTGACGCCGCCGCCGCCCGGCTTCGCGGCCGCCGCCTGGAACTCGACGGCGGCTTCCTGTGCCGCGAAGCGCACCTCGGCGATGGCGACCCCGGCGTCGCCGGATCGGTAGTTCCACCGCCGCAGATCGGTGCACGGGTGCTGGCTCAGCCACACCTGCACGTCCCCGTACGCGTGCTCGGCGCAGTTGGCGCCGTCGTGCACGTCGGCGACGCGGGTGTAGGCGGCGTCCGCCGCGGCGGGGGAGGGGCCGCCGGTGGTCAGGGCGGCGATCACGCTGCCGACGGCCAGCGCCCCGAGCAGCGCCGCCGCCCCGATGGGCAGCCAGCGCCGGCGCTTCTTGGCCGGCGCCGGCGGGGCCGCGGCCTGGGCGGCGGGGAAACCCTCGGCGAGCAGCTCGTCGGTGGTGAACCGCTCGTCCGGGCAGAGGTGGATGAGCAGGCCGCCGGCCTGCTCGGCGGTGCACGCCGGCGGGTCGCCGGCGACGTCGCGCACCGCGGCCAGCAGCGTGGTGGGCATCGGGTGCAGCACGCGGATGCCGCGGTCGAGGTCCAGCTGCGGCTGCGTCACCTGACCGACGTAAGGGCCGACGGCCAGCACCAGCCGAACGGGTAACCCGGTGTCCCGCACGACCTCCGCGACCGCCTCGGCCACGCCGAGCGCCTCGGCGGCGGGATTGGCGTTCGGGTCCGGGCCGACCAGCGGCCAGCCGTCGATCTTCCACTGTCCGGCCAGCGGCGCGTCCAGCTTCATGGCGGGGTCGGGCAGGTCGACGCCGGCGATCACCACCACCGCGTTGGGCAGCAGCACCAGCATGTCCACCGGCCGCGGCCGCCCCGGCGGCAGGTAGCCCGCCAGCGCGACGCCGCCCAGCACGGCGTCGCCGCCGCCCCACGACGCCAGGGCCGACTTGACGTCGGCCGCCACCGCGGACTGCGCGTCGCCCAGTCGCACCAGTCGCACGGCGCCACCTCCCCAGATCCACATCGGTCCGGCCCACGAATGCGGACCGCACAACGGTAACCGGCGGGCCGGTTGCGTCCACGTCCCGGCCTGTGATCGACCTCACCCGTGTCGGTCCCCCTCGCACGGGTGATCTCTGTCCCGGGATGTGCCGGTTGCGGTGGCGGTTGGGCCCGATCACGGGGCAGAATGGCGCATCGGCTTGATCCGCTGGTGATCGCGGCACGCGTGAGGGCGTAGGGGAAGACGTCCCTCGGCGAGTGCGGAGGTCAGCAGTGAACAACCGTGGTCAGACCAGTGGCGTGGTGTACGTCCACTCGTCGCCGTCTGCGGTCTGTCCGCACGTCGAGTGGGCCATCTCGGGCACCCTCGGGGTCCGGGCCGACCTGCGTTGGTCCGCGCAACCGGCCGCCCCCGGCCAGTTGCGGGCGGAGTGCGCGTGGACCGGCGACACGGGTACCGGCGCGCGCCTGTCCGGCGCGCTCAAGGCATGGCCCATGATCAGATTCGAGGTCACCGAGGAGCCCAGCCCCGGCGTGGACGGGGAGCGGTTCTGCTTCGCGCCCGGCATCGGGCTCTGGCACGCCCGCGCGGCCGCCAACGGCGACATCGTGGTGGCCGAGGACCAGTTGCGCGCGCTGGCCGCCAAGGCCCGCGCCGGCGAGTCGTTCGCTCACGGCGTCGACTCGCTGCTGGGCAAGCCGTGGGACGACGCGCTGGAGCCGTTCCGGCGGGCCGGCGACGGCGCGCCGGTGACCTGGCTGCACCGGGTCGGCTGAGTCGTGGCACTCTCGGTGTCGTGACCCCGCAGGCTTCACCCAATCGGACGACGTTGACCTGGCTGATCCCGATCACCCTGCTCGTCGCCGTCTGCGCCATGGTGGGCGGCCTGATCGCCCGCCAGGTCTACGCCGCCGACCGGCAGCCCGCCGGCGCGCCGTCCGCGCCGGCCACCGACAGCGGCACGCCGACCACCACGACGTCGCCGTCGAACCCCAAGACCGTGGCATTCCGGGACGCCGCCCGGAGCGTCCCGCAGTTCGGGGACGTCCAGAACGCCATCCAGAACTACTTCAACGCGATCAACGACCGGAAGTACTCGCTGTGGAAGACGACGGTGACGACCCGGGTCGTGCAGTCGCAGACCCAGGAGGACTGGGCCAACGGGTACAAGACCACCACCGACAGCGACATGACCGTCTACCGGATCGAGGCCAACGGCGACAACCTCGATGTGTTCGGGACGTTCACCAGCCACCAGGAGCCGGCCAACGCGCCGCAGGACCTGCGGGTGGGCTGCATCGACTGGGCGATGGTCTGGCCGTTCGTGAGGTCCGGCAACGGCTACCTGATCGACACCCCGTCGTTCACCAAGAAGGCGTGCTGATCGGGCAGATCCTTCGGGCGGACCACCCCTTGCCCGTCGCGGGGCCACCCCTGTTCGGTGAATAGTGTTAACCCGAACTGGTGGGATGTTTTACCGCACAAGGAGTCGTCTCGTGTCGTCGACGATCAGCGCCCGACCCCTGCCCGTGCCCCGCGAGGACCTCTGCCCGTTCGGCCCGGCGCCCGAGGTCGCCGAACTGCGCAGCGAGTCCCCGGTGGTCCGGGTCACCTGCCCGACCGGCATCGACGCGTGGCTGGTCACCCGCTACGCCGAGGCCCGGGAGGTGATGGGCGACCCGCGGCGCTTCAGCAACCGGTCCGGCCAGGCCGGCCACATGCTCGCCAACATGCCGCCCGACCAACCGGTCGAGGAGGGCGACTTCTCCAAGATGGACGGCCCCGAGCACGTCCGGTTCCGCCGGGTGTTCGCGCCGGCGATCTCGACCGTGAAGCGGATCGAGGAGTTCCGGCCGATGGTGCAGCGCACCGCCGACGAGCTGCTGGACGGGCTGGCCGCCGAGGGCGGGCCGATCGACCTGCACGAGCAGTTCTCCAAGCCGCTGACCACGTCGGTGATCGCCGAGCTGCTGGGCGTGCCCTACGCCGACCGCGCGATCTTCCACCGTGTCGCCGACGCCCTGTTCAGCGGCAAGTCCGATGTGGACGACCTGGACGCGCTGAAGTTCCCGCTGTTCTCCTACGTCGGCGACCTGGTCCGGGCGCGGCGGGTCGAGCCCGGCGAGGACGCGATGAGCGTGCTGGTCACGCGCGGCCAGCAGCAGGAGCAGCCGTTCACCGACCTCGAGCTCACCAAGATGGCCGCCGGCCTGCTGGTCGCCGGCTACGACACCACCGCCAGCATGATCACGTACGGCACGCTGGCGCTGCTTCAGGACCGGCCCCAGTTCGACCGGCTGGCCGCCGACCCGTCGCTGGCCGCCAACGCCGGCGAGGAGCTGGTGCGGATGCTCGGCGTCGGCGCCGGGCTGATGCGGGTGGCCACCGTGGACACCGAGATCGCCGGCCAGCCGATCGCCGCCGGCGAGTTCGTGGTCGTCGCCATCCAGGCCGCCAACCACGACCCCGCGCGCTTCGACGAGCCGGAGCGGTTGGACATCGGCCGCGAGACCAGCGGCCAGATCGGCTTCGGGCACGGGCCGCACCAGTGCGCCGGGCAGCAGATCGCGAGGCTGGAGCTGACCACCGCGCTGGCCACGCTGCCCCGGCGGGTGCCGAGCCTGCGGCTGGCCGTGCCGTTCGCGGAGATCGAGTTCAAGGCCGACACCACCGTCTACGGCCCGGTCGCCCTCCCCGTCACCTGGGACGAGATCCTGCCGGCCTGAAGCCCCGATGCTGAAGCCCCAATGCAGGGAAGGACGCCTTACCCGCGTTCAACGCGGGTAAGGCGTCTTGAAGTCAGGTGGTTGTTGCAACACCCCGTCTGAGTCAGGTGGTGTGTTGTGCAGACCGGACGTCCCCCTCTTGCCCGCTCCGTCCAGGTCCT